>OY761615.1:0-5946411 GCA_963664845.1 Ignavibacteriaceae bacterium
CTGAGATCCGTATTCCCTGCGGCAACCCCGTCCTGAGCATCATAACTGACCGCGAATTTTGTCAGGGTAAGGGGATCTGTGGTAGAACTTCGTTTCAGATAGGTGATCTTGTAATACCGGATTGCAGAGACTCCATCAATTGTACCATCCGGAAAAGTGCTGGAACCGGTGTTCGCGTTTGCTGCAACCACTCTGCATGTCACTAAATTATTTGGGCTCCCTGTAACAACTGCCCCAAAGTAGGGTTGAAAGAACCGGAAGCCATTCTCATCCCCGATCGGAAAACTTCTGGATCCCGCTGATGAAGATGCGGGACGTGCGAATGCTCCGTTTACATAATTTGAGGCATTATAACCAGACACACTTCCGTCTGCACCTGCCTGATAACAATAGGTATAATTACCTGTTTCAATGATGCCTGATATAAACGTCAAAGCTGTTGCAGGAGCAGCAGATGACGAACCTTGCCACATATCACTTAACAAGGTGAGCTTTGCACCGCTGTTTTTATTAATCGTAACTGCATTGAACCAACCATTATGTGTAGCAGGAGCCGCCGGACCTGCGTATGTGCTAGACGGTCCTACAAAAATAAAATCCCAGGCTCCGGTGGTACCGGTACTTCCATTCCGCATATCCATTGTTCCCAAAGTGTTAGTTATATTGCCTGATATGGTACAAATGTGCTGAAGAGTGGACGTAGCAGACACAGCTTTAAATGAACTGGTGGAGGCATTTAACGAAAGATTTCCGCTTATGGTAAGATTCGTCGCCGTACTATTCGTTGTTACGAAAATTGAATTTGCGTTAAGAGTCAGATTTGCAACACTCAATGAATTTTGCACCGTCACCGTAGTTGAGTTGGTTCCGCCGGTAATTACCAAATCACCGGTTATACTGAGACTTATCCCCGTCGTCATAACAAATGCGGTTTTGGTAGCTCCCGTTGTTCCTACCGTCAAACTGGCAATTGTAGTTGCCGAAGCAGCGTCAAAATATATGCCTTTTCCGTTGGGTATGATGACATCATCACCTGCTCCGGGAATTTGAGCTGGAGACCAACTCGTCGTAAGGCTCCAGGATACAGGCGTAGTGGCTGTACCTGCGACTGCCGTAATCGTGGTTGCATTCATATTACAGAAGGAACAGAGAATAACTGACAATAACATTCGTAAAAAATATTTCATATGTGTACCAATTTGTTTTGTTTTAGTAATGTTTCAGATGACGAAAACCTTATCCGGACATATAAATGGAATAAGTTGTATTTGATGAAGTGGCAGGAAAAAAGGTGAACTAATCTTTATGGCATTCCATACAGTTTCGCCTAAACTACACTGAATGACTGAGGATAATAAGTCTTCTTTCTTCTTCATGAAATGCGTGATGACCTTTGTCCTCATAGTTAATTGTAATGACCCGATATGGTTTATTTTGAAGTTTTCTGCGAATTGGAAATGACGGGGTTGAAAAGAAGTAGCACCGGACGACCGTGAACTGAGTAATTTAATCCTTTGTTGCGCCGGTGCATAAAATAAGTAGACAGTAAAATTCAAAATCATAAATTGAACTTTAAATAAAGTGTCAATAATAAGACCTCGTAAGCCATTCATATAAGATCAGAACCTTTAAATAGGTTTGTTTTTCGAATATAATGTCGACTTTTGCTAAGTACTTGGTATTTACTTAAACTTGTCAGACATCATTTGTAATATATCTGATATATACATGTTTTCCAAATTTCTTTGGTATATTTTTACGGAAGTATTCAATTTTGGACTTTAAATGCAAAAAATGGCTGATTTTTTCAAAACCAGCCATTTATTAAGCTTTCAGAAAGGTGGACAGACAGATCATTACTACGCGATTTGATACCGGATAAACGTGATTAGAAATAAATCATGGCTTTTCCATAGTAGAACTCCGCGGTACCGCATTTTTTCTCATTTTGGACAATAATTTACTCTCCTGAGGGGTTTTCATACCAACATACGCATATGCATTGTTGTCGCAGATCAACAGATCATTGTTGTCTATGAAAGTTGAACCGTCTAAATCAGTTATCAGATAGCCGCTCTTGAAATTATATGCATCGTTATCTATTAAAAGCAGATCATTATTATCAATAAAACCGCTCTGGTCAACATCGCCAGAATAAAGACACCATTTACTTCCCTTCTGAACCATATTGGAGCCGTATGCCTGATTTGCATTTGTAGTGAAATCATATGAAGTAACATTACCCCGCGTGAATGATATGGCAGCGCTGCTCCACGTCTGAATAATCGCCCTTCCTTTTAAGACCAGATAATAGGACCCGTTCGCCGCATGCTTAAATGTCGCCGTGCCGGTAAAAGTCACCGAATCGATCACAAGAGCACATGAATCTGCAAGAGAGAATTCCGGGGCAGTTGCAAGATATGCCTGAAGCGTATCACTCTTAGCCAGCGCACCGCTTCCGTGATAATACCCTTCCTGTATCGCAGTTATTTGTATGGCGCCGCTTCCAACACTTGAAAAAGCAACCGTTTCACCCGCTGAAAATTCACCAAACGACGTTAAATTGCTTCCGGTAATGGTGTGGGTCGCCAAATTTACCGCTCCGGTTATGGCCCAGGAAGAAGAGGTATATTTCCCTCCAACTAAATTAGCCTCTGTACCTGCAATATCCGCCTGTGTGTAGCCAAGCACAATTGAATAAATTGGATTCGTGATTCCACTCCCTGTTATGTTCCAAAACCGGTTGATGAAATCAGTCACACTTGAATTTGCAGCATGCTTTGCATTGCTTAGGGTAATACCAAGCTGTGCTGAAGAAAAACTGCCAGAGTTTATCGCAATTGTAACCGGTGAATACTCAGCGGTTCCTGTATTATCCCCCACCGGGAAAGTGATGACATAAGGCACTGTTTGCGTATCAGAGATCAGTTTTACAAGCTTCCCTGAACCATCTGCTGCTATCATTGCATTATCAGAGAAGGTACCGGTCAGGCTGCATGCTGTTCCAAGTGTAAGAGTGCTGTTTCCAAGAAGCAGTTTCCCCGATGATAAAGTAAGAGTTCCCGCCACCATAGTTGATGAAGACAACTTAACGCCGTTCGAGTTGTTGATGGTAAGCAACTCAAGTGAGGGACCAATTTCAGAACCTGTGCTTTGCTGTACCGAAGCACTGTACGTAATCCCCGAATAACCTGATATATTGCTGATATTGTTATAAATACCATTTCCGCCCAAAGTCATTATCCCCGGAATTATCCTCGCTGCGTGAAATGTTATTCCTGCAGAATTGTTGCATGTTACATTAGTGGGACCATTGGCAGCCGGAAACTCCGTATTGCTTGTTGTCTGAGCCATGCTGCCATTATAAACAAGAGAAGATGAGGCACCATAGCTTATGGCAAATGCTCCGGAAGAAAGCTGACTGGGTGAACATGAGACGCTAAGCATATCGGAAATCAACATATTTGCGTTAATACTCATTGAGCCTGTCCCAGCCATAGCAATGGCGGCGTACGTTCCCCCCGGGACAGACAGACTTGCGGTGGAAGAATTGATGTATGAGCAGGAGACAAACCCCGGAAACCCTGCGGCAAAGTTTGTGAGAGGTGTTGCGGTTGCGCTTAACAGCGCAATGGTTCCACCAACACTTGAGTTAGTTATGAAAACAGCACTGTTGATGCCATTTCCGGTAATGGTATTTCCACCCATGTTGAAGGTCTGTGTCCTAACAGTTGCATCCGGAGCAACATTGGTAACTGTTAAATTTCCCAGGATGTTTAGTGAAGCGCCCAGTGTATTTGTCCAACTGTTCGAGCCGGAACCGGTTGGCGATTTAATGACCAGGTTCCCATAAGTCTGGCTGTTTGGCAAAACGGCAATAGTGGTTGATCCGCTGTTTTTATACGAAATAGTTGTGTTCGCTCTGGAATTGTCTACTACCCAGGTCCAGGTCCCGCTAACAACAGTTGCAAGCGGCGATGCGCCTGTTGCTGAAAGTTCAAACGTGGCTCCATTGGCCAAAGTAAAGGTTTTAGCGGCACCGGCAATAAGCTTCCCTGAGCTGGAAGAAAAGGAAAGCAAAGCTCCTGATCCCGATATAGTTACATTACTGTTGGTAGTCAAAGTGTAGCTGCTTCCGGTTAAAGTGCCGGCACAATAAATATTCCCATTAAGCGTGGAGTTTGCAGTGAGCGAAAGCCTGCCCCCACTGTTAACTGTAGTTGATAAAACAGTAACAGCACTTGCAAGAGTCACCATGGCGCTGCTGACGATGATGGCGTTGTCACCGGCTCCGGGAGCAACACCCCCGACCCATGTTGCGCCGGATGTCCATGCCCCGCCCGTGGCTGTCGAATAAATCCCAACTATATTAGTGGTAACTGAACCTGTTGCAGGATTTGTTATCAAATAATTTTCATTTCCACCGGCTCCGTTCACCTCATATACATTAAAATAATATGCTGTGCCTGCAGAAAGTCCGGTAATAGTCACTGATGATCCGGTATCTCTATACACAACATAATTCCCTGAACCAGCCTGTGATCCAACTCCATAGTCATTGTTTGCTGAATATGATGTGTTATCCAAAGGGTCGCTTGTTACTGATGCTCCGGCCCGGACAACAACTAGTCTCTGGCTTCCATTCCCCTTCTTGCAAGAGAGAGTGACAGAAGAAACTGTAACAGATGAAAACTGCAGATCGGAAGCCTGCAGCGTTGGTTCAGGGGCCGAAGTTGTCACAGATCCGCCAGCAGGATTTATTGTGAGATAGTTTTCAAGTCCGCCGCTTCCATTAAATTCATAAACATTCAGATAGTACGCAGTCAATGCGCTCAGCCCCGAGATTGTTGCAGTAGTTCCGGTTCCTTTATAAACCACATAATTACCTGCTCCAATCTGGCTTCCAACTCCATAGACACCATTCGATGAATACGTAACATTGTCTGCAGGATCGCTCGACACAGCTGAATCTGCATGCATTATCATTATGCGTTGAGCCCCAGTACCTGGAGTACAGCTAACAGTAAAAGAAGTTGCCGATATTCCGGAAAATTGAAGATTGGCGGCTTGGGTTGTTGGTTCAGTAGCCAGAGTCGTTACGAATCCAACTCCCGGACTGGAGGAAAGATAATTCTCACTGCCACTTCCCCCATTAAACTCATATACATTAACATAATAGACGGTACCAGATGCAAGCCCGGATATGGCTACTGTTGTACCTGTACCGACATAAGCAACATAGTTTCCGTTACCAATCTGGCTTCCCGAACCAAAATTACTATTGGGAGTGTAAGTCATGTTATCAACCGGGTCGCTGGTAACCCCGGAGCCGGAATGAATGACGAAAATCCGCTGAGTTCCATTTCCCGCTGTACAACTTACTGTAACAGAGGATGCAGTAATTGCCGAGAATTGAATATTGGAGGCCTGTACTATCGGTTCGATAGTCAAAGTTGTAACTGAACCTGTTGCCGGATTGGCGGTTAAATAGGATTCATTTCCCGAACTGCCGTTAAGTTCATATATATTGACATAATAGGTAGTGGAAGTTGAAAGCCCGGTTATCGTCACAGACGTTCCCGTGCCCTTATATACTGCATAATTTCCGGCGCCAACCTGACTTCCCAAACCAAAAACTGCGTTTGCCGTATACGTAGCGTTGTTGCCTGGGTTTGCAGTTACTGCGCCTCCCGACCGGACCACAAAAATGCGCAGTGCCCCGTTTCCTGCCGTGCAGCTTATTGTTGCTGAAGTTGTGGAAATTGCTGAGAACAGGACATTTGAAGCCTGAGTTGTCGGTGCAATGTAGCTTCCCATTCTTTCCTGAAACTGAGCCGTATATAATGATTGTGGCACCAGTCCGGTTTGATTAGTTCCTTCAATATACCCCTGTGGCTCACTCACCGGAGCAATCGGCGTTAATCCGGTTACATTTTTTGCCTTACAACCAATTGCGAAATTTTGTCCTGTCGGCGCTTGTTGAATAACAATGTTACCCTGAGCCGCATTACAATTCCAGGCAACACCGTTCACCATTGCCCACCCATGAGACGTACCAAAATAGCCCCTGCAATAAAGACCCAACAGGACATCATTTCCATCAGATCGTGGACCGTCCAGTTCTTTGAGATTATCATATAGGATGGCTTGCGTCCACCTCCGGTGTCCCTCCGAAGTCTGATACATCCCGGAGGAAGTACAGTTCAAAATAACATTACCTGAGGTTGAGGCAGTTCCATTTGAGATATAATGATGCCTGCCATTTTGTGCATAGCAGTTCCTGATCAGTATTTGCTGTGATCCCTGGTAAAAATCGAAATTATACCGACGTTCGCCGGTAATAATGCTTATCGGGTCAATTGAATTACAGTTTTGAATGGTGATACGTGATGCAGTTGCTGTACGAACACCGGCCAAACCAAAATGTATGAAGGTGCAGTTTTGGACCCAACTGTCTTCAATCTGGAAGAGATCAAGTGATTGCCAAACATGGTTTTCATCAGTTGCACTGGCATAGTCATTATCGATACGCAGGTTTTCAACGCCGATATATTTTTTGAGATTGTAGCGGGAATATTTATAAACATACGCCTGCGACAAAGCCCTTTTTAATTTATAGTAGATGGGTACATCGAGCGTTATTGAAGAACCATTAATTGCTTTAATATACCTGTTGTAAACAATATCCAGTTCGGATGAAACAGTCCAGGGTACGTCCACGCCCGGTTCAGCAGCCGGATCAGTTGAATGGGTTCCGCCATAGTTCACCGCTTCAAGCCACGCCGTCGTCGATGGAGAATAAATAATAATATTATCTCCGACGGCAAAGCTTGATGTACTGCTGAGCGCAATAACCGTGTCACCAACAAACAACGTGTCATTTGTTATATTGTAGGTGGAACCCGATTTGCTAGCCCACCTGTTCGTCGAACCGCCACCCGCAACAACCAGTGAACGCTGTGAGAGGATTGTATCCCCATTCACAACTCCGCCATCACCAACGCCATACAAAATAGTATTAGTTAACGGATCGCTGCCGTCACCAACACCACGTAGAACGACACCGTCATAATTAATATAAATTGTTCCATAAATATTATAGATTCCGGCATTCAGCAACACTGCTCCGCGTATCCCGCCCGCATCCGGTGTAAGAGCACCCACATAGTCAATTGCTGCCTGAATATTTGCCGTGTTGTCTCCAGTTACCGGGCTTATGGTCTTTTTTACACTCACCGCTGGAATTGCTGCTTCACCCCGTTTATAGCCCGCAAAACTGAAATTCGGGATCCGATTTTTGGAAACATCGGCTACATAATTTAGTTTGCCATTCGACGTGTAATTTACAATTGCGGATTGCCAGCTTTGAGCCGCCAGCATCATAGTTAAAAAACATAACATTAGCCCGGTTGAAAAAACAATTCTCATAAATACAATATCTCAAGATGATTCATGTGGTTGGAAAATTAGTATAACAAACGCAATCAGTAATCCCGTTATTCTTGCCCGGGATAATATGCACAACATATTATGGTTTCAATCACGAAATTACCTGCAAATAAATTCGATCATAATAAACCCGAAGGAAGCCATTGCCTTCGCAAGGTATGCTCTGTTTCTCAATGAAAATGATACAGGGCGGTGAACCTTTCAAGTTACAATATCCTCTCTGGTCTATTGGTTTTCACTTCCGGGGGTCGCATCACTCGTGGTTGATGTGCTTATCCAGTTCTCGGCAACTGTTCGTTGTGCAACATCAGTCCCCTTTTTCAAATAAATCACATAACCGTTTTCCAGGTTTTCCTTTGGAATGTTAACAACCGGACAACCCTGCCAACTTATATCTCTTCCCCAACTGACGATGTCAATTGCTGCCTTTTTATCCCACTGCGAAACCAGCGCAACATTATCCTTTGCAGTCATTACTACTCTTCCCGATTTGGGCACAGCACTCACGCTTCCGTCATACGGAAAGACCACCACACATTTTGTTTTCTCATCAATCTTTGTCGTTTCGGTAAAACTATGCGCACCGTATTTATCGTTTTGTGCACCAAGACAAACAAGAATTATCGTCCCTTTTGCAAATTTGTGCGTAAATACTGATCCAACGGTATCTGTAAAAGCTATGCTTCCCTGAGTTTCTTTGGTGGTCGAATTCGGCGACGGCAAATCACAAATAAACCAGCCTGCGAGGGAAACGTTGTCTTTTATGACCTGCAATTCGATGTATTCGCCGCCCGCGTAAAGTGCCTTCTTTGAGCCGGCGTTTGCAACTTCGGTGATAATAACATCACCACAGTTTTGAGCAAATGCGGGAATTGCAACCATCAGGGCAAAAATGAATGAAGAAAATAATTTCATAGTGTTTGCTTTCATTAATTATTTGATGAAATGTTATATGTTTCTGGGTGTATTGGCGCTTGGATAAACGCCCAATAGATTCAGCAACAGCGAGGTGAACGGGAGTGCTCAAAGCTGTTGTGCCGTATAGTGTTCTTCAAGATGGAATTAATAAAAAAAGAGAAATGTTAAGTTGCAATGAAACAGGCAACCAGGTATAAAACTCTTATAAGGATCGTACGGGAATAATTAGTGGATTGTATAAAGAGAACGACGGAAAAGTTGCTACGGTAAAACTTACCGGGCCATCCAACCGCCGTCAACGGTCAAAATATGTCCATTAACGTAATCACTGGCTTTGGATGCAAGGAAAATGACAGCACCCTGCAAATCTTCCGGAGTTCCCCAGCGTTCCGCGGGAATGCGGTCATTGATTGTTTTGTTTCTGTCAGGATCATTTTGAATTGCGTCAGTGAGTTTGGTCATCATGTACCCGGGAGCTATTGCATTACAGGTGATTCCTGAAGATGCCAATTCATTCGTGAAGGCCTTGGTCAGTTGCGCGACAGCGCCTTTGCTGGCAGCATAGGCTGAAACCTGGATCCCGCCTGAGAAACTGAGGAGCGATGCGACATTAATGATCTTTCCGTACTTTCTCTTCACCATATCCCTTGCTGCAGCCTGCGACAGACGGAACACAGTTCGCAAATTCAGATTAAGCACGTCATCCCAATCTTTCAAGTCAAAATCCAGAATCGGTTTTCGTCTTGTCATCCCTGCATTATTCACCAGAATATCAATTCTGCCGAATTCTCGAATTACCTTAGGGATGATACCGTCGATATCTTCATCATTGGAAAGATCGGCAATTATCTGGATACAGTTGCGACCAAGAGCATGAATGTCCTGCCGGGTATCATTATGTTCATGATGATCCACCAGCACGATATCCGCACCGGCACCTGCCAAACCAAGAGCCATGGCCCTTCCGAGTCCAGTGCTGCCACCGGTCACCACCGCAATTTTGCCGGAAATATCGAAAAGCTTATGCACGCGGGAAGTACTCTTTGATTCTCAAAAAGGTGCTGAAATAATTAGCAGCATTAAAAATGGATCCTCGGACAGCCGTTTTTCGAAAAATCATGCAGATTTTTCATCTGTTTCAACTTCACCATATTTTTCCAGGAGCATCTTCTCGGTATGCGCTTCTGCAATTCTGAGATGTTCAAGCATTGCTTCACGCGCATCATCAGGCTGCTGAGCAATTATCATATCAAGAATTTTTTTGTGACTTTCAATGGCTGCATCCTTTGCATCTTTCACGGTTTCGTACACGAAAGCTTTAACTTCCGGCATAAAGCTTAGGATGATTGGTTCAAGGATAACGGGTAAAAGTCTGTTGTGAGAGGCGTGTGCAATATCCAGATGGAAGCGCATGTCCAGGCGAGCAAGACTGACATAGTCACCAACGTAGGTTTTTAACTGATTAAAATCCGTGATAAGAGTTTCAATATCTTCATTTGTTCGCTTGAGTGCTGCGGCTTCTGCCAAAGCCGGCTCAATTACCTGCCGGGTATGTACCAGATCAAGTGTATAGTTTCGGTCAAGTTTTTGTGCGAGATATTTGTTAAGCGGTTCAATAACCGATGATGAACTCATCTCGTTCACAAAAATTCCTTTGCCTTTCACAATAGTGATCATGTTCTGGGCAGAAAGAGTCTGCAAAGCTTCACGAATTGCCGTGCGGCTGACACCGAATTGTTTGCAAAGCTCAAACTCGGAAGGAAGCTTTGTTCCGGGAAGAAAGGTCTTATTAACAATCGACTCTTCTATCTGTTGCGCCACAATTTTACTTATAGGAACTCTGTTCTCTATAACCTTAAACATATTTACCTCATTGATGAAATGGTAATATAACTAAAATGCATGAGTATTGCAAGGACTTGACGGATGTCATACAAAAAAATTCCGCAGATATTCCAATTTTATACAAAATCGCACAATCTTAAAAGCTATTCTTAGGGAATATGCAGAAATAAAGCTTCTGCACCTGGAGATATGCTAATTCTGCCATAAGGATCAACCGGCGGGTTTATTTTCCGCCGGGTGACCAAATATTCAGATGTTTTGCGTGTTATGATTCTTGAACATAAATTCAAGAATAGAGTTTTTTGAATTAGACGTTGTAAACAGTCGACGCGGTGTCCCCACCTCTGCCGGTCCAATTAGTATGGAAGAATTCCCCTCTTGGTTTATCAACCCGCTCATATTGGTGTGCACCAAAATAGTCTCGTTGCGCCTGTAATAAATTTGCAGGAAGGCGGGAAGTACGATATGCATCAAAATATGAGAGAGCTGACGAAAGAGCCGGAACAGGAATACCCTGAAGCATAGCCTCGGCTACTACCTGGCGCAGTGCTGACTCATATTCATTTGCAATTTTATTGAAGAACGGGTCAAGCAACAAATTTGTCAGGCCGGGATTTGCATCAAAGGCATCCTTAATGTTTTGCAGGAACTTACTCCGTATGATGCAGCCGCCTCGCCAAATCATGGCAATGCCTCCAAAATTAAGATTCCATTTATATTCTTCTGCCGCAGCACGGAGTAATGCATATCCCTGAGCGTATGACAATACTTTTGCAAAATAAAGCGATTTACCGACAAGCTGAATGAATGCTTTTTTATCGCCTTTGAACTCAATTTTTGGTCCGTGCAGCAATTTTTCAGCCGCAACGCGTTCATCTTTCAATGCCGATAAACAACGGGCAAAAACCGACTCAGCAATGAGAGTCAAAGGAATGCCGCTGTCCAAAGCAGATACTACAGTCCATTTTCCCGTTCCTTTTTGACCGGCTTTATCCAGAATTTTCTCTACAATAGGTTCTCCGTCAACATCCTTAAAACCCATAATATCGCGGGTTATCTCAATCAGATAGCTCTTTAATTCACCTTCGTTCCAACCGGCAAATGTTTCATGCAATTCAACATAGGAAAGACCAAGCACTTCATGCATGAATTGGTATACTTCGCATATGAGCTGCATATCGCCGTATTCAATGCCATTATGCACCATTTTAACAAAATGTCCCGCTCCGTCTTCACCTAACCAGTCACAACAGGGAACTCCTTCAACCTTCGCTGCGATTGCCTGGAACATTGGTTTAATGTGCTCCCATGCACCGGGTGAACCGCCTGGCATCAGCGCCGGCCCAAGAAGCGCACCTTCCTCACCGCCGGAAACACCTGAACCAACAAACTGGAAGCCCTTTGATTCCATATACTTAACTCTTCTGGTTGTATCAGGGAAATGCGTGTTACCGCCATCTATCAGGATATCACCTTTCTCCATATAGGGAAGCATAGCTTCAATCACCTGGTCAACAATTTTTCCAGCCGGAACCATAATCAATGCTTTTCTGGGGGCTGCGAGCTGTTTTGCAAATTCTTCATAGGAATGTGCACCAGATATCTGCTTGCCTGCTGCCCTGCCGGCAATGAATTTATCTACTTTTTTTGCATCAGTGTCAAACACCGAGACCGAAAATCCTTTGCTTTCGAAATTCAGCGCAAGGTTTTCACCCATAACGCCAATACCTATAACACCAATTTGTGAACCCATTATTTGCTCGTAGTTAGTTGTTAATTGTAGTTTATATTAATTTTATTCATGTACTTGTTCCGTGAGATAAAATCGCTGCAACACGTTCTATCACCTATGCATCGTAACAGTCAATCCTTGAACTTTTCTTTCCAGGCCCACAATCCAAGCGCCGGATTGGATATATAAAACACTTCCTCACCATCAGGAAGCGTATTATAACCGTCTTTCAACACTTCAGGATTATACCGTTTGGTCATTTCTTCAAGATTGCCATATTTAAAATTGACTGATTCGACCTCCTCTTTTGTCATTCCGGGACCCGGACAATAACAAATGGTGAAGCGATTTTCGGACGATCCATGGATCAAATGAGCCGCGGCACTGAGATTATTCTTTAAATCTTCGTTTTCTTCAACCAGACGAAGTATTTCCGGTGTGGTCAGATACCCGTATTTGCGAATCAGCCCATCGATTGTTTTGTCCTCACCAAACTCTTTAAGTCCGGGAGCAAGAACAATTAGTTCACCATTATCCTCAATTGCCATCCGGGTACGATAGATGCTTTTGTTGCCAAGCCAGGTTGACCTGAATTCGGCAGGTTCCAGATAGACCACTACTTTTTTGAGAGGCTTATCCAGCATTATAAAGTTCGCTTCAAGTGAAAGTTTTGCTGCCAGTTGATAGCACTCCGCGTCATCACCGATAAACAATCCTTTCACCGCCAGTTGCCCATCCTTGTCTTTTCCCACAACAGTTTGAACATACACAATTGGAAGATGTTTGGCAAAATGATCGGAACCATAGTTCAACACTTTGCGTACCGGAGAATCAGCGCGACCCATTATTTTTTCCATCCCATAAGCCGCTCCCAGAAAATGGCTTTTGTGAATCCCTTCAGAACCACCCGTTCCCACGAATATATTTTTGTTATAGTTTGCCATACCAATAACCTCATGCGGGACAACCTGACCGATGGACAGAATCAGATCATAGTCTCCTTCTACCAATTCCTTATCAACCTGAACGGGCCAGGAATAGTTAACCGCACCACCTGAAACTTCAGATACAAATTCCGCAGGAACGTGACCTAATGTAACTAATCCATTCCGCCAGTCATGAACCTTAAAAAGATTGTGTGGGATGCCCGGATACATCTTGTCAATTTCTTTTTCAGCCATGGCATAATGCGTCCCAAGTGCCGGTAGTATGGCCTTAAGTGTGTCTTTATAATAATCGTGGGTGAAACAGGTCAGCGGGCCGGCGTAGGAATAGAAGCGAGTAATGTCGGGGGGGATAGCAAGAACTCGTTTTTTTGCACCAAGTTTCTCAAATGTCTCGTACAATGCCGATCGTAATTCATCATCCGTAAAACGGTAGTCAATCGATCCCTTAGCGTAATATAACATGTCAAATTCTCTGTAAAAATGAAATTAAACCAGGTTTTAAGTAAAAAATCATTTACTTAAGCGTTTACTTAGATACAAAATTATGAAAAAATCATTAATATGCTCTAATTTTTTTTCTGAAAGCCACTTTTTTTTTTGATTCCTTTCATTCTACTGTCCGGAAATTATGTCACTGTTTGGTCAATTTCCACCGAAAACTCAACCAAACCTTAAAGAAAAGCAACCAAATCCAGTTATTACCGGTTTTGCCGGCATTTTGATTAGCCCGACCGTAAAGCTTTCAGTTTTCGACTGCAAACCTATTTCGGCAAATGATAATAATGCCCTTTGAAATCCTGGGTACGAACCTCCAGAATAGTTTCTTCGGAAGGCACCGTCTTCACTTCTATTGAAGCCTGACCGTTCGCCGCATCTATTACGGAGCTGTTTATTGGGGTACCACAATCCGTGATCATGATGCCTGAACCATTAACATCAAAATACATTTTTCTGTTAAAGTCCGTGCACAGTCTTCCGTTTTTATCGACGACTTTTGCCGTTACCAGATAGTTACCGTTTGAAAGACGACTGTGTGATAGCAGAATTTCTTCCGGTTTTTCAATTTTTTTATAGGTGTATTCCACAGTCAACGAATCGACAGTGACCAGTTCACCGTTTTGAATACCGTTTGCCGTCAAGGTGTTTTTACCTTCTGCAAAATCTACTTTCCAGTTAAGTCCACTTGCAGGAAATTTCTGAATATCCTTCTTTATCTTCCCCAATGAAATGCCATTAAGAAAAAGTTCAACTTCCTGACAATTACTAAACACTTTTACTTCCCGCTTAACGTTCCTGGGGCCACTTCTGAAAGTCCATGTTTTTGATTCAATATAACAGAATTTGGGATTAATTGTCCAATAACTCTTGAATACATAATAAGCGTCCTTGGGATTATTGTTCCGGTCGACCAAGCCTTTCTGGTTTACATATGGGATAGGATTTTCTGGTCGCAATGGTGTCCCAAAATCGCGGAATATCCACTGCGCTGCGCCGCTCAGCCAGTCAGAGGTTTCCTGATAGCGTAAATACCAATCGAAAAGGTTGACAATGTAGCTTTCGCTCCAGTCACCATCGTTTGCTATAGTTTTCAACTTCACCTGAATAGCTTTTTCCTGCCCATCATCGGCCGGGATGGAACCTTCACCGGTTGCGGGTGTTTCCGTATGCCGTCCAACATGGCTGTCTCCTCCATATTCAGCGTGAAACATATGTTTGTATTTTTTGTTATTCGCTTTTAGGACATTCTCATATTCCTTGTACACCGTGGAATACCAACCCGGCCACATAGATGGTGAAAACACATCCACTGACGATGCTGCTGCTTCAAACTTCCGGGCGACTGTCAACCGTCCAGGATCAAGCGATTTGGCGAGATTATGCATTTCGCCGGCAAACCATTTCAATGAATCAGGGTTATCACCGTCAGGAAAATCAGGCAGCCAGTCACTCTCATTTCCAATTGACCATAAAATAATGCTCGGATGATTGAAGTGCTGATCAATCTGCTCTGTGAGTAAACGTTTAGTGTTTGCCTGCCATTCTGCTCCGCCCATCCCTGCCCTGCACCAGGGAACTTCATCCCAGACCAATAATCCGAGCTCATCACAGGCCCGGTATACTTCTGGGGCCTGCGGATAATGCGCGAGTCTGACAAAATTGGCACCAAGGTCTTTGATCATTTGCATGTCCTTTCGGTGCAGAGAATCAGGTATAGCATTGCCATACCCGATCAATTCCTCATGCCGATGCGTACCCCGCAGAAACAGTCTTTCACCATTTAAATAGAAAGCTCCATGATCTTTAAATTCATAAAAACGGTAACCAATCCGGTCGCTTATCTCATCAATCGTCTCTCCATTTTCCTTTAGCAGCACTTTCACCGTATAGAGCGTTGGAGAAGAGGGAGACCATAGCCGAGGATTCTTCAGTTTCCTGAAGGCTATTGTCAGAGTGCTTGTTCCAGGCGCGATTTCCTTTTTAGATGACTGGTTCTGCACTTCCTTCCCATCAGATGAAAGCAGCAGAGCTTCAATGGTATATTTCTTTTCTACATTTTTTTTGTTCGTTATTTGAATTGCCACGTTTGTTTCAGCAGCCTCATTGGAAACAACAGGAGTACTAACATGAACGGCATCTATGGACACCAGAGGAAGAACATTCAAGCTTACCGAACGGGGAATGCCTCCATATATAAAAAAATCACCTTTTTGCGAGGGGATAACATTTATATCTATTGAATTATCCGCCTTGACAAAAATGGTATTCACATCACCATGCTTTATTAAATCCGTTATATCAATATCAAAACCTATGTAACCACCGACATGCCCGCCCGCACGGACTCCGTTTACATATACTTCGGACTTAATGTTAACCGCATCAAAATGTAACTTATATATCGCAGGAATATCCGATTTTGGGATGAAGATTTCTTTCTTATACCACGATGCGGCCCTGCGATAGCCTGGCACCGGATCGAAAACATCCGTCTTGTTCCAGGTATGTGGCAAGTCAACTTTTTCCCAGGTTTTAGCAGATTTATTTATATCGGTAAAATTGGCAATATTATCTTCAAGATAAAACCAATTATTGTTGATGGTGAACGATTCCCGTTTACCGGTGAACTTAATACTGTTTTCTTCGTTTACATCCTGATAATAATTCCTGACAGTCTCCATAAAATAATAATCACCGCAGGGGAAAGATTCATCAATGCCCCACCCCTTGGCAAAGTTATAGACTGTATGCAGAAGCAATCCCTGTTCCGGCGTGCGTTTTGAACTGAGGAATGAATAATTGGCAATCAGCGATTTTGCTGTTTTTTTATAAACAGAGTAATACCTGGTATAGTCGTCTGCCTGTGTTACCAGCGATGATAACAACCGCATCCCAGCTCCCGCTATTGCACCAGCGGAAGCATCTCTGACAACTTTCTCTCCTGAAAGGTCCAAATCCCAATACGGGACAAAATCTTCAGGCAGTTTGGTAATAAAATAGTCAGCCATTTTCTTAGACGCTGTGAGAAATCGTTGATCTTTGGTATAAGAGTAGGCCTTCGCAAAGCCATAGATACCCCATGCCTGGCCCCGCGCCCATGTTGATTCATCACTATATCCCTGATGTGTGCGTTTTCTTACTACTGATCCGGTTTCAGGATCATACTCTACCACATGATACGATGAGTAATTATCCCTCACCGTATTTTTTAGGCATGTTAATGCATGCTTGTATGCGATATCATAGAGGGAATAATCCCCTGTTTCCTGCGCGGCCCAGAAAAGTAATTCGAGATTCATCATCGTATCAATTATTGTCCAACCTGCCTTTTCACCTGATCCCGCGACTCCCCATGCCTGAATGAAGTTTCCTTTTGCATTAAAACGTTTTGCCAGTGTTCGCGCAGCCAAAATTGCTGCATCACGATATTTCTTATCTCCAGTATGCTTAAAAGCCTGAACTACAGATGGCAGAAAGATAAACCCAAGATCATGCGTATTATCAAGTGTGGCATATTGCAGCATTTTATTGGCATGTTTCAGTGCCCGGACTTTTAATTGTTCATCACCGGTCAGATCGTACATTAGCCAGAGTTCCCCGCCCAGAAACCCGATCAACCATCCCGGTTTATCCTTCAGTTCGGCCCATGATCCATTCACTGTGTAATCAGAGTACCGGCCGTTCAGCAGATCAGCCTTGGCTGTCACTTGTTTGGATAGTTGTTGGAGAAAATCAGCGGGTTGCGCGTTACAATTTGCCAGAAACAGCAGGCAAAGCAAAATGGTCGAAAGAATTTTCATCGTAAATAGTATTTATTATTAATGGATTGTTAGGAGTCCTGGAGCCTTTTGGAGTGGGGCGCCGGGTCATACTTCATTTTCAAATAATTGTCAAAGTGTTATGATTTCTGCTGCATTTAATCTATCCACAGTACAGGCTGCCGGATAGCGAATGTTCTGATTATTTCCTCATGCACAGTGTCTACCGGCAGTTTCTTCCAGAGAGAAATATATTTATTTTCACCAAATTGCAGCCCTGCAAACAAAAGCGCTGATTGGCGAACCGGGTAGAATTCAAAATACATAACATCAGGCGAATACTTCCACAGCTTTTTGTCTTTAATGAATGGATACATGAATTCCATTCCTTTTTTCACATTCCTGCCATCTGCCAGGGTAAAATTCCAAAGGTCATGTTGACCGTCTGAAAGGATTTTGCAAATCAGTACCATCGCTTCGATATTGAAGAGTGAATAGTTGTATGGTTTAGTCCGTTTCAGTTCCAGCGGGAAGCTTCCATCCGCGGCCATTTGGTTTGGCAACGTCACTGTTTTGAATCGCTGCCGTGCATATTCCATGAGAGAATCATTGGCCGTAAACCGTGCAAATGCTGCCACTTGGGCCAGCCACCAGGTTCCATGATTGTTCTTCTGATCTCTTTCATCATTTCCGTAAGGGTGTGTGGTCAACCAGGTAAGATATTTTCTGAACCAGTCGCGCATCCGGTTTGCTTCCTCATGCGACAAAGCACCGCCCGTTTCAAGAACTTCTATTGCTTTTGTGATCTCAATCAGATGAATGCTGTCAATTATACCAATTCCCCTGCCGGTAAATTTATTCCGGATGGCTTGGGAATATAAAAGGTTTGGATTCATCATTGTCGCCTCATTAAGCAACCAAGCGCGCAGGTGCGCTATAGCTTTTTCAGCAAATTTTTGGTCTTTGCTAATTTTGTACGCAGCCGCCAACAACGGCACTTGCACCGAAAAGCTCCGAAGCACTTCGCGATGTTGCACAAAATTATCATGATTTGTCATACCGTCTTTTTGAATATAGGGACCATTGGGATTCTTAGGATCAGGCCACCAATAATCACCTTCGGAAAAATAATCGTGCAATCCTCCTGCACTTCGTTCCGCCTTGAAAGCCGTTATAGTCACCGGCTCATTGTTGATAATTTTCATTGCAGCGCTCAGAACACGTTTCTTCTCGTAGTTATCGAGATTCAACCGGACCTGGGCAAACAGAGGCAGCGCAAGCAGTCCTAGGAGAATAATGAAAAGAGATTTATCGAATTTCATAAACAGTAAAACCTTTGAAAGAATGACAACAAAAAAGTATTGTAATTAGATTTTGCGACAATATGGTAAACGCAGCACAACAGGTTCAGCAATCCATATTAATAGCAAATATACTTCATGGACTTTTCGTAATCTTTATCCAACATTTTTCGGGCAACTTCAGCATACTTTGAATCATTATAATTTATACTTGCCCATTCAAATGCTTCAACATAGCTTTCAATTTTAAATGACTTTATTTGCTTATAGTCCCATACTTTCTCGTTGGTAAGGTATGGAAGGAGGAAATCAAAAGCTTTTTGCAGTGAACCTCTTCCGTCCGAGGAATAATGCCATAAATCCACCTTAACATGCTCAGCCAGTTTTGCCAGTTTTGCCAAAGCCTCGATATTAAAACAGGAATAATTGAGCGATACTGTCCGCCTGGTCTCTTCCGGTTGTTGCCCATCAACTTCAATCTGATGCTTGAATCTCTTTTCTTTCGCGTCCTCGCAAACTTTTTTTGCGTATTCATTTTCGCCCAAAAATAATGCCAGTGAGACTACCTGAACATCATACCATGAACCATGATTGTTTTTAGATTTCGCCTCGCGCAAACCGGAATTTGACGTTGTCAACCACTTGAAGTATTCCGAGAACCAGTTTTTTACGCCAGCACAATTTGTGGCGGACATTCCATTCTCCTGTAGCAGCAAAGCTGCAGCATCAATTGCCAAATCCAGATCGGCGGCATCAATAATGCCAGAATACAGCAACCCTGTATACCCTTTTTTGATTTGTGCTGAATTGAGGTTCGGATTCATTCTTGTTGCAGTGTCCACCATCCACGTCTTGAAAATATTTTCTGCACGACCGGCATACTTTTTCTCGCCGGTGATATAATATGCAACCGACAAATAGAAGGTTTCATTCATCATTTGCTTAAAAAGCTTCTTGTCGGTGTACTCATTCGTCTCAGGGTTCACTTCACCATCTTTGTAGAGATAGGGTAAACCATCCGGCTTTGCAGGATCCGGCCAATAATATCTGCCGAGACTCAGGTAGTCGTGTTTGTCGCCGCTTGGCGGCATCTGTGTTTTATCAATGACTGAATAGTTGCCTGAAGTCAGTGCTTCATTTGCATGCTTGAGAATCCCTTTGAATGAAGGAGCAAATTGTTTTGTTACTTTACCACCGTTCGCTTTATATTCGTTCCGGATGTTTTGAAGTTTATTCAGGTTGAGAAGCGAAACTGCAGCCTGGGCATTGATAGTGGAAATAGCAGTACTTAGCAGTATGATAAATAACGAAATTGTTTTCATTGGAATTACCTTAGATAGATCATTTTAATGGTAAATGTTTTGCTTCCAGCTTGAAGCTGATATAGATATACACCGGAACTCAGGTGATATTTTTCCGGCTCAAACGTGATATGATAAATGCCGGTATCCTGCGTTCCGTTTGCTAAAATAATAATCTCCTGACCCAGCATGTTCAATATACGAAAGGAAACATTGCGTTTATCCGGGATTTCAAATTCAATTTTATTCGAAAGATTAAAAGGGTTAGTATAGTTTTGCGTCATCCGGAATTCCGGAGTAGGATCAAACCCCTCTGTAAAATAAACTTCGGTTTATTTAAACTTTTGAGAGATCAGGATTTTGCCGGAGACTACAGAAACAGCATCTCGGGGATATCATAGAGCGCACCACCGTTTATTTCCTCAGCAGCCTTCAGATATTTGCTTTCCCCGTATGCCCCATATGCATAGACGTAAACACGAACCGGAGAACTCTTTTTCCTTTCCCATAATTGCTTGTAGGGAAACGGTTTTTCATTAATGGTATAAGGGTACATAAACTCGATTGCTTTTTTAATACTCCCGCCATCAGGCGAAGTATAATTCCAGCCGTCGACACCAACGTTTGCTGCCAGACGTGCCAAATTTCCCAGGGCCTCAAGATTGAAGAATGAATAGTGGTACGCATTGGTTCGTTCCAGTTCTGCAGGTTGTTTCCCTTCTGGAGTAATTTGCTTACCGATTTTTTCAAAAATCCGATTAGCGTGCTTTAAGGCTAACTCCCTATTGCCTGTTGCCAGAGAAAGCGACAGTACCTGGCAATCATACCATGATCCATGATTATTCTGTGCTTTGGATTCATCATGTCCATTCTTGCTGGTTATCATCCATTGCAGAAAATCGGAAAACCACTTCTTCATCCCTTGTACATCATTATTTGAAAATAACTTTGAGGTTTTTAACAATTCAACTGCATCAACCACATAAATAATATCACGGTTTTCGATCAGCCCCGATCCACGCCCATCATTCCTGCCTTTAATTGCCTGAGCATAGGTGAAATTGGGATTCATCCTAGAAGCAGTGTCTAAAAACCAGCATCTAGTCAGTCGGATCGCTTTTTCCGCATAGACGGTTTCATCAGAAAGGTAATATGCCAATGCGAGGTGAAAGATGTTTCTGCAAACAAGAGGATAATTGTCCGGATCTTTATAATCATAGATTTCCGGATTGTGTTCGCCATCTTTCCTGATATAGGGGGCATTTTTGTCCCCTGATGGATCTGGCCACCAGTAGGTTGCCAGGCTCATATAGTCATGCTTATCACCACTCGGGGGCATCTGTTCTTTTGTGGCGACTGAAAGCGGTTCCATCTTCAACAGTTTTTTTGCCTTGGACATAATTGCCAAATAGTTTCGGCTATAGGTCTTTTCGCCATTCTGCAAGGACGTTTTAACGGCATCCAGTTTTGCCTGATTCGCCAGAAATGTCCCCGCGCAGACCGGTAACTGAAAACTCAGTGAAACAAAAAACAGAAAAAGTGCCCAATTGGTCGGGATAGAATCTCTTTTTTTTAGCATTGCTATCATTAATAATTTACTACAAATACAACATTTCAAATTGGTCTTTGAGAGTCCCGCCATTCATGGCTTTGGCGGCCTCGAGATATTTTTTGTCCCCAAATGCAGCATAGGCATAGAGCATAACCCTAACCGGCGTGTCCCTTTTTCTTGCCCCTATCTGTTTATAGTCCCAAGGTTTTTCGTTAATTGCGTATGGATACATGAAATCTATTGCTTTTTGTATGCCCTTTCCTTCCGATGACACAAATTTCCATCCATCAACATCCAGGTTGGCAACTAACCTTGCGTAATTACACAATGCCTCAAGATTAAAGAATGAATAACCATAAGCATTGGTCCTGGTCAGTTCTTCCGGTTGTCTTCCTTCCACAGTAATCTGGGAGATAATTTTTTCAAATAATCGTTTTGACTGCGAAATAGCAATATCCTTGTTCTCTGTAGCAAGTGCCAAAGATACTATCTGCACATCATACCATGAACCATGGTTGTTTTTTGTTTTTGCTTCCTGGACACCGTTTTTACTCTCCCTCATCCATAATAACAGTTCAGATAACCATTTCTTCATGCCGTTTTGGTCTTCCTTTTTCAGAGCAGGAGAACCTTTTAAGAGCTCCATTGCATCAACTGTATATATGATGTAACGATTTTCAATCAAACCGCTTCCCCGTCCTTCATTACGTCCCTTGATTGCCTGTGCATAATTAAGATTTGGATTCATTCTTGTTTCCGGGTTTAAAAACCAGATACGCAAGAGTTCAATTGCCTTAACGGCATATTTCTCTTCATTCGAAAGATAGTATGCCAGCGAAAGTTCAAAAATATTCGTACAGGTAGTGGTGTAATAGGAATGATCCCTAAACTCATAGATTTCCGGGTTATGTTCCCCGTCCCGCCTGATATAGGGTAACCCGTTTTCGGATAAAGAGTCTGCCCACCAATATGGGGCCATACTAATATAATCATGCTTGTCGCCACTGGGTGGTATCTGTTTCTTATCGGTGACGGTTAGCGCTTTCTTTTTGAGGTGTTTATTAGCTGCTTTAATCAATTCTGTATACACCACTTTATAGGTTTTATCCCCTTTTGCCAGGGACTCTTTAACCTTATCCAGTTTACTTTGATTTGCCAGAAAGGTATGGGCCATTCCCTGGCAGGAAAGAGTTACAAATAACAATAAAACGATTATTGTGGGTGAGATTTTTTCGAATGTCATAAGAGCATAATACTAGTTTAGAATATTGGGAATTTCCGTTCAGATCAGCATACAGAAACAGATTTGTTTAAAATGAGCACAGGACCAGAAACAATCATTTGGAAACAACTGACGCTCTTATGCCCGGTGAGCCAATGTTTTTGTGCAAGGGGAAATTGTAAGGCGTCTCGTTGACGCCTTACAGCAAATTTATAACTTTACCAGGATATCACTTCAGCAACAGCATCTTTTTTGTTGTTTTATAATAAGCAGTTCCATCCAGAGATTTGGCGTCAAGAGTATAGTAATACAGCCCGGAAACAGCTCCTGCTGCATTCCAATTAATTATCTGATACCCGGCAGACATCATTCGATCGGCAATTATTCCGACCTCTTTTCCAATCGCATTATATACTGTAATCTTAACCAGGCTCTCAACAGGTACCGATATTTTGATGCTGGTTGTTGGATTGAAAGGATTCGGATAATTCTGAGCAAGCTCAAATGCTTTCGGTGTGGATTTCACGTCAATAGTAATCTCTTTGGAATATACAAATTGCCCGGTAATATCGATCTGTTTCAGGCGGTAGAGGAATTTGCCATTAAGGAGAACATTTTCATCGGTGAATGAATACACCTTAGGAGCATTGGATGTTCCGTATCCGTTTACAAAGCCTAATCGCGACCATTCTTTTTTACCTTCCGCTAGAGATCTTTCAATCTCAAACCTGGCGTTATTTATTTCAGTGGCCGTTGACCATTTTAATTCAACAGAAGACTCCATAATTCTCGCGGAGAAACCAGTAAGCTCAACTGGAAGAGGATTATTGGTGCCGCCTGCGACATTGGCAAGAGCAACAAATATGGAACTTCCACCGGCGCTCAATGGAATTGCAGTAGTAAGTGCATCTGGTGATATGAAAGTGGGTGGAGCAGTGAAATTTGTTGTATGAGCAGTAGTCTGAGAGGCCATCGTCCACGTTGCTCTGGAATCTGTCGAATAGGCAACACGCAAATCTGTATTCCCGGCAACAATGCCATCATCAGTTCCATATGAGGGTTTAAAAATGTCAAAGCTCATACTCGCTGCGCCTGCTCCGGTATTATTGTAACTAACCTGATAATACCGAACTGCTGAAACCCTGTCTATTGCATCAGCAGTGAATACGCTGCTTCCGGTATTCGCATTCCCTGCGATGCATCTTACAATTGCATAGTGACCACTTGCGACCCCGGAAGTTGTTGAGTGAAGGTTAAAGGGCCTGTACGCTGCAGCATCTCCAACAGGAAAATTTTTAGATGTGGCCGCCGATGAGGACATTCCCCTGCCAAAAGCACCAATAACATAACTTGAGGACGAATAAGATGAGATTTGAGCATCAGTTGTCGACAGACAGACTAAAATATAGTTGCCGGTTTCAACAATACCACTTGTAAAAGAAATCCCGGAATTTGCAGCCGCCAGTCCGTTTGATGATCCACTGGCTGTTATAATATTGCTTAACAGTGTTATCTTAGCCCCACCTGTCTTGTTAATGGTGATATAGTTAAAACCATTTTGCGCGCTTGTACCGGAAGCGGCATACAATGTGGAGGAAACAGTTCCTGTTAATACAAGGTTGATAACGCTCAGAGTTGTACCTGAAGTACCAGTTCGCCATGTGATAGTGCCGTTAGAAGTTAAATTCCCTGATAAAGTAAGAGTGTGCGCAACCCCGGTTCCCCCTGTTGTATTGGATTGCACTTTGAACACGCCCCCTGCATTAATTAGGAGATTACCTGCAACAGTCATGGTGATTGTTGCAGTTTTTGTCATTTGCAATATTCCGCTGACTCCCTGCCCAATTGTCAGACTCTGTATCGAAAAATTTGCGTCCACAGTAACCGTTGCTCCATCCGCAATGGTAACATCATCACCTGATCCAGGGACAACTCCACCAGCCCATGTGGCTGTTGCGCTCCAGGCTCCGCCTGTCCCAGTCGTACTAATTATTCCGGCATTCAATGTATATGAATTCAGAAGAATAAATACAACTGTTAAATACCAGTAAAGAAATGATTTCATGATGGCTCCATTAGTTAAATAAAATTTCCAAGTACGTATCACCTCTTTTTCCTGTAAAGAGTTGATAACCTGCGGGTAATTGTGCAAGAGAGCAAAATAATTTCCGGTAACATTCAAGTTTTATGGTCAGGATTAGATACTCAGAAAAAAAGTGCTGATGATAGTATCATAGCTCTATGGTGAATCAGGAGGGGCACAAAACAAATAACAAATATCGCAGGCGCTTCGCAACATTATAGCTGCATTAGAGCAGCTAAGCACCGCTTAGGGAATCCTCTTCAGCTTCTTGAATAACATATACAATGGTAACCTCTATTTTGATAGCTGCTCAAAGAAAAAGCCTAATGTATGTTGTATCGTGTGTGACACGATTTTTGTTTTTT
The DNA here is from genome assembly GCA_963664845.1 of Ignavibacteriaceae bacterium. Lineage (GTDB taxonomy): Bacteria > Bacteroidota > Ignavibacteria > Ignavibacteriales > Ignavibacteriaceae > CAIYTF01. Next base: position 24,972 of record OY761615.1, read on the forward strand.
AAACAAAATTAAAGACGCCGGCTTAATAATTGTAATGAGGCGCAATACACTATCAGCCGGCGCCCTAGAGAGAGGAGACTTTTAAATACTTATTTTACCAATAACATTTTATTCGTCTGTACAAATGATCCGGTGCGCAACTGATAGTAATAGACACCACTGCTCAGTTTTGAAGCATTGAAATTAACTTCATAAGATCCTGCAGGAGTAAACTCATTAACCAACGTAGCTACTTCATTTCCGATAACATCATATACTTTCAGAGTTACCACAGAACCGGAAGGCAGTTGATAGGAAATCTTTGTACTCGGGTTAAATGGATTTGGATAGTTTTGATTTAACAGAAAGTTCTTAGCTTTCGGTGCTTCAACACGAACTGCGGTCGGTGTATAGACCAGTGAATTAGTGGTGGTTCCGGTTAAACGGGCAAAAGCAAAATAAAGGTTATCAGCGTCCTTGTTGAGTGTGATTGCTGTTGCCATTGTATCACTTGAGTAATATTTCGGTAACGTACCCAATGAGGTAACATCGGGATAGGTATCTTTCAATAACGTCCAATTGGCACGTTCATTCGTTGAATAAGCAACCCGTAAATCCGTGTTCCCGGCAGTTACACCGTCTTGTGCTTCATAAGAAGGGCGGAAGGCATCAAAAGCCATGCTGGCAGCACCCGCACCGGTATTGGAATAGGATACTTTATAATAGCGAACTTCAGATACTTTATCAATTGCAGCATCCAAAACACTAGCTCCCGTATTGGCATTGCCGCTTATGCACGATACTTTAGCAAAATGACCGGTTGCTGTGCCACCGGTTGCTGATTTCAAACTGGCAGGACGATAGCCTGCAGAATCGCCAACATAAAAATAGTTCGACTTACCTGCACTGTTGCTCATTGCACGTCCCATGGTACCCAGAATATAACAATTTGCATTGCCTGTATCCATAGTGGCACTTGTAGTTGCCAAAGAAACGAATGCATGAGTTCCGGTCTCAACAATTCCGTTATAAAAGTGTATATATGGATCAAGTGCAACTGCAGCAGAAGAACTGCCGGCACAAACCATATCATTAGCAAGAATAATCCGCGCATTTCCGGTTTTATTGAACGTAACGCCATTAAATTCATTGTTTGCAGTTGAATAGGCAGTTACTGTTACAGTACTATTCTGTGAACCAAAAAAGATAAAATTGACAACTCCAAGAGTGGACCCGGCAGAACCATTGCGGCAATCAAATTTTGATCCATAGTTTTCGAGATTTCCCTGAATATATACCAGATTTGGAATCTGTGTGTTTGGCACTTTACTTGTTTGCGAGTAAAAAACCATGTTCGGATAGACTTTCAGATTTCCATAAATTGCCAGCTTCACGCCAACCGTCGTGGAATCAGTAGTCCGCCACCCATTTGTTGTTGAGGCAGACGTATTGGTGTCACATCCCACAGTCAAATTATTAACTGCGCCCGAATCCAGATCAAAATTGATCACATGCCATCCGGTGATGGTTACATTATCAGCGGCAGTAGGCACTGCTCCGGTGGACCATACAGTTGGATCACTCCATTTGCCTGATTTGACCGATGTGATATCTCCGGCCTGCCCTACTCCCACAAGAATACATAAAAAAAGTAACGTTTGCAGAATCTTCATTGTTGCATCTTTCATTATATTAATAAATATATATCCAAAAAAATTGTAAACCATTCCTGATAAAAATCAGTCCATGGACCGTTCGCTTCAGGTAATACCTAAAAACTGTAAGTATAACCTGCCGTCATTCTGTTGCTCAATTCCGTATTATAATTTGTATTCGAATAATATGAATCGTAATACTTCAGATTGTAAAATTCATAAATCAGATCAATACGCCCGAAGAAAAATTGCAGCCCTGCCCCAAATGTATAACTGGTTGCAACAGAACCTTTATTATGAATAGCTGCTCCATCCGGCACATAACTCGTTGGAATTATCCGATATCCGGCTGCCAGGCTTAGCATTTTCATTGGGCGATACTCAATTCCTATGCGGAGAATTGTTTGATTTACCGGGGAATGATAAAAACTGTCTTGCTGCGCAAGTTCAAAATCGCTCGCTCCATAGGGGGTCACTTCAACATCGCAAGCCATCGTGAGTTTTTTGGTAGCTTCGTAATTTATACCAATCGTAAACGACACCGGCATTTTCATTTTATCCTGCCCCGTTGGATTTGAAACCACCGTGGTGTCAATACCATTGACCTGATAATTTCTGATTTGTGTATAATTCCAGTCACGGGTCATCGTGTATGGCAAATTCAGCGACACACCTAAATTGAATCTTGAGTATGATACAATGGCTCCGATTGTTGTTGTCAGTGATTTAAATTTTGATGTGCCGAAACTTGTGTCTAAACCACTCCGTAACGTAATACTATAAAGATTTTGATTCATAAGGCTTATAGTTGCAAAGTGATTCAACCCGAGATAATCGTCGGTATTGCCCCAAAAATATTTAACACCAACACCAAGCTGAAGATTTTCATTGACTTTGTAGGAAAATGCTGCGCGTATTGTTTGTAATCTTCCTTCACGCATTCTGCCATATCGGTACCATTGCACATTTTGCGTATCGTGTCCAATAGCAGTTGGCAGTAATCCGTAAAAAGTATATCCAGGATTGGGAGCCAGGTACGTATTGTTCCTGTCATAATCCAGCACGTTACTTTGATTGAACGAAGCCGCCATTACCAAACCCTTAACATAGTCATGCAGAGGAACTGCCAGTGCAAAATTAACCGGATTTGAAACCACTCGTGATCGTTGCCAATCTGCAGCGTCTTTCCCATAGGGGTCAAGCCCCATCTTTGGATTGGTAATGACATAGGCAGAATCCCGATATGCAGCAGAATCTTTGATAGCATTATTATACCCTTGCAGCCTGATCAACCCTTCCAGATAGAGGGAAAGAGTACCGAAATAGGTAGTTGGACGCCAGGCCTGATATTCTCGCCACAGCTTGAAGTTTCTGTTGCCATAATAGCTGAGCGTAATTTTATTGAGCTCAGCAAGCCCGGCAGGATTATAAAACACTGAATTGATATCTCCGGTCATTGCCGAAAATGCTCCGCCCATAGCCAAGCTTCGTGTACCTTCGCTATTGGGGATATCCAGCCCCTGATAGGAAAACTGATCGCCACGGTGCTGTGCAGAACAAATGCCGGTTAGCAGAATAATGAGAAATCCGGATACGAATAAAAATCTTTGCATGGTAAATTCCTTCTTCATCAGCGTAACTCAAAACCAAGTGAAAGACGATGTACTGCCGGCAGATACTCGCCAAATGAGCTGTAAGCGTAGTCAAAGCGCACCCCTTCGTATTGTACCCCTACACCGCCGGCCAGGCCTTCCTGGTCCCCGTTAAATTTATATCCACCGCGTAAGAAGACCATATTGCCGTAGGAATATTCCACGCCAACGGCATGTTGCTGATCAAAATCACGGGGTTGAATAATATCGTATGAAAGCAGCACTGCATGATCGCGAGAGTCTGCAAACAAGTTGTTCCCAGCACTTCCAATCGCATTGGCGGAAACGCCAATATTCATGGTTTGTGGGATCGGATAGGACTTGCTGATAAATTTAACGTCAGGGCCAAAATTCTTTACGGAAGCACCAATTTGAATGGATTTATAACCGGTATTAAAGCTAATTCCTCCATCAAACACTATTGCATGTGCACTGGCAAATATCAGACTTTCCTTGACGTACTTTACATTTAGCCCAAATGCAAAATGGTCAGTAAGAAACTTGGCATATGACACGCCGGCATAAAATTGATATGGGGTGAATGTGGTTCCGGTCAAACCGGCAGGATTAAATGTTGAGCCATCAATAATAGAGAGCTCAGCCTTCGTTTCCTGAATGGGCCCGACATTTGAGTACATTCCAAAGACACCAAAAGTACCCCAGGAATCAGTAGTATAAGCTGCTGCCATACTATACATCTTTATATCCAGGAAATAATCGATGTAGGACAACGACACATCACTGCCGGATATTTTTACCAGACCGGCCGGATTCCAAAACATTGCCTCTGAATTGTTTGCCACTGTACAAAAGGCACCTGCCATAGCGGCTGCCCGCGATGATGGACGCACACTGAGAAACTGGAACGATGTGGTTCCTGTCTTCTCAAATGAATAAACCTTTTCCGAGAGTAAACAAGTAAAGACCACCAGCATCGATATGAAGGTAATCAGCGAATAAGGAGCATCAGACAGAATTTGGTAGAGTTTTGTTTTCATTTGTATTTGCTCCTATTTAATCACGACAAATTTGCCGGTATATTTTTCACCCAGAGGTGTGGTCACCACAAAAAAGTAAATCCCCGATGCAATTTCCTGACCATTCTTAGTCACTTGAAAATAGTCCGTGGTATATAAGTCAGCATCATGTTCAATCGTTTCGACGAGGTTACCGGCAAAGGAAAATATCCGGATGGTACACTTCCAGGGCAAACCATAGAACCGTATTACCTGATCACTGTTGCCACCCTCATCAAAACCTGATTTCGAAATAAATGGGTTCGGGGTAGCATATACTGCGCCCAGTTTCTTGGCTGCTGCAATATTCTTCTGAAAGTGCGTTATATTCGTTCTGCCACTTCTGTTGCCTGAAGCATCCTCCGAGGTAACTGCATAATAAGCCCATCCGCCTACTTTAAACGACTGATCACGATCAACAAAAGTATAGAGATTATCCGCACTCCGATTCGATGCACCGGCTGGTACTGCACCCAGCAATTTCCAGGGGCCTTCTCCCGATGTGCTTCGCCAAACTCTGTAAAGTGCAGGCTTTCCGGTTAATTTCGGATGTGAGAACATCTCTGCATTTACATTCCAGCTGATTAAAACCGTAGCAGAATCCGTGTTGCTTATGTTCAAGCCAGGGGCCGGGGGCGGCACGGGAATATTTTTGTATACTCCGTGAGACGGAATGATTGAAGAATCCGGATGTATTGGCAATAAGGCATTCACACCGGCAGAATCGAAACCTGTGTATGCTTCGAAAGCCTTGTGCGTTACCTGCATAACATCGTGAACGTTTGAGTTAACAAAGTCAGGATAATTATAGTCTTTGATATAATCATTCGTCATTTTCACCACGTTATGATTTGCATTGTAGCTGTAAACGGGAACATGCCACGAAGGTGCTGAATTCCATCGGCTAAAAACACCTTTACCTGTGCTGTCCCGGCCACCTTCCACAGGTTTGTATTGAGCCGCACCATAACCAACAACTTCAGCAACCGTAAACCGTATTTTATCGCCGAAATGCATTGTGTAGGGACCGAAGGTAATGTTTTTCCGTCCGTTTTCAGTATTGGTGTTTTGGGCTTTACTGCGACCCGGCCAGTAGTTCTTGTAAGCTGTCTGTTTTCGTGCATCATAATAAGGAGCCCGTATCGGTGGCAAGTTAGTGCCTGAAATTGACGTCCACGCACTGCTGGACCTTGTCGTCGCCGTCAGCTCGCCTGTTTCCATTTTCAGTGAATTTGCATCACCGGTTTGGCTGCGGTTTGACCAGGGTTGTTTGATATGATAATTGGCATCCAATTGTGAGGTCGCACTACCAACAGTACCGGCATAGGGTGCATACTCCGATTCATTTTTGGAAGCATCGGTCGAGTTGACAATTGCCAAATGTGTCGTGTCAAAGTACATTACTGAAAAACCCGGAGCCTGTGGACTGCACAAACCTCCGCCATTGGCTCCGGTTTGTGCCTGATACATAAACTGGCTTGAATCCGGTTCTGGCTTTCCTGCTAATTTTGTTTCGCCATTTGTTTGCCTGTCCATATTAAAGGTTAACCAGTAATCCGAGTCCCAGAACTGATCCTGATCGGAATTGTAAATTCCTCCAACATATTTCCAATCGGCATAATAACGTTGGTATCCATACATCGACTGAGCAAACCCATAAATGAAACAGAACTGGAGATCTTTCCAGGTTTTTGTTCTCACTACCTTTCCGGATCCATCAACGTCTCCATTAAACTCCATCTCATATTCGTAAATAATAAAATCATCATAGTCCGGATAGCTGTATGCCCGTGAAGTACGCGTAACTTTGATACCCAAGGGTGTTGCCCAGGAAGCGGTAATAATCTCTTCCGCTTCGGTTGAATCATATGAGGGGTTCAACTGTCCGTTCGCCAGTATTGGATAATTCTCCTTCCTCTTTATTACTTTTGGGAATGACCACAAACCATAAGATATTTCCGGCAAAGATGCACCGACACCACCGCAATGGGCAAATACGCGGTTTGAAGTTCCCGGCAGACTGTCCGGATTCCCTGCAATATGCAATCCGGCTCCCAGAATATTATGTTGGCCGCTATACGGAACGTTATTGAGTGTAAGGGCTGAGCGTGACGGCCACTCCATTAGCGGAAGACTGGTTTGATTGCCCTGCTGGCCGGTTGACCAAGGTCTACCCAATTCTCCGGTGTTATACACCGTTTGATTAAGCATTCCTCGGTTATGAACACGATACTCTTGCAGCTGGCCAAACAAAGAAGTTGTAATAAAAGTTAAAAGTACCAAGGAAAGTAAATGTCTTTTATTCATAGTGTACCTCATAATCCCAGAACCACACCAAGACGAACCTGGATGGGCTGATTGCTGTATACAAAAATTTGCTGACTGGTGTTATACGGTGATAACTGATCGTATGTTGTTATATCTCCGTTGTGTTTCCCTTGATATTGATCCAAGTACCAGTTGTTATTGGAATTGTTAAATACACCATTATAATTATAGACCTTCGAATTCAGTAAATTGAATCCTTCAGCATAAACAGTTACACTGACACCGGGAAATTTCCAGGCTTTTTGAATTCGCGCCCGCAACTCATATTCAGTTGGTGTACGCTCCACATTTGCACCGTTTGCGTCCCAAATATAATATGCCCTTCCCGAGAACATTCTGAACGTTAAGCTGAACACCATATTCTCAAGCGGATAGGTATCGAATAATTCAAATCCTTCCTTTTCCTTCATCTTGTAGACAATATTTGAAACCAGTTTATGTGTACGGTCATAATTCATATAAATATCAGCGGGAGTCGGAATATCGGTCGAAACGGCCTGGCTGGCATCTTCCCGGTAGGTCACTGCAGCATCCGCATTCGTGGCAGATTTGCCGGTAGCCACTTCATAATTATACCGAACAAACAGCTCCAGGTCATCTGCTGTTTTGGTAAGCGTAACGAAGAAGCCTTTGATGTCTGAATAGTCACGATTGGTATATGATTGATAGCTGTTTCCAACTTTGTCTTTATAATATGCTGATTCTACAAGATCTTTAACATCTTTGTAGTAGGCGGACACATCAAGACTGTAATCATCAGCGAATGCCATCACCATACCTATATCATACATTTTCGTATTCTCCGGCTTCAGACGTGGATTTCCCAACAATTCTGCCTGGTTTTTGTTCGTGATTTGATTCCAAAAAATCTGATCGTAGCTGGGCCGCTGAGTAAACGTTCCATAGTTTATGTGAAAAACAGCACTTTCTGAAAGAGGAAAAGAAAATCCTACTCTTGGCTGTAATTTAGTGTATAGCTTGGTTGACTCTTTCAATGCCAGTATTGGATCATACGGCGAAGAATTGGCAGTGCTGTCATAGTTTGGGTTGCTGGTAGGATCCCAGATATTTGTGTAGTACGTCGTCTGCATATCATAATAATCCAGACGTAAACCCAGATTTGCAATAAACCCTTCAAATTCCAGCTTATCTTGCACATATAAACCGCCTTCATACGGTTTAACATTGAACTTGACTTTGCGATAGCTGGATGCAGTTGATTGATTAATATCGCGGTCAATCTCCAAATGATTTTGCACATATTGGAAACCGGCTTTTATAAGATTCTGCTTATTGATTTGCGCATCCAAACTTGTATGTATGTTAAAGGTACCGACGTTGTCGTTTTGCGAAGTGGAAGGAAGATAATTATCGTTAAAGCCGGGAGGTGTTGTAAAAGAAAGCCAGTTTTTGTTATTGGAATACATATAGGATAGTTCCCTGTCCTGCAACAACTCATTCCTGGTTCTGGTTGAAACCTGCAGCCAATTAGCTTTCAAGCTCCACACATATGCTGAAGAGAGTATTTTTTGGTAGTCAACTCCCCATTGAAATGCATCCTGTTGAAATTTCGAAGCTCCCAATGTCCGGTTAAATAAAAATTTCAAAAAGTTTCCTGATGAAAACACGTTTTGAAACTGATTATCCCATATAAACCTGAAACTGAATTTATCTGACGATGTTGGCTGATACACCAGATTGGACATGATTTGCATCTGCACGTCCGGTTGCGCAGTTGGCACTATGGGGTAACTGGTTTTATTTCTTCCGGCAACAAACAACCGTGAAGAATTATCCAATGGTCCACCAAGCGAAAAATCTATTCTTGAATCCACTGTGTTATTGTACGAAAGTCCAAGATCCCTGATGGATTGAAGAAACATTGCCTGAGCTATGCGAGCCAAACGTAAAGTATCGTTGTGCCCACCGAATAAAGTCGGGGTTATTTTGTTTCCGTCCTGATCCTTTAATCCGAGGTAACCTGTAAACCCTGAACCAATATACCAGTTCTGCGTGTTGCTGTGATCGGATTTCAACCATTCAGAAACATTCTGCAAAGCCTGGTAAAACGCCAGGTTCTTTTCGCTGTACGGGCTACCTCCCCATGTCTTGTATGCAGGTATGTAACCAGATAGATCCAAAGTGGTTTTCCACTTCTCTCCACCCTCTCGTGGAATCATATTCACCACACCGGATTGTGCATTGCCGTATTCCGCACTGAATCCCGAGGTGAGTACTTCAACAGTTTTCATACCGGTTACGATGGGGCTGAATGCCGCCTGGTTTGTTAACGGGTTCACAATGGAAGTTCCACTTAACAGATAGTTTGATTGACCTGTCCGGCCACCACGAAAGTGATTATCCAAAATGTCCGGTTGTAATTGTAAAATGTCTGACAAGTCTTCCACGCCCGCAATTTTTTTGACGTTTTCAATTTCATAGGTCTGCTTGGTCGCCGTCAGATCAATTTCAACTTTCTGTTGGCTGAAAGCCGTTACGACAACCTCATTGGTCACCTGAGCAGTTGGAATCATGAAAAAGGAAACAGTAGTCGATTTATCAATACTGATCTTGACTGAGGTTACTGTTTCATCTTTATAACCGATATACGTACATTTAACATTGTAAACGCCGGAAGGAATGTTTAAGATAAGGTAGGAGCCTTCCATATCGCTTGCACAGCCCATTGGCCGACCAATTTTTTCGGCGGTGCCATCATCGTTTATTCTTTCGAAGATAACAATATTCGCTCCCAGGATGGGTTCATTCGTCTTTTTATCCAGAACCCTTCCTGTTAATTTTCCTGTTTCACCGGCAAAAACCGTAATGGGGAGTAATAAAGTAATAAGAAGCAATAAAGTAGAGTATCGTTTAGCATTCATACACGAGTCCTTACTGACTACGATTTTTTAAGAGATTGTTTCATTTTCCGGACAACACGAAATCCCAAATTGAATTCCGATGTCGTTGTTGGTACATTCATTCGTAAGTTTGTCCTGCAGTAAAGCGCCTCCCAACCCCAGGCTCCACCTCGTATCACGTGATTAACACCGGTCAATATGCTTGCACCTTGCGGGTTTGAGACAATGGTTATCGTATCCTTGGTATATGCGCCATAAAGATCATTGCACCACTCCCAAACGTTCCCGCTCATATCGTATAAGCCAAGACTATTGGGAAGTTTAGCACCAACCGGCTGAGTTGCACTTCCCTCATACCACGCGTAATTGGAGAGCAGGTTAATATCATATGTCCCTGCAAACTTTAAAGTGTCTGGATGGAGGTACACACGAGATTCGCTTTTTGCGATTGAATCCAATTGTGCAAATTTGACAGAGTCAGTTTTCATCAAATTAGCTCCGCCCCTTGCGGCATATTCCCATTCAGCTTCAGTCGGAAGCCTTACGGTGTCTCCCAATTGTTTTGTCAACCAGTTGCAATATGCTTTTGCATCATTCCAGGTAACCCAAATGGCGGGTCGGTTTCCTCTTCCCCAAAAATTATCTGAAGGTTTTGCATGTCCGGTGGAGTCACAAAATGCATCATACTGTGCAAAAGTCACTTCGGTCGCGCTCATTTGATAACTGTCCAGATAAACCGGATGTACCGGCCAGGCATCAGAAGTTCTGTCAGTATCACCCATACGGAAATAGCCACCGGGAATGGTGACCCAATTAATTGTCTGGGATGAAAAAGAACTCTGAACCGCAACCGGATTATTATCTTTTGTGCAACTGCTTACTAATAAAGCCGAAATTATGAGTCCAAGAAAAAAGTAGAGATTTGTTTTCATACACGAGTCCTTATTGACTTCGATTTCTTTATTGATATGATAACTTAAAAAATGCTTCGCTCACTCGCTAACAAAAACATAACGAGTGATCGAGATTACAAGCTTTTCCCATTCAAAAGCTGGATTGTGTAAAGTCGTATGGGAAAATGGTTGAAAAAGGATTGAAACACCGAATAGACACCGAAAAACAGCCATTTAAGGTCGCTTTCTGTGAAGTTGCGTGCTGCGAGGCACCGAAAACCTGGTTTAAATTAAACTTGTAATACATCATGCATAATATATGATACCGGAAAACAATTGTCAACAAAAAATTAACATTAATTAATGATGCATGAATTATTTGTGATGGAGAAGTGGTAATTGCGGGTCAAATGCAATTATTCTGTAGCATTATTTGTCAGTTAGCAAATGCTTACAACCATCCCCCAATTGCTTGCTTGTATGCTTCCTCACCGATACTGCCAAGGATCTGTAGCTGCGCCAACCATGATCCTTTCAGAAAAGATACAGGTTTTTTCCCGAGTTGCCGTGCCTGAAGAAATTATAGTTTATTTGGTGAAGTGAGGTGTACCATATTGAATGACTGAACCAGCATTGAGAAGTAATGAGGTCAGTAAGAAGACTTGGGAAATGCTTTATTTACTGATAAACGTGGGGAGCTTTCTTTTAAACAATTTTTCGTTGTCCTCGATAAGTTTGCGGACTCTTACTCCTGTATGGTGGATATCCATGGGCTTTAACATATAGTCCAATATCTTTAATCCGGCCAATTTTGCTATAATATCCCGGTCATCAATCGCAGTCAGGACAACAAAGGGAGTGTCCTTGAATTCCTGATGAATGCGCATCACCTCAATCACTTCCACTCCTCCCAAACCGGGCATCATTAGATCAATAAATACAAGATCAGGCTTGTACTCGGTGATCATCATTATTCCTTCTGATCCATTTGCCGCCTCAATGATTCGAACGTCCATTTTTTTCTGAAGAACTCTCTTTAGAAAGAAACGCACCGTCTTATCATCGTCAACAAGAAGAATTGTAAAAATATCGTCCATTGGCTCCAGTAACTGAATGAAAACAACTCCCCTCTTCCATTCAGCTGAAAAAGCAATGTAAAAGGGCTAATGTCCATTAAAATTGATTATTAAGCCAAATATAGTATAATGATTTTAATAACTAAACGAAATATTTAACATGACAGAACCGTGTTTTCTCGGTAAAGCACAAACAGAAGTATGACATTTTCAAAAACAATGCGAATACTTATTGATACTTTTTATTTCCTTCTCATGAGCTCATAATTTCCCGTGCTCATATTTTTTTGCAAAATATATCCTTCGTTGAGTTCTAAAACCCAGCCATCGCCGCTAATTTTCCTGCCATCTGTTTTGGTCGGCAAGGCAACAGCAATTTTGTCCCAGTTTGTGCTCATCAAGGCACCGTTTTCAACCGTAAGTATTCCCCAGTTGTCGCTGACACGTATACTCGGATAAACGCTGCCTTTGTCTTCAACAGGAACTATATTCCGCGGGTCGAACGATACGTTCATTTTTTCAAATCTGAGTTCTGTATGTGGCAACGTTATGAATTTTAACTTATATTCTGCAATCCGTGCATTTGCCTTTTCCATTCTTGCATTTTCTTCTTTCTTTATCAGTTCGCCTTTGTATTGCGGTAAAATATCTTCAACAGTTTTGCTTATATCAACCGGCAAGGATATGCCAAATGCACCTGCAAAATATTCTGCCAGATTGGTTCTGACAGTGATCTCATGATTCCAACCTTTTTTGCTACTTTGAAGAAGAAAACCGTATATGGGAGTTGTCTGGTATGCAAATGAACGAACAAATGTAGGATTATTCAAAAACGTATTAACTCCTCTGGTAAAGTGCTCCACCAGCTGCGCCTCTCCTCCCCCGCCTATCATAGCACCGGTATATTCTGCCAATCCCTCATTAAGCTCGAGCAGATTTTCGGTGGTGTCTGAGCCGGGGAAAAGCAAATTCCGTTGTTTTCTGAAGGTAAGCGCGTTGGCGATATGTGATTTACGTTCTGATTGGACGGGTGTTTGCAGAGCCTTCGTAAGGGCAGCCAATTCCAACCTCAAGAAAACGCGTCCATCTCTTCGGTCAAGATGGTTGTTTTCATAGTTATATAATTCAAAACCCAAGGAGGGTTGACTAACGTGAAACAGCTCATGGGCAAGTAAACTGATCCGGTCAGGTTTATTATCCGGCAGGGGCAACATAACCATTGCCCATCGTATACCGTTCCAGGTAACCGCGGTATTGGCAATATTGATCTCCCTGGGCAATGTTCCGGAATAAATATTTCCCGCAAACTTGAACTCTCCGTTTGCGTCGGGAACATTTGCATAGATTTGCCGTGTTTGTGAATTAACCAAAAGAATGGGCCCATAGAGATCCTTTGCCCAAAGCTCCTGATGGTTATTTGTGGCAGCTGCTATTTCCTTGAAGTAACCGGAAATACTGTCTGCCATAGTAGGCGCATTTTGAGCGAATAAAGAGGGAACTGACATAAAAAGCAACGCAAGATGGTAAAGAATCGATTTCATTACGTGGGCTTCCAAATAGTGAATAAAATTTCTCGACAGAGTATCCTTGGAATTTTCAAACGCCTAATCGTAAAATTAGTGAAATTGTCTGTAGACAGAAATCAGGGTGTAATGCTTAAAAAAGCCCGAGAAATCATCCGGGCAGTGCTTCAAAGAGTCCCGTGAACCAAAGATATAACAACAGGTTCAAGCCGGATTCAGTAGTCTCCTCAACTCACCAAGGTTGAGCTGCGTTGCAAAGCCTTCACGATGCCAATGTTTCTTGCATCCACTGGAATCGAGAAGGACGCATTGTGCAGGCACATCATAACGTTTAAGTTCCCAACCGCCTTCAACCAGCGTCGTTACACATGCTGAAGCGACCACACCACGTGTCGGCTGTCCCGGTCGCGGACCCCATAGTGATAGATCTGATGCATGGGGAATAACATAGACCGCAAATTTCTTTTTCTTCCCCATTTCTTTTATCTGGTTGACTCTGCAATCAGGTTGGCAACCAGCACACAGAAGTCCTTCCTGCACTCGTTCAGCCTTACACCCATCATCCACGTGCGCCCGCATACAACCCGGCAAAAGAACAACTTTGGTTTCGGTTTTTTCATAATCTCTTCTGAACGCCCGGTTCATTAATTCAGCACCAACCATATTGAGATGATATTCGACACGGCTTCTCATACAGGAGATACGGTCTTCACGCCAACGGTATTGCTTGCCTGATTGCTTTCGAAAGGATTCGACATTCTCTGTATACTTCCCTATCTTTTCAACTGCCTGAATTTCAAACCATTCAGCAAATGCCCCAATTGTATAAAAAACATCGTGCAACGCCGCGGGTGCTTTTGTTTGCCAGAATGCCCTCCATAGTATAAAACGAAGTGCCTGCTCCTTAAACTCGCCGGTTGCTTCGAACCATTTACATACGTGATCAATTTTCTCGAGAGATGGCGTCAATGCCCGGAGTTTACTATTCGGCTCCGGTAACAAACACAGTGTGGTTACAATGCCGCGGGCCACATCAATATATGGTTTCGCACGTTGGTGTTTTTTTCGCCACTCGGCAAGATGTGCCATGGTGATAAAGGGTGCATGTTTAACCGCCAATGCCGTCTCGGCATAAACATTCCACAGTACACCAAAACTCAGCAGTTCCAAAACGTATTCCTCCATCTCCCTAAGTGGCTCAAGTTTGTGAAGTTTCAAATACTCGCGGTATTTGGCAGCAATAGGCACCAAGGTGGTCTCTGCTTGCGTCCATACAGAATTGGTGAACTCCCGAATTGTCTCATAGTACTCTTGAGAGTTGCTCCTGTCACATTTTAATGAATATGTAGTCTTTTCCATGGTCCATACTCAGTCTGCAAATTAATGATCAATTTCGTTATTCCAATAATATCAAATACTTTGCATCAAAACAGAATATTTAGTTTTGTGGTTACATGGAGTGATGTTTGGTTCAATAGAAGGATGAACATACGCGGTGACAAAATCCATTTCCGGTCAGGCGAAATTCCGGATCAATAATCATGAACGGTGAAAAAGATACGTGGACGGCAGGGAGTAAAATTAAGCCGTCCACGTTCAAGGAGAGGAAATTATTTCTTTTTACAATCACAAAGATAGGTGAGATAGAAATTCTCACACATGCGTCTGACCTTGTCACTCGGATCAAACTTAATATTCTGCTGCACTGCATACATACCGCGTGCATCACCAATCTTATAAAGTGAAAGCGCAGCCACTATCCGGGCTTCTTCAGTTTCGCCCGTGTGCAGCAAATGCATTAACGCTATCACGGCTTTCCTTGATTTTAATTCACCCAGAAAGTAAGCAGAACTGGTTTGCAATCCTTCATTTTCGGAGGAAACTCCGTTCAGCAAATTGAGTTCAATAAGCTCAACTTTATTGCTCTTTGCTTTCACCGGATTTATTGGTTCGGTAGCAAAGCCAGTCATCATAAACGCAAACACCATTAAGGTAACAATAAGAGCACCACTCATTCGTTTCATTGTTTGCTCCAAATAGATATATAGTAAAACAACTGATGCAAATATATTATTTGAAACAGGCGATGTCAGTTGATTTGGGACGAAAGGATAACTTCAAGGATGAACGATTTAAAATTAGGTCAGTATTTTTTTTGAAAGGCAAAAGGAAACGATGAGAACAAATCTGGTTTTCGATGCGCTGGCATTGGGTGTATCGGCTATCACATCTCAGGTTTTTCACCAGTGCATTGAACGATTAAAATTAACAAACACCGGTAGTAATTGGAAGGATCATGCGGCAACAGAACGAAAAAGGCTGTTACCGCATTTGCAAAACGTTTTACAATCTATGCCGGGGTGCAGAAGGTCTTCGTTGTTGTCCGCTTCTTCCCTGCTGTCCGTCTTTTCTGCGGGGTCGGTGCGATGGTTTACTTCGTAATTCTTCCGGAATCGGAACAAGCAGATTATCCTCGGGGTAAATATATTCGATCTTGTGCCGTAAAAATTCTTCCAGTTTCTGCAGTTCGTGAACACTGTCCTGGTCAGCGAAACTGATAGAAACACCGGTCGCACCTGCGCGTCCGGTGCGTCCGATACGATGGACGTAATCTTCCACATCCTGAGGCAGGTTGTAGTTAATTACATGGGAAATTCCTTCAACGTGAATGCCGCGTGAGGCAACGTCAGTGGCAATCAGAACACGTACTTTTCCTTCGCGGAAATACTCCAACCTGCGGATACGTTTGTTTTGATCAACATCGCCCGAAAGCAATGCGGAAGTTATGTCATATTTGTCCAGTGTTTCCTTCAACCGTTGTGCTTCATCGCGGCGGTTTGCAAAAATCAGCACGCGGGTCAGATCCTTCTGCATTATCAGATTATACAGAAGCGTTGGTTTCTCTTCAAGCGTGGTTATATAGGTTATCTGTTCCACTGATTGAACCGCGACATCTTCCGGTTTAACCGTAATCTCAAACGCCTGGCGGGTCCATGAATCCGCAAGTCGCTTCACGTCATACGACATGGTAGCCGAAAAAAACATTGTTTGACGTTTCGCTTTGGCCGGAGTGCTTTGCACAATTTTGGTTACGGACGGAATGAATCCCATATCGAGCATACGGTCGGCTTCGTCAATGATGAGAATTTCCACCTTGCCAAGATCAACAAATTTTTGCCGCATGAAATCTATAAGCCGTCCCGGAGTACAGATAAGAATGTCAATAGGCTCATTTTTCAGCACTTTTTGTTGTTTCACATAGTCTATTCCGCCTAAAAGCGAAAGAATTGAACAGGGAACATATTTTCCCAATCCACGTGCATCTTTTTCAATCTGCAGCACTAATTCGCGTGTAGGAGCCAGTATAAGCGCCCGGGGAACCCCGTGGTCGCGTTTTTCTTCGATGGGGTTCTTGGCAAGGTGATTGAAGATGGTAATCAAAAATGCAGCGGTCTTACCTGTTCCGGTTTGTGCCTGGGCACTAACATCGTCACCGGCTAATGATTTTGAAAGCGTTTCACCTTGTACAGGTGTGCAATACTCAAAACCAAGATCAAATATCGCGTGCATTATCTGTTCTGAAAGCTCAAAATCGTGAAAACGGACTTTACCGTCCACGACAGGCACCTTAAACTCGTGATGATCCCAAGGTTCTGTGGAAATAATCTGTTCAGGCCGCAGAACCCGCGATTTTTCCTGATCTTCCTTTTCATGACGCAGCAGATATTCCGCACGTGTTTCTCTTTTTCTACGCGTACCGGTGGTTTCCCGGGGAGTGCTTTCCTTTTTCCCGCTTTCAGCATCTTCTTTTTCATGACGCAGCCGGTACTCCTCACGTGTTTCCCTTCTGCGAGGCTCGCGTGGATGATGAGTGCCACCCGATTTATCACGAGAATAGGGCTTCTTTGAATGTATCGTCGATTTGGGATTTTCCGTTACGGTTGGTTGTGGAGCAGGAACGGATTTTGCATTTCCGATGAATATTTTTTTGAGGTTTTTAATAATCTTTTTGAACAAGGGTTACTTCTATTTATGAATGATCTATTAATAATAAGTGCAATATACGCAAAAAAATGGGGATAGCATGTGATATTGATGTTAAACCGGCTCGTTGACCTCTAATAGTCCCTCAATTGGTATACTTCGCCTTGAACCTGATAGGGATAACCATTTAAAAAGTATTATTTGGTACATACTTTGGTGACATAGACCATGTGGCTGACTTTAAGGATTATTTATAAACATATGCAAAATATATTGTACATTTACCCACATTTACTTACTGTTTTTTCCAAAACCGGCATTTCTCCAAGCCTCGGGTTCAGTAAGTTTTTTCAACAATTTGACCGGATAATTATCATAATATGAAGAATGCAGTTGACAATAGCGAACAAAACGGCGAACATCCAAAAAACTGGCACCGTGAACACCAAAAACAACTGACCTTTGGCCAAAAAGTTGCCGACCTGGTTGCCAATGGCATGGGTTCCTGGGCTTTTATTATCATTCAGACGGTTATCGTCGGCGTTTGGATAATTCTCAATTTGGTTGCATGGTTCTACCATTGGGATGTTTATCCATTTATTCTTCTCAATCTGCTTTTTTCCACCCAGGCAGCATATGCCGCACCTGTTATCATGATGGCACAAAACCGGCAGAGTGAGCGCGACCGTTTCCAGGCGACTGAAGACTATAAAACCAACCTGAAAGCAAAGAAAGAAATTGAGGACCTTCAAAAGTCTATTGCGCGGATTGAAAACGAAAAGCTAAGCGAGATAATGGCACTGTTAAAGGAATTGAAGGAAAAAGCCGGAAAATAGAATTATAAGGGTTGACTTTTATTGATCATTTCGGAGTCTGCAGCATTCTCCAGACTAATATAATGAGCGCACTGTTATGGTACTCTAATTAGCCGTTGGGATTATGTTTTGAAATCATTAGTTTGCATTGTTTCTCTTTCTTTCATTTCAAACTTAACAAAGAACTATTACACGAAATATTACAATTAATTCGGCCATTATTTTCCTATACATGAACCATTATCTGATTGTTTGTCTTGGTTTTCTTTCTTTCGTCTTGTTACTGCTGCTGGTTGAATACTATGTTCTTCGAAAAGCAACGCAATCTTTTGTTTATCGGATCATTGTTAACGGCACCAGAGGCAAGTCCAGTGTAACCGCCTATCTTGCTGCCGGCCTGCGCGCCAACGGTGTTACAACATTCGCCAAGATCACAGGAATAGTACCTACAATAATATCAGGAAATGATGAAGAACAACTAATAAAAAGGCGAGGTGCACCACGGGTTCATGAACAATTCAGAATGATAAGACTGGCAGCGAAAAAAAAAGCCCAGGCAATAGTTCTCGAATGTATGTCTCTGCATCCGGAGAATCAGCGAATCGAGACAAAGGCGCTCAGACCTACGTTATATGTTATCACCAATATTGGGGATGATCACTTTGAAGAGATGGGGAAAACCCAAAATGAACGAATCGCTTCAATATGCAGCGCTATCCCTGCCAACAGTACGGTTATTACTATTGCAGACGAAAATCTCACTGAAATAAGGAACATTGCATCCTCAAAAAATACCCGGGTGCTCACCACAGGTGATTTTGTAAAGGATACCGAACTTCCCGATGGCATATTCTGCCAAAACATTAATCTCGCACTCACCGCCCTGCAAGCCATGGGATTAGATCCGGAAGCGGCTATTAAGCCGGTTATAAACTACGCAGCAAATTTTAAAAACCCGGTAAGCACCTGGCAATGTGACGGTCACACGCTTTTTTTTGTTAACGGGTTTGCCGTCAATGACCCACCTTCAGCCGCGGTTTTTATTGACTATTGGCGTGACAAATTAATACCCGGAGCAAAGGTTAATATAATTCTCAATACAAGGGCTGATCGCCCCGGCAGGACTCGCCTGTTTTGTCTTTGGCTGAACGATCTTCCGTTTATTGAGAGAATTCTCATCACTGGTAATCATTCCAATGCTGCCGCCAGAATGCTTTCCAATAGAACACCGGGAAAAACTGCTATCATTGTTAACGCTGATCAGGTGGCGGAAACGATTGAACGTATGGCCGGAGAATTTAACACGGATAGCATTTTCATCGGTATCGGAAATATCGCAGGCAGCGGATTTAAAATAATTGAACATATTGAATCAAAAGTAAAGAATCTCAACAATGATAATTGAGACATTTTTGGCAGGTCTTATCCTCGGTTTTCTTTTTTACGAATTGAGCGGCTATACGGCCGGCGGAGTTATTGCCCCTGCATACTTCGCACTCTATCTCCATTCACCGTTGCGTATCCTCAGCACTCTTGTCGCCGCCATCGTAGTTTGGATAATCATTGAACAACTGTCCCGTTTCCTGTTGATATTCGGAAGGCGAAGACTGATGATAGCCCTCATTCTGGGTTTCTGTGTCAAACTTCTGTTTGAGGGCATTGTGACACAAATAAACATTACCTATCTGGATCTTTCTGTTGTCGGTTACATTATCCCTGGATTGATTGCAAACGAAATGAGCAGACAAAAGTCGCTTCCCACGCTTGCATCAATTGCCATTGTCACTGCCCTCGTCAGTCTCGTAACATTGGCATTGCATTAAGGCTTCCCGAATGACAAACAGATATCTCTGGCTGGCTGCGCTTGTTTCCCTGCTGCTTCTTATCTTGAGGCAATCCCTGTTTATTGATCAGGTACAGGTACCCTATAAAAATGAAATGCTGCAGGCTCAATTGCTTTCCAGTCAGTGGAAAACCATCGTTGAAAGTGAAAAAGCAAAACTGGGCATTCTCAACACTGAAGGGATTTCCAGTCCATCCCAGAACGACAACATGGCCGGCGAAGTGATCGGAGATGAATACACACCTGTCACATCAACCTTGGGATCATTGGAAGCCAAACAGCTTTCCAACAACCTATTGTTTTCTGCGCTGCTGGTTCGATTAATTCATGAATCCGGTGTAGACACTGCCAAAACCATAGGTGTATTGGCATCCGGATCATTTCCGGCGCTTTCAATTCAAACATTTGCAGCCCTGCAGGCATTGCATAAAAAAGCAGTAATTATTTCTTCGTTGGGAGCATCGTCATATGGAGCTAACCAACCCGGAGCGTTGTGGCTTGATATGGAGAATTGGATACGTAACAAAGGCGGATGCATATATCAGTCTGACCTTATAACATACGGTGCCGAAGGAGACACAGGAGGTGGGCTCATGGACGAAGGCCGGATCGCCTTTGATGAATCACTCAAAAGGAACGCGAGGACATGCTTCATCCCCAAAAGTGTTGAACAAAGTATTGAGAAAAAAGTCGATCTGCTGAAGAAGAATGATATCGGGCTGTTGATTAATATCGGCGGCAATCAATCAGCATTGGGTTATTGCGCTCACGCTGAACTGATTCCCAACGGCTTGCACAAAGAGATAAACAGTTGTTCACATAAAGAGCGGGGTGTCATTTCCAGAATTTCCGAAAGCGGGATCCCCTTCATCCATCTATTAAATCTCAAAAACCTGGCACTGAAATACACTATAACCGATAACGTCACAACTCCGGACCACCCGGTGTTTTTTGAAGCCAAAACAAATAAGACCAGAATAGTTCTGGCATTTGCACTCTTAGCTGGATTGCTCTTCATGCATCATCGTGCATTGCAAAAGCAGCGCATCTGATTTCCCATAAAAAAACCTGTCTCAAACGTAATTGAAGCTTACTTCTTCAATTAACAACTGAGACAGGTCTGTATGTTAAATATTTATATTAGTCGCCGGATGCGCCGGCTGATCCGCCTCTGCGTTTATCGGCAGAACCATAGAATATCCCAGTTTCAGGATCGTGCATAACAATTTGTGCACCGCCAAAGAAAAGGTCAAAATCATCATACACCTGGATCTGATGACCTTTTTGCGCGAGTGCTTCCCTTACACTTACAGGGATACGTCCTTCGAGATAGAGCTTTTCATCAAACTTTTGCGAATACATTCTTGGTGCATTATTAGCATCCATTATGTTCATCTTGTATTCAAGAAGGTTCAGGATGATTTGTGTTACCGTAGGAATGATCCTTCCGGCACCGGGACTCCCTAATGCGATCCATGGCCGCCCCTCCTTATCCAGAATGATCGTAGGTGATATCGAGCTCCGCGGTTGTTTGCCAGGTTGAATTTTATTCTTTTCGGACACAGCAGAAAAATTGACCAAACCATTATTCAATAAAACGCCCGATGCACTTAATCCTGATCCAAAGAAATTGCCTATGGTCTGCGTCAACGAAACCATATTACCTTGTTTATCGGCAACAGAGAGGTGCGTTGTATGCCCGCCTTCACCGGAGGATTCAGCTACTAATGTGTAAGGTGATTCAGTCCTGCCCGAATTAAATGTATCCATCTTGTCATCATCTTTAATTGCGTTAGATGTGTCAGGTTGCTGTTTGAAAGATGGAGCTGTTACCCTTTTCTGTTTCTTTTTACCCCAGTTGTCAAATCTTTCACTCTTCCAGGTCTTTGATGGCTGCAATCCCTCATCATCCTGAGCATCTGATTCAATATCGAATTCGTCAGTAGCAGATTTTTCAACTTTCTGCACTTTAGTGGATTTGCTGTTAAATTTCAATGGATTACCCGCTTTCACCATTCGGTTTTCCGACGGACTGACCTTCCCCATATCAATATCGGCATACCGTTCTTTTGCATAGCTCTTTGAAGTTATCCCCTTCACTGGCACCAGGTTGAACTTGGGGTCACCTAAAAAGGTGCTTCTGTCTGCGGACACACGTTTGAAGGTTTCAGCAAGAAAATGCAGACTCTTATCAGAAGTGCTGAAGTGGCCCCACTCGACAAGATTGCCCTGTTCAAGAATATTAAGTCCTTCAATAACAGAAGCACCTGAAAGAGGTGGAGGTGATGTGAGGATTTTGTATCCGCGAAACTTTCCCTGTAACGGTTCACTAATCACCGGTTCATAAGTACGCAAATCGTTTTCGGTCATCATTCCTCCATTGGCAGTAACTTCCTTCACAATATTTTTGGCAACATCACCTTCATAAAAGCCCTTAGCTCCATGAAGTGCAATTTGCTCAAGTGTGGCAGCCATGAGTGGCTGGCGAAGTGTATCCCCTTGACCGAGTGGGAAACCACCGGGAAGAAAAATTTCTGAGGTCGCAGGGTATTTACCAAGCACTTCTGAATTATCAAGAATTATTTTGCTTAATGTCTCGTCGACCGGAAAGCCATCGCGCGCGTATCGGATCGCAGGCTCTATCACAGTTGCCACTTTCATAGTACCATATGCATCTAATGCGGCCAGCAAACCAGCAACTGTACCGGGTACCAGAATTGATTTGGCAGTCTTCTTATCTGAATCAAAATCAAAAGACAGTTTTGCAACATTTTCCGATGACCGGGGATAATAGTTTATGAATACGCTTTTGCTCCCGTCGGCCAGACAGATCACCATCCCGCCGCCGCCGCCAAGCCCTGATCCATCAGGCTCAACAACTCCGATTGCAAATGCTGCTGCCACTGCTGCATCAACGGCATTCCCTCCTTTGGCTAAAATATCGGTGGCAGCCTTGGTAGCAAGCGGATGTGCCGTTGCGGCCATTCCATAATTTCCATTTACATCTTTATCGTTCTGCGCATATACAGCAGGACCGGTGAGGAAAAAAAGAAATAGGATGAATACTGAAAAAAATGCGATTGCGCTTTTTCTATCATTATACAACATCATAGTATTGCTTTCGAAATTGTGATATAGGAAAATAACCGATGCCTGGTCATTCTGCTGACTTCTCATTCTGCAATGGAGTTTTGCCGATTTGTATGTTATAGTGATAATTAATGTACTGAATCATGATATCCACAAAGGCCTCAGAAAAGGTCTCAATATTTCCACTGCTGTCCCTAACGTTTTTGGAGCACGTTTCCATCTGAATTCCATCTATTGTGCCACCGTTTAAGGAACCATGCCGGTACAAACTATAACCTCCACGAAAAAATGGTTTTCCGTCAGGAGCCGGATGCTTAGGCGAAGGAATAGCCGGATATCCTGCTGTTTCCAGAAGGGCACCAAGACTGTGTGGTCCCCGCAAAAGTTCGATGAAACTTTCTTTCCTGGGATCAGTTGACACCATATGTTTAATACTGCTTTTCTCAATAAACATGGAGTCATCAAGATCCTTGTCTTCAAGTTGCAATTCCTCTTCATCAAGCAAATATCCCAGCTCAAGAAATTGTGCGGCATGCCCATGAGCATGCAGATCAATATAGAGCCCTTTTTTATACTGCATGAAAACAGATTCTTTGGCTGAATCAATGAAGGAATGATACTCATCCCACACTGTCTCGGCTGTTTTGTTCCCTTCGGCAGCTTCTTCAATCTCCCGGTTGACATCCACTTTTCTGCGTCGCATATGATTAACTACCACATAGGGAGTTTTTCCGGTAAGGGCGAAAAAAGCCTTACGCAATGCAAATCCCAGTTCTTGAGTGTTTGCATCTGATTTAGTATGGATATCACCCCCCTCACGGTCGGGAATAAATGATGGTGACTTTTCTCCATCATGGGGAACTGAAATGATCAGTGGAATATTCCCAGGCAGATATTCGACATAACCACTTTCGCTCATCGTCCCATGTTCGGGCAAAACGCCCTGAGCAAAAGAAAACAATGATAAGAAAAATATCAAAAAAAATGTTTTCGTCAAGAATCGAACTTGCATAATAGTATGATTACCGTCCTAAATTTAGAATGCAGCTTTTAACGGTGTTAATGCTTCAGCCATTTTGTCAATCACTTTAATGGACACCTTCTTTTGCGAAGCAAGTTTAGTAAAGAACTGGTCTTCGTCACCTTGTTTTACCACTATCATCAGTGAACTTGCATTTGCGGCCATTTGGCACAGATCATCCGATTGAGCGCCTCGCCGGGCTTTGCCGCCAAGGTGCAGCATCAACACTTTAATGCCTTTTGCTTTGGCAGCCTTCAACAAAGTTTGAACTCTTTCAAGTTCTTTCTCGCGACTGATGCCGGCTGCACCCAAGCCTTTTGAACTGAAACCGGGAACAATAACTAAGGTCTTTATACCACTTAAGTCGGATTCTTTTGCCAGGTTTACAACTTTAAAATTAAGATTTAATTTTTTCAACAGTGTTCCCGCAAGACTTACATCAGCACTTTGGCCGGCTGAGGTTATCAATATGGGCTGTTCATATTGCGATGGTACCGGACTTTTAGCAAACAGGGTAAATGCCAATAGTACTACTGCCAGGAGAGAGAGCTTTTTCATTTTTCATTCTTTCGTTTTATCTAAGAAAATTTCCAACTTCTTTTGAAGTTAACTCTTCATATGAAGGAATATTGGAGTATTGTATTTTTTTTTCAGGATGATATTCATTATAGCCATTCAGAATTGCCTGAATTCCTGCAAGATGCCGTGCAACTCTGACTTTAAGTGGATATCCGTTAGTTTCATCATAGGTAATTCTGAATTTAGCCGATCTGGTTGCCTGCGCATAGAAACGATCCTTACCGTTGATCAATAAATTTTCGTCAGTTTTGCCGCGTAAGCGTCCCTGAATAGGATTGCTGGTTTCCATGAGGAATGGCAATACACTGGTGCTGTCCCCCCATTCCCGATGACTCAAACCATGAAAATTCTTCGGTGAAACCTCAAGTGCATAGGTAAGAGAGTTCATCTCGAGTTCAAGAATTGCTGAAGCGCTGATATCCTGGCACTTCTCATGAGAAATAATTGCATTTATGATGGGAATTTCCGGTGCTGCTTCATGCAAGTCGAACGCTACGTCAACGTGCTCACGTTTAATAAGTTCCATTATGGCATACCCCACTCTTTCCGAAAAATTGCCGTCCACTCGTCCAGGATATGACCGGTTCAAATTTCTGGTTTCAAATCCTGAGAGACTCTGCCCACTTGGGTAATGCATATAAACCAGCGGATCAGGCCACTGGTCAAGCGGGTTAGACACCCGTGAACCAAAACGAAACACTCGCCCTCCGTTGATTGTAGGGATTGTGAAGAACTGGGGTAATCCCTCAAGTGGATCGGTGCAGGTGTAACCACTTGCACATGCCTGAGGAATTATGATAAACTTCCCAGCGTCTACCCGTAAGTTTTCGGTGAGCAGAACCGCTGTCATAAACCCAGCCGGTTCATTGGGATGGGTCCCTCCGAGCACCAATACGGTAGCCCCCGGCTGTTTGCTGTCGAAAATATAGATCGGAGTATCTCCTGAGGTTCCGGTCAAAGAAGTGCAGTATGCGGAAAGACTTGTCTTCCCCGTAATTGCGTTGGAAGGGTGAACAATGTCAGGATTCTTCATCTTCATGAACTCGATTGAAGCAGTCACCGTGAGCGAGATCGCCATAATCAGGAAAACCACAGCAACTACGATATTTTTTTTCATTTGCAGAGACCTTTTAACTCATTAACCGTGATCAGCAGACAGCCTGCTGTTTTGTTTTTAGCCGGCATTCTATTTAAGTAAAGACATTTTTAATAATTGTGAACGGTTGTTTGCCTTAATCACCGCGAAATAAACACCTGAAGACAATCCGGCTCCGTCAAAAAAGGCACTATGCGAACCGGCCGGAAGAGTCTGGTTTACCAAAGTTGCAACACATTTCCCAAGAACATTAACAACCTGAATGGTGACATGCTGGCTGAATCCGGTTTCAAAATGAATGACTGTTGTCGGATTAAAAGGATTCGGATAATTCTGATGAACAATAAAATCCTTGTTGAGCTGTTGCTTCCTGTTGTCAACACCATCAATAATATTGGTGTCAAGCACAGTGAATGTTGAGAGCGAACTGCATTGAACTGAAATGGCGCGGGGATCAGTTGCTGACACGTCGGCGGCGCTTCCAACCTGATTCCATTTCGTGTTGTCTGATTGCATAACTTTGGCCTTGACTGCACCACCAAACGAAATTCCATTGTCATCACCAGATGGCCAGGAAAACGTAACTGTTCTCCCTGCTGTTGGTTGTTCACTTGTTGTCACGCTCCAATTCCGGGCAATGCTCTGTTTTCCATCCACCGCTAAAACTCCTGATGCACCGGAAGTTCTTGTAACCGTTACCGAATTGAGATTATCCGAGCCTGCTGAGAGGCTGAGCCCAATTCCTCCAAAATCATTCGCGCTTGTACCTACAGTTCTTTGCGTAGATAAAAGTCCCTTCACATATGTTGTAGCGCTTTCTCCGGAAATGGCTGCAGTGGAACCAAGTGTCAAGGTATGTGTTCCTGTGGAAATCGATGCACTGCCGGTTTCAAATATAAGACTACCGTTAACTGTAACATCAGCTCCCAAGTCCACACCTTTTGTGCTGGAAATGGACAAATTTTGCAGCACTGACGATGCAGTTGGCAATTCAAAACCTGTTGTTACCTGACTGACAGTGCTGATATATGCTACATTTACCGAGGATCCAAATGCCGGTGCAACCGACAAGGTACCCACGGCTCTGCGTATTGTACTTCCCGAAGCCAGTGTCAGCATTTTATCATCAAGTGAACCATTGATATCGAATAATCCCCCGGAAAGGGTGAGTGTACCAGGAACAGTCCTGTTGGCATGCAAAGTTACACCACCAGAATTGAAAATACTCACATTTCGTGGTCCGTTAAGATCAGAAAATTCAACATCACTTGTTGTTTGCGCGGATGATTGCCCGGGGGCGCCATATTGTAATATTGCATCCGGACCATAGGTCAAAATCTTGCCGCCCATATTCAATGCAGCAGTTCCTCTTAATGACAGTGTACCGTTTATGGTAATATCAGAGCCTGCTGTTTTTGTTCCTCCGCCGCTGAGGTAAAGATTGTTAAACTGCGTCAGTGCGGCAGGGATTGTTTGATCAAGCGATCGTGAGAACCGAACAGTCCCCTGTGAATAATTCATCCCGTTTACCGGTAATGGTGTGGTGCTGCTTGTTGAATTGAACTCACCGCCCGCTTCAAGAACAATATAGGCGCTGGGATGATATACGGCTGTTGTAGTATTGTTTTGCAATACACCCCCGGAGTGAACAGTAATAGTATTCGGGTTGAAATAATTTGCCGACCCTCCGGTAGCAAGCACAAGGGTGCCACCATCCATAATTTCAATTCCGTTAAAATTCATGCGATTGGAACTGGTGCTTGTCAAGGTAGCTTTTCCATAGACGGTCATTTTGCCGGTTCGTGAGGTGACCGTATCCGTGAAGGTTCCTTTGCGAATGTGTGAGCCGCCACCAATCATAGTGAACACGCCCTTACTTTGTATAATAATATTGGCTTCTGTACCTGAGCCTCCTATTGTGCGGGTTTCAATGTCATCAATGGTGTCCAGTTCGAATGTGCCTTTTTTAATTTCCAATGATGTGCCGAAGCTGAAACGCATGTTCTGCTTGCCGGTTGATACTTTCCCGGTATCTTTATCGACAATCATTTCCATAAAGCTTGTTGAACTCCCGCTGCTGTTCCATCCACTCAGTGTTTGTTTTATGGCATAGCCGGTAAAAACTATTTTGGCACCCGCTGTCCACAGATTAAAAACTTTGTGCGCAGTTGAGAACAAAGTAAAATCTCCATAAACATTTAGAATACTGGTGGCCGAAGTCATCTGCAAATGGGCTGAAGTATCCGCAAAGGTTACGCTCTTGCATGCGGCCGGAGTACCTTCATCAATTGTAATGGTGTGTGTGGCAGCAATATTTACACTGACACCTGAATCAGGAACTACTCCACCATCCCAGGTTGAACCAGACTGCCAGGAACCGGATTGAACGGTATTTATCTGTGCCTGCAACTGCGTAAGCAGAGAAAAACAGAGCACTGCAATAAATAGAACATATGGTCTCATGGAATTACCTCTTCTTTACTTTTACTTTAAAAAATTCCGTTTAATAAGATGTATTTTTCGAGGGATTCACCTGCCCGCGATGAAACAGGTGTGATTAGCTTACCTATTCCCTGTTTCTCTTCGGCGGATAGTTCTGCCTGCGAATATACCGAAACAGAAATTTCAGTGGTTTTCGCGGCGGTAACTCCCTTGAAAGCAAACAGGTTGATCATTTCATCGTTTGGATTGATGATTTCCACATGTGGATAGATACCTCTCAACTTGCGATCAAAAAATGATTTTGCAAATCCGTAATGCGTGCAACAAAGAGCAGCAAAGGTTTTAGTATCCCCTTTATTTTCATTTTGTTTTGGAATCTCATCAAGATAAAACTCAATTAGCCCAGCCACCATATCACTGGAAGGTGAAACCTGAATTTCGCTTTCAAGATTCGGACAGGCTTCCGTATAAATTCGCTCTGGTGCAATATTATTCTTTATCAGCATATCCTTGTGCGCAGCCGACTGAATTGTGGTCTCGGTTCCCAGGATAATGGTACACGAACCGGAATTTTGATTGAGACTGTCCGTAATTGCCTTAACACCAAGTTCCACAATTCCAATTACCGGTGTTTTTGTTGTCTTTGCAAAGTCGGTTAATGGATAGACAACCGACAGTGTATTGCACGCGATGAGCAACACGTCAGGTTTGAACATATTCTGCATCTTATAGAGCACTGACGAGAACACATTGGCTTTAGTCTGTGCATCAGGTAACTCATTATATCTGAAATTCGCTTTCGGCAAAGCATTACAGAAAATAATTTGTGCATGTCTAAAGGTCTTGTTGGCAGAAAGTACTGAATCGATGCCGGCGGCAACTGAGTATCCACCCAATCCGGAATCAGTAACAAGAATCCGTACTGTGTCTTTGTTTATTAATACTTTGGAAAGATCTGTCGTTTGCGGAAACAGTCTTCCGGTTGCAAGAACAAAAAGCAATACTGTAGTGTAACTAATGGCCGTCCAATTCATAGCTGAAAATGATTGCATGTGATTAAACTACTTATTTTATCAGCAATGCTCTCAAGAGCAAAGGAATAATTAATAATGCATATGACAATTGAATTCGCCAACTTTCTTCAGTGAAGAGTTCCCTTACGGTGTAAACCAAAAGAAGAACTACAATACATACATATATAACAAATAACATAACTGTTCCCTTACAGTAAAAAAGCTCCTATTGGACGTGCAAACATGATCATCAATACACCAATTACCAGCGTAATAATGATTGGCACAGTACAATAGCGGAGAATGGTAAAATTATTCTTCTCTCCAACAATTTGCCCGGCAAATACCGGCAATAGCAGCGGTGGAGGCATGAGGTCACCAACACCGGCAATCAACGTAAGAGCGGAGGTTACTACAATTTCATTTGTTCCCAAAAAGGCATAAACCAACGGCACACCCAATACTGAGGAAGCAGTGAATGCCGAGCCAAATGCAGGCATAATTACCGCAATGGCAGGATAGAGCATAGCTTTGGGGAGATCGAGCAAGGCAACGGCAATGAATCCCCTTACTCCCGTCATTGTCATTATTTGGACAAACATACCCACACCCACCAGTATAGTTAGTATAGGCATTGACTCCCGCAACGCTTCTCTTATCATGGTGTCCAGCTTAAATTTTTCACCGGTGCCAAAACCAATGAGGGCTCCGATCAGAAATATCAGTGGTATACCAATATCGGGGATAACACGTGCGAACACCCGTGTTGCAATCATCATGCCGATTACGAAAATGATGGGGACAAATAGTTTGAACCCGTGCGTAGGCAATACCGTAGGAGGAAGCTTTGCCAGCACCTCGTCAATGTTGAATTTGCGCAGATACCGCATCCTGAAATACAGCGCTGTCAATATTGCAGCCGGGAAAGTTGCAAGGATCAGAGGTTTTTCAAAACCGATATACGGCATATCAACTCCACCGCCTATTATCATGACAGGAAGATTGATTGGCGGAGCTATCATCCCAAAAACTGCAGACATAGCGAGCAACGCCCCTACTGCCGGGATTGGCATTCCCATAGCCAGCAATGCAGGAGCCACCAATGCACCGGTTGTCAACACGCAAGTGGAAGATATCCCGGTAAGCATGCCTGGGAACATAATGAAGAAAACCATAAGGACGATAAGCAGCGTAGGATATTTATGAAGCCGTGTTATTATCCCAAAATTGATTGAGGCAAGAGCACCGGTTGCATTTACAACTTTCATGAACACCATAGCCGTAAACACAATAAGTATCGGATCCAGAAAAGCAATACTCCCCTCCACAAGATGCCTTACTGGAATACCTGCCTGCCCGGCAACGGCACCAAGTACTGCACTCAACGCCAAAGCTACCCCGGAAGGCAGTTTCAACAGAAAAACTGCCAGTGCAAAAGAAACGATCATAACAAGTAAAACAAGCAATTCGTTGGACATATTTTTCCTGTTAGAAAGAGATTTGGAAATCCAACATATACCGGTTCACTCCGAATCTGTCTTCTGAAGAACTTATGGAACCGCTATTATTAACATCAAAAGCTTTATCATTGGGTATCACACGGCCATATCTGAATTGCATTTGTGCATTCCTGGATAAGGTATAATAAACCTTAATGGCCCATTCATCATCCATAGAATTATAACCATCATTGTTTATATACTCATTCACGTTCGTATACTGAAACTGTAAACGAACCTTTGGGAGAAAATAGGGTATAAAATATATTCTTGAATACCATATCCGGCATCCCTCAAGGTTTCTGTTGGAATGCGGCTGATCACCGCCAATTTCTCCATTTACATATCCTGTTCTTTCACCCCAGAAAAAGCTTGGATATGGGGGACTGAATTGTTCGATATCTGCCGTGTTTTTATCGTCGCCTTGGTATGCAGCATATTTTGACTCGATCTTAATTGATTTGAACGGTCCAAAACTGAACCGGTAAGCGGCTCCACCCATATAGCCAATTCCGGCTTTGTTAGGAGTGCCAGGTGCAGTACTGAATTTTTGATAGGCAAATTCGCCAAAATATTCGAGTCTGCCGTTCAATGAAGTAGACGCTACACCGCCACCCAAAATATAGCTGTCGTTGAAATCTCCGCGGGGCTTATTTAAAAGATAATATGCACTAATATCCTGGTTAAGGAAATCAACTCCGGCTTTCAAGACATAAATCTGGTCGCTGCCTGGATCAGGATATAAACCACTAGCGCTAACATTTTGCCCGGTTATCGCTCCGAATGCTGTAAGGCTGTAGATATCATATGCCAAATCCAAACGGCCACCATCAAATTTATCCAGGTAATAAGCTGACTCACCAAATACAAGACCGTTACCTATTCCAAATTGTTGGCGGCCAATGCGTAAGCGTGTAGCATCAAATAGTAAAAAGTCGGAAGTATTCAACTCAGCAAATATCTGGCTTATTGCATAATGCATGCTGCCGGTGCCTGAAATATTACGGGTTGGAGCATTTGGATTATCTGTTACGGTTGAGAGTTCTGTATTAAAATCAACCATATCGGATGCTTTTGCGGAAATATGCAGCCTTCCAAACAAACGCATATAGTTTTCTTTGTCGCGCCCATCCATGGTATTGGTAAACTGATCGCTGTACCAGCGCAACCTGAAATCACCGTCAAACTTTATTTGGGCGGGTGTTTCCGTTAGCCAAAGTACTGACACAAGCAGGAGAAGGAACGAACGGGTTGACAGAAGTAATGTTTTCATTTGTTTCTCCTTTACTTTGCTAAATAGATAATGCCGGAAACAGAAGGATCGTATGACAGCCCCCTACGAATGTCAATGTAGCTTAAAACCTGTCCTGTGGTATTCATTTTAAGTACAAAATCATTAAGCGTCGTACTGTTTGCTATCCAGAAATTTGATCCGTCATAACTTACGCCGGTTGGGAACTGGCTTCCTCCCGGAGATGGGATTGTGAAAGTCGTTTTCCAGGTTGAAGTGGACAGTGTATAGTCGGTAAGCGTTTTATTGGTATTATCAACACAATAGAGCGTATTTCCAATGAACGCCAATCCCCGCGGTTCAGCGCTGGTTGTTATTATCGAATCAAGAACTGCTCCCGTTGCGGGATCAACGCGGTATATTTTGCCGCCACTGACCGCCTGCCAGAAGAAACCGTTGCTATAGGTGAGACCTCTTAATGTACTGCTGTATTTGGGCATGGGGAACACAGTGGAACCTGTGCCATGGGCAGCATTTGTATCACCTTCAGTTAAAGCAATTTTATAGATACTCTTGTCCGTACCGGAACAGGTTAACCACAAATCGGTCCCGTCATAGGCTATTCCCTGTGGACTTCCTGCAGAAATCGATTTTGTGCTCCATGTGCCAATTGTTGTGCTGTCACTAATCCTCACCTGGTATATTCTGGAATAATTCTGATCAACCCAGAACAGGTATTCAATTTTTGGCGTCGCCGTCACTTCAAATGCGCCTGTTGCCGTGCCGGTTGTTCCATTCACATTCGTTATGGTCACATCACGGTAACCAATAACAGCCAACGAATCAATTTTGAGATACATGTGCAGCAAATTCGGTGAGATCACGGTTAAAGAATCAACAGTGATATTCGATCCAAACGACACGGTTAAGCCTGCTTTGAACCCCGAACCTGCAATATTGACAGCGAAGTTGGTTCCTTTTACGCCTTTTGCCGGTGAAATGCCAGAAATTGCCGGAGGTCCGCCGGCCCGAACATCATACGTTGACCAAACAATTGACTGCGGATATTGATAGGGGAAATCATAGCGTGATAGCTCCTTACCATTATAGTCTAACTGATAAAGATGGTCTGCCCCATCGCTGCTATTCACCAGATAGAATTTTTTTCCATCGGTTGTCAGCCCGGTGGGATAAATATTGTAGACACCCATTGGTGGTTTCGGCGATGAGAAAGCACTGTCCAGAATGAACTTCTCAAGACTATAGTAAAAGATTTTGTCTTTGGTGATATCCGTATAGTAAATCCCTTTTACTCCGCTTCTCCCATAAACATCAGGGATTGGATTATAAAAACTTAATCCGCGGGGTTCCGGTGTATTCAATGTAATGGTTTGCAGAACCGAACCGGTTAACAAATCCAACTTATATAAAGCGGGACCTGTTGAATGGCTAACTGACCCTGTGTTCACTGCCCAAAGAGCCTGCCCGTCATAGGTTATGCCCCGGATAGTCCCTTGTTTGGTTGGTGGGGCATCAATGGAGCGAATGACCGCTAAGGTATCAGCTTCTGCATTTACCTGCATTATTTTATCGATACTGCCGGCAAAGGAAAGCCAGAGGTACTGCCCATCAAAAGTAATTCCCTGAACACTGGTATCGGCAGCAATAGAATTTAGTGACCAACGTTTTATTTCCTTCATGTCATAATCAAGCATAATAACCGAATTTGAGGCGCGTTCGGTCAAATAGAAATTCCCTTTTTTGGTAATTTCCGATGGACTGGTTATACCATCATTCATGAAGGGATCACATCCAAGAACTGTGACGGAGACTATCAGCGCAAAAACTGCGATGAAAGCATTGATTCTCACTCGTGGTTGTTTCATAGTGTTCTGTTTTGTTATTTCAATAAAATAAGTTTTATTCTTTGCAGGGAATTGCTCCCTGTCAGCGTTCCAAAATAAATGCCTGAAGGCAATGAAGATGCATCAAAACGAAATGTATGCTTACCTGCTGCAAGATACCCCTCATGTATTGTTTGTATGGTTCTTCCCAGTATATCTCTGATGGAAAGGGTTACTAAATCTCCGGTCATTATTGAAACAGAAATGGTTGTACCCGGGTTAAAAGGGTTTGGAAAAGCTTCAATCAGATTATATGACTTTGATTGGCTTGGTTCTTTTGCAATTTCCGTCGGTTGTGAGAACGTTTTAATTATCGCATTTGCGGTTTTTCTTAATTTGGTCGTGTCAAAGCGCAGAGGTTGATCGTGTTCGATGTGAACAAATTTTTTGTTGTTGCTGTTGGACCATAATCCTTCTTTATTCGTTGTAGCACCCAGTTGATTCAGTGAATTATACGTTGAGTAGCTGAAAACTCCGGTCGTAAAACCTTGCTGGACATAATTATCCCGGAGTGTATAATACAGGGCTGAAGGGTATAGAGTACCGTTGCTTATCACTGCATTTGGATAACCGGCGTATTGCGGGCTTGAGCCGTCAAAGCCATGGATCTGCACTGCTATTGCATTGGCATCTGTCTTATGTGCCGTATAGAACATGGAAGCGGTTACGTGGGCCATATCTGATGAACTGTCTGAATTCGCATAGCGGTGAGTCCCCGCCATCATGAACCACTTTGCTTTAGTGCCCAAAAATACTTTTATCGCCATGCTCCAGGTATAGCGATCCCATAGAGGGTGCGGTGCTTCAATTGCAAGATCATTAGATGTTTTCGGGTTATAAATGAACGTTCCCCAACCGAGTTTAATGGGATAATTCTCTTTTACCAAATAGAGTGTGTCACTCGTAGGTGTATTTAAGAACCTGCTGATGGTATAGTCGAAGGGTGCGAGTAAGGTCTGTATATCGGAGAAATTGCCCGCATTCATTTGTGAAAACACAGATTGAAAAACGCTCATCTGGGCGGTGGTTGGTATAACAAACTTGTTTGTCCCAATGCCGGGGATGTGGTCAACAATATCAACAATTGTGGTCTCAATATTCCCTGTAACAGTTGTCTGAGCCCATAACCCCTGACAGGCCAAAACGATAAACGCCAGAAAAAGCGGAATTCTCAGGAATCGCATTTTGAATTCCTGAGCATTTTTCGGTTTTCTGAACTTCTGTTGCGTTATTTTCGAAATGATCAATGTAATACGATGTTGTTTGTGATTGACTGGTAGAGCAATTTCAGTACCAAAAAAAATCTTCAATTTTGACGATATTTTACCCATTCTCATTATTATTGAGAAAATAGCTCACAAAAATGGGAGATATTTGCCCATTTTGGATATTTTATGTTCAAATTAACGCTTTTTTCTGGCACTCGACTTGCACTATTAATAAAATATAAATTACGGATGAATCGAATTTTGCGAAATAAAAAAAGATGGCTGCTGGCAGCATTTTTGCTTCTGGTTTTCATCGCGGTTTTTGTTGGAGTAACAGTACACTTTGTCAATTCCTGGACAAATGAAATAATTTCCGAAAAAATGACGGCATGCGTTCAGGTGGTGGAAAGCATCCAAAATTCCTCCGAAAAATATATCGACAGTTTGCATAAAGCAGGCGTTTTCAACAGGAATACTCTCACTGAGTCTATTTCGGACAAAGTGGATTCGGACCTAAAGCGTATTACATCGAGAGTACTTACTGACTTACCAGGAATGGAAGGCGGGTTCTACTTCCCGGAAATTGGGAAATTCCTCGGATATGACTATCCAACTTCTCCCCCACCTATACCGGTTTACGGCCCACCGCCCCGTTCATACGATATTATACTGGAACAATTAAAGGTATGTATTGAGACCAAACAGCAGGTAACTCACGTCCACCAATTCGATCCGGCCATTTTCCCTCTGACCACCAAGCCCATTTTCCGCAATGGAGAAGTAATCGGAGGTATCTGGGCGCGTGTACACCTTGAGCGGGAAATGCCTGTAGCAAAAATTCGCAGTTTCTTCAGTTCAACCGCAATAATTGCAATGGTAGGCTTTCTCCTCGTGGCTTTTGCCTTCTTCCGTTTCAGGAGGAACCTAAATTTATTGAAAATGGATATTGCCCGGATTGAAGAGAATCCTGAATATCGTATCAAGGAATTGCCAGGAGTTTTTGGTTCCATTGGCGGCTACGTGAATAAAATGGTTTCAACCCTTTCCAGCGAGCATGAGCAGAGGCAAAAACTCGAACGTGAATTGATTCAAAAAGATAAAATGGCCACTCTGGGCAGCCTGATCTCCGGTGTTGTCCATGAGGTAAAAACACCGCTGGCAATAATTAAAACCAGGATCCAGATTTGGCAACAGGAAATCCGCAAGGATCAGTTGCAAAAGAACAAATTGCTGGATACTGAATCCTTTCAAATGGTGGTGGATGAAATTGACAGGCTTACAAGGTTGGTTAAAAGATTATTGGCTTTTTCAAAGTCGGTTTCACCTGATTTTCAACCGCTCAACCTGCATGATGTATTCCAGCGCGCGGCCTCGATGGTGCTGGTCAATCATGATTTTGAACTGAAAACAAACTTTGCACATGACGTTCCTTTAATCCGGGGTGATGCAGGTGCAATCGAACAAGTGTTTATAAATGTGTTGAATAATGCGATTGAATCGATGCCCATGGGAGGATCAGTGACATGCGAAACCATCAGGGATAATGAGAATAAAACAGTCATCATTTTAATAAAAGATGAAGGGAGCGGAATTCCTGACAATATGCATCTTAAAATATTGGAACCTTTTTTTACCACAAAATCGCAAGGCGTTGGGTTGGGGCTATCTATTTGCAAAGAGATCATTATTTCGCATAATGGTAAAATGGAGTTCCTCAACAATTCACCCCACGGAGCAATAGTGAAAATAGTATTACCTTTAAAGAGCAACTAATATGAGTAAAAGTAAAGTAATCCTGATTGTTGATGATGAGGTTGCCATGCGGCGCAATATCGTCGATCTCCTCTCGGCTGACGGTTACATAACATTTGAAGCCGGCGATGGACTGCAGGCCATTGAATTGGTCAAGTTTAACAATCCCTCGTTGATACTTCTGGACATTAATCTTCCAAAACTGGACGGTCTTGCCACGTTACAGGAAATCAAAACGCTCAATCCGGATATTCCGGTCATTATATTCACTGCATATGGAACAAGCGAACGCGCAATTGAAGCAATGAAGTGCGGTGCATTCGACTATATGGAAAAGCCGTTCGATCTTGAAGAATTCAAAATGGCCGTTTACCGGGCGCTCAATTATGGCGATCTGTGCGATGAGGTTAAACAACTTAAGTCCAAATTCAGTAATCAGGATGCTGCCATCACCGAACCAATGATAATTGGACGAAGCCTGAAAATGCAGCAAATCTTTAAACTTGTTGGCAAAGTGGCTGCAACAGATGCAACCGTGCTAATTGAAGGCGAAAGCGGAACAGGAAAAGAGCTGGTAGCAGATGCAATCCAGCGGCATTCACTGCGCAGTAAACAACCATTCATCAAGGTGAATTGCGGCGGGTTGGCAGAAACCCTTCTTGAAAGTGAAATGTTTGGTCACGAAAAGGGAGCCTTTACCGGTGCCGCCAACTCACGTCAGGGACGATTTGAACTGGCCGACAGAGGCACTATCTTCCTTGATGAGATCAACAACATGTCGCAACCACTTCAGGTAAGGCTCCTTCGCGTTCTCCAAAATCATTCATTCGAACGCGTAGGAGGTAAACAGACAATCAAAGTAAATGTGCGGGTGATTGCTGCCTCCAACAGAAATATTGAAACGGAGGTAAGTGAGGGACGGTTCAGAGAGGATTTGTATTACAGGCTCAACGTAGTAAGGATCACCATTCCCCCGCTTAGGGAACATCCTGAGGATATCCCTCTTTTGGTTGATCATTTTCTCAAAAAATACAATCCTTCAGGACAAATTGTAGCCTCGCCGGACAGTATGTTCGCACTTACCAATTATCATTGGCCGGGAAATGTCAGGGAACTTGAAAACATTATCCACAGCGCAGTTGTGATGGCCAGAGAAAATATAATCACCCCTGATCTTTTCCCCAGCAAACTTCACACCAGCGATGACATCGTGTCTGTGGATGAAAAACTGAAAAAAGGTGAATCACTTAACGATATTCTTGACAATATTGAACGGACTATCATGCTCAAGACGTTGGAAGAGAATAACTGGAGCCGTACACAAACTGCTGAAAAGCTCCGGATCAACAGGCGCCAGCTCTATGCCAAAATGAAACAGTATAGCCTTGAAAAGGGCAAATAACTTCCCCGTCATCTGCAGCCTGTTCATAACCCACGCAATGCAATAATCAAAAAAAATGGCTGATCTCCGCAAGGTGATCAGCCATTCCATAAGAGCCAAGACACGGCTCGTTTTACTTTACGTTTTTTATTCCTGAACTTGCAAGACCGGCGCGGTAATTACTTTTACCGGCCTTGCGACAATTCGTGGTGTTTTTGCACCAATAAATTTATAGGCATTGTTATCGCAGATCAATAAATCGTTGTTATCAACATAAAGAGTGCCGTCCAAGTCTGTTTTTACGTATCCGGATACAAATTTGAAAGCGTCGTTATCAATGAGAAGAAGGTCATTATTATCTATGAACAGCGATTGATCAACATCACCACTGTACAGACACCATTTTGATCCCTTTTGAATCATGTTTGAACTATACGCCTGTGTTGCAGCAGTGGTAAAATCATAATTCGTTGGTGAGCCTGAGTTAAACACAATTCCGGCCCCACTCCAGGTTTGTACAACGGCACTTCCTTTAATGTAAAGATAATAAGTACCACCCGGAGCGTGTGAAAATGTCGCCGTTCCGGTATAGTTTGCAGGATCGATTATAATTGCTGCAGAATCAGCATCAGCAAAGGTGGTAGTATTTGCCAGATACGCTTTAAGTGTATCCGTTCGCGAAAGGTTACCGGAACCGCTAAAATATCCCTCGGGGATTAGGGTAATTAAAGCTGTAATAACCGGATTCATAAATGAGATTTCTCCGGCACTGATGTCTCCAAAACCGGTTAGACCTGTTGCCACTATTTGATGCGTACCGGCGTTCACGCCGCCCAAACTTGACCAGACGCTGCCATTGTACAACCCACCATATAAATTAGCCTCGGTTCCATTAACATCTGCTAAAACATATGTTGCGGTTACGTTGCCAGCTAAGCCAGTGATACCGGTTGACGAGAGTGTCCAATAACGGTTAAGGTAATCCGTTCCACTGCCATTAGCAGTGTGTTTAGCGTTTATCACTTTTGCATTAATCGCTGCGGATGCAAGACTACCTGCCGTTATCGAAACTGAAACCGGTGAATAATCGTTTGTTACTGTATTATCACCTATCGGGAAGGTGAAGGTATAAGGCAAACTTGTTGCATCGTCCAAAAGCTTAACAAGACTGCCGCTACCATTTGTTACAATCATCTTTGTAGCACTGGTTGTGCCTGAAATTGTTGCTGCTGTACCCAAGACCAGATTATTATCCCCAAGCATAAACAGACCATTACTCATGGTCAAAGTGCCATTAACAGTTCTTGTTGCGTGTAAAGTAACACCTCCTGAATTGTATATTCTGACATTCAAGGGACCTCCGGTCTCCGGCCATTCAATATCAGACGTTACCTGCGGTGTTACCTGACCTGAGGTTCCATATTGAAGTGTTGAGGAAGCACCATAAGTGAGCGATCCGGAGCCCAGAGCTAAACTTGCAGAGCCAAAAATTGCCAGTGTACCATTCACTGTAATTGCGCCAGCGAGCGTTTTTGAACCACTGCCCGATAATTCCAAATTGGTATACGTTCTGGCAAGGATACCTGTCTGATCCGTATATGAATACTTAAAAGTAGCACCATTGTCCGTGAAATTCACGGGTAACGTAATAGCCGACGTTGCAGTCACGTTAACAATGCCACCTGCATTAACTACAACAGTTGAATTGGCTGTTTCCCAGATTGCGCTTGAAGTAGAAGAGTACCGTAGTGTTCCACCATTCTTAATGGTATCGACACCGGCAGCCAAATAGGCGCCACCCCAACCGGTTAACAATCTTAATGTACCGCCATTCTCGACAGTTATCCCTCCAATATTTAATTTTGAAGTACTTGTAGTAACAAGCTCAGCAGTTCCATACACGGTCATTCTGCCAATTGGATTATATGCGGATGAGGGATTGGTATTGCCCGAGTTTATTTGAGTTGCTCCTGTCGCAATGGTAAAGGTTCCACCACTCTGAATTACTATTGTTGGCGTGGTTGCTGTTCCTGCAAGGTCACGCCCATACAGATCGTCGCTGGCTCCCATTTCGAAGGTACCATTGACAATTTCCAAACTTGTCCCTATAGTCAATTTCATATTAAGTGTTGAAGTCGTAACCTTACCATCGCTTTTATCCACCTGGACTTCCATAAAGCCACCTGAATTTGTGGAGCTTGTATTCCATCCTCGCAGTGTTTGAACAGCAGCAGGGCCGGTAAATTTGATCTTTGCACCTGCTGGCCAGGAAGATGAAAAAACCATTTGGGTTGTGTTTCCCAAGGTAAAATCACCATATACGCTCAGAACACTGGTTGCACTTCCCATCACCAATAGACCTGCAGTTCCGTCAGGATCAAAATCAATCGAATTACATTCAGCCGTTCCATCATCGATGGTTACCGGAAAGCTACTGCTTATATATACGTTTTCTTCCGATGTGGGAACCACACCGCCATCCCAGGTTGAACCGGCACTCCAGTTACCTGCTGCCACCGACCTGATTCCACCGGTACCACTTACGCTCACATATTGCGTTCCAGCACCGGTGCTGGAACAGGCAATGCTTCCTGAATATTTTACATATGCAAGGGGGGTAAATCTTGCATCGATTGTTGTGGTGGCAACCACTCCGCCTGACTGTGTCAAAGTTACCGGACCGGCAGAAAAAGCGTTGCTACCAGTTCTGATTTCAAAACCGGTAGGAGGAGTGATAGTCAGATCACCGGTAAGGCTAATTGCTGAAACAGAGAAACTTGATGTTACTGAGGAGTTTCCAACTTTTGTAAAGGGGAACGTTCCGGAAAATCCGGTAGTTGTTACCGTAATAATCGGACCGCTTGCAGTACCTTGAACATTGAAATCATCCATCCGATACGTGCCCGATCCGGTTATTTGGGAATAGACGCGGCGAAACTGTAAATTGGCAGCACCTTCAGCTCCTGCAGGTAATACAATTCTTGTACCGCCATTAACCAACGCCCATGTTCCATTATTAGTCACTTCGGTAAAGGTAACCGGAGTCCAAGAACTTCCATCGGTGCTCCATTCAAAACTAACAGCGTTTGTAAACGTACTGGTCCGCCGGGCACCCCATATGACAGTAATATTGGTATACCCAACGGTAGATATCCCCGGGTTACACAACAAGGTGGCTGTTCCTGTTGGAGCTGGCGATGTCTGATTTGTAGCTGTTGCATTCATTGAAGCTGAATATCCTGGGTAAGTGCTTGATGCGGAGGTAGAAGTAATTATCCAGGTACCTGTCCCCGTTGTAGCGGTTGACCAACCTGAAGGAAATGTTCCCGATGTTGTCCCAAAATTTGTTGTATAGATAGTCGTTTCTCCATAAACCGTAAAACTGAACAGCGTGAGAATCGAAATAGCCAAATATGCTCGAACCATTGTTTTCATAACTACCTCTTCGTTAATTTATAAAATAATTTCATATTCGTAATGGAACTTGTGTATGCCGTATTGAATCCTTTTTGTGATTTTTGATACAATGCCAATTGTTTCCTGATTCACTTCTCAGCAGATTTAGTAAATGGCAACGGCAATTTCCGAAGACTGCTTTTTGTCACTCTTGGCGATTTAGCTCCAATAAAATTATACGCGTTATTATCACAGATAAGCAAATCGTTGTTATCGACAAATTGTGTCCCGTCCAGGTCAGTAACACGATACCCGGTTGAAAAGACAAATGCATCGTTATCGATCAACAGCAGATCATTATTGTCGATGTATCCTGATTGATCAACATCACCACAGTAAACGCACCACTTATTGGCCCCCTTTAAACCAAGATTATTACCGTAGGCTTTTGTTTGATTTGTTGTGAAATCATAACTTACCATGACCCCGGGAGTGATGGTAATTGGGCTGGCACTCCAGGTTTCCATTAAGGACCTTCCCTTCACATAGAGGTAGTAGGAACCACTGAGCGTAAGCGGGAATAATACCGTCCCGCTATAACTGACGGAATCAATAGTTATCGTTCCGGTAACTACGTCTATAAAATCAGGACCTGATGAGCTTGCAATGCCAACGCTAAACTTATCAGTAAGGCTTAAACTACCCGAAGAATAATATCCTTCGGGAATAAAAGTAATGCTTAATGGTGTGTTCGGGCCCATTGCAGCAAACTCGCCCGCAGTGAAATCCCCTAATGCGCTTAGTGCCGTACCACTTAACGTGTGAGTGTCTGCATTGATTGCTGCCAATCGCGACCACCCTGCACCTGCCCGGAAAACGCCGCCATATAGATTTGACTCTGTTCCGTTGATATCTGCGGGAGTAAAGTTTCCTGTTATGTCGGCACTGAAACCGGATATTCCGGTCGATGTTAACGTCCAGTAACGATTAATAAAGTCAACCCCACTAAAATTCGCGGCATACTTCTCGTTCACAACTTTAGCGCTGACGGAAGCACCAACAAGGCTTCCCGATATCAAATTTATGGATACAGGAGAATATTCCGGAATTCCGGTGTTCTCCCCGATTGGGAAGGTAAAAGAATAGGGCAAAGTTGTTCCATTTGCAATTGACTTGGTGAGGCTTCCTGAACCATTAGTGACTATCATGTTAGAAACACCGGGTGTACCTGAAATTATAGCCGACGCACCAAGATTGAGGTTATTGGAACCCAAGATAAGACAGCCGTTCGTTAGGGACAACGATCCATTAATTGTTCTGTTAGCATGCAGTGTCACTCCCCCACCATTAAAAATTTGCACATTTTGCGGTCCGTTAGATGCCGGCCATTCCGCGTTTGTGGTTGTTTGCGCAGTAAGTTGACCGGACGCGCCATAACATAAAACCGCATTCGCATTATACGTCAATGTGAAAGCACCAAGTGTCAAAGTGGTAAATGCACCAGATAATTGCAGAGCTTCGCTAATTGTTATGTTGGCACTTAACGTTTTCGAACCGGCACCCGACAGTATAAGTGTTTTATAGTTCGTTATGCTGGCAGGCAAAGTCGTGGGAAGATCACTTGAATATCTGAATGAGCTTCCGCTGTTCTGGGTAATACCACCTGATGGAAGTGTTGTTGATGATGCAGCTGCTTCATACTCACCACCGCTGTTAATTACTACAGAGGGTGGTGTGGTTGTATTCGGATACCAAAAGGAAGTGGTTGACAGACTGTTTTTGAACACCCCGCCACTCTTGATCGTAATAACACCCGGATTGAATGTACTTGCAGCAGTACTTCGCTGTGTAGGGAATTGTACAAGCCCACCGTTTTCAATATTTATACCGTTAAAGTTAATTCGTATGGTGCTTGATGAAGCCAGATAAGCAGTTCCAAATACGGTTAACGACCCTATTTTACTTGTTTCACTGCCGGTGTTACCGGCTCTCCGAATAAACGAGGCACCACCCAGCATATTAAACAAGGCACCCGCCTGCACAGTAATTGTGGCAGAAGCAGCAGTGCCCGAAAAGTTGCGGCTTTCTATTCCATCACCACTGCCCAGTTCAAATGTTCCATTGACAATTTCGAGACTGGTACCGACCTGAAGGCGCATGCCTGTCCCACTGGTAACAACTTTTCCCGCTGACTTATCGACAAGTATTTCATCAAATCCGGTTGAAAAACCGGCGGTGCTCCAACCGCTCAATGTTTGTGTTGCTTCCGGACCGGCAAACCTGATTTTTGCACCTGCGGTCCAAGCCGAAAACACCTGGTGACTGGTAGAAGCAAGCGTGAAATCACCAAAAACACTTAATATACCACCACTTAAAAGCGAAAGCTTAGAAGAGGTGCCTCCAAATGAAATGGATTTACATTGAGCATTACCAGTTATGGCCAACACATGGCCATTATTAATCACTACATCTTGTGTACTGTCAGGCACCTGTTCATTCATCCAAACATCCGTTGAATTCCAGTCGCCTGAACCGACCGTCGAATTCTCCGGGAAAGTCATCGCGAGTGCATCAGAAAGCTTTTTTCGGTCAGCATCATTATCCCTTAATGTATAGGCTTGTTCAACGTGCAAGAACCGGGCAGATGAAGTGGATGCAGCGGTTCCGCAAGGGTCCTGACTTCCATTTATCAGTCTGCCCTGCGTATTATCAGTCGCTATGAGTGAGGTCCAGGTCAAATCAACGTGTGCCAGCTTAAATGTTAATGTTGCATCAACAGTGGACAGATTATCTCTCAGCATGGTAACATAATCGGGGGCCGGCGTATTTCTTGTTCCGTTGCTCATTATCACATCCGGATCACCGGCGTCTTTTCCAAATCCGTGTGGTTGAATGATAATGACGTTGGTAACATTGGCATTGAAAATCTCCGTGGTTCTTTGCAAAGTTCCATTAACAACATGTGCCTGGTCAGAACTCTTATAGGGGTCGCTTTGCCCTGTACAAACCTGTGAAGTTCCATCACAAGTGGAAGGAACTGAACTATTACAGCGGTGCGTTCCGGTTACA
Source organism: Ignavibacteriaceae bacterium (assembly GCA_963664845.1). GTDB lineage: Bacteria > Bacteroidota > Ignavibacteria > Ignavibacteriales > Ignavibacteriaceae > CAIYTF01. Next base: position 69,278 of record OY761615.1, read on the forward strand.
AAGAACGCCCGGCAATTTAAATTTGAAAAAATAGCAAAGCCCTGTTTACCGGTGTAAGAATCATACTTGGGGTGAGGAGATTGAATAAAAAGTTTTCTCCTGGCTGCTGATGGATTATAAATGAACATCCCCCAATAATTGGTTGACGTGCTTTTCTTCTCAAGAATGTAGTATCTCCTATTGGGAGTTACTGCATTATCAGTGTATTCAACTACCCTATACCCGATGCCTGAAGCGGTAGAGTGTGCAGTTGCATAGTTGCCCTGGAGCATATTTGTGATCAAATTGCCCCAAGTTGTAAGATCCGCCGGAGATGGTGTCTGATATTCATTTCCTCCGTTCGTTGTCGGAAGAGACGAGATAAAATTATCTACATAGGCTGTCAAATTTCCGGTAATTTGCACCTGCGCATACGCACAGGGTATAAAACCAGTCAGCATCAGACTTATGAAAAGTGATCTGGAATACTTGAATATGTCCATTTTCTCAAATAGTTAGTAGTAATCGAAGCAAATCATACTGGATATCCAACCTTAAGCGCATTTTTACCAGAAGAGACTTTGCAATCTCTATAACCGGGAACTGCACACTCTCGTTGCTATACGCATCATCAAAAAAGATTAGGCTTTTCTTGCAGTTATGTTCTCCCTGTTTTAGAGCTAAACATAAACCACCCGGGCTTTCCGAACTTGAAAATTAAAGGAAGTTCAGATATTCAAATGAGGCTTTATTCTATAAATCATTCAACCGGTGAATGCTATTCAGGATAAAGCCCCGTTTGGCAATTCTCACAAAAAGTTATGTATTACTTATTGAGTACGATCTTAATTGTCTTTGAAAATGTGTTTTTTGCTCCTTCATCAAAAGCCTGCATCTTGATGAGATACACACCCGAAGCTAGCTGCATGGAAGTTGTATTCAATTCAAATGAATACTCTCCTGCTGTCAGGAATTGATCAACCAGAGTTGTTACTCTTGAGCCAAGTATTGAATAAAGTTCAATGCTTACCCTCGCAGATGAAGGAAGCTGATACCCAACTTTTGTTGTTGGATTGAAAGGATTTGGGTAGTTTTGAACAAGCGCAAAGGTTTTTGGAATGACATTCACATCCAAAGCTGTCTCACGCGAATAGCTGTATGATCCGTCACTGTCAAGCTGTTTCAGCCGGTAAACGTATTTGCCGTTTCCGGCCAACTTCTTATCCGTGAATAGATACTCATTGGGTGAATTACTATTGCCTTTCCCCTCTACAAACCCGACTTTTGTTTCAGCCTGTGATCCTTCTATCCGGCGAATAATTTCAAAACCCATATTGTTTATTTCTGTCGCTGTCTTCCATCTCAGAATAACGCTGTTTGAACCTTGCTGGGTTGCACTAAATGTAGTCATCTCTACCGGAAGTGCTGAACCTTCTTTCGCAATTGCAAAATCTGAAAATGACGTTAAACCAATTGCCTGTATGCTACCGCCATCAGCAGTTCCTCCTGGCATTAGCGTGCCCAATGTGGGGAATGACCAGCTGGCTGCGTATTTGCCAACCATGAGAGAGGATTCATCACTTGCTTCAACTACACCAGTATTAAAATCAACCGGCAAATAGGTAAAAGTTGCAGAATAATTATCAAATGCAAGTTCTCCGTCAGCGGCTATTGTCCAATAGCGATTGAGCGTATTGGCCGGCACCGTGGCACTTGGATGCGTGGTTTGTGTTACACTGGCTGATAAGTTAGCTGCAGTAGTCACATTGCCAAAGGCAACAGTTACAGGTGAATAGCCGTTTTCCGATCCTATTTCAAACAGTTTTGTGTTTGCACCTGTGCCAATAGATTTGGAAAGTTGGCCGGCAATATACCCACTTCCCCGTGTTACTGAACCAGTGCTTCCAATGGTGAGAATATTCGATCCGGTTGTAATATTCGTATTTGACAGTGTTAGCACACCATTCACCGTGGCGTTTGTGCTCAGCGTCATACCCTGTGTACTGGTAATATTCAGATTATTCAACAAAGACGTTGAGGTAGGTAATTCGAAACCTGAAGTAACATTTTCTATCGAACTGGTATAACTGACGTTCACACTTGTTCCAAAAATCGGACTTGCAGTGAGTGAACCTCGAGCACGCGAAATGGTTGCACCGTTTCCAAGTGTTAAAGCCACATCTCCTGCTGTTCCGTCATTGTCAAAAGTACCTAATGTCAGAGTTAACGTTCCGTTCACCGTCCTGTTAGCATGCAGAGTGACGCCATTTCCATTATAAATCTGAACATTCAGTGGGCCACTGATTGCCGGCCATTCAGCATCGGTGGTTGTTTGTGCTGTAGCTTGTCCTGAAGCGCCATATTGCAAAGTTCCACTTGCACCAAAAGCAAGTGAACCCGAACCAAGTGCCAGAGTTGCAGAACCTAAAAGCGATAGGGTGCCATTTACTGTGACACTTCCACCCAACGTTTTAATGCCTCCTCCGGATAATTCCAGATTGGTATACGTTCTTGGCAAAACACCGGTCTGATCGGTCGAATATGAATACCGGAAAGTTCCGCCATTGTCAGTGAAGGCAGTAGGAAGAGTTATAGCACTGGAAACGGTACTGTTGATACTGCCGCCTGAATTCAAGACGAGGCTTGAATTGGTGTTGTCCCACATTGTGGAAAGCGTAGTGGAATATCTTAAAGTGCCTCCACTTTTAACAGTAATAAGACCCGAGGCTATTGTACTGCTGCTGCCGCCAGTTAACAGTCGCAGTACACCACCACTTTCAACGTCAATTCCGCCAATATTCAATTTTGATGTACTGGTAGTCACCAATTCCGCAGTTCCGAAAACGGTCATTTTCCCAATGGGATTGTATGCACTTGAACCATTGGTGTAACCGGAGTTCATTTGTGTTGCACCCGCGACAATGGTAAAGGTTCCTCCGCTCTGAATCAAAATGGTTGGAGTGGTTGCCGTTCCAGTCAGATCACGCCCAAAGATATCATCGGTTGCAGCTATTTCGAAGGTGCCGTTAATAATCTCCAAACTTGTACCTATTGTCAGTTTCATATTAAGCGTGGAGGTGGTTACCTTTCCACTGCTTTTATCTATCTGCACTTCCATCAATCCACCGGAGTTTGTGGTGCTGGTATTCCATCCGCTAAGTACTTGAGTTGCAGCAGACCCCGTAAATTTAAGTTTTGCCCCGGATGGCCAGGAAGATGCAAAAACCATCTGGGAAGTATTTCCCAGAGTAAAATCACCATACACACTGAGGACGCTGCTTGAGCTCCCCATCACTAATAATCCTGATGTCCCGGCGGGATCAAAATCGATTGATAAACATGCTGCCGTCCCGTCATCTATCGTTACCGGATACGCGCTCGCAATGTAGACATTCTGTGTGGAATTGGGAACCGTACCACCGTCCCATGTTGTCCCGGAACTCCAGTTTCCGGCAGCAACTGATTTAATTCCTCCCGTTCCGCTCACGCTCGCGTATTGTGTTCCCGCACCGCTGCTTGCACAAGCAATGCTCCCCGAGTATTTAATATAGGCCAAAGGCGTAAACTGCACATCAATGGTTGTTGCGGTAACTACACCGCCTGTTTGTGTCAACGTAACAGGGGTGGTTGAAAAGGCATTCGCGCCTGTTCTTATTTGAAAGCCGGTGGGAGGAGTAACGGTAATATCACCCGCAAGGCTAGTGCCGGATACGGTGAAACTTGACGTTGAAGACGAATTTCCAACTTTTGTTACTTGAAAAGCACCTACAAAACTACTTGTATTCAATGTTATTGTTGGCCCACTTGCAGTACCCTGAACGTTAAAATCATCAATTCGATATGTTCCCGAACCGGCAACCTGGGTGACAGTCCAGCGAAGTTGCAGATTGCTCAGCCCTTCAGCGCCGGCAGGCAATGTTATTCTTGTCCCGCCATTGGAAAGCGCCCAACTGCCTGTCGTTCCAACTTCAGTATACGAAACACTATTCCAGGTGGAACCATCACTGCTCCAAGACAAAGAAACAGCAGTTGAACAGGTGGAGGTTTTTCGAGCTCCCCACATCACTGTTATGCCCTGATATCCAACAGTTGACAAGCTATTATTAAATGTTAAACTGTGTGTTGCCAATGCTGAGCCCATAGTTACCACGACGTTATTGCTGGCACTGGCACCTGTATATCCTGATGAGGCTGAAGCAGTGCTAATAGCCCATGTACCTGTCCCGCTTGAAGCAGACCAACCAGTTGGTAATGAAGTACCGCCAGTTCCAAAATTTGTCGTATAGATTGTTGTTTCCCCATAGGTGGCTGCACTAAGCAACGCAATAACTGAAATGGCCAAATAAAATCGTATAATTGCCTTCATAAGGACCTCACCGTTGAATGGTAAATAATAAACACATAAATTCTCTCATATCGTGCATTACCTGTGGCATGGGGTAAACGTTTTCCAACTCCATTGAAAGGACATGTTAAATGCTATCAGAATTAGTGATGACATCTGTTTCACCCAATCAAAGTGAAATTGGTAATTAATTAATAACGCAATTTCAGTACCAGAAAAAAACTCTGTTTTTGCTGATTTTCTACAAATTGTGAGTACACATGAGAAAATATCTCACATTAATGGGAAATAATTGCCCAAAGAAAATGCCCATGAGCACATTCCTTCAGTTAAGCGGATGGTAGATTTAGTGGTAAGATAAGGAAGGTATATTCGCCATGAGCGGATAATTATTCAACTATCCGCCCAGACGACTACATTTATAAGACGTATGAAAGTTTGCTTTCAGGTGTTCTGCAATCCATATCAGTTCCTCTGTCACGGTGATCTGCAATTTCTGCTGTCACACCCAACGACCTGCCAAAGAGGAATAGAGTGAACACGATATCCTGTACCTGTTTGATGGTTACTTTCCCCTCTTTCAAATCCTTCCAGACAAATTTTAAGATGATAACGGCAAGCACTGCATCCACATTTACACAGAAAACGTTTTTCGTAATTCCCTCGTCAAACAGTTCCTGCACCAGATTGTGGTAGAAATCGAGGAAAATGTTATAGATACCCTTCTGCTCAAACTGTGTTCTGATAAATTGTTCCCGCGGATCGATATTAACATCATTTCCTTTGAATACGGGATGATTGATACAGGGGATACGTTTGTAATTTAATTCACCGGTTTCCTTCTCCAACTGTTTGTACTTTCCATACAACCGGGCAGCCTCAAGGCTCATTTCTTTTAAATTGATCTTATGATCCTTATCCCCAGGTGCCACCAGCGGTGTATTCTTAAACTGTTCGAGCAGGTAGTGAACAGCTTCAAATCCATTTCCGCCGTGTGCCAGACCGGTGTTTGTCAAAAACCCTACATATGCCATTGATATATTATTCCGGGCACTGACCGATTCCTTTGCGCCTTTCGCAGATATAGTTCCAGGGCCATTGGTAATGGTCAATCCGATAAGAGCCTTGAACTCGAATAACTCTGCTTCTGAGGGAGCACGATTAAAGAGTATTTTGAATGCATTCTCGGTGAATGATGCATTAATATTCGATATTTTCGTATTAATAAGTCGTTGCCAAAATTTATTGTTCTTTCGGTCAATCACCGAATAGGCTACAATTCTGGCAATTATATAAAAATAACTAATGGAGTCTTCAACCAACTGCCTTGATATTCGGTTCTCCAGCATGGGGTTCCAGAATATACAAACACCAATTGAGGCCAACAGAAATTCATACGTGTCCCGTATTGCAAGACCTTCTTTTTCTGAAAGCTTTATAATATGCTGACAAACCTGAACAGGAACGCACTTCTTTGTGCTTTTTTTTATTTCGTTCAGCAGCATATCTGAAACTTCGCTTTTCTGCTGTTCGTCACCCGTCATAAGATGCTCCCGCACAAACACGTCCACTTCAGCAGGCAGTTGCTTCGTATCGTCGTTCAGTTCAAATTCCCTGATGAGATCGATAATAAATTTCGCATGTTGTCTTGATTTTTCCAGCAGTGATTTATTACCGATGAGTGCAACCTGCGATCCTATATACGCGTTTGGAGTACAGTCATTTTCTCGCGCGACATCAACCAGGTCCATACGCTTCTCATCCATTTTCAGGAAAAGATTCAACAAAAAATTAATGGTCGGGATATCCATTTTTTCAGGCATCACCTTGGCCAGTGAAAAATAGATATTCTCTTCCATTGTGTATTTGGACAGTTCAAGTACAGTGCGGTTGTGCAATTCAGACACTTGCGTTTGCGGATTCATTCGCGATGCACCGGATTTGTCCGACATATTCTGCCTAAGATAGTGCGCACCTACCTGCTTGGTTATTTCTTTAATTTGTTCATTATAAGGATGCATCGCTTCAACCAGCGGAATGTCCAGTTCTGCCGGCAGTTTGACGTGCGTGTCACCCATCCATGGTTTAAGTGAAAGATCGCCCTGGGCAGGAAAATCAGGCACCTCATCTATCTTATCAAATACTGCCTTCATCGCTTCCGGGATATGTTGTATGGAGGAAACCCTTATTCCTCGCTTTGAAACTACCGGGTTCTTGGGGTCAAACACATCCAATCCAAAATATTCATCAAACAATCGCTCCTTTGCAATTGCATCATCACCACTGCCTGCAATGGCGCCAGCATGACCACAAGCCCGGTTAATATCTTTTTTCCAACGACCGGTCACACAGGCAATGATCGGTTTATTAAATCCAAAACGGCGCTCTTTAATCCAGTCCAAAGCCATTTTTTCATAGTATCCACCTGGTTCGACATATACCACCACAGCTTTTGTCCGCGGATCATTCTGCGCGGCATATAAAAACTCAGGAAGCGCAAAATGGATATATACATCTTTTCCGGAACTCACTACCGTTGACAACCCGAAGCCCTGAGTGCTGAGATATTGTGCAATAGTAGTGGTGAAATTTCCTGAATTGGAGTGGATCGCAATGGAGCCTTTACGAAGTGATTCTTCGGGCGTATCACCACCAAGTGCGCCGCCAACACGGACATGATCCCACACATTCGCAACGCCCAGACAATTTGCCCCGATTAAATCGACCCCTGCTTCCTGACAGATCATGCGAACATTCCTCGAATCCCGCGATGCAACTTTTTCTGTGACTATCACGATCCGCTTAAGCATATTGTTATAGTTTACCAGTTCAGCAACTGCCTGTGATACTGCTGCCGGTGGCAGATAGACTACACCAATATCAAATGTCAGATCATGTTCCATCACGTCACGGATACTACGGTAAATGGGTATGTTCCCCAGCCTGGTTTCAAGCACGCCGCGTCGTCCATACTGCACTCCGGCAACGATGTTCCCGTTGCTGTATTCGTGCGAAACCGGAGTAACTTTTCTGCTCTCAGACCCCAGAATATTTATTACACACACTTTGTTTTCTTTAGTCACCAATTCTTCAAGCGAATGAACGCCCACGAAGTAAGGAAAGGGTTTTGTAATTAATTGTCTCATATCAATTTCTTTTGTTTATTGTACGGTCTCTCATGAAGTGGCTTGGTTTTTCTTTTATCAATCCAAAACGGAGATTGCACGTTTTATAAATGATTGCTAAGTATTATAATTTTGGTTTACGCTTTTTTTAACTGTTTTTTTGCGTATTCATTTTTACCTGTTTCAGCCCACCATGCATCTATTTTCTTCGCGAACTCAAGCACTTTTATCATTGACGTGTCAAATCCGAAAATTCTGTACGGAAGTTTGAGCGAATCGAGAATATCTCTCGCGTAAAACATTCCTTTAATGAGATTGGGGCCCCCGCGGCCAATAACCACGTAGATTGGTTTCCTTCCATACTTGGCCATATTGTCCCGCAAAGCATCAAACACACCCTTGAACGTCACATAGATATCCGTATTGTTTGCTTTCCCTCCGATGAGCACCAATACATTTGCCTTGGGAAGCCAATGCTTGAACACAATGTTGCTTATTTCGTACATTTTTTCATAAGGAGGGTTTCCGCCAAAATCAGAAGCAAAAATTGCAGAATCACCGAGTGTCTCTGTGGCAGCACTGGTAGCGCCTCCGCCAAACATAAACGGAATGATGGTTCCTTCTGGGTTCAACTCGAGCACGTCGCTCTGCCCCTGATAGGTCCGCAACTGATTGACTTCACTCTCAAACGGTGTAACATCGGCCTGGAATATGGTGCTGGGCAGCATCAGGCGTTTCCATGCCGGATTATCCTTATCAAACGACGCTTTAACATCACAGGCCATAGGCACCAGACGGTTATCTATTCTTGTCATTCGTATAGGATTAATCTCTATGGTTGTCAATCCGTAATTGTCATATAATTCCCACAATTTTGGAAGATGTTGAACCAACGGGGATATATATTCTTCCGGGCATCCGGCATCATTCAATTGGTTTGTTAAATCAAAACTCTTCAACCCGATAAACGGATCAATATCATTCACTTTTACTTTATCAGGTCCAAGACTTTCGATATCCACCCCTCCAAAGGGTGAAATGGTGAATATTGGTTTGCGGTAAATGGTTGATGCAGCAATGGAAAAATATACTTCCAGCTCTGAGGGAATAAAAGCTTCAAAAGTCACTCCGCTTGCTTTAACGGTTTTTGAACCAAACTGGTGAGTGGCAAAATAGAGTTGTTCTTTTGCCAAAAGTGCATCCGGAAGATTATCTACTATTTTAATCAGACCGGCTTTTCCTTTTTTGCCAACACCGCCGCTGAAAGATGGTTTGACAACAACTTTGCCGTATTTTTCAATGAGATTTTGAATTTCGTCGTGGGTCGCATCTCCTGTAAGAAACTCGGCCACAGGGAATTCCACCAGTTCAAGCAGTTTTGAACCGTATTTGAGTCCCGATAATTGCATCCTGTTTACCTTAATAATTATCTTATAAAATATTTCAATCAAAAGTTCATCTGTTGACCGGTTTTGTCATCAGATTCTCTTACCAAATTTCCAGTTTTACCCCGGCGAAAAATTTCAGTAAGACCAATTTAAATTTACCTAAAGCCGGCAAATACTCAATCACCCTACAAAAATTGTTCGCATGTTTCGAAATGGTCAGAACAAAAAAATCAACGGTTAGAGCTCCATAGCCTTAATTTCCCGTTGTTTTCTTACTAAGCCAGTCCACTGCCTTCCTTATAAAGAATCGTTGCTCTTCCAGTTTCTCAAAATGCGGACTTATACTCATAACCCGACCTTCACCGAATTCACCAATTGCAATTGCATCCGTTCCGGGCATCACTCCTTTAGGTGCACCTTTCTCGGCCATTTCAGTTTTGAATGTTGCCAAAGAAATATAGTCAGCCACAGTGTCGGATAATCCAGGCGCGAGCAACGGGCCCTGCCCATAGCGAACTACTATCGTATCACCGGACAAACCAAAAAACAGCTTCCCCTTTTTGGTGAAGTGAAGTACCACATCTCCAGCACCACGGTTCCAATGCTCATGATCAATAACATTAGCGTTTAATATACCAAGCGACCAGTCATAAAAGGAGGTTGAAAGATATGCCCCTGCACAAATTCCCAAATAGCCCCCGCCCCGCCGGACAAAAGAACGGATTGAATCCAGCCCTGACTTTTCCAACACTTTCGCCTGTTTGGAACCGCTGCCACCCGGCTGAACCAGCACATCAAATACGTTTAAAGCTCCGGCTCGAATATCGGACGCGTTAATTATTTTATATTTATATTTTTTATCCGGTTTGAGAGAAAATTGTACGTTATCCGCACCCAGCTTACCGCCTCCGGAATCCTGAAAAATTGCGACACGGATTTTGTCTGATTGCGAAAAGAGGCGGAAGGGAATGATGGTGAAGAATAAAATGGCGAACAAGAAATGCATTTTCATAATATAATCCTGCGTTTTTAACCAGAACCGATGAGTAAATGATAATTGACAAACATAAATACCGTGCGCAAGTATTTATCATCTATTGCCGAGTATAAGTTTGCAAATATCAGGCCAAATCATAGTTCAGGGAATAAAAAGGATAATTCAAATCAGCGGAATTGCTCAAACCACGCTCTATTGAACAAAAAAAGTCCTATCTGGGTTACCAATACTATTCTCCCAAATGATCCTCGTGGCGAAGGAATGGTAATAATTGGGAAATTCAGACCCAACTACTGAGAAAATAATACCCTGTCACTTAGTCATAAGAACAAATGGAATGCATTCCGGTATTAATGTCGACCTGATTTCCCATCAATCCATTTTGTTTCCGGATCAATGTGAACGATCATTTTATCTGCATCCAGGGTTTCCACAACTTTTTTGCAAAAATTGTTGTACAACGTTCCAAAATTGGCATAGGCATTACCACCGGTAAATGAATTTGCCATCCAGGCCACATTGCCCGTTTTTACATCCAATAACTTCAGACCAAACTCGGCAAAAGGTTTATTAACAATATCACCGCCCAAATATGTGGTTTTTGTATCGACTACCCCGTTGGCTGAAACGGTCCCTGTTGTCTTTGAGGCCACAATAGGGTTTTGTGTTGTCTCGACACCTTTTTCCCCCACAGAAATAATTAAACTGCCATCAAAATGATTGGCCGCCAAAACAGCCGTATAAGCACTGTCAGTAATAACTCTGGTTGGTGGGAAAAATTCATAGCTTGCAGACGCAGCAGTCCCACTCTCAATGAGTGCACTGGATAGCGTCTTCTCTATTTTAAATCTGAAATCAAGTTTGTCAGTATCGGCAGTGACAAGTATTTTAGTAAATTTTGTCTGCTTATAATCCGGATCGACGTATGATGTTATTTCCGTGGATGCACAATTGAAAGACAAAAAAGCTGCAAAGAGGCAAAATGCGAGATGACCATATTTTTTCATAAAACACCCATTGAAATTTGTACAAATAAAAAGCTTATAGAATTCGACAAGTAAAAGAGGATTAAGGTTTATCAGAAATCCCGTTTAATTTTTAAATAATCAAATTATTCAGAAAAATAAAACATTCCGAGGGTTATCATTCTCCTATCCGGTATTAAGAACTCATGTTACATTACGATTCCAATTGACTTGCCACGAGCTTCAGCTCGTGGTTCTTTCGCACCCCATGAAATACAAATCTTCGCTCTATTAGTGGCTAAAGCCAACATTTAGATGGTCCATTTATCCCACGACTTGAAAGTCGTGGCTATTCAATCTCTGAGTTTGCGTAACATAAGTCAAGATATAAATCTAAAGCCTTAGCTTCTCAATAAAAAAATCATTAAACTTTTTAACTTCCTCCGTATTCGGGAAATGTGCGGAATTTTCAAACCAGATGATCTCTTTCACAGGCGCTTTCAATAGTTCACAATACTGTTCCACTAATTGAGATGGCACCTCGTAATCGTGTCTTCCTTCAAGGAAATAGACAGGTACTTTAAGTTCTGCAGCCTGCTCAATAAAATTTATTTTCATAATTTGCGGCCAGAGCAGGCGCATAGAATCGAGTACACCACGAAGGAAATTGATTTTATCAGCCCAGCGATATTCTTTTGACCTCAACAGGCTTCCCAGAACAACTTGCATACCACCCCTGGGATTATTATACACTTCACCGCCATATTTTGCCAGCACTCGTCGTTCGGCAATAGTTTTGGCTTTCCAATCACCTGTATAGGGCGGAGTACCGAGCTTCTTTAGCTTTGCTATGGATTTACTGTCATTGGCCTTCACAGCCTGTCGCAAGACCCATTCATAACTGATCCGTTCATTTTCCACCATATTAACCACCTGACCAATGCCTATATAAGCGTGATATAGTTCCGGATATTTTTGCACCGTAAGCAACCCAAGTGCACTGCCCCATGAATGCCCAGCCAAAAAGATCTTCTCCTGGTTAAATCGCCTGCAAAGCAGTCGGGTGAGCTCTTGAGCATCTGAAACAAACTGCTCAATTGTCATTTTGGATTCGGGATTAATCGCGGCATAGGACTTCCCCGCACCCCGTTGATCCCAGGCTACCACCGTATAGTACTTTTGCAGTTCAGGCATATTATATTTTTCCAACAGAGCCATTTCGGCCGTCCCCGGACCTCCATGTAAAAAGAGCAATACCGGGTTCCCCGGGTTTTCGCTTCGAATAAGGATCCATTGTTCGGCACCACCAAGTTTCACTTTTTCCAGAGAAGATATACTGCCGGGAAGTATTTTTCCGTCATCATCTTTGATGGGTGAAGTATGGCCGGGGATCAGGCAGGCAATCCCTATTCCCAAAACAGTGAATAGAATTAAGAGGAAGAGTAACATTGTTTTTCTCCTTTTATTTGGCAGTCATCGCTTATGTATCAGCGGGTTGCCGAAGTTAATTCACTTCACGCGCAACAACCGTCACTGAACTTATCATAGCGGCCATGCGCACTGGTTTTTCTCTCAGATATTATACAATAACAGGTAAGTGACATCGGGGGCTTAAGGTGCGCTCATAGTTTGCATAACATTTACGTAAAGACTATTGAAAATTATTACAATTCACCTTTATTTTCAAACCGTTTATCATATTTACAGATGTTGCAAGATTCCGAATTCTTCGCTATCAATTCTCCTCCCCGTTCCGTATTTTTACGTTTTATTATTTCAGGTTTAGGTTTCATGAAAATATTAGTCAGCAACGATGACGGCATCAGCTCACCGGGGATATACGCTCTCGTTCAGGAATTAAAGAAAATCGGTGATGTAGTGGTCGTAGCCCCCTTATCGGAACAAAGCGCGGTTGGTCATGCCATAACAATGAAAACCCCCTTGCGCCTTACCAAATACAACCACCATGGCGAGTTTTTCGGCTATGCGGTTGACGGAACTCCCGCAGACTGCGTCAAGATGGGTGTCCGGAACATCCTTCAGGAGAATCCGGATATCGTGGTTTCAGGTATTAATCATGGCTCAAACGCTGCAACAGCGGTCATCTATTCGGGTACGGTCTCTGCTGCGCGTGAAGCCGCAATAATGGATATTCCGGCTATTGCTGTCTCTGTAACCAGCCACGAGGCAAAAAACTTTGGCTATGCTGCAAAACTCGCAGCCAAATTTTGCAAACTGATTGCAGAAAATGGACTTAAAAAGGGCACCCTGCTCAACATCAACGTTCCCGACATTCCGGAAGATGAAATAAAGGGTGTTCTGATAACCAAACAGGGTAAGTCGAAATGGGATGATATTTACGAACGCCGCGTCGATCCAAACGGACAGGATTATTACTGGCTTACCGGACTGTTAGTCAACCTGGACAACGATTTGAGCTATGACCAGTATGCTGTTATTAATAACTATGCATCCGTATCCCCTATTCATTTTGACCTTACAGACAATGAGACCTATTCAGCCATGGGAAAATGGGATATCGACGGTAACAGTAAATGAAAGGATTTCTTTCGCTAATTGCCGGTTACCGGAGAACGTTAACTAAAACATCGTGTGACTATGTTCGGATTTGATTCATTACATATCTCTACTTCCGGGAGCATCATCTGGACCTTCCTGTTTATGGCTGCGGCTGTGGGGTATGCCATCTTCATATACCGTAATTCCCTTCCACGGCTTCCCCGGGGGCAACGGCTATTCCTGAATGTATTAAGGATTCTTGCACTGGTTTCGATTTTATTCATCTCGGCAGAACCCATTGTCAGGCTCGGAAAAACACTCACCGTGCAGCCAAAGCATCTGGTTTTTATCGACAATTCGCTTTCAATAACCAAAGGCTCAAAACAGGTAGAAAAAAGCGCGGTAATTCAGTCCTGGCTCACCAAGCTGAATGAATCATCCAAAAAAGAAAACGTTTCGCTGTATACATTCGGCAAAGAAGTAAAATCCTTTAAGCCGGAAAACGGAAATAAACCTGATTATTCTGAGCCGGTAACCGATTTTTCCCAGATCTTTGAATCCATACGGAAAAACAACCTTGCACCTTCCTCCATCACCATCATCAGTGACGGCATTATCACAGAAGGACAAAATCCACTCTCAAGCGCTGAAAGACTCTCAGTTCCAATAGCCGCCATCGGGCTGGGTGACAGTACAACAAAGAAGGATCTTGCTGTTCCGGAACTACTGACCAACGAGTTTCTCTACCCCGGGGTGATCACTCCCGTCCGGGTTAGTGTGCAAAACTCCCATTTTGGCAGCGCAAGCACGCGGGTTTCGCTTTATGAGGAGTCCAAGCTGCTCGAGACAAAAAGCGTCGTTCTTGCAGAGGGAATGAACACGGTTCTTTTTGAGTATAAGCCATCCTCCGCAGGTGAAAAACGCTTAAAAGCAACTGTTGACCCCATCGAGGGCGAGGTTAATAAAGAGAACAACGCAAAAAACGTTTTCATCAATGTCCTGCCCAATAAACGGAAAGCCCTGCTTGTTGCCGGCTACCCGTCAGCCGATGTAACGTTCATTAAACAGGCATTGGCGCTGGATACCAATATTGCCGTCTCTTCCATTATTGAGATTAACAGGAATCAGACTCTGTCACCGGTAAATCAAAAAACAATTGACAGTGCGGATGTCCTGATATTTGTCCACTATCCTGTGGCAGGCTCAACTCCGCAGATGTTCTCAGCGCTCAAAAAGCAGATAACAGAAAAGCACAAATCGGTGTTCACGCTAATTGACGAAAACTCATCAACACCGATGGTAAAAGAAATTGAGGAATATCTTCCGGTTCGTACCGGTCGGCAAATCCCCGGAAGCTCACTGGCGCAGCCCATCCTTTTTGACAGAAATGCAGGGCATCCGGTTTTCACTAATTCCAACCTTGGTTCACCTTCCGATTGGGAGAATTTTGCACCGGTGGTCAGGCAAAACAACGAATTCCTCGTCAAACCAGAGGCAAATCAGCTTCTTTCTGCTAAGCTCAACAATGTTGTAACCAGTATTCCGCTGCTCGCTGCCCGGAATATAGGATCGCAACGGTCAATAGCTTTCATTGGCAAGGATATCTGGCGCTGGAAATTGTCCTCAAACACGAGTCAAAGCACCAAATTCGATCAGTTCGTTCTCACAACGTTCAAATGGTTGTTTGCCTCGGCTCAAAAAGACAATTTCAATATAAGGACCAACAAGAAGTTTTTCGCGGTGAATGAGAACGTTGATCTTTTCGCAGAGCTCTATGACGAGAACCTTTCACCCGTTTCTGATGCCCAAATCTCGGTTGAAGTGCAAAACGGCCCGGATAAATCAACTTTGTTGATGGATCAGCTCGGGAATGGTCTTTACGAGGGACACTTCATTCCTTCGCAAAAAGGCGATTACACGTTCACCGGAACTGCCAATGCAAAAAACATGAGCAATTTGCAATGCCACGGAAGATTCAATACCGGTGAGAACCAGGCTGAGCTTGCTGAGCTGAGATCAGATTATCAATTCCTCGCCGGTATGAGCAGAGTTTCCGATGGCGCCTTTTTCCCACAGGACTCAGTTGACGGATATTTCTCCTGGCTGCACCAGCAGGATGCAAAACTGACTCAATATAAACCTCAAATCTCCGAAATTGTACTTTGGAACAATCCCTGGTCACTCATCCTGATCATTCTGCTTCTCTCTCTTGAATGGTTTTTCCGTAAAAGAGCAGGCATGTTATGAGATGAAAGACCTGCCTGGTAATATTCTTGATTTTTTCCTTCCAAAAATCTGCCCCGGATGTGGCAAAAGCCTAACCAACGGGAAAATGTGCATTTGCGCCAACTGCCTGACCTCCCTTGAAATAGCCTCCCCCACGAGGATCACCACCGAATACAACCGGAGCTTCAGACATACCGGGAAGATCAGTTCCTATTTTGGGCTATACATTTTTCACACCGATTCACCCATACAAAACATCATCCATTCAATCAAATACAGCAAAAAGTTTACTACGGCATTCTTTCTTGGTCAGCAACTGGGCAATGCCCTCTGTGCTCTGCCCGGCTTCCGGCAAGTGGATATGATAATCCCCCTCCCGCTGCATGTTCTCCGGTTTGCCGAAAGAGGATATAATCAGTCAGCATTTATCGCCAAAGGTGTTGCTTCAGTGCTTCCTGCTGAGGTAAGCAGCCGCATCATCAAACGGGTAAAAAACACGCCATCACAAACCGGATTGAACGCTGTCGAACGTAAAGTGAATATGGCACAGGCATTCAGGGTTGTTTCGCCCGCGGAAATTGGAGGCAGACATCTGCTGCTTGTGGATGATGTGAAAACAACGGGAGCAACCATTGAAGAATGTGCTGCTGAGCTGGTAAAATACAATCCTGCAGGCATTGTGGCCGCATCACTTGCAATAGCCGATTAAATGAATTTTTTAAACCTTTTCGCGGGCAATTTGTCTAAATTCTATGAAACAAATGTGGTTTAATGGTAGAAACGGTTTCCGACTTTGAACTGATACGTTCATTTTTACAAGGTGATCAGGCGGCATTCAATAAATTGGCTGCACGGTACCAAAGTAAGATCTATTGGCATGCGCGAAGAATGACCGGTGATCATCTTGATGCAGACGATGTTATGCAGGAAGTCCTGCTGACAATGTACAACAAGTTGCACACGTTTCAGTTCAATTCATCGCTGTATACCTGGGTTTACAGGATAACTGCGACCAGAAGTATCAACCACCTGACACGGAAAAAAGTAAGAAAATTTTTCTCGTTGGACAGCGATCAGGCCAGAGATTTATCAACATCAGAAGATATCCCCGAACAGATAGACATAAGGGATAAAATGTTGAAATTGGATGGCCTTATGCAGAAATTACCCGAACGCCAGAGAGAGGTTTTCATCTTGCGAAATTTTGAAATGCTGAGCTACGAGGAAATATCTGCCATTACAAAAAAGAGCGTCGGCTCTCTAAAAGCAAGCTATTTTCATGCTGTAGCGAAAATAGCAGATTGGATGAAAGAAGATAATGGATAAAAGACTTATTGCTTACAACGACTGGCAGCTTCCTCCTGATGAAGAAACGAAGCTGAGAGCAGAGATAGCGCAATCACCTTCACTGCAGAAGGAATTGCTGGAGCTCAATAGCGCCCTGCAAAGTGTATGTGAACTGAACATCACACCACCTTTGGATAATTATTTTGCCGAAGCCCGGGTTAGGATGCATGCAAGGATCCGCCGGCGGGGTAACCGTTCAACATTTTCGCAATATGCGTTGGCAGGAAGCGGCGCCTTTTCTCTTGCACTTATGTTGTTTTTTGGAATTGCAACGCGTATTGTGCGCATTGATCAGGCAGGCATGGAACAAACACTGGCCAGCAGCTCTGCAATTGAGACTATGGCACTTGAAAAGGGTGAGTCCCCGACTGTTGAAGCCATCATTACGGAAGATGAACCAACTGCCGCCATTCTTGACCAGAAGCTTGCAGATGAAGTGGGCATTAAGCCCGAAAACACAGATAAGATTATCAGCGATTTAAATATTTCGACCGATGAGCTGGTTGCTGCACTTCCAAGCGATGCAATAAACTCTTTGGATGCACAGTTCCGGCGGTAGATGGTAAAGCGAAACTAAAGAATTGAAGATGCTTTCCCGGATTGTGAGTTGGAAATCCTCCGGTTGAGTTTCTGGAAGTAAATTATTAATTATATTAATTGTATTTGGCACTATCATGAAAAACATTGTAACCTGGTTATTTCTTTCAGTTGGACTGATCCTTCTGTTCCCTTCAGCAAATTATGCTCAGCGGGGCGGAAAAGGTCAGAATTTGCAAAAAGTGGATCAGCTTGAAAAAGTCCGCCTGCTTGATGTTCTGCAGATGAACGATGACGTCAGCATTAAATTTTTTAATCGGCGCCGGGAGTTCAAGCAGAAGCAGCGTGAAATTGGCGAGCAGGCAGAAAAGGTAATTGATGAATTGCAAAGCGTCCTTAAGGGACAGGATAAAGATATCAATCGCCTTAAAAAGCTCAACGAGGACCTGCTCAGACTGGAAGCGCAGCGTCAGAAACAGCGCCTGGATTATATGACATCGCTGACTGATCTGCTATCCCCCGAGCAGATAGCAAAATTGGCAATTTTTGAGAGAGATTTTAAAAAAGAGATCCGCGAGGCGCTTTCACACCGCCGCCAATCCGAAAAAAATTAGCAGAATTTGAGAAAATAAATAGCCGGATACATTTTGATTATTATTGAAAATTCGGTAATTTTATGATCTCAGTTTTGCGGAAGTGGCGGAACTGGTAGACGCGCACGTTTGAGGGGCGTGTGGGGAAACTCGTACGGGTTCAAGTCCCGTCTTCCGCACTGATACTTGAAAAAACACTGCTCTCCCTCAAGTGTTTGCTTTTAGAGATGACATCCCGTTAAACTGGTGTCATCTCTTTTTTTTGTATATGCAACTTATCTCCTACTTTAATGCAACCCGAAGTTTCCGTTCCCCTGGTTAGTGTAGTATATATTGCTTTTTGTGCATGTGGATTGAAAGCGATTGAAAAGGATAGATTTCCATCCGGCATGGACGGGAATGACAGTGCTTCACTCACTGTGCTATTTTGACAAAGAATGTATCAGAAGAAAAAAGGGTACGCGGATGAAACGGATTTGAACTGATTTCCGCAGATAGAAATTCAAAATTCGACTTTTGAGACTTTACCCGCAGTTTTACCCACTCCACTCACAGTTCCACCGGGTTCTACCAGGTTCCACCGGCAGTTCCACCGGTTTGGTGCCTGTAACATATTGTTACAGAATAAGTTCCACCACTTCCACCACCTTTTGCAGCATTTTTTTGCTTATGCATTATGAACTGTTTTCGAGTGTGAATGGGAATGAAACCATGCCCGGATTCATTCAGTTGATGCCAATGTGCCTGGTTTGAAGCAGGATTTTGCCAACTGGCTTCTTTGGATATTGCAGTCGATCCTTTCACAACAGGTTTCATCTTGCATTTCATTTATTGATTAAAATTATTTTCATGGGAGGAAGTTACCGGTGCGGATGCGTCATGGTCAAGTGCCTGGTTCACTGCATTAGGGGTGATGCATGGTGCAGTGCACAACGTAGTGTGGCGTGCACTGTATGGGGCGCTGCATGGGGGCAATAAAAGCCGCTCACAACAGCTAATACTTCAGCGTAACATTTAATTTACCTATTGTTAAGAACTGATATCTATAAATCTTCATTAATAAACCTGAGGCATTTCTTCCAATCCCGGGGGTCCTACAAAAACTGTAATTTCTGTTATTTTACTTTTTATTATTTCGGCCATCTGTTGCCCTACAATTAACCGCAAACCACCCAGCATCTTGTAGTATCGATACAACGATACGCAGTAAAAACCTGTCACAAGTTCAGGGCTTTCAAAATAACCACTACTGTCACAATCTCCATGCCATATCTCGTCCTCAAACTTCTCAAACGTTACTGAATCTTTAATTGCGACGCGCGTTATAGTAATCTCCCCACCCGATATCGCAGCACTCCCGTCCAGTGAATCAAACAGACATCGCCCCTTAATCTTCCCAATTCCCAAAGGTCTTACTAATTGTTTAGTATATTTGATGTCGGGAATATTGCCAAGTGGAATCATTAAGGAGGTCAATGAATCAGCAACAACTCGTACATTGTCAAACCGGAATACTATTGAATCGCTATAGATACTCTTCAGCAGGTTATTTGCCGTTAATTTCTTATTCGAAATCTCAAGAGTATAATATCCCTCGCTAATATCGTCTATTAAAAAACACCCGGCTGATGCGGCATTAAGTATTCGACCGTTCTCAACAATGTGCAGAGTAAATGTACTATAATCAAGTATGTTGCAAGGCTGGAAGTTTTAAACATAAATGGTATTTATTCTCCCCCAGATAGCTCCGGTATTTGTCATCACTGACGATTGGCTGTTTATGTTTCCCTGCATTAACAACAGGCTGATTAAGCAATAAAGAATTGTTAGTATTGTTTTCATAATATATTTTCACGCATATTGAGCTGCTGCAGCCAGATAGAAGAAATTTATTTTTACTAAAATCAAAAAGGTTTGACTGTAGGTATTTCTTCAACAGGATTAGGGGATACAATTACCTCAATTTCCGGATTAAAATCTTGTTTAATTTCAATAACTTTTTTCCCAATCAGATCCGTCATATGACCCGCCAGTTCATAATACTGTGAAACGCTTATTGCATAAAAACCAGTAATCAGTTCGGGCAAGACAAATTGTCCGGCGTTATTGCACACATCCATCCATAAAACTTCTTCGGATTTCGAAATTGTATTTGTATTACTTATCGATAGCCTGTTTACACTTACACCAATGCCTCCTAACGGATATCCACCTTCAAAAGAATCCAATAAACAACGTCCGTGAATTACCCCCAACCCAACCGGCTTCTTCAATTGTACAGTTTCACTCCGAGCCCAATATCCACCTGGAATATTCCCCTGGCCTATCGATAAAAAAGTGAGCGAATCAGTAACAACGTGAATGCTGTCAAAACGACATAGTATCGAATCGCCGGACATACTTTCCAATATTCCCTGTTCGACAAGTTTCCGATTAGAAATTTCAAGTGAACGATAACCCTCCGATATATCGTTTATCAAAAAAAAACCGTTTCTATTAGCTTCAGTTATTTGTTTAGTGCCTGCAATAGAAAATACAAAGGAACGATAATCTAACGTATCCAAGAGCTTGCCATCACTGAATAAGGGTACTTTTATCATTCCCCAGACAGCTCCGTTTTTTGGATTGCCGGAAGGTTGTCCGTTAATTGTACAGGTAATTAACGAAGCAAAAAAAACGTATTTACAAATGATTTCTATGCTTTTTAGTAATTTCATTTGGCCAATTCTTCCTCAAGCAGTTTCCCGTAAATTTTTTCCATTCCAGTGTTTTTACTATTCCTTTTTATCATTCGCAAGAACTCGACTTTTTCCTGCCTGGTTTTTTTCCCTTGCAATTCACCCAACACAAACCCAACAGCCATTGATGATACAGTGTATTTTTCAATGATTTCGCGAACATATAATTTAGCTTTTTCATAGCCATTAGGCAAAAATTTATAAAAAGCTTCAATTATACCAAGCAAATTTGTTGAATATACACTATTAGGATAACTTTCGTGCAAGCGTACAAGTTCTTCAATTTTCTCATCATTTTGACAGCCCTGTCGATCCATGTCTCTGATTATTTCCTGAAATTTATTGTGCACCAGCAACTCTTCACCTACCGGCTCAATCACCTTAAATTCAATTCTTGTTTGTCTAATCTCCCCCTTTTTTGTCGCTGAGCTTATTTCCAGTATATAAGCACCTGATTCCAAATATGCAGTTACTGCTTTACTAAACTTTCTGCTTCCATATAGTTCAGTCAGATCAAGAGCTATATTATCACTCTCATTGGGCTGATAATTATGCCGTGGGGCAATGTAAAATGGGACAGACCATCTATATGCTACTATTTCCCCTCTATCATTAATTAATCTCATATTAACCGGTGAAATATCAGCAGAACGAATTATGGAATCACTGGTGTTTTTATATTCCATATAAATATCAATCGGGGCCCCGTACAGATATGAAGCTTTCGACAAGGAAACGTTTACTTGCAGGGGTTGTTGTGCAAAGGAAAAGAATGACAGGCAACCCAGCAGAAGTGCAACAATGAATTTTCGCATTTTTTTTATTTATCCCTGTATGAATAATTTCGCCCTTTCAGGGCTCAAACGTTTTTGCATTATTTTTTCTACAATAATTTCGGCCCTACGGGCCTTTGCACAATAATATTGTCCTTCGAGCCATGCTACACTAATATTGTCGTTTGGGCCTAAGCTACAATAATATCGTCCCTTCGGGCCTGCGCGCAGTGCGGAAAAGATGATCGCTCACTAATTTAAGGCTTTTTATGAAAATGGCCGCAAAACAAGTTGTCCTGCGGCCATATGCAATTAACAAATCAGATCGTGTTGTTATCCGGCTCTTAGCGCCGTCACAATATTCAACCGTGCCGCACGCACCGAGGGCAAAAACCCGCCGATAAATCCCATCACTACCGCAAAGATGAACGATGAGATCA
Source organism: Ignavibacteriaceae bacterium (assembly GCA_963664845.1). GTDB lineage: Bacteria > Bacteroidota > Ignavibacteria > Ignavibacteriales > Ignavibacteriaceae > CAIYTF01. The sequence continues at coordinate 91,251 of OY761615.1, forward strand.
AGATGCTGCCCGACAGCGAAAAGCTGAATTCCAATTCCGAAAATGACCCGAAATTAAGCGTTGATACTTTGTAGGATGCCAGAAACAAAGAAAGCAATGTTCCTATCCCCCACCCTATTACCGCTATAAACAACGATTCCGTCATGAACGCCGCAAGAACACTTCTCCGTCTGAAACCCAGGGCACGCAGTGTACCGATTTCCACCGTTCTGTTCGCCACGGCTGCATACATGGTTATCATTGCACCTATGATGGCACCAAAACTGAAGATAACCGTAACAACCGTACCGAGTATCCTGATGAACCCAGCCATCATTTCGGACTGTTCCTCAAAATAGGTCTGCTCAATCTTCGGTTCAAATTGCAATAATCTCCGGTCTTCCTGAAACACCTTTTTCACCGCTGCAAAATCAGAAGCGTTTGCCAAATGAAAGGTAAGTGTTGATACCGAACTTCCGCGGGTGAAAGCACTTCCCAGTTGTAAGGCGTCACCCCAGATTTCCGAATCAAAACCCGATCCGTCGGTCGTGAACACGCCAACCACGGTCCAATAAGCACCCGCTATCTTTAGCTGTTTGCCTAACTCCGCACCGGGAAATTTCCTTGTGAGGCCTTCACCGACAATCAATTCCCGCGTGCCAAGGTTAAAAGTCCGGCCTTTTATCAGTTTAACCTGCGGGCGCAGTTCAAACACCTGCTCGCCAACACCCCGAATGGCAACATTGCTGAGACCACCGGTTTTGATTTCGAGATTAACAATCACTACAGGCTCACCGGAAAGCAAAGGCTGGTTTTTTGTGTTCTTTGCAACCTGTGGCAATGTTTTTATAATATTCACCACGTCGCCGGTAATGATGCTGGATATTTCACTTGTTGCAGACTTTCGCGATACTATCACATTATCCGGTAACCCGGTTGCGCGCAACGTTTTCTGCACACCGTAAGCCATCATGAGCACGGCAGTAAAGACAAAAACCACAAGCGTAATGCCGGTAACCGTTATACCTGTTGTAAGCTTACGGGATTGAAAGTTTCTATAAATATATGAGAATGGAATTTTCATGTTCAATTTTCTCCTTTGATTAACCTATAAACCGTAAGCCATCAACTATCTTCGTTTTCACGGCTCGCTGTGACGGGAAAATAGAGGCCAAAACTCCGATAAAAATTGCGGACCCAAAAGCCAGCGCAATAGTTATGGGCTCAAGTGTGAATATCGGGAAAAACCCCTTGGGCATGGCTTCTTCAATTCCCTTGATCATCGGCATGGAGATCAACAGGCCGGCAACACCGCCAAGGCACGAAATGATCATCGATTCACCGAACACCAGGCCAACGACGTGCATATTGGAAAATCCAAGGGTACGCAGCACGGCATATTCCCGTGTGCGCTCACGTGCGGTCATTACCATAGTATTTCCCAACACCAGCATGATGATGCCGATGATGACGAACGAAAGAAAATTCATCGCCGTGATAATGGCGCCCGATGCAGAGATAAAACTCTGCTGGAACGCGCGCTCGGTTTCCGTTTTGGTTTCCGCGGTCGAATTGGCGAACAGATTATCTATCTTCTGCGATAATTCTGCCGATCGGGCCGGGTCTTTAATTTTAACCACATACCAGCCGACCTGGTTTGCCCTCACAGGTACGTTCTTTTCCATCTCTTCGTTTATATATTTCCATTGAAACATCATTTGTGTCGCATCAGTGGTTTTGTCACGAGGGGTGTAGATGCCCTGTACAACAAAATCCCAGGTTCCGGGATAGATGTCACCTTCAATGGTCATAACATCACCAAGTTTCAGGTTATACTGCTTTGCAATATCCTTACCGATTATACAACCCCGCCTGTCTTTCATAAACGCATCTTTTTCCCCGGGAGTAAGCACAAATTCCGGGTATACGTCGAAAATGGTTTCAGCGTCAACCGCCATGCGGGCAAAGAAGTTGTTTTTATCCTTATATACTCCCCCGAACCAGTTCAGGAAAGTGACTTCCTTTACACCATCAAGTGCCATGATCTTGTCCTTGTACGCGTAAGGCAAAGGGAAAATAAACGAAACGGACTGCCGGGTGACCAGCCGATCAGCCGCAGACGCGTCGAGTCCGGCATACCAGGCTGTCACCACGGTTCGCAAAATGCAAAAAGCCAAAACAGCCACGGCTATTCCCACGATCGTTAGAAACGAACGCAGTTTATGACGACCGGAGTTTCTTATAATGAGCTTTAGAACTTTCATACTTCATTGCTCCTAAATAAATTCGCCTTTGTCAAGGTGTCTGGTTAAATGTGCTTTGGATGCTGCGTGTTGATCATGGGTGACCATGACAATTGTTTTTTTCAACTCAGTATTAAGCCGTTCAAGAAGTATCAAAACCTCATCTGCCGAATGTTTGTCCAGATCACCCGTGGGTTCATCTGCAACAATAATGGTCGGGTCGGTAACAACCGCACGGGCAATTGCCACGCGCTGCTCCTGTCCGCCCGAAAGCTGTTTCGGAAAATGGTTCATCCGGTCTTCCAGACCAACCAGTGAAAGCGCCAGTTCAACGCGTGATTTTCTCTCCGCTTTTGAAAGACCGGTAAGCAACAACGGAAGCTCAACGTTTTCAAATGCGGAAAGCACCGGTATTAAATTATAGAACTGGAAGACGAAGCCCACATTGTGGGAACGCCATTTTGCCAGCGCGGACTCGCCAAGACTGGCAATATCCACGCCTTTAATGAAAATTTTCCCGCCGGATGGTTTATCAATTCCAGCGATCAGATTCAATAACGTAGTTTTTCCCGAACCCGAAGGGCCCATAAGCGCCAGGAACTCGCCATCCTTCACTTCAAACGAAAGGTTATTCAATACGGGAATATCGAAATTATTCTTCCTATAGGATTTAGAGACATTTTCCAGAGTAATGATCGCATCGCTCATATTTTTCTCTCTTATTCTGTTACTTTAACTTTTTGATTGTTTTTCAATGTTTGAGCAGGGTTGTCGATAATCTTTTCGCCGGAGACCAACCCACTCTTTACTTCAGTATACGAACCAAACGAACTGCCCGTTTTTATTTCCACTTCAACAGCCGTGTTATCAACAATGCGGTAAACGAAACTTTTACCATCTCTTTTAACGATTGCCGAAAGTGGAATGGTCAGTTTTGGGGCAGCTTCCTGTTGATCCACTTTCCCCTGATCTGCTCCCAGAAATGCCACTTTGGCACTCATTTCCGGCAGCACCCTGCTGTCATACTCTTTGAAACCGATCTTCACCATAACGGTAGCCTTGGAACGGTCGGCTGTTGGCACTATCTTGGCAACAAATGCCGCATAACGTCTGTCCGGATAGGCATCCAAAGTCACTTCGCAGGTCTGATTTGGCGTAATTTTTTCGATGTTTGATTCGGATACATCAGCCTCAACCTGCAGCGAAGTCATATCGGCAATTGTTACAACCGCCGATTTTGACGACACGCTGGCTGCCAGGGGTGCAACCACTTCGCCAACATCCGCGTTTTTCGTCAGCACGGTTCCGTCGAACGGGGCACGGATAAGTGTATTCTCCATTGATACTTCGGCTCCGGCAACCTGTGCCCTGGCAACCTCGATGTTTGCCAAAACCCGGTGATATCTTGCTTCGGCGGCTTCTACGTCTGTTTGCGTAACTGACTGTGAAAGTATCAGTTTCTTGGAACGGTTATATTGATTTTCGGCGTCTTTGAGGTCAGCCTCGGCAACTTTCAAACCTGCCTTCATTTGGTCAAGGGTCGCTTTAATATCGCTGTCTTCCAGGCGTGCAATGATCTGGTCTTTTCTTACCTTATCACCTTCAACCACACCCAGAAAAACAAGCCTTCCCATGCCCTTTGAAGCAACTGCCGCTTTTCGTTGTGCAACCACGTAACCGCTTGCGTTCAGCACGGCGCTCGATTGTGAAGCGCTTGTCATTACCGCAGCAACTGTTTTAACTTCAATTGGTTTTTGAAACAGGGGGACTATCAGAAAATAGATCACTGCGGCTACGGCCAAAATGCCAACCACCGAATAGATAATCTTTGTGTTTCCGGATCCCTGAGAGGGATATTTTTCATTCCGGTTAATTTTTAATGCTTTTAAATCTGCGTTTTGCGCTTCCATATTTCTTCCATTTTGACAAAAAGATGCTACAAAGGTATCAATTTATGCCCTAAAAAGGGCAAATGTTAAGGATAAAAGGTATTTATTCGTGACGACTGGGCTAATAGTATTATTACTAAAGTAACAAATAGAACCAATATTCTAAAAAGAATTTTTAAATTACAGATTTTCCCGAATCAGCCGGGGTGGCCATACTTTCTACCATCAAAGAATTACCCAAAACAAGCCATCAAAACCATTTTGCCGTGCCAAGACATTTTTGTGTCCCGGTGACTCGTTATTCAACAATAGTCAACCATTGAAATTGTTAAAGTTCAGTATTGGGAAACTTCTGATCTTAATGACACAGTGGCTCAACGTTGCCTAAAAAATTATCTCATTCCGGAATTGCTCACTTCTCTTGGTTTCGCTGAAGAATTCCGAATGAATTATTACTTCAGTCACCTGTTTTCCGCACTTTTTCTGGAAAATATAAAAATGATGCGTATTTAACTCAATAACAATGTTTTTCATTATTATTGGGTGTCCAGTACAAATTGCTTTTTGCGCGTTTTTACCATAAAAATAAAGAGTAGTGGTCAACGGGGTGTCCCAGTGCGTAAAACAGGAAATTGTTAAAGTTCAGTATTGGGAAACTTCTGATCTTAATGACACAGTGGCTCAACGTTGCCTAAAAAATTTTCTCATTCCGGATTTGCTCATTTCTCTTGGTTTCGCTAAAGAATTCCGAATGAATTATTACTTCAGTCAAGTCAACGTAAATTGGATTTTGGGGAAATACGTGACATTATTCAAGACGAAGTGTCTTGTCCCCCATTTAGTTTTATTTTGGCAAGCCTTTTATTTTACCCGGAATTGGCTTAAACCCAATAGCTTTGATATTATTTTGATATTTGGTTATTTCAAAGGTTAACGGATTCTCATTAAATGGTACTTGAGTATTTGTGACATAATTGTCTTTCAAATTCATTAACTTCAGATCATGATTACTCACTGAAAATACTGAATCAACTTTCACCATTATATTATTTGTACACGAATTATACTTCATCGAATAGGTCGAATCATCCAAAAGTGTTTTCAAACGCAAATATTTCTGCCAAGCCGGTGAATCTCTGTAAGGATATCTACTTGAAGTGGATATTATTTCTTTTTTATTTGTCGGATAGTTTTTGATATCAACCACTCGCATTACTATTCCATATGCACATTTGTAGAATATATTATTTTTAATTGCATTATCGCTCCCGCCCTCAACTAAAACGCCCGTTCCACACTTATTGAAAATATTTCCATAAACCAGCCAACCTGATGAATAGCCATCTAAATGGATTGCTTCTGAGCGATGGTTTAATTCTGGTTTCTGGTGTCTGTAAATACTCTGAACATCATGGATATAATTATACCGGATAATGTTTCCCTGGGAAGTAATATCACCCCAAGTGTATATTCCCCCGACATCCTGTATTTCATATGCTACATTGTACAGTTCATTATATTCAATAACATTATCATTCCCGACGACAAAGATTCCAGAAGTTGGAGAATTATAAATAGTATTATTTTTTACATATGTGCCCACACAATTTTGCAGCACAACACCGCCTCTGTTCGCATTAAACTGTTTGTGCAGATCATGAATAGTATTATCTATGATTTTAATATTATTCCCTTTTAAAGCAACTCTATCACCGCAGTCATCCAAATGGATACCCTGAGAACTGCTATTATATATATCGTTGTTGGAAATTGTAATGTCCTGAGATCTGTCTATAAACAGATTATAAGCAGTAACATTTCTTATTTTGCAGTTGGTAACAGTGCAATTACTGCTTTTTTCGATTATTACGCCGATGGAAGCCCCTTCGATTATTATGCCCGACAGATTTATATTTTTACAGACATGAAGCTTAAAAACTTCTTTTATATTACTAAACTCCGGGTATTCAGTAAGGTTTGAGGGTGGATAAAAATAGATTTTTCTCTCTGCCCGGTTAAAATAATAATCACCTGGTCTGTTAACCTCGGATAGTATATTTACCAGGTAGAATCGCTGAACAAGATGGGTAAATTTACTTTTGGGTGAATAGCCAAAGGGTGGGTTCCCTGTAACAGTTACATAATTTTGATTGGCATCAATGATAAATACACGCTGGTAAGTAGAATACCAGTCATCAGACCAATACCCAAATGCATATATATTCGTATCCCTGTCCCATTTGGAAATATGTGAGTCATGCTTGATTTTTAGTTTATACCGCAACGCTCCATTTGCAATGATAGCAGAAGTATCAAAAAAATCCAAAAAGCCAGTTTTGGGATATCGTGATAAATTCATCTGTTCGCCCTTAAACAGCAAGTCAAACCGGGTACTTATGGAATCGATTGAACCAAACGAATCAGTATAAGCTCCCATATCAGCGACTAACACGCTGTCTCTGACATCAGCATCCAGTTTGCTCAATATGGATTTATCACGAACATGGTTAAAATTTGGTATTTCAGTGGCACCTGTCAGTATAACGGTTTCATTATTAAAAGGAAATATGCTTAACGGGGAAGACTCGGTGCCTCCTACTGCATCATCAATTACCAAAGGACTTGTAATATGATATTTCCCCTCTCGTATTATCACGTTAATGCCCTTTGGCGGGTATCCGGTTGTTTTTTTTATTCTGGCAATCTCTGCAAATGTTTTTTTAAAAGTTCTATACGGTCCATCTGTTTTTGTCTCGTTAGGCATTGATACCCTGCCAGACCATTCATCGTTCCCTTGTAAAGAGATATAAATATTTGTTTGTGCCAGGCTGCTGCCTGACACCAGTATGATGAATAATAATAAATTTTTCAAAAAAAATCTCGGGTAAGGGTAATTTATATCTAACATTTTACTGCATTTATGAGCTACTTAATTTCTCATCGCTTCATCATACTTTGTGGTATGCGGTGGATCAATGATCTTTAGTGTTTTGAAGATTTCCTTGTCTTTATATCCGCGCAAACGGTCAATAATCTCACCGTTCTTTGCATCAAAAAACATTCGCAGATAGAGACTGCGTACATCTGCTTTTGCTTTCATGTTTTGAATGGTACCAATGAAGGCAGCAATTTTTTCCTGGGCCTTGCGCACATATATATCTTTTTTTGCTGGATTATTATTCCGCTGTGCATACATATCGATAGCATAATGATAGTCTGCAAAGCCTTCTCGTGCCGGACGATACCGCTCGGACGTCAGATCATCGATCAAATCTCTTCTGTTAAAACTTCCGGCTGCAGAAACCCAGCCGGTGCTGTAGTTTGTTGATTGCGCCATGTTCACCATGTCATAGGCTTTGGCAAAATAAGCCAGGCCGCTGAGCTTTTCCCATGAATCGCATTCAAGCCCTATAATAACATAGGCATAATAATTAAGCAGACTGGTTATTGGATTAAACACCTGAGGATTATAATAGAACGATTGATTCTTTTCATAGGTGAAATTCCAGTTATTGTCGAATATCCTCATTATAGGAGTGAACTCCCTGCTCTGGTAAATCTTCCGCTGACTGTTAACAACAATCTGTGCTGAATACGTTACTTCATCGGGTGCACTGGATATTGAAATATTGAAGTTACAATTGATTTTATCATACCGCCAATCCTGCGAACCAAACTTCGTGGTATTCAGATAGGTTTGCAGATCCCCCGCCAATCTTCCAAGACTCTCCTTGTTTATTACCGGCAGATTTTGATAATCAATATTGACTGTTGCATTAAGTTCCTGCGCATGAGTCATTTGGAGAGTAAGCAGCAAACAACCCAGAAGTAAAATAATTCGTTTTGCCATCGTAATAATTCTTGTTTTTTTTATAATTTTACCCAGATAATATACCAATTTTATCAAGTATGAACTGTGAAAAAATTAATCACCTTCGGGTTTGCTTTTTTTATCGTTTTTACGGCCACTCCTCAATCATTCCTTGGCACACGTTCAGCGGGACTCCTTGGGGCCGAACTTTCCTCCCCCCGAAGTATCCTTACAGCGACCAACAATCCGGCGTCAATAGCCTTACTTCACCATTTACAGCTTGAGGCAGCGATAAGTCCATCGCCATTCGGGCTGAATGAACTTAAAACCCTTACCGGCGGCATTGTATACCCTTCCAGTGTGGGCGGCATTGGATTTGTGGTGCAGAATTACGGATTTGAACTCTATAGTGAATTCCAGGCACAGGCAATTTACGGGCGAAGAATTATGGACTCCCTGTATATAGGGGTTAGTTTTGATTATTATAATCTTCAAATCAGGAACTATGGCAATGCGGCAACACTAATAGCAAATTTTGGAATGCTGCTTCCCCTGGACAGGCATTTGACGCTAAACTTCTCTGCTCATAATATCGCAGCGTCAAAAATAGGTGCGTCCGGAGAAAGACTGCCAAGTGATTTCCTGTGTGGAGCGACCTATACCTATGAACAGAATTTCACCATTTCCCTTGCCCTGGAAAAGGAAACCGGTAATCATACATCCATCAGCACCGGAATATCTTCAACGCTTACTGAAAATGTTGAGCTGCTTGCCGGATATAGGACCGACCCGGCACTCATTGGATGCGGTCTATGCATTACTTATGATCTTGTAGGTATCACTTATGCGCTGAACAAGCACCCTGAATTGGGCTATACGCACATTTTCGGGCTTTCGGTTGACTTCAACTCACTTTGTTGTCCGTGATCAATGAAACCTTCATTGGGGATCATATTGTGGTTTGTTCTGGTCATAACCTCTGGAATTAAGGGTCAAATAGCCCAGGAAAGCATTACCGGTTCCTTCACGCCAATATATTTTGATACACCTGACAATAGCATACCCTATGAATTGGAAGAATATTTCCGGGAGGTGCAAAAGCATCCCATTAATATTAATGCGGCAACACAAAATGAATTGCAAATCATCCCATTCCTGACAACCGGGCAAATCGACAAGATCATCAGGTACAGGAACCAAAACCAACACTTCTTTTCCACTCGTGAACTCTATAACGTTCCGGGTATCGATTCTTCAATTATTTCGACGATGCTGCCCTTCCTTTGTGTCCAGAAACAAACATCGGGCGTGACCCGGCTAAAGAAAATGCCTGAAAGTTATCTTGATCGCGCCGCTTACGATGTTTCATTCCGGATACTTCAGGGAGTAACAGGTGATTCGGTAGTGAAAAAAAATGCATTTTATTCTATGAAACTGCATGCCGAAATAGCACCGGATTATCAATTCGGATTTGCCTGGAACAGCTCTTCAAAAACCAAGGTCAAAGAATTGCTTTCATTTTATTTGAATCTGCAAAGCATTCCATGGTGTGAACGCATGATCATTGGCGACTATCGTGTTTCATTTGGCGGCGGTTTATTGCTGGGAAGGTATTTCCCGCCAGGCAGGACGTTTAATTCGGCACTCGATCTTAATGACGGCGCTTCGCTTCAGACAAATTCCAATCTTTCCTCCGCAAAAATGCTGCGCGGCATTGCGGCGTTAATTCCTTTAACACCTGTTACATCATTCACCTCTTTTGTTTCGCGCAGGACAGTAAGGCCTGACACATCCTCCGCCGGTGTCCGGATCAATAGTCAGAAATTCACTACGTATGATGATTTGAGCATGTCTGTGGATGGAGGAACTGATGAGACAACTGCTGGATTCATTCTCAATACCCATTTGTCCCGTAATATTTCCTTTTGTGCGCTTATAGGCACTCAACATTTTGATGAGCCACTAAAATTTGGTACACATTCCCTTCAAAGCCTTATGCTTTATTCGATTAATTCCTCCATCATCTCAGAGAACTACTCTTTCTCGGGCGAAATGGCATATATTGACGAAAAAGTGCCCTATCGTATGTCCCTAAGGTTCATACCAAACAAATTGTTTTCAATTATGTATGCAAAAAGAAATTTCCCATCGGCTTCTGAAACAAGCTTATCACAACGCGGGGGCCAAACCGGCAATGGAGAATTTGAAACAGGTAATTTGCTGGCCGTCCATGCGGAAGCATCTCAAATTATCCTGAATGCATATTATGATCAATACAGCTTCTCAAACGCTTCAGCAAAACAGTCTGTATTGACGGGTTCTGAATATTATGTGAAAGCAGAGAGAAGATTTGCCGGATATGTGACTGCAAAACTGTTTACCGGGGTTACCAACAAAGATAAACCTGTGATGGTTAATTCAATTCTGCGCATACTCAGGGAAGAAGCTCATTTCGTTGGAGGCAGGATCACTATTAGTGCAACAAAACAAATAGCTTGTTCTCTTTCACCTCTCTATAAATATTCCAAAATAGCAGAAACAGGAGGTTCAAGAGGATTCGGACAAGTGTTTGGCATAGCTCTTTCGCCAAACTCAGAGATTCAAATCCATGCTGCCTTCACCTCCTGTCAGACAGATGATTACTCCTCTGCTCTTTCCTTTTTCGAACCTGATTTGCCTGGCATGATTTCTTTTAATTCACTTTCAGGAGATGGATCCAAGATTGCTGTTTCTGTCGTGTGGCATCCCGATAACAAAGTGATGATAGGGGGAAAAATTGCAATTCAAAGGCGAAACGGTGCATTTGACAGGGAGACCGATCAATTTGAATTGAGAATAGATTATGTTTTCTGAGCCTCATGAATCTGCGGTATCCAAGAGGCTGTATTAAGAGAGTAAAAGGGTACGCGCCCCGCCAGATGCGGGATTTCGTAGAACTCTATTTTTACGGGAATGGCAAGCTGTATTAAGCTGATGCAATCAGCAGCAGTTTACATGATAAAATGGCTATGGCTTTCTTCCGGTGATCAACCGGACGGCATTCCGGAACGATAAATAGGACCATATCCACTCAGCCATAACCCTGAACCGGTTGCGGTAAGAAATAAGGAAAAAAACATGGATAAACGACCACAGCAGCCAGGCAAAGAAGCCGGTAAACTTTAACCCCCAAATATTTGCCACCGCTTTTGCTCTTCCAATGGTTGCCATACTTCCTTTGTCAACATATTTGAAAGGCTTACTAAGTTTGCCCTCCATACGGTTTTTGATCGCCTTCCCAACATATCTGCCTTCCTGCATAGCTGCGGGTGCAACTCCGGGAACCAATTCGTTTTCGTTCATGGTTACCGCAGAAGCATCACCAATAACAAAAATGTTTTCGTTGCCGGGAATTGACAGATCGGCATTAACCAATGCTCTACCGGCCCGGTCAAGGGGTATTTCAAGGCACTTTAATAAGGGAGAGGCCGCATTCCCCGCGGCCCAGATAACATTTTTTGTGGGAACTGTCTCGCCTGATATCTTTACACTGTTCTGATCAATCTCTTCCGCCATCGCTTTGAGTAGAACGGTCACTCCCATTTGAGTGAGCACTTCCTTGGTATAATCAGCCTGCTGTTCGGAATACATAGGAAGCAGTCGTGAACCTGCCTCTATCAGAAGTATCTTTACACTCTGTGGATCAATATTATTGAAATCCTTCTCCAATATCTGTTTTGCTATTTCGGCAATTGAGCCAGCCATTTCCACGCCTGTTGGTCCCCCGCCAATGATTGCGAACGTGAGATATGATCTTTTTTCTTCGCCATCCGGCAATATCTCGGCTTTTTCGAAGGCATAGAGCATCTTTTCCCGGATGAGCAATGCATCATTCAGCGTTTTAAGTCCGGGTGCGTCCGTTTCCCAATTGTCTTTGCCAAAATAGGTATGGCGTGCACCCGTTGCCACAATTAAAAAATCATACTGCTGAGATTGTTCCTGCAGTATAACGCTCGAATTAGCTGTGTCAATGGAAAGTACTTCTTCCATGATTACATGCACATTGTCATATCCGGTGAAAATTGCCCTTACCGGCATGGCTATATCTGCCGGGGACAAACCTGCCGTAGCTACCTGGTATAAGAGAGGTTGAAAAAGATGGTGGTTCGTTTTATCGATGATCACTATATCACAATTGCTGTCACATAACTCTTTTGCTGCCGATATGCCCCCAAACCCTGCCCCGACTATAATAACTTTTTGTTTCATTGTACTATCAAATTTCTTACGAATAAAATTTATCAAATTTGCGGAATCAGAGTTCCCATGGGAGAAGTTTTGACACGCAAACTGATCGTTGCCTAAACAATTCAAGTGCATATACTACAAGATCAAACACACTTGAAGAATGCTTGCCATGCAGGGGTTTTCTGATCTTTTACAGGTAATATACAGACACACAGCTTTAGGTTTACGGGCATATTACTGCACCGCGCCAGATCAGGCGCATTAAACTTGCATTGGCATGCAGTATAATTATAACAAGAAGTTTGTGGAAAATTGTTCCCGGAAACGGAAAAAAGAAGTGGTTTATTCGGAAAGCGGAATCGAGAACGAAAACGTTGTTCCCTTATTTTTATTGCTCTTGACAGAGACCTGCCCATTATTTTTAAGGACAAAATCATGTACCAGCATTAAACCAAGACCGGCACCGATCTCACTGTCGGTACCATAAGTAGAATGAATTGTGTCGAGATGAAAGAGCTTACCCATTTCCTCATCGGTCATCCCTACGCCCTGATCTGTTATATTAACCCAGACTTCATTTGCCCCGGGTTCGACAGTTATTTCAATGGTGGTATTATGTGGCGAAAACTTGATAGCATTGGAAAGCAGATTTTGCATGACCGAGGAAATCATTTTTTTATCGGCAAAAGGTAAAATCGAGTCAGGTGCCTGGACAACTATCGTTAGTTTCTTCCTGTCCACTGTTCCCCGTACCAATTCAATGGAGTTAGCAATGATCTCATTTAGATTAATATACTCCGGATCAAACGTCATATAGCCACGCTGAAATCGCGAAAATTCAAGCAGATTTGTCAGCATATCGTACGCGCTTGTTGAAACCCGCTTCAAAGAGGTAAGAATGGCAAGAGCCTCCTGTTGAGGCATTTCGCCATACTCATTAAGAAGTATGTTTACAAACCCGATTATCGAACTGAAGGGAGTTCTTAGATCGTGAGACACCAATGAGAACAGTTTATCTTTGGCAGCGTTGGTTTCTTCGAGCTGTTTAACCAGCTGAAGCCGTTCCCTTTCCTGAGATTTTCTTTCGATGGCCTGGGAGATTGAAAATGCAATAGGTTCCACTATCCGCATATCCAGAAGTGAATAGGCCAGGGGGTCTGTATAATCCTGCAGAACTATTGCTCCGATAGCCTCTTTTTTGATAATGAGGGGAACTCCAAGCCAACAAGCAACGGGTTTCTCTGCCGGGTCCAATTCACCTTCGGCACATAATTTTTCATTCAATTCTCTGTCAATTAACCACGACTTCCTGGTCCGTAATACTAACTGAGTCCGGCTTTTTAGAGACAAAGGTATCGGTTCTGATGTTCCAATTTCACCGGTCAAATATGCAAAAGCAAGCATCCCGGTATTTCTGTCGCTGAGGGCAATAAAAAAATTCTTTGCAGGAAGCAATGTTGTAATAGATTTATGAATAAAAGCATAAAAATCCTGTAAATCGCCAATCGCGTCCGAAGCTTCAAGTATTTGATTAATGGTCTTTTTGATCCTGATATCAAGATTTTCAGCTGTCACATCCTTGAAAATGATTTGAAATGCGGATGTTCCCTCAAATTGCATAGGGATAGCACTTACCCGCATCGTGATTTTCTCATTTTTCAGGTTATAAAATTCATCCTGAAATTCAAAGTGTTTCTGCCGCTTTGCCCTTATTTCTTCAAATAGTTGGAGGTGCTTTTCGAGTGTGGCAGGTGGGCTGAACCGATGGATACTCTCTTTCAGCAAAACCGAGCTGTTATCGGTACCTAAAATTTTAGCCGCCTCAGTATTGGCAAACACAATTTTTTCGTTCTGAACCACCAAAATACCAACCGGTGAAAAAGTAAGGTGGTTTACGAGGCTCTTATTTGCCTCCTTTAAGGACTGGAGGATCACTTTTGTTTCAGACAGATTCTTTAATACCCCCAATTGACCGATGTTCTTCCCTTTTTTATCCTTTATTTTTACCGCCTGTTCTTCATACCATACCTGGCTGCCATCCTTGGTTTGCAATAAGTATTCATTCTTTACCGCTTGTTTAACCACGCTGCCACCTGGAATTGCCGGTAGTGCTGAGGTGATTGAAACACCAGCCTTCTCAATCTTCCTGATAATTTTGTGGAACTTGATTTTATTTACTTCATCAATTGAATACCCAAGCTGATTGCTAACGTTATCTGACATAAAAAGGAATTCATCATGCACAATATCCTGGATATAATAAATTTCCTGCGTCACCTGCGCAAGCCGATTAAGAAAAGCTGATTGCTCCAGAAAATACTCAAATCCTGATTCAGGTTTTCCTGGTTTAAAATGCACAATAAATAATTCGGAACTGTATTTTCTGAATGTCAGAGACAGGGGGGCTTCAGGTGGTGTAATTGCAATAACTTCTGTGTTGGCGGATATAAGCAGGTTCAGCCTGGATATTGCTGACTGGACATCCCAGGAAACAGGTGACAGTTTTTCCAAAATTTCGACCAGCGTTGATGGCTTTGGTAATGCTTCTATGCCCATAAACCTCAGCATATTGTTGTTGGCGGCAACCGTGAAAAGCTGGTCGTCAAACAGCAAAACACACTCCTCAATCATCTCAATTACACCTTTAAGAGAAGAGGCTTCACATTGAGAATTGATATGAGAACTCAAAACGGGTCCATGAGACAATATTCCATTACCAAATATACTATTTCAAATAGTATTTTGCTGTAGTAAATTGTATACCCTGCTATTCATCAGAAGCAGAATTCCGCTTTTGAAAAAGCAGAAAGTTTGTTTCCAAAAAATATCCTTCGATTTTGGTTTGGGGCTGTTTTTTTCAGAACTTAGTCTTTATATTACCAAATCATATCAAAAGTTTTTAGTTGAAGATTAAAACAGATTCCGTTACCGACACCAAGTTTCGTTCCCTGCGGGAATTTTTTGAGAATTTGAGCAAGCTGCATGGCTTCATGCTTAAGTTCTTTGCGAACGCGGTAATGCCTCCCTTCGATTTGGCAGAAATTGCCAAACATATGTATGAGCTTGGTGTTAAAACCATGCCAATTGTCAGTATAACCGGCATAATCATCGGTCTGGTATTGGCCCTGCAGAGCCAGCCGGTGTTGGCCCGGTTTGGGGCAGAGTCATTTCTGCCTGCAATGGTTACCATTTCTGTAGTGAGAGAATTGGGCCCGGTACTTACTGCATTGATATTCGCAGGGAGAGTCAGTTCCGGAATAGGTGCGGAGCTTGGCTCGATGCGTGTGACCGAACAGATTGACGCGATGGAAGTAAGTGCAATTGACCCCTTTAAGTTTTTAGTGGTAACCCGGGTGATTGCAACCACTCTGATACTCCCCTTCCTCACTATGTATTCAATCTTTCTTTCAGTTGTAGGGTGTTATATTGCAATATTTTTGATTCAGCCAATGACTCCCACTCTTTATATCGGCGCCGTAATTGACTCAATCACTTTTTCCGATTTACTGCCTGGAGTAGGAAAAACATTCATTTTTGGCTATTTGGTTGGGATAATAGGAGCATTTAAAGGGTATTTGGCTGAGAATGGCACTGAAGGGGTCGGGAAAGCTTCCACAACCGCTGTTGTCTATGCTTCGCTCTGCATCCTTATTACCGATACGATTCTTGTTAAAGCAACGTTGTGGTTATGGCCGACAAACTGATTCAAATTGATCATCTCTCGAAGAGTTTTGGGAATCATCATGTTCTTGACGATGTCACGTTTCATGTCGACAGAACTGAAAATCTGGTTATTTTCGGGAAAAGCGGCACCGGCAAAAGCGTTTTACTTAAATGCATGGTCGGTTTACTGACTCCTGACGCCGGCTCCATTTTCGTTGAAAACAAAAATGTGTTGGCATTTAAAAGTAAAGATTGGCGCAAATTCCGGAAAGAGATAAGCTTCCTCTTTCAGAGTGCTGCACTCTATGATTCGATGACCGTTGCTGAAAACCTGGCGTTTCCCCTAATCCGGAATTTTAAATTTACCGGAGCCGAAATTACCAAAAAAATTGAACGCGCACTTGAAATGGTATCGCTATCGGAGGCGATCAATAAAATGCCCTCCGAACTCTCTGGTGGAATGCGCAAACGCATTGGACTGGCACGTTCAATAATTACCGAGCCTAAACTTATGCTCTATGATGAACCTACCACCGGGCTGGATCCTATAACAACCAAAGAAATCAGTAAATTAATACGGGACCTGCAATCTCACCTGAAAATGACGTCTATTGCTGTTACGCATGATCTTATTTGCGCTCAAATGATAGCTGACCGGTCAATCGTTCTCCGCGACGGCAAAATTGTTTTTGAAGGCGAAATGGATAATCTTCTCAAACAACAGGATCCGTTCCTGAAAAACTTTTTTAGTCCGGATTATGTTCTGGACGAATCTTAAGGAAACCTTATGGCACAAAAAAATACAGCAGTAAAATTAGGAATCTTTATCTTCATTGGCTTTGTACTCATCATAACCGCCGTGTTTCTGATTGGGAACAAGGAGTCGATGTTTTCAAAGACGCTTACCATTAAAGCATACTTCAAAACCATCGAAGGCCTTCGCAAGGGAGCCCCGGTACGCCTTTCGGGCATTGATGTGGGCAGCATAAAAGATATACAAATCGTAGGAAATGAAAAGGGACAGGTAGAAGTGACCATGCGTTTAAATGCCGACGCACAACGATTCATCAAAACAAACACCCGCGCTGCAATTGAGACAGAAGGTTTGGTTGGAAATAAGGTCATTAACCTAATGCTCTCCCCGCTTGAGGCCCCGGTTATTTCGGATGGCGGCTCAATTCAGGGAGTTGAGCCCTTGGCGTTTGGAGTGATAATTGAAGAAGCACAGGGAACACTGGGTTACATAAAAGACATGACAAAAAATCTTTCTGAGATTATTCAGAAAGTGAATGAGGGCAACGGATCAATAGGAAAGCTAATCAACAGCAATGAGCTTTACAACAATACAAACTCATTGATCATCACAGCGGACAAAAGCCTTGGTTCCATTTCCAATAAACTTGATACCGTACAAATTGTTGTTAACTCATTACTGAGCGGCGTACAGAATATCGTGCAAAACGTAGATAAAGTTGTTACGGATGTTGATAAGGTCATTCTTGACGTGCAATCCGGAAAGGGGCTCCTTGGTGAACTCATCAAACAAAAGAGCCCGCTTGATTCCACTTTCCACACGATAATGGGTAATCTTATTGATATTTCAGTGGCCACCAAAAATGGGGCTGTCAAATTTGAAGAGAATATGGAAGCCCTAAAACGCAACTGGTTGTTCAAGAGCTATTTTGAGCAGAGAGGTTTTTATGATAAGACATCATATGAGCAACAGTTGGACAACTATATGAAGCAGATCAATGAGCGCATCAAGGTGCTTGATGAACGCCTTGAAACCCTGCGGAAACTGCAAAAACAAACCAAACAATAATGTTGCCCTTTGCCTTCTGATTTTAAGAACCAGGGGTTCAAAATCTTGAACCCCTACGCTCACTGCGCCTTTATTTGGCTGCTACTTCAATGGTCATGCCGATAATTTCATTCCCCCGTTTCGCTTTGACCTGAACAACATCTCCCGGCACCAGCCCCTTGAGAATTGCGACATAATCATAAATGTTGGTGATCTTTTTCGAGCCAAACTCAACGATGATATCTCCAGCTTTAAGCCCTGCCTTCTTTGCCGGGCTTCCTTCACTGGCGCCCGTAATTTTCAAGCCTTCACCCGTGTACGAATAGTCCGGAATTGTTCCGACATACACTTTCCAGCCACCTGAACGCTCTCCCTGTTTTCTGGGAACGCTGATATACCCTGGTCTGTCAGGCCTGCCGGCAAGATTCGCAGCAATATTCTCAACAAACCGCACAATGGTTTCCTCACCGGTGTAGTTTAATTTATCGGCTTTATCGCTTGGCCGGTGATAGTCGGCGTGAGTACCGGTGAACAAAAACAATACTGGAATATTTTTTGCATAAAATGAAGAGTGATCGCTTGGACCAAATCCCTCGTCATTTTTGGTAATAGCAAAATGACAGAACCTGTTCAAACTATCCACAAGACCTTTCCAGATTGAAGAAGTTCCCGTTCCATATACTATTAAGGTAGTGTCTTCCTTCAATCTGCCTATCATATCAAGGTTGATCATAGCGGCAATTTTATCCACAGGCACCGTGGGGTTGGAAGCAAAGTATTCAGATCCCAACAAACCAAGTTCTTCGCCCGAAAACGAAATAAAAAGTATGGACCGTTTTAGCGAGTCTTTTATTGAAGCAAACTTTTGCGCCAGTTCCAAAACGCCGGCTGTGCCGGAAGCGTTGTCATCCGCTCCGTTATGGATCAGTTTTTCAGTTCCCCGGTATAATGATCCGTCGGTGCCAAAACCAAGGTGGTCATAGTGCGCTCCGATAATGATGAATTCGTTTTTCAATACAGGATCATTCCCGGGGATCATGCCTACTACATTAATTCCGGTTTCTTCTACAAGGTGTATATCTGTGGTTATTGCGAGCTTACAATCCCTGATGAGGAATGAATGAGGTTTCTTTTCCTTTGTCAATTGTTCCTGCATGCTGTCCAGGCAGGTGCCTGAATTTTTCAACACTTCATCAATAATGTCCCGTTTGACCTGCACAATGGGAAAGCCCTTCATCAACGGGGCCCGGTCATACTGAAAAATCATGAATTTATCTTCTTCAACTTTGGTTAGCCGGCTGTTTACAAAAACCACACCGAGCGCACCTTTTTCCTTTGCTACCGAAGCCTTTGTGCGGAATGAAGACAGCGCATCAAACTCAGAATGCGGGTTAGCCATATCCGGATGATAGCGCATAATGATCACGATCTTCCCTTTTACATCAACGCTGTCATAGTCATCATAGTGCAGTTTTTTGGATGAAATGCCATACCCCGCAAAAACAACTTCTGCTTCCGCTTTTGCACTTCCCGAAAAAGGTGCAGTAATGAAATTTGATCGAAATTTCAGCGGTTTAACAATTTTACCGAAAGTAACGCTCACCGTATTTTGAGTTCCTGCCACAACTTCAGCAACAAACGGATAGTTTTGCAGATAGCCGTTTCCTGCACCGGGCTGAAGGCCATATTTAACAAACTCATCACGAATATAGCCCGCTGCAACAGCCGCCTCGGGTGTACCTGTCATTCTTCCCTTTAAGGAGTCAGAGGCAAGAAAATACACATGCTTTTTCAGCTCGTCTGCCGTAATATCAGGTGAAGATTGCGCATGCAGAAAACCGGACAAAAAAACTGAGCAGAGTATCAATAGTTGTTTATTCATTTTCAACTTCTCTGGTTAGGGGTTTTTGGAATAGTTATTTTAGTCTTCCCAGTCAGCAATAAAAATATTCGTATCGCCTTTTTTCTTGTCAAAACGGTTCGATGCAAAAATTAAATGCTTTCCGTCTCTGGTGAACATAGGAAAACCGTCGAAGGTGTTGTTATAAGTAACCTGTTCCAATCCTGTGCCATCAGCATTGATCATGAAGAGATCAAAATTTCGTCCGTCCTTGCTGCCATAGTTGCTGCAGAAGATGATACGTTTTCCATCCGGATGAAAGAACGGTGCAAATGAAGCCTTGCCCAAATTAGTAACCTGCTTCATGTTCTTGCCGTCTGCATCCATAACGAATATCTCAAGTGCTGTTGGACGCACGTATCCTTTTTGTACCAATTCATCATAATCGGCAAAATCCTGTGGTGTTTTGGGTCTGCTGGCACGGAATACAATTTTCTTGCCGTCGAGTGAGAAGAAGGCACCTCCGTCATATCCTTTAAGAAACGTCAACCGCTTCTGGTCAGAGCCGTCAATATTCATTGTGTAAATTTCCGGGTCGCCGTCACGGGTGCTGGTGAAAACGATTTTATCCCCTACCGGTGAAATCGTGGCTTCGGCATCATAGCCGGGTGCATCAGTCAGCCTCTTAAGGTTCGATCCATCTGCATTCGCTTCATAGATATCGAACGTTTCATATAATTTCCAAACATATCCTTTGCTGCGGTCCGGTGGTGGCGGGCAGTTTGAGTCAGCACCGTGCGTTGAAGCATAGAGTATTTTTTTGTCCCCGGGTAAAAAGTATGAGCATGTTGTCTTGCCAGTACCTGTTGATACCATATGCCGGTCAGTGCCGTCAATATTCATAATGAATATCTGGTCGCAAGGCAGCGTATCAGCATTGGATTGAAATATGAGCTTTGTTTCATCAAAAGAAAGATATGCTTCCGCATTTTCACCGCCGTTTGTCAGCATGTGAATGTTCTTCAAATGCTTTTCCCCCGCAAATTTCATGCTGTCAGAGGATTGAGCCAACAAAAACGTTTGGTATAGGGCTATTAAACATACCAGTTGGAAAATTTTGCAATTATTCATAACACCTCAGTTAATTACATTGTATTGATAATCATACTAAAACCACACAATCACTCCCAGCAAAACAGCATTGATCCACATAAGCGGTATGCCTCTAATGAATAAGCCATGTTATTAAAAACCAGAGATTGAATAGGGATTTAGCCACTAATAGAGCAAAGATTTGCGGCCAAAGCCGATTTCAGTAAGTGCGAATGATCCATGGGCTGAAGCTCATGACAAGTCAAATGGAATCGTTGCGTAACAGATATTAATAAAAAAACTATTCAGGAACGTGTACCAGGAAAAATTCATTTGCGGTTTCACCAAGGCTGATGGCTTCGCTCATGGACATATGCATTTCATCCGGAGTCTCATCGTCATGCCCTGCCTCAAGAATAGCCAAATCAGCACCCTTGGTATGCCTTGCAAGTGACTCGCATAATGCCGTATCACCGCCATAGGTGACCTTTATCCCATTAAAGGCAAACTTGAAACCCAGTGCCGGCACCTGATGCAAAGTCTTTTTGTTTTCCACTTTCTCTTTGTGAACCACCGGGAATGGATTAATCGTCACTCTTTTTGAGGTGATCCGGCTGGCATCGGAAATTTTCCTTAAATTAATGGTATAAGGCATACTCCTGCTGTAGACTTTGGAAAATGCGTGATAGATCGATTCTATCTCGATGCATCCCGCAGGGTAGAAAATGTTGATTGGTTGTGTTCTTCGCATCACTTTAAAATACGTTAACAAGGACCAGATACCGCCGACATGATCGTGATGTCCGTGCGTAACGAAGATATCGGAGATTGAAAGCATTTGCTGGGATGTCAGGTCCTTATTCAGGTCACGTAAGGCTCCGTCACCCGGATCAACGAGAAACAAAGCGTTGCCGGCCGAAAAGAGTATTCCCGTTGCAATGTTGGGTATGGAACAATATATTTTAATGGAAACGTCATCTTTTTTCCAGAACTGCGGGTATGTATCTGAAGTCAGTTTTACCATAGTATTTTGATGAAATGATTACTAAAAACTTATGATTTTGCAAAAATTAAATAATTATCTGTGCGACAATTCCGCCAATAATAAAAGCACTTATCCAGGTGCCAAACCAAATGGTCCATCCTTCTTTCCAACCGCGCTCCTTCAACATTATCATGAAAGAGGCAATGCACGGCACAAATAGAGTAATTGTTATGATTGCCACGGTTGCCTGCATTCCTGAGAGATGCATGTCGAACAATCCGGCGGTGCCAAAATCCCTGCGCACCATTCCCATCACAAATGCGTTTGAAGCCTGTTTCGGCAGTTTTAGCCATGCGGTTGTCAGCGGTGCCAACAGATCCTGAATGACGGTCAGAATACCGGTAATTTCGAATACGCCCACGATAGCAGCGCCGACAAAAAACCACAACGTGGCTTCTTTCATAAAATCGACACTGCGATAGAATGTTTTTTTCATCAGATTATTCAACCGGGGCATTCGCATGGGAGGTAAATCGATGAGCAGCGGCATGCTCTTGCCCGGCAGCATATTATTCAATACCGTTGAGAGCGTTATGAGAATTGTAAGCATCACGCCAACATAAATGGCAAAAGGTTTGAACCCAGCGGTGCTCATTAGTACGGAGATAACAGCGAGCTGTGCAGAACATGGTATAACGAACTGCAGAATGGCTGTCGCAATGGTTCTCTCGCGCTGTGTGCTGAGAATTCGCGTAGTTATCGTGGCCATGGTAACACAACCGAATCCAAGCAAAATCGGAATTACAGCTCGCCCGTTCAACCCCATCCGGGTAAGCGTCCTGTCGGATAGTGCCGCCAGCCGGGGCAGATAACCACTGTCTTCCAGAAATGCCATAGAAAAGTAGAAGGCAATTACCAACGGAAGGAGCAGAAAAAGCAAATACGTAACAGTCATTGTTATCACACCAAACTCACCGAACAGGAACCTTGCCACGATATTGGAATATTTAAATGTGGTGGATGCATTGGGCAACTTAGATGTCTGGTCCAGCAATTCTTTCCGGGCCGGGTCTTCAAGGATGTTGTTGGTAAATATAAATTCCTGTTTTTCGGTAGTGCCCCCGACTGGATCAGTTAGGGTAACATCAACGGTGACAGGGGTAAAGTGCCCAACGTAGCTTTTCACGTTATACTCAAAGTACCGTTTACCAACCTGTTTCTCGGTATAGTTCACCAGACGTTGCGCAACAAAATCGCCAATCAGGAAATAGAATATGGTCAAGACAACCAGAAGCATTGGAATCCCGGTTATAGGATTTATGACAAGTGACGAAAGCCGGTGCAGGAATTTTCCGCGTGACGTATCCTCAAATTCCACTTCGTTAATAATTTCATTAATAGCGGTTCGGCGCTTGATATAGATCAGTTCGCGATCGTCGCCTGAGCCAAGGGGCTGTACATATTTTGTGGCGGTCTCTTCGTCGCCTTCTTTGATTAGAAGCGCGGCAGGCTGAGTCACTCCCAGTATTCCCAATGGTGCTATCATGGAATAAATATCTTTATCAGCAATGCCCTTTCGCGCTGTGTGAATACCTTCTTCAAGATGTTCAAATCCCTTTTTATCAACGGCTGATGTACAAAACACGGGCACGCCCAGTATTTTCGACAGTTTACTATGGTCAATGCGGAGATTTTTTTTCCGTACCTCATCGGCAAAGTTCAGGAAAACGCATAATTTTTTTCCCATGTCGATCAGTTGGCGTGTTACGAAAAGATCGCGCTCCAGATAGAGAGAGTTCACAATGTTGAGCACCACATCCGCGTCCATGATTATGTCGCGGGCTACGCGCTCTTCATCGTTGAACGATGAAATACCATAAATTCCCGGTGTATCATAAATATCATAATTTTTGAAAGTACCTCTAGTCACCGACACGGTTGTTCCCGGGAAATTGGAAACTTCCATATAGGCTCCGGTAAGATGATTGAAGAAGAGGGACTTTCCCACATTAGGATTTCCAACCAGTACCACCTTGGTTTTTCCGGAATTTATCGGTTCCTTAAAAACGTTTGTATTAACCGGCTGCGCTTCCATGTGCTGTTTTGTTTCTGTACGCATAGAGCCTAGATATACTCCGTGATCTGAATGGAGCGGGCAAGTTCAGCACCGATTGCAATTTCCTGGCGTCGCTTTTGTACAATGATGGTACCGCCCGGCAATCGCTCCAGGCAGAGAACCCGCTCGCCTTCGCTTATGCCGAAACGCAGGAGTTGCAGCCTTTGCTGTGTTGGCGGCAATACATCAATTTCAATAAGTGAGCCTTTATTGGCTCTGTCTAAAGTTGTTTTAGTCATGTTTATGAGGACAATTATTTTTATTCTTGCACCGCACAAAGATATTGAAAGAGTACGATGAGGATTCAAACCCCAGATTGTCGCTTATCTCTTCCTGTATTTTTTGCACATTCGGATTGGAAAATTCCACAATTCTTCCGCAGTCAAGGCAGATGATATGATCGTGATGCTGGCGTTTGAAATTGCTTTCATATCGGTTCATATTATCGCCAAAATAGCGGAGAGAGATTAACCTGCAGTCGGTCAGAAGCTCCAGTGTTTTATAGACAGTAGCTCTGGAAACGTTGGACTTGTTGTTTTTCATGAAAACATACAGTTCGTCTGCAGTAAAGTGACCTTCGTATTCGATGGTGGCATCCAGAACTTCGAAGCGTTCGGGAGTAATGCGGTGTTTTGCTTTTTTCAGGTATTCAGTGAGAATATCTGAGGCTTGTTTATTTTTCATTACTACTATTAAGATTTAATCTGTGTAAAATTAGGCTATTTTTGGCAGAAATGCAAAGGGATTATACTAAAGAAAAAACAACATTCACAACATTTGGCAACCAGCAACTAATATCTTTAAATCACACATTCCCCACCCCTCTCAAATAACATTGAAAATAACTCCGTTTATTGGTTATGTTTCATTGCGTTCTTTTAAAAAGTTTGTTGCGTTCTTTATCGAGTCCTTTTTTGATAATTTTCATTTTATTGTAAGGAGTCATTATGTTTCGCTTATCTCATCTTCCGCGAATAGTTATTCTGCTGGCACTTCTGTTCTTCGTCAGTTGTAATACAAAAGACGATTCTACCAACCCGACCAGCACCGATCCTACAGCGTCCAAAACCAAGTCAGACGAGGCTTATGCCTTAATGGAAGTTCAAATGTCCAGTTTGGTTAATGGAAACTATGAAACTACTTCGGACTTTGACCACTTAAAATTCTCAAACGTAAATTCACTGTTCCGTGAAGCTGTTACGCTGAACCCTGAAAACTATGATGCACAATTTGGTGCGGCCATTTCTGAAATTCTGGCAGTCTATTCTGACACTGCAATTAACCGTCTTATCAAAGATTTTGAAAAAGCCAATACAAGTTCCAAACTGGCACAAACATTCAAACGCCCGCTAATAACCACAAACACTTCGGATTTTTCCCTGCAACTGACAGGTGTTGCACAGGGAATGACTTTTATTCTGCAAAAAGCAATGACCGATCCTCCCCTTGTCAGCCGAGTACAGTCTGTAATCAAAACCAATTTCATTCCGCATATTGATTATGCAATTCAGTGCCTTGAAGCATGCGAAAAAAACGCAAACTTCACGTTCAAGATCAGTGGAAAGATGCAGGGTGAATCTGATCTGACCAAGGCGGTTGTTGTTTATCCAACCGAAGTATACCTGATGGACGGGATGATGCGCAATTTGCGTTCATCGCTTAAATCGTTTTTGATCTACAAATTCGAACTGCCGGATTATTCTCAATCGTCACTGTACGACGCTCTTGCCCCTTCGAACACCAATTTTTTCTATATTTCTTCTGAAGGAAAAGCGTATGCAACAAGTGCAAAAAGCGATATGGATGCATTCATTGCAAAAATTAAAGCAGGCATAAGCAGTCTCGAAAAAGTTTCCGGGACCAAGACCGATGCCATCATTAAAATCGGAAATGGGGGCATAAAGCAATCTGATCTTGATACACTAAAAAAATACCTCGATAAAGTTGAGAGCGCAATGTCAAACGACCTATCCATAGAATTAAAAGATGCTGATTCAGATGGTAACAGCTATACAATAAAAGTCAATCTGGGGAATTTTTTCAAAAACATTCCCGACAATCCCAAAACCGCATTGCTCCCTGCCTATACTGTAACCAAAGTCGGCACCAAAGATATCAATATCAAATTCAACGCGGAAACCTATGCAGCCTTCACATTCCCCGATCCAACGTTCGGTGGACTTTTCCCGGGTATGACGAATGACGTTCTGAAACGTTTGCTCCGGATCGATGAAAGATATACCTATCAACTTAACGGATGGGTTGAGGAATTTTACGGTTCAAATAGCCCGAACATATACTCAATCGAAATTATGACGCAATCAGGGAAAACCTATTCCACACAGACATACAGCTCCTATAACCAGGGATTTGAATTTGTAATTAAGAATGTATCCAATATTCCTGATCCAATAGTAAAATACTATTTAAATGGATATGAATATTCGTTCGTCAACAGCGGAACAGTCATAAATGTCGCTGCCAAAGAGCGGGACTATATTAATATGTTCGCCATGCCGATAAACGCCACACTCTCGGCGTCAGCACAAACAAATCCGGTCGCAGTCAATCTGCAACTTATAGTAAACAGCTATACTTACTATTGGAGTCAAAACTATTTCGCTGTAGAGCGGAAGATTGGGAGCGGATCATTTAGCGAGATTTCCCCGTCCTATAACAGCTATTATTGCACTGACAATAATGTTATTCACGGAACTCAATATGGATACCGTGTTAAAGTAATTCGCCCGACCAGTGCTTCCTACAGTCTGCTGTATCCCGTAGATACCTGGTATTCAAATGTGGCAACTGTAACTCCCTGAGTTTGAAGCAGTTTCTTTTCCTTCTTTATTTTCTGCCTGCTGCGGTCATCTGCCCGCAGCAGGCTTCTGATACCACAGCAGTCAGATATGTGCTTCACAGTTCTTTCTTTGAGCTCTATCACGAACGGGCTGCAGATCAATCAGTCGACATATTGCAAAAAAATATTTCTTTTAAAGTGGACTACACCAAGGGACAGAATACCTTCAATTTTCTTCTTGAACGTAATGATTTCAGGTTATCCTGGCTGAATAAGAAGTCAACATTTGGATCGGACGTCTCTACAGCCGGGTACAATCTCAGAATGGGTGGACAATCATCATGGGGCATGTTTCAATTAAAAGGAGTCGCTTCTGTTTATTCACATGAAGGTACGCTTACTCCCGGTTGCGAGATCAGCACCCAGATATTATTTTCAAATGAACTGTTGCATTCCATTAAAGGTGAATATTCTCTTTCCAACTCACCCTATTCGGCTTCGGTTCGGTTCGAAAATGACGGCATTTCCTTCGGCAATTCAGGTTATGTTGAATCATCCTGCTTTTCGGTTATGGGATCCCCTTCAAGGAATATGCACCTTACCATCAGTTGCAGCAGAACACTTCCGGCAGGGAGAAACGCGGCCAATGAGTTTTCCTATCAGGACAAATACTACCTGCAGCAGTATGCTTCCCAACTGGAATACAGACTGAAGGGAACCGTGTATAAACACACAATGGAATATAATGCGGTGGACGGATCGGAACTTGATATGCTGAATGCCGGACTCACGTTTGGGTACCTGGCTGGGGGACCCGGGCACCTGTTTCAAACTACACTGTCGCAGGAGGTTTCCGGTCCCGCTTTCGTTCACACAACCACGATCGGTTATGCCGAAGGAGGCATCAAAATGAGCGGTGAAGTGGAATCATGGCCTTTCACTTCAGTAATTCAGTCTATGGTGGTTAATCGCATGTATGGGAAGGCTTCGGTAAGCTTTCACAGCTTTAATGTACAAGTAAACAGGCAGCAAAGGCTAGCCAAATGGTGCGATTTGTCAGCGCACGTTTTGTGGTATGGTATTACCCCCACTATTGAATATAAAACGTGGCAGCCACTGTTTTTGGTGTTTGGTGTCAAGAATGTAAATCAGGCACATTCAGACATCCGTTTCATTCATTTGTTCCGGATCGGCGTCGAGCCTGTTTTTCATTTGGGAGTGGTAGATTTGTCTGTTGCGCTGAATCAATACGTTCCAATACTTGTCAAACAAAGTATGCCTGAGCAGGCTGCAACCCCGGCACCTTCACCAACAACCCCGAAAGCTCAGAAAAAAGTACAGCATGGCGGAACGTATATTGCAATTCAAATTTCGAGAGCACTTTAACATTAATACTTCAAGTTAAATTCCGGGCTTTAACTTATCCCCCAACTGCGACTGTCTTGATTATTGAATCCCTTTTTCAACGGGTGCCGTATAACCCACTAAGCAAGATGACGTCCGGCAATTTCAAAAATGGTGTTGAAACTTTTATCAACCTCTCGTTCAAGTTCAGGCCTTGCCGAGAATGGAGTAATGTGGTCATACTCGTGAGGAAAATCCAATACCTGCACTGTTACCGGTATATCACGGTTCTCCCCTTTCAATGTATTTATAACTTCATAAGAAGGGATAACCGTATCGTTCCTTAACGCAATTGCATGGATCCTGTCATGCAGCTCATTGAGCCGTGTCTCCCTGAGATCCCTTTCCTTATGGTAGTTTAGCATCGCCTTGAAATACCTCCCTGCCGGGTGATCTCCTTCAAAATAGTGTGCCATCCTTTTATCATGGCGCATTTCCATCTCAAGCCGTTCAGTATAGAAAGAATAAAGCGCTATCGTTGCATCACTGTCAAGAATAAATTTTGAATTTGGCTGCATCCTGTCCAATGTTGGTCCACCGCAGAAGATAAAAAGCCGCGAATCCGCAAAATAGTTCCGGGGATTGGACATTAAGAGTATCTCGCTCAAAAACGATCCGATTGAGTAGGAAAACAGATCAATTTTGGCATCCTTCGCTATTAACGGATGTTCTCCTCTTTTGATCTCATCGATTAATTGTTCAACATCAAAAAACGTCTGAAGTCCTGACCAGAAAAATCTCTGTGGGATGGTCTGAATTCTGGCACTGATGGCGCCATTGGCAAACGTTGCATTCATTATGGAATGTGAATGAGTTTGCCGGGTTATGGCAACTGTGTTCATCAGTCTGGGATTACCCCATTCCTTAGGTGCCCGGTTCATATGAAAGGCAATCGGGAAAAGCACTACTGCCTTTCCAGTAATTTCTACCAATTTTTCCGCCCAAGGCAAATACTTATCCCATGTTTTTTCATTTAACCCATGAAGCAAAAAGATCAACCCACTGGATTTTGTCTGATCGGACTTGCGGAAAATGGTATAAGCAAACTGCCTGTTTTCTTCAAATTCAAAATCATGATGTTTAACAACCTCCGGGTAGGTTTCGTGCAAATTATGTTCCCGAAGGCCAAGCGACTCAGTAAATGAAATTTGATGCTTTTCGCAAAAATAGTTGGTTGCTCCGGGAAGCAACCGCCAGCTTTTTGAATCAAAGGGAAGATGATGGATTTCGATCCCTGTTTCCGGATTTCCATTCACAGGAGTCGTGGGGTCATAGATCTTTTTTAATCGGTCGAAATTTTCCCTGTACGTCATATGTCTTCCAAACGTGTTAATACTAAGCCAGTTAGAAATAATATTTTTGAATCGCTGTTCAAATATAAAATTATTTCTGTTTTTCTGCTATTCCATTCAATCTGCCCTACTTCCAAGGACGCGAAGAAACTGCGATCAGAATCCATTTTGGAAGCGAATTTCAGCCGGAAACAAATGTGCTGTACTCTGAAATATCCAAAAACCCGGTTAAATTTAGGTTTCCAATTGCCGCAATTGCTGCTATTTCCTTATTTTATTACATGGAATCTTAATTTTTCAGAGTAGGAACCTAATGAATAAACCAGTTAATTCACTTAATGACCCATTTTCTGTCCTTTCCAACAAAAAGAACCAACTTTCAAAAGACGAATACATTAAAGAATTAGAAACACTGTGCAGGATACAGTCCGAAGAAATAACCACCAGCCGGGCTGAAATAACTAAAATAGAAAAGAACAACCTGCTTGAACTGAACACAATACTCGAGAAAAGGGTTGAAGAACGCACTGAACAATTGGAAGAAGCCAATAAATTCCTTCTGGAAGAAATCGAACTCAGGCTTAAAACAGAAGAGGAACTAAAAAATGCACACAGTCAGTTTAAAGATCTTCTGCTAAACCTGCCCATTGCCGTATCAATTATTTCCGTCAAAGATGGCTCCGTCCGTTATGCCAATAAGATAACGGCAGAATGGCTCAATACAACACTGGATAAAATTCAGGGAAAAGCATCTGCCAACTATTGGGCCAAAAGTGCGGACAAAACCCGCTTTGCCGAAATGCTCAATGAACGAGGCGTCATCATCAACTTCGTTTCCAAATTTAAAAGGAAGCCTGCTGGTGACTTTTGGGTTAGCGTAAACGGACAATTGGCCAATTTCGAGGGTGAGGATGTGTATTTTCTGGCTGCTACCAATATCGATGAACAAAAACGCAGTGACGAACGACTCCTGGAAAGTGAACGAAAATTCAGGCGACTGATTGAAATCTCCCCCAGCCAAATTCTGATCTCGGATAAAAAGACCGGGAAGTTCCTCTTCGCCAACGAAAGTGTTCTTAAACTGCTTATGGCTTCCGCTGAAGATGTTATAGGGCAGCCTGCTGAGTTGTTCTATACCGATCAATCTGGTCGATCCCTGTTTATGGAAAAGCTTAAAGAGAACAAATCTGTTTCCAATTTTGAACTATCCATAAAAAAAAGAACAGGTGAATTAATTTCGGTTCTGGTCGGCGCAAGGATTACGGATTTTGAAGGCAGACAAGCCATTATGGCCTCCCTGACAGATATTACAGAACAAAAGAGAACAAACGAATCGCTTGTTGATGAAATTGCGGAACGCAAGCTTGTAGAGAAACGACTGAAACGGACTGCAAAAGCATTGCAGGAAGCTGATGCCACCAAAGATAAATTCTTTTCCATTATCGCCCACGATCTGAAAAACCCTTTTCATACACTTATTGGATTCTCTGATGTACTCTATCAGGATCTGGAAAGTCTGACAAAAAAAGAGATTTTCAACATTGCCGAGAATCTTCATGAGGCAGCCGAAAGAGGCTACCGGTTGCTGGAGAACCTCCTGGAATGGGCACGACTTCAAAAAGGGAAAATGGTGGTCACCAAAAGCGAGCTAAACAGCAAAATGCTTGTTAAAGACATCTTTAAATCTCTTGAAATAATTGCACAGAATAAGGAGATCACGCTAACCAATAAAATTGAAAATCACGTAACCGTTTTTGCCGATGAAAACATGTTAAGGACCATTTTGCGGAATTTGATCAGTAATGCCATAAAATACACTAACCAGGGTGGAGAAATTACTGTTACCGGATCTGAAAGTAAAGCCGGTTCAACATTCGAGGTATGCGACAACGGCGTTGGCATGCCGGAACAGATGATACAGCGGCTCTTCCAAATTGGACAACAAGTGTCCACATCCGGAACTGCAAATGAACGTGGTACGGGACTGGGACTGATTTTGTGCAAAGATATGTTGGAAAAACAGCGAGGGTCTATCAAAGTGGCCAGTGCATTGAATAAAGGCACAACTTTCTCCATCCGTCTCCCGAGAGAGAAATAATCAATACTTCAGTGTTCAAAAACTGATTATGGCTGGAAGCTAAAACGTTGCATTTTGGGGAGGACAAAGACTGATTGTATGAAGGGAGAATTCGCCGATATTGTACTTATAACGTTAATTTTCTCAAATTGGGTGCAAGCCGGCGTATGGATTCAACTATTCCGAGCGTCATCGTTCCTCCAAATATTATTGAGGGTACCAGGCCAAGAAACTTAGCTACCACACCTGATTCAAATGAGCCTAATTCATTTGATGAGCCGATAAAGATGCTGTTAACCGACGATACCCTTCCCCTCATTTCATCAGGCGTATAGAGCTGCATAATAGTTCCACGGATCACTACACTCACGTTATCAAACATGCCGTTAAGCAGTAAAATGGCCATGGCGAGGTATATATTCCGTGACAGCGCAAAGAGAATAATGGTGAAACCAAATCCAAAAACACAATAGATGAGCGAACGCCCGGCTTGTTTAAAAAATGGCCGGCGGGTTTGGATAACCGACATTATAATGGCACCCGCCGCCGGAGCCGCCCTCAGGAAGCCCAATCCTTTTGCACCCGTGTGCAACACCTGATCGGCAAATATCGGCAAAATGGATACTGCACCGCCAAAAAACACGGCAAACATATCAAGACTTATTGCACTGAGTATTATCTGATTGCCAAATACAAATTTCACACCTGAGGTTAAGCTTTCCCATATGGTTTCCACCTTTTCCGTAACAGGCAATGGTCTTTTCTTCACCAACGAGAATAAAAATACGCTTAGCCCGGAAAGCACCACGACCAACCCGTATGCAGCCGAAATGCCATAAAATCCGCAGGTGAGTCCGCCAATTGCCGGCCCGACAACAGCGGCAATATGCCACATGACACTGTTCCAGGTAACCGCATTTCCATATAGTTCTCGGGGGACCAATTGTGCCGAAAAGGCACTTTGCGCAGGAAAAATAAAACCTCTTGCCAACCCGGTAATAAATATGATCGCATATATGGGAATTGCTCCAAATTGTGTTAAAAGCGGATGCAGCAAAGCTGAAACAGAGAAAAGTCCCATCGCGCAAATAAAATACACTACGTTCGACAATACGATAATCTGCTTTCTGTTGACTTTATCCGCCACGTGACCGGCAAAAAGTGCTATCACAAAAAACGGAACCGCCTCTGCCAAGCCGATCATCCCAAGTGACAACGCATCGTGAGTAATTTCATAGACCTGCCAACCCACAATAACGGATTGCATTTGAATACCCAGCATGAGAAAAAAACGGGCAAAAACAAAACGACGGTAATCGGTTATCCGCATGGCGGCGTACGAATCGCTGGTATTTAAAACTTGTAACACTCTATCCCTAAGCTCATTCTTCAAATATAAATAAAGTGCAAAGATACAAAATTTGAAGACGGCACAAATATGCGGTTGTGCTTTTACCCTTTCCTGGCTCTCAATGGTTTCAACTTAGCATAAACTGCAAGACGCTGACCATGAAATTGTCTTGGAATCGGGACATTCGTTGATAGTACTCGTTAAGTTGACAGCATTTCCCGCAGCAATTGACCTGAGTACACTCCTTTCCTCATTTTTTCATCCTAAACACTTTATACGAAAATCCGGGCATGTTATCCAGGGATAGTCGACCGGATTTCAGTTGCACCATCTCACCACTAAGCACACCTTTAAACGCATGGCAATCAGCTATTTCAGGGCGCAACTCAAAAGTCACCGCATGTGGAGATGAATTAAAAACGACCAGCACCACTTCCTTTGATGATTCCCGTATAAAGGCAAATTGGTTATGTGCCAAATGAACCTGCCGATAGGTGCCACACTGTAAAGCTGTTGACCCCTTTCGTAGGTTCACCAGATCCCTGAGTTCTTCCATAAGTCTTTTCTGATCATCGAACGTGAACTCCTCCAGTTCGAGTGCCGTGCGCAAAGGAGCATCACTCCCGTTTTCTTTAACACCCTCAATACCCCACTCGCTGCCATAATAGATCGATGGTATTCCGGGCATGGTGAACATCATACAATATACCAACGGTAAATTTCTTCTTTCCAGCAGTTGGCTTCCAATTCGGTTCACATCGTGATTATCTACAAACGAGTATAACGGCAGATCCTTATAGATCCCATTACTCCCGAATTGCCTGTTTAACGAGTATGCTATTTCGAAATAATTGTTGTCGTTGAGACTGGAATACAAACCCTTGTAGCACTCATAATTGGTAACAGAATCCAAGGTCTGCCTGTTTACCCACTTGTTGTAATTTCCATGAACAACTTCACCAACCAGAAAGAAATCCTTCCGGATGTTTTTGCAGAATGCAGCCAATTCCTGTTGAAAGGCAATATCAAGACAATCCGCTACATCCAGCCGCAGTCCGTCTATGCCAAACTCCGTAATCCACATCTGCACCGCTCCCAGAAGGTGCTGTCTTACTTCCACATTGGCAAGATTCAACTTCACCAGGTCATAATGTCCGTTCCATCCTTCATATCCGAAAAGGTCACCGAAACAGCTTCTTTTGGAGAAATCGAGTCCTGCAAACCAGTCATAAAAGCGTGAATTTTTTTGATTCTGTTGCACATCCCTGAAGGCCCAAAAATCACGCCCGACATGATTAAATACTCCATCCAAAATCACCCGGATCCCATTTGCATGCAGGTGCTCAACCAATGCAACAAGTGTTTCATTATCCCCCAAACGCCGGTCAACATGATAATAATCAGCCGTGTCATAACCATGCGCCGTTGATTCGAATACCGGACCCAGATATAGTGCATTGATTCCCAGGTTTTTCATATGGGTCGTCCATGCCCAAACTTTATCCAGGCGGGTTTCCCTGTATGAATGAAAATCATTTCGTTTGGGGGCATCGCAAAACCCAAGCGGATATATGTGATAGAATACTGATTCGCTGATCCAATTTTTTTTCATTGTTTTGCCTTTATGTTATTAATATACCTACCGTTAGGTATATTGATGAATAAAAAAAATACAGTTAGTGCCTGTCAGGAGTATATTCCGTGACTGAATTGATGAGCCGCCAACTCAACGGCTTCGGCATTTAATTCAACGTTATTATTTAGGAATAAAGTGATGTACGTGTTGATAATACCCAAAAAGGTAAATGCATAGCGTTTCTGCCGGTTACGCATATTACCATGGTCCTTGGCTGCCAACCGGAACAATCTCTCAAGAATTGCGATGATCTCCACCTGATACTTTAGCGATGCAGCATAGGACTCACTCTCCGGTGACGACAAAATCATTGCCAGTTGCATGCGGTAGAACAAGCTGTTCGCCTGCGCAAAGTCAAAAACTGCTTTCACGACAGCGCGCAGCGTAAACGGCAAATCGCCATTATACTCAGCGGCGACAGCAATAGCGCGTGTTAAATTGGCAAAATGACGCTCAAGCAATGCATCGAGCAAACCGCGTTTACTGCCATAATAGTGATACAATGTTGGTTTGGTGACTTTCGCTTCTGTCACAATCTCCTGCACACCGGTGGCATCATATCCCTTAAGGGAAAAAAGTTTAAGAGCCACCGATAAAAGCAATTCCTGATTTTCCATAATTTCCATTTTTACTATGTTTAATATACCGTTCGGTATAGTAATTGTCAACAAATATTTAAATAATTTCAGTTTTTTTCTTTCCTTAGCGCAAACCACCTGTTTTTGAACTTTTTGATTCTATCAATAGTGATTCACACCTCCGCCGGCCTGGGTACTCAATTTTGTATTATACCCATGAAGGCAGTAAATATCTGTGGCGGTGGATAGAATAAGAACCGGGTGCGAAGGCATGATCCTGAATTTTAAACACTACACCAAACTTTACAACAGCAATTGATTTTCACACTCAGAATATGGATATTGGGTACTTATTTTGTAACAGAAGAGTTTTTCATGACCTACACCCCTTCCAATGATCGTTATTCCAACATGCTCTATAATCGCTGCGGAAAAAGCGGCATAAAACTGCCTGCAATTTCGCTTGGTCTGTGGCACAATTTCGGTGGAGTTGATCTGTATGAAAATTTCAGAAGTATTTTGTGGAATGCTTTCGATTCCGGCATCACGCATTTTGATCTGGCAAACAATTATGGCCCCCCTCCCGGTTCGGCCGAAGAAAACTTTGGAAGCGTTTTAAAAAAAGATCTTGCTGCCTATCGTGACGAAATTATCATTTCCACCAAGGCCGGATATTACATGTGGCCAGGGCCTTATGGTGAATGGGGCTCAAGAAAATATCTCTTGTCAAGCCTGGATCAGAGCCTGAAGAGGATGCAACTTGAATACGTGGATATATTCTATTCACACCGCCCGGACCCCAATACACCGCTTGAGGAAACCATGGGCGCGCTCGCCTCCGCGGTGAAGCAGGGCAAGGCTCTCTATGCAGGCATTTCCAACTATCCTGCCGATCTCGCACTGAAAGCATTCGCTTTACTTAAACAAATGGGTACACCCTGCCTGTTGCATCAGCCCAGATACTCAATGTTTGTCCGCTGGGTTGAAGCAGATCTGCTGAACGTTTTGGAGGAACAGGGCGTGGGATGTATTGCATTTTCCCCACTTGCACAGGGCTTGCTGACCAACAGGTATCTTAATGGTATTCCTGAAGGTTCTCGCGTGCAAAAAGCGATTGGCTTCCTCAACCCGGAAGACCTTACTGAAGAAAAATTGAATAAAATTAAAAAGCTCAATGAGATCGCAATAAACCGGGGTCAGAGTCTTGCTCAAATGGCACTTGTTTGGTTATTGAAAGATCAGCGTGTAACCTCCGTTCTGATTGGTGCAAGCAGTGTTGCTCAGCTTAACGACAATCTGCAGTCACTTAACAACAGAACATTTTCTTCTGACGAATTGCAACAGATAGAAAACGTCCTGCAGGAATGAGGGGGCAAGGCCCTGACACGCGAGCCCGGTGAATAATATTCTCAAGTTGACCGGCTTATAAACGTTAGGGCCTAAAACCGGTAAAACGGTTTAAGCTTTCTCCTATGCCCGAAGAAGCGGCCTGACCTTTGTATATACAAAGTTAATGTCATTACCAGGTTTGGGAAGCCCTAATTATCCTTTATCACTTCTAAAACACCTCCGCTCATCCCATCAAGAACCAGTTCCTTCTTTCCGGACAGAGGGTACTCTTTCCCGGTAATAAGCTCACGGACCCGATTGGCTCCTTCCAGTTGGTGCTCAAAAGGCAAAAGTGAAACAGATTGCAGCGTGGTATTATGATTGATGATTATCATTAGCCGGTCAGAGCCCGCTCTTCTGAAATAAACATACACCTCATTGTTGGGCTTGTAGTGGATCAATTCACCGGTCTGCAATGCTTTGTGTGTCTTCCGCAGCGTGAGCAGTTGTTTGCAAAGCGTAAATATCTCGTTTTCCTGCACAGTTCTGCCTTTCTGAGTAAATGCATCACGCTGGTCCTCAGGAAATCCACCAGGGAAATCGGCCCGCAGTGTTCCGTCATCGGGTCCGCCCAGTAACCCAATTTCTGTTCCATAGAACAGTTGAGGAATGCCCCGGGTAGTAAGCAATGTCATCATCGCCAGCGTAAACCGTTTCACGTCACCATGAAGATTGAACATCATCCTCGTTACATCATGATTATCAAGGAACGGCATTAAATTGTCCGGACGAGGATATAAAAAGTCCTTCGCCAGACAATTGAAAACCAATTCAATCTTTCCTTCAGGATCCTCAAAAGTTTTCTTTATTGCACCATAGAGCGGATAATCCGTTAGTGTAGGCAATTCTGGTTTGATTGCTTTTGGGATATAACTACCCCGCTGGTACGGTGCTGCAAAAGATGGTTCATCGACCCACACTTCGCCGACTATATTAAAATTTGGGTACTCATCCATTATGACTTTGCACCATTCCTCTCGAAAATGAGGATCCTGATACGGATACGTATCTTCTCTTATTCCATCAATCCCGGCAGATTCGATCCACCATATTGCATTTTGCTTCAGATACTGAGCGAGGTTTGCATTCCTTTGATTCAGATCGGCCAGCATACCATCAAACCACCCCTCAGTAACCTTCTGCTTTACCAGTGAATCCGTATGGATATCATCAATCTCAGATTTGGAATGATATGGCCGTTGATGACTGGCGAGTGTTCCGTTTAGCCAGTCCTTTGCAGGTAAGTTTTTTATCCACGAATGATTGGTGCCAATATGATTGTTCACATGGTCCATAATAACTTTCAACCCGCGCTTGTGAGCCTCTTTGACAAAGGTTAAATAAAGCCCGTTTGATCCAAACCGCGCATCAATTTTGTATAGATCGGTAGCCGAATATCCATGATAGCTTGCCCGGTTCATATTGTTTTCAATAACGGGAGTAAGCCATACTGCAGTAATTCCAAGGTCCTTCAAATAATCAAGTTTATTGATAACTCCCTGCAGATCACCGCCATGTCTTCCGTTTGGAACGGCACGGTCTGTAACATCGGGCATCCCGGGAAGCCTGTCATTGGAAACGTCACCATTAGCAAAACGGTCAGGGACAATGAGATAAACAACGTCGGATGCATCAAACCCCAGGTGCTCAGTGGCCGGGATTATTCTTTCAAGTACCGGAAACTGAAAAGTCGCCGTGCCTTGAGCATTCGTAAGGGAAATTGTATAAGTACCGGGTTTAACAGAATCGGTCAGATCAACATCAATAAAAGCATACGATGCGTTTTCACTCTTGTCAACACCGGTAATTTTGATTGGCGCCGGTGAAGCGCCAGCCTCAATCGAATTCAAATTTTCCCCATACACCATAAGCTGGATTTTATTCATTTTCATCCCGGTCCACCAGTTAGGCGGTTCACATTTCAACACATGGGGTGCCTGTGCAAGACAAATTGAAAAAAGCGCCGAATGGAACAACAGAATAAATTGTCTGCGAATCATTTTCAGTCCTGTTTTTTGCTGCTAGTGTGATAAAATATTAATCAGCAGTAAAGTTAGGAATTCCATCCGAAGCCGACAAAATTTTTAAGGGAATTCTTCAAACCAAATGAAAGCTTTTACCAAATCATGATGCAACAAATAAAGTTTACTAAGCTGTTTTAGGTGGAAACTTCGGGTTTTACTCATCCGGCTCCAACATTTTCTTTTATTATCCTATCCCACATCCATCCAAAATAAATAATTTCTGATTACCGTTTTTGAATGGGGCGATTAACAAAAAGTTGAATTACTGCGATCATGTAGCCAATCTAAACAGTTGTATAAAAATTGGATAGGAATGGATACCCGCCTTCGCGGGTATGACATCAATGGGATCAATTTACCAGATGAATCATGAATGCGCTATTTTATTTGTTTTGCAATGATTTTGAGTAAACCGGAATTATCTTGGGCAGCAGTGTCCTATCCATAATGATAAAATATGGTTCAAATTTTTTCCTCGTTAATTCATTTGTTTTGCTTAATTTTCAGGTCTCACTTTTTTGGAATGATATATGTCAGACAAGTTTTACCGTGTTTCTATTGAAAAGCTTTTTTCCTGGATCCTCAATGAGGAAGCAGAGGGAAAGATAATTGGAATTTATAAAGATCATTTCTTCGTACCGAAGAAATCGGACCCCTTCCGCATGGAAAGGTTTGGTCAATTGCTGGAAACCCCCGTGGGTGTAGCAGCCGGTCCCCAAACCCAGCTCGCCCAGAACATCATCGCCTCATGGCTCTGCGGTGCACGTTATATTGAACTAAAAACAGTACAAACACTGGATGAAATTGACGTTACCAAACCCTGCATCGAAATGGAAGATGAAGGATATAACTGCGAATGGTCACAGGAACTGACCATCAGGGATTCTTTTGATGAATACCTGAATGCATGGGTCATTCTCCATGTTCTGAAACACAAATTTGGCTGGGACGAAACCGAACTCGGTTTCATATTCAACATGAGCGTTGGTTATGACTATGCAGGCATCAACAAACCCAATGTGCAGTGGTTCTTCGAAAAAATGAACAATTGCG
The DNA here is from genome assembly GCA_963664845.1 of Ignavibacteriaceae bacterium. Taxonomy (GTDB): domain Bacteria; phylum Bacteroidota; class Ignavibacteria; order Ignavibacteriales; family Ignavibacteriaceae; genus CAIYTF01. Next base: position 130,501 of record OY761615.1, read on the forward strand.
AGAGTGAGCTCGCGGAAAAAATTGAACGTCTTGCACCTCTCTACCCTGAAATCCGGAACATTAAAATACCCAGTCAGCTTTCCAACAATATCACCCTTTCCACCATGCACGGGTGCCCCCCGCACGAAATTCATAAGATCGGAAAGTACCTCATCGAGGAACGGAAACTGCACACTGCAATTAAACTGAACCCCACCCTGCTTGGACCGGAACGCCTGCGCGAAATCCTCAACGGCAACCTGGGTTTCAAAGTAACAGTACCTGACATTGCATTTGAACATGACCTGAAATATCCTGATGCATTGGAACTGATCAGCTCGCTTAAAAAATCTGCCGAAGAAAACAATGTGGTGTTCAGCCTGAAATTGACCAACACGCTTGAGTCACTCAACGCCACCCGCCAGCTTCCGGAAAAAGAAGGAATGGTCTACACCAGCGGAAGAGCCCTGCACCCCATCAGTGTTACGCTTGCTGCTGCGTTACAGAGCGAGTTTGAAGGCGTTCTCGATCTCTCGTTCTGCGCCGGTGTTGATGCGTTCAACGTTGCCAACACGCTTGCCTGCGGTTTGAAACCGTTGACCGTATGCTCCGACCTGCTTAAACCGGGCGGCTATCTCCGCATGACACAATATCTGGAAAACCTGCATGCCAGTTTCAAGGAACATAACGCTGCAACCATTGATCAATTCATCGTTAATAAGAACGGTGTAACCAAAAACGTTCAGACCGCTGCGCTTGAAAACCTGAAAAATTATGCGTGGGTAGTTCTTGACGAGAAACTCTATCAAAAACACAGTTTCCCGCACAAGAACATTAAAACCAAACGCCCCCTGACAGAATATGATTGCGTTCACGCACCTTGCATAGAAGCTTGTGCAGTAGACCAAAGCGTCCCCGATTATATGTATTACACCGGGAAAGGCGATTTTGCCAAAGCGTATGAAGTAATCACCACCGATAACCCGATTCCCAACATAACAGGAAACGTATGCGACCATCTTTGCCAGACAAAATGCACCCGCATGAATCATGACAACGTGCTGCAAATCCGTGCGATCAAACGCTTCAATGCCGAGATGCATGATAAAAACCACCATAACACCCAAAAGCCTAAAAACGGCATTAAAGTTGGCGTAATTGGTGGCGGTCCTTCCGGACTCTCCTGCGCATATTTCCTTGCACTTGAAGGCTTCACGGTTGATGTCTATGAATCCAAACCATTTGGCGGTGGTATGACGGCGGATTCAATTCCAAAATTCCGGCTTAGTGCCGATCGTATTGATGCCGATATCGAGCTTATTAAATCAGTCGGTGTTAATCTTCATTTCAATCACAAAGTTGACGAAGAATTCTTCACCAGGCTTCGCGCCGAATCCAAGTATATTTTCATCGGCATCGGTGCCCAGAAGAGCAAAAAGCTCGAAATCCCCGGTGAAGATTATTATGAAGTGTTCGACCAGTTGCAATTTCTCTCAATTAATCGCCGTGGTGGAAAAATTTCCCTCGGTGAAAGAATTGCAGTTATCGGTGGAGGGAACTCGGCTGTCGATACGGCACGCACTGCCAACCGCCTCATTGGTGCAAATGGCAAGGTCCAGGTTGTATATCGTCGTACCATTAATGAAATGCCTGCCGACCGTGAAGAGATTGAAGCATTGGGAAAAGAAGGGATCGATATCATTGAACTGACCGCTCCCCTCTCTATCACCAAAGCTAACGGTAAACTGCAGTTGACCTGTATTAAAATGGAGCTTTCCGAAAAGGATGCCAGCGGAAGACGCCGCCCGGTTCCAGTTAAAGGCTCAGATTTTGTATTGGAGTTTGACAATATTCTTACGGCCATTGGTCAGGATATCGATTTGAACTTCCTCTCTCCCGACGAGTTCAAGATCAACAAAGCCACGCTTGAAACAAACATGCCCGGCGTGTTTGTAGGCGGTGATGCGGTTCGCGGAGCAGACTCTCTCATTAATGCAGTAGGTGACGGTAAAAAGGCAGCGCTTGCAATTGCCAAAAAGGCAGCAGAAGATTTCAAATTCCAGGGTACACCAAAAGTAACCAAGATTGATCCTGTTGCTTTGCAAAAGAAAGTTGCTACCCGGGAATTTGGGAAACCAATTCTCGAATCACCTCATGCAACACCAAAGAATTTTGAATTGGTGCACAAGGCTTTGGCTGAACAGGATGCAGTGAAGGAAGCACAACGTTGTCTTTATTGCGATGATGTGTGCAACATCTGCACAACGGTCTGCCCAAATATGGCAAACATCACGTTCAACGTGAAACCAATAGACATTCCGGTCTATGCTGTTGAAATGCAGAACGCAGCTCCTGCAGTGGTTAAAAATGCCGTGATGAAAATTACACAGGAACCACAGATCATAAATATTCGTGACTTCTGTAACGAGTGTGGCAATTGCGACAGCTTCTGCCCCACCAGCGGAGCCCCGTATAAAACCAAGCCCCGCTTCCACCTGACAAAGGAAAGCTTTGACATTGAATCAGCAGGATTTCAGTTTAATGACAAGACTCTGCACTTCAAGAAGGACAATGTTACTGCTTCGTTGGCATTAGGCGCCGGAGAACTGGTTTATGAGTCACCTGAATTGAGCGCCCGGTTTTCAGAGGATTCGTTCCAACTGAAAACATTCACGTTCAAAAAGGAGGTTGCCGCGCCTGTTGATTTGAAGCATGCCTCCGAAATGTTCCTGTTATTGACAAATTTGGTCAATTTCCCCCTGTTTCGCTCTTAAGCATTGCATTAAAGAGTTAAATAGTTTAAATTAATCATTATGACACCCCGCACCACGGGGTGTCATGATTAGAAGTAACTCTCAGGTTATAGTTCCGGTGGTTACAGATGCGCCCGGAACTCTTTGATTTTGCCCAGGGTTATAGTTATAAAGCTCTTTTTTCCGGAGCTTGGTTCGTAAAGTGTGTTACTCAATCTATAAACTTATGTGTGTGGCATCGTTTGCGTTGGCATTTGGTGTTGGCAGTCCGTATTTAAAAATTCAATCCAAAAATGAGTTGTAATGATCTTAACAGTAAATAGCGTTCAGCGCGAATATCTTGGTGATCCTGAACTTTCACTGCTCAGTTATCTTCGCGATGATCTGGGTATAAAATCCCCTAAAGATGGCTGTGCCCCTCAGGCAGCATGTGGTTGTTGTACCGTAGAGCTTAATGGCAAAGCTGTCCTTTCCTGTGCCATAACCATGAAAAAAGCAGAAAATGGAGTGGTTACTACCACAGACGGCCTCAATGACTATGTGGCCCGGAACTTCTCGCATGCCTTTGTCGAAAAAGGTGGTGTGCAATGTGGTTTTTGCATTCCCGGAATTGTTATGCAGGCAAAAGTGCTCATTGACAAAAATCCATCTCCATCCCGGGATGAAATTGCGAAAGCTCTTACTCCCAACCTTTGCAGATGCACAGGATATAAGAAGATTATTGACGCCATTGAATATACAGCAGAAGCGGTTCGTGAGAATAAGGAGATCCCTAAACCGAAGAACGACGGAAAAGTCGGCGGAAGGCAGCCAAAATATAACGCAGAGAAACTGGTATTGGGCAATTGCCCCTATGTTGGGGACATGACCTTTCCCGGGATGGTCCATGGTGCATTGAAATTCAGTGCGCACCCCAGAGCAAAAGTGCTTTCGATAGACATCACAAAAGCTGAGGCCTGGCCGGGTGTTATAAGGGTGTTCACTGCGAAAGATGTCCCCGGAGACCGCTACATTGGTCTGATATATCAGGACTGGCCGTTGATGGTAGCTGTTGGTGACGAGACGCGCTACATCGGGGACGTACTTGCCGGTGTTGTTGCCGAGAGCGAAAGAACGGCCCGCGAAGCAGTCAAGCTCATTGAAGTTGAATACGAAGTATTGACTCCTGTTTCCGATGCGGAGTTTGCCCTCCTTCCCGAAACACCGAAGCTTATGCCGAAAGGAAATCTCCTTTCCGAATGCATTGTTCAACGCGGGAACATGAAGGAAGCACGGGCCAACACCGCCTTTGTTTCATCCGGCACCTATTATACTCAGATGATAGAGCATGGCTTCATGGAGACCGAATCGTCCATCGGACGCAAAATTGATGACACAGTGGAAATTTTGTCGCAAGGCCAGGGTGTCTATGAAGACCAGAAACAGATTGCAAAGCTGCTCGGGCTTCCGCTGGAAAAGGTGCGCGTCATCATGGTCCCCAACGGCGGAGGATTCGGTGGCAAGGAAGATTTATCCGTTCAGGGTCATGCAGCACTCTATGCATGGCTGCTGGATAAACCCGTCATGGTTCGTCTCACCCGTGATGAATCCATTGTGATGCACCCCAAACGCCACCCCATGCGCCTGAAATATGAAATGGGCTGCGATAAAGCAGGAATGATCACCTATGTTACCGCGGATATCCTCGGCGATAGCGGCGCCTATGCTTCCGTCGGAATGAAAGTGCTTGAACGGGCCGCTGGTCATGCCACGGGGCCCTATGAAGCTCCTGCGGTTGATATAAAGAGTGTTGCAGTATATACCAACAACCTGCCCTGTGGTGCAATGCGCGGGTTTGGCGTTAACCAGGTGCAATTCCCCATTGAAAGCTGCATTGATGAACTCTGCGAACAGGGCGGATTCGATCGCTGGCAATTCCGTTATGACAATGCGGTTTGCGAGGGTAAAATGACGGCTACGGGACAGGTGCTTAACCGCGGTGCCGGGGTTAAAGAAACACTCCTTGCCGTAAAAGATATTTTCCAGAATGCCAAATATGCCGGCATTGCCTGCGGCATTAAAAACACCGGCGTTGGAAATGGTATGAAGGATGAAGGGATCACCAAGGTTCGCATTGTTGCCGCCGACAAAGTAATACTGGAACAGGGCTGGACAGAAATGGGCCAGGGTATCAACACGATGGCAGTGCAGTTCCTCTCACATGAAACGGGTATCGACCCATCCATCATTGAAGTGGTAATCGACACAAAAACAAATGCTTTTGCAGGGATGACAACTTCATCCCGCGGCACGTCTGTTATTGGTAATTCAATTTGGCAAACTGCCATAAAATTAAAAGAAGACTTGAAAACCAAAACACTGGCTGAACTGGTTGGAAATGAATATGAGGGCAAGTGGGTTTGCGACTGGACTACCAAACCGGGGAAACCTGCAGATGAAGTGATCACGCACTATTCATACAGCTATGCCACCCAGGTTGTAACGCTTGATGATGACGGAGAAATTGATACCGTGTACGCGGCTCACGATGCAGGCAGGATCATCAATCCCACCTTGTTCGAAGGCCAGATTGAAGGCTCCATTCACATGGGATTGGGATATGCCATTTCTGAAGATGTGGAAATGGAAGGGTGTTTCCCCAAGAGCACCAAGCTTCGTAAATGCGGAATTTTACGTGCAAAAGAAACGCCCAACATGGAAGTGATTGGAATTGAAGTTGAAGATCCGTTTGGCCCACACGGCGCAAAAGGCGTTGGCGAAATTGGCCTGGTGCCAACGGCAGCAGCAGTTGCCAATGCTTTCTATCAGTATGACAGAACCAGATATTACCGGCTGCCAATTAAGAAACGGGTGAAGAAGGATTAACATTTTCTCAACAGCTTTGTGTTGAAGGATTAATCCTTCCTATTTATTGGAATTAGATATTTTAAATTGATTTAAGTGACAATCTGCAAAATGTTTATTTCGAAACGATTCCAATTGACTTGCCATGAGCTTCAGCTCGTGGATCATTCACTCCCGTGAAATCGGCTTTAGTCACAAATCTTAGCTCTATTTGTGGCTAAAGCCAATATTTAGAGAGTACCTCTATCCCACGACTTGAAAGTCGTGGCTATTCAATTTCTTGTTTTGCATAACATTAGCATATTACCATGCCAAGACATCTTCTTATATGTGTTTGCAAATCCCACCCACGCCATCAGGACTTCTGCCAATACTAAGTATAGTAACTTATAAAGCTCCCTTATATTTAAATCCTTTGCTTTCTTAAATTTGCTTAACAATGCAAAACAAGCAGCAGCTTAAAAGATTATGCTGCATAGATTGACTACTTTATATTATAAATCTGAAAAATGCAACAGCAACTAACCTTTCGTAAAAGTGCTTGAATTTATTAAGTCCAAGGCCCTCACCCTCATTCCTTTTCCCAAAGAGCGAGGGAGGGCTTAATACTTGATACTTACATAAGTTATCGATTCTGTTTATTTTCCAATGCAATATTAGGGATATAATAGTTCTCTTGGAGCTATCACCGAGAAAAATACTGCCGCCCAGTACTACCATATCAAAAATTACAAAATACCGATTAAAATTACGCCTTTCATTTGAGCGACTGATTAGGCACCTAATACAAAGTTATTTTACAAGCATCATTTTCTTTATATTAACATAATTCCCGGCCCAAATTCTGTATATGTAAACTCCGCTTGCCAGATTAGAACCATTAAATTTTATTTTGTAAAATCCTGCCTTTTTCTCTTCGTTGACAAGAGTGACAACTTCCTGGCCTAAAATATTGTAGAATTTAAGGGTTACCATGGATGTTACCGGTAATTGATAGTTTATGGTAGTAACCGGATTAAACGGATTGGGATAGTTCTGACTGAGATTGAAATCTTTTGGCAGACCGGCCGAACCGGTGACCCCTAAGATGATATCAGGAATGTTTGATTTTACCTCGGTATTCCCGGCACTGTCAGTAGCGGTAACATAAAATGAGTAGCCAAATCCCTTTTGGAATGTGAAATCGATCGAGTCCCTTTGTGTATTGGCTAATAAAGTGCTAAATGCTTCATTAGATTTTTTAACATAAACGTTATAAGAATATAAGCCAGAACCATTAGCATTATCTTTTCCGCCCCAGGTAAGGATGGCTATACTGTCGCATACGATCTTCGGTTGATTCATATAGCTTGTTGGGGCAATAATATCCCTGGTGTTTGTCCAGGTCGGGGTATATATGGGCGCATTGTTGTCGAAAACTATTTGTGCCCGATTTTTAATGGAAGCATTATTCATAGTGCTGTCTTTAAGATTTATCGTGAACATAACACTGCCTTCGCCCCGACCTAAACTATCATTGGGAGGCAGGAATCCATCCGTTGCATTTGCAGGGAAATCCATAGTAACCGGATCAACGCAACGGAAATACCATTTAGCCACCCCACTCTCTTTTGCCAGATTTAAAGTAACATAGGTAATCAAATTCCTTTCAGGACGCATATCAATTGTCCATTTATTTTCCTGAACATTCAACGGGGCCGAGTATGTTTTATTGCCGATTTTAATAAGGCCGGCTTTGAATGTTGAAATATCAAAATATTTCATATCCAGTGTGTCTGTTATTGAAACTTCCTGTGCAGACGCCGTAGCAGTTTCTTTATTTTCGAAATTTATGATATAGGTAAAATTAGTAGTGTTGTCGCTAAAATAGGTGCTGCCAGATGGCGAACGATAACCTATTTTGTCATTTGGATCAAAAGAACTAACTGAGCTAAAATTTTGGATTAAGTAATTATATGGGAGTGTACAATTATAATACTTAGATGCACAATCATATTTAGCAACATTTGTATAGTCGGCGATCAGTTGAGCATCTTTCATCATCATTTGAACAACAGCGAAAATGCCGCCACTGACAACAGCACCAGCTGGAGACTTTGAAGTAATTATCCCAAAAATAGTACCTGCTACAAACCAAGCGGCCGTTGATTTAAAATTCCTGGTTTTCGAATAATCAATCGCAACATTATTTAATCCAGTAATTACATTGTAACCTCCAAGCCCCCCAATTAATATATCATTAATTTTGTTCTTAAGATCTTGTTGAGTAAAATAAGATCTTCCATATTGATTCATCCAACCGGACATACAACTAGAATAGTCTTCGTAACAAGAAGAATTTTTATTTGATTTGTTTTTACTGTCCATATTATTTATAATAGAAGAAATTAAGTCATTGTAAGAATAATCTACATTCCATGCGGCAATTGAAAAATCTTTAGATGATGTAATATTTAACACAAGTTCAGATATGCCATAGGGTAATAGTGTTTCACAATTAAATACACCAAATTTATATTTCCTATTATTATGCCCAATAGCATTCGCTGTAGTTTCAAATGCTATACTATCCATATCAACATTAAGAAGTTTACAAAACTTCCTTTCAACATCTGTTATACTATTAGTGATTATAACAAAATTGGAATCCTCGCTATCTACAGCAACATGAATTAATGGATTATCAATAGTAACATTTCCAGTGTTTGTTACCCGCACTGTGACTGATGTAGTTCTTCCCGTTCTAAATTTATTAGCTCCTAAAATTTCTATTTTAAGGCTTCCTTCTTTTTTCTGCTCAACCATCAATCCGTTTTGTATTGATATTGTAGTATCCAGGAATTGAACGGTTAAATTCCATGAGCCAATGACTGCCTTTTTCAAATTGATGCGGGCAATACAATTATTTTCACTGAAAATTAAGGTATCGGCTTTTATCGTATCCTGTGCTGTTTTGCTGAGAAAAACCTTTGTATTACTGTCAAATCCGCTTCCTTCAAAGGTGATTGAACAACTATCTGTGTTTGCAATCTTGTCTGGCGAGTAGCATTTTATTTTTTTCGGATTGGTTGACCATGTTAACTGAGGATAGCCATCATTCATTGTCGGCATTATTTCCCAGGTATTGACAAAATCCCAATTGGTATAGGTGGATACCGTTTTCATTTCAGCAGTAGTTTTTGGAGTACCATTAACCCCGTATTGAGAGGCTATCCCCCCACTGGTTTCTTTGTTGCTATACGAAGAAACCAGTGATGAGCCTGTATTTAAACCAAGAACTGCTCCGACTGCATTGCCTGCTCCGTTAATTAGACCTATATTATATACATTTGAAATGGCGCCGTAATTCCAACCTGCTATGCCTCCAACTTCTCCAGAACCCACTACTGAAGCTAAATTATAGCAATCAGAAATTGTTCCTCTGTTCGACCCAATTATACCCCCTATAATAAGATCTTTCCCAATTATTCTTCCCTGATTGTTACTTTTAATAATTATGCTGCCCCCGGAACTGGTTCCCGCGAGACCACCGACATAATCGTTGCCCATGATTAATGCACCGTTATAGCTAAATTTAATTGTACCGTTATTGATCCCTGTAACTCCACCCACATTATTATATCCTGAAACGGTACCGGTAATGGTACAGTTTGAGATTGTACCGTTATTGCTTGCCACCAGTCCTGCGACATAATTTTGACCTTTTATCGTACAATTTGTCAAAGAAAGGCCTCGAATGACAGCTCTGCTGCTTAAGTTAGAAATAAAAGCAACTGAGTCTTGAATACCTCGGTTAAAGGTAAGGTATTTGATGGAATGCCCCTGACCATCTATTATTCCAGAAAAATTAGCTATAGGATTAAATCCTTTTCCATTGTACCAATACTCGCTTTCGCTGGCATCAATATCGTTATCTAATTTATATTTGAATGTATGCGAACTATCGTTCTCAAAAATCCATGCAAGATTGGCAAAACTGGAAATATTTCTGAATCCGTCATTTTCGACATCTAAAGGTTCCTCCGGTTCAGTAGAATAAACCAATGTAAAACCTTTTTCCATTTTCAATGTATTACCACCATCGGGTGTGATCATAAGGATATCATATGTTCCACCCTTTGAATTTTTCCATGAAAACCTAGCCTTTAAATTAAATATGTTCGACTCCCAAACTGAATCAGCTTTGATTATATCCGTCCCGTTGATGAGTTCAATCATGGCATTGGGGGGAATTGGATAAGCAGAAATATTTATGTCTGCAGTTTTTTTATTGGTTGTTGCAATATTCGGATAAATACTAAATATTCCGGCTTTATTATCCAGATTTTCCGTATATAAATTTAGTAATTCTCCAGACATAAGCGCCCTATTATAAATTCTTATATCATCGATTTGTCCTTTAAAAAAGATAGCTGAAGGAGCATTGGGCCAAGAAGTAGCTATGTTATCCCCACCTATTTTAAAATATCCTTGAAAGTTGTGAGCCGATGTGACATTTAGTGTGTTAATTAGTTTGTTATCTACATATAAAGACATTCCATTTGGTGAAACTGACGCTACAACATGATGCCATCGCCCGTCATTATAACTGCTATCTGTTTGAATTGTCATGACACTGCCGGTATAAACACCCCAAATTAATCTCCCATTATTTGTCATATATATATGCCTATCATAACTCTGCGTGCTGGGATTAATCTGTGAATCTCCAAACCCTATTATTTTTCCACCTGTTGTAGTTGTTGTATTGAACCACAATGAATATGTGATGGGAAAGGGATTTGAATACTGGTAGTTTGTATATACTATGCTGTTTGAACCGCTGAAACTATATGCATTTTGGGGAATGTTAAACCTGTCGTAATCGGGGACTACATTTACTACTGTACCGTTATTTCCATAGTCGCTATGGTCAAGTGCATTCCCATTAAATTTATAATATGCAATCATCCCAATCTGACTACTATCCGTAACAATCTGAAATGATGTATCAGAAACCGAATAAACTACCGGAAATAACGTGGACTCGATTTTAATTCTACATTTCACAGAATAAATATATGGGAGCCGCCATAAATATGTACCATTAATAGCAGGTATAGAATCAACGATAGTTTGCCAATTCTGTGCATTATCGCTACTAAAAGATATTTTCACATTTCCCGGTCCTGGCCAGTTCCAATTGATATCATGAGTAGATCCTCCCATGAACCAGCCAGTTCCCGTAGGAGTGGTTATTGCGATTTTTTCTTTTATTTCAATATTATCAATATAATAACCGTCGCCTGTCCAAGGATCATTTGAAGTTAGCCGCATAAGTATTTTTATCTTTTTCCCTATATATTGCGTTAGATTTATGCATTGGAAACACCAGTTGCTTTGTTTGGCGCCATTTGGAGAATTTATGTTATAAGCGCTTGTCCAGTTAGTTCCATTATCCGTCGATATACTAATGTTCAGATTTGTTCCCCAACCTAGTTGATATGTATCCCAGAATTGCAATACTGGATTCACCGCCGATGATAAATCAATCTGATTAATGGTCGACATTGTTATATTGCAGTTTACTGGATAATTTCCGTTCTTACTATCTGTTAGACAATACTTGCCGCCGAATTTTTGTGCATTTGTAGTATCCCAACCCATTCCACTAACAAACCATTTGCCTATTCCATTCTCAAAATTTTCAGAAAATGGTAATTGCAATACTGGTGGGTCTTCCGCTTTTTCTTTTATTTCAATATTATCAATATAATAACCGTCGCCTGTCCAAGGATCATTTGAAGTTAGCCGCATAAGTATTTTTATCTTTTTCCCTATATATTGCGTTAGATTTATGCATTGGAAACACCAGTTGCTTTGTTTGGCGCCATTTGGAGAATTTATGTTATAAGCGCTTGTCCAGTTAGTTCCATTATCCGTCGATATACTAATGTTCAGATTTGTTCCCCAACCTAGTTGATATGTATCCCAGAATTGCAATACTGGATTCACCGCCGATGATAAATCAATCTGATTAATCGTCGACATTGTTATATTGCAGTTTACTGGATAATTTCCGTTCTTACTATCCGTTAGACAATACTTGCCGGAATAAGGATTATTTGATGTTGTATCCCACCCAGTTCCAGTTTTAGACCATTGGGACAATCCGTTTTCAAAATTATCTAAAAAATAGTTATTAGTTTGAGCTTGCAATAAATGGTACGAGCTCAACACTACTAATAGAACAAACAAAAAATAATTTTTCATACTAATAAATCTCATCCTACTATTATATTAATTTAATCATTCTATGTGCCGATTCTTAAAATTCATTTGCACTAAATGTGTTTTGAATAGCAACACTTGTTATAATTTTATTTTGAAATGCACTCGAACCAATTCCGGTTACTGTTACTCCACCAAAATTATCTGGGATTATAATATTGGTTTGTGTTGTATTTGTATAGGCTGTTATAACTCCATTCGAAAAAGTTACATCACTGGATGTTAGGGTGTACTGAGCAAAAACCGAGAATGGAAATAAGAAAAGACCTGTCAGGAAAATCAATCTAATAGTTTTCCAATTATTAACGAGTAGATTTTTAAGGTTTTTCATTGTATTTGCTTTTTTAATGAATCATCAATAATTACTTTGGGGACGAACGAGTGAGGCTCGCAATGAACAGAGATTTGGTAACTAAAAAAAACAGCCAAGGATGTTCGCAGGTTAATTTATTCCACCGTTATAACAAAGGCAATTTTAATGAAAGTCCCAAAAAATTTTACTAATCAAAAATAGAGTATTTATTTTATGAATCAAAATTAGTTGTTTTTTTTCGCATGCTGTGATTCAAGCCAGAACATAACCATGATCTGTAAAATGGCAAAACACTAAAGGCGAAGAGTCCCAACTGTTGTTTATTCGCAATAATAAATAATTAACAATGTTCCTGCAATCTTTTGCTCTTGCCGTTCAATGAGGATTAATGAAAGGAAGATTTAAGTGAACACTGAAGTTATAAAGAAAATTATTTGATATACTGAAAGCAACTTCAATTTTCTGCTTAAGAAAATCCGGGCATCGGGATGGCAAGGTGACTGGCAATTTTTTACTAACTGTTTATAAAAGCTTTAATTATGGCAGGGCATTCCCGGACACTATCAGGCTACTTCCATATCTTAAAGATCTATAATACACAAATCAGAAAGCTCTTCTCTTTTAAGCGAAGCGTAATCACGCCTCGTGCGAGGCTGTGGGTCATTGCTCACACGCTGTTCTAAAATCAGAGATACACTCCCCGAATGAAATTCCATAAATCTCCTTAAAAGCCCTGTCATGATCGCTGTCTTGTAACAACCGCTTCATATACTGCAAAAAGTTATCTTTCCCATACTTAACAATCAGATAATCAACAATGCAGGCAAATTCAGAGTACATAAAGGTCATCCTGAATTTCACTTCAAGTTTTACGGTGTCCTCTTTCGACGTTTTAAAAAATTGGGGAGGCATGAAATTTCCTTTACTCACCATGCGGTAAATTTCATCTTTACCCGGATAGAAAGACGTGCCCAACTGGTTTGCATTGTAAACCGCAATACCTTCAAACAACCATTCCGGATATTTAAAAGCATTGAAGATCCCCATGTGCTGGTACATCAGGATATGCGTTAATTCGTGTCGTATATATATTGGCAGTGAAATCTTTCCTTCCTCTGCTTCTTTTAAAGCCCAGGGAGAGATAACCAAAGAGTTATCATAGAATGTACAGAACCGTGCCCTTGAGACTGATCGCTGCAGGTAACTTATGCTGTCGCGGAAAACGAAAATTTCAGGTTTCTTAACAAACCTGAGCTGCGGAAAATCTTCTACAGACCGGACGAGTGTATCAATGCCAATCAGGTCGTTAAAAGCAGCGCCGCCTTGAATACAGATAATGGAATTTGGCAGTTCATGCTTCGAGAACCCAATAGCCAGAGGAGAAAAGGGAAACAGTTTACCCCATAGCAGTTGATATAGTATGATACCGGTGGCCAGAGTACCTATCCCTGCAATATAATATCTCCATTTATTCGAGACCCACAAGGTAAATGACACTCCAAAAAATGTTTATTCCACTGCAAATTGCTTTATCATTTCCCCATTCAAGATATATGTATTACAATCCAAAATGTGCATTGATAAATGGCAGTATCTTAGTCCCTGAAACATTATTACCGGCAATATTTATCAATCCTATTTGCATACCCTGGAGTTCAGTCGCATTATTGATCAATGCGATTGAAAGTCCTTTCATCAGCTTAGTAGTGCGGCAATACCCGGAAACAGAGCATCCGGTAATTGTGGGTGCATCAAGCATGCCAACTGAAAAATTTAACCCGGATATCTTCTCCGCCTTCATATGGTAGCCTCCGAGATTGATCCCGGTAATTTCGCTTTTGGATTCCAGTTTCCCCAACGTGAGATTAATACCGGTTATATCGCCTTGTGAAACTATTGCAAGTCCAGCAATATTTACTCCTGTCATATCATTCGCAGAATTTACCAAAGCCAGGCCACCGAGATTTAGCCCTTTTAATCCACCGTTGGCAACCACAGCCACACCGCCAATGTTGATTCCGGTTGCGGCTCCGTTACTTACAACGGCAAGTGATCCAAAAGAAAAACCGGTAAGATCTTTGTTGGCAACTGTTGCCAAACCACCAAAATTTATTCCCTTCATATCCTCATTGGCAACTGCTGCCAGACCACCGAAGTTGAAGCCTGTCATATCCTGATTGGCCACAACAGCCAAACCGCCAAAATTAAATCCGGTTAAATCCTTGTTGGCAACCTGCGCAAGAGTGCTCACATTTATTCCGGTCATATCCTCATTGGCAACGCAGGCAAGGCCGCCAATGTTTATCCCGGTCATATCTTCGTTGGAAACAAGCGCCAGGCCTCCAAAATTTATTCCGGTCATATTCCCATTGGAAACGCAGGCCAACCCGCCGGCATTCACTCCTTTCATCGAACCATTCGAAATTACCGCCAGCAGACCAAACGAAAAACCTTTTATCGCGCGTGTACCAAGAACAGCACCCAGACCAAGGTTAACTCCCGTAAGATACCCTGCACCGGGCATCAACCCGAGCGATACTCCCCGCATGTGAAATTTGTTAATTGTTTTCTCATTTGGTCGCCAGAAAGTGAAATTAAAGCCATTAACTTCCCCTACTCCGCAATCACGAAAGTTGAAACGAATGCCGTTAAAATTCTCTGAATTCCCGAAGCCTATGCCATTACCGGAGGGGCCAAGTGTCAGATCAGCGTGTCCGCACTTGTCGGGCTTTGAGGTAAGCAGTGTATCAGACGTTTTTTCTTCTTCCTGTGCCATTGCAACACGGGAGAGTGAGAGTAGAATCAAAAGGAAAAAGTATTGAAGTTTCATGCGTTTCCCGGTAAAATGAAAATGAATATGGTAAATAACAAAAAAGACGGTGCAGCCGTCTGAAACAAATGATGTATGGTGAATATTATCAACGAACGGAAGAAAAAGGCTATATAAAGCGCAACTATATTCGGAGACACCGAATTATTGAACGCCCAAATCTTTTTTTAATGATTCGATCCGTTCCAATCGTTTACCAAGTTCTTCTATTTCATATTTTGACAATTGGCTCCGGTTGGGAATGTAGCTGAGATGCGCTGCTGCAGAGTTCCTGTTTCCAAGAGCATTAAAATTCTTGGCAACGATATAATTCAACGTTATGATGTTACATCGGTTCCCTGCCCATGTCTTCTGATAAGCGGTGATCAATCCTTTGTAAAGTGCAATCGCTTTTTCTTTGTCAATTTCCTCCATTATCCGCGCATAATCCCAGGTAAAAAACCGGCTGGATGGATATTTTTTTACCGCCGGCAAGATTTCATCATACGCCTGCTTATACTCCTTGCGGTATATATGAATCCATACCAGGTTGTGAACAGCAAGAAATGAATGGTATGACCGGCTCTTTATTGCAGATTCTAGCAGTTTTATCCCCTCCTGTCGTTCATCCTTAACGAACCAACTGAGGAACTCGGTTTTTTCACTTTTCCAATATTTATAAGCGCCAATTGCCACATAGGAATCGGCAAATGACGGGTCCAGTTCCTGGCAGCGGTCAAAATATCGTTTTGCTGTTAACCCTGAAGTGAACGCATTTAACCAATTGTCCTGCAGGGCAAAGTAATAGGCACGGTACCCTTCAGCAATTCCCTTATAATAATTGTTCCAAACATCATTCTCATTTGCCCTTAATAGCTTATCGGCCTGGGCAGATGCTTCATCCAGCCATTTTACTATGGTGCGATCGCTGAAAGGAATGTGCAATTCGTATTCGCGGGCTATTTTGCCTGCAGCCAGAAACACTTTGCCAAGGGGTATTGAAGGATATTTTTTTTCAAGCGTATTGAAGGTTTTCTCTGCACCCGGATAATTTTGCAGAATGATCTGTTCCAATCCTGCAGTTGCAAGCTGATGGACTTCCGCTATGGGATGTTGTTGCGAAAAAGTTACTGCTGAAAGCGCCAGCAACAAGTAAAAGACGTTTCTGAAGGATATCATCACAGTTACAGTGTTCCAAATGTTCTGTCACCGGCATCTCCCAGGCCTGGCAGGATATATCCCTTTTCATTCAGACAACGATCAAAGGCTGCCGCATATATTTTCACGTCCGGATGGGTTTCCTGAATATGCATAACACCTTCAGGCGCTGCCACCAGGCAGGCAAACCTGAAATCGGTTGCGCCTTTTCCTTTCAAATAGCTTAGTGCCGCAGCCGCACTGCCACCGGTTGCAAGCATTGGATCCAAAAGTATTACCATGGCTTTAGGCAGATTCACCGGAGACTTCGAGTAGTACACCTGCGGGGCCAGTGTCTCCTCGTTTCGTTGAATGCCAACATGCCCCACTCTTGCATCGGGCACCAGGGAAATAAAGCCACTAACCATTCCCAGACCTGCGCGCAGGATCGGGACTAATATAACTTCATCTGCAAGAGCATACCCGGTTGTGGTTTCAAGAGGAGTTTCAATTTCGATTTCTTTCAGTCTGGCAGATTCCATAATTGTGGAGGCAAGCACCATCGAGATCCGGGCGACAGCATTGCGGAATTGTTCCTGCTTTGTCTCTTTATCTCTGATGATACTGACATCTTTGCGAATGAGCGGATGATTTAGAACAGTCAAATTGGGATAGTTCATGGCTGGCGTCCTTATCGTGAACGAAGTTTTTCTGCTTTTCTTCCAAGCAATGAAAGAGGATGTACGAAGTTTGACAACGATGGAGTGTAATTAAATGGTATATCTGCCAAATCGGTCGCCGGATGCCCATGCCGGATAAATCCGGCAACAATATCAGCAAATCCACTGACTTCACTTCCTCCAAGAAATGAAGCGCTGAGAATTTTTCCTGAGTTCCGGTCACACACAATTTTGGAAAAATTCGAAACACTCCCCGGCATCACCTTGACAAGACTGGTATGAACCACTGAAAACGGCACGGTTTTATAGGAAATCGGGGCAAGTTCAGCATTGGTGAGACCAACGTGAATAAAATAAGCATCAAAAACCCGAACAGATATATTTCGCAGTACCGGCTTCATGAATTCATTCCCTCCTGCAGCGTTCGCGCCGGCAGTGTGTCCACTGATATGAGCAAGAGTTGCCTGTGGAAGGAAAATGTTCTGCCCGGTTATCTGTTCCCTGTATTCAACACAATCACCTGCTGCATAAATACAGGGATCACTGGTCAGCATTTTGGCTGACACCTTTATTCCACCGGATTTGCCAATATCCAACCTGGCCGCTGAGCCCAATGAAACATTTGGCACGAAACCCGTGCAGTTGAAAACGATGTCAGCATCAATTGTCCTGCTGCCAACTCTCACTCCGGTGATCCGGTTTTGCTCTTTGATGAGCTTAAACTCTTTGATGCCGCCTTTATAGCAAATCCCTTTGTCGGTAAGCAAACCAGTGACTAATGCACTGATCTCCTTTCCGGCAAATGACAGTGGCTGCTCTTCTTTATCAATCATTGTTGAGGCAATCCCCCGCCGTTTCAATGCATCAGCAATTTCAAGAGCAATATAGCCGGCACCAATTATTACAGCACTTGAAGCGCTGTTTTTCCCCAGCCACTGCATGATCCGCTCAGCATCATCAACTGTTTTAAGAGTGAACAGGTTATCTGCATCTGCCGGAATTCCCTCTTTCCGGGCAACTGACCCGGTGGACAGAATAAGTGAGTCGTATGGATACTCTTCAACAGAAATGGTTCTAAGGTTTTTGACCGTTATTGTTTTTTTTCTTCTGTCGATTCCAAGCACCTCATGAAAAATCTTTACAGCCACCCCCTTATGGGCTTCGAACGATTTTTCGTCAAAGAAGACCAGATCCTTTATGTTGCCAACTTCATTGCTGAGAAGATAAGGCAGTTCGCAGGTTCCGGTGGATATCACACCCGATTTTTCAAAAAGCAGCACTTGTGAGTCGGGACTCACTCGTTTTGCTTTTGCGGCAGCGGCACATCCGGCTGCGTTTCCGCCTATAATCAGTATGTTACCGGCTTTTCTCATTTTTCCTTAAATACAAGGGTCAATGCAACACCATCATAGTCATAATGCTTTCTGAGAAGATTTTCAAGAAATCTCTTGTATGACTCGCTGATATGGTTTGGATAGTTGCAAAAGAAAATAAACACGGGGTAGTGTTCACCGCCCTGAGTTATGTATTTGATTTTAATCTCTTTTCCCGTCGGCGTTGACGGCGGGGGTGTTTTTTGAATCTCTTCAAGAAGCGTATCGTTCAAATTGGATGTCGGGATCTTGAATTTTCTTCTGGCTTCAACTTCTTTTGCCAGTTCAACCAGCTTGAAGATGCGTTGTTTCGTCAGGGCAGAAATAAATATGATCGGGAAGTGTTCGTTCCTGCCAAGTTTCTCACGGAGCCCTTTTTCGAAAATAGCTGCCGTTTTATCATCCTTCTCAATCAGATCCCATTTATTCATTGCCAGGATGATACCCTTTTTTCTGCTTACCGCTTCGTCAATTATTTTTTGATCCTGTTTTTCGAGTCCGAGTACCGAATCGAGCATAATCACGGCGATATCGCAATTCTGCAGAGCCGTCATTGTGCGTATGGATGAGAAAAACTCAACGCTTTCCTTGATTTTTGTTCGTTTTCTCAGACCTGCGGTGTCAACAAGAATGATCTCTTCTCCGTAGAATTTCAGCACCGAATCAAGACTGTCGCGTGTAGTCCCGGGAATATTGGTGACAACACTTCGCTCATATCCCAACAATGCATTGGTAAGAGAAGATTTTCCCACGTTTGGCCTGCCGAGGATCGCAATTTTCAGACGCTTGTCCTCTTCTTCTTCAACATCTACCGGGAAATCATCGGTGATCAGGTCAAGAAAATCACCTATTTTTCGCCCTACCGACGCAGCCAATGAATAGGGATCACCGAGTCCCAGTTCATAAAATTCGGAGACCAATGCTTCCTGCTTGTCGGTATCAACCTTATTTACAACCAAAAAATAAGGTTTCCCTGAGTTTCTTACCATTTCAGCAATCTGCCGGTCAAACGGGTTTACTCCGTCGCGGGCATCAACCAGGAAAATGACCTTTGTGGCCTCTTCAATTCCCAGTTTAACCTGTTCACGAATCTCCGTTTCAAAAAGATCCTTGGATTCCGGGACGTATCCTCCGGTATCAATCAAAATGAATGTTTTTGCATTCCATTCCACTTCACCATAGTTTCTGTCCCTTGTCACGCCGCTCTGGTCATCAACAATGGCTTCTCTTCTTCCGGTTAATCTGTTAAAAAGAGTCGACTTGCCGACATTCGGCCTGCCAACAATTACAATTATCGGTTTTCTCATTATTCTACTATTTTATTTCTAAACCCCAATTTACGAAATTGGCGGTTTTTATCCGTGTTAATTATCAATACCCCGTAATCTAAACTATTTAGCTGAAATTCCGATAATGTCAATAAGGTTCAATATATTCATGGATGAAAAACAATGCCCGAAGACGCGTTAGGCGTACAGCAACAGTCAGACGACTCGCACGAGGATGAACAGCTCTCACTGGAAATGCTTTCTTCAAAGCTGAGAAGTTTTGCAAAGGAACACTTCCCTGAGTTCACATCAAACCCCGTAACGCATCTCGATATTATCCGGGATTCGGCAGCATTGCGTTCTTTCAACCTCCCCGGCGAATTTACCGAGTTTTTCGTCACCTTTGAAACCGCCAAATATTTGCTCATTTCCGATGCTCCCATCATCCACAAATGCGAAGAATATATTACCAACTCCAAAAAGTCCAAAGGTTCGCAATACGAGAATCTGTTCGAAATCAAGAAATTTTATCTCAAATGGTGTATTGAAAAGCTGGAGAGGGAGACTGAATATTTCGCACTTTCCACTCTCAATCTGATTGAACGTAATGGAAATAAGGACAATTTCCTTAAATATTTGTATGCAGCCAATTTTTTCATTTTCGGTCCCAAACGAAGGTCACTCCAAAAATCCCTGGAATACCTCGATCTGGCCGAAAAGGCGCTCTCCTCCTCAACCTTACCGGACGAGATCAAAACAGATATCCTTTATTATATCCAACTGTTCCGCGGCTTCGCGTATATTGCAAACCAGGAAAGTGAATCTGTCGCCATCGCTCTGAACGAAGCTGTTGTGATAAAGCCCAGTGGCATAACAGGAATTCTCTATTCAATTCTTTACCCACTGATGGATGAAGAATCGCGCTCGGTTTCAGAACAATTGCATGCAATTGTTGATTTCGATATAAAACGCTTTAACTTCGCAATCGACCATAACAACCTTAATCTGTATAATTTCTTTTTAAGGACCGCAATCACCTATAATATCTTCCGGGTTCAGGAATTTGCCCCCTTCCTTGTTGAAATAAAAACGATCCTTGAATCATCAGCAGATGTTAGCCACGGTGAAACTACCCGAATATTTCAGACTGCGTCAAACCTGAAGTCAAGTCCTTACAAAGAATACTTTACGGAAAAGATCAATAACGATCTTGATTTTTCGCTGCTGTTTATTGAACGTTACAAAACGGCAAAAAACCTGTTCATTGCTCTCTCCTTCCCGCGCCTTAATCAAAAATTCCATGATAATATTGAGGTAATTAAACAGAAACTGAAGAACTCTGTCTACTCTCAGACTATGGGACAACTTGAGTTTTATGATCAGCAATCGCGGGATTTCCATGAAAAGTTAAAACGCCTGAGTGATGAATTTGAGCAAAATAAGCAGGTCATCAAGAAAAATCAGCAGCAGGCACACGATGAAACTGAAAAAAAATACAATGGCGCAATCAATGCTGTTGAGTCCAAGATCGGAGCCATAGATCTTTCACCAGATTTCGATCCGGCTTCAGTTTTTAACAATATCATGGTATATAATGTTATCATCTCAATAATGATATTTGTCATTGGTGGATTTATCGGGAGTTTCGCTCAACACAATACCGTGCAGGTTTCCGACCTCTTTGGTTCCCTGTTTATTTATGGTGTAAAATGGGGAGGATTTGTCTTTTTGGGCGGGCTTTTTATCGCATTGATCTCCTCTGCATCCAAAGCTCTTGAACGGACAAACGAAAAACACCGTTTACAGAAAAAACTTACCGGGTATAAAAACCAGAAAGACCGTGCTCTGGAAAGGACAAAGAAGGATTTCGACAGAAAGATCAACGCGATTGAGGAAATACATCAAACACGCGTTAAAGACATCCAGAAAAAGACTGAAGTGCTTGCAGCGGAAAAAGAAGAAAAGGAAAAAGAGCTTAAAGAAGTGGTTGCAACCGAGATCGCCGAACACTTCAAGAACATTGATGAGCTGGTGAACAAAGCATAAATAACCGGTTTTTGCCGCCCAGGAAACCTTTTCTCACCGCCCTTATCAATGCCGCCTGCACAACAGTTTCGGGACTGTGGATTTCTGCTTGTCCGAAAGTTGATGTTTTGCCTTTACTCTCACGGAATTTTTTTATAAAATCACTTATACAATTTTTTATTTCAAACACATACTGACACCAACTCATGCCTGATCTGGACAACAGCACATTCGCAGCACAAATAGCATATCTTCTTGACACCGAAAGCTTTGAAAAGGCAGAATCGCTTGTGCTTGCAAAACTCGACCAAGATCCTAACGACCTTTATAACTTCATTCTCCTGGGTGATGTATTCCTTAGGCAAGGCCGGAGCATGGAAGCGCAAATATTCTATGAAAAGGCAATGGATTCTCCCGATACCAAGCAAATCGCAAAGAATAAGCTGGCCAAAATTGTCCAATATATTCAGCAACTTAAACTCACACCTCAGGAAATTGCAACAGAATTCATCACAGGAAAAATTTCACAGCAGGAGTTTCTGATTCTCCTTTTCATGATCAGAGAATCAGATCATAAAATGGAACTCATTGATCTCATTCGCCATGACGCTATGATAGATGAAGGGAATTGGCGCCTTTTCTGGAGACTGGCACGGGAAGCCATGCTGCATGAACAACTTGAAGCCGTTGACGATTTGTGTAATAAAATTCTTTCTGTCAAATCAGACTTTTGGTTTGCCCGGGAACTTCCCAAGCATGCACGCGGATACTATGCGCAGGCGGGTCAGGATGAATTCATTGAAAAGTTCTTCGCTCTTCACCCACCTCAAAACAAAGTGTTTGTTGAGGTGGGCGCATTTGATGGTGTACACTACAGTAACGTCAGACGCTTGTTTGCAAAAGCCGGCTGGTCGGGGATTTGTATTGAACCGGTTGAAGAAAATTTCAAAAAGCTATGTGAGGCCTATAAGGACTCTTCCGTCATCTGCATTCAGGCAGCAGTCAGCGATCATAACGGTGAATCAATTCTAAACGTCTCTGAGTTCCCTCATCTTCCCGAATGGGGCAGCGAGGCTTCCTCGCTTGTTTCCACTGAAAAAAGAAAGTGGGATAAATATCGACCTGTTTGGAAAGAACAGAAGGTGGTTCTTCGTACCCTCGATTCAATTCTGGAGGACAGTGGACTCAACCATATTGATTTTCTCAGCATCGACACCAAAGGAAATGATCTCGCGGCATTATCCAGTCTGGATCTCACAAAATTTGGCCCAAAGCTTATTGTGATTGAATATGGTGATGCTGCTGCGCAGATAAAAAAATATGCTGAAGAAAATGGCTATCAGGTTATCTTTGATAACCGCCAGGAATTTTTTCTCCAACCATCCAGAGATATCAGTCAAAAGACAACCATCCCCCCAGGCTACCCAATACCAGGCTATGGATTGAAAAAGATCGTTGGCCTTGTTACCGGTAACAGCGCCGGTGGCGGAAACATTTTAAAACTGTTCAAATTCCTCACCCCAGTGGTCGACAGTATTTTTTTTCTTGATACCAATGCCGGCAAGCAATCAGCTTCCCTCAATGAAACACTCGAAACTTTTTACAATATCCAAAAAATAGTATATCCGGCATCTGCTGAGTATGACGAGTCCGCGAACAAAAACCAGCTCCTTGGAGTGGGCAGAGAACTGGGCGGCACCCATTTTGTTATCATTGATGAAGGTGAGCTTTTCACTTCCAATCTTCTTGAAAATAATTTATTGAAAAACTCCATCATGGAATTGGAGCCTGGCGATTCATTGACGTTGAATAGGATCATGGTTTGTAATGGAATGGAACAGTTTAAATTTGATGATGCACCCGGCTTTTGGAACTATAAAACAACTATTTTCGCTGATGACGGCAAATGCATGTATGAACCGGAAATTATCCACGCTCCCAAAATTCCCAGGAGCCTTCATGGCCATAAATACGTCCTTGAGGGCACTCAATATGGCATTCTGGATTTTTCAGCCCTCAATCCCGAGCAATTTGCGCTGGGCATTGCATGGTATCAAATGCTTGAACGGATAAAACGGCCCACGAAATCAGCGCAGGAAATTGTCATGCGTTATACAGAAAAAACGTCATTAACCGGCCCACCGATGCAGGCAACAAAACCGGAGTGGTTCTCCAATTACAGTGAATTTGATCCGGCAGATTTTACTGGGGTAGATAATTATAAAATCACTCAGATGCTTTACTGGTTTACTGAATATGGCGAAAGCTTCTTCAAAGATCT
Source organism: Ignavibacteriaceae bacterium (assembly GCA_963664845.1). GTDB lineage: Bacteria > Bacteroidota > Ignavibacteria > Ignavibacteriales > Ignavibacteriaceae > CAIYTF01. The sequence goes on from OY761615.1 coordinate 154,233, forward strand.
GGATATTTGGAAAATCAACTGGTCAGAAATTCGAGCAAAATACAGCATTACCGGCAAAGGAGAATTGAAAACTGAACTTGAGCAAAAAACCTCAATTGCAGATTTGCAGTCAAATGCCGGGATAGATGAACTCCTGGCACAGGCCGAACAATTGCTTCACACAAAAAACCCTGCTGAAGCAGAACATCTTCTGCGTGAGGTGCTCTCAAAGGAACCCGAGAATGTTACCGCTTTAAACAATCTCGCCGTAGTGAAGATAATGCAGGATGAGTTTGATGCTGCCCAGGTAATTTTGGACCGGCTTCTGCAAATTTCGCCAAATGATGAGAACGCACGGGAGAATCTGAATTTTCTGAGAAAAGTCAGGAAATTGTAAGTTCATTGATTCTAAGTGTGGTTGGATTAAATCGATTCGGGCAGTTATTTGCTAAGCGAGATTCCTTTGCAAGAGCTGTTTTTGCCAAATCTTCAGGCTCATGATTATATTTCACCTGGTAATAAGCAAAAAGCTATTCGCTGCTAAATCACCCTCTGGTACACTAGATTCGAAGTTTAAAAAGGAGGTGAATTATTATTTCTGCAGAATTTTCTGCCTCTCTATTTCAAATCTTTTTTTCATCGCCTGATTCTTGCAGTTTTCCCCAATTGTTATCAAATAGTCAGCTTGGTCTTTCTTTGTTAATTGTTTTCGCAAAGCTGTTTGCAGGTGATTTTGTGCATATGCGGACCATGAATACTTTTCAACCATTTCTATGCTAAATGCGCTGGATTTTGTTTTATTTTTTTCAAAATAGCAATAATACGATTCCAAATAATTTAGAAAACCCGGGGAATACACACTGTTTGGATATTTTTCATGCAAGCGGAGAAGTGCTTCGGCAGCTTTACTTGAATTCTTTTGAGACAAGATTTTTTTTGCCTCTAACAGAACTGTCTTCTCATCACCTTCAGGCTCAATCACTTCGAACGATAACCTAATGTGGTTGAGTCCGCCCTGTGATAGTCTGGAATAAATTTCAACAGTATAACTGCCTTTTTGAAAATAGAACATACTTGCAGTTTTGAACAAACGATATTTTGCAAAAGTCTCCGTTAGGTCAGTCACCCAGTAACTGCTTTCAGCGGGCATATAGTCATGCTGCGGAGCTGCAAATTTCTGAATCGTTGATAAATACTCTAACGTATCTTTGTTATCTTTTATTATCACTCCCCATGTATATCCGACATCCTTTGCTTTTACTACATCTGCGCCATTGTTTATATGTTCTATTGCAACATCAACCTCCTCACCCAGATAATAAACCGGTTTCGACAGAGATGCCTGCACGGTTAATTGCTGCGAAAACAGCGGGTTGAGAAAAATTATTACAAGGAATATTATATTTATTAAAAATTTCATGGATTCCCTGTTGCTATTGCGGTTAATGCGTCTAGCCGATATTCTGCCGGATAATCACTTCTTGCATTCTATACTGTCTGTCACTTCCTGCTCTGGTAAATGCAGTAAATTGGATGCAACAAATTCCGTTGCTCATCGTCCGGCATTCTTCACATAGATATAAAAATCTGCCATACTTCCCTGATCATCATCAAATCCGGTGGCAGGATACATGTTCTTTTGGACATATTCCAATTTCCACTCCGGGATATGGGCTTCAATGTAGGTGGTGAATTTCCGGTAAAGTACATGTTTAGCAATTTGCGGCAAATCAAAATCTGCAGCATAAATGATAACCAGTTTATTGGCGGAAGCAAACAGATGTTTTATATATGCTTCATAGACTTCCTCTTCCACCAGGTGATAGAGCACATCAAGTGAGATGGCACAATCCTGGCAAAACACTCCGGCATTATCAACAAACGCACGATGATCATAAAGGAAAAAACTTTTCGATTTATCTGCTTCGTACATGGCTTTGCATCGCTGAATTGTTGCTATTGATACATCCAGCCCGATATACTGATTACACTTTAAAAGCCCCAACTGGTTACCATCGCCGCAACCAAACTCGATGACACTGTCAATTTTGCAGTAGCCAAAAAGATGGTTGAGTATCTCAGCCTTGAACTCAGCAAGTTTGTTGTAGGAACCGGATCCCGAATTACCGGAATTTTTGTATCGGTTTTCCCAGTAATCCTTTGAAGAAAAGCTTTCTTCAGACTTGGGTGACTGTAAGTTGTCCATAAACATCTCTTTTTTCTAAAAATGAATTCTGATGGGTACAATATACAGTTGCACCCGAATAATATGCCACAATTTCTGCTTATTTATATTCGCCACGCAGCACGCTCGATCTGTCTGTTCTGATCAAAAACCAGGCATAAGATGTCCGGCAAGGGCATGGCTATGCAAAACAACAAAATCAGTGCCATCCTTCTGTTAATTGGTAAACTGTCATTACGGTTATTTCCGGCTAATCGGGGGATGGTAAACAATGACAGCCATCCCGCAGGAAATCACAGCGGAATAAAATAATGGCTAATATTAGCCGCTTAGCCATTTTCCTGCAATTCTCCCCTGTTTTTTATACAAATTCCGCATTTAAGCTTGCAATTTGGCCATTCTTTTGGCACTTTTTTTTGGAACGATTTTTTCTACTAAAATGGTAAATTATCAATTTTTAAGTGAATTTTAACGAGTTTGGACTGGAATAGTGTGAATGGTGATTAAACACGCCGTTGTGCAAGGGCAATCGAATTATGAGTTGAACCGGAAACTGATCATTGTTCCCGGACCAGCGAATTTATTCTTTTTCACGAGTGTAAAGAACAATTAATGGCAACAGGTTCCAAAGTCCTCGTCAGCGCCCTCGTATCCGTTTACAACGCTCCGGATTTCATTGAAGGATGCTTAACCGACCTGACTGAACAAACATTGTTTAGCCAGGGAAAACTGGAAATAGTAATCGTTGACAGCGATTCTCCCGGAAATGAACAGCAGGTAATTCAAAAGTTCGCGAATAACTATCCAAATGTTATAAACATAAAAACCGACCGGCGCGAAACCCTCTCCGCTGCATGGAACCGGGGAATACTCAATTCAAACGGAGAATATCTCACCATCGCGAACTGCGATGACCGTCATCGTAGAGATGCATTGGAAGCACTAAGCAATAGACTTGAAGAAAATCCTCAGGTTGATCTGGTCTTTGCAGACGCAATTGAGAGCTCAGTTAAAAATGAAAAATTTGCCGAATGCCGATCTTCCAAATTTTATGTATATCCTGATTATAATTACGAAAATTGCCTCCATCACCATCAATTTGGACACCAGCCAATTTGGAGGCGATCCCTGCATAATAACATCGGTATGTTCGCCCCTCACTTGCGTGCCGTAGGTGATGGCGATTTTAATATCCGCTTTAATTTGCATAACCGGAAAGCTTTGCATGTCAGAGAAAAGCTGGGGCTGTTCTTTCAGAACCCCGGTTCACTGACAAACGATACGTCCGTCCAATTGGACGAACGGAGAATAATGAAGGCAAAGTACCGGAACGAAGCGAACATAATAAAACTTCTCCGGTATGATGGAGCCGTTTTTAATAATGAGGCCGATATTGCCAACGGCCTTTTAAGAGTCGGGGTAACCTCACTGCTTTTCAGAACGCCGTGGTCAGCGGACCTAAAATCCGATCTTGAGTTTTCTGCATTTTGCTTCCAATCAGCCATTAAATATGCCCCCCGCTCAATGGCTATACGCAAAAACCTTGAGGAATTGCTAAAAGTGCTTCGTCACGAAAAGGCGTTGGATATCTCGCTCTTCGCGTCACAAATCGAAAGTTCACTATACCCGGTTGCTGCATCCGCTCAAACCAAAAAAAACTTCACGATTGCCTGCCTTGCCGGTGATGAAAACAACTTTAGTTTCTTTACGCCAATTAAACAATACCTTGAAGAAAAGAATTTTACTGTTAACTGTTATAATTCATCAGAATTACAAAATGAATCATTCTTAACAAAACTCAACGAGAGCGATTTAGTGTGGTGCGAATGGGCAAATGGCCCTGCCATTCCCATCAGTCAACTGGCCAGCAAACCGCCAATGGTGGTCCGCATGCATCGCTATGAGGCATATGAGGGTACTATAAACCAGATTAACTGGTTCGGTGTTGATAAACTGATCACCATAAATTCCGAATTTATTGATGTCATTAAAAGATATCACGAACCGGAAATTGACAAAAATGTTTCGGTTATTGAGATACCCAACTCCGTCAGTTCAAAACTGAAATTCACCAAAAGGTCAAATAATTTCCGCATCGCATATATTTCGCGATTCCAAAAGGACAAGAACCCCCAACTGATGCTCCAGATACTTGCGGGCTTGGTTCAAAAAGATCCACGATATTCCGTTCACATGGTGGGACGTATTCAGGATTATCAGCTTTACGATTATTGCATGCATTTAGTCAATGAACTTGGCCTGCAAAACAACTTTTTTTATGAGGGTATTGTTGGAGACATAGAACCCTGGCTAGAGGATAAATCGATCATTCTCTCTACCTCAATTGTTGAGTCCCAGGGACTGGGCTTAATGGAGGCAATGATGATGGGCATAAAACCGGTCATCCACAATAGCTTTGGAAACCTTGACGATATCTATGGAAAAGACCTGACATTCAACACTGCTGCCGAAGCAATTGAACTTATTACCTTCCCGAGGTATGACTCCGAGAACTATCGCGATTTGATTTTAGGCAATTACGGAGATTTGAAGATTTTACCGCAGATCGAAGTTCTCATTACCAGGCTTATTACTCCTGAAAAGGTCAACCTGGCAGATGGGGCAACAGAAAATTTAATGAAACAGCAAACTGCAAAGCTGCCTTTCGTTTCAATCTGCATCCCTGTTTATAACCGGGCGGACTACATAAGTGAAGCAATTGAAAGCGCACTGAATCAGACATATGAAAACTTCGAAATTGTGATTGTTGATGATGGCTCAACCGATGGAACCAGAAACATTTTAAACCGATACGCTGCCAATAAGCGCGTAAAGATTATTTACAAAGAACATACAAACGCACCGGACACCCGCAACCGTGCAATTGCAGAAGCTTCAGGAGATTATATCCTCTGGCTCGATTCCGATGATGTTCTCCGTCCCCATCTTCTTAGCACGTATGGCAACGTTTTAAGGAACTATCCGGATACTGATGCGCTATACTGTAATCTGGTCTCCATTGGCGAAGAGACCAATGTTGTGCATGAATACCAAAACTGGCAGAACCGGCAGGACGACGCCATTCGTTACCTGTTACATGGCTCCCCCATTCCCAATCCGGGGCTCCTGATCAAACGCTCACTGCTTTCGTCGTATCTTTATGACGTGTCCTTCCGGAGGGCACATGACTATGAATTATGGTCAAGAATACTTTTTTCAACAAGCCTTGCAGTTAAATACGTTCCTGAAGTCTTGGTCAATTACCGGATTCACGCTGATAATCTATCCGGAAGAATGAAACCGCACATCGATCTGTCATTTGACTCAAAGATCATTCAAAATGTCCTGAATAAAAAGCCTCTGAGCTTCTTCTTTCCGCATTTCAATTGGCAGCAGGAAGAGGAAAAAGCAACGGACACTGCATGCCTGCATATTGCAATGAAGTTTCTGCAACTTAACGACATAACGTGCGCTTTACAGTATATCAGCAAAATTCACGATCCCGAGTATAGACAAAAATTTGAACCGATTTTAAGGAAGTATCAGATTGAGGTTTAAAACTGAAATATTTTCTTCCCTTCATAGGGATGCAACAATTGCTGTGGAGTTGATGCCCAACTTCAATAGAACCTCCGGATCAAATTTTGGGAAGGGACCTGAAGCCCATGCAGAGTAATAAGCTCAATATCCTTGCCATAATATCCTCGTTTAACGAAGAGGATGTGATCTATCACGTAATAAAGGATCTGATCGAAAACGGTATATACGTTTATTTGATTGACAATTGTTCCACAGATGGCACGGTTGCCGAAGCAAAAAAACTGCTTGGGAAAGGTCTCCTCCATATTGAAACCTTCCCCGAGGAAAACGATCCGGTTGCACGCGGGAAAAAGGAGTACTTGTGGCACCTCATTCTCAGAAGGAAAGAACAAATCACTCTCCAGTCCGATGCAGATTGGATTATTCATGCGGACGCAGATGAATTCCGGGAAAGCCCGTTCCCCGGCACTTCCCTGTCAGAAGGAATTACCTTCGTTGACAGACTGGGATATAACGCCATTAATTTCGGGCTATACAACTTCCGTCCGGTTGATAATTCCTTTGTTCCCTTTGACGATGTCAGAAAATACCTCACCCATTTTGAACCCGGGCGCTGGTTTGACCATAATCAAATAAAAGCCTGGAAAAACACAAAACAAAAAATTGATCTGGTCACCTCGGGCGGACATTCAGTCGGCTTTGAAGACCGGAAGATATTCCCTATCCCCTTTTTGCTCAGACATTACCCCATCCGCAGCGAACAGCATGGGTTGCGAAAAGTGATGCAGGAACGCGCAGCCCGGTTCGCGCAGGAAGAAAAGGCCGTTGGCTGGCATGTACAATACGATGAGTTTATCAAGGGCGAACGCAGTTACCTTTGGAATATTGACGAACTTAAACTGTATAATCCACATGAAATCCGGGAAAACCTCCTCGCACAGGCATTTCGCAGATTTTTACTGCTGGGGACCCATAAAAGCGAGATGATACTGACTCACGAGCACATTCTGAGCCTTGCACCGGGAAATATTGAGGTACTGCAAAGCCTAAGGGGAATTTTCGAATCATTCGCTGACATGCAATCTGTGGAGATGGTCAATAGCCGGATCAAGGACGTCATGGATTCACAAAAAAATAAAATTCCCGATCTGATTCCGATTCACCATCATTCGCACACATCAACTGATGGGAAATCACTTCAGGTTTCCATTATTATTCCTGTTTTTAACAAATTCGAGTATACACGCGTTTGTATTGAGACTCTATATAAGTTCACTCCGGCAAACCTGTTTGAGGTGTTCATTGTCGATAACGGTTCGACAGATGGAACTGACATCGCACTTCTGGAATATGAAAAGAAGATCCCCAATCTTCACTATATTAAAAGCGCCACAAATCTTGGGTTTGCAAAAGCCAACAATTTGGCGGCCAGGCAGGCTAATGCCAAATATATTCTCTGTCTGAACAACGACACCGAATTCATTCAACCATGGCTGGAACCCATGTTACAGATGATTGAAGACGACCCCTCTATTGCCGCGGTTGCGCCAAAACTGTTATTCCCGGACAGAACAATTCAACATGCCGGCGTTGTGGTCATTGAAGATCAACGGATTGAACAATCTCTGGTAGCCCGCCATGTCCATTATGGCAGCATTGATAATTTCCCCGAAGCTACAATACCCAAAACCTACCCGGTGCTTACGGCCGCCTGCCTTCTCATCTGTAAAGAAGATTTTGTGGCTGTCGGTGGGTTCGATGAGCTCTATTGGAACGGTTATGAAGATGTTGATTTATGTTTCAAACTAACAGGGATGAATAAACAGCTCGTATTTCAGCCGGCAAGCGTCCTCATCCATCATGAATCAAAAAGCGGTACCGAACGGTTTGCCAAGGCAACCGAAAATGAGCGTTTGCTTAACTCGCGATGGAAGGACAAAGTTGTCCCCAATTTTACCGTCGATAAAGACGGAACGGTCACCCAGACGGGTAAACCGATCATGCCTTATATCCGGGTTGCTACTCCTCTCACATCAATTGTGATCCCGGTTTATAACAACCTTGAGTATACGAAACAGTGCATTACATCATTGGAAGCCTCAACAGACTTGAAATATGAAGTGGTTATTGTAAATAACGCTTCCACTGATGGCACCGGCGACTATCTCCAAACTCTTGCTGCCAATTCAACGAAATATGTTATAATCAATAACAAAGAGAATGTCGGTTTTCCCGGAGCCGTTAATCAGGGTTTGAAAGCCTCCTCAGGAGATTATCTGGTGGTGGCAAATAATGATCTGCTATTTACAAAGCACTGGCTGGCTCGCCTGCTTGAACTACTGAGGAGTAACCCTCAGTATGGTATTTCAGCTCCGATGTCGAATTTCGTCAGCGGGGTTCAACTTGATAAAGAGGCTAAATACACAACCGTTGAAGAAATGTATTCCTATGCTGAATCACAAAAGCAGAAGGAGGCAGGAAACTTCTTTGTATTTCCCCGGGTGGCGTTTCTCTGCGTTCTGTTCAAACGGGAATTGCTGACCACGGTTGGCGGGCTGGATGAGCGGTTTGCACCGGGTAACTTTGAAGACGACGATTATTGCCTTCGTGCTCAAATGGCCGGTTATACGACCGTGGTTGCCAAAGACGTTTTCATCCATCACTATGGCTCAAAAAGCTTCCTGGCTGATGGCGAGAAAAAATATCTTGACCGGCTCGAAAAAAACAAGAATATTTTCGTTAAAAAATGGGGATTTGACCCCAACGAAATTTGGCTTCAGGGAAAAACACCAAATAAACGAAATGTTCTGATCCCGCTGGAGCATAACCGGTACCGCGAACTGGCTGACCGGCTGCAAATAAATATTAGTGATAATGATTATGAGACTGCTAAATTGGAAGTGCAAATGATATTAAATCTGGCAAACGACCCACAATATGCAGTCTCTGATGTTGAACGCGATTCGTTTCAGAAACTATTTGAAAAGCTTTGTATAATTACCGGTGATGCTGTGGTGCAGGAAGCCGGAAAACAATGAAATTATTTAAACCATCACTCAGGAAGAAAGAGAAGCTGCTATGAATAAATATTTGCAACTTTTAAAAGATGCCTTCACCCAACTACATGAAAAAAAACTGGAAGCGGCACTTGCATTGCTGCGTGAAGCCGAATCGGCCTATGACCCCAATGACCGGAATATGGGTGTAACCAAAGAAGATCTCTATCTTACCCGGGGAAGCATTTTTTATGAACAGCAAAACTTTCAGGAAGCCCAGGCTGCTTTTGAGAATGCCTTAAAGGAAAACCCTGCATCGTCGGAATCATGTCTGCAGCTTGGAAAAACCTTCCTGCAGTTAGGCGAATTGGAAAATTCAAAAACCATGCTCGAGTGGGCAATCAAAAACGATTCCATGAATCAGAATGCCCAGCTGCTGCTTCAGAAAGTTACCGATGTTCTCGAAAACGGCATCATGACAAAAGAACAGGAAGACTTGTTAATAATTGCCTACAACGACTTTCAAAAAAAGCACTATGATGATGCAATGGAAAAAGTGCTGGTTCTTGAGAAGCACGAGAGCGAAAAATTTGCTTCTTTGCTGAACTTCAAAGGATTTGTCTGCCTTGCCCAAAATAATATGGAAGAAGCTAAAGCCGCATTTGAGAAAGCCAAAACGGTAAACCCCGAATCCTCACAGGCATACGCAGGTTTGGGCGAACTGCTTTATCTGGAAAAGAACGATTATGAATCGAAAAAAATGTTTGAGATCGCGCTTCATTTAAACCCGGACAATCATTTTGCAATTGGTGGTTTGGATAAACTTGCCAGGCAAAAAGAGACGCCGGCTGTTGCCAAAACAGCTAGCCTCATTGAACCGCTGATCAGTGAATCGTTTCAACTTTTTTCAAATAACGATTTCATCGCTAGCTTGCAAAAATTGGAATTCGCTGAAAAAGAGCTTCGGCTCCGCGGCGATGCAGAACCTGTTCTCATGTCCCGTCTCTTAAATTTCAAAGGCACCATTTTAACCAGGATGCAAAGTTATTCCGATGCCCGGAAAGCGTTTGAAGAAGCGCTGACTGCTAACCCTGAATCCTCACCCGCCTGCTGCGGTCTTGGTGAAGTGTTTGCTGCTGAAGGCAACCCTGAAGCTGCCAAAACCATGTTCGAGTGGGCACTGAAGTTGAATCCGCAAAATGAAGCGGCCAAACAAGGTCTTGAGTCTGTGATACAACATGTTTAGAGTGAGTTAATGCCCAGGTTATCTGTATGCATGATAGTGAAAAACGAAGAACACTATCTCAGGGAATGTCTCGAATCGCTTAAACACCTGCTTCCTGAATTCGTCATTGTTGACACAGGGTCCACTGACAAGACCAAGGAAATTGCGGCAACTTTTGGTGCCAAACTCTTTGATTTTCCCTGGACCGATAATTTTTCCGAAGCACGGAATTTTGGACTGAGAAAAGCAACCGGAGCATGGGTCCTTTATATTGACGCCGATGAGCGCCTTAGCCCTGACTCCATTCCCCTGCTCAGGGAAGTTATCTCTTCGGACGAATGGCAGGGAATCTATTGCACACTGCAAAGCATCGATACAACCGGTGGACGACCCAATATGATGAAATATATCAGATTGTTTCGGGCCCACCCCGATATAAAATTCCATGGCCGTGTCCACGAACAGATCTATGACTCACTTTCGCGTCACGGTTATTCCTTTGGCAATTCCGACATTAAGCTTTTGCACGTCGGCTATGACATCTCGGCTGAGAACATGAAAAAGAAAGCCGAACGTAATCTTGCACTCCTGTTAAAAGATTATGACCAGGAACCTGATGGTTATACAGGGTTTCAAATTGCCAGTTCTTACGGCATCATGAATCAAAAGGATAAGGCAATAGAATATTTTCAACAGTGCCTGTCCGATACTTCCCTGGCAAACAACTATAGGGCTCATGCCAACCGCTATCTTGCCGCATCTGCCCTTGAGAAAGGACGAATAACGGATGCTCAGCGTTTCATCTCCGAAGCTTTGAATGCCGATTCTTTTGCCCCACTGGTTAATATCATTGCCGGTAAGATCTGCTTTCAGGCAGGTGACCTGCAAACCGGATTCGAATTGTTTCAAACCGGTTACGTGCACAATAAAATGCTGATCGATGGCCAGCGGGTAAGCCCATTTGATATCATGGTAGATATCAAGGAACTGATCCTGCAGGGAATTTCCTTTGCCGTCCAATATCGAAATAAGGAATACTTCAATCTCTATTTATCTGAATTCAAACAGTTTTCCAAAGATTCGGACAGAGAAACACTTAAAGAGATTGCTATTTTGAATAAACTGTTTCACGATGTACGGTTGACCACAACTGAACTTGATATTCTTGCAAAGTTTTTCACCCCGCAAAAAAGCCAAACCTATTGTGAATTGCTAAAAAATCAGAAGGACAAAAAATATGCCCTTCAGGCGTTTCTCCATATCAGGGATTATTACGAAGATGAGTATGTCACCGCTTCCACAGGTATGCTGTTTGATGAAACCGACAGGCCAAATGACGCTTTGAAATATTATAAGAAGTCATTGGTCATCAACCCATGTAATCTCCCCGTGTTGTTGCATGCCGTATCTGTTTTTGTCAGATTAAATCAACTTCCGGAAGCAGTGGAGTTGTTAAAGAACTCAGAGCTAAATTACAGCAACGATGAAAACCAACTTGTGGTCATCCAAAGCGTACGCCAAAAGCTTGTGAGACTGATTGACACTGCCATTTTAAAAAATTAACCGAATCAATTGAAAGCGCACTCCTGCTGATGAATAAAGATGCCGTTGCCGGGTTGCTGCATAAAGCAGTCCAACTTCATAAAAACAACAATCTCGAAGATGCCAGTTCATTGTATAACGCGGTATTGGAAGCAGAGCCATTGCACACCGAAGCACTCCGCCTGCTGGGAACGGCAAAACTCCAGCTTAATCAGCTTTCAGAGGCTGAAAAGCTTCTGGAAAAGGCCAGGGAAATTGACCCGGCCAATCTGGATGTTTTGAATACACTGGCGCTGATCCTGCAAACACAAAACCGGTTGGAAGCCGCCGGTGAATGCTTTGAAAAAATACTCGAACTTGATCCCAAAAATATTTCAGCACTCACCAATTGCGGTATTCTCTTTTCACAACAACAAAAATTCGAATCTGCATTTGAACTTCTTACGCGGGCATATGCAATCGACAATACTTCTATCGAATCGTTGTATAATCTTGCACTCTGCCTTCAACAAATGAACCGTATGGATGAAGCTGAGATCTACTATAAACGGCTCCTTGAGCTCGATCCAACTCACCAAAACGCACATACCAACCTCGGACTGATTTACCGGCAACAGAACAAACATGCGCTCGCTGAACAGTCGTTTATGAATGCATTGCGTTTGGACTTAAACTCTGTCGATACTGCATATAATATCGCGTCACTATGGCTTGATCAAAAACGAACCGTTGAAGCTGAGAACCTGTTGCAACAGGTGATAGAAAAACAACCCAACCACTTTGAAGCATGGAATGATTTGGGTGAACTCAAATTTCAGAAGCTCGAACTTGAAGAAGCATATGCGCTCTTTACAAAAGCATTTCAGATAGCACCCAAAAGATGGGAAGCACATTTTAACCTCGGACTCACTTTGCAGGAGCTTGGAAGATTTGAGGAATCCGCGGCTGAACTTCAAACCGCATTGGCAATAGCACCTGAAAACCACCTGATCCATTTTGCCTTATCTGAAGTTTACCTGGCAATGCATAATTTCACTGCAGGTTGGATTGAGTATGAATTCCGGTTGAAGTTTGAAATGTTTAAGGACCGGGTATATTCGGTTCCAAGATGGAATGGCGAGCATCTTGCAGGTAAAAGCATTTTTGTTTTTGAAGAGCAGGGTTCCGGAGATACGTTCCAGTTTATTCGCTATTTAAAAGTTCTGAAAGCATCCGGTGCCAGGATAATTTTCCAAGCCAAACCTCAGCATTTGAGACTGTTTTCCGGACTTGAGTATATTGACAGCCTGGTAACCGACGATAGTATCGTCCTTGAGAATAAATGCGATTTCTATTCGCCGCTCCTCAGTTTGCCCAAACTGCTTTGGGATTCACATAAGGAATATGCATCCAAACTTCCCTATCTGCAGAGTCAGGGAAATATCTGCCAGAATTGGAATGCCCATTTACAAAACACCAACGATCTGCGTATAGGCTTGTTTTGGTGCGGAAATACCTTTTCGAACATCAATAAAAAGCGGCACTGTTCACTTAACGACCTGTTGCCATTAACAGAAATTGCAGGAACGAAATTCTATAGTCTTCAGGTTGCCGAACAGGCAGAGGAGCTTGCAGCATCCGGATTCAGTGATACAATCAGTAATCTTGGGCAAAACATTAACGATTTTGCCGATACTGCGGCCATCATATCTCAGCTTGATCTGATCGTAACCATTGACTCATCGGTTGCGCATCTGGCCGGAGCTTTGGGAAAGAAAACCTTATTGCTCCTGGCTGCCACCCCTGATTGGAGATGGATACAAGAGAATACTACCTCGAACTGGTATCCAAATACAACTCTCATCCGTCAAAGCTCCCGCGGGAACTGGAGCGAGGTTGTGAACGAGCTTAAAGCATTCATCACTCACGCCGTACATAGCGGAAGCCAAAGAAAACAGCATCCGCTGGTATTTGCCCTGTCAAGCGGTGAAAATTTTGGCTGGGGTGTTTGCAGCAAATATTTGACAAAGGAAACACTCGAAAAACGCGAACTCATTGTTTATAACAGCGAATACACGCAACCTTTACCCGAAGACAGCGTCATTTTTCATGCTATTCAGGGTGCAAATTTAAAAACGTTGCAACCGGTCCGGGGCAAAATAAACATTGGTTACACTTTTTTTGAAAATGAGCTCAATGAGGATGCCGTCAAATGTGGTAAAGAGCTTGACTACCTGTTCGGCGGCTCTACCTGGAACAAGATCAAACTGGAAGAGCAAGGTTTGGCTCCATCAGGTTTACTTATTCAGGGAGTAGATCCCGACATATTTTATCCCTATGGCGATAATCAGAAAGCCTCACTCTTTACTATCTTTTCCGGCGGCAAGTTTGAACTGCGAAAAGGCCAGGATATGGTGCTGCGGGCAGTATCTATTATGCAGCAAAAATATAAAGATGTGATTCTAATTAATGCGTGGTACAACATATGGCAGCAAACCATGATAAGCATGGGGGTTTCAAAATTCATTACCTTCAATCCCCGGGGCGAACGGTGGCAGGATTTTGTTACCAATCTCTGTGTTGATAACAACCTCGATTTAGCCAGGGTCTTGACCCTGCCGTTAACTGACAACAAGCTTTTGCCCGACATTTATTCCAAAACAGATATCGGCCTCTTCCCCAACAGGGCTGAAGGCGGCACCAATCTGGTGCTCATGGAATATATGGCATGCGGGAAACCGGTAATTGCATCATACAACACAGGGCATATTGATGTTCTGACTCAGGAGAATTCTCTTCCCTTAATGGAACAGACACCGTTTCACCTTTATGATACCGATAAGGTGCTTACAGCTGATTGGCGGGAACCATCATTGGATGAAATTGTTGCCAAATTGGAATGGGCATATCACCACCGGGATGAAATAAAGGCCATTGGAAAACGTGCCGGTGATTTTATGACAAATTTTACCTGGGAAAAAAGCAGTGCTTCCCTATTGTCGGATCTAGCTAAACTGGGTGTTATTTAAACAGTACACTGGGATCCATACCTGCAGAATGCGTGCAGAGCCTAGATAATTGCCGCCAATGCTTTTCGTTCTGAATCAGAGGCATTATTATCAATAAAAACCTCAAGCAAACCGAAATTATCAGACTGGTTGAGTTTTGCAAATTGCTCAGTGAATTGCCGGACGGTAATAGCTTTATAATAATCCCCTCCAAATGCCTCCACAATTTTTTTCGTGTCAATCTGTTGTGGAGTAATAAAGAATTGTTCGCTCTCTGCTCTGAATCTTGATGAAGGGAGATGGTCGAAGATCCGGCCCCCGTTGTTGTTGACCAGAACAATTTTCAATTTGCTTTTTTGAGCGTGGGCAATTTGCAGCGCAGTCATATCATAATAAAATGCCAGGTCACCAACCAAAAGAAAGGTCGGACTCTTTCCCTTATAGGCAACACCAAGTGCCGAGGAGAGTATTCCATCAATACCGCTGGCTCCCCTGTTATGGAATATGCGAAGTGCCTTCCCAATCATTGATGCAATCCTGTCCAAATCGCGAACTGCCAAGCTGTTCGAAACAAAGAGATTCGAGTGCGCCGGGATAGTGTGCAGGAGGTGATGAATGGTTGAAAGTTCAGTTAGGTTTTTGTGGGACAATACCGGCAGTTTCAATTCCTGAACTTTCTTCTCAAGACGATACAGTTCTTCAGGGCCACGTGTCTGAACTGCAGAGGATCCGTGTTTGTTTCCAAACGCTTCAAAAATGGCTTCAGGCTCTGCAGCAACAATAATTCTGGATAATGAAGTTGGATCGAACCGGTCACCGAATGGATTCACAATGATCTTTGATGCTTTGCTCTTAGTAATAAATTCATCAACTTTGCCAGAAGTGGGATAGCGTCCGAACAGAATCACTAAGTCCGGTTTGAACAGATTGTCATTCATCACTTTTTTGAAGTAAACATCGTAATTACACAGCGCATTGGCAATCTTACCTCTGCCAAACCTGATACCACTGCAAACATCAATAATAACGGGTACGTTGGAAGTCCGGGCAAATTTCGAGAGGCGTGAAACAAACTTCGTGGAAAACTCTCCCGGACCAACCAGTACGATTGGGAACTTTGCTTTTTCCCACATTTTTTTTGCTGTAACAAGATCAGTTTTTGAAGTGTCCCGGATGCCTTTTTTTGCCGTAACCTGCTTTTGCCACATGCCTGGCTTTGACAATTCGGACGCTATTATATCGTCAGTGAAGACATCGGGCTCAAAAGGTTTGTCCATTGCTATGTTAAAATGAACAGGTCCTGTGTTGTGCCGTAAGGCAATCTCCATTCCTTCATTAATCGATTTGGCCGCCAAATTATAAAACGCCTTAGTGGGCTTTGCCACCTGAAATTCTGCGAAATACCGGATATGGTTATGATACAAGTTAAACTGATCAATTGTTTGGTTTGCTCCCGAATTTCGCAATCTTTCAGGCCTGTCAGCAGTGCAGATGATCAGAGGTATCCGCTGCTGGTACGCCTCAATAATTCCCGGATAATACTCTGCCGCGGCTGTACCGGAAGTACACAGAATGGCCACCGGTCGTTTTGCTATGCGGGCTAATCCTGTAGCAAAAAAAGCCGCAGAACGTTCATCGAGAATCGAAATTGCATTAAGCTTTGAGTTGTGCAGACAGGCAAAAACCAGCGATGTGCTTCTGGAACCGGGAGAAATGACAACATCGCGCACTCCCCACCTGTATAGTGACTCCCAAAACCGTTCTGCGAAAAAAATATTCCGGTTAATCTTCATCAAACACCATAGCAATCACTGCCCGGGCTTTTGAGGAGGATTCCCGATACTCTGCTTCCGGCTCCGAATCAGCAACAATGCCGCCGCCGGCAAAAATGGCGAAGTTTCTGTCCTGAATGACCCCACAGCGCAGTGGAACAAAAAACAGCACACCGCCATCAGCATTCAACCATCCCAAAGCACCGCTATAGAGCCCGCGTTCATATCCTTCCAATTGGGAAATAATCTTCTTTGCGTCGGCCTTAGGTGTTCCACATACTGCCGGTGTCGGAAAAAGATCATCAAAAATTTCAGGTAATTTTGATTTGAGGATATTCATTGCAAGTATTCTGGTTCTGAGATGCAACAGTTTATTTGTTTTTCTGATGCGGGGTATCTTGTCGGACTGGATGCAGTCTGTATACTTTTTTAAAATGGCAACTATATGTTCCACAACGATGTTCTGTTCGATGCTGTCTTTTTTTGAGCCTTCCAGTTGAATTGCACGTTGTGAATCTTCCGCATCAGAATCGGCTCGCTCAATTGTTCCTGCCAACGCCTCGCTGAATAGCTTTCCATCCCTGAACGAAAACAAGAGTTCCGGTGAAGCGCCAAAAAAAACGGCACCATTTCGTTTATAAATGAACCGGTGCGCGTGAACATGCTGATCCATTCTGCTTAATACCTTTGACCAAAGTGGAAAATGATCGGATACTATTTCTATTTTCCTTGCCAAAACCGCCTTCTCGATAGCCTTTTGGGCTATAAGTTCTTTTATGTGAATGATGCGGTTAATCCACTCTGTTCTTCCCTGATTCAGTATTTGGCAATATTCTTCTTCGCTTTTTTTTCGAATCTCTGATTCCGGGAATTCTCTGCTTGTGCATAGGGTTTTTAAATAATCAATTTCTTCAGCCGCAGGAGCATGAGATGGCTCATCTTTCCCAAGGGAGATCAGATATACTTTTTGCCCGTATGAAAATAGCATATGCCGTGGTACAAGAAGTTTTGCATTGAACCCTGCCCACAGTTTTGAATGCATCGCGTCAAACGGATAGGCATTAAAAACCACTGGAATTGTGCTTAACACATTTTGTTGCAGTTCATCCCCTAGAGAGGTAACAGTTGAATCTATGGAAATGAGTTTTTCAATTGCGCTTTCACCTTTGCCAAGAGGTATCTCTTCCATACCATAAGCTATAAATGCATAAGAGTCGAGATTGGATTTGTAATAAAAAAAATCTTTCTCTTCTCCACTAAATGCATCAACAATTTTTTCAAAAATATTGGGATTTTCTGCAATCCGGGTTATTTGTATAAAGATTTTCATCAATAGGTATCAATTTCAGTCAGATAGGGAATTTTTCCATTTACAACTTAAAATTAGAGAATAGTTGCTGTAATACAAACATTTTAATGCACCGGAGAGTTGCACAGCTTCGCCACAAATTATCCGCTTCTTTAAGTTCTACAGTCAATGTACGGTTGACAAAATGACCATTTTTGATGTGGGTAGAACAATTTGGATGTTAGTTGGTAAGGTATGCATACAAAAAAGGGATATGGAGGTTAACCATATCCCTTAGAAAATCTATTCCGAAGAGGAATTATTTCATGAGAATCATTTTTTTGGACATCGTAAAGTTCTGAGCATCTAACCTGTAGAAATAAACACCGGTAGCAACTTTATTGCCTCTGGCATCATCACCTGCCCATGAGGTAGCAAAATTGCCGGCCTGGACTGTCTGATTAAATATTTCTTTTACGAAGTTACCCATGACATCATATATTCTGATCTTTACATTTCCCTGTGTAGGAACGGTAAAGGAAATACGGGTTGTCGGGTTAAACGGATTAGGATAATTCTGTTCAAGTTTGTAGGTCAATTTTGCTACAGAAGGAACATTATCTTTAACATCGGTGATAACCCATTTCGGATTGATCGCCTGAAGTGTCTTGTTCAAAACTGAGAGTGCAAACGGTGCATTGTGCAGACCTAAGCTCTTGTCGGTTTCAATCAATTTCAGGTTCCAATATGCTTTTCTCCAGATCACCGAATCAGCTCTGCCGGTAACAGCAGTGTAGCTAATGGTCGGAAGTCCGTTTGAGCCAATTGCTTTAGTACCAACCGGTAAGTAGTAATAATAAATTGAATCGATCAGACCTTTTACTTCCTGCTGGATGGTTCCGACAGTTCCGTTATGATCAAAATCGCCGGTAGCCTTGAAAGAATCGAAGCTGGTGGCACTTGAATGGCAGGTTTTGCAGGCATTCATATTATCAAATCCGTTATCAGGATTTTGCATTTTCCAGGTATGACCGCCGAGTTTATTAACATTCGCAGCACCAAATCCGGTGGTATCTGTGTTCATATGGCAGTCAACGCATGCATTAGCCAAAACTGCTGAGTGGACACCTGATTTATAGGCAACTGCATCAAAGTTAGTTGCATTTTTGCCTAAAAGAACATCGGACTGAGGAGCATCATGTGGGTTGTTTAAGGCAGTACCAACTTTTACAACCACAGCTTCACCATCGGTGCGTGATTTGTGGCAATTCATACAGACCTGACCAAGTCCACCGATTTGAGTATACTTGAAGCCGGTTGCCAGCGTATCACCGGTGGTGGTGCGGCGCAACTGATGATCTTCAGTAACTCCGGCAACGCCATTCCAGGCACCCGGAGTCGGATGTGGATCGTGGCACATTGCACAACTGATTTCTGTCATTGAGGCAGAAATAAAACTTGAGCTTCCTACTGTGGCAACATTATTCATGAAGTTAATGTATCCCTGAGCATCATGGCATCTTACACAGTTACCAAGGCTGTTAGGAATCTGGGTGTTGGAAGCATTTGCGAAGGTGTTGCTCCAGATTTTATCCGAAACGGCATGTCCTGACAAACGATACTGGGTTCCGACAAAATGCCGGGGAGCTGCATCGTGGCAAGACTGGCAAACTTTATTGTCAATAGATTTTTGAATTTTGCTTTGAATGACTGCAGGATCGTCACCGTTACCGGCGGAAGCTGCATGTTCGCTGCCAACACCGTGGCAGGATTCGCATCCGACGGTGGCCATATTAACTAATGTCGGGAATTTGGCTTTCAACGTATCTGTGAAATAGTTTGCGCTGGGGCCGTAATATTTCCATCCCAAGTTTGCAGCTATATCATCAAAACCATTATTTGCAGCAACAACGTTTTTGTCAGCACCGGTTGCATGACATTTGAAACAGCTTGCAGAAAAATGGGTTTGTGTAGGATCGTTTACATACGACTTGAAGTTCGTGGCATGATTCGAGGTGCTCCAATTATTGTAAATTTGAGTAAAATCTTTAGGGGCAGCGTTATGGCATGTCATGCAGCTTTGTCCGGTAACACCGGCAACACCTTCAAAACCACCAACACCACGGTAAAGACCACCGAAGAGATGTACTGTGTCCGCATAGGTTCCTAAAGGGGATGTAACTGATAAAGCGATAACGTATTCGCCTCTTTTATCAATTTTAATCGCGCGCCATTTGGTGTTGAACGTATCCACCGTGGTGATCAGCGATGCCGTTGAACCTGACGGAACACTCAATACTGTGAAAGTAAAGGACGTAATGCTGTCCGGTACGATTTTTCCGCTCTTGCCAATATAACTTGCTGACAAGTAGGAATAGGTACCAACCGGAACTGTTTTTAACCCGGCAGAAGCTGAGTTAAGCGACCTCAGACCAGGAAGTGCCATATCGAGGTATGTAACTCCTTCAACTCTGAGCTGTGCCTTCTGTGCCTGGAGTGAACCGGCTAAACAGAGAAAGACCAAGAGAATTGTAAAATATTTGAACATAAGTTTGCCACTATTGTTAGTGCGAATAATAATGAATTCAGTGAATTGCCTCAAATTCTGTACCACTTCACAATAGTTCATATTTAGCATATTTTGCGACTTTAAAATTCTATAGCAATCATCTACTTTTCATACTTGAGAACTGTTTTCTTTTATCAAATAATTATTTGCTAGTCGGCAATCTATCAGCGTGTTTGTAGATTTTATATACACATATGGTTCGATAAGCGGATTTGTATGTTTATTTTTGCAACATTGTAAATATATATTTGTTGCATATTTCAACGTTATAAAATATACTGATTTCTATCAACTTTTTTTGATTTTGACGATGAAATCGTTTCGGGCAGCTACCGGAACCTTGCTTTTCCAAATAGACTGCTTAATTAACTGCAAATCCCAAGTCCTGAACCCCATTAATATTACCGCTCCATTCTGCTGTGACAATCGCAAGTGCTTTATATCTATATCGGTTATGGAAAGTGATTGGACGGACTGAATTGCTGTCTTCCCTGTAATGGGCAAAACGGCAGGTACTCATAATTTTAAAAGCGATTTACTTTCGCACCCCATGCATGAATCCCCGGTACGGGAGTGCCGATTGGACTGTGATAAATGCTTCACTATCGATGGATTCGATGTGTTTAATAGCAGATTTTTGCGATTTGCGCGGAACGACGCAAATTATTATGGCAACTCCCCCTGTGCCGCCTTCCCCCGGAAGAATGGTCAGACCAAATTTAAGCTTTCTAAGGTAATTGGCTATTGCATCAGTGTGAAACTTCGAAATAATATTGAGCTGTACAAAGCCTAACCCAACTTTTTGTTCCAATGAGATACCTAGAATGTTCCCAATAGCAAAGCCGGTTGCATAGCCAAACAGATTGGCAGTATGATCCAGATGCTGAAAAACAAAACGGATTGCAAACACCCATATAAGTACTTCAAAAAATCCGGCGGTTGCTGCCAAGTATTTTCTTCCCTGCACAACCAGAATAGTGCGAAATGTCCCTATGGTAACATCACTTACGCGCATCAATGCAATGAGGATTGGGCCTAACCAGGTATCAAACATAAAGTTTCTTTAATTATTGCAATTCAAATTTAAGTATTTCAGGCAAATATTCTATCTTTGCACAGGCATACTTAACAATTTAATAGAAGATGTACGAAAAACAACGACAAGATCTGGTTGAGCTTCTCCATAAAAAAGGAATCAGGAGCAGAGCCACACTCAAAGCAATGCTCAAAGTTGAGCGGCATTTATTCGTAAGCCCAAGCATGCTGTACCATGCCTATAATGATACAGCACTGTATATTGGACATGGACAGACTATATCTCAACCATACACGGTCGCCTTTATGACCGAAAAGCTGAACCTGAAACCGGGTGATACTGTATTGGAAATCGGTACGGGTTCAGGTTATCAGGCAGCAATTCTCTATGAGATGGGCATGAGGGTCTATACAATTGAACGGAGTTTCGAGCTAAGCCGGATTGTCATGAGGCTTTTTGAAAAACTCCGCATGCATATTCTGGTGAAATGTGCTGACGGTACCATCGGATGGAACGAATTTGCACCTTACAACGGCATTATTGTAACTGCCGGTGCTCCAGCCGTACCGCCGGCATTGCAAAAACAGCTTTCCATTGGCGGCAGATTGGTTGTACCTGTTGGCGATCGTAACTCCCAATCGCTGCACATCATTACCAGGACTGATAAAGATACGTACGAAGTTGAAAAGATACCCGATTTTCAGTTCGTTCCCTTGATTGGGAGAGATGGTTGGAAAGAAGAGTAATAATTATTGCGGGACCTACTGCTTCGGGGAAGAGCGACATTGCTTTCACACTTGCTAAAACGCTTTCCACCGAAATTATCTCAGCAGACAGCAGGCAAATTTACCGCAAACTTGACATCGGTGCCGCAAAACCTCCTGACGAATATCTTACCGCTGTTCGTCACCATTTTATCAATTCACACGATTTGAATCAGCCATTTGACGCGGGTGCGTTCGAGGTCGAGGCACTCAAAATAATTGATGAGATGCACTCCAAAGGGCTGATACCCATAGTATGCGGCGGTTCAGGTCTTTATATACGAGCACTTATTAACGGGATAATTGACATTGCCCCCGATGAGTCTATTCGCAGCGAACTTAAGGCAAAACGCGACGAACTTGGTGATGAAGCGCTTTACGATCTCCTGAAAAGTATCGATCCCCTTGCTGCTGCATCCATGACCTCCCGAAACTACAAACGGGTTCTCCGGGCACTTGAAGTGTATTACATTACAGGCAAACCGATTTCAGAGGTTCATTCCACCTTTCAACGAGGTTCGGAAATTGAATTCATGGAGTACGGAATTACCTGGGACAGGGAAATATTATATTCCCGTATAAACGAGCGTGTAGAAAGAATGCTGGAAGCCGGGCTTGTCCAGGAGGTACAGGGCATTCTGGATGACGGATACCCCCCTGCCCTTAATGGATTGAACACGGTCGGTTACAAAGAGATTATCTCATATTTATATAATGAAATTTCGCTTGAGCGGGCAGTCGCTCTCATTCAACGGAACACCAGGCACTATGCCAAAAGGCAACTCACCTGGTTCAAAAAAGATCCGGCAATACAATGGCTGAAGATGGAATTGTCCGGCTCAGCAAGTGATATTAGCGGGAAAATTTATGCAGATATTGTAAATTGGGGTCGCTAAAAAGAGATTATTGAAATTGGTTGTGCTGATAATGTTACTCAAATAATAGCGTGGTTTCAGCACAAACTCCATGAAGAAGAGAATAAATAGAAAAATAAATAAAGGATAGTAAAATGTACGAAGAACAAGTAAAACAGCTAAACGGTCAACAAACCCGAATCGTCAATCTACGGAGGTATCTTTAAGGTTGATGAAAAATTAAACCGAGTAGCTGAACTCCAAAAACTGACTGAAACAGATGGTTTTTGGAATGATCAAAAAGGCGCCCAGAAAGTGTTGCAGGAGATTAAAGCCCATCAGGCGTGGGTTATTGACTGGACTGCACTGGAGGAAAAGAGAAACAGCCTGGATGAAATTATTCAAATGGCAAAGGCTGAAGAAGACGCATCGTTCGCCGGCGAAATTGAACAGGAACTGAATGACCTGCAAAAAGGCATAGATGACCTTGAGTTTAAGAATATGCTGAGCGGCAAGGATGACAGACGAAATGCCATTCTTACCATTCACTCAGGAGCCGGCGGAACCGAATCACAGGACTGGGCGGATATGCTCATGCGTATGTATCTCCGCTGGTGTGAACGATCCGGCTTTAAGGTAACCATCGCTGAACTTCTCGAAGGCGACGGTGCCGGTATAAAAAGCGCCACACTGGAAATAGAAGGTGAATTTGCTTATGGTTATTTGAAGGCTGAAATTGGTGTCCACCGTTTGGTGCGCATCTCCCCTTTCGATGCCAACAAGAGAAGACATACATCCTTTGCTTCAGTGTTCTGTATTCCCGAGATAGATGATGACATAGAAATTGATATCAATCCGGCTGATCTGAGGATTGACACCTTCCGTTCAGGTGGAAAAGGCGGACAGAACGTAAACAAAGTTGAAACTGCCGTCCGTATTACCCACATACCCACAAATACGGTTGCCGCATGCCAATCTGAGCGTTCACAGAACCAAAACAAAGTTAATGCAATGAAATTGCTGCGTTCCAAACTTTACCAGATTGAAGTTGAAAAGCAGAATGCAGAACTGGATGAGATAGAAAAGACGAAGATGAAAATCGAATGGGGCAGTCAAATAAGGTCCTATGTTTTTCACCCCTATAACATGGTTAAAGATCATCGGACAGATGTTGAAACGTCAAGCGTTCAGGATGTAATGGATGGTAATCTGGATGAGTTTATAAAAGGATATTTGCTCAAATTTTCCGGAGTTTGAAATGGCTACTAGAAAGTTCCTGCAGGGAAACGTTCTCGTCCGCGAAGGAGAAAAAACCAATACATTGTTCATTCTTCTGTCAGGCAGGCTCGGTGTATTCAAAGGTGCGCTTAAGATCAGTGAGTTCACCGAGAAAGGGTTGGTCGTCGGTGAGATGAGCGTAATACTTGGCGAAAAGCGTACAGCCACCATCCAGGCGTTGGAAGATACGGTTGTGATTGAACTTCGCGCGGGTCTTGATGAATTGATCATTGAGCACCCGGAAATTGCAAAAAAGATCATGGTGAACCTGGCGCAACGCCTCAAACGCACAACCCAGGAATACTGGCTTATTGCAACCGAGTTAAATCAACAGCAGATTTCCAAACTTGAGGAACACGAAAAATGAAATTTCATACCGAACATCTTTGGTTCAATACAAAAAAGCACCGTGAATACATTAATATTACCGGTGAGGTTGAAGCCGCTGTAAAGAAAAGCGGCATCAAAGAAGGCATGGTTCTGGTTTCGGCCATGCACATAACAGCCGGAGTATATGTTAATGATGCAGAATCCGGCTTGATTCAGGATATTGATGAATGGTTGGAAAAGCTTGCCCCATTTAATCCTGACTATAAGCACCACCGTACGGGCGAAGATAATGGCGACTCACATCTGAAGAGTCTCCTCATTCATCATGAGGTTATTGTACCGGTAACAGACGGTCAATTGGATTTTGGACCGTGGCAGCAGGTTTATTACGCGGAGTTCGATGGACAAAGAAGAAAACGGCTGCTGATTAAAGTCATGGGTGAATAACCCGGGATATAAGAACTAAATTTAACCGGTTTGCATTCAGAGAGCGTCAGTTACGGCGTGAGCAGATGACTTCTATCCGGTTCATGCAGCTCAGAGTATCGTGCATAGCGTTGATGTGCTGTGCTTAACAGGTCATGCATGTACGGTTTTTTTGTAGTGTAATTTCGAGTATATTGGATTTTTGATTCAGTATAGAATAGTGATACGGCCCTTAACATGAATATTATTAAAATGCGATTGGTAGCTGATCAGTTACGGGATTCCGGCAAATATGACCATGCTGCGGTTATCTATTCGGAAATCCGTGAACGAATTTGGTGCCTGTTCGGTTCCACACAAACCGAACTTTCAGATTTTTCACAACAAAAGCTTAGCACCTCTCTCCGTCATACTATACAGTTTAAAAATTCATATACCACCCAGGCCCTCGGTCATCAGTTTCACAAATGGTTTAATTTGGATATTGATCAGACCTATAACGAGTTTGTCTTCACAACATACGGGCGGTTGCAATGCTTGTGCAACTCCATTTCGTTGAGCGCCAACTTTCCGCCAGATGAAATTTATACTGAGTTTTTAATTCTGTATACCCTCATTTTAAACACCGGCGAGGAAGAGTGGATCCCTGCTGTCAATAAAATCGCTGCCCCGGTGATAGAAGGTGAAAAGCTTAAAAAGATCAGAGCATCATTTCCCGAGCCGGCAACAAAAAAACTGCTCGTTGGGAATGCTGAAAAATTAATCCAAACAGATTGGTTTGGAGTAAACATTTCCTTACTAGACTATCTTACGGCAATTGGTGATGCAAGTTCTGCACTCTTCATCTCGATAAGCAAAATAGTCGGGCCCTATGCATATAGGCACAAATATCAACGCAAGAAACAAAACGATAAAAATTACCGCGCTCACGATCAGGGTAAAGATGACGGCAAAGGCCACCAGTATGAAGGCTATGAACGGTATGAGCGATATGAACGTTACGAAAAATATGAAAAACGCTATTCGAAGGGACATACCGATTTCGCTTCTTCCGATGCAACAGAGGACCAAAAAGCAAAACTGTATGGCGACTTCTTCGGATTGTCCGGTAAAGTTACCAAAGCATTCATCCGCAAACGCTATCTGGAATTAATATCCCAGTACCATCCCGACAAAGTGGATGGACTTGGTCCCGAACTGAAAGAATTGGCTGAGCAAAAAACCAAAGAAATAAACATCGCGTACGACTGGATGAAGCAGAAATACAGGATATAAAACAGCTTGCTAATTCTTTTTCTATAACGCGGTACCCTATCATATCCGCGCAGAGCTCTATCCTTCCAGTTGAAAATGCAAAAACCTCTGCCTATAACATTCTCTATTGTCAGCCTAATGACGTTTTTCCTTTTCCCCTGGCCTGCAACGAAATGCCATCTTTGTTCATTCCCGGAAAATCATTAAGAACTTCACATTTCGGATAATCAATTTGAACAACCGGTGGATGGAAATCACACGCAATCTCAGTTAACGCTAAAGGGGATTTTTATTCAAAATGTATAAAAATTATGTTGAAGTTTAGTAGCTTTGTAGTCGAATTTGAATTGATTTTGTACTTAATTGGTGACATAACGGAGGCGTACTTTGGCATCAACAATCCCGATAAAGAAACCGGTTCCACCGGCTTCTTCACAGGAGAACTATACGTTCCCTCTTACCGTGTTGACGACCCTTTTTTTCATGTGGGGATTCATCACTTGTTTAAATGATATTATAATCCCCCATCTGAAATCGGTTTTTGATTTGAATTATACACAGGCAATGTTGATTCAATTCTGCTTCTTTTTTGCTTATTTTATCGTGTCCTTCCCCGCGGGGAAAATTGTCGAAAAGATTGGTTACCAAAAAGGAATCGTGGTAGGTCTGGTTACTGCCGGAATTGGAACGCTCATGTTCTATCCGGCGGCAGGTATGCGTTCCTATGGAATGTTCCTTGCCGCTCTTTTTGTGATGGCATCAGGCATAACCCTGCTCCAGGTAGCGGCCAATCCTTTCGTTGCTATTCTGGGAAAATCCGAGACAGCATCAAGCAGGCTTAATCTTACGCAGGCCTTCAATTCACTGGGGACGACCATTGCCCCGGTATTTGGTTCGTTATTAATCCTCTCGATGGTGGTCAAATCTGCCGCTGAACTGAAAAGCATGAGCCCGTCCGAGGTGGAAGCATATAAAGTGCTGGAAGCAGCCTCTGTACAGGGCCCCTATCTGATAGTGGCTGTATCGTTGTTCATCATTGCAGGGATCTTTCTAGTGGTAAAACTCCCCATCATTAAAACATCAGACGTTACAGCTTCCGGAAGCACCGAGACTGATCAATCGGTTGTTTTAAAATCTGCCTGGAAATATAAACATCTGGTTCTGGGAGCGGTCGCAATTTTTCTTTATGTCGGTGCGGAAGTATCGATTGGAAGCTTTATGATCAGCTACCTCGGACTGAACGAAGTGATGGGCTTCAGCAAAGAAGAGGCAGGTAAGTATTTGTCATTCTACTGGGGTGGCGCCATGATCGGGCGCTTCTTCGGTGCCATTACACTTTCAGAACTTAAAAACAAAAATAAAAAAGCTCTTTTGCTTGCTGCAGTTTTTTTGCTTGCAGCCATACTTGGGCTCTCTATCTCAAAAGAATATAGCGCGTTGGGCAATTTTTCAAGCATCTCGCTTTCCAACTTTACCTCAACTTTCAGCTTTGTTTTTTTGGTGGTTATTAATTTTGCGGCATTCATGGTAAGTAAATCCAATCCCGGAAAGACGCTTGCGTTGCTTGCGATTACGGCGACGGTACTTATTGCTCTGTCCATGTTAACGCATGGAAGCATTTCCATGTGGTCAATGCTGGCGGTAGGACTATTCAACTCAATAATGTTTCCAACCATATTCACTCTTGCAATTGACGGATTGGGAGAACATACGGGCGAAGGTTCCGGTATTCTCTGCATGGCAATTGTCGGAGGTGCACTCATTCCCTTGTTTCAGGGAGTAATGGCCGATTATATCACCGGGCTTCACCATGCATATATCGTCCCCATCCTGTGTTACCTCTATATCTCCTGGTATGGATTGAAAGGACATATTCCTTTCTGGAATCAACAAACTTTAATGGAAAGGAATTAGTATGAACATACGTAAAGACATAGTATTAGGAATAGATATTGGCGGCACTAATACCGCTTTTGGATTTGTTGATGAAGAAGGAAACTGTATCCGCGAATCAGCGCTTCCCACAAATGCATCGGAATCGGCTGATCTGTTTTTCAAACGCCTCTTCCCCGCTATTGAAAAAATGCAAACCGAAATGAACGGTGATTATAACCTGGTCGGAATTGGCATTGGCGCCCCCAATGCCAATTACTATCACGGCACCGTCGAATTGCCTCCCAACTTGAATTGGGATACCACAAACGTGGTGGAACTGGTCGAAAAGCGATTTAATGTTCCCGCCGTTATAACAAACGATGCAAATGCTGCAGCCATTGGCGAAATGAAATTTGGTGCAGCAAAAGGAATGAAAGATTTTATCCTCATTACACTTGGAACCGGACTTGGAAGCGGCATTGTTGTAGGTGGCAACCTGGTGTATGGCCATGACGGCTTCGCCGGTGAGGTTGGGCATGCAATTGTTAAACCAGGTGGAAGAGATTGCGGTTGCGGCCGAAAAGGTTGTTTGGAAACTTATGTCTCGGCGACCGGTCTGAAACGGACCGTCTATAAACTGCTTGCCAACCGAATCACAACAAGTAAACTGCAAGATATTTCCTACAACCAACTTACTGCCAAAACCATATACAATCTGGCAATGGAAGGTGATAAAATTGCACTTGAAGCCTTTGCTCAAACCGGAGAACTGCTTGGTAAAGCCCTTGCTAACGCGATTGTCTACACCAGTCCCGAAGCGATTATTCTTTTTGGAGGGCTCGCCCTGGCAGGTGATCTGATTGTGAAACCGACTGAAGAAAGCCTGACTAAAAATGCTTTGAATATTTTCAAAGGCAAAGCAAAAATATTACTCTCGCAGTTATCGGATAAAAATGCCGCTGTATTAGGTTCCGCTGCACTCATCTGGAGCGAGCTGGAAAAGAACAGTAAAGCGGTGCACCCGTGTTAAGGACAATACTGTTCCTCTGTCTTGTATCCGGCCTCTTTGCACAATCCGGCACTCCGGACAGAAAACTGTGGAAAGGGAATGCAATTCTTGGTGGCGGAGACATATGCTTTGTCTATTCTGATGATCTCAGAATAGTAGAAAGGAATAAGGTTCAAGGCATTCAACACCTGTATTATAAAGATTATACAGTTGATTATGTGACCGGATCGGGCGTTCACTTCTATGATACCAAAGGCACACAGCTTTCGGCAGTCGCGGCGGATTCCGTTGATATCAAAGATAACTGTATTGCGTATACACGCCGGATTCTTTCCGATGGAAGCATTTTTGAAATTTTTGCCTATGGGCTCTCCAACAATTCGGTAATAGTGAAATGCAAGAGTCTTCAAAGCGGCCCGGCTCATTCATTCGAAATAGCTGTAGCACTCAGAAAATCCTTTACCGGTGATAAGACAACCTCCCTGGAGGATATTTCCGGCACACCCCATCATGTGTTGGCTAAGTGGTCCAACAATGTACATGCGCAACTCTCATGCTCTGGCGATGCAATATTTAGTACTGACACAAATAAAGTGGTCACCTGCAAAGGAAAGTTCGATAAAAATGGCGAAGCGGAAGTACGCATTGTATTTGGTGATGACATCAATCAGATCGCTGCTGCTGAAAAAACAAACAAATCAGCAGATACGTATACAACGTGCGTCGAACAAAATGCCCAATGGCTGGCCGGTGGTGAATTGCCTAATGTTGATGCAATCGCGGAGGGCGGGCAACTTCTCTCATTTTACAAACGCTGTCTCGTTGCCACTAAATCAGCCTGTCTTAACGGACAGATTCCCGCAGATATGACCGGTCAGTTCATGACCACCAATATGCCTCAGCTTTATCCGAGAGATGCAATGAAATGTGCCCGCATTTTTTTGCTTACCGGACACCTCAAGGAAGCTAAAGACATAATTTCATTTTGGGTGAATAAACCGGTGCCAAAAAAATCGAAAGGCGAGTTCTATGCACGCTATGATGCCAACTGCAAAGCTGTTGATGGCGGCAGCGGAGCCAGATATGACGAGCCGGAATGGGATGCCAATGGTTACCTGATCCAACTACTTTCCTGGTATCATGAGAAAACAGGAGTTTGGCTGGCTGGCAAAGAGTTTATTTTTGAACTTGCGGATTTTCTCTGCAGTAAAATCGATAACGAAGGGCTGCTCTATGAGGGCGGCATTGTTGAATGGACCGGATACCTCCCTGCTACCAATATGATTTGCATTGCCGGATTGGAGTCCGCTGCCCACTTTGCAGAAAGTGCAGGCAACACAACCCTGAAAGACAAATATGGAAGTGCCGCTTCCAAAATAAAACAGAATCTTCCCAAAATGATCGATCCAACGCGAGGCACATTCACCGATATCCGTTTCCACGGCGGTAAAGCGGAAGATAGCCGGAGTCTCACTGAAGTGACAAATAACCGGCTCTATCTTTGGGATGCGACTCCCCAATTCGGCCCTTTATGGGGCTTCAGTGATCACAAGATCCTTGAACCGACGATTACTTTTTATGAGAAAACTATTTTCGTACTTGATGGCGGTGTGCAATATTTTGAATCACCTGACAAGGGTCTGGCTGCATATGGCAATGATGCTTTTTTCTTCACAACTGCCTCACTGGCACAATACTACAGCAAATTTACGGAACCCGGTAAAGCACTGCCTTTAATACGGTGGATGGTACGCAATTCAAATTGCTATGGGCTGATGCCGGAACGTATCTATCTTAACAGCAATGACTGTTCGGATGCATCTCCCCTCTCTTGGTGCAATGCAGAATTCGCGGCATCAGTGCTTGAGTATTCAAAGACCGTCAAATCCACAATACTTCACCAGAAGTGATATCATCCTATAAATGAAACACCGTCTCAAAAGTCTGGATCCTGTTATCCTTAACTTTGAGACGGTGTCATTTCTCACAAAACGGAATAACTCTGATTTAAGTTATAGCTCGGTAATCTTTTTTCAGCAGAAAAGGTGGCCATTCCTTCCGGAACTTCCGAAGGTGTCGATTATCGAACCGGCTTTAGAGCATCACTGCCCTTATTTTGCTGCCTCGATAATTTTCACGAACGAATCAGCCTTCAAACATGCACCGCCAACCAATGCACCGTTAATATCCGCTTGTCCCAGCAATTCTGCTGCATTTTCAGGTTTAACGCTTCCACCGTACTGAATCGTGGTGTTGGCTGCACTTCCGGCGCTGTAGAGCTCTGTAAGCAGTTTTCTGATATATGCATGGACTTCCTGTGCCTGGGCAGGTGAAGCTGTTTTTCCGGTTCCGATGGCCCAAACAGGCTCATAGGCAATAACAACCTTTTCAAAATCTGCCTGGGGGATATCTTTTAGTCCTTCTACAACCTGACGTTTAATCACATCGAAGGTTATATTGGATTCACGTTCCTGAAGTGTTTCACCGATACAGAAAATCGGTATTAAACCTGAGGAGAGAGCCTTTTTGATTTTCTTGTTTATCAGTTGGTCTGATTCGCCGAAAATTGCACGGCGTTCCGAGTGACCAAGAATAACATATTCGCAACCCACACCTTTGAGCATTGGAGCGGAAATTTCCGCTGTAAAAGCGCCATTTTCCTCAAAATACATGTTTTGAGCACCTACTTTGATTGCAGAACCTTTTGTTAGAGTATGCACCGTCTCCAGCGATGTGAAAGGCGGACATACAACAATTTCGCAGGTTACATTGGCAGGAAGTGAATTTTTGATTCCAGAAACCAACTCAACTGATCCGGCAATGTCCATATACATTTTCCAATTGCCGGCTATGATCATTTTAGCCATTATTTTTCTCCATTTCATTGAAACTGACTTCCCAAAATTACAAGAAAATTCAACTATTTAATAACAGCTTGAACTATTTTTATAAAAATCATCATATTCATTCTGAAATCTGCCCAATAACCGCTATTTTACCTGTTCAATTTTGTTTAGTTAGGGCCAATGCGTAAGCTACTTATATTCTCGTTCCTGTTCTTCATTTCTTCACTCATCCAGGCTCAAATGCCGGAGAATGATTCCATCAAGGTCACTGTTTCATTGGAGGGCACACAACTAGTCGCCAGGGATTCGGTCGGCCAGGTCGCGGTAAGTTGGCGTTTCCATGCCCCTGAAATGTACCGGTTGGACTTAAATGGCGATGATATCGAAGAAATTGTAATCATTGACAATGCTCTTTCCGATACGATCCCGGATTATACGCTCTATTTATTCTCCGTTGAAGACGGTTTGGAATTGGCTGATTCACTCTATTCCGGGCGTCTTGAACCATTGATTGAATTCAATGAAGAATTGAATGCAACCTTGTTATGCACCGGCATCCATCAGCTCGATTCGCTGCTCTATCTTACCGGACAGGATACAATCATAACTCCGAGAAAGTACTCCCTGTACGACGGCACGGAGATAATCAACGTAAGCAGCGACCTCTATTCATTGTATTTGACCCAGAATGATGCGCTTCTGGACGATTATCCAAACCTGGTCGAAAACGGTGAAATGGATTGTGCGGGCGGAGACAAGCTACTGAGCCTGATTTTCACAGTATATTACAATTATCTTCAGGCCGGGGAACTGTCTCTGGCAAATAATTTCCTGGGCACCTACCATACGTGCCCAAAATTTAGTAAATTAAAAGGACTTCTTGATTCACTTTAAGGTAATGAGATGCAGATGAACTGGAAACAATTTATTGGTAAAACTGTCCATGTGACCATGCATGAGAACTATGGCATCGTTATGGACCAAAAAGCAGATTCTGCTATTTACGAAATAGTGTTCAAAAGCGGTACCTTGGTGGATGCTTTTGAAGATGGTTTGTTTTTGGAGACACGCAGAGATGCCGAGCAGGTTAAGATTTTTGTTTTCTTCAAATCCATTAAGTGTGTAGAAATTTTTAATTTCTAACCTTCTGATGATACATCACGGTGTTCGCGTTTCGACTCTAAAAGTGACGTTTCATTCAGAGACACATCAATCACAACTCTCCCCTACTTGTAAGGAATAACTTCACAATGCCTATTACCATCGGTGTTATTGGAACTGGCCATTTAGGCACAATTCATACAAAGCTGTTACAACAGATCCCATCCTGTACCCTTGTGGGAATTTACGATAAAAATCCTGAACAAGCCGCCGCTGTATCGAAAACACTGGGTGTGCCGGCTTTTGATGACATTCATAAATTGCTTGACGTCGTTGATGCAGTGTCGATTGTCACGGTTACAAGTGCACATCATGAGATTGCTAAAATTTGTTTGGAACGCAATAAACATGTTCTTGTTGAAAAACCCATAACCGTCACCATACCCGAAGCTGAGGATTTGGTAGCTCTGGCTGCTCAAAGAAAGTTGGTATTACAGGTCGGACATATCGAGCGTTTCAATCCGGCACTCCTGTCCTTGGAGCATTACCTTCTTGAGCCTCTTTTTATTCAGTCAGATCGCCTGGCGCAGTTCAATCCCCGGGGAACTGACGTGGCGGTTGTACTGGATCTTATGATCCATGATATTGATATCATTCTTTCGCTCGTTAAATCGGAAGTTAAAAAAATTGACGCCAGCGGGGTGCCCGTGGTTTCGGCAAATGTTGATATTGCCAATGCAAGAATTGAATTTGAAAATGGTGCTGTAGCCAATGTTACCGCAAGCAGAATATCACAGAAGAAAATGCGCAAAATGCGGATATTTCAACGTGACGGCTACATCGCATTGGATTTTCAGACCGGTGTTTCCGAAGTTTTTCACCTTATTCCCAGTGATACTGAGGTGAATACCGGCACGATCAATTTTGGTGAAATTGGCGTTGGTGAGTACAAAAAGAAAATCATCTACGAACAACCGGAAACCAAGGAAATAAACTCGCTGCAATATGAGTTGTCTCTTTTTATTGATGCCGTAAGAGAAAATAAGCCACCGGTGGTTTCAGGAGCCGACGGGCTGCGGGCATTGCGGGTTGCCGATGAAATCATTCACAAAATAGAAGACTCTGCAAAACGGGTTCTCTCACAGGGATAAAATGGAAACCAAACATACTGCGGAAACGGAAAGTGCTCTTGAATTTTATGACGGGTATCTATCGCTGTGGAATGACAAAATCACTCACAAAGACTTTCTGCGGGAGATCATCCTTTTTTGTTTTGCAAATCATGTAGTTGAGGAACTGCACGAAATAGCATTTTCAGCCAAATACGTCACGGGACTGCACCGGGTACTCATTGATGCTGTCAACAATCCTGAAGTAAAGGATACATCTTCAATCGAGCACGATCTTTCAACAAACCTGCAAAAAGTGATTGATAAACTTGGGAAGCTGTTAAAGACCGCCCCGGAAAAATTACAGCTTTCTTTTGCAGAATTGACAGCAATGACTCCGGAAGCATTTCAGGCATTTTTCGCTTTGTTGGTAGACTTCGATTTCCTGAAACAATATTTTAATCTTTTAATGCGAGAAGCAGAAACAAGCGAAGGTAAATAATAAAAGGGAGAGCACCTGTGAAAGCGCACCCTCCCTTTGACTTCGATATAGGAGTGAGGAAACTTTTAGTATCTTAAAAAATCTTTTCGCTGTCTTCCTTTTTCATATCACAGTCCTCTTCATTCATCTGCTTTTTGATAATTATCTTTTTACGGATCTTTTTATCACCCGATTTTTCATGCTTGCCATCGTGTTTCAAAGTATCACATGAGGTACCTTGATCCATTTCGTCGGAATCGCAGCAATCACTATCATCTATAATGATTATCTTGTGTCGAAGGCCTTTTAACTGCTCTTCGAGACAGCCCATGTTTTCTTTCATGTTTTTCTTCATTTCCGTCATCATGGAATCAAAATCAAGCTTGAAATGACCATCACCCAATTGTGGAAATCTGATGGTATCATCGTTGATGATCATCATCCCCTTCCCTCCTTTCAGGTTGAATTTGTGCGGATTGAAGGCATCCAGGGAATCGTCGTCGATATTGAGCTTGAACATGTTTCTGTGCTCCTTTGCCTTCAGGCGGGAAGTGAGCTTCTTTGCGTCGACGCCTTCAAAGGATACTGATCCCGAGTCGGTTGTTATCGTTATTTTTTTGACATCACCCTTTAAGTCCTTCAGCTTTTTATCAACTGATTGTGCAGGCAAATAGCTGCCGAAGAAAAACGATACAATGAAAAAAAGGAACAATTCATTCATGGTTACTCCATATTATTACGTTTAGTATAATTGTTAGAGTGGCTTGGGGGGCCAAATGTTCCCGTTTCAAACCCCTGGTTTTAACCGTTCATCACTTTATTTCACCGGGAGAGCATAAATTTGAACAAAGTAGGAGTCACCACCCGTCCCCTGAAGGAATTATTGAAGCGCAGCTTCAACGCCCCCGGCAAATAGCTATTGCAGCAGTTACAATACATACACCAACGCCATCCGTGCAGGATGGCGTTGGTGTTATTAATCAGTGTAATCATTCTAAATCAGCTTCAATCAGTGGTTGTTGCTTCGTCCATAATTGCATTAACAAACGTACTCACCTTCTGTTCATTATGCATGAGATCCCGCAGCATAATACGATTCAGCACATTATCCACTGAAACCTGCACTGCCCTCCAGAGAGAGCGCACCGAACAATCAATGGAATGTGTACAAATGGCATCTACGCCTGAATAATCGGTACAGAATGAAGACTTAAACAACCGGCCACCTAAGGCGGCCAATACGTCACCAACAATTATCTCTTCAGGTTTTTTGGTAAGTTTATAACCGCCATTCATGCCGCGTTCACTTTCCACGAAACCACCCATACGCAATATTCGCAGAATTTTCGCAGCATTGGCCTGGGTTAATTTCTCAGCATCGCTGATTTCAGGAATGGTTAGACCATGCCCGGAAGTATCGTGGGCGATGCGCAGAAGAAGACGCAAACCATATTCTTCCTGAGAACTAAATTTCATATATGCATTAACCTTTAAATAAGGGGATCTTAGACCCGCACTGTTTTGCATACTCAACCTGGGCAAACTGCTCAGGCGTTATTGAGGGACCCTGACGTGAGCAATGCTCTTCAAATGCGTCAATCAGCTTCGCAGCAATCTGCTGCGGTGAATAGCCCTCAATTTCGTAACGGGGCAGGAAATATAACACTTCACCATTCTTAAAAAGAGCAGCACTGGGTGAAGACGGTGCAAAATTCTTTACATAACCTCTTGCACGGTCAGTGGCATCCCGGTCCTGACCCGCAAAAACGGTGTATAGTTTATCTGGAATGATTTTATTTTGTAATGCCAGTGAAACTCCGGGACGTGCACCACCGGCGGCGCAACCGCAAACTGAGTTTACAACAACAAAGACAGTCTTATCATCGGAAACATTTATCACAGCATCAACTTCTTCGGCTGAACGTAATTCTTCAAGTCCGACGGCTACCAATTCATCACGCATTGGTTGAACTGCATCCTGATCATATAATGGAGGACGCGAAACAATATTGAACATTATAACTACTCCTTACGTATTTATAGTTTTTAAGAAATTCACTATTACTAACTCTAATGAGCTTGAACTGCCTTCTCAAACTCCACACAAAGTTGTCTGGCAGCATCACCCGGGCAGGTTATGGTTTTTCCCTGCCCCTATCTTATTAAAAGAAACCGAGTTCCACTTTTGCAACTTCGCTCATCATATCCTTATCCCAGGGCGGATTCCAGGTTAATTCCACTTTAACGCTGGTGATACCCGGAATTTCACGAAGCTTATTCTCTACTTCGGGCGGCAACGATTCTGCAACCGGACACATGGGAGACGTAAGCGTCATGATAACCACGAGATTCTTTTCGAGATCGAATTTCAGTTCGTAAATGAGTCCGAGTTCCCAAATGTCCACCGGTATTTCCGGATCGTAGCAGGTCTTAAGCTTATTAATTGCTTTTTCCTGTAATTCCTGAATTTCCTGAACTATTTGGTCCTGATTTGTTTGGTTTGTCAATTCTTCACGCATACTGTTACTCGGTTGAAACTGCTTTTTCTTCATTCTTCAGGGCAGCAATAAGCGTATGCCATGAGAGCGAGGCACACTTTACGCGCACTGGGAATTCCCGCACTCCCTGAAGAACCGCCAATTTATCAAGGTCTTCATAGGTATCATTTAAATCGCCTGCACCTGTTACCATATCATGAAACCGTTCGAAAAGCGCTTCTGCTTCCTGAACGGTTTTGCCTTTAAGAAACGCGGTCATCATTGAAGCTGATGATTTGGATATGGCACAGCCGTTACCTTCGAATGAAATATTCGAAATAACGTCTCCATCTGTCTGGATATATAAATTTATATGGTCTCCGCATAGCGGGTTAAAACCTTCGGCCTCGTGGTTATGTACCTCGAGTTTGCCGAAATTTTTTGGGTTTTTATTATGATCGAGAATTAACTGCTGGTATAATTCTCGAATCTCCGGATTCATCAACTGAATACCTCAAATACTTTATTAATAGCGGTAATTAATCTGTCAATCTCATCAAAAGTGGTATACAGGGCAAAGGAGGCTCTTGCTGTTGCGGGAATACCGAAGCGCTGCATCACCGGTTGTGTGCAATGGTGCCCTGCTCTGATGGCCACGCCTTCAAAATCGAGAATGGTCCCGATATCATGGGGGTGTATGCCCTCAAGCACAAATGAAAACACAGCAGAATGATTTTTTGCATTTCCGATCAGACGCAATTTTGGAAACGCGGTGAGCTTTTCCAATGCATACTTAGTCAGTGCCGCCTCGTGTGCCCCAATGGCTTCAAGCCCAATGGAATTCACATAATCAATCGCTGCGCCGAGTCCTATCATGCCGGCAATGTTCGGCGTGCCGGCTTCCAACTTATAGGGCAAATCATTATAAGTTGTTTTTTCAATAGTCACACTGCGGATCATATCTCCCCCGCCCTGATAAGGCGGCATTGCGGACAGCCATTTTTCCTTTCCATAGAGAACGCCGGTCCCGGTAGGGCCATAAAGCTTATGACCGGAAAAAACAAAGAAATCAACGTCCAGTTTTTGCACATCAATTTGAGTATGCTGAATGGATTGTGCGCCGTCCAATAAAACAGGAATTCCGCTCTCGTGGGCAATGCGTACGATCTCCTCAACAGGATTGATTGTGCCGAGAGAATTTGAAATGTGGACTATGGAAACAAGCTTCGTTTTCGGTGACAACAGTTTTTCATACTCATCCATGAGCAATTCACCATTATCATCTATGGGTATAGCCTTTAAAATTGCCCCGGTATACTCACAAAATATCTGCCAGGGAACAATGTTAGCATGATGTTCCATCACGCTTATGACAATCTCATCACCTGCAGAAATGAATTTTTTACCAAAGGAACCGGCAACAAGATTAATCGAATCGGTTGCGCCCTTGGTAAAGATAATTTCCTTTGCGGAAGCAGCGTTTACAAAAGCCCTTACTTTTTCACGTGCTGCCTCATATTCATCGGTAGCAAGCTGACTCAAATAATGAACACCGCGGTGAATGTTAGAGTTCTCTGTATAGTAATATTTATTGAGCCGTTCAACAACCTGCAATGGCTTATGCGTTGTGGCAGCGTTATCAAGATAGGTAAGTTCCTTGCCATAAACGGTTGTCTGCAGTATTGGGAAATCCTGCCGGATCTTCTCAACGTCAAATCTGGTTTTTTCTGCTGTTATAATTGTATGTTCCATTATCTCCTCACCCTTATACCGAAGTCCCGAGTTTGAGGTGCAGGTTTTCTTCAAGATAATCAAGCACCTGTTGGTGTTTAATTTTTTCTACTACATTCTTTGCAAAGGCAAAAATCATGGTGCTCTTCGCCTGTTCCAGGCTCAAACCCCGTGATCGAAGATAAAACAAAGCTTCTTCGTCAAGCTGACCGATAGTGGCACCGTGTGAACATTTAACGTCATCAGCAAAAATTTCAAGCTGTGGTTTGGTATCGACTATTGCCTGATCGGAGAGGAGAATGTTTTTGTTTGCCTGAAATGCATTTGTTTTCTGAGCATCGCGGCGCACCATAACTTTCCCGTTAAAAACGCCGCGTGATTTCCCATCCAGCACACCCTTATAAAGCTCATTACTCCGGCAATTAGGCAATGCGTGGTCAATCAGCGTATGATTGTCCATAAGTTGACCATCGGACGTGAGATATAGCCCATTCAAGTTGCATTCTGCGTCTTCACCAACAAAGCGCGCGTGGAAGTTATTGCGCGCAATACTGCTGCCAAAATCTATATTATAATACGTGTAAACGCTGTTGGTGCCCAATGCAGCTTCGGAAAGAGAAATATGATAGCTTTTAAGGTTTTCATTCTGGATCCTCACATGAGTCAGATTTGCGTTCTTGCCCAAATGCACTTCCGATACGGCATTTGTCAAGTACACGGAGTCAGATACCGATTCATAATTCTCAATTAACGATGCCTGTGCGTTATCCTCAAGAATGAAGAGGTTTCGCGGCTGAATGGCTATTTCCTCGTTGGCAGAGGTGACATACAGAATGTGCACCGGACGCTCCAGCACCGCATTCTTTCTGATAAGAATGAATGCTCCATCCTGAAGGAATGAAGCATTTAATTCAGGGAAAATTCCATCAGTATTGGTGGCATTCTTTCCAATATAATTTTCCACCGATTCCTGATTCTCACTGAAAGCAAGCTTAAGAGATTTTACAATAAGCTTATCGGTTGAATCGATAATGTTTGAAAGAGCAGGATCAAAATTTCCGTTCACAAAAACCAGCGTGTTAAATTCTGCATGATTAAAAAGAAATTTATCTATTTGCTCAAGTGAAACCGGCGTGGCACTGAACCTGCCGGAACGAAATTTGTGGTTCAGAACCGGAGAAATATCAGTGTATTTCCATTCTTCATCTCCTGTGGTGGGAAACGATAATTCCGGAATCCTGGCTGCAGCAGTTTTTCTAAATTTGTGAATTGGTTTTTGCTTTTCACCGTTGAGCCCCAGTTCAAATGACTCAAATTGCGAAACATACCAATCTTTAATTTCTTGCATTCTATCCATCATTGTTTCCTTAACCCGCTACAAATTCGGTTACATGCTCTTTA
Source organism: Ignavibacteriaceae bacterium (assembly GCA_963664845.1). Lineage (GTDB taxonomy): Bacteria > Bacteroidota > Ignavibacteria > Ignavibacteriales > Ignavibacteriaceae > CAIYTF01. The sequence goes on from OY761615.1 coordinate 194,288, forward strand.
ACCCAGTCGTACCCTTTGGCTTCAAGTTCATATGCCAGGGTTTTATCACCGGATTTAATGATCCTGCCATCAAAAAGAACGTGAACAAAATCAGGGATGATATAATCCAGCAATCTTTGATAGTGTGTGACCACGATGAAGGAATTATCGGGGTTTTTCAGCCTGTTCACACCACTTGCAACAATGCGCAGTGCATCAATGTCCAGTCCCGAATCCGTTTCATCAAGGATCCCCAGACGTGGCTCCAACACTGCCATTTGAAATATCTCATTTCTCTTTTTTTCACCGCCTGAAAATCCTTCGTTGACAGAACGATTGAGAAGATCCTGCGGCATTTCCACATAGGTCATTCTCTCTTTGACCATCTTGAGGAACTCAAGTGTATCCAGTTGCTCCAATCCGCGATGTTTACGGACTTCATTGAGCGCGTTTTTTAATAGGCTTGTGTTCGAGACTCCGGGAATTTCCACGGGATACTGGAAGGCAAGGAAAACGCCTTCGCGGGCTCTTTCTTCTGGTTTCATATCGAGCAGGTTTTTCCCGTTGAAAATGACCTCACCTGCCGTTACCGTATAATTGTCTCTTCCTGCCAACACAGAGGCCAGCGTGCTCTTGCCGCTTCCGTTAGGGCCCATTATTGCATGAACTTCCCCGGACTTAATCGAAAGATTAATTCCCTTCAGGATCTCTTTATTTTCAATACTTGCATGTAAATTTCTAATTTCCAACATTCTTTCATTCTCCAATTGTCATATTCTTTTTATACTTTGCTTTTCGGCCGGCAGGTTCTTACCCGACGCTGCCTTCCAGGCTTACACTCAGAAGTTTCTGCGCTTCAACAGCAAACTCCATGGGGAGTTCCTTAAATACCTCCCTGCAATAACCATTGACTATCATGTTAACCGCATCTTCGGTCGCAAGCCCACGCTGGTTAAGATAAAATATCTGATCCTCGCCAATTTTCGATGTGGTGGCTTCGTGTTCCACTTTTGCGGTCTGGTTTCCTACTTCGAGATATGGGAAGGTGTGAGCTCCACACGTATCTCCGATAAGAAGTGAATCGCATTGCGAGTAATTCCTCGCGTTTTCAGCTTTCTTTCCCACACGGACCAATCCACGGTAGGTGTTATTGCTTTTCCCGGCAGAAATTCCTTTGGATACAATAGTACTTTTGGTGTTTTTGCCCAGATGGATCATCTTGGTACCGGTGTCTGCCTGCTGCATGTTATTGGTAACGGCGACCGAATAGAATTCGCCAACCGAATTATCACCCTGCAGCACACAACTTGGATACTTCCAGGTGATAGCCGAACCGGTCTCAACCTGCGTCCACGAAATTTTTGAATTGGCACCCTTGCAATGGCCGCGCTTGGTAACAAAATTATAGATACCACCTTTGCCATCTTTGTCGCCGGCATACCAGTTCTGAATGGTAGAATATTTTATCGAAGCATTTTCCAATGCAACCAACTCCACTACTGCAGCATGAAGCTGATTCTCATCGCGCATAGGAGCTGTGCAACCTTCCAGGTAGCTTACATAGCTTCCCTCTTCTGCAATTATCAGCGTTCTTTCAAATTGTCCCGTTTTTGCAGCATTTATCCGGAAATACGTCGAGAGTTCCATCGGGCACCGAACTCCCTTAGGAATGAACACAAAAGAACCATCGGTGAAAACCGCAGAGTTTAGTGCAGCATAATAGTTATCCGTGTAGGGTACAACCGAACCGATGTATTGTTTTACCAGTTCAGGGTATTCCTTTAAGGCCTCAGAAATGGGACAGAAAATAACGCCCATTTCCATCAGTTTGGCTTTGAACGTGGTTGCCACCGAAACACTGTCAAACACTGCATCAACCGCTACACCCGCAAAAATCTTTTGTTCTTCAAGAGGAATGCCAAGTTTGTTAAATGTTTTCAGGACTTCCGGATCCACCTCATCCATACTATTTAGCTTTTTCACAGTCTTCGGAGCTGAATAATAGATGATCTCCTGAAAGTCTATTTCAGGATAGCTTACATTCTCCCACTTGGGTTCTTTCAGTTTTAGCCAGTGGTGATATGCTTTCAGACGCCATTCAAGCATCCATGACGGCTCACCTTTCTTGTGGGATATGGTCCGGATAACATCCTCACTCAATCCCTTGGGAACAGTGTCCGTCTCGACATCGGTGACGAAGCCGTATTTATACTCTTGGTTAGCAAGTTCTTCAATATCCTGAACTTCGGTAGAGCTCATTAATAATCCTTAGTGGTTTTTAGGAATTCTGATTTCAACTACTGTTAAATTATTGAATCTATACTAAAAAGTCAAGATTAAAATGAAAAAGATTTTTCCGCGCGTTTCCTGGTTGTGATTGTGCGATTTTCCGGCTTATTGGTGGTTTTTGTGCTTTGATGTCATATAATTAATCAAAGACTGAGGAGAATTTAACCGGTCACTGCCACTAGAGTCAACTTAGCATGAACCGGCAGATGCTGCTTATAAACTGTTTGGATGGAACGCAATTATTGTCTCCACCCTTATTTGTACTATTTGGCCTGTTGCCCTGACGCCGTAAGAAATGTAATATACTCACTGCCTTCCAGATGCAAATCGTCAGCACCTTCCTGGTCGAACGGATTTTCCAGATCAGTTTGAATATTATCCAAACTGACAAGAAGAAGTGCATACATACCGCCGACCAGGCATCCCATAAATTGACTGGAATCGCTTGCAACATGAGCAAAATATGGGGCAAAAAACAAAGGAAAGATGTTTAGAAAAACTTTACTGTAAGCGCGCAACGAAACCGGAGTCCGGTAGAGAAGTATATTTTTCATGTGCTCAAATTCTTCGAGCAACGCCCTTACATTTGCTTCAATAATGGTTGCTTCGGAAGAGCTTAATCCCAGTTCCCTGAACCTGACGGTCAGTTTGGAGAGTCTGGAAAAGCTCTCATAGATATTCTTCAAAAGGGCTTCCCGGTGTTCAAAATCAATGAAATATTGTTTTGAATCAGAGAAAAAGCCTTTGAGAATAATGATCACTTCCCTGGACAGATCCTTAGTCTCTCCTACCCGCCAATCCCTGAATGCGTAATGGAGCCCTGCCGCATTTGCTTTTATGCGGGCATAAACTTCCAACGCACGTTCTCTTCTGCTATATGCAGCATTAATCGAAAAAACGATTGGGAAGATGATCGCAATAGCAATCAGGTCGGTTGGTATTTCGTAAGTCCATCTAAAATGGATACACATTACCGTTCCAAGAACAGTCAGTGCCATGATAATAAGCGTGTGAAGATCTACAATGCCCCAAAAATATTTAATTGCTTTCATACCACTATCTGGGATTTTGAAAAAACCTTCCCTAAAAATCGCTAAATATTGGGATAAAAAAAAACAGGTCACTCTTTGCAGGGTGGCCTGTTAAATAAATTGTGCTTGAAAACACTCTTTACCGGTTCAATAACCTGATAAAGCTGAGTTTTTCACTATTACTTGCTGAGTTTAAATTCAACTCTGCGGTTGTAAGCTTTTTCGTCAGAAACCGGTGAGCTTTCGCCATAACCTTTAACGGTCAAGCGAGCAGCATCAACACCCTTGGCAACCAAATAGTTTTTAACATTAGTTGCTCTTTTTGATGACAAAGTAAGGTTTGCTTTTTCAGCACCGTCTTTGTCAGTGTATCCGGCAACTTCAACTTTAATATCAGGATGTGATAATAACACAGCAGCATCCTGAGCAAGAATGGCATAGTTTTCGGCTTTGATGGAAGCACTGTTAACGTCAAAGTTAATTCCAACAAGAACAGCTTCACCTGGGGCAACTGCAGCAGCTTTTCCAAGTTTGGCATCTAACATGTCAGAAATCTTGTTATAATCAACAGCAACCGGTGCAGTTTTGCTTGCATCGATCATGCGCTGAATTCTGTCATAATCAACAGCAGCACTTGCTGCTGCAGCCTGATTAATTACGTTGGTAACTCCACCCGGAGCGTCGCAATATTTGGTTTCAGCACCGCGTTCGAAATAATAAATAAGACCAGCTTCTGCAGACAGATAAGAATCCAGTGTTCCGCCAAACAAACCGCCGTTAGTACCATATACACCGTCAAATCGATCTGTTGATATCTGATGCATGGCTATTTCGCCTTTAAGGTCCCATTCTCTGCTGATGGCATACTTTCCACCTGCAAAAAAGTTAAAGCTCAATTCACCGAATTTGCTTTCATCCGTTAAAGGTTTCACAGCATCTTTTAAGGTATACTGTAAGAATCCAAAACCTGTACCTAAGTATAATTTAACAGGATGGCAAACGCTGAATGCAAAGAGATAATCAAAACCAAAAGAAAGAGCTGTTGTGGATGGACCTTTTGCTAAACCAGTATTTGCGGTGCCTGAAGTAAAATCAAGATAATCAACTTTGAAACGAAGTGTATTTACTTCATCCAAGTCTTTTTGGATACTGACGTGTCCGCCAAAATTAAAGAACTCTGAATATACATCCCCAAACATACGGGGAGAAGTTAAACCAAAACCAATACCCCAACCATCTTTGTAGGTTTGGCTAAACACCATAGAAGACAGGATGATGAAAGCAGCAAGAATTTGAAGCTTTTTCATGTAGCATTCCTTTTTAAGTTAAGTAAATCACAATAGTCATTATGCCAAAATACCATTTTTTATTTTTTTTCCAAACATTATCATATTATTCCCTTATTTATTTCGCTGATTTTTACTTCAATTGAGTTTATAAAACGAGCAATTAATCACTTTTTCACCCCTCACAACTGCCATTCACCTACTCATTCTCCTGAGAAATCGGGAATCTTGTCTCGTGTTTCACGGTGGAAAGCACAAACGAAGTTTTTATTCTGTTGATCGCAGGGATTTTTGATAGTTTATTTAATACAAAATCCTGGTATTTCCGTATGTCCTTAACGGCAACTTTCAGCAGAAAATCTTCTTCACCTGCAATGTGATAACAGTCGAGCACTTCATCCATCTCATTTAACACTTTTGTAAGATTGTCCACTGAATCAAGCTGGTGAACAGCAAGAGAGATTGAAACAAGGGCCAGTGTACCGATGCCCACTTTCTCCGGATCAACAAGCGCAACATATTTGGTAATTATTCCCGTGTTCTCCAGGCGCTTAACCCGTTCAATCATACTGGAAGGAGAAATGCCCGCCTCCTGCGCGAGTTGGGCATTGGTAATGTTACAATTTGTCTGAAGGATTGAGAGTATTTTTTTGTCTGTTTCATCAAAATTCATAAGTACACTTCAAATTAAAGTATTGCAAAACGTGCCTGGAAAAACCTGAGGTATTCAGGTTCATAGACCATACGCAATCCGGTGATCTTCTCCCGGTTCTCATATACTTCCAACACTGACTCAGCAACAACATCCATGTGCGCCTGTGTGTATACACGACGCGGAATTGTTAACCTGACCAACTCAAGTTTTGGATAGTTGTTTTTTCCTTCTTTATTCCTACCGGCAGATACAATTCCCCGTTCCATTGCACGCACCCCTGAATCAAGATAAAGAGCGGCTGCCAATGCCTGAGCCGGGAATTGATCTTGTGTCAGATGCGGCAATATTTTCTTTGCATCAAGAAAAACGCCATGCCCACCTATCGGTTTCACAACCGGAACTCCCCAGGAGATGAGCTTTTCCCCCAAATAGATAACCTGTTCAACTCTAGCACGGATATGGTTTTCTTCAACAGATTCCGTAATCCCGATTGCAACTGCCTCCATATCACGCCCTGCCATACCACCATAGGTATGCAAACCTTCATACACCACAACCATGTTCCGGGCTTTTTCAAAAAGGTCCCAGTCGTTGAGTGCAAGAAAACCACCGATGTTCACCAATGCATCTTTCTTCGCGCTCATGGTTGCGCCGTCACTATAACTGCATATTTCTTTTACGATGTCTGCAATGTGTGAGTCAGCATACCCCTCTTCTCTTTTCTTGATGAAGTAGGCATTTTCGGCAACACGGGTCATATCGTGAATTATTTTGATTCCGTGTTTGCTTGTCAGTTCGCGCAGTTCGCGCATGTTCTTCATGGAAACAGGCTGGCCACCTGCCATATTTACTGCAGTGGCAAGGGAAACATACGGAATCCGTTCCGCACCATACTTATCGATTATTGCCTGCAATTTATTCAGGTCAACATTTCCTTTAAAGGGATGCAGGCTTTCCGGATCGTGAGCCTCATCAATTATGACGTCCATAAACGTTGCACCCGCCAATTCCTGATGCAGTCTGGTAGTAGTGAAATACATATTTCCCGGAATAACATCACCCTTCTTTATCATTATCTGAGATATGATATGTTCCGCAGCTCTTCCCTGGTGTGTAGGCACAAGATATTTATACCCATAGTATTTCTGAACTGCAGATTCGAGATGATAGAAATTCTCGCTTCCGGCATATGCTTCGTCACCCATCATCATTCCAGCCCATTGCCGGTCACTCATGGCTGAAGTGCCGCTATCTGTGAGCAGGTCGATATATACATCCTTTGATTTCAACAAAAAGGTATTGTATCCGGCTTCGATAATGGCAGCTTCCCGTTCTTCACGCGTTGTCATGTGGAGTAGCTCCACCATCTTCATTTTATACGGTTCTGCCCACGATTTTTTCCTTTGTTCCATAACCAATGCTCCAAAAATTTAATTAAATAGTTAGTATAAAATATACATATATGTCATTTTTGCAAAATAATATTCGCACTAAATGCCATTTTTCAGAATTTTTGCCGGAATTTGGCAAATAATACTGTCATAATTACTTTTTCATGATTCAGATAATTTTCCCACCAGTTTAATCTCCGGACGCAGTAATGCCGTTTCGCGCAACACCCCTTTAATCACCCTCAAGGAGAAATAATAGTACTTTGATTCTGTCGGGGATATACGTACATTTGCAGCAATTATTTGCCGTGCAATAGAGTTTTACAATTTTCTACTTTCTGTGACGCAGGAGGTTTCGACTTTTCAGAAACAGGATTGATCACGCAAATAACAACCGCGGAGAAACTGCGGTTATTTAATTGTAGGGTTGAAAATTCTGATCTTTCATATTCCTCCCCATAAGAATTGAATATCACCTTTTTTTGCTCGTAACACACACTCTCAATTATTGGAGTCAGAATGAATATATTTGTTGGTAACCTGGCAAAAGACGTCACAGATGAAGATTTACAAAAAGAATTTTCGCTGTACGGAAACGTAAAAAGCGTGAAAGTGATCCGCGACATGTTCAGCGGCGAATCAAAAGGATTTGCTTTTGTTGAAATGGGATCTAATTCAGAAGCACAGACAGCGATTAATGAACTGAACATGAAAGACCTGAAAGGGAAAAAAATCGCTGTTAATGAAGCTCGGCCCAAAACCGATAACAGACGCGGCGGAAGCGGCGGCGGCAAAGGCAGACCCGGCCAGGGCGGCGGCGGCAGAAGCAGCGGCGGCAATGGCGGAAGCGGTGGCGGCGGACGCCGTTGGTAAGACCGGGTGCCGATCCCTCATAGGATAGCACAGTCTCCCCTTTTAGTCACTTAACCAAAATTTTGTGCATGCCTGATTTCAACTATATCATAACCGATATTTTGAATCAGGCATTTTTTATCTCTGTTCCCGTCATGCATCTTTCCCTATAATTATTTATCTTGCAACCACATTCAATCAGCAATACACGGAGATGATTTCATGAAGCTAAATCAAAAAATCGCAATTCTGGGAGCAGGAAATATCGGTATCGCAATAGCGGAAGGACTCAAAAAGGCAGGCGTGGCCCCTGCAGGCAATATCTATCTGACAAGAAGGAACATTGCACCGCTAAAGGAATTCACACAACGGAAATTTAATGTAACCGGCGACAATGTGGCTGCAGTCAAATCGAGCAGCATCATTATCCTTGCCATTCAACCACAACAGCTTAATGAACTGTTAACGGAGATCAAACCTGCATTAACGGCAAAACATATTTTAATATCCGTTGTCTCCGGTGCATCAATCAGCGCCATCAAACTTCTGGTCGGCGAAAAGATCAAGGTGGCCCGCGCCATGCCGAACACGGCAATTGCCATTCAGGAATCAATGACCTGCATCTGTGCCCGTGAAAAGGATGCGCTAAGTATTACCAGGAAAATTTTTGATGTTCTGGGTTCAACTGTTGAAATCAAAGAAGACTTGATGATCCCTGCTACGGCACTCTGCGCGTGCGGCATCGCGTTCTTTCTTCGTGCCATCAGAGCCGCATCACAGGGCGGCATTGAAATTGGGTTTCATTCGGACCAGGCATTGCTTATGGCAGCTCAGACAGCCAAAGGCGCGGCTTCACTGCTGCTGACGAACAATCTGCACCCCGAGTACGAAGTGGATAAAGTGACAACTCCCCGCGGCTGCACCATCAGCGGACTCAACCAGATGGAACACAACGGCTTCAGCTCCGCTCTTATTAAAGGAATTGTAACCTCAGCAGAAAAAGCGGCTAAGCTATACTCCTGAGGACTGGTTTATTTCCCCTGCTAATGAGAAAGGCCCGGTGCTCTGCGCACCGGGCCTTTTTGCAGACCGTTAAAAATTCCGGGTTCCATTATTTGATCGGATATGCGGGTCGTTCCGGAAACGTAAACGGATGTTCTTTAACCTGATTCAATAAAACATCTACTGCCTTCTCAAGCTGGGGATCTTTGCCGGCCATCACTGAACCGGGGTCATTGTCAATAACCACATCAGGATCAGCACCATGATTCTCGATGAGCCATTTCCCTGCTTCGCCAAAGAACGCGTTATTCGATTGTTCAACGGTCCCGTTATCCAGGGTCTTCTGACCATTCAGAATCCCAACCAGACCGCCCCATGAAGGAACGCCAACAATCTTGCCAAGCTTATTGGCCCGGAAATCTTCCATGAAAGCTTCACCATCGGAACCATTGTACTCATTGGATATGGCAACATATTGCCCATTGGAAGCGCTTCCGGGATACCGGAACGGTTCCATATCTTTCAATACATTCTTCGCGGTCATTTTACGTTCAAGTTTGTCAATCATGAAATACTCCGTCCAGCCACCTGAATTACGACGGGCATCTATCACAATACCGTCTTTATAGCGGTACGCTCTCCAGAATTTATCAAACTCTCCAATGCCTTCACCGCCCATTGCCGTTATGTGCATATAGCCAAGCTTGCCGCCTGAAAGTTTTGTAACTTTTTCGATATTATCGGCTATCCATCTGTTATATCGCAGCTTCGAGCTGTTTTTAATTGGTTCTATCTCATAGGTCTTCGCGTCTTTCAGCGAAGGTTTATTGTTGACGGTAACCGTAATTTTCCTGCCCGGCGTCATCTGAAGGTATCTGTTGTAATCATCGGTTATTTTGATTTCAGTGCCGTTGATTGCAACCAGGTAGTCTCCTTCTTGTAATGAAATGTCCGGGCGCACAAGTGGTGAACCGGGACTCCGGTCATATTCGGTCGGCCCATAGATCTTGTCAAATCGGAAGTACCCTGCTTTTTTGTCTTTTATAAGGTCGGCTCCAAGCCAGCCGGTATATGGCGATAGAGTTTGCGGAACGGAGGTACCAAAATCGCCGCCGCTGATATAAGTATGCGACACACAAAGTTCACCAACCATTTGCTGCATTACCCAGTTAAGATCCTCGCGTGAAGGGAGTTCAGGAATATACGCACGGTATCTGTCACCAATTGCCTTCCAATCCCGTCCATGCATGTTGCTGTCATAGAAGAAATCACGATACCATCTCCACGTGTCGTTAAATATCTGGCTCCATTCCTCGCGGTAATTAACCGAATAGGTCAGGTTGCCAAGGTTGAGCTTTGCTCCTGCTGATTTTGACTTATACGCCTGATCAAACCCGGTGACACAGATATCATTATCCTTTTGGATAAGCAGTTGCTCCTGATTTGCCGAGGTCTGAAAGTCTTTCACCTTGTCGTTTAGAACAACATCTTTTTTGCCGTTCATATCAAATATATGAAGGTTCCATTTCGTTGTGCCTTTGGGTTTAAATATCTCTTCATACTCATCTTCTGTGAATTTATCTATTGAACACCATGCAACCTTATTCATTCCTGCCTTCAGATAGAAGTAGTTACCGGCATCAACCGGAAGCGGATATGCACGTTGCTGAATCCCGTCAACATCAATGTGGAATTCTTCCGATTTCTTTTCTTCAACCGCTGCAACCTTCTCCATGAAGGGTGGTTTTTCATTGCCATGCAACATCACGCACATTATCTGCTGGGGATTGGAATAAATGTGATTGTCTTCATAAAAATCCATCTGAATGTCGAAGTTACTGCTTGATACATAGTAGAGGTACTTGCCATTCGCATCAAAGGTTGGATAGAGATTATCAAAGAAGTCAGTGGTAACAGCGTACTTTTTATTTTGCTCAAGACTGTAAACAAAAATCTGGCTGTTGCGATTATATTGCACCAAACTGTAAGCTACCCATTTACTGTCCGGCGACCATGAATAATCACTCACTTCCCAGTAGAACTCATCATTTTTCATCTGATGTGATTCATCAATCTTGGTCAGCTTCTTTGTGGCAACATCAATAACGAATAAAGAGAAATCCTTATTGCCGAATAAGATTTTCTTCCCGTCCGGTGACCACATCAGGTGATAGTTCGTTTTATTCAGGTTGGTGGTCAACGCCGTCCATTCACCTCCCCCGATGTTTTGCGTATAGAGTTGGTATTCACCGGTTTTATCAGAGAAAAATGCAACCGTTTTTCCATCAGGCGAAATGGCAGGGAACCTTTCGCGGGAGCCTGGTGTATTGGAAAGATTAACAGAGCCTGCATCATCTACCGAAACCGTGAGTATATCACCACGGGCTTCCAATGCAACCATACTGCCATCGTTGGCAACATTCACCGACTGGATATAATCTTTTGGGTTGATGACCTTTGTCCGCAATGCCCAACTGTCCGTTGGAATGAGAACTTCAATTTTTTTGAGCTGCTTTGTTGCCACATCCAGCGTGTTCAAATAACCATCATGCATGAAAACAATAGTATTGCCGTCAGTTTCGGGACGAATAACATCAACATCGGTGAAATTGGTAATTTGCGTGATCGTCTTTGTACTCAGATCTTCAGCATAAATGTTTGCAATGCCGTTATTCCGGTCAGACACAAAATACATCGAGTTGCCAATCCACATGGGGTAGGCGTTTTTGCCCACATAGTCTGAGATTGCTGAAAACTTATTTTGTTCAAAATCGTACATCCAGATATCGGTATGCTCTCCGCCTTTGTAGCGTTTCCAATTGTACTCCTCATTTCCCTTCCGGACATAGAGCATTTTCTTGCCATCCTGTGAGAAGCTGCACATCGTTCCTCGGTCGATTGGAAAGCGCTCCGGTGCCGAACCGTTTTTATCAACGAAATACAGATTCGGTGTGCGGGTAATATAGGTTTCAAAAAAGGATCGTATTACAATCCGTTCACCGTCCTTTGTCCATCCCATGGACTGAGCCCCTCCCGGATTATAGGTTACTCGTACCGGTGATCCACCCTCCGCCGGCATGACATAAACGATTTGAAAACCGTCGTAGTCTCCTGTGAAAGCAAGAAATTTGCCGTCCGGGGAGAATCTCGCGGAAAATTCGTTTCCAGGCGCGGAAGTCAGCCGGGTGGCCGTTCCGCCGCTACTGTTAACCATCCACAGATCATTCTCATAGGTGAATACAATTTTATCTTTGTGTATCGTTGGATATCTCATAAATCTCCCCTGATCGAGTGACCAGAGAAAATTGGAACAGGTTATGGAAAGCAGTAATAACAGAGACAGTTTTTTCATGAGCAGCTCCTGAATCCTAAAAAATTATTGACGAAAGTTACTCAGTATGGTTGATATAGAAGCACCGTTTATCCCAAATTTCGACCGTTCACCGGTTAGTATTTGCCGTTAACGGTAAAAATTGTTTTTATCATAATTTGGTATTATGGTAATTACACAAAAGCCATCAGGGAGTTACAACCATTCGGATGCTAAATCCGAAGCTCCGGCAGAACAAGATGCGTATTCCTGATTGATTTCGGTGTGAAATTGAACAGATTTTATATCGTACCTACGATAATGCCATATGGCACATATATAGGAGCGAAATGTGTACGGGGTATATGGGATCAAAAATGGAGAACGAAATTCTCACCGCTTCTGAAAACGCTTCGTCTTGTTCGTCGGTGCTGCACTCAGCGGGTCATCCGGCCAGACATGCCGGGGATATTTTCTGCGCATTTGACCAAGAACTTCCGGATACGTATTCACCCAGAAACTACGGAGGTCTTGGGTTATGGCAAGCGGCCTGTGCGCCGGTGAAAGCATATGAATGAGCAACGGCACACGCCCACCGCCAACAGAGGGGGTATCTATCTGCCCGAACAATTCCTGCAAACGCACTGCCAGCAACGGCTTCTCTCCCTGATTATAATGAATCTGAATTCTTGAACCGCCGGGGACAGTGATTGTATCGGGTGCCAGTCTGTCCAACATATGCAACTGCTCATAGCTGAACATCGCCTGAAGCACCTCTGCCATATGCAATGCATCAATATCTTTCTTCTTCCTGATCCCCGCCAAAAACGGTGCAAGCCATTGCTCCAGAGTGGCAAGCAAAGCCTCCGGTGTTAACACCGGCCAACCGGCAGCAGCTTCATCACCCTGATTGAGCACATAGAGACGGCACCATTCGCTTCGTTCAATAAACCGTGTTCCTTCAGTTCCAAAATTCAAAAAACTGAGGCCATTCGCACGTATGTGCCTAAAGAGACACTCTTGTGCCTGTGTATCGGTGGGATTAAAATCTTTTTCCCTCAGAGAAAGCACACCAAATTTTGTTCGTTGTTTTCCTCTCACTGCATTGTCAATCCAGTTTACCACTTCCTCATTCACCAGCAATTCTCTGAACAAGCTGAGTATTTCCTCTTTGTCAATGACTGCAGCGCCGAATGCCTTCCCCACAGCCGAAGCCCCGTCAACATCGGTTATCACCAAATACTCTTCCGTCATGAGCCGGCTATCCTCAGGAATGGTAACAACCATCCCCTGTGCAAGCTGATATTTGTTTCCTGTCTGCCGTTTTGCAACTCTCTCAGGATAAGCAATGGCAAGCAGAAACCCGGTATTGATATCTTTCACGCTGCGGTGCGGAATGCCTGCCAGTTTCTCCAACTTGTGAGCGTATTCGAACACATGTGAAGCACCGCGATTGTTTGCACTTGACGAGTCCAGGTAAGTTTCAAATTGTTCCTGCAGATCGAAGGTGTTTTTGTTTGTTCCGTGACTGTTCTCCTCCAGCATTGCTGCAAGCAGACAGGCTTCATTCGCCAGATTATGCTCAATTGCCCGCAGAAGCATTGCAGAATACCGTGGATGCAGCGGGAGCCGGTTCATCTTTTTCCCAAAATCGTTCAAGCGTCCGCTTTTATCTGTTGCACCCAGCGTATGCAGAGTCGCAATAGCATAGGAAAGCATTTCAGGTGGCGGCGGATCGGGGAATGCCAAACCTTCAGCGTGGGGTGTCCCCCATTGTGCAAGTTCCAGAGCAAGTGATGTAAGGTCCGAGGTGATTATTTCAGGCTGGGTGTGTTCCGGGTGCTGCATATCGTCCTGGCGCGTCCATAAGCGGTAGCAAACGCCTTCCTCGAGGCGGCCTGCACGTCCTCGGCGTTGATCCGCTGTGGCACGCGAGACCGGAACGGTGATGAGTCCCGCCATTCCTCTCCTCACTGAAAAATTCGATACACGGGATACGCCGGAATCAATGACGACCCGCACGCCATCAATTGTCAGACTGGTTTCGGCTATACTGGTAGCAAGAATTATCTTCCTCTTGCCTGTTTCTGCGGGCCGAAGTGCCGCATCCTGTTCCGCCCTGGTGGCGCTGCCATGCAGTTCGTGCAGGGTGCAATCATCAGTATGGATGGCATCTTCGAGCAAATGGCGGGTTCGTTTGATCTCGGCCTTACCCGGCAAAAACACAAGGATGTCCCCGGTATCCTTTCGCAAGGCTCTCATAACGGCTTCTGCGGTCCTAACTTCAAGCCGTTTATCGGAGGGATGCGTAAGGTAGTGCGTGCTGACGGGAAACATCTTTCCGCCTGATTCAATTACAGGGACACTTCCGAAAAACTGAAGCAATTTCTCCTTATCAGGCGTTGCTGACATAATCAATATCTTCAGGTCTGGCCGGATGTTCTTTTGCACATCCAGAGCAAGCGCAAGTCCGGTGTCCGCGTGGATGCTTCGTTCGTGGTATTCATCGAAAATGACAAGGCCCGTACCCGGCAGTTCGGCATCGCCTTGCAACATTCGCGTCAGCACACCCTCGGTCACCACTTCAATGAGCGTTTCAGGACCCACAACCGATTCCATGCGGATACGGTAGCCGATCGTCTGCCCGCAACGTTCGCCCCGGCATTCCGCCATAAATTCCGCTGACCTGCGTGCTGCAATGCGTCGCGGTTCCAGCATGATAATTTTCTTCTGCACAAGCCAGGCGGCATTCAGCAGTGCAGGTGGAACAATAGTGGTTTTCCCCGCGCCGGGAGGTGCAATAAGTATACAGCGGTTGTTAAGACTCAGGGCCTTCAGCAATTCTGGAAGGATTTCCTCAACAGGGAAAGTGCCTTGGGGATGTTTGTTAATAGATTTCACGTTATGGAATACGAATACACAATAAATGACAAATTTTTTGATTCTATCGGTGCGTCACTCCGTTGGATTTCGGAGATCGAAACTTACGGATTTTTACTCTAACATTCACTTCGGCTGCGCTCAGTGACCGGGTTGTCGGGTTATCAATATGGGAATTTTTTCTGTGATGGAAGATACTTTGGTCTATGGTCGGCTATCAGGCCAGAATAAATTTCTTCTTGTTCAACTGTTTAAGGTCGAGAAAATAGTCGAACGAAGTAACGGTCAATATCCCTATAAGCAGAGACATGAGCAGGAAACCCGTCAAAAGCATCAATGGAAGAGCTGCGTCACAATCAAATCTATTGTTCAAAAACCGTTTTTTTGTGAATCCTACTATACGCTATATTTACTGAAAAATATTAGAAGTTGAACAAACCATATTGTTGAAATTCTAGTGACAAATGTGCTATGTGGCAAATTTCATTAATATAGCGGTCTATCACATTAACTTTCCTATTAAAAAAAATCTTAACATTCATCTTGAAACAAGTGTTTTACCAACAACAAGCACTATTTATGAGGGTTGTACTTAGGCAGGATCATCTTATTATGATAAGGATTGGCAAAAAAACAGGTGTCTTTAACAACTGTATCTATTAATGACAAAGTCAATTTTTTTTCTGTATCTGAAACTTCTAATATATCTACAATACGCTTATAACTATAACGTTCATATATGCAGCATATAAAACCAAACTCAGGTGTATAGTATGCTAAAGGAGAATGTGATGAAACATCTGTTTGAAATGCAGAGACAACATAAGCTCTATTACCAACATTATATAATTTATTTACTATAAATCTGGTATTATTTACCAGATAAGGCGAATAGAAAACCGGTTGCTCAGCTAAAATATTCAAATGAATCGACTTATCATTAATCGAATAAAGTATAGCATTATCTTTAAGTGAATGCACACGAACAAATTCTTTATGATGTTCAAAGCAAAGTTCAGTCTTTCTTCCCAAAGACAATAATGTAGCACCGAAACAACTATCATTTTGTGGTCTTAACACTAATGAATCACAATACATCAATGAATCATTCTCAAAGTTAAAATAACCATAAATAATTACTTTTTCAGATGCTTTTTTAGTACAGCTTGCAAACGCAAACGTTAGTATACAGCTAATTGATAGAAAAAGTGTAAAACGCATCTCATACTTCTCCTTTTGTTTTGTACCGGTGAAGAATTTTATTCATTTGTGTCATGAGTGGCCGCCCGTTTTTAAGATAATAATTATTTTTTTGATTATATAATGCATTATAATGTTGCGGGTTCCAAACAGGCGCGTTTGATGTATTAGGAAGATTTGAATAATTGAATACACCATCTAAGCAACTTTATAAAAAATCAACTCCCCATTAACACAAGCAATCATTACCATATATTTGTAATTGAACATCACTCTGATTAAATCATTTTTTTCAATTTCTTTCAATTCTTTTTTGAGTACATAAGTATTATTATTCCGGATCAAATACTTATCTAGCACATATGCTTCACCGTTTTTAGCGTCTCTTGAAATTCTAGCCAGTTTCAAAGAATCGAATGCTACATTCCTTACAAACCTAACTGGCACTGGTTTCTTATTAATGACAATGTTCCACTTTTCGCAATATCCCGATTAGCAAGGCAGAGCATTTTTTCAACGCTTATCACTTCGAAGACACTATCGAACCAAAACAACAATACAAATAAACGTCCGTTTAGTATATTTCCAAACAGTGTTTCACGTCCCCGTCTTCGTCTTGGAGAAAAGAGATAATTTTTTGTTGTTCCCGGATAATTACGGATGCAATATTAGTTGTAGAACTGTTCCCTGTTCTTAGCCAAATAATTTTCGGAGGGACTCCCTTTATCAAAGAAAAATCATAAAAATCAGAATCAAAGGTGACTATGGAAAACTCATGCTCTTTTGCATACTCCCATATTGCCAAATCAGAAGCTCCATTCAGACCAATTTGTCCGACCTATTTAGACTCAGGAAAAATATCGAGGATCTTTTTTATAATCCTGAAAGAGATGTTTTGATCAAAAAGCAGTTTCATACTGCTATTTTAATTCTGTGTTCCTTGTCTGCCGCATAAGCCAAACATGCGCGAATATCCTCAACTGTCAGCTCCGGAAAATCATTGATTATCTCTTCAACGGACATTCCGGAGGCCAGCCAATTAAGAACATCATATACACTAATGCGGGTATCCCTCACACACGGTTTACCAAACCGGGTATCACTTTTAATGGTAATTATATGTTCGTATTTCATATTCACTTCAAAATTTACAGTTTATATTACTTAAAATAAGCAATAATGTCAACCTAAGCTCTCATACCAAATGCCTGAGGCTCAATTTGTGCAGGCCATTTTATCAGCCTAATATCCGGTTACCTCTTAAATCACCTCCCCCGCAACATTTCTGCTTTGCACAGAAAACAAATCGATTCCCTGGCAGCGCCGGATCTTTATCCTTTTATCCGGCGCTTTGTATGATTGCAACTGGGCAAACCGGCTGCTTCGCAGCACAACTCAAAACACACATGCCATGCTATTTACAATTACGACATTTGCCGTCCGGTATTTTTCCTGTTTTTCTTACTCAGAAAAATCCAATAGATCATATCAATCCCAAAAATCACAGTCGTTATTTAATAAGCATCATTTTCTTTACTTGTACCTTCCCGCCAAATTCAAGACGCAGAACGAATACCCCGGTTACCATATTTGCTGCATTAAACTGCGCCTGGTTATACATTCCGGCTTCCGCCGTACCTTCAAACAACGTTGCAACTTCCTGCCCGAGCATATTAAATACTTTCAATGCTGCTCTGCCGTTTGAAGGAACGGTGAATTCAATGCTTGTTGATGGGTTGAACGGATTTGGATAATTCTGCGAGAGAATAAATTCGTGCGGGGCCACGCCTACCATTACTTCAATCGCCTTTGAAAAGGTGAACTTTCCATCGTTATCAATCTGCTTTAACCGGTACGCGTTTTTACCGGCAACCCTTTGATGGTCTGCGAATGAGTATTCCTTTGCCGAATTTGAATATCCCGCACCGGCTACGAATCCAACCTTAATCCAGACGGGAGTATTCTTGCTTTTACTGCTGCTGTCTGCAACCCCGGATTGCTGTATCTCATATCCATAATTATTTGCCTCAGTTGCAGTCTCCCATTTTAAACGCACGTTCAACCGCTCACTGGTTGCAGTGAATGAAGTCAGTTCAACCGGAAGCGGTCCGGTTGAATTTGTGAACATGGAAAGTGTAGATGTGTTGTATGTCGCCACACCAAGGTCAGTTGTCCCATCACTATTGAAATCGGCAGTCATTGAAAAATAGGGCGAGGTTCCCGGCGAAAGCGTTGATAAAACCGTAAAATTCCCGCTCCCGTTATTGAGGAGTAACGATACGGTGGATGAACCGCGATTAGTTACCGCCAGATCAGGTGCGCCGTCACCGTTAAAATCTCCGGTTACAATATTATACGGATTTGTGCCCGTTGCAATGCTTGCAGCCGCAGTAAATATTCCCGCTCCATTATTCAGGAGGATTGAAGTGGTGCCGCTCGCGTAGTTCGCTGTTGCAATATCGATGTATCCGTCCCCGTTAAAATCGACACAGGCAATTGAGATCGGACCGCTTCCGCATGCCGGGGTTGAGGAAAGGGTGAGCGTACCGTTACCACTGTTCGTAAAGATATTCACTGAACTATTAAAACCGCCTCCTCCGTCATTGGAGTTGGCTGCAATAACATCGAGCGTTCCGTCACCGTTCACGTCTGCAATGGCTAGTGCCCTTGGCTGCCCGTTTGTTCCTACAGTTGTTGCGGTGAAAGTGCCATTTCCATTGTTCAGAAGCACAGACAATGTTTTTTCATTCGAGTTTCCGACTATAAGGTCAGCGTAGCCATCACCGTTCAGATCGCCGGCTGCAATCGCAAAGCAAGTACCGCCTGTTGCGGTGGCGGTTCCCTGCGTGAACGTGCCGTTTCCGTTGTTTATCCATGCCCTCATGGTATATGCTGTCTGGTTACCAACCGCGAGGTCTGGTATGCCGTCGTTATTGAGATCTGCAGCGACAATTGAGCCGGCACCACTTTCACCGATAGTTGTGAGACTGAAAGTTCCGTCCCCGTTATTAAGCGAAACTGAAATACTATTCGAAGCTAAACTAATCGTAGCAAAATCCGGTCTGCCGTCCGCATTAAAGTCTGCGACTACTCCGGCAAACGGATAAGTTGCAGTTGCCAGGGTTGCCGTTTGTGAAAGTCCTACAACTGCCGTCACTGGCTTTATCAAAAAGCAGAAGTGATAACCGTTGGCGAAGAAAAAACCGTCACCGCCTTTAATATTATCGGTGAGGTTCACGGTTACTGTCTCGCCAATACTAAACGGTATCAAAGGTGTAAACGTTATTGAACTGTCACCATTACTAAAACTAATGGTGCCGCTGTGCCTGCCTGAAACCGATCCGCTCACGATAACCGTGCGGATGTTCAGCGAATCGGTTTGCATTATTTTATTGAAGGTTACCTTTATTGTTGTGTTGGCAGCAATAGTCGATGCATTGTTTGCCGGGCTGGCAGTAAGCAGCAAGAAGGGTGGAACATAGGCCGATCTGTTTTGCGGGTTTTTATTAGCGAGTGTCGTAAAGTAGGCTTCGGAGCCGGCATTGCCGTTATATTCACAAACAAACGCCCGGTATACCTGCCCGCTGGTAAGGCCGGTGATGTTTACATTGCTGCCGGTACCATTATAAACGCAATACCACCCCGAGCTCCCGATCTGCGTACCGGACCCAAAAACCGTATCTGCTGTATATGTGGTTCCATCAGCGATGGTGGGCGATCCGGACGTTCCCTGATAAACAAACACCACGCGCTTTGATCCGTTTCCCTTTAACCAGTTAATCGTTGCAGATGATACCGCGGGATTTGTAAACGAAACCGAATCTGCCTGGAACTTACTCCCTGTCACGGGTGCTGTAGACGGAGTTAACCAGAGTGCCGTTCCCATAATGCTTCCGGTATTTCCCTTTCCGGAGGCATCAACCACCGTGGTTCCGGTTCCTTCATCAAACCGCCAGTAACCGGCAAGCCCGGCTTCCGAACCATTTAACGTTGTATTCTTATGATCCTGAATTTCTGTTTGTGAACGCACCACGCTCCATATCCGAAAATCATCCATGTTTCCTTTATGATAAGCTACTCCTCCCACACCGCCGATAGTCAGTCCGGTGAGCGGGATATCGGGGCCGTCAGAGGAAGCTGTTGATGCAACAAGGTTTCCGTTCAAATATATGCCGCGGAAATTCCCTCCGTTGCCCTGCGAAACAAAGGCAACATGTGTCCACTGATCAAGATACGGTGTGTAGTTAACAGAAATGCGTCCGGCTCCGGAGATGTCACCATAATCCCAGTACATTGTTCCGTCTTCCCAGGGTGCGTGAGATGAAACCGTGCTTCCGGAAGTGCCGTCACCTAATCTGAATGCAAGCGAAACTTGTTGATCCCCGCTCGCAACATAGTTCCAGAATTCTATGGTGATCGGTCCGCCTGTGGACCAGGCAAAGCCCGGGATGTTAACGTAAGAACTGTTCCCGTCAAACCGGATTGCATTTCCGACTAATCCGGCACTTGAAAAAAGCGGTAAGTTAGCCGGGTTGCCCTGGCCGGGAATGCCTAAATACGTCTCTGCGCCGTGTATGCCATTATACTCAACAACCGCGGCACGGTAAGTCTCATCCGTCGTAAGCCCTGAAACCTGGACGCTGGTGCCGGTTCCGTTATAAACGCAATACCATCCCGAACCACCGATTTGCGCACCTGAACCAAAGGTGGCGTTTGCCGCAAAGGTTGTACCCGCAGCCGGACTGGGACTGCCGGTCTGACCGTGGAGCACAAAAACTGCCCGGCCGGTTCCGGTTCCGTTTGACCAGTTAATAGAAGTTTGTGTTGAGCTGAGTATTGAAAACAATAAATTGCTTGCCTGTACCGTAAATGTTCTGACATTTACCGGATTATCTATTCCCATTGTGGTGAAATAACTTTCGCCGCCGGCAGATCCAAGATATTCAATTACCATAACGCGTGACGTATCATCAGCGGCAAGCCCGGCAACGGTAACACCGGTACCAACACCATTATACACGCAGAACCACCCTGAGTTGCCGATCTGTGTGCCCGAACCAAAGGTAGTATCGGCAGTGTACGTAGTATTGTTAACCGGCTGTGCGGTTCCTGTCGATCCGTGTTTTACAAATACAGCCCGCCTTGCACCATTTCCGTTTGTCCAGTTGATAGTAGTTTGCATTGTTCCGGTGTTCTCAAATGCAATGGTCTTTGCCTGTGTGAAGGTATTTAATAAAATGGTTACCGTATTTCCATAACTGTTCGCAGTCGCAATATCCATTGTCCCGTCACCGTTAAAATCTGCTGAGACTATTGCATCTGCCCCGGTAGTGGCAAAATGCGCGGCCCCGCTAAATCCGCCGCTCCCGTTGTTACGCAGCATTCCATATCCGCACAAAGCCACATCCTGATATCCGTCACCATCAAGATCGGAAGCAACAATAGCCCCGCTGGTATAAGGTGAGACAATGTTCGCGCGTATATCAGTATTAAAATTCCAATTGGCAGTATTTACTGCCGTATTAACACCTGCCGAATAATAATTTGAAATGGCAAGATCAAGCCAGCCATCACCCGTAAAATCAGCCGGGCAAAGGAAATATGCACCCAGGAACACTGAAATCAGGTTATTTGTGTTTGCAAACGCACCGTTACCGGTGTTAACAAAGGTGGTTGCGCTCTGGTAGTCATAGTTTGAGGTAGCCAGGTCAATGAGCCCGTCATTGTTAAAATCTCCAGACACAATTTGATAGCCATGGTAATAGTTAGCACTTACGGTAGTACTAGTCGGGAACTGGCCGCTGCCGTCATTTTTAAGAATATATATACTGCTTGTTTCATAATAAACGGGTGTAGCCAGATCAAGATGCCCGTCGTTGTCAAAGTCTCCCGCGGTTATGCTATGTCCGACGTAACCAATTGTCCGGGAATAAGTATTATTGAATGCACCACTGCTGTTATTTGAATATATCGTAAGGTAGCCGCCATTTCCATTTATAATCGATAAAACAGCAAGATCAATTGTTCCATTGCCGTCAAAATCGCCCGCAACAAGCGATTGGGGTGCGGTTCCGTTCCCGAATCTCGATGCGTCAGAAAAACTCCCGTTGCCGTTATTTAGAAGAATGGAAACTGAGTTCCCGTTAGCATTGGCCGTTGCTATATCTATACTGCCATCACCATTAAAATCGGCAGCAACAATTGCCACAGGATGCGCATCGGTTCCCACAGTAGAAGAAGTACCGAAATCAGCCGGGGCTGCATTGGACTTTATGGTAAACCGGACAGAATATCCGTTTGTCAGTGATACTCCGGTGGAGGACTGTATACTGCCGGTAAGCGTAACGCTTACAATTTCTCCGCTTTTAAATGGTGTTGACGGCGTAAACGTGATAGTTGTATTACTGTCGCTCAGTGCCAGTGCTCCGGTATGGCTGCCCGAATGTGAGCCGCTTACAAAGACTGTTCCCGTATTTACGGTGCTGCCGTTAAGTGCCTGCTCAAACACAACGCTTATGGTTGTGCCGGGAAGTACATTGTTTGCATTCAGGGCCGGGTTCGTATTTGCAATTGTCAGCGCGGAAGAAACCGGCGGGGAATTTTCCGGGTTATTTGCCCCGCTCATTGAGAAGTAACTCTCGCTTCCGGAGGCTCCGATGTACTCACATACAGCAACGCGATAGATCTCACCCGGGGCAAGGCTTCTTACCACAACCGCATTACCCGTGTCGTTATAGACGCAGTACCAGCCGGAGTTTCCGATCTGTTGCCCAGAACCAAATATTGCATTCGCCGTGTATGTAGTTGCATTGACGGGCAGGGGCGACCCCGTGGTTCCCTGGCTGATAAAAACAGCCCGTCTGGTCCCTCCTCCGTTAGTCCAGCCGATATTGGCTTTTACTACGCTTACATTACTGAAAAGAATATTGCTCGCCGGTATCTGAAGCAGTGGTGTTTCTGTTGCAACCCAGGCTGGTGCATTTATGAGTGTACCGGTATTTCCGTTCCCGCTTGCATCTGCCGTCGTTGTTCCTGAACCTTCGTCAAATTTCCAGTAGCCGGCCAATCCGGTTTCAGAACCGGTAAGCGTCGTTCTGTATGCACTTTGTATTTGTGCCTGCGTGCGGGCAACGTTCCATATACGGAACTCGTCCATTTGTCCTTTATGATACGCAAGTGAAGCGACACCGCCAATGTAGAGACCCGTAAGCGCGATATCCGGTCCGTCCGAGGAAGCAGCAGAAGCAACAAGGTTTCCGTTCAGGTAAATTGCCCGGAGGCTCCCGCCGTTGCCTTCTGAGACAAGCGCTACGTGAGTCCATTTATCAAGATATGCGGTATAATCAGCGACAAGCCTTCCGATTCCTGAGCTTGCCCCGTAATCCCAATACAAGTTTTTATCGGCCCAGGGAGCATGTGATGAAACAATGCTGCCGGTGGTGCCATCACCGATTCGAAAAGCCAGCGAGGCCTGAGCATCAACGGATGCAACATAGTTCCAGAACTCTATGGTGATTGCGCCTCCGGCCGGCCAGGAAAATGTCGGTACCGAGACATAATTGCTGGTCCCGTCAAAAGAAAGTGCATTGCCTTGGGCAGATGCGGCTGAAGTGAATAATAAATATAACAATACAAAATGTTGCAAACGCTTCATGTTGCCTCCTCTGGTAAATAGTTGATTATTTTTTGTCAACAGCAATAGAAACGTTGTGCCGGTTATTCAGCGCGAAACTGAACAGGTACAACAAATCATCCCGGGCCACATACATGGTCCGTTGGGATAATAATTAATATTGCATTACACACACTAATGGAAGGAGAATTGACAACTGACCGGCTGTGCACGCATATTTCAGGTCCCGGAAGTCCGGTTTGCCCTCAGTCCTTTCGGCCTGAACACATGGTGCGCAATAATCTGTTTACGAACTGATCCAGAGAATTCAGAACACCAGTTAAAATTGCCAGTCAAAAATAATTCTGTCCGGTTTGAAGATATGGTTTATTATTGGAAAAGCAATTGCAGTTTACCAAATAGTTCCCAGTGCAACTCATAATTGCGTCAAATTCCTACAGACTGAAATCTATGTGTGTTGGGATTTACACCCTATAGTTATCGCCCGTGCCAAGCGAACAAAAAAAGGGACACCTCACGGCATCCCTTTATTTAGTAAGCACTATGTAACCACGGCTTATTTATATGAGTTAAGAACCTTCATATAATTTGCACGCTCAAATTGAGCAGGATCGCCGGCATTTTTGTAGCTCATGCTGCCGCGCATCTGTTCAACTGATTCATATTCATTCACTTCCATCCAATAGTTCAGACGGGTGATAACGTCGCTGATGTGACCAACGCCGAATTTCAGCAGGCACGACATCATTTGCGTTACCTGTGCACCGGCCATGATCATCTTCACTACGTCTTTTTCATTGTAGATGCCGCTTGTTGCCGCGAGATCTGCTTTGATACGGCCATAGAGAATTGCAATCCAGCGCAAAGGCAGGCGCATTGCCATCGGGGTTGAAAGGAGTACGTTTGGTACCACTTCCAGTGTTTCAAGATCAATATCAGGCTGATAGAAACGGTTGAAGAGCACCAGACCGTTTGCACCTGCATTTGCCAATTCATTAGCCATCCAGGATATGGAACTAAAGAATGGTCCAAGCTTCACAGAAACAGGGATTGAAACTTCAGCACGTACTGCTTTAACAATTTCAAGATATCCTTTTTCAATTTCCTGTCCGGTGACGTGGAAATCGGTTGCAAGACGATAGATGTTCAGTTCGAGCGCATCAGCACCGGCTTCCTGCATTTGTTTTGCATAGGAAGTCCAGCCACCCAGTGATTTGCCGTTGAGGCTTGCAATAATGGGAATTGAAACGGTTTCTTTCAGTTTCTTGATGTGCTCAAGATATTCATCGGGGCCCGTTTTGAATTCTGAGGCATCAACAAAATAATTTCCAGCTTCGGCATTGCTGTCAGCATGTTGTGTTGTATAATGATAGAGTTCCAGCGATTCATGTTCAATCTGCTCTTCGAAGAGCGAATATAACACAACCGCCGCGGCTCCGGCGTCTTCCATCTGTTTAACGGTATCCACTTCTTTGCTGAGCGGACCCGCGGATGGGACTATGGGATTTTTTAAGTCAAGACCGAGATACGAAGTTTTTAAATCCATGGTAATCCTTTATTTAAACTTATAGATTGAATCAACCCGCGCATTGCGGGAAAAATGCGGAGATACAGAATGCATCCCCGCATCGCAATTATTCAGATTTTTCTAACGACATTTTTTCATACATCTTATAGCGTTTGGTCACATCTTCCTGTGCCTCAACCATAAGTTCTTCTGCCACAACCGGATGTGATTTCGTCAACATCTTGTAGCGCGTTTCCATATAAGCATAGTCTCTGAACGGAATCTTCAAACCTTTGGATTCCAGTTTGAACGGATTTTTGCCTTCGGTAGCCAGATCAGGATTATAACGGAATAACTGCCAGTGCCCTGAATCAACGGCCAGTTTTTGATGCTGCATACCCTTGGACATATTGATACCATGTGCAATACAGTGACTGTAAGCAATGATCAATGAAGGTCCGTCATATGCTTCTGCTTCAAGAATCGCTTTGACACTCTGAGCATCGTTTGCACCCATGGCAATTTTTGCAACATAGACGTTTCCATAAGACATTGCTATCAAAGCCATGTCTTTCTTGGCCATTGTTTTTCCACCTGCTGCAAATTTGGCAACCGCACCGCGAGGTGTTGATTTTGAGCACTGTCCACCGGTATTGGAATAAACTTCGGTATCCAGAACCATGATGTTAACGTTCTTGCCTGAAGCAATAACGTGATCGAGTCCGCCGTAACCGATATCATATGCCCAGCCGTCACCGCCCATGATCCATACGGATTTTTTCACGAGGTAGTCTGCAAGGCTCATCAGGTGCTTGATCTGCACAAGTTTCACTGCGTCGGTAACAGTACCGGTAAGCTCAGTCAGCTTGGTTTTCAAAGCGGCAACATGTTCGCGTTGCTCATAGATACCTGCTTCATTCTTCTGATCAGTTGTAGTCAGTGCAGTAACCAAACCTTCGCCAATTTCTGTTGCAAGTGTTGCCAACAGGTTTTTTGCCTGGAGATTGTGCTTGTCAATTGCCAGCCTATAACCAAGCCCAAATTCAGCATTGTCTTCGAACAGTGAATTTGACCACGCCGGTCCACGGCCTTGGTTGTTCTTTGTCCAGGGGGTTGTTGGGAGGTTTGCTCCATAAATTGATGAGCACCCTGTTGCGTTTGCAACAATGGCACGGTCACCAAACAACTGGCTGACCAGTTTCACGTAAGGAGTTTCGCCGCAACCTGAGCAGGCGCCGGAGAATTCAAACAGTGGCTGGAGGAATTGCGAATCTTTAACCGATCCGGTATTGATCTTTGCTCTGTCGAGTTCAGGAATGCCAAGGAAGAATTCGTAGTTGGCTGCTTCTGCTTCGCGCAGTGGAAGCTGTGTTGCCATGTTGATGGCTTTGAAGCGGGTTTCTTTCTTGTTCTTTGCCGGGCAGACTTCAACGCAGAGTTCGCAACCGGTACAGTCTTCAACTGCAACCTGTAACGAATACAGCATATTTTCGCCATATTCTTTTGATTTGAACTTTGTTGATTTGAATGTTGCCGGGGCATTTGCCAGTGCTGATTCAGGATAAACTTTTGCGCGGATGGAAGCATGAGGACAAACGATTACGCATTTATTACACTGAATACATACTTCGGGATCCCAAACAGGAACTTCCAAAGCGATGTTTCTCTTTTCCCACATTGCGGTGCCCGTAGGATAGGTTCCATCAATAGGCATTTTGGATACAGGAAGCATATCACCAAAACCGGCAATGATCGGGGCAGTAACATCCTGAACAAACTGTGGGGCTTTTACGGAAACCGTAGGAGCCATGAGCTGTGTGCTGCTTACTGCGGCAGGAATTTCAACTTCAAATAAGTTTTCCAAAGTGCGGTCAACAGCCACCCAGTTCATCTGAACGATCTTGTCGCCTTTTGCGCCATAGGTTTTCTTGATGGCTTTCTTGATCATCTCGATAGCTGCGTCTTTGGAGAGAATTTTTGAGATTGCGAAGAAGCAGGTTTGCATAACCGAGTTGATACGTCCGCCGAGCCCGGCAGCTTCAGCAACTTTGATAGCATCAATAACGTAGAACTTCATTTTTTTGTTAATGAGGTCTTCCTGTACCTTCTTCGGCAAAGTGCTCCAGATTTCATCTTTGGGAACCGTAGTATTCAGCAAAAATGTTGCACCTTCTTCAGCGTCAGCAAGCATATCCATTTTCTCGAGGAAAACAGGCAAGTGGCAGGCGATGAAGTTAGCACGGTTGATCAGGTAGCTTGAACGGATCTTTGTAGGTCCGAAACGTAAGTGTGAAACCGTTGTAGAGCCGGATTTCTTTGAATCATATACGAAGTAACCCTGTGCATAGAAGTCAGTTCCTTCGCCAATGATTTTGATAGAGTTCTTGTTTGCACCAACGGTACCGTCAGCACCCAGACCATAGAATTTCCCTTTGAACGTATCTGCCGGTTCAACGGAGAATGAAGGGTCATAGGGCAAACTGGTAAATGACACATCGTCAATTATACCGACGGTGTAGTGATTCTTCGGTTTGCTGTTCTTCATTTCATCGTAAACAGGTTTGATCATTGCAGGAGTGAATTCCTTTGATGACAAGCCATAACGTCCGCCGGTGATTTTTGGATATGCGAACGGAAGTGTTCCAGCATTATATCGTTCGGAAACCGCGTTAACAACATCAAGATAAAGGGGTTCGCCGGCTGATCCGGGTTCTTTTGTTCTGTCGAGTACGGTAATAACTTTGGTGGTTTTCGGTAAGGCATCAATAAATTTGTCAATTGCGAATGGGCGATACAAGCGGACTTTAAGCAAGCCAACTTTTTCACCAAGGGCATTCAAATAGTCAACAGTTTCTTCAACTGCTTCAGCTCCCGAACCCATGATAATGACCACTCGTTCAGCGTCAGGGGCGCCATAATACTCGAACAGGTGATATTGCCGTCCTGTTAACTTTGCGAATTTGTCCATTTGTGCCTGAACGATATCGGGGCAGGCAGTATAATACGGATTAACAGTTTCGCGTCCCTGGAAATAAACATCAGGGTTTTGTGCAGTTCCGCGAAGAACCGGAGCATCCGGAGTGAGAGCTCTTTTGCGATGTGCAATAACCAGGTCTTCATTTATCATGGTTTTGATGTCATCAGAGGTGAGCTGTTCAATTTTCATAACTTCATGTGAAGTTCTGAACCCATCGAAGAAGTGAACGAAAGGAATGCGTGCTTCGAGCGTGGCAGCCTGGGCAATAAGGGCAAAATCCATTACTTCCTGGACTGAATTTGAAGAGAGCAAGCCGAAACCGGTTTGACGAACTGCCATAACATCAGCATGATCGCCAAAAATAGAAAGAGCCTGTGCAGCAATTGCGCGTGCAGAAACATGAAATACTGTAGAGGTAAGTTCACCGGCAATTTTGTACATGTTGGGGATCATCAACAGGAGTCCCTGTGATGCAGTGAATGTTGTTGTAAGAGCACCCGTCTGTAATGCACCGTGAACTGCACCGGAGGCTCCGCCTTCGCTCTGCAACTCGGATACTGAGGGAACTTCACCCCAAATATTCTTTTTACCTTCAGATGCCCACTGATCACACCACTCGCCCATGTTGGACGACGGCGTAATCGGGTAGATTGCGATTACTTCATTAGTCTGAAACGCGACGTACGCCGCAGCTTCATTTCCATCGATTGTTACTTTTTTTCGTTCCATTTGATACCTTATTTTACAATTAAGTATGATTTTTGTCAAATTTACCCTATCATAAAGCAAATATTATACCAAGGTTATTGCAGGAAATATCAGCCAATTCCCTCATTTTTTTACGTTTATTCAAAGAAATTCCCCTTTTCGATAGAATATTTTCTAAGATATTAGAATTATTTGTTGCAGGGTATAAAAGGATGCCCCTTTATGACTTTTGTCAAAATAAAACCACCCGACCACTCCAATCGGATCATTTGGCAAATAATGACCCAGGTAATAATTGCGTCTGGAGTAGTTTTACCGTTTTCGATATATTTGATTTCTGAACACTACTGAGCGCAATTCAGCATATCTGTGTTTAGGAGGTTATTCAAGCGCAATAATGACGGCTCTGCTTTTCGCTCTACTTCCCTTTCATCAGTACAGCAGTTTTCAAATCTCATTTTTATGTTGTGTTTCCCAAAATGAAAAAGCCCGGAATCCACATGAAATTCCGGGCTTTTATAACGACCCAAATTCTATTTCAGGAAGACTATCTTGTTGGAAAGTACAGTTCCACCTGCCCTGAGCTGAGTGAAATATACACCGCTGGATAAATTACCTGCATCAAACCGTACGTTGTATTCGCCTGCCGGCTTCACTTCATCAACAAGCGTCATAACTTCTCTTCCCGTAATATCAAAAACCCGCAAAGTCACTTTTCCGGCAACTGGAAGCTGATACGTGATAGTCGTTGAAGGATTAAACGGATTGGGATAGTTATGCAATTTATATCGAGTAGGAATAACCTGTGAACTCTTGCCAACGCTAACCGGGCTACCTGTTCCGGTTTCAGGATACCAGTCCATACTGTAATTTCCCGATCCTTTGGCAAAAACATTTGCAGTGGTGAAATCGGCCGCTTCTGAAGCTGTTAATTGCTTTGAGATTATGCGCTGCGAAGTGTTCGTTGAACCTGGTCCGTAGCAATTATATTCTGCATAGAGTCCGGGTGTAACGTTCCACACCTGCCAGCCGGCAGCATTAAGAATTGCAGGTTCATAACAATGTATGAACACGGTGCGCGGAGCATTATTCCACGGCCTGCCTAAAAGAATATTCGTAATTGCGGTCCCGTCATAGCCGGTTGCGTCATAGGAGATGATACAGTCTCTGAACAAATAACCATACTTAAAGGCTATGGGTGTTGATGCGGCCGTAAGAGTTCCGCTGTTTCTTCTCTCATGCAACTCACAACTGTCGAATACAGCAATACTGCTTCCGAAAATGAAATCTACTGTACCGGCTATAAAACAATTTTTGTGATAAAGGCGTCCGACACCCCAGGTATAGTAGGTGTCCTGATAACCGAGCAGTTTACAGTTATTCAAAAAGATCCTGTCGCCCTGAACATTCAACGCCACTGCCTGTGCAGCAGTTGAAGTATTCTCAATAGTAAGATTTTCAATGGTAAGATCAGTAACATTCGACTGTATCCATAGCGTTTGGCTTGTCGAAGTTCCAAGAGTTACGCTGCCAACCACACGTCCGCTGTAATCGTCGTATTGAATAATAGTGCTGTCCTTATCCTCGCCACGAATTATGACATTGCTGATCGGACCGACAAGAGTATCCTTTTCAAAGTAGACGCCTTTTTTGATATATACCGTGGTAATGGTAGTTGCATTCTTTGGAATTGCTTTAAATGCGTCACTAATCGTTGTGAAGTCACCACTTCCGTCTTTTGCAACAGTAATTGTTGAACCGGGTGTTTGTGTCGTAAAAGTAACCTGTTCACCAAAACTGGTTCCCAGACTGTTAACAGCATATGCTTTCACATAATAGGTGCTGCCGGAAGAAAGACCTGTCAGCCGGCTGCCAAAAATTCCCAAACCGGCTCCGTCAATGGTTACTTTATCTCCCAGAGTGGGATTTCCGGTAGTGTTGTAGCAAATGCCCCGGACGGTTATGGGAAGTCCTCCGTCAAACGTAACGTTGCCACCACAGGATGCGCTGGTGAGTGAAATGAACGAAGCACTGGCAGTTGATACACTTGGAGCTGAAAGTGGTAAGGTTGAAAAGGTCGAGTCACCGCCATAATTGGTACCCGTACCATTGGTAGCATACGCACGAACGTGGTATACCGTTGCCGGGTTCAAACCGCTAACCATACTGACAAAATTTCCCAATCCCGAGCTGTCGGAAGTATGTGAATCGGTAAGTGTAGGATTTGCAGCGGTGCTCCAGCAAATGCCTCTCCCGATCACGGGAGAACCGCCATCAAAAGTGACATTGCCACCACCCTTTGCAGACACGGTATAAATATTTGAAATGCCGGAAGTAATAACAGTAGGTGGCGTGTAGTCCAACAATGTGGTGAAAGTGCTGTCACCGCCGTAGCCGGTCCCAACGTTATTGGTTGCATAGGCACGCACATGGTAGGTCACGCCTTTGGTAAGTCCTGTTATATTACTGGTAAAACTGCCCGATCCTGTTCCGTCTGATGTATGTGCATCAGTTATTACCGGATTGGGGCTGGTGCTCCAGCAAATTCCTCGCTCTGTAACATCACCCCCGCCAACCTGGGTAATGTTGCCGCCACCAACGGCAGAGACCGGAGTAATATTATAAACACCCTTGGTAATAACAGTTGGAACAACATTAGGCAGAATTGCCGTTCCTTTTATTACAACGTCTTTTGCCTGCAACGGTTTTGTTGCGCTTGCAGCACTTAAATAGGGGTAGAGTCTCAGGTAAAATGCCTGACCTGAGTTCACCGTCAGGTTGACTGGATACTGGTAAAAATTAAGTTGATTTTTTTTCGGAGAAATGGGATCTGATGATGCAATCACTGCAACAGGATTGGTAAAGTTGGAATCAAGGGCATAATACATTGCTACCCGTAAGTTACCCGTGGCAGAACCTACTTTGAATGAAAGCGAATCAATGTGGAAAGTTTGTCCGGCTACCGGTGAAACCACATACTGGTGATATACCGTATCGCTATAACCGGCATTCAGCGTCAAAGTTGTCGGGTCAGCCGATTTTTGGCTGGTTTCAAAACCGGAATATGCTGTGGCAGCAAGATTTCTGAATGACTGATTGACGCCAACAAGGCTTCCATAAGTGGTAAATG
Source organism: Ignavibacteriaceae bacterium (assembly GCA_963664845.1). GTDB lineage: Bacteria > Bacteroidota > Ignavibacteria > Ignavibacteriales > Ignavibacteriaceae > CAIYTF01. The sequence goes on from OY761615.1 coordinate 226,118, forward strand.
TCTGATTTGCGGAAAGAGGCCACTTGATTGAATCAGTCTGGGCGTGAACTTCAGTCAGCACAGCAATGCAGAGGAACTGGACAGTACAAAGTATAAAAAATTGTTTCATGGCATCTTCCATATAGTTTACAAAAAGAGCCGTTTACTTCTTTGAAGTGAGCGTCCCATAATAATTCGGTCGTCTTCCTTGATCGATAAAGTAAACGTTTATTTTAACTGGTGTAAAATCCGATATTATTTGCAAATATTCAAAAGAAATTTGCAGCTTCCTGTTTTCAGGGTGAAAGCAGTGTTACAGGAGCAACGATGCAAGCGCAAGATATACTGTTATGGTAAAAACATCAGACAATCCGAGAGTAACCGGGCCTGCCGCTATTTTTGGATCAAGTTTCAGGGCATGCACCACTGATGGCACGCTTATACCCAGCACAGCAGCAATAACCTGGGTTAAAGCTATGCTGGTACTTACCAAAACGGCATTCATTAACTCAAGCTTTAAAACCAAGACAATCAGTCCGACAATGAGTGCGGAACTTATCCCTATAAGAAAGGCAGACTGTAATTCCCTCAGCAGGTTTTTAATGTACCACTTGACAGACGGGTTTGCAGAGTGCAGCATTTGGATGGTAACGGTCATGGACTGTATACTCATACTTTCGGATAGTCCCAACACAAGGGTCATAAAAGATACAATAATAATGTGGGAGGTTATCGTACTACCAAATACACCTGCAAGAACCGCGCAAAGCGAACCGCTCGCTATGGTTGCCAGGAACCAGGGAAACCTGTAACGCCAGGCTTTAAGCGAGGAGGCATTTTTAACTTCCGATATTTTAAAACCTATCTCCTCGAAAACATCACTCACCTCTTCGGGTTCATCCGCATTCAGCAATTTATCCGTAAAAAAGTTGACGTCAACCACGCCAAGAATCCTTCGCTCATCATCAATCACCGGAAACGCCAGAAACCTGTACGTGGCAAAAAACTCTAAAGCATCATATACCGAAGACGTATGCTGCAATGCAGCAACATTTTTTACCATAATAGAGTCAATTTTCTGATCAAGCCTGCTCATCAGAAGCCGTCTGGTAGGCAGAACTCCAACAAGCCGTTTCTCTTCATCCAGCACATAAAAATAAATAATTCGCTCGCTCAACTTTTGTTCCCGAATGGTATCCAGGGCCTCACCCGCCGACAGGTTTTTATCGAGTGTGGTAAAATCTTTGCTGGCAAATTCAACAATCTGTTTCTGGTATGCGGAATTGGTATTCATTCAGTAAGAACTATAAATATTTATCAAGACAAGTAAGATAACGCAACAGGCGGTTATATTCAATCAGAATGCCAGAGTTTCCTGGAATTGCCGGTTATTTCTTTTTGTGATTTGAAAACCTGGGTCCCGCCCCGGCTAATCCGGAATCAATGCGATCCTAATAATATTAAAAAAATATTGCACAATGCTTAATAATATTAGGCGAAGTAATTATTATTTTTGTTTTTATAAAAATATCTTTTATAATTCCAGCGTTTCTTTGAATAATTACGCAATAACCAGGAAATTTGATTAATGGCTAACAGTCATGATACGTCACCCGGTTCATCCAAAATTACCGAAGTAATTTTTGGTGCACCAAGAAATCTAAATGACCCAACGATATTTCACAAAATGGCGCTCATCCCCGTTCTTGCATGGATCGGTTTGGGGGCAGACGGTTTGTCATCTTCATCCTACGGCCCGGAAGAGGCTTTTAGAGCACTTGGCACCCACACTTATTTGGCACTGTTCCTGGCGTTTGCAACTGCTTTCACCGTTTTTATTATTTCGTATGCCTATTCAAAAATAATTGAACACTTCCCCAACGGAGGCGGTGGCTATATTGTTGCGACTCACATGCTGGGAGAGCGGGCAGGTGTTATCTCCGGTTCTGCCCTGATTGTGGATTATATTCTGACGATCACGGTTTCTATTGCTGCCTGTTCAAGCGCCGTTTTCAGCTATCTTCCTCTGCACATGCAGCATTACCGGGTTCCATTTGCTTCACTTTTGATCATACTTCTGATCGTACTCAATATTCGTGGCATCAGAGAATCCATAACCGGTCTTGCCCCTATTTTTATTGTTTTCATTCTTACTCACGTCCTGCTTTTGGGATATGGCATTTTCAGCCATATTGGAGATGTTGTTCCCATCGCAGTAAGTGCGCAGGCAAACCTGACCAAAGATCTGGGAACAATGGGATTTGTCGGCATTATGCTTTTGGTATTGAGAGCCTACTCACTCGGAGGTGGAACCTATACAGGAATTGAGGCAGTTTCAAACGGCCTCCAGATCATGCGTGATCCAAAAGTGAAAACCGGAAAACGTACCATGGTCTATATGGCAAGTTCCCTGGCGATTACTGCTGGCGGCTTGTTCCTCTGTTACTTATTATTTAACGTCAGAGCTTCGGAGGGAAGAACCTTAAACGCGGTTCTTGCAGATTCGCTTTTTGGAAGTTGGAGTTTTGGAAAGGCACTTGCTGTTGTAACCATATTTTCGGAAGGTGCATTGCTTCTGGTGGGTGCCCAAGCCGGTTTTATCGATGCTCCCCGCGTAATGGCAAACATGGCTGTGGATTCATGGCTGCCCCGACGGTTCTCAGCGTTTTCCGAACGTCTGACCATGCGAAATGGTGTGCTTATGGTAGGAATTTCGGGACTAGCGCTTCTGTGGTATACGCATGGTTCAATTCAGGCATTGGTTGTCATGTATTCTATTAATGTGTTTCTTACCTTCTCACTCTCCACGTTTGGAATGGTCAGGTTTTTTATCAAACACCGGAAAACCGAAAAACACTGGATAAAAGATCTTATCATTCAATTAGCCGGGCTTTTATTATGCCTTACCATTCTCATTATTACTGTACTCGAAAAATTTTTGGAAGGTGGCTGGCTCACTCTCGTAATCACCGGCGCTCTGATTGCCATTTGCTATTTGATCAGAAGCCATTACGATAAAATTGGTGAAGAAAAGAAAAAGTTTGATGTTCTGCTTGATGGCATCCCGGCTACCGGCGAACCAAATACTGATCCTGTTGACAAGAAAAAGATGTCTGCTATTCAGCTTGTAAGCAATTTCAACGGATTTGGCGTTCACACCTTTTTCACCATTATCCGGCAGTTCCCGGATTTCTATAAAAACTTCATTTTCGTTTCCGTCGTTGTGGTTGACCAGGGGCTGTTCAAAGGTGAAGAACATATTGACACCCATAAAAAGGCTGTCGAAGACTCGTTGAAAAAATATGTTGAACTTGCCAGGAAGTTTGGTTTCCCGGCTGAATACCGTTTGGAAACGGGTACTGATGTCGTAGTTACCGGCACCGAGTTGTGTAAAAAAGTAGCACATGAATTTCCCCGGTCAACAGTCTTCACCGGTAAACTTGCATTCAGAATTGAAAAAGTTTATCACAGGTTACTTCACAACGAAGCAGCGTACGCCATTCAGCGTAACCTGCATTGGAGTGGTGTAACCAACATCATTCTGCCAATCAGAATGGAAGGCTAAGGATTCCATGCATTTCCTATGCTGAAATTACCCGGATGAATGATACCATAAAACCAGTAATAACGGGAAGCGATTCCAAATCGGACGCTTTACCAACGCATGCACCGGATGAAACTGTTCCGGCATTGGTTGAATTGACTGCTGAAGAGTATTCCCGTTACAACCGGCATTTGATCCTGCCGGAAGTTGGACCGGAGGGACAGAGAAAGCTTAAAAGTGCCCGTGCGCTCATTGTCGGCACCGGAGGGTTGGGTGCTCCTGCAGCAATGTATCTTGCAGCAGCAGGTGTGGGGCATTTGGGCCTCGTCGATTTCGACGAAGTTGATGCGTCCAACCTGCAAAGACAAATAATTCACGGAACCTCATCAATTGGTATTAGTAAAACCTCCTCTGCCAAAGCACGCCTGAATGACATCAATCCAAATGTAGACATTGAACTATATGATGTGAGGCTTTCAAGCGAAAATGCCCTTCAAATAATAAGTGCCTATGACCTGGTGATCGATGCAACCGATAACTTCCCCACCCGATATCTGGTAAATGATGCATGCGTCCTTCTTGATAAGCCGAATGTTTATGGTTCGGTCTTCCGGTTTGAAGGGCAGGCAAGCGTATTTGGAACAAAAGACAGCACCTGTTACCGTTGCCTCTACCCCACTCCTCCAATGCCCGGAACAGTACCATCATGTGCAGAAGGCGGCGTTCTGGGTGTATTGCCGGGCATAATAGGAAGTATTCAGGCAAATGAAGCCATTAAACTGATTTTAGGTAAGGGAGAAACGCTCGTAAACCGATTGCTCCTTTTTGATGCATGGCAAATGAAATTCAGGGAAATAAAAATAAACAGGGATCCAAAGTGTCCCATTTGCGGTGAACATCCGTCAATCCGGGAGTTGATTGACTACGAAGCTTTTTGTGGCATTACTAAAGCCGAAACAGCAACCAAGAGCGAGATTTCAGCAACCGAACTCAAACGGCTGTTAGACGCGGGTAATGATCTGCAACTCCTTGACGTAAGAGAGCAATTTGAGTTTGAAATAGCACGCATTCCCGATGCAAAGCTTATCCCCTTTGGGGAAATTGTCTCACGAATAGCCGAGATAGATCCTAACCGCAGAACAGTGGTAATTTGTAAGCGCGGAATCAGAAGCGCCAAAGCAATTGCATTGCTAAAACAGGCAGGCTTTAAGGGTGTTCTTATGAATCTTTCCGGCGGCATTATATCCTGGTCAATTGAAGTGGACGCCAGCGTCCCACAATACTGAGATTTTGTTCCTGCGTCCTTTACATTCCGTCACAGAACAGCACCGCTACTATATCGGCAAATAAATACTATAACGTTTTACTTGCCAGTGTTTTAGTCATAATCCTGGTGATCTGCGATGTGGTATAGGGCTTGGAAATATAGTCCGTACATCCGGCAGCGATAAACTCTTCTTTATCACCAACCATGGCAAATGCAGTAACAGCCACAATGGGCGTATCCATATAATCCGGCATTTTCCGTATCGCGCGCGTAGTTTCAATCCCATCCGGAGAGTGTTTCCCAAGATTGATATCCATCATGATGGCAGCATATTGTTTTCTTTGTACCAACTCAAGTGCTTCCTGTGAACTTTTTGCCGTATCGATTCTGCAAATTTCTTTTAGCATTAATGAAGCCAAATCAGTTGCAATAGGATCATTTTCCACATAAAGAACCATGGGCAGCCCATGTTTATGTAAAGCCTTCACCGTTACCGGTTTAACCTGCGGTATCACTCTTTCATTCTGCTGATTAACTGCAATTGGGAAACGAACAGTAAAAGTTGAACCCTGCCCCAGCGTGCTCTCAACAGCTATTTCACCTTTTAGCTTTTCAACAAACTTTTTGGTGATAGATAAACCGAGACCGGTTCCTTCAAAACTTCGTCCTTTCCCTTCGCTCACCTGTCGAAATTCATCAAAAATTATTCCGTGGTTTTCCTTTGCAATCCCAATGCCGGTATCAATAACCTGAATAACTGCATACTCGGAAAAACCCTTCCGTTCCCGGTAAACTTTGACCAGAACCCCGCCGTGATTGCAGTACTTAAGACCATTGTTAATCAAATTATTGATTATCTGCCTGAACATGGTTTCATCCAGATAGAGCTCGAACGCTTTAAAAGCTGTTTCCATCTTCACGAAGAGCGAATTCTTTTTGGCAACGGTCTCAAACAGTGTACATACTTCGGCAATGATGCCAATAACATCCACCATTGTAATGTTTAATTCCATCTTCCCCGCTTCGATGCGTGACACGTCAAGGATCAGATTCAATGTATCCATAAGCCGCTTTCCACTTAGCCTGATGGTTTTCGCGTAATTCTGCAGTTTGCTGTCCCTTGCCTGCTCTTCAAGCAATTCCGAATAGCCAAGAATTCCAATCATTGGCGTGCGCAGTTCATGGCTCATATTGGCCAAAAAACTCGATTTCAAATGACTGGCTTCTTCTGCTTTTTCCTTTGCAATCAACAGTTCTTCACGTGACCTGATTGCTTCAGTTATGTCAGTTGAAACACCTATTAGCGCTATCGGGTTTCCCGCTTCATCCTTCACCACTGAAGATGAAACGCTGACAGGAAATTCAGTTCCGTCTTTTCGCGTATCCATCAATTCACCGCTCCACCCGCCATTGATGGTATCAGTAAGTATCTTGTTAAGTAAATCCGGCGGATTATTGCGCGATACCACAATTTCTATGGATTTTCCTATCAGTTCCTCTTCGGTGTATCCATAAGCCTTTTTGAATGCTTCATTAACGAACAAAATAACATTGTTTTTGTCAGTTATGGTAACAAATTCACTGATGCTTTTCACAGCATGTGCCAAGAGATTTTTTGTTTCTTCTATTAGCCGTTTGGCACTTATATCCGTGTGTGTGCCGGTTATACGCAGTGGTTGGCCCTGCTCATCATACCTGACCACTTTTCCACGGCTGAGAATCCATTTCCACTCCCCGGATTTCATTTTTAAACGTTGTTCAACTTCAAAAACGGAATTCTTTCCTTCATAATGGGCTGCGAGTTTTTCATAGGTTTTTGGTAAATCCTCGGGATGTACCAAATCACTCCAGTACGTATAAAGTTTTTCAAACTCTTGCGGTGTATAACCCAAAATTTCGCACCCGCGCGGACTCATATAGCCCGTTCTGCTTGGGACATTCACGTCCCAGATACCATCATTAGCACCCTCGAGTGCGAAGCGCAGACGTTCTTCGCTTAGCTGAAGTGCTTCCTCATCCTTTTTCCGTTTTGTCACATCACGAACAACAGCTAAAACCCTTGGCACTCCACCCAGCATTGTGCTTCGTAATGAGATTTCAGACCAGAAAAGATCACCATTTTTCTTACGTGAATGCCACTCAAAAGTTTGCTGGCTGGAGGATAGTGCTCTGGCAATCTTCTCCTTGGCTTCTGCAAAGATGAAAGGCGGCACCTCTGAACTGAGAGCCGTGATATCACTGCAAAGCACTTCATCTTTCGAAGCATAGCCATATAAAGAGAGCATCGGATCATTAACATCAATGATCTTACCGGTCACAGCTTCATGAACAAAAATAGCCTCGTTTGTGGCATTAAATATTTCGCGATAGTTACGTTCACTCTCAAGGAGTAATTCTTTTGCATGCTTACTCTCAGTGATATCAAGAAAGGATGCCATCATACATATGGGGCGGCCATCCGGTGAAAAGACCGTGTTCGCAGTCATTTGCAGATAGAGCTTGGTTCCATCTTTTTTTGTGGCAGCAGCTTCGCCAATAAAAGGTTTTCCCGCCTGCAGAGCTTCCATTACCTCAGATACCTGCTGACGATAATCGGCAAATTCCGAAATCGGTTTCCCCATAATTTCTTCACGGGAATACCCCCACAACTGAAGGTAGGCTCTGTTGGCAAAAATGAGCGCCCCCGTCAAGTCTGCCAATCCAATTGCACTGATTGCCGAGTCAAGAGCAAAATCTTTAATTCTAAGCTGTTCTTCAGCTTTTATATGTTCTGAAATATCAGTTATCGTGCCTATATAACCGACAATATTCCCATTTTTATCCTCTTGCGGAACGGCCTGCCCTATAACCCAGGCAATGGTCCCGTCTTTGTGAAGAAACCGGTATTCGGCGGTAGAAACCACCTGTTGATTTGCATCCTGCTGCCATTTTACCGATATCTTTTCCATATCATCCGGATGAATCGCTTTTACCCAGCCATCACCCATGGCCTCCTCGAACAGCAGTTGCGATATTTCACACCATTTGGGATTTACATATCGGGTACTGCCTTCTGCATCTGTCCGGAATATGCCAACCGGGGCCACTTCCGCAAGAATCTTGAAACTTTGTTCACTGGCTCTGAGTGCTTCTTCAATCTGTTTATGACTGGTGATGTCTTCCACAGTCCCATCATAATACAACACCTTTCCATTGCAGTCATTAATACAGATGGCACTCTCCCGAACGTTAATTATCGTCCCGTCCTTCTTTGGCCATGTGGTTTCAAGTCCGACAATGCTGCCATTTTTCTCAATTTCCTGACAGAATTTAGTTCTTGGGTACACACGCTCAATATCTGCAACTCCAAGATTACGTGTTTTAAGATCATCCTCGCTATCAAATCCCAGCATGCGAACCAGTGCCGGATTTACAAAAAGTATTCTGCCTTCCGGCGTGCTTCGGTAGACTCCAATAGTAGAGTTCTCAAGAACGGTATGGTATCGCACCTCATCATCGCCGGGTTTTTCGCCCGTCAGTGCAGATGGAGGGTTACCGGGTTCAGAAATATATTCGGTGTGTTTTTCCGACAGATCAGCAAATGCGCGCAATTCTGTTGAAAGCAGATCCACTTCCGCCTTCATTATTTGCAATTCAGAAACCAGAGATGCATGACTGTAGTTGGTATAATTGTTTTTGGAATCCTTCGCAAAAGCGGCAGAAACCTCTTCTGCTTTTTGCCGAAGGACTTTTGGGTCCAAATACCGTGACTTCGTCTTCTTTTTCATTAAACTGTAGCAATAATCTGATCAAATAGATGTCTGCATAGAATATGTCAGATAAAACTCAACATCTCCCGCCGAGTGTCTGAAACTATAACTGCACATTCCACCGCGATATATTATCGAAAATAAGGTCTTCGTTTTACAGGGCAGAAAAAAATCGCCGGTTCAGGCCATTTGTTGAACCCGAGTTCCGCAGGTGCGACAGATCAGATAAAACCGAATTACCAAATCCCAAAAAAATCGTCCCCACAGCACTCAAACGCACCTATTCATTTCTTTGCTACAATAATGTCAACCCCTCGGGTTTTCACGGCAATAGCCCTGCTAATAAAAATTCATCTTGAACATATTAACTTCCGGCTCGAAACCAGCCCCGAAGGGGCGGAATTATTGTAGCAACATTTTAATGAAGTCAGTCCGGAGCCCTGAAGGGGCGGAATCGTTCCAGCTGCGCCCGACCTCCTTATTTTTGGACACCGCATATTGCCCAAAGTTTCCGGCTTACTATAACCATTTGATAACAGACATTTCATTATCTTTGAAAAAACGTTATTCAATTTGTCAGGATGTTTGGATGTCTCCACGAAAAATACTCTGTTTCCTTTTAATTTTCTCAGCAATACAGTATGCGCAACCGAAACTGGTAGTAGGTATTGTCGTCGATCAGATGCGGTATGATTTTCTTTTCCGGTTCAGGAATAATTTCGCAGAGGGCGGCTTCAATCGTTTAATGAACGAAGGAACAAATTTCACGTTCGCCCATTATAATTATATCCCCACCAAAACCGCCCCCGGACACGCCTCTGTATTTACCGGAACTACTCCTTTTTATCATGGTATAATCGGCAATGACTGGTACAGCCATGAACTTAAAAGGAACATCGGTTGCACTGAGGATAAGCGATATAACGGCCTTGGCGGACCGGATCAGATGTCTCCGCTCAATATGCTCACATCAACAATTACCGATCAGCTTAAAATTTCGAATAACGGGCGTTCAAAAGTAATTTCAATCAGCATTAAGGATCGTGGCGCTATACTTCCCGGTGGCAGAATGGCCGATGCGGCCTATTGGTACACATCGGAAAATGGAAATTTCATGTCGTCCACCTATTACATGAAAGAACTTCCCAAGTGGGTCAACGATTTCAATGCACAGAAACTGGCTGCAAAATATGCTGACAGTGTATGGACGCTTTCAAAGCCGATGGAAAATTACAGAAACAGTTTCCCTGACGAGAATCCTTATGAAGCTGATGTTTTTTCGGAAAACGGAACAACATTCCCACACTCACTGAAAAATGTAAAAGAAAAGAACAAGCTGGAAATAGTGAAAAACACTCCCTCCGGCAATCAAATACTGGTCGACTTCGCAAAAGCATCTGTGCAAAACGAAATGCTGGGCCAGCATGAGGTTCCGGATTTTCTTACTATAAGTTTTTCATCAACCGATTATGTTGGTCATGCCTATGGACCAAATTCTGTTGAAATACATGACATGTTTATCAAATTGGATAGTCAAATTGCAGATTTGTTGGAGTTTCTGGATAAATCGGTGGGTAAGGGAAATTACGTTATGTTCCTCACCGCCGATCATGGTGTGGACGAAACACCTGGATGGGGAAATGTGAAACTGAAACAGGGCTTTTCCAACAAAAGCTTAACCAAAGCCGTTAAAGAATTTGCAAAAACAACTTATAATACCGACAATCTGATTGAAGAATACAGTAACCGGCAATTCTTTCTCAATGACTCACTTATGGCTGCCAATAAACTGAATCAGAAGGAAGTGAGACAAAATATTGCCGAATTCGTCAGAGTAAAATACCCTGCCGTGTTCACAGTCTCCACGCGCGATGAGTTGGCAGGGAAATGGGCATCACGCATTCCCGAGAACCCACTCTTGAATGGCTTCAACCAAAGTCGTTCAGGCGATATTCTGGTTGAGCTCTCTCCATTCTACGATTTTGACAACGGTAAGGAAAAAGCGAATCACAGTTCAGCATTTACCTATGACACTCACGTTCCACTCCTGTTTTATGGATGGGGAATTAAAAGAGCGCAAATTGCCGATCCCGTTTATGTTGTCGATATAGCAGCCACTGTCGCTGACTTATTGAAGATCACTGAGCCTTCAGGGTGTATCGGGATACCTATAATTAAATAGCTCATAAAAACAGATTCAATAACTCTATTTTATGTAAAGAAACAGGATCTACATGCAAGCATACCTGACATCTAAAATTGATTTATCTTCACCGGGAACAGCATCATCTTGTGATGAGCTGTCTCTTTGGTCGTCATATCCGGGTGCACTTCTTCTGGATGCAATCACCTTCAAAGAAGATGCACGCATTCTGGACATCGGATTCGGTACCGGTTTTCCGCTGATTGAGATCGCACAGCGGTTCGGCCCGTCTGCCTCCGTTTTCGGAATTGACCCATGGGAATCGGCAACCCAAAGAGCTAAAGAAAAAATTGACCTGATGGGTATCGAAAATATTTCATTGCTGAATGGATATGCAGAAAGGCTCCCCTTCCCTGACGGGCATTTCGATCTTATTGTTTCCAACATGGGATTGAACAATGTTGCTGACCAGCTTCAGGTAATGAAGGAATGTTTCAGAACAGCAAAAACCGGATCACAAATGGTCTTCACCGTTAACCTTCCCGCTTCAATGAAAGAATTTTATGCCGTCTATAAACAGTCGTTGTTGGATCTTGGGTTACAAGCATATCTAGGAAAGATGCTGGAGCACATTAAGCACAAAAGGAAATCATTTGCTGAAAACACCGATCTCATAAAGAAAAGTGGCTATACCCTGAATGCTGTCCGGAAACAAAATTATACCATGAAATTCCTTAACGGCACTGCCTATTTGAATCACTATTTCACAAAATTGGCATTTCTGGAAAGCTGGGTTACCATAGTACCGGAACAGAACATTACTGAGTTTTTTGCTCTTCTCGAGAACAGACTAAACGACGTTGCCAAAGCACATGGTTGTCTGGAGCTGTCGATTCCGCTTGTTTGTTTTGATTGTAAAAAGCCCTGAGCAACATAAACCGATGTCCGCATACTCTACGGTGCTCAACACCATCAGATAACCTTTTTCCGGTTTCCTGACGCATTCGAACGCTGCCCATCCACTAAACCTGTTAGGAAACACGGGGAAAGAGGTTGATTTGACTCATTTGCATAAAAATACAGAGAATTGATCAAATAATTCCCTATTTGCCCTTTATTTTGTATAATTCCCTGAAATATTTACGTTTTTTGCACAAAATATTCGCAATTCACTTGATATTATTTCAATAAAATCATAAATTCCCTTAAAATCTATAACATTCAGGATAATTACCTTATTTATTTAGGAAATGATGGCTACACAAGAATATATTATTAGTTTTATACACTCATATAGTTTAGAAACCGGTGCCAGTAAAGGAGATGCATTCCCATGTCGAAACTAAACAACGAATCTGACTGTGACCAGCAGCAGAATGAGCATTTTCACACGGGGAAACAGGGCATGTATGACCCGGCATACGAACATGACGCATGCGGCATGGGGTTTGTTGCCGATGTAAAAGGTCGCAAATCCCGGGCAATTATTGATATCGGGTTGGAAGTATTAAAGAATATGGAGCACCGCGGTGCCGTGGGCGCCGATCCTGAGACGGGAGATGGAACCGGGATCCTCATTCAAATGCCTGATGAATTCATGAGGAAAGTAGCCCATAAAGAAAAGATATCCCTGCCGCCGCTGGGGCGCTATGGAGTTTGCGTCATCTTCCTGCCTCAGGATGCTACTATCCGAAAAGCCGTCGAGAACATCATCGAAAAAATTGTTATCGATGAAGACCAGAAGTTTTTGGGATGGAGAAATGTGCCTGTGGATCCGACTGTCCCCGGGAAAGGCGCTCAGGCAACTCAACCATTTATACGACAATGCTTTATTGGCGCAAATAAAAAGCTCAAGACACAGGACGAATTTGAACGCAAGCTCTATCTCATCCGCCGCATTATCGATCAGCGTATCCGCGCGGAACAAAAACTGGACAGGAGCAAGTATTATGTTCCCTCCTTCTCCAGCCGCGTGCTCATCTATAAGGGTATGCTGCTTGGTTACCAGATAGAACGCTATTATAAGGATCTTAATGATCCGGATATGAAGTCCGCAATGGTAATGCTCCACCAAAGGTTTTCTACCAACACGTTCCCAACCTGGGATCTGGCTCACCCCTTCAGAATGATTGCTCATAACGGAGAGATCAATACACTGCGAGGGAATAAAAATTGGATGGCAGCCAGGCAGCATGTTATGGAATCTCCTCACTATGGTAAAGATCTCAAGCGCATGCTACCCATTGTTATGGAAGGCCAGAGTGATTCCGCGACTTTCGATTCAGTGCTCGAGCTGCTCGTAATGGGTGGCAGAAGCCTTCCGCATGCAATGATGATGATGATCCCCGAAGCCTGGTCGAAGAACGATCTCATGGATCCGGACCGCAGGGCGTTTTACGAGTATCATGCAACCATGATGGAACCATGGGACGGACCGGCGGCAGTGGTATTCACCGATGGGAATATTATCGGCGCTACACTTGACCGGAACGGCCTCCGCCCTTCACGGTATATAATAACGAAAGATGATTTGGTGATCCTGGCATCCGAAGCTGGGACGTATCACATCGATCCCGCAAATATTGCAAGCACCGGAAAACTGCAGCCCGGCCGTATGTTTATTCTTGACCTGCAACAGGGACGCATCATCGGTGACGATGAAATAAAAGGTGATATCGTTACCAGACATCCCTATCGCAAGTGGATCAACGAGAACATGATCAAGCTGCATTATTTACCAACGCCAGACTATATCTACAATGCAAATTTTGAAACACTGTTGATCCGTCAGCGGATATTTGGGTACACCAAAGAAGACCTGTATCAGGTGATGCTTCCCATGGCAGTCAATGGTGAAGAAGCTATTGGTTCAATGGGAACAGACGCTTCGCTTGCCGTTCTGTCGGAAAAGCCACAGCTTCTGTTCAGGTATTTCAAACAACTGTTTGCCCAGGTGACAAACCCGCCAATAGATCCGATCCGCGAGGAATTGGTGATGGAGCTGACAACCTACGTCGGGCCGGAACAAAACCTGCTGGCTGAAACGGCACAGCATGCTCACCGGTTAGAATTGGAACACCCGTTGCTTTCCAATTCTCAAATGGAAAAGATCAGGCACATTGCCAAAGGTCATTTTAAATCGGTCACCATTCCCCTGCTCTTTGATCCGAATATTCGTCACGCGATGCGCGAACGGCTCGACCAGATATGCGAAGAATCAGTAGATGCGGTTAAATCGGGAATTTCACTGATCATCCTTTCGGATAAAGGCACCGACAGAAATCACGCTGCCATTCCCTCACTTCTTGCCACGGCGGGAGTGCATCACGCGCTGCTTAGAGCCGGGCTCCGAACAAAAACCGGACTTGTAGTGGAAAGCGGCGAACCCAGAGAAGTGCACCATTTTGCTCTGCTCTGCGGTTATGGCGCTAACGCGATCAACCCATACGTGGCCTATGAAACACTTGCCTATCTCATGGAAAACAAATTTTTGCCAGAGGGTCTGAATTACAACATCGTAAAGAAGAATTATGTTAAAGCGGTAAGCAAAGGGCTTTACAAAATTTTCAGCAAAATGGGGATCAGCACACTGCAATCCTATTGCGGTGCACAGATATTCGAAGCGGTTGGATTGGATACTGAAGTTGTGGACAAATACTTTTCCGGTACTCCCACCAAAATTGACGGCATGAGCCTTGAAATGCTGGAGAAGGAAACCAACCAGCGGCATCTTGCAGCGCTCGATCCTCAGATAGATCAGAGCCTTCTGGATAGCGGCGGATTATATCAATACCGCCGGGATGGCGAAAAGCATCTTTGGAATCCCTTAACCATTTCCAAACTGCAGCTAAGTACCAAAAACGGAAACTATAAAACATTCAAGGAATATTCCGACCTCATTAATAAACAGGAAAAGCACCGGGTAACCCTGCGCAGTTTGTTTGATCTTGATACTAACCGCAGTCAGATTCCAATGGAAGAGATTGAACCGGCCGCTGAAATAGTCAAACGTTTCGCAACCGGCGCAATGAGCTTTGGGTCTATCTCCCGCGAAGCCCATACAAATATTGCCATTGCAATGAATCGCATCGGCGGAAAATCGAACACCGGTGAAGGCGGTGAGGAAGCGGAACGTTTTGTCACACTGCCAAACGGCGACAGCCTGCGCTCGGCAATAAAACAGGTGGCTTCTGCACGCTTCGGTGTAACAGCGGAATATCTTGTGAACGCAGACGAGCTACAAATTAAAATGGCCCAGGGTGCAAAACCCGGAGAAGGCGGACAACTTCCCGGTTACAAAGTCGACCGCATCATTGCTTCAGTGAGGCACAGCACGGCTGGTGTAACCTTGATCAGCCCCCCTCCTCATCATGATATTTACTCGATTGAAGATCTCAAGCAATTGATATTCGATTTGAAAAACATCAACCCAAAAGCACGTGTAAGCGTAAAACTGGTTTCTGAGGTTGGGGTTGGAACCATTGCTGCCGGAGTTGCGAAAGCACATGCCGATCATATTCTCATAAGCGGTCATGACGGAGGAACGGGTGCAAGCCCTATCTCCTCTATACAGTATGCCGGTTCGCCCTGGGAACTGGGCCTTAGCGAAGCACACCAGACACTTGTGCTTAACGGACTGCGCGACAGAGTATACCTTGCTGTTGACGGCCAGTTAAAAACCGGTCGCGATGTGGTTATTGCTGCGATGCTCGGGGCAGAGGAATTTGGCTTTGCTACCGCACCTCTGGTAACGCAGGGTTGCATCATGATGCGCAAATGCCATCTGAACACCTGCCCGGTCGGCGTTGCCACACAGGATCCGGAACTGCGGAAAAGATTTACCGGCAAACCCGAGTACGTGATCAATTTCATGTTCTTCATCGCGGAGGAAGTTCGCGAGATCATGTCATGGATGGGATTCCGCACCATGGAAGAAATGATTGGTAAAACATCCCGGCTGATCCCGATGAGAGTTCACGATCACTGGAAAGCACGCGGATTGGATTTAAGCGCTCCGCTCTTTAAGCCGACACCGCTTTACAACACTAATTTATTCAGAACAAAACCGCAGAGCGATCTGCTTGAGAAACAAATTGACCACGAATTTGTGAAACTTGCCGCCGCGGCACTTGAAAACGGTACTCCTGTAACCATATCTTCTGAAATCAAAAACACCAACCGCTCTGTTGGAACAATTCTTTCCGGAGAAGTTGCACGCAGATATGGAGATCGTGGATTGCCGGAAGGAACCATCAGCATCAATCTGCACGGAACTGCCGGACAAAGCTTTGCAACTTTCCTGGCACGGGGAATAGAAATGAAGCTAACCGGTGAGTCCAACGATTATACCGGGAAAGGACTCTCGGGCGGCAGACTTATAATTAAGGTTCCGCCGCAAGTGACGTTTGATGCAGCAGAAAACATCATTGCAGGCAACACCTGCCTCTACGGTGCAACCAGCGGAGAAGCATATTTCAATGGCATTGCAGGCGAAAGATTTGCGGTTCGTAATTCTGGCGCACTGGCCGTTGTGGAAGGCGTGGGTGACCACGGCTGTGAATATATGACCGGCGGAAGAGTTGTGGTGCTCGGAAAAACAGGCCGTAATTTTGCCGCGGGTATGTCCGGCGGGGTGGCCTATGTATGGGATCCCAATAAAGAAGCAAACTCAAAGATCAACCGCGGAATGGTGGACGTTGAGTATTTAATTCTTGATGAGGACGTCGCTGAAGTGTATCAACTCGTGCAGAACCATTTCCGTTATACCGGATCGAAAAGAGCTGATTTCATTTTACAAAACTGGGCCGCCGAAAAGGATAATTTCTGGAAAGTTATCTCCGGAGAATATAAAAAGGCCCTGATAAAAATAGCAAAAGAAGCAGCAATAGCTCAGGAAACAGCAATTAAGGAATCAGCATTAGAGGAGGTGGTCAATGGGTAAACCAACCGGATTTATGGAATTTCAGCGGGTCACCCTTAAAAAGGAACCGGTAGCTGAGCGACTGCAAAATTATAAGGAATTTGAAATCCCGTTCAGCAGAGAAGAAGCAAAAACTCAGGGTGCGCGATGCATGGATTGCGGTATCCCCTTTTGTCATGGCGATACCGGTTGTCCGGTGCAAAATTTTATTCCTGAATGGAATGATCTTGTTTACAAGAATCACTGGAAAGAAGCACTGGACAATCTCCACACTACAAACAACTTTCCTGAATTCACCGGCAGGTTATGCCCTGCTCCGTGCGAATCTGCATGCACACTGGGAATTAATGCCCAACCTGTTTCGATCAAGGCAATTGAAAAAACCATAATCGAACGCGGTTATACTGAAGGCTGGATCGCACCCCGTATGCCTCACGTGCTCAGTGGCAAGACTGTTGCCATTGTCGGGTCAGGTCCTTCAGGACTTGCAGCAGCACAGCAGCTTTGCCGTGCAGGCCATTCGGTTACTGTATTCGAAAAGAATGACCGCATCGGTGGTCTCCTTCGCTATGGCATTCCCGATTTCAAAATGGAAAAAGAGATCATTGACAGACGGATACGCCAAATGGCAATCGAAGGAGTCAATTTTAAAACCGGTATTCACATAGGGAAAGATATTTCTGCCAGAGAACTCCTTGCAGCCTATGACGCAATTATCCTTGCCGGCGGTTCAGAAAAGCCACGCGATATAGACATTCCCGGGCGTGATCTTAAAGGTGTCTATTTTGCAATGGAATACCTGTCACAACAAAATAAGGTGAACGCAGGTGAAACTGTTGAAAATCAAATTCTTGCAACAGGAAAGAATGTGGTCGTCATAGGGGGTGGCGATACGGGTTCAGATTGTGTTGGAACGGCAAATCGTCAGGGTGCCAAATCAGTAACACAGATAGAGCTGCTGCCTATGCCCCCCTCTGAAAGGCCTGCGCACACACCATGGCCCTACTGGCCTGCAATATTGCGTACCTCCTCAAGCCACGAGGAAGGTGCCGTAAGAAAATTCGCGGTGGACACCAAGGCATTCCTTGGCAACGAAGAAAATACTGTAACCATGCTCTCATGCACCGAAGTGATTTTCGAGCACAAAAAACTGGTTGATGTTCCGGGGTCTGAATTCGAGCTGCCGGCGGATCTGGTTCTTATTGCCGCGGGATTTCTGCACCCGGTACGAGACGGTCTTTTGGAACAGTTCGAGCGGCTGGGCATGGAACTGGACAGACGTGGAAATGTAAAAGCAGAATTCGGCGATGGAGAAAATGCACATGCCACAACACTTGAAAAAGTGTTTGCCTGCGGTGACATGAGACGCGGTCAATCGCTTATTGTATGGGCAATTGCGGAAGGCAGAAAATGTGCAGCCTCGGTGCACAAAGTGTTGACTGAACAACCGGTTGAGGAAAACGCTTCCTGACCTGTTATATTCCTATACAGGGACCTGGCTGATTAGCGGAGCCATGTCCCTGTTTTTTTATCCACCTTCTCCCATCACAGCAGAAAATCGCATTGTATAGATGTTCAGAAGGAACAAAAGGAGCTCCATCTGAGCAGAATTAACACCTAATAAGCAATAAGGGCAAAAAAAAGCCTGCAAAATAATTAGCAGGCTTAACAATCAGGTAAAATCCGAAAACTATTAACTGGCCATAAGACCAATTCTCAAAAAGCACATCGCAACAAGCCTTTCACGTTCCGATTCAATAAATGTCGGAATAGCATCCTGATCTTCTTTGTTGTAAGGGTTGGCTTCATTCATCTTCAGTATGTAGTTCATTCCCTCTTCAATATTTTCCTTGAATACTTTAAGATAGGAAATGTTTGCAGCATCCATTTTCATCGTGGTAAGCAATTTCCCAAAATAGTTCACATAGAGTTCAACTTCCGTGGAAAACATATGAGGGCGTTCAGCAGGGACCAACGATGGGATACGACCATAAATGTGATCAACCATTTCCTGTAAACTATATTCTCTGTTGAACCATGCTATATTCGGACCGGGGCATACCGCTTTTGGTAAATTTTTTGCTTTATTAATTTCCAACGCTGCAAGAGCTCCATTGGAAAGATGATCACACAAGCAGGTTTTTTTGCCGAGCATTTCAAGTTCTGCATCCTTTTGTTCGGCAGTATTACCCGAATCCAAAATCTCTTTTATTTTTTTTGTTTGAAACTCAGTGGCAGCCCGGCAGAGTAATTTATTATCAATCTCAAGTGTCGACTTCATAAATCCTTTTGGGCAAGCCGATCCGGGTTTTGCGCTCCCTATTCTGGAATTTGTCCATTCCTCGGAACTGGTTCCTCTAAGATTGTTAAAGGGAATACCCATGGGAGATGCATCGCTCAGATACTGGTCGGCCTTTTTGGCCTTTTCGAGCAATGCGAATGTATCCTTATCAACACAGGTTGCTTCCGGGACCAAGAGGAACGGAGTACCCCAGCCTGTTGAATCACAACCATAATCGTCTGTCAGCCTTTTGGCTTCTTCATGAGTGGCAATGCCACCTTGTACGGTAACAAGTGGCTGTTCGGCTAGAGCTGCATCGGGATATTCCCACCCCATGCTCTTGTAAAAATTCACTATGACCGGCTGAAATTGTTTGGCCAGTTCCTCTTTTTTTTCTTTGAATTCCTGAAGCAGGGACGGCAGAAGTCTGCCCTGTGATGCAAATGCATGGCCACCGCAGTTCAACCCGGATTCAATACGGAACTCACTCACTTCCAGTCCTTTTGCAGCAAGCACCTTGCCTTGAATAAGTGCCGAGCGGAAATCGCTGACTTTCAATGTGATTTTCTTTTTCAGTTCACCGGATTTCCCGCGGTAAAAATCGCTGAAGTTTGA
This sequence comes from Ignavibacteriaceae bacterium, assembly GCA_963664845.1. Lineage (GTDB taxonomy): Bacteria > Bacteroidota > Ignavibacteria > Ignavibacteriales > Ignavibacteriaceae > CAIYTF01. The sequence continues at coordinate 245,616 of OY761615.1, forward strand.
AAAATAGCTGCACAGCCCCCGGTTGAATCCGGCAGAAAGCACAACCGACGATTCAAGGGTGCTGTTGGCAAACCCGCGCAATGCGGCCCGTGCATCGTTAAACTCTTCCGGCAGTTTTTCACCATTCTCATCATAGTTCGTATTATCAATCTTGACCATGATGTTGACGTCAATTTCGCCGGGACGTATCATGGCTGTCAGTTTCTCTGCAAATTTTGATTTCTCAAGATCATCTTTCATCTGAAGAAATTTGTTATATGCAATTTTTAGCGGACTGTCATCCGGAAGCAATTGGAAATATTTGCTTTTCTCGGTATGCTGCAAAAACGGTTGCTTCTTTATTTCTTCAAGACGGATATGGACAATCTCGTGAACAAGATTAAGATAAGCCGTTATGCGTTTTGCCCTTGCGTCAGGTTCCTTGCGGGTGATTTCCGTATAGGGAAGCGAAAATTTATTCGCATAGTACTTCCTGATCTTCTCGATGAGATAATCATCCCCGAGCGATATAACCGATGAGATCCCCAGAGGAGCTACTCTGATGGGAGAATCTATGGTGAATCCAAGTCCCATGACAGGAATATGGAAGTGATGTAATAAACTCTGCATTACTGTTCTTTCTTAAATCAACTTCCAATTATCTATAGAAAGGAAAGACAAGAGAATTGACTGAAGGTTGGTAAATCTGTATAATTTTGTCAGAATATACAACTTTTAACCTGAAAAACAAATGTATTGAATGAGGCATGGGAAAATAATTGCGGGGCTCATTTTTCAATACATCATATTTTTTTAGTGCGTGGGGGCATAATATTCAAAAATTTGAAAGCCTATTCAAATATTTGAACCCCTGTTGAAGCCCGCATGCAGTTTTAATCCACAAAACAGGTTTCTCTAGGTGGCACGGATATTGCCCTTCTTCCCTCACAAACAATAATTGAAGAGGTTAGTGGTATGAACCGGTTTATTACGCTTTTCTGCCTGTTGACAGGCGCTATCTTTGCTCAATATAATAATCAGACAGTAGCGGAAAAAGACTATGAACATTCCGATTTATTTTTTCAAAGCTCATTTATGAATCCCTTCGGAATTGCCAAATTCAAAGATGTTGCTCCCGGCATGATAAACGATCCCTTCCTGAACCTTCATATTAATCCTGCAATGCTGCCGGATCTGGACACCGCCAACTTCCTCCTATATCTCGATTTTCGTGGTGATCAAACAGAACCCAGGGTAGTGCAAAGCTTTGTCTATCCGATGATGACTGCCAAATGCGCTTTTGTTCCCTACCCCAGCTATGATCCCCGCTTGCTTTCAACCGCGCGCACAGAACCCGAACCGGTCGTCTCCTTTGGAATACTGGGAAATCCCCTGAAGAATTTTTTGCCCGGGTTCAATGCCGGACTCACCTATCAGATGATCCACAAGGAAACCAAATACTACACCATGCCCTTTTCGATTTATAATCCGAATATTTATTATGATGCATTTGGTAAAACAGTTGCGCTTGACAGCAATATCCCCGTAATTGACCGTCAATCAGGAAAAGACGAAATGACCAATGATGCGCATCAGATAACTTTGTTTGCAGGAAGCGAAATAACCGACAGGCTTGCAATAGGCTTATCATTCAGCTGCGTCTTTCAAAACCGTGACGGCGGATATATAAACGACAACAATAATAATAATTACAGCGGATATAACTCGGGAGGCTCTTCATCTGGTGATGAAAACGCAAGAAATCAAAAATATCACCATACCGATATCAGTCTGGGACTACAATACAGAACGTGCCCACAGTTTATCGTCGGGGCAGTTGCCGGAATACTCCAGGGTAAGTCAGAGCAGTCACATACGAAGTATGACTATTATAATTACAATTATAATCATCCAAATGTTGACCCTACCTGGAGCCTCAACGATTCAAAAAATTCGACCGCACAGAATTGGGTTCATGACGGCACAACCAGTTATCTTGGATTCAATTTTTCAAACCGTCAAAACGATGACAGGGAAATAACGGGTTATTACCGCTTTCAGTCCGGTGAAGAAGATATATCTAACAACACGACCATTTTTGATACATCATATTACACCTATAAATACAACACTTCCTACAATAATGGCTGGTATCATTATAATGGTGCATCGTTAACTTCGGACAAGCGAAACGAGAACGGAGATAAAAAAGTTATCGATCATAAATTCCTGATCAATGTCCGTTTAAAAATTACCCCTCTGACCCACGTGGCAATTGGCTTCAGTTACGACTATACAAAAACCACCATTGAATCTCAAGGGCCGGTAAATTCACTTTTGGTTTCAACTTCACAATACTTGTCGGATAATACAAGCAACAACTACTCATATTTCTATTCGCAAACAGAAAATAAAACCATGCTGTGGAATTACTCATCCAGCATTTGGAGTTTCCAAATACCTGTTATTCTTACTCATAAATTCAACGACCACTTTGGTTGCATTATTGGTTTAAACCGGATAATTACAAGCACAAAGATCAATGAACAAACCCTTGCAATATATTCGCTGCGAAAAACAATCAATGGAAGTAATATCAATCAGGAAACAAATTTTGCAGAGCGCTATACCGAACCCGATCAAAAGTTCAGCGAAAACACCACGGACATGATAGTCGGTTTCACCCTTGATATCACCAGCCAATTTGGTGCAAAATTGCTTATAAATCCGGAATCAGAGCCCAATTTAAGGGTTGCCCAATGGTGGCTCGGTTTCACTGTAAAGATCTGATGGAGCAAAACAGTTAAAAACCGTTATTTCTGTTGATATAAGGATGCCCATATAGTAACTTTCGCAGTAATAATATTTTTTATCCGTATACATAAATGATTTTCCGTCGTCACTATTTCAGAATGCAGCTCATAGCTGCATTCTGTATTATTTCGCTGCTGCTTGTATGGGTTACGTCATGGGTAAGCTATCGGTTTATCCGCAATCTGTACCTTGAAGAAATGAGCGATCAGATCAGTGTTCTCAGTTCAGTCTATTCATCCAGAATAGATAATGATTTTTTGACATTTCTGGAATTGGGCAAACCTTCAGCAACAGCCGAAAAATATTTTAAGTCGCTTTTCCTGCCCGCAGAAGCCAAAAGCGTAATGGAAGCCTTTGTGTTTGACAACGAATTCAGAATTGTTCTTCATTCTTTTAAAAATGATCAGTATGAAATGAATGAACCCGATTTATTGCTCCATCGGAAAGAATTGCAGGCATTGCCAATCCGAAAATCATTCACGTCCATCCCCTTCCGCGGCGATGACGGTCAATGGTACCTGTGGGGCTTCACCCGTTTGAACGGAAATTTCTGCCTGGCTATTAAGGAGAACGCGCTGCGTTTACAAAAAGTTGAAGATTTTGCGTATGTCTTCTGGCTGATTGGACTCGGTGGAGGCATACTTGCTCTCCTGCTCAGTGTGTATATTGCAAAATCAATCACCAAACCCATTGACAAACTTGTCGCTTTTAGTTCGGAAATTGGAGCGGCAAATTTTTCGGTCACCCAACCGGACGGGATTAAAGGAGAATTAAGCATCCTGTCAGACGCGATGGATAAAATGAAACTTGACCTCTCCGGACAACAGGAAGAAAAGGAACAGCTGCTTGCCCAAATTGCCCATGAAATACGCAACCCGTTGGGAGGTATTGAACTGCTAACGAACCTCGTCCGGGAAGGGCCGGCAGGAAACGGGAAAGATGCACAACATCTCGACAGGATCATTGCAGAAATTGCCGGCTTGAAAGAACTGATCACAAACTATCTGAACTTTCAGAAGGCAAGAAAGACAGCTCCTTCATGGGTTGAGCTGGAACCTGTGATAAGCTCGGTTACAGCAATGTGTGAACCGGAACTCCGGAAAAAACGCTGCTTGCTCTCGACTAAAATCGATTTGAAAAAGGTATATTTCGATACTGAACATCTGAAGCAAATACTCCTTAATCTGATCACTAACAGCATACACTCGGTGCCAGATGGCGGCAGTATAAGTCTGCGGACTTTCACCGAGAACAACAGTTGGTGTATAAGCATATCCGATGATGGAGCCGGATTGAACAACGATGAACTCAAAAAAATATTCACGCCATTCTTTACAACAAAAAAAGACGGAACCGGATTGGGACTGGCAATTTGCCTGAAACTTGCAAGAGAAAACAGAGCTGATCTGGCAGCAAAAAATAATGTCAGTGCCGGATGTACCTTCACGTTAAAAAAAGAGATAAGTAATGAAGCCTGAAACGATACTGGTCGTAGAAGACAACGATACCATAAGATTGGGCATCACCGAAAGCCTGCAGCGTGAGGGTTATGCTGTAGCGGAATTCAACAACGGGATAGATGCCTTGCAACATTGCAAAACCAATCTGCCTGCCATTGCCATACTCGATCTGAAGATGGAACCGCTCAACGGAATACAGATCCTTGAACAGATCAGGAAAGACTATCCATCAGTGGGAGTATTAATGATATCCGCTTATGGCACCGTTGATGACGCCGTAAAAGCAATGCAGCTTGGCGCTTTGGACTTCCTTTCCAAACCGTTTTCCCCTGATGAATTGCGTATGCGGGTAAAGAAAATTTTTGATATAATCAGAACCAACCAGAAGATTGAAGCCTTAACTGAACAAAACCGGTTCCTCCTTGATCAGTCCCTTTCCGGTGATAATGAAGTGATTGGGATTTCAGCTCCCCTTGGGCAAATCTTCGCTCTCATCGATCAGATAGCAGCCTCAGGCAGCAGCATATTCATCAGAGGCGAGAGCGGCACCGGTAAAGAAGTTTTTGCCCGTCTGATACATCGTAAAAGCAATCGCGCCAACTGCCCGTTCATCAAAATGAATTGCGGCGCCTTAAACGAAAACCTGTTGGAAAGTGAATTGTTCGGGCACGAGAAAGGCTCTTTCACGGGAGCCATCCGGAGGAAAAAGGGAAGATTCGAACTCGCTGAAAAGGGTACCCTTTTCCTGGATGAGATTGGCGATGTATCCGCGGCAATGCAGGTAAAGTTGTTACGCGTTCTGCAGGAAAAAGAATTTGAACGTGTCGGCGGTGAAGAGACGATCAAAGCTGATGTGCGGATCATCGCAGCCACAAACCGGGATATAACAAAAATGGTGAAAGACGGATCATTCAGGGAAGATCTTTTCTACCGGCTCAGCGTTATCCCTCTTGAAGTGCCCCCGCTGCGTGAACGCCGCGAGGACATTCCCCTGCTCATCCAGTACTTCCTCAAAAAAAACGCCGAAAAGAATAATGGTCTTTCCAAGACTATTGATCACGAAGGAATTAGTTTGTTCATGGATTACGCCTGGCCGGGCAATATCCGTGAACTGGAAAACCTGGTGGAGCGGTTATATGTTATTACCAAAGGCGAGACGATCGATACAGCAGTAATTTTCAGGCACCTTAACCGGCAGTCTGATCCGGTAGCAATGAACGACCATATCCCACTTGAGGAAGCCGTAAACGCGTTCGAGAAAAAACTAATACTGCAATCGTTGGAAAAAACTAACGGCATCAAAAGTCACGCGGCAAAACTTCTGGGTATTAGCGCCAGTCACCTGTCCTATAAACTTGATAAACATGGTTTGTTATGATGAAGACCACATCAATTTCCAATTTCTTGTTTTTTTTGCTTTTCATCAGCGGACTTTCATCCACCCATTCCCAGAATGTCATGCAACTGGAGAACGAATTTGGGAAACTGCAGTGGTCAATTCAGCGTGAAACAATAGCCCTGGACTCCCTTAATTCGGTCTATCAAAATAGATTGTCTGAAATAGATAAGCTTAAAAGTTCTGCACATCCGGATAAGGACAGAATTGCCGGGATGATGAGTTCAACAATTGTTATAGCAAATGCAATTGGTGAAAGACAAGCAACCCTTAGGACACTGGACAAACAATCAGCGGGCCTAAAACACAGGTTGGCCGGAATCTATACAGGCATCATCGATTCCCTTGAAAGAGTAAAAGCACAGAGCAGCACCAAGTCATTTCAGGAAGAAACGGATGCAAAACTTTTCCTGTACATGTCCAAAAGGCTTCAGGTGTTGCCGCAACTCCAGTCCCTTTCATTCGACCCTAAGAAAATGTTGTCGGTTGATTTTTCCAAATTTGCCGATCAGACAAAAAAAGACCTGTACGATGACTATTTGCGAAATGCCATCAAAGAAATAGACCGTCTTCTGGCAGAGATCAATTACTCTGAGAAAGAACTAAACCGTATTGAGAAAATGAGAAAGAAAGCTTCGCGATTTATGGAAGATGCTGAGTTCTCAGAAAACCTGTCAACCAGGGCTGCGGCAAAAAGCAGCTCCCCCGTGCTTGCATCAGGCGGCAAATATACCGATGCAACCAGCGCGGGTAGTTTTAATTCAAATTTTATATCATATTCCTCAATACTGCAGCAAATTGCACCTAGTAAGGCTGCGGCATTTAAGGATAAGATGAAGCCAGGCTGGCAATCCGCGGGGCGTGCGATAACAATTAAAGAGTATCAAAAACTGATAAAGGAATTGGAGTACGGGCTTGAGGAGTATAAGGGATTGTTGGCAAAAAAAATTCAGCAATCAAAATAGAACCGTTTAACTTTTGCACACGGTAAAAGCAGGTCTTCTGTTTTTGGTGTTTTCACTTTGTACTCCCTGTTACGGGCAGTTCCATTGGCGGTGGAGCGCTGAATCAGGCTTTCAGAACACAGTTTCTTTTGATAACCTGCACCAGGACGATATAATCCTGCGCATGGACGGAAAGGCTGATTATATATATTCCGATACGGACCGGGATGCAACCGCAGAATTGAAGGTACGACCGGAATTGTTTGGTCCGGACAAACAGCCCTATTCCTTCCGTTACCGGTTCACAACCTCCTTTCAGGAGAAATGGGAATTGTATACAGCCGGTTTTAGTGCTTTCACCCAACGGTATCTTCTGCAATCTCCATCGGGCACTATATACCAGGATGTGTTCGTGCTGAAAGGTACAACCAGCTATTCTCCCACTGATGATGTTTCGTTTGCCTGTGATCCCGGATATGCCTCCCAAAAAATCGACGATGGAGTGCGGCAAACCCTGGATCTCTATTTCCTCGATGTATCCGGCGAAAAACAGCTTGGTTCAGCCTCCGTTTTGCTTTTTGGCGGGTATATGGAACGGTTTACCATTTCCAACGATCAGACGAACTTCCTTCACCCTGCACAATCAACAAACAAGGGTTTCAGATATGGCCCCCGTTTGGGATTCAGATATGAGGATGATCTGATCGTAAGTTGCAATTACCGGTTTCTGTTTCATAAATCCGATTTCACTCATCAGCCTTCGTATGAACATAACTGCCGTTTAATGAGCGCCGTAATGCTGGGGGAAAGGTTCTCGGTGCTTTTACTGTGCGATCTCTACTGGAGGAAATTCAGCTATAATGTTTCTCCCACGGGAATTTGGCCTCTTATCTACCTGCCCTTCGATTCGGAGAACAAGCTCCGTCTCAAATTCGGTTATGATCTGAGCACGAACGTTGAGCTCTACATTAATGGAGGCTATCAGAAAGAACGCATTATCGAACAGGGAGATGTGTTCGACAGTTGGAACATGGTACTGGGAATTGAGTTTAACGGAATCTGATTCAATTACTCCTCCGGTTCAACACAAATTGTTACAAGTTCATCCAACACATTGGAGTTTACTGGTAGTCAATGGTAATCTCACCACCCAACCACTGCATGTGAGCAAAAAATGAATGTTCTGCTTCTCGGCTCTTGCTTTTCAACAACAGTTCCAATTATAAAACCGCGTATAGCATTTTCCACTTATTGCTGAACAGAAAGTGTCACTATTTAGTAGCTAGAATCAATCAGCCAAAAGGATGAAAAAAGGATTACCTTTTATGATTACAGTAGGAACAACAATTGGGTGGGAAATGGCATAAGTGTGATCCGGAAAGCTGGAACCGGTGACCCGGACCAGTTACAGCTTGTATTTGGTTGAGTGGTTATTAGTTAGGTTAGGTTCTTCCTTACCATAGCTTCGCCATTAGTTGAAGCCTCTTCATAATATAACAATTTGCACGATAAATGAAGATTGGTGCAACCGGACAGTCCGGAGTTGCGTTCAATTGATCTCTTGGCAGCATCGGATGCCTGTCCAATATAATGCGAGCCATCTTTAAGACTGAGTAGGACTCATGCAGTAAACATATTACCTCCGTCTATTTTTACGGAGGTTTAAAAATACAAACGCTCTCTCATTCGTAAAAATGAGAGAGCGTTTTGCGGAGAGACCGAGATTCGAACTCGGGGTAGAGTTTTACACCCTACGATGGTTTAGCAAACCATTGGATTCAGCCACTCTCCCATCTCTCCGTTGCTGAATTTCATTATCAAAACTTATTTTTATCGTTTTTCTACGATCTGTTTTCAGCCACTCACCTGGATGAGCACTGAAATTCAAAATTAGATTTTCAAAATAAGCTTATTCATCGGAATTTCAAAACGATATTTCAGCAAAAGTATTTTTGTGTCTGTTAAAAACAACCTAATTTAGAATATCACAAATTATTCATTCCGAGTTAGGAGATGCATACATGAAGAGGAAAATCGTTGCTATGCCCGGAGATGGCATAGGAAAAACAGTTCTGCCTGAGGCAATTAGAGTCCTGGATTCCGTAGGTTTCGATGCTGAATATATTCACGCTGATATTGGGTGGGATTTTTGGTGTTCTGAGGGTAACGCACTCCCAAAACGCACCATCGAACTGCTTGCCGAACACAAAATTGGCCTTTTTGGCGCAATCACTTCAAAACCAAAAACAGAGGCTGACAAAGAATTGTCCCCCGCCCTCCAAGGCAAAGGACTTACTTATTTCAGTCCCATTGTAGGTTTGCGCCAGTATTTCAATCTGGATATCTGCATTCGTCCCTGTCTTTCTTTCAAAGGAAACCCGCTCAACTTCATCCGCAGAAAAGGCGGAAACGATTTTGAAGAACCGATAGTTGACGTGGTCATTTTCCGGCAAAATACTGAAGGTCTTTATTCAGGCGTTGAATGGAGTAATCCATCCCCCCTGGTACGTTCGGCCTTTGAATCGCACCCCAAGATGAAGGCATTTGCACATGTCATGAGCGAAGATCTCGCCATTTCCACCCGGATTATTTCCAGAAATGCCTGCCAGCGAATCATTCGCGCAGCATTTGAATATGCCAAGAAATATAACTATTCCAATGTAACCGTTTGCGAAAAACCAAATGTGCTCCGTGAAACATCAGGAATGATGATGAGCGAAGCAAAGAAAATAGCCAAGGATTTTCCGGGAATAGCACTCTGGGATACTAATATCGATGCCCAGATGATGTGGCTTACCAAGAATCCCGAAAATTATGGCGTCATTGTTGCAGAAAACATGTTCGGCGACATTATCAGTGATGGATTTGCCGGTCTCGTGGGCGGTCTCGGTTTTGCATGCAGTGCAAATCTTGGCGAAAAGGTTGCAGTCTTTGAACCAACGCACGGTTCGGCTCCCAAATATCAGGAACTTCATCCCCCAATTGTTAACCCCATTGCCATGATCCTCAGCGCTTGCATGATGCTGGATCATATTGGAGAAAAAGAAAAAGCAGTAAAAATCAAAAATGCAATTGCCGATGTTGTTGCAGAGGGCAAAGTAAGAACCTATGATATGCTGAAGCTTAAGGGAGGCCCTGATGTATTTAAACAAGGAGCGTGCACAACGTCCCAATTGACAGATGCTATTATTGCCAAACTCTGAAAGGGTAACTTGTGAAAAATGAAATTCTGGAACTGTGGCCGGAGATCAATTGGATAAAAGACAACGATCTCCGCGAAAAAACACTTGCATGCTGGATATATGCAGTCGAGAACAGTGCCTTGTCCATAGAGGACCTGAAGACAATCCCCTTCTCGCTGCTGATTAAAAATTGCAGCATCACCTTTATGACGCATAAACGTACTGCCGTTCATCTCTCAGTGGAAATGGCAAAAATAATGATGACTAATTTCGGCTCGCATATAAACATTAATATGGACTTCCTCATCGCGGGTGCAATCCTCATTGATGTTGGAAAATTGTTGGAATATGAAAAAATCGATGGGCAGTTGAAAACCAGTCAGGCTGGAAAGCTGGTCCGTCATCCGTTTAGCGGTGTTGCCATAGCTGATCGTTTCGGCATACCCCCTGAAGTGCAACACATTATTGCGGCCCACTCGGTTGAAGGCGACGTTGGTAAAAGAACTACCGAGGCTATTATTGTGCATCACGCCGATTTTGCCAGCTTTGAACCATTTAAAGCATAGGACATTATATGGCACAAACAAGGATCGAAAAAATTGCACAAAAATTTGCCGTTGATCTTGCACCCGGTGTAGAAATCCACTCGGGAGATTATGTAAGCATCTCCCCTTCCTTCGTGATGACGCACGACAATACCGGTGCGGTGATTCCCAAGTTCAAGGCCATCGGCGCAAATAACCTCGCAAATCCACACCAGGTGGTCATAACACTCGACCATAATGTTCAGGATAAAAGCGAAAAGAATCTGGAGAAGTATCGCAAAATTGAATCTTTCGCAAAATCAATGGACGCGCATTTCTTCCCGGCCGGCAGGGGTATCGGGCATCAGATAATGTGCGAAGAAGGTTTTGCATTTCCTGATACTATTGCCGTGGCTTCAGACAGCCATTCGAATATGTATGGTGGATTGGGTTGCCTTGGAACTCCTATTGTGCGCACCGATGCCGCAGCTATCTGGGCAACGGGACGAACCTGGTGGCAGGTACCTCCCATTGCAAAGGTGGTTCTCACCGGAAGCCTGTTTCCTGGGGTAAGCGGCAAAGATGTGATACTGGCACTCTGTGGATATTTCAACCATGATGAAGTATTAAATCATGCCGTTGAATTTACCGGCGAGGGAGTTGCCGCCCTTAAAATTGAAGAACGTTTAACAATAGCCAATATGACAACAGAGTGGGGCGCCCTGGCAGGGCTCTTCCCTGTAGACTCAGGAACCATCTCGTGGCTTGAAGCAAGACTGAAGAAAAACTCTGTGAACACTGCCTCTGAGCAACAAATTACTGTTCAACGTTTGAACGGATTGCTCGCACATCCCATTAATGCTGATGCTGTTGCTTTCTACTCAAGAACCATCACTATTGATCTTTCAACCATTTCTCCGGGAATAGCCGGCCCTAATACAGTGAAAGATTTCAAAACTGCAGCATTCTATGCAGAGCATGAACAGCCAATCCAGAAGGCCTATTTGCTTTCCTGCGTTAACGGCAGAACTGATGATTTTGCCGCGGCTGCATCAGTGGTGAAGGGAAAACACATTGCCGGCGGAGTCTCCTTTTACATTTCTGCAGCTTCCAATCAGGTGCAGGCAGACTGCGAAACTTTGGGGTATTGGCAGACACTGATTGATGCCGGTGCCACTGCTCTCCCTCCCGGATGCGGACCGTGTATTGGTTTGGGAATTGGTTTATTGGAAGATGGAGAAGCAGGAATTTCTGCAACCAACAGGAATTTCAAGGGACGCATGGGTTCACCAAATGCTTTGGCATTCCTTGCATCACCGTTTGTGGTAGCCTCCTCTGCGCTTGAAGGCAAAATAAGCTACACCTGGCAACACAAGGTCGCTGAGTTCGTACCTACATGCGTTTTCAACAATGTTGGCACTTCAGCCATGGGAAAAAACGAAACTCTTCCCGGTTTCCCTGAATCCATTTCCGCTGAACTCATATTTTGCCCAAAAGACAACTTAAACACCGATGGCATCTATCCGGGTAAATATACCTATCAGGACGATTTCACACCAGAACAACAGGCTTCGGTGGTAATGGAAAACTACGATCCCGAGTTCAGAGCCATTGCCAATCAAGGTGATGTTCTTGCAGGCGGATTCAATTTCGGCACTGGGTCTTCCCGTGAGCAGGCAGCAACAGCATTAAAGTATAAAGGCATTCCCCTTGTCATCGCAGGCTCATTTAACGAAACCTATAAACGCAATGCCCTCAATAATGGCTTCCTGCTTGTAGATTGCCCTGAGTTCATTTCCTGGTTGAAAGAACAGTTCGGCACCGATAAACTAACCATAAAGACCGGTTTGCAGATCACTATTGATTTCACAACATCTACTGTTACTGCGGACAAAAAACAATTTCATTTTGGCACTATTGGAAAAGCCGCCCAGGAATTGATCATCTGTGGCGGACTCGAGAACTGGATCAAAAAACAAATTAGTCAGCTCACCTAAAGGATTCTTATGGATAAATCAATTTCAAGAAAAATAGCTGAATTCGCGGTTGGACTGCGATACGAAGATCTTCCGGCTGAGGTTGTCACCGAGGCTAAAAGATACATCTATGACTCCATTGGCTGTGCGTTTGGCGGCTCAAAAACCAGAGACGTTTCCATTTTATATGATGTCTATTCCACTATGGGTGGCAATCAGGAAGCATCCATTCTTGCACATAACAAAAAGCTCCCGGCAGTAAATGCAACACTGATAAACTCCCTTATGGTCCGCGCTCTCGACTTTAACGATATCTATTGGAAAGACGATCCTTCTCATCCATCGGATATTATTCCTGCCGCTATCGCGGCAGCCGAAGCGAACGGAAAAAGCATGAAGGATGTGATCACGGCTGTAGTTCTTGCCTATGAGTTTGAACAGCGGCTCTGCGAGTTTGCCAAACCAGGCTTCAGGGAGCGCAAATGGCACCATGCAACCATTACCCAATTGGTGTCCCCCATTGCCGCGGGAAAGGTACTTGATTTATCGGTTGATGAAATGGTTAACGCCATCGGCATTTCAGGTTGCCATAATCATACCATTGGCTGCCCCACTGCGGGCAAACTCACCATGATGAAAAACACCGTCGATCCAATGGCAGTGCAAAGCGGAATATTCGCAGCTCTTCTTGCAAAGAAAGGCTATTCGGGAACAGAAGCAATTTTTGAGGGCAAAGAAGGAGTGATGGATGTATTCGGCGGGAACTGGGATGTTGATGCACTGTTCAATGGGCTGGGATCAAAATTCAAGATATTGGAGTGCAGCATGAAAGCATTTCCAACTGAAGCATTGACCCATACCCATATAACGGCAACAATCAAACTGGTTAGTGAAAACAATATCCTGCCGGAAGAAATTGAATCGGTGACCGTGACTACCATTGCCCGTGCATGCGATATTCTCTTCGATCCGCATAAATATCGTCCGGAGTCAAGGGAAACCGCAGATCACTCACTCCCCTATTGTGTGGCTGCTGCCATCGTGGATAGGAAGATCACCACACAAACGTTCAGTGAAGAAAAAATGCGCGATGAAAAAATTTGGCAGGTGATTGATAAAATTAAAGGCGAAGCCTCATTGGAATTTGAGAAGATGTTCCCGGCCAAACAACCGTCGCGGGTAACAATTAGAACAACCGGCGGCAAGGTGTTCTCCAATTATATTGAGTATCCCAAAGGTGACCCGCGCGAGCCAATGACAATGAACGATCTGGATAATAAATTTCAGGCGCTTACGGCAGGTTTACTGAACGCGGAACAACAAAAATCGATTAAAGATACTGTCTTCGGTTGTGACACTCTGTCGGCAACTGAGTTCATGAATAAAATAGCCCTTCCCTAAGCCCATTTAAAAGTGAAACTCTGTGACATCTTTTCGTTAGACTGGTAACGTTAAGTGCTCACAGAGTTTCACGCTTTTATCCTACACTTTTATTGAATCGATATACGGATATCGAGTCCCGCTTCATTAGTTGTTGTGGGTGATATGCGTGCTGCTCCTTCAGGTTCCGTTTTGGAACGTTTATAGAAGACCGACATAGTTACACGCTGACTGATAACATATTTCACACTGGGGTTCAGTGTTGTTCTTTTAGTACCATTCTGCGGAACCCCGGCCTCCGTGAATTGCGTCATGTCATATAAAATGGACGAACTTTGCGTACTGGAGTAGGATACAGAAAACTCAATATCGTTTTTCAGGGCGATGCCAAACAACGGAAGTTCAAAACCGGATTTGGCATAGTTCAACGTGACGCCAATCTCCTTCTGAAAATCTTCAGTGATATTTTTGGTTGTCACGCCAAGATCATAACCTGAGCGGGTTGAATATTTAATCGATCCAGATAGTTGGCCTGTCCACAGGTCATTAAACGATACATTAACACCCACCAGTGGCTGGAACCCGATGGTAATTTTTTGAGACTGCGTTGCCTGGGTTCCATCCGGATTGATCTTCCACCCTTCAGTATAATCCGACTGATAGGCATGATCCAGACTGATCCGTTTTGCGAAGCTCTTAAATCCATAATACTTCTCAAGTCCGTCCCAGGTGATATGCCAGTTTGGCCTGGGGATGTAGTTAGCAACATTTTTCAGGAAACCGAGTCGACCAAGCCAGGGCATGGACTCAAATCCCTGCTGGAATGCGGTAGACAAGCTTGCCTGATCCTGGGGACCTGCTGCATAGATATCATTTACCCGTTTCAATCCGCTTTTGAAAAACGAGAAGACGAAGACGGGTGGCAGCGAAAAGAATGACCTGCTTATGGAACCCGTAGAGGTTTGGTTAGTTACGGCAACTTGCCCAAGACTGTCCGTCGTCAACGACGTTGATTTTGAAATGGACCAGCCAACTTTCCAGTTGATTTCAAAACGGGCGCCCTCCCAAAGTGGTTTGGACGTTCTAAAATCAATGCTATTCTGCTGCGAAAAATTATCAGTCAAATTACCGCCCGGTGCGCGTTTGCCCGCATCGCTGCTTAAACCCAGCATATATAATCGTGAAGGACCCTTATTCGCGTCATAGGAAATTCCCCAGAAATTCTTCAAACCATTTCCTTCTCCATAAATGCCCGATGAGGCATAGTTATTGTTATTTGAAAAATTAATGGCAATGTTTTCATAATCTGCCAAGACAACGCGTGACAATAATTTAAGCGCAATCAACGCTGTCTTGTATACCGGTGTTTTGATCTTTTTAGCTACCGTATCAGTTTTAACCGAAAGCGAATCAATTGTGCCAAGGGACTGGCCTCCCGGCGGAAGCAAACCAGGGGTATGTGAAGTTGAATCACCCGGCTGCATCACAGGAGTCTGTGGTTGTGCTGCCATTTGCGGATTTTTTCCCGGCGGTACATTCTGCCCTGGTGGTACACCCTGGCCCGGAGTAACATTCTGATCCTGGTCAGGGTTCTCTGGCATCGCAACACGTCGTTCTTGTGAAGGTGGTGGGGCAGCTTCTTCAGCTGTTGGAGCCGACTCTGCAAAAAGCGGATCAAGGAGCCCTTTTAAACGAAGTGTTAACCCAAGTGAAGTTCTGTTATTAAAACCAACAGAACGCCCCAAGGTCGGCTGACTGAACGTATTCTGCCACTGATACGTCACACCATATCCGGCGGTCAGCGTCAGGTACTTATTCAAATCCCAAAATGAGGGAAGTTTTGGAGCCGAGCGCAGGTCGATAGTTTGCTTGAAGGAATTATCCTTCCCGAAAAACACACCTGATAAGATGTCTTTCCAAATCCTGCTTTCCGGTCTTTGATTGTTGTTTGCATCCGTCTCTAGATAGGTTAACGAAGAGGTAGCATCAAAAGAATAACTGGAAGTAAGGTTAAGGAATCCGTTTTCTGTCATTTTCCAGGTAGAGGAAAGACCCCTTGATGTGGAAAAATCACGTGAGACCAAACTCTGTGAAACAGTTGTTCCAATTTCACGCGATACATTATAGGACCTGTTTCTCCTTGCAGTGATATTATACGTCAGCGTTTGAGGCAAATAATAAATACGGAACGTTTTATAATCGTTGCCAATTCCAAAAACCGGCCCAATAAGCGGAAGGACATACGGATAGAAAGAATAATCAGGACTGATATTCAGTGCATAATTCATGTTAGCATTCCACACCCATGCTTTGTTCGAGAGCGTGGTCGGATTTCTGCTGAACGATTTATTGTAATTGAACCCAAACGTGAGGCTGTTCCACGTATCCCGTATGAGCCAGTAATTTGAAGGGATTTTTAATTTAATACTTCCGATAGTCCATGTTTCAGAGGTGCTTACGGTTTGCGCATCGGTCTCTATAGCATCGGCAATTTTCTTGGCTTCTGCTTCCGGCGTGCCATCAGCAATCATTTTCGAAAGTGTTAGCGCTTTAGCCTCTGCCACCTTAACGTCAGTTCCCGGAAGGTATAGAGGTTTTCCGATAGACTCCGTTCTGGAATAGTTCACCTTCAGGTTATTTTCCTGTGGATTGAGCGGTATCAACTTAAGTATGTCCACATCAGCCGAAAAGCCCCATGAATTTGATTCCACTCTTGAACCAAAACGGTCTGAAAGCCTATGGAAAAACGGATCCGTATGACTGTAATTAACATTGAGCGTAACAAAGTCGGCAATCTTTAAAGAGGCTGATGCATTATAAGCGAAGCCTTTTGTATCATCCGCACCAATAACACGCAATTCATCAACCCATATATCGCCACTGGTCGGACCGTTCAGTTTTGGGTCTTTATTTGACCGGTGCGTAAGCCCAATCGACATATATTTTATTTGTGTTAGCGAAGGACTTCCCCTGACTACATAATAGTGACCGGGTCTTCCTGCCACAGGCACCTGATACTCAATATTTATTGAGTCTCTCGCCTGCTTCAAAGCCGTCAAATCCTTGAAAACAATCGCCATTTCATCCCAGTTATCACTGGCCACATCTTCCCTAAGTGGTTGGCGATATTCATAATAGTTATTGGTATCACTGCCAAAACGGAAATAGACGTCGGAATTATAATTGGTATCGCCATCGGATACATTATAATAGGCTATAGATGAAGGCAGCGATCCCGATGTCGGGGCATGAATGAAAAGCTTCATCTGACTGTAATTGAATGCATCCAGAGGACGGGAGAGATATTTCACTGCTTCTCTCGACTGCCCAACAGGAAGGTTTAGGAATTCCAACTTCAGTGACTGTTCATTCTTCAAGACATCCTGGTTTGGATTGGTCCTGTCTTTCTCACGTTGAACACCACCGGGACTGCGATAATCGGGGTTATCTTCAACGCTGACAACTGATACTCCCATCAGGGAATCTGTCTTAACTAATTTTTGCCATTGGTTACCAACCAGATTAAACTCAGCCAGACGAAAATGAACCGGCTCAGTTACTCCTGTAACAAATATCCGTAACATATCCACAACCGAAAGGCTGGGGCTTCCAACCTGTTTCTTGTAATCCTTAAGAGGGATCCGGACCAGGTACCATGAATCGTTGTTTCCACCGCCGGCTATATAAGGGTTGTTCTGCGAAGTGGTATCTAAAGGCACTGTATAGCGGAAATAGCTGTTAACCTGATCCAGAGTACCGTTATGATTCAAATCTTCGGTGTCAGGGAATCTGCCAACATCAGTCGATGCAGCATTTCCTTCTGTCCCGTTGATATGCATGTAGTCCTCAGGAACATAGTTGCCGGTACGCCCAAAGGAAAAGTCATCATGATTCGGATCGGAGGTGCCTCCGTAGTGAGCAATTTCATCGGCGTCTGTCATTCCGTCCAAACCAATATCCTCACCCTCATCAATCAATTCATTCAGGTTTTTATCTTCAGTATCCAATTTCCCGTTTGGAATCACATCCTCACTTATCTTTCCCAAATCGATGTTGATTTCTGCTCCAGACGGAGGGTTATCCAGTTTCATCCAAAACTCGATAAACTCAATGTTTTCATCAAGAAGATTATTAGCCGTGGATGATAACAGTTTCATCATTCCACCCCAGTTTTTGGCCTTGTCGGTTAACTCCGAACTGTGGTTGTACATTCCCGGTAAATCAGGCCTGAATACAAAATCAAGAACAGTAACTGCCTGGTCGCTGGTGGCAACCTTTTTTAAGGGCCAGATTGAGTTCACATTCACATTTGAAGGCAGCACGTTAAACCACCACGCCTTTGCCTTGTTGCGCAACTTGATTGAATCTGCCAGCGTTTCTATCGAAGGATCAAGATAGGCAGGGACGCTTATGTCCTTCCAACCGGTATAGCTGATACCAATGGGAATAATCCTCTTTGATCCTTCAAAATCATCAATGTACGCCACGTTGTTTCCATTATCGGAAGAAACGGTGCTCAACTTCGTGTTCGGATTTGGATTCATCATGGCAAACTCACCCGCGAGATTGATTGATGATGCTTCCTTCGTGGAAATAATATGATCCAGTGCCGTGGTCAGAAATGGCAAATTTCGTGAAGTACTGAAATCCACTCCATAAATCGTGTTGCTCAACGGTTCTTCCCCTATCCTGACCTTATCGCTCAATGTTTGTTGACTCAACGTCAACATGGAGAAGCCCAGTTTGGTAGTCCGGTCAATGTCAATCATACCACGTAAGCCAAACAGCGTTTTGGACGCTATTTGAAACAGATCATTCTCTTCGTAAGATATCTTCAGATTAGCCCCGGGAGCCAATGCCGATTCATTTCGTATAGTCACTTCGCCGACATTATAATCAACGCTGTAATCAATTCCCGCACTCAGCTCTCTTCCATTAAGAGAAACGTGAACCGAATTTTCAACAATATTGAATCCGATTTGATATCTTGACGATGCTTCCCCGGTAGACTTTCCTGTAATAATGAATTTATCTTTCAACGTGTTCTGTTTGGCCGTGGTCAAGGTCACGTCATATAAGTCTTTGAACCGTAATGAATCAGCATCAGGAATGTTAGCAGGAAAATTTCTGTCGAATGGCTGTAATTTGGGGAAAATTATTTCACCCGTTTCAGGAAGAATGGTAATACCTGGCCTGAAATCGAAAATACCGTCCGGAGTGGCATTGCCGCTCTGATCCTGAATATCCAAGCCGAATGCATTGATTATACGGACACTGCCAAAACTCGATTGCGGATCACCAGTAGCAGGCTGATACTTGATATCGAGCTGAAAACCATCCTTTTTAACATTACGCGTATTCAGAGGATAAATATTTTTCAACATCAATGCCCAGGCTAGTGTGTCCTGCGGCTGAACGTTCTGTGGTTTGATAAGCTTTAAAATAATTCTTATCGTATCCTCATTGATCGTTTTTCCGGGATTGCTTGCCTTCAAATTCTTTACATAATCATCGAATTGACTTTTAAATTCTCCGAAGAAGCGATCATCTTCTGCACCCGATGCCAGATAGTCACGGCGGTATGCCACAGCAACAATATCATTATCCTGAATATTCGTTTTGAAGGTGATATATCCGGTTTCAGGATGCAAAATATAGTCCGTCCCCTGAGTAAGGCGAATAAACCTTCCCTTGGCTATTTTACCGGGAACTTCCTGTGTGGATTCGTTGCGGTACTTTGCGTCTGAATATAAATCTTTTTCGCCCTTTTCCTCAAGATTGATATACGCAATACCATTTTTTTCGTTCGGATCATGTAACGTCTGGCTTATCGATTTCCAGACTTCAATATCTTTAACAAAATATGCCTGATTGATGGTTGGAGTCGGGTTGCCATAAAACTTGTAAAACAAATCCAGGTCATTTTTATCAACAGTATCGGCATATGCCGCATCCAGAAAATAGTTCATTCGGGAATAGTCATAAGCCCGTATGGTGAATTCAGAAGATTGCGATCCACCCGAGACACTCTTTTCCTTCACTTCACCTTTTTTCTGTGAGGCCAGTGCCGTTAACGTTAAGGGGCCCATCTTGAAATTCGCCTTTACGCCGAACAAGGCTTCACTTCCGCCAACCAATCCGGAGGTTTGCAGTGATACGTTTCCAGCTTCAACACTTTGAACTATTTCATCTTCATAACCGGTATATTTGATCTTGAGCATATTTTCATACTCAAACGTGCGCTCTGTATTCCAGTCCGCGCTTATTGCCAGTTTATCACCAATGGTACCATTAACGTTGATCTGAACCTGCTGACGGAAATCCGGTTCATTGCGCGAATTTCCCAAACTTGACGCAGTTACACCTTCGGTAACTTCATTTCGCCAGGCACCGTGAATATCAACCGATCCGCCAATACGCAAGCTTATTTTGGGAGTTCCAAAAATGCTCAAAACCCCCACGCTTGGCAGTGGAATCTCAAAATCGGTAATATCCTTAATGAAATTGGTTAAATCCTTTTTGCCTTCCTTCATTTCATATTTGGAAACAATATCATCCCACATCTCCCTTTGCCTTGATCTGATTTTCATATTCAGATAATCATCAATGGGGATTTTGAGGGGTTGTTTAACCAGCTGGTCTCCCACTTTTTCTTTCAACACAACGAATGTTCCCGTTGAGTCAATCTCTATAACTTTTTTCCGCTGCGTGGGATTCGCAAAAAACTTGGATGGTTTTTTTGTATATACCGAACTGACGGGAACGTCTTTTCTGGTATACTTAAAATATTTCGTACGGGCTGTAGAGTCAATTTTCAGCGAATCGACCTTTAAAGTATCCTTTTTAAAGGTAAGAGAATCCTTAATCACATGCAGACTGTCTTTTCTAGTACCCAGTGAATCTTTTTGCGGTGATAAGCTCCCCTTTTTATGCTCAATCGTATCTTTTAAAGTAAGGATTGAGTCCCGCCTGCTGACTTCGGGCTTTTTTCCCTGCGGGACAGTATCATTATTTATGGCTACGGTTGAATCTGAAGATTTCGGCTGAATTGCACTGTCAGAAGGTTTCAGATGAATAGAATCGGGCAGTTTCAGTGAATCCACTCTTCCCGGGTTCGGCGTAAGGGCCACAGAATCGGATGAGGATGGATTACTGTCTTTGCTGTTTGGTGCAATAGACTGGTCTCCGGAATGTGCAGAAGTATCCCCTGATACCATATTTGGTGCCAATTTGGAGTTCTTCTCCGGGAAAGAAAAATGGATGTGTTCCCCAATATCATCGGAAGGGTTCGTATTTACAAGATATAATACAAAACCCAAGCTGGCTATGCCTAATGAAAGGACGCAGGATGCCAAGCCCAATGAAAAGAGAAACCGTTTTCGAGCGTTATGTTTTATGATAACCTAACCTTACCTTTTCCGACAGAATGCGATCGATAAATAGAATTGAGAGATTTTTTCTCAATCATGTCTGCAATTATAATGTATCAATCCTCTATACGGTTCTCCAGTTTCATTTGCTCTTATTTAGCGAAGTTTGTCAAACAAATTTATAAAATTTTCGAAAACTCTACAATTCAAAAAAACACTCAATTCCCTTTAAATTAAACGGTAAAATTATGTGATATTTGATGAATTTAGCAAGTCTATTATTAATAGGTCACAAATTATTAGTCTATTTAGCCTTAGGGTTGGAGTCTCCGACCCCTCATCAATCATTAATTGGTTATAAATTACTCTTGCAATTTACTGCAAAATCGGGTGATCCGGGCAATTACTGCCATATCATAACCAAATCCTGCTGGTCGGTCTTTAATGAAAACGTATCCACCCAATTCCCCTCTTCAATTATCACACAGCTTAACCTGTTACCGGCACTGGCAGCGGTGTCAATATAAAGGGAATTTGTCCTTTCATTTTTCGTCACCTCAACCTGACGTGTGTGCCCAACAATCTGCAGCTTTCCCATATTGTAAAGCAGCGAGCGGTTCCAGAGAATACCGATATCCTTTTCCATCTCGTTAGTCAAGAATTTTGACCACTGACGCTCGTTCCAGCCATGTGAATCCCGCAGTTGCATCTCGTAAAGGACCGACACACCCGCGTGGGATATAAAACAATCGGCTAAGTTATAGAACAGGGGCAATTGTTCCAAATAGGAAAAGTGGTTTTTAAAATCTTCCTGAAACGATGCATACGAAGTCAATGTCTCTGTATTACCATTTAATATCCACGATGCTCTATAGGGATGATTTGGGTATTTAAATGAATAAAGGAACATACAATCATGATTCCCCAGCGTAACCCGTATGTTGCTTGCCATGCAATATTCAATCACCAAACTGGAGTGCATGCCGCGATCAACCAAATCGCCCACACAATACAGGTCAATTGCCCCATATTTTTCACGCACCTGATCAACCAGCGCCTTAAGCGTATGGTAACAACCATGAACGTCGCCAATAACTCCTATCAACTGCGGCCTGATCAGATATAATGTAATTGTTTGGCGTAGGCAGTCAGCTCATCGCGAAACTTGGGGTGTGCAATTCGTATCAGTGAATTCACTCTTTCACGAATCGATTTTCCAAAAAGCTGCGCTACACCATATTCCGTTACCACATAATGAACGTCTGCCCTGTTGGTAACAACGCCTGCTCCCGGCTTAAGCGTGGCAACAATTCTCGAGATATCATCATTCTTGGCCGTGGAAGACAATGCGATCACCGGCTTCCCGCCTTCTGATCGTGCCGCGCCCCTAATAAAATCCACCTGGCCGCCAAACCCGCTGAACAGTCGTGTGCCAATAGAATCTGAACAGACCTGACCGGTAATATCCACTTCAATTGCCGAATTGATTGCCACCATTTTTTTGTTTTGAGCAATAACGAATGGATCGTTTACATATTCCTGGGGATGGAATTCAATCATTGGATTATTATCCATAAAATCATAGAGTTTCCTCGTTCCCAGCACAAAACCGGCAATTATCTTACCCTGATGCAAAGTTTTCTTTGCATTGGTTATAACTCCCTGTTCAACCAGGCTTATAATACCGTCCGAAAACATTTCCGAGTGAATCCCCAGATCCTTCTTGGATCCCAGAAACTTCAACACCGAATCCGGAATAAGTCCGATGCCCATCTGCATGGTCGAACCGTCTTCAATAAGTTCAGCAATGTTCATTCCAATGTCCGTGAACACTTTATCCTGTTCCGGTGACAAATTTTTATCACTTTGCGGCAGTTCTTCAATCTGCTCGTCCGTTTCAACAATGTAATGGATCCTGTTGATATGAATGAAACTGTCACCCAATGCCCGTGGCATATTGGGATTTACCTGAGCAATAATTATGTCTGCTTTTTCAGCGGCTGTCTTGGTAATTCCAACATCCACGCCAAAACTGCAATACCCATGTTCATCCGGCGGAGACACGTGTAACAGAGCAATATTGGGCTTAATGAGACCGTTGCTAAAGAGCAAAGGGAACTGGTAAAGGTAAATCGGCGTGTAATCAGCCCGGCCTTCCTGAACAGCCTGACGAACATTCGCTCCCATGAAAAAGGAACGATGCCTGAAATGTTTTTCCATCCCGGGGGCAAGATAAGGCAGTTCTCCCACAACCAACACGTGTAATATCTCCACATTTTGCAGCGATTCACGTCTTTCGACCATGGCACTAATCAACCGATGTGGGATTGCACAGTTGGAATGGATCAGAACCTTATCACCGGATTTAATTATGCTGATTGCCTGTTCGGCAGTCACAATTTTTGAAGAATAATTTTTCAGGATAGATGCTGAGTAGTGTACTTTAGTATTTGCTTCGGCAACCATGATTGATTTCTTTTAATTAGTTGAAAAAAATCTCATACGGCGGTATTCAACATTGAACGTTTCCGCGATGATTTCATTTGAACAAAAACCGGCATATGAACATACGCCGGCTGCCAGCCCTGGATCATCATTTAATGCTGATTCAGTACCTTCATTGGCAATGGCAAGAATATACGGCATCGATGAATTGGTTAACCCGTAGCTCGCTGTTCTTGATACAACTGCAGGAATATTAGGCACACAATAGTGGATTACATTATGCGCGGTATACGTGGGCGACGAAAGTGAGGTCGGTCTGCTCGTTTCCACACATCCGCCCTGATCGATGGATACATCGATTATTACGGATCCGGGTTTCATGGTTTTCACCATTTCTTCTGTTACAATATGAGGTGTTTTTTCTGCTTTGATCATCACCGACCCGATAAGCACATCGGCAAATTTCACACCCCGCGCAATGGTATACGGATTTGCAATAACCGTGGTTGCTTTTTTCCCAAATGACTGATCGATGTTACGCAATTTATTAACGTCCTTGTCCAGCACGATTACTGAAGCGCCCCTACCCAGTGCGGCACGGGTGGCCATAGTTCCCACCATTCCAGCGCCCAGAACAACCACCGCAGCTGGGGCTACACCTGCTATTCCGCCAAGTAAAACACCTCTGCTGATGGGGTCAGTACTCTCCAAAAGTCTTTCTGAAATCTGTATGGCCACCTGCCCGGCAATTTCGCTCATCGCCTGCAAAACCGGGAGCTGACCGTCATTCTCAATAAGTTCATAACCAATAGCCGTTATTCGCTTTTCCAGCAGCGTCTGCAGCACTTTTTTCTCACTAATTGCAAGATGCAAAAAAGAAAACAAGATTTGATTATCTTTTAACCACATCGATTCTTCCTCGGTGAGCCGGTTTAACTTTACGACCATGTCCGATCGCTGAAAAACCTCTTCCGCAGTGTAGACTATTTTTGCACCCAAGTCCGTATAGACTCCGTCAGCAAAATGGCACCCCTCGCCGGCTCCTTTTTCAAGATAAACGGTGTGACCTGCCCGTATGAGTGAATCTACACCGGCAGGTGCAAGTGCTACCCGTCGTTCTTCAAATCGTGTCTCTTTTGGTATTCCAATTTTCATAAATGTACCAGAATATTGATATTGTTAAAAAATAGAAGTCGCCTTAATCCATGGAAACAAGGTATCTCTTTATTTTCTGCGTAGTGGTCTTCTCAAACTCCCGCTCTTTGATCGAGATTTTTTGAATCCTCTTAAATGACGGCAATTCCTTATTAATCTCTTTCACAACGTTGCCAATGGTTTTTTCAATTAATTCCGGCGTGATCTTCTCTCCCGATTTCTCCGCCAGTTCAATGAACGCTTCCGGGTCCGGAAAGATCATTGCCGAAATCACGTCTTTCTGATTCTGCAATGTACCCGCATATACCATCGACTCTTGAATAAACGGATTCCTGTTTAGATAATCTTCAATTTCTTCCGGGAAAATATTTTTCCCGTTTTGCGTAATTATAACGTTTTTCTTGCGACCGCTGATATGCAAAAAACCTTCCGCATCAATATAACCAAGATCACCGGTTTTAAAATAGCCATTTGAGAAGGCGCTTTCAGTTAATTCTTTATTTTTATAGTAGCCAAGCATTACGTTGCCACCCTTGGCATAAATTTCCCCAACCCCATTTTCATCAGGATCAGCAATTTTGATGTCAATACCAGGCAGCGGAATGCCCGCGGCTTCGTCTTTAAACGCATCCAGCCGGTTAAGAGCGAGAATTGGAGATGTCTCGGTAAGCCCGTACCCCTGTAAAAAGGAAAAGCCAAACGATCTTAAGCCCTTGGCAACTGCAACATCGGGAGCAGCGCCCCCAACAATGAATATCCGGATTTCACCGCCAAACTTATCGTGAAGCGCTTTAAACACTTTATGCTTTGCATTCTTCCATCCGACGATCTGAAGAAGATCGGTTAACGACATCAAAGGTTTCATTATCAATGACTTTACTTTGTCCTGTTCTATCGCCTTGTATATTCTTTTAAACATTTTTTCAAACAACAGTGGAACTCCCAATACGATCGTCGGCTTAACACTTAGCATATCTTCCGTTATGGTGCGCAATGAACGCGCATAATGGACCGATGCCCCGCTGTATAGCGGACATAAGAAACCGCAAGTGCATTCATAGGTGTGATGCGTCGGCAGAACTGAGAGAAATTTGTCATCAGGCGTGATGAGAAGCAGGCTTCTCATAGCCATCAGATTGGTGGCCAGATTCTTCTGTGAGAGCATAACTCCTTTGGCACGACCCAACGACCCCGATGTAAAAATTATTTCGGCAACGTCTTCGTTGTTGATGCTCGGAAGCTCGTTCAAGCCTGCTGCGTTGGCGGCAGCAATAAGCTTTGACATCGAAAGCACGTGATCTTTCTCTTCCTTTGCATCCATATCAATAAACACTCTGAGCCGTTTTAACACATGCGAATCTTCCGTGAGCATAGACCTGAAACCTGCTGAAAACACAATGGCCTCAGCATCTGATTCATAAATAATATTCTGAATTTCGTTTTGCGTGAGATTTTTATCTATCGGAACGATCACCATATTGAATACATGTGCAGTGAGATAGGTAATAGCCCATTGCACCCGGTTATCGCCAATAACCGCAATGTGTGTCCGCTCTTTTAAGCCCTGTGCCTTCAACGCATTGCCAAATTTAAGCACATAATGCAAAAGCTGGTCATAGCTTGCTGAAGGGATCGGTGTGGATGCTGCATCCTCCATGGCTATTTTGGGTCCGTATTTTGCAACGGATTGGAGCAGCATATCCTGAATATTCTGGATGTGATGCACTTTCACGAGTTCTAATTGTTTTATCATAATTCATCTGGTTTTAAATTATTACATCGGTTCAGTAGTATAAACCTGAACCATTTACTAATCCTCAGCGCGACAATAGCAGCACCACCCAACCTCAATCGTTGGATAGAACTCCACTGATAACTTTTATCTGACTGCCTAAAATTGACGTGCATTTCCTTCCCGCCCAAAAGAGCTTACATTCCGGCTTTTTATAATAAAGCCGGAATGTAAAATACTGATTATCTTAAGTTTTGTCACTATCTGAACTACTAATCAGATAATCGAAAGGCATTTCTCCAAATCCATAATAAGGTCGTCACTGTTCTCAAGTCCAATTGCCAACCGGATTCCGCCGGGATGTATACCAAACTCCAGCAGTTTTTCCGGTGGGATCATGGAATGGGTCATTGACGCGGGATGTTCCATCAGTGTCCGCGTATGACCCAAACTTACTGCCAAAGTGAGCGTATAGGCATTCTTTGCCGCATAATTCATCAGTTTTCTGCCATTCTCTTTCATTTCAGCAAAGCCATTGCCCTTCACCACAAAGTAGATCAAACCTCCCGGCGCAAAATTTCCGCTAAAATCCATCATTTGTTTCTTTGCCAATTCGTGAAATTTATATGATGCCAGCCCGGGATAGTTGACAAATGCAATTGATGGATGTCCCGAAAGGAACTCCGCTACCCTCTGAGCACTTTTTACCTGACGCTGCAAACGCAAATGAAGAGTCGGTAATCCATAGGTCATTATTGACCATGCAGCTTTGGTCCCCAGCACCGCGCCAAAATCTTTTCTCACCAGTAAAAGCATATCCCGGAAATGCGCCTTGCCAATAACCACACCACCCATGTCCGTACCAAATCCACCTAACCCTTTTGTCAGGGAGTGCACCACAAAATCGGCACCAAATTCCAGCGGACGCTGGCAATAGGAAGTGGCAAATGTATTGTCCACTACCATATGGATTTTCTCACTATCTGGCCTCTCTGAGTTAATCATATCCAGAACTTCCCGCACACCCCTTATGTCAATAACATCCAAAGTGGGATTTGATGGCGATTCGAAATAAACAACTCTGGTTTTGGGTGTAATAGCCGAAGAGAGGTTTTTCAGATCCGTGAGGTCTACCTGCGTTGTCCTGATATTATACCGGGGATACCAGTTGTTCAACAATGAGTAGGTACAACCATAGAGAGAGGTATGGGCAACTATCTCATCATCTGTTTTGCACAACACGCCCAAAACGCCCGATATCGCCCCCATCCCGGAACCAAAAGTAACGGCGGTGCCACCCTTCTCTATATATGCCAGATTTTCTTCCAGCATATCTTTGTTGGGTTCACCCAACCTGTCGTAAATATAAATGGGTAGATTATCCGGCCCCAATGAATCAGTATTGGCAAAATCCATAAACCCTTCTGCTCCACGCTCCACAGAATCGAGTCGAAAAATGACCGAAGACGACATGGGAGCCACCACGTGGTGCGAATAATCCCACTTCACGCTCTCGTTCTTGCCATAAATCAGATGCGTTTCCATCGAATATTTGGAATCGTCAACTGGCTGGACCGGCGAAGGAACTTTCGTAGCTTTTTCCATTGCATAATCCTTTCAATTTTTCTTGCCCAAAATTACTAAATTTGAAGCAATTTTGATGCTGATACCTTAGCCTGTAATGGCAGCGCTTTGAGTTACTTTTTTCTGGCAGTTTACGTTTTATATAAAAAGTAAATTGACTATTATGAACCATATACCGGTGAATTTGCAGCAATACCGGCATTTCTCCGAAATTTATTAGGTATCCCCTCAAGCGTTTTTTCACATATTTATTTTTGTTGGCTTTTACGTCAGCCGCTCCGGTTTCGGACAATAACGCTGGCAGCTTTTCCACCCTCGTGCAGGCAATGGAACAGTCTCAGGATTTCCTGGTTGCATCGCAAATAACCCACCATCCCTGCGATTTTTTTTTGTTACTACTTTCAAAAATCATACTTTACAAGTCGCTATTCACTAATATTTTGTAAATCGGCATATGAAAAAAATTCCTATATATCAGGTAGATGCATTCGGTAAAGGGATATTCACCGGGAACCCTGCAGCAGTTTGCGAATTAGAGGAATGGCTTCCGGACGAAGTCATGCAAAAAATTGCAGCTGAAAATAACTTGTCGGAAACGGCGTTTATTGTCAAAGATACAACGTGTTATGAAATCAGATGGTTCACACCCCAGGTTGAAGTTGACCTGTGCGGTCATGCAACATTGGCCTCTGCGCATGTTCTTTTTCATTTCAGAGATAAGGATGCAACAAAGCTCCATTTTTCCTCAAGGAACAGCGGCATGCTCTCCGTCGAAAAACAGAACGGCAAACTCATTCTCGATTTCCCCGCTGATAAAATAGAACCCTGTGACCCCCCTAGAGAGTTAATTGACGCTTTCATTCCTTTGCCGGTTGAATGCTTTAAAGGGATATCAGACTACCTGTTGGTTTTCAAAAAACAATCTGAAATTGAATTCCTGAACCCCAATTTTGATCTCCTGTCCACACTCGATTCCCGAGGCGTTATTGTAACTGCCCCAGGAGAAAAAGTTGATTTCGTTTCCAGGTTCTTTGCTCCCAGCCAGGGAATCATGGAGGACCCTGTTACCGGCTCCGCTCATACTACGCTTATGGTCTATTGGGCCAAACGGTTGAAGAAAAACACCTTGACCGGAGAACAACTATCAAAAAGAAAAGGTTACCTCCAATGCACGCTGGAGAACGACAGAGTCAAGATTGGCGGAGTGGCAAAATTATATCTTGCCGGCGAAATTTACATTGAGGATTAAACAATATCGACCATAGACATGGCGAATCTGCAATAAAGAATAACTCCTCCTGAATCTATTTCAAATGAATAAACGAAATTTGGTGATTGGTAATTTATGCAACAAATAGCAATTCTTTTAATGATCGGGTTGCTCGCCGGAGCCATGAGCGGTATATTGGGAATAGGTGGCGGCATTGTCATCATCCCGGCACTGGTTATGCTCTTGGGATTTAGCCAACAGACTGCACAAGGAACATCATTGGTATTGCTCCTGCCCCCCATCGGCATCTTCGCCGTGCTGAACTATTACAAAAGCGGATTTGTAGATTTCAGGGCCGCCGGTATAATGATAATTACATTCATTATCGGTAGTTACCTGTCATCCAAATTTGCCGTCTCAATAAACGAAGCCATGCTGAGAAAAGTTTTTGCGGTCTTTCTTATTCTTTACGCTGTAAAGCTGCTGATGCAAAAATAACCCGGGCACCGCTGCCCACTCCTTAATAAATAGTACAAAGTTCTCAAATGCATCAGCAAAGAATGTCTGTAAGATGACGTTTGCTGCATTCGGCTGACTGTTTAGACGTTACTATTTAATCAGCAGTAATTTCTTCGTCTCGCTGAAATTTCCTGCTTCCAATCGGTAAAAATAAGTCCCGCTGGGAATGGCCGGATTTGCGAACATTACTTCGTAATGCCCCGCAGGTTTTTCTTCATTAACCAAAGTGGCAACTTTGTTTCCAAGAATATCATACACCGTCAGCGTGACTAGCCCCGGTGCTCCGGTTCGATACCGGATAACCGTAGCAGGATTGAAAGGATTGGGGTAATTCTCCTCCAATCGAAAACCGTGATCCAGCACAGTCTCTTTCTCCCGTACTAAGGTAACATAGGTTTTCCCGTTGATCTTCACGTTTTTGAAAATTACATTCTGCGCATATCCCAAATTGTAGTCGGTTCCAATATTGGTAAAGGTACAATCAGTCAATTGTAAATTCGTAACCGGAGAGCGTTTATAGTCGGCAATATAAATTGCGTAGGGACTTTTACTGCTGGTAACATTCTGTACGAAAATATTGCGGATCACCGGCGTAAAATTTCCCACATCTCCCTCATCATACGTCATATCAATATGAATACAACCTTTGGTATCTGAAGTTTCAATAATATTTCTTACAAAAATATTTTCCAGTGTTCCCCCTCTCACCGAGTTGGTTTTCATCCTCAGCATACTGTAAAGCACAGAACTGCTCATTGTGCAACTGTCAGCATATACGTTTCTGATGCTCCCGCTCATTTCGCTCCCCAGGGTTATGCCTCCATGCCCATCCTGCATCTTGCAATTCTTTATAACGATATTCTCACTCGGTACGTTTACCCGCCTGCCATCATCATTCCGCCCCGATTTTATGGCAATACAATCATCACCGGTGTTGAATAAACAATTGGTGATAAGGACGTCTGAACAACATTCCGGATCACATCCATCATTGTTGGTTCCATGAGTATCGATGTGAACGTTGCTAATTGTTATGTTTTGAGAGAGAACCGGGTGCAATTCCCACATGGGGGAACGATTGACCGTAATGCTGTCAATCAAAATATTCTTGCAGCGGTAAAACTCAACAAAGCTGGGTCGCAGATAATGACCATCCCCAAAAATACGTTCCGCAACAGGCTTGTTTTGTGAGGCATAACCGGCCAGCAGAACATTGTCTGAACCGTATTTACTCTTCCAATCCCACCAAACAGAATTACTCGCCTGCCCATCCAGTTTGCCCCCGCCGGTAAGGGCAATGTTGCTTTCACCATAAGCGTAAATAAATGGAGAATAATTCATACACTCCACGCCTTCAAAACGGGTGTACACAACCGGCAAAAACTTTGTTTTATCCGTAGTAAATAAAAGTGTTGCCCCTGGAGAAACGTATAGGTTCACATTACTTTTTAAATATATCGCGCCGGTAAGATAGATCCCCGCCGGAACGGTAACTTTGCCACCGCCGGCTTTGTTGCACGAATCAATCGCTTTATTAATAGGTACAGTACAATCGGTTGTACCGTTATTCACTGCACCGAAACTTACAATTGAAAAATTCCTATCGGGAAAAACAGGAGGTATTATTCTTTTCATGATGGAATTGACCGAATCCCAGCTTTGCGCCGGAACCAACTGAGAATAAACCAGGAATATGAAGAAAACACTAAGGGTGCGTTCAAATTTATTCATTATAACTATTCTTTGTAATTCATTGATAAGGTTATTTGACCAGTCAAAGGACGCATTTCAAGATGTAGAATAAACGTTTAAGTAAAATAGTGCTTTTTTGTTTAATACAGCTGTCTCATCCGGCTTTCATGCAAGAAACTGGTATAAAACGCTGCGACTGGTTTTAAATAGTTGAAATAATGGATATAAGTGGTTCTTTCACACCAAATAGTGGATATGGTGCTCCATCCTGTATGGCACGTTTTTGCTCTCACTGCGTTTAATTCCCGGTGAATGAGCAGATACGGAACCAACGGAACCATAGCCTGTGGAGTCCCTGGGCTGCCACAGATTCAGGAAATCGTTGTTAGAATCTCACTAACCAATGACGTGATTTCCTTTTTGACAAACGGTTTGGAAATATAATGGGTGCATCCCGCTTCCAGAAATTCCTCTTTGTCCCCTATCATGGCGTACGCTGTTATTGCCACAACGGGAATATCCTGATACCCATCCAACTCCCTTATTTGCCTGGTTAATTGAAGGCCATTCAACCCTTTGCCCAAATTTATATCCATAAGTATCAATCTGAACTCATTCTCGTGAACTGCTTTCAAAGCTTTGGCAGGGGTGTCTGCCACAACGATCCTGCAAATTTTATTTAGATATATCTTAACCAGATCTACCGAAATTGGATCGTCCTCAACATACAGAATCCTGGGAAGACCGATTGCTCCGTCTTCATCCGTTTCTTGTGAATCGGGCACAGTGCCATCATTGTTCTTCATTGATGTTCCCCTTAGTGGTGAGTGATTTATGGGTAACGCAACGGTAAATACTGACCCTTTTCCTTCTTCGCTTTCTACCCAAATGCGCCCATTTAGTTTTTTTACAAATCGTTTTGCGATGCTTAAACCCAAACCCGTCCCTTCAAAATTTCTCCCAATCCCTTCGCTTGCCTGCCTGAATTCATCCCAGATCAAACTTTGCCGGTCACTTGGTATACCGATACCCGTGTCCGCTACCTGAATTTGAACCTCATTTTGGATTTCGTCCTTGATGATGGAAATGGTAATGCTGCCTTTATGCGTAAATTTGATCGCATTGTTTACCAGATTCGTGATGATCTGGCGAAGCATCTCTTTATCAGTGGAACACACACATTGTTCATCAAAGAATCGTGTTTGCAGCAAAATTCCCTTTTTGGATGCAGTAATGTCAAACAGATCCTGAATCTCCCTCGTCATTTCAATAATGTCAATCATTGAATTCTCAACATCAATTTTCTCCGATTCCAGTTTGGAAACCTGCAAAATCAGATTGAGTGTTTCCATCAACCGGTTGGCGCTCTGATGAATAATTCTGATCATCGTGCTTACTTCTTCTTCTCTGACCAGTTCCTTTAGCAATTCCGTATACCCCAGAATTCCTATCATTGGGGTTCGAAGTTCATGGCTCATGTTAGCAAAAAAACTCGATTTTACGCGGTTCATCTCTTCGGCTTTTTCTTTCGCCTTTATCAGTTCTTCCTCAGTGTGCTTTCGGATTGAGATATCACGAATAATAACCTGGAAGGCCTTTTCATTCTGATAGACTATCGGAGCAGCAATAAGTTCAACATCAATAGAAGTGCCATCTGCTTTTATCAATTTTTCTTCAAGCAGATCTGAGTCCTCTCCTTGCTCCAGAAGTTCAAGTCGTTCGGAAATTTTCTTCTGCGATTCCGGATGCACAAATTCCATAATGGATCTGCCAATGATACTCTCGGAATCAGGTATTCCGGATAGCTTGACGGCGGCCATATTCACATATTTTATTATACCGTTTGAAAACACTGCCAGCCCGTCAGGTGACTGCTCAACAAGCCTACGGTATTGGGTTTCAGATTCCAAAATCTTACGGTCCATTTCCTTGCGTTCTATCGCATAGGAAATAGCCCGCGTCATCAGGTTACAGTCAATTTTCCCTTTCACCAGAAAATCCTGCGCCCCCGCTTGAATGGCTTTTTTTGCTAAATCATAATTGGTATTTCCGGTGAGAATAATTATCGGATGTGAAGGCGCAAAAGTCTGCACCTTTTCAATGGTGTCAACACCCTTGCTGTCGGGAAGTGAAAGGTCCACCAATAATATGTCAAAGGTCTTACCGTTCAGTAAACTGAGACCATCATGAATATTTTCTCTTGAGGTCACCGTGAAGGTAATATCTTCCGATTCGGCAAGGATCTCCTTAATTAAAAGGACATCGCCGGGATTATCTTCAATTAATAAAACCGATAAATGTTGCTTTACCATTGTTTTTTCTGAACCATTTCCGTAGCTCATGCTACCTGTTTTAGATTTAATCCGCTAGTTGTCTTAATCTGGAAGTTTGACAACTGTAAACCAAAATTGTTCGATGGATTTGACAATAGTGATAAACTGATCAAAATCCAGCGGTTTGGTTATGTAACAATTTGCATGCAAATCGTATGATTTCACAATATCTTCCTCTGCTTTGGAGGAGGTGAGAATTACCACCGGGATCCGTTTTAAATTCTCATCTTGCTTTATGACCTGAAGCACTTGCCTGCCGTCACGCACGGGTAAGTTTAAATCAAGAATTATAATATCCGGACGTATCGCCGTGCTGTAAGCATTGCGTTTATACAGGAAATCCAGAGCTTCCAAACCATTTTCCACTGTAAAAAGATTGACGAACATTTTCGTCTCTGATAACGCCTCCTGAGTAAGTTTAACATCACCCGGATTGTCTTCAACAAGCAGAACATTCACCGGTGGATAACCATTTCCATAATTTGCCATACTATCATTCCTTTCCAGATAACGTAAAATAGAATACTGTCCCATGCGGCTGATTTGAGTCCACCCAGATCTTTCCGCCATGGCGTTCGACAATTTTTTTGCATATCGCCAACCCAATTCCCGTCCCGGGATATTGCTTTGCAGAGTGAAGCCGTTCAAAAATTTCAAATATCCTTTCGTGATGTTCCGCAGCAATTCCGATACCATTGTCCCGCACACAGAATTCCCACTCATTACCCTTTTTCTCCGCAGAAATATGGATAAGCGGTGTATCTGTCCCCTTATATTTTATGGCATTGTCAATAAGATTTTGGAACAACCGAATCAGTTGGTTTTCATCACCCATCACTGTCGGCAGCTCATCGTTGGTAATCAACGCATGATTCTCTTCTATTTTTTTGCTCAGATTCAATATGCTTTTTCCAAGGGCCACGCTCGAACTGATCTCACCAAGCGCCACACCCTTTCTGGTCACTCGTGAATAATCAAGCAGATCGTTTATCAACACCTGCATTCGGGTTGCCCCGCTCACTGCGTAATGAATATATTCATCGGCATCGGCACCCAATTTGCCTGAATATTTTTTTGCGAGCAACTGCGTAAAACTTGACACCATACGCAAAGGTTCCTGCAAATCGTGTGAGGCTACATACGCAAATTGTTCAAGCTCTTTATTCGACTGTTCCAATCGCTGTATGGAGAGTTTTATCTCATCTTCAGCACGCTTCCGTTCCGAGATATCGCGCACCGCACTCATGCGTAAACGCTTTCCACCAAGAATAATATGCTTCGCCCGCACTTCAGCAGGAAATGTAGTCCCATCCTTTCTGAGGGCTACATGCTCATAAACTCCTTCCCGTCCTTCCTTCAGCGCTGCAGCCACAACATCCAAGGATTGCGGAGAAACAAAAGTGGCAACAGGAGTGCCAATTATTTCTTCCAATTCATAACCATACATTTCGGCATATTGATTGTTGACATCGCGTATTTTCCCATCCTCAACAATGGCCAAACCTTCAAACGTTGCTTCCGATAAGGTTTTAAGACGACTCTCGCTCTCCGCCAATTGTTTTTCAAACTTCTTACGCTCACTTATATCCATGAAAATAGTTGCGAACATATTGGGCCCGGGCGAGGTAACAGAAATTTTAAAATAACGGTCCAGCCCTTCATAATAGGTCTCAAATAAGTATGGAATTCCTGTCCTCGCGACATTGACAAATTCATCGAAAAACGGAGGAGGAGATGTATGATAGATTTCTGATCCCAATAAACCTTTTACCTTTTCTGGAGACATTCCAGTGTGCTTTTCATAGGCAGGGTTAATTTCGAAAATCCGGTAGTCAATGGCATTGTTGTTTTTATCAAAAACCACTTCATGAAGTGCAACCCCTTCACTCATCGAATTGAACATTGCACTGAATTTGAACTCACTCTCAGACAGTTTTTTTTCAGCGTGCTGCTTTGCAAGCTCACTTTTTAAGAGCAGGGCATTTTGGTTTTTTTGATAATTTTTCCAATACAGAATGATCACCAGGCTGAGTGATAAAAGCAGGATAAACTCGGTCGGAATGATATACATTGCCCGCTGATTTATCCTGGCAACTTCCTCGTCCCTGTCTATCTTTGTCACAACAACCCATGGTGTGTTTGGCACACGTTTTATCGCTCCCAGAACCGCTTGGTGGCGATAATCATATCCTGTTGTGACACCCTCAAACCCATTTAAGCCTTTCACTGCCAAGACCGAAGTATCCGTCATCGGTATCTGCAATAATAACGCGGTATTCTTCTGGTGCCGTAATTCATTCAGATATATGGCTTTCCCGTCACGCTCCTCCGTCAATAGCGTTTCTGCGGATTTGCTTGTGGCGGGAAATGCTTTTATTAATGGGAATAGAGCTTTTTGTGGGTCAATAGTCAGAAGAACTACTCCGATAATAGCATCTTCATACTTCAAAGGGATCACCAAATCAAGATGTATTAACCCTGTTGAACTATGCGAATGAATGTCTGAAAGAATTATTATCCGCTCGGTAACGGCTTCACCAATCATCATCCGCAGGTTATCGTGCAAATAATCCGGCTTTGAATTTGCTGAAATCAGCTCGTTTCCCTGAATATCAGTCAGGAGCACCGTCTCATAGGTTGAAACAAAATTGTCTTTGAGATAGCTGCTGAGTCTTGCCTTTGCTCGTTCATCTGAACGGTTTTTGCGCCAGGTATTGAAATCATAAATAAAGGAGGAGTTTTCCATGATGGACCGGCCATCCAGGATTCTTTCATCCCGCCAGGAGGTGATTTGATCAACTTTAAGGTTAACAATGCTGGTCAGCTGCTCCTTATAACCAGCTTCGACTTCATTTTTCTGCGAAACATACACGTAGGACCCTATCAGGCTCATGCCAATGAAAAGAAAAACAATAACCAGAATTGGTGTCCAAAGTTTGTTGCTAAGAGCCAACGGTAACCTGCTTCTTTAACTTGAAAAAGACCTAACTATCTGTATCATACAATCGAAAATTCACATAATTAGTTGAGCCTGAATAGATATTGCCTTTCGATGGAATTCATGTTCACTTCGCAGCGCCGTCAAACAGCCTTCGTTTAGCGCCTCCCTAAAATCGAACTTTTCATCCGTTTCCCCTTATTCAGACTCGTATTTCATTTCTCACAGTTTCAAAATAATCACAATATTCCAGCCGTTCAACAAAAATAAATCAGTAATTGCTCCGATTTTCTTAATTTTGGTATCAAGAGTTAATAATACCGAAAGGCCGGACTTCAAATGAGCATAAAACGAATAAAAGGACTCACCGCAATTGCTGCGTTGTCTATACCTCTCTTTATCCTGTGCGGGTGTAATGAGGACGAAGAACAAAAGGAACCACCAAAACTTAACCACAAAAATGCCGTAGAATACTACGTCACCACCACCAGGGAGAACAACCTTTTGGTCATCACCACAAAAAAGGACATTTACAGCAATTTTAAGCTTCTGTCTTCAACCACAACAAAAGATACTCTCCCGGATCTTGGTACCGAATTGGTTAGCACTGAGGATGACGATGGAAATCAGATTCAAAAAAATGAACCCATTGCCTATGATATCTACTTTCATTCGGAGCGAAAATGAAAAAATCAGGCATCGTCACTCTGGTTCTGGTGACCTCGCTTTCCTTTTTTGGCTGCCACAAAAAAGAAAAAAAACAGCCTGATGAATGGTCAGTTCAAACTGATACAGAGAATCAGGGAGTGGTGCAAAACTATCAGGGAGGAAGCCATGTTAGTCCATTCTTTTGGTATTGGGTAATGTCACGCGGTGGCAGTGGCTACCGGTATTATGGGCGTGATAACTATTCAACATTTCGCACTTCCTCACGTTCCTTTGGCGCCCATTCTCTTACCGGCGGGAGAAGTGTTGTATCGCATTCATCCGGTATTATGCGAGGCGGATTTGGAGCCTCCGGCCATGGAATTGGAATTTCCGGATGAAAAGAATTACGGTATCACCAAGACAGGATTGGGTGGAAAAAGTCGAATCTCTGGGCTTTACCTTCCACTCACTTGATAATCTCTACTGGGATGAATCAGTGGCATATGAATTCTCCATGGGAGAAATTCTTAAGCTGGAGCAGGCAACAAATCAGCTTCACGAAATGTGCCTGGAAGCCATACAACATATTATCGATAAAGACCTTTTTGCCAGATTCGGCATAACCGATGAAGTGAAAGCTTTGATACTCCAATCGTGGGATGACGATCTTCCCAGTATCTATGGCAGATTCGATTTCGGCTATAATCCAAATGAACCTGCTGACCGCCAAATAAAATTATTGGAGTATAATGCTGATACGCCAACAAGCCTCTTCGAGGCCGGGGTTGTTCAGTGGCACTGGCTGCAGGATTTTAATTCCAACTTTGACCAGTTTAACTCTGTTCATGAAAAACTCATTGCCTATTGGAAATATCTCATTCCCTATCTGAAAAAATCCGGCACACTCCATTTTGCCTGCCTGGGAGAGAACATTGAAGACCTGACAACTACCGAATATCTTAGAGACACCGCCATTCAGGCAGGAATCGAAACTAAATTGCTTTTTATGGAGCAAATTGGCTTTGAACCTGAATCCGGGATCTATTTTGATATGGATGACGTACAGATCGACAATATGTTTAAACTTTACCCGTGGGAGTGGCTTAATATAGAAGAATTTGCAGAGGGATTGTTCAACAATCCCGAATCCCCCTGTTTTATCGAACCGGCCTGGAAACAACTGCTTTCCAACAAAATGATACTGGTCATTTTGTGGGAAATGTTCCCCTATCACCCACTGTTGCTGCCTGCCTACGAAACGCAAACACCACTTGCCGATGTGAGCAAAGACTACATTTCCAAACCCACCTTGGGCCGGGAAGGCAGTAATATGTCCATAATAAAACAAGGTAAGGTGATTGAGTCAACCGATGGAATTTACGAAGAAAACAAAATGGTGTTTCAGCAATTGTTCACTATTCCCGGATTTGAGGGGAATTACCCTGTTATTGGGTCATGGGTAATTGGCGGTGAAGCAGCCGGTATGGGAATTCGTGAAACTAATTCGCTCATTACAAACAATACCAGCAGGTTTGTACCCCATTATATCAAACCGTAAAACGTTAGTCAAGTATGATTGGAGTACGAAAAGGGATTAGGCTTTCATACAGGCCGAATTTCTATTCACTGAAATCAGTTCAAATGCGTGTCATCTGCCTATGGCGGTTGTCGCATAATGTATCTCGCGCAGAGTACAGATTTGTAAAGCTGTGTTTACAGGCGCTGATCGTAAGATTGCTTCGCCCGAGACGGGCTGCAATGCCTTAACCTCAGTTATGCGACACCAACCAACGGAATCCCACGCTGCTAGGCGCCTACCCTTTTATATTATTATACAGCCTTATAAATGCAACCGTTATTTTTTTATGGCAACAAATTTCTGAACACCGATGGAGTTGCCTTCCTTATCATAGGCGACAACAAAATACACACCGCTGCTGATGGGAGAATTGTTTTTATCTCTGCCATTCCAGCGGGCTGTTCGACCGCCGGGTGTTTCAAACGTGTTCACAACTTTTCCCGTGATATCCAGAATTTTTATTTCCGAATCCTGTATGAGGCCATCAATAGTGACCCCGCTCGAATTATTGGAACTGATGAAAGGATTTGGATAAACCTTCAAGGAAGAGAAATCCTGATTAGGTTTGATGGCAATGGTCGAAAAACTCATTAGCCCATTATCCAATCCGACATAAATGATTCCGCGTGTTTCATCCACGGCAAGGCTCATTACCTGATTTGACATTAGTGGGCTGTTCTGCGTTGTGTATGACGCGATTACCGAGCCTCCGTCACTTGAGATAAGTAGTAATCCCTGGTTCGTTCCTACCCATTTTCTGTTAAGTGCATCAACGGCGAAACAGGTTATGCCATATTGCCGGAGCGAGAAAATGTTCTCAAGCGAAAAAGAAGATGCACTTGTCAGAACATCGGTCGGGTCATACATTACAAACATTCCGCTGCTTGTAGCAATCCAAAGCTCCCCTTTTTTGTCAATTTTGATATCATTAACCGTTTTTCCCGAAAGCTCAGTGACTTCTGAAAGGTAACCGTAATGGTCATCATTTGTTTTGGTGAATGTCTTGTTCTCATTGAAATAATAAAGCCCCAATCCGCCGGCAGAATTGGAAGTGAACCATTTTGTATCATTCTGATCAATAAGCAGCCGCATATATTGCGGCCCGTCAACCGGATCACTATATGCCGTATCCGCATAATTGGGAAATGAATACCAGAAGCTGTCATTGGTTAAGCAACTCAACATTTTTTTCTCTGCCGACCAATAATTGAGGATCCATAAGTTTCCCTCACTGTCCATCTTGGCATCAGTAACAACCACAAAAGATGGGCTTGGCGTAATGCCAAGCAATGGAGAATTTATTTTGTAGCTGTATTGTGTGAAATTTCCCTGAGGATCAATACTGATTAATCCTGCTCCCCAGGTACCAAGGTAAGTCTTTCCGTCTGCCAGGCTGGAAACGTTATACACGTCATTACTGGGAAAGTTCGTAAGGGAAGATTGGTTGAAATTTTGCCATTGGGCGCCATCATAAAAATAAGTTCCTTTTCCCTTGTTGTTTTTTCCCGATGATGCCCAGATGTTTCCTTTCGTGTCGACCGATAAATTGTTAAAAAGGTTTGCATTGGGCGAGTTTGGAAAAATGTATGCCTTATCCGAGGGATTAATTCTGGT
This sequence comes from Ignavibacteriaceae bacterium, assembly GCA_963664845.1. GTDB lineage: Bacteria > Bacteroidota > Ignavibacteria > Ignavibacteriales > Ignavibacteriaceae > CAIYTF01. The sequence continues at coordinate 286,090 of OY761615.1, forward strand.
TATGCCATTGCTGGAAGAGATATAATACGGTTGCTCCGGTGAAATAATATTTTCACCGGTATACTCTAAATCAGAGAGTTTAGTGCGGACAGTAAAATTATTTGTCAAAACCCAGAGTGCATCCGGTGTCAATACAAATAGAGAATCGCCCTGAACTTTAATATCTTTTATCAGGAATGGGCTGAATCCCCCGTAAAGATTCGACCAATTAGTGCCATTCCATTTCCCTATCCCCGCACTTGTCTCAGCAAGTACCAAATTTCCCGAGGAGATGAATCCGGTCACATCGTTTGATGGTAATCCTGCTTCAACTGTAAAATTGTCCCATGATTCTTTTGCAGCAAGATTTGTGGAACCCACTTTTTGAACGGCAACACCTTGGTTTGTAGCAGCAAATAAGCGCCCATTGGAAAAACACCCATAAACGGGGATTTTGGCTGGAAATGAGCCCAAATTGACATACGTATCAAGCGATTTATACGTAACCGTATTAAAAACAACAATTCCAATATCCGTACAGGCAAAAATGGAATCACCGGTTATCATAAAACTGTTAATCCCTTTTTGCACATTATTAGAGTTAAAAATGTCATAAATTGTTTTTATTTCTTTCGTCGCCGGGTCATAAATGTCTACACATCCATCCTGGCTTCCTAACCAAATTTTCCCATAAGTATCCACAGCTATTGCCTGTAACGAAATTCCCTTTAATCCATCGGAACGTGTTATCGTCAAAAACGAACTATCCTTCAGGTTATAACAAAAAGCGCCGCCACTGGTAGCTGCCCAAATTTTGTTGCCGGACATTACCGCTTCGGTAACCGTTTTCTTGGAGGAATGCGTCATCCAATTATACGCTTCCTGCGCATTGCCGGGAAGGGTAAGGAGCAAAAAGAGAACGAAAACGGAATTTTTATATTGATTCACCTTTTTATGCAGCAGCATACACTTTATGTACCTTGTATTGAAGAGAGAAATTAAACCATAAAATTACATAATTTATCACATTGTGTGAAAGCACTATTTTAACACCTTTTTGGATTTTTGATTCAATATTTCCCCATGGCAGAGCGCAAAATCAAAACGCACCGGGTCAACCGGATCATACTTTCGCAACACTGAGGTAATTTCCTCTGCCATATCCCACGAAACAGAGCTTCGTGATGTCATCCCCAACCGTTTTGCCACGGACTCAATGTGCGTGTCAACCGGAATTATCAGATCCTTACTTTCCAAACAACTCCAAAGACCCATATCGACTTCATCGTTTCTAACCACCCACCGCAGGAACAGGTGCAGACGTTTGCAGGCACTTCCTTTTCCCGGATCCGGAAACATGAATTTCAGTCCCTGTGTTTCATCTCCCCTGAATTCGATTGCCCACTCCCGAAGAAGCTTGTGAAAAATGCAAACCGAGGTTCGGAGAGAACTAAGTGACTTTTGTTGTGCATGAGAAAAAAGTGATTGCAGAGTGCCATAGTTGACATATGCCCGGTTAAGCGCATATATCAGGGCCGCCACATCTGCACTTTTGTAAAAACGGTGATAGATATGTTCCGGAAAGCACAGTAAATCCTTCTCCGTTACAGTGCTGATATATTGGAATGGTGAGTCTCCCATAAATGCAAAGACCTTGTTTAGGCTTCCGTTTATCTGGCTGATTGTGCCAAAAGCAAACACGGCTGCAATAAACGCCGCAGATTCCCTATCCTCAAATTTACCGAATTTCCTTGGGAACAGCACTGGATCAGCTTTGCCCTCCAATGTACAATTCAATAAATATAAGTGCTCAAGATATTCAGCCGAAACAGGCAGTCTGTTCTTTAAACTTTTGGGCATCGGTTATTCTGTGCTTCCGTTCAGCAGTATTATCTGCCTGCTGTTACAAATTCCGGTGATAACTGTCTTCTCTTGCAATTATTTTATTAAGAGCATTTTTTTTGAAATGGTTGACCCTGCAGCACTCAATCGATAGAGATATACTCCGGAACGCAGATCTTGCCCATTAAAAGTAACTTCATGAACCCCTGCTGCTTTATCTGCATCAACAAGCGTAGCCACTTCTTCTCCGAGCAAATCATATACGCGTAATTTCACCTTTGAAGGGCTGGTGAGACTGTAGCTTATCGTTGTTGAAGGATTAAACGGATTAGGATAATTCTGATCCAATGAGTAAACTGTAGGAACATTCAGATTCGGATATTCAACTCCAAGAAGCACGTTGGAAGTATCAACAAAAGGAGCTGTCCAAACGCTTAAAATTTTGTTATCCAGCCTCATCCAAATTGGGATCACCTTATGATTATATGCGGCGATATTCGTATAATCACCAAAAAACACCGAGGCTACCGGATTAAAGGAGGATTGTGATATCCTGGCATTTTCAAAGGTGTTTCCCCCATCTTTAGAACGTGCAATATAAACATCAGTGGTATTAAGCGTAGTATTTCTCCGGTCGTAGAAAATCGCATACAGATAGCCGGTCTTCTGATCAATTGTCATCCAGGGAAAAAACTGATGCCTGTCTGTATTGTCATCGTTCACTCTCCGGAAACCTGACCATGTTGCTCCCTTATCTGTTGATTTGATAAAAAACACGTCGGTGTTTGATGCACCATTCCGTTGGTCTCCCCAAAGAATGTATATGTTTCCACGGTTAGGTGATGAACTGGTATCACATACGGTAATCGGCATTCCATTGGCCCTGTTTATTCCCGGGATATCAAAATCCCAACCACCGGGAATACTGTCAACAAACACATCTTTTCCAAAAGTAAGTCCGCCATCAGTCGATTTGTCAAACATTAATCCCAGCGGCCCCGCCCAGGACACATAGATCTCTCCGTTTGGGCCAACACACGGAACGGCCCCTTCATTTGTTTCATCTGAATCAATACAATTTCCGGATCGGTCACTTACTTTAATCGGTGTCGACCACGTGATCCCCTGATCGGTTGAACGGGAAAACAGAATTCTTGAAGAATCGGCAGTTGAGGAGCTTCCGTAATTATCAAACTCTGTCCAGGTGACATATAAATGATTCCTATAGGGCCCACCTGACAGATTGACTCCCAGCCATTCTTTGTCCTGGTTTTTGGGAGAATTATAACCAATGCCGGCACCGGTGTTCCAGGTAACCCCGTTATCGGTGGATTTCTGAACCACAATTCTGTCTATCCAATAGCCCAGCGATGACGGATTGGATAAATGTGCAAAATAGAGGTTTCCATCCGCGTCATAAATAACGCTGGGGTCACCCCAAACGCCATAAGTTGACGTCATTGACTTTTGAGTCCAGCTCAGACCTCCATCACTTGAACGATAAGAATAGGTTATGTTAGCTCCGGCTGCTGCCTGAGCAGGGTTAGCCGGGTTAATCGCAATGGTCACCTCTTCAGGATCAAGACTATTGGGATCGTTGATCTGGATATTTTTAACTTGACCAAAGACTGAATAAACGGCAAGAAGCACTATTACTATGCTCTTCATAAAAACTCTTTCAAATTGATTGCTTCTCAAGGGCAGGCATCTATTTCATTAATAGTAATTTCTTCACGGCGGTGAATGACCCTGCCGTGAGTTTATAAAAATATACACCGGATACAAATGATTGTGCATTCCATTCAATGGCATGCGTCCCCGCTGACAGGTTTCCGTCAACCAGCGTTGACACCACTTGCCCAAGCTCATTATAAATTGTCAGAGTAACAACGGATTCAGCAGGGATGCTGAATCTGAAAACCGTTGTGGGATTAAACGGGTTTGGATAGTTCTGCTCCAGGGAATAGTCTCTGGCTGCAGTAAAATTAGTCACACGCGTTGTTGTGTTCGTTGCAAACTTCCAGGTTTCGGAAAAAGCAGTATACTGGCCGGATACTTTTGCGCGAACTCTCCAGAAATAGGTTTTATTGTCATCCAAAGGACCTGCCTGCGAAGAAGCCGACGTTATGTTTGAATCATTTTTAATAATCGCGGTAAATACTTCATCGGTTGCCACCTGCAAATTATAGGCTGTAGCACCATTTATGGCGGTCCAGCTAAATTGTGGGTTCAGCGTGGCAATGGTCGAACTGTTCTGTGGACTGTTCAAGGCCGCCCCGGCTGTCATTGAGCTAAGCGAAGCAGATTTTATTACAATGTTGTCGTTAGGATCAAAAACAACGGTTAACGGCTGCCTGGTGAACCTGAAAGTAAACTGCTGATTGTTAACTGAATTGAAGACCCGCACCGTGGTATCCGCACCTGAAGCAAACGTAAACGTAATTTCCACCGGCATGGGATGGAACGGGGTGTTGGTTTGTGTTTGTGAAATCAATAAACCGGCGTTCCAATACCCCGAGCCCAGAGACGTGATAAAATACTTGTTTGCATAAGCAGGATGATTCGCCTGTTTAATCCATGAATCAAAAAACCAGGAGAGATCCTGTTTTGCAACCGTACTCATCACGTTTTTAAAATCCTCAATCGTCGCCGATTTTAATCTCAGGGTCGGGTCAGAAGTGTATGCTTTAATACCGGCAAAAAACACTGAATCTCCCAATGTATAACGCAGCATGTGCAAAACACATGCACCTTTGTCATACGTTATTGGAGTATTGAATAACGTGTTAACATCCGGTGTAGCGGTAACCCAGCTTGCATTATAAATTGCCCACCCCGGGTTGCCGCCAATATATGAACTGGCATTGGAATTTATGGCTGATTTATATCCTGAATATCCGGAAGTATACTCATACCAAAGTGCTTCAGCATACGTAGCAAAACCTTCATTCAGAAAAATATCTGCCCAGGTGGCGCAGGTTATCATATCCCCAAACCATTGGTGCGCGAACTCATGCGATATCAAATTCTCTTCCCAGCAATTGGGGCAGAGGCTGGTTAATGTCTGATTCTCCATCCCGCCCCAGGAAAACTGAGAATTAAGGGTGGCAAATCCATTTTTTTCAAAGGGGTGTATTCCGAATAATTCAGAATAACGGCCAACCATGGCAATTACTTTCGGTTCCAACGACGAAGGATTTTCTCCAGAATTATAGTAGAACCTGAATGGAATATTCTCACCGGTGGACGGGTTCTTCCAATAAACAATATCAAGATTGTAATTCACTTTGGCCGAAACTACCATAAGATAGGTTGCCACGGGGTCTCTGCTCACCCAGTGATACGTGATGGTGTCACCGCTCTTGGTTGAATCTGCCAGTCTTCCGTTTGAGCCAAGTTTCACCGTTCCGGGTGTCTTTGCCGTCAGGTCCAGTGTCGCTTTGTCTGATGGTTTGTCCCAGCAGGGCAACCATTTACGGGCCCCTTCGGGTTCACAATCGGTAAAAAAGAAGCCGCCACTCACATAAACTGCACCATCAGAAATATCTTTATGCTTATAATTGATCCTAACCCGGAGCGTATCCCCTGGATTATAGGTTTTGTCCAAAAATACCTTAAGGATGTTGCTTGAATGCGTAAACGAAGCGCCTGCTAGTCTCACCGAATCAATTTGGAGTGACGTGCTTGTTGCGTTTAACGTAATGAAAGAAAGGCTGGAATCGGCCCTGAGCGTTATTATCACTGATGCGTTGAACGTTTTCGGATAGGGGCTAAGGAAACAACTGTATATGTCGAGGTTAACCTTATAATCCAAAACATCAAAACTGTGTGGAATATTTGCTTTTTCAAGCATTGTAATATTTGTCGAGTTGATTTTTTTCTGTGAACAATATGCTGCTCCGCTCATTTTATTGTTAGTTAAGATGCCCTGAGAGTGAAGAAAGTAGACCGATAACAGAATGAGAATAACGCTAAGCCGTTTCATAAATGCCTTTATTGAGGATATGCGAAAGTTGTACTGAATATTCAATACCTAAATTACGAATTATTTTTGCTTCCTTCCAGGACAATTGTCACAGATCGAGGAGAGTGGAGCTTGCATGAGCATAGTTCCATGTCCCATAAAATAGAGCCAACATTTGTTCACCGACACAGGAAAAATAAATTTCTTTTGATTTTGGCTTAAAAAAGTTCGAAAAATGAAGAGTTTCATTATATTATTGCTATTATTTTAACACATTAACGCGAAAAGATCCGAGTTGGGCAAAATAGAGAATCTACCTGAGAATGCTGATTTTGGGGCAACCTCAAAGCAAGTCTCCGTTACGGAAACTTCATCTGTTGCGCCCCCGGTAGAATCGGTACAAACAGATGAGTTCTTGCTTCCCGGCGGTATTTCCTCTTCTCTCATATCTCATGTTTTCCCGGATGCTCTTATTGTCAACTTACAGGGCAAGATCATTTATGCCTCCAAATCGTTCCACGAACGCTTTGGGAAACAAATACTAGCGGGTTCTTCACTGCTTGAGTTTATTCCCTTGCCCAATCAGAAAGACATACTCTTCACCTTCAACTCGTTGAGCGGTGAAGTGAATTCAAAAAGCCTTAAACTACACTTGCGGTCTGTTTCAGGAACTGCCTATAGTTTCAGGGTTAATGTTGAAAAATTTTTTGACGACCGGATAAGGCCGCTTCTGTTCATAACACCGGCTGCCACGGATAAAAACGAAGCAGTTGAGCATGAGGTTCACCGGTTGCGATCCATAATGGAGCAGTCACCGGTTTCAATCATCATAACAGATGTCCAGGGCAACATAACGTATGTGAATACGCAATTTGAAAAGAGCACGGGATACACCAGAACTGAAGTGCTCGGACAGAATCCCAGAATCTTAAAATCCACGTTCACCGGGAAGGAAGTATATAAAACTCTCTGGAATACAATTACCGGCGGCAAAACCTGGAAAGGTGAATTGCGTAATAAAAGGAAAAACGGGGATCTGTTCTGGGAAATGACATCCATTTCCTGTCTGCGAAATGAGAGTGGGCAGATAACCCATTTCATTGCAATTAAGGAAGATATCACAGTTCGAAAAGTGATTTTTGAACGTTTAGCCCAAGGAGAAGAACGGATACGGTTTATTGTTGAAGCAACCGGCGATGTTTTGTATCAGTTTAATTATTCCGACGACCGGTACGAATATATGAATCCCGCCATCGTTCAGCTTACCGGCTACACTGTTCACGAACTGAACCAGTTGAAACTCGCCGGCATTGTTCAGGAGATATCTCTGCTTCAGGGGCATGAGCAAACCGATAGTATAGCGGCACCAAAACAAATTTATGGCGAACGCGGTGACTATAGAGTGGAATACCTCATCAGAACCAAAACTGGCGAATCAAAGTGGATAGAAGATCACTCCTTCCCATGGTATGACGATGAAAACTTCCTCAAAGGTTCAGTCGGCATTTTAAGCGACATTACTGCTCGTAAAGAGACGGAGAATGAATTGAAGCGGGCCAAATCGGAAGCTGAAACAATGAATAGGCTCAAAGATGTTTTTCTCTCAAATATGAGTCACGAACTGCGGACACCATTGATCAGCATTTTGGGATATGCAGACATTCTGAAAGACGTCACCAGCGATCCGGAAACTAAGGATATCGCAAATGTCCTTCACCAGAGCGCTCTCAGGCTTACTGACACAATCAACATGATCCTTGATCTGTCAATGCTGGAAGTCGGGAATCTCTATCTCCACCTGAATACCGTTGATATTGGGGAGGTTTTGAAAAATGTATGCAGCAATTATTCCGGAAAAACAACACAAAAAGGGATTGTTCTGCATAATGAAGTTGCAATTAAAACACATTTTGTTGATGCTGACCAAAGAATAATCGCCCAGGTGCTGGATAATATTGTCAACAATGCAGTGAAGTATACCAGTAAAGGCACCATTGAAGTATCGGCTCGCCGGGAAAACGAACAGATTATCGTTTCGGTAAAAGATTCGGGTATCGGTATTAAGGAGGAACATTTCCCCATCATTTTTGAGGAATTCCGACAGGTAAGTGAAGGGCTTGACCGTCGCTTTGAAGGCACCGGTTTGGGGCTCAATATCAGCAAGCGGTTCATCGACAAGATGAACGGCACCATTTGGGTTGAAAGTGAATTTGGCAAGGGATCTACATTTCACATTGCGCTAAAGGCTTCCAAAACGTGAAGAATTTAGCACTCCCGGTAAAGATCGCCGAGTCAATTAATAACATCCGGAGACCGGTATGATACACCTTCCATACAATAAAAAAGACGAGCAGGCTCCTTGCTTGACTGAAGCTGACCGGATAATCCATATTTTCGCTGAGCTTTTACTCATGCTTACTTATATGGTCATGGACTTTGCTCGACTGATACCAGACTCAGGATGCGCTATAAGCGCAAAAAGCCATTTTTCACTTCATAATAATTATTTTGTATCTTACATGGTTAGATACAAATTTTTAGAAACATTTTTTATTAGCCTTCAATCATCCGGAAGAATGTGTTCAATATAGTCAGTTCGGGAAAAGAATCATTGGACCTCTCCATTCTGAATACGCTCCAGTATTTGGAATCTATCATTTTTTCGTCCTCTCCGGACGGAACCCGATTCTATTTCATTTCTTCCGCAATTGAGAAAATGGTGGGAGTCACTTCCGAATTTGCGATTGCACACCCAACATCCATGATGCGGTTGATACTTCCGTCTGATTTTCATGAGTTTAAGTATCTGGTTCAGCAGGTCCGGAGTGGCCAACCTGTAACTGTTGAATACCGGATAAACAACCTTAATGGTGCAGTTGTTTATCTGAGACATTTTGCGTTCCCCGTCATCGAGAACGAAATAATGATCCGGATTGATGGTATCATCCACGACATTACCAAAGAAAAACTGAACGAATCCCAGCTTAAAAAATCCGAAGAGCGATTGCGCAACATCTTCGAAACAGCTGACGATCTGATTTTTACCCTCGACGAAAATGGGAATTATTCATCGGTCAACAATAATGGTACGCTCAATCTTGAATATCTTCCCCAGGAAATGATCGGCAAGCATTTTTTCGATTTCATCGCCGATGAAAAAAAAGCCGAAGTAGCCAAAAAGTTTCAGGAGATACTTCAGGGAAAAAAAGTTATAACGTTGGAAGCCTTTTTCACCAGTAAATATGGCAAAACCCTGGTGTTTGAAGTGAACGCACGGGCTCTTTATGAAAATCAGACACTGGTTGGCGTATTGGGCATTGGACGTAATATTAACGAAAGACGCCTCGATCAGGAAAAAATGAAGGAGCTGAACAATAAGCTTATTGAAGCCAACCGTATCATTTCCATCGAACGGGACCGGGCAAAACAAAAAATATCAATCCTTGAAGAATTGAACCGGTTGAAAAATGAATTTGTCTCTAATATATCACACGAACTGCGGACTCCGCTTGCATCCATCATCGGGTTTGCGGAAACCATTGATTCAGATGCGGAAATGCCAAATGAGCTCCGGCTGGAATTTAACCAAATAATATTAAGCGAGGCTAAAAGGCTGGCCAAACTCATCAACGATGTGCTCGATATCTCAAAAATTGAAGAAGGGAAAGTTAACCTAAATAAAACCGAATTCTCCATGAACGAACTGCTTACTCCCCTGATACTGCAATTTAAAAAGAGAATTGAGGATAAGGGAATAGTTTTTTGGTATGAATTACCCAAGCAATCCGTTACTATGTATGGTGATAAGGACAGGATTTTGCAGGTTTTCGAGAACCTGCTCAGTAATGCACTCAAATTTACCAACGAAGGCCGAATTACCTTGCTGGCACAAAGCTTATATCGTGAATATGAAGTACTTATTACCGATACAGGAATTGGCGTGCCAAAAAAAGACGTACCCTTCTTGTTTCAAAAATTTTATCGGGTCAGCCGCCCTGGTTCTGAAATACCCGGAACCGGTTTGGGGTTAGCCTTCGTGAAACAGATTATTGATCTTCACAAAGGGTATATCGCTATTCAAAGTGAAGAAAACAGAGGCACAACGGTTGTCGTTAAATTACCGATTCTAAAAAAGGAGTAAACCAGGCATATGGATAAAACTGTTTTTATTGTTGATGACGAACCGTCAATTGCTAAGTTACTTACCTATTGGGTGCGCGACAAATGGGGCTATACGGTCAAAACATTCGCCAATGGCGAACTGCTGCTCCAGAAGCTTTCCGACAATCCTGATCTGATCCTCCTGGATATCATGCTTCCCGGGTTGAACGGCATTGAGGTACTGAAACAAGTTAAACTCTACAATGAGAGAACGCCGGTGATCATTCTTTCTGCCCAGGGCCGTATTGAAGTTGCACTTGAAGCACTTCGCTTCGGAGCGTTCGACTATTTCCCGAAACCAATTGATACGCAACGCCTGGAGCCGGCAATTAAAAACGCCATTAAAAACTTCGATCTTTCCCGGGAAGTGGAAAATCTCCGGGAGAATATGCAACAGGCGTATAAGTTTGAGAATATCATCTCTGTCGACGGGAAAATGCAGGATATTTTCCGGCTCATGACAAAAGTTCTTAATTCTGATATCACTGTCCTCATTCACGGTGAAAGTGGCACTGGAAAAGAACTGATTGCAAGAGCCATCCATTATAATGGTATCAGAAAAGATAAACCGTTCGTTGTCATCAACTGTGCTTCTATTCCGCGGGAACTGCTTGAAAGTGAACTTTTTGGACACGAAAAAGGCTCCTTCACGGGCGCCCACGTAAGGAAAATCGGAAAATTTGAAATGGCCCATGGCGGAACTATTTTCCTCGATGAAGTCGGGGAACTGGAAATGACCCTCCAGGCCAAATTGCTTCGTGTCATTCAGGAAAAAAACTTCGAGCGCGTAGGTGGCAATGAGCTGATAAAAACTGATGTCAGGATTCTGTCTGCTACCAACAGGGACCTGCGAAAAGCAGTTGAGATGAAAGAATTCAGGGAAGACCTGTTCTACCGGTTGAATTCCTTTCCCATTACTTTGCCCCCGCTGAGGACAAGACGGGCCGACATTCTGGTTCTGGCAACCTATTTTCTTGAAGTATTTAATAAGAAAATGTCAAAAGACATTAAGGGATTTTCCAAGCGGGCCCTCAGAATGATGTATGAATATGATTGGCCGGGTAACATCAGGGAAATGGAAAACGCCATTGAACGATGTGTTATTCTAACGGAAAACAACATCATTGACCTTGATGATTTTCCTGCGCATATTCGCTCAACCAATGATGAATTGAAATTGGAAGTATCCTCCGCATTTTTTCAGGATGATATCATCATTCCGTTTGAAAAAATTAAGGAAGAAGCACTTAGGCACGCACTTAAAGTGACGCAGGGAAACATTCTGGCTGCGGCAAAAAAACTACGTCTGGGCAGAGCAACCATATACCGCCTGCTCGAGAAATATCACATTGATCAAAAAGAATTTGAACAAAGAAATAAAGAAGGATAACAAGCATGGATTTCACCAGAGAAAATTACACTGATGTTGTGGCTCAAGTGGTTAATCTCTCAAGAGCCACATTGAAAGAAGCCGAAGAGTTTAAACGGGTTCTCTCTGCAGAAATTGACAGAGGTACCAGAAAACTGATTGTTGATTTAAGTGAGTGCGAGTTCATTGACTCAACATTTCTTGGAGCACTCGTGGTCTCCCTCAAAAAAATAACAGCACTCGGCGGCGACCTGCGCCTGGTAGGATTTCAACCATCAGTTCACTCTATGTTTGAACTCACCAGAATGTACCGGGTTTTTGAAGCCTTCCCTACCCGGCAGGCAGCTGTTGAAAGTTATGGCGTCAGATTTTAGTACAGAATATTTAAACCGGGCTTATACCAATGTCTGAAAATTCAGAAAAAACCATACTGATCATCGATGACGATCTCACGGTCCGTAAACTATTAAGCTTTCACTTAAAGAGGAAGGAATACCATGTCCTCGAGGCTACCGGATCCGATGAAGGATCTCAGTTCCTGGCGGGTGAAAAAATTGACCTCGTACTCTGTGATGTTAATATGGATGGTATGGACGGTTTTTCATTTTGCAAAAAAGTCCGGGATAACGAAAACTATCGCACACTCCCCTTCATTTTTGTGACCGCCAAAAACAGCCTTGAAGATAAAGAAACCGCGATGAAAGTCGGCGGTGACGATATCATTACCAAACCGTTTGAGGTACAGGAACTGTTGATCAAAGTGCAAACCCTGATCCGGCGGGCTGACATTTATAAGTCCTATGGCACCAGAAAAAACTTTGAACAGACCATCAACGAGGAAACCCCAAAGATCCTTCTTCTCGATGATGATGTTTCTTTGGCAAAGCTTTTTCAGTACAACCTGACAAAAGCCGGATTCGAATGCAAAACCGCTAATGGGGCTGAAGAAGCGATTGCCATTGCAAAAAAATTCTTCCCGGACATCATCATCTCAGACATTATGATGCCCAAATATGATGGATTCCAATTCCGGAAAATGGTGTTGGATGATCATGACCTGAAAGGCATCCCCTTCATCTTCCTTACCTCCAAAAGCGGTGAGGACGATATTCTTGACGGCTATAACCTTGGCATTACCGATTACGTTTTAAAAACTGCCGGACCTCGGGTTGTGGTTGCAAAAGTATCGGCCATAATCAAGAGCCTCGGTAAAGAACGGCAACGTGTGGTTTCTGAACTGCATCGCGCGGCAGACAACATGCGGGTGAATGTGGTCCCTGATCAGGCACCTGTCTTCAAGGGACTCGAGATTAAGCATTGGCATCAACCGTATAAAGGTATTCCCGGTGGTGATTTTATTGACTATTACCAGGCGGACGAAAATAATATTGCAATCATTCTTGGCGACGTTATGGGAAAACGGTGGGGTGCTTGGTATTTCGCTATTGCGTATGCCGGCTATGTGAGAAGCGCAATCCGGTTGAATTTGCAAAATGCAGCGCAATCCACACCAAAAGATATTCTCGATAAGGTTAACTCGTCTGTGTACAAGGATTCAAAAATATCCGAAGTGTTCGCCACGCTGTCTGTAATAACTTACAATTCTGTCGTTAAAACGCTTCGTTATTCGGGCGCCGGTGACCTCCCCATTATCTATCGCAGAAAAAAAGATTTGACTGCAAACCTCATCAGCTCGGGTGGAATGCTGCTTGGGTTTGCCGAAGAAGGTTTTTTTGAAGATAAGATCATTCCTTTCGAACAAGGCGACATCGTTATCCTTCTCACCGATGGTTTAATTGAGTCCAGGAATTCCGATGGTATTCCGTTTGGCACGGATAACCTGGTTAAGCTGGTTTCTACGATTCCTCTTGATACCGATCCGATGCAGTTTCTGCAGCAACGGCTCACTGCCTATACGGACAGTAAGTTCGAAGATGACATAAGCCTGATAACCATTATGGCGGTTTAACCGTCTGCTAACTTGCGATCATTGGCCTCCCACAGAATGTGTTCCCCGGCTGATAATCGGATTGCCATACCTTCAACCGTTTTGCTATCCTTCGTGATATGAATTAACCGGTTTTCAGCAATCGTATCTCAATTGGCCTCACTTAAACAGCATTTCTTCCATGCAAATCGACAATCAATTACTGGATTAATGAGGATTAATTACTCTTTCTCCATAACATTGAGTAATTTCCTCTTATGAATAGTATATTTTATATAGATGGAAATAATCTTCTGCACCTCAGTAAAAGACTGAGTGCCATTCAAAAAAAGGACAAACAGGGTTCGCGGGAAGCTTTGATCTCCTACCTTTTACAATATTTCCGTGGGAAAAAATGCGCGGTCACGGTTTTCTTTGATGGTTTTGAAAGCAACCAAATTCATTCCGCACCGCTGGCAATTCGCTATTCGAACAAACATGAAGCAGATGATGATATACGAAAAGCGATCTCATCGGCCAAAAACCCTAGACTCATCACGCTGGTCACTTCCGACGGCCCTTTGGCCGGATTTGGCCGCAAATGCTCATGCACAATTCTCAGCTCAGAAGATTTTGATAAAATGTTGTTCACCAAACACGCAACCCCACAGGAAGATGCTGCCATTAACTCTCTTCAAAATCAGCAGCAGGAGTTTATCGACTTATTCACGCGAAAGAGAAAAAGCTAAACAGAAAAAATGTTCAGTTGGGAATTAGGCAGCGCAAAAACGTAATTTGGATGATCGTGTATACCTAATTAATATAGAAGATATTCGGAAGGGGTCCGTTTTCACTCATTGCTTCATTTGCCAGCCGTTCAAAAACCGAGTGAGCATATACCAGTTTACTGCTCCTGAATCTGATGAACAACCATGAATAATGAACCAGCATTAGGATCGCCATCCCAAATGGAGAGAATAGCTGCTGCTGCCGAACGTGAGCTAATTCGTGCCTTATAAGCGGTTCCGATTCTTTTTCGCGCACAACAAAAATGAGATTAAGAACAGACAGCCCCCACGGAGTAAACTTCGGATATTTTATCCGTTTCACCCGGATCACTATGGGCGGAACTATCAGGATCATCCCCCAAAGAAGCAAATTGAGCACCATAATGATCAGCAATTCTTCCACTAAAAAATTCATGTTTTGCCGGCTCTGAAAAGGAATGGTAAAAAACTGGACACGCAGCCCTTAATAATGGAACACCTCATGGCTTACATATGCTCCCTTTTCATAGGTGAACTTGGCGCTGAAAAAAGTATCCTTCCACATCCACGGCAAGAAAATCTGATCACCCTCCCACATGGGAAGTTGGTTAATTTTATCATTATCAATCCACTCCAGATTACCTTCAGGAGAATCTATAAGGGTGCCGGAGAATTGCTCTGCAAGGAACAAAAAAACATACCAGTCATCGAATCCGTCAAATGCCGGAAAGGTAATAAAACCCTTCAGAACTGGGTCTTTTATAGTTAATCCCGATTCTTCAAAGATCTCTCTGATAACACACTCTTCAGGCGATTCTCCAGCTTCAAATTTGCCGCCAAGACCGTTCCATTTCCCCTCATGCATATCATTTTCCTTTTTCACCCTGTGCAGCATGAGGGTTTTGTTTCTTTCCTTATCTACAACATAGCAAAGAGTTGCAAGCTTCATTTTTCTTCCATTTTATCAGTTATGAATATTTGAAAATAGAAAAAAAATTGCTATTATTAGTGTCTAATTTTTATAGAATATGCCATTTAACTGAGGCACTTGGTTCAGTTATCGCCTTAGTAACAGGTTTTTATTGCCAGCGTAGCTCAGTTGGCCAGAGCAGCGCACTTGTAATGCGCAGGTCATCGGTTCGAATCCGATTGCTGGCTCCACTAAAAAGCTGTCTCGATATCGGGACAGCTTTTTTATTTTATGGCATGGGAGCAAGAATTATTGTCCTTGCTCCCATTTTTTTGAGATACTTCATTTATCGTGCTCCCGATTCTTGCCTCAAAGAGCCAATCATAACAAAACATGCTCCATACTTTCTGTTATTGGTTTTACTGGGAGCCAACACTGCAAAATTTGTTTATAACTTTTTATTAAATGTCACTTAATCGTTTTAATAACAATATATTATGCAGTTTTTGCATATTGTGTTTATAATAGTGATCATTGCTTAGTTTAGAATGTTTGAGAAATCAATTTCTGTAAGCAAAAACAGCAAAAAACCTCACCGGAGCACGTTTGAGCACTTCATGAATCAGGGAGCACGCATTCAAAACATATCTGATGAAAATAATGAAAAAAAATAGGAAGCATCTGCTCTCCTGAAACCAAGTAATGCACGAGAAGTGGTCCTGCCGGAGCATGGGAGAAAACCAAACATTCAAGATACCAGTCCAATGGACCCTTTAATCCAAAGCGGATTTGGAGCTAAAAACACCTATACCTTTGACCCGCCTCATCATAAATTAATCGATTCCAGGGCTTCTAATGAAGCGATTTTGATATCCCATTTGGGTGGTTTTCCGGTTGATCAACATTCTTGCCGGGCTAGCCTAATTCTGTTTAGAATGCCCGGCTATTTGCGTGCCCATGCATCTCCGCTTCTCATCTTCTCTGGTCTGGATGGTTTTGGCATAGTCAGGCTTCTATATTATAGTGACGTTTTTCCTTTCCCTGAGCATTCCCACCACACCGGGTATAATGGTTTCACCCAGCCCTGACAACCCGCTCCTGGCTGCCTGATTCTACAGGGACATAATGTTGAACAGGATTGATAGGAATTCACGCCGGACTATTTAGGACTTTACCGTTATTTCTTATATTGGGCCATTATTTATAAACAAAAATAAAGAAACATCTAATGCAAAAATACTTATTGGTTTCGCTGGTTCTGATAATGACTGTGTTCGGCGGCTGCAAGAAAGACGGTCAGCAGGATGCAGACAAGCTTGCCCCGGGAGTTCACAAAATTGTAGCTAAAGAGGTGATCCCCGTCAGTTCATATATCTACGTAAAAGGTATGGAAGGCGACAAAGAAACATGGATCGCTTTCCCCAAACTGGATGTAAAAGTGGGAACGGAATTATATTTCTCCAAATTTATGGAGATGGAAAATTTTTCAAGCACCGAATTAAAAAGAACTTTTCCCAAAATCCTTTTCGTTGAAGATATCAGTATGCAGCCCATCACTGCTAAACCTGCTGCTACGGCTCAACAGAATCCAATGGAACAGAAACCGCAAAAACCCGTTATTGAAAGACAGGAAATAAAAGTTGAAAAAGCTTCCGGCGGAATTTCAATTTCGCAGCTTTATGCCAATATGAAAAGCTATGAAAATAAAACAGTCAAAATTAAGGGCAAAGTGGTTAAATATAATGGCGGCATCATGAACAAGAACTGGGTTCATATTCAGGATGGCTCAGGAACTGCCGACAACTTCGACCTTACCGTTACAACAGATGCAGAAGTGGCCATCGGTGACATCCTCACCTTTGAAGGGAAAATTGCCCTCAATAAGGACTTCGGGTACGGATACTCTTATAAAATTCTAATGGAATCGGCAAAAGTCTCAAAATAATAATGCAGGTATGCTGAACCAATCAGGTGATCATACACAAGACCTCAGTGAGTGACTTTACTGAGGTCTTGTCATTTTAAACTGTTGGCTGAACCTACGTGTAATAGCCACCCCTATTCAAGGTATCAATCACTTTTGGGCATTCAGTCCTCTTCATGGTTTCAATGGTCTCAGCTTGACAGCCACAATGAACAACTACATTCCAGTGAAAATTGAGTTCAAGGAAATCCCGTTGTTGTCGAGTGTTTTGACTGGATATCCCGTTTCAAGCGGGACGGGCATCTGCCTGATTCGATCTTTATCAGAGACAATGTATATCCCGCATCTGCCGGCTTATACCGGATCGGCACCATTGATATAAGATGAAGAGCCATGTGGCACAAGTCACAACCAAATCCTGCTTTGCCCGCCATCCGGTTGAAAGGATTAAAATTTGCAAATACTGTTTATCTTTGAGAAATCAATATTTAAAAAGAACTTTTTTTCGATTTTCCTTGATTCTTTCAGTATTATCCAATAAATTAACATCACGATGAAAAAACTTTTAGCAGGTATTTTAGTCATTTGGATCTCTGTTGCATTTGCTTCTGCCGTTATTGTTGATAACAGTTTACTGGCAAGAAGTGAAGGAAGTCAAATTCAATTATATTGGAAGACAGGAACAGAATCAAATCTTAGAGCATTTGCAATTGAGCGCAAAACGGTCAATGGTAATTTCATCCAAATAGCTGAGATATCTCCCAGGGGCAGTAATTCCGAATATTCCTATGTTGATGATAATCTTTATAAAGCTGCCTCAAGCGTATTCGTCTACCGCGTAAAAATAATTGATAACAACGAATCTTACGCATACTCAAAAGAATTAACCGTCAGCCACAGCCCCTCAGACATTAAGAGAACTTGGGGCAGTATTAAAGCAATGTTCAGGTAATGTTTTTTCTGTGTTGATTTCTTTTGTATCACCATTTACCACCTAAGTTCTTACGATCCACACTTAATCTTTCAAAGCTTAACTTAGTTTCTTTTTCCCCTGTTACTTTAACCATATTTTCACTGTTTTTCCTCTGTTCCAGTCTATCCCCGGCAAGCACGCAGACTGATCATCCACGAAAAATTCGTGTATTGCTCAAACGTTTCCCGGGCAATGCGTCTCTTCCCATTTTGCAGGAAACAGCTATTGCAAACAGCACCAAAGCAATAGCACTTGTTAAAAAACGTAATAATATTTCAGTTCAGAGGGAAAACAACGGGCTCATACTCGAGATTCAGGGAAAAGAATTTTCATCCCAGAAATTCGTTCTCAGAGCTGCAAAAGGCTCAACATTTACGTTCGAACGAAAAAACTACCGGGGTGCTTTGCTGCTCGTTCCCGATGGCTCGTCGATCTTGGCAGTGAACGAAATTTCAATCGAGGACTATCTTAAAGGGGTTCTACCCGCGGAACTGGGCAAAATTGACACTGATTCTCTCAAGGAAGCAATCAAGGCTTTCGCAGTTACCGCACGAACCTTTGCGGTCAACAAATTAGGTGAAAACAGAAAACTCTACGATGTTGAAGCAAACGTCTCCTCACAGGTCTTTTTCTCCACCGAATCAGAAAAACCGGAACTCAATACACTCCTTGAAGCAACAAAATCGCAAGTCTTAACTTTTAACGGGAAACCGGCAACAGTCTTTTTCCACTCCTGCTGCGGAGGATCAACCGAAGATGCCAGTAATGTATTCAATGCTACCCCCATCCCCTATCTGGTAGCCCATCAGGATGGCGATTCCCTCAATTGCAGATTCGCACCTGTCTATTTATGGACTGAATCGTATAGCACAAAAGAATTCGGCAGTCTGCTTGCGGCATTTGACAAACGTATTGATCCCGATCGCGAAATTGCGGCGGTCTCCATTTCCGGGAAATTCCCCTCCGGCAGAGTATCTTCACTTGATGTAACCTTTACCGACAGTTCGCACTACGTCCTTCCTGCAAAACAGATCCGCCTGGCAATAAAACGGAAGAACACAAGCGGCATCCTCCGCAGTTCTCTTTTCTCGGTTGAATTGCTCTATAATGATGAGCATTTGGATTCAATAATCTTTCGCGGCAAAGGGAATGGTCATGGGGTCGGGCTGTGCCAATGGGGTTCCTTTCAAATGGCAAAAGAAGGAAAATCCTTCGAAGATATTTTGGAATTTTATTTTCCCGGCACTAAAATTGAAGATCTTGATGAAATTAATTAATGAACGAATTTATTTGGCTTCGCAGTCCCCACGCCGGAAGGAATTGCTTGAAAGAATTTGCAGCGATGTTGTGGTACTGGCAATCGATGTGGATGAGAACATGGTGTCTGACATGGCACCGGCTGATATAGCCATTGCAATAGCGCAAACAAAAATGAATGCTGCTCTCCCGGGCATAACAGGCACCGGATACGTTATCACCGCAGATACCATTGTTTGTTTTGAAAACAAAATACTGGGCAAACCGGAAACAGAACAGGCCGCCGCAGAAATGCTAAAACTGTTGAGCGGTCGTCAACATCAGGTTTATACCGGGTTTTGTATCTGTCATCTGCAGGATCGAAGACTTATCAGCAGTGCCGCAAAAACTGATGTGACCTTTTGTGAACTCAGTCAGCAGGAAATTGACCTGTATATTCGAACCGGAAGTTCAATGGATAAAGCAGGTGCCTATGGTATTCAGGATCCCCTGGGATCTGTATTCGTTAAAAGCATTTCCGGCTGTTATTATAATGTGATGGGGCTTCCCCTCTCGCAAATTTATCAAACCATTAGAGGAGAGCTCGCATAGTGCTGGAAAAAGTAAAGAAAAACATTCTGATCTCTATTGCAATTTCGGGCGCACTATACCTCGGTTTGTCAATCTATGCCGACTACAGTAAGGTTATAGGGTCATTGGAAAAATTCAGTTGGATACTCCTCCCTGTTCTTCTTGCGCTCTCGTTTGCCAACTATATCATGCGCTTCATCAAATGGCATTATTATCTCAACCTGTTGAACATCAAATTGCCGGTGATGGATTCGTTTTCCGTATTCACTTCAGGCTTGATCATGAGCGTAACCCCGGGGAAAATGGGAGAATTGCTTAAATCTTACCTGGTTAAACAAATTACCGGCGTCAGCATCAGCAGGACCGCCCCCATCATTTTTGCCGAAAGAATTACTGATTTTCTCTCACTGGTGCTCATTGCCATTATTGGAGCCTTCAGCTATCATGTCGGTGAAACGGTTTCGATATCGGTAGGAGTATTCTTTCTCTTCCTGGTGATCCTCATTGGGCAAAGAAACTGGGTCTTCGCCATTTTTAAGTACCTTGAAAAAATTGCCTTCGTAAAAAAGCACATTGAAAAGATTATCCACGCCTACGAAAGTGCCTATGAAATGCTGAAAACAGGGCCGGTGCTTAAAATGATGGTAATAAGTCTTTTCTCCTGGTTCTTTGAATGTTTTGGATATTTTATTATTCTACGTAATTTTAACATTGACGTTGATATGCTTTGGGCTTCTTTCAGTTATGCATTCGGGACTATTGTGGGAGCAATAACCATGCTTCCCGGAGGACTTGGAGCAACTGAGTTTTCCCTGACGTCGATGATACTGGCAAAAGGAGCGGACAAAAATGTTGCGGTTGCATCCACTTTTCTCATCAGGATTGTAACCCTCTGGTTCGCGGTTTTAGTAGGCATTATTAGTGTTGCACTCTATCAGAAAAGATTCGGAAAAATTAACACGGAACAACAATAACGGCAATGGAGATACGATGAAAAAGTACAAGAAAATAGTCATCCCTGAAGAAGGGACACCCATTCAGATTATCGATGGGAATCTGGTGGTGCCCGATAATCCAATAATTCTCTTCATAGAAGGTGATGGAACTGGTCCTGATATCTGGCGCGCTTCCAAAAGAGTGTTTGATGCCGCAGTGGAAAAAGCATATGGCGGGAAAAAGAAAATTGTCTGGACTGAAATTTATGCCGGCGAAAAGGCACTGACTGTTTACGGCAAGAATAAATGGCTCCCCGATGAAACGGTCACTGCAATACGTGATTATAAAGTAGCCATTAAAGGTCCTTTGACCACTCCCGTTGGTGGAGGAATCAGGAGCCTTAATGTGGCTCTTAGACAACTGCTGGACCTGTTTGCCTGTGTCCGCCCTGTTAAATACTATGCCGGCACTCCCAGCCCTGTTAAAAGACCTCAGGACCTCGATATCGTTATCTTCCGCGAGAATACAGAAGATGTATATGCCGGAATTGAGTTTAAGTCAGGTTCCGACGAAGTGAAAAACCTAATAAAGTATATCAACAAGAAATTTGAAAAAAACATAAGAATGGACTCAGGAATCGGCATTAAACCGATGAGCCCATTTGGATCAAAACGCCTGGTAAAAAAAGCAATTGAATATGCAATAGCCAACAACCGCAAGAGCGTCACTCTCGTCCACAAAGGCAACATCATGAAGTTCACCGAAGGTGCCTTTAAGGAATGGGGCTATGAAGTGGCCAAACAGGAGTTTGGAGACGTTACGGTAACAGAGGATGAAGTCTGGAAAAAATATAACGGTAAAGTCCCTGAAGGCAAAATTCTCATCAAAGACAGAATTGCAGACAGCATTTTTCAGCAGATTCTTCTTCGCCCTGACGAATATGAGATTCTGGCTACACCAAACCTCAACGGCGACTACTTATCAGACGCTGCTGCTGCACAGGTTGGTGGGCTTGGCATTGCACCCGGTGCAAACCTCAGTTATGATGTTGCCATATTTGAGGCCACACACGGCACCGCACCCAAATATGCCGGTCTGGACAAAATCAACCCGGGCTCCGTCATTCTTTCCGGTGTCATGATGTTCGAACACCTGGGTTGGGATAAAGCAGCCAAACTCATTGAATCAGCAATTAAGAAAACAATCCGTTCAAAAGTCGTCACCTACGATTTCGCCCGCCTAATGACAGGTGCGAAGGAAGTGAAGACTTCGGATTTCGCCAGTACAATAATAGCAAATATGTAATCATTTAATTTCGGAGGTAATATGTCAAGAGATAGTAATGTCAGCAAAGGGTTGCTGATCGGTTTTATTTCCGGCGCCGTTGTAGGTGCTGCAGTAGCATTGCTTTATGCTCCCAAAAGCGGTAAGGAATTCCGCCAGGATCTGAAAGACAAAACACAGGACTTGAAAGAAGAAACCGAAGCTTTTATGAGTACGGCAAAAGAAAAAGCCCGTGTTGTTGTTAATGAAGGCAAAACAAAAGCCGAACAACTGGTCGCCGATGCTAAAGTTAAAGCCGATGAACTTCTCAAAGATGCCAATCGCATTATGAGTGATGCAAAGGTTAAAACCGCAGAAGTGCTCAAAACCGGGAAAGAGACTCTTGCAGAGGAAAGTTCAAAAATCAAACATGCAGTTAATGCAGGTATTGATGCGTACAAAGAAGCCAAAAACTCATAACGGCACAGTACAATGCCAATACTAAAAGATATCTTTATCATAATCCTTCTCTTTTCGGCGTCTCTGCTTTGCATCATGCTTGTGTATTATTTCCTGCGGATATCACGGGCACTTGAAGCAATAGAATCCGACTTCAAAAAAGTAGCCGATCAGATGACTCCCCTGCTTGAATCGCTCAACAACCTCAGCAGAACGTTGAAAACGCTTGCAGAGGACGTCAGAGGCCAACTCGATAAGACCAACTGGATTATCGAGGAGGTGAAAGCAAAAATTGAAGGACTGCTCTATTTTGAAAATGTTATAAAAACAAGCTTGGGACAACGTACGCAAACCCTGATGTCGACATTACAGACTATCAGGAACGGCGTCTCATCTTTATTTAAAAAAAGATCTAAAGAGTAACAAAACCGGAGAACATCCTAAGGAGAATTTTCAGTGAAAGAATATACTTCCGAGAACATCAGAAATCTCGCGCTCGTTGGTCACGGCGGCAGTGGAAAAACATCCCTTGCCGAATTAGCGCTTTTTACCGGTGGAGAGATAAACCGCATTGGGTCTATCGCTGAAGGAACCACCATTTCTGACTATTCAGTAAACGAGATCGACAAGAAATTTTCAATCTCGCTTTCCCTCCTTCATCTTGAATGGAACAATACTAAAATCAACATTATCGATACACCGGGCTATTCTGATTTTATCGGAGAAGTAAAATGCGGTATGAGAGTCTGTGATACGGCTATTCTCGTGCTGAGTTCCCCGCAGGGCGTTGAAGTCGGTTCTGAGATTACAGAAAAATTCATTTCAGAGTTCAAACTGCCGTCGGTCATCATTATTAATAAAATAGATCACGAGCGCTCCAATTTTGAGCAAACCCTCAAACAGGCTCAGGAGAGGATACATACCGGCACCGTGGTCATTTCTTACCCACTTAATGAAGGCCCCGCTACTGATACCATCATTGATGTGTTTAAAATGAAAGCATACCAATATGGCGCTCCCGGCACAAAAAAAGTGACCGAAATGGATATCCCCGCGTCCGAGAAAGAAAGAGCAGATGCGTATCGCGTTTCTCTTGTTGAAAAAATAGCAGAGCAGAACGAAGAGCTCATGAACAAGTACTTTGAAGAAGGCACCCTCAGCGATGATGAAATCGTTAATGGGCTTTCCGACGCAATTCTGGCGGGCGTACTCGTTCCCG
The DNA here is from genome assembly GCA_963664845.1 of Ignavibacteriaceae bacterium. Taxonomy (GTDB): domain Bacteria; phylum Bacteroidota; class Ignavibacteria; order Ignavibacteriales; family Ignavibacteriaceae; genus CAIYTF01. The sequence continues at coordinate 309,610 of OY761615.1, forward strand.
TTTTTGCTGTTTCTTCCGTCAAGGGAATCGGCATCAATAACTTCCTCGATTTCGTGGTGAAAGATCTGCCTACACCTATTACTCACGGTTCTGTAGAAGGAAGACTTAAAGACAGCGATAAACGCGTTAAAGTGCCGCTGGACCCCAAAGGTGAACCGGTGCTCTTCGTATTTAAAACTGTTGTCGAACAACACCTTGGTGAACTTTCCCTGTTCCGCATCTATTCGGGAAAAATTCAGCAGGGAATGGATCTGCTCAACGAAGCAAACGGCAAAATTGAACGCCTCAACCAGCTTTCTGTCCTCAACGGAAGAAACCGCTCAGACTCGGGAGTGCTTCACGCCGGTGATCTTGGTGCTGTTGTAAAGCTGAAAGATACGCATACCAACAATACTCTGGCTTCAAAAAATTTCTCTGTCATTTTGGATGAAATCAAATTCCCTACACCTATAATAGATTCTGCACTCCTGCCAAAAGCCAAAGGTGATGAAGATAAAATTGCAAACGGGCTTCACACTCTTCACGAAGAAGATCCGGCATTTACTTCAAAATACGATCCTGAACTTGGTCAGACAGTCATTTCCGGCCAGGGAGAGATTCATCTTGATTTGGCAGTAAAACGTCTTAAAGAACGCTATCATGTTGATGTTGATTTGGTACAACCCAAAATTCCTTATAGGGAAACCATCCGCGGAATATGCCCCAGCGCAGAATATAAACACAAAAAACAATCAGGCGGACGCGGCCAATTTGGTCATGTGTTCCTGAAACTGGAACCGCTTCCCCGTGGAACTGGCTTCCAATTTGAAGATGCAATTGTTGGAGGTGTTGTACCGGGCAGATTTGTTCCTGCAATTGAAAAAGGAATTGTAGAGACAATGGCAAAAGGTATTCTCTCGGGATGCACGATTATCGATATTAAAGCAACATTGTTTGACGGTTCATTCCATGCTGTCGATTCGGACGATATGTCATTCAAAATTGCATCATCCATGTGCTTCAAAAAGGCATTCATGGAAGCTAAGCCGGCTCTTCTGGAACCGATTTCTGAAATAGCAGTAACGATCCCTGAGGAATGTATGGGTGATGTTATGGGCGATATCTCCAGCAGACGCGGCAAGATTCTCGGTATGGAAAGCGATGGGCATTTCCAGATTATCAAATGTCTGGTACCCTTGGCTGAACTGTATAAATACTCTTCTACTTTACGAAGCCTTACTGCAGGTCGTGGGACTCATACCAGAAAATTCTCGCACTACGAGGATGTTCCTAAAGAAGTCGAAAACAAGATCGTAGAAGAATATAAAAAATCAAGAGAAGAAGGTTAATCTTTCTTCCGATCACTATTCTAATCCCCCGACCTTCAAGCCGGGGGATTTTTTTATAAATCAGGAAATTATATATCATGGAAAAACTCTGGTCGCCCTGGCGCTCACAATATATCGAGGCTTTCAAAGATGCAAAAACTAACCCGGGCTGTGTGTTCTGCAACGCTGCAAAAGAAGAGCTAGCCAGCCAGAACTCGTTGTTGGTCGAAAAGGGTGAGTTTACTTTTACCGTACTGAATCTCTATCCGTATAATAATGGACACCTTATGGTGATCCCTTATCGGCATCTCTCCTCCTTCGATTTGCTGAACCGGGATGAAAGAATTGAAATAATGGATAAATTGGAGCTCGCCACAAAAGCACTAAAACTGCTGTCAAAACCCGACGGTTTTAATATTGGTGCAAATATCGGACAAGTAAGCGGTGCAGGTATTGCAGACCACGTCCATTTTCATGTTGTTCCGCGGTGGAACGGCGATACAAACTTTATGCCCATTCTCGGTGAAGTTAAAGTACTTTCTCAGGATCTGCTGGCAACTAAGAATGGTTTGGTTGAAGCATATAAAACGTTGAACGAAAATACTTAAAAGATTGAAAGAAAAAGGACAGGTTCACAAATATAAATGCCAGATATTATGCCCGCCATCATCCTTTGGGTCAGGAAATGAGGGTTCAGGCTTTGGTCTTAATAAATTCAAGTATTCAGACAAAAAGTTCGTTGTTATTGCATTTTTCGGATTGATGAATATCAAAACCCCTATCCCCGAAAATTAAAAAAAGCTGTCCAATAAAACGCAGGTGAACCCGGTTTATCAGACAGCTTTGGTTAAATAATCCTATCCCCGGTTAACTTACAATCCCCGCGCTATCCATCTTTCAAGAGCTGAAAGCAGGTGCGTCATTGCACTTATCAACGGTTTATGTTGATTCAGATCAATATCCTGAAGAATTTGAGCATGAATATTGACATAAGCGTTTTCCAATTGACGCGTAAAATTTCCTCCCTTTTCAGAGAGATAAACCCGCATATTGCGACGATCGTTGGGTTCAATTTCCCTAACCACATAGCCTTTCACAACCAGGCCATCAATGATCCTGGTCAATCGACTGGCGCTGAGATTCATCCTGTCGGCAATTTCTTTATTATTGGTGCTTTCATTCTGATGCAATTGACGCAGGCATCTGAATTCTGCCTGGGTCAAACCGTATTGCTTTGCTAGCCGCTCTTCTTTTTCGTGGCAACTGGCAAGTAGTTTAAATGTTAAATCGGATAACTGCGCGGCAGTTACAAGTATCTCTTTTTGTTCCATTCTGTCGGTTATTTTGCTTCCTTTTTATTTGGAAAAGTTAACTATCCCGTTAACGTGTTCTGATTTATGTTTAAAACTATATACTCCGCTTACCTGATCTCTAGTCACATTACTGTGACAAACGTCGCAGGTCCCCACCGCTTTAAAAGTAACTGTGTGCACACCTGTTGGGCCACCCGGGGTTGGATCATCTCCGGAACCATGGCAGGAACCGCAGGCTATTGCACCACCGGTCCACTTCGGAGCATTGGATGTGTTGCCGTCATGCATATTACCATGGCAATAAGTTCCCGAACAAGTCAGATTGGTAAAATCATATGCGGGATTAGGAGTGATCCCACCTGTAGATACCTTACTGAGATTACCCCAGGTTAATTCAGCACGTGCACTCAACGTATCAATATGCCCGGCATCGGAATATTTAGCCGGAACTTTGTGACATTGATTACAGGTTAATGGTGCCGAGTATTTTGGATTCAAATGTGCTGCATGTGCGCCAACTCCGCGACTCGTGGTAGCCGTTGAGCCATCAAGAGCACGGGGAGGTGAAATCTTTGATGGATCAGAAAAATCACCGTGACACGTGTTGCATGCTTCCGGACCCGCCGGTTGCGTATGGCAGTTGTTACAGGACTTTCCAACTTTTCCACCGCTATAATCAGTACCATGGCATTGTGTACACTTTGTCAGTGACCATTTCAGCGATCCGGAAATGATCTTCCCGTGGAAATCCGGAGAAGATGGATCTGTAATACCACTATTGTGTACATATGTTGTGCTGTGACATTTATAACAGTTCTTTTCATCATACCCGTTACCCTTCAAATCACTTCCATGACATGACTTGCATCGGGTGAATGAATAGCTCCCATATTTTGCTGCAAGACTGGTCAACAATTTCCCGTGAAAAGTTGATGAGTCTGGAACAGCAATACCGGATTCGACTGTGTGAATTTCTCCCACGTCATGGCATTTCGCACTGAAACAGGTTTTGTTCGATGTGCCGCCCTGAAGATTTGCTCCGTGACAGCGTTGGCAATTGGCAGTGTTATAATCGCTCGCCGCCAGGAATTTCCCATGAAAGTTGGCCGATGCAACAGCTGTATCACCGCCCTCATGTGAGCTCGCTGTCTGAACAGTTGGAATATCGTTTTTCAAGTCACTGCAACCGGCTGCAAGCAATAGGGTCATGACCAGAAGAGTACCAAGATTAATATATTTTTTCATATGCTGAATTGCCTCACTTATTTCTTTCCATGACAATAACCGCAGAAACCAACACCGGCAACACCACTGGGGCGTGCACTTGCGTCAGTATGACAATTATAGCAAACCGATCCGGAATTGGAATGCCAATCACCGCCATCATTGTCACGCATAAATCCTGTTTTATGGGTTTTGGGATTTGTTCCCTTAATTCCATCGTTATCAATATGGCAGGTAATGCACACCGGATCACCACCGTTTACGTCATGGCAGGATGCACAACTTTCAACATCACGTTTGGCTAGCCGTGCATGATCACCACCGCCGCTACCGACACCAATGGTAATAAACGTTGGCTTGGTATGCGAGGAAGGCATTGTCCCTGCGAGTGCATAGTCTTCATGTTTCGATCCATGGCATTCCGCGCAAAAGGTAGAGGTCTGATGACAGGTACTGCAATCTTTCTCTTTTCCGCGTGCTTCAATACCATGAGTATACCTGAATCCCAGATCGTGGACCCTGGTTACTTTTTGTTGTGCTGATCCGCCAATTGCCTGTGAACCAGCATACGGTGTCAGGAAATTTGTCTTGGTATTTGTCTCAGTAATAACATTAGTTGCACTATGGCAGTCTTCGCACGATGCGGAGGTATGGCACATCACGCAATTGGCTGATGGCGATACTGCCTGGAATTTGTGAAAACGCAGGAAATTATTCACCAGGTGGCTCTTTGGTTTGAGATCAACAAGAGAGATATGACATGCTTCACAGGCATTGGTTGCTTTTCCCGACTCACTGTGACAGGTATAGCAGTTATCCATTTTCGGCTTGAAATGTTGCCCTGCCGTCAGATATTCCGAATCCTCAATACCGGCATGGCAATTCTTACACTCCTGCTTTTGGGCAAGATGGCTCTTGTGATTAAACACAATTTTCGAATTCTTATCCTGTAAAGGGACCTGCACATTATCATAATGACACATATTGCAGTTTTTTTCATCTTTCACATCATGACAGGAAGCACAATCTTCCTTCTTTGGATAAAGCTTTTCACTTAAAGAACCGCTTTCAGCTATACCTGAATGGCACGATGCACATTCAACTGCATCTTTATGGATTTTATGCGAAAATTTAATTTTTTTCGATGCACTAAGCTGCTCCTGTTGCGTCTTCACCGGTTTTGCCATAAACGCGGTGAACAGCAAAAACGAAAGACAGCAAAGTGATATACCAAAATAAAAATGTTTCAATTTCATATTCGCTCTCTACATCAATTGGTGGAACCAGTAATTCAGCTTTACCAGGAAGCGAACATCCTTCTGGTAATATTTATTATCAAGGTATTGCCCTTGCAGATCAACGGAGAACGAACGGACCGGGCGTATATTAACGCCAAACAGGAAGGATACCAAATTCTGTTTGGCATCATCTTTCGAAAGCTTATAATCCGTGAAAGAAACTGCCGCTGATGGTGTCAGAAAACCATCATATAACGTATAACCCGTATTGAGCGAGAGCGAATTCAATTCGCCCGCATAACCAAAAGTCTTCCGGTAGCTGACAGCACCATAGGGAGTTGAGAGGGACAAATTGGCACGCGAAGCACTTTCATCTTTATAATCCGTGTAACCATAACGTCCGCTCAAAATAAAGTTCTGCTCAAAACGGTAGGATAGGCCTGCTTCAACTTCTTTTGTATTTCCAAAATCGAATACAGAGAAAATGGAATTATAACGCACTCGCGGTTCGCGATAGTTGCCGTAAACAACCGCATCCAATTTTTCAGCAAGAGCGCCTTCACCCTCTACTTCAATTTTGGATGTTTTGTTCAGATTCAAATCATATTCATAATTGGTGCGGAGGAACAGCCGATTCTCTTCTTTCTCATAGGAGGCTTCGCCTGTTAAATACTGATATTCCGTGGAATTATGTCTTATCAGGGTGAGCACCGGATTCAGGTTTTCGTCCAGTCTCTTTGCCCAGTAATCTTCGGCTTTGAAATTCTTTGATACATACCCGACGCCAAAAATAACGCCTTCATAGGGAAGTGCCCTGACTTTTGCCGCCACAATATTGTTGGAGCTCCAATCGTCAATCAGTTTCAACTCCTGATATGCCGGTACGTTTGCGCCAACATACCCATCGGCAATCAGATTATAACCGGTCAGCTTCACACCTAATCCGTCAAAAACTCCCCCCGCAATACCGGAAAAAATTGGCTGGCGACCCAGTTTGATAGTCGCAAAATTCCACAAATTGGTTCCTTCTACATAGAGATTATAAAACCGCACACGTGAATCATAATCCAGCGGATTTTTATATGAGTTCTCAAGATTTACTGAAGTGTGAAGTGAAAACTTGCTGTATGCAACGTTTAATTGAGCTTGCTGGTATCCTCTGATATACGTCTCTGAGTTCTTCAAAGAATCAAAGCGTTCAAACGAATAAGCGGAAGAGCTGACTCTTCCGCTTATTACCGTTTGACTAAAAAGGGATACCGAATAAAGAGTCAGGATTAATAAGAATTTTCGCATATGCTACCAACTTTTATCCGGTGGATGTTAATTATTTTGTTTCAACTGGTTTTGTGTGTTTAATTTTTGCCCAGTTCTCTTCGTATTTAAATTCTTTGTAGCTTGGGCTTTCCGGATTATGACAGGTAACGCAGAATTTTTCTTTTTCCGTGTGAACTAAAAGACCGTTTTTCACTGCTTCGTCTTTTACTTTCATAACTTTCATGTCCTTGTAGTCTGCACCGGCACCGTGGCAAGTTTCGCACTGAACACCGTCTTCTACTTTAAATTTCTTTCCTATTAAGGAAGCATCCGCATTGTAACCACTGGCATGGCATTTCAGGCATTCGGGTGCTTTTGCTGCAGGAACAGTCAATCCTTTCAACTTCGCGATAGCATTTGCTGTGTCAGTCAATAAAGTTTGGTAAGCAGAAGCATGCTTGCTGGCTTTCCAAATGTCCAATTGTTTTCCTTGTTTTTCACTTCTATGGCACATACCACACGATTCAGCTCCTATAAATCCGTGAGCCTTGACAGTCGAATCTTGAGCAGATACACTGATTGAGAAGAGGAAGAGTACTGCTGCAAACGATGCTAAAATACCGGTTTTCATTGTGTTCCTTTTCATAATATTTGTTTATTAACAACAATTATCATTCCAAACTTTTCGCCTTATTTTCCTGCGAATTTAGCATAAAATCGGCAAAAAATTCTCTTTTTTGACAACTGAATGTCAACCTTCTTCTAAATTTTGAGAAAATGACAAAATTCACTGAAATATGCTTATCTGGAGGTTTATTGTTTTCTTGCCATTTCAAGAGTTTTTCACGGTTTTCAAAGTCCAGAGAATGTTCAGCTTTCCTGGCCAATTCAATTTCGCTCCAATTATTCGGTAATCGAAAACAGTTTTTTTTGCGCCACATGAATATTTATAATAATTTAGACAGCCGATGTTATATATTTTTGGGAATACTCATTTTCAATTAAATAATTCAGATATAAAAATCTGGTTACCTGTACACCAACATGGGTAATTTAGAATAGATAGGGAATCTGCAACAACCGAAAGTCCTGATCATGAATAATAAGAGACTGTTAATTCTGCTGTCACTAATGTTTTTCAATACCTGTATATTTTCAGTGGGAAAAACAGAAGGAAACGATAAAAAAGCAAAATCCCTTGCAAAAGTTATGGGCGAACCAGGCAGAACATTCCTCAATATCAATAATATCTCAACACAGTTTTATAACAACGGAAGTTCAGACATCGATCCATCCGGCAAGCCCGGGTTTGTATACCCCAAAGGAAGCGGAAAAACAGCAGTGCTTCAATCCGGGCTTCTCTGGGGAGCGTACTATCCAGGCGACCCACAACCTCGCGTTGGAGGGTCAGCATATCGGCAGGGATTGACTCCCGGACGGATATTGGCAAACGGCACCCCCGAAGACCCGACCGGTGCGTTGGTGCGCATTTTTCGTGTTCGTGCTGACATATACCCCGGTGGACCGGTGGTCGACTTGAGCGCAGCTGCTGCCGAAGAAGGCACCGACGCAGTCATTCTACGCGCTCAATACGAAAAAGACTGGACGGAATGGCCCTATGATCAGGGAGCACCTGGCTGGACAGATGAACTTGGCGCGAAACATCCCGGAGTGAAGTGGGCGGATCAAACTATCTGGTATGTCACCAATGATCTCGATGCTCAAAAAACCACATTTCTTTATGGCGCACAACCATTGGGTATTGAACAACAAACCACAATCTGGGCCTATGCGCAAAACGGTGCATTAGGCAATATGTTGTTCCGTCGCTATAAACTAATCAATAAATCTACCGCGACCTTTGATAGCATGTATGTTTCACAATGGTGCGATCCAGAGATCGGTAATGGATCTGATGATTTCTCCGGTTGCGATTCCGCGTTGAGCTTAGGTTATTCCTACAACTCACAAAATGTCGATACCGGGTATAATCCACTTCCCCCACCTGCCGCTGGTTTTGATTTGCTTCAGGGACCAGTTATCCCCGGCGTAGCGGGTCAGGATAAAAACAATAATCAGATCGACGACTCCCAGGAATTTGCTATCAAAAACAACCAGAAAATAGGACCCGGTTATATTAATCTTCCGATGACGGCTTTCTATTATTATGAGAACTATGATCCATTACTACATGACCCGGCTCAAGGTGTAATTAAGGGTTCAACCGAATTCTACCGTTATTTCAAAGGACAGATTGGGTCAAATGGCCACCTGTTTTACGATGCGAAAGGAGTATTAACTCAATTTGCTTTAAATGGAGACCCGATTTCTCGAACGGGTTGGGTTGATGGCTATTGGCTTCCTGCAGGCGATAGAAAAATGGGCCTGGCCAGCGGTCCATTTCAGATGGCACCGGGAGATACCCAGGAAGTTGTCGTGGCAGAAATTGTTGCCGGGGCAACAACAAAACCTTTTGTTGATCGTTTGGCTGCTATCGGTCTCCTGAAATTTTATGACAAACGGGCTCAGAATACCTATGACAACTTATTTGCCCTTCCAGGCCCTCCTCCGGCTCCTGCATTGAAAACGGTTGAACTGAACAAAGAGATCGTGCTTGATTGGGGTGATGATCTAACGGCAGTTGCCAGAACTGAAACGAGTGATGAACTGGGATACAAATTCCAGGGATACAATGTGTATCAGCTTCCCTCTGCATTTGCGGATTTATCATCCGGAATAAGGATTGCCACCTTTGACATTAATGATGGAATTGGGAAAATCCTTGACGATTATTTTAATGCCGCCAGTGGATCTGTGTTAACTGCAATTGTTCAGTTTGGAACAGATAATGGCGTTCAACGTTATATTGACATCAAAACTGATGAACTCAATGGTGGAGTACCGTTAACCAATGGAAATCCGTATTATTACGCAGTTACAGCATATAGCTTCAAAGATAAAGCAACTCCTAATAATCTCGAGTCCCTGCCGCAGATTTTTACCGTTATACCCGATTCAACTGCCGAATACCCTCAGTCAACCGGCGATACGCTGAAAGCCGTCCACTCCAAAGGGAGCAGCGACGGTTCAGTAATACCATTAGTGATCAATCCCAAGTCACTTACCGGACACAAATATAAAGTAACTTTTGATACATCATCGACTGCTGGGAAATACGTATGGAGCCTTATAGATGTAACATCAAACAAAACCCTTCTGCGTAACCAGTCTAATCAATCCGGCGATCCCGATTACATGTTCGTTGATGGAATGCAGGTTAAAGTGGTTGGTCCCCCTCCCGGTGTAAAAGATTACACGATACCATCCGGCACCAGACGTTTCACTTCTTCAGGAGGAACCGGACTAGGTTTCGAAGGTTATGGGGGATCAATTGGCTATGCAAGCCCAAGAAGTGTTTATGGAGATGGCACTATGATGATACCTCCAGGAGACATTAAAAACGTTCTTCTAAAACTGGCAACAGTAGACACTGCTTCATGGTACCCAACATTCGACCCAAATGACCCGAATGTTTCATATGCTTACCGGTATGGACGTTATTTCTACTACGCTGCGGCGGATCCAAAATTCGCTCCCTTCATTATTAATCAGTCATCCGGGTATTCATTCCAGGATTTCAAAAAGAGTGTTCCCCTTTCCGCTTGGGATGTTTCAGATACAGCTCACCCACGTCGGCTTGAAGTTGGATTCCTTGAAAACAACGCTGTCAATGGCCTTGTCGATGGCAAATGGTGGCCCGGTGATTATAATGTGTACGATAACACTGCAACCACAGGCCCCCGCGAGTGGCTATGGATATTTGACTCGGATTACAGTGAGACCCCAAATCCTGCCTATACAGTTGACCCCATGGGAGGACCACAGCCAATTATGTATTTCCTCACTGTTAACCGCCGGGGGAATGTTCCCTTCTCCCCTGGAGGCACCGGGACAGATCAATTTGAAATTCTGGCGTACTTCGTCAATACCAGCGAAGACGAGTTTACCTTCACCAACGATGGTGTCTCCAGTACAAAAAACAGTGCAAAGAGCATTTCTTTTGCATTGCAGCAAAACTACCCCAACCCATTCAATCCATCCACCAAAATAAAGTTTAGCATCCCTGAACAATCACAGGTAAAACTGGAAATATTTAATGTCCTGGGTCAACGGGTGAAGACTCTGGTGAATCAGGAATTGACGAAAGGTGTATATGAAAGAGAGTTCGACGGAAGCCGTCTTTCGAGCGGTGTGTATATTTACCGGATCGAAGCAGGCAAATATACCGAGAGCAGGAAAATGATGCTGCTCAAATAGGACCACTGATTAATAATGATTTATTTGATGAAGCAGAATTGTAACTTCCCAGCCGCAAGCGGCCGGGAAGTTACCCTCAGGTGGTAAATTGATCATGCCGAGTAAGATAATGTTACGCAAAGGCATGTTGTAAACAGCTCATATTGCTTCACTTGACTCACAAGGCCTTTTATGGACGGCATATTTATGTTTAGGCATACTCAGCATGGCTTTATTTAAGTAAGAGAAGTTTCTTTACTGAACGGAACTTCTCTGTTGTAATACGATAAAAGTAAACACCCGAGCTCATATGCGTCGCATTCCAGGTCACTTGATGGTAACCTGCTGCCATTTGTCCGTTTACCAGTTCAGCAACTTGCTCACCAATTTGATTATAAATTATCAGATTTACACGAGTGTTCTCCGGAAGTCCAAAACGTATAATTGTTGATGGGTTGAACGGATTTGGATAGTTCTGCCCCATGCTATAGGTAATGTGCACCTTCAGGTGAAAACTCCGGCAATTACAAAAACAAACAACACTATGCGCTATTCGAAAAAGACGTTGCACAAAAAAGATAATTGCCATAATTTAGTATACCCAATATCTTAATCGGGCATAATTGTTGCTTTCCGATTGAATGATACCGGCACAAGTGTTTAATTACCTGTTGTAATAAATGGGTGGTTATGAATACACAGGGAATCTATAACTACTGAAAGGTCTGATCATGAATTCCAAAAAATTATCAATCCTGCTGTTATTGCTGATGCTTACACCATTTTTATTTTCAGCAGCAAAGTCAGAGGGGAAAGATAAAAAAGTGCAATCGCCTGCAAACACCAAAGGCGACCCAAGCAGAACGCTCCTCAATATCAATAATTTCTCAACATATTTTTATAACAACGGCAGCTCAGACATTGATCCATCCGGCAACTCCGGATTTGTGTACCCAAAAGGAAGTGGGAAGACAGCCGTGTTCCAATCGGGGTTTCTCTGGGGCGCATACTATCATGGCGACTCCCAACCTCGTGTGGGAGGATCAGCTTATCGTCAGGGCTTGACTCCTGGACGTATTCTGGCAAATGGCACCGCTGAAGATCCAAACGGTGCGCTGGTGCGCATCTATCGTGTACGACCAGACATATACCCCGGTGGACCGGTGGTCGACTTGAGCGCAGCTGCTGCCGAGGAAGGCACCGACCCAACAACACTACGCGCTCAATACGAAAAAGACTGGACGGAATGGCCATATGATCAGGGAGCACCAGGCTGGACAGATGGCCTTGGTACGAAACATCCCGGCGTGAAGGGCGCCGATCAGACCATCTGGTTTGTAAACAACGATTTGGACGCTCAAAAAACCACGTATATGTATGGCGCACAACCACTTGGAATTGAACAACAAACCACTATCTGGGCCTATGCGCAAAATGGCGCATTAGGCAATATGCTTTTCCGTCGCTACAAAATTATAAACAGATCTTCTGTTACTTTCGACAGTATGTACGTTTCTCAATGGTCTGATCCTGATCTTGGTGCTTCGACCGATGATTTCTCAGGATGCGACACTGTTTTAAGCCTTGGGTATACCTACAACTCCCAGGCTATCGATACAGTATATAGGCCACTTCCCCCACCCGCTGTTGGTTTCGATTTCTTCCAGGGCCCGGTAGTTAAGGGAGTCTCTGGTCAGGACCTAAATAAAAACGGAGTTGATGATGCATCTGAGTATGCTATCAAAAATGATCAAAAAATTGGTCCCGGGTATATCAACCTGCCAATGACGGCTTTCTATTATTTCGCCAATGGAGACGCATCAGTAACCGATCCAACTCAGGGCGCTCCGGAAGGCTCAACTCAGTTTTATCGTTTCTTCAAAGGACTGATTGGAAAATCCGGTGTACCGTTCACTGATCCAACAACTGGGAAAGCAACCACTTTTGCGCTAAACGGTGATCCTATTAACCGCACAGGATGGGTGGATGGTGTTTCTCTTCCTGCAGGTGACCGACGGATGGGCCTTGCAAGTGGTCCATTCCAGATGGCTCCAAAAGATACTCAGGAAGTTGTCGTGGCAGAAATTGTTGCCGGCGCAACAACAACTCCTTTTATTGATCGCCTTGCTGCCGTAGGTCTCCTGAAGTTTTATGACAAGCAGGCACAAACCACTTATGATAACTTCTTCGAAATTCCCAAAGCACCCTCTGTTCCAAATGTGAAAACGATTTCCTTAAATAGGGAAATTGTATTGGATTGGGGCGATGATCAGGCATCAGTTATCCGGACAGAATCAGATAATTCGCATGGTTACAACTTCCAAGGCTACAATGTGTACCAGCTTCCCTCAGCCTCAGCTGATTTGTCATCGGGGAAGAGAATTGCCACATTCGATATAATCGACGGAATCGGGAAAATCCTGGACGAATACTTTGACCCTGTTGGTCAGATGGTACTCACTAAAGTCGTCCAGTTTGGAACAGATAACGGAATTCAACGCTATCTTGATATCAAGACAGACGCGCTTAATGGTGGAACACCGTTAATCAATGGGAATCCGTATTATTTTGCGGTTACTGCATATAGCTTCAAGGATAAAGCAGCACCAAATAATCTCGAGTCCATGCCCCAGATTTTTACCGTTATGCCCGATTCAACTGCCAAATATCCCCAGTCAACTGGCGATACTCTGAAAGCGGTCCACTCCAAAGGCAGCAGCGACGGTTCAGTAATACCATTGGTAATCAATCCCAAGGCACTCACCGGACACAAATATAAAATAACTTTTGATACATCATCGACTGCTGGGAAATATGTATGGAGCCTTACAGATGTAACATCAAACAAGACACTTCTGCGTAACCAGTCTAATCAATCCGGCGATCTCGAATACATGTTCGTTGATGGGATGCAGGTGAAAGTAGTTGGGCCCCCTCCAGGCGTGAAGACTTATTCGGTTCCTTCTGGCACCAGACGTTTCACTTTTACAGGAGGATCTGGATTAGGTTTCGAAGGTTTTTCGGGAGCAATTGGCTATGCAAGCCCAAGGAGTTTCTATGGAGATGGCACTATGATGATACAGCCAGGAAACCTTAAAAATGTTCTGTTAAAACTGGCGACGGTAGACACTGCCACATGGTACCCAACATTCGACTCAAATGACCCGAATGTTTCCTATGCTTATCGGTATGGCCGTGGTTTTGGTTCAGGCGTTCCTGCAGATCCGAGATTTGCTCCCTATATTATTAACGCTTCCAGTGGGTATTCATTTCAGGATTTCAAAAAGAGTGTTCCGCTTTCTGCATGGGATGTAACAGATACAGCTCATCCACGTCGGCTTGAACTTGGATTCCTTGAAAACAATGCTGTCAATGGCCTTGTCGACGGCAAATGGTGGCCCGGTGATTATAATGTTTATGATAATACAGCGGGCACAGGCCCCCGCGAGTGGCTATGGATATTTGACTCGGATTACAGTGAAACCCCAAATCCTGCTTACGCAGTTGAGGTTACTGGAGGACCACAGCCAATTATGTACTTCCTCACTGTTAATCGCCGGGGAAATGTTCCCTTCTCCCCTGCTGGCACCGGAACAGATCAATTTGAAATTCTTGCAAATTTCATTAACACACCTAACGACGAATTTACGTTCACCAACGATGGAGTCTCGGGTGTTGAAAACAATACAGCAAAGAGCATTTCTTTTGCATTGCAACAAAACTATCCCAACCCGTTTAATCCATCCACCAAGATCAAATTCAGTATTCCTGAACAATCGAAGGTGAAGCTGGAGATATTCAATGTGCTCGGTCAACGGGTGAAAACTCTCGTAAATCAGGAATTGACGAAAGGTGCATATGAAAGAGAGTTCGATGGAAGTCGTCTTTCTAGCGGTGTGTATATTTACCGGATCGAAGCAGGCAAATATACCGAGAGCAGGAAAATGATGCTTCTAAAATAGTACGCCGGATTTATCTGATAAAGCTGATTATATTGTGTAAGCAAGATCGTTTGCAATTTTATCAGCAATGGTAAGTAGCAATTTCAAAGGTCGTCTCAAAAGGGCGACCTTTTTGTTTTGCAAAAATCACTTTTGCAGTAACCATAATTATTTTTATAATTATCAATAAATAATAACAGGTTAAAGAAATGGCAATCCCGGTTCACCACTATTCAGGTGCAAGCGCACTTATTCATCTTCATGAAATTTACTTGAAAAAGTTCTATACAACCTGGAAAGAAGCGAAAGAAAAGGCAGTTGTATTACCTGCCACTGAAGATCCAAACTATAAATCGCTGGAAACGCTCTTGTTCCATGTATTGCGGGCGGCAAGGAACTATATGGTGTGGATGTGTGCTAAATTGGAATTGCCCGACCCCGAGATCGCTCTTCCACCGGATCCGGATGTGATTGGTGTTGAAGCCGAACAGTATATCCGGTACATGCTGTCGAAATGGGAAACGCCCTTAAAAGACGTTATCGAGGACAAGTTCATTAAGCCTACCTTCATGTCCAATTGGGGCACACCGTACTGCATCGATGCAATGCTGGAGCACGCTGTAATGCACCCAATTCGCCACGAAAACCAACTCTCCCGCTTGATCAGGGAGCAAAAGCAGCCTTAGTTAAATGAAGGTCTTCTGAAAAGGGCTAAAAATGCTATTATTGGGGGTTATTCTTTTATACAGATAGCAGAACAGGCAGCAGTATCTTTATTGTGGGTCAGTGAGATTTTAATCGAATACCCCAATTCTGCAAGTTTAACACCCACGTTAATAAACCTCACTTCCGGCGCACCATTCGGCAAGGTGATAATCTCAACACTTTGCCAGGTTAGAAACTGCTGGCACTCGGCAGGTGCAGATTTATAGATTGCTTCCTTGGCTGCAAAACGTGCTGCAAAATGCTGTGCCGGATTAACTCTGGTGCTGCAAAACGCAATTTCACTTGGAGTGAACAGTTTTTTACAGAACTGGTCGCCAAACCGCTCAATGCTTTCCCCTATTCTGTGAATTTCAATCAAGTCAATACCAATCCCGGCTATCATTAATACCCCTCTGCCAATCCGGTTCCCCGGCTATCCGACCATCCGGAAAACAGCTTTTCAGCCGGATTCCACATAATACCTTCAGCCAGTCCAAGTGTTCTTTTCATCCCCAGCCGATAGCCCATATGTTCCAGATTTTCCCGTACATCTTTGGTTATTGCATTTTCTTCATATTCAATATGATCCGGCAGCCACTGATGATGGAAACGGGGTGCGTCGATAGCCACCCGAATGTTCATTCCAAAATCGATACAATTCATAATAACCTGTAAGACCGTCGTTATAATGGTTGAACCACCAGGTGAGCCAATAACAAGGTACGGCTTCTTATCTTTAAGCACTATGGTAGGTGTCATGGAACTGAGCATGCGCTTTCCGGGGGCTATTGAATTTGCCTCGCCGCCAATAAGACCAAACTGATTGGGGCTGCCGGGCTTGGCAGAAAAATCATCCATTTCATTATTCAACAGAAATCCGGCTCCTTCCACCACTACCTTGGAGCCGAACCAGGAATTTATTGTAGTTGTTACCGAAACAGCATTTCCTTCCTTGTCCATCACAGAATAATGTGTTGTTTCTTTGCTCTCGTTTCCAATTTTGACCGACTTCCCTGCTTTGATGTTAGCAGAGGGCTCTGCACGGGAAGAAAGCTGAGCAAAAATTTCTTTTGCATATTGCTTCGAAGTAAGCCAGTCTACCGGAACCTTGTAAAAATCAGGGTCACCCAGGTGTTCGGAACGATCAGCGTAAGCATATTTTAGCGCTTCAACCAACTTGTGAATATAAGCAGAACTTCCCCACTCATCCTTCTCAATCCTGAAATTCTCCAGTACGTTCAAAGCTTCCAGCAGCGTTGTTCCTCCGGAACTTGACGGGGGCATTGATACTATTTCATATCCACGATACGATCCCTGCAAAGGGTCTCTTTCCACAGGAACATATGCAGCAAGGTCGGCAAGCGAAATTATTCCATTACCGCTCTTCATTTGTGCAATTATCTTATCCGCAGTTTCGCCATGGTAAAAACCACTTTCGCCTTTATCTCTGATAAGCACAAGCGTTGTGGCCAAATCCGGCTGCTTAAAAATATCCCCGGGTTCATAGAATTTGTTTGCCTTTAGGAAAACCTTGCTGCTCGACGGATATTTTTTAAAATCATTTTCCAGACTTTTAAGTGAAGAGGAAAACGCCATGGTTACCGGGAAGCCGTCCTTTGCAAGATTTATTGCCGGCTGAATCACTTGATCCACCTGCATGGTTCCATACTTTTTCAACGCGTACAGCAACCCTGCCACTGAGCCCGGAACACCGGCTGAACCACTGTTTTCCTGACTCAGCTTGGGATTAAAATTTCCCAAACTGTCCAGATACATATTTCGTGAAGCCCTGCCCGGCGCACGCTCACGGTAATCAATTGCAATATTCCTGCCGTTTTTCAGGTGAACAACCATATATCCCCCGCCCCCGAGGTTACCTGCAGAGGGATACGTCACCGCCAGAGCAAAACCAACTGCAACTGCGGCGTCAACGGCATTGCCGCCACGTTGCAAGATCTCCACTCCGACCTTTGATGCCAATGCTTCTGCACTTACCACCATGCCATTTTTTGCATATACCGGCTGCTGTGGAAAAATCGCGGTGACCCACGGGAAAAGCCATAACAGCAGGACAAAAACAATTGCCCTAGAAGAGATCAATCTTTGCCCTGACATTTACACCTTTACCGGTTAATTGGCTATTGAGAACATCTACCACTTTTTGCAGTGAACCGGTTAATCCTTTAATCTGCGTCATAAGACTGTCATCGTAAAGGATCTTGCCTAAATTGTTTTTCTGGCTTTTGGTGTCCGATAAAAGTACATCCAGTTTGGTGATCACCGTGTTTGCATTTTGCGTCAGTTCACCTGCCTGCTTTAAAGTGGCATTGATGTCATCTTTGTTCTTCGAGATAACATCGCGCGTCTCGCTCACCAGTTGATTACTGTTACTGATAAGCGAATTGATTTGCGTGCTGTTTTTATCGAGAATAGTATTTACTTTAATCGTGATATCCTTCAGGCCCATCAACGAGGTTCGGATATTCTGCTGGCTCATTTCATCCGTGAGCATTTTATTGAGCATGGTAAGGGTGCTGTCAATGGATTTCATGATCTTGGGAAAGTCTTTCGTTATCGGTCCAGCGGTTTTCATGATGGTGGGAATATCAGCCGAAAACTCGCCAATGGCCACTTTGGAATAATCCAAATCGGTCGGAGCAAACCCCGGTGTTACTTCCACTTTCTTTCCGCCCATCAGGTCAAGCATCTCCACGCTGAACACCGCATCGCTCTTCAGTTTCACGTCGGGGTCAAGCGAAAGACTAATGCACACGGATGTTGGATCGTTGACAATGGTCGCAACATATCCTTTCTTTACACCGTTCACCGTCACCTGATCGCCTACAGATAAGCCGGAGACAGAGGAGAAGCGGACAGTTACAAGTTCACGGGCGGCTCCAAACGTAGTATTTTTAGCCCAGGTGATCACAAAAATAAACCCCAATAACGCCAGGAGAACGGTTGCTCCTACCCGAATTTCAGTTTTTCTTTCGTCCTTCATTTGCTATAACCTCTTCAATATATTTTATAAACTTTTGACTTTCTTCAGTTGTGAGAACATTGTCATTGAGCATACTTTTCAATGTATCACTCACTCTTCCGATCTCATTAAGATCGAAAGTATTTGTGGTAAGCAAAGTATCGGTATACTCGCGCAGGGCTTGCACAACCTCTTCTTTGTCTTCAGGATCGGCATTGGCTGCTACCAGACGCTCTTGAAATTTTTTAAACCCAAAATCAACAATCATTTCCTTTGCCGGCTTTGGCAGATTAGTTAAAAAATAGAAAATAATTGCCAATAAAATTGTGGTAAATATCAGTGCTTTAACAAAACAGGATGATTTCATACAGGTTTATCCAGCGTGAATGCTTTGATCCGGTTATTTTTAACATCGGCAATGGTAATTTTGCAATTCTCATAAACAAACAGATCACCCTTTTTGGGAATGATCCCGAGTTTGTCATAAATCCAGCCGGCAGCAGTTTCATATTCCTTATCTGAAAAATTAATGGTCAGTCCAAACTCAGCAGCAAAGTCCTTGATGGGAATACTTCCACTTACCAGATAGGATTTATCACCGGTTTGTTTAATAAATTCATCCGCCGTATCAAATTCATCACGAATCTCCCCAACAACTTCTTCTATGATATCTTCCAGCGTAACCAGTCCGGATGTGCCGCCATATTCATCAACAACGATGGCAACATGCAGCTTTTTCTCCTGAAAATCCCGCATCAATTCGTTGATCAGCTTTGTCTCGGGGACTATCAACGGTTTGCGCAACACTTTTTCCATGGAGAACGTCTCCCTTATTGCAGGATCCCGCAGAAATTTCAACAGGTCTTTGGCATACAGGATACCCTTGATATTATCGAGGCTATCCTCGTAAACAGGTATTCGGCTGTGGATGGCGTCTTTAATCGTCTCAATCAGGTTGTTGAAAGGCAGATCATAGGGAACTGCAAAAATATTTGTACGGTGGCGCATTATCTCACGAACAATTTTTGTTTTCGTGGAAACCAATCCCTGTATCAAATCGTGCTCCTCATCCTCAAGCGTTCCTTTCTCATGACCTAACGCCGCCAAAAAAGGGATCTCATCACCGGAAAGGGTATGAAACTTGGAATGAACTGCAATTTTGGAAACAATAGTTCGGATCCCTTCACTGAAGAGCTCAGACACAGGGTACAGCAACATACTCACAAAATAAAGCGGCACAGCATAGAACTTTGCCAACGGCACCGGATGCCGTGCAGAAAGCACTTTTGGTGTAACTTCACCAAACACCAACAATAAAAGTGTTACCAACACAATCTGCAGGGTTATCATTAAATCCTTTGGAAGATGGTGTACCTCTGCATATTGTATGGCAAACATTGCAGTCAGTATTGAGACAAGAATATTTACGAGCGTGTTTCCGATGAGAATGGTGATCAGCAACCTTCGGGGTGCATCAAGAAGAATGAACAAATATCTCTGAATAAGAGGGTTCCCGGTTACGGCAGCGCTCAGTTGTTTTTTGTCGACTGAAAAAAGCGCAACCTCTGCTCCTGAAAAAAAAGCAGAGGCTACGACCAATAAAAAAATTCCGGGAACCAGAAACAGTGTGTTCAAAATTCAAAAACGCTCATTAAAAGGGCAAATCCTCGTCAGGTGAACCTGAATCGGCCTGTTGTTCCTGAGACTCCGGCATCGACTGTCCACCGCCATCACCACCCCTGTCACCGCGGGCGTCCAGTGGAATGATCCGGTCAACAATCACCTCTGATATATAACGTTTCTTCTGCTCTTTATCCATATACTCCCGGTTGGCAATTCGTCCTTCCAGATAGATTTTCGAACCCTTTTTAAGCGCATTGCGCATGAACTCAGATAAATTCCAGGCTACTATGTTGTGCCAGGTCGTTTCATCCGTCCATTTACCGTCCTTGTTCTTGAACGAATTGGTTGTTGCCATTGAGAACGATGTTACCGGCAGATTTTGATTTGTGGTGTACCGGGTTTCCGGATCTTTCCCAAGATGTCCGATCAGCATAACTTTGTTTAATGAATAAGCCATAATATCCTCCAATGGTGTTATTTGGAATAGTTACAAATAAATTTACTTAATTTTTCACTTAAAATCATCTGTTGAGCAGGCGGATCACCATAAGAAAGCCAAGAAGTATAATTCCTATCACAATAAAAAAATACCAGATGAAATTTTTATTGACTTTCGGTTTTGCTTTGGCTGCTGCTGGCTTATTTCGTTTCTTCTGCTCAGTTTGAGATTTAGACTCTTTTGTTTCGCGTTTCTTCACCGTTACCGGACTTTCGACAGTATCGTCTACCCTTAACGCCGAAATCGCACCTACAATAGCCTGTTTCACCTTTTCAGGGACCGGATAGGATGGCGGGATCTCTACAATTTTTTGCTTGTATCGCTTCAATTTGTTAAACTCTACCAGGCATAAATTACACACCTTCAAATGAAGCTCGAATTCCTCCTGATATTGCCTCGGAAGTTGCCCATCCACGTAGAAACCCAATAGTTTTACGAATTCCTCACAGTTCATCGTCTAAATCCATCGCTAATTTGAAAACGTCCTTTATCTAAAAGCGCACGGATTTCCCGCAGTGAAAACTCCGGCAATATATCGTGAATCTCATCAAGGCTGTATTTTTTTATATCGTAAAGAACCACTATCAAACGTTCCTCAAATTTCAGACCGGGCAACAACTGATCAATGTCGCTTACTTTAACACTGTACTTCGGTTTATAAACCTCAGCCGAAAGCAATATTGCATTCTTGTTTCTGTATTTTTCCAATATATTAACTAAAGCTATTCCCTGCAGCCAGGCAATAAATGAACTGTTCATCCTTACCTGTTGTATATTGTCCCAGGCAAATCGAAATACTTCAATGGCAACCTGCTCACTAAACTCCTGGTTACAGAGTAATCGTTCGATAAACGTATATACGCCGTCGGCATACAACTGCACTATTTGAACAAATGACCTCATACTCCCTTTTTGGGAGCGTTCAATGAGGTTACTTATGTACTTACTATTCTCGTCTAACACAAAAATCCTTGAAATAATAGAACCGTTTTCTCATCTCCCCCTATCTTCATCCGCTATGAATTTTTCTTGGGCCTTGATGTTTTTTTCACCGGGCTTTTCGTTTGCTTCAGCGGTTTTACTTTCTGTTTGTCCGTTTTACTTACGGATTTTGCCCCTTTTATGGCTTTCGGCTTCTCTCCAACCGATTTCCTGATTGCACTCCTCTTTTCCTTGGCCACAGGACTTTTTACTCTTACCGGCCTTACTTCCGCCGCAACTGCGTTGAGGAGCAACATGAATTTCTCATACTGATAGCCCGACTGTTCTGAGCAAACCAAAGCATTGTGGAAAAGATCAGCCAGTTTTCCAATTTCGGACTTAAATTCACGCTTGCCGGCAAGTGCTGAAATGCTTATTTTTTTACCGGAGGACTTTGCAAGTTCAACACTCCGTTGCCCGGCTAAAAACACGTTCATCCAGTAATACCACTGAAGAAGCAATTCCAGCCGTTCCTTATTGAAATAGGCGGTCCCCTGATATACATTATATCCTGAGAATTGCTTTAAATCGGCTCTATGCAGCAGACTACGTAATGCCTCGCTGTTCAATTCAGTCGGTTTTTCCGCTGGTAAATGCAACGACTGTACCGGGAATTCAGCCAACAAAATTCGCAACAGATCGAACTCAGCCCGCACTTCTTCATAGCTGTCGTGCAGGCGGATAAAATTCTGCCAAAGCGGTTTTGAAAGATACAAATCGTCAAACAATGGGATTATACCACTGTCTTTGGCATCTGTTTGGATTGATGAAAGCAGACGGTATATTATATCATAGATCACAACAAGATCCATATATGCCGGGAATTTTTTTACTGTCTCTTTCCTCAAATCTGCATTCACCTCCCCGCTTTTTTTCTCGCCATAGAGCAAATTGAAGAAAAGTGGTTGCAGCACTCCAATAACTTTCAAATCCTGAAGCACATTCATCAATCCTTCATGCGGATTCTCTATTTTATAACCCAGTGCCTGAAGTTCGTGAACCGTGTCAAAATATTTTCCTTTAAAATAAGGGGAGAAATCGATGAAAGGATCTGCTGCATCCTGGGCAAATACCTTTTTAAGCTCTTTCAGGTTATATTCATTGAACACCTCGGAAATGGTAGCATGAAGGTCCGCCGTGCGAAGTTCATTCAGAGATTGTGTAACTGATGGTACGCCATTCCCATTCAGATGATCGTATAACCGGTTATAATAGCCTGATTCATCGTAAACTTCAGTAAAGTCAATGAAAACTTTATACTCATACCCATCCAGGCTGCAAGCGAACCCATTTTGTCCCACTTCTCTGCCTGAGAACAAAAACTCAAGGCCGGACCGGTGTTCTTTTGCAGTGTAGAAAAACTTATCCTCGGCACGGAAACGCAATGTCGAAACCAGATCGCTATAGATCAAATCGGGATTATCCTGGCTCTGGGCATCCCCAACAACCTTGCCTGTTGTATATTGGATTTTACCAATGGTTCTTTCAAAAGTGTTGTTGAAAAGCGTTAGTGCCCGTTCTCCTCCCTTTGCATTTGTGAAAGCAAAAACATTCTGATTGACAGTTGATGCATCCACCAGAAAATCGAACAACCAGAAGTTCTTAACACCGCTGAAAAGATAGCGTTTCAAAGTAAGGGGGAAAATTTCCCTTTTGTGACGTTCCACCAAATAGTGATCAGAGACCTCATCGTAGTAAGCCCGTTGGTATTCCATGCCATATTTTTCCGTGAACCCATCAATCTGGCCATGGGCAAACATTGGCAAACCTGGCAGCGTAACCAGCATAACGGTAACGCCAAAATATTTGTCCCCTTTTCCAAACTGATTGATCGCAGTTTCTTCATCAGGGTTGCTCATAAAATTCACGTAACGTTTAAGAATTTCCGGATTGAACTCCATGGTATTCTTAATCAGTTCACGGTACTTGTAATTCTCTTCTTTCATGAACATATGCATAAAGGCGCTGTTATACACCCGGTGCATACCCAGTGTACGAACAAAATATCCTTCCATTAACCAGAATGCCTCAGCCAGCAGGAGCGTGTCTGGCATTTCCTGATTCATACGGTCAACAACTTCTCTCCAAAACTCGTTAGGCATTGCCGCATCAAACATTTCCTTTGTCATGGCAAAATCTGCCCGAGACGGTATCGCCCCACCGGTGCCCGGCTGCGGAAACCATAACCGCTGATAATGCCGCTTGGTAAGGGTCATAGCTGCATCAAATCGGATGATGGGGAACATTTCGGCAACACGTTTTATCTTCTGATAAAGCGCTTCACGGACCTCGGGGCGCATCAGATTCAGTTGCGCGGAATCATTCCACGGCATGTTGGTTCCGTCATTTCCATGATAGATGTAACGCACGCTGGAATCATAATGGTTTTTCATTTGGAACACAACCGCTGCATCCTGTCTGCTGTAGTATTTATCTTCAATGCGAATTTCAAAATTTGGGTTATCCGACAAATTTGGTCCGGTGAACGAATAACCTGGATAGGGCGGATAGGAACTTTGCACAAAATAATCAGGGTGCTCAAGTGTCCAGCGGGAAAAAATCCCGGTATGGTTTGGAACCATATCACTTGCCAGCCTTATTCCACGCGCCTTGCACCGGTCACGCAAATTCTCGTACGCAGCGTAGGCCCCCAGTTCATAGGCAATTTCATAATCAAATAGCGAATACGCTGACGACACGGCATCATGGTTGCCGCAAAACTGTTTTATTTTCTTTGAAGCGGTACTCCGCTCCCAAACACCTATCAACCAGAGAGCATTAAAATGCCAGTCCCGCAATGCATCCAGTTCCTCATCAGGAATTTGATCCAGCGTTTTAATGCTCCTGCCATATTTCCTTGACAATTGATCAAGCCAAACAAAAGTATTCTTGGCAATCATCACAACCCGGGGCATCCAATCAGTGTCCTCGGTAAACTGCTCTTCTTCAAACAGATAGGAACCGCTCACTTCATCTAGTGAAACAAATTTGCCCTGTGCCCCGGTGGCGCCCTCACTCAGCAGTCTTTGAAGTTCCTCAGCCGACAGCGTTTTATATACGGGAACCGGTGGTGTACCACCCTTGTCACCATGCTGAACAAAAATTTTCGAATCTTCATAAATCAGATCTGTCCCGCTCAAAATCCGCAAAATGATGTCTTCCGAAATATTCCACTGCTCATGAATGTACTTCAGTTGAGATTCGATGCTGTCCGGATGTTCCAATATCGGTTTTAACAGGTACTTCAACAGAGATTCTTTGCCGCCGCCTACGGGTTTTTCCGTCTCGAAATACAAAACCGACTGTTTAATTGCCTTTTCATATACCTCTGTTTTTTTCAGTGGCAGTTCATCAAATAATTCTTTCAGCGTTTTTAATGCAGGGTTGAAATTCTCAAGGTAAAGCAGAAGCAGTTCTTCGAAAATAATCTCAGTATTCGGCTTTCCAAGGCTGCTTTCGAGCAGGAATTCAGCCGGTTTTTTTTCACCTGAAAAAACGCTCAGTGGCGGAAAATTTTCGGTGAAAGTCAGCAAAAGCTGATTAATTTCCTCTTCGCCCAGACTTTCGGAAAGGTGAGCCAATGTCCTATTGATCGCACCCGGATTCTGCTTTTCTTCATACTCCCGGATCACAAAGTGATAAATTTCATGAAATAAGGCTGCAGCGTTTAATAAACCAGGTGTCACCTGTTCATCCAAACGATTCTCGGTTCTGCGATGCTGATTGATTTTTTCGGATAGGATTCTTGCCTGTGAAAAATTGGCAATAATGATGTTTCCGAGAATTGAATAGAAACTCTGATCAACCTGATAGCGGTTTCTCGCATCCCGTGAGATATGAAAAAAGTACTCAATCTTTCCCAGCGGTTCAATGCGAGCGTTAGAGAGTTTCATTAGACCTCCGTTTCTGATCCATAACTTTGAAAATAGCATTGCAGATACAATATACTACATTGGCAAATTACCAGCATCTACAGTCTAAAATTAAAAAGTGTCAGTGGATAAATCAAATTAATAGTATAATTTATGCACCCCCCTCAAATGTTGGAATATTACTAAATGGGCACTGACTGCTCATTCGGCACATCCCCTGCTTTTCTCACAAATCTGGAAATCTCAGGTTTGTAACATGCCCTGGTAGTAATTGATTGTCAACCTGTCCCTTACCGGTATAAGCCTGACGAAATATGTGAAGAATGCCCTGGCTGCGTTAAAAAGTAAATTTATAATTTCGATCCGTGGATATCAGCTCAAATCCACGCACTCCGTGTGCATTCAAATTCTTTTAAGTTATCCTCTTAGGGTGAGGACCTGTTTTCTCATCGAATAAGTGTCAACTATCAGTCGATCGCATTGGGTAGAGTGTCAGGCGAAGAGCTTTTGTCTCAAGCTTCAGGTACAATTACCATGTTTACACCCGTGCCCAGCTGCTCCACAGGAGGCAGCTTCATGAAAATTGCTTACTTCCCCACAGCTTGAATGGCTTCCCTCGCTTTATCGGCCAGTGGGTTATTGGGGTATTTGCTCACGATTTCCTGCCATATCTTTTTTGCTTCAGCTGTTTTTCCCTGGGCGGCTGCCAGTTGACCAAGATCAAATTTCGCATCCAGATTTGCCGGATCCACTTTCAACACCCGGTTGAGGTACGCATCCACTTTGTCAAACTTTTGCCCGATATAATTAAAATAGGCCATGGAGAAAAGCAGATCAGTACGTTTGGGGTATTTCCGCAGAATTTTCTCATAGTATAATGATGCTTCATCAATTTTATGCGCCTGAGCGAGAAAATCAGCATATTCTCTTATTTTCAGCGTGTCATTTGGGCTGTCTTCAACAGCTTTTTGCAAGGTCTCAAGCTGCTTTAGGAATTCCGGTGCAACATTTGATTTGGACGGTGCTCCGTCTGCCCCTTTTAAACCTTTGTGTATCTCATCCTGAGGCATCTCACCGGTAATCGGTTTCACCGGCTCGTTTTTTGTCTTGTTGTTGGTAATAACCAAAACAACCAGAATAATAATAAGTATGGCAGCCAAAATGGAATAATCACGTTTAGGCGAAAACTTGTAATTCATGATGTAGTATCCTGAAACTATTGTTAGTAAACTTCGTGCTAAGGGGCTTCATCGGGCTGTTTATTCATTCACCGTGAACGCTTCATGGAAAGCACGAACACAGCTTTTCCATGCTTTAACCCAAAGCAGGAATAGCATACGGAATGACAGATCTCATCATCTGGGATCTTCATCCTTCCGGTATCCGTTATTTGTTTTGAACGTCGAACGACCAGACTGTTTTCCCGGTAAAATCAGCAATCCCAGAACGCCCTCGTCGGGTAGCCTGCATATTTAAACCGGACAATTTGTAAAGACAGTAACACAGCTTAAACGATCAGGTTCCGCCGCCCATTGTTAAGAACACCAAACCTGATTTTGCTTCATGCAGCCGGAAATCTGCATCCGCAGTTCCCGGCTCCCTGAGATTTAGGACTATAACTCCAATAAAGTAGAATACTTTGTCGTATTATGCGCTTTTAGTGATTCAATTTTGGAAATCAGGACATTTATTCTTTCATCTTCTGCATCATCAAAATTCTCATATGATTCGAGTGACGAAAAAATATAGACTTCCTCAAAACTATTTGCTTTCCCTTTAAGCTCATATACAGAATAGGTCTCAAGACCTTCCGCGTGCACGAGGGATTTTAATTCTTTGATTGCTGTGACATAGTCAGCGCGTTTATCTGCTACTACATCATATTGGACAGTAAAAAGAACTTTAGGCATTCTCTCTCCATTTTCAGTTAAATTGTTATTGAACCATTATAATTAATCTCTGCCGGACCGGTGAGCGAAAGCTTCACCAACTCTGTACCGGACTTTATAAAATCAACACTTAATATCCTGCCGCTTTTTGTTTCAAGCGAAACAGGCGGCGCAACTTTCGCCGTCAGATGAGCGATAATTGCCGTTGCTGTGGCTCCCGTCCCGCAGGCAAATGTCTCTGCTTCCACTCCCCGTTCAAACGTTCTGATAAATACTTCGCCGTTCCGGAGTTGGAAAAAATTCACATTTACACCGCCAGGCTGAAATTCGGGTAACCATCTGACTATTTTGCCGACTTCTTCCACCGGAAAATGTTCCAGCTCCCGGTAAAATGAATCGTGTATTTTCGGATTCTCCAACACATCTGCAATATTTATTACTACGTGCGGTGAACCCGTATCAGCATAGTGCGCGGTGAACAACTGGTCGTTAACCTTCAATTTGAAACCAAGTTTTATCTTTCCCGGATCTCCCAGAAAAAATTTAACACTGGTTTCATCCAATATTTCACCGTGGTACTCTTTCCCTAGTGAATGAAATTTAAGCTCCTGCTTCCCCGGTTTGTGCATTTTGTAGAAAAACATCAAGGCACACCTTGAACCATTGCCGCATAGGCTGCCGGTTGATCCGTCAGCGTTATAATACTGCATTCCGAAGTCTGCTTTTTCAGAATTGCCAATGGTGATAACACCATCCGCACCGATCCCAAACCTGCGGTCGCACATCTGCGCTATCGTGGCAGGATCGAGTTCAAGTCCGGGATTTTGAATTTCATCAAGCATGATGAAATCATTTCCGGCACCATTCATTTTGGTAAAAGAATAATTTCGCATAACTTATGCAATTTAGTTCAATAAAGATTTCTTTTCAATTAAAATATTACATAAATAGATGTTTTCGCCAATTCCTGAGTTATTTTCCAAGTATTCTTCTCCTGCATGGGATAAACCCAAGCGATTACTCCCTTGGGTACTCCTAACACTCTTAACCACCTTGGCCTTTTTCAGGTATTGGAATGCGAATTTGCTCTATTTTGACGACAATACCCTGTTTTCTGACCTGACTCTCAAAAATATATCCGGAAATCCGATTTACAGCATTTTTTCCAGTCCATATCTTTTTGGTACTTATTTTCGCCCTGTTGCTTCTCTCACTTTGTTTTTCGAGACCAATTTTACTCCTGATCCCGCGGTGTTTGCCCATCGTACAAATTTGGTATTACACCTGCTCACTGTACTCCTGCTATACGCGGCCTTACGAAGGCAGGAATTTTCGAAAATTATTTCTTTTTTCACCGCAGCTTTTTTTGCAGTTGCTCCCCTGCAAACCAACGCCCTGGGGTGGATTGCCGGAAGAAGCGACCTTCTGGGCGGACTTTTCGCAGTTATTGGATTATATATTCTGAGCAGATTGAACTCGCAGAATAAGTACCTGATGGCAGCTCTTTTACTGCCTGTCCTGCTGCTCGCTGTTTTGTCCAAGGAAAATCTGCTCCTGCTACCTGTTCTCATTATGTGCTTAGGCTGCTTCACTGGTTACCGTCAAAACACCAAACATTGGATGCCGGTTACAGTGGCGTCCGCACTATCATTCGCAGGAAGTCTCTTTATCTGGCACATGACGCATGTAGCGGAGAGAGGACGCCCGCTCCTGATACAAAACCTCTGGCATAATTTCCACCAGATTCCTGAAACTGTTGGGAAAATATTTGTTATTTGGAAGATCATTCCTCTGCCGGATCACGATCCGGTTTCCGAATATTTTGGCTGGATAATTATTTTGCTCATTTTCTGCGCCGGTTATAGCATCAAAGCCGAACGAAACAGGATATGGGCCGGCCTGGCATTTTTCTTCATTCTTATGCTTCCGGGACTCGCTGTAAGAACTGTTGTATTCGATTCACACCTGTATTGGGATTGCAGGTCCTATGCTCCCCTGCTCGGACTTGCCTTTTCATCGGCTGCTATGCTGCACACGCTGAGGCCAAACATTTGGCTTAGAACATTTGGAGCTATCCTCATTCTCATCTTTTGTATCCAAACTATACGTTTATCTGAGACGTATACCACCGGCGAAAAATTTTGGGGGAAGGTTATACAAAACTACCCCGATAAACCCGCCGGATACGCCGGAATAACAATATGCGATTTACAAACCGGCAAACTTGCGCAGGCGCGTCTGGACGCTGACCTGGCAATGAATGCCTTCCCCCAAAATCAGTACCTGGTGAAATCCCTGGGGGATGCGTTTGAACAAAAATATGAATTTGGTACCGTTGCACTTTTATATGAGAGGTTCTTAAATACCAACGTTACCCAAGTGGAACTGGTTCCGGATATTGTACGCAATTATGCACTGGCAGGAGATTCAGCCGGTCTCAATTTAATCCTGGCAAAATGGAAACTTGATAGTTCGAAAATTCTAGCCGTCTTACGTGATAACAGAGATTATTTTAATTATAAGGGAGAGAGCCAACTGGTGCAAAACCTGGATAGAGCAGCAGCAATTATTGTCCGAAGAGGTTCACTGGACGACACAAAAAAATGGCCACAATAAGCTCGGTCTGAGGCCGATGCGGGCATGCCTTTCTTGTCCCCCCTGAGAAATATTTTTGTTGAAAACCAACAAAACAAAATTAGCCTCGCCGTTAGAGGGTACATGTTTCAGGAAAAAATATTTCCTGACTAAACCTTATTTCACAGATCCTTCTTCTTAATCACCACCAGCGTTTTATCATCTGAGTATGCGCCGTTTGCACTGAACTTAACAACTTCTTCAATTATGCCCAGCGCAATCTCTTTGGAACTCAGGGAGTGAAGACGGGTTAATAAACTTTCCAACCATTCCTCGCCAAACTGTTCAAACTCAACATTGGTGGATTCTATTATCCCATCAGAATAAATAAGCAACACATCACCCGGTTCAAAATTAATATTGCCCAGCGTATATTTTGCTTTCGGGGTGGGCCCCAACACCGGGCCCGTGGGATGCAAATAGGTAATTATATCGGAATTCTTTTTAATAAACATCGGCGGATTATGACCGGCATTTGCATAAATAAACATGCCCTGCATATCGTTCGATATCTCACCGTAGAAAAGAGAACTGAATTTATCGTCACCAAAAACTCTGCTTACCAAACGATTGAGCCGTTTCATAAACGGCACAATTTTTATTTCAAACGTACTGGCCATTCTCAATGCACCGGATATGTACAGAGCTTCCGCGGCTGCGCTTATGCCTTTGCTGGCAGCATCACCCAAAGCCACACCGATACGGTCATGGTCCTCGCCCAGTTCAACATAGTCAAAGAAATCGCCTCCAATGGTTTCTGCCGGAAGCGACAATCCATACAATTCATAATCAAAAAAAGTGAATTCGTGCTGGGGCAAAATACTCTTTTGCAGTTCCCGCGCTTTATCAATCTCAGCCTTAATGTATTGTTCTGAGGTGCGGGAGCGTTTCTGTTTCATCTTGGATGAAAGAACGGCAGAAATGGTGTTCAGAAGATATTTGAATTCCTGACTCATATCAGGCGTGTTGAGGCCAATCAGATATTCGTAATATTTTCTCTCGTTCAGTTTGATCTTGGATCCAAGCCCTGTGGCTGCATACCTGAATATGCCAATCTTTTGCAGGTGTGTATTGGTTTCATTGGCAAAAACGGTCCTTTCATTCATCAGTTGATCGAACAACGGGTAATCATTCACACCAAGCAGAAAACGCTTTTTAATATGTTCCATCTGCCCGGTTTGATAAACCAACAGGTAAGCTTCTTTCTCCTGATCAAGCTTCCATATCCGGCCGCCGGTCACCTTCATCATTGGCTCATTCATCAATTCTTCAATAACCGAAATGAGCAAAGCTTCTTCTGACTCATAGCTCCTTGCGGAGATAAGATCGATTGTTTTATTCAGTTTTTTATAAATCATGGTCAATGCGAATAGAAATCAATTATTTTTTCAATTGCACGTTTGCATACAGGACAGAAATTATTGATCGATATGGACTTCATCGTGCAATCGAACTTTGGACGCCAGACGCCTTTATCCACATAACCGCCGCCCTCAAATGCACCCACTTTATCTTTGTATTTATCTTCCGCAGGTGTTGGAATAGGTGTGTCCTTATCAACAAGGTCTTTCCATTTTTTGGAAAAGTCCACCAGTGTTGTCACGTTCGGGTCAGTCGGCTCAACATCCTTCGCGTAAAAGTCTTCATATGCAGTCTGGCTTTCATAATATTCATCCGCAAGCGAAGCAAAGCCATGTCCAAACTCGTGCGTGAAAATATATTCCTCGGACTTGTTATTGTTGACGCAAATACTGTAAAAGTTATAAATCGATCCGCCGCCGTATTTGGTGGTATTCACCAGAATATATATCTGGTCATACGGTGCATTAGCAGCCAGGTCGCGGACACTCTTATAGTCGGACGTCATGCAATACCGGTCAACATCAAACGTACTGAACGAAGTATTCATAAGCGTTCGTTTCCACACATTTTTCGCGGGCATATCGGTTCCCGATTCAGGTGAGGGTGCTTCCACTCCCCAGATGTTAAAATCATCTTTGTGCTCTTTATAGGGCGAAGAGTTGAAAAGATAGTTCGAAAACTTATCGCAGTCTTTGTGGAAAAGAGCCATTTCATCTGCTGTGTAGCCTTCTGGCAAGATCACAATATCAACTTTTTTTTGCGAGTCACCCGAATAGTGAACTTTGAAATTCGGGAATATCAAACGCCGTTCCTTTTTGACAAAGTAGCTGTTAGGGTCAATCATAAACTTTTGTGTTTCGTGCAGTTCATTTCGTTTATCGCGTGCATAGAACGTTACGAGCACTTTACCCTTTGGATAAGGAAAGATAACAGATTCGGAGAAACTGCGTTTGGTTATTTTGGCTTCTCCTGTAGTAAGCCATTCGCTGAAAAGTGTGGAATAGTTTCTGGCGTAAATGCTTTTCCCGGATGACGAATCCGTAACAACCACACGAAATTTTCCATATTCAAATGGTTCAATCAGGTTTTCACGTGGCCCGCCCCAGATTGGTTCCTCAATCAGTTCATCAAGATATATTTCCTGGGTTTTTGCATCACCGGCGTGCTGATAATCCACACGAAGTGTCTTGTTGAGAAAATAGGTATCGAAGTTACTCTGCGCAAAAAGCGGGAGTGAGAGGCAAAGAAGAAAGAGTATGAGTTTCATAGTATTTTGTAATTAGTTTTTATTGGGTTCAGTTTTTGTATTGTTTTCAATGGAGACTATACGGTGCGGATAAGCCAGTTCAATACCATCTTTCTGCAGTTCCATATAAATGTTTTCCCGGATCCTGCAGCGAAGATCGAATGCTTTCGTATAGTCAAGAGTTCGTACGGTAAGCTGGAACTCCAGACCGGTTTCACCAAACTTAACAAGATAGACCTCTGGATTCAGCTCCGGATCAACATCCGGGTCAGCCTTTGCAATTGCAACAAGTTTCTCTTTAATGAAAGGAAGATCAACACCAAAGGGCAGAGTCAACTCTATAACAACCCGGATGACGGAGGAAGGATACGTCAGGTTGATAATCCGTGATTTAACGATGTCATTGTTGGGGACAATAATAACGTTTTTATCAAAATCGAGAATCTTGGTGCTTCTGATGCCTATTCCTTCTACGTCACCAAAAATATCATTCCCGATCTTGATCCGGTCCCCTATCCTGAACGGTCGGTCGCTCATTATAATGAATCCTGAGATCATGTTCGATAAGGTATCCTGCGCGGCAAGCGCTATAGCCAAAGAGCCCACTCCCAGCGATACAATAAATGCCGAAATATTAACATTGAACTTGGATAGAATAATTATAATGGCAGCGCAGGTCAACAACAAACGCGTTGTTTTTTTCAACAGCGGAATGAGACTCCCACCCAGGTCTTTATTCTCCTGCACATGAATTTTTTCGGCATACCAGTCAAAAACGACATAAATTAAATTTGTAGAGCTGATGAGCACCTGAATGACCAGCAGTATAAAAAGAACGTTCTCGGTATAGTCGGCAACGCGCATCAAAACCGGGTACGATTGGATAAGTGATCTGCTCGAAACGATGGAAATGGAGTGGAATCCGCTCCTGAAATAGCCAAGTGCAATATAGCCGCCAAGAAGAATGAGCAAACGGAAACTGCTTCGTTGTATAAGGGCAAGAATGCGGTCATCCAAATCACCCGTGGTTTTCTTTACCAAAGGCTTCAACACTTTGCTGCTGATGTAGGAAAGGGTTTTCGCGATGATCATGAACCCCAGGAAAACCAAAACGGTCATAATGATTTGAAATGCCAAATCATCGTGAATATAATTACGGAAGCTGAGAAGTATTTTTTCCAATTGCATTTGAAGTTGTGTTATCCACATTTTATTTTACCCCCAATCAGGGGTTATTTGTTCATAATTCCAGAGCATCGAAACATTTAATCGATCACTGTTTTCCAAATTCACCGGCATAATATATATTATTTGAAATCACTGCCACCAGTTAACCAATGGTGTCAACCTAACAAGAATCTGCATATTTCCATAGGAAACTCTCGTTTTCTCATTGCGAGGAGTCATCGACGAAGCGCCTCACCCCATGTGTGGGGCAATCTCAAATCTATAATATGGCACTCTGCCAGGTTAATGTGAGTGATTGCTTCTCCCGCAAGATCGCAATGACTGCCTTGGGTCGTTAAGTTGACACCATTATCCTTTAAGCTTCATCGTCAAGTTCATCCAAAAGCGCATTCATTTCGGAAACCGCATGCGTCTCTTTTGCTGTTCTCCCCATTTCGATCCCGGTTAATAAAATCTGCTTTGCCTCTGCTTTTCGGTTTTGCTCAATCAGAAGTTGTCCAAACATCATATACGCAGGGACATAATCCTTAAAGTCCGTTAACAACGTTCGGAAATAGGCCTCTGACTCAGCAAAATTCCCCATGGAACGATACTCTAGCGCGAGCCCATAATAAATGAACGGATCATTCTGGTCCTTAGCCAGAAAAGCAAGCAATTGGGGCAACCGGTCACTCATGTCACCAGCCCTTCAATTTCGTGGGCCAGTGTAAAATCTTTTGCGGTAACCCCACCTGCATCATGAGAAGTTATCATGATTGTTACATTTTTATAATCATGTAACAGCATATCCGGGTGGTGGTTCATTGCCTCTGCTCTGTCACCAATCAGATTGATGAACTGCAAAGCATCAGAAAAATTTCGGAAGGAAAAATCCTTTTCAATCCGGTTATCCTGGTACGCCCACCCGGTAAGTGAAGAAAGGGCATTTGCGATATCAATCCTTGAAAGTAGCATAACCACACCTATGTTATTTGGCTAAAAACCTAACGGAAAATACAAAATCCCTGTTAAGCAAGTAAATGGTTTTTGTAACGAATTTTCCTTACTTGCCGGGCACCCCAGGCTGTGGTGATGACAACCTCAAAGTACGGGAAGGAATTGCTCTCCCACCAAAGAGTATACACTACGACTTAACAGAATTTGCGAAAAATATCGTCGCGGCGAAAGTCACGTGCCCCCGTCTGATCAGGGGAAATATGCCTGATTCGAGCTCAATATGAGCGCTATCATTGAACCGGCGAAACATAGAAACACTTGTCACTCCCGGATATTTGGTTTTCTTCATTCCCTCTATTTGGCTATATTTACAGTGGTTCATACGAATATCATGTCGACTGTTTGGAAGCCATTCTTCTGAAGTACATGCTACGATTCGTAAAAATCCCAATAAAACAGACTGCATTATCACTTATTTAACAGCCCATGAAACACAATTATTGTATCACATTTACCGTCACCTTGTTCGTGCTTGTTCTGCAATTTTCACTCCGTGCGCAGACCGTCAACCTTACTAGTTCCAAATTGCCCATATTCATCATTGACACACATGGTGCTGAAATACCGGATGAACCCAAAATTTCGGCTGGGCTGAAGGTGCTTTATAAGACCTCCGGTGCAATCAATTACGTCACAGATACTGCATTCCATTATAAAGGCACCATTGGAATTGAAAAACGGGGTTCCTCATCTGCCGGCTATCCGAAAAAACAATATGGTATCGAGATCCGTAACAGCGCCGGCAGCGATTCTGATTTCAGTATGCTTGGGTTGCCTGCTGAATCTGATTGGGTCCTTTACGCCCCTTACTCCGATAAAAGCTGTGTGCGTGACGTCCTCATGTATAACCTGGCAAGACAACTGGGTCAGTATGCAAGCCGATCCCGCTATTGTGAGGTTATTCTGAATGGAGAGTATCAGGGACTGTATGTTCTCCTGGAAAAGATAAAACGGGATAAAAACAGAGTCAATATCAGCAAATGCGAGGCTCCCGATACGACGGGCGATGCACTTACCGGAGGCTATATTTATAAACTCGATAAAACCACCGGGGCCGATATCCAGGGCTGGACTTCTCCTTACCGTCCTTTCACTGGTTCGCCATTTACCATTTACTATCAGTATCATTACCCGAAACAGGAGGATATTGCCGCTAAACAAAAGTCATATATCCAGACTACGGTGAGCGCTTTTGAAACCATTATGAACAGCTCATCCTATGCCGACACCGGCAAGGGATATCCAAGTGTTATCGATGTCAATTCCTTTGTCGATAATTTCCTGCTCAATGAATTCTGCAAAAATGTCGACGCGTACCGCCTCAGCTCCTATTTCTATAAGGACAAAAACAGTAAAAACAGCAAAATATTCGCCGGCCCTATTTGGGATTACAATATTTGTTTCGGCAATGCCGACTATTACAATGGCTGGGACCCGGAAGGACTCCATTATACCTATTTAACCACAAACACCCAGTTCCTCTATGAGGATTCAAACCAGCCCCCCTTCTGGTGGAAGAAGCTCCTTGCAGATAATATTTTCAAACAAAAAATTCTGACGCGTTACACTGCACTCAGGAAAACTGTTTTCACTGACAAGTATATGTTTGGCATAATTGATTCTCTAAGCAGCACGATGATCGAAGCCAGAATCCGCAACTTTCAAAAATGGCCAATTCTGACTTCGTATGTATGGCCAAATCACTATATTGGGAACACCTATGAAAACGAGATCAGCTATCTCGAAGCTTGGATACATGCCCGTATCAACTGGCTGGACAGTTATTTCGGGTATACTGCAATCGAACATGACCCACTGCAAAAACCGGCAGCTTTCTCCCTTGAGCAGAACTTTCCAAACCCGTTTAATCCTTCAACCAAACTGAAGTATCATGTG
This sequence comes from Ignavibacteriaceae bacterium, assembly GCA_963664845.1. GTDB lineage: Bacteria > Bacteroidota > Ignavibacteria > Ignavibacteriales > Ignavibacteriaceae > CAIYTF01. The sequence goes on from OY761615.1 coordinate 346,057, forward strand.
CCTCAAGTTGGAAAAGTCAGCTTGCAGATATATGATGTTCTGGGGAACAAAATTCAGGTGCTTGTGGATGACATTGTTGAACAAGGCACTCATGAAATCACCTTTAACGCGGATAACCTGCCCAGCGGTGTTTATTTTGCCCATTTAACCGCCGGTGCTTCCAGACAGGTTATAAAAATGCTGCTTCTGCGATAACAGGGCTCTCCCGCAAATGAATCCGGCAATCGGACCAATTTAAAATGAAAACGGTGTACCCAATTGGATACACCGTTAGTTTATTTCGTCGTTAGAAATTAATTACCGCGCAAATCAGACCACTGAACCGGATTCAGTTTTCTCCTCGGTGGCGGGAGAATTGGTAACAACCGAATCATCTTCATGAAAAACCAAATGATCATCGCCTTCATAGTGCCGGGCAACAATCTTGCTGCCTTCCTTGAATGAGCCTTTCAGGATCTCCTCTGCAAGAGCGTCTTCGACGAACTGTTGAAGTGCTCTGCGCAATGGTCTTGCACCAAATTTTGGATCGAAGCCTTTGTCCGCCAGAAAATTCCGGGCTGATTCATCAAGCACCAGCGCCATCTTGTTCTCCTTGATGTTTTTCATCAGGTCACGAACTTCGATGTCAATGATGTTGATGATGTCGTTCCTGTCAAGATTCCTGAATACTATGGTCTCATCAAGGCGATTAAGAAACTCGGGACTAAAGAGACGTTTCATGGCATCTTCCAGAGTGTTCTTCATGGAAGTATAACCATCTTCCTCACCTTTTTGTCCAAAGCCAAACGACCCGATCTGCTTGATCTCACGGGTTCCGACATTTGATGTCAGAATGATGATGGTGTTCTTGAAGTCAACTTTACGTCCAAGACTGTCAGTCAGCGTTCCTTCGTCCAACACCTGCAAAAGAATACTGAAGATATCAGGATGTGCTTTTTCAATTTCATCAAACAGCACAACCGAATACGGCTTCCGTCTCACTTTTTCAGTCAATTGTCCGCCTTCATCATAACCAACGTATCCCGGAGGGGCTCCAACAAGTCGCGATACCGCGAACTTCTCCATGTATTCGCTCATGTCAATCCTAATGAGCGCATTATCAGAGTCAAACAGGTAACGGGCAAGCACCTTGCAAAGCTCCGTCTTTCCAACACCGGTAGGTCCAAGGAAAATGAAACTGCCAATTGGACGGCTCGAATCTTTGAGTCCAGCACGTGCCCTGCGGATCGCTTTTGTCAGTTTCAAAACTGCATCATTCTGGCCAACTATATGACCCTGCAATGCTTCTGCCATATGGAGTAACTTTTCCGATTCTGCCTGTGCAACACGATTAACGGGAATTCCGGTCATCATTGCCACAACAGTTGCAATATCCTCTTCACCCACTTCGTAGACAACGTCTTTGGAACGTTCGTCCCATTCACGTTTTGCCAATTCCAGATCGGACTGCAGTCTTCGTTCTTTATCGCGAAGCCGTGCAGCCTCTTCATAATCCTGCTTCTTGACCACGGCAGCCTTTTCAACTTTCACGAGATCGATCTCGCCTTCCAAGGTCAGAATCTCCGCAGGAACTTCAAAATTTCCCATGTGAACACGTGAGCCGGCTTCATCAAGAACATCAATTGCTTTGTCCGGCAGGTGACGATCAGTAATATAGCGGTTGCTCAGTTTAACTGCAGCTTCAATGGCATCGTGTGTATAGCGCACATGATGGTGCTCTTCATATTTAAATTTAATATTATTCAAAATCTGCAGAGTTTCATCATAGGTCGGTGGTTCAACCATTACCTTTTGGAATCTGCGGTCAAGGGCGCCGTCAGTTTCAATAAACTTGCGGTATTCATCAAGCGTTGTTGCGCCAATGCACTGTATGTCGCCCCTGGCTAAAGCAGGCTTAAACATATTGGATGCATCCAGCGATCCTGAGGCACCGCCTGCCCCAACAATAGTGTGCAGTTCATCTATGAATAAGATAACGTCCTTTGCTTTTTCCAGTTCACTCATCAGTGCTTTCATCCGCTCTTCAAACTGACCGCGGTATTTGGTGCCTGCCACCAAACCGGCCAAATCAAGTGTAACAACCCGTTGATCCTGAAGAATGCGTGGCACTTTCTTCTGAATGATGCGGATTGCCAGACCTTCAGCAATAGCTGTTTTGCCAACACCCGGTTCACCTATAAGAACCGGATTGTTCTTTTTCCTGCGACTGAGAATCTGAGCGACACGTTCAATTTCCTTTTCGCGTCCCACCACCGGATCAAGCTTATCCTCTGTGGCCAGCTTGGTAAGGTCACGTCCAAAGTTATCAAGCACCGGTGTTTTAGTCTTTTCTGCCTTCTTTTCTGAAGAGCTGGGTGGAACAGAACCCTTCACCGGATCCTTGGAGTCTTTGTTTGAGAGCATAGCGTTAAGTTCAGAACGGGCAGCTTCATAGGTCACATTGAACTGGTGAAGGATTTGCGTGGCAATATTGTCCTCATCCCGTAACAGGGAAAGGAGCAGGTGTTCCGTGCCAATAACGTCTGCTTTGTAAATCTTTGCTTCAATTTGGGTTATTTTAAGTACTTTTTCAGCCTGTTTGGTCAGAGGAATATTCCCAATCGTGAGAGTTCCACCGGTCATTCTGACTGAATCTTCAATTGATTTTTTAAGTTTTACCAGGTCGCAATCAAGGTTCCTGAGAATTTTTACAGAAACACCCTGTCCTTCTTTGATGATGCCCAATAAAAGATGCTCGGTTCCTATATAATCATGACCTAACCGTAATGCTTCTTCACGGCTTAGCCTTATAACATCTTGCATTCTGTCTGAAAAATTTCCGTCCATTATATATTACCTTTTTTAAGAGTATAACAAGCTATGAGCTGCTTTTGTTTCAATAAATAAAAAAAATGTGAATTTCCCTGTTAACATTGTTTTTTGGCAGAAAAATGCAGCATTCTTGTCCTACCATATGCTAATATAATCAATATTAATTAAAAACAAATTCAAAAAGCAGGTTCCATAGAGCGATTACACCTTCATGCCGCTGCTGTCTGAGAATATTTTCAATGCAAAAGAATAATCAGCCCTACCTGAATATCCTGCTTGCGTACAAATACTCTCTGATACGTATGCTGGTTTTGCTCAATCTTCAACGCCCTCCCTTTCGCAACAGAATGGTCGAGGTGGGTTCGTTTCCCATTCATCTCATCTGCCCTGCTCCATCATCGAACAACACCCGACGGAGAAACACAGTTCTGTAAAATAACCGGGAAACTGCCAACCGATTGTCTAATCTGCAGCGGCGTATCCCACGCATCTATTTCAACTCCGAATTCAGCCGAAATATGCTCTATATCGTCGTTCCCGGTCTGCGGGGCACTCCGATTGTTTTACTCCTTTCAATGGATTGCAACGCAAGATACTGATCACCATATTTCACCAGGTTATCGCATTCGTCGTCATATTGGTTATAGTGGCGCTCTTCGTCAACAACCAGACTCTCGAATAGTTGTTTGGATACCGAATCGGCATTGGCCGCACACTCATTGGCAAACCGGTTATAATCCAATGCACTATGCTGTTCCATCCCCCTGGCTGTATCAAGCATATCTTTCACCACGTGAATTTTTTTTACTGGTTCCGAGGCAACCATCTCAATTTCACCTTTGAGAAACAGTATTCGTTCTGCAAGGCGCTCAATATGCATCATCTCTTCGATGGCGGTATTTTTAAACAAATTCGCCAGCAAATCATAGCCCTGATCATCACAATAAAAATGAAAATACATATACTGATGAACCGCCGTAAGCTCGTCAGCAACCGATTTATTTAAAAGCTCAATACTCTTCTCATGCATGGTATCACCTTTCAAAAAATTTGTAAAATCATCTGTAAATATAGCTATTTATTTTTTCCGGCAGATCACATCTCACCTCTTATAAAAAGCGGTACGCGTTCTGCCCTCCCTTTGAAGCCGGATGACCAGATACTATCTATTACACCGGAAATCACCCCAAAACACTTCCTGAATAGCTTACTCATCATAGAACCACTGTAAAAAAACGAATCGCTTTTACTATATTTGTACAACATTCACTAACTTATATCGTAATATGCATCGCGTTAACCCGAAGAAAAGTTCATCTGGCGTTTTCAATCCATTGTTCTCCGGCAAGCTGATGCTTTTGCTTTTATTAATGACGGCATTTCACGCGGTCGAAGCACAATCCCCCAAACGAATAGCAGTATCCGCGAATCACCATTTTCTGCAATACGCAAACGGAGAACCTTTCTTTTGGCTGGGAGATACAGGTTGGTTTTTATTCAACAAGCTGAATCGCGAAGAAGCCGTATACTACCTCTCAAACCGCGCAGCAAAAGGCTTCAACGTCATTCAGTGTATGCTGATCCCCCACCTTCCTCTCGTCAATGCCTTTGGCGATTCAGCTTTTTTCGGGAACGACATCACTCGTCCGCGGGAATTGCACGGTAAGATTCCGGTGGGTCAATACGACTACTGGGATCATGTGGAATACATAATTGACGAGGCTGCAAAATTGAATATGTATGTTGGACTTGTTCCCATATGGGGCAACGTTGCAAAACAGCCTGCTAACACTCTGGATAAAATTAAAATATATGCAACCTGGTTGGTCAACCGATTTAAATTAAAACCCAATATTATTTGGATAAACGGCGGTGATCTGCGCGGAGATATCGTAAGAGAAAAATGGGAAGCAATTGGCAACATTATCCGCGCTTATGACACCCTGCATCTGATAACCTTTCACCCTTTTGGCAGAACACAATCCTCAACCTGGTTCCAAAATGCCTCATGGCTGGATTTCAATATGTTCCAATCTGGTCACCGCAGATATGATCAGAAGAAAGGCGATGGCGCAGAAAGCTGGAAGGGCGAGGACAACTGGCGCTATGTTCTTGAAGACTATGCTAAAACGCCCCCCAAGCCCACTCTGGACGGTGAACCTTCCTACGAGAATATTCCCCAGGGATTGCATGATACGACCCAACCCTACTGGAAAGCATCCGATTGCCGGCGCTATGCATATTGGTCCGTTTTTGCCGGGGCATTCGGCCACACCTATGGTGACAATGCCGTAATGCAAATGTATAAGCCTAACGACACCGAAAAACCCGCATATGGCGCCAAAAACTACTGGTATGAAGCAATTGACGATACCGGCTCATTTCAAATGTGGTACCTGAAAAAGCTGATACTCTCACGACCTTTTTTTGAACGGGTTTATGATTCAACACAAATTATTGATCAGGGTACAAGATATGATTTTATTCCTGTAACACACGGAAACAGCTATCTGTTTGCCTATACTTACACCGGCAGATCTTTTACCCTTAAACTTGGCACCATTGACGGTGACAGCCTCAAGACCTGTTGGTACGATCCACGAAATGGAAACGAACTAATCATAGGTAAAATTCAAAATAAGGGTATTATGCTGTTTGACCCGCCGGGTGAAAAACAGAATGGAAACGATTGGGTGCTCATTATGGATGCGGTAAAAAGTGAGTCTGGTGTTACAAAACACTGATCCGGTTTCCAAGTCTTCTTCTTCCTTCTCGTGAAATGTTGGGATCCATGTGAAGTGTTTAAGCCGGGGAGCACCCGCATAACCTACTCTAGCTGAACACCTCAATAATTATAAGGATCAGAGGAATAAAATTCAGCGCGCCATGCGCCATTATCGGGATCCACGTATTCTGGCGTTTATAGGTGACATATGAAAGTGCCAGCGACCAAGGCAAAATTGACACTAGATTCCATGTCCAGAAGAAATGCCAGAGCGTCCAGATGATTCCATGAAATATCCATGCCTTCTGACCATATCTTAAAACCTGTCGTGGCAAGAGCATTCCTCTCCATAACAGTTCTTCCCCCAAGATATTAAACATCCAGCCCACAAAGTAAGCAACAACAATCCAGTATTGCCCTGTTAACCGGTAGTCCATCATGTAACCTGGAACTCTCGATTTATTCGGATTTATTTCTGCCGGGAAAAAGTCAGGCGGTGCAAAAAAAGCAAGTTTTGCCAGTATTGCACCTATAGGTGAAAATCCAATATAAACAATTGCGCCAAAAACAAATAATCCGATTGCCCAAAACCAATCCGTCTTCGTCAGTCTCACCAGCCGTGTACGTTGAGCAAAACTATTCCAAGTCCATCCCCCGCCTTCCAGATGGTATAAAACAAGCGCAGTAATAAGCAATAGAATAAAAGGAGCATAAAACAGGATCAGGTATCCTGCAAAAAAAGGAATGCCCTTGGCCTGCAAAAATGGTATTCCTTTATAGAGCCCCAGCCAGATAAGCACGGAGCTGATTATGAAATACCAGATTGACTCTGCGATGGAGATTGGTTTTACTATCATTATTGTTTTATAAGGAAGTAACGATTAGTGCGTAATGTAATCAGAACTATCCAATCAGGATTCTGTCTAATCCGGAGTAAGGGTGCAATTCCATAACCGAAAAAGTTATTAGACCTTTTTTTACCAATGGAAGCATTCCCAAAACTTCCATTGCCCTGCTTTTACTCTCGGATTCCAGAATCAGAACCGCATTTTTATTTTCATCAAAATAAATCTCGCGGATCACCCCCGCCTGCTGCAGCTTATAGACAACTCTGGCTTCTTCAACAAGTGCTTCCTTTTCATTTGCCCAATCACAACCCGGGACTTCTTTTTCAATGGCGAGTATTTTCAAGATTATTTCCTGTTATTTTTTTACTTCCAATTGCATAAATCCTGTCAACATTAAGTTCAAATTCATAGGGCTTACGTGTATCCAGAAAATCGATCTGAAAATCATGACTGAGCATTAATTCATGGATTTCCGATTCAAGAAAATGCGTAAAATACACCGCATTCCCCTCATACCAGGCATCGTTAATTATTCCTTCTTGCGTCCCTTTTTTCACGGCCAACAGGAGTTTCCCACCGGCCTTAAGTATCCGGTGAAATTCGGAAAATGCACTTGCCACATATTCTTTTGGTGTGTAAATGATTGAATAATACGAAACTATCCCATCAAATGAATTACCTGCAAAACCGGTATTCAATATATCTGCGACTTTATATTCTATTCCCGGATTGTAAGTTCTCGCCATTTCCACGCATCGTTCTGATATGTCAATTCCAAGTACCGCATGCCCTTTTTCCCATAAATACCTGCCAATGTGCCCCGAGGGACCGCATCCGGCATCGCACACTGAGGAAGATAACGGAAGCATTGCGGAAAATTTGTCAAGAAGCAGCCGGTCATATTCTTTCTGTGCCACCTCATTCTTAAAATGATAGTGGTATTTCTCTGCTGTTTTATTATAGGCAATCCTGGTCAGTTCAATTATATCATCAAGTTCCACTGTAATATGCGCCGGATATTTTTCGTTAATGATATGGCAATTTATGGAATTTGTGCCTATTGTTCATATAATGGCCTGGAATTTTTGTTCGCTGCAAATAACCTGGAGTTGACAGCCTGTTGTAATCTGCAACGCTCAGGAGCTGCGGTTTTTCCAAATCACAGGTTGCTTAGCGCTGTGCAGGTCATTGGAGCTAATGTTGTAAAAAATAAACAGTACTTGTATATTGCTCACTGAGGAATATAAGATAAGCAGGCAGGCAGTAGTCAATTTACCAGAATGTACGATCATTGTGGATGAGTCCGCAAATGAGGCATTATAACCGGTACAAAAAGTATTAGTCACCGGTATTCCGGCAGCATATGCTAGCGTCTGTATATATATTCTGGTTCTCGATATTAATGATCCACCGTAACAGGGATAACCCTAAAACTGAAAGTTTGTTACTTCCGTGTATTTCAAACTTTGCAGAAGTACCCTGAAAAAGATTGAAAGCTTCATTTTTATTAAAGTTCAAGATGACTCATTTTTAAAATCAACAAACTCTCTGTTTGAAAACAGCAAAACCAAAGAGCAATGTGGAGTGCTTAGAAATGGAATTTGACAAATCACAGATCACAATTCTGATTGTTGATGATACTCCGGAAAATATATCCCTTCTTGCGGAGTACCTGGTAGATTATAAAATCAAGGTTGCGACCGATGGCCCGATGGCGCTCACCCGACTTGAGTCCGGTAGTCTTCCATCGATTATTTTGCTGGATATAATGATGCCCGGCATGGACGGGTATGAAGTGATCAAACGAATTAAACGGAATCCGCTCACCAAGGATATCCCCATCATCGCAATGTCTGAATCTGCTGAGATCACCGATAAAATGAAAGGCTTTCAACTCGGCGCAGTTGACTATATTACCAAACCTTTTCAGTTGGAAGAAGTGAATTCAAGGGTCGAAGCGCACATTTCGCTTGGTTTGTATCGTCGAGAACTGGAAAATATAAATGAGCTGCTGGAACATAAAGTTCAGGAAAGGACTCACGAGCTCCTTTTATCCAAAGACAAAGCCGAAGAAGGCAGCAGGTTAAAATCGCATTTCCTGACATTGATGAGCCACGAATTACGCACGCCCATGGTAGGAATACTTGGCTATTCTGAAGCACTTATGGGAGAACTAAATGAACCTATCCTAAAAGAATTTGCCGAAAACCTAAATGATTCAGCACTTCGTCTAAAAGATATGCTGGAATCTATTCTAATCCTGACCAAAGTCGAGTCCCAGACCCAATCTGTTCAACCTGTATTATTCAATCTGCCCGAAAGAGTCGGCAGGCTCCTGAAAAGCCATATGCTAAACGCCTCTCTCAAGGGCCTTAAGCTCTCTCTCGTCAACAGGGTTTTTAGTGGTGATGTGTATATCGACAGGACTATGTTTGATATCGTTTTTAACAATCTGGTAAGCAATGCCGTCAAGTTCACTGAAAGCGGAACTGTTATTATTGAACTGTATGAAGAACATATAAACGGCAAAATGTATATTTGTACCAAAATCTCCGACACGGGTATCGGCATACCTCTGGAAAAACAAAAGGAGATTTTTAAGGAATTCACTCAAGTTCATGAAGGAATAGAACGGAATTTCAAAGGTCTTGGTCTGGGACTTTGCCTGACTAAAAAATATGTTGAGCAGATGCTCGGGTTTATTGAAGTTGAAAGTGAGGTAGATAAAGGTTCAACTTTTACCGTTAAATTCGAATTTGCCGGCAACGTCCCCGAACAAACTAAAAACGGGTGTCAGGATGAAGGTGGTGTAAGTTCACCTAAACCCATTAGCGGTCCAAAACCCAAAATTCTTGTAGTTGAAGATGACCGTATTGTTATTCAGGTTACCAAATTGTTCCTGTCTGAGATTGTTGATCTGGACATCGCGTATGATGGTGTTTCCGCGATCGAGTTGGCAACGAACAACACCTATGCCGCCATTCTTATGGACATCAATCTCGGCAAGGGATTATCTGGTATTGACGCAACCAAAGCAATCAGAGAACTTCATCAATATAAAAAGACCCCAATAGTTGCGTTCACCGCTTTTGCACTCGATGGTGATGAAAAAAGCTTCCTTGCTGAGGGATGTACACATTATATCCCTAAACCATTTAACCGGAAAAAATTAGTGGACCTCGTAACCGATTTGGTTTATTAACAACTTAAAAAATCATCCCCGGATGCCCGCCTACAACGATTGTTCAACCATGTACGATCTTCCCGACCGGGCAAATAATTGCTTGGGCAGCATGGCACTTTTCGTTGTTATTTGTCACTTGTCGACCATATTTATCAGTTGCGGGAAATCACTTGTTATAATTCCGGCAATTCTTAAATTTGAACGATAAATTCAGTAGACTAACTCGAAGGACACTAAACGGTAGCCCTAAACATCCCGTACGTATTCCGGATTTTAAAGAAGTAGGCTGTTTAAGGATGCTCAATCACACTGTCAATTTAGTGCCTAAACTTTTTTTCACGTAAGGGCTGTTTGAACTGTACTGACCTTCCCCAAAATTATTGTTGTGGCGATTTTTAACGAAAGCAATGCGTAAGTGATACATAAGCCAAAACCTGGTGCCCGTGATCGAAATAAAACAAATCCAACGGTATATGATCGGGAAATGCTTTGTGAAATGATTTCGAGGTCCGCCACGAATTTCATACTCGCAGAAAACTGTACTGAAGAAAAAGTTAGTTCGCTTGTGCGCGCTCTTGGTGAGTTCACCGGTGCCGACCGGATTTCCGTGCTAAACTTGTCCATTGATCCGGTTTTGGATGATGGCACCATAGTAATCACTAGTTCCTGGGAGAACAGTGATTTCATGATACAGAAGGCACAACTAACTCTCATCAACGATATCATCAGCCAGTCAGCAAACTATAGCACTGCACTTCTGAACAGGCAGGTTTTATTGGTTCTTGCTTCCGAGACAGACTCCCCTGGTATGCAACACGACTTATCCAAAGCTAACATTAAATCATTGTTATTCATACCTATGAGATCGGATAATGAGGCTATTGGATATCTGGCATTTGCTCATCAGCATCAGGAGTTTAAACTGGCCAAGACTGATGCTGATCTCCTTCTGGTGGCAGCGTCCATTCTGGGAGCCGGAATAAGGAAACTACAGAACCGGCAAAAGCACCTTGAGACGGGTGGAGATTTTACTGCATCAGTGGAATATACTGATATAGGAATTTGGGAATGGGACTTACTCCGTCAGCGTATTCACTATTCCGGAAGTCTGGGAAAAATGTTTGGCAGAAGTGATGATGATGGATTCCTGGGACCTGAAGAATGGACTGGACTGGTTCACCCGGACGATGTTGAATACCTTAAAAAAGAACTTGAAGATTATTTTACTGGAATAAGCAAACAATTCAGAGTTACTTATAGAGCCAGATGCGTAGACGGTTCATTTAAGGAAGTTTTATCTCAGGGAAAAATAGTGACCTATACCCCGGAGGGAATTCCTGCACGGTTTGTAGGAACACACGTTGATGTAACTGAAGAATATCGGAAATTGAAATGGATCAGCAAAAATGAAGCCCGGTTGGAGACCCTTTTAAGGGCTCTGCCAGACAATATCTTTATCATTTCAGATCAGGGCGTCATCGAAGAGTGCTACGCCAACGATCCGGGTAATTTAACGCTCCCCAAAGAACAATTGCTTAATCAGAAGCTCCAACTCCCTGATCCTGTTAACAATGAAGGATTAAACGCTATCCACAGGGCGCTGTCTTCCAATTCCGTTGTCATACATAAATATGCCCTCACCATCTCGGGTCAGGATAGATACTTTGAGGCAAGAATAAGCCCCATATCAAAAAATAAGGTCATCTCCATTGTTCGCGATGAAACAACAAAAACTGTACTTGATCAGGAATTGAATGAAAGCAAAAAACAACTCGAGAAATCACAAAAAATTGCTAGAGTAGGAAGCTGGGAAAGGGATCTGATCAAAAACCAGATCTCATGGTCCTCCGAGGTCTATGAACTTCTTGGAATCGATTGGAAGGAAACACCCTCCTATCCTTTGCTGCGAGACAGAATTCATCCTGATGATCACAATGAGTTTATTGAACAAATGGAAGATGCTGTCCAAACAGGCAAACCATTTTTCCATGTTTTCCGGTTTGTGATGACTGATGGCACAATCAAATATATTGAAGCCCGCGGAGAAACTATCACGGTAGATAATGTTCCTGTTAAGGTCATTGGAACGGCTCATGATATTACCGAACTTAAAATTGCTGAACTTGCACTTGAAGAAAACGAACGTCGTTACCGGATTACTATTGACGAATCCCCGATTGCTGTAATCATGACTAATGACCTGCAGTTCCTTATCAGGGTAAATCCAGCCGCCAAAAGACTTTGCGGTTTCAGCGATGCTGAACTGATGCAAATGAAATTCAGCGATCTTGTGCACCCAAGTTCGTTTTTCCCGCTGGAACGGCACATGGAACAGGTTAAAAATGCAGGCAGCAACGAAACGGAATTGAAGATAATCTGTAATGATGGCAAAGTTGCTGATATTAAAGTCATTACCACCATGCTTTCAAACCGCGATCTGGTCTCATTCTGTGAGGATATTACAGAAAAGAAAAAAATGATTGACCAGTTAAACGAAAACGAAAAACGGTTTAAAAACTTTTTTGAAGCCATGGACGATATGGTGTACTTTTTCGATATTAAATCGAAAAAGGTCGTTTTTGCAAACAGCTTTCCACAGAACCTCGGCGGCGTTCATGAGTATTATGCAACTGACGATTCAGCATACTGGCTCAACTGGGTGTATGAGCACGATACGACCAAAGTACAAAATGCGTACGCCAAAGTGTTAAACGATAAATCAAATGCGCTCACTTATCGCATACTGGATAAAAATGGAAAAATCAGATGGTTGTGGGATCGGCACTGGGTGATTTTTGATACACGGCAAAATCCGGTCAGAATTGAAGGAATTTGCAGCGACATCACGGAGTCCAAAGAGCACGAAAACCTTATTCAGAACGCGCTCATAAAAGAGCAGGAATTAAATGAATTGAAATCCAGATTCATTTCAACCACTTCACACGAGTTCCGGACTCCACTCACCTCCATCCTCTCATCCACTGAACTGCTTGAAACGTATGGGAATAAATGGGATGACAAGAAAAAAAGTCTTTATTATCAAAAAATCAAAACCACGATCAGCAACATGAAGAACCTTCTTGAACAGGTTATTCTTATTAATAAAGCTGAAAGTGGAAAAATTGAATGCAAAGCAAAATTTCATCATCTCAAGGAGTTTTGTACCGGCATTTTTGAAGAGTTTACCCTGAACGGACTAACCAACATTCATCTAAGACTCGCGTTCAATGCCCCCAATAAAAATTATTTATTTGATGAATTGCTGATGGCTCAGGTTCTCAGAAACCTGCTGAGCAATGCTGTCAAGTATTCGCCGGATGGCGGAAATATACTCTTGTCAGTTGATAAACGCCAGGATCACTTGATTTTTACTATTCAGGATGAAGGCATCGGCATACCCGCCGGTGAAGTTGAACATATATTCGACCCTTTCTTCAGAGGTGAAAACACCAACGATATTGAAGGAACTGGACTGGGAATGGCTATTGTAAAAAATGCTGTAGATGCACACCACGGAACCATCAATTGCATATCTCTCCAGGGAAAAGGGACAACAATAATAGTTGTCATACCTGCTGAAAGTGAAAAGCCTGTTAAAAGAAAAACCAATATTTAATAGAGGATACAATTTTATGAAATCAACTATACTGATCATTGAAGACGATAAAAATGTGAGAGAAAATCTGGTCGATTTGTTGGAAGAAGAAAACTACAGTGTTATTGCCTTATCTAACGGAAAAGACATCAGAAACACATTGGAGAGTAACAGTTTTGATCTTATTCTCTGTGATATTATGATGCCGGGAATGAACGGATATGAGGTGTTCAACGAAGTCAAGAAAATCCTGCCGCTTAACATGCCTCCTTTCATCTTCCTCACCGCCAAAGCCGAACGGGAAGACCTTCGCAAGGGCATGGAACTGGGGGCTGACGATTATATTACCAAACCATTCACCCGGGTCGAGGTTCTTAAGGCGATCCAAACCCGAATCGAAAAGCGAAACAACCAACTCAACAGAACAAAACTGGAGAAAGAATTCCTTGGAATTCTTAAAGATAAAACGGCAAAAAAATCCAGCCGGTTAACCTATGATGCCTCCATTTTCCTCGCTTCAGGCGCTAATCCAAAACTGCTTAAAATTGCTGAATTGGTTTGCATCAGGTCGCAAAGGGACTATTCCGAGCTCACAACCAAAACCGGTGAATGCTTCAGATTAAAAAAAACAATGAAAAATTGGGAAAAGCTTCTCCCGGTTGAAGCGTTTATGCGTGTGCATCGGTCAACCATCATCAATCTGAATTTTATAGATAAAATTGACAAATGGTTCAACTATACCTATAAAATTGTTCTTAAAGGTAACTCCGAACCAATATATGTCAGTCAAAGATATAGTCTCCAACTCAGGAAACAACTTAGGGAAAAATAACTCACTTTCCCCTATCGCCGCTTCCTGCACCTGCAAAAAGAATTGAACATTTCTGAGGCCTGACAACGTCTGTCATTTGTCGATGGAATTCTGCGCTTATCAGCGTTATCTTTTGTCCGTTGCTTTTATGTTCACTCCATCCTTGTAATTCCGTATTAATACAAAGTAAATTGCTAAAATAAGGCGAATGGCCGCAGGTAAATTCTTTTTAAAGCTGCTCAGGCAGTTGCCGGCTTATTCAAGCTGCAGCAACGATATTCGAATGAAATTGAATTCCGCGGATAAGCGAATTGGTATCGCGGTAAAATATTGTGACAACATGCAGGTAACACTAAACCGTATGGAATAGTGTCCTTCTTCGCATTCGGGTCAAACGACCAAATTATGGATTCTGGTTGAACAGCTCAACCAGAGGAACAGATTATTAACAGTTGGAGTGGTCATATAATGTGACCCGTGTTCTCAATGAAAATGGAAAAACAAAGCATTAGTGTTCTGATTGTGGACGATAGTCCGGAAAGCATAGCTGTGCTTGCCGGGTATCTGCCTGAATATAAAATAAGAGTTGCCCTTGATGGCCCGGACGCCCTTGAGGAATTGGAATCAGGAACTCTCCCCTCTTTAATTCTTCTTGACGTTTTTATGCCTGGAATGGATGGATTTGAAGTGTGTAAACGTGTTAAAAGGAATCCGCTGACAAAAGATATTCCGGTAATTTTTATTTCAGGGACTGACGAAATAATTGACAAATTGGAAGGCTTCAGGCTGGGTGCAGTGGATTTCATCACTAAACCCTTTCAACTGGAAGAAGCAAAATCGAGAATTGAAACGCACATTTCTCTCTGCCTCTATCGCCGCGAACTGCTGAATATGAATAATATGCTGGAACAAAAGGTACAGGAGAGGACGCATGAATTGCTTGTCTCAAAAGAAAAAGCAGAAGCAGCAGGTCGTCTTAAAACCCATTTCCTTTCACTGATGAGTCATGAATTGCGAACACCAATGGTCGGCATCCTTGGTTATTCAGAAGTGCTCATAGAAGAAATCACTGAAGCGAGCCTGAAGGAATTCGCACTGAATCTCAATGAATCTGCACTGCGGCTTAAAAGCACGCTTGAGATGATAATGAATTTGACAAAATTGGAATCCGCAACCTGCATGGTAACCCCCGCAATTTTTAACCTTCCCGATCGCGTTAATGAATTATTGAAAAATCATCTGCTAAAGGCATCGTTAAAAGGATTGGCATTATTGGTCGTGAACCGGCTATCAGCCCCCGAGGTGGTTCTGGATCAGACAATGTTTGATATCATTCTCAATAATCTGGTTGAGAACGCCATCAAATACACCGATCAGGGCACAGTTACAGTTGAATTATTTGATGAGGTGCTGGAGGACCAACACTTCTCTTGTATCAGTGTCACCGACACCGGCATGGGCATTCCCATAGAAATGCACCAGATTATATTCGAAGAATTCCGGCAAGTGCATAAAGGTGCTACACGTAACTTTGAAGGCGTTGGGTTGGGACTTTCTTTGGTCAAAAAATATGTCGAAATGCAAAATGGCACCGTTCATCTGGAAAGTGCCATCGGTGAGGGTTCCAAATTTACCGTCAGATTAAAACCGGGAATTCCGCACGAAGGCGAACTACAGAACACTGGAACACCGGCTGTTGCAAAAGAAAAACCACAAACCAGTCCCTCGCAAAAGCCAAAAATTCTGGTTGTCGAGGATGACCGTATTAATGCAGACATCACGCAGCTTTTTTTGGAAGAGGTGGTTGATCTGGATATTGTTAAAGACGCCGTTTCAGCCGTTACCCTTGCCGGAAGTAATGACTATGCACTCATTCTTATGGATATTAACCTGGGCAGAGGGCTTTCAGGAATTGAAGCCACAAAACTTATCAGGCAAATTGATAAACACCGCGAGACACCAATTGTTGCATTCACTGCATTTGCCGAAGCTGATGATGAGAAAAGCTTTCTGTCCCAGGGTTGTACGCACTATTTCCCGAAACCATTTACCAGAGACAAACTGCTGGCACTGGTTAACAGTGTTATTTAATGGAAAGGTAAAAATATATGCAAACCTTTTTGGTTATTGGGGCATTGATGCTTCTTTCAACATTCACGGTGAATTTTTACCGAACCAATTTGGACCAAACATCATTTTCCTACAGGAATGAGGCAACGGTTACCGGCTCGGGCATCGGCCAGTCGTTGATTGAAGAAATAAGCAATAAAGCTTTTGATGAAACCACAGTCCTGGCCCCCGTCAGGTCCGCAGATAGTCTGACATCCGCTTTTTCCTTAGGCCGCGACGGCTCTGAAACCACCAGTAATACGTTCGATGACGTCGATGATTATAATACATATGTGAGAGCTATGCCAACTGCCCGATTGGGCGATTTCAATGTGAAAGTATCTGTCTATTATGTTAATCAGTCAGATTTCACTTCGTCACTGTCACAAACGTTTTCGAAACAGGTTGACGTTTGCGTGTTTAACAGCTATATGAACGACACGCTCCGCATCTCATCAATTATTTCCTATTAGGCAAATAAATGACTACGATGCTTGATCTGCTTGGCTCATTCCTAATCGGTGGAACTATCATTCTCATGATCGTCAACTTGAATATTGCGATCAATAATTCAGGTCAGGAGATTTTTAAGTCCACTTATAGTCAGTCTGCAGCGGTTTCTTCTGCTCTGACCGTTGAAAACGATCTCTACAAAGCCGGGTACAGATCAACGGGAAACAAGATCCTTATGGCAGATTCAACCAATATCATTTTTACCGGTGATCTTGATAATAACAATATTCAGGACACGGTCTATTTTTACCGTGGGATTTTAAGTGCTACAGCAGACTACCCACTTTTCCGTCAGGTCAATTTCGGCACAGCAATTATGGTTGGCCAATATTCGGTTTGTGTTTTTGTCTATTATGATTCCCTCGGTAATAATATTTCCTATTCTTCACTCTCGTCCCAAACGGGAAGGAACGCTATCCGGTCAATAGAATTTACTGCACAGGTTAAATGGCCGGTTCCCAATGAAGACAGTCTCTACCAAAGCACTGTTTGGCGCAAACTCATTTCACCAAGGAATCTGTGAACCATGGGACAATCAACCCTGATAATGCTGTTCGGTTGCATGATTGTATGCGGAGTAGTAAACTACAGCGTTAATTCGCAGCTCCTTAACGGCTCTCAATCATCATATGATTACTATACTTCTGCCGAACTGGTCAACGTAAATAATTCAGTTGGCATGTTGGTTGCCAGCAATATAGCGTCTGATCCCAATTATCGGGTTTCAACCCCGGTCACCATTTCACTGTTCGGTTTTACGGCCACGTATAGCTCGCAAATGGTATACATTGATCCCGATTCAATTATCCAAGTGAGCATTACAAGCACAAACGGCCAAATTACCAGGACATCCACCATCTATTTTTATAAAAACGCTATAGAAGGAGTTGTTCCCTCGACGGTGAAGGCTTCAGTTACCAGCCGTGCGAATCTGGCCACGTTGGGCAGCATGATTATTGACGGAAACGATCACACAACAAATGGTGATCTTATAAGCCCGTCCTCCGGAACATATGGGCTGTGGACAACAGGCACGGTCAATCAGAGTGGCGGCAGCACTATCGGAGGATTTAGCAACGGTGTGAGCACTGCACCAAGAACAAATAATACCGTAAATATAATGGCAGGACAACCAGTAACAACTGCGCCTTCAACACCTGATCTGGCCATGGGCGGCGCATCGGCAGGGTATTCTGAAGGAAAACTCAAAGAGATTGCGTTAAGCGGTGTCGGCGGCAGTCAATATGTGGTGAATCCCGGAATGTTAAACTACCCGTTGTCAGGAGTGACGTACGTGGAACTTGCGTATGGGGATGCATGGACCAGTTCCAACATTTCCGGCTCCGGCGTACTGATCGTTCACAATGCCTGGACCAACGCACGAATGATCAATCTGAACTCAGGAACGTTTAAAGGCATGATGATCATTGACGATCTGGTGCATCTCCACACGGACATTATCGGCGGTGTTATTGTTCTGACCAATGCACCTTCCGAAGGCAATTGTATTGGAAATGGGAACGGGACCATTTTATACAGTAGTTCAGCAATCAAATCAGCTACTCAGACAGTTATGGAAGATGGGAATATTCCCGGAAACCGTAAAGTGAACTATGGATTTGGGAACACTCGTTCGTTTGTAAAATATTGGCTGGAGTGACTTTTATTTGTAATTAAGCGTTGCTCTTCATCTTAGTCTGCCTTCATTTTCCCTGAATACTTTCCGATATGCATTAACATACCCTAAGCCAATGAATGGAACTATTGGTGTAAACGACGGATTACAATTAGGTAAAAGAATGATAAATGAACTACACCCTAAAAAAAAATCCCGGCACCAAGGGAGCGTGGTGTCGGGATAGGTCGTTTTAGAATTGAGCTAAGAAATAAACCATACTTTACGCGGGAGAAATTCATCATCAATATCAGATAGTATGTTTTCAGATCATAGCAGTCAAGGAACTAACACAAACACAATATCTTCTCAATTCTATGGGTTAAATTTATACTGATTTTCACGCGATTCAAACTAAAATGCAACTGACGCGGAAATGCGTGTATTAACGCAATAAGCAGTCGATGAATAACAATTCAATTATTCCTCCGGCAATACAGTTAAAAGTTTTCATCATCTCCCGCGGTCACTGAGCGAAGCTGACGTGCCTTCTTGGCAGTACTTTTCGGTTTCGGCTTTACATCAACTGCGGTCCCTGAGCAAAGCCGAAGTGCCCGCTTCTGAAAACTACCTGATAAAATTCATCATAACTTTAGCAACAGGCGCCGGAGGTGGAATTGATTCTCTTGTCGCGGCCAATGATTTTATAAGCCACGCCATTCGGTTTCCCAACACCTGCAAAATCTGGACTCCTTCTGCATCCTGCAGCACTTCGCCCGGAATTCTTCCGTGTATGATATTCCAGTAGTTTGAAGCAGCAATAACCATTTCCGAATACGTTAAATAGTGATTTAAGCCGTCAAGTGTCGCTGAGCCCCCGGACCTGCGCACTGCGGTTATCGCTGCGCCAACTTTGTTTCTGAACAATCCGCCGTTGCTGCCGGCCACGTAAAATGCACGGTCAAGAAAGCTTTTCATGGTCCCTCCTATACCGGAGTAATGGACCGGTGAGGCGATCACTATACCGTCAGCATCCTTCATTTTTTGTATACATACGTTTACCGGATCGCTTTTTATGCCGCACATTTCATCTTTGTTTTTTGCACAGGTGCCGCATGCCCGGCATCCCTGAATTATTGCCGCTCCGATGTGAATGATTTCAAATTCAACTCCATTGGATTCGAGTGCTGAACCGACAAGCTTTAGCGCATGATAGGTATTTCCCTCTTTATGAGGGCTTCCATTAATTGCAGTTACTTTCATTGTCTTCCTGTCGTATTTAAATAGTTTTCAACTTTAAATTACGAAATTGGAATCGAATATCGGCGATGGCAATTATTTGCTATAGCAAATAATTATCTTTCGCGTTCCCGTCTGTTTTCACGCTTGCCATTTTCCCCGTGTTTACTTTCGCGCGTGCGCACTTTTTCATGCGTCGATGTCCGGATTACGGTATGATGAATCACTTTGGTATGTTCCGGATGCTCCTTGATCACAAAATACTTTGGGTCATGACTGTCGCGTATTATAACCTGATCATGCCTTCCTTTGAACGAAGCATATTTTACTCTGTAGACTTCTCCATGCAGCCACGGCCTTTTTTCATTAATGACTACTTTATAGGCATGGTACAAATCAAACGCCTTATACCGTGGCGGCAGGTTGGGTCTTTTAATCCAACGTACTCCGTCATAAAAGTAAAAAACCCTTAGTGGTATGGAATAATACACATCTATATCCGGCAGATAGTAATATTGTGCTGCGTCGTAACCGACTGGTCCCCAAACGGGTTGTGCTCCAATATTTACCTGAAAGCCGACACGTATTTGCGCATTGAGCGATGCAGCGAGAAATAATGAAATTCCCGCGATGATGAGTGCAAAATATTTCCTTCGCATTTTATTACTCTTATGTTTTTGTTAACCAATCATTCAATAGCTTTATGAAATTCTTCCGGTTTGTTTCCAAACCAGCATTTCAATCAAGCTGTTCTCTGCTACATTATTTGGACAGCATGATGCCAGCATTGGTTTAATGAAGCTGTCTTTCCGCTTCTCCGGGTGATGTACGTTCATCATTTAATCAAAATGTCGTAAATTATGAGTGGGATTTTTACAAATTAAATTAAGATAGAAGACCCAATGACTATTGATAAGTCCTCTTGTTTCCCCAGGATTTCGGATAAAAACACCTGTTCTCTGAAAGCGGTTGTGAACGACAAACGAATAATTATCGGAGACTATACCTATTATCATGATTTTAAGGACCCTGTTGATTTTGAACAGAATAACGTTCTTTATCATTACCCGGTCAATGATGAAAAGCTTGTTATCGGGAAATTCTGTTCCATTGCCTCAGGCGCAAAGTTCTTATTCAATGGGGGCAACCATAAGAATGAAAGCTTTGCAAACTATCCCTTCGCAATCTTCCCCGATCTTTGGCCTGTCGGCTTAAGGATCAATGACTGCTGGGATAACAAAGGCGATATTATTATCGGGAATGATGTCTGGATAGGATTTGAGGCTTTGATCATGGCGGGAGTGACCATTAGCGATGGAGCACGCATCGGGTCAAGATCTGTGGTTACCAAAGATGTCGGCCCCTATGAGGTTGTTGGAGGGATCCCGGCAAAACTCATCAAAAAGCGTTTTGATGACGATACCATTGAATTGTTGCTTAAGCTCAGGTGGTGGGATTTGGACGAAGCCACGATAATGGAAAACATTACTACACTTATCAATGCGGATAAAGAGGCATTGAAAGAACTTGTGCAAAAATTGTGAAACTGTTGTTATTGACCGCCTTTCTGTTATATTTGATAAACAGTGAAAGCCTTCATAATGATTGAATTTCTCACCATTTACGCAACTAAATTAATACGTGTTAAACATGGAAATCATTATACATCATAATATTTCGGATTTGTATAAATCGCTGAATTTACCTCTCAAGCGTGAAATAGATTTCACAATTCATTTTAAGCCTGATATACTTCATCAAATTCCCTTTAAATCGCCCATTTTCCGGGCAGACTACTTTTGTTTTGTTTTTGTACATGACGGTTCAGGGTTTTATACTATTGATGAAAATAAATTTCCCTTCAGTCCCGGAACTATATACTTTACTAATCCGGGCCACATTAAATCATATGAGGTAAATGAATTAAATGATGCTTATATGATAACATTCACGGAAAACTTCCTAAGGGAGAACGTACATTCGGAAATCTACGATGAGTTCCCTTTTCTGTTGGCTGAAATAGTTCCCCCGAAGATTCTTTCAGAAAAAAAGTTCAAAGAATTTGAAGCTTTATACAAACAAATATTTGATGAATTTCAGAAACCGTCATTATACAAGAATAAAATATTGGGGAATCTTTTCGTCGTGCTTTTACTAAAGTTAAAAGAAGAATTTTGGTTGCACTATGACCCGATAATTGAAGGGAACAGGAATTCTCAAATTGTTAAAACATTCAAACAACTTTTGGAATCAGAGTTTAGGAATGTTATTGAAAAGCCCCAAAACGAGAGCAAATTGCAGGTTCAGCATTTTGCCGAAAAATTGAATTTACATCCTAATTATCTGAACTCCGTTATTAAATCCAAAACAGGCAAAACCATTTACGAATGGATTGTTGTAAGGACCCTTTCAACCGCTAAATCCTTGTTAAAGAATACAGCATTAAGCGCCAAAGAAATTGCATATATATTAGGGTTTAGTGAGCCAACTCACTTCAACCGTTTCTTTAAGAAACATCAGAATATTACTCCCCTGGCCTATAGAAAAAACTTTCAATCTTTGGAATAGGTTGTTTTTCCTTTAAATATGGTCATTTCACTTTTCTTACTATCATATATATTTACGCAGCTATTCTAAATACAAACAGCGGCAAAGGAAATCACGATTACCCGGTCTGGTGATGGCCGCGGTCGTTTAATTTGCGTAACATTGAGAATTTATTTTAAAGGAGAAATATGATAGAAATAGCAAAATCAGCCCGCAATCAAATAAACATGCCTCTCGTGGGATTTGGCACCTATCAACTATCAATTGAGCAATCCGAATTCTGTGTAAATGAGGCACTTAATGCTGGGTATCGACATATCGATTCAGCTGAGGGTTACAATAACGAAGTGGGCACCGGTAAAGGGATAAAAACGGCCGGTGTTTCAAGGCAAGATATTTTTGTAACTACAAAACTTTTCCCGGGGTATAAACCATGGGGGGCGCCCGAAAAAACCTACAACCAAACAATTGAAACACTGAAAAATCAACTTAAGCAGCTTCAGCTTGATTATGTCGATCTTTACCTTATACACGCTCCGCTCTCCGAACTTAGACTGGAACAGTGGGATGCTTTAACGGAGCTAAAAAAATCAGGGCTGGCCAGGCATATTGGCGTGTCAAACTACAATGAAGAGAGCCTTAAAGAAATTTTGGATGCAGGCCTGGCTAAACCCGAGGCAAACCAAGTTGAATTTCATCCAATTTGTGCCCGTACTGATTTAACCCGATACATGAAGGAGAACTCAATCGCACCAATTGCATATAGCTCGCTTGCTCCTCTTTCAACCTGGCGGGCTGAGGCAGGTCAGGGTGGAGAAGTTCTTGCTGGAATAAAAAAGGAATGCCAATCGGTCACTAACGAAATTGCGACAAGACTTAAAGTATCAGAAGCCAAATTACTATTGAGGTGGGGATTGCAGCACGGCTATTGTGTATTAACGAAAAGCAGTAATCTTGAGCGCATCCGGGAAAATCTAAATTTATTCGATTTTGTAATTCCTGATAATGACATGGAGCGTTTAAATCGATTAAATCAGGATCAGGCAATCGCATGGGCAGCCAGTGGTCTTAATCCGATGGAAGCTGCTCCCCCACTCAATAAAAAGAAGTAGTATCGTTTTGATTCTGTTAAATTTAAATTAACCACAATAGTAAAATACAAGCGCCCATAACAATATGGAATTTTATAAGGAGTTCATGATGCCTACAATTACAATTGCTTTGGATCAGACAAGTGAAGAAAAAAAGAAACAATTAGTAGAAAATCTTACAAGAGTAGCTGCTGAAATTACAGAATATCCATCTGAGTATTTTTTCGTTTATATACAGGAATATCCGACAGAGAACATTGGTGTTGGAGGCAAAACCTTAAAGGATATCAATGCAATCCGAAGCTCTCCAAAGCTTGGGATAAAAGATTAAGCCGTCGTTATTCGCTTCACAGTTCAGAGATACATCTTCTACAGATCTGGCCAATTCAGATACAAAAATTAGTACAGTCAAGAAGCTTTTGAATCATACTGATGATTGATTTATCCGGCGTCATTATGCAGAGATTAAATCTGATTTTCTTCGCGGTAAGCTCGAGAGCGTTGGTAGTTGTGCTAAAGAAATGCTTTCTGCGAATAAAGTGTGTATGAAACAGAAAATTGCACTTCTTCTTTAAAACAACAAACCCATGTAACTTATTTAATTACATGGGTTTATCTAGTACACCCGGAAGTTGTTTAACCTAGCTGCCTCCATGAGCTCTATTTTCCCTGTAACTTGTTGCATAATATGCGTTTATAGCGTTATTTCGCACATTATGAAGTTTAATGAAATCAAGTAAAAACAGGAGGAAATAAGAAAAAGTGTATGATATGTGTATGAGATTTCATAAATTTGACTAAAACTTATAAGAAATCTTTACACTGGAGAACTATTATGACTGTTAATTTCTATATTAACAAAGCGAATAAA
Organism: Ignavibacteriaceae bacterium; assembly: GCA_963664845.1. GTDB lineage: Bacteria > Bacteroidota > Ignavibacteria > Ignavibacteriales > Ignavibacteriaceae > CAIYTF01. The sequence continues at coordinate 370,016 of OY761615.1, forward strand.
ACCCCGGAACAAAGTATCTACGTTTACATCCGGGGATTCAAAGGGAAAACCTTTGTCTATAATACCGGCGAGAAAATAATTCCCAAATACTGGGATTTAGATAAACAGCAGGCAAAAAAATCACTCATCGGAGCTCCTGAGCTGAACCAAAAATTGGACTCCATCAAAGCCGGGATAACCAGGCTAATAAGACAGCTTGAAACCGATGCCCGACGCGCTGAAAAAAGCCTTACCCCACTGGACATCAAAGAAGCCCTGGACAGTTATTTCAATAAAGGAGTCTATAACGACCAAACCTTATTCGCCGCCCTTGATGAGTTTGAAGCAGTACGTAAGAACAATATGGCTGCGACCACCTTTAAAAAAATTACGACACTTAGAAACCACCTTACTGAGTTTCAGGAATCTGAAAAATACCCTGTTTCTTTTGATACAATAAATATGCTGTTTTATGACAAATTCAGGCAATACCAATGGACTGTTAAAGGGAACACTAATACTACAACCTATTTATGGATCAAGATATTAAAGATATTCCTGAACTGGGCAACGGAACGGAAAATCAATACAAATCTTGAATTCAGGAAGTTCAAAATTCATAGCGACCCTACCGAGGTTGTCTATCTGACGAATGAAGAGCTATTCAAAATTGTAAATCTTGATCTTACCGACTCCCCCAGGTTGGCCTCAGTGAGGGATACTTTCTGTTTTGCCTGTTTTACCGGTGTGCGTTTTTCGGACGTTTCCCGGCTGCAATGGAGCGATATTAAAAATAATGTCTGGCATCTGCGAACCATTAAAACTGATGATATATTACAAATCCCGCTCAATGGCTATGCTGCTGCAATAATTGAAAGACACAAAGAAGACAAGCAACCTCTTAAAGTCATCTCGAATCAAAAAATGAATGACTATCTTAAGGAAGTGTGCAAAAAGGCTAAGATTGATGAGCCAACTAAGATCGTATCCTACATAGGGAAAGAGCGGAAAGAAGAAATACACCCGAAGCATGATTTGATTGGCACTCATACAGCCAGGCGAACATTTATAACACTCAGCCTTGAAAAAGGTATGTCACCTGAAGTCGTAATGTCCATGACCGGACACAAGGACTATAAAACCTTCAAAAAATATATCAAGATAACCGATAAGGTAAAATTGTCGGAAATGCACCGCGTTTGGACATCACCAAATCTCAGAATAATTAAAGACTGATCCGCGTTCGACAGGAAATAGGTCAAATTTGATTGCAGTCAAAATTGTTTGCATATCAGATAAAAAATATTCTTTTTATTTTTGGAACGGGAAACCATCACGATAATCGCAAAATGTTTTAAAAATAACTGCTACTTAATTAATATAAATATTCCCCGGGGAGCTATTTTTTAATAATTATTGGAAAGTGGTGTGATTAACATGAGAGCTAACGTAAAAAATGTAGATCAATTCGATTATCAAATGATAAGAAAGTTCTTTGGAATAAAGGATATCCCTGGCATTGAACGGAAATGGGAACCTGGTACATTTGATATTAAGGAATTGAAACGACTTCATTTTTTAAGTTTTATGGAGCATATCCAACCAATCGCTGAACGGATCGAACGCGAGCTAAAACTCCTCAGAATGAGAGTTGAACTGAGCGGCAATAAAATACCTACCCTTAATGAAACCTCCGAAAAAGGATTAGACATGCTTATCCGGGACGCAATCCTGGAGTTCAGCAATGAAAAAATTCCGAATGTTCATGAGCTCGACGAGATTCTGCTCGATCCAATGATTAAAGCCCTTGTCGGGAACAAGACTGACCTTACCAGTTATGACATAGCATATGCTTTAGCAGAGAGAATATTAGCAAGTTTAGAACCGGTTATCGGCCCCATAATGCTGTTGGCCACAAAGAACCCAAATCTGGATGCAGAATATATTATCAATATCATTAAAAACGCCGGGAAGCTGAACCATAAAGGAGAAGTAAAAAGCAACCGGAAAGACTTTAATGAAAAAATGCTCGAGCTGGAACAAGATCTCCTATCGAAGGGAATACCGATAAAGCCTATAGGCTTGCTAAAAATGGTACTCAAAACAAATTCAGACTATTTACCACAAAAGGATATCCCGCCACACTTAAAAAACGATTTCAGTGATATATCATTCAAAACCCAAAATGTGAAAAGAATACTGGATTCGTACCGCGCTTTCAAAAAAAAATCACGGAGCATCGATACTCCGTGATTTACGGAGTATCGATACAGAGAATAAAGGGGAAATAAATATCATAGCTTTCCGGTAAATCAGATAAATTTTATCAATTTACCGAAAGTGATGAAAAGATGAATCAATTAGTCGTAACTGACCTCGCAGAATTAAGAACAATGATTCTTGAATCTGTTAAAGAAGCGTTGGGAAGCACACCCCAGCAGCAATCTATCCCCACACCAGTTCCTGCACAGGAAGACCTGATTTCCCGTAAGCAGGCAGCACAACTATTCCAGGTTTCCCTCGTTACCTTAAATGACTGGGCGAAGAAAGGGTTCATACCGTTTTACCGCATGAACCGACGGGTCTATTACAAAAAGAGCGAGGTTCTAAATTCATTGAGAGCGGTAAACAGGAAGCAAAATCATGGATAGTAACAAGGACGAGCTGCCCGGTCCGGAAGGTTTTATTCACGGACTTACAACTGATTTTGTAGAACCGGAAACACTGCAGGAGATAAACAACGCATTGGCAGCAACATCCAGCGGGACTGCAGAACGGTTCAAAAAAAGTTATGCCGGCAAAGCAATCTACGTTCACGAATTTAAGGAATGGTATCTCTGGAACGGAAAATATTGGAAGGAGGATACCACAGCAGAAGTACGGCAACTTGTAAAAGACCTGGTACCGGAGGTGATGGCTAATTTAACTGATGCACCGCGTGAGCGGGAAAAGGATGTTTTCTACAAAGAGTATAAGAGTTTACTTGACACCAGGCCGATTGACAACATTCTTAAAGAGGCAGGAAGTTTACGAGGCATTGCGGTAACTGCAAAACAGCTTGACACGAAAGCAAATTATTTCAACTGCCAGAATAAAACCCTCATATTCAACAACAAAGACTTTACTGTAACCGATCACGACCCTGCTCATTTCATAACGAAAATATCAAACTTCACGTACGACCCGGCAGCGTTTGCCTCTTTCTATGAAGATTTTGAAAAACTGATCTTTATGAATGACGCCGGACTGATTGACTTCAGCAGAAAATATCTGGCAAGTGCCATAAGCGGGCACCTGGAAGACAGTATTTGTTTCCTGATCGGAGAAAAGGCCGCAAATGGCAAAAGCACGTTTTGTGAAAATATGCTTTCACTGTTCGGTGACTATGCATCCAAGGCCCGCTGCAATACACTGATGAACAAAACTGAACAAATAGCACAGGCAAGGCCAGACCTGGTAAAGCTGCGGGGCGCGAAGCTCGTAGTCTTCGAGGAGATCCCACAAGGATTTAAGGTTAACGATTCACTCCTAAAGGACATTACCGGCGGCGACAGTGTAACCGCCAGAACGTTATTCAGCGGTAATGAGATAACCTTTAAACCACAGTTTAAAGCATTTCTTTACGGTAATCATGAGCCCAGGATAAACGGGAATGACGAAGGGATAAAGCGCCGGATAAAATATATTCCCTTTGAGTATGTATTCAGTGAACAAGACAGAAGTCAGAACCCCAAGGCTCAGGTTTTGGAAAGATTCCAGGGTGAAGCTGCCGGGATATTAAACTTATTGTTGGATGCCTATGCTGCTATTCTCAGAACCGGGTTTACCGCCCCGGAAAGGGTGAAAGCTGCGACCAGCGATTACCTGGCCGAGATGGATATCGTCAAATCATTCATCGACGAAACATATATACCGGCCCCGGGAGGAATAATCTTATTTAAGCAGGTTTATGAAGACTTCAAACGTTACTGCAAAGAGAATCACGAATATGTCGAAGCGTCAATCAGTAAAAAAGCATTGTCCTCTAAATTGAGAAGTGCAGGAAAAGAACTGGGATTAACCGGGGCAAAAAACACCTGTTTACTCGGATATGCTCAAAATGAAACAAATTCCCTGTTTGAGTCCACATAGTTTGGATGATTTGGACGATTTAAGACCTTTTTACAAAAGTTCCTTCATGAGATTGAAATATAAGAAAGTATCAAAAAAAATAGGAAATCATCCAAATCATCCAAGACCTGAAATAAGGCTGAAATCGGCCGGGTTTTGTTTGAGGATCCCCAGTTTGGATGATTTGGACGTTTTAAGACCTTTTTACAAAAGTTTCTTCATGAGATTGAAATATAAGAAAGTATCAAAAAAAATTAGAAATCATCCGAATCATCCAAGATTGAAACAATGAAGAAAATTTTCATGCATAAGGATATCAGCATAATTGTAATACGACCGGGGAAGCACCGGTATTCTAAGATACAGCCCGAAAAAAGAAAAGTAACCGATGAATAGTTTTGCCGGACCCAGCCTTGAAAAATACTGCGGGACAAAATCGAGATTTACCTGTCCTGCCTGTGGGCATCCCAAAACATTTACCCGATACATCAACCCGGACACTAATTCTTACTACGCTGATAATGTTGGGAAGTGTGACCGGGAAATAAATTGCGGCTATCATTTTAAGCCGTCACAATACCTCAAAGAGCACCCGGAAACCCGTACACCAGGCAGGAGAAGAAAAGCAAAACCATGGGAAGCGATTGTACCTATGGCTTCTACAAAACAGGAACCGGAAGAGATTTCTTACTTCACCATCGAAGAGGTCTGGGAAACCCTTCGGGGATATGAGAGAAACCCCTTTATAGCGTTCCTAAAAAGACTCGATATTCCTGAGTATGAGATTCAACGGATTACCAAGCTATATTTTATCGGAACATCAAAACGGTTTGGCGGCAATGTTATCTTTTGGCAGGTTGATCATAAATGCCGCGTACACACAGGGAAAATAATGGCATATAACCCGGTTACCGGAAGGCGAAGGAAGGAAACACCCCCAACCTGGGCGCATAAGGCCGCAAAAAAGGAGGGCGTTTTTCAATCCTGCTGTTTTGGTGAACACCTTGCAGGAATAGAAAGGAACCACAAAATTGCAATTGTTGAGAGTGAGAAAACGGCTGTAATATGTTCGATATATCTAAAAAACATCTTTCCTTCATATACCTGGATAGCGACCGGCGGACTCAATAACCTGACAGCAGAGAAGCTTTCCCCGTTCAAAAACAGGGAGCTGATACTATTCCCTGACCTTGGAGCAATGGAGAAATGGAAGAAGAAAGCAGGCGCGCTGCGGGGCTACCAGTTCAAAATATCCATTTTTCTTGAGAACATTGCAAGCGAAACGTCCATACAGGCGGGATACGATCTTGCAGACTATTTGACCGAATATCCGCTATACCACTTCAGGCCGGATCTATTTCAAAGTAATGAACCGTGTATCACCCCGGAAGAACTTAACACGACTCTAAACCGGCCAGCGGACGAAAAAGCCTGTATCGTGACAACACCGGAAACAGACATCGATGAGATTGCGGAATCACATATTAACGAAAGAAATAATTATCATGCTGACGATGCGACCCGCGAATACTGGGACAACTCACTTAAAGAAATTGAAAATATTCTGACCTCTACCGGCATTCCGTCAGAACCAAAGAGGATTTGTGCCGGTGTTGTTGTGATTAACCCGCAACTCTTTATAACATCGCATTTAGATACCATTAAAAATAATATGTATCATAAAGGCATACTACCCTATCTCGACCGGCTTTTGAATTTTTTACAGTCAATACAAACTAAAAACGAATAATCAATTTTCATTAAAACGGAAGAATGAAAAAATGAAAACGAAAGCAGTAAGCACACCAACCAGGAAACCGGGTGGAAAAAGAAAGAATGCACAAAAGACAGAATTGGCAACACGAGGAAAGCAAAAAGTTTCGGCCACGGTTATTACGCAGGGCTCGTTGAAAAATCCAAAAAATGCAGGACGGAAACCAAAGCTGACACCAGAGGAATTAGAGCAGGTGAAAATAGATTTGGCTGAATACATTGAAAATACGGACATACCGGTTATCAATGCGTTTACCTATAAACACAAAATACGGAGACAGACACTTTACGAGAATAAGGAACTGGCAGAGCTTGTTGAGTGGGCAAATATGAAAAAACAGGCAGCCTACGAAATCGGAATGGTCACCGGGACTCTGCAGGTTGCCGCCTGCATATTTGCATTAAAACAGCATGGCTGGAAAGACCGGCAGGAAGTTGAAACTGTTGTAGTCGATAGGAAAAAAGTGAAAAGAGAATTGGAAAGACTGTTCGAATAAAACCATGACCTACCTGACGGCACGCAGGTTTCAATGATTAATATGATGACAATGATAGAAGTGGATTATGAAGCTCTATAAGTATCAGGCTGAATACGCGAAGAGTACCGAGACTTTTGATATTGTCAATAAGTCGAGGCAGATTGGATTTTCATCCTTTGCAATAGCGTATAAGGCTGTGAAGCGTTGTTACTGTGATCAAATAGAGCAGCTGCTGGTTTCGTCCTCGCAGCGGCAATCCAATAAGCTGATGAGCTATGTAGAAAACTGGATTGAGATGTATTCCAAACTCTGGGGAATAAAACTGAAGAAAGATACCCAGGCAGAAAAAACATTTTTATACGGGAAAAGTATACACTGTATGCCCTCGCGGCCGGAGACGATACGCGGTTTTAACGGCGATGTCCGGTTGGATGAATTTGCACTGCATCCGGACCAGGACAGAATATTTGAGGCACTTCTTCCGTCCATTTCCTCAAACCGGAAATACCAGATCTCAATTTGCAGTACTCCTCTGGGGCAAAGCAATATGTTTTACCGGATTTTTACCGACAAAAAACGCTTTCCGGACTTCAAAAGGACACAAATTGACTGCTATTCTGCTAATAAAATGGGCTGTAAACTTAATTTAGAGGTAATTAAACGTAATTTTGACGAGGATTCTTTCAAGCAGGAGTTCGAATGCCAGTTCATAGATGAGGCCACTTCATACTTCCCCTATGAGCTGATACAGCGCTGCGTGGCAAGGGAGGAAACCAACATAGACGGTATCAATTTCATAGGCATAGATATTGGGCGAAAGAAGGATTTGACTTGTGTTTACGTTACAACTTTTTCAGATGATATTTTTCATTTTAAGTACCTGGAAACATGGCATAATCTGGAATATTCCACGCAATTAAAGTTAATTTCGGACACTATAAAAAAGAACGAAATATCAGCCGGGATGATAGATGCAACCGGTCTGGGGAATAACCTCGCTGAGGATTTGTCCAATGAATTTCCCTTCATCCAACCCGTATGGTTTACAGTAGAAATTAAACAGGATTTGGTACTGCGGGTAAAAACGCTCATGGAGCAAAAGAAAATTGAGCTGCCGGATGAACGGGACCTGATCAGCGACATCCATGCTATACGGAAAAACATCACACCAAGTAATAACATTGTATTTGCAGCGAACAGGAACGAGACGGGACATGCTGACCGGTTTTGGGCACTGGCCCTGGCAGTTGCCGCGGGAAGTGAGGAACTGGAATATGACCGGAATCCGGTAGAAATAATTACCAAACAGGTCCGGGAAGCTGACAGTATACTTAAAGGGTACTAACCGTGGAATGGTATTCGGAAATCGATTGGCATAAATGTTTATCGGAAGATACCATACTGATTATTGAGACTGTCGGGATAGACACTTTCTTTAAGCTCAATAAAAAAATGGAGAAGGATACTTATTATTTTGCCAAACAAAATCTATATCGAATACAACGGCAATACATAATGGAAAATGTTTACCGGCATACTGTTAAAGAATTTATGAAAATATTGGGCTGCAAGGAAGGGTTTGCGAGAAAGACAATTAAAGAGGCAAAGAGACTATACGGATGGCAGCAACTACAATTGGACTTATAATAACTTCGGAGTTTGTACGCTGACAAAAAATATGCGAAACGTAAAAAATAATTGTATGCCTAAGGATAAAACCCTATTTTAGTATTGCCTCGTTTGCAGGTTTCTCCCCTGACCTGTAAACTAACAACAGCGGCCCGGTGTCCCCCCCAGCACCGGGTTTTTTTTATGTCTTAGTACTGAGAATTATAGAAATCCTCATCCTGAACGGCGGCGGCGAATTCATTAGCCGCTTTTTCACTGCACTTTGGGCAAAGCGCTGTTTTCGTTGCCGGATAGTAGAATATCCGGTCGCCTTTTTTGATCTCTTGACCGCAACTGCATTTCGAATTGAAACGAGCGGTCGTCCAATACGGATCGCGGGAATACGTTTTATGATAGTACTTCATGACTGAGACCTTTCTTCTGGTGGTAATTGAAATTCACAATTTTTAGCGGACACCCAGGCAGAGCCGTGGCCGGCAATTGTTGACTGAGCAACTTTTACCTGAATGGTACGGACTGCCAATATTTTTGTGGGTATTGTGTCACCGGCGCAATTGCGGTAATACACAAAGTCGCCGGGCATAAACGGATGGGATTTGATTAAACGAAATTCATCATCTGACATAGAAAATACTCCTTTGGATAGGGCCGCCCTTATTGGACGGCCTCCGGTTGCGGAATTAGAAAATTGACCGCCTTCTGTGCGGCAATGGCCGCGGACAGGATAAAGGAATTATCGCCCTTGGCTTTACGGAGCCAGGTTTCTAAATATGCACTGGAATTATCAAGAACATTCTGGATGCCGCAAAGCCCGAGCAAATAACTTGCGCCTATCTCTGCAATGAGTTCCTCAAATGCATAGATTTCATCGCCCTTGGCAAGATGGCGGACACGGTTTAACCTCTCCGGATGGCCTGACCAGTGGATGAGTTCATGGAACTGAGCCGCGAAATATTCTTCCTCGCAAGTGAAGTGTGAAACATCAGGAGTCGATATAAAATTTTCCGATTCCGAATAAAAACAGCGCTCTAAGTTCCTGCGGATATCGACCGCATTTTTTGAAACGATTTCGTTTAACAAATCGAGCGGAGCGGATAAAGTGGGCTGCGGGATCTCATAGCTTTCCAGATCTTCGAGGTTGAACACATAAGAGAATTTAAGATATGGGAAACGCTTCGTTTCGAGGGCTCCGGATGGCAGGACGGTATCGATGTCCTGCAGCTTGTAGAAAATGATCTGGCGGCCCTTGGAGCCCGCTTTAATGCGAAAATTTTTGGCCTTCGCCTGCAGGAATGTAAGATAAAACGGATTTGAGACGGAATCCATACACAATAAAAGAAAATTGATTCCCTGGTAAACGTGTTTTGTGATATAGTTGGCTGGCAGGCCGCCTGCCCAGGGCTGGCGCCAAAATAACTGCCCGTTCTCAAGATTTTGTAAAATCCTGGTATTAATAGCCTCATAGATATCGGACCGGTTCAAAGTAACTCCTTGAATTTAGTTAATGAAAGTTTTAGGAAATCTGATCAGCAACGGGGATTTCCATTCCCGGGAGGCCACTGAGAAAAAACCCAGAGCCTGAACCGGGCACCGGAAAACCCAGGAATCGAAAAAACCGTTTTCGCGGAAATGTGTTACCCGGAATTCCGGCAGATGGCCGGCACGCCGGACACACTTTAAATTCCACGATGGACGGGAGTACATCAAAACGATACTTGGCGAAGATTTCATAATCGAGCCATTCCTTTCTTCTGTGATTAAAAAAACAACATTCCCCCCCGCAAAAAAAAATTCTGAGATTTCAAGCCCGACTAAAGGCAAGTTGAAAGAGAGCGCCGGATTCAATAAATATCCGACGCGCCAGCGGCGGACAAGAACAAATATTGGTGCTATCTTTTGACTTGCTGAGATTGGAGGGCTTATATTTCAATCAAGGGGGGGAATGTTAGGATTTCTTTTCTGAGATTAATTTGATTTTATTATAAGGGTGGCGGGTGGGGGTTGAGGGACGGTTCTGAGCGCGGTTGCCGGAGAGAGTCGACGGAGTGAGCGGACGGAGCGTATCCTGGTCAGCCAGGAGTAGCGTAGGGAGCGGAATCGGAGGAGCGAACGCAGGCAACGGCGCGTTTCGATGGGAAGCCAAGTGAACGAGAGGCAGTGACGCCCCCTGCGTTTCTTGCAAGGATGGCACCCGCGACCGAGGCACGAGGGAGAGCAAGCCGACGCAGCACGCAGGGGGCGCCTCTGCCGTCAGCCAAGCAAACAAGCAACTGAATAATGTACATTCTTAAACTGCCCGGATGCGAAGCGGAGGGCAGTACAACAACGAGCCAGGGCTTTGGCTGGCGAAGAAGATCAATAGATCCATGAGAAGAGACGATACACTTTAGAATAGCCAAAATAAGAGCAAGAGCGGGCTTAGGAGCGCAAAACCGGAACAGAGGCATATGAAATATAGCCCAACCGGCGAAGCCGGTTGAGCCTTGCATGTTGATGATTTAATTTTGGGGTGGCGGGCGGGGGCGAATGCGGGATAGCAACGGGAATAAAGGGAATGAAAGAACGCCGACGGAAGCGCATTTTTGTGAGGGTGGGTTTCAATTATGAGATTACAGGGTGGCGGGTGCAAGTTTGCATAATGTCCGGTTCTACGACTTATTCAATCAACCAATACCATAAAAGATATTGTTGTAGAACCCGCATTATGTAAGTCAGGCGAAAGAGCGTAAGGGTGGCGCACGGACGTAGCAACGAGTCATCGAGAGGCGGAGAGGACGTGCTTAGTGCCACCCTGGAGCGACAGAGCCGCAACCTTGACTTGCACCCCTTCTTGCCACCCTGTGAGATTACCCACCCGAACGTTAAAAGGCGCGAATGGTTTATAAGCAGATGGGATTGGCTGAATGAACCAAGAAACCCGTTGCTGGCACTAATTTCCCGAATGTGTCTATCTTGGATTTTGGTAATATGGAATTAGGAAAGCGGGTGTCTCGTCCGTATGTCCAGGAAAACAGGCAGGAAGAGTCACCCGCGAATAATTTGGTTATGGCCGTCCGACGTCTGCGAAGACTTACGGAGGACGGTTGAAGTGATGTGGTTTTGGAATTTTGAGATCGAGCGTGAGCGGCGGATGGCTGTTCCAGGTTACGGGAGCGTGCGGAGCCGCTGACGCGCTTCGCGGAATGCTAAGTTAAAAGAAGGCAGGGTTGTGATGCATCGAACGACGCTGCCAGAAGAAGGATAAATACGAGAAAGAATCACTTACAGCAGGACTAACTGAGCGGAACGGAGTGGAGCGAAGTACAAAAACGAGCGGCACAGCCACGAAGAAGTACTATTAAAACTAATATATTAACCGCCGACAAATTTAGAATCAGCACCTAAATATTAGACTAGTTTTGCAACATATGGAAATTTTCACTAGGAATTTTAAAACAACATTTTCACAATAATATCAGAGTATTTATTTAAACACGCAATTAGGAAGTACAAACAGAAAATATGGGCATCTCTAATAACCATTTATTCTGAATCATTTTCCTAAATATTTTTCTATTTTCAAACAGGAGTCATTATTTCAGAAACAGAGAGGACTTTCCCTTTATTTTAAGAGGTCAAAGACCATTTTTCTTGCGTTTTGCCCTTTGGGGCATACCTCACCCCGCCAATTGCATAAAACGGTGCATGCTGTTTGTCATGAAGCCAAAAACGTGTTCAACGCGTGCACGTATCGTTGACTTTTTCCGATTCTTTTCAAACTGTGCATCTGTCAGAGGCGTATTTCTGTATCCCTTCTCATGTATTCTGTTCCGGATGTCCTTTTTCGTTAGAAGTTTTACGATACGTTCGCCTGAATATACACTATCTACATACAACTCGTGATGGCTATCGCTTTTGTCCAACAAGGAATCAACCGCTAGTGAATCAGGAACGCTGGCATCCGTAACTGAATAGACGCTAATCAACTTGCTCTTCCTGCATACTTTAACATGATTTTTATAGCCGAAGTAGGTCTCCCCGCTCTTTTTCATCCACCTTGCGTCGGTATCTTTCTGACGCAGCTTATTCAGCTTCTTTTTCCATTTCTGCGGTGTTTCACCTTTTTTGATCCGATCGTTTTCATCACGCTTGTTTCTTTGCTTGGGTACTCCCACAATGGTGGCATCAATAATCGATCCTTCACGCAGGAGGAAACCTTCGGATGACATCTGCTCGTCAAACTGCTTGAATAACTGTTCTATCATATTTGGCTTCATAAGGTTTTCGCGAAACAGCCAGATTGTCTTTTGATCAGGAACTTTATTGCTCAACCCTATCCCAAGAAAACGCATAAACGAAAGCCGGTCATTTATTTGGAATTCCATTTGCTCATCAGATACATTATAAAGTCGTTGCAGGATTAAGACTTTGAACATGAGAACATAATCGTAGGGCGGTCTTCAGCCAGCGCCTTTAGCCTCCTTATACATTGCTTTTTCTAATGTCGGGCGGAATAATTCCCATTTGATCATTCCTGACAATCTGACTAAAGAATCCTTCTGCTTGGTTAGTTCTGACAGGCGAATATCTTCGTAAATAAATCCGCGTTCTATAAGTTTCTGCATTGGAATAAGCTCTTTGTTTTGATTATCGTGCTGCTACTTACTAAAACAATAATTCTTCCATTTAGTTCACTATTGGTTAGTTTTTAGAGGTACCCTTAATTATAAAAAAGAACCGGATCGATCGCGTTCATCCTCCCCATTACGGTCAACCCTGTTTTCATATTTATTGAATCGCCACATAATATTGACATTTACACTACGGCTTCTTGCCGGCGATTGTGTAAATTCATTGGAATAATTCGATCCGGCAATTGAATACCAATATTTCGCCGAATTTAACAAGTCATTTCCCGAAAGGGATATATTCATATTTCCGCTAAATAAATCATATCCAAAGGAACAACTTAAATCAGACTGTTGATGGTAGTTTACCTTATTATCTGAATTTTTGAAGGTTTGCCGATAGAACATGGAAAACTGAATATCAAACAGCGTTCGTACCGAAAAGCTCATATTAAGTTTCCAAATATTACGGTTGGTTGAATAGTCTTCCTCCAAAGTTGAGGTTGAATAATTACCATTCTCGAGGACATGTAAATATGAAAGTGAAACAGAGGCTAGTTGAATGTACTCCGGAAGTCTTATAACAGAGAAAGCACCTCCTGCCAGAGACAACGTTCCATCTATTCCGAAATTTTGAACCCTTGAAAGATTTACATAGGTTGAAAGCATCTTCCCATCAGGAACAGCTGTTCTTATTAGTTGGGGCCGCCCCGCGCCAAAGGAATAATAACTTTTAAATATTGGATTTATTGCCGCCTCTATTCGATTTAAATAAAATGGGCGAAGGAATGGATTCCCTTGTGATATTGAAAGCGGGCTATTTATACGTAAAAAAGGATTTATCATTTCCACCTGAGGACGCGTTATACGCCTTGAAACACCAACAATCAGCTGCATTCTGTTTTTCAGCTTCATCGCCAGATATGCAGTTGGGAAAAAATCAACGTAGTGGTTAGTAAAAGAATAATCATTTTCCAGTTGAATGCCTTTTGCGTATGTATGTTCTGCCCGGAGTCCAAGTTTACAGTCAATAGCCGAAATTTTTTGTGAATAACCTAAATACGCAGCGGAAATTACTTCGGTGTAATCAAACTCATTGGAGTTATTATTTATATCCCTCCATAAACTCGCAGAATAATCATAATTATCGACAATGTATCGGGAGTCTCTTTCCCTCTGAATGACTTTGATTCCGGCTTCATACTTACCGGAGGGAGCGGGATTGATATAATCTGAGGCGAGGAAGAAAGTATGATTTTTAGTCTTGGATGTTGTGTTTTGCAAATCGGGAAAAACCTGATCGCTATAATCAAACTCCATCGCATTGCCAGCGTCGTAATTTTGTTTTGAATAATATATATCGGCTGTAACTTCAGCTCCCCTTTGGTTTATTTTATTCTTGTAATTTCCAGAAATAGAAACAACAGGATTTTTTGATTCACCATTTGCTAATGTTCCAAAGGAATACGAACCACTGTTATTTAAATAGGTAACATTATCCTGCGAAATTGAATGTGGAGTGTTTCTATTACCGGACCATGTACCGACAATGGAGAATTGATTCGACTCATTTACGAAATAATCTATACCGCCTCGAACCGAATTGATATTAGTGGCGCTTGAAAAATTGGATTCAGAACGAATGTTATAAGGATTTGAAATTATTTGAGTTTCCCCCTTCATTGTGCTGATTTGCTCGCTCTGTGCTACCGCGTCAGTTACAATCAGGAATATATTATAAGGGGAATTATTAAAATTCATGAAATATGATCCATAGATGGCTCGCTGTGACGAAGCGTTAATTGTAAGTGCACCGTTCAGATAATCGCCAAGAGTTCTCCGGCTAACAAGGTTAATAATTCCGCTTCCACCTTCGGCATCATACCGGCTTGAGGGCATTGATGACAACTCCACTTTCTCTATCTCCTGAACAGGGATTTGAGCTAATTGCATTTCCGTTATCAATTCAGGCTTTCCGTCCAACAGAACCCGCACACTTTCGCCCCCATTAAACGTAACAGTCTTCGTGGCGGGGTTGACCTCAATTACACCGGTTTTCTGTAAAGCATCTAACACATTCGTGGGCGAACCAGGAACGCGATCGAGATTTACGATTTGTTTATCGATATGATATTCAACAATTTCCTTTTTTGCGGTGAAAGTTATTTCTCTCAACAAAAGAGAAGTACCAACCATTTTTACCACGAGTGGCAACCTTGATGAGCTATCGATAACGGCAAGATCAAGCATTATTGGCCTGTAACCGACGATGGTACAGCGAAGCCATCGACTTCCCGGAATAAATGATGCCGAAAATTGACCTTGCTCATTTGAAATATAGCCGCTAACGATTTTTTGCTTATCGCTCAATATAGCAACGGTAACGCCAGGCAGCACTTCATTAGAGATTGAATCTACAATGCTGCCCGTGATTACCTTGTAATTTGTATTTGGTATCTGCGCTGATAACTGGTGGACAAAGAGAATAAGAAGAACGATTTT
Source organism: Ignavibacteriaceae bacterium (assembly GCA_963664845.1). Taxonomy (GTDB): domain Bacteria; phylum Bacteroidota; class Ignavibacteria; order Ignavibacteriales; family Ignavibacteriaceae; genus CAIYTF01. Next base: position 385,095 of record OY761615.1, read on the forward strand.
ATAAATTCTGAACATTTTAGCACTTTCATATCATTTAGTTATAAATTAGGCCCTATTCAATTAACAGTTAAAAATCCGTGGGAAACATTATTATATCGAACCTTTTCTCTGAGCTTATTTTCAGGATCGATATAGAGCGTATATTCATGCCTGCCCAACTTAGCAGAACGCCAAAAAAACGATATCAGGCAACTCTCTCCCGGATTCAACTGAGTCTTTGAAGAGATTGTCGAATGATATTTACCATCTAAATAAACAGATATATCATACGGAATATTATGCAAGGTGTTGTTCCCGACATTTCGAACATAAAATGACAACCGACAACTGTCGCCGCTGCGTTGAGCTGATAGTGCAGAGCCACAGGCAAGATCAATTATATTTTCAAGGCCCGTAAGCCCAAAATTAAAAGGGACCATCAAAAACCCTTTTTTTCTATCGGATGTGGGATAGAAGGTCATTGAGTCTACTTCATGTAAAGCAATTTCGTCGCATCCAAATCCAATGCCAGAAACAAGCCTTCGTCCAGCGATGGTGCCATCCTCATTAACATACACCCCAATTATTACCTTCCCACTCACGCCTAACTTCCGCGCCTCTTCAGGATAAGAAATATCTTTATCAACTGCTTTCATGAGTCTGAGCATATTGCCAGAGATACTATCCCTGAATTCCCCGAGAAAATGATTTCCCCGAAATATTGGAATATATTGTTTACGATTGATTTCCCATATGTGGAACGGATAAATCAATCTTCCATCGGCATCGTAACCAACGGTAAAGGAATAGTACTTTTCGGCATTAACCGCTTGCCCCAACTTCATCGCCGGTTGAAGTTTTAATACGGGTGCAATATTCCTAAAAATCGTGTTAAATAAATCATCATTTTCTCCTCTCAGCATAGTAAGTCCCTCATCAATTTTACCGCCTGAAGAAACAAAAATATTTCGCCTGAATTTCAATGATGATTGTCTGACGTTATCACGGACCAGCACAACCATATAAAATGTATGTGTGCCTGGACCATATAATTCATTTATCCTTTCCGGGGTGAACAAAGAATCTATAAATTGCCGAAATTCAGGACTGTCAACAGAAACAACCGGTTGTATTTCAACTTCGCCCGTATCATATATTGAGATTTTCTCGGGAATTGCTTCGGCGGCCTCTCTTTCGCGCTTGCAGGAACCCAGAAGCATGATGCCTATAACTGCAAGTGTATAATATAATTTTCGTCTCATGGTTATTTGCGGTTATTTTTTATGGACTGATAATTTGTATTACTATAGATGGCAGTGATATTCACCATTGTTGGCGCAATGAGAGCTTTTTCATACTGTCGTTGCTCATCATTCCCTGCAATTAGTGCATTCACAACTACATCCTGCTGCAAACTTGGTTTCCTCATTTGTTGATACCCAATAAACGAAATGAATATAAATAGAACACAAGCAACAACGAAATAATATGCTGGAACCGGGCTCGTCAACAGAATTGCCTTTTTCTTATTATTCTCCATAGGAATTGATTGTAAGATTCGCGCGTCAAGATTTGGCGGTACATCATGCAACGATTGATTTATTAATATTTGCGTGATTAATGATTCCCTAAACAGCGCAGTGCATTCCGGACAATTCAAAGCATGCAACATTAAATTGGCATCATCTTCTTTTAAGGGTACAATATTTATGTGCTCCTCGAATAGCTGGCATTGTTTCGATTTTGCTTTCATAATAATTCCTTATATTCATTTAAGAGCGATCGCAATTTTTCACGCGTATTATGGATGCGACTTTTAACTAATTTTTCTGATAACTGTAGCATATCAGCAATTTCCTGATAGCTTAATCCCGAAATAACACGCAGAAGGAAGGGTTCACTTTGTTCAGGAGGCAATTTTTGGAGTTGTTCGTTTATTGCCTCCTCAAGTTCTTTCCTTTCGATTAGAATAGTGGGATTTTCATATGCGAGTATGTTTTCACCTATAGGCTCATGTTTACGTACACTGTTTCGCCTGAAGATATCGTACATTTGATTGCGAGCCGTTCGAAATAACCAATATTCCGTTTTCTGATCCTCTAGAATGCTTTCCATTCGTTCATAATATTTTATATAAACACCGTGCACAATATCTTCGGCTTGAGCACCAGTGCTCCCCATTTTAATAAGATAATTATATAGCGGTTTTTTGTACTTCGCATACATTAGCGTGAATTTTATTTGCTTATTACTTGTCATATTCTTTTCTTATACATAATAAAAGACGCATGAAGATCGAAATAGTTGTATAAATATCTTTATTTTGGCAAATGTAAAATTCTTTTTAAGTATTTAACGGTCCTCTCAGGATCGTCCTTGTTGAATATACACAGGCTTACTATGTGATTGTTTTTATCGACTAATACAAAAAGCGAAGGAATATCTTCTCTTGGCAGGCTAAGAGAGGAATAAAGATTCCCGTGATTATCTAGCTCAACCGGGAATTTTATATGATAATATTTTTTGTAAACAGCTAATTCGGCAGGCGAAATCGAACGACAAAGCCCCAACATTCCGATCGGCGTATGTTGTATTGAATCCTGAAAATCATTTAGCATTTTTAGCTCTTTTTCAATACATGCATGACAACCTTGGGTTGTAAAGAAATAATAGAGAGAGTACAATACACTATCAGCAATACGGGACTCACTGTTCTCTCCTCGAGTGAAGTTATTAATTGCCACAGGAAGTTTCTCACCGACCAACTTACTAATTATGGAATCTGTTGCCGCAAATTCGCTGATATCTGCCTCCAGCCTTGTAACTATTTTTTTGGTTTTCTCATATCTCGAGGATATATTTATATATGCACCACAGAGAATAATGCATATCAGACAAAATGCGAAGACCCACTTGTTTTTGCTCGCATTGATTTTCATAAAACGCGTTAAGTTCATTTCCATTTCTTCAATTTGTAACTAATAATTTTCGGATTAACAATGTTCCCCGCTGAATTAATGTTGGGCGAGGATACTGAATATAAGTGGTCTCCGGAGGTTGTATAAAGGTTTCTGGGTAGATGGATGACTGTTTTTATTTGAAAATTTCGGTCAAAAAGTTCCAAAATATATGGGGGAAGGCTGCCTTCTGCTGTATTGCTCGGCCAAGGACCCACCAAGCTGCATAAATAAGTGTCGGGCATAAGATATTTCAACTCAGTGACATGGCTATACTGACGGTACCATTGTTCCGGCGGCGCTGATTTCCCCATATATTCTGGCGGTGGAATATATTCTTGTGATGCAATATGGAATTCCTGCTTTAGCCGTTCTTTTTCAAGAACGCTAAATTTATGGGTCATGGGGTTTATCCAGACCACCTGCTGTTGCTTGTTAATACACACTCCGCCCTCACACATTGGAGCATAATTTTTTACAACATCTGCTAGTTTTATAGCATTTGCCTGGTTGTCAGTGAGAACAGTCAGTGAATTACCAAATGCATGATATTGATCTAAGTAGATCCTACCGGCTGAATCGATTACAGCATTGCAATACTTTCCGTCAAGCGGACGGACAGCTACGATTTTGCCGTCTAAAGAATATATTGTTAGTCTGTTAAGTGAGTTGTCAATAATATATATTTTACCACTATGATCTACTTGAAGAACATCAGGCGACATATACTGTCCGTCTAAGTAACCATGAGATCCAATAATTCTCAGAAATCGTCCGGAAGAGCTAAAAAGAAACACCTTCTTACTCAGGTTTGCATCTGCAATCACAATATTGCCGTTAGGGAAAATGTGACATGCGCTTGGTTCCCCCATCAACAAATGGTCTCCTGACTCAAGTTGAACAGTATCAACTGCCAATAAAACATCATTGAATGCGAGTACAGGCACATTAACTATATTGCATTTATTTTCATCATTTTGCTTGCAACCGATATACATGGACACAATCAAAAATAGTGATGCGCCCAGTATTTTAATACAAAATTTCAACATATTTTAAATAGATTCGTAATTTAACATAATAAGGCTCCTATTTACAAATGGATTAAATCCAATTATCTGAAGGGTTAATTAGCGATATAGATAGCAAATCAATCACAGAGACTAATTACATAAAATTGCCCCTACGTATTTATCCATAGGGGCATATCGCATCTTACTCCGTCATCCAACCCCAAACAGGCCAGCAAGTGGGATCTGAAACAACGGGTTGACACTGATAATTTGCCCGTCCATATCTGTCTGTCCACATATAGACCCAATCGCCGCCTTCATACAGGTGAACAGAGTTATTCGAATTTTGGGCTTTTATTAATTTTGTCATAAAGACTCCTATAATAAGATTATTCCCACATAACTGTTAATTTGGCTTGGCGTGTGGGAATTTCGCCTAGCCTTTTTCACTAATCATCCGGTCTACAAGATGCTTTACGATCTTGTTCTCCTTGTCCTTACAGAAGGTTTCAAATACTACTTTTTCATATACTTTAACACCTGTTCTCGCATAGATATATGATTCAATTCGCTTTATCAATTCGGGTGGATCGGTTTTGTTAATCATCAAAATAATTCGATCCGGGATTACAGAGGTCATGAATAATTCTGTAGGCAAGCATCCATAGTAATAGGGATCCGGGCTCATAATACCGCTCTGCCCGCCAACAATAATGGTATCATATTCTTGTTCATCTAGCTCGGATAAAATGCGGCGTAAATAAGGGATATAAAGGTCGAACGGTATGCGGACGCTGGTTTGCATGCCATATCCTATAGGGAAAGTATAATTTATTCCGAATAACCCACTGTGATGCTCGGTCCCTATTTGAGCAATTTTGAAGCCCCGGTTTAATAACTCATATCGTATAGACAATTGAAGCGTGAATTTCCCTTGCTTTGAACTTGTCCCAAAAATCCCTAGAATAGGAGTGTTAAATGATGGTTTTTCCCTTATTAATTCAATAGCTGCCTGGACTTGTTTTACTTCAACTTGAGGAACATAAATCCATAATCCTTTATTAGCAAAAGCATCTGTCCAATTTCGCTGACTATTAACAGGTAAAAAACTGAATACATTTAACCCCTGATCGAAGGCCTGTCTGATAGCTGCCTCGAGAAGATCCTGATTACAGGCTTGCGATATCCTATCAAGATATCCAATAATAAGAGTATCCGCCGGGGCCATATTTGCCGGGAGTCCATCATTTATTATAAGCTCTGAGGCAGCATCAGGCATGATTTCCTGGATACATTTATGCGAATTCTTACTCCGCCGATAATCTGCTATACCCGTGATTGAAAAACTGAGTTCTTTTTCGAAACGCAAGAAAGCATGCATCTCTTTATAAAACGGATAAAGGAATACCTTACTGATTTGTGATTGTATATTATTCCAGGGGATTAGATCACTTGGCTTTGCAGTAATTTCTGTTATTTTTGTTGCATTATTCTCTAAATGTGCAATAACTGTCTCTTTTGTGGATGTATTTGACTCGCTAAGGTAGCGTACTATTTCACGCGTACAAAGAGCAGCGGCGAAACTTGAACCGCCAATAAAGGCATACTTCCCCTCTTTCCAGCGAGCTCGCTGAGGTAAGCCTCTGAAAATATAGGTATTTTTCCGGCTTCGTTCGAACTCCCATTCTGTTAAAGAGTGAATATTACCCGATCGGACACGAATAACACCCTGAAAACCTGCCGGCCAGGCGGTATGCCCCTCATCATTACACGCCGCAACTATAAGAATCCCTGATCCCAGCAAACGCTTTATATCAGCAGTCAATAATTTTTGCACATCCGGGTCAATTGATCCAAATGAACAATTAATAATGTCGGGTTCAAACTTTTCTACATATCGCAACGTCTCCAGTAATTTGTCAATCCTCACTTCCATACTATCGCCAAATAAGCGATATACAATTAATTCGAGGACGTCTGAGGAAGCGGCTCGGGTTATTAAATCGGCGACAGCAGTACCGTGTCCAACTTCATCATCTGTATTTTGTAAATGTGGTGCAGCTTCAAGAACCTTCACGTATTGCCGCAGTGAATTGTGCGATAAATTAATCCCACTGTCTATTATAGCAACTCTGATTTTTTTCATTTTTCCCCTGAAAATATGTGCGAACCGTATATGTCCAATACATCGGCAAAATAATTATCATGGTCTATTATAACGCTTCGTCTATTTATGAGCCACCCGAGGAGAGGATGCTTAATATCATTCTTCATTTGGGGATCAATTGAATTGATACTTTCATCGCAAATAATAGCGGATGGATTTTTAACAACGGCGGCCATTAAACCTATAACCTGTCTTTGCCCTCTGGATACACACTCTGAATTGCCGACAACTTGTGTAGAAAACTCCTTGGGAAACAAGTCCAGTAACCTGGTTAAACCATTCTGTTCCAGCAAGTGTGAAACCTCAGAAGATGATACATTAAGTCCCGATATTATTTGAATATTTTCTAAGAGATCACCCTCAAAAAGAGCAAAGTCCGAGGGAAGCACGAACCAAGGCTCCAGTAAGGCGCTTTGATTAAGATCATCGAACCCGCCCATAATATTTGCAAATGTTGTTTTCCCACAACCATTGCTTCCCTTAAGAATATAGACATATTTTTCTTTTTCAGGAAGAATAATTCCGTTTTGAATTTCATTTTGAAAAAAGGGGTGGTGTATTTTACTTGTCAGGCTCAATTCTCTTACAGCGTTTTCATATTGCAATAGTTCTCGAATCCGAATTACCGAAACCCGGCTTATCTTTGTTGATATGATACTTTCAGCGAGTTTGCTGACTGACTGTACTGCACTATTTGAATACATAATTACAGCAAATAGTCCACCGATGGTGATACGTCCTGTTACAAAATCATCTCTGAGGATAGAAAGAGTAATTAGAGTTCCACATATTAGATTTACTACGCCGATAATTTGACTAATGATCTGAATGTGATTAGTAAATAGTATTTGTTCCCTTCGCATATTTTTAGCATTAGCTCGATAGCGCTTAAGGTGATAAGGGACCAAATTCCAGGAAAAATTCTGACTTGGATTAGCAATTCCAGTTTGGAATAGTTGAGTAAATCGAGAAGATATTTTGCGTATAAGCGCCCCTCTATAACTTAGAAAACTATTTCCTTTTTGAATAATTATAAATGTTAGTATTCCCTGAATAAGTATTAAAACACCGATAGCGGGGCTGATTATTACCAACACTATCCAGATACTAATGATACTAATAACCTGTAAGAATAAATTGTGCAAAAAATCATACAGAAATGACTTAACCGAAACAACATCCTGTGTGAGGCGGGTAAGGACATCATTTGGATAGTATTTTTCCCAGAAGTTTCTACGTTGATGCAATATTTTAGTATATAACGTAGACGTCACATCAATAATGAAAGACTCGCCTACATATGTTGTAAAATAACCAAAAAACCATGAATTTAAACTCTTCAGAAATATGATGACGGTATATGTCAACAAAACTGTGTAAAATTGTGATTTTAGTGAATATTGAGTCAAAGAATCAATGATACCCTTAAACTGCAGGGGAATAACCATAGAGAGGACGAAGGACAACAGAAGACTCGTTATGAGGATGCCTTCCTGCCATAAATATTTTTTCCAAAAGGGAAATATAAACTGTATAATTGCCTTCATCTCAGTCATGCTCAACACCCGTATTACTGTAATTCTTGTGCACTAGAAAGGTATAAAAAAAGGAGAGAAGCCAAAAGCCAGTGTTGCGGAAAATCATTGGCCACCCAAACCGCGATTTTCCAAGTTCCCCGAAACAGCCGCACTCCGCTCCGTTGTCCGTTATCATCCCCACTATACTAACAACCAAAAATGTAGTGAAAATACACAATAGGGCGAATGAATGAAAACGCTTCGACTTACGCCCCGATGAATTTACTATAAAAAGCAAAGAGACTCCCAGAACAAGCTCGGTGAATGCTATAATAGCATTAAATATGTATGAATATATATGCAATTCTTCGGGCAATAAAACTTCAATTAACCCTGTGCCGGATATCGTCGAAAACAATTTTCCTATCCCGGAGAAAAGTAATAATACCGCCAGTGAGTACCTTATTACAAACTCAATTTCCTCAGAGAAATGATTTAACTTATATATCCATTTGTGCAACATCCCAATCCCCCGCAACTGATTTTTTGCCCTCTCTTTTCTTCAGTTCGCAAACGACATATTCGGTCAGGTCATTTACGGTACGAAAATGCTCAACCATTAAGTCATCATCGCTAAATGAAATATTAAACCAAGTCTCAATGCTTACGAGAAAATTTAATACGCCAAAAGAATCAAGGCCTATCGTCTCTTCAAGCAATAATTCATCATTACTGATTTCTTCTGGCATTATATTTAAATTCAACGTTTGTAGTAATAGCTTTTTTATTTGAATGCTGATAGCATCCATATCAATCGGAATACACATCAATTATTTCCCGTTATTACATATCTGTTAATTCTTGAAGCAGCTTATATATATTTATTTCTGATTCAGCAATATTGCATAATCTGTCAGCAGTCCGATGTGCCATTTCAACGGTATCTTTTACGGATGCCTTGTGAAACATGTTGCGAGTTATTTTCCATTCTTGTGAAACAGATTTTACTTTCTCGAACAGATCGTTGCTTACAGCGGATACCCCGAATATGGCTTCGTATGCCGAAAGAAAACCCAAGAACCAAAATCGCTGCACAACAAAATTGTATACCAAGTCTCCAGCCTTTCTCAAATGTTCCTGGATGAGCTTCAAGTCGTCGATTTCAATTGTAGTTTGGATGTGTTGAGAAAATCGCATTATTCCTTCAGCGCCTGAGTAACCGGGAATAGGTATTCGCTCCCCTGATGCATTTTCAATGTTTCCAGCAATTAGTATTGGTTGGTTAATCGTTCCCATCTCATGAATTGTTTTTAGAACAGCAGCAACATTTTTTTTTGAATAGTTAATGTTCCCACGGGGATGCTCAAATTCCGTTACTGAATAGGAGGCTAACTTCTGGCTATCAGAAAGAACACAAAAGGGGATATGCCCCGAAAAATTCATATCCGAAAGTTCATATCCACGGGGTGATATGCCAATGACAATTGTAGAATGGCGGTTATGCCATTTTTGATAATCACGATATTCAGGGATATCATAAGTATCAACGTTAATCAATACGGGCTCGCCCTGCACTATGTGTGCATATACATATTCATTCATTGTTTTGAGTGATGTAAACGTATACGATTTTGATGAGATCGCATCAATTATTTTTAAACTGGATATAAGCGGTAAAATTTCCCAGTTCAACGATAATTGTCCTCCCTGATCGCTATAGAGAAAAAAGAAATTTCGGCACATCAAAAAATCGACAATATTTCCATATCCGATTTCACGAAGCATGGTCCCTATGCTTACATAAAAACAATCATATGGGGGTAAAACGGATTTATCATTATGGAGTATTTGGGGGAAATAAAACGAAACGGGGGATAGTTTACATTCAAACATGTTACTTTAACTCCAGAGTAAGAGCAAAAATATGCATACATGGATTATCGCTGAACTGAAGACCATGGGATTTCCCACATTTTAGATCAACTGAAGTCATCCAAATCACTGGCTTAATATTATCGAAAGACCATCCATGATCATTTGTACAATGATATTTCGAAGCAACCAAAGCAGGTCTATCAGAGAATTGTGGAGCATTATTGAAATAGTCAGTTAGGGAGACGGTAACCTTCTGTTCCCCTGCATCCGAGGGAGTGTAACATAGATTGTGTAAATGGTTAGTCCGCGGGTACTGCGGAACGGAACGATGCCGGAGCGTAGCGAAGGCGAGTGAAGTGCAGCAGTACCCGCGGACTCGAAAAAATTCGGCCTTGGATTTTGGGCCATTTTAATTCATTTTACCATTTAATAATTCTGGAGTATCACCCTATGGAAAACCTCGACGAACTGTTCGAGCAGTTCAAAAAAGACCTCGGAAAAGCAAAAACCTACAACGACCTTATGGGCAAAGACGGCGCTATAAAAAAGCTCATGAAGGCCTCTATCGAGTCCATGCTGGAAGCTGAAATGACGGAACATCTCGGCTACGAAAAACACTCACCAGCCGGCAATAAATCCGGTAACAGCCGGAATGGAAAATTCCCGAAGACCGTTACTGCCGATAACGGGCCCATTGATCTTGAAATTCCCCGGGACCGTAATGGTGAATTTGATCCTATTGTTGTTAAAAAACATGAGAGCAGATTAGGAAAAATCGAAGACCAAATCATTTCCATGTATGCCAGAGGCATGACTACCCGGGATATTCAGGCCCAGATTGAAGACATCTATGGTGCCGATATAAGTCCGACTCTGGTTTCTCATATTACCGATAAAATTTATGGGCTGGCGAATGAATGGCAGAACCGTCCGCTGGAGGCTGTTTATCCTGTTGTCTTTTTTGATGCTATTCACTACAAGGTACGAGATGAAACTACCAAAAGAGTGGCTTCTAAAGCGGCTTATACGTGTCTGGGCCTGAATATTGAGGGAAGAAAAGACTTGCTTGGGTTATGGGTCGGCGAGGCCGAAGGAGCGGCATTCTGGCTCCTGGTAATGACCGAGTTGAAGAACCGTGGTATTAAGGAAATCTGTATAGCCTGTGTTGACGGATTAAAAGGCTTACCCAATACGATAAACACCGTATTCCCGAATACCGAGATACAGCTTTGCATCGTTCACCAGATCAGAAATTCCATGAAGTACGTGGGCTCTAAAGACCAGAAGGCATTTGCACGTGATCTGAAAACGGTGTATTCGGCTGCCACGGAAGAACTTGCTTTGCAGAACCTGCAGAGCGTTGAAGATGCTTGGGGTAAAAAATATATACTGGCCTTAAAATCATGGCGGTCAAACTGGGACAACCTTGCAGTTTTCTTCAAGTATCCCCAGGAAATCAGAACCATGATTTATACCACGAATGCAGTCGAAGCATTGCATCGACAGTTCAGAAAAGTTACCAAGGCGAAAACGCTTTTCCCCAATGATGATTCATTGAAAAAAATGTTGTACTTGGCTTATCGGGATATTGCTAAAAAATGGAACTTGCCAGTGAGAAACTGGTCTATTGTTATTGGACATTTTTCTATTATGTTTGCTGAACAAATAGCAGGCTATTTGTAAAGCTTTACTTGCCATTTACACAATCGTATTTACAGACTCGCATCCGAATAAACAGACCAATCTTCGCTAAAACTACCACCATCACAGGCTCCTAATACATGCAGATATTTGTATTCAGCAGAAGGAAATCGAATAATTTGATAATTGCAGGATATGTTATCCGGTTCCCCCAATACTCCGCTAGGAAAGCGAAAGCTTACATTATTAAGAACGATTAGTAATCCTCGCATTGGCAGATCTTCGGCCGGGAATGTTTGTCCATAGCAATCGAAATCTCCCTTTTCAGGGTGGGATTGTGAGGTAATACCTACATTATTAAAATATCCACTCAATTCTAAACAACAGCTTTTATTATTCAATCTCTATCCACTTTATCAAGAAAATAATATTCAAAGGTATTAATATTTTAAATTATTTCCAAATTTTTTTCGTGAGCATTTCAATGACACGAATAAAATCACTAATTTTTTGTATTTTCAAAACAGCTTACACCGTCGATGTACTTCACTTTTTAATCACGTTACAATCGAGCGCGGTATATGAGCGACTTTTTGTATTCAACCATTGCAGACCCGGCCTTCGCAAAATATTCTTCTTTACTACCCACTCAAAGAAATGGCATGCCTCTTATCTCAAAGTTCATTATTGATAACAGAATAAATATAGTAAATGATTACTGAACAATCCCACACAATATTTTCACAAAATAAACAGGGCTTATTATTTTTCGATCAAAATTTCTTATGGGCACCTCTATTAGCCATTTATTCAGAAACATTGTCTTGAATATTTTTCAAATAATTGTTGTTACTATTCCGGGAGCAAATAAGTTTTTCCCTTTATTAAAAAGGTCAAAAACCACTTTCGAAGCATTTTGCGCCATTAGACATACCTCACTACATATAACGGTGCATGTTATATGATAAGTTCATCAATCCAACAACCACAAGTGTCCTTTCAAATGGTTCGTATAAATATTCCTTGTATACTGTTTGTAATGAACGCGAAATCATGTTCTACGTGTATACGTATCTTTGACTTTTTTTGATTCTTTACGAATTGTGATATGGTGAGTGGAGTATTGCTACACTCTTTTATATGGATTCTATTCCTGATCTTTTCAGTAGATAACAGTTTTGCTATCAGTTCGCAAAACATGAACTATCTTCATAGATTTCATGTTATCGGTCACTTCTATCCAGCAATATATCCAACATCTGCGAATCTTGGGCAATGGCACTTCACAAGCATGATAAAGGTAAACTAATGATTAATGGTTAAGGATTAATTGGAAGAGTAAAATCACTATCCACGAGATTGTAATTGGATTTGAAATATTCCGGAGTGAACTTTACGCCGATACGGGCTAGAATTTCATCCCGCTTTGCAAGCTCGGAATCAACGTCTTTCTTTTCGAAGAGGATGAATTTCGGCAGCTTCCTCCCGCTATTGATATAATTTTTGGTTGAAACGGGACTTGCAGCGCTATTGATGCAGTTTTGGGTTGAAACGGGATTTCCCCCGTTAATAGACTTACTTTTTATTGATACGGGACCAACGCTTTCTTGTGCGAAATTAATATATGCTATTTTCGAAATAAGCTCATTCATGAAACGTTCGACGATATGGGCATCAGCCTGGTTGACAGCTTTTTCCCCGTCCTGCTGAACCACAGCGGCAGCATAGCTGCCAGTTTGTTGCTGCTCGGTCGTATTTGATACTGTCAGAAATGCCTTAGTGATTTCCTGATTGCAGTGTTTGATTAATGCCTGGTAAAGATTGGAAGAATCACCTTTCCCTGCAGCTTCCAGAAAATCTACCGCATCTTCTTTGTTTATTACTGCTACTCCATCCTGTACCATAGTTGTAAGCATGGCAAGGAAATCCTGCCGCTTTTCCTGTGTAGTGGCCTTAGGGGTCTTCCCGAACAGAAATGGCATTCCGTATTTCTCCGTCATTTTAAGCCAGAATTTAGTTCCGCCTTTCTTAAAGGTAACGCTCCAAAAAATCTTGGAGGCCAGCTTTTCGCCATACGGGTTGGAATATGTGGGCTTGTTACGCGCCACCAAGAAGGCCAGCGGATCAGCGATTTGCTCCCTACCACCTGTAACCGGGCGAATGCAGAGCTGATTAGTTGTGTTATAAAAAAAATATTGCTGCGGCCTGTCCTCTACCCTGGGTATATATAAGCCATTAACGAGTTCCCACTGCAGGACAAAAGGTTGAAATCCATAGAATACACAGTTAAGAACATTATCAATGAGCGAATAGAGATCAATTGATTTGAAATATTCTTCAAAAAACTGCATGACCGCTGGTGAGCAATTTTCATTCTGAAGCTCATACTCGAGATTTTGTACCCCGCTTTTCCGTTTCTGGAATACTGCGGCAACGTGCGGATCATTCAATAAATCCTTATAGGGAATTGTGCCTGCATTCTGTGCCTTTAGGATACTATCAGGGTCCGGCAGGTACAAATTTATCTGCGACATGATTTCCTGAGCCTGCCGGCTGGCGAGTTCGGCACTGTGCTGAACAGTAGCCATGTTTGAATTGGACATATCTAACCTTTCTTACCGTTTCCCGAAAATTAATTTACCAAAACCGCACAGTTTCCGAAACTGTGCGGTTTTTCGATTTTATCTTTGGACCAGAATTGACCAGGATTCACAACCCCGCGAACTTCGCAGCGCGGGACTTCGTGGAAGAACCACTCAGGATTAATAGGATAAGTAAATGGAAGAGTATTTTGAAATTTTTAGAACGGGATTGCATACGGATTCAGCCGGCCATGAAAAGGACTGGACGGAAGCTGATCTTAACACGATCGCTGCCCGGTATAATGAGCAAAAAGAGCATGAAGCGCCTTTGGTGATCGGACACCCGGAAACGAATCACCCGGCATACGGTTGGGTGGAAAGTCTGAAAGTAGAAGGCGGGAAACTCCTGGCCAAAGCAGCTCAGATCGTGCCCGAGTTTGCAGAGGCTATAAAGAACGGCCTTTTTAAGAAACGTTCCATTTCGCTTTATCAGGATTTGCTTTTGCGGCATGTGGGATTTCTTGGGGCAGTCCCACCAGCTGTAAAAGGCTTAAAAGATATGACCTTCTCTGATATGGACAAATGCACACTTATCGAAACAGCGACTATTCCTGAAGTGATATCTTTTGCCGAGTATGAGAAAGTGAAAACAAGCCTCGCAGCGACTGAATTGAAAGCGGCTGAACTTACAGAGAAACTGAAACTGTCAGAATCGAAATTTGCCTCCCTGACGGAGAGGCATGCTGAAATAATAAATTCACAACAATCGCTTCAAAAGAAATTTGCTGAATTCAGGCAGTCGACCGCAGACCGTGAATTCAAATCTTTCATGGATGCTAAAATGGCTGCCAGAGCAATCACCCCGGCACAGGCTGAAATGGTTTACCAATTCAAAAAGGACCTTGAAGGAAGCGAAACCGAAAACTTGAATTTTGAGGAAACTACAAAGCGAACAGATTTTCTAAAGAACTTCGTTGAGACACTCCCCAGAATACTTCCTGATCACGTGGATATTCCCGGGACTGAACCCGATACAAAAGCCTTTGACCCGTTCGCTGTTGCATTAAAAGCCAGGGACTTTGTAGAGACAGAAAGGAAAAAGGGAATATTTATTTCCTTCACTCAGGCAGTCGACAACGTGAAAGCATTATTTCAAAAACTTACATAGGAGATTTCCACTATGGCAAATCCTTTATTCACAAAAAATTTTATTGCTGGTGCCGCAATAGCAAAATACAGGATCATAAAATTTGGCGCTGATGACGACCATGTTGTTCAGGCTGCCGCAGCGAATGACTCGATTATCGGCGTTTCTGACAGCCTGGGAGCGAATACGGGAGAACGGATCGACGTTATCATATCCGGTATAGCTGAGATCGAATTTTCAGCTAATGTAAATCGCGGTGCTCTGATCACCTCTGATGCTGATGGGAAAGCACTGCAATGCAGTCCCGTTGCCGGAGCCAATAACAGGCTTATCGGGATTGTAATGGCGAGCGCGGCACCCGGAGATATTGCACCTGTCTTACTGAGTTTAGGTTCACTTCAAGGATAATATAACAGAAAGAGAGTAGCCTTATGAATTTTGCTGTCCCCACAATAGACGAACTTCTGGCAATCGCGATTGCCTATACGAATAATGACCTTATAGCAAAAAAGGTTCTACGGCCCGAGCCTACCGGAACACAGGAGTTCAAATACCTGAAGAAACCGCGCGGCGAAACATTCACCATTCCAAACACGAAAGTAGGACGGAAATCAAAACCCGAAGTAGTAAGCTTTACCGGGATCCTGGTAACCGATTCTACAGACGGCCATGCATTACAGGACTTCGTTCCCTATGAAGACATTAAAAACGCCCAGGGAACGAAATTTAATCCGGTTGGAAACTCGGTCGAGAGTCTGACTGCTTTGCTGGCGCTTGACCGGGAAAAACGGACTGCCGGGCTTTTGTTTGATACGAACCAGTACGGAGCCGGAAACAAGACAACCCTAGCCGCGAATGACAAGTTCAGCGCTACAACGACCAGCGACCCGATTAAAACTATCATGACCGGGATTAACGCTCTTCCAATGCGTGGAAACGGCTGCTGCATGTCTTACGCGGTATACCAGGCTTTGGCAACTCATCCGAAGATCGTGGCTGCTGCGTACCGAAACTCTGGTACTTCGGGTATCATCCCTGCCCAGGTTATCGCAGACCTTTTCGGGTTTAAGGAGTTTTACATCGGTGACTCCTACTACCAGACGGCAAAGAAAGGACAGGCAGAGACCTACGCACAGGTGTGGGGTAAATCGATGCTGATCTATTACAAGGATCAGCTCGCCGGTATGCGAAACGGAACGACTTTTGGTTTCTGCGCCGAATTTGAATCCTTCGTTGTTGACACCAGAGAAGATAAAGAGCCCGGTGTCACTGGCGGGTTATGGATAAAAGTTGGCGAAAACGTGAAAGAAGTTCTTGCAGCTCCGGATCTGGCCTATTTGATTGACGGTGCAGTGGCCTAACCCACCACTGACCCCTCCCCTTCGAATAGGAAAGGGAACAAAAATTGGAGCTATATGTATTGTGAACCGTTGGATTTATTGCAGGACATACCGCTGCTGCATTTGATAGCATTGGTAAATGACGAGAACCGGGCGCCGTATAATCAGGAAAGTAATCCTGATGGATGGGTGTTTGACGGAACTCAGGCTTCCAATGATGACATTGCCTATCTGCGAGCATGGAAGGCTTGTGAAGACGCAGATGCAGTGATTGATCCATATTTGGTTGAACGATTCGCCTTACCATTAACGGTTTCCTGTACCAAACTTAACACGATTGCACGTACACTGGCATTATCCTATTTGTACAACCGGTGCGGCATTGTTTGCTCAGCTGATTTTGAGAAGCGTATTGAGATGGTAATAACTGATCTGGAAAACATTAGAGATGGAATACTGACGCTGCCGGAGCTCGAATCGCTGATCACTCCAATCAGGAATATCTCCAATAAAACAGCTGGCGATAAATTTCTGACGAATGAGTTACTTAATAATTATTAAGGCCTTAAGAAGATGAACAATCCGTTTTTGGAAGAAAAGAGTCTGGAACTTTTATCTGCACCGGCATATAACTGGCGCCTGTTGGACAAGGAAACATGTTATTTGTTTGGCCCCGATCTCGATGGACCGATTCCAAGGGCATTTCTGATACTAGAAGACGGAACCGCTGGGATAAAACCTCCCGGATGCGACGAACAATACTTTCCCGTAAAGGCAGGAATGTTCATACCCGGAGCGATCGAGGAAGTTATTGACGTCAATGAAGTTGCAATGTTAGTTTTTTTCTAATTCAAGGGAACATGGAAACAACCTATTTGCTGGCCGCTGCCAGTTTCGTCATAACATCGCTTACCGGGATATGCGGCGCTTTCTTTTGGAACAAAGTGAAACAACAGGACCAGGCGATTGCAGAACTGCAGAAAGGGCAAAAAGACCTGGTGGATAAAGTGAATGCCGGTGACACAACTACTCTCCTGCGCTATGAACAGCTCTCCAAGGAACTGAGTACGGCGGTTTTGGACATTAAGACAACGATACAGGCAAATGAACTGGACCGGGAAAAATGTTTTATAAGGAAAGAAGACTGCATCCTGCATAAGTCCGAGATTGAGAACAGATTTAACCGATTGGAGCAACAGCAATGAAAGAAAGATTTCTGCATACATTAATCGCAAACTGTAAAGATCCAAAGACTACGTTATTGGGAATATTACTTCTTGCCATGGCGGGAGCGGTCTATTTGCGGTTGATAACGGGTACCGAATTTGCAACAATCATATCCGCACTCGCAGGGATGGGATTCATTTTCGGTACCGGAGCAAAGGAATAAACCGTATGATTGGTATTGGCAATAGGATAAGCAATGCAGCAAATCTTCACAGAAGAATGGGAGGTTTTGATTCAGTAACGCTATGGTATGATATGTACCCGGCCCCGAACCGGTACATGGTAACTGCTCTCGAGGGAAATGAACTGGAAGTTTTATCGATTGCCAACAGGAAAAACAACGTCGGGGTTTTGACTTCAACGGGCGATTCGAACGGATGGATTGAAAACGGTTGTTTTTTTCTGCAGAATAGTTCGCAGCCCATTTACAAGAGTGATGCTTTACCATGTTTCAATAATATGCCGGACGGAACAATCTATCTGGTTGTGCGATTTGATCCTCTGCATCTGATCAACAGTGATTTTTTATACATAGCGAACGATCAGCCGAACGGTGATTATTGGATAAAAGCGGCGGTGTTTTTGAATGAGTCCAATCTGTTCTGGAGATTCTCCGTACGAAACGCAAATCAACTGGAGTATTCTTTTGTGACTGCTGCTTTTCAGGTGCCCATGCACAATAGTTTTGTCTTTTTGAAAATTCGTCGCAATTCATCACTGCCTTTTATACAGATTTATGATTTTATGACCGGTGTTGAAACACCTGGTTTAGATACCGATGCCGGGGCAGGCGGAAGCGATTATATATTAAGTTTTGCCGGTGGGAATAATTTTTTGTACGAATGCATTTTTGAGGCCGGTATACCAAAAGATGATGACATTATTACCAATTATCTCATTGAGAAATATTCAGCACTATTATAAACAAGGAGACCCAACATGTTTACCATAAAAGTAGAATCAATTCCCGTTAAGATAATTTCCTCGGTTCAGATAAGAGTTGTCTCGGTTGAATTATATTCATCGGCGAAGGTAGAGGTAAGCCTGCTGGATGCGGCCGGTAAGATGATTGAGAGGAAATCGCTTCTGATTACCGGAGCTGAATACCAGGGCTGGAATGAGGATTCCTATCTGGAAGCAC
This sequence comes from Ignavibacteriaceae bacterium, assembly GCA_963664845.1. Taxonomy (GTDB): domain Bacteria; phylum Bacteroidota; class Ignavibacteria; order Ignavibacteriales; family Ignavibacteriaceae; genus CAIYTF01. The sequence goes on from OY761615.1 coordinate 403,681, forward strand.
TCGTTCTGACCAAACTCAATCTTACAAAATACTGCGAAGTACCTGAGGGAACTGCGGAGACGGGAGGATAACAGGCTATGAATCTGAAGAAAATTTCATTCCCCGAAAATCAATACATTAAAGAGGCAGCAGAAAAGAGGCAGATCGTTTTACACCATACCGTCAGCAGCAACGCGGCCTCTTCGATTGCCTGGTGGAAACAGACACCCGAAAGGGTGGCTGTGGCTTTCATCATCGAGAAAGACGGGACAACCCTGCAGCTCTATGAACCGCAATACTGGGCTTATCATATTGGCAAAGGTTCGACCAGCGAACAAAACAGGCACACAATTGGAATAGAAATTGTAAACGAAGGCATCCTGTCCCGCGAACGGGATTTCCCCGATAGAATCGGGGCACGCGGGTGCACTCAACAACCTAAATCTACACCTCAGCCAATATTCAAATGGTGCGACGGCAAAGCCTTATTTACCGGAAAAGCCATTACTCTTCCGGCTCCATGGCGCGGATCCCGCTATTTTGCCTGCTATTCTGAAGAACAATATATCGCCGTCGCGGAGTTGGTAAAGTATTTATCTCAACGATTCCAGATTCCGCTGCTGGTTAACGATACCTTTGTCTATGACCCGGCCAATTTCGCTTTTCAAGGTATAGTTTCGCATCATAACCTGAGGTCAGACAAAACTGATCTTTCACCTGCCTGGGACTTCAAGAAATTCAAGGAATTATTGCAATGAAAGCTTTCATGATTATTCTGATTTTACTACTCCTCGCAGCGACAATGATTTTGCCAGGCTGCTGCCCGGCTCAGGAAACGGAAATTCAATACCGCGACCGGGTTATTTCTGTTATACCGCCTGTTGTCCATGACACTCTTAAAACTTTTATCCAGGATACGGTTATTACAGGTCAGAAGATCAGGGAGATAACGGATTCACTGACCGGTCAAATAAGGCCTGATACAGTGATTAAATTCAAGTATTACCCACGGCAGCAGTATGCGGATATCGAAGTGAAACCGGATCCGGTGAAGATTTACCTGCATGATACGGTGACGATAAATCACTATCCAAAGCCGGCAAAAGAAACATTTTCTTCCTTTATGGGCAAATTAGGGCTATTCGCTGCGGGGTTAGGAATAGGATTTTTGATTTCTCTTTTCAGGAAGTAGAATGCCGGATTCCTGGGTTTTGGTCTCCTACGATTGCGGCTCCCGACAGATAGAGCTTGTTGAATATTGCTTTTCTCTGGAAATGCATGTACCTGAAGATTTTTCACGTAACACTATTACCTTCAACCCGGCTAAAATCGGGCCTGTTTTTTTTGCTTTTGGTATACCTTTCCCGACACTTATTTATCCCAATTATTTTGAGGTAACCCTTAAGTGCCTTGCCGAGCCGGATATATTTTTTGATCTTTTACAGTATTGCAATCCCTCCCCGGTTTATTTTTGCTGCGATAAAAAGAGTAAGGTTAACGGTCAAGCGGAGAGGCTGTTGAGAAGTACCATTAATATGAAAACAATACATGCATCAACCATGACCGGTATATTGTCATTCTCTATTCTCGATACCGTTACGACTCTTAACGATCACCTGTATAATTCGCAACTGATGCATAGTGTTTGTTACTCAGATGATGGCGCAGTAGGGCAGCCCAAATTTTCTGAAGGTATACAAATGATAGCAAATTATGTGGAGCCCTGTACGAACCTGTCGATACTGACACAAATGACGGTATCGACATTAATTACAACTGGGCAGACTCCGGTTTTTACGACTCAATCCGTTTTCGATCTGAGGACGTCATGGTTTTTTGGAGTTACGCCTTTTTGGTGGGATCCGCAGCCAAATACTCCGGATTGGAAGAAGGACACAGGTCCCAAATTCCCGTCCATCTGGTCTGATCTGTTGGATTATTACCTGTTGTCAACGCAGTCGCTTGTTTTATATACAGGGTATCAAAAAGCAAAAATTATTCCGCTCTTTTATGACAGTTCGCCCGTACTGGTATTGGATCCATTGCATATACTGGATTATGAACTGTTTAATGCAAACGCTTCAGATGATGCAGCGATAGGCTATTTTACAAGGCATTTTGCAACTGATCCCGCAAATCCACAATTGAGTGAAACGTCAGCATACCTTTTCTTTTCCAATAAAGACTGGGATACGCTCTATCCAAATACGTCACGACTTCTTTCAAATCGGTATATATGTTATTGGACAGGAGACTCCCGATTCGATGGCCTGGAGTATAACGTATATCCTACAAACCCTATGTTCATATCACCGAATTTGCAATACTGGCCGGAATTCTATGACTATAGTCATGAGGTAAAAAGTGATTCGTTCTTAAGCCGGGATGGTACCGGAAATTATTCAACGCAATACAGTCATCCGCACCCGGCAGGTTCAGGAAAAGGAAGCTTATATACCTATTTCCTTTATGCGCTGAAAAGGATGTATACCCAAAATGCGGTGGGCATAAAAGTGAGACTCAAGGGGCTGGATTATCCGGCGGAAAAGTTCGTCATTTTCCCCAATGAACCAAATTTCCCCTTTAAGAGAAAAGTTTTCAGATGTCGCCGCTATTCACTAAATCTGCAAAAGAATGAAATGGTGATTGATTTGTATCCGGCGTAACTCAGGAAAAACAATGATCGACCTTTTGGGAGAGTTGGAGGGGGCGAAAAAGTGTATGATATATGTATGAGATTAAATTCTACTGCCTGATTTACAATAATAGGAATATCATTTTCACCCAATATCCATGCGGTTTAAAACGAAAAAAGCCGCCAGAATATGGCAGCTTTTTAGTACACCCGGAAGGAGTCGAACCCTCAACCTTTTGATCCGTAGTCAAACGCTCTATCCAATTGAGCTACGGGTGCATTTCGTCATCTTTTCAAATGACTAGCTTCAAATATAGGACTTTTTTCGATTTTCTACAAATAGTTTCACTTCCTCAATTATGCAAATTATATGAAGTATCCAGCCCACACTTATTGCAATAGCACCAAAACTACCCTACCCACAATAATACGCTAAAAACAGCCAAAAACCAGTAGGTTGCAGCATTACTTTCTGTTTTGGGCAAATTGGTCAGTTTATTCGGAAATACAAAAGCACTTTGCATAATTTCTTTGACCTTATTATGCATCTTGTTACGTGAAAACGCCGATATCCCATGCCTGGCGGGTCACCGCGAAATTCCTGAATTATGCCTCAAGTACACAATATCCTGAGAATAACATTTAAAATAATGAATCGAATATGACGCCGGCCGAAACAGAACCCACCCTCGATGCCCTAACATAATTTGCGGGTAATATCAGCTCACGAGATTAATTGTAAAGTTCAGTGCTCTTTTAAAAATAATTTGCGATTAACATATTTTTAATTATTTTCGTACGTGTTACAAAATTGTCGCCACAGGAACGCTCATTTAATTTAATAACGGCCGATATCGCCGGGCAGCGGTATATTTTCCTGGTCATTGAAAAATGAGTGTAAAACCCTTGATGACAGTTCTCTTTTTTCACTTAACATCAGATTAGTCGATTTATTTCTCATCGCATACACACAATGCAGATGAAGTCATATTTTTTTTTGAGCCTTTTCTCCCTGGATAACTACCGGGGCAAAATACTCCATTTTTTATATAATCTTGCAGCGCTATGCTACGCTTGCTCCAATGCTTTCCCGGCACGGTGAGTAACTGTCTTGCATTGGCGCATGCTTGGTAGTATATAAAATTCTTGTGAAACAATTCTGCCGGAAGCCGACAGGAATGTAGTTATTGACTTCCCTGCTAAGTTCATCCATAAACAGCAATAGCCGTTTTTATTCCCTACATACCTATCCGGTTACGTATGAAGCTGTTTGAATTATTTGGTAAAATGATTTTACATCAATTAAATAAACAATGTTAACACAAAGGAGCTCAACAATGCGAACAATGTCTCTTTATGCAGTTGCCGTGCTGATACTTTTTTCATCAGTACTTTTCGGTCAAAGTTCAACCATCTCCGTGCAGGGAGTATTACGGGACCAGAACGGAAAAGCAGTCGCCGATGGAACCTATCCTATGACATTCAATTTATATACGGCTTTGTCCGGAGGGTCTTCCATCTGGACCGAAACACAAAACTCTGTCATTGTACAAAATGGTGTATTCAACGCCAAATTGGGAAGCGTCACTCCATTTGGAGCGGGCGTCACCTTTAATGTACAATACTGGGTAGGTATCACTTTCGGAAGCAGTGAAATGTCACCTCGCATCGAACTCACTGCTTCTCCCTATTCTCTTGGACTAAAAGGTACTTCAAATGTATTCAGTGCAGGTGGCAGTGTAGGAATTGGAACCCTTAACCCTTCAACAAAGTTGGAAGTAGCTGGTGATATTAAAGTAAGCGGTCCCGCAACTTTTAATGGTACAGCGGTATTCTCTTCAACCATTCAAACCGGTGGGCCGGCCTATATCGGCCAAACTTCCGGGCAGTATCAAAGCGGTTTTCAGATTGAGGGTTCAACTTCAGATTCAATAAATTCCAGGATCAGATATGATGCAAAAAACTTCAGCCTCTATACTCCCTATTCCGGCGGAACCGTTTTGAACGCTGATCGCTCCGGAAATGTGACGCTAAACAAAACGGTGGGTATTGGCGGTGCCCCGGCTGCCGGTGCAACGCTTGACGTAAAAGGTCCCATCTATATGCAGGGAGCTTTACCTTTCATGGCAAGATATTACTCAGCCGGCAGAACGAGAGTCTGGGATGTAAATACTGGATTCAGTTCATCACAATGGGTAGGCCTCATCGTAGGACATCAGGATAATGGTGTTAACCTTAATTATTCCGGTGATAAGAATGACCAGCTTTACTGTTTTGCAAATGGCGCAACCAACACTATCTGGATTCATGGTGAAAACGTAGGTGACTATAACGCAGGAAGCTGGGCTGCATATGTACTATTTATCAATAAAGCACTTGTTGATGGTCAATTCTGACGAAGACGTTCCGGATTCCCGGCGCATATAACGTTAGTGATTAAAAGAAAACCCAATATTTATCAACAAGGAGCTTGATTCTATGAATATATTTTACCCCTCCGAATCTTTCGCGAAGGGCCTAAGGCGGGTAGACAGATCGCGCAACCTGACACTCTGGTTGTTCATTTGTCTTTTGTTCCCCTTTTCCCTGATCCGGGCACAATACCACATGGAAAACTTTGGTATTGTCAATGGATACGCGAATGGAAAGCTGACCGGTACTTCGGTGCAAAGCAATGTGGCCATTGGCCAAAAGATCACCGCACTTTCGCTTAACACCCCCTTCAATTCAATAACTGCGGGTATGTGGGGCTTCTATCTCCTCAGCCCAAGAACACCAATAGTTTTAGCGTCTCAAGGCGATTATTCTGATCGCGTCGAGCTTTCCTGGACATTTGACATTCTTAGCCCGCCATCAGATAACGATTATTTCCAAATCTACAGGGATGGGAGTCTGCTTGCAAATGTCCCGGCCATACAAACTTACTATAAGGATTTCAGCGTCCTTCCAGGCAACTACTACGAATATAAAGTCATAGGGGTGAACGAATTTGGACAAAGCCCCGCCGGTGTGAGTGTTGGGTTCATCAACCCAAACGGAACGTTTACGGGAAGAATCAGCACCCAATATGGCACGCCGGTGAACGACGTCGAAATAACCGTGTTGCCTAACCTCGGGAAATCGTTCAAGTTTGACGGCTTCAGCAACTACATCGACGCCGGAACAAACCTTTCACTTAAAGATACTTCATTCACAATCGAATTCTGGTTGAAACGTGATGCCACCATTTCAGGAGATGTGATAGCACAAAATCTTCATAATGCCGTTGTGAAGGATTCACAATTAGTTGTCGGGTTCAAGAATTCCGGCAATGCCTTCATGGTGTCCACAAACGGTTCAGACAGTATCTCATTTGGCATACAAGAAGATAATAACTGGCACCATTATGCCTGGGTGTTCGACAATAATAAGGATTCCTCATACCTTTATCGCGATGGGTCACTGCAAAAAAAATCATTTTCCAGACCATATAAAGGCTCAGGCGCACTACTGTTTGGACATGACTCTTCAGGATATTTCAATGGGAATCTCGATGAAGTGCGTATCTGGAAAACGATACTTGACTCTTCAAGCATTCAAAGGAATATGAACCGTACGGTTAACACTACGTCAACGGGACTTGCAGCCTACTGGAAATTCGACGAAGGAAAAGGCACTCGTGTTTTCGATTTTGCCTCCAAGAAAAATACGGGTATAATTTATGGTACACCCAATTTCGCCGATGACAGGGCCCCTGTCAGGACATCTGCCTTCACGGACTCAACCGGGTTCTATGATGTGGAGGGAATTAATTACGGAACATCCACGAACTTTACCATTTCACCATTGCGTTCCGGAAGAAGTTTCCAGCCAACCAACCGCGTATATACGCTTTCAACAAGCAACACCGCGGTGAACAACGTTGACTTCACAGATGTGTCACAGATCCCCGTCTCCGGGTATATCACCAATGCCGCAGGTGGATGCTTTAACGATACAACCGTTGAAATACTGGTTGATAGCGCCTCATGGACTACCAGAACCTTCACCAATAAAGACGGAAAATTTTTGCTGGCTTTCGAACCTGGTTCCACTCACACCATCACACCAGTAAGGAAAGGATATATATTCAATCCGGCGAGTTTCCAATTCACCAATTTACTTAAACCAATCGCAAATGCGAATTTTTCACAGGTCGCCTCGTTCCCTCTCACGGTTATTGTTGCTGGCGGAAACTGCGAGTTTCCGCTTGGCGGTTTAAGCAAAGTTAAAATTTCAAGCCTTCCGGCCTGTTATTCAGACACCGCATCCGTAACCAACACCCGGATAACATTTGGCAGCCTCCCGCCTTTGTTATATAAAGTTGAGGTCACCCGGCAAGATCAAATTACCTTTGAGTCACAGACCATTGATTTGCGTGATACAAGCGTAATCAATAATTCGCAGAGAAACCTAAGGTTCATCTATCATTCACCCCTGGTTGTAAAATTTGATACGTCTATGCTCCCCACTAAGGGAAGCTGCGGAACGCCTACAATCGTACTCAACCAGTTGAACAGGTACGTCCTCCGTTATTCGGCAGGTGAACAATATAATTCCGGATTCTGCCCGGTTGATTCAATAACTTTCACCATAAATAATAACATCGGGGATGAAGGAGCCCCGCGAACACTTTTCGCACTTTCCGGTGGAACGGTGAATGATACTATTTATGCAGCTTATCCAAACACACTAGGTGGCGGGCCGCATCCTTATCAAAAGCAACTGCTCGTTAAGGCAGCTACTCCTGATAACCGGCAGGCACAAAACATATTCTGGGCTTTTGTTGCAGGTGTAAAACCCCGCGAAGGCCAAACCTTCACCTCCACTTCACCGGCTTTACCCACAATGATCCTGAGAGCACCTCCTGGTGACTTCAGCTACGCGTATTGGTCAAAACAAAAGACCACTTATACCCAGCTTTCAATGTCCCATGAGAGAGACAGCGCTGAAGGCGGTCAGATTTACATTTCTCTCGCACCGGTTTTTAAATACACCATTTTCGGTGTGGAACTCGATGCAAAAGCAGGGTTTGATGTTACCAAAACCTGGAACACCTATATAAATCAATCAAATTTACGTACACTCAATCTGACCACGACGGCGACGGAAACAATTACAACACCGGCTGATCCAATTCATACCGGACATAATAATACCGATGTGTTTGTCGGGGCCACATACAATTTCATTTTCGGCAAAGCCGACTCTATCTATTTTCAGGAAGACAGCTGCCTCGTTAAGGATAAAGTTGTTCTCATAAGTGCTCCGGACAGTATTAAATCTACTTTTTACTATACTGAAGATCATATAGTACAGACACTGATTCCAAATCTGCAATCTCACCTGGCTTCCGTTCCTGTTGGTTCATTTGCTGCAAAACGTGATAGTCTGCAAATCAGCAACTGGACCCGGCTTGTTGCGTACAACGATTCAGTCAAAGCCAACTGCCGCGATTCTCTGGATAATATTTCTTTCTCCGCGGGACCTTTTGTCACTCGTGAAGAACAGTTCTCCCGGGATTCGAACTATACGTTGACCTTTAATGAGCTCTCCGACTCCGGGGGTAACGCCAACCTCATGGGATTCCTTAACGAAGCCGGCATTAGCGCCGGTGCTGTTATGAATTATACAGTTGGATTCCAGGCTGACACAATGACGGGAGTGACAACAACTACCACCACTGGCTTTACTCTTGGCGATGATCAGGCAGGGAATTTTTACTCCATCGATATAGCCAGGGATAAAGTGTTTAATACACCCATATTCAGAGTTGTTGCCGGTGCAAGTGCCTGCCCCTGGGAGCCTGGAACCATGCAAAGGGCCGTTGCCGTACTTACACCAAAAGTGGTCTCTGCCATTAATGTTCAACCGGATTCTGTTGCCGTATTTCCAATTTATTTGGGCAACGCCAGCGGTACCGATGAAACTACAGACTATCAACTTAGAATCCTCCAAACCTCTAACCCTGATGGCGCTATCATTGCCATTAACGGCATCGTAATTGAAAACGGGTTAACCTTCACATTGCCACCGGGGCAGAACCAGGCAATCCTGACTATCCGGCGCGGACCGCTTGCATATAATTATAGCAATATACAACTGTATCTTGGTCCCGCTTGCGGCGATGATCAGGTATCCGACACGATGAATATTTCTGTCAATTTCTTGCAGCCTTGCAGCCCTGTGGCAATCACCTTCCCCAACCCGAACTGGTTGCTCAACGAAACAAATCATGATTCTCTGACAGTTTCCATTTCCGGATACAATCAGTTGAATAGTTCACTTCAAGGCATCAAACTGCAATATCGTCTTTCGTCCGTTGCCAACAGAGTAAAAAATATTTTTGCTCAGTCGTTTGGAGTTGCAGATAAAGAAGGCAATTACCGCCATTTTAATCTCAGTGGGCAAAAGGCCATTCCCTTTCCCAAGGTTAACGGTAAACGGGTTATAAAGAAAACCCCTCTGGATTTCTATAACGCAGCAAAGGATAACAGGTACGCCCTGCTCAATCAAATTTATTGTGTTGACGATAAAATTGCAGTGAAATCTGGTGTAACGACCCGCAAAGCACCGATCACGGACGCCGACAATTCGACAGAGACCGTCAAGGCAAAGTTCATACAGAAAGCGGGCATAATTCCCGATCTTGTCATGAAACCAAAGTCTAAACCCGCAGCAAAATCAGCCAACACTTCTGGTGCAATAACATCGGACAACGAGAAGGACAGTTGGACCACGTTTGCAACTTTGTTGCCCGGTCAACTCTCCTCCAGTTCTGCTTCTGCAATTTGGAACACGGCAGGCTTGGATGATGCATCCTATGACATACGTGCCGTTTCGGTATGCGATGGCTCCTCAATACCGGGTTCGTCGGCCATAGTCACAGGACTCATTGATAAAACGGGACCTTATGTGCAGGGAGTACCCTCCCCAATCAGCGGCATCCTTGGCGCCAACGATAAAATTGCCGTCGCGTTCACAAAAACGATACAGGTCTCAAGCCTGAGTGCTAACACAAACATCAGTTTGATCGATCAGCAATCCGGACAGCCTGTTGATTTTAATTTCGCTTCGGATGGAAAAACCATTAACATCGTGCCCAACGTAGCCGACCGTTTTATAGAAAACAGAGTGCTCACCGCAATAGTTCGGAAAGTAAAAGATACTCACGGCAATTCAATGCGGGTTCCGGTGGGCAGTACTTATTCTGATTCAATTTCATGGCAGTTTGTAGTGAACAAAAGCCCTGTACGCTGGCAAGGCGGAGATATTGATATAGTCAAATACATCGATGAGAGTGTAACCGTCACCAGGAACCTTGTAAACTCAAGCGGATTCTCAAACCCTTATTATATAAAAGATATTCCGCAATGGCTCGTCGTTTCATCAACCAGCGGTACTGTTCAGAACATGGGGAGTGTTCCCATCAGCTTCATGTTCGGCACCAACCTGGGTTTTGGTGAATATAACGTCGTTCTCAGGGATTCAACCGTGTATGGCGACCAGCCGCTGAGGATTCATATACAATCAAGATGCCACACTCCGGAATGGGCTGTCAATCCCGCAAATTTCCAATACTCAATGAACATCATCGGAAAACTGTATCTCGATACTGCCGCAGCGAATGACATCCATGACCGTATTGGCGTGTTTGTCGGGAACGAGACCAGAGGGGTTACCGATTTGCAGCGGCTCCCTGATGGAAACTACCGTGCGTTTATTACGGTTTACAGCAATTCTTCCGAAGGTGAACAAATCCAAATGCGTGTGTGGGATTCATCGTCATGCAACCAGTTCGGCCAAATATTGGAAACATTCAGCTTCCAGGCCAATTCTGTCATAGGCTCCTATGCTGATCCGGTTCAGATAACTGCCACCAACCAAACAACACAGCAATATCGGCTGCCTGGCGGCTGGAGTTGGTTGTCGTTTAATACCAGATCAACGGACATGTCCGTAAGTTCAGTGCTCTCTGCATTGAATCCGGCACCGGGTGATCTTATCAAAGATCAGGGAACATTCGCGCAATACGTTTCAAATCACCAATGGTTTGGTTCGTTGGATACGATCAGAAACGCAAAAATGTACCTTGTGAAACTTTCCCATGCTGATTCGCTGGTGCATGCGGGTTACCCCCTGAATCCCTCAGCATATACCATCCCTGTCGATTCGGGATGGAATTATATCGGCTATCTGCCCCAAACCACGCTTGGAACAAATGCTGCCCTGGCGTCGTTGCACGCGGTGAAGAATGATTTCATTAAAAGTCAGTTCGCTTTTGCGATATACGACAGTATAGTTGGCTGGGTTGGAAACCTGTTCACTATGCAACCTAAATCCGGCTACTACCTCCGGACGTCACATCAGGACAGTTTGATTTATCCTTCGCCTGATAAACGTGTTGCACCAAATAGCGCGCCTGTTCTGGCTGTCAGCAGCGGCATTGATGGTCATCCGGATTGGACCGTTACAGCGGGCAGCTATCAATATACGATGTCCGTCGTTGCCAAATTGGGCTCCGGTGTTGTTGATTCGATAAATGCCGGAACTACAATTGGCGTATTCTATAAAAATGAATGCCGCGGATTTGCTACACCTATCTATGTTGACAAGGCACACGGCTGGCTTTTCTTCCTCACTGCTTATGGCAACTCCATCAAAGGTGATTCAATGCTATTCAGGATATTTGATCCAAAGAAGAACACTGTCTACGCATTGTCTGAAGGCGTAAGATTCTTTGCAGATACACTGGTCGGCAATCTGGATTCTCCCCGTATAGTGGCAGGCGCACCACTTGCCGTTCACGATGGAATTCTCATACCCCGACAATATGATCTTGCTCAGAACTATCCTAACCCCTTCAATCCTACCACGCGGATTGACTATGCTCTCCCAAAGGATGGCTATGTGGAACTGACCATATATAACATCATGGGCCAACAGATAAGAACTCTCGTCCGTGATTTTGCTCATGCAGGATTCTATTCTGTTCTATGGGATGGAAGAAACGACCACGGAATGGCAACCCCATCCGGGGTTTATCTGTACTCGATGCGATCGGGTAACTTTGTCTCAACAAAAAAAATGACGTTCCTTAAATAATAAATGACCCCGGGAAATCAAGTGTTCCGGTATTTCCCGGGGTTCCTTTATAAGTTCCTTAAATGTGTGGCACTATTTTAAAATCATCTTTGAGTTAAAATGAAAGCTTTTATTTACATAGTGTCGGTGACCTGTTTATTTCAGGTTCTGATATCGGCCCAGATTAAATCATCACCGGCATGGTCGGTCAATCCCAGCCAATTTCAATTTAGTGCTACCGTCACCGCTCAGGTAAAATACAATAATCAGCCGGTTTCCTCAGGCGCCAATATTCTGGCAGCATTCTTGGGTAATGAAGTTCGTGGAGTTGCTTCAGCTTCTTTCTATAATTCCGAACAAATTTACTTCCTTACGGTATATTCAAACAGCAATACAGAACAATTGACCTTCAAAGTATATTTCGCCGGAATTGATACAATTGTTACTATAAAAGAACCCTTGACCTTCACCCCAAATCAAATATTCGGCGCCGTCACTGCGCCGGTCTTGTTTCATGCTTATCATAATTTCGACAATCCGCCAAATGTCACCGGTATTCCAAACCAAATCATTGAGGTTGGCAATTCCTTCACGCAGTTCAATCTGGACAATTTCTTGACGGAACTTGATGGCAGTGGTGTTACCTGGAGTTTCCAGGGCAATTCGCAATTGAATGTTTCCATTGATAATGCACATGTCGTTACGGTATCACCGCCATCGTCCTCATGGACTGGAAGCGAAATGATCAGGTTCAGAGTAACCGATCAAACTACCCAGGCACTTTTCACCGAAGATACGGTTCTCTTCCAGGTGCGTCCATTGGATCACCCTCCTCACCTTGGAAGCATCCCTGCACAGGTATCAGGCATCAATAATATTTTTCCGAAAATAGATTTGCATAACTACCTCACCGAATCAGATGGAGACAGCATTGCATGGTCTTATAGTTTCGATGAATCCACAGCCAACGATCTCCTCCCTCCCTGGAGCATTAATCCCGGCGCATTTTCTTCATCAATGACCATTACTGCCGAAGTCACCTCCTTGGGAAATCTTGCAACAGGAACAGGCAACGTGCTGGCAGCATTTTCAAATGGTGCCATCAGAGGAGTTGCTAAACCGGTCAGGGACAATGGAAAATGGCTGTTCTATATTACGATATTTTCGAATTCATCCGGGGATACCATTTCATTCAGGTTTTATGATGCAGCAGCTCATAAAAATATTCCTGTGGAACAAAAGCTCCTCTTTAAAAGCAACAGTGCCTACGGCAATCCCGGTCTCCCCTTCCCTCTTTATGCAGGTAATATCCTTCCCACTATCGATTCGCAGGGGATGGTCTCTTTCAAAAAAACCGATCCTGCCTGGGTTGGATCGGAACGTATTGTGTTTCGGGCACAGGATTTGGGCTCTCTGCATTCTTATGCAGATACATCAGGGACACTGTTCTCGGTACTGAATGATCATGCCCCGATAGTAGCAGGCATACCGGAACAGGTGATACAGAAAGGAAAAACTTTCTCACCATTCAATCTTAACTCCTGGTTAACTGAGTCTGATGGAAACTCAGTTGTGTGGAGCTATTCCGGGAATAGTCATATAAATGTATCTGTAGACGCTGCCAAAACAGTAACACTTAGTGTACCGGATACCGCTTGGGTTGGCACCGAGCACATCATCTTCAGAGCCACCGACCAAACAGCTAATGCTCTCTTCACTGAAGATACCGTTGCTTTCAGAGTCACCTTTACCGACCACCCTCCTCACCTGCTGGCTGTTCCCACTCAGGTAGCCGGGAATAGCAGCACGTTCAACCCGGTCGGACTCTCCGATTATCTTCAGGAAGCAGATAAAGATTCCGTTGCCTGGGCTTTCACCTTTGCGGCTCCGACAGTAACAGATCCTGCACCTCAGTGGTCCGTCAATCCGGCAGGATTTGAATCATCAATGACCTTTACAGCAGAAATAAAATCACTAAACGTTAACAGGACGGGCACAGCCCATAAATTGGCGGCATTTGCCGGAACTCAGTTACGCGGCGTTGCCTCACCGCTTGAATTCAACGGCAGATGGATATATTTCCTCACCGTCTATGCCAACGGTGATGGCGAGCAAATTCACTTCCAATTTTACGATGCATCGGTCCAGAAAAAATTCCCGGTTAAGGAAAAAGCAACATTCGTAACCAACGCAGCATTTGGATCACCAACGGTGCCTTTCCGGATGAACGCGGGTAACATTATTTTGCAACCGGGTGATCACGATTCACTGAACGTAACAATAGCAGACACTTCCTGGTATGGATCCGAAACTGTTCTCATTTCTGTTCGGGATGAAAACACTGCTCAGCATTATTTTGACACAACTCATATTGTCTTCTCCAGACTGGATCAGGTGGTCCAATCAGTTAATGCTCCTTCAATGCTCACTGCCACTCCAATGGTTGGCCCTCTACGCATCAGGCTTACCTGGAATGACAACTCAGCCAATGAAAACGGGTTCCTTATTCAGCGAAAAACGGGCGACTCAACGGTTAGCGGCGCTTTCATTACCATCGATTCACTGCCTGCTAACAGTGGCACCTATACCGACGCAACCATAGCGGACAGCACGCGATACACGTATCGTGTTCTGGCCTATAATACGCTTCTGCAATCCGGCAACAGTAACCAGGCGACTGTTATTTCCTTTTCTGAAGTACCTGCCTTGTTGCTCACCGCATTTATTGAGGGTTTATACAATCCTGAAACACGGAAACTTGTTCCGGATTCCATGACTGTTTTCCTCAGGCACCCCTTCAACCTTTATGCAATTGTTGATTCTGCGAAGAGCATTCTTGACAGCAACGGAACCGGTACTTTTTATTTTCCAAATGCAAAACACAACACGGGTTATTACGTTATTCTCCGGCACAGAAACTCAATAGAAACCTGGAGCGCAAATCCGGTTACCTTTCCAACCGGCACAACCGTTTATGATTTTAGCTCATCGGCAAACAAAGCTTACGCCTCAAATATGATGTTTAAAGGGTCACGGTGGTGCATATACAGCGGCGATGTGGATCAAACCGGGTTTATTGACAATAATGACCTGCTCTTCGTGGATAACGACGCATTCAATTTTATGACAGGCTTTCGGATAACCGATATTAATGGAAGCGGGTTTGTGGATAATATTGATCTGTTGATCGTTGACAATAATGCCTATAACTATGTTGGTATACAAAGCCCAATTGCACAAACAAAGAAAAAGTCAAATCCCAAGTCGAATATCAAAGTAGGAGAATGATAAATAATTGAGCAAAGGTCTGGTTGGAGAACAGGAAAGTATCGATGGACATAAAAATGGGGAGCACATCCTGAAAATATGCTCCCCGATTCGATAAAAAGCTATCTTATATAATAACTACGAAATTTGTCATACTATTTTTAAGCGATTTAACGGATTTAGTTTTCCGTTATCAACAAAAACATTCAAATCAGTTTACTCATTACTCCTATTTCATTAGCAACATTTTGTTCGCTTGAACAAAGGCACCTGCCTGTAACCGGTAATAATAAACGCCGCTCGCCAGCCTTGCAGCGTCAAATTTCACCTCATGAGTGCCTGGATTGCGGTATTCGTTAACCAGCGTGGCCACTTCAGTTCCCAAAGCATCGTACACTTTTAAACTTACCTGACTGCCGGCCGGTAACTGAAAACTTATAACCGTGGCAGGATTGAATGGATTTGGATAATTCTGCTTCAGTTGGAATTTCCTGATAACCGGAGACGCTTGATTGACCGCTGTGATTTTATAGGTCTGATCAAATGCTTTTTGGACTGCATCATCCGCACTTTTTAATTCCTGAACGCTGTTAATATTCGAAGTTCCGCGGGCAATAATAATACCGAATACCACTTCCTGCGTGTCTCCGGGAGCAAAATCAAAAGTGCCTGAAGAAATTAACATCCTACGGTCGCCAGGCGCAAATCCACCTGGCCACCCGGCACCCTCATACCATCCTGCTCCGGTAACCGGGTCACCATTTAAACAGAAATTTGTAGGAACTGCAGGTGTCTTGGTTGGATCAAGAAAACGATCTCCATCCCATGTTTTACCATTCATATAATTATACATCAGAATACCACCTTGAACTGAACCAAGCTCTGGGTCTACATATATATTTGTTGCTTTGAAGTAGAACACGAAGGAAGTCATCGGCAGATTGGTTTTCCCATGAATCCATTTCCCGTCATACTTTGCACTATCCGGAAGATGCTTTTCGTTTATTATTGGATAAGTAAGCGGGTCATAAGGTATGACCGGCCCCTGCAAATAATCATAGCATAACGCTGGAGGTGCCGAGCCATACTCATTAATAGCACCAACTCCATCAACAGCTTTCCCGTTATATACAAAACCAATATTCCGAATAGTATCACAGCCAACATAATCATCATCGCCTGAACCGATATCAGGGTCCGACCACATGGCAAGCGCCATTTCGCGGATGGTGAAATTTCCCTTGTTAATTATTCGATACTTTTTGAAGATCGTTCTTCCCAGATCACCGTTTGTGTTGAAACCAAAGATGGTTTGCTGAACTTCAATCCCCATCGGTTTGGTTCCATAAAGAGCAACCGTCCGGATTGAATCCATGTCATTCATCACCATCTAGTCCACTTCGTCACCAAGAAACTGGGGGATTTTTTTGTTTGTTATAGGATCAATTTCAAAAGGAGCACCCTGATCAATGGGCCAGTTTTCATAATCATATTGCAGCCTTGTTTTTTCGGCACCGTCATCCAAAGATTCCCAGCCCCGTTTTATTTTCCATATTTTATACTTGACATCCGCCGGATTTTGCGCAGCACCGTCAATAATCTGACCTGCCTGGAGTCCTTTATAATAGGTACTCCCACCAACACGGATTTCCTCTGTCGGCCCGACTTTACCACCGAGCAACAAACCATCTTCAAATACAACGGTTTTTATTGTCCCCTTAGGCCAATACAGTCCGGCACCACTTGTAGTACTATTGTACGACCCAATTCCGTTATTTTGGAATAACATATCAAGTTCATTAATGTTGAAATGATCCATAAGATCATTTGTTTTAATACTTGATGGTTTTGGGGGACTCTTCGGATCCTCTTTGTACATTCCAAAAGCCGTAAACACGGCTAAAAGAATAAGGGCTAATTGCAATACTGTTTTTTTCATCGTAGGTCTCCTTCCGATGTATCCCTGAAAAATTTTGAATTAACGTCTCAAACTTAGAGACAGTTGCTTCAATTCATCCGAAAATCCAGCCCAAGTTTAAAATGTGGCTGCTGCACAACAAATAATAGGTCATTGCGAACCAGCAATGGGCGAGGTGCTGCATTCCTTTTGCGGGGCATCTCACGATTTGGGCCTACAAACAACGCATCACCAAGCAGAATTCTGCACAGAATGCATTATTCAACAGGTTCTATTACAACACGGGTCTCAAATACAGAAATAGGATTTTTGAATCTGCAGTCTGTATTGATTTACGGAGAATATACTCTCAAGCAGGAAATTTGTCTGTTGTTTCACTCCGCTGCCACAACAGTCGGCCTCCTGCCGGAAACTCTGCGTATGCAACTTAATTATTAATATTTGCAAATTCAAATGAATGGTTTTTTCACCAGATAGACTTTCATTTCAATAATCCTTATATTTCTCCATCCAATTTTCTCATTTTGAACTGAAACAGAGGGCTGCCTCATGAACAAAACGGTAAACAATGTCATTGTAGTAATTTACTTTTTATCAAGCCTCATTCTGGTAATTATGGGCATAATTGCATATTTGGGAATAGGGACGTTCTATGCCAATGAAGCCCGGGAAAACCCGTTTATCCAACAAAATCTGGCTGCTGCCAATACCATCTTTTCAGCCCTTAAGGTTGGAACATTTTCCGTATTCTTCCTGGGCGCACTGATCTTTTTCGGCCTCGGCTGGATTATCCGCAACCAAATCCTGATGAATAACAACAAATAGCTGCAATCACTTTAAATAATTCCATTGATCTGATTGCAGTCATTCAGAATACGTGAGAAATATATCAGTGCTTATTTTACTTCATAAACCAAGGTAACTTCCACCCGCACCTCATTCTGGCCGCTTTCAATTGACTGCCCTGCAACTGCATCCTTAGTGTTCATGGTGTAGGATTCGTTGACAGAATTGGAATAGCTGCGGCCCCAGCCTGACTGGTTTTCGTTCACACTGACTACCCTTCCAAGGTTCATTCCTGACTGTTTAGCAATCAGCTCTGCCTTTTCTTTGGCCTTTTGAATTGCCATTTCTCTTGCCTTGTTTTTGAGCGCATATTCATCATCTATGGTAAATTGAATGTTGTCCATCAGATTAGCCCCTTTTTGTGTAGCACCGGTGATAACGTCAGCAATCTTGCTCAGATCCCGGATTTTAACTGCCATATTCTGCACTACCTCATACCCGCTGAGCTTCCTGCCTTCTGCCTTGGTGGTAACAAAAACCGGACTCAGGTTATATTCAGTAGTTTTTATATCTTTCTCCTCAATCCCCAGTCTCTTCAGTTCGCCGACTATATCGTTCATCCTGGCCGTCGCTTCCCTGGTTGCATCCACAGCAGTAACCTTTGCTCCGGTTTTTATACCGACTTGTAGTTTCGCAATATCAGCCTTTGAATATACAATCCCTGAACCGGTGACAGAAAAACGGTCCTGATTGTTTGATTTGTTGGTTGCAACGAGGGCTGTAATTACTATCGCGCTCACAGCGATGATAACGAGAGTTGCCAGAAAAGCATACGTTTTGTTCATATTTCCATCCGGGTTTTATATTTTGAAAAAAATTAGTACCAGGTTAAACTACCTCCCTTGGAGAACTCCCCACTTTAACGAGTAATCGTGAAAACTCACCCTAAATCGCCTCAACTTAATCACCATCCATTTGACGTTCATAGGACTCCATGAGTTCCTTTATTCACACCCGGAACATTCTCAGCAGTGCAATCCCCGTCCACTTCAATAAATTATTTTCTAAAAACACATAGAATACTTCACAATCTCACCTCCCTTTAGTAAGTTAGATTAATCTATTTTATGGAATGATACAAGATTTTTAATGATATTTTCCGATAAAGACCAATTCTATATGCGGGCAGCTCTCCGCGAGGCGGCAGCCGCATTCGAAAAAGATGAATGCCCCGTCGGTGCCGTCATCGTCTACGAAAACACGATAATCGGCAGAGGCCACAACCAGACAAAAATGCTCAAAGATCCTACCGCTCATGCCGAGATGATAGCGTTAACTGCGGCATGCTCCTACCTCGAGGCAGAACGCCTGACCGAATGCAGCATGTATGTTACACTTGAACCGTGCATCATGTGCGCCGGTGCACTCATTCACAGCAGAATGAAGAACCTGTTTTTTAGCGTTTTCGATCCAAAAACCGGAGCTTGCGGTTCCCTCTATAATATCACTGAAGACAACCGGCTCAACCACACCATTAAAGTTTATTCCGGACTGATGGAGCAGGAAAGCAAGTTTCTGCTTCAGGAATTCTTTAAGCCAAAAAGAAGTAAACAATCATAAAACATATCTCAAAGGCAGATCATGAGACTAATTAAACAATCGTTGCTGTTTTCGCTTTTGCTTGTCGTACTATGCTTCACCCAACAGAACCCATTGAGCATAAAGGAACAGATCAGTTTTAAAGTACCTTCCTCGATAACAGTATCTCCAACCGGCGGGCACATAGCCTTCACTGTCCGTTCCGCTGATCTCCAGAACAGCAGTTGGAACTACCAGGTTTATTTGCTGCATACCGGAGACAAATCCTGTCAACAATTCACCTTGCAGGGGAAGTCATGCACCAAACCGCTTTTCTCCCCCGACGGAAAATACTTGCTCTATCTCACCGATCGTGAATATCAGAGCAATAAATCCGGAACTATGGAATCGGGTACCCAACAGGTTTGGTTTGCCCCCCTTTCAGGTGGTGAAGGTAAAAATCTGACCACTTTTAGTGCTGATGTTGAAGAATACATTTTCTCACCAAAAGGTGATCTGGTAGCCTGCCTAAGTGCGCTCTCCGATCCCGCAAAAGAAGACCTGGCTGACCGGAATAAGAAATTAAAGAATGACGAAGCAGTCTACCCGAAGACTAATCCGGTAAAAGTGCTCACCATTCTGAAATTCCCGTCCGGTGAGGAAGTAGCCTCAATTCCCCTTGATGCTGGAGCAGCAGAAATAAAATTTCACCCGACCGAGAATAAAATAGTATATCAGTCAAATCTTACCGGTGAATACAATGACGAACAAAAGTTTGATCTCTATACCGTCTCCTTCCCGGATGGGGCAAAGACACAACTGACCAAAGATGCCGGCCCTGAAACTTCCCCGGCCTGGTCACCTGACGGCAAATACATCGCGTTCAAAACGCAAACAGTCCCGGATATCGAGTTTGCCGAGACTGACCTGACCATTATGGATACCAAAACCGGGGTTGCAGAAAATGTTACCAAAGATTTCAACTTCAGCGTAAATACCCTGCTTTGGAAAGATGCAACTACGCTCATCCTTACGGTGAATGAAGGAATGGCCGAGACTATCTACTCCTACTCCCTGAAATCAAAATCGCTGAAGAGAATTGATTCCGGCAAAGGAAGCTATTCGGAAATCAGCCTGACAAAGTCCGGTTCGATTTGTTCAAAACTGGAAACCGCTTCCGCACTTCCTGAGGTCGAGTTTGCAGAACAGACAGTCACTGATTTTTCAGAGCAGTTGCTTCCCTACCGGACAGGCACGCAGGAAGTTATAAGCTATACATCCGCAGATGGTAAGTTCACCATCGAGGGAATACTGTTCAAACCTGCCGGTTTTGATGCAGGAAAGAAATATCCGCTTATTCTCACTTGCCATGGCGGCCCGTATGGGAACTTCAAAAATACCTTCACCCAGGGATATCCTGTCCGCCAGCTTCTCGAAGCAGGCTATCTGGTGTTTGCCCCCAACCCACGGGGAAGTTCAGGTTACAGCGATGCATTCAGCCAGGATAACCGCTACGATCTCGGCGGCGGTGACTACAAAGACATCATGAGCGGAGTAGACTTTCTCATTAACAAAGGAATTGTGGACAAGGATCGCATGGGTGTTATGGGGGGAAGCTATGGCGGTTACCTTACCAACTGGATAATCTCCCAGACTCCAAGGTTCAAGGCAGCTGTCTCACTTTATGGTATCTTCAGCTTCTTCACGGACTTCAGTAATTCCTGGCAGCCGATATTCGAGAAGATGTACTTCGGCTATTACTATTGGGAAAAACCAATTGATGCTAACAATTTGTATGTAAAGCTATCACCTTCCACCTACACGGAAAACATTAAAACACCGACACTTATACTCCAGGGTGATAAGGATGTATATACAGACATCTCGAATTCACGTGAGCTCTATCAGGCGCTGCATACGCGGGGAATACCAACTGAGTTTGTTGTCTATCCGCGTGAGGGTCATGGCATCCGCGGTGAACCGAATCACTATATCAACACCGTTGACAGAACACTTGGATGGTTCAAGCGCTGGCTTAAGTAAGTTTGTTATCAAAACATTAAATGTGAAGTAATTTTCGAACAAAATACCCATTTGTTCGAATATTTGAAGTTCGGTTTGACAGGGTCAAACTGGCAAAGATCGCTTTCAGACGGAGGGATGCCTCCCTATATTTGATTCATCAAAATAACAAATATGAGGTAGCATTGAACTCATTAACAAAAGCGTTATTGTTTTCTCTGCTATTAGTTTTGGCGGGTGCAGGAATCTTCACCCAGATACTTCCGGCAAAAGAAGAGCCAAGACTAGAAGTAGAAAAATCACTTGTTAATGATGCAGCAAAGCCGGACACCTCAGTTATAAAGTTCATTGAATTAGGTGATATGCGCGTTTCCTGGTATGGTCAAAAGTTCCAAGGTCTTAATACAGCCAACGGAGAATCTTATGATCAGGATCTATATACCGCCGCGCATAGAAATTTCCGGTTTGGAACACTACTTCGACTGACTAACCCCGAAACGGATAGGTCAGTGATTGTCAGGGTTAACGACAGAGGCCCCTTTGTCAGAACCCGCAATTTAGATGTTTCGAAAGCTGCAGCCCGTGAATTGGGTTTCTTGAAAAGAGGTGTTACAACTTTGAGAGTTGAGCAGATGACACTAAGAGGGATGAACTTCCCGGTAATACAGTTCAACTAATGTTACGTCTTTTCAAATACCCATTAAAACCCGGTTTTTCCAACCGGGTTTTTTTATGCCCTTTTTTGCACTTGATCATCGACCCTATTTCCCAAATCCCATAAAACTGTGTTCAATTCCTTTCCTGGCCGCGAACCATCCGCTCCAAACCAAGTCACCACCAGGTATCCCGTTCTGAAAGCTTATCTTCCTTGTGGCTGGCTTGCAAAAACGGCCCCTCCAAGAACTCAATGCTGTCAACGTAACGTGCATAATGGACGAATGTCATTCCCGCGGAAGCGGGTATCTACCTAACCCGTGCCGTTTCTAAGCCAATTTCACAGTCAGCGTATTACCTTCTATATTGAGTTGGCACTATCGCCCTGAACTTTGCCTCATATTTTATTCCTGCTTACCATTCTTTTTCCACTATTTTTTTCTATCTTTAGGCCACGTTTTTACACTGGAATAACAGGAATAATGAGCAAAAATGAAGAAATTGAACCTTGGCTGCGGTTTTGATCTTAAAGAAGGATATGTTAACCTGGATGTGGTTGATTATGGTGGAAATGCCATGCACGATCTGAATTCATTCCCCTATCCCTTTGAAGAAAACACCTTTGATGAGGTTTACTGTTCGCATATCCTTGAACATGTCAACAATTTCCATAATACCATTACCGAAATCTACCGGATAATGAAACCGGATGCAACTCTGGTTGTGTATGCCCCCTTTTTCCTTAACACCAAATACTTCGG
This sequence comes from Ignavibacteriaceae bacterium, assembly GCA_963664845.1. Taxonomy (GTDB): domain Bacteria; phylum Bacteroidota; class Ignavibacteria; order Ignavibacteriales; family Ignavibacteriaceae; genus CAIYTF01. The sequence goes on from OY761615.1 coordinate 426,383, forward strand.
TGAGCCCGATCATAAGATCCCGTTCTCAATCCGGACTTTCGACAATTACGAATATATCGGCAACCGGAAGCTAAAATTCTACGAGAAATGGAAGCTTAACCACCGGACCAACTACCGCGGCAAAGCATCGTTTGAGGTACTTGAAAAACGATTTATCACCTCTCACTTCGCTGTTCTGAAATGGATGGATCTTTTTGTGAACATCGAACCGGTAATGTATGAGCGCTTCTTCGCCGGCATCTTCTCCCCCGAGGAAGTCTATTTCAGGCTTAGGGCCGTAAAAGACTGATAAATATCAGTTTTCTTAGGTTTACTGTATCCCAACCATTTTTCTTGAATACCGTTTTGACGGATCTCATTTATTGTTCTCCCTTAAGAAGATTTTAAAATTTCCGATAATGTTCGTACACCTGAATCATTTTTAAAAAGGTCATAAATGCCGGTTGACACGAACATTAAAATCCTCTTGGTTGAGGATACCTCCACGATGCGACAAATGGAAAAGAAAGTCCTTACCTCGCTCAATTTTCAAAACATTGTTGAGGCAGTCGATGGATCGGACGCGATTGAAAAGCTCAAACAAATGTCAGATATCGGGCTTATTATCAGTGATTGGAACATGCCAAACACTGATGGCTATGATTTGCTTGTCTGGTGCCGTACCAAACACACCATTCCCGGCATTCCCTTCCTTATGGCCACAGGCCGGGGGGAAAAAAAGGAAGCCCTAAAGGCAAAAGATGCAGGCGTAAGCAGTTTTATATCAAAACCGTTCAATGCGGCCGAGCTCCAAAGCAAAATTGAAGAAGCCTTTGGACTGAACCTTCCGGATAAAACTGTCATGATCGAGCGACCAAAAGCGGAAGTAACCTCTGATGGCAGGGTTAAACTTAAACTGGGCCATATTCAAATCACCGATCACATTGTTTTGGGTGTTTTAAAGAGCCTAATAGCCTCGGGCGAATTCAAGCCAAAACACTTTGAGCTCACCACCGATTGCATGTCCAGTTGGAACCCCGTTGCCGAGTCCCTGGAAAATGGAACCATTCAGGGAGCCTGTGTGCTTGCACCAATCGCAATGGACCTTTTCAGCTACAATACTCCGTTAAAACTGATTCTTTATGCACATCGTAATGGCAGTATTAGTGTACGGAAAAAACTCCCTAAAGAAGGAAAAACAGACATCAGGGAATTTTTCAGAGGCTCATCCTTCTATATTCCCCATACCCTTTCAATTCATAATATGCTTGGGCATATGTTCTTTCGTGGAATGGGCCTCAAACCTGGATTCACCGGTGGAAACGATGTAGATATTGAATTTGAAGTGGCGCCGCCGGTTAAAATGCCCGAATTTCTTGAAGAAAACCCAAACGCCAGCGGATACCTGGTGGCAGAACCAATTGGAACAAAAGCTATCGCAGCTGGTATAGCTGACCAGTTGTTCCTCTCAAGTGAGCTCTGGGAAGATCATCCGTGCTGCGTACTCACCCTGCAGCAGGACGTTATCAACGACCACCCTCTGGCAGTTCAGGAATTGACGGACATGTTTGTTAAAGCAGGCAAATTGGTAAGCCAAAAACCCGGATTTGCTGCACAGGCAGGGGTCGATTTCCTCGATCCTCACAAAACCCTTGGATTGAAAATTCCTCTCCTAAAAACAGTTCTTTCCGAACCAAAAGGTATCACAACCGATAACCTCTTCCCCGTTAAAGAAGATCTTGACCGTATCCAACAGTATATGCATAATGAAATGGGAACTGGAAATCTGATTGACATTGATAATTTTGTTGATATCAGGTTCGCCGAAAAGGCTATCGACGCGAAATCAAAATATGTTTCCGTTGGATTCGACCCCGACAATCTTAAAAAAGTAAACGAAATTCTGGAAAACTCAGGTTCAGGAAATAAACTGGCCACCGGGAAATCGCTCATCAATCTTGAAGGTAAATATCTCACCTTCGTTGCAGGTGAGCAGCATTATCTTATTGACATTCTCTCCGTTTCAGAGATCATCAAAATGGTGCAAATTACCTTTGTCCCCAATGCGGGCAGCCATATTCTGGGTGTAATAAACCTGCGGGGAAAAGTTATCCCGGTTATTGACTTTTCAGAGATTCTCCATCTGCACAAGAAGGAAGCCTCAAAAGAAACCCGGATCATTGTCCTTGAAATAAATTTGAACGGCACCATCGAGAAAATTGGTGTGCGGGTTGATGAAGTTCAGGAAGTGTACGAAGTTACTGCTGAAAAGATTGAAGAAGTGCCCGCTATGTTCCAGGGAGAAAAGTATGACTATATTCTCGCCGTCTCCAAGGAAGAAGCAAAGACCAGGCTTCTGGTTGATATTGTCAGGCTCCTGTTGAGATGCCAGCAACTAAACGAAGAAGTATAATTGGAAATTGGTTTGTTGTAAAACTTCCTTATTAAGATTGTAGCACAGGCTGTCTCAAAAGCGACCAAGTAGGTCATTGTGAGAAACTTACGACGAAGCAATCTCAATAATTTAGTCTGAAAACGCAGTATCGAAATTGCTGCATTTCAAGTGCGACGACTTTTGAGACAGCCTGTGTTAAGTATAAATCCTAGTTAAACGTCTCACTGATAATTTTAATTTCCTGTGGATAGGAAATATTCCCTATCGCTGTGCCAATCACCGGTTTTGCATAAAGTGCTATGTTTCCCTTCCCGTTTCCAAGCCCGGCAATTCGAAGAACCATATTGATGAGGCTTTGATAACCTTTATCCTGGGCGTTCTTTAATAAATCCATAGAGACAGCTATAGGAACAGTCACCTGCTGTCCGGTGCCGGGAACATCAAACGGTGCACCGAGATTGCCGGTTATCAGCTCTTTTCCGTCAATAACAAGTCTCCACGGAAATGAGGTTATCCGGGCGTTGGTTGCAGGATACCCCCCTTTGCCGTCATTCGGGTTAATCGCATCAACGTTGACTACCAGGGAAACATTCAGATGCCCCTGAGAAATAGCCCGGGTAAATGCTAAAGCATCAAGCGGCGAAAAATCAGATACACTTCTTTTATTCATTACCGGCACTCCCTCAACGTACACGTTTGCAATGTTGCCCAATCTGAATTTCACCCTCGATAAATTAACCAGCGTCTGGTAAATGCCGCATTGCGAAAAAATGAATGCAAACACCAGAACAAGTAACAGGCCTGTTTTTTTCATGGATCGTACCTAACAAGTATTTAAAGTTAATTAGTCTATTTTTTCAGTTAATGACTGATAATTTACAATTTTTCCCGCTTACCCTAAATGATCAGTGTTCCATAAATCTCTTCCGTCTACTTCTCGTTTGTTTTCCCCAACTGTTCAAGGTATTTACGGATCAATGCTTCATAATCTTTCAGATAAACATCTCTCATGGAATTCATAAGCTCATCCTTAAGACGGTCATTTGCGGTGGCAGTTTTTCTCAATTCCTGGGGCGATTTGCCGGAAAAATTCTTACCGGTGTTCGATTCTCGCTCCTTCTCGAAGTCACGTTCATTCACACTCAACTGAGCATCCAGCATGCGGGAGAGTATGCGCTCCTGTTTTTGGATGAGATTATCGTTAAGTTTTTGAGTTTTCATGTCGCTCAACACTTCATCCATTTGTTTGGCAATCTGTTCCAGATTTCCACTGAGCCGCTTCGAGTTCCCTTGCGAACGGGCTTCATTGTTCAATTGTTCCAACGATTTTTTGATGAGTTCCTGCTGCTGGGCAAGACGTTGCATGGCCTGCATCTGTTCCTGTGACATTTGGCCGTTCTGGCCCTTCATCATCTGCTGCATCATATTATTCAGGCTCATCTGCTGCCCGGATAGTTTACCCAATTGCTGCATCAGCGACATCATGCCTCCGCCTTCTCCACCACCTTGCATCATATTCTCCGCGGACTGCTTCATCAACTTGGCTGCCTCATTCAACGACTTCATCGCCTCACCCTGGCTTTCTCCGGCCGAGGTTCCGTTACGGTTTTGCAAAGCCTTCATCGCCTGGTCCATCTGACGTTTTGCATCACCCAGTGACTTGCCCATTTCCGGGGTAATGGCAAACGTTTTTTGAGCCAATGACGACATTTCCTTGGTCAGGTTATCTATATCACTCTTTAACTCGTCCTGTTTGCGGGCATTCTCGTTGAATGACATATCCCGCTCACCCTTGCTCGTTTTATCCTTCAGGTCCTCCTGCATCTTCGAGGCTTCCAGCATTTCGTTTATCATTTTCATCATGCCGGCAAAAACCTTTTGCTGCTGCTGCTGCATCAATGAGCTTTGCAGGCTCTTCAGACCTTTACTCATTTTTTTCATCTGCTTGCTAATCTGTTTCTGCTTTTGTGCCGCGCTCTGATTCATTTCCTGCTGCAAATCTTTCTCGGCTGATTCAGACAATTCCTCATTTTTTTGTTCCTGCAATTCCTTCTGCAATTCCTTTGCCTGATCGTTTGGCAGATCCTTGAACTCGTTCATCTTTGAAGCAAGATCCTTCATATCCTTCTGGAACTGATCCAATTGCTTAGAGAGTGCATCCTGTTGCTTCTTCAGATCGGATTGTGCTTTCTGGTCACCGGTTTTCGATTGTTCCGTTTTCTGTGAAAGTGCTTCTTGCTTTTTCTGAATCGACTCAGCCTGTTTTGTCAGTGCATCCAGTTTTTGTTCAATCTGTATACGCTTCAGCAGATTCATTGTCCGTTCAATGCTTTTCTGGAACATTTCTTCATTCATCTTCATGTTCTGCATATCCATTTGAGCCTGTTTCCTGTCCAGCTTTTCCAGATTCTGCTGCATTTTCTCCAATGCCTTCTGTAAGTCGCTGTTGTTCATCTCGCTCATCATCTTTTGCAGTTCCATATACTTTTCCATAGTTTCCTTGGAAAGCATATTATTCTTCTGAAGGTCCTTCACTGTTTCCTGCAATTTGCTCTGGATATCGCTTACTTTCTCCTTCAACTGCTCAAATTTTTTGGCAGCACTCTGAATGCGCTCCTTCTCTTCCCAGGAGAGATCCTTTTTGTCCTTGAGCATTTCTTTCGAGATGGCTTCAAGCTCCTTTTTCAGGTCTTCAGCCTCCTTGAATGTTTTTGCAAGATCCTGTTCTGATTTATTCTGCTCTTTGTCTGCCTGTTTTGCAATCTCATCAATCGAGGGCTGACGTATGGTCAGCTCAGCCGTTCTAGCCTTTTTCGGTCCTGATACCGCATCATTATCGGCTACTTCCACGTAATAACTGATGACGTCCCCGGCAGCAAGTGAAAGCGAGGAAAGATTCCAGATATAATTCACCAACTGCTCATTTTTTGCCTTGTCAACAGGGATAACAATTGACGCATAACTTTCCTCGGGTTTTTCAAAATCGGATTTGCTCAACCGGTAAAAAAGCTTCAGATCGGAGAATCCGTAATCATCCGTTATCTTTACAACAACTGCATTCCGTTGATCACTCTGCAACAGACTGTTTCCCCGGGGTTCGAGCATTTCAATTGAAGGAGCCGCATCATAAAACAGTTTAATGGTATAGTTAACCGGCGACTCGTTGTAATTACCATCACCGTCTTTTATTAATATCTTATACGAAGCATCGGTCTTGGGTGAGATATCTGCCGAGGCCAACTCACCGTGAAGGTTCATTGGGAAGGAAACGGTGTCATTCAATACAAGTTTTGCTTCAGCCAGTTCCGCCGACGCGGACAGGTTTATCAGAACCCTGCTTCCAAAGAGACAGGTAAATGAACCGTTATCAACCTGTTCCAACATTGGCAGCCTTGAATATGCCGGCGGCTGAAGCCTGACTCGCAATTCTTTAATTACCGGTCGATCTATCACATTTACTAAATACTTGTTGCTTAGCACTTCCTCAGCGGCAGCATAATATTCCAGGTCAGAATGCAAAGATTTAACCTGAAAGCTATACTCACCCAGAGAATCAGCAACCAGCTCACGCTTTTGGAACTCACTTTCTTCCTTGAGTTTGGAGAATAAAGTCACTTTTTTTGCTTTTCCCCCAAATATTATCACCTTTCCCTGAAGATCAGCTCCCTTGGTGAGTTTAAGATTCCCCGGGAGCACGTTTACGATAAATCTTGCGGGAGGTACAAAACTATGTGTGAACATTAAAACTCTTCCAGCAGCAAGGCGCATCGAAGGAATTGCCACCACCAACAACAATGAAACTAATGCAGAAGATACCGCATATATAAGAAGGGATTTTGATCTTTGAAACGAGACATCCTTAGAAAAATCAAATGGAGCGGTTATTGCCACTGTTTGCTGAAATGCCAAATCGGAAAACGTGCTCCCGCTTTTCACATCTGTACCCAACTTAAGCTGGAGCGAATTTGCAAGTTTATCTTTGATTTCAGGGTGAAATGACCCAATTTCCTTGGATATCTCAACAACGTGCTCCCACGAAAGAGCTTTAAGCGATTTTATTAATGGGAGCACGACAAGAATTCCCAACGAAACTAAACTAAGAACACACCAGGAAAAGAAAAGAATAGTACGCACCGTGCTCCCGGTATTAAAGATCAGCTCACTGATCACTATTACCAGAAAAAACAGCGAAGACAGCACTGAAAACTGTGCTGCTCCCAGCAACGCAGAAGCCCAGAGTTTATGTTGGTAATATCGTTTGATTCTGTCACGAATCGAAATTAGAAGTTCTTGCATTATATTATTTGTTGTTATTAAATAAAAAGACCGTATTTAGGTCTTTTTCGCATAAAATGTATTTGCAGGTTCTCGTAAGAACGTGTCTTGCCTTCTGAAATATTCACGGCAAATTATTAATTTTTTACTCGTCGTCTGAGCCAATTATTTTAGGCTGCAGCTTTTTTCCACTTCACATTGTTGATGTATTAGACCTACTTCTCCAAATGGTTTTGGTTGTTTCATTTCTATTTGTTTTTTGGAGTACTTGTTATCACACCGGTTCAATCTAAAACTCCTGCCATCGATAAGCCTGAACCAAATAACGAGACATTCCTTCCCCCTCTCTTTGCGAAAGGGAGAGAGACACAGGGTGGTTTTTTTGCTGCGGCACCCTTTTCTGATATGGCCCTCAATTGGAACCTTCCAAGGATTCTCAAATGAATATCATCCAATCACCAGGTGTTTGCCCTCATTTGGTTCATAAAAGGCATTGTGGGATTTCAGGTAAAAAAACATATCATCATAATCTTCATGAATCAGGTTTGCACTAAACGCATGCGCCTTCGAAAGCATTTCGACATAAGGTGCAGGTATTTTATCATTTGATAATTTCTTCAAGGTGAGCAAATAGTCTTCCCGGAAAACTGTTGGGATAATTATTTTACACTGATCCCGATTCACCAATTCAGCATTCATCATTACGCGCGCAACTCTTCCATTTCCATCCTCAAAAGGATGAACTTCGCTAATTAAAAACATGAGGTACGCTGCACGCGCAAACGAATTTGTTAGTGCTTTATAATATTCAAGTCCACGTTTTAAGGTTCCCCGGACGAGTTTGAAATCCACAAAATCCGTATTTCCTGCCCTGTTATTTATTGCCTTAAATTCCCCCGGATGCTTTTCAATACGGGAAGACAAAAGCACTTTATGCCTCATTTGAAGAAGTTCAATTAGCTCTTCAATGTTGGCAGGTACTCTTCTCATTCCCCCTCTATCAGACACAACCTGGTATGTTCCTAGAACATCATGAGAATCGTTTCTGCGGGACGGAAGCGGGTTACCGGTTTCAATTATCTGTTTTGCTTCTGCTATTTCAAAGACAGTACCTTCGATATAATTGGAAAAATACGCCTCAAAAAAACTAAAGTTTTTGAACGCACTTTGCGACGGATTGTTCTCGGATCGATCTCGAAATTCTCTGTTGTGAAGGTATTCAAACAGAATTTCAAAAACGGCTACCCTGTTGCGATCGTATGGTAAGCCCACTGCCCGCGAGAGAGCTAAATCCGAGCGCAGAATTTTTGATGGTTTTGTGGTTAACAATGCTCCAATTATTCGATTGAGCAATTCATATTCTCTCTGCATACCCAATATGAAGGATATTTCCTTCGCTTTATCCCGAAAACGGTTTATTCCGGATTCTCCATTTACCCTCAATATGTCGTCCAACTTTTCTTCAATTTGAGGAATCCCCATCGATTTTGAATCAGGGCCAATTTTCTTGGTAATTTGTAAATTTTCCAGAAACGCCCTTTCTTTTGATGCAGCATAAAGTTCCCCAAACAACCGATTATCCCCCTCAACTGGGCCCTTCCCTTTAAGAAAATTTATGGTTACCCCGGGCAATTTTATTTTTTTGGTGTACGTAAAAGTTACAAAAAGTTGGTTAGTGCTTGTTGGCTTGAACTCAATAGCCGAGCGATGACTTAAAACAGCGCCTGGATATAAATTTCCCAAAATTTCTAGAATATTTCTTCTGATAATTTCGGATGGAAGTTCGTCATAGTTACTTGTATAAATCTTAGGGGCGATCTTACGGATCTTGTTCTCTTTAACCAACCGCGAGATTCTATAAATTTCCCGGGAGCCCGATGAAGCAAAAACCAGATCGCTCATTTATATATTTTTTCCACAATAGTTAATAAATTTAACGCAAATTATGTTTTTTTTCTACAATAAGCCAATATTTCAAATATTTTTTCCATAATGCTATTCGAAATGACACTTATAATAAAGCAATTAACTTTTTAATATGGTAAAAAGATCAGTTTGGATTGTTTTCTGACTGAACAGTCAATGAATCCAGTTCCCTTCTTTACGCTCCCTATCGCGAATTTTTTTATTGCGTCAGCGCAAAAAGTACAATATTCGTTCCAAATTTCAAGGCTTCCAGCCGCTTCGCTTCCGGATCATGGTGAACATCAGGGTCCGCCCAGCCATCACTAGGATTAGATTCATAGGTATAATAAACTGCTAACCGGTTCCCTATAAAGATCCCGAAACCCTGCGGCGGTTTCCCGTCATGTTCATGCGTCTTGGGTACTCCGTTCGAAAAGTCATACAAAATATGGTAGATGGGATGCGAATACGGAAGCTCGGTAAGCGGTTTATCCGGGAAGACCTTTTTCAATTCACGCCGGACAGCCTTGTCCAGACCATAATCATCGTCAATATATAAGAAACCACCGTTTTCCAGATATTTCTTAAGCCGGTCGGCTTCGGAATTTGAGAAACTGACGTTCCCGTGCCCTGTCATGAACAGAAAAGGATACGAATAGACCTCATCACTCCCCAAATCAACAAACTTGTATTCAGGAATTACTTTAAGCGTGGTATTAGCCTGCATGAATTTCAACAGGTTCACTTCCGCGGACGGATCGTTATACCAGTCACTGCCACCGTTAAATTTCAATCGGACAATCTGGAAGCCCTTTTCCTGTGCCGGCACCACCGACACCAGAATTAACATCAGAAGAAACAGAGTAATTGATTTCATTTAGTAAAGTACAGTTGCCTCAAAAATTATTTCTTTTCAGATCCGTGAAAATCTGTTTCGAATCAGTGTAACCTCGACCGCTCCCGTTCGGGGTGCATACTCTTCTGCTTTTTGAGACAACCACTTTATTATATTCAATTCCGTCCTGATAAACCATGTGGCTATCTTGCCACAGTCCCCGGCTTAATCGTCTCCGGTATTTCAATCACACTAACTTTGCCCTCGCCACTGTCCACCGCCAGTATCATTCCCTGAGACTCATGTCCCATGAGCTTGGCCGGCAATAAATTGCCCACAATCAGAACACTCTTGCCGATCAAATCCTCGGGTGCATAACTTTTGGCAATACCGGCAATGATCTGTCTGGTACCCTCTCCTGTCGACACACGAAGCTGCAACAGTTTCTCACTCTTCGGCAAAGCTTTTGCTTCAAGCACTTTGGCAACAACCAACTTCACTTTCTTGAAATCGTCAAAGGTGATTAGTTCATCTTCCTTCTTCGGTTCAACAGGTGCTGCAACTGTCATGCCTTCAATTTGCTTTGCAATCACATCGTCCTCAATCTTTTTGAATAATATCTCAGGCGTGTTCAACTGGCTGCCTTCAAGCAGATGCATCTTTCCACAGGCATCCCAGGCCACCGGTTCAGCGTTCAGCATCTTGAAAATGCCTTCTGTGGTGAAAGGAATGAGTGGTGAAAATACCTCTGCCAAAGTATAGATTGTCTGTAAACAAATGTGCAGTGTGGTCGAACATTGGTTCCTGTCCGCCTTAACCGTCTTCCACGGTTCTGAATCGTTAAAATACTTATTTGCATTACGCGCCAGGCTCATCATTTCCTGAACAGCCTCACGGGTCTTATATTTTTCAATCCACGTCCCAATTTTCTCTGGCGCGCTTTCAATGGAGTTCAGCATTTCCGAATCGCGCTCCTGCAGCTCATAAAGAGCAGGTACTTTTCCTTCAAAATGCTTGAAGACAAAAGTCATCGTGCGGTTGATAAAGTTGCCCAATATATCTGCAAGCTCATTATTATACCTGGCCTGGAATTCTTTCCACAGAAAATCGGTGTCGCGCAATTCCGGCAAATTGGAAGCAAGACTATAGCGCAACGAGTCTGCAGTAAATAATTCAAGGAAATCTTTCACATCGATGCCCCAGTTGCGGCTCTTGGAAAACTTCTGGCCTTCAAAATTCAAAAATTCGTTCGCGGGAACGCTTTCGGGCAGAACAAATTTATCCTTGTTATGATCATTCCACGCCATAAGCATAGCCGGGAATATAATGCAGTGAAATACCACGTTGTCTTTGCCGATAAACGGAATGTAGCGGGTATTGGGATCCTGCCAGTAGGAACGCCATTTTTCCGTGTCACCACGCTGTTCAAACAACAGTTTTGTCGCAGAGATGTAACCAAGCACAGCCTCAAACCACACGTAAAGTGATTTTCCTTCGGCATTATCCAGTGGCACCGGCACACCCCAGTCAATATCACGGGTTACCGCTCTGTCATTAAGCCCATCCTGAAACCAGCCTTTGCAATACTGTAAAACGTTGTCTTTCCAGCCAACAGCTTCATCCTGTTTGGAAATATACTCTTTCAACCTGTCCTGATAATTGCCCAACGGGAAAAACCAGTGGGAAGTTTCTTTCAGTACCGGCGTTTCTCCTGAAATTTTACTTATCGGTTTCTTCAGTTCTGAAGGATCATACAGCGCTCCGCAATTTTCACATTCATCGCTCCGTGCACTTTCGTTGCCACATTTGGGACACGTGCCTTCCACATAGCGGTCGGGCAGAAACATTTTAACCTTCTCATCGAAAAACTGCATGGTGCTTTTCGTGTTCAGGATCTTGTTTTCATAATAATTAAGGAAAAATTCCTGGGCGGTTTTGTAGTGCACCGGGTAACTGGTTCGGGAATAAATATCGAAACTCATTCCGAACTTCTCAAACGCTTCTTTGTTGGCACCATGATACCGGTCAATTATTACTTTGGGCGTAACACCCTCTTTATCGGCTGAAATGGTTATCGGGGCACCATGTTCGTCTGAACCGCAAACAAAAATAATGTCACTGCCTTTTAATCTGTGGTAACGGACGAAAATGTCAGCCGGCAGATAAGCTCCTGCCAAATGACCCAGGTGGATCATGCCATTGGCATACGGTAACGCCGCTGTTACAAGTATTTTCTCTTTTTCCAAGTCTAATTCCAAGTCTTTTTCATAAATTTGAATTTTGTATCTAAATATACTCAATTTACCTTATTTAATTAATTGAATTGCGCTATGGCATCACCATTTACCCGATTGCTCCCAATATTGGCATTACTCCTTCTCGCCACCGCTTTCCCTCAGGAAATTTCCCGGCAGGATACTTCCTGCAAACCCGGGAGTTATGAAATTTTCCCCGGCGGATTGCATTTCCTGCCACTTCGGGCAAACATGGCTGAGGCTAAAATGGGCGTCCTCTATTTCCCCGATAATGCAAATCTCAAGGTCGACATGGGTAACTCCGTGGATATAGTGAAATGGTACTTAAGAAACCGTGCACAGTTTAGCGTCGGCGTCGAGTTCATGGCATATGCCCAGGTGAACAGTTACAGCGGCTACCGGTTGCAGATTAGCGCCCTCGACGGATTCTTCGGCGGAAATGTGACCTGGTCAAAGTTGGTAAGCGAAAGCGAATATTATCTGCGTTTCAGATATATGCATAACAGTGCACACCGCGCTGACGGATACTACGACCTCATCAGAAAAGAATGGATCGATGGACAGAAACCAACTCCTTTCACACGCGACTATGCCGAAATAACCGCTGCCGCTGAAACAAAGATTGGCAGTATGTCAATCCGCCCCTACATCGCAACCTCATATGCCGCGAGAATGCGGCCGCAGGAACTCAAACATTTCCTCGCTTTCGCCGGCGCAGAGCTGCACACTGACCGGCAGTTCCTGATACCAAAACTCCCCTATTGCTGGTTTCTTGCTGCACACGCTCAACTTAACGGCATGCCGGAATATCAGATGACATACCATACGCAGGCGGGAATTAAATTTGGCAGTTGGGAAGGCAAAGGAATAGTGTTGTACGGTTCTTATTATTTCGGTGCGAACTATTTTAACGAGTTCTATTATCAGAGACTGGATCGGTTTGGTATTGGATTTTTTATCGATTTTTAGCTGACCGTGTTATTGCTCAAGAGCATAAAGACACTCCAGCTCACTTCCCTTTTTCCGCCGCGCTGTGTTATGTAGGCCGTTAGCGCCTACGCCCCAACTTAACACAATCAGTACCAATTTTATGCCCCTCATTTTGGTAGGGCCTCGTTTTGAATGCGCAAATCTATTCGAAAAGCCCGTTTTTACTGCGCTTATTAAACAAATCACTCACTAATTCGATGATAATATTGAATAATGTTATTACTTGGCAATACGATGCATATGAATAAACGAATAATCAGTGAGAATAGGTGTGAGACATTTATCGATTTCACAACGAATGAACTATATGCTGGGAATTGTACTGCTCTTGTCAATTCTATCCATGTTTTTCATTCTGCTGCAAAAAGAAGAGACCCTAAAAGTTGAAAAAACCAGGGATAGCGTTCATGAACTCTCAGAGACCTTAAGAGAGTCCATAATGTTTGCAATGGCCGGAGGAGTTACAGATATCTCCCCGTTCATACTTCAAATGAAGAAAAATCAAAATATCCGTGAACTCAGAGTTATTCCTACAAACCTCATCCGACCCGACAGTGAGCTCAAATTTGATACTAAAGAAAAAGAGGTATTGAGTACCCGTAAACCGGAATTTACCAATGAAGTTTTCAAAGGTGAAGACGTCGTTTCCTCAATTGAATTACTTCCTTCCAATGAAACCTGTACGTCCTGCCATGTATCTCAAACCGGCGACCCGTTGGCAGTTGTCAGCATCAGGTATACCATGGCAAGCACAAATGCAACCATTGCTTCACAAAGACTTGAAGCGCTTATCATGGGAATTGCCGTGTTATTGTTTGTCTTCTTTGTTGTTCGCCATTTCCTCAATAAATACATATTGAAGGATCTGCAAAGAACAGGCAGCGCAATAGATGCTCTTTCACTCGGAATTATTACCGAAGATATTTCAACTGATCGAAATGATGAAATTGGTAACCTCCTGAGATCGCTGCAAAAATTGCAAATAGGCCTGCGGCATGAGGCTGAAGTAGCACTTAAAATTTCAGAGGGCGACCTTTCCTCAAAAATTGATCTGCTTTCTAAAGATGATATTCTCGGGAAAGCTATTCAAACGGTTCAGGGAAATCTTATTGAACTGGTCAATACCACCGATATGCTCTGCTCGGCAGCAATAGAGGGCAACCTTGCAAAACGAATTGAAGTCGACAAACAAAAAGGTGACTATCAAAAAATTTTCATTGGTATCAATAACATCCTTGAATCCGTAATAAATCCCGTGAAAGAGGGCGCTGTCGCACTGGCACAAATGGCTCAAGGTGATTTTACCTGCAAAATCACCGGAAATTATAAGGGTGACCATAAGCTTATTATCGACAGTATAAATACACTGAACGATTCTCTCTCCGGGTTGATTTCCGATATCCATAACGCTGCAGAGGCCACGGCTAGCGCCGGTGCTGAAATTTCCTCCAGTGCTGAACGGATGGCAGCGGGTGCACAAATACAATCAGCCCAGACTAACGATGTAGCTTCCGCCGTTGAAGAGATGACCAAAACGATCGTCGAAACAACCCGGAATACCTCTATTGCCTCCGATACCGCTAAGAATGCCGGGGCAATGGCACAAAGAGGAGTCACTATCGTATCGCAAACTATTGAAGGGATGAATGGGATTGCAGATGTGGTTACAAAATCAGCCGACACGGTCTTTGCCCTTGGACAAAACAGCGACAAAATCGGTGAGATTGCACAGGTCATTGATGACATTGCTGATCAGACTAATCTTCTTGCGCTTAATGCGGCAATAGAAGCTGCCCGGGCCGGTGAACAGGGACGCGGATTTGCCGTGGTAGCCGATGAAGTGCGAAAGCTTGCAGAACGCACTACTAAAGCAACAAAAGAAATTGCACTTATGATTAAACAAATTCAGAATGATACTTTTTTGGCAGTCGAGTCCATCCGCGAGGGGAAACGCAAAGTTGAAGTCGGGAAAAAACTGGCTGGGGAGGCAGGAGAATCCCTCTTGGGTATTGTGCAGGGAACGCAAAAAGTAACAGACATTATTGTTCAGGTGGCGGCAACCAGCGAGCAGCAATCTGCAACAGCAGAGGAGATCAGCAAGAATATTGAAGGTATCAACAATGTAACAAGCGAATCAGCAGGTGGAATTGAGCAAATGGCAAAATCTGCTGAAGATTTGAATCGACTGACGGATAATTTACGGAATCTGCTTGGTAAATTCAGAATCGAACGCCATTTTACCGCACGAAGCAAAATCACGGCCTGATGTTTCGCAAATACCATTAAGAGTATTAAAGCCTACTCTGCTCATCGGTAAATCGGGTTTGTTTTTACGGGCTCTCCGCAAACCAAGCAGTTTGGACGGTGAACACAAACAACGTTCCCGCAATTGTCACACCTCCACTTGAGCCTTTCATTTTCAACGAACTTCCTGATTCCGTTCTGTTTGATGTTGTTCAAGTTTTCAATCATGCTCATTCCATATTTCGTCCGGTATCTCTTATCCAAATGCTTTACCCGGGCACACGGAAATTGGGTACAGCCAAAACAATACTTTGATCCGCTGCTCTTTAACAGTTCACAGTATTTTATCGGACACCTGATGCAATACGGCGATTTTTGCGCTCCCTCTGCGTAACATCCGGTGCAAATGTTCTTTGTACGATGCTGAGCCAAACAAAGCCCGCAGTCCATCCCACACGGAGCAATTTGCTTTATGGTTAAAGTGTTTTTCATTTTGATTTATGTATTTTTTTGTGCTTTCTACGATGGGTTTTGAACTAATTGATCAACAATAACCGTTTACTATACAAACAGTAAAACAATCAGTTCTCCATTTTTATGGCGATTAATTTCACAATATGCGCAACTGCCTTTTGCGTTTTCACTTCAACTCTCAATCCCCTGCCTTCAGCATATTTCTTCGCGTTGGTGATCTCTTGAATCATCTTCTTGGGCAAGTCGCTTTTGCATACGGCAGATACTGCCTTATCTCCAAAGATAAACGATACCACAAAATAATTATCGTACGGTTTGAAAAAGAAGAGATTTCTTTTTTTATACAACATCTTTAAAGTCCAGCCGTTCTTGGCTCCGTAGTATTTCCATTCCTCGGTCAGGGAGCCATAGGTTTCTGCAAGATGCTTTCTGATTTCTTCCCAACAGGAGAAGGTCTCACCTAGAAGCTCAACAAGCATTTGATGATTAGGCAAAACTGATTTTTCAGTTAATTTCAACTCTGTCATTTCTGTATCTCTTTATTGTATCTCAACATATTAGCTCCTGCAATTAATAACATTTCGAAATATTCACAAGGTGCATATTAATAAATAGCGCAATAGACTGGAGCGTCATTTATATTGTTAAAATTACAGACAATACCTGAACGGTTCGAAATTTTATCTGTTTCATTAATCTTTTCCTTCCTGAAAAACTCATGTCGATTTTTACGGTATTCCATTAATTACTCATGCTATGCAAGGATTCCAATTGACTTGCCACGAGCTTCAGCTCGTGGATCATTCGCACCCAACGAAATTGGCTTTAGCCACAAATCTTCGCTCTATTAGTGGCTAAAGCCAACTTTTAGAATGTCCATTTATTCCAGGACTTGAAGTCGTGGCTATTCAATCTCTGAGTTCATGTAACTTGAGTTAATTATTACCATATAAATGTTTAATGATACAGCGACAATAATCTCGAAAGCAAATCTTATACTGTCAGCTTTGTTTACCTGTTTCTCTTTTCTTTCATCAACAGAAAGCCCAGACCCAGCAACCCGGAAAACAATAACCCGACGTCCTCGAATACAAAAAATTTTAATGCAGCTCCAAACCCAATGAGAGACCATAAAAGAGGAATTATAAATAGTTTTATCGACGGTTTTTTGGTCACGCACATAAGCAGACCAAAGGTGAATATGGTTGTCGGGCATGGTAAACCAAATGTTGGCGAATCCGGATATATGTGCCCAAAGACAAAACCAAGGAGAGGATAGATAACAAGTGCATAAAGAATGAGTATCAAACCGGTGACACCATGAATATCATTATGCCAGCCAAAAGCTATTTCTTTTCGGATCACTCCATAGACAAGGAAAAACAAGCCTTGGATAATGAACAGGGCTCCAAACAAATAGGCCGCTCCATTTATGGCCGTAAAGAAGAGTATATGGTAGACGATTCCAACCCATAACCAGAAAAAGGATAAAAAAGCACTGATGATCATCCCCTTTTCCGGTTTGTTTGAAAAAAGGAGCCAAATACAGACAGCCGCAAATACATAAAATAAAACTTGGAGTGGAAAAATGGTTTGATTATAGTTCCTGAATACGGCAAAAAACTGTTCTGATGTGAATGGCATTTTCATGACCGAATATCCTAACCAGATTGTTGGTAAATGAGAAATTTTTGACCTTTGAATACCCGGAAAAAACTCAAGAACAGGAGACGATTATCACCGGATTTTGACCAGTCATTTTATCGGGATCCTTGGAAGAGCCAACTAAATAAAAGACAAAATCGCTATTCATAAAATAAAGAAATGAATTGATTTTCCCATTTAATACTTCTGTTGCTTTTTTCGGCTGCACTGGTAAATAACCTCGCGACCTCAAGAACTGCATTATGTTAACTCCGTCACACAAGGTACTGTGAGGCCCAAAGGCATCTTTGTAGAGCCTGCAAATTGTCTTATATTTCTTTTTAAAAGGTGGAATTAAGTTCAGATCAAAAAATGAAATTATCAGATGCACTTGTTACTGGTTGATAATAAGACAGGCCTGATTTTTTTACTGCTGCAGGTTATATATGATTTATCGTGGTATGAAATACAAACGATGCCTTTTACTGCCTTTTTTTACTTTTCTGCTCTTTACCCAGCCTTTAGAGAGCAAAGATATAAAAAGAGAAATCGACAGTGTTAATACACTCCCCTATGAATTCATCATTTCCAACCTCATTTCCTGTAAAGCAAAATTTTCTTTAAATGCGGAAAATGCGCGTGCCATTGGATATAAAAGTGGTGAAGCTAAAGCACTTGGTAACTTGGCAATTGTTGACTATCTCAGCGGGGAGTACGAGAAAAGCACTTCCGAAAATATTCGTGCAATCAGGCTATATGAACAGTTGGAGGATTATGCTGAATTAGCAAGATTATACGGGGAATATGGCTATCAGATCAAGCGAAGAGACATGGACAAGGCTGTACTTTACTTACGCATCGGTATGAGAATTGCAAGGGAGAAGCAGCTTGACAAAATCTTAATCGGACTGTTGGACAATTATGGCGTTTTAAAAGAAATGAATGGGGATTTGGACAGTGCAATGTTCTTCTTCGAAGAAACATTAAAGATGAAATACCGCTATTCCGATTCAGTCGGCATCCCATATACTCTAAACAATATTGCCGGAATTTATGCCGAGCAGGGAAATTTCCACAGCGCATTTAAATTCCTCAATCTCTCCGATGCTTATCGTAGCAGAGAAAAAGGAGCTTATGGCAGAGCAGAGAATTTGGAAATAAGAGGTGATTTGTATTTGATGCAGGGGAAACTCGATTCTGCTGTCTTTACCTTTACCAAGCGTGCTGAATTGTCTGGAAATCTTGGCTTAAAATATTTTGTCCAATACAGCTATCAGCGTTTGGCTGAAGTATATGAGAAAAGGAAAGAGTTTCCGAAAGCGTTGCTTATGTTTAAAAAATACACCGCCTATAAAGACAGTATTTCCGGAAAAGAAACAAATGAAAAGATAGCCGAATTGCAGGTTATGTTCGAGACAGAAATGAAAGACAAAGTTATCGCTGCCAACGCTTTGAAAATCGAGCAACGGACACTTTTATCAATCATTCTTGGCGGTGTAATTGTTGTCCTTGTTATCCTTTCGGTCTGGACCTACCTCTACCAAAAAATGAAACGAAAGCAGATTAAGTCCGAGCTTGAACTGAAGAATCGTCTCAATAAAGCAGATCTTGAGAATAAACTTTGGGCCGAAAAGATCCGGATTTCCCGCGAACTGCATGATAATATTGGGTCACAGCTAACCTTCCTGATAAGTTCCCTAGACAATCTTAGTTATAACCGGAACAATCATGACATTTTGCAGCGTATTGCTTCCCTTCATAATTTCGGCAAGGATACGCTTACGGACTTGAGGAATACGGTCTGGGCAATATCTACAAAAGACGGTGATATGCAGCAACTGTTGTTTCGTATTAATGATTTGATACGTCGCGTAACTTCGGAGATCAGTCACGTCAAAATTCTTCTTAAAAAGGAAATGGCTTCCCAGATAAGGCTGACATCCACCCAAATGCTTAATATTTTCAGGATCATTCAGGAAGCATTGCAAAATTCCATTAAACATGCAGAATCTTCTGAAATACTTATCGGGTTCCGTGAAATCGAAACAGGCTTTCTTGTCTCTGTGCATGATAACGGGAAAGGATTTGACCCCGCGCATTGCAGCGAAGGCAACGGTCTCAGAAATATGAAATCCCGTTGTGAAGAGGCTGGTGGGTGCTTTTCCATAAATGGTAATGAAAACGGCACAAGAATTTCCTGCATGTTCCCGGTAAATAAGTCAATTGCCGTATAGGAGTTATACATTTCTTCCGTTATCTTTACACAAAACTAGGTTGAAGTATATGAGTTTGAAAATTAAGGTGGCGCTTGCTGAAGACAATGATTTTTTGGCCTGCTCTATTGCGGAAAAGTTGGGTTTCTTTTCTGATGACATCGAATTCAGCTTCAGGGCAAGGAACGGACTGGATCTGCTCGAAAAATTACGCGGCGGTAGCGCAACAGACATAATTCTGATGGACATCGAAATGCCGGAGATGGATGGAATTGAAGCTACTGAAATAGTAAGAGCCCAATATCCTTCCATTAAAGTGCTGATCCTCACTGTTTTTGATGATGAAGACAAAATATTCCGTTCAATTCAGGCAGGCGCAATTGGCTATATGCTTAAAGATGAATCGGCTGACCGCATAGTCGAAGGAATAAAGGTAATAATGTCCGGGGGCGCAGTAATGTCGCCGGCAATTGCAGCTAAATCTCTTGCTCTTTTAAGGCAGGTCGATATCCCGGCGGCAGCAACTTATGAAAAAAATGATTTTACCTTATCAAACAGGGAAATTGAAGTGCTCGAACTTCTGAGCCATGGTGACAGCCATATCGCGATTGCCGGGAGTCTATTCGTTTCCCCTTCAACAATTCGAAAACACATCGAGAACATCTATAACAAGCTTCATGTCCATAATAAAATGGAAGCCGTTCAAAAAGCAAAAAAGCACAAGATCATTGCTTCCTGAATGCACATCTCCTTAAATGCACGCTATGATTGTTAAAATTCAAAATACGACATTTGCCTAATTGATTAACAACTGCTTATATCAGTAATTTTCCGGTAACATAATTTTCCTCTTCCTGAAATGACTTTGTGATTTGCTTTGAACAGGATGTATCCGGCTCAGAACAAAACATTCGATAAGAAGTACTCGTTTTTCCAGAACAATTTTTAATCACCTGAGGAGTTCCCTGTTTGAAATGTTTTTTCTTTCATTCACTGTGCATTCTGAACTCCCTTCCACTCTGCCAAAGGTTCTGGTCATCAACAATACCGTCGGGTGAATGCCTTTGAAATCACAAATAGGTTCGACAGCATACAATCGGTAGCCCATCCACAGTGAGGCTTTGAAAAATTAGACAAATGGAGGTATTCCCTGGACAATAGCTTTGGAAGCCTCATCCGTATGTAACTCAATTCAATAATTAAAGGAGTACTGGTCATGAAATCATTGATACTCGTTTTTATGTTGGTTCTCTTTTCCTTTCCCGCTCTCCCACAAACTTTTCATTGGCAGAATCTCAATCCCGTAGCAAACGACATAAATGACATTCAGTTCGTTGACGCTGTTACCGGGTTTGCTGTTTGCTCAGGTGGCATTATTCTTAAAACAACTGATGCCGGAACAACCTGGAAATGCACAGATGTTTCAACGGCTGTCCCTTGCACTTTGAAAAAAGTGTTCTTCACAGATAATTTGTTTGGATGGGCTATCGGAACAGTTTCGACCTCAACGCCCTTCTTTGTAAGAACCACCAACGGTGGAACCGCGTGGACAGTTGTGCCGTTCACTGCTCTTACTTCCCTGCAAGCAGTATGCTACAGAAGTCACACACTTGGCTGGGCCGTTTCTTCAAACGGGAAAATCGCCAAAACTACGGATGGCGGAACCACTTGGGTTGTAAAAGAAAGTGGTGTCACGAATGCACTCTATGGCATTTACTTCACCTCCGATCTGGTCGGTATTGCTTTTGCTACCGGTGGACTTGTGCGCAAAACAACTGATGGTGGCGATACCTGGGCAACGGGCACCCCAATACAATATGATATAAGTGCTTTCCAATTTCTCTCACCTTCCCTTGGATTCGGAGCCGGAGGCAGCGCCAACCTATACAAAACTACCGATGGCGGAACATCCTGGATAGTGATGACCAGTCCCTCCTCCTCTGCAACCTATGTCGATCTGCACTTCGTGAATGAAAACCTCGGTTTCGTCTTGCGCGATGCTGCAACCAGTTCAGCCAGCGTATATAGGACAACCGACGGCGGAACAACATGGACTAAGCCTGCGATGACATCTCCACAAGTGGGAGGGATCTGCCTCCACTTTATAAATGAAACTACCGGCTTTGTATGTGGAAGGAAAGGACAAATAAGCAAAACATCTGATATTGGCGTGAACTGGACCAGCACTTCCACAACAATGACCACCCCGATTAAAGATATTTTCTTCGATAAAACCAACGAAAAACTCGGTTGGGCAGTCGGGTTTGACAATGGAGGTTCTACTTATGGGAAAACAACCGATGGCGGAAAAAACTGGGCATTCAAAACTCCGTCTTTCTCAAAACCTTATGCAGTATACTTTGTCAACAGCAACTATGGTTGGATATCAACTGATATGGGTGGTATCTATAAAACCACTAACGCTGGCGAAACCTGGGTTTATCAGGAAGCTGGTGCACAATACGACCATATGTATGATATCTTTTTCATTGATACCCTCACAGGCTGGACCGTGGGAAGCAACCGTGTTATTAAAACAACCGACGGCGGCACTACCTGGACAACCCAACTCAGCGCAGTATCCAATGCCGGTGGAAACTGCATATACTTCATTGACGCCAACCACGGTTTTAAAGGCAGTTCTACCAACGGGTATACCACTGATGGCGGAACCACCTGGCAAAATCTGTCTTCCTTCTCCATCATCGGGAACACGATCACCTTCGCCAACAATCAAATCGGGTGGGCTGCCGGAAGCGGCGGCGTGATTAAAACTACCGATGCAGGCCTGACCTGGAAGCAATGCACCGGCCTCTCAAATGCCTATTGCTTTGGCTTGGCATGTACAGATACTTCCAATGTTTGGGCAGCAGGAACAAACGGTGGAATCTGGAGATCAACTGACGGAGGAACAACATGGGCAAGAGTTCCGGCCCTCCTCAGCGGAGAGTTCGCAACAATAGCCGCAAGAGGCAGTAATGTCTGGGCAGGTGGTGCCAATGGCGCAATTGTCAGCACCATCGATGCCTTTTCGGCAATTGGAGGAGATTTCAGAAATTCTGCTCAACGCAAATCTCTTGAGCTGAATCAGAATTTCCCTAATCCGTTCAACCCCACAACCACTATTTCATTCTCTCTGACTGAGCCTCAAACCGTCACCCTCACACTATTTAATCAACTTGGTGAAACAGTCACTGTTTTGCTCAGCGGTGAAATGACCAGAGGTGAGCATGCGGTTAAATGGGATGCATCAGCCTATCCATCAGGTATCTACTTTTATCGGCTGAGCACCAAAAACGGCACCTCAGTAAAAAAGCTTATGCTCCTGAAGTAAACAAAAAAAGGAAAGGTGCAAACGACCGATTCCAGGAATAGTCAACAAGATGAGGCTGTCTCAAAAGTCAAATTTTCAATTTCTATCCGCGGAGATCCGTTTCAATCCGTGTCATCTCACAACGGGATCCCGCTCCGCGCATAGGCGTCAACTTAAAATTTGAATGTCAGAATTCATATTGTTCAATGTGTGCATTACCGCAATGATCGTGAAGGCTATTATGATTTGTTCATGTCCTGAAAGGACTAAATTTGAATAACTGCATCATCCCGTCTCGCGGGACGCAGTGCGAGCCCGCGGTAACCTACTTAAGAAATATCCGTCCCTGAAAGGGGCGAATAAAACCCTTTAATTGGTTTGAATCTGTTAATTTGTAGTCCAACTGACCGGTAATTATTTTGCTATATTCGCTTAATCCACAGCACGATTGCTGCTGTTGTTCGCCCCTTTCAGGGACGGTTTCAGTTTCATCTTCCTGCCGTGGGCTCGCACCCACGGTTATTTATATTTAGTGCCGTTGGCACATCAGAAATGAAAGTCGAATATATTGCTTCATTAGGTTGACGCCTATGCGCTCCGCGGGGCGCGTACCCTTTTATTCTTTTGATACAACCTCATCCTTTCAAGACAATATAAAAATGTTATTGCCTGAATCCACCGTATACCGCGGTGTAAAGCCTAACACAACTACCGCGGAAACGAAATCAGATAGCGGTTTTTAACCTTGCCTATGTGATCCCCAAGCAACTTGTCGTTTTCATAAAATTTCCAGAACTCCAAATAGGAAAGCGGGATAAAAACCAAATGGTCGGAGATCATTCCCTTAAACTCGTCAACTTCCCTTTCGTGTTGACGGTATTCCTCAAAATCATACCAATTCACCGGGAGCCAGTAAATGTATAGCAAAACCGGTTTCACATGCAGTGCATTCAAAAGAAAACAGTATGTATGCAGACTCTTATTAATCAGCCCGATACTCTGCCGGATAAGCTGTGCAGCATCCAAATACATTTTATCGGCGGACTTATTGTTTTTATTTAGATAATACTCAATGATTTTAAAAAAGGGTGGATGCAGATATGCAAGTTTCTGTTTTTGTGGAATGTATTTTTCAAGATTTTTATTGGGCAGCTTTGCTTCCAGTATCTCAGTAAACTTGGACTCGATGCCAATCACCTCTGAATCATTGGATAAATAAAAATCTGCCGTCGGGACACTGATATTAGTAGGCAATTTCTTCCCAAATACTGCCTCTTTGAATCCGCTGTAATGCAAAAGTGAGATATTATCCTTAAGGTCTTTAAAAGGGGCAAAATTATTCACGTAGAGCGCAGCAGAGGAATCACCTGCCTGGAAACCAATATTACCATTCTTATCAGGTTTTATCTCTCCCCCGCTTCCCGATTCCAATTCACTTTTAATTTCAGTCCATGTATTGAATTGAGTAACCAAATTGTCTTCACTGGCGGCAACATCCCCTTGTTGATTTAATTTAATACCCAAAGATTCTAAATGTTTGTTGATAATGCTTTTTGCCAATACCTGGTCCATACTATTTCCTTTACGGCTAATTGTTGGTTTAGTACCTGGCTTTGCTTTAAATATAGATTATTCTTCCAAAGTCAGAAATTTTCATCTTTTAATTTGCCAAATATCTAAGCGAGATCAAAACATACAAAACTTTGGCTTTTATCTGCTGTTGCATTTGTACTTCTGCTCACGATTTGTTTACCCGGCATTGGCATTAGTGACATCTTGCAGATCAGCCAGATAAATGCCCCGTCTATTGAGTTATAATTTTATCCTCCGCGTCAAAAACCGATTTCTTGACCAGAAACCGGAAACAACCACCACTCTCCGGCACACTCTGCTGATTCAGGGTAAAGCATTTTACATATTTTGCAATAAGATTATCGGTAAATAGGTTATAGACAGATACTTCATCCGCGCTCGCAATAATCGCATATTTTTCGCCATCGTATTTTTTCCCGGGAAACAATTCGTTGAATTTTTTCCCGGGATGACCTATCCTGTCTGGGCTCCCGTTTATGAGTATGGGACCTTTCGTCTCAAACCGGTAATACTCCCCGGCCACGCTAATTTGGAACGCATCAAGCCGGACTGATTGAGGCATAATTTCATTGGCAGGAATTATATCCGGCTGTCTCAAACGCGCAGCAACATACTGCAACCATGTGCTTCTCTCAGGAAGATCCGTGGTATCTATGATCATTTTATCAAATGCAGCCGAACTGCCACTGTATTTGCGATATAAAGCGATATATGCATCCTGACTGATCCGCTCCAGCAGGAAGCGGTTGTATAACCCGGAAATAGCGTATGACATTGAAGCATCCTGAGAATGGAACTGTTCCCTGGATAATAGTTCAGTAAAATCCATCATGCCTGTTGTTTGCAGATAAGCTCCCATATCAAGTATAACACCAGATTCTTTTCCACCCCTGCCCCCCAGGGCCACGGCCAATCCTTCCTGAAAAAACGGATGAGTAAAAAGCTCGTTGCTCTGCAGTTTGTAGTTTATAAGAAGATGTAGCAGTTCATGAGTGTGACAGTTGTAGGTTGTTATTATATAGTCATACGGAAGATAATACATTCCCATGGTCGAAAAACCTGTCAGTGATTTTATCTCCTCATCACTGTCACACAGAAAGTAAAATATTTTCTTCTCACGCAACCTCGCTCGTAACTCACCGGAAAACGCAAGTCTTCTTTCCATGGAATCAACAAAACGCTCCAGTTTTCGAATTGCATATGCATTGATTGCTCTTGGGTTGCTTGCCATAAACACGAAATGCGCGCTTTCGATCCGTTTCCAGCTACGTGCATAGTAGGATGCGGGAGATACCAGCAAACCACCATCAAAATAATATTCACGCACGGCAGGGCTCCCGGAAAATGTAAGGGTCAGGCGTGAATAACCATCCTCAAGTGCCGTAATAATGCTATGCGGAACTATAGTGCCAGATGAAATTTGCGGGATCAGAGCGTCATCAATATCATTGGATATCAATGCCTTGTTCCACACGCCCTTATATGTTATTCCGAGTCGTTTGGAATATTCAAGTTCTCCGGGTTTTATAAACTGTTTAATGCTGTCATTGCGTGTTAGTAAGAAATGTACAAAAACATGAGCGGAACTGTCAGTAAGCATCCCGTTTTGCGGAAATAAACCCGTTGTTATAAATACGGCACAAAACATTGTAAGTGTAATCAACCTGGTTCGAATCATCCCTTTAATCTCTATTTGTATAAAAAACAGACTGTTGCCAATCCCTGTTCAAAATTTAGCAAAACCGACCGGGAAAATAGTCCCCTATTTTGGGTACACTTGGAAAACAGTTATGCACTAATTAACTTATCTCAATCTGTAGCATTTTTACTATCTTCCTGCATCAAATTTAACGGTGATAAACATGAGTAGTCAGAAAATCGTAAGTATCAAGCCATTGGATTTTATGTGGCCCGTCAGCGACCCATTCCTGTTTTGCGTTCATCACAACGATCAGTACCCTGCCGGGAATGAACAGTTGGGGCCCCGGACATCGCTCGCAGGACGTAACATCGGCAACGACTTCACCGTCAAAGATGGCTGGCGCATGTATCATGGTGAAACAGTCCCCGGTTTTCCTGCGCACCCTCACCGTGGTTTTGAAACTGTTACTGTCGTTATGAAAGGTTTCGTTGACCATTTTGACTCGCACCGGCAAACAGGCCGCTATGGCAATGGTGATGTGCAGTGGATGACAGCCGGCAGAGGGTTGCAGCACAGTGAAATGTTCCCGCTCCTAAATCAGGTGAACGAAAACCCCGTGGAGTTATTCCAGATCTGGCTCAACCTGCCAAAAGCCAAAAAATTTGCCGAGCCTCACTTCAAGATGCTGTGGAATGAAGACATTCCGGTTTTCCAGACAAAGGATGAAATGGGCCAAAGCACTGAAGTCCGGGTGATAGCAGGACATGTACAAGATGTCATCGCATTAAAAGCAGCCCCTGACTCCTGGGCCGCCGATCCTCGTAATGAAGTTGCGATCTTGACAATAAAAATGCAGCCTGGTGCCAAATGGATCGTTCCGCCCGCCGGTGAGGCAGTAAACCGCCAATTGTACTTCTATCAGGGAAATGCGATCCTGATTGATGGAACGATGGTAAAAAGTGAGAATTGCATTGAAGTAAAAGGAAGTATTGAACTGCTGCTTGAAAATGGCGATGCTGAAAGTTATTTACTCCTCCTTCAGGGGAAACCAATTAATGAACCCGTAGTTCAATATGGTCCGTTTGTAATGAACACTAAGGCAGAGATCCAGCAGACATTTGCTGATTACCAGAAAGATCAGTTTGGTGGTTGGCCCTGGCCCAACCACGATATCGTACACCCCATAACGCAAGGCCGGTTTGCCAGACACACTGACGGTTCGGAAGAAATTAGGTGATCCGTTTGTGATGATTTAACGTGTGGTTGTTCTGCTTTGCCTCTATCGTAAGAGCATACTGTTACTCCCTGTTAAAAATACATGCAGTGACTTGACACACTGCCACCCTGCCATCCCCACGAAAGTGGGGATCAACCGCAACTGCTAATACTACTTTGTATAAGGCCTGCAACTGTCATTCCCACGAAAGTGGGAATCTACCTGCTTCGATCTCGATGGTGGGTTTCGCATAATGCATACAGCACAGAATTCTGCTTAATAAAACTTTGTTTATAGGCGCTAATCGTGAGATTGCTTCGCCCTTGATGGGCTCGCAATGACTTTTCCTGAGTTATACTACACCCACCTATGCGATAATAAACACAAGTAAGTGCATAATTTCATAAATATCGCACCAACCCCTTTTCAGAATAGTATTTCATCAATCCTTGAAAACATAGCCGTTTCCTTGCTGAAACCAATCACGTCAATCCTGGGCCTCCCATTTCTGAATACTAAACGGCAATAATTAAAATCGCGTATCCTGCTGCCTTTATAAAGATCCGGTGGCATATCATTTCCACCGGCACCTGCTTTCAACTTCTGCCTCGGTCCGCCTCCTCCCCCGCTCACAATAAAATGTTTGCCGGCGACACTAAAATGCTCATAGCTGTGGCAATGCCCCGAAAAAAAGGCAAGTGCCTTTGGTGTCTTCAAAAACGCCGGCACTATCCACTTTAAAACATATTCATTCCGTTTCACGATAGTGCTGTTGGTAAATGGCGGGTGATGGCATACCCCGATAATGCAATTCACCGTACTATCCTTCTGCAGTCTCTTCAGTTCACTTTGGAACCAGTCAGCCTGTTCTTTTTTTTGCTCATTCGTCAGCTCATCATCGTTGGAATTCAAAAATAATATGGCAGTGTTCCCAAGCTTCCTCTCGTACCATGTGCATTTCAATAAAAACGGGAAACGCGAACCGGCATTTATCATCGCAGCAACATTCGATCCCATATATTCATGGTTGCCCATTACCGGGTACACCGGAATCTTCTTCTTCATCAGCTCCGATACATCGTTGTCAAATTCGGTCCATCTTCCACGCGATGCCCCCCAAAAGGTCATGTCACCCAGATGAACAACACATTCGGGGTTGTCGGATGCTATCTTGTCCATTATTTTTTTGGACACACCGGTGTTGTTTTCACGAAAGAATTCCAGCATGCTGTTTCCCTGCGTGTCACCCACAAAAACAATCGGCCGTTTGTCATCCTTTTGAATCACCGGGAACGCCTGCTTTTGCATTTGTGCAAAACAAAGCGAGGAAAAAAGGAAAAACAGGTGTACCAGTTTTTTTAGCATTATATCTCGGACGTAGTTAATATATCAGAATACGAATTTGTATCGCAGTTCCGCTATTCCATTATTTGTTTTTTATGATACCATAGTGTGCAGTTAAGACGTAAGGAGTTGAATTCAGTTCCGGCACCTTTGCCATCGCTGTTTTTTGTTCTTCGGTATTCATATTGAAAAAATCGTTGAATGTGGAGAACTTGCCGTCTTTGTAGGAAGCATTATCCCCCGTCGCGAGGTATGCACCATTCACCAGGAAACAACACGACCCGGGTGTATGTCCCGGTGTGTGAATAACGCGCACGGAAAGTCCCTCAATATGCAGGGTGTCGTTGCTGTCAAACAGTTCATATGGGCCATATTTCCACTTTGTCTTCGAAAAAAAGAATTTCCCGTTCCTGCCGTCAATCATCTGCTCTTCATCTCTGTGCAGCAATATTCGTGGATGTTTAAAAAGGCCCAATGCACCAACATGATCGCTGTCAGTATGGGTAAGCAGAACCGTGGTGACATCTTCGGGTTTCAAGCCAAGTTTGGACAACTCATCCCTGAATGAATCATCTCCGATGCCTGCATCAATCATCATCCAGCCGTTGGCGCCTTTGAAAAGAAATGCATCGGCAAATTTGTCACCCACGCAATAGACAGTATCATTAATCTTAACGGTCCCCGCCGGGGTCATCCCGTGTATCTCATAATACATTTTAAGTCCAAAGCCTATAATTACAAGCACAAGAACAATAATAATTGCTCCAATGCTTTTCAATACTGTTTTTGTTGTTTTTGTCATCGTGTTCACTTCCATTGTGAATAAATACTCGTCAGGAGTATAATTTAATATGACGGCCGTGGATGCTCCATCCCCTGTTCACGTACCGGTCATTTCGCAAAAAAATATAATGCCGGGAATCTGATGGGAATGAGATCAAGCACATCCTGAAATGTAATCAGAATAGTATAAGATCTGCAAACTGAAACTCTACTTAACAGAGAGCGTCCTGCGCATAACATTCTGTGACTAACCAGGCCTAAAGGCTCCGTCAGGAGCAACAAGTGTAAAGCATTCGTCAGGAACGCCATGTATAGAGAGTTCTAAAGATAGAACCCCAAAGAAACTGTTCCAATGGTTTGTTTACGCCATCCATGCCTTATATTCAAGAATATCTCCCGGCTGACATTCCAACACCTCACATATTTTTTCAAGAGTGGTAAACCGTATTGCTTTTGCTTTTTCATTTTTCAATATCGAAAGGTTTGCCTGCGTAATACCAACTCTTTCAGCCAATTCATTCAATGAAATTTTCCTCTTGGCCATCATCACATCCAGGTTTATTCGTATCACAGAGTTATTCCTTTATACTGTTAGTTCTTGCTCTTCTTTCAGCGAAGTACCAATCCGGAACACTTCCGAAATGACAAAGAGCAGCAATCCGCTGAATATACACACAAGAAGAGTGCTCTTCCCCAACAGTCCGGAACTCAGAGATATGCCGGGGAAATTAAGCTGACTGATAATTGCCTTAGTAACGTAATGAGCGCTAATCTGCAAAGCCAAAGGAACAGCAATAATAATTATTGCCAGTGCCCTCAATCGTTTCCCGTTCCGGGGAATGAACGGATCCCCGTCAATCACTGTCCTGATCAGTTTTCTGATCAACAGTATACATACACCGGTACTTATTGTCAACGCCATCTCATAAAACGTAAAATAATATTGAATCCAGGGTGAAACCTTCATGAAAAGCAGCGAACCACTTATATTAAAGAGCGATACTGTTTTACTGTAATCAAACAGTGGTTGCTGGTTATTGAAATGAACAAGAACCGGTATATCGGAAAGTGGGGGGACAGCGTTCCTGGAGATCATGGAATAGATAAACATTCCTATATGTACAGCAAGACTTGCAAGACAAGCCCCCAGTCCTACGCTCAACATACTGTAGATGGTTTTTGCACTGAAATTCTTAACTTTTTTCACAACCGGACTCCTTATTATGTGCTGAATAATGAATACACGGTAAAATAAAACAAAAAACACCGATTTGCAATATATATTTATCGTTTTTCGATATTTTATTAGTGATATACAGTTACCAAACGTCAGATTTTGTCATCCAGGATAAAGCAGGTTCCGTCAGTTTTCCATCGTCAAAGCGTCATTGTAGCGAAATGTGCAATGAGCGCGAGAATAAAAGGTTAAAAGCTCCGCTCTTGCCATCTGATCAGGCTGAATCTCTCTTCTTTGCACATTTCCCCAATTTGCCGTTCTTTGACTGCTCTGGCTGAGATCCCCGACATACTTTCCGACAGTCGGTCTTATCAATGCGATCGCTGTATTATTATGCTTCCTTAAGAAGATAATAAAAAATAACTATCGGATTTTCTTCCCTCCGGCACTTTTTTCTAAGGCCATATATAGCTGCTAATTACGCCCCCAGGTAATTGCCGGATTGGGCAATTATCGTGCCGGATATGCAGTTCCGACCTCGGGACCATGCGGCTGGGAAATGGTATTAAAAAAGACAAAGGGAATAGTCTGACAATTTCTGTCGTTGCAGCCCTTTGTTATGTCAAAATGCAGATGCGCGATGGGTGTTCCACTTTGCCCGCTGAAAGCAAGCGTATCTCCAATATTAACCGACTGCCCTGCGCGTACTCTCGCAGAGTTCGGGGAGAGGTGCACATACCTGGCAAACGTCGAATCCTCATGACGGACGATGATAACATTTTCATGACCGGGGACTGCATCAGAATTGGAATACCTTCCTTCAATCCATTCTACTATTCCCTTGCGCGATGCAGTTACTGTTGTTCCGGGTTGCATTGAAAAATCAACAGCATAAGAAAAAACGCCATAATGGCTCAAGCTCCCATTCCACGCCTGCATACAAACGTATTCTGTACCAACCGGATATGGTAAATAATACGGAGCGTCCTCCTGATTAAATGGAACCTGCAAACTTTCGGAACTCTCTTTACACCCTAATGCTAACACCAGAACACAAAAGAGCCACATGCATTTCATATAAATCCTTTCGTATCATATTAAACTATCAGTCAGCCTAAAACCGCAAATGTAATTATGACATGTACCAAAAGATCCATGCATCCAGTCTCCCATTTTAATGGTTTTTACGCAATTTCGAAAATGAATAGAATGCGATGGAGCTCTTTCCAATGGAAAATTACTTTCCCTGCCTCGAAGAACCGGCTATAGCTCAAACTGACTTATTTCTGCCGGTAATACGAATTTCCCGTTTTTGTCCGGAACGAACTCAACAACCAGAACCACGGCAGACACATTAAGCGGTCCGTAAATATGCGGGAACAATGCCCCTGTCCTTTTATCATCCACTCCTGCCGGTGCTTCATATCTTATCGCAGGTTCGATTTTGCTCGTATCAATGCAGATAAGAAGCAGATCCTGCTGATTATGAAAATATTGGTTTGCAGTATCTGTTGTTTGCCCAATCGTGGAACAGTGAATAAAACCATCGGAATCCAGGGAAGATGGTTGATAATATCCCTTCCCGGAACACGCTTCCCAGTCATGGCGATGAGTTATGTGTAATATGAGACTCATATGTCCTCCTTTCTTGTTGCAAATATATTATTTTTTCTTGTTCATAGCGAAAGAGGACATAACATCAAATAACCGTGGGTTGAACCCGACCCTCCTGGGGCGCGGTGAAACCCACTGGAAGATCATCACAAACTCAGTTTTTTCAACCCACAAAAAACAATCTCCTTTAACCGCGATGTATCCCGTAACTGTACGCACTCAATAGATGCCTGGATAAACGGATCAGCGATTCCTTCTGAATTATACTGATTATAATTAATGTAGTCGGAACCATTGTAAGACGCTGCCAGATCAAAAAACATCCTGATTATCCTACCGTTAAATTCCTAGAACGGATGAATTGCTATCAGCTCTCCCATATAATACGCAATGCGTTGGGCAAATATGTCAATGGGTTTATCAAAAAAATCTTTTACGTTGTTTTCTTTTCGAAGTTCTCCAAAAAGTTCGGTTAGGAGAGGTTGAATATATATGGCCTTACAAAAAACAGAACCTCCTTTTGAGATGTCTTGATTCCTGTATTCACCGGCAAATTCATATAAAGTGTGGAAGGTGGTTCGATGAAGGGATTGTAAATATTTTTGGTCGAAATCAGGATTATTTTTTAATTCCGAATAGAATTTTGTGTAACCCCTTATCAATAATTGCTTGTTAAGCTCTTCCAGAAGAGCAGGATCAGTAATCGCATTTTTATTTTTGAGAATTCCCGTCTCTGGATAATAAATCGCATATTCTTTCGAGAGGGAATATTTCAACATCATAAACCAAGCAGAATCTTCTTTGCTTCCTTTTTAATCTTAGGGTCTGTAGTCCCTTTGTACCCTTCAATTTTCATCGACTCAACAACAGCTATATATGTTTTCTTTAATGAAAACTCAGGGATGTGACTGAGCTTTTTATTTTCGTTTTCAATACTTGAATTATTTGCTGAATCTTCCATAAAAACTTTTCATTAAATTTTCATAAAATATAGATGGGCACTGTATTTGTAAAAAAGCTGTCACTGATATTCGAAAGTAAATACAGGTGCCAGATCAACTGGCACCGTATCAATAAGAAGTGGAGGTGGCGGGAGTCGAACCCGCGTCCGAAATTATGAGTCAAAAGACCTCTACGAGCGTAGTCAATTTTTTAAGTTCGCCCCGAAAGACTCCAACCGACAGGATTCAACCGGAACTATTCAGTTATTATTTCACCGCATCTACCCGAAGCTCGACTTGGCAATCGCACCTAAACGTCGCCCAATTCAAAACGGCACGAACTTTTGAAAGGGACGGCTGCTATTTTATTAAGCAGCTAAGGCGTAATTAGATTCGCCAGTTAATGTTTTTCCAGAATTTTTACGTTGTTCTGGGGAACACGGCTCGCATTCCTAAGCTTCTATAATCCCGTCGAAGCCAATTTCACCCCCGGATTATTTCCACTCGGTATCGGCTATTCCGGAATTCCTGTTCTCATACCTCGAAAGCACAAACAAAAAATCCGATAACCGATTCACAAATATAAGCAAATTTCCGTTAATTTCGCCGGTTTTCATGGTAGAAACAACTGCCCTCTCCGCCCTGCGGCACACGGTGCGTGCCACATGCAGCAATGCCGCGGCCTTCGTCCCCCCAGGAAGGATAAAATACCGCAGTTCGGGCAGTTCCCTGCTGAACTCGTCTATCATTGCCTCAATTTTGTCAATGTACGGTTTGCTTATTCGCTCAATCTTCAATGCGGCTGAATCCTCACCGGAAAGTGTTGCCAAATCGGCTCCCGCCATAAAAAGCACATTTTGCAGCCAATTCAGCGAATCCCGCGTTCTGTCCGTGACGGTCTCACACAAGGTCAATCCCAGAAGCGAATTCAATTCGTCAAGGGTTCCATACGCTTCAAGCCGGGGATCATCTTTGGGTACCCGCTTTCCGCCAAAAAGTCCTGATTCACCGGCGTCGCCGGTTTTGGTATATATTTTCATGTATGTAAAAAATTCCGCCTGAAAACAGGTATGTTCGTTGACCCGTTTTCGATGTGGAGTTCGGTTTCTTCCGGTAAATATTGTTTTCGCAAATAGCCCAGAGCCAGGGTTGCACCGCGTGCCGCCGACCAGGCAGTACTCGTTAT
The DNA here is from genome assembly GCA_963664845.1 of Ignavibacteriaceae bacterium. GTDB lineage: Bacteria > Bacteroidota > Ignavibacteria > Ignavibacteriales > Ignavibacteriaceae > CAIYTF01. The sequence continues at coordinate 460,401 of OY761615.1, forward strand.
CACACCCGCTTCCTCTCCGGTTTCAGTATACACTTTTAACATTCCTGCCGGAGCAATTTGTTCCCCGATGGTGAAACCGCACAATTCTTTTTGTGTCTTGCCGTATGTATCCAGCCGGGCAATAACTTCCTGACCGATATAGCAGCCTTTTTTAAAATTTATTTCGTCAGTTATTTTGGCTTCCAGCGGATTGAACTGCTCATTCAGCTCTGTCCTGTCGGGAATGCCCGCTTCAATCCGGTACAGATCCCAGGCCTGCGTGCCTATAAACTTGATCTCAATAATTGCCGATGAATATTTGCATTGGCGCAACACTTCCCTGCCCGCGGCTACAGATCCCAAAACGATGAATTTTTTCTTGCCGTTCTTCTCAAGTTGCGGCGTGAAATGAACTGCATGCGATTCGCAAACACCGGTATATATCCGGTTTAAATCAGCCCGTTTTGCAACATCACCAAACAATAATATCGTAAGCGCTTCCGCCTGGGGACCGGTTATTTCAAATGCAAATTGCTGTTTATCGGCAGTCACAACCTTCACATCATCCATGATGATGAATTTGTTTAGCCAATAATGCAGAAGCTCCTCGGTGCCAACACTGCCAATTATTTGCAGCGTATCCTGCAACCGAAGCAGCAACACACTGTCCAGTATCCTGCCCTTCTCATTCGTAAAAGTGGTCCTGACAGTGCGATTAACTGCCAATTCTTTCACCGCGTTGGTCGAGATGCGGTGCAGAAAATCAAGTGCATCATTGCCGCTCAACAGCAGGTGTGTGTTGGCAGAAAGGTCTCGCACTGCCGCACCGGTGGTAATGGCCGATAGCTCCTCCTCGAGAGAAGTAAATGTTTTTATGCCTCCGTTAACAGGTGTATTCTCACCAAGGTAACCAAGGTCTTTTAACAGATCCGTAAAAACTGATGTCTTGTCCATTGTATCCAAGTAATTTTTCACGCTGAGTTGGTATAGTATTTGATACAAAAATAAGTATTTTTTTCAATTGCCAAACAACATTCTTTCCAAAAAATAATGGCCTTGCAATTTCCCTTTTAGCCTGTAACTTTGTAGACTCATTCACCAAAAAATAGTTTATTAGATTACTTATGACAACCGAACTTCTTGCACGACTTCAGTTCGCACTTACCATATCCTTTCACTATTTCTATCCCCCGCTCTCAATTGGCCTCGGCGTTGTCCTCGTTATCATGGAGGGAATGTATCTAAAGACCAGGAACCCCCTGTATGCTGCGATGACCCGTTTTTGGATAAAGATTTTTGCACTCACCTTCGCTCTCGGGGTTTCAACCGGCATCGTAATGGAATTTGAATTCGGCACCAATTGGGCCACCTATTCAAAGTTTGTTGGCGACGTTTTTGGCAGCGCACTGGCCGCAGAAGGCATTTTTGCCTTTTTCCTCGAATCCGGCTTCCTCGCCATTCTCGTCTTTGGCTGGAATAAAGTGTCACCAAGGGTCCATTTCTTTTCTGCCCTCATGGTGTCACTTGGCTCCATGCTCAGCGCGGTGTGGATTGTCATTGCAAATTCATGGCAGCAGACGCCGGCTGGATATCACCTGGTTAAACATGGCGACACCATTCGCGCCGAAGTGACGAATTTCTGGGAGATGGCGATGAATCCTTCCACCATGGATCGACTTCAACATACTATCTCCGGCGGATGGCTTGCCGGCGCATTCCTCGTAACCAGCGTCAGCGCGTATTACCTGCTTAAGAAAAAGCACGTCGATTTTGCAAAGGCATCTCTCCGTATCGGGCTCTTTGTCGCCATCTTTGCCTCACTGTTCCAACTCTTCACTGGTCATTCAAGCGCCTCCGGTGTAGCAAAAAACCAGCCCGAAAAACTTGCCGCCATGGAAGCACATTATGACTCCGCCGCTCCCGGCAACCTTTACCTGATGGGTTTTGTTAACGATCAGTTGCAGCGCGTCGAATACGGCATTTCAATTCCAGGCGGACTCAGTTTCCTGGTAAGTGGCAGCTTCAACACTCCAATTAAAGGATTAAATGCCTATCTGCTGGCTGACAGACCGCCTGTGGCTGTCGTTTTCCAAACTTATCATGCAATGGTTGCAATCGGCATGACGTTAATTGGACTCAGTTTGCTCGGGCTCTTTTTCATGTATCGCAAAACACTCTATGAAAAACGATGGTACCTCAAACTGCTTGTGCCCGCAGTCTTGCTCCCCGAACTGGCGAACGAACTGGGTTGGTATACCGCCGAAATCGGAAGACAACCCTGGATTGTCTATGGTTTGCTCAGAACGAGCGACGCATTTTCCAAAACAGTTGCCGCTAACCAGATACTCTTTTCAATCATCATGTTTTCTCTTATCTATATGCTGCTCTTCGCGCTGTTCATCTTTCTGCTCAATGAAAAGATCAAGCATGGTCCCGACCTTCCGGAGACAATGCCATCCGAATATGAACGGCAAAAATCAATACTTTCAACTTTTAAGAAATCATAATATCTACTATGCCTTTTCAATTTGATCTCAATACTGTTTGGTTCCTGCTTATTGGAGCTCTTCTTTCAGGCTATGCAATTCTCGACGGTTTCGATCTCGGCACCGGAGCGCTTCATCTTTTCACCAAGGGTGATGAGAACAGAAGAATATTCATCAATGCCATAGGCCCGGTCTGGGACGGCAACGAGGTATGGCTGGTAACGGGTGGCGGTGCGTTGTTCGCTGCTTTCCCCGATGTCTATGCTTCAGCTTTTTCCGGGTTTTACGAGGCATTCATGCTGCTGCTTAGCGCCCTCATTTTCCGCGCGGTGGCCATCGAGTTCAGAAGCAAATATCCTTCGGCAACATGGCGGCGCAACTGGGACGTTGCCTTCAGCATATCAAGCATTTTTATCGCTTTGGTGATGGGAGTTGCAATAGGCAATCTGGTTCAGGGCGTTCCCGTGGCGCAATCAAAAGAGTTCTCGCTTTCACTGTTTCAAATGCTCAATCCCTATGGCGTGTTGGTAGGCATAACTACGGTTGCACTTTTTATGATGCATGCATCCATTTTTCTTTCAATGAAAACTGACGGTGAGTTGAAAGAACAAGTGCGCGGTTGGATCAATCACACCACCATCTTTTTCGTCATTTGCTATGCCACCACAACCATGGCAACCCTGGTTTTCTATCCGCACATGGCCGAACCGTTCAAACAGCATCCGTGGCTCTTCGTATTTGCACTGCTCAATATGCTTGCCATTGCAAACATTCCAAGGGAAATTCACCGCAAGAACGAATTCAAAGCATTTCTTTCATCCTGCGCGGGGATAGCCGCGTTGCTTTTTCTGTTCGCACTTGGCATCTATCCCAATCTGGTGATATCATCGGTAAGTGCCGCACACAATCTCACCATTTATAATTCAGCCTCTTCACAAGGCACACTCACCACCATGCTCATCTTCGCACTCATCGGTATCCCCTTTGTTGTTGCTTATACGATCAGTATATATTATATCTTCCGCGGCAAAGTAAAAATCGATGAAATGAGTTATTGAGGCTGACACTACTAAAGTAACTCACGGCTATTGTTCCCATTCAGGAAGTAATTTCAGGCTATTGGATTTGTATATACCGAATTAAAAACCGCACGATAAAAATTACAGCACTGACATCCTGTTCATTCAACAAAACAGGCTTGATATATAATTGGCTGTCTCGTTCAAAATCTCTTTAAGCAATAGAAATTTCTGTAAGGGCAAAAATTCCCGTAGAGGCAAAAACTCCTGTAGGGGCAAAAATTCCTGTAGGGGCTCAAAATTTTGAGCCCCTACGCAGAACACTTCAACCTGCTTTTCATTTCTTTCGCATCCCCATATCACCAACTTAACCTTTTATTATTTTTTTTCTCTGCCTCTTTCATTTGTCAAATATTTATTTTAATTTGGACTTAGTCTTAATAAGAATAACGATCATTCATTTATCAACATTCGGAACAAATTACTATGATGCAAAGAGTCATTCTCTTCGTTATGGCATTGCCATGCCTGTTCTTTCTCCACGCACAATCTTCTGGCGCGACGGCTGAGGAAGCACTTCCCAATGCCTCTAACCAAAACAGCACTACTATTGGCGGTTATGGAAATGCTGTCTATCGCCGGGATTTTAACGATAAAACAGCTACTGCTAATTTGGACAGGATGGTGCTGTTTGTCGGACACAATTTCGGATCCATTTCTTTCTTCTCAGAACTGGAGGTCGAAGATGCAAAAGTAAGCGGCGGCGAAGACGGCGGCGAGGTTGCCTTCGAACAGGCATATCTAAAATTTGACCTCAACAAGAATTACTATCTCACAGCAGGACTCTTTATCCCTCGGCTTGGCATTCTGAATGAAAATCACTTGCCCAATAATTTTAATGGTAACGAGCGCACTCAAGTAGAGACTTGGATCATTCCGTCCACTTGGCGCGAGATTGGTATTGGATTGTATGGTACTCTCTCCTCTCTGCCCCTTAACTTCAGCGTTGCCCTGGTGAACGGCTTGAACAGCCAGAATTTTGAGCACGGAAGCGGCATTCGCGAGGGGCGTTCTGAAGGTCGGGATGCGGGTGCAAACAACCTCGCAGTCACCGGATCAGTGCAATATTTTCTTAACAGTTTCAAATTCCAACTGAGTGGTTACTATGGCGGCACAGTTCCCTGGAATCCAAAAAAAGCCGATAGCCTCAAACTGCAGTCCGGCCTGTTCGGCTCACCGGTCGCGCTGGGTGAAGCCGACGTACAATACGAAGCAAACGGTTTTCATGTCAACGCTCTTGGCACGTTCGTCTCAATCTCAAAAGCCTCGGAGATAAACCGGGCTTACGCGAATAACACACCCTCTGGTTTATTCGGTTTCTATCTTGAAACAGGATATGACCTGCTGCATAGCAGCAGTATGCAAAATGAAAAACAGCTTATAGCCTTTGCCCGGTATGAAAAGCTCGATATGAACGCCACTATACCCGGCAATGGCATCATTGACGGGACCTTACAACAGGATCACTTTATTTTCGGTTTAAGCTATTTGCCCCTTAAAAACATAGTTATAAAAACTGATCTGCGGTTCTTGCATACCGGTGAAGAAAATCCGGCATTAACCATTAACCCTGACCCGAATGCTCCTGCATATAAAACCGACAACATGTATTTCACCCTTGGCATCGGATTTTCCTTTTAGGACCCAATGAACAGACGAAATTTTATCAAGTCCGCCTGCACGGTTTGCGCATTGGGGTTAGCCGGTATGGCATTGCCAACACTTCTTTCCTCATGCGCGACAACAGAAGTTTTTGAAGCATCGGCAACAGCCGGGAAAATTGTTTTACCGCTCGGCATAATGGCCGAACGAAAAACCAGGATCATCCGCGTTGCACAGCTGGTAAACGATATAGCACTGTGTTACTCGAGAGATGGTGAACTTACCGCGCTGGTTATGCAATGCACCCATTTCCCAAATCTACTAGTTTTCAGAGGTCCCGGATTTTATTGTAGTGTGCATGGGAGCAGTTTCGATTTGGCTGGCGAAGTGACGCATGGCCCTGCGAAACAACCACTTAAACAACTCCAAACGATGGTGGCCGGTGATTCTATTATCATTAAAATAAAGGAAACAATCTGATGAAGTATCTTGCTCTCTTGGCAACCGTCGGTCTCTCGTTGCTCATGCTTTCGTGCAAAAGCACTTCACCTGCTGAAACGACAGTAAACTCTGCTCTTACTGAGATCCAGGTGCTCAGCGATTTCGCAAATAAAGTAGTAAACCCCACCTACATTGATCTTCAGCAGAAAATGCTATTGCTGCATAACGCAGTCGAAAAATTCATGGGCAACCCCAATGAAGCAAACCTGATTGCTGCCAGAACCGCCTGGCTAAACAGCCGCCAGACCTGGGAACAGAGCGAGGCTTTCCTCTTCGGCCCGGTTGAGGACTTCAATTATGATCCGGCAATGGATGACTGGCCTGTTAACCATGTTGACCTGGATTCACTTCTGGCAAGCGGCAACCCATTAACCGGCTCAGATATAGACGCTCTTCCTACATCCTTGAAAGGTTTTCACCCCGTGGAATACATTTTATTCGGTTCCGGAGGTTCAAAACAAGCCGGGCAGATAACAGAACGGGAAAAACAATTCCTTTCCGCACTCACTCAAAATTTGGTTGCAACCACAACAACACTGCGTGACAGTTGGGATCCATTAAAAGAAAACAACTTCACCATACAAATGGTTACTGCCGGCAATGGAAGTACAAAGTTTCCGACCAGAAAAGATGCATTCATTGCCATAATAACGGCTATGGCAGGCATCTGCGATGAAGTATCGAACAGTAAAATCAACGAGCCTTTCCTGGCAAAGGATTCCTCCCTGGAAGAATCTCAATTCTCGCATAACTCCATTGCCGATTTTACCAATAACATCATTGGTGTTCAAAATGTTTATACCGGGAAATATGTTGATCAGGGCAGAAGCCTGTATGAACTTGTGTCTGCAAAGAATATTTCACTCGCGAACAAAATTCAATCCCAGATCAACGCTTCTCTCAGTGCCATGGATAAGATTGATCGCAATTTTGGAAAGGCAATTTTCACACACCCGTCTCAAATAAGAGAAACACAGAGCGCACTGAATACTTTGTCCGCAACACTGGGGGAGGAATTGCTCGATTTCATTAATCAAAACATCAGAGAATAAAGAGCAATTCATGAGAAGCAGAAATCTGTTATGTATTCCGGCGCTGGCATTTTCATTGCTAAGTTCCTGTCGCGATCCTGAACCATTTCCCGAATCAATGCATGACGAAAGACTTTCCGGTGGAAGTAATACCGTTTTCGACAAGACTTCAGGAGCATTTTCCAACCCCTTCCCCGGCTTATCGGCATATGATTCACGGGTGCATGCATTTGGGGATGCGCAGTTCAGTCAAACCTTTGTAACCGCACCTGCAACAGTGAACAGTGGGCTTGGTCCGCTGTTCAATAATGTCAGTTGCGTTTCCTGTCACCATAACGATGGCATCGGGGTCCCCACAACCGGTGAGGCTCAATCCTCCCTGTTGATGCGAATCAGCCTGCCCGGCACTGACGAACACGGCGCCCCAAGACCTGTACCCGGATATGGAACACAGCTTGAGGATAAAGCCACCTTTGGGAAAATGCCCGAGTGCCGGATCAATATCTCCTATACCTACAACACTTTCAGATTTCCGGATGGCGAAACCTGCGAACTGCGCACCCCGGTTTATTCGCTGACTAATTTGTATATACCCATAAGTGGCTATCTGCTTTCTCCCCGGTTGGCTCCGCCGGTGTTCGGGTTGGGATTATTGGAAGCAGTAACCGAAACTTCAATACTAGCACTTCAGGACCCCGCTGATATTAATCATGATGGGGTTAGGGGAAAAGCAAACTATGTTTGGGATCCGGCAACCCAGTCAGTTAAACTGGGACGTTTTGGATGGAAAGCGAACACAGCTTCGCTTCTTACTCAAGTGGCAGCCGCTTATAATCAGGACATGGGAATAACCAGCAGTATTTTCCCAAAAGAGTCATCCTATGGCCAACAACAGGATGATAAGCTTCAGGATGACCCTGAGATATCAGCAACCGTATTGCACTCGGTTGCTTATTATATGCAAACCCTGAGTGTTCCAGCCCGCAGAAATGTTACTGACCGCAGAGTGTTGCGTGGAAAAGAGATCTTTAAGGCAGCAAAATGCAACAGTTGTCATGTTGAAACGTTGACTACCGGCACCAACATGGCATTTTCGCAAGTCTCAAATCAGACTATCCACCCCTATACCGATCTGCTTGTCCATGACATGGGAAAAGGCCTCGCTGATGATCGACCTGATTTCCTGGCAGGGCCTGCTGACTGGCGTACCGCTCCGCTTTGGGGCATTGGGCTTTTTGAAACTGTAAATTACCCTGCCTTCTTTCTCCATGATGGAAGAGCGCGCAACTTTACTGAAGCAATTTTGTGGCATGGTGGTGAAGCAGATTATTCGGTTGAATATTTCAAAAAACTGCTCAAGATTGACCGGGATGCCCTCATTACATTCCTGAAATCTTTATAATTGGAGTTAGGTAACATTTTGGAAAACTGATGAAACCGTTGCAACAGGTCATCAGCTTATCAAATGTTTCGGAAATCGAACCAAGACGTGATCGCACTTCGAAGTAAATGCTTCAATGGATGACACCGATTGCATCGTACCAATTCATAACGCAGCAGATCCAGGCATCAAATCAGTGGATACAACAGGTTTTTAAGGTATGGAAATAACAAAATGCTCATACGACGTGCCCATAGGATAAGCAACCATCGCAAGGCAATCACATGAAGTGTTTTTATAACGAAACCAACCTGGGGCGGGTGAACAACCTAATTGCTACTTTCCCCCGACAACTACCTGCACCAGCCCAAAAGTCAGATTCTTACGTGTTACCCTGGAAAACCCCGCATCCTTCAGTTCTTTCACCAGATCAACCTTTTGGTCAAACTCTTCAACTGAAGTCGGCAGATAAGTATAAGCAGTTGCATCTCCCGATATTATCCGCCCAACAACAGGCAGCACTTTCTTGAAGTAAAAAAGATAAAACGCCCGCACAAGAAAATTGGCAGGGAGACAAAATTCCAGTATGGTCACGGTTCCATCAGGTCCGAGTATTCTGAAAAACTCCTTAAATCCCCGCGGTATGTCATGGAAATTCCTCACACCAAAAGCAACGGATATATTTGAAAACACCCCCGACTTGTAAGGCAGTTCTTCAGCAATGCACTGCACTTTGCGCTTGCCGCTCCAGGCAAATTTCTTTGAAAACAATTTCAACATCGGCAGTGAGAAATCAGCGCCAAAAACATCCCCGATATTCCGCCTGTGTGCTTCGTTGGCAAAATCACCGGTTCCGCAGGCAACATCAAGAAGTTTGGTACCCGCCGGAAAATGCGTCAAATCAAATGCCTTCTTGCGCCAATAATAATCTATTCCCACGCTGAGAAAATGATTGAGAAAATCATATCTCCCGGCGATCGAATCAAATATCCGTTTTACTTCTTTTTTCTTGTTCATGCTTTTATAACGTACTTAAATAAATTTGGGACACCTGCACAGATACAGTCCTATCCATGAGAATCCGTCGCATCCGTGTGCTATCTTCTTTTCCCGGAATCACAACCATCATGCCTGCTTTTCATGCCTGCCAACAATATAACCATACACCCGCTTCCCCAGCCAAAGGGACAGCATCATGCACAACGATCCTGCGATCAGGTCAATCACGTAGTGATAGCGCAAATATACGGTTGCAAAGATCAAAAGAACGCCAACCGGCAACAAAATATAGCGTGTCCTGTCCTTATAATGCACCGATAGATACATCACTATCAGCGTCATCATTGTGTGTCCGCTGGGGAACACATCCCTTTGAACAATTGCGGCAGGATTAATGGTTCCCTGTGGAATTGACTCGCCTGAATTGATCAGTTCACGCAGAAAATTTGTTACAATTAATCCGGGCAGTTCAGCATTGGTCTGAGAAAAATCGTGCAAGGTGAAACGCGGCCCTATTGCCGGCAACGCAAAATATCCGATGTAAGAAAGATAAAATCCAAACACAACCGAAAACACACTGTAATCGGCTTCCTCGAACTTTTGCTGCATGAACAGCGAAATGATCAACGTGATCGGAATTACATAGAATAATGCGTAATCAATCTGCAGCAACTCGGTCAATACCGGATTGGAAATTTTATAAAGTACCTGAGTAGGATTTACACCGAATAAAAATTTATCAACGCTTATTAACAGCCAGTCAAAATCAGCACCGCGGATAGGCTTCACCATCAGGTAAATTTCTTTAAACGTAATAAAGATAAGCGGCATAGGATAGGTATAACGCAATATCCGGGCAAAATTTGTCTTATGCGAATTTCCATAATGCCCAATCCATGCAACACCGCTGCAGATCAAAACATTCACTATTACCAATAAATACCATTGCTCCACTCTTGAGGCAAACACTACATTCGTAAGTGATAAGCCTGCGTAAAAAAGTATGGTGCAGAATTCAAGAGGTTTTAATTCACGCATCAACCGGGAAATCAAGTCCGTCCTCCGCATTGGTTTTTATTCGGGTAGATAAATACGTTGTTAATATTTTAAAATCAGCAATGGAAAGCGCTTCTGCCCGCAATGAGAGGTCAATCGGCGATTCCTTCAAATCTGCCGGCAGAAAAAATCCTGCTTGAAGTGCATTTTTCAGCGTTTTTCGCCTGTGACCAAAAGCCGCCTTCACCACTTTTTTAAACATCACAAAATCAAACTCCGGCTCTTCCGGCTTCATGGTGATATGAATGATTGCTGAGTCCACGTCCGGCTTCGGGTAAAACACATGGGGCGGAACCTTGAAACACAATACGGTTTCCGCTACGCTTTGCAGAACAACCGATAAAATGCCATAGACCTTGTTGCCGTGTCCGGATACGATTCTCTGCGCCACTTCAAACTGCATCATAAAAACGATGTCTTTTATATATTTCCGGTGATCCAGAGCTCTGAATAATATCTGTGAAGAAATGTTGTAGGGTATATTCCCTACCAGTCGTATCGCACCTTGCTTCCGCCTTGCAAATTCCGAATAGTCAAACTTCAGAATATCTTGTTCCAACAGTGAAATCGAAGGGTATTTCTGCCTGATCTCTTCGGCCAGTCTCCTGTCAATTTCAACCGCAGTCAGGTCCGGACAGGTTTTTACCAATTCTTCCGTCAATACACCCATACCGGGGCCGATCTCCACCAGTAAATCACCCTTCACAGGATTGATTTCGGCTATTATCTTATCAACAATGTTTTTATCCTTTAAAAAATTCTGTCCGAATTTTTTTAATGGCCTTACATTTGTATTTTTGGAACTGTTAAACGACATACTTCTCGGTCAGTTTTGTATCAAAACTTTAAATATAAGACTTTTTCGTCAGAAATTTTTTTAGCAATAGCAGCATTTAGCAGGAGCACGCATGAAAAAAAGTTACATCATCAGCATTGACCTTGGCGGCACGAAGATTCTCTCCGCGTTAGTAAACTCCAAAGATGGTGTTATTGCTCGCGTGAAAAAGTCCACCAAGGTACATGAGGAAAAGCTCAAATTGGCAAAAACGCTTATTGAGAGCATAAATGAGCTTCTGGAACAGACTGGCGTTCCTGAAAGTTCGGTTAAAGCTATTTGCGTCGGCGCCCCTGGCTCGGTTGACCCCAATACAGGTATTATCGGCCTTGCCCCTAATCTCGGACTTGTCAACTATCACCTTAAAGACGAATTACAAAAATACACCGTCATCCCGGTTTTGCTGGAAAATGATGTCAACCTTGCCACTCTTGGCATACATCAGTTTGGAATTGCCAAAGGCCGGGATAATGTACTCGTTGTTTTTGTGGGTACAGGCATCGGCGGCGGATTGATTTTTAACGGGAAATTGTATCGTGGCGTCAATTTTGCAGCAGGTGAAATCGGGCATATTCACGTTCAGGATAACGGACCATTGTGCGGTTGTGGCAAAAAAGGTTGTTTTGAAGCTGTCGCCAGCAGATCTGCAATGGTTAGAAATATCGTAAAAGATATCAAAGCCGGCAAACGCAGTGTCCTTGCCAAACTGGTTAAATCAAAAACACAGATTAAAAGCAAATCTCTGTTAACTGCCGTTCTCGAAGAGGATCCCGTCACCCTGCGCCACGTCAGAAAATCCTGCGACACCATTGGTAAAACACTCGCCGGCATCAACAACCTCTTGAATCTCGAAATGATCGTTTTGGGTGGCGGAGTGATAGAAGCAATGAAAAAACAGACCATGCCCCTGATAAAAGCATCCTTTAAAGAATATTCCCTGAAGGACGCTTCGCAAAGAACAAAACTTGTCGTGTCAAAATTAATGGATGACTCGGCGCTTTATGGAGGAATAGCACTCGCTAAGGAGTTTCTGGACGTTAACGTTTAAAGTTTAATGAATGCAGCAGCAAGTTCACCAGGAACGGTTTCTTTTTTGAATCTCGCTTTATCGATGCACACATGTACCGTATTTGCCGTAACGCAGAGAAGTCCTTCGTCTTTCGTAAAAATCTGGTACGCGATCGTATAGGAATACTGTGATTGTGCAGCTGTCCTTATTTGGATTGTGTACTCCTGCCCTGCGCGCAGCGGCATTGAATAATCCGCATCAGTGTGCTTGATGGGGAACGCGTACTTTTCATTTTGGAAAACTTCCTTCCATATCCCAAGCTTTTTCAGCAGCAACTCATAACCGTCGTGCATCAGGTAAAATAGTCTGCCATAAAACATTATTCCGGCTGGATCACAGTCTGAAAACTGAATTTCTTTTGTGTATTCGAACATTTGCTTAGACTCTATGTGTATCGTATAAATGAGAAAACAAACAACTAGGCTTTAGGCATTTCCGCTGTTGACTGCGATGGAACAAACTCCTGATAAAATCTTGACGTATAAGAATCAAGCAACTCCTTAACCCGTGCATGCGAATTTGAACAGACAATCAACCCTACCAGATGATTTTTATTGAAGCGCCATACTATTTCTTCATCATCAAATTCCGAAATATCGGCAACTTTTTCTCTTGAAGGCGAGATCAACAGGCCGGCATACTCGTTTCGACGTTCCGGCAGTAGATACTTCCCTATGCCACCCAGCACTTCTATCTTAGCCCATTCACGCCAGAGGTTTATCCCGGATGAGGCTTCTACCAGTTCGGCAATATGACCGCCGCCAACCCGGGCTGATGTCTCAAGAAAATAAAATTTCCCATCCCCTCCCTTGATGAATTCAGTGTGGCACGTACCCATAACAATACCAAATGCTGCAAGTACCTTACGGTTTAACATTAGCAGCACTTCTTCATCTTCGGAGCCATGAATCACGGTACTGGTACTAAAAACTCTGTTCTGGTTTGCTGTTTCCAACGGCGGCAGTGAATACTGATGCGCCTGCGCAAAAGCAATTTCCCTGTTGTATATGATGGTATCCACATGATAAATGGTACCAGGAATGAACCGCTCAATCAGATAAAAAGACTGCTCATCACCAAGCTCGTCAATACTTTTCCACAGGTCGGCTTCATTGTTGATTTTTTTCACGCCCAGCGACCCGGTCTTCAGACGATGCTTTGCTACATATGGAAATGGGATTGTGAAAACGAATTTTTTTATATTATTATAATTGAGAATATGAGTGAACTCCGGTACTGCAATGCCAACCTCTGAGGCGCGCATTCGCATGGCAAGTTTATCACGGAAATAACGGGCTGTTGTGTCTCCCATTCCTGATATCCGCAAATGCTCACGTAGCGACGCCGCCTTTTCAACATCAACATCATCAAAAGCTACGATCCGGTCAATTTCTACCGTCCTTGCCAGATAGCTGACTGCTTTTATGACATCTTTAACGTTCCAGTCTTTATTCTCATTCTGAATATAAAATATATCATCCAGCGACTCTCTCGGCCATGCTGCATGCTCCAGACTCTTTGAGGTAAGCAAATAGACTTTACTGCCACGCTCCTTAGCCTCAAGCATAAAGTCCTCGCCTTTCTCGTAACTGGCAATACATAGGATAGTTTTGGGTCTCTGGCTCAACATTTCGGTTTCTCGTTAAATAATTAATAGAAAATAAATATTTAACATACAAAAATCAAGCTTTTAACGCCTATTGACTAAATTATTAATAGGGCTAAAAATGCTCAAATGTGCTTTTCTTTCAATTCCCTCCCTTTGCGAAAGGGAGAGATACAGGGTGGGTTTGAGATTCAGTGGGCAAATCGTCAAGTTATTCACTACTCCCATATCCTAAACCCAGTCTGGAAAGCCATCTGTCCCCATTTTAATTTTTACGCACTACTACTACCCTCCGGCAACCAATTTCCATATTCACACAATAAATGTCAAGGTTGCAAATTTTTACCGTAAATCCATTACTCATGTCTTTCCAAATATCGCTATATTTCCGACTTAAAATCAATTATTCCATATAATTAACAAGTAAGAGAATGATGAACCGTAATTTTATAATGCTCTTCATTTTATTAACCGTTTTTTCAACGGGAATGCAACTCCACTCTTCCGATCTGTATGCTTACCTCAGCGGCAAAGAGGATACCGTCGACGCCAAAGGGTCAGCCAACGAGCAGATTTATTCCTCAAGATCTTCCATAATCACCCAAACAGTCAAAAAGGTTAGTTCAGCTGTTGTTGGAATCAATGTGACCGCTATTCAGGAATATCAAAACCCTGCATTCAGCCCTTTCTTCAACGATCCGTTCTTCCGCCAGTTTTTCGGTAACCAAACCTATTCTCAAAAAGTTAAAAGCCTCGGCTCCGGATTTTTAATCTCACAGGACGGCTACATTGTAACCAACGACCACGTAGCCGGCAACGCCTCAGAAATTCTCGTGACCCTGACAAACGGCAAACACTACAACGCGAAGGTGGTTGGCACCGATGCCGTTTCCGATATTTGCCTGCTCAAAATTGACGGAGAAAAATTCCCACACCTGAAATTTGGTAACTCGTCTGATGTTATTATCGGCGAGTGGGCAATAGCATTGGGAAACCCCTTCGGTTTATTCGAGCTTAATAACAAACCCACCGTGACCGTTGGCGTCATCAGCGCCGTAGGAATGAACCTGAATCAGGTGCAAAACAGATATTATTTCAACATGATCCAAACCGACGCTGCCATCAACGGAGGTAATTCGGGTGGACCCCTGGTTAATGCCGTTGGAGAGGTTATTGGTATGAACACCATCATTTTCACCTCGGGTGGCTCTGAAGGCAGCATCGGTCTCGGATTCGCGATTCCCATTAACAAAATTAGCAGCATCATAAGAGAGTTAATCGACAAAGGCAAGATCGAAAGGGATTTTAATACTGGCCTTTCTGTGCAAAACATCGACGAAAGAATGGCTAAGTATTTCAAACTGGAAAATACCAAAGGCATCATCATCACTAAAGTGCTCAGAAACTCCTCCGCGGCCCGTGCCGGCGTGAAGGAAGGTGACATCATTCTAAAAGTTGATGATTATACCATCGACAACGAACAGACCATTATTGGTGTTTTACAGGAATTTCGCACCAACCAGACCATCACCCTGAAAATTCTGCGGGATGAAAAAGAGCTTTTAATACCACTGAAACTGGAAACCATGAAATGATTGACCGCTATACACTTCCGGAAATGAAGCATATCTGGAGCGATGAATTCAAATTTGAAACCTGGCTGAAAATTGAAACGCTTGCCTGTGAAGCCCGGGCTGTTGCCGGGGAATTTTCAATGGACGATTTAAGGAACATTAAGGAGAAAGCAGCGTTTAATAAAGACCGCGTTCTCGAGATCGAAAACGAAGTGCAGCACGATGTTATTGCCTTCCTCACTAACGTTGCCGAATATGTAGGTGAACCTGCAAGACACATCCATTTTGGCATGACGTCTTCCGACGTCCTTGATACTGCCCTCTCCTATCAAATGAAGTGCGGAGCAGAAATACTGCTCGCCAAATTAAAACGTCTTGAAACCGTGTTGCGAACCAAAGCGCTGGAGCATAAATATACCTATTGCATTGGCCGCACTCATGGCGTTCATGCTGAACCAACTACATTTGGCCTGAAATTCCTTAACTGGCAGCAGGAAGCACTCAGAAATATTTCCCGCCTTGAAGCAGCCATCGAAGATATTGCAGTCGGAAAAATCTCCGGCGCTGTTGGCACCTTCGATCATCTTCCACCCTATGTGGAAGAATTTGTGTGCGAAAAAATGGGACTGAAACCCGCACCGGTTTCCACTCAAATAATTCAAAGGGACCGCCACGCGCATATGATGAGTGTACTGGCTCTCATTGGTGGGGCTTTGGAAAAAATAGCTGTCGAAATTCGCCACCTGCAAAAAACTGAAACCCGCGAGGCTGAAGAGGGATTTGCAAAAGGGCAAAAGGGATCATCTGCCATGCCGCATAAACGCAACCCGATCGTCTGTGAACGGATTAGTGGATTAGCACGATTGATGCGCGGCTACGCAGCAACAGCTAACGAGAATATTGCCCTGTGGCATGAACGTGACATTTCACACTCCTCCGTTGAACGGATGATAGTACCGGATGGTTATGCGACAATGGATTATATGCTGCATCTTGCAATTAAACTCATCGAAAATCTTAATATTTTCCCTGAAAAAATGCTGGAGAACCTGAACCTCACCCGGGGGCTCATATACTCTCAAAAAGTATTGCTGATGCTCACAAAAAAAGGTGTCGCCCGGGAAGATGCCTATGCTGCTGTTCAGTCCTCAGCTATGAAAGTGTGGAATGATCCCACCTGTACACTGATGACCGAATTGTTGAAACACGAAAAGATTATGTCCAAAATTTCTGAACAGGAATTCGCGATAATTTTTAAGGAGAAACCTGAGCTTAAAAATATTGACGCGATTTTCAAACGAACAATAGAAAAACAAAACTGATTTTACCCCATACAACCGGAAGAGATCGCTATGCCCGACAAATTTGATGAATACTACGAAAACCCCCGCCCTGAAATACAGGGCATTGTCGGCCCAAACGCCAGGCGCATTCTTGATGTGGGATGCGGTTCCGGTAGCATGGCATGGCATCTTAAGACCGATAACGCCGCTGAAGTATGGGGCGTTGAACCTATTGCATCTGCTGCCGTCAAGGCAAGAGAACGGCTGGATAATGTTATTAATTCGTCTGTGGAAAATGCAATGAAATTGCTTCCTGACTATTATTTCGATGCAATCATTTTTGCTGATGTCCTGGAGCATCTTGTTGACCCCTTTGCCCTGCTGGGCAAAATGAAGTATAAACTTGCTCCTGACGGCTTTGTTGTAGCAAGCCTTCCCAACGTGCGCCATTCCTCGGTTATCCGTATGCTGCTTGCCGGTAATTGGGAATATCAGGACTATGGCCTTATGGACAGCACGCATCTCAGGTTTTTCACACGCAAATCCGCCGTGCAAATGTTCACTAATGCCGGCTATGAAACTTCGGATATACTGGCAAATGTACTGGAAGCACAGCCTCTGCCATCGGGTATTGAGAATTTTCTCCGCCAGTCAGGCTTGGATGCTGACGCGCTGGAAGAAGAAAGCAAACATTTTCAATATATCATAAAAGCTTATCCTTCCACGCAAAAATTCCGGGATGCAGATCCCGCGGAGATATCGCCTTATATTGAAAGCTTATTCGGTCAGATTATAGCCGATGTTAAGGCCAGCAATTACCACAATGCTTTCGAAACCTGCATGCTGGCAATTGATATCATCAAAAGAACTCAGTTCCCGCAACTGCAGCCCCTTGGCCAAAAATTCGAATCATTATTGCTCAAGCTGAAGTCAATGAAAAAAGCTAATTTGGACACCAAGGATTAACATCACAGGAACTATTTTAGATACAGATTCGATTAAATTCCCTTATATTTATTACAAACCATACGATAGAATTTTTGCATGATCTCCAAAGACGATGAAAATAAGATAAAGGAAATTGCCAAAAAATATAGGTTAACCAAACTTTATTTATTTGGTTCCGGTTCCGTCTCTCAGCGTGAGGCTCATGATATCGATTTAGCTGTGGAGGGACTGGATGATTCCTTATTTTTTAAATTCTATGGGGAGTTGATCTTTGCTTTGTCCAAACCAGTTGATGTTATTGACCTAAGCAAAAAGTCCCTGTTTTGTGATATGATTAAGGCCGAGGGAGTGCTCCTTTATGAATAATCTAAGAGATCGAATATTAGCGGAGCTGGAAAACATCGACAAAATATTCGAGACGTTACCGTCGCATGCAGACTTGCCATTCTTATCACAACTTGAACTTGCTGGCGTTGCAGCTTTGCTGCATAATTTCTATAATGGTATTGAAAACATTCTTAAACAAATTCTCATAGCCAAAAATAAGATTCTGCCAGAAGGCGTCTCATGGCATAAACAATTAATTGAACTCTCCATTCAAGAGGAAATTATCACGGAGATTGCCGGGAAGGCACTCAGTCAGTATTTGGCCTTCCGGCACTTTTTTAGTCACGCATATGCTCTGGATTTATATTCTGAGAAGATGGAACCTTTGGTTGAAAATGCCGCGGAACTGTTCTCACTGTTTAAGAATGATATAAGCAAATTCTTATAAGAATTAAACACACAGCATTCGTTGCAGTTTTTGAATTTACGTTTTGGAGTATCGCGCACCATCAATGTTTCGTAAATATCATCAAATCTCAACTATTGTATTGTGTACGTGATAATGCATCTATGCAGTTCGGATTTAGGGAAAGTTAATCAAGATATGCATTTTTCAAAAGCATGACTTGAAATGATGAAATGACATTCTCATACCGGTAAGCTATCTCCACATTCCCTCATGACAAAAAAGGCGATCAAACTGATCGCCCTCAAATCTGCATAAACCAAATGTTAACGCTATAATTTTTTTATTTCACGCGCTCAACATAGGCGCCGTTACGCGTGTCAACCTTAAGCATATCGCCCTGATTCACGAAAATCGGAACCATAACAATTGCGCCGGTTTCAACTGTGGCCGGTTTCAAGGTGTTGGACACCGTGTCGCCCTTCAATCCGGGCTCGGTCATTATCACTTCCAGGTTAACAAAAAGCGGTATTTCAACTGCTATGATCTTGCTGCCGTCAAACAGAATTTCAATATTCATATTCTCTTTGAGGAATTTCTGCTGATCACCAATAACTTCAGGGGCCACATTAAACTGATCGTAGGTCTCTGTGTCCATCACCACAAAATCCGCTCCCTCGCGGTAAAGGAACTGACATACTTTTCTCTCAACACGAACCTGATCGATAGATTCGCCGGCTCGGAATCGGTTTTCAACAACTTTGCCGGATTTAAGGTTTTTCAATTTAGCCCTGACAAATGCGCGCCAGTTCCCCGGATTAACATGCTGAAATTCTACAACGGTCCATAAATCATTGTTCCAGCGCATAACGAAGCCGGGTCTGAAATCGGTGGTACTTGCCATATAACTAATTAACTCCTAAAAATATAAACGTAAGTAACCTTTAAAATACGAACTTTTTGCATACAAATGAATAGCGCCGGGGCAGGAAATACTATTTCCCGGCCGGTTTGCGTTCCCGAATTGAGGCAATTTCAAACAGCAATACTCCGGTAGCTACTGAAGCGTTAAGCGAATTAATCTTCCCGTGCATGGGAATCTTAACCAGATAATCGCAATATTTAGAAGTTAACGGACGCATCCCCTTCTCCTCATTCCCAATAATAACCGCCAAAGGACGAACATAGTCAACATCCCGGTAATCTGTCGATTCCTGCAACGAACTGCCCGCAACCCAAAACCCGTTTTTCTTTAGTTCATCAAGTGTCTGGGCAAGATTATGCACCACGCTGATAGGAATGTGCGCTGAGGCCCCTGCGGAAGCTTTCACGGCTGTTTCATTCAAGGGAGCCGTGTTATGCTTGGTTATAATGACACCCTGTGCTCCCACCGCCTCGGCAGTACGAATAATGGCACCAAGGTTGTGCGGGTCCTGAATCGTATCCAATATTACAAGCAACGGATTCTTGACCGATGCTGCTTTCCCGAGCAATTCACCCAACGGTACAACCGATTCTTCCGCCAACATAGCAGCAACGCCTTGGTGCTGATCGGATTTACTGATAAAGGTTATTTTCTCATAAGAAACTTCAGAAAGAAGAATGCTCTTTTGCTTTGCAAAATGAAGAATGTCGTCAACAATACGTCCCGACGTGTGGGATTGTATATAAATTTTTAAAATTGCCTGCCCTCCTTTAAGGGCTTCCAACACTGGTTTCCTGCCGCAAATGATCAAGCTTTTTTGTGTCCCTTCTTTGTAACGCCTGCCTGCTTTACCAACAGGGTTTGGATATCCGGAAGCTTAAACCAACCAATAATGCCGACTGCTATCAACACCAGCGATATTGTTTGAGCTTCTGTAAGACCAAGAAAGAACGAAGGATTTAAGCGTACAAATTCAACAAGGAAACGTGAGATACCGGATAATACCAAATAAAGCATGAATATCCGTCCGGTAATTTTTATATTCTTGCGCATGCTCCAAAGGATGGAGAATATCGCAACGCCGGCCAAAAACTCATAGATAGGAGTTGGATGCAGCGGTGTATCATTGGGAAGAATTCCGTTGGGGAACTGAAGTGCATACTTTGACCCAAAAAACATCTCCGTAGGTTTAACTATCCCTTTTGCGTAACTCACGCCCCAAGGCAACGACGTGGGAACCCCATAATCCCCGTCTCCGGCAAGGTGACACCCAATTCTGCCAATTCCATAGGCTATTGCCAGTGAAGGAGAGATCAGGTCACCAACCTGAAAGAATCCCAGCTTTTTCTTCCTGAGATATAAAGTAACTCCGCCCATCGCCAGCAAAAAACCACCGTAATACGTCAGTCCGCCCGGTGAAAACATCATCCCAACCGGATTATCCAGGAATTTACCCCAATTCTCAAAAAGATCGAATAGCTTACTCCCTACAACTCCAAGAACAATAGCAATGAGGGTAATTTCAGATGCGTAGTTATCAGGAATACCCACCCTCTTGAATTCCCTGGCCAAAAAATAACTTCCGGCTATGAATGCCAAACCCAGCATTAACCCAAAGCTATATACTGTGAATGGTCCTATTTTAAAGAGTTCTGGATACAAAGGTTTTAATCTCCGGTAAAAGTGAAAAGTTCAGGCACAACGGTAAATGTGGAAAACTGACGATTGTTTTTTTTCTTCGGTAAAACAGTTTCTAGCAGAGTAATTTCTTTTTTGAAAATATTATAGTCAACAATATACTGGTTAATGCTCCCATCCTGTTTAATCAGCGAAATGGTGTGCTTTCCAAAAAGGTTCTCAAACAGCAGGTCGCAGTAGGCACTTCTGGCTTCAAGATAATAGGTCTGGCGTGTGTTTAGACCCAGGAGACTAATATCTATAACGCTTTTCTGTTTCCTTACATCAACTGAAATTTCATAGTTCAGCGAGGCGAACTCCTTCACCGTGAAAATACTGATAACATAAAACTGCTTCCTTTGACTCTCGTCATATTTGAAGTAGGTTTTAACAGTATACTCAATTTCGTTCTTTTTTTCAGCAGGGGTGGAACGTTTCAGTTTCTCAAGGCTTTTAACGCGTGCCTTGGAAACTTTGTTGTCTGCTCCCGGTTTTCGTAACGGCATGTATCTTAGCTTTGGAACAGTTTATAAATCAATATAGTCTTTTTCTTCGTTCAGGAAAGCTTCTCTGATCTCGGCGACAGTCTTTGCATTCATCAGCTTTTCACGAAATTCATCCTTGGTCATCATACGGGATATCCGGCTTAACAGCTTGATGTGCAGGCTCACTGAGTTATCCTGCCCAACCAGCAGAAACACAAGATGCACTGGCTGCTGGTCAAGTGACTGATATTCGATTGGTTCTGTCGATTTACCAAACGCGCAAATAATGTCGTTCACAGCATCTGTTTTACCATGCGGCACAGCAAAATTCTTCCCTACACCGGTTGACATGATTTTTTCCCGCTCCAACACTTTAGTGCGCACTTTCTCCAAATTGTTCACGCGTCCATCATCTTTGAATAAATCTATCAATTCATTGATGACGGAATCCTTTTCCCGGCTTTTCAGCTCTGGAATTATCGTTTTTTCATTTAATAAATCGCTGAGTCTCATTTTGTCTTTATCTTGTTTTTGTAACTGGTAAATTTACAAAAGATGCAACAGGCAACAAAAGCCTAAGAAAATTTTCTTTTTGCCCCAAAATATCCTAAAATGGGTTGAAATTAATGGCACATCCGACCCCTGGGTTTTTGAGAAATAGATATCTATGCGTAAATTTATATGTTTAAAAGCAGTCGGTTTACGAAAAGTGCTATTCCGAACAAAACAAGGAAGTTATCATGATTTTCAGTATGGAAGAAATAGATTCCGTCACTTTCATTCGCCTTGCTCCTCAAAGAGCAACAGCAGAAATAGCCAGAGAGTTTAAGGATTTCCTGTTTGATCTCATCGAGAATCAAAATTCGTCCAAAATTATCATGGATCTCAAAATGGTTGAATTTATGGATAGTTTTTTTCTTGGCGCAATAGTCTCCGGCCTAAAAAAGAGTCGGCTAGCCGGCGGTGATGTCCGATTACTGAACATGCAGCCTTCTTTGCTTCCCATTTTCAAGTTGATGCATCTTGATGAAGTATTTTCCATTTTTGAAGATGAAAGTGATGCGAGAAGAAGTTTCTCGGCTGCATAATAGACAATTCGGAAATTGGTAAATAAATGAACAAACCATTTTTCCGATGAACACTCCAGGCCTGTGTGAGCCAGAGCAGATAACTAACAGTAACGTTTAATAAAAGAGAGGTAAACAGTTCTATGAAAGGAATTATTCTTGCCGGCGGATCAGGTTCCCGCCTCTATCCCATTACTAAAGTGTACAGCAAACAGTTAGTAATTATTTACGATAAACCACTTATTTATTACCCATTGGCCGTTCTCATGCTGGGGGGAATAAAAGATATCCTTATTATATCAAATGAAAATACTATCCCGCTATATAAAAAATTGTTTGATGACGGAAATGAGCTTGGACTTAATATTTCTTATTGCGTGCAAGATGCACCTAACGGAATTGCTGAGTCTTTCATTTTGGGCAAGGAGTTCATTGGCAATGATTCGGTTACGCTGATACTTGGGGATAACATTTTTTATGGCCACTTAGATTTTTTCTACGAGGCCACTCAGAACCAGACTGAAGGAGCCACTATATTCGGTTATCGTGTAACTGATCCGGAAAGGTATGGCATCGTCCAATTTGATTCTGCGGGCAAGGCAATATCGATCGAAGAGAAGCCATCTCACCCAAAATCACATTATGCCGTGCCAGGACTTTATGTTTACGACAATCAAGTTGTGGAGATAGCATCTAACATGAAACCATCTCTTCGTGGAGAGTTGGAAATAACCGATGTAAACGTCGAATACATGAATCGAGGCCAGCTTAATGTGAAAAAAATTGGCCGTGGAGTTGCATGGCTGGATACCGGGACCCCGGAAGCACTCCTCCAGGCTTCAAATTTCTTTGGCGTTGTTGAAGAGCGACAGGGTCTCAAAATCGCCTGTATCGAAGAGATCGCGCTCAACAAAAACTTCATCTCCGTGGAACAATATCAAAAGGTGCTTGACAAAATCCCTAATAGCATGTATCGCACCTATCTTGAAAAAGTACTTGCTGAATTTAAAGAAAATTAAATACGAGGATAATTTTGAATAAAATAGAAACAGGAATAGATGGTTTGGTGCTTGTACAGCCAAGTGTTTTTTCGGATGCACGAGGATTTTTTCTTGAGTCATTTCAACTGGAACGTTATAAGTCACTCGGTATAACGGGAGAGTTTGTTCAAGATAATATTTCAAAGTCCACTAAAGGAATTCTGCGAGGACTGCATTTTCAAATTGGTAATATGGCTCAGGGTAAGTTGTGCCAGGTTATCAGCGGTGAAGTGCTTGATGTTGCAGTTGATTTACGCGTAGGTTCACCAACTTATGGAAAATATTTTTCTGTCCTTCTCTCCGGAGAAAACCATAAACAGCTGTTCCTCCCGGCCGGATTCGCCCATGGTTTTTCTGTTCAGTCTGACGAAGCCATTTTCCATTACAAATGTACACAATATTACAGTAAAGAGCATGAAAGGACAATTCTTTACAGCGATCCGACACTTAATGTCGACTGGCAAATTGACAGCCCTCTCGTATCAGAAAGAGATGCGCAAGGGTTAGAGTTCAAAACGCTGGAAAAATACTTTTATTATCAATAAAACGAGTGTGGTTATGTCTAAAAAATCGTCTTCGCTTTTTTTCACTGATCGTGAAACGATTGAAAGCTACTCGCTTTCAAATCAATTCGCTGAGCATTTGGAGTTTGTTCTCGTTAGAGATAAATCAACGGCAAAACCAGATGATTTTTATTATTCTCTGTCCATGTCTGTCCGGGATAAACTGATTCGCAAATGGCTGAGAACCCAACATGTGCACAAAGTGCAGGATGTGAAAAGGCTCTATTACTTTTCCCTGGAATATCTCATGGGTCGACTGCTCGGCAATGCGCTTATCAATATGGATTATTATCAGGAATGCCAGAAGATCATTGAACAGGATGGCTTTATCCTGGAAGATCTCGCAGAATTGGAACACGATATGGGCTTGGGGAATGGCGGTCTCGGAAGACTTGCTTCCTGCTACCTCGATTCAATGGCAACGCTTGAGCTTCCTGCATTTGGTTATGGTATCCGATATGAATACGGAATTTTTAAGCAGGGAATTGAAAATGGCAATCAGGTTGAACAACCGGATAATTGGCTTACGTATGGAAACCCTTGGGAAATTCACCGCCGGGACTTGAATTACAGGGTTCAGTTCTATGGCCGCGTGGAAGTTGCTAATGTCGGGAAAGGTAAGTTAAAATTTAAGTGGGTAGAGACAGACGATATCCTGGCAACAGCTTATGATGTCCCGATTCCGGGATACAAAAACAACACGGTAAATAATCTGCGCTTATGGCAAGCAAGAGCCACCACCGAATTCAGTTTCCGCGAATTCAATTCCGGAAACTATCTCGCCGCAGTTGAACAAAAAAACATGAGCGAGAACATTTCCAAAGTGCTGTATCCAAATGACACCTATAAAAGTGGAAAATTTTTACGCCTGAAACAGCAATTCTTCTTTGTGTCTGCATCTTTGCAGGATATTATCCGCAAATACAAGATCAACCATAATGATTTTAAGGCGTTTGCCGATAAGGTTGCCATACAATTGAATGATACGCATCCGGTTATCGGTATTCCGGAATTGATGCGCATTTTAATGGATATTGAGGGCCTTGACTGGGATGTTGCATGGGATATTACTGTTAAGGTTTTTGCTTATACCAATCATACTGTTGTCCCGGAAGCCTTGGAAGAGTGGAGCGTAAGCATCATTGAAGAACTGCTCCCCCGTCACCTGCAAATCATTTACGAGATCAATCAACGGTTCCTTGATGCGGTAAAATTCAAATATGACGTCGATGACGATATGATGAGGAAACTGTCAATTATCAAAGAGGGAGATGACAAACATGTGAAGATGGCAAGTCTTGCTATCATTGGTTCGCATGCAATCAACGGCGTTGCTGCACTGCATACGGAAATTCTGAAAAATCACATTTTCCCACATTATTATAAGCTGTTCCCCGAAAAGTTCTTCAATGTTACCAACGGAATCACCCCGCGCAGGTGGCTGCGGGGCGCCAACCCTTCAGTCGCAAACCTCATCACCGAAGCCATTGGTGATGTGTGGATTAGAGATTTGAGTAAAATAAAAAAAATAGAAAAGTTCATCACTGACGAACAGTTTCTGGAATCCTGGCGCGCTTATAAATGGACCAACAAAAATGAACTGATTAAGTACATTCAGAAGGAACAGGATATTATCATTAACCCGGACTCTATCTTTGATGTACAGGTTAAACGCTTCCACGAATACAAACGCCAATTGCTTAATGTATTCCATATTATCACTCTCTACAACCGCTTAAAGGAAAACCCGAACCTCGAAATGGTTCCCCGTACTTTCATCTTCGCGGGCAAAGCAGCGCCGGCATATCTTCAGGCAAAACTTACCATCAAGTTGATCAATTCCATCGGTGAAGTGATTAACAAAGATCCGGAAGTAAAAGATAAGTTAAAGGTCGTTTTCCTTAAAAACTATTCCGTGACACTTGCGGAGAAAATTATCCCGGCTGCCGATCTCTCAGAACAAATATCAACGGCAGGATTCGAAGCATCCGGCACAGGAAACATGAAATTTGCATTGAACGGTGCTCTCACTATTGGCACTATGGACGGTGCTAATGTTGAGATCCGTGAAGAAGTGGGTGACGATAATATATTCATCTTTGGACTTCTTGCAGATGAAGTGTTGGCGCTGAAAAATAATGGCTATGATCCAAAAGAATACTATTATCGTATTCCTGAACTTAAGCGGGTCGTCGATATGATCTCCTCCAATTACTTCAGCCGTTTTGAACCTGGTATCTTCCAGTTGTTTATTGATGCGTTGATGAACGTTGACTATTATCTGATGTTCGCCGACTATGAATCGTATGTTGCAACTCAGCAGATTGTATCAGATCAATATCAGGATAGAAAACTCTGGACCAAAAAGTCCATTTTGAATGTGGCTCGCATGGGTAAATTCTCAAGCGACCGTTCAGTACAACAGTACGCCGAGCTTATCTGGAAAGTCAAGCCGGTAAAAATTGAAATTAATTAATCAATTTGACGGACGCAATATCTTTGCGGTAGAAAAAGTGAACGAAGAAAAATTCACTTATTATTACATAGGACGGAAAGCTGTGAAAAACTGAAAACACAGTTGCTTCAGTTTTACCCCTTGCAATTAGAACATTGTGAGGGGTATTTTTTTTGGTTTACCGGCACCTGCCACATCAACCTCTAAACTTCACCACCATTTGCATGAGGATGCCTGCCCCAAGTCCCAGGAGCATGGGCTCAATTTGATTAAGCACCGGCGAAAGCAGACCATAAGCTCTAAGAGAGTACCATAACAGACCCGCAAAACTGCTCAAGACCATTTGGATAGCTGTATAACGTCTGGGCAGTGAGAACTTTTCAAAATAACTCCCAATGAGCGGGAAAAACAATCCCGGCAGCACTAAAGACCCAATTGTATACCATATATCGATCACTGAAGGAATTTCCATTGCAATGAAAATGGATATGGCAGAGGATAACAGTATTCCGGCAGCTATATACAACCGTAAACTAAATTTCCCTGATGGACGAGAAAGCCGGTGCATGATGTCCACCGAAAAAGTTTGGGCGGATATAAACAGGAAACAATTTAGTGTTGATAGAATAGTGGCAAACATGGCAGCGTAAAAGAGACCTCTTAATCCGGTAACCAGGGCGGTGTCTGCAAGCATCAGATATGCTTCAGATGGGCTCGCCAGGTTTGGAAAAATGGCTCGCGAATATAGCCCCACACTGTTTGTCAGAAAATCAAAAATGAAAAAGAAAATCACCGAAATGAGAATTCCTTTTTTGGCAACTGAATTGCTTGCCGCTGATTGTGTCCGTTGATAAAACCCCGGATCGGCAAATGTCCAAAGGGCGATCAGCCACCACACCAAAATATAGAGCGTTGAATTCCCTCCCGTAACCGAAAAATGCGAAGGAGGAAGCTTCTCAATAAGAAACGGCAATCCACCATAGTGCGGCACCAAAACCGCCAGTATTGCAAAGAAGCCAATGAACATGATAAAAAACTGAAATATGTCCGTATAGACGTCAGATCGGAAACCACCCCACACCAAAAAAGCACCTACTGCCACAGAAATTATAATCGAGGAGATAAATATACTGACGTGAAACAGATGCGTAAAGATCACTGCAGACATGAACAGATACGGGGCAGGCGAAGTTAGAATGAAAACAAAGAATGCCGAAATCAGCGCTATTTTTTTTCCGTAACGTATCTCTATTCTTGCCGGTATGGTTTGTGCCGAAGAACTTTTAATGCGGTCAATAAAAAATACGGCAAACAATATCGCAAAAAGATAATAGGGCAACCCCTGGGTGAACCAGTTAACCAAACCGTATCGGTAACTGAATTCCCCCACTCCGAGAATGCCACCATACCAGCTCGATACATTGGTCATAATGAACGGCCATAGCCTAACTTTCCGCCCGGCTAACAGGAACTCATCGGAACCGGACGTCGAACTGCGCGATGGAAGAAATCCTGCTATCATGAGAATCACAAAAAACAGGATGACTATCAGCAGATCAACGTTCATAGAACTGGTGCATTTTCAAGGCAGAATCAATCGAACGGACAACAATCCCTCTTCCCTTCCCGATATCGATCCGAACGGTATCCTTTATGGCCACATTGCTGGTGCTCTCCTTCTCCCCAAATGGCAGCACTACACTTTGAAGCTTATACTTCAGTCCGCTGGTCGTAACTAACGAGTCTTGGGAAAATGAGTAAATTGAGACTGTTTCACCGGGAACAGATGCCATATCTATCTTCTCGTGTATGGGGTGTAGTATCGAGTTGTTTGAAATCATCGCGATTGAAACTTTGAGCCCATACTTTAGTAAATAGCCCAAATTGGCAATCGCGTGATCAAGGCGCCCGCCATCGGCGCCCATTAGAACAAGATGCGTAGCTTTCAATTTCATTGCAAATTTGATGGCTTTCTCCATATCTGTGTCACTCTGCCTGGTGATATGAACTATTTGTGAACTACGCTTATATTGTTCTCTCAACTCAACAGTGCTTGAGTCGAAGTCGCCCACTATATATTCCGGGATCACTTGCAGCTTTTTCGCATGGCGCAGTCCGCCATCCGCACAGACTAAAACCGAATAGCCAAGCTTTTCTCGGAAAAACCTGAACACCCGTCGTTTTGGGCAAGTGCCCCCGGCAAGGATGATTATTTTTTTCATGTATGACTTCGGTTAAAGAGCCGTTGTTAATCCTAAAACAAAACTACGTTCCGCGGCAGGGAAAAATTCCTTGCCGACTGCATAGGCAGAATAATACCGGTCAAACAGGTTATTTACCTGAGCATACACTTTTGTTTCGCCGGAAAAGCCTTTAAATGAAAAGGAATAACTGGCCAAAAGCTTGGCAGTAAAATACGCATCATTCTTATTATCCTCATAAGAAACCAGCCCCAAAGCATAAACATCTTTAATTTTTGAATCAAAATTATCGGAATAGAAACTGCTTACATATTTACAGGTCAGCTCCAAATACGCTCCCTCCGCATGTAATGCAACACCAAAATTGCCAATAAAATCGGGCGAATCCGTTATCCGGTTCCCTGCCAAATCAACCTTATAGGTGAATTTATTGTCATCGGTTGAATAATAGGCCCCTGACTGTATGGTGCTTCTGGAAAAGGCAGCATTGGCTATTACGTCTGCAAATGAACCCATTTGGTGACGAAGGGAAAGCTCCACTCCCGCATGGCGGGTGCGATCGATATTACCGGTTGTTGCTTCACCAAAACGATTAACACCGCCATTCTTCACTATTTCATTTCTAAATGACATTACGTATACATTGAGGCTCGCGTTAAGCTTTTCTGTTGAGAAGGTATACCCCAGCTCAAAATCGAACATTCTTTCCGGTTTTACCAGTGGATTCGAAAAATCATAACTGCCGTCAGCCCGCTGTTCAAATTGCGGTTTTGCTTTGTCGCTGGCCTCAGCCGCGTCATAATAATTTGACAAGCGCGGCTCCCGGCCCACAATTGCAGCCGTAAAAAACAATGATGATGATGGTGAAAGCGTATAGTTGAGTCCAACCTTGGGATTCAAAAAGACATTTGGAACAGTAAATTCAGTCCCTATGAATTTTTCGTTCTGGAACAGATATTTGGTGTAGCTTACCTGTAATTCACCCAATAGCTTAATGTCGTCACTGAGAGAATACGTATCGTTCACAAATGCCCCAAGCATGTCCTTACCTGCATGGTAATCATAGTAATGAAAATCTGGAACTGCCTCCTGGGGTGCCCCGTTACCACTGTTAAGTGCCCCCCAGTGATTCGATCGGTGAAAGCGGATCTCTAAACCGGCATTAAATTCCTGGTCATCCAGCTTGATCTTTATTCGTGGCAGCCAGCCCCACTGTCTGTTATCCACCTCAGCCCGAATTATCGCGTTTGCTATAAGCGAATCCGGGTTTGTGGCTGATGCAAATCCATTAGCCGGAGTAAAGCGATAATATGAATAAGGTGCCCAGGAACCATCATAATCGTAATACCCCGAACCTATCACCATAAACAGGGCTGAGTTAAGAGTGACCTTATCCGAAAGCTTTAGGTCGTTAAGCAGTTCAAAATGAGGCTGTGTGTACTGCTCGCATTCTTCAGCACGACGCTCGGTCACATAGCTGAAAGATTTGGCATCGGCTTCCCAATATGAATAGTTTTTCTTGCGTAAATCCTTGTCAAACACAGCGAACTTTGGGAGGCCCGTATAAACCAGCCTATCCTCAAATGGACCGCCATAGAAATTTACCTGCGAAATGAGGTTTTCATCCATGCGAACAAGTGACAGATAGTATGAATTGACAGTGGTTGATGAAAGATCGCGGTATCCATCTGCGGTGGTTTGCGAAAACTTTGCCTGTACCGCATATTTTTTATCAATAAGCCCGGTGCTGTAGGATGCGGCATACTTACGTAATCCAAAAGAGCCCTGTTGTGCCGCCAGATTAAATTCAGGAGTTGCGGTGATTGATGATGTTACAATGTTTATCGCTCCGCCAATTGCAGGATAACCGAACACCGCACCGCCGGTACCCCGCTGTATTTTAATCACCTCAGTGCTTCCCAATACATCGCTGAAGTCAATCCAGTATACATTATGATCTTCAGGATCATTCTGTGGAATACCGTTAACCATAACAGCAATTCTCCGCTGATCGAACCCCCGAATACTAAGGTAATTGTACCCGTTCCCTGCACCTCCCTCGGAATACCACTGGGTTGAGGGAAGTGAACTCAGCATTTCCGGCACATCCTCATTGGCCCTGCTTTTCTGCAACGTTGCAGCATCAATCCTCGTATAATTGGACTTCTTTGCGTCTGATTCCATCATGCTGGCCGAGACAAGAATGGACTGGGATGGCAGGTATATTTTCCTCATTTTAACAGTAACATACACCTGCTCCTTAACTGAAGAGAGCGAAATGCTGGCAGTTTCATAGCCAATGAATGAGACCTGAATCGTTACGTCGGTTGGTTTGGCTTGTAATTCAAAGTTGCCCTCTTTATCGGTTAAAAAACCTGAAAGCGAGGGTTTTAAAAGAACAGAGGCATTTGCCAAAGGTTCATTTGTTGCGGCATCCAGTGCTTTTCCACGGATCAACGCAGACTGCGCAAATGCTGAAAAGGAAAGCAGGAACACATAAAATATATTTCTTAGCATAGTCAACTCATACTAATTGGTAAAAAAAAAGAGCCGGGAAACGGCTCTTTTAATCGAAATATATTCATTAAAATCACACACCGTTTCCCTACGCCGGTATTATCCGGATCAGGTGGTTAAGGGTATGATTTCAGTCACGAATCTCGCAACACCCCTAACGGTTGATTGCTCTATGTCAAATTTTCTACAACATTAACACTTTTCCCCGAAAAAAACAAACCTACTCGACAATAATCTTCTGACCAGGTTTTATTTTATTCCCTTCCAGGCTGTTTTTCTTTGCAAGGGCTTGAGGTGTAGTGTCATATTTTTTTGCTATGGTAAAAAGGGACTCGCCTTTTTTTACCGTATGAAGTGAAGCGGATTTTTTGCTGAAAGCAGCTTTTTGCGCTTCACCTTTTTTCATTTCAGCTTTGGTTAATTTCCCTTTGGTCACTTCACTTTTGGTCGACTTGGTGCTGGTTACTTCAGCTTTGGCTGATTTCTTTTTCCCGACTTTTTCCGTACGCTCTTTGGCCGCATAATCGGAATACAAACGAAGCTTCTGACCCGCCAATACCTTATTGTTCTTTATCTTATTCCATTTTTTAATATCCGTAGTCGAAACGTGATATTTATCTGCTATCTGACCTATAGTTTCACCCTTTTTCACTGAATACATATTAAGTGTTCGTGAAGTCTTGGTCGCATTATCTCCGTAAGATGAAGCACTTGCAGGTGAATAAATCTTTAGTACCCGACCTGAAGCTACCTTATTGGACGCAAGATTGTTCCATTTACGAATTTCGCTTGCGTTCACGCCAAACTTCGATGCAATCTGTCCGATTGTTTCGCCACGTTTAATCTTATACTTATAAACTTTTTTATCCTGACTCTCGCGTGTATTTTTAACCGAAGCGACATCCAGATTTCTTTCGGTATAAATACGCAGTTTCTGATTCTTGGCCACTTTCCGGTTTTTTAAATGATTCCAAGCCATCAGATCAGTAACAGTTACATTATAATGCACCGCAATAGCTGTGAGGCTTTCGCCTTTATGCACTTTGTGGCTGAACCAGGTTTTCTTAACAGCTGTTTCTGATACCGTAGATGATTTCTTTTCTGAGGAAGAAAGCTTGTCGTAATTTGCGTAGAAATCTTTTTTCTCTTCGGGAACAAAAATACTTAAGGATTGTCCCACTTTCAGGCTGCGCGTATACGGAATGTTGTTCCAGTTTCTTAAATCACTTACGCGAACATTAAAAAGGTCAGCTATTCCAAGAATGCTTTCGCCCTGCTTCACGTTATAGGTGACCAGAGATTTTCCGGCAGGAGTAACTTTCCCTGCGGGAACTTCTTCTGTTGCCGCTGGGGTTTCATCCTTTGGTGCATCTGCATCTGCAATCAGGGGTTCATTGTCGGCTACATTAACAGCTATTTCCGTGCTGTCTGTGTCATCAGCATCCCGGTTAAGAGTTAAATAGGGAGACACATAGTTGCCATCCTGAGCACTCTTGACAACAGTTTCCGAAGTCACTTCGGCAGCTGCAACTTCATTTGTATTTACAGCAACATCCATATCTTTATAATTTGATCTGAACGGGATACGAAGTCTGATGCCGCGTTTTAATCTTGTTTTGGTGGTGATGTCATTTGCATCGGCCAGATCGGCAGGAGTGATTCCATAGCGGGCGGCAATGGTCTTTACTGATTCACCTTTGCGCACATTGTGGAATGCAAAGTTTCGCTTGGCGCTTTCAGGAATGTTTTGAATGTTGGCAGCAAACATTTGGGACTTCCCTTTCGGGATTCTCAGCGTATAACCACCCTGAAAATTGGCGGGAGTACAATGCTGCGTAAGTTCAGGATTTAACAGTGTAAGGTCTTCACTGCTTGTACCGGCGCATTTTGCCAGAAAAGTAAGATCAACTGCATCATTAACTTTTACTGTCTCAAAATCCAATGGTGTTTCATAAGCAATCTGGTCGAACCCGTATTTTTGCGGGTTCATCGCAATCAGGCAGGTTGCTATATATTGTGGCACGTAACTCCGGGTTTCCTTAGGCAGGAACTTCTCAATTTCCCAAAAACTCTTCCCATCTGAACGGCGCATTGCTTTCTGAATGCGGCCTTCACCGGCATTATAAGAAGCCAGCACCAGATACCAGTCACCAAGACTTGCGTACAGGTCTTTTAAATGCCGGGCTGCAGCGTCAGTTGCTTTATAGGGATCACGTCTTTCATCATAGTAAAATCCGTAGTCCAGACCGTACATCTTTCCTGTTGAACGCATAAACTGCCAAAGCCCAACCGCACCTGCCCACGAACGGGCAACCGGATTCATTCCGCTTTCGATCATACTTAGATATGCAAGCTGATCGGGAACACCGTGCTGTTTAAAGGTCTGTTTCATCATCGGGAAATAGCGGCCTGAACGGGCTATCCAGGAAGCCATGAATTTACGGCCGCGACCGGTAAAATACTCCACCCATTTGTCAACAACTTCATTAACTTCAAGGGGTATCTCGGCGGAAACGATTTCGCGTTTCACAAGAGGTTTTGTGCTCTCGGTTTTTACATCCAGTTCACTGATGGATTTGCCCATCCATTCCTCCAGTGCCGCGAACGACACATCAGAAGGTATCTCAGGCAGAGCATCTATGAACTTCCGGTAATCATCTATAATAGAACTCGACAGCTCTACATAGGCTTCATTCTGCTCAATTCCGGGGTAATAACTGAGATTATTGATAATGCGCAGTGCATTTTCATAATTTTGTATGGTCTCGTTGACGCTATTCACCTCTTGCTTTTGCAAAGCGATAACGTACGATTGGCGAGCTTGCTCCAGAAGTTCGGAAACTATTTCGAACTTGCTTGTTACCTGGAGCGTATCTTTAGGGACGTCTGTCTTTGAAATTTCTTTGTTCGTCCCGCATCCGTAAAAGGAAACTACAAACGAAGAAATACCAAATACAGCAAGGATAACCCTTTTCATGCTACCTCACTAGTTTATTTGAACTGCAAGTTACTCTAAAATGTGATTTATATCAAGATTTTTTTTTAACAATATGGTAATTTGGCCGGCCTTGCATTTATGGAGTAAATTGTCAAAAAACATGCATTTAAATGCGATAAGCGTTCGAATAAAAATGAATACACCAAACATGAATCTTTCGAGACCACTTTCACAATAGCGTTGACAGTTGTCTAGCCATCAACCATAAGACATATGCGTGTCACCCTTACTTGAACAAGCCAGAACAAAAAATGACTTTTCTCTTCTCTCCCTTTCTGAAAGCTGAGGCACCTCGTCCCGCTGAAGGGAGTCGTATAACTCAGGGAAAGTCATTGCGATCCCGCCTGGAGCGAAATGCCTCATCCCGTGTGCGCATAGGCGTCAGCTTAACGAACACAGTGGACGAATGTCATTCCCGTGAAAACACATAGGTGTCAACCTAACGAATACAATTAACGGATGTCATTCCCGCGAAAGCGGGAATCTACCTGCTTCGAACTCCGGGAAGCGTCAATAGTTGACCAAATTATGCAATTCGCCTTTGTCGAAGTCTTTCTAATACAGCATGACATTATAGTTTTGCTTAACACCGTATTATTTCGATAGTTAGCGGATTAGGATTCCGCAAACAGCGCCTGAATATTAATTTTTAAGTTGACCCCTATGCGTGTGCGGGGCAATCTCAAGGATAGCGCCGATAACCAAAGTTATATAAAGCAGGATTCCAGGCGGAATGAACTATGCGACACCCACCGCTGGTAGGTTAGCGACAAATGGTGGGTTTTATTTACATCTGATCAAATGTTTTGCCATTTCCGGTATTGACATTATGGTTTAGCTACCCGCAGATCGGGTTATACGTTAACATGCTTTTGCCTATCTGTTTCCACCGGAGTCTATGTAAAAGCGCTAACTTCAGGTTAACTGGTTGTCTCAAAAGTCAATTTTCGAATTTCTAACGCGGAAATCAGTTCAAATCCGCGTTATCTCCCAACGGGATCCCGCTCCGCGGGGTGCGGCCATTTTATTCTTTTAATGCAGCTGTTTTTTAAACCCCATACGCTTTTCTTTTAACCCTTTCATCGGTTTTTGCTTGTTTCCATTAAGCTAAGTTAACACCTGTCTCTCCGTTCAGGTCAATTCACCATGAAAGAATTTATAATCCGCCGTTTCCCGGCAGTTGGTCCGGATAATCCTTTCCAATTAAAAGAATCGCACCAATTTTGAAGGTAACCGGCATCCCAAGAGCGGGAACGATTCAGCCTATTTGAGCAAAATCATCTTCCTGCTCTGCGTAAACTCACCCGCATTGATGCGGTAAATATACAATCCGCTTGGCAGTCCTTCCCCGGAAAATGCGGCCGTATGTGTACCCGCCGGTTGGAATCCATCCACCACAGTTGCAACCAGCTCGCCGGTAACAGAATACACTTTCACACTTGTTTTGGATGCCACTGGCAGCGTGTATTCAATCCTGGTGGAAGGGTTGAACGGGTTTGGATAGTTCTGCGCAAGAGAAAAGTACGATGGCATTTTATCGGTTTTATCCTCTACTCTGCTTATCATTTCAGAGAGCGGGCGCATCCAGACACCATCCCCATATGTGCCGGCAAATAAATTTGTGCCTCTTACAGCAAGAGCACGAACCTCAGTATTTGCCATTATATTTGTATTTACTCCCTTCCAGCTTGTTCCATTGTTAGAAGATAGGAAAATTCCGTGAGTGGTCCCTGCAAATATATTTGTACCGTTTAAAGTAAAAGCCCGTACAGCATATCCCAAACCTGTATGCGCAGCAGACCAATTTAAACCATCATCTGTTGAGAGAAAAACGCCACCCGAAGTCCCGGCAAAGATGCTTGTGCCGCTAACAACAAAAGCTAAAATTGTAGGATACGGCAATGGCAAACCTGAATTTACTGGAGTCCAGCTTGTCCCATTGTTTGTGGAGCGGAAGATGCCTTCGCTAAATGTTCCTGCGAAAATATTTGTGCTGTGCACAGTTAATCCGAGTACAGGACTATTTAACGGTAGACCTGTATTAACTGCACTCCAGTTTGCCCCATTGTTTGTGGATAGGAATGCACCACTGTCTTTGCCGGCAAAGATCTTTGTGCCGAGAGAGGTAATAGCATAAACAGGTGTACAAGTTAACCCTGTATTAATCGTAGTCCATCTTGTGCCATTATTTGTAGACAGAAAAACACCACTATTAGTTCCAGCATAGATATTTTTGCCTGTAAAGGCAAGCGCTCGAATGCAAAAATTCGTTAAACCTGTATTCGCATCAATCCAGCTTGTACTGCTGTCATTGGAAAGCACAACCCCACCGATAACCGTTCCCGCAAATAGAGTTGAGTCGATAACAGTGAGATTGTTGATTGCTGACATTGCAAATAAACCGGCATTAACTCGAGCCCAATTTGTTCCATTATTGGTAGATCGGCAAATGCCACCGCCATACGTTCCAGCAAATATATTGGCACCCTTTGCGGCAAGCGCATCAATAGTTTCATTTGCGTTAATATCGCCTTTAACAGCAACCCAGTTTGTACCATTGTTTGATGATACAAAAAGACCATCAACAGTGCCTGCAAAGATATTTTCACCACTAACCGTAAGAGCATGAACAGTAGTACTTGCTGGTATATGCGTGGGGTTTCCTGGAAAACCGTCATTCGCTACAACCCAACTCTTCCCATTATCAGTGGATCGGTAAATGCCATCCCCCATCGTTCCGGCAAAGACAGTTGAATCCTTTGTTGCAAGAGCAAAAACGCAAGGGGTTGTTAAACTTCTGCAAACAGTGGTCCAACTTTTACCATTGTTTGTGGATAGGAAGGTACCTTCACCATAAGTCCCGGCAAAGATATTTGAGTCGTGCACCGCAAGAGAATAAACAGAAGAATTAGTTGGTATGCCCGTATTAACAGCAGTCCATTTTGTACCGTTGTTTGTAGATCGGAAGATACCACCGTCTTGGGTCCCTGCAAAGATATTTGCGCCATTTACAACAAGAGCGTTTACCGGAGTACTTGTCAAGCCTGAATTTTTGGCAGTCCAACTTGTGCCGTTATTTGTGGACAAGAAGACACCGCTGGCACCGGCAGCAATAATATTAGTCCCACAAACTGCGAGAGCAAAAATAGGGTTATTAGGCAGACCTGTATTAACAGCGGTCCAATTTAAACCATTATTTGTTGACAGGAAGATGCCATTATCATTTGTCCCCGCAAAAATATTTGTATCGCTGATCGCTAAACATCTGATGTCAGCACCTCCTGAACCACTGATTTGTTGCCACTGTGGAAATACGGCTGAAAAAAGCCCTATGACTAAGAATAATGCGAATTTGAAATGTAAGTTGATAAGCATTCTACTAAAAACCCTTCATAAATCGTTAAACTTAAAATACAAAAACTGTTGCATTTTGCATGCACGGGGAATTATAGTCCCTAATCGAGAACATGTATCCCTGTTTCACAGCCATCATCCAAGCCCCATAAATCTTGTGCTTCCAAAATACCTTTGCGTTTTAGTGCATCCTGCTTGCATGCCGGAATCCCACAGCAGGAATAGTCCAGATTATTTTAGAAGAAGCATCTTCCTGCTCTGCACAAATCCTCCCGCACTAATGCGGCAAATGTACAACCCGCTTGGTAGTCCTTCGCCATTAAATGTGGCGGTATGAGCACCTGCCGACTGGAATCCATCTACCAAAGTTGATACCAATTCGCCGGTTACAGAATATATATTCATTCTGGTTTTTGAGGCCGTTGGCATCGTATATTCAATTTTAGTTGAAGGATTAAATGGGTTTGGAAAGTTCTGTTCCATCGAAAAGTTTGGTGGCAATTTATTGGTTTTATGGTCAACCGTGGTTATCAGCTCAGAGAGCGGGCGTACCCAGACACCGCCTTTTTTAATACCTGCAAATATTTTTCCACTTCTTATTAGCAAAGTTGAAACATTCAAACCAGCTAGCCCCTCATTATCATTTGCCCAGCTTGCACCGTTGTTTGTTGACAAGAACACCCCGTAATTCGTTCCTGCAAAAATATTCCCATCTTTGCTTGCAATAGACGAAATCATTTTATTTTTCAGAGCAGAGGATATTGCACTCCAACTTATTCCACCGTTTGTTGACACATAAACACTTTGTTGACTTGCTGCAAAAATGCTTGTACCGCATACCGCGAATTGTTCAACAGCATCTCTTTCCGGAAAACCATTATTGGCTGCCACCCAACCAACCCCATTGTCCGTAGATATGAGGATACCTTTGCCGGAAGTCCCGGCAAAAATAGTGGTGCCCAATGAAATGAAGTCATTCACAATTACATCTGCTGGGAATCCACTTTTAACAGCATTCCAGTTGCCGCCACTTTTAGTGCACTGGAAAAAACCGCCAAATGTACTTGCAAAAAGGCTACTATCGTTTACGAAAATACTATAAACAAACTTGTCGGTCAGATCTGAATTAACCGGGGCCCACTTAACATTATTGGTTGCAGATAAATATACGCCGGCACTCGTACCCGCGAATAGATTTGTTCTACTCTTAATAATATCAAAAACTTCCATATAAGGCCGGAAACCATTATTAGCTGGCACCCAGTTTGCTCCATCATCTGTCGATTTATACACGCCACCATTTGTTCCGGCAAATATAGTTGAATCAATTTCGGTGATAACAGAAACATCGGAATTTGCGGAGAAACCTGAATTAGTAGAAATCCACTCGGTACCATTGTTTGTTGAGCAAAAGACACCATCCTCAGTCCCTACCATTATATATTTATTGTTTACTTCAAGTGAAGAAATAAATGGGCAGGTTAACTCAACACTAATTGAGTTCCAGTTTTCACCATTGTCTGTCGATCGGAAAAGACCCTTACCCCAGATCCCCGAATAGACAATGCTATCGCATACAGCAAACGTAGAAATGTAACTGCCTTCAGGTAAACCGGAATTAGCACTGGTCCAGGATGCGCCGTTATTGCTTGAGCGAAAAACCCCTGCGCTATCTCCCATGATAATAATATATGCACCATTTACGGCTACAGATCGACATGCAATCTTCTGACCCCCACTAATATTAGACCAACTTACCCCGGTATTTGTTGACAGATATAATCCATAGTCGCTCGCAGCAAAAATATTTTTTCCGTTTACAGCAAAAGAATAAAGAATGGCATTATACGGAAAAGTATTTGTAACAGCATTCCACTTTAGTCCATTGTTTGTAGAGAGATATACACCACCAATATCCCAACATGCTGCAATGATAGTTGTACCACTGACAGTTAGGGCTGAGATCGTGGTACCAGCATCCAGATATAACCCTTTACTGGCAGGCGCCCAACTGGAGCCGTTGTCGGTCGATAAATAAATACCTCCACCACGAGTTCCTGCAAATACGTTTGTCCCATTAACTGCAAGCGCTGTAACATATCTATTTGCCAAGCCGGCATTTACGACGTTCCAACTGGTTCCGTTGTCTGTTGACAAAAAGACTCCATAATCAGTCCCTGCAAAAATATTGGTACCGCTTACTGCCATGCAGGATATGGCTCCACACCCATACGGCCCATTTGTTTGCTGCCACTGTGGAAATGCATTTGAAAAGAGTGCTGCGATCAATAAGATCAGAAATTTCATTTTTATCATATACCAATTGCCTCCGATATTCGTCCGTTTTAAACAGATTCCCTGTTTGAATAATAAAAATAAAGAATTCTTTGCAAAAATAGAATGTCTGCTAAAACAATAATGTCAGTGGCATAAGGGAACGAAATTCCATTTTAAACCTCTTCATGAGGAAGAATATGTTTCCTGACATAAATAGGTCGGGTCAGTTCACGCATCTTGGGCAAGCTATACGCGGCAAAAGTCGCGGCAAGCATACAACAAAGTCCCCCTGCAAGAAGCGTATTCTGCACTCCAATACTGTCCGCCAGAACTCCGGATAGTAAATTCCCAAACGGCACCATCCCAAAAAATGCCATCGCGTGAAAACTCATTGTACGGCCGCGCTTGTCATCGTCAACCAAAGTTTGAATAACCGTATTTATTCCGGTCATTTGCATCATCATGCCGAGCCCGGTGAAGAGCAGACACACCAGGGCAAGCGGGAGATACGTCACATGCGAAAAAACCGCAAGGGAGCATCCGAAAATCATGGTGGCAAAGATGATCTTTTTCCCGTAGCCCAGCACTGTTTTCATGGTAGCAAGATAAAAACCTCCGCTAAGCGCCCCAATCCCTACTGCACTCATCAGAAATCCAAGCGTATGCGATCCACCTCTGAAGATATCCTTTGCAAAAACCGGCATCAGCACCTGGAACGGCATCCCCATTAAACTGACAAGCGCGAGCAGCAGCAACAGATTTCGGATAGGCGTGAAATTTTTCACATAGCTGAAGCCTTCGCGCAGTTCAGCCAGCGGTCTCGATTTCTCACTTGCAATTGTGTGCTCCGTAACATCCATCATTAGCAGACTGGCCACAATAGCGATATAACTTGCAGCATTAATGGAGAAGCACCACCCCTCCCCTACCAGAGCCACCAATATACCGGCGATGGTTGGACCCAGCAACCGTGCAATGTTCACCAGAATGGAATTTAGCGCGATAGCGTTGCTCAGGTCCTCTTTCTTACCAATCATTTCAACAATAAACGATTGCCGCACGGGTGCATCGAACGAATTTATGATCCCCAGCAATCCACCAAGCACCAGAATATGCCAAACCTGCACCGCGCCTGTTAATACCAATACCGCAAGTATGATGGCCTGGATCATGGATAAAATCTGAGTCCACAGGAGCAGTTTAAACTTGTTCATGCGGTCTATGACTACACCGGCAAACGGTGAAAGGAAGAAGGAAGGAATGCGCGTAACAAAGCCTACCACACCAAGCAGAAGTGCAGAATGCGTCAGTTCATATACCAGCCAGTTGAGGGCAATTAACTGGATCCAGGTACCGATTAACGAAACACTTTGCCCGCTGAAATACAGGCGGTAATTCCTGTACCGCAGCGTGCGGAATGCATCGGGTAAAACAAACGTTTTCATAATGAGAATAATTCCAGAATGAGGAATAAGAACGGGAACATGTTTATTTCAAATACTTTTATACTTCATTATACAAATTTACGATCATTTTGGATTCTGTCAGAATTGAAGGGAGCAGAAAATTTCAGAGGTTAAATATTTGTCTGTATAGCCAAGAAAGGATTCATCCAACAATTGTGCTTTGGCGTTAACATATAGACGCATACCACGGACTTCTGTTCTCTGTCCCCCGCAATGGTGTCAACTTAACGCGCGCAATCAACGAATCTCATTCCCGCGAAGGTTGAGTGCCTCCTGCTCTCAGCAGACAGGCTGAAATCCCGCCCCGAGCGGGGCGCATACGCGTCAACTTAATAAAAGCTGGCATGATTCCATCAGTAACTCTCATTTCCAAATATCGCGGCTGCAACGCTTTCAGCCGCCAATAATAAGGATTTTCTACCCCCTCGCTTTTCAAGCAATGGAGTCAAATTAACAAATTTTTTGCCACTTTCCCCTTAGAATACCTCACCTGACGACCACACATGCAGTACTTTCAGCCGCCAATAATGCGGATGTTCTACTCCCCTCTCTTTTCAAGAGAGAGGATGGGGGTGAGTTACATCACCAGAACCCCGCTTATCCAAATCCTCCGCCCCGCATGCTACGCTGTCAACATAACAACTTCTTCGCCGCTTTTCAATATGAATGCTTTACTCACAGAAACAATTTTGCAACGCTTTCAGCCGCCAATAATGCGGATGTTCTACTCCCCTCTCTTTTCAAGAGAGGGGACGGGGGTGAGTTACATCAACATAACAACTTCTTCGCCGCTTTTCAATATGAATGCTTTACTCACAGAAACAATTTTGCAACGCTTTCAGCCGCCAATAATGCGGATGTTCTACTCCCCTCTCTTTTCAAGAGAGGGGACGGGGGTGAGTTACATCAACATAACAACTTCTTCGCCGCTTTTCAATATGAATGCTTCACTCACAGAAACAATTTTGCAACGCTTTCAGTCGCCAATAATGCGGATGTTCTACTCCCCTCTCTTTTCAAGAGAGAGGATGGGGGTGAGTTACATCACCAGAACAACTTCTTCGCCGCTTTTCAATATGAATGCTTCACTCACAGAAACAATTTTGCAACGCTTTCAGCCGCCAATAATGCGGATGTTCTACTCCCCTCTCTTTTCAAGAGAGGGGACGGGGGTGAGTTATATTTACCAGATTCCAATAAGTTGATACCGTTGCTATCCCCTGCAGGGGATAAAAATGAAAACCACATGCATCAGTCCTCGGCTGTTGCTGTCAGGTCGCTTCAGGGCATTTCCATATCAGCGTACAAAAACAACTGCTCATATTATTTCGTCAGGATCACCATTTACAACGGTATATTCCCGTGCTTCTTCTTCGGATTCGTATCCACTTTCGTTTTCAACAACTGGAATGCTTTTATTACTCTGATCTTTGTTTCCGACGGGAGTATTACATCATCAATAAATCCAAATTCAGCGGCAACATAGGGATTCGCAAATTTCTCTATATAGTCATCCACCTTTTTCACCAGCTCCTCTTCAGGGTTTTCTGACGCGGCTATTTCCTTCTTAAAGATAATCTCCACTGCTCCCTTGGGACCCATCACAGCAATCTCTGCCGTGGGCCATGCAAAATTGAAATCGCCTCGGATATGCTTGGAGTTCATAACGTCATAAGCTCCACCATAGGCCTTACGTGTGATAACGGTAACTTTGGGCACGGTAGCTTCGCAGAAGGCATAAAGCAGTTTTGCACCATGCCTGATTATACCACCCCATTCCTGTTCGGTTCCCGGCAAAAATCCCGGCACGTCTTCCAATACAAGCAATGGTACATTGAACGCGTCACAAAACCGCACAAACCTTGCCGCCTTAAC
Organism: Ignavibacteriaceae bacterium; assembly: GCA_963664845.1. Taxonomy (GTDB): domain Bacteria; phylum Bacteroidota; class Ignavibacteria; order Ignavibacteriales; family Ignavibacteriaceae; genus CAIYTF01. Next base: position 503,463 of record OY761615.1, read on the forward strand.
CGAGGCATTTATATCCAACACACCTGCCAACGCAGCTGGCTGATTGGCGACTACCCCTACCGACATTCCGCCAACTCTGCAGAAGCCAACAATAATATTCGTTGCATAATTCTCATGGATCTCCAAAAACTCGCCGTCATCGGCCAATTTGAGAATTACATCTTTCATGTCATAGGGTTTGTTCGCCGTGTCCGGGATTATGGTGTTCAGACTTTCATCCGGCTGCAACGCGCCAAAATCAAACGGATGATCAGCAACCTTATCACGGTAATTCTGGGGAATGTAGGTGAGCAATTTTCTTAGTGTAAGCAGTGTGTCCACTTCGCTCTCCCCAATCACATGTGCAACCCCGCTTTTTGAGGCATGCGTTTCCGCACCGCCAAGCTCTTCAAATGAAACATCTTCATGGGTAACGGTTTTCACTACACCCGGCCCTGTAACAAACATGTAGCTTGTTTGCTTTACCATAAAAATAAAATCAGTGATAGCAGGTGAATAAACCGCGCCGCCGGCGCACGGCCCTAAAATTACGGAGAATTGCGGGATCACACCTGATGCTAGCGTGTTCAGCAAAAAAATATCCGCATAGCCGCCTAAACTTAGAACACCCTCCTGAATCCTGGCTCCGCCTGAATCGTTCAAACCTATCACGGGAATTCCCAGCTTCATGGCTGCCTCCATGATCTTGCAGATCTTTGCGGCATTGGTCTCCGAAAGCGAGCCACCCAGTACAGTAAAATCCTGACTGAAGAGAGCGACTCTTTTGGCGTTTATTTTGGCAAATCCGGTAACAACACCATCACCAAGAAAAGATTGCTTATCAAGACCAAAATCCATGCTTCGGTGTTGCACATAGCTGTCAATTTCTTCAAAGGAGTTTTCATCAACAAGAAGATCTATTCTTTCGCGGGCGGTAAGCTTCCCTTTTTCGTGCTGCTGACGTATCCGTTCTTCTCCGCCTCCGGCCCTGGCGGCCTGACGGTATTCTTGCAATTTGGAAATCCTCTTAGACATAGCAATATATCCTTCTTTATCTTGTTATCTGCATTCGCACAAAAGTCGCGGTAATATAATATTTTGTTTCACAGAAGCGAAATATTCAGGAAAATATCGTGGAATGAATGAACATGATCCTGGCGCGGGCAACTTATCTATGATACAACAACACGCAGGCAATCAAAGAGGCCTATCAGGTCAATGTGTGTATAGAAAGATGACCCGGAGGACCGTTGGGCCGACACGTTTATAAAATTATGACCCAATATTTGAAAACGAAAAAAAATCTATACAGTACTTGTTTTAAGTACAGTCACACCGGTTGTCTCATCCTCAGCCAATAAGAATTCCGTATGAAGCACACCAACTTTTGCTAACGGGTGAGCAGCCAAAAGAACCGGAATGCCTGCCCCGGAAACTATCTTTTGCAGCACATCCAGAATTTCAGCGCATAAAACATCCTCCATCTGCGGTAAAATGTTGCCAACAGCAATGAATGAAGGATTAAGAGCCAGCGCTCGTGCCAATACAATCCTGAGACGAAATCCATAGCTTTTATTGTTTGGGATGTGCTTCTCGTAACCCTCGAGGCCGGTAAGTTCCATAGCACGTTTAATATCTGCACTGTCCGATTGCCGTCCTGAAACTTTAATTCCCAGTTTGATATTTTCTTCAACCGAAAGCCAGGGCACCGATGCAGGCTCTGCCGGGATATAGACACCGCCATGGTGAAGTTGATTGCCATTTAAAGAAATCTTCATCGATCCTGCTTTCGCTGCAACTGCACCGGTCGCAAGCTTGCACAAGTCATCAGCAGCTGAGGTTACTGAGCAACGGATCATTGTCAGCCCTGCTTCAGAGTCCGCTTCAATCACTCCACTCAATCTGAGCAAGGAATATTTTTCATAATGCTCTGCAATACGTGGAGCATATGATACTTCTTCGAACGCCAGGGACAGCTTATTGGTTTTCATGGTTTTCTCTCCACGGGGTAATTGATGATTCTGAAAGATGTAGTACCGCATCGAACAAAACCAAAATCAGGATTATGAAGAGAAACACAAATGCCGTGTGCAATGTGTTCCATTCCCGCAACGCCAGTCTGATGGCCCCACCAATACCGGGAATGTTTTCAGACACCACTTCGTAGATAAGCAACATCAGCCAAAAACGATAATGGTATTTTGATATGAGTGAAAGAAAATTCCTGCGAACGAAGGAGTTTCTCAACAGGTTGTCCAGCTTTTTTTCAGATACGGCAAACGAATTGAACCCTTCTTTGATCACCTTACACTGTCTTTGTTGTTCGTGATATATGAACAGAGTAAAGCATACTATAAAAAATAGAGCAATAAGAAGTGATTGCGTCACCTCCCCGGCAGGAAGAAGATGCAACAGCATGAACACCGCCAGGAATCCAATAAAGAAAAACCGTTCAAGTGTTTGAGCTTGGGGACACTTTCTTACCATCCTTATGGGCAGACTCGATAGGAATAGCGCCACAGTAACACTCCCATAAAGCAATCCCGCCGAAAAGGCAAACCGCAAAATGAGGTCAAAATCAAGAACCGTCTGATAGAAATATATTAAAACGTCTTTCATATGCTGCTTTACTGGTATGAATGAATCGGGTCCCCGTGGTAATCGGGAAACGTCATGTTTTCGGTGTAGCCTGAAACAAATACTGTTACCGCTTTCTTAATCACTTTCGACCGGTAAGGGCTACCGGTTATTTCGCGTAAAATAACGGGTGCCGGTATCACTTATAAATATTTCAGACCTCACCTGACTGCAAAGATAGTCTTTTGGAAAGTCTTTTGGAAGTTTTTCAGCTTTTTTTGATTGGCCGGATCTTACAAATATATTTTTCTTAAACGTTAACTTTTCCTTTGTTATTGATATTTCCTTTTTTATTTTAACTCTGTCTTGGCAAAAAAATAAATAAAAATTCGGTGTATGGGCATAGATACAAATTTCTATGGTAAGGGCAGCAATCCCCTGAATAGCAAATTATTGCGTTCTAATATTGCTTTGTCCGTGGAATTGATCCGTACAGGTCAGCTTTTGGACAATAGAACATATTTAGAAGATGTCATTGATCAATGCATCTCTACGCGGAAATTCAAGTCAGCTCTCAAGTTTATTGGGAGTATACTAAAAGTTCTGCCTGCTGAAAGTGACCTCTGGCTTAAAAGAAGTCGCTGCTTGTCCAGTTTGGGCAACTATCCCGATGCTATTTCCTCCATCAAAAAAGCCATCAAGTATGACCCACTTGAAACTAGTTATCTGCTCGAATTAGCTTCTCTGTATCTCGAAAACGACAAATTGCAGGATGCTCATACTACATTTCGCAAAGTTATTAACTCGAATCCCGCTGATAACCACCTGTTCTATGAAATTGCAAAGCGTTACCAGAATAGATTTCAGTACAGTTCCGCCATTGAATACTATGGCTACTATTTCGAAAAAACACCATCTGCAATCGATACTCTTTTCCATATTGCCTATTGCTATGACCTGCAAAAGAATTATGAGGTCGCCGTCTGTTTTTATGATAAGTATCTTGAAAAAAAGCCTGATTGTGCTACCGCCTGGTTTAACCGCGGTGTTGATCTGGAACAATTGCTCCGGCTCGAAGATGCGCTGGAATCCTATGAAACTGCCTATGAACTTGATAAAAAATTAACTGACGCCTGCTTCAATTCTGCAAATTTATATGCCGATCTGGAACGTTATCAGGAGTCCATAGACTGCTTTGAAGAAGTGATGAAGGCAAAACCGAAAGATGCCACGGTACATTTTAACCTGGCAGTGATCTATGAAGACAGCTACAACTTCGAAAAAGCCATTGAGCATTATAATGCCACCCTCCTCCTTGATCCTGTTTTTCAGGAGGCGTATCTGGGCAGAGGCAATTGCTTTCTTGCGATGGGCAATTTTGAAGCAGCAACTGCTGATCTCAGGAACAGCTTGGCCGTAAATACCGTAACAAAGGAAAAATGGGCCAATTACAAGGAAACCGGAACCGCTCTGGACGAGAATGACCTGGCGCAATACAACTGCACCGACTTTTACACAGAATGTGCCGATCAGTTCCAATACAACGAAAAACTTAATTTACTTCTCCGCCTGCACAAATACAACGATGCAATTTCTTTTATAACCCGCCAGCAATCTCTTTCTCATATCGGGAAATTTGATTATTTTTCGGCTGCAAAGATTCACTTTGTTAAAACAAACTCGCTCTTGGGCTATCTCTATTTGCAACGATCTTTTAATAATCAGCCAGATGCGTATAGAGAGTTTAGAGTATTATTCCCCAAAGTGGCTTCCTCAAAGCTATTTGAGGATCTTTTTAAAGTCAGGTTATCTGAAATAATTTTCCAGTGAGATATGCAAAATCTTTTTTATCAAAATACGGGTGTTCTGTGCATTGTTGGACATCCCGTAAAACACAGTTATTCGCCTTTTATTCATAATATTGCTCTCAATCTTACAGGTCTCGATTACATTTATCTGCCGTTCGATATCCCCCAGGATAATTTAAAATCGGCAATTAAAGGTTTTTTGGCTCTTGGAATTAAGGGTTTTAATGTAACGCTTCCTTATAAAGAAGCTATTATACCATACCTGCAGACCATCTCAGAAGAGGCAAGCACCGTTGGGTCAGTTAACACCGTTGTTAACGATCTGGGGAAACTCGTTGGCTACAACACCGATGTGCATGGTGTTATGGAAACCCTGCTCCCCTATAAAGATGAGATCAGCGGGCTTGAAGTTTCCATCATTGGTGCTGGCGGCGGAGCACGGGCGGTTATTTACGCGCTTATCCGGTATTTCAAACCCGCTAAAATCAATATTATCAACCGGAGTGAGCAACGTGCGGAATCGCTGAAGATTTATTTCTCGGAAAAGATGAAATTCGATGCTATTGAGACATTTGAACTGTTCCCTCCCGATATTCTGCCGGTACTCAATAATTCAAAGCTTATTATTAACGCAACCCCTATTGGAATGAGTCCTGATGCTGATGACAGCCCGATCAACAATTCAAAGATCTTTGTTCCTAGCCAGATAGTGTTCGATATTGTGTACAACCCGGTTAACACTAAGTTTCTGCAGATGGCAAAAGAAGAAGGCGCTGTTGTTCTTGACGGCATTAAAATGCTGGTTTACCAGGCAGCACGATCCTTTGAACTGTGGACAGGAACTCCTATGCCGGTTGAAGGCGTTTATGATGCCTTAAAAAAATATCTGGAACCCTGATCTTTTAATACGATCTTCAAGGGGCGAAAGCCCCTTTTTTATACCAATACTAACTTCATTAAGTATTCTCCCATTTGATTCCAAAAATATTGTCTCCTCACTTCATACTACTTAAATTCAAACGTGTAGCTCCCGAAGGGAGTTAACATAAATAACCGTGGGTGTTTAATCCACGGATAGGAAGTAACGCCCCCCGTCCCCGAAATAGGCAAACAAATAGGATACTTAGAGCCGATTGAATCTCCATCCGTGGAAATCCATCCAAATCCAGGTTATCTCCAAGGATCCCATTGGGGCAGGTGCCTGCGTATTTTTGAGACAGCCGGTTACGGAACAAAAAAAATGGAGAACCCGTTTGTACGAATTCTCCATTCAAAAAAGACTGATCTGAAAGATCAATTACCTATTTTGCTCTTTCTCCTAGCAATCTGGCTTCTTCATGCAGTTCTGCAGGAAGCTTGTCACCAAAGATTTTATAATAGGTCTCGATCTCGTTAATTTCGTGCTTAATCTGCTCCGGTGTTACATGAAACAACTCATCAACTGTGGCATCCGAAATATCCAGACCGGATAAATCCAGAGCTGATTTTTGCGGAATTTTCCCGAAAGGTATAGTGGTAAAGTTTTCAACGCCTTCGGTCCGTTCAAAAATCCATTTAAGCACACGTATGTTATCACCATAACCGGGCCACATGAACTTACCTTCGGCATTTTTCCGGAACCAGTTAACATAAAATATTTTGGGCAGGTTTTCCTGAGCCGTCTTCTTGCCCACTTCAATCCAATGTTTGAAATAATCACCCATGTTATAGCCACAGAACGGAAGCATCGCAAATGGGTCATGACGCAATTGTCCAACAGCACCAACTGCAGCAGCCGTTGTTTCAGATGCAATCATCGATCCAATAAACACCCCGTGATTCCAGCTAAGTGCTTCGTGAACCAAAGGAATAACGCTTCCTCTTCTGCCGCCGAATAAAATTGCTGAAATTGGAACACCTTCAGGTTTTTCCCAATTTTCGTCAATCACCGGGCATTGTTTGGCAGGAGCCGTAAAACGTGCATTCGGATGAGCTGCAGGACGATGAAGCGTCGGGTTCCAATCTCTGCGCAACCAGTCCATCAGATGAGCCGGTTTTTCGTCGGTCATGCCTTCCCACCATACGTCTTTGTCTTCGGTAAGCGCAACGTTGGTGAATATGGTGTTCTCTGTCATAGAGAGCATTGCATTGGGATTTGTTTTCATTGAGGTTCCCGGTGCAACACCAAAAAATCCGGCTTCAGGATTGATGGCATACAATTTTCCATCAGCGCCATATTTCATCCATGCAATATCATCACCCACTGTCTCAATTTTCCAGCCCGGCAATTCAGGGGTCATCATTGCAAGGTTTGTTTTTCCGCAAGCGCTGGGGAAAGCTGCCGCGACATATTTTTTCACGCCTTCGGGATTGGTAATGCCAAGAATGAGCATGTGTTCAGCAAGCCAACCTTCAGTGCGTGCCATTGAGGACGCAATACGGAGGGCAAAACATTTTTTGCCAAGGAGTGCATTTCCGCCGTAACCTGAACCGTAAGACCAAATAGTCCGTTCTTCAGGGAAGTGCGCAATATATTTAACACGGTTGCAAGGCCAGGCAATATCCTGTTTCCCCTCTTCAAGCGGGTAACCAACAGAATGCAGGCAAGGAACAAACTCACCATCTTCGCCAAGTTGCTCAAGCGCACGTGCACCCATCCTGGTCATGATGCGCATATTGCAGACAACATACGGCGAATCACTGAGTTCAACGCCAATTTGAGCAATGGGTGACCCAATGGGTCCCATGCTGAAAGGGATAACATACATCGTCCGTCCGCGCATTGAACCCGTGAACAGATCTTTTAATATTTTTTTCATCTCATCCGGTTCCATCCAGTTGTTGGTTGGACCGGCATCTTCTTTATGTTTTGAACATATATAAGTTCTGTCTTCAACTCGGGCAACATCAGTAGGATCCGAAACCGCATAAAACGAATTCGGACGCTTTGCCTTATTTAATTTTAAAAATGATCCCTTCTTCACAAGGAGATCAGTCATTTTATTATATTCCTCCTCTGAACCATCACACCAATAAACTTTATCGGGTTGACACATATCAGCCATTTCTTTTACCCAGCTGAGGAGTTTTTTATTAGTAGTCATTCATCGATCCTTTAAGTTATAATCGCACATACATGCACTTTGTTAAAATTAGGTAAACGAATTACAAACTTAACTAAATTAGGACAAATGCGAAAAGAAAATTATTATTTTTGAGCTGTGTTGACGGGATTTTAACATATATATTGAAAAATACTGGGTTAATTACCCCAAAACAACTCAAAAAATTAGATTTTTGTACTCATTTGCCTTAATTACATTAATTGTCAATCCGGAAAATCCGGGACAAGATATCATAATCAGTTTAATCCTATATACCTGACGTTATACTCTAATAAACAATCAAAAATGGGGATAAGTTCTGCCCTGTCATTTGTGCCTTCCTGAACCAAAATGCCCACTTTTGTAAACTAAAAGTGTCAACGTGCGATAACTGATAATGAATGTTATTCCCTCGACGGTAAGAATCTGCCAAACCCGGGCCAAAGCAGACATAATTTCTTGCTCCACGTAAAATTGACACCATTTCCCCCAAAACCACCGGGTTGCAGTCCCCATACCATAGCAAACGCATTATTAAAACAACCTGATCTTATCGCCCCGCGTTATGCTGTATTTGCCGCAAAAACCGGCGTTCACTTCAATTACGTATTTCGCCGGAGCGGTTGATGAGTATTCCTCTTCGGTCAGTGGAGTAGTCTTTTCATGAATGGTTATGATCTCCATCTTTTCATCTATAAAAAGCATATCGAGTGACAATATGGTATTCTTCATCCAAAAATCCCTTATGATAAGGTCATCAAAAATAAACAGCATACCCTGCTCTTCACCCATTTCTTTCCTGAACATGAGCCCCATCGCCTGTTTATCGGGTGTGTTCGCAATTTCAACAGCAATGCGCGCCTTTGTTTTGTTGTCAGACCCCAGTATCATCACCTCGCTGTCTTTTCTAAATTTAATGTCCTCCGTGGCTCGGCTGATCGCTGTACTTTTCCTGTCTTGCACTCTCTGACATGTCCTGAATACCCTGGCAAATAGCAGCGTAAGGATGACAAGCACTGTTAGTGCCGAAAGAATAATTTTTTTTACTGGAATTTTTCCTGTAGCTTTTTTTCTTTGTTTCACAATTCTTTATTCAGACATTACTGTTTATGATAGCAACAAATATACTTGAAAGAACAGAAATACAACTCACTCAACAGCAGGAAAAGTTGCTGGTAAGCGGCTGGGGTCTCGAGACTCTTCAGTCAACCAAAGTTGAGTCGCTGGTGTACAATTCATCCGGAATAAAAGTAAAAGGCTATCTTGCCTACCCTGCCGGTGGAAAACCCGATACGGCCTATCCATGCATGCTATGGAATCGCGGCGGCTACAAAAATTCCGGCTTTATCGACACCTTCACTTCCCGTGGAATATTCGGGCAGTTGGCGTCCTGGGGTTATGTTGTACTTGCAACCATGTACCGGGGAAGCGTTGAGGGTGAAAGCGAAGACATGCTCGGGTGGAGTGCCGTGGATGATGTTCTGGCCATTATGGATGTGGCAAATGAACTGCCGTTTGCTGATACCAGTCGTTGGGGAATAGAAGGATGGAGCCGCGGCGGTTTCACCAGTCTTAATGTGCTAAGGAAAAAACCGGTTTTCCGGGCAGCCATATTCAGTGGTGCAATTTGCGATCTGCATAAAGATTTTTCGAGTCGTGATTTTTTTGCCGGTGAACTGAAAAAAGAATATCCGGCCAATGTCCGGGCCGTTGAAGAACTTTCACCCATGCTGGCAATAAACCAATTGCCTAAAGAGACCAACTATCTTTTCCTGCACGGAGCAAAGGATGCCACGGTTCCCCCGGCTCATTCAATAGACATGGCAAGCGCAATGCTCTCGGAAGGATTTAATCTTCGCCTTTGCGTCCTCGAAGGTGGCGATCATTTCCTGCGAAACCACCGCGAAGAAACCGCGCGACTGCGCAGGATGTGGCTGGAGAAATATTTGGGATGATAGTTTATATTTGTGTGGTGCAATTCGGATTGCAGAATGTGGTTGGATATGCCTGTTTTTTATTTTATTGTAAACCCGACTTTCATTGCCGGGTTCCTCAATCCAATCCCTTGGGTATTTATATAATCACATCATCAAACAGCTGATACTCCCTATTTCATCATATCCAAAACAATCGGCTTCAGGCCGCTGAAAAAGAATTCCACTGCAATAACCATGAGAATGAGCCCCATGAGCCTCATCAAAACGTTGTTCCCGGTTTCTCCCAACAGTTTAATTATCCGTGATGAACTTAGTAACAAAATATATGCCAGCACCATCACTAACGTAATAGCACTCACGAGCACCAATATCTTCTCTATTGATTTGGCCTGTTCCATAAGAACAATTGCGTTGGTTATGGCACCGGGCCCGCAAATCATGGGTATTGCAAGCGGAGTGACCGCAACGTCGTTGACGTAGCTTTGCAACTCGGTGTCTTTAATTTTAACAGGGCTGAGCCTCGCATGCAACATATCCATACCCATGATAAAGAATATTACACCACCCACAATTTTCAAACTGTGTATTGAAATACCAAAGAACTTAAACAACAGTTGACCGGAGAATGCAAAAAACAGTATCGTAATGAATGCAATAACTACTGCTTTTCTGGCCGTGCGGTTACGGTCAGGAACATCAAGTTCCGAAGTCATGGTCATAAAAATGGGCATGGTACCCAGAGGGTTTATCAAGGTAAAAAAAGATGTGAAACAAAGAAGTCCAAAGGTCATCAATTCATTCATGCATTCTCAATCAGGTATTACGGCTATTCCAAAACTCATTCATTGAAAATAGTTGATTTAAGTATAAACAAAAAATATTATCTTTATCAGGTAAGGCGCACGGACATATAAAACCGGAAAGCCAAATATTGTCAGGCAACTGAAGGATATGAATAGAACAGCATTTTGCGCATGTAGGCGCTCTAAATGTTGTCCCATGGAACCCGCCATTTTGCCCGTTGGGGCTCAAAATTTTGAGCCCCGGTCGAATCAAACAACCAGCCCATTTCGCAAAATTATTGCAAGGATATGATTAAACAGAAAACGCGCGCCAACCAGCAATTGGCGCGCGTTAAAATATCAGAAGAAAAGATCAGTTGTTCAGCACAACCCTAAATCCATTGCTGTTGTCAACATTACTCGGATTAATATAACTTCGGTAAGTTGTGCGGCATACACTCGTATTTGAGAATATACTTCCACCGCGTAGAATCCTTGTGGTACCACTCACCGGTCCGGTTGGATTTGTTACCACACCACTTCCATAAAAATCGCACCAGTCCCAACACCATTGCCAAACATTCCCACACATGTCATATAGCCCAAGTGAGTTTGGGAGTTTTCCGGCAACCGGATGAATAACACCACCACTGTTATCAACATACCAGGCATATTTCCCAAGTTCAGATGCAGAGTTCGTACCGGCGTACTTAATTACCGTTCCAGCCTCCCGCGCAGCATACTCCCACTCTGCTTCGGTTGGAAGCCGATAACCATTTGCCGTAAAATCACATTCAATTATTCCTGTTTTCCAATCTGAGGGCTTGGTATTTCCTCCAATTGAGTAGCATGGTGTCCTTCCGGAAACAGAACTCAACGCATTGCAATAAGAAACAGCCTGAAACCAATTTATTCCTGATTCAGGGTAATTGTCACGCTCACCATCATTTGTTATCAGTGACCATTCCTTCCGTGTTATTACCGTTTTGCTCATTTTAAATGGCGATAAGGTTACCGTGTGAACCGGCTTTTCACCCGGTTTGCCATCACCGAAGTTATCACCCATAGAAAAACTCCCCCCCTGTATTGCAAGCATTTCAATTCCAACAGTGGCGATCGTCTGAAACCGCCAGACCTTGGACCAAACCGAAGTTCCAGAATTGTTCTCAGCGCGAACCCGCCAATAATAGGTAGTGCCAAGCACCAGCCCGGGAATCTTAGCATTTAAAGAGGTTAGACCTCCTTGAGAGTATACATAACTGCTGAAACTTTCGCTTGTTGAAACCTGTAACGTATAATACAATGCCCCGGGAAATGAATTCCAGTAAAGAATCGCACTTATTGCCTGCTCAGCGGAACCATCTGACGGAGCAGTTAACAATGGTGCATCATTTGCTCCCGTTTGCAACTGCCATATCGGGGACCAGCCTGATGCTCCAGCTGCATTCATCGCACAAACCCGCCAGTAATAGACTGTGTTTGTCTTCAACCAGGTCAGTTGTGTACTCTCTGCATTTAGCGTGGTTTCAGTTACCAGCGAACTTTCAAAAGTATTTGAAGTCGAAACCTGAAGTTTGTAACCCGTGGCGCCAATACTGCCACTCCAGGAACAATTAATATTTATCTCTTGCCCTGTTATGCCGTTTGCAGGAGAAAGTGGCTTGGGCGCTGGCGGTGTAGTCCCCATCGTCCCTGCTGCAACAACATTAAAATTAATAGAGCCGGATTGCGCCGAATTTCCGCTCAAATCAGTCGCTTTGGCAAAAATCGTATGATTCGCTATTTCCCCCGCCGTGTTCCACAAACATTCATAGGGTGCCGCGCTTAGTGTTCTTTCCAAAACACCATCAAGGTAAATCTCCACCTTCGCTATACCAACATTATCCGTGCAGTTGATCATTAATGTTACGGTAGTATCGGATTTAATTTGTGAATTGTTTAATGGGAACGCTACAGCCACAGCAGGCTTTGTTGTGTCAGGTGCAGCGGCAACCACGGTAACGTTTACGGCAGATGACTGCCCGAGATTCCCGCTCGCGTCAGTTGCTTTTGCAATAATAGTGTGAGTTCCGGCTTTCCCGCTGGTGTTCCACGCACATTCATAGGGTGCCGCGGTTAGTGTCTTCAGCAATGTCCCGTCAATATATAGATCCAGTTTTGCAACACCAATGTTATCCGTGCAGTCCATCTTTATAACAACCGTAGTATCGGCCTTAATTTGAGCGTTGTTTAAGGGATAAGTTACAGCAACCACAGGCCTGGCTGTATCAACGGTAATAATGGTAACTTTTACCACACCTGACTGCCCGACATTTCCGTCTGCATCAATGGCTTTTGCATAGATCGAATGATCCCCTGAAATACCCGCAGTGTTCCATTTAAATTCATAGGGAGCTACGGTGAGCGTTTTTACCGTATCCCCGTCAATAAATAATTCCAGCTTCCTGATCCCCGTGTTGTCGACACCGTCTATTTTCACTGTGATAGTCGTATCGGATTTGATTTGAGAATTATTTATCGGATATAAAATGGCAACTGATGGTTTTTCCGTATCGGCATCTGCCTGTAACGGATTACTGTCCTTTTTGCAGCCGAAAGTAAAAAGCAGAAATGTTACCAATAGAAGAAAAATTCGTTTATGCACTGTATATACTCCCAATATATTATTCCAAAAAGTAACTGTTTATAATTGTCCAGAGCCTTAATCGAAAACCATCAAATGAATATGTAAAAATATCCAAACAGAGGAACATTTCCCAACAGATAAATCCCGAAATATGGATGAGCAAATCCACGATCTCGTTGAGTATTCGCTGTAACGGCATATTGGGTGCCCGCTGTAGGGGCTCAAAATTTTGAGCCCCCCTTTTATTCCCCCGCCAAAATCGACCAGACTTTTATGCCTCTGCCATTGATTCCCTGGCATTTGATCCCTGCAAATAACTCTCCGTGCCAATTACAAAATCAACTCAACAATCAATTCTTCACTCCCCACTTCCTGTTCGGTTTCGGGCCCATCACAAATTCCAACCTCCCGCCATTCTTTATCGCATCATACGTCAGGAATGCGCTGTTCCATTTTTTGCCATTCACGGTCAATGACTGAACATATATATTTTCTGCAGATAAATTTTCCGCTGTGATCGTAACTTCCTTGCCTCCCGATAAATGCACAATCGCCTTGCACAGGGCCGGACTCCCAATTGCATATTCGTTGCTTCCCGGGCACACCGGATAGAATCCAAGAACGTTAAAAATGTACCATGCCGACATCTGACCGCAATCGTCGTTACCGCAAAGCGAGTTAGGCTTGTTCCCATATTGCGTGTTGTTCACCTTGTGCGCCAATTCCTGTGTTTTCCAGGGCTGATCCGCGTAATCGTAAAGGAAAATAATGTGATGGCTCGGTTCGTTTCCATGCCAGTATTCCCCCATCCTGCCGGCAATGTCGTCAACTCCTTTGGTGGTGTCAGCTTCAACAATGAACAGCGAATCCAGCTTTTCGGTGAATGGTTTTTTGCCGCCAAAAAGCTTAATCAGACCGGACACATCCTGCGGCACATACCAGGTATATTGCCAGCTTGTCCCCTCAGTTATGTCACCGCCTTCGGTATACAGATGCGGATTGAACGGCGTGCGCCAGCTCCCTTGAGAATCCCTGCCGCGCATCAGGTTATACGAATGATCAAACAAATTTTTATAGCTGCCCGCGCGCTTCATGAAATAGTCATAGTCTTCAGTCTTGCCAAGAGCCTTGGCCATGGTTGCAACACACCAGTCATCGTAGGCATATTCAAGTGTCTTGGAAACCGATTCATTTTCCTTATCGTAAGGCACCCAGCCTAGTTTGGCATACGTTGCAACGTTGTCATAGTTCGGGTTCATTGCCGTTGTTTTCACCGCTTCATAGGCACGCTGGACATCGAACCCCTGAACCCCGTTCATGAAGGCATCAACAATAACAGGCACTGCGTGATAGCCGATCATGCACCACGTCTCATTCCCCTGCAGCGACCATACCGGAAGCAAATGCTCAACGCTTTGGTCGTAATGCGCAAGCATTGCATTGATCATGTTGGCGTCGCGGTCTCTTTGGATGAGCGAAAGCAGCGGATGCTCTGCACGGTATGTGTCCCACAAAGAGAAGATTGCGTAATTGGTAAACCCTTCCGCCTTGTGGATATTCTGATCGAAGCCCCGGTATTCACCGGTAACATCCTGATATAGGTTGGGGGTCAGGAATGTATGATAAAGAGATGTGTAGAATGTCTCAAGGTCCCCCTGGTTGCGTGTTTCCACTTCAATTTTGCTCAGTTCGCGGTTCCATTTTTCGGCGGTTTCCTTGCGCACGCGCTCAAAATTCCAATCTGGAATTTCAGCATCCAGATTCTTCATCGCGTTTTCCGCGCTCACGGAAGATATGCCAATCTTCACCATGATGACTTCATTTGCCTTTGTTCTATACTGCGCCAAAAATTGGATGTTTTTGCCCTGTGACTCGCGCCTGCTGCGGAAACGGTAACCATTATAAAGAACGGGCTTACCGTCATTCATTATGCGAAACGAATCAAATGCCCTCGAATAGCGCGCGGCAAAATAGAGATACCGGTTCTTTGCCCAGCCGTTCACAATGTGCATACCGGTAACGGTGGAATCGTTTTCAACCCGTATGTCCGACCACATAACATTCCACCTCAGAACGTGCGTCAGATCGGTGAGGATAAACGCGCTGTCCGACTGCGGCCAGGTGAAGCGGATGATGCCGGAACGTTCTGCCGCACTAAGTTCCACGTTTACATTCGGTTTTGGCAGCCGTACGCGATAATAGCCAGCGGATGCTTCTTCATCATTGTGCGAATAGCGCTGACGGTACCCTGAATCCGGGTATGCCTTCGAACCGGGGATCAGTTTTGGCGTCCCTATCGACGGCATGAAAAGAAAGTCTCCCAGATCGGGAATACCGGTGCCATTCAGATGTGTCAGACTGAACCCGATAATACTGCTATCTGAATATTCATAGCCCGATGCTGTTTCCCACAACTCCATATCCGTGTCCGGGCTCAATTGCATCATACCAAAAGGCGCTGAAGCACCTGGGAATGTGTTGCCCTCACCCTGCGTACCCACAAAGGGCCTCACATAATCAACCGGTCTTGCACTTTGCCCAATGGTTGAAATGGTCTGTGAAAAAGAAAAAGGTGAGTTGCACATGCAAAGCATTATCGCAACAGTAATATGAGAAAAAAATTTGCTGTCCATAATCAATGCCCGGATTATCAGAAATTGGAAACATATTAATTGGTCAGGTAAAATTCGGAAAAACGAAGATGGTGTCCTAATGGGCTTTGAGATTTTACTGTGGATATGCAATGAGCGCTCAAGTGATTGATATGAATACAGAAATAGGAATTGAATATAAGGCTGGCTGCCCTTCTCCCTCTCTCTCAAAGAATTGGAGAAGAGCAGCCAAACCCGATTATAACAGATTATTTATTCACGCCCTTTTTCCTGCTGGCGGCGGACGGGATTTTGATCTTGGCCTTACGGTCGAGCAGGTTCCATGTCACGGGATCGGGAGTGCTGATCTTGATACAGAAAGCATATTTTTGTCTGCCGGGAAGGAATAGTGTTGTCTGCCCCCTGTTGGCATCGCCGGGGGTGAACTGATTGCGGCTCCCCACAGGAATATAGACGCTTTCCTTATTTACGTTCAGATAGCCGAAACAGACCATGAACTTGCCGGCTCCTTTCTTCCTGATTGTTTCTTCCAAAAGGCGGATGGGTTTGGGAAGTTTGGTCACTACCTTGAATAACAGGGAATCGGAAAGTACGTCAAGGCTGTCCCCGCAAAGGACATTCACACGGTACGTTCCTGCCGCAGCAACATCCTGCTCAAGCACAACGGCCCTCAGCAGTGAATCGGAAACAAATGTTGTCACCCGGGCAGAATCGTTCCACAACACTTTGGAGTTTGGTGTGAATCCTTTGCCGGCCACCTCTATGGTGAAGCTGCCCGCTCCGGGGAAAGTGAGGGCAGGAGTAATAGTATAAAGAGGAACATGATTCAGCACGTGAAACGGGATTGGATCCGATACTATGCGATATGGCTTCCATGATTTCGTAACTATTTTAAATTCACCGGGAGCTGATATAAGAGAATCAGGGATGATTGCCTTAATTACCGAGTCCGATATGCACCAGGTATTTAACCATTCTGAATTTAAAAAAGCTATAATAGTCGAGTCATAGCCTGTTCCATGGATTTCCAATACCACGTTATGAGCCTTTGGCAAAACATAAGCGGGCTTTATCAAGTTCGTACCAAGTGCAGGCAAACTATTTAATACAAACCTGGAATAATTGTAAAGATGGCACCATGCGCCAGGCCGAACAAATATTCCTGGATAATGTAATGAATCAAGAAAGGTTTCCTGTATGCTGTGCTTATAATTTTGCATATTCACAGCAGCATTGACTGAATCTCCTGATGTTTCATTATCCAGCGCATTTGTGATATAGGACTTTAACGTGTTGACATAACCTGCCGGCCCAACCCAGCCATATAACTGACAGGTATCGGTTAGCGCGGAAAGCTCATGCAACATATTGATAACAGAAGTTCCAGGAGGCGGATAGTTTGGTTCATAATTTCCCAGATCACTTGTGAATATACGGAGGTTAGTTGTGTCTTTTTCTGTTCCAATATTATCTGATAGAAACTTATATGTTGCGGGAGAGGGAAAGCTGTCATATAACATGTTCCAAATAGTATATGACATAGCAGTATCGGCAGTGAATCTGCTTTTTAATAAATCTGCAAGCCCCGGATAATGAAATTCAAACAATTTATTAATCGAGATTGACCTTATAGAATATATTGAGCAGTTTTGAAGTGAATAAGCAAAATATTGTGGCGCTTCCTCAGGGAAATTATACAAGATAAACCAGAGAGCACCAAGTGTCTCGTTGTGATTATTTGTCAAGTGCGCCAGTCTGCGCATCTCGGTTTTTATCTGCTCCCGCCGTGCCGGCACTGAACGATAGATATCCTCCAGCCAATTTGCTTCACAGTCAAAAGTCCCCGGTTTTGTATTTTCTACAAGATCAAAAAAATCGTGAAGAGTCAAAGTATCTCCCTTTTCCATTAAATGTATTATCACAGAGAATTTTCGATATATAAATAGTTCATTGCTCATTGAACTTGATACTGAATCTAAAATCTTTAGATATTTATGCGCTGAAGCAATATAGCTCGGCGCATTATACTTGAACAAGGCCGACAAAGCCGAAGAAATATAAATAGCGTCCTGTTGCCATATAATAGAATCCAGTTGGGGCACCGATTCGGGGATATAATATTCATATGCAACTCTGGATATCGCATCAATACGCGCATATTTATCAGTACCGCGCAAATCCTCCATTATTTTCCATTTCAAAGATGAATCTGGTGTTTGACTTGCCAAAAGTGTCGAGAATAACATAATAATGGATATGGTTATTGCTTTATTCATTTAACACCTCTTCCTAATTCTCTTGAATACATTGATCTGAGTTTACTTAATGCTGCTCCAACAATCCTCTTATAACTAGTGCTGCCTTGAATGTCGTTTTCAATTTTGAGACCTTTAACCGCGTTTTTTTCTATAGGAGGGTAGTCTTCACGATATTTATCAATTGCAGCCCTAAATGACTCATTAATAAGCAAGAAAACAGCCTTCCTTGCAATCTCCGCTTGTTCTTGAGCGTTGCCTGAATATGTTTTACAAAGCATCCTATAATCTGAAATCTTTTTAATTATTTCAGCTTTATATAATTCAAAAACCCCAAAGAAGTTATTCATATGTTCCCTTTCATGTTGTAAAATCGCATCGTAAAGATAGAATATAGCGACTTGCGAAGGGTACTTATAGTGCCCCTCAAAATCAGCTACCGCCTGTCGAGCCATCTGTTTATTCCCAGGAGGAATTGTAGCAAAGCCTATCTCATCATTTGTCATTATAACTGCATTAGGATTATATTGCCTGATTTTCGCGTCACAGACTCCGGTGACTACATTAATAGTAATATCTGCGGGGCGAGTTGTTCCCGGAACGACTAATTGAAAATGTACATATTCTTGTTTATCAGTCAAATCTTTTTCCGTTAGAAGTTGGAAATCCCATGATGGTGTAAAACTTCCATCACTTTCATAACACGAATATCCAAGCGTCATAGATGCACCGCTCGTATTATCCTCATAACTTTGCGCACACGCATCATAACTGGTTGTACTTCCATCACGTATATCTTTAAGTGTCACACCATTTGGATTGAATTTGGGCTTAAAACCAACCGTGTAATTATTTTTTTCAAATTTAGGATAATTCCCACAAGGGTCCTCAACAACCGCACTTGCTTCTGCAACATAAAACGCCTCAAACTCGCCTGCAAAGCAGCTTTCGCCATCCTTAACTTTTTTATATTTAGTGTAGCTTGGCAAAGTATCCGAGGGTTTCTTTTTGCTTCCATAATAGCCCAATGCTCCCGCTGTAATTGAAACTGCACCACTGTCAACACTCAAGCTATCCGCGGCCACAAATTTCAGCGGAGCTGTAAAGTCGGAGAAATGAATATCTTGTGTAGTGCCGGAAAGCAGTTTGCCATAATCGCAGCCACCGGTGATCCCCGCCTCAAAATGTTGTCCGGCAGGAAAATTTACCAGAGTTCCGTCAACATTCCTTATTTGGATTTTCACCAGCGCTGTATCTCGGGGACTCAGAACCGGTGGCTCAACCGAAATCGAGATCGGGCCTGGTTTTATGGTAAACATATTTTCATATACTTTGGATGTCTGGCTGCATGACACGCTCATGCTGCCTGCAATATCCTTATTGGTTGCATTCACCTTATCCAATTTGATCGATACTGTGCTTACACTATTGCGCAGAACGGTCACTTCATCTCCGTAATTTACGCCATTTTTAATAAAAGAGACATATTCAGCTCCATTTATTAAATGCATCGTTAAAAGCGTATTACCTTCACAAAACAGATCAGGATCAGTGTCACCGGTACAATCGAGCATATAATTCAGTACCAATCCCTTTGTTTCTCCCGCATAGAACAGGGAATTATTAGCATCGGCATTGAATGAGACATAATTACGTGTGGCCATATATGAAGTACAATTAATATCAAAAACAGCCGGAACATCCACTGATCCAGTACTACTCAAATACACGTTTCCACTATTGCTGGGCTGTACAAATCCGAATGCAGTATACGCCAGATTAGTCGTTACTCCCAGAGGCAACTTTACTTTTACTCTAAAACGATATGAACCAGATTGCGTATTCTGCAAGATTAAATCACCGCCAGTGCACCATCCGGTTGACTGAACATCACTTGGGCAGCCATCGTCCAGCAACTCTATCATGGCTGGACAGTTTGGCATATCCCAGGTTATATGTACTCCCAAAGCAATTTGAGTTACTTTTTTATGTATATCAGGAACTCCAGATTGTTGAGATATTCCCTTGGCTGTTAACAAAAGAAGAAGCAAAAAAACATAGCTACCTTTAGTGTTTATCACGTTATACTTCTCGCTTTTTTTTCTTAATTTTGAAATCATTCTTCCCTCAATCCTTTGTATTTGAAACAGTGTGTTGACTCATTCCCTGCATTTCCCTGGCATGTTGCAATGGCGGTTTGCGGATTTTTATTTTCAAATATTTGCTGTTGTCCACAATCAATAAATCATTTACATCAACGAACAGGCTGCCATCCACATCGGTTCGAACGTAGCCGCTCACATAGTTCCATGCATCCTGTTCAGCAAGATTCATATCCTTTATGTTCACGCAACTGTCCTGGTTTATATCACCCCCATATATGCACCAGCGGCTGCCTGAAAGGTTAAGGTTACCGCCATACGCGCTGTCCCGCCCGGAGGAAAAATCGAACTTTGTTATACTGCCCGGTGCAAACACCAGCGGTACGCGGCTCCATGTTTCAATATGATTGCGGTGCCTCACCACCAGATAATAGGCTCCCTGGGTCGAATGCCGAAAATAGCCATGGGCCTCACCCAGGCTGTCCAGACATATCCTGACGGAGTCAATACGGTGATATCCCGTATCTACCGTAAACAAACTCAACGTTACCGTATCGGGAACCATCTTGTTGCTAAAAGGATTGTAGAATCCTTCCAGCAACGCTTTAACGTTGTAATAGGGCAACGTGTCCGATATGGTCAAAATCGAAAAAGCGTGGTCGGAAACACTTTGAAGAGCAGCATTTCCTGTTTCACTGAGTCGCATTATGCAGTTGGCAGAATTGACCTCAGCGGGCACATTCCATGAATAACTGCCTGCATTGGCTGAAACCGTATCGGCAACTGCCAGCCAGTTGCTGCCGGCATCGGTCGTATACTCAATCTTTATTCCTGTCAGCCCATTGCTAGCCCACGACAAAGTATAGACGCTTCCCGCCTTGAGTAGATCACCTTCCGCCGGTTTTGTAACCGCAATAAATTTGTCCGCGTCAGCATATTGCACAACAGCGGCAACTCCGGCGGCATCCAACGCGAAGTTGCAAATACGGAGGTCATCCAGCTTCCCCGCCAGGTAGTTGGTTGCATCATAATTCTTCCCAATTAACAGACCCTTATTTAAGGGGAATAATGCTCCAAGGCATTGTGCCCCTCCCGAGAAATTGCCGTCGATATAGCAGCAAAGGGAATCTCCGTCCCAAACAACCGCAATATGGTGCCACGCTCCCCGCGCAAGGGCCGTGTTCAAAGATACTCGGTATGCCGTGTCTGCTACCTGCACCGAAACCGATGAGGAATCGAGAAAAATGGCAAAATCATTCTCCACGCACATAATATCATTTTTGGCAAAAAGACATGCGGGAAACCGTGTAGGCATTATCCAGGCGGCAAGCGTAGCCGCGCTGAACGTGCTGTCCAACGTCAGGGCCGAATCAATGGAGATATATGACGCAGTGCCGTCAAATTCCAAAGCACGGTTCACCTTGGAATTTCTGTCGGCGCTGAACAACGCGCGATGGTTTACTGCAGCGAATTTTTGGCCCAATGCTTCGACCATATTACCGTTAAAGCTATACCATGCACTGAATTGCGGAGTGGCCGCATTCTGAGCAGCAGCCACAGTCACCATGAACAAAAACAGAAAAAGATTTTTAAGCATACAATAGTTCCCAATTTCTTATAATTTTATTTCCGGCAGACTCCATTATCTGCTCTGTCACTATGTACCGTCACAACATTTTATGTCCGGGTTTACTCCATGAATTTCTCAAACATTCATATCCTGTCAGGGAAATCACATAAATATTGAACACACCCGAAATCCCGATCATGGGGAGTGGTCCTATTTTACGAGCATCATTTTTTTGACTGCATGAAATTTTGCATTTTTACCCACGCCTTGTGCTGTTACCCTGTAAATGTAGACACCGCTTGAAAGATTTACCCCGTTAAACCGGACTGAATAATAGCCGGCTGTCTTCTCTGCATTTTCAAGAGTTATTACTTCCTTTCCCAATATGTCATATATCTTTAGCGTAACTATACTGGCAACAGGCAATTGATATTGGATCACCGTAGTAGGGTTAAAAGGATTTGGATAGTTTTGCTCAACGGCAAAGGTTTCCGGAATAAGTTTTTTGGTATCGGCTTTTATCCCGGTTAGAACAAAATTGGAATTGTCGTTTTGAATCAGAGTCCCGCTAGAAATATTTTTCGCTCTGTCTCCTATATAAGCAAACATCATGCTTGACCATGTTGTTTCTTTATTAACCCGCATTGAAAGATTAAGCGGCACTGCATAGAACCCTGTCTTACATGTTAACTCAGCCTTCAACACCAAAACCGAATCTTTGCTGTTGATTGTGAAACCGGCACGGGTCCCAGGAAAACCGTTGACGGCAAACATGAGTACGCTGCCTAAAGTGTCTATTCGTGGATTCCTGGGTTGAAAAGTCGGTGGTAAGCCTGATGCAGCAATTTTCAGCTCGGCATCTCCTGCAAGTATTGCCTTGTTGAAATCAAAAAAATATTGCCCTGCATAATACTGCAATGGTTCTGCCGACGCGTTTTTTAACCACAGTTCGAAAGAAATCGTCGTTGGACTGCTTTGCATGGTTTTCATAACCCGGCTCACCGTCGCAGGGACCTGGGCATTGCCATCACAGATGAATAAAAAGAGCAAACACAAAATCAGTAACTTGAATCGCATACTATCCCTTCCCTATTAATATTAACTCTAAAACACTTTCCCTTTATATACTGCATGAGTATAAACGTTTAACCATAATCTTATATTGGGAAAAAACAAATCCGATAACTTACACAAGTATCAGGCATTACGCTCTCCCTCGCCCTTTGGGAGAGGGAATGAGGGTGAGGGCCTTAGTCTCAACACATGCAAACCTTACACGTAGAGTTCACTGGTATTGCATTTCTAGGTTTAACAATGCACACTCTGTTGATTATCGATATTATTTTCTCATACAAGCTTTAGGTTATGCAATCAATGTGCCGTTTGCCAAGGTATTTATTTTATGCCGGAAGATTATGGCGGATTATTTTTCCTAAAATCCCCCTGCTTTCAATTTGATTGCAAAGCATGTTTTAAAAGTATGATTTTTTCATAAAAACAACGAGCAACTGTTAACAAGGATAAACGGATTATTTTGGGACGTGGTTAATAAAACAGGGATGTTGACCATCGGAATGTTAGTGAATTTTACTTAAGGCAGTTATTTCTTTCCTCATCAATAATTCTCAACGAAAACGCAAATTATAATTCTGTCACCCCTTCCCTCTTTACTCAGTATATTAAAACTGCCCCACCAGATCAGCATATTCTTCAGACTTTTCATTGGTAATAATCCCAAAAACATTCTCCCCGCATTTGGTAAAGAACGTCGAAACGTCACCATTATGCACTTCATAACAGCTTCCACAACTGAGTCGGGCGAGTATTTCGCCGGGAAGCGTGAGCGTTTTGTTGTTCTTCAACAACGACTCATGCACCTGAAAAACGTATACCAGTGTTTTGCCATCTTTACCCGCGTAAAGCTGGTGCGCACATTTTTCACCGTTGTCAACCGAGATAACACCGCCAAGCAATTCCCTGTTCGTAAGGCGTGGAATGTGGGTGGCGTAGGCAACTCCCTTGGTTTCAAAGAAGCGCTGCAACTCATCCGGGTTGGAGGAACGGTATTCCAGGTGCAGTTTGTCCGCCAGTATTGCCTTGAAATTCTTTCCCGCCTGCTCAAACATGTTTATTGGCGCTGCTGACGTTTGTTCAAGTTTCGAGATATACGTGATGAGTGAGAATATGAGTATAACGGCAAAGGTAAGTGCATAGGAGAATGGAGGAGCAATAAGTTTCGTTATAAACGGAAAAGCCGGTGGTTTCCGGTTGATGGTTTTGCTCAAAATTCTGGCCCGCACATCAGCCGGAGTTGCCGGGGCCGAACATTTTGTGCATACCAGTTTTTTCATGAATACCTGGATGTGGCACTCCGTGCGAAATGCTTCGTCCAGTTCAAACTTTTGCGCAACCAATGCAATTTCTTCGCTCTCATTCAGCTCGTCATCAGCATAGGCAGCAGAAAGCTCGTTCAGGTCAAACTCTTTCAATCCCGGCCTTCTTCAGAATGATCAACATACCCCCGCTTTTGGGCGTACTTATGCAGTTTCACGAACAGCATTTTTCTTGCCCGGTGCAGGCGCGAACGAACAGTCCCTACCGGGCAGTCCACGAATTCAGCAATTTCTTCATAAGTAAAGCCTTCAATGTCCGAAAGAATTATCACCGTTCTGAAATCATCCGGCAGCGTTGATATCGCTTCCTGAATCTCGTCATTCAGCAGATTATCAAAAATCTCTTTCTCAAGGTGAGCGTCTTCGGTGTAGGACGGTTTAATGTTTTCGTAATAATTCTCTACCTCCTCATAATCAACCTTTATGGGGCCCGAGGTTTTCTTTTTGTACATGTTAATGTACAGGTTCTTCATGATCCGGAACAGCCACGCCTTGCAATTCGTACCCTTCTCAAACTTATCAAAGAATCGAAACGCGCGCATATACGTCTCTTGTAAAAGATCGTTGGCATCGTCATCGTCGTTTGTCAGCTTCAATGCAAAATTACGCAGCGCGTCCATATGAGGCACCGCTTCACGTTCAAAATCCAGATATAACGGATTGTCTTGTTGAGTAATCATCCAGCTTGTTGGTTAGTATAGTAATAATATACTGTATTTTTATTTTATTGCATAATCAGTCAAAACCCGGATAGAACTCTGTTCATTCTTCTCAAGGCGACTTTGTACCTGCTCAGTATATCTTGAATTGCACACACACATGCAAAAATATATATTTTATTTGGAAGTTCATACTATCCCTGATCGAATAGTGAACAACCATGATTTTGGGAAACAATTGTAAAACCCACTCTTCGCGTTACCCTATGGCTTAAGTAGTTGTAGCACAACTAAGAATAGGTCATTGCGAGCCTGCATCGGGCGAGGCAATCCACTGGTAGCCCTTATGAACAAAGTTTTACAAAGCAGAATTCTGTGCTAAATGCATTATGCAACAACCACTTAAGCCAGGTGATGACGAAAATATCAATTAACGATAAACCCGTTTCCCAATTCACCCGAAACATAGGGAAGGAAAATCGGTATTCCGTTATGTATAGCAACCACGGATTTACCCTTTTCCGTCAGTAAAAACTCCGCGGGGTCACCCGGTTTAAGTTCAGGCTGCCACCCGTTTTTCTGCCTGGGAATCAGCGTCAATTCCGGAACATAGCCTTCCGGGAATCTGCAGCCAGGTCCATAGAACAATGTGGTAATCCCCTGCTTGATCAGTTCAGGAGCATTTATTCCTTTCAGTTCATTAAACGATTTAATCACGTCCATGTAATGAAGTGGAGGTGCAATTGCCATGTCGGCGCACGCAATTTCACATATGCCCGATGCATCATGAAGACCGCCTACCTCCTCAATCTGCGAACGTCGGTGCATACTTTTTCCATCATGAGAAGGCTCATCATAGATATTTATTGCGATATCGGTAACAAATCCCGGTCTCTTGGCAAATTTCTGCACACCTCGAAGAATTACATCGTACAGTTTCCGTTCATTAAACGGAATCCCGTCATATCCCTTGACGTCAAATTTTTCTATATGACCATGCGCAATCAGTGCAAACGAAGAGAGCAGAGCAATAACATTAAGTTGCCTAATAAACTGTTTTTCCCGGTCGTCTTTCCACGCCCCGCTCTCAATAAGCACTGTTGCAGCGCCCATACTCTGGAACAAGTCACCGAACGCCCTCTCCTCATATTCGTCTGAATATTTACCAATATGACCGGGTATGATATTCCGAAGAATTCCGGAAATCCCTGAAATAAGTTTCATTGCCCGTTCCCTGTTGGTATTTACCGAGCGTTCCGCATCAGGCGGAGGTGCCAAAAACGAAATTGCCGCCTGGCGGTTTTCAGAGCCCAAACTGTACCTCGGGTCCTGATCATGCAGGTTAAAAGCATATTCTGGTTGAATTTTCCTGAACGTTGAAAGCAAAATATTCGCTTCTGGTGTTGCCAGATCTTTGGCGTCTCTGTTAAGATCAATTCCTGCACTGTTTTCCCGCTGGAACCGGATTGCCCCGTCCGGATTTACCATGGGCAGTATATAAATGGTCAGATGCCTTAATATTTTTTCCCGGTGATGATTAAAATGATCATCAAGCGTCATAAAACGAATTATATCCAACAAAGCCTGAGTAGCCGTTGCCTCATCACCATGCATTTGTGACCAAAGGAAGACTTTGGTCGGGCCCCAACCGGCTTTAACCAGACGCAAAGTGTGTCCTTCAGCCGAACTGCCAACATCATATACACGGAACATATCTTCTGCAGTCAGTGTCAGCAGGGTTTTTGTCAGCTCATCGGGGGTAAACCGACGCTGCTCAATCTCTCTAACCTTGAAATGGTTATAGTTTCGATAGAGCGATTCGGCAAATTCGCCGAAAATGGGCATAAACCCCATGAAAGAATTCCTGCGTTTTCTAAAGAAATATGAGAGAATTTATTTATTTTTCAACTTAAAACCAATGCATTTACGATAATTTTCGGTAAATTTTTGTTCCGGAAACGGGGCATTTCTTCAGTGCGGAATCATTGCGCCTGAAATAACCTCACACTGTATGTTGGGAACCACCAAACACAGAACAAAAGTATCACTGGTATCAATGAATTTACTTGGACTGATAAAACGGTATAAAAAGGGTTTCAGTTTTATTGCTGCCCTTATTATTATTGAGAATGTTGCCTGGATCGTCGAACCATCCATATTCGGGAAGGTTATTGACTCGTTAATTGAAAAAATATCGTCGGACAACAAAGGATTGAGCTTTCTGCACTCATTTCACCTGTACCTGTGGGTTGTGGTATATATAATCAATTCGGGTTCAGGTATCATGCGGCGTTATTTTGAGCCCAAGGTCTTCAGGAACATGTACGTGGAGATAATCACCAATTTGGTTACGCACGCAAAAGAAAACAAAATTGAGATTTCCAAAACAGCAGGCAGGGCTCAACTCTCCGAAGAGTATATAACGTTTTTTCAACACCGCATCCCCGAAGCAGTAGAACAGCTCATTGCAATTGTTGGTGCGGTGATAGCTCTTTCGCTTTATGACTTCAGAATTTTCATAACCTGTATTGTGGTAGCCGGCCCCTTGGCCCTTGCAGCAGTTATCTATAACAAAAAAGTATCCATGCTCCAGACTGAGCTGCACGACAACTTTGAGTTTGCCTATGACACCTTGGCAAATAAAGAAATTAGCGAGATCCGGAAGTTCTATTACGGCATGGCCGGTTTGCAGCAACGCATTGCTGCCTGGGGCTCATTCAGCTTTGGTTTTATGCGTTTGATTTTGCTGGTAGTTTTTATCGCGGTGCTTTTTATCGCCATCGATATGGATGATTTCACCACAGGAAATATCTATTCTATTGTGGCTTATCTGTGGACCTTCCTCACCTCGGTTGAGTATATACCGGATCTGATGGAGAGCTGGCTGTCTTTGCAGGATATTTCAAGCAGATTATCCGGCGTGCCCGCCGAAATGGAAAATATTTAAAAATAATGTATTTTTGTATAATCAAGACTTTTAGGATGATCAATGCTTCTACCACCGTTAATTATTGGCTCAAGTGCTCCTGATTTTTCACTTCCGGCAGTTGATGGCAAGACATATTCGCTTTCATCCTTTGCCTATAAAAAAATTCTGGTTGTTATCTTTAGCTGCAATCATTGTCCTTATGTTCAGGCCTATGAAACACGCATGAAGAAGCTCCAACAGGATTATCTGCACCGGGGCGTCCAACTGGTCGCCATCAACTCCAACGATGACAAGGCATATCCTGAAGATGCTTTTGACCGGATGGTTTTCAGGGCCAAAATGAAACAGTATAATTTCCCCTATCTGCGCGATGAAACGCAGGAAGTTGCTAAAGAATACCGTGCAGTAAGCACACCACAGGTCTTTGTTTTCGATCAAAAACGTTTCCTGGCGTATACCGGTAAAATTGACGACAATTGGAAGGAACCGGATAAAGTGGTTTCCCGCTATCTGCGGAACGCGATTGATGAAATGCTGGCTGGCAAACCCGTTTCGGTACCCGAAACATATTCAGTTGGCTGTTCAATTAAATGGAAACAATAGAACTTTTAATAAAAAGAAGATTCAATAATCTTGGCCTTTACACCCATTGGTGTCAACTTAACATACACAGTTAACGAATGTCATTCCCGCGAAAATTGAGTTCTGCGAAATCCCGCTTCTACCGGGGCGCATAGGCGTCAACTTAACAAACACAACGGATGAATGTCATTCCAGTGAAAATTGAGTTTAACGAAATCCCGTTTCAAGCGGGACGCGTGTCCCGATCCTATCGGGGGGGGGGGGGGAATCTACCTGCTTAAAGCCCTAGCATGAAAGGAAAATAAGCCGGAATAGCAAAACTCAGGTAACGTTTAAAACATTGCTTATCAGGATATTGACAAAGTCCTGCAAAATTAAGGCTTATAAGAGGCTGTCCCAAAAGTCAAATTTTCAATTTCTATCCGCGGAAATCCGTTCCAATCCGTGTCATCTCCCAAGACCCCGTTCTGGGCGCGTACCCTTTTATTCTTTTGATACAGCCTCTTAGAGGAGAGGGTTTCTGCTAAATAATATCGTTTTAAGTCGACGCCTATGCGTAAAAACGGGAATCTTATAAGTCTCCTCTCCCTCGGGAGCAATGCTGTCAGTTAACAAACACAATGAAAGAATGTCATCCCCGATATGTAGGGAATCTCCTTGATCCGGGCCGTTTCGAAATCTATTGCATGGTCAGCGCCTTAATGGCTTAAACCAAATACTAACGACACCATTCTTCCTCAAGTAAGGTGGAGTTGCTCAAATTTAGACTTAGCGTTAGCATAAGATTTTAATCGCGTACGTTTACCCTCACATAGCCGAATTATTCTTCCTAACCCGGATAAATCGAAATCCCAAAAGGCTTTCTTTCCCTTTCTTTGCGAAAGGGAGGGACACAGGGTGGGTTCGTGACACCAAAAAATTACCCAACCTCATTTGAACTAATCCTCGTGCATCCAAGTTATACCTGATATGATTGGAATAAGATTTACAGATTATCGTCCTGAAGCTCAAACCGGTGATTTTGATTCGCTTCTGAAAATTTTCCTGCAGTTACTGACAATGACTTCAGGCAATGTTGCGCAATCACTAAAAATACTGACGGAGTTGGACAGGAAATATAACCTCACCGGCGCCGAATATGGCGTGGGAGATTTTGTGCAGGATCTCAGGGATAAGAATTTCCTTAAAGAAGATCCGCGCACTAATACTCTCACCCCGACAGCTAAAAGCGAACAGACCATCAGGCAGCAATCTCTGGAGGAGATTTTCGGGAAGCTGCGTAAATCCCGCAATGGTGAACATATTACCCCCGCGCCGGGGCAAGGAGATGAACTTACTTCAGACCGGCGGGAATTCCAGTTCGGCGACACACTCGATCAAATCGACATGACCGATTCAATCCACAACGCCCAGATCAATCACGGAATCGAGGATTTCACCATCTCCGAAACTGATCTCACCGTGCAGGAAAAAGATCTGAAATCCATTTCCTCAACCGTACTAATGATAGATATTTCCCACTCCATGGTACTCTATGGTGAAGACCGGATTACACCGGCAAAAAAAGTTGCGATGGGATTGGCCGAACTGATAACAAAAAAATATCCAAAGGATACCCTGGATATCATCGTGTTCGGTAACGACGCCTGGCCTATTGAAATAAAGGACCTCCCTTGGTTGCAGGCCGGCCCCTATCATACCAACACTGTGGCAGGACTCGATCTGGCGATGGATATTCTGCGTAAACGAAAGACACATAATAAACAGATATTCATGATAACGGATGGCAAACCCACCTGTCTCAAGGAAGGTATCCGGTTTTATAAAAACAGTTTCGGGCTGGACCCTAAAATTGTCAACAAGACACTTGACCGTGCTGCCATTTGCCGCAAACGCGGTGTAACCGTTACCACCTTCATGATTGCTAAGGACCCGTATCTGCAATCCTTTGTTAAAGAATTTACCAAAGTAAATAACGGCCGGGCATTCTATAGCAGCCTCAACGGCCTGGGCACCTATTTATTCGAAGATTATATAAGAAACAGAAGAAAAACAGTACGCTAGCATTACTATGGGTAACACGGCAACAGTATCATCATTTTTGATCTCCCGAAGAGAGTAAATTATAATAACCGTGGCACGTAAGCCCACGGTACAATTAAAAAGATGCAATCGCCCCTGAAGGGGGCGAACAGAACTGTTTTAGTTTATCCCGATATCCGGAATTACGAGTGTTATATAACTAAGCGTTTTGTCATTAAGTCTTGCATCCCAAATTCCTTGGTCGGTTTAGCAGAATTTTGCAATTCATGCATTATGCAACACCCACCTATGGGATCGCGTACCTTTCTTTCTTTTTAGACTGAGTCGTATTGCGGATATCCGCAACATAATTTTTAGAGATCTTTTATATTTGGAGCTATACATGAATTATACCAGCCTCAAAACGCTTGGTGAATTAAGAAAATCCGGTTACCTCACAAAGACCATTAAAGATGAAATGCGCGATAACCTTATATACGCGCTGCAGAACAAAATCGATGTATTTGAAGGTATCTATGGCTATGAAGATTCCGTCATCCCCGATATCCAGCGCGCTGTTCTCTCAAGGCACAATATGTTGCTACTCGGCTTGCGGGGACAGGCAAAAACGCGCCTTGCACGTCTGCTCGTTCGCCTGCTCGATGAATACATCCCCATAATCGAAGACTCCGAGATAAACGACGATCCCTTCAATCCCATCTCAAAATTTTCTAAAGATAAAGTTGCTGTTCTTGGTGATGCAACTCCAATTTCCTGGATTCACCGCAGTGAACGCTACACGGAGAAACTTGCTACACCCGACGTAACTACTGCCGACTTGATCGGCGATGTGGACCCGATTAAAGCAGCCGCCTTGAAACTGCATTATTCCGATGAACGCGTTATCCATTTTGGCCTCACTCCCCGGTCGAACCGATCCATTTTCGTCATAAACGAATTGCCCGACCTGCAGGCACGCATTCAGGTTGCACTGTTCAACATACTGCAGGAAGAGGACATACAAATACGCGGCTTCAAAATGCGGCTGCCGCTTGATATTTTATTCGTGTTCACTGCTAACCCCGAAGACTACACCAACCGCGGTTCTATTGTAACGCCGCTAAAGGATCGCATCGATAGTCAGATCTTAACGCACTATCCAAAGAGCATTGAAATTTCCAAACAGATCACCTTTCAGGAAGCCAACCTTGAAAAGAAGCAAATAGAGGCCGTCCACTGTGATGACCTCATCGTAACACTTCTTGAACAAACGGCATTTGAGGCACGCAGTTCGGAATATATCGACTCTAAAAGCGGTGTCTCAGCCCGGTTGACTATTTCCGCTTTCGAGAATCTGATATCCTCCGCTGAACGAAGAATGCTGCTCAATGGTGAGTCATCAACATTTGTAAGGATCAACGATCTCTATAGCACCATTCCTTCGATCACCGGCAAAATCGAACTTGTTTATGAAGGTGAACAGGAAGGTCCCGGGAAAGTTGCACAGATATTGCTGGGCAAAGCCGTCAGAACCATATTCGCCACCCACTTCCCTTCTCCCGAAAAGATCAAGCGGTCGAAGGAAAAGAACATCTATCAGCCGGTCATCGATTGGTTCAACAAAGGCAACACGCTCGATTTCCTTTTCGATGAATCGATCACTGACTATGAAACAGGGCTCAACAGATTGTCCTTCCTTAAGGATATAGTACAAAAATTCCATCCGGCATTAACCGGGCAACAGCAACTGATCTACATGGAGTTTTTATTGTTTGGACTTTCCGAATTTTCTCTGCTCAGCAAACAAAAGCTCGAGCGCAGTCTTAAATTCAGTGACATGATAAGTTCGATGTTCAACTCTTCAGAACCCGAAGAAGACGAAGATTTTCTGAATGAAGATTATATGAAATAAAACCTGAGCCTCAACTCTGGAACCGGCCCACACATTTTTTAGTATTGCCTATCTGCGACACTATTACCTGTGTGCGGCCAAAGTAATAGGCAGTATCAATTAAGTTATCAGGTAGGTAATTGGTATTGCTGTTGGTACGGTGTCTGAGCCCTGTCGAACATCACTCCAGCATGCCCAGCACTTCCTCCGTCGGCAATACCACACCATACTCTCCGTCAATATTTGCCAACGACATTGCGTGAACTTCCTCAGCACGCCGGAATGTGCCGTTAAAGTCTTTTTTGCCAAAGGTAAAGGTTGCATCCGATACAACAATCGTATTGAAACCCAGGTCTCCGGCTGTGCGGGCAGTGGCTTCAACAGAATTGTTGGTTATCACTCCGGTGAGCACGATGTCCATTATCCCCTTTCCTTTCAATAGCCCTTCCAGATCAGTTCCGACGAATGCACTGTGCCCCGGTTTTGTTATTACCACTTCACCCGGAAGTGGAATCGCAACGTCCTTAAACTCAACACCCTCCTGCCCTGGCCGGTATCCGGAATCAGGAAATTTCGATACATAGCGAATATGCACAATGGGCATTAAAGCAGCACGCCAGTGCCCAAGAAGCCGTTGCACATTTTCTTCAGCGTCCGGATTATTTCTCACTCCCCAATACGGCTGATCGATAGCCTTTTGAAGATCGATAATAATCAGTGCAGTATTGGCAGTCAATTTGGGTTTAGTTTCCATTCTCAGATGTGTTCAATTAATAATGTTACAGTCCTCATTGTCGGGGGCCGACAATCCCGGACTTGTACTGCCATCAGCAGCAGCAGTCATTTGCATCCGCTTCACCTAGGGGCGAACAAACAAAAAATTATTTCTTATCCAGCCAGTCCATCAATCCATTCATGAAGGTTAGCGGGTGTGGCGGGCAACCTGGTATAAAAAGGTCAATTTTGTTTTCTTCCAGAAATGTTCTGTCCGTTTCCGGGGAGTTCTGAAATATCCCTCCGCTTATAGCACAGGCACCAACAAGAATAACTATTTTGGGATTTGGTACTGCTTCCAGACAAACAGCAGCAGCATGGGCCATATTCCTGGTGATGGGTCCGGTCAGCACCACACCGTCCGCGTGCCTGGGAGAAGCAACAAACTCAACCCCGTACCGTCCCAAATCAAAATTGACATTACTGAGCGCGTTAAGCTCAAGCTCGCAGCCATTGCATCCACCCGCCGATATTTGACGCAGTTTAAGTGATCTCCCGAAATAGCGCCTAATCTTTTCTGATGCTTTTCCCGGTGAAATTCTCTTCCCCCCCGCCGGGATCACTAGCTGATCACGGGAACTGGTGGTCATGAAATAATCCTGCGTGAAGTGAATAATCTTCTCCGGGCAATTTTCCTCGCACAACGGACAAAAAACACATTTTCCCAAATCAATACTAACCGGGTCAATCCCAACTGCGCCGGTCGGGCACACTTCAACACATTTGGTGCATCCTTCGGCACACGGTTTTTCTTCAATCACCGGCATGGCACGGAACAGCTCAGGAAGCTGAACATTCCGGACATTATGGATTATCGGATCACCTTGCAGTATTCTAACTTTTATTGCATCATTCATTCTAGCATCATCCTACCGCTCAAAAACATTTCTACAAATCATGGCCGGCATACGAAAGATCAAAACTCTTGTTACAGAGCGGGAAATCGGAAATGGCAGTTTGCCGCAAGGCTAAACTCAACCCGTACCAGTTATTGAAAGAGGGATCCTTCACCTTGTACTGTAAAACAGCTCCCTTTTCATCGGTGAACACCGTGTGAACAATCTCACCGCGCCAGCCCTCAACCATTGCAACCACACCCTGATTTGGCATTGGTTTGCAATCACCCGCGCCGGTCTCTCCGGATGGCAGATTGGCCAATTGATCAAACACAAAACGCAACGATTCCTCGGTTTCCAGTGCCCGCAACCGTGCACGGGCAAAAACATCGCCGCTGGAAAGCGTGATAAGTGACACCGGATTGTAACGATACGCGCCATAGGGGAAATGTATCCGTGTATCAGTTTCAATGCCACAGGCACGGGCGGCAAGCCCAACCAATCCAAGTTGCACAGCCAGATCATCCGGAATGCATCCGGTGTTTTCAAAACGTCCGAGCACACCAATCGAAGAAAATAAATACTGATTGATCGCCGCTACATCGTTCCTGATAATTTCCAGGTTTGCCAACAGAGACTGCATGATCTCATCGCCGATATCAAAGCGGACACCGCCATAGACAAACAATCCACGCCCAAATCTCGAGCCGCATAGCAGGGCCAAACTGTTTATTGCAAGTGTACGTAATCTCCCATAGGATGAAGCTGCAAGCGCAAAGCCAACATCATTTGCCACTCCTCCCAATCCGGCGAGGTGCATGGCAATCCTTTCAAGCTCTTCCGCTATGGAACGTATCACCTGCGCCCGCAGACTTATCTTTACTCCGCTCAAACTTTCCAGTGCACTGCAATGGGCATATACATGTCCTATAACCGTATCGCCTGCTATCGATTCGGCAAGAACTATACTTTGTGACGGGTTGGCGTTACGCAGCATATCTTCAACACCCCGATGCTGATAACCAAGATTTATCTCAAGATTGTAAACAAGCTCACCGTGGCATTGAAAACGGAAGTGACCCGGTTCGATAACTCCGGCGTGAATTGGCCCCACAGCAACCTCGTGTACTTCATCCCCTTCCATTTTGAAAAACTGGTATGGTTTGTTTCCCGAAATCACACTCTGCCTCCTAACCGGTCGTTCCCAGGGATGATTGACGAGCGCGTAACCATACGTTTCTGCCAGTTCGCATTCAAAATAGTTTGTCTGCGGAAACTGACCTGCAAAACTTTCAAACTGCAGTCCATCAATTTTAAACTCAGTACCCACCAAATGGATCATTGAAGAATCCTGATCGGCAAGAACAGCAATAAGCTTTTCCGGCTGAGACCTGCCAATCGGCGTTAAACCTATCATGCGAAAACCATTTGCCAAACCCTCTGAAACAGTGTCTCTAAATTCCACATTGGTCACGAATGGAATTGCAGACAATTCGAACGGTTGTTTATTCTGTATTTCCAGCGAGGTCATAGGCTCATACCAAGATCATGGGTGATATCGACAATATTTTGATAAATGCAATCCGGCGATGAAACTGATATAACAGCCAAAAGAATTAAAAGGAGAATTGAAACCAGATGCGTGATATCAAATTTTTCTGTTCCGCTCTCCTGTGGATCATTTTCCCCTTTTTTGTAAAGCATGGAGAATATGATCTTTCCCATATTAATAAAAATGAAGAGCAGAAAAAACATTACGGTCGGGAGTACCAGAGGTTTATTGGAGAATAGCATTCCCTCAAACATTTTTATCTCGCTGAAAAATATGCCGAAGGGTGGAATTCCCGAAATTGCCAGGAATGCCAAAAGGAAAAGCCACCCGGTTTTTGGTAAAACATTAAGCACTGAAGTTACGCCCGAAACTTCCCGTGTTTTATATTTTGAGTGAATATTGCCTGCTGTCAAAAACAAAACGACCTTCGTTATCGAATTATAAATTGCATGATACATTGCCCCCACGAAAGCCAGGCCGCCAATACCAATACCAATGGTTATCATCCCCAAATGCTCAACGCTAGAATAAGCAAGCATCCGTTTATAATTGTTCACCTTGAACATAAACACAAAGGCTACGAACAGCGAAAGCAATCCTCCCGTGATCATAATTACTTTTGCAAATTCATATGAGGTGGTAGGTACCATGATTTGCAGAATGCGCAATACACCCAACAAAGAGGTGAGGCGAAGCGACCCGGACATAAGGGCCGCTATCGGACTTGGTGCATTGCTCGTTGCATCGATGTCACCAGAGTGCATCGGTGCTATTCCAATCTTGGTACTCAACCCGACAAATATGAAGATAAAACTCGCTTTTAGCCATATGGGATTCAGGCCTTTGGCATTTCTAATGAATTCCCAGAAGAATAACTGCTTGCCTTCAAGCACAGAACCCTTGGCTGAAAGCGTGAGGAACAGGATGCCAATAAACGCAAATGCAATACCCACGGAAACAAGAAACAGATATTTCCACATCGCCTCAAGCGATTCTTCATTCCGGTAATAATAGATCAAAGGTGCCACACTCAAGGTGGTAGCCTCTGCAGCAACCCAATACATGCCAAAATGATCGCTCAGCATTGCCGCCGAGTTTGCGAATAAATAGAAGTTAAGAAGCAAAAAATAAAATTTCTGCCCCTCTTCTGCTCTTTCAGATACGGGTCGTTTCAGATACGAAAAAGAAACAAGCACAACCCAGAAATATACATTCGAAAGGATCAGGAGGAATACCTTGGATAACGCGTCGATGCTAAAATAGAACGGCATGGCCGCATGCTGATAACCCAGGAATATGCTGAGTGACAGCCCCAGATGCAGAATGCTTACACTTAAAGAAACCCCATATTGAATGCGAAGATCCTTTATAAAATAACAGGATCCGGAAGCGATCAAGGGAAGCAAAATAAACGTAAACAGTTCAAGCATTAGTCTTTCAACCTCCCCAGCGCTGTCACGTCAAATCCTTTCAGAGTTGAACTTATATTGTTAATGGCAATTCCCATAAGAAAAACAACCACAAACACATCAAGCAATGTGCCCAGTTCTATCACCATAGGAAGTTCGGAAGCAACCGCCGTACCAAACAGAAATATGCCGTTTTCCAATATCAGGAATCCGGCCACGTGCACAATTAGTTTCTTCCTGAACATTATAATATATATGCCTATCACTATAGCCGAAAATCCGCTGGCAAACGGAATAACATTTAATTCGGTTCTTCTGGATAGAATATGAGACACGACAAATATCACTACCATCGTGACGATGACCAGAAGCAAAAAGGAAAATTGCTGAATGGTCGGCTCAATGGTCCGTTTTATGTCCAGATCAAGAATGATCTTGTTTATATACCGCGGTATGAGATACACCTTCACTACGAGCAGGGTCAGCGGAAGAATGATACCATAGATGGAGAAACTGGATAAAAAAGGAATGATGACTATAACCGACAGCAACAGGCCCTGAATCTGCAGCACTGTCACATAGCCTTTCACCCTTGACGTGATAGTTACATAGAACAAGGTGAGACAAAATAATATGCTTAATACATTTCCCATCATCGGCTCATTTCGTAAAGGTATAAATTAGCAGGTTGAGAATACCGATAGCAGTCGCGAATAAAAGATACTGTGGAATGTTCTTCATTTTAAATCTGGTGGTAATGGTTTCCACGATTGCAAGAGTTGTGGCAAGAATGAAAGCACCCACAATAAAAATAATAATGCCGGCAGTATAGCTTTGTGCGCTGAATGGATAAAAAAAGGAAATTTCAAGTATGGCATAGATAAACAGTTTAATGTAGCTTGCATACTGGTAAAGAAACAGGTCAATTCCTGAATTATCCAGGATCATAACCTCGTGGATCATCGTAAGTTCCAGGTGCGTGTTCGGATCATCAACCGGCATCCGGGAACACTCCGTTACCGCCAGCAAAAAAGCCGAGATCGAACAAATGACAATGAACACCACATAGGAAATATTTTCCAACCTGATCGAATGATAGATCTCATATATCGAAGTCTGCCCGCTGAGAAAGGCAACGCTCCCGATTGTGAAAAAGAAGATGGGCTCCGCAAACAGCGCAAACGTCGCTTCCCGGGCAGCCCCCATTCCCTCAAATGAACTCCCTATATCCATTGCTGCCAATA
Source organism: Ignavibacteriaceae bacterium (assembly GCA_963664845.1). Taxonomy (GTDB): domain Bacteria; phylum Bacteroidota; class Ignavibacteria; order Ignavibacteriales; family Ignavibacteriaceae; genus CAIYTF01. The sequence goes on from OY761615.1 coordinate 541,085, forward strand.
TTTGGAAAAATCGTGCAAGTCCCAGCACATACGCGAACAGAATAATGTCACCTTCAAACCCGATGAGTGGCCGCCAGAATCCAATGGGCAACATCGCAGCCGTGATCAGCATGCCAACCAAATTAAGGAGCGGGGATATCCTGCTGATAAATGACGAGGAAGTTGCATTGATCGTCTCCTTTTGGAAGATCCTGCGCAGATCATAATAGGGTTGTAAAACCGGCGCCCCTACTCTTCCGGTCAACAGGGCTTTAAACTTATTGATCAACCCGGCAAATAGCGGCGCGAAACCAAGAATGATGAGCAGCGATATAAATCCCTCGGTTATTCTTATACCCATAGAAACGCTATCATGCTGTATATGGTTATAATTATCAGGATGAACCCAATGTAATACCGAATATCAGTCTGACTGAGAAATCCAATTCGGGATACTATTCTTTCCAAAAGCGAAAACCCCGGCAATACCACTTTTTTGTCCACAAAATCCTGCGAGTGACTTTCCAAACTTGAAGCAACAGGGAAAGGCTCCCTCTGACCTTCAAACTTTTTGCGATAGAGTAATACCGACTGAGGAATTGTATTCAGTTCATCTGCAAACGATGAAGCTGTATACTGCATTCTGGGAGTCAGCCCGTCATAGCCGCATCCCCAGGCAGCAGAGGTCCGCCTGCCATACCTCTTCTCCAATTTTCCTTTGAGGTAATACAACAATAAAAAGCTTACTGCGAGTGTGAAAAATATCCCTGTGATATATAACCAGTTCATATTTGTCAAAGTAGCAGACGCAGCAACCGGCAGAAAGCCATTGTGTATCACCTTGTTTACTATCCCTATAAATGGCTGAGGATAAAACCCTATAACAACGCACAATAGTGCAAAAAAACCAAGACTGAGATTCTCATAAATAGACGTATGAAATCTCTTTGTTTCCCGTCTTTCAGTTCCCAAAAACACTATTGAGTTTACTTTGGCAAAACAGGCTACAGCCAGTCCACCGACAAATGCCAGCCCCACGACCAATAGAAGCATCAATAGCGGATAGTAATTCTTTAATTCTTTGGCTGTTTGAAAGAATCCGTTATAAATAATAAACTCGGAGATAAATCCATTGAAAGGTGGAATTCCGCATATCGCCACGGAACCGATAAGAAAAAATATTGCCAGATACTTTGCTTTATGAATAACACCGCCCATCAGTTCAATATTTCTTGTGCCTAAATTCTGGTACAGTACCCCGCTCCCCAGAAACAGCAGACTCTTGAATATCGCGTGATTTAAGGTATGTAACAGTGCCCCGCCAAATCCGAGAACCGCAACCACGGGCAGGTTATTTGCCGAGCCAATAAATCCAAGTCCAATGCCAATACCTATAATACCAATGTTTTCAACGGAATGGTAGGCAAGCAAGCGTTTTATGTCATGTTGGGCAAGTGCATACCAAACTCCAAAAATTGCGCTGAAGATACTTACTGTTAGAATTGTCCAGCCGCACCACTCGGGCACCGGCTGCAAAAACTGGAACGTCCTTAGCAATCCATAAATCCCGGTCTTGATGATAACACCGGACAGAAATGCACTTAACACCGTCGGGGCAATTGGATGGGCTTGTGGCAGCCAGAAATGAAACGGCATGAAACCGGCTTTTATACCAAATCCGACGAAAGAGAGAATAAAAAGAAGTGAAAAAACAGTTCCGGCTGACGCGGGCACATGGAAATCGCTCATGAACCAGGTGTTTGTCTGGTGATGGAGCAGAAAGAAAAACACATAAAGAATGAAGATCAACACATGAGAAGCAACAAAATAGTAAAAGCTCCCTTTTTGCACTTCCTCTTTCTCTTTTTCCAATAGCATTCCCAAATAAGCTGACATGCTCATCACTTCCCAGCCTACCAGAAAGAGTATAGCCTGATTGGCAATTACAAGCACCTGTGTTGCCAGAAGCATAATAACGAAACAGATAATAAAACTTTTTACCGCTCTCCCCTGCTCTATATAGTGCTGCAGATAGGAGAAATTGAAAACAACAGTTGGAATTGCAACAAGCTGAACAATGAAGAGAAAATACAACCCCAGCCCGTCCAGACGGACCCATCCGTTGAAAAGCATAACAGCAGAGTCGGAAAACTGTTTGGGTGAAAAAAGTGCCGAAGTTAGGGTGGAGATGAGTGCCAGTACCAGCCCGGCCAGCAAAACACTATTTGCAACATATAACGACCGGCGCTCATTTTTTATGAGTGCTATCGGAATGACAGCTGACAGTTGCAGTATAAATGCAGCAATAAATACAATAGAACCGTAATAGCTTTGGTCATACATGATGCTTATGCTCTTGTAGCCTCTATTTTTTCTATTATGCTCAGTATTTCTTTGCATTCAAGCCGGTTTTCAAGGGCAAACCGGAAGGTTTCTTTGGACAACAGAAACCCAAGGTGAGCAATCAAGCTTAGATGTTGCTTAATAGTCTGGGATATAAGAAGTATTATTGTATGCACGGGCTTTCCGTCAATTGCCTGAAGATCAAGCGGCTTCTCCGCAAAGAAAAAAGTAAGAAGCGGTTTATTCCTTCCTATCATAAGGGGGACACGGGGATGTGGCAGACTAATACCATTTCCAATAGCAGTGCTCATCATGGCTTCCCGGCTCTTTAATAAATCTATAATGATCTCGCTGTCAATATTTTTGTCCAACCCGAGTTTTTCTACCATTTGCTGAATATAATCCGATTCCGTGAAACTGCATGCATAATGGAATGATTTCTTATCCAGAAGAGTACTAATCGTTTCGACATGATATTCGCTTAATTTTACGTGATTCGAAACATTGATGGACATGTTCCTTGTCAGGGCCCATTCAATAATCTGGTGCTTGTTGAAAAACACTTTATCCCGCAAAATCTGAAATGGGACCTCTTTCTTTTTTACCAATTGCTGTATCTCTTTTTCCGGAAGGATAAGTAATTGCGAAACATCTTTTATCGTGAGATCCAAGGTAACATCCTGTATATTATTCAGTAAAAAATAGGCACAGCTTATTTGTCCGTCATCTCTCGTTTAACTGTTGGCACAAAATCCCTGGGCCTTCCCAATGTTGGCAGTCCAAGTATTTCCCGCGCCCGGTCCAGCGAGTCATCAATATTGCCGAAAATATTTTCCTCGCCTATCAAATCAAGAATTCCCGCCTGCGTCATCGCGAATAGCGGTTGCGTGTGAACACCTGAAAGAATGGTATGAATTCCCTGCTTCTTCGCTTCAAGGTAAAAATCCCTGATGGTGTGCAAACCGGTTGCATCAACGGCAGGAACACTCCGCATCCGGATAATTCTGACTTTTGGCGGATCTTCGACTGAACGCATCTGATCTTTGAATTTGGTTGCTGCACCAAAGAAGAATGGTCCATTGATCTCGAATACTTCCACACCTTCCGGAATGAGCTTTTTGTCGAGGGCATTTGCATCCGGTTGTTCTTCTTCATCATCCAACTCCCTGGTAACAACGCTCACGTTGGATACCTCCGCCATACGCTTCATAAAAAGAAGCACAGCCAATATCATTCCAATTTCTATCGCTACCGTCAAATCAAATATCACCGTAAGGAAGAAAGTCGTCAGTAAAACAGCAACGTCGCTTTTGGGACTCTTTAACAGTGATTTGAATGCACGCCATTCGCTCATGTTGTATGCAACTACTACAAGAATTGCGGCCAATGTTGCCATAGGGATCAGTTTTGCATAGTTCCCGAAAAACAACATTATCAACAAAAGAGTCAGTGAATGAATGATCCCGGCAACCGGAGTTCTGCCACCGTTCTTAATGTTTGTGGCCGTACGTGCTATGGCACCGGTTGCAGGAATTCCGCCGAAAAGCGGTGTAATTATGTTTGCCAGACCCTGTGCCACCAGTTCCATGTTGCTCCGGTGTTTTCCGCCAATCATACCGTCGGCAACCACAGCCGAGAGCAACGATTCAATGGCCGCAAGCAATGCAATCACGGTGGCGGGTGCAATAAGATTCTTTATGAGTTCCAAATTAACCGAAATGAGCTTTGGCGCAGGCAAATTTGAGGGTATTTCGCCAAATTTACTTCCTATGGTATCAACAGGCAATTTAAACACAAGTACCAACACGGTCGCAACAATGATAGCAACCAGCGAACCCGGAATTTTGTGAGTCACTTTCGGCCATAAGATTAATATAGCCAGCGACAGAAACGCTATGCCAAAAACATAAATATTAAGAGTAGAAAAAGTCTGGAAGTATGCTATCCATTTCTCATGAAATTCGGAAGGCACCTTTTGCATTTGTAATCCAAAAAAATCTTTTACCTGAGTTGAAAAGATCAACAACGCTATACCGCTCGTGAAACCAACCGTTACCGGATAGGGAATAAACTTGATCAGTGAGCCAAATCGTACCAAACCCATTATTACCAAAATAACACCGGCCATTATGGTGGCAACAGTTAAACCGGTCACTCCATAATTTTGAATAATGCCGTACACAATAATTATGAAGGCGCCGGTCGGGCCTCCTATTTGCACGCGGCTCCCGCCAAATGCCGAAATGATAAAGCCGGCAATAATTGCTGTAATAATTCCTTTTTCCGGTGTAACACCGCTGGCAATGGCAAAAGCAATTGCCAATGGTAAAGCAACAATACCGACAATAACTCCGGCGGTTGCATCAGCAAAAAACTGTTCTTTGGTATAGTTCTTTAATGTAGTAAAAAGCTTGGGTTTTAAGTTGGGCATCAAATCACTCCGTAAATAAAAGATATCCGCAAAAGCACATTTGAAAATACGAAAGTTTATACTTTTTCTTAAACACACAAACAAACGTACCGTCATTATTTTGCCATCTCTTTAGATAATATACAAAATTCTTGTGGACTGATTTATGCGTACGCTGAGGCATCCACAAACCTGTTGAACTCTCCGCTGTTACAATAACGCAATAATGAATTAGCTGATGAACGGTTATTTAATTGTACCGGATGCTTGAAAATCCGTGATTTAAGGTAAGTATTCCTGATAAACGGTAATTTTGACTGATAAACGAGTATCGTGAAAATGTCATTTTTATCTATCTTTATAACCAGAATTTACTCATAAAGGATTATTTCATGAAAACGAATAGGGCGCCCATAAGTTGGTTACTGTTATTTGCCGTAACCGTTTCGTTAACCGCTTTTGGTTTTGGCGGAGGCAAAGAGGATGAAAAAACAAAGAATAAGGGTTTTGATCTAAATAATATGGATACTTCCGTAAAACCTGCAGATGACTTTTATCAGTATGCAGTCGGTGGTTGGAGAAAAAATAACCCCATACCTGATGAATATTCACGGTGGGGAGCTTTTGAACAATTGCTGGAAAAGAACAATGTTGTTCTGAAAAGAATTATGGAATCAGCCGTGGCAAAAAAGAATCTCGTTAAGGGTTCGGTTGAACAGAAAGTCGCTGATTTCTATGCCACTGGTATGGATTCCGCCGCTATTGAACAACAAGGCTATCAGCCAATTGTTGATGACTTAAAAAACGTTGATCGCATTTCTTCAAAGGAAGAATTCATCAAAACTCTTGCTGAACAACATCTCGGTGGCAGCGAAGCCTTGTTCAATTTTTTTGCTTCGGTTGATTCAAAAAACAGCGGTATGATGGCTGGCTACCTGTACCAGGGCGGGCTCGGATTACCTGACGTTGAATATTATACAAAAGATGATGCGCGTTCAAAAGAAATTCGTGAACGCTACCAGATTCATGCGGCAAATTTATTTAAACTGGTTAATATCGATTCCGTGACCGCGGCTAAATATGTCAAGACCATAATGGAAATCGAGATGAAACTTGCACAGGCATCGAACACACGCCTGGAGAATCGCGATCCAAACAAAACTTATAATAAATTTGCATTGACTGAACTCACAAAGGCCGAAGGCGGATTTAACTGGGCTTTATACTTCAAGAACTTGAACATTGACAAATTTGACTCACTTATTATGGCTCAGCCAAAATTCTTCGCCGCGGTCGGCAAACTGGTCAACGAAGTCTCATTGGATGATTTAAAAATCTATCTCAAATGGAACGTTATCCGCGATGCATCAAGTGCTCTCAGCTCAGCATTTATTAATGAAGATTTTGAATTCGGCGGAAAATTTCTCAATGGAACAAAAGCACTGCGTCCTCGCTGGAAACGAATTCTCTCCTCTGTTAACGGTAATATTGGCGAATTGGTCGGACAACTCTATGTCGCGGAAGTTTTCCCTCCTGAAGCAAAGAACAGAGCAAAAGCGGTTGTGGATAATTTACTCGTTGCTATGGGCGAAAGGATCCAAATGCTCGAATGGATGAGCCCGGAAACCAAAAAAGCCGCGCTTGCAAAACTCGCTACGTTTGGTGTCAAGATTGGTTACCCTGATAAATGGCGTGACTATAGTGCCCTCACCATTGAACATGATTCGTACTATAAAAATCTGCAACGGGCAAGTGTCTGGGCAAACAGATTCAACCTTTCCAAAATCGGCAAACCGGTTGATAAAACTGAGTGGGGCATGAGTCCTCAAACGGTTAATGCGTACTATTCCCCTACCCGTAACGAAATTGTATTCCCGGCTGCTATTCTGCAACCACCCTTCTTCAATGCTGATGCAGATGACGCCATCAACTATGGCGCGATGGGCGTCGTCATTGGTCACGAAGTCTCCCACGGTTTCGATGATCAGGGACGAAAATATGATCCATACGGAAATCTTAAAGATTGGTGGACAAAAGAAGATAACGACAAATTCCAGGCACGGGCTCAAAAACTCATTGATGAATTCAATAGCTTTGTGGCAGTTGACACGTTCAAAGTTAATGGCGCTCTGACAATCGGCGAAAACATCGGCGATCTTGGCGGGCTCAATGTATCCTTCACTGCCTTCAAAAAAACTGCACAATTCAAAGAGGGAAAGCTCATTGATGGATTCACTCCTGCTCAAAGATTCTATCTTGGTTATGCACAGGTTTGGGCTGAGAACTATCGCCCCGAAGCATTGAAACTTCGCTTAAAGACAGATGTCCATTCTCCCGGAATGTTCCGCGTTCTTGGACCCTTGCAAAACATCCAGGACTTCTATGACGCCTGGAATGTAAAACCCGGCGACAAAATGCGTATCCCTGAAGATAAACAGGTTAAAATCTGGTAACCCCTGGAGTACGTTGCGATGTATTTATAAGGCTGTCTGAAAAGGCAGCCTCTTTTTTTGGATTCCGGTTGCTCCAGGCAATTTTTGAATACTGTTTACGCAAAACGATCATGAAAGTGTGCAAACATGGCTCTCTGTATTCTCATTTATCCATCCATATTTTGAACGCAGCTACCTTCTCCCTGCTGACAATCATTTCATTTTCTGATGACGCACTCATCTGCAACCTCAACCGGTTGCCCGGATGGTCCACAATTAACTTAATTCCCTGAATATTGACAATAATTTGACGGTTTATCCTGAAGAATTTCTCGGGATTAAGACACTTTTCAAGATTATCCAAAAAGACCTCAATAAGGAACTTTCTTCCGTCCATCGTGTGCAGATATACCAGCTGATTTTGGACTATGAAGAGGGCAATCTCTTCTGTTAATATGGATATGAATGTATTACGGTATCTCACCAAAAAACGGGCCTTATAGGAGTTTCCCCCGCTTGTCAGGCTCTTTACTAAACCGTTAATTTGATTCATCAAAAAACCACTGGTGAACACTTCCGATTTCCTGAATTTTTCAATTGCTCTCTGCAATTCTTCAGGATCAATCGGCTTTAACAGATAGTCTATGCTGTTTACTTTAAAAGCCCGTATTGCATACTCATCATATGCTGTGGTAAAAATAACTGGTGACTCAATATTTATTGTCTCAAATATCTCAAAGCTCAGCCCGTCTGAAAGTTGTATATCCATAAATATAAGTCCTGGTGCGGGATTGTTGGCGAACCAGATCACAGCATCCTCCACACTTTCAAGTATGCAAAGGATTTCAAAATCAGGTGCTATTTTGCTTACCAGACGAAGAAGCCTGCTGGAATTGGATTTTTCATCTTCAATGATTATCGCTTTTGTACTCATGTTCTCTTTCCAAAATGGGTAAACTTACGGTAAAATAACCAGCCTCTTCTGCTATGCGTACTTCTTTCCCGGTAAAAAAGCCATACCTTTTAACAATATTCTTCAGTCCGAGTTTTGTTGAATTCTCAATCATACTTTTTTTCTGGAGCATGTTCCTCACAATAAGATAGTTATTATCCACGTCGGCATATATTTCAATGCTTAATTGCCGTTTTGACGATACAACATTGTGCTTAATGACATTCTCAATAAGCATTTGCAATGATAACGGAACGACATAATGTTCATGCAAATGCTCCGGCACGTTAATGCTGATATTGAAACCCTGATCAAATCGCTTGGTTAACAAATAGGCAAATGATTTGGTAAACTCCAGTTCTGCCGCAATAGGCATTAATTGCTTATCCTGACACAACAATACGTATCTGTAAACGTTTGACAGCTTCTGAACAAATTCAGCGGCGTGGGTAGGGTCTTCTTCTATTAGGGAGATCAGAGTACTGAACGTATTGAACAAAAAATGCGGATTTACCTGATTCTTCAATGCTTCATATTGTGAACGGAGCGTCTCCTCTTTAAGTACTTCCAACTCCAATTCTTTTTTCTTTACTTTATCTTGAGCAATAGCCGACTCATCCAGTGCTTTTGAATAATAACTCATCATTAGGTGAGTTAATGAAAATGCCAAACAAAGCACACCAATCCCGGAAAGTGAAAAATCTGAGCCTGTGGCTGTTTCCGATCGGATCAAATCAAAGAGTGCCAAAATCATGAATACCCCAATCGCATAAACCAGTGGCCGTGCGCTTTTCTCTTTTTGATACCCTGAAATAATAAAAGCAATTGCGATGAGAGCAATTACAACAATTAAATAAAGATTTATATTGGGGAAATAGGTATAGTAGCGGAAATCGTAGAGGATCGCAGATCCAAAAATAAGTGAGTAAATGGCTGTTAACTGCCAAAAACGTCTGATGATATTTTTCCAGCCCTTGCCAAACATCAGCTCAATAAAATAAATGAACACGGGGGCCAGAATGAGCAGTGCAATAACGTTTATCAAATCAAGATACCCGTATTCAAGCCCGGGGAATCCGGCGAGCGACAACGGGAGAACAAGATTATCTACACTGCTGCAAACGGCTACAACACTAAAAACCAAAAACGGATATAACCTCAGAGAGTATCTGCTGATATAAAGAAACAGGGTAAATGCGCTTAAAAATAAAAGAATGCCGCTAATTGCTGAATCAAAAATTGCGTTCAGAAGAACGGCTCCTTCAGTTTCAGCTTTGCGGGAGAGCAACTCTTGCAACGACCCGGTCCTTATCTCCCGTAATTCGCCCAAAAAGAATGAATTGGGAATACGGGCTTTCAGGTACACAGGATGAGCGGCATAGTCACCTTTTAAGGGAATAATATCAATACTCCGATGTTTTGCCCGATACTTCACTCCTCTGCAATCCAAAAGTTTATTGGTATCGAGAAATATTTCCAGATCGTTAAAGTTACCATTCAAATAGAGTACAGGGTCCTTCCACTTATCCGGTGGCAATAAAATCTTTACCCAAATGTTCTTCCCTTGTTGGATATCCATTATCCGCAGATCCTGTATCCGATACCATCCCGAGTCCTTATCGGTATTTAATGCTTTTTCATTAAACACGCCTATCCTGATTAAAACCCGGCTCCAATCTGGAATGGCGGATCCCGTTTTTTCCGTTTCTGCACCAAAGGCTGCATTGTAAAAACCAGCCAGGATGAGTAAAGTTAAAAAAGCAAAAATGTATCGAGTAGGTTTCATTATTATCCCGGAGAGCATTGCTCTCCGGGCCATGGTAACTGTGGTTAAATTTGATACGTAAATTACAAAAAAGCTACTTCACAATCCGGAATACAACGGTATCTTTTATTGCTGATGCAAATACCCCAATCCCGTCACCTTCAAGCACCTGCTTTGGCTCATGGTAATTTCCGTCCATTTCTTCAACATTCGTTGCCGATAAGAGAAAATTTCTGAAATTGACGTCGCCGGCATACACAATTGCCCGGTAAGGGCTGTAGAACCGTGTACGCATAAAGTCCATATGATAAGTAAATATCTGTTGACCACTGTTTTGTATATCGATTACACAATCATAATCGACTTTATAATCGTTTAGATTCTTCGCTACATCTGCAGTATCCATTTTATCTATGAACGGACTGTCATAAATAAAACTGTTGATGCTCGCGGAGTCCGCCAAAAAAGCAAATACATAGAAACTGGCGCCGACAGATGGGGTGTACTGTATATCAACTGAAGCATTATTAAATTGGATATCACCAAGATTTCTTGGAGTCAACACGCTAAATCCACTTTGCGGCACAGTTGTCGATGATTTGGTACTTAACTTTTTACCATCAATAACGGCTTCAACTGAAAGTGAATAGGTCTTGCCCGGCTCAACGCGAATGCTGCTGTTGTAATAGGTTTTCTTTACCGCGTCAAACACCAGCGGAACACCATTTATGCTTGCAACCACTCCATTTGCTGAGGGGGTAAGCGCCATGTCAGCAAAATTGATAACCTGCCCAATTCCATAATTCCTCCCTATTCTGATATTTTGAACTGTCTGCCCGGCATAAAGATAGGCTTCCACTACTATTTTAGCTTCATAGCTGCTTTCCGCCACATTAATATCCGGGTCTCCGCATGCAGCAAAGAATACAGGCACTAATAGAAGCAAAAATTTACTTATTGATTTCATTATTATAATCCTAAAATTTTGTTTCAATATTTTTGCGACTTAAAACTTAATGTTAACGCCAATGCTGGGCAGCAGAGGCAACATATTCACTTTTTCAACTGTCTGAACAATCCTGTTTTCCGCTAACTCGCTCTTGTAGTTTATGAACCAGGTATTCTTCCGGTTACCGATATTGAAAATCTGAATATAGGGAGCTATTGACCAGCCGCTATAGTTTTTTTCATAGGTCAGACAAATATCCATACGCACATATGCCGGAAGACGATATGAATTAATGGTTTTGGGATACATTTTATATCCGGGTATCGCCTGTCCCAAAGATACCTCACCCTGATCATCAGGAATTGTATTCACATAATATGCCGATGCCGGGGTGGTGATCGGCTGTCCGGTAGCATAGACAAAGTTTAATCCAAAAGTCCAGCTCGATTGTTTCTTCTCGAGTGGCTTATCAAATTCCAGGGAGAACAGATCTCCCAGATCACCATTCAGTACAAAATTAACAACTGATGAGCGATCATGGCGTGGAGCATACTCATTGGAATGATTTATACCGTCAAAGCTGTTCTTGGTTTTCGAATACGTATAGGACAACCATCCGTTAAAAGTACCGGCTTCCTTGCGTAACAATATTTCAAAACCTCTCGAATTCCCATCGCCTCGCGTGAAAATGTTTTCGGTTGAATTGTAAACCGGCAATCCATCCGATGTGTAATACCCTGGTGTAATACTGACATTCAGGTTTTGATTAAACTGATAAATGTCTTTATACGTTTTATAATAGGCTTCCACCTCCAGTTGGATGATATCTGTCAATTGCTTTTGATAGCTGAGAATGAAATGATCGGACATTGAAGGTTTCGTGTATTTGTCCGTCGATGTCCAGATACTTGCAAGGAACATACGCGGGATACGGTTTAAGTATTGAAAGTAGCGTCCTGTTGCAAATTTAATGCTGCTCGTTGATGTCAGCCGGTACTTCATGGAAAATCTTGGCTCAGGATTAAAGTAATCTTTATCCCCGCTAAAATAACCGGCTCTCACGCCCGCCGTAAAATCCCACAAAATATCCGGGGTCCAGTGAACATCAAGGTAACCCGTAGTCAGTTTGCACTTGTTCTTAAAGTCAACACGCCCATTCCCCCAATCTTCAGCAAACATAAAGCGTAGAAATTTATGTTCCGCCCCAAACTTGACCGAAAGATCGTTATCTGCATAGTACTCCAATGAAGCTTTAAATGCGTAATCGGTAAGTTCATTGCGATCAGATAATTTGAATAATTGCTTTACCCTCAGGTCCGAATCAAACCCGCTTCCGGTGAACCAAAAACTCCCAAAAACATTCTGATTGAATATGTGTTTCCAATTAACGCTGCCGGTTTTATTGCCCCATTCATAGGTAAATCCCCCGCTCTCCGGCTTGTCCTTATTCAACTGGTAATCCAGATTGTCTCTGCTGTTGAAATAGCTGACGGATAGCTTATCCTTCTCCGAAAGATCAAAGAATCCTTTGAGATTGGCATCATAAAAATAGTATTCCGGAACGTCTTTGCTCCATTTAGCATAGGTTTGATCAATGTACGTCCTCCTCAAAGAACCTGACAGTGAACCAATTGAACCTAAGGGTATCTGCAGGGTTGACGAACCCGATAACAGGCTGACATTACAAATGCCTTCTACGTTATTCCGGTTGCCGTCAAGATTGATCACATCAATCACGGAGGAAAGCCGCCCGCCATACTCACTGGAAAACCCGCCTTTTGATACTTCCACCTTTTTTATTGCATTAGTGTTGAAAGTGGAAAAAATCCCGAACGCATGGTCCGGATTATATACGTCAGTCCCGTCAATCAGGTATAAATTCTGATCTGCTGTTCCTCCGCGAATATATAATGCGGATGAAAAATCGGACAGGGATGTTATTCCAGGCATGGTTTGTAATGCCCGTAGAAGATCAGCTTCTATCACTTTTGGTATGGCATTGATCTGCTTGGCCGATAAATCGAATTTTGAAACCGGTGCAGCATAGAGTTTATCTGCAAGTGAACCCTTTTCACCGGAAACAATTACTTCACCCAGTCGAACTGTTTCGGGCAGCAACGTTATGTTCAGTTGTTCGGTCTCACCGCCGGCCAAATCAACATCGATCTCCTGGCTCCGGTATCCCATATAACTTACAAGCAGCTTTTGCTTGCCGGCCTGAATGCTGTTTATAATGAAAAAACCGCTTGTATTCGAACTGCAGCCCAAACGGGTTCCCTTAATGGACAGAGTCACACCAATCATCGCCTCGCCGTTGTTGCCATCATGCACAAACCCGGAAAGTGCCGATTTGGGACTCTGTTGAGCCATAAGGTTCGGTATAATTAAAATGGTGAGTAGCAAGGCTGTCATCACCTTCATACTAATGTTCATATATTGTCTCTCTCGTAATATATTATTTGATTATGCGGAATTTTGAAGTAAGATTTATTTCCTCATACAAAAATAACAGCAAGCCCGCGGGCGGGAAAGCTTGAAAAATTGAATTGTGTATATAGCTGGTTGAACGGTAATAGAACGAATTGAACGGTATTCAGAAAAATGTCATCGTTTCCTTTTGGAAAGAAAACGAACGGAGCGCCTGGTCTGATGACTTCCTGAAAACCCACAAAAATGGATTATAGAGCTCAAAAAACACACCGGTAAAACAATCTCCTTTCAAATATTGCCGACAAATTGCATTTTCCCTATGCATTTTTTCATTTTTATTTTCAATCCACTTCACGTGAACAGGATAGTACGCAATGGCTCTTGACACTTTTGATCTTGATATTCTCCCCGACATGGTTCTCAGTACGGAAGTCCGTGATAAATTTATGCTTCTGCGCAACTGGTTCCTTGGGCAAAAGCACCTTATCTCAGCTCTTTCGGGTGGAGTGGATTCTTGCCTTGCATCATTCCTTGCCCGGAAATTCCTCGGAAAAGAAAACGCGGTGGCTGTCATCTCCAGTTCCGAAAGCCTCAAACAGAGGGATCTTGAAATTGCCTTGGACTTTTGCAGAGAGCATGATATTACCCTGGAGGTTATCAAAACCAATGAACTGGACAACCCCCATTATCTGGCCAACCCTGCCAACCGCTGCTATTTCTGCAAATCAACACTCTATCAGGATTTACATACTCTTTCTGAAGGTAAATATGCCGGTTTCCAAATCATAAACGGAAACAATGCCAGCGACCTGGGCGACTACAGGCCGGGCATGCAAGCCGCCGATGAATTCAACATACTCAGCCCTTTTATTGCTTGCGGGGTAACAAAAGACGACATCCGCCAGCTGGCTCACTTCTTCAATTTGAAAGTGTGGAACAAACCGGCAAGCCCCTGCCTCAGTAGCCGGTTTCCCTATGGGCAACCCATCACGCGGGAAAACCTTAGCCAGGTCGAAAAGGCTGAAAAGATATTAAACGACCACGGATTCGATGACGTGCGGGTGAGAAATTTCAAAAACACTGCCAAAATTGAAGTCCCAAAAGATCTGGTAACTGCTCTTGCAGCCAAATTCGATCACATACAGGGAAAAATTATTCAACTCGGGTTCAACGACTGCATTATCGATCATGAAGGACTCATTTCCGGAAAACTCAACAGACAATTATGAATGCAAATTACAACATCGACCACCACCGGACCGGGAGAACCGGATTTTCCGAAATAGTATTTGGGAAGAACAAGGATATTAATACTCTGCGAAACATCATCAGGGAAATGGTGAGTGTCCAGCACAAAGTATTAATAACAAAACTGCAACCGGATAAATATGAAGTCCTCAAAAATGATTTCGATACGTTTTTTTACGACCCCGTTTCACAGACTGCAACTGTTGGAAAAATTGATGATGAAACATCTGCAGCTCCTCTTGTCGCCATTCTATCGGGTGGATCATCGGACGAATTCGTGGTAAATGAAGCATTCCATACCCTTCGCTTCCTCGGTATTCCAGCCAAACGCTATATTGATGTTGGTGTGGCTGGAATTCACCGCCTCATGGAACGGATTGATGAACTTAAAACGTTCAACGTGCTCGTCGTGTGTGCCGGATTTGAAGGTGCGCTCCCCACTATTGTTGGCGGACTGCTGCCCCAGCCCATAATCGGCGTACCGGTAAGCGTTGGTTACGGTGTCTCAGAAAGCGGAACCACTGCGTTAAATGCCATGCTTGCAAGCTGTGCCAATGGAATAACCGTGGTTAACATCGATAATGGTTTTGGTGCTGCAATGGCTGCATACAGAATACTTAATACGAATAAATCCGGGAAATGATGTGAGTATACTACATATTGAGGCATTCTCTGGTGCCAGTGGTGATATGTTTCTGGGAGCACTTGCCGGGCTTGCAAATGCCTATGAGGAACTTCCACAGCTCCCTGCCTTACTCAGGCTGGAACAAGACGCTGAAATCGAAATTAAAAAAACAGTAAAAAATGGCATCTCCTGCCAACAGGTAACTGTCAAAGAAAAAACGCTGCAGCATAACAACCACCGGCACTATTCCGATATCATCCGGCTCATCAATGAATCTCTTTTGCCTGAAAACGCTAAAACAATCGCGCTCGCCATTTTCGAAATTCTTGGTAAGGCCGAAGCAGAAGTCCACGATGTGCCCATCGAAAAGATCCACTTCCATGAAGTAGGCGCCATCGATTCAATAATTGACATAGCCGGGGCTGCATGGCTCCTGGATAAGCTTGAGATTACTGAGACGTATTCCTCTGCTGTCACCACAGGTATGGGAATGGTGAAAACTGCACACGGGTTGCTTCCGGTGCCTGCACCTGCAACCAAACTCATTGCTCACGGATTGCTCTGCACACCGGGCAGCGAAGACGGCGAACGCTTGACACCGACCGGTGCAGCAATAATAAAATTTTTAAAACCTGACTTTTCTTCAGCCACCTTAATCGATATTGCCTCTGCGTATGGGGCCGGCCAAAAGAATTTTATCGGACCAAACGTACTCCGGCTCTCGTTATGCACCAAAGGCACCGGCGAAAATGAAATCATGGTTGTGCAGACGAATCTGGATGACTTTCTCCCAGAATATATGGGAACTGAATTTCAGGAAAAACTGCTCTCGCTCGGTGCACTGGATTTCTATATACAGCAGGTCATAATGAAGAAAGGCCGGCCTGGTTCAATTCTGACCGTCTTGTGCCGGGAAAATAATCTCGATCCTGTTTCGCAATTCATTCTTTCGTTCACTTCCGCGATTGGGCTGCGCTATCATAAGGCAAACCGCATCGAACTGCCTCGTTCTGTCGAAACAGTGAAAACAAACATCGGAGATTTTAGGATAAAGGTTTCAACACTTCCTGATGGAAGAGAGAAAATGAAACCTGAGTCGGAAGATGTCCTGAAGGCTGCACTTAAAACAGGTCTGAGTGTAACTCAGATCAACTCAATAATTGAAGCAGCATATTGGGAAAACGAGTAGCCCTACGGGTAAAACGAAATAAATTGCCAATGGCTGACCTCCATTTTTGCTGCTGCCTTTTTTATTTGTAGCTAAATAAAGTTTTTGGCTTAAGCTTAAACTATCAACCTTCCGTCATTGCGAACTTTGCGGTTCTCTTTGCGCCCTTTGCGTTTACTCCTCTTCACAAGAACAGTTTTCCACCCCGGATACGGAATTAATTGAATATCCAATAAACCCCAAGACAAACCGCAAAACCGCTGAACACAGCCAACATCCTTTGGAAGAGCACTGCCCCTTTGATTTCAAGACGCCTGGTCACCATTCCAACTGCAGATGAAAACGCCACCATTGCAAGCACGGTACCAATGCCAAAAAACAGCAGGTATAACACGGCCTCAACCCGTGAAGTAAAAGCCAGTGCCGGCAGGATGCCCACTATGTGAGAACTTCCCGCAAATCCATGGATAATTCCGACTCCAAATGCTGTATGGGTATGTATGGTCGTTTGTGTATCGCTGTTGTGTTCATTGCCATGATGCAGATGTGGGTGCGCGTGTTCCTGCCCGGCATGTAGATGTTTATGCGGCAGTGCCTTTTTCATATAGGCTTTCCTGATGCCCCAAAGGCCAATAAACACCAGGGTAATACCAACCAGGCGTTCACTGTATCCGGAAATGAAATTTATGGGTATGATTTCTCGTAATAAAAGTGCCAGGCCTCCAATGAGGCACACTCCACCCGTATGGCCAATACCCCATTTAAGCCCAACTATCGAGGGTGATTTCCGGTTGTCAATTGCTATTGGCGATATTGCCGCCAGGTGATCCGGGCCGGTCATTACGTGTATTGCACCGGCTGCGAACCCGGCAAGCATTGATATCATAGACTACCTTAGAATAAATCCCTGCTCAAAGTTCTGTGGCAGGTCACCCAAAACTTCTCCCAAAAGAAATAGCTACAGAATTAATGGTACTGTTTTTAATTAATGGTTCGAATATAAGAAGAATAACTCATTTTATGAATCGGGGATTGCCAAAGTAGCATCTGAACAACCCTATTAAATGCCCTGAGAAACTAATGGCAGTGTCTGCATTGCATAACTACGTTAATGTGATATGGCTTCAAGACACAATTAAGAATATACCGGGTGATCACCTGCGCGTGAACGAGATCGTAATAATGTGGAGCTCGTTCGCATAAACATAAGTAATTGCAAATTTATTCAAGTCACAAATCTGTTTCGCAATAGTAAGACCAAGCCCGGATGATTCATTTGAATGACTGCTCTTCGCAAAACGCTCAAACATTTTTATGGGGTCCCTCTTCGGTGGAACTCCGGTGTTCTTAATGGTCAGTAATTCATTTTCCAGCGTTATCATAATCTGACCTCCGGTTGTCGTATACCGCACGGCATTAATGAGCAAATTGGAAACAACAATGCCAAAAAGATCCTCATTCATGCTGATTGTACATTCATCGGCGAACTCCGTTTCCAACGTTATGCCTTTGGTTTTCACAATTTCAGCAAAATCGGCAATACTGTTCTCAAGAAACTCTTTTACCCGGATTTCCTTTTTCTCCTCATATTCTCTGCTCTCAAGTTTCGACAGTAAAATAAGAGATTTGTTCAATCGCGAGAGTCGTGTTACTGTTTTGTATATTGTCTGAAGTTGGTGAACCGTTTCAGGATCAGCATATTCATGTTGCAGCAATGCTTCTATCTTTGCATTTATAATTGCCATTGGTGTCTGAAGTTCATGTGAAACATTTTCCGAAAACTCTTTTTGAGATTTGTAATCATACTGTAGCTTTTCGGTCAGTTCCAACAGCGACTGATTCAGATCTTTGAACTCCTGAATGTTGGAACCAATAAGGTTTAATGGCAGGGAATCAGTTATTGAAAAATTCTTTAGGGTATGAAGATTCCGATAGAATGGATTCCATACCAATTTATTGATACGACTCATCACAACGTTGGATATGATCAATATCAGAAGCAGAGCAACAAGAGCCGGACCACCAATTGAGAACAGCAAATCCGATTCTTCAAGATTATCGGACCGTATAATTATTGCAAACACGGAGTCCCCGCGCTGATAGTACGTTTTGAGTTCAACAAATGCATCGTTGCTTCCAT
Source organism: Ignavibacteriaceae bacterium (assembly GCA_963664845.1). Taxonomy (GTDB): domain Bacteria; phylum Bacteroidota; class Ignavibacteria; order Ignavibacteriales; family Ignavibacteriaceae; genus CAIYTF01. The sequence continues at coordinate 559,526 of OY761615.1, forward strand.
CTTTGGCTTTGGTGAACATGGTGTCTTTCACTTCATCATGGAGTGAAGAAATATCCGCCCCGGGAATTAGGTGAACTTCGATAAATGGCTCAAACTCAACCGGTTTCCCGTCATTTATACTCTTTATAACGCGCTGTTTTGTTGACTCGAGTTTCTCTGCAGTTTCGAATGTAATATAATGCTTTATAAAAAAATAAAGCAGTGCCGTTCCCAGCAGCAAAACCACCAGCGAAAAGAATGCATAACTCCTGTTTACCTTTGTTAAGAGTTTCATTGGTCGGTGAATTTATACCCTATGCCATAAACAGACTTGATATAATCTTTGCCGCCTGCGTCCAGAAGTTTCTTTCTCAGATTTTTGATCTGTGAATAAACAAAATCCAGGCTGTCAAACGAATCTGCCTTGTCACCCCAAATATGCTCGGCAATAGCTTCTTTTGTCAACACTCTGTCACGGTTGCTAATCAGATACACCAGGAGATCGAATTCTTTTCTGGTAAGCATCGTCTCGGTATCCGCAAGAAAAACGGTCCGGTTTTCCGGTACGATCTTTATCTCATTATACTGGATCGCCTTCTCGCCATCGAATTGCCTCCGCCGCAAAACCGAATGAATTCGCGCATTAAGTTCTGCAAGGTGAAATGGTTTGGTAAGATAATCATCCGCTCCCAAATTTAGTCCGCTTATTTTATCACCGAGTGAATTGCGGGCTGAGATAATAATGATACCAGATTTTTGCGATAATTCCTTAATTTTTTCCACCAGATCCAGCCCGCTGCCCCCGGGAAGCGTTATATCAACAATAACACAATCATATTCATACAGATTGATCTTTTGCCAGGCATCAGCAAATGTATACACCGCCTCACAGATAAAGCCACGCTGCTTTACAAATTTTTCAATCTCATCTGCGAGATCCACCTCGTCTTCAATAAGCAACAGTTTCATTGACTTATACTATATTTTGATTTATTGGACTAAAATTACTGGAAATTTCTGGAATTATGTTGGATTTTTACCAGAATGGCAAAAGCCGGATCTAAGCCCTTGTTGCCTTTATCAATCCGGAAAGCAATTGCGGAAATGCTCTCAAAAGAGGAAAGCCAATACTTCTCAGTGGACCCCTTAATAAACAGGTTTGTAAAAATAATGCGGTTCGCAACCTTGTTTTGAACATCTGCTTCCAGCGCTTTATATACAATTTTTCCGTTGCTCCATCGCTTAACCCGCTCCGTTCCTGTAAATCAAACACCTCCGAAATCAATTTAGCCGATTGCATTGCCATCCCAATGCCATCTCCTGCAACCGGTGCAATCACTGCCGCCGCATCACCAATCATGAATATCCCTTCACGGACGGATTCCTTCGGTCCAAAATATATGTTTCCTGTTCCATAGAGGGGAACAGTATTGATAGTATCTTCAACCGATTGGACAAATAATTTTACCATCGCCGGATTCTTATGGATAAGAGATATCAGTTGTTTTCGTGCACTCTCTTTGAAATCTCCTCTGTGTTCCATGAAGCAAACAGTAGCCGTTTCCTCATCAACCACATTTATGCCGCAGTATAAACCATCGGACGCAATTATATGGACTGCTTCTGTGTCAATATTTCTGAATAAGGAAATGGGGAAATGATATTTGATGCCGTTATAACCTGAATTCTTCCTGGTGAATTCTCTCTTCAGCCTTTTATCAAGAACATTTTGTTTGCCATACGCAGCTATCAGTTTCTTCGAACAAATTTCAATTTTACCGTTAACATCATCAATCACAACAACATGCTCATTCCCTTTTTGGGAAATTCCCTTTACCTCGCATGGTTGGAAAACATCCACTCCATTCGTTCTTGCTGAATCCAGCAGGAAGCAATCAAATTTTCCCCGCTTCATTCCGTAAGCAGTAAAATTCAGATCAGACTTAATAAAGGAGCCATCGGCATCGTACAATTTGAATGAATTAACCGGATTCGGATCAAGTTTCAAAAAGTCTTCGAAGAGCTGCAAATCCTTAAGAATGGCAGTCACCTCATGAGATAAAAACTCACCGCACAGGGTTTCTCGTGGAAATGCTTTCTTTTCAATGATACAAACACTGAAGCCCTGTTTATTCAAATAGAGTGCTGCTGTTGCACCGGCCGGTCCTCCGCCAATAATGGTAACATCATATTTTTTCATTCTGTGTTCTCTTTCTTTATTATTACCAGCCAGCGAAACGCCCAGCGGTATTCTATTGTATAGCACCTGCACCCGGCCCTGCTCAATAATCTGGTTAAATCGGCTCTGGTAAATCCCCTTCGGACTGATAATGGGCCATCATTTCGCACCATTGCACTCCGGGAAAACATTTGGGTCAATATTTTAATCCCTGCCCAGGCAAAAACTGAACGCTGAAGATCATTTATTATAAATCCATAGCGGGATATTTCCAGCCCATTTTTCAATAGGGCTACGATCTCCTCTTCAGCCAGGTGATGCATAAACAGTGAGGCATGAACCACATCGAACACCGGTGCACTGAAGGGAAGATGCAAGGCATTGCCACAGATAACAGACTTCGATCTATCTTGTTTTTTCGTATACCGGCAAATACCTTCGTTGATATCAAGACAAAACAATCTGATCCGGGCCCTTAGCACTTCCCCGAAATTCTCAGAGTCACCAGAGCCGATATCGAGAATTGAAATTGGTTTATCTACCGCAAACCCCTTCATCAGCAATTTCACACCTCTGCCGGTCGAGGCCTGCCCACCAAGAAATCGGTTGATCACCTTTAATTCCCTTAAGGCCAGTTGAATTCTCTCATCAGTTATGGAGAAATCATCCATTATCTCTTTTTGATAACTTCTTTTGAAAAATATCATACGCTTTTAAAAAGAGCAACCTCCATGCTGAGGCCCGGCCCAAAAGCCACAGCGCAGCATAATTCACCTTTCTGAATCAATTGAGTCTGCAAAGCTTCCTTCAGGACAAACAGTATTGAGGCCGAAGACATATTTCCAAAATTCTTTAACACTTCACGCGAGGGCAGCATTTGTTCATCGGTTAACATCAACCCTGTCTGGAGCGAATCGAGTATTGCCCTGCCACCCGGATGCAAAGCCCAATGCCTTATTGCTTCCTTCCTGGTTCCATGCGCTTCCAAAATTTTTATCAGGGCTGGAACTGCTTCTTCCAATATCATTCTGGGCAACTCCGGTGAAAGCATCATTTCAAAACCAAAATTTCCAATTTTCCAACCCATGAACTCTGCAGAATTCTCAAACAACAATGAATCGGTACCAATAAATTCAAGGGCAGTACTCCTGTTAAACGAAATGGCTGAGGAGGAGAACAACGCCGCGGCTGCTCCATCCGCAAAAAGAAGATTGGCAAGAATATTATCTTTTGATGACTCGGTCTGCAAATGAAGACTGCAAAGCTCCACTGAAACCAGAAGTACGTTATCTTCGCCCTCAGTGACTTCACTCATCGACTCATGAACCACGTTAAACCCGATTAGTGACGCTGCACAACCCATGAACCCTATATGCGTCCGTTTTACCGATCGGGGGATTTGCAGCTCATTGATCAGAAAATAATCCAACCCCGGCGCATAAAATCCGGTGCATGAAATGGTGATCAACCAGTTAATCTTCTCCGGTGGGCATTGTGTTGCAGCAAGAACTTTCCGGACAGCCTCAACAGCCAAAAGTTTTGACCATTTTTCATACTCTTCCATACGTTGCTTTGTATCGGGTTTTATATAGGCACCATCCTTCGTGAAAAATTTTTCGCCTGGCGTGTCGTCTCCGTCTGGGATCACAAAATTCCTCGTTTCAATACCGGAATGGCGCGCCACGGAATCAATCATTCGTGCCGTCGCCGGTCGATCGGACATTCTCTTTTTCAGTTCTTCAGCAGCCCTTTCCTGAGGCACTTTGAATGGAGGCGATGCGGTTGCTATATCTATTAGCATGAAGTTCCTTATTTCTTTATATGGTAGAGCACGTGTTAACCTGAATGTTAAGATAGAACATGTTTCTTCCTTCCCCAATGCGAAAAATTTGGGTAGTTATAACATCACAACTGCGAATGTTACTCGAAGCTTTTACATGGCTGTCCCGCGATTTTCCGATAATATCGCGTCCGGTTACCCCTTAAAGCCGTGTCTCATTTTTTATGCAATCTCAGTTTGAGACACTGCACCCGCTTCAATCCACTCCATTTTTTAATCTAAATCAAAGCTTTTTAATGGCACCATATTTGCATTTTAAGGGCATTAAATTACCCAATGGAGCAATTAGTGACTAAAGCATTCAAACACAGCATTTTTTTGTTTTTGGTTTTCATACTGAGCGCGGCCTCAATTTCTGCCCAAACGATCGCTTACAAAACACTGGGTACCTGGAACAGTTCGGGTGTCCCTGACTATTTAACAGCACAGGATACCGTCCCATCAACCTTGTTGTCAAGAATTATTGCCAGCTTACCGGAATCCAAAAACCTGACAACCACTCATCCGGAATTCCTGGTTTCAACAAACAAGACCAATCTTGTGTTAAAAGACTCCGCTGATGTTTTTGTCACCTTCCTTTATGAAGGGGCGGGCTATCTGAATGCGCTGGGATTTTACACCTATCAGGCAAACAATCCCCCAACCTCTGTTAACGACATCAAAAACACCATGACCATCATCTTCCCTAATTCCTCGGCTTCGGGAAGTGGCGGCGGTCTCAATGCAGGCAACCGTGTTAAGATCGGCGCTTTTGGTCCAAACACCGTCATTGGCTGGTTTGTAGTTGCCAATGGGTTCAGCAGTTCAACTGCAACCGTGGGAAACGGAAACTGGTTGCTCTATTCCAACACTAATCTGAATCCTGAATCCGATTCAACCAAACGTCAGCACAATGTTCTTTTAAATGATGTTTCCAGCTCACGCATCATCCTCGGTTTTGAAGATATCAGAAGAGATAACGGTTCATGCGACAACGATTTCAACGACGTGCTCTTCTCTGTTTCTGCTAACCCTTATTCTGCAATTGATACCACCGGCCTTCCTGTTATTCAGGATCCGTCACAAAGCGATATCGCCATAACTAAAACGGTAGATAATAGCTCACCAAAGAACAATGACATGGTTACTTATACTGTGACGGCAACCAACAACGGACCAAGCACTGCCACTGGCGTAAAAGTGACCGACGCTCTTCCGGCCGGCGTTGTGTTCCAGTCCGCCACGCCATCCAAAGGGTCCTATGTTTCTTCAACTGGTTTGTGGACTGTTGGCAGCCTCAATAAAAATGAATCAGCTACACTGCAAATCAAAGTGAAGATCGACCAGTTTTCTAATTCCTACTCCCTTGGCGCGGCCAGTGGTTTCAATGTGTTTGTATTAAACGACATTAATCAGCCGTCTGCAGATATCGAAGGTAAAGTTGCTGTTGGCAACAACGCCTATTTTTCAAACTACAGTGTTGGCGACAAACTTGCCAATTCCAACGGCACCGAAGATGTTTTAATTGTTAATAACAATCTTTCATTCACTTCGGGCGGGGTATATGGAGGCAATGTGGTCTTCGGCAACGTGACCAACCTGCCTGTCAATGCAGTGAGCATAATCAATGGCACGCTCCGTCAGGATCACCCGATTGATTTCACGGCTGCTTCTAACTACCTGAACAATTTATCAACCACTCTTAGCCACTATACGGTTAATGGAACCACCGAATTCGCGTGGAACGGTCTCACGCTCGATGGCACCAATGCCCTGCTCAACGTTTTCTCCGTTAACGGAGCCGATTTGAACTCCGCTAACAGCATGGCAGTTAATGTGCCCAATGGCGCAGTCGTGGTAGTGAACGTAACTGGTTCTAATATTCAATGGCATGGCGGCTTGGTCGTTAATGGAACTGCCATCAACAATGTTATTTATAATTTCCCCGATGCCATCAACCTGAAGATTTCAGGCATCGACGTACAGGGTTCCATCCTTGCACCCAAAGCACAGCTCGACTATCCCGCCGGTGTTATTAACGGTCAGGTTGTGGCAAAGAATATCTCCGGTCAGGGACAATTCAATAACAAACTGTTCCTTGGCAATATCCCGGTTGACTCCAAAATTACCAATACCGCTTCTTTGAATGCTGTTGATCAGACCGATCTGGCAAGCGCAAATAACATGTCGTCAGCATCTCTGAATGTTTCTGTCCCGGCCACACCAAACAATGGCAGCGGTAGCGGTGCCGCAAATGTTACCTGGACCCCGGCCGGGACCTTCCCGGCCGGTGAAATGGTCTGGACAATTAATAACGATCAAAACAACAAGATGCTGGTGGGTACCCTTGGTGGAAAGATCTTCCGCACCGATGATGACGGCATGACCTGGAACAGAATAAACAGCGACATGAGCGTAACTTATATCTGGTCAGTAGCCTGCATCCCCGGTAAAATGTTTGCAGCAACAGAAAAAGGTCTTTACTCCACTGCAAACAATGGTGCAAGCTGGTCGCTTTCAGCTTTCGCAGGAAAAGATGTTCGTGCAATAACGGTTGATAAATCCGGTGTATTGTTCGCAGGTACTTGGGGTTATGGCATTTCCAAATCAACCGACAACGGCTCAACATGGACTGACGTTACGAATAATCTTTCAGCCAGTGCGGTTCATACAATTGCAGTTAACGCTCAAAACGAACTCTTCGCGGGAACGTTTGGATCCGGTGTGGAAAAATCAACCGATCATGGCGCAACCTGGACAAAACTACCCGTTGGTTACAATTTCGTTTGGTCGCTGGCAATTGCTCCTGACAATTCGATCTATGCTGGGACCTATGGCAACGGTGCATATCGTTCCAAAAACAATGGGCAATCATTCGTCCGTTCAAATAACCTCAGTTCACAATTTATCTATGGCATCAGTGTCTCCCCTGACGGGGGCAGTGTTTATCTCTGCACTTGGTCATCAGGCGTGTTTGTCTCCACTGACTTCGGCAGTAACTGGTCTTCCATGGGAATGGTTGGTTATGGTGCAAGCAGCGCATATTTCAATCCTTCGGCAAAGGCGCTATATGTCGGCACCGGCGACGGTAAAGTCTATAAAGGAGTTGCGAACGTTTCGGGCATTAAAGATAACAGTAAACAATTAACATTTCAGTTGGCGCAGAACTTCCCCAATCCGTTCAATCCGTCAACAACCATAAGCTACAGCATCGCCGAAGATGCTAACGTAAAACTGGAACTCTATTCTGTGACCGGACAACTGGTGAAAACCCTGCTCAGTCAGCCACAGGCACGCGGCAGTTATTCCGTTACCTTCAGTGCGGAAAACTTGTCCAGCGGTATGTATATCTATCGCCTCACCGCGGGAACAAACGTGCAGGTAAAGAAACTGGTTCTCCTCAAATAACCTTTGCCCCATGATGTAATGTTGAAGGCAGCTCCGAAGTACACGGAGCTGCTTTTTTTTTCACTGTACCCTGCTTTTTTCTTTGTAATTAGCATTATTGCCCTTGGAACACCGCGTAATTGACCGCTTTGTTTCCGGAATCGTACCAATAATACGGCACGTTCCTGATACGGGCAACCAGTTCACTCGCCTCGGGGAAATCAATTCGAATATAATAATAATGGGCAACCTGGGGATTGTCGCCATATGCAGCAGCCAGGATATAATTGTGTTTTTCTGCATAGGCTTTCAATGTCAGTACCATTTCCAAAATCTCTTTTGACCCGCCTTGAAACGATTTCACCGGAGAGAATTCAGCCCGGAACATGATAACATCTGGCTTGAAAGCAGCTATATACTCCTCCGTCACTCTGCCATTATGAGCAATCCATTGGTCGTTCAGGCCCCAGGCATCAATTGTGCGCCAGCCTGAATAGAGCGGCAAAAGCCCTGCCTCCGAAGTGGCAAGCGCAAATGGTTCGTCTTTATACTCTGACATAATTTTTGCTACGTCATACCTGCCATCTTTGAAATAATCGAAACGCTGTGTCCGGTATTGATAAACTACAACAATGAGGAAGAGGACAATGCAATACACAATACTTTTTATTTTGGATACTCCCCAGGTCGGAAACGAAACACTCCTAAAGATCTTTCCCAGCAGCGGTGGCCAGGCCATGAGAACAACAGGCAGAACGGCATACTGAAACCGCGCACCAAAATTCATTTCCTCCGATAGGAACATAAACGCGGATACAAATCCAATAACAGGGATAAAAAAGGCAATTGCCAGTCTGCGGGTACTCTTTTGATAAAGCCCATAGAGAAACGACGGGAGCACCGGAAGACACATCTTCAGGGCAAGTTTTACTGAGAAGAACAAGCTCGCGGGACGGAGACCACCCTTCTTGTAAAGAGGATTTGGAAGCGGATAACCAAAATAACTCCAACGCCAGAAAAAATAAGCGCCGCCGATCAACAGAAACAAACCGATATAGGCACCAACCACCATCGCCGACGGTTTCCATCCCTTCATAACCACAATTGCTGCCAGCATTAGCAACGTCAGTATTACTCCTTCCGGCCTTATGAGGGAGGTAATGAGGGACAAACCGGCAAAACTGGTCGCTGAACGTAAAGAAACTTCTCCCATTATCATTCGTAAAGCGAAGTACCAAGACAGAGATGCAAAAAAAGCAAAGTAGGGTGTGCCAAAATAGGCTGCAATATAGGAAAGAGCCGGACCAATTGCCAAATAGAGCGCCACAAAAAAGGCAGGTATGCTTCCCACCTTAAACAGTGACCTGAGAGAATAATACACCAGCAATACGGTAAGCCCATGCGCCACGAACGCGGATGAACGCGTAGCAAACTCAAGCCCCACCCCGGCTTTAACCAGCAGCCCAATAGTGATCATAAACAGAAAATCTGTGGCTCCGTCAACCGGCTTTTCTCCAATGTTCCACACTATTCCATGCCCCTGAGCAAAATGTTCCGCGTACCGCATTAGAATGGCAGCGTCTTCAAACGGTGCTTTGGCAAAATTAAGGCAGTTCATGGCGTAGAGTGCCATTATCAGTAGAAGTAATGCCGGTGCAGCAAGGTCAGAGATCAGTTGATCGCGATTATTCATCTCAGTCAAAGTAATAATTGGTTTGTTCCGTAAATTACAGAAATATCCGGGAACTGCGCTAAACATTTGTGGTCTCTTTTCAAATTTCAGAAAAAACCAAAGTAACCGGGAGCACGTTTTGGTATAGCTCCATCCTTGGCTTTCGAAAAGTCCAAAACTCATAACTCCATAATCACCGAAACAATGAACCGGGCCATATCTGGCACATTCATTGAATTATGGAGCATGACCTAACCTATTTATTATTAATGAATTAACATAATATATAAAATGCAGATTAAAGCACTGCAACAACCTCCTGATCAACAGCTTGGCAGTGTAGATTCAGCTAAAGCAGTTTCTTTGGGAGCATTCGAACTTGGCGTTTCGCTTCTTAGCCGGGAGCACGGCCAATACTTTCTACCATAAGAAAAACAGGGAGCAGGATTCATGCACCATAGTTACATATTAAAATGGGAGCACAACTTTAATAGGCATCTTTGAACCCGGCTTTCCCATGGTCTTCTGCACCACGTTGATCTTGCTTAGCAATCAGACAGTTATCATACCCCACCTCATACGCATTCTTTATTGGAGTCAACTTAGTTTAGTTTGTGAAGCGTTGTCATTCTCTCGAAAACTGGGTTTAACGAAATCCCGCTCCGAGCGGGGCGCATAGGCGTCAATTTAACGTGCTTGTTGACGATTGTCATTCCCGCGAAGGTGGGAATCTACCTGCTTCGAACTCTGGAAACGGTGGACCATTGACCAATTAAGCAATTCACCTTGGTTAAGTCCTTCTCCCACAGCATTGAATTCAGGTTTTGCCTTACACCATATTATTATGATAGTTAGAGGGTCCGGACTCTGCATTCAGCCTCTCATCATCAATTTTTAAGTTGACGCCAATGCGTGAAAACGGGAATCTACCTGCTGAGGACACCTATATAATGCACTACAATTGGCCTGCAGGCTGTCTCAAAAGTCAGATTTTTAGTTTCTATCCGCGGAAATCAGTTCAAATCCGTGTCATCTGTGTACCCTTTTATTCTTTTGATACAGCCTCGCAACCAATGCATATTAGGAGAAGGAGCCGGAACCCAGCAAAACTATGTCTTACAATTTGCGTGGTTCAATTCGAGAATTTCGCTTTTAAGCTTACTCCTAAGCGTCCCGCTTAAACCAGAGATCCTCCTGATATCTGGGCTGAATGCAAAACACTTTAATAGCAGACATCCTTTCCATGACCGGTAGTTGTACCCCACTCTCCAAAATCGCAGCCCCCCATTCCTTAACAATTCCTTAATACTGTCTAAACATTAGATTTCGTATGTTAATAATCTATTGCGCCCATTTTTCAGTTACGATGCAATTAGAAATTTTAACAATATGATGCTCATAAAATTAAAAAACTACATATCACAGACAGTGACAGTATTAACCACTGTCCACATATGGCATTATTTCCAAATAACTCAGCATTAGGAGTATTCCATGAAAATTAGAAATTTCCTTTCTTATACAGCGCTTGTACTCATCCTCCTCATTTGGGGTTGCGGCAAAGGCAAAACGGCCGTCACCTTGGCAGGCTCAACCGCTTTTCAGCCATTCGCTGAGAAAATAGCTCAGGAGTATATGAAAGGTCACCCCAATCTCTCTGTCACTGTTCAGGGCGGTGGATCTGCAGTCGGCATTCAATCTGCAATCTCCGGGGCAGCCCAAATCGGTATGGCCGATCTCGTAACGCTGCCCGATGAAGCAAAAGACCTCACCTCTATCGTGGTTGCAAAAGACGGAATTGCCATCGTGGTCAGCCCGGAAAATCCTGTTTCAGCTGATCTAACCATGGACCAGGTACGTGATATTTTCAACGGAAAGATCAAAAACTGGAAAGAACTTGGCGGACATGATGCTCCTATCACCGTCGTTTCCCGTGAAGCAGGATCTGGAACACGCTCATCTCTGGAAATGATCGTTGGAAATATAAACCTGACCAAAGATGCGGTCATCCAAAACTCCAATGGCACCATTAGAGAAACAGTCGCAAATGATATGCACTCGATCGGATATGTTTCACACGGTCTGGTAAACAACAAAATCAAAGCGCTCAAAGTTGATGGCGTGGAATGCACAACCGAAACCATCGTTGCCGGCAACTATAAACTGGTTAGACCTATATTCCTTTTGACAAAAGGCGCCCCTGCCGGAGAAGTAAAGAATTTTATTGATTATATACTCAGCCCCGAAATTCAGGGAATGATACAAAAAGACGGCCTGGTACCGGCGAAGTAAGAATCAGCATGAAACTTCTCGGTGAAAAAGGTGTACAACGCCTGCTTTCGGTTATAGCTTTCTCTGCAATTTCAGCGCTCCTGCTGATTGCTCTGTTTATTTTCAAAGAAGGTATGCCTTTCATCCTTAAATATGGATTAAAGGACTTCCTGTTCTCGTCAGAGTGGTACCCACAGGATGGCAAATACGGCATCTTCCCTATGATCGCTGCGTCCTTCTGGGTAACACTGGGTGCCATGTTGGTAGGCGCCCCTCTTGGCATCGCCGGCGCGGTGTTCCTCAGCGAATTTGCACCTAAACCGGTTATGCATGTTATCAAACCTGCCATCGAATTGCTGGCGGCCATTCCTTCAGTCATATATGGATTCATCGGCGTCATGGTCCTTGCACCCATAATCAGAGAAGTTTTCGGCGGCCCTGGACTCTCCATAATGGCAGGAGCCATAATTCTTGGAATTATGATTCTTCCTACCATCATAAGCATTTCCATCGATTCCATTCTGGCCGTCCCTCAATCGTTTCGTGAAGGTTCACTAGCCCTGGGTGCAACAACCTGGCAAACCATCCATATGCTCACCATCCGCGCAGCAAAATCAGGCATCATCGCCAGTATTATCCTTGCAATGGGCAGGGCTTTGGGTGAAACGATGGCAGTCATCATGGTCACCGGTAATGCCGTCAAAGTCCCCCACTCTTCACTCGAGTCTGCAAGAACACTCACGGCCAACATCGCCCTTGAAATGAGCTATGCTACCGGCATGCACCGTGAGGCTTTGTTCGCTACCGGCGTTGTTCTTTTCATCGTTATCATCATACTCAATTCAATAGCAAGTATGGCACTGAGAAAGAAAACAGGCCGGAAATGAGAATACATCCAAAACATGTACAGCGTGGTGCAGTTGTCATTCTTGGTGCAGCAACCGTCCTAACTCTGGCAATACTCATTTTCATTATTGTTTTTGTCCTGCAAAAAGGGCTGCCTGTAATATCGTTCAACTTTTTGTTCACCGACCCGCAGGATATGGGTCGTTCGGGTGGCATATTTCCTATTCTCATTGGCACTATCCTTCTGCCAGTACTCGCAATAATAATTGCAGCTCCCCTGGGTATATGCACTTCGGTCTATCTCTCGGAATTCACGTCCGAATCAAGAATGACCAAAATAATCCGGTTCGGAACTGACTGCCTGGCCGGTGTCCCTTCAATAATCTTCGGTCTGTTCGGCTTCATCTTTTTCGTAACCATTCTCGGTATGGGCTGGTCGATTTTATCTGGTGGGCTGAGCTTGGCATTCATGATATTGCCCACCATCATCCGCACGTCGGAAGAGGCCATCAAATCGGTTCCCAAGTCCTATCGTGAAGTCAGTTATTCACTCGGTGCAAGCCGTTGGCAGACAGTCAGAAAAGTGATTTTGCCAAACGCGCTCCCCGGCATTGTTACCGGCGTTGTATTGGGAATCGGGCGCTCCATAGAGGAAACCGCAGTAGTCATATTCACCGCAGGTTCTTCACTGCTCATCCCAACATCCATATTCGATTCCACGCGGACAATGGCAGTCCACTTCTATATTCTTGCCCGTGAAGGCCTGTCAACGGAAAATGCTTACGGTACTGCGGCTGTTTTAATCATTGCCGTATTACTTATTAACCTCACGGCGTATGGACTGATGCACCGCTTCATTTCAAAGAAGAGTTGACGTATGGCAAAAGAAATTAAATTTGATATACAAAATCTCAATATGCGGTCGGAAGGCGAGCATTTGCTGCAGGATATTTCACTCCAGATATATGCTCATCAGATTCTAGGCATCATTGGGCCATCAGGCTCCGGCAAAACCACGTTCCTGCGCTCCCTTAATCGCATGAACGAACTGGAACGTGGTTACAACCTCGATGGCACCATCTTAATGGATGATGTGAATATCTATGACCCTGAATACAGTGTGGTTGGCCTGCGCAAGAAGGTGGGAATGGTTTTCGCCCTGCCGGTAGCACTGCCTCTGAGTATCTACGAAAATGTTGTCTATGCACCGCGCCTTTCCGGCATTAACAATAAAAAACGTTTGGACGAGCTTGTTGAGATCAGCCTCACTGAAGCCTTTCTTTGGGATGAAGTGAAAGACCGGTTGAACCAGTCAGGTTTACGGCTTTCTGGCGGACAACAGCAGCGGCTTTGCCTCGCTCGAGTTTTGGCTATGGAACCCGAAGTGATCCTCCTGGATGAACCATGTTCGGGACTTGATCCAATCTCTACAGCCAAGATCGAAGATGCGCTGACAACGCTTAAGGATAAATATACTATTGTGCTGGTGACTAATAACACCATGCAGGCAGCCCGCATCGCGGATAAAACAGCATTTTTCCTCATGGGTAAATTGGTCGAACTGGACGTAACAAAAAAAATGTTCACTGCCCCGGCTAAAAAAGAAACAAGCGATTATATAACCGGGAGATTCGGATAACCATGACACCAAGGCAAACCGCCCCAACAAAAATCGGCATTGAGAATCTCGACCTGTATTACGGAAATTTTCAGGCTTTGAAAGAGATCAATCTGTCCATTCCGGAAAAACAGATCACTGCATTTATCGGTCCCTCAGGATGTGGAAAATCCACTCTGCTTCGTTCATTAAACCGGATGAATGATCTGATCCGGGGCGTGACGATCACCGGTTCCGTTAAAGTAGATGGAACGGATATTTACGATCCATCAGTTGATGTGACTGAACTCAGAAAAAAAATTGGCATGGTCTTTCAGCGTCCCAATCCGTTCCCGTTATCCATATACAACAACATCGTCTATGGCCTTCGTGTTGCAGGCATACGGAACAAGACAACACTCAACGAAATTCTCGAAAAAAGCCTGCGTAATGCCGGTTTGTGGGAAACGCTGAAAGATAAACTTGATTTCCCGGCGCTGGAACTCCCAATGGATCAGCAGCAGCGGTTGTGCGTTGCACGCCTCCTAGCAGTGCAACCGGAAATAATTTTGATGGACGAACCTTGTTCGGCCCTCGATCCTATCTCAACAACAAGGATCGAAAATCTTATAGCCGAACTTAAAAAAGACTATACAATCGTTATAGTGACACACAACATGCAGCAGGCTTCACGTGTCAGTGACAACACTGCATTCTTCTATCTCGGCGAGGTTGTGGAATACGCAAATACACACAAAATATTCACCGCGCCGGAGAAAAAACAAACCGAAGATTATATAAGCGGCAGATATGGATAATTATAAAGGAATCAGTTATGCAGGATAAATTTTTGCTGGAAGTTGAGAACTTACGCTCAAGCCTCTTTAAGATGGCTTCGATAGTAGAGGAACAGGTAGAGAAGGCGTTCACTGCACTGGAAACAGGCAACGTTGAATTGTGCCGCGGAATGAAAGCAAAGGATCTGGAAGTTGATATATATGATAACCTGATACAGACCCAATGCGAAAACATTTTGGCCCTCTTCCAACCGGTTGCAGTGGATCTGCGGTTTATTATTTCCGCGTTGATGATAAATAACCAGCTGGAGCGCTGTGGCGATATTGCAGTTAACATTGCACAGCGCGTTAAAAAAACCGCCGCGCAGCGTGAGTTGATAACTGAATCCCAGGTGCTTGAGATGGCACAACAGGCACGGCAGATGCTCAAAAACGCCATTGATTCGTTCATGAATAATGACGTTGCAAATGCACAAAAAGTTCTGGATAGTGATGTGTTGGTTGACAAGCTCAATAAACAGGTATTCAAATTCGCGGTGGCAAAAATGCAGACCGAACCGGCGCTCATTGAACCTTGCGCACATCTTATTGTCCTCTCCCGGCATATCGAGCGTATGGCAGATCATTCCACCAACATAGCGGAAAATTTGATTTTCCACCTCGAAGCAAGGATCATGTCACACAGGAAAAAGATACCTCATATTGAAGAGGAATCCTGATAGCACCGCATAATCTCAACAAAAAGTCCCGTCAGAAACGCTTTCAATCGCGTTCCGGACGGGACTTGTCAATTTAGTATGAGGGTATCTCTAGTTGGTCATTGCGAGGATGCATCGACGAAGCAACCTCGCCATTTCGCCTGAAAACCACGCATATAATATGCAGCATTTTAAGGACGACGACTTCTGAGACAGCAGCGTCACCATCAGCTCTTGTGAAATACTTTCTTCACTCTGCCAACTTCACCGGTTTCAAGACGTACTTTAATCCCATACGGATGTTTTGGTGCATCGGTTAAAATATTTCTGATATAACCCTCTGTCAACGTGCCCTTGGTCTGATCTGCTTTCATGACGATGGCTACGTGAGTACCAACGCTCAGTTCCGATCGGACAGTGCCTTCCTTGGGTGCTGCAGGTATATGTTTTCTTTTTTCGCTCATTATATACTATCTCCAGCTCTTGGTTCTGGGTTTATTTGAACTTGAATTGGACCATGGTCTTTTTTTGCGTTTATCGCTGCTGCTGCTATTGCTATTGCTTCCGCTGCCGGTTCCGGCCGGATGTTTGCTCTTATGCTGCGTATGCGTTTTCTCCGTTGATGTTTTATGAACAGGCGGCGGAGTTACGTGTGAACTCCTCTCTCCTGGCAGGAGAACATACGGATGATCCTCCACTACGGGAATGGGGATATGGATCAGTTTGTTGATATCCCTCAAAAATTCCTTTTCCTCACCGTCACAGAACGAAATTGCAACACCGCTCAGTCCTGCCCTGCCCGTTCTTCCTATACGGTGAACGTACGTTTCCGGTATATTCGGTATTTCAAAGTTAATAACGTGTGAAAGCTCGTCAATGTCAATGCCGCGGGCTGCAATATCCGTGGCAACAAGCACTCGTGTTTGCTTTGTCTTGAAGTTATGCAGCGCGCGCTGTCTTGCGTTCTGCGATTTGTTGCCATGTATGGCTTCCGCATTCACTTTTGCTTTTAACAGCAAACGTACCACATGATCAGCACCATGCTTTGTGCGAGTGAACACCAATGCAGATTCAATCGCTTTGTCTTTCAGGATATGCAGCAACAGATCTTTTTTATTCGCTTTGGATACATAATAAAGACTCTGCGTAATTGCTTCAACCGTCGGCTGTTCAGGTGTTATTTCAACACGTTTGGGATTATTCAATATGGAACTTGCAAGTTTCACAATTTCAGGCGGCATGGTAGCGGAAAAGAACAATGACTGCCTGCGTACGGGAATTTTGGTAATGATCTTCTTCACGTCATGAATGAAACCCATATCCAGCATTCGGTCAGCTTCATCAAGAACAAAATATTTCACCTGTTCCAGGTTGATATATTTCTGGTTCATCAGGTCAAGAAGCCTGCCAGGCGTGGCAATAAGGATATCAACACCGTCGCGAAGACGGTCGGTTTGTGGTTTTTGTGAAACCCCGCCAAATACTACCAGATCCTTCAGACCGGTATATCTGCCATAAGCTGCAAAACTGTCAGCTATCTGAATTGCAAGTTCTCTGGTCGGTGTAAGGATCAGTGCCTGGATAATACGTTTGCCCCGGACGTTCAGTTTCTCCGTGTGGAGTAACTGTAAAATGGGGATCGCAAACGCTGCTGTTTTCCCGGTTCCGGTTTGTGCGCATCCAACAAGGTCGCGCCTGTCAAGAATAATAGGAATTGCCTGACTCTGGATCGGGGTCGGGGTGGTATAACCTTCTTCTGCTAACGCTTTACGGATCGGGTCAATGAGATTTAAATTTTCGAATGTCATTAAATAATGTTTTCTATTTTTTGACCGTTAGGTAAAGAGTTATAATAGTCTGAATCTGCGGTCGGGTTGATGAATTGTATATGAAGAAGAGAAGACAACGATTTTTCTATTGAGGTAAACTTTTCATAACTGTTGGCTCCAAAATAGCCTATTTTATGCAGAATTCAAAATGAGAGGCAGGGTAAAAGCACGTGACAATATTGGGCTTTATTTTTGCATCTCCCGAAGCGAGTAAACAAAAATAACCGTGGGTGTTAAGTGGCTGTTGCGCAACTAAGCAAAAGTCATTGCGATCCCGCGTCCTCGCGGGAGAAGTCGAGTGCATCCGAGATCCCGTGTGCGCATAGGCGTCAACTCAACGAACACAATGGACGAATGTCATTCCCGTGAAAATTGAGTTCAACGAAATCCCGTTTCAAGCGGGACGCGTGTCCCAATCCTATCGGGGGGAATCTACCTTCCTCAAGCCCTGAAAAGCTTCGGCAACTAACCAGTTTTTGCAATTCGCGTGTTTAATGCTTTGCTCATAGAGTAGAGAATTAAAACATCCGCTAACAACTTATTCTTACGACAGTTAGCTATTAGCGATTCTGCAAACAGGGTCTATTTACACTCTTTTAAGTTGACGCCTATGCGTGTGCGGGGCAATCTCACGATTAGCACCAATAAACAAAACTTTGCAAAGTAGAATTAGGCGTTGAATGTATTCTGCAACAGCCACGTTAAATCCAAGGTTAAGAAAAAAACGTAATTCCGTCCCTGAAGCAGGGTGAACAAGCAGTTGAAACCAATTCTGCTGCACTTCATGTACCAGCACCGGCAGTTCAATTCCCGTTGTGCCGGCTATACCACCTTGGTTATGAACCAATACACAAAGGCCGCCATTACTGAAGTTATTGGGATGGTGATTACCCATGCCCATACGAGATTAATGGTTATTTTCCACTTTACAGCGGAAAGCCGCTTGGTAATGCCCGCACCGATAATACACCCGGTGATGGTATGTGTGGTACTTACCGGAATACCCATCAGAGCCGTTCCAAAAAGGGTTAAGGCTCCAGCTGTTTCGGCGCTGAAACCTTCAAACGGACGCAGCTTGGTTATTTTCTGTCCCATGGTTTTAACAATCCGCCACCCACCCGAGAGTGTGCCCATTGCAATTGCCAATTGGCAGGCGAGCACCACCCAAAGCGGTATTGGGTCAGTAGGCAGAAGATAATTCTGAGATATGAGTGCCACATAGATGATACCCATCACCTTCTGAGCGTCATTTGAACCGTGACCAAGGCTATATGCCGCCGATGAAACCAACTGCAATTTTCTGAAATTCTTATCTACCCTTGAAGGTGACATATTCTTTACAATATGCAAAACAATTATGGAGAAGAATACGGAGAATATGATCCCGATTATAGGGGCAAGAAATATGAAAAGTATGATTTTAATAACCACGTCAAAATAGACCACACCAAAACCAGCCTTGGCAACGGCAGCACCCACAAACCCTCCTACCAAAGTGTGAGAAGAACTTGAGGGAATCCCCCACCACCAGGTGCACAAATTCCAAATGATTGCAGCAAGCAAACCGCTTCCAACAACCGTAAGGTCAACAATGTCGGTATGCACCAGACCTTTTCCAATGGTTGTGGCAACATGCAGCCCCAGCACCAGAAAAGCAACAAAGTTAAAGAATGCAGCCCAGGCAACGGCCACCTTGGGGGTAAGTACCCTTGTGGAAACTACCGTGGCAATAGAGTTTGCAGCATCGTGAAAACCGTTTATGTAATCAAATGCAAGAGCGAGGATAATAACAACAATGATTGTCAGCATAATGTGTTTAGCGTACCAGGTTCAATTATTCAATAATTCAGTTTCTTAAAATGTACCCCGGTTATCCGTTGGATGCAGGGAACAGCAGCCCGCACACCCGGTGCAGGCATCAGGAAAACATTGTTTCCGGCTAAGAATTCTTTATGAGTATCGCGATGATGATATTGGCTGTTGCCTGACATTTATCAGCGGCGTTCTCAAGCATGTCCAGAATTTCTTTCTTCTTGAATATCGTCAACGGATCTTTCTCTTCGGTGAACAGTTTTTTTACCGCAATGCGATAAACCGTATCAGCTTCCGATTCGAGATCCTTGACAGCCTTGCATTCATTGATCTGGGAGTTTGATTTTTTCAGGTCACGCAAAGCAATTTCAAGTTCCTTGGTTTGCAGAAAAACTATCGACGCCAATTGTTCAGCACCGTCAACGGGTTCCACCAGGTTATACATATCAACCCGGGCGGTAACACCAAGAAGAATGTTCCCGATGCCGTCAATTTTCTTTATCAGGGCAAATATATCTTCGCGGTCCAGAGGGGTGATGAAATTTTTGTTCAGCCGCTTGATAACTTTTGAAGTAATTTCATCGCAGCGGTTTTCGATGGGCTTCATTTTGAGGTAAATATCTTTATCGTAGGTTGGGGCCGAAAAGAATGTATGAGTTACTTTGGCCATCTCCTGAATATGGGATATGATGTCCTTAAAATCCTCAAAATACTTTTCTTCCTTCGGAAGTAATCTGTTAAACATTTGAGCATCCAAATATTATATAAAATGAAAAGTAAATATAGGAAATCCCCGGCACTATTTTCAGCCGAATTGAGGTTAATGAAGCGCTGGAGTTCAAAAAAGACCTCAGGAATGGGCAAAACTGAGAAAACCGGAAATTTGGGGATTGTCAGCCGCAACCTAGAGCAACTCGGCAAATTCAGAAAATCAAAGGGACAAGGCACTAAACCCGTCAGCATTTGCATACCGACACATAAATATCAGACCAATATTAATTCTTTCATTCTTCTGAGATAATTTCTCCCAATTTATCATGCAATTTCCCTTCGAAAACACCAAACCTTCCGGAGACTGAACATTGGCAACTATCACAAAGATAGGATGACACAACCCCGTTCAGGGGTTGAATATGGCTGGTGTTGCAGGGAAGAGGTTTACTTGTCATTCGTTAAAAGCCAGTTTAACTCCATGCGGCGACATACTGGTTTTACTGTTGGCCTTTTGGCGAACAAATGCGGGTGTTCAAATCTTAATTGACACGCGAATTCACCTTTTAATTAGGCTTTAATAACCTCAAAATTTAGTTGGGAGTTAATCTTTTTCACATATTTTGCGATTGATTTGTTATTAGTGTTTGCTTTCTTCTTGCGGGGATTAAAAGTCCCTTCCGTCTTGCCCTCTTTCATTTGTGCAAATACCGATTCCACAAAATTACTTAATTTTGGCTTTCCGCGGCTGGAAGCCCTGTTCCCCTTCCGCCGCCTGTTATTTAAATTTTATTATTGGACCTCTTCAATCTTGATGCTTCTTGTTTTATGTTGTTATAATCCTCACGCCATTGCTGCAAATGAATCGCGGTTGATATTCTCTTTTTGTCCTGTGAGTTCCGTTGGTGTTAGTCCAAATAATTTTTTGAACGCGAAAGAGAAGTGCGAAAGATTTTCGAAACCCAGATCAAGATAAATTTCCGCCGGCTTTTTATTCTTTTTGTCAATCAGGAAGTGTGCTTCCTGCAGGCGTTTTTTAACTAACCAATGACCGGGCGTTTCATTGAAAACTTGTTTAAAGTCTCTTTTAAAAGCCGATAAGCTCCTTCCGGTCAAATAGGCGAGCCGTTCAACCCGTACATTGAATTTGTAATTCCGGTTCATGAACTCTTCCAAATCTATTTTTTCTGGTATACCATAGTCAAAAAATACGCCGGCCAATTCAGGCTGCAGCTTCAGCAAGATCATAAGCAGTTCTTCCCGTTTAACGTCGGCAAAAGTTTCATCAATTTTTCCGGTCCGGTTATAATAAGGCATTAGTGAGTTAATATAACTTGGTACTAATTCGCTTTTATTGATACGGATAAACGCGTCCTTTGAACTGAAATTTGCTGTCAGTTTTTGATGCTTTTCCTGAAAAAGTTTTAGAAACTTTTCGTCAAACACAACAATTACTTTTTCAAATTTGCTTTTCTCATGGCTGAGCCTTACCAAATGGTTTTTCCGGATAAGGTAATATTCCTCCGGACTTATAGAATACTTTCTGTTCCCCTCATAGCCTTGCACTGTTCCCTGTAATATAAACACAAATATATGTTCAGCTATAAATTCCTCATGTATAATTTCAGGCCCGATGTGACACGATTTGGTTTCGATTACGCTCATAGTATAACTCTCATATTGATTTTACTTTCTATTGACGCAAGGATACAATTTTTTCTTGTGATCTGTATATGGCTCAGGATTTTTCATCGCTTCTGCACTCTACCCGGCCCGGATCATTGCATTGAACATCATTCAGGCCGGGCAAGTTCTCCAGGGTAAAACCTGCTTCTGCATGCGGGTTTCACCTCACCGCACTGCCCGTTCGACAACCGGACGCCGGCGCAGATTAATTTGGCTTATTGCAGGTGGCACATAGTTAGATGCATCGGGTATCCCGACATCAGTTCCTGGAGGAACAATCTGGTCAATCTGATCCAGGAGTTCATCAGTGAGAATGACCTCAGCACTCGCGAGCAGATCGTCAAGCTGTTCCATGGTGCGCGGACCAATGATTGCTGAAGTGACACCAGGATGAGCCATAACAAAGCCCAATGCCATATGCGTCAGGGGCATCCCGGCCTTTTCAGCTATGGGTATGAGTTGCTCAACTACATTAAGACGTTGTTCATCGCTCATCTGTTTGGCAAAATATTTAACCCGTAAACTGTCAGGCAACGGTTGGCCCTTTCGGTATCGACCGGTGAGCATACCTTTGGCCATGGGGCTCCATACCATCACCCCCATTCCGTAACGCTGGCAAACCGGCAGCACCTCACGTTCGATACCGCGGTTCAGTATTGAGTAGGGCGGTTGTTCCACACGGAAACGTGCAAGTCCCCGCCGCTCTGCCACCCATTGCGCCTCCACGATATCCGAAGCAGGAAACGTCGAAGAACCGATAGCACGCACTTTACCGGCCCTCATGAGATCGGTAAGCGCCGAGAGTGTTTCCTCAATGTCGGTATCCGCTGATGGCCGGTGAATCTGGTAGAGATCGATGTGGTCTGTCTGCAGGCGTTTCAGTGAGGCTTCTACTTCCCGGATCAGCCAGCGGCGCGAATTCCCCTGCTGGTTTGGGTCATCCCCCATCGGAAGGTGTGCCTTTGTAGCGAGCACAATATTGTCGCGCCTGCCTTTTAATGCTTTGCCGACTATTTCCTCTGATTCTCCGCGGCTATACCCGTCCGCCGTGTCAATAAAATTAATCCCTGCATCCAAAGCCTTGTGTATGATCCTGATCGAGTCTTCGTGGTCCGGATTACCCATCCCGCCGAACATCATTGCACCTAAACAATAGGGACTGACCTTTATGCCGGTTTTTCCAAGTGTTCTATATTTCACATGCTTCTCCTTATCACCATGGTATAGTTATGTTTTCCCAACGGGTGAACGTGTCTGTCGGGCCATCAGGACCGAGAAGTGCTACCCGCACCACTTCGCGGGATCCATCCTCGAGAGACTCAATTCCTTCATAGCCATTAAGGTTCGTTTTCGTGAAACCCGGTGAAACTAAGTTGACCTTGATCCCGGTTGATTCCAGCTCGATCATCATTGCAAGAGTTACCGCGTTGAGAGCGGCCTTTGACGCAGAGTACACCGGTCCGAAGAATGCCCGATATTGGAAATTCGGGTTCGCGTTATCCGTAAGTGAACCAACGCCGCTCGACACATTGACTATGCGGGCATCCGATGACTCGCGCAGGAGCGGCAACATTGCCTGATACACTGCAAGCACGCCAAACACGTTTGTTTCCCACACCGCCCGCACTTCATCGAGGGAAACTTTGCTCGCAACGGTGATTTTGGCATATTCCTGGAGTGACAGGTTACCCTTCCTCGTATTGGAGATAGCCGCGTTTTGGACAAGAAGGTCCAAATGGCCAAACTCCTTGCGGATGCGCTCCGCCGCGGCAGTTATCGAAGCCTGATCCGTCACATCGAGCTGGACCGCAATTGCGCCTTGCCCAATCTCCCTGGCCGCGGTTTCGCCACGCTCGAAATTGCGTGACCCGACCAACACGGTGACACCATGAGCTGCAAGCTCCTTCGCCACTTGAAATCCTACTCCCTGATTTGCCCCGGTAACCAGTGCAATACGTTTTTCATTCATAGTAATCTTCCTTATTTCTTGAAACTTTATTACAAAAATTTGCAGCATGTGCGATAGTGCCCTTGCATACCAAAACAATCTTCTCGTTAACCTTGCAATCCACGAAACAGACTGTTGCCTCCGGTCAGAACAATTTCCATTCGCAATTAAAATCGCCTCTGAAACCTTCGTCTTCGGATTTTTGAATCGTACATGATTTAAACATTTACGTCGCAAAGGTACAAATAAAAATTCCTGGGAGGTTTGCTCAAAAGTCCAAAGTTATTGTATTGAGAAGTCCAAATGCCAAATCACATTGCTTTCAAAGAGTGGAACAGTTTACTTTCAAGCAGATGTGCATAAGGTTGCGTGGTGGCGGACAATGATTATTATTATATTCATTTTCGTTTTAATTAAATGAGTGCCTGAACTCCAAAGGCGAAACACCACTTTTACTTTTAAATAGCTTACTGAATGATTGAGGATGTTCAAATCCCAATTGGTAAGCAATTTCGCTTACCGACAAATCGGTAGTGGATAATTTTTCTTTGGCTTTTTCAATCAGTTTATCGTGAATGTGCTGCTGCGTGCTTTGACCGGTCAACACTTTCAGCAAGCTGCTTAAATAACTGGGGGAAACATTTAAAGCTTCTGCGATGTATTGGACCGTAGGCAGCCCCTTCTGCATGACTTCGCCGCTATTGAAATATTCCGCGAGAATCTTTTCCAGACCATCAAGTACCTTATGATTGGTTATTTTTCTTGTTATGAATTGTCTGTGATAATACCGGTCCGCATGAACCAGCAATAATTCCAGTTGCGCGATGATTATATCCTGGGTGAATTTATCGATATTGGAGTGATATTCCTGCTGAATGTTTTTCAAAATACTGATTACAGCAGCCTCCTCTTTCTCCGAAAGGAACAGTGCTTCATGTACCGAATAATCGAAGTATTGATATTGCTTGATCATTTTGGCAAGCGGTGTGCCCCACAAAAAATCAGGATGAACAAGCAGTACCCAACCCGAACGTTTTTTTGTGGAATGCCGATCCGCCTCAACACTGAACACCTGCCCGGGAGCAATAAAGAATAGTATCCCCTCATCAAAATCATATTCCTGCTGCCCGTATCGCATTTTACCGGCGCAGCCCCTTTTTAACGAGATTGAATAAAAATCAAAGACAAGGCTCTTCCTTCCTTCACTTGAAGAATGCTCGATTTTCCCATAATCGATCAGGCTGATCAACGGATGCTCGGGTTTGGGTAGTCCCCTATTCCGGTGATACTCTGAAATCGTTTTGATCCTGTGCGGTGGTTTGTTTGTCATATAATAATATACCAATTATTTCTTAAGGACAGCACCCGTGAGGCCTGCCGCGTAGTATTCCGAAATAACAATTAAAGCTCTTCTTTGGTGCCCTTTATGAGGGCATCTTTAAGTGCATTTATTTTTCGCTACCCTATACTCTGGCAATATCACTTCGGGTCATAGCGTACTCACTCTTATTCCGTCTCCCGATGGGCAAAGGTGTCAACTTATCAAAGTCATGCCCATTTCCATCAGTAAGTCATACAGGCAGATTCTGCTATGATAGCGCTTTCATCCGCCAATAATAAGGGTTTTCCGCTTGCTACCTTGTCAGAATCACACTAAGTTGACACCATTACCCAAAGGGCGTGGGAGGGTGTTAGCTATTGTAATACATCAAATTATAACTGTTGTGCTTTCTATTGCAATATCCCGGTTAACACTGATCACCATGACTCAGGCCCGTTTGAAGATGAAACAGTCCCCGTAGGACCATCATCCGGCAATAATGCAAGGCGTATCGCTTCCGCTGCCCCCTGTGCCGGGGTTTGTATGCCGGCAAAACCATTCAGGTCAGTCGCCGTATAACCGGGATTTGCAGAGTTCACCTTTATTGAGGTGTCGTGCAGCTCATTCGCCAACTCTACAGTAAGCATGTTCAAAGCGGCTTTCGATGCTGAATAGCCAAGCAAATGCCATCCATAAATGCTTGCCCCTCCGCGACTAAGCGAACCCATTCCGCTGGATACATTAACTATCCTCCCTGATGTAGATTTCTTCACCAGTGGTAAAAAAGTCTGTGTAACTGCTACGGTGCCTAGGAAGTTCGTTTTAAGAACCCGCTCAACACTGCTCAGTTCTGCTTTGCTGGCCGGTCCATCTCCTTCAACGTTGATCCCGGCATTATTTACCAGGATGTCAAGGCGTCCCGACTCGCCTGCTATTCTGGCCGCGGCATTGTCAATTGTGCTTTTATTGTTCAGATCAAGTTCGATAAAGGCAACTTCGCCTCCTTCGTTTTCAAGCTGCGCCGCAGCTTTCTTTCCTCTTTCCGCATCACGGGCGCCAAGGTAAACTTTACAACCCGCTTTCAGGAGTCCGCGAACGATCTCGAGACCAATACCTTTATTACCGCCTGTAACAAGCGCTATTTTACTATTCTCAGTTGTTTCCATGAGCTTTCCTTTCACTAATATTCATTGTTTTAAAAAGTAACTTTCACTGTCAAGATCCTGGATAAGCCCCGGCTGAACGGGATGCCACCCAAATTGTTCCATGGTTTGTTCACTTGAAGCAATATTGTTGATGGCAGCAAAGTGAGCAAACCAGCCAAAATGTTCGGCAGCTTCATCAGTTGATTTACTTACAACCGGAACGTTCAGCCTCTTTCCGATTACTTCAGCAATATCCCCGAACGCTATACCTTCCTCAGCAACTCCGTGCAAACGGGTACCGGCGGATGGGGCATTCTCAATTGCAAGCCTATACAAACGCGCCGCATCCAACCGATGTACAGCCGGCCAACAATTGAGTCCCTCGCCTACATATACTGATTCACCTTTTTCGCGTGCAATATTAATGAGAACCGGGACGAATGCATGATCTCCAGCCCCGTGAACCGAAGGTGGCAGACGGACGACCGATACGCGTACACCGGCCGATGCTATCTCATTAACTGCAAATTCCGTAAGTACCCTTGGGATGGGACTGTTTGCCGGGGGCATGTCTTCTTCGGTTACCAATTGTCCCGGCAAAAGCAAACCGACACCTGAGGTAACGATCAATGGGCGGTCCGAACCGGCAAGCACTTCACCAAGAGTCTTAATGACCCGCACATCCGTTTCGCAGTTCTCCTTGAATGTTGAAAAATCATGATTGAAAGCGGTATGAATAACACCATCAACAGCGGAAGCACCGCTCCTGATACTTTCCAGATCATAGATATCGCCCCGATGAACCTGAGCACCCGCCGCAAGAATTGAAGCGGCCGCTAAATCTGAACGGGCAAGCCCAAGCACCTGATGACCCGAGTTAAGCAGTTCCTTAACTATTGCTGAACCAATAAAACCCGATGCTCCCGTTACAAAAACGCGCATAGCAAATTCCTTTATATTGTTGATTTGTTTATCGAAACTTCAGCATATACATTGAAACCTGTGTAGCCAAATCTACTGTTGTTGTAGTCAAAAAAGGTGTATGAATAAACGTTTGGGGAGACCGAATGGTGTAATGGAACTCTGTTATGGAGATATTCTTATTACCTTTTAAAAATGAACTATCCCGCAGCAGACGACCATGGTGTCAACTTAACGAACACAATGAACAAATGTCTTTCCCACGAAAGTGGGAATCTGCTTAATCCGAACTGTTTCGAGGACAATTTCACTGTCAAAGACTTGAGTTTATTGCTAAGTCGACACCATTGCGCAAGCGGACGGTGTATCAATCGCAGAGCTTAAATTATATTCGCGCAAGTGGAGGGGAATTTACCCTGAGAGATTAAAATTCTCTTGAGAATTTATGTTTTTTAAACCTGCTTTTTCCAGCGGCCGGTGGGTGTCGCATAGTGCACTTGGCGCAGAATTCTGCTTATTTAAGCAGTGTTCAATGGCGTTAATCGTGAGATTGCCCCGCACACGGCATGAGGCACTTCGTCGATGACTCCTCAATGACAAACTATCTGGTTATGCCCCTCTACCATAGGGGTTCAAAATTTTTAACCCCTGCATTAACGCCGGGATCAACATTATTCAATGTCAGATAGTACATCCCCTCAATTGATTTTTTTCCCAACGTGCTTCAAGGCAGTACCCGCTCATTATACCCGCGCTCCTCATAGGGCTGCAGCTTTTCCAGCCACAATTCGTATAGCGTTTTCAAATCATCTTTGTAATCATAACCCGGGGAGTCTTTCTTGGGTTCCAACAGGTCCAACACCTCAAAGGAAAAGTTTTCAGCACCAAATTGTTTTTCTTCGGCGGCAAGCTCTTTGATTTCTTCAATTCCCATTTCAATGGCAAATTTATGACGGTTTATTCTGGCCGGAACATTTGTGCTGTATCCGACAAATATTTTGCCGTTCACCAAATTTTTTATCTGGTATACGCCCATCGGCTGGATGGTTTGTTTATACTCTCTTTTAATAGCATTTTTATCAATCATTTGATTTTCCTTTTTCATATTCTTCATTTAACCAATACACCTGGCTTTTACGTTTCATCATCCCCTCCTCTATCATGAGCCGCCTGACTGTGCAATAGTCCTCATACGATTCAAGAATTATTTCATTGATCTCCTTCTCGGAGTACTTTTTCCTGGGGTCTATTCTCTTGAGAAACTCATTCAGGATGATCATTTTTTTCTTATGCTGCACCGGCAGTTTTTCAAGCCGGTTGTTTTTCATAAAGGTGCGCAACACCTTCTGCCGGTATTGTTCCATACGCTCTTCCTGAATAAAGCTATCCAGATTTTCAAAACTCACCAACTCCCGGAGCGTCATAGTAAAGATATCATCGCTGGGATGATAGACGGTATAATATTGTTCCTTCACCTTCGTCACCAGCCCCGCCGCCTCAAGTTTCTTAAGATGAAAGGAAACAGTCGATTCGGCCAGTTCCAAACGGTTAGCCAGTTCCTCAACATACTGGGGTTTCTTCAGCAATGCATTCAGCACCCGCAGCCGGGAGGCATCTGCCAGAGATTTCATTATTTCAATGCTTGTTGCAATATCCACGATATTTTGATCTATATATAATTCGATAAATGTCGAAACAAATGTACGGCAATTATTCCAGATAATCAATCTGTTTTTATGAATATCGAATCAAATATGGATAAACGGTTTATTCGGCATATCAATGGCACTTTTTGATAAATCTAAGGTCTAACAATTATATAATGGGGAGATCACACCCAATAATCGTAAATTTATTCATTAAGAAATTTGGATTCCAAATGCATAATTTCCTCAGCTTGCTCTGTTTGATGATTGCCCTGTCTTTTTTTCCTGCTTCTGTGGCGGCAGGCAAATCGGGCCCGGTTAAATATTTCTCCTATGCATATTTTCCCCTTAAGTCTATATCACCAAGAGTATTCGATTCCAATCTGGGCGAAACAAAATATTCCATGACCCAGGATGGCGGACTCTTTAAATTAGTCTATGACGCGCCCCGAATTACTTACTCACAACAAATGATTGCCAAAAGTAACGGTGTCTATATCGTCGGAACACAAAACAAAATTTTCCTCTTCGGCAGTAAGATCACCTATAAGGCACCCTTGTTGAGAATACCTTTTCCGCTAACCACTGCCTCCAAATGGACTTCAGAAACCATAGAATATGACGCCGATGGAAATTCCAATCCGGTTCGCCTCACCGGAAAAGTTATTGGCGAAGAAACCATCAGCACACCCGCTGGTACTTTTACCAGCTTAAAAATTGAACTCAAAATTGTCTCAGGGCAAAACAAACCAACCTACCTGACAGAATGGCTCGTTAAAGACATCGGAGTCGTTAAGGCAGAGGCAGTCCCTGGCACCGGCGGTCTGCTGGGAACCTTCCAAAAACTCTTCGGTTTGGATAAAGTCTATTACACAATAAAATCGTTTTGATCAGATTCCAGTTCCACTTGACGATCCTTCTCACCCTCATCAGTGGAACTCTCTACTCCCTTTGCTCTATCTCTGCGAACTTTGCGAATCCCCTTTAGGCTTTGCGATCTCTGCGTTTAAATGTGTTCCGTTTGTTTGCAGCTCCCCGCAACCGACATGGTAACAAATCGCTGGACCATTTGCCATGATGCCTTATGCAATTTCGCACAATTCAACAAGCCCCAATTTTTTCCTCTTGGTATTTTTACCCTGTCCTCGTAACTTAGATTAGTCAATAATTAAAATTAAGAGGCCTTCACAGAAACAACGATACGATCTTTTTCAATTTCCGAGGTAGGATTTGTACCGTTACCTGTTTGTTTTCTTTCTTTCTTCAGCTTGTCTTTGGGCACAAAATGCAAAAGTGACTCTTAAAGGCAAAGTTATTGATGGTTCCTCCATGAAACCACTCTCCGGTTGTTCCATTTTTCCCGTCGGCCTGTTATCCGGAACCATTTCCGACTCTGTTGGTTCCTTCACCCTTAAACTGACGCCCGGGAAACATACGCTTTCCTTCAACCATCTTGGATACGAACGTAAACGTACCGAAGTTTTTCTTTCAAAAGACAGCAGTCGTCAATACATCATGGTTATTATAAAACCGGAAAGTGTTATTGAACAGGAAATACTGGTGACCGGTGAACGAAACCGGGATGCCCTGTCTCAAAAGCTCCAATCAAAGGATGTTACCAGAATACCCACGATCTTTAATGATGTGCTGCGTGGCATAACCATACTATCCGGTGTTTCTTCAAATAACGAGCTCAGCAGCGGTTACAACGTTCGCGGCGGCAATTACAACGAAAACCTCATCTACCTTAACGGATATGAAATATTCCGCCCCTTCCTGCTGCGTGAAGGAACTGAAGAGAATCAAACACTTATGAATCCCGAGATGGTTGAAAAAATCGACTTTTTCAATGGTTCATTTTCTGTCGAATACGGGGATAAAATGTCCTCAGCGGTTTCGGTGCAATACCAGAAAAAACAAAGCGACACCTTGCACATAAAGACACGTGCAAACTTCCTGAATGCCGGTGTCTCAGCAGGAAAACGATTTGGAAATCTTAACGTTCTGGTTGGCACACGGTACGCCTATCCGGGAATGTTCCTTAGTCAGATGCAGACTGAAGGCCGGTATCGTCCATTCTACGCGGACTTCCAGATGCTTGCATCTTACCTCTTCCCCGGTGGAGATGAACTTGAGCTGTTCACCGTCTACGCGAAAAACACCTATGACCTGACGCCGGCCGATTGGACGGGGCACATCCAATCGGACCGTGGTTCCGGACTGGCAAATGCAATTCAAATAAAGTACAACGGCAAACGTGAATATTCATTTCTCACTTCCCTGGCTGCACTCCGCTTCACAAAACGTCTGGCTGGAGAATCTGCAGTAACTGTTTCGCTTTCGCAAAACACGCACAACGAAGATGAAACCTCTAATCTGTGGGGCGAATATTTCTATATCCCCGATGCCTATCACATGGATGAGGGAAGAGAATATTTGAAAACACGCGTGGAATCAACTGACGACCATCTCCGCATAAGGCAACAGGAAGCAAGCGCAGTATTCAATACGGTTTTTGATACCCATAAGTTCCAGACCGGGATCTTTGGCCGGTGGCGTACCGTGCACGATGTGATTAACGAAGCCGTTTCTGAGACCGGCGACGTTGTTGTGCTCGATACACCCGATACCATCTCAACCGATTCAAGGTTTTCACCTAATGAATTTGGCTTCTATACTATGGATACCTGGCAGCCGAATAATCGTTTTGAACTCAAGGGCGGAGTAAGGGTCGTATACGAAAACGAATCCGATGAACTGCTTATAAGTCCAAGACTGCAATCAAACTTTCACCTTGACGACAAAAACATGTTGTTCGCTGCCTGGGGACTCTACTATCAGCCGCCCTATTATCTTGAGCGCCGGAACAATAACGTTCCTCTTTCCTCTCAGCGTACAATTCACTATTCCGCCGGCTGGGAAAACAGCTTTAAAGAGACAATGTTCCTCCGCATTGAGCTCTATTACAAAAAACTGCATAACCTGATACCATATTACCTTGAGGACCAAAAGATCATCTATACTGGGACTAACCGGAATGAAGGATATGCTTATGGTATGGATGTGATGGTACGTGGTGAGGTGATCAAAGGCATTCAGAGCTGGCTGGGCTATGGTTATCTCAACACCCGTGAACGGCCTGAAACAGGCGGCCCCTATACCAGGCGGCTCACCGACCAAACGCATTCCATCCTCGTTTTCCTGCAGGACAGGATCAAGAAACATCAGAACTGGCAGGTGCATACACGGCTTCTTATGGGAAGTGGTATGCTTTACTATGACCGAACAGTTGTTATCGATCCGGTCACCGGGAAAAGGAGCCTGGCGGTATCATACCAAAGCCCGCTGGAATACCTGCTCTATTTCCGTGTTGATATGGGCTGTTCGACCGCATTCACTCTTGCCAATGATAAGAAGCTTACCGTTACTGCGGAAGTGCTGAATATGTTTGCGCAAAACAACTATTCGGGCTATCGCTTCATTCAGGTGTTCAAAGATATCCCCTATCCCGTGCGGGTTCCGCAGGTATTGAGTCCAAGATTCTTTAACCTGCAGGTGGAATATGAATTGTAAAACAATCGTGGTAACCGAAATTGAGCTGCACAAGCGCGAATGTATGAATTTCAAAATGCAATATCCGATCAGATAGGTTTCTGTCAAATCAGCGTCGGTTTATTTTTCTTGGAAAAGGACTTCAATAACTTTAGAGAAGTTCCAGCACAATAGTAAAATATTTTGTGATTATTTATCGTGAATAGCTATGACCTTAATTGCCGTGGGCGCTCAGCCCACGTACCACTCCCTCCCTTTGCGAAAGGGAGGGACACAGGGTGGGTTCGGAAAACACACGCCAATCTCACAACATCTGAATCATAACAATCTGTTAACTAAACGCTATCTGGGCCGAAATGGAGTTAGTAAAGCACTGTATTGAGTATGATTCGTTTATAGAGAAAATCAGAATTTCTGTGACTGATATTTTAGATGAAGCCCCTTATCCGCATATACATCATTCTCCACATCAGCCAATTCAGCCGCCGAATAGCCCGAACGGATCTCTGTGATAGTAATGTTTCTTGAATCATCATCAACCGTATAATATATCCGCCAGGTACGGTACGCCAGCACGAAGCGGTTCTCCTGCTGCTCCCCGCCTGCTTTGGAAACACGTTTGCGTGAATCATCAGCCGGATTAAACTCAAGCTGGAGTCGTGCAAAACTGCGCAGATTTATTTGCGCATTCTCCTGAAGCCATGCCATTTGTGCCACTGCTTTTTGTTCGAAGGTCACTTCATAAATATCTTCAATTCCCTTTTTAACCCAACCGGTTTTTGCATCGGGAAAAGAATCGGAATAGGGCAGATAAGGTTTGATATCGAATACGGGTGAACCGTCCAGGATATCGGATTCACCAATAATCAGTTGCAGTCCGTCAATTTTTATAAGTTTAACACAGCTTAAGCCTATCTGGTTTGGCCGGTAAGGTGCACGGGTGGCAAACACCCCAATTTTTTTTCGCGTATGCCGCGGAGGGGTTACCATTGGTTTCCAGTTGGTGTTCAGATGAAACTGAAAGATCACCCAAATCCTTTCAAAACCATCTAACTGTTGCAGCGCCTGCTCAAAATTATTACGCGGCAGCAATTCAATAACCGACACATGATCATCAGACAGCACACCCTGCCGTGAGGTTTCATACCGGTATTTCAATTCAGAACGAATGAAGCCAATTGGCTTTATCAGGATATCGTCACACATGAATCACATCCTGACATGCCAGATGCGCCATATAGCACATTGCCTTCCGGTTTAAACTTCTTCTCATTCAAACTGCTTTTTGAATTCCGCAAACTGGGCACGCAGTTCCACAATGTCATTTTTGAGAGAATCCAGGTCATACTCAAGCGAGGAGATCCTGTCTTTATCAGGTTGCATTGCAGCAACGGGTCTCTCTTCCGCGATAACCGGTTCACCGCATAACAGATGCGTATACCTCGCATCTCTCCCTGGTTGTCGTGGCAGTTTAACCACCAGTGGCTGTTCACTGCGGTTTATTAACCCAACCACGGCAGCGTCCACTTCTGCGAGATCGGCAAATTCATACAGCCGTCCGGAGCGTCCCTTTATCTCCCCGAGTGTTTGCGCCCCGCGGAGCATAAGCACTGTCATCACTGCCATTTCCTGCGGCGTAAAATTCATAACTCTTGTGAACGTCTGTTTATACTTCGGCACCCGCATTTCAGCTCCTGTCACCCGGCACACAAATGATTTGACCAATAGAAAGTCAAGAGTATCGTCAACCAACCTGTCGGAATACTGCACCACGGGATCACGGTTCGATTTCTGGTTGCAGGCATTGACCAAGCCATTCAGCGTCAGCGGGTAATACTCGGGAGTGGTAAATTCTTTTTCAATCAGAGCACCAAGCACTCTGACCTCAGTCTCATTTAACGGGTTCATATGCGATCTTCTTCTCCGGATTAGGTTGCAAATTTCTTTAAATGGTGTGGCAAATTACGAATTATCTCTCCCGTATTCAATGGAGAATCAAATTGTACTTAAGTCCACGTGATTAAAATCGTGAGTTAACGGGAAGATGAAAATTCCGTAGGGGTTCAAAATTTTGAACCCCTACATTCAACACCCGCCTATAACGTCATTCCCTGTTTTTCGTTTCTGTATCCTCCCACAGCGAAAGGCATTAAACACGGAAAACGCAGAAATTTAATGGGGAACAGTATTCTAGGTAGCCAACTAACGTTTGAATGCTGCAAATGGGAAACCACAGAATTCAAATGCGTGACCCATGATTGACACAGGATGCCAGTGATAATCCGACTTTCCCTTTCCGTGCTTTCACGCATCATCCCATCACTCGCATGTCTCGCAATTCCCATTTCGGAATTTCCCACGTAATTTTCATGGATAACAACAGGGTTCATTTGAAATTTAGGTGGCAAGGCAATATAACTTATGATGGAAATAGTTAACCAGACCAGATTATTTAATTAGTATTCTCAATCTTTCAATGCCTTTGTTTTCATTATTTCAAGGGGGGGGGATAATTAAAAAGGTGCCCTGACAAGGGCACAATTTGAATAACCGCGGGGGAACCCCGCGGAGAATGAATCACTCAAATCTTACGTCCCCGAAGGCGGGCGAACCAATGCAATTGGGGAAAATAAATCGATTAATCACCAATCACCGGTTGTTAATTTGCCACCTAATTATCATTTGTACCAACGGTTCATCTGAAATTTGGGTGGCAAGGCAATTTAGCTTATGATGGAAATAGTTAACCAGACTCAATTATTTAACTAATATTCCTAATCTTTCAACGCCTTTGTTTTCATTATTTCACTTGGGGTTGGTATAACTAAAAAAGTGCCCTGACAAGGGCACAATTTGAATAACCGCGGGGGAACCCCGCGGAGAATGGATCACTCAAATCTTACGTCCCCGAAGGCGGGCGAACCCAATGCAACCTGGGAAAATAAATCGATTAGCACCCATCACCGGTTGTTAATTTGCCACTCAAGTTTCATTTGCACCGTACCAACAACTGGTGCCTCATCTTACCCTCCTGTTTTCAAAGAAAAATGTTTTAATATTTTCAGTAATTCCGTATTTTAGTGGTTTGATTCTGGCGCGCTCGTCTAGTGGCTTAGGACGCTGCCCTCTCAAGGCAGAGATCACGGGTTCGAATCCCGTGCGCGCTACTTCTTCCCCCTCCCCAAGTGCACTTTTCACTTCACATTTCGGCCCATTTTCCCAACCTTACCGAAAACTGGCTCGACTATCCTTCAAACTATCTGTTGCTATTTTCCCGGATTTTGTTGAATTTTACTCATAGACTTTATTAATCTTGAGATTACATCGTCAAAACTGAAAGGGAATTACTAATGTCACGTTTATTTGCATTTTTTACGTTTGCTCTCCTTTTATTAACCATAACTGTGTTCGCTCAACGGGGCACTCCTGATGCCCGTAGAATGGGTACTCTTCATGGCAACAATATCAAAACGGTCTTTACCAACTCCGGCGTTATTGCTCAACCAACAACCGTTGTACCGCGTGGAGCCTGGATGTATGAGAATAATGGCTATATTGGCGATCTCAGTTTTATGATTGGCGTTGAATTACCCATAAAAGACTACACGGGAGACGGCATTGCCGACACCCTGCATTGGGTTGGTGTAACCCCTGTTGACAGGCCTAATGGCAGTGGTGGTAAATATGGAAACGGAGGAAAGTCCTGGAATTTTGAACCTCTCCCCGGATATTATGATCCCTCCTTTAGTACACTCACCAGAGGTGTTGCAATGAGCAGCCAACCGGAAAGCTGGCCAAAAACTCCATGGCCCGATCACCCTGAGTGGGGTACCGGTGTATGGAATGGCCTGAACGGACCAAATACTTTCACTGGTGATGAAGAAGCATATTTTGTTGTTGATGACAATAACGACGAACAATTCACCAAACTTGTGGGGTATCACCCGGATTCCACCGATCTTACGCGAAGTGGGATGGGATTGCAAGTCAGCATACGCTATATCCAATCGCATAATCCCCTCTTTAAAGACATCCTGTTTCGGATATATGATATAAAAAACACCGGGACAACCGTTTATAAAAAGGTTGTATTCGGCAATTTGTACGGAACGTATATCGGTGGAACTGGTACCGAATGGAATGACGATGTCGCCCTCTATTATCCCCGCGAGAATGCGGTGATATGCAGCGAGTTTGATCAATTCGTTAGTCCCTCCGATAACCCAAAATGGGTTGGGAAAGTGGGAATGTTCAGCGATGGTGTATTAAAAAGCCCTAATGGCATTACAAATTCAAGCTTTTATTATTTTGTCCCTGCGAAGGCAGTAATAATGAGCGAAAATGAAGCCATGTGGAAAAACCTTACGCCCGGGAAGATAAAATTTCCAAGTTCTGTAATCTATGACAAGGATTCCATTCCACATGCATTGAGTGGTGCTGACGGGGATTATATGACCGGCACAAACTATTTTTCGCTGCTCCCGGGAGAAACAAAGCGAATTGCTGCTGCACTTTGCTTTGGTTATACATCCAACGAAATCTTCAATAAATTAAAATTGGCAGAAGCCTTCTACAATCTAAATTTTGACACCACTGCGCTTAGAACCTCCATTAATCTTACCACCTTGAATTCTTTCCAGAAAATTTCCGGGACGTGTTCAGTCAAATGGAATTTTAAACAAACAGGAGGAACGGTTGAAATCTGGTTGAGCGATGATGCCGGCAAAACCTGGAAACAGCTTGAAAGTAACCTTACAAATTCGGGAGCCTTTTCGTTTAATACTGCATTATATGAAGATTGTGCATTTGGAAAGCTGCGTATTTTCGGTAAAAACCAGGCTGGCAATATTATTGGCTATTCAGAAAGTTCTCTTTTTGAAATAAACAATTCTTCTGCCAACAAGCCCTTCATCCGTATCTTTAATGACGAGCTCACAACCGCAAACACTATAACTGCTCCTCAATATATTTTCAACCTGCTGGTCGGAAACCCCAAACATAGTCCTGTGAAAATAAACGTGTATGCATCAGTCGGCAACGATAAGACTGTAATTTCAAGCTATAACGCAATATACGATTCCATCCCCCATGGTTATCAGGTTGATTTGACAAAGTTTCCAAATTCATCCGCGATAAGCTTAATTTTTGAGTTAACCGACGGATCAGTTTCCGTGTTTGACACTACTGTTGTGTTCGCCAAGGAAAACTCACGCGAATTGATAACGGAGTTGAACAGTAACTTTATTTCGAGATATAATAAAGTCAAGGTTGAGGTCCGGGTGGTGGATAATAAAAAATTCACCGGCGATGAATATTATATCACATTTAACGACACCTCATTGGCCCCCGGGAAATATTTTTCAGTGTATAATAAGACCAAGGGATACTTCATACTCAAAAACGCACCATTGATCCCGTTTAACGAATCAGTCATTTTCGACGGATTGACATTATACACTGAAGACATTACTACTGCTATTGATTCAACATCCAGATGGTCTGGAAATCGTGACAATAATCTCAGATACAAGGAATTACGTTATATTGATTTAACCCGGAATATTTACGGTATGATCGCTCCGCTTGATTACGCTATCGTTTTTTCGGATTCATACACGGATTCATCAAATGATTTATCAGGACTGTTACATCGCCCGGTCCCGGTTTCAAAGAAACTTAACTTCAAAATATTCGATATCACACATGCCGATGATGTCCGGCAAATAAAATTTTTGTTTGTCAGCAATTCTGTACCAGATACCCTCTCCGAAGGTGATTTAATGTTGTTTTCAAACCCTCAAGGTACCTTGGTTTCAGACAAGGTTTTATTCCTGGGTGGCGGATATTCCTATAGGCCAAAACAGGGAGATACCCTCTTTCTCTTTTCGAAAAAAGGATTATCCATTTTCGATACGTTACGGATTTTTGGCCTTCCCTCTGATGTTACCGGCACAGTACATTCCGTGAAGAGTTTTGCCCTGCAGCAAAACTATCCAAACCCATTCAACCCGACAACCCTGATTAACTATGACTTACCGGCAACTCTGAAAGTTGAATTGAAGGTATTTGATATCATAGGCCGGGAAGTTACTACCCTGGTGAATGGCGAACAAACTCCGGGAACTCACAGCATTCGTTTTGACGGCGCAAGACTTTCTTCCGGAGTTTACTTTTATACATTGAAGGCCGGACAAAATCTGCAGACAAAAAAAATGGTCCTGATTAAATAGCACCATTGATTAAACTGATTTGAATGATTCCACTGATTACAGTTAATCACAGGGGAATAATTTCGGGAAGTATTCCGCATCCGAGATTATTCCCCGTCAAATATATGCTGTACACACATTAACATAATGCTCAAATGCACTGTTTTATTTGTGTATTGCATCTGAGCTTATTCCCCGCAGGTGGCTGTCACAGAACTAAGAGTTTTGTCATTGAGGAGTCATCGACTAAGTCGAGTGCATCCAAGATCCCGTGTGCGCATACGCGTCAACTTAACGAAAACGATGAACAAATGTCATTCCCGTGAAAATTGAGTGCCTTCGAAATCCCGCTTCTGGCGGGCGCATAGGCGTCAACTTACAAACTTATTTCAACATGTTTGCTTTGTATTCCACGCCTCAGGCTCTTAATCCTGAAAATGTTTTACCCACTAAGGATGTCATCTATGTTGAATTGTTGCTTCAGAAGCTCCGGCAAGGGCGAAATATGTATGCCGGCAGCATGGCTTCGCCATAGAAAAGATAAAAAGCTAAAGCTCCAATCGGAGCGATATATTTGTAGCCAGGGGCGTCAGCCCCTGGTAAACATATCCACCAAATCTCATGAGCTCCAATCGGAGCGGCATAAATGGCTATAGAGTGAATTTCAAAACAGGAAAATGAGCAAAAGTCCAGCATTTAATCCGATACCATTCCCTTGGGCGCAAATCTGTCCTCATACATAACTTTTAAGTTGACGCCTGTGCGTGCGCGGGGAAATCGCACGATTAGCGCCGATAAACAAAGCATTAAAATGAAGAATTCTGCGCTAAATGAATTATCCGACACCCACCGCAGGGACATATTTTTATAGACTCTGGAAAACGGGTACCTTTTTATCCATACCGATTTCCCCTTAATAGCAATTCTGCACCTGATAATATTTCAAATTATTTTCTTATCTTATCAGTGTGTGTGTTCAACGTTTACGCTTCTTATTTCCGGCGATTTTTTCCGGATGTGATAAATACGACCCCTGTCGTAATCCTTTTGAATCTGTATCCATGAACGTTTAAAATGAATAAAAACCCGAAAGAACAGTGTCAGGATTTCAATGGAAATTATTATCCCGAAACCCAATTGTAATAATGTGCAAATAGAATCAAAAATTGAAGTTTTAAGTCACCTTGAGATAAAAGTGAAGGAATGGATCGAATTCCATATTTCCAAAAGAAAGCTCTGGTTTGCAAGCGACTTCCTGCCTGCAGATGAACAAATGAACTCAGATCAGTCTGAAGTAGCCGGCAAACTCCGCCACAGGGCAAAAGGCATCAGCGATGCAGCCAGGGTAGCCCTCGCCATGAACCTCCTCACCGAAGAAGGTCTGCCGCATTTCCACCGGATTATTTCAAAATATCTTGGAGATAGCTCATTCTGGGCAAAATGGACAAATATGTGGACTGCTGAAGAAGACCGGCATGGCGGCGTTCTGCGGGATTATGCCAGGGATAGTCAGGTGTTCAATTTCAAACATATTGAAATGATGCAGTTTCACTACCAGGAAGCCGGTTTTAACCCCGCCTGGGATAATGATCCTTACCGTGTTTTTGTCTATACCACATTACAGGAACGGGCAACACAAATATCGCATAAGAACACCGGCAAATTTGTGGGCGACGAGGAACCTCTGCTCAATGGCATTCTGAGCAGCATTGCTGCCGATGAAGCCAAACATTTTGTGTTTTATCGCAATGTATTCAAAGAAGTGCTCCACCTCGATCCCAACCAGGCTTTGCTTTCTGCTTCGCACATTATGCCGGCAATTGATATGCCGGGACTCTCAATGCCTGACTTCAGAGAAATGGCAGATATTATCCGCCGCGTTGGTATTTACGGACCCTGGGACTATAAATCAATTGTTGAAGAGGCGATCGCCTTCTGGGAAATTGAACTTTTAACTGGCCTTAATGAAATGGCAAAAAAAGCTCAGGAAAAAATTCTTGGGCTCCCAAACCGGATAAAAAAAATTGCCGAATATGTTGAAATGAAAACCGTGTCAAAAACATTCTCGTTCGAATTCATTTATAACCGGTTGATCCCCAGCGAAGCATAGTGATGTAGCATTCCCATCAATAGACAAATGCTTTTGGTATAAACCCCAAAAAAGCGTTTACTCAAGCATCTGTGTCTCCGGGCACAATGCAGCTTTTGAGAATAATCGTCCATATAGTATTTTACAGGTAAAGTTATTTTGTTAAAGATATCAGGAGCGAATCTGAATTCATCATTACAGTTGAAACACTTTTCAGCTGTTAGTTTATGGTCATTACGCTGTTTATGAACAGGCAGATGTCACAAGGAAAAGTATATGCAAAACCGTTTTGTTTATTTGGCTCTTTCATTTCTAATAGTTTTTTTATCAGGTTGTGGAGCCGGATCCAAAGGGAGAATAGATACTGGCTCAGAAGCTCCACAATTCACACTTGCCTCAAATTTGGGTCGCGACGTACGTTTAATGGATTATCGGGGCAAAATTGTAATCATCGATTTTTGGGCTACGTGGTGCCCCCCTTGCCGTAAAGGCATTCCCGATTTGATCAATATTCAGAACGAATTCAAGAATGATTTGATAGTGATTGGTGTCTGTACCGATAAAAACGGGAAAGAAGACCTTCCGGAGTTTATCCGTAGTCAGGGGATCAACTATCCAATTGCTTTTTCCACGGATGAAGTAGAGAACGCCTATGGTGGCATTTCTGCTGTTCCCACCACCTTCATCATCGACCGTCATGGAACCATTATTGAATCCCATGTTGGGCTGGTGGAAAAAAACGCTTTATCCAATACAATAAAATCCCTTCTTTGATAACCGTCTCTGTTTGGGTTGGGTGAGCTGGAATTTAATCAAATTCTCCTGCTCCCCCGGCATCACGGCAGGTAATTCAAAAATATGCAATTTTCTTTCTCTTTAACAGTGCCGGACCTACGCAGGCTTATCAGTATAACAACTGAATAATTTGAAGAATACAAAGAATTGCCTATTTTTTGCGCACAGTTATCAGTATTTTTTCAGTACATAAATTTGTGAGACCATGGCAAAAAATCAAAACATCAGAAAAACCAATGCAAGCTCAAAAACAACAAGCACCGAACCATTGAAATGGTACGCTGACCCCAAATACAAGAGCCTGCTTAATACAATAATTTTCATCATTATCGCATTGATCTTCTTTATTGTAAACAACACAAGAAAAGAACCTGATCATGGGCCCTATCCTCCGACAACAAGCGCAGATTCAACACAAACGCTAATCCGGTAATTCCTGAATCTTTTACTCCGGAAATACATCATACTAATATGAAAAAAAAGGAAAACCCCTGATGAAACGTTTATTTTATGCTTTTTTATTACTGGCGCTGACAGCCGGTAGCTTTGCCGCATCACCTGATAAAAGTAACAGCTTTTCCGGTGAAGGCGATGGACTCGCCATTGGAACAAAAGCTCCTGACTTCTCCCTTAAATCACCAAATGGAAAGACCATCAAGCTTTCGGACTATAAGGGCAAGATTGTTATTATTGATTTTTGGGCAACCTGGTGCCCTCCCTGCCGCAAAGGAATTCCCGATTTAATCAGCCTGCAAAAAGAGTTCGGCAAAGATATTGTTGTGATTGGAATTTCGGTGGACAAAGAAAGCAAAATGGAAGTACCCATGTTTATACAAAAACAGGGCATCAACTATCCCATTGTGTTCGCCAACGAAACTGTGGTAACTAAATATGGCGGTATAAGCGGAATCCCGACATCGTTTATTGTTGATCAGAAAGGTACAATTGTAGACTCACACGTAGGACTGGTTAATAAAAGTGTTTATGTGAACAAGATTAAATCATTACTGAAAAGATAACAGCGTTCGGACCGTTCATAATCCTTTGAGATTATGAAACTTTATTTTATTACATCAACTTACCTATAGTGCGAATAAACAATTTTTAGCCCTGGAGAGTGTAACAACTTCATCCAGGGCTTTTTTGCTTTTTTTAATATCGGGGGTTGGAATGCCAGGCCCAAGCAGTTTTCAATATTCCATGAATGTCGTATTTAGGTTCCCATCCCAGAACTTCTTTAGCCTTGGTGTTATCAGCTACAAGTGCGGCTGGGTCGCCTGCTCTTCTCGGTGATAATACCTCAGGTATCTCCTGTCCGGTGATCTCCCGTGCAACCCGGATAACTTCTTTAACGGAATTGCCCGTCCCTGTGCCCAGATTGATGATCGTGCTTTCTTTTCCGCTAAGCAGGTATTCCAGCGCACGAACATGGGCATCAGCAAGATCCTCCACATGAATGTAATCCCGCAAACAGGTCCCATCAGGTGTATTGTAATCATCACCATATATTTTAATATGATCACGTTTGCCTAATGCTGTTTCAAGAATAAGCGGAATTAAATGCGGTTCCGGATCATGGCTCTCACCAATCGAACCGTCACTTGAATCACCCGCAG
Source organism: Ignavibacteriaceae bacterium (assembly GCA_963664845.1). GTDB lineage: Bacteria > Bacteroidota > Ignavibacteria > Ignavibacteriales > Ignavibacteriaceae > CAIYTF01. The sequence continues at coordinate 602,051 of OY761615.1, forward strand.
CGTTAAAATAGCGCAGACAAACCGACTTTAGTCCATATGCATCGTCAAAATCTGCCAGGATCTGTTCAACCATCAGTTTGGTTTTGGCATAAGGATTTATGGGATTCGATGCCTGGGCTTCAGAAATGGGTACCGAAACCGGATTGCCAAAAATGGAACAGGTAGAAGAGAAAACTGCTTTAAGAATTCCCAGTTCCGCAAGCGTAGAGAACAGATTAAAGGATCCTACCACATTATTGCGATAATACATTGCCGGATCAAGAACCGATTCATTGACATAGGCGAATGCAGCAAAATGTATCACCGCATCTATTTGGTACTGCTTCAGGCCGGCTTCCAGTACAGCTTTATCAAGCAGATCAATATTTGCAAACGATGCGCCCACAGGGACTGCTTCCATATGCCCCCGCGACAAATTATCAAATATTATAGGCGTATATCCTTTTTCAATAAGGAGTTTAACGACATGTGAACCAATATAACCGGCTCCGCCGGTAACAAGAATATTCATAATAAATCAATGTTTCTGAATGTTAATGGAAAAAGAGTCTGTTGCTGAGCTGCACTTTGAATTCTTGCTGTCAGTAACTGTTAATTTTACGTTATACACACCGGCCTTCTCGAATAAATGATACACCTTATCACCGGTTGTTTTGGTCCCGTCACCAAAGTCCCAGGTATAACTTAGTGCATCACCGTCAGCATCCGACGATGCAGAGCCGTCAAACAACAACTCATCATGTGCCCCGCCGGTGAACCCGCTGCTCAGATGAACCGCCTTCGCAACCGGAGGTGTATTCACCACGAGCATCACAGTATCAGACGCTTTTGAGCAAGATGTGTTTTCATTGTCATTGACTGTTAGTACTGCCCGATAAATTCCCGGTGATACAAATGCATACACAAGCTCTTTGTCAGAAGAAGTAAATCCATCGCTCAACTTCCAGGAATACGACAGATTTGCATTGTCAGCATCGAAAACCTTTTTCGGAACCAAAGTAAACGATTCGTTTGGACATACAATATTCATTGGTCCGATGACAACCTCAGGTGGCGTATTGATCTTTATTGGCTTCACCAGTTCGTTTCTGCTGTTCGCAAGATTGTCGCCATCATCAACCGTCAGCGAAACATTATATATGCCTTCTACACTATAGGTATGTTTTACCGTCGTCCCTTCAGCTTTGTATCCGTCACCAAAATCCCAGCTCATCTTCTTAATGGAGCCGTCTTTATCATATGACTTGCTGCCATCAAAGGTCACTTCTTCACCCGAACATACTGCAGGTTTGAACTCCGGCACCGGATACGGGCTTTCATTAACCCGAACAAGTAATGTGTCGGTGTTGCTGTTGTTTTCAAGATTGGTATTGTCTTTAACGCGTAATGAAACGAGATATTTCCCGGGTTTGGAATACTGGTGTCTTACTGTCAGACCGCTTCCCTTTTCTCCATCACCGAAATTCCAGTCGTAAACCTGAATTGATCCGTCTGCATCTTTCGATGACGCTCCGGAAAGTTCAAGTGGCTGGTCAACTCCAATTTTATTGTCCGCCGTGATTTTCACGCCCGGCTTTTCGTTGACAACTATCAGTTTTCTTACCGAAGCACTGTGGCAATCGGTTTTTGTATCTGTCTTTATGGTCAGCCTTACAAAGTAATTACCATATTTAGTGAAAACTTTGTTCACAATTTGTCCTGTGCCTGTCGTGCCGTCACCAAAATCCCACACATATTCTGTGATATTGGTTCCCGCTGTAACTTCCGGTTTTGCTTTAAGCACAAGTTCTTTTCCAACGGGGTAATTTTGCGGAATTTCAAAATCCACCCTGGGTGCTTCATAAACGGTTATAGTCAGTTGATCGCTGTCTGTGTTGTCGCATTCACCTTTTACATCACCGGTGATAGTCAGCGTAACCCGGTATATTCCCGGCTTCGCGTAACTGTGGGTTGGTGAAGAGCCGCCGCCAACCGTTCCGTCGCCAAAATCCCAGGTGTAGTTATTCACCACACCGTCATAGTTTGTTGACTTGGTACCGTCAAATTTAATAACTGCATTTGCACAGGCTACAGTATCTGCACTTGCGTGAGCAACCGGAGATTCACTGACAACAATAACAATACTGGTAACATCAAAATTACAGGGCAATCCGGAATCGTCCTCAACCTTGAGGGTCACTTGATACGTACCGCCAAATTTGTAGATTTTGGTTGGGTTCATACCCTCAGCTTTGCTCCCATCACCAAAATCCCACGAGTACTTCAAAGCACCACCTTCTGGATCTTTGGATTCCCCGCCATTGAAGCGGACTGTTTCTCCGGCGCAAACCACTCTGTCTGTGCCTGCATCTGCCGTTGGCGGTTCGTTTATTTTAACCGTTATTGATGTGGAATTTTTCGAATTGGCCAAATTCATTCCGTCATCAACGGTAAGTATCACCGGATAGGTCCCTCCCTTTTGATAGGTGTGCGTCAATTGCACTCCCTGTTCAACCGGACTCCCGTCACCAAAATTCCAGTTATAAGTCAGCGGATCACCATCAGCATCCGTGGAGAGGCTGGCATCAAAGGTCAGTTTTCTTTCACAGGTGAATACACTTTTCCCGGCGTTTGCCACGGGAGCCGAATTCACTTTTATCCTGATAGTGTCCATAGCGGTCGCATTGATGGCACCGCTGTTATCCGTGACAGTTAAAATAGCATAATAAATACCAGACGTTTTCAGAGAATGCTTGATCGTCTTCCCCTCAAAGTTTCCGGCATGTGGCGTCAACTCCCATTCATATTTCCCAATATTCCCGGCATTCGAAAATGACCCGGTACCGTCCAGCGTAAACTCCTGATCGGGAGCAACAATGATATCCGTTCCGGCAACTGCAACAGGTTTACTGTTTATGGTTGCTGTAGCTTCGCTGAAATTAACAGCGTTGGCCTGTAACGTGTTATCGATAACTTTCAATTTGATTTTATAAATACCGGATTTGGCATAGGCATGCTGCACAATCTTTCCGTGCAACACTGTTCCATCGCCCATATTCCATTCATAATCTTCAATAAACCCGTCAGGATCGAACGAACCCGCGCCTGAGAATTCAATCATCTGTCCCGGAGCACCAATTTTATTCGGGCCTGCATCTGCCACCGGTTTCGCATTGATCGTCACTTTTTTTGATGCCTCGGCATTATTGTTCACCGTTGGTGTGTTGTCCCACACTTTCAGCTTAACCTGATATACGCCCGGGTTTTTGTAAACGTGCAAAGGTGACTTCTCATTGCTCTTGGTGCCATCGCCAAAATCCCACTCATAGCGTGCAATAGTGCCGCCTTCATGCAAAGCACCGCTGCCGTCAAACTGGATTGCACTTTCAGTGGCCAATACATCCGGACCAATGGTCACGGTAGGAGCCTCGTTAACGCGCACCGTAAGCGCATCCTCGGCAAAGGCCGTTTTGGTATGTGAGTTATCTGTAATTCTCAAGTGCACTTTGTAGCTGCCGGCATTCCTGAATGCATGCGATACGTTAACGCCCTCACCCTTGCCGCCATCGCCAAAATCCCACTCATATTTGGTGATCTCCCCGTCTTCATCTTTTGAATCTTTACCTGAGAAATAGGTGACTTCATTTTTGGCAACTATCTGGTCTTTTCCTGCTGTTGCCACCGGAGGGAAATTAACCTTTACAGTAATATTGTCTGTTGCAAAACTGTTCCCTACGTTTCCGTCATCTTCGACCTTAAGCGTAACTGTATAGCGTCCGGATTCCGAGTATGTATGTTGCGCTGTGACCCCGGTACCTTTAGCACCATCGCCAAAGTCCCAAAAATAGTTGACCACTTTTCCGTCAGGATCAAAACTTGCTGAACCATCGAAAGAAACCGATTCACCTGCCGCGGCCCACCGGTCCTTGCCGGCTTTAGCTATCGGGGAAGCATTCACCCATATCTCATGCGATACTTTCCCAAAATTGCATGGTGAAGTTGAATTGTCTTTTACGGTAAGTTCAATCTGATATTTGCCCGATTTGTCGTATGCATGCTCAACGGTTTTCCCGTCACCTTCGGAAGCATCGCCAAAATCCCAAAGGTATTTTGTAACGTAACCGTCTTCATCAGATGAAGAACTTCCGTCGAATGCAATTGATTCACCGGGAGCCGCATGTTCCTTAAAGGAAAATTTCGCCTTGGGCGATTTGTTGACCTGCACCGGGAATATCACATAACTTGCATTGCCAATTGCACCTGAATTATCAGTAGCCAGTAATTTAACCGTATAATCTCTTTTCTCGGCAAACGTATGCACAACACGGTTACCGGTTGCCTTTGCACCATCACCAAAATCCCACAGGAATTCCAATAAATCCCCATCTTTATCCTTAGTTCCGCTCGCATCCAGAACTACCGTAAAACAATCGTTGAGATACTCTATGGTTTTGGCTATCTCCGGACTCGTATTACGTTGATGCTCTTCTATCGGCAAAAGAAATGGAAGGTATTGCCCTTTCTTCGTCTGCGCATAAAAAGTGATATCGTTTGGACTTTCATTGCCCTTCCCAACTATAATGCCAAGGGTTTTGTTTGTTTCGAATTCATTTAACGTAATTGCTGTACTATCCCACACACCGTCACCGGAAGAACGCAGCGGTATATCCGAACGAACCGGGGTTTCAAGTTGCACCGGGGCTCCGGCAGCGTCAAAATTTGCAACCTCAATTGACGTATCATTGTTTGTTCTGAACCGGACACTGGGGTCGGTTTTCTTTTTATCCACCCGGACAGTTGGGTTATAGGAAAATATTTCAACTCCTTCAACAGAGATGTTCTTGCCGACAGACTTCGACACAAACAGATTAAATGTGTTGCCGTCGTCTCCCTTCATACCCGATACTGCCAATTTAAATATCTTATACCCCACAGCCTGAGCACCGTCCGAAGGTGAAAACTTTGTGAAGTCCACCCACTCGTTATCTGCATACGGATCAACACCATATTTTTTTACCAATATCGGTTTTCCCGCGAAGAGATCAAGCTTTTTACCGTATATATCATAGGAATAGCCTTCGTTATATGCTTCAGCGCCTCCGAGGAATTTGAATTCTGTTTCGGTGTTCCATTCACCAAGCTTCTGGTCATGCACGCCACCGCAATCAGGATCAAAAAGCCTGAGCGTCAGCGAATCCTTCACTGCATCAGGAACCTTTATGAAGAATATTTGGTAGGTGTTATCATCACCTTCATTGGGAGATGCGTTTTTCCCAAAAGTTATGAAGTTGTAGCCTGCCTGGGCAACAAGCGTTTGTTGAAACACAATTAACAATAACAGGGCAAAGAAATAGTTTAATGTCTTTTTCATAACGTTATTTTTTTACTTCCTGATTGAAAAAGTTATATTCTTTCATGTTTCCAAGCTGGTCTTCCAGAACTATCGAACGAATTTTCACTTCCGCAGTTCCTGTTGCAGTACAATTTACACTGGTACGGTAACTTGACGTTGCTTCATCCAGAAGCAGGTATTCTGTATACAGATCATCACCTATCTGATAAATCAGCTTGGCTGTTTTTTTCAATTCGGTCTTATCCGTTGCCTTGACCTCAAACGATACCAATGCCTGCCTGGTAAACTTTGCCGGAACAACTTTATGGCTGATTAATTCTGGGGGCGCAGTATCCAGATATACTTTGCGGTACACTTTTGTCCGCGCTCCGTTTTTGTTGACAGCCATAAAAAGCAATTCGTTCAAGCCCTCTTTCAACGTATAGGACGCCTGGAATTTTCCATCCCTGATGTCCACTGTTGATCCGTTCAATCGCATTGTTGTGGCATGAGAAACTTTGCCGCTTATGTTCAGAGCGGAAGATGCCGTTTTCTCAGGCAGATCTTCAGTGAACTGAATTACCGGCAATTCCTGATCTTTGAATATTACAAGCGTATCCTTAAGCGTTTGCAGTTCCTTGTTTTTGGCTTCTACCAAAACGGTTGTCTTTTCTGCCAGTTTTCCAATGGTGAATTGGAAATCACCCGCCTCATCAGACAGGGCAGAAATCTTCAACCCGAACGGTTGAGCAATCGCGGTAATAAATGTCTCGGGCGTTGTTTTGCCTTTTATGGTGATTGATTGGGCAGTCGTGTACAGTTGTTTATCAGGTGATATCCGGTCCAGATCAAATTTCAGGAACAGACTCCTTCCGCGTGAGTATTCAACTTTGCGCACAACACTAGCCTTGTTTCCGCTTGAATCTATGGCAGTGAAGGTGATTGTGTTTAAACCTTCTTTAAGTCTGATTAGTTTTTCAAATCCACCGTTTGCATCTGGCAATACCTGTTCATCATTAATGAGCAGTTTAACCAGCGATTCCGTGTTGCCTTTAACCGTAATCTCATTTTTCAACACAAATGCATCGGCAGCCGGTTCAGATACCGCGAGGAATGGCGGTTCACTATTTACCACCAACGTAAATAATTTGGGCTCCGAAAACGGCCCGGGAAAACCATCTTTATCAATTGCAGCCACGCGCCAATAATAACTTCCCCGTTCCAGTTTAACGGGTGCACTATTTGCTTTATTACCCTTGGATTCCTGTACAACGGTTTTGAATGTAGCATCCCGCGAAAGCATCAGCCAATATTTTTCTGCATTTTCAACTTTGCCCCATTCCAATGTGGTTTTATCCGAATACAGCACCTTGCTGTTATCAGGTGAAAGCAAGGCGGGCCGTTTCAACAAATCTTTTGGTTGTGTCAGGTTTCCGGTTGCCAGCAAAGTAGAACCCTGGTTTGTTTTCAGGGTTACTTTGGAATTTTTTGATTTCAGTTCCAGTTCTCCGTCATAGTTGGCAACCTTGGCCGTCTTTTCATCTTTGTTCACCCAATAGGCTTTTGATCGCACCGTTGTTTCCAGCCCGGGAACTTCAAGATTAAATTTGCGCTTGCCCTGAGCTCCTGCCAAAAGCGCAAAAGCATCACCCTTTTCGAGTGTTACCTTGGCCTCACTGCGATTGTTCAGAAGATCGACCCGGTTTCGCTGAATAACGGCCTGTGAGTTTTCACTCAACCTGATTTTGCTTTTATCCTGGAAGGCAACTTCAGCATAGGAATCAGACAAGGTCCTGACCCGGTCATTTTCAACAAACTTTGCCATTATCGCAATTGCTTTCCAAAGGTTTTCGATGGATTTTTTGGATTCAACTTTTCCTTTAGCATAGGAGAGTGATGCCTCGCCTTTTGCGGCACTCTTCATCAATGCCTCTTGGGCTGCATTAATGGCCTGCTGTTTTGCATCCAATGCCACCTGGTAGCTTTTATCCCAATTCCCGGCCTTGCGTTCCTTTAACGACAGCCCATGAAGTGAAATCGCTTTGCCAATCATCTCCGGAGCAAACGATTTTGCGCCCGCCGTGGTGGCTTTTTGAATTTCGGCCATTGCCTCATCCACAGCCTTCTTTGCACGCATGATCTGGTTATAGGGTATGGTCAGCACCATCCCGGTCTTGACATCGGAGGGTGAACGGAGTTTATTGCTCTTGAGGATTTCTTCCCAGAGATCCGGATCGTTGAGGCATTCCTTTGCAACGTCGCGAATCGTCTGTTTTTCCTTTACCGTCACATGCAGGACGCTTTGTTGCTGCGCCCGTACCATGATGGAAGCCAACAAAAGCAACAGGACTAATGTGTAATTTTTTTTCATAACGCTTCGAATTTAAGTTAGAAAGACGCCGTAGTAGGGTGCGGTGGTCACCGCCAAAAATAATCCTCTAAAAATACAAATTTTATCATTTAAATTGCCGATAAATCCTTCGGCAGTTTGATGACAAATTCAGAGAACTCACCTTCCTGCGAAGTGGCTGACATTTCGCCACGGTGCATTTGGGCAATGATGTCAAAACTAAGCGAAAGACCAAGCCCGGTCCCCTCTCCTGTTGGTTTGGTAGTAAAAAACGGTTCAAAAATCTTCTTCAACACTTCCGGCGGAATACCTGTTCCGTTATCATGAAGCACTATCTCAATTTGTGTACCGGTATCCTTTGTCGTAACTGAAAAACGAGGTTCATAAGCCGCGCCCAGCTTATCCTGCTTTTTCTTCATGGCGTAAAATGAATTATTGCTCAGATTGATAAACACCTGCGAAAGAGCCTGTGCATTCAGATTCACCGGAGTAATGTTCTTGTCAAAATTGAAATCGAGTGCAGTGTTGAATTCCTGATCATTTGTTTTGGTGCCATGATACGATAAGTGTATGGATTCATCCAGCAGTTTATTAATATCTGTTTTGGCAAATTCACCGGTATCGGTGCGTGAGTGTTCCAACATGTTTTTGACGATGTTATCTGCCCTTGTGCCATGTTCCGATATCTTTCGCACGTTCGTCTTTATATCACCTATGATCTCTTCCAGATATCCAAAGTCCAGTTTTGCTGCTTCATCTTTTCCCCGGTCCAGTTCTTCCTCAACTTCTTCAACAAGCCCCACAGAGAGTTTGGCAAAATTGTTCACGAAGTTCAAAGGATTCTTGATTTCGTGTGCAATACCGGCAGTCAATTGTCCCAGGGAAGCAAGCTTCTGCTGCATTACCAATTGTTCCTGTGTGTCTTTCAATTTTTGTAAGGTGACTTCCAATGCCTCGTTCTTTTCCTTCAACTGGAGAGTACGTTCTTCAACTTTGATCTCTAAGGTCCTGCTGTATTCTTCCAACTGCCTGTTCTGCTCGGCAATTTGGGCAAAACTTGCTTTCAGGGATTGGCTCATGGTTTCCAGTGTGTTTCCAAGAACCCCTATTGCATCTTTCCCTTTATAGGCAACCGTTATATCAAAATTTCCCGCGGCAATTTTTTCTGCTTCTTTGCTGAGTTTAATAATAGGCTTGCTGATATCATTCGAGAACAGAAAACCGCCGCCAACCGCTACTATGATCCCAAAAAGAAGCCAAAGCAGCAGCGAATTCCTGATCTTATCCACCGGTTCATAGGCTTTGGCTGCGGTGATCTCGGCAATTACTGCCCAGTCAAGATTTTCCGGGTATGAATAACAACTGACTACGTTACCGGCATCAGGTGACTTATATTGTGTGGTACCCTGTGCTCTTGCTCCGGATTTTAGAAACCCAACCGCATCCTGCACTACCTTACGATCATTAAGCGATTTGCCACTCTTGTCAAAAACAGAGTTCCCGTTTACATCGATAACGTAAATCTTCCCCTTTTTATTGTATTCATGTTGCGACAAATAGGCATCAATTTCACTCAGATCGATCAGTGCCACAACTATTGCAGTTGTATTGCCAATCTGCATCGGCATGCCAAAACGCATTCCCCACCGGTTAATAGGTGCCAGAAATAATGGCTTTTCCTTTACAATGCTGCTTTTATCGAAGTTATTAACCCGGGAAGGATTCACAAAAATCTCATCCAGGGCTTCAGGTGATTTGGCTTTGTTCTTAACAGAATCCTTAATGGTTTGGAAAGCAAGCTGATAGGAATCCCCTACCTTAACAAACACCTGAATACAAAGAAGTTCCTTCACGTTCTTCGTAGCTGCATCAACCAATGCCATTTTCTCGTTCACACCAAGGGTCGGTGCCTCAAGACTGCTCTTCAGCAGAAATAACGGCAGAAGCCATTGGTTTGCGAAGCTGTTGTTGATGTGCGATGATATTTGACCTACTACTGAAGATAGCTCATTGTTGGTGCTGCTTTTGAATTCATCGTCAGCTATGCTGATCATGTTCCAGCCGGATATACCCAATGGAAGCAGTGCAACCAAGCCGAAAAAAATGAATAATTTTACGCGCCAGGAAATCCTATGCATGTTGCCCTCATTGCTTTAGTTAATTCATGTTATCGTTTTATAGCGGTCAAGGTTATATCATCAAACTGATCGAAACCATTCATGTGGCTGGTTAACGTCTTCATCAGCGTGTCAAGCAATCCTGCCGCTGATTGAGATGCGTTATCTTTAACGAATTGGAACAACCGCTCCTCTCCATATAGTTCCTGTGCTTCGTTTATGCAGTCAGTAGCACCATCACTGTATATGAAAAGCAAGTCACCCTTTTGCATGGTCGTTCTTGCGATTTTAAAATCATTTGAAGGGAACATGCCAACTACCGGGCCGGTTGGCTCAAGCTCATGCACTTCACCTGAAGGACTTACCTGCATCGGGGAGCAGTGTCCGCCATTAATATAGGTTAGTTCACCGGTTTCAACATCCAAAACCCCAAAAAACAGCGTGGCGAACATATTCGCATCTTCATGGATCGTGGTGATATAATCATGCGCCATTTGCACCGTTTTGTATACCATATCGTGCAGATCATCGTTAATGGCGGCATAGGCGTGAAGCAAACTTCTTACCAAAGTCATAAACAATGCTGAGCCAACGCCTTTGCCGCATACATCGCCAAGAACAAAACACATTCCCCTGTTATTGCTCACCGGGAATATATCGTAAAAATCACCCGCGCATTCTTTGGCAGGCTGAAAGTGAGCTGCAAAATCCCACCCTTCCACTATCGGGATTGTCGTAGGTAAAAAACTTTTTTGGATGGTGCGGCCAATTTCCAGTTCACGTTTCACCGTGAGAAGTTGCTCTTTCACTTTTTGCGATTCACGGAGTGACTGTACCTCGGTCACGGTTTTCATAAGCGTTTTTTCGAGGTCCTCAAAATCGATAGGTTTGGTCACAAAATCGAATGCGCCATTATTCATTGCCGTCCGCAAATTCTTCATGTCGCCATATGCCGACACGATCACCGAGCGAAGAAGAGGATATTTGTCAATAACGGCGTCGAGTAAGGTCAATCCGTCCATTTCTGGCATATTAATATCGGACATCATTACATCAATGTCAGATTCTTCCTCCAGCTTTTGCAGCGCAAGTTTGCCATTATGCGCAAAAACAAACGATAATTCATTCGCTCTGATCTTGCGTCTGAAATTCTGCCGGACCAACAATTCCAGATCCGGCTCATCGTCAACAACCAAAATCTTATAGGGCATTAAAATACTCCATGTGTTACACAAAAAGTGCTTAAGATGTTATGAAATTACTTAGAAAGAGCATAAACTTACTGTTAATTACCTGATTTTGCAATATGTTACCCATTGCCGGCCTAAATAACTTACTGTTAACCCGACAACCCCCACAAAGCGCCATATCTCAATGCGATTTGTTAATTCACCGGTGTCAGTGGTTTTTTGCCTCTCAACACTGCGATCACATTTTTTGCCGCGATTTCAGCCATCCTGGCACGTGCTTCAAATGTGGCACTTCCCAAATGAGGACAAAGAACCACATTATCCAATTTCAGCAAATCCGGATTAATCTCCGGTTCATTTTCATATACGTCAAATCCGGCACCGTATAATTGTTTCTCCTGAAGCATCCGGATCAAATACTTTTCGTCAACAACTTCACCTCTGGCTGTATTGATCAATACTGCATCCGGTTTCATTAAGGCAAGCAATTCCCTGTTGATTATTCCTTTTGTTGCAGGGTTCAATGGCAAATGAACCGAAATGATATCGGCATCCTTCATAAGTCGTGCAAGTGTTGCTTTCTTTGCTTCCGCCGAACTCTCCAGTTCCGGCTTTCGGGAACGGTTATAGTAAAGAACCTTCATTCCAAAAGCTCTGGCCCGCAATGCCACGGCACAGCCAATTCTTCCGGCGCCTACTATCCCAATGGTTCTTCCTGAAAGCTGCAGGCCCCTGAGCAGATCGGGTTTCCAGCCTCTGAATCCGCCATCACGTACCAATTTCTCACCTGGAATTATATTCCTGGAAACCGCCAGGATCAGCGCCAACGTCAACTCGGCTGTAGCCTCAGTTAAAACGTCTGGCGTGTTGGTGACAACAATGCCCTTTCCTCGTGCGTACACTGTGTCGATATTGTTATAGCCAACTGCATAGTTTGCAATTATCTTGCAGGATGGCGCTAAATCTATGAAGTGACTGTCAATTTTATCAGACAGCAAAGTAATAAGCGCATCGGCCTCATTGAGCGTCTTCAGTCTCTTTTTCTCCACGTCGTTTCCTTCGGTGGGTAGTATGCAAAAGGAATAGCCTGCTTTTTTTATCAATAGTTCCGCCGGTTGGGGAATTATTTGGGTAAATACAATGTTTTTATTTTTATATTTCATGTCCATCTTCGATGTTGGCAGTTTTTTTTATAAATCTATGGTAATTTAGTCAGAAAATCAATGATTCGAGAAGTTGTCTATTTAGATTTTTTGGATGCGCTCTTACAGGGCGATAACAGCCGATGCGGACTCATAGTCCAGAACGTCCTTGCACAAGGAGCGGACATACGCGATGTCTATATTAATATTTTTCAAAAATCCATGTACCGGGTTGGCAAACTCTGGGAACAGGGCAACCTCTCCATTGCACAGGAGCATATTGCCTCACAAATAATTGATTGCCTGGTCTCAACAGCCTTTATGATGCTTCCGCACAGGACAAAATGCCACCGTAAAGCTGTTATAACCTGTATTGACAAAGAATTCCATCAGATTGGTGCCAAGATGGTCTCCAATATTTTCGAACTCAACGGCTGGTGTTCCTATTTCATGGGAGGCAATACACCCGGTCGCGAAGTGCTTGACGTAATAAAAGAACGCAGACCGGATATAGTCGGAATTTCCTTCAGTTTCTATATGAACTATCTCAGATTTCTCGAAACCCTGGATAACATCCGCAATAATTTCCCGGAACAGGCCATTATAGTCGGTGGACAGGGTCTGACCGAGGAACTGACCGTGATTTTGTCCAAAGACTATCCTCAGGTAAAATATTTCAAATGTATCCAGGCACTTGATGAATACCTCCAGGCATTGGACGAGGTCGTAAAGTAATTTTTAGCTGCATTTTATAAGGCCGTCTTAAAAAGCGGCCGCTTTTCAATTATATAAGGGTACTCAAGTTGACTCATAGTAATTGTGCCTATTTATCTTATTGTCTTTATTGGCATATCTCTTTGCGGAACAAATTTTTCAATTCATAATAATCTCGAAAGATTGAATTATGGAATGAAATAGTTCCGTATTGATCTCAAAATGAAGACAAATCAACCTGCATCAAATATATCTCTACAAATTTGACCTTTTTAATAACTCTTCTATTGACAGATATTTATGCTATGCTGGTAAATGCTTCAATTAATATTTCTAAATCCCGGTTTTGTCTTTCAAATATTAATTGTTCAACCAAACTCCCTATTAGACATAGATTTTTCCAGTCGTTTATTTCTTCTTGATATAGGTGTATGTCTGCTTCATCTGTACCGGTAGATTGCATGTCGTGTTTTATAATATAGAATACTGATCGTCCTGCTTTGCTTATTAAATTATTTGTAAAGATTTGATTAATCAAATCATAACCATTTTGTAGTTTATTCGGTTTTATAAAACTATAAAATCTTAGCACTTGTGTCAGATCAATTAAAAGGAAGTATTGCAGTCCCTTTCTTATCAGGGATAATCTGTCAAAAAGTGTAGTGCTGTCAATTTTTTGGGGAATAACATCTATAATCTTCGAAAATTCCAAAATGTTTGTCAATTTATCTTCCATCATAACATCAATTCGACCTTCTGTTTTCATTTGTGCCGCGAACGCATCAGACAAATATTCTTCGCATAGTTTCATATCACTAATTTTGTAATCTGTTGAATCATAATTCCAGTCTATTGCGTAAAAACAATTTTGTAAATAAGTTAAATCGCCGCATAAATGTTCTAAATATTCTCGACCAGTAAAGCTAATACAAATTTCGTCACTTCCTGATTTGATAAGATGTTCTACGTCTTTATATGCGCTTACGCCGTCTACATATACTAGTCTTTTTTCATAATTCATTAATGTATTTAATGTGTAGAGAATAATCTCGGTTGACCAATCACTGAGCTTTTTTAAATCATCAAGTAACTCGCTTATATATAATTTCTTCTTCTTTTCTCTTCCAACGTTTAATATTCCTAGCATTCTTATCGACAATAATGAGCCTGCCTCATTAAACAGAGTAAAAAGATTTGTGATTAACCTATCTTCGCAATCAAGTAAACCGCTTTCATTCTCTCCAACTAGTATTGCTCTTATTAAGGAATCTTGTGCTGCACTCCCTTTGTATGATAAAGAGTAATTTATAAAAGCATTTGGAATTAATTCAAGTCCTCTTTTTATACTATTTCCTGCCAGAGCTGAAAACGCTGTGCGGAATCTTTCGCCTGCCTTATTCTCGATAAGAAATAGAACATCATTCAACCTTTTTTCCAATTCTTTTTCGTGTACTTCTGATATCGAGTCTTTCCATTTCTTATAGGTATCTGAATCTTTATTATCAAGGTAGTGTTTAATCCTTTTTCCTATAATACGTATCGGAAGGCCTCCAATATGCTGAAGGACGTGAAAGGCGAAGGATCCTTGATTATTCTTTACTATTTTCCCAAATGTTGTAAGGCGAACAGGAATCAGCACCTTTATGCCAGATTTCTCAACAAGTCTTAGTATATAATTCACAATCTCAGTTTGTGCTTCGTCAAGAATCCCATCCAAGTTGTCGAAAACCATGATTTGGCATCCTCTTCTTGGATTAATATGCTTCTCATAAACAAACGATATAATTGAAAATATCTTTTTATTTTGAAGTCGAAGTTCCTTTTCATCACTTTCTATCCAGTTTATAATTTCATCAATTTTTTGCTCTTGATTCAATTTCTTCCACTCTTGGGCTTGTCCAGCAAGGATTTTTCTTCTAAATCCGTTAAATTGATTTTTTAGATTTTTATGTCCGTTACCGTTTCTTAAGCTTTCTAAAAAATCTTTGAATATACTTTCATTGCTTAACAAATCTTGCACTGTTCCCTTTATTTTCTCATTTATATCTTTTACCAACTCGTCTAATAAATCTTTTTCCCTGTAAGAAACGTATTCGTTAAAATTGTAATACAAAAAGTTTACTTTATGTGTTTTACAATCCTTGTAGTTTTCACATTCTGTATGACTTACACAGTCCTCATACTTTTCTTGAATGTATTTAATAATTGCGGTTTTGCCTGAGCCCCACGCTCCTGTCATAATAATTGTAGTATATTCACTATTGAACAAATTATTAAGTAAATTTCTTTCAGCAGGGCCTGTTTTAATTTTCTTTATTACAAGAGCCCCTTTCTTGTCCGCAATAACAGTATTTTCTGGAATAATTTTTATTTTCTGTTGTGAACTTATTTGATTGTACCCCCCCGATCCTAAATCTTCCTCTGTGCTTTGAATATATCCGACAACACCTTCATTTTCAGTTTGAAACAAATTTTTAAGCAATAATCGGATAGCTGAATTATATGTTGTATTTTCAGACTTTAAGATGGAGAGGTCTATAATTTCTATTTTCATTTGCTTTCCTTAAGATTTGATATTTCCGTGTATAGCTTAAGTAATATATTTGATAAATGACCTATTTGTTCCTGTATATTTTCATTTTGTGTAAATGTAGTATTCGAGTGAATGGAAATTAAATCTGAGTGCATTATTTCAATTTCATATTTATAATAAATTTCTTGCATTTTAATTAGTAAGTCTATTTCTTTTAATTCACTGTTCAATAAAAACTTATAATTTCCTTTAAATATTCCCCAATCAAAGAAAAAATTTTCCCAAAAATCGTCAATAAGGTTGTAGTCTTGACTATCTATTATACTTTTTAATAATTCCAGCTTCTTAATAATAACATTTAATCTATAAGTGAACATTGTTTCAATAAATGAAATAATATACTGTCGCTGATAATATCTGTCGCGTAGGATAATTGAAATTTGTAATATAAACACTAATAGTACTCCTGATATTCCGGTTTTTATCCAAGTGTTTATAAAATCGGAAGGATCAAATTGTATTTGATTAGAAAAATAATTATAAACAATTAACGGAGGGATTGTAATAATGCTGATAATTACAGAAGCGATTCCAAAAATATTTTGACCACCAAAATGATTATTAAGTTCCTTAAAAATAATATTATTTGACATTACAATCTATTCCTGATTAAATAATTCGTGAATAATTAATGGCACAAACACAACCAAAAGCATATACCATTTATTTATTTATGAAATTAATAGAACAAATACTTATTACGGACACTGCATTAATCCGCCACCATGTTGGAAAATGCGATGGTCTTCACAAACATATTTTTCTCTAATGTGGCACCACCCGTAGGCGGGCTTTCCGCAATATTCGCAGGCATTTAAAGATTCCACAGCAAGGCCTGATGGCTTTTCAATTACACCCAATTTACTGCCGGGAGAAACTACTCCATGCGTATTTGTTTTACCAGGTTTATAAATAGTCCAGGAATCGTCATTCCCTTCAGCTGCCAAATATCGTAATCCAATAGGATCACCGCTAATATCGCTATTTGAATATAGATATATTTCACCGTGCCCAATATTTTCATATTTAATTCGTTTCCCTCTTTTCCCTAAAACATTGTATACTTCTTTTTCTAAAGAAGTTGCGTTGTCTCTTTTCAATTTTTCATATTCTGATGGATAGGCCTTTTTAAGGCGTGCTTTTTGTTCTTTGCTCAATCGTGTATATTGAGCGGCGATTTTCTCACGTATTAACTTATATTGATTACCCGTGGCAGAACCCAGTTCTTCTAGGTATTTAGAAAATTCTTTATCTAAGGAGCTGCGTCGGTTAATAATTTCATTATAGATCCATTCATCACTTGGCAGAGTAAGAGGATAATCAGGTTTCAGCTTTTTGATTAGATCACATTTTGAGTATTTAGCAATCGCATCACATACTTCTAACGGATTGTAATTATGCTGCTGAATTAAATCGCTTTTCTCCTTTTCAATAATTTCCCTAAGCGTCAGTGGTTTCCCAGCTATTTTGTAAAAAGAGTGGTCGCCGAAATAATCTAAATATATCGCGTTCTCATTTGTTTTCGCAGTCGATTCAATACGAACATTACTTTCATTTGCTTTTCGTAATATTTCCGCATCGAGCGGCTTACTATCCGAGTGAAGAAAGATAATTTCAGGATTCGTTAGTAACTTTACTCTTTCAAAATAATCAGAAATCAAAGTGGCTTTACTTCCATGATGAGGAATAGTAACGGCTTTTACATCCTTAAATATTTCCTTAGCATCGGCTCGGGTGAGCAATTCATTTTGTTGACTTTTTTCTATATCTCCCAGGAAAAGAGTTGCGCATCTTTTCCCGTCTCTTATTTCTGTCACTTTTATTATAAGGCTTGTTTTGTTTTCGTTGGTTGATGAGGAATTGCTTAAAGAGTAACTGCTTAACTCCATGCTCTCATCTTTTAAAGAAAGCTTTTTGTTTTCTGCGTCTGTTAATCCGACTATTGGCTTGTCTTTGAATTTTAGTAAAAGTCGACGTAACGTACTCTCATTTAAAATCATTTTCAAATCGTGTTCACCATGATTCGATACTATCATATCTGCACTGAGTATTGATCCGGTTTCTTTTGAATATCTTTCCGCTGTAAGCAAACCTCCCGCATGATCTGAATGGACGTGTGTTACTACAACTCTGTCAAAATGTAAATAACCTGCTTTCATGAGAGAAACTAATCCATTAACGCTGGTAGTGGGTCCTGCATCAATTAGAACCGCGCGCCCATCTTGTATAACAACATAACAATCTCCATGACCCACTTTTTTCATTATCGTAATGGAGTGAACCGAGGATAGAAATCCTATTGCTACTAAAAAAATAAGAACTTTTAAGATACTCATGTCTAATCTCCCAATAATTTAATTAACATAAAATGAACTGGATTGAACTTATTATGCAATTGTTGAAGACACTATGCTGAACTATAAAAGTATAAATGAAGGACTACATACTATGATGTGGAATAGCTAAAATGGCAAACTCGATGGGAGAGGGTAATTTAGATAAATACTTTCGGCGTTCCGGTTGTCAATGCCTCGAGTTTGCAACAGTTTCTTCTTAATTTTTTAAATAAACGATCATTTGTATCCGGATATTCTCCTTTGCATGTAACCGGCTGCAAAGTAAACGCTTACTTTAATTCAATAATTATGGAATATTTTTTTTAATTCCTAAAGATATTTGGCGTAAAATCAATAATTATGTGGACAATTCACTCTTTTTTCATAATTCTTCCTCCTTTCAGGGCGCATCCTCCTGTTGGCACGCCTTTCCTAAATATCGGTCCCATGGATAATCACTTTGAATTTTGTCCAAAACATTCTATTTTAAGTCATATTTCCTGCACATGGCGAATAGGGATTCAGTTTTAATTGGGTTGGGCGGATAAACAAAGGAAAAAATCAACAATCCAAATCTTCATTTTTCCCCATTCACTTGGTCTCGAGTTGTCTGGAGTCTGTACTTCGCTCTGCTCCCTGCCATGGCCAAACAGGCGCATCCACGCAGCTTTCCTGACTGTTTTTAACATGCAGGTTTGTCATTACACATAATAATCTTTAACGTGTTTACCTGGCTTTCGTCAGTGTCGTTCAATGTATCGCAATCCTGTTTATCTACTGTGCAGACCCTCTTTATTCTTGTCTTACATCAAAATAAATCAAGGGTTCATATGTTCCTATTGCCAAGACCAACACTTCACCGCTTATGCTTTTGTTCAAATCGTGAAGTTGCTGCACCAACAGGCGCCACTCCCGGCTTCAACTTCATTAGCATATTCAGTTCCAATCTTTTGACATTCAAAATGAGTGCATCCTGCCAGCCAGCCAACAGACAGATCGAAATCCCTTCCAGATAACTTCCGTGCTTTCTGCATCTGGATTCTCAGTGTAATTATAATAATCTGATTCAATCTTGAGGCTTTCGAAATCCTGCTCACGGAGAGTGATTCGCCACTATTTTAGGGTCTGTCTTCTCAGTGTAATCATTATAATCTGTTTCAATCTGTGGTTCGCGCCCGCGTTCTTCCTCTTCCATGCTTTCCCGCTTCCACCGCACTCGCACAATTTGCATCTCACTCAAAATTCAATTTCAACCCTAATCTTGCATTAGAAAATAAACAAAATCAATAACTTACATAAGTATCGAGTATTACGCCCTCCCTCGCCCTTTGGGAGAGGGAATGAGGGTGAGGGCCTTAGTATTAATAAATTCAGGTACTTATGCGAAAAGTTAGTGGCTATTGCATTTTTCGGGTTCAAATACTTCCGTGCATTCCGTGTTAAAAATTTTCTCCATTAGTGGCAGTGCACGCCGCACTACGTTGTGCAATGTACCATGCACTGCCCCCATGCAATTGACACCTGCTTTGCACGGCACTAACGCCGAAGACGTACGAAGCAGCAGCCTCCATATTCATGGCCGGGATATCCTGCATACTCTCTGTGACAACGGAAATCAAATCATGACGGTAAGTGAGATACCCGATACACTGGGTAGAAGCCCTAACCTTGTATCCCAGTTGCTCAAAAAGCTGCTCATTACGGGTCTCCTAAAATCTCCCCGGCTCGAATGTTATCAGCTAACCGGGTGGGATGACTTATAACCCAAAAATAAAAAACACCAAAAAGTGTTCACATCGTTCATAGTATGCGTTTTTGATTCATTTTCACAACATTTCCCCCTCCAACTATGAACACTATGAACGCTCAGACCCTTAACCGTTCATAGTATGCGTTTTTAATTCATTTTCGCAACATTTTCCCCTCCAACTATGAACACTATGGACGCTCAGACCCTCAACCGTTCATAGTATGCGTTTTTAATTCATTTTCGCAACATTTTCCCCTCCAACTATGAACACTATGAATGCTCAGACCCTCAACCGTTCATAGTTTGCAGCCGCCCTCACCCCAACCCCAATGATGTCAACTTAACAAATCCTTGCCCTTTCTCATTAGAAAATCTCACTGAAAAATATCACCCGTTGATCACTTTCACCCGCCAATAATACGGTTTTTCTGCTACCCTCTCTTTTCAAGAGAGGGGCTGGGGGTGAGTTCCCTTGCCTGAATCACACTAAGTTCACAGCATTGCCCTCTCCGTGTTCCTTGCAAATTATATAACCATTTGCTTTTCTTTTTACACAATATTTAATAAATTCCATTTGTCCGTCTGTTAAACATTACTAGTTATCCCAAACCCTAAAAGCGCTTTGAAAAGGCATTAAACACTAATTCATGAAGTCGAACTTACTCACTGCTTCACCTTCGTTATCGCCTTGGCAAAAAATCTACAAAAAGTATAGTGATTCTATTTACTTTTTTGGATTCCTGATCGAGGTTAGCAGACAGATTGTGGCATTCTACCGTGACAGGAAGATCAACAAGATAGTATTGTTCCGTCAGATTCTGTACACCGGATATGAAGCTTTGGGACTAATTTCAATCATTGCATTGGCAATAAGCGCCATTGTGATAATTGAAGGGAATTCGATGCTCGCCGGATTTGGACAGAGCAAGATATTCTATACCATTTTTGTTTCCACGGTCACACGGGAACTAAGCTGCCTCCTCACTGCCATCATCATTATTGCCCGCTCGGGCACGGCAATATCCACCGAGATCGGCAATATGGTAATTAATCACGAAATTGATGCCCTGCAGTCGTTCGGTGTTTCCCCCATTTCCTATCTGGTGATCCCGCGTGTCCTTGGCGTTTTAATTTCCCTGATAACCTTAAGCATCTATTTTAACACGGTGGCAATGTTCGGGGCCTGGGCAATAAACAACCTGTTTAGCCCAATTGAGTTTCAAGATTACTTTTCTTCCATATTCACTGAACTGACTATTAAAGATGTTCTTGCAAGCATTCTCAAATCGGTTCTGTTCGGTTTTACCATTGCGCTCATTTCCTGTTACGAAGGTCTCAACGTTTCGCATGCCAGCACCGAAGTGCCTCAGCGAACCATCAGGTCAGTGGTGAAATCGCTTACCGCAATCATTATCATTGATGCCGCAGTAACACTGCTGCTTTATTTCAGTTGAGCATATCATGATCAAAATTGAGAACCTCTCGTACACACTCGATGGCGAAATCATTTTGTCCGATTTCAGTCACGAATTCACCATGGGAACAATGACCGGCATTTTGGCACCCGTGGAAGAGAGAATTTCGTTTCTCATCAAAATTATCGGTGGCATAACCGAGCCGCAGAGTGGCAGAACGCTGGTAAACGGTGTTGATCTGCTGAACGATTCGCCCGAAAAGATCAGAGAAGTGCGTAAAACAATTTCCTTTGTTTTTGACCGTGGCGGAATGCTTTCCAACCTGTCTGTTTTGGAGAATTTGATGCTGCCGTTGGATTATTATTTTCCGGCCATGAGCAGCGACCTGAAACGGGAGAAGATCAATTGGTTCTTTCACTATTTTTCGTTAAATCCAAAACTGTTAAGCGAAAGACCGGCAAAGCTTCACCCTCAAATATATAAAATGCTCCTCCTGGTCCGCGCGTTTCTTCCGGAGCCAAAAATTCTTCTTTACGATAACCCTCTGGGTGATTTGGAGCAAAATTTTAAGAAAAAAATATTTGCCTATATTTCAGAATTGAAAAAGCAGCAATTGACTCAGATCTTTGTTTCAACATCGGATATACTGTTTGAACTGTCCGATGTTAATCTGGTGTTCAAATCCGGAGATTACGTTGAATCCGGAACCTGGGAAGATCTGATGTTTAGCGAATCCCCTATAACCCAAAAATTGATCAAAGAGTATCTGGAAGTCGGAATAAATGAAACTTAAATTCAAATATACAGAACGATTCGTCAGTGTCTTTCTGCTGATCTCTGTTCTGATTATCCTTGCAACAATCGCTTTTATTCTGGTCAACAAGCGATTTTTTGAAACGAAGATCAGTTTCAAGGCAAAACTGGCAGACGCCACAGGGCTCTCGCCAACTACACCAATCTTTTTCAAAGGATTTAAGATCGGGGCCGTAAAAGACTTCCGCCTGACAAAAGGTAATTATATAGAGGCCGATCTCGAGATATATAAGGAATACAAGGACAGGATCTTCGTCAACTCCGCAATATGGAAAGGCTTAAACCCGGTCACCAACGCCAGTTCACTCGAATTCCTGCAGGGAATCGGCTCAACGGATCTGCTCCCCGAAGGTTCAGTTCTGCCCTCGCTTGATACGCCGGAAGGCCAAAAGCTGCTCCAGGAACATAAGGTTAAACAGGCCGGTGACCCCCTCAGCACTATGCTTGCCAATCTTGAAACATTCACCGAGGCAATCACCTCAGACAGCGTTGAAAACAAGGGTCCCATTTTCCGGTCGCTCAACAACTTTGTTACTATCTCGGAAGATCTGAAACTGATCACCAAAAAGATGGACTATATTACTGATGCCTTGCTTGAAGATAATCACCAAGGTAAAGGCCCCTTGTTTAAAATCGTTAACAATGTTGCCGACCTGACTGAAGAATTTAAAACAACAAGCCGAATGTTGAAAACAACCATTCTCAAAACGGATACGCTTTTGGATGCATACAAGAGTCCCGATTCGCTTGCTATCCGGCTTATTGACCCGACTGGTGAAAAACTTATTAACCCGATCCGCCAGAGCATTGCCAGTGTTAATGCCCTGCTTCCGCAGTTGCAGCAGCTAATGGTCTATGCCAACAGTAAAACCTCGGATATAACCGTGGTGCTGGAAGATGTAAAGATCACCTTGCAACAGGCACAGGACACTTTTGAGGCGCTAAATAAACTTTTGGGTATTGAGAGCGCAACCCGCTTGCGTACAAAAGGCGTCTCCCCCTTGAGACCCAAGCCGTTGGATTGATAATGCGCCGTCTTCTTCACCTGCTTTTACCGGGAATGCTGCTGCTGAGCTCTTGCTACTTTTTGGAAAGTAAAAAAGAGTTTCTCCCCCTCCAGGCCAGGGAAGCATCAACCATTCTCCGAAAAGCTGCGGAAATGACCCAGAAGAATAACTTCCAGCAGGCAATCAGGTTCTATCAGGACGCATACAGCCGCTTTTCTGCTGTCAACGATGAGAAAGGAAAAGCAAAAGCAATTCTTGGAATGATAAAAACTGACCTGCTTTCCGGGGATGCCGTTCAGGCCGATTCTCTCACTACTAACCTTACTGAATTAGTCGCCGGGAATAGTCAACTGACAAGATATCAGCTCGAAGCAAAAGCCTTCTTTGCATTACAGAATAAAAATGAAGCAGCTTTAAAAGCTCTGTTAGCAGAGAGCACCGCTTCGCTGCAACCGCTCGAAACCAGTGCAACCATCGCATCATGGATCATCTTCACCGGCAAAAAAACAGCGGATAGATCCGATTCAACAGCAGTTGCCTTCCTCGAACGGAATTACGGTCAGCTAAAAGCGCTATATATGAATGGTGCCTTGGAGAACGACGAGACCCCGGCAACCGCAGCTTACGCGCTGGGTTACCGGTATTTCAACGAAGGTGATCTGAAAACTGCCGCTAAATATACAACTGAAGCATTGACCATTGATCAGACAGTCCAAAATTCTAAAGGCGTTGCCGATGACTGCTGGCTCTTGGGCAAAATCTGTTTTGGTGAATCACAATTCGAAAAGGCAGCGCAAAACTTTGGCGCCGCCGGTGAGGTCTATTCTGCAATTGGTGACACTTCCATGACTGACCTTAGCGAGGCAATGAGCCTGATCGCCGCCTATAAAGCCAATCCAACTGAACACTCAAAGAGAGCTATTGATCAACTACTTAAAAGCTCGCCATCCAAACAAGTCCGGGATGCTGTTAAACGGTGGCTGAACTAGCGTGGTGCCACTTACGGTTCTTTATACTTGATAAGCATCCTGTCATGCTCGCGAAAGCGGGCATCCATCCTTCGCTCAGCAAAGTAGCTTCCCTTTCGGTTGAATGACAACACCGGTCGGTGCTATGAAGTTGTAAGGATATTTTCGTGGCAGTATACTGGCATATTAAATTCGTCCGCGCCTCTTTGTGTAAAAGAATTACCCCCACCGCTCAAGAAAAAGGAAACAATTTCAGGAAAGAAACGCCCTAAAGCCGGATGCATGAAAGGGACTTTTATCATGAAAGACGACTTTAATGAGCCATTGGATGATTTTAAGGACTACGTGCAGTGAATATCTTATCGGATACTCTTGCGCTGATTTGGTTTGTTGAGGATAATGAGAATATGCCAGGCCGACTATTGAGAATGCTTGTAAATATGGTCCAATCTCTCACTTTAAAAACAACATCTTCTTCACGCTGTGATATTCATGCTTCCCGTCAACGGATTTTGCATTGATGGAATAGAAAAACACTACACTGGAATACCTGGCGGCATCGAAACTGACTTCATGCTCACCTGCTTTCCGAATGGAATTATCCGGTTCTGCCACAAGCTGACCAAGCGTGTTATAAACTTGCAATTTTACGACACTTTCAAAGGGCAGCGTGAACCTGATCTTGGTTGAGGGATTGAACGGATTGGGGTAGTTCTGGGAAAGAGAAAACAAGCTGAATTTTATATTCGTGCTTTGTATCCGTGTGAGTGAGGTATATTGCACTGTAACAAAGTGGCCTTCAATATATTCGCGGTCAGTCTTGTTATTATAAAATGCGATCACATAATCTCGGCCAGTGCCCCATGTATTATCTTGTACATTACATTCACACTGTATGGTATTCCCATTTTTATCGTACGAATAGTGGGTGATATCAGAATTAAACCAGGTACTGTCGCCCCAGGTTTCCAGAACTGAAGTTAACCAATTATTGTTATTATCATACATGTCGGTACACCGGTTTACATATTTCCAGTTAACCGAATACGCATCCCAGGTCTCGATCAATAAGAATATTTGATTCCCACTGTTATCAAACTGGTAGGTATATCTAAAATCGTTTCCCCAGGTGGAGCCGGTCCATGATTCGCGAAGCATCGAGAGCTTATTCCCCGCATTGTCATAAATGCTTGTAATTCTTTGAGAATTCACCCAATGGTCGTTTGAATAATATTCACTGAGCTCTGTAAGCTGATTCCCGCTTTGGTCATACGTGTATGTATATCTTCCGGTCAAAATCCATTGCCCGGTTCCAAGCCCAGCATATAACCAGTTTTCCACAATCCTGGTGAGAATATTATTTTTATCGTCATAAGTATAGAATACCATTTGGTTGTTTCGCCAACCATTTGCCATGATCTCTGAAAGTCTTGACAAATTATTGCCTCTGCTGTCATACGTATAGGTTTCCCGTGTCTCATTCCACCACCTAGTGGATCTCCAGGATTCAACAAGAGATACCAACATATTCCCGCTGTTGTCATAGGTATTGGTAGTTCTGGAAACATATGCCCAATTGGTATCCGCCCAATTTTCGGTAGTCTTGGTTAATAGATCGCGGTTATTATTATAGGTATAAATAACCCTGATAGCATTTAGCCAGAGTGACCCGGTCCAATTTTCCTTAATATCAGAAAGCACATTACCGTATTTGTTATAAGCCCAGGTACGCCTTATGGCGTTTACCCAAACATCACCATATTTCTTTTCGCAAAGTTCGCGTGTTCGATTCCCCATTGAGTCATAATTGTACGTATATCGTGTAGTATCATCGATGATAACCTGTTGCTTAAAATATACAGTCCGGAGAGGGCTCTCAGACTTTTTATTCTTCTTTGTTTTTTGTGGAGGAAGCAGAGTCAGGCTTGAATATTTGGATAGTGGGTTACTGGTTTCTATCGACTCACCGTGATGATATAAAGGTGAATCCGGATTTTGAAGCACAGACTTTATTTGCGGCTGCAAATTAATCGTATTTATTAAAAACAACAGAGCAACTAACTTTTCCATGTAGCAACTCATATTTATTTTAAAAATTCCTAAATCCCGCCTAAACTTGCACAATTCCTTCGATATTGTCAACTACCCTAATCTGAAGCGGCAGACACTCAGAAATTCGTATAATTTTCATTGGAAGAGCATAGCAATAACAAAGTCTGCTATGCTCCATCCATTCGAAACTATCTCCTACAACCCTTTTTTAATCTTCGCCCATGAATCTCTGAGGGACACTGTGCGATTAAAGATCAAATTATCCGCAGTGGCATTTTTGTCCACGCAGAAATACCCCAGGCGCTCAAACTGCATCTTGTCTCCCGGTTTGGATTCACTCAATGCCGGCTCAATTTTGGCATTTGACAAAATCTCGAGCGAGTTTGCATTGATCGTATCATGCCAGTCGCCTTCCTTAACGCTTCCGGGATCTTCAACGCTGAACAAGCGGTCATAAAGACGCACTTCGGCAGTCTTGCCAAATTTGGCAGAGACCCAGTGAATCGTCCCCTTCACCTTTTTGGTGCTGGTTCCCGTTCCGCTTCTGGTTTCCGGATCAAAGGTGCAACGCAGTTCGGTAACCTCACCACTTGCAGGATCTTTCAAAACGCTTTCGCATTTAATAATATAGGCATAGCGCAAACGTACTTCCTTGCCAGGTGCCAAACGGTGGAATTGTTTCGGCGGATCTTCCATGAAGTCATCACGCTCAATAAATAGCTCTTTGGTGAAATGAAGCTTTCTTGTTCCCATGGAAGCATCTTCCGGATTGTTGATTGCTTCAAGTGCTTCCACGCTGTCTGCCGGCCAGTTCTCAATAACCACTTTTAGCGGTTTAATAACTGCCATCATACGCGGTGCGGTTTTATTAAGATCTTCGCGGATGCAATTCTCAAGTTGTGCAACGTCTATCATGTTATCGCGCTTTGCCATCCCGATCCTGTCTGCAAATGCTCTGATCGATGCCGGCGTATAACCGCGTCGGCGCAATCCGGAAATGGTAGGCATCCGGGGGTCATCCCACGATTCAACGTATTTTTCTTCCACCAGTTGCAAAAGTTTACGCTTGCTCATCATGGTATAGGTCAGGTTCAGCCGTGCAAATTCAATCTGCTGAGGGTGATAGATACCGAGCTTTTCCACGAACCAGTCGTAGAGTGGGCGGTGATTTTCAAATTCAAGCGTACAAATCGAATGTGTTACTTTTTCCATTGAATCACTCTGGCCGTGTGCCCAGTCATACATGGGATAGATGCACCACTTGTCACCCGTACGGTGATGTTCCGCGTGCAGAATGCGATACATTACCGGATCGCGCATATTAAGATTCGGCGACGCCATGTCAATCTTTGCACGCAGCGTCTTTGAACCATCGGGGAATTCCCCTGCTTTCATCCTGCGGAACAAATCAATGTTTTCGTCAACGGTCCTGTTACGGTAGGGACTCTCTTTGCCAGGTTCGGAAAAGGTGCCTCGGTGCTGGCGAATTTCATCGCCGGTCAAGTCATCCACATATGCGTCACCCTGCATAATCAGTTTTTCTGCCCAGGCATAAAGCTGGTCAAAATAGTCCGATGCATAATACAACCGGTCCTGCCAGTCAAATCCAAGCCACTTTACGTCTTCCATTATCGAATCGACGTACTCAACTTCCTCTTTGGTCGGGTTGGTGTCATCGAACCTCAGATTGCACATGCCGTTATATTTTTCGGCCAGTCCAAAGTTGAGGCAAATGGATTTTGCATGGCCAATATGCAGATAACCGTTAGGTTCCGGCGGAAAGCGGGTATTTACCCTGCCCTCATATTTATTGGTCCGGAGATCTTCCTCAATAATTTCATTGATAAAGTTAGACGGTTTGTCTGCTGGTGCATTTGGATCGTTCGTAGTAATATCTGCCATGGTATAGTGCCTTATATTTCAGGATAAAATCCTGTGTCGTTTTAATTTATCGTAATGGGAAATATCTGATTATTTCAGTATAGTGATGCAATTTCGCATCCGTTTCACAGACTCTTCTTTGCCAATAAGTTGTAAAATATCATATACTCCGGGACCTCCGCCAACACCGGAAACGGCCAGGCGCAACGGGTGGATTATTTGTGCCACTTTAATTCCAAGCCGGTCCGCGCAATCGTGGAGCGCCTTTTCATATTGCTCTTTTTCATTGGCGCCAATCTTCTCAACTTCATCCGCATACTTGCTCAAAAAGTCAGCCGATTCAGCAGTCCATCTCTTCTTCACCGTTGCTTCGTCATAAGTTTTCGGTGCTTCAAAGAAATACTTCGCGTTTTCCGGCACTTCATGAATAAAGCTCACCCGCTCACGCATTGCATCAATAACCGCAGCAAGATACTCGTCGGAATAGTGTGAAGCATCTATACCTTGTTTGGCAAGCTCATCCCGAAGCATTGCAGCCAGCTCAATGGAGCTTTTCTTGCGAAGGTGTTCGGCGTTCAGCCAGTTCAATTTCTGCAGATCAAAAACGGCACCGGATTTATTAACCCGCTCAAGCGCAAATGCATCAACCAATTCATTCAGGTAATAGAACTCTTTGTCATCACCGGCCGTCCACCCAAGCAGCGCCACAAAATTAACGAGCGCTTCCTTCAGGTAACCTTTGCCGCGGTAATCTTCAACAGCAACATCACCTTGGCGTTTGCTCAGCTTTGAGCGGTCAGGGTTCAACAGAAGCGGCAGGTGCGCGAATTGGGGAATTTCCCAGCCAAAAAAGTTATAAAGTAAAATATGTTTCGGTGTTGATGGGAGCCATTCCTCGCCTCGGATCACGTTGGTTATCCGCATCAGATGATCGTCAACCACGTTGGCAAGGTGATACGTCGGATAACCGTCACCCTTGAGCAGCACCTGATCGTCTATGGTGTCAGAACCAAATTCCACATCGCCGCGTATACTGTCGTTGAAACTGACTTTCTCGCCTTTGGGCACGTTCAGCCGGATTACGTAGGGTGCTCCGTCGGCAAGTTTTCCGGCGGTTTCCTCTTTCGAGAGTGAGGTACAATGTTTATCATATCCCGGCTGCAGGCCCTTTGCATCCTGCTCTTTGCGCAGTTCGGCAAGCCGCTCCGAGGTGCAGAAACAATAATATGCCTTGCCGGAATCAACCAGTTCAAGTGCATATTTTTTATAAATGTCCAGGCGTTCCGATTGCAGGTAAGGACCACAGTCCCCTTCTTTTCCCGGACCCTCGTCATAATCAATGCCGCACCATTTCAGCGCGGCAATCAGGTTTTCAACCGCTCCGGGAACGAAGCGCTTTCTGTCGGTGTCTTCAATGCGCAGGAGGAACGTCCCTCCCGTTTTTTTTGCGTATAAATAATTATATAAAGCAGTGCGTAATCCCCCGACGTGTAAATATCCCGTAGGGCTGGGTGCAAAACGCACCCTTGGTGTTTCATTAATCATAGAGCTAAAAACTATCTTTGCGTTTTAAGTGATGTATATCGTTTTACTTTTTCAATAAATTCCTGGCTGTCAATCGGTTTTGGAATATAATCAGAAGCGCCGGCTTCAAGACATTTTTCCTTGTCGCCTTTCATGGCAAATGCAGTGAGCGCAATTATCGGCGTATCCTTATACTCGGGTATCTGCCGTATCCGCTCCGTTGCTTCAAATCCGTTCATGACCGGCATCTGCATGTCCATCAGAATGATATCGAAACTCTGCTGCTTCACCTGTTCAAGAGCTTCTGCTCCATTTTCCACAACCACAACCGAACTAAAGCCGTTCTTTTTCAATAACCGGGTGACAATGATCTGAGAATGTTTGTAATCTTCTACCAGCAGAACCTTAGGCGAATCAGACTGCACCTTCACTTCATCCGGCTGACTCGGCTGCTCATAGCGGTTTATCATCGAGTTAATCGTGTCCGCAAGGTCTTCCAATTTAGTGCTGCGTTTGCTCAACAGTTCTGTGAATAGACCGTCAATATTCTTCAGATCCTCTTCATAGTTTTCCTTACCCGTGTAAATAATAATCGGGAGATTGGCAAACTTGGGTGATGACTTGATCAGCTTGATCAACTGGAAACCGGTCACTTCCGGCATGTCCAAATCGATGATGGCCAGATCAAGCTGCATGTTTTGTATCAGTCCCATAACTTTTTCGGAATGGGACTCGGCAACTGCCGTTAAACCAACCGACTCAATGGCACTCTTCACCAAATTCAGCGTGGGAACATCATCATCAACACAGAGCACTGCCGAATCTTTTTTCAGCTTGTAACTTGTGAGCACCTCAACCAGATCCTTGTAACGGATAGGCTTGACAAAATATTCCACGGCACCCATCATGAATGCTTTTTGCTGCTCTGCTTCAACGGAGCAAACAATCACCGGAATGTATTTGGAATGTTCATCCTCGCGTATCTTCTTAAGCAATTCCAGACCGTTAATGTCGGGCAGAACAATATCCATGATCACCGCAAGATATTTGTCGGTTTGCAGCATTTGCAGTGCCTTAACACCGGAACTTATTATCGTGGGTTCATATCCCCATTTATTCAAATAATTGCTGAGCAATTTTGAGGTGGCATAATCATCCTCAATAACCAGAACCTTGTTCTTGCCGGCTTCTTTGGGCAGAGAACCAATCTTCGATTCCAATGCACTTAAGGCATCCAATGGCACGCTGAAATTAATGGCTAATCCGCGTGAAGCGCTGTATACTATATCAAAAGTGCCTCCAAGCATTTCTATATAGCGTCGTGAAAGCGGAAGAGAAAGTATGGACATCGGAGAGTTTTTGAATCCCTTAATGTCAAGGATCGCCTCACCCGAAAAATATTTGGGCAGATTTGGCAGTTGCGCCATAGGCCCGTTGTTGGTGATACGAAACTGTAATTTGTTTGAGCCGGGAGAAGAAACGCTCACACTGATTTTACCCGATTCCGTTATGTTTGTAAGGAAAGCCACGAACTGCTGCAGAATAAATTTGAGTTTCAAACCATCAGCCTTAATCGACGCTGGTATACCCTTGTCAATAAACTTTTCCAATTGCAAATTACCATGCATTGTTTTCACTGCTGCCTGGGTAAATACATCATCAACCAAATTGGTCACGTTTAGTGCTACTGAATTAATTGGCAGTATTCCAGACTCTGCTTTGGCAAAATCAACCAGGTCATTAATCAACGCCAGCAGCTTCTGCGAATTCTCTCGCAGCGTGGCAGTATATTCCGTTTGAGCCGATGTTAGTTTTTCATCGCTGAGCAGTGAGGCAAATCCCATTATACTGTTTGTCGGAGTCCGCAGATCGTTGGCTGCCTCAGCAATAAACTTGCTAAACGAAAAGCCTGTTCCCGTCTGTGAACCGCCCCAAAACTCAAGAATGGAAAGCAGAAAACTTCCCGCAATCTGGAAAAACTGTTTTTCCGCGGGTGTAATGGGCGTTCTTTGTGAAACCTTTAAAAGATATCTCTCAAGTGCAGGTGTCTTAAGCCAAACACAGCATTCATAGGCCGTTTGTTCTGCAACACGGATTTCACAGTCATGATCTGAATAGAATTCAAAATTGGCAGGTTCGGTTTTTAAAAACTTGCATGCGGTGCAGTCGTAAACCGAATTTGGCAACAACCCTTTCGATGCTGATGCCGATTTCCCTACCATATTTAGTTTGTTGTTCTCATTAACTTTAAAAAGTACAGCCGACTGGAACTGGAATTCTTCGCAAATGAATTCGCAGAACTGTTCCACGAACAAGGGTGCATTCTTTACCGCCAATTCCTTAAGGGAATTAAACTGTGAAATGAACTTGAGATTCGACGTTTGCATGGGTATTTTGACTTATTATTTAATTATCTTGTAAAATTATGAAATTCGCCATGAAAAGGAAAGAAACCAGGCCTTGTTTTTTGGCCTTGTGAAAGGTTTCCCATATTCCGGCTACGAAGCTGCTTCCGCACACTTACGGGGTACAACCGACCCAAATTGCGTTCCGGCAATAACCATTTGATCGGCTCTTTGCAACATTAACCCGTAATTCGTATCTTTTTTGGCTTTTCTGAATGAATTTTAACTGTAAATTACTTAATTTTAAGGAAAGAAAAGGAATTTTAACTATGAAATTATATGAAGGCGCTCTCGCCGCCCAGGATAGTAAATTCGCGTTGATCGCGAGCAGGTTCAATGATTTTATCGTTTCGCAACTTATTGAGGGTGCTTTGGACTGTCTACGCCGGCATGGTGCTGTTGAAGAAAACATTTCGCTATTTAAAGTTCCCGGTGCTTTCGAGATACCTGTGATGACCGAAAAAATCGCACAATCAAAAAAATATGATGGCATTATTTGCCTTGGAGCCGTTATACGGGGCAACACTCCTCATTTTGATTATATCGCCGCCGAAGTGACCAAAGGTGTTGCGCAAACTTCTCTCAAATACACGCTCCCTGTATCCTATGGCATCTTAACAACCGATTCGCTGGAACAGGCAATTGAACGTGCAGGGACCAAAGCCGGAAACAAGGGCTGGGATGCTGCAATGTCGGTGATAGAAATGGTAAACGTATTTAAAGCAGTATAAGTATCTGCAACTGTTTCAATAAAAACAGGCTGTCTCAAAAGTTAAATTTTGAATTGCTATCCGCGGCCATCCGTTCCAATCCGGGTCATCCGCGTACCCTTTTATTCTTTTGATACAGCCTCTTTTATTTTATCTGTTCCAGGCTCTCAATATCCGCTGATTCAATAATCGCTTTATGCTTCGTTATCTTCTCAATGTCCCAATCCCACCATGCTGTTTCCAACAATTTTCTTATAACTTTTTCATCAAACCGCAAGCGGATAACCCTTGCAGGATTTCCGCCGACAATGCTGTAATCAGGAGCATCTTTGGTCACAACCGAACCCGCAGCAACAATTGCTCCATTACCAATAGTAACCCCGGGCATGATCATGCTGTTGTAACCAACCCAAACGTCATTCTTCAATATAGTGTCGCCCTTGTACGGGAACTCATCTCTTGCCGGTACCTCCTCGGCCCAACCGCCTCCAAATATCTCAAACGGGTAAGTTGAGAATCCTTTCATACGGTGATTCGCTCCATTCATTATGAATTTCACACCCGAGGCAATGGCACAGAATTTCCCGATGATTAATTTGTCGCCTATAAAATCGAAATGATAGAGAACATTCTTCTCAAAGTTTTCGGGTGCCTCCAAATCATCATAATACGAATAATCACCCGCCACAATACGCGGATTCTTCACAAAGTTCTTGAGGAACACCATTTTTTTATGATGCTCCATCGGATATATCTGATTGCTGTCCGGTATAATTGCTTTTTTCTGCATGTTCCCGTTCATCAGCTACCAATTCCTTGGTTTGAACGTTTTCCTGTTGGCCACCACCATGGCGTTGCCGCTCTTGCGGATGATGAATATGCCTTTCCTGTTGGCAAACTTTATCGATTCCATATCGATTTCAAGCACACCGATGGCGCCATTAATGGTATACTTCTCATATTCCGGGAATGCCTCTCTTATCAGGCTCATATCCTCCATGAAAAGCTCAATGTCCTCTTCATCAACGGCAGCATAAATATTTATCACCAAAATACTGTTCTCACCGTAAGCAATAAGATCGAACTCAATCGTCTCCACGTCGGTTGAGAATTGCAGGTTTTCGGCAAGCCGGTCATATTTCAGATTGCGATTCTCGAACAAAATGTTGATCTCATCAACGATGGCCCCATCCTGGAAGAAATTCTGACTGATATTAACATTGAACAGCCGTGCAATCTCACCTTTGACTTCGCTGTCTTCGCGGAGATATTCGTTTTTTAAGTACTTCTGCACCACTCCCGTTTTACTCTCATCTTTTGCAACCAGATGAAACGGCTGATGCGGTTTATGCTTCTTTACACCTCTGAAGAACAGAGAAAGAAGATCGGTATTGGTCGGTTTATTAATATCCAAGTTTAGCTCCTAAGAAAAATTGGCAGTGTGCTCCGTGGGCAACGTAATCCGTGAAAGCGTGCTCCCACTCAAAATTGATTCGATTTCCGGGTAATTTCCATGCTCCCGTATTTTCCGGAACATACGGAGCACGGTGCATTGGAGTTTTTGGGGCTGGTTTCAAGTTGGGAATTACGGACGTACAATAACTTTGTTGGAAATTTCATTTGTGTCATCGGGCTTTATGGGGAAGTGTTGTGCCAGCAGGTTTCCCATACTTGTCACTGCTTTCATGATCCCGATACAGAATTTCCCGTTTTTAAAATCGCTGCTCAACAGATCACGCACGCTCTGCCATGTTCCGTCAGCCACTTTTTCGTGGATGCCGCTGTCCGCAAGTACGGTGAACTCCCTGCTGCGAAGCACCATATAAAGGAGAATACCCGTTTTGTCACGGGTATTTCCCATTTTTAATCGTTTGAATTCGTCTTCTGCAAGCTGACGTATCGTTTTATTTCGCTGGAAGAGACCGCGTTTCTCTTTGATGGAAACAACGATCTCGCCGGATGTCTGCTTCTCCGACTGTTTGATAGTCTCGGAGATGCGGAGCAATTCGTCATCGTCAAGGAAGTCGTAAACGAGATAGTCCATTATTTCAAATAATATTTTTTAATGACTTTATCATTTTCCATTTCGTAGACGAGTGGATTGCCGGTAGGAATGTTCAGCTCAAGCACTTCTGCTTTTGAAAGATTATCGAGGAACATCACCAATGAGCGAAGACTGTTGCCGTGAGCAACCACGAGAACGTTCTTTCCTTCTTTAACAAAAGGCTCAATCTTTTCCTGATAGTAAGGAATTGTCCGGGCAGCGGTTTCTTTCAGACTTTCGGTGAATCCGGTTGGGTTCAATTCCGTAACGTCTGCCGGCGGAGGCACGTCGTAACTGCGTCTCCAGATATGTACCTGTTCGTCGCCGTATTTTTCGGCAGTTTCTTTTTTGTTCAAACCCTGGAGCGCACCATAATGACGTTCATTCAAGGCCTGGTCTCTTTGCACCGGAAGGTCATAACCGGCAACGCCGCAGGCCAATTCTGCAGTGCGCATTGCACGTTTCAGAACGGAGGTGAACAGAAGATCGAAATGCAGATTGTGGTTCTTGAGCACGGTGCCGGCTTCTTTGGCTTCCTGCTCCCCTTTGGGGGAAAGATCAACGTCAACCCAACCCGTGAAACGGTTTTCCAAATTCCACTGTGACTCACCATGGCGCAATAAAACTAAATAATTCATAGATCATTTAACCTTTCAATATAGAATATGCAGAATGTAAGTGTGCAATTTACATAAATCTTTTTTGATTATTATGGTGGAATTTTCATTGGTTCATTTCTGCGATGACGCGGGATTCAATGAAATTTCAGTGACCGATTAACATCCGGTGATGGGTGATCCATCGATTTATTTACCCAGGTTGTGGAGTATATCCTGATGCCGGATTACGCGAAGGAAAATCACTGTTGTGGAAATCGGACTTGGTTTGACAGCGGGTGCAACTGTGAACAGTAGAGGTCTGAGCGTTCATAGTGTTCATAGTTGGGGAGAAAAATGCTGCGAAATTGAATCAAAAACGCAAACTATGAACGGTTGAGGCCTGAGCGTTCATAGTGTTCACAGTTGGGGAGAAAAATGTTGCGAAATTGAATCAAAAACGCAGACTATGAACGGTTAAGGGTCTGAGCGTTCATAGTGTTCATAGTTGGAGGGGGAAATGTTGTGAAAATGAATCAAAAACGCATACTATGAACGATGTGAACACTTTTCCGTGTTTTTCATTTTTAGGGTTACAAGGAGCTGGTCAAAAGGTAACAATAAGCGAATTTTTTGCAAAAAAAACAACCGTATATGCATTAATAATTAATGTATACATAATTTTATACCTAATATATTTAGATATTTTTGATTTTTCTATTAACAAACATATTTTTGGACACATCCTTAAAGGTCTTCACACCCGCGTAACTGACAGTATCCGAATCGGGGAGATTTTAAGTGTCCGGCAATGAGCAGCATTCTATGAAGCATTAATATGAGGGTATATCTTTTCCCAAATTTAACACTAATCTCACTTACCATCATGATTTGATCTCAGTTATCACAGAGAGCATGCAGGATCCCTGTGTTGGGAAGATGCTGTGCTGGATTTGACTTCGAGGGAAAGTACCATTTCCGGGAGCGCTTATTGCTTTAAAATAAAAAAAGCCCTGGGACATGGGGTTACCAAAACCGGGGCTAGGCGACTAGCGCCTGTAGAATCATCTTTATTGTGATAAGCTTTCGGTTTAATTGCTTATTATTTGAAAAATAATAAATGATTTCCTAATTTGCAAGTATGTTCTTAAAAAATCAACGAAAAATATTTTCGAAAGGGGCCTTTCATGGGATATATTCTTGGTCTAGACATCGGTACCAATTCAATCGGATGGGCAATTCTCCGTGACCGAAGCATAGTTGATTTAGGCATTCGGATTTTCCCGGTTGGAGTAAAAGAGGACTTGTACAATAAATCGGGAACCGAGGAATCCAAAAGCTCAGCCCGCAGAACTGCCCGCGGAATCAGGCGCCTCTATGACCGCTATAAACTCCGACGCAGACAACTTAAAAAGCTCCTCCTCTCTCTCGACATGATGCCACCTGAAATTCTCTCATTATCCTCTCGTGAACTTTATGCACTTCGTGCGCAATCACTGGATGAACGTATCACCTTGCAGGAACTGGGAAGAATCATTCTCCTTCTAAACCAACGAAGAGGATTTAAAAGCAATAAAAAAGAAAAAGGCAGTTCAGACCAGAAAAAAGAACTTGAGGGGATAAAACTCCAAATGGAAGAACTCGAAATGAAAATTGCATCCTCCGGCTGCAGAACCGTAGGCGAATATTTCTATTCACTGTTCACCGACCAATCATCTCAACAAAACTGGCATAACACTGATGAGCCAGTGGAGCGCATCCGCAAACGGTTTGTTTTCAGAAAAACCTATGAAAAGGAATTTGATCTTATCTGGTCAAAGCAAAAAGAATATTATCCAGATGTCCTCACAGAAGGAAATTATAAAAAGCTCAAAGAAAACTGCCTCTATTACCAGAGACCTCTTAAATCACAGAAGCATCTGGTGGGCAAATGCCGGTTTGAACCTCAGAAACGGGTTGCTCCGAAAAGCTCGTTTGATTTCCAGGAGTTCAGAATTTGGCAATTTATCAATAACCTGAGAATTACCGGCGGGAATCGTTTCAGAGAGTCTTTAACCTTGGAAGAAAAGCTCAGAGCAGCCGGAGTGTTGCAAGACCAACAGGAAATGAGCGTTGCCAAATTGAAAACAGAACTAAATCTGCCTAAATCTTATTCCTTTCAGAAAGATCTACCTCAAAAAATAAAAGGGAACACCACAAATGCCAAGCTTCAGAATGCCCTTGGAAAAGAAAATTTTGATTCTCTTTCCGGAGATGTAAAATATAAGCTTTGGCATACCCTTTATTTTGCCAATGATGAAGAATGGTTGGAAAAGTATTCGCAGAAAGACCTGAAACTGACACCAGAACAAACCAAAGAATACATGAAGATTAATCTCGAGGAAGAGTATGGGAATCTGAGCGTTAAAGCAATCAGGAAAATACTTCCTTTTATGAAAGCCGGGTTTGATTATGCTCAGGCCTGTGAAGAAGCCGGTTATCACCATTCATTCGATGAAGTGGAGGACGGCAAAGAGCGTGAATTAAAGGACAAAATTGAACGAAACAAAGAAGACGATTTGAGAAACCCCCTTGTGCAACAGGCAGTTGCGGAAACCATACGTCTTGTAAATGAAATTATTAAGGAATATGGCAAGCCAGAAGCTGTAAGAGTAGAATTCGCCCGGCAACTCAAATGGACAAGAGAAAGAAGGGAAAAATATAAATCTCAAAATGACGAAAAGGAACGTACACGGGATACCTATCGCGAATTTCTGAAACATAAACTGCAAATGGAGAATGTTTCAAAGTCGGATTTATTGAAGTTCGAATTATGGCTCGAAATGGAATTTAGCGAGACCGAACTCGAAAAGATCACCCGGTCGATCGACATGACCGAGTTTCGCAAATTTGCAAAACATGTGAAACCGGGTGACAAACAGAAGTATGAGCTTTGGCTTGAATGCGGTCGTATTTCCCCCTATTCCGGTAAAGTGATCAATCTGCACGCTTTATTCTCCCCCGCCATTGAAGTTGAGCATATCCTTCCTTTTAGCAGAAGTCTTGATGATTCCTTTGGAAATAAAACCCTCTGTGAACGGGAAATAAATGCAGCAAAAGGTAACCGGACACCATTTGAGTATTTGGGTGAAAACCCTTATGAATGGCAAAAATTTTTGGATCGTGTGAAGAGTTTTTCCGAAGGAAAGCAGGCAAAATTTTCAGCCAAGGATCTTCCTGCAGATTTTATCAGTCAGCAATTGAACAATACGGCCTATATCGCTAAACAAGCACGTAAAAAGCTAAAAACCGTATGCCCTGATGTGACTGTTACCAATGGACAGGCCACAAGTTTTCTGCGCAGATTGTGGGGCCTGAATACCATACTTAACCCCAAAGGCGAGAATGTAAAAAGCAGGCATGATCACCGGCATCATGCTGTTGATGCTCTTGTTATTGCATCAACAACACCGGCAGATATTAAAATGCTGAGCGATTATGCCAAATTCGATGCTTCCGGCAAACTGACTCTCCGTGACGC
Organism: Ignavibacteriaceae bacterium; assembly: GCA_963664845.1. Classification (GTDB taxonomy): domain Bacteria; phylum Bacteroidota; class Ignavibacteria; order Ignavibacteriales; family Ignavibacteriaceae; genus CAIYTF01. The sequence continues at coordinate 640,489 of OY761615.1, forward strand.
CCCTACTCCTTTTCTGGAGTTTCGTGAACAGGCTAAAGAACTGCTTTCAACAGTGTTTATTTCCTATAAGAATAAAAAACGGTTGATCACCACAAAAAAGAACAAATATATTCATTCAAGGAAAGATTGTTCTACTGCAAATATTTCTATCCGTGGCCCCCTGCATGAAGAAACCTTTTTCGGGAAAATTTCCAATCCACATACCGGCAAAGAGGAATTTGTGATAAGAAAACCGCTTGTATCGATAGAAACCGAAAAGCATATAGCAAAGATTATCGATCCCGCAATCAAGGCATTAGTCATCAAACATGTTCAAGAGCATGGAGGAAATATAAAGAGCGCCATGGCGATTGATCTGTTTATGACCAGCAAATCGGGAAAAAAAATACCGGTCAAAAAAGTGCGGATGCAGGAATCTTCTGAAGACCTGATTCAATTGCGGCCAAATGAGAACAATAAACTGTTCGTATCATCAGGCAGCAATTACCTGATGGCTATTTATGAAAAAGAGGGAAAAAGAACCTTCGAGAATGTCTCATTCTATGAGGCTGTGCAAAGAAGACTTAAAGGATTGCCAATTTTCCCAATTGAAAAAGACGGAAAAGCTTTTCTGCTCTCACTGACACAAAAAGATCTGGTTGTGGTTTATGAAAATGATCCGGATGAGATTGATTGGGAAAACAAAGCACAATTATTTGAAAGCCTTTATTTGGTAAGGAAATTTGACCGTAATGGGAATATTTGTTTTGCAAAACATAATTTATCGAATGTTAATCCGGATCATCCTAAAGATTATCCTTCTGGCTGGGTACTAAAAAAATCCAGCAATAGATTACGAGCAATTAAAGTGAGAATATCAATCACAGGCAAACTCATCCGCATATGATAAAGAAGACCTTATATTTCGGTAACCCTGCGTATTTATTCAAAAAAGATATGCAGTTAAAAATTCAGATTCCCGAGAAAGATGAGAACAATGAGCCAAAAATCTCTTCAATACCGATCGAGGATATCGGTATTGTTATTTTGGATAACCCGCAATTAACCATAACCCAGGCTGTCATTTCAGCCCTGCTGGACAACAATGCCGCAATAATCACCTGCACATCCAACCATATGCCCGCAGGAATGCTTCTAGCCATTGCCGGCAATACCATACAGACTGAACGTTTTGGTGCACAAATTTCAGCTTCCGTTCCCTTAAAAAAACAACTTTGGAAACAGACTGTTGAAACAAAAATATCCAACCAGGCAGAAGTGCTGAGTCGTCAGGGAGTGCAGGTCGCCAATATGCTATCCTGGATTGAACAAGTTGCTTCCGGTGACACCAAAAATCTTGAAGCCCGGGCCGCAGCATACTACTGGAAGAATATTTTCAAAGAGAATCCCGGTTTTATACGCTCAAGGGAGGGAGGCTACCCAAACAATTTTCTCAACTATGGCTATGCTATCCTGAGAGCGGTGGCTGCCAGAAGCCTTGTTGGTTCCGGTCTCCTTCCAACTCTGGGCATTCACCACCATAACCGCTATAATGCCTATTGTTTGGCCGATGACGTAATGGAACCATATCGTCCATTTGTCGATGCGATCCTGCTTTCAATTATTGACGACGGGTGTGAAGAAGAAGAACTGACCACTGAAATGAAAAAGAAATTTCTTGGCATCCCGGTAACTACAGTGCTTCTTGATGGTGAAGAAAGCCCCTTGATGAATGCCATGCAGCGAACAACCGCATCACTTGCCAAGTGTTTTAGCGGTGAACAACGTCTCATCCTATATCCGGAGTTCCCCGATAATTAACAGATGACAGGCAATGGGCTTCAACGAATATCGTATCATGTGGATTCTGGTATTTTTTGACCTTCCAACAGAAACCAAAAGCGAAAAGAAGGCTTATGCCAAATTCCGTAAAGACCTTCTCCAGGACGGGTTTTCCATGTTCCAGTTTTCCATATATCTACGCCATTGTGCAAGTAAGGAAAACCGGGATGTGCATGTCAGAAGAGTAAAGTCCTTCCTTCCCAAAAACGGCCATGTTGGCATACTGTCTATAACCGACAAGCAATTTGGAGACATTGAGATTTTTAAGGGAACGGAGCCTGACGTAGGGAAATTTGAGGAACCTCAGCAATTGGAACTGTTTTAGAACCTGAAAAAGCCGGCATTTAGCCGGCCTTTTCATATGACAATACACCATTTTTAAATCCTAACAGCACGTCCAAGTTGTTATATTTCAATGAGATACAGACATTCAGTTGTCTTAAATATCTTCAAAGAAAAAACCGAAAGCAAACCACAACTAAATCAATTATATTGTGATGGTAACTTGAGTTGTCTTAAATATCTTCAAAGAAAAAACCGAAAGCAAACCACAACACGAAGCGCATGATGTACCTGAGCAAAGAAAGTTGTCTTAAATATCTTCAAAGAAAAAACCGAAAGCAAACCACAACACTTTGAGGACAAAAGCATTGACGGGATTGGTTGTCTTAAATATCTTCAAAGAAAAAACCGAAAGCAAACCACAACTGATCGGATCAGGGGAAACTTATCCAAATGGTTGTCTTAAATATCTTCAAAGAAAAAACCGAAAGCAAACCACAACTTCAAGTTGTGGCAGGGCTTTACCGAGCATGTTGTCTTAAATATCTTCAAAGAAAAAACCGAAAGCAAACCACAACTTTTCACGGGTAAGCCTTGCAACTTTTTCTGTTGTCTTAAATATCTTCAAAGAAAAAACCGAAAGCAAACCACAACTGCACCGGTGGTTGGCCCGGATTGGGCTGGGTTGTCTTAAATATCTTCAAAGAAAAAACCGAAAGCAAACCACAACATGGGAATTTGATGAACCCCCAAACGATGGGTTGTCTTAAATATCTTCAAAGAAAAAACCGAAAGCAAACCACAACTACTTTTAATACTGCTTCAATTGGGGAAAGGTTGTCTTAAATATCTTCAAAGAAAAAACCGAAAGCAAACCACAACTTGGCAGTTATCCTGGTGATTACCTTCATCGTTGTCTTAAATATCTTCAAAGAAAAAACCGAAAGCAAACCACAACTTGTTTCGCGGCTGACACCGGCGCGTTGGGGTTGTCTTAAATATCTTCAAAGAAAAAACCGAAAGCAAACCACAACCCCGGTCATGGAAATCTTTGTAAGCCTTTTGTTGTCTTAAATATCTTCAAAGAAAAAACCGAAAGCAAACCACAACCTCTCGGGTTGGTTTGTTAAATTCAATGAGTTGTCTTAAATATCTTCAAAGAAAAAACCGAAAGCAAACCACAACTCGGCATTCTTGAAAGCATCCAATTCGGCTGTTGTCTTAAATATCTTCAAAGAAAAAACCGAAAGCAAACCACAACCGACTGGTGGCGACTACGCAATATTGTTTTGTTGTCTTAAATATCTTCAAAGAAAAAACCGAAAGCAAACCACAACTCGAGATCAACATTCCTGCGGGTACCATTGGTTGTCTTAAATATCTTCAAAGAAAAAACCGAAAGCAAACCACAACTATCTCGGCGTCGATGTTGCGCGCAAAAAAGTTGTCTTAAATATCTTCAAAGAAAAAACCGAAAGCAAACCACAACTGCTCATGTTAAGGAGCTTATGGCTTCGCAGTTGTCTTAAATATCTTCAAAGAAAAAACCGAAAGCAAACCACAACAGCATCTGCGTTCCGGTGTAGCATAACCGAGTTGTCTTAAATATCTTCAAAGAAAAAACCGAAAGCAAACCACAACTGCCTCTCTAGTCCCAACTATCCACTGCGAGTTGTCTTAAATATCTTCAAAGAAAAAACCGAAAGCAAACCACAACTGGGGCGGGCGGGGTTACGCAGGGTTTTGAGTTGTCTTAAATATCTTCAAAGAAAAAACCGAAAGCAAACCACAACTCCTGCATTTCCTTCCCCAGATACCCCCCGGTTGTCTTAAATATCTTCAAAGAAAAAACCGAAAGCAAACCACAACCGTAGCTAGATTTTTAATATTATCCTTTATGTCGTCTTAAATATCTTCAAAGAAAAAACCGAAAGCAAACCACAACCTTTGGGCGCATTAAGAACCTCTCTCGCTGGTTGTCTTAAATATCTTCAAAGAAAAAACCGAAAGCATACCACAACCCTTTGATGAATTAATGGGTGAATTGCTGAGTTGTCTTAAATATCTTCAAAGAAAAAACCGAAAGCAAACCACAACCTTCGTAGGTTGCTATAATCTCCGCGAACCGTTGTCTTAAATATCTTCAAAGAAAAAACCGAAAGCAAACCACAACTAGCGCATATGGGGACGAATTTAGAGAACTGTTGTCTTAAATATCTTCAAAGAAAAAACCGAAAGCAAACCACAACTTGGATAGAATCGGTAAACCTAGCATGTAAGTTGTCTTAAATATCTTCAAAGAAAAAACCGAAAGCAAACCACAACTATACGCCACAATTTTTAGTCGCCCTACGGGTTGTCTTAAATATCTTCAAAGAAAAAACCGAAAGCAAACCACAACTAAACTTCAATTGCCATTGCCCCTGATTCAGTTGTCTTAAATATCTTCAAAGAAAAAACCGAAAGCAAACCACAACTGCGGGCTTGACCGGCATGATACATACGGGGTTGTCTTAAATATCTTCAAAGAAAAAACCGAAAGCAAACCACAACAGAAAAAGGGCGAGTGCCACTCGCCCCGACATTGTTATTTTTAACATTTTCAAAGAAAAAGAAACCAAACCATAACCGAGAAAGGGCGAGTGCCACTCACCCCGACATTGTTATATTAAACATTTTCAAAGAAAAAGAACACGCACCACTACCTTAGGGCGCTAGCCTTGCGCCACAACATTTAGTTGTCTTAAATCTCCTCAAAGAAAACACCGAAAGCACACCACCGCGAACAGCAGGAGCTTAAATCCCTGAACCCCATTGTCGTATATACCTAAAACAAACCACTGCCCTTCGTGGCGTATTTTTCAAAACGGTTGCCCCACAAGAGCCATCTCCGGGTAACAATCCCCCATAAACACCACAAAATATTTCTCTCCAGCAATGGAATTTCTTCCAATAAATTTTTGTTGCTTTCTATAGAACATTACTAATTTTTTGGAAGCAGACAATGAAACAAAGAGACTTGGGAAACAGCGAACTTTCCGTATCAGCCGTTGGACTCGGATGCATGGGAATGTCCGAATTTTATGGCGATACCGATGAAAAGGAATCAATTGCAACAATTCACCGGGCATTGGAACTGGGCCTCAATTTCCTGGATACCGCTGATATGTATGGCGTGGGCAGGAACGAAGAACTCCTGGCCAAAGCATTGGTTGGCAAACGGGACCAGGTGATCCTTGCTACCAAGTTCGGCAACAGACGCGGTCCCGATGGCAGTTTCCTTGGCGTTAGCGGCAAGCCTGAATACGTTAAAAAGTGTTGCGAAGCCAGCTTAAAACGTCTTAACGTGGAGGTGATCGATCTCTATTATCAGCACCGGGTTGATCCGAATACACCAATCGAAGAGACCGTACAGGCAATGTCCGATCTGGTGAAAGAGGGCAAAGTGCGCTATCTGGGGCTCTCGGAAGCTGCCCCGGCAACAATCAAAAAAGCACACGCCGTCCACAAGATTTCTGCCCTGCAGACCGAATACTCCCTCTGGTCACGCGAACCAGAAGCCGAACTGCTCGATCTCTGCAAGGAACTGGGAATAACCTTCGTCGCCTATTCTCCCCTGGGACGAGGCTTCCTTTCCGGCACATTCAAATCGAACGATGCAATCGCGGATAACGACTACCGCAAAGTTAATGAACGCTTCAAAGGCGAAAACATTGAGCATAACTATCAACTGATTGAAAAGCTCGCCGGGATAGCCAAAGAGAAGAACTGCACCACCGCGCAACTCTCACTTGCATGGCTGCTCGCCAAACGGGATTTTATTGTCCCCATCCCCGGCACCAAAAGAAGAAAATACGTTGAAGAAAACATTGCAGCCACCGAAGTGGTACTGTCTGCCGACGATGTGAAACAGCTTGATGAGGCAGCTCCCATAGGGTTCACCCATGGATTGCGTTATCCTGAACCTTCATTGAAATTTGTGAACCTTTAAATTAACTGAGAGATCGTTATATGGCGCGGGCAGCCTGCCCGCGCACTCTCACACAATATGGTCTGCCCACAAAAAAAATTTAATAATTGCTATTCAAAGTGTGTGTTCATTAATAGTAATACAATCAAAAAGAGAGGGCATGTTCTATGAAAGTTCTATTATTCCTGTTACTTGCACCGTTTTTCTCAATCAACCTGTTGGCTCAGATCCACAAAGAAACAGTAGAGTATAAAGACGGCGATCAGGTTCTTGAGGGTTACCTCGCTTACAACGAATCACTTTCTCAAAAAGCACCGGCAGTGGTGGTGGTGCACGAATGGACCGGCATCAACAACTATATAAAAATGCGCTGCGATCAACTGGCTGAATTAGGGTATGTTGCTTTTGCTGCCGATATCTACGGCAAAGGCATAAGACCCTCCAACCCACAGGATGCAGGTAAACAGGCAACAATCTACCGTAACAATCGCACCCTGATGCGGCACCGCGTGCAACTGGCGGTGGATGAAGTCCGGAAACAAAAACAGACAGATCCACTAAAAGTGGCTGCCATAGGCTACTGCTTTGGTGGCGGCTGCGTACTTGAATTGGCACGAAGCGGCGCTGACGTTAAGGGTGTTGTCAGCTTCCACGGGAACCTGGATACGCCAAATCCGGATGACGCAAAAAACATAAAGGGAAGAGTCCTCGTTTGTCACGGCGCCGACGATCCGTTTGTGACCATGGACGCTCTTTCAACGTTCATTGGTGAAATGAAAAAAGCCAAAGTCAATTTCGAGGTGGGACTGTATAGCGGCGCCGTTCACAGCTTCTCCAACCCGGCTTCAGGCAACGACCCGTCAAAGGGTGTAGCCTACAACAAAGAAGCAGATGAACGTTCCTGGGAATCAATGAAAAATTTCTTTGGAAGAATTTTTAAATAAAAACTGTCATTGTAACTGTATACAACAAAGGTGCTGAGTTGATTGAAGAAACTCAGCACCTTTGTTAATTATAAACTCAGGTTACACAAAACCGGAGATTGAATAGCCACAACTTTCAAGTCGTGCGATAAATGGAACATTACAATGATGACTTAAGCCACTAATAGCGCTAAAATTCGTGGCTTAAGCCAATTTGTTGGGATGTATCTTTCCCATGGGCTGAAGCCCGTGGGAAGTCATTAAATCCCTTTGCTTAATGTGAGTTATAAAGCAATTTTGACTTGCTGCCAATTCAGCAGCCCCTGCAACAACTCAAACTTTGGTTGTTGCTTATTTTCCCTGGCCGCCTGAAGCCGACGACAATCCTACTTTCAAATCCAGATCGATTGGCGTCATTTGTTTCATGCCGGGACCACCTGCGCCACCCGGGCCACCCGGACCTCTGCCTCCGCGTCCACCGCCGCCGCCCTGACCACCATATCCGCCTTCTTCACCGCCAGGCCCCCCGCCTTCACCCATTTCACGGCCTCCGCTGCCTTTGCCAAAACTCTCCTTATGTTTTATTTCCATCGTCGCAATGCTCACCGAGAGAACGTCTCCGGGATTCAAACTGACATCCATATATTTGTCAATCTTCCTTCCCAAGGGTATTTGAACCTGGTAAACCAGTTGTCCTGACTCATAACTCAATTTGGGTTTGATATCGGTGGCATTCATAACCAGGTATGAACTTATCGGATTGTTTTTTTCATCCACCAGAAAGAATTCATCCTGCCGGTCAATGTCTTGCTTCACACGCTCCTCAGCATTTCTGGCTCCCTTCTCCGGAGAGAATTGTCCTTCTTCCGGACGATCAGCCAACTTCTGCACGGGAAACTGTATACCGAACTTATCCCCTTTGGGTGGTTCAATCGAAATGGTCAGTCCTGAATGCATAACTTTCATGATATCCAGCATATTGCTGGTTACCAGCCGCAGAGTTACATAGTCATTGTCATTCTTGGCGGCAAAATAGAAACTGGTTTTATTGTTTATTGTCTTCAGTGAAGGGCCCCATGCTTTGGCATCCATTGTCTGAATACCTGCCTGAGGTTCCCACGCACTCTGAAACAATGGGGCCGAACCGCACCCGGCAAACACAAACAGCAATGCTGCTGTCACTACGGGTAGTAAACAGTAATTTTTAATTTGTTTAACGATCATAGTAGAAAGCCCTTTTCTTATTGTTAATATAAACTCATCAAATTCATTGTATTGATGTTAGACAATTCCCGCAGATGCAATATTCCATCTTCGGGCATTGTCAAATCCAAAATTTCAGTACACAAACTACAAACTTTCGTGCACATTTCACCGCATCTCACAACTGCGATCCCGGTCCTCTCCCCTATCCGGCTTTGAATATTTCCCAGGAACTCACCTTTTGGACATTTGGCAAATCTGCCAGGTTTAAGCTTTGGAAATTTTCGATTCTACCCTGCATCATGCCCTCTCCCTTTGATCATTTTTCCCTATATTTAGGTTTTATGTTTAATAATTCGGCAAAGATCATCATGCAGGAAATTTCCAAATCATATTCAGCCGCTGGAATCGAAGATAAATGGTTCTCGTTTTGGATAGAAAATCAACTATATAAGTCAGCACCGGACGACCGGACTCCCTATACCATAGTCATCCCACCTCCAAATATAACCGGGATGCTCACTATGGGGCATATCCTTAACAATACCCTACAGGACATCTTCATTCGCCATAAACGTATGCAGGGCTTCAACGCATGCTGGGTCCCCGGCACCGACCACGCTTCCATAGCCACGGAAACCAAAGTTGTGAATTTCCTGAAAGAGCAGAACATTGACAAGTTCGAAATAGGTCGCGACGAGTTCATTAAGCACTGTTATGAATGGAAAGCCAAATACGGCGGCATCATCATCCAACAGCTCAAGAAACTTGGCATAAGCTGCGATTGGGATCGCGAGCGCTTCACCATGGACGAAGCCTATTATCATGAGGTTATCAAGGCATTTGTTCAACTTTATAATGAAGGCAAAATTTATCAGGGATACCGCCTAGTCAACTGGTGCCCGGTTTCAAAATCAGCGATCTCCGATGAAGAAGTAATTCCGCGCGAGGTGAAAAGCTCTCTCTGGTATTTGCGCTATCCCCTGGCGGACAGCTCGGAATATATTGTTGTGGCAACCACCCGCCCCGAGACCATGCTTGGAGACACCGGAGTGGCAGTTAACCCCAACGATGAGCGCTACCGAAAATATATCGGCAAAAGTATCATGCTGCCAATAGTCGATCGTGAAATTCCCATCTTTGCCGATGAATTTGTGGATATGACCTTTGGAACCGGCGCGGTTAAAGTGACACCGGCACATGACCCTAACGATTATGACATGGGAAAACGCCACAACCTCGAGTTCATCAATATACTGAACGAAGATGCTTCACTCAATCACAACACACCCGATGAATTTCACGGTGTGGACCGCGATGAAGCACGTGATATGATCGTCAAGCGATTTGAAGAAATGGGCCTGCTCGAAAAAATTGTTCCACATACTCACAACGTTGGATTTTCCGAACGAGGCGGCGTGCCTATTGAACCTTACCTCTCGCAACAGTGGTTCATGAAAATGGACGACCTCTCCAAACCGGCATTGGATGTTGTACGTGAGGGAAAAATTAAATTTTATCCAGGGCATTGGGTGAAGACCTACGAGCATTGGCTTGCAAACATCAAGGACTGGTGCATTTCCCGCCAATTATGGTGGGGTCACCGCATCCCCGTCTGGTATTGCGAAGACAAAAAGAACGAAAACTGCAACCGCCCCATTGTTCAGGCTGAAGCCCCAACCTGCTGCCCCTCATGCGGCTCCACCAACATTCGTCAGGATGACGACGTCCTTGATACCTGGGCCTCAAGCTGGCTCTGGGCTCACGAAGTGTTTGCCTCCGATGATGAGAAAAAATATTATTACCCGACTGATACGCTGGTTACCGCTCCGGACATCATCTTCTTCTGGGTCGCCCGCATGATAATGGCCGGCGAACACTTTATGGGCGACATTCCCTTCAAGCATGTTTATTTCACCAGTGTTATCCGGGATATGGAAGGTCGCAAGATGAGCAAGTCACTGGGTAACTCCCCCGACCCGCTGGAAGTGATTGCCCAGTATGGCGCAGATGCCTTGCGCTTCACAGTTATCTACCTTGCCCCGTTGGGACAGGATGTGCTTTTCAGCTCAGACAAATGCGAGTTCGGCAGAAACTTCGCCAACAAATTGTGGAACGCCGGCAGATTCATTCTTCATTATCGTAATGAAACAACACCAGTAAATCCCGATCTCGCATCCTACGGTGTTGATGCAATTGATCTCTGGATTGAATCACGCCTCCACTCAACACTAAAAGAATTCAAGCAGAATATGGACGCGTTTGAAGTAAACAACGCCATCAAACTGGTTTATACGTTTGTGTGGAACGACTTCTGTGACTGGTACGTGGAACTGATTAAAAGCCGGCTCAACTCCGATGACGAAAAGCTCCGCTCCGCAACGCTCACACGTGCATTCGGCATTTTCGATTCATTGTTGAAAATCGTGCATCCGTTCATGCCGTTCATCACCGAAGAGCTCTGGCACCTCATTGGGGAAAGAGCCGACGGTCAAAGTATCTCTACCGAATTATTCCCGGTACTGGATGAAGCCAAAATTTCATCGAAGATTGAATCCGAAATTGAATTCATGCAGGGAGTCATTCTCGGTGTGCGTAATATCCGCGGTGAAATGAATATACCGCCTTCAAAAGCATTAACTATTTACCTCAAGACCGATAAACTGGATCAGAAATACATTGATAATCTGAAGAAGCTTTGCAAGGCGGAACAGGTATTCATTGGCAAAGATTTGGAGAAACCGGCCCTCTGCGCAGTTGCCGCGCTTAAGGACTGTGACATCTATATCCCTCTCGAAGGGCTCATTGATCTTGCTGCCGAAAAAACACGACTTACCAAGGAAATTCAACGCCTTGAAGGTTCACTTAACGGTGTCAGGAAAAAACTGGCTAACGAGTCATTCATTAACAACGCCGCTCCGGAGGTAGTTAAAAACGAACGTCAAAAGGAAATTGACTGGAGCGACCGGCTGCAAAAGCTGCAGGAAGTTGTTGACAGTTTGAAATAATATTACCAGGCCGGGTCTCCCCCGGCCTTTTTTTTTCCGTTGTTTTGCCGCAAACTGGGGCAGCTCCGAAGTACTCATTACTCATCACAGCGCCATCCGGTTTTTCCCTTCATAAATAATTCTCTAACCGTTATATTACCCACTTCATCTGCAAAAAGAATTGAAAAAGGATTAATCTGTGAGAAAACTTTCCCTGCTCGTAATTGTTCTTTCCTGCCTGGTCAACGCCGGTACAAACATTCCCCTGAATGAAACCACGCGCAACTTCGATCAGATACATATCGGGCTGCATCTGAAAATCGATTTTGACAATCAGACCGTACAGGGCATAGAACAGTTTAAGTTTGTTCCACTCACCGATGCTTTTCAAATTCTCCGTCTGCACTCTGAAACCACAGTGATCTCTGATATCACGCTTAGAGGCAATAAGCTTTCCTTTCAATCCGATTCAGGAATTGTCGCAATAAATCTCGCGAAGCTCTATACCACGAAAGATACCCTTGAAATTGAAATTACCTATCTCGCCACACCGGAAGAAGGTCTATATTTCTTTAAGCCACTCCCCGGCATTCCCGCCATTCCCTATCAGATATGGTCTCAGGGTGAAGGTACCGGTAACCGCTCCTGGTTTCTCTCTTATGATCTTCCCGACGACAAAGTTACCTCCGATATAGTTGTGGAAGTTCCCCCAAACATGATCTCAGTTTCCAATGGGGACCTGATAGAAGTTAAGCCACTTGCAGGCAACAAAACAGAACAGCACTGGCGCATAACTGAACCTCAGGCCACCTACCTTACCACACTGATAGTCGGCGATTTTGAAACGGTAAGGGAAAAAGTAAATGGTGTAACTCTCGAATATAATGTTCCGAAAGAATGGGCTTCACGAACCGAATATTTCTTCGGAAAAACACCTTCCATTCTCCGCTTTTTCTCGGAATATATCTATCCATATCCTTTTAAACGATACGCGCAGACAACCGTGCAGGACTTCGAATTCGGCGGCATGGAAAACACTACCGCCACCACCATGAACAGACGCCTGCTTTATGACCGCAATGCAATGCCCAACTATACCGGACACGATCTCGTGGCTCATGAATTCGCTCACCAGTGGTGGGGTGATATGGTCACCTGCAAGCTTTGGCAGCATATTTGGCTTAATGAAGGATTTGCAACGTATTTCACCTCCCTGTGGGATGAACACAATTATGGCACCGATGAATTCCAGACAGAAATGCAGGAAATGATGGTTCAATACCGCGATGAACTTGTCGGGAAAAACTGGAACGACTCCGCCTTGTGCGCAGAGCATGCCGCACCAGCGCTGCAGGACGACAAAGCCTATCATGGCGGTGCAGTTGTTCTCCATATGCTGCGCTACGAATTGGGCGACGAAATTTTCAAGGCCGGCATTCAACATTACATTAACAAGTTTCTCTATCAGAGTGTGGTCACTGATGATTTCAGAAAAGCAATGGAGGAGATCGCCGACCGCTCTCTGCTCCCCTTTTTCGAAAACTGGGTGTATCATGCCAACCTTCCCGAATTTGTTGTTTCGCAGCAATATGACGACAGTTTAAAATCACTCCATATCAAAATTGAACAACCTGATACCGCAATACGCTCGTTCGTCTATAAAGGTAAAATCCCTTTCAGAATTGAATTTGGCGGCGAAAGACTTGATACCGATCTGCCAATTGAAACACAAAACGAATCATTTGTTTTTAAAATGCCTGTTAAACCCGAGGCCGTTTTCTTTAATTACCGTGCAAGAGTTCTTTGCCGGGTACAATTTGCAAAAACCTTTGAAGAACTGGCATATATAGCGCGGTATTCGGAAAGCGCGGTTGAAAGAATTAACGCTCTCAATGCGCTAAAACAATTCGGCACAACAGCGGTGCCTGTTTTCGTGTCTGCATTCCGGAACGAAGACTTTTGGAAAGCCCGCATGACTATAATGCAAGCAGGTGAACTCGTCCCAACTGCGGAAACATGGGAAATGGTGAAAACCGCGGCAACGGATGATAACGACGCCCGGGTTCGCGAGGCCGCCTGGCATGCATTCGCAGCTATGAAAAATTTTGATGCCGTTGCGGTTTTGCGTGACCATTTCAGCCAGGAAAAGAATGATTATTGCCGCGCAGCCATGTACCTCTCCTATGCCAAGTTGAATACTCCCGATGCATATGAAGTGCTTGCAAATGCAATGCAACTTGACTCTCACCGGAATATCATCCGCCGCTCCGTTTTCGATGCTCTTACGTACTTGCAGGATGACCGCGGGTTAGCTTTCGCCGGCCAGTTGGTGGAATACAATTTTGGGAGCGGCGATCTGCACCATATAGAAACTGCCGCACTTGACTATGCAGTAAAATTTATTGATAAAAAGCACGATACTGTAAACGGGATCATCCGAAAGGCTCTCCAGAATCCCTATTTCCGTACCCGAAATGCTGCGGCTGCATTAATAAGCAAGTACAAGCTTGTCGAAGATGCCGACCTGTTGCGCACCATTATTGCTTCTGAAAAAAGAAGGATCGTTAAACCGGGACTCGAACAAGCATTAAAAGCTCTGCAAAAATAATTGACGTAAGCAAAAATGCGTTCTGCATACAAAGTTATTATCGTTTTGACCTTGTGCATGCTCGTTGCCGCCGCCGGCTGCCGTGAAGACGCGGGAACTATCCAGATTCCTACGGGGAAGAATTATCCTCAAAGCAGCCTGGTTGACAGCGTGTATACGTACACTGTAGATGCCGATTTTTTTGATGCTCAGGAAGATAAAGATTTGCCCTTCATTCATCCGTTAAGCTCCTCTACTGTTTCTGTTACCAATTATAAATCCGGGAAAGTTACCATTATCTTATACTCCCTTGGTGGGGCAAAACTCTACGAGCAAATAATCACAGAAGATTTTTACGAACAAAAGCCAAGAAGCGTAATTGCCGTTCCCGCATACTTAACCATATACTGTGAGGGATTCACCGGCAGTCTTTCCATCAGGATAGCCACAGAATAGCCCAAAGCATTCGTATTGCGATTGTTCATGTTAAATCAGATACGAAGCATGGGTTCAGTGACAAACATAAGCGTTCCCATACAATGTGTTCCTTATACTATCTAAATGTATATCGAACAAACAAAATCCTTGCCACACACCGCCCACCATCAAGCCATAAAAACCAAAATCGAATTCATCTTCTTTTTCTTGCCCCACTATTGTATTTTTGCACCTGATCCGGACAGCATTTGGTTGTTTAATAAATATATTTGGAACTAACGTTAATTACCCATTGAAAGGATTTCCTCATGAGGTCACACGAAATTGATTACGAGATTATTGGCGATGATATGCAGCTTGTTGAAGTTGAACTTGATCCAGGCGAAACAGTGATAGCCGAAGCAGGTGCCATGAACTATATGGAAGAAGGCATTACCTATGAGGCACGCCTGGGCGACGGCAGTAATCCCGACGAGTCCTTCCTGAATAAATTGTTCACTGCAGGAAAGCGTGCGCTGACAGGCGAATCACTTTTCCTCACCCATTTCACCAATCGGGGCAGTGGAAAACGCCGGGTTGCATTTGCCGCTCCCTATCCAGGGAAGATCATTCATGTTGATCTGGCACAATCCGGCGGGCAGATCATCTGTCAGAAAAATGCTTTCCTTTGCGCCGCTATGGGAACCAGAATCGACATTGCTTTCACCAAAAAATTTGGAACCGGCTTATTTGGCGGTGAAGGATTTATTCTGCAACGCCTGCAAGGCGACGGGAAAGCCTTCATCCATGCCGGTGGAACCGTTATTAAAAAGGAACTTAAGAATCAAACACTCCGCGTTGATACGGGCTGCGTTGTTGCCTTTTCCCCGGAAATTGAATTCGATATTGAGCGCGCAGGAAATCTCAAATCCATGTTCTTTGGTGGTGAGGGTCTGTTTCTGGCAACACTTCGCGGCACCGGAACTGTTTACCTCCAAAGCCTCCCCTTCTCCCGCCTGGCCGATCGCATTATCCAGTTTGCACCCGGGATCGGTGGCTCACGAAAAGATGAAGGTTCAATGCTCGGTGGCTTGGGTCAATTGATAGACGGCGATCGATAAACAAATCAGGAACAAAGTCAGTTGTACTTCCATTCAACGTAAGAAAGCGTTAAAAAAAACAAACCCGCAGCGCGTCAGGATATTCCTGTCTTGCACTGCGGGTTTATGCTTATATCCGGAACTTACACAATTCATTTACACAATCAGCGAACGAAGTCCCGGAACAAAACACTTTATTTTTTCAGCTCACTTTTTCACATCTTGCTGCGGCGGTTTAACCTGTCCGGCTTTGGGGGCGCCCATTCCGCGTCTTCCCATTCCATCATGATCGCGCATTTTTTGCCTGTCAAAGAAGAACTGAGCCATTTTCTCTGCCTTTTTTTTCTGTTCGGGAGTAAGCAATTCATAGATATCCATTTTATGATTTGCTCTCTCGGAAGAAATTTTGTTCTTAATACCCGTTATTTTATCCTCGGCATCAAGAAACTTGCTGCGGTCAATGTTTCCCTTACGTACCAGTCCACGTTTGTCAATCACGGCTTTTTCCAGATCAGCTTTCAAATCGATCATCGTCTTCTGGTGCTTCTCCATAAGCGCATGCATCTTATCCTGTTGGTCGTCAGTCAGGTTGAGTTTTTTAATAAAACCTGCTTTGGCACGATGCATGTCTCGTTGTGCATATGCCGTGAACGAAAATGCGCTTGCAATGATAAGAACCAGTGCAATTTCAAATAACCTTTTCATTATTTACTCCGTTACGTTATTGTTGGTGAATTTGTAATTTGGACACCGGTAATACAAAATAGGTTTAATACTATCACCTCTTTCTGTAACCGGTGCGGCTTATCCGCGATTGTAAATTTGAAGATTTGTAAATTGCTCAGTTCTTTATATCCATCATCACCGAAAATTAAATCACACGTAAAAAAAATACCATCGACTTTCTTTGCACCGCACAATATCCCGTTCCGGGTAACTACCCTTCTTGCTTTTACTGTAATTATTGAATGCATTTTGCCTGGATCGATAACATCGCATGTAATCTGCATTTTACTCCCGGAGCAACGCTCGCCTGCTCCTTCCTGTTTTAGCACTTGATATTCCACCCCGATTGTACTAAATTCACGCAGATATTCCGAATTTTATGTACGGGACGGCTTCCCCTGCCTGGGACGACCGTTCGATTTGATGAAATTCAATAATAAAGGATTACCATGCGAAAACAATTACAGGTTTTTTTGGTTTTTCTCTTTCTGGCAGTTGCGTTCGTGCCACTCCATGCGCAATCCACTTCATTCCCGTTTCATATAAAAGTTGAACTCATTTCTTCTTCCACACAATATCCGGCCGTCCAGATCTCGTGGTACGGACTCCCGATTGCCTCGCCATTACCCGTTTATTATAGTGTGTATCGCAGTGATGCAACCAACAACAAATTCAAACTTCTGTTCAATAAATTGTCTGTCTTTACTATCTTGGACAGCATGATAATAAAAGGCAGCAGTTACTCTTACTACGTTACCGCTTCGCTCCGGGATACACTGCTGGGTTGCTCGGACACTGCCACCATAAAAATTGGCCCCCTACAGCCGCCCGCCACCAAAACCGCTTCCATTCACGGCCTTGTTCATTCCGATGGAACCTTTATGCGTCTGCCCAACGTCATGGTGGAAGCAATAAACATCAACAGCACCACGCCCGCTTCTGTCTGCTATACAGACAGCAGCGGTAACTATGCATTAGCTGTTCTCCCGGGTAATTACTATCTCTATTTCTTCAAAACCGGATATGCATATGAATATTACGATGATCAGCCGACCATTGCCTCTGCTAAATTGCTTTCCCTTAAAGCCGGCGACTCGCTAAATGCCGATGCCGGGTTAAAAGTGCTGATACCCCCGCCAGATCCAATTCCATGCTTTGTCTTCGGATACGTAACTGATGATAACACGGCGTTACCGCTGCCTAATACAAAGGTTACTATTATGAGTTGGCTCAACTCTGTTCCGGGAACCGAAGTGGTAACCGACAGCAATGGCTTCTTCAAGGAAAGTGTCCATGCAGGTGAATATTCCCTCTATTTCGAAAAAGACGGATACACCTCGGAATATTTTGACAATCAGCCAACAATTAAAACTGCAACAAAATTTATCCTTCAGACAGGCGACACTATATTCGCCAAAGTCGGGCTAAGCCCTAGCCGGCCGCCGGTTTCAAAGGTAGCGTATATATACGGAACCGTAGTTGTTGACAACACCAATGCCCCCTTGGCAAAAGTTGCCGTGAGCGCTATTAGTCTGTTGAATGCGGTCCCAGGCATGGTTGCTTATACTGGTGAGGATGGAAAGTATTTGCTTAAAACAGCTCCCGGCGATTTCTATCTGTATTTCACCAAAGACGGTTACACGCCGGAATATTTCGACAATCAGTCTTCCATAAAAACGGCCATCAAATTGTCTCTAAGAGCGGGTGATTCGGTTTTTGCAGGATGTACCTTGAGTCCTAAAACAACACCTCCTCCGGTTCCGGGCACCGCCTGGCTCTGCGGTTTTATTACCGATGCAACTACAGGCGCTCCACTGCCACATGTCGGAGTACAGGCAATCGGTTCTCTCAATTGCTACTTCGCACCTTCGGTTAAAACAGACAGCACGGGTATGTTCTCAATTAACGTCAGATCAATGGCTGATTACTATCTCTATTTCTCAAAAAATGAATATATCTCGCAGTACTATGACAATCAACCAACCTTCAAAACCGCAACAAAAATAACTCCCAAAACAGGTGATTCGATTCTGTTGAAAGCGGCACTCTTGAAAGTGGTTAAACCTGCAACCTACACCATCAAAGGAAACGTAGCCGGCGACAATAATAATCCGGTGAAAGCCATTGTTTCAATTTTCCGTTTGAGGAACAGCACCTATCACTGGAGTAATGCTGCGGTTAAAACCGATAGTTCGGGAAACTATAGTTTTCAGGCCCATGCAAACGATACGCTTGTGTTATTCGTGTATCCGCTTAATCGGGATTTTATCTCCCAATATTACAACGATAAAAAAACCTTCAATGAAGCAGACCGGCTGGTTATTTCCGGTAACCTGACCGATATCAACTTTATCCTGGCTCACAAACTCACTCTTCCCAATGGTATCAGCGGTCTCGTTCGCGATTCATCCGGCAACCCTGTGCAGGCACATGTAGCCGCCTATCACCTGGCAAAAGGCAAATTCGATAAACAGTACGCTGCTGTTGCCGATTCAACGGGGAAATATGCTTTTGGCAACATCCCTCCGGGAGGATACATTCTTAAAGTTTATCCAATGAACAATTACCGGCCAACATATTTCCGGTATGATGAAGTTCAGACCTTGAGTTGGAAAAAGGCCGATTCCGTTATGGTGGATTCTTCAACTCTGCTTACCGATATCAATTTCAGCGTCATTCCACGGGCAGATTCGGGATTCAGCATTGTTCATGGAGTTGTCCGTTCCAACAATATGGAAATACCCGGTGTTTGCGTCTATATTCTTGATGCAGCAGATAACCTGATATCCTATGGTATTACCGATGAAAAAGGAAGCTATTTGATCACCGACCTTGTAGCTGGAACGTACCGTTTGCTGACGGACATCCCGCAATTTGGTTCCACGACTATAAATCCATTAACGCTGGATGCAACCAAATCCGATGTAGAGATCAATATCAACCTCTCATCAGAATCGGCAACGATGATCGAAAGTGGCAAAAAGGAGTTGATTAAAACCTTTACGCTTGATCAGAACTATCCAAACCCGTTCAATCCTGAAACCACCATCAGGTATAGCCTGTTGAATACTGCCCAGGTAAAATTATCTGTATATGATTACCTTGGACGCGAGGTTGCAACCCTGGTTGACTCGGAACAGCAACCCGGCACCTATAGCACCCTCTTCAGGGCAAAAGATATATCAAGTGGCGTCTATTTGTATAAACTTCAGGTTGGTCACCAAATCCTGAGCAGGAAGCTGACCTTCCTCAAATAACGGCAACCACACTTTCTTACCAGAATCCCCTCCCTTTTCGAAAGGGAGGGGGCTGGTGATGGGTTTGTAATTCCCTGCTTTTGTGGTCCATTTCATTCGCTTCCGCGCCTTCAATGTTTTTTTCCTCGCTTTGCTCCACATCATTTTAATTGTTAATAAAATTTCCTATTTTCCTTCTACCATATCTTTCAGAGAGCAAATAAAAAAAGTAGAGGAATCCCAGGTATAGCATTATGACAGAGAAAAATCTACCGCAAACTCCCCAGAACTGGCATGCGTTCACCGTAGACGAGGTCTACAAAGAATTGCAATCCGCACCGGATGGTCTCCCCGTTAATGAAGCCACAAGCCGGAAAGCAGTTTATGGCCCAAACGAATTAATGGGTGAAAAGAAAGAATCAGCCCTGAAGCTTCTCCTTGGTCAATTCATGAGCCTCCTCATGGTTATCCTCATCATTGCCGCCGCCATTTCATTTCAAACCGGCGACGTTATTGAAGCCATTTCTATCATTGTGATTGTAATTCTTGCCGGTGTTCTGGGCTTTATACAGGAATTCCAGGCAGGCAAGGCAATTGATGCACTTAAAAAGATGGCGTCGCCCCATGCCCACGTTATTCGCAATGGCGAGGAACTGGATATTAACGCGGCTGATCTTGTCCCAGGCGATGTTTTCATCCTCAAAACCGGTGATAAGATACCCGCAGACGGGCGACTTATTGATGCCAGCAATTTGCGAATTGAAGAGTCATCACTCACCGGCGAATCTGTCGTTTCAAACAAAACCAACCAGGTCATTACTGAAGCCAATGTTCAACTGGGTGACAGGAAAAATCTGGTATTCATGGGCACCTCCGTTTCGTACGGAAGAGGACGTGCCATAGCCGTATCAACGGGGATGCATACTGAGTTTGGCAAAATTGCCACCATGCTCCAAAACACCGAAAACCGTAAAACACCGCTTCAGGACAACTTGGATCAGTTGGGTAAAAAGATCGGCATCTTCGCAATCGCACTTGCAGCACTCATGTCACTCTTTGGTGTCTGGCGAGGTGAAGACCTGGCCAAAATGTTCACCTGGGGTGTTGCCTTGGCCGTGGCCGTCATCCCGGAAGCGCTTCCAGCCGTCGTTACCATAAGTCTTGCTCTTGGGGTAAGAAGAATGGTAAAAAGAAAAGCCTTGGTCCGAAAGCTCCCAGCCGTTGAAACACTCGGCGCCACCAATGTCATCTGCTCCGATAAAACGGGAACTCTCACCCAGGATGCAATGACGATTCGCGAAATTTTTGTCGATGGCGAAACCATTGCGGTAAGCGGTGGCGGTTATACCCCGGAGGGAAAATTCACGCATAATGGGGAGCCGGTAAATCCCGCTGAACAACAAAGCATGATGGAACTGCTCCGCAGCGGTTCACTTTGCGGTGACACCATTCTTAAAAGAATGGGAGACGGCGAATGGGTTATCATGGGTGACCCAACTGAAGGCGCAATTGTTGTTGCAGCAAAAAAAGCAGGTATGGAATTGGAAGTCCTGCGCGAGGAATATCCACGCATTGATGAAATTCCCTTTTCCTCCGAAACAAAACGTATGACCACCGTGCACATGGTCCGCTCACGTACTGAAGTATATAGCAAGGGCGCAGTTGAAGTCCTGCTCAACAGTTCGGAGTTTATCTGCGATAAAGGTGTTACGCGGCCCATGACCAATGAAGATATTGAAAACGTCATGAGTGCCTCGCTTAAAATGAGCGAGAAAGCGCTGCGGACTCTTGCCATTGCAAAAAGAAATTATGATCCCAGGAAAGACACCATTGCTTCTATTGAGACCGGTATGACGTTCCTGGGTATTGTGGGTATGTTCGATCCTCCAAGGGAAGAAGTTAAAGCCGCAATACAAACCTGTTTCGATGCTGGAATTAAACCTATCATGATTACCGGTGACCATAAAGCTACAGCAGTGGCCGTGGCCAAAGAACTGGGCATCATGAAAAAAGGGAATGCTCTCTCCGGGGCCGAATTGGAATTGATGAGCGATGAAGAGTTTGAGGAAGCTATCCTCAAAACAGTTGTGTTCGCCCGCATTTCACCGGGCCATAAACTGAAAATTGTTGAAGCACTCATGGACAACGGCAATATCGTTGCAATGACCGGCGATGGGGTAAACGATGCACCCTCATTAAAGAAAGCTGATATCGGCATCGCAATGGGCATAACCGGTACCGACGTAAGCAAGGAAGCCTCGGACATGATACTCACCGATGACAACTTCGCTTCCATAGTCAATGCCATAGAAGAAGG
Organism: Ignavibacteriaceae bacterium; assembly: GCA_963664845.1. GTDB lineage: Bacteria > Bacteroidota > Ignavibacteria > Ignavibacteriales > Ignavibacteriaceae > CAIYTF01. The sequence continues at coordinate 662,058 of OY761615.1, forward strand.
ACGAAGCATTTTTGAGAACATCAGAAAATACCTGGTCTTCCTCCTCAGCGGAAATATGGGAACGGTGTTCGCACTCATTTTCACCATGCTGGCAGATATGCCAATACCATTGAACGCGGTTCAGATCCTTTTTATCAACTTCATCATGGACGGTTTGATTGCAATTGCGCTTGGCGTTGAACCACCTGAACCGGGTATCATGTCGAGAAAACCACGAACCGTTAAGGAGGGAATTCTCAATCGGGATACCCTTGTATATATAGGGTTTGTAGGCGGACTCATAGCATTCATCACCTGCGGCGTATATGTGTGGGGCATTTTCAAGAAATTCCCTATCGACGAAGCAAAAACCATGTTCTTTTATGCGTTAATCTTTGCACGTCTGTTCAACGGTCTGAATTGCCGTTCGCTTGAACAGTCCATTTTCAAAATGAAGTTCATGGCCAACAAGGCATTAATACTGAGCGCGCTGGTAACACTGCTCCTTTCATTTGCAGTTATAGCAGTCCCTGATTTGCAACTTGCCTTCTCAGTAAAAACACTCACCACCACTGCATGGGCTGGACTGATTTCTGCTTCACTGCTGGTAATGGTAATTGTTGAATTCTGGAAAATGTTGATCAGAACGAACACGAATCAATAGGCAATCCTTCTATTTACTGCATATCCAATGCCCGGCGCCTGAACCAGCCGGGCATTTTCTGTCAGGAATTCCATCGGGGAAGCAAAAGCTGAAGCAATACTCATTCTTTCTTTGTGTTCCACTTTTTGATCGACTATGCGTGTTAGATTCGCGAAGATTCTTAACTGTCAGCGGTATCTCCCAATATTCCGCTTGGAGTGCATACTGATTCCTGTTTTTCAGACATTTTTCGCCATTTTTACCACAAAAACAGCCCGTCCCCCGGTTTTAGGTCATTTCAATTAGCAATTGTCAATTTTGCCGCCATTCTGTATCTTAAGTGTTTATATTATTTACATTTTCCCGAGTTTATAAATCAATTTGAGAGTTGGATGTTAGAATTACAGCACACTATTAAACATTCGGTATCAATCGCCGGAATTGGGCTACACACCGGCGCCAGATGCACGATGACCTTTAAACCCGCACCCGAAAATTATGGGATCCGTTTCATAAGGACCGATTTGGGTGGAAACCCGGAAATTCCGGCCCTGTGCGATCACGTGGTTGATGTCTCCCGGGGAACTACCCTGGCCATTGGCGAGGCAAAGGTTTTCACCGTTGAACACGTTTTGGCTGCCGTTGCCGGCTTGAGGATCGATAACATCATAATCGAATTGGACGGAATTGAACCCCCTATTGGCGATGGCAGCTCGATGCCCTACGTCGACACGTTGCTCAAAGCAGAATTGGTGCAGCAGAGTGTCCCGCGCGATTATCTCGTCATAGATGAAACAGTAACCTTTCACGACGAAGAACGTCAGGTTGATATTGTTGCACTCCCGCTTGATGACTACCGGATTACTGTCATGGTGGATTATCAGAACCCGGCGCTGGGAAGCCAGCATACCGGTTTATTTAATCTCGAAAAAGAGTTTATAACCGAATTTGCCCCGGCTCGTACTTTTTGCTTTTTGAGCGAGGTTGCCCATCTGTCGAAACAAGGCCTCATCAAAGGAGGCGACATCGATAACGCCATTGTTATCATTGATCAGCATATGGATCCTGAAGAGCTCACGGACTTACAGGCTAAACTCGGCATTGAACAGGGTGTTGTCCTTGGCCAAAACGGCATACTTAACAATAAGGAATTGCGTTTCAGAAATGAACCCGCACGGCATAAACTGCTGGATATGTTGGGCGACCTTGCACTGATCGGAGCTCCCATCAAAGCGCAGGTGCTTGCTGCACGCCCCGGCCACAAGGCAAACGTGGAATTTGCCAAACTCGTCCGGAAAATGTATCAACAGAAAAAACTCGTAAAAAAATATCAGCATGTTAAAACCGAAGGTGCAGTATTTGATATCAACGCTATAAAGAAAATACTGCCCCACAGATACCCGTTCCTCCTCGTTGATAAGATAACTCAGCTTGAACTGGATAAAAAAGTAGTTGGTATCAAATCCGTTTCCGGCAATGAACCTTTTTTCCAGGGACATTTCCCGGGGCAGCCTATCATGCCCGGCGTTCTGATTCTCGAGGCAATGGCGCAAACAGGAGGTATCCTCCTGTTAAACGCATTCCCCAACCCGGAAGAAAAACTGGTTCTGTTTATGCAAATTAACAATGCAAAATTCAGAAAACCTGTATTCCCGGGTGATCAGTTGGTTATGGAAGTTGAAATGACCACAAAGAAATCCCGCTATTGCATCATGCAGGGAAAGAGTTACGTAAATCAGGTTCTGGTCTGTGAAGCGGAGTTTATGGCCGCTATTGTTGACCGGGATAAAAACACTCAATAAGTAAGAAGATTATATATGCTCAAACAACATCCTACTGCCGTTATCAGTCCCAAGGCGCAACTTGGAGAAAATGTTGAAATTGGTCCGTTCGCGGTTATTGAAGACAACGTTACCATCGACGAAGGATCATATATTGGTCCACACGCCTGCATTTATAATGGCGCGCATATAGGGAAAAATGTCCGTATTTTTCAATCGGCTTCCATTTCACACCAGCCGCAGGATTTGAAATATGCGGGTGAACCAACCGAAGTTTTCATCGGTGATGGCTCAACAATTCACGAATTTGTTACAGTACACCGCGGTACAACAGCTACACGAAAGACCATCGTTGGGCAAAATGTGCTGCTCATGGCCTGTTCTCACATAGCTCACGACTGCCGCGTGGGTGACAACTGCATTGTTGCAAACGGCGTACTGCTCGCCGGGCACGTTCACATTGATGACTGGACCATACTTGGCGGTGCGGTGGTAATTCATCAATTCACCCAGATAGGCAGAAATTGCATGATTGGCGGCGGATATCGCGTTACGCAGGATGTGCCACCCTATGTATTGCTTGCAGGCGAGCCATCAAGATATGAAGGGCTTAACGTGGTTGGGCTGCGCAGACGCGGTTTTACTACTGACCAGATAGCATCCCTTAAAACTGTATATGGGATACTCTATAATAAGAGTCACAACGTGAGCCAGGCACGGGCTATTATCGAAAAGGAATTTGCCGGCGACGCGCTTGTTGAAACAGTTGTAGATTTTTTGCGCCGCAGCAAACGCGGAATAGCAGGCAAATGAAATATTATTATTTGAATTCCGGTGCACACACCGGGAAGTTCAATATGGACTTTGACATTGCCCTGGCTGAACATTGCAAAGAAAATGAGTTTTATTTCAGATTATATACCTGGCAGCCTTATTGTCTCTCGCTTGGCGCCAACCAGAACGATTCCATGATCAATACAACAAAGCTCCAGGAACATTCAATCGATCTGGTGCAACGGCCTTCTGGCGGGAAAGCCATTTTGCACGCTCAGGAATTGACGTATTCGGTCGTGTGCCCCACAAGCACCAGTTTCACCCCGCAGCAAATATACCGGCAAATTAACGAGGCCTTATTATGTGGTCTGGAATTGTATGATGAAAGATTAAAAACGGCTGAGATGGAACATGTACAGCCGGATTTCAGAAACCTTTTCCATAAACAGGAAAATGTCGCCTGCTTCAGTTCCTCTGCCAAAAACGAACTAAAGTTCGACCATAAAAAACTGATCGGCAGCGCTCAGCGGAAAATGGGCAGCGTGGTACTTCAGCACGGCTCACTGCTTTGTGGCACCTTTCATAAACGCATAACCGAATTCCTTACGTGTGACGCGAACACCCTGCAGTTGATACAAAATGATCTGGAAGAAAAGACTATTGAACTTGAAACTGTTCTTCAGGAACAGGTAAATTATGAACGGTTGGAAAAAGCCTTGCTGACCGGATTCGAGCAGCATTTTTCAACGAAGTTTGAGGAATTGCTTCCTCAGCAATTTATTGATACACTACATTTTGAAGAAATGAACATTCTATGAGTACCAGCACAACCTTTCGAAAAGTTACCACCAAAACCTTCGTGCTCATGAAGCAAAAGGGCGTTAAGATTGCAGCTCTCACCGCCTACGACTATCTTACAGCCATGCTGCTGGATCGCAGCGGTATTGATTTGCTTCTTGTAGGCGATTCACTCGCAAACGTCTTCCAGGGCAACGAGACTACCTTACCGGTAACTATGGATGAGATGATCTATCATACCAAAGCCGTCACGAAGGGGGTACAGCGCGCAATGGTTATCACGGATATGCCGTTTATGTCCTACCAGTTGGGAGTTGATGAAGCTTTCAGAAATGCCGGACGCATCATGAAGGAAACACACGCCGGCGGTGTCAAGATTGAAGGCGGCGAACGTGTAGCAGAGAGCGTTCACAAGATCACTAATGCCGGAATACCCGTCATGGGGCACATTGGCCTCACGCCGCAGAGTATTCATCAATTTGGAAGTTACCGCGAACGGGGAGCTTCGGAAGAAGAAGCCTTTGAAATATTTCGCGATGCAAAAATTCTGGAGGAAGCAGGCGCTTTTTGTATCGTGCTTGAAAAAATTCCGGCAAGTCTTGCAAAAAAGATTACCGAAAATCTGAAAATCCCTACCATTGGCATCGGAGGCGGCGTTCAATGCGACGGACAAATTCTTGTTACACCGGATATGCTTGGTCTTTACAAGGAATTTCAACCCCGGTTTGTCCGCCACTACGCAAACCTCGCCGATGAAATTTCTGTTGCAATAAAACAATATGTTGCTGACGTTAAAAGCGCCAGTTTCCCAAATGAGGCTGAAAGCTATTGAGAAATAACATACTGACCCGCAACCTGGTTTTCCTGGTATTGTTTATTGCATTCCACAGTGTCTCACAGGCCGCTCCCTGGTATGACACTGCCCTTCCCGGCATCCAGGTAATGGATATGCATATATTTAAATCACAGTTATGGGTTGCATCCTATGGCAAGGGGATCTTCCAATATGACTTCGTGAAAAAAACCTGGAAAAACTATTCAACACAGAACCAGAATGCTGAAGATGATTTTTACCACTGCATAGCGGTATCGGACGATTATATCTGGGCAGGGACCAGTGAAGGGCTGTACATTTATGACCGGAAGAAAGAGTCGTGGAAAAAACGCAAATTTATCGCCGGTGGAGAATACGGCAATTGGATCCGTGCTCTGTATTATGATCAGGATGAAGAGGTGCTCTGGGTCGGAAGATTCCAATACCTTACCCGGCTCGACGTACGGAAACAAAAATACGAAGACATCAACCTGCAGGTCGGCACCGATGATCGCTCCAACAACGTGAAGCTTCTCAAGGGCGATGGTGAAAATTTTGTGTGGATTGGAACGGAATCAGGCGCCTTCAGATATGATAAAAAGAAGAATCCCTCCGACAAAGCTTCATATGAATACTTTTCGAACAAAGAGAACGCTTTCCGTGGTGAAGGCGATTATGTTTCCATCGGCGATATTTTTGCTGATGAGGACGCTGTATGGATAGCTACGGAGGAATTTGTAACCGTTGACAAACCGCGTTTTAATCTCGGCGGGTTGTTCAAATATGACCGTAAAGCCTCCTGGAGTAAATACGACCGTACTTCAGGGCTTGCAGGCAACGGGATTAAAGCAATAGCCAAGACGGGTAACCGGCTTTGGCTTGGTGTTTATTCATTCGAAAAAGAAGCAAAGAATGAAATTGGGCAAGGCTTAACTATGTTGAATACCTCAACCGGCAAAATCCAGAATATCCGCCTGGATGACATCAAGGCTGAGTCTAACCTCATCCGTTCACTGTTATTTGACGGTGACTCATTGTGGATCGGAACAGAAAAAGGGTTATACCGGATAACCTTTTCCAATCCGTTTGCCGTGTTTCCAAAAACAAAAAAAACAAAATAGTATTTACCAGGAACTCACCTCAATATGATAACAATGAAATTAAACCGGCTCGAAAGTTTGAAAAAGAAATTTGCCGGACAGAAGATTGCCGTGATTGGCGACGTTATGCTTGACTGCTACTACTGGGGTAACGTTAAAAGAATATCACCGGAAGCACCTGTTCCTGTTGTCGAAGTGGATAATGAATTCTTCCGCTTCGGCGGTGCATCCAACGTAGCCTTCAACATCATTAAACTTGGAGCATCCCCCATTCCCTTTGGCGTTATCGGCGATGATAATTACGGCAGTATTTTCTCTTCACTTCTGCAGGAGGCCGGCATCACTTCGGACAGTTTGCTGATTGATCCGACCAGACCCACTACCGCCAAGACCAGAATTATTGCCCATAACCAGCACGTATTGCGCATTGACAAAGAAAGCACCAGCAGTATTAGTAAAGATATCCAGAATAAATTGCTGAAACACTTTGAGGAAGTACTCCCCGATTTGGATGGTATTATCCTGCAGGACTATAACAAAGGGGTGCTTACTCAAACCGTCATCAGGAAAGTGATCCGGCTCGCAAATAAGAAGGGCATACGGGTTACAGTTGATCCAAAATTCAATAACTTCTTTGAATACAAAAACGTGACCGTCTTTAAGCCAAACCGTAAAGAAGCGGAAGATGTTCTGGGAATGAAAATCCGCACTTCTGAGGATGTTTCAGAAGCTGGACAGCGACTGCTTCATAAGTTGAACGCAACTTACATTTTGCTTACCTTGGGAGAAGGTGGTATCGCGGTTTTCGAAAAGAACAACGTGGAAAAGCGTATGCCGACTCAGGCAAGGAAAGTTGCCGATGTTTCCGGTGCAGGCGACACAGTTATTTCCACTTTGACTGTTGCACTGACTGCCGGCGCCACAATTTATGAAGCGTGTTATTTGGCAAACTACGCTGCCGGAATAGTTTGTGCAGAACCGGGAATTGTTCCTATTGAAATTGATACTTTATTTGACACGGTAAAAAAAGAGATAGCATGAAGGCTTTTTATTCGCTTGAAGAAATGATCGCAATTAGAACTCAACTGAAAAAGGAAGGGAAAACCGTAGTTTTCACTAATGGTTGTTTCGACATCCTTCATGCTGGACATGTGGACTACCTCGCCAAGGCCCGTGCTTGCGGTGATGTGCTCATTCTCGGGTTAAACAGCGATGTTTCTGTCCGCCTCATTAAAGGCGAGAAAAGGCCGATCGTACCCGAAGAGGAACGCGCTTTTCTGCTCTCCCAATTGCGCGTTGTTGACTACGTTGTCCTCTTCAACGAGCCAACGCCTGCCGAACTTATCGATGCACTCATTCCCGACGTTCTTATTAAAGGCGGTGATTGGGCAATCGACAAAATTGTGGGCCGGGAAACTGTTGAAGCTAACGGTGGGGTAGTAAAAACCATTCAATTTGTTAACCAGCAATCAACTACCAATATTATTAAAACCGTTATTGAACGATATAGTGCATGAAGGAAGACGAAGAGGGCGTTCCAAACGAATCCTCAGAAGACAAAAATTCGGAAAATCTTCTCCCAAAGGAAGACTCAAAGGAAGCTGCTGTTTCAGATAATGACATTGAAGCGGGTGCCCATAATGCTTCCTTAAAAAAAGAGAACGCATTCACGAGGCTGCGTAAGCGTACTGCTTTTCACAAAACCGTAAATTGGTTCGTGGGTTTTTTTGTTTTTGTTTCCGTCCTGTTTACTGTCTTACTGGGCTTTTCACAAACTTCTACCTTTCGCAAGTTTGTCAAAAACAAAGTTGTCGCAATACTCAATACCGAAACAAAGGGCACGTTTGCCATTGGAGAACTGGATGGTTCCTTCTTCACTACCCTGACACTGCGTAACATCCTTCTCACTTTTGAAGGCGATACGGTCGCCAGGGTCGAAAAAATCGACCTGCGCTTTTCTCCTCTCGCATTGCTGCGCAAGACAATTCGTGTGCGTGACTTTTCTATTCACTACCCCGTCGCAGTAATGGAAACAGACAGCACCGGTGTAGTAAATTTTTCTAAGATTTTCCCTTCCAAACCAGACACCGATACTACTTCATCATCCTTCCCCTTCAAGATCTCAGTTGGCAACTTTGAGATTGTTGAAGGCACCTTCAGAGTGATGGACTGGGACTATCGTGACAGTGTGCTGCCCATGAACGCGCTCAACATGAAAAATTTGCGCCTTGATAAACTCAACCTAAAATCAAGGGTCAGAGCAGATATTGACAATAAGGATTTTGAGCTGAATCTCGCAAACCTTTCGGCCTCCTGCAATATTAAAACCGTTCCCGAGGCAGTTATTTCCGGAGATTTTGCGATCAACAGAAAAATCATCAATATTCAAAATTTTAAGATAAACGCACCCCAAACAGCACTTTCATTGAACCTTGAAACGGAAGGGCTTGATCTTTTTGGCAAAATCACCTCGGAGATATTTGCCAAAACGCAGCTTAATCTTAGGCTCAATCTTGAGAAATTTTCCTTTGCCGATTTGGAAACCTTTGTACCCGCAGTGGATATGCTTCGGGGAAATCTTTCCGGTGAATTGAGCGCGTCCGGGATCATACATAAGATTGATATCGAGAAACTGGCACTGAAATATGACTCAACTTCCTTGCAGTTGAAAGGTGTCTTGGAGAATCTTGATAAACCTTCAGAACTATTGATTTCTGCCGACATGACTAAATCAAGACTGCTGATGCGAAATGTTGAAGATATACTTCCCATGGTGACACTTGCCCCTATGCCCGGCTTCGAGATGATTCAAATTGACAGCCTGTCTTTCCATGGCAAACCACTTGACTTCAACAGTTCCGCAAAGCTTCTTGCGTCAGGCGGAGTGCTGCGAATGAATGCGAAGATGGATTTTACCAAGGCTGAAACTAAATACACGGTCGCCGTCGACGCAGGGAATATGGATCTAAAAGGGCTTGCTCATTTCCCGGTTAATCTTAATGGCAAAGCAAAAATTGAAGGATCAGGTTTTGATCCTAAAAAAGCAATCTTGGATTGTGAATTTAACGGCGATTATTCCACCATAGGATCAAAGAACTTTTCGCATCTCTTTTTCTCTTCGCAGATCAAAGAAGGAAAACTGGCTGCAACTATGCGGGCAATCTCTGCAGAGGATTCGCTGCTCCTCCATGGAAGTGCCGATTTTATCATAGATACACTGGTAGTCTATCAGGTTGGAATCTCAATGTTCAGTTTCAATCTAGGTACCCTGCTCAACGATACCGCACTCACATCCAATATTAATCTGGATTTTCAGATCGATGCAAAGGGGCTTCGCCCCGATGACATTTCCGGTAATGCCAGTTTACGTGTTACCGATTCGCGTTTACTCGCAAGAGACATTCAACTGCTGACAGCCGATTGCCTGATAAAGAAGACTGACGGTAACAATAGGGAAATCTCACTCCGTTCAAATCTTGCTGATATTAATATCAAAGGTGACTTCTCTATTCCTGATTTTATTTCTTCCGTTGCATTTGAAAGCATGGAGATCACTGACTTATCCTTTAAAAAATTACGCCAGCTATTCCCCAGTATAGTGGCACCTGATTCGGTGTTGGTCACAATCCCCGAAAAGGAAATTAAACGGCAACAACTCATTACCTACCGTGTTGCTTTCGATTGCGCTATAAAAGACACCCAGCAAATCAACTACCTGCTCCCTGATGCTAAGCTGAAATTTGACGGGGATATAGAGGGTAGCGCTACCAAAACCACTTCAGCTTTCAATTTCTTCGTGTCGGCTGATGCCAGAACACTGAAATTGGAAAATCAGGACAACGCTTTTCTGGCGGATAATTGTGTATTAAAAACGGCCCTCTACAAACCTCTTGCAGTGAACTCACTGGAAAAGGTAAAATTTGAAGTGTCCTGCAATGCCAGCCACCTGTTTATGGGACAGACGCTGAGTGACGTGGTTTTCAGGCTAAAACTGAACAATGGTGTAGCCGCACTCTCGGGGTCCACCGGGATCCGCGATAATATAAAAACCGGATTTTCTGCTTCGATGAATTTGCTCTATGATTCGCTGTATCTGAAATGTGATACACTTATGGTCAGGTATAACCAGTTTGAAATGAAAAACACGAAGAGCTTCATGGTTTCATATCGGAACAACGACATCCTGATTCATGATTTTGAACTTACACGCGGGAATTCGCTCTTCAAAGCTGATGGCCGGCTTTCGTTCGATCGGGAGAACGACCTTGCTCTTGAATTGGTGAATTTTGCCGGGTATGACATCAGTTATAATCTGCTTGGGATATCTCCGAATGAAGTGATCAATAACAAGATCAATCTGAAGCTTAACATTAAAGGGACCCAGAAAGCACCACTAATGACCATGGCATTAGATGTTGATAGTGTATCATACCGTTCAACAAATTTTGGCTCACTTAAAGGCAATTTCGCATATAAGGATCAAAAGCTTTCAACAGATGTGAGATTTGTTGATTATTCAGGCAAAGAAAGAAAAGAACGGTTTTATCTCACCGGTTCCCTTCCAATTAACCTGGGTTTTTCCGATGTCAAAGAACGGATATCCAACACTGAGCCGGTCGATTTGCATTTTCAGGCAACCGAGTTCAACATTGCTTCACTGGCCAGCTTTGCCTCGGGAATCAACCGTCTTAGTGGCCTGATCAATGCGAATGTTGATATCGGGGGAACCTTAAACAATATTCGCCCTAACGGTTTTTTGCGGGCAACCGATGTTACTTTTCATGTCATCCAGAATAATCTGGACTATTCTTCGGGCATGCATGTAACGCTAAAAAATGAGGTAATAGCAATAGACAGTTTTGTTGTCCAAAATGCAAGTAAAGTAAAAAATAAAGGAAGGTTATCCGGTCACGGGACCATAGAGACAACCAGTGACCAGGGATTGAACATAAGTGCTATTTTGCAGGGTGACTTAACCGTTCTCTCGGAAGATTCAAAAACATCAAACAGCTCCATTTACGGTAATTTATTTGTAGGGATCGATGGTGAGTTGACCATCAATGTTACAAAAGACCGAACATTCCTGTATGTGCCATTGATTATAAAGGAATCTAACGTCATTTTCCCGTCAACACAATCATCATATTCCTCGTCGGGAGATAATTTCATCTATCGCGCGCAGGCAAAGAATGTCACCCTCTCCCGCTACGAACAGGAAATTCAACGCCTGAACGCTTTGGCTGCCGAGAAAAAACTTAACACCGAGATTAAAGGCAGCACTTCAAGCTTTGATTATGAGATAAAGGTGAAAATCCAGAAAGAAGCTAATTTTGTGTTCCTGCTTTCTCCTGAGACCAATCTGAAATTAAATGCTGTTCTCAAAGGTGATGTTATTTTTGAACGAAAAGATGGAATACAAAACTTCCAGGGCGAGTTGAAAGTGCTTGATGGTTCAACGCTTGAATTTTTTAAAACATTTACGGCAACCGGTTCCGTCCGTTTTGAGAGTGACCTCACAAACCCCAATCTGGATATTGTGGGTATGTATAAAGCATATTATCAAAAATCCGACACGAACAGTGCAACAGGTGGAAAAGAGGATGAAGTTGCAGTCAAGGTGCGGCTCACTGGTCCGTTGCATGACCTTGCAAAAAACTTTTCACAGAACACAAATAATATTGCCATATATGTGGGGAGCAGCAACATTGAAAAAGAGATTTCTTCCCCTGAATTGGACAAGGCAGATGCTGTTTGGTTTATCCTAACCGGTAAATTCACACGTGACCTTTCAGCACAGGAAAAGAGCAAGGCGGCAACACAGATTGATCCTATAACAGGAACGGCCACTTCCCTCGCCGGCTCGGTGCTGGCCGGTGTTCTCAATTCATACCTTGGCGACTATGTCAGAAGTATCGACCTCCGGAATAATGGAACCGGTACCGTGTTCAATCTGAGCGGACGGTTTAAAGATTTCCGCTACACATTTGGCGGCTCAACCAATTTTCTGCAGGATCTCTCTGCAGCTAATGTGCGGATAGAATACCCCCTCTCGGAAAGTTTTTCAATTCGCCTTGAACGAAGACAGTCCGTTACAGAGACCAATTATCAAAACGAAATGATAAATGAACTGGGTCTCCGTTACCGGGTTGAGTTTTAAAAAAAGTTGGTTAGTGAGTGCTGTGCGTTGGTGCTATCCAATTTGCCGGTGCACCGGGAAAGAGCACTTCATCAAATTCTATACGTTTTAATCCTGAAATTACTTAAATTTCAGTATTAATAGTTTTGCATATTTTATAATTAGCAGGCATAATGGATTTTCTTAATCGTGAATTTCCGGGGAAATTAAGACCGGCCGAAGTACCACTCCTGGTTGACACATTTCGGTCAGCCGTAAATCGGTCACAGGAAATTGTAGTCTTGCAACAACATAGCGACAGACTTCAATTTCTACACGATTTTGCGGAAGCAGCTGCAAAGCTATCCTTCCAGGAATATTTGACCCTCTCCAAAAGCGAGACAGGGCTTCTCCTGGAAACCATCCGTGCCCAATTCTTTCCCGAAGCTGCTCCACTTGAGTTCGGAAATAACCTTGAAAAATACCTGAAAGCTTCTTCAGCAAAAATTACAGAGATCATCCACAGCCTCAATTATGATGACTATCAGGGACTGGTCGAATCATCTCTGGATATAATATTTCAGATCTCTCCTACCGGAAAACTGTTTTATGTCAGTCCCTCCATTGAAGAAACATTGGGTTATAGTCCCTCGGAATTAATCGGTCAACCCTTCACCAGTGTTGTCAATAAAGCGGAAGTACACAAATTTTTTCTTGCCCTCTCTCAATTTTTCAGAGAAAAAAAGCTTGCGGATTTCCAGGCAAATCTCATCCATAAGAACGGTAACCTTATACCCTGTGAAATCAACGGGAAACTCATCCAGAAAAACAACCGGTATATTGGCCAGGGCACCATCCGGGATATTCGTGACAGAAAGGTTACCGAAGAATCATTACGGGCCGCGGAATTTCTCTTCAGGGAAGTTTGGGAGCGGTCAAATGATGGAATGAGAATTGTCAATGAACATGGCATTGTGACCATGTGCAACCAGGCTTATGCCAATTTGGTAGAGTTGAACCGGGAGGCAATTGAGGGGAAACTCTATACCAGTGTATATAAAAAAGAGAACCGCAAAGGTCTCCTTTTACGGTTCTTTGAACGCTTTCGCCTCGATTTGTTCCCTCCGTTTTATGAAGAAGCGCTTGAAATTTGGAATGAAAAATGCAAGCATTTTGAAATTACTACATCAATGCTTAAGACCATTGAGAACAAGAAACTGCTTCTCTCCATATTACGTGATATCACCGCGCGTAAACTCCAGGACAATGAAATAAAACGCAAGGATCAACTCCTCCAGGGGGTTTCTGAAGCCTCCCTTGCTCTTCTCGCAACAGATAATTTTGAAGACGCTGTCAATTCCGCACTCAAAATCCTGGGAACTGCTGCTGATATTGACCGCGTTTATATTTTTTGCAACGCAGAAAATCCGGATAAACGACTACCGGACCTCTATGAACTTTATGAATGGGCTGCGCAAAGTGAACTGGCACAAATTGATCACTTCCAAACTGAGATTATTTCCTATACACGGTTTGCCAGCATTAAACTGTATGACCGGCTCAAAAACGGTGAAATAGTCAGCTTCAACCTGAGTGACATGCCCGAATCTCAGCAAAGCGTATTTATTGATCGCAGTATTAAATCCATTTTACTGGCGCCCCTGTTTATTGATAATAGTTTTTGGGGGTTTATCGGATTTGATGCCTGTAAATCGCTGAGAATTTGGTCGGATAATGACAAATCGGTTATTGCTGCAATTGCAGCAAGCATTGGCGGTTTAATCCAAAGAAACAATGCAAGTTCTGAACTCAAGCGCAAAAACATCGAACTTGACCAGGCATTGGTTCAGGCTGAAGCGGCCACCAAAGCCAAGAGCGAATTCCTGGCCTTAATGAGTCATGAAATTAGAACCCCAATGAACGGGGTTATAGGTATGACCGGGCTCCTGATGGATTCAAACCTTGACGCCGAACAAAGGGAGTTTGCCGAGACAATCCGCATAAGTGGCGAGCAACTCCTCGTCATTATTAATGATATTCTCGATTTTTCGAAGATCGAGTCCGACAAAATGGAGTTGGAAAAACAACCCTTTGAAATCAGGGAGTGCATTGAGGATACGCTTGACCTGCTTGGTTCCAAAGCTGCCGAAAAAGGCATTGACCTCTTGTACCTCATCAAAGACAACACTCCTCCCTGGGTTGTTGGCGATATTACAAGGCTGAGACAGATCCTTACAAATTTAATTGGGAACGCCATTAAATTTACGTCAAATGGTGAAGTGTTTGTAGCAGTTAATGCAAAGCAACTGAATGGCAAGTGCTATGAATTGGAATTCTCGGTCCGTGATTCCGGTATCGGTATTTCTGACGAAAAAGTTACAAAACTTTTCCAACCATTTAGCCAGGTAGATTCTTCCACCACCAGAATTTATGGTGGAACCGGTCTGGGTTTGGTGATAAGCAAAAGACTGGCTGAACTTATGGGTGGTAAAATGTGGGTCAATAGCCAACTGGGGAAAGGTTCAACGTTTTCCTTTACGCTGCAGGCTGAGTCATCACCTATGGCTGCCCAGGTCAGCACGACCAATATTTTGCCTGATTTGCATGACAAGAACGTTCTTATTGTGGATGACAATCCTACCAACAGAAAGATACTGCAACTTGAAGTTGAAAGCTGGAGTATGAAACCCACTCTCTACGGATTGCCTATGGAAGCACTTGATGAACTTGCCAAACCTGACTCTCCGGTATTCGATCTGGCCATCCTTGATTATCAGATGCCTGAAATGGATGGTATGTCGCTTACAAGAAAAATCCGCGCAATGGAATCGGTTAAACAGTTCCCTATTATCATCCTCACCTCACTTGGCAGAAAAGAAGATCCGGCTGTACTGGCAGAATTAAATATTAAAAAGTTTCTTAATAAGCCGATTAAACACTCTCAACTGTTCGAGAGTATTGTTTCAGTACTTTCCACAACGCCGGTTCAATTCCAACGCCCGGAACGTCACCCGACTCTCGACTCATCACTTGGCGAAAGACTGCCATTGCGCATACTGGTAGCCGAGGATAATGCAATCAACCAGCGGGTTGCCATTCGCATGCTTGAGCGGTTGGGATATCGGGCTGACGTTGCTGCCAATGGCATAGAAACGCTCGATGCTATGAAGGTTATTCCCTATGATGTGGTTTTCATGGATGTTCACATGCCCGAAATGGATGGTTTGGAGGCAACACGTCTCCTGCACCAGTTCTATGAGCCTGAAGACCGCCCGGTAATTATTGCTATGACTGCAAATGCCATGCAAGGCGATCGCGAGGATTGCATTGCTGTTGGCATGGATGATTATGTTCCAAAACCCGTTCGCATTGAAGATTTCCAGGCAGTTATCGAGCGGTGGGGTACCAAAATCGCATCTCAAAAAGGTAACATAATTGAGCAGCTTCAGAAGAAAAAACACGATTACAAAATACTTGATGAGTCAAAGATCTCATTCTTGCGCGATCTGCAGTCCGAAGACGATATTATCTTTTTCATCGAACTTATTGATATGTACATGCGGGAAACGCCCAAAATGCTGGATCAGTTGAAAACAGCAGTCAATGAGAACAACAGTAAACAAATCGCTTTCCTTGCACATAAGCTTAAAGGAAGCAGTTTAACCTTGGGTGTTATACCAATTGCCGATCTGACACAAACGCTTGAATCGGAATGCAAAAATGGATATTCGGAAAAGCTTTCCTATATAGCCCGTGAGGTTCAGGATCTGTTCGATCTATCCATTAAGGATTTGAATCAGCTCAAGACAAAGTATTTAAAGGCAATTCCGTAACCGCCATACACCATTTCACTGATGCGCACATTCAATTCACTTTTACCATACAGCTTTAGTGTATAAGTCAGTTATAGCGTTTAGGTCAGTTTAAAGATTCAGTGGGTTTAGATACGGTTGGCAAAAAAACAGCGACAAAAAGTACATTTGGGAATTATCCTGCCTGAAGAATTAATATAGTCCTATCAGTAATCCTACTTTTTTTTACTGTATAAATTAAATATATTTAAAGTTTATTGTTAAGAGCATATGATAGTTTATAATTACCTGTTAGATAAAATCAAGGATCTTGGCGCTGCTTATCTGGTTCTGATTGACCCTGATAAATTTTCGCCGGAAAACGCAGAAGAATTCCTGAAACACTGCACCGAAGCAAAGGTTGACGCCTTGCTCGTAGGCGGCAGTTTGCTTATTAACGGGAACCTTGATGAGACTCTCAAAATAGTTAAAAGCTATTCTGATATTCCCACTATTCTATTTCCTGGAAGCGTCAATCAGCTTTCCAAACTGGCTGATGCACTGCTGTATATCTCCCTCATCAGCGGCAGGAATGCCGAACATTTGATTGGAAAACAGGTAATTGCCGCTCCGATGATTCGCCAAATGCAGATTGAGCCGATTTCTACCGGGTATATGCTTATAGAATCATCAGCCAAGACAACCGCCGAATATATTAGTGGAAGCCTTCCTATTCCCAGAAATAAACCCGAGATTGCAATGGCCACTGCCCTTGCGGCCCAATATCTGGGTATGAAATTTGTGTATCTTGAGGCAGGCTCTGGTGCAAACAATCACGTCCCTTTTGAGATGGTTGAAATGGTATCCAAAACCTGCACAATACCGGTTATTGTAGGAGGAGGCATCAGAACACCTGAAACCGCCGCAAAAATGGTTGCAGCAGGGGCTAAAATTGTAGTCACCGGAAACCACTTTGAATCTTCCCAAAACTGGGCTGCTATGCACGAGTTTGCAGCCGCCGTTCACCATAAAGCCAATAAAGCAGAATAATCCCTCAGGAATTTGGATAACCAAAATGAATAAAACAGATTTTTTGCTTTCTTCTCTGGATGAAAGCGCTGAAACAAAACTGAAAATGAAAGAAACCTGCCGTGAGAGCATACTCCGGGCAGTTGATTTGCTCGTTGCTGCATACAAAAACGGCAACAAACTGCTCCTCTGCGGCAATGGCGGCAGCGCTGCCGACTGTCAGCATATTGCAACCGAGTTCATGGTTCGCCTAAGCCACCATATTCAGCGCCCTGCTCTTCCTGCTATTGCACTTACTACCGATACTTCGAACCTGACAGCAGGCGGCAATGATATAGGTTTTGAGAATATATTCGCCAGAAACGTTGAAGGGTTGGGCAATGCCGGTGATGTTCTTCTGGCCATTTCCACCAGTGGAAATTCTCCAAATGTTTTGAAAGCGATTGAAATGGCGAAACAGAAAAGAATTTCTGTCATTGCCTTCCTTGGCGGTTCAGGCGGCAAAATAAAAGATTTGGTTGATATCGCAGTAGTCATTCCTTCTGCTAACACACAGCGCATTCAGGAAGGACATATAACTTCAGCGCACATCATCTGTGAACTGGTTGAGGAAGAATTATACGGAAATAAGGCTTAATAATACAGCCGCTGACTTTTGCCATAGGGCCATTTGTAAATTTCCTCATTGAACATGCTTCGTTATCCAAGCAAGCGCCTGACCCTTATGCCCATTGTGAATTTACGCGAACAGGCAACCCCGCATTCCATTTAAAGATACGCATTAGTTCTCCGAAAATGTTTCCGGACGGGTGGAAAGGTTGGGATCATGATAAACTCGTGCCCCTTCATTAAGCCGTGACCTCACTTGTTTTTTAAAACTTCCGCAGCAAGACTCAAATATGCATGCGATCCTTTGGATACCGCATTGTACAATACAGCCGGGATACCATGAAACGTTGCTTCGGTTATTGCCACGTTTTTGGGAATGTGGGTTTGAAGAAGATACTGTTTATAATTGGTTTCCAGTTCCAGCATAGCTTTTACAGATATCTTTGTTTTAGCCTCATACATAGTAAAGAATATTCCCTCGATTTTTAATTTCGGATTATATACCTTTTTTACGTATTCAATATGCTGAATCATTTTCTTCAATGCACTGAGTGAGAACGTTTCTGCACGTACCGGGATCAGGACTGAGTCTGCGACAGCGAGGGCATTGATGCTCATACCACGAATTGAGGGAGGGCAATCAATAATGATATAATCGTAGTACATTTCAATAGACCTGACAGTATTGACTATAAACATAATATTTGTGGCAAGCTTATCAAATCTTTGTTCCATTTCGTAGGAAGGCACACAGGCAGGAATAAAATCCAGAAAAGGTACTTCGGTCTGATGTATACATTTTTCAATCGCTTTGGTATACGCAATTATCTGAAATATATCACCGCTTATTTTTTCCGGGCCGAAACCCAATGCAATTGAACAAGACCCTGAAGCATCAAAATCTATGATGATAGTCTTCTTTTCAGCCACGGCAAGACTCGCCGCGAGATTAACCACCGTAGTTGTTTTTCCAACTCCTCCTTTGGGAACAGAAACCGCAATTATTTTAGCCATACTGTTTCTTTTATAAGTTCTGAATAGGCAGGACTGCTTTATTTCCGCGAAATTAGCGTTTAAAATCTGAAAATGCAAAACACCCCTGTTGCTGTAATAACTTTGTTTTAATGTCTTTCTTCGCGGACCCATGGATACTGATGAATGCATATATCAATGGGATAGTGCAATGCGATGATTTCTCAGGTAAAACTGTTTAGGATGATCTTCTGATATGGGATAGTGAAATGGTAGGGTAGTAAACACACTGGTTTAAAACAAAAAAAGCTTAAAATCTTGCGAAATTAAGCTTTTCTTCGTGAGCGCGGGTGGGCTCGAACCACCGACCTTTACCTTAAAAGGGTATTGCTCTACCACTGAGCTACGCGCCCATCATTTTTATATGAAGTCCAATTGCATCGGA
The DNA here is from genome assembly GCA_963664845.1 of Ignavibacteriaceae bacterium. Lineage (GTDB taxonomy): Bacteria > Bacteroidota > Ignavibacteria > Ignavibacteriales > Ignavibacteriaceae > CAIYTF01. The sequence continues at coordinate 680,908 of OY761615.1, forward strand.
TATCTTATAAAATCATAGACTTCAAATATATGATTTTTCAGGTAAATTCACAAAAAAAAATACACGTTTCAGAATAAAATATATCGGGAGATCCATATTTAAAAAATCTTTCGGCACCCAAATTTCCGCGCCTGCATAAAAAGCCGGCTCCCTTCCACACGCACTATCGCTCGGCATCCCATTACCGGCTCGTCCTCCGGTTTCCCTTTTGGTAACGCCTGGTATTCTGCTCGCCGTACCATTAGTGTTCACCCTGCGCTTCCTTTAACAGATTCGCTTCCCAAAATTCGGGTCACAAATTAAGATAGCAATAAGTCCCTCCGGTTTTCGTATTTTTGCATTCCACCTTTTTTTCAATTACAATAAGCAGAAATGATAAGCACAAGCAATATTACTCTCAGGTTTGGGAAACGTACATTATTTGAAGAAGTCAATCTTAAATTCACTCCGGGAAATTGTTACGGCATAATCGGGGCTAACGGTTCCGGAAAATCAACTTTTATCAAAATTCTCTCCGGCGATATCGAGCCATCCTCCGGAGAAGTTGCCATCACACCGGGTGACCGTCTGGCCACTCTGAAGCAAAATCAGTTCGAATTCGACGAATTTGAGGTCATTCGCACCGTTATGGTAGGACATAAAAGGCTTTATTCCATTATGGAAGAAAAAGATGCCTTATATGCCAAATCCGAATTCTCAGATGCAGACGGCTTACGGATATCCGAACTGGAATCCGAATTCGCCGAGCTGAATGGTTGGGAAGCCGAATCCGAAGCAGCATCGCTGCTGAGCGGTCTGGGTATTGCCGATGAGAACCATTACAAGCTCATGAGCGAGCTATCAGGAAACGAAAAAGTGAAGGTCCTGCTCGCGCAGGCACTCTTTGGTAACCCTGATATTCTCCTGCTCGATGAACCTACGAACCACCTTGACATCATTTCAATTGGCTGGCTTGAAGAATTTCTGGACAAGTTTAAAAATACGGTTATCGTCATTTCCCACGACAGGCACTTTCTGAATCAGGTCTGTACCCACATTGCCGATATCGATTACGGTAAAATTCAGATGTACACAGGCAACTATGATTTCTGGCTCGAAAGCAGTCAGCTTGCCTTGAAACAGGCAAAAGATGCTAACAAGAAAATTGAAGCGAAACGTGCTGAATTGCAGGAATTCATTTCCCGGTTCAGTGCAAACGCATCCAAATCAAAGCAGGCTACCTCACGCAAAAAACAACTGGAAAACCTGACTCTGGAAGACATTAAACCTTCTTCGAGAAAGATGCCCTATATTGCCTTCAAGCCGGACCGCGAAGCAGGAAACAATCTCTGCGAGATGAAGAATCTCTCAAAATCCCGAGGCGATGAACTGCTCATTAACAACATTTCCATCAAAGTTGAGCGTGGCGATAAAATCGCTTTTGTGGGCCCCAACGACCAGGCAAAATCGACAATTTTCAATATACTCATGGAAGAGGAAAAGCCCGATGAAGGTTCCTTTGAATGGGGTATCACTACGTCCCAGGCCTATTTCCCCAAAGACAATGCACACTATTTTGATGTCGACCTGAATTTGATTGATTGGCTTCGCCAGTATTCAAAGGAAAAAGAAGAAACCTATATTCGCGGATTCCTTGGACGAATGCTCTTTAGCGGTGAAGAATCTCTCAAGAAAGCCAATGTTCTCTCAGGCGGTGAACGTGTGCGCTGTATGCTGGCCCGGATGATGTGCACCGGTGCGAATGTGCTTCTGCTCGATGAACCGACCAATCACCTCGATCTGGAGGCAATTTCGGCACTTAACAACGGGCTCATAGATTTCAAGGGAACGGTGCTGTTCTCCTCACACGATCACCAGTTCATTCAGACGATCGCGAACAGGATCATAGAGATTATCCCATCCGGGATCATCGATAAACGTATGACTTTCGATGAATATCTCACCGACGAGAATATCAAAAACGTTCATGCTTCCGTTTACCACGCAACTGTGATCAATATTTAAAAGGGCTTCAGCCTTGCCATTTGAACTCAGACCCGGAGTAATCGCGGGTCTGTTTCTTCTTTTTTGCTCTCATTTTTCGTATTTTGCAACCCTTAATTTCATAACTATTTAGGAGGTCCTTATTTCACTCGTAGAGATCATAGGCTATGTAGCCTCAGTTTTGCTCGCCATCTCCCTCATGATGAGCGGTATAGTAAAACTTCGCATAATAAACTTAATTGGCGCCGCACTGTTTTCAGCGTATGGATTCATCGTGCACGCTTACCCGGTAGCCATTGTTAACGGTTATATCGCCCTCGTTGACATTTATTACCTATATGACATATTTAAATCCGAGGAATTTTTCAGAATACTCGAAGTGATGCACGATTCAGAATATCTTAAATATTTCCTGGATTTCCACATGGATGAGATCAAAAAATATATGCCGGCATTCGATTATACACCAAATGAGAAGACAACAACTTTCTTCATTCTCCGGAATTCAATTCCTGCCGGTTTGATCATTGCAGAAAAGTTGGATGCGGAAAGCCTCCATATTGAGCTCGACTTTGTCATCCCCGGCTATCGCGACCTGAAAATCGGGAAATATGTCTACAAAACAATTTTTAACAAGAAAAAAGTCCGGAAACTCTATAGCGATCCCGGCAATGCCAAACACGACTCCTATTTGCAGAAAATGGGGTTTGAAAAAGCAGAAATAGCCGGTAAACCGCTTTTCTGTCTTGAAGAAGGCAAATAATTACACCTGCTTCCTGGCCCTCCCCTTGCCGAAAGGGGAGGCTGGGAGGGGTTCACTCCTCACAATTCCCCACCATCCGGCACACAAATTGCTTTATCTACTGGTATATTTATTACCAGAGAAACTATGAATAATGCTTTTGATGCATACCTGCAAATAAAAGCCAAAAAGCACAAACCTATAGGGCAAACCGGAGAACTACCCGTGTTTCCGGTGGGTGATCATGCCCGGGATCGGGCAAATGGCTATTATTCTGCAGAACCAAGTGCTGATTCGTCCGAAAACCATGACATCACATGGCGCAAAAAAGCGCACTTCGACCTGACGGATTTGCAGAATGATTTGAAGCGCGCCGCTGAGCTATTCGCAAAGGGAAACTACCTTGAGTCATTTGACTTCATGGAGCAATTGGCGGATACTCATCAAAAACAATCCGAGCTAATTCTGGTCCGGCTCTACGACATGTATCAGGAACTTCCTGAAAAGGAATCACGTTATTTTCTATACCAGCAGCGCCTCGTGGACTTCAATATTGCGAAGTCGAATAAGGTAATCGACATTGGAAGCGGACATATCCCCTTCCCTCTGGCAACTCATTTGGCCGATCTCGATCTCGGGGCAGGACATCTTGGCCGGGCCGGCATCCCCTTCAAGGAAGTGGACGGTAAACCAGTCTATACCTGCAGTATTGAAAAGACACCGTTCGGGGATAAAGAATTCGATTTTGTGTATACCTCCCACGTGCTTGAGCATGTCGATTCCCCTGAACGGGCATGCGCTGAAATTCAGCGAATCGGCAAACGCGGCTATATCGAGACTCCTACACTTGGTAAGGATATTTTCCTCAACACGGGGAAGATCAGTAACCATCGATGGTATCTTGTAAAATTCAACAACACGCTGCACTTCTTCGAATACGATGCGCATACTCTGGACGGATTAAACAATAACACCCTCATGAAGATGCACATCGATCCGCAGTCTCCAAGAGAAAAATCGCTAACCTCTCTGCTCTATCTGAAAGCCGACCATTTTAACACGATGTTCATATGGAACGGTTCTTTCAACTGTGAAGTGCACCGGCTGGAGAAATCCAAATCCACCGCTTCAGTTCCTGTGAGCACTCCCAAAATGACTGAGCGCTCTGGAAAACATTCGATAGTCTTTATCAACACGTTTTACAAAAAATTTCTGGACTCGTTATACTCGCAAAACCCCGTTTTGGCGAAGATGCCGTACGATGAACAGAAACAAGTCTTGCAATCCAAGTTTTTTGGTGATTCGGATTATTACTCCAAAGGTATGGTTGCCGCCGGCTGGGAAGCAGAAGACCTCATTGTGAACTGTGCACCTCTGCAGCAACAATGGGCAAGGGAAAACGGGCTGCCCGTCCCACAGGAAGAGCAAATCAAGCAGCTCATCACCGATCAGATAAAACAGCTCCAACCTGAAATTGTTTATATTCAGGATATGGTGATGTTTGATGAAACAATGCTGGGAGCCATCCGTCCCTATGTACGAATCATCGCAGGACAGATAGCCACGCATTATGGCAACTATGCAAATTTTCCTCTCTATGATGTTATTTTTACCTCTTTTCCGCATTTTGTAAAACGTTTCCGCGAACAGGGCTGGACAACCTATTATCAACCGCTTGCATTCGAAAGTCGGGTGCTCAAAGAAATTAAAAACGAGCCCAAAACATATCCGGTGACCTTTGTTGGCGGCATTGGCGCATTGCACGCGAGCGCATTGGAGTCGCTCGAATACCTTGCACAATCCACACCCATGGAATTTTTTGGATACGTCAATGTGCCCTTGCCTCCAGGCTGTGCAATAATGCAAAAACATCATGGTGAGGTTTGGGGAATTGAAATGTTCAGAAAGCTTGCACAGTCGAGAATCACGTTTAACCGGCACGTGACCGTTCAGGAAAACTATGCCAATAACATGAGACTTTTTGAGGCTACCGGATGTGGAACATTGCTGGTAACCGATTACAAAGACAACCTGTCCGATCTGTTTGAGATCGGGAAGGAAGTTGTAGCCTATCGTTCCCCGGAAGAAGCCGCGGCACTCATTCAGTATTACTTGCAGCACCCTGACGAAGCAACACAAATTGCACTTGCAGGGCAACACCGTACACTGAAAGATCATTCCTATTCCAAACGAATGAAAAACACTGCTGAAATCCTCGAACGACATCTCAGGTACCAGGAATTTGCTTCACAGGGTTATCAGTTGGAACCCGGTAAAATTTCAACGGGTTACACCGATATTAAACAAAGCGAGATCAGTTCAAATATGCTTTCCGGATGGAAAGACAGCTCCATCCCCATTAAGCAGCGCATCCTGGTGCAAAAGGAATTAAACACTGTATTAAAAGGAGGCACACTCCCGGTGTTTCAGGTAGTGGTCGATATGCTAAAACCCCTGGTTATGAACGGTACAAAAATTCTTGAAACCGGTTGTGCAAGTGGCTATTATTACGAGATACTCAGCTACCTGCTCTCCAAAAATATCGAGTATACAGGAGTTGACTACTCGGAAGCATTAATTGAAATGGCAAAAGAATACTACCCCTCTGCGAAATTCCTTGCGGCTGATGGGGCTGCCATTCCCTTACCGGATGAAGCATTCGATATCGTGCTCTCCTCAGGATTGCTTATTCACGTTCCAAACTTTGCTGACCACATTAAGGAATCCGTCAGACTGGCTTCAGATTACGTATTATTCCACCGCACAACTACATGCAGAAACCGCACAACCACCTTTCAGCGTAAATTTGCATATGAAGTGGAAACCGTCGAACTCATTTTCAACGAGGATGAAATTGAAAATGAATTCCGTAAAAACGGCCTGGAGATTATCGAAAAGTGTGTTTATTATGCAAGCCCCGCCGATGATATTTATAATGTTTCCCATCTTTGCCGGAAACTGAAACCGAAAGGGATATGATGAGATATTACTGCACCTACTTTGACCGTAATTATCTCATCAAGGCATTGAACCTCTTCAATTCTCTTGAGATGCATGAATCACAGCCTTATACCATTATTGCGGTGTGTCTTGATGAGATATCTCGCGCTTTGCTGACCAAACTGCAATTGCCTAACGTTCAGCTTTTTGCTCTCCACGAGTTGGAATTTGGCCACGAAAAACTGCTGGCAGCAAAACTTAACCGAAGCATTGTTGAATATTACTGGACGCTCACGCCTCAAATCATAAAAAAAATATTCCGCAATAATCAGGAAATCGATCAGATCACTTATATAGATTCAGATTGTTATTTCTTTTCTGATCCACAGCCCATTTACGACGAATTTGATGGAAACTCGGTGCTTATACATGGTCACCGTTTCAGCCAGGAACTGCAATATCTTGAACGCAACGGGAAATATAATGTCGGCCTATTAGTTTTCAAAAATGATCTTAACGGGAATGCGGTTCTTGACTGGTGGGGTGATCGGTGCATTGAATGGTGCTATGCTGAAACACAGGATGGAAAATTTGGCGATCAAAAATACCTGGATGAGTGGGAACGCTTGTTTAATGGTGTCCGGGTTCTGGAACACATTGGTGCCGGACTCGCGCCCTGGAATCATATTCAATATCATTATGAACTGACCAAAAACGGCATTTCAGTTGACGAAAAACCAGTGATCTTCTATCACTATCACTCTCTTTCTTCGCCAGGTGAAGCACTCATAATTCCCATGAAGTTCAGAGCCTATAAAGCCAACCGATTTCTTATTGACAATATTTACCTTCCCTATATTGATGCTTTCAGAAAGAATCTGCTAATGCTGCGAACTCTTCTGCCAGGCTTTTCCTTTGGTGTGATGGATAAAACAACAATTACCGAAGAACTGATGTTTTTTTCGCTGTCACCTTACCGGCATGAGATACTCACGTCAAAACTTCCTCATCGGCTTCGGACACTCAATGGCGACTGGGATTGTTTTTTCACAGATCAAATTATTGAGCAGGAATAGTATTCCAAGCCTTTCAAAAACCATATAACAATTGTACTCTAATTAACAGATCAGGATAACTATGAATGATACCAACGATAAGTTGCAAAAAAGCCTGCAAAGACTTATTCACGAAGACAACTTCCTCAGTCAGTCCGGTTGGTTTCTGAGTATGATCACCGAGCTTCCTGTGAATAAGGCTGGCGCACCAATCCCCTGGTTCACCTATAGCGGCATCGCCTTCATTGAACCAAGGGTCAAAGCACATATGAACGTGCTCGAATTTGGCTGCGGGCAATCCACTTTATGGTGGAGTAGCCGGATTGCACATATCACTTCCGTTGAGCATGAATACGCATGGTATCAGAAAATCAAGGCTCAGACACCCGAGAATGTTGATCTCAATTGGGTTGAACTGGTACGTGGTGGCGAATATTCCAAAATGCCGCTTAAGTATCAGGATGTATTCGATATAGTGGTAATTGACGGGAGAGACCGTGTCAACTGCTCATACAATGTTCTGCAGTGCTTAAAAAAGGACGGCATCATTATCTGGGACAACAGTGACCGTACCGACTATATCGATGGCTATGATTTCCTGCATAACAATGGTTTCAAGCGAATTGATTTTATCAGCATGGGGCCTTGCGCACCGGTTGCCTGGGGTACATCAATTTTTTACAGGAACGAAAACTGCTTCGGTATTTAGTAACTGAACTTTTGTGGTTATAAAAAGATGGTTGTTCGGAGAATCGAAAAGGGGTTTGAAAAAAATTCAGTAATTCTCAGAATGTATAGTCGATGTGCTTACCCTGTACACTGCTCGGTATAGCCTCGGCAAACACTTCCTGAAAAGTACGACCGGCAAGATATGCTTCAAAGTCTCTTTGCCGCGGAACGGATGTTCTTGTGCTTGATTTTGCTGTTGCGCTCAGAGATTGGCCGATACCGGCTTCATTCAACTCTGCCAATTGATACGGGCTGAAGTTTTCTGCCAAGTGCGTTGTTGTGTTTTGCCCGGACATCTTCTCAAGCATACTTCGCGCCGCAGATGAAATGGTAATAGTGTCTTTTGCGGGTGCAGACGCAGGAGTGACCTTCTCCTTCAACAGAGCTATCTTCTTCGGACTTTCTTTCGTAATCCGGGTGGCCAGGCCTATCTGATCAACAGGAAATATGGTCATTTGAACCAGAATAAATTAAACTTCTTTATTTCATTGCTATATATCACGTTTTCAGCTTAAAAACAAGATATATGTTTTACTACTCGGCATTTGCCAGACAAACATCACAATTACCACAGGGCTTTTCCCCGGGGAAGCCAAAGTAATCTGATATAAATGTGCGGCGGCATTTTTCGGCGTTAAAATAGCTCACCACCGAATAAAGCTTTTTATTGTCATTCAGCAATTTGGCTTTCAGATGCTCCTCATCCTCAAGCTCATGCGGCAAGGGAGCAACCACTTCAAGATTTTTGTTCTCCACACTGCCGGTGGTCACGCCATACCGGTCGAACATTCCCAAAGCTGTTTCCACCCTGAAATCACTTTTATTCTTGAAACTCATCTGTTCCATGATATATTCAGTCCCCAGCGAGTTCACGGCAACAATGTCCCGTTGTAGCAGATTGTACATACCAAAATAAAACTCGCCTCCGGGATTGGCCCATTTGATGAAGTCCATCTGCGTATGCAGGTCCTCACTGTTATACAGCAAAAGACAATCAGAATCCTGCCCGTCGCGCCCTGCCCGGCCAATCTCCTGGTAATAGGATTCCACGCTCGATGGAATCTCGGCGTGAATGATAAAACGGATATCAGCTTTGTCAATCCCCATACCAAACGCGTTGGTGGCCAGCATTAATCCTTCTTTCCCGGCAAGAAAATTACGCTGGATTGTTTTTCGTTGTCCGGCTTCCAGTTTTCCATGATAAACACCGTGACGATATCCCTTATCCCGCAGTATCTGGGAATAATATTCGAGTCGTTTTATGAGAGAGAAATAGATTATGCCCGATCCTTTATAGGTATCCAAAACCCTCAGGATCTCCTTCAACGTTTCTTTCTCATCGAAAACATCAATTGCTTCCAGACGCAAGTTCGGTCTGTTAATGCCTTCGTGGAACAGCTTCACCTCGCTCCTGGTGAGGCCCAAACGCGTAATGATATCAAGCTGCACCTCCTTGGTAGCTGTGGCTGTCACGGCTATCGTAAGGGGGTTTCCGAGCAATTCCCTGAACTCCCCTATCCTTGAGTAATCCGGTCTGAAATCATGCCCCCACTCTGATATACAGTGCGCTTCATCAACTGCAAGCATTGACACTTTCGCTTTCTGAATTTCAGAAGTGAACTCTTCATTGCGAAACCGTTCCGGGGTAACATAGAGCAGCTTGTTCCTGCCTGCAATGAAGGATTGCAGCCGTTCCCGTTTATCCTTTGCAGAGACGGTTGAATTAATGAATGTTGCAGGGATGTTCTTTTTCCTGAGCGTATCAACCTGATCCTGCATCAGTGCGATCAGTGGCGATATTACAATAGTCCCTCCCTCAAACATCAGCGCAGGAACCTGAAAACACAACGACTTCCCCCCGCCCGTGGGCATCAAAACAAGACAGTGCCCGTTCTCGTTCACAAGCCGGTTGATAATAGCTTCCTGGGTTCCCCGGAATGAGGAATAGCCAAAGTAATTCTGAAGAATTTGCTGGGGTGAATGGTTCATAAACTCATTAATAAAATTCGAGTCCAAAAATAAGGTATTATTCCCACAATGCAAGGAAGCCAAAACGCCAATTTGACCCGTAAATCTTCAATCGTTTATACCAACAGCCGGGTTTGCTTGTATTCGTGTGAACTGATTGAATGATCCATGTTATTGCGGGACAACTTAAATTCCAAATAACCAGAATGTCAGCAATGCAAAACTCTCCCGGAGTCGGTAGATGAATCCATGCTGGAGGTTTAATTTAATTTCAGCGCCGTACGTCTTTAACTTGAGATCATAAAATTTAGCAATTTCATTGATGCGCGGCTGGTGATAGGAGTCTGATATTACCGCGATTTTGTCTTTCCCGTATTTCTCAATCAGGTGTTGTTTTATAAACCGCACCTGGTCGGTAGTGGATGAGGTTTTTTCTTCACTCAGGATATCTGTTTCCAAAAGAACGTAGGTACGTAAATAGCGATGCGCTACCTCTGCTTCACTCAATTCGCCGGGTGCATTGCCCCCCGTAACCATTATCCGTGCAATTTTCTTTGCTTGATAAAGTTCGATAGCCTTTTGCAATCGCGAAATCAGGATGGGGCTGGGTCTGTTCTGAGACCATACGGCCGCTCCAAGTACAACACCAACTTCGTAGGTGTTCTCATCACTCCCTGCAGCCGGAAGCTTCCATTGAAGAAGGAAAAGAAAAATCAATATCACGCCGCCTGTGGTTATTACGCAGGAATAGAGAAAGGAGCGGAAGAGGTGATTAACGCTGCCATCCAAAATACCCAGCCAACAGTAGATAATGATGATGAGCTGTGTTATCTGATAGAGACTGAATAAGCCGCCAACAACAAGCCGTTTCGCCGGTTGATCAAGAAGGTACATGGTCGGGAACGGAACTGGAAACATAACAAGCAGTTTCCCAATAACCAGACCTATGGTGCCCACTATCAGCAGGCGCATGTAGATCTTGTACACTTTGAAAAAAATTGACGGATTCTTTAGCCAAATGATCATCAAACTGAGAATGACAAATAATGCAGTCAGCAGGTTAATAAAGTTACCGGTATATTGCCAACGGAATTTTGTGATCGGGATTTCCTGATTATGATATTTGCAAAACAGCAAAAAAGCCAGGGCAGCCAATTCCAAGCCCAATAACTTGAAGAATTTTAAAGAGTTTCCGTTTTTTTTCGCCATACCAGGGTTCTAAGAGAGTTTCCGGTCAATAATTAACTAATAATTGCAGAGTTGAGGAAATCCCCGCACTGCAATATGGTCAGAGAAAATCCAGCATCACAAATTTAGTAAAAAGTTGCGAAGTAACCCCCTAAAACCAAAAGAGCCCCGAAGAATTTCGGGGCTCTTAAACTTGCCGCAAAAACCTATTTCTGTTCGGCTTTTTTATCAGTTTTGGTGTCGCATTCTTTTTTGCTTTTTGCGTCACACTCTTTTTTGTTTTTGCTGTTGCATGCAGCTGCTGCCTTCGCGTCACAACATGCATGGCTCTTTTTCTTTTTGTCTGCCTTTGCGACTTTATCTGCTTCAGGGGCAGCTTTGGTATCGGCTTTTTTCGCATCCTCGGGAACATTTACCGTAATGCGTGCAGATGATGCCGGCAAGGCATTTTTTGCAAAACCGGTTCCAACAAATAAACCAATAGAAACAACGAGAACGATTATATTTTTCATTTACTGTTTTCCTTTATTCCGCTGATTTTTTCCATTTGCCGTCAGGGCCAATGTTCTTGATGTATTTTTCAGGATTCTTATTGAATTTCTCTATACATTTTTTGCAGCAGAGCGCATACGTTTTGTCTTTATAAGTCACCGTGACCGCATTTTTATCCAATTCTTCATTGGAAACCGCACATACTTTGTTGACCGGTTTTTTGTCAACAGCGATTTTAGTCTGAGCAACCTTTTTCTCTGCCATTTTTTTATCCTGAGCAAAGGAACTGTTAGAGAGACTGACCGCAAAGACCAAAGCAACGAAAACCACCAGAACTTTCTTCATAGACCACCTTTCCATTTGATATTTATAAGTAACACACAATAATATAAAACACTTTATCAGATTAATTCGATGCTGTTTTTTGTCACCCAGCCAACTTTCCCGTCATCAAGACGGATCTTATACCATAGGTCTTCCGTTTCTTCAACTTTGACTTTTAGTCCTTCGTGAACAACGAACGCATCCTTTTCCGTTTGATTGGGCGCCACTTTTGCTCCGGTCACCTGGGTAATGATTACGCCAAAATCTTTCCGGGTGTCCGCCTGATAACGGATGAAGAGCAAAACTGAGCATAAAACGAGCAGCACAATTACGGGCAATTCAATGAGAGCATAAAGCTTCCTCCGTGAACTGGTCCCGCTTAAAAGAAACAGTATGGCAAACGTGGCAAACGTGACAAGCACTACAAAAACAACAATCGTCCATCCATCTGTTGAGAAAAGCGAAAGGATTGAATTCACCCACTTGTACAGGAAGAATTGCGGAGTCTGGTCAATCCGGTCCAATAGCTTGGCACGTGCCAGTTTCAAATTAAATGCAATATCATCATCTCCGGGAGCAAGGCGTATCCCCCTTTCATAGTTCAGTATAGCAAAACCAAGCTTTCCCTGTTTGTAATACGCGTTCCCCAAATTATAATAGATGTCCGGACTTGTCTGCCCGCTCTTAAGCACAGAATCATACTTCTCTATCGCAAGCTGATAGTTTCCGGCTTTATACGCAGCAACAGCATCACTGAACGTGCCTTGTGCTGCCAAACCGAAACCCGTGAATACTAAAAACCCTAAAACCAGCAGTGTCTTCTTCATCATGATTTTTTCCCTCCCAACAATTCAGCCTCAACGGAAACTATGAGGTTTATTGATTGGTCATAGAGTGGCTGCATTCTTCGCTCACGATCAGTAGCCGGAGCGAACCGGACAAATTCGCATTCTTCAAGTGCTTGTTTCAGCTTGTCCAAATTTTCAGTTGAGAGTTGATGAGTCGCCAGAATTTCAAAAATATTCTCGCGTGACAGTTCGGACTTGGGAATGGTAAATTTATCTTCCAGATAACCGAAAAGCGCAGTGGAGATAGCCTGATAAAACTCATTGGTCTGGTTCAGTTTCAATGCCCTAGCTGCCGCTTTTAGACGTGATTTTGCCAGTTTCTCGGCTTTCCGGTTACGCAACCCAGCCATATCACCCAGCAATTGCTGTTCGCGGCGCTTTACGATGCCAACTCCCAAAACGGCAATAAGAGGCAAGGCAAACAGGCCCCATACCAAAGGCTTTTGAATTAGCCAGCTTCCTATAGGCTGCAAACGGGGTTCTTTTGTTTTTATATAGCGGATCTCCTGGTTAAGGAGCTTCACATCTTCTTTTGAAACTGAAGGGTTCGAGTTGGCATATTGCCCTTCCCCGTGCTCAACTTCAATTGTATAAGGTTGCGAGGAAACAGTCTCATAGGTCTTTTTTGAAGGATTGAAATAACTAAAATGAAGAGCAGGAATCTCAATCTTGCCCTCCGCGCGCGGTACCAACAGATAATCAAATGTCTTCTTTCCGCTGATCACACCAGAACGGTTAATATCAACAGTGGTTTTCGGATCAAATTTATCCATCTGCGCGGGCAGGTTTATTTGCGGCGCATCCAGCAACGAAATATTTCCATTTCCGGATAGCGAAATACGCAACGTAACGGGATCATGCTGTTTTACTTTTTGCTTGTCAACCGTAACGTCCATTTTGAACGAACCGACTGCATTTGAAAAGTCCACAGGTTTCCGGTCATCCGGCAAAGCATGCGACTGAACTTTGACCGTGTTTGAAACTGCTTCGAACTCAACCATTTCCTGTTGCTTGAAAAACGGATCATCGAAAAAGTCATCAAAAAAGCCCTGCTGTTTACGCTTCTTTTCCACAACAACTTTCAGTTTCAGCTTGAAAGGTGTTACATCCAGATTGCCTGATTGTGACGGGAACAGGGCCACTTTCTTGAGTACCACTGAATTATATGGCTTCCCGTTCAGCGTCTCACGCTGCAAGGTAAGCATCTGCGGCATTGCTATCTCTTCAGCCCAGAATCCCTGATAACTGGGTAACTTGCTCACCTGCGGCTGAGCTATTTGTAGCTGCGTGTAGAGTTTATAAGTGACGGTTACCTGTTCACCAACATACGCGGTGCTTTTATCTGCAAAAGCTTTAATAAACACTTTGTCGGAAATCTGAGTAGATGAAGTTGAGCCACCGGTTGCTTGTCCACCTGCTGCATTGCCTCTGCTCGAGGTCTGCGCCACCTCAATGGTAATTGGCTGCGTTTTAACAGTTTTACCACCGACGACAATTGAAGCACTGCCAATAACAAACTTTCCCTTATTCCTTGCTATCAGACTATAAGAGAAGCTCTGCGATGAAGAGACCTGCCCATTTATGGAATTATAGGATGACGACTGGAAAGGCCCGCCCGCAACCTGAAAATCCTTAAAGGCCGGAGGTTGAAACCCGCTTAAATTGCCAATATTGGTTCCGGATAAGGTGAACGAAATCTGGAACGGTTCGCCAATACCAACGGGATTCGCATTTACCTCGGCAGTGAATGATTGTGCTGAGAGTGGTACGTTGAGGGCGTAAGCTAATCCCAAAACAAGTAATACAACTGCAAAGAACCTTCCACTTGGCGCTGTTATGGATTTTGAAAGTCTCATATTACCAATCCTTCTCAGTTTTTACACGGACCGCGGCTCGTTTACGTAACTTCTTCTGCAAATCCTTCTCGTTATCTTTAATGGCGTTAAGGAACTGTTCAGCCTGCTGCTTGCTCATCTTCGGCTGGGGCTTTGGCTGGTTCTGTTTATCCTGCTGATCCTTGTTTTGCTGATCCTTTTGATCCTGCTTATTGTCTTTTTTATCCTGCTTCTTGTCGTCTTTGTTCTTATCCTTGTTCTGATCCTGCTTGTTCTTGTCTTTATTATCTTTATTCTTATCGTCTTTGTTTTGTTTATTCTTGTTTTTGTTCTGGTCCTTCTTCATCTTATCAAGAGCAACTGACAGGTTATATTTGGTGTCTGCATCATTTGGATTGGAGCGCAGAGCGTTTTTATAGGCCTCAATACTCTTTTCATAATCATTGGCCTTTAGTAAAGCATTACCCAGGTTATGATTGGCGCTGGCAACTTCTTCCTTTGTTTTTGCCCTCTCCAGGGCCTTTTCAAAAGAAGCCGCGGCATCTTTATAATTGCCCTGCTTATACTGTGCAGCACCTAGATCAAAAGACCCGCTGAACTTAGTTGAATCGAGAGAAAGACTTTTTTTGAATTTCTTTTCGGCTGATGAATATTCCTTGTCCTTATACTTCTCAACACCATCATTTATCAAATCGTGAAAAGACTGCGCCCGAAGCAGCGACACGCTCAGCAGAAACACCAGTGAAACTATTTTTCTCATAAAGCTTATTCCTCCCTCAGTTTCAGGAAAATTTGCAGTTTTCTGAACCACACCGACATTTTATCCGAAGTAAAAAACTCGGCAATTAAAAGCAGTATTGCGGGAATCAAAAAATAAAAATACTTGTCATCATAATCGGTTATCTGCTTTGACCCGAATTCAGTCTTCTCAATTTTTTCGAGGTCACTGTAGATAGCTTTAAGTTCATCACCGGCCGGAGAGGAAAGATAAAACTTACCGTTTGTCTCGTCGGCCATATGTTTTAAAATGTCCTGATCCAATTTGGTGAGAATGATACTCCCGTTCTGATCCTTCCGGTAATCCACTTGGCGTCCTGAACCGTCATATACCGGAATGGGAGCACCGTTTGGTGACGCCATACCTATTGAATAGATGGCAATACCTCGCGACTTTGCTTCGTTAATTCTCTTGTCTACGTCGCCTTCGTGGTCCTCGCCGTCGGTGATAACAATGATCACCTTTCTTGTCGGAGCATCAGCATCAAATGACCTGTTTGCCAGTTCAAGTGCCGAAGCCAATGCCGTGCCCGGTTCGGGTACCGAAGACACATCAGCCGCGGAAAGAAAAAGATTGGCTGCGGAATAATCAGACGTCAAGGGGAACTGCACATAGGCAGCTCCGGCAAATACAACAAGACCGACACGGTTACCTTGCAGATCTTTGATCAGTTCTCCTATCTCCCGTTTTGCCAATTCAAGACGATTCGGCTTTAAGTCCTCTGCCTTCATACTCAGTGAAACATCAAGACAGACAATAACATCTATTCCCTTCAGTTTCACGTCCTCAATACGGGTACCTATCTGAGGGTTGGCAAACCCGAGAACTATGCAGGCGAATGCAAGGATCGCGAGACCGGCTTTCACCCACTCTTTCACAAAACTCTTTTCGCCAATCAGGCGTCGGTAACTGTCACCGTCCGCAATTTTTTGCAGCGTTTTCTTTTTCCATAATGCCACAAGCACCACACCCACGACGAGGAGCGGTATTAATAACAGGAGATACAAATAAGCAGGATGTGCAAATCGAAACATACGTTATACTATTGTCAGGGTAATTTTCGTAAATAAAATTGTGAGAACACCAGTTCGGCCAGAAGCAGCAATCCCGCGGCCGCGGCCCAGGGATAGAATAATTCCTTCTTGTGCCGGTAACTGGTTGATGAAATTTTCGACTTCTCCAGCGCATCGATGTCGCTGTAAATTTCGCTAAGCTTGTCGTTACCAGTGGCGCGATAATACTTTCCGCCGGTCTCCGATGCAATCCGTTTTAAAAGCGGTTCGTCAATTTCAACCGGCATCATCTGATAGGAAATGCCATAGGGTGTCTGCATCGGATACGGTGCTGAACCAATGGTGCCAATGCCAATCGTGTAGACCCGAACACCGTAAACTTTGGCAAGCTCTGAGGCAGTGAGCGGATCGATCTCTCCGGCATTATTCACACCATCAGTCAATAAGATCACCACTTTGCTTTTGACTGTTGAGTCCTTGAGCCTGTTAATTGAATTGGCCAAAGCGTTTCCAATCGCAGTTCCGTCTTCAACCATACCGTTCTTAACTTCGCCCAGCAGGCTCTTGAGAACTTTATAGTCTACGGTCAATGGACACTGGGTAAATGCTTCTTTGGAAAAAATAACCAGACCTATCCTGTCATTTCTTCTTTCATCAATAAAATCGGCGGTTAGTTTTTTTGCAGCCTCAATGCGATTTGGTTTGAAGTCGGTTGCAAGCATACTTCCCGAAATGTCAAGCGCTATTGCAATGTCAATGCCTTCAGTATAAATATCTTCATTGCTGGTGAAGGACTGGGGCCTGGCAAGTGCTATGGTCAAACAAACAACAACCAGACAGCGGAGCACGATAGGAATATGTACCGACCGCTCCTTGAACGATTTCTTATATTGAACAAGAATATCAAATCGCGAAAAGATCATCGCCGATCCGGATCCCTTTTGCCTGCGCAAATAGAGCCAGATCATTGCCGGGATCACCAGTAAAAGCAAAAAAGCCCATGGATGTGCAAACGTCACGTTAAACAGTTTCATTGCTGTGCCCCCTGAACATTGGCGCTCTGTTTGGACTGCTCAACAATTTTGTATGCAACTTCATGCATGCGTTCATTGGTTTCAAACGGCGGAATATACTTGGCAAACTTCACCATGTCCGCCAGCGAAAGGAATTCACGCGTCAAATCGGCAACCACGGGACTGGATGCTCGTTTCTCCAGCTCATTAAGCGTTTCCGATGTCGTCAGTTTCAACGAATTGAAGCCGTAGCGTTTTTCAAAAAACTCACGGATTATCTCAGTGATCTCGCTGTGATATTCTTTTATTTGGCTCTTCTGCCACAACTGTTTCTCTTCCAGTTCTTTCAGTTTCTTAAGAGTAAGTTGTTCAAGGGTCAAAATTATTTCTGGTGCTTTCTTTTCACCCGGCTTCCGGTAATATTTCCAGTATATAAAGAACCCGACAGCTGCGAGAACAACTACAACCACAATCAGCAGCCACCACCAGTTCCGTCTTACAAAAGAACCCTGGTTTTTCTCTGCCATTGGGTCCTTTACGTCTTTTATCTCCGCCGTGGTATCCACCTTAACGCGGGCGACCGATAAGCTGATGGCGTTGGAAAGCGCGTACCTCACCGACGTATCACCCGCGACTGCATACGGAATCGCAAATGACTTTGAAAAACCATTGACCGAATCATATGCGGAAATAGTAAACGCATATACTTCTTTCACCTTTCCATCCTGCTGTGCAAAGGTCTTCACCGAATCAGAACTCAACACCTCGAACGGTTTGAGCGTATCCTGTAAATCGGGGAACATGATATGCGCAGTCTGAATGTGGATAACCTCGAAACGGAGCTTTACCGGATCGCCGATAACAAACTTCCCGGTGTCAATCCCGGCGGTAACTTTCACATCCTGTGAACAGAGGTGAACCGTGAACATGAAAATGAATACAAGAAATTTTTTCACCATCGTTGTGCCCGTGTTTTGAAGAATCGTACTAATGGACGAAGATAGCCAAACTCATCTTTTTCATCTGTTGTTGCAAGCCAAACACTGTCAACCTTGCCCGCGGCAAACATTTTTTTGAGCGCCTGGGTCCTGCGTGGGGCAAGCATACGGAAAAGATATTGGAATGACGAATTTGATGCATCGACCATTCGCTCAGCACCGGTTTCCGGGTCACGGAATCGTATCAGCCCTGCTTTGGGAAACGCCGTTTCTTTTTCATCGTGAAGCACAATGCTCACCAGATCGTGCTTCCTGGAAACGATCTTCAACAACTGATCAAATCCGTCATCAAGGAAATCCGAGATGAGGAATACAATGCTCTTGCGTTTGTTGACCGAGTTCAGGAATTCCAGAGCCTGTTTAATATTGGTCTCTTTGTTCTCGGGTGTGAAGCTGAGAATTTCACGAATGATGCGCAGCACGTGCGTTTTCTTTTTCCTGGGCGGAATATATTTTTCAATTTTATCCGTGAAAAGAATGCAGCCGACCTTATCGTTGTTCTTAAGCGCCGAAAAAGCGAGTATGGCACTCAACTCCGCGGCTATTTCCATTTTGGACTTAGCCTTGGTGCCAAACTCCTGTGAACCGCTCATATCAACAAGAAGCATGAGCGTCAGTTCACGTTCCTCTTCGAATACTTTAACGAACGGATGGTCAAAACGCGCCGTGACGTTCCAGTCAATTGTCCGGATATCATCACCAAGCTGGTATTCCCGGACTTCGGCAAATTCCATTCCTCTCCCTTTGAATACCGAATGGTATTCACCGGAGAATATCTGGTTTACAAGACTGCGCGTGGCAATCTCGAGCTGGTGGACTTTTTTCAGTAATTCAGTTGACTTCATTGCTCAGATCAGGGAGACTCAATAGTGTTTAAGATGCTTTCAATAATGTTCTCTGAGGTTATTTCTTCAGCTTCGGCCTCGTAGGACGGAGCAATACGGTGTCTCAGAACATCAAATGCTAGCGTGCGGACATCTTCCGGAATTACATAGCCCCTCCGGCGGATAAATGCCAGCGCCCGGACACCCAATCCAAGATTGATGGTTGCGCGCGGTGAGGCACCATAGGCTATCAGGTTTTTAAGATTTGCCAGACCAAATTTTTCCGGCTCTCTAGTTGCCAGCACGATATCCAGTATATATTGTTCAATTTTTTCGTCTACATATACTTCGCGGACAAGTGCCCTGCCCTTCATAATATCCTCTGAGGAAATTACCGGCTGTGCCTGCGACCCTGTGGGATTCAGGTTTTGCCGCATGATCTTCAGTTCGTCCTCCCGGCTCGGATAGGATATCTTCACTTTAAGCATGAAACGATCGACTTGTGCCTCGGGAAGCGGATAGGTACCTTCCTGTTCGATGGGGTTCTGCGTAGCCAGAACCAGAAATGGCTCTTCCAGAAAGAATGTCTGTTCACCAATGGTGATCTGACGCTCCTGCATAGCCTCAAGCAAAGCACTCTGCACTTTGGCCGGAGCACGGTTAATTTCATCAGCAAGGATGAAATTGGCGAAGATAGGTCCCTTCCTGATATGGAATGCACCATCTTTTTGATTGTAAATTTGTGTTCCCACCAAATCGGCAGGCAGAAGATCCGGCGTGAACTGGATCCTTTGGAATTTCGCTTTCATGCTCTGGGCCATCGTTTTGATGGCAAGTGTTTTGGCAAGTCCCGGCACGCCTTCAAGAAGAACGTGTCCGTTGCAGAGCAGGCCAATCGCAAGGCGTTCAACCATGCTTTTTTGACCAACAATCTGCTTGCCAATTTCACTGAACATCAGATCAATAAAGGCGCTTTCCTGTTTAATTTTTTCATTTAACGCGCTGATATCCACTTCATGTACCTTTTAATTAGTATCTGGAATAACAAATAAAATTAGACGACCCTAAAGATAAAAAAGTTGCACAAGTTTTTGGGAAAAATTATGAAAAAATGGATCATACTTTTATTGGTTTTTACCGCTCGCTTCCCCACTCACCCTCAACTATGCTGAGAAATAGTTGACATTTCCCGCATTTCAGCTTATATTGCAGATAATGCCATACGGGGTTTCACATCATCGGCGTTGAATCTATAGTTTGAGCTTTTCCGACCACTCTGGGTTTTGCGTTGCGTATTGTGCGCAAATGTACTATCTGGCATTTTTTTGCTACTAGCAGACATAAAAAGTGCTGATGAGCTGTTTGTTTTGATTATCTGAAGAACAATTTTAACGCGGTGTGACCTGCACACCAGTCAAATGCTTCTAGCTGAAAGAAGACTGTGTGTTACAAAAATTATCATTAGAACATCATCTATTTCCCTCGAAACAAAACTCCAATTCAGCTTACTGGATAAAACCATTCCCCTGTGCAGTTCTGGCAAAAACACCCAAACCAATAATGAACGAGGCAACTACTGGAGTAAACCAATAACCAAACAACAGGTAATATATCACAGGGTGTTCACCTTTTTCCCAAAGGGAACAATTACCCTTGCAACTGATCTCCGGAATGAAGGCATCCTCCCGGAAATGATTCCTGCACCTTTGAATTTTTACAACACTTTTAATGGGAGAACAACTATGGCTCGAATCAGTTTACTGCTTTTCTTATTGGCAATATCGTGCAATCTAAGCCTGGCACAGGACACCCTTATAATTGATATAACTAAGGTGGATAAAGTAATTACCGGCATCGGAAAAATATCCATGAAACCGGTTGAGAAAGGAGACTTTAATGCTATCGCTATTATTTTGATTAAGTATAAACCGGATCAGGCTGGGTATGATATCTCGTTCGTGAATAATAAAGGGATGCGCAGCATCAAGTTACCTGAACATGGGAAGCTAAATACAAAAGTTTTTCCTGTTCAGAAAGGGATAATTACGGAATTGGACAATTTTCAATTGGGAAACGGCTTTAGGATACAATTCTATCCAAAAAATAGCGTAATCAGAAGTCGGTATTTCATCAATCCAAAAACAGCGCCAGCTAATGATCTACGTGCATATTCACCTGATAATAATTCTGAATCCGAATTTAAATCCACTGGTGTAACTGGTATACCTTATTATGATGCACTCACGCTATGCAGTGAGTCTAATTTCATAGAAAAACTAAATATTCTGACATATTATGCTGAACTTAATCCGGAAAGCACTGGTGAGCTAAAAGATCGATATAAAGAAAATCCCTTTATGGCTAAATATGTTGATGACTTCTTAGAGCAAAGCGTCCTTGGGGATACAAAATTACTTCGTTCTGAAGTATTGCCGCTGAAACTTCATCAAGGTTCGGCAACAGCGATGCTGTCATCGAACGCATTAGGAAGCGCAGACATCACTACCTTGGCAGATGGATTTGCCAAATTCCTTGTAGTGCGCGTGAAAACAGAATTGTCTGTTGCTTTTTTTGATAGGTTGAAAACCTTGCTGAATGATAAAAAATATGAGGATATGCAAACGCTGTTCCCGCAAACATTCACAACTCTCTCTGCACTAGGGGAACAAATTTATGACTACTCGGCATATCTCAATACACTGCGGGAATCCTTTGAAATGGATTTAAACAGTTTGCTGACCCATCTGCCATTAGTAATTAACAAGGAAAAATATCAAAGCTTCTTTGACGCACGCCCAAAAGTTAAGGCTCTTTGTTTAAGCTCAATATACATTGGACAATCACTGATTGACAAAAAACAACCAGGCGAAATCATCAGGAACTATGACATTTCATTGCTAAATACGCCTCAGTTGAAAGACGTTTCCGGGATAATTGAATTATTTAAATTGCTCTCTGAATCAATGCGGTCAGTTGGAACTGATCACTACTGGATTTCCCTGGACTCAGCCAAATTGCTTCTCCATAGCTCAACTGCAGCTGAACTTTATTTGGGATTACTCTTCCAGCAAGGAGCAAATATTCAATTTAGTAACGGAAGCTTAAAAACACTCCTCAACCAGGCATTTACAGATGCTGGTGGAACATTGAATGTACAAAAAGTTAGCGACGTGAAAACGTACGTTTCAAATTTCGCAAACCAGGTTTCTATTGTTACAAAATATCAAAAAGAGCTGAAAACAAAGTCATCCGGAAAACTTGTGTTCACTGACTTCTATAATTACTACAATTCTGTTTTAACACTGATGGATTCACTGGTAAGTGTTGACCGGCTATTCCCCTTGACAAATCTCAAACCACTTGCTGAGTTAAAGAAATCGCTTACCGCCTTTCACACCGGAGGTAACATTGCAATGGATATTAACCGACGGAATTACAGTTCGGCAATCGTTAATTCTTTCCAATTGTATCTGCTAATAAGCAAGGATGCAAAGACGGACGAGAAACATCCCGACATTTCCGGCACTGCGACCACTAATGGGAATGCCCTGTTAAAATATGGCTCTTTCATTGCTGCTCTTGCCCAGGCTCAAAATTCAGACGAAGCAGAAAAGGCAATCGAAAGCGCTGCGTTACCACCGGGAAGCTCAGCACAAAAAAGACATTCCTGCTTTGATATTTCGCTTAATGCATATACGGGAATATTTTGTGGATATGAATGGATCAGCAGCCAGGATCATACAACCAATTTCAATGCATACGGTGTCGCTGCCCCAATTGGAGTTGCTTTCAGTACAAGCTCTGGTGGATGGTCGCTTTCATTGTTTGGTTCATTCATCGATTTGGGTGCCATTGCAGCATTCCGATTTGCCAACGACCAGCTCTCAGAAATGCCGACGGTTCAGCTGAAAGATATTGTATCCCCTGGTGCCTTCCTTTCTATTGGTATTCCGGGTTGTCCGATATCGGTGAACGCCGGCTGGCAGAAAGGACCAAATCTGCGAACGGTCAAGTCTGGCAATGCTGATTTATCGGATAAAACATACACACGCTTCAGTGTTGCTCTATCCGTTGATACACCCATTTTCAGCCTGTACAACAAAAAAGATGAATAGTCATCTCATCAACTGAGTTACATTGCAGTTTCCTCTCCCGGCGCTGTGTGTCAATACACACCGTGCCGGGATTGAGATATTTTAGCACAAACCTGCTCCTGCACCTATGTTCCCCGGTTTCCAAAATCTCAGAATAAATTTTTATTGACAATCATAACTTTAATTTCTATCTTGAACCCCCCTTAGAAAAATGTGTGTTTACTAAAAATTCGAAGTTAATTTATAAAGGATCGGCGTTATGAAATATTCCGCAGCCCTCAATGTCATTGATAATATTCTTTCCAGTGGCACCGGGCAAATGATGGACGTTATCTCCCCGCTTACGGGCGAGGTCATATCTGAAGTGTATCTTTCCAACTATGCGGATATCGATGCTGCCGTCAAATCAGCTCAAAAAGCGCAAAAAGCCTGGGCTGCAAAGCCAATTAAAGAACGCGTACAGGTTTTCTTCCGTTACAAACGTCTCCTCGAAGAACATATGCAGGAGCTCTCCGAACTGGTTCACCTGGAAAACGGCAAGACCATTTCAGAGGCACAGGCAGAGGTTGAAAAGTCAATTGAAGTGACCGAGTTCGCCTGCTCCATGCCGCAACTTGCTTCCGGCGAAATCCTCGAAGTCAGCCGGGGTGTTGAGTGTCGCATTGAGAAGTTCCCCGTCGGTGTTGTAGCCTGTATCACTCCTTTCAACTTTCCCAACATGGTTCCCAACTGGACAATCCCCAACGCTCTCGTTCTTGGCAATGCAATGATCCTTAAACCCTCTGAAGTCGTTCCCTTAAGCGCGAACCGCCTGGCAGAACTGCTCAAGGAAGCCGGCCTGCCGGATGGCATATTCAACGTGGTTCATGGTGCTAAGGAAGCAGTGGAAGCAATTTGCGACCATCCCGGTATTGATGCAGTCACCTTTGTCGGATCAACAGCCGTTGCAAAACTTGTCTATATAAGAAGTGCAGCAAACCTTAAACGTGTTGTCACCCTCGGCGGTGCAAAAAATCATTTAATAGTGCTGCCCGATGCACACGAAGCAATGACAGCGTCGAACGTTGCTGCATCCATGTCCGGTTGCGCGGGGCAACGCTGCATGGCTGCATCCGCAATGGTTGCCGTCGGACCGGTTGACAACATTATTGCCAAGCTTTGTGAAGAAGCAAGGAAAATCATTCCCGGCACTAACCTTGGATCTGTTATATCAAAAAAAGCAAAAGAACGTATCGAAGGTTATATTACCGAGGCGGAACAAGCCGGTGCCAAGGTGCTTGTCGATGGCAGAAATTGTATTGTTGAAGGAAGCGAAAACGGTTTCTACGTTGGCCCTACTGTCATCGATTTCGTCACACCGGATATGAAGATTGCAACCGAGGAAGTTTTTGGCCCGGTACTCGCCATCATGCGCACCAACACCGTCGATGAGGCCCTTGCCATCCAGAACAAATCGCACTATGGCAACGCTGCGGCTGTCTTCACACAAAGCGGCGGAACTGCACGTTATGTAATGGAACATGCCAGTGCCGGAATGATCGGTGTTAACATCGGCGTTCCCGTTCCGCGTGAACCATTCTCTTTCGGCGGCTGGAACGAATCTAAATTCGGCACCGGTGATATAACCGGGAAAAGCTCAATTGAATTCTGGACAAAGCCAAAGAAGACAACAACCAAGTGGAATCCGGAATCACAGATCAACTGGATGAGCTGAGCTTACCAATCTGTTTGGAACAGCATGATAACGGCAACTGTTCTTTGTCTCTGATATGTTCGGTTGAATAGCCGCAGACGTGACGGCAGTGTTATTCAACCTTCTGTAACGCCGGCTTGGACAGGCTGTTGTACAACTTAGACTTAGTCATTGCGAGGCCGCATCGGGCGAAGCAATCTCAATAATTTGGACTGAAAATTTATCTTAAAGTTGGCTCGTTTCAATCTTGATGAATTGTGCAACACGCTCTTTAAGACAGAGAATATGAAACAAACAATTTTTGGGCTTCAACCACTGAATTTTATGAAGACGGGTTAATTGTAGCAGATATCAGCTTTTGTAATGAGCAAACAATTCTTTTGACTTTCAGAGGGCACCTAAAAGTCTTGACGGTACAAGAATTATTTTATGAAAATTACGTTACTAATTATTTCAATATATTAAGGAATCATCTATGGGACGCATAGTACGAGGCGGACTTATCCAGGCCACCCTTTCCATGTCATCTGAACAACCGATTGCGGCTATCAAGCAGTCGATGATTGAAAAACATCTGGCAATGATTGAAGACGCCGCAAAACAAGGCGTTCAGATTTTATGTTTACAGGAACTTTTTTACGGTCCCTATTTCTGTGCGGAGCAGCAAACCAAATGGTATTCACTTGTTGAACAAATCCCTGATGGCCCCACAACAAGGCTTTTTCAGGAAGTTGCCAAAAAACACAGCATGGTCATCGTTCTTCCCATTTATGAAGAAGAAATAACCGGCGTTTATTACAACACCGCGGCCGTCATCGATGCTGACGGGACCTATCTGGGCAAATACCGCAAACACCACATCCCCCATTGCAATCCCGGTTTCTGGGAAAAATTCTATTTCAAACCGGGCAATCTCGGGTTCCCTGTTTTCAAGACTGCGTATGCTGATATCGGCGTTTATATCTGCTACGACCGCCACTTCCCCGAAGGCGCCCGCTGCCTCGGCCTTAATGGCGCTGAAATCGTGTTCAACCCGTCTGCCACGGTTGCCGGCTTATCTGAATATCTCTGGAAGCTTGAACAGCCTGCTCATGCGGTTGCAAATGGCTATTTCGTCGGTGCGATCAATCGTGTTGGAACCGAAGCACCCTGGAACATTGGTGAGTTTTACGGTCAGAGCTACTTTGCCAGCCCCCGCGGGAAGATTATTGCCGAAGCAAGCCGCGACAAGTCCGAACTGGTTGTTGCCGATCTTGACCTTGATCAGATACTGGAAGTGCGGAACGTGTGGCAGTTCTACCGGGACCGCCGCCCGGAAACCTATGGAGCAATCTCCAGCGTGGATAAATAACTAACATTGGCATACACCGCAGGGACAAGCGCTTCCTCTTAATAAGATGACGCGTGTCCCCGCTCTGATTAAAGAAACGGTAAAGATCATGACACCCGAACAAATAGTCGATATTACTACTAAATACACCTATGGCACCTGGCGCTTCCAGAAAAACTGGAAACCCATGTATATGGCCGATGCGGAGGGCTGCTATTTTTTTGACGGCAACGGCAAAAAATATCTTGACCTCTCCTCACAACTTATGTGCGTCTCGCTGGGACACAAGAACCCTGCGGTCATCAAGGCAATTCAGGATCAGGCACAGAGCCTGGCATATGCCGCTCCCGGATTTGCAACCGAAGTGCGCGCGGTATTGAGCGAACTGCTCCTTGAAGTGCTCCCAAAAGGACTGGAGAAATTTTATTTTTCCACATCGGGAACCGAAGCCAACGAGGCGGCTATCAAAATTGCCCGCATGTACACCGGCAAATACAAGATCATTTCACGTTATAATTCCTACCATGGCTCAACTGCAGCGGCAATTTCTGCCACGGGTGACCCGCGCCGGTGGTTTGCGGAACCCTCGGGCAAAATTGATGGTGTTATCTTTGGACCCGAATGCAACTGCTACCGCTGTCCGCTTAAACATTCATACCCTGATTGCGGAATTGCCTGCGTGGATTACCTTGAACACATGATCCGCAATGAAAGCAACGTTGCTGCCATTATCCTTGAACCCGTCGTCGGCACCAACGGCATCCTGATACCTCCGCCGGAATATTTCCCCAAACTCCGCAAAGTGTGCGACGAACACAACGTCCTCATCATTGCCGATGAAGTTATGAGCGGCTGGGGCAGGACCGGCAAATGGTTCGCCGTTGACCATTGGAATCTGCAGCCGGATATCCTTTGCACGGCAAAAGGCATCACTTCGGCTTATGTTCCGCTTGGTCTCACGGCAACAACCATGAAAATTGCTGATTTCTTCAACGACCATTTCTTTGCACACGGACACACTTATGAAGCACATCCGCTCACGCTCGCACCGGCAATAGCAGCCATCAATGAGCTTAAAAGCCATAACCTGATAGAGCGCTCCCGTGAATTGGGAGAATATTTGCTGGGCCGTTTAACAGAACTGAAAGACCGGCATCACTCCATCGGCGATGTGCGCGGTCTCGGATTGTTCATAGCTGTCGATTTGGTTAAAAACAAAAAGACTAAAGCCGGCTTCAATACCAAAGAAGAAAAATTTGCAGGCAAACCGCTGCTCATCGACAAGATTGGAGCAGAACTGATGAAAAAAGGCATCTTCGTGCAAACGTGGGTAAGCCATTTCATCATTGCCCCGCCTTTGATCATTACAAAGGAGGAACTCGATTTTGTAGTTGAAGCATTTGATGAAGTGCTGAGCATTGCAGATCAGGAAGTGGCGTGAGACTTGCCCCCTGCTTCATCGGAAGAAAGAAACGGCACACGGATGACACTAACGTGGCACGAATATACACGGAGCGAGCTTCCATAACTGAAGTTTTTCAGCAAACATCAGTCGGCTGGTAATTCAACAAACAACTAACAATTTAAATTTTTTCAGAACATTGAACAGGATACTATGAACAACATTGCTCCAAAGCTCAGTATCGAAGAATACGAAAACAATTTCGCTGAACTGCATCCGGCTTTTACTCCGAACACGGCTGTGGCGGAAGCGAACCGGTGTTTGTATTGTTATGACTCGCCCTGCACCAAAGCGTGCCCGACGCATATAGATATTCCGGCGTTCATCAAGAAAATCGCCACGAATAACATGAAAGGCTCGGCAAAAACCATTCTGGAATCCAACTGGGCTGCGCTCACCTGCGCAAAAGCCTGCCCTGTTCAAGTGCTGTGCGAAGGCTCCTGCGTGTACGTAGCAAAGGGTGAAGAGCCCATCGAGATCGGTCGCCTGCAGCGTTACGCCATGGACACTTTTTTCGCTGATGGAATGCCAAAACTCTTTGATAAGGCACCGGTCAACGGTAAAAGCGTAGGTGTAATTGGTTCCGGCCCCGCAGGACTTTCCTGTGCCGCCGAGCTCGCGTTGCTGGGTTATGAAGTCACTATCTATGAAGAAAAATCGCTCGCCGGTGGTCTGGGTATGTGGGGAGTTGCGCCCTATAAAGTCCGCAAAGAAGACAGCCTGAAAGAAGTGGCGCTGGTTGAAAGCCTTGGCGTTTCCATAAAAACCGGAATTGCGATAGGAAGAGATATTCCTGTTACCGATCTGATTGCAAAGCACGATGCCATCTTTGTTGGTATTGGCCTGGGCGAAAGCCCGGATATGGAAATAGAGGGAGAAACCCTGCCTGGCATCTATGGCGCACTTGAGTTCATTGAAGATGTAAAAAAGGAAAACTGGGATAAAGTAAATGTTGGCAGGCGTGTTGCCATCATCGGTGCGGGCAATACAGCAATCGATGCAGCCACTGAAGCCATTCGCCTCGGCGCTCAGGAAGTTTCTATACTCTATCGAAGGAGCCACGCGCAAATGTCGGCCTATGCGTTCGAGTTTGAGCTTGCTAAGAAAGATGGCGTGGTGTTTCACTTCCTTACGGCACCGAAACGCGTTCTGGGTACCGAGGTGGTGGAAGGAATTGAGTGCGTGAAAATGACTCTTGGTGAACCGGAC
This sequence comes from Ignavibacteriaceae bacterium, assembly GCA_963664845.1. Taxonomy (GTDB): domain Bacteria; phylum Bacteroidota; class Ignavibacteria; order Ignavibacteriales; family Ignavibacteriaceae; genus CAIYTF01. The sequence goes on from OY761615.1 coordinate 709,426, forward strand.
GAAAAAGGAAAGCGCCGACCCGTTGCAGTCGAAGGCTCGGAATTTATTCTGCCGGTTGACATGATCATCAAGGCAATTGGCCAAAACGCCAATACATCGTTCGTGCCAAATATTCCTGACCTGAAAATTTCACAGGGCAAATTGGTTGTTGACGAAACTACTTATCAGACCGGAAATCCGAAAGTGTTTGCCGGTGGTGATTGCATAAATGGCGGCAAGGAAGTGGTTAACGCGGCCTATGACGGGAAACGTGCAGCTCATGGCATTCACCAATGCTTAACAGGAGCATAAAAGTACTCAAAATGTGTTCGGCTAACTTTGTCCTGGAATCAAATCTGACTTTCAGATCCGCGGAAATCCGTTTCAATCGGTGTCATCTCCCAACGGAATCCCGCTCTGCGGGGCGCGTATCCTTCTTGCTTATAAGACGCCCGGGAACAGAGAAAGATTCTTGAATTCTGGCAGGGCCAGTTAAAATGTTAATGATTTTTATTAAGTCCTCATCATTGGAATAAAAGAGGTTTATATGGTTGATCTTTCAGTTAATTGTGCAGGAATTAAATCACCCAATCCGTTCTGGCTGGCATCTGCGCCGCCTTCGAACTCAGCCTATCAGAATTGCAAGGCATTCGAACAGGGCTGGGGCGGCACGGTGTGGAAAACCATCGGTGAACCGGTGATGAATACCAGCAACCGGTACGGCGGCATCGATTACAATGGGCAGAAGCTCATGGGTCTCAATAACATTGAACTCATCAGCGACCGTAACATAGAAACCAATTTGAAGGAAATTGCCGAAACAAAAAAACTTTGGCGTGACCGCGCCGTTATCGTCTCCCTCATGGTAGAATCAAAGCGCGAGGTATGGCATGAATATGTAAAACGTGCCGTGGACACGGGAGCAGACGGCCTGGAGCTTAATTTCGGCTGCCCGCATGGCATGAGTGAGCGCGGTATGGGTGCAGCAGTTGGCCAGGTTCCTGAATATTGCCAGATGATAACCGAATGGGTTATCGAAGCATCCACAATTCCTGTGCTGGTTAAACTGACACCCAATATCGGCAACATTCAAATGCCTGCACGCGCAGCCAAAGCAGCAGGCGCGCACGGTCTCTCGCTGATCAATACTATCAACAGTATTTCCGGTGTCGATCTCGACACGTTCGAAATAAAACCAAACATTGGCGGCAAAGGCGGTCATGGCGGACTCGCTGGTCCCATTGTAAAACCCATTGCACTGAATTTACTGTCACAGGTTGCCATCGATAAAAGCGTTAATCTTCCACTCTCCGGCATTGGCGGCATCAGCAACTGGCGGGATGCGCTTGAATTCATTCTGCTTGGCGCAAGCAGTGTTCAGGTTTGCACCGCGGCAATGCATCATGGTTTCCGCATTGTCAAGGACATGATCGAGGGACTCACCTTCTGGATGGAAGAGAAAGGGTTCACCTCACTCGATCAGGTGCGAGGAAAATCATTGAACCGTATTGATGACTTTGGCAATTTAAATTTGTTGTACAAAACTGTTGCGCGTATTGATCAGGATAAATGTATTCATTGCAACCTTTGTTATATTGCATGTGACGATACTGCGCATCAATGTATTGACCTCTCTCAGGAGAATGGACATGCAAAAACCGTGGTTCGTGAAGCGGATTGCGTTGGTTGCGATCTGTGTTCCATTGTTTGCCCGGTTGAGGGATGTATCTCTATGGTGCGCACCGATGACGGCACCGAAACAAAAACGTGGAATGAATTGATGAATGATTTTAAACAACAGGATAAAACCCTTAATTGGGAAAATTTACGCGAATTCCAGCATAAGCATGGGATCGAAGTACATTAACACATAAATAAATTACATAGTATTATTAGGAGTCCGATATGTCACTGCTCATAAAAAACGGCAGGATTATTACAGCGGAACAGGATTATACCGCTGACATTTTTGTTGAAAATGAAAAGATCAGCATGATTGGTCTTGAACTGAATATTGCAGCCGATACCGTATTAGATGCAAAAGGGAAATATGTTATTCCCGGCGGCATTGACGTGCACACGCACATGGATATGCCCTTCGGCGGAACAACCTCCAGCGACGATTTCGAAACCGGCACACGCGCTGCAGCGTTTGGCGGAACAACTACCATTGTTGACTTTGCCACCCAGGCCCGCGGAACCAAAATGCGCTCAGCCCTTGATGAATGGTTCCAAAAAGCACAGGGCAAGGCAACCATTGATTATGGATTTCACATGATCATCACCGATCTCCCCGACGCCCACATGGAAGACATGACCGACATGGTTCGCGAAGGTGTGACCAGTTTCAAACTGTTCATGGCCTATCCAAATGCGCTCATGGTTGATGATGCAACCATTTTCAAGGCAATGCAACACACCGGCACCACCGGTTCGCTCGTCTGCATGCACGCGGAGAACGGTGGAGTTATCGACCGGATCATAGCAAAAACGCTTGCCGATGGCAAAACAGACCCCATCTATCATGCGCTGTCCCGCCCAACCTCCGCAGAAGGCGAAGCAGTCAATCGTTCCATAGCGCTTGCAAAAATGGCGGGTGCTCCGGTGTATATTGTGCATCTCTCTTCAAATGACGGATTGGAAAAAGTTGCCGAAGCCCGTGACCGCGGTATTCCGGCTTTTGCTGAGACCTGCCCTCAATATTTGTTCCTCTCCCTGGATGACATGGGTAAACCGGGATTTGAAGATGCCAAATTGGTGTTCACTCCCCCGCTTCGTGAAAAATGGCACCAGGAAAAACTCTGGGGCGGCATCAGGAAAAATGCAGTACAGATTATTGCTACCGACCACTGCCCGTTTTGCTTCCACGAGCAAAAAGAAATGGGTCTCGGCGATTTCACAAAAATTCCCAACGGCGGTCCCGGTGTTGAACACCGCATGCAGCTCATCTATGATGGCGGCGTAAATCAAAAACGGATCAACCTGAACAGATGGGTTGAGATCACCTCAACCACTCCGGCAAAAATGTTTGGCATGTTCCCGCGCAAGGGCACCATTGCCCCCGGGTCGGATGCAGACATCGTTATCTGGGATCCCAATTTGGACTATACCATCTCAGCGCACACGCACCACATGCGCGTTGACTATTCCATGTTCGAAGGACGCAAAGTTAAAGGAAACGCCGAAGTTGTTATTTCCCGCGGCGAGGTTATTGTGAAAGACAATACCTTCCACGGAAAACAGGGACGCGGCAAATATATCAAACGCGGAACCTACGGCGCCGCCTGGTATTAATAGCCATTAGTTCATCAGGCTGCCCAGGTAACAGCTTTCAAATCTTTTACATTGGGCAGCCTCTTTTTTCCCTTACTTCATTTTTCAGCAATGTGACTATTCATCGGCTTGCCTTCCAGTCAGCCGCTTCTCCACTTATTAACCGGTACCAATAAAATCAGGAGCCTAAAACGTAGTTCGACATTTATTTCTTCCTAATCAGAAAGGAAAGACCATGATTGAATATCAGAAATTCAACAGGCTTATTGAAACTGACATAAGCGATATTCAAGACAGCCCTCTCGCAAATGAGGATCTTGCCCCGACAAAATTGCAGCAACGTACCTGGGGAACCTATCACATAGCAGCCTTGTGGATCGGCATGAGTGTATGCATTCCAACTTACATGCTGGCCAGCGGCCTTATTGCAGGTGGCATGAGCTGGTTGCAGGCGCTTATTACTATTTCACTGGGTAATCTGATAGTGCTCATCCCCATGATACTTAACGCTCACGCCGGCACCAAATACGGCATTCCCTTTCCCATTCTCGCGAGGGCATCCTTCGGTGTTCTTGGATCAAACATTCCGGCAATCCTCCGTGCAATTGTTGCCTGCGGTTGGTTCGGCATTCAAACCTGGATTGGCGGACAGGCACTCAATTCGATGATAATTCTGCTGCTCCCCGGTTGGGCAATTTTCAGTTGGGGTCCGGGTGTGGGGTTCATCATCTTCTGGGCAATGAACGTTTATTTTATTGTTAACGGAACAGAATCCATCAAATGGCTTGAGTCGCTTGCGGCACCTTTCCTTATCATTATGGGATTAGCCTTACTCTATTGGGCCTATAGCACCATAGGCGGCTTCGGCCCCATCTTTGCACAGCCAAGTAAATTTAAAACCACCGCTGAATTCTGGAAATTTTTTATTCCCTCGCTTACCGGCATGGTAGGCTTCTGGGCTACCCTTTCACTTAACATTCCGGATTTTACCCGGTACGCCAAAAGCCAGAAAGCACAGATGCAGGGCCAGGCTATCGGACTGCCGCCCACAATGGCACTCTTCGCGTTCATAGGTGTTGCAACCACTTCCGCAACTGTGGTCATTTTTGGCGAAGCCATCTGGGATCCGGTCATACTGCTTTCGAAGTTTCACAATCCCTTCATCATCATTCTTTCGTTGATATCGTTGCTGGTGGCCACGCTCACAACAAACATTGCGGCAAATGTCGTTTCTCCTGCCAACGATTTTTCAAACCTCTTCCCCAAGAAGATCAACTTCGTGCGGGGCGGACTCATCACCGCCGTCACCGGCATTATCATGATGCCCTGGCGGCTCCTCTCCGATTACAGCGCATACATATTCGGATGGCTTGTCGGCTATTCCGGTTTTCTTGGACCGATTGCAGGTGTACTTATCTGCGATTATTTTATTGTCCGCAAAGGTGATTTGAACGTGCACGATCTCTATTTGCGCGGAGGTGAATACGAATTTTCAAAAGGCTATAACCCCAGGGCGCTCCTGGCTCTTGCATTCGGTATTATTGTCGCGATGGTCGGTCTCATCGTTCCCGGTTTGAGGATACTCTACGACTATGCCTGGTTCATCGGATTCTTTGTTGCCTTTGTGGCATATGGCGTTATGATGAAATCGGGTAGCAAATAATCTTTTGCTTTACAGATCATGCGTAAAAGGTCATAACTACCGTGTCAAATGATTGGCTTTTATGGACCGGTATACACACTCAAGAGAACGCACTGCAATGGCCGCAATCAATTGCAGTGCTATTCTCAGAAGATTATTGAATACCAACATTTGGTGTAATTCTATTAGACCCAGCGGACCGATATGTGCATAGCAGGAAATCATGAGGCTCAGCGGGCCGATACGTGTATAGAAAACAACAGTTCACAGGCGATTAAAGAGCTCCATCGGAGCGGCATGTGAATAGAACCCAGCAACACCAATATTATAAGAGGCCGAGCGAGTCGATATGCACATAGTTTCCCATAGAGCAAAATAAAAATATCCCAGCTGTTTGTACAGGTTGGTGTAGGTCTATTGGTCGGATTGAGCAACGGGAAATGCCCGTTGCAGAGTACAGGGTTGGGGTGACTGTGAACGGGTGAGGGTCTGAGCGTTCATAGTTGAAGGGGGAAATGTTGCGAAAATGAATCAAAAACGCATACTATGAACGGTTGAGGGTCTGAGCGTTCATAGTGTTCATAGTTGGAGGGGGAAATGTTGTGAAAATGAATCAAAAACGCATACTATGAACGATGTGAACACTTTTTGGTGTTTTTATTTTCCGGATTATAAGTCGTCCCACTCTGTTAGCTGATAGCACCCGAACCGGGGTGATTTTACGAGTCCGGCAATGAGAAGCTTTTTGAGAAGCTGAGATACAAGATTACGGCTTTTGCCCAGCTTATCGGCTATCTCACTTACCGTCATGATATGTTTACCGTTGTCACAGAGGATGTGCAGGATATCCTGTCGTTCGGGGGAAGCCGTGCAGTATTTGCCTTCGAGAGAGACGGACCATCGCCAGGTGCGCTTATTGAAGAGGCACGGGAGGTGGGTGTCGGGGATGTCCCTGCCCTGAATATGGATGCTGCTGCTTTTAACGTCATCGGCGTTGCCTGTTGTTTCCAGCAGGATGGTGACATCAGCGAGTGCAAAGAGGCCGGGAGCGCCGGAGAAGGTATCCTGATCGTCATCGACGCTGTTCTTTTTGGAGTGATGGATGAAGAGGATGCAGATGCCGTGTTCGAGGGCGAAGCGCTGCATGATGGCAAGGCGTTCAAAGTCATCCATGTGCCACCTTTCCCTGTTTTGTTTGTCTTTTGCCAAGGCACGCTGGAGAGTATCGAATATGATGAGTTTTATTTCGGGGACTTTTTTGAGTACCGTTTCAAGAAATTCGGCACAGTCGTTTGTGAGGCGGGGAAAGTCGAGTGTGCCGGTGCCGGTTGCGTCCGAGCCTGAAACCCGCTCCGGGAAAATGAGTCCGGGGTTGCATGATTTGCCGGGCAGGGCTTTGCTTAGCATTTGCGTGCGGCTTTGCATGCGCTGGAAGGAGTCCTCATAGGGCACATAGAGAACGCAAGCGGGATTGGAGGGGAAGAAATCGAGTACTCTTCGGCCACGGGTGATGCTGATGGCCATGTTGAGTGCGAGGAAGCTCTTGCCGGATTTGGGTCGGCCCGCGAGAATGCAGAGGCCCTGCGGCAGAAGGTTGTTTACGAGCCAGGTGACAGGAGGCAGTGACTGGTTCACCAGTTCGGTATCGTGAATGAATATGAAAGCCATGGTTATTTTTCTCCATTTGTTATATCGGATATATATACGGCTAAAATAGTGTTGTGCAACGTATGTGTCAATTGCATGAGTGCAGTGCATGGTGCAGTGCACAACGTAGTGCGGCGTGCACGACCATTGATTGCGCTGATTTTTTAAAATGAAGAGGATTTTTTTTGATTACACTGAGTATTCTAGAGCGGGAATCGCAGATATGTGAAATCTATCCCACTTTCATCAAAAGTGATTATTTCTGCAAATAAAGCTCAATATTCAACGAATAAGTCACTTTCCTTTTTTTATTATCATTTTTTTTCTACTTTTAATACAATAATAAAAAAACTTTCCCTTCCTTTATTTCATGTTATGATATTAAAAACTGTTGTTGGCATTATATTCATATCCGTGATCTCTTTCGCTCAGCCTGCTTTCAAAAATCAGGCCATTGAGGATATTCTCAAACTTCCCGAAAATCAGATCAACCTCCTGCAAGCGTCCCTTGTCCTCGCTAAGGATTTTTATCCAAACCTTAAAGAGGAAAGTTTTGTGTATGTGATAGATTACTTGGCAAACAGGTTTCAATACTATTTTGGTAAATATACCGAACCGGAAGACCGCATCAGGGCCATGAATACCTACTTATATCGAAAAGGTTATTGGAATGATAGTGTCGTTTTTTGTTATGACGACGACGATTTACATGCATCAAAGCTTGACAATAAATTCATAAACGGGTATCTCGCTTCAAAAAAGGGATCGTGCATAACCATGCCAATGTTATATATGCTGCTTGGTGAAAAGCTTGGCTATCCGATTGCTGCAGTTCGTTCTCCTAAACATTTTTTCGTTCGGTATATTGCCGATCCAAAAGACAGTAAATTTAAAGCGAACATTGAAGCCACCAATGGTGGCGGTTATATGTCAGATAAACGATATAAAAGCGATGTTTTAATACCCGATAAAGCCATTAAAAATGGCGTCTATTTGCGTACTCTTTCCAAAAAAGAATATATCGCTTCATTACTTCTGGACAATGCCTGTGAATGGGCTGACCGGAAGGAGTATCAAAAATCCGATTACTATTTGTCTCTTTCAATAAAATATGATTCTACTTTTTCAGAGGCATATTGGAATTATGGAATAACGGCCTTTTGGGAAGCGAGACAGCTGGAAGATGAACTATGGGAAGCCAAACAGTCTCGAATTAAAAACTACTATGCTTCTTTAGAAAATGAACCGAATCAGCCTCCGACGCCAGTACAAAACTATCAGGACATAGGGGTGATCCGGCAAAACAATAACAATCTTGGCATTGGAGAGTCTTTAGTTCCCAAACTTCCGGATAATAATTATTTACGTTCCGCAAATATTCCCCAAATTGATAACACTAATAATAATAATCGTAAACTGATTAACCAGACTCTGCGCGAGTCGGAAGTGGTCGAAGACCTCAAAGAACTTGATAAACAATATGAAAAAATTATTTTGGCTAAATTATCTATATACAGAGAATACAAGAAAAAAGCCGAAGACCTTGGAATTGTTCATAAGTTTTCTATGCAATTCTTTCTAAGGCAAGCTGAAAGCATTAAAAAATTTAAACTCAATGGAGGATACTGAAATGAAAAGAATCTCATTATTATTTTTACTTTTATTCGCGTTTTCAGCTCAATCAAATTTTGCAGGTCGATATTATGACGCGGCAATCGGTCGTTGGCTAACCGTCGATCCAAGGTCACATTTAAGGCCTGGGTTATCACCGTATAATTATTGCCAGAATAATCCACTAAATCGAATTGACCCCGATGGGAAAATTGATTGGCCTCTTAAAGGCGTTCAGGCTGTAAATAAAAGAGATGCGCCGAATGGCGGTTATGGCCAAAATAATACTATTGTTAGGACTTCTTTATGGAGAGATACCGACAGGCCTCCTGGAGCCACTAACCCACATATTGGTATTGACTATCGCGCTGCGGTTGGAACTCCGTTTTATAGCTTGGGAGCTGGAACAGTTAAGGCAATTGGAACGACTTCAAAGGGGATTAATTATGTCTCAGTGCAATATAAAAATGGCGATGTTGTAAGGTTTATGCATATTGAAGGGGTGTCATCAGGTCTGGGGGTTGGTCAACAAGTTGCTGAAGGACAAGTTCTCGGTACAACAGGAAGCTCTGGTACTAAAAGTGCACATCTTCACATTGATGCAACGAACAGTGATGGCGAGAAAGTAAATCCTGAAGCTATTAATTATGGTGAAAAGACCAATGCTGAGTTCTTTGGTGACCCATCTGCTACGACTACAACTCCGCCGCCTGCCCCATCTACTCCCACGGAACCTACTCAGGATATTTCAAATAATACATGCCAACCTGATGCAACAGCGACAAAGAAAGAGGAACCAAAATAGTATGAGAAAAACAAGTAATTTTTTATTTAAAATACTTTTATTTGTATTTATCGCTTCTAACTATGACTCTTCCCTTTTTGCAATGGCGAGAAATGATTCTACTCAGTGTATAGAAAATGCTGAGGAAATTGCAAGAATACTCGGTAAAGATATTGTTAAGTTAGGGAAAGAAGTCGCTGGTTATAGTACAAAGGATACAATTTTAATTGATGATGAAGACGTACAATGGAAAGGTAAAGTGTTTTATAAAAATGGCGATCGCTCTTTTATGGCAGAAGTGAATTGGCTTGATACTGTTCATATCAGCAGAATAACCATATTTTCCAAAAATATCTGTACAAAGAATAAAATTCACATTGGGCTATCATTCGGTGCAATGAAAGATCATGTTAGCAAATTAATTCCTTCAGTCCCGGATGGATATTTCTGTTTGAGAGACAAGGATGACAAGAGAATAAATTATTGGTTTAATATTGATAAATACAAAAAGCTTGGAGAAGGACTTTTCATTTTTTCTAAAATCCCAAAGAATATAATAGTTGAAAGTATTGTTATTGACGATAAAAAGTAATTACGCAATTAAAGTATGCGTTAAAGCAAATATCCGAAGATCTTGGAATTGTGCATGAATTTCCCATGCAATTCTTTCTAAAGCAAGCTGAAAGCATTAAAAAATTTAAGCTCAATGGAGGATATTGACATGAAAAGGATCTCATTACTGTTTTTGCTCTTGTTCGCGCTATCATCGCAATCAATTTTTGTCGGCAGGTATTATGACTCAGCAACTGGACGCTGGCTCACTGTTGACCCGAAAGCAGGCAAATATCCAGGTTATAGTCCTTATAATTATTGTATGAACAATCCAATTAAAAATATTGATCCCGATGGAAAAAGGTTGGAGTTCCCGTATATGTTAGAGTTGAAACAGAAGGACTAGGACATGCCTATGTGCTCTGTGTTGATGATAATTCCAAAATGGCTACAGTTTGGAGTTATGGTAGATACGATGGAGCAAGCTCTTCAGGTGGTACACTTAATCCAGTTGGGCCAGGAGTCTTTAGGCAAATGGAAGGACTTCAAGCACTACAATTTGTTAAGGCTGAGACTAATGTTGGCGGAACTCTTTATGAAATACCTAATGCCTCTGCGGAAAAAGCAAATTCGTATTTTCAAGGAATTTATGATAATTCAACACAATCTTCCACACGACATCCATCTGATGGTAAGGTTATTGATACTTATACTGTACCAACTAATACATGCGTAACGAAGACTGAAAACGGAGTTGCAAAGGGAGTGTAACATAGATTGTGTAAATGGTTAGTCCGCGGGTACTGCGGAACGGAACGATGCCGGAGCGTAGCGAAGGCGAGTGAAGTGCAGCAGTACCCGCGGACTCGAAAAAATTCGGCCTTGGATTTTGGGCCATTTTAATTCATTTTACCATTTAATAATTCTGGAGTATCACCCTATGGAAAACCTCGACGAACTGTTCGAGCAGTTCAAAAAAGACCTCGGAAAAGCAAAAACCTACAACGACCTTATGGGCAAAGACGGCGCTATAAAAAAGCTCATGAAGGCCTCTATCGAGTCCATGCTGGAAGCTGAAATGACGGAACATCTCGGCTACGAAAAACACTCACCAGCCGGCAATAAATCCGGTAACAGCCGGAATGGAAAATTCCCGAAGACCGTTACTGCCGATAACGGGCCCATTGATCTTGAAATTCCCCGGGACCGTAATGGTGAATTTGATCCTATTGTTGTTAAAAAACATGAGAGCAGATTAGGAAAAATCGAAGACCAAATCATTTCCATGTATGCCAGAGGCATGACTACCCGGGATATTCAGGCCCAGATTGAAGACATCTATGGTGCCGATATAAGTCCGACTCTGGTTTCTCATATTACCGATAAAATTTATGGGCTGGCGAATGAATGGCAGAACCGTCCGCTGGAGGCTGTTTATCCTGTTGTCTTTTTTGATGCTATTCACTACAAGGTACGAGATGAAACTACCAAAAGAGTGGCTTCTAAAGCGGCTTATACGTGTCTGGGCCTGAATATTGAGGGAAGAAAAGACTTGCTTGGGTTATGGGTCGGCGAGGCCGAAGGAGCGGCATTCTGGCTCCTGGTAATGACCGAGTTGAAGAACCGTGGTATTAAGGAAATCTGTATAGCCTGTGTTGACGGATTAAAAGGCTTACCCAATACGATAAACACCGTATTCCCGAATACCGAGATACAGCTTTGCATCGTTCACCAGATCAGAAATTCCATGAAGTACGTGGGCTCTAAAGACCAGAAGGCATTTGCACGTGATCTGAAAACGGTGTATTCGGCTGCCACGGAAGAACTTGCTTTGCAGAACCTGCAGAGCGTTGAAGATGCTTGGGGTAAAAAATATATACTGGCCTTAAAATCATGGCGGTCAAACTGGGACAACCTTGCAGTTTTCTTCAAGTATCCCCAGGAAATCAGAACCATGATTTATACCACGAATGCAGTCGAAGCATTGCATCGACAGTTCAGAAAAGTTACCAAGGCGAAAACGCTTTTCCCCAATGATGATTCATTGAAAAAAATGTTGTACTTGGCTTATCGGGATATTGCTAAAAAATGGAACTTGCCAGTGAGAAACTGGTCTATTGTTATTGGACATTTTTCTATTATGTTTGCTGAACAAATAGCAGGCTATTTGTAAAGCTTTACTTGCCATTTACACAATCGTATTTACAGACTCGTTGCAAATGGAGGAGGGTCAGTTCCTCAGACAACATATGCTATACCAAATTCAGGTGGAGTTTCCATATCTGTACCACCACAAACACCAGCTCAATTAAAAGACGCATTATCAGGTACTCCTCCAGTAACGACTCAGCAATTAAATAATGCATTGGATCCAACTAAACCTAAAGTTCAATAGAGCCATGAAAATAAATTTATTACGTAAGATATTCATAATTGGCATTATTATATTTATTCTATGCCAAATATTGATTCGTTTTAATACTTCCCTTTTAATGCACGATCTTAATGAGTCAATGCGAACTACTTCGCAGCAATTACCATACGTACAGTCTCTTATGGAAACAGCTAAAGATTATGGTGAGTATAAATATGCTTATGAAAGTTCTATTTATTATATGATAGGCGCAGCCATAGTATTGGCTCTTTTCGTTATCTGCACTTCCAAGGGGAAAAAAGAACTAGAAAACTCTAATGTGTCATAGTTGTCCAATTATTTCTTAATGAATATTTTTACTCGGACTATTGATATTTCTCTAATAATTCGGAGCATTTTCAAGTCTTTTCATGTTGATGAGCTAAACATAATCGTGCCTTTTAGCTTCCAGTCAATATTTTCCGATTGTTGCCGCAAAACGAACAGAAATAGGATAATAAATGATATTCGTAACTTCTAATATCTATAATAAATTAGTATCTTATTTCCCTAATAAAAGAATTTTTTCCGTTATTGTGTTCCTTTTATTTTGTGGATTTATATATTTATTATTTATAATTCTTCATAAAAGTGCGGAAAAAGGCTCAGATTTTTCTTCGCTGCGTAATAAATTATCAATAACAATTCTTGATTCTTGTTCGGTTGGCTTAGAGAGATATTTTTCTTTTTACAAACACTATCCTCAATGTTCTGACAAATATTTTTATGATTCAATTAAAAACTGTGTTTCTATCCCTAAAGTATATATTTATTCGGATTCGCTGTATAAAGGTAAGTTTACCCGCAACGGTTATATAGTTTCTGATACTCAGTTGCAAAATATGTCGCATACTTTTATTGGGATCGGATCTGCTCAACAGTATATTAATTACAAATCGATTTCGGGTGATTCTTGTGTTTTATACAGCGTAGGAGAGAACTGTCTAGATGAGAATGGAGGCGGAGATGATGTCGCATATCATAAAAATATTCCCAGGTAATATTAATGTTAAGAACGGATAAATTCTTTAGGTTAATTTACCGGGTTTCTCGCCTGTTCACGCAGATAACTGGAAGTCTTCTATTATTGGGAATTTTATGGTTTAGTGTCGATCCTCCGAATTTAGAAATCCCAAGCCCTATCCGGATGCCGTTTTTTTATTTACCCATATTGGGGGTTGCGATATTTTTTTTGCTTCCATATAAACTAGGCTTCGGTAAAAGGTTTTTTTTGATAAGGCTTAGTTCAAGTATTGCAATTTCCTTTTGTCTGATGTATATGGCAATCGTGATGGCGTTGCCATTCTTAAATAAGCCATTTGAATTAATACTTCCACTTATTTATATTTTTTTAGCCTTTACTTCTCCTGTCAGTTTATATTCATTTATGAAACTAAGAGGTACTTTACTCAATGTTACAACAGTTATTCCTAATGCTGCTGGTGGTGTTACTGTAAGCACTCCGCCTACAATACCGCAAGGATTGGAAGATGCTTTAAATATTGTAAGCGACCCAAAGAGGAAAATTCAATAATGAAAAGATCAATTTTACGAACGATTTTTATTGTTGGGATGGTATTATTTATTTTGTCCCAAATATTGCTTCGTTATAATACATCTCTTTTAATGACTGACCTCAATGATGGAATATTTTTTACCTCTCAACGGCTTCCACAGTCCAAAGATGTGCAGATTCTAACTGAAACAGCCAAAGAGTACGGCGAATATAAACATGCTCATGAAAGTTCTATTTATTATATGTTAGGCGCAGCCTTAGTATTGGCTTGTTTTGTTATCTGCACTCCCAAGGTAAAGAAAGAACAAGATAATTCTAATGTGCCATAATAGTCTTGTTCTATTGTAATTAAAATTTTGGAGTGGACTACCGACATTATTTCAATTATTATGCGGAGCATTTCAAAGTTCTCTCAAAAAAGAATATTCAATAATGAAAAAATCAAAGTTAAGAGTGATATTTATAGTTGGGATGGTAGTATTTATTTTGTGCCAAATATTGATTCGTTTTAATACTTCCCTTTTAATGCGTGATCTTGATAAATCTATGTGGTCTACTTCTCTACGTTTACCAGCATCTAAAAAAGTGCAAATTCTAACTGAAACCGCAAAAGAATACGGCGAATATAAACATGCTTATGAAAGTTCTATTTACTATATGATAGGCGCAGCCATAGTATTGACTCTTTTCGTTATCTGCACTTCCAAGGGCAAAGGAGAACAAGAAAATTCTAATGTGTCATAGTAATATTTGAATATATATACTCAAGAGGTTTTAACTCAAGAAGTGCCAAATCAGTTTTCAATTTCATATATATTCTTTAGATTTTATTAAATACAAAGCATTTTGAATAACATTATCCATTATTATTTAATGTTATCAATCTTCCCAGAAACAACGTTGTTCAGTATGTCAGTCGCGGAAATAATTCATCTTTAAGGTTTTCCTGGCAACAATTCTTAAGATTTCTTGTTCGATCAATTCACTGGTTAGGTTTTCAATTGAAAATAGTTGCCAAATTTGTTTTAATATCGTTTCGGTAACATACCTAGATATACTATCATTATATTTTTCGTATACATGATCAATGAAGTCAATAATTATTGGTATTTGTTGAGAATAATCTTTATTCAGAAGCAAAGTGTTTGATATAATCTCAACGATTTTATGATAGTGGCTTTTATCCCCAATTATTTTCGCTTTTGAACTAAGATTTCCAAATAACATTTTCAAAATATCTAAATTGTAACAATATGAATATCCAGTTCTCGATAAGGCCGCTTACAGAACGCGCCACCTTAAAAAAAGTAGCCGCCTATGAACGTGGTATGGTAACCGGCAGCCCGGAAGTTGAGTGCAGATGAAATCCCGTTGGATAGCTGCTGGTATTCTCCCTCAAGCAGCATGGCTGGAAGGACCGCCAGGAAGTCGAAAATGTGGTAATTGATAAGAAAAAGGCAAAGAAAGAATTAGAAAAACTTTTTGAATGATGAATTATTACTTTTTGTTATGAAGCAGTACTTTCTTTTTTCTTTGGCTTACCATTGAATGCTAAGTCCGCGTCAATTAGCGCAATTATGTCTGTAATCGAGGAATTTAAATTGTCTGCTTCGTCTATGAGGATATTAAAATATCCTAAGATCGAAAATCCAAAATCATTTTTCCCACCCGGGGAATTTTTCTGCAAATTTTTAACAAATTCTTGCATAAAATCAAATTTCATATCAGAGTTTATTGTCTCGCATATATTGATATATGTGATTAATCTAAGCAATACATGTGTATTAAATATTTCTGTATCTATTATTTTATTTCGTAACACTTTAAGCAACTCACTATTCAAACTGCGTGGAGCTTTTGATACCATAAATTCTTTGGCTTCCACACTTACTTTACTAATATATTTTAATGATTCAATGAGCTTCGGAATAATTTCTGCTTGATTAAGTAGTTCTGTCTTTATTGCAAAGAGGTATCCGCAATAAATTTCCTTTTCTTGTCTTTTCTGTGTTTTTTTAGCGGAACGGGCAGTTAAATGAACACTCAAAATTGCTATTAAAGAGGCAATTGCTCCCGAAAATATTGAACCCTCATTCCGTCTAAGCCAAGTGGATTCTGGAACGCTCACAATTTTTGTAACTGCGGTATCATAATTGTGTTGGGTGTCTCTTTTTTGATTTTCCGCCGAATCAAGAGAATCAGCATAATTTATAAAACTGCAACTAATCAAATAAAAGAAAACCATTGTTATTATTTTCTTATTCATAAAATGTCCTTTCAAGTTATTATGCTTTAGTGAAATATTTAAAAGCGTTTCTATAAATCAACTATAGTGCATTCCGATATATTTAACTATGAATTACTTTTCTCAAAATTCCTTACTTCTCTAAAAAGTGCATCTTTTACAATAAATTCAAAATATTTAGTTCTAATTATTTCTAATGAATTTTCATAACTAATCTTAAAATGAAGTATTTCTGGTCTTGGATTAGGTATTTGCGGGATTATTATTTTCCCAGTTTCTTCA
Source organism: Ignavibacteriaceae bacterium (assembly GCA_963664845.1). Classification (GTDB taxonomy): domain Bacteria; phylum Bacteroidota; class Ignavibacteria; order Ignavibacteriales; family Ignavibacteriaceae; genus CAIYTF01. The sequence continues at coordinate 725,370 of OY761615.1, forward strand.
TTTTTTAACGAACGACTGGGTTGTATACTTATTGAGTATTTTTCAAACGGTGAAATTGATAAGTTTTTTATTGAAGCTCCTTTATTAATGAAATGGCTTGTTCTTTCACTCGGCTGTCCGAATGTAAAACTGAAATCTGGATCACTCAATGTTAATTCTTTAGTTAATTGCAATTCTTCTTGTTTTTGCTGCCGGATATATTGTTCTTTTAGTATTGTGTTTTGATAAGTAGTCTCCTTTCTGATCTTTTGTGTTTCCATCGTATACCAAAATACAGCAAACCCAGTTAAAAATAATATTATTGTTTGGACAAGTGTTAATATTTCTATTGTTGTCATTTCATTTTGCTCCATTATCAGACATTATGTTCTAGTTTTTGAAACTCTTAAAATTCGTAATGCCGAAAACATTCAATATTTTTCGTTAGTTATTCTGCATTTGTTTTTCGTTAAAATCTATATTTATCTTTCAAGTAATGTGCGACATGCTCCAATTCAGGATAGACTTTGTCTTTAGAAATTCCCATAAACTCTAATTCTTGTATTATTTTCTTTTTCCTCTTTCCATTTATTTCAAAAATTGCCACCACCCAATCTTTATCCATTTCTGGACATTTTATTTTATGCTGATCCATTCCGAATAATAGAAAAGCGCCATCTTGCCTTATTATTTGCCGGTTTTTCATTAATGGCCTCACGCAAAGAATTTTTGAAAGATCGTCAATGTTTATTTTAGGAATAAAATAGGGTTTTTCATTTTGGATCTCATGTAAAAGCCTTAATAAAACCTGATCTTCATTAAGTACTTCGGTAATCGCGCTCTTAATTTTGTTTTTATTGCGGGTTGATAATTTATCGAAATTTATTTTGCTTTCATCATTTTTGAAAATACTTCTAATTATCCCGGCAATATTTACATCAGTGAATCTAATATCGCTTAATTGGGAAAACTTAATATTTGCTTTCTCATCGACCTTGATTATGGTTAAAATTTTATTTATTCTATCAAGTAATCGCTGTTTATATTCTGAATCCTTGAATATTTGTAATTCAGATAAATTTAAAGCATCCGGCCCTTTGCTAGGACGTCGCGAAATATTCGCAATTATACTTACGGTATCACTATCATAATATTTAATATTTGTGAGCATCAAAACATTTTCTCCTGTTTATACCCCTGCGGGGGTTGCTCTACCACCACTTCTTTTTTCTTCCCCACATATTTCTTTTTCTCCTACAACCCGGCAGCAACCTCCTCTTCATGAATTTTGTGGTTTAGCTCCAGTAGCCGCCGGAGAACCTCTTTTCTGGCCTCAGGAGTGATTGTATATCGTACCAAATTATTTTGGATGAATAATTCACTAATAGGCTTCTGAATAAGCATAATAAATTATTTCTTATTTCAGTAAGAATTGATTTTTAACCCACTCATCATGCAGCTTTCCCCACTTCGCATTTGCACTTCCAAGCCTTCCGGCCTGGCGGGGATGACATAAGGGAATTACATTATATTTTTTGCCGTTTATTGTAATTTCATGTCCATGACCGTAGGTATCAGGAGAATCGCCAAATTTCGAAAGCTTTGTGAATCTTTTATCATGGAACCGCAGAAACCAATTAATTGGCAAATCACCAAGAAGGATAAGGGTTTCGGCTTGTGATGCTTCCAGTTCTCCCAGTATCTCCTGTCGCCGTAGTGGTGAATCTAATTCTTTTTCATTAAAGTCAGGTACTGAAGCCGGCGTCAAACCATATTCTTTAACAATTTCCGGAGTATAAAATTTCTTTAGTGCAGACTTCTGTTTTTCGTTAACCCTTGATTCAGGAAGCAAATCGCAAAGCCATACAGTCTCACGTGTTAGCCCAAGGGGTTTCAAAAAATAATCATCCAAAGCACGCCCTGACGGCCCGTTCAATCTTTTATCGGTCGGCACTATAAGCTTCCCTAATTGTTCTGGTACCTTGATCTTTGAGATAATACTCTCCGGGGTATCCCCTCGCCAGAATATCTCAGGTTCACTTGCAACAGCTAGTGCTGCCACTTTTTGTTTCCTGTTCTTATCTACCCAACGCGCGTGAACGGCACTTGCGTATACCCCCAATACAAACGCCTTCTTTGGTGTTCTGTCCTTCTGTTGCACTTTTTCCAGTTTCTTTCCGAATGGGAAATAGTAATCGTTCATAATATTTTCCTTATTATTAATCATTCGTCTCATTTCGGGATAACTGTTTGTTATCAATTTTCTTCAAAATAATCTATGTCCAACCTTTTTACTTCGTAGGTTCGCTTGATTGCAACTCCTACATTGTGTTCTATCATCAGATCTGCAAGTTCATTCCCGTCGATTAATACAATTTTTGATTCAATATTGGCTACAAATTCATACGCTGATTTAGGAAAACTGGAGGTAGTGATAAAAATCCCTTTTTTTGCCTTTTTGCCCATCAGCGAGCCTGCGAAATCACGTATCTGCGATACCGGTACTGCCGCTTCCCATTTTTTTGCTTGTATGTAAATGGTATCCAGTCCAAGTTTATCTTCTTTTATGAGACCATCAATACCGCCATCACCTGATTTTCCAATTACCTTTCCTGCCTCGGCTCTTGATCCTCCGTATCCCATTTTTATCAGCAGATCGACAACCAGATTTTCAAAAAATGTTGGTGAACATGTTTTAATTTTCTCAATGAGGTCGATACTCAGTGATTCTATTAACCGGGAGTAAGAAGATTCCAATAATTCATCGGGTGTGCTTTCAGTGTCGCCTATCTCCGGATTATGAACTGCCTCTTCCCGACTAAGCTTATATTCATCTTGCCACTGCTTAAATTCAGGAATTGTTTTCAGGAACTTGATAGTAATTCGTTCAGGAGCACTCTCAAATATTTTCAAACCATTTTGGGTTATTTCATGACTGCCCCTGACTGGTGATTGCACTAAATTTGCCTTTTTTAAATACGAAAGTGCCCAATGTACCCGATTGTCTATTTTGGCTTGACTTCCTCCGGGGAGCAATTCATTTCGCTCTTCCTCGGATAATTTGAAGTTTTCAATAATCAAGCCACGTATGTCAATTGCTTTATGGATTTTTTTGTCCATAAGAATCTGTAAAACGGGTCTCATAAGAGTTTGAAAATCAGGTATCATAATATTTCACCTTGTTAAAGAATCAAAATTTATTGTTTGTTCAATTCTGTTCATTTAGCATATAGAATCTTTCTCTGTAGCGCTACTCATAGCACATATATTCATCCAGAAATAGCTCAGATTCAAGCGCTTGGTCGGGGGCTGTAGGATCATGAAACACGAAACCGTCGCCGTTGGAGCTGAAAACGAAGGAAATGTTAGGTTTATAATAGAGTATATAGTCGGCGCGTTTGCCGGTTCCCCGAGTGGTCATTTTGCCCCGGACGAAGATCCTTCCGTCAGTGAAAGAGACTTCCTCCAGAAACTGTGATGCTTTATTCCATCCCGCCTTCTCCAGAGCCGGAGTAATAAACTTGGTGCAGATGTCCCGTTCCGAAAATCCCGTTTTCTCTACCATAACCCAGCTGTTTATTTAGTAAAAGTTTAAATTAGGCAATTTTTCGTCCAAAATCTCAAGTTTATTTTAAATCATTGACTTGATTTGGATGGGCACACATCCCTCCCAAATAAATAATTTTTGAGTTTCGTTTTTGAATGAGGCGATTAACAAAAAGTTGAATTACTGCGGTCAAGTAGCCAAACAAAACCGTTATATAAAACTGGGTGGGAATGGATACCCGCCTTCGCGGGTACGACATTTAATTGATCAATTTACCAGATGAATCAGGAATGCACTATTTTATCCGTTTTGCAATGATTTTGAGTAAACAGGAATTATCCTGCACCAGTAGGTCTAACCCTGTTTATTGTCCCGGCTAAAATTTTTATTGATAAATAGGCTATTCCTGCCTATTTTTCCTTTTTTAAAATCGTTAATTTAGAGGAAATAGATGAATTATAAACGCATCGAAAGAATTATTGGCGCGATTGTATATTTGCTTTCGGTAATTGTACTGTTCAAAACAGTCCAGCCTTCCGTTTCATTCTGGGACTGCGGCGAAGTCTCCGCGGCGGCATTCGGTATGCAGATACCCCACCCGCCCGGATCTCCGTTCATGACCATACTCGGCAGATTTTTTGCCATGCTCCCCACGGCAGACAATATGGGCCTCCGTATCAACTATCTGTCGGTGATCACCAGCGGCTTCACCGTTTTGATGCTCTATTTCATCATCGTTAAACTCATCGAGAACTATAAAGGCAGGACCTACACGGACACCCAAAGTGCTCTGTTCACCTATCTGCCGGCTGCAATCGGCGCCCTCGCCTTCTCCTTCAGCCACTCGTTCTGGTTCAACGGCACCGAATCTGAAATTTACGCTCTCAACACCACCATCTTCGCAGCCATTGTCTACGTTGTTATGGTCTGGAACGAAAAAGCCGACAACAAGGACAGCACAAAATACCTGTTCCTCATTTCCTATCTCATTGGTATTTCCGTCACCCTGAGAACCTTCGGAATCCTTGCCATCATCACCGTGGTGATGATCATCATGTACCGCAAATATGATACCGACGAAGAAGCATTCAAACTCACCGGACTCATTTTCCTGGGACACGTTGCCCTCCTCTTTGTTATCGGCCTGGTGATGTGGTATAACGAGCAGTCGACAACTGCCCCTTCCATCGATGAATTCAAGGATTATGATTCACAGTTCAAGATCATTCTCCTTGTGGTCAGCGCCATTATCATCGGTGTTTTCTGGAAGAAAGTCATAAATAAAAATTCCATTTACGTGGCATTCTTCATCGGCGTTATCGCCAAATCGATAATCCATCCGGGCATCGTGGTAAAAATTCCCGAACTGCTTGGCAAGATTGCCGGTGACAATACCAACACGGCCATCTTCCTCTTCGTTTTAATGTTTGTTATCCTCGGTGCAATCATCTTCTATGCGCACAAGAAAAAACACGAAATGGTCTACACTATTGTTACCTGCGTGTTCTTCATTATGATTGGGTGGACCACTTATGCAACCATTCTTATCCGTTCCAATCAGAACACTCCCATTAACGAAAATGCTCCCAAAAACTTCACCGAGTTTCTCTCCTATCTGAATCGTGAACAATACGGTGATTTCCCCACGTTCAAAAGAAGATTCTCACAGGAAGCACATCAGCAGGGCATCTATGACACCTCCAAATACGCAAACGACCTCAGTTTCGTTTGGAAATATCAGATGAACCACATGATGACGCGCTATATCCTGTGGACTTATGGCGGAAGATCTTCATGGTATCAGGATGCAGGCCCGAACGTATGGCCATTCAACGGAGTGGGAAACATATTCGGCAAGTTGTTCAACCTCAAGTTTGAAGGTGATTCTCACAATTCATTCTTCGGAATTCCCTTCCTGATCGGATTGCTTGGCATCTGGTTCCATTTCAAGAAGGATTGGAAAATGGCTACAGCCTTCCTCATCCTGTTTATATTTACCACGTACCTGTTCGCGTTCTACCAAAACCAGCAGGAGCCTCAACCGAGAGAGCGTGATAAGTTCTATGCTGCCGGCGGATTTGCCTTCGCCATATGGATAGGCATAGCGGTGCAGGGTCTCCTTGAACTTATTAAGGAAAAAGTATCCTCGGCTTCCATGGCACGCAGTCTCTCATGGGCGGTTGTCGTAGTCTGCTTCCTGTTTGTTCCTGCGCGTATGCTGCAGGCCAACTATATGGAACACGATCGTTCAAGAAACTGGGTTCCCTGGGATCTGGCTTATAACCTGTTACAGAGCTGTGCTCCCAATGCCATTCTTTTCACCAACGGCGATAACGATACCTTCCCTCTCTGGTATCTTCAGGAGGTTGAAGGGATCAGAACCGACATCCGCATTGTGAACCTGAGTCTGGGTAACACTCCCTGGTATGTCAATCAGTTGAAAAACCAGGAACCGCACGGCGCGATGAAAGTTAAACTGAGCTTCCCGGATGAAATGCTGACAGAACAGAATTTCCGCCCCATCCCCTGGGATCCGGCAATGGATTCAATTATGGTTCCGCCCGATTATTACAAGAAAAGCGTGAACTACAACAATTACGCTGGCCTTTCGGAAAAAGCAAAAGCGTTCCTGAAAGACGAATATGACGTAAAGGATTCAACCATTATCAGAAGCGGAAAGATCGTCTGGCGCGTTGATAACAGCGTTTCCTATAACGGTGTTAAAGCACTTCGCGTTCAGGATCTGTTGGTTAAGGATATCATCGAGCAAAATAACTGGGAACGCCCCATCTATTTCGCGGTTACCTGTTCCGAAGACTGCAAGGTCGGCATTGGCGAATATCTCAAAATGGAAGGTATTGCCTATCGCCTGGTTCCGGAACGACGCCCCGGTGCCGGTGCTGAACTGGTAAACGAGCAGATACTCCGCACGCAATTGTTCGAAGAAAATCCTTCTTACCGCAAAGTATATGAACCCGGGTTTAAATTCCGCGGCTTGAATGATAAAACCGTATTCCTGGATGACAATCAGGAACGGCTGGTACAAAACTACCGTAATTCATTCCTGCGCCTGTCACTGTATTATATCAACAGCGGGCAGAAGGAGCTTTGCCTCAAAACGCTCAACCTGATGGAAGCAAGAATGCCTGCAGCCAACATACGGATGGACTATCGTCTCTCTTATGAAATTGCAAGGCTGTATGCATCAGCAGACGATCTTTCGAAAGCCAAGACCATCAGAACCAAAGTGGAAGCTGAAGCGCTTAAGAGCATCGAGGAAGCTCCGACAGACTTCACCCCCTATCAGGTGCTGATCAAGATGTATGAAGAAGACAAGAGTTACGACAAGCTCATTGCCATCTTCACCAAACTGCAAATGAGCTATCCGGATGATCCTTCGATCAAACAGTCCATTCAGAGATACAAGGCTCTGAAACAGGCCGGCGACACGTTGTCGCAGAACAAGCAATAACAAATTCGTAAAAAAAGGCGGCCCAACGGTCGCCTTTTTTTTGTTAATCGATACTGTCTATTTCAATCACGTTGTGCTGCACAGGGGCAATCTAAGAACGCTATATGCGATAAATGTCCCTCACCTCTAAATCTCCTCTCCCCAAGGCGAGGCGACTCTCAGCAGCTGATAACGCGAAGTTATTAATCCTTAACCTGAATGAGACAGCTACTATAAAGCTGTAAATGAACTCTCCCCCTTCCCCTTCCCTTCGCAAGGGAGGGGGGCTGAGGGGGTGAGTTTTTCCAACCATCCAAACGCAAAAAAAACGGCCACCAAAAGGCAGCCGTCTTAAATCAGCGCGCTACAACCGGGTTGTACTTATTTCTTCCCCGCTTTTATTGCCAGCGCAATTTTCTCCGCTGTTATCGGCATGGATTTAATCCTTATCCCGATGGCGTCTTCAACCGCATTAGCAATAATAGGCGCAGCCGGAATCATTGTGTGCTCACCCATACCGCGGGCACCGTAAGGTCCATCGGGTTGCGGTGTTTCAATAATGACCGGCACCACCTCATCGGGTATATCCATCGCCGTCGGGATCTTGTAGTCAGAGAAATTGGCATTCAACAGTTTTCCCTTGGCGTCAAACCGCATGTCTTCATAAAGCACTGTTGCAATTCCCTGCAACAATCCTCCGGTTATCTGTCCGTTCACCAAATCTCTGTTGAGTGCTTTTCCGCAGTCAACAGCCAGAACAACTTTGGGGATCCTGATCTTGCCGGTTTGCTTGTCCAGTTCAATCTTGATGGCAGCAGCACCAACGGTATAGTGAACGTTTGGCTTGCCGCCCTGGCTGGTTTCCGGATCGCTGAGTGCCGATGAAAACTCCGGCATGAAAGTTCCGCGGCCAATGATAGGGCCACCACGGTACGTGCCATCCGGCTTCTGAATTCCTTCTATGATAAAGTCTTTCAACGGCAGGCAAAAATCCTTATCCGTTTTGGACTTCACGCATTCATCATCCATATAAAGAGAATCTCTTTGCTGATCGAGTGCACGTTCAATCAGATCAAAAATCTGTTCACGGGCATCGAGTGCAGCATTCTTCACCGCGTTTCCGCAGCTCCATGTTACGTGCGATGCAACCGTCTGCCATTCATACGGATTCCTGTCGGTATCCGGAGTTTCCACCCTGATTTTATCGGGTGGCACCTGAAGAACTTCGGCTGCGATCTGTGCAAGCACCGTCAAATATCCCTGGCCAATCTCCATCCCGGATACCAGGATATTCATGCTGGCATCCTCATTGAACTTGAGGAATGCGGCTGATGATGCATTGGGGGGCATCGCGGGTGCTTTCCAGAACAACGAGAATCCTTTCCCGATTGCAATGTTCGGGTCGGAGGATTCTTCCTTCTTGCTCCATTCAATCTCTTTGGTGACTTTCTCAATGGCCTCAAACAATCCGTTTGGATTCATCTTCGAGCCATAAGTAAGCGGGTCACCGGCCTTTATTGCATTCTTCAAACGGAACTCAACCGGATCCATTCCGATCTTTTTTGCCAGTTCATTCATGTGCGATTCCAGGCCGAAGAGGAATTCAGAGTAACCGAATCCACGATAGGGGCCACCCGGAGGCAGGTTGGTATATACACAATAGGAATCAATTTTTATCGCGGGGATGCGATAGGGTCCTGTTGCGGATAGCCCTGCAGCGTTAACAACGTTTGCGCCGTACTCAACATATGCACCTGCGTCCCAATATAACGTGTGTTCCAGCCCCGTCAGCGTGCCGTCTTTCTTTGCACCAATCTTTAGACGGGCTACAACGCCCTGCCGCTGGTAGGTGTTATAGAACTCCTGCGCGCGTGACCAAAGCACCTTAACCGGATTACCCCTCACGGTTGTTGCAAGCGCAGCACCCATGATCTCCATGGATACTCCGGCCTTGCCGCCAAAGCCACCGCCAACAAATGGCGTAATGACCCGGACATCCTTATGCGAGATGCCCAAAGGTGCGAGTGCCTGTGCAAACAAGTGCCGTTGTGTATAGGGCGATTGAGATGCTGTCCAGACTGTCAGTCTGCCTGAATGATCATACAAGCCCACCGTGCCATGAACTTCAATTGCACAGTGCGCGTAGCGCGGAACGGTATAAACATCATCCAGCACAACGTCAGCGTCCTTAAACGCGTCTTCCACGTCGCCTCTGCGAACTTTGCGGAGATGCGCCACGTTCGAATCGTTTTGCGGGAAAAACCAGGGCACGTGATGATAGGCATTCAGTTCCGGATGAATGAGAAACGGTTTCTGCCCAAGTGCCTGTTCAACCGACAGCACCGGCGTTAATTCGGTGTAATCAACTTTTACTGCCTTTGCAGCCTTTTTCGCGGTGGCGGGATCTCGTGCTATAACGGCAGCAACCTGCTCACCGATAAACCGCACGCGATCCTGAGCGAAGATAAACCGGTCATGCATATACAAACCAAACCGGAACGGGAATTCCTTTCCGGTTACGATCCGTACAACACCGGGAATTTTTTCCGCTTCCGCAGTATCAATTGCATTGATGAGCGCGTGAGCGTAAGGGCTTTCCACAATTTCCGCATAAAGAAGGTTGGGGCCAAAATCCAAATCGTCTATATACTGTGCGGCTCCAGAAACCTTTACTTTGCCGTCAACCCGTATTGCATTTTTTCCGACATATTTTAAGTCTTCCATTTGTAATCCCGCGCTTATTTTACAAAATCAGTAATTGCATCGATGATTGGAGAATAACCCGTGCACCGGCACAGGTTTCCTGCAATCGCTTCTTTTATTTCGTCAGAATCCGGTTTGGGATTCCTGTTTAAGAGCTCGGTGGTGGAAAGTATCACTCCCGGAGCGCAGAATCCGCATTGAAATGAATTGTGTTCAAGGAACGATTGCTGCAGCGGGTTAAGCCCATTTTGCATAACACCCTCCAAGGTAACTATCTCCTGATCCGCGGCTTCAATGGCAAGTACCAGGCAGCTTCGCACGGTCAGCCCGTTTATCATCACTGTACAGGTACCGCAATCACCACGGTCGCAACCGCATTTTGGACTCTTCAGTCCAAGCCGGTCACGCAGCACTTCGAGCAGAACTTCATTGGGGCTGACTTCGATGTTTCGTAACTCGCCATTAAGCTTAAAACTTATTTCTTTTTTCATTACCATATCTCCAAAAGAAAACGAAAGTGAATAGTATTAAATTACACTGGTGCCATATGCCGGACCGGAGCCATGTAAGCGATCTAACGCTGCTTTTATGCCTCTCGCCAGCATTACTTCCGCCATATGTGACCGGTATTCTTTCGAAGCCCGGATATCGGCAATGGGAGCGATCTCTTCAGCTAACAGTTTAACTGCCTGTTCAAGAAGTTCTGCATCAGGCTGCTTCCCTGCCAGCAGGTTTTCAATACTTCTGGCGCGCACAGGCACCGGGGCAACCGAGCCGAATGCAATCCTGAACGTTCCGTCTTCAAGGGCAAGAACCACAAGATTAACCTGTGCCAGGTCTTCACCCTGGTATCTGCCCAATTTTACAAAACATCCAGCATGTTTGCCTTCCGGTAATGGCAGGGTTATACCCTTCACAAACTCACCCGGCTGCATCGCTGTTTTTCTGGAAAAGACAAACCAGTCGGCTGAGGGAATGCTGCGCTCTCCCCGGCTTCCTACAACAACCACTTCGGCATCGTAAGCTGCAAGGAGCGGACCGCTATCCATACACGGAACTGCGGAACAGACATTTCCCACCATTGTGGCACGATTCCGTATACCCATGGAGGCTACCTTTTGGGCAACCTCCTTAATAACGGGAAAATGTCCGGCAATAATTTCGGATTCAATAAGATCAGTAAACGTGGTCAAGGCGCCTATCCACAATTTATTGTTCTCAAACAAAATCTGCTTCAACGGTAGTCCCTTGATATCCACAACAAGTTCAGGGACACGTGTCCCCTCTTTTATGGCACCAACGAGATCCGTGCCACCGGACAGGATGGCGGCGTTTTTGTTTCGCGAAAGGATTTCAACGGCTTCCTTCTCGCTTTGCGGCTTAACGTATTCAAATTGACTAACTACAGGCATTATAACCTCCCTTAGGCAATGGTTTATTTTTCTTCCGGTGGAAGGAATGCAACTATGCGGCACATTGCTGATTCCATTTCAATTCCCCGCAACGGGAAACAACCAACCCAAACACGTTTGTTGCTGAGTTTATTGATCTCACCGCCGAGGTTTTCAGCATGTACCAATTGTTTTGGGAACAATTTAATATGCATAACCTGATAATATTCTTCCTGTGGGAAGTATTCGTCCCAAGATCCGACATTGTACTTTTCCATGAGTTTCTTTTCTGCTTCAAGGAAACGTGCCGGATGCCATTGGCGAATGATGGTGTTCATGGGGTGATCTGCGCTCCCGCAATCAACACCGATCCATTTAATTTTCATTTCGAGTGCCCATTTGTGGAAATCGGGACCCGGGCCGGGATGTTTAACAAAATAACGCACTTCATCAGATTCTTCCTGATCCCATGCATAGCGGTTATATCCGGTGTTGATGATCAGAATGTCGCCTTTTTTAATTTCGGCTTTACTCATAAGCATTTCAGGTGAATAAAGATCGTAATCGCCGACCTGATCGGAAATATCGACAACAACTCCCTGTCCAATCCATTCATTCATAGGCACTTGCCCAATTGAACGGCCAGAGGCCTTGAAATGGATCTCGCCATCCATGTGTGTTCCAACGTGGTTGCTGGTGGTAATGATCTGGCCATTGGCTCCCTGACCCATATGTGCACCGGCAATACGTTTGAAATACTGAATTCCCAAAGGCATATAGCTTGGCCAGGGCGGTGTGTGTATACTTAAACGTTGTGTCAAATCAAACACCTGGACATCATCCATAAAACTGAGAAAATCATCTATTTTCATTTTACTGTTCCTTTGTAGTGGTAAGTTGTTTTGCAAATTCTGTTACTGCGCTGATGAAGGGGTCAGCCGGTGCGCTGAGAACGCCTGCACCAATTTGTCCGATACCCGCATTTTTATGAGCAACGCCGGTATCAATAAACGGCATAATATTTTTTTCAACTGCTTTAATTGCATCTATTCCGGTTGGTGTGCCACGGAAATTCAGGTAAGGAATTTTATACACATTGTTTTCCGCGGCGGTTATTTCATACATCTTCAGCGTGTAATTAACGGCATCAGATGCATTTCCGCCCACAAATTGCACAATGGCCGGCGAAGCGGCAATGGCAAAGCCACCCAGGCTGTTTGTTTCCGTGATGGAACTGTCGCCAATATCCGGATTCGCATCATCTTTCGAATAGCCTTTGAAATAGAGGGCTTCCGGCACCAGTGAAATACCGGTGAACCATTTGTCGCCGGTCCCTGAAAGCTGAACGCCAAACTCCGTTCCGTTTCTGGACATAACGACGCAAATGCTGCTGTTGGGAATATTCCGGGCAGCGTCCAATGACACTTTGGAAACGCCCATTGAGAGATTCAAAAAGAAGTGGTCGTTGCTGTTGATGAAATCGAGCACTTTAATTGCTGTTTCGGTATCGTTGGCAGCAACAATTGAAGGTGCAAGTGCACGGTAAAGCAAAGAAGTGGCAGCACGGTTCCTGTTATGTGCTTCGTCGCCCATGTGCAGTGCCTGTGCAATAATGTTCTTCAAATCAATTTTCCCGCTGGCCTCAATTGCTTTCTTTAATGCCGGATACAAAACGTCAGCCATCCAATGGAGTTTGGCAATCACGGTGGCATCATATGCTCCAAAACGCAGCACTTTTCCCAGTCCTTCGTTCATGGTACAATATGCCTTGTTACCATATTCATCATTTTCAAGAATAAACACCGGCATGGAGGGAGAAATAATTCCGGCCATTGGCCCAACTGAAGCGTGTTCATGGCAGGGGGCGTATTTTATTTTTCCTGAGGCTGCCAGTTTTTCAGCTTCTGCTTCGTTTTTTGCAAGTCCTTCATAAAGCAATGCGCCCATTACTGCACCGCGCATGGGACCGCACATCTTTTCCCAGGTTACAGGAGGTCCGGCATGCAAAAGCAAGTTCTTCTGCATTCCCGGAATTACGTCGATTGCTATTCCCATCCCGGAAAGGAGTGGTCTGCTGCTTAATATTTTATCCACTGCAACTTTGTTCGCAGCGGCAATTTCTTCTTTGTGGCTGTTGAGTATATCAAGGATATCCGGATCGTTAATGAGTGACGGCTTCCAATCAACCTGAATTGAAGGCACATGTTCTTTGTCCAATGTCTCCTTAAAGGACTTCAGCCCAATATTGATAACTTTAAGTTTATTTTCAAAAAGAGTATTCATACTTATCTGCTCAAACTTTCGATTATATATTTAGCGAACTTGCTTGCCGCTGCATTTGATTCAAGAACAATAACTCCCTGACCGGCAAGGGCATCCGCCACTGTTTTTCTGTTTTGCGGGTCAAGCTCTGTGCCGGTAACGGAACAGACAATTGGCAGGCAGCGATTATCTTTTGCAACAATTTCCCTGACCTTTGCAAGTACCGGATTCAGATCGGCAAGCGGTTCCATGTTGGAGCCGTAACCGAGCACGATATCCAATAAAATCACTGCCGTAGTGGGATCAGCAGCTTCTTCAAGTATCCGTTTGTTCCTGGTGGAATAGTCTATCATCGGATGTGGTTTTCCAACTGTATATTCGTCATCGCCCAAATCGATGATGGTGTGCTTTTCGCTTTTCCAGGAATCTTTGATCTTGCTTACTTTTCCGACGGGGGTGTTTGAGAAAACTTCAAAGCCTTCCGACTGGAAAAACATTTGTGTTTCATCGCAGAAGGTTCCGCCGCTGAACAATGCCCGGACATATTTTTGTGCTTTGTTGAGTTTTAAAGCTTCCTGCTGAGCTGCTGTCTTAAGTTCAGCTTCTCTTACTTTCAGTTTTGCATACACAGAATCAAAATTTCTTTTTTCGGAACAGGCAACGGCAAGCATTGCACCTTCTTCGAGCGTTTTTGCTGCAGTTATCCTGCTCTGTTCCAGCAATCCCAGTGATGCATTGAGGAATACACCAATAACCGGTTTCTGTATTTTTGAAACCAGCTCCATGATCTTCATTATCACTTCATCCGCAGGTGGTTTTGACACAAGGAGAATTACTTCAGTTTCAGGATCATCTGCAAGCGCCTTGATGCCTTCCAGAAACATGATGCCGCCAACTTCTTTTTTAACGTCGCGTCCACCGGTGCCAATTGCCTGCGATATACCGGAATTCATATTGGAGATGAGCGTGCTCACTTCCTGCAACCCGGTTCCGGATGCTGCCACAATTCCGATATTTCCGCGCCTTACCACATTTGCAAAAGCAAGCGGAACGCCATTGATGATAGCCGTCCCACAATCGGGACCCATAACAAACAAGCCCTTTTCCCGGGCAAATTTCTTCAGTTCAATTTCTTTTTCAATGGATACGTTATCAGAAAACAGCATGACGTGCAACCCGCTGCGCAGAGCCTTCATGGCTTCATTTCCGGCATAACGTCCGGCTACGGATATCATCACCAGGTTTGCATCGGGCATATGAGAAATCGCCATGTCAATGCTTGATGGCTGCAAAGCGTTGGATCCACCTTCGGGTGAGTCTTTTTTCTTTAGCAGTGTGTCTATGCTTTGCATTATGGTTTTTGAAATTTCTGCAGATGGACATTTGAAGGATATCAATAAGTCCATATCATCGGCTGTTTGCAATTCATCGGTCATCAGACCGGATTTTTGCAGAAGTGTTTTATTCTCGTTTGTCCCCATCACAACGGATGAATCCGTCACATTTTCAAGTTCACTGATCTTTTTCGCCAGAAGCATGAGCGAAACTGAATCAAAAAACTCTCTTTTCTTTAGAATTCCGGTCACAATCATTTTAGATACCTTTTTAATCCGGACAAAAATCCAACACTTTCATCAGCCCCGGAGGTTTCACCGTGGGCCAGCAAAGCACCGGTAGTTTCAGCAATTTCGTTTTGTCCTGAGTGTATAAGTGAAAGAATAACATTCCTGAATTTCTCGAACAAAAAACCATTTTTTGCGGCTCCAAGAAACACATTGGTGAACAGGTTAGTGCCAAGCGCCGCTTCATATACTCCGGTTTTCACTGCTTCGTTATCTGCAATATTTTGCGTTTGCAGAAAATCCAAGGCAATCAAAAAGCCGCAATTAAAATCATCCCCGCTGGGTGTCAGCCCAAATCCCAGTCCTTTTATCATCCCCGCCCCTGTTACCAGATCGCCTGCTTCAAAAGCACTTGCTGCTGATTCAAACGTATCCACGAATCCCTTTTCAAACGAAGAAGTGAAAAATTTTCTTCTTGATCTATCCAGCAAAAAAGCCAAACTCTTTGCCGATGCATTTTTTATTAAAATGTTTTCAAAAGACTCCAGATTCCGCAAGAACCTGGTTTTATCAAATTCCTGTTTTGCCAATATTGATGTATACTGCTTTTCCGGAATTAAAGCGAACTGCTCGCCGGATATTGTACAGTGTCCGTCTTTCACTTCAAGTGACTGCCAGGCCAGAGACATTTCGCCGTCAACAACAATGTTGAAGGGACCTCCTCCAATAGAGTTGTTGACGACGAATATGAAAGAACTTCCAGAAATAAAGTTTGTGACTTTACTAAACCGGGAATGTACCGCGTACGTCCCTTGCTCCAGTTTATCACCAAAGCTTAGCAGTGTCATCAATCTTTATAAAAGATCATTCCAAGATGTTTTTTATACAGATCCTGACGAACCACTTCGATCTTACCGACCACTTTCATCCCGATCTTTGGATTCTT
This sequence comes from Ignavibacteriaceae bacterium, assembly GCA_963664845.1. Classification (GTDB taxonomy): domain Bacteria; phylum Bacteroidota; class Ignavibacteria; order Ignavibacteriales; family Ignavibacteriaceae; genus CAIYTF01. Next base: position 741,211 of record OY761615.1, read on the forward strand.
AATACGGATCTGTCCGGTAATCCGAAGGCCGCCTTCAAGTTCAACAATGCCCAAACCGAGTGTTACGACTTCATAATCCGAAGGAAGCGTATAGAGCGTGGTAAAAGTCAGCAATTTGCCTTTTTTTGCCATGGGTACAATATCGAACTCATTATGATCGTTTTCACCGCATTTTTTGCAGCGGGTTTTATAAGGATAGTGAAGTTCGCCACATTTTTGACATTTATATGCATATATATTGAGTTCCATACTATTTCTCCTTAATGAAAGTGAGACAGACAACGTTATTACCGAAGCCGCCGAAATTGCAGGTGAAGCCGATTTTGGCATCTTTAACCTGACGTTTTCCAGCTTCTCCGCGTAACTGAAGAACTATTTCATGGGCCTGGCCCACACCGGTTGCGCCAACCGGATGTCCTTTGGCTTTCAATCCGCCGGAAGGATTAATGGGAATCTTCCCACCAATCTTTGTTTCGCCGCGTTCGAGAGCAAGGTGTCCTTCTCCTTTTTTAAAGAATCCGACTTCTTCACTTTCTGCAATTTCCAGAATGGTGAATGCATCGTGAAGTTCGGCAACACTAACATCGGATGGCTTTACGTTTGCCATAGCAAAAGACTGCCGTGCTGCCTCTCTCACTGCAAGAAGATCGGTAGGATCTTTTCTTTCGTGAACGCACAACGTGTCTGTTGCCTGTCCAATACCGGCCAGGCGGATCATTGGTTTTTTAATTTTTTTCATCACTTCGGCACTTGCAAGTATCAAGCATGCACCACCATCGGACACGGGGCACACATCATAGAACCGGAGTGGATCAGCGATGAATGGGTTGTTTGTTGAAGCTTCGGGAGAATCAAGAATTCCTTCAAGGGTGATGTCTTCATGCAGATGTGCAAAGAAGTTATTCATTGCATTACCGTGATTCTTTACAGCGACCATTGCCAAATGACGGGCGGTAACGCCGTATTTTTCCATATATAATCTGGTGAACATACCTGCTAACGAAGGAAGAGTAACTCCATAAATATACTCTGCCAACGGATGGGTAAGGGTTGCAACAAAGTCAGTTGCTTCCAACGGATTGACTTCGCGCATGCGTTCTGCACCAATAACCATAACAACATCGTGCATTCCGGAGGCAATGGCCATATAACCCTGTTTCAAGGCTGAGGCACCTGATGCCGGGCCATTTTCAATTGTTTCAGCACCAGCCGGGCAGAGGCTCAAATGATCAACAACCGCACTTGCAAGTCCGGTTTGTCCGTTCACTCTTCCGCCGCCCATATTGGCAACATATAAGTGATCAACTTTTTTGATACCGGAGTCGATCATTGCTTTTAATCCGGGATAAGCTGCAATTTCAGCCAGAGGATATTCCAGTCTAGAGAAACTGGTGATCCCCAAACCTGCTACATATACTTCTCTCATATTATTTCGCTCCCAACTTTCTTTTCATTTCAATAAGTGAGGTGGCAGTAGAATCGAGCATGGAACGGGTTGCTGCCAGCAAATCTTCAGGAGCTTTAGGAGGATCGGACGGTGCAAGAATTCCAGCTTTGGCTTTTGCCAACAAATGTTCAGGAACCGGTCTTCTTCCCACTACCAGGGAATGACGCGCTTTTTCAAATAATTCTTTGGTTAATGACCAGGAGGGGCATCCACCCAGTTCATGAGGAATATGGAATCTTTTTTCGAGATTGTATTCGATCATCCATCTTCTGAAGCCGATTCCTGACTCAGCAACGATCAATACTTCTTTTTGATTTAAGATATCCATATGGTATTCCATTTTCGTTGCGAAGGCATGGGCACCAACGCGAAGTCCGCGACGCAAGGAAAAGGTGTGATAGGACATTCCAACATCGGGGCTCACAACACGCCCATTGACGATTGCAGAGAGTTCGCCATCAATTTGCGCAACGAGGACGTATTCATCCTGAACGCGATAGGTATAATAAGCCAGAAGCTCTGAATACAGGCGTGCAGCTACTATATGATAAAAATCTCTTTCAACATGAATCAAAGGTTCGACGTGCGGTAGGATATCAGGTATTTCTTCTCTTTCAACTTGACGAACAACCATTTCCTGACCATTCGCGAGAGTCATATACTTCGCGGGAAATTTTGGGAGCGGAGTGTCCACAGGACGTAGAATTTTTTCCAAATCTACAGACATAAAGTCCTCATATTATATTACTGAAAAAGGTTAACAATTTCTTAATACAAATAATTTTGGATTTATTTTGATATTAAGGTAACATTAAACTTACTACATTTAATTTATTCACTCCAAATTCCAAACCCCTAAAAATTAACATATCAAATTATTGCAATCATAATAAAATGAGGAACTGCTGAACGTTTTTGTTATTTATTACTGATAACCCACTTCGATCCCGCGTTAACTTAGCTGTTCACCACACACGACCTTCATATTCTAAAGTTTATTTTATTTTTAATTTTTTGTTTATCCATTGTATGAAAAGTTGTGTATACTAATCCCAGACTCACCTTCCTCAACAAGTCAACGACTTCATTCAAACAATCATATTGTTAAAGTGTATATTGGTAAACGCAAGCACGTTGTTTTCGCCCTTTGTTCATGCAGGCAAAACGCTTGTGTAAAGTAAAAAGATGGCAGCGTCAGTGAAATGCTCTTGGAGCAAATAATCGTGGACAAAGCACATGTGATAAACCGGCTATTGATATTTGCTAACGCACTATTATTGTTAGTTTGTAACTATTGGTATTAATAAGAAATCAAAAGTACTGCATTTTCTTCCTCATTAGTTTTAGTGGAAGTTTGGAAACTTGCTCTCCCAAATTTATATAAGATACTTTCCAACTTTTACAGTCAAGTCAACGGCAATATACTATTTCAGGGAACTTAGCCAGGGCCAACGATATCGGATGAATTCCGAATGTTACTTCAACAGCAGTAGTTTCTTTGTTATTGTATACTTTCCGGTTTTTAACTGATAGAAATATACGCCTGACGGCACATTTGATGCGTTCCATTGTACACTGTGCCCACCAGTCTGAGCCTCACCACTAAACAGCGTTGCAACATTTTGCCCCAGCTGATTATAAACAGTTAACTCTACTTTACAAGGTTCCTGCAAGGTATAAATAATAGTCGTTGCCGGATTAAACGGATTCGGATAATTTTGTGAAAGTGTGTATGCAGTTTTTTGCGTGCCAGTTTCATTAACGTCAGTGAGGCAAATGTATTGTAAATCAACTCTATTGCCGTAAAACGTCAGATGTGAGTTCTTACGGTTATAGGACATATCCATAGCGCCGAGAGTCGGTTTCCATGCATCATCCCAAACATCACACTGCCCATTGGTAGCATTTCCCATATCATCATACCTGTATACACTTCGGTATATATTTCTCCAGGAAGCAGTCGATCCATATTGCAGAATATCACTGAGTAAATTTCCCTGACTGTCATAGGTGCAAGTATCTCTGGTGGTGTACGACCACCCGCCGGTATGCCATCCACCGTAGTCAATAACAATCAGATTCCCGCGAGCATCATAGGTATAATTCGCAATTTCAAAATTTACCCAGGCATCAGGCCAGAATTGCTCTGTTATATACGTGAATAAATTCCCGTTGGTATCATAGATAGATGTATACCGGAGACTGGATCCCCACACAGTATGATCCCAGAAATCTCTTACCAGAGTAATGCATCTGCCATTACCATCAAATATTGACGAGTCCCTATAATCATTTTGCCAATGATCACCATTATAAAATTCTTTTAGAAAAGTGATATTATTCCCAGCACTGTCATATGTGTAGGTATATCGCAAATTAGTACCCCATGTGCCATTGAACCGAATATATGAATTATACATCAGACAGTTGTCGTTTGTATCGCGGGTGAAGACCTCCAGGTAATCATCGTTCCATCTCCATTCGCCCCATATTTGTGTAAGGACGGAATGTTCGTTCCCTTTTGAATCGTAAGATGTGGTTATCCATGATTTATTCACCCACTCGCCATCTGAATAATTTTCCAGAAACCTGGTGAGCATTTTGCCTTCAGAATCATAGGAGTAGGTATATCTCGTGGTGTCGTTTACAATTGCCTGTTGAGGGAGATAAAAAGAGGAGTTAACTCCATTTACTTTTAGTACTTTGTTTTGCTTTTTGTGCAGCAGACTTTTGCCGTTATTGGGAAATTTCAGAGGAGCGTTATGTGGATTTGTTGAGCTCAGATCATTCAACAACATTCTTTGATGAGCCGTCAAATCCCTGTTTTGTGCGTTAACAAAACAGCAGACAGACAATACTAATAGAGCAATAATGTATTTCACAAGAACTCCACATAGTAAAAACAAACAACAGTTATTCCATTTCCCTTAATTCCAAGCCTCGGTTACGAAAGTGATAACCGCTTCCAGAATTCAAACAAATAAATGACGTAGGTATAATAATCTCTTCGCCACAGAAACTTTAATTCTATCAATTCAAATATATTCCAAATAGAGCTGTTTTACAATCAAATGCGGCACTTGAGATAACTGCTAAGTACAGCCCACATTTCCGGATCAAACACATGCTGCTACGTCTTGATTTTGAACACTAATTCACATAAAAACACAGTTTTATCGAAAAAGAGGTTTCGTGTTCACAATATTCATTTATAAAAAGCAAATTTAATTGGTTTGATAATTCATACCCAATACGATTTTCGAAAAAATATTTATTCTTCTTATTCGCTATACTGTTTATGGGTGTTCTTAAACTACTCATCCACTTTAAACTTTTCGACAAACTCCATATTAAAATGATTTCTGGAGAATTCAATACCGTAAAACCAAAATCTTAAAGATATACAGGATCTACATTTATCAAAAACGAAACACCAAGATTATCCTTATACAAAGGGAAAGTAAGACCTAAACCAGTAAATAAACCTGTAGCTGAAGGTGTGTTGATGTATTCAAACTTTTTTTGCATCCCAGGCAAATTTTCCACGATAAAAAATTTGTTATTGACATAATAGGTTGTAAGCTTGTCTGATCAAAAACAATAAAATGATTGATTTTAAATACTTTTTTGATTATGCCTAGCTCTACTTCAAGTAATTTCAGAAAATCGTTCCCAGGATAGACACTGCTGTCTTCGAAAAACTCGTGAAGTCCAAAACGATAACTAAAGAGATATTCTGAACTATTAGCAATGCTCTGTTTCAGACCGGCTCCAAGCTGCATATTTGGGTGAATATTAAATTCTTTGGGATATTTTTTTAAAGCGCAAAAATTATTCCCTTTTGATAATGACATTCTTACCCTTAATTCGCTTAATAGAGTCTCATCTTCTTCAGTCAAAGGTAAATTTACTTTCGAATACTCCCATTCTAATTTATTCAAAAGCACAGCAGCTTCCCCATCACTTAATTTATCATAAGCATTTTTTGAAATTTGCACCTGGGAAGGCAATTTTGATACATTATCGGCGACAACTTTAACCATGCTTTCTATATAAATTGGCTCTCCAAGTCTTTCAGAAAAATCACGCAAAATATTATGTGGAAATACAAATAGTCTTTTCGATTCAGCAGGCTTATTAATTGAAGATCTGATAAGGAAATCAATTTGGCTCACACAATTTTTTTTACTAAAACTGTACGGAAAACTTTTATTCTGAGAACAAAATACGTTCCAGAGGAAGTTTTTTGATTCTTGTTCGTTTAATTTAAGCGGGAAAAGCCATAGTGGTCGAGATTCGATAAAGGTATATTGTCTCAACTTTTCATAAAAAGCAGCTATCCTGTATTCACCATTGAGTCCGCCAAAAATCCCTTTTATAAAAAATTCAAGGGAGCCCAGGTTTGTTGAATTCGCAGAAAAATCTATTGCATCCCAAAGCAAAAATGGCTTAATTTTATCTGGCTCCAGAAGCACAAACATATGGCCAAAAGATGAGGTGGGGCTTGCCGGATAGGGTCCTGCAAAAACAACATACATGTGTTGGAAGGACAATCCCTCGTTAAACGATATCCATTCCTGATTATTTAACAAAGTGTCATCAGCAGCTATTTTTTCACTTACCTCCCTCACTCTGGCAAAGCCATTCAAATTATATGAAAAGAGAACAGCAAAAAAGAGCAGCACTATTCTCTTTTTCATATAATCGCAGGTACTAAATATTAAGCAGCTCAACCATTGAGCTGCCGAAAACAACTTGGCTTCCGTTTGATTTTACCAATTTCTCTCTAATTATTTTAACCGTATTGTCATTCATCTCCATATGTGCCAAATAAAGGAGAGAATGAAGATATGTGCCCGAATTATTAGATAAATCAATGGAAATATTCGACATATTAAGCATTGCAAATTTTCTTAATGCATACTGCATCTTGAAATTTTCCAGAGATGCTTTATCGGCAATTAATTCGACCTGAAAACTAGCAGGAGCATATTTATAAGCTGCTCCTGAAGCGAAATCAGTAATGCTCCCGAGCGTTCCTCCGGTAATTATATTACCCCAAAATATACCTTCAAGAGAGGTACTTAATGCAATCGAATATTTTTTATAACCTTTCTTCTCAATTGTAATCGTTTTCCCATTTTTTGGCATTTCGCCAACAAATGGTGTTTGCCCAATTTTACTTCCATCGAGAAAAACATCTGCACCGTCTACATTACTCATAATGGACACCGATTGTTTAGTACCCGTCACTATTGTAGCACAACTGACAAAAAAGATACTAATTGCGGCAACCAGCAAAAAAGAGCCCATAACAACTGCCTTTTTCATAAGGCTTCCTTTCGTACATTTGTTTTGCTTGATTAACTGTTAGCACCTTTTTTTAGAAGGTTGTTAAGTGCTCTATCCTTCTCTATGCTATAAAAGTAGGTTGGTTCTCTTATGTTATATACTATTAAACAGGCAAAGAGGAAATATTTCATAAAATTTATCCCTTTATATTTACAGCTTTTCAAAATTAGACAATTTTTCTCAATTCTAAAAACGTTTATATTTTGCCTAAGCGACAGTTACTGTACCAGATATGTCCCTCATGCTCCCCAAAATGTTTCTTGAAGAAATATAACTTTCGAATGCTGAATATTTTTGTGGATCAGCTATTTCGTAACAGTATACTTTTCTGTTTTCGAAAGTATTAATAAATGCCGGAGTATCAAATCCACTTTGTTACCGAAACTCGTTTCGGTAAAATCACCATTGAACAGAGTTAGAGGTTTTCAGCGCATCACCACGTAATTTAACTTTGCTTTGTGCCATCATCAGCAACGTGGAAAACAATGATTTTTGCTTCATTAGCTAAATGCATCTGCCAACTTTAAGGCGAACACTGCATTTATCCAGATTTTTGAGGAGTGAATCCACCTCTTCAATGCCCGTGAGATATTTCCGTTTAACTAATATTTTAGCATTATTCGGAATTTGTGGAAATTACCAAAACAAAAACGCCATACATCACAGCAGCTCTCTGCAACTAATCCCCAAATCCGTTATATTTGAAAATCGAACATTGATTTTTCGAAAGGACACGATGAGCCCCTATACATCAGTCGCCATATATTATTTCTCAGGAACAGGTAATTCCAAAAACGTTGCAACGTGGCTCTCCGGCGTTGCAGAAGAACGAGGGATCACCTGTACACTCACCGATATTGGAAAAGTGAACCGCCTGGAACTGCCGCTTCCACCTGATGATGCCCTCATCATCTTTGTCTCACCGGTTCATGGTTTCAATTATCCGCCCATCATGTTGAATTTCATTTTACACTTTCGTAAAGGGAAAAACAAAATAGCGCTTGTAAACACCAGAGCAGGAATGCTTATAGGTAAATGGATAACACCCGGACTGTCAGGAATCACCTTCTATTTTTCCGCCCTGATCCTCATACTGAAAGGATATTCCATCAAGGCTCTCTATCCGGTTAACCTTCCATCGAACTGGATATCGGTACACCCCGGCCTGAATAAGCGGACCGTTGAGTATCTTCATGTTAAGAATAAGCAACGGGTCAAAGCATTCTGCTTAAAGATATTATCGGGAGGGTCGGAGTTCCGTTCCGTTCTGGAGATCATTCAGGATGTTTTGGTTGCACCGATAGCAATAGGCTACTATTGCGTGGGACGTTTTTTTCTTGCCAAGACGTATTATGCCTCCGGCGATTGTGACAGTTGCAATGTCTGCATTAAGAATTGCCCCGTTCATGCAATTAAAACGATTGACAACCGTCCCTATTGGACTATTCACTGCGAGAGCTGTATGAAATGTTTGGGGAACTGCCCAAAGAAAGCTATAGAAACGGCACATGGGTTTGCAGCCTTCGTATTGCTGGTCTACAACCTTATTTTTCTGCTATTATATTACAAATATTTTCCATTTGACCTTCTGGGCGGCAGGAATATGTTTGTTTCTTTTATTGTAGAATCGTTGTTTTTTGTTTTCGGAACGTCCGCGCTTTATTATCTCGTTCATTATATGATGCGTTTCCGATTGTTTGAACGGGCAATGGTATACACTTCCCTCTCCAAATACAGATTCTGGGGCAGGCGTTATAAGGCCCTGAAGCCCTAAGGCTCCAGGACATTGATATTGCATGAATGGTTGTGATGCAGCCGGTAAGGTGTACTTTTATTTATTGGACCGGGTTAATCTTCAATGCATAGGTAATTCCCAGCATAGTGACAAATCCGCTGACATTGGCAGAAGGGTCTTTGGGCTGCTGAACCTGGTATTGCAGCGGAATATTGGGGTCAGTACCATTCGCGCTCAACGAACCGCCGATTCTGTATCCGAGATGCGCACAAATTGACAGATCACCGTAAATAGTTCTGCTCAACAGCAGATAGGGTTCCCCTGCCAATACAGTATTCGTATACCCTTTTTTGTCTGATGTATTATACTGTGGATAGGCCGGATAGTTTATGGAAGCTTCATAATTCATCTCACCACTCCCAATTCCCACGCTGCCACCAAGGGCAACATTCAGATAGGGATTGCGGGTAATGTACTTTTCTATATACATGCCTATCAGCCATGTTGAAAATTTAGCCTTAAAATCAACCTTGCCCAATTTGTCACCGTATAACGCAAAGGCACTTGTCTGCCCGACATATAAATTTGCGCCATACTCCAAATATTCGTTGGACGTGAACGCCACCGAGTAACAAAACAGCGTGTTCACCGGAAATTCCTTTTGAATGGGTACTCCGATATCGGGATAGGTGTTGTTAAAATTGGAAACCAGTTGCTCGAATTCGGTTCTCTGATCGGACAGGCCGTATTCAGTGTACCCTGCAGAAAACCGGATATTCTGCCCGAACAATATTCCCTGGAAAAGCATAAACAGCAGTAGTTTTTTCATATTCATTGCTCACTTCAAACAATAAAAAAGAGATGAAGAATTTGTAAACTGACCAATATAGAGTACCACAGTTCCATCCGAAAGGACAATAGGTTTCAGAGAAGCACAGGACACCATAATCGTTTTCAGCGCGGTAAATGTATTCAGATCATACACTTTTAATTGATATAAGTGACCTGCGCTTTCCTCCAAACAGACAGCGCATATGTTGTCATATGAGCTCCAGTCATAAATGAATTTGGGAAACAGTTCCTGACGAATAAGATTGAAATCCTGATCGCGTGTAGAAATCTGATTGCTCTGTACCGCAAGAAACTGGTCCTGCTTTACGCGGTTTATTGCTTGTATTTTGGGAAGGTTCATCCATACTTTAAATGATATATGTGCGGTATCCCTGGCATCTAACTGATAAACAGCATTACCGTCAGTCGAGTATACAAGGCCATCACGGTTTGAGGTCATATTATTGCTTTGATACTTTGTAATATTCGATAACTGAAGAGGTTTCGTTTCCCCGGTGAGCACATCATAGAGAATCAATTTTCTAACACCGCTTAGATTATTGCTGAAGATAAGCCATTTATCCGTGAAAATCTCTTCCAGGCGAAAAGACTGACCGGAGGAACCATCGGTCAGCGAAATAGTTTTTATGTTTGAGAGGGTTTTCGAAAAATCAGCCTGAAAGATCGCCTGGGACGGATTTGTATTATAGAACAGGAAGAGATTTTTCTTGATAGAGAATTTCATTCCACCAAGGTATGCGAAGTTTATCGAACTGTATACTGTTGAATCGATAAGGTCGGCATGAACAAATTTAGAAAACGATGGAGTATGTATCAGTCCCCTGCCAGGCGCTGCGACATATTGCCCCAAGTCGTTTTGATAGGGCAATTTCGTAAGCATTGAAAAGTTATCACAGGTTTTCACGGTTGAAGGATTTTGCTTGAATTTACTGCAGACAACTATTTTATAGGAAACAACCCCAAATCCATAAATTTCGGGACAGTTTTCATCAGTGAATGAAGTAACTGCCGGGTCAGTAATTACGGCAACTGTATCGGTTTGTGTTGAATACATTCTCACCAATTTGTAAGCGGTGAAGAACATATCGTTTACTTTTTTCCAGGTGATTATAGGCTTTCCGGAAAGGTTTACACTGTCGATACTGCTTTTCAGACTGTCCCCGGAATAGGTTTTATACCTGACAAGATAGTTCAGCAAACCAACATTATTGACAGTATAGAGGCCCTTGCCTTTGCCGGAGACACTGATAATTAGGCTGTGATATCCATCGTGCCGGTAAAAGGGAGATACCGTGTACGTAAACGAATTGCCGTTGTTCAAGTATATCTTTGAGAACTGACTACTGTCAACCGAGATATATACGTCTTTTATTTGGAAGTTGAGGCTATCCAACCTGAAGTTTATAACTCCGTTTGCAGTGAAAACTTTTGCACTGTCATAATTATCGGAATATAAAATCCCGCTGACATTCTTTTCGGTTTCCTTATTGAAAAACCGCTCCGGTTCAGTCACTTCGCATGACTCTAACAAAAAAAGCAAAAGAAAAGCGAACCCGATCAGTAATCGCATAGAAATCCCGTGTTTTGAATCCCAGATGTTGGTGAGCCGTATGCAGAAATTTATTTGCCGGTTGGGATTTGCGATCCCCACTCTCCTTTAAAGGAATAAATTTGCACAAACAAAATTACACTATTATTTCAAATTTTTCAAAATTATTGAATCAAACCCGCTAAGGTTTGAACTGTGACCACATCCGTCCAGAATAAATAATTTCTGAGTACCGTTTTTGAATTGTGCGATTAACAAAAAGTCGAATTACTGCGATCATGTAGCCAAACTAAACAGTTGTATAAAATTGGATAGGAATGGATACCTCCCGATAGAATCGGGACACATGCACCGCCAGAAGCGGGATTTCGGCCTGTCTGCTGACATAACTGGCAGGCTGCACTCAACCTTCGCGGGGATGACATCAATGGGTTCAATTTACCAGATGAATCAGGGATGCACTATTTTATCTGTTTTGCAAAGATTTTGAGTAAACAGGAATTATCTTGGACAGCAGTAGCAGTGACCGTGGAAAGCAGGGATACGCGCAACCTCTTAGAGATTCTACGTTACTTATTGAGCGGACAAAGCCGAATGGATTTATTGAAAAATCTTTGGATGTTCCGATTTATTCCCGCAGCTTAATATACCGGGATGATCAATTCCATTAACTGCTCAAGCTTTTTGTCAATTGCATCGGGACTGTCGCCGCAAACAGTGACATGCCCCAGCTTCCGTGAAGGCCGTGGTTCTTTATCATATAAATGCACATGCGTATCGGGTATTTTCAATACCGGTGCAAGATCAGGAATTTCGCCAATCAAATTTACCATTGCAGAAAATGAGCGTAAATCTGTGTTGCCAAGCGGCAGGTCAAGAATGGCGCGCAGGTGGTTTTCAAATTGTGAAGTGCAGGCACCATCAATAGTCCAATGGCCTGAGTTATGCACCCGCGGCGCAAATTCATTTGCAATCAGTTTCCCATTGACTTCAAAAAATTCAATTGCCAGAACTCCCACATAGTCCAGGCCATCCAATAACTTCGCCGCATATTCTTTTGCAAGTGAGGCCATTTCATGTGCTACATGTCTCGCAGGTGCCCTGCTTGTCAGCAAGATCCCGTTTTTGTGCACGTTCTCCATGAGAGGATAAAAAGCCGTCTCTCCATTTCTGCTTCGTGCTGCTATTATAGAGAGTTCCCGGGTAAAATTTATTTTCTGTTCCAATATAAGCGGAACACCATTGAACCGGGTGAACGAATCACGTATCTCCTCAACAGAGTGGACAATCACCTGTCCTTTTCCATCATAACCAAAACGCCGGGTCTTCAACACAGCCGGAAGACCGGTCACTATTTTGGCATTGCTGCAATCATCAATGGAGTCAATCGGATAATATTCAGTGGTGGGAATTCCGAGATCGGAGAAAAATTCCTTTTCCATAAACCGTTCCTGGGAGATCATCAACGCCTTTGAAGACGGAAACACCGGAACACGTTTTTCCAGATATTCCGCTGTGGCAAGCGCAACATTCTCAAACTCGTAGGTGACCATATCAACGTTGTCGGCTAACAATTCAAGGCCAGCCAGGTCATCATATGCATAAGGCAAATGCTCTGCCAGAGCTTTCACCGGAGGATCATCGGCAGGTTCAATTGCAGAGAACCGTAATCCGAGAGGTAAGCCCGCCAAAGCAAGCATGCGTCCCAGTTGTCCCCCGCCAAGAATTCCAATCCGTTTCATCATAGTTTTGTGGGATCTGAATGTTGCAAGATGTTTTGGGTTTGCGCGAAGCGATATTTCTTGAGGTTGATGTTCACTTCGGGATATTTCAGCGCAAGAATGGAAGCGGCAAACAACGCTGCGTTGATGGCTCCTGCTTTCCCGATAGCCATTGACGCAACGGGTATTCCCGAAGGCATCTGTACAATTGAAAGCAGTGAGTCCATTCCACTCAATGCTTTGGATTCAACGGGCACACCGACAACAGGCAATGTAGTTTTGGCGGCGGTCATGCCCGGCAAATGCGCGGCACCTCCGGCACCGGCAATGATCACTTCCAGCCCGCGGTCTTCGGCGCTGTCAGCGTATTCAAAAAGCAGATCGGGTGTGCGGTGCGCGGAAACAATTTTCACTTCATAGGGGATACTGAATTCAGAAAGCTTTTCCGCGGCATACTGCATGGTATTCCAATCGGATTGTGAGCCCATTATAATACCGACTTTTGGTTGCATTGTTGTCCTTCTCAGGTAAAATAATTTCTTATAAGAGCGGTAGCATCCATAATACTAATTTATTATATAATTAAATTAAGGAATTCACGCAATATTTCATGCAAAAATTTGCCTCCTTTGCAATAATTTATTAGTCAAACAGTAACAAATATTTAATAAAAAAAGGTTTCATAGTTCCCCGAATATCCGCATATTTAAGTCCAACGAATTATACTTCTCCCCGGAACATTATAACATTTGTCAGTTAACAGGACTAACTACATGGCCAGAAAAATTATACTTGAACCCTCCCGCACCCTAATGGAATTTCGCCTCCTGCCCAACCTTACGTCGTCGAACTCCGCTATGGACAAAATTTCATTAAAGACGCCGCTCGTTTATTCACCCGCAAATAAACTGCAATACCATATCAATATCCCCATTGTGTCAGCCGCCATGCAATCGGTATCCGGTGTTCAGATGGGTATTGAACTGGCCAAATTGGGTGGTATGGCATTCCTTTTCTGCTCGCAAACCATAGAGGAGCAGTCTGCAATGTTAAAGGCGATAAAAAGTCATAAAGCGGGATTTGTGACCCCCGCAACCGTTGGACCCGATATGCCCATTCCTGAACTCCAGGCATTGCGCGTGAAGACCCGATTCAACGTCTTCCCGATCGTTGATCCTGAGCACAGACTCCTGGGCATCATCACCCGAAATGATTTTGACCCTACCCTGCATGCTCATCTCAGCGTCAGTGACCGCATGATAAACAAAGACCATCTCATAGTCGGCGTCAACATCACCAGCCTAAAAACTGCGAACAATATCCTTATGGAGAGTCACCAGTCGGTTCTTCCTATTGTTGACGAAAACGACCGGCTCCTGCATCTGGTGTTTCGCAAAGACATTGAAGACCATCTTAATAATCCTCTGCAGGTAGTAGATAATAGGAAACGCCTGTTGACCGCAGCGGCAATAAACACGCATGACTACCGCGAACGCGCGGATGAGCTTGCAAAGAACGGAGTAGACGTCCTTTGCATAGATTCGTCAGACGGATTCACTGAATATCAAAAGAACACCATCGAATGGCTTTCGGCAAATCATCCAGAGATACCGGTGATCGGTGGAAACATTGTGACGGCCGAGGGATTCCGCTATCTGGTCGAATGCGGTGCCAAAGCCATAAAAGTAGGCATGGGCAGCGGCTCCATCTGCATCACCCAGGAACAAAAAGGCACGGGCAGAGGTTTGGCTACGGCCATTATCAAAGTCAATGAAGAGCGGAACAAGTACTTTGCAGAAACCGGCAAATATATGCCGGTGATAGCAGACGGCGGAATAGTAAGCTCCAAAGATCTGGTGATAGCACTGGCACTGGGCGCTGACTATGTTATGATGGGAAGATACTTTGCCCGCACGGAAGAGTCTCCCGGAGAGAAAGTTACCATCAACAACCGCATTATGAAGCCCTATTGGGGTGAAGGATCAAACCGTGCCCGGGAATGGCAACAAAAGCGCTATAACCAAGCCTCTTTTGCAGAGGGTGTGGAAGGATTTGTTGAGTACGCGGGTAAACTGAAGGATAACATAGAAACGACCATTTCGAAGATCAAATCCACGTTCTCAACGTGCGGTGTTTCAACGATTACGGAATTACACGAAAAAGCCGAACTGGAGTTGGTTTCCTCGTTATCCATACGGGAAGGCAAAGTGCACGATGTGTTTGTGCCGCAGGATACTGAACTGACGGGAGATAATAATTAGCAGTATAATGTTTTAGCTCTGCGACTTCTTTGCGACCTTAGCGTTTACTTCGACTTTTTTTTTACCACAGAGCACGCAAAGAAGTCGCAAAGATCGCAAAGTCATCATGCACAATTTATAAATAGTGTTGGAATGAGTTTAACCGAAAAGGTCAACTTTCTAAATCAAATTTTGGAACAATAATAGCGACATGAAAAAAATAGTAATAGTAGATTTTGGCGGTCAATATACTCACATGATAGCCCGCCGGGTGCGTGAATGCAAAGTATACAGCGAGATAGTTCATCCTGAACGTTTCGTCCCTGATGAAAACACAGCGGGTATTATTTTCTCCGGCAGTCCGAAATCGGTGACTGACGAGAGTATGACCTCGGTAAAATTCGATATCTCGAAACTCAACGTTCCCCTGCTCGGCATCTGTTACGGGCATCAGCTTATTGCCCGCCTGTTTGGCGGCAAAATTGAATCACACCAGTTCCGGGAATACGGCAACGTTGATATACTCCTATTCGAAAACGCAAACCTTTTCAAGGGACTCGAGGAAAATCAGACTGTATGGATGAGTCACGGTGACAGCGTTGTGCAACTGCCCGAAAACTTTGAAGTGACTGCCTCTTCCACTTCTACGCCTGTGTGTGCATTTCAAGACATCTCAAGGAAAATCTTCGGCGTGCAGTTCCATCCGGAAGTAAGCCACACGAAGAATGGTCAGAAAGTAATAGAGAATTTCATTTCGCTATGCGGAATTGGGGCAGAATGGGCTGTGGAAAATTATATTGATACACTGCTTGATTCCATTCGCAGCGAATCAGCCGGCAAGAATCTTCTTATTCTGATCTCCGGCGGTGTAGATTCCCTTGTAGCGCTTGCGCTCTGCGCACGGGCAGTGGGAACAGAACGCATTGTTGCATTGCATGTGGACACGGGGCTTATGCGGTATGAGGAATCCAAAGCGGTGATGACATTTCTTCACGAGCTTGGTTTGGCAAATGCGCAGTTGATCGATGCATCGGATAAATTTCTTGGCAAGTTAAAGGAAGTTACCGAGCCGGAAGAAAAAAGAAAGATCATAGGCGCAGCATTCGTCGAAACCATGCATGAATTCCTGGCTTCTCATTCATCAGAACTGACAAAGTGGATGCTGGTGCAGGGCACTATTTATCCGGATACCATCGAAAGTGGCGGAACCGAATTTGCCGGCGCGATAAAAACGCATCATAACCGCGTTCCGGAGATTGAGCAGATGATTGCCGAGGGAAGTGTTATTGAACCGCTTAAGGAATTCTATAAAGATGAAGTCCGCCTGTTGGGACGCCAGTTGGGCCTGCCACATGAGCTGGTTGACCGTAGACCCTTCCCGGGGCCCGGACTCGCGATACGAATTCTGGCTACTGAAGGGGCAGACAAACTTTCTCCCGAAGAGACAATGCAAGCGTACATGTTCTCAAAGCAAAAAGAATTTGAATCAATTATTCTTCCGATCAAGAGCGTTGGTGTCCAGGGCGATGACCGGACATACCGCCATCCCCTGCTGGTGTGGCAGGAATCCGGCACACGTTTCCAATGGTCGAAGATCAAATCGTTTGCAAGTCTTGCTGTTAATTTGCAGTCAACCATAAACCGCGTAATCTGGTCACTGTATCCTGTGACAGAAACACTTAGCGTCAGGCCTCTCTTTATTGATAAACGCAGTGTTGAGTTGTTGCAATTGGTGGATAACATTGTTGCGGAAAAAACCGCGGATATCGCAGATATCTGGCAGTTGCCCGTTGTAAGTTTACCGATTTTCACGCCGGATGGCAAACAATGTTTTGTTCTCCGCCCCATTGTATCCGCAGATGCAATGACCGCCGATGTATATGAAATGGATTTCGCCTTGCTGGAAGAAATAATAACCGAGGTGCAAAAAATTGAAGGCGTTGGATATATCTTTTATGACGTAACCACCAAGCCACCGGCGACTATTGAATGGGAATAATATAAAATTGTCTCCGATACAGATCGAATAAGACAGATTCCCGCTCAATATGATCGCACAGACGTAAACTTAAAATGATGTTTTAGTAAGCTGCCTTCAGCACCTCTATATGAGCCTGTATTAAAAAATATACGGGTGCGTGGATGACACGGATTTGAACTGATTTCTACGGATAGAAAATTAAATTTTGAGGTTTGAGACAGCCTACAATTGTTATCGGCCTTAACACGCACCCTGCGTGCTCTCCCTTCGTTCTTCTTCTATCTGCTTCAGATAATCCATCGATTTCTCGATCGGGTAATTCCCGTCGAAACAGGCATAGCAAAACTGTTCATCTTTGTACAGCTCTTTCAGATCTTCCAATGACTGATAGATCAGCGCATCAACGCCGAGATAATCGGCAATCTCTTCGACCGTGTTGCGTCCGATCAATTCAGAACTTATGGCCATATCAATACCGTAAATACAAGGCGACTTAATTGGCGGAGCTGCAGAAACAAAATATATTTCCTTCGCACCCGCATTTCGCAGCAACGTCACAATATTCTTTGAGGTTGTACCCCGCACAATCGAATCATCAACAACTACCACTTTTTTGCCCTCAATCAGGTGTTTGATGGGATTGAGCTTAAGCCGTGCGGCTGCCTCCCGCTCCACCTGTGACGATAGGATAAAGCTCCTGCCGATGTGATTATTCTTTGCCAATCCGCGGCGGTAAGGAACATCAAGTTCCTCTGCCAGTTCAGTTGCAAAAAAATACGCTGATGAGGGTACATCAATAACAATATCAGGCTGCAAACCAGCAGCACGTATTTTTTTTGCAAGCAGTTTTCCCATTTTCATTCGTTCTGTTGCAACCAGACGATGCTGCAAAATGGAATCTTCACGTGCAAAATAGATGTATTCAAAGATGCAGAAAGTGCGCTTTTTCTGCACACATATTTTCCGGTGTATCTGATTATTATTATCGATAAAAACGGCTTCGCCCGGTTTCACATCGTCCATGAGTTCATACCCGAGAAAATCGAAACAGGTTGATTCGGATGCAAAGCCATACACATAGCCGGTTTCCGTTTTTTTTCTGCCCACTGCAAGCGGCCTTATGCCGTTGGGATCAGTGAACGCTAGCAGTCCACGGTTCGCGATAAGGGAAATGGTGGAATAGGCACCAATTGCCTCCTGTTGCGTGGACGTGACCGCATCAAATATGTCTTCAACGGCAAGATTGTTCAGATTCTTTTTTGCCAGATAAGAAGCAAACGTATAGAGAATAAGTTCAAGGTCGTTGGTGGTTTCCAGCAGGTAGTGATTCCGTTCGTTGAGCGATTTCCTCAACTCTTCAAAATTGATGATGTTTCCGTTGTGTATCATCGCTATGCCGAAAGGAAAATTGCTGGTGAATGGTTGGGCATTCAGCAGATTGTCGCCGCCCTGCGTTGCATAGCGCACATGCCCAAGACCAACGCGCCCCTTCATGGGTGCCGCATTCTGCTGATTAAACACGTTGGCTATCAGCCCAAGCCCTTTGGTCACGTGAAAAATGTTGTCGAAGGTTGCAATGCCACATGCGCTTTGTCCACGATGTTGCAGTGCCGAAAGCCCGAACAACAGATCGTTGATTACATCAGTTTCGCTTGAAATTCCAATAATGCCACACATAAAATTTATTTCTTATCCGATAATTTTGCTGTAAAAAGCGAAGCGAGCGCTTCACTGTAAAAACTGTTCTCGATAGCCAATCCTTTTGCGGTAACCTCGTCAAGAGACGAGAGTCCGCTGAGGTCTACTTCCTTTTGCATAATAATTTTTCCGGTGTCAACTCCCTCATCAACAAAATGTACTGTGATCTTTGTCTTCGTGAGCCCTTTGGTAAATGCCCATTCATATCCATGCAATCCCTGAAAAGCTTTGGTATCCGCCGGATGAATGTTCACAATTCTGTTTTGGAATGCTTTAATGAACAGCGGGGACAATATCCTGTTAAAGCCTGCCAGCACAATAAAATCGATATCCAGTCCACGCAGTTTGGCAAGTACCGCTTGTTCAAATTGCGCTCTGGTTTTCCCCTTCGATTCCACAACCAGCGTAGGTACACCAAGTGCACGTGCAATGGAAAGCCCGACTGCTTCCGGCTTATTTGCAAGCACCACTATTGGTTTGCACAAGTCCTTTAAAACCCCAGACCTGCAATTCCTGATTATTGCTTCCATATTCGTACCGCGACCCGAAATAAACAGAGCAATACTTATCTTTTTCACCGGTTCCGGCTCCCTATATCTTTGCGATAAAACATATCCTTGAAGCTGATGTTTGCACAAGTGCTGTATGCTTTTTTCTGTGCAATGGCAAACTCCGTATCAGCAGCAACAACGGAGAGCACCCGTCCACCTGCCGTGATCAGGTTTTCATCCGCATCCCGTTTAACTGCTGAATAAAAAACGAGCACATCACCGGGAACATCTTCAGATCCCCTGATCTTATAGCCGGTCACATAGCTTCCCGGATAACCGCCAGAAACTAAAGCAACAGTAACATATTGTTGCTCACTAAATTCCCAGGAAACATCTTCAAGCGTTCCGTCCAGTGTTTTGAAAATTGCATCAAGGAGATCGCTTTTGAGTGAAGGCAACAATACCTGGGTTTCAGGATCACCCATTCTGACATTGTATTCAAGTAAGTAAGGAATGTTTTCCTGGATAAGGATGCCAAAATAAATGAATCCTTTATAATCCAATGCCTCCTTCTTAATTCCCTCAAGCGTTGGTTCGACTATGAGTTCCCTTATTTTTGCAAACAATTCAGCGGTACATTGTTTAACGGGAGAATATGCGCCCATACCGCCGGTATTGGGTCCTCTATCACCATCAAGCAGCCGCTTATGATCTTGTGAAGGCTGAAAGAACTTTATGGATCTACCGTCAGTGATTGCAATAATCGAAATTTCAGGGCCCTCAAGAAGTTCTTCAATCACTACCGAACCTTTCGCGCCATATGTTATCCAATAGTCATCGATGGCAGCATTAATTTCCTTATGATCGTTGCAAACAAAAACACCTTTACCCGCGGCAAGACCATCGAATTTAAGGACAACCTTGTAGCCAAACGAGAGCATGGCCTTATATATTTCCTCCTTCGATGCAGGAGCTTCAATCACTTTATATTTTGCTGTTGAGACACCGTAGCGTTGCATAAAATCTTTAGCCCATGACTTTGAACCTTCCAACCGGGCGGCGCTTTTGGTTGGACCAAAAACTGCGATACCTTCCGACCGGAACTGATCAACAATCCCCTTGGTAAGAGGTACTTCCGGGCCTATCACCGCAAGCGCTATGTCGTTGGTTTTGCACCAGGCAATGAGCGATGGAAGATCGTCAGTGTTAAGCGCGATGCTGTTGGGGATGCCGCCGTTGCCGGGGATTGTATACACCTTGCCTACAAGAGCCGATTGTGAAAGTTTCCATGAAAGCGCATGTTCCCGCCCTCCTGAACCAATTACTGCAATATTACTTTTTTTCATCTGCTGTCATAATTTCTGAATAATGTCATATACCGGCTCCACGTTTTATAATGTTGTTCGCAATCAAATTTTCCTGTACCCGTTCCGTTATATTCTCACTAAGTGCAACAGTCAACTCCGCCCCGGTGATCAGTGAGTGAATCTCCAGATAGCGTTTTGTGGTTTCGCGGATTATATCCTCCGGCAAGTTCATGGGATAGTCGAAAACCGGAGCCGCAGCTCCGGAATCCGGAGTTTGCTTGTAAGGAGCAGGTACTTTGTTCGCGATAAGCCAGAGCCGTACGAACTCTTTGTCAATCTGTTCTGCACTCTCCGGATGCAGCTCATAATCAGCAGTGCGCCAAAACCGTGAAGCATCGGGTGTGTGGATCTCGTCAATAAGAATGACTTCATCGCCATCGAGGCCAAATTCATATTTGGTGTCCACCAGAATGATGCCTTTGCGGGCGAGCAGTTCGGTACCGAAGTTAAAAAGGGCAAATGCCGCTTCCTGCATTCTTTCAAAATGTTCCTTTGAAACCAGGCCGGATGATACAATTTCCTCCGGTGTGATCTCCCGATCGGAATCTTCCTTGGTAGTTGGTGTAAGAATCGGCTGAGGGAATTTCTGATTTCTGGTCATCCCATCCGGAATAGTGACACCCGACAATGATCGTTTGCCGTTTTGATAATAGCGCCACAGCGAACCGCTCAGATAACCACGCACCACCATCTCCACGCGAATAGGGATAACTTCTTTTACAATGGTAATATTCGGATCGATTTCACGTATGAAATGATTGGCAATTATTCTGTTTGTATTGGCAAACCAGAAATTGGTTATTTTATTCAGCACCGCTCCCTTCATGGGTACCGGAGTGTTAAGCACGCGGTCAAATGCAGATATCCGGTCACTTACGAAGATCATCCGCCGACCATTGTCCAGGGCATAACTGTCACGCACTTTACCTGAATGGATCAACTTCAGATCGGGATAATTTAGTTTCGTTAAGGTATTGTTCATACGACTTCTTTCTGTGCAATGTGCTCAACAATATTTCTGAAGAATGCCAGTCCTCCACCTTCTCCATCCGTGCTTTTTCTTCTGTTCCAATCCGGGTGATTGTATGCCGTAAGAAAAGCCTCGGGATGCGGCATCATTCCCAACACCTGACCGGTAACGTCAATCAACCCGGCACAATCCAATTCAGCACCATTGGGGTTGTCAACATAAGTAAGGCAATTCAGCTTCCGACTTATAATTTCTTCCCGGATATGTTCATTGGCTATAAGCAATTTACCTTCACCATGACGAATAGGCAGATCAACTTCATTCATCCCGGTAAGAAATGGTGAAATGTTGTTACTTACGGTAACTGTTATCCAATTGTCAATAAACTGTCCTGAATCGTTATGGGCGAGTGTTACTTCCTGAACACAGTTGCCGGAAATATTTGGCAGCAGTCCAAGCCGGGTGAGCACCTGGAATCCATTACATATTCCGATAATGTATTTTTTTTCGGAAATGAACAGCAACAGCTCATCGAGCAATGTTGTGCCATTCTTTAGTTTTTTATACTTAATCTTATTAGCCAGCACTTTTCCCGAGGCGATGTCGTCACCGAAGCTGAATCCGCCGGGAAACGCGGCAATATCATAGTCATGTATGTTTTTCACTCCGGCAAAAACATCGTTGAGGTGGACTATTTCGGCATTTGCGCCAGCGAGCCTGAAAGCCGCGGCAACTTCTTCTTCACAGTTGATGCCAAAACCGGTAAGTACTATTGCTTTAACTTCTTTCATTGCACCTGCTCCGTCAATCCGTTTGCCCATGCAGTGAACAGCTCATCAACACTGCAACATATAATCTCTTTATTCCCGTCATGAACTTTCAACACAGGAGTTTCGGTCACATAACCAAGCAAAACTGCATCATCACCCAGAATGGTTTCAAACTTCTGCTGATCGTCTTTTGCCACGGAAACAACGAACCGCGAGTGTGACTCGGCATACAACAGCGCTTCGACTGAAACATGATCCGGATTTGAAAGCGTGATTTCCGCGCCGCATCCTATTCCAAAACAGCATTCAGTTAAAGCGGTAATCAGTCCCCCGTCTGAAAGATCATGCGCTGAAAGAAGCAATGACACATCGTGCGCCTGCATCATTTTTTCATAGGTGCGCAAGGCCTGCTCTTTTCTGACTTTTGGTGCACGCGTGTCCGTGACAGCCAATAAGTTGAGGAATTCCGTTCCACCCATTTCCTCATAGGTTTTGCCGACCTGATAAATGAGACTCTCATACTTTTTAAAATCGCTGGTAGTAGTTTTTCTCACATCATCAATTTTTGCGGCAGCGGAATACAGCAAGGTGGGTGGCACCGATATTTTTATTCCATCTGCCTTAAAATCATTTTTCATGCTGTCTTTTCCGGATGTCATGGGCACCGAGAAGAATGTGCTCATATCATATAATGCTTCGCACATTTGCACAAGCTGGGCAAGTTTTTTCTCACCGTCCGGATTGTTAAGTGGATGATAAACCGAATCAGGCACGCAGAAATTATCGTTCACTGACCAAAATACTTCCTTTGAGTGGTCGTGTGAAGGAAGTTTTCCGCCAACCGCAATAATCTGTCTCACTGCTTCATCGAATGCACCGGCTGAACTGTTATAGGGATCCAGGTCAGCAAACTTGGGCTGTATGCCGTTTGAAACTGCTATACCTTCAAAGGAATCGAAGGACACACGGATGACCGCTGCATCCTGCGGTGCATTCCTTTGTTCACCCATCAGGGGTTTAATAATCGTTTTCCCTTTTACTTCGTGATCATATTGCCGAATGACATACTCGCGCGAACTTATATTATCGCTCGCCATCAACTTTAGCAGTATTTCATTATGATCAAGATCATCAGGTATTTCTGCTTTGATCTCTTTTTGTGCAGGCCATTTGGCAGAAAGATGTTTACGGGGGACACCGTCGTGCAAAAAGTCAAGTGCAAGAGATGCAACCGTTGCCCCGTTATATGTCACCGTCAACAAGCCATCATTCTTAAACTCTCCAATCACCGAGGCTTCCACATCCATGTGAACAGCCAATGCCAGCACTTCCTCCAGATGCTCCGGATGAACTGCCAGTATCATCCGTTCCTGGGATTCGGAAAGGAATATTTCCCATGGTTTCAGACCAGAGTATTTCAACGGAACGCGTTCCAGCATCACTTCGGCACCGTTGCTTATACTGGCCAGCTCACCAATGGCTGATGATAATCCACCGGCTCCGCAATCGGTTGTGGTATTCACCAATCCTTTTTTACAGGCGATCTCCAGAAAATCCGAAGCAAGTTTTTGGACTATCGGACTACCGATTTGCACAGCAGATTGTGGCGAATGTTCATCAATTTCGCGTGATGAGAAAGTGGCCCCGTGAATGCCGTCTTTGCCCACTCTTCCGCCAATGGAAATTATTTTATCACCGGGTGATATGGTTTTGGCATCAGTTGGCCTGCCCAAATATTCTTTGGCCAGCACACCACCTGTTCCACAATAGACCAGCGGTTTACCACTGTAGCGGTCATCAAAAATAATCGCGCCATTAATTGTAGGTATTCCGGATTTGTTCCCACCATCCTCAATACCTTTCCGTACGCCTTCGAAGATGCGTTTGGGATGCAATTGCCCTTTCAGCAAAGGCTTGTCGTAGGACGGAGGACCGAAGCACAGAACGTTCGTATTGAACAGCAATTTAGCGCCGCCAATCCCCGTCCCAATCGGATCACGGTTATTTCCGAGTATGCCTGTTATCGCTCCGCCATAGGGATCGATGGCCGAAGGAGAATTATGTGTTTCCACTTTCCATACGAACATATTTTCGTCGTTAATTCTCACGATTCCCGCGTTATCCGAGAACACCTTCACCAGCCAATGCAAGCCTTTCTTCGCGAGGTTGTCTTTGATCAAGTCTGTGGATGCTTTGATATACGACTTGAACAAAGAATCAATTCTTTTATGAGCACCGGTACCTGCATCCGTATAGTCGATGATAGCATTGAACTCTTTATGCTTGCAATGCTCCGACCATGTTTGTGCAATTATCTCCAATTCACAATCAGTTGGCTGCAACGGCAAATCCATTTCCGTGCGAGCGGACTGCACTTCATCCGAGAGATAATAGTGCTTGATAGCCAGCATTTCTTCCAGATTGAGAGAAAGAATTTTCTGATGCGACAGTGCCAACAGCTCATTGTCCGCAATATCAACATCAATGAGTTCAACACTGCTGTCCACTGTCAACTTCACTTCCGGCACATACGGTTCCCAGATTTGTTTAAGAGATCCGCAGGAAATATGATTGATCAGGTTATTGCAAAGGAACCCGGCGGCTACTTCTTTTAGTATCCTCTCATCGGTTTGCTTTCCGATGAGATAAATATCCTGTGTGAATATATGTTGCGTTGCCGTATCCAAAGGTTCAGCGACCATATCGGCCAATGTTCTTTGGGCGGAAAGGCCTTCATCGTCGGTTACCCCGGGTAATTTTGCGATGGTGATGAACGAAGAAAAACCTGCACGTGACAATGGTTCATCAATCAAAACCTCGTTCACTATCGCGTCACCCAGCCCTTCGATCCCGAATAGCGCAAGAGCCGACGGCGATATCGGATAGTCAATAACAAAAAGTTTTCCGCTAATGATTTTTCCCGAATCTACCGAAAAGTATTTCGACAGCAACAGAGCAAGTTTTTCGCCCTTGTGGTCTTTAATTCCCGGTTTAAGGAAGACCTGTATGGTGTGATATTTATTATTGTTCATTTATTTTCAAACGATGTATAAGTATATGTATTACCGTTATTCCGTATAGTTATGATCGGTTCCTCAGTTACAACGCCCGCAATCCGCGCTTTATAGTTCTTCTTTCGGTTGATACGCGTCACAGCTGTCTTCGCATCCTCCTGCGGCAGAATGAGCATCATCCCGTTGCCCATGTTCCAGTAGCGATACGCAAACTCACAGGAAATATTTCCCAGCGCCATTGCTTTGGAGATGAATTCATCAGGGGGGAACAAATTGGTGAGTCCGGCACCAAGTTTATTGATCTTCAATAACCGTCCGAGGTTATCGACGATGCCCCCGCCGGTAATGTGCGCAATGCCATGAAAAGAGATGCCGGCATCAAGCAATCCACTTATCAATGGTGAATAAATGAGGCAGGGAGTGAGAGCTGCTTCGCCCCAGGTAAGCGGTATGCCTTGTATTTTTTTGGAATGCCACTTGTCTCCAAATTTTCCTGACAGGATTTTCCGCAACAGGGAGAAACCGTTACTCCTGAAGCCGGGATTGTAGAGAGATACAATTGCGTCACCGGGCTTAATTTCTTTTCCTGTCAAAGGAGCCTTTAAACTTTTGTGCAATACACCGACACCGGTAGCACACCAGTTAAAATGCATTTTCCTTCCATATCCGGAAATGCGGGAGCCTAGTTCAGCTATCTCTCCGCCGGTAATTATGGTATTGGAAAACTTGGCCGCCTGATATAACCCCTGCATAAGTTCGTTAATTATGTTTTTATCAAGCACATCGACATCCAATATATTGGAGAGAAACGCCGGTTCAAAGCCGTTGCATATCAGGTCATCCATAGTCATTGCTATAAGGTCATAGCCCAGGGAGTCATATTTTTGCACACGTTCGGCAATTTCGATCTTGGTGCCGATGCCGTCAGATGACATGCCGATCCGCACGCCGGAAATATCCAACAGTGAGGAATAACCTCCGTCAACGGTGGGAAGGAGTCTCCCGGCACGCTTCTGCCTGTTGCCAAAAGATTTTTTCGCCCAGCCAAATGCAACTTTAGAACAGGCACTTCCCATATGAGTATCCAGTCCGCTCTTTTGTTTGCGCATATCGCTTAATTTCTTTTTCAAGTCTACCTTCCGGTATTAAATAATTATATCAGTAATCAGTTTTCTGTTATTATCGTCAACAGTAAAGCCACTTAGTCACATCCAGCAATTCATCTTTCCGGGTTCCCCTATCGCATCTCAAGCCAGGAATTGTTGACTTAACGAAATTCGTTAGAGTCCTCCCTGTCACACACAGGTGTCAGCCTAAAAGCGAAATTATTGACCAAGGCGCCTTACCTCTAAATCTCCCCTTCCGAAGGGGAGGTGACTTTTAAGGTCAATTTTGCGAGACTTAGCTTCAACCTTTGCTGAGCTGTGTGGTTCAACCCAATTATCGCTCCCGCCAAGAGTTCCGAACAAGTAGATTCCGGTTTTCACGGGAATGACAACCTGTGTTAAGCTGACACCTAACGTCCCACCGGCGGGTGTCGTATAATACATCAATTGAGTAACGTACCAACCATTGGATTTGTTTTTAGTCGAAAATTTGGAGATTGCTTCGTCCGATGCGGACTCGCAATGACATATTCTCAGTTATGCGACACCCACCACTTTGATGGGAATCGATCCGCACAAAACGCTAACAGGAATATTTACGTGACTCCTGTTAAGCAACGATTCCAATTGACTTTCCACCAGTTTCAGCGCGTGGATTATTCGCACCCGGTAAAATTGGCTTTAGCCACAAATCTTTGCACAATTAGTGGCTAAAGCCAACACCCAGATGGTCCATTTATCCCACGACTTGAAAGTCGTGGCTATTCAATCTCTGAATTTGATTAACATGAGTTAAGTAATAGTTGCTCTGCGTTTAATACTAACATATTTTGGCAGAGATCACCTAATGCTTAAAATGTCTGTTCCCGGTGAACACCACCGTCATGCCATATTCATTCGCCCGGGCAATAACATACTTATCGCGGATTGACCCGCCCGGCTCAACAAGAATGTTAATACCTTCTTCATGCGCCAGATCAACATTGTCTTCAAACGGGAAATAAGCATCCGAAATCAAAACAAGATTTGAGTCCTTAAGGCTTTCCACGCTAAGATTTTTCTTCGCTTTTGTGATTGCCAATCCGATTGAATCAACCCGGTTGGGCTGCCCTGAGCCCATACCAATGAGTTGATACGC
The DNA here is from genome assembly GCA_963664845.1 of Ignavibacteriaceae bacterium. GTDB lineage: Bacteria > Bacteroidota > Ignavibacteria > Ignavibacteriales > Ignavibacteriaceae > CAIYTF01. Next base: position 768,642 of record OY761615.1, read on the forward strand.
CCCTTCAGGCGTCTTGTGCACTAATCCAATTGCATTTGATTTTATGTGCCGGACGGCTGCCAATCCAAAACCAATGAGATCCTCATATTGAGCCACATCAAATGGTTCAGTGGTCATCACTTCCATTTTTGATAAAAGCACGGAATCTTTAGATTGTACCAAAGCCGCATTATTCGAAATTCTAATTTCTTCAGTGGCATTCAGCTGATCGGGCGAAAAAATGACGATGCGTAAGTTCTTCTGTAATTTAAGATACTCAATTGCTTCATTTGAAAAATTCGGTGCAGCAATGATCTCGATGAATCTCTTCTTTGTCCTGTCCGCATTATCATATTCCAGAAAACGAATATCATCCAGTCCTATCTTGCTGTTAAATGCAATAATACCACCGAATGCCGATACCGGGTCACCTGCCCATGCAAGCTCCAGTGATTTGGCCGGACTGTCACTGACTGCCATACCGCAGGGATTGTTATGTTTCACTATTACGCAGCCATATGCCTGTAATGCAGAAACTGCTTCCAACGCAGCCTGCAGATCGAGCAAATTGTTATAGGAAATTTCAATTCCGTTCAACACTTCAATGTCAAATAAGGATGGCCTGGCTTCAGTGCCGCGATAGAAAAAAGCTTCCTGATGCGAGTTCTCTCCGTAGCGCAGTTTCTTGCCCTGTTTAAAGGCCAGCCGAAGACTGTTTTTGCCACAGAAATTGTCCATGGACTGTGCGATGGCAGCATCATAATCAGCCGTAAGATTAAACGCCTTAGCCATTAGTGCTTTCCTCGTAGCATAGGAAAGCGCACCATCCCGCATATCCAGTTCCTCAATAACACAGTCATAATCGTTAACATCAGTTAATGCGGCTACGTAATTAAAATTCTTTGCAGCAGCACGGATCATGGTGGGCCCACCGATATCGATATAGTGTATCAGTTCGTCCAGCCCGGTCCCGGCATCGCGATATTTTTCAAAAGGATATAAATTGCATACCACAAGATCGATTGGCTTAATTCCTAATTTTTCTGCCTCGGCTGCATCGGTTTCCCGGTCATAGAGCAGAGCAGATTCAACCGTGAATGAAATGGTCTTCATTCTTCCGCCAAAAGCTTCCGGGTTTCCGGTCACCATGCTTATCTCCGTATAAGCAATTCCCGCATCGGAAAGTGCCTTAGCAGTTCCGCCAGTTGAGATAAGTTCGCAGCCGTGTTTCACCAGACATTCTGCAAGTTTAACCACATTCGTTTTATCGGTGACGCTCAGCAATGCGCGTCGAATTTTAATTGTATCTGTCATATCTTCACATTCATTTCATATTTAAATTATTTTTGTTTTTTATCATATGCTTTCCAGGCAGCGTCCTGATACCGTTTCACTGCATCAACCGGATCCTGTGCATGGGTGATCCCCCGGCCAACAATTATGGCCTCCGCGCCGCCTTCCACAGCGCTCTCCGGTGTGATATAGGACTGACCCAAACCATCTGTCTTGGTTTCGATTTGGACACCCGGCAGCAGCAACATAAATTCAGCGGGAATTTTCCTTCGCAGTGCCTGTATCTCCGGTACCGAGTTCCCATGCCCAATAAAACCGGACACCTGTTCCCGGTGTTTCTTTCCAATTTCAATTACCCGCCGGGTATAATTCTCTGTTATCAGGTTATCCTTCGCCGACATTTTTGCCAGAAGGAATGAGCTCCTTCCCGTAATGCCGCCAAACAGACCGTCAAGAATTGCCTCGCCTGCAATCATATGCACGGTCACAAAATCCGCCCAGTCCGCAATACGGTAAATACCACTACGGTATTGCATCCGAACCGTGTTTCCAATATCCGCGAATTTTCGGTCCTCAAATATCATAATGCCTTTTGCAGCACATAACGACTGTAAATCCTTAATAACCGCAGGGGAAAAATCCTTCATGATATCCATGTGGGTTTTCACCATTGCTATATGGTCAGCAGTCCGTTCCAGAAGTGCGAAAAATTCTTTTGCTGTTTCCACGTCAAGAGAAAGGATAACATTGGACTTCTTCTTTTGGATGGTATCTCTCAGCCTTTGTGTGAGTGCGTTAGCGGCGGAAACGGATTCCTGCACCGGTTTCCCCAGTGCAGATTTTTTCAAAAATTGCTCCACTTTCATCACATCTTCCTGACTGAGCAGGCTGTGATCGAATAATATTTTGATCACCTCTTCAATGGTACAAAACGCATAAAGCGGGAAGCCATGTTGTTGCCGGAAATCGTTTCGCACAGCACGACGGTCAACAATGACTGCCGATGCTGCAATTTGCATTCCGGCTTGTTCCAGCACTGCTTTTGTTTCAAGAATACTCTCGCCGGAAGTGACTATGTCTTCAATGAGCAGGCACTCATCGCCCTCATCGTACTCCCCAATTATGGCATCCTTTGAACCGTATGCTTTCTCTTCTTTTCGCGGAATAAGCATTGGTTTGCCTGTGTAGATGGAGAATGCAGAAGCAATTGGGATGCCGGCATAGGGCACACCAACAATTCTTTTATAGTTTTGATTTTCGGGGATTACATCGGATAACAATTTAGACAGGGATTCAAGGAGGTCAGGATAAGAGACAATTTGGCGAAGGTTAATATAAAATGGAGAAGTGATACCGCTTTTAAGAGTAAACTCTCCAAACCTGATTGCCCCGGTCTCGAACAATCGTATTATAAAATTTTGTTTAGTCATACGTCACTTCCTGCCCTTGGGGCTGTTTTTCTTCACCATTAACAAATGTCGTAACTACTTTGCCTTTTAGCACCATGCCTTCATAAGGCGAATATTTTGCTTTTGAATGAAAATCACTTGGGGACACCTGCCAGAAAACATCGGGATCAACAACAGTAAGGTCTGCGAACCAACCCGGTTTCAGTTCCCCACGTTTAGTTGTCCTCATTATTTTTGCGGGATTACCGCTGGTCAGTTGAGCGATACGTTCCAGGGAAATGTCCTGTTGGGTCAGATGCCGGTTAATAAGAAGCGGGAGGGTTGTTTCCAATCCGGGGAAACCTGACGGTGCTTTACGGTAATTCAATTGCTTTTCGGTGAGTCCGTGCGGGGCATGATCGGAGCCAACCGTATCTACTATTCCGTCGATCACGGCGCCCATCAGCGCATCAGCATCCTCCTGCAAACGCAGCGGCGGATTAACTTTTCCGAAGTTGCCGGCACGTTCCAATACTTTTTCATTAAGGAAGAGATGATGCGGTGTCACTTCACAAAACAGGGGAAAATCACCGTGCTGTTTGTACTCCCGTATCAGTTCCATCTCTTCGCGTGTGGAAACGTGAAGCACCAGAATGGAATTGCCAACTTCGGCTGCCAGCTTCAAAACCAATTTCACCGCTTTATAGGCGCACTTCCTGTCCCTTATGGTAGAGTGATGAAGAACTGAATCAAAGCTGTGATCAGTAAATTGCTTTTCCCTTGATTCGATACAGGAATGAAGTTCGCAGTGGGTCAGTATTGGTTTATCAAATTCTTTGGCAAGTTGAAATATTTTTTTTAACTGGTGTTCATCACTTAACACTTCGTTCGAACTTGAAGATGCAAGAAATACTTTTATCCCAGCTATCCGTCCTTCTTCCAGCATGAGCCGCAAGTTATCATAATTATGCGGTGTAGCACCAGCATACATTCCGTAGTTGACCAATGATTTTTCTGCTGCCTTTCGTTTCAAGGCAAGACGTTCGGGTGAATCGGTAGGCGGTATGGTATTGGGCATGTCGAACACCGTGGTGACGCCACCAGCCAAAGCCGCTTTGCTTGCAGAGACCCAGTCCTCTTTATACGATTGTTCCATATCCCTGATATGGGTATGCAGATCGATCATTCCGGGAATGACTATTTTGCCTTGCAAATCGTGTTCAGTATCAGCGGGGAAAAGTATAGAGCCAGTACTTTCTATGTACTCATTGTTGATGAGCAGGTTGAGGAGGGTGCCGTTGAAATTGCAGTTCTTTAAAAGCTTTTTCATAAACCTTTTTAGTGGTAGACAGAAACCTAAGCTTTTTTTATTTAATAAAAAAGTCAATTTTAAATATTAAATGAAATTAATATGGCTTTTTTAAATATTTATTAAGGCAATCTTGCATATTACCTAATTTATTTCTTATTATAGCAAATCAACTTTTTACCTTTTCTGAGCAATGAAGAAGCACAACAAGAAGATACCGGACATAAATCGAATGGAAAGCAATGGCAAGAACACGAGCCTGTAGTTCTGTCGCCTTTCCACCCCCTGAAAAAACTGTTTTCCATGCATTCCTATCTTTATTCCGAAATTTCTTCCTGACACTTCAATTTTCCTCAAACTATTTAACCGATGCCGCGTTTAGCTGTTTGCCCATTGCGTTCCCGATCAGTGAGAATCCATCCCTTCCGTATATTTTCAACAAGTTCCATAATTTTTTAAAGTATTCATTGCAAAGGTTGCAACGTCAAAACATACTGAAGGAGAAAATACGACAGTACATTGCTGAAAAACTACCAATCACTGTCTGCTCTTTCCACCTGCAACAATTCTCTTATTTAACTTCAACAAACAAAAACTTTAACCCCCTTTTTATTAATAAACCAACAGGTAATTATGAAGCACGTAATCTCCATGAGGGATCTCACGAGTGCAGATATTCTTGCACTGCTTGAGATCGCTGAGAAAATCGAAAAAAATGAGATTCAGCCAGACATTTCCTCCAAGGTGGCTGCCCTGCTTTTCTATGAACCGTCAACCCGGACCATCTTCTCTTTTGATACTGCGGTCAAACGGATGCAGGGAAAAACGATCATCATGGCAGGCTCCGAATCTTCATCGGTGAAAAAAGGCGAATCATTTTCCGATACCGTAAACGTTGTCCGGCAATATGCGGATATAATGATAATCCGTTCGGTGGTCGAAGGTGCGGCGAGATATGCCTCTGAACTGCTTGACATCCCGGTAGTGAATGCCGGCGACGGAAGCAACCAGCACCCCACGCAAACCCTGCTTGATATGTACTCCATCAAGAAAACTCAGGGCACACTGGAAGGACTAAACATCGCTCTCGTCGGTGATCTGAGGTTTGGAAGGACCATCCACTCCCTGGTATATGGACTGGCACATTTTGGTGTCACCTTCTATCTGGTCTCCCCACGCCATCTGAAATTGCCCGATTATATTCGAAATGACAAAACTCTTTCCAAAGTGAATTTTATTGAGTCTAATGAGCTTCCTGAGATCATCCATAAGCTCGATGTTATGTATGTAACCCGTGTACAAAAGGAACGGTTCGCTGATCCGGTCGAATATGAACAGGTGAAAAACAGTTATCAGATAACCAACTCCCTTTTTCAGCACAATATGCCAAAAGACACATTCAAGATTCTTCATCCCCTCCCCCGCGTAAACGAAATAAGCACGGACGTGGATTCGACAAAATATGCCTACTATTTCCAACAGGCCAAAAACGGGCTCTATATACGGCAGGCAATCATTGCAAAATTATTGGGAGCAATCTGACATGAAAGAATTAAAAGTTGACGCGATAAAAGACGGAACGGTTATTGATCATATTCCGTCAGGAAAAGTACTGAAGCTTATTGAGATATTGAACATAACCGAAAATGACCAGCTCATGATCGGGACGCACCTCACCAGCAAAAAATTCGGGCACAAGGATATAATAAAAATTGAAAACCGTGAGTTTTCCAAGCATGAGATTGACCTCATTTCGCTCATAGCACCCACGGCAACCTTTGTTACCATCCGTAATTTTGAAACGGTTGACAAAAGTACCGTTCAGCTTCCCGAGGTGATTGAGCGGCTTATCAAATGCCCAAACCCGACTTGTATAACAAACAACGAAACGATGACCACGCTCTTTCAGGTGCAGGAAAATTCTCCCATCCGGGTCAGATGCAATTATTGCGAACGCGTGTACACCATCGATGACATAAATAAATTCATTAATCCGGCGCAGCAACATGATTCATAACCCGCTTTCTGTTTCATTCTTTGGGAAACCGGCACAGTCGCCGCTGGTGCTGGCCTCAGGCATTGTTGATGTTTCCTTTTCGACCATGCTGCGTGCGGTGCATAACGGCTGCGGCATCATCACCACAAAATCACTCACTCTGCAACCCCGCAAAGGTCATGAAGGGCCTGTTGTGGCAGAATTCCCCGGTGGATTCATAAATTCGGTGGGGCTCAGCAATCCGGGTATTGAAGCCGGTCTGAAAGAGATAGATGATTTTAAGGCTCATTCCGGCACACCTCTCATCGTGAGCATCTTTTCCGTTTCCACCGACGATTTCGTAAGCATGACAAAGTCCGCCAATGATTCAAGCGCTGATGCAATTGAGCTGAATCTCTCCTGCCCCAATGTGTCAGATGAATACGGTGTTCCCTTAGCAGCTTCTAAAGAAAGTGTGTTTGAGATTGTAGGTGAAGTTAAAAAGCATTCACGTCTTCCCGTGATAGCCAAGCTTTCGCCCAATACCTATAACGTAGCGGAGATTGCCCAATTTGCTGAGAAGGCAGGTGCGGATGCGCTTACACTTATAAATACCCTTGGACCAGGAATGGTAATAAATGTTCAGGCACGGAAGCCCGTCATCCTTCACAAGTTTGGCGGCGTCTCAGGCCCGGCAATAAAGCCCATTGCCCTGAAACTGGTGTATGAGATAAGCAAAAAAGTAAAAATCCCCATCATCGGCACAGGCGGGATAACCACCGCTGATGATTGCATCGAATTCCTGCTGGGCGGCGCCAAATTCCTGGGAATCGGGACAGCCGTTTATTATGAAGGCATAGAAGTGTTTGAAAAAATAACCGATGGCTTGTTAAACTATTTCGAAGAAAACAATATTAATTCACTGGATGGCATTATACCAATTGATTGAGATATGAGATGATACATTACACCCGCATTATTATTAAACAGATCATTATTGAGACCCCGACGACCAAAACCTTTGTCTTTCAACAAAAAATTGAAGCAAAGCCGGGACAATTCATTATGATCACCGATTTCGAACATGGGGAAAAACCCTTTTCGCTCTCCGCGGTTACGGAAAATTCCTTTTCACTGACAATAAAAACGTATGGCAAGTTTTCCGAACACATTAATCAACTCCAAGAAGGCGATATGCTGTATTTCCGCGGACCCTACGGCAATCATTTTTCTGTTCCGGAAAAAAACAAGAGCATTCTTCTCATTGGCGGCGGCACCGGCATGGCCCCTATCCGTTTTCTGACAAATTATTATTTGAAGAAGCGGATTAGGATGATCACCGTTATCAATGGTGCCAGGTCCCGGTCGGAGATGCTTTACCGGCGGGAATTCGGCGATTTGAATGTCCGGTATATTCCTGTAACCGATGACGGATCAGAAGGGAAAAAACAGACAGCCTCCGAAGCAATGCGCGTGCTCCTTCTGAAAGAGCACTTCGACATGTGCTATATCGCAGGCCCGGAACCCATGCTGAAAAGTGCTTTCACCATTGCGCAGGATCAGAGATTAAACGGCGAATACCTGCTTGAGCGTTACATGAAATGCGGCGTTGGCATTTGTGGAAGCTGTTCCATTGACCCGGCAGGTATAATTCTATGTGTCGACGGCCCAGTCCTTTCAGGTGAAAAGCTGCAGCAACTGACAGAGTTCGGCAGCTATCACCGCGAAGCAACAGGTGCAAGGGTTGCGTTTGCCGGCACCTAAACTGTAAGCTATTAAGAACGTATTTTCACCGGTTGTCGGATCAACGTCTTCAGTTTTGAGGGTTCCGTCTTTTCGGGGTTGTTCAGGTATATCTCGTGATGGAGCCCACGGAGCTCACCAATTGATTTGATATAGGCATGCATTGCTTTTATCACTTCAGTCTCAGCCGTGTAGGGCCCCTGGTAGAGTACCTGAACTGCTTTGCCTTCATGGTATTCAGTCAGTGAGATTCCCGGTGCATCTGAAAGTTTATTTTTTTTGCAGTAGGCTGCAATACCTTCGCGGACTACATCCTGCGTAACAAAGTCGGGCTGCATTATCATCATGCGCCATTTCCACTCGTCTTTCCGATCTGCCGAGAAGAGTTCCATGTTATCGCACCACCAAAGCCCCTCCAGCGGCGGAACGACATAGTCTTTTGCGGGGTCTTTCTTTGATATCAGGAATTTTATCGTGTAAGCGACACCATAGAGCAGCGATATCTTTTCTTTGTATTCAGGAGCCGTATTGGGGTCTCCCACACCGTCAATCATGAGGAAGTTAGCCGGCGGAACATCGATAACAAGAAATTCTTTTGAGGTTTGGCCGAAGAGGGATTTATACTTTTTTTTAAGATCAAGTTTTGCCATTACGAAATGTCCTTTCAGAGTTTTTTTACGGGAATGCAGATATCGAAAATGAATTTGTGCTCAGGATCCCGCTGAGGATCGTTGAGACATATTTCATATGACGGGAAGTCCTCCGGGATGAGACCATTCTGCGGGAGATACTCCTTATAAAGTTCATTATACGCAGGTGAAATGCCACTTTCCACTCCTTCAAAACGACTGACCATACAGACATAAGCAGGAATCGTTTCAATTTCGAAAAAGTCGTCATGAGTGACTGTTTCAGGGATTGTTAGAGCAACTTTATAACGACACTTTGCCGCCGGAGTAATATCCGGATTATCCAACGGCATACCAATAAATTTTGTTGCCGGAGAAAAGAGTCCATGCTGATTTGCCCAGACAATGAGTTTTGTGAATGATTGGCCTATTTCACTTGAATAGCCCCCGGTATGTACCAAAGAAGCAATCCGAAGCGCGGGCATTTGCTGAACGGTTACATTCATATGTATGTTTTCCTTTTGCGAGTCTTGAGTATTATTGACTCCGGAAAAATATCCGTTTGCTTTAAGACCTTTTTTACTATTCTTGTTGAGGTTTTGACTATTCTTGCTATTGTCTGCTATCTTTTTGGATTTACCGTTATAGCGGGCGGGGGGAACGCCAAAATGTTTCTTGAAATTTCTGGAGAACACCGCCTGTGAGGAGTATCCGCATTTTTCGCCCACTTCAATGAGCGGCATCAGCGGATTGGAACAGATAAGGTTTGCGGCTTTTTCAAGTCGTATGCGATTGAGATAGCCGGCGGGGGTTTCGTCGGTCAAGGCATAAAAGATCCGGTGAAAATGGAATTTGGAAAAGGACGCAACTTCCGCCAACACATCCAGATCAATTGGTTCGTCAATATGTTTGTGCAGATACTGGAACACTTTCTGCACCCTGCGTTCATATTCTGAGATCAGTTTCACAACAACATCCCCCTTCCGTATATCGCTCTCTCAGCCAAACTGGCCTTTCCCAAAATCATCTTACGTTTTATCCCGGAGGCCAGGTCATCTTTCTGCCGCCAAGCACATGAAGGTGGAGATGCTCCACTTCCTGCCCACCGTCGGGTCCGCAGTTGATAACAATGCGGAAGCCGCTTTCATTCAGACCTGCTTCTGCCGCCACCTGATTTGCAGCATCAAACAACTTACCCAGCAAAGCTGCGTCCTCGCTGCCTTTAACATCGCTGACACGGGGAATTGCCCTCTTTGGTATTACGAGAATATGTACCGGGGCTTTGGGACTGATATCCTTAAAAGCCAGAACATCATCGTTCTCGAATACTATGTTCGCGGGAATTTCTTTCCGGATGATCTTGTCAAAAATGGTTTCACTCATCCATATTCTCCTTCATTAAACCGTATTTTTTAATTTTGTTATAGAGATGACTTCTCTGAATCTCAAGTGCTTCTGCTGTCTTACTCACGTTCCAGTTGTTTAGTTCCAACTGCTTGACTATATATGCTTTCTCAGCCTTCTCCTTGAATTCCTGAAATGAGTTGCTTTCCAAAATCAAATCATCAATGCCTACCTTCTCATTAGGTATGATATGATGAATGTCTTTATCGGAAATTTCGTTTTTGGGAGTCATGATGATGATACGCTCAATAATATTGCGCAGTTCCCTGATATTTCCGTTCCAGGCCTGTTTTTGCAGCAGTGAAATTGCAGTCGGGTGGAAGACCGGCGTTTTCCGGTTATATTTTGCTGCGATTCCATTAGCAAAATATTCGGTGAGGATTACAATATCATCAAGCCGTTCACGCAGGGAAGGAACATGCACCGGAATGACATTCAAGCGGTGGAACAGATCTTCGCGGAAGGTTCCTTTGGTTATTTCTTCAGCCAGATTTTTGTTTGTTGCAGAGATCAAACGGACATCCACAGGTATTTTTTTTGCTCCTCCAACACGCTCAATCTTTCCATCTTCAATGGCGCGTAGCGCTTTTGCCTGGGCCTGCAAACTCATATCTCCAATTTCGTCAAGAAACAGGGTGCCTTTGTCAGCCAGTTCAAAACGTCCTATGCGTTGTTGGAATGCCCCGGTGAAGGAGCCCTTTTCATGGCCGAATAATTCCGATTCAATAAGTTCATTTGGTATTGCCGCGCAATTCACGTCAACAAATGCTGCATTCTTACGCAGGCTTTGGTTATGGATGGCTCGCGCCACCAGTTCTTTGCCTGTACCATTTTCGCCGGTGATAAGTACCCGCGCATCGGTAGGTGCAATTGTTTTAATCAGTTCAAGAATGCGTTGTATGGCTGCACTCTTGCCCACGATATCACCTTCGGGTTGAAGCGCCTTTTTCATCTCCTCGTTTTCGCGCAACAGCACGGATTGTGAACAGGCATTGCGTACCGAAATCAGCAGCTTTTCACGGTCAACCGGTTTCTCAAGAAAATCAAACGCGCCAAGCTTTGTAGCTTTCACGGCATTTTCAATATTGCCATACGCGGAAATGATGATGATGTTTGTCGAAGGATTTTTTTCTTTGATCGATTTGACAACTTCAAATCCATTCATACCCGGCAGTTGTATATCCACAAGGATAACATCAAATGCGGCATTAGTGGCAATTTTTGCGAGGCCGTCTTCGCCGGACATTACAAATTCAACATGATAGCCTTCATAATCAAGAATCAGTTGAATGCTCTCGCAGATATTGAGTTCGTCATCAATTAGTAATACGCGTTTGCTCATAAAACGAAACTTACTGAAGATAATAGATAAAAGGTAAAAACAGTTGACGGTTGGATCCGTTGACCCTGACGAAGCAATTTGCCATAGGTGGCGCCCATGATATCGGCCCGAACATCCCGAAGATCAATTGGGTCTACCATTAATACGGATTCAATCGCCTCTACAAGATACCCAATAAATTTCGATAGTTCAACAGAATTTGAAGCGTGGGTGATGAAAGCACCGCCGAAAAAATGTGCAAGTTTATCCCTGTCGCGTGATTGCTCATTCGGTGTATCCAGGAAAAAGCTGCCTGGCAGGTTGGTGTTTTTTTTTCTGAAGGTGGTTTCATCAGCAGAAAAAATGCGCATGGGTATCTTAATTTTAATCAACGGAGTGGTTGCGGGAATAACATTAAATGGAACACAGGCAAAGCTTGCGCTTATCAGTGCTTCGGAAGTGTCATTTTCACAAACTTCAACCGCTTTTTGGAAAATGAGATTTATAGCCTCCCGATCCTGAAGATTTTTTCTGTCGCGCAGAAATTGTTCCGATGCAATATACGCAGAAATGTCACACACCTCTTTTGACAATTTCCCCTGCTGGGCATGGAGCACCTTGCCTGAGAAGAAGAGTACCGCTATACAGAACAGGACTTTCATTCCATCCATTTTATACGTACCAACCGGATGCTGCCAATGTTTATAAAATACTCTCCTTGAACGCCCGGATAATGATACCGGCATGTTCATAGGGGGAGACCTTCATACTCTCCTCGTTGCTCATCCGCTCCCGCATAAATTCGCTGATGCGTTCCGAATTCCACAATTCATGCAGCAGTTTATCCTGCACAATTTCTTTAATCCTGTCCTGAACCCTCTTGAGGCGACGCGAATTGAATTTTTCTTCAATGCACAGATATGCCTGGTGTCTGTTTATTTCTTCTATAACGTCATCAATACCTTTGTTCTCGGGAGCGATCGTCTTGATCACCTCGGGCATCCAGGAATGTTCATCGTGCCCACGCATCATCAGCATGGTTCTGATGGCATTCACAGCCTGCTCCGATCCCGGCCTGTCAGATTTATTGACCACATAGAAATCGGCAATCTCCATTAGGCCTGCTTTCATAGCCTGGATTGCATCACCAGACTCCGGCACGAGCACCACAATAACCGTATCTGCTGCTTTAACGATATCTAGCTCCGACTGACCCACTCCCACCGTTTCAAACAAAATGAAATCGTACCCCGCCGCATCGAGCAGGTCGGCAGCATCCCTAGCTTTAGCATTCAGCCCACCAAGACTGCCCCGTGTTGCCATACTTCGAATGAACACGCCTTCAGTATTTCCCACATCGCTCATCCGCACGCGGTCGCCCAACAGCGCACCTCCGGTAAAAGGACTTGTCGGATCAACAGCTATGATGCCAACTTTTTTATTTGCTTTGATAAATGCTTTGGTCAGTTGATTAGTTATGGAGCTCTTCCCCGCTCCCGGAGGGCCGGTAATACCTATCCGGTATGCTTTTCCGGTATGGTTATACAAATATTGCAGGAGCTGTTCTCCGGCAGCCACATCCGACTCGATAAGCGAAATGCCACGCGAGACAGCTCTTTTTTCACCCGCAAGCACTCTCGCGGTAAAACTTTTTAATAACTCTGTATCCAAAAACGTAAAATCCTCTTAATGCCAAATTACTGTATTTCAATCTGTGTTATTCTAATCTGTGACCATCCGCATCACCTTGCAATGACAATATATCCGGTTATGCGGCACCTCATGTATGCGGCATATACTATACTCATTATCCCAAAACATTATCTGTAAAGCCCGTTCTCTTCAATATAGTCTACAACCTTTTCAGGAGTTAAAAAAGCAATACTCTTCCTGGCCTTTATCCGCTCTCTGATCTCAGTTGAGCTTATATCGATGAACGGGGTTTCAATGAACGCGGCCTGTCCGGCATATTGGTGAGTTATGGGAATGATTGTCTGCATCTTCCTCCGCAAAACAACCAGTTTAGTCTTGCCGAGCAATTCATCAGGAGATTTCCATTTATCGAAAATCGCAAAATTATCATATCCGATGAGCAGTTCAATTTCGGAATAGGTTTCGCGAAGATGAGTAACGGTGTCAATAGTATAGGAAACACCGCCGCGGGTAAGTTCAAAATCGGAAATTTCGAAAAGCGGCATATGCTCCGTAGCCCGCAGAAGCATCTCCCTGCGTTTTTCCCCGGACACGATGGAAACATTTTGCCGGAGCGGAGAGATATAACAGGGCATAAAGATAATTTTATCCAGTGAACGTATTTCAGCCGCCTGCCGGGCAGTAATGAGGTGTCCGTGATGAACGGGGTTGAACGAACCACCGTACAAGCCTACTTTCATTATTTCAGCAATTCCTTAAATTCAATAAATATCTCGGTAAATTGATCATAAAAATATTTCGAACAAAGATGAATATTTTCCCGGTGAGAAAGCCGCCGGTAGAGTTCCCTGAAGTCCGCAACCGTATCCACGACAAATAAATTATTCTGGAATATATAGTATCTGTCCGGTGAATCCATACTATATACAAAGTCCTGTTTTGTGTGTCTGTCATCAAGAAACTGCAGCAGTGAATCCTCAAACCGGGTTGCTCCAAGAGCACAAAGCCGTTCAGATTTGGATGCATAGAGCACACAAACATCTTCTTCGATTTCCAGATAATTTTTCAGACCGGCAAAAAGAGCGGGGAAGAAACCAAAGCTGTTGCTTTTCGTGATGAAAAACTTCTCTTCGGTTTTTAATTGTTTTTCAATCAGCCTCGGCAGGCCATCAGGAGTCTCCGGACTGTGCAAAAAAGTGAATATGTCTTTGTAAGTTTCAGCATGGAACATCTCATCCAGCATCATTTCATCAACAAACAAACAGATATGTTCTGCATTTGCCTCAAGCAGCAGCTCAATGGTATTATTCATCAGTATCCGGTCAAATTTAGCAAGCGCTTCCGCCCCCAAAGCGGCAAAAAGTTCCGAATCTTCTTTTCTCTCCGTAGACCAAATAAATGATTTGACTGTCTTCATCATTCGATAAAACCTGCTTTTTGTAAGAGTTTGTGTACGAGAGCACGATGGATCAGTACTTCGCGCTCGTAATAATTTTTATTAAAACCGAAAGAATTTCTCATCTGCATCTTCCGAAAAGCCAGAACTGTGGCTGCCTTAATATAGTCTTTTCTGATGTCCTCGTTAACCCAACCGGGGAAATCCCTTTCCGGAGAACTGAGAATACTTACATGTTGCGATGGCAATAACCCTTCGCTTGCTTCTTCACTCAATTCTGCAAAAATCATTTTCTTCTCTGTACGCAGCGAAAAACGGAAAACAAAAACAAATAACACCATACAAAGTGTAAGGAAGAAGACACCAATGCTTATCGAACCCAATGCCGCAACTGAAAAATTCCAGCCCATATGAATGAACATCGCGACAGCAAGACCCACCGGGACGGAGATCAGGCGAATGGTGAGTGAACGAAATTTTGCATATCCCAGAACAGCCCCCAACAGCCCTGTAGATATGCAATGCATCACTCCGGAGAATAATGTTCTGATCACCATGATAACAACCCAAGTGCCCAAATTACTTGAATTGGAAAGGAAATACAAAAAATTTTCGGTCATACCAAAGCCCAAGCCTATTGCCCCGCCATAGACCAGCCCATCGGTAATGTTGTCGAACTTTCTGTTGGCCACGGTTGAAAACAGGAACACACCTTTCGTGCTTTCTTCAACCAAAGGAGCCAGCAGGATCAATTCAAAGTTTTGCCGCGAAACGAAAAAGGTTTGGAAATACCGGTAAAAAGAAGAGAATACATAACTTCCTATAAACGCAAAGAGAACAGCACCGAATGCTCCCCAGAAAAAGTTTTTCAACAGCAGTGGTACCGGTTCGCGGTCAAACCGGTCATAGCGCCAAATAAGGATCAGATACAACGTCATTGGCAAAATGGCGGCCAGTGCTGATATTACGATGTGCAACTATACGTCCTTTTGGGGATCCGGTTTTTTGGAAGTCTCCCCAAACATGCCAAACGGATTGTAATGCGATTTAAGCATCGGCATCAGAAAAATGACGCTCCACACCAGCAACAGCACATTTTGTTGAATAAGAACTATGAGATCAAAATTTTTGGCACTAATAAGCATCATGGAAGTTGCCGGCGTGAAAAAGGGGATAAAACCCAGTCTGGCTACAATTGTATTATCGCCGTTAAAAAGCAAATGCTGGGAGAATAACATCGGGAAAAAAATAACCAGCGAAAGAAATGTCAGCATGAATTGTGTGGATGATTCCTTAAATATCCGGGAACCAATATAAAGATAGAGAGCCACATAGAAGAGTAATCCTGTGCAAAAGCAGGCAGCCATTCCCAGCATTTCCTCTGTATGCATTTCACTCACTTTATAGTGCGACCCAAGATACCAGGTTATGGCTATCCAGACCCCGGTTTGGATGACCGCAAGAAGCAAAAAAGAAATGTACTTTCCAATGGTAAGTTCTCTGATGCGCGCAGAAGAAAGCAGCACTTCAATTAACCTGTTGGATTTCTCCTCCTGAAAAGAGCGAATCACTGTTCCGGCAATGAAACTCAATGCCAGAAAAAACAGAAGAGAATAGTTGGTAACCGATTTGAGTGCAGCTTCAGTATTGAACTCGTGTGGAAATTTATGTTCGTCAAAGCGGATGATCTTTATCTCGGGAATCACCACAATTTCATTGAGCGTATCTTTTTTATCAATTCCGACTGCACTGATCTGTGCTTTCACCAGCTCTGCCTGCAGAAGTGAATAAAAAAGCTCATCCGGAAAAGATTGTGCAAAAAGGGTGATCGGGTGAACGGTGTTTTCGGAGATCATGACCAATCCGTCAAGTTGTCTCATCCGGAGCATTTGAAATCCGAGGTTTAATGATGAATCCGTGGAACGGTGCGGATTCTGCAAGCGAACAAAAAGAATTTGCTGATTAATTCCATTCGGATCATCGGGTGGCGAAAACTTTAATTTTTGTTCCGGAGTAGTGTCAATAACACCAATAAGGTATTTTGTCCCATTATAAGGATCTTCCTTTACCAGTACCGGTAAATGGAATACATAGAACAACATTACCGGGATAAGAAACAGAGAGAAAAACCATCCCTTGGTAAATGCGTACCGGCTGAATTCCCACTTGACAATTTGCCAAACTTTACGTAGTTCCATTATTCCCACTGTGAATGTGTTAGTTCGAGAAACTTTTCTTTGAGTGTAGCCCGCTCCTTCATAAATGAAACGACGGGTTGTACTGCGGAAACTAAACACACGATTTCCGGAAGGGATTTTGTACCATTACTGACCATCTTATAGCGGGATTCAGAAAGAGAAAACCACTCCACTCCGGGGATGACCGGCAAAGTGTCCGGGATTCCATCGAATTCAACAAGAACAGAAAGAGAACTTTCCTGCATAAAGGCTTCCAACTTACCGGTATAGAGCATAGTGCCTTTGTTTAAAAGAATAATATCATCCAAATGTGAGTCGGCTTTTTCAAGCAAGTGTGTTGAAAGGAGTATATATTTATCCCGTTCTTTCAATTCAGTCAGTATAGTGATTAAAATTTCCTGATTCTGTGGATCCAGCCCCGAATAAGGCTCATCGAGGACAAGGATGTCCGGATCGTGCGACAGAGCGATGGCCAGTTGTGCAATCTGAGCCTGCCCTTTTGAAATATCATTACCCGTGCGATCTACTATTTTCGAAAGATTAAACCTCTCCAGGACTTCTGAAAAACGTTTCCCGGAAATAACCGGATCACCACCACGCAATCCGGAAAGATATTTGAAAACATGCGAAATCTTCTCCTTTTTATAGAATCCTCGTTCTTCGGGAACGTATCCCACCAAGTTGCTGATTGAATGATTTACCGGTTTGCCATCAATTAAAATCTCACCAGAGTCCGGGGGCAATATCTCAAGCAGCAGACGAAGTGTTGTGGTTTTCCCCGCGCCGTTGGGGCCAAGCAATCCGGTGATCTTGCCCCGGTGCAGGTTAAAAGTCAAATCAATTACCGCGGGTTTTTGATTATAGGAGCGGGTGATGTGCTTAAATTGTATCATTGCAAAAACATATTATATCGTGAAATTGCCTCGGGCAAACCGCCTTTTAGAACAAAGTGGGCTGCATCATATTTTTGCTGTGCCTCCTGCAGGGGAACGGCCAGGCATACTCCAACACCGGCAGCCCTTAGCGCCATGACTCCACTGGTGCTGTCTTCAAATCCAATAACCTGATCAAAATCTGTTTCAGGAATACCCAGTTTCATCAGCGCTATGGTATAGAGATCCCTGTGTGGCTTAAGACGTATCTCGCTGGAATCGTCTGCCGTAACAATAGTATCAAACCATGTATGGGGATCGTTGAACAAAGTTGTTATCTGTTTTTTTTGTGTTGCCGGAATATTCCAGCCATTAATCTGTTTCCGCATTATTGCAAAAACCTGGTTTAACACAATTTCCGCATCATAGCGCGTTGATGATGTCACCAGGGCAAGCTTCGGATTTTCGCGCATTACCCGTTTCTGAATTTGCAAGAGCTTTTTCAAATCCATTTTGCCGTGATCAAACAAAGAACCGATGTCATGACCGGATAAAGCTTTTAACAGGCGACCCTTTTCATCGAAGCATCCCTTGACAAGCAGCAGAAATGACATGACGCCTGTCATCGGTTCAATTGTTGCACGCTTCGTTTTTATTTCCTTCTCATTTCCCGTCCGAACGTGTTCACTTTCCTTTGGCATCTCCAGGGCTCTGCCATATTCATAACAAAACACGGTTACAAGGCATTTGACCTTTTCATCAAAGCTCATGCGCTTTTGCGTTTTGCATACGGCTGCTGCAAGGGCCCGTGCTGCCTGAACCTGTTTAAGAGCATGCTCTGCAACATTACAGTTCTTCAGTTGCACACTTTTTTTCCCAACAGCAGTGGTAATACTATTGCCGAATACTGTGTCCAGCTCCTGCCAAATCTCTCTTTGCCTAGCAGGACTACCCTTCCCCGAAATAAGTGCGAACACAGTTGAAAAATAAGCAGAAAGGAATGATTTAGTAGCATCCTTTGCTCCATATTTTCCGACCAGATATTCTATGCCTGTTGAGGTGCTGACACCGACAAGCTTCTGAGGATCAATGGTCGGATCGAGCCCGCCCCAGGATTTCTGCAGAGCATCCGGAATTATTATTCTCGTCACCTTCTCCAGTGTTTGGAGATTGATCTCCTCCGTAGACGTAATAGTTCCATCCATATCCAACAGTATTGCCTTCAGATGCCTTAGCGGCATTTTAGGCATTGGCTTAAGGGGGTAATAGTCGAATTGAGGATATACTCCTCCAGGGTTTTTCACGCGCAGAATATTTTTTGTTTTTCCATTGAACATTTCCGCTGCTTCGGATGCGGATATCATCTGAGTCAGTTCCATTCAGTACTTTCATTATACGATTTCATTACGATAGTGTTTCCCTGTATTCATCATTTCTTGCATTCTTTATAGCTTCAGAAAAACGGTTGCTGATAATTTTGGGTTTGGTGATGGCAGTGCCCACCACAACCGCCCAGGCTCCGTTTATGATCATATCTTTTGCAAATTTTGGGGTTGAGATTTTGCCATGTGCAAAAACAGGGATAGTGAGCTCCTTCACCAGAGTTACAATAATATTCAGATCAGGTATATCCTGCGGCAGGTGCCTGGTGTCGGTTGTAAAGCCACTTAAAAAGGAGGATATGCAATCTGCTCCATAATCTGCACAAGCAACTCCTTCGGCAAAGGTAGAGACGTCGGTCATTACAATACAGTCGAACTGTTTTTTAATTTGTTCAACGAACTGCGGCCCTGTAATTCCTTCTCTCCGTCGGAAGGAGCCGTCGACCGAAAGAATTGAGCAACCGGTTGCAATAAGGCTCTCCACGTCTGCCATCGTCCCTGTACTGCGGATAGTGTTGTCCTCAAAAATGGATTTTATCCAGCCAATAACGGGCAAGTGCATTTTGGGAACAATTTCTTCGAGTAATTGAAGTCCCTCCGCCCGAATTCCTGCGGCACCGCCTGAAACTGCTGCTTCAGCAAACTGGGCAACCTTACCGGGATGATCGAATGGTCCGTTATCCTCCAAATCACAGGATACGACGAGGCCATCTTTGAGTTTCCGGAAAATTTCTGCTTTATCTGCCATTGTGCCCGACATACCTAGCGGAGTTGGCCCCAACGGGTATGTGTTATACCCTGCTGTAAAAATTCGGGCTTTTGATGAGGATTTGTAGTGATTAGCTGCATAAATTCTTTATTTTTTGATATGGTAATTTAACAATTCCAATGAATAAGAAATCAGACGCTACATGAAAATTATTGAAAATGCATCGCTCGCCAAGCTAAACACTTTCGGAGTTGATGCAAAAGCCCGCCACCTGGTGATTATTGATAACGAAAAAGAACTTGCCTCCTTTTTTGCTGAACGGGCACAATCCGGAAATAAGTTATTAATCCTTGGTGGCGGCAGCAATATCCTGCTGCTTTCCTCTGAAATTCCGCTTGTGCTTCAATACAGTAAAAAAGGAATATCCACGATATCTGTGGATAGCGACACTACCACATTGGAAGTTTCGGCGGGTGAAATCTGGGATGATGTTGTTGCATATGCGGTGTCCAATAACCTGGGCGGCATCGAGAATCTGTCGCTGATACCCGGAACGGCCGGTGCAGCCCCTATTCAAAATATCGGTGCGTATGGGCAGGAGCTTTGCGATGTAGTCTCTTATATAAAGTATTTTTCTTTCACCTCCAAAAGAATCGAAATTCGGCAAAAAGCAGAATGTGGGTTTGGATACCGTGACAGCATTTTTAAGAAATCGCTCAAAAACCAAGTGATAATAACAGCAATTGGCCTGCGCCTGCAGAATGATCCGAAACCTAATTTAAGCTATGCCCCATTACATGACCGGTTCAAAGACAGGCGCACGTCTCCTGAAATATCCGAAATTCGTGATGTCATAATCGATATTCGCAAGACAAAACTGGCAGACCCGGAGGAAATTGGAAATGGAGGCAGCTTCTTCAAAAACCCGGTCATTTCGCCGAACAAATTTGAAGCGCTTAAAAAAGAATTCCCCCATGTTCCCTCTTTTCCTCAGGAGAATGGAATCAAAGTCCCTGCCGGATGGCTTATTGAAACAGCCGGTTGGAAGGGAAAGCGCATTGGGAATGTTGGGAGTTACAGAACACAGGCACTGGTGCTGGTTAACTACGGCGGGGCAACAGGAAAGGAAATCATCGACTTTGCTGAGATGATAAAAACTGATGTCTCTGCAAAATTCGGCATTGAATTGGAATTTGAGATTAATGTAGTGGAGGTTGGGTAAGAAAGCAACCAACCTCAATAAGAGTTCAAAATTTTGAACCCCTGCAATTCGAAAAAGATTCTGTCTTCATATCCGTCTAAAATATATTGGTTTTGTGTGCGCCCGTAAACTGTGACAATTCGCTAAGATTTAAAATATGGAACCCTTACAGCTAAATTTAACATTTGCACATAAACCAGATAGAAATGGATACCCGCCCCGCCAGAAGCGGGATTTCCGCTGCACTCAACTTTCGCGGGTATGACAGTAAGGGGACCAATTAACTGAATTGGACATGAATGCACTGTTTAGCCTGTTTTGAAAAGTTTTTAAGTATATAGGAATTATATTGGACAGCAATGTCTGCCATAAAGAATTTATCCTGAAGCCCTGCCACATTCTGCAGCAAATCCGTAACTTTGTTGCATGAAAATTCTTGTTGCAATCAATTCGTTTAAGGGCACGATCTCCTCACAACAAGCATCACAACTGGTTGCTGATGAGATATGTAAAACAGAGCCGGCAGAAACCATTGTCTGCCCCGTTTCCGATGGCGGCGACGGATTTCTGCAAGTTATGCAATCTACGTGCCCCGGTACTTCTTTGGAAGTAGTCATTCCTGCTCCGTGGATTGGGGGAACATTATCAACTGAAATCATTTACTGTTCAGAAAATGCTTCGTTTGTAATCGAATCTGCCAGAGTATTTGGTCTGACCCGGATACCACATGAGGAGAGAAGACCCCTAATGCTTTCTTCGTCAGGACTGGGATATGTTTTCCCAGATCTCGAGAAAGAATTTGCTTCTCAGTTTTCCACAGCAAGAAAAATTCTGATTGGATTAGGAGGTTCCGGGATAAACGATTTTGGCATTGGGGCTGCTTCCGTTTTTGGACTTTCACTTATCGACGATCAGGACAATGTACTTGAACCCATCCCCTTTAATTTCCCGGCAGTTAAAAAGATCATCCTCCCCACAAAAAAGCTGAAACTCCCCCTCCATTTGGTTCTCGATGTTGAATCCGATTTGTTTGGAGAAAAAGGAACATCACGGGTATTTGGACCCCAAAAAGGAGCTACACCTGTCACCTGTTCCATCCTTGAGGACGGCATAAAAAATTTGCTGACCATTTTAAAACGGGATCATGGTCTCGATTATTCGGACCAAAGGATCGGGGCATCCGGCGGTGTTGCTTTAGGACTGTCCCTGTTCGCTGATATTACCTATATCCCGGCCAAAAATTTCATTCTGGACACTCTGTGTTTGCGGAAATTAATCGAAGAATGCGATGTAGTTATTACCGGCGAAGGCCGGGTTGACATGCAGACTCTGATGAACAAGGCTCCCGGGGTTATCATCGCCGAAGCAGCTCGTCAAAGAAAAAAAGTTTTTGTTGTTTGCGGTGAATTCGACGGCACGATAAAACCGGAATTTGGCGAAACAGCAGTATTTGAGCTAAAAAAACACTTTTCCTCTCTTGAGGAATCCATCCAAAATACAGAGCAGGGATTGCTGCATGCAAGCAAAGAGCTGGCTGCGTTTCTGTTCTGAGAATAAATTTTTATCTTTGCACTTTACTACCCGAAAATTTAAATAACAGAGAATTATGAAAGAATACCTGGACCTGGTCCGTTTGGTCATGAATGAGGGCGTCCGCAAAAAATCGCGCACGGGCGTCGATACCATATCCTATTTTTCAGCACATTATCGCGTTGATCTTGCAAAAGGCTTCCCATTGCTCACTACCAAACAGGTGGTATGGAATTCGCTTCTTCGTGAGGTGCTGTGGTACCTTTCCGGAGAAAAACATATCCGGAATCTGCGAAAA
Source organism: Ignavibacteriaceae bacterium (assembly GCA_963664845.1). Taxonomy (GTDB): domain Bacteria; phylum Bacteroidota; class Ignavibacteria; order Ignavibacteriales; family Ignavibacteriaceae; genus CAIYTF01. The sequence goes on from OY761615.1 coordinate 790,922, forward strand.
CACACAAAGATCTGGGATGCCTGGGCAGACGAGAACGGTGAACTGGAAACTGCCTATGGTTACTATTGGCGGTTTTTCCCCAGTGCCCAAAAACAGGAAGACGGCACATGGAAAGTGACCGAAATTGACCAGATAAGATATGTTATTGATGAAATCAAGAGGCAGCCCTATAGCCGCAGATTGGTGATAGTGGCCTGGGAACCCGGAAATGCAACCCAAAGTAAACTGCCTCCCTGCCATTTTACCTTTGTTTTTAATGTGCAAAATGACAAATTGAATTGTCATCTGACCCAGCGTTCGGGCGATATTGCCCTGGGCATTCCCTTTAATCTGGCGGCGTATGCATTGCTGACACAGATAATTGCACAGGAAACAGGTTTGGGACTTGGATATTTTTCCCACACTATTGTTGATGCCCATATCTACGTTGCTGAACCGGACAGCCCCATGGCAAAGTTCGATCACCTCGCAGGATTAAAAGAACAACTTACCCGGGAGCCTTTGCCCCTGCCCCGGTTAAAAATTGCAAATAAACCGATTGACGAATTACAGTTTGAGGATTTTGAATTACTGGACTATAAACCTCACCCGAAAATTAAATTTGAGGTTGCCGTTTGATCTCGTTTTGCAAAGGGACACATTGACATGAAAGTTATCATCATAGCGGCAATTGCCGCAAACGGCATTATAGGTGATTCAAAAAAAGGATTGCCCTGGCATATCCCCGAAGAGTTCAAACACTTCAAGGATACAACCCTTGGTTTCCCCATCATCATGGGCAGCACAACATTTTCTGAATTGGGCAAACCACTTAAGGGGAGGCTAAATATTGTGCTGCGAAGAACTGATGAAACCGGATCAACCCAAGAGGATGTTCTGTTTTTCAATTCTCCGGAAAGGGCAATTGAAGCCTGTAAAGAAAAAGGATATGAGAAGGCATTTATCATCGGCGGAAAACAAATATACGCTGCAGGCATTCCGCTTGCCACTGACATGATTTTGTCTTATTTAAAGTTCGAAGCGCAGGGAGATATTTCATTCCCGGATTTCAATGCCACCGAATGGGAATTGATCTCCAAAGAAGAAAGAGAAAAATTTACGATACATCATTATTCACGTAAGCATTAACTAATGGGTAAAATTCATATTCTGCCGGAAAATCTGGCAAACAAAATAGCAGCCGGCGAAGTTGTTCAGCGTCCTGAATCAGTGGTGAAAGAATTGATGGAAAATTCAATCGATGCAAATGCCACCGAGATCAACCTGCTCATCAAGCGGGCAGGGAAAGTGCTCATTCAGGTAATTGACAACGGCGATGGTATGTCTGAAGAAGACGCCATTCTCAGTATACAAAAACACGCAACCAGTAAAATAACCACCCTTGCAGATCTGGATGCAATTCAGACACTAGGGTTTCGCGGTGAAGCACTCAGTTCAATCAGTGCGGTCAGTCAGCTTGAGATTCAAACAGAGACCAGAAGTGACGATCTCGGCATTTCAATCAGATTGGAAGATGGCGGCAAACTGAACATTGAGAAAGGCTCATTCCCCAAAGGGACATCTGTTATAATAAAGAACTTGTTCTATAATGTTCCGGCACGCAGGAATTTTTTGAAGAGTGACGCGACTGAAATGAAACACATGGTCGATACCTTCAACAAGATTGCACTTTCACATCCCGAAATTGCATTCCGCTTTTTTATTGATGATGAAGTAACACTCGACTATGGTGCAGGAACTCTTGATGACCGCATCATTCATGTGTTTGGTGAGCAAACGTTCAAGTCCCTGGTCAAGATAAGCGAAGATCTTGAGATAATCTCAATATCGGGATTTATCGGAAAGCCTGCCCTGCTCAAAAAGCAAAAAGGCGACCAGTATCTGTTTATTAACAACCGGTTCGTGCAAAGCAAACAGATCAACCATGCCGTCTTCACGGCCTATGAAAATATTCTGGAGAAGGGTGATTACCCGTTCTTCATTCTGTTCGTAAAACTCGATCCGGCAAAAATAGATATTAACGTGCACCCAACTAAACTGGAAGTAAGGTTTGAAAACGAACGGGATATATATGCCTTCGTTCTTTCCTCTGTTAAGCGCGGTTTGAGCTCCTATGATCTTGTTCCGCAGGTTTCATTCAACGACGGCAGCGGGTTTCTCAATTCCAGAACATCCTTTCAGCCTGCCATAAGAATCGAACGCGATGATTTTGGTGACCGGCCTGAATTCGTAAGAAAACCAATGCCTGCAACACGGATCAGTGATTCTGAAATTGATGCGGTGTTCAGTTCCATTGGCAATAATGTTGACCGTGAGCGGATGCCTTCAAACGCGAGCGGCCCGTTTGATAATTTCAATCAGGAACCATTACCACCGGTAAGTGATCAGCCTCTGCAACCGCAGTTTGTGCGTCCCCTGCTCCCTGATGACCGGGACGAAATGCCGTTCCTGGTGCAGTTGCACAACAAGTACATTCTTACACCTATACGTTCAGGACTGATGATTATTGATCAACACGTTGCTCATGAACGGATACTCTATGAAAAAGCGTTGAACATGATGGAAACATGCATGTGCCTTTCACAGCAACTGCTGTTCCCCAAAACAATTCAGGTTAACCCCGGTGTATATATTACGCTGAAAGAAATTCAGGATTACCTTGCGAAATTGGGCTATGAGATAAGCCTGCTGAACAAGAACACGGTGGCCATTCACGGTGTGCCGCAGGATGTGGAAAATCTGGATGAGGAAGCTGCGCTTATTGGTATGGTTGAGGAATACATTCACAATCAGAAAGTTCGCAAGATAACCGATGAACGAGACAACATTGCTAAGTCCTATTCCTGCAAGAGCGCCATCAAAGCAGGCGATCAACTCACCGAAGTGCAAATGCGCCAGTTGATTGACAAATTGTTTGCCACGACCATGCCGTATGTGTGCCCACACGGCAGACCCATTGTGATCAAGATAGCAATTGATGAGTTTGACCGGAGGTTTGGGAGGACGTAATCTTATTACATCTATTTTCAATCAAGGGTTATGCATAGGGATTGAGAAAAATCCGGCTTTTTATACCCGGACCATTCAGTATCTGTGTGAAAACTAAAAAACACACTCTAATTTTTTTCGTTTCGAAATTTGAGCTGAAGGCCGATATTTATTCGTTTCATATTCTCCGGCCCTGCCTGATCGGCAGACAGGCTGAAAGCCGGAGTTACAGAAGTTTAAATAACCCTAGCTTTCAGGTCAGGAAATGCGAAAAATAAACGAAATTGGTTATAGCCATTCGATGCACAGCCTGAATTTCTATTTTGGATCTGCCGAATACTGGTCAGCGACAACCCACCATTTGCCCTCTTCATTCACCAGCGAGAACATGTCGCGCCCGTCCATATTTATTGTTTTACCTCCGATATCAAATGACATAGAAAAATAATACGTCACTATGGCAAATGAACCGTTACCGTATAAATCAATCTTTGGATCGCTCTCCTTCCAAAAGTGAATTTTTGCCGTTTGTGTGAATTGTTTCCAGCCTGCAACACAGGCCTCCTGCCCTTCAACCCGCAATCTGCCGGCCGGGATGATGGCAACCATATTTTTGTGGAAGTAGTTTACCAGATCATCAGCCTTATTCTCAATCACCCAAAGACGGTTTAATTCCTGAACTGTTGTCCAGACTTCTTCTTTCATTTTCGACTCATTCATATGCAGTTCCTTTTTTCCCAAAATTCGATTTCAACGGAAGCGCCCGCAGAATAAAAATGCCGGGGATCATGGTGATTAATATCCATACGAAGAACAGTTTATAACCAAGGAGCTCCTCTATTTTTCCGCTTATTAGACCCGGGATCATCATGCTGAGCGCCATGAATCCCGTGCAAAGCGCATAGTGTGCAGTTTTATATTTACCCTCGGACACATAGAGCATGTAGATCAGGTATGCGGCAAAGCCAAACCCATAACCGAACTGTTCGCCTGCCACGCACAGATTAATGAGGAAGAAATCCGTCGGCTGAAAAAATGCCAACCAGACATATAAAACGTGCGGCAGATTGATTGCAAGAAACATCCACCAGATCCAGCGCTTCAGACCATGCCTTGACACGAGTACACCACCTAGTATACCTCCAATTGTTAAAGCAATGATCCCGACTGTTCCATATATAAAGCCCACTGATTCGGTGTTGAGACCCAAGCCTCCCAGTTCACGTTTATCCAGCAGGAACGGGGATGCAAGTTTAACAAGTTGTGCTTCGCCAAAGCGGTAAATCAACAAAAAGGAAAGCGTCAGCAGAATGCCGGGTTTCCGGAAAAAGTCTGCGAAGGTGATCTTGAATTGCTCCCAAATTTGTTTTGAAGGAACACTCACCGAAATGTCGGCTGCCGGAGCCGGCAACAGAAAAAAATGATATATTGCAAAACAGGTGAAAACGACCGCAATGGCAAAAAAGCTAACCGACCAGGCAAAAGCAACGTTGCCGGTACCCTTATTAGCGTGTGTTTCAAGATAGCCCGCCAATATGATAAGCAGGCCCTGCCCGGTTATCATGGCGATGCGGTATGCAGTGCTGCGGATGCCTACAAATAAGGATTGTTTATTTTGATCGAGTGCAAGCATATAAAAACCGTCGGCGGCAATGTCGTGGGTTGCAGAGCTGAATGCGATCAACCAGAAAAACGCCAGCGTGAGTTGCAGGGAACTGGCAACCGGCACCGAAAGAGCAACTGCTCCGAGCGCAGCGCCCATAAACAACTGGAGGCTTACCACCCAAAAGCGTTTTGTCCGGTACATTTCAAGAAAGGGGCTCCAAAGAGGTTTAATAACCCAGGGAAGGTATAGCCAACTGGTATAGAATGCTATTTGTGAATTTGACAACCCCAGGCGTTTATAGAAGATAACAGAAACAACGTTTACAATAACATAGGGTATGCCCTGTGCAAAATAAAGAGAAGGAACCCATGTCCAGGGAGACTTTAAACCATCTTTTTTTGTATACATGGAACGACTGTTATTACTTGATTATTACCAGGTTATGTTACGCAAAACCAGAATTTGAATAGCCACGACTTTCAAGTCGTGGGATAGATGCACCCTCCAAACATTGGCTTTAGCCACTAATAGAGCCAAAATTTGTGGCTAAAGCCAATTTCAGAAAGCGCTAATGATCCACGAGCTGAAGCTCGTGGCAAGTCAATTGGAACCGTTGCGTAACATTAGTTCCCAGATTTTTCTTTCACACATGGTGAAAATGCACACAGGAACCCGCGGGGACAATCCTTTTCGACCAGTGCAACAAAATTCCTTTCATGGAGAGGCACAACATTTTGTGCCCCACTAATGAAATTCCCGTTTACAGAATTAATTGGAAAGCGCGTTCATTCTTTTTTGTGCAAGGAGAACCGCGCCGAATGCAGGTGAGCATTTGGCTTCTTTCAAACGCACATTGGGGAACACTGTTTTTATTTTCTCTCTGAGCATCCGCGAGAACACATTATCTTTCGCGATCATACTGCCAATAAGGCTCACTTCAAGATTTTGTACCCCTATTTTCTTTTCCATGGTGCGGATGTGGCTAAGCAGTTCTTCCAGTTCCTCAGAAATGATTTTCCTGGCCTGAAGATCACCCTGATCGGCTGCCTGGAAAACCAGTCTGGCTACGGAAGCAATATCAAAATGATTGCGGTATATCTGGGTAATCAGATCGTCCTGGGTGAGAATGTGAAATTCCTTTTGGAGCAGGTTGGTTATCAACGTTGGCTCACTGCGTCCATCCAGTTGACGGGCCACTGTATTGAGTGCTCTTTTGCCCATATGATAAGCGCTGCCTTCATCGCCAATAAATCGTCCAAAGCCACCAACGCGGTAAAGTTTGTCTTTTTCATCTTTACCATACATTATCGATCCGGTACCGGAAATTAATATACTTCCGGGATTTCCCGAGAAGGCGCCTTCCAGAGCGGCCAGAGCATCGCTGTCAACAAAAATATTTTTCAGATTGGCATTTCGCTTCTGGGCAACAGCACGTATGCCTGCTTCCAATTGCTGAGCATCCAACCTCCTGCCTGCCCCGGTAGAGCCGACAAAAACAGCTTCAATTTGATTATAATGGATGGAGAGTTTTTCAATACACTCGGCAATCAAACCGAAAATGGTTTCGCTTACGGGTTCAACTCCCATTGTCAGAAAACTGGTAGGACCCCCAGTACATTCGTGTAATTGTTTTTTATGTTCATCGGCAATAACACAAACAGACTTTGTGCCGCCACCGTCTATACCTATATAATATCGCATAACCTTCTACTTAATAATGAATGTTAAAAACAGATAAGGGAAAATAGGGAAATTTTGCGAGAGGACGTAATTGTGAGGCTAGAGGATATGATAAAAAAGGAGAAATGCTACTAAAGCTACAAGTATAAACAAACCAAAAGAAATGAGCAGGATTCGAATCGCTCTTGTCTTCCTTCTCTTTCTGACAGCACGATTCGTATCACCGGGATTACGCTTATAATCCCCTTGTTTTACGTCCCAGTTTTGCATGGTTTCACCGTCGGTGCAAACGAAATTCGCCTGCTATTTAGTTGCACGAAAAAGTACTTAAAGAATAAGAGAGTGGGCAGGGAGGGAATTGAACCCCCGACACATGGATTTTCAGTCCATTGCTCTACCGACTGAGCTACCTGCCCGAAAACAGAATACAAATATAAGGATTTTAGAAATATCAAAAAAGAGTTTTATGAAACAATTTGCGTATGAAGTTCAATTTCTTCAAGAACTGAAGACACCCGCAAACATTCCTGCATGCCACCGGAATATACAACGGCCTTCCCTTTTACATGTACCTCAAATGTCAGAGACCTGGCTGCCGAAAACGGGCATTTTATCGCCTTAATGATTTGATTTATCACCTCATCGAACGAATGCTGGTCATCATTAAAGAGAAGCACTCTGGCTTCCAGCCCAATACTGACATCTTCATCACTTTCCGGTTCAAGGAACGGCTTTTCCGGACTAATATTATTTTCCATACGCAAATTTAACTAAACCGGCTGCAAATTTAAAGGGCTGAATGTGATTTACTTCTTTTTGTACACCAATCACCCGGATATGAACCGGTTGTCATTTGCCATTTTCCAACGTCCAAAGCATACCCCCATTTGCAAAAATATGTTCTTAAACAACCACAGAAACATTGGTTTGATTTTCGCCATTGCCGTATGTATCTTATTACATCTTATTCATATTTTTTGGATTTGCCATGAATGTTGCGGTTTGTATAAACCACGTCCCTGATACTGCCACCAAGATTGTAATCGACGCTTCCGGCACATCAATTGAGAGTGCAGGAGTTTCATATATTCTCAACCCCTATGATGAATATGCCATTGAAGAAGCTTTAAAACTGAAAGATAAAACCGGTGCTATTATATATGTTTTGCTCGTCGGAAATGACGCAGCAAAAGAGACCATCAGGAAAGCTCTTGCCCTTGGTGCTGATGAAGGGATCCTGCTCCGGCATGAGGATTATCTGGATTCCTACTCGGTTTCCAACATTCTTGCCGCCAAGATAAAAGACCTGGGATGTACCGTGGTTTTCATGGGCAAACAGTCAGTTGATTACGACAACAGTATAGTTGGGCAAATGACGGCTGAATTCCTGGACTTTAATTGTATTTCCGTTTGTGTTTCTTTTGCAATTGAAGGAGACACGGTAACTGCCGAGAGAGAAATTGAAGGCGGCCGCGAAGTTGTTCAGACGCAACTTCCCGTCGTGATCACCGCACAGAAAGGGCTCAACGAACCCAGATACGCCTCGTTAAAAGGAATAATGGCAGCCAAGAAAAAGACCATAACAGAAATTGAAATTGGTGCCGTTGACACGAAAGTTAAACTTTCTTCACTCAAAAAAACTGCTCCCAAAAATCCGGGACGCATATTGGGTTCAGGAATAGAAGCAGCAAAGGAATTGGTTGTATTACTCAGAGATGAAGCAAAGGTAATTTAAGGAAAACGTATGAACGGACACCTATTAGTAATTCTTGAACAGCGCGACGGCGTCATAAAAAAATCCTCATTTGAAGCGTGCAGTTTGGGTGCACAACTTGCAGCAGGCAGCAATATTGAGATAACCGCTTTAGTTATCGGGGACAACGTTTCAAACATTGCACAAGCCGGTGAATATGGTATTTCCCGGATCATTCATGTGAAACACGCCGGGCTCCACTTATACTCTTCATCAGCGTACAAGAAAATTATTCTTGAACATGCAGCTAGCCTGCGGGCAAACCTGGTATTGTTGTCAAACACCGCATTTGGAAAGGATCTGGCTCCCCGGATCGCGGTGAAATTGGAAACCGGAATTTTGATGGATTGTATAGAACTTTCACTGTCAGAAAATGGTTTTAAAGCTGTGCGTCCGGTATTCGCGGGAAAAGCGCTTCAGGAAATTGAATCAAGGAATGGAAAAGCGGTTGCCACTATTCGTCCGAATATTTTTCCACTAGTAAAGAACCAGGTAACGGTTGCCGTCGAGGAAGTGACACCCGAAAATCCGGATTTTACTTCCAAAACGCTTGAGATGAAGCGGTCAGAGGGGAAAACCGATGTGGCAGAAGCTGACATCATTGTTTCCGGTGGCAGAGGCCTTAAAGGCCCCGAACACTTTCACCTGGTTGAAGAATTGGCCGAAGCTTTGGGAGGGGCTGTGGGAGCGTCCAGGGCAGTTGTTGACGCAGGGTGGAGATCGCATCAGGAACAGGTTGGGCAGACAGGAAAGACCGTCTCCCCTTCTCTGTACATTGCATGCGGCATATCTGGTGCAATTCAACATTTGGCAGGTATGTCTTCCTCCAAATATATTGTTGCTGTTAACAAAGACAAAGATGCCCCGATATTCAGCGTTGCTGATTATGGCATCACGGGAGATGTGTTTGAAATTCTCCCGGTATTAACTGAAGAAATTAAAAGATTAAGATCATAGGAATTGTTTTGAATAAAATTGAATGTGAAATCATCGGCCTGTCACAGGGATCGACCGGAAGCGCCTCTGGCGCCTATGCATTGCTTTTGAAGGAAGTATATGGCAACAGGCGTTTACCCATCCTCATTGGACAATTTGAAGCCCAGGCGATAGCTCTGGAATTGGAAAACATTCATCCCCCCAGACCATTAACCCATGATCTGCTGAAACAGGTTGTGGAAAATCTCGGAGCGAGCATAGTTGAGGTAGTGATCACCGAATTGAGGGATAATACGTTTTTTGCGAAAATAGTACTGGACGTTTCATCGCTGACAAACGAAATAGACTCGCGTCCTTCGGACGCCATTGCATTGGCCATCAGGGCCGGAGCCCCCATTTATGTATCGGAAACCGTGATGGATATTGCTTCGGTGATGCCGTTTCAGGATGAACAGGAATTCCCTGTTGAGCCGGAGGAGGAAGAAAAGACCGAGCTAACCGATGCGCCGTCTTTTTCAAGAGAAGCAAAGATCGCCGCACTACAGGAAAAGCTCAGGCAATCGCTTGAAGTTGAGGATTACGAGCGCGCAGCGAAGATCAGAGATGAAATAAAACAATTGTCAAGCTCTAATTAGGCTTCGGTGTTTTCTCCAAAAACCATTTTCCCGATGGCGCATTCCTCGCAGCGGTCCTTGGCGCAAAAACTGCGGAACAGTTCTATCATACCCTGGTAAATGACCGACTTTTTCCAGTTGGCCTCAATCTGAAGTGCATCAGCAATCTCAGTTACCAGACTGTTATCACTATCGCATGCCACATCGGTATAAACGGAAATAGTCTTTTGGGCAAATTTGGTTTTATCGAACAGGTCAAAGTAGATATACGCGAACGGTAAAACCACGTTAATGAACATTTCGTCGGCTCTTCCGGTACCCAGAAAATAGTGGATATCTTCACCGGCTGCCTGTTTCTCAAAGGTATAATGCTTTTTCCAGAAACCGTCACCCTTGATCGTTAGCATATTGCGTACGAGGTTTTTCAACACATCGTAATTGTGAATTTCATAGAACTTCTTGACCAGTTTAGCAATGAGGTCATCATGCATCAGTTTATAGACAATACGGGCTCCTGCTGCCACCCTTATGGTCGGGAAGTTCTGCGGACGCATCTTGAAGAAATTCCACACAGTTGAATCCAGTGTTGTTCCATTGTAATGAGGACAATATTTGATCCAGTTTTCTGATGCGTTACGGGCATATTGCAGAATTACCGGATCATGAATCTGCTCAACAGGGGGAATCAGCCCCCCGACTGTGAAAAACATTCCTTCAAGTGTTTCAACAAACTTTTCTTTGGGGATATTGAGCGAATCAATATAACTGAGATTGAAAATCTGGGAAAGTTTCACCAGCACGTTTTTGTTTTGCGAATATCCAAGAGCTTCAAACACCATTTCGTAGAAGAGCTGCTCCCAAATAAGCTTTTTATTCAGATCCTCATAGCATAATCTGGTTTTATATGCATCTTCGGGAATTGCAAAATGCTGATCAGGCTCACTGACCTGTAAGGAATCAATAAAGATCAGTTCGCGCAGCCTTGCAACCATCTTTTCGCATTTCTTCTTGAATCTTGATACACCAAGCTCGGTGAGGTAGGACATCACTGCAGTTTCTTCGGCAAGCTTTGCAACCTTAAAACAATGCACTTTGTTTGTTTTATTGTCATCGTTATCGACAACAATTGCCTTACGCAATGATTCCATCACATCACTTTTAACATGGGGAGCAAAACAAAAAGTATGAATTCTCCTTCCGTTCTGTGTATAAACGTGTTTTTGATTTGACTCATTGTTGACAATTGCGTGGAGAATGACTTTGTTGAAACGTTTATTAAGGTTATGCCCATGCGTCCGCCAGTCAGAGTGGCTGTTGTCTATTTCCAGATCGCCAACATAGGTGAGGTTTCCTATCTTGATCCGTGCATTAAGAAAATCCGGACCCCCGTTTTCCTTATTTTCATCACCGACATAGAGAACCTCGAGCTTTTCCCCTGAATCAGCATATAACTCTTCAGTCAGATGCTGCTCTTTCCAGATTTCAGCGAGAACTTCTTCAGGAATATGTGCGTGCGACATAGGACACCTTTCAATTAAGGGAAATATAAACTTCAGAAGGCTACCCGAAATGGCGGCTAGAAATAAACGTCTTCTTCTGAATTTGTCCAGAGAGTATCAAACACGGTAAATGAGGGCAGAAATGTATATTACATCGGCAATTGCTTTAGGTTAGACAGGATCGGCACCAAGAAATGCATAAATTTTATTGTTCTCCCGCTTCTTTGTGCATCTCCGGTTTCCATTCGGCAATGAATCAATGGAAAAAGGAACTTCCATCTTTTCACGCCCAGTCACACCTTAAACCATATATTGCCAAAATGCAACTATTCATTCCTCCGCCAGTCCGACAAAAATACTCCCGCTTGGCCTTTAAAAATAGCTAAAGTGGTGGGATAAAAAAAATAGGGTAGCGGTGACCGGGAAGCAATTTCCGGAATGCTGCCCACAGTTACCGTACTATCTCAGCAAATTCCCTTTTTAACTCATCAGGTGCGTTATTGGCAAGGATCGAAATGTTAGAATTGAACTGTCGGAATGCTTGCCTGGTCAGGTGAATCAGTCGAGCTACCCGTATAACTAAATTCTTGCAACTCTGTTCTTGTAAATATTAAGCACGATCCCCAAAAGGATCATGTTGCCCAAGAACGCGCTACCCCCATAGCTGATAAAAGGAAGCGGCAATCCAATAACGGGCATAATGCCAATGGCCATTCCCACATTGACCAGGAAATGACAAAAATAGATTGCAAGGGCACCCATGGTAATAAGACTGAGATAATGATCTTTCTCAAATTGGGCAAGATTCAGCATCCTAACAAAAAACATCGCAAATAACACGATAACAATCATGCTTCCGACAAAACCAAATTCTTCGCCAATTGTGCAGAAAATAAAATCCGTCCACTGTTCAGGAATGAAATGAAGTTGCGTTTGGTGTCCGGACAAATACCCCGTTCCAAAGAATCCACCCGAACCGATTGCGATTTTGGCCTGCAGTGAATTATACCCGGCCCCGAGCGGGTCGGCATTTGGATCTACGAACGTCATGATACGCTTCTGCTGATGAGGGCTGAGTATCTTAAATACATTATCGACAAAAAAGCCTGCAGCGATATTGATGGCAAGAATGGAGCCGCTTAAAAATATATCTTTTCTGAATAAGAAGAGGATCACCACGATCGCCAGGAGGACGGCCACAAAATAGTAAGGACCGAACAAAGAAGATACCGCCGCCACGGCGGGACTCAGAGCGAAGAACAAACCGAATAAACTGATCCCGTTCCAGAAAAGCATGGCAAGAATAATACCCAAAAATATAAACGATCCACCGAGATCAGGTTCGAGCATGATAAGAGCCACGGGAAACAACCCAATGGCCAGTGCGATCATTATATCCTTAAACGACTCAATATCTGTTTGCGACCGGCTCAGGAATTGGGCCAGCGCGAGAACAACCGATATTTTGGCAAGCTCAGACGGCTGGAAGCTGTAACTGCCAATATGTATCCAGCACTTTGCACCATTGGTTGTTTTTCCTATCACCAGAACCAACATCAGCAACAGCATGGACACCACATAGAAAGGAATGGTGAGATTTTTTATGAACCGTGTCGGAATAAAAACGATGAAGCTCATCACCCCCAGGGAAACTATCCAGGTATATATCTGTTTCATGAAATTGCCCTGTTCTGCGGGGCTTGTTTTTGTTGAAGAGTAGATAGCCAAAATTCCAATGATGGTTAGAGCAGTGACAATGGCAAACAGTTTATATTCAAACTTATCTGAGAAATCCTTCGATACTTTCCGCATATCTAATCAACGGCCTCCCCAACCGTAAATTCAACTTTCTCCGACGGTGTCTTTTTCATGAGCTTTAGCAGATAAGCATCCATTATTCTCCTTGCGATGGGAGCTGCATAGGTTGCCCCGAAGCCGACATTTTCAACCATTACCGCGACAGCAATCTTTGGATGGTCGAATGGTGCAAAAGCCATAAACCACGCATGGTCCTTTCCATGTGGATTTTGTGCAGTACCGGTTTTACCGGCAATTTCATAATCCTTAGATTTGATGGCTGTACCCGTTCCTGATCCGTTCACCACCAAAAACATACCTTTTTTAACAATGTCAAAAGTTTTTTGTGATATCCCGGTATTCACCGGCTCAAAGGCCAATGGAACAAACTTTTTGTTCTCATCGAGATAGCCCTTCACGATGTGAGGGACAAAGGATTTTCCGTTGTTTGCAATGAGAGAAACATAATTGGCAAGCTGCAAAGGCGTAACCCCAATCTCTCCCTGACCAATTCCCAGACTGACCATGATTCCCCGCGGCCAATTCTTTCCATAAATATTTTCGTAATATTTTTCCGTGGGAATCAATCCATTGGATTCCTCGCCAATATCAACTCCGGTTTTTCTTCCAAGATTGAATTTAGCCGCGTAACTGGCAAGATTATCCAACCCCACTTTGAAAATAAGCTGATAGAAAAAACCGTTGCAGGACTGTTCTATACCATGCACCACATTTATGCCGCCATGGTGCGCGTGACATTTAAAAAGTCTTCCTCCATAAACATAACCGCCGACACAATTCAGAGTGCTGTTCTCATTAATGGCACCGCTTTCCAGTGCAGCAATGGCACTTAAAACTTTGAAAGTAGAACCAGGAGGATGTGCTGCCATGGTCGCACGATTAAACAATGGCTTCTGCGGATCGGTATAAAGTCCTTTAATAAACTCTTTAGGTGTGAAGTAGGAAAACTCATTAAGATCATAGTTTGGTGCGCTAGCCATTGCAAGAATTTCACCGGTTTCCGGTTCAATTGCAACCGCAGCTCCGACGAACCCTTTTAACCCTGCTTCAGCCGCTTTCTGCGCGTCGGCATCAATTCCAAGCACCACATCCCTTCCCTTGATTGCAGGAATCCTTCTTCCCTTATCTTTAAGGGAAAGCACTTCCCTTCCCTTTGAATCCACCATCATATATTTGAAGCCCTTAATGCCGCGCAATACGGGTTCATACTTTTTTTCGATACCGGTATAACCGACCAAATCGCCAGGATTATAATATTTATCAGCTTCAAGCAATTTGGGGCTAATTTCCTTGGTGTATCCATACATATGTGAAGCCATTATGGAATCTTTATAGCCTCGCTGCATTTCAACAATATAATTAACACCCGGCAAGCGTTCAGCATTTTCTTCAAGCCAGCCAATAACCTCAAAATCGACCCCCCGTTTAAGTTTCACCGGCACATAGGGTGAATATTGACTGTTTTTCCCAAGAATATTTTGCACGGTACCATTTGGAAACCCAAGTATTGCCTCAAGCAGGCTATCATTTTCATCATCGTATTCAGCAGGAATGATCCTCACGGTATAAGTAGGCGTATTCTCGACAAGGAGTTTCAGGTTACGATCCCAGAAAACACCCCGTAACGGAATATCTTCCACCGGCTTCATACTGTTTTCTGCAGACTTCATTTCATATTCGGCATGCTCAAAAATTTGCATACGGACAAGCTGCAAACTATATAGACCTACAAGGCCCATAATAACACCGAAAACTACGATGCGACGCATTGAATGAATTGAATCTTGTGGAGCCATTTAATTCTTTCTTGAACTCAGGATTACCACAAACGAAGCAACTGCTGCGGTGTACAGACCCGGGAATATTCCCTGTTTAAAAAGCAGGGAGAATAAACTTGAGCGAATGTCCAGATTGGTGAGAAGCGAAAAAACCATAGAATGTATTGTTGCAATAAGAAAAACGATGAGTATAAAAGAATAGGATTTAAGGATCCGTTCATTTTTTTGTTCACTGGTGAATAAACCACCAAGATAGATTGCCAGTGCACCGGAAAACATAGTGGCACCCACTAAGTTACCGGTTACCAGATCATAAAAAAATCCAAAAATTGCTGCTGTAACAATACCCCACATCCTGCCCTGTTCCAATGTGAAATAGAACAGGACAATTATCCACAAGTTGGGCAATATTCCATCCAACGCAACAATGGGAAGAATTGTAAGTTGAACCAAGACAGCAGCGGCAAAATAGAGATATGCTTTATAATTAAGTGATTTCATAATGCCAGCTTCACTGCGGTATGGAAAATGTTTGTTGTTGTTGCAGCATAATAATAAAGACATGGTCCGCCCTGTCCAAATTGGCAAACGGCTCGACTTCAATAGTGGACATGGTCCCCTGCTCGGGGTTAATAATTTTTGTTACGCGGGCTATTGGCAATGGGAGATTGACCAATGAACTTGAGGGCGCTGTAATAATTGTGTCCTGCACCTTGATATCAGCGGTTTTGGGGATATTGGTGATGGTAAAATGACTTCCGTCCCAATGCATAATGCCCTGATAGCGCGAACGTCGCTCACGAACAATAAGGTTAACAGCACCGTGTTTCAATGAACGGGCCAGGCAGTAGCTTTGGGATACTTCGGACACAAGGCCCATCAAGCCGCCATCGGTGATGACCACCATACCCGTTTTTATACTGTCAGATGAGCCAACGTTAAGTACGAGCGTTGTCTGCAAACCCGAAACTGAACGAAACAGCACATTTGCAGGTAAAAGTGGAAAATGTGTTGTATCCCGAAGTTTTAACAAGCCTTTAAGTTCAGCATTCTCCAATCCAAACTCGCGAAGCAGGCTCAGTTGCATCATAAGTTCAGCGTTGCGCTCACGCAGCCTTCCGTTTTCTTTACGCAAGACATCAGAGGGGAAAACATCGGAAACTAGTGAGGAAACCGCGGCAAATGAACTGAACGCAAGAATACGGAATCGCTTAATGCCGCGGGCTTCGTTTTGAGAAATGAGCAAAAGGCTTACGATAAGTACAAAGAGAAGAACTATGATCTCTTTAAAGGGCTCCCAGATGGACTTTAAAAATCGAGGCATTAGTACTGCCGGTTACGTATCAATACTCTTGAATACTGGTTAATATTCTCGATTGCTTTTCCGACACCACGCACCACTGCGGTAAGAGGATCATCAGCCACATGCACGGGGAGATCGGTTTCTTTACGGATCTTCTCGTCGAGACCCTTGAGGAGAGCACCACCGCCGGTGAGCATTATACCACAGCTTAAAATATCTGCTGAAAGTTCGGGCGGAGTTCTTTCAAGGGTTTGTCTGACTGCTTCAACAATTTTATTCACATTATCGGCAAGAGCTTCTCTAATTTCAACCGAGGATATCTCGGTCTCTTTGGGAACGCCTCCAATAAGATCGCGTCCTTTAACCTGAATAGTAAGTTCTTCAGGCAACGGCATAGCAGAGCCGACCTTCATTTTGATCAGTTCTGCAGTTTTTTCACCGATGAGGATATTATAATTCTTCTTAAAAAACTGCACAATTGCGTTATTCATTTCATCGCCGGCAACCTTGATTGATTCCTCGGTAACAATACCGGCAAGGGAGATAACCGCAATTTCTGTTGTTCCGCCGCCGATATCAATGATCATACTGCCAATAGAAGCTTCCACATCAATGCCAATACCAATAGCAGCAGCCATCGGTTCAGCAATAAGGTGCACTTCCTTGGCTCCGGCGTGTTCGGCACTGTCCCGAACTGCGCGTTTTTCAACTTCGGTAACACCACTTGGTATAGCAACAATTACACGGCGTGCGGAATTCATGCCGGTGCTTACTTTTTTAATGAAAGCACGGATCATTCCCTCAGCAATTTCAAAATCAGCGATAACACCATCACGCATGGGGCGAATCACGCGGATTTCCTTGTGTTCTCTTCCAAGCATCTCTTTCGCCTTGTTTCCAAGAGCGATAATCCTTTTTGTACTTTTATCGTATGCGACGATAGAAGGTTCGTTTAATACGATTCCCTTCCCTTTTACGTGAATCAGAGTATTAGCTGTACCAAGGTCAATCGCTAAATCTGATGAAAAAAAATCAAAAATACCCATTTATGTAGAAACTCCAGGCAAAAATAGTTTTTAGGTAATAAAACTCAATATTCCAATGTCATAAGAAGAAAATTAACATTTTTTTCTATGCAAAAATAATCATTCGATAACAATTTTCAGGGATAAAACGTCCGCTCCAAGCAAAAAAGCGTATTTTTATTTTTTATTGCTCTTTTGCATCGCAAATCTCAGGGCTTCAACGCGGTTCTTGAGCAATGAAGCGTAGAGAAAATCTGAATATTGTTCAGCTTTTGTCAGCATTCCCTTGGCCGCCTCTTTGTCCCCCATGCGGAATTTAATCCGGGCAGAGTTAAAATAGCTGAATGGTTTCATCCAGTCATCGTTATTCCGCTTGTTTACAATTATCTCCTGCGAAAATTGCAGAGATTGCTTCATATCCCCCTTAAAAAAATATGCTTGGCTGAGGTAGTATTTCACCACAGGCGCTTTATCTTCTGCAGCTACCACGCTCAACAGGAATACAAGAGAATCCACAGCGCGTTTATAAGCACCCGCTTCTATATAGTTTGCAAATTTGAACAGTCGCAGCTCATTCAGGTCAGGTGGAAGTTTTTTGTATAAAATACTTTTTGCCTGGGCAAACGCGTCATCATCCAGAGAGTGATTGCCCTCTGCGGCGTGTTCATAGTGCTTTATCGCCAAATCCATTTTATTCGTAAATTGCAGGCAAAGCCCCAGACGCAGATGCGCTATACCGGTGAAATCCTTTGTTTTGCTTTCCTGCAAAAATTTTTGGTAGAAAGGAATAGCCTGGGCAAATTTATTCTGATAAAAATGAATATCCCCCACAAGCATGTTCGAGAAGGCGTAGAGCTGTTGAAAACGTTTTGCCTCTCTGGTCAATATCCTCTGAATAGCCCGTTTTCCTTCATCCAACTGGTGATTTTTGATGTGAGTGACACCAAGTGAATACGTAAACAATAAATTTCCCGGGTATTTATAAGTCAACGCGTTCAGGCTTTTAATAGACTCCTTATAATCGAAGAGATATTCACGCTGCAGTTCTCCAAGATAGTATTGGGCTTCCACTTTAGTGAACGTCCCCTTTTGTGCTGCTTTGGCGACATAGGTATATGCTTCATCCAGATTCGTTTTGAAACCGGCCACATTGAGCAAATAGCTTACTGAAGAAGGTACACGGGAAAGAGCAAACTTAAATAATCCCAGTCCCAAATAAGCATCATAGTTCGCCGGATTTGCTTTCACCAATTCACTAAGATAGGAATAGGATTTTTGGCTTGAATTCACCATTTCAACGTATTTTTCCGCTTTACCATAGGCAATGGATTTTTGCATATAAATATTGCCCAACCACGTGTTGGAAATTTCTGCTCCGGATTTGCCTTTTGGCTCCCATGTTCTAAGTTTTTCAATACAGATATCAGCGTTTTTCAACATTTCGGCAAGATCTTCCGGGTCGGAATTGCCAATGTATTTCCACAGTGTAATTTGGGACTTATAATAATAGGGACGGGGATCCAGCTTATCGGTTTTGCTGATTTGAGTGAAAACTTTATATGCTCTGTCGATATCAAAATTATACGCATACCGGACGCCCTGTCTGAGGAGCGCGTCGTTTGCGGCATTGAGGGTTCCGCCGGAAAGAAGCAGAATCACCAGTAAAAAAGTTTTAACAGATGAAATTGAAATTTTCATTTTATTTGGCTTCATTTTTCGAATAGTTTTTGGCAGCTTTAATAAAGTCTCTGAAAAGCGGATGAGCCTTCACTGCCCGTGATTTGAGTTCCGGGTGGAATTGGCATCCCACAAACCATGTTTTATCCGTGAGCTCTATCATTTCGATCAACTCGCGATCAGGAGAAACACCGCTGAACACAAGCCCCTTATTATGCAACAAAGTCCTGAATTTGTTATTCACCTCATAACGGTGCCTGTGTCGCTCGGTTATCAGTTCTTTGCCATAGGCTTTGGCAGCGTTTGTCCCCGGTTCAATGGCGCAGGGATAAGCTCCAAGGCGCATGGAGCCACCGAGGTGTTTAATGTTTTTCTGTTCGGCCATAATATCGATCACGCTATAGCGGTTCTTCTTGAACTCCGCGCTGTTTGCCTGGGTTAAGCCGCATACATTCCGGGCGAATTCAATAACCGCGCACTGTAAACCAAGGCATATACCGAAGAAGGGGATATTGTTCTCACGGGCATACTTTATTGCATTGATCTTGCCTTCCACACCCCGCTCACCAAAACCGCCAGGAATAAGAACGCCGTGAACCCCTTCAAGCAGCTTGGCTGGTTCCGTTCTTTCACATTCTTCGGCATCAATGGCCCGGATTTTAACTTTCACGCTGTTTTCAGCGCCTGCATGAATGAACGCTTCCATAATGCTTTTATATGAGTCACCATGGTAAATGTACTTCCCAACCAATCCAATTTCCACTTCCCCGCCGGGATGTTTTATTTCTCCGCAAAATCTGGCCCATTCGTCAAGTTTAATTTTCTTTTCCGGCAGACCCAGCAGATTGAGTACAGAAACATCCAGTTTCTGCTTGTAAAAGCCGAGAGGTACCTCGTAGATGGACTTACTGTCATGAGCCGAAATGACGTATTTGGGCTGGACATTGCAGAAAAGCGAAATTTTTTCGCGAAGTTCCTGAGACAGTTCACGTTCAGAACGACAGATCAGAATATCCGGCTGGATTCCCAATTCAAGCAGATTTTTGACGCTATGCTGAGTAGGCTTAGTCTTCACTTCACCCGCTGCGGAAAGATATGGAACCAAGGTGACATGAATGGCAATCGCGTTCTTTTTGCCTAATTGCATCATTAGTTGGCGCATGGACTCCAGGAAAGGTAAACTTTCAATATCACCTACAGTTCCTCCGATCTCAGTCAGGATAATATCGTAATCCTGAAGTTCGGAGAGTTTTTGCATGCGGTATTTTATTTCATCGGTGATATGTGGAATTACCTGAACAGTGGCACCCAGATAATCGCCTCTGCGTTCTTTTTCAATTACTTCATGATATATCTGACCGGTGGTAACATTATTAGACCGGGTGGTATTAATATCCAGAAAGCGTTCATAATGCCCTAAATCAAGATCAGTTTCAGCTCCGTCATCAGTCACGTAGACTTCGCCATGCTGAAACGGATTCATCGTTCCGGCATCAACATTAAGATAAGGATCAAATTTCTGGATAGTAACGGTATAACCGCGTTGTTTTAAAAGGAGCCCCAGCGAAGCCGCGCTGATACCTTTTCCAAGGGATGAAACAACACCCCCCGTGACAAATATGTATTTCGTCTTCTTCTTCAGGTTCATTTATGTTTTGGTGGAATTTTTATAAATAAACCGCTAATATAAAAAAAAATTACGCTACCTGCCCTGCATTTTCGTGTATTTATTGAAAAACCCAATAAAAACAATCAATACCATTGAAATTCTTTCTATTTTTCAGTTAATTTGCACTGCAAAATGTATAAATATAAGGAGAACCATAATGGCATCTGCCCCTGTTAAACATGAATTTAAAGCAGAGATAAAACAACTACTCAATATTCTGGTGCACAGCCTCTATACCAGCCGGGAGATATTCCTTCGGGAGTTGATTTCGAACGCCTCAGACGCTCTGGACAAATTGCGGTTTGAATCAACGAGTGGTGCTCAAATTTTTGAAAATGATAAAGCGCTCGAAATTAAAATCAATTTCGATGAAGCTAACCATACGTTGACAATAACTGATACCGGTATCGGCCTTTCGGAAGCGGAATTAGTAGCCAACATCGGTACCATCGCAAAGTCCGGTTCAGTGGAGTTTCTCCGGAAGATACAGGAGGACAAACAGGCCGCAAATAATATTATTGGAAAATTTGGTGTTGGCTTCTATTCTGTTTTTATGGTGGCAAAAGAAGTAATCATCACCTCCAAATCGTATCGGACTGAAGAGCCGGCAGTGCAATGGAAGTCGGATGGATTGGGCGAATATGAACTTGATATCCTGACTGATGCAGTCCCGCGGGGCACCAAGATAGAAATCTTCCTCAAAGAAGATTCATACGAATTTTCGACGAAATACCGGATTGAAGAGACGATTAAAAAGCATTCCAATTTCATCTCATTCCCTATTTACCTTGAGAATGAAAAAGTGAATACAGTAACCGCACTCTGGAGCCAGCCAAAGTCGAGCATCACCAAAGAACAATATACAGAGTTCTACAAATTCCTTACACACGACAACGAAGAGCCGGCTGATACTATCCACATTTCGATCGATGCCCCTATTCAATTCAACGCTGTATTATTCATTCCACAGAAAAACAACGACCTGTTCGGTTTTAACCGGGAAAATTACGGTTTGGACCTTTATGTGCGGCGCGTAATGATCCAGCATAAAAATAAGGATATGCTGCCAGAATATTTGAGCTTTGTGCGAGGCATTGTTGATTCTGAAGACATCCCTCTGAACATATCCCGCGAAACCCTCCAGGAGAACCTGGTCTTCTCGAAGATATCAAACACAGTCACGGGACAAGTGCTTTCCTGGCTCATCAAAAAGGCAAAAGATGAACCCGAAAAATACGCCGAATTCTGGAACGAGCATGGCAAGATATTCAAGATGGGATACGGTGACTATGCGAACCAGGATAAATACCTGCAACTGCTGCGTTTCAACTCAAACCTTGAAGAATCGGAAAAAGGTTTAACCTCTCTGGAAACCTACGTCGAAAAAATGAAACCGGGTCAGAAAGAGATTTATTATGTATACGGCCCTACGCGGACGGCAATACAATCCAACCCGCTTCTTGAAATATTTAACCGCAAAGATATACCGCTGTTCTACATGTACGATCCGGTGGACGAATTTGTGCTTAGCACATTGCGGAAGTTCAAAGAGTTCGAATTCCATTCCGTGGACAAATCCGACCTCTCCAAACTGGATGAAATAGAAGGCGGCACAGATGCAAAAAATGCTCTTGAACCGCTGAGCGCGGATGATGTAAAGCATTTCGAAAGTCTGCTGGCCAAGGTCAAAGAAATCCTGGGTGACCGGGTCATCGACGTGAAAGAATCAAAACGGCTCAGCGAAAGCGCAGTCTGCCTGGTTCAGCAGGATGACAGTTTTGGAGCGTTCCAAAAGATCATGCGTATGTCCAACAAAGCCCTTGGCCCGGAAAAGAAGCTTTTTGAAGTCAACAAAGACAGCAAGCTTATCCGGAATTTGCTGGAGCTCTTTAAAAAAGACAGCAACAGCGAATACCTGCACAATATGATTGTCCAGCTTTTCGAAGTTGCACAGTTGAGTGACGGTGATTTGTTGGATATTCATTCACTTGCAAAACGACTCTCGAATTATTTTGAAGAGTCCAGCAACTGGTATTTGACAAAGCAATAAATCAATCCGGTAACCCGGCTGGTTTTTCCCCGTTATTTGATCGGCACGCGTACCGCATCTGCGGTACGCGATACTGCCGGTAAAAGCCCCACCCTTCTGACCATCCTTTTTTTCGCCCTCCCATGAGATAACGTCACCATCCAACCCTGGACTGTTGATTAATGCGGTTTGATTTACTATTTTGGTGCCTTGAAAAACGACCCGCAAGGGTACGTTTTGGAGTCAGCAGTGTGTTGTTACTCCTCACCGCAACGAGCACCTGTTTCACAGGATGCTATTTAAAAAACTTATTATTTAGGTATTGAAATGCTGTCCCCCTCCAGTAGAATGGAGCATGAGGATATTATTTTGGTATAATGAAAGCGCTGTATGTTTACAATAAAATCGTTTCTGTTCTTTACGTTTTATTTCACGATTGCACTATCGGTCAATTCAGCCTGTCAGACATGGATGCAGGCAAGTGGTATTTCTTCTACTTCAACAATTTATTCCATAGTAGAGCACAATGGAAAGCTGTTCGCAGCCGGAGACAGTGTCTTATATAAAAGCACGGACGAAGGAACAAATTGGCTGCCGCTCAATTCCCAAATTCCCCCTAATGCCTATTTCACCAAACTATTTTCACAGGGAAACGAGCTCTACCTTGGGACAAGTAATTATGGTATTTTCAGAAGTGATGATGACGGACAACACTGGCTTGATTTTAATAGCGGGCTTGGCGCTTCCCAATATGCTGTTGATTTTGCCGTGCGCGGTGATAGCCTGTACGCAGGATTCGGCAGTTCCGGTATATACGTCATTAATCTGAAGAGCCCTGTTTCCTGGCAGCCCTTTAATGACGGTTTATTTCAGCAGGGTGTTAATGCATTAACCGTAAGCGGTACTGCACTCATTGCAAGTGTAGGGATGTACGTGTTTATCAGACCCCAGGGTGCGTCTGCATGGACAGATATTCAGATCGATTCAGCGAACGAGCAACAGCCTGCCTTGAAGTTCATTGCTACGCCCAACCATGTTTATGCAGGCACTTCAATTGGTATCTTTAGCTCGGATCTCACAGGTAGAAAATGGGAAAAAACAGGTATTAAGCTGCTGCCCAATCTTCCGGTGGAGACATTCGCTGTTAAGGGTGCGAGGCTCTTGGCAGGTGTTCGTTTCAAACTGGAACATTTTATCTGCTCTTCAGATGATGAAGGCAAAAACTGGACCGTACGCGCACACGAATTTGCTCAATTGATTGATATGGCGGTGATCAAGGACCGCATTATTGCCGGTCGCACAGATGGTATATGGTATAATACCATGTCAGGATGGACCAATACTGAACATTCACCAAACGCAGTTCCCGCTGCATTAACTCTGTACCAAAATTATCCGAACCCGTTTAACCCAACTACTGGAATATCCTATCAACTCCCGGTTAGCGGAATGGTGACTCTGAAAGTTTATACGATTCTTGGCGAAGAAGTTAGCACCCTCGTTGATGAAGTACAATCCGCAGGGCAGCACACCGTTTCGTTTGATCCGGTTGGCCTTTCCAGTGGAATTTATCTTTATACACTTCGCTCAGGAAACTTCACACAAACAAAGAAAATGATTTTGCTTCAATAATTTACACAGCATGGTGAATCCCAAAATTGCAGAAGTTAATTATTAACGGATAGTCCTTTCGAACGATTTCAACTACGGTATACCGCACGTTGCAGCGATTCGCAGAATTGATTGATATAGTTTATTACTATTTCCTTATTTTCTGTTCACGATAAAGAACTGTACTTACATTTAGCTTGGCATTCCGATCAGGTATCCTCATCTTTGGGTTATATACCTTGCTCCAGGTTAGCATTTCAGCGGTAAGTACAGGCGCATAGTTTTCACTTAACGCAGTAAGAAACGTTTTATGAACAGATACCTACCTTTGTTGTTGTTTTTCGCTGCCTCTGTTATATTATATGGGCAGGAAAGGTCTGAAATTAAGGTTTCAGGGTATGTTTTTGGCGATTATTATTATAAGCTTAGCGGCGATACGACCGGAACCTACACCAACAAGGTTTCTTCAACTTCACAATATTTTACGACCCCAAAAACATGGCAGGCCTTCCAAATCAGACGGCTCTACGTGGGATTTGATTACAATATTAACGATGACATCGCAACTCAGTTAAATCTGGAAGGGAACGACAAAACCTTTGGTCCCGCTCCGCTAAACAGGCAAGGGATATTCGTTAAAACAGCATTTGCAGAATGGAAAAATGTTGTGCCCATGTCCAGTATTTATATTGGACTCATACCCACTCCCACATGGTCAGGCACCACAGAAAAAGAATGGGCCTACCGTTCTATCGAAAAAACGATCACTGACTTCCGCGGACTGGGAGTGGCAACTGATTTGGGTTTCGGTATAAAAGGCAAGTTTGACCGTGAAGGCGTAGCGTCTTACCATTTTGTAGTTGGCAACGGTACAGGTCAAACTCCTGAAAATGACAAATATAAAAAATGCTATGGAGACATTACTTTTCGGCCAACGAAGAATTTTGTGGTTGATCTTTATACTGATTATACCGATGCATCAAATTCCCTATTGATCGCCACCTGGAAAGTGATGAGTGCATACACTTTTTTAGGCACTCATGTCGGCATTGAATATTTCCAGCAGCATCAGGGCAATGCCCGCATTAATCAGGTTACAAAACTGAACTATGATAAGCAAACTACGGGACTCAGCCTATTTGCATGGAGGCCCTTCACATCCAAAATCAATCTGGCAGGACGCTTTGACTATTTCGACCCCGATACGAATAATCCGAGTGAAGGTTTCAAGGAATCATTTATGAGTTTCGGAATAGACTTCATGCCGGATCCACGATTCCATCTTATACCGAACATATGGATCAACTCTTACAAAAATAAAAACAGAAGCGGGTTCAACAAGGACTCTGATGTGGTCAGCCGTCTGACATTTCATTTTCTATTCAAATAAAAACAGAAGAAGAATAATAATTGTTGGATATATTTAGTTGTATAGCCTAACAGTCTTGAGCCCCAAAACAGAGAATGAGTGCCAGCACCGATAACTAATGCAAATATTCATAAAAGCCGGGCTGACAGAAAATTACTTGCCAACTGACAATCATCAACAGTATTTTGATCTCGAGCTATAACGTTTTCTTCATATTAAAACAATAATTTTCTATTTTAATTAGTTCGGATAGCAATTTTCCTATTGCCGGCAGGATTGCAACATTCCTCTGGTATTTAAAGGCCGGAAACAATTCAGTAAAAACAGAATGAAATCCTGATAAAAAACAACCATGCAATGTAAACCCAAACTTTTTTTTACTGTTCTCATTCTTTCTTCTGCAATTCTTTGTGGACAAACTTCGGTTACCAAACTGACGGAAACACCAATTTCCGCTTCATATAATATTGAGAGTTGGACAACTGAAAACGGTTTGCCGCAAAACACCGTAACACGTATAGTTCAGACAAGAGATAACTACCTGTGGATCGCTACCAACGATGGACTGGTCCGGTTCGATGGAATAAAATTTACCGTGTTTAACATACAAAACACGCCCCAACTTCGTTCCAATCGAATTGTTGATCTCATGCAGGACAGTAAAGGGGCCCTATGGATCGCATCCGAAAATTGTAAGATCACCTTATACCGGAATAACCAATTTACCGTGATCAACGAAAATGGTTTTATTAAAGACTTTATGTCAAATTTTACCGAAGACAAATACGGAAACGTCTGGGCTTGCTCAAATGATATTTTGCTTAAGTTTTCGGATTACAAAATTGTTTTTACACAAAAGCTAAATCTATATAAGGATAATTTCCGGCGGGCATTGTTGTGGGACAATGACCGGCTTTATATTGGAGGAAGTTCTCTCTCGATTTATCATCATGGCAAAACTTCTGAAGTGCCGCTCTTCAAGGGAAAACTGGTTGAAAGCATCATCAGGACCAAAAAAGGAGAGGTGCTCATCGGAGCATGGGAGGGAATTTACAGAGAAACAAAAGAAGGTTTCAAGCTCACTCAATTCAACAATCATTCCAATTCAAATTTTCTTGCTCCGCTGCTCGAAGACGCTGAAGGAAAAATCTGGGCTATTAGGCAACAACCACTTATAACTTTAATTGAGAAGACAACTTATTCCATATTCCCTTCCGCGCAACTGCCACGGGATCTGGTTATCAGTATTTTGCAGGATCGTGAAGGAAATGTCTGGCTGGGCACATTCACTTGTGGTCTGGTAAGAATAAAACAGAATGTTTTTAACTCCATCGGAAAGTTAAGCGGCGCCAATGTCAATCTTGTTTATCCGATCATGCAATCCCGAGACGGCTCTCTCTACATGGGTACCAACGGGGGTGGATTAAAGCGGATTCAAGGCAGGAAAACAGTTCAGTTGGAAGATCAAAACCTGCTCAATGAACGCATTGGCGTTTGGGCTCTGTGTGAAGATTCGAAAGGGACTATCTGGATTGGCACCTATGGTGGCGGTATACACAAAATTATTAAGGGCAAAGTCGTTCACCAAACCGGCAAAGAATGGCAACCCGCAAAAGTGTCATTTGCGATTATAGAAGACCGGCAAAAAAACATCTGGGTGGGGTCAATGAATGGATTGCTTAAATACTCCGGAGATAAGGTTACTCATTTTTCCACCTCAGATGGTTTGGCGAATAACGAAGTCCGCTGCATTTACGAGGACAACGAAGGCACCCTTTGGGTTGGCACCTATGGAGGAGTTTCCTGTTATAAAAACGGCAAATTCACCTCATATACCACACAGAATGGATTATCGTGCGACTATGTCCGGTCCATTCTGAAAGACGAGAACGGGAGGGTCTGGATAGGGACTTATGGTGGCGGGTTGAACCGGCTGCATGACGGAAAGATTGTACAGTTGACTACCAGAAACGGTCTCTTTGATAACAACGTCTCAACAATTATTGAAGATGCATATGGGTATTATTGGATGACGTGCAACAGAGGCATCTATAAAGCATCCAAGCAGGAATTGAACGATTTCGCGGAAGGCCGTAGCAATTATATACACTGCATTACCTATAATAAATCTGATGGGCTTGCATCAAACGAATGTAATGGCGGTTGCCAGCCCTCGTCCTGGAAAACAAAAGAGGGGAAGTTACTCTTCCCAACCATGGCAGGAATAGCCGAAATTGACCCTGCAAATTTGAAGACTACAAACCGGGTGATCCATCCTTCAATTGAAAATATTCTGGTTGATGAGAAACAGTTTACACCCGGTGATACGATTACTGTGGGGCCGGATTACGAAAAAATTGAGATCGAATTTAATGCAGTGACTTTTAAAAACCCTGGGAATGTGCGGTTTAAGTATAAGGTGGAAGGTTTATTCTCAAATTGGTCAACTGCCACCGAACACCGTTCTGCACTGTTCTCCAAAATAGCACCGGGCGTTTACACCTTCAAGGTTGTCAACTGTGACGAGAGCGGCGTCTGGAGTGAAAAACCGGCCAGCATAACAATTATTATTAAAGCACATTTTTATGAGACAACGTGGTTCTATATTGTTATAGGTCTATTACTCGCGGGTTTGATGGCCCTGGGATTTCTTTACCGGATAAAATATCTAAGCAGGCAGACACGAATATTAAATGATCTGGTTACGGAAAAGACCAGTAATCTGGCTGAAGAAAAACAAAGGACAGAAGAAGCCTACTATGAGATGCGCGAAGCCAAAGAAACGGCTGAGCATGAAAAGGAGAAGGCCCAACAGGCGAATTTTGAAAAAACAGAGTTGATCCATATTCTGACACACGATTTGAAAAACCCGTTGAATTGTATTTCAGGCGCAGTATCGCTAATCAAAGATAACCCTGAAGACCAGGAAATGGTGTCTGAAGTTATTGGTTTGGTGGGGATTTCATCCGACAGCATGACCGACATGCTTAAACAACTGCACGAACATTTGCAGTTGGAGAACTACTATCTGAAATTGGAAATTTCAGACTTATCGATAAAAAATCTGGTAGCAACAGTTATTGGGAAAAACTCTGTTTCTGCATCGGTAAAGCAGCAGCAGATACTCTTTGAATCGGCAATGGAAGATACTGTGCTTATTGAGGCGGATGAGAACAAAATTTACTCTGCTATCGACAACCTCGTCAGCAATGCAGTTAAATATTCACCGTTCGGGAAGTATATTTTTGTTTCGCTCTATGAATCGGAAAACAGCATTAAGTTTTCAATCAGAGATGAAGGTCCGGGGCTGACCGATCAGGATAAAGAGCTTATTTTTGGGAAATTTCAAAGGCTATCGGCAAAGCCGACGGGCGACGAAATCTCAACCGGGCTTGGGCTTTCGATAGTGAAGAGGATTGTTGAATTACATAATGGAGCGATCACTGTGGAAAGTGAAGCCGGTGACGGAGCAGAGTTTATTATTGAGTTGCCAAAAAAACAAAAAGCCTGACGAGCTGCCAGGCTTTTACTTCTAATCAAAAGTTTTCCCCGTAATCAGGCAATCGGTTATGCTTGATTGCCCGGTAATCCAGTGTAAAAATACAGCTCACCCAATTCAACTGAAGTGAATGGTATGCCCGCTGGTATCCACGAACAAATTATCGATCAAACGTGCTTTCCCGAATCTGCATGCCAGAAGAATATAATAGCTTTTCCCCTCTTCAATTGTCTGCACGTCAAGAAAAGTGTCTGCTGAAACAATCTTCACATAATCAAGTTTTGCAGTAGGAACTTTTTGGATGATATTCTGAAGCTCACTACGCAGATGACAGGTTATATGTTCTCCTGCAGTCACCATTTCTTTTGCACGGGCAAGAGCAGCCGAGAGTATTACTGCATCGGAACGCTCCTGTTTTCCAAGATAGATATTCCGTGAACTGAGAGCCAGTCCATCGGACTCCCTCACTATTGGCATGACATGCACTGTAATGGGAACACAAAGCTCCCTCACCATTTTCAGGAGTATCGCAGCCTGTTGCGCATCCTTCTGCCCAAAATAGGCATTATCGGCAAGAGTACTGTTGAATAGAATCAAAACAATGGTGGTAACACCGCGGAAGTGCGTAGGTCTAAATTCACCTTCTCCCAACTGAGATATGCCTTCGGCAGTAACATATGTTGAAAATTCTTTCGGATAGATGTTTTCATCGGAGGGATTAAAAATTATATCAACGCCTTCTGCTTTCAGAAGGTCTTTGTCACGCTCAAAGTCCCGGGGATAATTTCCCAAATCTTCATTAGGGCCAAATTGGGTTGGGTTCACAAAAACAGAAACAATCGTGATATCATTTTTTGATTTTGAGGCACGTACCAGGGAAAGATGCCCTTCATGTAAATAGCCCATGGTGGGAACCAGACCAAGCGTTTTTCCTTCAGCTTTTAATGCCCGGGAAAGTGCCTGCATTTCAAGTTTAGTTGTAATAATTTTGATAAAAGCCTCAGCTTACTAATTCAAGAAAGTTGGCAATTGTCATTTTCAGTTCTTTTCGTGAAACGACGCAATCAAGGAATCCGTGCTCAAGAACAAACTCAGACGTCTGGAACCCGGGGGGCAAGTCTTTGCCAATGGTCTGTTTAATAACTCGCGGACCAGCAAAGCCAATAAGCGCATTAGGTTCAGCGATATTGATATCGCCCAACATTGCATAGCTTGCAGAAATACCGCCGGTGGTTGGATCTGTCAGTACAGAGATATAGGGAAGTTTTGCTTCTGATAACATTGCCAATTTGGCGCTGGTTTTTGCCATTTGCATGAGAGAGAGCACGCTTTCCATCATTCTTGCCCCGCCTGAAGCGGAGACAATAACCAACGGGAGCCTGTTCTTAATAGCTCTGTCTATCAAGCGGGATATTTTCTCACCTACCACCGAGCCCATGCTGCCACCGATAAATTTAAAATCCATAACAGCCAAAGCAATTTCCCGGCCATCCATTTTTCCGGTTCCAGTGCGGATAGCGTCATAGAGCCCTGTGGATTTGATAGCCGAAGCTACACGGTCACTGTATTTCTTTGTATCCGTAAACTCCAGCGGATCAGCAGAACGCATTTTCCGGTTCAGTTCCTTGAAGGAATCGCCATCCAGCAATAATTGAATATACTCAGTGCTGCCAATGCGAAAGTGATGTTGGCATTTCGAACAGGTCCAGAGATTCTGTTCCATCTGCTTCTTGTGGAAAATCTCTCCGCAGCCGGGACATTTTTCCCAAAGCCCATCAGGCAAATCCTTCTTCTGGGATTCCGGATCAATGTTTTCTTTGTTTCTCTTAAACCAAGCCATATTAACTGTCCCGTTTATTTACTTCGGCAAAAATCGTAATCGTTTTCATGGGTGACGGTGTTTCATTGGTAGTTACCGTGATTGTCCTGCTCAACTTACCGGATTTACTGGTGGAATCAAATTCAACTTTAAGGGAACCACTTTCACCTGGCTTGAGCAGTTTGGTGCTGGTAATTGCAGCGGTGCAGCCACAGGAGGTCTGGATATTTCTAATTTCAAGATTGGACTTGCCGACATTCGTAAAAGAGAACTCGTGTGAAACAATCTGGCCTTCCTTCATCGGTCCAAAATCAAATGTTGTTTCCTTAAACTCGATCATGGGGAGGGTGTCTGTTTTAGCAACTTCCTCATACATTTCTTCGAGCACTTTTCCTTTTAGTATTAAGCGCGCGGTTGGGTTTTCACGGTCGTTGGACGCAATTGAAATATATTTTACCTGGTCACCGACTTTACCTTTAGAATTAAAATCGACTTTAAGATTGATTGTTTCATTGGGGAAAATTTCTTTTTTCTGGAGCTCCGCAGCAGTGCACCCGCAGGAGGTTATCACGCTTTGAATTTTAAGTGTATCGTCACCGTTGTTCATAATGGTGAACGTGTGAGAGACAACCTGCCCTTGTTTAATTGTACCAAAGTCAAAGGTGTCGTTGGGAAGATAAATTTTTGTCCCAAGCATTTGAGCAAACACGCTCAAACTACACAGACAGACAATGCTCAGAATTCTCATACTGGCTTCCTTTTAATAATAAATTCTTTATAATAGTCGGGTTCAACATAGTCGATATCGTCGGGTTGAATTTCAGTTCCGAACATGACGGCCCATTTTGCCACAAACACTGGTGACGGACTCTCTAAATTTAAATATTTTCGCGCGTTAAACCAATTTGCTTCGCCGGCGATAAATTCATCACCGCTCATCCTTTTACAAATTTCGTCATGAGTCAGAACACTTACATCCTCAATTTTCGTATAGGCATCGGAAGTTATTTCATATTTCGCAACAAAAAATTCAGTCGTGTTCACTTTCGCAGTCACCCACACTTCATCGCCGGCAGTTAGCAGAGTTGAAAGCTGAAGTGCGCTTGCATCAAAAGTGGGTACTTTTATCAGTGGTTTTTTTACTCCCATTGAGATGCCTTTTGCCGCGCTGAGTCCAACACGCAAACCGGTGAAAGAGCCCGGGCCCGTTGAAACGGCGATGCCTTTCACGTCTTCAATTTTGATATCAAAATTCTTTAATACCATATCCGTCAGCACAATTATCTTCGACGCGTGCTTTCTGGATTCTTTGTGAAGCGCCAGCGAATTCTTTTGATCGTTGTACCAAACTGCAACACCGCAGGCAGAGGCACTGGACTCAATGGCAAGTATGGGGGTATTATTCATAACGCAACACCTTTATTTGTCGGGTAGTATCTTCCCCGATGTCAATGGTAATCTCAAATCTGTTTTGAGGCAATACTTCAGGGAACAGATCAGCCCATTCAATCAATACAATGCCTGTCAAATCGTTGAGCATTTCAAAAAAACCAATGTCAAACAATTCATCGGCAGAGCGGATCCGGTAAAAATCGAGATGATAGAGCTTTTTGGTTCCTTCATAAACATTCACCAGAGCAAACGTGGGACTGCTGATCTGAGCAATTCCCATAAGAGAACCGAGACATTTGGTAAAAAAAGTTTTCCCGGCACCCAACTCACCATTCAATGCAATACAGTCACCGGGCTGCAAATAAGACGAAAAATCCTCAACGAATTGAGCAGTCTCGCTCTCGGAATGGGAAGTGAGATTGAACAATTCTGTCATCAGGCTTTGGACTCCATTGTTATGACAGGTAATATCATTTCCTCCATTGATATCCCACCGTGCTGGAAAGTATCCTTATAATAGCTGAGATATTTATGATAGTCAGTAGGATAGACGAAATAATAGTCTTCTTTTGCAATAATATAGTTAATGGTCAGCCCACGTTTGGGAAGCCGATATTCTGTGGCGTCCTTAATGAACAGGGCATGTTTTTCGTCAACTTTCAGATTGCGACCATACTTGAACCGGAGATTGGTTGACGTTTCACGATCTCCGAGGACTTTGGCGCCCCGAAGAGAACGCACACTGCCATGATCAGTGGTCACTACGATCTTTGCATTCTTCATTTTGCTAATTGCTTTGAACGTGCCAAGAAGCGAAGAATGAGTATACCAACTGTTAGTCAGTGAACGGTAAGCAGGTTCGTTCGGTGCAATTTCTTTAAGGAGTTCAGAATCCGATCTTCCGTGAGCAATCATGTCAAGAAAATTCACCACCACCGCGACAAGATGATTGTTTTGGTAGGATTGAATGTTCTGTTCAAAGTTTCTGCCAACTTCAGGATCAATTATCTTAATATATTTCAAATCAGTGCGCAGTTTGATCTTCTTACGATCCAACAGGAGCTGCAGAAAATCCTTCTCATACCGGTTCATGCTTTTCTCATCTTCATCAGAACCCTTCCAGAGATCCGGATAGTATTTCTCGATATCGCTGGGGAACAATCCGGCAAAAAGCGCGTTTCGTGCATAGGAAGTTGCCGAGGGCAGCAATCCGTAATAATAATCTTTTTTGATGCGGAACAGGTCGTTAATATGCGATTCGAGAATAAGCCACTGATCCATCCGGAGACAGTCGATAACAAAGAAAAACACAGGCCCATCATTATTCTGCACTTCAGGCAGCACATAATCGGTAACAATGTCTGTCGTAATGACCGGTCGGTCTTCCCGAGAATTAGTATTTATCCATTTGACGTAGTTTTTCTCAATATAACGGCAAAATTCCTTGTTGCACTCTTTCTTCTGTTCAGTGAAGGACTGCCGCAAGCCGATTTCCGGGTGGTTATCCAGTTCCATATCCCAGGTCACGAGTTTCAGGTAAATATCAACCCAGTCCTGAAAATCCAAATTATCATTCAACCTTTGGGTAATCTGGTTAAAATCCTGGATATAGTCTTTGGCGGCATACTGGCTTGATATCTTTTTACTGTCAAATATTTTCTTGCAGACAAGCAACAACTGACTGGGGTTTACCGGCTTGGTGAGGTAGTCAGTTATTTTTCCGCCTATCGCTTCGTTCATTATCGATTCTTCTTCACTCTTGGTCACCATAACAACGGGTATGTTGGAATCTTTGTCCTTGATCTTACCCAGAAGTTCAAGTCCACCCATTCCCGGCATCATTTCATCCAGGAATATGAGTTCAAATTCATCGTCATTCAGCATCTCGAGTGCATCAAAGCCATTGGTTGCCGTCAGGACTTCATACCCTTTTTCGGTCAAAAGAATGATATGAGAACGAAAAAGCTCTATTTCGTCATCAACCCAGAGAATTTTTTTGGTTTTCATCCGATTTTCAAATTTTGATTTAAAACTTAATCTAATTGTTTTTTCCAGTACGGAAAAATACTAAATAAAATCACTATTTTTGTGGTTCAAAATGAATAAGACTCAACCCAACACCAAAAGTTCCGACAAATAAAGTTTCAGAAAGAACGAGCATGGCCATTTCCAGCAGAATACTTGGACACGAATACACTGAAGAGCAGGCATCAAATTCGCTTTCATTTTCCCAACCTGTATCATTCGTGCTAAAACCTCAGCCGCTTCATACACTTTATGGCGGAGCACACCTTTTCAGACAAGACAGCATGCAGAAAATCCAAAAACTGATGCTGCATTATTGCGATACCTATCTGAAATCGCCGGAGTCGCTGGCCATTTTGCTAAGCCTCAACTCACCGGTTGATCCGGACTCTTTTAATATGCCATTGTTTGAAACCTTATTCAGCCTTTTATATAAGAAAATCGATTCAAACCCGATTGAAGACTATCGTGTGGATTTTGAAGACGGTTATGGCTATCATTCCGATGCGGATGAAGATGCGCTTTCCGTTTCAGCCGCACAGGAGGCAGCAGGAGCATTTAACGACAAGGCTCTTCCACAATTCTTTGGTTTCAGGATAAAGACTCTCTCAGGCAAAACGAGGAAACGGGCACTTAACACACTTGATCTGTTCCTGAGTGAATTTCTTGATAAATCCTCCGGAAAGCTTCCGGAAACATTTTTGCTGACACTCCCCAAAATTGAGACACTTGAAGAGATAGAGTTTTTCAATGAGACATTAAGCGAATTTGAATTCCGGGCCGGACTGAAATTGGGCACCATTAAGACCGAGCTGATGATTGAAGAGCCTAAACTGCTCTATTTTCGCTCTGGTGTATCACAATTGCCCGAAGTGCTTGCAGTGGCAGGCGAACGCTGCCAGGGACTTCATATTGGCATTTACGACTATCTCTCATCCTTTCAAATCCCGTCATCGTTCCAGACCTATATACATCCTCTGGTGGATGACCTGAGAATCCGTCTGTTGCATGTTTCGCACGGAACTGATGTTTGGGTGGTTGATGGTGTTACCAACAGGCTGCCCTCCGAAATACATAAGAAGACAATACTGTCCGCAGAAGAGCGGGACGAGAATATCAATGGGGTTTTCAGTGGTTGGGATGAACATGTGCGCCACGTGACACACTCGCTTTCCTTTGGTATATTCCAAGGCTGGGATATCCATCCTGCACAGACAATTGCACGTTATATTGCTGTATACAGGCATTTGCTGGAGACCAAGCCCACCGCACTGAGCCGGATGAAGAGATTCACCGACGTTGCAACAAAGCCTAATCAATCCGGCGGGGTATTTGATGATGCGGCAACCATACGCGGACTGCTTGTCTATTTTAAACGGGCACATGCATTGGGAATTGTAAGCGATGAGGAATTGGAAGCTTCAGGTTTGTCAAAAGAGCAGTTAGTGAAGAATAAAATTGAGTGGTCAAGTCAACCATAAATATGAAGTTTTAATTATCATCGGGAACGGAGATATTCAGTTCCATTTTTGATTTAGACCTTAGGTGCTGGAGAGATGCTAAAGAAGAAATATGTTTTTTTGAACAAAACAATTATATACTGCAAAACAGACAAGTCAATTTATAAATATTTTTGTATCTCTTCGACCAATCGAAAAACAGTTGTTGATGATTCTTCTTTTCCCGGACTGACGTGTGGATCAAAACGGGCATAATTTCTTTTAGCTCTTTTTATCGCCAATTCGATACGCGGTCGTTTTGTAATATCATCAAAGCTATCCAAGAGATCAAAGAAATCGTCACTAATCAGTTTATTACCCTTTCCTTCATAGTGAGCGCCCAATGGGTTTATGTACGAATTGAGCTTCGCATTATAATCATCACGTGGCATCTCCCCACCCTGATGGTCTTCAAAATGCAGAATCAACCAATATTCGAATGCCTGGATTGAATATGCAATACCGAAGCCATTTTTTTCAGCAAGCCACACTGCTTCATTGAAGTTTTGGATTGAATTGTCATCACCGTCGAAAACACACCAAACCTGATCATAGTCCCCTTTCATTTTCAATTCTATAGCCCTTTCGACAAGTGATTTTGTATTTCTTCCCTGACCGAATGCCTCAACTACCGCTGTGCTTAAACGAAATTTTCGAAAATATGAGGGCTCAGTATTCTCCCCTTCACAATAAATCAGTATTTTTTGTTTTTCGTCTATGGTGGGGGCGGGTCTCTCCAAGACCGCGATCTCCACATTCCCAGAGTTGGAGAGGATACTGCGCATCTTATGTTTCGGATAGTGCTTTTTTCCGCGTCCCATTAGTCGCTCAATACCTTTTGCTTGTGTAAAAGTAATTCGTCAAAATAACCAAGATATGGTATTGCTCCGTATCTTCCTTGCACATAGGAATCCTCATATTTAACCGACTTCCGGACGTCGTTGATGTCAGACAAGGAATACAACTTTGCTGCTCCGAATCGGTCCTTTTCCGTAAACCAAATCTGATCTCTTCTGAATATTCCGGAGTTTAGCAAATTTGTATCATGCGTGTTAAAAATTAATTGTGCATTTAAATGATTTGCAGTGGATGAATTAAACATTTGAGCAATTTTACATACCAGATTGGGGTGAAGCTTGGAATCCAATTCGTCAACAATAAGCGTATGCGCATTCTGAAGGGAATCAAAGATCGGGCCAGCTAGAGCAAAAAATTTTCGTGTGCCAGAGGACTCATCTTCTTCCATCGAAAAATCAACTGTTCCAATAAGCTTACGGTTTTTATCATACTTTTTGTGTTTCATAAGAACATCTGAGAATATTTCTCCTTTTCCATCATGGGAATTTTTTATAAGTTCTTCACGAACCACTTTTTGAGCGTCTGCCGAAAGTTCATTAATATCAAGACGTTTTAAAGAGATATCATTAATATTCAAATCAGCTGCTTTCAAAAATTCGAGAATCGCTCCTTTATTTTCCGGCTTTATGGTATGTAAGGCAGTAAATCCCTCATAATCTTCTTCTCGTAACCCCGAAATAATCCCCAAATTCTTGAACCAATTAATGATAACAGTAACAATCTTATTATTGGATTGGGCAGCAGATGAAAGTAATAAAGCGTTATCTCTCAACAATTCTTGATTTTGCAGGGTTTTCCCAACTTTAAAATGCTCAGGATGGAAATTATTTTCCTTGCCATTCCGCTCAAAAATGATGACTTCTTTCTTTTTGCCCCGGACATACAACCATTCAGAAATTATTTCTTGAGCGTTTACTTCAAATCCATAGCGAAATTGCTTGTCGTCTTTTAAAAACACAATTTCAAAATAGCATGGACCGCTTTCGAATTCCGATTGCAAGGCAAATGGATGCACATCGATTTTTTCACCTACCTGAATACTTCTGAACGAATTCAAAACCATCCACCGCATAAAACTGATTGCCTCTATAAATTTACTTTTCCCAGAGGCGTTAGCTCCATAAATTATAGCGCTCTTAAGGAGGCGTAAGTTGAATTTTTCATCAGTAAAAATATTTTCGGCAGCGCGTGTATCCTTATCGTAATTTGAGGCTAAAAGGCTGAGCGTTGCTTTTTCTTTGAAGGTTCTGTAGTTGCCGACTGTAAATTGGATAAGCATAATAAAGCCATTTTTTGTAAAATATTTGCAAATATGGCTTTTATTTTAAGGAAAAGCAAGCGAAAAATGCCGAAAGCCGAATCTTTACCCTTATTGCCAAATCCGTCCAAAATAAATATTTTTTAGTGCCGTTTTTGAATGGGCGATTAACAAAAATATGTACTACTGCTATCATGTTGCCAAACTAAACAGTTGTACAAAAATTGGGTGGTAATGGATACACGCCTTCACAGGTATGACATTAATGGGATCAAATTACCGGATGGGCCAGGAATGCATTATCTTATCCGTTTTGCAATGATTTTGAGTATACAGGAATTATCTTGGACGACAGCGGTTAATGCTGTGTATTACCTTCAATCATTCACTTCCAGAAACTCCCCAATCACCTTATTCAACTGCTCATACTCTATTAAAAATCCGTCATGCCCATAGTCAGATTCCAGCACGGCAAGTGTTGCACCTGCGATATGATCACGGAGATATTTTTGTTCCCGCACCGGGAAGAGGATATCTGAACTGATGCCAATTACCAGAGTTTTGGCTTTTATCAATGAAAGTGCTTTTTCAATCGAGCCACGTTCCCTGCCTACATTATGTGAGTCCATTGCCTTGCTCAGGGTATAGTAGCTGTGGCCATCGAACCGTTTTGCAAGTTTTTCACCCTGATATTGCTGGTATGACGAAGCACGGAAATAGTCAATTTTTTCAATTGTGTCTGTTTGAGCCTTTTCGAAGGCGTCATATCCGCGATAGGAAAGCAGTGCAATTGCGCGGGCAGCCTGCAAACCAAATTCGTTGCCGTGAAGCGCCA
Source organism: Ignavibacteriaceae bacterium (assembly GCA_963664845.1). GTDB lineage: Bacteria > Bacteroidota > Ignavibacteria > Ignavibacteriales > Ignavibacteriaceae > CAIYTF01. The sequence continues at coordinate 829,462 of OY761615.1, forward strand.
GACGTTGTGCCTCGTTAAAAGCGATGCCCCATGCGGAGTGGCGCGCGTTTGTTGCAATCGGAATAAGATTCTCAACAAGCTCCGGGTTCATTATGGCCCATTCCAGAGAAATCTGGCCACCCATGGAGCCGCCAATAAGCACGTGAATCTTTTCAATTTTAAGATGCTCACGCAGGAGATCGAGTGCTTTTGTCATGTCGCGGGTAGTAAGAAGAGGAAATGATTTGCCGTATAGATTGTGGGTGCCGGGTATTGTGCTCGCGGGTCCTGTTGTGCCATAACATGAGCCAAGATTGTTTGCGCAAATGATTACATATTTTTCCGGATCAAACATTTTCCCCGGACCGACCAGTCCATCCCACCATTCAAACGGGTCAGCATTTGCCGTAAGGGCATGGATGATCCAAACTACCTTTTTGTTTTTCTTTCCCTCTTCGCCGTGGACGGTGTAGGTAATATCGATTCCCGGCAAAGTATCACCGGCCTCAAGTTTGAAGGGTTTCTTCGAAGTAAACACTCTGCTGTTCATTACGTTTATTGCTTTGTTCTCTTTTGACAAAATAGACACATTCGTTTTGGCCTCCGACAGGATAGTATCGGTTCCGGTTGACAAGCCAGGAAAAGAGATGACTCCACCTCCGCTAACACTGTTGGCGGAGATGAAATCATCGTTGTTAAGTCTGGTTACAAATGTACTCATAAGGTTACAATTTTTTCCTGCTACAACAAGCGATGTTATCATCTTTCCGGTTAATGAATGCAGACACGATCCTCTTCCCTGAAGAAAGAATATCACGCTGCTTCAACCATCTGCGAAGAGTCTGTAATTGTGCACTCATAGTTATTTTGCCTTACTGACAATATCGAATGCATTTTGAAAGTCGGCTTTGATGTCATCAATGTGCTCATAGCCAACCGAGATCCTTATTTGTGAAGGACTGACACCTGCTGCGATTTGTTCTGCTTCGCTCAGTTGTTCGTGCGTTGTGGATGCCGGGTTGATGGCAAGTGTTTTTCCGTCACCAACATTTGCGAGATGGCTGATCAAGGACAGGCTGTTAATGAAGGTCTTCGCCGCTTCGATGCCGCCTTTGATGTTGAAATTGACGATAGCTCCGAATCCGTTTTTAAGATATTTCTTTGCCAGTGCATTATGAGGGCTCGACTCCAGTCCCGGATAAATGACTTTTTCAACTGAAGGATGAGTTTCCAACCACGTGGCCAGTTCCAGTGAATTGTCAACCTGGCGCTGTACACGGAGAGAAAGTGTTTCAACACCCTGCAAAAGGAGAAATGAATTAAACGGACTCAAGGCAGGGCCAAAATCACGCAATCCCTCCACCCGTGCCCGGATAATAAAGGCTATGTTTCCGAAGGTTTCCCAGAATTTTAATCCGTGATATCCCTCTGAAGGTTCGGTGAATTGCGGATATTTCCCGTTTCCCCAATTATAGGTTCCACCATCAACAATAACACCACCGATGCTGGTTCCGTGGCCGCCGATCCATTTTGTTGCAGATTCCACAACAATATGGGCGCCCAATTCAAGAGGTCTGGCCAAATAGCCGCCGCATCCGAAAGTGTTATCGACAACCAGAGGCAGATCATGTTTTTTGGCAATAGCCGCAATTTTTTCGAAATCGGGAATATTCAGCCCCGGATTTCCGATTGTTTCCACATAAAGCGCCTTGGTATTGGAATCAATTTGTTTTTCGAAATTTTCGGGAACGTCGCCATCAACAAAACGGACTTCAATGCCGAGCCGTTTGAATGCCACCTTGAATTGATTATACGTTCCTCCATAGAGAGACGAAGATGAAATAAAATTATCACCTGCCTGGAGGATGTTGTTCAATGCGATAAACTGTGCTGCCTGCCCGGAAGCAACGGCAAGAGCCGCAACGCCACCTTCAAGAAGGGCAATACGTTTCTCAAAAACATCGGTAGTCGGGTTCATTATTCGCGTATAAATGTTGCCGAATTCCTTGAGTCCAAAGAGGTTTGCAGCATGCTGCGCGTCGTTGAAGACATAGGAACTGGTTTGATAGATCGGAACTGCCCGGGAATTGGTGGTCGGATCGGGCACCTGTCCCCCGTGCAATTGCAACGTTTCGAACTTTGGTTGGTTAGGAGTACTCATTATTTTTCCTTATTTATTTGATGAATGGACTTACAACAGTCCTTTAAAACTGAAAACCCGTTTGCGCTAATAAAGTAGCCCAAACGGGTCAACCTTTTTAGCCTTATTTAACGTGGTGCAATACGGAGCAAATTCCACGAAAACAAAAAAACCACACGAATTAGATTTATAATGCATCTAACCTGTGTGGTTTCTTCTCCAAGCAGTTTTCAGATGCTGTCATCCGCGTATCACTTTAGCACCGTAGTCTTGGTTTACTCGGTTGCTGTTTTTCTTTATGAAAGAAAAACTCTTGATACCTGATTTGTTACTTCTTGTGCAATATAATTTTTATTCCGCCATGTGTCAAGGGGAATCGGAATTTTTTATTTTATTTTTTTTCAAGGGCTCACCAATCCGGATGGTATAGCCATTAATATCAAAAATGGTGAATTCCCTGACGCCCGTGGGTTTATCCTCAAGCTCTCTCAGTATCTCCACGCCGTTTTTTTTGTATTCCTTATAAATACCGTCAACATTATTAACAAACCACATGAACTCAAAATGCAGATCTTTTTTGTGGGTAACGTTAATATATTCCGGCGATAAGCAGAAAAGCAAATGAATGTCATCCCGTTCTATTCCGGCATCTTTCTGCCCCCAAAACCATTCATGATAAAATCCAAGTTTATCCCTGTAATAAGCAATAGTCTCTTCCAGATTCCGGACGGGAAGAAATGGTACAATACGGTTAAACTTTTTCCTGTTCATGGTAACCATTATTTGTTTCGGACAAATTGTGCAAAAAATAATTAAATATCAAATTCAATTTTTTCAAGGTGGGCGCTAAGTGCATAATATCACATATAAATGCATTTTTGCTTCCGTTTTGCACCGTAAATGTATACCGCCGGTATATCCGTAATCAGCTATTTCCCGACTTCGCCAAAACCGGCTACCGTTCAGAACCAAGGACCTGCATAAAAGCAATTTTGCTTCCCGGCCAATGTTACCCAAATCATTTTACTTAATTAAAAATTTTAGTAATTTCCCGGCAGTCCTGCACTTATTTTTATAATGTTAGGAGCCTCCTATGAATATCAAGAAATTCCGTGCACCCTTTAAGAAGGAGTTCTCGCTTTCTGATTTCCCCACTAATTACTCCGGAAAATACAAAAGCAGCAAGGAAGCTTCCGAAGAATTGCAATCGAATATCCAAAAGATGGCAGAACTTCAGGATAAGCTGTACGCCCATGATAAATATGCCCTGCTCATCATTTTCCAGGCAATGGATGCTGCCGGAAAGGACGGAGCGATCAAACACACGATGTCCGGCCTGAATCCACAGGGAACTCAGGTGTTCAGTTTCAAACAGCCTTCGGCCGAAGAGCTGGATCATGACTTTCTGTGGAGGATCAACAAATCCCTTCCGGAACGGGGCAGGATTGGCATTTTCAACCGCTCGCATTATGAGGAAATTCTTGTCGTACGTGTGCATAACTATCTTGAGGCAGAGAAGCTTCCACCCGATGTGACCACAAAGGATATCTGGAAGAACCGTTTCAGACAATTCCGTGATTATGAGCGTTATCTTCACGAAAATGGCGTAAGAACAGTTAAATTTTTCCTGAATGTATCGAAGGATGAACAGAAACGCCGTTTCCTGAAGCGTCTGGAAGATCCTGCACGCAACTGGAAGTTTTCCGCTTCAGATTTAAAGGAACGCAGTCATTGGGATGACTATCAGAAAGTATATGCGGAGGCCATAGCTGAAACAAGTACCAAGTTCGCCCCGTGGTATATTGTCCCGGCAGATAAAAAATGGTATGCCCGGCTGCTGATATCCGCTGTTATTGTTGACGCATTGGAGCAAATGAAACCGGAATATCCCAAATTGAGCGAAGAAAAAATGCAGAATCTTGAAATTTACAAACAACAACTGTTAAACGAAGAATAGACATTATAAACTCTCCCCTCCCTTATTTAGCAATAGTGTCAACTAAGTGTGATTCTGGCAAAGGGAACTCACCCCCATCCCCTCTCTTAAAAAGAGAGGGGAGCAGAACATCCGCATTATTGGCGGCTATAAGTATTATAACGGCGATAGTTGGAGTGAGAGTATCAAATGAAATCACGCCTGTTTTTGTTAAGTTGACACCATTGCCCTTTTTGAGGGCGGGGGCTGGAGGGGTTCAGCTATTTCATATTTGTAAACTGCGTGGGGAATGACAGGTCGGCATCGCGAACCAGTTTTATCACTGCCTGCAAATCATCAATTTTTGCGGCAGTTACACGAATTTGTTCATCCTGAATTGCAGCACTTACCTTGAGCTTGGAATCTTTTATCAGCTTTGTGATAGTCTTCGCGTTTTCCTTCTCAATTCCAGTGATCAGATCGATTATCTGCTTAACCGTGTTACCACCTGCAGGTTCAGGATCGTGATATTTCAATGCTTTTATTGAGATACCGCGTTTGATGAATTTTGATTGAATAATATCGAGACTCTGTTTGCGGGAAAAATCATCCTTTGTATGGATGGTAAGAGTTTTGTCTTTCTTGTTAAGATCTACGGTGGTTTTCGAGTCCTTAAGATCGTACCGTTGCAGAATTTCCTTAAGCGCCTGATTGACCGCATTATCAACTTCCTGCAAATCCACTTCGGAAACAATATCAAAAGAGTGTTGTTGTGCCATAATGTATTCTCACTTTATTTATAATAACATATACAAAAATAGTGAGAATATATTGTATTAAAAATTTTACGGGACAATTCGGCATATTGCATCACCGACAGCGCCTCTTATAGCAAAGCGTCCCGGTAAACCCATAGGCATCAGCTTAAAGAGTGTAATTCGACCCTGTCTTCAGAATCGTTAACAGCTGAATAAGCTGTTAGCGGATGTTCCAATTCCGTATTCCATGAGAAATGCATTAAGAAACACGAATTGCAAAAATTCGTCAATTGCCGATGCATTCCAGGGTCTGAGGCAGGTAGATTCCACCCGATAGGATTGGGACACGCATCGCGCCAGAAGCGGGATTTCGTTGAACTCAATTTTCACAGGAATGACAGTGCTTCACCAGCTGTGTTAAGTCGACGCCAATGCGGTCAACCGGGGGTCAATTTCGTAAGTCACAGCCCGTCAGTTTCCTTTGCCGGTGTTCCCGGCACTGTTTGCGGCAAATTTAAGCGCCCGGTACTTTTCAATTGTTTGCCGGATACCAGCGTCTTCCGGAGACCGGGCTTGTAATCTTGTGAACAATGCTATAAGCTTGTCGTAATCTTTCCGCTTTTCATACATCCGGATCAAAATGTCGTAAGGGGCGGTGTTTGTTGAAGATCTTTCCAGGATCTTTTGTACTACTGTTTCAACCTGGCTTTCCAGATATTCAGCTTTTCGTATTTCACCGCATGCACGATAGAGCCGGCTTATATCATAGGCCGTATAATATTCCATGGGGCAGTGAGCCTGCGGAATTGTTTTTTCCATTTCATCCAGCACATTCAGGCACTTATCCTGATGCCCGTTGTTAAAACTATGGAGAGCCATTCTTAAAAATGCATTCCTGTACATTTGGAGAAAACGTTCCTGATTGTCATCAAGAAAGATGGCTGTATCATTCAGCCCGCGGAATTTGAAACCCGGCTCGTAGACCTTACTAAATCCCTGGGAACCGGAAAACAATTGTGAATTCAGAATCTGTTCATTCACCATATCACCAATGTTTGCCTGGCAGCGCTCTGGAACAAGCCGATAGGCAATACCTTCCAGTTTCATATATTCATCAAGGCCAACTTTGCAGTCTCCTGAGCAGGTGAGCGCAAAGTAGATGGGTCGTTCCCAGTTGTTTTGCTCGATGATGTCCTTAACCAACAAATCCTGAGCACGAAGCGCTTTGATTCCCCCAAAGGTAACAGTATTGTCCACTCTCCAAACGATCTTCCCCGCCCTGAGAATCGTAGAGTCCTTTATGTTATATTCATCCTGCAGAAGTGCTTTTGCTTTTGGAGAAAGGCCTGCATAATTGTTGTGGTTGACGCTTTTCTTAAAATAATCCGGCGGTACCATGAGGGAATCCATTTGCGGCTCCCATTGCACCGGCCTGTAATTCTGCTCATTCAGCATCTCATCGGAGAAACTGAGTTTTACCTTCATTGCACCGTGCGGTTCCTGGTTTTTTAACTGTTGAACATACCAGGGCGTGTTGGCCAGGCTCAGATTGACTATCCTGATATCAGTCCGGATACCTTCGACATCCTGCAAATACCATAAAGGGAATGTATCATTGTCAGCATTGGTAAAAAGAATGGCATTGGGAGCACAACTTTGGAGCTGGTTGTACGCCAGATCCCATGGTATCCAGTTTTTTGAACGGTCATGTTCCCGGTAGTTTGCCTGAAGCATTCTGCCAGGAATAAACAGAAACAAGACACCAACAATTATCCAGGACAGCGTGCGGGAAAGTGAAACGGTGGCTATCTTCTGCTCCACGAGGTCAAGAAGCCCCTTTACCGCAATCCCGATCCAGACAGCGAAGGCAAAGCCCCCGGCAGCATAAAACTTGTCGCGTTCCCTCGGTTGAGGTTCCTGCTGATTTTGATAAAAAGCAAACAGGTAGGTTGTGAAGAGGAACAGGATAAGGAACGCAACAGCCATTTTCCAGTCCTTCCTGAAGTGAAAGTAAATGCCAAGTAGTCCAACAAGGAAGGGAATGCCGAAGAATGAATTATGCCCGTCGCCTTCAAATTTCAAATTGCATAATGCTCCGAAAACGTTAGCCACTCCGTTAAAAGGCCACACATCCGGCCCCGCATCCTGATGCCAGGATGATCTGCCACCATAGGTCCAGAGGATGTATCGTGTCATCATGTGATTCACCTGATATTTCCACACGAAACTAAGGTCCGACGAATATTTCGCGGGATCATAAATACCCTGTTGCCCCTGCTCTTGCGAAAATCTTCTTTTGAATGTTGGGAAGTCACCATACTGTTCGCGATTGAGATAGGAAAGGAAGCCTGCAAAATCTCTGGGTGCATTTTCATTCATGGGCGTGTTCTGGTTAGCACGAATAAGAATTGTGGCATAGGTAGTCCAGCCAATCATGATAAAGAGGACGCAGGTTGCAATGGTAAACAGCATCTCTTGTTTATTCGCGTGCGCGAAATATATAACGGTGCCCAGGAGCACAAAAATGGCAGTGAAAAGTGTTATTGCCGTTCCGGTATTATCTCCGGCAATCAAGCCCAGGAATTCAGGAATTTTCATGACAATGCCGGGATAGATAATATATTTTGCGATCACACCTATGAAGAAGGCAAGGTAGATGGAATTTTTATTCAACAGTTTTTTCCGGAATATACCGATGATTGCCGCACTCACAACGAACATGATGATCTTGAACTGTGTATCGTAATCTTTATATTCTTCAATTGACGGTGCCGTTGAACCCACCTCGTTTGCCCAAAGCACCAGGGCAATGAGCAGCATAAGCGCAAAGTGGCCAAGGAAAATATATCCGGTCAGTTTATATGCTTTTTCATCGGTGTCATATTTCCGGTACATGATGATCATAACAACCGTGATGATGGCTAGAATGCCAAACATTCTGAGCGCAGTGGAAATACCAATCAGGTAAGAAAGAAGGAAAAGATATTTCGCGGCATCCTGGTTATCCGCTTTTTCATTCCAAACCATACCAACATAAATGATTGCCGCAAAGATGGTTGTGTTAAGGGCATAAATTTCAGACTCTGTTCCGTTAAACCAGAATGAATGGCTGAACGAAAATGCCAAGGCACCGACTGCCGCAGACATATACGTAAACAATGCGTTTTGGACGTTCGCATAATTACGCCCATTGTAGTTCTCAATGAGCTTAACGATAATGGAATAGAGCATCAGGACGGTGAGCCCACCGGTGAGCACAGAAAGATAGTTGATCCGCAACCCGTAATTAGCAGCAGTGGGAAGCATAGAAAAAAAACGTCCCATTAACGTCATAAACGGTGAGCCGGGCGGATGAGGAATTTGCATACCGAACGCTGCGGCGGAAACCTCGCCGCAATCCCAGAAAGAGACCGACGGCTGAACGGTTTTGTACAGGACAGTTAGTGAGAATAAAAATACACAAGACCCAATAATTCGTTCGAAGCGCTTAACGTTCATTACTTCCTCTATTACAAAGTTGGATAACGGAATAAAAACAAAGTCTAAAGGCAGGCACTATATAACACGCTGCCGCGTTACCCAAGTAAAAAAAATCAAAACAATCTTGAGCCGGCGGAGCGAAATAAATGAGGCCATTATATCATTGCATGATTACCAATCCGCGGTATAAATTGGAGTCCCGGTCAATGGACTTGCCCCTTTTCTCGCCTTTTGCGTACGTAAGAACGTTTGCAACTGCAACACTGAAAGGTTGAGTTATGTGACCCGGTACAAGAACTGAAGAGTCCCTCAGCCCGGCAGATTTGTTCTTTATAGTGCGGGATGCTGCTTTATTCCCTGGGATCATCAATGCATTTGTTCCCCGTTTAATAGCCTGTTTTTCAGTGTCTTGAGCTGCGTTCTGCTTTTCCACATAGACCGTATCCACCCTGAATTGATCAGAACGTATACTCTCCTGGGGACGGTTTAACTTGCCAACCAACAGAATTGCAGCCAGCAGAAACAATGCAGTCTGCCAAACGGGCAGGCGGAAATCGAATGCACGACGGCAGTTATTCACTATCCTTAACCAAACCGATGGAGCAGTTGCTTTAAAAGAATGCATAAGTTTTTCTTTGATCTCTTTGCCGGCATATTCTGTTCTTTCTTCATTAGCAAAAAGTTCTATGCTTTTCAGAAGGTATGCCCGCATGGAATCATATTCAGCCGGTGTAAGTGCCCTGAGAATCAGTTCTTTCTCATTCGTATCCAATTGATCAAAACTTTTTGTTGTCAATAAGCTCTCGAAATCGGGTAACAGTTCAAATAATTCATCATTCAACATTTCAATTAACTCCAGGGTTATAAATCATTAATTTGGACGACAGGTACTTTATGGCATAGAACAACCGCGATTTAATGGTGCCTTCAGGACTGTTAAGCATTTCTGCAATTTCTTTGAGCGAAAGCCCGCTGCCATGCCGCAACAGGAACACGGTTTTCTGTTCTTCGTTAAGCTCGTCCAGATGCAAATACAATTCTTCACTGAATGCAGCCAGGTCAAGGTCATCACAACCGTCGTCTGGAACTGTGCACTGGCTTCCCTGCTCTTCATCCAGCGGCAAGGGTTTTCTGCTTACCCGTTTAAATTCATTTTTACACATATTAGTTGCGAGAGTATAGAACCAGGGGGAGAACCTTTTTGCCGGATCGAAGGAGCCAGGTGCGGTTATTATTTTGAGAAACAGATCCTGGGTAAAGTCCTGCGCTTTTTCGCGGTCACGGCCCAGCATTCTGTAAAAATAGTAATACATTTTCCCGGAATAGCGCGCATACAATTCCTCAAATGCGGCTTTATCCCGTTTCATTAGCAGACCCATCAATACTTCATCGCTTTCAGCGCTTGGAGCCTTACCAAAGAGGTGCATCAGATAACCATCTTCCGTCTGGATTCATAATTCTGCTATTTTTCGTCCGGAATTTCTTTCATTTCATAATCATTGGTTAATCAGTTAAACCTAACCGATCCTGTCATAAAGCAACGGTGCCAGCTTAACAGGATTGTCATTTCCGTCATGGCGTGACCCATAGGCGTAAACTCAAAAGCGAAATTATTGCCTTGGGCCCCTCACCGCTAAATCTCCTCTTCCGAAGGAGAGGAGACTTTTAAAGCCAAATTTTGCGGGGCTTAGTTTCGACTTTGGCTGAACTGTGTGGTTCAGGCTAATCATCGCTCCCTCCAAGGGTTCTGAGCAAGCAGATTCCCGTTTTCACGAGAATGCCAACCTGTTAAGTTGACGCGTATTCGCCAGCCATGATGCGAATCTGCCCAACTCGAGCATAATGAGAGATAATAATATAATCAGCATATTAAAGTCTGTGCCAAGTTAATGTCTTGACTGTACATGCAAAGCTGATCACAGTTTTGGCGCATTCTCTTTTTTATCAAATAACTGGTTATATAATTCCAGAGCATCACTCCTGTCGGCAATTATCCGGGCAAGTTTTTTTATACGCTGTGTCTTGTCTTCCTGTCCGCTCACTTGATAGTGATCGTATAGTTTTGCGAATACCGGCAAGTAATTTACGTTCAATTGTCTGATGATTCCAATGGCAATATCATTGGCCAAATCAATCCGCAGGTAGTCGAGCATCCACTTGTTTTCATAGTTATTGATCAGACAGGCCATGTTATCAAAGTCCTTCTCACTGTACTTAAACGCCAGCCCAGTCAAATAGGTCTTGTTCTTTATATCGTCGTATGCCTGCTGCGGAATTGTCAACGCGAAGCAGACACTTCTATCAGTTGCGTTTGTTGCTATATGTTTGAGCAGCACAGAAGAAATTCTCATGTAATAGTCCTGAGCATTTTTAAATTGCGCTGTATCAAAAACATAGGGCTTAATATGATATTCTTTGAAGAGCAGTTCCCTGTAGCTGTCAATCATCAGCAGACTCATGTTCAGGACGCCAACATCTTTCCTGAAATTCAGGGCATATTGCAAAATCCAGATGGGGAAGGTATCATTGTCACCATTTGTCAGTAAGATACTGTTTGGTTCCAGCGAAGCAAGCACGTTATAATTCCAGTTAAGTATTCCCGGGGAGATATCTCTGCTGTCATACCATTTTTTGCAAATTTCGGCTTCATGAGCCGTATCCCGCCTGGTCTCGTAATAAACAGCAAGATCGGAGAATAATTCCGGCATATTGGGATTTAGTTCATAGGCTTTGAACAGATCTTTGGGGTCACTTGGGCCCGTCATCCGGTCGCTGGTATATTTCATATAAAAGTACTCGGCGGTATTGGGGATGTCTTTCGCAGCACGTTTAACAATATCGGCGGGGTCACGGAAAAATTTATCTTTGTCCTTTTGCCACTCCTCCCTGAACCAGTTTTTCACCATGCGGTTGGCGGTGAAATAATTAACCCATGCTTCAGCGTTGCCGGAGTCTGCCTTCACAATAGCACCCCATTGTTCTGCAGCCGATTTATAAAACTGATAGTCTTTTTTTGCTTTTACTATGGAGTAAACTTTAGGCGGCTTCTGCGCAAAAACGGAATCAGCAACAAGGCACAGAGAGACAAGAAACAGGGCAATGAACCATAAATGGCGCTGCATACGGACCTTCCAAAAAATAATTTGTTTCCCAATAATACAACTTAGACGCAAAAAGGTTCAAAAGGTTTGCATAGCCAGAATTTGCGCTCAGTCCAGATGGTTTCTTACAATTGTTTTGCACCTTTTCAGGGGAGAGGTGATATTCTTTGCACTCTTACGAAATAATATGATGTAAATCTTATTTTCGTGGAAATTCATAGTGAAGGTACTCAATAAGATTAAGATATTTACAAGAAACCACCTTCGGAGAAGGTGGTTTTCTAAGTCATATTAAAATGCCATTAATACAGTATTACGCAATTCGGCATATTAGCTATGATGTAATCTTTTTTAGCTTGACTAATATATTTCAAATTTATCACTAGAAATTTCAAGTTTGTTAATTCTGTAATTTTTTGAGAAATTTGCTTTAGAGGATTGTGCTGAATATTAAGCCGAGTAAGTTTTTTTAATAAACAGATATTTTCCGGGATAACTTCAATTTCATTTCCATCAAGAATTAGTTCTTCAATATGTTGAAAACACTCTATGCAAACAGGAAATTGTTCTATATTACAAGCATACAGATCCACTTGTTTTAAATTACTTAAAAAGCGTAGTCTAACAGCCAATGAATCAACATCTATTGGATTATTGTTTAATGTTAGAGAAATCAGGGTTTTTAGGCCCTCAAATGCAGTGGGTAGATAAACAATCCTGTTTTGGGCTAATCCAAGATATTTTAAATTATGTAATTTTGTAATATTGGCTGGAATTGTTTCAATATTATTAGCATACAGATCCAGCTTTTCAAGTTGAGGAAGTTCACTTAGAATTGTAAATAGTTTTTCAAGATCAAATCCTTTATTACTGCCTAATGACAAGGAAGTTAAATGTTTGTATTTTGAAAAAAACGCCGGAATCTCTGAAAGATAATTCACATTAAGTGAAAGTACCTTAATATTTTCAAATTTCTCCAATTCCTGAGGAAGTTTCTCCAAGAAGAGGGCATCCATATTTAAGCACGTAACTTGTCCGGCCTCCCCTTTATTAACAATTTCCACTAGTTCATTAATAGTATTAATCTTTATACTGTCGCTATTAATTGCGGAGTAAATCATTATGCCATTTAAGGCAAATAAATAAATTATAATTTTTAATATTATCGTTGACATTTTATTTTCCTAAATTAAAGAAACTCTGTATTGGCATGGTAGCCAGAACTCCATTTCCATTATATATATACACAGTATTGTTTCGCATTCCGAAAACGTAATTATTATATTTGAGACTTCCCCTGTTTTCTGCATTACTAATATCTGTTTTTGATGGTTCTTGAACAAAATTATATCCGTTTTTAGAACCACTACAATGACTGTGAAATGTACTTAAAGTTGAACCCGCGGCAATACCATTAAGGTCACTCATATTGCGGGGAACATCAACTTTTATCTCTGCATTGACACCTGGGCCTGGATCAACAGCTTTTCCTGGTTTAGCTTCTATTACTTTTTCGTTACCATTTACCATTGGCGCAATTTGTCCTCCGGTTTCATTAAATGGTGTTGCAGAACATACAACATTTTCCATTCGGGCTATACTACTGCTTCCGGGTAACAAGATAGCGTTTTCAGAGGCTATTTGTTGATTGTTGCTTTCAGCCCCAATGATCGTCGGAGAATTTAATGCTTCAGACACAAATGCAGAATTGGAAGTAAACTCTTGCTGTGATAAAATATTATTATTCTTGACTAAGAACAATTATCCGACAATTTGGCATCTTGGCTTTAATAAACTCGATCTTTGATTTATTTATGTTGGGTAATATAGTAATCAACAAAAACTTCAACTGAGATAATTCTATAATATTTTCGCTTAAATTGCGTAAACCGTTTCCAGCCATCTGAAGGGAAGAAAGATTTTTTAACAATCGAATATCGTCAGGGATTACATCAATATCGTTCCCATCAAGAATTAATTCCTCCAGATTTCCAAAAAGTTCCATACAAAGGGGGAAATGTTTAATATTACAGGAATAAAGGTCTAAACTTTTTAGATTGTTTAATGGTCTAATAATAATAGTTAATGAATCAACATTTATCGGATTATCGCTTAAATTCAATGAGCTTAATACTCCTAAACTATCAAATTCACCAGGCAAATAAATAATTTTATTATGAGCTAATCCTAGATATTTAAGCTTTTTTAATTTCGAAATACTGGGTGGAATTGTATTTATTCTATTTAGATAGAGATCCAATTTTTCCAAATTGGGAGTTTTACTTAATATCTCAAATAGTCTTTCCAGATCAAATCCAGAATTACTACCTAAGGATAAAGTTGTTAACTGCTTATAATTTGAGAAAAAGTCTGGAATTTCCGAAAGCAAATTCAAATTTAATGATAGAGTTTTTAGATTTAAAAATTTCGACAACTCTGGCGGTACCTCCTTTAAAAAGAGGGCATCCATGTCTAAATATCCAACTTCATCCGCTTTATAGTTATTAACTATATTCAAGAATTCTTCATAACTATTTATTTTTATAGTATCATTTTTCGTTACGGGGTAGGTATTATATGCATAAATGAAAAAAAATATTAAGATTTTTAGTATTTTTAATAACATTTTATTTTTGTCCTAAGTTAAAAAAGCTTTGCGCTGGCATTGAACCGATTACACCGCTACCATTGTACAGATAAACCTTATTACTACTCGCACCAAAGACATAATTATTTAGCCGGAGACTCCCATTACTAGCGGCATTGTGGATGTCAACGGATGATGGTTGTTGTTCAAACCCATACATCATGAGTTGACCATTGGGGTGTACATGGAATGTAGCTGATGGAATATCTGTACCTTTAATACTATTTGGATCATTTGCCTTCCATACGTTTATTGAAGCAACAACATCAGGAGCCGGATACATACTTTCACCAGGCACTGCCGGTACAACTTTTTGAATGCCTTCTACAGTTGAATAGATCACTCCTCCTGTTTCATTCCAGGGAGATGCTGAACATACCACTGATTCCATTCTGCTAATCGCACTTGAATTTGGCAAAAGGACTGAATTTGATGATGCAACTTGTTGAGCAGATTGTTCTGACTTAAGAATGGACGGAGAATTTAATGCTTCAGACACAATTGCAGAATTGGCATTTGGAACTAGATAATTTTTTTTATCATTAATTCCGTCCGTGCCAATTTTTTTTCCGTATTCGTCCCAGTAATCCCCATCAAACATTCCCGTAGGATCAAATTTAGTGATTGGATTATTTTGACAATAATTATATGGTGATAGATTGGTTCTCGCTCCCGTCATTGGATCCACCTGTAACCATTGGGCTCTCCAACTGTCATAATCCCGAGCACCAAAATAATCAAGTCCGGTTGTTGCACTCCGTTCCTTGCCGGTAAACTTATACCTTTGGTCCGCGGAAGAAGTATAACTCCTGCCGTTCATAATGCTGCCATAAGGATAATAATCATCCAAGCCAACTACTGTACCACTTGTATCCACTGTCATCTTCACGCTGCCCAGGTGATCCTTCAAATAATAATACCGCGTTGGAGCTTTACTCAACACTTTTACCTGCCCAATGTTCTCGCCATTGGCTAAAATATTATAGGTCAGGTTTGAACTGTATTGGGAAAGACAGACCGCTTCCGTTTTCCCGTCAAAACCATTAAAATAAAAATTATCGCTGCCGTTTACAACAGAATTCCGTATCCGGAAATTGAATACGTCATTTTCAAATAAAAGCTGAGTACTGTTCTTAAGATACATTGCGTAGGGCATATTATCCGTATCATAGAGTATGAACCCTATCCCCCGGTGGTTGTCAAGTCTTCGGCTAAATAAAGCCGTTTTTCAAAAAATAGCAGAACGTATTAATATCTGATTAAACAGTTGGGCATATGTGATATTAGAAATTTTTTATCAATAATGTCGATCAGATTAAGATTTATGACCAAATATTTCAGCTTTGATAATTTAGTAATACTTCGTGAAATTTGTTTTAAAGGATTCAAACTGATATAGAGATAAGAAATATTTTCTAAAGAACAGATATCATCAGGAATCACTTCTATCTCATTTTCTTCAAGCATCAGTTCTTCGACATATTTCAAACATTCCATTCGCAAAGGCAGTTTTTTAATTTTGCATGAATTGATATCCAAACTCTTAAGATTACGCAATGAGCAAACTATAGCGGCTAAAGAATCTATATCTATTGGATTACTATTTAGCTCCAATTCAGTAAGCATTTTAAGAGAGTCTAATTCACTTGGCAAAAACACAATTTTGTTTAGCGCTAAACCCAAATATTTAAGATTTTTTACTTCCATAATCTTTGGTGGAATTGTTTCAATATTATTAGCATACAGATCCAGCTTTTCAAGTTGAGGAAGTTCACTTAGAATTGTAAATAGTTTTTCAAGATCAAATCCTTTATTACTGCCTAATGACAATGAAGTTAAATGTTTGTATTTTGAAAAAAATGCCGGAATCTCTGAAAGATAATTCACATTAAGTGAAAGCACCTCAATATTTTCAAATTTCTCCAATTCCTGAGGAAGTTTCTCCAAGAAGAGGGCATCCATATTTAAGCACGTAACTTGTCCGGCCTCCCCTTTATTAACAATTTCCACAAGTTCATTAATGGTATTAATCTTTATACTGTCGCTATTAATTGCGGAGTAAATCATTATGCCATTTAAGGCAAATAAATAAATCATAATTTTTAATATTATCGTTGACATTTTATTTTCCTAAATTAAAGGAACTCTGTATTGGCATGGTAGCCAGAACTCCATTTCCATTATATATATACACAGTATTGTTTCGCATTCCGAAAACATAATTATTATATTTGAGACCTCCCCTGTTTGCTGCATTACTAATATCTGTTTTTGATGGTTCTTGAACAAAATTATATCCGTTTTTAGAACCACTACAATGACTGTGAAATGTACTTAAAGTTGAACCCGCGGCAATACCATTAAGGTCACTCATATTGCGGGGACCGTTCACGCTTACATTGTTCAACTTGTTCGTACTGTTCTGATAATGATAATTCATTACCTTATTGAGCCGGCTTTTTATAAGGAAATTTCCTTTCTTAAATACGAAACATTTCGTCTAGAAATAATTTCCGCTTTTAATAAACAAATTTTGGACGAATATAACTATATTTCATTGGATAAGATTTCGGATCATCATAAATAAATGATGGGTAAAAACTGCGAAGTGGCATCTCAATTGATTTGGGCTGTTTGACATTAATTGCGCATTGTATATCCGGGAAAAATCTGAGCAATACGTCAGACGGAAGATTAGTTTCCAAAAAAATCGTGAATTTCCCAATATTTGTTGGAACTATAAATTCATCTTTTTCAATATTTCTCCACTTAATATAAATGACCGCAAGTGTGTCGTATCGACATATTATAAGATAATTAAAATTATCGATACCCGAATAACCGCGATATTCTGCAATTGGTTCTGCACCAAAATTATATTCCCGATGCCAAAAATTTATTTCCTTTCTGCGCTGTATAATATTCACTCGAAATACACCTCCGACAAGTTCGTATATTGATTCGTCATGTATTTTTACAGTGAAATATTTTCGTTCAAGTAAAATCTTCGGTTCATGGCTGAAATTATTTTTATCGAAATCCAGATAATAATTTTCCTTGGCAATCAATGAGTCAGTACCAGCATTTAATTGTTTAGCATCTTTTTTTTGTTGGCAACTGTTAAAGGCCAAGATCATTAATATAACGAGAAAATTTAATGATCTGTATTTATCCATTTTTTACCTTTCTTCATTAAATATCTGATTATTCTCTTTCCGGCCGCATCCACATTTTGACCGGCAGAATAATCTTTAAGGTTATTATATATTCCCCCAGGGCCCATATCTTCCATACCTATCCCTAAAGTTAAATTAGCAAATTTATCCGGGTCTTGTGCAGATTTATATAATAGTCTTAAATAATCATCACCATTCAGCAGTCCAGCAGCAATTTGTGCACCATATGCATCTAATTCAGATCCGCTATAATTATGCACCCGTTCGTGAAGCATCGTTCCGGCGAGCTTAAATGGATTGTCTTTTTCCCAGGTCGCTACGAACATACCACTTTGCAAATTATTTGCTTCACCGCCACGATTATTATGGTCGCCAAATCTGTCCACGAAAACAACTGGAAAATCATTTTTTTGCATTTCCCGATACATTTTCGGGGCTCCCTTTGCAATTAAGCTCATTGCAGCATTAAAATTAACATTGGAGACATCTCGCAAATTTGCGTACATATAACCTTTTTCGCCCTGCAATGATTTAAGTTCATTAGGAGCACGATCATTTAAGTTTGCTACATATGGTTTCATTCCGTCAGGATCAGATAACTTAATCGGATTGTTCAAACAATAATTATAAGAGCTCCACGCTGGATATTTTCTTGCCAATTGGTCCACCTGTAACCATTGGGCTCTCCAACTGTCATAATCTCTTGCACCAAAATAATCAAGTCCGGTTGTTGCACTCCGTTCCTTGCCGGTAAACTTATACCTTTGGTCCGCGGAAGAAGTATAACTCCTGCCGTTCATAACGCTGCCGTAAGGATAATAATCATCCAAGCCAACTACTGTACCACTTGTATCCACTGTCATCTTCACACTTCCCAGGTGATCCTTCAAATAATAATACCGCGCTGGAGCTTTACTCAACACTTTTACCTGCCCAATGTTCTCGCCATTGGCTAAAATATTATAGGTCAGGTTTGAACTGTATTGGGAAAGACAGACCGCTTCCGTTTTCCCGTCAACACCATTAAAATAAAAATTATCGCTGCCGTTTACAACAGGTTCGCAAGGTTAATAGAATCTTCACTTCTAGCAGCTGGGAATTTGCCCTAAGTAGGTATAAAGTTGATTGGAAACTCGTCCCGTATCCATTCCCCATACCAACTCAAACAAAAAATAGATGCATTTCGCACCATTTTTTTCTTTATTTTTAAAGTTATTCATAAAAGCGGTTAAAATTCAGGCAGGTGATAGAATACTCCGGCTCAATACATATGCATTCGATCTATTCGGACGGCTCCGGAAAAGTTGAGGATATTGTTCGTGCTGCTCAGGAAGCGGCGGTGGACTACCTCATTCTCACCGATCACAACACCCTGCGTGCCAAGCGCGAAGGCTTTGAAGGATTATACGGCGAAACCTACCTGATGGTGGGTTACGAGATAAACGACAAAGAGAACAGAAATCACTGCCTGGTTTTTGGAACTGCGGATACCCTCCCCACACGACTTTCCGCCCCGGACTACTTAAAAATTATCAAAGAGCAAAAAGGAGTTACCTTTATTGCGCACCCCACGGAAAAGCGCTGTGCCTCAAAGGAATATCCCGCATACCCCTGGACAGCCTGGGATACCGATCTTTTTGACGGAATCGAAATATGGAACCATATGTCCGAGTGGATGGAGCAGTTAAACGATCAAAACCGCTATGAACTCTTTCTGCACCCGCTGAAATCCATAAAGGCCCCCGACCCTGAGGCGCTTAAGATATGGGACAACTTAAACCTCAAAAGGCGGGTTCCGGCACTCGGAGGTATTGACGCACACGCGCATAAGGTAAATGTCCTGGGATTCTTCGAAGTTGAAGTTTTCCCTTATAAGGTGTTGTTTAAATCAATTAGAACTCATATTTTGCTTAGTCATAGTTTTCAAAATATTATTTCCCGGTCCGGCAGGAGTGGAGTCAATAACGAAATCCGGTCGGCGCTCTTTAACGGCAGGAGCTTTGTTTCCAATTTTTCGGTCGGGGATGCACGGGGTTTTCAGTTCAAACTGAAAGCGGGAAATAAAACATGGTACATGGGTGACAGTGTCCCTGATTCGGAAAAAGCAGAGTTGCATATTAAAGTGCCAAGGGTACAAGTCAAGGTGCGGCTCATCCGGAATGGGATAGTCATCAATGAGTATTCGGACCCTGAAATCAGGATTCCGCTTCAGGAGCCGGGAGTATACCGTGTAGAGGTTTACGCGGATGACCGGGCCTGGATCTACTCAAACCATATCAGATATGCGGTATAGATTTTTTTAATAAAGGATAAGTACGAATGTTAACCAAAAACAAGAAGATCTCACGAAAAGAGATCAAACAAGATACACTGGTAACTTTTTATTATAAAGCTATTCAGTTTTTCAATGATCAGAAAAAATATCTCTCCATAGGCGTGGGTGCTCTGGCAGTTATTGTTGTGCTCGTGGTGCTGCTGGTAAACAGCAGACGCAAGAGCAATGAGCAAGCCAGCGCCGACCTGAGCCAGGTTGTTGCCCTCTATAATCAAGGTTCCTATCAGGATGCCATTGACGGCAAGCAAACCCAGGGTCTTAAAATAAAAGGACTCAAAAAAATTGTAGATGAAAACGGTTCCAGCCAATCGGGTGAAACTGCAAAAATCTATCTGGCAAATTGTTACTATAATTTGAAACAATATGACAATGCACAGAAGGCATTCGACAGCTACGGCGGAAGCATAGACCACCTGAAAGCGGCAGCATATGCCGGCGAAGCTGCCTGCTATGAAGCAAAAAATGATTTTCAAAAGGCAGCAGAATTGTATCTGAAAGCCTCCAAAGTCAGCTCAGGAGATGTTCTTAACCCGCTTTACCTGCTTAATGCCGGCATCAATTTCATTGAAATCGGGAAAACCGACGATGCAAAGGACGCACTTAAAAGCGTGAAAAAGAATTATCCAAAATCAGAGTATGCATCTCAGGTTGACAGATACCTTTCGCAAATCGACTAATCAGACGTTTGTATGACGAAAAAACCCGCTCCAGAAGCGGGTTTTTTTATGTCGTACAAACAAAAATGCCTTTTGAACGTTTACCTGGGATCAACCGGAGCGCTTGGCGTGCTGGGAGCAGCGGGCGCGGCAGGAGCCGCAGAATCGGCTGAAGAAGTGGTTGCCGCTGCGGGAGTCTCCTTTTTTGACGATGACGGCGAGGGTTTCACGGGCGACTTATAGTCAGTCTGATAAAAACCGCTTCCTTTAAAAATGGGTGTTAACCCCGCACCAATTTTTCGCGTAACGTGCCCTTTACATTTGGGGCATTCGGTCAACGGATCGGCACTCATGGTCTGAAAATGTTCAAAAGTATATTTGCATTCGTCACAGATATAATCATATGTTGGCATAGCCTGTATTTTCCTTTTTCTAAACAAGTGTTCAAACTTAATGAAATTGAACAAAAAATTCTATAACTTAGTTGCTTAATTTTTTTCAAGGTGTTATGAATACGAAAAGTTCTATAATAGTATCCATTTTTCTGGCTTTGATTTTGGCCGGATGTCTCGATTATCAACAGGAGGTCAGCCTTTACCCTGACGGTTCCGGATACATGTCCATCAGGTACTGGATGAAAATCCAGGATTCATCCGCACTTGGCTCAGTAAACCAAATCTCCTTCTTTAACCGGGATTCACTGAAGAATTCATTCAAATCGAAGTTTATCGAGATAAAGGATACCGCAAAAGACATCAGAACCTTCTTCGATACAACAAACTCGACGTATCACGTTGAAATCAAGATGCATTTCAGCCACATTGATTCACTTAACAAAACCAGACCCTTCTCCGAATCAAACTTCTCGCTTCAGGACGGTGCTACAGGCCAAAAAGTTTTTACACAACACATTCCGCCCGTGGCGTCAGGAATAGCAATTGACGCTTCGCATTTCCAGATAACCTTCATTTATAGTTTCCCCGGCGAGATCATCACTCACAATGCTACCCGCGTGGACGAGAAAAAGAAAAATTATATCTGGTCATACAACCTTACCGATCTGGGGAAAGGAAAAACCATTTCAGTAACCTACCGTGCCTTCAAACTGAAGGAAACCCCGATGTGGATTTTCTATTTATCGGGCAGTGTGCTGTTTATCGTGTTTATATTCCTTTTCAGAAAACGCAAAAACTGATTTGAGAATTTCGTCCCCATCAGGGTAAGCCTATCCTGATGGGGATCTATATTCATCATAATCCTTTAACCCGAAAAATGCAATAAAAACTAACTTTTCGTATAAGTACTTGAATTTATTAGGACTAAGACCCTCACCCTCATTCCCTCTCCCAAAGGGCGAGGGAGGGCGTACTACCTGATATTTATGTAAGTTATTGATCATGTATATTTTCTAATGCAAGACCAGGGTTTAACCAACTCTCATCCTCCACACAGTAATACCACCGCAGGCATTGGGCCTCGCATACGTTCGCTATATCCATTTCATGATCCCCACTTATGACTCTGGATTTGAAGTTTATACTTGAACTTTTCTCAACCGCAAGGAATTGCTGATAACCGATACTGAGCTCAGTGACATTGCCAGGGCAGCTATCATCGGGTCCAGATAGCCAAATGCGGCCAGCGGAATACCAACAACATTATAAATAAACGCCCAGAACAGATTCTGTTTTATCACCCGGATAGTCTTTCGTGATATGGCAATTGCCGAGCTTACCGTTCTCAAATCGTCATTCAGCAAGGTTATCTGCGCCGTCTCGATGGAGACGTCGGTGCCTGATCCAACTGCAAATGCAACATTACTCTTTGCAAGCGCGGGAGCGTCGTTTACACCATCACCAATCATGGCAACAACATTTCCATGTCGCTGAAATTTTTCCACTATCCCTGCTTTATCTCCCGGAAGCACACCGGAATAGAATTCAGCAATCCCCAATTCATCTGCTGCGGCTTTTACGGCATGTTCATTGTCTCCGGAAAGCAAAACCGTTTTCACCTTCAGTTCATGCAGTTGTTCTATTGCAGCTCTGGAATATTCCTTAATGCTGTCTTTTACTATCAAGTAGCCGGCGTCTTTCCCATCAATGCTTATCCAGATCACTGAACCACCCGCTGTGTCAATTACGGATAGTTCACTGGGATGCACCGAAGCAAATGATGCCTTTCCCGCTTTTATGACGTGTCCTTCAAAAGTTCCGGTTATTCCCTGACCTTCGACAGCCGAAAAATCATTGCAGGGTTTTATTTCAACCTCATGCTCTGCAGCAAATGCCAGCACTGCAGAGGCCAGAGGGTGCTCAGATCTGGCTTCCAATGACGACAAGGCAGCAATAATAAACTGTTGATCAAAATTTGACAATACAGCCTTTTGCACTTTGGGTCTTCCAATGGTCAGCGTTCCTGTTTTATCAATCAAGATAACGGAAATTGCGTGAGCAACTTCGAGAGCTTCACCATTTTTGATCAGTATGCCTTTCCGGGCAGCGGCACCGGTGGCAACAATAATGGCTGTTGGCGTAGCCAATCCCAAAGCACAGGGGCATGCAATAATAAGGACTGCGACAAAATGTATGAGCGCCTGCGCAAAAGCGTTTTCGCCGGGCAGCAGCATCCATGCAAGAAACGCAGCCAATGCGATAAGCAAAACCACGGGGACAAACACCGACGCGATTTTATCTGCCAAATTTTGGATTGGTGCCTTGGAACCTTGTGCCTCTTCAACAATTTTGATGATCTTACCAAGCACCGAGTTTTCACCAAGTGCCGTAACACGGAATTCGATATAGCCGTTTTTATTAAGCGTTGCGCCCGTGACCCGGTCACCGGTTTTTTTGAAGACAGGGTAACTCTCGCCCGTAATTATGGACTCTTCAATAAAAGTGTTCCCTTCAAGAATGACGCCGTCCGCAGGAAGTTTTTCTCCCGGTTTCACTACCACCCGGTCCTCAAGAACAATCTCTTCAATGGGAATAGTGACGTTTTTGCCGTTTCGTATCACTGTTGCTTTATCCGGCCTGAGCTCCAAAAGTTTTTTGATTTCGTCAGTCGTTTTTTTCTTGGATCTTCCTTCAAGCCACTTGCCCATGAGAATGAGGGTAATAATGACAACGGCAGTTTCAAAAAACGTATGCGCCATTCCTTCGTGGATGTGAAACAAATGCGGAAATAACGTTACCAGCACACTGTATGCATATGCCGACCCAGCACCCACCGCCGTCAGCGAATTCATATCCGCAGCGAAATGCCGGGTGTTTTTCCAGAACGCCGTAAAAAACCTTCTTCCCGGCAAAAACAGTACCGGTGTTGTGAGGATGAGGAACAACTTGTTGAGACTGTCCTGCGAAAGCGGAATTATGTTTTCGAAACCCGGCACCATTGAACCCATGCTCAAAACAAAAACGGGAATCGTCAGAATAAGGGCGGTCAAAAAATCCTTTCGAAGATCTTCTTCATGCTTTTTAAAGATATTCGCAGGGGCATTCGCAGAATGCTTCTTTTCCGGAGTGGTCAAAGAGGTTGTATCAATGGAATAGCCGGTTTTTTCAACCATTGACGTTAATGCTTCCACGGAAAACAGTGCCGGGTCAACATCAAACGTAGCTTTTTCGGTTGCGAGATTAACGGCTACACCCGAAATTCCTTCCACTTTCGCAATGGCTTTTTCAACGCGCGCAACACAGCTCGCACAGGTCATCCCTTCAACGGGAAGTGAAACATGCATAATCAGTTAAGGGGTTCTTCGCCCTGATAGTGGAATCCGGCTTCTTCAATCGCCTGCTTCACCATTTCACGGGAGATCGTTTTGTCATCATATGCAATATCGGCAAAGCCTATGCCGACAGCTTCAACGGTTATCTGCGCATTTGTCAGTTCACGTTTGACCGCCATGACGCAATGATTGCAGGACATTCCTTCTATTTTAATCTTCTCTTTTGTCATTTCATTTCCTCGATATTTTTCAGTTACTGTTGTTAATGAGCTTGGAACTGTCACTTTAGAACACTTTACGGTTGAGTCAAATTCCGCAAGCACATCGATAATTTAAATCACTTTTCCTTCAGTTATAAGAACTCATACTACGCAAACCAGAGATGAAATTGCCACAACTTTCAAGACGTGGAATAGATGTACTCTCCATATCCTGATTTAGCCACTAATAAAGTTAAGGTTTGTGGCTAAAGCCGATTTCAGCTGGCGATAAGGACCCACGAACTAAAGCCCTTGGCAAGTCAGTTGGCATCGTTGCGTGACATAAATTATTAATTTCGAAAATTCACAGTATTTTC
This sequence comes from Ignavibacteriaceae bacterium, assembly GCA_963664845.1. Classification (GTDB taxonomy): domain Bacteria; phylum Bacteroidota; class Ignavibacteria; order Ignavibacteriales; family Ignavibacteriaceae; genus CAIYTF01. The sequence goes on from OY761615.1 coordinate 853,953, forward strand.
GTGTTTCAATGCATAATTAGATGCAAATCGGCTTGTTTTGATTCAATTAATTTGTAAATTTTACTATATAAATTACATGTGGTGTCCGTATGAAACAAACTCTGTTATTGATAGTGGTATCTCTGTTTTTGTTATCCACCGGTCTTGCTCAAAAAAAAGCATTTGAACTGGATGACATTTACCGCGCAAAAAGCGTCAGTTCTCCTGTGCTCTCACCAGACGGAGGCTATCTCGTCTATACAGTAACCTCCTATACGCTTAAAACCGGAAAATCTCAACCCGAGGTATTCCTCTATAACACGGAAAAGAAAAGGTCTGAAAAACTGGAGTTGGGAAGCCTGCGAGCAACTCAACCATTTTGGGGCCCTTCAGAGGACTATCTCTATTTTATAAGCTCCAATCAGGTTTGGGAATATTCATTCGATACCAAACAAACCAGACAAATTACCACCTTCCCACAGGGGGTCAATTCCGCAGTCATTTCACCCAATGGCAAGATGCTTGCTTTCGCTTCTGATGTGTATCCTGAATGCAGTACTGACACCTCCTGCAACAAGAAGAATTCTGATGGGGCAGAAAACGGCCCCATTCAAGCATATATGGCAGATAAACTTCTTTTCCGTCATTGGACCTCCTATTCCGAAGGAAAAGTTTCCCATATTATAATTATGGATTTGAAAACACGGGAACTTACCGATGCCACGCCAGTTGAATATAACTGCCCTGCCTTCAGCCTTGGCGGAAGTGAATTCGTTTTTTCTCCGGACTCCAAATACCTGTGTTACTCAGCCAATCCCGATGAAAACCTGGCCAATTCGACTAACTGTGACATCTGGCTTTACAATATTGAAGATAAATCTACGGTGAATTTTACCAGAGATAACAAATCCTGGAATGGAGCGCCTGCATTCTCTCCCGACGGAAAACGAATTGCCTATCGTTTACAGGAAATTCCCAATTACGAATCAGATCGCTTCAGAATTGCTGTATACGATTTGGAAAAACAAACCAATGAAATACTAACCGAAGATTTTGACAACTGGATCAATTCACAATACTGGTCACCAGATGGTGACAAACTGTACTTCACTGCCGACGTCGGAGGTTATTCCCCACTATATTCGTTAGCGATTGCGGATAAACAAATTGAGAAGGTTTCCGGCGACCGGGCAATCAATGGTGTAGAAATCAGCAAAAACGGCAAGACAGCATACTATGATGCCCGCCTGATAAATCAGCCTGCCGACCTTTTTGCACTGGATTTAAAGAGCAAAACAGAGACACGAATTACGACACATAACAAAGCACTAACTGATGAAGTGGATTTCAGGACAGCAGATCAATTGTGGATACCCGGTGCCGAAGGAAAGAAAGTTCATGTATTTCTGGTGAAGCCGCATGACTTTGATCCGGCAAAAAAATATCCGCTGATTGTTAATGTTCATGGCGGACCACAAAGCCAGTGGATGGATGCTTATCGTCCCGATGCCCAGCTCTATTCCGGTTATGGTTATATTGTTGCATTGCCTAATCCTCATGGCTCTACCGGGTATGGACAAGATTATACTGCAGCTATCTCAGGTGACTGGGGTGGTAAAGTGTATGAAGATGTTATGGCCGTTACGGACTCTCTGGCCAAACTGCCATTTGTTGATGCAGCCAGAATTGGCGCAATGGGCTGGTCATATGGCGGGTACATGATGAACTGGCTTCAGGGACACACTACCCGATTCAAGTGTCTTGTCTCGATGATGGGTCTGTACGATGTAACATCATTTTACGGAACCACGGAGGAGTTATGGTTCCCTGAATGGGATATGAAAGGTGCTCCCTGGCAGAACCAGGCACTGTATGAGAAGTATTCCCCTTCAAACTATGTTGATAAATTTGCAACTCCGACATTGATCATTACCGGCGAACGTGACTACCGGGTTTCTTATACACAGAGTCTTGAATATTTTACAGCACTTCAGAAGAAGAACATTGATTCGAAGCTCATTGTGTTTAAGAACGACGGACATTGGCCAAGTTTCATTAAATCGATGCCGCTCTATTTTGATGCACATCTTGAATGGTTCAACAAATATCTTGGCGGAGCTCCCGCGCCGTACGATTCAAAGTTAATGATACTTAACCGGGCGTTTGAGGTTAAATAAGCAAAACGCGAAACTTAAATTTGACAGCTGGCCTTCCCGGGTTGTGAGTAATGAGGTCATTACCCGGAATTCATAGTAAGACGCTGAGATCAAATAGTGTTCCAAACAGCTCGAATTCGGTAGATTCCCGCTTTCGCGAGAATGACATGCTTTTGTTGTGCTCATTAAGTTGGCACCACTGAGCTTTGGACACCTCAATAGGTTTTCATCAAATCCAATCGACTGTTCCTGCCATTGACTGAGCGTTTAATTCGCGCAACCTGGTGACTGTGCCGATCCGCAGTCACCACATACATTCGCTTAAATTTTTTCGTCTACAAGAATTCCCTGATCGGTATCCGATGTACTTTTCAGCACATCCACATCAGTGTCTGTCAGGTTTTTGGGTTCAACGTTCACACCCAATTCCTTGAGTTTTTTTGAAATATCCGTCTTAGCTTTTTTAATCTCTTGTGCCGCTTCGGCTTCCTTCGGTTTCGCAGCCTTTACCACCGCCGGGGCTGCCTTTGAGCTTTTATTATCACTTGCAGACTCTGCCTTCACTTCAGCAATACGCTGGTCTCTTACGGTTTTGCTAATTATTTTGGCCGTAAAATCGGCTTCTATCTTTGCAATTTTTTGTTTTTGCTCATCGGTAAGCCCTGCCGTGCTTGTTGTTGATGATGAAGAGGAACTTGCACCGCTAACCACATTGGCGCCGCTTTGAAGACTGCTTATACTGGCACTCAAACTACTTAAACTGCTTGCCATCGCTACATTCCTTTTTATTATTGACATTGCACCGGATGATTTTCCCCGGTGTTTAGTTTCATTATCGCATTTCGAATTTATTACTTAATGGTCATTTTTGGCCAATCGATGGTGAAACCCATATTGACGAGCGTTTCAGATTAAAACGCGTATCACTCATTTATTGGGTTCCGGGTCGGCAGGGACATCGGAACAACATTTCCGCGAGAGAGTAATCCCGGCATTTTTCTTTTTCCAGATTCTGCAATTTTGCTCCAAAAACGCAGGGCTCAACTCGACACAGATCACAAAGCACCTGAATTCAAAAAAATATTTATATATTCCCTTGACATGGTCAGATTAATTTGCTATTTTTGAACCATGATTCATTATTCAATTATGAGATATGAGAACCAGAGAAGGAAATAAGGAACAGGCAATACTTGAAGCGGCAGTTAAAGTCTTCGCCGAGAGTGGTTACCACGCAGCAAAGATACACAAGATAGCCGAACTTGCAGGAATTGCAACCGGAAGTATCTACTCCTACTTTCAGAATAAACAACAGATTATTCTGGCTATTTTTGACGGAGTATGGAGACAACTCTACCAGCAAATAGCAGTTGTTGAACAATCGACCGAAATTCCTGTCATCCAAAAATTTGATGCAATTATCGACATGGTACTTGATCTTTTCACCGAAGACAAAGACCGCGCGCTCGTCTTTGTTAATGAAGAAAACCACGTAATGCGCGATTACCCGCAGGAATTCACCCCCTATTTTGAGAAGTTCATGGTCACAGGCGAAGAAATTGTCCGCCAGGGTATCAAGGAAGGTAAATTCACCGAAGGAATTTCTATTGAGATTTTACGTACATACCTCTTAGGTGGCATCAGGTCGTTGTTAGTGGCCTGGGCAACCGAACCAAAAAAATATCCTCTTTCGCACGTGAGAGAAGATCTCAAACATTTCATCAGGCATGGAATTACGAGACAACAACCCTAAACGGTTTATATACTAATTACTTATCAAAATGGTACAAACAAAACGATAATTATGGCTTATTATGAATAACGATTCAATATTCAACTTTATTTCGAATAAATTTTTCAGTCGCCCGGTGCTGATAGTACTGCTGCTGTTGATGAGTTCTTCCCCTGCCAAGGCACAAAAAATTACGCTGGCAGATGCAGTTCAGTCCGCAGTAGAAAAAAGCGAAAAAATTAAACAGGCTGATGAACGTATTGCTCAAAAGAATGCGTCAAACACCGAAGCATGGGGAAATTTTCTCCCGTCAGTTTCGCTGGAAGCTACTTACAATCACATGAATGATGATTTGCAGTTCGACCTCTCCCCAATAAGAGATGTTATGCTTACCCTGCAATCAAAAAACACGGTTGAGTTTAATAATATATACAGCCTTCTTGGCGGAAAAGGCCCACTCAGCGATCCGCAAAAAGCTGCAATCTATAATGGCGCTTACGCCCAGCTTAATAAGGCTATCCCGGCATTTGTCGACCAATTGAAGCGCCAGGACAATCAGTACCTGACCGCCAGTTTTGTCCAGCCATTGTTCACCGGCGGAAAACTCTACGGCGCAAAAAAAATGGCAACAGCAGAGCTGAACGCTGCAGGGTTTGACAAGATGAAGGTGAGAAATGATATTGTCAGGGACGTTATTGACGCCTACCTGAATTGCGAACTGATGAAAGAAGTGGTTGGCATAAGGCTGCAAGCAGTTGAAGACGTTCATCGTCACCAGAGCAAAGCACAAAAACTCTTTAATGAAGGGATGATACCCAAATATCAGCTGCTGCGCGCAGAAGCGGCTGCCGTTGAAGCAGAGAGAAACTTGCTGCAGGACCAGAACACGCTTAAGCTGGCCATTCTTAATCTGAAAGAGATCACCGGTTTGGAAAGTGATATCGAGATTGCCGATTCACTTACATTTTTTGACGCGCTAAAAACCGCGGATGACTCTAAGAGCCTGGCAACTGCCAATCAACCAATATTTAAATTGCTGGATCAAAAAATTGAATCAGTGAACAATGGATACATCGCCACCAGAGCGGCTTTTCTGCCAACAATCGCGGCATTCGGCAAATATGAATTCCTCCCCGATTACCTCTCTGCCCTTGAACCCAAATGGGCCGTGGGAGTGAAATTGCAGTATAACCTGTTCAATGGTTTCCGTGATTATGCCAAACTGGAGAACATTCAGCACACCGGAAACGAATTGAAATTCATGAAAAAAGACGTCGAGAAGAAAATGTTTCTCCTGATCGACAAAGCATATCTTCAGGCAAAATCATCAGTGGATGAATATAAAAAAGCGCTTTCCAATATCGATGTGGTAACAGAAAACCTGCGCGCCATCGAGAAGCGTTATGAAAACGGCATGGCAACTTCACTTGAAGTTGAAGATGCCCGCCTGATGCTTGAAAAGACAGAAACCGAAAAAGCCAAGGCACTCACTTCCTATTATAAAAGCCTGGCAGAATTATATGCAGCCGAAGGAACCGGCGAAAAATTTTTAGAAGTTTGGAAATAAGGAACAGCAATGAAACATAAACCCATTTATCTGATAGCAACAGTAATAGTAGCAACCCTTGTCGTTTTCGTCTGGAAAAACACCAAAGCAGGTGCAGAAGAAACAATACTTACCGGAATGGTGGAGACCAATCAAATTGATGTCGCATCAAAAATTCCCGGCAGAATTGAAACCGTCAGGCTGCACGAGGGAGATAAAGTTGCAAAAGGTGATACATTGTTTACCCTTGAAAGCAAGGAACTGGACGCCAAACTGGGACAAGGCAAAGGCGTTTCAGATGCAGCCTATCAAAAATATCTCATGGCCCTAAACGGTGCACGCCCGGAAGAAATTGCAGGAGCAGAGGATCTCTACCTGCAGGCACGTGCTCAGTTTGAATTGATGGAAAAAACGCATAAGCGGATTGAAAAACTTTACGCTGATGAGGTTGTTTCCGCTCAGGATAAAGATCAGATCGAAGCGCAGTATAAGGCCTCCAAAGAGGCAATGGAAGCCGCTAAAGCGCGCTTCGATATGGTCAAAAAAGGTGCCCGTCAGGAAGAAATTGCAGGAGCCAACGCTCTGTATTCACAGGCCGCGAACGTCTATAACGAAATATTTGCAGCCTATCGTGAATTGGCCATTGTCTCCCCTATCGGTGGCGAAATCTACAAAGTTCTTAATGATCCGGGCGAAGTGATCCCGGCAGGTTTCCCGGTGGTTTCTCTGATCAACCTTGATGACATGTACATTGTCCTTCAGATCCGTGAAGACAGTATGCCGAAAATCAGCAAAGGCACTTTATATAAAGTTGATATTCCGGCACTGGGCCTCAAGAACGCGCAGTTCAAGGTCAGCTATATTGCCTCAATGGCAGATTTCGCGACATGGAAAGCTACCAACCAACGCGGCGATTTTGATTTGAAGACGTTCGAAGTGAGGCTACGTCCGGAGCAACCGGTGCAGGGATTTCGTCCCGGCATGACCGTTCACGTAAAGATGAATTGATTGGTGCGCTAATATTTACAGATTTGGTATTATAAGAGATTAGAACAATGGCACGAAGCAATAAAATGTATCTGCGCACGATTGCAAATGAACTAAGGGCTCTGTTATCGGACAGATTCATGTTGATGCTCATATTCATTATCCCGGCAGTGAGCTTTTTGATCTTTGCCGGAATATACACACATGCGGTTGTGAGAGACCTCCCTATCACAGTTGTAGACCATGACAACTCTTCGCTCTCGAGAATGCTGCAACGGTCATTCGATTCAACACCCTCAATGAAAGTGGTTGAAAGGACGAACGATTACCGCGATATCCAGGAGTATTTCACACAGGAAAACAGCTTTGCTGTACTGGTTATCCCGGAGAAATTCGAACGGGATATCAAGGCCGGGATGCACCCGACAGTTCTCTTTTACAAAAACTCAAACAACATTATTATATCCAACCAATTGTTTAGTGACGCACAAACAGTTACCAAAACAATAAATGCCGGGATCGGTATTCAAAAACTTTCCAGCAAAGGGTTAACTGCGCCGGCGGCCTTGAATGTAGTCAGTCCGATAACAATTCAATCATCGCCTCTGTTCAACCCATTTTACAGTTATGAAAAGTTTCTCCCCATCGGTCTCTATCTGGCACTCATGCAGATGGTTTTTATGGTAGCAGTTATCATGCATGCATATAAGATGAAACAGACCACTACCGGTTTAACCATTTCAAGTGCGGGCCTGGTGTTCGTTACGCAAGCCCTCTTGCACGGTTTCATGTTCATTGCAATGTTGTTCGGCGTTTACCGTCTGTTCGGCGTTGATCTGTCTGCCGGATTTTTCCATCTTTGCAGCATTACCGTAATCTTTTTTGTTATTCTGTTCCTTCTATCGATGATGATTTCGCTGATAAAAGAAGGATTGGAAAAGGGCCTTGTGGTAGCCATCTTCTTTGCCACACCTGGTTTTATCCTGAGCGGTTATACATTCCCGTTACGGGCGTTACCCGGAATTTTTGCAGCTCCCGGAAAGTTTTTTCCTTTCACGGTATACCTTAACGCGTTCATCAAATGTGCTTATATGGAGGCGCCCTCACAAGCGCTTTCCTTTGAAGCATCGTATACCTTCACGACCTTGTGCATCCTGCTGGCAATGCTGAGCATAATGGTACTTTTTTATATGCACACCAAGGGAAGGCAAGCAAAATGAAAAACCTTTTCGCAGTAGCGTTTCGTGAATTCAAACTGGTCATAAAAGATTCAGATCTCTTCCTCATCATTGTGCTTGCACCACTTTTCTATACTGCCTTATACGGTGCATTCTACATGGACAAACTGGAACGGAAGGCTCCCATTGTGGTTATTGATGAGGACAATTCGCTCCTTTCCAAAGAATTTATTTTCAAGTGTGACGCGCATCCCATGCTTCAGGTGACTGAGCGTACTCATGATTTTGAAGCGGCCAAACAGATGCTGTATAAAGAGGACATATACGGCATTATCTATATACCCAAAGATTTTGAAAAACATTTCAAGCAATTGAAGGGTACTACAGTCCGACTTTACCTGAACAATACCCGATTCATGATATCGAACGATATAAACCGCGCAGTGAATGAAGTGAAATTTTCGTACGATGCCAAAAATACCGTTGAGCTGTATGAACGAAGCGGAATGCCCTATGAGCAGGCCAAAAACAACGCTGAACCGTTTCAATTCGAGTTCAGGAACATTTTCAATCCGGCAGAAACCTATGGCAAGTTTCTGATTCCCGCTGTCTTGCTGCTGGTATTGCAGCAGGTCATGCTCTTCGGCATGGGTCAGAGTGTTTCCAAAGAGCGTGAGGACGGCACTCTCCTTCAGGCTTTCCAGGTGGCCGGGAAGAGCATATCGACATTATTATTCGGTAAAATTTCGCTGTATTGGTTGTCGTTCACGTTCCTTGCATTTGCTTCCTCATTCGTGGTTATCAACTGGTTTGGCATTCAAATGACGGGCGATAAATTCTTTTTTGTCGGCATTCTGTTGCTCTTTTTTTACACGATGTCAGTTTTTTCATTTACTCTTAGCACCTTCTTCAAGAAAAAAGTCTATGCGTTTGTTGTCCTATCGGCAACGTCCTATCCGTTTTTCCTCATGACCGGATATGCGTGGCCACATGAAGCAACTCCGCTGGTTATAAAAATAATTTCATATGTATCACCCGGCACACCGCTGATGCTTATGCTGCCAAAGATATTCCATTTCTCCGTTGGCCTGGCAGATGTAAGTGGAGCCGTAATTTGCCTGGCAGTGCAGGGCATTGTATATACCTTTTTGGCAGGCGTGAGACTGAAGATTCTCACGAAACCTGCAAACACATAAATAACTTCATAGAAAGGATATTTTATGAAAACCAAAAACCTGATTTTGCTGACTCTTGCTCTTATGTTTTCAGCGCCACTTGTTCACGCACAACAGCCCCATTGGATGATCGGGATCCTGAGCAGTCACTTTGTTAATGAATCATCCGATCACCGTTTATCTGATGCAAACAATCCATTTGGAACCGGTGCATTGGTTGGTTATCAGTGGAACCAGAATTTCGCCGTTGCACTGACCGGAGAGTATTTTGACCGTTCAATGGAACGGACAGCGGGAAGTGAAAAAATGTTTCGTACGCATTTATCGCTGATTGGATTCCCCTATCAAATAAACAACCTCCGTTTTTACACATCAGCCGGCGTGGTATTAACCAACACCAGCAAGGAAATTGCTTCAGTCACCGAGAAACGCGGTGATTTGCAGGCACGTTTTGGCGTGGGTGCAGATTATACGATCTATAGAAATATCGGCGTAAACATTGATGCGGGTCTGTATACCGATGGTTGGAACTTACAGGGTTGGAGCAATTCAATAGGGTTCCGCTACGCACTGCCCTATTAATATCATTTCAGCGTTCTGATAAACGCTACCTACAAAGAAATCGCCGCCGGAAGAAGCCACCCGGCGGCGATTTGTATTTTAAACGCTAATAATGCGATATTTTGCAAGTCAATGAGTTATTGAGAACTAAGCCCCTCATCATCATTCCTTCTCCCGAATGGCAATGGAGTTAGCTTAGTGTAGAAGGCAAGACGCTAACCATGAAATTGTCTCAGAAGCGGCACGGGTTAGGTAGATTCCCGCTTTCGCGGGGTATGACATTCACCCAATATGCTCGTTAAGTTGACACCATTGTCCGAAGATCCAGTGAGGGCGTAAGACATGGTTTTATATTACATTAAGTTTCTTGTGTTTGCAATTTCCACATTCAGGGTAAACCACTTGAAGTGATCAGATCAACCTTCACCAGATCTTTTAAGTGCCGGCTAAGCTATTCTTCTGATGCCGATTGCATTATTGAAACCTGAACACCCAGAGAGAACACCATCATATCGGTCTTTGATCTTGAAGGAGCATACACCACATTGCCGTAAGAATCAAGATTTATATCTTCTTTCCTCAGATAGTCGGTTCGTGAACCAGCGAGGTAGCGGGCACGCAAATCGAGATAGATGGAGCCAATGGAGGACTTCACGTCAGGTTGGAACACACGGATCATAAGACCTGCACCTGCACCGGCGTTCCAGGCCCAACTGGAATGATCCCAGTTGCTGGATATTTCTTCGTCAGTCATATAATTGCTTATGGTAGTAGAAGTACTTAAAAAAGCACCACCAAAACACATTTCCGCGTAGGGCCTGACAGCTCTATCCGGCCCCATTGCCCTTAGGATGGCATGAAATGTTGCAATACTACTGGTTCTGGTTTCTTTAGCATCAAAACGGGAACCCCGTGAAGTTACAAATGATGATGTTTGGTTGGAATAATCATACACATAATAGCCTACATCAAATCCAAAGGTCATGGAGGTAACCTGTGGAGGAGCATAGAAGGTGAAATCGGCAGTTAATCCTGCTGCATTTTTCACATATCTGTTGAATTCTCCGGTTGTGGCCGCCCCACTGAATGCACCGCCAACCATTTGCGGGAACGCTACGGCCTGGGCAAGTAGCAACAAAGCACAAAAAGCCAGGTTTTTCATTTTTATCTCAGTTTGTTTTAACAAAAATAAGCATTTTCTTAGAAATGAGAACCTTGTTATGATCTGAATATCAGTGTTTCCCATAATTCTCTCCCAATACAGTACTCTGCTGTGGCAAGTTCTGGCTGATCAGAATTGCGACAATCTCTTAATCAATTAGTTCTTTAGCAGCAAGACACCTCTCCCGCAGGAACTAGCTTGCATTCAACAAAAGAAATCTCTAATTTTAATTGCAGAAAACGTTTAAGTAAGCTTTTTTGGTTGTGAACCACTAATCGCTTTCCGTAAAGAATCGGGTACGCCGCGGTGCAAAAAAATTATGGTTATCTTGAGATTGATGGAATAGGTTGTGTTTCGAGTGGTTGGTTATGTTGCCCATTTCTTTCTTGCGATTGTGATGACGCAGTCTTTTCCAAAAATATTATTCACTGAGAAAAGCGGAAGTTTTTATGAACCAGCGACCCAAAATTAAAATCTGCTGTATAACCAATAAGTCCGACCTGCGCATTGCCCTTGATGCCGGCGTGGATGCACTTGGTTTTGTTTCCAAAATGCCCAGTGGTCCGGGAGTTATTTCGGATCTCGAGATAAAAGAACTGATTCGGTTCGTTCCCAAAACCATCACTTCCTTCCTGCTGACCAGCCTGACGGATCCCTGGCAAATCATTTCCCAGATTGAATACTGCGGAACCAATGCCGCGCAGTTGTGCAATTATGTGGGCATAGAAGACTTACATGAAATCCGCAGCTCACTCCCCGATATTAAAATAATGAATGTTGTTCACGTTAATACGTATGACGACATCGCGCTTGCAAAACAATATGCTTTAAATGGTGATTTTCTGCTTCTCGATTCGGGCAAACCAAAAGCAGACATCCAAATACTCGGCGGTTCAGGCATCCCTCATAACTGGAACATATCTGCCGAGATAGTTGAGCGGGTGAAAATTCCGGTATGGCTTGCGGGGGGCTTAAATGCAGAAAACGTTAAAGAGGCAATTGGAAAAGTGAAGCCGTATGGAATTGATGTTTGCAGCGGTGTAAGAAAAAACGGCGCACTGGACGCTGCAATGCTAAAAGAATTTCTGGAACAGATTATCAAGCAATAACACGCAAGATAACCATCATTCGGACAGCACTCCCCCAGGCTAACGCGAACTGAACAGGTGTTCCGGAAGACCTCTGATGACACGGGTTGTTCTGACGGTGTCGCATGATATTTTTATTCCATGCGCTGTGAGAAAGGCTGCTATCAATTAGTTACCCCTCATGGCGATAGCAAAATGCAACCAGCCAGGTAGCGTTATCATTTCAATTGGTAATTTTCCCCATTCAACAATATATACTGCCGACCAAACAAAAATTGCCCCATTTTTAGCCTCACACAAATAAATTGCGGACAGTCATTTAATTAATTCGCCAAGGAAACCAATGAAATACCTGTTCATTCTTGCTCTGCTGATGTTAACCTCTGTCGCATACAGCCAATCAGGGCTTGCAGCACCAATATTCGAAAAAGGATTAGTCCGCGGAACGATTGTCGATTCTGCCGATGGAACTCCTTTGCAATTTGCCACCATTACCATGCATCGCCAGGCAGATAAGGCTTTCACCGGCGGGGCTTCAACAGGCACCAACGGTGAATTTATTCTTACCAAAATCACTGAGGGAAAGTACTTTCTCAAAGTCACCTATGTCGGTTATGAAACAAAATATGTTTCAAACCTGGATATCAGTTCAGCCAAAAGTGAATACACTATTGGCGCAGTGAGAATGACAAAGAATGCGCTCCAACTGAAGGCGGCGGAGGTTGTGGGAGAACGAATGAGCGAAGAACTGCATCTCGATAAAAAAGTCATAAACGTCAGTCAGAACAGCAACGCGGCAGGCGGAACGGCGCTTGACGTCCTGCAGGATCAGCCGTCGATACGCGTTGATCCTGATGGGACCGTCTATTTACGAGGCAGTTCCAACTTCACCATCCTTATCAATGGGAAACCAAGCGTGTTGCAGGGCTCCGATGCCCTTAAACAAATCTCTGCCAGTACCATTGAGAACATCGAGATCATGACTAACCCTTCCGCGAAATATGACGCTGAAGGATCGGCTGGAATAGTCAACATAAATCTCAAGAAACAAAGCGAATACACGTTCAGCGGGATCGCAAATATGAATGCCGGGACAAAGGATAAATACAACGCCGATGCGTCCTTCAGTTCCAACAAAAACGGCATGAATTTTACCGGTGGATTCGACTATCGCGATAACATGTACCTGAATGATCAGCGAATTGACGGAAATTCATTATATTCTTCAGGCTCTACCAACAATCTGACGAATCTGAACATCCGTGACAAGAGAAAACAGTACACCATCCGAGCTGGAATGGATTATATCGCAAATGAAAGTAACACACTTTCGCTGTCGCTCAGCACCGGCAAGATAGGAATTGACAGAACAATGACCACCCATGTTGACAACACCAGTCCGATGGAAACAAAATATGCCGAGAGCCGCAGCGTTCTTGATATACCGATCAAGTTTTTTAACTCTACCATGAATTATGTTCACAAGATCACGCCAAAAGATGACGAATTATCTGTCGAGGCTACTTTTTCCAGGGTTACCATCCCAAATGACCTTACCACCAATGAGTTTGTCACAGACCCGACTCATTCCATAAGAATTGGACAGCCCAAAATTACCGTATTCAGCAATGACGCTGCCAGAAACGAAGGACGGGCGAAGATCAACTACAGCCACAAATTTAACCCGCAAAGCACGCTGGAATTGGGAGCGCAATCAAATTTCAACTACAGAAATTTCAATGTGGTGAACAAAATTTATGACTGGACTTCCTCAGACTATACAACTGATCCTGGACTGACCAACGATTTCAAATTCAGAAATAATGTTCATGCCGGCTTTGTCACATACTCCAATGAATATCAGGGCTTCAGTTTTCTGGCCGGAGTGCGGGGTGAATATATGGACAGGCTGTTGCAACAGCAAACCATTGGAGGTGATTATGGCTATACCAAGTTGGATTTCTTCCCCTCGTTCAGCGTGTCCAAAAAGATCGACGATCATCAGTTGCAGCTCAGTTACAGCCGCAGAGTCAACCGGCCAAACGAAAACCTGTTAAACCCGTTTCCCTTTTATAAGGATACCTACCTGAGCAGCTCCGGCAATCCCCGCCTACTGCCGGAATATATCAATTCATTTGAATTGAATTATCAGAAAACATTTGGTACAGTGTTCGTCTCGGCACAAACTTATTACAGGAACTCCACGAACGGCATGCTCCAGACATTTACTACCGACTCAACAGGTAAGATGGCAACTACGTTTGGCAATTTTGCCACAACAAATACCTATGGCTCCGAGCTATCTGGCAGTTTCACTATTGCGCAGATCATACGGCTTGATCCTTCAGTTAATCTCTTTGGCACAGACCTCGCCGGCGATCTTGACGGGCAAAGCATAAGCAAGAAGGCTTTTAACTGGACGGCACGATTGAATACGACCGTAACGTTCTCCAAGGACACCAGGCTTCAGGTGAGCGGAAACTATTTTGGGAAAAGTATGGATGCACAGTCTGAGGTGGAACCGTTTTTCATGCTCACAGCATCGCTGAAACAGGACTTCTTTGAAAAGGCGCTTTCGCTTACGCTTCAGGCACGAAATATTTTAACAACATCGGATATTAACCTTACCAGCACAGGACCAAATTACAACAGCACTATTCATGTTCGGAACGAAGTACCGGTGGTAAGCCTGATAATGAGTTACAACTTCAACAATTTCAAGAGAAGTGCAAGACCCAACGACAACATTGATGTGCAGCCAGGGTTATAGAAGGTTGGAACAGCAACAGATGTGGGAGGATTTTCCAATGGTACTGACGGCCAGCAAATGATTTACCAATACAAACAAGGGCGTTCCAAAAAAGAACGCCCTTGTTTATTTAATACACAAAACAGTAGTGCAGAATATTCTAAAACAGTCTTGCCAAACCCATGCGATTTTTAGATAACTTACTTATGTTACGCAAAAATAGAGATTGAATAGCCATGGCTTTCAAATCGTGGGATAAATGGACCCTCTAAATGCTGGCTTTAGCCACTAATAGAGGTAAGATTTGTGGCTAAAGCCAATTTCTGCGGTTGCGAATGATCCACGAGCTGAAGCTCGTGGCAAGTCAATTGGAATCATTGTGTAATATTATAGTAACTTATCACAAACCGGCCAAAACTCTGTTCAGCCTGCTGGAAACTTCCTGAGCAACTTCCATTAAATTTTCATTCTTCACGGTTTGCATGGATTCCATGGGGTTGATTACAGAGACCTGCACTTCACCGTCTTCTTTTTCCTGAACCACAACGTTACAAGGCAGCATAACACCCATATTTTCTTCCATTTGCAAAGCCTTATACGCAAACGTTGGATTGCAGGCTCCCAGTATCCTGTATTTCCTGAAATCCACATCAAGTTTTTTCCTGAGGGTTTCTTTCACATCGATCTCGGTTAATACACCGAAGCCTTCTTTCTTAAGTTCTTCTGCCACCCGGACAAGGGTCTCTTCAAATGACGAGACAACAATTTTGGAGTTATTATAGCTCATGGTTCTTCCTTTTTAACCAGTTTGATGTAGTAACAGCTGAAAGGATTCAGGAGTTCTCATGTTCCAAAATATCAAAAATAATTCCTTCCCGCAGGCCATAGTCCGAGAACAGAATTTCCTTCACGTTCAGTGCTTTCATAGTCTGGATCAGGATCACCAGTCCCGGTAAAAGAATATCTGCTTTGGTATGTTCCAGATCGAAGTGCTCGGCTATACCGTGGATAGTGTGACATTCAAGGGCTTCTTCCAAAAGCTTTTCCAAATCGTTGCGTTTTGCTTTAACCAGTTCCAGGAAGAACGATGGTTTTTTCAACATAGTTGCAAGTTCAATTGCCATTTTAATGCCGCCGGATGATCCTGCGCAAATCTCAGTACCGTCGGAGGCATTCTTTTGGACAGCCGCACCCTTCAAAGTTGCAGATACATAGTCCTTAGTGAACGTAACCGCCTGGACAAGATCTTTTTTCTGTGTGAAGAACAGTTCTTTCAGCCTTACAGTACCAAGTTTCAGACTTATTTTAGAACTCAGTATACCTTCTTTGCCCCGTATGATTTCTGTGCTCCCTCCGCCAATATCCAGCGCAATGATGGGTGCGGGGATATTCTTGAGCTTTCTTGAAATAGCCTTAAACACAAACTCAGCCTCCTCTTCTCCGGATATAAGCCTGATATCAATACCGGTGCCCTCCTTCACTTTCTCAATAAACTCATCCCGGTTCTCAGCTTCGCGTACCGCGCTTGTTGCCGTTATTATTACCGGTATAGCAAATGCACTGGCCGCATTCTGGCATTTTTTAATGACTGCTACCGCTGCATTGAATTTATCGGCAGGTATCACGTTTCTGCTTCGGGCATGATAATTACCAAGGCGGAGAATGGTACGGTTCCTGAAAATAACCCGTAGCCGCTCTTCCACATCAATTTCAGCAATGATAAAATGAAACGTGTTGGAACCAATATCGAGCACTGCAAAACGTTTGGTCATAGAATGCCTTTAAGTAAAAAATTACATTACCTGAAATATCCGAAAGAATTCTGACAGAAGCACGGGAATTATGGAGAACGTCAAAACAAGCGGTTGAATAATTCATATTGGGAAACAAACAAAGCCCGTTAGGGTTTGGACATTGGCAGGCAACACAACAATGAGGAACAACAACCCCGTCAGGGGTTGAACCTTGGGATCAACACTAAATTTATAAAAAATATTTGACTAACCGATATAACATGCTCATCCCTTTTTCAGCAGTTCTACTGCCAGCTTATACACCTCACTGACGGTGATGGAACTAATATCCTCGGTCTTCCGGATAAAATACTTTCCCGGGCCCAGCGGCGCCCACACAAACGGATTAGTGGCCGCAAAGAGGGATATCTGTGGAGTATTGGCGGCGGCAGCCACATGCATGATGCCGGTATCGTTGGTTATGAAAAGATCTGAACGCTCAACCAACGCGGCAACGCTGCCAATGGACTTATCAAGATAGACCGGCAATGGTTCTGCCAAAAACCCGTTAATCTGTTCAATCACTTCCCCATCTGCCGAACTTGCGGTGAGATAGCAAACAGCATTCTGCTCAATACGTAATTTCTCAATCAGTCGACAAAAATGCGTCCATGGCCAGCGGTTTGGCGGCTTGCCTGCACCGGGATGGAGCCCTATGATCCGTTTGCCCGGTTGTGTCAATTCCGCTGCAATAAAAGCCTCGGCCATGCGGATATCATCAGAGGTTGGTTTAACTGACGGGAGGAAATTTTTTGTTGCAATGCCGAAGGGTTTAAGTATACTGAGAATCCTCTCCGCGATATGCAGGTCTGGTTCATTCCGCCAGTCAACAGAAACCGGGTAATGGAAAAAATACGCGAATTCATTTTTCCGCCCATCGAGTTCCCTGATCCCTATTCGTATTCTTGCCTTGGAAAGACGCGCAAGAAGATCATTCGTGAACGAGATTGAAACCGTGGCAGGAGAAATGCTGAGATCATAACCAGCGCGCAGCACAGACCACAACTCACTTACATAAGAAAGTGAAAGAAGCTTTTTTTTGTCAAATACGTGCAGTTTATTGATCAGAGAATTCGTCAGCAGTGCCATGTAGTTTTGCGGTGAGGCAATGAAGGTGATCTCACAATCCGGGAAGGCCTCCCGCAATGCCGTAACCAATGATGATCCGGCAAGCATATCGCCCAACTGGTTGTGTTGCCTCACAACAAGTATCCGGCGAATATCTTTCAATACAAAATCCTGTTTCTCCCGAACCCCCACTATTGCTTTTAAGAGAAATCTCAGCACCCAGGTAAAGAAGGTTCGCAACAAAGAGTGTTATCTCCCTTTTTCATCGGGGATCTCGGTAAAATCCGCGTCAACAACATCTTTTTTATTCCAGCTTGTGGCAGCCGGTTCCGATGTCGTGTGCATTCTTTCGGGTCGCTGGTTAATAACTTTAGCTGCCCGCTGAAAAGTTCGCACCACCCGGAGAACAAAATATACTATCAAAGCCATGAAAATGATCCGAATCATAAGAGTCCTTTTCTCTCGGGTATATAATATTCCATTTTTACCCGGTCGGTCCGGGTGATCTGTTTCCAGATATCATCAAAATCTTTTTTGTTGTTCACAAAATCCATCTCCGTTGTATCAACAATCAGCAATGGTGTCATATCGTATTTGAAGAAAAACATATTGTACGCTTCGCTGAGTTCTTCAAGATATTGCCGCGAAATATTCGACTCCATTTCACGCCTTCTTCTCTTGATATTATACATCAGTCTGTCAACATTGGACTGCAGGTATATCACAAGATCGGGCTTTCTGACAGATGCCGAAAGCACAGGAAACAATGACTGATAAAGCTTGATCTCTTCCTTGGTAAGATTCAGGTAAGCAAAAATCCTATCCTTCTCGAAGATGTAATCCGCAACAAGTGAATCGGAAAACAAGTTTCCCTGGAAGAGTCCCTGCTGCTGTTTGTACCGGTTCACCAAAAAGAACATTTGTGTTTGGAACGCGAACCGGCCGCGATCCTGATAAAAACTCTTCAGGAACGGATTAATTTCAAATTGTTCCAGCACCAGGTTGGCATCAAGCTTCTCGGCAATCATCTTCGCCAATGATGTTTTTCCGGCGCCAATCACGCCTTCAACTGCAATATATTTAAGTTCTTCCATAAAGTCTGCTATCTGACTGATAAACTTTCGCTGCTTTTCGTTAATATAAAACGCTCAGTGAGCGCCGCTTCAATTTCTTTATACGCCAGTCCATCTGCAGGATTAACCATTTCGGGATCAATTTCCAGCAGAGGTACGAGCACAAAATCACGTTCCGTAATTCTTGGGTGAGGGATAGTCAGAGTTTCATCAATACTAACGATATCATCCACCAGCAGAATATCCAGATCAATTTCCCGGTCAGCCCACCGTTCACGTGGTTTCCGTCCGAGGGTTCTTTCAATTTCTTTTAATAACAAAAATAATTCTTTTGGAGCTAATTTTGTGTGTAATTCTATCACCATATTGAGAAAATTTGTCTTTGCCCGGTCACCGAGCGGTTTTGTCTCATAAAGTGACGATTTTCGCACTATTTCGCACCTTCCCTGCCTGGTCAGCTCACTGAGTGCCAGCTTAAGAAAATTCCTTCGGGGGTGAATATTTGAGCCCAATCCAATGAACGCAATATAAGTGTGCGCCACGGTGTTAACGGCCTTCAGTCTCTGAGCGGTCCTTAATCACTTCAACTTCAACCGAATCGGTGATCCCCCCAATGGGAGGGTTATTTTTCCTTACGCGGAATGCAATCCTGCTGATGTTGGCAAAACGTGCAAAAAGTGTGTCCACAATCTCAATAGCAAGTGACTCAAGCAAGTGGTATTTCTTTTGATCCGAGACTTCAATAATCGTGTTATACACTTTTTCGTAGTCAATCGTATGATGGAGGGAATCTTTTTCGGCAGCAAGAGAGAAGTCTGTATAGATGTCGATATCTGCTTCAAATTTTCCGCCAATGTTCTGTTCCTGCCGGAACACACCATGATATGCGTAAAATGAAATTTTTTTCAGTCTGATAATATGTTGCATATGATTTTCTGCATTATAAAGTTTTTCGCAAAAGTTTTGGTTTAGGTAAACTGCTCAGCAGCACACCGCTCAGGGCAATCATACTGCCCCAGAATTGGTTCTTCGTGAGTGTTTCGTTCAGGAACAGCCACCCCACATAGAGAGCCACAACAGGGGTAATGAAGGAGATTACCGAGAGTAACAGAATGTTTATTTTCTTAAGCAGCCAGTAATAGGAGGTGAAAGTGACGACGGACCCAAAGATCCCGAGAAAAAGCACCGTTCCAATGCCGGCAGGAGTAAAATGCACCTGATGAAAATTTTCGGTGAAAAAAGAGATACCTGTCAGCCCGATTCCACCAATCAGCATGGGAATAAAATTAACGCTTACCGGATGCAGCTTCTTTCCGTATTTCTTGACGACCACCAGCACAAAGGATTGGATCAGTGCGTTGAGCACCGCACCAATCATCCCCCAGAACTGGAACGACAGGTCAAATTTAAATGAATCCGAAAATAGAACCACAATGCCCGTAAACCCAATAACAATACCCATTATCTTGTTGGGTGGAATTTCATCTTCACGAAGCAAAAACTTTGACCAAATGACAACAGCAAACGGATATATGGCAAAGATGACCGATGCCAATCCGGAAGGAATATACTGTTCGCTCCAGTAGATAATGCCGAAGGGAATGACGTAAGAACATATTCCCACAAACAGATAGAGCTTAACGGAAAGTTTGTCAAACGGCATGGGATATTTTTTGATCATTACGATCACCGTATAGATTGCCGCGGCCACCAGAAATCGCAGTCCCGCTGAAAAGAAAGGTGGGAACGATTCAAGCCCAAACTTTATGGCGAACCAGGTTGTGCCCCATATGAGGCAAATCCAAACATAAACCGCGGCAACTTTAAAGCGTTCAGGCATTTTCATCCCGAAGATAGATCAATCCATAAGCCCGGCCGGATTTTGCACCATCACGGCGGTATGAATGCAGCAAATCCTTCATTCCGTAAGAACATAATGACGAAACCTGTATCTGCGATTTGGGAACCCCAAACTGAACAAGCATATCAAAATTTGCAGAAGTAACGTCGAGGTACAATCGGTCTTCTTTACTGATAATATACTTCTCATCAAACTGCAGAGCCACTTCCGGGCCCACTTCATAGTTTTGCCAGGTTATGGCAGGAGCAATGTATGCGAACAGGTTCTCCGGCTCTGTGTTCCAATGGGTTTTCGCTTGAAGCAGCGCCTTGGTAAGTATTCGTTTTTCAGTTCCCCGCCACCCGGAATGAACTGCACCTATCATGCTATGTTGCCTGTCGTATAAAAAAATGGCGCAACAGTCACCCGAACTGGCAGCCAGGCCAAGGCCCTTTTTATCAGTAAGCATCGCATCGCTTTCTCCGGTAAATCCCGGAGCATCAACAATGGCGACCTTGTCGCTGTGAATCTGTTTCTGCAATGCGACCTGTGACCATTCCAGCCCGAGTTGCCGGGCAAAATTTTCACGGTTTAACTGCACAGTCGCGGGATCGTCACCTACGGACATGGACAAATTGCAATAATACGGAGCATTGACGTCAGTATCGATCTTGGTGCTGAAGCCAAAACGGACTTCAGGAAATAAATTGAGCAAACCGGATTGTATGATTGTCATCTAGTATTAAGTTAAAGTGACCTTTAATATAAGGATTAATGGAGAATTGTTTACTGACCTCCATGAAAAGAGTGACATTATTAAGGCAAGCAGTAAAATCGACCTCATTTTCAGATCACGGGCACAATGTGTGAATTGAGTGTGTACCTGCTCATGGGAACAACCTGACCATATTGCCTATCATAATAATTTTCACAAAGCAAGGTAGCAAATCATCCCAAACGCTTACGCATTAATCAGTCGCGGATTGCCTCTACTGTGATCTCTGAAAAATATGTCTAAATTTTTAAGTCCCTCGCAGTTTGAGCGCACATTGTATAATACGATGGCAGGAACTGGAAATACGACCTTCAGCATAAATCAATTACAGCACGCGCTTTGAAACACCGGAATAGGCAGTGTACCAGGATGACAGGAATGAGTTGAGAAGCACAAAGCCCATTACCGGCATCAGGCCGGCACTGGGCTTTGCTTCATGAAATGAAAGAAAGGAAGTTAAAAAAATCGAATAACCTGGTGCGCTTATTTTTTCCCAAGCTTGTGCAATACGCCTGCCAAATTTACCAAACGACCAAGCAAGGCTGTTGAATTATCTTTTATATTGTTCAAGTTGGAAACGGCTGATAATGCTGCCGAAGATGCGCCGGCTATTTTCAATGGCGGCAAACTGCTCGTATTCTTAGCCAAAGCTGAACCATAGGTAATCATCCCCGGAATTTTTTGTACACCTTTTTTAAGAGATGAGCTGACCACCAACATCTGATCACCCTGGGCTGAATATCCCTTAACCACGTCACTTGAAATTGCACGTTTTTTGACACCGATTTTGATAATTGATGCAAGCTGATCATCAGTGAGTTTATCCAAGGGAGTATCTCCCGCGATGCTTGCATAATCAGCTTTCATCGATTCATTTGCTGCAATATTCTTCACTGTTGTTTGCAAAGATGACATAGACTGGTCAATGACGGCATTTCCAACCTGAACCATGCCATCCAATTTGCCTACTTCTTTGAAGAAAACGTCATACACCTCTTCACCGATGGAGGGATAGGTTACCTTAGGCACAGTAATTACCGATGCTAAAGGAGCAAATGCAGGGTCAATTTCCGTTAATGTCAGTTCTTGAGAGGTGGAACCCCCAATAAGCGAACATCCGGCAAAGTATATTGAAGCAGCAACCACGAGAAGAAAAAATTTGTATCTGATGGGCATAATTGGGGTCCTTTTAATTATATAAAGCAATGGAAATTGTGAATTGTTCAACCAGATCTCGGCTGTTTGGCAAATGCAGAAGCATTGGGGCACCGTCCTAAGAACTAATTCCATTTTGACAGGTTAAATTGAATATTGATTCAAAAATAGGGAAATAATGTTTTGCATGCAAAGAACGAGGCGATTTAACATACAAATGTTCAGAGCGGCAGTTACCGGTCATTGGTACCATGGTGCAAATGAAATTTGAGTGGCAAATTAAAAACCGGTGATGGGGGATTATTCGATTTATTTTCCCAGGTTGCATTGGTTCGCCCGCCTTCGGGGACGTAAGATTTGAGTGATCCATTCTCCGCGGGGTTCCCCCGCGGTTATTCAAATTGTGCCCTTGTCAGGGCACCTTTTTAGTTATACCAACCCTAAGTGAAATAATGAAAAACAAAGGAGTTGAAAGATTAGGAATATTAGTTAAATAATCCAGTCTGGTTAACTATTTCCATCATAAGCTATATTGCCTTGCCACCTAATTTTCAGATGAACCGGTACCATAAAGATCCGCATCCGGTAAATTCAGAATGGATATTTGCATACTCAGAAGCATGATGGTCTGAATATTCGGGAAGATGTTTGATTATTTTCTGTACCAAAGGGACGCATGTTTACAGCCACACCCCAAATAAACAGCCACCAATCACAGCATGATCGCACAATGAACAACATGACAACGTATCCAACCGCAGATATATATCCTTTACCTTGATTGCATGGCAACACAAATTGGCGTGTGCAAATAATCTGCATCTACGCGAGGTGAAAAGCGGATTCTGGGATATCTCGCGTGCGAGAGTTCCGCATGGCGGGATTGCAGACCTTCCAAAACCCTTGCGCAATAATCAGTTGCTGAGTACTTCTGTTGTAATTTCTGAAAGTTCTGTAGTTTTTATTAATCGTTTTATACTACAGTTCTTATACCTTTAAAGGATCAAAGTTAAAAACGTGCCAATATTGAGCCGCGTATTTGTATGACAATAATTTTCATAAAGAAGGACAACTATTTATTTTGTTATCATCAATAACAAATATCAGTGAACAACCCCTATCATTTGCAAAAATCCAAAAAGAGCAATTGCAGCAAAAAATATCGCCACGAATAAATCCTTAAATTTCGTATATCGAGAAACATTTTCCCTACTAAAATCTATTTGCAAATAATGTAAAGCCATCAGAAAACCAATGCTACCAATAAAAAAGGCAGGGTCAATCCCCCATCTTTTTAATAGATAAAAAAACCTAATCATTATATCACGAAACACAGCTTAACTCACTCCATTATAAGACTAAGGCCTGGCGAAAATATCAACAAAGACAAGAAAAAAAGGTAAAACGGCAAATAGACCAACAATAAACGCGTAAAAATGTTTATCCTCTTTACGTTCCTTTGAATATTTTTTAATAATGGCAAGACACCTGTCTTTGGAGATAAAGCGTCTGCAATTAAAGACAAGAACCAAACTAAATAGTACAATAGTTAGATAAAGGAAAAAGCGGGAACTATCGCGATAGTTATTATCAATTAACCGTAGAATGAAATAACCATCAAGATAAAAATTTAGTACGAATATTCCAGTTAGTATACTCGTAGCCATCATATCTGGCGTATAGCCACCCCAGCTTACCAAGATTCTTTCCTCCAATTTATAGAGTACATAAAAAGCGAAATCATAATTGTAGCCAATTATGGATGTCTTAGTTTCGTTTGCGTGCACATTCATTCTAAAAATAATTACTAAAAGAGGTTATAGACTTCAAAGGGTAGCTCTGTATTTATAAGTTGAAAATTTCACAGCTACATTCATGAACGCTTTGATCAAATTCTGGTGGGAGAATCCCCATCCTGCAGATATTCTACACCATGCCTGCCCGCAATTCCACTGAACAACCAAAGCAAAAATAGCGAAATTTTTGTTGCCCACCCAGCTCAGACGGGGAAAAAAAACCGCCAGGTTTTTACGGCAACGGCTCTTGAAAAAATAAACACCAGAGCGACGAATCCCCCTGGTTGACGATATTCACTTACGTCGTCTTACCACTGAACAGTGCTGAAGGTTTTCAGCACAACGCCACGTAATTTGGCTTTGCGTTGTGCCATCATCAGTCGCGTGGTCAACAATGATTTTTGCTTCATTAGTTGAATGCGTTTGCTGGTTTGAAGACGAACACTGCTTTTGTGCAGATTTTTGAGGAGGGAATCCACTTCTTTAATCTTATTGCCGAAAAACAGTGCTTTACCTTCCCACTGTAACATCTTGTTCTTCGTGTTTTTAATAAGGGAAAAAGATGGTCTGCGGGAAGAACGAACGAAACTTGCTTTACTTGCCCTTGTAACCTCTAAGGTTTTGTGGAGAAACATTAATTAGAGGTATTACGCAAGATTGGCGGGAGCGTTATCATCACTGGTACCCGTGATAGTTAGCCAGCCCTACAGCTCTGCTATGCTGCAACTTCAATGCCTTCTTCTTTCACTACTGCGATAATAGGTGAAGATTCATCGGTTAAAAATCGCTGTTCTCCAACAGGGTAAGGTTCAATCTTGTTTTCACAACGGAACGACCCCTCCCAGAGTATCCCCAAATATTTATTTATATCCCTGTCAAAAAGAGGTGAAACAAGTAATAAATCAATATCACTATCATCTGTCGCTGTTCCATGCACCTGACTGCCGTAAATATAAGCGTGGGATATATTCAAACCTTGTGATGCAATTCCCTGCAGATATTGCTTTACAACATTTAAAATTTCTGGAGTTACCATTCTAACAAATCCTTTGTTGAGAGTGAATAACTGTTCACCTCAGATTTGAGAGGTGGTTGCGGCTGATGCTCCGGATATCGGCCTTCAAGTTGATACCGCATCAAAATTTTTAAGAATGATATTGAGAATCTGAGAGCACGAAATCGCACTTTGACAATAAATAATAAAGATCATGTGTCTTCGGAGCAAGTTTATGTGTACACCTTATGAAGTGTGCTTTCAATATTTTTTCGATGGCAAGATGGCAGAAAAATAAACCAAATAGCATTTTGCCTTAATCAATCAAAATATCAGCCGTTTCCATGGCCTCTTTCGCACCACTTTTCCAATGGTCAATTTGTTTATTGATGTTGAAACCTGGCATATTTATAACAATTGTATCAATTTTTCGAGAATCATTTTTACTCCATGAATCAGGTCAAGTCTTCGCTTAATATTAAAGAATTAATTATTAAAATGATAGAAAAAATTCTGAAAAAAATTGCAAGGATTTGGAAAAAACAGAAATATAATACTGGCTTATAGAACAGAATAGTTGCAAAAACGTTATTTTTTGCGACTTTCACAGGCGACGATCGGATGCTCGAAGATCCCGCTCCGCGGGGGTCCCGCTCGGAGCGGGATTGCTTACCGTCCCCCACTAAACGGGAAAAGCTCAAACATGTTACTGCTTGAGCTTTTTTTGAGGCGACGATCGGATTACGTCCCGCTCAAAGCGGGATTGCTTACCGTCCCCCACTAAACGCGAAAAGCTCAAACATGTTACTGCTTGAGCTTTTTTTGAGGCGACGATCGGATTACGTCCCGCTCGAAGCGGGATTGCTTACCGTCCCCCACTAAACGCGAAAAGCTCAAACATGTTACTGCTTGAGCTTTTTTTGAGGCGACGATCGGATTCGAACCGATGAATAAAGGTTTTGCAGACCTTCCCCTTAAGCCACTTGGGTACGTCGCCAAAATAGTATAAAAAAGAAAATCCACTTGCGTGGATTTTTGGAAAGAGCGGGAGACGGGACTTGAACCCGCGACTTCGACCTTGGCAAGGTCGCGCTCTACCAACTGAGCTACTCCCGCATTCTGTGTTTCAAGTTTTCAATTTAGAGAACAAATTTACTGATTATGTACTTTTAATGCAAGAAATTTTTATAGTTTTGGGAGTTATTTCTCCCGGATTTCCTGAACTTTTTTCATAAACTGGTTCACCCGGATGGCTTCCACCGGGTTTTCCCACTTCCCACCCTCTTTGAAGTAGGAGCCAATAATAAGCGCGTCACAGAAGCGCATGTATTCGTCCACGTTTTCCATAGTGATCCCTGAGCCGGCCAATACCGGAATATTAACTTCTTTTTTTACGCTCTTAATTTCCTCAAGAGAAGGTTTCTTTCCGGTGCTTGAACCCGTAATTATTACCCCGTCACTGAGGAAATATTCTGCTGCATGGGCGGTATCCACAATATCAATATCAGCTGTAATGGCGTGTGAACTGTGCTTTTTCTTAATATCGGTAAACACCAATATCTTTTCCGCGCCAATTTGCCTGCGGTATCTGAGCAGTTCACCTGCATCAGAATCAAACATTCCCTCATCGGCCACATGCGCAAAAACAAAACCTTCCGCCCTTATAAAATCAGCCCCGGCGGCAAGCGCAGCCGCCATTGCTGCTTTATTTGCACCGGCAAGTATTTGTATTCCCGTAGGCAATCCGCTGGCTTTTTTAACCTCATAAAGCACTATGCTCATCAACGTGATCACTTCAGGGCCAACGTTCCGGTTAAGGTAAGGGATGTCGTGCATATTTTCGATCATGAGAACATCAATGCCATTATCCCGATATAGCACAGCTTCATCCACGGCTTTTTTGATTATCGAATTCACATCGCCGGTATATTTGGGAGTTCCGGGCAATGCGTGAACATGGATCATTCCAATGATGGGTTTAAAGAGATTACAAACTTTCATTTCTGAGCCTATTATTACTATTTCCATAAAAACACGAGCGTAATATACCAAGGGAATTCAGTTTATAAAATAGTCAGGAACTAACAAAAATAGCCCGTCACCTTCTCGTTTTAATGCTTTTTGCCATATTTAAGAAGACTCTTTACTAATTATAAAAATTAGTTGCTTCCATTCATAATTGCCGCCCTAAATGTCCCGCTTTTCCAAACATCTTCACTAGCCCTCTGCCATTAATCAGGCATATTTTTTGATGATTCATATTTGGCAATTTTTGTAGATTATTAATTAGGAGTAGTTGTGAAGTGTTGTCATTTGCTTATCGTAGCAGTTTTGTCGTTTTTATTGCTTCCAGAAGTAATATTTGCGTATGGGACGGGAATTACGGGATGTACCAATAAAGTGTCATCATCATGCACCCGATGCCATGGTTCCGTAAATTCCGGAGTTTCAATGGTGATTTCCGGGCCAACCACTTTAAAACCGAGTCAAACCGGCGACTATATTGTTACCGTTACATATTCAAGCATAACCAAAGCCGGAATTAACATTGCGTCTTCAAACGGTTCGCTTGCTGCAAATGACTCTAAGCTTAAACTCAGCAGTTCGGAATTAGTGCATTCAAGTACTAAATCAGGTAGCGGCTCAATCACCTGGACCTTCAAATACACCGCTCCGGCTACAACAGGCACGCAAACCCTTTACGCAACCGGCAGCGTAAGTAAGTCGTTGATTAACAGTGCACCAAATTTTACTGTTAACGTGGCAAACACAACCGGAATTTCGGAATTCGCAAGCTTATTGCAAGAGTTCAAACTAGCCCAAAATTATCCCAACCCATTTAATCCGTCAACCAGGATTTCCTGGTCGCAAAAGACAGCGGGAAATGTTTCATTGAAACTGTATGATGTAACCGGTAAAGAAGTTGCAATTCTGATTAACGGAGATCAGGCAGCGGGAGATCACTCAATTGAGTTCGATGCCGGAAATCTCATGAGCGGCGTATATTTCTATACTATTCGATCCGGGTCTTTTTATGCGACCAGAAAAATGCTTCTGGTTAAATAGGACCACAGATTTACCAGATTAAGGATGATTTAGCTGATAAAAAAAATCCAGGCTACACAATATCTGTCAGAAAAATGATGGCAGCTAATCCGAACCGCTGATTTACCAGATTTTGGATGATTTAGTTGACAGAAAAAATCGCAGGTTCGAAAAGTGTCTGAGAAAAGGAAGATCCTTGTTCAGTGACAAGATGACCGGAACATCCGGTCATTTTGCGTTTTAAGGGTGAATATTAAAAAGAACTACCCATGTGTAAACCCTGTAAAGGTTTGGTTATGCATGCATTTTCCGGACACCAACCTAGCCTATGTTCGACACCTGAACTGGATTGAGGGATTTTCGTTTTTACTATTGCTACCAATTTTCAGACCCTTTACAAGTTTGATTATACATGCTTTTTCCCGGATTGCAACCTCGCATAAGTTCAGCCCCTAAACGGGGTTGGAGGATCATTGTCTTCAATCGATGCTACGAATGTGCAAACCTTGACGGGTTTGGGTATAGCGCATTCGAAATGCGATTAACCTGGCTGTTACTGCTGCATTTCGAAATGAATAGGATTTCGTTGAGCTTAATATTCGAGGGATGGGTCAAGAGTGCAGTATTTACCCCGGTTTTATAAGGATTTCAGGTAAACAGGAATTACACGCGACAGGAATTCCGGAACTGGAATATTCATTTCCTACGTTGTATTATTTCCCGTATTTTACTATTGCGGTTTCAAGTTTTACTAATGAAGCCATTACTATAATAATACCCGAGTTTCTAAATCATGAATATTGTGAATCTCATCCAGGCAATGTTAGCACCTGGCATAATGATATCGGCCTGCGGCCTGTTATTGCTGGGTATGAATAATAAATACTCACTTGTCGTAAACCGTATTCGCGTTTTAAATGAAGAAAAACGCAGATTTTTCGGCATAGCAAGCGACAAAATGCTGCACTATGAAGAAGAAATTCGGATAAAGAGTCTGGCCACACAACTGGATCTGCTGAGATTTCGTGCGAGATTAGTTAGAAATGCAGTTGTGTTCTATTGCCTTGCTGTCGGGCTTTTCGTCGTAACCTCACTTATCATCGGACTTGCTTTCGCTTTTAAATTGGAATATCTTGAGACAACGGTAATTTTTTGTTTTTCTCTGGGTATGCTTCAAGTTCTGATAGGTGTGATTTTTGCAGGATATGAGGCTCTCAGAGGCTATCAGATTATCAACTATGAATTAAAAGTTGATGAATAAAAACAGAGTGTTTTACCCGGACTCCTTCCTGGAACCGGACAATATGATTAAGCTTTACGCACTCGGTGCATTTCCGATGGCCGAGAACAAAACCAGCGATGTGGTGAATTGGTACCTTCCTGAAGTCCGCACTATAATTCCTCTCGAACAATATCATATTCCCCGATCACTCCGCAAAGTGTTGCGGACGTTGAATTACGAAGTTACGTATGACAAACATACATTGGATGTTATAATGTATTGCGCAGAACGTGAGGACACCTGGATATCCGGCAAACTGATCAACGCCTACAAAAAACTGATTGCCAAAGGACATCTGCATTCTGTTGAGGTCCTGCAAAACGGGGTGCTTATAGGAGGGCTCTATGGCATTGCTTATCGGGCAGCCTTCATGGGAGAATCGATGTTCTCACATGTAACGCAAGCATCAAAAATTGCACTGGCACACCTGTTGTCACATCTCCGGGAGCGGGGTTACACCGTACTTGATGTTCAGTATCAGACGCAACATCTTGAGATGTTTGGTGCCATGCAGATATCATTGGATGAGTTTAATCAAATGCTCAGAGAATCTTATAAACACATGGTCAGCTTCAAAGACTAGGCAGAAGGTTGTCCTAATCGCTTCATTATTTCCTTCCAGGTTTCAACATCCAAAACTTCAGATTCCTCAATAAGCAAGATAGGAATGTCTTCCTCAATCCGGTACCTACGTCTGGTCTTTTCATCAGTTGAAACCAAAAAATCACCGTCAGGAAGCAAAGTGGCCTTTGATTCCGGGCAACAAATAATGTCAAGGAGTTCCTTGCTGATCATCGTATTATCTCTTCTTTCCGGTGATTAAAAATACCATTTCATCTTCAGAGTTGGGGCATAATCGGTAACACCCTGTAAATATTTGCGATCGATAGATGATTCTACCTGAATGTTCCTGTTATAGCTGACTGCACCCCAAACGGCATTTACAGCACTCAGAACATGGTTCAGATAGATAACAATAACAGCTTTGGAACTGTAATTGTAATAATCATTGGCCTTACCACGCATATTCTCATAAGCTGTAACGACGGCCGGTATTGTTGTATATATATCACCGCCGTTATATTCATCCCACCCGGCGGTAAACTGTCTGTATTTACCTACAAGTTCATAGTATTGCTGCTCGCCGTGTTTTTCCAGATGATGTGAGAAATCTTGCTCATAATAATTTAAGCTATCCCAGTTTACCCGATCCCAAGGCTTACCATGCGTAGGATTTGTATCTATCCAGTTATCCGGATTTGTCGGTGTTTTACCCGGATCCTGATTATTCCGATTCGCTATCCACTGAGCATACCGAACCACACTCCAGCGGTTATCTGCAACATTTTCAAACTCTGTAGTTTTGTCATCACCTTTTTGGTTGTATTTTACTGCAACGGTGATGGCAGCAACATCAACGGCAAAAAACACCGCGGCTTCATAATAATGCCCAGTATAAAGTTCGCCTGCTCCGGGAACGATTAAAGACATCAACCCGGCAAGTGCAGGAGATTTTTTCTGAGGGAGTTCAGGAAGAACAACATTTTTTTGTGCGGCGGCTTCATAGAACAATGCACGGGAATCAACTGTCAGATTTCCCGATAAAGCAGGTTTCATTGCGGAAAGTTCCTGCGCTTTTATTGAGAATGCTCCCACTAACACCAATAACACAATAATCGATATTCTTCGCATAATTAAGTCCTCTTAATAGATCATAAATTAAAATCAAACAATACTCCGGCATATAGCCGCAGCTCTTTTCCATAGGTGATCACCTCACCTCTAACTGTTCTGTTAAAGGAATCGAACCCGTAACAGGCGTCAAGAAACACACTTGTCGGGAAAAGATAAAAAGAATTTAGGGCAAACCGAAGTTCAGCGCCCACTCCTTTTTTGAAAGTGTTAGCCTTTGGAACTGCCCCGTTCCATGCATTCCCAATATCGCCAAAAACAGAAAAAAATATTTTGTCAATATATAAATGTCCTACTTTTGCGTCAATGTTTTGCCACAGTGGAAAACGATAGGAAAGATTCAGCCAAGCAACATTTTTACCATTGATGGCATAGAACGGATACTCTTTCATACCGATAAATCCACCCAGATAAAAATCAAAAAAATCGAGCGTATCAGGCAGTTGTGAGGTGAGCAGCGATCCAAATCTTGTTTTAACTGTCACTGTACTATTGGAAAACAGTTTCATTGCATGCAGAAGATTCAACTCAACTCGAGGAAAACTGTAATGGGCATAATTTGGTTCAAGTATCCCGTTATCGTTGGTATAGTCACCATTACCATTAAACTTATACAATTCATAATTAAAGCGAATTTCGAACTCCGATCCAACGGGGTTGATGTCTGCGTTCAAATAGGGACGATAGGAGTCAAATTTATAGGATACTTCAAAATTGCTACCCAACAAATAGGGATCGGTAAAATCCGGGTATAAAGTGGAGGTTCCGGGAATTATGAAAGCACCAATTTCGGAAGTATATCTGCTGAACGTATAACGGAAATTGATAAAATTAAAACGGGAAAGAACTTTATGCTTAGCCTGTAATGCCACCTCAAAGAGGTTATAGGTCACGTCCGTGGTTGTTGAGCCCTTTTCCTCCACCGTAACATCAACTGAACCGGTCTTCCTGCTTATACTGTATAACTCCAGTGTCAACTCTGGTTTTATTCCCAAATCAAAAAGCAATGGCAGTTTGTTGCGGTAGTCAAACGTGAGGAACATATCCCGTTCCATACGACTGTTTATCATGATACCGCCAAAAACTGCATACCGGTTAAGCATATCGCTTGAGGAAGCATAGAGCCCCGGTTTAATACGTTCAGAAAAATTGTTTTTCGTATTATAATTATCAAGACGCAACACGGGGAAGAACGTCATTTTTGAATAGGCCCCGGAATACTTTTCTTTTTTGTAGTCAATTCCTTTGGTGTCATCATATCGCTGCAGATTCTGCAATGCAAAATTCTGTATATCGCCATTTGGTTTGTCTACACCAATAGGCGGGTTGTCTTTCCAAATATAGGTTTTCGAAGTGTCAACACGCTGTTGTTCAGATTTGGTGACGGCGAAAAGCTTATAGCCCGCAGACGTATACCCTGCATAATAGAGTGTTCCATCATCCGCAACATACGGCATAAATGCCCCACCCTTCACATTGGTAAGTTGCCGGGATTCGTTCGTCTGGAAATCAAAACTGTATATATTGAAAATTCCGGTTTTGTCACAGGCATAGTACAGTTTCCCGTCTTTGGCAATTACCGGATTCCGTTCGTCATAACCCGAATTGAAAATAAAGCGGAAATTCGCGCCATCCACCCCAATCATAGCAATGTCACGGCCATGTGTCATGGCATAGTCAAACACTACAGATTTTCCATCGGAGGTAAACCGTGGATTCGAAACCTGTTGACCATCCTCCCAGTTAGTCAGCTTTCTAAAATTCTTCCCGGCACTGTCAACAATTCCCAGGTTGGAAGTCCCATCTATTTCATACACAAAGACGATCATACTCCCGTCTGCTGAGATTGATGGTTGGTTTGCACGTTTCCCAAAAGTAAGCCGCGTCTCCTTTTCCGAATCAATGTCATAGGTAAATATGTCATGCACGTTAGCAAATCCGGGATTTTCTTCTGAAAGTTTAGCGAAGAGTAGTTTATGTGTGTTCGGAATTCGTTGCAGGGCGGAGCGCACGCCGGCGAATAACAATTTTTCTTTGTTGGTTTTGATGTCTAAAAAATAGGCGCCAGTCAGACTAAGATAATCATTATCCTTATTGGAGATAAATAGCATTCTGGTTGAATCGTACAAGGTCGGATAGAAATTTCCGAATCCTTCGCTAAATATTCTAGTACCTTCAACTGTGTTTTCAAGAACCGGGCGCATCCGTTCTGCGTAGTCTTTTTTGACAAAAGACGACCATTCCAGGTAAAGCTCTTTTCCTGATATTCCAAGAACGTCCTTTGCGGAAGCATCGAACGTAAAGTTCTTAAGTTTGCCCAATCCCTTAGTCAATTCGCGAAGTTTCGCTTCACCATATTTTTGCGCAATGTATCTGGTAAGGGCATAACCGGAATTATATACAGACTCATTTCCAAGGCTTGTTTTTTCAAAAACGCCCATTTGCTCCCAGGTAAGCATATTGCCATCGAGAGCATATGAACGGAGAATCATATCACGGTGAGCATCCCAAAGGTCGTAACCAAAATCTTTACGCATATACTGTGCAGTTCCCTCGGCAAACCAGGCAGGCATATTAAGGAATGCAAGCGGATAGGAAACAATAACGTTTGGATAGCCATAAAGAATATCCGGACGTCTTTCGTCTTCATAGTTCAACCACTGCAAATAGACTGCCGGAATGGAACGGGTTGTCTTCATTGCCGCCTGTATTTGAACCATGTGCGTAAACTCATGTGAGATAACATTGCGCAGCCAGCCATGGTATCCACGCAATTCAAAGTCAAGTGCACTGCTCCATATTTCGATTTTATTGTCGAAAAAATAGGTAGCACCATTTGAATAGTCATCAATGTCTTTAATTACAAAGTGGACAGTCTCCGGCTCATATTGGTATAGCGAAGTGATGGGGGCCCATACTTCATCTGCAATCTTGGCCACAACTTTTGCCGTTCTTTCTGTACCTTCGTGAAAGTGGACTACGCAATGCTTCCCTTTAATGGTGTACCAGGACAATTCAGGATGAAATTCCGTAAACTGCGCGAAAAGCTGTTGAGAAAACAGAAGACCTGCACAGAGAAATAATGTTTTAAAATTCATAAAGAAAAAATGCCGTATTCTGTTAAATTATTTAATTATCGCTACTTTTATTACTGAATGCGCCTTTTGACCGGAAACCCCGGTAGCTTCGAGGCGTGCCAAATAAACACCGCTTTGTATCCCAGTTACGTCCCATGCAATTTCGTTATCGAAACCACCGCGCCCGTTTCCGGTAAGCTGCGCCACATAATCTCCGGCTAAATCAAAAATCTTAATGACAACCGTGGCCTGCTCATTCACATAGAAACGAAAATACGTTGTCTTGTCATAAACCGGATTAGGGTAGTTATAGGTCCTATCAGAAGGCAAAAATGCAGATGCAACGTTGGAGCCGGATGTAAGCTGGCTGATTCTGGCGCCTGAGGCATCCCCGTTAGGTCCGCTGTAAAGAACCGTTCCCTGCGTCGCCAAAAGGCTCCAGATACTTACATTTCCAAGAGTATCAACGGTTGCACAATGCGTTTGATTATTTTCATTAAAGATAAACGATTGCGAATTAGCCAAACCGGTTATTGCCAATGGCGATGTGGATATATCACGACCGGTTTTACCATTAATAATATGTAATCCGTTTTCGGCCAGAGCATAGATATAAATAGTGGAGTTATCGGCTGCCAGAACGGCGGAAGGTTTTCTGAAAGCCCGTGTTTGACTGGCACCAATTGTTACCGGGAAATTGTCTGCCTGTGCACTCTGCAAATTATATGCATGGAGTTTAGTTCCAGCCTGAAACACTATATATGGTGTCCCATCGCGTTTCAAATCAAATACTGAAAATGTATGAATGGTATCCTGAATGGCGGGAGTGAAAGAACTATAGGGAATTCCATTCTCAAATATCTGAAATGTTTTATTGTCAGTTAAAACGACAACTATTTTTTTGCCGGCATTGAGATTGGTTATGTTGCAATCATTCACCAGACCCGTTCCTTGTGACAGTATGTTGGCAGAGTCGCCAAGAGAGAATCCTCCGTTAACCTGGCGGATTGCATAATAAGAATTATTGCCGTTAGCCACCAAAAATTTCACCTCGCCTGCCGCATAAGACGAAGTGTAGGTTGAATCGGCAGTATTCCTGAATGCATAGTGGAGAACGTTTCCTGAAATTGTGCCTATATACGCTTCAGAGCCTACAGCACCGGTAAATAACAGAGGGTCACTACTGAAGGCGCCGTTTAACGAGAAATACGTGTATACGGAATTTGCCGGGTTCGAGAAATCATAAAAATGTGCAACTGCATTTTCAACACCAACAATGCATGTTCCTGCGATAGCAGGTTGTCTTCTGCTGAAATCAGGCAATACTTTATTTTGGTTGAGCATACCGTCCATAATAAAGACACTATCCCCGCTTTGAACGAACAGTTTATTACCCTCTGCAAGCTGAGATACGGTCACCGCATTCTCATTTGAAGGCAGTATCAGTCTTTTGAATTGTTCTTTTCTGAGACCTGCATACACATTTCTCAAGGTAAAACTTATTGTTTTGGCAGCTGTTGAAAACGAATCAAGAGTCAGCAAACTAAGTGCACCATTGTTAGCCCGAGCACTGGGTCGGGAATAATCATCGAAAACATTTCTAAAAAGCTTAGCATCGTTTCCTTTACGCCAAAAATCCTGTGAAGATCCTTCACCAACGACCTGGTCACCAAACACGCTGGTATAGGTTTCGCCAATGTCCTGTGAACCGCTTGCCTGCATTAAGTTAACACCCCGGTGAGATTTATTGGCATTAATCCCATCACTCGCACGTTTAGCTCTTATCACTGCATCATCAATGTGCCAAATGAGCGCACCACTTCCGGAGAGTGCCCAATCAGGTTCGTCAATATCCACAAGTACACCATACACGGCTGTTGAATCAACGTTGTAGCTGTAAAAACCTGTTGTATCTTTCAGGCGCTTTGTCAGCATACTTCCGTTATAGTACATAGTTACGACTGCAGAGTCACCATTGGCATCACGCATGCGGTTCTCTACCAGAAAATACTCATCAGCCGTAATAGGTATCTTGACAATAGTCGTATCGTTCGACGTGGTACCCAGAGCCGACTTTATCCGCACTTCAGTTGAATCCTGTATTGTTGCGGTTACCGGTGACACCCAGCCCAAGTCAATTTTCTCCCAGGCACTTGGTGCCGTAGGGAATAAACCATTATAGGCGAATATTGACTGACCGTCCATTAGCCCAAAGCGACCGATTGCAGAGAGGCCGGTTTTGGTGTCGAATAAATCAGGCAATCCGAGATGACTGGCAATGCTGGAGACCAATAAGCCGTTTATTGTTATCTGTACAAGACTGGTCGTGCCATATGATTCCACTTCCCTGTTCTCAGTTTGCGGTAAAACCATGCTGTTTTGAACAAAAAATGAACCGTTGTTTACTGAAACTCCTTGCGAACTTACGCCAAAATATTTTTGCAGTGCATTCAGGTTTAGATAGACCGAAGGAATATCAAGTTCATTTCCCAAACTGCCCGGCAATGAAACGTCCCTGCCAACTCCTGCATGGAATATGGCAAACAAATCATATTGTGAAAAATCTATGGCTGTATCTTTATCAACCATCGTCCAAGCTTCGCTGATCATGTCAGCAACTTTTTTGAAATTTGTAGAATCAACGGGAGGAGAATAATTCCTCATGGTTTTCGACAGTGTATAGACTTTGGGCAATACTGAATAGGATACATTCAGATTTCCTGATGAAACACGATTAAAATAATTTTTTGCAAAAAGCAGGTGTGCTGCAAAATAGTCTGCCGTATGCGGCAAGGGATCCAGAATTTTTTTCCCGGTATAGTTTTTTTTATAAATGGAGTTGAACGAACCATCTCCCACCGTTAAATCATCACTGTCTTTCTGGAACTCGACCATCACGGCAAGAATACGCACAGTTTTTGATGCATGCATTGCGGCTTTTCCAGAATTATCGGATGCATGTAATCTGCCTTGTATGGCAGTTGGTTGTGCATACACTGATATAACGGAAAGAATGAGAATACCAAGAAAGAAGCAGCGTGAATTAATGAGTTTCATATTCGTATCAAATATCCTTTAATAATTTAATTGAAGACTGAATCGGGTCTTCTCCGGACAGCACCCCAGTTCATGCATCCCGCATTATTCAAAATGCCAGATCGCCTACCCCAAAATGATATATACAAGCCCAACCAGTAAAAATGCTTAAAGGCATCATCTCTGCGGATGTCACCTGGACACCAAAAAATACAGAGGTAATGCCTTAAGCAGATTTGCCTTAAACTGTCATTATCAAATAAGAATTATATCCCGCGTGGAATACCCTTTTCAGCTTTACCACCCCAACCCACAGAGAAGGTGAATCTTAGTGTATTTGAAAGTGGGTGGTTTTCCCTGTCTTTCCAGACTGCGGTAGAAATATAGCTGAAATCGAAGCCATACACATCATAACGGATACCGGCACCAAAGGTCAGGAATTTTCTGTTTCCATAGCTTGGATCTTCATAAAAGAAACCACTTCTTACTGAGAAAAGGAAATCTCCGGGTTGGCCGTACCAGTATTCCAAACCCATTGAAGAGATGACTTCTTTCAATTCTTCCTTAAGCGGTTTATCGGACCATGAACTGTATAATGCTCTGTACCATTCAGCTGAAGCAGGATTGGTTTTGCTTGCCGTATCACCCTTGGTGGTTGACACGAGGAGCTTTGAAAAATCAAGTGTATAGGTAAGTGCGTTATATTCGTCCTCCATCAACCGATAAGCAAATCCGATACGTAAATTGGTTGGAATTGGATCTGCCTGTGCACGGTCAATATAAAAGATTTTCGGACCAATGTTGCTAAGGTTCGCACCGATACTGAGTTTCTTTCCCATATCATAGTCAGCAAACGGAATAGGTAAAGATTCAGGTCTCCACATCCCGGAAATATCGAGACTGACAGTAGTGGCAATACCCGACCCAGTTTCATTGCCAGCGCCCTGATCGGAAAGATGACTATGGATGACTCTGAAGTTCATGCCAAGAGCCCAGTCTTGGGACACTTTGGTTGCATAACCAAGAGTAACAGCTGCATCAAATGCACTGAATGTGCCCAGCGGTGTAGGATCGGTTTCACCGGTTCTTACAAACTGTCCATAGTTCATATAGGTGATACTTGATAAAATGCTTCCGCCCAGTTCAGGAATATAATTTCTATATGTAGCATAATCATAAAACAGGTCAAGATGAAACTCAGGCAACCAGTTACTGTGGGTAACTGAGAATTCCTGACCGCTAAGAAATGCAGCTCCAGATGGATTCCAGAAAGATGCGGCTGAATTATCAGCCAATCCGGCGCCAGATTCTCCCAATGCGCTAAACCGGGAATCCGGTGCTAATTGAAGAAAGGGAACGGCAGCCTGTCCACCTTGTGCAAACCCCACGTGTTGAAGCGCAAATACACTTAGGATAATAGCTATGATTTTCATTTTAGTCATTAAATGACCTCCTGGTTTATATACTGATTAGTTACTTATTTTAATAAAAAGGGCATATTACCGTATTATCGCCAATTTACCGGTAGTACTTTTAGAGCCAAATCCTGAAGCAGAAGTTATTGTCACCTTGTACAGATAGACACCATTTGCCAACATATTGCCATCTATATCCCTGCCATCCCAGGGAATCCGAATACTTCTTTCACTCACATTTAACCGTGTTATCTCGTGAAGCAGTCTTCCTGTCACTGAATAAACCCGTATTTTCACGGATACCGGCTGTGGGTCATTATGATCGGCCATGAAGACGGTTCCGCCTGAAAATGGATTGGGGTAGTTATAGATATTATCCACCACCAGTCCATCCGAATTATTTACTTTTACATATACCACTTTTGAGGAGGTATTGTTAAACACATCCCAGGCATCAATTTTAAGGCTGTGCTCACCCGCTGCCAGATTATCGAACTTATAGGTAACCTTGCCGGATTTGCCGCCGGTATTAAGATCGCCACTGTAGTAATTGGTAAAATCAATCGGGTTGGCTTCATCTCCGTCGAGGATGCCATGCATTACTCTTCCCACACCGGAACCTGTGGCATTAATGCCTGACGCATCACTCAACAACACATAGAGCGTTGAGTTTGGCTTAATGAGATAGGCATCCGTCCGCTCCGGATCATCAAAAGCAACCTTGATCTCAGGACCAACGTTATCATTGACCGCGCTGGAATCAGTCCCGCCAACAATAATATTTTTGCTGAATGCAATCCCGTCGGCACCCTGATTATAGAAATATAATACCATTTTGCCGTTGCGGTTCTCATAGGAGATATCTTTGGGAACCGTAAAATCAGCGTTAAAGGATCCGTTTGTTACACTGATCTTGCCTTTGAAGATCACTCCACCCTGAACTACCATGGTATAATCGGAACCAAATTCCGGGAGAGGCATCAGTTGTTCTGAATCGAAAATGGTCAATAAACCTTCACCGGTAAAACCGGTATTTGCCGCTGTGCTGTTGGGAGCAAGAACAGTACCCTTTACATTGACATGGCTGAGTGCTTTAATCTGGATAGCCGCAGTAGCCGGCTGTTTATTAATGCTATCAACCGTTGCACCCAATTGTGCCACGTTTAAACGTAACGCAGGATCACAAAGAAGATGATATTTTAAATCGTTAACATCATTTTTGTCTATTTTGGCAAGAAAATAGAGCTGTCCAATAGGATAGCACAGATTTAAGGTATCTCGCGAAGCCTGCAACATTTTTCGATAGAATTCTTTATTAATTACAGAATTCTGAAATGAGTACACCGGTCGTGTAGCTGAAAAACTTCCGATAGCGCCAGAGTTCTCCTTCAGGACCAACTCTTCAGCAGAACTGACAATATTGGGTCGGTCAAAATAGCCAAAATCACAGGTAGCGGCTGTGAGGAAAAAGAAATTCTTATTGTTTAGCTGGGGAACTGTTACATCTTTAACAAATACGCGTTCATCAGCCCAAAGTTCAGGACTTCCATGCCCGACGTAGTTCAGGAGTAATGTGCCTTCATTGATCGCCCGGATAATGGCTTCGTTTACTTCAGGTTTTCTCCTGCCAAAACTGGAGGTTACCGTCGGATATGCAGAAAGGTATATTTTCTTCTGATCGAAGGATGCAGGTATTACCGTTGTTGCCAATTCTTCTGATTGGTCCGTATGTACGGAGCCTTCAGGGTAAGGAGAGGCTCTCCATCCGTCATCAGCAACCAAAGTAACGAGATTTCTCCAGGCAGAACGGTCGGATGAAGTTTCGTAGGCAATAATTTTATCAACGCAGGTTTTTGCTTCAGCCACTGTCCTGGCCGGCATGCGGCCCACTGCCAGATCAATGACCATATCATCATAGTCCACCCGCGCAAAATAATCATCCGAATTGTACGAATAGATCTGATCCAACGATTCCTGAGTCTCATAAGGGAAAATATAATTATTCGAATAACCTTCAATGTTGCGGAAGTCATAATCTCCGTGACCAAAGAGCATCACATACATCGGTTTGGTCGTCCAGTTCTGGAACCCATAGCGAAGATAATCACGTACCGCCGAAACATCTTTCACTCCACCGGAAAACTCATTATAGATTTCATCTGTTTTCACCACAATTGTGTTCATGGGCACTTTGCTGCCACTCATTCTGAATGTGGCAAGACGTTTCGCTTCATCATAAAACTCTTTTGGCGTAATTATCACGTAGGGCGCACCCTGTGATTCACCGTGCAGATTCTGGTTGCTCATCTGAACAAAATTTATTGGCGTTTTATAGGCCGCAGGGTTAACTGCCAGATATTTGGATACAGACAACAGACCCACGTTAGCCTGGAACCGGAACTCCCCACCACTTGGCTCGCCCAGTCTCTCCTGTAATTTCGGATTGGCATAATCCGTAACATCAAACACCTGAATTGATGAACTCACAAAGTCGGACAGGTGATATTCCGCTACTCCATTTTGTTGCGGGGAGAAAAAAATCAGATAATTCGGCACTGCCTTCAGATCCCGCGTATAGCTTATCTCGTAATAATCCAAATAACCGGTCGAAGACGCATCAGTGGCGTTATAGGTAAATTGCAGCATGTTCGATGTTCCGGCCGGATGCAGAGGATAGGAATAATAGCTTACGTCCGCAACTCCATAGGAATACTGATTGGTCCCATAACCGGAAAGATACCGGCTACCAAGCAAATAATCGCCATCCCGCACATCCAAACGAACAGACGGTGAATCTGCATTGACAAAACGAACTTTGTAATCTACCGTGGTGCCTGCAAGCAAGCCTTCCAACGTGTTCGAATATGATCTCGTTTTTGCAGTTTGCAAAAACTGGTCACCCAGAAACTCCCGGCCACTCTTGCCTATGTTCACTTTGTCCTGATCCAGATAACTGAAAGCAAGTGTGCTTTCTACCAGGGTCGCGGATGAAGAGTTCAGCGTTGGCGTTGATTGAATACGCTTGCCCTGTGCACCATCCGCAGTTATCCAGTAATAATTTGCTGTTGCATAAGGGTTGGAGTACCTTACGTACTGACGAGATGAGGTATTGTATTCCCAGAAATTGAAATTCCTGCCATAGAATAAAATATAATCATTGGCACTGAAGGTGCCTGAAGCCGCGGTGGAAACATAGATGGCTACTTCCTGCAAATCGTTGACCCTTGCACGGGTTACCGATTCCGACAGCACCTTCCCGCCATTGTTGTATATTTTTACTTTGGCCGGATCCAACGTTGCCAGATCGAAACCCATCGACGAGAGCATACTCCCGGTGATCTTGTATATCCCTTCATCCGGTGTTTCAAAACGGACCCACTTGCCTGTTGCCAAAACACTGGAGACCACATTGGTTTTTTTCAACCCGCTAAACTCGCTTTTAACAAACCGCTTCGCGATGGAATAATTTATGACAGCATTTCTGACAAGTTCATCATCCTGCACAAGGGCTGATGTATTGGCGCCGGCCGGAAAGGTTACCTGGAGCACTGCCCTTTTTAACAGGCGTATCTTTCGCTCTACCGGGTTACACTGCACCGGATTTACCTGTACTTCTGCGATGGGCAGACCACGCAGGTTCCCTTTGGAGGAAACACTGCTCAATTCCGAGGGATAATAACGCGAAACAGCATATTCATTTCCGGGGATACTTTCAAAAACCGATGAACCATTCACCTTGCGGGGTGTGGGAACCGGAGGAAGAACACCGGATACCTCTCTAAAATCTGAAGAGATCACCTGTATCTGGCATTTGCCTGCATCGGTAACTCCCAATTGAAAGAACCTGGCCGGTGTTTGCAGTGCTCCCGCCTTCAAACGCGAAATGTCGCCTTGACCAACACTAATGGCTCTGAAACGCGTATTTGCAGCCTGAACATAAAGGGAATCGTTGATTTGCGGAGTATACTCAATTGTTACCGAACCGTTGGAAGACGACAATACACGATAGTCGCCTTGACCAAATAGGGAAAGACTGGCGAAGGTAAAAAGCATCACCGAGAATAATACTGTATTTTTGCTATTCATGAAACTACAGAAGCATCCAAAACGTTTAAAAATTAACTAACTATGTAAGACCGTAGCAAAAATATCGATTATTCTCCGTTTAATAAAATTTCTGATCCTTAATTTAGCTATAATCGATTTTAATTGTCAAGACAAATCTTTTAAAGAAATGCCCTGATTTGGAGCTGCCCTTTATTCTCTGGAGTGTTGTTTTATGCCAAATTCGCAGCTATTTGAGGCATTTCTTGCCGTTAAGGCCCAACAAAAGTGAAAAAAAGCGAGAAATATAGTTCATTTATGGGCTCCATGGTTTGGTAATCATCCAAATTATTAATTTGTTACCGTATTATCGCCAATTTACCGGTAGTACTTTTAGAGCCAAATCCTGAAGCAGAAGTTATTGTCACCTTGTACAGATAGACACCATTTGCCAACATATTGCCATCTATATCCCTGCCATCCCAGGGAATCCGAATACTTCTTTCACTCACATTTAACCGTGTTATCTCGTGAAGCAGTCTTCCTGTCACTGAATAAACCCGTATTTTCACGGATACCGGCTGTGGGTCATTATGATCGGCCATGAAGACGGTTCCGCCTGAAAATGGATTGGGGTAGTTATAGATA
Source organism: Ignavibacteriaceae bacterium (assembly GCA_963664845.1). GTDB lineage: Bacteria > Bacteroidota > Ignavibacteria > Ignavibacteriales > Ignavibacteriaceae > CAIYTF01. The sequence continues at coordinate 896,999 of OY761615.1, forward strand.
TTATCCACCACCAGTCCATCCGAATTATTTACTTTTACATATACCACTTTTGAGGAGGTATTGTTAAACACATCCCAGGCATCAATTTTAAGGCTGTGCTCACCCGCTGCCAGATTATCGAACTTATAGGTAACCTTGCCGGATTTGCCGCCGGTATTAAGATCGCCACTGTAGTAATTGGTAAAATCAATCGGGTTGGCTTCATCTCCGTCGAGGATGCCATGCATTACTCTTCCCACACCGGAACCTGTGGCATTAATGCCTGACGCATCACTCAACAACACATAGAGCGTTGAGTTTGGCTTAATGAGATAGGCATCCGTCCGCTCCGGATCATCAAAAGCAACCTTGATCTCAGGACCAACGTTATCATTGACCGCGCTGGAATCAGTCCCGCCAACAATAATATTTTTGCTGAATGCAATCCCGTCGGCACCCTGATTATAGAAATATAATACCATTTTGCCGTTGCGGTTCTCATAGGAGATATCTTTGGGAACCGTAAAATCAGCGTTAAAGGATCCGTTTGTTACACTGATCTTGCCTTTGAAGATCACTCCACCCTGAACTACCATGGTATAATCGGAACCAAATTCCGGGAGAGGCATCAGTTGTTCTGAATCGAAAATGGTCAATAAACCTTCACCGGTAAAACCGGTATTTGCCGCTGTGCTGTTGGGAGCAAGAACAGTACCCTTTACATTGACATGGCTGAGTGCTTTAATCTGGATAGCCGCAGTAGCCGGCTGTTTATTAATGCTATCAACCGTTGCACCCAATTGGGGCAGATTCAGACGTAATGCCGGATCGCAAAGGAGATGAAACTTCAGATCGTTTATATCACTTTTATTGGTTTTGGCCTGGAAATAAAGCAGCCCGACAGGAAAACATAAATTCAATGTATCCCGATGTGATTGAAGGAGGTTTTGGTATAACGCAATTGCCAAGTCAATGTTAGGCTGTGAATACCCGGGACGAGTGGAGGCAAAGCAGCCAACAGCACCATAGTTCTCCTCAAATACAAGTTCTTCTGCTGAACAAGTTATATTTGGCCGGTCAAAATAGCAAAAATCACAGGTGGCAGCGGTAAGGAAAAACAAATTCTTGTTTTTTAACTGGGGAATAGTGACGTCCTTTACAAAAACATGTTCATCAGCCCAAAGTTCAGGGCTTCCGTGTCCCACGTAGTTCAGGAGTAATGTGCCTTCATTGATCGCCCGGATAATGGCTTCATTAACTCCTGGCTTTGTTCTGCCAAAACTGGTGATAGCGGTCGGATAGGCAGCAAGATAAATCTTTTTCTGATCGAAGGATGACGGCAAAGCTTTTGACAAATATTCAGAATTTTCTGTATGAACTGTCCCTTCCCAATCTTTGGAATGCCATCCGTCATCAGCAACCAAAGTAACGAGATTTCTCCAGGCAGAACGGTCGGATGAAGTTTCGTAGGCAATAATTTTATCAACGCAGGTTTTTGCTTCAGCCACTGTCCTGGCCGGCATGCGGCCCACTGCCAGATCAATGACCATATCATCATAATCCACCCGCGCAAAATAATCATCCGAATTGTACGAATAGATTTGATCCAACGATTCCTGAGTCTCATAAGGGAAAATATAATTATTCGAATAACCTTCAATGTTGCGGAAGTCATAATCTCCGTGACCAAAGAGCATCACATACATCGGTTTGGTCGTCCAGTTCTGGAACCCATAGCGAAGATAATCACGCACTGCCGAAACATCTTTCACTCCACCGGAAAACTCATTATAGATTTCATCTGTTTTCACCACAATTGTGTTCATGGGCACTTTGCTGCCACTCATTCTGAATGTGGCAAGACGTTTCGCTTCATCATAAAACTCTTTTGGCGTAATAATCACGTAGGGCGCACCCTGTGATTCACCGTGCAGATTCTGGTTGCTCATCTGAACAAAATTTATTGGCGTTTTATAGGCCGCAGGGTTAACTGCCAGATATTTGGATACAGACAACAGACCCACGTTAGCCTGGAACCGGAACTCCCCGCCACTTGGTTCGCCCAGTCTCTCCTGTAATTTCGGATTGGCATAATCCGTAACATCAAACACCTGAATTGATGAACTCACAAAGTCGGACAGGTGATATTCCGCTACTCCATTTTGTTGCGGGGAGAAAAAGATCAGATAATTCGGCACTGCCTTCATATCCCGCGTATAGCTTATCTCGTAATAATCCAAATAACCGGTCGAAGACGCATCAGTGGCGTTATAGGTAAATTGCAGCGTGTTCGATGTTCCGGCCGGATGCAGAGGATAGGAATAATAGCTGACATCCGCAACTCCATAGGAATACTGATTGGTCCCATAACCGGAAAGATACCGGCTACCAAGCAAATAATCGCCATCCCGCACATCCAAACGAACAGACGGTGAATCTGCATTGACAAAACGAACTTTGTAATCTACCGTGGTGCCTGCAAGCAAGCCTTCCAACGTGTTCGAATATGATCTCGTTTTTGCAGTTTGCAAAAACTGGTCACCCAGAAACTCCCGGCCACTCTTGCCTATGTTCACTTTGTCCTGGTCCAGATAACTGAAAGCAAGTGTGCTTTCTACCAGGGTCGCGGATGAAGAGTTCAGCGTTGGCGTTGATTGAATACGCTTGCCCTGTGCACCATCCGCAGTTATCCAGTAATAATTTGCTGTTGCATAAGGGTTGGAGTACCTCATGAACTGACGAGATGAGGTATTGTATTCCCAGAAATTGAAATTCCTGCCATAGAATAAAATATAATCGTTGGCACTGAAGGTGCCTGAAGCCGCGGTGGAAACATAGATGGCTACTTCCTGCAAATCGTTGACCCTTGCACGGGTTACCGATTCCGACAGCACCTTCCCGCCATTGTTGTATATTTTTACTTTGGCCGGATCCAACGTTGCCAGATCGAAACCCATCGACGAGAGCATACTCCCGGTGATCTTGTATATCCCTTCATCCGGTGTTTCAAAACGGACCCACTTGCCTGTTGCCAAAACACTGGAGACCACATTGGTTTTTTTCAACCCGCTAAACTCGCTTTTAACAAACCGCTTCGCGATGGAATAATTTATGACAGCATTTCTGACAAGTTCATCATCCTGCACAAGGGCTGATGTATTGGCGCCGGCCGGAAAGGTTACCTGGAGCACTGCCCTTTTTAACAGGCGTATCTTTCGCTCTACCGGGTTACACTGCACCGGATTTACCTGTACTTCTGCGATGGGCAGACCACGCAGGTTCCCTTTGGAGGAAACACTGCTCAATTCCGAGGGATAATAACGCGAAACAGCATATTCATTTCCGGGGATACTTTCAAAAACCGATGAACCATTCACCTTGCGGGGTGTGGGAACCGGAGGAAGAACACCGGATACCTCTCTAAAATCTGAAGAGATCACCTGTATCTGGCATTTGCCTGCATCGGTAACTCCCAATTGAAAGAACCTGGCCGGTGTTTGCAGTGCTCCCGCCTTCAAACGCGAAATGTCGCCTTGACCAACACTAATGGCTCTGAAACGCGTATTTGCAGCCTGAACATAAAGGGAATCGTTGATTTGCGGAGTATACTCAATTGTTACCGAACCGTTGGAAGACGACAATACACGATAGTCGCCTTGACCAAATAGGGAAAGACTGGAAAAAGAAAGAAACAATACAGCGAAAAGAACCGAATTCCTGCTATCCATATTACTATATACCCCAAAATGTTTGAAACTATCTATTTACGTAAAATCCGTAGCAAAAGCTCCTTTATTCTCCTTTAATAATTTAGTACAACAAATTTGCCAGAATAGTTTTTACCAGTCAAGGCATTTTTTTCTTGCAATAAAGTCCGGTTCCCGTGCTGAGTCAGTTGCTGCTATTCCACAGTAATTCACTTTTCTTCATTGCATGAATGCACTTCGCAATGTGCTCTTCAAGCGGAACACCAAGTCCTTCAGCCCCATTGTATATGTCCTCCCTGCTGACCGCCCGGGCGAAAGCTTTATCTTTTAATTTTTTAATCACAGAGCGTGGTTCCAGATCATCAATCGATTTTGAAGGGCGAACATAAACCACAGCAAGAATGAATCCGGCAAGCTCATCACATGCGAAAAGCACTTTTCGCAGCAATGTTGTTCTTGGCACACCGGTATAAGGGGTGTGCGAGAGAATAGTCTGGATAAATTCTTCTTCAAAAGCCAGCGATTTAAGAATCTCTGCGCCTTTGTAAGGATGCTCCTCTTGAGTAGGAAATTTTTCATAATCGAAATCGTGCAACAACCCTATATTAGCCCAGTAAGCGGCCTCTTCATTATAGTATACAGCGTACTCTTCAACGCAGGCACTCACTGCATAAGCATGTTTTAATAAACTCTCAGTCTTTGTGTATTCCTTAAGAATAGAGAGGCAATACTCTCTGTCAGTTTCTTTCTGTATATCCATTATACTTTTCCTGGATGATGTATTTCTCGAATTTTGTTACAATTTTGCAGAGGGACATAACTCAGCGATGACGCAATTTTTACAATCGGGTTTACGAGCCAGGCAAACTGCCCTTCCATGTGTTGCAAGCAGATGGCTCAGAATAATCCAATCCTTTTCCGGAATGATCAGTTTCAATGCTTCTTCAATTTTCTCCGGATTGTCATTATTCACAAACCCCAACAGATTGGACAGCCTTTTCACATGGGTGTCCACCGCAATCGCCGGAATACCAAACGCATTCCCTGCGACCACCGAAGCAGTTTTTCTTCCGACTCCAGGAAGCTCCTTTAATAAATCGAAATCTTTGGGGACTTTGGAATTGTATTTTTCAACCAGTTCCAGGCAGCATGCCCTAATGCTTTTGGCTTTTGCTTTATAAAAGCCGGTTGAAAAAATATCCTTCTCCAACTCCTCAACCGGCACTTTCAGAAAGTCGTCCGGTTTCGTATATTTTTGAAAAAGCGTTTTAGTAACCAAATTTATCCGGACGTCAGTACACTGGGCTGAAAGTATGGTTGCAATAAGCAATTCAAATGCATTGGAAAAATCAAGGGCAATTTTTACCGACGGGTATTGTTCCTTCAGGGCAGTTATTATTCTAACCGCGCGCTCAGAGTCATTTTTCTTCATAGCTGTCTCTGTTGTATCTTTTATCGTTGATCTGCAGGCGTGTGACAGGCTTACCCTGTCTCAGGTGGCTCTCGATTATTTCCTGAATATCAGACTCCCTGACACCGCCATACCAGATGCCTTCCGGGTAAACGACCATACTTATCCCGAATTCACAGGCATCCAAACATCCTGATGCATTGACGCGAATATCTATGGGAAGCCGGGAAGCCTTTACCTGTTTCTTCAGTGCTTCTCTGAAGGAAACTGAGCCTTTATCGGCGCAGCAGCCGCGTGGATGCCCGTCAGGGCGCTTATTTTCACAAACAAAAATGTGTAAATCATATCGTTTCATTTTTTGTATTATTTATCCAAATTATTGAACTTTTATTCCTGATTTGGTATTTACATAAGTAGAAAACTAAACTAAATATAAACGATTACATTAAAAAGGAAAAACGATGGTAACTATAGGTGATTTATTCCCCGATTTCTCAAAAAAAGCTGTCATTTCAATTGAAAAAGGCAAAGAATTTTCCACTCTTAATTATGAAGACATCAAAAAAGAGGGTAAATGGCTGGTCATGTTCTGGTACCCAAAAGATTTCACTTTTGTGTGCCCAACCGAGATTGCCGAATTCAATAATAATTACTCAGAATTCCGTGATCGCGATGCTGTTTTAATTGGTGCATCAACTGATTCGGAGTTTGTTCATGCAGCCTGGAGACGTGACCATAAAGATCTTAAAGACTTGCGTTTCCCCATGCTTGCCGATACTTCCAAATCTCTTGCAGAGAGCCTTGGAATTCTTGAAAAGGAAGAGAAGATTGCCTACCGGGCAACCTTCATTGCAGATCCACAGGGTGTCATCAGATTCGTGTCGGTACATGACCTTAGTGTTGGAAGAAACGTTAAAGAAGTGCTTAGAACTCTGGACGCGCTCCAAACCGATGAGCTTTGTCCATGTAACTGGGAAAAAGGACAGGCCACACTGTAACCGGATCCGACTCAGGAAAATTTAATGGTTCGCATTGTTCCTACTTCCGGATCGATGCGGGCCATTTTTTGTAATCACCCAAATTTGAAAGAATGACGCAACATGTCCATGTTAGAAACAAAACAAGATTTATTCAGTGATTTACTGCTCGATCAAAACAGTGTATTCCCTTCCCTTGAAGCCATGCTTCAGGGAGAAACAAAGTATATCCGTGATGCCCGTATCAATCTGAAAAATGTACTTCAATCACAAAATCTAAGCGTAAAAGAGGCATATCTCCTTGCCTTAAGCATAGCCGTTAACGAAAAGAATCATGTATTAACTGATTCATTTTCCAAACTGGCAAAACAGAACGAAGCCACCGATGCCGAGATTGCGGAGATTCATGCCTGCGCGTCGTTGTTGAGTGTTAACAATGTTTTTTACCGCTTCAGACATTTTATTAAGAAGGATACCTACCAGACAATGCCTGCAGGCATAAAGATGAGCATTATGATGAATCCGGTATTGGGTAAAGAGTTCTTTGAACTGGTGAGCCTTGCGGTTAGTGCGGTGAACGGCTGTGAGATGTGCGTTACGTCTCATGAAGCATCAGTGCTTAAACAAGGAGCAACCGAACCAAGGGTTTTTGATGCTATCCGCCTGGCTGCCGTAGTCCGGGGTATAAGTACATTTATCCATTAAGTAACGAGTGAAGGCGGGCTCCCTGTCCGCCTTCACAAACTATTCCGGTAAAATCCGCTGACTCCAGGGAAACAATTTCTGTAATAAAGACCAGGACTTCAGAGTGACAAGGCCCTCGCCGGAACATTCCAAGAATCTGTCCTATAAAAAATTCCGGAAATGCAATAATTTCATTACACTTCGTTAAACTTCTTTATATATTACAGAAACATAAATCTCTATTTTTTACATCTACAGAGAGTGGTAAACATGACGTTGGACGTACTTGTTTTTTGCGCTCACCCGGATGACGCGGAGTTATCTATGGGGGGCACCATCGCCAAACTTGCGATGAACAACTTGAAAGTGGGAATTATTGATTTTACACAAGGGGAATTGGGAACCAGGGGATCAGCCGAAATAAGGCAAAAAGAAGCATTTCAAGCCGCCATTCATCTAAAAGTTGCAACCCGCGAAAACTTCCACATTCCAGACGGCAATATTTCCGTCAACAAAGAAAACCTCATGCTCGTTCTCATGGCTATCCGGAAATACAAACCAAAGATAATCTTTGCTCCATTCAAAAACGACCGTCACCCTGACCACATCCACGTAAGCAAACTTGTTAAAAGCGGATATTTTTACAGCGGGCTGCCCAAAATCAAAACATTTGACAAAGGCTCTTCGCAGGAGGCTTATCGCCCCGCAAAACTTTTTTACTATATGCAGTCATATGCATTTCAGCCCTCTTTTATCGTAGATATCACTGATACTTACGAAACAAAGATGAAGGCCGTGAGAGCGTTCGATACGCAATTTCATAATCCCAACAGCAAAGAGCCGGAAACCTTTATCAGTCAACCCCGGTTCATCAAGTATTTAGAATCACGTTCACAGTTCTACGGTTTTCAAATTGGAAAAGATTATGGTGAACCTTTTTTTACTGAAGAAGCAGTGGAACTGGACATGACTGCCCTGGTAAAGAACACCAAATAGACATTGAAGAAACAACCCCGTCCGAAAAAGACGGGGTTGCCGATTTTAAGCATCTGTCCCGTGAAGAAAGCAGCAACTGCTCACAATTCTGTTTATATTGACCGTCAGCAGATTATCCCCTTCATGGAAACGATTGGTATCAACCTATCATCAACCAACAAACGCTAATCAATAAATTATTTTGCGCACAACCCGAATTAGGCAGATTCCTATCACTGCGTGATGTGAGTGAATTGCTTCACAAATTTCACTAAGTTGACACCATTGCCCGGTAAACGGAATTCTTATCGGTGTTGCATCATTTTTTCATCCAACACCACTCCCAATCCTTTAGCCACTTCTACTCCCAATTGAGCATCAGCACGAAAGAAATGACAGAGTTGCCGATTGATGATGAGCTCACGTTTCGGTCCGCTAATCCCCTTCATCGCGTCAACAATATTTGCGACGGTATTTTTCTTTTGTTCATCGTTCATCACTTTTCTGAACAATACCCCCGGTTGAGAATAATGATCGTTCTCTCCTTCACCGTTACGGTCATACCAGTCAGCATCAGCACCGTCCAACGGCAGTGAAGGTTCTTTATATGCTTCATCAGCATAAATATTGTCGAAGCTGTTCGGAAAATAATTTGGATTACTGCTGCCATTGCCATCGACTCGCATTGAGCCGTCCCGCTGATAGTTATTCACCTGATATGGGCACCTGTTAACCGGAATTTGCTCATAGTTAGCACCAAGCCGGTACCGTTGCGCATCAGGATAAGCGAGTAATCGTCCCTGCAGCATCTTATCGGGTGAATACCCAATGCCATCAACAATATGCGCAGGCGCGAAAGCAGCCTGTTCAACCTGAGCAAAATAGTTTTCAGGAATTTCATTTAGTTCGATTATCCCCACATCAATGAGGGGAAATTCACTATGTGACCAAACCTTTGTTATATCAAATGGATTAACTTTTGCGTTTTTCGCCTGCTCCTCACTCATAACCTGAATTTTGAAAGCCCATTGCGGAAATTCTTTTTGCTCAATTGCTTCCACGAGGTCGCGCTGCGATTGATCAGGATCAACTCCCCGCATTTGATTTGCTTCCGGTCCGGTAAAATTTTTAATTCCCTGCAGGGTCTTGAAATGAAATTTTACCCAGACCCGTTTATTCTCCTTATTGATAAGAGAGAAGGTGTGGCTTCCAAAGCCATCCATATGGCGGTAAGAAGCAGGTGTACCCCGGTCACTCATGAGGATAATTACCTGGTGGAGGCTCTCAGGATTCAGACTCCAATAATCCCACATCATGGTTGGACTCTTCAGATTCGTTTTTGGGTCCCGTTTCTGCGTATGAATAAAGTCATCGAATTTTTTGGCATCCTTGATAAAAAATACCGGTGTATTATTGCCCACAAGGTCCCAGTTACCGTCCCCGGTATAAAATTTAATTGCAAAACCACGGGGATCGCGCTCTGAGTCGGCTGAACCTTTTTCCCCACCAACGGTTGAGAAACGTATCAGCAGACGGCATTCATTCCCGATCTTACTAAAGATTTTTGCACGGGTATATTGAGTGATGTCATGCGTAATCCTTAAAGTTCCAAATGCACCTGTTCCTTTTGCATGAACAACCCGTTCCGGAATCCTCTCACGGTTAAAATGTGCCATTTTTTCGTGAAAATAGTAGTCCTGCAAAAGCATCGGACCACGGGCCCCGGCAGTCATCGAATTTTCATGTTCGACATAGGGTTTGCCTGAAGCCGTGGTCAATTTATTGATCTTCTCTTTTTCATTAGCCATAATAACTCCTTATAAACGGTGATCTAAAATGTTGAACTCTCACATTTTCAGTCGCAAGATTCAACATTGTATCTTATTTATCAAATTGATATTTTCGAACTATTCATTCATAAAATCAATCAACCATGAACATACATCAATTAGAATATATTATTGCTGTTGACACCCACCGGCATTTCGCCCGGGCAGCGGAAGCCTGTAACATCACCCAGCCCACACTCAGTACAATGATCCAGAAAATGGAGGATGAACTGGGCACAGTGCTCTTTGACCGGAGCAAGCAGCCGATAATTCCAACTGTTATGGGAAAACTGATTATCGAACAAGCCAAGAGCGTGCTTAAGGAATTTGAACTGTTAACCGAAATCGCCGGCGACACACAAAAAATAATTCAGGGGGAGCTCAAGGTCGGGATCATTCAGACACTGGCCCCCTACCTGCTGCCTTTTTTTCTCCCGGCATTTATGAAAAAATATCCGGGTTTGAAACTAAAGATCACGGAACTTAATACTAATCAAATATGTGAGCATTTGCGACGTAATTTGCTTGATGTTGGCATATTGGCCACACCGCTACATGAGGACGGCATCAAAGAAGATGTGCTGTTCTATGAAGAGTTGATGGTATATGACTATGCACCTAAAAGCAAAAACGCAAACTACCGTCCTTCTGCTACGGAAATCGATCCCAACAGACTATGGCTGCTTGAGGATGGACACTGCCTGAAAACACAGGTTCTCAACTTATGCGATCTTCGGAATAAAACCATAGGCAAAGTAAATCTGGAATATGCAGCCGGAAGCGTGGAGTCGCTTATAAGAATTGTTGAAATGAATGGCGGAGTCACTATACTGCCGGAATTGGCAGTTCTGTACCTGAGTCCGGCACGTAAAAAGCACTTAATGCACTTTAAAGCGCCTGTGCCGGTTCGGGAAATAAGCCTGGTGACCCATAGGCACAATATTATGAAGCCCGTGCTCGCAAAACTTAAAGAAGAAATAATCGCCGGCGTTTCCAAACAATTGAAAAACGCCGGTGCATCGCAAGAAAGAGTAGATGTAACTCTCTGACCATTAGAGAGCCATATCAACTTGATGATTGAACCGCGTTCATGATCGTCAACAGTCGTGCTGCTGTATCTGAACGCGCAGTGATTAGTTTCGCTATTTAAAGCGGTTTCAATCAACGGTTTTTATATCCAACTACAGTAATACTGAATATTCCGATGCCGCTGGTTCGGTATGTTGCAATGGTCTCTTCTGACAGGTATTCCTTCAGTACTTCATCCGGCAGATCGATGGTTTTTGTCTTTTTAATTTCAACATTTTCGAAACCGGCATTCCTGATGATCGAGAGGTATTCATCCTGCTGAATTGCTCCGGCAACACAACCGGCATACATTGCTGCCGATGTTTTTAACTTTTCGGGTAAGTCTCCTTTTATCACGATATCTGAAACGCAGAAATGCCCGCCATTCCTGGTAACCCGGTATATCTCAGCAAATGCCTTTTCTTTGTTCGGCACGAGATTTAGGACACAATTGCTGACAATAACATCAGCAGTTTCATCCTGAAGCGGCATCGCTTCAATTTCTCCCAAATGAAACTCAACGTTGGTATATCCCAGCTTTGCCTTGTTACGATTTGCTTTTTCGATCATTTCCGGAGTAAAATCCATACCGATCACTCTTCCCGTTTCACCGGTGATAGCGCGTGCAACAAACACATCATTCCCGGCTCCCGAGCCTAAATCCAGAACTGTATCCCCAGGTTTGATTGCGGCGTATTCTGTTGGCAGCCCACAGCCCAGTCCAAGGTCAGCATCGGCTACATATCCATCCATGTTGGTATACTCATCCTGCATCACGGTATAACCAACGATTTTGGAAGTACCGCAACATCCGCCTGATTTAGCCTGCGATGCAATTGCTCCATATTTTTCCTTTACTATCTCCTTGATTTCTTCCCCGGTTGCTTTGCTGTCAATTTTTTCCCGATTGCCTCCGCCGCAGCATCCGGAGCCAGACGCTGTGATCACTACCGGTTTTCTCTTCTGCGTTTCTTCTGTTGCTTTCTCTGTTGACATGTTGAGCACCTTTCCATTGCAATTGTTAATAATGTATATATTCATCGGGGCATTTGCCCCAGCACATAACTTGTATTTTCATTTCGTATTTTAACGAAATGTTGTATAAAAAATTTTAGCAGCAGATCCTTATACGGTCCAGTAACGACACCTTTTTTTTATCTGTAATAATGGTATTTTCGTCATTAATCCAAAAGTCAAGCGACAAGAGAATGGAGGCGATACGGGGGTCCGAGGGCTTTGGGTTGATCATATAATTAACCCACTTTCCATCCTTTTCCTCAATTATGAATCCTGCATCCCGCAAAACACTCAAATGCTGGGAAACTGTGGAATTTGCCAATTGAAGCAATTCCCTGATCTCGCAAACACAAAGGACACGCGTTTGCAGCGCCTTGAGTATGCGCAGGCGATTGGGATCAGAAAGGGCTTTAAAGAGAGCTGTTGATTGCGTATTCATAATTTCATTTCGTTAACTACCGAAATATACAAAAACCAGCATACCGATGTCAAGCTTTATTTTTCGCAAGGGTATTTATACCAGAAAAATGACGAAACAGGTTTTCGTCCCAGGTTAACAAAAAAATGACCTGGATGGCGCTGTCGTAAAGCAATCATTAGTAAATTACCATATCACAATACAACATTTTGGGAAATCTATTTTATGCTCAAAACAGCAAGACTCCTTCTGCTGCCTGCTACCTTAGAGATGCTTCGCGCCGACAATGGAGATAAAGATAAGCTTCAAAATTTACTCAATGCCAAAATCCCTGAATCGTGGCCACCAGAAACCATGCGAGATGCTTTTCCTTGGTTTATTGAGCAATTGGAGAGATTTCCTGCGCATGGTGAATGGTATGCCTGGTACGTATTACTGACGGATAAGGATTTGTCGGAGAGAACACTAGTAGGGTCAGCCGGATTCAAAGGTGCCCCGAACGACAAAGGTGAAGTCGAAATTGGTTATTCAGTGCTGCCCGAATTCCAAGGCAAGGGCTTTGCAACTGAGATGACTGAAGTTCTGGTCGATTTTGCATTTTCTGAGGCGAATGTAGAGTCAATAGTTGCTGAAACATCTGTTGAGAATTTGAAGTCCATTAAAGTGCTTAAAAAGAATGGTTTTGTACCGTATGCGGCCAGGGAGGATGCTGTTTTTTACTGCGTGCTCCGAAAAAACTAAAGATTGCATCTGTAATGGATTCCTCAAAATTGGGAGCACGAAGTATTTGAGCTACCCTGAAAAAATATTGGGAGCACGCTGTATTGTAAAGATGTTGTAAAACAAAGGGAAAACGAATCACCGTGCTCCGAAAAAAGGAATTTGTTAGGTCATTAAAAAAAACTCATCCCTTCTCCCCTTCCATATGGGAGAGGTTGGAAAGGATGAGTTCCCTAAGTAAAGGAATTTCTTTTCAGGTTATTCCGGAATTTCAAGACCTACATAACGTGCATTTCCTTTGGAATCGGTCACTTCAAGGAGCACAGCAGCGCCTTTTTTACCTTGAATGATCTTCTCCAGTTGCGTCACGGAATCAATTTTCTTCTTGTCAGCGGCGGTGATAACCAGACCGTCAGACAAGCCTTCCTGTTGAGCACGGCCATACAGTGCGGTTTTTGCTATCAAAACACCGTTGGAAACATTAAGATTGGCTTTATCCTTCTCGGTCAAGTTTTTTATGGTCAGTCCAAGCTTTTCAAAAGTGATTGAGGATTTTGAATCATCTTTAACTTCGGAGTCGTCCGAATCGGTGCCAGCATCCGCTACCACAGTTTCATCTTTTGCCTTCAAATTGACTTTACGTTCGATTTCCTGCCCATCACGGAAGATCAACAGCGTTACATCTGTCCCGGCAGATTTTCCGGCAACGTAGCTCTGCAATTGATTAGGCTGAGATACTTCGACATTGTCAACCTTGAGAATAACATCTCCGCGTTTGACATCCGCTTTTGACGCCGCGCCGCCTTCCACGATCTTCTCAATAATAACACCCTTAACTTTATTCAATCCGATGGATTTTGCAAGGGCGCCATCCACTTCACGGATCTGAACTCCAATATATCCGCGGCTCACCTTGCCATGCTCAATAAGATCCTTGGCAACTGATTTAACAAGATTAACCGGAATGGCAAATCCATACCCAACATAGGTCCCAGTGCCAGAGGCAATAGCCGTGTTGATACCAATCACCGCACCAGAAAGATCAACCAAAGCGCCACCGCTATTACCCGGATTAATTACCGCATCGGTCTGAATGAAGTTCTCCACGCCATAACTGTCTTTAATCAGGTTAAGCTGTCCCCGGTTAAGGGCACTGATGATACCGGCAGTGACTGTACTTGTAAGAGAAAGCGGGTTTCCTATTGCCATGACCCACTGCCCCACCTTCAGATTATCTGAATTTCCCAGGTAAGCAGCCGGGAGCGCAGTTGCGCCGATCTTTATTACGGCAAGGTCGGTGAGTTTGTCCCGGCCAATGATCTTAGCATCAAATTTTCTTTTATCGGACAAAAGAACGTTGACAGATTTTGCATTTTCCACAACGTGATTATTTGTAAGGATATAGCCGTCTTCACTGATTATAATACCGCTGCCTGAACCCAATTGTTCTTTTGGTATATCAAAATCTTTGAAGGGGAAGAAGAAATTCTGATGGGGGTTGTTTTCGGATTCAGCAACCACAGTTATCTGGACAATGGATGGGGTCACTTTTTCGGCAACCTCAATGAATGCCTGGCTGAATGCACTTGCGTCGGCATTTAAGGTAACGGGCGGCCGTTTGGCCCCTAATGTTACATCGTTAGATCCCGGTTTAACAAGCGCATATCCGGTGAGGAGTGCGGCGCCAAGCATGACGCCTGAAAATACCAAAACAAGTAATCCTGCAATTTTCCTTTTGTTCATACTGTTCTCTCTTATTTTTTACTATTATTTATTTGTTTTTACAATTTCAATGAGTTCAGAGGTCGAAATGAACTTATATGCATTGTGGCATAGTTTTCAAGCATCCGGTATATTTTTTTGAGATGCAGTTCATCAGTATAAATTACCTCTTTTCCATTCTTTAGACATTGAAAAGTGAAAAAAAGTTCCTTGGATAAATAGGTCTTTTCGAGAGTACTTTCTGCACAGGAAATGCAAAGCATGCCTTTTACAGTAGTGAAAACGGATTCTTCCGGTTGGACAGCCTTTTGGCAGGAGCTGCAGGTCAGGGGGTCAATTTCATACCCCAATTCGCCGAAGAGAAAAAAGAAGAACCGGAGGAAGGAAATAAAGGGGTCTTCTATCTTACTGTCTATGCGTTGTAATATCCTCTCAACGGCCCTGAATATTTTTTCCTCGTGTTCATGTTCATGAAGCGTCACATTGACCAGCTCCAAAACAGCCCATGCGTATTTTATCGTGTCGTAGTCTTTCTCTATCCCGGCGTGGTGCACCAACAGATCCGCAGTGGAAAGAATTTGCATATCGCGGTTAGGTTTTACATAAATGACTGCCTGGATAATGTTGGGAGGATTTAGAACTGCGCCCAGTTTGGATTTTTTTTGCCGGGCTCCTTTAGCTATTACCGAAATGCGGCCGGCTTCCCGGGTCAGCAGGTTAACAATCTTACTGCTGTCGCTGTAATCCAAAGCTGAGAGGACAATTGCTTCGGTGGTTAGTATCGAGCTCATACAAAATTATAGGGAGGAAGATGCAGTTTTTCTTCTGTAATAATTCCGGAAATCAAACCGGCGGGAACAACGTCAAAAGCAGGTGTATATGCTCTCGCATTCTCCGGGGCAATGCGCTGCGAATTAAGGCAAAGTAACTCATCTTCGCTTCTTATTTCGATAGGTATTTCATCCCCTGAAGCAATACTGCGGTCAATTGTTGAAGAGGGGGCCGCAATATAAAATGGGATGTTATGAAATTTACAGAGTGCGGCAAGTCCATAGGTCCCAATTTTATTTGCAGAATCCCCATTGCCTGCAATTCGATCTGCGCCGGTAATGGCAAGATCAACTTTCCCCTGCTTCATGAGGAATCCTGCGGTAGAGTCAGAAATCAAGGAATACGGAATATTATTCATACTCAGTTCAAAGGCAGTTAGCCTTGCGCCCTGCAACAGGGGGCGGGTCTCATCGGCATACACGTGAGCAACCATTTTATTGAGCCAGCCGGTTCTGATAACATTAAACGCTGTACCCTCCCCTCCTACTGCCAGCTTCCCCGTATTACAATGAGTGATTACATTTGACACTTTAGTAAAGATGGGTAAGCCGTTAATCCCCATAGCCTCACAATGGTGTATATCCTCCGTATGTATTGCCACTGCTTCCGCAAGTAGCAGTTCAAAGGTAATACCTGCAGAATGATCGTTATAGAAATTTCGCATTCGCTGCAATGCCCAAAAGAGGTTCACTGCCGTGGGCCGGGTCCGTGCAAGTCTTCCGAAAGCCGCTGCAAATCGTTCACCAGATATTCCATTTTTTTGGGATAGTGCAATACCATAGGCCGCAGCAATTCCTATTGCCGGAGCACCACGGATCTCCAATCGTTCAATGGCTTCTGCAATCCTGTCAAAGCTATCTGTTTGCACATACTCAACACAGCCAGGAAGTTTCACCTGATTGATGAAATGCAGAAGCCCGTTCTCAAATTGTAAGTTAAAATATGCAGTCACGATTTTGAATTCACACAATGGCTGTTGTTATTCTCCATCATCAAAACGGGAAATGGTCATAAAATCCCTGAAACGGTCGTGTATCCGTAAAGGTGACAGATCTTCCAAAGCCTTGGTGGAGAATTGTTCCACGCAGAAAGATGCCATAGTGGAACCATAAACCACTGCACGCCGGATGTTTTCCGGGCTCAGGTCTTCAGTTTTTTCCAGATAGCCAACAAATCCGCCGGCAAAGGTGTCACCAGCTCCGGTTGGATCAAAGATCATTTCGAGTGGGTATGCGGGAGCCGAAAAAATGGTTTGCTCGGTAAACAAGAGTGCCCCATGCTCACCTTTTTTGATAATAAGAGTCTCAAGTCCCATCGCCCGTATGATCTTAGCGGCCTTAATGAGATTAGGCTCATTTGCGAGCAGGCGTGCTTCGGAATCGTTTATGATGAGAACATTCACCCGGGGGATCAATTGCATCAGTTCATTCAATCTGCCTTCAATCCAATAATTCATGGTGTCGCAGACAACAAAGCGCGGGCTATCCAATTGGTCAAGCACTTTTAATTGCAGAACGGGATCGATGTTTCCAAGAACCACATATTTGACCTTACGCAATTCCTCCGGAATAATGGGATCGAATTTTTCAAACACGTTCAATTCGGTTACAAGCGTATCTCTGGTATTAAGGTCATAATGATACTTGCCAGTCCAGCGGAAGGTTTTCCCGCCCTCAACAATTTGCAGCCCTTCAAGGTTGATGTTATGCTGCTCAAAAAGATCGATATATTCTTTGGGGAAATCTGATCCCACAACGCCGACCATATGCACCGGCGCAGCGAAATAGCTTGCTGCCAATGAAATATAGGTTGCTGAACCGCCAAGCGCATTTTCCAGTTTGTCGAATGGGGTGATAACTGTATCAAGACCGAGAGAACCAACTACTAATAAGCCCACGATGCACCTAAAATAATATTAATGATAATTGAAAAATACCTAAATAATCAAAATAATCGGAGAAGAATTAAAAATATATGTTCGAAAGCAGTTGAAGAGCTCTTTCTCCAACACTCTCCAGAATAGATGCTGTGACAGTGCTCACTCTGGATGCCATGTTTCCTGCAACGATGCCCTCCAAATCTTAATTGTGATAACCGACATTTCAATCAATTCAAACTTCATTATATTTGCATTGTGAAAATTAATTGATCCCGAATCGATATCTTCACAGGGTAATTATTCTTGAGCATTCTTCCAAGGAAAATTTGGGGAAGCGATTTTTTCTCGTACACATTATTCATCCCTATATTTCCTCTACTCGGCTTTAGCTGTTTAGTTACTGGCAAAATACCTTTGGGATGTTTTATCCCATATTTGAACTTAGGTCAAAAATCTTCCCGTGCTGCGGCAAACAGGAAAAGCCCCTATACAAAACTTCCTGCCAGGGGATTTCAATTGTGTTGCCATATAGATATTATTCGTACCAAAGGCGTCTTGAGGCATACTAAGAATCCAAACAGTCTTAAGGAAGATTTGTTTCAACAAGTATCGAATTTCGAGACCAGGTAGAAGAGAAGTTTTACCGTTCATGGGTAACAACCGTTCTGCTTTCGCTGAATCCATTACCCAATTTTTCATGAGTGATTATTATTTAAAGTACTGTGATCTAATTACAGAATATCTAAAACAATAAACCGGGATCCTTATGAAAACCATGTATTCAGGTGACTATAAAAAAATATCAGCTTTTTTTTGGGCTATACGAAGGCATACTGTTTTCTGTCTACCTCACTGCACGCCGAGGAAACTATATAATCTGTTGCGCTGTTTAGCTGAAATGCGAATGAAGCTGGCAACAGTAAAATCCCATCCACTTTATTTGCGTATCGAAGCTTGCCCATATTGTAATCTGCAATGTCCTGGCTGTCCACTCTCCAAAAGGACAAACAACCCAGATGAGCATTCCGAGTGTATGGATATGCAACTTTTTACGAGCTCTGTCAAGGATTTTCTTCCCTATCTTTTTAAAATTAATCTCTATGATGAGGGTGAACCGTTACTGAACAAAGAAATTTGTAAAATGATAAAACATGCAGAAGATAATAATGTTGCAACATGCATTAGCAGCAACTTTTCATTGCGTCTCAGTGACCATAGATTGCTTGAACTTCTAGGCTCCGGCTTGGAACACCTGATTGTTGCAATTGACGGTTCCACCCAAGAGAGATATTCAAACTATAGAAAGGGCGGAAACCTTGTTTTGGTGCTTAACAACCTCAAGCGTCTGATGATCCTGAAAAAAAGCACCAGCAATACCAGACTGAAAGTGGAAATGCAATTTATTGATTTCGATGATAATGCTGATGAAAGAGAGGCCATTGCCGCCATTGCCCAAGAACTAAAAGTATGGCGTTTTACCGTCATACAGGGAAGCAGCCCTCAGGGTTGGGAAGGCCTTCGATTCACTGGCTCAGAAAGCGACAGAAAGGCAAGGGGCTGTTTTCACATTTGGACATCAGCTCATATAAATGCAAAAGGTGAATTGGCACCTTGCGACTATGGTGAAGACCATGGAATGGAAACGTTGGGAAATGCGAGTTGTTATCGGAGCCAAAATCTAAGGAATCACAAACAAATTGAAATGCTTAGAAAATCATTCGCCGATTCTAATGCACTGCATGAAATATGCAGACATTGCAGTCAGTGTACCAATGCAGGAGCCTCCAAATTTTAAAAGCTCCTCAATTTATTATACAATTCTGCATTTTAAAGAAACTCCGAATGAAGTTGCAACTCATTCAGAAAGTGATTACTATTATCATCGATGATTTGGTTGTCATAATCGAAAGCACTTTGTATTATCGCCCAATGGGAAGAATGGCGTTTTATCACTTGTTGTCGGCACTATTTGGATTACAAATCTATTTCCACAAATTTTAAAATTTTTTTCTTCCTGGAAAAATATTCGTGAATGATGTCCACAGCATTGCGTTGGCCTTGCCATGCCAGGTATGACTTGGCCTGTCGTTTTCCGGCCCAGCGGAACTGGGTGTGCTCTTCCGAAAGCACTACACCGGCATTGCGCTCGACCTGTGCTGCAAACACCGGTATTATATTGACGGTGTCAGTTTCAGGATTGTAAAATGAATTCACAATTGGCGCTACCCAAAGTTTCTTCGGCTGCAATCCGGTTTCCTCAAGCAATTCACGCCGGGCCGCCAGGTGGGCAGATTCATTCTCCTCCACCCGGCCGCTCACCATCTGCCAAAGCTTTGGATATATCTCTTCCGGAGCCCGTTTTAAAAGCAGGAACTCAATATCACCCGGATCGCTTTTACAGACTCTGAACACATGCAGCTCAATAATTTGTGACTCAACTTTCATCATAGTATCCTTTTCTTAAAAAAACGCGCGAACTTCGGCGCGGGCAGTGTGAATGATAGGCGCACCGGCCTGGGCCCTGCCATCATAATTTGCCGTGGCCTGAAGGTTTGTTGAAATACGGTAGTCAAAGTTTGAACGAATATAATAGTTTTTCCCGACAGCATTACCGTTAGTCATTTCATACGGTAAATAATTCTCAGTGCTGTTCGCAATTAGTTCATTCCGCTCAATTTCGAACCGGAGCCTGCCATAGCCTCCAAATGTGAAATTGAGACGGAATATCTGTGAGTTAGCATCAAGAACCGTGGGCTTGACCGGAAAATAATCGGTCACTCTGGACACGGCTAAAACAAATCCCGCCTCTATCCATTGAACGGGGCGATAGGAAAAGTCGCTGGTCACACCGTCTTTGTTAAGCTGCCTGTTCCTGATCTTGTTAGCCGGTGCCAGCAGATTATCTATGGTTCTAACCAGATCGGTCTGGTTGCCAATTTCCTGAACCATCTGGAACTTAATCCTGATGCTTTGTTCCTTCTTAAATCCGCTTTCGATGCCGGAGCCATAAGAACTCAGGTTTTTATTTTGTGTGTATTGAAAGCGCAGAGAAAAATCGTTCCTGTTTTCAAAAAGATAGATGGACTGCTGTAAACTCTGAGAACCGCGAATGGTATTCTGCAAATTCAGGAACTTTGAAAGGCGTAGTAAGTAAATGTTATTTGTTTCCTGATCTTTGCTGTTCTCTTCAACCCTTGCATAACTTTCAAAGCTTAGTGCGTCAGCCACCGATCGGAAAAAACCTGCTTCCGGCAATACCTGTTGGACATTCCATCTAAAACGTACGCTTGTTTTCAAATCGATGACTGGATAAAGCTGATCGGATGGAATGGTAACCAAAACATACTCCCCATCAAACGTCGTAGGTTCAAATTCGCTTTCATCTTTTACGCCGTTATTGTTCAGATCACCAACGTACCGGTATGTTCCCGTCCCTTTGGTTACCTGTATGAAAACTCTTTGCAACAACGCAGATTTTTGCGAAGAAGCTTCATAGTAGAATTCCGAGCTTAGCTGCCGGAATGGATTATAGCGTACCTGCGATTTAACGAGCAGCACATCTGAATTAAGGGACCCGGATTTTTTAAAAACTTCAGTAAAATTCATTTTCCGCGATGTGAGCTTGAATGATGATTGAAACACGGATGCTGATTTGATATCTGCATCAATACTATACCCCTGTGAATTTGATTCACGTAAAAGCTCACCAGCTAAAGGTGAATAATCATTTCGGAAAATATACCCCAAAGCAATGCTTGTGGAAGCAAAGGGAACAAGAACAACACCCGGAGTCACCTCCACATATTTTAGCGAATTTGCCGTAAGGGAATCGTGTGCCCCGGGTTTTTCAAGCTTGTTCTCAAACATGAGCCCAATTGATGGCTTAATGTAAGTTTCATCGTAAATTGTTCTTGCAGAAAACCTGGTCCAGTTGGTTCCAAGGGCGCCGGTGCTGCCAGTGGAAGCTTTTGTGTTAACAAAATCAAAGTCATACGAAATGTTTAAAAGCTTGTAGGGATTGATTGACAGAAGGTTCTTAATCCTTTTTGATTTCAGCAGCCCTTCCTGATCCAGCAAACCATAACTGAAACTTGTTGAAACCAGTTTACCAAGATCATATGTGAGACCGGCTTCCTGCAGCCGTTCATTCACTATGTCGGTGCTTGTTGGTGCATTATACAGTCTTGAGAATTCCACATCTCCAATGCGTTCCAGAGAATTGAACCTTCTGTCAATGTAACGCTCCTTCCCACTGAACTTTAGCAGTCCACTTTTCCCGTCGCCAAACGGAAGGCGAAAGGCTTTTGTTTGCATAGTAATGCTATATGCGTAGCCGTTGTCGGCGTCATCATCAAGTGAAGAAAATCTGTTCTTGTCAAACGTGCTGGCGCCTGCGTTTATCTGGAATGAAACGCTCTGGGTATCGGCGAAAGCAAGCACCAGGTTATAGAATTGCTTCAATTGCGGCAAAGGCAAAAACACTATTGGATCATAGTTCCCCTGGTTATGACCGACATAGACAAACCACCCGGGCCCCTGGCGATTATAAGTACCCTGGAAGTTCCCAACGTAGGAAAAGGTTATCTGGTAAAGCGCATTTATGGTCCCCGGGTTGTAGCGATAGAACGTAACTGATGCTCCGTTGATCAGCGTATCAATCCGTTCGTAGACACCTGTTCTGTTACCCAGGGAATCCAGCGGTGCAACGATAATTCCCGACTTTACGGCTTTTAGGGGATCACTTCCGGCATTTCGCAACACAGTTTTATCGCTATCCGAGAGTGTAATATCGATGGGTGCATCCTGATTGTCACCTTCCCTATAGTATTCTAACCCGATTGAAGCTTTTCCATTCAGAAGTTTAGTTTTGCCTCCAACACCCAAAAAAGTGCGCGAGTAGAGTCGCTCAGTGTACTCAAATTCGACAGTTAATCTGCTGGCAGTTGTCATTAATCTGGCAGGGGTGAAGGTCACCTGGGCATTGGCATAGTCGACTGTATAATCGTTTTGTTCTCCACGTTTCAGCACCACTCCATTCAGATATACCCGTTCTGTTCCGGCAATAACAATGATGTCCTTGCTACCCGTTGCACCGGTAAGCTGATAAGGGCCCTGAACACCATCAATGCCGGTGAATGAGTTTGTCTGGAACTTGCCTTTTGCAGTTGCGAAGGCAAAGAATCCGGAGTTTTCCTTATATCTGAATTCAGAATAAATGCCCTGGAGTTTCCTGTTGACCGTTCCAAATTCCCCATTATTTTTTTTGAGTTCAAAGTCACCAAAAGTCAGTTCCGCATTTTTATGTTTCACCTGAATAAAAATTTTATCCAGTTCATCCAGTCTCTCAGTGTTGCCTTCAGGTTGGATAGGAGTACTCTCATCAGTCAAAGCAGCTACGAGGTCAATATCATCAGAGAGTTTTCCTGATAGTTGAAGCCGGAATCCGCTTTGCAGGGTCAGATCTTTATTAGTTCCCACGGTGAAACCGCGGATCAGTGAACCGCTCTTTTCTATACCACGACCGAATATACTCTCAGAACTGAGATTAACCAATTGTTTGCTCACCATCGAGAGAGAATCCCTCAAGAGCGGATCATTGTTCCTGACCAGTTTCCTCAACTGGTATTCCTTTTTCAGGTCAAGTTTTAAGGACTGATAAGACACAAACAATGTATCGAAAAGGGAGTAGGATAACGAATCACCCAGGAAAACCAAAAGTGACTGTGTATCGATGCGGTAATCCGATTTGGAAAGAATGTTTCCGCGGAGTTTCAGGATTTCGCTTCCGGGAACAAGCGAGAACCCCGAAAGCGGATATGAATTGCGCAAGTCGATACGGAACGTATCTCTTCGTACTTCCGTAACCAGATTCGATTGAGCGCAACTCATTGAACCATACAGCAGCAGAAGCAGTATCAGAGTGGTTATGTTATTATTTTTACGCAATCCGTTGGAAACCGATAAATATTAATTACCCAAAGATACCTCGCTCCGGCTTTTGAATCAAAAGAAATGCGGATGACCCATATATAAAAAACGGGGCTGTTCCAGTGGAAAAGCCCCGTTAATTATGAACATTCAAAGAGGAATATTATTCGCCTTTGGTTTCTGCTTTCTTTTCAGCATCCTGAGGAGCTGCCATTGTTGGTGCAGCGGGAGCCGGGACGCCGGCAACAATATGCCCGGTTTTCAACTCTTCGCTCAATCTCTTGTCCTTGAACAGATCCTGAATTGCTTCAAGCATTCCGGCGGAATGAACACCAACGGTTCTGTTGGCTTCTGTAGTGAAGATAAACTGGCCAGGCAGGCTTTCGATGTTTCCGTCAAAAGCAAGACCAACAACTTCAGCGTTTTTGTTGATGATAGGACTGCCGGAGTTTCCGCCAATGATATCAGCACTGGAAATAAAATTCATCGGTGTCTTCAAATCAAATTCGGCCGGAGGATTTTGCCAACGTTTCGGGAGGCTCCAGGGGAATTTTTGACCATTGGAATAATAGCGGTCATACAGTCCGTAGAACGTAGTGAATGTAGGAGCCGTTGTTCCATTATATTCATAACCTTTAACCACACCATCGGCAATACGCAGAGTGAAAGTTGCATCAGGCGGAATGCTTGTTCCATAAACTTCGAAAATTGCTCTGCCCAATTGTTGTGAAAGATCAGCATCTTTGTCTGCATAAGCTTTCATCTGGTCAGCAAGTTCCTTTGCACGTTCCTGGGTAAGGAGAGCATAGGAGATAAAGGGATCTTTGCTGGCAAGAATTGCATCCGGACCTTTTGCAATCAATTTTTCAACTTTTTCTTTTGAAGTAATTTCTGAACTGTTAATCAACTCAGGAGCAGCTTCTTTTCCGGCTTTCCCGGCGGTGAAACTCTTTACCAGTTGATGATCCTGACCAAGCATGAAGGTTAACATATCAAGATTTATGGAAAGAGTTTTGTTTGCCAAATTTGCGTCAAACTTCTCAGGGAATACTTTATCGGCAGAAGCCTTGGGATCAAGCTTCTTCTGATGCGCATAATTTACCAGACTTTTGGCAATCTCAAAATATTGCGAGGGTTTAAATCGCTGGAGATTGAATGCGGCATTCTGCAAGGCAATTTTCCGCATATCAAGACGGTTTTGTTCGATCCTGTCCCAAAGATCGCCGTAGATGGCACTGGTCTTAGGATTGTCTTGTATTGACTTTTTAAAGGTTGCTTCGAAATCACGTTTTTTTTGCATTAAAACTTCATCGCGAAGACCGCCTAAGATGCCTTTATAGACTTTCTGTGAATTTGACATTCCAAAAAGTTGATCTTCAACCTGAGCTTTTTTCTCAGGGGAAGCTTCGGCTACCAATTGCGTATACATATCAACCATTCCGTTCAGATACAACAAAGTGATAGGATAGGAGATATCTTTCGCATATTCAAGCTGCGAAACTGTCCAAAGTCTGTTTGTCCGTCCCGGGTTACCGACGACAAAAATAGGTTCTCCCTCACCTGCGCCCGAGACACTCCATTTATAGTAGTTTTCAGTCTTTAAAGGTTTACCGTTTTCATCATATGCCCGGAAAAAGGAGCAGTCCAAGTCATATCGTGGATAGGTAAAGTTATCAGGATCACCACCGAAGAAGCCCATTTGGGTTTCCGGGGCAAAAACTATCCGTATATCATTATATCTTTTGTACCCATAGAGTGAGTATTTCCCACCATTAAAAAGAGTGACAACGGAGGTTTCGAGACCAGTTTCAGATTTATATTTTTTCTCCAGTTCAGCTTTCTTTTCTTCACGGTTCTTTGCTTTTTCCGCATCGGTCTTTCCCTGGTCAATTGCCTGCTGCATTTGATCGGTTACGTCTTTTATAAGAACGAGTTGATCAACAAAGAGTCCTGGAACTTTGCGTTCTTCGTCCTGTGTGAGTGCCATGAAACCGTTTTCATGAAGGTCTTCACCCTCTTTTTGCACTTCCGTAACACTTTCGCGTGCACAGTGGTGATTGGTCATGATAAGACCGTCACCGGAAACAAACGATGCTGAGCAATAGGTTGCAAAACGCAATGCTGATTTGCGCACGTTGTCGAACCATGCATCGCTTGGAGCAAAATTATACTCTTGTTTAAAATAGTCTTTGGGGAGATAGTCGAATGTCCACATTTTCCCGGTATCAAACTTCCCTGCTTTTACAGTATCAAGTTTAATCCATGAGGTGGATGTTGTTGCTTTTTCCGAGGTTGAGCATCCCTGAAATGCGACCCAGAACAAAGCATATGCCAGAATGGGTAGAAAGAACCTTCTCTTCATGGTTTCAGTAACCTTAAATTATTGAGTAAGTATGTGATATTTTTAAATAGCCAAGTAAATTACGATTTGTCCAATCATCAGTATAAAAAATAATGATGATTGGCAAATAGACTGGATAAACGGTTTGGAATTGGGGCGCAAGTACAATTTTCGTGGCAGAGTTACGAATGCCCTACTATATAAAGCTCATGATGGAAGTATTTCGACTATTTCACATCAACTGAAATATGGGTATTCGCCCCCTTCGGGGACGGCGCTATACCACCATACAACCTCCGTGGGTTGGACACCTACGGTTATTCAAGGGTATGCCCTTTCAGGGCATGAAGCAGATGTTGGCACTATCAAGTATTTCCGACAGCAAATGTAGAATGTTGTGAAAAAAAGCTCTATACTGTAATAATTTAGGACTTTTTCTGCGACTGAATATGTACTTGTACCGAAATTGGTTAAAAATCTGTTCCCAGCGAAAGATAGAATACCGGTCTTGAGAATGCCTGAAGGTCATAGGCCCAGGCGACGTCAAATCGAGCCAGAAAATACAGGAAATAGAGTCTGGCGCCGACACCGGTTCCCAATAGCAAATCATTGGTAACTGTCCCCCGCGTTGCATCATTCCGTATAAACTGTAAGCTGCCGGTTTTATCCCAAGCAGAACCTGCGTCAATAAATGCAGTGCCCAAAACATTCTGGAAGAACAACGGCAATCCGCCGGTGAGCAGATACCTGATAAGCGGAAAGCGTAATTCCATATTCATCAATCCATACGTGGTCCCTACCTGTTCAGCATAGTCATAGCCGCGCATGGGCAAAGTTGCCGTGAGAAAGGCAAAGTCAGACGTTGAATTAAGCGGCAGATTTTCCGAAGCGAAACGGCGATTGATCCAGTTTTCAATACCTCCCATAAAAAAGCGCTGACGATTTTCGCCACCTCGTGACATTCCGCCAGAGAGTCTGAAGGCGAACGAATAATCGGTAAAGAACCGCAAATAGGTCCGGTAATCAAACGTTGTTGAGATGAAGCGATTCTCTTTGTCCTTCGAAATCGGGCTTGCCAAAAAATCAAAACGATATCTGGTGCCTTCAATAGGGGCAGTGTATCCGAATATAGTATTATCATGCACGAATGAAAAAACGGGCAGAATGTAAGAAATATTTTGGAGTGTGCTGTCCGGATCATCCAGATTATCTGCCAAAATGTTAAGATTGCTTATGCCCCAATCAAATCGGTAGAACCGGTTAAAGGGATAACTGAAAGAGATGCTTGCACCGTAGTTTCTAAACCGGAATAAGTATGCGGTGCCGTTATTGTGATAATTCAGATAGAGAAACCTTGCGGTGTGAAATGCTTCAATACCAAAATCGACACGTTTGGGAAGGTAAAAATAAGCAAGACCATAATCGCTGTTTTTCAAATCGATCTGCAGGCTTGTTTGTCCAACCAGCCGGTGGTTTCCCAGAACGTCGCTAAAGGAAATAACAGTGGCTCCCATCAAACCATAGAAGGTGCTGAACCCTGCATTTGCATAGACGATATCCGGGGAGAAGCTGATCTTGTATTTATTCACACGGTAGTTTCCGTTCTGATCAAGGTTATCAATCGGGGCAAATTTTGTAGTATCTTTTGCTTTGTTAACCTGATAATAGTTCGACTCGCCAAAAACAAAATTACTGTAATCGCCTTTGGATCTTCCGGCAGAATTGGCTTTGGTGGAATCAACATACTGACCCGTGAAGAAGGTGTTTTCAGTGCCCAGTGAATCTTTGGCAGCGGTGGTATCCTGTAGTTTCGTCTGCACAGATTCCTTTTTGGGAGCAAGAAGTTCAGCAACATACAGTGTTGCCGGGAGATCTTTTACGACTGCTTTATCATCAAAGGGGTTTGTCATGACAAAAATATTGTAGGCTGATTTGTACATTGAGGAAAAAGTCAATTTTTTCCCGTCGGCTGAGATAGACAGCTGATATATACCATTAAGAGAATTCGTAACCGGGGTTAGGGTTACGTTAGAGTCAACGGTAAATTTTTCCGAAAATTTCTCTCCCAGATTGATGCGATAGATATTATTAATTCCATTTTTATCCGATATAAGAAGCAATTGCCTGCCATCGGGACTGCAAACCGGAGAGTACTCATCTCCCACTTTGGTATTGAGTATTCTCATAATTTTGTGGTCTTCCAACCGAACTGCATAAACATCGCTTTGTGAATAGTCATGCTTATACATGGCATAGGATGAATCACTTCTCTCTGTTCTCCCTGCCCGATCTGAGGTGAAGAATAGAACTTTGCCATCGGGTGACCACGCCGGATCATAGTCTGAGAAAACATCATTGGTGATGTTTTCCATTTTGCCGCTTTTTAGGTCATATACATAGATATCAGACTGCGATGGCGTATGTGCAGCGAAAGCCAGTTTGGTCCCATCAGGTGACCAGTGCACGGTTTGAATGCCCGGGAAGCGGAAAGGTAAGGT
The DNA here is from genome assembly GCA_963664845.1 of Ignavibacteriaceae bacterium. Taxonomy (GTDB): domain Bacteria; phylum Bacteroidota; class Ignavibacteria; order Ignavibacteriales; family Ignavibacteriaceae; genus CAIYTF01. The sequence continues at coordinate 924,983 of OY761615.1, forward strand.
CTCCATATCCTCGGACTTCACGTCAATTATATAGATAACATCGCTTCCGGCGCTTTTTGCGGCGAGGGCAAGTTTGGAACCATCGGGTGACCAGGTTAACCCGGGGGTCAAAATATTCAGTTCTTCGAAATCAACTGTACGGTTTCCCTTGATGAGTTTTTTGATGATCTTTCCATCCTGGGCATTCATTATGTAAACATCAAAAAAGAAATCACGATTGGAAATGAAAGCAATTTGTGTACCTGACGGAGAAATTGCCGGGCTTGTGTTATAGCTTCCACCTTCCTTTTTCGGATCAGTCAGTTTCTTCGCGAACTCTTCAGGGTCCTGGAAAATATTAATATCCGGCCAGTATCGTTTCTTCAGAAATTTTTTCCAACGTTCGTTGAAATCCTCAGTTTTAAGTCCCAGAGTTGACTCGAGTCCGTCTTCAAAGTTCGTTTTGCTTTTAATCTTGTTGACCAATTCTCCAATTTTTTCCTCGCCATATTTCTGACCAATATAGAAAAAGATTGATTGGCCCCCACGATAGGCAAGGTAGCCATTCAGTCCATTCATATCGGGTAAATTGTCGTTATGGATAGCATCCCGAATGAACATATCCGTATTGGGATCCCAGCCCAGCGAAAGATATTCTGCGAGCCCTTCATTGAACCAGAGGGGAACGCGTATGTTAATATTGTTCTGAACCACATTCTGGAATGATCCGCCGTAGAAAAGATCATTCATAACGGCGTGAACCAGTTCGTGATGAATGACATGACGGAACATTTTATAATTACCCGTAAAGGGAAGCACTACGCGGTTTTTAAAAAGCTCAGTAAATCCACCGATTCCCTCGCTGAGATATTCATCAGTAACGTTGGTTTCCTGGAATTCTGCCTGAGAATTATAGAGGATAAGCGAAATCCGGTTGTTAATGGCATAATTTACTTTCTTCTGGATAGACACGAGAGCCTCTTCAGCGGCAGAGCCTGCAAATTCAGCAATTTTTGATCCTTCCTGATTGAAGTAAACATCGAAATGTTTGGTCTGAACGTAATACCATTCGTTATCATGGTATTGTACTTTGTTCTGGCCGAATTGAGCAAATGCAACATTGCCCAAAAGGCATAAACCAATACCGATTGTTATAATGATTGATCTCATATGTACCATAATTTTAATTTCACCAGTAGTAATACAATTGAGCGAAGAAGAGCCTGGAAATCTATAAAAAGGCTTAAAAGCTTTCGAGACCAAGCGCCTGGGAACAAATGCTCTTTACTGAATCTATTCAGTAAATTAAATATAATGAATGTGACTAATAAGTTTTCAGGAAATATTTATCCATTAGACAAAACAATTGTGGAAAATGTTTCATATAGAGATGCTCGGACGAATCTTAACTGCAATTTCGCCGGGAAAATCAGGTCAGGCACTCAACGGGTGTCCACTTTACCCTGACGGACGGTCCCTCTCTCCTGTTGAAATCGGTGCACTGGTTAGGCTGAAAACTGAAACCTGGGATACTTCACATTATTCCTCTATTCAAATCAACTTAAAATGATAGTAGTCTAAAAAATCCCGCACCTCCAAATACCGCCACCGCGGTACTTCAAAGCATTAATAATGCGGGCCCGGCTTCTTTACTCGATGGGAAATCCATGTATTGTGGTATGAACTGTAAAAATGGGATCAATTTCATTTTCTGATGGAGTTCGGAGCAGATAGATTCCCTGCGTAGGATCCACATAGGCGTCAACTTAACAGTTATGTATGAGGATAGATCCGTACCCCTCATTTCATTAACCCAATGTTTTTAAGTGTGTATACCGCATATTCAACCCCTGAACGGGGTTGGCGGATCATAGTCTCAAATCAATGCTACCAATGTGCAAACCCTGACGGGTTTGAGGCATCGCGCATTTGCATTGCGAATAACATGGTTGTTACTGCTGCTTTTCGAAATCCGTCAGATTAAAAATTGGCAGCAATAGCATTCAGCAAAGGGCCATATAAAGACATGAAGCTACCGACCTGAAACCCCGACGAGTTTGGGGCGGGTTAACGTGTATACGGAAATCTTTGGTCGGAATTTCGCGCTTAATGTATTATGCGACGCCCACCTCCGGGACATCGCACGAAGTATACTCAGCGGGCAGAGGTATAGAATAGCATAATGATTAGCAGCCAAAACAATGTATGATTAGGTAATTCGAAGGTGAAAAGGTCCTGTCATTATGTTAAAATATCGTTTTATGTTGACTCCTATCGCTTTCGCGGGAATGGCATTCGTTCATCGTGTTTGTTAAGCTGATAACATTGCCGAAGGGTGATTGATGGTGTAGCCGATTGATTTATGGAACGTTATTGTTCTTATATTTTCAATGGCAATATTCAGGTTGCTACAACCCTATGGAGTAAAAGTTGAGAAAACAGTCTAAAAACGCAGACTATGAACGATATATATGTTGACTTTGACGAAGAGTTCATAGAAAAATTGCGAAAACAGCTCAAAAACGCAGACTATGAACGATGTGAATGGTGACTTTGGCGAACCGATCATAGAAAAGCCGCGAAAACAGCTCAAAAATGCAGACTATGTACGAAATGAACACTTTTTCGTGTTTTTAAATTTCTTGAATAATTATGAAATGTTTAAGTCTGAAGGGAATAGGGCTCTGTCAGGTTCTTCAATTCAGGACACATTTGCCCCATACAGATTGATCATGCGAACAGCGATTGACCAAGATCACTAAAATGCGAAATATTGTAATTCTACAGTCATATTAAGCATTCTCCATCAAGCTAAGGGAATGGAAACCGGTCATGTTTGAAGCTGGATTTTCCCCTTTCACGGGAATGGCCAGCTGTATTGAGCAGACGTCTATACGTCATTAACTTATGGGAATGACACTCTTCACGAGTATCGTCAAGCCAGCACCTATGTCTCCCACCCCGAGGGAATTTGACGATGCATAAATGCTTAGGTAAAACATATAATCTGATCGCAAATGCTTTATAATGATCTGTCCACTATAGGATTAGTTCTGATGCTATTCCAGCAAGCGCAGAATCTATTGAAACTTTGAACAATAATGTACCATTGATTTCCAATTTTACGTTATTTTTACATTTTACTTGCGTTGTTATTATAATTTTACTAAATTTACATACCAAACGGTCGGTTTATGAAAGACACAAAAGAACAAATACTCAAAGTAGCCCTGCGACTTTTCCTGCAAAAGAACTTCAAGGAAGTTACGATGAAGGATATAGTTGCGAATACCGGTTTGTCAAAAGGTGCATTTTATCATTATTTCCCGAGCAAAGAACAGATGTTTCTGGAAGTGATCGAATACAATTTCCACGCGCTGTTTGGAAACGATTATTCGAATTATGATCAGAACAACCTGTTCAATTTTTTTCACGACCATCTGAAGTTTATTGAGACCCAGATGAATAAATTGGACGAGGAATTCGGCGTTGATGCAACGCCACAATCTACGAACTTCTACCTTATGATATTCGATGCGGTCAATTTGTTCCCCGATTTTCGTGAAAAAATGATGAATATTAATAAAACTGAATTACTGACCTGGGCAGAGGTGGTTGCAAATGCCCGGAAGAACGGCGAGATCAGTTCAACACTGTCAGACAAACAGATAGCCCAAATATTTATTTCGACCGGAGACGGGATAGCTCTCAATCTTATTCTGAATGCTTCGTTGTCGATCATTAAAAATGACCTGATCGTTCTTTGGGAAGCTTTTTACAACACGATCAGGAAGTAAACAGATCAGGTTTTATACGAAACCGGAGAAATCCGGTTTATTTTTTATCACTAAATAAACCGAACGTTCGGTTTTTGTAAACAATGAAAAACACAGCGCTCCATTATTTCGTCTTATTTTTGATTTGCAGCCAGGCCTATGCCCAGTCTGCAGAAACTAATCTATCGCTAAAGGAATGTTTATCAACGGCTTTAGTATCATCCCAATCGGTCAGAAATGCACGATTGGATATCAGAAAAGCTGAATCCAGGAAACGGGAAGCAACTGCTCCCCTGCTTCCCAAATTAGACGCCTACGGCACCTATGACAATTATTTAAAGATCCCGGTTCAAATGGTTCCCGGTGAAATATTTGGTCAGCCCGGGACCACCATTCCCATCAGCCTGTATGTTCAGCATAATGCGTCAGGAGGCTTAAGGGCCACGCAATTACTCTATGATCAAACGGTATATTCAGCTTTGGCACTGGCTGATAAGGCAAATGAAATTTCCGGTTTGCAAATGGAATCGGCAAAGAATGACATCATTTATGAGATAAGCCGCCTTTATTTTTTAATAAAAGTGACAGAAGGCCAAAGAGTTATCTATGATCGCAATCTGCAGCGGATTGATACACTGCTGGCAATAACAAAATCACTGCTTGGAGAAGGATTTGTACGGAACGTCGATCTGGAACGAATAATGGTTAACCGCGGCAATCTTCTGACAGAAATAAACGACCTGGAAAACCTTTATTCAGAGCAACTATCATTGCTACGGCACACCATTGGTTTGCCGCCTAATTCCACAGAAACTTTGGGGAAAGGGAAATTCGATCTCCGGTTGACGGATTCACTTGGATTACCGCTTTTGGATTTTTCCAATAAACCCGACGGCTCAAACGAATCGGCTATTCGTAATGAACTTTCCCTGCTGCAGAAAAACAAAGAAATTGCTGTCATTAGCAGGGATATGGCAAGCCGTTATTATTATCCTATAATTTCGCTATATGGTCAATACTACTATCAGGCGCAGCGGGAAAAATTCGATTTTATGAAATCAGGAGAAAAAAAGTGGTTCGATGTCGGTATTGTTGGAGCCTCAATATCCATTCCCCTTTTCGACGGCTTTCTGAAGAGTTCTCAAAGAGACCAGGCAGAGATCGATATTCTTCAGATAGAGAACAACTATGAATTTTCCAAAGACCAATTCTCGATAGAATATCAGAACGCTATTAGAAAATACCAAACGAATGAGTCAGCAGAACAGCAGCAAAGAGCCAATATTGTTTTAGCCGAAAATGTATACAGGCATTCACTGCAGCAATATCAAAACGGAATTCTCCCTCTTACTGATCTGCTCGATTCCGAAAACAGTCTCAGCAATACACACCTGAGCTGGATGAATGTATTGTTTCAGCTTCGTGTTTCAGAGCTGGATGTGCTCAAGTCCGCAGGAACCTTACAATCAATTTTATCAAAAAAACTGAAATGATCATGAAAACAAAAACAAGAATTATTGCGATTGCAGTAACGTTAGTAATCGTGGCTGCAATTCTCCTGCGTCTTGCTTCAAACAAAAGAGACCTTGAGTCCGAGATAAGCTCCAATGCCGAATTTGCCACAGTGATACCCGTAGAAACTTACACAGTTTCGATGAAAGGAACCGACAATTCCTTTAAGGTGAATGGAAGCGTTACGCCATTACGCGAAATTTCGGCAGTAGCTGAAGTTCAGGGACAAGTTACTTCCGTTTCAGCTTCCTTAGGCAACAAGGTAAAGGTCAATCAGGTGCTGGCAGAGGTGCAGAATGAGCTCCTGAAAGCGCAATGCGAATATGAAAAAGCAAATCTGGAAAAAGCCAAACGCGATTTGGACCGGTTTGAAACATTGTCCAAAACCAATGCAGCCACGAGTCAACAATTTGAAGCGGCCCGGTTAACGTATCTGAACGCTCAATCGACCTTCATCTCAGTTAAAAAGCAATATGAAAATACCTATATCAGAGCACCGTTCAATGGAATAATAACAAAGCGCTTCATCGAAAAGGGAAGCTATTTGACCTCGGGACAAGCCGCCTTTTCTATCGCCGAAACTGACAAAGTAAAATTTATAGCCAAACTGACTGTTGCGGAAGCCGCCGAAATAGCCGTACATGACGCGTTGGATATAACTATTGATGCGCTTCAGGGTACTACGTATAAAGGGAAGGTAACCGCAATTGGCGTCACAACCGATGAATCGAAACGTTATGATATTGAAATTGAAATTGCAAACAGCGGCAGCGGTCAAAATATGATACTTCCGGGAATGTTCGGAACCGCAATTTTCCCCGGCAAAAAAAATCAGAAGAATTTACTTATTCCGCGGAGGGCTGTTACCGGAAGCATGAAAAATCCCAAAGTGTTTGTAGTGACCGGGAATTCGGTTTCAGAGAGAGAGATAGTGGCTGAATCAGTGAATGATGCTTTCGTTAGAGTGGTCAGCGGGTTGCAGTCCGGTGAAATTGTTGTTACTGCCGGACAAATAAATCTGGTGAATGGATCAAAGGTCAAATTATTGCCGTCATCCAAATGAAAAGCACTATTCACTATACCGGCCCATATGAAGGGTTATGTACAACCATATTTACAGAAAAGATGTTCAAATGAATATTACCAAATTGTCTATCAGCCGCCCGACTCTGGTTGTGGTATTTTTTTCCATATTAGTGTTTCTAGGAGTTTTCAGTTATAAAAATCTCAACTATGAACTCATGCCGGAATTCTCATCGCCTATGTTCACAATTGCCGCCATATATCCCGGTGCCTCCCCTTCCGAAGTTGAGAACAGCGTTACCAAAAAGATTGAGGATGTTATAACCACTGTTGAAAATGTTGACAACATCCGTTCTTTTTCGCAAGAAGGCATTTCATTCCTGTTCGTATCGCTGAAACAGTCAGCAAACGTTGACCTTGTTTTGCAGGACGCGCAAAGAAAAGTTAACGCCATAAAAAGCTCGTTACCGGATGAAGTACTGGATCCGACAATAACCAAGTTGGCAATAAACGAACTTCCCATTATGAACATCGGTGTAACTTCCTCTATGAATGCAACCGAATTTTATGATCTGTTAAAGCATCGTATACAACCGGATCTGGTGCGGGTTGAGGGAGTTGCTGAAGTGGCACTGATAGGCGGCACTGAACGGGAAATACGGGTAAATCTTAACCCTGCAAAGCTTGAATCCCGCAATATTTCCGCACTTCAAGTGCTGCAAGCAATACAGTCAGCCAACCTTGATTTTCCGACCGGCAAACTAAAGAGTCAACAAAATCAGTTGGTCATCAGGCTGTCAGCAAAATTCAGAAATATCGAAGATATCAGAAATGTAATAGTCACAGTTGATCAAAGTGGGTCGCCCGTCAAGTTGAGGGATATTGCCGAAGTTCTGGATACGGAAAAAGAGCCCGAAACACTTGCCCGCGTGAATGGCATAAACTCAATTGGCATAAGCATAAAAAAGCAAGCCGGTTCAAATACAGTGAAGGTTAGCCATCTGATACAAAACAAACTGAAAGAACTGGAGGGAAACAACAAGAGCGTTAATCTGCGGTTTACGATTCCGATGAATAACGCAGAATTCACGGAGAAGGCTGCCAGTTCAGTTATGACTGATCTGACGTATGCAATATTTCTTGTTGCACTTGTCATGCTGGCATTTTTGCACAGCCTGCGCAATGCATTCATTGTAATGTTTGCAGTACCGCTTTCTCTGGTAATATCGTTTCTAGGCATGTATCTTCTCCATTACACGCTAAACATGATGACGTTATTGGCAATGTCTCTTGTTATCGGCATTTTGGTTGATGATGCAATAGTGGTGCTGGAGAACATTTACCGTCACCTTGAGATGGGAAAAGACAAAGTGACTGCCACTATTGACGGACGCTCAGAAATTGGCTACACTGCCGTAGCAATCACCTTGGTTGACGTGGTAGTATTCTTGCCGATTGTTCTTTCAACCGGAATGGTAACTCCACTCCTGGCCCCGTACGCCATGGTGGTAGTCATATCAACTCTGCTGAGTATGCTGGTTGCATTTACCGTAGTGCCCCTCCTTACCTCCAGATTGGGAAAATTGGACCATGCCAATAAAGAGAGCGTTTCCGGAAGATTGATCATTTGGTTCGAGCGGCAAATAAATACTATCGGTTCAATAATCCATCATCTGTTGATTCTATCCTTCCGTCACAAAACAGTGATGTTTCTGATTGCCGGTGCACTTCTAATCGGATCAGTAGCTCTGATCCCTGCCGGCTTTGTGGGAACCGAGTTCGCCGGGATGGGTGATGCAAGCGAATTTATCATACAACTTGAACTGCCCAAAGATGCAACTCTTGAAGAAATGAACCAAAAAGTGCTTGAGATTGAAAAGGAGTTGTTTAGGAAGCCAGAAGTTAAATGGGTTTTTACTACCGTTGGCTCTTCCGGAAGCGGAGTGCTTGGTACTTCAGGCGGAGCTTATAAGGCAGAGATCGATGTTAAACTGGTTGACAAAGAACACCGGAAGATTTCATCACAGGCATATTCATACAAAATCAAAAATGAGCTTCTCTCAAAGATCACCGGAGTGAAAGTTACAACGGCACTTGTTAATCCGTTCCTGGGGGGAACAGATGATGCACCGTTGCAGGTGATGGTCAAATCGGATGATCCGGAACTGCTGGAGAAATATGCGGTGATCGTAAAAAAAACAATTGAAGGGATTCGCGGTACCAATGATGTAAAATCCTCGCTCGAATCGACCGGGTCAGAACTTATTATAAACATCGACAAGGAGAAAATGGCAGATCTGGGCTTATCCCTTTCGATGGTTGGCCCGGTTCTGCAAACCGCGTTTAGCGGCAACACTTCCGCCAAATTCAAAGACGGCGCGTACGAATATGACATCAATACAATTTATGATGCGTTTAACCGGCAAAGCGTTTCCGATGTTGCGGATCTTATTTTTATAAATCCGGCGGGAAGGCAGATCAAGCTTAAACAATTTGCACAGATCAGCTATGGTACCGGAAGCGTAAGGCTTGAGCGGTATGACAGAGTATCAGCAGTCTCCATTGAAGGGCAGGTATTTGGCCGTGCAGCCGGTGACGTTGGAGATGAGATAAAGGAAAAGATTGCCGGTATAACGTTTCCGCCCCAAGTTTCCATAAGCTACGAAGGTGATATGAAATACCAGGCTGAGGCCTTCGGCAGTCTTGGTTTTGCACTGTTGGCATCGATATTTCTGGTTTACATGATCATGGTTGCGCTTTATGAATCATATCTTTATCCATTCATAGTATTGTTCTCAATACCGCTTTCAATCATTGGGGCAATTCTTGCTTTGGCATTAACGAAAGCCAATTTAAGCCTTTTCAGCTTAATGGGAATGGTGATGCTGGTAGGGTTGGTTACCAAGAACGCCATACTGGTTGTTGATTTCACCAACCACCTGAAAAAATCGGGCTATGGGACTGCACGGGCATTACTTACAGCAACAAGAATGCGGCTGCGGCCCGTGCTAATGACAACCATGTCGATGATCATAGGATTGCTTCCTATTGCATTGGCTGCAGGACCGGCATCGGAATGGAAAAATGGGCTTGCGTGGGTGCTGATTGGCGGACTCACCAGTTCCATGCTGCTAACGTTAATTGTAGTTCCGGTGGTTTATTTGATGGCGGAGACGACAAAGACAGGATTGAGGAATGTACTGTTGAATATTAGTTCCAGAATATCGCTGAGGAGAAGCAGAATGCTGAGAGCCTGAGCAACATAAAAACATATATCTGATACGAGGCCAGCACAAAAAGATATAAAAAAAACCTCTCCAAATTTCTCCGGAGAGGTTTGTACTTCAATTTTCTTGAAGTCGGCCCAAAAACGTTACCGTTTCAGGCTTCGATCGTTTACCAACGGCTTCCTGAGTTGAAACCACCGCCACCGGACCGATTGTCGGTTTTGGGACGTGCTTCGTTCACTACAATTTCTTTGCCTTTGATCTCTTTAGAGTTCAATTCTTTCATTGCTTTGAGGCCTTCTGAAGCGGTCTGGAATTCAACGAATCCAAATCCCTTCGAGTCCTGGGTAAACCGGTCTTTAATGACTGCGGTTGATGAAAGATTTCCGTAAACCGAAAATACCTGTTTCAGATCTTCTTCGGTGACTTCTTTAGACAAATTTCCTACATAGAGCTTCATAACTTCTAACCTTCTTGAGTTGTTTCATCTATTCTTGTTATTCAGATTACTGGCATAGATGAAACAGTAAGCTGGTAAAATTGAGTTGGATAAATTGTTAGTGAGACGATTCGATCGGACTTCTATTACATCGCAAAGATACGCTTTAATATCCGCCGAACCTAATTTTGCGACCTGATATCTTGCGTGCTGACCTGATGCGACTGCAAATTGTATGCAAAATGCCTTAATGCAGCCAATATTCGCACTATTTTCAAAATTAAGGGCATAATTAATGGTATACAAGCCTTGGGTTCAAATGACCGCAAAAGAGAGAAATTCAACAACGCTGACCAAGGAACTGCACAAAGATGCTCAATGCGCGCGATGAGGCTCTAGTTGCCCAAAGCGTCTTTCAAAACTGCTATTAATTCTGCTATTCTGAATGGTTTAGAAAGATAATGTGTACAACCCGCTTGCATAAACTCTTCACGGTCACCGACCATTGCATAAGCAGTGACAGCAATTATAGGGACATCCCTGTATGCATCAAATTGCCGAATAATTCTTGTTGTTTGGACTCCATCGACCAGGTCTCTGCCAAGATTGATGTCCATAAGGATCGCCGCGTATTGTTGCTCAGTAACTTTTTCAAGTGCTGTTTTGGAATTGTTGGCGATATCAAGACGATAATGATTCTCAAGAACAGTGCTGACAAAATTTATTGCAATTGGATCATCTTCAACGTAGAGCAATAACGGCAGCAAACTTTTTCCGCTATCTTCAACTTCGGACAAATAGTCGTCCGGATCGACCGGCCTGTCAGGTTTCGGTGTAATTTTCTCAGGGTCAACAGGGAAGCTAACTTTGAATGTTGATCCCTTATCCGGTTCACTTTCCACAGATATTTCTCCTTTCAATTTTTCTGTGAATTTCTTCGTAATCGAGAGCCCCAGCCCGGTACCCTCAAAATTCCTGGCCCTGCCTTCGCTTATCTGGCGGAATTCATCCCAAATAATTTTCAGATATTCCTTTTTGATACCAATACCGGTATCCCTAACCGCAATGACGACATAGTTCATGTTATCGTTGTATTCCGTTCTGATACCAACTACCACCTCCCCTTTTTCAGTATATTTCAATGCATTGTTGACAAGATTATTGATTATCTGCCGGAACATCTGCTCATCGAGTGAAACCAGAACTGCTTGCAGCTTAGTGTCAATTTTCAGGGAGAGTGAATTATTATGGGCCATTTCTTCAAACAGGGTCAACTCTTCATTTATAACACCGATTATCTCTACCAGGGATAAATTTATTTCCTGCTTTCCCGCCTCAATACGCGACAAATTTAATATCAGGTTAAGCGTTTCCATTAACCTTTTACCACTATCATTTATAATGTGCGCATACCTTTTAGTCTGTTTCTCAACAAGCTCCTGTTCGAGCAGTTGGGAATAACCGAGAATACCAATCATAGGTGTACGAAGTTCATGACTCATATTGGCGAGGAAACTTGATTTAAGCCTGTTCATCTCCTCGGCATTCTCTTTGGCGGCAATTAAATCCTGCTCCATTTTTTTTCTGGCAGTGATTTCTTCTTTCACTGCAACAAAATGAATTATCTGACCTTCCTCATCAAACATGGGTGAAATACTGGCGTCCTCCCAATAAATCTCACCATTTTTTCTCTTGTTACAGAATTCGCCTCTCCATTCCTTGCCAGAAAGCACTGTAGTCCAAAGGCTTTTATATACTGAAGCTGGAGTGAGACCGGAGCGCAGTATCCGGGGGTTTCTTCCGACAGCTTCTTCAAAAGCATATCCGGTAGATTCTGAGAATTTTGGATTAACATATTCAATTGTACCGGCCGGATCTGTTATCACAACAATAACGGGACTCTGTTCAACCGAACGACTGAGTGTTTTAATTTGATCTTCAAACTGTTTTCGCTCTGTTATATCCTCAATAATGAGAAGCAGGTATTTTTTGTCCCCTATTTCCAATAATCTGATTTTGATCTTCGTATCAATTATCTTTCCACCCTTAATTCTATATTTAATCTCTCTTCCGTCGAGAAAACCATTTGCCGCTACATATTGAATCACTTGCTGCCTGTCCTTGTCAACAATCCAGACCCCCAACTCCAAAGCTGTTTTCCCGATTAATTCTTCCCTGCTATAACCAGACAGCTTTTCAAATGCTTCATTCACGTTTAAAAACGTTCCTGACTCGATAGTGGATAGCGACATGGCTATGGGAGAAAAATTAAAAATGGTTGTAAACTGTTCTTCCTTTTGAGAAATTTCGTCCTCAACGCGTTTCCTCTCCGTTATATCCTGCCAAAAACATTGATATATGGTTTGACCATTGTTTTCAATTATTTGTGCGTTAACGTTCACACTTCGCAATTCACCCTTTTTTGTGCGATGAATGGTTTCAAAATCTGTTTTCCCCATTTGAAATACACCGGCAATTGTTGCTTTTATTTCGGCCGGAGTTTCCCTGGCCTCAATATCGAATATGCTTAAGTTTGCAAATTCTTCCCGGGTATATCCCAATTGTTGATGAGCAACGGAATTGAATTCCACGAACTTTGTGGTTTGAGGATCAATGATCAGAATACCATACGGCGCCTGTTCAAACAGTTTGCGTCTACGGACTGATTCTTCCTCAAGCTCTTTCTCCATGCGTTTGCGATCCCGAATATCAGTCCCTATTGTCAATATCACGTTTTTGTCACCCCACTTTACATATTTGGCATTTACCTGCAATGGTATGATTGAGCCATCCTTATGAAAGTGTTCCACTTCAAATGCAGCCTCCCCGCAGTTAATTATCGTATTAATTCTCTCTCCCAGCAACCTGGCATCCTTGGGAACATCGACCATATTCAGATTAAGTGCCGTAAACTCTTCACGTGTATATCCATGCGATGAGAGAGCACGGTCATTCGAATAAATGAAATTTCCGTCAGTATCGTGAATGGTGATAGCTATTGGTGATGCTTCGAGTACCTGAATGAAGTGGTCCTTTTCCTCTTCCGACCGTTTGTTGTCAGTGATATCAACGCCGAGGCTTGCGGTTCCGGTAATATTACCTTTTTTATCACGCAGGAGGGTATTATCCCAGGCAACAGATCGCAGTTCTCCCTTGCGGGTTATTATTTCATTTTCATGGTGCGCCGGAATTGTGCCTGTTTTGACTGAGTGAACAAAAAGTTCGCCTATTTGCTCCCGCACTTTATCAGGCAGAAAAAGAGTGAACCAATTCTGCCCCATTACCTCAGCGCGTTGCCAGCCAGTCAATTTAAGAAGGAAATTATTGCAGAAGGAAATTTTACCCTGGATATCCAAAATCACAGCAATTTGAGTGACATTCATCAGCAAGTCGTGAAAGTTTCGTTCAGAGTTCAAGAATTGCTCCCCATCCCGATCCAAATCCGTCATGTTGTCACCAAAAGTTCGTATTATAAAGTGCGCTGCAAGAGAAAACTATTGTTTTCACTACAGAAAATAGCATTTAAATAGCTAATACAAAATTCGCCTCATGAGCAATTGACTGAGATATTTCGCAAACATCCGGAAAGACTAACCGATTGATTAACAGAGCTGCCTTTTTAGACGTGTACCAATACAGAGTTTTAAGGAAGATCCACATGCCAGCGAAAAAAATGCGCTAAAAAGTCGTAATTCCAGCTTCTGGAATCAGAGCATATACCTAAAGGTCAAACGTCCGGCCCATTAATGCCAGCAGTGCACCGGGTTATTCACTGCCTGCTACACTTTTATTTAAGTAATCATCCAAGTAACTTATACCATCAAATAATTGTATTTTTTGCTGACTGATTTTCAAATCACTTACAGATAGAGTTATTAATGATAAAGAAAAATATTCTCATCGCTTTCCTTTTCCTGGTCTGCCAGACTTTTGCACAGAATCAGGGTACCGGCTATTATAATAATTCATTTTTCGGGTTGACGTCTCCAGGAGCAATGAAATATGGGCTTTATGGTTTTGACAATCCAGCCCTTCTTTCCACCTTATCGGCTCCGGATCTGTTATTCAACTGGACCAATTATAAACAAAGCTGGAGTGAGGCGCATCGCTATGGTATTTATGCAGCGATCCCGCATGTTGGTTTCGCGGCTGTGAATCAGAAAGAGAACGGAAAGTCCGCAACAGACTACAGGTTATCGGGGGCCTTTGGGAATGCGGTTTCAAGTTTTGGCATAGGGTATGGCTGGTCAGGTGGTGATGCCGGCTATTTCAACAAGCGCGATTTCTGGAATGTCGGTTACCTGTTCAGACCCAATCAGTATTTAAGCTTAGGTGCTTCAGCTATACTGCCGTCGAGTGGCGAAAAAGAAGGAATTCTGGAAGCAGCAGTACGACCATTCAGAAATGAGATCGTTTCGTTGTTTGGCGACTACGCCGCCAAAAAAGAGTATATGCCCGGAGAACCGAAATGGTCAGCAGGCATTGCTGTGGAAGCGTATCCCGGTTTCAGATTAACCGGAAGATACTTCGAAAACAAAACGCTCACCGCCGGAGTGCAGTTAGAACTGGGAACGCTGGGCATTTCGTCGCAAAGCCATTTTGATAAAGATCAGAAGTATGCGTTTAATTCATATGGAATCCGCATGGGTGCCTATGACAGAAATGTGTTCTCAAATGCAGGCGATCCAAAAGCATATTTCTCAATCGACATGGGGCATGGAATCGCTTACAAAAAATTTAAGTATTTTGATCAGAAAACAACCCTTGCCGAGATGTTGGAAAACATTGAGGCTGCGAAGGACGACCCACAGGTTGCCGGCATTACCATTAACACATCCGGGATGAGTGGAAACCGGGAAGTTTTATGGGAAGTCAGGGAAAAGCTCAAAGAATTTAGGGCAACCGGGAAGAAGATCATTGTTTTCATAGACCGCGGTGGATTAAATGAATTTCATTTCGCATCAATAGGCGACAAAATCGTTATGGATCCACTGGGAACATTCATGTTTGAGGGTTACCTGATGGGCAGGACATTTCTGCACGGAACCCTGGATAAGCTCGGACTGGGGTTTGATGAGTTCAGATTCTTCAAGTATAAATCGGCAAATGAAGATTTCTCAAGAGATAAAATGAGTGACGCTGACCGGGAACAACGCCAACGTATGGTTGACGATTGGTATAAGCTGGCCAAGGATGATATCGTTTCAACCGGAAGAATCACAGGAGATCAATTTGATTCACTTATAAACAACAAGGTTGGCATCCTTCCGGATGAAGCGCTCTCCCTGGGCCTGATTGACACGATAGCAAGATGGGACGCTGTTGAGAAAATGGTGTCCGACAAAAAAGGGTATATGGTCACTTCATCTTCATTGGAATCCAATAAATTGCCGCAAGATAATTCGTGGGGGCCAAAGCCCAAGATCGCGGTATTTTATGCTTTGGGCATTTGTGCCATGGATGAAGGAATTACAGCCCGTCAACTGGTGCACAGCGTTAAAAGTGCGGTTGATGACAACAGCGTTAAAGCCATCGTACTGCGGGTTGACTCGCCCGGAGGAGACGCAATGGCCTCAGACTATATTTCCTCAGTTCTTAAAACGGCTAAGGGAAAGAAACCGGTGATTGTATCACAGGGATTTGTTGCAGCATCCGGTGGTTATTGGCTTTCGATGTACAGCGATACCATTGTTGCGGCACCTTCAACTATAACCGGATCAATCGGTGTTATTGGTGGCTGGATATACAACAAGGGTTTCAAGGAAATGACAGGCGCTTCCACTGACTACGTAAAAAAGGGCGATCATGCGGACCTCGGTTTTGGAATGACCATTCCCTTTATTAATCAGTCAATCCCCGATCGTGATGTTACCACTGAAGAACGTGCAAAAGTTGAATCACTAATGAAAACGCTATATAAGGATTTTGTCAAAAAGGTTGCGGAGGGCCGTGGAAAATCAACTGAGCATATAGGAGAAATTGCGCAGGGCAGGATTTGGAGCGGCTATGACGGGCTGAAAAATGGCCTGGTAGACGTTCTCGGCGGATTGGAAAAAGCGATCGATATTGCAAGACAAAAAGCCAATCTGAAACTCGGTGAATATGAAGTTATCCAGTCAACTGAGGCAGGACTTTTTGATATGAATAAGTTCACACCAAGACTCATCTCAACGGGCATAGAAGACAGCCCAATGATAAAGGACTTGAAATTCCGGTTACAATTTAACGGGCAACCGTTATATATGCTGCCACTGGATTTTGAATATTAATTTGTGAAATAGTATTTAATACAAGAAGGGATATGATGCCGGGATCATATCCCTTCTTTTTCATAATCTAACATAACCGATCGCTTCACTGCTGCTTCTTTGCCAAGTGGAAGCAACATACTCATCTACTTTTAATACTTTTTTCAGCCAAAGCAAGAAGAACCGCTTATTTCAGAAGCATCATTTTTTTCATTTGCATAGCACCATTGCATGACAGCACATAAAAATATACACCGGAAGCCAGGCCAGTGCAATTAAGCGAAACCTTATGATCACCTTTCGGCATGTTGGCACTTACCAATGTCATCATTTTCCTGCCAAGGTTGTTGTAGACAAAAAGTGTTACAAATCCGCCTTTGGGAATAGAATAAGCAATTTCGGTTGAAGGATTAAACGGATTGGGGTAGTTGTTGTATAATTGTACACACTCGTCACGTAAAAGAGACTGAGTCACCCCAGACACTGTATCCTCTGCCATGACTTTACCAATAGCTTCGAGCAGGGGTTGTTTGCCGTTGTAATAATCCTGGCCAAGAGCCCAGAGCATAACACCACCCAGTTTTTGTGCAATGCTGTATTGTACCTTTTGCCTTATCGATACAGTATCATCAAAAGTGATAAAATGGGAATGCGCTTCATCAATAAGATATGGTACTTTGCAGACGTCATCCCAATAATACTGCCAGGCACTTGAAGCGATTAAGGGTGCAACATCAGAATACAAGAGACTGGTTACCTTTCCGGTGGCCGGTTTATATAGCCCAGCTGAATTGAATTCTTTTCCGTAAAAAGGCAGTCCAAGCAACAATTTGCTCTTAGGAACATTCCTTGTAACGCTCAGATATTGTACAGCAAAAGCCGCGGACCCCTGATAATCATCAGGTGCCTGATATAAAGGTGCGTTATGACCTGAATTAGTCGACCAGGAACCATAAAAATCATATGCCATTATACAAAACCAATCAACGGAATTACTAAGATTTTCATATTGGAAATATTGTCCATTGTAGCCGGTGGGAGGCACTGCCATAGTAATAAGCCATGACGAATTGACGGAAGCAAATTTTGTATGCAATTCTGATACAAACTGCGTAAGCTGCACGCTCTGTGCAGCAGTTGGGAATTCCCAATCAATATCAACGCCGTCATAATTATTGTTCGAAATAAAAGAAACGATATTGGAGATCAGTTTTGCGCGAAGCACCGGATCTGCTGTAACCGGACCGAACCAACCTGAGTATTCCGAACCACCGAGAGAAATAAGTACTTTCCTATTGGCTGCATGAGCAGCCAGATTCAACCCAGGATCAGGAATTCCAATTGTTGCCGATAAAGCGCCAGTTGAATCAGGCCAGGCGAAAGCATGATTGATGTGCGTCAGGCCGGTGTAAGGAATCTTACCGGGTGGATAGGTATTACCCCACCCTTCATAATAATAACCGACTACTGTATGCTGGGCGATACCTGTATTGCTCAGTATATAAAACATGAGAACAATATACCAAATCGGCTGTCGGGAATATTTTATGGATAAAGCAGTTGTCATTGTTATAAATTCTTTATTGATTTTCTTATTCATTATAAGGTGCCGGGGTTTTCATCCACTCGGGCATGGCTGAATGCTTCAAATAGGTATCGAAGAATTCTTTTGTTTTTATAGCATAATCCAACTTGTTTGGATATTTTTTTGGATGATGCGGCTCACCACGGTATTGCAGAAAGTAGCAAACGTTTCCGAGTCTGCGCATTGCCATGTACAGCTCAACGCCCTGTTGAAAAGGAACTGCTTCATCCTCATCACCATGCTCTATCAGAAGCGGAGTGTGGATGCGGTCAGCAAAGAAAATGGGTGAATTGGCAATATACTTATCACGCATCTCCCACAAACTTCCGCCAATCCTGCTCTGGGATTTTTCGTATTGGAACTGCCGGGCCATACCGCTCTCATTACGGATGCCACTATAGGCACTCGTCATGTTTCCAACCGGTGCACCTGCCACGGCAGCAGCAAACAGATCAGTCTGGGTTATCATATATGCAGCCTCATATCCGCTCCAGGAATGACCAATCAGCCCCACGCCTTTAGGCTCAACCAATCCGTCTTCAATTAATTTCAATACACCCGGCACAATACACCGAACGGCTGACGGCCCCGGTTCGCCAATCTCAAACCGCACATCCGGCATTAACACGCCATAACCATGAGACGTGTAGTAAGCAAAATTTGGCCGGTGATTTATGATCATGTCAGGAAACTCGTGCAGCCGCTGCGCAAACAATTCATAGAAATACACAATTAACGGAAACTTCATTCCCTTTGTATAATTTGTTGGCTTGATCAGCACCCCGTCCAGTTTTACTCCATCGTTGCTTAACCAGCTAACCAGTTCCGACTTGCTCCAGGAAAAGGTATCCTGTTGCTGTCCAAGCTTTGTAATCTTTACGGGTTTTGAAAAACTCGCACTCGTGAGCCACAGATCCGGCAACAGATCGTAGTCTTCTTTAATGAAGGTATAGACCGGGACGTTCTTTGCCTTTTGCCTGAATGAATATTTCAGGTTTTCATTGGTCAGTTTTGTCAACTCACCGTTGCTGAGTGCAAGCATATACAGATTAGTAGATTTGTCCACATCAGAATAACCGGAAAGCAACAGTGAATCGGTCCCGGCATAGTTCTCTTGTTTGGGATTCGTTTTCAATATCCTAAAAGAGATATTGTTTTTCCTGCCCTCCCCCTTGGTAAGGTTTTTGCCTGCCGCGTCATTTTTCCCGAACAACCAAAGATCATACTTATCGTTTATGATAACTTTATCATCGTCGACCCAACAGCCGATCCCATAAGAAGGTGGCGCTGCAGGCTGGTCGAAGTCTTCATTGCAAAAAGGTGTTGCTATTTTGTCGGTGAGACACGCTGATTGTCCGGATACACAGTCATACAGATACCACTTTTTATCCTGATAATAAACGCCAAATGAACCGGCTGGCGAAGGCGACGGCGTTTCAAGCAGGTGCTTTGCTATCAACGATCTGGAGGAGGTTTGGAGATTATAACTATATGCGTCGTAATAGTAATCATCCCAGGTTATTTCCTTCCGGTAGGGAATATTGGTATATAAAAGCAAATAATGTGCATTGTTGGAAAAAGGTGCTTCAGTCACCAGTGAATCAGTAAGCGCGAGCACTTTATCGGCTGTGATATCATATACCTGTGTGTATAATTTTTCCTGCTGCTTCTTGTATAAATTTTTCTCCTGGGTCTTGATAAGCGGGTCATCCCAATGCCACATATCCAATTCACGTTTTGCGTCAATTGCATCGATGGAATAGTTGTTGTCGATTGTGGAATCCGTTACCGTTTTAGGTTTATCAGGTATCCTGGGAGAAATGCCGAAGAACAGCCTGTTTGCATCTTTGGAAAACGTCAATTTGTTTTTAAATGGTATCTGCCACCCGCCAGGAAGCTTGGCCTGTGTGATTTCTTTTCTTTCTTTGTCAGAATAAAGCAGTAATGATCCGTTGGTGAATTTACCGGCAGCAAATTGTGCCCTGATATATGCGACTTCGGCGTTTTTGTCAATCTGGATGGAACCAATGAAAGGGGCGCCCACAGTATCGATTGCCTCTTCACGGAAAAAGCTTCGCAACAGATCCCGGCGGAAGAGTCCTCCTTTTTTTGCTGTGGAATCATAAAGTGAATAGTACACCAACGAGGAGGTGCTGTCCATAGCCGCATCCAGGGTGTTTGATATAGAAACTGTGTCATGGCGTTCCAGGTTTTCAACAAAGAGCGTCTTCAATTCGAACGGTGGGTCCTTGGGGGCTTTGGCGGCGGTTGCACTGCTGTCTTTTTTAACAATGGTTTTCCGAAATGCCAGCATCCAGTTATCATCTTTTGAAAAGAATGCCTTGTCAGCATTTTTGATACGGACTGTGTCCAAATCCGAAGTTCTTATAAGCAGAAGATCGGACTGATACTTTTCCACCGACTTTTTCTCTTTTTCAAAATAATCCTGACCAATTAAAATTGTCAGCCACTTTTCATCGGATGAGAATACCGGGTTCTCGCCACGTGGAATGCTGATGAGAAGTTTTCCGGTGTTGTTGAAAACCGACAGCTCCCTGTTCCCTCTATCGGGGACAATGGCTGCCGCGATATAAGTACCGTTATCCGAAATAACAGTTTCTTTCAATTGCTTGAATTTCATAATATCGGTCAGCTCGATAGGACGCTTTTGTTGCGGCAAAACAATGAACGATAGCAGTGCACTACAGAATACTATTTTAAAAAGTTGCATAAGGCTTTCAGGAGGATAGTGTTAAATTTCCATATTGATATTGCAATTTGGTAATATATCAGGTATTAGGCAATGCTCTCAGCCCTGATCATTTTTAAAACTTTACTTAATTAGTAACTCATGTTTGGCAAGTATTCCAATTGACTTGCCACGAGCTTCCGCTCGTGGATCATTCTCACCCGCTGAACTTGGCTTTAGCCACAAATTTTAGCTCTATTAGTGGCCAGAACCAATATTTGGAGGGTACATCTATCCCACGACTTGAAAGTCATGGCTATTCAATCTTTAGCTTTGCGTAACATGAGTTAATCATTCGGGCTTTGCAATTATTTTCCAGGACTTTGGTTTGCGACAGAAATAGAAGCCATGAGACTCTGACGTATTCAGCGTCTCATAGCTTAGAAAATTTTGGAATATTATTCAGGGAAGAGTAATTGTCACAGTCGGCGACAAAGGTGATTCCGCTCCTTTACCGGTCACAACCTTGACCGCATAAGAATACGTTGAGCCGGAACTGATTTTCGTATCTACGAAAGTAGTGGTGGAAGAAACGACTGATTGATATTCGGCTTGGGGTTTATTGCCCTCTGAACGGAATATCACAAACCAGAAATTCTCATTCAGTTTTGATTTATATGTCCATTGCAGCGTTATGCTCTTTTCTTTTGACTTATAAGCCGCTTTTACATTTTGAACTGCGGGACGCACGCCCGGATCGTAAGGCCGTGCCTGAATATAGCGGCTGCTTTCTGAAGAGAGTTTCGAAGAATCAACCGACACGATTTTATATTCGTATGTTATTCCCTGCTCAACCTTTTTGTCCATATAAGTGGTTACTGTTGCCGATAACGAAGCAAGCATATTCCACTTCAGGCTGTCCTGTATTCTGCGATACAATACCTGTGAGGCCAAATCCTTATTGGAACTTTTTGCCCAAGTTAATTCGACTGATGTGTCACTGACAATTACCCCAGTGAACACCGGTTCTTCAGGTGGTATCAGGGCAGGCAGTTTCATTTCAAGAATGGCTGACATTGGAGAGGGGCTATAGCTTTTATTAACGGCTGCAATGCGGTAATAGATATGTTTGGTCAACGTTTGCACCTGTATCGTGTCAACAAACACGGTATCTTTCCAAACCTGGCCGGTCAATGGTTCAAATTCATGATCAGCCGCGTGAGCACGGAGAACGCGATAGCCGAGCAGATTTTGTTCTTTATTGGATTGCCACGTCAGCCGGACAACACCGGTCGTATCAATGGTGCCCTTAAGACCTTTTGGCATTGCCGGAGGGATAGAATCGAAAATAACAGCATACATAGGCATCGATGGGCCGAGATTCTTCGCGGTATCCATCGAGCATACAATGTAATACGGTTCTTCTTCAACCGGGTTGCTATCGACATATGAGCGTGCAGAAACCGGAAGCGGTTTTGTTGTCAGTAAGTGATAGCAACTGTCGGCGTAACTGCTTCGTTCAATCACAAACCCAACCATGTCAGGATCAGTATTTTCCATTTCCCATGTCAGTTTAATATCACGGGGACCCACCTGCCGGGGATTCTTGGCCAGCGGTTGCGGTGGCGGTGTCATATCCCTGCCCATTGCCTGAAGCTCCGCGGGTTCGCCGAATGTGCCGAATGCATTTACACCGCTGATGCGATATTTATATAATACATAGTTGACGATAGTGGTATCGGTAAACGAGCCAATAATTTTTTGGCTCTGATCGGATGGGATAAGCAGCACAACCGGCTGACTGATCAGCTTGTTGTAGGTTTTGCCTTTATCATCCGATCGAAAGATCATATAGCCGGAATACTTGTCGTTTTTCGCCGGCTCCCAGCGGAGATTTATCTTTCTGTCCTGTGCTTCCGCAGTGGCATTTTCAGGAGGATTTGCAGCATCGTTTACTCCGACGGTCACAGCTATTTCGCCCGGATCGATTCGATAGGAAACTGCTGAATCCAGTGAAACGCGATACTCATATTTTTCGCCTTCTTTGACTTTGTAATCGACGAAGCGCAATCCGCCCGCCTGTGCAGTCAGTGTGTCGTTGTCAGCTCCGAAAAGTGCATAAGCGTAAAGGGTAGTATTTTTTTTCATCACTTCAGCCGATGTATCGGCGCTATTGTTCTCAAGGATACCGATTAGCGTGGTATCGCTCCAGAGCGCATTCAACAACATGCCAAGATACTTGTTATCCTTCTCTTTATCCATGTACGAAACAATGGTTTCCGGCATCCAGGCAGCCAAGGCCGTATCGCTTATGACGACGAAATTTCCTCCCGGCGTCCTGCGCTCGATCTTATAGCCGATCCGGCTGGCAATGCGCCAACCGTGCGGTGTACTTGGAGCCCAACGGAGAATGACAGAGTGCTTTGTCGACTGAGCCAAGACAAAGATTTTTGCTGACCCGGGATCTTTTGCCGGCTGAGTTTCATCCTCAAGCGACTGCGCGGAAATATGAACAGGAGCCATGGTTAAACAGGATATAAGGAACACCAGAACGCAAGCGTTTCGGGATGTCCTGCCTGCGCAGGCATTTGCCCTAAAGCCGTCCCCCGCTGTAAATTTATGAAAGTAAGCTGCGAGTGTTTTCATAATGTACAAATCGTTCCTTTCGAAAAACTGTAATTGCAAGAGCCCTTGACAAGTCCGCCAAGAATATTGTATTGTCCAGTGACGGTTCCCTTCGCCCACCAGGGATTTGGTCCACCGACCTGTAATAATGCGGCCCCACTGATATAGAGAATCTTGAAATCGCCGCGATAGCCAATATAATTTGCCTGGCACCAACGGCAGACCCAGCAATACCATGGGCCGCACGGTTTATACGTCCAGAAACCCACGTCAACATACAGGCCTATATCCGCCAGCATGTATGCGTAAAACTGTCCCTGTCCCTGCCAACCATTGAAGCCGGGGCATTTAGTCTGTTTGAACATAGCCATATCAAAACCGCCGCCCGCGCTCACCTGGCCGTAAAAAATGGCGAATGTCTGTCTTCCCGTATTGAATGACACTGACCCGCCAAAGGCAATTCCATCGCCGGTGGCAACCCGTTTATCCCGGGAAGTTGGAAGGGCGTTCTTTTGTGCAGCAGTAAGCCTACTCAATACTTCATTCGGTGGTAGAGGAATAGCCGGAAGATCCTTACCAAGCATGAAATACCCATTGACATTCAGCATCCCGGCAATGTTCAATGAAACTCTGCTGGAAGGCTCACCGATGCGCATATACCAGGTTTTGGGGTCCACATGGAAAACCATGGTGCCACGCCCGGAGACTGCCGGTGCCGCAAGGATATATGCGTTGAATACACCATGCAATGACACAGCCTGAAAATCAAACGTGATATCAACATCCGCTTTGATTCTTGCTTTATCACGTTGATCCATTGTTATCAGCATATAGCCCTGGCCGTTCATGCCAATGGACTTTATACCACCGTCAGTGAGAAATTGCGCTTCCATCGCCACATCGCAGTTAAATGATTCAGGTCGGGGATAGGTACCCAATATCACCATGGCCTTGAATCCGAAAAGGACATTGTTATCCGGGACATAGACATATCCTGAATTCGAGACACCCGGAGTGGATGTTGCTTTGGGATTTGCTGATTTTGGCAGATTCGAAAGACTAGGATCAACACCTGTCTTCCGCATATGATACCAGGCACCTCCACCGAACCCGTAGAATCCGACGCCGGTTTGTCCCATAGGAATACCGGTGCTGAATGCAACGCTGGCATCGACATACCAATAACGGTAGTTGTTCACCGAACCAAATTGCGCGGTTGCTTTGACCATGAGTTGTCTTGCAAAGTTGGCTTGGATGGCACCACTGAAGCCGTCGCCATAGGTCGGGTCACCATCATAGATACGAACGCCGCCTTTTATCTCGACGATGCCCAATGAGGCATTAATACCTATGGAATCAAGTTCAACACCATCGAAGGCGAATCGTTGTCCCTGGCCGGATTCATTGATCACACCCCAAATGCACAACGTTGTTGATCCACCAAAAGCGTTAGCACCAGGAGCAAACTGAACGCCAACATTAAATTTCAGACCCAAAGCCGGCTTGCTGCCGCGAGTAGCTTGTTTTATCTCAATATCATTTATCGAGATGGGGAATCCGTTCATGGATTTTTGCGGACTGGCAAAACTCCAGGTTCCCTTGTCTATATATGGAGCTACACTTTGTATCTTGAAATTCTGGAATTTAATTTCTTTGAAATTAATGCCCTTGATCTTACCGACATTGCCGGCGATAGACAACTGCCCATTGAGAACTGCCGAGGCAACAAATTTTCCGGTCGCATTGCTGATCTCAATTTTCGACGTCTTTTCAAGCATGAGCGTTGAGTACCAGAGATTTGCACGCATGCTGTCTGACGCGGCAATCACGAATTGATACCCAAGAGATTTTTTTGCATTGGCATTGGAAACTGCGGATAATGTTGCAGAGTATACAAAAGATGAATCGAACAGAGGAACATGGATCTTTCCGATCAGACTTCCTTTTTGCAGCGAACTGTTCACCACATCGATTGCAAGCGTATCAATACTGCCTTCCCAACCGCCAAAATCGGCTTGCGGATATTTCAACAGGTTTTCCAACCTGAAACTGAAGTTGACGCCGGTTTTCCCAATAATCACATTGTTCATCGAAACCTGTAACGGCTGGCTTGAGCCCAAAGGACGCAATTCATCCGGCAATGTAACTGCAGCGCGCTTTACAAAAAATCCGGTCCAGTCTTGCTTGGTGCTGCCCTTGAAACCTGAGGGGAATACTATTCCCGGAGGATTGGCGATGCTTGAATAATCAAATGCAACGTCCTGGAATTCGATTTTTAACCCCGGAACTGCCGGGATTTGGCACTTGTCGATCTTCGCATCACCAAGCCATTGCCAGCTCCCGCTTTTCTTTTCCGCCTGAGCTGTGACACGCGCTTTAACTTGCCCATTGCCGGTAGGATCGGCATCAGGGACCACCCAGGCACGTGGGAATTTTACTTCCATGGCAACCTGGAATTTTTTGAATCCGTGACAGTCAAAGCTGACAAAGGTTCCGGTATCGGTGTCAGTGCGGGCTTTGAACAACATGCTCCATGAGTCTCCTGATGAGCCGCTATTATAACCAAAATCGCTTGCAAGGTAAAGCGTAGCATTACCGTCTCCCCCAATTCCTCCTGGGTGGAAACATATATCGCTTGCACCAAGCCCGATGCCAACACCCGGCCCTAACTGGGGAACAGGGACAGAAATTGCAGCGTTCAGCTTTGCATTTGTCGGCGTCCAGACCATGCCAACAACGCCAACAACAACCTGTTCGCCATTAATGGTGTTATCAAACCCAATAGGCAGGCCAACCGGTTCAGTGCCGGTAAATGCACTTACCAATTTTGTGGCAGACGAAGCAATAGCGTGCAAGTTGTTAATCTGATCATTTGTAAGCCCCAAACTGCTTCCCATATGGTTGGCAACTTCGTCAGTAACCGGAGATTCTGCAGACTGGGCGGCGTCAATCTCGCCATCATAAAACTGATTGTTGGTATTGACTTTAATATTATTGTATTTCACGAGAACCGGCGCCCGTAAATACGGAACTTTAATGCTTCCCGTACCCGTCAAACCGTTTCCAAACCCTGATGCTGTAATAACTTTCATCTGGAATTTACCTACGCGAATAACGTTTCCTGCAGCGAAGCTGCCTGGGTTTGGCGTAGTGTTTGTCGGCGCAGATGTTGAGCAGTTATCTACGCAGGCGCCGCTTTCACTGCCTGATCTGAAAACAGCATTCGAGGACGTTTGATTGTCTTGCAAAGGAATAACGCCGTCGCGACGTATCCTGGTCTTATCATAATTAAGCGTCAAAGCCCAGAGGTATACTTTTCCACTGTCAGCAATAAATTTCCTGGCCGCAGATGCAGCCCCGGCTGTTTTTGTTGCTGTTGAATCACCATTCAGGTAGACGAGATCCAGTCTCAGGGAGTCCTGGTTGACTTCAGATGCTTTGAGAATATTATCGCCGTTTCCTGTGAAGGTAAACGTTGAATCCGGTTTTCTTTTCCTGACCTGCACAGGGTCCTCATCGGCGGATGACATAACCCACAGTTTCAACGCCCCGCCTTTGATCGCGGTTTTGTTGATGAGCGGTGAAACATATGCGGAAAACTTAGGTGCCTTCTCATCCGGATATTTAATCTCAGTTATCGGAAGTCCGGGATATATTGAGAACATAGTTGTATCCGGTATATCCCGCGCCACGAATATTGCATCATTCGATACCTGACTGGTTCTCATGCACACATTTGAATCCTGACGGATCTTATCCTTTTGGTAATTAAGTGTGAAGTTCCAGAGATATGTATACCCGCTGTCTGCAAGAAACTTTTTGGCAGCAACACTCGAGTCGATGAATGCCAGATCAAGATAGGTGGTATCTTTTGTCTGATGGTTTAGTTTAATAATACTTTTATCATTCGTATTCAGCACTTTGGTGAAGACCGGGGTTCCCAATTTTACTTTTGCAGCCGAATCGGTTGCGGCAGCCATTTTCCAAATAGAAAACGTTGCACCGGAAATTGCATCCGTGTTGATCGGAGGGTTTACCGAGACAGAAAACGCCGGTTGTTTCTGATCAGGATACAAAATTGTGCCGGATGGAGTTAGTGCCAGTATCTGTATTACTGTTGAATCAGTCTTTGCAAGCCTGGCAGTAAAGATTCCATCGTCACTGGTTTTTCCGCCGACAGCGGTAACTTTTCCATCTGCCCTAATCTTGTCCGGCAAATAGCTAAGCGACACCGTCCAGATATATGCGCAACCGGTATCGGGTATAAAACTCTTTGACGAGCCACCCTCCTGATTTACACCAATGATTTCAAGCAGAGTTGAATTGGTGCCATAGGAAGCCCCCTTTACTGTGGTGGCATCACTTCCTTTAAAGGTATACGTAAAAACCGGCGTTCCGCTTTTCCCGGATTGAGCGGCAACACCGCCGCCAGTCTGTTTCCACACGGATAAAGTGCTGGTAGTGATTGCACTTGCATTTATGGGAGGAGTAACGATCACAGAAAACGGTGGTTTCGGTGGATCGGGATACTTCACTTCACCGAGCGGAGTATTAGCAGTAATCAGTATCGACGAAGTATCCCTGAAATTTTCGGGTGACAATGAGCGAGTGATTTTGAGGAGTTTTATTCCGCTGTAGCCGTCGTTCTTTGTCACGGCCTGTCCATCCTGATCAACGGCACGAACTTGCCAGGCAAAATACGGCGCGTCGGCAAACCGCGTCATAATCGAATCGCTATACGTTGATTGATAAAAAGGCGTCGTCAGGTTTTTCAAATCAAGAAGCGTCGTTACCCCCTTCATCGCTGATGAAGCGCTCTGCCCTTTCATGACGGGAACAACCCTCAAGTTATACCGGATAAATGTTCCGAACGGCGGATTGATCGCGTTCCATGAGAACATCGGTGGCGTTGCAATAACAATGTTTGTGTCCATCGGCGAGAGCAAGATTGGTGCGTCAAGATTATTCATCTTGAGATAACCGATTTCGCTTTTACCCTGATTTTGTATGGTAACAATATTATTAGCATCATAAGCCCGCACTTGCCATGCATAATATTTCAAATCGTTTTTGAACGTCGTGAAAGGGGCATCGCCCGGCAAATACTGGTAGAACGGAGTAATAAGTGTCTTCCGTGCCAGTGAATCATTCCGGTCCATCGCGTCTTGCCCTGATTGACCTTCGAACACCGGAACAATTTTCAATTCATATTTAATATCCGCGCCAGGCGGCAAAGGCATTACGGGTGTCCAATTAAATACGGGCAGACCAACAATAGTCATATTTGTATCATTAGGCGAAATGAGCCTCGGCTGCATGGGGACAACAATGGTAAACAAATCACATGCATCAGCCCCGCTGATATTCTGATCCTGTTCGTTGTTTATATGGGCACACATCTGGTAGGTGCCTTCGGGCAGTTTACCGGTTGTGTATAAAACTGTTTTAAACGTCGCGTCCATCCAAATGCCGTTTGTGTAATCGTTGGGCAGAACGTCTTCGGCCTTCCGGATTTTCGTACCAACCGGCATACTGAAACGCCGCGCGTAACTGTTCACGCTATGAGCAACTTCCTGATTTGAACTGAGATTTTTGAAGGTAAACGAAACATATACATTGTTTATTGGCGCGCCGGACAGATTTGTGATTATCAGTTGTGCGACACTCGCATTTTGTTTCCAATCAGCCAGGCTTGGTGACGTGGGCTTTTGAATTATTAAATTAGCCTGCAGCTTAGCAGTTTGCGAAAACGCAAGCATGCTTAAAAAGCACCAGATTAGAAATATATATACCTGCTTTTTCATGACTATTCTCTGGAAATTTTATAGATTAATAGTGTATTGTAAACTACCCTGAAGCTCAGAATAACCTGGAGTTTCGGAGTTTCCCTTATATCGGTTATTCGATAACATGAAGTTAACGGAACCATATTTTTCAAGGCTATAGGATGCATTAAAACTGGCGATGAACTGGCCGTTTGTCGAAACATAATGCGTGCTGCTATAACCGAGGCCGAGCGTAAGTCCCAACCGGTTCTCGAGAAATTGTCTGCTCAGATTCTCGTTTATGTTAATGATTTTTATCGAAGCGTTTGGGATTGTTGTATTTGTATAGAAGAAACTTGTGGAAAAGCTTAGACTTGTGGGCAACGAAAGCGAATGTACCGCCATGAAGGAGCGCGTTTGATTCCTCGATTGTTGCAGGATAGCCAACACGGGATCTACACCTGACGTCGTATCACTGTTCTGTTGCAGGAACATGTTCTTATCTTGTGAATCCTGATAGGAATAGGTCACAATTACGCTGTTGGCACCTCCCATACCCTGGAACATGAAACGCGGCGACAAAGTGAACATATTAAAGATGTTGGAAACTTTTGAAAGGTTGCTGCGGTTATCCGATTTGACTTCATTGTCATTGTACAGGAAATTCACTCCGAAAAGACTGTTCATCTGATAATCAACCGAGGCCATACCGGTAAACCCCTTAGTCGTATTCAGTTTGTTGTCCCTAAGGTTATTGGTGCGAAAGCCAACGCCTGTTGCAATGTTCAACTTGCTGCCAAACAACCTGACAGACGGATTGGCAGTAAATTCCATAATATCATTCGGCATTTGCGCGTATCCTGAGGAAATATATCCGGGGCCGATCCACTTGCCATTCAGGCCCAAGGACCAGTATTCCGATGGTGTTATATTTAGTGCCATTATACCTGCACCATCAATCTGCGATGAAATCCGGGGTGTGAAGAAAAAAGCGGGAACACGATTTACCATATCTTCCACTTTATCCGAGTGCAAATCGTTTGTATATGCCGAAATACCAAGTTCGCCCTTCATTGAAAAATAGCGCGAAAACCTGATCCCAAATTGATTGCTGATAACCAGGTTTTCTGCCGGTTTTGGAGTAACGGCATCCTGGTTTAAGGATGTTGTGTCATCATAGACATGAGACATATTTACATTTATAAAGCTCTCACTCTCATTACCGTATCCCAATTGCGCGGCGAATGCGGTTTGCTTATAAGTTCCCGGCATGTTGCGCAAGCTATCCGATGAGACGGCATTCTTTGTCCGGCCATATAATATCTTCAAGCGAAAATTTCCCGGAGTCAATTCTATACCGCCACCGTATAAGCGAAGATCGCCAAACGACAAGTCACTAATCCTGGCAGAAAAGTATCCGCCATGCAGTGTAAGCCATTTGGTTATGCGTGGATTTAGCCCGAACTGGTTGAAGGGTTGCTGGAATTGAGTTTGATTTGTTGTAAAATAGAACTGGAATGGAAGCTGTATCTGATCAAACAAGACCAGGTTAGCGTTAAGCATGCCACGACTTTGGTTGCCGGGACGACGGGCTTCTATTCCGGAAGCACTGTAGAACTCATCTGAAAGCGAAAGTGAGCCATGAAACGTCACATAGGGGGACTGTGCATAAGAAGCGCCCCAAAGGCTCGCCCAGACACAAAAAAGAATAAAAGATTTTCTCAAGAAAGAACATAGCACGAAGTTCCGGAACTCCAGACATACCATTTTCAGGATCCTTCATCGTCAATAATATATTAAGTTTATACCCGCGCTTTAACAGAGTTGTTCAACACCGAAATTTGAGCGCATCCAAACTTCGAATTAATTTTTTGAAAGGAAACAGCTAGAGGGGAGGACATCGTGGTTAAACAAGGTGAATTCCGGACAGCATTCTTGTTTCTTTATCAGAAAATAAATTTTCTAAAATTTAATTTACCATTTTTTTTTGCATAGTCAAATTTTTCTCCCGCCGCGGTTTTTGTATTTATCAATAACAAATACAAAGGGCAAAAAATTATTGTTCTGAAAACATAAAATGCTAATCGATAAAAAATAAATATTCAGGCTGTTCAAATCTGATACACTATACTTTTTTTTTGATTATAATTTTCGAACGGCTTACAGATAACTTATTGCTATAATTTGCTAAAACGCAGATTGCTCACCTTTCCGCAAATTGATAAATTCAAAAAGCGGATTAGGCCAATGCGAAATAATCGACTACTGTTTTGATTTTAAATGTTGCGGACACTTTACAAGTGCAGGGCCCTATTGATCCGCAAAAAAGCCGAAAAATAATTTTTTTTTGTCCCCATCAAGCACGTAAATTCACTAAACGAGTGTGTGTATTACTAAAATAAGGAACAAAAATGAAATCAGTTCTCTCTGTACTGTTGTATCTTCTGCTGGTGTCCCCTATCGCTTTTGGAATTCCCCGCTTTTCTCTTAAGAGCGGCGAGAGTTGCAGCAATTGCCATTTTAACCCCACCGGAGGCGGATTGCGGAATGAATCCGGATGGTCAAAAGGAAAAAACGGTTTGCGCATGTTCAAACCGGAGGAATCCGACACCATGGAAATTAGCCCGCGGATTGGGAAAAATATATTTTTCGGGTTTGATGCCCGCAGCCAATATTTGGCAACCTTGCGCGATACACTTGGCAGCATGTCCGGGTTTCAGAATATGACCGGTACCATGTACCTTGGCATTCAGACCTCCGAGAAAGTGGATCTGTTCGCAAAATATGATTTCGTAAATAAAGCATTTGAAGGATACGCAATAGCCAGGGTTCTTCCCCATGGCGGTTATGTGAAAGTCGGTGAGTTCAGTCCCAATTTCGGGCTTAATTTGGACGATCATACAGCCTATACCCGGGACGGTGACAGAGGCCGACTTGGCGCACGGGCTTATAAAGGAATGGGATTCCCCTATAATTACAGTGAGGATGGCCTGGAGTTAGGTTATAACATTAACGAAAACCTGTTTGTTACTGCCGGGGCGGGAACAGATGCAAACAATGGTGCTCCGAATTGGGTTTTCGGTGATCCCAATTATACCGTAAGCGCACAGTACCTGAACTCAATTAATGATGAAGTTAATTATCTGGTAGGAGCATCGTACCAAAACCTGAAAAACTATTCTACCGGTAACCAGGAAAAAGCAAATAAACTTGCCGGCTTCATTGGTCTTGGCTACAAAGATTTTTCCCTGCTTGCAGAATATGACCAGGGAAAGGGAATTACGAATGGACTGGGCCCGGACACAACCTCAACAGCGATGATGGTTGAGCTTTCCTACCGGATCACCCGAGGGCTGGAGGCCATGGTTCGTTATGATGGATTCCAATTCAGCAAAGACAACAGCGATGCCACAAACAACAAATATTCGCATTTTATAATTGGCATGAATTGGTATCCATATAGTTTTCTGGACATTATGCCGCAATACCGCATTTACAGCGAAACACCAAGCGTTGCGAACAATGCATTTTTGGTGCAGTTCCATATTTGGTATTAAAAGCTATTTCTCGCTCCCGAATGAGGCTGTTCCACACCGGGACAGCCTTTTTCCTTATAAGAGATTGCTTGCCAGTTCAGCCAGTTCCGATCTCTCTCCTTTTTCCAAATTAACATGCGCATAAAGCTTCTGTCCTTTGAAGTGCTCAATCAAATAAGACAGGCCATTTGACTGGGCATCCAGATAAGGATGATCGATCTGATAGAGATCGCCAGTGAAGACAATTTTAGCGCCTTCACCAACACGTGTTATGATAGTTTTAATTTCGTGCGGTGTCAGGTTCTGGGCTTCATCCACAATAAAGAAGATGCGCTGCAGGCTTCGTCCCCGTATGAAACTCAACGGTTCGATCACCAGTTTCTCCTCTTTGGTCAGTTGGGAAATTGCCTGACTTGCTTTATCGGTTTCGGAAAACTGGTCCTGAATTATGCGAAGATTGTCCCACAGAGGCTGCATATAGGGAGCAAGCTTGCTGTCCACGTCTCCGGGAAGATAACCGATATCTTTATTGCTGAGGGGAACAACAGGTCGCGCGATGTAGATTTGGCGATAATATTTCCTCATTTCAAGTGCAGCGGCAAGGGCAAAAAGTGTTTTCCCCGTTCCGGCCTTTCCCGTTAGTGTTACCAGTGGGATGGAACGGTTAGTCAGGGCGTCAGCGGCAAACGTTTGTTCCGCATTTCGTGGTTTTATGCCGTAAAGGGGTACTTTATCAATGCGTTTGAGGAATTCCGCATCCTGATCCAGATTTGCAAGAGTTGACCGGAATTTGTTCCTCAGCACAAAATATTTGTTTGCATAATTTTCTGCTTTTGTTGAGCCAATAAGCTCTTCAAACGGCACCTGAAAAGGCGGCTGAAAAAATTTGAGAAGCACCGGATCATCAATATCCTCAACCAGTTCAATACCGCTGTAAAGCTCCTCAAGATTCTGCACTTTGTCAGTGGTGTAGTCCTCGGCGTGAATTGAAAGCGCCTTAGCTTTCATCCGTAAGTTTACATCCTTGCTCACCAGGATAACCTTATGCTTCAGCTTTTTGTTCAGATCATTGGCCAGGCTAATAATCCGGTGATCTGTAGTATCCTCCTTGAAAACTTCCTTTATCTCATCTGAGATGTGCCCAGTGACCATGAGAGTGATCTTGCCTTTACCCTTGCCCAGCGAGAGACCGCCATTAAAAAGCGTATCGCCGGTCAGGTTATCGAGCGTCCGGGCAAATTCCCTGGCGTTCAAGTTTACCATCTGGTTGCCGCGTTTAAAATGGTCGATTTCTTCAATGACGGCCAGTGGGATAATTACGTCATGTTCCTGAAATTGGAAAATACAGCTTGCGTCGTGCAGAATAACATTGGTGTCGAGAATGAAGGTTTTTTGTATTTTAGCCTTTGCCATATGCCACGTATTGTTTGAATGTGGAAACGTGCTTTGGAAAGGTTCCCGCCGCACAATTTAATTACTTACTGAATTTATGAACAAATCAGAGCAGAAAAAGTAAAATAGAAGAAAAAAAGTAAAAATAATATTTGATTTTTTGCGGGAAATTCCGTTTATTAGTAATCTAAATTTGAAACTATAGAGCAGTTGACAGAGCGTCTGCCTGTCACGCAGAAGGTCACAGATTTGGAAGAGTTTTATCCGGGGTCGTAGCTCAGCTGGTTAGAGCGTCTGCCTGTCACGCAGAAGGTCGCGAGTTCAAATCCCGTCGGCCCCGCAAATGTAAAGTCCCGTAACATAACAGGTTGCGGGACTTTTTTGTTTTAGATATCTCTGTCTAAAAATTCGCTTGTACATAGTTTTGTACATAAATATTGTGGGAAATCGTCTTTCTCTTCCATCACAATCTAAAAAAAATCTATATCTGTATTTGCCTTCTGAATGCCGAATTATTGCTCCAATTTCAATTTATCCCCTCTCTCATGGATCATCCTGGATACAAATCCAAGACAATTTCATTCTTTGCCAAATCCATTGTATATCTCCGGCAACGGAAAGTAATTGAATTGAAGGGGAAATCCGACCTGTTTTCAAACTTAAAGAATTTATCCAATGGGTAAGATAACCCCTTCAACCGTAAACGAATACCAAAGCAATTAAGTAAAAATGTCTGTTGCAGATTGTAGTTGAAGAAAGAGTAAAAACTTGCAGCGTTCTCACCTGCCGGATGTGATATTGCATATTGATTTGAAAAATTTCCACTTGCATCCCGGCTGCGAACCGTATCACATACCAGCCTGTCCCATATTAACTGTAAGTCCACCGGAGACCAAAATGTTGTACCGTTATAATTTTGGTATTGCTGATCGAATCTGGAATCACAGGGAAACAAACAAAAGTAGAGATTTGAAAGGAGCACTGAGCTGGAGGTAACCTGTGTCTCGAAGTCCTGCGAAGAAAAAAAACGCCAGTATTCGCTTGTGTACCAATTCTGATATAAGTCCGGCCTTTGAAGTGACCAACTGTAATGTACCCCAAAATAATATGGTGTAATGGTGTTCAGGTTAATGATATCATAATCAAGAATAAATACAGTTGGGATCTCATAAACCGGAGATCCGTCATAGAAACAGGGCACAAAAGAAATCTTGCTTAGCGATGAAATCAGTATTACTGAAGAATGGCTCAGCAGGTAGGCATATAAAACATCCCTAAAATTGGTTGGAAATGTAGCTGGAGAGGATTGATTAACAAGACAATAAAGTGCAAAATAACAGTCCAACGTATCAACGTCGACAAATGAACTTGTTGCTTCATTAAATGAAGTTATCCTGAATTGTGTTACAAATTCAATGCTGTTGCATGGCAGAAGCATATTCACAAAAGCACGAATCAGTTTCTTGCCTTTTACCAATCCCGGCAGCCCTTCTTCATTTATTAGTGCATCGGTAATTGAGGACCCTTCCAGTTTCTGGTCCAGTTCTGTTATTGAATTGAGCACTTCAAAATAAATATAGTTTTCAGCAATTGAGGCCTTAACCGATCTGATATTGATTTTGTTTTCAAAGAGTGCTTCGATTGTTCCCAGTGAACGGTCCAAACGATTACAACAAAAAACGGTATTAACGGGAGATAGGAATTGAATGAATTTGAAAAAATATTCTGGTTCGGACAAATTCTTTAGTTTCACCTGGTAATAATTTGGATAAATTACCAATGGAAACGGGATCCCATATGCTGTAAAGATTGGGCCAATAGAAATTGGGGAAAACTCCACAGCTGCAGTTGCAAATTCGGCGGGTACGGACAAACGTATTGAAAAACAAAACTCAAAATTATCAATCTGCAGTGTGCCACAAGGATAAGTAGCCAAAACCGGCTGTAATGACATGTTATCTTTTTATAAAGAAGCTGATGAAAAACCCAATGATTAATCCGGAAATGCCTGCACCCAGCAGTTTTAATAATCCATACTTCTCCTGGTATAGTACAGTTTTATTTATCGTCACCGTATCATGCAGGTAAATCTTCACCGGGTCCGGTTTCACTTCGATATCCGCATATTGCTGCCGTGGGTAATACTTGAATTTAATCACTGTATCAGTCCTGATTTGACCGGTTAGTGAATCCGTTATCTCCCTGATCTTCTGACCTGTAATAACCGTATCCTGTACAAATGTTTTAAGGGTATCATGGACAACAGGCGGTATAACAGAAATAACCCGGTCGCGGTACTGGATTTCCGTTTCCTGAGCCGGGCAGCAGCCTGGCAAAACCATTGTCGCTGCGAGGAGTAGTAAAATCAGAATAATCATGAAAGCTTCCATTGCAATAATTCCTTGAATTTCTTAAAGTCCCAGGCAGGTGAAAGATCAGTCTTGTCCGCCCTCAGATTATGATGAGAAACGATACCGTGAAATGCAAAATTAGCCGGGTCATAGGTAAATGTATCGTTAACCAGCAGCGGAATGGGGAATCGTTGAGATAAATACTTTACCAATTCCGCTACGGCGGTATATTGCTCTTCAGTATAGCAAGCAAAATACCGGGATCCGCGCCATGGAGCCGGAAGAATAAAGGTTTTCCCGGTAAAGAATGCCTTGCCATCACACCATTTGTACATTGACTGCGGAGTGAAATTAGGTTGAGTGCAGCCGAAATCCCGCTCGCGGGACAATATTCCTTCGTTTACAATTTCTATCCCAATGGTGTGCCTGTTTTGGTCACTGGTCGAACCATTGCCAATATGATAAGCCCAGTATTGCGGTTCATAGAGCTGCAGGGTTTTCCCGTCCTTCTCGATGATGAAAGCCACGGCCACCCTGTCGGGTGTCTGTTTCCACCAGGCAATCGAAGAGGCCGCGTTGCTGCTGACGGTATGGTGTAAAACGATCTGCCGCTTTTCTGCTGCCTCTTGAATGTATTGATTTTCGGGGAATGAAATTTCCTTCAGATTCATGGCCTGTTATCCTTCCGCCTCCGCAGTTCCCTCAGGCACTGCGACGTATTTTGTAAGATTGAGTTTATTGAGTACAAGCGCTTCCAGATAGGAATCCTCATTCCAGCCCTGGTATTCAGCTCCGGTAATCAGAAGCGATTTCCTCTCAATCAGCTTACCGGCTGCATCCAGTAGGCTTACCTCTACCTTCGCCGATGCATATAATTCAACCGAAACAACTCTTATCTGAACAGAGGAAATTATCTTAACTGGAATTGATTCGACTTTTATGTTAAACATGTTGGGTCTCCTTGTTTACAATAGTGGTGAATATTTCTCAATGAGATAATTGGTAATAATGTCATCAGCTTTTGGTATACCAGCCTCAAAAATGCACTCGTACAAAAAATTATTCCCACCGGCAAAACTCAATATATAATCGCTTCCGCCTGCCCCGGCATCGGTATCTAAACCAGGTGTTTCAACACCGGTCATAAAATCATATATCTGTATATAAGGCAGTGATGAATTGCGACGAATTTTCAAAAAGACAAAACCATTGTGCATGGGCACCTGAAAAGCAGCAGTCACAAAAGAATACTCCGGTTGATTTGCGTTACGCACGGAGAATCTCCATAACAGATTGGACTCATCCAAAAACACCGCCGCTTTTATCCAATAATCACCGTTCGGCTGATCGTTCGCTATGTATAAAATATCACTGTTGATAAGATGCAAAGGATTAAATCGCACAACCAGATAGATTGTCCCATCCGGCATATTATTGAAGCATGGTAAAGCGTTACTTTTGTAAATGGGCTGCGAACTATTCTGCAGAAAAAAACAACCGTTTTCAATCCATCCGTTCGAATCACCCGTTGAAGTCAAAATCCCTGCGTTGTTTTTCCGGTTGGCAATCGATAAAACACCCAGTTCATTTCCATCTAAAGCAGTTGCCATATATCGGTTCGGGGCCGGGTACATATCATACCATAGCGTTGAATCAAAACCTCCCATTCTTCTGTGAAGATTCGCTGCATTGCTTATCGAATTGCCAATACCAATCATACGGTTTATTCCTTTGCTCCGGTACCGAAAATGAATCCCATCCCTGCCAGTGCGGATATGATTGTCGCAAATTCGGTACCCGTTATCAAACGCAAATAGACCGCTCCCGCCATGGCAAGAAGTAATACTCCCAGTAAGGTAGTCTTTGGATCTTTACAGTTTGCGATTAATGTATGTAGAAATCTTTCTTTCATTGCTGTTGCTCCAATCGGTTAAATCTGTTCTCAATCTCGGACTTATGCAGGATGCAGTCCTCTTTCCTTATAAAACATTTTTCCCGGTCCAGCTCATTTGCCTGTATCGTTGTCTTAATGTCCAAAACCGCCGTACTCAGTTCCTTGGAGAGCTGTTCATAGCGCAGGAGAGTAGTTGTGTCACCGGCATTCACTTTATCCACCAGGTCTTTTTGCCCTCTCTGCAGTTCTGCAATCGCCTGGTCCTGTTGTTTCACTTTGTTCCAAAAGAAAGCGCCGCATATCCCGGTAAGCGATGTTATGACGAAACTGGCAGCGGCCAGCAAATAGGTTGTTTCCATGTTCCCTTGAATTAGAAAAAAACTAACATTGCAACTTCATTGACGTCAATAACTTCCTCAATCGCTCCGGGTATGAACATTCCTGCCTTTACGGGAAAGTATTGTTCGTCGCATCCGGGAGGTTTTATCCCAGCGGTTCCGTCTTCTAGTATCAGAAATGCCCTTGGAATCGGCCCATCGAGATCGGGGCCAAACAAATAACAGGTTTCCTTGTCCAACAGGCGCCAGTTATATGCCGGTGCAGATAAAAGTTCCAGACTCTTTTCTTCCAAAAACGGATTGTTCATCTTCTTAAGGCCTTAATAATTATTAAGTAACTCATTCGTCAGAAATTTATCGCCAGCTGTTTTATTGGAGATATTCCTGATTGGAGTGATCAGCGATTCGAGCTCCGGCAGCATCAGTATCCCGTCCTTGATGTTTTCGAGATCAGTTAGTACACTTTGGAGATTTTTAACAAAGTCAGCCGAATAGATAATTCCTCTCCGGCTGTACAAATAGGATAAAGCCAGTGCCCGTGCAATCTTGTTAAGTTTAGGACAGGAAACCGTTAACGGTAAGGCGAATCGTTCAACCAAATACGGATTAATCGTGGCATCCGCATCTTCACAAGCCTTCCACGCTCGCAGATAGGCAAGGTCATCATTGGAAGCCTGAGTTCCGTCAAACACCCATCCATCAGGATTACTTTCCTGATTATACGGCGCCCGGTTCTCGTCATTTACCAATGCTATCAAATGCAGCAGCGGTATGTCCTGCAATAAATCCAACGGTTCACAATACATATAGCTCCAATTTTTGTTCCCTTTCCTATTCGAAGGGGAGGGGTCAGTGGTGGGTTAGGCCACTGCACCGTCAATCAAATAGGCCAGATCCGGAGCTGCAAGAACTTCTTTCACGTTTTCGCCAACTTTTATCCATAACCCGCCAGTGACACCGGGCTCTTTATCTTCTCTGGTGTCAACAACGAAGGATTCAAATTCGGCGCAGAAACCAAAAGTCGTTCCGTTTCGCATACCGGCGAGCTGATCCTGGTAATAGATCAGCATCGATTTACCCCACACCTGTGCGTAGGTCTCTGCCTGTCCTTTCTTTGCCGTCTGGTAGTAGGAGTCACCGATGTAAAACTCCTTAAACCCGAAAAGGTCTGCGATAACCTGGGCAGGGATGATA
Source organism: Ignavibacteriaceae bacterium (assembly GCA_963664845.1). Taxonomy (GTDB): domain Bacteria; phylum Bacteroidota; class Ignavibacteria; order Ignavibacteriales; family Ignavibacteriaceae; genus CAIYTF01. The sequence continues at coordinate 964,556 of OY761615.1, forward strand.
CCCGAAGTACCAGAGTTTCGGTACGCAGCAGCCACGATCTTCGGATGAGTTGCCAAAGCCTGGTATACCGCGTAAGACATGCAGCAGCCGTTTCCACGCATTGGAAGAGCGTTAATCCCGGTCATGATAGTTTTAATCGGGTCGCTGGTCGTTGTAGCGCTGAACTTGTCATTCGCGGCTAGGGTTGTCTTGTTTCCGGCTCCGTACTGGTTCGTATCAAACAAAAGCCCGGCAGTCCGTTTTTCCCGGTCAAGCGCCAGCAAAGCAGTCAGACTCTCGACCGAGTTTCCAACCGGATTAAATTTCGTTCCCTGGGCGTTTTTAATGTCTTCATAGGGAACGAAGTCCTGTAATGCATGGCCGTCTGTAGAATCGGTTACCAGGATCCCGGTAAAGCTTACTACTTCGGGTTTTGATTTCCGTCCTACTTTCGTGTTTGGAATGGTGAATGTTTCGCCGCGCGGTTTCTTCAGGTATTTGAACTCCTGTGTTCCGGTAGGCTCGGGCCGTAGAACCTTTTTTGCTATAAGGTCATTATTCGTATAGGCAATCGCGATTGCCAGAAGTTCGTCTATTGTGGGGACAGCAAAATTCATAAGGCTACTCTCTTTCTGTTATATTATCCTTGAAGTGAACCTAAACTCAGTAAGACAGGTGCAATATCTCCGGGTGCCGCGCTCGCCATTACAATCCCGATAAGCCTGTTATTGGCTCCGGCAACGGGACTGCATTGCAGTGCTTTCCCATCAGCATCAGAGGTGATCAGAGCACCGCGATTTACATTAGCTGAAAATTCGATCTCAGCTATACCGGATATGATAACGTCGATCCGTTCTCCCGTATTCGCTCCCAGGCTGTCAGAAACGCCGATAATCGAGTCATTCGCTGCGGCAGCCTGAACAACATGGTCGTCATCAGCGCCAAATTTTATGATCCTGTATTTTGCTATTGCGGCACCAGCAATAAAATTTTTTGTGAATAAAGGATTTGCCATAGTGGAAATCTCCTATGTAAGTTTTTGAAATAATGCTTTCACGTTGTCGACTGCCTGAGTGAAGGAAATAAATATTCCCTTTTTCCTTTCTGTCTCTACAAAGTCCCTGGCTTTTAATGCAACAGCGAACGGGTCAAAGGCTTTTGTATCGGGTTCAGTCCCGGGAATATCCACGTGATCAGGAAGTATTCTGGGGAGTGTCTCAACGAAGTTCTTTAGAAAATCTGTTCGCTTTGTAGTTTCCTCAAAATTCAAGTTTTCGGTTTCGCTTCCTTCAAGGTCCTTTTTGAATTGGTAAACCATTTCAGCCTGTGCCGGGGTGATTGCTCTGGCAGCCATTTTAGCATCCATGAAAGATTTGAATTCACGGTCTGCGGTCGACTGCCTGAATTCAGCAAATTTCTTTTGAAGCAATTGTTGTGAATTTATTATTTCAGCATGCCTCTCCGTCAGGGAGGCAAATTTCGATTCTGACAGTTTCAGTTTCTCTGTAAGTTCAGCCGCTTTCAATTCAGTCGCTGCGAGGCTTGTTTTCACTTTCTCATACTCGGCAAAAGATATCACTTCAGGAATAGTCGCTGTTTCGATAAGTGTGCATTTGTCCATATCAGAGAAGGTCATATCTTTTAAGCCTTTTACAGCCGGTGGGACTGCCCCAAGAAATCCCACATGCCGCAAAAGCAAATCCTGATAAAGCGAAATGGAACGTTTCTTAAAAAGGCCGTTCTTTATAGCCTCTGCAAACTCGGGCACGATCTGAGCTGCTTTGGCCAGGAGTTTCCCGCCTTCTACTTTCAGACTTTCCACCCAACCGTATGCCGGGTGATTCGTTTCCGGGTGTCCGATCACCAAAGGCGCTTCATGCTCTTTTTGCTCATTATACCGGGCAGCGATCGTGTTAAGATCAGCTTCCGTCCAGTCCTTTTCATGGCCGGCTGAATCCGTATGCAATCCCGTTCTAAAAATTTCAAAATACTCGTTCATAAACAATTCCTGTAATCTCTTCGGTGATTTCTGTGTGTTCCGTGGTTGCAAAGATAAAATCGAAAAACCGCACAGTTTCGGAAACCGTGCGGTTTTGGCAAATTATTTTTCGGGAAATGGTAAGAAAGGTTCGAGATGTCCAGTTCAAGCATGTCTAGTATTCAGCATAGTGCAGACCTGGCCAGCCGTCAGGCTCAGGAAATCATGTCGCAGATAAATTTGTATCTGCCTGACCCGGATAGTATTTTGAAAACGCAGAATGCAGGTACAATTCCCTATAAGGATTTGCTGAATGACCCGCACGTTGCCGCCGTATTCCAGAAGCGGAAAAGTGGTGTGCAAAATCTGGAGTATGAGCTTCAGAATGAAAATTGTTCCCCAAAGGTCATGCAGTTTTTTGAAGAATATTTCAAGTCAATTGATCTCTATTCTCTCATTGATAATATTCTTAACTGTGTTTTCTATGGATTTCAGCCGTTTGTCCTGCCGTGGGAATTGGTTAACGGTTTCTATATCCCGCAGGTGGAGGATAGGCCGCAGCAGTATTTTTTTTATAACACAACTAATCAGCTTTGCATACGCCCGATTACTGGCGGCAAGCAGCAAATTGCCGACCCGCTTGCATTCATGGTAGCACGTAACAAGCCGACATATTCCAATCCGTATGGTGAAAAGCTTGCATCGAAAATTTTCTGGAGTGTTACCTTTAAGAAAAGCGGAACAAAATTCTGGCTGAAAATGACTGAGAAATACGGGATGCCGTTTCTGTTCGGTAAGACTCCCAAGGCTACAACACAGGAAAAGCGGCAGGATTTTCTTGCTATGCTGACATCAATGGTGCAGGATGGAGTAGCGGTAATAAACAAAGAGGATGCGGTAGATTTTCTGGAAGCTGCCGGGAAAGGAGACTCGTCTAATCTTTACCAGGCATTAATCAAACATTGCAATCAGGAAATTACTAAGGCATTTCTTACAGTATCAAATACGACCGAGCAGCAACAAACTGGCAGCTATGCCGCCGCAGTGGTCCAGCAGGACGGCGAAAAAGCCGTCAATCAGGCAGACGCACATATCGTTGAACGGTTCATGAATGAACTCATTTCTAAAATCGCATATATCAATTTTCCGGCGAGTAAGGTTGAGCCCGCTTCACTGGCGAATTTTTCGGTCGGGCGAAATCCCGAATCAATAAAAAACTACAATAAAAATATCGGGACACCTAAATTCATCCTCTTCGAGAAAAACGATGTTGATTCCGAGCTTGCTAAACGGGATGAGATTTTATCTCGTATTGGTGTTAAATTTACTACCGAATATTTCATATCAAAATATAATTTTAAAAAATCGGATTTACAGAAATAGCTGAAAATATTATCAATTAAATGAATACTCCTTTTCCAGCCTAAGTCCAACAAAGTCAAAGTGAATTTTTGTTTGTTTTCTTCAAATAAAATCTCTGTTTCTATTAGGGACAATATGATTGGTAAAGTAGATTCCAAATTATTATGCAGCAGCAACCGCCTGTAACGTTTAATAAAAATTATATATTCCTTATGTACAACTGATATTTTCAAAATTCGCTTTCAGGGAAATGCAAGTCAAACACAACCTACAAAATAAACCGCAATTGTTGCTATATCACAATCCTTGATTGATATTTTAACAAGTGTTCTGAAAATCAGCTTGACTTTAAGCCGGGTTATGGTTTAATTCCATGTGGTCTCTTTATCGGTTATGCGGTTGTTATGCAGCTAATATCGTTAAACTTTAGCCTCCTGCTTTCAATTTCATATCTGTTTTCTAATTTTAATCAGCTTCTGCCTGTAAGGCAGGAAAGTAATTTTGTGGTATAGATACGTCAATCTGTTGTGAATAATATCTTCTAATTGAAACTTTTCAATTTTCGTCTAAACTGGGTTGGTTTATGAAAAACTTCTGCTTTCTGATAACATTTTTTTCTCCTTCCTGTCGACAGCATTTCCCCAATGGAGCTGGCAAAGCAATCTTCCTCAGGGAAATTATTTGTGCGCTGTTGCTTATATAGACTCCAATATTTGTATTGCAGTAGGTTATGCCGGCACTATTATCCGTACTACAGATGGTGGTGTAACATGGCAGCGGCAGCATTCAGGTACTATTGCCACGTTTTATTCGGTTGCCTTTGCTAATGCCAGTACCGGCATAGTCGTTGGCGACAGCGGCATAGTGCTCACTACGACAAATGGCGGCTTGGTTTGGACAAGGCAGAATAGCCAAACTTCTGTTTCTCTTAGAGCCGCAGCTTTCCAAGATCCTGTTACCATTACTGTTGTCGGATCCTCCGGGCTAATCATAAAATCATCAGATGGCGGCAACGTTTGGATGCTAAGGAATAGTGGGACAAATAACGGCCTTATGTGCGTCTCTTTTCTAAATAAATCTGAAGGGGTGATCGGTGGTCATAAGGGTACACTTTTAAAAACTACAGATGGTGGCGAAACATGGAATATTCTTCCTCCACAGGCTGATATTTATGAATATTATACAATTGCCCTTCGGGATACTAACAGAATATACACGGGAAGCACCATGTCTTCGGATGGCGGGATCACTTGGGTAAAATATGATAATATTGGTTTCCTGGGATTATCTTTTGCTTGTAAGAGTAAGGCGGTTGGCGTTAATGAACGAGGTGAAATATTCCGAACAACGGATAGCGGTTTGACATGGAGTTATTATGTTCCTGATTCCACGCTCAGTTTCCAAGGCGTCTCTTTCAGCGATTCTCTGCATGGAATGATAATTGGTTCATACGGTGTTATTTTTAACACATCCGATGGCGGTATTTCCTGGAATCAGATATCCAAAACATTAACCACAAGAGCGCTTTACTCAGTTTCGTTTTCAGGCAAAGATAGTGGCATTGCTGTCGGTCTAAATACGATAGTACGGACTTCGGATGGCGGGATTAATTGGGAAAAGCTGCTTGGAACTCCATATTTATCCCTCAGAGGAATTTATTTGCTGAATAGTCTAAGATGGGTGGGGATTACACACAACGGAGAGATTTTTTTAACTAAAGATGCCGGAAGTTCCTGGATCCAGACTATTGTTGGCACCTACCTATATAGTATTACATTTACCGATGCGAATAACGGAATAATTGTCGGCGATACAATATTAAAGAGCACCGATGGCGGCGAAACCTGGTTTGGCAGGAACCGGGGAGTTAAAAATACGCTTTGCTCTGTTCATTTCTCTTCACAACGGGCAGGGTACGCTGTTGGGCTTCATGGTACTATTTTAAAAACGACTGATGGCGGAGATACCTGGGTAAGCATCGGTACAGATGACTATTATAATTCCTACTATGCTTGCTCTTTCACTGATGAGGATAATGGAACTATTGTGGGATCATATGGGACAATTCTGCATTCTACTGATGGTGGTATAACATGGAATAAACAATTCAGCAGTGGATCACCAAATATAACCTATTGTGGAATTTCACTTGTTGATAAACGTAACGGAACTATAATAGGGGTTAACGGAACAATATTGCATACCAATGATGGCGGAAATAAATGGTTGCAGTGCGAGTCTGTTACGCGGAGTACTTTGGAAAGCGTCTGTTTTACCGATAGTAATAATGGAACTATAGTAGGTGATGACGGTACTATCTTACATACAACAGATGGCGGTATATCGTTTTTAAATGATTCTCCTGCTTCTTCCCGGTCGGTAAATTTTGAGCTCTTACAAAACTACCCTAATCCTTTTAATCCTGAAACCGTAATAGAATATCAGATCCCTGTAACCGGGTTCGTTACGTTAAGGATTTATGATATTCTTGGTCGCGAGATGAAAACACTTGTTAATGGGATACAACTTAACGGGAAGCACACATGTACTTTTGATGGAAGTCAATTTAAAAGCGGGGTGTATTTATATCAGTTGAAAACAGGGGCATTTAGCGAAACCAGAAAGATGTTGTTACTTAAATAACACGTGAATACATAATTCTTATGCACTTGAACTTCTTTAATAATAGAATTTAATAAGCACGATTCAATACAGGTCATTTATGGAATAATAATTAAATGGAGGTAATATGGCTCTACATAGTTCAACTTCAGAAAAAAAAATCTTGACTTTAATCCAAAATATATCTAAGATTCATGCGTTGTTTGAAACGATTATGCAGTTGTGAAAGAGGCAAAGTCATCAAACTGACATAACCTGTTCGCAATTTCGTTGTTATAATAGCCCAAAATTCCTGCTTATTTCCAATTTATATACTAACTGTTTATTGTTAATGTGTATGGACACTGCAGCGCTCAATTTCCCTAAGAGGGAATGCTTACCGACTGATTGTATCATGGGATGGTTTATGAAATTATTTTATATACTTGCATTAGTTGTTCTATTTTTTTCTCCATCATCTTTTCCCCAATGGAGCTGGCAGGGTAATTTGCCGCAAGGTAACGACTTATATTCTGTATCATATATTGATTCTAACACGTGTACAGCGGTCGGTGATGGTGGCACAATTATCCGTACGAATGATGGCGGCAATACATGGGAGCGGCAGCATTCCGGGACAATTGCCAGATTTTATGCCGTCTCATTTGCAAACCTGAATAACGGAGTAGTGGCCGGCGATAGCGGCATTGTTCTGAATACTACCGACGGCGGCCTCCACTGGAATAAGCAAATAACCAACACAACCGAGGTACTAAAGGGTGCAACATTTCAGGATTCGTGGACATTCTGCATCGTGGGCAAGTCGGGTACCATCTTAAAATCAACGGATGTAGGGGCAACATGGAGTATCAAAAACAGCGGTACAAACGACTTGTTAACTTCCCTTTCGTTTGCTGATGCTGAACATGGAGTTGCAGCAGGTTTTAATGGTACAATATTAAAAACTTCTGATGGCGGGGAGACATGGAATGCCCTTAAAATGTCATATCCTTACAATTTTTCTTCTATTATCTATCGCGACACCAATACAATAATAACTCAAGGTCTTATAACATCCGATGGGGGCAATTCTTGGGATACGTCCAATTCGCAAAATGCAGGTTACATAAACGGATTGTCCTTGACCAATAAGCGAGGCGTCGTTGCAGTCGGGAAGTCCGGAATAATATGCAGAACAACGGATGGAGGCATAACATGGAATAGTATTGTTCCTGACCCAAGTCTTTACTTGCAGGGCGTATCTTTCAGCGATTCTCTCCACGGAATTATAATTGGCTTATACGGTACTATTTTGAAAACATCCGATGGCGGCATCACCTGGCAGCAAATATCAAAATCATTAACCACAGAGAGATTGAGCTCTGTATCATTTGCAAATAAAACATGGGGCTATGCCGCAGGCAGTGGCCATAACCCTGTGCAGACTTCAGATGGGGGAAATCATTGGGAAAAAATAAGTGCAAAATTTGAAGGTGATTTTTCTGGAGTTTTCCTGTTAAATGAAAAACGCATAGTGATTATTGCTGTTAATGGAGAGATTATTCTATCAAATGATGGTGGCAAATCATGGTCATCTAATATTTCATACATGAGTTTACTTATGAATAGTTTAACTTTTTCAGATGCCAATAATGGCATAATAGTAGGTGACACTATTTTGAAGACAACGAATGGTGGGGAAACGTGGGCTGGCAGGAACCGTGGAGTGTGGAACACACTCTATGGGGCTCATTTCCCTGATTCGCAAACAGGATATGCTGTTGGAAGTTATGGCACTATTATCAAGACCACAGATGGCGGAGACACATGGGTAACTCTTGCGGTGAACAGTGATAATAATTCCTATTATGGGGTCGCGTTCACAGATGCTGAGAATGGAACAATAGTGGGCTCTTATGGAACAATACTTCACACAACAAACGGTGGAACTACTTGGAGCAAGCAGCCGGCTATTGTACCTTCAACGCTTTGGGCAATAGCGTTCTCCGATAAAAAAAATGGGACAATTGCAGGGTTGAAAGGAACCATTATGCATACCTCGGATAACGGTGAAAACTGGACATTGCTTGAGCCTGTAACTGGCCATGCTCTTAGAGGAATTTGTTTTTCTGACAATAACAATGGTTATGTTGTAGGTGATTACGGGACTATACTGCATACAACAAACGGTGGGGTCTCATTTATCAATGACAAATTTCCTGCTGCCAAGCTAACCAATTTTGAACTCGCGCAGAACTATCCTAATCCATTTAATCCTGAAACTGTAATAGAATATCAGATCCCTGTAACCGGGTTCGTTACGTTAAGGATTTATGATATTCTTGGCCGCGATGTGAAAACACTTGTTAATGGTATACAAACGACCGGGAAGCACACATGTACTTTTGATGGAAGTCAATTTAAAAGCGGGGTGTATTTATATCAGTTGAAAACAGGAGCATTTAGCGAAACCAGAAAGATGTTATTTCTGAAATAACACGTGAATACATAATTCTTATGCACCTGAACTTCTTTTCTAATAGAGTTTAATAATGACGATTCAATGCAGGTCATTTATGGAATAATAATTAAATGGAGGTAATATGGCTCTACATTATCCAACTGGCTCACCGACAAGCAACAAAAGGCTAAAATTCATTTTCGCGGTCCTTTTCTGCTTTTTCTTCTGTACAAATGACCTCTATCCACAGCTTAATCAAACGCTGAAGTTTCCTTTGGATTTATTCTCGCTAAATAAAACAAAATGCCAAAATGGAGAAGAATATACGAACATTATCGTAAAAGGATTATCCAATTCTGGTCAGATTAGCCATCCATTTTTGCCGGTTAAATATATTAATTTACTGCTTCCCCCCAATACAGAGGTTAAAAGCATATCGGTGAATATTGGCAATAAAACAACGTATTATCTGACCAGTAAAGTTTTCCCCTCTCAAATTGATGTGCGCCATCATGAGAATAAGGAGTTTTCCGCCCCTGACTCAACAATCTATAATTCAGCGGAAGCATTTCCCGCAAATATTGTGCAAATTAGAAATGATTCCTATTTTGATGGCGATAATCACATCATCGCGCTTGATGTTTCGCCGGTACGTGTTTATTCTGCTGCAAATCGGCTCGAATATTATAATGAAATAACGATATCACTTGAATTGACCGGCTCAACACATCTCTCCACTATAAAACGGGGGGCGCGATCCCCTGAGAATCAATTGCTTTTTGATAATATTCTAAAAGGCATTATTGAAAACCCTGAAGCTTTGAAGAATAAAACAGTAAGCAAAAAGCTGATCACATCCAATACAGGCGCCCAAATTGCATCTTTAGTGCGAGGGATCCCCGTTTATGAGTATATCATCATTACAACCGCAGCTTTGCAGAGCAGCTTTGATGAATTTATAAACTGGAAAAGAAGAAGAGGAATTAACGCTGGGGTTGTTACAATTGAAAGCATCTTACAGCAATACTTGGACGGGGATCTTACCTCTGGATTAGACGATGATGCAGGAAATCTTCGCCAGTATCTGCGTGAGGCATTTGATTCTGACGTAAAAACGGTATATGCTTTATTGGCTGGTCCGGCAAATTATCAAAGATCGGATTATTCCATTCCTTGGCGTTATGGTTCTATTTTTACTGGTACTATCTGGAGAACCGATGTTGATACTTCTCACAACAATATTCCTTCTGATTTATATTATTCAGCGTTACATGGCAATTGGAATGCCGATTGCGGAGATTATTCACCGGATATTTTTGTTGGCAGGCTTCTTTGCCGCACTCCTGATGAAGTTAAAAACTGGATAAAGAAGGAAATTCAATATGAACAAAACCCTTTTAATGGGAACTACAATAATATAACAAAAGTACTTTGGACTGAATCTGATCAAATGCAGGCCGGGGATCAACCTTTTTCTGTCATTTCAGATCCTATGGCCGGAGTTTTTTCCAGCTCTTCCCTTTTTACACATACAAAAATAAGCGAATCACCCAACTATTACAGCACGCATCCAACTGGGCCATTCGGGAAAGCTGTAATTGACAGGCTGAACGAAGGTTTTCATATATATGGTATATATAATCATGGCGATCCCGAAGATTATTCGGTTGCCACTCCGGGTATTAACGAAAAAATTGTTGACGAGCGAAGTGCTGCCGTATTTGGCTCTGAAAAAGACCGACTTTATACTGTAGGGAAAATAACTCTTTTGCAGGAACAAGGGAATACTTTGGATCAGATAACTTATAATAATACAAGTACCATAATATATTCAATAGCTTGTGATGTGGCTTCTCCCGATTTCTCACCAAATGACCGCTCCGTAGCCGATTATTTTACAGCAAATTCATATTATGATCTCACAAATAGTCATTCTACCAACATTCCAACCGGTGGAGTAGCCTTTCTTGGAAATACAAGATACGGATGGGTTGCCAGTAGTTATGATTTACACAAACTCTTTAACAAGGCATTATTTTATGACTTTAATATTCATCTTGGTCAGGCAGAAGCACAATCACGTCTTGATAAAGCTCAAAGGGACCTTTCATTTCCGCATAATTTGTTCGGTGATCCTGAAATGCCTGTTTGGACTAATATACCCTCTCTGTTCACAAATATGCAAGTTACAGATAATGGCTCTTCAGTTGCAGTTAATACCGGTGTAGGAGGTTGTAACATTAGCGCAGCAAGTATAGATAACGCAACTGCTTATAGGACTTTAATCCCAAATAGCAACTCCGCAAATTTCGCTACTGCAATAAGACCCTTGTTTTTAACGGTAACAAAATATGGAACATCCACATATGATAATTATCCATATATACCCTATGCTGCTGTAACCGGCGGAACTATTACCAGTAATACCACCTTTTATGGCATATTAAACATTTTGAACACAATCACCGTAGGTTCCGGCGTTACATTAACATTGGCACCGGATGCTGTTCTAAAATTTCCTTCTACAGGGAGCGGTATATCAGTTGCAGGTACATTACATTTGGATACGGCCCTAACTATCCCTTCCGGTACTACGCTCACGGTAAATTCAGGAGGAAGCATCCAATTCAATAACAATAACCCGCTTACAATTAATGGAGTGCTCTGTATTAATTCAAATTTAACCATACCGGCAAATTGTTGGTTGATTGTTGGAAGTGGCGGCCAAATTCAATTTGGAGCCGGTGGCTCGCTTACCGTTTCAGGAAATCTGGTATTGAATACTAACCTTTCTATTCCCTCGGGTTCAACACTTTCAATACAGACAGGAGGCAGCGTACAATTCAATAGCAATTGCACACTTTCTGTTGCAGGAACGCTTAACCTTAATAGCCCAATATATGTTCCCTTTGGCTCAACGCTCACAGTTTCTCAAGGTGGAAATGTTCAATTTGGCTCATGGATTGATCATTCTATTAACGGTACATTGCTTTTACAGTCAAATCTTACCATTCCGCCATATGTTACGCTAAACTTTGGTCCGGGAGGCACTGTTCTGTTTCAGCAAAATGGCAGGAAACTTACCGTAAATGGGAATTTGAGCCTTAATTGTAATCTTAGTATTCCTACCTGGGATACACTCAGCTTAGTTGCTGCTCCTTCTTTTGGAGCCCCGACAATTTGCCTTTGCGGCACTTCAATCACCGTTTCCGGCACTCTGCTGGCACTGGGTACCAGCGGCAATAATGTGGTATTTGACAGAACTGTGCCCGCCACCACCTGGGGCACGATCACCTTTATTGGAGGAGGTTCACGAAACTCGCTTTTGAACTATGCTACTGTCGCACATGGGGCCGGCATTCAGTGCACCCTGGCGGCAGATGTAACTATAGCAAACTCACAGATCGTCGGCTGCACAAACGGTATCTATATGTATGACTCAAATCCTGTGATTCACGATAATACAATTCTAAACACAACCGGTCACGGTATATATGGCAGCGGTTCAACATATCACCACACGGATATTTATAACAATAAACTGAAAAAAGAATCCGGCACCGCGGGATTCGGTTCAGGAACGGGCATCTATCTTGGCAATGGTATGAGCATTTATGCCGCACATAATGATATAAGATGGTTTAGTAAGGGAATGTACTTCGGTGGCGGCTCAAACGCTTCATTTATACTATCGGATAATTTCTATATTAACCCAAACAACAGAATACGCAATTGCGATACTGCACTGACTGTTGCCTGGTCAGCATATTGTGACGCAGGAGAAGACGATCATTCCAGATCATTTAACAGCATTTATGGTAATACCCTGGCGCTAAAGGCCTATCAAAATGGAGGTATTTGGGCTGACTTCGATTATTGGGGTAGTCAGATTACCCCCACAATGTCATGTGATGCTACAAGTTGGATAGATTATGAAGACTGTGTCCTTTCTACCGACCCTTGGGCAGGAGTGAACTCTGTGGTAACTGAAAATACCGCAAAAGCAATGACTCTGCAAAAAAAGGGAGTCGGTAAGACTAACGATTTCAAACATGCCCTGCAGTTGGAGCAGCAAGGTAAAATTACTGACGCGGTAACACTTTACAAAAATATGATTTCATATGACAATTTTGCAGAGCAGTCAATGTCGCGTTTGGTTAATCTGAAATCTGCCGGCAAAATTTCGGACAATTTGGATTTTCTTACATCTGCAGAACTTGCAAAGAGTAAGCACCGGACATACATTCGTAAGCTTCTTGCTGCAATCCAATTGAAGGAGGGTAATCACCTGCAGGCATTAAGCCTGTTTGACAATATTATTACTGACGCTTCAAATGACCACGAAATCTATGATGCCCTGTTCAATAAATTTTTCATTTTGCTTCATTACGCAAGTGATACAAGCAGTGCCGCCGGTATTCTGGACTATCTGAAGAAACAACCGCTTGGCAAGATTGATAATGAACTGGTCGACCGCCTGTCTGTGGCCCAAAGTCTGCTTGCCAATTCAATGTCGGGCAAAGCTGTCAGTTTTTATAAGGTGGGCGAATTAGCGAAAATTATTATTCCGGCTTCCTATAGTTTGTCCAACAATTTTCCCAACCCGTTCAACCCAACAACCACCATCAATTATGCAATACCCGTACCTGGGATGGTAACCCTAAAGGTTTATGATGCACTTGGATGTGAACTAAGAACTTTGGTAAATGAGGAAAAGGCTGCGGGTGAATACTCAGTTAGCTTTGCAGCGGACAATCTTCCGAGTGGATTCTACCTCTATACGCTCCGCTCCGGGAACTTCTTTTCATCAAAGAAAATGTTACTTCTGAAATAATTCGGGAGTGAAATTATTTTCAACGAATGCCCGCGTCTTTCGACGCGGGCATTCCATTTTTTGATGTTATCAGGTATCGCTTTTTTGGCTTCTGTATTTCTTTCTTGTAAATTTTTTAATGCATTCTGTAGGATACTTGTTCCAGCACACAATTGCCGGATGGTTTCTTTTTACGTGTAAAAGCCTTACATTTAGTTGATTTCTAATCAAATTTACGCTAATTGTTCAGTTTATAGGGAGTTTCTGTGGACAAGCTTCAGGCAAGGGAAAGCATTTCGGCTTTGGTCGCCCGTTTTGAGGAACAAATTGAGTCTTATAAACACGGTGATTACAATGAAACGCAGACCCGTCTTGATTTCATCAATCCGTTTTTTGAAGCATTCGGCTGGGACATGACCAACCGGAAGGGGTATGCCGAAGCCTACCGTGAAGTGATCCATGAAGACAAATTGAAAATTGGTGGTGCCACCAAAGCTCCTGATTATTCCTTCCGTCTCGCGGGTGGGAAACGCCTCTTCTTCGTGGAGGCAAAACGTCCCAGTGTTGCCATTAAAGATGACGCTGGTCCTGCCTACCAGATCCGGCGCTATGGCTGGAGTGCTAAGCATCCCATCAGCATAATCACTGACTTCGAAGAATTTTCCATCTACGATTGTACTAAAAAGCCCTACCCATCTGATAAAGCCTCTGTTGCCCGTATAAAATATCTTACCTGCCAAAACTACTTGACTGAATTCGACTTTCTCTGGAATACCTTCAGCAAAGAACGGGTGCTGCAGGGCAGCTTCGATAAATTCGTACTAACCGATGTAAACAAAAAAGGAACCACTACCGTTGACAGGGAATTCCTCACTTCCCTAGATGATTGGCGCACCCAGCTTGCCATTAATATCAGCAAAAACAACCCGCAGCTCGATGAGGATGAGCTTAATTTCGTTGTTCAGCAGACAATCGACCGGATCATCTTCCTCCGTATCGCCGAAGACCGCGGCATCGAACAGTATGGGATGCTCAGGGAATCGCTTTCCAAAGGAGATTATTATAAAAACCTGTATGGCCTTTTTCTCCAGGCAGATGATAAATACAATTCCGGCCTGTTTGACCTCAAAAAGGATAAGCTCAGCAAAAATCTTGTTGTAGAGAATAAAACGCTCAAGAAGATCCTGAATGAGCTCTATTATCCTGAAAGTCCTTATGAATTCTCCGTTCTGTCCGTTGAAATACTCGGCAGCGCGTATGAACAATTCCTCGGTAAAGTAATACGCATTGATAAGCATGGCCGTGCGAAGATAGAAGAGAAGCCCGAAGTCCGTAAGGCAGGCGGCGTTTACTACACTCCTCAGTATATCGTCGATTACATAGTAAAAAACACCGTCGGAAAACTCATTGAAGGCAAAACGCCTAAAGAAATTGAGAAAATTAAGATCGCCGATCCTGCCTGTGGTAGTGGTAGTTTCCTCCTCGGGGCCTATCAATATTTGCTCGATTATCATAAAGACTATTATTCAGAAAACGGTACCAGAAAGGGTCCAGTCTCCGCCAAGACTGACTTGCCTGGTACTAAATCAGGGAAGATGGGGAGTCCACTCACTCCCGATGGCTCCCTTACTTCCGCTGAAAAGAAACGTATCCTGCTCAATAATATTTATGGAGTTGATATTGATACAAATGCAGTAGAGGTTACCAAACTCAGCCTGCTTCTCAAATGTATGGAGGGCGAAACCTCCGCCAGCATTTCCGAGCAGCTTGCCTTGTTCCATGAACGGGTTCTTCCCACGCTGGACTCCAATATCAAGTCCGGTAACAGTCTCATCGATACCGATTTTTATGAGTCCAAACTCGATTTCGGCGAGGACCGGAAAATAAAACCCTTCAGCTGGCAAAAGGCCTTTCCTGACGTCTTCAAACAGGGCGGCTTCGAAGCGGTGATAGGCAATCCGCCGTATGTCCGTCAGGAGCTGCTCGGTGATCAGAAGGATTACTTCGCCTCAAAATACCTGGTCTATCATGGCATGGCTGACCTGTATAGTTATTTTATCGAAAAAGGGATCGGCCTTCTGAAACCGGATGGTCTTTTCGGAATTATCGTGGCAAATAAATGGATGCGTGCCAACTATGGCGAACCACTCCGCAAATGGCTTAAAAAGACTGCAATAGAACAGATTATTGATTTCGGCGATTTACCGGTATTCGAAAGTGCAACAACATATCCGTGCATTTTATTATGCAATAAGGGTGCAAAGATTTCTGATATTAAAATTACGAACGCGAAAACCCTTGATTTTGCGAGTCTTGAAGAATATGTTAAGACTAATCATGTTTCACTTCAACAAAAATCACTTGATGATGCAGGCTGGAATCTATCTTCCAATCAGGAACAATCTCTTCTTAAAAAAATACAAGATATTGGAGTTCCATTTGAAAATTATGTAAAAGGTAAAATTTTCCGCGGTGTATTAACAGGCTTAAATGAGGCTTTTGTTATTAATTCAGAGACAAAGGAACGTCTTATTAGTGAAGATCGTAAAAGTTCTGAAATAATAAAACCGTTCCTCGCTGGTAGAGATATTAAACGTTATGAAACTCCTTTGGCCGGTAGGTACCTAATCTTTGCTCAAAGGGGTATAGAAATCAATAATTATCCGGCTATCAAAAATTATTTGTCTCAGTTTAGGAAGCAACTGACTCCTAAACCAAGGGATTATACAGGAACGGATTGGGAAGGAAGAAAACCTGGCTCGTATAAGTGGTATGAAATTCAAGATGCCGTAGATTACTATGAGGAGTTTGAAAAACCAAAAATTATCTATCCGAATATTCTGAGCAAACCTGAATTTACTTACGATGCAAAGGGTTGGTATACAAACCAGAAGTGTTTCATCATTAGTCTTGATGACAAGTATTTGCTAGGCCTACTGAATAGTAACCTTGTTTTTTATTTGTTTCATAAGTTCCTGCCTAAACTCCGGGGGGGCTATTTTGAGCCCAGCTACGTTTATATGAAGCATTTCCCAATACATGAATATGATCCGGAAAACGACTTGTGTGAAGAAATCATTCATCATGTTGAATCTCTTTTGCAGCTCAATAAGGATAAACAATCTGCTAAACTGGAATCCCAGATAGAGCAACTCCAGTCCCGCATTGATTTTCATGAAGAAAAAGTTAACCAGGCGGTATATCAGCTTTATGGATTAACAGATAAAGAAATAGGTATTATTGAATCCGCGGCAAAATAAACCGCCAGTTATCGCTTTTATGTGACTAGTAGTGATTTTGATAATTACAAAATGAGGGACTTTTAACATTATGGGAAATTTTATATTTAAAGTATTGAAATATTCTGAAGATATAGAGGGTAAATTTACTTGGGATGATTCTTGCTCAAAGATGTTTGATGCCTTTTATGATACCTGCGAGCTATATGAAAGCGGATATCATGATAAAGCGCTAAGTAAGTATCACTATTTATTAAAGAAAGACCCTACCTTTATTCCAGCTTTAAGTGATCTTGGATGGCATTATGTTGTAAAGGGTAATCCACTCAAAGCGCTAAAATACCTCGAAAAAGCGTTCTCTTTATCTAATGAAAAAATTCCTGATGATTTTAACGGTCAAATTTCCTGGGGGTATATAGAAAATCGTCATTATTTGCGTACACTTCATGGGTTGGGAATGGCGAACATTAATTTATTCAAGCACGCTGAAGGTCTAAAATATTTTGAAAAAATTCTAAGCTATAATCCTAATGATAATCAAGGGATAAGATATTTAATTGGTGATTTGTATTTTATTTTACGTAATTATCCCAAAGCCGAAGAGTGGTACAAAGATAATCTGAATAATGCCACCAATAGATACAGTTATGGAATATTGCTGTTTTCTTTGGGGCGTATTATAGAGGCCATTGTTCAGATTTCTAAGGCTATTATTGAGGATGAATATATTTATAAAGTTATTACTCAAGCGAAAATTGAAGAAAAAATGAATCATTCAGTAGCGTATAACATAGAGAACGCATTGGACTATTTTCGATTCACATTAATGCTTTGGCTGGATAAAACAAACGTGAATTTATTGCTTCGTATCTATAACAGCGAGATGTTTAATCTATATTATGAGCAAATTACAGCTCAGCGTAAAAAATTGGCAGCCGTAGATGGCTTAACAATAAATGCAATTAATAATCGCGGAATATGCCTGGATAGAATATCTGAAATCACAGACTTGCTGGATATTGAGTATGCACGAAAACTTTTTTCCGAGATCAATGGCGGATGTGTTCTATAATTGTAAAATGTATATCATTTCTTGCGATAATTAGATAGGTAACATATTTATGGGATCAATTGTATATGATTTTTTATCTGAGAGCTTGCTATTCAAGGAAGAATATCTAAAAACTGGCTTCCGGGCGCTCACCGAAACTGAAATTAAGAAAGAACTTAGAGAATACAGGGAATTCATCCTAAAAAATGTTTCCGTTCTTGATGATGAAGTCAACTCAAAAAAGTCTGAATTAAAAGTTCTCTCTGGTCAGAAGCGAATATCATTCTCAGAGCTGAAAAATTCAGCATTTTATATCGAACAATATCTTTTGCAAGACTCGTTGTTCGCTTTTACCCATGAAGAAGGTGATACTAGTAAGGCTTTTAAGAAGTTTAACAATTTCGAGAAATCTTTTGATAAAAATGGCCTGGCAAATGAACTTCAATATCTTAAAAATTTATCTCCGCTGGTTGCCTGTGATTATGTAAAAATTCTTCCAATTAGTTTTCTTCATGAACCCGAAAAAGAAATCCCAATTCTTGCATCTAAAAATCTATTTTCGGATGTATTACCGCAAAATGTACTTGAATTCTTTCATAATAGTGTTGAAGTGCGCTCGATGCAGATGGATGGAAATTTATTGAAAGTTGAGAATAAGCTTTATCCCTGCCGATCCATTTTTCTTAATTTCTCAAAGGAAGACATGCTTTATTCTTGTTTTTACAATCTTTATCAGGGTGAGCTTACCAATATTAATAAAAAATCTCGTGAATTCCATTTAGCAATGGATATCCCAACTGCTCCACCTTCTGCCAAAGAATTTGAGAATTGGGTTCTGCAGTCAATTAACCAAGCTGCTAAAAATATATTTGAGGAGATATTTGTTGAAAATGTGTTGGCGGCTAAATATAATGCTTCCTATATCGCCTCAAATACATTTGCATTTAATTTACTTCAGCAATCTATGAATATTAAAACCGGTGTCAAGCAAAACACCATGAATATACTGTTTAATTATGATCTGCCTTTCATAGATAATGTCAATATGGAAACTATCTTGGCGATAAGAAATAATGATGGAGAAGTGTTTAATAATTTCAGAATTAATTTAGATAAACATTTAAAGGAATTGCGAAGCGTAGAAGATGTAAATGTTTTAAGGGAAAAGCTCGAGAATATTTTGCATGAGATAACGGAAGTTCAAGTAAATGAAATAAATCAAAAAGTTACTTGTCTATTAAAAAAAATTAAGATCGATTCTGCTATTTTATTTGCGGGTTTATTTGGCGCAATACAAACAGGCGGTTTTAGTCTTTTAGCTTCCGCAATTGCATTAGCCAAGGGCTATAAAGACTGGAACGATTATTATCAAAAAGTTAAAACTCACCCAGTGTATTTTCTCTGGAAAATCAGAAAAAAATCTAATAAGTAAATTTTATAAATAGTGAGGACTTGCTGGTAATTAGATTATATATAATGGACTATTATGTCATCAGATCAACGAACAAAACTACAACGCATTATAAGCAATTTCCGCTCATTCGAATGTGAACGCCTTTTATCGGTTGAGTCGGACTTTTATTCATTATCCGAACTCGATCAGACCAGGGATATCGATCTGTGGGAGGAATTGTTGCGTGCAATAACGCTAAATCCTGCGTTTGATCCTGATAACAAATGGATGACTGACTATCTTTGCCATGACGATTTGGGGCCCTGGTTCTTTCCCGGAAATTGGAAGAATAATATTGCTTCGCTCCCCATAATCAAGCTGGCCCGCCCACTGGTCTTTATTAATATAGTTGCTACCGGTACTGACAGTATAAATGATCGTATCATAGAAATTTCGTTTTTCAAACTGTTTCCCGATGGCGGTGAACAGCAATTATCCTTTCGCATAAATCCGTTTGTTCCTGTTCCCTTGGCGGTTACTGCAGCTCGTGGCATTTGCGATTCCGATGTTAGCCATCTCCCCGGTTTGGAGTCGTGCGCAGACATGACTTTAGACTTCATAAGTGAGTCTGATTTCTGTGGTATTGATCTTATTGGTTTTTGCTTTCCGCTGCTGTATGCGGAATTTGACCGTATTGGCCGTAGTTTTCCGGTAACGGACATTCACATCATTGATACATTGAAAATGTATAAGAAAAAAGAGCCCGGCAATCTTACTTCAGTATTCGTCTTCAATTGCGTAGATGAATTATACGGCCTTCCGTCCTTTGAAGGCTCCGCAGTCCCTGTAAAAGATCTGTTATTTGCCCAGTTGGAACGATATAACGATTTACCGCGCACGGTTCTGGAACTCAGTGCTTTTTCAAATGATGCCTTTCATTAATTACTTGCATTAATGGTTACCCCACTTATTTATAATTTTTATTCAGCGGCTGTTGTCCTTCTTCGCCAGCCAAAGCCCTGGCTCGTTTTTGTACTTCGCTCCACTCCGTTCCGCTCAGTTAGTCTGGCCGTAAAAGATTCTTCCTTCGGTTTTCTAGTCTTTCGGCAGCGTTGCTCGATGCATCGCGACCCTGCCTTTCCTAAACCTGGCATCCCTCGAAACGCGTCAGCGGCTCCGTGCGCTCACGTATCCGGGAACTGCACTCCGCCGCTCACGCTTAATCTCAAATCTCCAAAATCACATTATTCCTGCCGTCTTCCGTCAGCTCCGCCGACGTCAGCCGGCCATAAACCAATTTGTCGCGGGTGACTCTCCGAGACACCCGCGTTCCTAAATCCATGTTATCGAAAATCAGAATAGACACATTCGGGTAAATTATGCCAGCAACGGGTTTTGTTGTTTATTCAGCCTGCCCCGCAACATTGTTAAATTAATTATTGCGGGGGCTAATCCCATCTGCTTATAAACCCTTCGCGCCTTTTAACGTTCGGGTGGGTAATCTCACCGGGTGGCAAGAAGGGGTGCAAGTCAAGGTTGCGGCTCAGTCGCTCCAGGGTGGCAATAAGCACGTCCTCTCCGCCCCTCGATGACTCATTGCTACGTCCGTGCGCCACCCTTACGCTCTTTCGCCTGACTTACATAATGCGGGTTCTACAACAATATCTTTTATGGTTTTCTTTGATTGAATAAGTCGTAGAACCGGACATTATGCAAACTTGCACCCACCCCGCTTCAATTGATTATATGATTCAGCGGGGCCCGCCACCCTTAATCTCATAGTTGAAACCCACCCTCACAAAAATGCGCTTCCGTCGGCGATCTTTCATTCCCTTTAGTCCCGTTGCTATCCCGCAGTCTCCCCCTCCCGCCACCCCAAAATTCGATCCTCAACATGCAAGGCTCAACCGGCTTCGCCGGTCGGGCTTCATATCATATGGCTCCGTCCCTGTTTTGCGCTTCTAAGCCCGTTCCTGGCATTATTTTGGCCCTTCTAAATGATATCTCGTCTCTTCTCATGGATCTATTGTCCTTCTTCGCCAGCCAAAGCCTTGGCTCGTTGTTGTACTGCCCTCCGCTTCGCATCCGGGCAGTTGCCAAATGCCGTAATCAATTCTTCAGTGTGTTTCCTTAGCTGACGGCAGAGGCGCCCCCTGCGTGCTGCGTCGGCTTGCTCTCCCTCGTGCCTCGGTCGCGGGTGCCATCCTTGCAAGAAACGCAGGGGGCGTCACTGCCTCTCGTACTCCTGGCTTCCCATCGAAACGCGCCGTTGCCTCCGTTCGCTCCTCCGATTCCGCTACCTTCGCTACTCCTGGCTGACCAGGATCCGCTCCGTCCGCTCACTCCCTCGACTCTCTCCGGCAACCGCGCTCAGAACCGTCCCGCAACCCCCACCCTTATAATAAAATCAAACTAATCTCAGAAAGGAAATCCTAACATTCCCCCCCTTGATTGAAATATAAGCCCTCCAATCGCAGCAAGTCAAAAGATAGCACCAATATTTGTTCTTGTCCGCCGCTGGCGCGTCGGATATTTATTGAATCCGGCGCTCTCTTTCAACTTGCCTTTAGTCGGGCTTCGAATCTCAGGATTTTTCTTTTGCGGGGGGGAATGTTGTTTTTTTAATCACAGAAGAAAGGAATGGCTCGATTATGAAATCTTCGCCAAGTATCGTTTTGATGTGTTCCCGTCCGTCATGGAATCTAAAGTGTGTCCGGCGTGCCGGCAAGCTGCCGGAATTCCGCGTAACACATTTCCGCGAAAACGGTTTTTTCGATTCCTGGGTTTTCCGGTGTCCGGTGCAGGCTCTTTCGTTTTTCTCTGTGGCCTCCCGGGAATGGAAATCCCCGTTGCTGATCAGATTTCCTAAAACATTCATTAACTAAATCTAAGGAGATACTTTGAACCGGTCCGATATCTATGATGCTATCAATACCAGGATTCTTTCGAATCTTGAGAACGGCCAGCTCTTTTGGCGGCAGCCTTGGAAAGGCGGCCTGCCGGCCAACTATATTACAAAGCATATTTACCAGGGAATCAATTTTCTTTTATTGTGCATGGATTCCGTCTCCAATCCGTTCTATCTTACCTTTCTTCAGGCACAGTCCAAAAAATTGCGGATTAAAGCGGGTTCCAAGGGCCGCCAGATCATTTTCTACAAGCTGCAGGACATAGATAACGTCCTGCCGTCCGGAGCCCTTGAAATGAAACGTTTCCCATATCTCAAATTCTCTTACGTGTTCAACCTTGAAGATCTGGAAAGCTACGAGATCCCGCAGCCCACTTTATCCGCTCCAATCGATTTGCTAGGAGAGATAATAAAAAATCATTCCGTCGATATCCGGCGCAATTTGGAACGCTGCTTTTATAACGAGCTGGAAAATTATATCTCAACTCCGGACGTTTCGCACTTCACTTGTGAGGAGGAATATTTCGCGGCTCAGTTTCATGAACTGATTCACTGGTCAGGCCATCCGGAAAGGTTAAACCGTGTCCGGCATCTTGCCAAGGGCGATGAAATCTACGCCTTTGAGGAACTCATTGCAGAGATAGGCGCAAGTTATTTGCTCGGGCTTTGTGGCATTCAGAACGTTTTAGATAATTCGTCAGCATATCTCGAAACCTGGCTCCGTAAAGCTAAAGGCGATAATTCCTTTATCCTGTCGGCGGCGATTGCCGCGCAGAAAGCGGTCAACTTTTTAATTCCCCAGTCCGCCGGTCAGGCGGATCAACCGGAGTCCCGCGAGTAGCGCGGGATTCCACAGAAAGTAGTTTTGTTTAATGTCAGATAATGATTTCAGGCTCATTAAATCCCATCCGTTTATGCCCGGCGATTTTGTGTATTACCACAATTGCGCCGGTGACACAATACCCACAAAAATATTGGCGGTCCGTACTATTCAGGTGAAAGTAGCTCAGTCAACAATTGCCGGCCACGGCTCAGCCTGGGTGTCCGCTCAAAATTGTGAATTTCAATTACCACCAGAAGAAAGGTCTCAGTCATGAAGTACTATCATAAAACGTATGCCCGCGATCCGTATTGGACGACTGCTCGTTTCAACTCAAAATGTAATTGTGGTCAGGAGATTAGAAAAGGCGACCGGATATTTTACTATCCGGTGACGAAAACCGCGCTCTGTCCAAAGTGCAGTGAAAAAGCGGCCAATGAATTCGCGTGCTCAGTCCAGGACGAGGATTTCTATAATTCGCAGTACTAGGCAATAAAAAAGCCCGGTGCTGGGGGGGACACCGGGCCGCTGTTGTTAGTTTACAGGACAGGGGAAAAGCCTGCAAACTGAGCATTTCAAATTTACTTCATTTCTCAATGGTAAACAATTCATTGTCCCCAAAAATATTTCGTGAAGAATAGTTGCACACTTTTTATAACTCCAGCTTTAACTGTTGCCACCCGTATAGTCTTTTTGCTTCTTTTATCGTCTTTCTGGTGAAGCCTTCCTTGCAGCCCAATATTTTCATAAATTCTTTAGTTGTATGCCTGTATACATTTTCCATTATGTATTGTCGTTGAATTCTATATAGATTTCTTTTGGCAAAATAATAAGTATCCTTTTCCATTTTTTTATTGAGCTTAAAGAAAGTGTCTATTCCGACAGTCTCAATAATCAGTATGGTTTCATCCGATGAACTTTTACGCCAATCGATTTCGTCATACCACTGCACGGTCAGTAGCCTTTTAGTATATTGTCAGATTCCATTACAGGCCTGGATATTATTTCAACCGGGTATCGTTCATATTCCAAATCCTCACTCGCTGCAGCAATCGCGAGGGCCAGTGCCCAAAACCGGTCCGCGTGCCCGGTCTCGTTTCGGTTAGCATTGAATACGATATTATTACTGGGAGTAATACTTTTTCGTATTGCGTGTATGTCCGTGATCAGGTCCCGTTCATCCGGCAGCTCAATTCGTCTCTGTTCCAAAAG
The DNA here is from genome assembly GCA_963664845.1 of Ignavibacteriaceae bacterium. Taxonomy (GTDB): domain Bacteria; phylum Bacteroidota; class Ignavibacteria; order Ignavibacteriales; family Ignavibacteriaceae; genus CAIYTF01. Next base: position 988,373 of record OY761615.1, read on the forward strand.
CGTTTTCACGCGCAGCACCAGTTCCTGTTTAATATCCGGGGTAAACCATACCTTCTCTATGAATGAGAATTCATTTGCGAGGTCTTCTGCCAGGTTGTTCCCGATGCCTGTTGAGTCAATCATTCCCCGGGAGATTTCCCCCTTTTTTATAGTGTCCGTAAGAAGTTTAAGCTGCTCGGAATATTCAATATTTTGCCATGTTTCCAGGTGCTTAAAGTAGAATTTATTTTCAAATAAAGTTGTTATATATACACAGGTCAGATCCTTCTTTCGCCCAATATCTATGCCTATGAAATTGATCCCGTCTATGTTGCTTTCCTCCCTTGCCACGCAGCGCTGAATCAGTTCAAATGGGAAGTAAGAAGTGGCTTCGTCTATAAACTGACATTCAAACTCCTGTTTGAACGAATCTTCGTCAAAATTGCGTTTTATGACGTCAATATTGAGCTTACAGCCCATTTTTATTGCATTATAGCAGTCAATTTGTTTCCTTTTAAAGTCAGGAAACCGCTTTGTGTCCGTAAAAATCCGGTAAAACATGTTCGATTGCCCCAGGGGAGTACTGCAAATTGAGATCTGATATTTCGTGTTCGATGATATCGAAGGTAAGAGCGCTTCGAATAATCGGTCTGCATCCGGATGAAGCGCGAATTCATCCAATCGGACATCTCCGGGAAAGCCTCTGATCGTCTCGGGCCGGGAGGGAAGGCAATGAATCGTCTTACCGTTGAAAAATTCCTTTTCCGTGCGGTTGTCTTTTTTCAGTTTTATGCCCCACAGTTTCGAATATATCTCAAGCCAGTTCTCAACATATTTCATAAGCTTATTTGATTGTCGCTGCGAGGATGAAACCAGCAGCTGCTCTATATCTTCAAGATAGCACCGCCTCACTGCCTTATACGCAATGGCACATGATGAAAAACCGATCTGCCGGGACTTATTAATAATGTCAAACGTCGACCGGTCCTTAACATAATCAGACTGATATTTATAAAGCTTCATCCTAATTGCTTAAAAATGTTTTAATTAATTCTTGTCCCTTTTGCGCCTTTAGGTAATTCTCCATGCCGATTTGGTTTTGTTTGTTTTCGCCCGGCTGTAGTAATAAATCGGCTTCTTTTAAGCTCGCCAATAATTCCATACAAATACTTATGGCAAATAATACTGCAATATCAGCAGCCAGTCTATCTTTTGGCGCAGTTCTAAGTATACGCCGTTCGGTCCTCTGCAGTATCCTTGTTAGCAGTTTTGCATATGGACTCATCCAATTTTCCCATTTTATTTTCTTCATCTGACCAACTCTCTTGTTTTGCTAAAAAATTCGTCTCATTGCGTTTGCACTTGCCCGAAGTTCAGGCAGGCCCGGGTCGTTACTCGAATAATCGCTCAAGTTCTTTTTTAACTTTTTTCTTGTCGATTACAATAGTTTCCACTTCCTGCCGGTCTTTCCATCCGTGCTGTTTCAGCGCGAAAATACACCCGGCAACTGGAAGGCTGCCGGTTACCATGCCACGCTCTAACGCCGCCAGTTTTTTTAGCACAGACAATTCGGTAAGCTCTTTCAGCTCTTTATTTTCATAAAGCGTTTGTCTTCGCATTTGCATCTTGAACGCAAAATCATTCACGATAGGAATATCCGTGTTCATAATGTAGTCCATGTATTTTTCTTTAATCTCCTGGATTTCCTTTTGTGTCAGCCGCCGTCTTTTTGCAGGTTTGTTTGAACTGGTCACCAAACTCGTTTTTTTCTTGTGTTTCATAAAATGTTCCTTCTTTGTGCTCAAATTATTCTTACGTGTATTGCGCTGTGCGTTTTCTCGAATGAGTTACTGTTTTAAGTCGTTCTTCAAACAGCCTGATATTTTTCTCGTTTAAATCGGTGACCGGCCAAAGATCAATAAACGGGTTAAAATGTTCAGATGAATAGCGTTCTATAATCTGGTCGTGCTCCAGTTTTGCCGGTTTTGTATTTCTCCCGGTTGCGCTATATACAATCTTCAAAACGGTGTTTGCTGCTATTCCAAGTTCCTTTGCAATAAATCTGAATTTTTCCTTATCCGTTATCTTAGGCTCGTTCAGAGACTCGTAAATCTGTAATGCCTTTTTTGTTAGTTCGGCTTTTTGTTCCTCTGAAAATCTGTGTCGCGTCATTTCTGCTCCATAGCTATAACTTTTACCAATACTCCAGATGAGAATATTATCCCATACTTGCCTGGTTAAACCTGGCAAGTGCATTGCGAGGCAGACAGCAATTCTTTCGGAATTGTATCTGCATTAAAAGGCCATGATTATCATTCTGCTTTCTCCACTACCAGTCCCTGTTCCTTCAGAAAGTGCTGGTAAGGAGAGTCACCGGTCTTTTGTGCTTCCTGCCATTCGGCCTGGATATTTTCAAGATTCAATTTTTCACTTGCCTTCTGTTGCTTTACCTGCCTTTCTCTCTGTTTTTTACATTTGTCGCCAATTCTGCCGCTTATCTTTGAGCATAAATACTGGGAATTTCTCTTCGCTTCAGCAGCTAATGGGAATTCCTTAAATGCCTGCACAATAAGTTCCCATGTATCCGGTGCCGGCAGATCGCTTTCAGTCAGTATGTTGTATACCCGCGTTATCTCTCCGGGGTGTGGTACCTTATCGCAAAAATTCTGGAAAAGAAGATCAATTTCTGCTCGGGTTTCAGTTTCCTCAGTAAAAAGCGTAAAATTCAAAAAATCGTGGTCGTTGTTGTAAAACCGCTTCGGCTGATCCGAAGCCTGCCTGGCAGCTCTACTACTACAACTACTCTTATTTACTTTACTCTTCTTTACTTTGTGAATAACTTCCGTCTTTTCCGGGGTTTCTTCCGCCTCCGGGACGGAATTAACTGTTTTGTCAGGGTTTTTGTCCGTCAATAACCATAATTTTGGTTCTATATGACGGTCCGCTCGTTTTCTGGTAGCATCAAGCCAAGTCTTCTGAATTCTCCTGGATGTGAGGATGCCAAACGAATCGAACACGAGGTTGTCAAAAACCTCCCATTGGATTAACCTGGCCACAACTTCTCTGATCAAATTCACTTGGGAACCGCCTAACGCGTAGGCAACGCCTGTTGCAAATTTTAGTTGTGTTTTTTCATCCCACACACAGTAGTAACCTTCATTCTTGTAGATGTACGCCAAAAGTTTGATAAATATAAATTCGCCTTTCATTCCGAATTCGCCAATTATCATCTGTAGCTTATCGTCGTTCTCACACGAAACATCGAGGGGAAAGTAATCTATTGCCTGCTTCGTCGGTCTTGGCATTTAGGTTACTCTCCAAAGTATTCCATATATCCCTGTTATTTGATCTTTCCGTTTTTTCTTGAACAAGCCTTCCATAACCGGCGCCATAACTCCCTGTCTGATCAGCTCATTTCGCAGTAAACATATTTGTTCGGCAGGAAGATTAATAAACCGGGAAATATCAATATCGGTGGCTCCCTCTGGCCCTGGAGCCTTAAAAGAATCATAAACCCACTTGCGTTTTATGTCTGTGTTCTCTGAATTCTGGCTTTTTATGGAAGCTCTTAATTTTTCTTGTGCGGTTTTTGGCGATGCGGGTACTTCAAGCGGTATACCGGAGAAAAGAGGCAGATCATCGACGGACTCAGGCTGGGGAGGATAAAAATCATTTTGCATGGCACAGACCTGACTTCTGAACGAGTAGTCTTTCAGTTTCCCCAAATTGTAAGGGAGTTTCTTCCGGGCATAATTCCTGTTTTTCTTCAGTTACCCCATATGCTTTTCTCTATGATAATTTTCATATCGATAACTTTGTATAAGGTTACTTCGAATAGTTGTTTGCCATCGGTTTATCCAGCAGCTTGCGAAATATTGCTTTAATGATAGCCTTCACAATGAAACGGAAGCCGTTATTATTGATAAGATCCTGAACATATAAATTCGTGTCATCATAAATAGTAACTTGGTTGAATCCCGCTTCATACGGCACAGATGTTATATACATAACAATACTCCTTACCTTGATTGTGATCTGTTTCGCGGGAAAAATCGTTCTACGATGGATTCGGCTGATTCACCGGCAGTAACAGGATGAAAATTTTTTGATTTCGCAACAAGCCTGCTGTCCTGGAATTCGGTAATATCCGCCAATTTGAAGCGGTATCTTTTTTTATGATCGACGACATACATCCGCGATTTTAGCTTACCTGATTTAACAAGGCTCAGTATCTTGGCTTGCCCTAAATGAAGTAGTTTAGAGGCTCGTGAAAGGCTAATCTCTTCAATTGAATATCTGATTTGTTCCGCTCTGAGAGACAGCAAAGCCTTTTCAATATCAAATAGCTTGTGAACGATGAATTGTTCGGTCTGTGTATCCATTACAATTTGCTGCCGAAACTAAATCTAGTTATTGAGGGCAGCCAGACCCGCCAGAATTACTTCCTTGTTCACTGTATCGAGCAGTTTGCCGGATTTTTTACTTCTCCTTTTTAGCTCGGTGTGCAGGGCGACTGGCACCCGGATTAAAGATATTTTACGTTTGACTTGCTTTTTAGGCGAAATTACGCTAAATTCATCTGACATAATTGTTTATCCCGATTAATTAGTATTAATTAGAACTATTGGTCGTAAAATAAAAACTGAAAGAGACCACAACAACTATTTTTTATTAAAAAATGAAATTATTTTAAATGTTTGCTGAAAGAGTAAAGGTTCTTCGAAAAAAACTTGGCTTAAATCAGACTGAACTTGCAGAACAGCTTGGAATTTCCCAGACAGCCTATTCTAAATATGAAAGAGGATTATCCGAGCCAACATTAGAAACCCTGTTAAAACTGACAGAAATCGGGCAGGTAACCCTTGACTGGTTTCTCCGTGGAAAAGAAGATTCAATCACTAAAGAGGATTATCCGTCTATGGGTGAATGGTATACTATTGTAGATCATATTATGAACATCGATGCAGTAGAGGATGCTATGGCCGCAAAAAGAAAAATTTATATACCCATTAAACAGGAAAATTTAAGTTTCGTCATAATAGTTGATGAGATTAATATGGAGGGAGGTTCCACGGCAATTCATGTCGGCGACTATATCCTCATTGATACGGTAAAAAAGCCCATGCCTGGAGATCTTGTTGTGCTTTCCTTTGAGGGAAGGCAAATGATTAAAAAGCTCGGTGTCGTAACTAATAGCGAAGTTGAACTGAAAAACTTCAATCCCGATTACCCGACCATTACGATTAAAAAGCAGCAAATTGACCGGATGTATCGTGTAATCTATCACCAGCCGATAGGTCGCAAAGTATAGATTTTTATAGAAATCGTTTCGTTTATGTATTGGATTAGTCTTTATTTCAATTTTATGTAAAGGCACAATATGAAAGGAATTATTTTAGTTAAAGGCTCTCCGTTTTACTGGTTCCGCTATTATGATAAACTTGAAATTAATCCCCAAAAGCGGGCCAAAAAACATAATACCAAAATATCTGCTACGGCTCAGGATATTAAACGGTGGCAAAATAAAAAGCCGGGAGAAAAAGTTAAGCTTGTAGGCACGCCTGAAGTTAGAGAAACGTTGCGAAAATTAAAACAGGCTCTATCCGAAAGGCGTTTTGAGGATGAATCCGGTGGAATAATCAAACATCCCGTTACGCTTTCCCAAGGATTCGAGGAATTCAAAAAAGTACGTACTGTGCCCGGCTCAAAAGGAGAATTAAAACCCAAAACGATCATAGGCTATAAATTGGCCGTGGACCTGATGAAAGAGGCATGTTCCGACAAATATATTTACAAGTACACTGGCAAAGAAGATTATGCAGCGCTATTGCGCTTCTTTGAAACAAGAAAATTCGCCGGAAGGAAGACCAAAGATGCCGATGGAAATATCAGCTCAATTGAATACAAAACAATGCAGAGAAACACCCGCTCCATTTATACGCGCTCTCTTCGTTCCCTTTGGGCTTTCTTTGTAAAGCAAGAATACACGGGCAGCAATATTATAGAACCGGTTGAAGCGGAGGATAAGGATCCCAATCCAATTAATTTGGTGGATTTGGGTACAATTCTTGATTATTTTAAGAATGACACAGACTACCCACACCATTACTGGTTTATTTACTTCATGACCTTAACTGCCTGCAGGCCATCCTCAGCAATCATGTGCCGCAAAGAAGATATTGATTTTGGATTAAAGCAAATAACCATCCCCAACATCAAAACAGGAAAGCGTAAAAAGAAACCATTTTACCGTTTCCCTCTTTATGCAGAATTGGAAAGGTTACTGGTTGAAATGAGTATAACGCAAGGTGATACCGGCAGGTTATTTGAACAATTTGCAGTGGTTGAGGATAATTATACCTGGCCACTTAATTTTTGGGATAGGGCCATCGCGAAGTTGAGGGAAAAAGGTAAGATTAGTAAACCATACACGTTAAAACAAATCAGACCTACCTTTATTAGCTTTCTGGTGAACGCACTTAAAATGGACATTTATACAGTTTATAAACTTGCCGATCATGCGGATATAAAAGTAACAGATAAATCATACGTTGATTTCAGGTTAAATAGTGCCCGGAAAATATTGGATGCAGTTACGTATGAATCAATCGTAACGTATACGGAGTGACAAATACTTGTACAGTATTTGTACATAAACTGTAGTAATTGCAATAAATACTCGTTTTAAAATTCGTTTTTGAACGAAAATGCGCCTTTTCAAGTGCCTTTTCCTCCTGTCACGCAGAAGGTCGCGAGTTCAAATCCCGTCGGCCCCGCAAAAATGAAAAGCCCATATGAAAGTATGGGCTTTTGTTATTTTATATTGTACAAACGCATAAAGCATTGTCTTATAATCCTTTAACGATATTTTAACAATATCATAGCAAGCTCGTCCTCATGCAGCGGCCTTATATCTGCTTCCTGTTCGTCAGATCGAGATTTTGCCGCCGACTTCTTTCAGATTCCACCTCACGGTGGACACCCTTGTCTTGAACTAACACTTCCCACTATCAAGGCGTGTTCGGGATTTGCACCCTGTAGTTACTGCCCATGCCGGGCATACAAAAAAAGCGTAATATATTCTATTATACCACGCTTTCGAATAACTAAAAAGATAAGCTATTCTTTACCAGACTGTCCGGAATCAGAATTTTGAGCAGGAGCGGGGGTTGTTGGAGCTGGTTTTGACGCACTAGCGTTTGGAACTGGTTGCATCGTTGGGACTGTTGCACCTCTCTCCCCGATTGGAGAAACGGGCTGAATAGTCGGAGTAGTTATTCCTTTTTCAACTGTATTAACAATTACCTTTTGCATTGTGGGGGCAACTACACCCTCAATTAGAAGCGTTTTCTTAGATTCATTTGACATGATGACCTCCGATGTTATTTAAATACAAAAATAAGGATATAAAAATTATTCCAACGATAAAAAATACGGCTGAAATAATACTTAATCGATCATTCCACTTTGACCAAACGTTCCTGTTTGGATCTCTGTATTCGTCTTTTCCTTCGAGATAATATTTTTCAGAATAGTCTAACAGCACTTTAAAGGCTTTCTGACTAAACAAATAAGAAATCAGTGTAGATAATATGACTAAAATAAAAGACGACCAACTTGAATATAATTGCCAAAGATACCAAGCTGTTTTTAATGGGATTATACTGTTTGTGAATGTTAAAGAAGCTACTAAGAAAGTACTCGCCAGAGATAAAATCGCTTTGTCAAAATTCTCAGAATTTGATAACTGACTTTTTAATATATGCTCCCGGAGACTCTCATAAATCCTAATACGTTCTTTTAATTCTTCTTCTGTAAATTCCATTAAAACTACCTACTTTAATTTTCTTTAGGTTTATAAGAGGAAGGATTTCGATAATATTTAAGATCAGTCAAGTCATTTTTCATATTTGGATTAAAGTTTCTATCTAATGGTGCATCATCATCATAGGTCGAATTACTAATTTGCGATAACAGGGAAAAACATTTCTAATATCTTTATAAAGAGTTTTTGCGATCCGATGTAAATCCGGAATTCCCTCAATTAAGAAAGCCCTTATTGCCGAATAAAAACCAATTTTCTCAGGCTCCTCAAAACACTCGAATATTACCGATTCAAAAGCTAATTCAGATACCTTAAAAAATTCAATCATGTCTTCTTTGGACAGTTTACTAATAAGAATCTGCAGAGACGCTCTGGTATATCTCTTAGTAAAATTCCTTGCGTATCTGTACCATTGTTCTTCCGGCTTCATTCCGGCTGTTTCCTCTGGAGAACCGCCAAAAAACTGCTTCAAAATGAATTAATCGTGTATACCGTCAGAAAAATAGTCCATAATATTTCCTTATAATAAACTATATAAAATCCAAAATATCATTAATAAATAAAGAACCATTTATAAATTATTTTGACGACTTTCGTCTATTATCATCTTTACATAGCATTTGGCAATTTTCTTCGACGGTTTTTCCTCCGTCTTTCCAAGGAGTTATGTGATCTCCCTCCATTTCGGAAATATCAAAATGCTTTTTGCACTTAATACACACTCCCTTTTGTTTCTCGTACACTTTTTGTTTTATCGTATCTGTAAAAGCACGAATAGACAAATATTTTTCATCACGAGTTAAAATGTAAGGATAAATACCACTTTTCTTAATTACATCATCATCTGCGATTAATTTAGCAGTCTCTTTTTCAATTTTTTTTGTATCGTATACCTTATCCTTGAATTCATTGTGAAGAATACCCCACTCGACACCTTTCATAAATTTTCTTTTTGTAGTGAATGTGGCAGTAACCCACGAAATAACTGATTGAAAATATATCCATAAGGCATTAGCATTAGGATCATGCTGATGAGTAGCCATATAATTTTGTATATTGCCGTTAGAAATCCAGTCGATAGCAGTTTCCAAATATTCTTGACGAATTGCCGAACCATTTAAATAATCGTTTGCAATATTAAAAGCTGCACAGCCAGTTTTGCTAAAATATCTTTTAGCATCGGAAACCCAAGAACCGGCATATACGGCATTTCTTAATTCCTGATCAGTTAATTTTTCACCAGCAATATTTATTGTCCTAAACCATTCCAGTTTTTCACTCTCTGTTCCGCTGCAAAAATATACCATAATTTTATAATTTAATATCTGCTCTTGTTGATCTTTAGTTAAATTATGAAAATATAAATCCTGAAATGAAAAGTCACCAGAAACATACTGGCAAACCGAAATTGTTCTTTGTTGTCCATCTATAATTTCAAAATTATCGTCTTCTCGAACCGCCCAGTACATTACGTTAAGTGGAAAATCTTTTTTAATGGTATTGATTACTGCGTCTCTCTGTTTATCCTTATAAATGAATTCTCTCTGATATGGCGGTCTAATATCCAGTCTACCGGAAAAACCCTTTACGCCTTCTTCCGCATTGTCAATGTATCCTTTAGATAACTGCTCAATTGTAATTTCTTTTAATTCAATTTTCATATATTATTTGATCTTTTTTATTAAAAGTCTAGCATACATCCTATTACCATTTATATAACCCCTGTCAATTTTCCCGGTCCAGTTGGGATTAACTATTTCAGGCAAAAGTCCTTCTTTCACTTCATAGTCAGAACCGATAATTTTAAACTGTTCAGGGTTATATTTATCAAGAAATGTTATTGGAACTCCCATTACTCCATCATAATCGAGAGGAACCTCTTTTGACTTATCAATATTGATAGCTTCATAATTATCATACTTAGGGTATTCATCGGAAGAGTATTTTTTGTAAAGAATTAACTCCTCATGCCGCTCTTTATAATCTAAGTTTGTAAACCAACGTACTCCTTTAACGCGAATAAATTTATTACCATTGTCGTCAACCCTAAAACTGGCAGCATTTAGCGGATAATCGTTTGGCACGCCAAACTCTCTGTCCCCGCTATGAATGCTTGCACCTAACCACAACATATTATCTTTTATCAATTTAAATATTTCTTTATATGAAATAGCATTAACATTGCCTATAATTAAAAACTTTTTATCATACTTAGTTAATTGAGTGACATATTCTCTAAACAAGGAAAACGGTGGATTCGTGACAACAATATCTGATTCTTTTAAAAGTTCAATACATTCTTGACTTCTAAAATCTCCGTCACCATCTAACGTCCTTATTCTTTCCTCGGGGTTAGAAATGTCCCCTCCATCATATTCTAAGCATAGAGCTTTTTCCGAAGTATTCGGACTAAAAATATCAAGATTTTGATTTTTATAACAAGTGGCGATTATTCTTTTTAATCCTAGCTTTTCAAAATTGAGAGAAAAGTAACGGAAAAAATTGCTTACTCTAGGATCGTCGCAATTACAAAAAACAACTTTATTTTTGAAATGCCCCTTATAATGCTTTAATTCTTTCTCAATGTCAGATAGTTGAGTGTAAAACTCATCCTTTTTTTGAGATTTTGCACTATGTAAATTCTTATTAGAAACTTTATTGGCCATTAATACGGAATTATTATTTATTTAATATCGCAAAATACCCAAAATAACCGAATATTCCACACTATTGACATTCTTTTTAAATGTGCTATACTAGATGCATAAAGGAGTTGAAGACAGTGTTATTGGCTAATCAATGTGCTTGTTAGCTCGCTAACTCCCTGGCGTCGTTCCAGCCGATTAACCAAGAACACTGTTTTTTAGTAAAATGAAACCTGACTGCGTTTAGGATTGGATCAATAGGCAGTCTAAAAAACTACACCTTTAATTCCTTTCTGCTGGATAGATGAAAATGCCGGGAACACTCAAACCTTGCGTCCGGTACCCTGATTTGTCCATCAGAAAATTAGCAAAATAGATACCGAAGTGTAACGGATTCTTAAAGGAAAAACCGCTGAGTATTGCATCAGTTGGTTCCGTGAGGGAGACCTGAAAATTTAGGGTGGCAAGCTATTGAGTTGATAAAAGGTTTCTACATAATTCATCATTAACTATCTAAAAATCAGGGAGTTAATTCTATCGTTTTTCCTTGTCATCAGGGATAAAATGAAATGCAGCTAAAGCGAAGCGGTGAACTTAGTTAATATGACTTTGGGGATAATCAGTGAAATATTGTTATTTATATTTTAACACCTATTAAAACCTTGTCAAGAGAGCTCGGATATTGATATATTTCGGATGTATTTTCAGTAATTTGAGACTAACAATCGGAAAAACTAAATGAAATTATATAAATTTCGATCAACTAATAACTTTGAATACATTGTTGATATTTTGCTTAGAAAACGGCTTCATTGTTGCAATATTAAACAATTCAATGATGTAACAGAAGGCGATTTTAGAAGTGGGAATGAGGATGGACATGAAGTTGAATATTTTGAAAAAGGTTTGAACTATTCAAAGCGACTAAAGGAATTGAAAGTGTGCTCTCTTACAAAAACATTTAATAATCATCTACTTTGGGCTTACTATGCAAACGGATATAATGGAGTGGCTATTGAATTAGATATTCCTGATTCTCCCAATAAGTTATACGAAGTAGAATACACTGATGACTTTATTTATTTTAGTGATTTAGTTTTGAATGAGTCTACAGATATCGATTACTCTGCTAAGCCATTATGCATGAAAAAAAAGCGTTGGTCTCACGAAAATGAAATGAGAATAATTGTAGAAGATGAGTTTTATAAGTTACAGAGACCTATTTCGAGAGTAATTATTGGGTCGAGAGTCAATTTTAATATGGGGCATGTCTTTTATTTATTATGCTCAAAACTGGGAATTCCACTTGAAAGAGCTGTTATTGCTGATTGGGGAATATATACTGTTGGTTTTCAAAATAATTATTTTATTAGTTAATACTAATTCTGCCTAACATGAACTTGCTGGCCAAGATATGGCTAAGAAATATGGTAAAAACCTTTGAAAATGGGGAAAATATTCCTAAGTATTCCAAGACTTAACCTCTTATAAAATAGTTAGTTAGCTGTCAAATAAGGTGCTACGGAAAAATCTCCAAAGTGCCTGTCACGCAGAAGGTCGCAAGCCTGCCTGCCGGCAGGCAGGCACATAGGCGCAGCTTTATAATTGTTATATGATGGACTCTGTCTTCATTGCCCCAAAGGGCTTACTCTCAATACCCATGGGAAAAGCCCATGGATAGATAAGAATTTTAATTTCCTCCCCGAGGCAAATCGAACGCTCAACTTTAATATTGGGCAACTTAAAGTGCGGGTAATACTTTAATTGATTATAAATATTTAACAGGGTGTTCGCCCCCTTTAGGGGCGAGCGGTTCACTGATTTGGCTGCCGTGGGTTGTTCGCCCACGGTTATTCAAGTTTGGCCCCGTTGGGGCGTAAATCGACTTCACTAATCTGGGATTTAGTTTGAAAGTATGGCTTTCAAGTAGCAGCCAATGAAGAATATATCATCAAGATTACTTCAATTTGAATAAATAAAATTGCCGCCTATTAGCTGTAAGGCAGGTTCCAATCTCGTCGGCCCCGCAAAAATGAAAACCTGTAACGTTTGTTGCAGGTTTTTTGCTTTTAAAAATCTCAACTGGTTTGAGCGCCTCGCTTTTGGCGGGGAGGTCGCGAGCCTGCCGGCAGGCAGGCACATAGGCGCAGCTCTATAGTTGTTATATGATGGACTCTGTCTTCATTATCCCGAAGTGCTAACTCTCAATACCCATGGGCAAAGCCCATCGATAGATAAGAATTTTAATTTCCTCCCCGAGGCAGATCGAACACTCAACTTTAATATTGGGCAACTTAAAGTGCGGGTAATACTTTAATTGATTACAAATATTTAACAGGGTGTTCGCCCCCTTTAGGGGCGAGCGGTTCATTGATTTGGCTGCCGTGGGTTGTTCACCCACGGTTATTCAAGTTTGGCCCCGTTGGGGCGTAAATCGACTTCACTAATCTGGGATTTAGTTTGAAGGTATGGCTTTCAAGTAGCAGCCAATGAAGAATATATCATCAAAATTACTTCAATTTGAATAAATAAAGTTGCCGCCTATTAGCTGTAAGGCAGGTTCCAATCTCGTCGGCCCCGCAAAAATGAAAACCTGTAACGTTTGTTGCAGGTTTTTTGCTTTTAAAAATCTCAACTGGTTAGAGCGTCCCGCTTTTGGCGGGGAGGTTGCGAGCCTGCCTGCCGGCAGGCAGGTTCAAATCCCCTTGGCACCGCAAATGAAAGCTCATATGAAAGTATGAGCTTTTCTTATTTTAAACATTCTGTAAACAGGCATTCCTCCCTGCTTCTGACAGGAAAGTCGCATGTTCAGGAAGAATTCTATTTTTCCGGGGTCGTCGCTAAACTGGTTAGAGCGCCCCGTTTTGGGGGAAAGATCGCGATGATCTGCACCATACTTATAAACCCTTGTTTGAGATTGACTTTCGCGAGTAATTTGTTAGAAATCTTCACCGATTTTCCTGCCAAAAAGCAAATCAAGATGCAAATCGTACCGCAAAATGATGAATGATTAGTTTTGAATTATTTCTGAATTCAACTAAATTTAGATTGACAGAGTTTTGACCAAAAACAAACCTGTGCTTTCTTACCGGAAAAACTTATCTTACATTATACATCATTTTATGGCATAAAAAATATGACACTGAGATTGAAAAAAGGAACGCGAACCGAGTTTATAATCTTTATCGTTTGTGTTTTTTTTGCAGTATTTTTTATTATTTACGAAGTGAATAATACTGTTTCTGACATGGATAAAGAAACAAATATTCTGCTAACCGAAACAGTGCTTAATGTCAGTTCAATTCAAACCATACACAACCATCATTTACAACTTTTAAGGACCAGAGCCGAAGAACTGTTGTCAGAGAAGTTTAATGAATACGAATCTGTAAAAAGAAGATTAAAGGATGTAAAAGGTAAAGACTGGGAACTGATGCCCAGTAATAAGGACTCATTAACATTAATTGGGAGATTAACCGGGACAGGCAGAGCAGCGGATTTATCCGGGAAAATTATCAATGAAATATACGTTGCCGAAAAACTAAATAATTTTTTTGCCAAAACAACTGTTAACCTGCCTAAGACTCCTTTCGTCTATTATATTTCAAAATCTAATTTCTGGAATCTGACACCAAGGCATCTTGAGGAATTTGCTTTTTATATTAAGGAATATCAAAATTATGATTTGTTTACTTTTGGTTTGCCGGAAAACAATGCCTCCAGGAAGGTATTCTGGACAAAACCATATTTGGATGCAGGCGGTAACGGACTTATGGTTACGTCCGGGATTCCGGTATATTATCAGGGAAAATTCACAGCTACGATTTGCATCGATATGTTGTTTGAAGATATAGCCAATTATCTTAAAAGCAACACTTTTTCAAATCGTAACATAAGTTTAATAGATAATTACAGCCAGGTAGTTTCCAGCACATTTGAACACTTAGCACCTCCCGGCAAAATACCCACGTTACAAAATTTAATTAACGATGATAGAAACAACATCAGGCTTTTTGAAACAAATAAATTCATCTGGTATAAAAACAATCGGATATTTATTTCACCCATACCCAATTCTCAATGGTACATTTTTCATTTTAACACACGCGCTGAATTTTTAACCTTACTTATATTGAGAATTCTGCCTGTATTTGCTGCCGTCTTGTTCCTGTTGGTTATCATATACTTTTTACTTTATACAAACAGGTTGAGAATTGAAAATGAGGTGGCCCGAATTAAAGCTGAAAAAGCCAATTCAACCAAGGATAAATTCCTTTCGATAATTGCACACGATTTACGCAGCCCCTTTACCTACATGCTTGGATATTCCGACATAATGAATGAAAATTTCGACAATAACAGCCTTGAGAACCAAAAGGAAATTTTTGGATATATCGATACCGGGATTAATAAAGTATATAAATTACTTGATAATTTGCTGCTTTGGGCTCATTTACAAAAAGACGGTATTGCCTTCAATCCGATCGAAATAACCCTTAGCACAATGGTTAACGAAACTGCCGAGCCTTTGCTTCAATTGTCCCAAAACAAAGCGATAAAGATTATAAATCAAATACCTGCTGACATTATAGTTTATGCCGACAACAGTATGCTTTCAACAATCATACGGAATTTGGTATCAAATGCCATTAAATTCACACCCAGAAATGGCTCTGTTATTATTACCGCGCTGAATAAAAAACATTTTATTGAGATTTCGATTAAAGATAATGGAGTAGGGATTTCTCCGGATAAGATAAACAGGTTATTTGACGTCAGCGAAATGACTTCAACCAATGGAACCGAAGGAGAATCAGGAACCGGACTCGGCTTATCGCTTTGCAAAGAATTTATTGAATTGCACAAAGGCGAAATATGGGTAGAAAGCGAAATTGGGAAAGGTACATCGTTTTGTTTTACCATTCCTTCAAAGATGTAGTAAGAGCAGAGACGGAATTGGTATCGCGAACGGAATGATACAGAGACCCGTATTAAAGGGTCTAAATAAGATTTTGGGGAGTATGCCGGTCGGCCTCAACGTAAGTGCCAAAACAAGCGAGACGTGATTATTTTTGAATATGCACCCAAGGCTTTAGCACGAGTCGATCGTTCGTCCTAAAATATCATAATATTCAGAAACAAATTCATTTCAGAAGACCTAAAAATTTTTAAGAAAATTTCTACACGGCCCCCTACATACAGCTTTAGTCAGCGCGCCTTTATTTCAATCCGGTACATCAGCAGCAAATTCTATATTTTTAAAACAGTTGAGGTCGTTTACTCTGATTGTCGTTCAATTACCGGTAAAATATTGTCAACTATTTTAAAAGCATCCTCCGCTTAACAACCGCAAAACTGCCTGACTGGAGTTTATAGAAGTAAACCCCACTGCTGAGGTGTACACCCGAGGAAGTGAAATTAGCTGTATGTGAACCGGCGGTCCGGGACTCATCAACAACTGTTGTTACTTCAGTTCCGAGCGCGTCAAACACACGCGAGGAAACTTTTGCATCGGCAGGTACGTAATATGAGAACACGGTGTATGGGTTGAACGGATTGGGATAGTTCTGTTGTATGATGAACTTATCGGGTGAACCAAGATCGACTAAGGTCTCCGCGCTAAATTTATAAGAACCGTTATTATCAACCTGTTTCAGTTTGTAGGAATATTTTCCGGCCAAAGCTGTTTTGTCAGTATATGAATAGGATTCAGGTAAATTGCTGGTCCCTGCTCCGTTGACGAAAGCGATCTTTTCCCATTTGCTGTCTTTGGCAACTGAGCGAAGAACGGCGAAGCCGGAATTGTTAACCTCGGTTGCGGTTTGCCAGTTGATTACCGAGTTTCCGTTTGCTACTGGCGATGTGAATGAAGTGAGCTCTGCCGGAAGAGCACCCGATTCGCCTGCTGTGAATGTTGAAAATGAAGTAAGTCCGGAAAAGCCAAAAGTATGAGCAGCAGGGTTGACAGGGCCGAGAAGAATCCAGGAAGTTCCATCATATTTACCACCATATAATTTCGCTTCTGTTCCGATAACATCACCGGCTGCATACGCTAATGTGATGGAGTAAGTCGGGAAGGTAAGGTGACTGTGATGGTTAGCGCACTCGCACTTCTTCGTTTACAGTCAAAAAAGGCGAAACGTACCGCAGGGTCGGTAATGGTAAAATTCAATGTTGTACCCCCTTTCCAAGATTGTGACTGAGTAGAAGAGCCTTTTGATCCGCAGCACAAATCAGTGTTGAGAGGTTCCGGATATATATGATTAAAAGTTGTATTTTCAATGTTTAAAAACAATACTACGAAGGAGGTAACTTTGGCTAAACTTGTTGTTCGGAATTTTACCATGTCGTTGGATGGATTTACTTCGGCCCCTAACCAAAGTCTTGAAAATCCCTTTGGTGAGGGAGGCAAAACGATCATGGATTGGGCACTTGCGACCAGAACATTTAGAACAATGTTCGGCATCGAAGGTGGAAGCACCGGCATCGATGATACTTTTGCTGCCAAAGCGGACGCAGAAGTGGGTGCGACCATAATGGGCCGCAATATGTTTGGTCCAATTCGAGGGCCATGGCTCAATGAGGATTGGAAAGGATGGTGGGGTGCTAATCCACCATATCATCATCCTGTTTTCGTGCTCACAAAATATCCGAGACAATCAATCCCAATGGAAGGCGGAACAACTTTCAATTTTGTAACCGAGGGAATCGATATCGCATTAGCAAAAGCATTTGATGCGGCAAATGGAAAGGATGTACGGATTGGCGGAGGTGCAACCGTCGTGAGGCAATATTTGCGAGCCGGACTTATTGACGAATTACACTTAGTCATAACACCCAAGTTACTTGGAGCCGGTGAGCGCCTTTTTGACGGGACAGATGAAGTTGTCAAAAGATATGAATATTCAGAGTTCATGGCATCTGAGGCAGCAGCACATATCCGATTGATCAAACGCAAATAGGGGTCAAGCCTCGCAGCCGGATTCCAAAATGCATCCTTGAAGGACAAAAGGCAGACCAGTGCGAAATGAGGAGCATTATTGTCCTCTGAATTTTTCTCGTTATATTTCGGACTATTCGCACATCTCCCTGAGAATAATTGACCGAAAACTATCAGTAAGTGGCATTGCCTTAAGATGGAAAAAAAGTTCAACAGAACAAACAAACCCCCGGCTCCGGAAACTCCATTTGAACAGGTCCTTTTAAGTTCTTACAAACAGGGTATGATCTCGTATATGCATTCCCACCCTGAAGCTTACTCTGAGGCAGTGTCTTTGGCCGTTTCGGACAAACAGCCTTTTTCGTGGCGGGCTGCTCAGCTTTTGTGGAGCTGTATAAAACCTGATGACCCCCGGATAAGAAGGCATCTCAAAAAAATTATTACGTATCTGCCTTTTGCCGTGGACAATCAGAAGAGTCAGTTATTTAAAATTCTTCTCCTCATGAATATCCCCAACAATCTGGGCGGACTTGTGCTTGAGGAAAGCATTAACTGTTGGAAAGACATAACGAAAATGGCATCGCTGCGTTTCAGAGCACTTATGATGCTGTTGGTGATTTCCAAACGTTTCCCGGAATTGTCGCACGAGATATCGTTACTGCATAATGAACATTTTTTCTCAACATTCTCCCCGGGAGTAAAACGGTCGGCAAAGAGGCTATTTAGGGAATTTGGTTATTAAGGGCGGAGTAACCGAAATCAGAAAATGAAAGAATATTCCAAATAGAGGATATTCTTGTTCTGAAATATAACGGATGCATGATGTATTTTCACCCATAATGACAGCATTGTTCATGGTTAGAAAAACTGATCATACCGTTGGAACCAACGCCCGGTGCACAACAATGAAAATTCTGACGAAAGTGATGGAAACACGAACCAATTGTTGATTGCAATACTATCCAATGTTTGACAACTTACCGGCAATGACAGCACAGGTCACAACGGAACAGGGCATTTTCGAAACCATTTACCGGAAACCAGAATCATACTCCCCTTTTGCGAGCAAAATGAGGCTAAAAATTGAATAAACTCCTATATGGATACTTTGAGAACTTTTCAGTAAGTTCTTTTATGGTGTTTTCCTTTTTTTGATCTACCGGTTTTTCAACTGTTCCAATACAACAGTATCCAGGTTTTTCGTTTGTACTTTGGGCCCGGATATTGTTTCTATAGTTCCAACATGAAATGTATGGGTTTTCCAGTAACGGGAATTGGCGCCATCTCTCCAGGTAATTTCCCGCAAAATGGATCAACAAGATAAGCTTTGTAATAACTCTGTTCTATAAAGAAATTGTTCTTACTATAAAAGAGAGAGAATTAAATGAGAACTACTGACGCCATTATTGTAACCATGGTAATTATTGGCACAATTCTATCTTCTGATCTTCTTGCTCAACAGGATTCAACCGGACAGAATATTTTTGAACTCAGTTTGAACGAGCTGATGAATGTTGTTGTCACACCCTCCAAACTACCACAATTTGCCGGCACTGTTACCCAAAAAATAGACGTAATAGATGCAAACGAGATAGCAACAATCGTTTCCGGGAACAGAAATGTTTGCGAACTTATTGGACAACTTCCCGGAGCATCTGTCAGTGTCCTGTCCCGTAACGATGCAAATTGGGGAACCTATGGGGGCATCGGTCCCAAGTACAGCACGTATATGCTCCAGGGAGTGCCGCTTGATGCATTTGTCGATCCGATGTCGCTCGATCCAAATATCCTGGATCATATTGAGGTGCAGAGAGGCCCGGCATCGGTGTTCTATCCGAACTACCTGTCTCAGGATTTTGCCGGCAACCAAAGCCCGCTTGCCGGAACCATTAATCTTATTCTGAAGGGCAAAGTAGAAAAGCCAAAGACAACACTCCAAACTTCTTTCGGCTCATATAACACCCTCAACAGTCAGTTTTTTCATGAGCAAAATGTGGGCCTTCTAAATTATTTTCTTGGCTCAACCTATGAGATGTCCGATTACACAGATTATGGTTCACAGGGTTCCTGGCTCAACATGAAAAAAGACCCGGGATACAGCAAGACAAAACTATACGGTGGACTGACCCTGTTCATTGATGAAGAGGAGCAACAGAAATTCACTCTTTTCTGCCAGGAGACCTGGCATAGCGGAGATATCGGACGTATCTACCAGGGATTTGATCACCAGTATCAAACCATAAACACCGGGTATGATATTGCTTTCAATGACCGCCTCAGCCTGCAATCACATTTCGGGCTCCGCTCTTATGATCGGTCCTGGCAGTCCAGCAATTATGGGGCTATCGATACATTGACAGCCAATAATGGCGTAAAGCAATTGATCATCCCCATTGACATTTCCTTCTCGTGGCGCCATGGTGAAGCAAATTTACTGAGTATCGGAGGTGATTATCAGGGAGCAAAATACCAGACCTGGGTTGATCCGTTGGCCGGATATCGAACTTATGGCAACAAAGCCTCTGCATTCCAGGGAGGCATTTATGCTGAAGAGCAATGGCGTCCGGATACACAATTAACACTGCGTGGCGGACTGCGTTTCTCACATATTAAAAATACCATCGAATTGGTGAACGCCAATGCGCCAGGAATAAATGCCGATTCGTGGGACAAATTGCTCTGGAGCATTGGGCTTCGCTATTCATTCAGCAAAACAGTTGCCATATACGCCAATACGGGCAGCAGTTTTGCTACTCCGGCCCTCAAATCAACCGGCGGGACAATACCGCTGAGTGACTTTGGCGTTATAGGACGTGATGGCCAGTTGCCAAATCCGGGGCTTAAACCCGAAAGCGGCACAAGCATTGATGGAGGAAGTGATCTAAGGCTTCCTTACAGCATATCCGCGGGTGTGCGTGTTTTTTACACAATAATCCGTGATGCAATTGTTGATAATGTTGTAAGTCTTAACCCTTCTCAGTCACAATCGATCAATACGGGGAATTCGCGCTCTGTTGGCGGCGAAATTGAAATTTCGCAACGGATTAGCGACAGACTTTCGTGGTTCGCCAACGGAACCTATATGAAGACAAGCATAAAGAACGAGATCGACGCGGACCAAAACGACACCGAGATACCCTTCTCACCCAATCTGGTAGGTAACCTTGGTATGCATTTACATTCTTCTACAGGTTTTTCTTTCACCACTTCGCTTAATTATAACGGTGGTTTTTATGATGGCACCTCAAAATCGGGCAGGCATCGATTTAAACCCGGTATTCTTCTCAATGCTTATCTTGCTCAACAGCTTGCGAAAGCGGAGTCGTATTCAGTGGAAGGTTTTGCTCAGTTTTACAATATAACCAACAATAAGTATGAGATGCCCTGGCAATTTGAAAACCCGGGATTTTCGTGCATGGTTGGCATAAAAGTGTCCTTCCAGTAATGAAGAACATTCCATATAAACATTTAAAACCGAAATGAAGCGCATTTGTATGAAAGGTATCCGTTCCATTCAAAACAAAACCAACAGCATTCCCAAGGTTGCACTGCGGTTGTACAAGATTCCCTGGATGTTGCTCCTCTGTGCTTTTCTTATCAGTGTTCCTTTCGCTGTATTTTGTCAGGGAAAATCCAAAAGTGATAATTTGGAAATACAAGTCAAAGCAGCCTACATTTATAATTTTACGAAATTCATTACGTGGGATTCCAAAGAACGCTCCAGTTCAAAAAAACCAACGACCATATGTTTGTTTGGTTCAGACACCTACTGTGATCTATTGGAAGATTTTTTGAATAGCCAAGTTGCCGGTCAGTCCATAATAATCAAAAGAGTCAATAAAAAGGTATCTGAAATAACCGGCAGCCAAATGGTGTTTATCAGCCGTGCCGAACAACAGAAAATGCCCACCATACTCAGGCAAGTGGAAGGCAGTCAAGTGCTCACAGTTAGCGATATTCCGGGTTTTGCCCGGCACGGTGGGATGATCGGGTTTGTTATCGAGAATGGGAGGATAAAAATTGAGATGAATTTAAATGCAGCAAAAAAAGCCGGATTAAATATAAGTGCCAAACTGCTTGAAGTAGCGCGAATCGTTTCCAACGAGGATTGATATGAATCGTATTATCAGCAACCTCCCGATTAAGTTAAAGCTGATGCTTTTTATTATGCTGACAAGCATCATAAGCCTGCTTTTAACCGGCACAGCATTCATTCTGTATAACAATTACCTTGCGAAGCAGGAATTGGTAAAGGATTTATCTTCAATCGGGAAACTGATTGCAGACAGAAGCACTGCCGCTATAACATTTCAGGATGCGGGTCTTGCCGGGGAGAATCTTTCTTCACTAAGTATTAAGCCCTCTGTGGTGGCAGCACGCATAGAAACGGACAACGGGACAGTGATTGCAAACTATTATTCCGGTGAAGGCAAGGGCATAACCCTCCCGAAAGCACAGCCAAATGTTGAACACTATTTTGAAGATCAGCAATTGGTGGTTTTTACACCCATTTTACTTCAGGGGAAGCAAATTGGTACAGTGGTAATATGTGCAAGTCTGAAAGAGCTTAATCAACAACAACGTTACATAATATTACTGGTCAGTGTAATTATACTGATGGCCTCGCTGCTGGCATTTCTGCTATCGTCATTATTCTCCAAACGCATATCCGACCCATTGCTGCTGTTCACCCATAAAGTGAATGGAATTTCCGAAGGGAAGGGTTTTCAGAAAATTGACATCAAATCCAAGGATGAGATTGGCATTCTCGCCGGAGCATTTAACGTGATGACCGATACGATTCAGAATAAAGAAAAGGAATTGCGCGGAGTCACCAACCGGCTCAAATTTGCATTTCAGGCAACCAACGATGGCATTTTTGACTGGTTCACAGGAAGCAATCAGCTCTACTTCAGTGAGCGTCTGTTTGAATTGTTTGGGTATGAACCCAATGAGTTTGAACCGACCGTCGAAAAATGGAGCCAAATGCAGCATGCGTCAACCAAGACAAAGTCTTTGGAAGCAATTGCAAAAGCACTTAAAGAAGGCACCGGATATGAAGTTGAGTATCTCGGGATAAAGAAAAGCGGAGATATATTCTGGGTGCTGGAACGCGGATTAGTTGTTGAAAAAAATGCGGCCGGAGCAGCGCTCCGGATTATTGGAACGCAAGCAGATATTACTGAACGAAAAAAGTACGAAGAGGATCTTAAGCAGGCAAAGGAAACACTTGAAATAAAAGTTGAAGACCGGACGAAGAAACTGAAGGAAACGCTGGGGAAGCTTGAGTCACAGAACATCGCCTTAAACGCAACAGCTATGGTTTCCACGGCGGATTTGCAAGGGAACATTATCTATGCCAATAACCTGTTCTGCACGTGTTCTCAATATACACCTGAAGAAGTGATAGGGAAAAATTTCTCGATTCTCAGCTCAGGCATGCATTCCAGTGAATTCTGGCATGAACTCTGGGCAACAATTACAGCAGGAAAACCCTGGAGAGGTGAGATAAGAAATAAAGCAAAAGATGGTTCCTTCTTTTGGATATCGTCAGCCATTGTACCGGTTCTGGGAGCTGACGGAAATTCTGTATCCTATATTGCAATCAGCTATGATATTTCAGAGAAGAAAAAACAGGAAGAGAGCCAGGCTATATTCAAAACGCTTATGGACTCTATTCCGGATTTGATCTTTTTCAAGGATAGCGAAGGCACCTACCGCATGTGCAACGAATCTTTTCTGGAGTATTCCGGCCAATCCAGTGAAGCGCTGCTTAATCATACTGATTATGAGCTTTATCCAAAAGAAAAAGCTGATGATTTCAGAGATAGCGATATACACCTTTATAAAAACGGCTTGCCATACCAGCATGAAGAATGGGTTACGTATCCCGATGGCCGGAGGGTAATGCTGGATACCAAAAAAATTGTTGTGCGTGATACCGGTGGAAAAGTTGTGGGACTTATGGGAATTTCCCGTGATATAACAGCACGAAAGATGAATGAGGACGCCTTAAAAGAGGCAGAAGAACACAGCCGGAATATTCTGGAAACCGTAAGTGATGGTATTTTTGGCATGAATCAAGACGGCATGATCATCTTCATAAATCCAGCTGCCGAGTCCATGCTTGGATATGCACCCAATGAGTTAATTGGTAAAAATGCCCATGAAACATTCCATCATCATTACGTAAACGGACAGGAGTATCCGGAATCCAATTGCCCCATGCATCTTGCCATCGCCAATGGAAAACCAAGCAGGATTGACAATGAAGTTTTATGGCGTAAGGATGGATCATCGTTCCCCGTTGAATACTCAGCCATTCCCATTAAAAGAGAGAAAGATATCATTGGTTCAGTAGTCAGTTTTACCGACATCACTGAAAGGAAGCTGGCAGAAAAAGCCCTTGCAAAGGCGAAGGATCTGGCGGATAAACTGGTTGATGCGATGCCTATCCCTACAGCGGTGACAAGGATTTCAGATGGTGCGATCGTTAGGTATAACATGGCCATGCAGGAGTTTCAGCAGGTTGATGCTGAAGAGTTTCAGCATATGCGGCACAGTCAATGGTATGCACATCCGGAAGACTGGTCATCAATGGTTGAGATGTTGAAAAGAGATGGCTTTGTTGATAATTATGAAATTGACTTCAAACGGTTTGGGACGGGTGCAATCAGAACCTGTCTAAGTTCCTTCATCCCTATAGATTACGATGGCGTTGATTGCCTGGTAGGCTCAATTATTGACATTACTGAAATGCGACATATCCAGGTTGAATTGGCAACTGCACGGAATGAAGCTGAAGCGGCCACCAAAATAAAGAGTCAGTTTCTCGCTACCATGTCGCACGAAATACGAACCCCAATGAATGCAATAATCGGGCTTTCACAACTGGCTTTAAAAACGGAGTTGACCAATAAGCAATACGATTACCTTGTCAAAATTGAGCGTTCTGCGCATGCGCTGCTTGGTATCATCAACGACATTCTCGACTTTTCGAAAATAGAAGCCGGTAAACTTACAATAGAAAATATCAATTTCGATCTCGAACATGTTTTTGATACGGTCTCCAATCTTGTATCGCAAAAAGCGCAAGAGAAAGGGTTGGAATTTTCCATGCATATTGCGAAAGAGGTTCCACATAAGCTTATAGGTGACCCTCTTCGCATAGGACAGATCATTATAAATTTCTGTAGTAACGCAGTTAAATTTACCGAAGCCGGCGATATCGTCGTAACAGCAGAGGCAGCAGAAAAATTTGAGAATAAAGTCAACATTCGTTTCGCTGTACGGGATACCGGAATTGGACTCACACCAGACCAGTTGCAGCGAATTTTCGAGTCATTCAGCCAAGCCGACAGTTCTACAACCCGTAAATATGGCGGTACCGGGCTTGGTCTGAGCATCAGCAAAAAACTTGCAGAGCTTATGGGAGGGAAGACCAGGGTTGAGAGCGAACTTGGCAAAGGCAGTACGTTCTTTTTTGATACACTGTTAGAAGTTCAGAAAGAGCAGACAAAAGATGATTTTACTCCTGCAAATGAATTGCGCGGACTAAAAGTGCTTGTTTGCGACGACAATGCTACAGCACGGGAAATACTCGAGGAGGCGCTTCAGTCATTCTCATTCCAGGTAACGCTAACCGATTCCGGAATTCACGCAATTGAGCTAATCAAGAAAGAACGGGAACATCCTTTTGACCTGGTGCTCATGGACTGGAAAATGCCCCAAATGGATGGGCTGGAAGCCTCGAGAATAATTGCCGAAAGCCAACTTCGTATAGTACCAACAATCATTATGGTAACCGCATTCGGAACCGAGGAAATTGCCGGCAAAGCAAAAGAACTGGGTATCAAGGCATTGTTGACAAAACCGGTAACACCCTCAACGTTGTTTGATACTATCATGAGTGTTTTCGGTCAGGAGACACGAACGAGAAGGGCCCGTGTTGCCATAGGAACGCAACATAGTGCAGAAATTGAGAAAATAAGGGGAGCCAGGGTACTCCTGACAGAGGATAATGAGATAAATCAACAGGTAGCTTCGGAGTTGCTGAAAGGAAGCGGCTTCTTTGTTGAAATTGCCAATAACGGAAAAGAGTCGGTTGAGATGGTACGAAGCTCTGGCGTGCCTTCGAAATATGACATCGTATTGATGGACTTGCAAATGCCGGTGATGGATGGATTTGATGCCACAGCGGAAATTCGAAAGTTGAAAGAGTATAATTTGCTGCCAATTGTAGCAATGACTGCTGATGCAATGACAGGAGTAAAAGAAAGATGCTTTGAGTTGGGGATGCAGGATTTTGTCAGTAAGCCTATTGATCAGGATGAAGTTTTTGGCGCGCTGGTGAAATGGATCAAACCCGGCCTAAGACGGGAAGTTCCTAAGCCAATTGACAGTTCCGGAGATGAAAAGACCGCTATTGTGCTGCCCGTTTTTCAAAACATTAAGGTTGAGGATGGCGTTCGCCGGGCTACCGGGAATAAAAAATTATACCTCACCCTGCTTGAAAAATTCTTCCTGAAAAATCAAAATACGGTTGGCGAAATAAGAGAAGCAGTGAAAAACGCGGATCAGGAAAAAGCAATAAGACTGGCACATACAATTAAGGGCGTAGCGGGAAATCTGGGCGCTTTGAAATTGGCTGATGCGGCCTCATTGATCGAAATAGAGCTGAAACGCTCCATCGCCGGCAATATAGACGACCTGCTTAAGCCTCTTTCGGAGAACTTATCTGTTGTATTGGAAGAAATCGGGAAATGGCTTGCCTCAACGGTAAAACCGACAATTACGAAGGATACCGACAATGGTGAATTGGACCGGATACTGTTCAAAAAGCTGGTCTCAGAGCTCCATCAACTTGTAGAGTGCAACGATTTCGAATCTGGGAAAAAGCTTAATGAAATAATGCAGTTACCAGGAATAACCCAATACAGAGATGTACTCAATAAAATATCAAAAATGATCAGTGATTATGAATTTGATGAGGCGCTTGGAGTATTGGAGACGCTTAATACACAGGTGGCAGAGTAGTTATGTCTGAAACAAAAGAGATGCTGTAAAACAATTATCATTAAATAACCTATTTATCAACAAGAATATTTTTTTAAGTCCCAATATGAACAACATAAACAGTTACAAAATTCTGATTGTTGATGATACTCGAGAGAGTATTGACCTGCTTGGAGAAGTATTGTCCGATTTCGAAAAAAGTGTCGCAACAAGCGGAGAACAAGCGATAAAAATAGCTACAGGCAAGAACAAACCTGATTTGATCCTCTTGGATATCATGATGCCTGAAATGGACGGATTCGAAGTTTGTCGCGTATTAAAAGCGAATGCGGAGACGAAAAATATTCCAATCATTTTTATTACCGCCAAATCATCGGTTGAGGACGAAGCCCTTGGCCTTGCTCTTGGTGCCATAGATTTTATTCCCAAGCCAATCAGCCCCCCTGTCGTATTGGCGAGAGTAAAAATCCACCTGGAACTATTGCACGCCCGCGCCAGGCTTGAAAAGCAGAGCGAGCACCGTTACAAGCAGCTTCTGGAATCAATTACCGATTACACATACTCCGTCGACATTGTGAATAACCGGATAGGAAAAACAATCCATAACCCCGGGTGCGAGAAAGTGACCGGATACAAAGGGAGCGATTTTGCAGAAGATCCCCGGTTGTGGCTGCATATGGTTCACCCTGACGACAGAAGTACAGTTGAGCATTATGCCGATCCCCTTACTGAGGGAAAAGAGATTCCCCCTCTCGAGCATAGAATCCTTCACAAGAACGAGTCAGTGATTTGGATTAAAAGCACCTTTGTGTTGAAACATAATGCCAACGGCGAGGTGATTGGCTATGACGGACTTATTTCTGATATTACTGAACGCAAGGAATTTGAGCGTCAATTGATATTGGCCAAAGAAAAGGCAGAGGAAATGAACCGACTCAAATCCAGCTTACTGGCCAATTTGAGTCATGAATTGCGCACACCGTTGATAGCAATCATGGGTTGTTCTGAACTGATTCAGGAGGAGCACACCTCCGAATATCTCCAAGGCCTGGCAGTTAAAATAAATAATGGCGGGAAACGACTGCTAACCACTTTCAACAAATTGCTGCAATTCTCAAAACTGGAGAGCGAGCACATCAGGCCTAAAATCACCAGATTGAATGTTACCGCCCTTTTGTATAAAGTCGTCCAGAATTTCCGCGATGACATTGCAAAAAAAGGATTGCAACTTATAACTGAAATTGATCCGGATCCGTTTTATTGCTATCTCGATGAAACATTATTACGCGAAATTTTTACAAACATCTTGAGTAATGCTTATAAATTTACTGACGAGGGTCATATCACCATTTGTCTGAAGCGCACTGAGCGGTTTTTAAATTTCAGTGTAATTGATACGGGCATTGGCATTTCAAAAGAACATAAGGACATAGTTTTTAATGAATTCCGGCAAGCGAGCGAAGGATTTGGACGCTTCTACGAGGGAACAGGTCTGGGACTTACCATAGTAAAAAGGTTTGTCAACATTCTTGGTGGGACGATTGAACTTACGAGTGAGTTGGACAAGGGATCAGCGTTCACTGTTCATATCCCACTTAACAATTGTGAAGATGGGACGAATCAGGAGGCAGAAAAAAGCATATGAGTATCCAACCAGAGGAAATTAGCATGAACAGTATTTACGATTATAAGATTCTTATCGTAGATGATGCTCCCGAAAACATCGATATTCTTGGGGGAATTCTCAAGGATTTCAAAAGAAGTGTGGCCATCAATGGCGAAATGGCTCTGAAGATTGCCACCGGAAAAAACAAACCGGATTTAATTCTCCTGGATATCATGATGCCAGGAATGGATGGTTTTGAAGTTTGTAAACGATTAAAAGAAAACCCGGATACAAGCGCTATTCCAGTTATTTTCATAACCGGGAAAACATCTGTGGAGGATGAGACACAGGGTCTTGAACTGGGCGCCATGGATTTTATTCCCAAACCCATTAGCCCACCGGTCGTAATGGCAAGGGTTAAAAATCAGCTTGAGCTATTAATGGCCAGATCTATCCTTGAAAAAAACAATGATGAATTGTCTGAGCGAAATAAGTACATTACCGATAGCATTAATTATGCAAAACGGATCCAAACAGCGATTCTCCCGAACAGCATACAAATTTCTCATTTTTGTCCACAAACAGTTTTACTCTATTATCCGAAAGATATTGTCAGTGGAGATTTTTACTGGGTTGGCGGAGATGGGACAAATAAAGTGCTTGCTGCGGTAGACTGTACCGGGCATGGTGTTCCGGGAGCTTTCATGTCTCTGATTGGGAACACACTTTTAAATGAAATTGTTTATACTAAACACATCATCGACCCAGGCGTGATTTTACAAGAACTTGACAAAGGAATAATTACCGAACTCAATAAAGGCACACGCAGCGATACTTTGGACGGCATGGATCTTGGAGTATGCTGTATTAACCAGGAAAAGAACACGCTGAAGTATGCCGGAGCCTACCGGCCATTATTTTATTTTTCAGAAGAAGGATTTGGTGAAATTCCAGGTGCAAAAAAATCGATCGGCGACAATCGAAAAAACTTAATTTATACAACCACAACTCTCGCACTGAATGAAGTGCTCTCGTTTTATATATTCACAGACGGATATATCGATCAGAATAATCCGGGAAACGATAAGTTTGGCACGCGGCGGTTCAAGGAATTGCTGGAGAGTATTCAAGGCTGCAATGCAATGGAACAGGAAAAGAAACTCTTACAAGAGTTCAAAACACATAGGGCAAGCGAACCGCAACGTGATGACGTAACCGTGATTGGCGTTCTTCTCTCATAAGCAAAACCAACTGAATCGCGTTTCATAATTTCGAAATAAGTTTGGCGGATTTGCCGCATGTATGCTTTGGACAAAATACAACACGTATAATTTGTATTCGCGATCAATAGTGTTGCAAGATAAGATGTAATTTTGCAGTCATTTAATGCTTCGTTGTTTCGATTTTCCAGGTGCACAAATCCTCCTTTTTTTGTAAATTTTATCGACAATTTCTTTCCTTTTCTCATGCTGACCGGCGTTTGCGATAAATCAGCCGCTGCCAGGGACACAGAGGCATTTTGCTCTGCAGCCTACCCGGCATAAGCAATTTGGATGAATTATTGTATGAGCGGTTTGGTTTATTTGTGCTGTGTTTCAGACTCAACAGCATTTTCATATTCAACGGACATATCTTGGGTTTTACAAATATCATAATCATTGCATTGGGACTCTCACTTGATGCTTTTGCGGTATCTCTCAGTGCAGGCGCCGGAGGAAACTTAAAAGATCAAAGAAGTGGTTTTCGATTGGCCTTTCACTTTGGATTGTTTCAGTTCCTGATGCCAGTCATTGGGTGGTTGATCGGATATCAGCTTGCGCCACTGGTAAAAAGCATTGACCATTGGATAGCATTCGGATTGCTGGTATTCGTTGGAAGCAAAATGATCAGGGAATCACTTGAAAAAAGCGATGCGCCAACGGCTACTGACCCATCCAAAGGCAGGAATATGGTGATGCTCTCTCTGGCGACAAGCATAGATGCTATGGCCGTGGGTTTTAGTTTTGCCATGCTCAACATTACCATTTGGTATCCTGCGATCATGATAGGAATAATTACAGCAGTGGTTTCGGTTGTTGGCATTTATATGGGGAAGATCCTCGGCTCAATAGTTGGCAAAAGAATGGAACTGATCGGCGGGCTCACTTTAATAGGTATTGGACTCAGCATTCTGTATTCGCATATGTTCTGACACCTGAAAGGAGAAATCTGGGATGCATCCAATTACCATGCAATCTGCATTCCTTATAAATCCGAAAACAGAGAAAAGAGGAGGACGGCATTCCATGCCGGAACTCACGCCTTTCCCGTCAAAGCCATTTCATATTAAGGAGAAGACTCACCTGGCTTTTGACATAACGAATTGTTCTTCAGTGTTGCTCACTGTATTCAGGTCGATGGTTTTTTCAAACCTGTTGTACCCTGTTTTATTGAGCAGTATTTTTATGGTTGACGAGACATAGAGCGTTTCGATTGGTGTACCTGCTTCGTCTGTCCTAACACTTGGATATCCGATTGCGAATATACCTCTTGGAAGAGCGAAGTTCCCATCCTGATTTGATGTGGTTAGGGGTTTGCTGTTGTATAGAATTGCATTATCAGTATTAATTATATAGAAGGCCCGCTCAGTAACTTTTTTGTCAACAATAAATTGATAAATATAAAACCCGTTTGTCAACTGATTTAGGTTCAAAATTGCAGAATGCGCCCCAGCCTCCTGATTTGCGTCACTGATCACTTCCAGAATTTCGCGTGTGTACCATCGAAGAATCTGAATCTTCACGTGAGCAGCACCCGGAAGCGTGTAATTAATGACGGTTGAAGGGCAGGTATTGGTTATCTTGGATAAGGATTTAGGCTTCAGTTCGAAGGTATAATGCACAGCGACCCCTGACAACGGATTCCCCTGCTCATCCAGAATTTTACCCTTGAGAGTTACCGAATCGGTTTGTACAGTGATAAGGCTACTTGCGGTATCGTCTGAATTCCCCGGACTGCCTGGGTTGCTTTTATCCTTGCAACCGGGAAGAACCAACACGATTAAAAAAAAGATGAAGCTAGTTTTTAGGAACAGTGTCATATGTTACACTTTCAAAATTTGTAAATCCCTTTCCAAAGATATTACAATTTTGCAAAACGGCAAAAGCCTTCTCTCTATCGGCAATGACTGTAAGCCAGCCCTGGCCTGATGTTTGTATGTACCCGATAGACATTTCAATACCTTCCAACCCGGGATATGCGTTCGAGCCAAGCAATGTATCGAATATTTCAAAGCATACTTTCACTGCACCTGATCATAGGTTTTTCGCTTCCATATTAATTCGCAAAGTCAAAGAGCCAGACTACCAATACAAGCATATTTAATTGCAAACCTGAAATATTACCATGAATAATTTCGCACAGAACCCATCATCTCAGACTCATAGCGTGAATCACCAGCTCCATATACTTTCAGGCTATACTACCAACACTGTCTAAAAACGTAGTACAGAATAGGACAAATGAATAACGGTACAACGACCCTATGGGGTCTTGACTTTAATCAAGCTATTTCGTTAACTTAATATGCATGTATAGGCTGAAAGGATTACAGAGAGCGTACTTTTCGATTTGAATTATCCGGTCAATCCAAAACACTTCTTACAGGAATGCTTTGGATAGCATGGTCTTTTATTGATATATTCCAGCTATAAGCTTTCATTTTGAAATTTGCGGCAACGTGATCATTCAAGTGAACAGCAGAGCTACCCTGGTTGCAGTGTAACTGAATGTGATTAATTTTTGACTGTTTGTGAAAGAGAAGTAAAGATATGAATGACTTCAGCAGTAATCCAGTTAATAATCTACCCACCCCTTCATCAGGGGGCGGCAGTGAAGATCAGTCTGTCGCTTCCCTGTGGCAGGAAAACCAGCTCTATGAAACCGCAGAATACCTTGAAAAACTATTTAATTATTCAAATGTACCAATTATTGTATGGGATGCCACATACCGGATCACCAAATTTAATCACGCATTTGAAAACCTGACAGGCAGAACTTTTTTGGAAGTTGCCGGACACTCTCTGGATATACTGTTTCCAGAACAGACAAAAACAGAGTCGCTCAAACAGATATATCAGACTGCTCAAGGTGAGAGACTTCAAACCACCGAAATAAGAATACAACATACCAATGGCACCATTAAAAACGTCCTATGGAACTCAGTAAACATCTATGATCCCGGGAACAACAATCTAATTGCCACGATTGCGCAAGGACAGGATGTCACCGATTTAAAAACGGCAGAAAGGAAGCTACACGACCAGAATCTGCTATATAACGATTTGGTGAACACACAACCTGTCGGCATTTACAGGATCCGGGCCACCACAAAAAAAGACTGGGATAATTTCGCGATCGAAACTGATGCCGGATCGTTTTACACAATTGACTTCATAAGTGACGGTTTTTGCAAATTGCTGAATATTGAGGCACAGGATTTCATTAAAAATCCCGGGATCATTTTTGAAATGGTCTATCCCGACGATAAACCGGAGTTTCTGGAAAAAAATGTGACCGCAGTTAAATCTCTTGCCAAGTTTAGTTGGGAAGGACGTATGCTCATAGATTCCAAAATCATCTGGACACATTTTGAATCCATCCCAAGAACTATTGAATACGGAGAAGTGATCTTTACCGGGATCCTTTATGATATTACTGAAAGGAAATTATCGGAGCTGAAAAGCCAGCAATTTAACCAAGAGCTCGAGCTACGCGTGCAACAACAAACAGCCAAACTTATGGAAACCATTGAACAATTGGAGACGCAGAGCCGTGTTTTTGTTGGACGAGAACTGCGAATGATTGAGCTTAAAGAACGAATTATCGAGTTGGAACGCCAACTGGGCACTAAAGACAGCACAGCAATTCCGGGCGATGTATTTCCCTCGCCCTAAGTGGAATATAATTTAAATATTCAGGTATCTGACATGAATACAATTCTACCCATAACCGGAATGACCTGCGTAAATTGCGCGGGAATGATTGAACGTCAAATAAAAAAGCTTCCGGGCATAGTCAAAGCGAATGTTGATTTCGCCGGGGAGAGATTAATTCTCGAATATAATCCGGCACAAATACAGCAGCAAGACATCATAAATCGAGTCAGGAAGATAGGCTATGGTGTAGCAACAGGCAAAACTGAATTGCCCATAACCGGTCTCCACGATAGCGCGGATGCTTTATTCCTGGAGACCCAGTTATCACAGCACACGGGGGTCCTTTCCGCCTGTGTAAATTTTGCAAGTGAGCACGCCAGCATTGAATATATCGCCGGGATGACCAGCATTGCTGAACTTGCAGGAATAATACGAAAGGGAGGATTCGACCTTGTGCAAGCAGGTGAGACAGAAGGGTTAGCGGATATCGAAACAAAAATCCGTACCGCCGAACTCACAACCCAAAAACGCCTACTGATAGTGGGTGCGATCTTTACAATTCCGCTGATCGTTTTCAGTATGTTGCGTGACTTTCGATATGTTGGCTTTGAACATGATCAATTTGCCATGCTCTTCGCCGCTACGATTGTCCAGTTTGGTGTTGGCTGGCAATTCTATGGCGGTGCACTTAAAAGTCTACGAACCGGCATTGCGAACATGGATGTTCTAATTGCGTTAGGTTCATCAGTCGCATACTTTTCAAGCTTGCTAATCACCGTGGGGCTTATTCAAAGTCCCAATGTATATTTTGAGAGTGGTGCTGCAATAATAACCCTTATCAGGCTAGGCAAATATCTTGAAACGCGCGCCAAAGGCAAAACGTCAGAAGCCTTGAAGAAGTTAATGAACCTGCAGGCAAAAACGGCAACTGTTATCAGGGACAACACCGAAGTGGAAGTTACTATCGATGATGTGGTGGTTGGAGATATTGTTGTGGTTCGCCCGGGAGCGAAAGTTCCCGTTGATGGTATCATATGTGAAGGAAGATCAGCATTTGATGAATCAATGATCTCAGGGGAATCAATGCCCATAACAAAAGGGCCGGGCAATCCAGTCATAGGTGCTACAATCAATAAAGAAGGAATGATAAAATTTGAAGCAACGAAGGTGGGAAAGAGCACCACACTGGCTCGCATTGTTCAGATGGTTCGCGAAGCACAAAGCAGCAAAGCCCCTATACAGAAACTGACTGATGAAATCGGAAGATATTTTGTCCCCATAATTATTTGCATTTCAGTTCTCACCTTTTTTGGCTGGATATTGGTTGCCCATATTGATTTTCTCGGGGCGATGATCAATGCAGTAGCGGTACTGGTTATAGCTTGTCCTTGCGCCATTGGCTTAGCAACACCAACGGCCATTATTGTAGGTACTTCCAAAGGGGCTGAAAATGGTATCCTCTTTAAGAACAGTGAGATTTTGGAACGTGCAGGTCATGCAACCGTGGTGGTGTTGGATAAAACCGGCACCATCACAAGCGGTAAGCTTGCCGTGACGGAAGTCATTTCAGTTTCTCATTTAACGAGGAATGAGATCCTTCTAATTGCAGCGAGTGCGGAACAGGGTTCTGAACATCCGTTAGGACGCGCCATCACTTTGGCAGGTCGCAGTAAGGGTTTCCTGCTTCATGAGCTTAAGCAATTTAAGGCGATCCCCGGATTTGGTATACGGGCGACAATAGAAGAGCAACTTGTGATCATTGGCAACCCGCGCTTAATGCAAAATGAGGGGATTATACTTGGCAAACTGGAAGGTGAAATTCAGCGTTTACAAAATGATGGCAAGACAGTGATGATTGTTGCCGTAAATGCGGTTTCCAGCCCGACGGTTCCTGAGCCGGTTGGACTTATTGCAGTTGCGGATACGGTTAAGCCGGAATCGAAAGAGGCAATTGACGGATTACGTAAACTTGGGCTGGATGTTGTAATGCTCACGGGTGACAACCGATGCACTGCCGAAGCAATTGCAAGAGAAGTAGGAATTGACCGGGTGGTAGCCGAAGTATTGCCAGTTGACAAAGCGCTTACAATTAGAAAACTGCAGACTGAAAATGCTATTCCCCACCAAGCGCGCCCAATGATAATAATGGTTGGTGATGGTATCAACGATGCCCCCGCTCTTGCCCAAGCCGATGTTGGTATTGCAATTGGCACCGGAACCGATGTTGCAATGGCAGCGGCAGGCATTACCCTGCTTAGTGGAGATTTGCATGGTGTGGGACGAGCAATTGCGCTGTCGCGAGGGACCTCAAAAACTATTGTTGAAAATTTGATATGGGCGTTATTCTATAATGTTGTACTTATCCCAATAGCAGCTTATGGTTTGCTCAGTCCAATGTTTGCAGCGGGTGCCATGGCTTTTAGTTCACTCTTTGTTGTAAGCAACAGTCTTCGCCTGCGTGGATTTAAAGTACAAACGTTCAGCGAACCAGAACCGGTGTGGCGCCAGGGAATCGCGCTGATCCCCCGCATATTGGCGCCTGCATCTGCTCTTGCAGTTCTTATCATCTTTCCACTTATTGCCATGCCGGTCAGCAGCATGGAGATCAGGGGCGCAAATCCGGGGACTATGACTCCACTTCTTATGATGGTAATGGCGTTGGCAAACGGATTGATCGCAATATCATATGCATCTATTCCTGTCTTTCTCATGGTTTTTGTGCGGAAGCGCACTGACCTGCCATTCACCTGGGCTTTCTTCCTTTTTGGCGCGTTTATTTTGGCCTGCGGAACAACACATTTAGTTCACATAATCGGTCTTTGGTGGTTGGTTGATTGGTGGCAGGCTATCGTCGACTCAGTTACAGCATTAGTTTCACTCGGCACCGCTGTGGTGCTTTGGCCTTTATTGCCGCGACTACTTAGAATTCCCAGTCCCGAACAACTTCGGCAGGTTAACCAGGAACTGCAAAAGGAGAAAATAAAGCTGGAACAGGCGCAGACTGAGTTACGGAAAACAAATGAGGAAGTTGAACAACGCGTTATTGACCGCACTGCAGAACTGGCACGTTCGAATGAAACACTTGAAGTTGAGATCAGTCAACGCAAACGCGCAGAAGACGAGATACGAAAGATTAACGAAGAACTTGAGCAGCGGGTGGCTCAGAGAACTGCTGCACTGGAAAAGCAAACGGCCGAGTTAACCGATAACCGCAAGGCACTTCTCAATCTTGTGGAAGATTTAAATGTGAAATCGGAAAAACTATCTCAAAGCACCACGCAGCTTGAAGCAGCCAATAAAGAGCTTGAAGCATTCAGTTATTCCGTTTCGCATGATCTTAGAGCGCCCCTGAGAGCCATTACCGGGTTTTCCCGTATGCTCCATGAAGAGTATCATGAAGCACTTAATGAAGATGCAAAAGAACTGCTTACCGACATAGTTGATAACACGAACAGGATGGGGCAACTTATCGACGACTTATTGCAGTTTTCCCGGTTAAGCAGAAAAGAGTTTACCAAAAACGAAATTGCTATGCAGCAACTTTTCTCGGATACTTTTGAGGAGTTGAAGGCTCTTTCACCTGCAAAGGAAATTGATTTTATCCTAAAAAAGATCCCTACGGCACAGGGAGACTACTCGTTGCTCAAACAGGTTGTTGTTAACCTTCTGACAAATGCCATAAAGTTTTCCGGGAAAAACCGTTACGCGCAAATCATCGTTGATGGAAACGAGGATGAGTCACAATGCACCTATTTCGTCTCTGACAACGGAGTGGGTTTTGATATGCGCTATGTGCATAAACTTTTTGGGGTATTTCAACGTTTGCACAGCACAACTGAGTTTGAAGGAACCGGAGTTGGACTTGCAATAGTGCAGCGAATAATTAACCGGCATGGTGGAAAGGTTTGGGCAGAAGCAGAATTGGGACAAGGTGCCACATTCTATTTCACCTTACCGAAAAAACTGCCATCTGTATCGGGGGCGAAATAAAGGGAGGAGGACGACGGGCGCATGATTGGTTTTATAAATGGCATACAAGATTATAACATTTTTGCCCGGTCAATTGATGATGAGCAGGAACGGATACCCTGTCCCCTCACCCCGGAGAGCCATTTGTTTCATTTAGATAAAAGCCTCATATTGCTGTTTGTGTTCTTCACTGTTTCGTCTAAAGCTGCAGTCAACCGGCATTATGAACGAGCAAAACCTCCTTTATTAATTTGACACTTGCAGACATTGAAATAATTAGATAATGTACCAGCAGTCACCGATAGTAACCTATAAAGACGTCCTGCTGTGTTTAAATTCGATTAAAGAGATATAATGAGTATGTTAGATTTCTCATGACAGGGTTTATTTGGCAAACAGGGTATGCTTTAAAATGTGTCTGAGCTCCCTGTCCCGACCGGTCATGTTTCATAATGTGTTAACAGGAAAACGAAGGAACCGCTATGTATAACGCGAATATTGTGGATATCCTCCTGGTTGAAGATAATCCCAGTGATGTAAAGCTTACCTTAAAAGCCTTGCAAAAGCATAATCTTGCCAACAAAGTATTTGTGGTTCAAGATGGCGAAGAAGCACTTGATTATATTTTTTCCCGGGGAAAATTTGTTTCCAACAGTGACGTTGAGAAGATCAAAGTTATTCTTCTGGATCTGAAACTGCCCAAAATCGATGGTTTGGAAGTGCTTAGAATTCTCAAAGCCGATGAAAAGACCAAATCTATTCCAGTGGTTGTTCTCACTTCTTCAAAGGAGGAGAGTGACATTGTGGAAAGTTATAAATGCGGAGCAAACAGCTATATCGTCAAGCCGGTTGATTTTGACCAATTTATCAAATCAGTCGCCGACATTGGATTATATTGGCTGGTGATCAACGAACGTCCGTTATAACAACCGTTTGTTATGAAATATAAAAGGATGTCAATCCTCTATGTATCAGCGAAAAAATACACCTTGGTAAAAAGGAAGCTGTTTTGAAATATACCAACAATAAGTAATGGGAGGCCGGATGAAGGAAGAACTACTCGTGCTACTGGTTGAAGACAATCCAAACGATGCAAAATTGCTTGCTCTTGAACTTGCGAAAGAATATACGTTAACCATTCGTAAAGTTGAAACAGAGGAGGATTATTGCCACGAACTTAAATCGTTTAATCCGGATATTATTCTGTCTGACTACACGCTGCCTGCCTTCAGTGGGCTCAACGCTCTTCTGATAAGACAGCAAATAGCTCCCTTGGTTCCATTCATTCTGGTAACCGGTTCAATCAACGAAGAAACAGCTGTGGAATTTATAAAAACCGGAGCTGACGATTACATTATTAAGGAACATTTACACCGGCTGCTTGCGGCGGTAAAATCGGCAATTGAAAAAAAGGCCGTGCTTCGTGACAAAGAGCAGGCTGAAAAATCTTTTGCCGCGATCAATGAGTTTAATCAGTTTTTATTGAGAAGCATTCCCTTTGGAATGGACATAGTTGATGAACAGGGAACCATCCTGTTCATGAGTGAAATCCTTAGACAAAGATTTCATGAGGAAGTGATTGGCAAAAATTGCTGGCTTCTTTATAAAGATGACAAGAAGCAATGTATTGACTGTCCGCTTAACAAAAATATTGGAATCGGGGAAACATCAGCGGTAGAAACTGAGAATGTTTTCAATGGACGTACATTTGAAATAACGCACACAGGTATGCTCTACCAGGGTAAAAAAGCAGTCCTTGAAATATTTCAGGATATTACCGAAAAGAAGGAATATGAAAAAAGAGTGAGGCTTTTAGCACATTCACTGGAAAGCATAAGTGAATGTGTATCGATTACTGACAATAATGAACGACTTATATACGTTAATGAATCTTTTCTCCGGACTTATGGTTACACCGAAGCAGAATTAATAGGTCAACATATCAGTATTTTGCGAGCTCCGGAGAATATTGATAAACAAACCGATACAATTCTTCTGGAGACCATCAAGAGTGGTTGGCGGGGTGAAATATATAATGTACGAAAAGATGGAACAGTATTTCCTATTTTGCTTTCGACCTCGATAATCAAAGACAAATATGAGAACCCCATTGCGCTTATTGGTGTTGCGATAGATATTACCGAAATGAAAGAGAATCGGGAAGAGTTAATTGCTGCCAAGGAGAAAGCTGAAGAAATGAGTCATTTGAAATCCAGTTTCCTTGCCAACATGAGCCACGAACTACGAACGCCACTCATCGGCATTATGGGTTTCTCGGAAATTTTATCAACGTCGCTGGATAACCCAGAACTCATTGAGATGGCCGATTTGATAAACCGATCCGGAAGAAGATTAAGTGACACTTTGAATCTCATCCTTGACTTATCTAAAACCGAAGCGAATAAAATTGATATTCTAACCGAGAACGTTAATATTACCGATACTGCCAGAAAATGCGTCGCTGATTTTTCGACCACAGCCGCCTATAAAAACATAACCCTGGAATTTGTTTCCAAAAATGAGGATGTGATCGGGAAATTAGATAAACGTCTCTTTACCGGTGTACTGAATAATCTGATCAGTAATGCTGTAAAATATACCTCCAAGGGTGGTGTCATAGTTGAAGTCGGAAAAGAAACAAGAGCCGATAAGTCCTGGCTGTATGTGAGCATAAAAGACACGGGGATTGGTATCAAACCCGAAGATCATGAGAAAATTTTCCAGGAATTTCGACAGGTCAGTGAAGGTTTAGGCCGAAACTTTGAGGGTGTGGGACTTGGCTTGACGATTTCGAAGAGGATCACGGAACTAATGGGTGGAGTTATTTCTGTGGAAAGCCAATTGGGAGTGGGTTCGGTATTTAAAGTGAGATTCCCCGCTTTTACGACCACACAGGAAGCACCAACCCCAACCGAGGAAATCCCCATTTCCGTTGAGGAAAGTGTAAAGACCCCGTCGACAAAGAATGCAGTACCTCTCCTCCTCCATGTTGAAGACGATGAAATATCCAGAATCACCATAAAATTGTTTTTGAAGAATGTGTGCGAACTTGAATCGGCGACCGATGGAAAGACGGCATTGGACATGGCAATGAAAAAACCATATGATGGTTTTCTAATGGATATAAACCTGGGAAGAGGCATGGATGGCTTAACAGTAACCAAAGAGTTACGAAAGATACCGCAGTATGCCAATTCACCCATTGTAGCAATAACCGCATTTGCACTGGAAGGAGACAAAGAAGCCCTCCTTGAGGGAGGATGTTCCGAATACCTTTCCAAACCATTTGGTAAAACCGAGCTCATCGGGATGGTTAATAAAATATTCGGGGAACAGGAGGCAACAGTTAATTAGTTCAACTCCTGACGGAGTTGTGTCCCATTCCTGCGTACCAGTCTACCAATATACAACTCCCATGGAGTTGGGGAATTGCTTGTTTGGAATTTCTTCCAATGCACAATTTCTTCCAACAATTTGCAACTCCGATGGATTGAGGGAATTGCCGGTTTTGGCTTTAGCTACTGTAAACGTAACATGAGTTAATCGCATGAACAGCAGCTACAGTCCAACGAATCAGTTTGCTCTGTTTACTTATTTGACCAACATCATTTTCTTTGACTGAATAAAGTTTCCGGCCCGAATTGTATAGAAGTACACACCACTGGTCAACTTTGAGGCATCGAAACTTACTTCATAGTAGCCCGCCGGTTTTAGTTCGTTCACCAGGGTTGCCACTTCTTTCCCAACAATATTAAACACTTTAATTGAAACAGATGAACTGTAGGGTATCTGATATTGTATGGTCGTTGAAGGATTGAAAGGATTTGGATAGTTTACGGATAATTTATAAGCCTTTGGCCGAGGTGCAGGTGCACATTCAGTGCTGCTGACCTGTCCTTTTGCCGCCAATTCATTTAAGTATTTTTCAACATTTGTATAACCATTGCCGTTAAAATCAAGATTCCTATCTGCATCGTCATTGGGATTTAATCCATGTGCAGTTTCCCAGTCATCGGGCATTCCGTCATGATCGGTATCCAAGGGAGCCGGGAGAGAGTTATAGACCGGATAGCCACCGACGTCAGCAACTGAATCTATCATACCGGATTTAACCAAAGCTGTTCTGTTGATCACGTCAGAAACTACCCGCATATCAACCGTATCC
This sequence comes from Ignavibacteriaceae bacterium, assembly GCA_963664845.1. Lineage (GTDB taxonomy): Bacteria > Bacteroidota > Ignavibacteria > Ignavibacteriales > Ignavibacteriaceae > CAIYTF01. The sequence goes on from OY761615.1 coordinate 1,029,433, forward strand.
CGTTTTGGGAAGGTAGCTCCGGCGTACGCCAGCACATCAGTGTATCCATCCACGGCAGATTTGATGTTTACTGCCGGCACATCAAAAGGAGTTTCGGCCTTGAAAGTAGCCAGCGAATATCTTGTATCTTTGACCTGTACGCCAGTGCTCCAATTATCGGCGGTAACTGCGGGGTAACCATCAACATAGTTGCCAGTGATATACCATTGACTGACGACACCCGGTTTGGTAACAAATGCTGAATCGGTGATCTGAACTATCCTATAACGTTTGGATGTTGAAGTTGTGGCAGGCCCGTATTTATAATAATTATTGACCATATTAATGCTGGTTTTTCCGTTGGCTATTTCAATTTCACCACCATACGCGCTGTTGTCCTGCCAGTTATAAATAACATTGTTCCGGTAGTCCACTACCTGATTGGTATCATGCGCCCGCGCACCGTTGAAACGCACGTTCCTGCTGTAGTTGTGGGCAATCAGATTGTGATGATAGGTTGCATACTGCCCACCCCAAACACCTGCATACCCATGGGCTCCTTTTGTATTATAGGACTTGTTTAACCCTTCGCTTATAATGCACCATTGCAAAGTTGTATAGTGGTTGTCATAGAAGGTTGCAACCTCCTCAATTGACCAGCTGAATGAGCAATGGTCAATAATAACATAATTCGCATTTTCACAATCGATTCCATAAATAGCCGGGCTGTTGGAATGAGTCTCTTCTCCAGGCCGTGAACGAATATAGCGGATGATGATGTTTCTGCCATACACTTTGAGAGTATGTCGTTTCAGGCAGATTCCATCTCCTGGAGCAGTTTGCCCGGCGATGGTCACATTATTTCTCGCGACATCCAGACGGCCCTGCAGAGTGATAATTCCGGACACACGAAAGACGATGGTGAGGGGCTGAGAAGTTGTATCCTTGAGTGCGGCGCGCAAACTGCCAACCGGGGGATTTGTGACATCGTCCGCCAGTGTGGTAACCTCACGGATCACGCCTCCGCGTCCTCCGGTTACTACAGCCCCATATCCTTCTGCACCGGGGAAGGCCGGTACCTGGGCTTGCAGATTGGCTGGAGCAGCAATAAAGAGTGCCAATAGTAGGAGAAAATGAGATGCTGTGGACATATATGACAAAAATCCTGACCGGAAAAGGAGGTATGTTTTCATAGTTGGTTTCCTGATTGCTGACCAATGATACTAACAGGTGTAAAATTCACACTATTATAAAACCAATATAAGGAGCACGGAAAAACATCACAATAAAAAAGTTGTTTTTGCGGCCAAACGCCATATTTTTAAGGCAAACGGGTGAATTTGGTTGTAACAATTACAGACTATCGAACAGCTCACGTTCTCCCTTGAGAACACAATGCAGAAATTGGTGACAGCATGAAAAGCCGGTCATCACTTCTTGCCTGTTGTCACGTTCTTTTGTATTGTCCACTCCGAATACATTGCTTATTTTGCTCCAAATTATTAATAGAATCTCATACCCCAATGCGTGACACAACTATATTATTAAATATCCTGCTGCCAATACTGTATTTGGTAAGCTTTGGCGTCTATCTTATTGATTTCATCAAGGACTTGAAGAAATTGGAGAACGTGAAGCGGCTTTTCCTGTTCATCACGCTCCTGCTGCATGCTCTCTATCTCCTAATGCGCGCCCTGGAATATGACCATCCGCCAATTACCAACGTTTTCGAGATTTTTACGGTAATAGCCTTCGCGGTCAGTTTCTGTTATTTTATCCTGGAACTGGTTACGGATATCCGGGGAACGGGAATGTTCATTATCGTGTTATCCCTGTTGTTCCAGATCATTTCAAGTGTTTTTATAACTGACCACCAGGTTTCGCCACTCTTGAAGAGCAGATTGTTGGGTTTTCACGTTTTTTCTGCACTTTTGGGCTATTCCTGCATAACCATTGCCGCGGTTTATGGCTTTCTTTACCTACGACTTTACACAGAGCTTAAGCAAAACACTTTTGGCCTGGTATTTCAACGGCTTCCAAACCTTGAAATTCTGGAGAAATTAAGTTTTTATGCGGCAATCATTGGGTTTATCATGCTTTCCATCGCTATGGCAGTAGGCATTATCTGGCTGCCTCAGGAACCTACCATCAAATTTACGTACACCGACCCGAAGCTGATCGGGACGGGTTTGGTTTGGCTTCTTTATGGCATCGGGATCAGCGCCAAGATAAGCGGGAAATGGCAGGGCAAACGCGTCATTGTATTGTCCATTGCCGGTTTTCTGATAGCCATTTCGTCAACAATTCTGACGAATTTCATTTACAAGAGTTTTCACTCGTTCACCAATAACTGATAACAAGAGATTCCAATATTCATGAATATCATAGGTATATCGGTTAATCATCATACGGCTCCGGTTGAGTTACGGGAAGCATTGCACCTCCAACAGGAGGAGATCAAAGCCCTGCTGGAAGAATTGAAGGAGAACCATTTAAAGGAAAGCTTCATCATTTCAACCTGTAACCGCACAGAGATATATGGCATCCCCAAGGACAACAATATTACCTGCGAGGAGATTGAGAAGTTCCTCATAGGGAAAAAGCCAATTGAAGGCATTACCGACGAACATTTTCACAAATATTTCTCCACCACTGCCGTTGATCACGTGTTCAGAGTCGCGGCAGGTATCGATTCGCTTTTCGTGGGCGATAATCAAATCCTGGGACAGGTACGCGAGTCGTTTGCGATAGCTGAAGAAAAAGGCACAGTCGGACTTCTAACCAAACGACTGTTTGATGCTGCCATTCGGGTTGGCAAACGTGCAAAGACCGAAACTACCATTTCAGACGGAGCAATAACCGTAAGCTATGCGGCAGTACAGTTAATAGAGAAAATATTCTCCAGCCTGACAAAAAAATCTGCCCTGGTTATAGGCCTGGGAGAAACGGGCGAAATTGCAGCAAGGCATTTGAAGGATAAAGGCATTGGAAAACTCACACTTGCAAACAGAACCTATGAGAAATCAGAAAAGCTGGCAGAGGAACTGCACGCTCATATCCTCCCCTTCACCAGTTTTAAGGACAGTCTGCCGGAGTTCGATATTATCATTTCAGCCACTTCCTCCCCCGATCTTATCCTGACAACGGAAGACATAAAGGGTATGATGAAAAAGCGCGGAAGTTCGCCAACCATATTGATGGATATAGCCATTCCGCGCGACATCAGCCCGGATGCAAAAAAGTACGACGCTGTCTTTTATCATGACATCGATTCACTCAACATCATTGTTGAACAAAACCTCAATAAGAGAAAAGAAGAGATCCCCAAAGTTGAGGCGATAATCGAAGAAGAGTTGAAGAACTTTTTCAGCTGGCTCAGTTCACTGGAAGTGGCCCCGACCATTAAATCGTTGAGGGACACTTTTGAAGAGATACGGGCCGAAGAGGTACGCGGACAGATAAACCGTTTCAATGAAGCAGACCGGGAAAAGGTTGAAATCCTAACCAAGCGAATCATCAACAAAATATTACACCACCCCACAACAGAACTGCGGAAAGTTGCCGATCAGGGCATCAATTCGCAGGAAGGCGCAGCCAAAATTGCCCTTCTGCGCGATCTGTTTGGCATTGATATTAACGAAACAAAAAAAGATTAATTGTATGGCGAAGAAAAAAATCATCATCGGCTCCCGCGGCAGTGAACTTGCCTTGTGGCAGGCTAATCACGTTAAAAAGGAATTGGAAAAACGGAACCGATCTGTTTCAGTGGAAATTGTCATCATTAAAACAAAGGGCGATAAAATTCTTGATGTTGCTCTTTCAAAAATCGGCGATAAGGGCCTGTTCACCAAGGAATTGGAAAATGCCTTATTGCGGAAACAAATTGACCTCGCGGTGCACAGTTTGAAGGATCTGCAGACGCTGATCCCCGAAGGACTGCAGCTTGCGTGTATTTCCAAGCGCCATCCCGTTGAAGATGTTCTAATCGCCAGAAAGAAAGGCATGACACTTGAAGAGCTGCCGGAAAACGCGGTCATCGGAACCGGCTCGCTGAGGCGCCGCAGCCAACTCCTGCATCTTAGACCTGATTTTCGCATAGAAGAGTTGCGTGGAAATGTTCCATCGCGGATCCAGAAATTCCTGAAATCGAAGTGGGACGGGATCATTCTCGCCCGCGCCGGTGTTGAACGCCTGGGACTCAAGAGCCATATTTCCTCTTACATCCCCAGCGATATAATCCTTCCAGCCGTTGGACAGGGCGCGCTTGGAATTGAAATAGCGGAAGAGAATGCTGAAGTGTATGACATTGTGCGATCACTGCACGATGCAGATACGGAAATGGCCGTACTTGCAGAGCGTGCCCTTTTGCGGGAATTGGAAGGCGGCTGCCAGGTTCCCATTGGTGCATTGGGGCAAGTGAAATCAAACGGATTCTACCTTGATGCAATGGTTGGCTCTCTGGACGGAAGTCTTGTTTTCAGAAAAAAAGTCCGCGCATCAAAAAAGGACACAGAGAAAACAGGCATTAAACTTGCCCGTGATTTGCGCAAAGCAGGTGCCGGCGAAATATTAAACAGTATCTATGCTGAACGCCCACTGGTGCAATGAAACCATTGATCCGGCAATTATGAATAATAACAACTGTACTTTTCGCCTTAATAATGGTGTGAGTTAAATGACGGCTACACAAACAGACAGACCAGAATTCCTGTTGAGGAATGACTCGTTGAATGGGAGTAATGCCCCGCTATGGGGCAGGCGAATTGTACTGACACGTGCCATTGAGAAAAGTGCCGAATCGGCAAAAGACCTGTTGGAGAATGGTGCCGAGATCATACTGTTTCCGGCAATAGAGTTTACACCATTACCAATTGCCAAAGAAGTGTCTGCCAGAGTTTTAGCGAACCATTATGAGTACATAGTATTCACGTCAGCGACTGCTGTGAAATTCTTCTTCGAACAACTCCCCGGTGCTGATTCGGAAAGTGATGCATTAACGGCCAAGTGTATTTCGATTGGTGAAAAAACAAGCCGGGAACTGGCAAAGTATGTTTCCAATGTTTTTTATGTGGGGCTTGCAGGAACATCTGTTGAATTTTTGGCCGAGTTGCAGCAATTTGATTTTGCGGGTAAAAACGTTCTGCTCCCTGCTTCAAAAATTGCAAGGAGGGAATTGCCCGAAGGTTTGGAAGCCATGGGTGCCGGCGTTGATCTTATTCATGTTTATGATACAATAACTCCGCAAAAGGAAAAGCTTACTGAAGTTATTGCGGAGATTAACCGGCAAGAGGTAGATTGTTTTGTCTTTACCAGTCCCTCAACCTTTGTTAACTTTATGTCCATGATGGACATAACCGCACCGGAAGATTTTTTCAATCACAGCCTGATAGCAGCAATAGGCAGAACCACGGCTGATTATATTTGCTCCCGCGGTGTCTCCACGGCGATCGTCCCTTCAAAACCGGGGATGGCCGAACTCGCTAAGGCGATAATTACTTTTTATCAAAAATAACAAAAGAAACAAATGAAACTTAAAAACGACTTATTCATACGAGCATGCAAAAAGCAACCGGTGGAACGTACTCCTATCTGGATAATGCGCCAGGCGGGACGCTATCTGCCGGAATACCGTGCAATTCGTGAAAAATCGGATTTCCTTACCTTGTGTAAAACACCTGATCTGGCAGCCGAGGTAACCATTCAGCCGGTTGATATAATCGGCGTGGATGCAGCCATTATTTTTTCAGATATTCTCGTTATTCCCGAGGCAATGGGGATGAGACTTGAAATTGAGGAAGGACGCGGACCGGTTTTTGATCACCCCATAAGAACAAAAGAAGACGCCAAAGCGCTTCAGGATATTGATCCTACAGAGAAACTCGCTTACGTAATGGATGCACTCCGTGTCACCAAGCAAAATCTGCACGGACGAGTACCTCTCATTGGTTTCAGCGGATCGCCCTGGACACTGCTGACCTATATGGTTGAAGGCAAGGGCTCCAAGACTTATGCAACCATAAAGAAATTTATTTTCAGTGAGCCAAAGCTTGCACACGAATTACTCGAGAAAATTTCACACGCGGTTGCTGCCTATCTTTCAGCACAAATTTCAGCCGGTGCGGACGCTGTCCAGATATTTGACACCTGGGGTGGGCTGCTCTCCCCTACTGACTTTGAAGAATTTTCACTGAAATATATTGAACTGGTCATTTCGTTACTTCGCAAGAATGACGAACCTGTAATTGTGTTCTCCAAAGGAGTTCACCACAACCTGAAAGACCTTTCCAAATGCGGCGCGGATGTTGTCGGACTGGATTGGACCTTTGAAATTGGAAAAGTGCGTGAAAAGATTGGGAAAAAAGTAGCTCTGCAGGGCAATCTGGACCCAACAGTACTTTATGCTTCCAAAGAAAAAATACATGAAGAAGCAAAAAAAGTTCTTGATAGTTTTGGGCCGCACAACGGACACATATTCAATCTGGGCCACGGAATTTTGCCGGATATCAGCCCGGCAAACGCCAAAGAACTGGTCACCTTTGTGCATAAAGAGAGCGCCAAAATTCATTCAGGAATGAGTGACAAGACCAAAGAGAAGCGAAACAAATAAGACCAATTGATTTTTTGATACGGAGAGTACTGAGCTATGTTCGAAATAAATCTTGACCTGATACGCAAATATGACCGTCCGGGCCCACGCTACACCAGCTACCCGACGGCTCCGCATTTTTCTGATTCGTTTACATCCGAAAACTATCTGGATGCAATCGTGTCATCCAACTATGGCGAAAACCTGCCGGATCTTTCGCTTTATTTCCATCTTCCTTTTTGCGATACACTTTGCTATTTCTGTGGTTGCAATATGATCATTACGCGCAACCGGACCAGAGTGCAGGAATATATTGCCTATTTGAAAAAGGAAATAGATTTATTACGGAGTTACCTTTTAACCACGCGACAGGTTGCACAACTGCACTGGGGCGGTGGCACCCCTACTCACCTTTCACCGGAAGAAATTGCAGACCTCGCATCCTATATTCAGGAATCGTTCACTTTCAAAAAGGATGCGGAAAACAGTTGCGAAATTGATCCCCGCGGCTTGACCAGGGAACATTTGGTTGCATTGCGTGAAAATGGCTTTAACCGCATCAGTATGGGTGTTCAGGATTTTAACGAAAAAGTGCAGAACGCAGTGAACCGCATCCAGCCGGAAGCAATGACCAGACAAGTTGTCGATTGGGTTCGTGAACTTGGCTTTGCAAGCATTAACCTTGACCTTATCTATGGTCTCCCCTTTCAAACGCAGGAATCGTTTGCCGAGACCGTGGATAAGATAATCGATATTTCACCTGACAGGATTGCCGTGTTTAATTATGCGCACGTTCCCTGGATGAAGAAACACATGGCCCTGATACACCCGGAAGATATTCCGGAACCGGAAGTGAAACTCCAGATACTCAAATCGACAGTTGAGAAACTAGTGAATGCCGGTTACGTGTTTATCGGCATGGATCATTTTGCCAAACCGACGGATGAGCTCTCCATCGCTTTTAAAGAAAAAAAGCTGTATCGTAATTTTCAGGGATACAGCACCAATGCGGGACTCGATCTCTATGCAATGGGCATAACCGCGATCAGTCAGCTTGAAAACATTTACTCGCAGAACTACAAGACAGAAAAAGAATATTTCGCAGCGTTGGACAATGAACGGCTGCCCATAGCCAAAGGTTACACACTTTCGGAAGATGACCACCTTCGCCGTTTTGTAATCATGAAACTCATGTGTGATTTTGAATTGGATATGACTGTTGTTGAAAAAAAATTCAAAATCAAGTTCAGGGAGTATTTCAAACTTGGTATCGAAGGTCTCAAGTCCTTCATTGATGAAGGCCTTGTGGTAATTGAAGGCGATAAGATAAATGTTCTTGGCATGGGGCAACTGCTCATACGCAACATCGCAATTAACTTCGATGGCTATATAGAGAAGAATTTGGATACGGCGAGATATTCAAAGACGGTGTAATTGATTTCGTAACTTAAGCAAAGTTTTACGCTGATGAAGCAAACTTGCGATGCCACCAATTTATTTTCCAGGCAGAACGGGGTTATTTAATCTTCCCACCTGCCAGGAAAAGAAATTTAATAAGCAGAGCCGTTTCGGAAAATTGTGCGCATTTTGTATCAAGGCTGTAAGCATCCTGCCATTTTACCTGCGGCAATTCCAATAAGGGTTGAAGCTTTAAAATTGTCAGCATCATTCCCGGTTTCCAACAGCCGAAGATGCGTTCCTCTTCAGTTTACCTGAGAAATTGGTTGATCAATTTGTTGCCCCGGTATCCACCACAGATTCGATTGTTGCCTGAACAGATGTTGGCACGTTAGAGAAAAAGTCATAACCGGTCAACGATTCAATATAATCAACACTCACCCGGTAATTACCCCAAGAGTCTGTAGCCGGTATGTTGGCATTGTCCATCAAGACAGCGATGCACCTTGTACTCGATGTGACGCGGGAAACATCATTGGTTCCAGCCGGCAGAACCAAGACCACCTTCCAAGTCTTTGCCGGAACAGCAATTTTTCCGCCGTTAATAGTATATATGACCGCAGTTGAGTCCGTCTGGACTCCACCATCACCGTAACCGCCGGAAACAATATATAGAACGTATCCCTGCGTAGCTAAAGCACGGCAATATGTTTCCAACTTCTCCCATGGACCGCCATTATTATTTTGATTTTGCGGAATAATGTTAGACATAAGGAACACCGTATCATTATCTGCTTCCGTTAAGGTACGATCTGCTGATGGACACATATGCCCCCGCGAAAAGCCTGAGCCAGTATAATCTCCCGTTGATACCTGATACCATCCGGAAGGAAGCGATGCATCAGTTTTGAAAGTGCCCCGTGAGGCACTCCCCAGCCACGCCTGGCTTAATTGCCAACTTACCCAGTTTGGAATTCCCCGATCACGATTGTAAGACTCGCAATACTGGCCTCTCATAATCAAATAATTAGCCGGATAGTTAGCATCATGAACTGCCCCACTGGGGTTTCCCATAGTAAGATTCACATTGGAAACCGGGGTATAAATTGAAAATGACTGAACTGAGGAGGTGCCGCCGCCAGGAGTAGGAGTATATATGGTTACACTTGCGGTTCCTGCAATTGCAACACTTGCAGCAGGAATTGTAGCCTGAAGCTGCGTTGCGGAGACATAGGAAGTTGTTAAGGATGTTCCATTCCATTTGATAACCGAAGATGCAATAAATCCACTTCCAGTTACGGTAAGAGTAAAGTCGGCATTTCCAACCGGTATTGAAGCAGGGCTCAAAGAGGTCAGCACCGGCACCGGATTGGTTGCAGCAGAAATTGTGAAGGTAAGTGCTGATGAAGTTCCACCGCCGGGTGTCGGGGAATAAACAGTTATATTTGCACTACCAGTACTTTCAACATTTACAGCAGGAACAGAAGCCTGAAGCTGTGTTGCCGAAACATAGGTGGTAGTGAGGCCAGTTCCATTCCATTGCACTACCGATGAAGAAACAAAATTACTTCCCTCAACCGTCAGGGTGAACATTGAACTGCCTGCCGCTGTTGAAGCAGGACTAAGCGTGCTGATGACCGGAGCAGGATTAGTGCCTGAAGAAATGGTAAACGTTAGTGCTGATGAAGTTCCACCGCCTTGTGCCGGAGAATAAACCGAAACGCTTGCCGTGCCGGCATTTGCAACACTTGCAGCGGGGATTGTTGCCTGAAGTTGAGTTGCCGATATAAAGGTTGTGGAAAGATTGCTGCCATTCCATTGAATGACTGATGAGGAAACAAAACTGTTTCCCGTAACAGTCAACGAGAAATTTGCATTTCCGGCGATTATTGACGACGGCGAAAGCGAGGTGATTGCAGGGACCGGATTAGTGGCAGCCACATAATCGGTGAAACTGATATCATCAAAATTAGTTCTTGCGGATGCACCATCCGCTTTCCTGATTTCAAATCTGACTGAACCGCTGAGGTTGATTGCGAATGTTGCTGTTTGTAATACAGTGTCAGAAGTGGTGATATTTGAACCAGACTGTGTCCAGGAAGTCCCCTGGTTTGTTGAATACCACAGACCCCAGGTTGTATTTGCGTCAGAGCCATACTTAGCATGCATCACCGTTGCGTTTGACACCCCATTGATGAGGTCAAACTTCATTGTCATTGTGCCGGAAAGGCGAATTCTAGCCGAGCGGGAACCGTTCTTTCGGTCAGAAGTTGAATTGCCCACCAGGGCGTCACTCAGGCTCCAAACTCCCGTTTTAAGAGTATCATTTGCTACGGCATAAGCGGATTTGATTGTGCCGGATTCAAAAGTTTCCGTTGTAACTGCAAGTTTGGAGAACGTTGCCGCGGAAGACAGCCCTCCGCCAGGTGCAGGAGTATAAACAGTAACGCTTGCAGTTCCGGCTGTTGTCAGGTCAGAACCTGATACCACTGCCTGAAGCTGGTTTGAAGAAAGATATATGGTGGTTAAACCAACTCCATTCCATTTAATAATGGATGAGGGAAAGAAATTCTGACCCGTAACCGTGAGTGTAAATCCAGAGCTTCCCATCAGCATGTATGATGGACTTATTGACTCGACTATGGGTTGGGGTGTAATGGAGATGTTATAGGTGATGCTGTCAATGCTGCTAACCTGAATTGAATCTTTTTGTCCGGTGCTCCTATGGATATACAACTTCTGACCAATAGTAATACTGTCGACGCCAGCTATAACGACCGTATCTTTTGCTCCCGTACTCTCGTGAATTATAACTCCCTGCGTGAACACCGGGATACAATAGAACGATAGAAGGAACGCGCTTAACAAAAGTCTTTTTATCATTATCCTGATCCTAATCAGATATTTATTTAATTAATGACATTTTTTTACACATGCTCATACCGGCTGCAACTAATTTGCAAAAGTATACACCACTTGAAAGCCTGCCAGCGTCGAATTGAATTGTATAGTTCCCAACGGGCTTCACCTCGTTAACCAGAGTGGCAACTACATTTCCCAAAACATCAAATATCCTCAATTCCACCCTGCCTTGTACCGGAATACTGAAACCAATGGTTGTAACCGGGTTAAAAGGGTTTGGATAGTTCTGATTAAGCTGATAGGATGCTGTTATTGCATGGTTTATGGTTATGCCATCGGTATACTTGAAAGAACCGTCGTTATCCTTCATTTTCAGACGATAGAGTAAAATGCCTTGTTGGGGGTTTGCATCCGTAAAGATATAGTTCCGAAGAATGTTACTGGAACCGGCCGCCTTTACGCTTCCGACTTTCACCCAAACCGCTGAACCGCCTGCTGCTCTTTCAATTTCGAAAATTGCCGTGTTCGATTCAGACGCGGTTTTCCAACTAAGCGTAACAGTATTCCCAACCGCATTTGCACAGAAGGATACCAATTCGACGGGTAACGGTGTTCCACTACTGAAATTGTTAAAAGTGATTTTCTGCAGATTAGGCAGTGAGTCGTATACGACTACACCCGAAGTAAGCGAAATTTGCAGGATAGTTCCTGAGACATTGAATGTCAGTTTTCTGACAAGGTCAACCGATGAATATTTTGTGGAACCATCTTTGTTCTGAACGTTCATAAATGGCTGGGCAATCAGCCCACAAGAGAAAAACGCAACTAACAGGACGGACAGTGTGAGCCGTCGCATCCTCAACATTGCCTTATCAGGGAGGAAAGAACACCAGTGTATGTTTTCGTACATGAATAATCTGATTTATTGCTGGAAAAATTGTCCGACCACTTAACTATTTATCTGAACCGCAGCGCTTATTTCTAAGCAAAAAGGGGCAGAAAACCGGAGATGACCTCCAAATTATGGAGGACTTATTTAGTGAAAAATAACCAGGGTAAGTGACAAATTTGAACAAAAAGGTTCCTCACAATATCCCATAAGAAACACTGAAAAGAACTCAACATTGTTCTATTTAATTAAACTGCCGTAAAATAGTCTATGGAGCAATGGCTGCCAATGGAATGATAGCGAACGAAAACATCTGGCTGCGAACGCTAAATAATATCGATGTACGAGAGCAGGCAACATGCTTTCAAGATAGCTTTTTTAACCCAATTCTTTATTTTGTCTGAAGCCAATAAATGCTGAGATTACAGACACGGGTTGCTATTGTTGCACGCGCTGATGAAAAATTACAGATTACGCAGAGGTTAAAAATATGAAAGGCTGTCACGAAATGGGGACAGCCTTTTTTTGAGATTCTATTTTTCCTGGTCATTCCCCAGTATGACCGGTAAACCGTTTTTGCCTGCACCAATTATTACCACCTTGGTATTCTTGGAATTTGCCAGCTTCTCGGTTGCTTCGATGCCTTTCCATTTCAGGAGTGGTTCGCTGAGTCCCTTGGTTACTATTACCTGAAAATCGGAAATACCCTGTGCTTCAATTCTTTTTCTGTCCGCTTCCTGTTTCTCTTTCAGAAGGATGAATTGCATACGCTGACTTTCCTGTTCAGCTTTCAGTTTCTCTTCAATGGCAACCGTAAGTCCCTCCGGCAGCGATATCTGACGCATTGGTGCGCTTACAATCATTATCCCGTCTTTTTCTACCATCGCACGAAGTTGATCTTCAATATCACGCTCAACACCTTCGCGTTGTGAAGTGTAAAGTGCCTTGGCCTCCGATTTGGACGTCACTCCCCGTACAACGGAGCGAAATTGCGGTATCAGAATAACGTCGGCAAAATTAACGCCCACCGTCTTATAGATATAATTCGCGCGATCAGGGTTCAACTGATAAACAAGACTGATCTCCAACTGAACGCTTAAACCTTCTTTGGAAGGAACGCTCATGTTTTCCTTGATCTCCATCCTTTTAATGTTGAACTTGACAACGTTGGCAAACGGGTTAACAAAGTTGACACCGCTTTTCAGCGTAAAGTCGCTCACATTTCCGAAGAAGTCCACAACTCCAACATTTCCCGCAGGAATGACAGTGAAACATTGCGTCAGTCCAATAATTATACCGACGCCAATCACGCCAGAACCAATATTTATTCTCTGCCGGTTTCCTTCTTTTTTTGCTGTCCTGAATATTCCTATTCCGACAATGGCTATGACAATCGCGAATATGAATAACACAATGACACTCTCTTCCGTTACTGAATTATTTTCCTAATCAAGACCGGTATTTCCGTTCTTTCTTTGCTGACTATGATCGCACTGTTAAGGCGATTTTCCGCTACATCCAGCTTCTCTTCCAAATCGGTAAAAAGCTCGGCAATTGGTTTCCCTTCCTCGAGATACTCCCCTATTTTTGGATAGAATATGATGCCGGCTTTTGGATCGATAACATCATCCTTGGTAAATCTGCCTGCTCCCAGTTCAAGACCGGCCATCCCCACCTGGTAGGTATCAATCTCTGCAATATAGCCAGATTGTTTTGCCAGGAACACACGATGAAACTGTGACTGGGGATATTTCTCCGGATTGAGAAGATAGCTTACATCGCCACCCTGGGCAGCAACAATTTCCTGGAACTTTTCCCAGGCTTTGCCATTCGCAATGAATGTCTCTGCCAAGGTTTTGCCATTTTCGATCGAATCTGCCTTTCCGGCCAGAAAGAGCATTCCGCCCGCCAGGTAAAGCGACACTTCCAGGAGATCACCACCCGGTTCACCTTTGAGGATTTTAACTACTTCAACTATTTCAAGCCAGTTCCCGATGTAGTTTCCCAGAGGTTGGCTCATATCAGTGATGAATCCGATAACTTTTTTATCAAAGGCTTTTGCAGTATTAATGAGAGATTCCGCGAGCGCGATGGAATCTTCATACTTTTTCATAAAGGCACCGCTTCCGGTCTTAACGTCAAGCACCAAACCATCAATTCCTTCGGCCAGTTTTTTGCTCATGATGCTTCCGGTAATCAATGGGATTGATTCAACTGTTGCGGTAACATCACGAAGTGCATAGAGCAGCTTATCTGCAGGTGCTATTTCCTCGGTTTGTCCCACGAGAACCGCTCCAACTTCCTTAATTATTTTTTTATACTCGTCGAGTGGAAGACTTGTTTTGAAGCCCGGTATTGCATCCAGCTTATCCAATGTTCCACCGGTATGTCCAAGTCCTCTGCCAGAGATCATTGGGACTGCCACACCGGCAGCCGCAACAACCGATGCCAGAATAAATGACGTTTTATCTCCCACTCCCCCTGTTGAGTGCTTATCAATTTTGAGTCCGGGAATATTGGAAAGATCAACAACCAGACCGCTATAGAGCATTGCTTCGGTAAGTGCGGCAGTTTCCAGTACAGTCATACCATTCAGGTAAATTGACATCAAGAATACAGACATTTGATAGTCCGGAATTTTTTTAGTGGTGTACTGATTGACCATATATTGGATTTCTTCCCTTGACAGGATACCTTTGTCCCGTTTCTTGCGGATTATTTCGATAGGATTCATACGTGCCTCTATACCTGATGTTTATTGTTGTGGCTGATTTTGTAATGCAAAATTAATGAATTTCAGCCAATTCCAGGGAGAAAAGAAAGAATATATTGATAACGAAATTCTGTTCCAACTAATCCCTCTTGGCCTCAGATACTCTTTGGCATAGTCTTTCCGGTTCACTTGTCATTCGTAAATTCTCTACAGGAGACCTGGATACTCCTGAAGGGTATCAACCGACAGAAAAGACAAAACCGTGTCGTAACGCGTTAATACCTACCTGGGAAAGGCAGCTATAAAAGCATAACAAAAACTTGTAGGGGAAGGAAAAGTTTACCATCTTAGAAGTACTAATTCATATTGAATTTGTTGCCCTGTTCTCAATTGACCGTATTCCGATAGCACCAGTAAGTCTCCTATATAAGAAAGAAATTTTAATTGTCAGACTCAACACACTCTGTCTTACTGGGGGAGATAAGAAGCCTTAAAGAACGCGAAGCTTCATTACAGCGCTCATTGCGCAATTATTCAATTATGCATGCTGTTGTCAGCATAGCCAACGAAGCCCTTACAAGGCAACAATTACTGAAGGAAATATTAGCAGAGACTATCAGGCTGCTTAGTTTTGACGGCGGCGGAATCTATCTGCTTGATGAAGATTCTTGCACTGCCAGAATTGTCTGCCAGCTCAATCTTCCTGAAGAGTTTGTTAAAAAAAACAGGACTGTCTCAACTGCCCAGCCTCCATATTCCCAAATATTTATTGAAGCCAAACCACTTTTCTCTGAAAACTATCGAGATTTAAAGCCTGAAGACGCAGATACATTCGGATTTACCTCTGTTGCAAGCATTCCTATCACCTTTGGCGAAACCATTCTGGGAGCCTACAATGTAACGACGAAATCGAAACAGTATCTTGATGAAGATGACCGTCATATACTTGTTTCAATTGGCAAAGAGATTGGAAGCGCGCTTTTTCGGATAAACCAGCAGGAAATTATCAATACTGAAAATGACAACCTGCAAACCTTTATTAACACCGTAGACGATATGATGTTCGTCCTGGATAGTAAGGGAAATATAATTCTAACGAACCTGGCGATGAGCAAAAAACTTGAGTATGAGCCTAAGGAGTTAATTGGCAAATCAGTGCTTGAATTGCACGTTCCCAGCAGACGTGATGAAGCAGCGCAAATAGTTGCGGATATGATGCAAGGCAAACGCGACTTTTCTCCCATCCCGCTAATCAGCAAGAGTCTGCGGGTAATTGAAGTCGAAACTCGAACAACGCCTGGTATGTGGGATAACAGGCATGTGATATTTGGCGTTACCAGAGATATTTCTGACCGGGCGCTGGCGGAAACTGCACTCCTAAACGAAACCAATCGTTTAAAGACCATACTGTCAATGGCAAGTGACGGTATTCACATACTGGATACAGAGGGCAATCTAATTCAATTCAGTGACTCATTTGCGCGAACACTAGGTTATACACCAGAAGAAGCAGCTAAGCTTAAAATAACCGATTGGGACCCTCAATTGGATTCCGCAAAGTTGTTTGAATTAGTACGTTCAGTTGGAGTAGGTGCTTTATCGGTTGAGACTGTGCATCGCCGAAAAGATGGAGTTCTGATAAATGTCGAGATCAGCTCAAAAGAAATTGAATTTAATGGTGTCAGTTATATTTACGCATCGGCCCGCGACATAACCGAGCGAAAACTTGCCGAAGAAAAAATGCATGACTACGCCGAGTCTTTGAAAACGGCCAATGCAACAAAGGATAAGTTTTTTTCCATAATTGCGCACGATCTCCGCGGTCCGTTCCAAAACTTTTTGTCGATCTCGTCGCTTCTTGACAAGGATGCTTTTTCCCTTCCACCCACCGAAATCCAATTTTTAGCCAAAGAGCTGCATCTTGCCTTGGAGAATCAATTTGAACTGCTTCAACAACTTCTGGACTGGGCACGAATTCAGACGGGCAAGTTAGTGATCAGTAAAACCACACTGCCCCTTGCTGAGACTGTGAACAAAATTCTCCCGCAATTTCAAATAGCCCTTTCGAACAAGCAAATCAGCACGCAAGTGAATATTGACCCGCGAATTGGAGTGTGTGTGGATAAGGATTCGTTGTATTTGATAATGCGAAATATGGTGTCAAACAGTATTAAGTTCACTCCTCACGGCGGTAACATATCCATCTCTGCACTGGCAGAAGACGATGAGGTGCTCATAAAAGTACAAGATACGGGAGTGGGGATGAGCGAAGATAAATTGCGCTCACTGTTTAGAATTGATTCCGCGAAATCGACACCCGGTACAGAGCAGGAAAAAGGCACCGGCCTTGGCTTAATTTTATGTAAAGAGCTAATCGACAAAAATAGCGGACAGATTTGGTTCACCAGCGAACCAGGAAATGGCACGACATGCATATTCACATTGTCCACAGTATGCCAATGAATGCAGAAGAGCAAGTTCGCCTATTGTTTAAGGTACTGTTTTTAGACAGAAAGACAAATACCTGAAAACTCATATTAAGCCTGACTATACAGAGAAAAGCAGGCTTGATGCTGCCTACGGGTTGCTTTTAATCATCTTTCTGCTATTTTAGAAAAACCGTTTATTGAAATTACCGGCAGACTTCTGCCTCGCTACGAATTACACTATCCCCTTTAAGCAACGGTGAATTGGACAATGCAAACAAAAAGTTTTACGTACTCATTTTTTTCTCGCATGGTATACCGTTACGGCATCCTCCCGGCAAACCTGTTGCTCCTTTTTTATGTTCTGCCTTTCATGTTTCACTTTGCGATAATGAAGTATTTTTACGGAGGATTACTTGCTGTCCTGCTCTATATACTCAACTCCTATTTTTTCTATCTAGTCAAAATCGTCCCTTATTGCATTGAAATCAGAGGGAACACAATGCGGTGCAGCAAATTTTTCTTATCCAGTAAGGTGATTGAATTTCCAATGGACAAAATTCAGGAGATTCGGGGCGGAATTTTTGATAAAAAGCCCAACAGCATGTATAAGATAGAAGTAAGAGGCATAAGACATGAGCTGGCGTTTTTCAGAATGATCAGAGGCTGCAAGGAACTGCAGAATATACTGCTTCAGGGCGTTGATAAGGAACTGTATGACGAGCTCATTGCCCGCCTGGGGATTGATAAATCAAAGTAAGGTAATCAGAAAGCTCAAGTCTCTCCAGTGTTCGCGGCAGCCAAAACCCCGCAAAAAATCAGCATTCCGAAGACAGACAAACACAAAAAAAAAGGCAGAAGAAAACCTCTGCCTTTTATAAAACTACTCTTCCTTATTTGGAGGGAAGAATTGCATCCTTTGCTTGTTTGGCAATGCGGAATTTCAGAACCTTCTTTGCCGGGATAACCATTGATTCACCGGTACGTGGGTTTCTGCCAGTTCTTTTTTTACGCTGTACAAGAACGAGTTTTCCGAGGCCAGGAAGCGTAAAACTTTTTTTCGCTTCTTTATAAGCAAGTAATACTAATTCCTCAAGGAATTGTCCTGCTTGTTTTTTGGTTACGTCGAGCTTGCCTGCTAAGTGAGCGATGATCGCTGATTTAGTGAGCGGTTTTGCTGCTGCCATAATGTATACCTTTATTTTTGTTTAAGTACATACGTAAGATAAATAATATTTTATTTACTACCAATAAAAGCCTTGATTTTCCTAGTTAAAAAGCCTAGCGTATCTCCTTCGACAGCCTCAGGAGCACCTGTGCTTCACTATCAGAAACCGGAAATACCGATAGTCGGTTTCCCCGCTGCAAAAGGCGAAAATCCCTGAGGTCGGGTTTTTGTTTAAGCTCTTCCAAGGTTAAGGGGTGCGGGAATACTTCCTTAAACCTGATATCAACCATATACCACACCGGGTTTTCTTTTTTGCTCTTTGGATCATAGCCATCATGTTCCTGATCGAATGCCGTAAAATCAGCATATGCCTCCTTCACAATTTCGGCCAGTCCTACGATTGCATTGGGCTCTGCGTTACTATGGTAAAAGAAAACCAGATCACCCTTTTTCATCGAGTCCCGCAAGAAATTTCTCGCCTGATAGTTCCTGATCCCGTTCCAGCAGGTGGTTCTCGCAGGTGCTTTTGCCAAATCCTGAATAGAAAAGACCGAAGGTTCGGATTTAAACAGCCAATATGCGCACATAGGATTCCTTTGTATTTATTTCCAAACTAAGAAATGGATTTGGTAATCGGTATTGTCAACTTGCCCAAATCCGAGATATTATTATCACAAGCAGAAGCCCTCAAGCTGTCATGCCTGGCATAATAGAACTTTTCAGATCCAAATAAAAGGCAGCACACTTCCGCGCGACTATATAAGAGCATAAACGTTACTGTTGATCCGGATTTTTCACTACCCTATTCAGAATGCTCACAGTATGAGTTATATTAATATCTGCATTGAACCGCTTTGCTCCATATTGCAGTTGCAACATACAACCGGGGTTGGCCATGATGACCGTTTTGGCGCCCGTAGATTCGATATTCCGCATCTTCCGTTCAAGGATTTGCATAGAATCATCGAAGCGGACAATGTTGTAGATGCCTGCTGATCCACAGCACCAGGTGGATTCAGGAAGTTCTGACATCTCAATGCCGGGTATTTGCGAAAGCACTTTTCTGGGTTGTTTTGTAATTTTTTGGGTGTGGCACAGATGACAGGCATCGTGATAAGTAGCGGCTATCCGGCACTCGTTCATCATCTCCGGACTAATTCTGCTCTCGGCAAATTCACTTATATCCAGCACCCGTACCGAAAACAGTTTTGCCTTTTCCGCATAAGCCGGATCATTGGCAAACAGTTCACCATACTCCTTCATGAAAGCACCGCAACCGGCTGAATTCGAAACCAAATAGTCATAGTCATGCTTCATGAATGCATCGATATTGATTTTTGCAAGCTCTTTGGCTTTTGCCGTCTGCCCCGAGTGTGCGTGCAGCGAGCCGCAGCAAACCTGTCCCTTCGGAACAATAACATCGCAGGAACACTTCCTCAACAGCTCAACCGTATCCATATTAATCTCAGGGAATGCAACATCCATAATGCAGCCTGTTAATACACTTATGGTTTCTTTTCGTGTACCAAAAGCCTGGTTCATTTCCGGGAGCTTGCTTTCGGAGGATGTCCAGGCAAACTGTGGTGCGAGCTGATACATTGCCAATAGCCTGGACACCGTTTTGCTCACTTGGGCCAGCGCCTTTACAACGGCAAACGGAAAAACCTTTTGGAGTACGAAAACCAGTTTTGACAGAAGCAGAAGACGGCGTTTGGATGCAAGAATTGAATTGAGTCCAAACTTAATTGCAAAGCCGGTGGCATCCGGGGCAGATTGTTCGGTTATATAGTCGCGGGTTGCCTCCACAAGCTTTCCGTAGTGTACTCCCGCAGGGCAGGCAGTCTCACAAGCCTGGCAATCGAGGCAAAACTGCATCTCGTCTTTTAATACCGGGCTGACTCCGATGCTGCCATCGGCGAGATATTTCATGAGACGGATTCTGCCTCTTGGAGAGGATCGTTCATTTTTTGTTAGCTCGTAGGTGGGACAGGTTGCAAGGCACATACCGCAATGCATGCATTGCGTTATAAGGTCATCCGAAATCTGAATCCGAGGATGTGTCTGGGCTGGAACAGGAGTCATGGTAATCCGCTCAATGTTTCAGATGGAACGGTAATTGACCTTCACAGCGGGGGCGCATGGAGAAAACTTTCCCCGGATTAATAACATTATTCGGGTCCAGGGATGCCTTAATCTTTTTCATGAAATCGACAGCGGGTATGCCGGCACACTGCTCAAGAAATTGTTTTTTAGCAAGGCCGGTGCCGTGTTCGCCCGTTATTGTGCCACCAAGCTTAATAGCCTCATTGAATATAAACTCAAACGCTGCATGAGCCTTTTCAATTTCTTTCTTATCCCGCTCATCAGTGAGACAGGTCGGATGAAGATTACCATCTCCTGCATGTCCGAAGTTTCCAAACGTAACATCAAACCGTCGCGCTGCCTCAATTACTTTTTCAATCATGACAGGGAGTTCGCTCCGGGGGACCGTGGCGTCTTCAAGAATGGTAGTGGGTCTAACCCTTGCCAGAGCCGTAAATGCACTTCTGCGAGCGAATTTCAGTAAATTGGATTCTTCAAGAGAGGAGGCTTTTTTCAGGCCGACAGCAGAATGTCTTTTAAGAATAGTGACAATTTGTTCCGCATCATCCTCCACAGCGCTACCACGGCC
This sequence comes from Ignavibacteriaceae bacterium, assembly GCA_963664845.1. Taxonomy (GTDB): domain Bacteria; phylum Bacteroidota; class Ignavibacteria; order Ignavibacteriales; family Ignavibacteriaceae; genus CAIYTF01. The sequence goes on from OY761615.1 coordinate 1,050,125, forward strand.
ATCTACTTCAATCAGCAGCATTGCTGCGGCATTTAAAGGAAGTCCGGCCCCTGTATATGCTTCGACACAGCGAATGGTGGTATTATCCAGAAATTCAATCATGGAGGGTGTTATTTGAGATGAAATAATGTCAGCAACGGCCTTTCCACAATCCGAAAGTGACTCAAAAAAGGCAAGCATGGTTACTGCATTAAGAGGCTTAGGGATAAGTTTTAAAAGTATTCTGGTAAAAACTCCCAGAGTTCCTTCGCTGCCAACAACAAAATCTTTTAGATTATAACCGGCAACATCTTTCATGTTCTTTCCACCCATTTGGATCATTTCGCCATTAGGGAGGAGCATCTCGATGCCAAGAACATAGTTTTTTGTAACACCATATTTCAAGCCGCGCAAACCGCCAGCATTTTCGGCCACATTGCCACCAATGGTGCAAACATTTGCGCTGCCGGGGTCAGGCGGATAGAACAGCCCATATTTTTCCACTTCTTCCTGCAAGCGACCGGTGACCACCCCTGGTTGCACCCAGGCAGTCAAATTTCCCGAATCAATTTCAAGGATTTTGTTCCAGCGAGTCATCACCAGCGCAATACTGTCTGCCACCGGAACAGAGCCGCCACTTAGGCCCGTCCCTGCTCCTCGTGGAACAATAGAAAATTTTTCGTGATTGGCCAATGAAATGAGTTGAGAGATCTGTTCAGCATCAGCGGGAAAAACGACTGCTTCCGGCCATTGTGAAATCAGCGGCGTTCCGTCAAACGAATAACAAATTTTATCCTCGTCTGCATCCAGATAATTCTGCTCTCCTACTATTGCACGAATCTTATCCAGTACATTCCGAGTCATACTATGCTACGAGACCAGATTTCCAAAGACACGGGAGATTACGAAGAGAGCACAAAGCAAAACGACTAAATATATCAACAAGTTTTTTATAGACTGCGCGGTGACAACAAGAGTGGAGAGTGGCCCCCGCCAATTGCATTTTCTGCACCGGTACATTTTGTAAATGCCGGTAATTTTCAGTGTATTCTCAATAAAATTCTTTGCACGCGATCTGCGCAAGGTATTCACCTCGCCACAAGAGGGGCATCTTTTATAGGAAGGGTCCAAACGCAGAATTATCTTTTTCGTATTTGTTACTGCCATGTTATTTCTTTCTCAGCAAGTTTTTATAAACCGTATCATTCCGGAGGATTGAAACTGCAGTCAAAAATTGGGGATCAGTTTCAAGGCTGGATTTTATTCTTCCTTCCGATCCTTTAATCCTTGAAGCCACTTCAATTTTAATCTCCTTCAAAATCTCCGAACGATATACATCAAGATTTTCTGCAGCAGCAATGGAAAGCTGCTTTTTGATATCCTGAAAAGACCCGGATAATTTTTTAAACTGTTTCTGTTTATTACTTAAGGCGAGCATATCTTCTACTTTTTTCTCCAGTTCAGAGACGTATATATAGTTTTCCGACTTGATAAACTTCATGAACTGGGAGAACGTTTCGCTCTCCGGTAATTTTTCAATTTCTTTTTTATCACTCTTTTCCTGCAAATGATTAATAAACTTGAAGATTATTCCCTTTGCGAACATGTCACGAATTATTTCCGGGTCCTCAGTATCAGCAACTATCGTATCAGGAGTAATGCCGCCAGAACTGAATACGGTTCGTTTATTATCTGTTAAAAAAGCAGAAAGCGCGAGCGAATCAACTTCAGCATAGACTTTATTATTCTTTGAGTAGTTAATTTTCTGAATACACCGTCCGCTCGGAGTAAAATACTTGGCTGTAGTAACTTTAAGTGAAGTATTATAGGAAAGCGGAACGATGGTCTGTACAAGCCCTTTACCAAAGGACTTTTGCCCGAGAATTACGCCCCTGTCATGATCCTGGATAGCACCTGCAACAATCTCTGAAGCGGATGCACTCCCTTCATTAACCAGAACAATGAGTTTTGCGTCCTTTATCAAGGGTTCTTGCGAACCTGAATATTGTTTCAGGCTTAGTGAATCCCGGCCTCTGGTTGAAACAATAAGTAAACCTTTGCCCAAGAATTTATTGGTGATGTCAACAGCAACGTCAAGCAATCCACCGGGATTATTTCGCAAATCAAGAACGACGCTTTCGATATTTCGTTGGCGCTTCAAATCCAATAAAGTATTCTTTAATTCTTCACCGGCCGACCGACTGAATGAGGTGAGCTTTATATAGGCGTTCCCACTATTTTCAGGGTAAAAACCGGCAAACGCAATATTTTTGAGTTTTATTTCTTCACGCATCAATTCAAAATTTATGGTATCCTTCACACCCGGTCGGAGAATTTTTAATCGGACAAATGTTCCCGGTTCGCCCTTTACCAGAGATGAAACGTCATCAATGTTTTTGGGAGTAATACTTACCCCATTAACCTGAGTCAGGAAGTCGCCGACCTGAAGACCCTGCTTTTGGGCAGAAAATCCGTCAAGAATTTCAATTATGGAAACGTTGTTATCGCGGATACCGATGGTTATACCGATGCCGCCATATTTCCCATTTGTCAGGAGATCAATATCCTCCTGTCTTTTTTCGTCAATAAAAACCGTATAAGGATCAAGCGTGTTGAGCATTCCGCGAATGCCTGCACGCATAAATTCTTCAGGATTGACCCCGTCAACATAACTAAAGGCAATCTCCTTGTAAACTCTTGTAAAGATGTCAATATTTTTCGCAATATCGAAAAAAACATCGCTCTTTTTGACAACAAAACCGGAAAAGATCAGAAGGCTTATACCGACTGCAATAAATGCTTTAAAACTTCGTTTTTTCATTAAGGGTTAACAGCTTTACTTATTCTATCTATTATTTCATTATGTATATCATCAACTGATAAAGAGCCGTCAATAGTAATTATTCGCGGTTCACGTTTTGCAAGTTCAAGATAACCATTTCGTATCTTATTATAAAATTCCGGAGCGCTGGATTCGATCCTGTCGAGTGAAACTTTTTTCTGTTTTTGCCGCAAGAGTGCAAGCTCAATGGGAATATCGAGGAAAAACGTAATTTCCGGTGTTGCATCACCTGCCACGAAGGTATTAAGGGCGTGCACAAACTTACGATCAACTCCCCGCCCATATCCCTGATAGGCAGTTGTCGAATCGTAGAAACGGTCCGAAAGAACGATGGCACCTTCCTTCAGATGAGGAACAATCTTCTCTTTTACCAGTTGAGCACGAGATGCCGAAAAAAGCAGAATCTCTGCTTCATCGACCATTTTCAAATTCTTTTTATCGAGAAGAATTTTCCTTATCTGCTCAGAAATTTCCGTACCTCCGGGTTCCCTGATAATAAGGACCGTTTTACCCAATTTCTCGAAGTAATTCTTTAATAACTGAATTTGGGTTGATTTTCCGCAAAAATCTATACCCTCAAACGAAATAAACATATTATAACTTTTTTATTACTACTCTGATTTTTGTTGGTTCCAAGTAATTCTTTTCAACAAACGGTGGTAAAATAACATTTGGTGTTATTACACCCAAAGAATCATCCAAAATTTCCTTATAATCCACATAAGCGCGAAAATCTTTTGATTGCAATTTACCCAAAATATCCAACCCGCCACGTGCATTAACGGTTATCTCTTCGGGAGTGAATGCCACTGACCGATCGGGCGGAAGATTAATGGCCTCGACATGAACCCCGGTAAAATCTTTGTCGAGAATCTTCTGTACTACCAGGGTCACCATCACCTGCTCTTCGGAATATGTGATGCCCTGTTGTTTTGTCAGGGCGAGCTGTACCGAAATACCTTTTTCGAGTCCGGTATATTTTTGCATCTCTGTCACCACGCTGTCAATTTTATCGAGCGTAGCCTTTGTTCCAGAAATGGTTATGGAATCCGGATCCATTTCAACAGGGCGAGCAAGTCCAAATCCATCTTCAAAACCCAATTGAAGGGAGGCACATACTTTTACTTTCTTAGAAAAAGAACGGGCAACATGGATCTGGGCATCTTCCGGAGAAATACTGATAATTTCACCTTCGCCAGAAAGCCATGGGTTCTCTGAGATTGCGCTTTTGAAATTTATCTTTCCATTAACAAAGTCCTTGGGTGCCTGCACAACAAACGCTTCTTCCTGAAGATTCCTGACAAATAACAGTTTCCACCCCTGCATTTTCATCTTGACAATTAGTTTCTCCGGAAACTCACCATCAAATGAGTATCCTACCGGAAGATTTGTTATTTTAATAGGGACGTTAATCGTGGTATAATATTGTTCGGAAAGGGAGAGCGAGAGCCAAACCATACCAGAAATGAGGAAAGCCAGTATACCCAGGACAATTTTATTGTGTTCTCCTGAACCACTTATCGATTTTTCACTTCTCATTATCGAAACGGCTACGACTTGTTAAAGCCACGCTTCAGTGCGTCAAAATAGAATAATAATTCCTGCCTGTTGGCTTTGGAAATATCCCGTCCAATGATTGGAAAGCTCTCCGTGTGGCGGGCTAATCGACGCAATTGGTGCACGTTAAGCGTTAAAATATCCCTCGCCTGCAGAAGGAGTATTTCTTCTTCAATTTCTTTTTTCTTCTGAATTTCTTCCGGAGTCTCAGGAGTCTTCGGTTCTTCAGGTTGGTTAATTTGAGTCTGTTTTTTATTAACCCCGGCAACTTCACCTGATAGATTCTCAGGCTCCTTTTCCGAATCCTTCTCAATAGGTTCTGCCGCCTGATCCTCAACAAATTCTTCTGAGGTGACTGTCTCGCTTGAGTCCAGCAAGGCTTCAAGAAGTTCCTCTTCCGGAATAAATTCATCCTGATAGGAAATTTCCGGGAATTCATTTTCGACTGGACCCTGATCAAAAAGCGAAGGTGTTGAGAACAAATTTCCCTGGAATGGGCTCTCTTTTGCCTTTTTTCTATCAGGTTTTAGATCTTCTTCCCTTTTTTCCAAAGGCTCAATAACCTCTGTCACTTCATCCGGTTCTTCATAGACAATATTATCAACAACCGCCCCTGCATCCACAGTGATGGTATCCTCAGTGGCTGAGACAGTCTCGTTGAGATAATTGTCCAATTGTGTTTCGTTTATGTCAGAAAATGCTTCTCCGACCGGATCCGGTACAGGAGGTAAGGATTCCATAATTTCAACAACCGGTGATTCTTCTACAGCGTCCGATACCAGTTCATTCTTGGTTTTTACTGGAGCTTTCTCAGTTCCACGTTTCGCCGTTTTCCGAGTCCGGCTGTTTTTAGCAGGAACGGTGAAATCGGGTACGCCCGGCGTATCAGGTATCTCGGGAATTTCAGGCACATCCGGGAGAGAAATATCTGGAGCAGGGATTTCCGGAATAACCGGTAAGACAGGAATATCGTGATTTTCAGAAAGGGGTAGGTTTGGGAAATGTCCGGAATCTTCAAGAATACCAGGGACAATACTGTCAAGCTCTTCAGCAGGGCTGGCAATAATATGTGAAGCGACAAGCTGACCGACGCGTGCAGCCGCTGCAATTCCTGCCTCAACAGCGGCTTTAACGGCCCCTACATCACCAATCACTTTTATGGTAATTAAGGCAGGCTTTGTTTGCTCTTTTCCAATGAGCTTAACGTTAGCTGCTTTCAGCATAGCATCAGCAGCTTCAAGGGCGGCTACAAGACCTTTGGTTTCAACTAGTCCAAGAGCGTAAGTCATAGTTTAATAGTTTAAAGCCCAATCATGAATACATTACCTGCTTATCACTAAGGATAATGTATTCATGCTGAACAAAATTCCAAAAAATGCTACTTAGGCTTTTGGACGCTGGGGAAGAATAAGCTCTACGTCTGAATGTGGTCTTGGTATTACATGCACAGAAACCAGTTCTCCAACACGTTGCGCAGCAGCAGCACCGGCATCCGTGGCTGCTTTAACCGCACCAACATCACCGCGAACCATTACTGTTACAAATCCACCACCAATAGTTTCTTTTCCGATCAGTTCAACCTTTGCTGCTTTTACCATAGCATCGGCAGCTTCAATAGCTCCAACCAATCCTTTTGTTTCAATCATGCCTAAGGCATCAAGAGTCATAGACGTGCTCCGTAATTAATAAATTGTTCAGTCCTAAAATAGTCCAAGATAGTAGAATAATCAAACAGAAACTGTTCAATTTTCCACAATTTCTAGTCAAAGGTCGTATTAATGCCAAAACGATGGAGGCCAGGGATTTCACCCCAGGAACTATAGGCGTAATTCAGGTTATAGGTGCTTATCACCAGTCCTAATCCGACGCTGAACCCCGCCAAACCTGCATAATTGCCAATTTTCAATTCCTTGCGCTTTTCGTTTTCATAGCCCAACCTAAATCGAAGTGCCTTGCCGAGACTGAATTCACCACCGAACGAGAAATTGCTCAACCGGTCACTGAAACTACCGGATTCTTCATTAAGCTTATGCAAGTCAAAATAAAACTTCAATGGAAGATAAAGCAAGCGTTTTGAAATTCCGACCCGGACATCAACTGGAAGTGATTCCCGTGCTCCGCTATAGGTGGAAAGCTGCGTGCCACCATTAAGCATTACAAAGGCAATATTTATTCGTTCCGAGGGTATTGAGTAATTCAAGCCTACGTCAAAAGTCAGTGCTGAGGAGGAATAATCTGCCAATTTGGAGTAGACCAATCCACCGCTCACACCATAGGATAGATTGTCATCTAAAACATTGCTGTATGCTGCCTTAAACTGCGTTTCTCCGCATCTAAAGTCACTGAGCGTATTCCCGAATTCGTCAGCACCGGTAAAATTGCCTTCATTAATATATTTTACTCCCAACCCAAATCTGCCAATGCCCGGAAAAAGTTTGGAAGCAGAGAGGCTTGCCATGCTTACGTCCAGTATATAGTTCACATACGAAAAAGAAACAGGCGTGTTGGTGAGGAATGAAATCCCGGCCGGATTCGAGAAGATTACATCCGCATCATCGTTGGCAGCAACAAAGCTGCCGCCCAAACCTGCAACACGGGGGCTCGCATCAACCCTGAGAAATTCAAAAGTAGATTGAGCGACCAGAGACATGGTCATGAGAAAGAATATGGTTAATAGTTTCTGCATTGGTAATCGTTTATTTTCATTCCAAAATACAAATTTATCACTTTCGGTAATAAATGAGAAGGAAATAATTCGTCCCTTGGGACTTTATTTTAGCCCCTCTTTCATTTTATCTCTGAATACCTTGCGGAACTTCTCGATTTTGGGCGTAATAACAAACGAACAGTAAGGCTGGCTGGAGTGATTATTATAATAGTCCTGGTGATAGTCCTCAGCCGGAAAGAAATTTACCATTGGTTCAATTTTGGTTACGATGGGTTTATTAAACGTTCCTGACTGATCCAGTTTTGCCTTAAAATGTTCGGCCAGTTCTTTTTGCCGGTCGTTGTGATAAAAAATTGCCGATCGGTACTGGGTTCCCTCATCAGCGCCCTGTTTGTTGAGTGTGGTAGGGTCGTGGGAGCCCCAGAATATTTCGAGTAAATCCTGATAACGTACCTGGGAAGTGTCAAAAATAATCCTGCACGCTTCCGCATGACCGGTAGTGCCTGTACAAACCTCCTGATAAGTGGGGTTTGGTTTCTGGCCGCCAGAGTATCCTGACTGAACTGATTCCACACCCTTTACCATTTGAAAGACAGCTTCCACGCACCAAAAGCACCCGGCTGCGAATGTTGCCGTATCCAATTTATCTGCACTCACCTTACCTCCTGAATTATTCAATATTTGCCCCGACGCACGCGGGTTTTTTTCACACCCTGCAACGAGCAGACTGCTAAACAAAAGGACCATTACAACTGATTTCAATTCGCACACACATTGTTTCTAAAAATCAAAATTCATTTTTAATGCCAAAATGGATAACTCCCTGAGAGAAACTTACTCCATTGGCAAGGGCAAAACTTACATTCATAATCCCAATTCCGGTTTGAAAACTAAGCCCAACACCATATCCATTCTTGGCGATGACCGAGGAGTTTGCTGCTTTATCGCGTAGTGGACCCTGATCAAAAAAACCGGCATCAAAGAAAACAAAAGCATACGTCCTTTTTTCCAATATAGCTCTATATTCAATTGTCGACCATGCAATTCTCTGTGCCCAAAACTGATTTTCCCGATATCCCCTCAACGTGTTTGCGCCTCCGAATTTGAAAAGATCGCCAAGCTCAATTAAATCACCCTCTATGACACGGCCATGAACTGCCAAATAAAGCACGTTCATCCTGAACGGTTCAAGGTACAGACCCAGATCGAAAAGTTCTTTCTGCTGTTTGTTATTGGTCTTGGTTTCGGCGGTAATATATTCAGCAGGACCTTTGATCTTTTTTGCAGTCATCGAGTAAGCATTGTTAAGCAGCATCCCTTTTCTGGGCACAAAAGGATCGTCTCTGGTATCATATCTCAAGGAAACCCCGAGAAAAGTTTTAACCGCATTGAAAACGGTGAAAACAGGAACCGTCTGAAGTGAGGGTACCACTCTGGTATAACCGGCGTCAACAGCAAAGGTTAATTCATCGCTGGCGATATACTCCAAGGAGGGTTCAAAGCTCCAGCTCACGTAAGTGCTATCCTGCTTGTTTTGCAAAAAATGCAAAGCAATGTTAAAGGGATAATTCAGTATCCACGGTTCGAGGTAAGAGAATTCCAATTCAGACGACAATTGATTGATCTTTTTCCACCTGAAAGCAGCAGCACGTGCGCTGCCGAAAAGGTTCCGGAACGAGATATCAAGGAAACCGGTCACATAGCCTTTCTCGTTTTCTTTGGCGCCTGGAATGTAACCGATAATACCATCAAACGAATTATTGTTTCTATCCTGCAGAGGAATTTGCACTATGCCCTCCCCTATGGGAGAGATAATAAAGGCAGGCGTTCCTACCAAATCAAAAAGCTTCATTTTGTTTAGTCGCTGCGGAATTTTGTCAATCCACTCCTGATTGTATTCCTGTCCACGCACAAACTTGAGTTCACGCTGCACAACGTCAGGACGTGTTTCGGTTTTCCCGGTTAATTCAACCCGATCAATACGGAATAATCCGTTCTTCGAAATATGCAGAAATACGTCCACTGAATTATCCAGTGGTTCAAAGACAATATTCTTTATTGCAACCAATGCAAATGGTGCGCCATGGTTTTGGTAATAATTCAAAAACCGCTGAATATCCTCTTCCAGAACCGTTACTGAAAAAGTTTTCCCTTTACGTTCGCGTATTGTTGAACTTATAATTTCCGGAGTGAGCGAATCGGAAGTGGCACAAACATAATTTCTGATAACAGCGGGGTCTCCCTCAGCAATAGAGATCTTCAGCACTGTATCATGAGCAGGTGCAGTTGACGGTTCCCAGTCAGCCTTTATACCCGTACGGAAGAAGCCGTTATTCTGATACAGCGTACGGAGTCTATTGGTTAGCGTATCAAGTTGAATGGAATTTTTTGGTTCGCGAACGGTTGTGGCGCAAAGTTTTTGTATTAACTCAGAGTCCAGAAATCGGTTACCTGAACACTCGACCAAGGTTTGGTTTTGTGTGAATGAAAGAGTGGAAAAAAGAAGAGTAAAAATGACAGAATTAAATTGTCGGCGTAACATCAACAATTTTCATTCGCTTGCCGATTGGTTCAATTACTGCCTTTCGCCCCAACTCATCTGCTTCTTCCTGCGACACTTTGCATACCTGGTCTGACGCAGCATTAGCTGCACCCAAACCCGCAGCAAGCCGTAATGCCTGGTCAAACGTCAGGTCATAAAAGTGACAATAGATAATTCCCGCAGTGAAAGCATCACCGCTCCCTGTCGGGTCAAATTCTTCTATTGCCGGTGGAGTGACTTTGTAGAAATAATCAAAAGTTGAAGCATAGAACGACTCACTGCCGTTTGTAAGGAATGCCTGCTTTACACCCTGCTCATAGAGGTATTGCAAATAGGCAGTAATTTCCTCAGTACTCTGAACCGGACCGCCGGTCGGTGTTTGAATTTCAGCCAAGGTATTATGCACTATTGTTGGGCTTTGCTCAAGACATGCCTGGAAATGTGTCCCGTAAGTATCGAGCACCGCTATTTTGTCATACTCACGTGCCAGTTTCAAAGCTGCGGGGAATATCCCATCACACGCGGGATTCGGAGAACTTCCGGAACAGATAAGTATCTCACAATTCTGGATCATTTTATCCAGTTTTTCAATATATTCGGCCGCTTCAGAATCGAGTATCGGTTGGTTCTCCGCAAACACCGTAGAAACAGCCTGTTCTCCGGTTTCAATGATCACGGATGCAGTACGGTTATCGTGTTTCGTTCGCACGGTTGTGGATTTCAGTGATTCCTGTTCAAGAAGTTCTTTGATCTTTTTACCGTAAAGAGAACCGGCGAACAGAAAATTGAAGGAATCAACACCGAGTATTTTCAGCTGGCGGCTTACATTTATTCCTTTACCTCCCACCACGTTGGTGAATGAGGCGTTTCTGTTATTATGTTTTGGGTGGAAGACCGGCAGAGTGTACCTGAATTCCAATAATGGATTAAGCGTGAGAATGAGTATCATCTATACCTGTACAAATCGCCTGAAAGCGGCGTGATTAAGCGGTAATCACCGAATCCGGTGTTATCCAAAAAATAGAGTTTTTTATTTAATTCGTAATACTCCCATATTTCATAGGGCTTTGAATTATATTCAAACGGGTGTCGCTCAACGTTTCCCGGCGGTCCCAGAATGATATATACCATTCCCATATCTGTTTTGTATCCGTCAACGTAATGAGAAAAATTTTCATTCGCATAATCGACACGGCGGTAATACTCATTGAACAATTCATTTTCTTCAGTTGCTGCGCTTGGATCGCGCTTTTGCCAATACGCATTAAACCGTTCAAGTTTTTCATCATATGTTTTGGCGTCTTTGATTGAATCTATCTCAGTAGGATTTGCAATATACCGCATTTCATCAATAGCCTTATCCAGATCCTTCAATTGAAACGAGAGCCCGGGCATTCTTGATTGGAAGAGTTTATTAGAAGCATCAATCACCTTAAGAGTTGAATCTACAAGTGCGACGCGAAGCGAGAATTCTCCCGTGGAAAGATCCAAGCTGTCAAACCGGAATGCAACTTTATTTACACCGACCTCCAGTTTTTCCCAAGTATCCAAATGGTAGCGAACCTTCTTTTTCTGGTCAATGATGGAATAAGAAATATTGGTTCGTCCGCCGGAGTCAGTGTATATTTCATAATAAATCTTCATCCCTTTGTCTTTGGCAGAAACAATACGCGAAACATCGGGGATCATTCTGGCTCCGGGATTCTTGGGACTTTCAGCCAAAATCACAATATCGCTTACAGTTCTGGGTTTGGCGAAACTTTTTACAGTGATTTTCTGCTCAGCTTTATATTCCTTTTTGGAATCCTTGTCCTCAATTAACATTCTAAAAGTATAAGTGCCCGGTTTGATTTTAAACGATTTCAGAGAAAGGTCGAAGTTGTTTGCAGAACGGGTAGAAATAAAATCCGCAGCCTCCAATTTTTCGCTCCAGGATTTTTCCTGCATCAATACGGAATTATTCTCGTCATAGATGGAAGCCACCGCAGTATATTCTCCGCGGAAAACTGCATCAGCCTTATAGAATTGCACCTTGTTAAAAGGCACCTGAAGGAATACATCAACCCGCGTGAGCGCAGTGTCAGAAGAGGCAAAATTCAGCACGTCATAATAAAAAGCGACCGCATTTGTCTGCGTCCGCTTTGACAACGGATTCGGATCCTGGGCAAAAGCCCAGCCTGATAAAATAAAGATCAATACCGGTAACAATATTGTTTTCATAGTTCCGGAAATTACATTATAAAATTTCCGCAAACAAATCATATTCGTTTGCGTCAATAATTTTTGCCTGATAAAAATCGCCTGCTTTAAGCAGTTGAGTATCTGATTTTATTAAAACCTCACCATCGACTTCCGGCGCATCCCGATAGGACCGGGCAATATAGTACTCACCCTCTTTTGCATCAACCATAATTTCCAAAGTTGAGCCAACAAGAGCTTCATTTTTTTTCTGCGAAATTTCCTGCTGAATTTCCATTATCCGGTTCTTGCGTTCATTTTTCACATTGGCGGGAATCGGATCGCCCAAAGCGAAGCTGGGCGTGGTATCTTCGGTAGAATACGTAAAAACTCCCAGCCGCTCGAACTCAAACTCCCGTATAAAATCACATAGCTCTTCAAAATCTTTGTCGGTTTCGGATGGATAACCAACAATGAAGGTTGTTCGCAGCACAAGTCCGGGAATTCTGCTCTTTAGTTTTTCTAAAAGCTCAATGGTCCGTCTTTTGGTGATGCCCCGGCGCATTGAACGCAGGCAGTCATCCGAAATGTGCTGCAGAGGGATGTCGATATACTTCAGTATCTTGGGATTATCAGCCATGATATCAATGAGGTCGTCGGGGAAATGCGAAGGATATGCATACATCAGCCGTATCCATTTAATAGCCTCAATGCGGCTAAGTTCATCGAACAATTTGGCGGGAACCCTTTCGCCATAAAGATCTTTCCCGTAATCAGTTGTATCCTGACCAATAATGATAAGCTCTTTAGTGTTATTTGCGGCGAGGAATTCCGCCTCCTGTATAAGTGACTTTATATCTCTCGAGTGATGCTTCCCCCTCATCAGCGGGATGGCACAAAACGAGCAGGGGTTATCGCATCCTTCAGAAATTTTCAGATAAGCAAAGTGTGAAGGAAGGCTCAGTACGCGTTCACCCAGGAGTTCATAACGGAGAGTCCCTCCGATATTTTTTATGATGCCTTCATAATCCTCAGTGCCGAAAAAATTATCCACTTCAGGAAGTTCATTCTGCAATTCATCTTTATAACGCTGGGAGAGACACCCTGCTACGATAACTTTATTGAGAACGCCACTTTTTTTCAGTTTAATTGCTTCAAGGATGGCATTAATGGATTCTTCCTTAGCTGCTTCGATAAAGCCACAGGTATTAATAATCACCGTGTCGGCTTCCTCTCCATTCTCTGTCAATCTGAAATTGTTCAACTTGATCTGATTCATAAGCCGTTCTGAATCAACCGTGTTTTTTGAACAGCCAAGCGTCACTACACTAATCTTTTCTTTTCGCATTCTATCACTAATTCTTAACAAATAATTTCAGATAAAGGTATATCACCGGAGCAACAGCAATGAGCGAATCGAACCGGTCCATTATCCCGCCATGACCGGGGATAATATTAGATGAGTCTTTTACCCCGGCATCCCGCTTCAACCAGGATTCTGCAAGGTCGCCAAACTGACCGACAACACCAACAATGAGTCCAAGAGACACAACATCAGTCCAGCTTAGAAAATTCAGGAACCACACCCTGGCCACAATGAAGGTCAGCACGGCAAACACAAAGCCAAAAACGGCTCCTTCCCAGCTTTTCTTGGGACTCACCCGCAGGAACAACCTGTGCTTGCCAAAACGAAGTCCACCAAAATAGGCAGCGGAATCACAAACCCAAATAGAGGCCAGCGTGGTGATAACGAGCAACCCGCCGAACAGATAATCCGGTGAGGTAAAAAATTCTCTGATATGTATAAGGCAGCTTAAAAAGAGCCCAATATAAAACACTCCAAGAAGTGTTGTGCCAATATTGCTGACAGCTGATCCTTTATTTCGAAACATTTCGAAAACAACTACGGGGAACACCAAAAGCAACACCAGAAGTTCAAAATCAAGAACGTGGAAATAGGTATTCAGCACTATCGCCGCTACACTGATGTAGCCCATCGTTATATCGGGATAGAATGTTTTCTTTTTTGCAATGTGGATCAGTTCATAATACGCCAGAATTGCAATAACCAACACCAATCCAAGAAACGCGAGCCCACCGGCTGCACATGCTCCAAGAAAAAACGGTATCGCGATTACTGAAACAAGGATGCGAACTTTTGTGTTACTTAAGCTCATCTATTCCTGGTCGTTCCCTTCTTCAGTTTCAGGCCCGTTCCCCGACTCGGCAGTTTTTTCAATAAACTCAAGAGCATCCGGAGCATCGTGCTGCTGCACAAACACCTTTATGATGCTTGTGTCGCCCGGACCCGGATAGCTTCGGTCTTTTTGGTTAATAATATAGGATTCAATTCCGGCGCTTTCCAAATTTGAACTTATCATTTGCGCTTCAATCAGATCAGCCGTTGTATATACAAGGGCATAGTCTTCTGATGAAAAGTGTTCTTCTTCGGTTAGCTCAGCTACCAAAGGGACATCACAATCCGCACATTTTTCAATTCCAGGGATATATTCAGATTTGCAGTTTGGGCAGAATGGCATAACAAGACTCCTGTTGTTAGGGAAGAAATTTCTGTTTGGAATAGTAACGATTAATCATGTATAAAACTATCCCAAAAAGAATTGACAAACATAAAACCGTTAACGTTGATGACCTGAATTCCAACAAAGACACCGGCGCAAATGTGTCTGTGTCCCGTCCACCAGCAGGTGTGAAAAACACTACTATGGTCGCAACGAAATTATTCAAAAAGTGTAAAAACATACTTACAAAAATGGAGTCGGAGCGATACACGGCATAGCCAAAATAGAGCCCCAACAGGAACAACGGAAGGGTTCCAAACGGGTTCATATGCATTGCAGCGAAGAAAATTGCAGTAAAGAAGGCACCAAGAAATTTGGTGAACCGCAGCTCAAATGATTTCTGAAGAAAGCCACGAAAAAACACTTCCTCACAAATTGCCGGAGTGATGGCTACGACACAAATAATAAGAAGCTTATCAATAAAATTTGATGGATGCAGAAGGCTGCTATACGCATCCTGCGTCATTTTATCCATCTGTATCAGAAAATCAAGCGATTTTTTAACAATTGCAGATTTTTCTGCAAGGTGTGAAATAAAAAAATTCTGGAGTACGGCAAGATTGCCAAGCAAGGGAATCAGCAAAAGCAACCCAAGTCCGAATACGCCCGCTTCCCACAAATGAGGAATCTTGACGCGTATGACCTTAGATACATCACCATAAATGAATAATGATAAAGCCAATCCCGGGAGCAGAAAAAACCAAAGCTGGTTGGCAATCTGAAGCATGCGAATGGGAGCCGACGAAAAGTCCTGCTGCTTAAAACCAAATATTGCCAAGTGGAGCAACGCTCCGCCCAGAGTGTTAAGCACCAACACAACAGCAAGCCCCAGAAAGGCAGCCTTAACAGGCGAATATCTTGGGTTCTCGGGTGAAAAGCTCATCTTCCTGTGCTCCCCGGAGGAGTATTCATCACTCATTGGGAACTGTCATTTCCTTGAATTCGGATATCCGGCCAGCCCTTCATATGAAGTAAGCTCAGCGTCAATGGAACCGATTAAAATCTTTGTCTTAACTTTTACCGGAATCTTCAGTTCATCGTTTGAAAGCCAAATGAAGATGGAACCTTCGGTTTTAAACAGCCCGCCTTCTCGTATTATGGGTTCAACAATAATGCAATCAAAAGTACCGGCAACAACGCTGATCCTCTCTCTGCCGACGAACCTGACATCCAAATCGTACACTTTATCCTTGTAAAAATTGTACAACTTAAAGGTATCGCCAGCCTTCATTTTGGAGTAATTATACGTACGGGCAAAATAAAACGCAGAAACAATATCGTTCACATACTTAGGTATGACATATTCACCCTCAGACGTTTTTGCCTTCAACTTCCGGTGATCGAAGTAAGCAGAAAAGTCCCTTGAGAATTTACCTTCACGAATGTGTTGTTCAAATCGCCAGGGGAAAATGCCCAACGCATCAACATAGGTTTCATAACGATCGCGCACTTTATAAATCCAGTCAAAACCCGACACGGAATTAACCTCGAAAGTAATATGATATGCATCACGACCAGATATTTTTTTCTTGTTGGGGATGCTCATAACCGCTGTGCCCGCAGTAACAAACCCATATTTTACATCAAAGGTAAGCCTCTCACCTTCTTTAAATGCTTTATTTTCAAGTTTTCTAAAATCATCTCCCCCGGGTTCCGACGCCATGACTTTTGTTGTAAGCATGCATGGCAGCAACAGAACCAGAAGCAGCTTCGCGAAAGAAACTCTCATACGTTCTCCAATAATACCGTTTTTGAAATAGCCTCAATTGTCTGACAAACCGCCATCATATCAATAGATTGCATACAATTCAGTTTGCCACATTGCCCAATGGTGCAATCAGTGCAGGCAATGCCTGGAGTGAAAACACTGGCTTTTTCTGTCCAGGGTCCCCAGCGTTCTGCCGAGCATACCCTCACCTTAGGAAAAAACCCAATTACCTGTTTACCCATTGCGGAGGCAAGATGCAAAGGGCCGGTTGAATTCGAAACAAAAATAAAGCTTTTTTCTATTAATCCCATCAAATCCGGCAAAGTTAATTTCCCGGCAAAATTCACTGCGGGGACGGCATTGCCAATCTTTTGGCATAATTGCGTCTCATCTTTGCTCCCCGTACAAACAATCTTCAGGAGAGTTCGTTTATGGATCAATTCCGCAAGCTCAATGAACTTTTCAATGGGGAGGTCAACCGCACTTCCCCCGCTACCCGGATGTAAGATACAATACTTTTCCCCGTTGCCAATGTTGTTAGCCTCAAGAATCCGGGCGGCTTCATTTTCTATCTCTGCAGGCAGTTGTAACGCATATTCCGCTCCAGACTTGGTAAGGAGCTCTTGTATACCGATTTCACTCAGCATTCGCACGTTATACTGTGCTTCGTGATATAAAACTGCGCTCCGGTGATCCCTGATTGGTTTGTTGAACAGAAACGAATACCACCTGTATGCAGTTCCGATACGGATTGGAATGCCTGCCAGCATAGCTGCCATCGCAACTTTGAAGTTAGGCGAAACAATAAATATGCAGTCAAATGATTGCTCGCGGAGTTGCCTCACCATGGGGAGGATTTCAAATTCGCCGGGAACAACAAGCGTATGATCCACCACAGTGGAAAAGTCCGGAATTGGCCTGGTGTATTCGCGAACGGCAAATGTCACTTTAGTATCCGGATAATGTTTTTTAATTACCGCGGCCATCGGAAGTGTTAGGGTAACATCGCCAATCCGGTCAGTTCTGAGAATACAAATATTTTGGGGAGGTTTAATCACTTCGACACCCAGGGGTTTCCCTTAAGGAAAAAGCGCCATGGTTTTCCCTTGTCTTTCGAAATTCCGATACGGGTTGAACTGCCAATGGCATCCGGAGCAATTCTTTTTCCTGATGTAATAAATATTCGCTCTTCATCGACGGCAAGACCATTGTCATCCCGTGAAATGCCAAAGGCCTGGCACAGCTTTCCCGGGCCGTTTGTGAGTGTGATGAATTTGTTTGTTGCCGGTCTGCTGACGGATCCAAATCGGTTCTTCAGCATTGTCTCCTGCCCTTCCAAGGGTTCAACGGCTCTAATCAAGACAGCCTGCCCCTGCTCCGGTGTTCCAGTAACAAAATTAAGACAATGATGAGCCCCATAGGTAAAATAAACGTAAATATGTCCCCCGTTAAGGAACATCGGTTTATTCCGATTTTTTATGCCACCAAACGCATGGGATGCTTCATCGTCCTCACCGCGATAAGCTTCCACTTCAACTATCATTCCGCTGAGTAAATCAGTATCCGTTTTTTTAATGAGAATTTTACCGAGCAATGCGGGCGCAACAAGAAGCGCATCTTTTTGAAAGAATTTTGGTGAAAGAGGTTTGCGATATTGCATTTTTTGAGAGGATCTGGTTAGGATGACAATTTGGATTCGAGGCCGGCAATTATGGTTTCAAATTCATTTCTTCGTTCCGGAAATTTCACCCCCAACAGGCGATAAACAGAAATGGCTTCAGCGAAACGGTTTTGGGCTGCATAAATTTTTGCGAGTGTTTCCGAAACAATGAAGGGTTCATCATCCCCCTGTTCAGCAGAATTCACAATATCCTCCTGATCTTCTTCGACAACAGCAATCTTGGCTTTTTCTATCTTCCGGGCGAGTTCTTCCAGATCATCAAATGTGGGTTTCGCAATAAACTGCTCATCCTGCTCCGAATGCCAGTCAACCTGTTCCTCAACATGTGTGGCCGGTTTGGACACGGAAAAGGGAGAGCGCATTTTTTTGAATGCTTCCACTTCTTTTTGAAACATGAGGAATGACTGTTCAGAATCGATGAGGGATGCTGCAAACGAATAGTGTTCCTGGGCCTGCTGATAGTTTCCCAAAAGGCTTAAAGCCCGGCCAAGCAAAACATGTGCCGTAGGGTAATCGGGATAAATAGCAAGCCCGCTTTCAAGTGTGTGACAAGCTTCTTCCAGATTATTTACTTCAATTTCTTTATTGGCCCGACGAATAAACAACGGTGAACGTTTGTCAAACTCGTAGACCAACTCGGCTTTTTCGTTAAACAATTTTGCATCGTCTTTCTGCACAAATCACCTTTTGGTAGATGCGTGTCGAATCGATGTCAATGAAACAAATGAAAATCCCGTAAAGAACAGAAATTGGAATGGCAATGAAGAAATTTCCCGGAAATAGATAGAGGCGCAAATGCCGATGAAGCAATAAACCGCCATCATCAATTCAACGTAAACCGTAATGTCAAGCTTCTTATTATTGTATTTTTTGCCTTTCCACGTGTCTTTATTGTCAACCAGTTTGAATTTCGGGGTTCTGACAAATTCGCTCTTCCAGGAAAATAACCCTTCAATAACCGCACGGGAATTATTTACGGCAAATCCCATTGAACCGGCCATGAAGAGCGGGAATAACAATATTTTCTTTCTCCAGTCCTCGCGAATATCTTTCTGGGAATAGAGGTAAAACATAAAGGAGCCGATGAAAGCCAGAACAAAAACAGACATGATGCCAAAATACAAATCGTGTGCACCACTGTTTTTCACGAATATCAACGGTACATTGAGGATTGCCGCAACAAGAGTGAATGGGAAAACCATATTGGCGCACAAATGGAACGTTGAGAGAATTTTAACCTTTAATGGCAGCTTTGATTTCCATACCAGCGGCATAATTTTTTTTGCTGTTTCGACCGCGCCTTTTGTCCACCGGAATTGCTGAGCCTTCAATGCGTTCATTTCCGAAGGCAACTCGGCAGGCGAAATAATATCACGGAGAAAGATAAACTTCCAGCCCTTTAACTGAGCGCGGTAGCTCAAGTCCAGATCCTCGGTCAATGTGTCTGCATGCCAGTTACCTGCATCAAAAATGCATGCTTTTCTCCACACACCACCGGTACCATTAAAATTAATGAAAAAACCTGCTTTGTTGCGCACATTCTGTTCAATAACAAAGTGTCCGTCGAGTGAGAGTGCCTGGGTTTTGGTAAGAATGGAATATTCGCTGTTCAGATGCTCCCAGCGGGTTTGCACCATTCCAATTTTGCCATCGTTGAAATACGGAAGTGTTTTTTTCAGAAAATC
This sequence comes from Ignavibacteriaceae bacterium, assembly GCA_963664845.1. Lineage (GTDB taxonomy): Bacteria > Bacteroidota > Ignavibacteria > Ignavibacteriales > Ignavibacteriaceae > CAIYTF01. Next base: position 1,069,547 of record OY761615.1, read on the forward strand.
TTTTTGCGGAACGAAATCAGCATCAAAAATGGCAACAAATTCACCTTTGGCAGATTCCAGTCCGGCTTTCAATGCTCCGGCTTTATATCCTTCCCTGCTCCCGCGGCGAATGTGCAGAATATCAAACCCGAGCGCCTTCTTTTTTGCAATTGCTTCAGCAACAATAGTGATGGTTTCATCGGTGGAGTCATCGAGCACCTGAATTTCAATTTTGTCTTTGGGAAAGTCGATGGCACAAACATAATCGAGAAGCCGTTCAACAACGTATTGTTCGTTATAGAGCGGAAGCTGAATGGTGACCATGGTATCCGGGACTTTATCGTCAATTGGTTTGGGGTTTACATCCTTAAATTTGCGATAATAGTAAACCATAATCAAGGTATGGCACCCAAACACGAATAAAATCAGAAGGGATAAAAAATATGAGATAAGAACTACATTGTCCATTATTGTTGACCTGTTTAAAAAGTATTATTACCAGCCGGAGATTGTATCGATCAGGATATCTTCGGTAATGTTATCAATTGCCTTCTTTATAGCGGCATCTTTAGCGTCATTGCCGAGGGAAGTATCATAGTCACCATAATTGCTGAACTGCTTTTCATAGATCACTTTTTTCTTCACCATATCTCTAAAAACCGCGCTCACTGTTATTGTCACCCTCCGGCTGCTTACGGTTGAACCCGAAGTGATGACTGAAGGCGCCGTACCAAATGAGGTGATAGTTGTCTCAAGGATGGCATCGGCGGTATTTCTTTCGCTGATCCGCAAACTATTGTCATCAATAAATTTTTGCGTCAGTTTCTGAGTAAATGTTTCTCTCAAACCTGCTTCGCCGGAACCGCTTTTATCGTCAGCGTACGGCACTGCGATGGTTTTCAAATGAGGTGGCACAGAAGAGCCGCTGAAAGAATAAGGGCACCCACCGCATCCTTCAAAAATACTAAGAAAGCTTAATAAAAACAACGTCGAAATAGTCAGGTGTATCTTCATAATGGCAGATCATATTCCTTAATTTTGCGGTAAAGAGTGCGTTCACTGATCCCTAACAGCCTTGCTGTTGAACGTTTGTTTCCATTGGTCCGTGCCAGGGCTTTTATAATTGCCTCTTTTTCAAGTTCGTCGATTTTTCGTATCTCATCCACACGCACATTCCTGTCCTTATTTCCCCCATGCCCGACCAATTCTTTCAGTTCGATTATATCCCGTTTTAGCTCGAAGAGCGCGCGCAATATAAGTTCACGGTCCAAATCACCCGGAGTTTTTCCAAGAGATACCGGCAAATTCCGGTTAACCGAAACCGCGCCGGCAGGGTTTATCAGCGAGGAGACGCTGTTGTAATCGATGACGAAATTGGGCACAAGGGCGGCGGCAGTTTCTATTGTGTTTTTCAGCTCACGGATATTGCCAGGCCAGGAATAGTTAATGAGAAGTTCCAAAGCTTCGTGAGTGATCTCAAAAGCTTTCACATTATTGCGATAACTGAATTCATTCAGGAAGTAGAGACAGAGTTCCTCAATGTCGTCTTTCCTCTGCCGGAGCGGAGGGATATAAAGTGATACAGCCTTGAGCCGGAAAAACAGGTCCTGCCGGAAACGCTTTCCTGCCACTTCACTCTGCAGATCTTTGTTTGTGGCGGCAATGTACCGCACGTCAACGCGGGTAACGGTTTCTGCACCAACTGCCATAAACTCTTTAAGTTCAATGGCACGCAGAAGTTTAACCTGTGTTGTATGTGGCATTTCAGCAATTTCATCAAGAAAGAGAGTACCGTTATCGGCAAGTTCAAAATAGCCTTTACGGTTATCAATCGCCCCGGTGAATGATCCCTTCTTGTGTCCGAAAAGCTCACTCTCCAGCAAACCTTCGGGAATTGCGCCGCAGTTCACACTGATAAGTGGTTTACTGGCCCGCTTGCTGGCCTGGTGAATTGCACGGGCAAAGACTTCCTTGCCCACACCACTTTCTCCATAAATGAGCACGGAAATATCCGATGGTGCCACTTGCATAACCGTGGCAACAATGTCGTTTATCTCCTTACTGTTCCCGACTATTGAATGAAGTCTTTTAAATTCATCAATATTCATTGTATGAAAAATCCTGCTTTACAGATGAATTGTTCTTAAAATTTTCTATCATCGCCACAGACCAATACTGCTCATTGAGTTATGATCCTTGACTGCAGCGAGAATTGTTTGTTAATTTTTTCCGAAAACTTTTTGGCTTCCGCATCCGAACCAAATCCGGACGCGCTGACAATATAAAACACAGATCCGCCAACATTCTTCTCGCTCAAAGTAATGTTTACTTTCTTAGTATCCAATTTCCTCATTAACTCTTTTGCATTCTCTTTCTTCGAAAATGCACCAATTTGAACTGTACAGGAAGATGCCGTGGGAGTGGCTTCCACCAAGGGAGTACTCCGGTCAGTTCTGGGGGCGGCAGTAAGGTGCACTGGCCGATCTTCAGATATAGTATTATCCAATAATGCGATATACTTTGACTTGGGGAAGTTTTGGGTGAGCGAATCCCTAAAGTTTTGTGCTTTGGAATAGAGCCCCAGGGCATAATGATATTGCCAAAGCTTGAACCACGCAGCGTCCGCATAGGAACCATGATTTTTGGTCTCAGTTGCTTTAACATACTTCCTGGCCGCTTCAGCACCATCATCGGTGAGCAATGCTGAGACATAGATAAGATCTGCATCTTTAGGCTTTTTTTTGAGCTCTTTGTCGACCAAGCTCTTGACAGAGTCCTGTTTGCCGTTTTCAATTGCACGGATAAAATCAGCGGCGGACCGTTGGGCAAAGAGTGAACATGAAACAAGCAACGTCAGTATAAATATTTTCTTCATTTCTTAGGCAACGTCAGATGAATCAACCGTTCTTTTGGAAACAATTTCTTTGAAATCGGCGAACAGGGTTGCAAAGGTGGCACGGTTGATAGTGACTTTAACATAGTCACCTGCTTCCACGTTTTCCTGTTTGGGGAACACTACCATCTTGTTGGAATCTGTGCGCCCGGCATAGAATAATTCGGATTTTTTGCTCTCGCCTTCAACCAGGATCATCTCGTCCTTTCCTATCAGTTTCTGATTCAGTTCACCCGCAATTTGCTGCTGCAGATCGATGATCTCCTGAAGCCGTTTTCCCTTGGTCTCTTCGGGAACATCATCTTCCATTCTGTAGGCTTTGGTACCTTCACGTGGTGAGTATTTGAACATATATGCGCCGTCATACTTCACTTTTTGCAAAACGTTGATGGTTTCGAGATGATCTTCCCAGGTTTCTGTAGGGAAGCCGGAGATAATGTCCGTAGAGAAACTGACGTCCGGCATCAGTTCACGGGCAGCGTCAATAATTTCGTAATATTTTTCAATGGTATAGGTTCGGTTCATCAATTCAAGAATTCTGTTTGAGCCGGACTGCACGGGCAAATGAATATACTTGCAGATATTGTCATATTTGGCAATAACTTTGAGCAGCTTGAGTGAAAGATCCTGGGGGTGTGAAGTGGAGAACCTTATCCGGATCATGGGGTCTACGACCGCGCAGGCTTCCATAAGGTCGGCAAAATCGTGCCCATCACACTCATAGGAGTTAACGTTCTGTCCCAGCAGGGTGATTTCGCGGAAACCACGGATGGAAAGGGTTTTAACTTCCTCTACAATGGAATGGAGTGTTCTGCTGCGTTCTCTTCCACGGGTGAACGGCACCACACAGAACGTGCAGAATTTATCGCAGCCGCGCATAACGGATATCCATGCCTGGAGACCGTCTTCGCGGTAAGGGATGATATCGTCATAGGTCTCGGTTTTGGAGAGACGCACGCCAATGCCCTTGTCGCCTGAAAATGCCGCATCGATATACTCGGGAAGTTTGCGATATTCATCGGGACCCACCACCAGATCGACCATTTTCTTGTCGTCAATAAGGTCTTTTCGCAACCGTTCTGCCATGCAGCCAAGTACTCCCAGCACCATATCCGGCCGGGCGCGTTTAAGGGTTTTAAGCTTTCCAAGGCGTCCGTATATTCTTTGTTCGGCATTATCGCGGATACTGCACGTATTAATAAGCACAACATTAGCCTGCTCAGCCGTGTTGGTCACCTCATAACCCTTGTTTTTGAGTATCCCAAGCACAACTTCTGTGTCAGCAAGATTCATCTGACAGCCATACGTCTCAACATAAACGTAGTTTTTATTCATATACCTTAATTCTTACATCTTAAAACAAAATCAAAAAAAGAGCCTTTTACCTTTTAGGCACACCGGCCTTGTTGAACTTGATCACCTCGATAGGGCAGCTCCAAACGCATTTGGAGCAGTTGGTGCAGCGTTCATCAATAATGGAGATCTCAGCCTCCTTAAGCTCGATTGCATCCTCGGGGCAAACGCCCACGCAGCAGCCGCAAAAGTCACATTTATCGGGCAGAATGTCAATTAAAAGCTTACCCGTTTTGGCTTGTCTGTATTCCATAGTCCTATTCATTAACATGATCAATATTCCGGGAAATTCAGGGCAAAACCGGTTGTAGTACCGATCATTTCCTCATAATAGCGCCCGGTTCAGCAAACTGTTCCGTTTAACCTTGTAATATATGACATTTCGGGGAGGTGGAAAAAGCAAATGATTGTTCGAGTTTCCCCAAAAATACTATTTGCTAAAAACAGGCAAAACAATAAGTTATAGTTCCGTAATTACCATGAAAGGAAAAAGCAATGGTTGCGCGGAAAAAAAAACTGCCTGCAAGACAAATAGTAATTCAACTTCAAAGATTATTGCATGATTTCAGCAGTAAAGTCAGTATAGGGCAAAAAGGGACGAAACGTCGGTTTATTGCAGAAGCGATCAGCGGTATCCTTCTGAGCGGAAGTTCAGTTCTTAGCCGCATAGCATCAGCGCTCCTTAAGGCTAATCACTCATTCCATGGCATAGAGAAGCGATTGGGATATGAATTACACAGCGAACTCCAAACGACCCTCCTCCGTTCGAATGCAAACCAAATAGTCCACCACAGTGGCTATTTGGGGAAAGAGCCCGTCTTTGCACTTGATTTAACGGACATTAATAAAGAAGGCAGTCATGTGTTTGAATGCATGGACAAGGTTCATGACGGATCAGAAGGAAAACTGGTTGATGGTTATTGGAGTGTTGTTATCGAGGGAATCCAAAACAAGGGGGAGCATATTCCTTTGTATATGGATATGTTTTCGACAAAAGCCAAGGGTTTTACCAGTATAAATACCGAAATCAAAAATGCCGTTGAACACATAGTAACTATTTTTGGATTGGTTGGGCATTGGATAATGGATCGGGGATTTGACAGCAGCTGGAACTTTGCCTTTTTCAGCAGCATGCGTTTATCCTTTATAATTCGCGGGTATAAAGTTCGGAGCGTTATGAATGAAGGGGGGCATATGGAACTGATACAGGATATTGTTAATAAAACAGAACTACCTGGCAGATATCCGTTTTATCAATACTATATGTTACAGAAAAATGGACGCAAGATGAAATGGGCAAAAAGAGAAACAAAGATCAAATACGGGTACTGTACAATAAAGGTAGTACCGAATGGGAGTACGGTAAAAGAAACGATCCCTCTTCAAGTAATTATTGTTGAGGGGATAGAGAAAGCCGGCGAGCGAAGCTATTTTTATACTAATGTTCCCATCAGGAAACTGCGTGACGCTTTAGCAATAGCAAAGTTATATGGGAAACGATGGGGCTGTGAAGAAGGGATTCGGTTTGTCAAGCAAGCGTTAGCGCTTGAAGATATCAGGGTACAATCATATAAGGCTTTTCAGCAACTGGTCGTGCTGATTCAGATAAGTATCCTTGCGCTGTGGAACTGTTTGCAATACCTGCAAAAACGACAGAAGATGTTGTTTACTTGGCTTATAGATTTTAGCTTCTTAAGAAAAAAACGACCGCTGTTTCTGTTCTATAAACTACTGGAATCCATCCAAAAGCTCTTCGCTATAGAACTCTATTTAGCGCTGGTGGAAAAAGAGTGATTATTTTTGGGGAAACTCCAAAAATGATTGGGGAATGGAGGGGGGAGAGGTAGGCTTAGGATAGTGCCAATTTATTGTGAGCATCTGTGCGACAGTTTATCTAAACCGTGGTGAAAGAGTGATCTCACCTTATTTTCCCCGTAAAAGATCGACTCGGAAAGGAAACGTCTGAATTCCAATATTTCACACGTGTTAATATTTATTACACCTCAGTTTTTTGGAATATTCGCCATATTGTTCAATTTCAATAACATTTCGCTTTATTTTGATCCTTTCAACAAATATGGGATGGAAAGAAGGATTATAATTACTGGCCCCCATAAAAACGTATAAGCTGCGACTTCAAGTGTATTAGACTTCCCAAAAAGCAAGCCGATTTCAATAGGAATTAAAACTATGAGAAATGGGAATATTAACTTTTTCAAAAAGTTTTCGAGTAATAATCTACATTCCCTTTTTATTGAATACAATACAATGCATAGTATCGTTATTAAACTAATAGTAAGGTTGATTAATCGTAGCCAATTTGCAATAATCGATCCCTGCATTTTTATATTTATTATTAGTGGCGATTCGATATATGATTCATTATTCATATTAATAAAGGCCATGGAAGTGCTACTACTATCGACAATATGACTATTATAATTTATTATGTCTGATATCTCCATATCTTCGGGTATATTTATCCTAAGCAGGTCTTCTCGCATGGAATCTGGTAAAAACCACAAATAATATTTTATCTGATAATTAAAACAATCTATTTTTTTAACTAGCCCAGTGATCAGAGGATTATATTTGACTTTTACTATAGTTGTCGCAATTTGGTGCGGTACGTATGGAAAGAGAATATCGATATTTTTTCGCTTAAGATTTGGATCAAATTCATCAATACTGTATCCAGAATAATAATAGAATGTATTTGAATCACTTTTCTCTCCTTCCTGGAGTCTGCTTAGTTTTATCGAATCAATAGGGAATGGTTTGTGAAGATTGCCATCAATATTAACAAGAATATCCGGATTTGATATATCGATTATACCGGGGAAAGGAATTTGAATATGGCATCCTTTCAGTATACTGTCTGTTTTAATTTTAAAACTCCATTGTTCCTCCATTCTATCAATTTTAGTGAAATCAATTTGCCTTTGAAACTCTCCCATCGATGGTTGGTTATACTTTCTGAAAACGAAATATCTATTCTTCACAACTCCAATTTTAGTACTGTTTGAGCTTTCGAATTGCCTTGAAAGAGACACTGAATGCGTTGATTTTATCTGTTTTTTGTATTCGGGGAAATTTCTGCATTCTATATGAAATGCTGAGTCAAGTGCATCAACAATAATGCTCTCATTTATTTGCAATTTTTGAAATACGGGAGCAAAAACCTCATATAGATTAAATTTATATGATTCAAAGCTATCGCATATTAAAGCCTGATATTTTGTAAAAATTGAATACTGATATATCCAACGAGTAGTAATTATTTTATCCTCATCATTCACATAGAATTGAACTGGATTTTTTAATTGATAATATCCAATTTTTACTCCATTCATATCGATGTTTTTAAAGATGATTTCATCACTTGATATATTTCTTCCATTAATATCAAAATGAACCCGTGTAATAAAACGATCTGGTGTTGAAATACCCATTGAACAAATTATCATATTCGCTTGTCGATCTAGAACAATAGATTCATCAATTACAGCATTACCTTTTTTGTCAATCGTGATAACTATGTTTTTTGTGAGTTTTGGAACCTCCCAACAACTATCTGAAACTAAAAATATCATTATTGTAGCTAAAATCAGCATCGCCGATAATATTATGCTCCACTTAATTAATTGAGGATGCTTAGTTTTCTGTTGCCTATGTCTGACCATTCAAATACTCCACTAAATACAATAAAAAATATAGTTTCAATAGGAGCGGTGTGTTATTATACTAATCCATCTACAATAAATGCATTTGATTCGATTAAAAAGTCTCGACTGTTGTCCTAAAAGGGTTCTCGATAAAGAATATCAAAATCCTTTCTATTTTGCTTTGCAATTGTAGGTGTAAAAAACTTTAGAGATATCCTATTCCAATAAACCCATATTCTCAACCATCAGCCAGTATACGTTTTCCATAGTTATTAAGCAAATTAGATAAAATACTAAACATTAGCACAGATATTATTGAAATATTACTTTCAGCAGAATTTGAACAATTATGCCGCTAGCTAAACAGTTTCTGTGCATATTTGAAAGCTAATAGGGCTACTGACTTTATAAGCACAAACTGTTTAAGGTTTTTCAATACAGGCTATTTATCCTTCATCCCCTTTATGCTCACCAAACGAGAAAATTCTTCCGCATAATCTTTTTTAACAGAACCCAAGGCACCTACAAACTCATCGTATCCCATGGTTTTGCTTTTATACTTCATGAACAAGCTGCTAATGAATTGCCTCCATGCAGCATCTCCCATTAACTGATGCAATTGGTTCATAATGTATGGCCCTTTTAAGTAGGTTACTCGTGATGCACCGGACTCCAATAATGGCTTATCTTCTTCTTTCCCTTCGTAGTCGTTTACAAACTCATCTACCTTCTCTTTCAGTTCTTTTACAAAAAATTCACGACCCTTGGTTTTCTCATCATACATCATCTTCAGGTATTCAGCCATCGGCTCATAAATGCACCAGCTCCTGGGATCATTCTGCCGCACCATCACACCAGAACCGAACCATTGGTGTGCCAGTTCATGAGGCGGGAAATCGTATTTGTCATTGTTAAAAGCCCTGACAAACATCTGGCCCATTAGTATGAAAGCCGGCTGTGAATTAACGGCCTGATAGTCCGGGATCCCGATAAAGGTCAAATTGTTATAAAGGTAACCGCCCAACAGCTCAGAAAGCCAGGTAAATGCTGCTGTGGTTTCGTTTATTAATTTTGTTGCAACTGACGTATCCCCCGGCAACAGGGAATACATGAATTTCGTGTTATTTACCTTTGCGGAAAAGGAGATCAAAGAATCCTTTGGAGCCATGACCAGGGATAACCGTGGAATATTTTGCTTCATATCGAACAGGTAACTATCCACAGCTCCTTTATGAGTTTTGGAAATCAGTTCGCCATTGGAAAAGAATTGTATGTCGTTTTTAGCATGAACGGTTAACCTGTATTGCGACAGCATATTCTTACAATACGGATGCCAGAAATATAATTGTGTCACCTGATTTTTCACAGAATCAATATTAATAGCATAACAATAATTGATTCTAACAGTTTTGTTGGAAGCATATTTGTGCGGGAGGTCAATAAAAATGCTATCCCCTTTTATTTCATAGTTCAGATTTACCTTTGCACCATGGGATCGCAATTCAACTCCCCTCATGAGCATATCTTCAGAGATAAGCAGTTTTATTTTGTTCGTGGGAGAAAGCAAATTAATTGTCAGTTCGGCATTTAGGGTAAACAATGAATCCCCGTGATAATTCAGACTTATATTGCAATGGGATATCCTGAAATTACCCGGGTCACTCACACAAAGTACGTTGATTGATAAAACCGTGAACAGCACAATGAAAAAATTGTTCATGTTATTCAACCCTTTCGATAGTAAATACGAAACCGGTATTTGTTAACCAATAACCTTGTTTACTTCTTCCATGAGATTGAAAAGAGAGCCGGAACCATAAAAGATATCAAATAAGATCATGTTCCCAACTTCTGCTCAATTTCTTGAAAACAGAAATTTGCGTTTTCAGTACTTTAGCTTTGGGATGCAGATTGGCCAAGACAGTTTCCCGCACTTCCTGGAATTTTAAAAGTAAAACTACAAAAAGTTCAGTTTATTCTCCAGTTTTCGAATTTCCGTTGTTCCTCCCTAAACATCTAACTCCGCCCACAATACAAAATGATTTATTGCTAAATAACTTTCTACGGATACATGGAACCATCGGGTTGCAGCACCTTTCTGCTATTTTACTGAAGGGTTCACCATCCGGACTAATGATACAGACACGATCTTGGTCTTTTTATATGAAAGCCAAGAACCTGCAGTTTTAACATTGTACCAATCTGGTAAAAAAAATGAGCTGCTCCAATAAAATATGCTTTGCTGTTTAAAATTTTTCAATTTCAGATAAAATCGTATTTTTGAGTATTACTATCCTCGGAATTCCCAATTCTGGGAGATTCGGGTAACGAATCAGTTTGTTATCCTGCTGTAAAGGGAATTATTTTCCTTCCTCAGTCATGTCAGAGTGTTTTGGACCTTTATTCTAACGATAAAAATGTAATCACCCCAATGGCAACACCGTAGCTGCATCTTTGGGTCGATCAAAGTAAACGTTTAAGTTAGCGTTAATTCAGACATATTCATAATTATCGAGGTTGTAATCATGGGAAATATACCACTGGAGCCTATTTCACAACAAGGCATTCTTGTCATTGGCGATTTGTTTATTGACGAGAACTGGGTTATGGCAAAAACCGATAACTACAGCAGTACTGAAGTTGGAGAGGTTCATTATACCAACATGCCTGTTTCCGAAAAAAGCTATATCTGGAGTGTATGCGGCATTGCCAATGTCCTCAAAGTTTTCATGGGAAATCTTGAAGATTCATCAACCACAACAGAGAAGAACCCTCCCATTTCATCAAAATATCAGATGTATGGTGCAGGAATTTGGAATCAGGAGGATGAAGAAATAATGAAGTGCATTTTGTGTGGGAAATGCAAACCAACCAACGGAACGGATTTGAACAACAATACCTGCCCAATTAAAAACAAAAAGCTGGGCTTCACTCCATTAACATTAGTCAAAAAACTTCCAGCCGAAGCTGCAACCTGTGTATATAAAACTGATGCTGAACACTTTCCTTGCAAGCTTATTAATCTCGCCGAGGACAACAAAGAGGCAGCCACAACGAATCGGATTTACCGGATCTATGAAGGATACCAAAGCGTCTCGCCCAAACTAAAATACCGCTATGACTGGCAACATGAACTTGCGGAATCGGAAATCTCCGACGAAAAACTTAAACTACTTCCTCAGAACAATATTGCGGCGATAATTGTTGTCGATCATGGGAAAGGGATGATAAATGAAAAGGTAATATCGTATTTGCTTGCCAAATATGAGACCGCAGACTGGTATGTGCGCACAAAGATAAATAAACCAAAATGGATGAATAAATTCTTAGAGAGGGGAAAAGAAATTCGTTTTAACATGGTAGACGAGCAGTTAATTGTCAATATGTATGATAAACGCAAGTGGATTTATAAGACGGAATTGTGCCGAGCCTCTTTGGAATTAATGGGGTATATGCTCGGACTGCGAAATTTTGAACATTGCAATGAGACTGCACCCAAGTCACCAAATTCACAATATGCCGCCGCGCTGTTTGCAAATAATATGGTAATCGCAGGCTCACGCATCCCAAACATTCAGGATGCAAACAGAGTGCAAAACGGCGATAATGACGATGCTGAGATTTCGCTTTACAAGAACTATTCAGAAAAATATTGGCCAATAAGAACTGGACGCTCTTCTGCTTTTTTTAACTCGTTGGTCTATTGGGATCTTATGAATAGCGATTTAAAGACCAAAGACCAAGGTGTTAAAATAAGAGGTGGTGTTAAGGGTTTTGACTTAACTATTAGTTTTGGCGAGAAAACATTCAATGGTTTTCAATATGCGGTTAAATGGGCTCTCCGAAATGTTGAAAAATGGATGGGCGAATGCTTACGGGATTGGGGACAAGAAAACCAAGGTGCACTTATTGGTCCTTTCAGAGATGTTATATCCTGGCATCGCTCTTCAACAAAAATGCGTGCTCCAGACATCATAAAAAAGAACTATAATGAAAGCTGGCAGTTCTGGAATTCGTCTTCAGAAAACTATGGTATTATTGAAAACAAAGGGCAAAAAGAATTTCACTTATGGCGATCATATGGAATATTACCAAGTTATATTTGCCCTGGCGGGGAAAAACGAACAAGCATCAATAATCTGGTCAGTGCAATCGACAGATTCAGTAAAAATCCTCATCCTGAGCAATCATTAAATTATGTTTTTCTTTCAGAGCCAGGCTGGGGGAAAAGCTATCTCGCTGAGTGCGTCTCAAAATATTTTGATTTTACTTTTATCAAATATTCAATAGCGCAAATGTCTTCAACACATGAATTAATTGAATCTCTAAAAAACATTTCTTCTACGCAAAAGATTTCCAAGAAAAAAGTTTTGGTTTTCGTGGATGAGATCGACGCCGAAATCAACGGACATCCGGTACTTGGACTCTTCCTTGAGCCAATGGATGACGGAATATTTACCTCCGGTGGATCACCGCATCGAATCGATCCCTGTATATGGATTTTTGCCGGTTCAAAACCATTGAGCCATATTCGCCAGTTACCCAAAGGACGAGATTTCCTTTCCAGGATTTCAGGTAATTCAATAAATGTTGGATTCTTGACTAATGAAAAGAGAGATCACATAGAGAAGCAATCACGCGACGAAGACTGTCGTTTTGATTTGTTCAAATTGAATTTAATGGACAACATCCCCAAAGCCGGGGAAGACAAACAGACAGAAATTGTCTATCAAATTGTGAATCTCCTCCAAATAAAATACGGTTATATCAGCCAAATTGAAGAAGATGTTATTAAATTGTTTTATACTATTTTACCAATCAATGGAGGCAGAAGTCTTAAAACATTTGTCTCAAAATTTCAGAACCCAACTTCCGGCAAGATCGAGGTTTCCAGTCTGCCTGCGGGAATTACTGAGGAGCCGCTTAGATCGCATATAGTATTATTAAATCCTAAGTGGTACCAAGACAATATTTTGAATAGACACGGCAGTAAAAAAACTGACTATGTTAAAATTTTTACTGAACCGGCCGATTAGGTTCGTTAACGGTTTTGTGGAGTAGCTAATGTAAACGCAACCTTTATAGGAAATAGCCCATTGCTCCCGTAAATTACCTCAGTGGTCGCAAAGCATTTTCTTTCAATAACCATGCTCATCGGACCAGAGAGAAAACGTCTCACTGGTCGGAAATCTTATACTCACGAACAGAACAAAATTATACTTGAATCTGGTGACCCACACTTTAATTTACATCCCTTAGTGAATTATTCTCCTTTCGAATTTGTTCCTATATTCAGCTAACATTTTCCTTCAACTTGAAGAGGTCATACATGGCAAATGAACTTAACCGGGCAAAAAAGTTCAGGTATTATGATTTAATCATGGCGGCATTCGTCACCGTGCTGCTTTGTTCCAACGTTATCGGTGCCGAAAAAGTAGTCTCTCTGGGCGGCTTCACCTTTGGCGCAGGGATATTATTCTTCCCAATCAGTTATTTTTTCAACGATGTGCTTACAGAAGTCTATGGGTATGCCCGAAGCCGTAAAGTGGTCTGGGCAGGATTCGCCGGAATGGTTTTTGCATCGGTGATGGCGACAGTGGTTGTTGCCCTGCCCCCTGCTGCCGGATGGGAACATCAAAAGTCTTATGAAGTTGTCTTCGGGCAAACCTCCAGAATTGTTATTGCCTCCCTGACTGCGTTTTTTTGCGGGGAATTCGCAAATTCGTTCACACTGGCAAAAATGAAAATTCGCACCAGTGGAAAGATGCTTTGGACACGAACCATAGGTTCAACCATGGTTGGCGAGGCAGTTGACTCACTGATCTTCTACCCCGTTGCATTCTACGGTTTCTGGCCCAATGACCTGATCATCAAGGTTATGATCACCAACTACGCATTGAAGGTAATCTGGGAAGTGGCCGCGACTCCGGTCACCTACAAAGTGGTCAATTTTCTTAAAAAACAGGAACATGAAGATTATTATGACACGAATACCAATTTCACTCCATTTTCGATGGAAACCTGATCTCATTTGTCATTTTTTTGTGTTATAACCTTATCTATATTTAGTGTCCAAACAAAAATATTATAGCCAAAAATGATAAAAGATTGGATAAGGCGTAAATAGAACCCACCCTGTGTCCCTCCCTTTCGCAACGGGAGGGAAGGAACGCCTATTTTTTTGGCACAGGTCTGTCCAGTTTAGGTATCATCAGTAAAAAACAATAACAGGAATATATGCCATTCGTAACCATTACTGTAAAAACGGGAAAAGACGCAACCTATCTCAACAGGTTGTCGAAGATAATTCACACCGCCATGCAGGAGACCATATCATTTCCCGCTGATGTTTATTTTCACAAGATTCATGAATTGAAAAAGGAAAACATGCTTTATCTTTCCGAATTCAGGAATCTTAAGCGGTCTCATGACATGTTATTCATCGAATGCACAATCAAATCTGGGCGCAGTGCCGAGAAAAAGCAATTAATGTATGAGCGCATTTCAAATGATCTTAATACAAAACTCGGTATCCGGAAAGAAGACATTATGATCGTCATACGGGAAAACAATGCCGAGGACTGGTATCTCCACCCACCGGTTCAGGACTGAAACAGCCATAGAACTTTTCATAAGGAATTATAGTAATGAATAAAAGCTTTATTAAACAATTTGAATTTGAAGAATGGGCCAATAAGCAGATACTTGCAGCCCTTGAAACCATCAATGATGATGATGACCGTTCAGTTTTGCTGCTGTCTCATATCCTCTCCTCACATGCGATGTGGCTCAACAGGGTTAAAGGAGAACCGTTGAAACATGAACTGTTCCAGGTCAGAACGCTGGCCGAATGCGCTGATCAGATAATTGAGAACAGTGTGGGCTGGCAGGATTACATCAACACTGCAGAGCCTGAGGAACTTTCAAGAGTGGTTCATTTCACCAATCTGGTCACCGGCAGCAGAAGCAAAATAAGCGTTGAGGACGCAATGACGCATATTCTTGGTCATTCCGCCTACCATCGTGGTCAGATAGTGGCTCGGATGAAGGGGAAAATTGATCCTCTGCCTTCAATCACCTATATTTTCTTTGTGAGCGAACCAGAATAGATAATTGACCGGCTAATTGGATGACCCCGGAAAAATGTTTAACCTGTCGCAGGAATAGATATTTTTCATATTTTAGGGGGTCAAAAAAAACATTATACCGAAAAGGATGGTTACACGTTTGTTTCTAGCTCCAAAGGACAGCACCGCAATTGTATGGCAAGACGAACATATAAGTTATACCACGTTACTAAACCGTGTCCATGCAGTATCTGCAATATTGGCACCCAAGGCACCAACAAAAATTGCCATATTCTCTGAGAACAGAGCCGAATGGGCCTATGCACTCTATGCCGGTTGGGAAACAAATGCGACGGTTGTGCCTATCGATTTTCTGGCATCCGTTGAAGACGTAAGCTATATTCTCAACGATTGCAAGCCAGAAATAGTATTCACATCGGAAAAATCCAGCGGTGTCCTTTTTGAAGCACTTCCGAATTTGGAATCCAAACCCGAGATCCTCATTTTTGAAAATCTGGATTATTCAAATGACGGTGACGCCAAACCAACCTCCATTGACGGGAAATCTGATAAAACAGCGGTTATTATTTATACTTCTGGAACGACCGGGAACCCCAAAGGCGTAATGTTATCGTTCGACAACATTTCTGCAAATATTGAAGCAGTTTCGGAGAATATCCCTATCTATACCGAAGCAAGAAATGTTATGGTACTCCTTCCTCTGCATCATGTTTTCCCTCTGGTTGGGTCTTTGATTGCTCCGTTAATGGTTGGCGCCACAGCGGCATTTACTCCATCCATCAAGTCTTCTGATATAATTGCTACATTAAAAGAGAATAAAATTGGCATAATCATAGGCGTTCCACGCCTCTATGATGCGATCCTCAAGGGCATCATGTCGAAAATAAATGCGAATCCCATTGCAAAAAATCTGTTCAGACTGGCCAAAAGAGTTAATTCCCAGAGCTTCTCGAGAAAAATATTCAAAAAAGTGCATGACACACTCGGCGGGAAAGTAGATTACCTGGTGAGCGGAGGAGCCAAACTTGAACCGGAATTAGCAAGAAATTATAAAGCATTGGGCTTTGAAATGCTTGAGGGCTTTGGCATGTCTGAAGCAGCACCCATGATCACCTTCACGCGTCCAGGGCGCTGGGTAATTGGCTCCGCAGGTGAGCGCATGCCAGGAATGGAAGTTATCTCCAAAGACGGCGAGATCATTGCCCGGGGCAGAAATATCATGCAAGGATACTTCAATCGTCCTGAGGAAACGGCTGCCATAATCAAAGACGGATGGCTGCATACAGGAGATTTGGGTTACTTTGACAAGAAAGGGTTCATCCACGTTACCGGGCGCTCAAAAGATATTATTGTTCTCTCAAACGGAAAGAATATTAACCCTGAAGAGATTGAGTTTAAGCTGCTAGCGATGTCACCATTCATTCTTGAAGTGGCAGTATTCGCAAAAAGTGACACACTGAACTGCATTATTTATCCTGATTTCGCAAAGATGAAGGAAAGCGGTATACAAAATTTCGAAGAAGCTCTAAAAACAAAAGTAATTGAGGAGTATAATAATTCGGCGTCTTCATACAAACGGCTCGGTAAATTCTATATTTCGCGTGATGAGCTGCCCAAAACCCGCCTTGGCAAAATCCAACGCTTCAAGCTTGAATCACTCCTGCTGCCGTCGAAAGACAAGTTCAGCAAAGCAGAGCCGCAATTTGAGGAATATATTGTAATCAGAGACTTCCTTAAGGGAAATAACCGGGGCGTGGTTTCACCCGATGATCATTTCGATTTTGATCTGGCTCTGGATTCATTGGAAAAAATAAATTTCCAGGTCTTTTTGGAATCAACTTTCGGTATTAAGCTGGAAGAGAACATATTCCAGACCAACCCGACAGTTGAAAAGCTGGCAGCTTTCATGCGTGAAAAGAAAAACAAACTGCAGGTGGAAACGGTCCGCTGGTCAGAAATATTACGTGAGAAAATCGACCTGTATACCCTGCCCCGCAGCCGATTCACGCACAACTGGTTTAAAAATATATCGAAAGTTTTCTTCAAACTCTATTTCCGTGTTGAAAGTTCAGGAATTGAAAACCTGCCGCAGGAACCTTTTATTATTGCGCCTAACCATCAGAGTTTCTTCGATGGGCTCTTCATCCTGATGTTCCTGAAGAAGAAAGTTTTGAAGAACACGTATTTTTACGCGAAGTCAAAACATGTTAAACCGGGGTTGGTAAAAAAATTGGCAGATAACAATAACGTTATTGTTATGGACATTAATAAAGACTTGAAGCTTTCCATGCAAAAGCTTGCTGCCGCATTGAGAATGAAAAAGAATATTATCATTTTCCCTGAAGGCACCAGGTCAACAACCGGCTCCCTCGGCGATTTTAAAAAATTCTTCGCAGTTCTCAGTCTTGAATGCTCTGCCCCCGTTGTTCCGGTTTCAATAGTAGGAGCTGATAAAGCGCTTCCCAAAGGAAGCATCCTGCCCCGCCCCTGGAAAAAAATTACGATTAAATTCCATAAGGCGGTATATCCTGAGGGTCATTCCTATGAATCGATGAAGGATACGGTTGTTAACCGCTTGGCACAGGAGTTTACCGGGTTACATCTCCCTAAATAGTTTTATGGTATAGGTGAAGGATACCAGGAAATATTGCTTTATCACAAGACTGTTCTTGTCTTCAATATAGGTTTCCGTCACCGTCCGGTTTACGCTTTTATTCTGGTTCAGGATGTCGAACACTTCAAACTTAAGGTCGGCACTCCTGTCCGCAAATAGTTTTATACCCATCCCTGCATTCCACAGATTATATTGACGTTGATCGGCGCCGGTTTGTGAATAGTTATTATAGTAATAAGTAAAATCCGATTTTATATATACATGGGGGAATATGAACCAGTTGAAATTGGCGGAAGCATTTTGAATAGTATAAACATTGTCCAGGGACTTGGCCACATCATTGCGCGTCCGGTTAATGCTCGGATTATATGTCAGTCTAAAGTCGATATCCTCACTTACATTGCTTGCAATTGTTATACCTTGAGTTGAAGAGAGTATTTTTGAAATATTCTGAACACCATTAGTTAAGCCCGGAGATACGCCATAGCTTGGTGAAAGGAAGAGATTTACATTGCACCGTATCGCGCTTATCATCATTCCATAATTGAGGAACGAACGAACCGAAAGCGAATGATCGAGGTTGACGGGATAGGTTAACTGTGAGCCACGACTCAACACCACCATGCTTGAGAGCGCCGTGTCTTTTGCGGCCGTAAACGCAGCATTGCTCACCGGGTGCTGTGTATAATTAAACATGAGCATACCGAACAGCATCGATCCGGTCTCAAGGTCTGTATGCATATAATGTGCCCGTACCCGGTGTGTATACTCCTCAACCAGATCGGGATTACCCGTTTTCAGAAGCAACGGATTTGTATTATCAATGGTGTTCTGCAACTGACTTATTGAAGGAGGATTGATACTGGTTGAATAATCCAACCGCAAATTATTCGTCCTTGATACCCTGTACTGATAACGAACGGAGGGAAGCAAACTTGCAAACGACTTATCGACTTCGCTCTTGCGCGGAAATGTCTGGTCGCCCATTAACCGAGAACTTTGATAAAACGTTTCAGCCGTAAAGTTCATCTTGTCACCCCGCAACCTGTAAGAAACACCGCCGCGAGCATAGATATATTTATTTTCGTAGCTGTTGGATAAAACGGAGTCCGTCAGATCATAGAGCCCAGTCACTTCATTGAGGTTATAGCCGTTTTTGTCACTCACATCCCTGTTATAGGAAGTGTTGGCGCTGAATTGCAAGATACTCCCTTTTGAGAGCGGTTCTGTATAGTTCAAAGTGGCTCCCATTGAAGCACCCGACACCGACTGTGTTGTTTTTTGATCCACCGTATCGACCATGCTCCCTATGTCATTAAAAGACAGTTTCCCTCCGTCTCCAGTTTTTGCATTTGAACCGCCATTAAGATCAACAGAGAATGTTCTGCCAGGGGTTTCAAATTTATGCCGGAACAGCAGGTCGCCGGAAAAATTGTTGCCGTTAAGGGAGTTGTGGTTAACATAGTCAGCTGAATTGGCCGATGAAGATGCGGATGTGGAAAAGGAGTTGACCCCCAACACCTTGCTGCTGGAACTGTTATCCTGAAAACTCATTTTGGGAGTGAACAGTAATGAGTTTGCAGTATCGATTGTGTACTCAGCCCTCATATTCAGCCGATGATTATAATTATCACTTCCGCTTGTTGACTGTTCATCGTACGTTTGCGAAGATGAGCTTAGGGAATAGTAATCCCGGTGAAGTGATTGCCGGTTAGTATTGTTTGCATAATTGAAGAAATAGCTGCTGTTCAACTGAAAATTCGTATTCCAGGTATCTGCATAGCTGATACCGGTTGAATACGTCTTGGTAATGCCTGATTGGTTACTTACCATAAAATTGCTAATGTCGGCCCCTCCGCCACCGCCTCCGCCACCGCGGCGGCCACCTCCTCCGCCACCGCCACCAGGGCCACCACCCATTGCAAACATACCGCCCCGCATAGGTGAGGCTGCATCACTGGTTCCAAGAATATCCTGCGGAGAAAAATTTTGCCGGTTAATGTTATTGCCCAAACCCAGTAACGTGATGCGCTGATCACCGTTAAAAATGTTAAGATTACCGCCGGTCGCATAGCGGTCATCCGATCCCAACCCGCCATAGAGTTTCCCGAATTTGCCATTTCTCCGGTTACGTTTAGTAATGATATTAATTGCCTTACTGGTGTTGCCATCATCAAAACCTGTGAATGCAGCCTGGTCACTCATGCGGTCATACACCTGGATTTTATCGACCACATCTGCCGGCAGATTGCGCAATGCAATGCTGGGGTCATCGCCAAAGAACTGCTTGCCATCCACAAAGACCTGTTTAACTTCTTCGCCCTGAGCCTTCAATGTTCCATTATCATTTTGAACGCCAGGAACTTTTGCAACGAGGTCTTCTGCGGAAGCATCCGGATTGGTCTTAAATGCATTTGCATTAAACTGGATGGTATCCCCTTTTTGCACTGCAGGAATAGCCTTACCCGTAATTTCTATATCGACGGTTTCCACTGCGCTCCGTGAAAGAAAAAGCTTCCTGTTAAGAATTGATTTGCGAAACAAGCGGATAGTGTCCTGCATATCATTATACCCCATGTAAGTGACTTGCAGCAAATAAACCGCGGGAGCAAGGTTTGTAAAACTGAAACTGCCAGTCTTATCGGCGGCCCGCCCAATAGGTTTGGCATTCTCGGGCAATTTATAGAGGATAACATCCGCACCCAAAAGAGGTGAATTATCGGTGCTGTCATAAACAGTCCCCGTAAAGGAGAACTGCTGACCATGCAAGTTGGCGGCCAGTGCCAAAAAAGTAAAACTGAGTATGATAAAATTTTTCAAATAAAACTCATGGAGATGTGTATGGGATATTGATTAAATACTGTATTTCCAATTAATTGTTAGACATAAATCCCGGCAAAAGAGTTTAATTACTGCTTCTGCTACCTGGATCCGTTAAAACCCTTTTTACTCATATTTAGACAGATAACAATGGATTTTTATTCCCTTTAAGAATTAATCAAACCGAAGCAAAGTTAAAAAAACACAGAGCCGGAAGGGGTTTTGCCGTGAAAGAGACAGGTATTTTAAAATCTCCCCCAATGTGCTGCTCAGACTTGACCAGAACTATCTTATACCGCATGCCATAGTCATCTCATCTTTCACTGATAGCCGTTCAGACATTGACAACTTTGCCTAGAATTGTATCCATCACCAAACTGGTCATTGCACCGCTTCTGCCTGTGCTGGGGCATTTGCCCAAGCCAAGCAGTTGATTGGTGATCATCTGAATCAGTGGCTGTTGAACATGCTCAGGATGTGGAATTACCAATTCCTCAACCTGTCCGCCCCGCTCAATAACAACAGGTAATTCCATAAACGTCGGGAACACGATTTTCCCATGTGATCCTACAATTTCTGTCCGGTCAACGTTGTCAGCAGCACAAAAGCACCAAAGTCCGGTTCCCAAAACACCATTTCCAAACGCGAATGAAGCGCCTACCGTGTCCTCAGCAGCATAATAGCCGGCCTGGTTAACTGCAATACCATTAGCTTCAGTAATTGGTCCAAGGAAATGTTGCAGCAGATCGAGAGTATGGGAAGCCAGATCAAAAAAATATCCCGCGCCAGCGGTGGCAGGGTCAACGCGCCAGTTATACTCCCCGCCGAGATCAGCCGGAGAAGGTTTCTGAAAAAGACTGATGTTCACCGCACGTATATCACCAATCGCCTGTTTTGCGAGCAGTCTTTTTATCTCCGCAAACCTGGGCAATGCACGGCGATAGTAGGCAACAAAAAGCTGTACTTGAGCTTTTTCACATGCCGCAATCATTTCAAGGCAATCAGCATAGTTTAATGCCATTGGTTTTTCAACATACACCGGCTTTCCGACTTGCGCCGCCTTCAGCGTGTATTCTTTATGTGTTGAGGGCGGAGTTGCAACATAAATCGCGTCAACCTCCGGATCATTTATCAGGAGATCAGCATTATCATACCATCTGGGGACATTATGCCGCTGTGCATAGTCACGGGCAAGATCGCCATTCCGCCGCATAACGGCAACAAGCTGTGAGCCATCAGCTTTCTGGAAGGCTGGACCGCTTTTTATTTCAGTAACCGCCCCGCAGCCGATGATCCCCCAGCGGATTGTTTTATTTGTCATACATGTACTCTTTGTTTGAAATTAGCTGCTCCAAATTATAAAATATTCAACTTCAGCCGAATGAAAAATATGCTGTCTCTGGCAGATTACCCCCGGATATGAAAAGCCGGAGAAAATTTTGGGTGTATTTCACTTATTATATTATTTTGCAATTGTTGCTGCAATTCAGATTAAGCCATACACCCGATGAATTTGGAAAAGGCATCTGCTATACAAGATTAAAACACTGCCTTGCAGCATGTAGAAAGATTTAAAGCTATTATCTAATAATCAGTATCACTATGAACGGAAAATTCGAGAAAACGGAAATAAGTACCATACACAGGCAACCTGTTCGCGGCAGCTATGATCATGAAACCATATACAAAATTGTTGACGAGGCGCCTGTCTGTCATATTGGGTTTGTTGTAAACAATCAACCATTTGTTATCCCTACATTGCACGGACGAATGAACGACAAAATCGTTTTTCACGGGGCTGTCGGCAGCCGACTCATAGAACATATAACTGCAGGCAATCCTGTCTGCCTCACCTGCACCGTTCTTGATGCGCTGGTATTGGCAAAGTCGATTTTCCATCATTCAATGAACTACCGTTCAGTTGTGGCATTTGGGACCGGAGGGATAATTGATGATCCCGTTGAAAAATTGCAAGCCCTTAAAGCGATTTCAGATCATTTGCTTCCCGGGAGATGGAGTGAAGTGCGTGAGCCAAATGAAAAAGAACTTGGTGCAACAAGTGTTGCTTATATTAATATCGATACTGCCTCAGCAAAAACACGCTCGGGACCTCCTGTTGAAGATAAAGCTGATGCGGATTTGGAACACTGGTCAGGTATTCTACCTCTTGCATTCGGTTATGCGAAAGAGATCCCGGCTGATGAGTATTCAGCCAATTCGGGCTTACCCGAATCGTTAAAACGAGTTCTCAGGTAATTGATTTTAAGAAGAAAAAGGTCTTTAACACTACCAAAGCAGCGGCATCCAGCTTTGCCGGGTCATTTTTTGTACTATAGAATTAAACATAAATGCGATCTGGCGCACATTACAGCACAGATATGCATTTTCTACCTTAATTTTTCCATTATTTCGTCAGATTAATTGTTTTCTTTCCGTATTTTGTCCCACTGAATTTTATATGACTGATACGACTGGAATACCCGGAAACTGATTTGAAACAGTTAGCGACAAGGTTTGATGTGTGACGATTTTGACTACTCATAAACTACATCCTGCCAAAACCTCTCTGTGGCTTTTAGCTAAAATTTAATTAGTCCTCCGCAAATGACTGCTGGCTATACCTGAATAACTATGGATTTTTACTGATCTGCACATATATGAGCCGGTTATTTGTTTGAGATGCCTAACCTCATTTGCAATGAGGTTACTTATTCTGTCACTATTTTGCCTGAAGCAGCACTGGGAAAGTATCATTTTTATGGACTCATCCAGTACATCTGTCAGTCATTCTTTTGATCTGTGTTTTGTTCACCTTAATTTGTTTGTTACGTATGTTAAAAAGAAAAGCTCCGCTCTACCTTCTCCTGATTACTGTTCTCTTGGGCAGTACTCTCACTTTTTTAATAACCAAAATGATCTATTCCCAGCCATCAAGTAAAACGGACGGAGAAGATTCCCTCAGTTATGCACAAAGTCAATATAAAGTTAAGAGACTTGCGGGGTACAAATTTATTAAGCCACTGCTCACCGCTAAGCCCTTGAACGAAAACGAGAACTATACTCACATTAAAAGGTCAATTACCGATTATATCGACGGCTTTAAAAGCCAAGGCGTGTTGAATGCTGCCTCTGTTTATTTGCGTGATTTCGATCAATCCGGTTGGATTGGTGTTAATGACGAAGAACACTATGCTCCCGGATCTTTGTTAAAGGTTCCTGAACTGATAACTTATTTACGTATGGAAGAGGAACATCCCGGGATTCTTAATAAGACACTCACCTTTAATCAGAATTTCACTTCCGACAAAACTGCACACATTGTCACCAAGGGAATAGAACTTGGGAAGAGCTACACCATAAAGCAATTATTGGAATACATGATTGAGTACTCCGACAATAATGCCACATTTATTCTGAATCAGAATATCGATGTTCCCATGTTTCAAAAAGTGTTTACAGATCTTGGGCTAACAGCACCGGACTGGAAGAGCTCGACCTACCCTATATCAGCTCAAGGATATTCTGTCTTCATGGAGGTATTGTTCAATGCATCCTATCTCAACATTAAAAACTCAGAATATGCGGTCAATCTTCTTACGAAATCGGATTTTTCCAGTGGCATCCAAAGTGGTATCCCAGTGTCAAACCTTTTAATTGCCCATAAATTTGGTGAATCCGGAACAAACATCAACAGAGAATTACATGAATCAGCACTTGTATATATTAAGGACAAGCCTTATTTGTTGACCATTATGACCAGAGGATGCAATAACGTTGAATTGTCCAAACTGTCCCAAGTGATTCAAGGGATAGCCAGTTTGGTTTATAACGGACTCTCAGACCAGGGTAATTCCTGAAACTGTTGCATTTCTGGTCATAAACGGTATTCCTGCAAGAGTGGAGTAATCTCTTCACCTTAATATTGGATTCTTCGTTGTATTCCTCTATTTCAACAGGTTTATCCTGACAATCAGCCACTCCGGAATATCAGCTAATCATCTCTGATACGGACTCAGTGCTCAAGCGAAAAGTAAGCAAAAACAGGTCAAGAACTTTTTGCATTTAACGCAAAGAAATTTTAGGTTTAGAGTATAGAATAAATTTTGCTTGGTAGCGCTGTTGAACATTTCATTTGTTGTTATGTAATATTCAATGCTTATTGATTTTGGCAGAGCCGGCCGGGAACAACTGCAATTGTGATAGTGTGAAATTTCTTCTGAACTCCTTCTGAATTCACGTATGTTTCCTTCCGTAGCCTTTATAGAGTCAATTTTCGAAAGCAGACACCTTGGAAACAGCATACCAGTCAGTGCGACCTCATTGTTTTCTTTCCATAACCCGTAAAATACCAATAACCAGCAGCATGCTTCAACACTAGGCTATATTCTTGCTGTTGCTCAACTGAAGCCGGGCTAAACATGACAATAAATCTCTTGTTGTGAAAATATTCTACAATAATCAGGATGAGGATTTGGTCAATGAAAAGAATATACCTTTTGTTTTTTTCATCAATCTGTTGTATACCCCTTGTTCAGGCAACATCCACTTATTATTCTCAAAACAGCGGCAACGTGTTAACAACAGTTTATTGGAACTCGCAAAGAACAGGCGGAGGCGCCTCCCCGGCGAATTTTACCTCGGGTGATATCTTTGTTATCCAGACAGGACACATCATGACAACCGGGAACAGTTGGACTGTTTCAGGAGGCGGTAATAAAATTCAGATAGAAAGCGGTGGAACCCTAACTGCTACTTACCTCGTCTCGACCGCAACATTCCAGGTGGATGATAGCGGCACCTATAATCATAGTTTTTGGAGCTGTTCACAAAATGGTCTAGCCTCAGACATTCCCGGTTCCAGCGCGAGATTTTTTGCAGGGCAGAGTAATATCATAATAAACAGATGGGCAACCACACTTGCCATCCAACCCAATGCACTTCCAACCATTACCTATGGCAACATTACCATAAATGTTACCGGTTGGACCACCAGCATTCTCTGGTTTCAGAATGGTTCGCTTAATACCGTAATGGGTACTTTAACAATCAAATCTCTTGGTGGAAATTCAAATGCCAGGCTTTATCCTTTTGCAAAAAACTCCTCAGATGCAACGATCTCAGTGGGTGGCCTTACCGTTACCGGCGGCTACTTCAGTTTTGTAGAAGGGGCTACAGCAACCGGCACCTATACAATGAACATCAACGGGAATTGTTCACTCAACGGGGGTACCTTTGACCTTGGGTTTAGCGGAACAACAAATGTGAATATCACCGGAGACCTTACAATTTCAAATTCCGCGGCGCTTACAACAACAGGGTCTGTAGGCACCATATTGTTCATTGGAAGCGGGACTCAGCATTTTGTTACTACTGCAAGCGGTGTTAAGCAGGGAGTCAACGTTACTATTGCTGCCGGATGCACACTGGCTTTGGAGAGCAATACATTAACGATTGCAACAGGAAGTTTCAAAATAAATTCTGGAGGAGTACTTGATGCAGGAACGGGAAAACTTGCATCTTCAGGAAGTGCAACCTTCACTCTTTCTTCCGGTGGCACAATCAAAATAGGTTCTTCACAGGGGATCACATCATCCGGCGCCAATGGCAACATACAGATCACCGGTGTTCGAACCTACAGTCCTTCAGGCAATTATATATACAGCGGCACAGTTGCCCAGGTAACAGGAAACGGTCTTCCGGCAACTTTGGAGAACGGAGCAGTGCTAAGAATAAGCAACATCCAGGCTTCCGTCACATTTAGTCAAAGTACAAATCTTGCAGCCGGAACGAATTTAGTGATCGATGAAAATGCGCACCTGACTACAGGGGGCTTTGCCCAGACAATTGGCGGATCAAGTTTAATCAGCGGAACCTTTAGTATCGATCAGAATGGTTCAATAACCGGTAACAATTTAACCTATTCTACTTCGGGAACTCTTCGGTTCAACAACAGTTCCGGACAGTATCCGGTAAACTCAGGAGATACGTTCTGGCCATCGGGCACGGACGGTCCTAACAATGTTATGATAGCGGGTGCAGGCGGAATCAGCTTTACCGATGCAAGAAACTTCGCAGGTATTATTAATTGCAATGCACCAATTAGCAATACAGGGAATCTTACATTCGGCGGAACACTTTACCTGAATTCCGGCGGTTCTCTCTCCGGCAGTCCCATTTACACAGGGGATGCTTGTCTGATTTATAACTCAGGCACCACGCTGAACCTTGGCAACGAGTGGGGTGCAGGGAGTGCAGTTGGGGCAGGAGTGCCCAAACAAATAATCATTCAAAACAACACTTCACTTCATATGCCCAACACGGATAGATATTGTCCAGGGTCGTTGACCATTACATCCGGTGCACTTGAATTGAATGCAGTTTCAGGTGATCTCTATATTGGTGGTGACCTGATTCAGAATGGCGGTGTGCTCACCTGTAACAACCGGACCATTGAATGCAACGGCTCCTCAGTTCGACAGCAAATATCAGGGGTGACAAATTTGGACAATCTAACCGTTAATAACTCATATGGAGTGGCACTACAAAATAATCTAACGGTAAATCAAATACTCTGTCTAAAAACAGGAAATCTCATCACCGGTGAAACAAGCACGGTTTCCCCAGGCAGCTCAGGCACAGTAAGTGGTGAAACAACCGGGAGCTATATTGTTGGGAATCTGACAGTCTCAAGAGCCCTTGGAGCAGATTCTGGCAATTCCTTTGGTAACATCGGAGTTTCATTGAATTCAGGTCAGGATGACTTGGGTGTAGTGACAATAACTCGGATCTCAGGCCCTGCAGGAAGAGCTACAGTGAACGGTAAAACAAGTATTGATCGCAAGTGGACAATTTCATCGGTAAATGCTCCGATTTCCGGAAGAACACTTACGCTGGCATGGGTTGCGGACGATGACAACGGGAAAAACCTTTCCACAGTTAGAGTGTACAGAATGCTTGAGGGTACCTGGGATACCGTGGGCACAATACAGAATGCCTCAGCGCATCAGGTGTCAGTATTTACAACTCACTTTTCAGATTGGACTGTCCTAAGTATGGAAAACCCACTCCCGGTTGAGATATCTTCATTCACTGCGCAGCCTGTTGACCGAAATATTAAGCTTACCTGGGTGACAGTAACGGAAATTAACAGTTCACATTTTATTGTTGAGAGAAATAGGGCCATAGAGAATAAAGAATGGTTGGAACTTGCCAGAATACCCGCCGGCTCATATAGTAATTCACCCAGGATATATAGCTGGGAAGATTGTAACCTTGCTGCCGGAATGTACAGCTATCGGCTTAAAATGGTTGATAATGACGGGACATTCAGCTACAGTCCTATCATCGAATCAGAAATAGCAAAACCGGCATCTTTTGTCCTTTCGCCTAATTATCCGAATCCCTTTAACCCGGCTACAACAATCACCTATCAATTGGCGGATCGAGGATACGTCAAGTTGAGTATTTTCGACATCCTGGGTAAAGAGTTGTTCATCATGGTAAATGCTTTTCAAGAGGCCGGCTCTCATTCTGTAAAATTTAATGGCGCTGACTTTGCGAGCGGGATATACCTGCTCCGCTTAAAGATAAGCGGCACAAATAATGAACAACTTTTCTATGCAGAGCGGAAAATGACATTGCTCAAATAGGACTATTGATTAAACTGATTTTTATGATTTCGCTGATTGAACATATTACATACATGCAATTGGGGAAGAGTCTCTTCTTATAGAAGTTGTGTCAAAAATGGGACTTCTCTTGTTATCCTGACTACGGGCGATGGCCCGATGAGCAGGAAGATGACAGTATTCAAACCCATTGATTCAGGTGATGGGTCTGATGGGACAGGGTTCGCAATTATGCATGAAGTTGACTCCAAAGTCAAATTTAAATTTCTATTCGTGGGAATCTGTTCAATTACGTGTCAGCTCCCTTTGGGATCCCGTTCCGCGCATAGGCGTCAACTTAACAGTTATATATGAAGACAAATATGCGCCCAAGGGAATGGTATCGGATCAAATGCTGATCTTTTGCTCATTTTCCTGTTTCGAAATTCACTCCATAGCCATTTATACCGCTCCTATCGGGGCTCATGAGATTTGGTGGATATATCAACCAGGGGCTGACGCCCCTGGCTACAAATATGTCGCTCCGATTGGAGCTTTAGCTTTTTTATCTTTTCTACGGCGAAGCCATGCTGCCGGCATAACTATTTCGCCCTTGCCTGGGCATCTGAAGCAACAATTCAACATGGATGACATCCTTAGCGCGCAAAACATTCTCAGGATTAAGAGCCTGAGGCGTGGAATACAAATCAAACATGTGAAAATAACTTTGTTAAGTTGACGCCTTTGCGACCCGCGGGGCGCGTACCTTTTTTGTTTTTTTGATGCAGACTCAAACTCTCAGAATTATCTCCCCTATTCTTTTTCCATGTTATAACTTTCAACAATCTGTCACTAATACATCAGGTTGACACCCATTACCAGCATTCTTTGTCCGAA
Organism: Ignavibacteriaceae bacterium; assembly: GCA_963664845.1. Classification (GTDB taxonomy): domain Bacteria; phylum Bacteroidota; class Ignavibacteria; order Ignavibacteriales; family Ignavibacteriaceae; genus CAIYTF01. The sequence continues at coordinate 1,098,463 of OY761615.1, forward strand.
ATAACTTTTAATATTCTGACGCATTGAATAGTCGGGAGAATATGAATACCCGAAAATATTATTCAGATTGAAAATGTTTAGCCCTTCGGCAAATACAATCAATCGGAAATTTTCAAATATGCTTGTGAAATACGTTAACCGCACGTCAATTCTCCGGTAAGCCGGATACCGTTCTGAATTTGTCCCGCCATTGGTGGGCTCGTAGAAATGATAAACAGAATTATAGGTCGAACCGATGACAGGCGTAAAGGGTTTTCCTGTTGCATATTTAATATTTGTTCCGATTTGAAGATTATCGGACAGAGGATATTTTACAATAAAAGTCAGGTTATGCGTTATATCCGTTGAGGAGGACGTCTCTTTTGAAAAGTCCATCCAATACCGTTTACTGTTTATGTAGCCATACGACACCCACCCGTTCAATCCGCACTCAAGACTTCCCTTATAAATAAAATCAATACCCTGCGCATAGCCATATCCGGCGTTGGAATAATTACTGACCGCATCTTCCAAGGGAAGACTGGAATAATTTTTCCGGTACAGCTCAATACGCAGAGAATTCTGACCATCCTGATTATAATTGTAAGCTGCGATATAATGTACTGCCTTCATTGGTTTTAATGACGGATTGCCGTCGAGAGGAGCATATAATCGCGGATCGTTAACCTGGTTGAAAATTCCGGTCGCAAATAAGAGAGTTGAAGATTCATTCAGTTTATAACCGAGATTCAAACGCGGGTTAAACCAAGAGGAATTAATGTTTGAAACCCGGTCATAGCGAAGCCCGGCAGTTAATGATAATCCTTCAAATCCCAGCGTGTTCGCGCATTCCAGTTCGGAATACACTCCAAATCTGTTCCCAATAAAAGTTGCATCCAGAAACTTTTTGTTCCCGGTTGGATTTATATTATAGTCGTCATCCGGAATTACTCCTGTATAGTTCACTTTACGATCTTCGAATTCGAACCCCGCCAACAGCCTGCTGGAAGACGTCAGGGTCTTATCAACATCATTTCGCCAGGTATAAGTCCGGTCGTCCTTGGTCAGGTCCAAAAGTCCCAGTTTCCAGGTGTTGGAGTAATCATTGTATGACAATGAACTTTTTATGATGAGGTTTCCAAAGAATACATCGCTCCAATTGGTATTAATATATTTATTCTTTGAGAGGCCATTAAACTCTCCCGAATATTCCGCCCTGTCCACAAGCACGCCTTCGTCATCGCTCGCAGTAATTCCAAGTATTTTGATCTTTCCGGTTTTTGAATAATTCATAACAAAGGACGACGTGAAGTTACCTGAATAGGGAGCGGCCGTAAAGCGGTCCTGCCCCCCATTTAACCAAAAAATGGGCCCGGTGAAACTCCTGTCATATTCGAACATCAGCGCAGCACTTTTCATAAGCACAGGAATTTCAGCTGAGAGTGACCCGTTCGCCATAGACAACCCGGCTATGTAACTGCTGCCAGAGGGAACCCCCTTGGTTTCAATATCCAACACCCCTGAAAGTGCATTCCCATATTTCGCAGAAAATCCGCCGCTGGAAAAGAACAGTGCTTTAACAAAATTTGTTTTCACGTTTGAAAACAGCCCGCCATAACTGGACTCGAGGGTAAATGGGTGATACATTACTGCACCATCGATGATAGTGATAGTTTCAATTGGTTCCCCACCACGCACATAAAGCTCAGCACTCTCTGAAACCTGTGTCAACCCCGGTAATGTTTTCAACGATTGGAACACATCGGCGGCACCCCCCGGTGTCATCAGTACATCTGTTTTGTTCAAAACCATCCCCTTCTCTTTCACGGAGGCAAATGAACTGGCGGTTATTACGGCTGCCTTCATAAGCAAAACCGATTCCCGCATATTCACGTTCAGCACCGATTCGGTTTGTTTTGAAAGCGTGATTGAGTGTTCTTCCTGCTTATAGCCCACAAGACTGAACACCACAGTTACCGTCCCGGTCTGTTTGGTCAGCAACTTATACTCCCCTTTTTCATTGGCAATTGTCCCTTCGCCGCTGTTTTTAATAAAGACGGTTACCAACGGCAATGGTGCATCTGCAGCATCCGTCACGGTTCCTCGCACTAACGGTTTGCCCTGTCCATACTGAGTGCTTTGCAGTATAATAATGGAGAGGAGGAAAACCAACCTTACAAATGCAATTGTCATATAAGATCCTCCTAAATCTTTATTTTTTATCCAATGCAGGGAGTAACACATACTTCACCCACCTGTTCTCCGGGTCAAAGGCAAGAGCTTTGTTATAATAAAATCTTGCTGTTTCCGGATTGTCAAGCTTTGCATAAACTTGTCCGCACCATGCTAACGTCTCCAGATATCCCCATCCCGGATTAAACACACTGCTATCTGCATCGCTTTCAAAGAGCGAAATGGCTTTAAGGAAATTTGTCAATGCTTCTTCCTTGCTGCCGCCGAACATTTCCGGTGTATTGAACTTCATCATTCCCCTCATGAGAAAGATGCGTGGATTCTTAGCATTTAGTTTTTCAGCTTCTGCCAGTGTCGTATAGAAAACCGGTGTTAGGGTGATTGCCTCCGACCAGTTATGTGCAATCCGCATCATATATATCCCCGCTAATACCGTTTTACCTTCGGACGCAAATCCTTTCGAATTTATTAAAAGAGCGGAATGTTTTTCAGCGCTTTCTTTGATTGCCGCAAATCTGCCTGCTGTATCGTTACGCAAGCACATCTCAAGAAGTTTGTATTCGCTGTAGGTGATATAATAGAGCGATGTTGCATTCGATTTATCCAGCTCATAGTTTCTAATCAGGTTATCTCTGACAGCCCGAAGTGAATCAAAATTGTAAATTGCCAATGCCGATTTAATACTTGCGTATATGTCAGTCTCTCCTTTTGCAGCAGCAAATAATTGAGCGGAGGAAACAGCGCAGAGAAGCGCGATAACAAGAACAAGGTGAAGCCGTGTTTTCATAAGGATGGTCCTTTCAGTTATTTTAAAGTACTTTAAATTATAAAGTGAATTAGCAAAAAAATATCATTTTTTCAAAAGTGACTCAAGTTTTTGGATATAAGCTGCGAAGGCCGCATGTCCAACTGCGGTCATCTGATACAGCGAATGAGGTTTTCTGTCGACAAACTCTTTTTTGACGGAAATATAACCAACCTCCTCCAGTTTCTTCAGGTGGATGCTCAGATTTCCGTCTGTAGCGTTTACTTTTTCTTTAAGGAAATTGAATTCTGCTTCCTCAACGGATAAAAGTACCGAAAGAATTGCAAGCCTTATGCGCGAATGAATAACTTCATCGATTTCCTGATAATCAAATTCTGACATGGATCACTTCTGAAGCTGTTTTTTAAATTTGTTGTATATGCCGATACCAGGTATTATTTGGAAAAACAGCATCATCAGGGCCATGATCAATATTGTATGTATTCCGGGGAAAAACATCATATAGAGCGCCCCTATCCACCAGCCAAATGCAATATATTTCATCAATGCATAATTGTTAACTGCGCCCGTTAATAAATACCCCATACCGAGAATGACCGACAGCATCGCACTTACATGAATCCCGGAAAGCGCCCCTGAGAAAGTGCCGCCGAATCCTATAATCGTCATAGCCACACCGGCAGCAAACCAGATATTTCCCAATATTTTTGCAGCAAACGACCTTGTGTGATCTCTCATATGTTTTCCCCGGTAATAAATAAAAGACCATATCCAACCAAGGGTGATTAACACTGCCCAGTTATACAATGAATGTACACGAACATCAAGCATGATCAAAATATAATCGCTTATCAGTCCAAGGAATACAAGCACTCCCCAGACAATGTAACCCATGCCATTATCCGTAAAGGAGCGGCGGCTATCTTCTATCACCTTTTTGATGAATGCGAGTTCATCTAAAACTTCATTTTCTTTCATATGGACAAAGTACTTTATTTTTTAAAGCAACTTACTGAATTTAATAACCCATGTCAAGAGAAATATTTTGTCTATGGGAAAAGCCGGATTAACTGGGGTGGTGAGGGGTGCAAATGAAATTTGAGTGGCAAATTAACAACCGGTGATGGGTGCTAATCGATTTATTTTCCCAGGTTGCATTGGGTTCGCCCGCCTTCGGGGACGTAAGATTTGAGTGATCCATTCTCCGCGGGGTTCCCCCGCGGTTATTCAAATTGTGCCCTTGTCAGGGCACTTTTTTAGTTATACCAACCCCAAGTGAAATAATGAAAACAAAGGCGTTGAAAGATTAGGAATATTAGTTAAATAATTGAGTCTGGTTAACTATTTCCATCATAAGCTAAATTGCCTTGCCACCCAAATTTCAGATGAACCTGTGAGGGGTTATAAACTCCCGATTTTCATTAAAGAAAGGAATTCCTGATGCTTTGCCTGCGTCATAAACTAATCAGCAATTAACAATCAGGAATTCTATTTTACGTGCGAATGGATGTAAAAATAATAGGGTAACTCTGCAAACAGGGCTCATTCCAGTATAGGAGATTCAACCCATTCTATAACGTCGCTCCTGAATCCTTTAGACATAACGTTAATAGTCACTGGCGGCCATCTGTAAAGATGCCGCCGGTGATTCACTACGCTACATCAAGCGCAAGCTTTTCTTCGTCGGCCAGGACCTTATCCAAATCAAGCAGAATAAGTAATCTGTCGTCCAGCTTTCCAACGCTTGTGATATATTCGGATTTTATCGACGTTGCCAGCGGTGGTGGCGGTTCGGTTATGCTTGCAGGAATACGCAACACCTCTTTAACGCCGTCAACAATAAATCCAACCGTTTTCCCGTTCACTTCTACAATGATAATCCTGGTATCTTTCGTAACCTCAGTCTTTTCCATTCCCAACCGGGTACGCAGGTCAATAACCGGAATAACACGTCCACGGAGATTAATAATACCCTGTATAAACTCCGGGGAATTAGGCACCTTAGTAATAAGTGTCATTTTATTGATCTCCTGAACTTTCAGGATATCAACCCCAAATTCTTCTACTCCAATGTTAAAGCTCACCAATTGCAGTATTTCATGGGAATCATTCTTATTATTGTTCATTTCAGCCATACGATCTCCTCTCTATTATCTAAGTTCTTTTCTGTTTTTTGCGAAAGTGCTTTTATGACTCAACTGCATAGCAGAACGTTCACTTGTCTGTAACTGAAAGCGTCCAATGAGAGTTTCGAGATTGTCGGTCAAGCGGTTCAAGTCCTCAGCAGCATGTGCAATTTGTGACGTGCCTGCAGCAGACTCATGCGTCACACTGCTGATACTCTCAATATTTTTGCTGATTTGTTCAGCGGTTGCTGATTGCTCTTCGCTTGTTGCGGCGACCTGATTTACGATGTCGGCAACCGTAACGTTAATTTGGAGAATTTCAGAAAGTGCTTTTGCAACTTCTTCAGTTAAAGACATTCCGGAATTTACCGCCTCATCGGCATCCTCCATAGAACGATCAGCCTCTTTGGCTTCACGCTGCACCGTTTTAATGGTGTCGGCAATTTCCTTGGTTGCTTTGGTTGTACGCTCGGCCAACTTCCTCACTTCGTCGGCAACTACAGCAAATCCACGACCCTGTTCCCCTGCCCGCGCTGCCTCAATGGCAGCATTCAGTGCAAGCAGATTAGTCTGATCGGCAATATCATCAATAACCTGTGTGATCTCGCCAATCTGATCTGTTTTGAGAGCAAGTGAAGCAATAATTCTACCGGTTTCCTTAGTGGAACTGACAATTCGGTTCATGCCCCGTTTTGTTTCTTCGATCTTTGCAGTGCCATTTTTTGTGCTTTCACTTGCACGCTTTGACTGTTCCGCGGCGATGCTTGCATTCCGTGTAGACTCCATGATGGTTTTAGTCATTTCTTCAACAGCAGCAGCGATCTCGGAGGATTGTGCACTCTGTTCCTGTGCACCCGCTGCCAATTGCTCAGTGCTCGATGATATTTCGCTGCTCGCACTTGCAGTTGCTGCCACAACTTCACTCACGCTCAGAAGAGCGGAATTAAGTGAAGTGCAGACCGTATTTATATTATCCTTTATTTCCTGAAATGCGCCATTATAACTTCCATGCATTTGCCTGGTCAGATCACCTTTAGCCAGCTCAGCAAGCACAAGTCCTGCTTCATCAAGAGGGGTTTCGACGGCATTGAGTGTTTCATTGAGCCCCTCAACAAGTTTACGATAGCTGCCCTGAAATGCTGTGGCATTTCCACGACTTTTCAAGTCGCCCCGGCGTGCGGCATCCACCAGATTTTGGGATTCTCCAATGGTCTTCTTAATATTATCGACAGCCTGCCCTACAAAAGCAACCGTGTTTTGCGTTTTTTGAATAATTTTATTAATACTGGCAGCTAAAATACCCAGTTCATCCTGCGATTTGACATCAAGAGGCTTTGTCCCTGTGACAATATTAATGTTAAGATCACCTTCGGATAGTTGTTTACTGCCATTCGCCAGATTATTAATACAAACATTTTCCAAACTGTTCATTCGGTCAACAATTTGATCAATTCCTTTTGAGATATAGTTAGATATGGAACGTGCAGCCAGATATCCGATCAGTGCGCATAACACCAGGAGAATGAAAATTGTTGTTTTTGCCGAGTCATAGATTGCAATATTAGCTTCATCGGTTTTTGTGGCCGCGTCCTCGTTGCTTACAACCATTTTCTCAATCTGGGTTTTTACTTTCCCCGCCATGGGAATCAACGTAGTGTTCTGAAACCGCTCTGTCTCAGGGAGATTTTGGCTGTCAAGCAATTTCTTAAACTGACTGAAATTAGATTCGTATTCCTCAATACATGCGGAGAGGACTTTATGATCTTCCCTGTCCGTAGCATCATTAAAGGTAGATTCATATTTTTTCAAATTCTCGGCAATTGTCTTATTAAGGGATTTTAAGGTGGTAAGTTCCGCATCCAGTTCGCCCGTTATATCGTTGCCATTCATATGCTGGCGCAATGCAGCCTCATACATCTTTCGAATAGCTACCCGGGATTCTTGAAAGGCAGTAGCAATGCGGGAAATATAGGCAATGCCAAGGGTATTATTATTATATAAAAACCTTGTATTATCGTTCATTTTCTGCAGGCCGCTGAACGATATATAGCTTAAGACAATGCTGAAGAAAATAATGAAACTGAAATTGAGTAACAGTTTTTTCTTAATATTGAGACTTGCATACCACTGCATAATCCGATCCTTTTGCTTTTGAAAAATATTGATGCTTCAATGAATAGAGACAGACACACTAAACGTAACTCTGTCAAATTATCGAAAAAGGTCATAAATGGTTAACTTGATTTCAACGAACGAAGAATTTTATCGATGATCTCAAATAGTTGTCGACGAAATATATTTTTGACGGAATCGCCTGATCAATTTTACAGGCATTTACATCGCTTTATCTCCGGAATTGGGTATTGAACTGCTGTAACAGAAATCATAAAAAAATTCCCGATGCTTTACCTTCAAATCGTCGGAACTGTCAGTTTTTAATCCAATGAATGTTTTTATCCCTCTTATTGTTTTTGCTCTTACCAGATTTTGACTATAAGCAGTATCCGGTAGAATATGGCGGCAGAGGCAGAATTTACAGATTATTCGTATTTTCCGGACAATATTCATGATTTTATCAATGGAGCTTTCCTATGAAACACCTGCTGTTAGTGCTGGTAGTATTTTTTTCCTTTGAAATGATTGGACAGACCATGCAACCCAAATGGATGAATGGATCATTAGCCGTATTGAAACAACAACTCATAAAACAATATGGTGATAAACAGGCGGAAGCCATAAACACCGGATTGCAACAAGTAGCCGGTTTTTGGACCGAAGCTGATGGCAGCCAAAAAGAATTTGAGTCATTTGTGAAAGATAATTTCGCAGGCGAACCGGTAGTTCGTGATGCGATGTTTACACGGTTCGAATATCTTCTTGAAAAGCTCGACGGACACATGCAGGAAATCGGTCGCGAATTCCGGGTACAATCCGATTTGGATATTGGCACCATCTATCCATTTGACGAAATCTTTGCCGGTTACAGCGCGGGAGCGCATGTTTCGGATGATTTTTTCAGCAACAAACTGGCTTTCATTGTTCTGCTCAATTTCCCTTTAAAATCCCTGGATGCAAAGCTGACTGAAGGTGATAAATGGTCGCGCAGAGAATGGGCTGAAGTACGGTTGGCCGAAAGGTTTTCGAAACGTATACCCGCCAGCGTTTTGCAGGCAGTCTCGAAGTCAGTTGCTGAAGCAGAACAGTATATCGCAGAATACAATATCTACATGCACCTGGTGACCGGACCAAAAGGAGAAAAGCCATTCCCCAAGGGTCTGCGGTTGCTCTCGCATTGGAATTTGCGCGACGAGATCAAGGCTGATTACAGCGATAAAAAAGACGGCCTGCTCAAACAGCAGATCATTGTCAAAGTCATGGAACGCATCGTTGATCAAACCATTCCCCAGGCAGTGATCAACAACCCAAACTATGAATGGAATCCTTTCACCAATGACATCAAACTTGCCAGTGAAACCGACCCGGCATTCAGCGCTGTAGCTGATAATAATAAGATCAAGTCACCTGAACCGGATACACGATATCAGGTTCTGCTAAACACGTTTCTTGCTTCAAAGCAAATTGATCCCTACTCCCCCACTGCACCAACACATATTTTGCGAAGATTCAATGAAGATCGTGAAATTCCCGAAGAGCGCGTAAAAAAAATCTTCGAGGATGTATTGTCGTCACCTCTGGCAAAACAAGTTGCTCAACTGATTAAACAACGACTTGGAAGAGAACTTCAGCCCTATGATATATGGTATAACGGACTGGTTCCCCGAAGCGCTTATTCAGAAGCACAACTTGATGAACTGGTAAAAAAGAGATACCCGACTCCGGATGCTTACAAAAAAGACATACCAAATCTGCTGACCGGTCTTGGTTTCACCAAAGAAAAAGCAGCATTCCTGGCAGAGAATATAATGGTTGATCCGGCCCGTGGATCGGGCCACGCCATGGGCGCGGGCATGCGGGAGGCCAAGACCAGACTGCGCACCCGCGTTGGTAAGGACGGGATGGATTACAAAGGATTTAATATTGCCGTGCACGAAATGGGTCACAATGTTGAGCAAACCTTCTCGCTCAATTCAATAGATCACACGTTGTTGCAGGGCGTTCCCAATACTGCATTCACGGAGGCTCTCGCATTTGTCTTTCAGGCACACGATCTTGAACTTTTGGGACTTTCCTCTGCAGACGGCAAAACAAATGCCATGAAAACCATCAACGATTATTGGATGACATTCGAGATTGCAGGTGTTGCACTGGTCGACATGGCAGTTTGGCATTGGATGTACGATAATCCTTCTGCCACACCAACTCAACTGAAAGAGGCAACCATTTCGATAGCAAAAGATATGTGGAACAAGTACTATGCTCCTGTTCTGGGCACAAAAGATGTTACGCTGTTGGGGATTTATTCTCACATGATCCATTCGTTCCTCTATTTGCCAGACTATCCGCTCGGGCACACCATTGCTTTTCAAATTGAAGAGCAGATGAAAAAAACTGGACACATTGGTCCTGAATTTGAAAGAGTTGCCATACAGGGCAGAATAGCCCCGGATCTTTGGATGAAGACAGCAACTGGATTGCCGGTAGGGCCGGAAGCATTATTGAAAGCAACGGCAGAGGCTCTTGAAAATTTGAAATAAGCTCCAGGATCAGATATATCTGAGATATGTGATTTGCCGAAGTTGATGAAAAAGGTTTTCTATTCAGCCGCGATTATGCATTAGAAACAGAGTTTCTGCATAATCGCGGTAAATCACTTATGCCGTGCCTGTAGGGTAGCAATAACATCCTGCAACTCAATCCCCTGCTCTGCAAAAAGCACCAGAAGATGGAACAACAGATCAGATGCTTCGTTTTTAAGTTCATGATGGTCACGGTTCTTGGCAGCAATAACAACTTCAATGGCTTCCTCCCCTACTTTTTGAATGATGCGGTCGGCGCCCCGTTCAAACAGTTTTGCGGTGTATGATCCTTCGGGTTTGTCTGCCTTGCGCTGAAGTATCACCTTATAAAGCGTCTGTAAAAACTGTACGTTGGAGTTGTTGGGATCATTAAAGCAAGTCGGTTCACCTGTGTGACACACAGGTCCCCTGGGATTGGCCCGGATGAGCAGTGTATCATCATCACAGTCCTGCCAGAGCGACACAACATCAAGAAAATTACCCGACGTTTCGCCTTTGGTCCATAAACAATTTCTTGACCTGCTGAAGAAGGTGACCAGTTTTGTATCCATCGTTTTTTCGAGTGCCTGCTCATTCATAAACCCGACCATAAGCACCTGGTTTGTTGCTTCGCTAACAACCACGGCGGGGATGAGGCCATTCAATTTATCAAAACGTAAACTTGCAATATCAATCATATACTTTCTCTGTGTATTAATTCTTTGAAACGGCTAAAGCCGTACCGGGATTCCGTTCTTATCCAAATATTCCTTCAGATCCCAAATGGACATTTCACCATAGTGAAACAGTCCGGCTGCCAGACAGGCATCAGCCTGTCCCCACGTAAATGCATCGAGAAAGTGTTCCATGTTACCTGCACCACCAGATGCAACTACCGGTATATGGAGGAACTGCTGAATCTCATGCAACATGGTTACGTCATATCCGGCACGTGTGCCGTCACAATGCATTGCCGTTAATAGAATTTCTCCGGCACCAAGTTCCTCAACCCGGCGGCACCATGAAATTCCTTCAAGCCCGGTGGCTTCCCTGCCACCCTTTATATAAACGACATAACCATTCGCGGTTTTATTGACGTCAATGGCGGCAACAATTGCCTGACTGCCAAATTGTTTCGCGGCTTCAGTTATCAATTCCGGATTTTTTACTATTGAAGTATTGAGAGAGACTTTATCGGCCCCGGCTTTGAGTAATAATTCAATGTCGCGGACTTCAGAGATCCCTCCGCCCACTGTAAACGGTATGGACACTGCCCTGGCGGTATCCCGAACGAATTCAACAAATGTTTTACGCCGTTCATGTGATGCGGTGATATCAAGAAACACCAATTCATCGGCACCTTCGTCTGAATACCTTCCCGCCAGGGCAATTGCATCACCGGCATCCTTCAGATTGACGAAGTTAGTGCCTTTAACTACCCTACCGTCCTTCACATCAAGACAGGGAATAATTCTCTTAGCTATCATATTGCAGCATTTCTTCCACAGTTATTTTCCGTTCATACCAGGCTTTGCCAACAATAGCAGCATAAAGCTTGTCCTTGGCCAGCTTTTCCAGGTCCGATACATCCTTCACGCCGCCCGAAGCAATAAATTTCAGGTCAGGATACGTTTTCCGAAGTGTTTGATACAGTTCCCAATTTGTTCCCAGCAGCGATCCGTCTTTGGAAATGTCCGTGCAGAGGAATTGGGATATTCCCATTGGGGCATGTTCCTGAATATGCTCATCCAAAGTGATTTCGGATGTTTCCTCCCAGCCCTTGATCGCGATTTTCCCGTTAAGTACATCGGAGGCAATAATTATTTTGTCGGCACCCACACGCATCAATATTTTTTTATATGAAGAAGGATCCGTAATACTAATCGAGCCTATAATTATGTAGTCGGCTCCGGCTTCGATTAATTCCAATGCGTTTGGCAGAGTCCGGATACCACCTCCGCATTCAATGAGCATCTCTGTCCTTTTCTTGATCTCCTTTATCCAGTGAGCAATTTTCACTTTACCCTCACGGGAACCGGAAAGATCGACAATGTGGAGTCTGCTAAACCCGGCTTCCGAAAATTGCAGGGCCTGGTCGAGCGGTGATTCATTATATATTTTTACCTGATTAAAATCGCCTTTGTAAAGCCTTACGACTCTATCATCTAAAATATCAATGGCGGGAATAACTATCATGACTACTTTCTTTTAAATTAAATCAATAAAATTCCTGAGTACCTTTAATCCGGAGACTGAGGATTTTTCCGGATGAAACTGTACTCCATAAAAATTTTCCCGCTGCAATGCTGCAGTGAATGCAACACCATTTGCAGAGCGGGCAATCGAATGCTCTGTTACCGGGAGGTAATAGGAATGAGCAAAATAAAAATACGCATCGGGTGCAATCCCTGAGAAAAGCACGTGTCCGCTTTGAAACGAAACCTGATTCCAACCCATGTGCGGCACTTTTATCCCAGATTCAGGGAATTTAAGACACTTTTCCCGGACGATGCCAAGGCACGCAATGTTACCTTCCTCCGAGAATGAACTAAACATCTGCATACCAAGACAGATGCCGAGAACAGGTTTTACCGTCTCCTGTAAAAACTGCACCATATCAATTTTTTCAAGCCTGCGCATGGCTGCTTCAGCAGCGCCTACCCCCGGAAAAATAATTTTATCTGCATCCTCAAGAACTTTTCTGTCATCCGTAACAATGAATGGAACATTAAATCTCTCGAGCGCATAGGATACCGACGCGGTATTACCGGCGCCATAGTCAATTATCCCAATCATAAGGTTCCCTTTGTAGTTGGTAACTGGCCTTTGGCTCTCTCATCAATCCGGCAGGCTTCATTGAGTGCCTTTGCGAAAGCCTTGAAAATTGCCTCAATCTTGTGATGGTCGTTCGAGCCCTTTGCCTTAATATAAATATTTGCTTTTAATCCCAAACAAACACCACGGAAAAACTCTTCCACCAGTTCTGTTGGGAATTCTCCCACCTGGTTCCGTTTGAATTTTGTTTTGAAATTCAAATAAGTGCGTCCTCCAAGATCGATAAACACCTGTGCATTTGCATCATCCATGGGAAGGCAAAAGCCGTATCGCTTGATGCCAAGTTTGGAACCCAGGGCTTCGGTAATAGTCTCACCCAGTGCAATTCCAGTATCTTCAACAGTATGATGTTCATCAATATGCAAATCACCTTTAACTTTGATTGCAAGGCCAACATTTCCATGCCGTGCAATCTGTTCAAGCATATGATCAAAGAAGCCAATTCCGGTTGAGATATCACAAGTACCTGGTTTATCGAGTGCGATCTCAACCGTTATAGCGGTCTCTTTGGTTTTCCGTTCACGCTTTGCCGTGCGCAGGCCGGCAAGGAACAGGGTTACAGCCTCTTCCATGGTGGCCGCATATTTTTCGTCGATCACTATCGGATTGCCCGTTTCTTTCACGAAGGAAATTCCCTCAGCCTGAAACACTTCAAGCAGTGCTTCCGGAATTGTTCCTTTCACCGAAATCGCGAACCCTCTTTCCGCAAGGAGGCAAACCGAAGAAATGAGACCTTTGGATTTCGCGGACTTCAAATCAAAATAGCTTTTATGCAGCAGTATGTGTTCCATAATCTATAACCTACGAATGTATCTTATAATACCGAGAAGCAACAAGTTCAAGCCCAGTCAACAATTTTTCATTTTCCGCGCCAGTACCCACTGTTATGCGTAAGCAATTTTCGAGCAGCGGCTGAGAGCTCCTGTCACGGATTATAACGCCTTCATCCATCAATGCCTTATGGATCTTTCGTGCATCCTGCAATCGAATGAGAATATAGTTTGCATCCGTGGGAAAAATCTCTTCAATAAAATCAAACTCTTTCAGCCTGTTCCGAAGCAATTCACGTTGCGATAAAATTTCACGCACATACTCATCTTTCCGTGCAATCCGTTTCAGCGCTGTCAGAACAGCATGCTCTGTTAAAACGTTGATGGAATATGGTGCTTTGATCTTGAATAAATAGGAAATGATCTCCGGATCGGCAATTGCATATCCGCAGCGCACGGCAGCCAGTCCCCATGCTTTTGAAAAAGTTCTCAGGATAATGATGTTGTTAAACCTCTTCAGCAGATCGGTTACGCTGGCGTTGTTGTGGGCAAAATCGATATATGCCTCATCAACAACCACGATGCCGCAAAACGTACCGGCGATCAACTCAATAGCATTTTTATCGAGCAGGTTTCCGGTAGGATTGTTAGGTGAGCACAAAAAGATCATCCTGTCTGTTGTGGAGAGAGCTCCCAGAACCCGTGCAGGGTCAATAGTAAAATCCTTGTTGAGCAGACAAACATTTGCAGTCACATTCTGAATGTCGGCAACCGTTTTATACATACCATAGGTCGGTTCAACAATCAACACCGAGTCCTTTTCCGGCGAACAAAACAACCGCATCATCAGATCGATAATTTCATCGGACCCAACGCCAAAAAACAGATTCTCAACAGGGATTGAAAGATACCTGCCCAACGATTCGCGGAGTTCCCGCTGCCTGGGATCAGGATACCGATTAAGCGACAAACCGGAATACGAATCATCCAATACAGAGCCTATGGGGTTTTCGTTTGCATCCAATAACACTCCCGAAGCTTTTGCATACAAATCCCGGGCCGATTGATACGGTGCAATTGTTCTTATATGAGGTTTGATAAGTTCAGCTATCATGACTCAAACCTTATATCGACAGCGCGTTTGTGCCCCTGGAGGTGTTCTATTGTAGCAAGCGTACCGATGGTTTCAGCTATACCGGCCAAACCTTCCTTCGAAAGCTCCTGTATGGTCATTGCTTTCATAAAGCCTTCAACGCTCACACCGCCAAACGACCGGGCAAAACCCGAGGTTGGCAGCGCATGATTTACACCCGAAGCGTAGTCACCTGCACTTTCAGGCGAGTAAGGTCCCAGGAATACGGATCCAGCATTATGTATGAATGGCACATAGCTTCTTGCATTCTCAACGTGCAACACAAGGTGTTCAGGAGCATAAAAATTCACCGCTTCAAAGGCATCACTCAGTGAAGCTATCTTAATGAGCATCGAGTGGTCCAATGATTTCAACAGGTATTCCTGACGTTCCAGCAAAACCAGTTGTTTCTCAATTTCAACGGTAACCGCATTCAGCAACTCTTCAGAATCTGAAAGCAATATGGATTGGGAGTCAGCTCCGTGTTCCGCCTGTGAAAGAAAATCGGCGGCTACAAAAGCCGGGTTGGCGTTTTTATCAGCCACAATCATAATTTCGCTTGGGCCGGCCGGCATATCGAATGCACATCCTTTTGGATCAGTGCTTGCAAGCATTTTTGCGGCAGTGACAAATTGATTTCCGGGACCGAAAATCTTGTCGACTTTTGGCACGCCATCGACACCATAGGCAAGCATACTGATTGCCTGCGCACCACCTATTGCGTATATCTCGGTGATCCCACAAAGATGGGCTGCATACAAGACCGCGGGTGGCACTTTTTGTGCTGTCGGAGTTGCAAGAACCACACGTTTGCATCCCGCAATTTTGGCAGGTATCCCAAGCATCAACGCGGTTGAGGGCAGCGTAGCGGTTCCACCGGGGATGTACAGCCCAACGTTTTCGATTGGAGTAAAGATACGTTCGCACAATACTCCCGGTTTTGTTTCAACAACATAGGATTGCGGCTTTTGCAACTCGTGAAACTTCTGGATGGTTTTTGCCGCATCTTCTATTGCCTTTTTTTGGTTTTCGGGAAGTTCAACAATAGCTTCGACTATTTCTTCCTTTGTTACAAAAATACTATCCCTATCAAAGTGATCAAACTTCCTCGCATAGACCTTCACGGCACTAATGCCCTGCACCCGGACTATGTTACTTATCTCTCTGGCGGCTTCGATTGCCTTGGCAAGGTTGATAGCGCTACGCTCCAAAGCAGCTTTTTGCTTTGAAATGCTTAATTGGCTGAAATCTAATCTCTTCATAACGTCCTCATTTATGGTATCATATTTTCAATTGGCAATAGCAAAATGCCCGATGCACCCTGTTTTTTCAGGATATCAACAATATTCCAAATATAGTCTGAAGGTATAACAGCGTGAACTGCCACAAGAGTTTCATCCGCCAGGGGGACAATGGTCGGGCTGCGCAATGAGGGAATCAGAGCCATGATACTCTGAACTGCGTCTTTGGGAACATTCATCATCAGGTATTTCGACCGGCGGGCACTCTGAACTGACCTTATCCTTCGCAATAGGTCCTGAATAAGTACCTGCTTTTCAGGCTCTCTATCGACAAGATTTGCGGATATGAGCACGGCCTGAGACTCAAATATAGTGAAACCCTTCTTCAGTTTATTCATCATAAGGGTGTTTCCCGTCGAAACAATATCGCAAATTACGTCAGCGACACCCAATGCCGGAGCTATCTCAACGGAACCGGAGAGCTCAATGATCTTGGCTTCGAGATCATTATCCTCAAGATACCTGTTCACAATACGGGGATACGAAGTGGCAATAGTCTTGTGCATCAGGTCTTTTGGTGTAAGAAGCGAGATATTCTGCGGGTGAGCCATCATTATTTTGCATTTCCCGAATCCCAGTTTCTCAAGCAATTCAATTTTCGCGGCTTTTTCTTCTATGACGTTTTCACCAACTATACCGATATCAGCCACACCATCCTGCACGTATTCAGGTATATCATCGTCCCGCAGGAAAAGGATATCGATGGGGAAAGTGGTTGAACTTACAACCAAGCGTTCAGAATAGTTTTCCACGTCGATGCCACAGAGCTTCAGCAGTTCGAGTGACTTTTCCGTCAACCGGCCTTTTTTTTGTATTGCCAGTTTCAGGTTGTTATTATTTGTGTTTTCCATGTGTTAACCTTTAAAACTAAAAACCCCGGATAACCGGGGCAGACTATTAATAAAAAAGTACTATTCACCGCCGGCACGTTCTCAGTGTCAAATGATGGTGAATCTGGTGCATTTTCTTTGATTTCATGGAAATAATTAAATCAATTCCGGATTCATATGCAAGCATTTTTTTCAATTATAGTCAAAAAACGTCATTTACGCAAATTCTATTCATAATTTCTTAATATTTATGCATACAGTCAGCCAAACAGCAGAAAGTTTTTCCTGAGTTGACGGCGAATGGAATTTCGAAATTTAATCTCCCGACCCATCACAGTCAACATTTTTTTCATTAAGTTACCATTTTGAAATTAAAGCAACCCCATTAGTTGCATTTCCTGAGCCTTTATTCAATTTCTGAAACGAATGTCTTTGCCTGAAGCAGAAACTCAACCTAAACTAAGAGCTCTTGTCATAGACGATAAGAGATCCGTACGTCTTTTCCTCTCAAATCTCCTTGTAAAGCGGTTTCGTGCTGAGGTGAGTGAGGCAGAAAACGGCCTTGTTGGTTTGATGAAAATTATTGAATGCCCCCCGGACCTCGTGTTCATCGATTTATCGATGCCGGTAATGAACGGCGTGGAAGTTGTGGAATCGCTCAGGGAAGATCCAAAATTCAGGAACCTTCCGGTAATTGTACTGACCGCTTCTGACGACCGGACCAAAGTAAAAAGGTTAGCCGAGTTGGGCGTTCTGGACTATATTCTCAAACCACTCGATTTTTACACCTCGGTGCAACGGTTGCGTAATATTATTGATAATGTAATCAATCCGGCCCGCGCAGCCAACCTGGCTGCTCCTTCTGCCGTCAATAAATCACAGCGAATAAAAGTGCTTCTGGTGGACAGTGATGCGAGTTTTCTTGAATTTTTTAAACAGAATTTCCCGGAAAATTATGAAGTGATCGCCGTGGAAAGCAGTATCGAGGGACTAAAGAATTTCACCGAGCTCAAGCCACTTGTTGTTATCATTGGAAAGGGCATGTCTGTCTTTCTTATCGAAGCGGCCTTCAGCAAGATGAAGGAAATGACACAGAATCCAAACTCGAAGATCTATTATTGCGGCGAATCCACAGACGAACTCCGCGAAACCGGACTGCATTTTGACGGGTTTATTAAAAAAACCTTTGTACCACCAACCTTCAAAGAGGAAATCCGCAGGATTTTGCTACCGCGTGAAGGCGAGGAACGGTTCATTTTTGATATGCTCAGTATCCGACATAACGGAATAACCTCAGTGATGAAAAAAGTTTTTGGCGAGCTCCATTTCATGGATATCTCCCTTCACCGTACGCTAAGCAGAGACGAGAAGGAATATTTTGCCATGCATTGTTTGGAAAATCCTTCCGGGAAATATTTAAAGCATTATTTTGGTAAATTAAGTTCAGATAAAAAATCTTTGTTGGATTTTTGTGAACGAACTCAGCGACCATCTGCAACGAATGACGAAACGCTGAGAAACCTGTTGCAGGAGACATTGGAAACCATATGCGTTGGCTTATGTACATCGTTCCAGAAAGAAACCGGTGAAGAATTCACCACTTCGCATTTGGATGATGCAAAAATGTCACTGTTGACTGAGATCACAGAAATTGTTAAATATGACATTACAGTTCTTGAAAATCAAACATTCACGTTCGCTTTATATAGCGCATCTTTGAAAAACAATTAATCATAATGGAGAAACCATGTCTCATCAGTTAATAGGTCACGTTGAAATACCGGCTCTCAATCTGGAAAAGGAAGTTGAATTTTTCCAAAAAGTGTTTGACTGGGATTTTAAATCATTTGGAAGAGGCTATTCCCTGTATAATACGCGATCGGGTATGACCATCGGCTTGAGAAAGGTTGATGCAATTCAGGCAGGCAGTTCAACCATATTCCACATAACGGTTGATAATATTGAAACCTATCTTGACAAGGTCAAAGCAAACGGCGGAAAAGTATATCGCGAAAAAACCGTTATACCGGTTTACGGCTGGTATGCACTCATCAACGACCCGGATGGCAACATTCTCGGTCTCTTCCAGAATCACTGATTCTAGAA
This sequence comes from Ignavibacteriaceae bacterium, assembly GCA_963664845.1. Classification (GTDB taxonomy): domain Bacteria; phylum Bacteroidota; class Ignavibacteria; order Ignavibacteriales; family Ignavibacteriaceae; genus CAIYTF01. The sequence continues at coordinate 1,117,177 of OY761615.1, forward strand.
CATTCCTGCAGCGTGAAGCAATAATGGGTTTCACGCTGCAAAATTATTTTCACCTTCGAACCATCTTTTTACCCGTATCGGTCCAAGAATTACATAATCGGGTTTGCCGTGTTTGTTTTGGCAGCCGTGAAGATTCCAAATTATACCACCTATGGCTTCCGGAAAGATCACGGCTGCATATATTGAAACCAGATGGATGCCCTGCTTCGTGTATTATTCTTATTTCAGGTAAATTGTTTTAATTGACTTCACATTTGAATTGTAATTTTTGCCTGCATAAATAAGTTTTACAAAATAAGTACCTGACGGCAACTCACCATACAAAGAGGGATCCCATCGATAAATATGTTCACCGGCTGAAACATTTTCAAGAATCGTACCGAATACTTTTTTACCAAGAACATCAAATATATCTATGGAAACCGAACCTCGCTCGGCTACGGAAAAAGAAATTTGGGTCATACCATTAAAGGGATTGGGATAATTCTGTAACAAAGTAAGACCTGCAATTTCGACGGGCTGTTGTTGATTTCTGATATCAGTAAAATGATATAAATCGAATCCAAATAATGATTGAGTAATAATTTCATATAGCAGGGTGTCATTACCAAACCAAGTTAACTCGCTGATACCATACGTGGACTTAGGAGATTTGAAGCAAGTTTTTAACTTATTTGTCTCAGGATAATATACATGCAAATTCGATAAGCCTTCAAGCCCGAGAGAAAGGAAAGACACTTTTTGCCAATCCGGCGACCAGCTTAAATCAGCCAGAATCCCCTGGTTCCCCTGTTCCTGAATATACAAAGAGAACAACAGCGAATCCTTTCGTGTCAAAGTATTATAAGAATGTATATAGCTTCGGCTTGTATTTTTATTGCCGGTTATGTACATGACTTCATTTGTGGTCCGGTTGTAAGCAAATGGATGGTATTCCAAATCCATTATCTCTTCAGAAACAACTCTCAGAGTATCGGCTGTTTTACATATAAAATTATATTTAAACATAGTATAATAATAATCAGAATACTTTTTAACTAACAGCAGAGTGGAATCATTCCCCGTCCAGTCAAATGAATAGCTTAAATCAGATGGGTTAACCAAACCCGTACTATCTATCAATCCCTCTGTTCCATCTTCCATGGAGTGATAAAATGCGCTTGTGTTTACCATGATCAGTAAATATTTATCATTGGGAGAGAAAGAAAAACGTGGAGTTTCGCGTGTTTTTACTCTTGCATAGTTTCCCAAACTTTTGGGAAGAATTTCTTCCGTGTCGGATAAAAAATTATGAATATGAATATAATTTAAGGAATCAGCATAAACAGCCCAATTATGGCTTTTTGCAAATATTGGCGGATAAAAAGATCTGAACTTTGACAAACTGATTTGGTGTGTCCTGATATTAGCTTCCCACACGTCATAAGCATTAAATCCCCAAAAGTCATGCAGATAGACCAACCCTGTATGCGGAGAAACATTTATCCATTCATAAAATCCGTCAGCAATTTTAAACTCCTGGGCTGAAGAATTTCTGAAAAGCAGAAGAACAAACCAGAGATACAGATATTTCCTGATAGTAAACATAATTCTTTCTTGTATCATATAATGAATAAGCCGACAACGGTAATCGTAACGGGACACTGGAAAGCTGCGGCTCTAAGGGAAACAGAAGTTTGGCTATTCTGCCTTGTACATACCAAGCCGCCGTTTGTCGTAGTAAGCACTATGCCGTTGTCACCGACAATAACCCCGGTATTTTTATTCGCAAATGTAACTGTATAAAATGTAGCAATTGTGCCCGAATGTTGACGTTGCCAGGTTATGCCACCATCCCTGGTATGGATTATAGCGTCGGCATAACCGGCTGCTATACAAATATTGGAGTCCATATAAGCAACGGCACGCAAATAATTTCCCCGAGGAAGATTACTTGCCCTGCTCCATTGAGGGAAGGTTGATGGAGAAAAAAATAGAACAACTAATGCAAGAATGTAAAATAATTTCATAAACCATCCCATGATACGATATACCGATATGCGTTTCCTGTTGAGGGAATTGGGCGCTGCAGATCTCAAATATATTAACAAGCAATAAATACTTAATAAATCTATTACAAATCAGCAGGGATTTTGGCAGTTAAAAGAAATGAAATTGCAAAACGAGTTATATCGGTTTGATGATTTTGCCTCTTTCACAACTGCATAATCTTTTCAAAAACCATATAAATCATAGATATATTTTGGACTAAAGTCAAAAATTATTTATTTAAATTGAAATATGTATAGCCATATTACCTCAATTTAGTTATTATTCCAAAAATGATCTTTATCGAATCATCTTTATTAAATTCTATTATTAAAGAAGTCCGCGTGCGTAAGAATTTTATTTTCTCGTGTTATTTCAACAAACTCATCTTTTTAACAATAATGCCTTGATTTGTTTTAATAGAATACAGATATATTCCAGAGGCAAAGTTGGCTGCATTAAAGGAAACCGAATGATAGCCGGAAACCTGATTTTCATTAACAAGTTCAGTCAGTTGTTCTCCCAGCATGTTTGTTATGGCTACCCTCACCATTCCCGGTTCTGTAAGCTGATAACTTATTGTTGTTGCCGGATTAAACGGATTGGGATAGTTTTGATGCAAAACAATGCTGCCCGGCCTGGTAATAACGTTATTTTCAATTTCTGTTACCTGTTTCCATTCAAAGGCACCTAAATCGGGAGCGCTGCCTGTAAATCCCAACCCGACATTAACGCCAGCATCAATCATTTTACTGGAATTTTTAAGGTGTAAAAAGGTAATATCAGGCAGGCTGCCATCTGCTTTTCTCGGCAATAAAGCCTGGGTTGAATCAAGGTTCTCAAAATCACCATCGCTAACAGGAGAGCCTTTTAACAGCCAACTGTTATCAGCCTGCACCACAGTTGCTGCAAGCGAATCATTACGCCAAATTGTCTTATATGAAATATTGTTTTTAAAGGTGTTTGTTCCCCCTGTGGGTTTTTCGTAAAAATAATAATTGCCGCTGCCATTCCTATAGCTGGTACAGTTGTATATGGTAACACTGCCCATGTTATGATTCTGATCAAATCCTTTGGCGCTGTTATTGAACGACACACAGTTTGTCAGCTTCACATTTGAAACAGTCTTGGAACCACCGGTCTTAAAACCGTTTCCATTTCCCTCGTCCCAGCCATTCCCCCAGGTCCAGCAACTATCCATACTGGTATTATACTTATTTCCGTAGAGATCCCAGCCATCATCGGAATTATGCCAGGACCGGCAGCCGTGAAACTCGTTCATATCCCCGACATCAAGTTTTGGAGAGAAGCCATCTGCATTTCCACCACTGGCGCCGGCATCATGATTGTCATGAGAATCACAGTTAATAACCTTCGTGTGGTGCCCACCCTGGCTTATTTGCAGTCCTGAATCACCATTATGATCCAGTTCACACATTTCAATAATATTATATCCACCGGTAATTATCATTCCATTGTCACCGGCATTCTTAATTTGGATGCCCTTTAAATACCAATAATCACAACGCAGTTCAATTCCCCTGTTTCCGGAGCCGACAGTTGAAAAATCAAGCACGGGTTTTTCTGACTGGTAGGCAAGAATTTTATAGTAACTGGTCGCTGTTCCGCTTTTTGCGATTTTTACTGTTGCCGAACAGGCATAGGTACCTCCCCGAACATAAATTGTGCCGCCGGCAGTAACCAGAGAAACTGCTTTACCAAGAGTTTTCAATGGAGCTGTGATTGATCCATTATTTGCATCATTGCCATCAGGAGCCATATAAACCTGCGAAAAGAGCATAGGAATAAAAAACAGAACTAACAGAAGTGGTTTCAAAGTTATTTTCATCACGCGGAACTCAAAATTGGTGGATAGAATACTTAATCGTTAAAGTAAACCTTTAATTACGGTGTAATTTTAATAAGATAATTTCACTTTTGCAACTGGTAAATGCAGGAGTTCACTTATTTGAGTGCCATGCTGCATTCCACCTTCATGGTAAGGGCATTCATTGTGTTTGTTAAGTTGACACCATTGCCCGATAGCTCCCCGCTACTCAAAATTATTGGAGCCTATACTTCGCCTGGCACTCATTTGATCAAGATTAAATTTTGGTGAAAAATCTTTCTATTTTAAAGCAACATTTCCTTCCAAGTAGCGTCTGGTTAAGAAACATATTATGGGTTTTATGGAAAACAGCTCGATTATCAATTTTACTCTGATCTATAACAAGCACAAAGACCCCCTCTTTAATTATGTGTTAAAGATCGTAAAATCACGAATGTTCGCAGAGGACATTGTGCATGACGTTTTCATTAATCCTTATAAACAGCAGGCATTTTGGTTCCCCTGGAAACCGGCTAAACCAGGAACCTTTAACTATTTCATCTATCTTGATCCGGAGAACAGGCTGAATGAATCAAACAGGGAAAACAACACGGTGAAAGGTACTATTACGGTTAACTAAAAACCATTCCCTATTTAACAGGCCGGATTTCCGATGAGATATCCGGCCTGATGCTTTTCATCCAATCCCCAATTCTTAAAAGCTCTCATAGCTCATCAGGTTATTTGAACAGGGTAGCTATATTATCGATAAATTTTTATCTTTGTACATAATTTTTCCAAACACACATAAGAACATAGTATATAATGAGATTAAGTATAAATGTAGACCATATTGCAACATTACGAAACGCCCGTGGCGAAATGCAACCCGATCCGGTGACTATTGCCCTGCTCTGCGAACAGGCCGGTGCCGATGGCATTGTAGTTCATCTGCGTGAGGACAGGCGCCATATAAAGGATCGTGACGTAAAACTGCTTCGCGAACTCGTAACCACTAAACTGGACCTTGAAATGGCCGCAACACCGGAGATAGTTGCCGAAGCCTGTAAAATACTCCCGGAGTTGGCTACGCTGGTCCCTGAACGCCGGCAGGAACTTACAACCGAAGGTGGGCTCAACGTACTGGATGATATTTCTCATCTGAAAGATGTTGTAAAGGAACTTCACAGGCATAACATCGAAGTCAGCATGTTCATAGAGCCTGAGCTTGAACAGATCAACGCATCGGCGGAGATCGAGTCTGATTTTATCGAAATCCACACGGGAATTTTCGCAAATGCCGTTTCGGAAGAAGAGCAGTTTGATGAACTTGAAAAAGTCCGCCAGGCAGCCAAGCATGCAAAGAAACTTGGCATGGGTGTAAATGCCGGGCACGGTTTAAATTACCAGAACATGAAAATTTTCCGGGAGGTTGAAGATATTGATGAAGTGAGCATTGGCCACTCAATAATTGCCCGGGCGGTTTTTGTGGGCATTGATCAGGCAGTAAAAGAAATGTTTGCAGCAATGCGGCAATATTAATACAAATAAATCCGATTATTTGAAGGATAGCGAATGAAAAATATAAAATTGGTTCAGGAATTCAAGACCTTTAGCATGCGCGGCAGCGTTGTTGATCTGGCCGTGGGTATTATCATTGGCAGCGCGTTCGGAAAGATCGTATCGTCGCTGGTGGCCGATATACTTATGCCGCCAATAGGATTTATGCTTGGCGGTTATGATTTCAGGAACATAATAGTCAAACTGCCGGCAATCCTGGGCAAACAAGCTGTTGAAATCCGGTTGGGACTGTTTCTCAATAACGTAGTTGATTTTCTCATAGTCGCGTTTGCAGTCTTTTTGCTGGTTAAGCTTATGAACAAAATGCGGCTTCACGAAGAAATTAAGACAGTAAAAAACGAACCGAGCAAAGAAGTTGTCCTGCTCACCGAGATACGCGATTTGCTGAAAAAAGGTTAACACAACCTGATTATTTTATTAAACACCGGCTCCATTTGCAAACTAAAAAAGCCCTGAAGAAAAACTTCGGGGCTTTTTAACACTATTTTTGTCTGAGTTCTGTTTAGATCATCTCCGATAAAAGTTCCTGCCGGGGCTGGGCGATAACCACCTTGTTAACCAACAGCCCTCTTTCGGCAACCACATAAGCACCCGCTTCAACAGCGCTGGTAACAGCAGCCACTTCACCGGTCATAGTTACAAACGCTTTCCCGCCAAGCGCCATCGCCAGACGCACTTCAATCAGTTTCACATTTGCTGCTTTCACTGCAGCATCAGCCGCTTCAATCAGCGAAGCTACTGAAAACGATTCGATGATACCAAGCGCCTCCAGCATTTGCACGCCGGTTTGTCCTGCGATAGCGGGGAAAATATCCTCGTGCACATTTGGAATGACAAAATGATCGATGACGCTGAATCCGATAGTCTCCACTGCTGTTTCGACAGCCGAACGCACGGCAGCCACATCGCCGCCAATGAGCGTCATGTATTTTCCCGAACAGATGGTTCTTGAAATCAATAATTCAACGTTCGCCGTCTTTAACATAATATCTGCAGCCTGCATGCCGGCTGCAATACTGGTCATTTCTATAAGTCCGATTGAGTTTTTACTGCTCATGGTGTCCTTTTATGCTTTTATTCTTATAAAATCTTCTGAAACCTGGCTGACAGTGCCATCAATAGAGGCATGGATCGGGCACCCTAATTTGTCTTCCGGGGGAGCGGCGACTACGTCGCCAACGGCAACCTTTTGTCCAAGTGTCACTTTGGAAACCGCTTTGGCGCCGATATGCTGCTGCAGCAAAAGTTTGACGGTTGTCGGTTTAATTGTTTCTTCAGTGAATGGCGTATGCTTATCCAAATCCTGGAGCTTCAATCGCTGAACCAGCATTTTGAGCGGGACTTTTCTTCCTGTTTTCATTGGATGCACCTTAACAGGTTTTTCCTGTTTGAACTTGATCCCGGCCTGACGCATATCAGCTTTAGACTGATCGCAGGTTTCCTTTGGATAGAGGTCTTCGGGGCAGGCATAAAGTGTGCACAGCCCGCAAGAGCAGCATAACTCGGCGTACTGGTTCCACAATTCTTTTCCAGAGGCGGTAAATACAAGTGAACGCATAACTTTGTGTGGCTGCACGTCATATCCCAACAGGTAGCGCGGACAAAACTCTGTGCAATAGCTGCACTGGTCGCAGGCAGACTTACCTATGCGGGCCCAGTTCTTTTTTGGCTGGTTTTTCCGGGTTATGAGGTAGTGATTCATCGGAAGGACAATTAATCCACCGGTGGTTTTAGTAACAACGTCGTCGAGGTCAAAGCTTAGTTTGCCCATCATAACCCCGCCGATAAAAAAGCCAAAGTCAGAGACCGTGGTTCCTCCTGCGAATGCAATGAGCTCGCGGAACGTGGTGCCGACCGGGACCCAGAATGAGCAGGGACGCTTGACCGCACCGGCAACACAAACAAACTTTCTGGTGACCGGTTTCCCTGCAACAGCCATTCCAACATTATAGAGGGATTCCACATTGTTAACCACGCAACCAACATCCAGAGGGATGCCAGCAGCAGGGATAAGACGTTTGGTTGCTTCGTAAACCAGTTCATACTCATCACCGGCAGGATAGAAATCGCCCAAAAGGTTCATTCTGATCGCGCTGCCTTTAATTTCTTTCTCAATGGCTTCAACTGCCTTGGCATTCTTGGCTTTGATGCCGAATATGCCGCTTTGCGCCCCGGTGGATTCGATCATGAGTTTCATGCCGTTTATGATCTCGGCAGGATACCTGACCATAAACTCATAATCCTTGTGAATAAGCGGCTCGCATTCGGCTCCGTTTGCTATTACAAATTCGACACGGGAATTTGATTTAACATACGTTGGGAATCCGGCACCACCGGCTCCAACAACTCCCGCGTAGCGTATCTGTTCTGCAAAACCCATTTGAATAGTTCCTTACAAATTCGAATAAATATAATTAGGAATAATAAAGATTATTTTGCACTTCGTAAAGAAATTAGTTAACGCAAATTGACCTTCTTGAATCTGAAAAAGCCAAAACCTGTTTTTCATTATCCGTATTTCCCCACCAAATTTCTCCCCTGCCGATCCTTTCGTCACTCCAACTGCCTTTCGTATATTTGTGACAGATACTATACTATTATTGTTACCGTTACGGAAAAAGACAGAAAAACTAATGCTTACAGACACACACGCGCACTTGTTCGATGAACAATTCTCCGCTGATTTTGAAGAAGTTATTGAACGCGCCATCGCAAAAAACCTGCAATACATTGTTATCCCCGCAACCGATCTGGCCTCCTCGGAAAAAGCAATCCGGCTTGCCGAAAGATATCCCATGATCTATGCAACTGCCGGCGTACATCCACATGACACCAAAAACTGGGACAGCGCCTGGCTTAAAACCATTGAAGAATTCGCCTCCCATCCCAAAGTGGTTGCCATCGGTGAAATCGGGCTTGATTATTTTTACGATTTTTCTCCAAAACCTCAGCAGCTCAAAGCCTTCAGGGATCAAATTGAACTTGCTCTCTCTCTGGATTTGCCGGTAGTGGTTCACAACCGTGATTCGGATGATGACATGATGGAAATAATCCGTTCCTATAGCGGGTCAGGTCTTCGCGCTCAGTTCCATTGTTTCAACGGGTCGCTTGCACACGCATTGGATTATATTGCCATGCACCACATGATCTCATTCACGGGAAACATCACCTTTAAAAAAAGTGATGACCTGCGCGAAACCGTGAGACAGATTCCTCTTAAGCACGTGATGGTAGAGACCGATTCCCCGTATATGACACCGGTGCCGTTTCGCGGGAAAAGAAATGAGCCTGCAAACGTGGAGTTGGTTCTGAAAACACTGGCTGAACTTCATGCCATAAGTATGGAAGAAGCAGCAAATATTACCTCACTAAACGCACAACAGTTTTTTGCTATGGGCAAGTCTACCAGACTTACGTATGTCTATCCCCTGCACAAGGCCCTTTATATCAATATTACCAACCGATGCAATGCAGACTGCATATTCTGTGCACGAAAAGAAGATGCTATGATCAACGGTCTTTCCTTGCGTATGAAAAAATCCGAGGAGCCGGCTGCCGCCATCTATATTGACCAAATTGGTGACCCTAAAAAATATTCGGAAATTGTTTTTTGCGGGTATGGTGAACCGACAATTCGCTGGGATGTGGTGAAAGAAGTTGCCGCCTATGTGAAAAACGCGGGAGGGAAAACCCGATTAAACACTAATGGTCACGGCAATGTGATAAACAAAAGGGATATCACACCCGAAATGGAAAACCTGATAGACATTGTTTCAATAAGCCTCAACTCAACCGATAAAAAACAATATGCAGAGCTGATGCGTGTCCCTGAACATCATTTCGATGAAATGATTTCATTCGCCAGGCTGGCTAAAGCTCACACAAAGCAGGTTGTGCTTTCTGTGGTTGATTATCCGGACATCGATAAAGCTGCCGCTGAAGAATTTGTCACCAAACGGGTTGGCGTGGATTTCAGAGTCCGGCCGTATTTTTAACCCGATAAATGCAGTAACAACGGACTTATAGTGTAAATACTTCAATTTATTTAGACTAAAACCATCATCCTGATCCCCTCTCCCAAAGGCCGCAGGAGTGCGTAATACTTGATGCTTTATATAAATTATCGTTAGTGTTTTTTTTCAAGGCAAGATCATGGTTGCAGAAGATTCGTAATGTAACTCGAAACCGCAACTACCGGGAAATTTTAAGTTTCGAGTTACAACTGAAATATCAAACTATTCGGGTTTCACTTCGTTCGTCAAAATAGATCAAAAGACCCATGCAAAGGACACCAACCAAGGCTCCTCCTGTATCAGCAATCCAGTCCAGGAAATCACAGCTCCGACCGACGATAAAAAGCTGATGCACTTCATCCAAGGCCCCATAGAATGAAGAAATGAACAACGCAAACAACCAATAGTGTAATTTCAATGCTGGAAACCGGTTCTGTACCTTTAGTGCAAGCATGAGCAGCACGCCAAGAATACAAAACGCACTTATATGTTCAAGTTTATCGTTAAAAGAAATTGACTGCGGTATGTCAGGTCCGGGAATAGACGTAAGGAACAGCAGTATGACCCAATAAACAGCAAGGGGCACATATATTAAAAGGATCTTTCTTTTTTCCAGAATACTAAGCACAACTGGCCTCAATAAAAGTGATCGCTTCCGGTATAATCTCCAGTAAATCTGCAGCCGTGTACCCGTATATTGATTTTCTTTCTTTAAGGATGTCTGCTGCCAGCCCATGAATATAGGTTCCGCATATAACCGCTGACAACGCTTCTTTGGTCTGGGCAAACAGTCCAGCTATAACCCCGGAAAGCACATCGCCGCTGCCAAACTTTGCCAGCCCGCTGTTGCCAACCGGAATAATATAAACTTCCCCGTCCGGCGAAAAAATAAGCGTTCTGAAATCCTTCAGAACCAGAGTGCACTTAAACAGTTTACTGAACATTCGTCCATACCCGAGCAAATCTTTTCTCAGCAGAACCGTATTGATGTTCAGCATCGCGGCAAACTCACCCAGGTGAGGAGTAACTATCAAGTGGGGAAGCACCGGACGTTTGGAATTCCAGTCAATTGCAAAAAGTGCATCTGCATCCAACACAAAAAGTTTTTCTTCGAAATTTTTAATGATTTTTCTGATGGCTACAATTGTTTCAACTTCTCTTCCAAGCCCCGGGCCCAAACAAATAACATCTACTTTGTTGATATCAACCGACAAACCATCCACATTTTCTGATCGAAGATATCCCAATTCGCAGTCATCATATTTTCTGACTATCAGTTGGTGTTCCTCATGTGCGTGAGCCATGGTTGCAAGCGATTTTGGAAACGCAAGACTTGAAGCACCAGTCCCGACTTTGAAAGCCGCAACCGATGAAAGCAAAGCAGCCCCCGGATAGGTTAACGATCCGGCAATGGTAAAAACTTTTCCGGCTGAATATTTATTGATGTTTTTGGGTTTTCCGGGAAGCAGTTGAAGAACATCCTCCGGCTCAATAAGCCAGGTCTGAGTCTTCTGCCTTTGCAAGATTTCGGAAGGAATTCCTATGCCTGCCTCGTACACTTCTCCCGAAAAAGCATATCCCTCTGAAAAAAACAATCCTTGTTTCAATCCGCCCAAGGTCACGGTAACTTCAGCATCGATTGAGCATTCAGCGCATCCGGTTTCGGCATCAAGGCCGGTGGGCAGGTCGACAGCAAATTTGGGAATAGGTAATTCATTAACAAACTGAACAACCTCGAGAATTGGCCCGGTGAGAGAACCGGAAGCGCCGCTTCCCAAAATGGCATCGACAAAAACATCTGCAGTAAGCAGTGTTTTCAAGTCTCTCTTTGTTGTATAGCTTCGGATATCCAATCGGGGGCAGGATTTTTTCAGTCGTGTAAGGAGTTCGAACTGAGTCAGCGCGTCGGGAGAAAAGGTTTCTTTTTTGAAGAGGCATAGAACGGTAACAGAGTAGCCTTCAATGAGAAGCAAGCGCGCAAGCGCAAACCCATCTCCCCCATTGTTCCCCTTTCCACATAAAACGGCAACCTCAGGAAACTCATTGGGAGGGTATATCTCACAAAAAATATTGCGAAGATTATTCGCGGCATTTTCCATAAGCAAAATGCCCGGGGCATGCAATTCTTCAATTGCAATTTTGTCCAGACCTCTTATCTGCGCGGGTGTATAAAGCGGAACCATGATTGAATTTCCTTTTTTTTTATCCTTTGAGACTAAAATTACCTATTCTCCGGACAAATTACACCCACAAATCATTTCTCTACAGAAGCGAAATTATCAGATGTATCAATGAACCCGGCGCAACGCCCAAGGCTATTACCAGGATGAGTGATGCAATAACCGCCAAAAGACCTGTCTGTGACAACTGTGCAATTGGTGTGTCATCTTCACTTTTGGTGAAATACATTAATACTACTACCCGTAAATAGAAATACACACTTATTATACTTGCAAGAATTCCAATAAGGGCAAGCCAGGTTTGTTGTGACTGCACTGCGGCAATGAAAACATAGTACTTTCCAAAGAATCCGGCAAATGGAGGAATGCCGGAAAGGGCGAACATAAAAATTGCCAGCATGCCGGCAACCAATGGCTGCCTGGTTCCCAATCCTTTATAATCATCGAGTTTTAGAAATTTCCCTTCCTTGGTTTCAAGCAGCGCTATGATGCCAAATGCTCCAAGGTTCATAAAGGAATAGGCAACAAGATAAAAGACAATTCCGGCCACACCGCTTACGTTGGTTGATGCAAGCCCAATAGTCATATATCCTGCATGTGCAATCGAGGAATAGGCAAGCATGCGTTTAAAATCACTCTGCAGAATTGCTACTATGCTGCCGTACAACATGGAGAGAACGGCTATAACCGCAAAAAATGTTGAGAACACCGATAAATATCCAAGAGATATAACAGGCATAAAAATGAGGATCAAAGCAATGAATGCCGCGCTTTTCCCCATTGTTGCCATAAGTGCCGAAACACAGGTTGGCGAGCCTTCATATACATCGGGCGCCCACATATGAAACGGGAAAGCGGCTATTTTGAAAGAAAACCCTACGATAAACAGAAGCATCCCAATAAGGAACAACGGATCGTGCATATGGAAACCGATCTGCGCGTAGAGATCCATAAGTTGCAAACTGCGCAAAGAACCAAACATGAGCGCCATCCCATATACCAAAAACCCTGAGGCAAAAGAACCAAGCAGAAAGTATTTGAGCGAAGCTTCGTTTGAAAGCACATCTTTTCTGCGGAAACCGGCCAATATATAGAAACTGAGAGACATCAGTTCGAGCCCAATAAAGATCATCACCAAGCTTCTGGCACCGCCTATAAGCATCATACCCAAAACCGCACACAGCAGGAGAATATAATATTCGCCGAATGCTATTTCCAGTTTCTTCATATAATCATGAGAGATGAGAACCGCGATGGCAGAGCCAAAGGTAAAGAGGAAATAATACAGATGCGTCCTGCCTCCATAACTCAGCATCCCGTTAAAAAGGCCAAACAATTTCGGGTCACCGAACGGGTCGGGACCAGTACTGACAGTAAAGAGCGAATAGTATGCAGCGCCCAACAGGACAAAAAATGTGACAGCAGGCAAGGCCTTTTTTCCGTCCTTGAAGAGCATATCAATGGTCAAGGTCAGTAGTATTCCCCCGGCAATAATGAGCAGGGGCATTGCGTAATAGAGATCTCTGATTTCCATAGTCCTTTATTCGAAAATAATTATATCATCGGGAAGAAATTCAATGGCAACTTCATGCCCTTTTTTAAGATAGAGTGCAATTTTTTTATGCGAATTAATGCTGAAAACATCATCATGGCTTTCAACTGCAATAATTTTTATCGGTTCAAATTCCGAAATCGTTTCGGCCAGATCGTCATAGTTCAGGAAATAAATTGAAGTAAAGCTCTCATAAAATTCAATCTCGACAGTCTTTGAGTGATTGGAAAAATCAGTTGTTATTTCATTCTCAATAATGATCTTCAAAAAATGCGCGTGGAAGGGCAATAAGACCCTGTTGCCAAGCCATAATCCTTTTTTTCCAACAGTTATCGCTTCATAGATAGTCATAGCCATAAATCCTTATCTGAAAAAAATAAACCAGGTTATTATGAATACCGGCAACAAAACCGGGATTGAGTATGAAATAATATAAGTAAAAAAGGACGGCATTTTAATACCGGCCCGTTCACTTATCGATTTAACCATAAAGTTGGGACCATTTCCGATATACGTCATTGCGCCGAAAAAAACGCACGCTATCGAAATGGCAGCCAGGTAACCACTATCCCGAACAACAAAATGCTGAACGTTGGAAACCACATTGATATCGAGATCGAATTTTCCCATAGCACCACTCACAAAGTTCAGATAGGTTGGTGCATTATCCAGAACAGACGATAATAGTCCAGAACCCCAATAAAAATGGGCGACGGTTAACTGCGAACCATATTGTTTTGATTCCCAGGCAATTAATTGCAGCGCGGGGATCATGGTGATAAAGATGCCGATGAACAGAAACGCCACTTCCCTGATGGGAGCCAGATCGAATTCATTAGCTTTGAAAACTTCCCGTGAAGAAAATTTGTAAGCATAAATTGTCGTGCCCAATAACACCAGTTCGCGGACACCCAGCGGAAACGGATGCAAATCGGGAATAAATGACAAAACCGAATGATCCAAAAAAACCGCACAAATGATCACACCCAGAAGAATGAAATTCTTCGCTCCCTTAATCCGTATTGAGCGGAATTGCCGGACAATCGAAATTGCCGGAACACCTGAATCGGACCGCCTGTCTATCATCCAAAAAACAAAGAGTATCAGCGAAATAGCTGTGAGCCAAACAACCCAAACGTTTTGCAATGCCCAGAAAAAGGGCACGCCCCGCAGAAACCCAAGAAACAAGGGCGGATCGCCAATTGGGGTCAGTGAACCACCAACATTACTGACAATAAAAATAAAAAAAATAATATGAAACGGACGGATCCGTGAACGATTCAATTTTATAAACGGCCGAAGCAATAACATTGATGCCCCGGTCGTACCAATAATATTCGAAAGCAGGGCTCCAAGAAACAAAAAAACAGTATTGGAACCCGAGTTGCTGTCACTTTCAAACTTTATAAGAATACCGCCTGAAACAACAAATAGTGACGCAAGCAGCAGAATGAACGAAGTATATTCTATGAACGCATGCCATACTGTCAACGGACTGTTCAAACCCCAGACATAATATATGGCTGTAATTGCAGCCAAGGCAAGTGCGTAGTTAGAATAATGCCTTTCCCAATAATGCGAAAAGAGCACCGGTCCCGTAGCAATGAGCAGAAGTAACACCGCAAAGGGAATGATACTTAACGGATGCGGGAGTAACAGTTCACTCGGCATCAGTTGATACACACTTCGTGAATAGGCAAGTGATTCACCGGGGTTATACTCCAGCTAGAGCTTTAATAGTCCGAGCTACAAAAGTATTAACCGTGCTGTCCGACCACTGTAAAAATGTTGAAGGATAAACTCCAATCCAGACAATAAAAACGATAAGTAAACCTGCAATCGCCAACTCTTTAGTTGTCATATCCGTGAGCTTCAGCAGCTTTTCGTGTTTGACAGTGCCAAAGAAAACGCGCTGATACATCCACAGCATATATACGGCAGCAAAAATTACACCCGAAGCCGCGATAATGGCAAATGCCCAGTTATTGAGTATAGCAGACTGGAACGAACCAAGCAGGATCAGAAACTCACCGACGAACCCGTTGAGTCCGGGCAAGCCAATTGACGAGAGCGTAACAATTAAAAAGACTGTTGCAAAGACCGGAGTGATCTTTGCTATACCACCATAAGCAGAAATCTCACGGGTGTGTGTGCGTTCATATACAACACCGACAAGGAGGAAGAGGGCGCCGGTTGAAAGTCCATGGTTCAGCATTTGGATAACTGCACCCTGCATGCCCTCCACGGTTAAAGAGAAAATTCCAAGGACAATGAAACCCATGTGAGCCACCGATGAATAAGCCACCAGTTTCTTCATGTCTTTCTGCACCATCGCAACAAGCGCACCGTAGATGATGCCAATTACAGCAAGACTTGAAATCCAGGGAGCAAAATATTGCGCAGCCTGCGGAAAAATGGGTATTGAGAAACGGATCATGCCATAGGTGCCCATTTTAAGCAATACACCGGCAAGAATAATGCTGCCAGCTGTTGGGGCCTGCACATGCGCGTCCGGAAGCCAGGTGTGAAACGGGAACAGAGGCACTTTAATTGCAAAACTAACCGTGAAAGCAAGGAACATCCAGCGCTGAATCTCCGGGGGTATGGTCCTTCCGCTTACGTAGAAGTGACTCAGAAGCGTTGAGAACCCGCCCAGTTGATTTCCGGAATAGACGCCGAGCCAAATAATGGCGACCAGCATCAATAAGCTGCCAGCCATGGTATAGATGAAAAACTTTATTGATGCGTATATCCGCTGTTCTCCGCCCCATATACCGATAATGAAATACATCGGTATGAGCATGAATTCCCAAAACACATAAAAAAGGAACATATCCAGCGAAAGAAAGACACCGATCATACCAACTTCAAGCAAGAGGAAAAAGAACGTGAATTCTTTCACTTTTTTCTGGATGCTGTTCCAACTAGAAAACATGGTAATAGGTGTTAAGAAAGTTGTCAGCAGCACCAAAGGGAGCGAAATGCCATCAACACCGACCGCATAATAGACCTTCAGGCTGTGTATCCACTCAACCTGTTCAAGAAACTGAAAAATGGCAAGTGATTTATCGAATTTGGCAAGCAACACCATTGAGACACCAAACGTAAGCACGGAAAACAGTAACCCTGTCCAGCGGATTAACGATTCTTTTTGCTTTGGAAGCGCCAAAATGATCAGCGAGCCAACAAGGGGAATACCTAACAGTATTGAAAGAAGATATTGATTTTCCATACCTACAAACTTTTAATGATCCAAAATATCGCCAGTAAAATACCGGTCATCATTACCACAGCATAAAACTGCGTAATGCCGGTTTGCATTTTTCTGATATAACCTGAAACCACTTCCACCAGGGATGCAGATTTGTTGAGCAACCCATCAATGAGTTTAACGTCAGTGATCTTCCAGAGGAAACCCTCCGAGACTTTGTATATCGGGGTCACAATCGCGGCATCATACGCTTCATCAACATAATATTTGTTGAGAAGGACATCGTAAACCGCTTTGAACTTTGCTGCAGTTTTTTCCGCGATGTCATTCCGTTTCAGATATACGTAACGCGCGAAATAAATGGCAACAACGGCCCCGGCCACTGAAATGACCATCAACAAAACTTCTGTGAAATGTGAATGTTCAGCAGATGCAAAGAGTTTATTGTTTGCCTGTTTGAACACCGGCTCAAGCCAGCTCTCAAAAAAGTTACCGTGTTCACCGGCAAATATTGCGGGCATCCCGAGAAATCCGCCAACAACAGAAAGGAATGCCAGCACCATGAGAGGAATGGTCATCAGTGAAGGTGATTCGTGAGGGTGAACGTGGTGTTCATCATAGCGAGGTTTGCCTTCGAACGTCAGAAAATACAGGCGGAACATGTAGAAAGCCGTGAATAACGCTGTTATCACGCCTATTATCCAGAACCCGATGCCGCCATTGGCGTATGCTTTCCATAGAATTTCATCCTTGCTGAAGAAGCCCGCAAAGGGCGGGATACCGGAAATGGCTATCGCGGCAATTAAAAATGTCATGGCTGTTTTTGGCATATGTTTCTTCAGTCCGCCGTATTTACGGATGTCCTGTTCGTCATGCATCCCATGAATAACAGAACCGGCTCCAAGAAAGAGAAGTGCCTTGAAAAATGCGTGAGTGACCACGTGGAAAAGTCCGGCCGAGAAAGCTCCCATACCAAGAGCGAGGAACATATATCCCAACTGACTAACCGTGGAATATGCCAGGACTTTCTTTATGTCGGTTTGCACCAAACCAATCGAAGCGGCAAAAAATGCAGTAAGTAATCCAATCACTGCAACAACCGATAATGCCAGAGGAGCAGATGCATATATTATTGAACACCGTGCAACCATATAAACACCGGCAGTGACCATGGTTGCAGCATGGATGAGCGCGGAAACCGGTGTTGGACCTGCCATAGCATCGGGCAACCAAACGAACAAGGGAATCTGCGCTGACTTACCGCAGGCACCGATAAACAGCATCAGAGCGATTAAGTTGAATGTGCTTTCCGGAATGTTGCCCAGGCTTGCACGGGCAAACACCTGCGAAAAGTTTAGACTTCCAAAATTGAGATAAATCAGAAACATACCGATGAGAAAACCGAAATCACCAATACGATTGACGACAAATGCTTTTTTAGCAGCGTCAGAGGTAGTGCTTTTCTCAAACTTACGGTCATACCAGAACCCGATAAGCAGATAGGAACAAAGTCCCACGCCTTCCCAGCCGAGGAAAAGCAAAACAAAGTTATCGGCAAGAACCAGATTCATCATAGAAAAAATAAAAAGATTCAGATAGGCAAAAAACCTCCAGAATCCTTTATCGCCATGCATATAGCCAATGGAATAAACATGAATAAGGAAACCGATCCCGGTGACTACCAGGGCCATGACAAGTGAGAGCTGGTCAACCTGATAGGATATGGATACGGACATCCCTCCCGCTTTAATCCACTCAAATAACGGAACAAGCAAGGTTCTGGATTCTTCAGGCAAACGAAGGGTTTCAACAAAAGCCAAAACGACGACAATGAAAGCAGCGCCTATTGCACCACTTCCAATTATGCCGACGATCTTCTCACTTTTGAATTTCCGCCCCAGCAATCCGTTTACCAGGAATCCAAGCAAAGGAAACAGAACAGACAAATAGATTAGGTTTCTCATTTATTTCCAGCGATTTTCATTACCATTTCAAAATATTGATTTCATCTATGTTCGTGGTCATCTTGTTCCGGAAGATGGCGATGATTATTGCCAACCCGATCGCCGCTTCAGCAGCAGCAACCGCCATAACAAAAAACACAAACAACTGACCGGTGATTATTCCCAGGAATGAACTGAACGCAACAAACGTCAAATTCGCTCCATTCAGCATCAGTTCAATTGACATGAACACGATAATTGCATTTTTCCGGGTGAGAACACCAATAACGCCCATGATGAACATAAAGGCTGATACGGTCAAATAGAACGGGAGCAAATTCATAGTTATTGATCCAATTTCTTTTTAGCTAAAACCATTGCACCGATTGTTGCAGACAGCAATACAAACGCTATTGCTTCAAACGGCAGAAGAAAACCTGAGAAGAGTTCAGTCCCAATAGATTCAACAGTGCCAATCTGAAGAGCCACATCCGGATTTTGCATAACCGGAGTTTTCAACAAACTGAGGAAAATTGCATACACCAAAAGTGCAAACGTTGAGCCGCCGATCAATACCGAGAACCATTTCAGTTGCCGGTTTTCTTCGAAGAACTTCTTTTCTGCTTCGGGCCGCAGCAGCATTATCACAAACAGGAACAATACCATGATAGCTCCTGCATAAACAATGACCTGCACCACAGCTATGAATTGTGCCGAGAGCAGCAGGTAAAGCCCGGCAAGTGCGCCAAAGTTCAATATCAGGAACAATGCAGCAATCACCGGGTTTCGGCGTGTCACCACCATAATGGAGCTGACAACGGCAACCGATGAAAAAAAGGCAAACAAAATAATCTGTAATGTCATAATTCTATTTTTTTTCCTGTTTACGGAGTCTTACGATAAATCATACGTGGAAATGGAATGGTCTCGCGAACATGTTCCAGACCGCAAATCCAACCCACAGTTCTTTCAATACCAAGACCAAATCCGGCATGCGGCACCGATCCGTATTTACGCAGATCGAGATACCAGTCAAAATCTTCTTCACGGAGGCCATGCTGATGCAGACGCTCCAACAGAAGATCGAGATCGTCTTCGCGCTGGCTTCCGCCGATAATCTCGCCATAACCTTCCGGTGCCAATACGTCAACCGCCAAAGCAACTTTCGGATTCTCCGGATCGCGTTTCATGTAAAACGCCTTGATCTCGGAAGGATACCGGTGCACCATCACTGGGCGGTCAAACTGATTGGAGATAATAGTCTCATCAGCGCCACCAAAATCATTGCCCCACTCAAATTCCACACCGTTCTTCTTCAAAATTTCAACTGCTTCATCATAGCTGATGCGTGGAAGCGGGCGTTTAACAGTCTCCAGCTTCGTTACATCCCGTTCAAGAACTTTCAGCTCTTCACTGCAGTCTTTCAAAACGGTTTGAACAATATATTCAAGAAACTCTTCCGCCAAATCCATGTCGTCATTCAGATCGTTAAATGCCACTTCCGGCTCTACCATCCAGAATTCAGTCAAGTGGCGTCTTGTCTTCGATTTCTCGGCACGAAACGTCGGGCCAAACGTATAAACTTTTCCCAATGCAAGGGCGCTCGCCTCTGCATAAAGTTGACCGGATTGGGTCAAATAGGCCTTGCCAAGGTCAAAATAGTCTGTTTCAAAAAGTGTTGAGGTTCCTTCACACGCAGAAGGTGTCAGTATCGGCGAATCCATCAGGGTGAATCCATTATTATCAAAGAAGTCACGCACCGCTTTGATAATCCTGTGCCGGATCTTCATAATTGCAACCTGGCGGCTGGAACGCAGCCATAAGTGTCTTCTGTCAAGCAGGAATTCCACACCGTGTTCTTTTGGCGTTATGGGATAGTCATGAGCAACACTAATGACTTTAATATCCTTCACATCCATTTCAACACCACCCTGGGCACGTGCTTCCTCGCGGATCGTTCCGGTCACGGTAAATGACGTTTCCTGAGTCAGGGAATCGGATATGGCGAATACTTCTTCAGACACACTATTCTTGAAAACAACGCATTGCAGGTATCCAGTTCCATCCCGGAGGATTAAAAAACGTAATTTTCCGCTTGAGCGTTTATTATAGAGCCAGCCATGCAAGGTTACTTCCTGTCCGGCGTAACTTTTCAGTTCATTAATATATATTTTTTTCATAACACTTTAGAGGGATATTGAGAAAATTTCAAAAATTTAATATACAAATACTTGGGGAAATTATATAAATTTATGTCTGTCGCACGGGACCGGAAATGAGTGAAATTCTGTGGTTTCGTGGGCACCAATTGCAGATTTTCTGTGGAAATGAGAGGTTCAACGCAGATAACGCCAAAGAAAAGCGCGGAGGCCGCAAAGGATATCATTCTCTTTGAGCAGATACCTTGCCGGCTTTTGTGTCACTCTCCCCCGCTGCCATTTTTGCGCCTTCTTTGCGCACTCTGCGCTACATCCTCCCCTCTTCCTGCAATGGTGCCAACTTAGCGTTGGCACTTACTATTTGAGAAATAAAAGCCCTCACCCTAACCCTCTCCCAAAGGGCGAGGGAACAGAAAGGCCGCATTATTGGCGGCTAAAAGTACCGTAACGGCAATATTTGGAGTGAGAGTATCAAATGAAATTATGCATGTTTTTGTTAAGTTAACACCGTTGCCTCTTCCTGGTCTTTTTTAACCTAAACGCCTATTACCCCGCATACGCCCTGATCATTTTCTTCACATCCAGTTTTCCCACCAGCCTGAAATCCTCTTCTGACACCTTTTCCACATCACCGTAATACTTGTTGTCCACACTGTCCCATTGCACAGACATTTTGAGGTCAGCACTCGCCAGAACATCCAGTTTTTCCACAATAATATTGTTTGGGTTTTCCGCATCCACCCTCCCGGAAATCAGGTAGGGCCCCATGGTAGTGATCATCGTTGCATATTTCGCATATGTCCGGGGAAAGATCACCGCCTCGAACGTTCCCGTCAGGTCTTCCAGCGAAAGAAACTTCATGATCTCCCCGTTTTTCGTGCGTATCCGCTTGGAGGTCATATACCAGCCAAGCATTTGTACCGTCTTATTGCGGTGCTTATACAAATCCGCCGACTGAATGATATGCTTTTCCTCCATATAACCGCTGAAAAAATCGAGCGGATGCCGGCTGACCATGTAATCAAAGCTCTCATATTCAATGCGGCACTTCTCCTCTATTGAATACTCGGGTGCATCCTCCGCCACTTTCTCCATCTCAAACGATTCATACTCAAACAGGTCGAGCGTCCGCTCTTCAAGTATTTTCCGGTACCGCAAATAGATATCCAGCAGCCGCATAAGTGCGGGGCGTGATTTTTTAAAACAGTCCATCGCCCCGCAGCGGATAAGCAGCGTCGTTTCCTCCGGCCCCAGGCGCACGCGCACAATAAAATCGTCAAGTGCAACATAGCGCCCATGCTCTTTTCGCTCATCAATAACCCGTTCGCATGAAGCCCGTGTCAGGTGCTTAATGGCCATAAGGCCAATGCGCACCTTGTTGCCTTCGCCCGAGTATTCATATTCGCTTTCATTGATGCATGGCAGCAGCACCTGCAGCCCAAGCCGTTTGCATTCCTGCACATAGACCGCGGCGGAATAGAATCCGCCCTGGTTGCTCAGCACACTGGCCATGAATTCCGCCGGATAGTGCACCTTGAGAAATGCCACCTGAAACGAGAGCAGCGCGAACGAAGCGCTGTGTGCCTTGCAGAATGCATAACCCGCAAACGACTCAATCTGCCGCCACAATTCCTCAATAATGGGAGGCCGCAGCCCTTTTGCCGCAGCCGACTCAAAAAACCGCACCCGCAATTTCAGCATCCCGCTGTGCGAGCGCATTTTACCGCTCATGGCACGGCGAAGCAAATCAGCTTCGTCAAGCGTGAGCCCGGCCACCAAATGTGCCACCTTGATCACATCCTCCTGGTAAATCATAACGCCATACGTCTCCCCCAGCACCGCTTCCATCGCCGGGATAAGATATTTGCGTTTCCGCGGGTCCTTGTACCGGGCAATATATTCCTGCATCATGCCGCTCTCCGCCACACCGGGGCGTATAATAGAACTTGCCGCCGTCAGTCCCTCAAACGTGTCAACATCCAGCCGCTTCAGCAGCGAGCGCATTCCCGGTGACTCGATATAGAAACAGCCAATCGTCTCCCCGCCACGGATAATGGCCAGCGTCGGCTCATCCCGGAACAGCATTTCATAGTCATAAACATCAAACGGCACCGCTTCCGTGTTCCGGGGGACTACCGGATAAAGGTGTGCAAGCCGCATTTTGTTGTTTTGCTCGCGCGGCAGCCGGTATTGCGAAAGATCGAAATCAGAGCTCATAAACCATAACATAAATAGTGAACATTTGCACACTAGTTTAAGTGATGTGAACGAGAAAAGCAAGAGGAAAGAAAATGGATTGGTGAAAAGCCAAGCGGATTTTGCAACTAAGGTATCGGGTTCCGGCACAAGCAAATGAATTTAGGTTAATACGTGTGAATGTCCAGGTCAAATATCTTGCAGGTTGAAATTGTTGTGTGATTCATAAATGTTTTGCGTTATATACCGGGAAACGGTGCATAACGCAAAAATTATATGATTACTTTTTGCTGATCCCCCATCCTGAAATTACCTGAACAACTCCGCATGTGAACCGGTTCTTTCAAGAATCAAAGCTTCATCGGTCAAACGGTAAATCAAAACCCAATCCGGTTCAATATGACAATCCCGATGGTTTTTCCATTTCCCGGATAGTCGATGGTCATGATAATTTGGTTCAAGCTTTTGCCCGGCAAACAGCTTTTCGATAACAATAGATAATTTTGGAATATCCTTGTTCTGTTTTTTTATCCTCTTATAATCCTGCTTAAATGCGGATGTATAAATCAGGTTCAATCTTCAAGTTCCCAGAACAGCGCTTTCACATCTGGAACAGTGTGCAAATCCAGACCTTTTTCGGATTTTCCCAATGCATCTTCTGTTACCGCATTGGGAATCCGAATTTCAAAAGGAATACCGTTGGTAAGTGTCACCTGTGTCAGGAACATGGAGATAGCTTCCGACATGGAGAGATTGAGTTTTGTTAAAATTTTTTGCGCCTTCATTTTAACTTTGGGCTCAATTCGAGTTTGAATTATCGCTGTTTTAGGCATAATTGATTTATCTATTGTTGTACTTACATTTGCAGTACAATAATACCAGTTTTATTTTGAATTGTCAATTCAAAATAAGATCAGACCTGATTCTTTTGACCGGATAGAATATGTCTAACCGGACCCTCCAATTACCACGATCATCAACTTTATTGGCTCTGCTCAACCTGTTTTGCTTCACTGCTTCTGATCCTAACCGCGCGGGCAGGCCGTTTTCCCATTGGGCCGGCTCCACCGGGTTTCACCACACCAACAAAATTGAATGCGTTGTTGTCGCAAATAAGCAAATCATTATTATCAACAAAACGGCTTCCATCGAGGTCGGTGATAACAGTGCCAGTAACAAAATTGAATGCATCGTTATCTATTGCCAATAAGTCGTTGTTATCAATATACCCGCTCGAATCGACATCCCCGCTGTATAGGCAATATTTGCCGTGACGAAAACAAGATTCCCGCCGAAGGCCTGTGTTTTGGCAGAGGTAAAATCATACCTGAACGCTGAATGAGCTGTTATCGACTCGCCTCCTGGTTTGCTCCATGTTTCAATTGTATTATGGTGAGTTATATAAACATAATAGCTTCCCGAACTCAGTGTCGAAAAAGTTGCATTGGCTGTCAGAGTAGCTTTATTGATCGTTGCCGTATGCGCTTCGACATCGTTGTACGGAGCAGAAACCCCGGCAAGGTGAATGGTGAAAATTTCGCCGGATAGCGCAGAATTTGTCACCGAATCAGATGCGTATCCTTCAGGAAGAAGAATTATACTGACCGGAGTTCCGGAGGCAAAATAGCTGTGAGCCATGGTTCCGTCAACAGAAAACGCGCCACTTACCGTAATCGAATCGGAGCGTACGATGGCACCGGCACCGACCCGGATGGTTGTACCCGCTTTATAATAAATCCTGCTTTGGCAATAAGGCGCAGCGGATAGAGCTACGACAAACAAAAAAAGTAAACTGACTTTCATTTGCCACCGGCACTGGTTTGCTGGAACCCGCTGCTGTTGCTGTTTTTCATTTTCTCAATTTCGGCCACGAGAGCATTCTGCATATACTCAAATCTGCTCAGCCGTTCTTTCAAAGCATCATTCTCTCTTTTCAGATCCTGTATTGCCTTTACCATTATCGGCATAAGATTGCTTGCCGTAGCCTCAATTCTGTCTGGATTTTCTTTTACTACCAGATTGAGCCACCCGGCATTTTCGCCCATCTGTGCCCCGTCGAGTTCCTGAGCAATGAAGCCGGCAGTGGGAATGCTTTTCATTTTGCTTCCATCGGACACCTTATTGGAATACCATTCTCTTTTGTCCCAGTTAAACTGCCGTGGTTTTATTTTCATCAAAAAATCGATACCAAGTTGCAGGTCCTTAATGTTCCTTTTATCCCGTGCATCCGAAAGTGTGGAAAGCGGCGCATTGCAGCGAAGCACCGTAACGTTTCCGTCGCCAAGCGTTATCTCATTTGTTGCATTGGGGGAAGTTGGCTGAGCATCGTTACCAATACAGGTTAAATTGCTGCCCGTTGTTATTGTGGAACCGGCATTATTTCCCGTTGCCGTGTTGGAAAAGCCAATCGTGTTGGCAAATAATGTATAGTAGCCCAAAGCGGTATTTTTATACCCGGTGGTATTTGACTGCAACGCATAATCACCCGATGCAGTGTTATTATAGCCGGTTGTGTTATTATACAATGAATAAAACCCTGCGGAGGTGTTATAGCCGCCTGTCGTATTGGAAAACAGGGCTGAATGCCCGGATGCGGTGTTTGCGCTCCCCGTTGTATTTGAATAAAGCGCGTAATATCCCGATGCACTGTTTGCACTTCCGGTTGAGTTAAAATGCAAAGAAAAAACACCGGCTGAGGTATTCTGAATGCCGGTCGTGTTGGCGGATAATGCATAATAACCCATTGCCGTGTTTTCATCACCGGTGGTGTTGGCGGTTAATGCATAAACTCCTGTAGCGGTATTATAACTGCCGGTGGTGTTAGCGGCTAAGGCTGAATAACCTGATGCCGTGTTAACGCTTCCGGTAGTGTTCGAAGAGAGAGAAGAGAAGCCGGATGCCGTGTTGTGATTGCCCGTTGAATTGGCATATAACGAACGATAACCTGAAGCCGTGTTGTTAATACCGGTTGTATTGGAGAATAATGAGGAGTAGCCGGTTGCGGTGTTATTGTTACCTGTGGTGTTAGATTGCATCGCATAATCACCGGCAGCGGTGTTATTGATACCGGTTGTATTGTTATACAGTGCATAAAAACCGGTTGCAGTGTTATATCCTCCCGTCGTATTGGAGAACAACGCAGAGTGACCCGATGCAGTATTGGCACTTCCGGTAGTGTTGGAATATAATGCATAGTACCCGGAACCAGAATTTGCGTTCCCGGAACTGTTATAATACATTGCAAAAGCGCCCAACGCGGAGTTTTGAATACCAGTGGTATTTGCAGATAGGGCGTAATAGCCGGACGCAGTGTTTTCATTTCCCGTTGTATTGGATTTCAAAGAATAGGCACCCGAGGCGGTGTTATAGCTGCCTGTGGTGCTGGATAACAGGGATGAATAGCCCATTGCCGAGTTAAAAGTACCTGCCGTCAGTCCGGAAAGTGAACTATAACCAACACCGGTGTTGTTGCTCGCATCAATACTGTTTGATGAAAACGCCATGGTAAAATTGCCGGAGTTTATTCCCAGGAAAGTGTTGTGACCAATGGTCCCGGCAGCCTTGAAATCGTGGATGAACCTGTCCGTTCCTTTGAACAGCACCCCAACCGTCGAACTGTTTCCTGTTAACTCCAAACGTAAGTCGCGCAATATATTCACCTGCCCGGTTGGCTGGGCCACGGTAAGGAAGTTGTTATTTGCATCCTGTACATAAAATATACCTGTTGCCGGAAGTATATTATTAATATCCTGGCTGTAAAGGGTCGTACTAACTATCGTCATCATTACAAGTCGTAATAAAATCGTTTTCATCGTATCTGCCTGTTCTGTTTTTAATGAAGCCAACACCAAGATTGTTGTTGAAATTTGAGTTTACCTATCCGGTT
This sequence comes from Ignavibacteriaceae bacterium, assembly GCA_963664845.1. Taxonomy (GTDB): domain Bacteria; phylum Bacteroidota; class Ignavibacteria; order Ignavibacteriales; family Ignavibacteriaceae; genus CAIYTF01. The sequence goes on from OY761615.1 coordinate 1,143,754, forward strand.
AATCACATACACTTGTGAGGACCGGAGGTAATTCTTGGCCGATTTGTCCAACTGAACGAACTTTACCCCATCGTTCATGTATATTTTGTTCACTTTTCTTGCGGTTTGCCGGTCATCCAATTAGCAGAGAATGCAATTACTCATGAGACAGGCTGAACAAACATCAAATACTACCGCAGACATATTCTTTGTAATTAGCAATTGTTGATGGTTCGTATAAAGATAATACGAAGTAAAAAATCAAATTCACGAGATATTTTTGAACGAGTGCTGATGAGCACAACACAGCCAGCTTCAACCAAGCCCAGCAATTCCCAAAGGAGCTGTACACGGAGGACACCAGGATGGCACTAAGGCCACACCGTAGCAGAGCTACAAACAAAGCGAATCGCATTCAAACGCAGAGCTCGCAAAGTCCCCCAGGGGGTTCGCAAAGAGCGCAGAAATATAAATTGTTGCAATTTACGCGAAAGTGTTATGAGGAGAAGCATAAACACAAAGGGCAAAGAAGGCACAAAGAAATGAAAAGCTGATAAAGTAGCGTCACAAAAAAGCTTGCTAAAAAAACAACCTTTTGACGCCTGTAGCACAGAGGAAGGAACTAAGGCTGTAAAAGCGGTCGGTGTGATTAAATAGCGGATTTTACCTTCTCCGCGTTTTGCGGAGAAGGTATCCCCCTGAATGAAAAAATGATTATATCCCCTTAGACAATAGCCTGTTATTCAGATAAAAATTTGTTGAACTTCTTGAGATTATTTTATTAGCACAAATTTCTTAACCGCTTCCGTTTTCCCGACGCGCAGTTTATAGAAATATACGCCGCTGGTCAGTCCCACTGCGTTAAATGTTACTTTGTGCGTACCGGCTGTTTGATGTTCATTTACCAATGTTGCCACTTCGCTGCCTGCAAGGTCATATACTTTTAATGAAACAGAATTGTCTGCCGGTAACAGATAACTGATAACTGTGGACGGATTGAACGGATTGGGATAGTTGTTCATCAACTGAAACGAAGCCGGCGTTTTGCCCGTATTGGAAACGATGCCGGTCACCGTTGACGTTGTATCCGGTTTAAATTTCAAACCCCATACCCGGTTCCCGCGGAAATTAACGTCCGATTCAACATCGCAAATATTGAGACTGAAATCATAGGTGCCGGATTTTTGCAACGATTTTACCAGCAGGGTGTTCCAGCCTTTCTTTATATTCACCGTTACAATTTCGCTGTAATATGCTGAATTGGCAATAGCTCTTGTACTGTTGAAATTATAGGCGACTGCCCCATTAATATAGATTTTCAAGGCTTCATCTGATCCTACCCAGAGTTCAGCCTGTTGGTCTCTGGGAGCGTTAAACCAAGTGAATGCATAGCTCACCACTTTATCCGTAGTGGTGAGGTTATAATAATCTTTCAGATTAATCCGGTCATTGATAAAATAAGTGCTCTGACTCCAGCTGTTAATGCCAGGTTTAGGTGCCAACGTTGCTTCGTTTGCGATGAACTCATAGTTTATCGGATCAGTGATTGTGCCGACAGGAAATGGCCCGTTAAGTATCCAGTCGCGATTGCTTTGCCCAAAGGTACCACTGGCAGAAAGAGCCTTTTTAAAACGCTTCTGCGTTTGCGCCACACTCCGTCCAACGACTGTTATTTTCTCATCGTTATTGGTCCCAAGTCCCATTCGTTCAGCCAGAGTAATATGTTCGATATCGTCAGGATTCAACCCCATGATCCTGGCGCAGATATGGTCTACAGCAACCGGATCAGCACCGGCAATTATGGTATTCATTCTAACCGCATTGCTGCCGTTTGCCGTTTTCTGTGTTTCAAGACACTGAATGGCGTCAACCAGAACATATTTGATCTTTGCTATTGCCGAAAGATCGACGATCTCTTTATCTGTCCAGTTATAGGGAGCCTGTGCAAGATGCTGCAATTTGTGCTGATAACTATCCTGCTTAACTCCCGCCTGCTTGTTAAAGCCGTACTTTGTGCTTGCTGCAATACCAATCTGATTTTTCAGTGCAACAGTGATGCCGGGATCGTGTATTTTCATTACGGGAACGGTTATATAAACGTCCGCATTCACAATATCCTGATGAATATAATACTTACCTCCCTGAGGCTGAGCCGTTCCACCACCCGGAACATCAACCAATTTAAGTTCCGGCCATGGATCGGTGTCTGAATTACCATTGAGGTTAGTAATTTTGAAATCAATTCCGGCAGCAACAATTTGCTGAGTCATTGCCGGATATCCAGGGACATCATAGAGCGCGGTCCAGGCTTTTTGTGAAGTGCCGGTCGCTTTTTCAAACGTGGTGAACGGGCGGGGTGAACCATCGCCGCAGAGTATCTTTATTTTTCCGTGGTCTACTTCGTCAATAACCTTTACCAGAGCTTTAATCACCCGCACATCAGTCACTTCCCCGCTGCCACTTGCGGCCTGACTCACGATGTTCGGTTTGATCAGAACCGTGTTTCCGCTTTTCACAATTTTGTTTATGCCACCCGTCAAATCAATTGCTTTCCTTACCATTTGTTCAATGGTGGCTTCCGTAATATTCGCGTCATCAAGCGACGTGGGGTTTGCCAATGCGCTGTCGTCCGAACGGACGATTGCCACCTTTGCCTGCACATCTTTTACTTCTGTTGGTTTTTCGTTGGTAAAGAACGAAATAAATTTTGCAGTGGATGCCCTGTTTGCCTGGTTAATATCCCAGCCGAGCCAAACAACCGCCAAGGCAGCAAACAGGAAATATTTTGTGCAGCGGGCATGCAACAGAGTAACAATTTTTCTGAACTGTTCCATCATGTTCCTTTTCTTTAAATCAGCGAATAAAGTAAACCTGCCGCATAGGCAAAAATGAGCGTTAACGCCAGGTAGAATAATAAAATTTTTACACCGAGTAGGCGTTTAAAAGCATAGAGTGTTTCCACTTTTGTTGCAGGCCCTGCAGTAAAAAATGCCAGTGTGGCGCCCTTTGACATTCCCATATCCATCAGGGTTTTTACAAAAGGAACGGCAGCACCTCCGCAGGTATAGAAAGGGATCCCCAATCCCATCGCAACCAAGGTACTCGTTTTGGCATTCCCGCCCAGCAGTGATGTTATCACTTCCGGAGGAACAAGCGCTTTGACGGCCGCACTGATAAATATGGCGAAAGAAAAATATTTAAGCACATATATAGAATTCCTGAGCAGCTCCACCCCCAACGGCCGTTCCGGTCTCGGGGTAAAATTAAATTTTGTCCGGTCAAACTCGCTGAGCGATTTGAATATCTTAATAGTTAACAATCCGGCTGTTACACCAAGCACATAGGCGGTGAGAGTCCGTACAATTGCCATCTCCCAACCCATTTGTGTTCCTGTTATAAAGAAGATGCTCGGGTTCATTAAAGGAGAACATATGACAAATGCAATGATCGAACTGAAGGGAATTCCCATGGCAAGCAGATTTATTCCAATCGGAATAGCAGCATAGGTGGGGATGGGTGATAACAGACCTATGAAACCGGCTATTAACAGCGAAACAATCTCATTTCTGGCAGTAAAGTGTATTTTTTTTCTCTGGAACCAACGAAGGGCTGCAATATTGAGCAGAATGCTTATGGCCAGATAGGGTGAAATGGCGATGAAGATATCGAAAAAATTTTCGAGTATCCGTAAGGTGTAGGTTCCTTGAAGCCAATTCCGGATTTGAAAGAAAAGATCCAAATATCCGCTCAACGTGATATTAATAATTACGGGTGTCGTAACCAAAAAAGGTATTATAGTAAACGTTAAAGTACGCAGTTTTTGGAATAATAAAAAACAAATTGCCGGAATTTGGGTATTCTCAGCCGGTTTCGGGATAGTGGCTCAGTGAAATTTCATTGGCAAATTAAGAAGCAGTGCTATAGACATATATCACCGTCCGGGGAATAATCTGAGAAGAGACTCATTTTATTCAATGGAGGTACCAGGACTTTTGGGGGATGAATGATCCCGGATTAGTGCTTTTATGGGAACGGATCATACCAGACCGGTTATAGTGGTTATAGTTGGGGGTTAAAATGCTTTGAAATTGGATCAAAAACGCAAACTATAACCACTATTACTACTATAACCGTGTTTGCAAAATTTTGCGAACAGTTGTGAAATGTTTAATGTTGAAGGGTATTTTGGCGGGTGGTCGTTATGGCATTAGGCTCGAGGAATATGGGTGCTTTGTGGCGGGGTGTTGAGTGATTGTTGGACTGTTTAATGGGTGCTCTTGAAGAATTTCAGGTGTAAGTCAACTACTTTCTGAAAATCGGGAAAAATTTCCTTCATGTGAAAAGACTTTTATCGGCTTTGCGGAAAATAGCTCAGTTGCAATCAGGCTCCACGGACCGGACAGAGCCGGAATAGAAAAACGGACAAATAATATCTGCTATCAGATCATAGTACAGTGCGACGCAGAACTCGCAAGAGTAAAAAAAACTGATAATTGTCCTGCAATTAAAGGATATTGATGTCTATGTGAATGTCAACAATCACTTCTAAGGCAGCGCCCAGCTTACAATCAAACGTATTATCGATAGGTTAAGTGTTTAAGGGTGAAAAGGTACTATCCGTGCCAGGAATCAGACTATTTGAGTATTTTAGCATATTTCTTTTCATGGATATCAACTGCTTCAAGTTGCATCCTATAGCTGTTAGCTTGTTTATTTAAATAATCACGCAATTCTGACAATAAACCGATGATGTAATGAGCTTTAAACCAAGCGTTGACGGCCAAGACCATGTTGCTTGGAATAATTATTGGAGTAATTATTATCTCTTCTCTATTACCACTATAACTAAATCGTTCAAGGTCCATTTCAAACTGATTCTTATGAGATTGGCAAACGATATTAGAAAATAACAATTTTACACTTACAATAGCCATAGGTTTTCTTCCGAAATTTGTAAAGCACAAAGGAATTTGAAGTGATAAATAATCGTTCCCGGAAGAGAACGAAAATTTGCGTCCAGGGCACTCCATTTCTAACGCGTATTCGGGTTCGATATTTTTCCTGTCATAGTACATCAGTTCAATGTCACTACGATTTGCTGGATTAATTGATGTGCCCTTTCTTACTGGTATATAATTATTAATTTCCGCTTTTTCGTTTGGTTTAAAACTTTTTATTACGTGTGGCTTGTCTAATGAAGGGGGTATTTCAAAAACGCTGATTATTTTTTTTACTTGCTCGTCCTCCACTGTGACCTCAATAAAATCGAAATCAATTGGTTTATCAACCGTTTTGACTATAAGATGCCTGATATCGCTAATATCGCTCAAACCACAGTTTGTAAATGGAGAATCATAAAGTGTTCGCTTTTCTTCATCTATCCCGATTATCAAATAGCCCGTTAACCCAACGGTATTTGCTATAGCGGCTATGTCTTTTGCGAACTCAGACTCAGCAAGTTTGCGTTGAGATTTCGCACCGAAATCGTACCACTGTCTCTTAAGCTCAATTTTATTGGTCTCAACTTGTTGCCCATCTGTTATCTGCTCAATTAACTGATTGATAAATTTCCATATTTTTCCATACTGAGAAATCTCCTCACTTTTCATGATATGCCTATTGGTCGTGTGCAATTAAACTTTATGCTATTACAAAAATAGTTTAATTTTATTGGAGCGTCAAAGCTGTATTTCAGCCTTAACCTGTTAATAATTTCAATAAAAATGATAACCATTAATGTATTCATATCCCTCCCCTTTTGAAAAGTGGGAGGGGTTCCAGTAGTGACTGACTGCTTTACGTCCTTTGTGCCTCCTTGGGCTATTTGTGTTGTCCTCAACCTTACTGGTGGCTGTCGCATAATCCAATTCGTTTGAAATGACCGATTTTTCGGGTGCGTTTTTAGGCAGAATTATGGAGATTGCCCCGTTCATGGGATTTCTGTAGTACGCAACTTCGCCCGATGCGGGCTCGCAATGACAGATTCTTAGTTGTGCGACACCCACCACCGAGTTATCACCACAAGGCTGCGCGCGACACCAGTAAGTCCCATCTCAACCCGGAAACCACATTATTTTTTCCGGAGATGCGCCCTCATTTTCGAAAATACTTGTCAATCATACCGAATCTTTTTATTTTTATAGTTCAAATATTTTAATAAAGGAGATTATACACCTTGCAGACTGGAAAAATAATCCAAGTTATTGGACCGGTGGTTGACATTCAATTTGAGAATAATCAATTACCCAAAATTTACAACGCGATCAGAATTCCCCGCCTGAACGTGGAAGGCAAGCAAGAAGATCTCATTTGTGAAGTACAGCAGCACTTGGGCGAAGACAAAGTGCGCGCCGTTGCTATGGATATTACCGACGGACTCGTCCGCGGCATGGACGCCATCGATACGGGCGCTCCGATCATGGTTCCGGTAGGTCCCGAAACCATGGGCAGACTTATTAACGTTATCGGTCAGGGTATCGACGGACTTGGCGAAATAAAGACCAAGATGAAATATCCCATTCACCGCCCCGCACCTGAATTTAAAAATCTTTCTACGAAAACCGAGATGTTCGAAACCGGTATCAAGGTCATAGATCTTCTCGAGCCTTATTCCAAAGGCGGCAAAACCGGTCTGTTCGGCGGAGCCGGTGTTGGTAAAACGGTTGTTATTCTCGAACTTATAAACAACATCGCCACGCATCACGGCGGAACCTCTGTGTTCTCCGGCGTGGGCGAGCGTACCAGAGAAGGAAACGATCTCTGGCTGGACATGAAAGAGTCAGGCGTTTTGGCCAAAACCGCTTTGGTGTTCGGACAAATGAACGAGCCTCCCGGAGCACGTCTCCGCGTTGGTTTGACAGGTTTGACCATTGCAGAATATTTCCGCGATGAAGAAGGCAAAGACGTTCTTTTGTTCATTGATAACATTTTCCGATTCACGCAGGCAGGTTCCGAAGTGAGCGCGCTCCTTGGCCGTATGCCTTCGGCAGTGGGCTACCAGCCTACGCTTGCAACTGAAATGGGTGCATTACAGGAACGTATCACTTCGACCAACAAAGGTTCTATCACCTCTGTTCAGGCCATTTACGTGCCGGCAGATGACTTGACCGATCCTGCACCTGCGACTGCATTCTCGCACCTTGATGCGACAACAGTGCTCAGCCGCAGAATTTCCGAATTGGGAATCTATCCGGCAGTTGATCCGCTTGAATCCTCTTCCAGAATTTTGGAACCAGGCATTGTGGGTGAAGAACACTATACCGTTGCAAAACGCACAAAAGAAATTCTTCAGGGTTACAAAGACCTACAGGACATCATCAGTATCCTCGGAATGGATGAGCTTTCGGATGAGGATAAAACAACGGTTAAACGTGCACGGAGAGTTGAAAGATTCTTCAGTCAGCCGTTCTTTGTAGCAGAACAATTCACGGGTTACAAAGGAAAATATGTGAAACTTGAAGATACCATTAAGGGATTCAAGATGATCCTCGACGGTGAATGCGACGATCTTCCAGAGAGTGCATTCATGTATGTGGGCACCATCGAAGAAGCCTTCGAAAAAGCGAAATCCATGATGTGATGCCATGAAAGAGTTTTTTATCGAAATCATAACTCCTTCGAAAACCGCTTATTCCGGCAAAGTGCATTCAGTCACGATGCCCGGGGTTATGGGTGAGTTTCAGGTGCTTTTCAATCACGCGCCGCTGATGAGCACGCTGGAGGTTGGAAAGATGAGCATCAGGGATGCGGAGGACAACGAGATGGTGTTTGCTACGTCAGGTGGCGTTGCTGAAGTGCTGCACAACAAGATACTGGTGCTTTCGAGCGCAGTTGAAACTCCGGAAGAGATTGATCTGGAACGTGCAACAAAAGCCGCTGAACGCGCAAAAGAACGTCTCGCTCAACGGACGAATCCCGAGATTGATGTTCCGCGTGCCGAAATCGCCCTTGCCCGCGCGCTGAACAGGATAAAGCTATTGCAATCATAAAAGCAAAATGAGTGTTATTTCCAAGGCCCGGTTATTTTCCAAAATGACCGGGCTTTTTTGTATGCCTCTGCTTTCACGGTAACCGGTCATATTGCAAACGATGCCCGCTTGAAGATAATATATTTGTCGCCAAATTTCAGCGGTGCAGTGAACTCGTTTTCTTTCAGCCGGGACAAGGCTTCACGTATTTCATTGGGATATTGATTAATGTTAACCCGTTCGGATGTTCCTTTGCGATGTCCTGCCATGGCCGCTGAATACAGGATGGCCAGATCGGTGAAACTACCTCCTTTGGTCAGGGAGTCAAATGCTGCGGAAGCATCGGCGGCACTTTGGCACACAATCTCGGCAAGCAAAACATAATACGGCTCAACCAGATCCACAATCACCGTTTGTTTAAGCCACAGTTTAATCGGTTTTCCATCCGCCAAAGCCGGCGTATATCGCCACGTACGGATCACCTCAGTTGCAAGGGAGTCCCACGCTCCAAACGGAGTGGGCCTTTCAAATTTTACGGATTTAACTTCACCGGTCTCATCCACAAGCAGGAAGAGCTGAAAACGGAAACGCTGCAATACGGTTGATTCGGAGATTACAGGCAATGGGGATTGTTCCACTAGCGTTGGGAGAGTGATGGTATTGTCTTGTTCCTGGGGAGCTGCGCAACCCAGAAAAATAATGCCGAATAAAACAAGTAACAGTTTCATGGCACACCTCGAACATAAAATGATGTATATATTTCCCCGGGAGGTGCTACCCTTCCGGGAGCATAAGTTGGGTTTTCAGACCTGCTTCACCCTGACAGGCAAGCGGGTTCTGTTCAACCCTCGGGCACCATTTTCTGCTGGAAACAGAAAAGTGTACATAGGAAATATAAGGAAGGATTGCCCGATTTGTTCCCGGGAACGGTGAGAAAAATAAGCTTTCTTGAAGCCTCTCCCGTCCCCTTTGCCAAAGGGAAGGATTATTTGTGCGCAAACCGTGCTGTTCCAATTACATCTTTCCAGAAACATTTTTTTTTGATATTTTTCGTTTTTACGATAAAAACAGGTGAACCTTTGCGAAATGCGACCCTATTGCTGTTGCTCTTTTGTTTGGCAATTAACCTTGCAGCCCAGAAGAGGATTCCCATGGATGTTTTCGTAACAAAAAAAGGACCGCTGGTGATATCCTTCATCGGGCACAGTTCCCTCATGCTTACGGTTGACGGACTCGTCATTCAGGTGGATCCATGGAGTAAGCTGGCGGACTATTCAGCGATGCCCAAGGCTGATATAATACTCATAACGCATCATCATTTTGATCATCTTGATACGACTGCCGTTGCACAGGTAAGCAAACCGGGCACAGAGATCATCACCACTCAGGCTGTGGCAGATATTCTTAAAAAGGGCACGGTAATGAAAAATGGCGATAAAATGACAGTGCGGGATATCCCGATTGAAGCGGTTCCTGCCTATAACACCACTCAGGATCGCGTGAAATACCATCCAAAGGGCCGCGATAACGGGTATGTACTCGATCTTGGCGGCAAGAGAGTATATATAGCGGGAGACACAGAAAACACGAAGGAAATGTACGCTCTAAAAAACATTAGCATTGCATTTCTGCCCATGAATCAGCCCTACACCATGACACCCGGGCAGGTAAAGACAGCAGTACTGAAGTTCAAACCGACGGTACTCTATCCCTACCACTATGGTGACACCGACGTTCAGTTGTTGCAAAAGCTGCTGGAAGGCAACACGCATACGGAACTTCGTATTCAGGACATGCAGTAGCCGCGGTGGACCGTTCGCCGGGTGGTGAAATTTTTACTTTATCCGCCTGGCAAATGAAGCGCGAAAAAAGATCAATCAGAACCGTGTCATTTTTGTTTTCGGGTACGCGAGGTTAGTGGCATCCTACCCTCTTTAACAGCTTTATACGCGCATAAGCTGCCGAATATATTTTTTTTTATTAGGCTCATTCTTTATATTCATAAAGCGCTCTGATAGTATTAATATCCACATAATTTGATTTTGAGGTTGTAAATGTCTGTGCTTATTTCGGTCGATCAGCTTAAGGAAGGAATGATCCTTCAAGCTCCCGCAAAAAATAAATATGGACAAGTGCTTCTTGCCAAAGGAGCAGTTCTTCAGCCCCAACATAAGCGTCTGCTTGGAATGTGGGGAATTACGACGATAGTGGTGTTTGATGAAAATGAAAATGATGAAATACCGGTCTATGACCAGCGAGTGATTGCCCAGGCAACCGAGACACTGAGCAAAAGGATTGCCTGGCTGCCAGAAAATGCTTTCGAGAAAGACCTGCTGGATATGGCGGTGAAACAGTTGCTTAAGAGACAAGCTCAGGGAGAACATTAGAATGGATATCGCAGAACGGCTTCTTCTTTCGGTGGACAAACTGCCGACTCTTCCCACTATTTATTACTCCATCACTGAAGCCATGGAGGATCCACGGACGTCTGCAGATAAACTGGCCAGCATTATTTCAAGCGATCAAGTGTCAGCAATTAAAGTACTAAAAGTTGCAAACTCACCCTTTTTCGGGTTCAGGGGCCGGATCAGCACCATCTCCGAAGCTGTTTTTTATCTTGGGTTCAACGAAATCAGGAACATTATATTCTCTCTTACCGTTATCAAATACTTTGCGGTAAAAACAAAGACCAGCACGTTTCAGCTTACCGATTTTTGGACTCACTCCATTGCCACGGGAATAGCGACGCGCTTCATTGGTGCGGCAAGCCGTGAATCAGGCATTGAGAATTTTTTTCTTGCAGGAATTTTGCATGACATTGGCAAGTTGATCCTATCCCAATTTGCTGCTGATGATTTTAATAAGGCGCTTGAGCTGGCAGCTGAGAAGCATATCAGCATCAGGAGCGCCGAACAGGCAGTGTTCAAAATCGATCACACGGTGATTGGAAACCTGCTCGCGGCCAAATGGAAGCTCCCCCTGTCTCTCCAGGATGCAATATTGGGGCACCATGCCCCGGATGCCCAAGACGGAAACAAGAAATTGGTTTCAGCAGTGCATCTGGCTGATATAATGGTAAAATTGCTGGAGTTCGGCAAATCAGGAGATGATTATATTCCAAAACCACAACCGGGAATATGGGACATTCTGAAACTTCCCGAAGGCTTTTTTTGCAAATCAGTTGAGCAGCTTGAAAATAATATCAACTACACAACAAAAGCAATATTCCATGAATAAAGGCAATACGAAAACGGCTTGTTATGAATTCAAATACTAATTTTCTGAGCATAATAGCGGAGTCCTGCTCAGAAAACCTACAGGATAAATCCCACTTCGAAATACAGCTGCAAGGTCTTGAAACCTTTCTCAAATTTCCCGGCTGCAGCGAAGCCGCATTGTTTCTGATAGATGCGGACACGTTTGATCTGTATTTTAAATTGGTGATCCCCTGGCGTGACGAATCTGTGGTTAAACAGGAATTGAATGAGTTCACTGCCGGTGGCGTGATCACTGAAGTTTTGAACAGCGGGAAAATTATCACGGTTCCGCTTTCCGGTACGGGAGAAAAATCCGATCTTCTCATCGTTCCCCTGATTGCCCACACCGTTTATGGCATAGTGTTTTTGCGAATGAGCCGCGTCCATCAGATTGTGACCAGTTTTTATGACGCGCTGCGTGTGTACGCTTATCAGTATACGCTCCGTCTGATCCTTTCCCAACAGCAATCCAATATCCAATACTTGCATGAGAACGTGAACCAGATCGCTTCGGTTTCCGCGAGTCATTTGTCAGATACGGACATTGAAGTGATTGATTTTCTTGACAAGTTTCCCACCGGCATACTTCTGGTTCGCAAAGCTGACGGGATAATTATCTCTGCCAATACTTCAGCAGCTTTTACGCTGGGAACATCAAAGGAAAATATTGTAAGCAGAAGCATTGATGAGTTCCTGTTCAAGGCGAGGATGATCAACCCGGGGGATATTGTGACGGCGGAAGAAAGCATAATACGAAAGAAGAACGGCGATATTTTGTCCATTCACCACAACCGCGCCGAAGTGATCATGGGCGGAACCTCGTTTTGGATTGATATTTTTCTGGATCTCACAGAACGCAAATATCTTGAAGGGGAACTGCAAAAGAACAGAGAAGAGCTTGAAAACCGCGTGAGGGAGCGTACCGAGCGTCTGCAGGAGATTAATATAGCCCTCAAGACCGAAATTACGGAGCGCACGAAAGCAGAATCGGAACTGTTTAAGTTTTATTGGGCGGTTCAGCAAAATCCGGTTTCGATTATCCTTGCTGACCATTTTGGCATTGTTGAATATGTTAATCCTCAATATTGTGAAATCACGGGCTATAAGTACACAGAGGTGATCGGTAAGGAAATTGTGGACCTAATCGGGGTAGACAGATCTTCACGCCAATATCAGGATTACTGGGTTTCGCTAAAGCGGAAATTAAGTTGGCAGGGAGAGCACACCAACCATAAAAAAAATGGTGAGATTTTTTGGGTTGAATCAGTTGTGTCCCCCGTGGTGAACTTTGAAGGTGAAGTAAAAAATTATGTGGCCGTACAGGAAGATATCACCCGAAGAAGATTAACTGAAGAGCAAATGCGTATAGCAAAAGAGAAGGCAGAAGACGCAGATAAGCTCAAAAGCAGCATCTTTGCAAACATGAGTCATGAATTCAGAACGCCGCTTATCAGTATTCTCGGGTTTTCGCAAATATTAACCGAAGAAATCTCCGATCCGGATTTTAAGATCATGACGAATAATATATATTCGGCAGGGAACCGATTGCTGCGAACCCTAAACAATGTTTTATTCCTTGCCCAAGCTGACACCTTACATTCATCGTATTCCTTTGGGCGTCTTGAACTGAACGAATATGTCAATAACGTTCTGAAAATGTTCAAACCGGCTGCTAATGAAAAATCCCTGGAAGTATTCACACATTTATCAGAGACTCCGCTATTTATTAATTCGCCCGCTGAATTCCCTGAAATGTTGCTTACCCAGTTAATTGACAATGCCATTAAGTTTACGCGTAAGGGACATATAAGGATTGCAACAAATCTGGTAACCAACGCCAATGGTGAAAGCCGCGTGATGCTTGAGGTTTCCGACACCGGCATAGGGATAGGTACGGAATTTCAAAAAACAATTTTCCAACCTTTTCAACAGGAAAGCGCAGGCTACAGTCGCGTGTTCGAAGGTTCAGGACTCGGATTGGCAGTCACTATGAAAGCAACCGAGATCCTTTCGGGCACACTGGATCTGGAAAGCAAATTGGGTGAAGGCTCAACATTCAGGATTTCACTTCCCACGTGGGTAGAAAAAGAGTAGCACCGGTGGAGCATCAGACGGGAGAACAAAGTACTCCTCTGCGGTTCTGATATTTTACTATACCACTAAAAGCTGTCCCTGCCCATGGAGGGGGAGGTTATGCAAAAAGTACCTTCGAAATTTTTCATGTTGCCGATTTACCAACGTTATACTCATGAATTAGCATAAACCTAAACAGGCTACCGGATAAATTTCCTTCGAGCGGACTAATTCAGGAAGATCATCCCCAATAAGATCGGGACAGGTACCTACCAAAAACGATATTATCTGGCAGAATCACTCACCTCCAAATGCCGTCACCGCGGTACTTCAAGGCCCAATAAAGATCAGCGGAACAGGAAGACCGCATTTTCACAATGTTCTTGGTATTTGCGATGAATGATGTTGAATGATCGGGTTGTTTAAGGCCAGGTCCAAAACAAAACTGAATCTTGCTTCAAAGCTCAGCAACTCGTGCTCCACTGCAAACCGCCAGCAATAAATCCCGCATAGTGCACTTATAGACGTGGAAATTGCTTGAACCGTGACAGTCTTTTCATGCAGGGCAACCGAAAGCTCTTCGCGGGCATTGAGGCTCTCAAAATAGTTCCGGATCTTTCCGGTATCGTTCAACAGTCTGTTTGAAAAGGTTGGTATCAATACGGCATTTTCAGCGTATAACGCCATCACACATTCTATGTCTCCGTTGTTCACAGCCTGTAACCAGGCTTTAAGAATCTCTTCAGGTGTTTTCATGTTTCTTTCTATTTCTTACTTTGAATAAGGGTATCCGGACTCACGCATGTGGCATTTAACCACAATTTCTGCTGCAAAGTCAAAATACATATGTCATTCTGCCGTTCATCATTTCCGAATCTCACGTTTCCCTGGAGATGCGCGTTTCCTGATAAATCCGACAGGTATATTTGGAAGCATTTCCCATTTCCGGCCCAATTTTCTGTTTTGGATTTAATTAGGAAAGCGTGAGAAGATACTACTGATACTTCATAAAAGCAACAGTTGCTATTTCCCATTTTTTTTGAGCGCTAAACTATTTCGCAGGCAATTCGATAATTCATTGGGGAGAACCCAAATCCCCGGAAGGAACTTTTGTTAGTATGATGTTCAGGTGATTTTCCGGTATAACGTAAGCGTTGATGTAAAAGTTCAGGAATAAGTATTCTGTCAGTTGATTTGATTAGCAGTTTTAGACAAGTATGTAGTGAAAGCAAATAGCTTTATCGGATGATTTTTTTATAAATCGACTGATCGGAAATGTCGATTTGCGGCCGGATGGCCGATAACCTAACAACAAAAGGACCAGCTCAATGAGAAAAACCTTACTTCTTCTTGCCCTTGCAACCGTCGTCATGATGGCTCAGGATAGTGTTGATGTTACTCCAAAAATTTTTGGTTATATCCGTTCCTGGGAACAGGTTGATCTCGCGATCAATCAGGGAGCATTTCTAACCAAGGAAGCACGTTTTGGCGTGCGTGGAAACGTGAACGCCTACGCATCCTATAAACTGCACCTTGATTTTACCCGTCTTGGAAAGCTGACCACCACCACCACAAAAGTGGACACCGGCAAAGCCTCAAATCTTGGAACGGTGAGCGTCATCAATTCGGCCACTGCATCTTTTTCCGATGTGCTGCTGGATGCCGAAGCAACCTTTAAGCCTGACAACTCCCTTGCCCTGACACTTGGGCAATTTGTTGTTCCTGTTTCAACTGATAATCTTAAAGGCGGAGCCGATTTGGATTTTGTAAACCGTCCGCTTATGGCAGCAACAGTGACTCCTGAACTGCGCGATGCCGGTTTCCTAGCCACCTATACCACCAATATTTCAGTACCTTTGGAAATCAAGGCCGGTGTGTATAATGGATCGGGACAGAACAAACCTGAGAACGACCGCAGTATGAATTATTCTGCGCGCGTTGTTGTTCAACCGATGCCTACCCTTGCCGTTGCAGCGAATTATTATGGCGGCCGGTTTTCAACGGCGAAAATGAACATGTTCGATTTTGGTGCCGAGTATAAATATGGGAAGTTTTTCTTCAGCGGCGAATTCGCCCAAAGAAAATCAGACTACCCCACCAATGCCAGTGCTACCATGAGCTCCTATTATATCTATGGCCTTTATGATTTTGATTTTGGCAAGTCCATGGTCTCCCACATTATTCCGGCCGTGCGCTATGAACGCTATGATCCGAATACTTCAATTGAAAAGAATGAGATCAGCCGCATAGTGCCGGGTGTATCTTTTGAATTTTCAAAGGTAAAATTCGCGCAGATCAGAATTAATTATGAGTTGTTTGACTATAAAGATGGTTCAACCAATCCAAACAAACTGATATTCCAATTCGTCTGCAGATTCTAATATCATTTCGGGGAGTGAAAGCTCCCCTGACCCTATGTCTCTTGCGCCAATAGAACAAGAGGCATTACACCGGATATTGTCTTGAATCCGTAACAAAATTTAAACAAATGCGGTATATAATTGTGTGTTAGCCAAAGCGAACCTGCACCGCTCAGGTTTATTGGCTTAATAACAAACAGGAGTAATCCCATGAAATCATTAGTAATGTTTTTATTAGTCAGCGTTTTGTTGACCGGTGGCGCTTATGCACAGGGTAAAAAAAGTACACCGGCGGATGCCGAAGCAATGGTAAAAAAGGCCATTACTTTTTATAAGGCAAACGGAAAAGTTAAAGCGCTTGCCGAATTCAGCAATCTGAAGGGAAAGTTTGTGAACGGGGATCTTTACATTTTCGTCTATGACCTGACCGGCAAATGTGTGGCACACGGAGGCAACGCAAAACAGATAGGAAAAGACCTGATCGATCTGAAAGATGCCAATGGAAAATTGTTCGTGAAGGAACGTGTAGATATGGCAAAAACCAAAGGCAAAGGATGGCAGAACTACAAATGGAGCAATCCGGTGACGAAACAAATTGAAGACAAAACAGCCTATATTGAAAAAGTTGATGATGTTATCATCGGCTGCGGCGCGTATAAAAAGTAGCGTTCTCTTTTGCCAATACTGACCACGTGCAGAGCAATAGTGAAAGTATAAATATATTATCCTCTGGAGTTGAGTGAGAGTACATGGAAACGTTGATAAATAAACTGAATCTGTCAAAGAAACTTCTTCTGTCGCCTGTTGTAACAATCGGCTTTATGATTGTGCTTGGGGTGATGGGCTATTGGGGGCTGCAATCGTTGCACGCATCAATAGAACGCATGCATACCATTGATTTGCAGACGGTAAAGAACAACTACACAAATTCCCAGGCGCTCACTCTGGTACAGGGGAATATGTACAAATTCATTTCGTGGGCAAGAGCCAACTATGCTTCGGCCAAACTTGACGAGCTGAGCAATGCCCAGGTGAAACAACTGGATGAAATAAAGGCAAGCCTGGAGCTGACGCTTGCCAGCGAAGCCGGGAAACTGAATGAGGAGCTTTACCAGGCGGCCCTTGTTGAACTGACCGACTACAAAAAAGCAGTGGCTATGGTCTTGGATTTTGCCCAAATGGATTTAAATACGGCAACCATGGGAATGGGAACTGTTGAGGATAAGCACGCGATGCTGGACAAAACGGTTCATACGCTAACAGAAAAGTCAGTGGATATGAGCAATAAACGCTATGCTTCATCGAACACCACATACGATACGGTAAAAATGCTTTTCCTGTGTGTTTTCTTAGGTGGGATAGTGCTTGCCTTGCTGGTCTCTTCGCGAATCAACAGGAGCATTTCCAAACCAATTATTGCTCTCACAGAGTCCTCGGAGCGGGTAACAGCCGGAGACTATAATGTCAGCCTGAAGGTTGTTTCAAGTGATGAGATAGGGAGTTTAACGAATAGTTTTCAGCACATGGTTGAAAAGATCAAACATTCGCAGGAACAATTGCTCCTGGAAAAGAACAGTGTGGAGGAGAAAATTGCCGAAGGAGTGAAAGAAGCAAAAGAGCAGAAGGATTATCTTGAGGCAAGTGTAGCAACATTGCTCTCCGCAATGAACGCCCTTGCGGCGGGCGACATGACCGCGCAGGTTGCAAGCGGGAAAGATGATCAGATGGGAAGACTTTTCAATGGGTTTAATACTTCTGTCAGCAACATACATTCAGCATTTGTCTCAATAGTGGAAGCAGTGGATGCCACTGCCAGTGCAAGCTCGGAGATTACCTCAAGCGCGGAAGAAATGGCTTCGGGAGCACAGGAACAGAGCGCGCAAACAGCAGAAATTGCAGCAGCGGTGGAAGAAATGACCCAGACAATTCTTGATGCGACAAGGAATGCAACATTTGCTGCAGAAAAATCCCGTGAAGCAAGCAGCAGCGCAAGAGAGGGAGCGCATAAAGTTGAAGAGACCATGCAGGGCATGAACCGCATCGTCGACTCGGCCAAGGCAACCGGGGATATCATTTCGTCGCTTGCAAGGCGCACCGATCAAATTGGTGCGATAACCCAGGTGATTGATGACATTGCTGACCAGACCAACCTGCTTGCGCTCAATGCAGCAATTGAAGCAGCACGGGCAGGAGAACAGGGACGAGGATTTGCCGTGGTGGCCGATGAAGTGCGCAAGCTTGCCGAACGGACCACCAAAGCAACCAAAGAAATTGCTGACACCATTAAAACGGTACAGAAAGAAGCAAACGACGCCGATAAGTCAATGGCGGAAGCGGGTAAATCAGTTCAGGAAGGCATGCTGCTCACCAAACAGGTTGCTGCTGTTTTAGCACAGATACTTGGAGTAAATGACGCAGTTGCCGATCTGGTGAACCAGGTTGCCGCTTCAAGCGAACAGCAGTCAGCCACTGCCGAAGAGATAAGTAAAAATATAGATGGCATAAACAATGTGACACAGCAATCGGCTGCCGGCACATCACAAATTGCCAGAGCATCCGAAGATCTAAACCGTCTGACGACTAACCTGCAGCAACTTATCGGACAATTCACGCTGATGAACAAAAGGACAAAAACCCTGCAAAACAGCAGAATTCCCAGCAAGCGTTTATAGTGATATGATAACAATGCGATGATGATTATATAATGATGACGATAATTCGATAATAATGGTATGATAATTAAACTTACAAGGTTGGTGTGAAATGAAACGATATTCCGATTGGACTTTATTCGCAAGAATACGAGTATTAATACTTGTGGCTCTTGTACCGGTGCTACTCTTCATATTATTTTATTTGCTGCCGGAAATTGAAGATAAGCTGGTATTGGAAAAAAGAGCCCAGACAAAGAATGTGGTTGACGTTGCCCTCAACACCCTACAGTATTGGAATGACCAAACGCTAACACATGGGGTGCCCATAAAAGAGGCACAGGAC
Source organism: Ignavibacteriaceae bacterium (assembly GCA_963664845.1). Classification (GTDB taxonomy): domain Bacteria; phylum Bacteroidota; class Ignavibacteria; order Ignavibacteriales; family Ignavibacteriaceae; genus CAIYTF01. The sequence goes on from OY761615.1 coordinate 1,162,387, forward strand.
AAAGCATTGCAGGAAATAAGCAAAATCAGATATGCCGGAGCAGAATATTTTTGGGTGAATGACCTGGAGCCCCGCATGATCATGCATCCGTTTAAACCTGAATTAAACGGAAAATTTGTCGGTGAGAACAAGGATCCCAACGGGAAATATTTTTTCAAAGACTTTATCAAAGTGTGCAATGAAAAGGGAGCCGGATTTGTAGACTATATGTGGCCAAAACCGGGATTTGATGCCCCCGTTCCGAAGATCTCTTATGTTGCCCTCTTCAAGGAATGGGGCTGGATCCTTGGAAGCGGTATATACATTGATGATGTACAAGCAGATATAAGTGCCTTCCGTTTGAAAATTTTACTTGGCCTTGGAGTAGCTTTAGTACTTGCTTTTATTTTCAGTTTCTTCTTTTCGCAAAAATTGGTTGCCCCTATCACTAAACTGCAAAATGCTGCCAACCGGGTTGCCCTGGGAGATGTTGATTTCAGCATCGAAGCGAAAACAAAAGATGAATTTGGAAACCTGGAACAAGCATTCTCCAAAATGCTCGTTAATATTAACGAACAGTCGGTCATTGCCAACAAAATTGCCGCCGGTGATGTAAGCGCTCACATTATCCCCCGCTCAGATAAGGATATTTTGTCCAAAAGCCTTAACCACGTAGTTGATACGTTTAAAGACCTGATTGTGGAGTTACGGGTTCTTACAGATGCTGCCTTGAATGGTCAACTGCAAACACGAGGGGCAACCGACAAATTTAGCGGCGGGTTCAGGGATATTATAAAAGGAATTAACAATACTCTGGATGCCGTAATTCTTCCTGTTGAGGAAGGCACACAGGTTTTGTCGATCATGGCTACCGGAGATTTTACAGTTCCCATGGAAGGAGATTACAAGGGTGATCATCAGCTCATAAAAAACAGCATTAATCAATTGCAGCAGTCGCTGTCACAGATTTTATCGGAGGTTTCACTGGCATCGCAGGCAATAGCCAGCGCTTCTTCGGAGATATCATCCAGCACCGAGGAAATGGCCGCGGGAGTCCAGGAACAGTCAGCACAAATTGCAGAGATTGCAAGTGCAGTTGATGAAATGACGGCGACCATTCAGTCCACCGCCAACAATACGGTTTCTGCCAGTGATATAGCAAAAGAAGCCGGGCAAATGGCAAGGGATGGGGACCGGGTAGTTTCGCAGACAGTAACGGGGATGAATAATATTGCCGATGTGGTTCTTATGGCAGCCGCCAAGGTAAATGAACTTGGTGAAAGCAGCAATCAGATTGGTGAGATCATTCAGGTGATTGATGACATTGCTGACCAGACGAATTTGCTGGCGCTGAACGCCGCCATAGAAGCTGCCAGAGCCGGCGAACAGGGACGCGGTTTCGCGGTAGTCGCTGATGAGGTTCGCAAATTGGCAGAACGCACATCAAAGGCAACAAAAGAGATTGCCGGCATGATCACCAAGATCCAGAAAGACACCCTTGAGGCTGTGTCCTCGATTGATAAAGGGACAGCGGAAGTGCAGTCCGGCCGGAAGCTTGCACAAAAAGCCGGTGAGGCACTCACTCTTATTATTCCGGGCACGGACAGAGTTGTTGATATGATCTCTCAGGTTGCAACAGCAAGTGAGCAGCAATCCACCACGGCCGAGGAAATAAGCAAAAATATTGAAGGTATCTCATCCGTGTCTAATGAGTCAGCACAGGGCATTCAGCAGATTGCTCACGCGGCCGATGATTTGAACCGTCTGACAAATAATCTTGAGGTGCTGTTGACCAAATTCAAAGTGAATCAATCTCATGAGGTAATTTCCCAGTTGCACAATGCAGCACCAAAGAATAAACGGGCTGCGGTCAAAGGCCTTCACTCTGCATGAGTTGTTCTTAAAATCATCATGCTGCAAAAGAAGAATTAAAAGGTCGTCCCAGAAGCCAATTCGGGACGACCTTTTCGGATTTAAAACGAAAAGAGGCTGCCTTTTGAGACAGCCTCTATCAGGAATGCATCAGTTTATTTGATAAACAATAGTTTCTTTGTCTCACTGAAAGCTCCGACTCGCAGGGTGTAAAAATACACGCCTGTGCTTAAGTTCGCGGCACTAAAATTCACCTGATGCTGCCCTGCTGTTTCTACTTCGTTCACCAAATCAGCTACTTCATTCCCAAGTATATCGTATACCTTTAAGATGACCAGTGAAGAAACCGGTGCCTGATACCGGATTGTTGTCGATGGGTTAAAAGGATTTGGATAATTCTGTCCCAGATAAAAAGCACCTGGCTGCAGTCCCTTATCCGTTACCCCAACAATAGAGAACTCATATGCACCCAGATCCGGGGCGGAACCACTGAAAGGTAATCCGACGTTCGTTCCTTTATCAATAGCCTGGCTGCCCGCAGAAAGATGAAGAAACGGAAGAGTTGGCAGACTATAGTCTTCATTTCGCGGACCGGTTACGCCTGCTGTATCGATGCTTACAAAATCAGCATCGGTCAAAGTAAATGACTGTTGCCAACTGTTCGTCACCAGAACAGCGGAAGTATAGATATTTACACCTTTTCCGCTATAGGAAAGGCAGTTCTTCAATACATGATGCAACAACGTTCCCCCGGTAACGTTTTCATAAAACGAAAATGTATTTTGCGAATTACGAAAACCCGTACAATTGATCATCGTTTGACCGGCATTTGCATGATTCTGCGCAAAACCGCTGAGGACATTGTCGAATGCTATGCAGTTTGTGAGGTAATGTTCCGCAGTAGTTCCGGCACCACCGAGTTTAAAACCATCGCCATCACCGGCCCATGACCCATCGCCCCACAGATTGACACCATTGCGGAATGCCCAGCAATTTTCCAACGTTAATCCGCCGGTGCTGTTGCTGTAAAAATCCCATCCGTCATCTGAATTGTACCAGGCCCGGCAGCCTCTAAATACATTCCCGGTACCAGTACCGGTCTTCGCAGCGAATCCATCGGCATTTTCGCCATTGTTTGCTGCATCATAGTTCCGGTAGGAATCGCAATTGAGGATCAGATTATCATGTGCATTTGTGCCGGTGAGTTTAACACCTTCCAGCCCATTATCATGCGCACTGCATCCTTCCAGAATATTATTTCCACTGCTTGAAATGCAGATGCCATTGCTGCCGGCGTTACACTCCTCGATCCCTTTGAAATGCCAATAATTCTTACTGAGATAGATTCCGCGATCATTAAATCCGGTGAAATCGAATACCGGTTTTTCGCCAGGATATGCCCACATTTTGTTCAGATTGCCGGCGACACCATTCTTGCTCGTTTTCAGTTGGGAACTGAGTTTATATACCCCGCCCCGCACCCAGATCATGGCACCGGAGCCATCGGCTGACAGCTTAGCCATTGCCGCCTGTGGTGTTGCCAAAGGTTTGTCAATGGTGCCTGCATTTGAATCACTTCCGCCGGGCGCAACATACAATGTCTGGCCAAAGAGAATTCCCGAAAAAAATAAAACTATAATTAAAATATGTTTGCTCATAAATACTCTCTTACTTGATTAATAGCATTTTCTTTGATTGAAAATTGTTGCCGGATTTTATGGTATAGATATATAAGCCGCTGGATAAATTTGCCGCGTTAAACTCGCACACATAGGTGCCGGCTGATTTCACTTCATTAACCAACGTTGCCACTTCTTTTCCCAAAACGTCAAATACTTTCAAAACGATATTGCCTGTTGTGGGCACTGCATATTTGATAACCGTTGCCGGATTAAAGGGATTGGGATAATTTTGATCCAGTGAAAAAGCTTTCGGCATCACCGCATTGTCGTTAATATTGGTAATACCTGCGACCGTAAATTTCCAAAGATTTCCGGCAACGACCTTCTCACCATTAACTGCATCCACCCGCCAGTAATAGGTTTGTCCCTTAGTGAGTGAACCGGGAGAATAGCTGCATACTACCTGATTGCCCACAAATGCCGGCGTTGTTGTTGTACCAAAATAGACATTATAAGAAACAGCCTCGCAGGCACCTGCCCATTTCAATTCGGTCTGGATGTCAACATCGTATTGTTTGTTGAAGGGTTGAGGCATTGAAGCATATTGCAATACCGGGGGCATTTCATTTTCCGGATCCCAGGCCCCACCGAATACCCATGCAGCATTAACCGCGGTATGGGAAGGTGAACCGCTTGCACTTGACAAATTGTTTGATGAAAACCATGATGCATCGCCCGTTGTGCCGGTTCTGTGGCAATTCCAAAAATAGGCAGGAGAGCCTGCGCCCAGGCTTGCTACACTATCTGAAAGCAGGCAGTCAATATAAAAGAATTGTGAAGCAGAACCCTGTGCATTTTGCAGTTTAATTCCTTTATTTTTTGTGCTGCGAACAACGCCGTTCTGAATGACAAATTTTTGATCGAGACCAGCGATGCCCTCATGCCAAATCGGGCTGCTGTCCTGGCATTCGATGAATTCGCAATCGATCATGTAGCACCAGCCACGCGGGCAGACCGCATCGATGCCACCCTTAAAAGAGCAATTCGCCGCATAATACCTGCCGTTTGCTTTACCCCAAGGGGAGAATGTATCGCTATAGGTTGCCCAGATGGTACAATTAACAAACCAAAGTTTTGTACTGAGCCCCTCGCTGCGGAATGCTTCCGTATAATCGCTTCCTGACGTATGGGTGTTAATGATAGTCATATTCGCAATGATCACCATGCTGTCGCTTGCAGCTACGTTAACAACGCCGCATCCGGTATTTGTGCCATGTTCGGAAGCCCAGGCGGTTCGTGGAAGATCAAGCTCAATTCTTGTGTTTTCCCTGCTTTCTCCGACAATGGCTACAAACGGCTTGTTAATTGCCAAGTGCGAGTTATACGACCCGTTCTTAACCAGTATTGCAATCCACTTGGCATTGGTGGCCGGTACCGCATCGACAGCTTCCTGGATTGTTTTAAAATCGCCTGAACCATCCGCGGCAACCACATAATCATAATGCCCCGAATTAGCAATTTCAAGCAAGCCTTTGCCTGAAACTGCAACCGAAACAGCATCCGCACCGCCGCCCGCATTTGTAATGCTACCGCTGTAACTTTTTACTTCAACGGGTTTGAACCGGACATAAACCGGCACAGCATTAATTGCTCCTCCGGAATATGAAATACTAGCCACGGTATCAAATCCACTTCCGCTCACCGTGGATATATCAAAACCGGCGGGTGCGGCGATACCAATCACCCCATCAGACGGTGACAGGAAGTTGCCTGATAGGGTGTATGATTTTTCCGATGAGACGGTGTTATAGAGAAGACTGCCAAAAGACAATGAAGCAGAACCAACAGACAATGATGGGACCTGAAGCGTCATCTGACTTCCTGTCCCGGGATTTGTAGTGTAATAATTCTGGGAGTTATTTGTACCTTCATTATATTCGAAGCAATTGAAATAGTAGGTTTTCCCTGATACTAATCCGGTAACCAGGACCGTCGTCCCAGTTCCGTCGTATACCACTTTATTACCATTGCCTTTATCAGTCGCGGTTTCATAATCATTGTTCACGCCTGTTTCTGCAACTCCATCCATCGGAGAATAACTAACCGAGTTGTCGGCATGAATAACAATAATTCGTTTACTGCCGTTTCCCGGTGCAGCATTAACCACAATTGACTTGCCGGTAACTTCCCCAAATGTTAAGACGGATTGTGTTGTCGGTTCAACCGCCAATACTTTCCCATCAACCGCCACCGTTTTTGTTATTGCCCCGGGACTTTGATGTGAAATTGATGCAGTAACCGTACCAACCGCGGTTGCAGGAGAGAGCTTCACATATACCGTTGATGACCCGAGAACACCACCGCTTTGTATCAATGTGACGTTATCAGCGTATGATATATTATCCGTACTCACCTGAAATGAGGCTGGTGCGGAAACGGTAATATTATCCGTCAACCGCATTCCTGAGACTGTATAGCTCTGTGCCGCAGAAGAAGTTCCGACTAGCAGTGTGCCGAACGTTGCAAGAGATGAAGCCGAGAGATTTATGACCGGTGTATTTGCCGTTGTTACCGCACCGGTGAAGGCGATATTTTTAATATACGCTTTCCTGCTTGAGGAGGTACCTGATGCTTTTGCATATACATACAGACGAAGAACATATGTGTGTCCATTTTCAAATGATCCGGCAAGCGTTCCGAATGTTACACTTGAAGAACCGCCACTGGTAGCCTCAACCGGACTTCCCAACGCAATCCAACTGCCGGCACCATCGACCTGATATGCCAGAGAAAAGGACTGGTTTCCGCTGCTTCCAGAAATTTTAACCCCGAATGTTAATCCAGTAATGGTAAGATTACTGGCAGCATCAGGTGAGAGAGGAAAATCCAGGTTCATTCCGTCAGTGGCCACGGTTGGCCAGGCTGTGGTATATGAACAGGCAAAGCCATCGGTATTGTGGGCACCGGCGCTGAAAGTGGCACCCGGAACCATTGCGGATGCAACTACATTGGCTGCCTGTGACCCGGAAACTGTTACGGTTTTATTTGTGGTTAGTGCCCATGTTGCAGTGTATTGTGCATACACGGGGCCTGTCAGTATAAACAGGGAAAGAAAAGCCAGAGAAGCCATTTTTTTCATAGTCATGTTCTCGTATAATAATTTATTTAATAAGTATCATTTTTTTTGTTTGACTGGTATTTCCGGTTTTCAGCGTATACATATATAGCCCGCTTGCAAGTTGTCCACCATTAAACCTGCACTCATAAACACCTGCAGGTTTTACTCCATTTACGAGGGTTGTGACCTCTTTACCAAGCGTATCATATACTTTAAGCACAACCAGTTGTTTTGCCGTTATCTGAAATTTGATGACAGTTGCCGGATTGAATGGATTGGGATAATTCTGTTCAACAGTGCATCTTTCGGGAGCAGTTTTCTCATTGAGTCCGGTTGTAATTGATTTTTTTTGCAAACGTACCATTTCGCCGGCAGCAAGCAGAACCGGCCCGAACGCGTGTGGATCGTTGACGGGTGCAAGTCTGTTATAATAATAGGATAAGTCCTCAGACATAGAAGTGCCCTGACAGGTTCCCTGAATTTGTCCGTCGCTTAGTACTTTTGAAGCGACTCCGCTCCAACCTTTCCGGGCATAGGCTGCATAGGACGTATCCAACCAGCCTTCATTAACAGCTCTCGCAATGGAATAGGTGAACATTGCGGTGCAGGATGTTTCAAGAAAAGAATCCTTCTTATCAATCAGTTGATGCCAAAGCCCAGTGGTTGAATCCTGATATTTTAACACTCCGTTAATATGCGCCTTGATAAACATGAGTACACTGTCCCGGTTGTTTTGAGTAGCCGGTAATTTACCGTAAGCCTCAATGGCTGCAACCATCATCCAGCCGTTCGCGCGTCCCCAGTATGCCAGAGAAGGTTTCAGTGAGTCAGCATAGTAACCATGATGAGTGATTCCCCTATCCGGCTGCAGCAGTCTTTTGTAGAATTGCAGCACCTGTTTCACGGCATCTTCATAATATTTTTTTTCTCCGGTCAATTCTCCCATGCGAATGATACACGGCACACTCATATACAGATCATCGCCCCAAATAGTAGCTTTTGAGGGACCAATTCTGTAGAGGGTCCCGTCGGAGAGTCGTATCTGGCCGGTGGATATATAATTTGCTATTGCATTTATGGTTTGCAGCCAATTTGAGTTTTTTGCCGTGCTGAGATTGTAGGCCTCAATCAGTGCCGCGCCCATTGCGCCGCAATCATCGAGTGAACTCATGCGGTATAACTTATAGCAGTTGTTGCCACTGGTTATTTTATATGACGCGTATAATTTTTTGAAGTAGGTGTAATTATTGAACACAAGAGAGAAGTTATTCAGTCCATAATTCAGGAATTTTTGATATGCGGCATCGATTTCACCGGCCCTCATCATTCCGTAAAGCATAACACCGTTAGGATATACCCAATCGTTAAATGCACTCTTATAAACAGCGTTTTTATTCACGCTCATCGTATCAAGATTTGCAATCACCGCGTTGGTCGTTTTGTCTATCACCAGATTGCTTGTTTGAGCAATAACATAGTTCCCGACGCGGGTAAGTACCTGTTCGGGACTGTTTGCGTCCTGTGCCCTGAGACCGGTGGCACTTAGTAAGGTTATACTCAATGCTATCCGAAGCCAATACCGTATAGTGTTCATTAGACTCTTTTTATTGTATCAGAATCATTTTTATTACGAATTACCAGCACTTACCAATGACCCAAGATGCAGGCCTGCTGTTTTTTTTATGGAACCTGTACCTGAACAGTTCCCTCAACCATCCCATGAATATTTTCGGAAAAAGAGACCATGACTGAGGTTTTTGAATCAGTTTTGCATGATTTGCTGTAAGAAGTGTTATCAGGATCAATGTATTTTGAAGGATAAAAGTAAAGGATAGCAACTTGGGCCAACGAAGTGCCGGGAACAGTACAAAAAACGGTGTAGAGCAAAAAGGAGCTTTTAATCATTCAACTTCCATCTTTTTACCTAATAGTGCTTTGACCAGAAACAGCCGGAATTTGTCATAACCTGCATTTATCCCGGGCATAAAAATGCCGAAAGCTGCAAGATTTGCCCGGAAAATTACTAAAACGTTAAAGTAAACGCAACAGTTTTTTTAACCCGGATAAGGAAATGTGGGTGGATTTGTTGACAGCGACCGGGCCTATAGTGATTCCAGCAAAACGGTCATGAGCATTAGCTTGTCATTACTCCCGATTCTGGCTATTTTACATACTTAGTTAAAGGAATTTTGTTGATAACGATTTTTGTTGATGCGGATGCGTGTCCGGTAAAAAAAGAAATATTTGCCGTTGCGCGTAAATATAATTTGAAAGTATACCTCGTGGCCAATTCATGGCTGCGTATTCCTCAGGATGAATCTATTGAATTGATCGTTGTTGGCAATAAGCAGTTGGACGAAGCCGACGACTGGATAGCTGATCATATCTCAGCAGGCGATATTGCAATAACATCGGATGTCCCCCTTGCAGCCCGATGTCTTGAAAAAGACGCCTCGGTTTTGGATGCAAAGGGGCATGTCTTCACCAAAGAGTCAATCGGAGGATCGCTGGCAAACAGAAATTTAATGACCTATCTCAGGGAAATGGGAGACTATGCTCCCGGCCAGGCACCCTATGACAAGCGCGACCGTTCAAAATTCCTGCAATATTTTAATCAAATCATTCAAACAGCATTACGGAAAAAAGGTTCGGACTGAAGTATGTCATTGGCAAATACGGGATTGGTTTTGGAAGGCGGAGGGTTGCGGGGCGTTTACACATCGGGGGTGCTTCATTTTTTTATGGATCAGGGTTTGTGGTTTCCATACGTGATAGGCGTGTCGATGGGAGCATGCAACGCAGCAAATTATATCTCCCGGCAGCCGAAAAGAAACCGCATTGTAAATATTTCCTTTATAAATGAGGCCCGCTACCTCAGTTACCGCCGCCTGCTTACCGGGGGCGAATTGTTCGGCATGGATTTCATCTTTGACACCATCCCCAATTCTCTGGAACTTTTTGACTACAACGTTTTCTATAATAACCCGGCCAAATGCATAACCACAGTGACAAACTGCATTAGCGGTGAGGCTGAGTATTTTGAAAAGAATGAACTTGGCGCTGACTATATGAAACTGTTACGTGCTTCGAGCAGTCTTCCCTTCATTGCCAAACCGGTCAAATACAGAGATGCTGTTTATATGGACGGCGGTATGTCGGATTCGATCCCCATAAGAAAAAGTATTGCCGACGGAAATGCAAAAAATGTTATCATTCTCACGCAGCCGGTCGGCTACCGCAAAAAGCCCGAACCTCTTGCCGGGCTTGCCAAATTGCGCTATCCACACCTGAAAGGACTCCAAAGGGCGCTGGCAACAAGGCACAACAACTATAATGAAACCATTGAGCTTATTGAGCAGTCGCAAAAGGATGGTAGTGTGTTTGTAATACAGCCAAAAGAAAAGCTGATTGCCGGCAGAGTTGAACGCGATAAGGACAAACTGCATGTTGTATATGATCAGGGATACCGGGACGCGAAAGAACATCTGTTGGCCCTCCGGGATTTCTTGGGGATTTAGCTCTTGCTACGCAAGCCAGAGCCTGATTGCCACAGGTTTCAATCTGGCTGCTGATCGGGCATATTAAAGTTTCTGTAACTCCAGCCTTCATAGGTTGTTGCAAACTACATGTATCACTGAATTCAGCTTTATAAACTTTGTTTGTTGCTGCTAATTATGAGATTGTACCACACACGCATAGGCGTCAACTTAAAGGCATGATAGTTCCCGATCGGTTAGCAAATTCAAATCCATTAATTGGTTTTGTTCGCCCCTATTCAGGGACGGAGGGCTCTTCATCAAGCTACCGCGGGCTTGCGCCCACGGTTATTCAAATTTAGCCCTTTCAGGGCATGAACAAATCACAATAATGCTAACTAATCATACTGAGAGATACATATTGACCTTTGGAAGCGTTGTAGTTTAAATTCTAAGTTGAAGCTTATGCGTTTTCACGGTAATGACATTTGTTCATCGTTTTCATTAAGTTGACTCATACGCATTTCCATGGGAATGACACGTTGTGTTAAGTTGATGAGTATGCATCACGCTGCGACTGGAATGGCAACGCTCCGACTACTGTATCAAGAGAAAAATATTACTGCCCCATTGGGGAATGAGAGCATAACTGACACGGAGCTTCAGTCCAAATTGCGAAACAAGAGTTAGTAACGCCTGTATTGTCAATCAGGGGCTTGCGGGATTAAGGTAGCCGTCGTTGCGAAGCAACTCAAGAAGCACTTCACGTTCAGCAAGTGATTTGCTCAAAGCAGCCAGATGAGCGAGAAGGTATTTTACCCTGTCTTCTTCATCCTGCAGTGCCAGAAGTTCAACCTGCTGCTCCACGCTTAAACCGCTTTTCTCGGCGATCTTAAAGGCTTTGGTTTTGGACAACATGAGGTTGTTCCAAAAATTCTCATCAAGATTCAACTTCACTTTTTTCAGCATGTCTTTGAACTTCCATTCGAGTTCAGCAAGCATTGTTGAGTTGGCATATTCACTACGGTCAGGCACGCTGTCAACCAGCCCCTCGTTATAACCGGCGGAGTGCTTCCATTCCCTAAGGATCTTCACGCGCTCTTCTCCTTTAATGATGATATCGTATGAACCATCCTGATGTGTGGTTGTTATCCGGGTGATAGTGACCAAGGTGCCGATGGCGGATGCAGTGTCAGAGAGTATTGGGACAACCACAAAAGGGAGCCGGTTTGCCCGGCAAAGCTCAATCATGGATTTGTAGCGCTCTTCGAAGATATGAAGAGGATAGAAAGAATTGGGGAAGACAACCAGATGAAGGGGGAAAAGAGGTGTTATTCGTTCCATGTCGTTTTCGAAAAGTGTTTGTTTATGGAATAACGTGAAACTGCGAAACCAACTATACTCTCCACCCAGTTCAGGTGGAGAGTATAGAAAATAATCAGTACTATTTGGCTAATGCATATAACCGGGCAACTTCATCCCAGTTAACAACATTCCACCACGATTCAATATATTCGTTACGTCTGTTCTGATGTTTCAGATAATACGCATGTTCCCAAACGTCAAGTGTAAGGAGTGCAGCGCCTTTAACTTCGGCAATATCCATCATCGGATTATCCTGGTTAGGTGTGGAGCTGACAACGAGTTTTCCACCGGCTGCAACCAACCATGCCCAACCTGAACCGAAACGGGTCATGGCAGCGTTTGCGAACACTTTCTTGAATTCCTCGAATGAACCGAATGAAGCAGTGATTGCATCAGCCAGCGCTCCCGTTGGAGTACCGCCGCCGTTGGGTTTCATCATAGTCCAAAATATCGAGTGGTTATAATAGCCGCCGCCATTATTACGCACACCTACGGGATATTTGGAAATGTTTTTGATAATCTCTTCAACAGAAGCAGCTTCAATTTTATTGTCTTCAACCAATTTGTTGAAATTATTGCAATAAGCCTGATGATGTTTCGAATGATGGATCTCCATTGTTAATTTGTCAACAAACGGTTCCAATGCATCGTATGCATAAGGCAGAGGGGCCAATTCAAATTTTGCCATAGAAGTAAGTATCCTTTCGTTATTTTTTTGATCAATAAATCCAAATGTTTTGTTTGCCAATAACCCAACGCCGGCAATGCCGGTTCCAACGAGAAACTTGCGCCGGTTCATGTTTAGACTCCGAATGAACTTCCGCAACCGCAGGTTTTAACCGCGTTGGGATTGTCAAACACGAATCCTCTTCCGTTTAAACCGTCTGAAAAGTCGAGAACGGTTCCGGTTAAGTAAAACAAACTTTTGCCGTCAATAAAAAGCTTAACCCCATGCTCTTCAATCACGGAATCACCCTCACGGGGTTCACCATCAAAGCCAAGGGAATAAGACATTCCCGAGCATCCGCCGCCTTTTACACCAACGCGCAGGCCAAAATGTTCAGGGATTTTATTTTCTTCTTTAATTTTTGCTATCTGTGTTGCAGCTTTGGGAGTTATCTCTATTTCCCGAAGCGAAGTGGTTTCTGCCATATACTGTATCCTTATTAAGCCGGTTGTTTTATTTCAAACGTATGCGGAGCTCCCGTTTTGAAAAGCTCGTAGTTTAACCGCCAGGCATTGCTGCTTATTGGCGTCAATATTGCTTCTGCCTCAAGTTGTTTGGTGAACTGTTTGCCAAGAGTTTCTGCTTGTGCATAAGTCACCTTGTCACCTTTGAGAACCAGATATTTCTGAATTGCATACTGCAAATCGCGAAAGAATATATTTGAATTATGAAAAACCGGAAAGATCGACTTGAAATAGTTCAAGAACGAAGATTTTTCCGTTAGTAATCTGTTAATACTATCCTGCTGCATATTTCTGACCTGTCATTTATAACTGTTTTTTGCTGCCAAAGCAATGGCTTCAACAGCGTATTGAATCTCTTCAGGCGTGGTAAACCGGCTTACGCCAAACCGGAAGCACGATTGTGCTTCCTCGCGTGTTCTTCCGATGGCAAGCAACACATGACTTGGTTTTGTGCTGAGCGTGGCACATGCCGATGCTGTGGAAAACGCTACATTTTTCACAGCCCGCAATAATTTGTTCGCATTAATGTCTGGAAGCAACACATTACAATTAGTAACCAAACGCCTCTTTAGAGGTCCGTTAAGATAAACATTCTTTATGTTTGAACAAATACCCTCATAAAGCGCATTGTTCAGGAATGCCATCCTCTGATTTTCAACCTCTTTTTCTTTGGTCAGCAGAGTGACGGTTTCTTTAAATCCAACAATCAATGGCACGTTTAAAGTTCCACCTCTGAGCCCCAATTCCTGATCCCCTCCGTGAATAAGCGGCGGAAAGCCTTTTTGAAGCGATTCCCTGATGAACAAGGCGCCAATTCCTTTTGGTCCGTGTGACTTATGCGCCGAAAAAGATACCAGATCGGCCATGAGTGTTCTCAAATCCAGTTCCACCCTGCCATTTCCCTGGGCAAAATCGAGGTGAAGAAGGCAGTCCCTTTTTTTTACGATCTTTGTTATTGCGTCCAGATCCTGAATGGTGCCAATTTCGTTGTTTGCGGCAATGATGGAGACAAGGGCGGTCCGGTCTGTAATGGCAGCAGTAAGTTGTTCAAGGTCAATGTATCCTTCGCTGTCAACGTCAAGGTATGTAATCTGTATTCCCTTCTTCTCTAAATATTTGCAGACAGCCAAAGTGGAAGGATGTTCAATTTTTGAAACGATGAGGTGGTTTTTAAGTGGATATGTCAGTTCCACTGCACCTTTTATAGCGGTGTTAATTGATTCGGAAGCACCGCCGGTGAACACAAGTTCATTGGGTTTTGCGCCAAAAAACGAGGCGATGGTTTCGCGGGCTTTTTCAACAGCCCGTGAAGCGAACAGACCGAATGGATTTTGGACGGAAGATGCATTTGCATAGTGCTCCTCAAACCAGGGAAGCATGGCGGCCACCACACGGGGATCCGGTTTTGTGGTGGCATTATTATCAAGGTAAACGATTTTCATTGCTCATGAGAATTAAATATCAACCACACAAGATAGAAAATGAGGCTCCACATTTGCAATGGAAATGCGAGAATTTAAAGTTCTCTATATATAGCGTTCGGTCGGAACTCAAAAATGTTATGACAATTATTAAAGGCCTGTAAACCCTACAGGCTCATCTGGCCGATACGAGTATAGCGCCAGTCAGGCCGGCATGCGTATTATTCTCGATCCACAATTGAGATTGGTGTAAGACCACACAACATGCCTGGAATTTATGTCATTCCGATGGAACTCTGGATATTAGCACATCCCGCCATTCTATATACGTATCGTTCCGATGGAACTCCGAATATGGAGCATACAATTGTTGAATACGGGCAACCTCCACAGGCACAGCAGGCCTGATACGTGTATAGAAAACAACAACGTACAGACGTTCAATGAGGCCTATAGGGGCGATATGTATATGGCGCCCAGCGGGCCGATGATGCAATGTTGACGCGTATGTGCTCAGGGGGGGGTGGCCTGTCTGATGCCACGCAGGATGCATTCAGAATGTTTAGGATTTATTCTATGGATGTGATTTCCTAAATTTTGGGAACCAGTTATGAATGGCTCGGGTGAACAATTAAGATTTTGGAATTATTACAATAATTTTCACTTTCATAAGCTTTTTCGAAACAAACTTAAAGATCAACAGTAATATTCAGATAGAACTTATTTTTATATTCAATTGCACTGAGTTTATATTTGGAAATTCCAGCTTCTTTGTAATTATTTGGAAAAATCAATTTATCCAAAAAATGTGTATATAAAACCGGGACCAAAATGGGAATCAATAAAGCATTAATTATGAGCGTACTCCCTTTTACAGAACTCTCAGGTTGTTTAAGCAGAAAAGCAGTAAATGAAACTACACCTACAGTTGTTGCGGTAAAAGTCAGCCACCTGTTTGGATTATTTCCATCCTCTTGTGCGGCGGTGAGAACTCCATAAGTGGCTCCAAATGAATATCCCAGATAGGCTAAAGGATAACTCACCCATCCCCCTCCACCCGTTCCGAAATAGACAAGCCCACCGGCGAGTAATGCAGAGCCGGAACCAAACAATAATCCATATCCTGTTTCCTTCAAAACAGTGTTGTAAATATTATTCTTCGCGAAATTGTTTACGGAGTCTGGTCCGTTTCCATTTCTGCCTGATGTTAATGAATCAGGGTTTTGCGAAAAACCATTACCGGAAGTTGTTAAAAAGATGATTACTGCTATATATATCGTTTTTATTATCATAATTGTTTATTGGTAATAATTATTCAATCAAATTCATGATGTTCGGATAGCTTTGAAAGCCGTTGGACAAAATTTTCCGGCATAAAGCACTATATTATTAATATCCCGGTGAAATTTAGATAATTTTATGCGATAGTTAAATCGGTTTCCCTTGGGCCCTTATCGGTGGACTTTTTAGGGTAAATTCACAGTTGGCCAGCCGGCGAATGAGTCTCCCGCATAATTCTCTCAGGATTTACGAAAATATTTTGTATAATTATTTGCTATGAGAATAAAATTACTTGACTATACAGTCCCTGGGCACGGCTATGATCCACGAGATCAATGATCCAATGACCTGGCAACAGGATTTGGCTGAGTTTCACGAACGGGCAGTGATCGAATATACACTGAACGATCTGATCTCAGCCGATACGTATATTATTCTCGAAGAACTTATCAGTAACTATTTTAAGTATTCCATGGCAGACGGTTATGCCACCGGAGTAATGCTCTCGCTCAGTAAAATGGAGGAAATTCTCCAGATGGTGATTGAATATGAGAGTGCCGGATTTAACCCCTTTCTGTTCGAACATGAAGAAGACGCTTCTGTTGAAGAAGCGAGGATTGGCGGAAAAGGACTGCACATGGTGCGAAGACTTGCAGATTCATGCTCCTATGAGCGTGAAGGAAAGAAAGATATTTTGACACTAACAAAAAAATTAATTGCGGAGGATTTCATGACAATCACTATTGAAGAATTTCCCCAGGTCACCGTTGTTCATCTGGATGGCCGACTAGACATCCTTTCCGGTGAAACATTACAAACCACCATGGACAGCTTAATTGATGAGCAGAATAAAATCAATCTGCTGGTTAATTGCGAAAAATTGTCGTTCATCTCAAGTGCGGGTTTGCGCCTGTTTATGATCGTTCTGAAAAAGCTGAACAAACTGGGCGGCAGACTTGCATTCTCAGCTTTCAACGGAAATAACAAGAAAATATTCGAAATAACCGGATATAATAAGTTCTTTAACATTTACGCTTCGATCGAAGAAGGCAAAAAAGCTTTCGAGGCGTAAGGTTCCTGATGTTTTTTCTGAAAGGGGTATTCCCCGGCAAAACAGGCGGTGAATGTCCGGCAGCAGAAACAGGTTCTGTAACAGCAAGGTCACATAACAATTTATTTCCCGGATTGCACACGGGCACGTTAGGCTTTTTATTAGGTCTGTTGCTCCTGTGCAGTTCAAATGCCCTTCCACAGAAAAATTATTTCTATTTCGGCAGGGATTATGGCAGCGATGCGAACTTTACACCCTTGCAGGTGCTGCTCAACGGCAGTTATGACATTATGCAATTGGAAGATCATAAGCGCGATGTTTACAACTTCCCGTATAAATCTGCATGGAATACCCTTTGGAAAAACATCGGAAACCCCTTTCATTCAATTAAGATCTACGGAACCCGCAATTTCCTGAACGATGAAGTGCTCCCCTTCGACTTCCGGAAGAATCACGCTCAATGGTGGCCCAACTATCAGCTTCACCTCATTGGCGGCGGCATGACCTACGCGGCTCTGGAAGAATGGTATGCGTATCACCATTACCCCCAACCCACATTATTAGCTATAACCACAACGTTTGGCTACCATCTTCTGAATGAAACCATTGAGATTGATCAGGGCACGGGAATCACCATTGACCCCATTTCCGATATATACATTTTCGATCTGGGCGGAATACTCCTCTTCACCAGCGACAAAGTGAAGGAGTTTTTCAGCTCAACGCTAAACCTGCGTGACTGGTCGCTGCAACCATCCTTCTCTGCAAAAGACGGTCACCTGCATAATAACGGTCAATATTTTGAAGTGAAATGGTTCACTCCATGGAGTGACAAACTGGGGGTGTTCTATTATTTCGGGGTGAACGGACTTACCGGCGTGACCTATAAGCTTGATGATGAGTATTCGTTGTCCGGCGGAGGCGGTTTGCGTGCAAAAAAGAATGTTACCCTCGATGCTTCTGTCGGGAGACAAACTGTCCAGACAGTGGGCACCGGGGGCTTATTCATAGATCGTAATAATTCACTATTAGGGTCGCTCTTTGTTAGCGGGCTTTCAGACTATACCGTGCTAGTGAATATTTACCCAGGAATAATCAACCTGTTCCCGTTTTCCACCGGTTGCTGGGTTGCCGTTTCGGAGAAAGGACAACTGGCATTTGGTGTCAATATTCTCCGGCTGCCCGGCGTAGGGTATGCCGCTTTCAGATAAGCGCTACCAAAAGCGCAGTTTTCCAGGCAAAGTCAATATCACCTTTCCGCATAGCAGTCAAAGCTGCCAGTTCCACCAATTTATGTTTTTCCGCATTTTCAATTGAGAGACCCAACAGGCAGAGCAGCATGTTTTTGTAGTCACCGCTTTGTTTATAAGCAGCGAATTTTTCATACGAGGATTCGGAATCATCGTTTTTTTTCGCGGTTATCTGCAGCAGAAACTCACTTGCCTGTTCAGCAGTATATCTTTTCTCCACGCATGCAAAACGGGCCAGATCGTTCCCGGTATAAATGGTTGATGTCTTCATAAAATCCGGAAGACCATCGAACCCAATTCCGTTTTGATTGAAAGGCTTCTCAACTTCAAAGATGGTGCTGCCTGAAACGCGGGTATACAGGTCGTCGCCAAGCCTGGCAACCAGATCAATCTTGTATGGGTCAATAGCTCCCCTGCTTAAAATTTCCTCAGCAACGTGAATATAGGTCACCTCGCAAATGGCCAGATTGCCCGCTCCGCCTTTTTCGCCAAGGGGGATCATCTGCAGCAGTTTGCATTCCATCTGGAAGGGTGATTCTTTAACGCGGGGCACCGCAACCGTTTTGGAGGCTATAGGTGTGAAGCCTGATTTAAGGAATTCATCCACATCGGCAGCATAATAACTGGATGAAAGGCTCACCTGTTCAACCATGCCATAGGTTACTGCCTGAATGACACATTCCTTTGTTTCGAGCAGGTTAAAATACGTATCTTTCAGCTTCCCGTCGCTTGCGCGGCGCGAAGGAGAGAAGCAGACTATTGGCGGATTGTAACCTACCAGGCTGTAAAAAGAAAAAGGGGCAAGGTTTGGAATTCCATCTTTTGAAAGGGTGGATACAAAGGCAATGGGTCGCGGTGCAATGCCGCCCACCAGGATTTTGTGTATATCAGACACAGGAAATTGTTTTGGATCAATCTCGCGCATAATTAATTCTCCATTTGTTCATCATTTAATTCGTCGGATGTGAGTATTTTTCTTACCACATTCCGGATTTCCATGAACTGATAACCGCGTTGCAGCAGAAACGCCGTCAGTTTTTTTGACAGTTCCGTTCCTTCTATTTTTCTGCCCCGCAGTTGCTTCAGCTTTTTCCGTGCAATTTCTTCCAACGGTGAGTCGACCAATTCACCAGCGTCCTCAATTTTGCGCAAAGCCTCCTCAATTATTGCAGGAGCAACGCCGCGTCCTTTGAGAAACAGTCTGATCTTGTTTTTGCCGAATCTCCTGTGATAAAATGCATCAACACTGAAGCGTTCTGCGAAATCCTTGTCATTGAGAAGTCCGTTTTCCCGGAGTGTTTTAAGCACTTCGTTAATAAGCGGCTTTTCAAATTTTTTCTTGAGCAATTTTTGAAAAAGCTCAAAAGAACTGTGCATCCTTATGGAGATATAACGTAAAGCAGATTCCTGAACTTTAAATTTGCGTGCTTCGGTAAGAAGTTGTTCAAAGACTTCATCGCTCAATATATCGTTCTTGCGAAGTTGAAATTGGAAAACGATCTCGAGCGGAAGCATCAGGGTTTCATCCGGGAAAGCGACCGCAACTTTTTTCTCAGTCGCTTTCCTCAGAGATAAAATTTCGTGGGGCACGGTTTATTTTGCAGGCTTCTTTTCTTTTGCCGCGGCAGCCGGTTTTTCAACTGCTGTTTTTTCCGCTCCTGGTGCTGTGGGGTTAGCGGCTGCATCTTTCAGCATACCAAGTTTAACCTTCACGGCAGTGGAAACATCATCGAAGAGCGCCGGGTTTTCCAACATCTTCACTCTGAATGCTTCCCTGCCCTGGAAACGGTCTTCTTTATAGGTGAACCATGCACCGCTCTTCTTAACAATGTTGAAATTGGTTGCCAGGTCAAGCACATCGCCGGTTTTGCTGATGCCTTCATTATAAAGCACGTCAAATTCAACTTCCTTGAAGGGAGGAGCAACCTTGCTCTTTACAATTTTCACTTTCACGCGGGAACCAATTGCATCGGAACCATCTTTGATCTGAGCGATCTTCCGGATATCCATACGTACAGAAGCATAAAACTTCAACGCGTTTCCGCCCGTGGTTGTTTCAGGGTTGCCAAACATGACACCAATTTTCATTCTGAGTTGATTGGTGAAGATGACGCAAGTTTTAGAACGGCTGATGGCGCCGGTAAGTTTACGCAGTGCCTGAGACATCAGACGTGCCTGCACTGCCATTTGTGCATCGCCCATGTCGCCTTCGATTTCCGAACGCGGAACCAATGCTGCCACAGAATCGATGACGATCACGTCAACTGCATTACTGCGGACGAGCGTATCGGTGATTTCCAATCCCTGCTCGCCATAATCCGGTTGTGAAACAAGCAGATTATTGGTATCGACGCCAAGGCGTTTTGCATAGTTCAGATCGAGTGCATGTTCTGCATCAATGAAAGCAGCCAAGCCGCCCATCTTTTGGGCCTCACTGATAATGTGCAGACAGAGTGTTGTTTTTCCGCTTGATTCGGGGCCGTATATTTCAACTATCCTTCCTCTGGGAACGCCGCCGATGCCAAGGGCATAATCGAGCGAAAGCGCGCCGGTGGGAATTGCTTCCACTGCCTGCACAACCCCGTCACCGAGTTTCATTAAAATTCCCTTGCCATACGCTTTTTCCAGCGTTTGTATAGTCTCATCAATAATTTTCATTTTATCATCGCGTTCGCTCATGATCTCTCCATTTATAATATTTTAATCAGGTAATGTCAGAATTTACGATTTTAATTAATAAGAAACGAGTGTTATGCATCCAAGGGGATGCCGAGTATTGCACGCCGCAGCATTGCAAGCGCAGCCTGGGAAGCACGCTCTTTGTTAAGCATGCGGTCATCACCAAGCTGAATTTTAATTGCCCGGGTAACAGAAGCATCGCTCAGCCCTATGAAGACCGTGCCAATGGGTTTTTCGGCACTTCCGCCTGTCGGTCCAAGAATTCCTGTTATGGACAAGCCATAGTCCGAGCCGCTTATTGCCCTGATGCCATCGGCCATTTGTTTGGCAACTTCAGCGCTCACTGCACCGAACTCACTGAGGGTATCCTCATCCACATTCAGCAATTCCACTTTTGAGGCATTGCTGTAGCAAACCACACCGCGTTCAAAATATTCGCTGGAACCGGAAAAATTTGTCAGACGGTTGGCAATATGACCGCCCGTGCACGATTCAGCCGCAGCCATACACAACCCACGCTCATGGAGCAGCCTGCCAACTACTTCGGCGAGATCTTCCTCATTTTTGCCATAAATATACCTACCGGCAATGGAACGGATCTTTTGTTCAATTTCGGTGAGCCTTGCACCTGCACTTTCGTGGTCTTTATCGGTTACTGTTATCCGGAGCTTTACACCCATAGGGCTGGGTAAGAATGCCATTTTGGCACCTTGCAGCAATGTATCCATGTCTCCCAGCTTTTCGAACAATGTGGACTCAGGTATGCCGGTGGTTAGCAATGTTGTTTTTCTGGTGAACGTTGCAGCATTCTTTGTCATTTCCAGGAGCCGGGGAACAATGAAATTAATGACCATTGCCTTCATTTCGAAAGGCACACCGGGCATAACCACCATGACCTTGCCGTCTTTTTCGATCCAATATCCCGGAGCAGTGCCCTTGATGTTGCGAATAACTGTTGCAACTTCCGGCACCAGTGCCTGTTCTTCGTTCACTTTGGTAACCGGCCGGCCAAGCCGTTGGAACCGTGCCTGCACATCGGCAAGCACTTCCGCGTTGTTAACAAGCCCACAGTTATAGAATTTACAAACGGCTGCTTTTGTTATGTCATCGTGCGTGGGTCCCAGCCCACCGGTAACCAGCACCAGATCGTGCGATGCAAGCGCCAAGGCAAACTCAGCCAGTATTTCCTCCTCCTCGTCACCCACAACAGAAACTTTGGCAACATGCACCTGACTGTTGGTTACCTGTTCACCAATGAACGACGCGTTAGTGTTAATGGTTTGCCCAATTAACAACTCATCACCGATCGAAATAATTTGTGCTTTCATAATAAGTTTTTATCGCTCCTTCAGCGAAATAATCTTTTTACTTTTAACCGGTTCATAAAATTTATATAACAAGCTGTTTCAAAGAATAAAAGAGGACAATCCCCGCGGAGCGGGATCCCGTTGTGAGATGACACGGGTTTGAACTGATTTCCACGGATCGAAATTCTAATTTGACTTCTGAAACAGTCTTTTTCAGTTACAGTTTATTGTTATTTCCAGTTATAATTTCATATACAATACTAAATACAATCATATCCCAACCATTTGGCGGAAGAATGGAACGAGCAGCAACAGGTTCATTATGATACAGGTATAAATGCCGCCAATGATATCATCCATCATTATGCCGTAACCACCAGGCAGTGCTTCTGCCTGCCGTGCCGGTGCCGGTTTCCAAATATCAATTGCCCGCCACAAGAAAAAAGCTATGGCAGCCACCCAATAGTTCTTTGGCAGAAAAAGCAGGGATATCCACATTCCGGCAACTTCATCAATAGTGCATTCCGCCGGATCTTTACCGTATGCTTTTTCGAACAGGGTGCCGACATAGAAACCATAGACGGAAAAGACGATTGAAAGCGGCAGAAGCACCAGCCAATTATCCATTCCCGGAATGAACCAATACAGCAGAAGTCCTGCAGCACTGCCGAAGGTTCCGCTGGCAACTTTAATATATCCGGTAAAAAATCCAGAGCCCATTGTTTTGTGAAAAAGGTTCATGTTGTTCCCAATATTTCTTTAAGGTGCGCCCGATTATCGTACAAATACAGCGCGCCGGAATGCACGGTGATGATGGCAATAGCCCAAAGCAGGCCGCCAATAATAGTCGGGTTCATCCCCCAATAGAAGAAATCCTTAAACCGCACTGCCCAGTCGCCGTGTTTCTGTGCAACATAGGCCAAGAGCAAATAGTAGAGAAAGGCCATTTGAATGAAGGTTTTCCATTTTGCATAACGGCTGGTTGGAAACGACAGGCCGCGCTTGTCGGCCAATCCACGAAAACCTGTAACGAGAAAGTCCCGGATGAGAATTACCAGGCATAGCCACAGGGAGAGCACTCCGAGATATACAAACGAGAGCATTGCGCCGGCGGTTAAAATTTTGTCTGCCATGGGGTCCCAGAACTTTCCCCAATTGGTAATGTAGTTGAACTTTCGTGCAAGCCAGCCATCGTACCAGTCGGTTAATGCGGCGACCAGGAAAATGATGAGGGCAATCTCCCGGTAGGTGGAGGAATCGGAAAGAAAGAAGAACACGAACACCGGCGTGAGAATGATGCGTAATACCGTTAGCTGATTTGGCAATACCATGGGCTGCTCCGGCTATCCTTCTTCTTCCATGGTGCGAAGCCGTGCAAATTCATAGATACCGGTATTGTGACCGTCGTTCCAAATCAGGTTCATTGCATAGGAGCCAATAGGCCTGATCTCTTTGATGGTGATCTGGTTTTGCATGAACAGTGGTATGAACAGATTGCTCCATTCCGAACGTTCTTTGGCGCACGTTGCACAGGGGCAATATTTACGGAGAAATTGCAGGGAAAACGTTTTTTCCTCGCCACTCTTCCAGGATAATTTCAGATGCTCCTGATCAACAAGAGCAATTTTTTCAGGCCTCATGCACACACCCGCGGGTGAACCCTGGGACATGCATTACTGTCTGAAAGCGATAAATGGTGTTGCTTCAACTTAAGTTTTCGGTAAAAGGTAATAAAATCCACAATCGAAGTATCTGCCCCGGCAATTTCCGGACAGGTATTCCGTTGAGCATCATTTATTTGAATCTTGAAATTACAATAATTCCCAGAGAATAGGAATGACAAAAATGGGGAAATTGGGTTTTATATTTGCCGGGTTTTTGCGAAATTCCGCCGCCAAGGAGGTATATTTCCTGTTGAGGATTGATTTTCGTAATTTGTTGCAACAATTTGGGTCAGCATTGAAAAGTTCGCCGCGTGGTGGAGCTTTGGCTGCCTTTTCATTACCCGTCCCTGACTATTTCATATTTAAGGGTGAGTAAATTTGGAATCAATAAAGGACTTATATCCCATGTACGAATACGAAAAAGATTACCGTTTTTTTGCCCAGGCTCCCGGCATGATGGAACACATCTGCGAAGAGGAGCTGCTGGAACTGGGAGCAAAAAACACCGAAATAGTTTACCGCGGTATTTATTTTAACGCCGACAAGGCGGCTCTCTATAATATTAATTATAATGCCCGCATGATCTCACGCGTGCTGGCTCCCCTGATCTCCTTCCACTGCGATCAATCTGTGATCCTGTTGGAGATAGCCGAAAGCATTCCCTGGGAAAAAATATTCCGTGTGGATCAGACGTTTTCAATTACCGCTTCAGTGGCGGACAGCTCGATAACCAATTCGCTCTATGCCTCGCAATGTTTGAAGGACGGCATTGCTGATTATTTCCGCGAGAAGTTCGGCAAACGCCCGGATATTAACGTCACCAATCCCGATGTGCGCTTTAACCTGCACATCCAGGAAGACAATGCGATAATAAGTCTTGATACTTCAGGCGAGTCGCTGCACAAACGGGGATACCGCCTGCTTGCCGGTGAGGCACCCATGCAGGAAACACTGGCCGCCGCCATCATCCGTTTGAGCAAATGGGATGGCAGCACACCCCTTTGGGACTGCATGTGCGGTTCGGGTACCATACTGGCCGAGGCACTCATGAGCTATTGCCGGCTCCCCGCGCAAACACTGCGCAAAAATTTTGGTTTCTGCTACATGCCCGATTATGATGCCGCCATATGGGCGAAGGTAAAAAAGGAAAGCGATGACCGCGTAAGGCCCCTGCCCGAAGGGCTCATCTACGGAAGCGACATGTCCGAAAAGGCAATAGAGGTTGCGAAAAACAATCTCTCGCGTCTCCCCTTCTCTGAAGCTATCGATCTGCAATGCCAGGAATTCCAGCATGTGAACCAGTTTGAGAACGGAACAATAGTGGTGAACCCGCCTTACGGCATACGCCTTGGTGAACTTGAGGAAGTGAAACTGCTTTACAAGGAACTTGGCGATTTCCTGAAACGCCATTGCAAAGGAACCTCGGCGTTTATCTTCACGGGTGACAAGTCACTGCAAAAATCAATAGGTTTGCGCGTTAACAAGAAAACGCCGTTGGTCAACGGAAAATTTGAGGGTCTGCTGCTGCAGATTGACAGCTACGAGGGCAGCAAGAAGGCAAAGTGGACCAGACCAGGCGCTGGAGAAGAGAAGAAGGAAGAGTAGAACCGGATTTTGCCGGATATAAAACTTATATAGCACAGGGTTCAAAATTTTGGACCCTAATTTTCACTTTATTGTCGGAAGCTGCAATTTGCAAAAATATTTTGGTTGCGCTTTAAGGAGAACACCGGGTTGGTTTTGCGTACTTAACCAAGTAATTGCAATTAAGAATAATCGAAAGGAAATCTTTCATTGAAATTTTTTTTGTTCCTAATGCTCGCATTCTGTTGTGTATCGTCATCATTTCCACAGGGAAACAATACAATTAACAATGGAGATAAAAACCGTATTGGTGATAATACTATCCAGCTTTTCATTGGTGATAAATTATTTGTAGAAGCGAATCAATCTGGAGATTCGCTGACCGGCTTTAAAATAGTTAGCGTTGTTTCGGATTCATCCAAAACCCTGATCATTGAGTTTGGCCTTGAGGATTTTGGTTCTCACAAAGCTTCCGTTATGAGAATTGTCAGTCCTTTTAAAAATATTATCCAGTATAAAGCAAAAATTAAATACTTATCTGTGCCAGATTATTATCAAACAAGCGTGACTCCATTGTATCCGCATGTGAAAATGAAAGAAATCTGGCAGAACACCCTGGAGAGTATTGTGCTAAGTGATTTTATTGTTTCCGGAATGTAACTAACCAGACAAACATCCTCATTCAATATGCCGAAGTGATGAATCCGCATATTGAGAATATCTATTATATACTGTTTGCACGGTTAAGTACCTTTCTGAGAATGAATCAAAAAAGCGTATGAATAATAAAACATTAAAAATCCTCAACGGAGAATTTACTATCCACCGGTTTGACCCATCTGAAGTCATTCCAACGCAGCTATTTGCAAGTGAATTCTTCTGGATTGGCAAAACCGATACCGAGCTTTCAGTAGTTTGTAGCTCGGCCATTGAATTGGGCAGCACAAAAAGTGAAACCGGGTGGAAAACCATCAGAGTTTTGGGACAGATCGATTTTTCTGCAATTGGAGTTATTGCCGGAATAACATCAGTGCTGGCTGATAAAGGAATAAGCGTTTATGTTGTTTCAACGTTTGAAACGGATTACGTGTTGGTGAAAACGCAAATGCTTGCCGGTGCGATTGAGGCACTGACTGAGTCGGAGTACATTTTTGAAGACTAATTGATGATTTGGGGAAAGCATGTTGTTTTGCAAATTGTATATGAAATAAGTTGTTTTGAATGCAGGGGTTCAGGATTTTGAACCCCTGCAGTTTTATGCCAACCAGTTGTTCTCGGGGTACCGTTTTAAGACAACCATTCTACTCTCCAAAATTCTCCGGATAGAACCCGCCTTCCCACGAACTCACTTGAATCCAATTGTGCAATAAACATTCCCTTTACACAAGAGAGCAAGCCGAATGAATCCCCACTTTACTGGCAATGGCATCTTTGGAGATGACTCGTTCCGGGCAGACTGTCTTCCAACAGGTTTCATCCTCGAAAAACTCTTGGGAAAGAGCAAGGTGTCCGGTTTTATGACTTTTCCCATAACTCCCTAAGCCTCTTGCTTATCTCATGATTTTTGCCTTAAATTAAGGTTCTTTTCGAAAATCTTTTGGTTGTTTCGAAATTTTGGCGCGAGACCCGAAAACCTGTATCCGGCGGCACATTTTAGTTCTTCCATTGGCCATATCTTCGAACAGGTTAGTGAAAAGTAAACTCGCATCTTTGGTCACTGATGCTCAAATTCACATAGTCTTAATCGGGTCAAGATATCAGGTATCTTACCCTTCTCATTACGTAAAAAAAACGTACTCATAAGAATGGCACATATGAAAAAAAACTTTCTATTTATTTTATTTATTGGTTTTATGCTCAGCAGTATGGGCATGGCACAATCCATTGCCGGGTGGGATTTCAGCACCATGAGCGGAGGAAACGGAAATTTTGGACCAAGCCCCTTAACGGCTACAACAGCAGATGCAAACCTGACCGTGGGCGGACTGACCAGAGGTTCGGGATTTGGGACCTTGACAAGTACCGGAGCAGCCCTGGCATGGGGTTCAAATAATTTTACCACAAATGGCACTATGGCAGGTGAAATAACTGCCAATAAATTTTTCTATTTTACCATAACTGCAAACTCCGGGTACAAAGTCTCCCTGTCGGGTATTGCCGCATACAATATCAGGAGATCGAGTTCAGGACCAAATGCCGGTCAATGGCAATATCAAATAGGCTCGGGAACCTTTCAGAATATCGGATCCGCTATTACCTGGGGTTCAGTAACATCATCTACCGGGAATCCACAGTCTGCAATTGATCTCAGCGGTATTTCCGACCTGCAAAATGTTGCCTACGGAACAACCATTACTGTTCGCCTGGTTAATTATGGTGCAACATCAGCGACCGGAACGTGCTATCTGAAGGATCTTGGCAATACTACCACTAATGATTTTATAGTAAACGGAACGGTGGAGAGCACTTCGTCGTTAACCGCACCAATACTAACTGCTGCCGGCTCTGCCACCGTTGATGCCGATGTTGCGATCACGTTTGCTGATGATGCCAACTGGCGCGCTGCAGTAACCGCGGTGAAAATAAACGGATCCGCTCTAACTGCAACAACTGATTACACCTTGACCGCATCTGCGCTAACGCTTAAGCCAAGCGGACTCAATTCACTTCTAACTGCTTCCGGTTCAAAAACAGTCACGGTGGAAGCAACCGGTTACCCAAGCACAAGCGTCACCCAGCCTATTGGTGCCGGCGCGCCAACAACGGCCTATTCAACAATATCCATATCCCCTGCCCTGGCGCTTGGGACCACAAGTACTGTTACACTTACGGCAAAAGATCAGTATAATAACGCGGTATCAGGTTACTATTTCTCAGAAAAAGCAACCGTTTCCAACACTGATGCAACCACAGCAGAATCATATACCTTAAATGGCTCAGCGGTGACCTCCAGCCAGGGAACCGTACAAAGCATTGGCAGCGTTACGAATGCTTCAGGGGCTGCAACCTTTACGATCGCTATTCCCTGGACTGTAGATGGGAATGACGGTCTCTCAACGCAATTTTATTTAAGTAACGGATCTACAACCATCGGACCAGCATTTTCTTTTTATGCTCCACTGGTGAGTATCACCGGAACCATCAATACATTTGGCAACATAGTGACCGGTGCGTCTTCAACTGCTCAAAGCTACACCGTTGCCGGTATAAATCTGACGGACAATCTGATTGTGACGCCTCCGGCTTCTTATGAAATTTCAACATCGAATTCGCCATTCACGGCACAGAGCACCATTACTCTTGTTCCCTCTTCAGGCACAGTGTCCACCACAACCATCTATGTCAGGTTCTCCCCTTCAGAGGCATCTGGAACAATTGCGGGAACAATAACAAATGCAAGCACCGGTGCAGCAACGCAATCAGTATCCGTTTCCGGTGTTGCGCTGAGCGCCGAGCCAACTGCACAAACAACGATTTCTTTCTCCAATATTGCTTCAACATCTTTGGACATTAACCTCACACTCCCGGGCAGCGGAAGCGGATCCAACAGAATTGTGGTCATGAAATCAGGGTCGCCAGTATCATTCACCCCGACAGATGGAAATGCTGTCAGTGGAGTGAGCAGCGTATTTACTTTAGCCACAGACCAAGGCTCCGGAAACAGGGTTGTTTATGACGGAACAGGTTCCGGCTATTCAACCGTATCGGTAACCGGATTGTCTTCCGTGACTACGTACTATTTCCAGGTGTTTGAATACAATGCAGGAACAGGCAATTCACAAAATTATTTAACATCAGTTTCGTCCACTGCTTCACAAACAACAGATGTTGCATCGAATGGAACCTACACCTGGAATGGCGCGGTTTCAACCGATTTCACGACCGCTTCCAACTGGACACCCGCGCGCTCAGCACCGGCCACCACCGATGTGCTTCGCTTCAATTCCGGTTCAACGTATACGATTACCGCGGTACCAACGCAGACCATCGGCAGACTGGTTCTGGCCAACAGCACGACCGTAACATTACAGGCCGGTGCAACCGGAACAGTTCTGACCATAGCAGGCAATGAGGGAACTGACCTTGATGTTCCGGCAGGTTCAGCATTGAACATCAGCGGCACCAATACCCTGAAGCTCTATCTTGGAACCGGTACGGTTGGTATCATTGGAGGCACCATAACCTATACCGGCGCCGCGCACAAGCTTGATGCGTATGATGCTGCAGTCGTAAATTCCGCCGGCATCATATTCCAATCAGGCGCAAGTTTCACCCAAGGTTCCGGCGTTACCGGGAACGTATTCACCAACGGGGGAACTGCTTCTGCAATTATTTTCAGTTCCGGTGCAAATTTCAACCAATTGGATGGGTCAAATCCATTCGGGTTAGGCCAGCCATCTTCGAAAGTGGTTTTTCAGGCAGGAAGCAATTTTATAGTAAGAGCAGCGGGCATTATTCCGGCCTTCAGCGGCAGGACCTATGCTAATCTTGAATATAATGTTGCATCTGCCGCGGCCAACACATCCGGAGGATTTGCGGTTTCAATTGATAATCTTACCATCACCGCCGGTACACTGAATTTCAATGTAACGGGAACACCCGGGCACAGCATCAAAGGCAATATTTCTGTTGCATCGGGAGCCACTTTAAATTTTGCACCAACTGCTGCAGCAGCCATCCAGTTTAGCGGTAACATTTTTATCGCATCGGGCGCAACCTTGAGCTTTGCTCCTACCGTTGGAGGCACTTTTACTTTCAGCGGCACTTCGGCACAAACAATTACCAATGCAGGCACATTCAACACAGCTTCACTCCAGACCTTTGTTATTAACAATGCTTCGGGTGTTTCGCTTGGCTCCGATCTTACGCTTAATGGAACCTTAACACTTACCAATGGGCTTTTAACTACCGGATCGTATGCACTTCACTTCGGGACCTCAGTTTCAGATCCAACTGAAACCAGTGCAAGCCGGATTGTGGGAAATGCAATAATGGATTCCAGAGCCGTGGGCACCGGAACGTTGAGTTTTCTGGGCGCTGCGCTTACGGGGGCAACGGATATGGGGAATGTTACCGTTGCACGAGTTACCGGTACTCACCTTACCGGCGCCTCACATCAAAGTATAAATGTTTACTGGGATATAACTGGCAGCGGGACTGCGCCTTTCGCTGACCGCTCTTTGGCACTTAGCTGGCTATCAGATTATGATAACGGGAAAATATTCAGCGCAACGAACTATGGGAAAATGTATCTGACAACAGATGCCGGAACCAGTTGGCAGACAGTTGGCTCCGCTTCAGATATGTCAGGTACTGCTTCGCATGCAACACCTGTCACGGCAACTGCCTCATTTGCCCGCTTCACGGTTTCAGACGCTGCGGCTCCGCTAATTTCAGAAGGACCAACAACCGTTTCTGTCACCCTGTTGCCCGAAGGATATGCATCCAATTATGCAACAAATGCCGCGCTGGCAACGGATACGATAATTATCCACCTTGCTTCAGTTGTATCTCCGTTCACTGATGTGGAAGCACACAGTGCTTTTATCAACCCGTCAACCCTGACAGCCTCGGCACCTTTCACGACCCTGACCAACGGGAATTATTATATATATGTCACACATCATAATACCGTTGAAACCTGGAGCAAATCCGCTCAATCGGTGACTGCAGGCACTCCGGTGACGTATAATTTCACCGATGCCAAAACCAAAGCATATGGTGACAATCTCGTCCTAAAGTCAGGGAAGTATTGCATCTATACCGGTGACGTTGACTCCAGCAAGTACATCGACAACAATGATTTATTGTTGATTGATAATGATGCATTCAGATTTGCGAACGGGAATCTCATCACTGACCTTGATGGAAGCCGTTTTGTTGACAACAACGATTTGCTCATCTGCGATAACAATGCCTTTAATTTCATTGGGGCGTTAACACCAAAGAATACAAATCCGGTACCGGTTATCAGTTCACTCAATCCAGCCTCAATCACAGAAGGAAGTTCAGCGTTCATACTGACAGTGAATGGCAGCGGCTTTGTTGCTTCATCAATTATTCAGTGGAACGGTACGAACCTGGCAACGACGTACGTTTCGGCAACACAGTTACAGGCAATCATTTCCGCAACAAGTATTGTCAGTGCCGGTACAGCGAATGTAACAGTTTATACTGGAACACCAGGTGGCGGCACATCATCCGCACAAACGTTCACCATTTCCGCACAATCAAGCCCTGCACCTGTGCTTAGTTCAGTGAGCCCCGGGTCAATAACAGCAGGTGCTTCCGATTTCACACTAACTGCCACCGGAAGCAACTTTGTTGCCTCATCAGTTATTCAGTGGAACGGCAGCAGCCTGACAACAATCTATGTCTCGCCCACGCAACTGCAGGCAACCATTCCGGCTGCAAGCGTTGTCGGCGCAGGGACAGCAAGTGTAACGGTTTATACTGCTGCACCGGGCGGCGGGACTTCTTCTGCCGTTACGTTCACCATAAACGCGGCACCCAATCCTGCGCCGGTCCTTAGCTCTGTGAGCCCGACTTCTGTCACAGCCGGAGCATCTGCATTCACGCTCACAGCCACAGGCAGCAGTTTTATTGCCTCATCAGTCATTCAGTGGAACGGCAGCAGCCTGACAACAACCTATGTTTCGGCCACGCAATTGCAAGCGACCATTTCGGCCACAAGTGTTGCCAGCGCAGGCACAGCAAGTATAACAGTTTATACTCCAACACCGGGGGGCGGAACTTCTTCCGCGGTTACATTCACCATAAACGCGGCCTCCAACCCAAACCCGGCACTAAGCTCGATTGACCCTACTTCTATAGCGTCAGGGAGCTCTGATTTTACGTTAACGGCAACCGGAACCGGATTCATTTCTTCTTCGGTTATCAAGTGGAATGGCACCAGTCTGACCACCAGTTATGTTTCCGCGACACAACTTCAGGCGACCGTCCCCGCATCAAATGTGGCAAGCGCCAGCACTGCAAGCGTGACCGTTTATACGCCGGCGCCGGGCGGCGGCACTTCCTCTGCGCAGTCATTTTCCGTGTTCACAGCATCATCGAATGTTAACCTGACAATGGGTAATCCAAGCGGTGCAGTGAATGATGTGAACTATCCATCAAACTTCCTGATAGAACGACCACAGTATTGCCTTTCCTATAGCCGCGATCGGGGAATACCCAACTGGGTAAGCTGGCAGTTGAATACCGCTTGGGCAACTGGCCCCGGAGTGAGGAAAGATAATTTCACTGCCGATCCCCTTGTCCCATCCGCGTGGTATTCAGTTGGTGGCAATGCTTATTCCGGAAGCGGGTTTTCAAGAGGACACATGTGTCCCTCGGCAGACCGAATAATTACTCAAAGCGATAACGACACCGTTTTCTATATGACTAATATGATACCACAAAACCAGACCAATAACGGCGGGGTATGGGAAGAATTCGAAACGTATTGCCGCACACTGGCAAAGGCCGGCAATGTGCTCTATATAATCAGCGGCGGTTACGGTGATGGTGGGGTTCCCCTGAATTCAACTACTCCTGTTTATACTCTCCAAGGTGGGAAAATTGCAGTCCCGGCGAAGACCTGGAAAGTAGTAATGGTGTTACCGGACGGCACCAATGATGTCTCGCGTGTAACCACGAGTACCCGTTGCATAGCTGTTATTATGAACAACGACAATGGTCCCTTCAATTCCTGGGGCACGTATCGCGTAAGTGTTGACTATATTGAATCCCTGACGGGTTATGACTTTTTCTCAAACGTATCGCCGTCAATTCAGGCAGTGATAGAAGCGGTGGTGGATAATCAATAACTACGTAAACGTTCACAGGAAATATCGTTTCCGGCACAAAAACGTTTGTATAGTTGCCGTCAAATTGGTAAATTTGGGCTTAACATCGTAGCACATATGCCGGAATGGCGGAATTGGTAGACGCGCTGGACTCAAAATCCAGTGAGGCTTAAACCTCGTGCCGGTTCGAGTCCGGCTTTCGGTACATACGGCATATGACAAGAGCCCTTGCTTCTCACAAGGGCTTTTTTATTTCCCAAAATTCGTTTTTTGCGTTCTCGATGGACTATCCGTTATTCCGTGTTTTCGACCCTTTCCCGTGTTTTCAGTGGTACCCGGATTTTATATTTTTTTCTCTCCTGCAATATTTCTATACTTGAATATATGTTATACTTTTTTCATCAGCGCGGAAAATGAAACGAATCACCTTACTTTTTGCCCTTCTCCTGACGGTTCTTTGCTCAGCTCAGTTCTCGGACAACAATAACCGGTACCTGCTGGCCCAAAATCTTGAACAGGCAGGCGAATATGACAAAGCGAGAATGATCTATGAAGACCTGCACCGGGTTGAGCCTGATAACATTATCTTTTTCCAGGCGCTCAACAACACCTATAACCAGCTTAAGCTCTATGACAAGTCCATAAAGCTCATCAGCGACCGTCTGAAGATAAATCCCCAGGATTATACGCTCACCGGCATGCTGGGCAAGACGTATTACCTAAAGGGTGAAGACAAAACCACATTTGCTCTCTGGGATAAAGCAATTGAAACAGCCGGAGAAAAAGCACACATTGCCCGGATATTCTCCAGTTATTGCCTCGAACTGCGCGATATCGACAAGTCGATTTTCTACCTTAAAAAGGCAAAGACATTCTCCAATAACGAACCGCAATATTGTCTGGACCTGCTTTCGCTTTATTTGCAAACCATGCAATACCAAAATGGCGTAACCGAAATCACCGAACTGCTCTCTGCCAGGCCCGAACAGGTTTTCCAGGTTGAGGCACGCATCAACCAATACCTTGGTCGCAGAGAATTTCTGGATTTGCTCATCCCCGCAATGGGCGAGGCAGATGTTAAGGCGACACCGGTTATGCAGTTTTTCCAGCGGCTCCTTGTGCAGGCAAAGAAATATACCCGGGCTTTTGAAATTGGCAAAAAAATAGACAACACCGGGCAGCGTCAGGGTAACGATCTGTATCAACTGGGTATCCAGTTCTATCAGGCCGGGGCATACACCGAAGCAGCCGATCTGTTTCGCTATCTCATTAAGGAATATCCCAAGACTCCGCTCGCGACCCTATGGTCCCTCTTCCTTGTTAAATCACTCGATGCCGGAATAACACGAGCACTGTTGTCACAATCGCCTGAGTGGAAACCACTTCAATTGCCGCGTACCATTCCCCTTTCGTTAAGGCGAGAGATAATTGCAGGTTACCGGCAGATAGCCGCCGGAACACGGCAGTCCGAACCCGCAGCTGAAGCAAAATTTCGTCTGGCAAAAATATATTTTGAAGCCGGCGTATACGATTCCGCCCGGTATTACGCCAATGAGCTTGTTTATTACAATGGAATGAGTCCGGTTGGCGGGGAGGCAAATAATCTTATGGCCTCGTTATTCGCCATAGCCAATAAACCAGATTCAAGTATCAGGTATCTGGATAATATAATAGCCAATCCTTACGCATCAGCTTCAGCAAAAAGCGAAGCCAAGATGGACAAAGCAAACCTCATTTTTGCCGCGGGTGATTTTGCTCAGGCTCGGGCGCTCTATGGTGACGTAGCCTCCAACCCGAAAGATGACGATGCCAATGATGCCCTGGAAAACGCGATGCTGCTGAACACCGAGATGAACGACTCCCTGGCAACCCTGCAATATGCACAGGGTCTGGCAAAACTGGCAGCATTGGATTTCAAATCTGCCGATTCTCTTTTCAGGGGCATCCGACTGGATAAAAACCAGTTTTATCTGAAAAGTATTGTGGAACTGAAGCAGGTGGAGACAGCAATTGCCCTTGACAATTTTGGCGGGGCTATTTTACTTATTAATGCAATAAATCAAGAAAAAAGTAATATTTTTGCAGATAGAGCAAATCTCTGGCTGGGCAAGATGTATCTCTTTGGCCTGAAACAGCCAGTGGAAGCAAAAAAACTTTTTGAAACTTTTTTGGCCGATTATCCGTCTTCTCTGTATGTGAGTGAAGTGCGGACTTTGCTCACTGAAATAACAAGACAATCACTTTAGGAAAATGAATGAATAAAAAACCAACCGGAAAAAACGTTAAGTGCTCATTTTGTGGAAGAGGCTCGCAGGAAGTTAACAGCATGATTGCCGGACCTGATGCATATATCTGTGATATTTGTATTGGCAGCAGTGTTGATATTTTAAAAAATAATTTGGCAGCATACAGAACACCTAAATCAAAAGCAGATAAATCACTTACTCCTAAGCAAATTAAAGAATCACTTGACCAGCATGTCATCGGACAGGACCGCGCCAAGAAGATTCTATCCGTGGCCGTTTATAATCACTATAAACGCATCGACAGCAAAAACGGTTTTTTTGAGCTTGACGACGTTGAAATTGAAAAAAGCAATATCCTCCTGCTGGGACCCACGGGAACAGGAAAGACTCTGCTTGCACAAACACTGTCGAAGATATTGGACGTGCCTTTTGCCATTGCAGACGCTACAACCATAACCGAAGCCGGCTACGTGGGCGATGATGTTGAAACCGTGCTGGTGCATTTGCTCCAGTCTGCGGACTATAATGTTGAACGCGCACAAAAAGGCATCGTTTACATCGATGAGATAGACAAGATTGCCCGCAAGAGCGACAATGTTTCCATCACTCGCGATGTTTCCGGTGAAGGTGTTCAGCAGGCGTTGCTTAAGATTTTGGAAGGCACCATTGCAGGTGTTCCCCCAAAAGGCGGACGCAAGCATCCGGAACAGAGCCTTATCAATATCAATACCAAGAACATCCTCTTCATTGTGGGCGGAGCTTTTGAAGGAATTGAAAAAGTTATTGCAACACGCATTAATAAAAGCAAAATGGGATTCGGCGCCGATATTAACGACAAGCACATGTATACCGATGACGAATTACTCGCAATGGTGGAACCTGATGATCTGCTGAAATTCGGTTTAATACCCGAGTTGATAGGTCGTATTCCGGTGGTAACACCGCTGCATTCATTGAGCCGTGAAGCGCTCAAGAATATCCTCACCGAGCCGAAGAACGCAATTTTGAAACAGTATAAAAAGCTGTTTTCCTATGAAGATATTGACTTGGAGTTTGACCCGTTTGCGCTTGATGCAATTGTGGACAAGGCCATACAGCGGAAAACCGGTGCACGGGCATTGCGCGCCATTGTTGAAGAGTTGATGCTTGATTTGATGTACGACGTACCCGATTCCAAGAAAACCGGGAAATGCGTCATAACCGGCGACTTCATCAACAACGGCGGAGAAGCCGTATTCCTTGATGAACAACAGAAGTCCGCATAATTCTTTGAACTGTTTACCCTTCCCAAAAGGGTGCTGGCAACGCACCCTTTTTACTTTTTTCATTATCATTTTTACCGGCCTGCTTCACTCACAGGATAAATTACTTATCCCGATGGACCTGAAGCAGACTGATCATTTAAAAGCCTATGGCATAACGTTCCGGGCCCTTGAGCACTCCGTTAAGGCTGACTGGCTGCTTAATTACCGGGGCGGCTCATTCCTGCTTGACTATTCGGGAGACCTGGCCGCCGAGTGCCGGCTTGAAGGTGTTTTCTTCGAAGCAATCTCTACATCCGAGGCCAACAGCATCTATTCATTCGTCCAAAGTGACGACCAGAACATGGACATCACCCGCTTGGAAAAGGCACCCAAAATTGCGGTCTATGTTCCCGCCGGCTTCCTCCCCTGGGACGATGCAGTGACCCTGGCATTGGAATATGCCAAGATACCCTATACCAAGTTCTGGAATGAAGAGATATTGAACGGAGAACTTGAAAAATTCGATTGGTTGCATTTGCACCATGAAGATTTTACCGGCCAATATGGAAAGTTCTTCGGGAGCTTTTCGAATGCCCAGTGGTATATTGAACAGCAGCTCCGCTATGAAGCTGATGCAAAACGGCTTGGATTCAAGAAAGTTTCGGACATGATGCGTGCAGTGGCGCTCTCCATGAAGAGCTTCGTTGCGAAGGGAGGCTTCCTCTTTGCCATGTGTTCTGCCACAGATTCCTATGACATTGCTCTGGCAGCGCACAACGTGGATATCTGCGACAAGATGTTCGACGGTGATGCACCAGACGCCAATGCTCAATCAAAACTGGATTTTTCCAATACCCTGGCCTTTGAAAATTTCAAACTTGAGATGAATCCGTTCGTTTACGAGTACAGTGACATCGACATTCAGCCCGCGGAGATAGGTAGTCAGGAGAACGATTACTTCACGCTGTTCGATTTCTCCGCAAAGTATGACCCAGTTCCCACAATGCTTACCCAAGACCATACCAACGTTATTCATGGGTTCATGGGACAAACAACGATGTTTCGCAAAAGTCTTATCAAAAAATCTGTCATCATTCTTGGAGAGAGAGCTGGCGCTGACCAAGTTAAATATCTGCACGGAAACTTTGGCCGGGGGACGTTTACCTTTTATGGCGGGCACGATCCGGAGGACTACCAACATCTTGTTGGCGCACCACCGACCGATCTCTCCCTTCACAAGAACTCACCGGGCTACAGGCTGATTCTCAATAATGTGCTCTTCCCTGCTGCCAAGAAGAAGAAACAGAAGACCTAATCTTTAAACACCCATCAATGAGTTGATCCTGGCTATAGTGAGTGGCGCAGAACCCTCATAGTGGTTGTTCACGTTTAGGAACACGTTGATCTTTCGCTGTTTAAGGAAGTAAAGCAGTTTCACCAGTTCATCAAGTTCTGCATCCTTAGGCTGGACTATCTTATCCCATTTACCTGACGTTATTTTTTCAATCCCGCTCCGGTCCGGACCATGAAGCCGGATGACAATGGTGTCAGGGAGCAGACCAGCATGTTTCTTTATCAGATCGAAAATGGGCGGCATGTAATAACCCTGGAGAAACACGGGTATGCAGCCGGACGCACTGATAAACTCGAGAAATTCTTTATTGAGAAAATTAGGATTTCTTGTTTCCAGACCATAAAGCCAGCCTTCCGGCAACTTACTCCTGAATTCTCCGAACTTTCCCATGAATTCCTCCACCGAGGACATTTTTTGTTTGTTCAGATATTCAAACTGAAACATCACCGGGCCCAGGTTGGGGCGAAGCGGCTGTAATGAGTCCAAAAAGGCTGCGAACAGTTCAACGGAAAGGAAATGCGGATTGGGAGTCAATGGCATTCCCGACTTTTGATAATAATGGGTCAGGGTAATACTGTTCGGCACTTTAACAGAGAACCTGAAATCCTGCGGCACAGAGGCTGCATATTTTTCCACGTCTGCCCTCCCAGGCAGAGCGGGAGATTTCTTTTCAAAGAGGGACCAGAACCACTGATCGATCTCTACCGTTGAAAACTGATTGGCATATTGAGTGAGCATAGTCTCCGGTGAACCACCGGAATACACCATACCTGTCCAGGAATCATATTTCCAACTGCAGGTGCCCAATCGTAAACAGCTCACTGAATAATCTCCTTAATCCGGAGGGGAAAACATTTCCTGAACATATTTATAATCATCTTTTACCTGATCCGGATTACGAAACAGTTCCTACGTGCTGCTTGAATTTTAAGGTAAACGTTGTTCCATTGCCGACCGAGCTTGCAACGGATATATTCCCGTTGTTGATTTCCACAAATTCCTTGCATAAAAGCAAACCTAAGCCCGTACCTGTTTCATTATTGGTACCGCGCCTGGAGACTGTTTTATCTAGCCGGAAAAGGTTTTTAACGTCAATGGGTTCCATCCCGACGCCATTATCAGCAATTTCAACGATGGTATTTCCCGCTTCAACCCTGCCACGGATCGATATTTCCCCTTCGTTTCGCGTAAATTTAATCGCGTTTGAGATGAGGTTTCTGAAGACGGTAAGAAGCATATTTTTATCCGCAAAAACCGTCATTTCAGGAACAATTGCCAAGGTTAATTTTATTCCCTTCCGGGATGCAAGAGGCGCGTAGAGTGGATAGAGGGCCCCAACAAGATCCTCCAAGTCCAGTGATTCAAATTGGGGGAGAGCATTTTTAAGTTGTGTCCGTGACCAGTCAAGAAGCATCAAAGTCAGTTCATTGATATTACCCGAAATCTCGTCAATACTATCAACAAACTGCCTTATTTCATCCATGGATAAAGTTTCGAGATCGTCCTTAAGAATCTGTACAAAGCCAAGAAGCGCACCAAGAGGATTTTTCAGATCATGGCTGATAATTGAGAAGAAGCGATCTTTGCTTGCGTTTAATTCCCGAAGCTTTTCCTCTGTTTTTATTCGTTCATTTATTTGCTCGAGAGCACTGTTTCTGAGTTCCCTGAGCTTTATAATCTGTTTGCTTTCTTCAGTTATGTCTTTAATAGAGTAAACGAGAAAGACATCATTATTTGCGATTGCAAAACGGGTAACGGTAGTATGCTGTATCCTGAAAGAGCCATCAGAAAGCATACAGGGAATAATATAAGTATTTAACTGAGAGGAGAATGATTGTGGAATACCATCTTCCAATACCAATTTGATGCGTTGCTGGAAACGCTGATTTTGCAGATTGGGAAAATAATCAAACAGATTCCTGCCAATAACAGCGCTGCTGTCGATTTTACTATAATCACTGAGCAACCTGCTCCAAAAAACGATAGTATGGTTTTCGTCCGTAACAAAGGCCGCATTATTAACAGAATTAAGAATTGCAAAAATATCACAGGGGATTTGATTCATGATTCGTTGACCAGTTTATCAAGCCGGTTTTTCAATTCGCCAAACGCTGCCAACTCCAGCAGCAACACAAATTCACCTTCAATATTATATTTTTTTGCCTGGAAATCGGTTTCACTGATCAGGAGTACGGCATCATCACCCAAATCATCGTGCAAAAAGATATCGGGCCCACCTTCAGAATAGACAGGGAGGTGGTATTGAAATGATGAACCCAGAATATTGGCTATTGACCCCATAACTCCGTTGAGTACAATATTTGCGATTTCACTAAGTGTACCGGCGCTCAAAGAATCAAGTTCCATTGAATCCGGCTCAGCATCAGTGAGCAAGCTGACCAAAGAGGCAGCACTTTCCGTAGGGAATACAACCTGGGCAATACCGCTGAAGGGACCGTCAAAATCCAATTTAATGACGGTATACTTATGCATTGCCCCATTTCGAAAGTCCCGACGCATTTCGCCCAATGTTTTAATTTTGATAGCGGGAATGGAGAGAGTTATTGCGGTGTTGAGAATATCGCTTAAAAGCGAAGCTGATTTCCCCACACCAATATTGATAATTTCTGTCAATACATCCATTTGATCCTGATTCAATGTCATTAACGTGCTCCCTCAATATTAAGAATTTGGCAGGCCATCTTTATCAAGGCTTCCTTTTGTGGCGGTTTATTCAGAAACGCTTTTGCCCCAAGACTAATACATCTTTCAACAGTTGTATTTTGAATGTCCGCGGAAATGATGACCACGGGAATAAGATTATCGGATTTTTTTAACTCTTCCAAAACACCAAACCCGTCAAGATCAGGCATAAGCAAATCCAGGAACATAAGATCCGGTTTTTCCGATACGATTTTTTCAAGTGCCATTTTGCCGTTCTCCGCCTGGATCAGGGTACAGTCAAGACCCGAGAGATAATCGGTGATCCTTTGGCGGGTAAACCGGGAATCATCACAAATAAGAATCGTCATACGTTTGTTCCTAACAAATGGAGAAGGTATATAGAATTATTGTCAAAATATACAATTTAGGAAGCAGATAAGGAATAGTTTTAATTAATCAAACAGCACAGACACTTTTCGTCAATGGATTTTTAACTAACGGTATAGTCAAATGGATGTTGCTTATATCACATGCCGTCCACAAAGTATGAAGATGCAGTTTCAATCACATCAATCTTTGTGCAAAAATGGTAATTATAGGAAGTATTTTATTGAAATTTTAATTATTTTAATATGAGAACCGACGTTTTAGAAGAAATAAGGACCCCATTGAAAAAAACTTCAAATTCTTTTGAGGTCATATACCGTTTTCGCTTCCCCAACTTACAGCAGCGGGAGTTGAAAATTCTGTTGGACAAAACTACTTTGGGGACCATCCGGGGTTTCAAGGATAGTTATCCGGCGTGGACGCGGCTGGAAAATTTCAAATGCCCCCATTGTCCACTTAGTGAAGCTGAACACGAGTATTGCCCCCTTGCCATAAATCTTGTTGAAGTTATTGAAAAATTCAAGGATGCCCCCTCCTATCAAAACGTTGATATTCAGGTTGAAACACCGGCAAGGAATTACTGGAAATACACTTCGCTGCAATCCGGTGTAAGCAGCATGCTTGGCATTTATATGGTGTCTTCCGGCTGCCCCATCATGGCCAAGTTGAAACCGCTGCTTTATTTTCATCTTCCGTTCGCCTCGCTTGATGAAACTCAAATACGGGCCCTCTCATTCTACCTGCTTTCGCAATATGTGGTTTGGAAAAGGGGTGGAACGCCCGACTGGGAGATGACCAACCTGCTCAATTTTTACGAGGATATCCGTATTCTTAACCACAGTGTATCAAGAAAAATTGCCAATCTGGAGGAGATGGATACAAGCATTAATTCGCTGGTAATCTTAAATAATTTTGCCGACTATGTTACTTTCACCATAGATGAAAAAGTACTTGAAGAATTGGAGCAATATTTCAAGGAGTTCATGCCCCAGACGTAACAATGCCTCTCAGGTTCTAACCTT
Source organism: Ignavibacteriaceae bacterium (assembly GCA_963664845.1). Classification (GTDB taxonomy): domain Bacteria; phylum Bacteroidota; class Ignavibacteria; order Ignavibacteriales; family Ignavibacteriaceae; genus CAIYTF01. The sequence goes on from OY761615.1 coordinate 1,203,969, forward strand.
GCTGATGCGCGAGAATCTCCAGAACAATAAAAAGGCTGAGGTTGCAAGGCCCAGTAATAAGCCAACCCAAACTCCATCCACACCAAAACCAAGCTTAAAGCAAAATATATAGGCCAAGGGAATCCCTATCACCCAATAGGCGATGAAGGTGATCACGGTTGGTATCCGAACATCGGTAATGCCGCGAAGCACACCCAAACTGGCAGCCTGCACACCATCAAAAATTTGGAACAGCGCCGCAATTAACAACAATCGCGCAGCAATGATTTTGACCTCCTCAGTCTTGACGTAAATGGAGGGAATGAGATCTCTGAACAGAACCAGAAAAATTGCTGCGCACACCATATACATAAACGCTAGTCCAATAGCACTGAATCCAGCTCTCCGGGCTTCCTGTCTGTTCCCGGCTCCAATTTCACGACTGACCCGAATGGACCCCGCTGCGGAAATGCCAACGACTGCCATATAGGTTATGCTTGCCATATTTAATGCAATTTGATGAGATGCCAGCGGATAGGAGCCAAGCCAACCAACCATGTACGCTGCAAATGTGAAGCACGCAACTTCGAAGAAATACTGGAAGCCGCTTCCCAATCCAAGACCGAGTATCTTTTTAATTAGCGGAAAACTGAGCTTTTCTTTCAGCGGGTTGAGCTGAAACTCCTTAAAACGGCTGCTCAACAGCACATACGACATCATAACGATTGCCATGGTTGTGCGGGCCGAAAATGTTGCCAGCCCTGAGCCCATCAGCTCCAGGCGCGGGAATCCGAAATTGCCGAAAACAAACACATAGTTTGCAAAAGCATTAAGCACATTGGCAGCGATGGTGATATACATTGCAGGGCGCATTACAGAGAGCCCTTCAATAAACTGCCGGTAGTTCTGGAATATCATCATTGGAATGGCAGTAACTCCGATGAGGCGACAATAAGGAATAGCAAGCGCCACCACCTCGGGTGGTTGGTGCATTAAGCCTATTAGCGCCGATGAAAAGTAGTTTAGGATGCTGAGCAGAATGCCAACTACGATATTAATATGCAGTCCGTTGTTGACTATCCGGGAGCCTTCATGTTTATTGCCTGCTCCCACCGCCATAGAGACCAACGGAGAGATAACGTAGGTTATCCCAAGACCAATCACCATCGTCACAAAGAAGAACCCGTTGGCAAGGGAGGCCGCAGCCAGATTTATTGGAGACACATGCCCTACAAAGGCATTATCCACGAAGCCCATCATAACATGGCCAAGCTGACCTATGACAATAGGTATCGCCAGGTTAACGGTGCTGCGAAAGTGCGGCTTATATATCTTGATGAAAGCGGATCGGGACATTAAGGGATTTATACTCAAAAATTAAAGGTGCAAATTACGTAATAAATGGCAAGGGACGAAAAATGCGAAGAAATTTATGTATATAACAATTGGCCGCAACATTTTGAACAACTGTGAGCACGTGAAATTCATCAGAATTGAGAAAAGAACTTTAGACCTGTATGCTTCCCAAAAAGAAACCTTTTGCTATCAATTTGATTAAGTAACTCATGCTACGCAACGATTCCAATTGACTTGCCACGAGCTTCAGAGACTATGTGAAAACTCAATGCAAGTGTAATTATATGCATTTTGAAATTTGGGCTGAAGCCCGATATTTATTCGATTCATATTCTCCGGCCTGAAGAGGCTGTTGCATAATGCATTCAGCACAAAATTCTGCTTTATAAAGCTTTGTTTATAGGCGCTAATCGTGAGATTGCTTCGCCCGATGAGGGCTCGCAATGACATATTCTTAGTTGTGCAACAGCCACTTTAGGCCAGGGAATGCAACAAAAAACAAAACTGGCTTTAGCCACAGTATGCATAGCATGATTAAGTAAACCGTACTATTGTTTCATTCCACCGCCCAGGGAGCGGTAAAGCACAACAATGGATTGAAGCTGTTGAAGTTTATCGTTTATTCTGCCAAGCTTGGCAGAGAGCAGATTTTGTTCAGCGGACAGCACCTCGGTATAATTTGCAGTCCCATAGATTAACAGCTGTTTGGTATAGTCTACAGCCTTTTCCAACGCATCAATCTGGTTTTTACGGTGTTGCGCCTTTTCAATTGCAGCGCTAAATGCGGCCAGGGCATCAGACACTTCGCCGCTGGCAACGAGAATTGCCTGTTTATAATTTAGCAGGGCTTCTTCCTGTTTGGCCTTGGCTGTTTCAAGTCGTGTAGTGTTTATTCCCTGATTAAAAATCGGTTGAGTCAATCCGCCGACAACATTGCCGAGTAGAGTTCCCGGATTGAACAGATCACTCAGTTTTTCTTCCGTAATACTTTCCGATCCGGTAATTGTTAATGCTGGATAAAACCAGGTCCGGGCCACATTGGAAATTTCGAACGCAGATCTGAATGCAAACTCGGCCTGCATTACATCGGGCCGGTTGCTTAGCAATTGTGCGGGTATACCAACCTGGATAGTATCAAGAGATTTTTGATCTTCCAAAGTGGAACGTTGTATTTTCCCCGGAGACCTCCCCAGCAAAATGCACAGGCTGTTTTCAACCGCCCGTATGTTTTGTTTAATATCCGGAATCGTAACTTCTGCCGCATACCTGTTGGCTTCGCTCTGCACAACTGCTGCTCCCGTTACCACGGCATTGGCTTTCAATTCATTCATCGTGTTAACATCGGCAATTCTAATGGCAACCGTTTTGCGCGTAATTTCAAGTTGAGCATCGAACGCCAGAAGAGAATAATACGTGTTTGCAATATCAGCAATAAGCCTTGTCACAACAGCATTTCGATAGGCTTGAGTTTCAAGCAGAGCGGCCAGACTTGCACGTTTTGCGCTTGTTAATTTGCCCCAGATATCAATTTCCCAGCTCGCATTCAGTGCCAATTGAAATTCGTTGGAGGAAACGGTTGAACCGTTCTGTCTGCTTTGTGTTATACTCGTTGTTGCTTCCGCGGACAGGTTGGGCCACAAAGCCAGTTTGCTCTGGTCAAATCCCGCCTCGGCTTGTTTAATTCTCGCAACAGCAATTTTCAGATCATTGTTCCCGGATAAGCCATCCTCAATCAAATTCAGCAACACACTATCCTTAAACAGGGAGCGCCATGGGATTGCAGCAATAGTACTTGTGTCCATACTTGGCACATCCCGGAAGCTGGGTTGCAGGTCAATGTCCGGTTGTTGGTATGATTCCGTAACCAGCCCGCATGAGGTACATACAAACAATGCCAGAACAATGAGAGAGTTTCTCAAAATTTTTGTGTTCGTTACAGCCGGATACCAATTAATTCTTTTACTCATATTTCTTCTATGATTTTTTCTCAGGCAGATTCGCTCCAACTGCCGGCTCTTCCAATAATTTTGGTGCACCGCTTATTTTCTCGTGAAGCGTTTGGAATACTATAAACAAAACCGGAATTACCAGCAGACCGAATACGGTTCCGATAAACATACCGCCAATTGCCCCAGTGCCTATCGATCTGTTCCCAACGGCTCCTGCACCGGAAGCAAACATCAGGGGGAGCAGACCGAATATAAGAGCGCATGAGGTCATTAATATAGGCCGGAAACGGATAAGCGCCCCTTCAACGGCTGCCTGGGCGATGCTCATCCCATTTCTTCTTTTTGCTACGGCATACTGAACAATGAGTATGGCATTTTTTGCCAGCAGGCCTATTAACATTATGAGCGAAACCTGCAGATAGATATTATTGTCGATGTTTCCCAGTTTTGCAAAAATAAACGTCCCGCAAAGCCCAACAGGCAGGGACAGGATTACTGCAAATGGAAGTATATAGCTTTCATATTGTCCGCATAAAAGGAAGTACACAAATATCAGGCATAACATAAAAACCAGAATTGACTGATTCCCTACCAAAAGCTCTTCCCGGGTGATCCCGGAAAACTCAAACCCATATCCAACCGGAAGTGTTTCCTGTGCAACTTTTTGAATAGCCTCGATTGCAGAACCGGTACTATATCCGGCCTTTGGTGAACCGGTAATTGCAATTGCCGTGAATAAATTGAACCGCGAAATATTTTCAGGGCCGTATACCCGTTCCAGTGACACAAACTCAGTAATGGGAGCCATAACCCCATTTGCATTCTTCACGAATATTTTATTCAGTCCCTCAGGATTAGCCCGGTAAGGAGCATCAGCCTGAATCATGATACGATATTGCTTTCCGAATGCATTAAAGTTGGAAGCATAAAGCCCGCCATAATATCCCTGCAACGTGGAAAGAACAGAATTAACCGTTACTCCTGCCTCTTTGCATTTTGCCACGTTGATATTTGCCATAAACTGAGGGAAATTCGGATTAAAGGAAGTCATAGCATAATCAATTTCCGGACGTTTATTTAATTCAGCCAGAAAATTCGTGCTTATCTTAAAAAAATCATTAATATCGCCTCCTGTTTTATCCTGCAACTGGAAAGAAAATCCTCCGGCAGTTCCGAAACCCTGCAGGGTGGGAGCCTGCATAAACGTGATCTTGGCATCCCGGATAAAAGCGGTTTTAGCTTTCAATTCAGCTATTACTTTTTGAATATCGGTACCTTTTCTTTCATCCCAGGTTTTTAATCTGAGAATAAGAGTGGCATATGCACTTCCTCTGCCGCTTAAACGCCCCTGGCCAATAGTCCTGGTACGTGCTTTTATTGTCGGTATTTCCGCGGCAATACTGTCAATCTGATCAGCTACTATAACCGTGCGCTCAAGGGATGAAGCCGCAGGAAGGCTGATATCAATAAAAATAGTTCCCTGATCCTCACTGGGAACAAAACCCGTTGGAGTTGTTTTCATAAGAACATACAACAGTGCAATAAAGAACACCACGATCAGCATGGAGGTCATCTTCCGTGCCGCGAGATACTGTATTACCCTGCAATACCCATCAGTGAGCTTGGCAAAACCGGTATTGAATGCGTTGTGGAAGGATTTTATATATCTGTTGCTGATCGGTTTGATCTCGGCATGTGGTTTCAGGAAAATGACGCACAACGCCGGGCTTAGTGTTAAGGCGTTCACTGCTGATATGCCAATTGCCACCGCCAGTGTTAAGCCAAACTGTTTATAGAATACGCCAGCCGAACCGCCGATGAAAGTGACGGGGATAAATACGGAGGCCATCACCATAGTGATGGAAATAATAGCCCCAGTAACTTCGCCCATGGCTTCAAACGCCGCTTTTTTGGTTGAAGTTGCACCTGCTTCCAGTTTAGCGTGTACAGCTTCCACTATCACGATTGCATCGTCCACAACAATACCAATTGCAAGTATCAAGGCAAACAGAGTGAGCAGATTGATGGAAAAACCGAACAGATTTAAGAAGAAAAAAGTACCTATTATGGAAACAGGTACGGCAATACCATGAATGAAAGTTGAACGGATATCCTGAAGGAAAATAAAGATAACCAGGAACACCAGAGCAAATGCTTCGAAAAGAGTTCGTTCCACTTTTGAAATGGAAGCCTCCAAAAAGTCGTTCGCGTCCTGTAAGATTACATATTTTATCCCTTCCGGAAAAACTTTGGACGCCTCTTCAATCATTTTTTTTGTCTGATCAACAACTTCTGTAGCATCAGAATCAGAGGTCTGATGGATTGAAATTGTTACGCCGGGTTTCCCCTGAGTTCTGGATGAGCTGGCATAGGATAAGGCACCGAGTTCAACCTTGGCAATGTCCTTCAATTTTAACAACTGTCCGTTGGAACGGGAGCGAATGATGATATTTTCAAATTCAATGGGCGTTTTGAGCCGGCCCTTGTACCGTATGACATATTGAAAAGCCTGATCTCCATTTTCCCCAAATGCACCCGGGGCAGCCTCGATATTTTGCTCATTCAATGCAGCGGTCACGTCCTCCGGTATCAAACCACAGGAAGCCATCACATCCGGTTTCAGCCAAACACGCATCGAATAATCGCGTGAAGCCATGGCACTTGCTTCACCGACACCGCTAATCCTCTTAATCTGAGGAAGCAAATTGATGTTAACGTAATTCTGAAGAAAAGTTTCATCATAGGACTCATTATCGCTGTAAATGGCAAAGGTGAGCAAATTGCCGCTTTGTCTTTTGGCAACAGTAACGCCTGCCTGAGTAACCTCGCGCGGAAGAAGGCTGGTGGCTCTGGCAACACGGTTTTGCACGTTGATGGCCGCGATGTCCGGATTTGTTCCTACATTAAAGAAAATATTAATGGACGCTGACCCGTCGTTGTTTGCCGTCGATGCAATATAGGTCATATTCTCAACACCATTGATTTGTTCTTCCAGTGGAACAATGATACTGTTTAATACGACACCGGCATTGGCACCCGGATAGGATGCGGAAACAGATACGGTTGGTGGAGCAATATTGGGATATTGAGCAACCGGAAGGGAGACTAAACCAAGTATTCCCAAAATGACAATTATTATGGAGATCACAGTGGATAATACCGGTCGTTCTATAAATTTTTGCAGCATTACGGTTCCCGGTTATTTCTGTACTGGAAGATAAAAACGCAATGAGATCATATTATTTGATACTCTTATATAGACTGTCTGCTGACACTGGTTTAGGTTTAATCATCATTTTTTCCTTTACTGAATTAACTCCTTCGACCACAATAGTATCTCCGGAATTTACCCCGGCAACAACAACAAAACACTGACCCACCCCAACAGACAGTACTGATATCTCAGAGGCGTTAATCTCTCCGTCTTTCCCCACCATATAAACAAACCGTTTCCCCTGAATTTCATAAGTTGCCTTTTGCGGAACAAGAATTGCATTTTGTATATTTTCCGGGATACAAATGGTGGCGCTGCCGCCACTTCGAATAAGGCTTTTGGGGTTAGGGAACACAGCACGGAAATTTGCCGATCCGGTTTCAGGATTTAGAATACCGCTTACTGTTTCAATTTTACCTTTGTCGGGATAGATTGAACCATCGGCAAGGATCAGTTCCAATTCAGACATTCTATTCAGTTTCTGCTGCAGGGATTTGCCGCTGTCCCTTCGAATAAATGCAAGGAACTCTTTTTCGTTCATTGAAAAATATGCGTAAATACTGCTGATGTCAGAAACCGTAGTGAGCGGTTTGTCTGAATTGCCACTGATCAGGCTTCCCACGCGATAGGGAATATTTCCCACCACGCCATTGGAAGGGCTCCGGATAATGGTGTAGCTTAAATTTGTTTTTGCATTCTGTAACCGGGCATTTGCCTGGGCTAATGCAGCCTGTTTGGCCTGCAAGGCATATTCTGCGGCTTCAAGTTCAAAATGGCTCACTACCTCTTTCGCCACCAGGCTTTGCGCTTTCTTTAACTGCATCTGTGCGACATTCACTTCAGCGGCGGCCATTTTACTGTCAGCCTCTGCTGAGCGTATATTCTGTTCGTATTGCGATCCATCCAACTGAAAGAGCACCTGACCCCTCTTCACAACAGAGCCCTCATCAATCAGTATCTTCTCAAGGTAACCTTCAATTCTTGGCCGTATCTCTATGTTTTGCCTGCCTTGTAATGACGCCGGATACTGCATATTAATGGTCGCAGTCTGAGGCATAAGAACCATAACGGCATATTCTTTTTTTTGCTCTTTATTTTTGTCAGCGGACGCTTTATTGGAATTGCAGGAGCTTAATAAAAGGATCATGCATGATGAAATCAGTAAATATGTAAACGACTTGGAATTATTCATTGTGAACAGGTATAAAGTGGTGAAACAGATAAAACGGTGTGGGCATAAGTATTAATCGTTTCAAAAAATATCATGCCTAAATGATTGCTGCGGACGATCAGCATATTCAGTTGGAAAAAATAAATTTTTCATGTAATAATATCGGAAAATCTTTCCATTTAATTCTGAAATGAAACGATTTTTTTCATAGAGGCAGACAAGGAACATAAAAACTGAATGTTTATACTGTTATTTTCGCTTAAAGTTTACACATTTGCATAAACGTAAAAACTGCATTGAAATGCACCATTCAGATTTTAGATATCCGTGTATACGCATTAATGAAGTTATGGGTGCTTGAGAGGATGCACAAGACACCATTACGTCACTGACAGAAAGAATGGTCAAAGCACTATTATCCCCTATTCCCTTCCCCAATTGTATTAAAGCCCCCTGCTGTTCTCAATCATTTTAACCTTCAATGCTGATTCGGAAATGGAAATAATTTTCAGTTTATAAGTATATGGCCCGAACCAGTTTTTTGTGGAAACCTTGATTATTGAGTCAGAGGTCATTTCCCAGGTACCGGGATAGGAACCATACGTTAGCGGAGGCGTTGCACAGTCGCCAATGCTGCATCTTTTAAACATGGTCCCATCAGGCTTCAAATGCATCCCGTTACATGCAGAATCGAGTTCCACGACTTTTCCATACAGATCAGCTCCGGCAGTGTCAGTGTCAATATATTTCCATGCTCCCGGCAGATGCTCCAGTGCCTGTACCGGAGTCTTTACTTGTGTTTGTACTTTTGCCTGAACGGGGCCGTTATCTTTATTGCATCCAGCTGTAACACCAATAACGACTAATAATGCGAATACCAAAAGAGTAGATTTCATTTTTTTCTCCATACCTGTGTTTTTCAATGACGTAAGTTACCAATCTCAGATATTATTGCAAAAGCACAGTAAACCGAAATGGGAGTTTATCCGGGTTTTAATGTTTTCCAAACTTTATCCCAAATTCGCGTAAACAGGCCAGGTTCTTTGCGGGTGAGGAAGGAATTCACGGTATCCGCCATTTCTTTTGTTCGCAAATAGCCGAAAGAGCTGTGGGGATTTTGCATCCCATTGGCGGCATACCGGTTGTGTACCAGGATATCTTCGACCTTCACGCCTTTCGCATTTGGCTTATATAGCTCAAAAAGGGTACCGGTATTGGCTATCTGATCTTCAAGGTCCCACAGATTTAACCATCTGTTGCAAACTACAGCAGGCACCTTTAGTTTATCGATAAAACTGACGTTTTCTTCGATCCGCATCCTGCTCACTACGTAGTTATGTGCCAAAGGAGAACCAATAGTGACAAGCGTATTGATCAATGGATCACCCCTATTTCCGGCAAACGCATCATGGATGATTACGGAGCCCATGGAATGTGCAATCAGTAAAATGTCCTTCCCACAATATTCTTCCAATGTTTGAATTGCCCGTCCGACGATCACGTCTCTTGCAAGCTGGGTAGAACCGGAATAGTTGATAAGGGTCGGAGTATAATAGGACTCAAGATCCCGCAGGTGCAGGTGAACAAATAGTTCAGTGAGAGAGGGTTTATTTAACGGGAGTATACGTTCCACCCAGATTTGCTCATAATATTTTGCCATTGACTCTTTTGCTTTTTTGCGGAGTTCGCCGGAATTGGCGGCGGGGAAAAAGTCCTCTGGCGGATAGGTCTCCGGCACATACAAAAAGCTTTTGTTCTGTATATCTTCCAAATCAAGAGGGAGCGGGTGCAAAACATCAGCCCAATAAACCAGTTTAAATTCAAACTCCGGGACATTATAACCCTGCCCCCGGAGACCATCGCTGATAGCCCGTTTCCACCACCCTTCAAGAATTTTCGCGGGTGGTTTGTTTCCCAGTCCATGGATACCTATAATTATTTTGGCCACACCGTTTCCTACATTACCCTCACTGTAATAATTTTTTCTGTGATGCTATTATTTACAGACACCAATAAATCATCAATCCAAATTCGTCAACCGACCCAATATTCAATCCACCAGTATGTGCATCTGGATTCACATCGAGACTGCATACCAATTGGCAGACGTTTAGAAACTCTTGAAAGTTTTCCTGTCAACAGTATGTTTATGAACGAATGAACGGGAATAGGCGTGCAGGGGTTTTGTGAAAAAATCTCTTGTTTTCCGCACATTTAGATAAATGCGCATGGGACTAAAGAGCGAACGAAGGGAAGAAAGAACCTTTTTCATGGGAATATCCTTTCTTTTTGCTAAACTTAAACAAGATGAAAGCTAAAGTCAATGCGAATTTCTATCTGCACTTATTCATTCCACTACGGAGAAATGGACAGAGTTTTGCTACGATGGGAAGATGCTGAAAAATTTTAAATAGGTTTAAGTTTGCAAAGAGTTTGAGAAATATGGAGCTGGGCACAAAGCGCGGCTAAGTCTTTTGTGTGTAAAGGCTTGGGCGGGTTTCGAAGGAATTTTGCAGTTTGAGAAATTTGGCCCGTTTTACAAAGAACTTTGCAAGGAGTCTGAGAAATTTATCTTCCCTTTTAAGCCCGTTTTTATGCCTTTTAAACCCACCGTAAACCGCTTTCATTGAAAATGCCCTTTGTTTTCCCATTATTTTGCGTTCTGGAGCGTTTCTGGGCTCCTTATTGCAATCTATTCGGTTGTTCCCACCTTTTATTAAAGGTAGGAATAAAAGGTGGGAACATCACTTTAAAGGTAGGAACAAAGGATAACTAATGAAAATATAAACACTTATGCTTTTGCTAATGGAAAAGTTAAAAATCAAAGGTAGGAAGTAGAAGTAAGCATAAACAACCGGGCAAAGCGGCAAAAAGCAGACAAAACGGCGTGTGTCAGCCGTTCCGCCAATTCGAGGCATCAAACCACCATTCTTGGAAAAGATTGGGATGGGAAAGATACTCTGTTATACGCTCGTTATTGCTGTCAAATGCAGGATTATCCTGTATCGTCGTGCGCAACTCGTCCCACAGGTCTTTATTCAGTTCTTCATCAAGTCCGGTAAGCCGGAAAAAATCTGACTCAACAGACAATAAATCATTACCGTCAAACTCATTCAGGTTCTGGATTATTTGGGCCAGTGTGCGCCTTTGTTCTGCAGCCATATCTTAAATTCCTTTTGTTTATTGAAACACTTTTCGATGTCGTTATGGTAATAACAGCCTTTAATTTCACTGGCTGAATTCACAACCGTATATCCGTTTTTGCCGTAAAAAATATATTGAAGTTCTTCCTGATTGCGTGCATTCTTGAAGACCTGAGCCATGTAATGAGTCGATTCCTGTACAATGTCATTTGCCAATTTTTCGTATGATTCTATTGTCAGCGAATCGCTAAAATCCGGGCCGTGTTTTTTGAAGTCAGAGAATAAATCACTTTTAGAGAATGAAAGATAATCCTTTTTCTTCATTTGGTAAAGATTTTGGCTCAGCTCAGATAAAGGCATGTTGCCGATCAATGACTTTGACCTTTCGTTAGCATCTTTACCAATTGCAATTCCTTTGACCGTTGTTTCGTATTGCAATGCCAGGTCTGCAGCTCTCGTATTAAAATCCTGAGTAAACGCGCTTTTAACGCCCTTTGTCGGGCTCTTTATTTCAGAGGCCGGGCGAATGTAGGGTGTCCAGTAATGAACGCAATTATAGCCGCCACATGCCGTTATAACGGGTAATCCCTGACCGTTACTCATTTGTTTAATCTCGTCTATTGTATAGACGTTTCCAAGATGCTTCAAACAGAATCCTCTGCTCGATGGATTACGCGGCCCATCATACAGGAACTCAGTAATTCCGGCGCTGGAGGCCTTATCAAACATATAGGCATTATCGAACTGGGCCAGCGCTGTGTTTGCAAGGGTCGAGGCTTCACCATCGCCAAAATCTCTTTGAGTGAGTTTGGTTCTTATCGCTTCATAACCAACACCGGCGCCAACACCGGCACGAATTTCTTTAATAATTGCTTTGCGGCTGTTCTCATTGATTGAATCAAAATCTACCTGATATAAGGCTGACATTTTGTCGATATCAACGCGCCCGGCATTCAAAGTGTTGGATGAAAAATAATCGTTCCAGACACCGGCAATTTGCGACTGATAATCAACAACCGAGCCGTTTATCTGACGCATAACAGGAGCGGGTATTTTGAACTGTTGTCCAAACTTGCGTGTGAGTTGTTCCAGCGCTTCAGGCGTGAATTGTTCGCGACGTGATATTGAATCGAACTCGCGAATCACAGACTTGCGGAACAACACGAGCTTTGTTTTCATGTTGTCCGCAAACTTCAATTTCAGATTTTCAATTACCCGGCGCTGGTCGGTCATGTGGCGGATTCCTCTTCGGGATATAGATCAAGAGTAAACTGCCTCGAACGGTTTTTATGTTTTTTCGAAAGCTCAAAAACTTTGTCCTGAAATTCTTTAACTAGCCGGTCAATGTCATCGTAATTGCGCGAGGTGCGAACAAAAGGAACCATAGTCGGTATTGAGAAAACAGTAGAATGGTGTCCGCACATCGAGCACATGTATCCAAATGTCCGGTAAGGCCGGTGATCATGGTCGTTCTGTTGCGTGAAGAAACCTTTTTCCTCAATGTTGGTGACGTTCTTATAATCGCGTCCGCAATTAGGGCATTGCATCAGTGTTTACCCGGTTTCAGGTTTCTAATGCCAAGGACAATTTTATTGATCTGTGACGAGAGCAGCCATTCAAGTTTATCAACACCGGTTATAGTTGCCTGAAATGCCCGGAGAGCCTCTACCGTTTTAACACGAACAACCGGAGAGGTGACCCACATTGCTTCAATCATTCTCAACTGCTTTGGTGAAGCTAATTTCTTGCCATTGCTGTTTGTGCGGTTAGCCAGCGTATTATATTTATTGCGTCCGGCTCCGGTTTTCGCAGGGATAAAACCGAGCTTCTCAACAAACACTTTATAAATGCTCGCTTTCGTTGTTTCTGAACAATCGCTTAGTGACGTCGCGGGCTGGCCGTTCATTCCGGTGAATCCGGACAGAATATCCCGGTATGATTCATCACTTATATTGCACTGCTTTTTGGCGATGTGAATAATAGCGTTATAGTTCATGATGTGACCTCCGTTTTTTTCTGTTCCTGAGATTTGTCCGCTTGTTTAATTGTCTTGCATAAATAGTCCAGCTCTTTACCTCTTGCTTCAGCATCTGGGTCTATGGCTAATTTAACTAAGTTTTCGAGTGTGCGGCCATTCGAACCGAAAATATATTTTGAATTACGTAAGCGACTGTTCGCATTATGATTCATTTCCCGTCTCCCTTTATATTGCACAAGTTTAGTTTTGCTTTTTCACGCATTTCTTTTCTGATTTCCTGTAAATCAGTTTTAGCTTCTTTCTGAGCTTTCTTAAAAGCTTCATAATCAGCTCTCAATAAAGGGCCAACCGTATCCACATATTTTGCAAAGCTGTCTTTTGTTGAACATGATTCAAGTGACTGTAAAACTGTACAGGCATGCACTGTTTTATAAAAACTATCCTTGATAATATCCTTCATTCTATTGCTCCTGTATATCTAAAGTAATTTTGAGTTTTGACACCACGGGTTCAGAGGTCTCTGTCAGGCTTGACTGTTCTTGGTGTCTTGGAACAATATCGAAACATCCGTCCGGCTGTTCTACGTAAATGAACCGCTCAGTAAAAGCCTCGGCCTGGGCTTCCATAATCTTACGGCGTTCCTCCACCGGGAGGCGCATAAATTCCCGTTTACTTATGGGCTTATTATTTTCCACTGTTTTTCTCCGGCGGCGCTATATTTGGGCGAATAGCTATTTTATTTGAATAGTGATAATCAACTTTTGCCTCCATTTTGGCCTTGCGATAAACCTTATAATATTCCTGAACGTATTCAGGCAGAGTTTTCAGATACATCTCAAATCCCTTTTTTGATATAATTTTTTTCGTTATATCAAGCACAGCACACGACTTTAGAATCTGAAAAACGAGATCGATATCATATTGAGCGGGCATTCTATTGCTCCTCTCCAATGGAAGAGAAATTCAAATTCTTTGCAGTCCATTTCCCGTTTACGTCCGGACGTTCCTTAAACTGGATGTATTCTTTACGGGCTGTTATAACGATAGACTTTGTAATGAGCGCCATTGCTTCGGCCCACTCTTCATCTTCGATATTGAATTGCTGCAGACCGAGAATATTGGCTTTATTGATAAAGCCTTTTTCAGCTACTTTGAAGTAGCTGTCAACTATTAAACGCAGGTTCGGATTGGCGCCCTCTCCCCACCTGTCGAAACAACTGTCAATCTTTTGTTTCGCAATCTGCAGATTCTCATCGAACTCAATAATTTTACTGTTCTTGATTTCGATGAGCTTCGTATGTGAAAAGTTGCTGAGCGTCAGGTTCTTGAATTCTGCCTCTACGTCATTATTCTTTGCCAGCCAGTTAACATACCTCTGTATTTCACGGTACAGACGTTTTTTCGCTTTAATTAATTGATTCTCAAGAGCCGTAATCCGGTCAAACGAGCTCTCAACGACTATATGTTTACGCAGATGTTCAGGACGTACCCTATCTATGGGGACGTCTTGACCTCGGCTGTTTGTTAAAAATTCGGGCATTGGTTTCTTTGCCATATGAAAGTTCCTTTCTATATAAAAGTGTTAATTGTTCTGTTACATCATTTCCAAAAGCATTCTCAATTATTCTGAGATTTTCCCTTATTCGTATTGACAGCGCCTCGTTCTTTTTTATCTTATCCCAGGTAAGCACCGCTTCAGCGGGTTCAAATAGCTGGGCGTCTATTGCTTCGAGGGAGAAAGCTTTACCCGTCCAGTAATTTGTTGTGATGATTGTGCTCCTTAGGAAAAACATTTCACGCTGCCTTTTCCGATACAAGCTTTTTGCGTTCAGTCAGATATTTCAGCATGTAATGCAATCGCGATTCAATGAAATTCTTTAGCCGGTAAGCATCTTCTGTTGATTTCGGTTCAGTGTCCCTAAAAACTTCTATAACCTTAAAGTCGATAGATGAGCGTTGTTTCATCATTGCCTCAAAAAATTCGCGGCGTGGCTCCCTGTCAAGAATTATATGCAATGGCGGCGGCTCCACGGGAGAATATTCCGGATAGGAACGATCTTTAATAACGTTCCATACCTCTTCAAGACACCTGTCAAAGTCAATACCTTGGTGCAGGCAGAACGCTACCAGATGCATATAGATGCCTGCTATTGCTTCCTGTTTGAGCCTTAGAACTTCTTTCGGCGTATACCTAACGCACATGTCGCCTTTCAAATGTGCATGGGACAGGTGTCCTACATTTATTTGAATTGCACTTATAATACTATGCAGGTAATCACCGTTGGAATTTCTGTATACACCGCCTTTGCAGTTCCAAAGCTCAATGTTTTGAGAATCGCAATAGTTAACTAGGAAAGTAAAAACATCGCCGACGGCGTCCCGTATCTTGTCTGCATTCTTATCTTGGTAAGCTTCCAACAGTTCTCCGAGCTCCTCCTGAATGCCAATGACATAACGGTAACCGCCACCATAATGGCCGCCGAAATTTTTTAGATTCCAAGCAATAACGTTTTTTATAAACTCTGAAATTTCAAACATCGTTCAATCCTCAACTTATCTGAAGCTTAGCAGCTTCTTTAATGATAGCGGCTGTTATATGGCCGTCTAATACCTGTGCATATTCACGCGCGTTAAAAATGAGATTGTTCAGAACATATCCGTTCCCATCGCAGAGCTTTGCAAATTCATCTGAAAGGCTGGCCGCCTCCGGAATTGTTGCTTTGACGTAGCTCTCAACATCCTTTGCAGACCATTTTGAGAGCCGCATTGGAATGGTTATCCGTGTAAAGATTTGTGCAAGCTCACCGCGCTGGCCGCGAACGTTGAAGAAAAGCTCTTCCAAGCCGATCAATAAAATTCCTACACGGGCCTCATCAAATACAGTTCTCAATAAGTGAAGCGCGTTGAGGTTCAGGTATTCGGCTTGGTCAATTATCAGAAAACGTTTTGTTCCTGAAAGCTTCGCGGTTATATCGTCAAGCATTTCGTTCACATAGCCTTTACCATCGAACCCAAGCTTTGTATGCAATTTTCTAAAAAGCACTTTGGGCGTGAAGCTCTTATTTGCCAGCAGATAGATAACGTCACGGTGGCGGGCCGCGTATTCCTGTGCGGCTGTAGTTTTACCCAGTCCACTGTTGCCATATATCATTCCCATCTTTGCGTTTAGGTGGCATTTGCGGGCAACACTGAAAACTATTTGAGCTGGGCCGGTCATAAGAAAACCCGCCTGACGATGTGAACCGCTTTCGCTCTCGAGTTCAGTTTCCAGATAGTTCACTACCTTTTCATTGATCGCGTCGTTATTGCCCTTGTATGTTCCGGAGAACCATTGACTGAGAGAGGCCGCGCTCAAATCCATTGCCTTGGCAGCTTTGGAGTCGCTTATTTTTCGCTCTTCAAGAAATTTACGGAGGCGGTTAGTGAGTTCGTTTTTCATGTCTGTGTCCTGTATGAATGTGTATGGTAGAAAAAGCTTAATCTTCTGTATAAATCGTGTAAGGATTTATCGGTTCAGGTTCTTCAGTGTGTGCTTCCAGTTCAGGCGCGCACCGGTCATTTAACAAATTTGTTTTAGGCTCTCCGAGGTAATGAACGGCAGCAGCGTTTTCATGCGTTGCCATCAATTGCAGCGTTTTCTTTTTCGCGTCTTTACGGAGCCTGCGCATTTCAGCAGTTTGCCGTCTCAGTTCTTCAGAATCTTTTGGAGATTCCATTAACCGGGCCAGCGGATGTATCGTCTGTTTTCTTTCAGCCCGGCAGATATAACGTCCATCCTTATCGTGAATGTTCATATAAGACAAATCAAACAGGGAATACCGGATTTGAACCATGCGACCGGCCAGTGGTACAAGCTCAGGAGAATAATATTCGTAATTGAACAGGGTCACACATGCATTGCGCACCTGGTACAGTTTTTCCGGTATGTTCATCATGAGGTCATTCAGTTTGAACTCAAGCTTGAATTGATCTTCCTGCGTTAGGACAGTACGTCCTGCATCAAACACCTCTTTAATGGATTTACCGCGTTCCCGTGGGCATTGCTGACTATGATAGAAGTCGAGCCATAAAACGATAAGGTCTTTTGCCTCCTCAATGGTTAATGCTTCGCCTTCGCCTTTCAAAGCTTTGTGGAATTTTTCATTGCGACGCGTGTATGCGGGCCTGTCTTTTTCCGCCGGTGATGTTCCGGTAAACGATGGCATTAGTTTTTCAAATGATTCCACAAACCACTGCCAGAATCGTTCAATAACTTTGGCACGTGCGTTATATGCTTCGGGGTAGTAGGGAATGATACCAAGACGCCCGAACAGCCCATAAAACCCGCACTCCTCAAAACGCGGAGAGCCCTTAAAAAATTTGTTTCGAAATGATTTTCCATTATCCTGAACAGCTACTTTACAGGTGCGTCCAAGAGTAAGAATCGCAGAGCGCAATGATGAAGCAACCGCCTGAGTGTTTTCGGTTAACATCAATTCAAATCCTGCTATATAGCCGCTGTACCAATCCATATGCATAATTAACGTAGCCTTTTGCCGCTTTGATGTGTAGGGACTGATAATATCAAAAGTTGTTACCTTGCCGTCGGCAACAAAGGCCTCACCCACTTCAAGTTGTCCGGAGTCGCGGGTAATACATGGCAGAATCTTATTCTTTAGCGCAGCTTCACCTTCACGCATTAGTACCCATGCCTCGCGGTAAGTTGTTTCAAGCCATGTGGCGTAGCGTCTGAAAGTTGATGGACTGGCTCAACTTTCAACGCCTTTTTCTTTGAGAAAGTATTTAGTAAGCCTTGTTGCATATCCGATTCTTATTTTCTCAGGCTTAAAAAGCAGGTCTGCAAATACTAAAGCTTCCTGTTCACTTAAATGAGCCTCTCGCACAGCCTTATATCCGTATTGAGGTGCCAGCGTTCCATAGTCTTTTGATTGCTGAAATTTTGGCAACCAATGTGTATCTACAGTTGACCTGTTAACTTTTCCAAGAACCGCAAATGTTTCCGGCAATAAATGACCGGTGTTGAATGCAAAAATGAAATTGTTTTTTGCGGTAAGGATTTCCCTGTGTGAAAGGCCTTCAAAGCTCTTTATATAGGCGCTTAAAAAATCAGCCTTTGCAAGGGCTATTTGCCGCTGTCTGTCATTTAGTCCATCCGTAACGGCATCAGATTTATTAAGCCGTACAATAGCTGACGTGGCCGGTGCCTGTATCTCCCGATATTTGGCCTGTGCTTCAGCGGGAAGACTATCTAATAGAATTCTATACTGGAGGCCGCCGTTACCGAGTTCTTGTTTAGCAGTGAACTTATTACTATTAATGCAGTCACGCACATAACGAACTGAATAATTTGTAAGTTCACTAACTTGTTTAACAGTTAGCCATTCGGCTGAATTGGTAGAATCTATTCGTAATGCGGCTTGCATCGATTAGTCCTTATCCTCGTGATAATAATCGTTATCGATTTTTAGAAGTTGGGTAACAGAGAACAAAGGGCGTTTTTTTTGAATTCGGTCTAATGCTTTTTCAGCCCTATCATGTGACGAATATTCGCGTCTTCTGTCTTCAAATGGTGTCAGACGTCTCCCGCTCCAATAAAAAAGATGATTGCTGATAACTGCGCTTAGATACCACATTACGCGGCTCTCCCAGTGATAACACGTTCAATCTTTTTGCGTAAATGCGGTTTGCGGGAAAGATTCCTTTGCCCTGAAACGATCATAGACAGATATTGCGGGGTAATAGGGTAGCCCGACTCGGTGACTTTTCTGGCAATCCAGTCCATCCTTAATCCTCGGCGGGCTATTTCTTTTTGCAAATTCATGTTGTATATTCCTGTATTGTTTAGTAAACTTCACACACAAAAGTATAGAATTCTATACTTATTGTCAAGAAGAAAATATATAATTATATACTTTTATTTTGATGGATATAGAAGAAAAGCTGGAAATCGGGAAAAGACTTAGAGAATTCGGTGAAAGCAAATTTGACAAAATAAAGGATTTCGCTGAAGCCCTCGATATTGTGCCAAGCGCACTGCAGTCAACCTATTTTAAGGGTAGAAGCACACCCGGTGGAGAGCTTCTAATAAAGCTATCCAACATGGGTTGTGACTTAGATTGGCTATTAACTGGAGAAAGAAAGAAAATTGCCTTTCCTGGGTTGCAACAATTACAACCAACTAATTACAAAACCTATAATATTGTTGGACGTATCTGCGCTGGAAGTGGTCGCAACTATTATGATGCTACTACTATTGAGGGTACTGTTACAATACCGGATATTGGAGTACCGGCTGTTGGATTACGAGTTGAGGGTGATTCAATGGCCCCATTCCTGAATGAACGCGATATAATTCTGGTATCCAAACAGCATATTAATAATGAAGACCTTATAGCTATTCGTCTTAAATCCGGAGATCAATTCGTTAAAAAATATCTCAAAAAAGATGGAAAAATTATTTTATTGAGTTTGAATCCTCTTTACGGACCGATCACGGTAATTCCATCGGAAATTGAACAGCTCGTCAAAGTCGTTGGAATTCTTAAACTTTCAATTTAATAAATGGAGGGAATATGAAACTCGTTCTTTACTTACTAATGTCTTCTCTTATCTATGTTGGCTGCCAGCCACACGCAGAGCAACCAACCGTTCGTTTGTTTTACTATAATGGATTTAGTGACATAATAACGGGCCTCAATTCGTTGTCAGGCACAACCCAGAATGATACTACACTATTCTTAACATTGAAGCTAGGAGATAGTCAATCGACAGTCGATTCAAAGATAAAGTCTCTCGTCAGCGATAATGTTTTATGTGACACGGTAATAAATGGGAAACATGCAGTTGGTTATTTAGTAAAGATTGATTCCCGTGTTAGACTTGGTATTGTAGAAACTCATACCGGAGGTAAAAAAGAATCATTGATGTCTATCAATATTAATTTTTATAACGTAACTATCGCGGAATTGGAAAAGGAACTTGAATATAAATATTTGTTTGGCGGGAAAAGAATTGGCGCAGACATTCCGATTTCATCAATATGGCCAACTGATTATAAAGTCATTTATGTAACCGACGCTTACCAAGTATGCTATCACAGTAAAGAGATGTTTTTGAATTTCATTTCTGATGTTAGCGCGGCTAATTCACACAAAGATTCTTTATTGAGTAGGTCATCTGGTAATAAGCTTTAATCATTCTACAGCATTTGTTCGAGCCTGTTCAACAGATACTTCTCAACATCACCGACGAGCTGATTAATCTCGTCCTCGGTAAAGTCCATAAACACATGTTTGGTGCGGCTTTTACCGGCTCCCATTGTGTTATGATAGACTGCAAGCTGTTCTGCGTCCGGGTCGGTGAATCCAAGCGACACGCGGC
Organism: Ignavibacteriaceae bacterium; assembly: GCA_963664845.1. GTDB lineage: Bacteria > Bacteroidota > Ignavibacteria > Ignavibacteriales > Ignavibacteriaceae > CAIYTF01. The sequence goes on from OY761615.1 coordinate 1,224,139, forward strand.
CCGACTGCGTTGATGAAGTAAATCCCAGGTTACGCATCATACGGCCAGTCCATTGCAGATTAACTTTGTCGTTTGCCTTTCCTGCAAGCTGCCTGAACTCTTTATAACCGCCCGGCAAAACTATCCATGTTGTATGGCTCTTCACGTTCGTAAACACTTTGTAACCGGCTGGCAACAGCTTTGATCTTACGGCCTTAGAGAACGCGCCAAATGGTAAAGGCATTGGCGTTGTGGAATAGTTCTCGGCTCCGGCGCTGGAGCCGTCAAGATATTCACCTTTGTTAACGCGGCGCCGTATAATAGCAACAGCGTGGCTGCCAACAGCGTTAAGCAGCACATCGGTAATTATGTTGTCCGCTATTCCGGATAGTTGAACGCTGGCCATTATATAACCTCATCACCTTCAGCGGGTGGCGTAAATCCAAGCTTGTTATATACCTCTGACTTTTTCAAAGGCAGATTTTTTTTGACTTCCGGGTCTGCATAGAGATTTGTAATAATACGGCTGTTGCTTTCATAATCAGTTTGCCCGTCCTGCAAAAACACGAATTCAAAAAAATCATTTCTCGGTTCACCGTAATTGAGCAGATAGTCATGTCGTAAGTACTGCTGTGTGAACACGCTTTCAATCATTGCACAATCACCGGAGATAATAAGATCGTCAACCTGATTGTGAACGTCAGCGGCGGCCCGTGAGCCCTGCTGCACTTCGGTTGTAAGGTTCTGGCCGTGAAGATTAATGGCCATTTCCAAGTTACACGCATCCACAAACTGTTTGAAGCTGTCAGTTTGATCGCCCTTCAAAGCGTTTTCATAGAGGATTTTTACATAGTCCGGAAACACGGCAACAGAATCTTTTTTCAGTTTCTCAACCATTGAGATAAGTTTATTAACTTCCTCCGGTTCCAATCCTGCCGGGTGTGTGGCGAACGTTGGCGGTACTCCATGACGTTCATTGTTGTCGGCCCAGTTCCAACGATTATGATATTTGAGAAAAGATAACAGCATGAGCGTACGCATGTGGGAACCGATAAAGTTCCTGCGGTTTTTCATGGGGTTGTACTTCACCGACAAATATAAGTCAGGGTCAAGCGGTGTCCGCACCACATTGCCATTGGTCTGTGTATCAACGTATAGCAGGCCGTCACCGGTATCATCATAATCAAGCTCTGTCAAATCAACTGACTTAGCGCTGATAACCGCGGTGCCTATGTTGCTGTTGCTCCACACAAGACGAACGCCTGACATACCAAACAAAATGCCGTCTATAATGTCATCGATGCATTTAATCATAGCACTGCGCCTGAAACGAATCTTTGTTTCATTAAGCTGTTTTTCTTCAGTTGATGAAATCTTAAACTCCGGAGGCAGACGTAAAGTATATTTGAAGCTTTGGGCCGCGCGTTTGCGGGTTAGAACGAGCCCCATCAAATAAGCATCTACTTCCTGCAGGCGTTGCAGGAAGCTCATAAGCTGACGAACGTCTCTTTGTGTTGGTGCGTTTGCGCTCTTCAGATATTTTTTTATTTGCGCTGTTGTAGGCAAAAGGTTGTTTACAAGATCGCCATTATTAAACATGTTATAATCTTTCTGCAAGCTCGCGCTTGCTGATTGAGTGAATTTCGTTAACGTCAAACGGTTTATTATAGGACACCAAAGAAGTTTCGAACAGCATTTCAATGGCACTGCAAAACCAATCCGGCCCATCATCTTTTTTTGCGGCCTTTTTCCCGACAAATTTAAAAAACTGTGTCAGGAAGCTTTTCCCGTTTTCCGTTTTCGAAAAGCCGGGAGGAAAAAACACCTTACCGCTTTTGTAAATGGTTTCCGCTGTCTTAATCAGCGCGTCAACGTTATACCGCTTATATTCAATTGGTGGAACCGGTATCCCTTTAATCTTCGCAAATGCTTTAACGTGCTCAGTCCAATGCGATTCCTGACTTACGTTTCCGTCAAATCCCATCGAACGTACGTAATAATGATTTGCATGAAGCCGGGAACGGGTTGAAAGCATATCGGTTAACAGCTCATCCGGTGTGCTGTAGCTCTTGCAAATGATTTCAGGAATATAAAAACCCATCATTTGCGGTGAGTAACCCATAGCTCCGGATGCAGTAGTGTCCCCTTCCCCTTTCTTGCTTAAGTTCGGGTCGGTATAGAGAATAAACCTGCAATCGCGTGGCAGCACTTCCCACTCATGATAGAACTCTTCCGGGAAAATGTCACTGCCTCGCATTTTAGGCTTCTGCTGGTAGTTGCCCGCCCAGTCATATGCATTACGCGGCTTAAGCATTGCTTTAAGCTCTTCCTCACTGTTTGCCGGATACTTTGCATACCACAAACTTCGTGATTTGCCCGGACGGCTTCCATCCCACGCGGGATAGATGTGCAGCATAATGTTTTCAGACAGCTTACCGTTTTCCTCTTCCTCAACAAGTTTGTTAATAGCCGTGTCCGGTGAAAAGTTATTGCCTTCGCAGATGAGCGTTCCCCATGATTCCAGAGAGCCGCGCATTTCATTAATGCGGTCAATGCGTTTCTCAACTCCTTCTTTAGTCAGGCTGACCGTTTCATTTTCAATGTCCGTGAAAACAATCAAATCATATCGGTCGGTAAGATTCTTTTGACCGCCGCGTGTGCTTCGCTCTTCAGACAGAGGCTCTAAAAAGGTTCCCGTGTTTGAATCACTCACATCGGTCATTATATGCAGGGCCTCAACGCTGGACTGCAAATAATGAATATTAAAATCATTCTGTATGCGTTTATTGGTACGCAAAAATGCAAGTACATCGAGAATAAATTGTTTTGGTGCACGCAGTGTACCGCTTCCGAAACCAATATACTTACGCAGGCCAAACAACATGATGTGTATCAGTCGGCGTTTGAAATAGCTTGTTTTTGCATGGGAGCGCGGGCCTGCAAGTATATGCGCCTTTGCGTCACGCAACTCAGTGAGAGCGATCAATGATTTATGAAACGCACCGGGCGCGGCATAGTTTGGAATTACATCCGGTGGAAAATAAGTTTTGTCCCAGTAGAAAAAATCATTCCGTGATCGTCTTAATCTTTCTGCCTTAGCCTCCGGAGTCATCTCCCGATCGGGAAACGGTTTTATCCGGGAATTTAATGCCGACAAAAATATATCAGCCAGCTCTTCTTTTTCGGCTAGAAGCTTTTCCTGCAGGAGGGCTTTTTCAAGCTCTTTTCCCAACAGATTGGTAAAATCTCTATTATCCATATCTAAAAGCTTTCAAAAGGCGTTTGAATTGCTTCAAAAACGTTTAACTTTTCCCGACCCGAGGGATAATACCCCGAAAACGCCACAGGGCATTTATGAGCGTTATAGGGCGAATTTGCCAAAATCGTTAGTCTCATCCCCTGCTCTCCATTTTCAGGCGCTCTGCCTCTTCATGGTAGATTTGCAAAAGTTCCTCATCCGTGAGGTCGGGTTTCAGACGTCTCATCATTCGTATAATAAGTTTTGCATTTGCATCCTTCAGGGATTTCTCAACTTGCGAAGCTCTGACTTTTCTTTGAATGTCCTGAAGTTTGGAAAGCAAGTTAACGCGCCGGTCTACCCCAATTTTTTTTGAATTGAGTTCGTTGGCTATCGCTGTTATTGAGTGCTCAATATATTGCTCGATGGATTCAAATTGACTAAGCTCAATGTCAGGCAGTGACCCGATCACCTCATCCTGTTCGACAGCTTCATCACCGGGCTCAATTGCCGGGAGGCGCGGGTTAATCGTGTTATAGACTTGCCAGTAAGTTACAACGCCAGCAAGCTTTTTATAAATTTCAGCCGGAGTCATTCCCTGCCCGGAGAGCTCGAGAATCTCTTTTTTGTATTTTGGGGAAACGTTCATCGCCCTGGGTTTTCGTTTGGTCTTCATTCTATAACTCGATTAATGAATATCTTAATTGTGCAATAACTGAACTTTTGCTCGCGGTCTTTTCTTTTACCAACAATGGATAGTCCTGAATTTGCAGGTGTACAAATTCATCAATGCTTTCGCGGTTTGGAAGAGTGTAACCGCCTGCAACTTTTTTCAGCACATTGACCGCCATTGCCACCGCTTCAGCAAATGCCTCTTCGACCGTTTCATATTTGGCTGACGTGCAGATCACGTAAACGCCGACGGGTATAGAAAACCCGGAGCCTGAACTCATGATTTCCGCTTTTTCATCAAAGTCAGAATAGACCGCGCAGTACGGAGGGTTAAATATTTTTCCGTTATTCTCGCTGGCCTCCGCGGCCATTACGTTACTGTTGGCGTATGCGGATTTCTCTGCAAGTATCAGCTCAATAACTTTTTTTGTAACAACCGTTGGCATTACCATTACAGTCTCTCGCTCCTGTCTTCACTCACATAATATTTTGTATCGGGCGTTTGCACAAGCGGAACGCCGTTGCTGTCGGTTATTTTAATTTTCCCATCGCGAATGTCCTCAAGCATCTTAATGGCGCTGTCATACAATTTCTCCATACGCTTGTATGCGTTATCGGTCAAGTCTGAATCTGATTGTCCCAGTATCATCCACACATAGAGCGAATGCGCTATGAATTGCAATGTGGGATGTGCATCCGCTATACTTTGAGGTATGGGAATTTTGGAATATGAAAAGACCATGCTCTCAACCTGTTTCACAGCATCATAATGTCCTTCGGGTGGTATATCGCCCGAAGTAACATAGTTGTTCTTTGATAAAAAGCTTTTCAGGCTCGCGTTGCTTATCAGGCTCATAAATAGTGTCCTTACAAATAATGTTGATGCAAATATTATCATGTTTGTTAAAAAATACCTGACGTATACCGCAGGCAACATTTTTGTTTGGGGTTGATTGGCGAACTTTGTGCAACACATTTAAGAAGACGTAAAGGAAAGGCTCTTACTCATGAAAGAAAAGATTTTGGCTTTGTTAGGCCTGTTCAAAAAAGCACTTACACCTGAGAAGGCCGCAGAGCTTCAGCCGGAAATTGACGCGCTGTTAAGTGCGCTGCCAGATGAATCGAATCTTGATACGTCAAAGATCAAAACAGATGACCCGGTACTGAAAGCATTGCTTGCGCAGAATCAGGGACTTGCTCAGATGGTTAAAGAATTGCAGACAACAATCGCGAAGGAACAAACAGATCGCGAAGCAATTATTAAGACTAATCAGGAGCGGGCAAAGGTCGACCAACAGACTAAAATTGCAAATGCAGTTGACGCGGCGCTTAAGGCCAACAAAATCACCGAGGCCCAAAAGCCGATGTATACGGAATTATTTACTTCAAATTTTGAAGTGACTCAAAAAGTTGTCGAGACTCTCCCGGTTGCCAAACAATTTACTGCGGGTGGCGGTGGCGAACAAAAAACGCAGACTGAACAAAGCCAGCAACAGGCATCAACATCTTTGAAGGTTGACCGTAAAGGACTTGAGGAAGCGATACGCGCTTCTATGGATACGGGTTCGAAGGTTTAATACACTTTTTTATTAATCAATAACCGAAAGGTTTTCAATGAAACTAATTGAATTTGGTGGAGACATAATCACCACCACAGTACGTAACGCAATTTTGGAACGCAGCAACATCATGCAGTATGCTGAGTTCTATCAAATCGCCGGTAACGCTGCCAATACCCGCAAGCACTCAGCGGCCACCGGTGGCAAGTTCAGAACTGTCAACAATGATTACGCGGCCAACGTTGTTGACCCCGCTTTTGCCACACCAACGCTCAAAATCTATGGTGACAAGGTTCAAACAGATTGGGCTAACGAGAGACGCGGTTCCGATATCGCCTCCGTGCGTGCCGCTGATCTGATTGCCTTCTCACGCAGACTTGGACAACAGCTTCAGGCCTATTATGTTAACGGCGCTGTTGCAACCAATGCAAATCAGTTCAACGGATTTAAGGCCATTTGCCCAGCCGGACAACTGATAACACCAGCCGCAGCCGGTATCTCTTTCCCTGTCGGAAATTCCGACGCTAACCGAAGCGCTCAACAGGTAGTTATTGAGCAATTGAGTGCTTTGATCGGCTCAATTGACGGCGGTGCTCAATTCCTTTTGGCCAACGCGGCATTTATTGCCCGATTGACATCGACGGCAAACATCACAACCATCATGGATGATTTTGGAAAACCGGTGGCCTCCTTTAATGGTGTCCCAATTCTGGATGCCGGATATGATGCATCGGGAAGCCTTATCATTCCCAGCAATGAAGTTGTGGGTGCAAGCGGTGCCGTATGCACGTCTGTTTATGCCGCCCGATTTGGCGAAGCCACAGACCTCAGTTGTGCAACCAACGTTGGCGTGGCCGTCAAGGACTTAGGTTTAGTTGGTGTGCAGTATACGTATGCCGTAGACTTTGATCTTGACCTGGCTCTCCTGAATGACCGTGCAATTGGAAGATTGCAAGGCATCAAATTATCGTAATTCATAAAATCCCTGTATGCGTGAAGTAGCTCCCTCCCGCTTTGGCGGGATGACAGCCGGGAAAGACCGGCAAATATTTTTGTAAATAAATTTTTGGAATGGTGATGGCAAACGAGGAAGTAACAATACGAAAAGGAACAATAGCGGTGCTGACCGCGTTGGTTACCATTATAACGGCCATTGTCATGACAACAATTTATGTTGCCAATAAACCATCGCGCGACGAGGTAAAGGAAATGATAGACTCTCGGGTCGAGAAGCGCATTTCCAGAATTGAAACACAGCTCGATGAGCTGATACGCATGCAGCGTAATGTCATAGTTAACAAGTAATTTTTTTCATTGGAGACACTTTTGGACTTTATAAAATCTGCTCAGTTTAAGTTTTTGCTCATCGCGGTTATTCTCGCGGTTGTATTTGTCGTTGTCACGTTCCAGTGGCTCATTGAGTTCAGCTCTTTCTCCGTCGGCCTTGCAAAGGGCATCGTCGGGTTTGTTTTGCTTCTTGTTATCGACACTTTTGTTTTCAGAGGCATTGATACAGTAGAAGAGATCAAGAAGGGCAATTTATCTGTTGCGCTTCTTTTACTCGGTGAATGTGTCATTGTCGGCTGTGCAATCATAGGCTCTTAACTTTTTCATCAATTAGAATTTCGAGGTAAACATGTTTCGATTATCGTTTTTCAAAATGCTTCTGGTTGCGTTCTGCAGCTTTCAGATGTTTTCTCTCAGTGCAAAAGACATACCAAAACATTTAAGCGTAGCATTGTCCTATGTGGGTACTACAGAGGCCACCGGGCATAACGATGGGCCAGCGGTGGAAACGTTCCTGCATTCGGTCGGGCGTCATAAGGGTGATAGCTGGTGTGCATCATTCGTTTCATACTGCTTAACAAAAGCCGGTGTAAAGGTTCCCGCTATTCGGAGTGGCCTCGCGCGTGACTTTAAGAGATCACCCGGACTGATAAAAGCTGAATTGGTATTACGTGGAATTCCGGTTGCAAGAGGTTCAATTGTAGGATGGGAAAAAGGCAACACTGTGTTTGGTCACATTGGATTTACCAACTGCGCATGGAATAAGGCAAAGGGCGAAACCATCGAGGGTAACACCTCCTCGGGTGCATCCGGCTCCCAGGACAATGGCGAAGGTGTTTATATACGAAAGCGGACAATTCAGCCGGCAAACTATTTTCGAATACGCTGGTTTGTTCCGGTAAGAGCATAACAATTTTGGACGGGGCACATGCGTGGGGTGTCGCGCAACTGAAATATGTTAGCGTATCCCCCGGCCTCTATCCTTTATTATGACAGGAGCTTTATGGAAAAACTAATTAAGTATTTATGTGTTTTTGTTGCGCTCTCAACAGTTGTGGTGATACTGATTATTAACTTTACCAATCTGACAACGCAACCGGTTACAGGTTACAAAATGGATTTGCCGGACATGCCATCAACTGAGTCAATAGATGAGATGCAGGCAAAGGCGACAGACGAAAACAAGATTTTTGATTCACAGATTCATAAAAGGAAAAACGAATATGAAAAACAGGCCGATGCACTTAGTCAGGTTAATTCTGATTCTCTGCTTGTTATGTATATCCGCACTCAGCTCGCAGAACTTGGGCCTGCAAGATTCGACTAGGGCGCTATCCGTCAATGAGTTGAGACACGTTTCACAATTGTTGACAGAGCTGCAGTACCGACGCGTGAAAGATTCACTTCAGGTATTGCAGGCCTCTAATTATGAAAAGATAATTGCAGGGTGCGAAGCAAAGGACGCTATACACCGTGAGCGTGAAAACATCCTGCTTAATCAAATAAGTGAATTGCAGCCTCATTGGTACAACAGCGCATGGTGGCCTGTCGCCGCAGGTGCTTTAACAATTTTGCTAATTATAAAATAGAGATTTTGAAATGCCGATAATTGCAGGCAACCTATACAAACTTAAAACACCTTTGTTCCGGACGTCTCCGGGACAGGGTGCGCCTCCGACGGGTATTACAATCCGCGAAGGTGAAAACTCTTATCTGCTCCCATGGGAACAGGTATTCAAAGCATCCGAGACGATTGAAACAGTCGCGGACTTTAGTGTAAGCGGTTATCCGCTGATCAAGCTCTCGTTTGCAGAGCGCATTAGTAAACAACTTGAAGAAATTATTTAACAGGAGTCCTTATGCCTATTTTATCAGGATTAAAAAGAGTCAGGTATTCGACGGATATCAGCGGTGCATTTGTCGGCCCGGTAGACCTTGGTGCAGTGCTTGGTGACAGTGCCGGCCTTACAGAAGACCCACAGGAAACCGAAAACAGTAAAGGGAACATGCTGTATACCGGCACGAAAAAAACGCTCGACTTCAATCTCGTTGACCTGACACACTACAACGATTTGAAAACAGCCATGAAAAACAACACACCGCTTGCATTTGAACTCACGTTCATTGATGACAGTACCGAAGTTGTTATGTCCGACGTGCTGGTGAAGGTTAAGAAGAACTATGGTTTCAGTGTCGGGAAGATGAATACCTGCAACGTAAAAGCATCCGGATTCGTGGTGTAACATGATAAGCGGAGTTTATATAGTCGCAATAACGAATGACCTTGGCGATCTGGCTATACTCAAAAATGTTCTGCCTGATTGCCAACTCACAAAAGAGACGATTGAGGTGGAGGATTCGAGAGGTGATATGCGTTATCTGACCGACGAGTATAAACTGTCACTGACGATAGTTGACCTTGAAGGTGAATTTCTTCCCAGCGGTTTTGATGTTCTCAGACCTTGTCGTGTATTTATTCGCGGTATCGAGGAAAATGTTTCATGGAATGAGCCGGTTATACCGGTAATAAAAAGAGGCCTTCCGTTTACAGTCGGCAAACTTTCTACCTGCATAGTTGAGTTGACCTTTAAGGGCCCGACAGAGAATATAGGAACCTTTCATAATCTCGTATATGCCGGCGCTGATTTTGACGTAAATGCTCCCGGAATGTCAATCGCCGGCCAGCTTGAAATCGATGATTCAGGCGCAGTTTCGCTTATCAGATATGGTGACAGAGTGAGAATACAATTTTATAACACCGGGTATATTCGATTGATCAAGCTTTGGGACTTCCCGATACCGGGGGCCTCTTTGCTATTGTCATTTGAGATTATTGCATATGACATTACCGGGGCAGTCGTGGAACTTGATTATCTCGACGCGGTTGGAAACGTATTGGTGCATGAAATACTTGGCCTGCAAAGTGCCTATAACCTTACTCTGCCACCATATTGTTTTTCTGTTAGCTGTGTTATCGAGGCAAGTGGTGATTCCGGACATTTAGACTATTTTCAACCCCAAATTTAATTGGAATTCATATGAACAACACATACAGGCCTATTTCCAACGTTGACAAAACTTTTTTACTCGTCGAGATAACCGGCGGTGCATATAAACGATTGAAGTTCATTCTGCTGAAGAGCGCAACCGAGCCGCTGGTGAACAAGCAGAAAATTTTAGTTGAGTTCAAACTTGATGAAGCTGAATGCACAAACGATCTGGGCATTGAAGAGCTCTATGTTGAGTTGACGAAGGCCCTGTTTATTGGCGCGGGTAGTGATGTGTCATTTGAACATATCAATTTGCCGGAGGTCAACAGGGCGTATAAGGATTTTTTTTCTCTTTTGGAAGGGCGCTAGATGCGTTCTCCCTGCACCTGCAAAGGCTCAGTCTGCTGCCTGAGCCCAAACCTGAAAAAGATGAATACCTCCGGGCGTTTGCTTCGTCGAGACAGCAGATATATGCAACCATCTCATGGCTCGACAGGTATATACTCATCGCGTCAAGCGATGCAAGCGACTATTATTATCTTATGAATCAGGTTCCCCTTTCGGAACTACATTTTTTTATCTTCAAACGCAGACTGCAGTAAATGATAAGCGGAATCAAAACACTCGTTGTATTCGACCCGGTCACCGGTGAGTCGGTACAGGTAAATAACTTGGAACCCAAAGGTGAGTTTAAGTGTGACCCGCAATTTACCAGAAATGCTTTATACCTGCCTGTCTTTTCCACCTCGCGCTATTCGATTGAAGTTTCATGCTTCGACGATTCCGCTTATGATGCCCTGCATTCTTTTATGACTAACCGAACAAAAGTAAACTTGCTTGTTATGGGACATGAAGAGGTGATTATGTGGTATCGCGATGCTACAATAATTGTTGAGCAGGTCAAGCAATTTCAACCCGGCAAGCTAAATACATTTTCCGTGTCAACATCTGCAGAAGGTGTCTTGTCTGACATATACCGCTGTATAAATATTGCACAGGCGCTGTTGGGATGGAAGGACGTGGACAATAACGGTATAGTTGACAACTACATAATAGAAAACAGCTCTGCACCTCTTGACTATGATTTTACTAACTCTATACAAACTATCAGCAATACAGCAAATGATAGCTACAATGCGGTGCTGCGCTCTATGGTTACGCTTCCGGTATCCGGATTTACGCTGGCTCTGTATGCTAATGTACGCACACTTACCGCTAACAGAATTGTACGCTGTCTCGATTTCAATGACAATTTACTTTTGCAGGTCAGTCAGGTAAATGCCGGTGCGCTTGTCTTCACTACGCCTCCGGGCACCTGGAACATTGAATTCGAGATTGTACATAATGTTCTTGAACGTAATGAGAGCATCACTGTCGGACGCGCCTATCTTGGCGTTGTTCGTTCAAACTATAATGTGGCGGTGTAAGTATGAGTAAGCAAATTGCAATTGATCTTATAATCAATGACCAACAATTCAAAGCTGTTATTCAAAACAGTGACCAGCTCATTGAAGGACTCAGGAACGACGCAAAAAGCGTTGGTGAAGGCCTTTCAAATTGGGGCAATGTTCTAACCGGTTTTAATCAGGGTTTGGAACTGGCTAAGAAAGCATTTGCATTCATCTCCGAACCGATTAAAGAAGCCGGTCAGTTTGAACAATATAATACGTCTCTTACTGTTATGCTACACTCTGCAGACGCGGCAAAAGAGCGCCTGTCTGAGCTCGTTGAGTTTGCTGCCAAAACACCGTTTCAACTTCCTGAAGTTATAGACGCGGCCAATAAGATACAGGCGATAGGCCGCTATTCGGAGGAAACGCTTACCTCGCTTGGAGACCTGGCTTCTGCATCAGGTAAACCGTTTGAGCAGGCCACCAATGCGTTTGCGAAACTTGCATCCGGACAAAAAGGTATTGCCGTTGACATGTTCCGCGATCTGCTTATTACCACAGAGGACTGGTCTAAAGCAACAGGTAAAAAAATCGGCAAGAACGGTGAGCTGCAGGCAAGTGTTGAGGAAATGGTCGCGGCGCTTCCAAAGATAATCAAGGAAAAAGGTTTTGCCGGAATGATGGACGAACAGTCCAAAACATTCAATGGCATGGCAAGCAACTTTGAGGATTCAATATCAAAGATGAAAACTGCTGTCGGTACGGCCCTCCTGCCAATGGCAAAGTCGGCAGTCGATTCAATGATGAATATTGTTACAGCGCTAACGCCAGTCAAGTCTAACTTCGATGAGGCTACTGAAAAAGCATTTCAACAGAGATTTGCATTTGAAAAGTTGGTCGTGGAATACGAAGATTTGCGCAGTAAAACTAATAAGACGAAAGAGGAGCAGGATAGATACAATTCGGTAATGGATGAACTTCACAAAAAGTATCCTGACCATCTTAAAGACCTTGACCTCCAAACGGGTTCATTAACGAATGTTCATGATGCATTTGAAAAGGTACGCGGCGATATAGAAACACAAATTCGGCTTGAGCTTAAGCTTGCCCAAGCAAAGGATCTAATTAAAAGGCAAGAGGATGCACATGCGGAAGAAGATGCTGCGCGGGCTAAAAAGATGGTGGCTGAAACAAATCAAAAAATTGCAAATCAAAAGCCAGGTACCGTTAATATAACGCCTGGCCTTGACCCCTCGAGCTCTGCAAAGTCATATAAAGAAGGCTTGCAGGAAACCATCGATGCGGCAAATAATGCAATCAGAATAGCCCAAGCGGAAGCTCACGCCCTACAGCTTCAAATAGATGAAATACTAAAGGGAGCGAATAAAACCGCTAGTGACTTAAGTAATAAAGGCGATTCTGGAACTAATAAACCTCCGAAGCCTTCAACCCCAACCTCAGCCGAAGATAAGGTAACCGAATATCTAAAGAAACAGGCCTCAGAACGCGAGCGCATGGATGCTGAGGAAATCCTTAAAGCACAGATGAAAGGGCTCACGCTTTCACAGCTCAATAAAATGCGCATTGAAGAGCTTGAAAAGGGTCAGGCAATTGAGCAGCAGATTCGGGCCAATAGCAGTAAAGATGAACTCGACAGTCTTATCTTAAAGAAAGAGAACTCAGACAAACTCGTTGAGATGATCAACCATGAAGTTGACAAGCAAACCGAAGCCGGTGAAAAGCTTCAAAGCGATAAAAAGAAAACTGCAGATGAATACAGGCTTGCAAATGAAAAAGAAATTCTATCCGACCAGTTAAAGTTTTATGCAACCGACACACTCAACCAACGAATAGCCGAATCGATTGCCCAGAGGGCCGCTCTTGAATCAGAGGTGCAGTCTGCCAAAGATGAACAGCGTCTTCAGGAGATACAGAAAGAACGCACCGCGCTTGACGAAAAAATACAAATGATGCAGGAGGAAGTTGATACCCGTGTAGATTTTCAGGTGCAACAGGATGAGCTCAACCTACAAAACCAGAATAGTCTGGATGCGCGTGTTGAGCAGGAACGCATTGCTAAACTTAGGGTAAGTGAGCTAAATGAGGAAGAGCTGACAACAAAAAAACGTTTGGCAGTAATTGAAGACGAACTCTCGCGCACGCAGTTAACCAATAAAAGAAAAGCTCTTCTCGATGAACAGAAAATAAAGCTCGACCAGCTCAAGTCTCTTGATGAAGCTAAGAAAAATGTCCTGCAGCATAATGAGGAAATGATTGCCTCCGGGCAAAACTATTATGATGCTCAAAAGTCATTTGTTTCCAACGCCGGGAATATGACCAGACAAATTATTAAGCAAGAGCTCTCAAAAGCTGTTGCCAAAGAGCTGGCTTCTGTAATTGAAGTAATTCCTTTCCCGTTTAATTTAATTGCCGCACCGCTGGCCGGACTGGCAGTCACATCATTGTTCGAAAGTATTGTTCCGAAGTTTGAAACTGGCACTCCCTCATTTGGCGGCGGCTTTGCTCTCCTGGGTGAGCGTGGTGTTGAACTGGCCGAATTGCCAGCCGGTACTACTATATATAATCACTCACAAACGGATAACATTCTTAACAGTCCCAATATGTCAGGGTTCCAATATCTTGCCGACGTTATTGAAAACCAAACCCGCAGGCTTGAAAGCGTTGAGCGCGTTATAAGTCTTAAGGTTCGCGACTTTGATGAGGCTTATCAGGACTATAAATACTTAAACGGAAAGGTGTCCTAATGGTCTGGGCTCTGGCCGCGCAAAGCAGCTCAATTCCCGGCGTTAATGCTTCTTGGCAAGTACTCATTTATTTGTGGGCGGCTTCGGTTAACTTCTATGAAGTGCTTCACATTGAGGTTATGACCGACCCGGTGATTCGTCGCGGGAATGCATCTGCCAAAACTAAAATTGGCAGCTATTTAAAAGCAACTACATGCGAATGTGGTATTCTGTGCCCTACCGAACTGACAACACGTTTTGAACAACGTCCGGATAACGAGATTAAAATAGTGCTCAAAAGAAACGGTACCGATTATTTTGCCGGCTATCTTAATAACGAAGCACGAAAGTTTGATTATACCAAGGCCTCGCAGTCTATAACATTGTCCGCTTATTGCGGCTTGGCATTGCTTAAAGACGTTACCGATCTGACTCAAATTCCAACCGACATTACAGCGCTTAATGCACTCCTGTATTTGCTTCTTGATAGAATCGGGCTGTCAATAAATGTTTACTTATATCTGTTCACACTTCCACAGCCAGGCATTTCACCACGTGGTAGTCATACCGGTGTAAATCCACAGAACTTCATTGATTCAGGCATCGAGAATTATTATGATTTCCTGACTGCTGTCTGTAAAATATTCGACTTCGATATCTTTCAGGAAAATGGTGCGTGGCACGTGCGGCAATTGATCGGACATAATGCCGGCGAAATATACAGAGAGGTGATCACCGCCAATAGCGTGACCGCACAACTTATTGAGAACAGTCCATTGTCTTTATCGGATAACGATCTGCAATATGCTCCACAGAAATTTCAGGCGACCAACTATCAAAAGATACAGGTGCGAACTAAGTCAAGAGAAGAAAATACAGACGGCAAGATTAATCTGTTGTCGAATTCTGATTTTAGTATACCGGGCCGGGCATGGCAGACCGTTACTGGAAATCCCACGTATGGGGATAAGTGTTTGCTGCTGAATCCCGCTGATATAGTTATTCAGCAAACGGAGTGGCTTGACCAGATGCAGCAAAACGGAGCCTCGGCTCCGACACCATTTCAATTAGAGGTAAGCTCTAATTGCGTCAGGTATGTCATTGACGCGAGCGACAAAATAATTTACGAATATAATAACCCAATGTTTGCCATTACGTTTTATGTCAGCAACAGCGTGCGCTATTATTACGACCATTATACCGGTGGGTGGGTCTTGTATGCAACCGAGGCAGATATACCCGGCGCTTATGGCCGGTGGGGTATTCCCATTGACCAATACGTTGGCGATCCGGAGATGAGATATTATTCTGGCTCTACGGTTAGAACGATTGAATTACAGACACCGGATATACCGGGTGGCAGAATTCAGGTAGTATTGTTTGGTGGTGCTGCTTTAACGCGCAGTATATCTGATTACCCGTATCAGATTCCGGCAAAGCACAACCTTTTCAAGGTACTCATTAACCGATCAACAATGGCCAATAACGTTAAGACTAAAGCTCAATTAGTTGAAGCGACTGTATCGGCGAAGGGTGAAACGTTCTCAACTGAAATTATCCTGCATGATAATATTAACGATCTTCCTTATTGCATCTATCAATTTGGAGATGAACAAAATCCACCGATGGAATGGGTTAAGTGTGAACCGATTTGGTGGCCTGCCTATAAGCCGCTTATTTACATGATTGCACAGGAAATGCTTCGGTTTAACTCATCGATGCATTACGCCATAGACGCCAAAACAATGAGTTCTTTTACGTGTGACTTTAATAGCTTGTTGTATGATGGAAGTGTTTATTATATACAGGTTTATTCTGAAGTGAGGCTATTGCGAAATGAACGACGGCTTCTGTTGTATCCGCACAACCGATCAACGGCTGACGTTACCATGAACTGCGTGTTTGAGTTTTAATATTGACGACCGGTCTTCAGTCTATGCACCTTCGAGAGAGCTAAGACTGATGTGCCGGTACGTCAACAGGTCGACTTCCAGAATGTAAAATTCCAGAATTTCCTTGCTGAAAAAATACAATTATTTATTAATCAAGGAAAGAAATATGTTGCCTTATATTGGAGGAAAATCAACACTCGCCTCATGGATAATTTCCCAGTTCCCAAAGGACTATGAGACCAAAACTTATTGTGAGGTTTTTGGTGGTGGCGGTTGGGTGCTATTCAAAAAGGAACGGTCGTATTTGGAAGTTTATAACGACTTAAACCATCATTTAGTGAACCTTTTTAAGGTGATTCGCGACAGGTGCCCGGAGTTCCAGAATAAAGCAAACTGGTCACTGCATTCGCGGGAAATGTTCATTGAAGCCCGCGAAAGGCTCAAGGATGACCAATACTTGGATGAGATTGAAAAGGCCTTGCACTATGCCATTAGCAAAACGCAGGCCTTCGCTGGGAAAGGTGGGTGGGCTTATCAGGTGTCGGCCAAGTCAATCACTAACGGAAAGTGGCTGCCATTCGTCAGGCGAATTGAGCATATAAATGCCCGGTTGCAAGGGGTGCAAATTGAGTGCTTGGACTTTGAAAAAGTGATCGGGAAATACGATTCAAAGAATACTGTCTTTTACCTCGACCCGCCCTATGTATCGACGGAGTTCTTTTATAAGACTGCCGGGGTAGATTTTAAGCGTGAAGATCACAAGCGGCTGGCCGGGATTCTGAAGCATATAAAGGGTAAGTTCGTACTTAGTTACTATGACCACCCCCTGATTCGTGAATTATACCCCAATTTTGAGTATATTTCGAAGGAACACACACAATCTTGTTCCGGGCTGACTCGTGGCACCAAGAGCCGGGTTAGGCCAAAGGAAACGAGCCTGCTTATCAGGAACTTCTAGCCCGGACATTTTGTCATTTCCAAGGATTCTGGGAAACCCTCAAATTTCTCAAACTCCTTGGAAATATTTCTCAAACTCCGTGGCGCGTTATAATAGGAAACGCATATTATAAGGTAAATGAAAATCCCTTTGAATTACACCCAAAGGAACAGTCTTCGCCTGCGAAAAATTCAGGATTATCGAATTTCTGCTTTAACCACCGGTGCCATATACCAAGAGAGGCTGTATCAAAAGAATAAAAGGGTACGCGGATGACACGGATTGGAACGGATATCC
Organism: Ignavibacteriaceae bacterium; assembly: GCA_963664845.1. Lineage (GTDB taxonomy): Bacteria > Bacteroidota > Ignavibacteria > Ignavibacteriales > Ignavibacteriaceae > CAIYTF01. The sequence continues at coordinate 1,241,125 of OY761615.1, forward strand.
GCGGATAGAAATTCAAAATTTGACTTTTGAGACAGCTCTCTTGACTATAACCAGTTAGAAAAAACAGGCGAACCTGTTACAAAGCTCGTTCAAGTATCTTCAGGCTTATTTCCGGGGTAATATCCTGTGTTTCAGAAAGTGCCGTCATTCCATGCGTCTTTAACTGAGCAACAACAGCCGGGATTTTATCGGCACTTACACCGTATTCGGAAAGGCGTGTTTTAATGCCAAGGCTTTCGAAGAATTCCCGGGTTTTCTTTATTGCCATATCGATCTTTTCATTTTCGGTGCCGGTTTGAATGTTCCATACACGATCGGCATATTGAAGAAGTTTTGCCCGTTTCTGTTCACGACGCACTTCCAATAATGCAGGCAAAATAATTGCCAAAGTCTGCCCATGATCAATGCCGAACATTGCCGTAAGTTCATGCCCAATCATGTGGGTTGCCCAATCCTGCGGAACACCCGCACCAATAAGACCATTCAATGCAAGGGTTGCAGCCCAGACGTGATTTGCCCGTACATCATAGTTTTCGGGTTCCGCAACTGATGTTGCACCAATCTCAACGAGTGTTTGCAAAATGCCTTCAGCAAAACGATCTTGCAAAAGGCCATTCGCCGGAAACGTAAGATACTGTTCAGTTGTATGAACGAATGCATCTACAATACCATTGGCAACCTGGATTTTCGGAAGCGTGAACGTAACCGTTGGATCAAGGATAGAAAATTTCGGAAAGGTCAACCCACACATTACGGGGAATTTTCCGTGTTCATAGCTGATAACTGCCCCCATGTTCATTTCAGACCCTGTGGCAGGTAATGTAAGCACGGTACCAAAAGGTGTTATTTTACTTACAACATCCAATGGAACTGGCATAAAACCAAACTTAAGAAGGTCAGTCCCCACGCCATTATAGTTGGAAGCAAGCGTAATAAATTTCGTACCGTCGATCACGGAGCCGCCGCCGACAGCGAGCAAAAAATCGATATTTTCACCACGGACAATTTCCACAGCTTTCATTAATGTTTCGTAGTGCGGATTCGGTTCGATGCCGCCAAACTCGAGTACTTTTCTGTTGCCAAGCGCGGTTTTCACCTTATTCAGCAAACCGCTTTTTTTTACGCTTCCGCCGCCAAAGGTTATGAGCACCTTCGCATCCGCGGGAATAAGGTTTGCAAGGGTGTCCAGCCGGTCTTTGCCAAAGACAATATGCGTTGGGTTATAAAAATCAAAATTAAACACGGGAAATTCTCCTAATTAGATCATTGTTGTTAATTCACTGTTTTCATTATTGTATCAGATTACCATTCTTGTATCATATTCCAGACAGCCAGGGGTAGCCTTTTGCTGCATCGGAGTATATGCAAGAGTTCAATCTTCTCATTTTTTTACGAACTTATTTTCACGAGTACTGTAACGCGGTCCGATATTCGGATATTTGCTTACAATGCTTCAACGAGCGTTATGTATAATTTAGTTGTTTCTACCAAACAAGTTGCCTTATTTATCTATTATTACCAATTTATACTTTTGCGTTCCAAGGCCAAGGGCCTCTGCATGCTGCAGAATGAGCGTTCCGTTCCTTGACTCTATCCGTTCACGCAAAGCAGCGCTTTCCTTTTTGTCTGCTGCGTAAATCAGGTCCACACAGGCTTTGTCCAGCGCGACCGGATCCAGCGAACCGAGTATTCCAATGTCCCCCATTTCCGGCGGAGCCGGATCGCTTGCACAATCACAGTCGACGGAGAGATTATTCATGACATTTATATACAGGATGTTACTGTCCAGCGCATTCATCACCGCGCCGGCTGCTTCAGCCATCGATTCGAGGAAAGCATTTTGGTTGGTTTTGAAAACCAGACCGAAATCAGATTTGCTCACTCCAGCGGTATGAATCCACACTTTCCCCGCGGCAGATGCAATACCGATAGAAATATTCTTCAATGCCCCTCCAAATCCTCCCATCATATGACCTTTGAAATGGGAAAGCACAAGGAAAGAATTATACTTGTTAAAGTGTGAGCCAACAAAGTCTTCTCTTATATGCGCACCATGTGGGAATGGCAGAATGACAGAGCTGTCTTCATCCATAATATCCACTGCCGCGATGGCAGTGAAACCATGATCGATTGCGACCTGTTTGTGTTGCTCCGTAGTGGCCCTCTGCCCCTTGTATGCTGTATTGCATTCAACGATGGTGCCGTTGACGGAATGGACGAGGTCTTTGATAAGACCCGGAGAGAGAAAATTGTGTCCGCCCGCCTCGCCGGTACTCAGCTTCACGGCAACTTTGCCAGTCAGCTTACGCCCCAACGATTTGTAGATTGCATCCAATGCGGCCGGACTGATGTTTTTTGTCATGTAAACTACCGGTACCTTTACCTCAGGCGCAGGCATCTCAGTTTTTGTACCTGCAACATTTATGGTATCAGGAGTTGAACTTCCACTTTCCGTTTTTTTTGCCTGTGAGGCAAAAGAAATAGCTGTGGAGAAAACTAAAATTATGGCAACCTGCCATATTAGTGATTTGTTTTCCATATTCTTTCTCAATTTAATTTAGTATCCGATCAATAATATTAGAGCCAGAGATGGCAAATATTTAATGAGACAAAATAGAACTCACCCAAAGTTCCCATCTCTTGAAAAGCGAGCGAAGGAATGCGTCTTTTTTGGTTCATGCTCGTCCGGGTTAGGAAAAACAAAGAACACCATGCAGGAGTCAATTTTTGTATCGGATACACGCTACTCTCCGCGTAATCACCAGCCTGCTGCGCGCTCATAATAAAGCGGTCGCAAAGCAGATCTGAATTTCCATTTTTCCTGAGTCTGGATAACAGCTCCACTGAATTATTTTCATTTCATAAATTCGCTTGCTGAATTTTACTCCAGTTAACATTAGTATTCATTCAAAATTACCGACTGGTAAGTTTATTCATACTTTCAGGATACCGTGCGCCCTGCACCATGATCTTTGCAGCGGCTTCTTCAATATTCCTGAGATCGTCTGCTGTAAGTTCGACATTTACCGCGCCGATGTTCTCATCCAAACGGACTAGTTTTGTAGTCCCCGGTATTGGAACAATCCAGGGCTTCTGCGCCAGCAGCCAAGCCAGGGCAATTTGCGCAGGTGTAGACTGCTTTAGCTCTGCCACTTTGCCAAGCAACTCAATTAAAGTCTGATTGGCTTTACGTGCTTCCGGCGTAAAACGGGGAAGTGTGGTGCGGAAATCCGTACTGTCGAATGTTGTGTTTTCGTTGATCTTCCCAGTGAGAAAACCTCTTCCTAAAGGACTGAAGGGCACCAAGCCGATTCCGAGTTCTTCCAGCACAGGTAATACTTCCGTTTCAATTGCTCTCCACCAAATGGAATATTCACTCTGAAGTGCAGTGACCGGTTGAACCGCATGGGCCCTGCGAATGGTTGAAGCGCCCGCTTCTGAAAGCCCGAAGTGTTTAACCTTACCTTCGCTTATTAAATCTTTCACCGCGCCGGCCACCTCTTCTATTGGTACTTCCGGATCAACACGATGCTGATAGAACAGATCGATAGCGTCAATTTTCAGGCGTTTCAGCGAATCCTCGGCAACCTGCCTTATGTGCTCAGGACGACTATCCAAGCCTATCCATTTTGGTCCGCCATCAGGATCGAGCCTGAAACCGAACTTGGTGGCTATTACCACCTGATCCTTGAATGGGGCAAGTGCTTCCCCGACGAGCTTTTCATTGGTAAACGGGCCATAGACTTCGGCAGTATCGAAAAAAGTAACACCCCGCTCAACTGCGGTCCGGAGTAAAGAAATCATTTCGTTTTTGTCTGCGGGCGGTCCATAGGAAAAGCTCATACCCATACAACCTAATCCAAGTGCGGATACTTCAAGACCGTTTTTCCCTAATTTTCTGTGTTTCATGGTGATAGCTCCTAATTAAAATTTATATGTACTGAACTAACTGTTCTTTGTTTGTAACCTGGTATTCAAAATGCTTCAAATAACATATGATGTAACCTAAGCATGAACCGCAAGAAGCTTATTATTCGGTTGTCTCTGCATTATTCGAATCGTGCAGATTCCCGATCTCAGAGGGAGGCTTTGGCGTCAACTTAAAGAAACGATAGACAATTTCGGAAAACAGATTCAAACCAGTTAATGGGTTTTGTTCGCCCCTATTCAGGGGCGTTTATCTTTGATCTGGGTTCCGTGGGTTTCACCCACGGTTATTCATGTGGTGTCCTTTCAGGACATGATCAAATCATTATTACGTTAACAGTGCGTGCCGAGAATTATTTATTGTCCATTAGAAGCGTTGCCGACCAAATTATACGTTGACGCAAATGTGTTTTCGCGGGAATGACATTCGTTCATCGCACACTTTAAGTTGACACTATTGTTACAAGGTTACCAAAATCATCGATGTAAAGATAAAGAAAAGCCGTACAGAAAGGTTTTCTCTACGGCTCAAAGAATTTTGCTGTGCGGCTCAATTTCAGGTTGTTGGGGAATAGCCAAATTGCCGTTTAAAGGCCGTGGAAAAGTGAGATAGGTTTTTGAAGCCAACTTCGATGTATACGTCAGAAACCTTCTTGTTTTCGTTGCGGATCTTGTCGAAAGCAATATTCAGCCTCTTTTCCATCAACCATTTGTTGGGAGAAAGTGGACTGATCTTCTTAAAATCACGCTTAAACGTGGCAAGACTGCGCCCGGTGAAACCGGCAATTTCTTCTATTGAAAGATCCTGCATATAACTTTCATTCATGAAATCAAGAATGTCAATTTTCCAGGGCTCGGTGAAATCGAACAGGCTGGCACAAAACCGTTTATCGATATTCAGGAGAGAATAGATACCTTCCTGCAATTTCAGTTCCATCAGTTGAGGGGCCGGTTGGATGGTTGAATCAAAGTAGGGAGTCATGGATTGGAACAGACTTAAGATATCCGGAGTCCTGGGGAGTTTAATAACACTGGGTGTGTGTTTTTCGATCTCTTTAGGCAACTGTGTTTTATCGAATGACTGATAAAACTCCCGCAAAAAATTCCGCTTAAAGATCATAAAGATTGCTTTGAATTTTTCATCACCCTTTGGTTGTTTGGTCATAGTGATACGATTGTCTCTCCGGAGGAAGACACATTCGCCGGTAGTGATCTTTGTCTTCTTAGTTTTTTCTTCAAGCAGCAATTCGCCCGAATAAACATAAACCAAAGCGTGTTCCTTAACCATTTTAACACACTTGATATTGTAGTTAAAATATATACTAAAGACCACGCCGGCATAATTAAAATTCACATAGTCCTTGTTTTCGATGTCCATATTTATAATGTCTTTTGATATTTAAATTATAATACAATGCAATGATCCCTAATCATGTACCGGTAATTTGGCTTCCAAGCAATACTATCATCGCCAATAATGGCAAAATGTTGTTTAGATCACAAAAGCTCCCATCCTGAACCGCTCTCTTGAAAAACGAGGGGGAGTGAATGAATTTCACTTTGGCTTCGCAAAGTTAGGGATATTTATCTATTGAAGAAAGGCACATCAGCAACCTTGCGGGCTTCTGTTATTTAATTTCTTTGGTCTCAAATAAATCTCTATCCGGAAACGACTTAAGATTTTCCAATTTCTCCCGAAGGAATCCGGCTAAGTCCCGATCCAACACTTTCAACGAGTTCAATTTTTCTTCGTCCGAACCTTTTATTGAGGGAAGCGTGTTACAGGTGACTGCAAGACACACATTATTTGCCGTTTTAGCCCACACTGCACATGTCCCCCAGGTACATTCTCCCGTATGAAACCATGTATTATTTTTGGTTACACGCATTCCCATTCCGTACCGTGTCTTAATGTTTTCAGGAGGTAAAGACATAAGGGCGATACTTTTCTTATTCAGAATATCTGCCGGATGTTCAAGCCCATCAATGGACAATATAATTTTTACCATATCTATTGGTCTTGAAATCCAGCCACCGCTTGATATCATTGGCTCCATATTAAAGGCATACGATTGAGGCACAATCTTCGCTGTATCAAATGATGAGGGCGCCATTTCACCATTGTAGTCATAGTATATAACTTCGTTCGCAACTCTGTCAACTAATTCAGACTTACCCGGAATGGTAGTGTAGACTCCGATTGGGTGAAGGATTTCTGACACCAGGTAATCCACATGGTCCTTTTTGGCGATCGTGCCAATAATTTCTCCCAGGAATAAGTAATTAAAGTCCGAGTATCTGTAAGCGGTTGATGGCAAAAAATCGAGCTTCTGCTTCAATATATACTTCACATTTTCGCTAATGCCGGCCGGAATAGGAGCTTTTAATGCATAGGATGCTTCGTTTTCCCCAATAATATCAATTGCGGGCCAACCGACGGTATGTTGCAACAGGTTTTTAACCGTTATTCCATACACATTGCTGTCAGCAATGTTCACATAATTGGGACCCGTCAGTATTCCCTTTTCCCCAAAAACTTTAGCATCCAGATTCACTTGACCATTTTCGATTAATTTCATTACGCCGATCGCAGTAATGGTTTTTGAACAACTGGCTATTCTAAACAAACTATTTGTTGTAACCGGTTCTTTACTGTTTGTATCAGCATAGCCAAATCCTTTAGCATAGATTAATTTTCCATCTTTTGTAATTGCAACAGAAATGCCGGGGATTTTCCATTTCTCTTTAAAACTCACCATTACCGAATCAATGTATTTATCGCTAAACGTATCTCCCTGCGGGAAACAAAGCGTACTAAAAAAGAAAATTACTAATGCTGCATAACTTATTTTCATGTTATTCTGTTTTATTGTGAGCGTATTTAAAAATTCTTCCCGGATAAAAATAGTGATATTTCCGCTTATATATATCGCACCACAGCATAGAAAAACATCGTGATGAATGATGAACTTATAGCTAAGTATATCGTCTGCAGAAAGCGTATAAAATTTGTGTTTACAATTGGGGGATTATATATTTATATTGTTTTCGTTATTAATAGCTTTATTTATAACCAACAGTTAGGGAGATTCAATGAAAAATTTATCGGTTTTTGGTGTATTCCCGGGTTCCTTTACGTGCAGAATTTGCACCAACATTCCTGTCATCGCACTCGCGATATTCTTATGGTCAACAAATACTCATTCACAATGGTTTCCGGCTACCGGAACAGGCGGAGGAAACATTCAATGTTTCGCTTCCAGTGGCGGCACCATTTATGCAGGTTATGGGCGGGGTGGCATATATCGTTCTACCGACGATGGATTAAATTGGCAGCAAACAAGCATGAATACCGATTATTGGGTTAATGCGCTTGCTGCCAAGCCAGTTTAAATGTTCACTCACTGCTGGCCAGCGGGAACAATATTTTTGCAGGAACCGCAGCCGGTGGAGTTTTTCTTACATCCAACCATGGAACTTCCTGGACACCTGTCAATAGCGGAATGAGTGCCACGGATATAACTTCATTTACGCAAAGTCAGAACAATATCTTTGTTGGTTCATATTCAGGCGTATTTACTTCCACCAACAACGGGTCCAACTGGAGCGCTGTTAACAGTGGTTTGTTTAACCGTTCTGTTACCTGCCTGGCTTCGTTCGGAAATAATATTTTTGCCGGAACAGCTGAAAGCGGTGTATTCCTTTCAACAAACAATGGCGCGGACTGGTCGCTTAGAAACGATGGGTTGATGGATTCTTCAAATTATGCACTTGCCGTTTGTGATACCATTTTGTTCGCAGGCGGAAGATCGGGGAAGATATTCGTTACTACTGACAAAGGCACAAACTGGAGTTTGGTTGTTGGTGGCTTGCCCGCTGTTTATAACGTTAATTTTTTGGCTGTCAACGGATCGTCGATTTATGCGGGTACAGTCGGAGGCGGATTATGGATGCGTTCTCTTTCACAATTAGTCGAGGTCTCCAGGGAACCTGCAGAGTTACCTAGACAGTTCACGCTTTCACAGAATTATCCAAATCCATTTAATCCTTCCACGGCAATAAATTATTCGCTTCCCAAAGCAGGATATGTTACGATCACTGTTTATGATGCTATCGGAAGCAAAATAGCAACTCTTGTTAATGATTATAAACCTGCCGGCAGTTATTCAGTGAGCTTTATTGGAAAGAATCTGGCAAGCGGAATATATTTATACAGGCTGGAAGCGGGAAATTATAGTATTGTAAAGAAGCTGCTCCTTGTGAAATAATTGTCAGATTACGTTTGAATTACTCTTGCTGGGTGAGCCGGAGCGAAATACTCCGCTCACCCATTTCTTTAAGTCTTGGAAGCAGTTTCTCTGTTTAGATAAATTGCCAAATTTTTAGCAAATATTCTCATGCATCTATTAGCAGCCCAACAACATTGTTAAAATATTTTGACATCGAAAATATAATAACAACTCGAATTAGGTAGATTCCCACCTTCGTGGGAATGACATTCGATAACAGTACTCGTTAAGACGACACCATTGCTCCAATGATGAGAGGACACATGCAGTGAGCACTGAGCTGGGAGAAACATCCTGCAATTGCCAATGGAAGTTTCTTAGCATCAAAAAACATAGTACGCATTTTACAGTAAGAGTTTAATCAGCCTGGATTAACGGGCTTCAATAAAAGTGCTATTGATTCAGCCCTGTAGCTGTTTTATGAATAAACCCGTGTCCCCGCTGTCTTTAGCAGTTCTTTCATCTGTTGTTTTATGTTTTCGCCGGGATATGCGATCTTCTCTTTTTTGCCGCGGGCAATTTCATCCATGACGTTGATGCAAGTATCAATTTCAGCCTCCGTATTTTCAATCCCCAGACTTATCCTGACCATGCCAGGCAATTCTATTTTGGGAAACAGTATTACAATTATTCTCTGCAGTTTCTGCAGAAATGGTGGTGTTTTCAGCAGGTGTTTTATCAGGATATGTGAACAATGGCAACCGGACCTCACACCAATTCCCCCTATCTCCGCAAGGAGTCTGGCCACCTTATGAGGATTCATTCCATTTATCTCAAATGAAATGACACCTCCTTTTTGGGTAAGTGAATAGGCTGCATCATCAGCACTGTAGAAAAGCCTAATTCCAGGGATTTGTTTAAGACCTTTCATTAAGCGGTGTACCAGTGCCTGTTCTTCCTTCAGCATCAGATCGAGCCCAATCCTTTGCAGCAAGATAAAAGCTTTACCCATGGCTGCGATGCCGGCTGTGTTTTCTTCACCGGAGCTGCGGAGGCGTTCTATTTCTTTATCACTGAAATTCAGCAATTCTTTTTTTACCACTAAGGCACCGGCTCCGAACGGGGCGTATGCTTTATGTGCCGAGAAAGCAAAATAGTCGATGTCCACTTCTGCAATATCAACTTTGCGGTGAGCAACAAGTTGTGCGGCATCAACAAGCAAACGGGCTCCGTAACGATGAACGATGCTGCTAATGCTTGCAAGATCATTGCTAATTCCGAGTACATTTGAAATTCCCGTAACAGCTACAAGGGTAATGCGCTTCGTTCCATGAAGATTCTTCAGGTTGTATGAATCCAGAATTGTCTCCAATTCGCGAATATCCACTGATCCTTCATCGTTTATAGACAGCTTAAGTAATGTACACCCGGGAATTCCCCTCCATGGCAACTCGTTTGAATTATGTTCCAAAACAGTATTCAGCACTACCAGTTCACTACCTGATCGTAATTCATGCTGGAGATTTTCGGCTGCAATATTTATGGCTTCGGTCGTATTAGAAGTAAATAGCAGGTCATAAGTGGTAAGAGGAGCACCAAGATACCGGGAACATATTGTCTTTACCTCTTCAACAATGCTTTTTTGCGTTTGCTGGGGGAGTCTGAGGACTTTATTAAATACATTCAGAACAGGTGCGAAAGTTGGAGTGCTGGCGGCATTATCCATACTAATGAAGGGCTTGAAACCTTTTTTAGTCGGGACAAGTTTACCCCCGCCAATGACTGCCTGCCGAAGGGCAGCAAGTAATTCAGGCCCGGATAAATTTTCAAACTCATCGTGATATAGAAGATCATGAACATCAGCATCAGACAAACAGCCGGATTTAAAAACATCACTTCCATATTGTTTGCATAATTTTAATGCCCGGGCAAAAGCGATACTATTTATAATTGCAGGAGTGCCTGCTTCAAACTTATCAGGTGTTCTGGCCCATACTACGTACTCAGGAGAAACGAGCCTTGCGGTTCCTCCGCCGGACTGAAATGGCACACCCGGCGGGAGAGATTTTTCCATTACTGCCAAAGCCCTTACCCCAATTTGCAGGCCAATTTCTTTGCTTGACAAACACTGAAAACATCCCGGGTCAAGTAATTTTATCAATTGTTCCGCTCTGGAAGGAGTACAAAAAATAACACAATAAACTTTTTCTGACAATCCCAGATATTCCAGAATAATAGTCCTGGCCAGTTCATACAGGTGCGTAGTGATTGCAGAAAAGTGACCACTTCCTCTATGCACGTTTGAATATGTTTCCAGTGCTGCTTGTATGCCGGTTTCAAGACATGACAATGCCTCGTCTGTTTGCTGAGCCTCAGAGTCCACGGTGTTTTTACCGGTTACTGAGGACAAAGGAAGCGATGAATTTTTCAAAGGGTTATTTAATTCCATTTTGATTGCCTATTTAGTGGAACAACTAATCGGAGTCTTGAGTTGAAATTCACCAGTTTGTTTCCAAATTCATCAGTTTGAGTATCACTCCTCTGCCTCTATATTTACGCACTGCACTTATCGCATAAATCAATCACTGCGATGTACCAGTTTCCGTCGATGAAAGCGAAATAAATGTCATAGCCGGCGGTCTGTACAACGTGTTTTTTTATGAACTTACCGAACTGTTTTGCTTTTAAAACTTTTGGATGAATTGGATTATCCTCACTCCCCAAGGATGATAGAACATTTTCAGTGAGGTCGGGGCAGGAGGAAATATCCTGACAATAGCTTCCTTTTTTATTCCATTTATCCATACTGCAATCCCATACGGGGACCTTAGATGAAATGAGTTTACGTTTCAGGTCAGCTTTCAAATCCTGCATTTTATTTATAATTACTTCGTCCCGATTGCCTGTACTATCGATTAAATTATCGAATTTGCTGAAATTGAAAGCTAATGCTCTGACACCCGGATTGTCATAGATATAAAATCCATAATCGGGATGGACGTATTTGTTCAATTCAGACCACTTCTTTGCTTTGATCAATATATTTATGGTATTATAGAATTTTGTGAAGGCCGTATTTGCTGTTACTCCAACGGGATGCTCTGGATTCGGATAGGGGCCCGGCATAGACTTCACCTGCATGATTATAGTTAGCAGAGCAATGAGGGCTATATTCCTTAAAAACGGCATATGATCTTTCCTTAATAGAATCTAAAAAAAACAGACCTTCATCTGATGAGAAAGCCTAACAAACACAATAAGTACTTTAAATTCGATTATTCGGTTACGATTTGGCAAATAAAAATGATTGTCAGACCCCATTCCCGCTTGTCCACAACGGTAAAAGGCAATGGTATGCTTTCGATATCGTTATATACTTCGTAACCGCCAAACGCATCATATAACCAAAATTCATATTTACCAGCCATTTAAAGGCTCCCTTTCATATTTTCAGGTGACAACTACTGTATTTGTCGTTTATCAAAAGAGAAACTAAATTTTTGTACCCCTTTTATATCTCCGAGCTTTTTAAATAGTGACCGTGGAACTGAATGGCGCCCTGTATGAATATACCAGGTGCGCAAGAGGTATATGTCAGCCAAATATTTCAAAGCTGCCGTCAATTGTTCCAGGTTTTTCACGTCTTCTTCAGACCCTGATCATTAACTTTTGTAACATTATAGTTAAAATTAGTGAAAATCCATTTAAAAACAGTTTCGGAGTAGTTTTGGAAAGCTTATAGGTTGACTTGACCGGAAATTTGGACCACTTCAGGCAACTGACGGGACTGACAGAATAATTCCGATAAATAACGGCATAAACTCCAAATGCATAATAGCAGAAAAGCAATATGAGTATGTGCGTTCAAGAAATTTCGGTATTTTGGATCACTGTTCTTGGTTTACTTACCTGAATTCATTCTATTATTATTTTTTACCGTTGGATGGGAATTACTATGAAGTGTTTAATCATTCTCGCTCTCGTCGCACTTGCCTTTTGTGGCTGCGGAACATCATATCATGCGATGGAAGCCGGAACCGGATATACGGATGGCGTAACACCGATAGGTACTTATCTTGTTACGTTTACCGGCGATACCCATACTTCTTTTAAAGCAGTAAAAGAATACACTCTCCAGCGCTGTGCAGAAATAACCGTAGAAAATGGCGCCCTTTATTTTGAAATACTCAGTGACCATAGTGATAAGGTTGTCAAACAGGAAAGTTATACGGACAACAAAACGATGGCAAACATCGGTTATACCACTGAAGCGTTTACAGGGTCCCTGGAGATAAAGCTGCTGACAATCAAACCAACCAAAACTGCTCATCCCTTTTACGATGCCAAAGCCGTACTTGCGATGCTAAAAAAGTAGAGATAATTACCCAAAGTGACAACAGGAAGTTGTTTGAATGTATGGGGTACTCCGGAAAATGTTGTGAAGAACCGGAAAGCTACTTCTCTTTGCTGAAGAACAGCCGGGCGGCATTTTCATGATACACTTTATCAATCACGGTCTTAGGCAAGGACAGCCCATTAAATGATCCCTTAATATTTGGGAGGGTCATTGTTGAATCTGTTGCCAGGTATTTCCAATCTGCAAGCCACTTATCATGAGCAACCTGTTTAAAAATGCCCGGATCATCTTTGGGGTCTGTTATTAAGTCGGTTCCATATACCAGCCGATCATCGTATTTGCAAAAGAAATTGTACACTTTTTTCAAGTCTTTTTGCGATTGAAGCTGAAGATAATCCATTCGGGCAGCAAGATCAATTACTGCATTGGGGTGATTGTCGAGGAATTTTATCATTTCATCCACACTCCATTCCAGGCTTCCCAGATGAGCGCCCATTACTTTAAGATTCGGGTTCTTTTCCAGCATTCGGTTCCTGGCATTCATTTGATCATCATATGAAGGCATCTCCGGATGCAAATACATATGATATTGCGGGTGTGCAGAAAAATATTCTTTCATGTCGTTACTCATCATTTTATCCACCGCCAACCAACAATCCCTTGGCTCGCCGCAATGTGAAATGACGGGGATCTTGTTTTCGGTCAGATGCGCAAAAACAGGATCAAGCTTTTTATCATCCAACATCACCAGTTTCCCCTCCTTATCCCGGAAAACCATACCAATATTCTTCCAGAATTTGACCGCAATTGCACCGGCCTGAATTGTTGAATCCAGATGTGCCAAAGTATTTTGCACCCAGTTTGGCTCATCCCATCCTGCCATTGCGAATGTTGAGGCAAAGGCGAAATTTGCTGAATTCTCCTTCAATTTGGCTTCTGCCAGCTTCTGCTGAAATTCAACCGGAGGAAAATCCGGATAATCAACATTTATGGAAAGTATCTTGAACCCATCCGTTTTTGCAATGTCAACGAACGCAGAAGTCTGCGAATTATCATGAACATGCGCGTCTATCTTGGCAATTTTAGAATAGTCCTCCATCGTGTAGGTTCCCTTCTGGCAGCTGCTGAATGCCAAGATAGCAGCTGTTGAGATTATAAGACAGGTAACTAACACATAAATATGATTTGAACATTTCATTTCCGGTTCTCCATCTATACAAAAATTTTCATGCTGAATTACTCAACATAAAAGTCAAAGTGTTATTTTCATTCCGGCTGACCAGCCGGCCAAACTACTCATCTAAAAATCAAGATTTTTATAAAACTCAATCCTGACCTGTTTGAAGAATGGTAACTGCCCCGCAAGCAATTTTTCATGGGACTCATCGCCGCTGAAAAAGTCAAGTACTTCGTATGCTTTTTGCATATCGGGGAACTTGCATTGCCATATCAGTGTATTGCAGGGTTCCGCAGCTGCTATTGGCTGCAGTCTCTCTCCTTTGGGGAAATCCGGCCGGGCTCTTTCCAGCTCTGCAAATTTCTTTTCGAAATCCATAAATTCAGTTTCTTTTGTAGCATCGAACTGCTGCATTATTCGCATTGTTATACTCATGGCTGTTCCTCTATCAGATTAGCTATTATTTTGGAAAAAGGGTAATTATTGTTTTTGGTAATTTTAGATAGTTCGATCCTGTCCAGCCCTTTGTGGATAGTATGCGGGGAAGTAACCGAACTGGAGCCCGTTAAGCCTGCCAGTTGCTGGGCCTGTTTAGGTGAACATCCCGCAACAATGCCGGCAATGAGGCCTGAAGTAAAAGCATCTCCGGCCCCTGCAGTACTTACTACAGGGACTTTGATTGCCGGCAAATAAGAAATTTCTGATCCGTCCCAGAGATAGCTGCCTTCTTTTCCATGGGTAATTGAAACCACAATACCACTGTTCTGTGCCGAAAATTGCTTTACAGCCCCGGCAACAATTTCTTCGACCTCAAGATCATAAATGTTGATACCGAGTGCACTTGCGGCCTCATCGAGATTAATGCAGAGCAAATCCACTTTTGTCAGGAGACCGGAAGTCAGAATACCATTCATTTCTTCCGAAGTGAAAGAGGCAACCCGGAAAAACTCATATTTGGTGGCAAGAGCCAACAGTTCAATACGGGCTTCCATCGGGACTTCCGGAACAGCAAGGGCGATCCCCCGTTTAGCAAACTTAATAAATTCCTTTTCCGCTGCTGCGACAAATCCGGCATTAACAGATAAACAGGCCGAATCGTCCGTTGTCATATTTCCACCGCTTTTATCAGGATATAGAAAACAAAATGAAAAAAGCGTATGCCTTTCATTATCGGTACCAACATACTCAGTCACCAATCCAGCTTCTTCCATTTCATTCCGCAATTTTTTACCCACTTCGTCATTGCCAACTTTGCCTATGGGTATCACGGTAAAATCCACACCCAACAGGGCTTTAACATAATGGGAAATAATATGAAGCTTGCAGTAATCATCTTTATCAAGGAAATGCCCGCTCCGGCTTTCTTCCCTGCCCAGCGTGTGGTCACCATTCAATAAGAAGAAAGACCCGGAACCAATGCCTCCTACTCCAATCATCGCATCATACAAAAAAGCAGCTTTGGGTATATGTAATGAGTTCATCTATTTGCCCTGTATTGCGTTATTAAAATAATCCGGTGTTTTAATTCCGAAGTCCCATTCAGGATGTTCACTTAACGGATGCCGTGCCGTTTCAACAGTTGCTGTGAGGAGCACGTCCGGATGTTCCTGCAACAGAGTGAGCGGATATTCGGGGGTCATATCACTGAACAAGGCTACGCGGAATGCTGTTTGTTTCCAGGCGCCGGTATCACTGAACAACCTGATCTTTTTTGCGGAAAGGCATTCTTTCATTCCAAGCGTAACCGACATTGGAGGTACAAATTGATACGCTGACCCAAACGTCCGTTGTGCAAGTGCAACTATCGTATCTATATTGTTTTCCTGCACTCTGATTGTAGATTCCCGCAGTTCTTCAATGGTGATCTGGCTGAAAGGATGACGCCGGGCCTGATTGTAGGCCACATGTCCATCCTGTCCCCAACCGCCATAGGTAATATCAATAGGAGCTTCGGATATTTTGCTTTTTATCTCTTCCACGTTCCCGGCATTAAGCCAGTTCCGGTTTTCTGTTTTAACCGATAATATCGGGCGCACCGGGTCGTAAAAATTTTTCTCCATGTATCCGCGGAACGAATAGGGGTGATTTCTTGGCAATTCATTTCCCTGCCAATCAAGACATTCGTCCATGTGGAATACAACAAGCTGGTGCAGACTGATCTTCTCCGCGTTCACAATGTCAGCAAATGGTTTATACCAGCAATTCGGGCCGCACGGAATGATAGCTCTTGTTGTCAATGCGCGTTTATTATTTGCTTTTATTTCTTCGGCTAATTCCCTCGCCATGAGATAGCCCATCTGGGAAGAATCTTTGCATATCCTGAAAGGTATTTTCAAGTCTGATTTATTCATTAATTCCTGGACAGGAACTCTGCACCAATTATACAGATCTTCTCGTGATATTGTACTCATCATTTGCTCCAAATGAAATTTTTCTACTTTTGACCGTAGTATGCACTAAGGCCGTGTTTTCTTTCAAAATGTTTGTTTAATAGGGCGTTGCTCAGTGAAGCAGCGCCAGGATTAATATTAATTGTTAAAAAAGATATTTTCGCAATTTCTTCAAGCAGAATACTGTTATGTAAGGCTTCTTCCGGACTGGTGCCCCAGGTGAAAGGAGCATGCCCCGCAACAAGAATCATGTTAATATGCTCAGCAGAAAACTGTGTCAGTCTTTTTACAATTTGATTTCCGGTCTCAACTTCATAATCTCCCGAAATCTGTTCGGCGGAAAGATCTTCAGTACATGGTATTTCGCCTTGTATATAGTCTGCCTGTGTAGTGCCCATACAGGGAATGGATCTTTTTGCCTGCGCCCATGCCGTTGCATAAGTGGAGTGAGTATGCACTATGCCACCAATTTCCTTAAATGTTTTATAAAGGACCAAGTGTGTTTTCGTGTCGCTAGAGGGATTTAGTTTTCCTTCCACAATGTTATTATTCAAATCGACCAAAACGATGTCATTAACGGTTAATTCTGTGTATGGAACGCCGCTGGGTTTTATTGCCATCAAACCCGCAGCCCGATCGATACCGCTGGCATTTCCAAATGTTTCGACCACCAGCCCTTTTGCCTGAAGTTCCATATTGCAGTTATAAACACGTTCTTTTAATTCATAAAGCATCTTCTGGTTCCGCACTTTATTCTGACAACAGGTAAATTGAAATAAACGCGACGACCATGCCTGCTATTATTATCGGTTGGGGAATAACCCGGTATATAAGCAAAGACAGAATGACAGTTATTACGGGGGCCAAAGACATCATTGGGACTACAATAATCGCTTTTCCGTATTTGATTGCATAGGAGAAAAACAAAAAGCCAACCGCATTAAGAGCCTGAAAGATAAATGCGGAGTACATCCCGTTGAATTTCCAGTTTATGGTCTGTGAAAAATCCGTCATGAGCAACGCGAAGGGAATAAGTATAACCGAGCTTATCATCAGGTAGAAGGTTACACTTTCTGCCTTCATACTCACTTGCTTATTATCGTCACTGGCAAACTTCATTATGAATGCCTGCAAGCCCCACATAATGAAAACGATGATCGCAAGAACCAACCAGAGGTATCCGCTCACAATAGAATTTTCAGGAGATTCATAGGAAAGCGTAATGATTGCGAAGAGCGCCAGAATGATTCCGGTCCATGACCGCCTGCCGGCTTTTTCTTTAAGCACGGTAATAGAAAGAATTATTGTAACAACCGGATACAGTGAAATGATGGGGAAAACAATATACGCGGGACCGATCCGTAAACACTCAAACAAAAGCAACTGGCCGCCGCATCCAAGAATGCCGGCGCCAAGGCCCAACAGAACTGAGCGTTTGTCTGTGTCCAATTTCCAGTTTATCAATTTTAGTGCAACAATTGCAACCGGTATCATGGTTAGCGCCCAAGCCGCATAGCCCAGTGTTGCAGGGAATCCCGCTTTTTCGGGGATCTCAATTAATGCACCCCAAATGCCCCACAGAACAGTTGTAGTCAGCGCGTAAAGCAGCCATGCCTTTTGTTTCACTATTGCTCCTGATTCTTCGTTTTAAGTTTATTTTTTTCCGATGCGATATTTAATTGGGCACTGCTTTAACAAGAAGATGCTTTTCAAAATCTATTTTCAATGTTGCAACCGGGCCGGTCACCGTGCCCAGAACAACGTTATTTTCGTAATCAATCACTTTATACGTTTTCTTTTCAAGACCGCGTAATTCTGCATTTCCGGAAAAGTGTTTTTCGTAAAATGCATAGTACATGATATCCTCTTTTTGTATTGCATGAGTTTCCGGATAATCAAAACCCGATACATACAATTCACCCCGGTATTTACCTTTGGTCAACATGTTGGCATTATATATGTCAATCCACTTTTTCCACTTCTTTTCCTTTTCAGGAGTGAGGCTCACATCGCCGCTTTCTGTATTCATATATACTCCCGGAGGGTAAACGAATTTGGTACCAATCGTTCCTCCAACTCCAATTGTGGTAGCAAAGTCGCTCCTGTCATCACTCAGTTCAACATGATCGCCATAGAAAACCGCTTTGGGACCTGTCAGAGCGCGAAGTGTTTTTGCTTTGATCCTGATGTGAAATGAAGAATGCGGATCGGAGGCAACAGTTTCATTCATATAGGGCATAAGGAAAAACGACTGGTTCGTGCCACACGGACAAATTTGCATTTTAGCATTGGGATTAATTGCCAGGGCAGTCTCATACACCATTTTATAAAAAGCAGGTATGGCTTCCACCGATTCCTCACTTCGTGCATGATGATGCTCCGGGTTGAAGCACGACGGAACGCAATTCTGATTATTCCCGTCAATTTTAAGGCCATCGAAGCCCCACTTCATGAACTGAGTTACCAGTTTCTTTGAATATTCCTGAACATCTTTCGAGGCCGGACACAGAAAGAATGATTTGAAAAACGACGGCATATAATGCGGGGATGCGTCTTCATCGAGCAACAGATAACCGGGGTGGTTTGCCATGAGTTCAGTATTGGGTGCAACCGCCAGTGGCATCCACCAGAGTTGTACTTTAAGGCCCATTGAATGCACTTTATTCACAAATTTAATTATGTCAGCCTCTCCATTGGGAAATTTATCCTTAGGCAGAAAATAGTCACCCATTCCTTTATACCAACCCATATCAAGCACCACCCAGTCAAGCCCCAGTTCCTTAACCTTGGGCAGGGTATTGTACATTTGTTCCATGGTAAAATTCTGCTCATATCCCCATCCGCACCATTCAGTGCCATAAGCGTCAGCAGGAGCATCTTTGAATGTGAAGCCCTGCCGTTCCATAAATTGCCGGTACACTGTTAAGCTGTTAAACTGATCCCCCGTATGTACCTCAACAAATGTTCTAAGGGTGGATAATTCCTGTCCTGGATTCAGCTCACTTTTCTGTTGAAAGGTGATTGCCAACTCTGCCACATCTTTGTCTTTCATGGTTACCGGAAGGGAAACCAATTTTGGGGTTTTTTCCACATGCCCCACCGCAATTCCACAATCCCGCCGCCAGATATCAACTACCGGCGTTCCACCGCCATAGTCAACCGCATTCATGCCGAGATAATTACTACGTGAATAACCTGGCTTAAGTGGTAATATCCAATTATTGTCCCAACCATATGAGCCTGGCTGATAAGACCAGAATGATGGCATTGTATCCTTCCCCGGTAATGATAAAATGGAATAATCGTTGTTAGTCCAGCCATCAACAGAAATTTTTTCTTTCCCGATATTTTGATAAGTCACTTTGTAAAACAGCATTGTCGGGAAATCGGTGTAGCTGATTATTACAATGGATTTCTTCAGCAATTTCGAGATGCCGGAAATTTCGTACAAATTTCCCTTACCGATTGAATCCTGCCACTCTTTTACTTTAAAATCAGTCAGCCTAAAATCATTTGTCTTTCTGCCATTACACGTTATATATTCAGAATTTTCGTATTTGGTGAGAATTAATTCATTTACACCTGATTTTTGTTTTATTCTGCTTTTAAGATTGCGGTCAAATTCAACAATAATTTTCCCTCCATCAATTATAACGGTTTTTCCCTTGTATTCTCCGGTGCCATAAATGGTTGCGCTGAAAACCAATAAGAGAAAACAGCTCTTTATAGTGTTTTTAATTTTGAGTACCATGCTAATTCATCTTCTTCTTAAGTAATAAATTATAGTATTATGACAAATTTGCCCTGGGCTGTGCCAATGGGCGAATTCACGTAGAAAAAGTATAATCCCGGTGCTGCCAATTGCTGCATTTCGTTTTTTAGATCCCACATTTCGATACCGGGAGCCATAGAGCCATTACCGTCATGGTGGAGTGTTCTCACCAATTCACCTGCCACATTAAATATCTTGATAGTAGCCGTCATTGGTAAATGAATAAACTGCAGTTCATGATTGGTTCCCTGTTCCCAACCGCTTGCCACTATGTATGGATTGGGGACAACTTTGACTTGTGACAAATCTTTTATGGATAACCTGCCTTGCGGTATAACTTCCACCGTGTTCGTTCCTACGGCCGGAGTTGATGATGCGGTGTTTTCCAATGGCCCGGTAATTCCATGTCCCGTGTCATATGCTGCAATGTAATACCGGTATTTCAAACCATTTGTTACCGTATTATCGACAAATACCCTGAGGGAGTCGCCTTTCTTGAAATATTTCAGGGAGTCAGAAGAAAGTATTTGAACCGGCGGTAAACCGTTTTCATTTCCAAGATAATACCAGGCAAAATTAGGCAGTGTTGTATAATGCCCTTCTACACTGTCAATTTTATCGAATTGCGCCAATGGCAAATAATGTACACCGCCATCAAAATCGGTTACGGTTGATGACCCCCACGTTGAACCATTATCGGCGGAACGATAGATTTTATAACCCTCAAATGCTTCGGCACCTTCACTGGTTTTATTCCAATAGAGAGTGTTTTGCCCATTGCCAGGAACAATTTCCAATGACGGTGCGGGCGGCGCTTTTACAATTTTCCAACCGGAATGATAGAGAGTGTAGGCATTAAGCGCATGTTTGAATAGTTCATCTTTATTTTTACCAAAGACCGTTGCAAAGACCAGTGTATCCGACTGTCCCGGTTGAAGCGTAAAAGTACCAGAGCCTAACGTTTGCAATCCGTCTGAGCCGGTAGCATAATAATAATTCGGACCTCCGTTCAATGTATCCGGTATGCCGTCCATGTCAAAATCATCACAGATACCATTGTTTTTACTGCTACGCGGATTATCTTCATTCAATAAATTATACTTATACACCAGGCTCATCTTTCCACCTGTACCCCCTGGCTGCCCCTCACCTTGCCACCAATGAAATGCATCGTAAGTAGCGACAGATTTCGTTGCGCCCGGCATTCGTAATGCCATTGTACCGCTCACAGAAATATTTTGTAGGGTTCCCGGGCCAAATGGATTGGGAACAGTAGCCGGATTATCAGCCATACCCCATGCCAGTTGCAATTTTGGATAGTAATAATAGCGATTAGGTGCACCACCGTGATCCGGGGTCAAGAATACCGGGATATATCCATAGTCAGAATAAATTCCTGCACGCATATCCTTAATTGGGGCAGTTCCTCTGTTCCTTACTACATAAACCCATATGATAAAATCCTGATAAAGCTCACCTGTCCAAGCCAATCCCCACATTTCAATGTTCGTTTTGAGCCACCTTCTGGCTTCCTGTGTACCTGTTTGCTTTCTTCCCCGCCATGAATACATTACCGAATAAGTCTCCTGGTCAGCTAATCTGTTGCCGTTACGGCCTAACCCGGGCCAACCATCACTTCCCACTTTAAGAGGTTCATTTGTCCCTGGTATCAAGGCCGGCCAGCCATGGTTCGGACCGGCAGAGGGCCATGTTGATGGATCGGTGCTTAACGGAGCTTTTTGGTTTCCAACAACCTCAGGATAAGGGGCAAAATGCTCCGGGTCCCAAAATCCTCCTGCCGGACCTTCATTCACTGTACCATCGCAATAAGGAAGGGACATCGGGTACTCACCATCAACTGCCCCTGAATCCTGGGTTGGAGGCGCACCAATAAATATGCCTATACAGGTTCCATAACTAATACCACTGCCATTCGGGTACTCCATCGCAGGCGGACGAGCAAGAGGAATATTTTCCTGATTACCGTCACACAGCTCCCCGGTGTTATTAAACTGTGTACGCACCCTGTTAATATCCATGATATTCCATCTCTGATATATCAAGGGATCCGTTTGCGAAAATAATAATGAGGTAAACAGTAACACCGCTGTTATTATCCGTAACAATGTTCTTCTATTATAGTTCATACTTGTTTCCTGATCATTAAAATTTTTGAGGACTGCTTATTAAAAACTGTAGATTTGAACCACCCGGCTGTATTTCTTTAACAATGGTGAATGAATTCAAATCTATTATCATGCATGAAGCAGACGTTATGGCTATGAGCAAATCCTTTGATGGAAGAATGGACACCGATTTCACCGCCAAGGACAGCGACAATTGATTTTTGAATGCAAATGTCTGTTTATTTAATTTGTAAATTGCCGAGCCTGCTGCAACATAGATGCAACTGTCATCAAACACTGAGTTTACCGGGCTAACCTTTGCAGGGAAACTGTAGGCAGTTGTTAGGTCTGTATATGACTGGCCGGCAGTGGACACACTAAGTTTTCCTCCCTTTGCATCACAAATAAGAAGCCTGTTGGCGTCATCGCAAACCAATTCCCCTGTGGCTGGAAGAGTGTATGCATTTTTAACTCGGTTTTTAATAGTCCCGTTTGCTGCGTCTATAATGACGAGATCCTTGGTAACCTGATCCAGTGTGAATAGTGTTAAGCCATCGCTTGAAAGGGCAATTTTCCCTGGAAAAAAGGACAACGCAAGTGTTTTTTCAACTGACTTTGAGGCAATATTGATCTTCTCAATAGCCTGTCCATTCACGCACGCTACATAAGCATAGTCAGTTCCGGTAACAATCGATTGCGGATTAGCTGAAACGGTAATGCTTTTTTCGACCTTATTTGTATTGAGACTAATAAAATCCACCCGGTTTTTTGCTTCAATGCTGGTCAGCAGATAAGAACCTGTCTTCGTAACAGCAAACCCGGAAAGAATGGCCGGTGAATATGGAATCGCAGCAACAACACTATCCAGATTCCCTATAACATAAATATTTGATTTGTCAGCTGTATATAAGCGATTAAATCCGTTTTCTGAATATTTTCCGGCGGTATAAAACCAGTTTGAGAATATTACTACAGTATCATTATACACAGGGTACCCATCTAAGGAGATGGAGTTCCGGAAAATATCCCTTACGCGTCCTTTAATTGTAGCTTTGTAAATGGAAGCTTGTGCCAAAGGCTGCGTTGGAGTGAATATTGCCGCTGTGTCCCGGACTGAATATGTTCCGGGGATCACATCACCATTAAAATTCTGAAGGATATACCTGTTCGGGAGTGTTGTCACATCCATTTTCTCAGTGAAGTAAACTTGAACTCCGGACGTTACCGGAACATTTAGTTCTGCATTTGAAGGCAGTGAATTAGCGGTTATCTCTGGCCTGGTAAGTGGAGATGGGGCCGTCGGTTCCCTGTCTTTCACGCATCCGTTAAAAACAAACGCAGAACACAGAAGAAGCACCCCATGGAACAGAGCAAAAAGCCCGGGTGTATAAGTAAATTTCGAGTGCATATATTGCCGCCAAAGTTTTTGATGTTTCATAGATTAAATGCCAGTGATACCTGGTGTACCGAGTTTAATTCCTTAAACACTGAATACGCATAGTAGAAGCTTATGTCGCCGGTGAAATCGTTTTGCAACTTTAAGCCAAGTCCTGCAGAAAAATTTGATACGTCATTATTGAACCGGTAACCACAATACAGGCTCAGTCTCTTATAAAATTCGAAGTCCGATCCAATATTAAACCGCGCTGAATAGTCGCGTGAATCGACGATTGAACCGCTCACACCAAGAGAAAAGTTTTCTGTTTTAATGGCTTTGGTGGTTACGCCAACCTTGAACAATAAGGGCAGATTCCATTTGTCTGTCTGAAGTGAAGCCGGGATTATTTTATTAGTTGGACTTCCACTAACCGGCAGGGTAACAACGAGATCGTTGCCTGAAAACTGCATTGCACTGCCAAAGTTTGAAAGGGTGATCCCCAGTTGCATATCGTTTAAAAACGATGTGGTAAATACACTGCCGATATCAAAAGCAAATGCATCCGCAGTTGCCGACGAAAGAGATTCACCAATATATTTAACTTTCAGGCCCACTGAAAACCGATCGGTGATGCTTTTAGCCAGTGTTAATCCAAGGGCGTAGTCTGTTGCAGAAAAGATCTTTCTGGTCCCGTCCTGCTGCGCAAGCGTAGTCTCTTCCATATCCCCTGAACTGAAATACGACATATCAAGACCTGCATTCACAAATCCCAGAGGAACAGAGCATGCCAGATAGGCATAGTTTGAACCCACCAACCAGTTCATATAGGATAGAGATAAACTGACCGTATTTATTCTGCTTATTGCACCGGGATTCCAATACAACACAGAAGCATTGTTAGCTGAAGTGATATCGGATTCAGCTTTTCCCACGTATTCTGCTCCCAATCCAATTTTGAGAAAATTTGCGGCAGAGGTGCCTATGTAGTTTACGCCTTGCGCATAAATACAGACAGGCGCAGTGCTGAGCAAAATGAGCACTAAAATTTTGATGAATCCGTCTCTTGCATGTTTCATATTGTTAACTCCAAAACCCTGGTCCTTTAAGTTAATAGCTTAGCGAGATGCCCAGCATAATATTCCGGCTGGGCCCCCACTCTGAAGGGTTATTATAATAATCATCTGAATATGCCGGGTCTGTTCCCTGCCCTGGTCTGCCTGATGAAGGATACACCCAGTATACATTTTGTCTGTTCAACAGATTAGTGACTTGTAAAAACACCTGCGTGCTCACATCGTAGATTTTAACTTCTTTATATACCCGGAGGTCAACATCGCTAAGCAATGGGGCGCGCAAGGCATTTGGCTGGAAACTGTTATAGGTATAGGGTAAGCCGCTGCTAAGATTCCCCAGTAACGAAAATCCCCAATTATCCTGAAAACTGAAGACCGCGCCAAATGAGATAACATGTGGCTGATCCCAGTCAGCGGGAAATGATCTTGAAACATCGGTTGGGATGGAGAAAATTAGCGAACTGCTTACGAGGGCCTGTGTATAGGTGTAATTCAGGAACCCTGAAAAACAATTGGAAAAGCGTTTGTGCAGCGAAATTTCAACCCCTTTAACCGTTGCAAAATTCACGTTATCAAACGCGCTGTAGTTTTGTTGTTTTACCTGTCCGCCGGAGTACAAGTAGCCGTGTACAATATTGATACCAATGAGGTTTGATATTTTCCGGTAGAATCCAGTTATGTCAAGCGTAACAAGCTGGTCCAGGGCTATTTGAACACCGGCTTCATAGTTGATCGTTCTTTCGGGTTGAAGATCGCCCTTAGAGACGGTGCCCATGGTTTCGGTAATATCCGGTGCCGGGTAGCCCGGATAGGTCCGGTTGGCACCTTCATATACCTCATACAATGACGGGTATTGATAATAATATCCATAACCAAATCTGAAGGCTGCAACTTCAGAAATTGGATAGCTTATTCCAAAACGGGGACTAATATAGATATAGGGTTTGGTTTTACTTATACCGCCAGTGGGCTGAGTTATATCAGAAAGATAATCGCGGTTAGGATTGATATAGTCAACCCTGCCGCCAATATTGATAACCATACCTATATCATCAAACTCCATTTTATCATTTATAAATGCATTCCCCTCATACGGTTTATAATCGTAGTTTTCAATGGAATACCAACCGGTGGGGTTTAGCCGCAGCATTGTTGCACCCAGTTTGGAAGCTGAAAAACCGAAGTTTAGATTATGTTGTTTTGTAATCTGGCTAGCGATATCAAACTTCAAATCAAGACGATTGAATTTGCTTTTTATAAACACATAATCTTCGCCGCTAATGGAAAACTCGCCGGTACCCGTTTCCGTCCGTATTGCATATGCCGCGGAATCATCATACACGTGAGACTTGTAGTTTCTTTGATAGTATGATAATGACAGATTATAAAATGTGCTCTTGGATAATACCTGAGTATATTTGGCGTATGCCAGGTTACCATCGAGATGCACATGCGGAGTGCCATTTGGGTTATATTTGAAATAGTGATTGTAGTTCCCCTGCTGCTCAGCAGTATTTAGATATCCGACTCTGAATTTTATATCATCAGTTATCTGCCACAAAAGTTTAGCAAACACTGACCTGCTGTCCCTGAAACCCATTGGCACCCGTTGTGGTGTTCCGGTCATATCCGTTCCTCCGGCATCAATGTAATCAGGGTAAATATATCCAAACAAATAGCCGTCATTTGCATACAATTTCCCGGAAACAACAAGTCCAAGGTCTTTTCTGCCAAATAAAGGTCCGGAAACTGAACCATCAATATTGAAAGTATTCATGCTGCTGCTGATATATTTATCGCGCCCATCAGAATAAGCAGATAACTTCACTTCATATTTTTGGGGCACGTTATCAACAGGGTCAAGCAGCAGAACACCCGACATTGCATTTCCATATTGCGGACCGAACGTACCGGTCTGGGTTTCCAGTGATTGGATGGTATTAGCTCCAATAACATCAAAATTAAAGCCGCCCCACAATTCATCAGTAACTGGAATTCCATCAAACAAATAGGCTGTTTCGTTTGTTCTTCCTCCCCTGAAATGCAACCCGTCATTTGGGACCGTTGCAAATAGTCCGAAAATTGGCTGTGAAATAACCGGGACGGTAACAATATTGGCTGATATTCCCGCCTGCCGGGTGAGTAGATCGGACAATGTGCCACTTACCGGGAGATTTTGTAAATCGCTGGCATCAAAGTCCTGCATTTTAGATGTGAGATCTTTTTGCACAGGTGGTCTTGTATAGGAAACAACTATTTCACTCATCTTGACCGCAGTGGCTGATAAGCTTGCATTGATCTTGGTTGTTAACCCTGCGCGTATCTCCACGTTTTGCATTTTTTCAGTCACATATCCAATTGAGCTTATGACCAGCGTATAAACACCGGGAGAAATATTGATAATATAGTAACTGCCATCTGTCCCTGTTGCTGCGCCCATAGATGAACCCAAGACAACTACATTTGCACCGAAAAGGGGCTCTCCGCTTTTGTCGGTAATAGTGCCTGCAATCTTTCCTGTTGATTGACAGAAAACAATCGATGTAATGGTAATAGCCAATAAAAACAGTATTATTTTATTCACAGCCTTTGCTCCTTAGAGTACATCTTTTTAAGGTTAAGGAAGCCTGTTGCTTCCGTAACCCCGGCAATTTTATTAATAAGAACATTCTGTTTCCTTGTGACAAGGACTTACTTTTGGACTGTTAACTTCATTGATTTGGTAAAGTGCTCAGTTTTCATGGTGTAGACATAGACACCTGAAGCCAGGTTTTCTGCATTAAAGGCAACTGTATGGATTCCGGCAGACTGTGTTCCATTTACCAGAGTTTTAATTTCCTGTCCCACACTGTTATATACTTTTATGCTTACGTGTTCTTCCTTTGGCAGCTCAAACCTGATATTGGTGACCGGATTAAAAGGATTCGGATAGTTTTGGGATAGTGAAAACTTTGATGGAAGAACACGACTTTGCTTAATGCCCGTTATATTATGTTTATAGTTATAAATCATGCCATAAAAATATGGTTTTTTGGACATATCTTTATAGTTAACAACCCAGTCTGTCCACCATGGAGTAAATGGTTCCGCGGCTTCAACACAAATTCCAATGCTGTCTGATAGTTTGAAATTTTTCATAAACGCAGGATGCTGCAAAATGGATTTCGGAATTGAAATTTCCAGATCATTATTGACGGCATTCCACGCGACTTTAGCTCCGACAGTTGAATCTGTTACAGCCCAATCCCAGTTCGAATTGCCTTGTTGCGTGTGTTGAAATACAAACTGCTGAAAGTTTGAGCCTCCTTTGCTTTCTGCTACCGAATCGCGCGGAAAACATGGTACATATATGTCCCATCCTGAAGTCCATGACCCCCAGGATATACCCGTTGTATCATCTGTATAACTTGGATCCAGAGTTATCAGCACCCATAGAATTCCACCGCCGTTTAAATTTGTATCTGCAGTTGTAAGTGAAATATCAGAAAGCGGATTCATCTTTACCCGCAGGTACAGATTAACCGAATCATCAACAGTATAAACATGGCTGGCATCCAAATTCAGATAAGAATTGTATAGTGTCATATTGCCCGTTCCGGGATTGTATTGATCACCCTCCTCGAAGGTAAATGAGGTGTCGTTTGGGGCGATATCAAGCCGATATGACTCATTCCAATCGAATGTATTACCATCGATAACAATTTGTGCCTCTGCTTTTTGAAACCCGAAGAAGAACAGCATAGCAACAATGAAATAAAGCGAAGTAGATTTTTTCATAGTATTACCTATTGATATTGTTGATATTATAGAAACTTCATTGACCTTCTTACTTAACAAGAACCATCTTCTTCATCAGAGAACTGTTTCCTGCTTCGAGTCTGATGAAATAGACTCCTGACGGGACTGCATTATTACGATCATCTTTACCGTTCCACAGAACAGCATGCATGCCTTCTTTTTCGTATGAATCGCTCAAGGTTTTTATCCTTGCACCAAGCACATTATAAACAGCCAGTTTTACTTTGTCTGCACCAGGCAGGCTGTATTGAATGCGCGTCGCAGGATTAAAGGGGTTTGGATAGTTTTGGAGCAACGTAAAGTTGGAAGCAGTTTTGCCATTATAGTCATCAATTGCCGTGTTTGTCACTATGGTATACTGATAGCTTTCACTTTTATAGTTAACAGGTTCAGTTTCCAGCGAAGTGTATGGGGAAACCGCGCTGTTCACGTTGAAAAACATTCTAATTTCGCCTTTCGCACTGCCAGAATTGAGAACGCTCAATGGAATCTTCAGCTCTGTACGGTCTTTATTATCCTTCTTCTCAAAACCACTAACGGGAGACCATGACCAGTTATTACCGCCAGTGCCGGTGTATTTATACAGGTAGTTGCTCTCAACCATAACCTCGGCACCAATTGAGGCGCTGTCGTTTACTATATAACCTGTTTCACGCTTCAGATCGGAATCAATAAAGATATGATAGAAATATGCAGAGGAGATAACGCCAGCGACCTGATAGCTTATATATAGATTGTTTGTATCGTTGGTAACCCAAAAATTAATAAAGTCGGCATCGGGAACAGATGAACTGCCGGTGACTGCGTTGGGATTCGGAGCAGTATTCAGTTTAGGAACATTGAACCAGTCAGCGAATTGCCCGTCTATGACAATCGGTGTTTTGTCCCCCTGGCCGGGAGGAGTTGCAGATACGAGCGTAGTATTAAATTCAGAATTCCCGGCAGCATCAGTCACCCTGATAAGAAAATTATACTTCGTATAGTTAACCAGATTAGTAACCACAAAAGAATATGCAGAGGTGACCGAATCATATACTGGAGTGATATCCGGCAATTTATTGGCAGTTGCAATTGTAAACACTGCACTGTTTGAATAGTAGAGATCAAAGTGCAAAGGCAACGACTGATCGGTTAATTTACTCCAGAATAGTGTTGCCTTGCCATCGCCCGCAACAACTGACTGTAATCCAAATGTTCCATCCCAGGTCGGAGGGTTTTTATCCGGCACATGCCGGTGAAATACATCATATCTGATCACATCCAGGGTCATTGCAGTGATATAATTTGTCCAATTATACGAGAATACTTCTTTGCATTGTTTCGCGATAGAAGCAGTATCGGTTGGCTGAAAATAATCGAGAGAAATGATCTTGAACCCATCAGGTTTGCCGGCTTCGGTATTTAATTTTTGCGCCCAACTGGTTCGGCTGCTTTCCAAATAGTATGATTCGAACATATCGGCATCAATATAGGGTCTGATAGTGCAGGCATAAGCCTCAGGCACAGACGGATCGAAATAGAACAAGCCTCTGTTTGCAATAAGAAACTTGTCTTCATACGTGTTTCTTAACCACTTAATCAAATCAGACATCCCGTTTAATGTCCACCGGTATGGCCATGGAGCCCAGGGCATTGCTATATCTACCAGGTCAAGAAACAACCCGTCACACTTTTTGCTGTTCAGGATCACATCAGCCCCGTTGGAATTGGTTTTCAGGAAATTCCACCAGAGCGTGTCGCCCGCGTTTACATAAGCACTCCCCCAGACCGGATCAGTATCAGGGACATGATTTAAATCTTTATCATCAACGTACCAAGATGCCAGGCCCTTATTTTCATATATGATCTTGCTGCTGTCATAGCTGTAATAACAAGGCCCCCTGCCATCCCCTGGCCTGTTGCCCAGATGATCTTCTCCAATTGACAAATAGCCTATAACAATCACATCATCACCGGTTCCTGAAATGCCGTCATGGCCTTTTTTCAGTATTGCAATCTGATCGGCGGTAATGTTGGACGGTTCAAGGATCACCATATCAAAGTCCAGAGCTCGTTCGATTTTCTCTTCGTCCCACGGCCCGTAATAGCAGAGGTAGTCACTTGAACTGTCAATATTGAGTTTTAGTTTTTTACTTGAGGACGCGCTGGTGGATGGAGGAATCAACATGCTGAGAACGAAGGAGAGCAAAATGACAGGTGTCCATGTACTGAGTACCGGGGACTTTTGAAGTTCTAAATGAAAATGACCGTTTCCAAAACCATATAGCCGCATTTGAACCATCCTTGAATAAGGGAAACTAAATTTTGCAGATTTTCGTTTAGCAAATAATGTCAGTTATTTTGCTTTTGAAATATATATTATTTAGGAAACATTGTCAAGAATTTTCTTTTCCTTTCTTTTAGTTATGTTACGAAAGTTTTAGAATATATACTGTAATGTTTCCTAAATTCCGTAAATCTGCCGAAATTTAGGCAAAATTGCACTTTTGGGTACGATTTCCAAAGAATCAGCCAAAATTGTTTTCTTGTTATTTATGCTATTTATGTATATTTACTTTAGTAAATCTTTCGAAACAACAATTATTTTTTATGAAATACGCTGATAACAACCCAACCGAAGGGAAAAAAACACTTGGCCGGAGAACGAAAATCATTGAAATGCTGGAAAAGCATGGGCAGGTGAGTGTTGATGAATTGACCAAAATCTTTAAAGTCAGTGAGGTCACCATCAGGAATGACCTGGATAAACTGGAAGAGAAACGTCTTTTAATAAGAACCCGGGGCGGCGGCATACAAACACAAAGGGTCCGCTTTGATTATCAGTTTAACCAGGAAACCACGCATTTTCTTGCGGAAAAGCAGGCAATTGCCAGGGAAGCGGCAAAACTGGTCAAGGAAAAAGATACTATTATATTGGACTCCGGAACCACGACCCTTGAAATTGCAAGGAACCTGACGCATTTAAATGATCTTACGATAATCACCAATGGAATTTTCATTGCATACGAATTGGCTCAATATCCCAATATCAAAATAATCATGCTTGGAGGGAGCCTCAGTCACTCTTCTCTTTCACTGTCGGGCTCAATAGCCGCAGAGAATCTGAAAGATCTGTTTTGCGACAAATTGTTTCTTGGAGTGAATGGCATTGATACCAATTATGGTTTATTCACCACCCACATAGAAGATGCTTACTTAAATAAGATTATGATAAAGATGGCTAAGGAAGTTATAGTGGCAACCGATTCGAGCAAATTCCTGAAACGGAGTTTTGCGATCGTAGCCCCCATAACAAGCATAGACACATTGATTACCGATGCCAATATTCCGAAAGAAGAATTACGGAATCTGACAAATGTTGGTGTAAGAACAATAATTGTCTGATTGAGTATTTCATGCTGCAAATGGAATATTTATAGCCCCATAACAGAGCCAGGCAGATTTGCAGCATGAAAACTGTTTAACAGGAGGACTTTACCTATTCGCGTACTTTCTTTTCATAATATGCCTTGAAATCCTTCCAATGATAATACGGGGCTATGTCGGTAGGAACCGGGATTCGCACTTCTTTTTCACAATGCAGAAGCTTGACAAGAATGTCATCATTCGATCCATTTTTGAAAAATATAATTTGAAGATTTGCACCCATTGGGGATGCTTTAAAATTGTTCCATGCCCTATATATTTTTTCAGGATCTGTTTCCTGAATGTTCATATCCTGTATTTCGAGTAAGGCCAGCAATGGAATGATATAGGAGTCATGCCCAAAGCGAATATCGGCAGAAACATTCATGTTTTTTATGGCACTATCGGCGCAATCCAAAATATTTTTCAACAATAAGGAGGCACTTTTTGTGGCTTTTCCCCCATTAATGCCTGAAGGCCCAACGAGATAGTACATGAACATATTATCAGCCTGCCAGAGAATAAAAAGCTCTTCAGGTGTGAATACATCCAGCAGAGTAAAATGTAAGTAGTCCAGATTTGGAATATTAACAGCCGCCGAAAAGATCTGATTTGCAAATTTCTCCGGATCACTGATTGCCTGTTTCGCGTAAGACGTATCGCTGATTAAGTTGGCAATAAACCGGGCTGGTTGAAAATGCTTTTTTAAAAACACCGATTGCAGTTTCCTGATTGTATCCGCTTTTATTGCTGCATCGTTGTTCAGATATTTGTTTCTTTGGCTGGCTTCACGCAGCATTGTTATATCCGGGTTCAGTTCTTTCAGCCGTTCGTCAAATGCAGCCATACTCAGTATGCACCGCGGCACCTGGGTGGAACGGTTATATACGAAACATTTCCCACTGAATACCTGAGGATAGGACTGAAACATTCGTTCCGCTATTCCCCTTTCTTCCTTCGCACCCAGCGGCGCAAGATCGCCGTACCGATTCTCGGCATCGGCTGCTACCACCTGCATACGCTGCAAGAGACTCTTGCCCGCTTCGGTAAGTTTGCCGGCAGCATTGGCCTCGCTGAGAATTTTTATCGGTCCGATATGGCAACTTGGCGAAATAACCCAACGCGAACCATGCCGGCCATAATGACTAATATAAAAAGGAAGATAGCCGGCTGGAGCGGGGGTCAGCGTGGAATTGCCATACGAATATGGGCGATATAACCCACCGGCGAATAGTGGATCGCTCAGGAACTCTTCTTTGGTCGTCTGAGCTGCTAATAATCCGGTTAACGAAAACAGGAAAATAAACAGATACGTAATAGTTTTATTCTTCGTCATAAAAAACCATAAAGTTTACAAAAATGGATAGTTGATCGTACGAATTTACAAATAAACCTGTTTGTATTGCTATTGAACCGCGTTCGACGGAGGAATTTAATTTTAAATTAAAGTAAACCCAAACGGGGTGGCTATTTTTCCGCCCGATTTTTCAATATTTTGGGATGTTTGGGGTCTATTTAGGAGGTGCTCTTGAAATAAAAAAATGTGAGTGGAAGGGGTGGGATTGTCTGCTATACTCATTCTCACCCTGTCGCAGCTTTAAGTCAAATGACGAAATATTCGTTGCCCCTTTGTTCTATGACGGGTCTGAGAGATTCGAGTTAAATTACGGTCATATTATATCAATTTCCAACCCGTTTTATGTTCCTTTGTCCTATCCGCAAAGTATTGGAATAGCCCTCAATCCGGGGCAGGGCGAAGGCGTTAAATATCAATACTGGCAGTTCAGGGATTTTCTTCAGATTCAGCGGTATCATTATTTTGACGGGACATATGCTCATTCATTAAAAAGCAACATGATCTCCTACTTTTTCCCCTGTGATGATGAATTTGATAATTACTATGTCATTATAACAGAGGTAAACCTTCCATCAGGGAAACCGGTGCGGCCAAACTCAAAACTATTTGCTAAGTATAAAGATTCAATTCACGGGACACAGTTATGCCGGGCCGTTAATAATTCATTCCGGGTAAAAAATTACAATGGCGTATGGAAAAGGGACTTTTTCCCGCCTTATTACATACATGATGATGACTATGAGGAAGAGGACTATTCGGCAAGCTCCACTTGGTGCCAACCCCTGTGGTCGCACTCATACAGAACCTTCGAATACTTGCTGCAAGGCAGAATGCGCATCAAGGCAAGCGTTCGCGGGCTCAATTACCCGGTGGGAAAGTTCTTCACCGTTGAGCAATTCTATTAAATACCATAAAAACTAGCAAAAAATATATTGCCTAACTTAGTTGGGAACAAAAATGCCGACTATTTAATACTTCAGACAATAGATATAAAAATTTTATTTCAGTAGAACTAACTTCCGTACCTGGCTGAACTTCTCCGTCCTAAGCTCATAAAAATAGATGCCGGAGGAGACGCCTCCTGCATTCCATTGGATGCTGTGTGAACCTGCAGGTTTTTCTCCGCTAAACAGTTCTGTTACTTTTTGCCCGAGCTGGTTGTAAACAGTAATGGTAACATTTGCGCGTTCCGGCAGCGCATATGCAATCGTTGTTGCAGGGTTGAACGGGTTGGGGTAGTTTTGAGAAAGAGTAAACTCCTTTTTTGGGGAAAGGATAGGTTTATCTTTTACATCTAAGAGGACACCACCTTCGCGGTAAACCGCTAGACCACAGGATGTCCCTATCCATTTATTATCGCTTCTGTCTACGCTTAGTGAAGGAATATAATTATCGATTAGCAACGAGTTGGTAGTATTATAAATTATCCATGCAGCATCAACGAAATCAAATTTCGCTAATCCGTTATTTGTTCCAATCCACAGATTCTCGAACATGTCCAGGGCAAGTGAATAAATAGAGTTCGAAGGGAGTTTTGAATTATCAATGTTATAGACAGACCATCTTCCCGTGATATCCATTTGTGCTAATCCCGCAGTAGTTCCGATCCACTTATTTCCTTTTTTATCAATAATAAGTGATGAAACAGAATTAGAAGGTAAGTCCGAGTTGGATGTATTATATACTGTCATGATTGTGTTGCTTTCGCTTATGCTGACCAATCCTTTTTTTGTTCCGATCCATTTGTTCCCATAGTGATCTGTGCTGATTGAAGTAACCGAATCCGAAGACAATCCAGAATTGTTTGAATTATATACTTTCCAGGCATTGCCGTCATAGTTTGCCAGCCCGCCTTTATCAGTGCCTATCCATAAATTCTCTTTATTGTCTAAAGCGAGCGCAGAAATATAGTTAGCTGGTATCCCTGAATTGTTGGTTGTGAATTGCCGCCAACTTGACCAGTTATAATTAACTAAACCTGAAGTTGTCCCAATCCATTCCGATCCATTTTGCTCTATTGAGGAAGAAGTGATTGAACTAAGAAATACCCCAGTATTGTATTTATCAAAAACAGACCACTTACCGGCTGCGTCGATTTTTACTAAGCCAGCATTACCGGTTCCGATCCATTTGTTTTCTTTACTGTCTATCGAAATTGACGTAATTGCACGGAAAGGTAAGGTAGAATTACCGGTGTAATAAACAGTCCATACAGCGTCATCATATTTGACTACTCCTCCATGGTCGGTTCCAATCCATTTACAACCCTTACCGTCGATTACAATTGCATAAACCCAGGTTGAAGGTATTCCGGAATTTACCGTATTAAAAACCGTCCAGGTCCCACCTATTTCACGTTTTACTAAACCCTTAAAAAGAGTCCCAATCCAAATATTGGCCACTGAGTCAATAACAATAGAATTAACAAAATTATCAGGTAATCCGGAATTGGATGTATTGTAAATAGTCCAAATGGTATCCCTGTCTAGTGATGCCATGCCAGCGCCATTTGTTCCTATCCAAAGTTTACCACTTTTGTCACTAAACAGCGAGTATATATAGTTAGAGGGTAGCTTTGAATTGGAAGCAGTGTAAACAGTCCAAGTTGAACCATCAAATTTTGCTATCCCCCCATTCACGGTTCCGATCCAAAATTTACCAAAGATGTCTATTACAACTGATTGAAGAGAGTTTGAAGGCAAACCAGAATTCGAAGAATTATAAGTTGTCCAAGCTTCAGGTTGAGAAAATTTTATCAAACCTCCTCTAGTCCCGAGCCATATATTGTGACTGGAGTCAATTGCTATTGAATAGACATAGTCATTGGTTAGTCCTGAATTAGATGAATTGAATACTGTCCACTTTTCGATGCCATCAAATTTGGCTATTCCCGCATTTGTACCAATCCATAAATTCCCATTTTCATCTACAGAAATTGCATGAATATAATTGTCAGGCAAACCAGAATTTGCTCTGTTAAAAAAAACTTTTTCGCCAGTGGTTTTATTAATTCTTGTTAAACCACAACCTCCAGCCCAAATATAATTTCCGACAATAGCTACTGCATAAACATCCGGAGATGTATAATTAATCCATTCGGGATTTTGAGAATACATTACAGATGAAATAAGTAACATAAATACCAAGACCGTTAAAACGTTAAGCTTTCTCATGTATCATTTTCCATTAAAGTATTCAAATTTGTAAATTTCAGCATTATTTCAATAATATCAGCTTCTTAACCTGGCTGAACTTCTCCGTCCTAAGCTCGTAAAAATAGATGCCGGAGGCCAGGCCGCCAGCGTTCCATTGGATGCTGTGTGAACCTGCAGGTTTTTCTCCACTAAACAGTTCTGTTACTTTTTGCCCGAGCTGGTTGTAAACAGTAATGGTAACATTTGCACGTTCCGGAAGTGAATATGCAATTGTTGTTGCCGGGTTGAACGGGTTGGGGTAGTTTTGAGATAAAATATATTCTCGTGAAGAGAGAATGAGCTTTTTATCTTTATTATCGAGTATGAGGCCGCCCTCACGAAAAGCAAACAGACCATCTCCATTAGTCGCGATCCATTTATTTCCGGCTTTATCAACAGCAAGTGAAAGTATACCCATCGCATACGGTAAAGGTGCGTTAGAATGGTCATATCTGGTCCAGGTTGTGCCATCATACTTTGCCAGCCCAAGATAAGTACCAAACCATGTTATTCCATTTGGCTCGAAAACGATTGAACTCGGATGGTAGTCTGGAATGCCTGAATTATTAGGAGTATACGCGATCCATGTAGAATCACCATCGAATTTCACAAGTCCCTGATCAGTCACAATCCACTTGGCCCCATTTGGCCCGAATGAAATTCGATAGATGGAAGTGCCGGACAAACCGGAGTTAGACGGAGTATAGGTAGTCCACTTATTATCGATACTGTTAAATTTCGTTAACCCTCCGAATTGTGTTCCTATCCATTTTGTTCCGTCGGGGCCCACGGCAATAAAATCAACTTCATTTTTTGGTAAGGCTGAATTTGTAGTATTGAAAACCGTCCAGCTATGGCCATCGAATTTAACCAGACCATAATAAGTACCGAGCCACTTTGTTCCATTTTGTTCGATGGCTATTGAGAGTATAGCGTTTTGCGGTAAGCCTGAATTATAGGTAGTGTAGGTAGCCCAAGTGGCGCTGCTGTCAAATTTTATCAAACCGCCAGTCGTCCCAATCCATTTTGTTCCGTTGGATTCTATTGCAAATGCCATGATTGAACCGAAATTCAAATAACTTTCCCAAATATGGTAAACAGTCCAAGCACCCCCAACATATTCTGTCAAATAATCATTATGAGTTATCATCCATTTATTCCCATTAGGCTCAATTGCAAGAAAAGTAATATCATTATCCGGAAGTCCTGAACCGGATGTTGCATATTGCTTCCACGAAGAGCCGTCATATTTCACAAGGCCAACGGAGGTTCCAAACCAGGTATCGCCACTATTATTGATGGCAATCGCGGACGCTGAACCTATGTCCAGGCCGGTGTTATTATAATTATAGACAGTCCAGTTAACATTATCATATTTTACGAGATTTGTCATGGTTCCAATCCACTTGGATCCATCCGGAGCTATTGCGATATTATGCACCCAATTATCCGGCAAACCAGAATTGGATGATTTAAAAACGGTCCATGTTGCGCCATCAAATTTAACTAAACCGCTATCTGTCCCTATCCACTTTGTTCCATTGGGCTCAATAGCAATGGTGAGAATTGTAGCGCGCGGTAAACCAAAATCAGCGGGGTTATAAATTGTCCAGGAGGAATCATCATTATATTTTACCAACCTGCTATTGTTTGTAAAAGAACCATTGACTCCCATCCATTTTGTCCCATTTGCCTCAATTGCAATCGTATTGATCAGGGAACCCGGTAAACCGGAATTAGAAGGTTTGTAAACTTTCCAGGTAGTATCGCCGTCAAACTTTACCAATCCACCACCGGATCCTGTAAGTAAACCACTTACACCAATCCACTTTATACCATTTGGCTCAATAGCGAGAGCGAAGATACCGTTATTCGGCAATCCTGAGTTTTCTGACGTAAAAGTTTTCCATGTAACTCCATCAAACTTGGTTAACCCGGCATCTGTTCCGATCCATTTTATCCCCCGTGAATCTACACAGAGAAAATTTATCTTGTTGTCAGGTAATCCTGAATTTGCTCTATTAAAGAAGGCCTTATCATTTGACTGACTACTCAAGCGTACCAACCCACCATCCGTTCCTATCCATGTATAGCCGGGTTCAAAGGCTATTGACCGAATATTTGTGCCTGAAGTATAATTAATCCATTCCGGATTTTGAGAATAAATTACATTTGGGATGAACCAAATTATAAGAATGGTTACTATTGATAATCGAAAATAAAAGTCAAAATGAAATTTCATGTGACCCATTAATAAATGATGTAACAAAATATGGACCCACTTTCATTGCCGGGATATTTAGAATTGCATCCTGAAACCAAGCTGAATACATGTTTGAGTTATTCCTTCTGAAAAAAACTGCCGGGAGGATGATCCCCCGGAATGATGGAATTCCAAGGACTGCTTCTTTCCTAAAGTTTTGGTATTCCATAAGATAAAAATAGGTGATTTAATTGGTCTGAACAAACTGCAGGGGGAAGCATTACCCGGGCTTTACGAAGGCGGTTGGTGATTGATGCGTAAAACTACCCCGGCTATTAATACAAAATGCCCCTTCGATATCCGGGGCATTATTGTATCCAAACGAATGTTGAAGACTCGAAGGAATATATTACTCAATGCATAAATGCTCTCACGAAACCTTTATAACAACCTTCCCCGCTATCTTCCCGGCTTCATACTTCTCATGCACCTTCACAATATCCCCTAACCCGACGGTTTCAGAAATATAGACGCGAAGCTCTTTCCGGTCAATGCGTGCGGCAATTTCTTCAAGCTGCTTTGCATCCTGGTGCACGATCATACGCGCTGCTGTTACCTTCTTTGACGCGGCAATTTCCGGGTCAGCGGGTGTTAATGCCGAAACAAGTACTCCGCCTTCGTTTAACAGATCCAGCAGAGCATTCACTTTTTCTGCCGGCAAGGGGGCAAGGTTAAACACAACATCCACCTTGGTGGTGATATTATTTTCAAATGAATCCACATGATAATCAATTGCCTCATTGGCTCCGCATTGTTTCAGCAGATCAAAATTGCGGGGCGAGGCCGACCCGATAACATAGGCGCCTGCCTGTTTTGAAAACTGTACTGCATAAGCACCGACCGCTCCGGAGGCCGCATTGATAAACACACGCTGCCCTTTTTTCACTTTCGCATGTTCAACAATTCCCTGCCAGGCAGTAAGAGCAACCAGAGGCACGCCGCCCGCTTTTTCGAGGTCAGTGGTTGCCGGAGCTTTCGCCAGCACGTTCGCCTTTGCCACAACATATTCCGCCGCTGCGCCATTTTGGGTGAAACCAAGCATTCCATAGACACGATCACCTGTTTTCAGGTTCTGCACTCCGGCTCCGGTTTTCTCCACGATACCGGATACATCAGACGATAAGGTGAAAGGAAATTGCAAGGGCATCACCGCATGATAAGCCCCCGAACGGAGAAGCACATCCAGCGGATTGAATGATGTCGCCGATACTTTTATGAGCACTTCATCCGGCTGAATTTCCGGTACCGGTGCGTCTTCTATCCGGATTTCCTCTGCCGGGCCATATTTATGAATTCTTGCTGCTTTCATGATATTATTCCTTTTTTTAGTAAATTAACCAGCTCTTTTATATACTTGCTCTATAAAGTATTATTACTTACATTTTGTAAGTGAAACTTACTGAATTCGCGCCCCCGACACAATACGGCACGTTTCGGTTCGCTACTCACTTATTGGTAAGATTTTATAATTCGGAACAGAATCGCCTAAAAAATCATGAAAAAAATTTTTGAAGAATTTACGGAATGCCCGGTAAGGAGTGTCCTTGACCGCTTTGGAGATAAATGGTCTCTGCTCGTACTCCTGACTTTGGCAGGAACTTCCCCCCTACGTTTCGGAGAGATCAGCAAACTCATTCCCGATGTATCGCAGAAGATGTTGACAACAACGCTAAAAACGCTGCAGGCCGATGGGTTGCTTTTAAGAAAGAGCTACCCTGTCATACCCCCGAAGGTCGAGTATCACATGACACCGCTTGGTTATACGTTAATACCCCATATTCATAATTTATTGGAGTGGGCACAACAGAACGGAAATACGATCCGGAAAGCACGGCGGGCAGCAACAGACGTTTGAGAGGATTCTTCCAGATCTGCTCGATGACTACTGTTCCTATGCTCAATAACCGGTTAGGGTGCGTCGCTTTTAAAGCAATGAGGTCTTGCCCAACCAGGAAAACCCCGACTGAAACACAAAAACAAAATGATTTTTTCAGACATTCCAGTTTGGATTGTTCATTCTCATCCCCAGGGGTTCAAAATTTTGAACCCCTACATTCAACGCAATATACAATTCCTACAATATTACCCACACTTGCGCATTTAATGTGATTACGATCAACCTCTTACTTTATTTATGGTAATCTCACATTGAGGTTCCCGTCAATTCGCCATATTAGGTCGTGTCTGCACTTAATTCCGCCTGTGGTTCGGAATAATGAAACGACCAATAATTTTAGCTACACTCTGAACAACAAACGGAATGACAGATGGGTCAACAGCAACTCCTTCTTCTTGTACTTGGCGTAATAATCGTTGGAATAGCAATTGTTGTGGGAATAAATTTATTCTCCTCAAACGCCGTTGACGCCAACCGGAATGCTGTTATTACCGATCTGAATACCCTTGCCGAAAAAGCCTGGACATACAGGAAAAAGGCAACAAATTTCGGCGGCGGTGGCGGGTCATTTGTCGGATTCACTATTCCAACAGGTTTGTCATCCAATGCAAACGGAACCTACCTGATTTCAATAGCCGGCTCAGCTTTCACTATTTCTTTTGATGGGACCGGCACCGAAACAGGTGATGACGGAACTACCCCGGTGAAATACACGGGAAGAGTTACACCGGAAAAGATATTTATTACTAAAACAAACTGACATTATCCCCAGCGAACTAACTAAGCCATCCAACCATTATCAAGTGAACATGTTTTATCTTTGCGGCCTTCGCGCCTGCCGGGCGCCAGACGGGTGTGAATGCGCTTCGGATTTATTTTAGAAATGAAGGTTTCATGCAAAGGACGCAAAGAAAGCGCAAAGTGCACAAAGTTGTTGCGTAGAGAAGCCAAAGGAACGTAGTTACAAAAAGACATACTGAAGTTGGCTTTGCGAGTCACTTAAACCCTCCAACAATTTTCAAATGATCATGTTTTATCTTTGCGACCTTTGCGCCTCCTTTGTGCCCTTTGCGTTTAAATGAGATTATAAGCAAAGGCTTCAGTAAATCGATTGGAACTTTCAGTATCAGTTCCCCGGTTTGATAAGGGAATGTGTTACTGAAATTAATTGTAATAAGAAAGGCAAATGCTATGAAAATCGGAATTATCGGATCGGGAAATGTTGGCAAGCACCTGGCAACCGGATTTTTGCGGTTGGGGCACTCGGTCAAAATTGGGACACGGGATACGGCCAAGATGGCAGAATGGCTAACCTCTGCCGGGGAGAACGCTTCAGTGGGCAGTCTGCAAGAAGCTGCCCAATTCGGAGAGGTTCTTGTGCTTGCAACATCCTGGGATGGAACGCTGAATGCGATTGCGCTTGCAGGGAGCGAAAACTTTACGGAGAAAATTGTTGTGGACGTTACCAACCCATTGGACTTTTCTCAGGGTGCGCCGCCTAAACTTGCAAGTGCCCCGGGAAACTCCGGCGCAGAGCAGATACAGAAAGCGATCCCCGGCGCAAAGATCACCAAAGCGTTTAACACTATATCCGCACCAACAATGATAAGTCCTGCCATGGAAGGTGGAGACCCCGACCTGTTTATTGCCGGTGATGCAGACGCGAAGAAGTTCGCCACTGAAACAGCCGTTGCATTTGGATGGAAAAGTGTTATCGATACAGGTGACCTCAGCCAATCATATCTGCTTGAGGCTTTTGCAATGCTGTGGATAAATTACGCCTTTGCAAACAATCATTGGAGCCACGCGTTTAAACTGATGGTGAAATAAAATAGTTCTTGTTTGTGGTTTATTGCGCTTCGGATTTAATTTAGAAATTAAGTTTTAACGCAAAGGGCGCAAAGGAGGCGCAAAGTGCACAAAGTTGTTGCGTAGAGAGGCCATAAGGCAGTGATCATATTTTTATCTTTGCGGCCTTCGCGCCATCTATGTGGCCTTTGCGTTTAAATGGGAATTGACAAACTATGGCTTTTCACAAAGCATACGAAGAAGCCACAAAGTGCATAAAGGTATTTGGGCTAATTTAATTTTTCGTAGAGATGCTCAGAGATTTGTATTTCAAATTAATGGGGAAAAATTCAACATAATAAAGGGATTGGCCTACCCCATATATTAAAGAGACCTCGGACGAATTCAAATATTTACAGTGGTAGGGGTTCAAGATTTTGAACCCCTACAGTTACGCCGATATCCAAAACCATATAGCCCCTGAATATTTAAGACTTAATTAAGTTGATTTTCGCCTGTATAAAATGTAAAATTGCTCCATAAAATAGGGATTGTGCTAATTATGATCGGTATTTCGTTTATTTTTCAGCTTCATCTGTTTTGAATACACCGAAAGCAATAAATGCAGAAAAATATTATTTTGGTTGTAATTACTTACTTTGCTAAAGTGAGCTTAGAATTTCGATGATAATCCTAAAGTTTGAATCATCGATCCAAATATCATTTTTATGTCTAGACTTAATGATCTGTTCATAAGATAATACATATCATAGTCAAAAATATTATCTAAAGTAATATGAATTCGATTTTCAGATAGGGCCCATAAACTTACAAAACCCGGCTTTATCTTAAGTAGTGCCTCTTTCTCTTTCTCAGACAACGTTGCCGATGTTTTGCTATCATCAAGGATAAAACTTCTACCCACAATAGACATATCTCCTGTGACCACATTTAATAAAGCCGGTAGTTCATCAAGACCGGTTTGGCGCAGAAACCGACCCATTCTAGTAATACGACATTCTTTTTTTTGCATCGGTCTTTTATTATTCTCTTCATTTGCAACATCAAAGGTCCTAAACTTGTAATACCAGAGAATTCCCCCTTTCAGGCCGATTCTTTTTGTTTTAATAAATGCAGGTCCTTTGCTATCGAATTTTATTAATATCGCGATAAGTAAAAGACAAGGAGAAATAAACAGAAGCCCCAAAAGCATAATAGACAAATCCAGCATTCTTTTAAGCAATGTGTAAAGAATTGACTTGCTTGGAATATCCGACATACGAACTTTACCTTTTATCCTGAGAGAATTAAAATGCATGAAGGTTCTTTTTAATGAAGCATTACTCCAAAATAAAAGCAAGAAAAGTGCTCCTATAACTCCAACAAATATCGAAATGAATGTAAATAGCGATTGTATCATTCCATAGACCGTTCGTATCGAAATTTATAAAATGGCGCAACAAAAGTAGGTATTACTGCTGCTATCAGTGAAAAAGGGAAGACTAGCGACCCGACATTGCTGCTATATATCATTCCTAACACAACACAGTCCAATACTAGTATTATAAAAAGAAAAAGCCTCCATGTAAATTCAAAATATCCCTTTTTCCCGTTCAAATTAATATTAAGGTTAACAACACAGAGATAAATACTAAAAAAGAGTATTTCGGGCAATTCTGCTATACGCTGGAGGCTGAGAGCTGCCTCCTTTCCCATAATGGAGACAAAAACCCTCAATGCAAAGGGCGATAGTGGTAGAAAAATATTAATCAATATCCAGCGATAAAATATTTTCATTTGTTTTAGCGTATAGATTTGAGTCACTTAATAATCTAGTACAAAAATTTATTTAGAAACCACGACATCAAGTTGCAATTTAATCTGTCCTATCTATCTATAAAAAACCATATCCAAAGGCAAACACCTTACTCCAGAAAATATCTGCATCGATAAACTCAATTTCAGAAGTCTTTTGCATATTTTACCAACTATTTTGGGAAGCAATTGGCAGAATTCAACAAAAAAGAATCG
The DNA here is from genome assembly GCA_963664845.1 of Ignavibacteriaceae bacterium. GTDB lineage: Bacteria > Bacteroidota > Ignavibacteria > Ignavibacteriales > Ignavibacteriaceae > CAIYTF01. The sequence goes on from OY761615.1 coordinate 1,285,287, forward strand.
CTCAACAAATTAGTGCATCGTTTAATAAACAAGATTAACATATAAATTGAATTATTACCCAACTATGCTTTTCTCTTCATCTGTTAGTTCTAAATTCCCTACCGAGAGATATTTTTTTATATTCGGATTAATTTCTGCCACTACGGAAGGTCCCCAACGCGGATTTTCACATTCACGGATTACTATCAATATCTTTTTATGTATAAGCCCGACAACCGCTGGTGTACTCAATGGCAAATTATGTGTATTTGAATTCTTATCAAAATAGCTCTTAATAATCTTTTTTTCATAAGGATCAAACATCTTAATGGATTTGATCGTTTCATCAGCAGCTTTCTTAATATCTAAATGTTTTTTAATCTTATCAAATAAATAGACCCCAGCATCTACAAAGAGGAACAAAGCAAAGAATATTAAGAATAAACTTATATAAAGCCTAAAGTCGTTGACAATTTTTGCTATTCCCAAAAACTCTTTTAATGAAAGTGGAGCAGTTAAAAGAAAAAATGAAAAAAGGACAATCAGTATTTTATGTTTTAGATTTAGCTTAAAAACATCAAATATTTTCGAAATCCATTCCATAAACGCTCTCTTTGCTTACTAATAGTGAAACGATTTTCAAATATAACATAAAATGATTGATTATTAAAAAGCGCACTCAGGTATTGTAGCAATCAGATATAGTAAATATTTAGAATCAACAAGACAGAATAGCCAAAATTAATCTTAGAAACTGCAGATGAATTTTTGGAATATTTCTAACTAATTATTTCATAACAGAGCTGGTAGCGCCCTCTATTTTTATTCTATAGTTGTTTAGGTAATCTTATATGAATGGACCTAATTAGAGTTAATTCCACAGTCAGAAACGCCTTATACGGTGATTATCCAGAATGTGCTGTTCAACGGCACGAGTAGCTACTTAAAAAATAACCTCGCGATAAATGGACCAAGCATTTTCCTTCAAAATTTTATGTCCCTCAAGCAGCCTTTTACTACCGAATAATCCTAAATCCTTTGATTCCCGAGTGCTATTTGCTCCCACGATGCTGAGCAGCCATAATTTTAAACATTAAGTCTGGTTTACTCTTTTAAATATTTTCCTAAATCTCAATATCACAAACAGAAGACTAAAAATCCTCCCACCCCCGCCATCCACTCCGCCGTTTCCGCCAAGCCCAGCATCGGTATAAACATAAAATTGGCCAAAACTGCACCGATCACACCGCCCAACAAATCAGCCGCATACAAAGGTGAAATCATTGCATTCTGATCTGCAGCATTTGTTGAGGCAGCCCACGCGAACAATCCCGATGTTATGAAACCGGCAACAGCAAGCGATAAAAACGTTAATCCGAACCCGCATATATTCCCGGTTGAAAGCAGGTACCCGAACAACAGGCAGATCAGTATTGAAGAAATTATTAAAATAATTCCGGTGAGTTTGTTCCGATGTTTATTTACCATCCACGCACCAAGCGAAAGACCGGCCATAAACGCCATTAACAAAACACCGATATTCCCGAACAGTATTCCATTTTGCATCTGGTAATTGAGAAGCAAAACCAGTTCAAGCACCATTCCCTGAAAGCCCGCCAGAAAGACTATCAGGGATCGCCTGAAGGTCAGCCATTTTCTCCCCGCGAGTATAACCAAAACAAGTATCAGCCCGGCAATGAACTTATAAACCGGTTTCCTGAGTGTATCTGGCAAAGTAAAATTCCACAACGCGGCCTGCGGAAAGAATTTGGACAGCCATATTGCCACGGTGTACTGATAGCACACCGGCCTGATATCGGTATTCAGAATGGCAGCGCCGTCATTCAGCATTTTGTTTATTTCATCATACCGGTCGTTTGTATAGAGATACGTCACGTATTGCGGAATGACGAGTTTGTTGTTGAGGTTCCGGGATAACAGCCTCTCAGTTAATAGTCGCGTATCAGTTGTCAACGGATCATTGGACGCAATAAAAATATTTGAAGCACCCGGCAGCACTATAACATTGGCAAAAACAGATTTCAACGATTTATAAATACTCGCATTGCGTTTCTTCAGCACCGGGGTCCAGAAGTTTTCCGCAGAAGGAATTCTGAAACTGAAGATGCCGTTCGCATTCAGACACGATGCAATTTCCCTGAAGAATTCCACGGTATAAAACCGGCTGTTCTGCGCCGACGACGGCTCAGGCATACCTGTCAGTATCAGATCGTACTTCAGGTTTTTGCGAAGCCATGAGCGCGGATCCATGAAGATCATATGCACCCTGGGAGAGGATAATGCCGCCTGCCGCTTAGGCGGCAAATGAGCTGTAATAAACTCAATCATTTTGGAATTGTAATCAACATAGTCAATGGCTGAAACGGGGAGACGGTTGAGCTCTTCAACAATGCCTTTGAAACCGCCGCCCAGCACAAGCACTTTATCCGGGTTTGACGACTGCAGCGAAGCCAACTGCACAAATTCCTCGGCATCGGTTGTTTCGGACTCATACACGAGTGCATTATCTTCAAACACCGAGACCTGATCATCCAACGCGGCAACCGTCACCCGGCTATACGGTGTATCGGTCGATTCAACCCTCCGTCCGAATCCCGCCGACGTTATCAAATCATCAACTGACTTGGCACAGAAAAAAGACAGGACTACCAAAAGCACCGCGATGAATCCAGCAGCAATCCGTGTCCGTTTTCTTTTGATCAGCATGAATACCGTGAGGAAACAAGCTGCGCTGCACAGAAGAGTTATTTGAAAATTCTGCATTCCGGCAAAAAGGAAAAGCGATGAGGCAGCACCGCCGGTCAGGCTGCCGAAGCATTCAACGGCATACGCCTTTGCAAGTGTGCCTCCTGCTGCAGTATACGATCTTGCACACCACTGGAAAAGCAGACCCATAACAATGCTGAATGGAAGAAGAGCCGCCGTCAAAGCGATCATCTGCCGGTCAAAGGGAAGAAAGGCGCCGGGAACACCGCCGAAAACACTGTGCAGACAGCGGATAAAAGTAAGGTCAGCCGGGAGGAGAAGCCCGGATAGAATGAACAGCATCGTTATAACCGTATAGCCGGGCACATACGTTCTTTTGCCCGCGAGCGCTCCCAGAGCCGTTCCGGTGAGCCATATACTGAACGCCAGTGCATAGAGCAGTTCGATGCCGAAAAACGCCACGTTCAGTTCACGCAGCAGAATGACCTGACCGAGCAGAGAAACAAAGCCGGTCAGGAAGAGGAACGCAACACAGTGGTTATTTGAACTCGGCTTCACTGAAAACCTCTGCCCGGAAGGTATACAGCTCGGCAGTTTTCCAGTCATTGGCTTTCAGCCCCGCCTTAAAACAAAGTTGAGTAAGAAATGTTTCTTTGTCCCACCCGGTTTCGGTTGCAACCTGCGGAAGGTAGACCGCCTGCTTCCCCTTATTCTTCAGGATAACGCCGTCGCGCCCGAGAACAATATCATCGGCGCTATTTACTTTTGCCGGCGGAGTGAGCACCGATATTTCAATTTCGGTGTGTGGCAGTTCACTCAATTCAAGCGGCTGGAACCGCGAATCGTTGAATGCAGCCGAGAGCGCCATCCGGCCTACCACGCTGAAAAGCTGGAGCTCGGAGGACATGTTGCCAATGCATCCGCGGAGTTCCCTGTTTTTTCGCAAGGTAACAAACGCTCCGCGTCTTTCTTTCATCGCGGGACTCACCTCATCCGGCAACGGAAGAGTTTCGGATTTGAGATATTGTTCAATCGATCTGCGGGCAAGTTTGAGCAACGCCTGTTTATCCTGTACAGAAAGTTCGGAAGTAGTATTCATGGGGACATCCATTTTATTCTTTGTTATCGCCGGCGTATTTGCACCGGTGTTATAGAAAGCAACTGCGCCATAGCCAACCACGCGGTCATCTGTTCCAACAAGCGTGCTGCCGGAGTTTGCATAGCTTATAACAGAAGCAAAATTGCCGCCCAGCTCCTTCACTGCGGTTATAAGCGCAAGTATGGGGGCTTCTCCACAGGCACACGTGACCAGCGACTTTATGCCTGAGTGCAACTGCGCATCCAGCTTCTCGCTGATATCTTTTGTATTCATCGTGGCAATGATGTCAAGCGTGGTTCTGTCGGTGCTTACCGCATCTTCATATCCGGGATAGTGCGAAAGATCGGAACTTGCAACAAGAAGTGCTTTTTTGTCTTTCAAAATTTTTGCCAGCGCTTTTCCAAGTCGGGCGCAAAAGTCAGGATCGGAAGACCCCACAACGATGGGAACAATGCGGGCCCCGGGGAACAGATACTGAACGAAAGGCACCTGCACCTCAACAGAGTGTTCGGTCTCGTGCGGCCTCACGTCGGTGACAAAATCAGCATCCTCCTTGAGCAGCAGCCCGGTTATCCCGTCATCAATTGCGGCGTCTCCAAGAGGTGTTTTAAATGCGCCTTTCGGGTATACCGAAACTTTATCGAAACCTGCAGTTGTGTGGTTGGTGCCGAGAATTACCACAACATCATAGTCAAAATTCCTTGCCTGATTAAACGCATCTGCGGCAATGCGTCCCGAATAAATATATCCTGCATGGGGAACGATGATGCCGAGCGGTTTCATCTGCTGCTGCTGTTTCACCGCATCTTCAAAAAAGTATTGCAACGCGTTCTTTAGTTTTGCCGGATCAGAAGGATAAAACTTGCCGGCAACGGCAGGCTCTCTGATTGGAGCTTCATTCATTTGTCCCCGGCAGTTTGCAAAGCAACAGCAAATAAGGACGAGGATCAGATTTCCGACAGTCACTTGTTTCATTTCCACACTCCCGCGATTGGTGAACCGCAATAGGCGCACCTGCCTTTTATAACATTATTTTCAGTAACGAAAAAGCCGCTCCTGTTTATTATTGTTTTCTTACAGCCGGGGCAATACGTGTTATTCCCTTCATGCCCCGGGACGTTCCCCACAAATGCATAGTGTATTCCTTTGCTCATGGCAATATCCCGTGCCCGCTCCAGAACGGCTACCGGTGTTGGCGGAAGGTTCAGCAATTTATAATCCGGATGGAACCGGGTGAAATGAATGGGCACATCATACCCTACTTCATTCACAATCCAGTCCGCAAGGCCGGACATCATTTTATCGGAGTCATTCAGCGTGGGGACCACGAGGTTCACTATCTCAAGATGCGTTTTCGTTTTCCCTATCTGTTTGATGGTACGGAGAACGGGACTCAGCGAGGCATTGCAGACATTCTTATAGAAGTCCTCACTGTAGCCTTTCAGGTCAATTTTAATCGCATCCAGAACAGTGCACAATTCCTTCAGCGGATCGGGATTCATGAACCCGCAGCTTACGAGTACCGATTTCATGTTTTGCTTTTTTGCCTGTTGGGCTGTATCGATCATATACTCAAAAAAAGTTGTCGGCTCGTTGTAGGTGAAAGCAATTATGGGTGCATTTTTTTGTTTTGCATTGGCCGCTATTTCTGCCGGAGAAGTGTATCGCACCGGGGTGTCTTCGGGATTGGCCTGCGATATCTCCCAGTTCTGGCAGAACTTGCAGGAAAGCGGACACCCTGCCGTACCAAGGGAATAAGCCATGGAACCGGGCATGAAGTGATAGAATGGTTTCTTTTCAATCGGATCGATGTGTATGGCAATAGGTCTGCCATATACAAGCGAGTGCATCTCACCGTTTACATTTATTCTTCCGCGGCACTTGCCGTGTTCGTTCTCCTTAAGTAAACATCCCTGCGCACAGAGCAGGCATTTAATGAGCTTTTCTTTATGTGAGTGTGTTTTTGAAGTGAGTTCTTTTGGAGCGTGACAGGACAGACAGTTTGCATTTTTTGCTGCTGTTGATGTCCAATACCTGGCCAACGGGGCATTTTTGTAAAGCTCAGCTTTGAAATCATCACTCACCCTTGCGTTGATATACTCAAGCAGTTTTTCAGCACCGGATGCTTTGGACAGAAGAAGAGCGGAACCGCCGAGGACAATTCCATATTTTGAAAGCGAAGAGATAAAACGCCGGCGTGACAGAAAATTATCAGACATGTTACTGCATCATAAATTTTTCTTTTGCAATAATAACCAAATCCAGCGCTATTATCAATGGGAACAGGGCAGCCCCGCGGCGGCTCATATTCAATATGGTTTTTGCGTCTCCATCCGGATGCCATTCCGAAATTTGAAAAAATTTAGAGACAGGGTTCATATCGCAGAAAATCATATGCAATCACAAACGGATTGTATATTCATTTTTCTCTATTTGCTGCCAATGTGAAGCTGTCTCAAAAGAATCGAATGCACGCGCCCCGCGGAGCGGGATACCGTTGGGAGATGACACGGATTGGAATGGATTTCCGCGGATAGAAATTCAAAATTTGGTTTAAAAGACATTCTCGCTCCTTTTTTCTTTAATTGCTACCAATGTATAAACACTAAACGGGTTTGGGCATCATTTATACACGGTTGTGTATCTTATAATTCATTTCAACCTCACTAAAAATCCCGTAGGGATTTTACATTGGTAGAATTACAAACAAAAACCAAATAGCCCAACTCCGTCAGGAGTTGTATTGAGCCCACCCCAATTCCGAATGTATAGGACAGATAATCCTAAGACAGCCGGTATGTCTTACCGATTAGCTCTATCACTTCACCAGCATCAGCTTCTTCACCACCCGTGAATTGTTCATCTTCAACTCATAAAAATAAACTCCCGAGGCTAGGCTGCCCGCATTCCATTGCAAGCTGTGAGTGCCGCCCGGTTTTTCACCGTTAAACAATTCGGTGACTTTTTGCCCGAGCTGGTTGTAAACGCTGATACTGACCTTTGAACGTTCCGCCATGGAATATAAAATTGTTGTAGACGGATTAAACGGGTTGGGATAATTCTGCTCCAGGGAAAAGCTTATGGACTTTGGATTATTCCCAGCATCAACACCTGCTATAATAAGTAAACCCGCAACATTTTCACTAAGAGCATATTTAAATGCGACGGAATAAATCTTATTATTCACCTATTCGCGATCTTTTCAGGTTGTTCCTGTCAGCCAAATTTATCCCCACAAGAACTGCTGTTTTGCACTTCTGAAAATCAGCAAACTCATTTACCGCCGTATTTTAGACGATTCCGGATAAAGGCCCGGTAAAATTGCACATGTTTCCTATTGTAAGAAAATAGCCATCTACGGTTTCACCGGGGAAAACCACAAACAAAAAATATATTTTGCACTTTAATCAACATATCACTATATTTAATCTAACAATGTTAGATTATTTAACAGGCAGGCAATGAGCCACATAGACAGACGATTACGCGAAAAAGAAGAAGTCAGGCAGAGCATCCTCGATGCCGCAATAAAAATTGCCGGCAAAGATGGCTGGCAGAGCGTCACTATTCGCAAGATCGCAGATGAGATCCAATATACTCCCCCGATTGTATATGAACACTTTGAAAATAAAGACGACCTCATCAGAGAACTGATTTATTTGGGATTCCGTAAACTCAACCAGGAGATCATAAAAGTCAAAGACAGCGAAAGCGACTCAAGGAAACTGTTACTCATCATTTCGGGTATTCATTGGGATTTCGCATTTGCGAATTTTGAACTGTATAAGTTGATGTTCAGTCCCGAGCGACCCACACCCAATGCAGAAATGATTTTTAACCTCACTTTTATTAAAGATTTGTTTTTAAACCTTGCGAAGGGTGATTTTGAGCTGATGCACGAGCTCATTTTTAACTGGATTTGCCTGAGTGAAGGTGCGATTGGAATAAGTATGAAAGTTGCTCCACCGCCGGAGTTCGCTAACGTGAATCCACGCGAACTTTTTCTCAAATTAGTTGTACGTTTTATTAATAGTTTGGAATAATTTTTTTGTCTGGTTGTCTAACTAAGTAAGATATTATAACAACCGTAAGAAAACATTTTTTATATGCACATATTTTTATCATTTATAGTTTTACTGCATAATTTGCCTGACGGGGCTTGCAGGAAAATGAGTTTTCTGAATATCAGGGAAATTGCCTTTACCAATACCCTGAATGAACAAAGGTATTTTTTTTTCTTTTAATCTAACAAAGTAAGATATTTTTAACATCAATAGAAACACAGCTGTATGAAAAAAATCAAAATCACTGTTCTCACGATGCTGCTGATCTCTCTTTCAGTGTTCGCGCAAACTTACTCACTGAAACAGTGCATTGCCTATGCTAAGCAAAACTATGGCAGCGTCAAAATTGCCAATTTGAACTATGAGGTGAGTAAAAAACAGGTGAAAGAACAAATCGGCACGGCATTGCCGCAAATCGAGCTAAATGGCACCTTGGATGATAACCTCAAGATAAGCACGCAACTTATGCCCGGTGAACTTTTCGGGCAACCGGGAACCATGGTCGGACTGAAGATGGGAACACAGTATAATGCTGCCGGTTGGATATCCCTCTCACAAAAAATATTTGATCCTTCCTTCTGGGTGGCGCTTAAAGCAGTAAAACTGAGCGAGACTTATTATAAACAATATGTCAGCAAATCTGAAGAACAAACATACTTCGATGTCAGCACGGTTTTTTATAAGGCACTGGTTGCTCAAAAAAAACTGGCTAATTACCGCGCAATGCTCGCTGCCTCGGAACAAACATTGAAAGCAACAGAATTGCGACAGAAAAACGGCGTCGCAAAAAAAATCGATGTCGATAAGATCAAGGTCAGCTTCAATAATACAAGGGCCCAGTTGGAGGAAGCTGAATTGAACTATGGCCAGGAACTCAATAATCTGAAATATGCCATGGGTATGCCGTTGGAAACGGCTCTGGTGCCGGCAGACTCCCTGTTCGATTCAATTCCCCAAACAACTCCGGAAAAACTCAGCATTTATCAGCTTCAATTTGAAAACCGAATTGATTATCAAATTCAGAAAACAAATCTTGCCATTCAGGAAGTAAGCCGGGAAAACAATCTTGCTTCTTACCTCCCGACACTTTCTCTTTCGGCAAATTACAAATACCAGGGAATGCGCCCTGAGTTTAACTTCTTTCAGGCGAATAAAGACTGGTTTGCCAGTTCAACCCTCGGGCTGACCCTGAAGATCCCCATCTTCTCCGGCTTCTCACGTCTGGCAAAAGTTGAAGAATCGGATCTCAACATTCAGATAGCAAAAGAAAACCTAAGCATGTCCGAACAATCCATTAAAGTGGATGTTTCCAACGCCGAGATGCAATATTCCAACGCCTTGCGGAATATCCAATATGAGAAGGAGAACCTCGAACTGGCAGAGAGCGTTTATAAAAACGCACAACTTGACTTTTCACAGGGAGCGGGCTCTTCACTGGATGTGGTCCAATCCGAAAGTTCGCTGCGCGAAGCTCAAAACAGTTACAGTTCAAGGCTTTTAACGCTTTCCATCGCCAGACTTAGTCTGGAAAAAGCAAATGGATCACTAATTACTTTTATCAATAATCTCAAATACTAAAATGAAAAAAACAATCATTCTAATTGTCGTTTTGACCGTAATGGCGCTGGCCGCATGGCAGCTTAACCGTGTCCACGCCCGGAATACGGTTCAGTCAGAGAATATCTCGCTCAATGAAGCAGCGGTAACAACTGCCGGCGTTATCCGGAAGCCGGTAAAAATTGAACTTGACCTTACCGGCAGCGTCTCCCCTGTCAAAGAACTTGATATACCCGCCGAAACTCAGGGTAAGATCGTATCACTGAACTGTGCACTGGGAATGCCGGTTCAAAAAGGCACCGTCATCGCCTTGATAGATGATAAAATTAAAAAAATTACGGTCGCCTCGGCAAAAGTTGATGCTGAAAAAGCCCGTAAAGATTTCGAACGCACTGAAAATCTTTATAAGGGCGGAACCTCTTCAGCTCAGGAATATGATAATGCAAATTCGGCTTATGAAAACGCGAAGAACAAACTTGAAGAAGCGGAGAAACAATTAGCTTATACGAAAATAACCAGTTCTATCGCGGGCACTATCACGAAAAAAAACATTGAAGAAGGGACGTATGTTAATCCCGGAACCACCATTGCGACCGTTGTCGATATCTCCCGGCTGAAAGCGAAGCTGAATGTTTCAGAAGCGAATGTCTATTATCTTAAAACCGGCAGCATTGTTAAACTATCTACTCCCGTATATCCCGGCACAGAGTTCACTGCCACCATTTCTTATATCAGTCCAAGCGGCGACGATGCCCACAACTATCAGGTTGAACTTGAAATGGCAAACAGCACCAAAACTCCACTGAAAGCCGGAACCTTTGTTACGGCACATATCGCAATTGATCCGCAACGGGAAGGGCTGTTCATTCCCCGTGAAGCGTTGCAGGGAAGCGCCAAGAAAGCGCAGGTATATGTAGTGGAAAACGGGAAAGCCAGACTTAAAGACATAGTAATAGGGAGCCAGGGGAACGAATACCTTGAAGTGCTTTCCGGCTTGCAGGAAAGCGACAAAATTGTTGTCAGCGGTCAGGTAAATCTGACTGATAATAAATCAATTAAAATTATTAATCAAAACTAAGAATCAGCAATGACAATTACAGAATTAGCTATAAAACGCTCCACGCTCGTGGTGGTCTTATTTACGGCGCTCACATTGCTTGGCATATATTGTTATACCATGCTTAATTACGAGCTTATTCCGAAAATAGACATGCCGGTTATGTCGATAGCAACACAATATCCGGGTGCTTCCGCCGGAGAAGTTGAAAACTCCGTGACCAAAATTCTCGAAGATGCCCTGTCGGCCCTTGAGAATGTGAAATACATGAGCTCATCCTCGCAGGAAGGAACTTCAACCATCATGATAGAGCTGGTTGCCGGAACCGACGTGAACAAAGCATTGCAGGATGCGCAACGGAAAGTGAATGCCGTTCTGAGTCAGTTGCCAACCGATGCTAAAACCCCTTCACTTATGAGTTTTTCCTCAGATGCAATTCCAGTACTGAAATTCGGAATACGGGCAAAAACTGAGTCAACAAAATTATATCAACTTGCAAAAGACCAGATCAAACCGCAATTAGCAAAGGTCAACGGCGTGGGACAGGTAACATTACTCGGCGGGGATGAACGGCAGATCAATATTAACATTGACCGGAGCAAACTGGAAACGTATAGAATATCCATCAGCCAGATTTATACCATTATACGCAATTCCAACATGCAATATGCAACCGGTAAAATTGAAGGTAATAAAAGTCAATACACCGTGCGTCTTGCCGGGAAAGTTACGTCGCTGGATGAATTACGAAATCTGATCGTCTCCAAAACGCAAACCGGCAGTATAGTCAAGCTGATGGATATTGCCGAAATTGAAGACGGTATAGCGGAAAACAGCACACTCAACCGCATCAACGGCGAAAATTCAATTGGTATCCAGATTCAAAAACAATCCGATGCCAACTCGGTGAAAGTGTGCCAGCAGGTTAAAGATGAATTGAAGAATATGGAAAAGCAATATGCTGCCAATGGTATCCAATTCGATATTGCGTCCGATAACTCCATCTTCACGTTGGCTTCGGCAAAATCAGTACTGGAAGATCTGGGACTTGCCATTATTCTGGTTGCTATTGTTATGTTCCTGTTCCTGCACAGTTTCCGGAATTCTTTGATTGTGATGATATCGATCCCCACTTCCCTGATATCCGTTTTCACGGCGATGTACATTTTCAATTTTTCGTTAAACCTCATGACGCTGATGGCTTTGTCTTTGGTGATCGGGATTCTTGTTGATGATTCTATTGTCGTGCTTGAAAACATTTTCCGGCATCTATCAATGGGAAAAGACAGAAAACAGGCCGCGCTTGACGGCAGGAATGAAATCGGATTTACCGCGGTTGCAATCACACTCGTGGATGTGGCTGTGTTTGTTCCCATGGCGCTCATCTCCGGTATGATAGGAAGCATGTTGAAAGAATTTACTCTTGTAGTAGTATTTTCAACACTTATGAGTCTTTTTGTCAGTTTTACGGTCACTCCCCTGCTGGCTTCGCGGTTCAGTATTGTAGAAAAGCTCACCAGAGGTACGCTTTTGGGAAAAATTGCGCTCGGGTTTGAAGATATCTATCAACGCGTTTTAGCCTTCTATGAACGTATTCTTCGCTGGGGACTGAAGCACCGGCGGGTGGTTTATACATTGGCAAGTGCCCTGTTCGTTGCTTCTCTTTCGCTTGTCGGGTTTAATTTTATCGGCTCTGAATTTATGCCAAACAGCGATCGCGGTGAATTTGTTATTCAGATTGAGGGCGAACCGCAAAACACCTTGAAACAAACCAGCACGCTAACTGAACAGGTTGAAAAACTGTTGGCAAAGAAACCTGAAGTTTTAAAGATATTCTCCAACGTCGGTTCAGCGGGCGGCAATTTGGCAGGCAGCAGCAATGAACAACATAAAGCCGAAGTAACGGTCACAATAAAAGACAAAAAACTCAGGAAACAAACGGTTGAACAATATGCGGCAATGATGAAGAAAGAAATTCTGCAAGCGGTTCCCGGATTGAAAATTACGGCATCACCGAGTTCGATGTTTGGCAACAGTGAAGCACCTATTCAAATCCTGCTTCGCAGTCCCGATATGAATGAAATATATGCAACTGCCGATACCATTATGCAGTTAATTGAAGATGTACAGGGAGTGAACGATATTCGTCTTTCGGTGGAGAAGAACAAACCGGAAATGCATATCGAGCTGCAGCGTGATAAAATGTCAATGCTGGGGCTTTCAGTCGCCGATGTTGGCAGCGCCCTGCAGGTTGCCTTTGCAGGAAATACTGACCTGCAATATTCAGAAGGCGGAACAGATTATAATATAGGGGTTAAACTGGATCAGTTTGACCGGAAAAAAACAGAGGACATTGGCTCGCTTACTCTGGTAAACAGCAAGGGCGATGTTATCGAACTCCGTCAGTTCGCTGACATCTTTCAGGCACTTGGCCCAAACAAGCTGGAACGATATGACAGGATTTCGTCATTGACCATTAAGTCCGAAGTCTATGGCCGACCGACCGGCACGGTGGGTGAAGAGATCAAGCAGCTTATTGCCAAAAACTTACATCCGAAGACGGTCACTGTTGCCTATAAAGGGCAGATGGAACGGCAGTCGGAAGCGTTCGGCAGTCTGTTCATTGCACTGTTCGCGGCTATTCTGCTTGTTTATTTTGTGATGGTTTCACTGTACAATTCCTACCTGTATCCCTTTGTGGTGTTGTTCTCTCTTCCGGTTGCCATGATTGGTGCGCTGCTGGCGCTCGCGTTGACGGGGCAGAATCTTTCCATATATTCTCTTATTGGTATAATCATGCTAATGGGACTGGTGGCCAAGAACGCTATCCTCCTTGTTGACTTTACCAACAGCCTGCGGGAAAAAGGACTGACTGTTGTGGAAGCACTGATCGAGGCCGGAAAAGAACGCCTGCGTCCTATTTTAATGACCACTATTGCAATGGTTTTTGGGATGCTGCCATTGGCAACGGCTTCAGGAGCAGCCTCGGAAAGCAAAAATGGTCTGGCATGGGCTATCATCGGCGGGCTTATCAGCTCTCTGGTTTTGACCCTGGTGCTGGTTCCGGCAGTTTATATGACCATGGAAAATCTGAAAGAAAAAGTCAGGTTATTCTTTTTTAAACACAAACCGGCTAAAGAAGCTTTACCGGAGAATAATTAACACTCTGGTATGTTGTTAAAAGAGCTTCAGAGACTGGTACCGAGCTATTAAATCCGTTATCGGGAAAATTCCGTAGGGGTTCAAAATTTTGAACCCCTACATTTAACGCCTGCCTATAACCTCATTCCGTCCACATACAAAACTCATTGACTTGCATTCCGTGTTTTTCTTTTCCGTGAATTCCCATGGCATCCCATCACCGGCGCGATGTACCATCCCCATTTCCGTAATTTCCTCAAAACATTTCCGTGCCTTCTGTGATAATCTGCGTTTTCGCTCCATACCTTTCGTGCTATACTGCGCAGCCATCCGTTAAATGCAATCCTCCTCCCTGCAGCAATTGTCAATTGACAACTTAATTTGTAAATTCGATCATTAAATATTTTTACACAAAAAAGCACCAATGAAACGTTTTCAATCCAAACAGGTAGATATTATCGGCTTCCCCATTGATCTTGGATCCGGCAGACGCGGCGTGGATATGGGCCCTTCCGCCCTACGCATCGCGGGCCTGGGCGCACGACTCACCAACCTGGGATATGACGTCCATGATCATGGCGACATCCCTGTTCAAATTATGGAACGGCAGGATGTTGGTGACCCGAAGCTTAAATACCTGAAAGAGATCCTGAGAACGTCGAAAAGCCTTGCCGAAAAAGTAGAATCGATCCTGGATAAAGACCGTTTCCCGCTGTGCCTGGGCGGCGATCACTCCATGGCGCTGGGCGCACTGGCCGGAATTGCCGCACACTGCAAAAAACAGACAAAGGTGCTCGGCGTTATCTGGATTGACGCACATGCCGATATGAACACTGCTGAAACCACTCCCTCCGGCAACATCCACGGCATGCCATTGGCTGCCGCATTGGGTATGGGGGATTCCAGCCTGACTGATTTTTACGGCATCAACCCAAAAGTGCTTCCGGAGAATTGCGTTATTATCGGCGCCAGAAGCATAGACGATCAGGAGAAAGCAATAATTAAAAAAGCAGGCGTTACTGTTTATACCATGAACGACGTTGATAAACTCGGCATCCACCGCATAATATCGCGTGTACTCAAACAATTTAACCAGACCGTTGACCACATACACGTCAGTTTCGATGTTGACAGCGTTGACCCCTCCGTTGCTCCCGGTGTCGGGACTCCGGTATCAGGCGGACTCAGCTACCGCGAGACGCACCTCCTGATGGAGACTATCGCGGAGTGCGGGTGCATGTCATCACTGGAGGTTACCGAAGTCAATCCGATTCTTGACAGCATGAACAAGAGTGCTGAATTCACCGTGGAAATTGTGGGTTCAAGCATGGGTCAAAGGATATTATAGGAATAATAATGGGCAGCAGACACTCCTCCAGAATTTCGCTTTATGCGTTCAGTATCCTGGTACTGGGTTATTTCTTTTACTATACCGGCATTCTCAGCATCTCGCTGTTCTACGTGGTTGCGTTCGCGCTCATTCTGAACGGGGTAGGTACCTTTATCTATGCATTTGGCGCAAAGCGCATGTTTTCGCTTTTTATCTCCGTCTATTTTTTCAACTTCGGCATTATCCTGCTTTTGATGGAAAAATTCAGACCGCCGGTAACCTGGCCCTTTTTTGCATCGGCGTTCATGCTGACAAATGCATTCGCGTTCCTGCTGCTATATATAGAGGACACGAAGAAACGGACAAATTTAATATACACTGTTGTTTGTCTCATCATAGGCTCGGTACTGCTAACGTCGTTCCGGAGATTTCAGCCAATAGACTTTTTGCTGTGGATGCGCAACATCCTGACCTCATTCTGGACGCTGTTCATTGCGGTGCTTGGAATTGCGGCATACGGATTCTTCCGCGATAATAATTAAGGTGCTGTTCGAAGTTAAATGCAGAGGGCACAAAGGTTACGCAAAGAACGCAAAGATTTTGATTCATTTATAACTCTGCGTCCTTTGCGAGTTCTCAGCGAACTCTGCGTTAAAATCTGAGAAAACGCAAAGGGCGCAAAGGATTCGCAAAGTACGCAAACACAGGTTTCATTTAAAGCTTCGTGCCCTTTGTGTTTAAGAGCGTTAACCGCGGAGACACAAATAACTATTTCAATACAATAAATAAAAAATGATCAATATAATATATGGATGACTTTACTGCTTTTACGTTACGCAATAAAACAAGTACCAAAATAAGCTGCGGGATTTTGCTCTACCGGCTGTTTAACACAAAACTTCAGGTTTTCCTGGTGCATCCGGGCGGACCACTCTTTGTACATAAAGACGACGGGTATTGGAGTATTCCCAAAGGCGAGGTTGATCCGCATGAAACCGATTTCCTGTATACCGCGCTGCGTGAATTTCACGAAGAAACCGGATTTGAAGCAGAGCCACCTTTTGTTGAGCTGGGCTATATCACCCAGAAGAGCGGGAAAAAAGTGCATGCCTGGTCAAGTCAATATCACAAAGACGATGAACCGGAAGTGCACAGCAATTTGTTTTCCATGGAATACCCATTCGGTTCGGGAAAGATAGGTAAGTTTGAGGAAGTTGACCGCGGCGCTTTTTTCAATGTCCCGGAAGCAATGGTGAAGATCAAGGACCGTCAACGGGAGCTGATAACGAGGCTGATACAAAAGCTTGACTATCAGGAATAGCCTCTGCGCACTCTGCGGAACCTTTGCGCCCTTTGCGTTTAAAATTCCAACACGGGAATTAAACGCAGAGTCCGCCAAGAGAAGCGCAAAGTTCGCAGAGAAACGCTTATTCGCCCTTTGTATGAAAATTCTTTGTAAACGAACATATTTTTATCTATGGAGAACT
This sequence comes from Ignavibacteriaceae bacterium, assembly GCA_963664845.1. GTDB lineage: Bacteria > Bacteroidota > Ignavibacteria > Ignavibacteriales > Ignavibacteriaceae > CAIYTF01. The sequence continues at coordinate 1,301,728 of OY761615.1, forward strand.
AACACCCTATGCCCGAGTTTCAGATTTTTGGCACTCCCAAGTGCAGCGATACAAGAAAAGCTCAGCGGTTTTTCCAGGAACGGAACGTTAAATTTCACTTCAGGGATTTGAACGAAAAAGGCATTTCACCAGGCGAATTCGAATCCATTTCGTCGAAGATACCCATTGACGAGCTGCTTGACCGGGAGGGTAAACAATTCCGCGCCCGGCAGCTTCAGTTCAAGGTGTTCAATGCGGAAACGGAATTGCTTGCTGATGCGCTTCTCTTCAAAACACCCATAGTGCGTTTTGGAAAACAGGTCACGATAGGCTATCAGCCCGACATTTGGAAAAAATGGATAGCGGAGAATAAAACATAACTATACCTTTCAGTCTTAATGAATTCACTCAGCGGACTCTGCGCTTATCTTGTCGAACTTTGCGTTTACTCATACCGGCCTTTAAAACGCAGAGAGCGCCAGGAAGGCGCTAAGGACGCAAAGCTTATTTTACTTTGCACAGAATAAACTTTTTACCCGTAATTAATTAACAACAGCGCAAATGAAAAAAAATCTCAATAAGTCGTTCTATATCTTTCTTCTGCTGTCCGTTTTGGCTGTTATATCCTCCGGCTGCAAAAAGACGTTGACTGTGGAAGAAGAAAAATATATTCAGGACGTTATGAAGGAACGGGCCGATAAGGACCTGGCCTTCCAAAAAGAGGACGGCTCCCCTTTCAAACGGGATTCAAGCATCAAATTCGAACCCCTGAAATACTTCGCTGTGGATCCCGGATTTGTGTTCAAAGGCAAGCTCATTAAATATGCCAGCCAGGACACAGTAACCACCTTCGGCACAAAAGGAGATAAACGTCTGGCCGTGCGCTACGGGTGGTTTTCCTTCAAGCATAAAGACCAAAATTTCAAAGTGAATGTCTACAAGAGCCGGACGAGAACAGGCCTGGAGTATTATGGTATCTGGTTCACCGACAGGACCACCGGCAAAGAGACTTATGGCGTGGGCAGATATATCGATTTCACCATCTCGCCTGATCCCACGTTTGAATATACAATCGATTTTAACCTGGCCTATAACCCCTATTGCGCCTATAGCGCCCTCTATTCGTGTTCAATTCCGCTCAAAGAGGATTTTATCGATATGGAAATAACCGCAGGGGAGAAAAAATTTCATCATTAGCAGTTGACTGACTTTGCGGCCTCTGCGGCTTCTTTGTGAACTCTGCGTTTAAATTGTTCCAAACGCAAAGCGCATAGAGAGGACATGGGGAAAGCAAATACTGTTTCATTTTTGACACTACTGCCCCATATTGAGACTTTTGCGAAGGGCCAACATGTTAAATAAGCTTAAATTTTTGGGAAAATCGAACGACTGTAATTGGCACGAGTATTGCTTATTTAGTTATAAGTAATTATTAAATACAAAACAGAACAAACACATTATGGAACTTTTACCGATCATTGAAACAGCATTACTCGTATTCACGGTATTTACTGTGGTTGCCCTGACGGTTTCATATTCATTATATAAAATTAAAAAGAGCGAACGCGCGGCATCGGAGAAAAACGAACGCGCTGCAGTTGCCGAGCAGGAATATCACCCTGCCCCGGTTGCTCCGCAGATCCCTTATCAGGAACAGATTTATCAGCTTCAGCAACGCCAGAGACAACATCAGGATCTTGAACGGATTCAGGCCATCAAACAGCGCGAGAGATTTCAGGTGGTTAACAATCAGCAGTCCGATCTGCGTGTTGCAGCGGCAGTAGCTCCGGCCAGTCAGCCATTCTATCACCCACGCGCGGTGGAGAACAGAAAACAGCGCATGGGAAGAAAGTCATTCAACCTGCTTGACAACTATTCCAACGGCGGCGAAAAACTTGAGAAATTGAACCTTTCAGTAAGTATGTAAATTAGCCCTCATTCTCACTTGAATTATAGCCCCGGTTGCAAAATCGGGGCTTTTTTTTATTTGGATCAGGCATTACCCGGCAAGGCAAAACCCCGAACATTTTACTCCCCATCTGCTGACTGTATTAGCGTGTGATGCTCATCTCATATTCAAAATACCCCGCAAAACCACTTGACTCATTTTACAATATTTTGTATAATGGCCACAGAGAGACTAATATTTTCCGTTACAGACTATTCTGATAACGAGATCATTCTTGCAGAAAGCAATGAAGCCCTGTCATAACTGACGCCCAGAACTTCCTCAACCTGAAGGGATATACATATATATCCTGGAATTGCTGTCTTCAATTGTCTCATCACTATAACCTTGAAAAGTTACGTTAAAAAATTTTGAGCACTCTTACTGGAGCCAAGATAATTGCAAACAACTAAAGAAAGAGAAAACTGATGAGTAAACTATTTACTTTTATTCTTACCTGTGTATTACTTGCCACCACAAGTTTTTCACAAACCGTGACAGAAAATATCGTGACCCAGTATTTGGGATGCAACACTTCTGGTGCAAGAACTGCCGCAGTTGCCCGAATTACCTTGAGCGGTTTAACAAATGCAACTTCCTATGACTTCAGAGTGGCAGGCAGTTCCTCAGGAATTGGCACTTATATTGTTTTTGACGGCACCACGGGAACCGGCATCGTCACCACTCCGGTTGCAGGCGGCACATACAGCGCGAACGTGTTTACCGCAAGCGGAACAACAAAAACTTTATGGGTGGCCTTGTTTCCATCCTCCAATGCTGCCTTTGCAGCAGCAGCCACTATAAAACTCACATATTACCTGAGAGTTAACACAGTAAATACTGTTGTAATAAATGCAACCCAAGGAGCTTCGATAACCTGTCTTGCCCTGGCATCCAGCGCGGCGCTTCTCACTGGAACCGCGTTACAATCTTCCAATGTGCAGGGTAAGTTTGTTTTTGCATATGGAAACACTACCGGCACAGGCAGTCCGCTTGCCGGATATATCGGCGAATCCAACGGCATAACCGAGCCAAGCTATCCGGCCAGTTACAGTACAACAGCCGGCACCTACGGTTTTTTAATCCCAACTGCTCTGGCAACCGGCGTTCAAAGACTCGAATCATTCAATGGTGATGGAACAAGTTTTGCCAACAGCACAAATGCCTCAGGTTTCACCGGAACGGTCAACCCAACGGCAAATACAACCGTTTCAATTTCATCGACAAATGCACCCCTTCCGGTTGAACTGACTTCCTTCTCCTCCCAGGTTAAGGGTATGGCCGTTCAGTTAATCTGGAAAACCGCCAGCGAAGTGAACAACTATGGTTTCAATATTCTGAGGTCGGCAAATGATAAAAACAACTGGAAACAAATTGCATTTGTCAAAGGCGCCGGCACCAGCAATTCACCAAAAGAGTATTCTTTTCTTGATAAGTCCACAGTGGCCGGAAAGTATTATTACAAACTGAAATCAGTTGACAACGATGGTACCTCAAAGACAACGCCGGAAATTGAAGTTGATCTGGGTGTACCGGAAAAATTTATTGTTGAACAAAACTATCCCAATCCATTCAATCCGGGTACAGTTATCTCTTATTATATTCCCACCGAATCGAAGGTCACAATCACCATTTTTAATGCGCTGGGAGCACAAGTGGCAAAAGTAGCTGATGAAGTGCAGGCAGCCGGGACACACGCAATCAACTTCACTGCTTCAAGCTTCCATATGAGCAGCGGAATTTATTATTACAAGCTTGAGGCAGGAAATTTTAGTCAAACAAAAAGGATGATCCTTTTGAAGTAATCTGTTTGAAGAGTTCTGATCGCAGGTTAGATTAGTGTATGAAGTAGCCGTCTCAGGAACCTTTTGGGGCGGCTTCTTGTATTCTACACCACACACAAACAACGGAATAAACTACTAGTTTATTTTCAGGCGCATCCATGGCCGCCAATAGTCATTCCGAAAACCATTCATTTGTATCTACCAAAACCTGTTCTTCATTCACGCTGCCAGTTTGGATATTATCAATTGCCAGTTGTTCATTATTGCTCAAATAAGGCAAGTACATCGCAATTCATTTTATGGCTTTATTTCTTGACTATTTGTGCAATATTCTATATACTTGTAACAGTAAAGTAATCCAAATTGCAGTAATAGCCTCAAATATAATTTTTCATACAATTTTATGCGAGTCCGTTGCTGATTTCCGCCCGGGTAAAGTCCCGCGGGCGAGTCCCAACAAAGCAGAGAGCAGAGAGAGTTCCCCGCCAAGTTTGCCGGTTAACACCTGATTGCCAGCGAAAGTAATCGCTGGTTTTTTGTCTAACCGTTATACAGAATCCCAAATACTATGGTTTTATAAACGCAATTATATTGTCCATTCGGGCCAAGTTAATTGCAGTTTAGAATACATTCATATCAGATATAAGAGTTGATATGAAGAGGGTGGCTTTACACTATACCAGTAAACAGTAATTTGTTAACAGAAACGTAATGTGTGCTCCTCCCGAAACGGGGGAACATTTTTTTATCTTAGCATAGTCAGTGTATTGAGAAATTTATTACATTCTAAAGGATAACTTCTATGAACAAAAAACTACTATTCATCTTTTTCAGTATTGCCATGCTCAGTGGGGTTAGCTGGGCGCAGGTTTCCATCACCTCCTTCGGTACCGCCGTCACTCAGAATTTCGATGGTATCGGAACTACTGCTACTGCTACATTACCTTCTGGATTTGCAGTAAACTCTTCAAACGTTTATACCGGAGCAACAACTGCAACAACTGTTGCGTATGGAACTACTGGAACAGGTGCTGTAACGGGATCCTCCGGAGGAGGTACTGTAAACTGGGCAAATGGAATTACTGGTTCATCTACAGATCGCGCCGTTGGCTTTTTAACATCTGGGAGTTATGCCAGCCCACGGTTTCTGATGGTGAAACTTGTTAACAATACGGGCGCAACCATTACAAGCCTGAATATTTCCTTTGATATCGAAAAATACCGTTCGGGTACCCGTGCTTTTACTATTAATTTTTTCTCAGGAACAAATGGGTCAACTTGGAGTGCACAAACAGATGGTGATCAGGCTTACCCAGCGGATGGGAGCAACACTGTAATTAGTAATCCTCCACTTACGACATCAAAAACTGTTTCCATTACTGGTATCTCTGTGGCGAACGGGGAAAATTACTATTTGAGCTGGGGTTATACTGGAACAGGTGGTAATACTAACGCCAAGGGACTGGGCATTGATAACATAAGCATCACTGCACCACAAACAAGCCTCACGGCGCCATCTCTAACAGCAAATGGTTCCGCAACCGTTGATGCTAGTTTTAATATCACTTTTACTGAAGACGCTACTTGGAGAGGCGCTATCACTGCAGTAAAAATTGGCGGAACCGCGCTTGCCGCTGGAGATTATGACATAACTGTAGCGGGTCAACTTACTTTAAAGCCAACTAATGGGAATTCACTCTTAACTACTTCCGGCTCAAAAGCTGTTACAGTTGAAGCAACCGGTTATACCACAGCAAGCGTCACTCAGCAAATAAATGCAGGTGCACCAACAGTTAATTCAACAGCGACAATTTCCCCCGCGCTCACATTGAACACAACGAGCACCGTTACCCTGACGGCGAAAGATCAGTATAATAATCTGGTAGCCGGTTATACATTTCAAGAAGGCGCAACAGTAACAAATACCGGATCGGCTGAAACCTACACGGTAAATGGAATTTCTGTATCAGCCAACCAATCAGCAACAAATGTTGCCACTGCTACCAATGCTTCGGGTGTTGCAACATTTACGATAGCTATTCCCTCAACAGTTGATGGCGGTGATGGCATATCAGTCCAGGTGTATCTTAATAATGGAAGCACTGCGGTCGGCTCTGCCTTTTCTTTTTCCGCCCCATCAACACCTACATTAGTCATCTCGCATGCAGGATTAACCGAAGGAAACCTAAATTCAGCACAAATAGGTCTCTCCCTGGCCAATGTAAGCTTCACCGATGGCACCCTGTCCGCCGGGAATTTTACATTGAACAACGCACCTTCAGGTCTTACAGTTAATGGTGCGACCTTCGTTTCTTCAACAAGTGCCACACTTTCATTAAGCTTCAATGGTACCGATTTTGACGCCAACATTACGAATTTTTCTGTAACCATTGCTGGTGCGGAATTAACAAGTGCTGCACCCGTTACGAGTAACACACTGACTATTACAGCGGTAACCGAAACAATTCCCGTGGTTACCACCACAGCAATATCCGGCACAACCCAGGCAACCGCAACAAGCGGTGGTGAAGTGACATCTGACGGCGGCGGAACAGCTTCTGCAGCAGTTACTGCGCGTGGTGTTGTATGGAGTACATCAACAGCTCCGGTTGTCGATCTGACCACAAAAACAACCGATGGCACCGGCTTAGGATCTTATTCCAGCTCTATAACCGGACTTTCGCCTAACGTTCTTTACTATGTAAGAGCCTATGCTACAAACGCCGTGGGAACTGGTTACGGCAGCGAAGTCAGTTTCACCACAAGCGCACTTAATGCACCGGCGACCGTTTACGCTTCAGACTTCACTACAACCGGGTTCACTGCGAACTGGTCTGCTACTGACGGTGCAGCAAGCTACCGCCTTGATGTTTCCACACTGCCTGCATTTAGCACTGCCTCTACACCGGTTTCTGAAAACTTTGCAGGTATGACGACCGGTTCAATCGGGTCTGCATCTTCCACCAATTTAGCCACATCTCTTGACACCTATATGCAAACCACCGGTTGGTCAGGCGCTGCCATTTATTCAGCAGGCGGCGCAATCAAATTAGGGACAAGTTCCGCAATGGGTTATATTATAACGCCATCAGTCGACTTATCGGGAAACAGCGGAAATGCAACTTTAAACTTCGATCTGCAGCTATATGGCACTGATGCTGGCAATACTGTTCAAGTGTCACTCAGCACAGATGGAGGAACGTCGTTTAGCCCAGTTGGTTCAACGTTAACCGCAAACGGCACCATGACCACAAAAACTGTAAGCATAACCGGTGGCAGTGCGACCTCAAAGCTTAAAATCAGCGCTGTTGTGTCAGCCAGCAATCGCTTCTACCTGGATAACATTCAGGTAACCGCAGGAGCTCCAAGTTTTGTTTCAGGCTATTCCGATCTAACAGTTAATGGCACTTCGAAAGCCATTACCGGATTAGCTGCGAACACAAGCTATTCTTTCCGTGTACGTGCATTCTCGGCGACAAGCACCAGCGATAATTCCAGCGTTGTAACGATGAGAACACCAAATCACGTTCAGCCCGCCAATGTTCCTTCCGGTAATGGGGTAACCACTCCAGTTGGAAATGCAACCGGACTTAAAGATGTGAAATTCAATTCGGTTTCAAACGGCGGCAATATCAACGTAAGCAAGTTTGATGATGCCCCGGCTTCTGCCAATGGAATTTCAGGAAATGTAAGTAAATTCGGGTGGGTTATTGAACCGGACCAGAACCTTGTTTTTGATAAGACCAGTGGTTATACACTTGATTTTAATGTATCCGATATGGGTGGAATTTCTGAGCTTGCAGAAGGAAATAATAATACCGTTAAGTTATATAAACGCAGCAACCCAGGACACGGTAACTTTTCTGATATGGGATTTTTAACTTACCACCGGAATGGAACCGATGGCGATCAGAGTGACGATTATTTTACTTCGGAATTAATTACCAATGGATTCAGCGAATTTGCAATGGGCAGCGGCTCTGAACTTCTTCCTGTTGAATTGACATCATTTAGCAGCTCTGTTGCCGGTAAAGCAATCATACTCTCATGGACAACGGCAACCGAAATAAACACTAATGGTTTCAAAATTCTTCGGACCTCGGATGTAAATAAGACTACGTGGCAGGAAGTCGGATTTGTCAAAGGCTCTGGCAACAGCAATTCGCCAAAGACATATTCATTTTCAGATCGCACCGTTGTAGCAGGCAAATATTCATACAAACTGAAAATTGTCGACAATGACGGTACATTTAAATACGGCCCTGAGACAGCATCAGTATTGGGCAATCCAAATACTTTCGTTCTTTCACAGAATTATCCGAATCCGTTCAACCCAAGTACCGTTATTTCGTATTACATTCCTGCAGATGCAAAGGTTACAATACGCGTTTATAACGCCCTTGGAACTGAAGTTACCACACTGGTCAATGAATATCAGACAGCAGGTTCACACGTGGTGAATTTCACGTCTGAAGGCATTCACATGAGCAGCGGTGTTTACTTCTACAAATTAACTTCTGGAAATTTCTCAGAGACCAAGAGAATGATCCTCCTCAAGTAATATTCTCAAAAGAGTATCACAAGGCTTAAGCAAAAGGCCGTCCCGGTTAACCGGGACGGCCTTTTGTGTTTTAAATAAGCTGTAAGAAAAATTATCTACGGTTAATGAGTGCTTATTAACCAAGGCATTATAGCCGGGAAATCAGGAGGCTCACAAGGCCGGTATAAAAATAACACAACGCGTCACACCCACAACCCGACGCTCCCAGGAGCGAAATGTGCAGAACAAATAACCTGTCATCCAAACATTATAATACCATATAACATGCCTGGAATACATATCGCACCTACAGAGCTCAGATACCAATCACACCTATCTCTCTATATACATACCGTTCCAATGGAACTCCGAATATTGAACATGCCATTACTGACCCGGAGACTCATAGGTTCGATATATGTATAGCGCCCGTCGGGCCGGCATGTGTATTACATCTTATCCGGTGCCGAAACGCCGAGCAGCGATAGTCCGTTTCTGATCACGGTTTTGCAGGCCAGCGCCAGCGAGAGCCGCGCCTGCGCCAGCTTCTGTTCGGTGCCCAGTATTCTGCAGAACGTGTAGAATTTGTGGAAGGCTTCTGCAAGTTCCTGCAGATAGCCGGTTATCTTATGTGTCTCAAAACTCTCTGCCGATTGCAGAACAATGTCGGGGAACAGTAATATTTTTTTGATCAGCGCCTGCTCTTCGGGTGAAACCAACAGATGAAGGTCTTCGCTTTCGGCCTGCAAACCAGCCTCCTGTGTTACCCGGATAATGGAGCAAATGCGAGCATGAGCATATTGCAAATAGAAAACGGGGTTTTCATCGGACTGCTTTTTGGCCAGATCCAGGTCAAAATTCATGTGAGATGAAATGGAACGCATGTTGAAAAAATAGCGCGTCACGTCGGTGCCCACTTCATCAACCAATTCGTCCAGCGTAACATAGTTCGCCTTCCGGGTTGACATCTTCACCACTTCACCGTTCATGATGATGGTTACAAACTGATGGATAAGCACCTGAATTTTGTCCACTGGATAGCCCAGGGACTTCAGGGCGGCAATAACATCGGGATAGGCATCCTTATGGTCGGATCCGAATATATCGACTATGAGGTCATAGCCGCGCTCAAATTTGGTCACGTGATAGGCAATATCCGGCAAACGGTAGGTTGGCTCGCCCGTTGATTTCACAATCACCCGGTCGTGGTCATTTCCCAGTTCGGAAAGCTTCAGCCACACTGCGCCGTCTTTTTCATAGCTCAGGCCCTCAGTCTTGAAGTGCTCAAGCAATCCTTTTATCTTCCCCTCTTCATAGAGGGAATTCTCGTTAAAAAAGTTTTTATGTTCAATACCGAGCCGTTTGAGCGTACGTTTGATGTCATCAAAAATTTGTTTCTCAGCTTGATCTTTGAATTTGCCTTCGGCCGGCTCTTCGGTCAGTGTGCTGCCAAATTCATCAACCAGCGTTTGCGCAATCTCTGAAATATAGCCGCCCTGATAATAGGTCTCGGGAAATTCAACGGTTTGTCCCAGAAGCTGCAGATAGCGAAGGCGGGTGGAGTCACCCAGAACGCGCATTTGCCTGCCGGCGTTGTTAAAATAGTATTCCCGGTCAACATCATAACCCACTGCTTCGAGCAGCGAAGCGACTGTATCGCCGAACACAGAATTTCTGCCGTGGCCAACAGTCAGGGGACCCGTTGGATTTGCGGACACAAACTCAACGTTTGCACGTTCGCCTTTGTGCTTTTCGGACTTGCCAAAGAACGAGCCATCCTGCAAAACAGCAAGAATGCTTTCACCGAGGAACTCAGGTTTGAAAAAGAAATTAATGAATCCCGGTCCCGCAATTTCCACCTTCTGCAGCACGGCAGTGTCCAATGCTAAAGCATCAACAATACTTTGTGCCAGCGCACGCGGATTGGTTTTGGCCTTCTTGGCCAGCAGCAAAGCAATATTGGTGGAAAAATCACCGTGTGTAATTTGCTGCGGAATATCAAATTGGATCGGGTCATTGTCATAGGCCGTGCATGATTTAAGCGCGGGCACAATAAGGTCGTGCAGATAATGTCGTAAGCTCATAATAAAAAATCGGGGGATTAAGCGTCTTGTAATTTGTCTTTTAGTGTGCGCACCGGAGCATCGCCCCAAAGCTTCTCAAGATTATAATAGGAACGTGTTTCAGTCTTGAATATGTGAACCACGAAATCGATATAATCGAGGAGAACCCAGTTCAGGGAGCGATAGCCTTCTTTGTGGTAGAGTTTCACTCCGTCATCGCGCAGCCCGCGTTCCACATGATCGGCAATTGCCTGTACCTGTGTGTCTGAATCCGCTGAACATACGATGAAATAATCGGTGATGGTAGTGACCGGGGTAAGCTCCAGTAGTTTAACGTCAGAGCCTTTTTTTTCAAAAATTAATTCTGCTACCCGTTTGGTAAGTTTTGTTTGTTTTGCTAAAGCCAATTTTAATCTTTCGTTAAAATTTTTTGGATGAAATATCTTTCCCGACAATCACTGTTGCATCGACCAGGCAATCCTTGTTCAGGATCCGGACAACTCGCGAGGAATCGATAGAAAGTAACCCTGCAATATAATAAGCCGGAGCCGGATTTCCGTTACGAATGATAATTATTGTTGAGGGAACGTTCGTGGCATGATAATTTGCGGAATGGACAACATCCAGGCCCTGTTTGCGCATATAATCGACTAACACATCATTAAAACCGCTTTTCCCGGAACCATTGAGGACTTCCATGGTGCCTGAAACCCTTTGCAACGGTTGTTTTGCAGTCATTTCTCGCCTGGAAGAGGCCTGCAGGGAGGAAAAAATGCCATAAATGAGCACAAGTATCAGCAGACCAACACCGCCGATGGCAATATTCAGGGCTTTATCTTTGCTGAGGTTAAACCGGTTTGAAAGGAAGCTCCAGAGATCATCCATCTATGTTCAGGGATTACCCATGAAATCATAGAAGGAACTGCCGCCAAACATGCTGCGCCCAAATCCGTCATAGCCATACCCGAACATCCCGGTCTGGGGCACTTTCTGGTATAACAGACTGACATGAAAATCTTTGAATGGTGTATAGTTCAGAGAGGCTCTGCTCAGATAGATCCCGTTAATGTTGTTTTGTGCCTGAGTACCGAAAGTGCTATAAGGTGTATGAACCAGGCTGGCGTCGACCTGCACGTTCAGATTATCGGCGAATTTATACATCATGGAATTGGTATAAACGCCAAGCGCCAGTGCATCTCCCCCGCCTGACATATAGGACATGGAGTAGGTGTGGTGCATTGAGAATTTGCTGGCATCAAAAAATCCCAGAATGAAATTGGGTGAACGGTCTACCATACCGTCCACAATGCTCGGTTTGAGCACGGTTTCATCCTTGAATTGCGCGAAACCCACGCAGGAAAAAAACACAACAAGCATCAGCAATTTTTTCATACAACTTTTCTAAATGGTTCGTTTAAGTTTACAAAGAGAATGCATAATAATCAAGAGCAAAACGGAATATCACCTCACGTTTTAAAACACTGCAATGGTCATTGGCAGACCCACGTCGTTGAATTTATTATATCCAAAACCGCTTGATAAGTAATTGACTTTATCCAATGTCGTCATTTGCATCACGCTTTAGCGCATGGGTGTCAACTTAACACGCCCTCAGACGCGTGTTAAGTTGACACCATTGCTCCTTCGAAACAGGAGATTTAGAGGTGAGGGGTTCTGCTCAATAATTTCGCTGCTAAGCTGACACCCTCGAGTTACGCACCAACAATCAGTGCTTTATACTCATCCGCTATCCGGTCTGCCGACTCCTGATCCCTGGCCTCGCAAATGGCCCGGATGATCGGCTCCGTGTTTGATGCACGGCAGTGCACCCAATAGTCTTTGAAATCAAGCCGCAAGCCGTCTTCTTCATCAATCAACGCGTCGGGACTCTTTTCCTTCAGCATTGCAAAAATAGCCTTAGGGTTCTTGGTGCCCAGTTCAATTTTCCGCTTCGCAATTGCATATTGCGGCAGTGCGGCTTTCATCTCAGACATCGTGCCGCCAAACTCCAGCAAATGCTGCAAGGTGAGCACGATGCCAATCAGTGCATCCCGGCCATAATGCACTTCCGGCAATATCACTCCGCCGCTTCCCTCGCCTCCAATTACTGCATCAACTTCCTTCATACGCTTTACGACGTTTGCCTCGCCAACCGCTGAACGGTATGACTGGCAGCCGTTTGCTTCGGCCACATCGTGCACTGCACGCGTTGTGGAGAGGTTAACAACCGCAGCACCGGGAACCTTGGACAGATAGAACTGAACTGCCTGGGTTATGGTGTTTTCTTCAATGAACGGCTCACCTTTTTCGGTGATAAGCACCAGGCGGTCAACGTCCGGATCCACAACAATGCCTATATCCACATTAGACACACGAACCCGCTCTAAAGTTTCAACCAGGTTTTCCGGAAGCGGTTCCGGGAGTCGCGGGAATATTCCCGAGTCATCACAATACATTTTGATCACTTCGCAGCCAAAATCCTCCAGCAGACGGGGTATCACTTCATAGCCGGCGCCGTTCACGCAGTCAACCAAAACCCGGAATTTTCGCTTCCTGATGGCTTCAATATCGATGCATTTTATTTTCTTCACTGCGGCAATATGCTCATCAATTGCCTGGGGATATGAAGTCGCTTTCCCAATCTTATCCCACGGTTTATAGGAATAGACATCCGATTGCAGCCGTTGCTTAAGCTGTGCATGTTCTTCGGGGGTCATGAACTGCCCAGTTCCGTTAAGCAGTTTAAGTGCGTTCCACTGATTGGGATTATGGCTTGCGGAGATGGCAATGCCGCCGGCGGCTTTTTTGTTTTTTACCGTGAGTTGCACCGTTGGAGTGGGGCAAATGCCAATATCAACCACATCGAGACCTTTTGCCGTCAGTGTCCCGGTAAGCAGGCTTTTAACCATCTCCCCGGTTATTCTGGAATCCCTGCCGACGATGATGGTGCCGGAGCCGATGAAATCAGCATAGGCTGATGCAAATTCAACAATAGTTTTGGGGTCGAGACCGTCACCGACGATGCCACGAATGCCGGAGATACTAACCATTAGAGTGGGCATAATTGCGCTTTCAGTATTATAAAAGTAATACCTAAATTTAAGGAAATTTGCGTTATGGAAGGTAATGAATGACTGCTAAAGTTATCAGGTATACACGGACGTTCCCCGGCTATCCGAAGCTGTAATAAAAGAAAAACCAGGGATACCAATTCCGCGACCTTATCCCTTCGATCCGCGAAAATCCGTTTCGATCCGTGTTTCACCTCCGGCGAACCGTGTACCTTTTCTTTTAAAACAGCCCTTTAAAAAGTATATTAGCTTTGGCTTTGACGGGGAAAGATGCCCTTAGACAAGCGGCAAAGTGAAGTTGAATTTACTTCCAACACCTTCTTCACTTTCGGCCCAAATATCACCGCCAAGCTTTTCAACAATTTCTTTGCATAACAACAGACCTAATCCTGTTCCTTTTTCTTTTGCAGTGCCTTCTGTCGAATAAAGAATATCCTCACCAAATAATTTACTGGCCTTTTCTTTTGGAATGCCGGTACCATTATCCGACACTGTTACGGCAACCACGCCATCGCGTTTGCTCGCCGAAACATCAATCACCCCATTTGTATAGCTGAATTTAATACTGTTCGAAATGAGATTCCGCAGAACCAGCTTCACCATATTTGTATCTGCACAAACCCTGATGTCGGATTCAATGGCGTTGTGCAGCACAATTCCCTTTTGTTTGGACATTAATCCCAACAATTCAATCACCTCTGTCGATAACTTTCGCAGCGGAAAGGTTTCCAAAGCCAAAGTAAAGTTCCTGGACTGCAGCCTTGACCATTCCAACAGGTCGGTCAACAACTGATATTGGCCTTTCAAAGATGAATTCAACTCGATGCTAAAATCTTTTATCTCCGCGGTAGTTAAGGTATCAACGTCTTCAATTAAGATTTCAGACAGGCCCAAAAGCACTGCAAACGGATTCCGCAAATCATGCGCTATAATTGAATAGAATTTATCCTTAGATGCGTTCAGATCCTTTAATTCCTCATTCAGTTTCCAGGCTTTCTCCTCGTTCTCTTTTCTTGCAGTAATATCCTCATAGGTTCCAAGAATACCCAGAACGCTCCCGTTCTTTTCTTTTAAAGGTATTTTGCTTGTGCGTACCCATTGATAATGCCCATCGGGGAAAACGATTTTCTCTTCATGATGAAGCATGGGAATTTCAGTCTCCATAACCTGCAATTCTTCAAGCCGGTAACGTTCAGAAAGAGAATTCCAGGGCAGGTCCCCGTCTGTTTTTCCGATAATTTCTTCGGTACCTGCCAAACCGAAGTTGCGAGAAATCTCCCGATTGCAGCCAAGATAGCGGAGTTCCCGGTCCTTCCAGAAAACGCCTACTGGAATATTGTCAAACACGAATTGGAGAATTTGGTGCGACCGGTGTAACTCTTCCTCTATATAATGCCGCTCGGTGATATTTTCAACCATAGAGAGATAGTAGAGGGGGGTGCCGTCAGAATCACGCAATAAAGTGCCCGTTAAAGTAGCCCAGATTATGTTTCCCTCTTTGCCAATATAGCGTTTATTCATGGCATAATAGGGGATCTCGTTTTTCAGTAATTTCCGGATATTTTGCTCATTCCTGCCAATGTCATCTGGGTGAGTAATACTATGAAATGAAGTTGCAAGAAATTCTTCTTCCGAATACCCGAAACCATCAACCAGCATTTTATTTACCCGGATATAGCGCTGGTCCAGATCAATCAGCGCGATGCCGATAGGGGCCGATTCAAAGATTTTCCGGAATCGCTGTTCACTAACGGTAAGTTCCGCAGTCCGGTCCTTGACTTTTTGTTCAAGTTCCTCATTAAGCGTTTTTAAGTTCTCTTCAGCCCGCCTGCGTCCTGTTATATCACGGGCAATCAGCGAATAAATTGCAAACACAAGCCCCACCCGGATAAAGATAAACAGCAGTATAACCGTTCTCGTGCTTTTAGCCTGATCGCTTTCTTTCCGTGTACGTTCATTTAATAATCTTGCATCTGCATCTTTCATCCGGGCAATTACACTTTTAATTTCTTTCATCGCTTTATCCCCCGCTCCAATTGCCGCCCGGCTGGCTACCGCCTGAAGTCCTTTGCCTTTTCGCAATTCAATGGTATTACTGTCAATTCGGGTTTTCCCCGCGACGAGGTTAGAGAGCGTGAGGATATAACCACTCTGCTCCGGATTGCCTGATGTCAGTTTACGAATATCCTGTAAAGCTAAGGGCAGTGAGCTATTGGCATTTCCAAACACTTCGAGATAGGCTGTGTCACCGGTTAGAGCATAACCACGTACTGCGGCTTCCATCTCTTTCAATGAGGTAACAATTTCTTCCGTTTTAAGCATAACCACTTGTGTATGGTTCACCTGATTTGAAGCTTCCTGCAGCTTTTGAGTGCTTTTTACCGAAATCACCCCGATGGTGATGATTATCAGAGTGGCAACAACGAACCAGGTTATTATCTGTTTTTCGACTTTGGTTCTTCTTCTGTATTTGTTCGGGAGCAAATAGTGAATTCCCATACCTACGATTATGAAAGTGAACGAAGTAGGAAGTGCAAGTGGTATGAAATCCATATCTACGTAATAGAATGAATCATTTGTGATGTAGCCGAAAATTGCAACCGATACAATCACCAAAACCAGCAAATTCATCACTTTCGAGATAAACAAATACTTTTCGCCTTTGATGATGAAAAGCAAGAGCGAACCGGAAATGAGTATAAAACAGATTGCCGTATTAAGTGCCATCCGGCCTGGCAGAAGCGAGCCAGACGGATCACGCTGGGTCAGGAGAACCTGATCAATTCCAAAATCCAAGCGTAAAACGTGCTCTGCCAGAGTCAGTAAACCAATAGTCAGAACAATTGCCAAAAGCCAGAGTGAGCCCCGGCGGGCATATTTCTTTTCATATTTGGGATGCAGCAGCAGCATAACAGCCCCGACAAGGCAAAAACACAAGGCTGTATTTACGCTCATCGGGGTGTAATTTGGAAAAATGCTTTTCAGGGCATTAATATCGGCCAGCCAACCGACAATGACGCCGAACCCTGCCACAATTGAGAAAATGGCAGAAACTTCAACTATACGGGACCTCCTGTTGCTTTCATCTGTTACAGTAGAGGTGTTTTTTTTATTCATTATGCCTTGTTCTAAATCACAAAAAATCGTTTTTCTTATAAGAACATTAAGATACCTGCATTAATTCCACTAATCAATGCTAAAAAAATCATTCAAAACCCGCAAACCTCCAATATTGGCCTTTATTCTGATGTCCGGTGAAAAAAACTGACCCCATGGACTTTCGCTGTGGTCTGGTTGAAATACCATGTAAAATATGGTATAGTTTTGACTCGCTTGTGGAATATACCCGCTGTTGCATAGCCAGACCCAACCGGTCGATGAAATGAACGTTGGCTGAAGGGAATTCAACAACAGTTTTAGGGCCGGGACGATCACCGTTGATGCCGCGAATACCGGAAACGCTAACCATTAACGCGGCATGAGACATTTTCCGATTAGTGTAAATGTAATGGGATAGTGTGAGGTTTGGGTGGGAGAGAAAGTTGATATTACAGATTATTTTAGAGGCGGCCATTATCAAATAAGGACAACTTAGGCAATGCCAACATTGCCCTGAGACAATATACTATTGAGTATTGAATTCGAGGGCAACCAATGTTTCTATGCCAGGTATGGAACTTCTGCACTTGAAGTTCTGAAGAACTCATAATAAGAAGCAGCACTACCCAGCATAGCAAAAAGCAAAAAACTCACAGCGTCAGTAAATACGCTGCCAGCTTTGTCAGGTCTTTTTCATCTTTGTTGTTATAGGATGGCATCGGTGAGGGATATTTCCCTGTCCGTTCCTGATGACGCGGCTCGCTTTGGTACGCATTTGGATTGCGGAGGAATGCCAATAATTTTTCAGGAGTATAGTAGGCTGCCAGCCCTGTCAATGCCGGGCCGCTGCCGCTGCCTTTGAGATCCGGGCCATGGCAGGTTACGCAGCTAAACTGCTGCACTGCTATCTTGGGGTCAATTCCCTGCCCCGATCCGGCCTGCATGGAGGCTGAATCTGACCCTTGCGCCGTTTCATCCGAGGTGGTTAAACGTTGTATACCAAATAATACTATAAACAGTCCGACAAATGCGGCAATCCAAATCTGAGCCTTGGTCATATAATTCCTGTTTTATTCATTTCAAAATGTACTAAATATCCGGTGCAGGGCAAACATCGCATGCTGTCTATTCCGCACCCAAAAACAATGCCCTTTTGCCATATTCAAGCCTGGTGGCATTATTCGGCCTCTATCTCCTTGCCGTAATATCCTTTAAATGACTTGATCGCCTGGAAGATCGAATTTGCGATTTCCTGCTGCCCGTTCTCGCTCTTCATATAATTTGAATCGCTTTCGTTGGTCACATAACCGGTCTCAAACAAAATACTGGGCATTGCGGCGCCAACCAGCACATAAAAGCCCGCCTGCTTAATTCCGCGCGATGCGATATCGGTACCGGAGCTCAAATGACTGTTCAATATCTCCGCGAATTTTTCGGAGTAACGCATATACGACGAGTGCGCCATGCTCACCAGAATAAAATTCTCATCGGTCAGCTTGCCATACCGTGACGGGTTATCCTCATAATTTATAACGCTGTTCTCCCGTTCCGCAATGTTGATGGCCTCTGTAGTGCGGCCGGGGCGCAACAGATATATTTCATAACCATTGGGTGCGCTTATCTTTGCCTGAACCGAATTACAGTGGATCGAGATGAACAATTTCCCGTTGGCCTCATTGGCAAACTTTCCACGCTTATACAGTTCGATGAAAGTATCATCTTTCCTGGTATAAACCACTTTCACGTCTTTCATGTTCTTCTGTATCAGCTTACCCAGCTTAAGGGCCACACCCAGATTTATAACTTTTTCCACCGTGTTGTGGATGCCAATAGCGCCATAGTCTTTTCCGCCGTGGCCTGCATCCAGGACAATAACATCAAATTTCCATTTTTGCTTGGCCGGGTCGGAAGTCTTGGTTTTCTGGGCAAATTTCTGGTTATGCACCGTCAGCAAAAGCGTGTTCGGATCATCCAATATCAGTTCGAATGAACTGTAATCTCCGGATACTTTTAAGGTAACAACAGTATTATCTTTTTCCTGGTTCCAATCAACCGAGCGAACCAGTCCTTTTCTCGAAGTAAACGATTTTGGTGTTCCCACAAGTTTGGTCTTGGCAAACTGCACCGTTATGGTTCCGTCCTCGTAATCCGCAGTGTATTTCTTAATCTTTTGCTTTCCTTTGAAGGATATCAGTGTTCCATTGGCTTTTTCATTAACCGTATAGGAAAAGGTGGAGTTTGTTGCCGCAAGGACCTCATCCACAGGAGCGTCTGCCGTCTCGGGCTCTTTAACATCCGTCAGTTTGTTCTTCCATGAGAACGCTACAGCAAAGTGCTTCTCCATTAGTTTAGCAAAACACTCCAATTGGATAAATACTTCACCATTACTGAATGTCGCCTGTGGAAATATTTGCGATGTGGTAACGGAGCCATCCTCTTTCGAGCGGAAGACCACAAAAGGATTATTGGCCGTGATGATCAACGATGCCTTGGGAAACCGGAGTTCAATTTTGTTTTTATCGGTGTTCCTGAAATACTGGAAGTGCAGTTTCACGGCAAAATCCGGTACAGAAAGGAAAGTTTGACCGCCTCTTTGCAGTGCGGTTATATCGAAATCACTTCCCTTGAAGGTGATTTTTTGCTTTTCCTGTGCATAGGAACAGACTGACAGGAGCAACAAAAAAAACAAAACCACTGAACGCTTTTTTGCCATTATAAAAAACAGCTCCGTGAAGCTGTTGTTTGCTTTGGAGTACCGATTGTGGAAAGCAGTTACAGGTCTCATACCAGTTCCAATTACCGGTATCATCCTATGAAAGGGAGAAAGAACCCGGCTTTTTCCCTGTATTGTTTGAACTGCTCCGGAAAGTGTTTCTTCAACAACCCTTCCTCGATGAGGGCACGTTTTATCAGGATAGGTATTTCAATGAGTGCCAACGGCAACACTAGAAAAGAAAGCGTAGCAGCCGCAGCACCCAGATCCGAAAGTATTTGGAACAGATAATACGGGTGCCGGATGTATTTGTAAATTCCTTCCTGTACCAGTTTATGCTTTTTGAAGATCACTATATCCTGCGAATAGTTGTCGCCAAGTTGTTTATAAAGTGCTACCTGAGTCCAGGACGAAATGAGGTAAACAATCAGCCCTGCGAGCCTGTATGGATGCCATTTGGCATAGTCTGTGAGCGTCCCTACCTGAAACACGGCAATAATGAGCATAACAAGCAGAAGTGTGGCAAGCAAGGGTGGAACCGTTTGGAAAAAGCCCTTGGGTCTCTCCCGGGTTTCTCCGATATGAGAGCGGACACCTTTTTTGGCAGCACCAATATTTGCGCCGAAGATTGCGATAATATTAAGAGCAACAATAATATTGAGAGGGTCCATAAAATTCTATTCTTTCTATGCAATATAAGAAGATGCAAAAAATTAATCTATTTTATCGGGGGCGAAGTTACGGGAAACATTCCGCACTTCTTCCAGCAGCCTGCATTGCACGTCAAATGAGGGGATTGTTGCACTTGGTGCAAATTTGTGTTCCTGCCAGGCACCTTCTCCGGTTGATGACTTCTGGTTGATCCCTCTGGCAGAGGAAATTGTGCTTCCGGAAACAATATTCTGCAACAACACGGGAATTGCCTGAAACATCGGTTGCAGCGGATAACCGTTATCACGCAGAAAATGCAGCAGTTTCAACGTCCTGAACCCATCGAACCAAAAACGTGTTTGCGCGCTGAATTGCTTTGCCGGCAGTTTTTGAGCCTTCCGCCAGAAGTTCTCAAAATGCTGTGCCGCCAAAAAGTCCGCCAATGCCGTGCTGATTTGCCCGGCTTTCTCCATAAGCACTTCGCAGGCAAAAGAACTTTCCTTCATGAGCACCAGCCATTGTTTCAACACTTCAAACGACTCCGGACTGTACACAAGATATTCATCCTGCTGTCCGTCAATGAACCGATTCACACGTTGCCCCGTTCCAAACGGAACGCGCCAGGAGGGCCGCGAGGACGGGAACACACGGGCAGCGTTTATGGTGTGGATATTTTTCTGTTTTGCAATTTTCTCCAGAAAGTAAAAATCTTCACCTGCTTTTTTCTTGTTCATTCCTTCGCACTTGCAATAGGTTTCAACATCGCACAGCATTGCACTGCCTATGCTGTGAAACGCAAAGAGTGAACCGGCATAGATAAGTCCCAGCGTATAATGCCGGAGGAATAGCTCATAGCACACGATGGCGTCTCTGAACTCGGGTGCAGTCTCTGCAACCAAATGTTCATATTGTATCACTGCTGCCTGTATGCTTCCGGTCTGCATAACAGTCCGTATTGTTGCAATATAATTTTGACTCACGGTGCAATCTGCATCCAGACATACAATTGTTTTGTGTGCGGCGTCAGGGTTGAATAAAAGTAATGCCGAATCCATCCCAATTTTTCGGGCAAGCCCGACACCGGCAATATCCATCGGGAAATCATAGCCGGGAGAACTTGCGTTAATAAAACCAAGATTTAGCACGGTGCCGTTTCCAAAGAACGCCTTCTGTACATCCGGCTCGTGCATCTCTGTAAGCCAGTTAAGCAGCAGGTGATTATCGCTTTTCACCTCATCCGGTGCTGCGTGGCTGTTATTGACAACAATAAGAAACAGGGTATGAGCCAGGTGCTCAGTGTGGTTGCGAGAAAGGGATAGAAGCAGTTTCTGTGTGTTCTTGAATTCTTCAATTGCCGGAACAACAACAACGGTATCGATATCCCCATTGACCAGACATTCGGGCGCATATTCTTTCCATTGGTATTTATGCAAATAACGGGCAATCAGTTTTTGCTCTTCAGAGTTATTCAACACCGGCCCACTTCTCCCCAATCAGGGCAACGGCGTTTTCATAAAACGGCTCTGCCAAATGATTGATCCGCACGCCCTGTTTCTCCATCCGCCTGAACCAGGTCATTTGCCGTTTCGCGAAATCAAAGATGGCATAGCGCAGTTTTTCTTTCATTTCATTCAGTGTCAGTTCGTTGCCCAAATACATGGTGATAAACTTATATTCCAGCCCAAAGAATTTGAGCCGTTCAGGAGATATACCCTCGTTAAGCAAGCCCTCAACTTCTTCTATCATTCCCTCGGAAAAACGCTTTTCAAGTCTGTTTGAAATTCTCTCTTTGACCGTGGCCCTGTCGGGGAAAACTCCGAGGATCAGGGGTTCGAAATCAGCGCTTTGCTTCCCCGGGGTCAAACGTGCACTTTCTTCGGCAACCAAAATGGCCTTAATTATACGTTCCTTTTCTATGAGATCTGTTGTATTGTGCAAGGATGCCGACAGATGTAACAGCATGGCCCGAAGCTGGTCTTCATCAAGAAGGGCCAGTTCTTTCGCTCTTTCCCCGTCAAAATCGGCAGGCACAAACCGATAGCTTTGGAGCACTGAGGACAAATACATGCCGCTTCCGCCAACAAGAAAAGGCAGCTTGTTCCTGCCGGTTATTTCTTCGAAGGCAGCAGCAAAATCTTTTTGAAAGTGAAACACATCGTAGTCATCGGCCGGCTCAAGAAAGTCAATCAGGTGCGCGGTGATCCGCTTCCCATCGACGATATAATCATCATAATCTTTGCCGGTTCCGATATTCATTCGACGAAAAAACTGTCGCGAATCGCAGGAAATGACCTCGCCGTCATAGTTGGCACATAAACGCGCGGCAAGACTGGTCTTGCCGCTTGCGGTGGGTCCCAGTATGGTAATAAGATTATAAAGCATTTTCGGGTTTTCGGGCAATTCACGCCCCGCAGTCCGGATCAGAATTCTTTCACAATGGGCAATTCAATAACCACAGTTGCTCCTTCACCAAGCTCACTCTCTATGTGAATATTGCCTTCGTGTTCTTTGATAATTTTTTCTGTTATAGGAAGTCCTAGACCAACACCATTTGGTTTGCCGTGCGACATGAATGGCTCAAAAATTTTCTCCAGAATACTATCGGGAATTCCCACTCCCTTATCCTTGAACGATATCACCAGTTTTGTATCATCCGGACTGACCCGCGCGGTAACGTATAATTCGCCACCTTGGGGCATAGCATCACAGGCATTCTTGGTGATCTGGAAAAATGCCTGATACATTTCCCTCCGGTCAACGTTCAACAGAACATCCGGACCCAACTTTTTAAAGAGCTTGGTCTTCCTGTAATCGACATATTCAGCCAGCAAGTCAAGCAACTCGGCAAGAACACGGTGAGAACCAATCACTTTCTTGTTCAGCACGGCCTTCCCTTCGGAAAAGCTTAGCGTGGTAAGAACAAGATCGACAACAATATTCGACTGTTCGATCATCATGGTAATAACCTGATTCACATCGGGAGAAAGATTTTTCTTGCGGATGTGTTCGGCCAGATGCTTAATAGTCAGTATAGGTTTTTTAATATCCGAGATCAGGAATTTTGCAACCTTTCCCAACGACGTCAGGCGGTCGGTTTTGAGCAGTTGCTCAACAAGCTCTGCATTTTCAAGGGAAATGGCGATGTGCGCTGAGAGAGCGGTAAGAAACGTTTCATCAAGTGCTGAGAATATTCCTCTCTTGCTGTTCAGAAGTTGTATGACGGCAATGATGATTCCAGACTTATTCCTTATGGGGAAGCAGAGCATGGATTTTGTTTTATAACCGGTTTGCCGGTCAATATCAGGATCGAACCTGTTATCTTTGGTTACATCCTGAATATTAATTATCTCACCTGTTTGAGCCACCCAACCGGCCAATCCCTGTCCAATATCCAAACGGATCTCTTCAATATCCTCACCCCTTATCACCTTGGACCATATCTCATGATTAGGATAATCGACTATGTACAGAGTTCCGCGGTCTGCCTGTGTTAAAAGCGATACGGCCTGAACAATCGAGCTCAATACCTGATCGAGTTTAATGTTTGAATTGGTGAGCTGTGCCGCTTCAATTATTAACTGTAACTGATCTGTTGTTAAATCTTCGGCTTTATGAACATCACTATGCCCAATGTCCGGTATATCCTGGGATTGCAGTGGGGCAGAAAATCTAAATCGATTATCACCAAAGGATACAGTCTCCTCGGCGGTTGGCTCGTTGAAAATAAACTTATCCTCATTAAGTTCGTCATCCTCTGAATCAGGTGGCTCTGGTTCAATAACTGATTCATTTACCGGGACTTCCTCATGGTAAGCAGTTCCAATTGTATTTTGTTTAACCACCTCCGGTGTCCCGGGTTCCTCCTGCACTGCGTTCGGAGAAGGGCTGGCAATTAAATTGCCAAATTCATCAAACTCAAACTCCCGGATTGGCTGGTCACCGGTAAGATCGTCACCGAACCATGTATCGGACTTACTCTCAGGGGTTTCATCCAATGCAGGTCCAGGCTCACTAATTTTATTGGTTGGTGAAAAACTGTCGACAGCAGTCTTCGCATAACTTTCAGGAAGTGGTTCCTCCACCGGAGCAGCAAAATCCCAGGTCAGATTTTCTTCCGCTGCTTCTTCCTCCTTTTCGGGAACGTTCGCTTCTTCATCAACGAATCCGTGAAGTGTACTCTCAGTTTCAATAACCGGTTTATCCTCTGGAATATGAATATGCATCCCAGATTCAGAAGCGCCGAATCCGGCAACCGTTTCTTTGCCAAATGTTGGGGTGTCCCAGTTCAGTGAAAAGTTGTCAGGTGCAGCTTCACTTACAGAATCGGTTTCCTCGTAGGAAGGAGAATGGGTATCAGGCAACCCGCTTACTGGTTCGGTAAAATCCCAACTGAGTGCTGATGGTTCCGGGTTTTCAGTTACCGTTGCTTTTTCAGTTTCTATACCGGGTTCAGCTTGCGCGGCCGGTTGATTAAAATCAGAAAAATTGAAAGAATCTTCAAATGTGCGATTGAATTTTTTGGGAAATTCATCACCTGGTGCTGCCTCGTCCGGAGTTGCGGCTGTGACCGCATCCTGACCCTTAACAATTTTGGGGGACGAAAATTCCTGTGTGTTTTTCTTTGGTGAGTATGCAAAAGGTTCCAGTGTATCCGTGGTTTTCAACAGGTTACTAAGCTCTTCGGAATAAATCTCTTTTGACGTGTTGTAATCGGATAAGTCGTTACGTGTTGGATCC
Organism: Ignavibacteriaceae bacterium; assembly: GCA_963664845.1. Classification (GTDB taxonomy): domain Bacteria; phylum Bacteroidota; class Ignavibacteria; order Ignavibacteriales; family Ignavibacteriaceae; genus CAIYTF01. The sequence goes on from OY761615.1 coordinate 1,326,313, forward strand.
AGGCGCTGGATTGAATTGAGAATAGGCCGGTGTTTTGCAATCAGATCGTTAATTTCTTTGCGCCCAAGTACGAACACCGATACTGCTTTGTTTGCAACCGCAGACGAACGCCGGGCAGCCTGCTCCATGAATTCCTTTTCACCGAAGAAATCGCCTTTTGATTTTTCAAATATCCTTTGCCCGTCAATAGGAGCAACGTATTTGATTTTGACTTCTCCCTCCAGCAGCAGGAAAAGCTGATCGGCAGCGTCACCTGTTTGAAAGATTATATCACCTTCCCTGAAATTCAATACATCCTTCTGATTGAAGTTCAGTTTAATATCGTCCGGAGGAACATTTTCAAAAAGCTTATTTGCTTTTATCGTATCAATTAATTTAACTTGTGCCATTTGAAATATCTGTTAGTACAAATGAATAACTTAGTTAGCGAAATCAAAATCGGCATCGAATTTCTTAAAGAAAACGATACACGGCTTAGAACAATAATCGAAGGAACTCCCCCTTGTTCAATTAAACAGCAAAAACAATATTTTTTGCGACTCATTGAGATCATCATAAGTCAGCAGCTTTCAGTAAAGGCAGCGGATGCTATCTTTAACCGGTTCATTGCCCATTTTGGTTCAGGGGTAAAACCCTCTGCAATCCTTACAACCGCGCCAGAAAAAATTCGCAGTTTGGGCCTTTCCACAAGTAAGGTCAATTTTATAAAAGATGTTGCGGAAAAGATAGAAAATAAACAATTAAAATTAAAGGGCTTTTCTCACATGACCGAAGAGGAAATAAGAGAACAACTCACACAGATTAAAGGAGTGGGTGTTTGGTCGTGTGATATGTTTTTGATGTTCACCCTTGGCAAACTGAATATTCTTCCCGTTCACGATCTGGGAATCAGGAAAGGAATACAGAAAATATACCGCCTGCGAAAACTTCCCGATGAATCCAAAATAAGGGCAATTGCTCAACAGAATAGCTGGCACCCCTATTGCTCTGTTGCAAGCTGGTATGTTTGGCGCAGCCTGGAGGTTGACTAGTCCAGACACTGCTTTCCCTGTTATACTTCTATGCCTCATAAGTTGATTTTTGTATAATCTTTTTTTTGACTTTAGTCTTTTGCGTTGTCCTGGCGTCTTTGCTCAAAATCCCGGTTTCTAAATTCTGGTCGCAGCTGTGTGCATTGTGCCGGGGCTCACATATTGGCAATGACTATTTCACGCCGGTATGCCCGAATCCACCTTCGTTCCTGTGCGTAGAGTTTAATTCGTCTGCCAACCTAACCTCGGCCTTGCAAACCGGGGCCAAAACCAATTGGGCAATACGGTCACCCCGTTCAATGATAAAATCAGTTGCCCCAAAGTTAATCAGAATGATCTTAATTTCACCCCGGTAATCTGCATCAATTGTCCCAGGTGCATTTAATATGGTCACCCCATGTGTTGCCGCAAGTCCGCTGCGGGGCCTCACCTGTATCTCAAACCCGTCAGGTATTTCGACAGACAAATTGGTAGCGACTATCGTATGACTCAAAGGAGGAATGATAAGCTTATCAGCCAGAGCAGCCCTGACATCCATCCCGGAGGCATCTGCTGTTGAATAAGATGGCAACGGAATATCATCAAATTGCGTGTCCAACCGCTTGAAAAATAATGGTATCGATAGTGAGTCCATGGCACTTGTTCCTTTATAATCAAGAGCGATGAGTGAATAAAAAAGCAGCCGAAGCAAATATTGAGAATTTATGACGGCTAAAAATCAGGAAACGACTTTGCGCTTCATCAGGATTTTCAACGTGTCAAAGGCAAAAACCCTGGTAACAAAAAGAATAAGCACAAATACGATTACCATACAGATTCGCAGCACAATATGCGAATTCAAAAAATCCAAAAAGCCATAATAGAGAAATCCGTAAACGGCGAGCAACAACGAAACAACAGAGATTTTCCCCCACTCATATTTTATCGGGTAAATTTTCCAGGATGCAAAATAAAATCCAACCGCCATCAGGAAATAGCTCAATAGCGTTGCAAGGGCGGCGCCCATAATGTCGTATTTGGGTACCAGGAGGAAGTTAGCATCAACGTTCACGATGGCTCCCATTGCCATAATTAACGGAAAGACAATACTCTTCTCCTTAATGAATAAACCAGCTGCGAAGTTCACATAAAACCCGTTGAACAAATAAGCAAGCAATACAACCGGAACAATGGAAAGTCCGCTCCAATAGGCGCGTCCTATCAGCGAGAAATGCCGCACTTCCAGAGTTGCAGCATCAAAGATGAAGAATGATATCACTACCAGCAAAATGGCACCAACTGCGGTGAAATAGGTGAACACGCGGGCAAATATTTCCTTCACATTCTCTTCCTTTGCATTCTCAAGGAAAAACGGCTGCCAGGCGTATTGGAACATGGATACATACAACATCATAAAAATGCCCAGACGATAGTTCGCCTGATATATTCCCAACACTTTAAACCCTTTGAGGCGCTCAACAATGGGGCGATCTATCACCTGCATAAAAACCGAGGCAATTCCCGCGGGCAGATAAGGCAGTCCAAATTTGAATATTCTTTTGAACAGATCTTTGTCGAATTTCCCAAAACGAAATTCAAAAAGCTCCGGTATCAGAAACGCAAAGGTAAGAGCAGAAGCAGCAAGATTGCTTATAAACACGCTCTCAATTCCCATTTTAAAGAAGAGTATCAACACGATGTTTATGACAATATTCAGAACAATATTGGAAATCCTGATCAGTGAAAACCGCAGTGCTTTTTTTTGCAGCCGGAGGGAGATGAAAGGCAAGGCGGCAAGCGAATCAAGCATCAGTATGCCGGCCACATAATACCACAAATGCTGATACTCTGCGGGGATGCTCAGCATAAAAGAGAGTTGCTGCTGACCAAGCAATAATCCCAGGACCAGCAGACCGTCAACCAATACAACCGGTGTCAGTGCTGTTCTCAGTATCGTCTGCTTCAGCGAAGCATCTTCGCTGCCTGCAAATTTCAGATAGCCGGAATCCATGCCGAACAGGAAGAAAATGTTCAGCAGCGCAATGAAAGAATAGAGAATTGAGAGCACCCCATAATCAGCCGGCAGGAAAAAATGCGTATAGATCGGAATAAGCAGAAAATTGAGGAATCTGCCCACTATGGTGCTTAAACCATAGAGGACGGTATCCTTCGTAAGCTGTTGCAGCTTATCGCGCATGGTGCTTCCCAATGCTTCCCCTTTTGCTTAGGTTAGTTCTATCTCAAGAGAAATATCCAGTGCCGACGGACTGTGCGTTAGGGCGCCTACAGAAATATAATCAACCCCGGTTAGTGCAATTGGCCTAACGGTTTCCAAATTAACGCCTCCTGATGCTTCTGTTTTGCAATGGCCATGAATATAGCGGATCGCTTTCCGCATTTCAGATAGCTCCATATTGTCCAGCATAATAATATCTACCGGCAATTCCGCGGCCACTTTAACCTGCTCAAGAGTATCAGCTTCAACCTCAATTTTATGATTGGGGTATTTTTCATTTCTATACCTGACACAGCGGTTTATTGCTTCGGCGATTGAACCAGCAGCCTCGATGTGATTGTCTTTAATTAGGAACATATCAAACAGGCTAAACCGGTGGTTTTCACCTCCGCCGTGCAAAACGGCAAGTTTATCCAGATACCGCAAACCGGGAACCGTTTTGCGGGTGTCCAGAATTTTCGTCCGGGTGTCACTGATCTTTTCGAGGTATATATTTGTCAGTGTTGCAATTCCGCTCATACGGAGCAAAAAGTTCAGTGCTGTCCGCTCTGCAGTCAGTATTCCCGAAGCAGAGCCAGAAACGGTTGCAAGTTTGTCTCCCTGCCTGATCAGCGTTCCATTGGCAACGAGCTGCTCAAACTGAATTGCGGGGTCCACCGTCTGGAAAACCTTCCCGGCAATGTCCAGTCCAGATAACACACCATCTTGTTTCGCGAGAAAGAAACCTTGTGCTTTGTCGTTCGCAGAAAAAATGGCTTGCGTGGTTACATCCTCATCAGCGCGGTCTTCTTCAAGTGCCCTGACGATAAGAGCTTCGAGCATTCCGTCAGGTAAATTTTCATTCATAATAATTAGCAATTTGGTTAATAAAAAATTCCGGTGCCCTGCAGGCCTTTTTGGTTTCAGATTTAATAAAGAGCAGATCGACATAACCCTCAACAATAACTATGTTTCTGGCAATACTTCGTATGGTATGTTCAATGTGCACCTTAGCCCCCGTCAGTTCCGGTACACGGGTTTCTATTTCGAGTTCTTCGTCATAGAGTGCCGCATTTTTATACTTGATAAACGTCTCCCGGACAGGCATTTGATAGCCTTCTTCTTCGATTTTACGATAGGGAAGGCCGATGTCGCGCATCATTTCTGTTCTTCCCACCTCAAAATACTCAAAATATTTTCCATTATAGACAAAGCCCATTTGGTCCGTATCGGCATAGCGCACACGAACCTTGCTTTTATGTATCAGCATAACCTATTCCACAAATTTTCCCATTTGAGCAAACTTCTCCACCCGTTGCTCAACAAGCTTCTCCGGTTTAATTTTGACAAGTTGTTTTAACTCTTCCAGCAGTGCTGTTTTCAGTGTTGCTGCAGTTAACTCATGATTCTGGTGCGCTCCACCCAGTGGTTCGGGAATGATCCGGTCAATAACGTTTAGCGACAGGAGATCCGGGGCAGTGAGTTTGAGTGCTTCAGCAGCCTGCTCTTTATAATCCCACGTTTTCCATAAAATGCTGGAGCAGGATTCAGGACTAATAACAGAATACCAACAATTCTCCAACATCAGGATGCGGTCACCAACGCCAATGCCAAGCGCGCCACCACTGGCTCCTTCGCCAATTACGACCACAATAATCGGAACTTTCAGTTTGCTCATTTCAAACAGGTTGCGGGCAATGGCCTCAGCCTGTCCGCGTTCTTCAGCTTCCAATCCCGGATAAGCACCGGGGGTGTCAATAAAGGTTATCACCGGCTTTTGGAATTTTTCTGCAAGTTTCATCAGGCGGAGAGCTTTGCGGTAGCCTTCCGGATTGGGCATGCCGAAATTGCGGAAGACATTTGATTTGGTGTCGCGGCCTTTTTGATGACCAATGATCATCACTTTGAATTCATCAAGCATGGCAAAGCCTCCCACGATGGCTTTATCATCTTTCACGTTCCTGTCACCGTGCAGCTCAAGAAAGTTCTGCGTCATCAGATAGATATAATCAAGCGTATAGGGGCGCTCGGGATGCCGTGCAAGCTGCACCCTCTGCCATCGCGTGAGGTTCTTATATATATTCTGCTTAAGCTCAGTCACTTTGTGCTCAATAAGTTTTATTTCCGGCTCAATGTGCAAACTGTCGGAAACTTTCCGCATTTCAACAAGCTTCTCTTCAAGTTCTGCAATCGGTTTTTCAAATTCCAAAATTGTCTTTGCCATAACTCATTCTCCCGAAAGAATTTTAATAAATGATTTCGAAAGGATTTCCATATCCAACCAAATATTCTGATTTTTTGCGTAAAAAATATCCAACTTATCCAAATTTTGTTCACCTTCAAACTCGATGAACCATAATCCGGTGATTCCCTTTTTGCCCAGATAAAGTGCAGAACTATGCACCATCTTCGGTCCAATAATACTCATACTTCCGTTCAAAACAGAGGGCAAAAACCTGCACCATTGCTGCAACACCTGTTTTTTCCTGCCGGGACCACTGGAAAAACGTAAAATACACAAAACCGGGATAAGCACCATAGCCATCACAATATCAAACAGGCGTTTAATTATCTTTTGTGCCGGGCGGGAAAGATTGTACGAAATTTCCACCAGAGGAATGTCCTCAAGCATGGTAATTTCCGTTTTCCCAATAATAAACTGCATATCACTACCCGCGACTTTGAATTCGATTCCCTGCTTCTGCAACCCGGAAACCACTTCCATAATTTTTGCATACGACAGATCGCCTGTTGAGAATATGACTTCTGTCACTTTTAATTCAGTTATTACCTTATCGATGTTTTCCAGAGAACCGACCACCGTTGAGCCGAGTATTTTTGATCCTACATCCCGCATGTCCGAAGCGATAAAACCCATAAGCTGATAATATTCGGTTCGCTTGGAGAGGAGCCTTTCCGCAATTGCCTTGGCTGAATCTGATGCACCCACAACCAAAACCCTGCGGGCACCGGCACGAAACGGATTATCGAGTTTAAGCTTAAACTTTGCAATCAACCGCCAGACGATAAAGCCTAAAGAGGCAATGATGTAGGTTAAAAGAACCACTGCGCGGCTGTAACCAAACTCCTTAAAGAAATACGTGAGCGAAGTTAACATCAGGAAACTGCATACGGATGCAAGAAGGGATAGCCCTACTGATATGGTATCCTTTTTAAATTGTCCGATGATGGCACCAATACCGGTATGCAGCAATACAGGCACGGTATATATAACCGGCACCGCAAACTCGGGGAACCCATTCCAGTGGCTTTCGTGTTTAATGATCTGTTCCGCAAAATAAAGGGCGTAGTCAAAGACGATGACATCCAGGACAAAGGTCAAAAAGACCAACCGTTTTCGCCAGATGAAAGCCATTGAATACCGGACAGCAATTCCCAGCATCAGTATTGCTTCGACAAAAAGATATGCAGCAAAATGTTTCCTTACAAACAGCCGCATGGCATTGTAAAAATTGGCAGTATCATTAACACTGCTGCGTTTGGTGCTCTCCCCTTTAAAATGAATGATCTGGGTCTCGTGCACGTAATACACCTTATAACCTGCCTTTTGCACACGGTAGCAAAGGTCCAAATCTTCCCCATACATAAAAAAGTCCTCATCGAGCCCGCCAATGGCATCGTATACTTCTTTCCGGATCATCATGAATGAGCCGGATATTGCATCAACCTCATATGATTGGTTTTCGTCCCGATAGGTAAGATTATATCTGGCAAAGAGACGGCTTTGGGGGAAAAGATTGCTTAGCCCGGAAACTTTGCAAAATGAAGTCCAGGGACCGGGGAAACCTCTACGGCAGGCCAATTGAAGTGTTCCGTCAGGATTTAATATCTTGCAGCCGGCCATCCCCACTTCTGCATGATTATCCATGAATGAAATCATTACTTTGAGAGTATTTTCATTGAGAATGGTATCAGGATTCAACAGAAGAATATTCTTGCCGGTAGCCATTTTGAGGCCAATATTATTGGCCTTTGCGAAACCAAGATTTTCCCGGTTCCATACGCATTTAACATGAGGGAATTTTTGTTCAATAATGTCTTTGCTGCCGTCACTTGAGGCGTTATCAATGACAAAAATTTCCGTTTCAATTCCCACAGTGGCAGGAACTATCGAATTGAGCAGATTCTCAAGAAATTCTTTAACATTATAGTTGACAATAATTATGGAAAGATCCACGATGAGACCTTATAGCAGACCAAACATAGACTGAAGCCGCAATTTCCAGACTAACCAGGCTGCTTCATACACAATATTTTTTGACATTTTTGAAGTTCCAACATGCCGGTCGATAAAAATGATAGAAATTTCCTTGATCTTGAACCCTTTTTTCCAAATCTTATAATTCATCTCGATCTGAAAAGCATATCCGTTTGAATGGATCTGGGATAAATCAACAGTCATTAATGCTTCCCTTCTGAAACATTTGAAGCCACCGGTTGAATCGGCAATGGGCATCCCGGTAATCCAGCGGGTATACAGATTGGCAAAATAGCTCAGCAAGAGTCTGCGCATCGGCCAATTCACAACGTTCACGCCATTGAGGTACCTGCTCCCGATAACCAAATCGTTTTTTTGAATTTCCAGCAAAAAATTGCCAATTTCCCTCGGATCGTGAGAATAATCGGCATCCATTTCAAAGATAAAATCATAATTATTCTCGATCGCGTAATTAAAACCTTCACAATACGCTGTTCCGAGACCCATTTTCCTGGGACGCCGGAGGAGATGGATTCGCGGATCACTTTTTGACTGTTCTTCAACAAAATCACCCGTACCATCAGGTGAATTATCGTCAACAACAAGAATCTCGACCATTTCCGGATACCATTCAAAGATGTCCGGGATCAGGTTCTTTATATTATCAAGTTCGTTATAAGTAGGTATAATAATTAATGCAATTTTTGCCATGGTACAATGATATTTTTGAACTGTATTTTAATATATTAATTATAATGCCCTTTGCCAAACAAAACCACCAGCACTGTTCTAACCAGAATCTTCATATCCATACGGAGCGACATATTCTCAATATAAAAAAGGTCATATTTGACTTTTTCCTTTACATCTTCAACTGTTTCATCATATTTATGTTTCACCTGCGCCCAACCGGTAATCCCGGGTCTGACCCGCAGCCTGCGTTTGTAATAAGGAATTTCTTCCGACAGTTTTTCAACAAAAAAGGGGCGTTCGGGTCGCGGACCAATGAGACTCATTTCTCCTTTCAAAACATTCCACATTTGGGGAATTTCATCAATTCTCACCCGTCTGATAAACCTGCCAACCGAGGTGATTCTCGGATCATTCTTTTGTGACCAGACGGGCCCGGTTTTTGTCTCCGCATCAACACGCATGGATCTGAATTTAACAATCTTAAATGGTTTTCCTTGGATTCCGCACCGTTCCTGCAAATAGAATATGGGACCTTTGCTGTTAAGTTTAATTGCTATCGCTGCAATGAGCAATAAAGGAGAATTAGTGATAAGCATAAATAAAGCAAAGACAATATCCATCAGCCGTTTTACCTTTTGCTCCCATGCCGGCATTAACTGCGGATTTATGTCAATCAGCGGCACACCATAGAGCTGCATGGTTTTGGCCTGTCCACTCAGTATATCATACAACGTTGGAACTATTTTAAGTCCGACTTTGAAGTTCTCGGAGCGGGAGATGATATCAATGAGTAATTCGTCCTGATGATCGGTAAGGGCAAATACAACTTCCTTTATCTGGTAGTTTTCAATTACCTTTTCATAGTCATTCACGGTTCCCAGAACAGGCGCATTATTAAACGTTTTTAAGGGGTTTTCCAAATCTTTGGTCTGTATATAGCCCACGATATCCAGCCCCAATCCTCTGGCCTCAGCTATCTCATTGGCAATGTTAAGCGATTCCTTCCCCAAACCAATAATCACCGTATTTTTTCTGCCGTAGCCTTTTATGAGGAAATACCGTTGCAAAAACCTGAGCAGCGATCTTCCTGTTGAAACAAAAACAAAAAAGACGCCCCAATAAAGCAAAATTATTGTTCTCATAGCCGATGCAACCCCACTTGATGTATCATCAACAAAAATTAAAGAAAAAAGCAGGAACGTGCCCACAAACGATGCCTTGAAGATGGATGATATTTCATCAAAACGGGACGATGCGAACCACGACCGATATAATCCCAAAAAGCCAAAAATAAGCAGCCAAAACAGATAGACTACCAGCATGGGAGCCAAAAAATCAGGTTTTGTCAGCATGTCGAACTGAAGCCTGATTGAATAGAATGCTGCCCAGGCTGAATTAATCATAAAAAAATCAACAAGCAGCAGAGTTAACTTCTCTTTTGTTTTATTCATTATGCAAAAACGTTCTTTTCATACCTATCTTATGTACAAATTTTGTGTTATTTTGGTAACAGTTAAAATATAATCTTGAAAAATATGAATTTTTTCCCTCGCATTGAATTTTTTCTGGTAAATAAATGCGAAGGCGCAGTTGCCCGGAAGTTCTTTATTAATAATTACTAATGACAATACCTTACTTACACCTTAAAAAATTCGCGCGCCGATGGCCAACTCTTAAGGGAGCAGGTGCACAATATTCCGTTTTTTCTCTCAAATTGAGTAATATACGGCAATTAGTATTGCTTCTTCTCACTCTTTCCGTTCCTGGCTTTGCCTCGTTTCAGGCGCCGGACTCATTGTCCCGGGTTCCTGATTCCTTGAAAACAGGCACCGACACCACACTGCTTAAGAAAAATGAAACAGTAAAGTCCAAGACGGACATCGATTCCGTTGTTTATACCAAAGCAAACGATTCTCTCTTTTTCTTCGTCCAGGAAAAGAAAATGAGTCTTTATGGAAGCGGCGACCTGCGATATAAGGAGACCAACCTGAAAAGCGGGAATATTCAGGTTGACTTCGTTACCAAGAATGTGGACGCAATTGGTGTCTATAAAGACAGTTCTTCAAAAGAAGCACAGGAAACACCGGTTTTGGTGGATAAAGGTGAAGAGTATCGTGGTACAAGGATGCGCTACAATTTCAAGACCACCCGGGGGTTCATTACGTTTGCCGCCACCAAAAATAAAGCCGAAGAGGCTGCATATTCCGGTGCAAAAATCAATAAAATTGACAAATCCACTTTTTTTGTTGAAAACGGGATTTACACAACCTGTGATGAAAAAGATCCGCACTATTGTTTTGTTGCAACGGAGATGAAGGTTATTCAAAAAGAACAAATGGTCGGGAAATGGGTGTGGCTGACCTTTGGCGGAGTCCCGTTTCCCATTCCCCTGCCCTTCGTTGTAGTGCCATTGCAATCGGGCAGACGATCCGGGCTTATTGCCCCGGCGTACGGAGAACGGGAGAACATGGGCAAGTCCTTCACCCATTTTGGCTACTTCTGGGCGATGAACGATTATATGGATTTGGCCTTGACAGGTGATTATTATACCAAGGGCGGCTATGGATTGCAAAGCCGCTATCGCTATTCCAGCCGCTATAATTATTCAGGATATTTTCAGGGCAGTTTTTCCAGGATTCATCAAGGTGAGACCTCTGATCCTGATTACACGAAACAACAGGATTGGCAGTTAGATCTGGTCCATAGCCAGACACTCACGCCCAGTTCACGGTTTGATGCAAACCTGCACTTCATGACACAAAACTATTACAAACTGAACTCAACCAGTTACAGCGATATACTGAATAACGAAATTAATTCAAGCGCCACGTATTTTACGCAATGGGAAGAATCCGGAACCAGCCTGAGCATGAGTTACAGCAGGCGGCAGATAATTGCCAGTGGACATAGTGATGAAACATTACCTGCAATTTCATTCAGTAAATCCCAGGTGTATCCTTTTAAAAGGAGCAAAGCTGTTGATGATGAGAAATGGTATGAATTGATCGGAATAAACTATTCCGCTAACCTTCAAAACAACCGGAAAAAAGATGAAACAGGGCTTGCGATAAGGGGCGGCATCCAGCACAACCTCAATATGGGGGCGTCGCCAAAAATGGGCTATTTTAATATTGCACCCTCAATCAGCTACAGAGAGCTCTGGTACAATAAACGTGTGGTTAAACGGGTTGTCAGAGGGTTCGGAAGCAACGATTCAACTGTTGTGGACTCCGTTATAACCGATGACATGAACCAATTGAATTTTGTCCGGACGTATGGGCTCGGTGTCAGTGCATCAACAAAGGTGTATGGCATTGTCCAGCCTCAGTTTGCCGGTATAGCGGCAATACGTCACATTTTTTCTCCGTCAATTTCGTATAATTTCACACCGGATTTTTCAAAGTCCAAATGGAATTATTATGACGAATATACCAAATCTGATGGAACAAAGGTCAAATACAATAAGTTCGAGCGTGAAATCTATGGCGGTGCTTCTTCAGGAGAGAGCCAGACGATGAGTTTCAACATGAGTAACGCATTTGAAATGAAAACCATGGTAGATCCCCGTGACACGACTTCGAAGGAAAACAAGATACAACTGCTAAATCTTGACGGCGGCGTATCATACAATTTTTCTGCCGACTCCAATCGTTTTTCGGATGTAAATATAAGCTACCGGACACAAATAGGTTCACTGTTCAATCTCTCTGGAAGTTCACGTTACTCACTCTACAGTTATAATGAGCAGGGCGTCACCACCAGGCACTTCCTGATCAATGACCGAAACCGGCTGCTTCGCCTTACCAATTTCAGTTTTTCTGCATCATTGACACTTGCCGGAAGTAAAATTGAGACTGAATCAGGTGAACAAAAGCAGAATGCGGATACGGCCGGCATAGATAAACTCTTCACCTCCCAGGATACAAAAACATATAAGGGCCTTTTTGAAAGTGTACCGGCTGACTTTTCTATCCCCTGGAATCTTTCCCTAAGCTATAACTATTCGCTTTCGAAATACAATCCATTAATACCCGCAACGTATTCTACCGTTTACAGCCGCTTCGATATTAATATAACTCCTAAATGGAAATTCTCCGTTACGGGATGTTACGATATCAACAACAAACAATTTGCCGCTCCGCAGGTGGAAGTCACCCGCGACCTCCACTGCTGGCTGATGAATTTCACCTGGAATCCGATTGGACAATATACCGGATACCGGTTTGAAATACGGGTCAAAGCACCACAGTTGCAAGACCTTAAAGTCACAAAAGCAGAACAGTTCTTCGGTGGACGCTAGATGAATGCGACAGCAGATGATAACCCAGGTAACGACCAAAAGCTGAATAATAAGGATGTAACCGACGCCATATCCGGCGATGCGAGGGCCCATGCTTCCAAGGCATTTCTGCAGGCAGTTAATGCCGGGTTTGCAAGCTCTGGTTGCGGGTTTTGCGTAGTTGACCGCACGGGACAAACAATCATCTATGCCAATGAAGCATTCTGCAGACTGGTGAACCATCCTGAAACAACCATTATCACTTCAAGCTTTTTTGAGCTGTTCGATGAAAGCTCACTCAAGCCATACAGTGAACAGTTAAAACAGGTTTCCTCATTGCAATTAGCTTCCGCGAGCATTGATGTTCAGCTTGCGATTGCGGATGGCGCCCCCAAATGGGTGCATTTAACGTTGAGCAACATTGAGGAAAGTCATTCGGGTTTTGATGCGCTCCTTGTTGTCGGAAATGAAATTGCTCATGAGTTTAGCACCGTAAAGGCTTTTCAAAAAGCAGTCGCCAAATATCACAAGTTGTTTGCCGCAACATCTACTGCCTGCCTGATCGTGGCAGACGAACTGATTATTGAATGCAATAAACGCGCTGTGCAATTATTGGAACACCGCGAACAGGACATTCTGGGAAAACGGTTAGTAGATTTCTCCCCACAACAATTCCTCGAAGACGAGTCCCGTAAGAACGAGCTGTCAACAATATGTGTCGAAGTCGAAATTGGCCAACACCGGGTGCTTGCCTGGGAGTTTCTCCGGCCAAACAAAACAGTCATTTCAGCCGAGCTGACTTTTTCCAAGATTTACACGGATGGAACCGAGTACCTTCTGATTGCTATTGAAGATGTGAGCGAACACCAGGTAATCCAGGACATTCTCCAAAGAAAGAACGAACTGCTTCAGCGAAACCATGACATACTTTACAACCTCGCACGGCAGATGGAAAAAGACTTGTATTCAAATCTTAACTTAATTACAGAGATATCTGCAGAGAGCATGAATGTTGCCTCCGTGGGCATCTGGGTAATGAATAAGAACACCTCACTGTTCACCGCGCTGGATTATTTTGTTTCTGATGATAAGTCACACCACACCTCTCTTACAGCTACGCTTGATGATTTCGGTCCGGAGGGTTCCAAGTTCTTTATATCGCTTTTCATTGAATCAACTTCATTCGGAAAGCTCAAAAATGAGGGCTCTGATTTCCTCATCACCCCCTTCAGAGTGGGAAATCAGGTTAAAGGGTTCGTCCATTTCGAAAACCGGGAACAGCAGCGCCAGTGGAATCCGGAGGAAAAAGATTTTGCCCTCTCCATTGCAGACATCGTTGTTCTTTCGTTGGAAAATGAATCCTATCAAAAGTCCCAAATTGAACTAAAAAAGCTCGGCAGGGCAATTGAACAAAGTCCTGTCTCTGTTTTTATAACCAATACCCGGGGCGAGTTTGAATATGTGAATCCGGCCTTTACCACGATCACCGGTTATACATTTGAAGATCTGCAAAATAAAACACCAAGAATACTCAGTTCCGGGTTAACCGATCCGGGAATCTATAAAGATTTGTGGAGCACCATCACCAGAGGTGAGACCTTCACAACTGAAATTCAAAATTCAAGAAAAAACGGACAGATCTACTGGGAATCACTGATCATTTCACCTATAAAAGACGATGCAAACAATATTTCCCATTTCATCGCGCTCATGGAAGATATTACCGAAAAAAAGAATCTGATTCTGGAAATAACTGAATCCAAAGACCAGGCCGAAAGCGCAAATAAGGTAAAATCGAATTTCCTTGCGAACATGAGTCATGAACTCCGCACCCCCATGAATGGCATTATCGGTTACGCTGAAGTGCTGTCGGAGGAATTGCGGGAGCCAGAGTATCAAAACATGGCTGAAACCATTTTCAGAAGCGGGAAAAGGCTCATGGAAACTCTAAACCTGATCCTCGATCTTTCCCGTATTGAAGCAAATCAGGTTGAGATCAACTGGTCTAATGTGGAACTAACGGGTATCTGTGAAGAATGCGTGGTCCTTTTCAAGGAAAGCGCACGCAAAAAGGGGCTTCAGTTGTTTATCAAAGAGTTCCCATATAAAATGACTGCATATACCGATGAAAAAATTATTCGCAGTATCCTTATTAATCTGATAAACAATGCTATCAAATATACAGATACCGGTTCAGTTTGGATTGAATGCGACACCTACGAACAGAATGGGGATCGATTCGGGCTTCTGAAGATTTGTGACACGGGTATAGGTATTTCGGAAAAAGATCAAAAAGTGATCTTTGAACAATTCCGTCAGGCCAGCGAAGGCATGAACCGTGCATTTGACGGTACAGGCCTTGGGTTAACCATATCACAAAAAATGATCGAGTTCCTAGACGGTAAAATCACCGTCGCAGGAAAACCGGGCAGCGGCTCAGTGTTTTCTATCCACATCCCCTTACGCGGAGGTGCTGTTATTTCAAGGCCAATTGAGGAAATAGAAGCGCCTACGCTGTTTGCTGAAGAAGAAATAACAGACCAGCCAAAAGGCATAGAGTATAATATATTGGTGGTAGAAAATGATGCTATTAATCTTGAAGTTGTTGCCACCTATTTGCTTAATGACTTTAATCTCGTGATTGCTACCGATGGCAAGTCAGCAATTGCAAAAGCCGAGGAATCTGTTTTTGATGCAATCCTTATGGACATAAATCTTGGTAAAGGGATGACGGGGCTTGATGCAGTGCAAATTATCAGAAAATTCAAAGGATATGAAAAGGTTCCAATAATAGCAATGACAGCATTCGCGATGAAAGGAGACAAAGAGGAGTTCCTGTCAGCCGGCTGTTCACATTATCTGGCCAAACCTTTTACCAGAAAAGCACTTATACAGTTGCTTAACACAGCCTTATCCATTGGTCTTAGGCCATAATTTTCCTGACTCCTGAGCTGATATTTTTCGTATATTTATATTTCATTTTATTGGCAATTTGGTAATTTTTAGCCCCCTTTTCATGGATTTTGATTGCAATTTAGACACATAAAAAAACTGTTGATCGTTCGCTTCAGCTCACTGGGTGATGTTATCCTGACAACTCCCTTAATACGCTCTTTAAAAAACAAGTACCCTGAAATCGAGATCGACTTCTGCATAAAGAACGAATATGTTGACGTATTACGGTATAATCCCTACATACGGTCAATCATCGTGTACACAAACACGGACGGCGAAATTAGCAAATTGCGCGAAACTATTATTGGCAATGATTATGATTTGATCATTGACCTGCAAAATAATTATCGCTCAAAAACTTTGTTGCAAGGGATTAAAAAGCCGGTTCAGAAATTTATCAAACACAGTTTTCTGAAATTTCTCCTCGTCAGGTTTAAGGTCAACCTGATGTCGCGGATGCCCCAAATACCGGTGCGCTATGCAAAAACGTTAAGGAATTTCGAACTGGACAAACAGGGACTGGACCTGTTTTTGCCGAAAGACATCAAAGCTGATCTCCCCCCTGGAAATAATTACATTGCTTTATGCCCAGGCTCCAAGCATTATACAAAAATGTGGCCATATGATTACTACATCGAACTTGGAGAAATATTACGACTGCACGATTATACCGTTGTGGTGTTTGGCGGCAAAATGGAAAAGGAACTATGTAAAACAATTGCTGCAAAGATCCCGGGTGCGATTGATGTCTGCAATGACGATAACCTGTACAAGACCGCCGCAAATATGCAAATGTGTTCTGCCGTGGTTTCAAATGACTCAGGATTAATACATATTGCCTCGGCCCTGCAAAAGCCAATACTCGCAATTTTTGGATCTACCGTTAAGGAGTTCGGGTTTACACCGTATAGAACAAAGAACAAAGTAATTCAGGATGAGAACCTAAGCTGCCGGCCCTGCTCACATATCGGGAGAGCCAACTGTCCCAAAAAGCACTTCCACTGCATGCTCAGGCTTACACCTATTGCGGTATATCAAAATTTATCCTACCTGATGTCTGCAAAATGAATCACTTTTGGTTTATCCTATACAACTCCCTTGTTGTTCCTTTGCTCTATCTGGTTTTCCGATTGGCAGGTTTATTCAATAAGAAAATAAAACTGGGAATACAGGGACGGGTTAATCTTTTCGATGAATTACAAAAAAAAGCTGACACGCTGGACAGGACAAAACCGTTGCTCTGGGTTCACTCTGCTTCATTGGGTGAATTTGAACAGGCCAAACCCATCATTGAAAGCCTAAAAAGCTTATACACGATAAACGTTCTGGTGACGTTCTTTTCACCTTCAGGATTAGTAAATTCCAAACGCTATCCTCATGCCGAGATAATTTCCTATATACCTTTCGATTCCAGTTCGTCTGTAAATCGATTCCTCGATATAGCAAAGCCCACACTTGGCATGTTCATGCGCTATGATATATGGCCCAATCTCGTGCATCATGCTCATCTCCGCAAAATACCTTTGTTTTTGGTCGATGCAACCTTACGCGAGAATTCCGTCAGAAAAAATATATTCCTGCGATCGTTTCACCGTACCCTCTTTTCCTGCTTTTCGGGGATACTCACCGTATCGGAAAAAGACCTGCATTCCTTCCAGTCGTTCGGATTTCACATTCCACATCTGGAACAGGTAGGTGATACGCGATTTGACCGGGTTAATAAAAAGAGCATTGATGCAAAAGGCCGGAACCTTCTGCGTCGCGATATATATGAAGGGAAAAAAATATTTGTCGCCGGCAGCACGTGGGAAGAGGATGAGGAAATCCTGATACCTGTAATAAAGAAATTGTGGAAATACGAGAAATCCCTGCTGGCCATAATTGTGCCTCACGAACCAACCCTGCAACACATAGAAAAAATTGAGCAGGAATTTCAACCGCATATTCAGACCATCAGATTTTCGTATTTGAATGAATATAATGGACAGCAAATAATCATCGTTGACTCGATCGGTATTCTGCTCAGTCTTTATTACTATTCCGAAATTGCCTTTGTAGGAGGCAGTTTTAAAAGCAGCATTCACAATATCCTGGAAGCTGCGGTTTATAACATTCCTGTGCTCTATGGTCCAAAAATTCAATCCTCAAATGAGGCTAAAGAACTTGCGAGACTGGGCGGTGGAATAATCATTACTTCGAGGAAAGAGGCTTATAGAACGCTGCGGCGATTGTTGCAAGACACAACTGAACGTGAGCGACGGGGGAAGATATCCAAAGAGTATATTTTACAAAATACCGGAGGGGCAGATAAAATTGTTAAAACGCTTGCACCGTATATTGCAGGTCACTAGACCACTTATAACGGTTCCTGCTTGGCAACAATAATTTTACCCCCGGCTGTTTTTTGAACCACTACCTTAGTATTCTTTTCGATAAAATTGCCATCGGCAATAACATCATATTTTTCATCTCCCAAAAGCACAACTCCCGCCGGGCGCAGCGGTGTTAGGGTTATCCCCTCTTTGCCCAGAAGAAAAGAAAGATCGTTTGCTGACACATAACCTTCAGCAGAAGCATTCTTTGTCTGCAGAGTAAGCTTGAGAAACCGGTCAGATTTTGGTAAATACTTAACCAGAAGCGCAATCGAGCCAATGGTGCCGAGGAGAGAAAAAGCCAACTGTATTATGGCTCGCTGAAGTGATTGACTTATATCCGGCCCGGAGGAAAAAAGGGAGAAGAATATAGACCCAATCATGAGCCCAATTCCCAAAATGCCTACAACACCAAATCCTGGTATGACAAATATTTCTATCGCAAGCAGACACAGCCCAATAATAAACAGAACGATCTCCCAAACTGAGGCTAACTGCAGTAAATAGGATGAGCCAAAAAATAACGTGAGCGCAATAACACCCGCCAGAACCGGAAAGCCCAAACCGGGAGACTTGAGCTCGGCATAAATGCCAACCAAACCGATCATTATTAACAATGAGGAGACAAATGGATTGTTCAAAAAACCAACAAATTTTTCAGCCCAGTTAACTTCAGCGTCTACGACCGTTGCATTCGGAAAACCAAGGTATCCCAAAATCTCCTGCCGGGAATCAAGAATCGTATCACACATCCCAAAACGCCGGGCATCAAGGTAGGTTAGCGAAACAAGTTTGTTCCCCTGTTCGTTCAGTTCCGGAATAACAACGGACTCATCCACCATGCCTTCTGCAATATCCGCTCTCCGCCCGTTCCTTTCTGCAGTGGAACGCATTTCAGAGCGCATGTACGCCTGATATTTTTCACTCTGTTTTTTGCCTTCCTGATCTACAACCGTGGAGGCCCCCATCACGCTTCCGGAGGCCATTACAATGCGTTTACACGAAAGAGATATGAATGCGCCGGCTGAAATGGCTCTTTTGTTGACAAAGGCCACCGTGGGCGTTTTGCTGTTGAGAATTGCATCTTTTATTTGCGCGGCAGCATCAACCCTGCCGCCGAACGTGTTGATCTCAAAGACAATTGCCGCTGCATTTTTTTTGTCGGCTTCCTCAATAACACGCCTGACAAAAGGTGCTACGCCAAGATCAATTTCCTTATCAATCTTTGCAAACACTACTGTTTGTGCAAAGACGGGAGAGCTGCCTGCCAAAAGCAGCATCACCAGTTGAATATAAAACAGAGAAACTGCAAGGCGTAATTTCATAGAGTTATCAGAATTTATCCAATATCATATGACCAAGTTTATCCCGCTTGGTAGTTAAATACTTGATGTTATCCTTGTTGGGTGGTATTTCGATAGGTATTCTCTCAACAATTTCAAGGCCATAGCCTTTCAAGCCAATAACTTTTTTGGGATTGTTTGTCAATAACCGGATTTTTGCAACACCCAGGCGCAGAAGAATTTGTGCTCCGAGACCATAGTCCCTAAGATCAGCCTTGAAGCCAAGTGCTTCATTTGCTTCAACGGTATCCTTGCCCTCATCCTGCAGGCGGTAGGCTCTTATCTTATTAGCGAGACCAATGCCACGACCCTCCTGACGCATATAAACAAGAACGCCTTTCCCGGCCTTTTCAATCATGGCCAGCGAGGTATTTAACTGATCGTGGCAATCACAACGGACGGAATGAAACACATCACCGGTGAGGCACTCAGAATGCATACGCACCAGAACCGGAGTTTCAGGATTGACAACACCTTTCACCAGCGCCACATGCTCTTTGCCATCAATCGTGCTCTTAAAGAGAGTGAGCCGGAATGAACCATAATCCGTGGGAAGATTAACACTCTCCACTTCAGTGATCATCGATTCATTCTTGACCCGGTAAGCAATCAGATCTTTAACGGTAAGTATCTTCAGTGAAAACTTTTCTGCCAGGTTAATAAGATCAGGAACCCGGGCCATCTCACCATTGGCATGTAAAATTTCGCAAAGGACGCCGGCCGGGTTCAATCCGGCAAGCGTGCAAAGGTCCACAACCGCTTCGGTATGCCCCGCACGTCTCAACACACCTTCAGAAGCAGCCTTCAACGGAAAAATGTGACCCGGTATGGCGAAACTGTTTTTGGTGCTTTGAGGATCAATAAGCTTTTTGATGGTAATGGCACGATCCGATGCAGAGATGCCGGTGGTAGTTCCCTCAACAGCATCCACGCTTACAGTAAAATTAGTACCGTGCAGTGCGGAATTCGAAAGAGACATCAACGGGAGTTCCAGATTCTCCACCTGCTCCGGTTTAAGGGCAACACAAACCAAGCCTCTTCCATGCGTAATCATAAAATTGATAATATCCGGAGTAATATATTCGCCCGCACATACGAAATCACCTTCATTTTCGCGGTCTTCATCATCAACAATAATGATGACCTTGCCGGCTTTTATTTCATCAATTGCTTCTTCAACAGAACAGAACATGTTATATCCATTTTTTATTATATGCCAATCTTGGTATGCGGGAATATGGCATTGCTCACCCGCTTAAATAGAGTGTGGGACATGGAGCACCATGTCCCGTGGAATTACTTGGTTACAGCCGGAGCCTGTTCGCCGCTTTTTGATGCAACTACAAGGGCAATGGCGGTTTTATCAATTTTCAGTTTTACATTCTCAGTAACCTGAAGCAGTACGGTTGTATCTTCCACTGCTGCAATAGTGCCGTGAAGGCCGCCGCTGGTAACAATTTTATCCCCTTTTGCCAGGGCTCCCAACATTTTTTCACGTTCCTTTGCTCTCTTGGACTGAGGGCGAATGATCATGAAATAAAAAATTGCGAACATTAAAATAAGGGGCATAAACATACCCATTGGGTTTCCGCCGCCGCCGCCCATATCCATTGCCAAGAAATTATAGTTCATTGTTTTTCCTTTTCTGTTAGTTTTTTTCTTACAAGTTTTTTACTGATCAAATCTTTCCATTCATAGAAACTGCCATCAAGAATCCGTTTGCGCGCTTCCCTTGTCAAATCCAAATAGAAGTGCAGATTATGAATGCTTGCCAATTCCAACGCCAGAATCTCTTCTGCTATGAACAGGTGTCTCAGATAGGCACGTGTAAAATTAGTACACGCATAGCAGGTGCAATCGGCATCCGGCGGAGTAAAATCATCTTTATACTGTGCATTTCGCATTGCAAGGATCCCGTTCCACGTAAACAGATAAGCATTTCGCGCGTTGCGCGTTGGCATCACGCAATCAAACATGTCCACGCCGCGGGCAATAGCTTCAAGAATGTTTTCCGGCTTTCCAACGCCCATCAAATAGCGTGGTTTGTTTTGCGGCAAAATATCTGTTGTGAAATCTATGGTTTCGTACATTGTTTCCGCGGGCTCACCAACTGCCAAACCACCTATCGAATGTCCGTCAAAGTCAAGTTTCATAAGATCATGCGCTGACTTCTCCCTCAACTCTTTATAGACACTCCCTTGAACAATACCGAACAGAAACTGCCTGTGTCCATACAGAGGTGATGAGTTTTCGAATGCCTCTTTATTTAACACTGCCCAGTTCGAAGTAAGTTCCTGCGATTTTTTTGCATAAAGATAATCACACGGATAGGGAGTGCATTCATCAAGCGGCATCATGATATCAGAACCGATACTTCTTTCGGCTGCAATAACGATTGCGGGTGTAAAAAGATGTTTTGAGCCATCCAAATGCGACCTGAATTCAACGCCGTGCGGTTTCAGTTTCCTGAGTTCCGAGAGACTAAACACCTGGTATCCACCGCTGTCGGTTAATATTGCCCTGTCCCAATTCATGAACTGGTGCAACCCACCTGCTTTTTCAAGAATTTGGGCACCCGGACGAAGATACAGATGATAGGTGTTTCCCAGGATGATCCGCGCGTTAATATCTTCTTTCAATGACCGTTGATTGACCGCTTTAACAGTCCCCTGCGTGCCAACCGGCATGAATACAGGAGTTTCGATCTCACCATGGTCTGTCGTTATTCTGGCAGCGCGGGCCTTACCCGGAGCAGCCGTATGTTCAAGCGTAAAGAAATTCATATGCCTTCTATTTAAACCACAAAATTACGCTTTTTTTGGGACATCTCAAGACGGCTCACAGGGTATAATTTCTCCCTTGGGAATTCCCTTGCCGCGGAGAGAAAACGATATGCATACTACCGGAAGGTAAAAACCGAAAGGAACAACATTTCAGCGCACTGTTAGTTTCGGATTTTGAGCAAAACCAATGTCATATCATCGTGCTGTGGTGCAAATGAGCGGAATCTTTCCAGATTTGACCACAAGGAATCAGCAATTGCTTCACAGGAATTATCTATTGCATCATTTGCCACTTTCAATAAACGCGGAGTGGTGAAACAGTCGTCAACAGGATTCATCGCTTCGTTCATACCATCGGAATAGAGCATGAAAAGCTGCCCCTTTTCCATCGGAATTACTTCCTCCTCGAGAGTGGAAGCGAAAAGCGTCCCTTCCTCAAGGCCAAGGCCCAGCCCACGCGATTTAACTTCCGATATCATGCCATTCTGGAAAATTGCGAGTGGCGGATGCCCGGCACGACAAAAGCGGACGGTCCGATTGGAAAAATCGAAGAGAGCGATGTTAAGCGTTACAAAGGAGTGACGATCGAGCACTTTGAAAAGCTTTTTATTAACTTCGATAAGTATCTCTTTTGGTGTGTGCCCATTGCTGCAGGCTGTTTGCATTAACGTTTGTATCTTGGTCATATAAAGCGATGCCGGGAGACCTTTACCCGACACATCGCCAACAATTGCAAATATCCTGTCAGGACTTGGTGAAATTATATCAAAATAGTCACCACCTACCTGCAATGCCGAAATCATTTTCCCATAAACTTCTGCTTCCGCGAAATCCGGAATTTCCTTGGGAAGCAGACTTAGTTGGATGTTTCGGGCCACCTCCAGGTCGTATTCCATTTTCTGTTTTTCAGCTTCACTCGCGTATAACCTAGCATTCTCAAAAGCAACGGCTGCCTGTTGCCCAACCGTAAACAGCAGTTCATTATCCTTACCGCCAAACTGCAAACCGGATCGTTTGAGACCGATAAGGAAAAAACCAATTATATTGGTTGAAATCGTCATTGGCACAAGTGTATAAAAACCATGATCAACAACGTTAGGTGCTGATTCGCCCAGCAGATCCGCAAAAACTTCTCTGTCAAACACAGGCGGAGTGCCAGATTGTATCCGTTCTTCAATCATTCGCAGAAGTGCGGGTTCATCACATGATAAGACAACCTCTTCACCGCATCCTGCATCCCAGGGGCAGCAGGAGTACTTCCCATCCTTCGAACGCAGGATGACGCGAAATTCACGGACCCCAATTTTTTCAACAAACAGCTTTTTCAATTCATAATACAGTTTCTCTGCGCCTACCGTGCCGGCAAGTTGTGACCGGAATCCCATTAACGACTGCCGTAATGCAAACTGCTCAGGATAGAATTTTTTTGTCAGTCCATTTTGCAGTTTGTCTTTCGAAGACTGAAAGATGAGCGCAAATAATATGAAGAACAGGAGTGTTGTAATTCCCTGATAAACAGGCGGAACAATCTGCCCTGCTGCAAACCCGAGGCCGTAGACGATAAGAAAGTATGCGGCCGCTATCGCGATAGTGGCACCAAGATAGATAACGGTGCCCTGAATAACATAACTGACTTCCATCATCTGGTATTTAAATATGGTATACGCAAAAGCGATTGGCAACAGAATGATAAGCACAACCGGCGTATAATATTCAGGAGAATTAAAAACCACGTAGCCCAGCGAGGGTGGAACAAAAACAACAAACAGCACACTCAATATTGCAAGAAAATAGGCCACCGTGATCCATGCCAATGGACGCACCTGTTCAGACTTCCGGTGCCTGTATAGATTTTTTGAAATTTGGACAAACCCATCGATATAAACATATAAAGTAAGAAGGTTAATGGGAATAAATATTTGTCCAAGATTCAGACTGAAAAGTGCCCGGTCGCTCAATAATATCCAACTGGCAAACACCACGGAGAGCAATCCGACCGCACCTGTTATGCTGTAAAATACTATTCGACGAGACCTCTTGCTGTTAAACTTTGAGGGTTGTGGAAACAGATGAAAAAATTGATGAAACCAAATGCTGTGAAAAACCGCAGTAACAATAATTATCAGCACAACCAAAAAGAAACCGGGGGTTCGCAAGATTCCCGGCAAAAACGGATAGAATATGGGCAAACAGCGCGTTATAGCGAAGGTGACGCCAATTTTGAAAAACAGTTGCTGAACTTCTCCCTCGCGCTTAGCCATATAGACTATGAATCCAATTGCCAGCCAAATGAGCGAGAGCAGCCCAAAAGCAAGATCATTAAAACTGATGAGCTTTTTCAAGTGCACCATGGTGGTAAAGACAGTAGTATTATGCTTCACTGTATATTCAACCGGCTTGCCGGCTTCTATCCGGTCAATATAAACCTGAGCCACAGAACTGCTTTTGAAAGACTTTCCGTCTATCTTTAACAGAATATCCCCGTCCCTTACACCTGCATTATAGGCGGCACCATTTATTTTGACCTTGTTAAATCTGAATGCAACCGTGTCACCTTTATCTATATCCGTCCACAAACATTCATCGTTCGAAGTGCGCGAAACAGTGAGCGTAGCAAATAAACTGAGCACAGCCACGAAAGCCGCAACTGAAGCAACCAGCATCGAGATACCATATGCATGCTCTTTGAAAAAACCAGAAACGCGACCGATAATGCTATTCATACTTCATCACCACCAGGGTTATATCATCGCTTTGAGTGGCGCCCCGTACAAAACGGTGAACGTCATCAAGAATTACTGACACCATTTCTTTTGCACTTATTGCGGCGTTTCGTTTTACCAGCGCCTCCAACCTTTCCTCTGAATACTCTTCATCCGCTTCATTCTTTGCTTCAGATACACCATCCGTAAAGAAGACGAGAACATCACCTTTTTGCAATTTGATTGTTTCCGATTCATAGGGCATCAATGTCTTCATCACCCCGAAAATGATCCCGCCTTTATCAAGATATTGAATAGCCCCATCCCGAATGAGCATGGGAGGATTGTGACCCGCATTCACATATGTTAGAATGTTAGTCGATGAATCGAGATAGCACCAGAAGAACGTAATGAATCGTCCGTCGGAAGTGTTTTCGCTAACCAGGTCGTTCAGCACCCCGGTAGCTTCTTCAATGGGCAGATTGCGTTTGCAGACTGATTTGAGAAATGCCTGGAGGTTGGCCATAAGCAATGCGGCCGGCACCCCCTTCCCGGACACATCTCCAATTGCTACAACATAGTTGTCTTCTTCCATCCTGATGATATCATAATAATCTCCGCCAATTTGTTTGGAAGAAATGCTGGTTGCTTCAATAGCAACAGAGCCCATGGGTGGAGTTACCCGAGGCAACAGATTGCGCTGTATGTCCTTGGCAATTTCCAGTTCCTCTTCCATTCTCTGTTTCTCAAGCGCTTCAGTGAATAATCGCTTGTTTTCCAGAGAAATGAGCGCGATGCCGCCAATTGAGGAAATGAACTCAACGTCGTCCTCAGAGTAAGGCTCCTTATTGCCTTTTTTCCCCAGCAGTAACACTCCTTTGGGAGTTTCCTGATGCATCATGGGGATGAGGATCTCAAAGGGGAGGTCTTTCAACTCAGGGATCAGTTGTATGAGTTCTTCCCTCTCCATCGGATGCTGAAACATGGATATGGTATAATGCGAGAAAATTTTCTGCAACGCCGTTTTGGCAATGGTGGAACCGATTATTTTCGATTGATTATTCTGATAATAAATGACGGCGTATTGCGAAGTGAGGAAATTACCCAGAATTGAATACAGCAACGCCTTCGCAATGCGGTCCTCCTCCTGCAACACTCCAAACTCCTTGCTCAGTTCAAACAGCGAACTGAGCCGGTTGATCCTTGAATCAAGGTTCTTGTTCACCGTGCGCAGTTCCGAGATCATCACAGAGTTCTGAATCGCAGCCGCGGCTATATTGATAACAGTCCTGAAAAATTCTATTTCATCTTCCGCGTAGGGTTGCTTATTCATTTTGCTTCCCAGGCCAACAATGCCGAGATATTTTTGGGAAGATTCTATGGATTCCATAAGCGTAATGGAATACTCTGAACAATAGGATTCCAGCAAATCTTTTTGCTTCACAAGATCGGTAATATGGGGGAATTCAGCAATGAAAGATGGTTTAAGACCCTTGGATTCTGCAACCTGAAGCGCTCCCTCCTCAAAGAGTGCAGCGAACCCTCGTGTTGTGTGAAATTTGCCAAAGCAGCTTAAGAGCAGATTATTAAGGGTAAAACGTAAATCAAGACGGGTGTTGATGTTCCTGCTGAACTCAACGAGTGCGGTTAAATTTCTTTGTACTTTCTGAAACTCTGGTGAAATCATGTTGATTGGTTATTTGAGTTTCTTTTTCAATATCAGTTTGTTGGATACCCCGGGTTCGGTTTTATATTCCATGCTGTCCATCAGTGTCCGTATGAGATATAATCCCAAGCCACCGACCCGATGTTGTTGAAAATATTCTTTCATATCGGGTTGGGCAATAAGCGACGGGTCAAATGAATCTCCGTAGTCCTCCAGGGATACGACACATTCATTTTCATTCACCAGCAGCGTAACAAGAATATTCTTTCCGGCTGAATAATGGTAAGCATGCTTAACAATATTCGTGGCAGCTTCATCCACAGCAAGAATAATTGCATTGGATATCTGCACGGGAATATGGTTTTCCTCAGCATTCTTGGTTATAAAGTCGCGGATTGAAGCCAGTTGGCTCGTATCACTCTTTACGCTCAATTCATACGAGTGGTCTCTTGACGATTTCACGGCATCACTTCATTGATTTTTAAACTTTTGAACTGCTTCTTCGACGGATTGAAATATCTCATAAAGCATCGGGAAACCGAGCAGATCAAATATTTCATAGACATTTGGCTGCATGGCCGCAAGTTTAATATCTCCCCCGTTCTCACGAATGGTCTCAATAAACGCCATAAAAACGCCCAAGCCGGCACTGCTGATATATTTAAGATTGTGAAAATCAACAACCACACAAAACCGGCTCTTCTCAATCAGATCAGTGAAAGAGCTTTCCAGTTGCGGTGCGGTGTGCGCATCAAGATAACCGGTGAGACCGATTATATCTATTTCCGCATTGCTATTCGTTTGAATCTGAAATTCTGCCATCAACACTCTCCAAATTTGTGGTATCCCATTTAAATAATAAAGCTGTTATATCATCATGCTGCTGCATGTTTTGAGAAAAAACCGTTAATGATTCAAGCAGATGATTCTGAATCACGCCCGGTTCATTTGAGCTTTGCTCCAGCAATAACCGGCTCAGACGGGGCATTCCAAATTCTTCATTATTTTCGTTCATAGACTCCGGAATGCCATCGGTGAAAAAGAGCAGTGTATCATCCTGCTGCAAAGTGATCTCGTATTCATCCAACGAATCGTCAAAAATGGATGAATAGGTCAACCCCAGCCCAATTCCTTTGGGCAATACAGTTGTGATCACGCCACCACGTGCCAGCAGAACCGGGGTATGCCCCGCTCGGGCAAAAACCATTGTTCCTTTTCGCTCGTCAACAATACCATATATTGCTGTTATAAAATTATGCTTATCCAGCGTACGATCCAAGGCTCCATTTACTTTACACAAAAGTTCTTTGGGAGAGGTGTGCAGGCTGCTCAATATCTCGAAAATCCCCCTGATTTCTGCCATAATGAATGCTGCAGATATCCCCTTGCCGGATACATCCGCTATTACAAATCCCAGTTTCCCTTCGCCCAGCTCAAAAAAATCATAATAATCACCCCCAACTTCAAAAGCAGGAATGAACGCAGCGGATATTTTCAAACTGCGATATTCAGGGATCGATTCGGGTATGAGCTTCCGCTGCATTTCCCGGGCAACATCAAGCTCTTTCTCCAGACGCTCTTTTTCAATGGATTCCTGAAGCAGCCGGGAATTCTCAAAAGCAATTGCGACGTTATCGGCAAAAGCCTCCAGACTGTTTCTGTCGTCATCGTCAAACGGAATCTCTGATCTGCGAATAGAAACCAATAAACCGGCCTTGAATGCATGTGATTTAATTGCTGCAACTGCGGCTGAATTGAACCTGAGTTCCGATTTTTCCCGTTTCACATGCGGCGGAGCATCAAGCAATCGAACACCGGCAAACTCCGCAGGCAACATTGAAATGAGTTTTTGTGATATTTGTTCGGCCTCCAGCAACCCAATGTTTTGCGGAGCCGAAATACGGTGAGAGTTCCGGTCGTGTAAAATGATCCAGGAAGCATCCGCATTGCTCATCTGTGAGGCCAGGTCCGTAACTGTTGCCATCAATTCTTTGGGGTCAAAAACCTGGTTGATCAGCCGGCTGAGATTTTGAAGGGAGGACACTTCCTTTGTCTTACGGTCGATAGCCTCCGCGGTTGGCAGGTGGAAGAGGGTGATGAAAAATAAAAATATGAAGTAAAGCAATCCATAGACTGCCACAACCCGCATGAAGTTACTTATACCCGGTGAGAAGTGTTCCAGAAACTTTTCCGGGATCTCATTGGCCAGGCCACCCAAATTCATAGAAAAAATAATAATTATTCCTGTGGCCATGAGCAGCAGCCTGACTTTTTGCTTCTTCGGCAAAAAAGTTATCCATGCGATCCTGCCGGCATTCAGCACAGCCAGAATATAGGTCATAACCGCAAAAGCATAATGAATAAACACAAGTTTATGATAGGCTTCCAGTTTCAGAAATGCAGTGACAGAACTTAGTATGAGAAAAATAGTGAACGATGAAAAATAGGTCTGGAGGTTTCTCTTTTGCTTATAGAAAAAGAGGGTTCGCAAAGCCAAAAAAACAAATATTGTGGGTAAGACAACAATCAGCGTGTAAATTGAATTGATGGTCAGGATCAGCGAAGGACTGCTCTTTTCAGGAGAAACCATACTGAACATTTTGAAGTAATTGTCACCGTTTTGAAGTGTTAACAGGTTTATCAATCCTGCTATGGCAATTCCAACCACTATTGGAACCGGAGTCATTTTTTGCCTGGCAAAAACGGCTGCTCCGTTTATCACCGCGAAATAGATTACGAACAGAAGAATTACTTCATTAAAGGCATAGTAGTAGAAATTTGTATGATTAAGAGCAACTATCTTCAAGCACAGCAAACCGGCCAAACAAATGACAAGTAGTTGCACTTTATAATTATGTAGTAGTTTGCTAATCAATTTCATTGCGCATCGGTTAATTCGTATTTCCAGAAACTCATGAAGTTTTCCAATTCTCAAAGGAAATTACAAAAATACCCCAATATTTGTCTAATTCTATGATATTCGGCCAAAAAAGCTGATAAATGTGCATATAAAACGACAAATTTGCCTGAAATTATGCTGTTTGCTCCGTGGGAGCCTCATAGTATAGA
This sequence comes from Ignavibacteriaceae bacterium, assembly GCA_963664845.1. Taxonomy (GTDB): domain Bacteria; phylum Bacteroidota; class Ignavibacteria; order Ignavibacteriales; family Ignavibacteriaceae; genus CAIYTF01. The sequence continues at coordinate 1,355,619 of OY761615.1, forward strand.
TTTGTATGCGTTAATTTGATATTCCCTCTCACCTTTTACTGTGTTTTGAAATCGTTCATGAAATTGGATTCATTCGATTTGAATGAGCAATATCTCCCTGATGCCCTCAATTTAGGCACCTTTGTTAAATAACAAAAAAAATGCCCCTGTTGTTTTCACAACAAGAGCATAAAAAATGGGAAACAACTACTGGAACAGGGGATAGCTATATTTCTACCGGATCTACAACTTCCTCTTCTTCAGGCTGCTGATTCTTTTTATCCTGGCTCCCTTTCTTAATCTGTTTCAGTTCTTTGTTAATATTATCAAGCAGTTCCTTTTTCAATTGTTTCAGGCTCTTCTCCAATGCCTTGGGAGCGCGTACGGCCAGCGAGTCGTTCTGTTTCCTGATTATCGTCATCAGAGAATCGATACTGATCTGCACATTTACCTGTGGAACCCTGGGCACTCTTGCAACCCGTTCGCGTCCGGTCTGCATCCTGTTGGTCGGATCAGTCAATGTCCGGTGTGACCTGGAAACGCTTTTACCGCTTCGCTGTATGGACCCGTTGTTATCGTCACCATTTACTTCAAAGCTGACCGATCTCCGGCCATCATTGTCATCGACACTAAACCCGAATGAAAAATTCCTGAGATTTTCAAAAAGACTGTCCATCCGCAGGGTCATCTCCTCCAACCCGGGGGTAAAATTTTCCGGAGCCGATTGATTTGGAATGAGCATTTTAATATTCGATCCGTCGGTGGAAACAACCATACTGCCATTTCCCTTATGCCCGGCATGGCTCTGTTTGGCCAGTGAATTGATCTGTATGCTTATCTTCTTCTGCAATTGGGCAGTTGCTTTTTCCACGCGCACGGCAAGTTTCTGTGCGTCAACTGCTTTTTCAATTGCTGCCAGATTTACTGTCAAAGGTGCAGTAAAAAAGGAATCAGCCGATATGCAGTAATAATAATTTGATGCCGTTTCCGGCGGCATGGGGACTGCTACAGGAGAAGAAATATGCGGGACTTGAGGCGTTATGGCCCTCATGGCAACCGGATTTGCCTGTGCGGCATAATCGACCAGTTCTTTCCGCAATTGGTTATGATAATTCCATATTTGTGAATTAATGGCCACGGTATTTTTATCATCGACCAAAACTGCAGATGCAATTTTATCCGAATATTTATCAAGAATTTTATCCATCTCATTCACCTGCTCAGGTTTCAGATTCAATGAATTGACAAAATTCCGGTAATCCATTTGCGCATTGGCCATATCGGCGTTTTTCACTTCAATATAATTTTGGCCCTGTGGATTAGTTCCCAGTTTAATAACCTGATTATTCTCCTTGTTCAACGGAATAACCTTGTTAAAGGCGAAATTAAACATATCGTCGGTAGTAAGGTTTGTCGCAAACAACAGGGGCTTAAGGTTGTTTGAGAGCCGCGCAAGGGCCTGTGATTTTTCGCTCAGTATATTCTTCACAAAATCAGGCTTAAACTGAAAGAAAAGCATAAAGAGGATACACAACGTTGAAAACGCCATGACAGGTTTTTTATACCCATCCCAAAATGGCTTTTGGGTACGTTTCTCGTTTATTGCTTCAAACAAGTGCGTCTCAAACCAAACATCTTCATCAAGAGGCGGCAACGATGATACAGACTGTGAGGTTGATTTGAGATCATTCAGTGTATCGCGCAATGTAGCAGACTTCTGAAGCTGTTCCTCGACAGCATGTTGTTCATTTTCGTTTAGTTCGCGGTCAATATAAGCTGAAATCTGTTCGGTCAATTTTGTATCGATTTTTGTCATAGTAAATCCTTTTTCATCGGTTCAAGCATCACTTTCAACGCCTCCCGGGCGCGAAAGATGCGGGATTTGATTGTACCGACCTCTGTGTCCAACGTTTCGGCAATTTGCTGATAATTCAGACCATCAAAATCCCTTAGTATAAGTGGTATGCGGTACTTTTCAGGAAGTTTTGCAATGCTTTTTCGAACAATCTCCTGCACATCAAATCCGCTGTCCGTATGCAGAACTCCAGAGGCAATATCATCGTCCTGAGAGATCGGCGTGAAAAAGCTGCGAATTTTATTCTTCCGGATATGATCCCGACATTTATTTATGGTTATTCTGTATAGCCACGTAGAAAATTGAGACTCATACCGGAATGAGCTTAATTTCCGGAAAACGGTAATGAAGACTTCCTGCGCTATATCATCAACGTCATCCGGCCGTCCAAGTGTTATATAGATCAGATTTCTCACTTTTTCCTTATGCCGCTTCAGAATTGACCGGAAAGCATCTTCATTCCCGTCAACAAAGCTCCGTATAAGCGAAAAATCATCGTCCAATGATAATATTGGGCTTGTATGCACTTCGTCTTTCTCTTCTTTATTATTCACTAATTTTGACGCTTTCTGTTGTGAAAAAGTTCCGGGATTTACCTGACAACAAATCTAACCCTCTAAACCCCTTAAAACGTAAGATGTAATGATAAAAGGTTCTACTAATAAATGAAAGGGGATTTTTGAGTGAAAACTGAATTTTTTGGCAAAATGGCAGAACATGTACTCTCGCAAAGTATTGAAATACATCCCCTGCATCAATGCGAAAATGACCGTATTTCCCCAAAACAGAACAAGCCCGAAACTTGAAATAAGCTCCGGGCTCGTTGAGAATAGTATTACTTATACGCGAACAGTATAAATCTCCTCGCTAGAAACCTATGGTGATTGATACCTTCGAAATTGCGTCGAATACTTCATACGTATTGTAGCTGTAATCGATCCTTGTCTTGAAAGAACCAAAATCATATTTCAAGCCAACACCTGCAGAGACACGTTCAACTGCTTCTTCTTTGAAGATTGAATTGTAACCTGCACGTATTGAAAAGATATCAGCGTAGGTGATTTCACCACCGGCATTAACAAAAGAGGTCTGATTGTTCGGATATACTGCATCCGTGGCAACCGTAACCTTGAAATCTTCTGTTTTGACGGCATCATAGGCCACGCCAACCGTAAACAGCAGTGGCAGTGTCCATGAATCCATATTAAGCGATCCGGCAATATTTTCATTGTTTCCGGAATTAAGCTTCCGGTCAATGTCTATTCCGTTGTAGAGATCTTTTCCGTCAAGCTTCATTTCTGAACCGAAATTGGCAATATTCATACCGATGCGTAAGCCATCAAGCTGAGTATAGAACAACAAACCGATATCCAACGCAAAAGCAGAAGCAGATTCACGGTAAATTTGCTGATGGATATATTTTACTGTTGCACCAATTGAGAAACGATCAGTCAGATTCCGACCATAGGAAAGACCAATGGACAAATCCTGAGCCGACCATTTTTCTCCGGTTCCGTTAGGGTTATCAATGGTAGTAACCTCTTCTTCGCCATAATCGAGCTGATTAATACTGGCGCCGAATGTATTGTTATCATCCACCTTGTAAACCAATCCAATCCAGTTGTAATTGGTTCCCAGAAGCCATTGTGAGTAGGATACCCCAAATTCGTTTTGCGCTAACCGCGAAATACCTCCGGCATTCCAATAGAGAGCAGTTGCGTCATTTGCGGTGGCCACAAATGCTCCACCCATTGCCGATGCTCTGGGTCCAACCGGAATAGCAAGAAAATTTGCGGCAGTTGTGCCAACTTTTGTTTGTGCAAAAGTGGAGTATACCGATAACAGCAATAATAAAACTAGTATTCTTTTCATTTGATTCTCCAGCATTTCTCTATTTAATTATTGCAAGTTTACCGGTTTTCTTTTCGCCTGTGCCTTCTACTTCAACGACGTAAAAGTAGACACCATAAGCGACTTCAAGTCCCTCTTTTGTCCTAAGATCCCAGTCAACCGAACCATCAAAAATGGTTCCTGTTTTCTCTAAGGTACGCACGTGGTCACCACTTGACGTATAGATATGGATTTTAGATCCGGGGGGAACACCGGTGAACATGATAACGCGAGGACCTCTGCCCTGAAGGCCGGCGGCAGGTGGAGTCTCATACATATTTGTTCCTATATACGGGTTAGGCACCGCTCTGATGGAACTCAGTTGTGTTTTTGCCAGGGAGCCGCTGAACGATGCAGGTTCCATGCGGAAGACAAATTTATCGTTGGACGAATAGGGTTTATTGAATCTCAAATAAAGCGTATCGCCCGTTGTAGGACCATAAGCAGTGGTATTCAAAAACAATATCTTCCAATATAATTTTGATCCCGCAGAGTCGCTTAAAACCAAAAGGTCACCAGCTTTAAGGGTATCGGTAGTCCGTACATTTTTTACAAAAGCGAATTTGGCACGTTTCGGATTTGCAGGGTCCGATATATCGTACAGTTTAAAATTCAATTTTGTATTAACAGCGATCGTCCTTTTGAATAATGCGTCAAGATTATTCGAAGAATCCGCAAACGTATTGGTAAACACCAATGCATAATCAGGAGCCACTTTTGAGGAGTGCACCTTATTCGTAAGGTCATCGTAAGTAAGATCCGATACCCGAAGTGCAGCCGTAGTATCTATCAATCCATCCTGTCCCGGATATTTAACCGGGTGGTTCCAATAGGAATTCGTCTGATTTAGCCTGATACTATCAAGTTTCTGGAACGTTGTATCAAACGAAAGACGGACACCGTCAAAAATATCACCGTTGCTGGCTGCTAATTTTGAACTCTTCTCCAGGATAACCTTCCCGGTTGCAGAATCGGTAATCGTATAGTAATCCGCAAACGGCCCTTCAAATACGGTGTCACCTACCGCATATACAGTAGGAATAGTCGAATTATGGAATGTCACATAATATGTCGCTTTTCTTGCCTTATACTGATCAATCAGTTCATAAAACGGAGCAGCACCGGTGGATGCACCTGAAAGACGCACCGACTGCTTGCCTGATGGAGGCGGCTGATATCCCACTGCCTGCCGGTTAGGTATAACCTGAGCCGTGTTTTTAGGGAACGTGTATTCACCAAGCGAGTTTCTCGAAATGGAGAAGGTATTTTCTTTAGGAGTCGTAACCGAATCATTTGCACCCCGGTCATACGAGGTAATGGCGTAGAAATAATTAATTCCATTCACAACGGTAGTATCGGTATAAGCATTAACTATTCCCTCATTGTCAGTACCGAGGAAAAAGGAGAATCCGTCATACAGATCACGTTCAGTCGGAGAAAGCGGGAAATAACCTTTAACGCCGTCTTTCAGATCCCATTGTTTTAACGGAGTCCAGGCAACTGCTTTTCCGCTTCCGTCTGTTACCGTGTTAATGTCCTTAAAGTTATAAACACTGCTGCGATAGAGTTTATACCCTTCGAAATCTTTTTCATGGGTAATATTGTCGATTGAGCTTTCAGCAACACGATCCCAATACAAGGTAACACGTTTGTCTCCTGGAACAACCGTAAGCGTTGGTGTTTCCGGCGGAGCTGCGAACGTATAGTTTGCATTGTAAATGATCTGAACAACTTTCTTTGTTTTCAGAACATCATAGTAATCAACACCAAATGCAAGCGCGAGTGAAAACCGTTCGGTTGTTCCTGCCAACAACGGGAAATATCCTGAACCATACATAAAGTCGCCATCGGCACCGGCTACTGCTACGTTGTTAACAATCGAGGAAGGTACGTCGTAAAATCCGGGGCGAAGATCGGTCCACATGGTCTCGTTGTCGGACTCAATGAGTACTTTGGCGGGAACAAAATAATAGAATGAGGTTAACCCGATTTGGTCCGATTCATTGACATCGGTTTCATCAAAATTGGGTTCACCGTGTGTAGGAACGCCATCGCCCTCACCTTTATCTTTGGCAAGCAATGGTGGATCGGCAGCTTTCCCGTCTTCTCCAACGTCATCGGTTTTTGCATTCCAGTTAAGGTTATCATCAATATCATTATCTCTGCGTTCATCGATCATGCGGTCAGTGAGGCCAACACTATTGAGATAGTCCTTATACTGAGTTGCATTGATCGTATCAATGAGGATAACTCCATCAGGTGACTTTTTATATTGGCGATAATGAACCTGATAGTTCTCATCGATAAGACCATTGAGGTTATTATCCCAGCCATCCAAAGCGTTAGATGCAACTTTGCCCGTCAATGGATCAACGGTTCCCTCAGATAATTTAGTCACTCCGGGTTGAATAAATACCGGATGACCCATCGTGTATACGGTAACAGTGTCAGTACCAATGTTAACTAAAGTTCTCTTATATTCTTTTTTCTTGGTAATAGGATCAATAACGAGATCTATTTTAACCACTTTTGAGTTAGCTGCAATAGTTCTTGGCTGGAAATCAGCTTCAGTAAATTTCTTTGCAGTCACAGGTGCTTTGGTGAAATCCTGGTTGTCATGATCATTATCGATACCGTCAGAACCATTGCCTGGAGATTCGAGGAAGGCATAGGCTATGTATCCAACAGCAGTTGGATCCGGCAGCCATTTGGGGTTTGATGAAGGATCAATCCTATGATCAAAATCCCACGAATAGGTTATCGAGTTTCTTACATCAAAGAAAGAACAGTCATCATTCCATTCATTTCCGGCACCGCCGACATACGTACCAACCAAAGTACCGAACACGGCCTGTTCGTAATCGGTTGTTCCGTCGTTTTTAATGTTGTAAAGCCAGAACAAGGTGTTCTGCGCTACAGGGTCATCGCCCCACTGCAATCCGCGGCATTCAACCTGGATTGCCTTGCCTGTGCGGGTGAGATCCAGTGAATCCGGATGGAAGTTAACCAGTCGGGTAAACTGATCATCATTATTATCATCCATCCACCAATAGCTTTCCTGAGATGCAATACGCCCGGTTCCGCGACCAAAGTAACCATTCCAGTCAACCGACGGGATAATCACTTTCTGTGTTGACGGATCATAAATCGGTTTCTCCGAAAAAGTCCAGGATGGTTTGTTTGGCCAGGAGACCGGCCAGGTATCCGGTTGGTGACTCATCGCGATTCCGCGTTCGTTCTGAGTAACTGCCGGGTTAAAGAAACCGGGGATCGGTTCCAGATTCCATGATTTACCGCCATTTCCGTATTTTCCACCGGAACCATTCGGACGGTCGACCGGAGTTGTAAGAACGGTATGGAAAGTATCAATTTTACCCGGAACAGTAGTGCTTTTAAATGGCGGAAGCAACAATCCAACAACGGGGGAAATATCACCCACGTAACCGTTGTTTTCATATTTCCATGCACCGCGAGGCACTAAGGTGGTAGGCTGAGCAATAACACCATAGTTGGTGAAGATGGTCATTACCTGGTTGCCATCATGCTTTCCCACGCGCCGTGCGTTGGTGCTGCCGCGCTGAGTAACGCGCACATCCTGCGCAAGGGCGCAAAGCGAAATGACAACTATTAACCCAAGAATAATTCTTAATTTCATTTTTTCAATCTCTTTCCAATTTTAGAAGAATAAGGAAGCGCCGAATTCAATACGTCTTGGTTCAGAGTACATCGTCGGGTTCCGATAATATTCATCAACTGAGTTAACTATTGGCGGATAGGATACCGGGTCTTTTTTCGCCGAATATTCGGTAAGTGTATAATCGGCTGTTCCCGAATCACCATACACGTTGTATTGATTTTTAATATCAAACAAATTGTTAATTCGCAAGAAAAGACTCAGTTTATACAGACCGAACATAAAATCTTTGTATGCCCGCAAATCGACATTATAGGTGGTCGGTTTGGTTTCTGTATTGATCAACAACGTTGAAAGATTTGCTGATTGAGATGGCGTGTAGGGAAAACCACTGCCAAAGGTACCAATGACACTGAATCCCCAAAGATCGGGCGAAGCATAGGAAAAAGTAACGTTCAGGGTATGTGTCTGATCCTGATTCAGTTTAATCAACTGAATGGCAGGTTGTTGACCGGCTGCCACCTGATTGAAGGTTGTTGCCGGATCGGATGCATTTCCCTGAGCCGACTGCAGTGTATAATCGATTGTTGCTGCCCAGCAGTTGCTTAAGCGTTTCGTAAGCGTAAATACAAGGCCTTTAACAAATCCAAAATCACTGTTTACAAACATCGAATAGGTGCTTGTACCGCCATAAATGGGGATTGCATCTGCCCGTGAACCTGCCAAATTGCGGATATCACGGAAGTAACCGGTGAGATCAAATGATATGTCATCAGATAATGCCTGCTGCACACCAACTTCACCGCTGACCGTCTGCTGTGGTTTCAAATCAGGGTTTCCGACAAGACCGATATTTCCGGTTCCATCACCCAGTTTGAAATCTGGTCTGGAAAAATAGAGTAAATCAAAATTTGGTGTTTGAAAGAAGTGTCCATAGGAGAAGTGAATAACACCGCGATCGGTAATGGGGAAAGCAATACCGAGTCGTGGACTAACCTGGAATTTTTTCTCCGTGCTTTTATACCAGAATGCCTGACGTTCTGCCAGGGTGTAACGATGCGTCGAGTCAATGGTTCCATCAGACTTCAACGCAAAGGTATTCAACGGATCTTTGGGATTATAGACATCCGGATCGTTCACATCGGCAAGAACTTTTCCGTTCGGATCAAAATAGTCAAAACGAATACCGAAGTTAATGATGATCTCATTGAGTTCTATCTTATCCTGAACATAACCTGAAATCTCCGTCGGAACACGTTTTAACATGTCGATATTCCGGTAATCATCGGGATTATTAATATCCGGTATCACTTTTGCCGAATAAGGATTTAAAGTCTGTTGCGAACCCACAAGCGTGGTTGCATCGGTGAGGTGAATTCTGTCATACGTTAAATTATGACGGTTAAATTCAAGTCCGGCTTTCAACTGATGAACTTTGCTTACCTGTGAGGTAATGTCATATTTGATACCAAAGGAAGCCGTTGTTCTCTTGAAGTGATCGGGGCTTGTGCCTCCGGTGAGGAAACTGAAACCGTTACCCGGGGTCTGATTGTATAAGTCATTATTGGTATAACGGGAATCATGCGGATCTTCATATACAAAGGTCCGGTATTGATTAAAGAAGTAGGAAAAGTTTAACTGCTCAAAGGTGTTTGAACCGATGGTATGCGTAATGCCAAAAATATTCGTATTGGCTTGTTTATAGGTTGTTGGTAAACCATCGGGGTTGTACGAATAGTTGAAATCATATTCCCGGTAACGTTTTTTCTCAAAGAGATAGTTATAGGATAGTTTAATTTCAGGGATGACCCGATAGGTCAATTTGCCCTGAGCTGACCATTTTTCATTCCAGTTCATGGGAACAACTTTGTTGTCGCCGCTTGAATTGACAATATATTGTTTGGATTTATCTTCAATTGTGGTTCCCTGATTGATGGTTATATCCCAGGGGTTGAATCTCCTGATACCATATTCCCATCCGCCAAAGTACACATAGCGTACGTCGCTATAGAAGAATAACTGGTTGGGAATGATTGGGCCGCTGAGAGAAACTTCTCCGTCTCTTGTGGAAACAGGACGGATCTTATCAAGCTCCCTGAAAATGTTGGTATGCGGTGTATAGTAACTGCCAATATAGGAAGTTGCCATTCCAGCGAATTTATTATCACCATCTTTGGTGGCAATATTAACATAACCGGAAAGTGCCTTGCCGTATTCGGCGTTAAATGCGCCTGAAACGAATTGCAATTCCTGAATAGAGTTGGCGTTAACGTCAACAACAGTGCTTCCGTCATATACGTCAGTGACGGGAACACCGTCAATTGCGTAAACAACTTCTCCGCTGCGTCCGCCGCGGACCGTACCGCCGACAAAACCTGCTTTCAGGTTAAGGACCTGTGAGAACTCCGTTACCGGCAGAGAAGCAATCTCATCCGCGCCCACAATCGAGGTTGATGAGGTTAAATCTTTGGTAACCAGCGGTTTCTCGGCAACAACAATAACTTCTTTCGTGGTAACGCTTGTTTCAGAGATGCTCATATCGATTTTGGATGTGAGATCAATTGAAACGTGTACGTTGGAAATTGTTGTGCCATTGTAGCCAATAGCGGTTGCTTTGAGTGAGTAGGTTCCGGGTCTGACATTCAGTATTGAGTAGTATCCATCAACATCTGTTGCAGCTCCCTGAGTGGTTCCGATGATAATAACATTGACGAAGGGAATACCCTCACCGGATGTTTTATCAGTTACGCGACCGGCAATCTTTCCTGATTGTGCCAGCAGCAAAGTAGGGAAAATAAGAAAGGCAAAAACCCGTATAGCAAAACGTAACGGTTTTTTCATCGTGCGCCTCCGACCATGGTGAAATCTGTAACTAATTAATCAATAGTTATTTATTCTTGATAATTTATCAATAACATATCGCATTAAATTACAATTAAGAATTATTCTGAGCAAGAAAATATGTTTATCGCCGGGGACTTTTAAGGCACACTCCTTATAAATTAAGCATTTGGGCCGCCAATAGCTTACTTTTTTCCACTTAAGCGCTAACTGTCTTTTTTACACTGTCGGCAAAGACCAATTGGCATCACTATTTTTTCGTTTGGATTTCATCTCAATAATCATACTCGATTTTATCACAAAAGCGGACGCCCAATAATGATCTGTTTCTGATTATTCCAAAATTGAATCAGCTGGTTCGATAAACTTATACTCACACTCTGCAAGCTGGTAGTCGGAAATAAATGTTTTAACAACTTCCGAAGGGACAACTACAAAAAGAGACTTATCCTCGTGTTGCCTGTATTCCTCCACTAATTGGTTAACCGAACTTCGCAGCCCACCGCCCCAGGATTCTGACCAACCATAGTCATCAATAATAACGGTGTTGCATCCTCTGCTTTTACATGCCACAAGGTGAGATGCGGCTCGTTTGCAGGCTTCATCAAAGGGATATTCATCTCCGGTTTGTTTTTCCCCCAGTGCCGCAACAGGTACCAGAACCTTGGCAGATATCAAATATAAAAACCGTGTCCCATAGACCACAGGCTGAAGAACTCCGTCGGCATCTGGATTTTTTGAAAGCCAACGGAACATTGATGTGGTCTTTCCCGATCCTGCTGGACCGCTTACTATATAGATCATAACTTCTATTCGTTATTAATGGTTATTCGAGCTTTTTTCTGAAACGCAGAGAAGCAAGGAACAGCACGGTCACACCCATTCCTCCCAGCAGCAGAGTTTCCTGCCAAAGCTCGGCGAAACCGGTTCCCTTGAGAACCACACCACGGATTATCGTGATGAAATAGCGTAATGGGATGAAATAGCTGATAAGCTGGATTACCCTGGGAGCATTTTCAAGCGGAAACGTAAATCCTGATAAATAGATCATAGGCATCAGGCCGCCGAAAATAGCAATCATCATTGCCTGCTGTTGTGTCTTGGATATGGTGGAGACGAAAAGCCCAAGGCCCAATGTTGACAAGATATACAGGAATGAAGCAAAGAACAGGAACGTGATGCTGCCGCGTACCGCAATATCAAAGATGATGCGCATGCCGGTAAGCACAAGAATAACCGCCACAAAACCCAGCAAGACAAAGGGAATAAGCTTTCCCAGAATGAGCTGATATGATTTTATGGGTGTAACGATTAACTGTTCCAATGTCCCAATCTCTTTTTCTTTAACCACCGCAAGCGAGGTGAGGATAACCGTTATCACACTGAGCAGCATTGCCACAATTCCGGGCACCATAAAATACCTTGTTTTCATCAGCGGATTATACCAGGTCCGCACTTCAGGCACAATCTGACCGGTAGGCAATATTTTCATACCCTGCCGGGCCAAAATTTCTGTGGAAATATCCCTTGAAAAACTGCTGGTGATCACGCTGGCATAACCCGCTGCAATATTAGCAGTGTTCCCGTCCGAACCATTGAACAATAATTGCACCGGAGCCGTTTCGCGCCGTTTGATAAGTTTCTCAAAATCACGGGGAATTGAAATACAAACGAGTATTTTCCCTTTATCAATTTGCTCAACAATTTCATCCTCGTTTGAAGCAACATAATCAATTTTGAAGAACCCGGAACTCGAAAACTCACGTATGAATGCCCGGCTTGTTTCGGTGTTGTCGCGATCATATACCATTGTATGTACAATATCCACGTCCAGCGTGGCCGCATAGCCAAAAAATATCAGTTGCAGCACCGGTGCTACGAGTATAATGCCGAACATTTTAGGATCACGCCGGAACTGCTGGAACTCTTTTTTAATTATGTGGAGAATTATTTTCATCTTTATATGTAAACTCCCTTCCTCAACTCTTTTGGGCTTGTTTTATGAACCGGATGGCCGCCAACAAAAGAGTGAAAGCCGTGAACAGGAACATGTAAATCCATTGCTGCCAGAATGCGCTCAACCCCACTCCGCGAAGAATTATGGCCCGTAGGGTTATGATATAGAATTTCACGGGAGTTATGTTCGATATTACCTGGATGGCTACCGGCATACTCTCTATAGGAAATACAAATCCCGATAATATAACAGAAGGAAGAAGCGATACCATGGTTGCAATGGTGAATGCAATCTGTTGTGATTCAGATACAACAGAGATCAAAACGCCCATTCCAACTGCGGCGGAAAGAAAGATCAACGTGGAGAAGAATAAAAGGATGTAGCTTCCTTTTACGGCAACATCAAAGAAGAAGTAGCCGGCTATCAGGATCAGTGCTGCATTAAACAGTGCCAGCAACAGATAGGGTATTGATTTCCCAATGAGCAATTCACCCACCGAAATGGGAGATACATTTATTTGTTCAATAGTCCCCCGCTCTTTTTCCCTGACAAGCGAAAGCGAAACACTAATTACCGCTGTGATAATAAGTATCATTCCGATCAACCCCGGAATAAGAAAGCGGGTTGACTTCAAATCAGGGTTGAACCAGAGTACGGGTCTTACGTCCAGGGGTTTCAGTTGTTTTATCCCGGCGCGTAACAGGTTCTTTTCCATGAGCGTATTATTAAACCCTGCGGTGGCTATCTGTGCATAGCTGTTGATAACCGTTGCCGTGTTGCCATCCACGCCATCAAGCAGAAACTGCACTTCCACCGATTTGTTCGCGTGAAAATCACGGGAAAATCCTTGAGGTATAACCATAATGCATTGCGCATCTTTTTCGTCAAGCAGCTTTTTTACATCGCTGTCAGACGAGACCATTTTCACCAGTGAAAAATATCGTGAGTGTACGAACGATTTGATAAGCTCATCACTCAGTTCGGAATTGTCATTGTCTTTAATTGCAAACTTGATGTTTTCAACGTCAAAGCTCACTGCATAGCCGAAAATAACAAGGAGAAATACGGGAAAAAGGAGCAAAATGCTCAGCATGCGAATATCACGGAACAGATGTTTAAACTCTTTTTTCGAAAGCGCCATAAGACGACGAAAATTCATTATGCCTTCCCCTTCCTGTCAACCAAAGCAATAAACACGTCTTCCAGAGTTGGAACTATCCGGTCAACCCGGATTATGGTTTCAGAGCTCACCGAATGGATTTTGCCCAGCATTGCTTCCGGAGTTTGAATTGCCAAATCGGTTTCAGCATGTACTTTGTTTCCAAATAGTGACGTTTCAAAAATAAAATCACACTTTTCCAATTGCTCCAGTAGTACCGCCGGATTGTCAGTTTCAATTTCAAATACCGGATGTTTAATGTGCTCCGCTTTCAGCGAGGAGGAAGTTCCTTCAGCAACAATTTTACCGGCATCGAGTAAAATAATATTATTGCAGTATTCGGCTTCTTCCAGATAATGCGTAGTGACAAGCACCGTGGACCCTTCTGAGGAAAGCTGATGAATGAGGTCCCAGAACGCCCTTCGCGAAATGGGGTCAACACCGCTCGTCGGTTCATCAAGAAAAACAATTGACGGTTGATGAATAACCGCAACGCCCAAAGCCAGCCTTTGTTTTATGCCTCCCGGCAACAATCCGGTCAATGTTTTTTCCTTGCCGCGCAGGTTGGAAACTTCCAGCGCCCATTGCTTCCGTTCCAGCAACTTGTTTTTCTCCAAACCATATACCCCGCCAAAAAAATCAATATTCTCCTCTATCGTGAGATCATTATAGAGTGAAAATTTTTGCGACATATAGCCGATATTAAGTTTAACATCGTCCGGCTGCTTTACAATGCTGTAACCGCCCACCAGCGCGTCACCGGAAGTGGGCTCCAGGATGCCGCATAGCATTCTGATGGATGTTGATTTTCCGGCACCGTTAGCCCCAAGAAAGCCGAATATCTCACCCGGCTTCACGGTGAAATTGATATGATCGACTGATACAAATGAACCAAATTTCCTGGTCAGGTTCTTCACTTCAATGGCAAACGAACTCATGCCGTAACTCCCTGTTGCTGCTGAACGGAATAAATGAAAACATTTTCCAGGGAAGGCGTAATTATGCGCAACGATTCAAAGGTTAAACCATTTTCGCGCAGTTTATTGCGCAGCGCTGTTTCATCGGCCTCGTGCTCTGGTATTACAATGTCCAGTTTGTCACCGAACAATTGCACGGGATAGGGAAACATGACTTTCAGTTTTTCCCGCGCAGCCTGAAGTGAACTTGTGGTTATTTCGACAATGCGCAAGCCGGACCGTTCTTTAAGCTGCTTTGGCTCTCCCTGTTGAATTATCTTTCCTTCGTGCATTAAAGCCACGCGCGTGCATCGTTCTGCTTCGTCCAAATAGGGAGTAGACATGAAAATAGTAATTCCCTGCTGCAACAAATTTGATAATATTTTCCAGAAATCTCTCCGCGATACCGGATCAACACCGGTTGTCGGTTCGTCAAGAAAGAGAATATCCGGCGTATGAATAAGGCTGCAGGCAAGAGCAAGCTTCTGCTTCATTCCTCCGGAAAGTTTATCAGCAAGCCGGTCCCTGAATGGTGTCAAACGTGTGAAATCGAGAAGCATGTTCCTCCGTTCCTGGTAATGGGCAACACCATGGATATCAGCAAAGAACTCTATATTCTCATCCACACTCAAGTCCCCATAAAGGCTGAACTTTTGCGAAAGATAGCCGATCCGGTTTTGCACGGCGCGTTTTTCTTTGACCACATCCAACCCAAAAAGAGACAACTTTCCCGCAGTTGGCAGCATTAATCCACACAGGGTTCTGATGGTTGTGGTTTTGCCGGCACCATCAGGCCCCACCAGACCAAACATTTCGCCTTTATTGATGTGAAATGAAATGCCATTTACGGCCAGGTTCGCATCAAAATGTTTATGCAGCTCTTCAACACGGATAATCGCGTCCGCGCTGCTGTTATTAAAATCATCCACTTGGTCAGTTTCCTATCACGGCATCAGCCGGTAAGCCTGCTTTTAATTCCATACCCGGATTGGGGATTTCCACTTTAACACCGAAGACGAGCTTTGTCCGTTCATCCTTCGTCTGAATATTTTTTGGTGTGAATTCTGCTTCGGGAGAAATAAACACAACTTTTCCCTTAAATGATTTATCCTTGAAGGAATCGATCTTCACTGCAACCTCTGCACCCAGCTTGACCCGGCCGAGGTCCGTTTCGGGTACATAAAGCATCATTTCCATTTTTGACAGATCGGATACCTTTACCAAATTTGAAAGCAGCGAAACGGTTTCACCCTGCTCTACGTATTTTTTCACCAATACGCCTGTTATCGGACTTACGATAGTGGCATCCCGGAGTTGTTTTTTGGCGGCATCAAGCACTGCCCTCGCCTGCTCAACGCGTGCCCTTGCCTGTTGCAGTTCCTCAGGGCGTGCTATATTCTTGATCTTCAGATTATTATCCTGAGCGGATTTTAACTGCTGCTCTGCAAGTTCATACCTAAGCTGCACATCTTCCATTTGTTTTTTAGTTATTGCCTGCGAGGCGAACAACGTCTCATTTCTTTCCTTGTCCTTCTTTGCCATATCCAAACTGACTTGCGCCTGCTGCAATTGAGCCTTTGCCATTCCGATATCTTCTTTTCTCGATCCGTTTTGCAGCAAAAGATATTGCGCTTCGGCCAAAGCAAGGGATGCTTCCGTGTTACGTACCTGGATCTCAAGCCCTTCTTTGTCAATAACAACCAAAGTATCTCCGGTTTTGATATTGTCACCCTCTTCAAGCGTGAGCCGTTTCACTTCACCCGCTGTTTTTGCGCTTATGGTTACGTATTTTGCTTCCAGCGTCCCGGATGCTTCAACCGGGCCATTGTTGTTTTTCGATGAGCACGCTGCCAACATCAAAAGTGCCAGCAGAATCATACCTGTGCTTACTTTTCTCATACTATTTCTCCAATTCTAAGCTTACTAAAAACTTTTTTGCCTTTATCAGTCAATATGCCGTTCATAAAAATTGTTACTGTCATGCGGAACGCATCCTGATTGGTGAGTCGGCTTGTTACCAAAAATTCGGGGTTAATCACCCCGCTGATGAGTGAAACCAGTATCTGAATAACCAACTCTTCAGGGTAGTCCTTAATGTATCCTTCCTCTCTTCCCTGAGAAAGCAGAATGCCAAAATAGTGCCTGATCTTTTCGGTGCGAAATGCGTTCACTTTCTCCCACAGAGCGGGTGCATGAATTCGCATGTCCTGAAGGAATTTTTTACTTATAAGCGGTATCCTGCTCACAATGATCTGCACCAGGGCGCAAAATTTTTCCAGGATCGGTTCAGAAGATTGATGCAGCTGCAACACTTGCCGGTGTACCGATTCAAAAAAAAGGAACATCGCTTGCTCGACAAGGAAGTCTTTGCTCTCGAAGTGTTTGTAAAGTGTTTTTTTGCTCACACCCAAATCAGCGGCTATTTCATCCATGGAAATTTTGTAGAAACCATCAGCCATGAATTTCTTTTGAGCGTAGAGAAGAATGCGTTCTTGTTCTTGATTCATTATGGAAACTATTTTAGTATTTTCAGTTTCCAACATACGGGATCTGGGTTTTAAAGTCAAGAGAAAAAATAACTTTGGTTCTAATTTTACAATTTTACCGAATTATCTCACTTCCGCCTTTTTCCGATCATAACGCATAGGCATCAATTTAGGTAAGCGTTGTCATCCCAGTCCAGCTGTGACGCATGGTGTTACCTCAACGAGCATAATGAACAAATGTCATTCCCGCGAATGCGCATAGGCGTCAACTTAACGTGCTTGTTGACGATTGTCATTCCCGTGAAAATTGAGTTCAACGAAATCCCGTTTTAAGCGGGACGGGAATCTACCTGCTTCGAAATCTGGAAAGAGTCAATAATTGACCCAATTATGCAATTCGCCTTGGTCGAAGTCTTCCTCACAAAGCCTGGCATAATAGTTTCGCTTAACACCGTATTATTTCGATAGTTAGTGGGGCGGGGCAATGCAAACAGACTCTTATCATTAATTTTTAAGTCGATACATTTGCGTGAAAACCGGCGCCCAACTGATCCTAATACCATAACAAATCATACGTCCCACACTCAATTTTCTCCTAACTCCCTATCCCTCTTTTCTTTATATTTTTATTTCGTTTTTCCCATAACACAGCAAAAATCATGAATACGGATATCTTTTCAAACTATCTCGGCCCTAAAGCCGAAAATGCAAACTTACTTAAGGAATTACTCAACAGAGTCATTGACTCCCAGGCTGAATGGCGCAAAAGTTATCACCCGGAAGATGCCAGCCTGTTCCCTGCCACGCAGGAAATACCAAACCTCCTTCTCACCGAACTGGATGCGCTGCTAAAAAGAAGCAAAGAAAATGTTCCGTACTTTCATCCGCGATACAGCGCTCAGATGCTTAAGGATCCAACGTTGACGGCTGTTGCCGGTTACCTGGCTTTCATGCTTTCCAATCCGAATAACCACGCATATGAAGGCGGCCCGATTACGACGGAGATGGAAATGGAAACAACAGCAATGCTCATGCAAATGTGCGGTTACAAAACCGGCTGGGGGCATTTGGCCAGCGGAGGCTCACTGGCAAACACCGAAGCGCTTTGGGCAATACGCGACCACTACCAGAACGAGGGAGCCATTTTGTTCTCGTCAGTCTGCCATTATTCCTGGAAACGTATTTGCGCGATATTGCGAATCAACAACTTCAGGGAGGTGCCCGCTGACGGAAGCTTCCGCATCGATTTGGATTATGTTCAAGATATTGCACGGAAGGAAAAAATAAAAGCTGTCATTGCCAATGTCGGCTCCACCGGAACCGGTAGCATCGATGATATTGAATCATTGGTTATGTTGAAAGAACGATACGGTTTCCACCTGCACATCGATGCTGCTTATGGCGGCTTTTTCCGCAGCACCATTCTTGATGATAACGGGAAAGTACTTCCCCGCCCGCAAACACCGGTGACCAGTGACTATACCTACCGGCAGCTCATCGCAATAGAACAAAGCGATTCCATAACCATCGATCCGCACAAACAGGGCTTGATCTCCTATGGCGCCGGCGCGGTATTATATAAAGATGAGGCATTGCGCAACGTTGTATTGAATTCCGCTCCTTACACATACCACATGACTGACAAGCCAAACATTGGTATGTGGAGCTTTGAAGGTTCACGCCCCGGCGCAATGGCAGCAGCCTGCTACCTTACCTATAAAGTATATCCTCTCAATATAAACGGCGTAGGGAAAATTCTTTCGTACTCGTTTGCCGCCGCAGAAAAAATGTATGAGTTGCTGTCTGAAAATAAATTGTTTAAGCCGTTATATAAACCCGATTTGGACATTGTCTGTTTCTATCCGGTTGCTTCCCCAAATGATATCTCCACACTAAATGAGCAATCGCTGAAAATGTATCATCAGTTTTCTCTGGAGGCAAGCAAGCCGGAATTCATACTCTCCAAATTCGTTATGCCGCCGGAGTTAACCAAGCGCGCGTTACCGGGTTTTGGCAACGTCAATAACGAGTCAGCCACGGTTGTCCGGACGGTATTCATGAAACATTGGAATGCGTTGGATGATTTCAGGTATGTTCGGGAATTGCTGAAGAGTTTGGAAACTTTTGCATCATCAGAAGTGTAGTTCGAAGTTTAGCCGCAGCAGTTTCGAACTCTTTTTGAAATTACAGATGGAAAGTGAATCCGGAACCGAAAAGGAGATACGCTCATAAGAATTAAGCATGGCATTACGAATTGCGTGTTTCCTGACTACCGTCAGACTGGCCAGAATCCCGATATGGGGCAATCACCGCATATAGGTCTTCAAACATATTTTTGAGATTGCTTCGTCCGATGCGGATTTGCAATGACTTAAGTCTTAGTCACGCAGCTCCCACAGAATGCCGGAATGAATGAGACCAGACAACCTCTTACCTTCATAAAACAAGAGGCTGCCTGATTGGACAACCTCTTGCAAACTATTTTACCTGCTTATTTGACTATATTCAGTTCCGGCAATCTTCCCGGTGTATACGGTGCCTGGTATGTTTCCAATTGCTTTTCCAGAGTTGGGATATCAACTTCCAATGCTTTTTTAATATCATTGTAGACCGGTGGGAATTGCTCTGCCAGTGTTTCATAGGCTGTCAACTCGTTCTTTGTAATTCCGGAAGTTGCAGTCCAATGTGTATAGATCATTGATTCCATACGGTCTTTAAGGCTTACCGGCGCGGGATCATTTTCTTCGGCACTGGGGCGGCTGGAACGCGGCCGGAACTTCAGTGAGATGTCATCAAGCTTTTTGGCCAGACTGTCAGCAGCCGCAAGAAGCGCGAACGGCACACGTGGCGTTTGCAATGCTGCCTGTTTTATGCTTTCCATTCTTGATACAAGCGAAGTGAGAACCTGCTCTGCACCGGTGATCGTTCTTGCAAGTTCTGCAGCTTTGGCCTGGAAGGCCACCAATTCTTTCCTGTCAGCAATTGGCAAAGTTGTATTGCGGACGACAACCGCGTTAAACTCAACAGGTCCGGCAATGTCTTTTATACCATCACGGGTTACCAGTGAGAGCGTAGCCTTATAACGTCCGGGCATAGCCATCATTCCCGAACTGAACTTTGCGGTAGGATTAAATTTGTCTTTCACTTCAACAGGGACAAACGAAGAATAGGACAAATCCCAATTGGCACGAGAGACACCTTCTGTTGCCGGCCGGGTAAGCTTTTTGACAGTGTTCCCGCTTTGATCTGTAATAGTTACTATCACATAAGGCGTAAGTTCTCTTTCTTCGGCAATCAAATCCGCATTTGTCGGCTGCGGAATTTTATCGCCATTTTTAAATAGTTCTTTCTCCTTTTCGTGCCTGATATCCTTCAGTGTTTTTGGCGCTTCTTTCAGATACCAGGTTATTTCCGCTCCGAATTCGGGATTAGGCGCCGTAAAATGGGATGATCCCTGAACAGTGTTTCTGTCGCCCTGCATATACATTAATGCGTCTTTTACCGGGAAAATATATGCCTCTTTGTCCTTTAACGATTTATCTTTTGCAAGATCTCTCAATGCGGAATAATTGTCAAGAATATAGAAGCCTCTGCCAAAGGTAGCAATAACCAAGTCGTTTTCGCGTTTCTGAATTGCAATGTCCTTAACACATACATCAGGCAAACCGCTTTTAAGCGCTGACCAATGTTCGCCGCCGTCTGTTGAAGCATAAATACCAAACTCGGTCCCTGCAAAAAGCAGATCGGGATTAACAAAATCCTGCTCAATGGAGTGAACGGTTGCCCGGTAAGGAAGATTGCCTGCAATCGATTTCCATGACTTGCCCTTATCCTTGCTCTTCAACAGGTAAGGAGTGAAATCGTCGCGCAAAATATTGTCAAAACTCGCAAATACAATATTCTCGTCAAACTTTGAAGCGAGCACATCACTAACGTAGGTGTTCTCCGGAACTCCCGGGAAACTTGCCGTTTTTCTCCAGTTCCTGGCATCCTCTGATACCTGAATCAAACCATCATCCGTACCTGCGTATAGCAAATTCTCTTTCATCGGAGATTCACACAAGGAGATTATCTCTCCATAAAGTGAAGTTGACCGGTCTTTTGCAACGGCATCCGCGCTCCAGTATTTATCCATTACCTTAAAGGAGTTCCTGTCAATCTGCGCCGTCAGGTCCTCACTGATCACCTCCCAGGAGTCGCCACGGTCATCGCTTCTGAACACTTTGTTTGCCGCAGTGTAGAGACGCGTGTTTTTATGCGGGCTAATGATGAGCGGTGTATTCCAGTTCCATTTGTAAGTTAGCTCACCCTTACGCGGCTCCGGGCGGATGCCTACTGCCTCGGTGCTCTTTTTGTCATATCGCACCATACCGCCATATTGCGATTCTGCATAAACAATATTCGGATCAACAGGATCAATCGCTCCCCAGAATCCGTCACCCCCATTGGTAATGAACCAGTCACTGTTAACAATACCATCACTGTATATTGTTCTTGACGGACCACCAATGCTGTTGTTATCCTGTGTTCCGCCATAAACGTTATAAAACGGGAATTCATTATCAACGGCAACACGATAGAACTGTGTAATCGGCAGGTTGGCTTTAAAATTCCACGTGTCACATGCGTCAAAGGTTTCATACATTCCGCCATCACCGCCAATGAACAGGTGCTTTGTATTATCTGGATCGATCCAAATGGCGTGGTCGTCCACATGCCGGTTCCGGTTGCCCATTGGTTTCCATGTTTTACCTGCGTCAATGGAAACCTGTGAAAACGTCTCTGCTGAATAAATTTTATTTACATCCTTCGGATCACAATAGATCTCGTTATAGTATTGCCCGGCTTCGGTGTGGTCGCTCATTCTGTCCCAGGTGGCGCCCCGATCGGTTGAACGGAAGAAACCTCCCTTTTTATCGGCAGCTTCCATAATAATATATACTATATCCGGGTTAACAGGAGATACCGCTATTCCGGTGCCGCCAATGTCAACTGTCGGCAGTCCGGTCATGCTTTTCTCCCATGTTTCGCCGCCATCGGTTGATTTGTACACTGCAGATTCAGGCCCGCCGCCAATTTTGGTGAATACATGTCTGCGCCGCTGTTCGGAAGTAGCATACATGATATCGGGATTGCGGGGGTCATAGGCCAGATTATTTACACCGGTGTTTTCGCTTATATGCAAAACCTTCTTCCAGGTTTTTCCCGCGTCAATTGTTTTATACAATCCCCTGTCGCCGCCGGGACCCCACACCGAGCCTTCGGCTGCAACAAAAACGATGTTACTGTTCCTCGGGTCTATAATTATTTTCCCGATCTGCCTGGATTCCTTCAGACCCATTTCCTTCCACGATTTGCCGCCGTCGGATGTTTTGTACACGCCGTTTCCATAGCCAAGCGCGCGCTGATGATTGTTTTCTCCCGTCCCGGCCCAAACCACAAACGGGTTGTTCGGATCAATTGCAAGGCAGCTCATGGAATAGGCACCATAATTGTCGAACACCGGCTGAAAGGTTGTGCCCGCATTTGTTGTTTTCCAGATGTGTCCACTGGCAACTGCCACATAGTATTCACTCTTGTTTGAAGGATTAACCGCGAAGTCTGCTATTCTGCCGGAAGTAACAGCCGGACCAATACTGCGCCACTTCAGGGCACCGGTTATACTACCTGAAAGAGTGTCTTTGTTCTCTGATTTGGCTTCTGATTTCTTTTGCGGATGGATTGAACCGCAGACAATAATGACGACAAGAAAAAGTCTTAAGAAACTTCGCATAGCTGATACTCTGGGTTTGTGGAACTTTAATTAGTCAGGGTGGCAATATAGGAGATTTTTTATTTAATGGAGAGACCGTTCATGTAAAAGTTGTCAGGTAGGAAACGTCTGCCTCATAACATTTGCATACCGGTAACTGAAGTCGAAAGAGTCTTGAATGCCCTTGAGCGAAACAGTGTAGGTGCGGCCGTTTGCCTGGGATATTTTATCAATATAATCAAGATTTATTATGGTTGCACGGTGAATACGCAGGAATGATTTTGCAGGAAGCACCTTCACCCAATTGCGCATCGATTTCCTCACCAATATCTCAAGGTTTTCGGAAGTTTTTATCTTGCTGTATTCTTTCAGCGCGGTAATGCACACGATGTCCGAAAACTTAACCAGCTTAAGCCTGGTCCCGAGTTTAACTAATATATGATCGGTTTGTGCTGTCGGATTGGTTGGTTCTTCAAAAGTGTTGAGCTGCTCACTCAGGTTTTGTTTCATCTTACTGATTTTGCCCAGACAAGTCACTATTGTTTTGTGCAACGACTGTTGGATATACTGTTCAAGCAGGTAGTCTTCAACGCCAAGCTCCATCAATATGCGATGGTCATTAAAAGAAGGTGTTGCCGGGATTATAATGAGAGGAATAAAGGCGGTAATCTCGCTTTTAAGAAGCTGCCTCAGGAAAGCCATATCATTCACTCCACTGAAGTGGAATAGGATCAGCTCAGGTGCATAGCGGATTGCAATTTCAACCCCATCTTTTTTGTCATGGGAATAATGAATTGCATACTGCGTGGAATCCAAAACATCTTCGACGATCTTCAGATTATCCTGTTTATCTTCTATTATGAGAACCTTAATCAAACTGCATCACGCCTGATATTGAGAAATCTCGCGACTTTATTTTTAGTCATGGTAAAAATACGCGCATTACGGAATATTACAAACCCGTTCATGACAAATTTGCAACGCTTGTTGCAAAGGTCTGTGTTATAACTGCTATTTCCCGGAAATTTGTTGCAAAGATTTATTTTAACTTCATGAGGTTTTTATGTTAAATACCGGTAGTACCGCCTTTATGCTTGTTGCGGCAAGTCTGGTTATGTTGATGACTCCGGGACTTGCGTTCTTTTATGGCGGTCTCGTGGGACGCAAAAATGTCCTGGCAATAATGATACAAAGCTTTGTTTCCTTATGCTGGACAACCGTTATCTGGTTTGCTTTTGGTTATTCGTTATGTTTCAGCGGAGGCGAGGGTGGTTTGATAGGAAACTTAAATATGATGTTTATGAATGGGGTCACTCTGAACACCATGTTTGCAGGGAACAATGAAATTCCCTTGTTTGTATTCGCAGCTTACCAAATGATGTTTGCCATCATAACTCCTGCTCTCATCTCAGGTGCTTTTGCCAACCGGGTGCGTTTCCCTGCCTATATGCTCTTTCTTACGTTTTGGCTGGTTTTTGTTTATTTCCCGCTTGTTCATATGGTCTGGGGTGGCGGCTTGTTGGCCAAATGGGGCGTGCTTGATTTCGCAGGAGGAATCGTTGTGCATGCAAGCGCAGGTATGGCAGCACTCGCATCAGTTCTGTACGTCGGGAAAAGAAAGGTTATTGAACGCGGACCTCACAGCATTCCTTTGGTTGCTTTGGGCACCGGGCTTCTTTGGTTCGGCTGGTACGGCTTCAATGCAGGATCAGAATGCAAGGTTGATGCAATCACCGGTCAGGCTTTTATCAATACCGATATTGCGGCCTCCTTTGCCGGGATCACCTGGCTTTTCCTGGCATGGATGCTCGAGAAAAAACCAAAATTAATTGGTCTATTGACCGGATCGGTTGCGGGTCTTGCAACAATCACTCCAGCGGCCGGATATGTAACCCTTGGTACTGCGATTATAATTGGGATTGCTGCAGGCGTCATTTGCTATTTCGCGGTTGCCCTGAAGAATAAATTAAAATGGGACGATGCATTGGATGTTTGGGGTGTTCACGGTGTCGGCGGTTCAATCGGCGTGATCATGCTGGGGTTGTTTGCCACAAAAGCTGTGAATCCGTCCGTCATCACCGAGGGCTGGCTCGTCGGAGGATCATCAGGCTTTTTTGTAACACAGATGATAGCCATGATTCTGGTATGTACGTATTGCTTTTTCTTCACCTATGCAATGTTATACATAATTAATCTGATCACCCCGGTGAAAGTGACAAAGGAAGAAGAAGAAACAGGTCTCGATAACTCACTGCACGGTGAGATTGCCTACGAGGAAGATTGATCATTTGGTGCTTTGTGTTTCTTAACCCACGAATTCGGGCTGCCTTAATTGGCAGCCTTTTTTGTATACAATAACCGACGCAATTAATTAGTCATATGTAACTGGCAGACTGTATGCGAGGTGCTTCCGGTCTTATGTATGCCTGAAGTGATTTCAGCCTCAGCAATTCCGCAATGCCGTGCGCCTGATTGTCACGGCACCCGTTCAACTGCTGGTCGATGCGCCCCAAATATGCAGATCAAAGTCTTTTAAAAGCTCCTGTGTTTCTTCAACCTGCGTTTCATTCACGAAGAATTTTGCCGGTTCAAGAAGGGGCCGAACACTCAGAAAATTTTCTCCCGCTACGTAATAATCAATTTCCGCATCCTCAAGCACCGATTTAAGAACTGCAATATCTCCCTGGTTTAAGGATGATAAAAGCAAAACATAATTTTCCTTTTTGCTGACCCGGGGTGGATCGACGGTAACATCGATAAACGCTTCACATTCCGGACAATGGAACTTTCCTTTCGCCCTCTCATCATCCGACAGATCCAAATCAACATTGCAATTCGGACACTGATATTCAGCAGTATACTCCCGAACACCTGATTCAGCCGTCAGTAATTTCTGGCACTCAGGTTTTTTACAATAATAAAACTCTGATCCCTCGTCCAGACATGATTCGCAAAAATAATCCCCGCAGCCATGGCAAAGGGATGTCGCTTCTTTATTCGGATGATTTATACAATTATTCATTTCATGCCTTTGTTGCATATGAAATTATGAACGAGCCGCCAATGTAAATGCTCCGGCCAGCTTTTCTAACTCCTGAATAATTTCAGGCGCCTTTGTACTAATACTGTTGAGGTTGATAAGGGCACGCGATATCTCATAAGTGGCTGTTGTTTTTTTGGCTGAAGGTAAAAGCTCAATATCCTCACTCAACCGGGTGCCGGTAAAGGTTAACTGTGGAATACTCATAATCGCCTTTTTTAGTGAAATGAGCAGCCGGTCAAGGTTTTCCACAGTTGTTGCATATTGTTGTTTGTCAGAAACGGAAGAGCCGGCAGCACCAACCAAACGCGCAGCCACAGCAAAAAGCTCATCATCGCTCCATTGTCCCATCGGTTTATTCCCAACAATTTTGGAAACACGTGCGCTGTTGTCACCCGAAACCAACGCACCCGCAACGGATGTCCGTAAAAGTATTTTGCTGCTTCTCGCATATGATTCGCTCAACTGGCACAAACAATTAAGCTTTGCAACTGTTTTTATGTAGCCGTCATATTGAGGTTCATTTATCTGAGAATAGACCACTTCCCCGAGCATATTCTCTTTATCCAAAGCGCCAAATGATGGATTAATATCACCGGCTGAAAGAGTGTACTTGTCTGCAGAACCCAACATGGAACAGGCAGCAAAAAACAAAGAAAGAACCAGAACAAAAAGCACATATTTCCAGGATGAACGCATAAGCTATTCTCCATTGGTCAGGTGTTTTTAAAGGTGTGAAGGTCAATTACTCTGCTATACAACTAAATATAGCTTTAAGCACGAGTACAAATGCAAATAACGTGCCGGGTACAGTAACCTTCATTTTTAAGTCAATTCCCCAATATGAGCTAAACAATTCTTCCAGTTGACATCATTATTCCCACTTAAGGGAATCACTTAACATTCATCAATTAATTTACTATTTTTTTATCCTGGTCTTTTTCTCGCATCTTCTTCTTAACGTCATGCCCGGCTAAGCAGGGCGAAAATGCCTTCCCCACAAGTTTCTTAATATGAGAGTTATTCTTCACTCCTCCGAAGCTTGTGAAAAATGATCACCTCCGTTACCATGACTATATCAAATGCCCGCATTTTCATGGATATTTGTGTTTTCCTCAAAAATTATTGAATAATTTGCTAATTTTGTACGATGTAATTACTTCACCATTTATTATTTCCATACAGAGATTGCTTGCGCTATTTACTTGATAAGAATTGGATACTCTCAAAACTGCACAGCCACCTGAGCAAAACTCAGCTTATCTTTGCACTTAGTATCATTGTCGGGCTCGTTTCCGGTTTCGCCGCCATTTCCCTAAAGACTATTGTCTATTATATCCACCGTTTGTTGACCATAGCGCCCGGCTCCTATTTCCAGGGGTATATTTATCTCATTTTCCCATTGGCCGGTATACTACTGACGGTTACCTTCATTAAAGTGTTTATGAAAAACAAATTTGGGAAAGGTTCTGCTCACATCATCTATACTATCGCCAGGAAATCGAGCAATGTAGAGAAGCAAACAATGTATTCCCACATGATATCAAGCGCATTGACCGTGGGGTTTGGAGGATCAGCCGGGCTGGAAGCACCTATTGTGGTAACCGGCTCGGCAATAGGTTCTAACTTTGGACAAGTTTTCCAGCTCACCTACCGGGACAGAACGCTTATGCTTGCCTGCGGTGCAGCAGCGGGCATTGCAGCCGTGTTTGACGCGCCGATAGCCGGAGTTATGTTCGCTTTGGAAGTGCTGATTGTTGATATGTCTCTTTCTTCTTTCATCCCGCTCATTGTATCTGCCGCAACCGGCGCACTTCTCTCAAAGATCATTCTGCGTGAAAGCATACTCCTTTATTTTACGCTGAAACAACCCTTTAATTATGAAAACGTTCCTTTCTATATAGGTCTGGGTATCTTAACAGGCTTTGTATCAATTTATTACATCCGCACCTATTTGAAAATTGAAAAGCTCTTCCGTCCCTTGGATAACCATAAATATGCGCGCGCATGGATTGGCGGCTTACTCCTGGGAATTATGATATTGTTGTTCCCTCCCCTGTTTGGTGAAGGATATCAAAGCATTAAGATACTGGCCAGTTTGCATCCTGAAGAACTGCTGCAAAACAGTATATTCTCGCGTCTCACTTCAAATGAATGGATACTGCTTCTTGTTGTCTTCGGAATTGGCTTGTTGAAAGTTGTGGCAGCCTCACTCACCATCGGAAGCGGTGGTAATGGTGGGAATTTTGCTCCTTCGCTGTTTGTCGGCGCGTTCGTCGGTTTTGCTTATGCAAAGTTGATAAACAACCTGATTGGCATCTCAATTCCCCTGAGCAATTTTGCCATTGTTGGTATGGCAGGCATTTTGTGCGGTGTGATGCATGCGCCTCTTACCGGTATTTTTCTTATTGCAGAAATAACCGGCGGATATGAATTAATGATACCCCTGATGATCGTCGCAGCAATCACATTTGTAATTGTCAAGCGTTTCGAACCGTATTCGCTTGACAAGAAGGAGCTGGCGGGGAAAGGATATCTCATGACACAGAACCGTGATAAAAACATATTATCACTGCTGGATATTTCCGAACTGATTGAAAAAGATTATATCTCCGTTGATTCACACGCTTCGTTGATCGATCTGACTACGATAATAGCACATTCAAAAAGAAATATTTTCCCCGTGGTAGATACCGATAACAGATTAATAGGTCTGATCGCGCTTGATCAGATACGCGAAATTCTGTTCGAGCTGGACAGCTATAACGACATATTGGCGCTTGAAGTGATGGAAGCTCCCGCGGCCCTCGTTCAGGAGAACGAATCAATAGAATCCATTATGCAAAAATTTGAATCAACAAGCTGTTGGAACCTGCCTGTCGTTAAAGACGGGAAGTATGTGGGTTTTGTTTCCAAATCCGGCATCCTTGCAAAATACCGCGAACATCTGAGGCAAAATTTTTCGGAAGAATAGGGCATACCCCATTCATTTGAGCAGAATCAATTTCTTCATATCTTGAAATTCAGGTGTCCGCAAAACGTAAAAATAGACACCTGATGCATAATCCGTCACATTCACTTTCACTTTATGTATGCCTGCATCATACTGCCCGGCAGCAATTTCATCAAGCAATTGCCCAAGCAGCGAATAGATTTTGATTGATGCGCGTGTTGCGTGTGGCACTGAAAAAGAGATCACTGAAGCACCATTGCACGGGTTTGGAAAATTCTGCAAAAGCGAGAAAGAAGCTGGAGCAGCAGGAACAGATATGGTTGTTGAATATACAAAACTGCCATCGTTATCAATTTGTTTCAAACGATAAAATGTCTCATTCACCATAATATCAGTCTGATCAAGAAATGTATAGTCAACGGGAACATTACTGTAACCATGCCCCTTGACAAACCCGATCTTCTTCCACGCCAGGTTGTTCCCCACGGCCTTATTACCGTTAGAGTTTGAGCGCTCTACTTCGAACCCATAATTGCGTGCCTCTGTTGCTGTCTTCCACTCAAGAAGTACCGAATTATCCTTCCTGCCGGCGGAAAAGGAAACAAGTTCAACCGGCAAGGCTGCATCATCTATGGCACGGTTAATATTCAGTTTTCCGGCTCCCCAGATTGCGTTAGGCACTGAGCCGGTGTAACTGTCCGATTGCGCCGCGTTTATGAGCGCAGAATATATTTTCGAAACACCGGCATTCGGGTACCTGTTCAACAGCAATGCTGCCGCACCTGCACAAAGAGGAGTAGCCATACTTGTTCCCTGATTAACCGCGTAATACGCGTCGCCACCCAGAGTGCCGTCATTATCAACAAAGGTTGGTCCCGGCACTGAGCCCATCATCAGATCACGCAGCGAAATGATCGCGCTTCCCGGAGAGGCAATGTCTGGTTTTTGCACACCGTCAATGCGTGGACCGCGATTTGAAAAAGCACATATATCATTAGCAGTATTGCCGAACGAGTAGGTGCTGTTATCTGAAGCGGTCCAGCTGGTGCGCGACACGAATGCACCAACCGCAAAGGCGCTGTCAGCACTGGCAGGCTGTGCTATTGTATAATTTGGATCGGGAGTATCGAAAGCAACACAGCCATTGTTCCAATATTCGTATAGATGAAACGACTGTGATACTGCAGAAGGATTCTTCACCTTAAGATAATAGGTGCTGTTACCGGACGATACGTACTGATTATATTGTGAATATTGTGATTCTGTACCCCGTGGGCTTTCAGTTACATCATAAAGGGTTGTGTCCGCTATTGGCATTTGATTGCTGTCATAGTAATTCAATGTAAGACCGTTATGCACCAATAATCCATCCCTCCAAACGAGGTTAAAAATCAACGCTGTGTTGTCCGTTCCTGCCCCTGTGATGTTTATTTTTATAAATCCTGTTGAATCATGCGCATTTACCGTGCCGGAATAATGCCGCCGGGCTGCACCATCATTACCGGCAGCCAGGAAAAAGGGCACCCCTTTACTTACTACCCAATCAACTGCCTGTTCCACCGAAGAACTTCCATCATGATACGTCCCCCACCGTTATGTTAAAAAACAATAGCTATGGCAGAAATATTTTGCTTTGGCTATCCTTCCTACAACATATTCCACCAAAAGAGGCGCAGGGATATACTCCGCTACGACCTCCTCTGGCGGCTTTTTGGGGGAAACTCATGTATTCATGTAACATCTGATCAGAAAACCAAATATCTGATCGTATTCATCCGTTACTCAATAAGTCCTCATTATCACTTTCTTGCTATACACAGTGACTATTTTCTTTCTCAAAAATAAAATAAATCAACCTGTTATAAACAGTCATCTTTTGCAAGAGCTGCAAGATGTAACATTAAAATAAGTGCATGCCGCAATCTCGCAGAAACGAGTCATCTCTCGCAGGCGGGGGTCAACGGTCAATGCACAAAATATATTTAATGATTGAGAAAGATATTTAATTTATGTTCAGACAACAACCGCATGTACATAATCGGTTTGGTGTTTCCAAACCGTCATTATGCGGTTAAGTAATTTCTTTGCTATCCTTACGATAGCTTCTGCTTTTGTCATTCTCTTTATTAGACTGCTATAGCTTGCCAACAACGCAGGATCCTTCCTGACTGCGGTCCATGACGATTCGATAAGCATGTTCCGTACATAGGGCATATGTCGATTGCTTATTCCCAGCGTTGTACTCGTTTCCCCAGAGTCATGAATGGCCGGCACCAATCCTACGTAGCTGCTTAGTTCATCAAGATGTCGGAACCGTGTAATATCAATGAGTTCTGCTTTGAGAGTCATTGCCGTGATAACACCAACTCCGGGTACACTCAACAAATGCTCAACCGTCTTCTGGGCGACCTCATTTTCGGCGACTAGGGCTCGCAGCTGTAGTACTATCGAAACCAGTTCTTCACGCATTTTCATTAGTGTGTGCAGCATCATATCCATCACTATTTTGTCTGTCTTTTCCCGGAATGGCAATGTTTTTAGATGCTCGATAAACCCCTTGCTCCAGTGTTTCATTTCGTGATTCTGAGGCAGAGACAGTCCCAGCCGGTGTAACATTGCCTTTATGCGATTCTTCTGCCGTACCATATCCCTGGTGTATTGCAGACGAAGCCGGTTGAGTGACCTGAATGATTCATCATATTCAGTTGGAATGTAAATGCCGGTAAGCGTTCCATTCTCAAGTTCACGGGCTATTTTTTTCGAGTCAACAATATCTGTCTTTTGCACCTTTTCCTTTCCGCTGGTCGGAATATCTGCCGGATTAATAATGATATTCTCGATTCCCAGTGATACCAGTTTTCTGTGTATCCAGAACCCACAGAAGCCAGCCTCATAAGCGCTTTTGTATATTCCTTTTGGATATTGGCGATGGAGATAGCTGCAGAGCTTTTCAGGATCTGGCTCCATACTGTGAGTGCCTAACACCATGCCTGCTGACCTGAATGTTACCTGCCAGCTCTTTAAATGTACATCCAACCCAACGTAAATTGTTTGGTTTTGGAAATCGGGTACTGTATTTTTATAGCTCACTTTAGGTATCCTTTACTGTTTGTAATTAGTGGATCTTCAACGATCGCAATTTACTATTTTGCAGAAAGGATACCTTTTCTATTTTTTAAACATAGCATCTCGCCATAGCTCATTGAAACAATATTGGCATGAAAGGTATCAACCGCCGCATGCATTGCTGCTATCTCCACGGCATCGGATGCAGAAGCATTGGCATCCGATCCAATCTTTAAAAATACAAGATCAGCATTGTATGCCATGCCCCGGTATGCCCCGCCGCCGTTGGCCGTGTTTGTGGCCGACAACGTTCCCCGGCCCAACACTGAACCGGTTACATGAGTGCCGTGCCCGGTAACCGTGTTCGCAACAAAAGAATCGATGGATGTTGGATAATTTGAGTAATCACGCTTCTCATAAGACACGGGAATATCAGTGTCCGCTTTTGACGTGTCCAATCCTGAATCAAGAATGGCGACCTTTACGCCTGAACCCGTCCAGCCCCTATTCCAGATAGAATCAGCTTTGATGGTCTTGGCCGCCTGATTATTAAGAGGAAATGAAAGCGATTCCGCCTCATCCATTTTTTCCAAATAATTCAGTCGTAAAACAGCAGGTATTGACGCGATTGGCACTTCGGCAATAAAAAAGCCAAATGGGTGGCGTTCCAGCGGTGGAGTCCATGTATCTTTAAAGAGGCTCACGCCCTGAACCTCAAGTTCTGCAAATTGCTTAGCAGTCGGATAGGACGCAAAGTAAAGAATGGTAGTAATTTTGGGCTTCATGGCAATTCTGCCATAGCCTGGCAGAGCACTGGTTTTCTCCTGTACACGGCGATAGAGAAGTCCGCTGAGTACTTTGTGAGAAAGTCCCTGCGTGGAAATTGTCTTCCGCAATTCCCTGGAGACCTTGGTCTCCTGTGCAAAGAGCGGAACAAAGAAGATTACCAGCAAAGCAAAATGTTTAATCATAGCGTTGGGTAGAATATAAAACTATTAACACAAATCACAAACCGCCTGACGCACATTATCCCAATCTTAAGTTCATTGTAAAACCTTTTTACCATTTGAAGTCGTTATCGTAGTTTGTCGCTCTTCTCCGTTCACTTTATTGAAATGAAACCGTACACTTCATTTTCGGCTGGATTGAAGGGGAATACCGGCTTGCTTTTTAATTAAAGGATTGCGAAGTTTGGTTTAGTTTGCATAGTAAATAAGCGCACTAAATCAATTTATTGGGAGAAATTGCTGTGAAAAAATATTTACTTATTCTCATCCTTTTCTTTGCTTCTTATAGTTTCGGACATTTAATGATCCGGAAAGATATCAATTATGCCCCGACCTCACTTCTAACCGCCAATAGTTTGATTGCAATCCCAGGTGCAGGAACTGATGAGGTTGTTAACGTTTCTTTTCGGGCAAACATGGCCGTGCAGATGAAAAAAGGTGCTTTTAATCCGGTCGCAGATAGTTTATACGTCCGTGGGAACTTCCAAATGGATGCAGGTGATGTGGCTGATTGGCAGGGGTATACATTTAAACTCATCCCCGCCACATCAGGTGATTCTATATATACAAAAACCGTGTCTCTCCCGCTGTCGATAATTGGAAAAGCGATGCAGTACAAATTTGTTAAGAATGATATCTGGGAAACCAGCCAGCCCAGCAGCAGCGGCAACAGGGAATTCACTTTGGCCGCTTCAGATATGATTTTGCCTGTTGGCTATTTTAACAATGACAGCATTTATATCTATAAACCAAAAGTAAAGATGACAATTAACTTTACTGCAGACATGTCAAATCTCCTCGGAACCGGCTTCGGCAATTTTGATCCGACGGCTGATTCAATTCAGGTTATGGGACTTGACTGGGAAGGACAAACAATGATAGCTCCTGTCAACCGCACCCTCAAAAGAGATTCACTTTCCCCAAATCTTTATCGCGGCCAACTCACGGTTCAATCCGAATTCGGTGACATTGCAAAATGGAAATTCAAAGCGTATCCCGATGCCAGATTTGCAAATAACGGCTGGGAGTCCGGTGCGGAACACAATATTGCCTTCCCATCCCAGGATTCAACAATCACCCTGCCTGTCATGGTCCCGGCTATAACTGTTTTTCCACCACCAATTGGTCCTGATGTCACCGTTTTATTCCAGGTGGATATGAACCATAGTCCAATAAATGCCAAAACAGGTCAGGTGATTCCCCTGAATTCCATTCAGTGGATGGGTGTTAAGGGAAGTGCCTTTCCTCTCGGTAGTTGGATGGGAAATTGGACTGCATCCGATACACTGATAACACGGGAGGCTCCATCAATGATTGTTCTGGTTGACGACGGCACCAGAGGTGACTTGAAAGCCGGAGACCATATTTACTCACGAAACATTCTGTTCCGCGCCGGAACACCGGCCGGTGAGGTTGTATATAAATACGCTTGCAGTATTAAAGGGCAAGACACCGGTTCAGCATATTTGGATAACGAAGCTCCCGCGGGATTTAGCCACATGTTCAAACTCGCAGTTCCTGCGAATGGAAATGTAATCTCCCTTTTTAATCAATTTGGTCCGTACCCGGAAACCCTTCTATCTCTCACGTCTCCCAATGGCGGAGAAAACTGGACTGCAGAGAGCAGTCATAACATAACTTGGAACGGATATGGGATAACCGCAATAGACATTGCCTATTCAACCAATAATGGATCTGATTGGATAACAGTAACGACAAATCAAATGGCAAATACCGGAAGTTACTCTTGGACAGTGCCCAATACACCCTCATCACAATGTAAAGTAAAAATAAGCGCAGCAGGCAATTCAACCATCAGGTCTTTCAGCACAGGAACTTTCACCATCAGTTCATTGGCAGAAACTTCCCGGCAGACATATAACACTGAAAAACCCCTGGACTATGAACTGCGGCAAAACTTTCCAAATCCGTTCAATCCGTCAACAACCATCAGGTTCGGGTTGCCGGAAAAGACCATGGTAACCCTTACCGTCTTTAATCAGCTTGGTCAAAGAGTTACACTACTGGCTCAAGAGACAATGGACAGAGGTTACCACACAGTTTCATGGAACGCGGCGAATATGCCAACCGGAATCTATTTCTATGAATTAAAGACTGAAAAATTCACTTCGGTAAAGAAATTGCTGTTGCTCAAATAGAGGCTCAAAAACAGCTTCAGCGATCCCATGGGCGCCCGACTATTCGCCGGACGCCCTTTTTTATTGAATCGCGATCATAAAAAGCCCTGTTTTGGCTTTTAAACGGACAAAAAGCGATATTATTTTCTGAAGAATTTTTTTTATCCCCGGATACAACCTTTTCCAAATACCGGAAGTCTAAATGACATTAACGGAGCAAAAGTTTGCAAGAAGTATATACAACCAGTGATAATGATCTGATAATTGAAGCCCGCAAAGGCAACGATGCTGCCTTTACAGCTCTGGTGCACCGCTATGACCGGAAGGTTCTGGGCACCATTGCCAATTACTTTAACAGTTCGGATGACGCAAAAGATGTCTATCAGGAAGTATTCATCCGTGTATACAAAGGGTTACAAAAATTTGAGTTTCGCAGCGAATTCTCTACCTGGCTGTTCAGAGTTACCACAAATGTGTGTTTGACTCACAAGGCCAGAAGCAAAGATTATGAGCTCAGGCGCATTTACCCGGATGATGAAAACACGGCTAAAGGTCCTGCTGCCGGAGAGGAACACAGCCCCGACATACAATATGCCAATATGGAATTGCGAAAGCAAATGGACAAAGCGATTGAAAGCCTTTCTCCCAAACAAAAGATGGTTTTCACTCTTAAACACAGCAATGAATATAAGATAAAAGAAATCGCAGAGATCATGAACTGCACGGAAGGCACGGTGAAGAAATACCTCTTTCTTGCGGTTAACAACCTGCGGTTGAAGTTAAAAGGAATTTCCGAATAATGACAAGTCGAAACGTATGAAACATAATGATTTTAAGGAGCTGCTCGTCCTTTATTCGTATAATGAGCTCGAAGCAGCTGATGTAAAAAAGCTTGAAGAACACTTGCGCACGTGCGATTCATGCATTAAGGAATTCGAAGAGTTGAAAGACCTGAATCGGCTTTTTTCCGAACATATGTCCAGTGAACCTGACGAGGATCTGCTCTTCGAATCGCGCGAGGAATTGCAGATACAAATACGGCGGTGGCAAAGAGAGAAAAGCCGGCAAACATCTTCTGCAAAATTATTTCAACTGGTCCCGGCATCCGGGTGGAAAATGGCAATAGCTGCCTCAATTGCGATCGTTACGCTGACCGTGCTTTATTTCTCCGTTATGCAAAAAGCACCGGTGATGAATGTTCCGGAATATAGCACTAATACATCCTCCGGAAATGCAGCCAAAACTGCACCATCGGATATTAACGACAACATTGCGGCCAATGACAAGCCCGCTGACCATGAAAACACGGCTACACCCGTTTCTGAAACACGGAACAATGCCAGTGTTGAAACAGAAAGAATATTGGTCCATTCGCTCATTAAAAGCGAAAACCCCGGAGTACGGTTGAAAACGGCAAGCGCCATTCTTTCCAAGAGTCATTTGCTTGCCACCAGAGATATGAAAGGAGCACTCATTCAATCCCTGAAATCAGATCCCAATCCGGGTGTGCGGAAAGTGGCTATGAATGCTCTTGGAAAGCTTCCCTTCGACCGTGAAATAAGCGCGGCACTCATGCAGGTGCTGGCACATGACAAAAATTCAGGTCTGCGGATCATGGCAATTAACTATCTCGATAAAGGTATAAAATCGGAAGCAGTCACGGACTCAGTTGCTTTATCCATTCTCAAGAAAAAAACAGAAGAGAAAGAGAACAGCTATATACAACTCCGTGCAAAATCAATTTTACAAAGAATTAAAACCTAAAGGACAAACTATGAAACACTATAGAATAAGTGTACCCGCTATGATAGCGTTGCTGGCACTACTGTTGACAGCACAAAACTGGGCCCAATCAACTCCTAAAACTCCATCGAGACCACATCAGGTCAAACATGTCCGGGAGGTTGAACTTCAGGGCCGATCAGTGACCAAGACTTTTAGCGTTAAAAAAGGCGAGAACCTTGTTGTTAATGTGACCGGCGATGTTACCACCACCCCATGGGACAAGAATGAAGTGTTAGTTACCGCGACCGGTATTGACGAAGATGAGCTCCAGGACGTTTTGCTTACTCAAACGGACGGAACCGTTTCGGTTGACTTCCAATCGGGCGGTAACAGCAACTCGGATTTGGCTTTTACGATATCGATTCCCAAACAGTTTAATGTCTCTATAAAAACCAGCGGCGGCGGAATAGTATGTAACGGCCCCATGGTTGGCAACGTTTCAGGTAAAACTGCCGGTGGTGATGTTTCAGTTGGAGAAGTGACGGGGAAAGTCGAGATGAAAACTGCCGGCGGAGAGATAAGCGTTGGTAATGTGACCGGCGACATTGATCTCATAACTTCGGGTGGAGATGTATCGGTTGGGAACGTTGCAGGCGATTTGAAAGTAAGGACTTCAGGCGGCGAGATAAGTGTTAATAATGTTTCCAAATCCGCAACGGTAAGCACCAACGGCGGCGATATTTCTTTTAATGATGTGGCAGGTGATTTGAAAGCAACAACGTCGGGCGGTAATATTACGGTTGCATCAGTTGGCGGAATCTGTAAACTGGCCACTTCCGGAGGTGATGTCCAACTGAAAAACGCCAAAAAGAGTGCACACGTCACCACGTCTGGCGGTGATCTTAAACTAACCGGCATTGCTGCGTCTGTCAGCGCTGTCACCTCCGGCGGTGATGTCTATGTTGAAATGCTTGGGCGAGGTGATGAAGACAGCAAACTCGTTTCCTCAGGCGGAAAGATCACTCTGCTTATATCCGAAAACGCAAAGGTAACTATCGATGCAGCTATCAATACCGGCGGATGGGGCCGATCGAAGGAGCGTTATAAGATAATTTCCGATTTCAAATCCGAGTCAGAGACTGAGGACGTTTCTGAGATTCGGGGTACCTTTGAACTCAACGGCGGCGGGACCCGGATAAAACTGCGCACCGTGAATTCCGATATCGCCATTAAAAAACTAATTAAATAACCAGACTCTCACTCCTGGTTAGATCACGAAAGAGGTTGTTCAACCGATTGGAACAACCTCTTTTTTGTATCGTCCTAAAAAAAGTAGACACTTTTTATTAGGTTAAAATAAGTAATAAATTACTAACAGATAACCCCTGAAGGGCGTAGCCCGAAAGGGGTTATCTGTTTATCGATGAACCTCGTCAGGAGTTTTCATCGATAAACTCAAATGAGGTCGCTCAGTGTTATATATAGCAATACTCTCTTTGGCAACCTTCCGAACAATCTCGACATCCCGGAATCTGATCTCCCCAAAAAATTCTTCCTTCAACGTCCGATTCATTCGCTCCGCCAAGGGATTTTCATACGGATCTCCCCCTTCCGTCATGCTTACCTGAATATTATTCTGCTCCAACAATGCTACGTATTCTCGACTGCAATATTGCAATCCTCTGTCAGAATGATGGATCAGGCCTGACAACTCTACCCGGTTCGCTAATGCTTCCTTTAAGGCAGACAGGCAACCCTCCGCACCAAGACTTTCATTCACACAACTCCCCATAATCTTTCTGCTATAGGCATCCGTTACCAACGACAAATAACAAAATCCCGCTTCTGTTCGAACATACGTAATATCGCTTACCCAGACCTGATCCGGTCGCGTTATTTCATATCCTCTCAGCAAATTCGGATATTTCCGCAACCAGTGTTTTGAATTTGTCGTTTTCACATAGTGACGGCGTTTCTGCGCCAGCATTCCATGCGTGCGTAGGATGGCAAATAGTTTATCGCGCCCTATCTTAATTCCATCCTGAACAAAATTTTCTTGGAGGCGTTTATAAAGCTTCCGGGTTCCCAGACGCGGCATTCTTTTACGCAGCTTTTGCACTAAAGCGATTACTTTTTCCTCGATAACCGCCTGCTTCTGTGCTGCCTGCTCACGTTTGTAATATGCCTGCCTGCTTACGCCAAACAGTCCGCTTATTTTCGCGACGCTGAATTTCTCCCTTTGTTGTCGACTGTGTCGGACAGTTTGGCTAAATATTTTTTTCGTATGTTTATGCCTAACTCCTGCTCTGCAATATCCATTGCGGTTTGAAGTATGGCTATTGATGCTTTGGCATCTCTGAGTTCTCGCTCTAATCGGCGGATCTCTTTCGCGGGACTTGGTTTGACAGACATAGTCGTTCCTTTTTGCCAATCCAATGTACCGTAATTCCGAAGCCATTTCAAAACTGTACTTCTGCCCTGAATGCCATACTTCTTTTGTGATTGGCGATACGTGTAATGGCCGGCCTCTACTTCCGCCACAACCTGCAATTTGAAGGCCAGGCTATAGTCGTTTTGAGTCCTACGGGGACCCGGCTCTCGTCCGCGATAACGCATAGGTCGATTCCTTTCTTGTCAACCTATTTCAGGACGATACATTTTTATGCAAAAAAAGGCTGCCTTATTCAGACAGCCTCTAACCTTTCCTTAAGGAAGGAAAGTTGCATTGTTGTTAAGCTTATTTTGCTTCTTTAACTTTTGCATCAACTTTTTTTGCTTCTTTGGCAACTTTTGCATCTGCTTTTTTCACTTTTGCGTCTGCTTTAACCGCTTCTTTAGCTACTTTCGCATCGGCTTTCTTTACTTCTGCTTTTGCTTCTTTGGCAACTTTTGCATCTGCTTTTTTCACTTTTGCGTCTGCTTTAACCGCTTCTTTAGCTACTTTCGCATCGGCTTTCTTTACTTCTGCTTTTGCTTCTTTGGCAACTTTTGCATCTGCTTTTTTCACTTTTGCGTCTGCTTTAACCGCTTCTTTAGCTACTTTCGCATCGGCTTTCTTTACTTCTGCTTTTGCTTCTTTGGCAACTTTTGCATCGGCTTTTTTCACTTTTGCATCTGCTTTAACTGCTTCTTTAGCTACTTTCGCATCGGCTTTCTTTACTTCTGCTTTTGCTTCTTTGGCAACTTTTGCACTGGCTTTTTTCACTTTTGCGTCGGCTTTAACTGCTTCTTTTGCCACTTTTGCATCGGCTTTCTTTACTTCAGCCTTAGCGTCAGCTTTCTTTGCTTCGGTTTTAACCTTTGCGTCAGTCTGTTTCACTGCTGTCTTTGCATCTTTTGCAGTTTCTTTTAGTGCTTTCACTGATTCCTGAGCGAAAGTTGAAGAACCTGCAAGAAGGCCAAAAACTACGAACATTGCTACTAATAAACGTGACATGATTTTTCCTTTTTAAGAATGTGTAATTTACTTATTTAAGTACACAGCTAAACTATGGAGATAACATTAATCTCTTCTTAAAAACAGATTAAAGGTTCTTAATGAAGTTTTTGCCCAAATGACCGTTGGTAATTCCTGTTCACGGCTAAAACAGTTGTTCCGGCAACTTTGAAGTTATCCGATTTAAAAGTATTTTGTTAAAACACTTCCAGAATGAGAAAGATGGCAAAGATGGCTCAGACAGAACTCAAACACGAGTTGGGACTATTTGATTCCACCATGCTCGTAGTCGGCTCTATGATTGGCTCAGGTATCTTTATTGTGAGTGCAGATATCGCACGAACAGTCGGCTCAAGCGGCTATCTGTTGCTTGTGTGGCTGTTGGCAGGCATCATTACCCTGATTGCCGCATTGAGTTATGGCGAGCTTGCCGGCATGATGCCCAACGCAGGCGGACAATATGTGTACCTGCGGGAAGCGTATAACCCTTTGGTCGGATTTCTTTATGGTTGGACTCTCTTCACCGTTATCCAAACAGGAACCATTGCAGCAGTGGCAGTCGGATTTGCAAAATTCACAGGGCTCCTCATTCCTCAGTTCAGCACCAAAAACATTCTCTTTATCATCGGCGGATTAAAAATAAATTCGGCTCAGCTTCTTGCCATTGCCAGTATTATCGTCCTTACATTCATTAACCTGCGGGGCATCAAGCTTGGCAAGCTGGTTCAGGATATTTTTACTCTCACCAAAATGGGTGCCCTTATAGTTTTAATTGTTCTCGGCATACTCATCGGCGCGAACAGCAGTGTCATTTTTCAAAATTTCTCCGGGATGTGGAATGGTACATGGACACACATATCAGAAGGAAGTACCACCTGGACTGAGTCGTTAACCGGACTGAGTCTTTTTGCTGCCCTTGGTTCCGCGATGGTCGGTTCCCTGTTCTCCAGCGATGCATGGAATAACATCACTTTTATTGCCGGTGAAGTGAAAGACCCCAGAAAGAACATTCCCCTCAGCCTTTTTTATGGAACTCTGATCGTTACTATCATATATATAGCAGCAAACTTCGCCTACCTCGTGGTGCTTCCCCTGCATGGTGACCCCGGTGCTTCAACTCTCACCGGAACCGGAATACAGTTTGCACCAGACGAACGAGTGGCAACGGCGGCTGTTAATGTTGTTTTTGGACAGGGCGGCGCAATTTTAATGGCTGTGCTGATAATGATCTCGACGTTCGGTTGTAATAACGGGTTGATCCTTGCAGGTGCACGGGTGCTTTACGCGATGTCAAAAGACAACCTGTTCTTCAAAAAAGCCGGCACCCTGAACAAAGCAGCGGTCCCGGGTTGGGCACTTGTTTTTCAGGCGATATGGGCAAGCATTCTCTGTCTTTCCGGTGCCTATGGACAGTTACTTGATTATGTTGTCTTCGCTGTTCTTATATTCTATATCTTCACGATATACGGCATTTTCATTCTCAGGAAGAAACAGCCGAACACTCCC
Organism: Ignavibacteriaceae bacterium; assembly: GCA_963664845.1. Classification (GTDB taxonomy): domain Bacteria; phylum Bacteroidota; class Ignavibacteria; order Ignavibacteriales; family Ignavibacteriaceae; genus CAIYTF01. The sequence goes on from OY761615.1 coordinate 1,396,999, forward strand.
CGTCCTTATAAAGTGATCGGCTACCCCGTTCTTCCCATTCTCTATATTATACTTGCGGCGTCAATATGCATCATTCTTTTGGTTTACAAACCCGAATATACCTGGCCGGGACTGATTATTGTATTGTTAGGTATTCCTGTCTATTTTATTTGGCAGACGTTTTCAAGAGCACATTAGACTGGTGTTGTGTCACCGAAATAACCTTACTCCAACATGCAACCGGCTGGAGTTGTCATTCCACCGGAGGAAACTTCTTCGCGCTGTACAAAATGGATCAGGCTGTTTTAAGTCAAATATTAAATTCCTATCCATGGAAATCTGTTCAAATCTGTGTTATCTCCCCAGCTCGTGTTCGGGGCTGTGAATTTTAATTCTGTTGCAACATCCTCTATACAATTTTTTCAAAACTGCCAAACTGCCGGGCGCACATGTTATAATTAAAACGGCCTTCCTGATGCAGAAATCACTCCAGTACAAAAACACCTGTTTCGCATTTTTTAATACCCCAAAAACCCGTTAACTTATAGTTGGATATTCCGATAATATCTAAAAGTCAGGATTTTTCCACCGAATTGGAATAATTTTATAGTTTATGCCCTTTATTACCACAAAATTCTCGTGGGTTATTGTTGTTCTGGGGCTTTGTTGCCCCGCCCTGTTAAATGCACAACTTTCGAATGTCGAATTCACCCGTCTGGGAATTCAGAAAGGGCAATTCCAAACCACCATATACTCTATTGCACAAGACAATACCGGGTTCATGTGGATTGCCTCGCAATACGGATTACAAATTTTCGACGGAGCCAATTTTACCGAATTTCGACACTCAGCCGTTACAAACAACAGGATTAATACAAACTCCTTAAGCCAGGTGCTCGTTGACACCAATAACGACATCTGGATGGGAACCTGGGGCGGCGGATTGAATATTTATAATCGCAGCACCGGGAAACTGTCTGTATTCCGGCATTATGATAAAAATCCCAAAAGCCTTTCTTTTGACAAAATTCAAACGTTATTTAAAGATAAACAGGGAACCATCTGGATAGGAACTGCCGGAAGAGGGCTATGCAAATTTAACGCGACGGACAGTTCCTTTATTTCGTATCCCTATGGCGAGCATAAGCCCAATGCAATCACTCAAGGCCGTATTTGGGCTATCACTCAGGCAGCCGACGGACTCTTATGGGTGGGAACCGAAGGCGGTGTGAATACCGTTGATCCGACATCAGGCGTAATAAAGAAAATTGAATTGGAGCCCGAAGAGAAAAAGTCTGAAAGCGCCAATCTGGTCCGTGCTCTCTACGCAAGAAAGAATGGGGATATCTGGGTTGGAACCCAAAACGGCATATATATTTTCCACCCGGGAAACAGCAGGCCCACGCAACTGAGCCTCCCGTTTAACGATCCCAAAAGCTATAAGGTAAAAACCATCAACTGCTTCTATGAAACCGCCGATGGTTCAATGCTTATTGGAACATTTGGTGCGGGATTATATTACATTGATGCACGAACGGGCGATATTCGCTCCTATCAGTACTCTCTGGCTGATAATACCAGCCTGTTATCAAATGATATCCGCTGCATCACCACCGATAAATCGGGACTAATTTGGATTGGCTCAAGAAGTGGCGGCATTAACACCACTCAAATGCAGCCAAAACGATTCACTACCATCAACAATGAGATATGGAAGCAACTCTCCCTGCACGATAAAAACATCCGTTCTGTTTTTTATGACAGCAAGGACAATCTGTGGATCGGCACGAATGAAGCAGGTTTGCATCTTCTGAAAAAAGGCGAGAACACCATTAAAGCGATCAAACGGAACGGAGTTGATTATTTTAAATACTCTGACCGTGTGTTTGCCATCCAGGAAGACTGCGACGGAAAAATGTGGTTCCTTTGCGATGACGGGCTATACAGTTCCGTAAATCAGGGGGCAACTCTCCAAAAATTCAGTTTCCCTTCAAATGCCCCACTGCCGGCAAAGAGCGAAAGAATGCGGCAATTCTGTATGCTTGACAACCGGTACATGTGGTTTGGGACAAACGGCTTTGGCTTCCTGCAATTCGATAGAACCAGTGGCACTTGGACCGCGTATACTACAAAACAACATTTTCCGTCCGATGATGTGAACTTTATTGTGCCTGCAACAAGCCAAGGCATCTTATGGCTTGGTACCAACAACGGTTTGGTAAAGTTCAATTTTCTGACAGGCAAATTCACCACCTATGGCAATGAGCCCAACAATGTGCTTTGGAACAACCCGATTCTGGCAATGAAAATGCAGGGGAACATAATTTGGCTGGGGACGTCTGACGGATTCATCCGGTTTTCAATTACTTCCGGGACCCTGGACAAACCGGCTATGGGCAGTGACTTCACCAGCAAGGCAGTAAGCGGAATAATTGTTGACAACCACGGTACTCTGTGGCTCAGTACGCTAAAAGGTATCACGCGCTATAACCAATCTGAAGGACAAAGCAAAAGTTACGATATTGAAGACGGACTCGACTGGAACACTTTCAATGCCGGTGTCTTCAGCGTAAATAAATCAGGTGAGGTGGCTTTTGGAGGTATAAACGGCTTAACCATTTTCAATCCTGATCGAATCAGCAGGAATATGTTCCGCTCACCGGTTGCCATTACCGGTTTTGAATTGTTCAACAAGGAAGGCGTTCAGGAGCTGTTACAACCGGGCCAATCTACAAAGCAATCTCAGGAGTTCTCACTTAACTATACGCAGGATAATTTCAAGATAACTTTTGTAACTTTTAATTATCTCTTTTCCGGAAAGAACCGATACTTCTATCAGTTGGAGGGGGCCGATGCTACATGGCGTGACGCAGGAACCGTTAACTACGCCATTTACAGCCAGGTTCACCCCGGGAAATATGTATTCCGGGTGAAGGCGCTAAATAACGATATGACAGAAATGGAAAATGAAGCCTCCATCATTATCACTGTTCAACCTCCCTATTACGAAACGACTTGGTTCAGAGTGCTGCTTGCCCTGGCAATTGCAGGGCTCATAGCCGGTGGTTTCTATTTGCGCCTGACCAGTCTGAAGCACATGCAGCAACAGCTCGAATTGGAAGTGGAAAAAAGGACCGCAGAATTGAAAGAAAGCGAAAATTCCCTGCGCGAGGCAAATGCAACAAAAGATAAATTCTTTTCCATCATTGCCCATGATCTGAGAAGTCCCTTCCAAACATTGATCAGTTACAGCAATATCATAAACACGGAGTTTGATTCGCTGCCCGAGAACGAACGAAAATCACTTGCCGGCACTATTGAGCATGTCGCCCTCTCCACGTATGAACTCCTGGAGAATTTGTTAAAATGGTCATTCACCCAAACCAAGATACTTGAAATTAAGCCGGTAAAAGTAAATCTCGAGGATGCAGTTACCAAAATATTGAGAATTAACAGTCAGGCAGCAAGCATGAAAGACATTGCTGTTGGATCTGATATTCCTGCAGATATAAATTTGCTCGCGGACAAGGACATGCTTGAAACCATTTTCCGGAATATCGTTGGAAATGCGATAAAATTCACAAAGCAAGGGGGAACCGTGCAAATTACAGCAGGCAAAAACGACAATCACGCTGTAATTACTATTAAGGATTCCGGCGTGGGCATGAGCCCGGAAAAAGTGAACACACTGTTCAGTCTTGATCAGAATAAATCCACAGCCGGAACAAACCATGAAAAAGGAAGCGGGTTGGGACTCATTCTGTGCAAAGAACTCGTCGACTTGCATAAGGGGAAATTATACGTCCAAAGCCAACCGGACCTTGGGACAGCGTTCATTATAGAACTTCCCCTTTTTTCTGTTTAATCGATTAAATGGAGGATTTCGATCCTGACGTTATTTCCAATTTCTCTGAGATTTAATTCTGGCATTTCTTTGCAATATCTGTTTTAAAAGTCACCTGGAGAATGTTGGCTCCGTCAGCTAACCGGGGTTTCTCCCTGAGCCCTTGGATTTCTCCATTGATTATCACCCCATACTCTCGTAAGTTGGTTGTTGGAACTTTTTTTATTACTATTAAACGCTATCGCTTCACCGCATCCCACAAAGGTATGAAGCCGGCTTCTGTATTGGGAATATAAAAAGGCACTCTTTAAAACGCATTTTACCAAAGCAATTATGAAAACAATGCCATTTAGCAGACTAAATTCTATCCTGTTCCTTTTTTTGATGCTCTCCGTAATTTCGTGTACTGCAAAAGAATCCAGCGACACTAAAAGCGGCCCTGAATACAACGCCGCTGAAGCCCAACGCGCGCTGCAGGAACAATTGGCCAAAATTGATGAATCGTTTTTGAATGAACTTCCCACTATTGAATATCTCGATACGCTGAGGAATTATTATGCTGCTCATCAATATCAGTTCCAACTTGTGAAAACCCCGGGTGACACGCTCAAAGTGGGCTCATTGCTCTCCTTAATTGCAAAAGCGCCTGAGCACGGATTGGACCCAAATCTGTATCATTATGACGCAATAATAAATGAATTGCAAAAATACAAGGCAGACAATGACAACGCCGCGGCCCGCTATACGCGCCAGGCAAATCTTGAGATCCTGCTCTCCAATGCAGTTCTCAGGTACGCATGGCATCTCCGCTATGGTGTTGTCAATCCGGCAAAGCTTTTCCCGGAGAGCTATTTCCTGCCATTACCTGACTCTACAAAGACTGATCTGTTTAAACCACTTTCCCAGCCTGATGTGTTGAGCTACCTGAAGGAAATTCAACCCAAAAGCCCCCGGTATTTAGCCTTGCAGACAGCCTTGAAGCATTACGCTTCCATAAGCAATCTCTATTGGCCAAAAATAAAGGTAACAGAGAAAAAGATCAAAATTGGTGAAAAGTCCTCCCTGCTCAAGCCGATCGCGGAGAGATTGGTTGAATTGGGTTTTATTGATACCACAAAAACACCCGTGCAAAACTTCAAAGCTTACACAAAAGAGTTCGACAAATTTGTTGCAAGTTTTCAGCGCGCGCAGGGATTGATTGACGATGGCAGCATCGGAAAGGCAACCATTGAAAAACTTAATATCACACCTGCAGAATATTGTGACCAGATTAAGATTAATCTGGAACGTTTCCGGTGGGGTGATTATTCCAACACCCAACGCTATATCATGGTGAATGTGCCGGACTTTTATCTTCACATTATGGAGAATGGTCAGGAAAAGGTAAAAATCCGCGTTTGTGCCGGCAGGAAAAAGCCGGCCAACTATGATGAGAGACTTGAAAAGTACAGGAAGACCAAATTCTGGCGCGATAAGCCGGACAACTGGGAAACGCCTCAGGTGGCCAGCGAAGTTTACCGGTTGATTTTGAACCCTACGTGGTCAGTTCCCCCAACCATCATCCGTGAAGAGATTTACCCGGGGGTTATGAAGGATCCGAACTACTTGAAAAAGAAAAACTTTAAGGTCTTCCTTCATAACAAAGAAATAAGTCTGGACGAAGTGGATTTGCGGAAGTTTGCACCAAACAAGGTGCCCTATTCAATTGTTCAGGGCTCAGGTGAAGGAAATGCTTTGGGGAAAATTAAATTTCTGTTCAAAAACAAGTTTGATGTATATCTGCACGATACGCCTACGCGCGCGCCTTTTGCAAGTTCTAACAGGGCTGTCAGTCATGGCTGCATGCGTGTTGAAAAACCGATGCTGCTGGCTGAATACGTGCTCAAAGATCACCCTGTCTGGAATCTTGATTATGTAAAAACAGAAATCGGACTCCCCGCTGATGATAAAGCCAAAGCCGCGGAATATAAGGAGAAGCGTTCTTCGCTCAGGCGCGGCATGGGAAAAGAGAAATATACCTCAATCAATCTTGAGAAAAAGATCCCCATCTTTGTGGATTATTACACGTCCTGGGTTGATGAAAGTGGCATCGTTAATCTGCGTAACGATGTTTACGGCAGGGATAAAATGATCAAAGCCGCTCTCGCAGTGTCAAAATAAATGCGCAACCTCCGGCCTCTGTTCATTGCATTGTGGAAGGGTCAGAAATACGGAGGCTGCACAAACGAAGTGACTCCGGTTAGGAAAACGTGATTAGGGAATGCAGAAAGTGACTATTCCTTTCCATCACCCGGATCACTCTCGCCAGGACTTCAGTCACGCATAGGTTAGTTCTTCTTTTTCCAAATGGGAAACCGGTTCTTCGCCACCTATAACCCGCAACGTGTTTTTCAGTTTCATTTGCTGTATAAACAGATCATGTTCAGGTATATCTCCATTCTCATGTATTGGGCTCTTAAAAAAGAACGACAACCAATCCTGAACACCCTTAAGCCCGGTCCGCGCAGCCAGGTCCATAAAGAGGATCAGATCCAGCACGATAGGAGCTGCGAGAATTGAATCTCGGCAAAGGAAATTGATTTTCAATTGCATACGATAACCCAGCCATCCAAAAATATCTATGTTGTCCCATCCTTCTTTATTGTCACCCGCGGGAGGATAATAGTTAATCCTGACCTGGTGTGAATATTTTGAATAAAGTTCCGGATACAGGTCAGGTTGAAGGATATAATCAAGAACTGAAAGCTTGCTTTCTTCCTTCGTTTTAAAAGAACCAGGATCATCGAGCACTTCACCATCACGGTTTCCAAGAATATTGGTCGAGAACCATCCGTTCAATCCCAACATTCTGGCTTTCAGCATCGGTGAGATTACTGTCTTTATAAGTGTCTGTCCGGTTTTAAAATCCTTGCCGGCGACTGGTACGTTCATAGAATTCGCGAACTCAAGCAGTGCCGGGATATCATGAGTAAGGTTGGGAGCACCGTTGATAAACGGAACACCTTCAGCAATTGCCGCATAGGCATAGAGCATGCTTGGCGCAACATCGAGATGATTCGTAAGCATTGCTTCTTTAAACACTTTCAAATTTGAATGGACACCGTTTACCGGGAAAAATATTTCAGTGCTTCCGCACCAGATAACAACCATCCGTGAGCAATTATTTGCTTTTTTAAAATTCCGAATATCGGCGCGAAGTTGTTCCATCAGCTCAAACTTGTTCTTGCCTTCTTTCACATGAGTGCCGACAAGATTTTTGACATAATACTGGTCAAAAACACCTTTCATGGGCTCAATGTTTTCGAGCTCGTCGCTGATTGGGTCCAAATCTTTATCAAGAAGCACTTTTGCCTGTTTGGCAGCTTCGAGGCAATTATCCGGCCTGATATCCCAGCCACCAATTACAATATCATTTAGATCAGCGAGCGGGATAAAATCTTTTATCAACGGGAAATTGTTCTCGTTTCGTTCGCCAATGCGTATGGTGCCCATTTGGGTAATTGACCCGACAGGGCGCCCAAATCCGGAACGGATGCTGAGCACACCGGCGATGAATGTTGTGGATACAGCACCGTTGAGCCCAACTATAAGTACGCCCAACGATCCTTTTGCAGGTGCTATTTCCTTAAGATTATTCATTTGTTCTCCATGTTTTATTTTGTTGATTCTTTTTGTAAACACATAACGTTTGTCAGCTAAAGAATTTGTTCTTTGCTTTCATTATGTTCATTTTCTGTTTCAGGCATGAGGATAGGAATTATCTCCTCAAGCGAGCCGATTATATAATCAGCATCTCCGGTTGAATCCGGTTTACGCCAACTCTTTCCATCCAGCCAAATGGTTGAACACCCCAACGCTTTGGCGGGTTGAATGTCTCTGTCATAGGAATCCCCAATAAAGTATGCCTTTTCGGCAGTTGCATGTAACTGCTCCAGTGCATAGGAAATGATCCGGGTATCTGGTTTTGCAAAGCCGACCACCTTGGAGTCGATGAGCACATCAAAATATTCAGCCAGCTTCAGGCTCCTGACGACTGCAATAAGATTCCCGTTAAAATTTGACACTATTCCCAAACGAAACCACTGTTTTAGGTATTGCATGAGAGTCGCACTTTTGCGCGCCTGGTCAAACACGGACCATAAGCAAACCCTTATCATCTCAGATATAAGATATTCGTCCGGATGTATATGACAGTTGTTTTTCAGATACTCTATCTGTAACATGATTTGATAGTTAAGCATCGTACGAATATCGTCGCCTGGTTGGGTTTGCTGCCCCATCTTCATTTCCGAATAAAGATATGCCGCATCGAATTCCTCCCTCGAAAGAGTAATATTGAAACGCGGATATAACTCGCGGAATTTCTCACACCAATGAATTCCGTTGGTATCCAGCGTACCGCCGAAGTCAAACAACAGTGTTTTCATGAGTAAATGCGCCTTGCATTGTTTGTTTATTGACTTTATCGCTGGAAACGGCTATCAGTATAAGCCCGATAAATATCCAGAATAGTTCACGAATGCGATTCACCAGTCCAATAAAAACGCCAATTGCAGGAAGGTAGTGCAAAAGACCAAGCGTCACGTAAAGACCGCCCTCCTTAACACCAAGTTCAAAAGGAACGATGAATAGCAGATTAGAAATTATTGACGCCCCTGCATTAATCAGAAAGCTGTCCATCAGGGTCGGATTATAGCCAATGGCCCGCAAAATAAAATAGAATTCAAGGGTAGCAATAAACCGGGAGAGAAGTTCATAAAGATTGGCCAAAAAAAACTGCTTTTTATATTTCCCGGTTAACTCGCGGATGTCAGAATTCACCACATTCAAAAAGTCTTCCTTATTGCTGACTTGCTCGCTAAATCGCTTAAACAGCGGCATTCGCACAATAAATGAAGAGAACGACTTTATAAAACCGTTTTTATACCCTTTCATGAAAAATGCCGATGCGACAAAAAAGACCACAAGACAGAAAGTCAAAACAATGTATGCCATCCCTGAAACCGGAAGAAAAAAGAATATGGCAACAATGGCTATTATCCAAAACAAAAAAGATGATAGGAAATGCAGCATCAGATAGGAAAGTGTAACCGATAATGCTTTCCCTGTTCCAAGAGTGTTTCTGAGTGCCAGAACACGGTAGGGCTCGCCGCCCAAATGAAAAAAAGGCGTCATGTAATTCAATGCATAACCGCGAATGGTTACCGAGAGTATTGTGCCGAACGAGATATCCTTGTTATGCATGATATTGCTCCAGGCAAGTGCATTCAGCAAATAGACAAAAAGCCAAACCCCGATTATGGGAATAAAATACCATCCGGTCCTGATAATATTTTGAACAATATTTCCCCAGCCAAAACCAGAAAGCATATAGCCGAAAAAGAAGAGCCCGACACAAAGAAACAGAAATCTGATTTTATTGTTCATAATTTTCTCATGCAACCGAATCTGTGCTTGCTGCCTTTCTGCATCTGGATAGGATTTTAATGGACTGGTACGCTTCTTCGATAAGCCCGACATTCGGCTGGTTGTTTTCGACCGCATCCGCAAACTCGCCAAACATCTCCCCGTATAATGAAGAATAATGTTCTTTATCGGATGCATCGGGAACGGGTATCTCCTCTTCTATTCCGTCCAGTGAGCGGATTATTTTGTTTCTTCCCTCGTAAAAAATGCTTCCGCTGTCAAAAACCATCCGTGCATCATTGTAGCGTTTGTCGGCTGCCCAGGTTACGGTGATTTGCGCAATGGCTCGTTCAAATTCCAGTGTGATAAGCGCAGTGTCCTCACATTGATAGTTCACATGAAACAGGTTCGACAACCGTGCGCTTACTTTCCCCGGTCTGCCAAACATCCAATAAAGCAAATAGAGATAGTGAATGCCTGTATCAAGCAATATGCCGCCGCCATTTTCAGGCAGAGCCGTACGCCATGGGTTAGAGAGACCTCCCAAACCAGGATCGGCAGCCATGCGAAAGACGTTGAACTGCAAGAGCAGCCGCGAGGAATGCTTCACCATATCACTCATGCTTTTAAACTGTTTCCAGATGGGTGAATATTTGTACTGATGGCAAGGCATGAACGTCAGGGATGAATCCAGCAATTTCGGTCTGAGCAGTTCTGCTTCACGCAAGTTGAGCGTGAAGGGTTTTTCGCAAATCACGTGCAGGTTATGCTCAATGCAGGTTTCAAGCACGTGGCAATGCATTTTAGGCGGGCATGTGATATCAACAAAATCGATTGATTCGTTTTGCAGTAAACCGCTCATGGATTGATAGAACCGGAATTCCGGATGCTCGCGTCTGCTGCGTTCCAAATTTGCCGGGTTCGGTTCCACCACGGCAACAATCCTCAGGCGTTCCTTTATCCCGGGACTTCGAAAAGCCGCGAGGTGATTTGATTGTGCAATTTTTCCAAAACCAATTATGGCACCTTTGAGCATCAGACACTCCTGTGATTTTGTGATTGAGCTTCGAGAAACACCAACTTGCAATTATGCTCATGCATGAGGACTACATAAACCAACAGCAGGTTCAGGCAGACGATCTCGAAAAAAAGATACGCCGGTATGCTATTGGCGATCACGGCATAGAAAAGAACAAACATCCGCGTATTTGACGTCAGTATATTATAATATTTGATTAAGGGGGAATTTTTGGCCCGGAAGAGTTCGGACACTCTTTCAGGAATATGGTTGGTGAATCGTTCCTCGCAAAACCAATAGAGTTTCACAGCCCCCGAAGAAATAAACTCCTGCTGGATAGTATAATTCATATATATACGCATGAAAAACTTTCTGCCGAAATTCTTCTGCCAGCTTAAAAACTGGTATTCCGTGGCCAGTTCCTCCGAGTTGTCCATCTCACTCTTGGTCTTCCCCTGCAGGAAATAGGTGAACATATTCCGGTAATAGTCAGCTACAGCACTCTGAAACGAGTGACTGATCCCCGCCATAAGGATCAGGCCAAAAACAATTGGTGAATATCCATCACCGAGCATACGAAAGTATAAATGGACATAGATGCTGATAAACCACAGATTTTCACTAAAACCATCCAGTATCCTGCCAAGCCTGCTTTTTTGGTTCGTCATGCGGGCAAGCTGACCATCTGCACTGTCCAACGCTTCTGCAAATACCAGGAGAAGAACGCCAACAATGTTTGTTAACACGTCCCGATAGTAGAACAAATGGCCTGCTGCTACTCCCACAAAAATGCTGAAGATGGTTACCGCATTGGGAGTAAGGCCCAATGCCTTACTCCCTTTTGCTATTCCATACCCTAACGGTCTGTAAAAAAGCACGTCAAGGAATTCTTCAGTATACTTCGACTTAAAAGTCGAGCTGATTTCAGATCTGTTCAGCCACATGCGTGAGTGCTTCTTTCATTATTTCGAGCCCTTCTTCTGCCATTTCCTGTGTAATTACCAAAGGCGGATTTATTCTGATATCCGGGTTGTATCCCATAACTATCAATCCGCGTTTTAAGCACTCGCCAAAAAACATTTGTGTGTATTTTTTGTCGAGTTTTTCCATGGAGCCTTTCGATTTAACCAGTTCAACTCCGATCATGAGTCCTTTGCCGCGAACATCACCGATGATGTCAAATTGCTTTTGCATCTCTTTAAGCCGTTCAATCATGAAGGCTCCAACTTTGGCGGAGTTTTCCACCAGTCCCTCGTCAATAATTGTGCGGAGTGTAATGTAGGCTGCTGCCGATGCTATCGGGTTACCGCCATAGCTGGAAGAGCTTCCGGAAGGATTTGAAAATGGCTTGGCATTAATGATCTCATCATTGGAGATCAATCCGGTCATAGGGAATCCACCGCCAAAGCCTTTGCCAATAGTGATGATATCGGGAACAACTTCGTCATGTTCGGAACAGAACATCTTACCGGTGCGCCCGAACCCGGTTATCATTTCATCTGCAATCAACACGGCCCCAATCTCATGCGCAAGCTTTTTCAACTCAACAAGAAATCCTTTTGGTGGCACAACGTTTCCGTTCGTTCCCTGTATGGGTTCCACAACAATTGCAGCAACATTGTTTGTTGTTTCATAGTGAATTTTATCTTTTAGAAATTTGACACACCGGAAATCACAAGCTGGAAATGTGTCGTTCAATGGGCAACGCCGGCAGTGGGCATAGGGTGTGGCAAACGTGCCCACAGGCAAGGGGCCAAGGTCTTTTTTAAACGTGTCACCAAGAAGCCCAACCACACCGAGTGTTTTCCCGTGAAATCCGCCCCAGAAACCAATGAACTCAGTTTTTTTTGTATATGATTTGGCCAGCCGTAACGCTGCTTCAACAGCTTCGGAACCACCACTGTAAAACTGGCTCCTGGTAAGATCGCCTGGAGCAATTTGCGCTAAAAGTTCTACCAGTTTTGTCCTGCTCTCCGAAGTGAAACTGCCAACATGAATTTTTGCCAGTTGCTCACTGAAAAACTTGACATAACCCGGATGCCCATATCCCAGACTGGCAACGCCAACACCCGCGAAAAAATCGATAAAACGGTTGCCATCAATATCTTCAATAATCGCTCCCTCACCTTTGGCGGGAACAATTTTGGATGATGTGGCAATAGTTTGAATTCCAGGGGCGAGATATTTCTGCTCCCTGTTAAACAGTTCAAGAGATTTTTTTCCGGGAATCTCAGTAACTATTCTCGCAAACCGTGTTTTTGTTTTTATGTTCTGCATATAGTAAAGCCTTTTTATTAATAATTTGTGCTATGTATTTTGCGGCCTCATCCCGCACCGGGGCAAAACTCGGCCAGTCGTTAATGTCAATAACTGTAATGGTACCATCCGGGGAAACGATAACGTCTCCGCCGAAGACATCCACTCCCAACGCTGTTGCCGCTTCGAATGCAAGACGCTGCATCTCACTTAAATTGTAATTGATAACATGATTGCCATCTGTTTGTTGCCAACGGAAAAAATCCGTGCCAAGGACGCCATAAAACTTCACGGTATTTCCAGGCAAATGTTCCTGGATCACTACCGTATTGATATTCCTTCCCGAAAACTCCTGAAGCATTGTTTGCAATTCACCTTTGGAAGATATGAGCGTAACGTCCTCCCGATGCTCGGCATGAACATCACCGCGTTTTATCCAGAGTTTTTTTGTAGGGAATTGACCGAGAATCGCATCAACTTTCTCATGAGCCTTCACCACTATGCTTTTGGGAAAGGGTATTTCGGCCTTTGTTAACGTCTCTATCATTTCAATGCGGTACGTGTTTAATGCTGCGGAAGGTTTGTTGATAATGAAGATACCGCGATCTTCCAATTTCCTGAGTTGCACCAGCCCCGTATGGCCTTGAGCCATAGTGAATATATACTCTTCAGCAATAGCGTTAGTTTCAATATATTCTTCATCATAAATAACGACGTCATGACCATATTCAACCAGCTCTTCGGCTGTGCGTGAGAGTATCAGTGAATCATTTGTCACATGATTCGGCGAATAGATTTCTTTTCGTTTTATACCTGCAATCTGTAATTCCATAATATCCTGTACTGATTTTTGTAATTAAAAAACGGAAACTTTGACATACTTATGTGGGTTTTTCTTGATGTCCACCACGAGGGCATCAAGTTCATCAATCAGGTTCTTAATTGTTCCGAGCATTTTTTTGTCAGTCAGCAATCCGCCTACTATGGTACTGTCATTTCCTGCTTTGGCCACCAGTTTATTGACTTCGGATGCTGTGTAATGAATACTGTTGTAGAGTGAGTCTTCGGTAACAAGTTTGCCGATAGTTCCTTTTCCGCTGTTAATATTGGTTATCATGGCTCTGAACTCTCTGACAGCCTCTTTGGTTTCCGTATACAATTCTTTGTTGTGAATGAGCTGACCGGTTGTGCCATCTTTACTTTCGAGAGCGGCAATTAACTTGTCGGCATCGCTTAGCACCCGGGACAGTTTGTTTGCTGCCGTGGGTGTATTAATAAGTGTTGCCATTGTGCCATTTCCTGTTGCCAGCGAGTCGGTAATACGGTGTAAATTGACAAGTACGCTTTTCAATTCCTGCGTCACCGGAGATATTTCCTTCGTGATGTCTTCAAGGATGACTCCGCGGTTATAGGGAACGTTTGCATTATCCGGCAGTGGCTCCCCGGAATTCTTCCCAATTGAAAGATGAATGTATTTGTCGCCAAGAATGCCAATACCCCGGATTTCTGCACATGTCCCGGTGGTAATTTTTTGCCTGTATGAGGATAATACCTTGAGTGATACGCGGATGTTTTCTTTGTTAGCATCCGGCAAAAATTCAATTTTTTCAACTCCTCCGATTTTTACACCGCCCAGCAATACCGGGGCACCCTTAACCAGGCCGGCGGCATCATCGATGCAAACAACCAGATTATATGTTTTGGAGAAATAATATTCATCGGTACCAACTATAATCAGAAGTGCGAATAGAATTATAATTCCGGCAAAGACGGTTATCCCGACTTTTTTTTGCATAGTTTTTTTGTTTGGTTCAGGCATATTCGTCTCTATGGAGATTTGATTTCATGAATGCTGAGTCTTCATATATTTCATAAAGAAATTCTCTTATAAATGGGTTGTCTTGCCGAAGCACTTCGTTTTTGCTTCCGGATGCAACTATTTTCCCTTCATTAAGCACAGTGAGCACATCGCCGACGGATATTGCATCGTTTATGATGTGGGTTACGATCACTGACGTAGTTCCGGCTGCTTTTAGGTTGCGAATGAGATTCAGGATCAGTTTCGAGTTGATGGGATCCAGACCCGTTGTAGGTTCATCAAAGAGGATAGTCTTGGGTTCCACTACCAGAGCCCGGGCAATTGCCAGGCGTTTTTTCATTCCTCCCGACAATTGTTCCGGGTAAAGGTTCTCGGTTCCAGTGAGATTAACAAATGAAAGTGCAGCTTTCACTTTAGCTTCAATTTCTTCGATTTGTTTTTTGGTGTTTTGCGAAAGAAAGAAAGCCGCATTTTCCGATACAGTGAGCGAATCAAAAAGCGCATTTCCCTGAAACACCATGCCAATGTTGCGCCGCACTTCAGGATCATGATCGGGCGTCTTGTCAGTCACATCATTTCCATCGATAATAACCTTTCCGCTGTCGACCATGAGAAGCCCAAGTATAATTTTCAGGATAGTGCTCTTCCCTACTCCGCTCGGTCCTAAAATAACAGATATGGTACCGTCCAATATTTGCAGGGATAGATCTTCCAATATTTTTCTTCCTGTTAACTCAAGCGAAATGTTTTGTAAATCAATCATGATCGCTTACAACACCTCCCAGATTATTTTGGTGAAGATAAGGTCGAGCGCAAGAACTGCCATGGATGACATTACGACTGAACTGATTGAATTCTTCCCAAGATTGACGGTGCCGCCTTTGGTTGAGATTCCATAGTGGCAACTGATGCTGGCAATAAAGAATCCGAAGAATATGGGCTTGAGTGACCCGACCAGAAGGTCTTTCATTTTAATCACCGTTACCACACTATTCAACAAATACGAAAAATCGACATGAAAGGTTTGGTTGGTGATAAAAATGCCGCCTATCACTCCGGATACATCGGCAATTAACGTTAAAGGCAGAAACATGACAACTGCAGCAACAACACGCGGCACTACCAAATTTGCGGCTGGATTGATTCCAAACGCGCGCAGAGCATCAATCTGCTCACTCAATTGCATTGCCCCGAGCTCAGAAGTGTTCTTTGCACCGGTTCGTGCGGCAAGAAGCAATCCGGTGATAACCGGACCCAGTTCCCTTATCATACCGAGGGAGACAGTTCTGCCAATCAGTGTTGTTGCGCCAAACATTTCAAGATTATGGCCACTCTCAATTGCAAGAATAATTCCGGCGAAAAGACCACCCGTTATAACCATCAATAATGCTTTTGTCCCGATTACATACATTTCCCTCACGGTATTTTCCAAATTGCTTTTTACCGATCCGATGTTCTTCAGTATAGAAAAGACAAACAGGGAATATTCTTCAAGACCGGCAAATATGTTCTGCAGGGGCATTGGTATTAATTTTTGAGAAAATGTCTGCCGGTTCATTATTCACTTTCTCCGTTGAGAAAAGCTTCAGCTTTCGGTATATCCGAAACATGATCGACATCGATCATTTTTGAAAATTTATAGGCCTTCATCTGGTACCCATTCTCAACCAGATATTTTAGCAGATTTCGCAATCGTTGTTGCCCGGAGGTAAGTATCCTTGCGGCTGATTCGAATATATCGTTGTGGAAAAAATAGATTCCACCGGTTACATAATTGCTGCTCACCGGAGTGTCGGAGAACTTTGTTATAGTCCCGTTATTATTGAATTGCGCGTATAATGGCTTTTCATCATCAACAAAATCAGTAACCGCAATTACGCTTTTTTGGGTTTGGGTTCGGCACAGCGAAAGAAATTCCTGGAACTCCAGCGGGTTGAATATAGTGTCAGTTGTCATCAGCACAAACGGAACGCCCCAAAGATATGTCCGCAATTCATAAAGACTGTGCAGAGAACTGGGCGTTGATTTAATATAGAGGTTTAGACGAACCGGCAGTTCGAGGTTCTCCATATGTTGTATCAGATCGGCAGAGTCCTGATTAACGATGCAGCTTATTGATGTTGCCCCATTGGCAATACAAAGCCCCAACAGTCGATCTATGAGTGTTACCCCGTTTATTTTTACAAGTGGTTTCGGGCATGCAAGGCCCTCTTCTTTAAGGCGTTGACCCTCACCCGCCGCAATTATTGCAAAATTCATTTGCGTATAGTACTGTTAATATGTAATGTTATATTTTATCTGTGACCGGTGCCCGTATTCATGCTACTTTATTATGCACCAGGTCAAATATTGTTTTGCTCAGATCGGAAGTGGGCTCCCAATCATCTGTTGATGTTATGTCTATTGTCATCAAATCAGTTGCATCCAAAGTTTCCAATTTCATTCGCGTTCCTGCTGCAGGCCGTGGATTTTGTATCAGGTATGAAAGAATGGAAATATCCTCATCACGATAAGTTCTGCCAAGAGAGGCTGTCATCCCTTTCATCGCCGAAAGGTAAGAATAGGTCAGATGCGAATCGAGAAGCAGTTGATCATCATACAAATGGAAAACGTTAATAACCGAACCACCCTTATGCAAGCCAAGCAAAAGAGATATTTCATATTTGATAAAAAAGAATATGCTCAAAAAAGAAGTCCTGAATTCTTTGTTGTAAAAATCCATTGAGCAGTCAATAATATTGGTTGTTATTTCCGGAAGCAAAATGTTGTTTATGGCACAATCAAAAGAACCGAGAAAAGAATAGGCCTTATTTATGCCGTACTCTATCTGATACGCATCATGTTCATCCAACTGCAGCACTTCCTTTTTCCCTCCAAGTTTCATTTTATAAACAATCCGCCTTAATACATTTATATCCGGATCAGTCAAAAACATTGCGGCCCCCGCTTTTGCAAAGCGTTCTGCAAGGCTGTGTGAGAACAGGGATGTTATTCCGTGCATATAGACAGAAATGGTTCTGTCTTTTGCAGGGAAAATATCTTTATCAGAGTTCATTGGTTCATCCGGTAAACTATAATTTGTCTGTACAATTATCCCGGGAGAAGGAAGTCTCCGGTGCCATTTGCAAACCACCGGAGACAACCACTCTCCCGGAAATCAGTTACTGTCAGTTAAAGTAAAATCTGGCAGTAAGCTCGGTTGCTGTTCTCAGGCTCGTACTGGATTCTTCTTTGGGGATATCTCTCGATAATTGCGATATAACACCAAATTTTTCTTTGAGGCCAAAGCTGAATTGTTTTGCGATAAAATATTCACCGCCCACTACCAGGTTGCCCTGAATACTGTTTTTTGCATCAGGTTCAAGCAAATAGAAACCGGCGTCTTTGCTGCTTTCATACAAGCCTTCTATACCGACGTAAGGCGAAAATTCACTATCGTTGAAATGATAAAGAACAGCAAGACCAACCCGGAAATCAGTCCCGTCAACTTTCGTAAAACCGGCCGCAGCATCTCCGCCGGGAGAATAGTAGTTGAACCCGACAAGAAATTCAGTAGCGACTTTATCGCTGACGAAATATTTTACTGCCAGATTTGGTGAGGATGTGGCTCCATCCAACCCTAATCCGAATTTGCCCGGCTTGATGGCCTGGGCGGAAGATACAGAAATCATCATGATTACTGCAGCCAGAATGAATTGTAACTTTTTCATATATATCCTTATATTTTTATTTATTGTTTTGTAGAACCCTAAGGGTTCTTTTTTAGTTATTTTCCGACGAAGCATGATTCAGGCTGTTACTCTTGCAATGCAAATGAGCACCTTCCCTTAAAGACGTATGACGAAACGAAATATTGTTTGTATTATGCATCTGCTTCATTTTTTTCATACTGATTATAAATTCCATTTGTACCTCTGCCTGTGTTATTCCACTTCTGGTACGGCGTCACCTGCGTTAACCGGGCTGGTACTCTTTACTTTTTGAAATTTTGTCATGATATTTTCAAATGTCAGATACACTGCCGGAACAACAACCAGAGTAAGCACCAGCGAACTGGTCAATCCACCAATAATAACCCATGCCATACCGTTTTTCATTTCGGAACCTGCACCCGATGCTGTTGCAACCGGCAGCATACCAAAGATCATTGCGAGGGTGGTCATCAGAATGGGGCGTAACCTTTCCTTACCTGCTTCAATTAATGCATCTTTCAGAAGCATTCCTTTTTCACGAAGGTGGTTTGTAAAGTCTACCAGCAGAATGGCGTTCTTGGCAACCAACCCGATCAGAACAATATTGCCAATTATGGAAAAGAGCGTAAGACTGTTTCTGGTCAATGCCAAAGCAAGTATCGAGCCAATAAGCGCCAACGGAATGGAAAACAAAACCACCAAAGGATAACGGAGCGAATTATACAGAGCTACCATGATGAGATAAACCAGGATAATGGCTGCAATCATAGAAAAGCCCAGCGTACTGAATGCTTCTCCCTGCTTCTTAATCATTCCAACAAATTCAACATTGATGCCTTCGGGAATTTTCCCTGCCATTTCCTTTTTGATTTCTTCGGCAACTGTCCCACTTGCACGACCGCTCACGTTTGAACTTATGGTCATCGAGGCTGTTCTTTCACGATGCTCAAGCATACTTGGGCCCATAGCCTGGGTGATAGAAGCAAACTGGTTTAATTCGATCAGTTGTCCCTGATCGTTCATAAATGATATTTTGCTCACGTCTTCAATGTTCTGCCTGTCAAACTTATCATAGGAAATCTTTATGTCATATTCAGTGTTCCCGACCCGGTACTTTGAATCGGTATTCCCTGCAAATGCCGTATGCATAGTGGCACCAACATCGGCAATGGAAAGCCGCAATTGTGCCATCTTGTCTCTGTCAATGGCAACCTGTATCTCCGGCTTAGGATCATTAACGGAATATTTCACATCCGTTGTTCCTGGGGTCTTCTTGGTTATATCCATAACAAGCGCTGCTGCTTTTGTCACTTTCTCATAATCTGTTCCTTTAACCGCTATCTGGATGGCTGCTGTTCCTGCTCCACCACTTACCGTAGTAGGACTGATGGTTACCTTTACCCCGGGATTCCTTTTGGCAATGTCTTCCTTAAGGTTCATGCAATATTCATCAATAGTATATGCTCTTTCATTTTTCTTGAGGATGGTTACCGACATCTGCGAAATATTATTACGTGCGCTTGATGAAAGAATGCTGCTGGAAGTGCCTACGTTCGACATTAGTTTTTTGACTTCCGGTTTTGCCAGCAGAAACGATTCAATTCTCTGTGAAATCAGGTTGTTTTCCTGAACCGAGATTTGTGGATCAAATTCCAGACCGATGGTAAATTCACCCTGATCGGTATCCGGAATAAAAGCCGTACCAATAAACCCTGCCGCCATCAGAAAAATTACCCCGGCAAAAAGTGCGGTGATGCCCCCCAATAAATATTTCCGGTTCCCAAGTGCCCAACGGAGCACCGATTCATAGAGGCTTTTCAGATGGTTGAACAGATTCTCAATACGCCTGCCAAACTTGCTCGAGAGTGAATTTGAACTCAAATCTTCCAGTTTTCCAAATTTGGAAAGCAGCAAAGGCGTAAGAGTAAACGATACCAATAAGCTCGCCATAGTGGAAACGATCATGGGCATTGAAAATTCTTTTAGAATATTTCCCACCATACCACCCGCAATGGCAAGCGGTAAAAACACTATCGTTATAACCAGTGTTATGGAAACAGCAGTAACAAGGATTTGTTTGGCGCCATCGCGCGCTGCCTGCAGTTTTGTTTTGCCCTGTTCAAGATGACTGAAAATATTTTCGACCACAACTATAGAGTCATCCACCAGAATACCCACCGCCAGCGATAGGGCCATGAGTGACATCAGGTTAAGTGAATAGCCAAACGCGTAGAGAAAAATGAACGCGGGCAGCATGGAAAGGGGCACCGCAACCATAACTATCAAAGCACTTCTCAGACTATGCAGGAAGAGGAAGCACACCAGTGATACGATTAAAACGGCAAGCACCAAATCCTCAACCACAGAGTTTACTGACTCCATCGTATAGACCGAACTATCCGTTGCTATCTCAAATTTCACCTTTTCGCCTGCAAATTCCTTTTCGGCCTCTGCAAGTTCAGCTTTCACCTGTCTTGCCACCTCAACCGTATTCGCATCAGTTTGTTTTTGTATCTGCATTCCTATTGAGGCAACTCCGTTTAAACGGCTTAGCTGATCCTGATCAACTGAACCATCTTCAATCTCGCCAACATCACGAACCGCGATTTGGCTGCCTTGTGGACTGACAGCTATCACTGTATTGCGCAATTGATCGATTGATGCAAATTTGGCTGCTAAACGTACGGTATATTGCTTATCAGTATGCTCAATCTTTCCGGTTGGGTAATCCTGGTTCGCTTTCTGAATTGCGCCCAGCACCTGCAAAATGGAAAGATTGTATGCACGCAGTTTTTCCGGATCAAGATTCACATTAATTTCGCGTTTGGTGCCGCCCATCAACGTTACCTGACCCACACCCTGCAATTTGGAAAGGCGTGGTTTAATGCGGTCATCTACCAACTGATAAAAAGCCTGGGGGTCCATTTCTGAGGTAACTGCAAGTTTCATGATCGGCATTTCATCCGGAGAGAACTTGCTGATTACAGGGTTCTTGACGTCCGAAGGGAAATCGGCAAGAATCGCGTTTATTTTCCGTTGGGCTTCTTCAACCGAAACGGTTGGATTTGCCGAACTCTTCAGTTCCAGCGTAACCATGGAATAACCTTCCTGTGAAACCGAGGTCATTGCATCAAGGTTCTCAAGCGAGGATAACGCATCTTCAACTTTTTTGGTGACTGACGTTTCAACTTCTGAGGCAGAGGCGCCGGGATATATTGTTGATACCGAAACGATGTTTGTTTCGAACTTTGGCATCAGGTTGATGTTCAACATTTTAAAGGTTACGAATCCCAACAATCCAATTATTGAAAAGAGCACGAAAACAATAAGGGGACGCTTAAGTGATAATTCTATCATTGTAATTTTCTTTCCGGCTATTGTGCTACGGCAACTAATGCGCCGTCAGTGAGGTTAAGCTGTCCTGTAGTAACAACCTGGTCATTTTCGTTCAACCCGCTGAGCACCTCCAGATATTCGCCATAATCTTTTCCAATGGTCACTTTTCTGAGATGCACCACGTTCGATTCGATCACGTATACTGAAGCTTCCTTAATGCTTCCCTGCAGGGATTTTCGTGGTATGACCAGTACTTTTTCTGTACTGCCAAAATCAAAATTCACCGATACGAAGGTACCAGAGCGAAGCTGGTTTGCTTTTTGGTTTTCAATAACAACCTCAACGGGATAGTTGTGCCATTTGTCTGCTTTTGGAGCTATATAAGATACTTTCCCGTTAAAACTGATTCCGGGAAATACCTGAGAGGTTATTGCAGCCTTCTGACCAATCTTTAACTGATATGCATCCTTTTCAGCTACGTTTATTGAAGCCTTCAATGAGGATAAATCAACAAGAGCAAGGATTGGAGCGCCAACACCCACATATCCGCCCTTTTCAACTGACTTTTGATAAACAGTGCCGTTAAACGGAGCAGTTATTTTGGTAAATTCAAGCTGACGTTTTGCCTGTTCAACACCAATCTTAGCATTCTCATAAGCTATCCGGCTGTCCCGTAATTGGGTTTCTGTCCCGGCTTTCCCTGCATATATACTCTTCACGCGGTTATATTCATCTTCAAGTCTGGAAAGATTCAATTTGGCATTTTCAAGCGCATAGGTTTGTGTCCGGTCATCCAGCCGTACAAGCAGTTGTCCCTGTTTGGCATAATCACCAATGGAAAAATTGACAGCAGCAACCTGAGCGGCAATTTCCGCCTGCAGAAGAACTTCATTCCGGGCTATTGTTGTTCCCACCACAGCAAGTGTTTTATTGACTTCCTTCCTTGCCACCTTGTCGGAGGTCACAGATATGCTTTTATGCGATACATCTTTAACAGCCTTTTTCTCCTGAATATTGGAATAATTGCCTGCCAGACGAATGCCAATTAAGACGATCACCACGAGCGCGGAACCGAAAACAATTAATTTCTTTTTCATGCGTTTCTTTCTTTTATAAAATTCTTGGTGTTACTTCACTTGCATTGCAGTGTTAAGATAGCCGGCAATGTTGCCTTTGGCTTTTTCGAGCTCAAATCGGGCTATGTAGAGGTTAAGCAGCGAGCTGATATAGTTTGTCTGTGCTTCACGGAACTTGGTTTCTGCATCAACAAGCATGGCTGAAGTAGTAACGCCTTCTTTATATTCAAGCTGCGTATTGGTAAAAACTTTTTTTGCCAGCTCAAGATTCTGCGTCTCAGTTTCAATGGTGGTACGCGCATTATTGTAGCTGATCAGGGCATTGGATACTTCCATATCAATTCCCCGTCCCGCCTGTTGAAGCTGTTCATCGATTTGTTTCAAATTCAGTTCGGCCTGCTGGATGCGGGCATAAGTTTGTCCACCGGTAAAGAGGGGAACTGAAAGCTGCAAGCCAACTGAATAATAGTTATACCAATCGGAGGATTTGAAACCGAAATCATTTTTTTGCACTGCCCAACTGTAACTGCCAAACGCGTTAATGGAAGGAAGATATTTTGATATTTCGTTTTTACGACTTAAGTCCTGAAGTTCGCGTGCAGTCATCAATTGCCGGTAATCCGAACGGTCGTCATACTTCTCTATCTTAGCAGACAATACTGACTCAGACACAGCAGACTGCTGGAGCAACTGCTCCGGTTTATCGAATGAAGCATCTTCAATCCTGATATCCTGATTTGTAGGCATTCCCATTAAAAATTTCAATCCGTTATATGCCTGTTTCAGTTGTTCGTTTGCGCTGGTAAGCTGATGCTGAAGATTGTTGTATCCCACCTGTATGCGGTCAACATCAATATCTTTCGCTTTCCCATTGTCACGGTAAAGCTTTGTGTCGTCCAGGGTTTTACCCAACGACACCAGGTTATATTCAAGAAGTTTTAACTTTTTTTCAACAATAAGCGTGCGGTAAAAAGCCACTGACACGTTATAAAGCGCGTTGTCAATTGCTGACTCCGTCCCGCGAGCATAATACTCATTCGAACGCTTCGCTGCGTCCAGTCCAACCCAGAACGATCCGTTAAAGATCATCTGGTTAACCTGTCCGGTTAAGCTGGTGTTGTACTGCGTTCCAAATTTTACTTTATACACCGAGCCGGCAGCACCGCCAAATATTTCGCCTGGAATGGACTGAACAGGGAGTTCAATATTATCGGACAGGTTGCCCGATAGGCTGACTTGAGGTAAACCTGATCCAATCACTTCATTGATTTTCTTCTTCGCAATCTCTTCCTGCAATTTCGCAGTGACGATGCCTGTGTTCTTTTCAGTTGTATACCGGATACAATCCTGCAACGTTAGGGGTTTCGTTGTTTGCTGGGCGAATAGCATTCCTGCACACGACAAGAGCGTCCATAATTGCAAAGTCTTTGATAACCGGGTCATTCTGTTTTGTTTCAATTCAGTTCCTTTTAAGGTATCACTTGGTTTATTTCATTACTTATTCAAACAGGCAATTGGAGTGCCAAAGGAATTTTGGCCGGGAAAGTCATTTTTTTATCGAGAAACGCAGTATTTGGCGGTATTGCCAAATATGCTTTGCTTTTATTTAAGCAAATGCCTATTATAATTGCTTAAATATCAGCTATTGTTGCATTTATAAGCAATATTTCTTCTCTGATCTGATGAACGTTTATACTCATTAACGACAATACTGGATTTCGGAAAGCAGGCACCCATTATGCACACTGAAAAAACACAAAGCAGCGCCGACGATCTTTCATTGATACTGAATATCAGCGAAGCCATCGCCACCATCAAGGATCGTGAAAACCTTTACAAACTGATATTTACCGAGTTGCAAAAGCTGTTCAATTTTGAGATAGCCGGGGTTTCCATCCTGGATAAAGATAAAACACATCTCGAGATTTATATGGCAGGAACGTATGCTCCGGCTGAATTTCTTCGACCAACTATCCGAAGGGAAAAAATCCCCATTGCAAAAACCCCCTTTGGGAATATTTTGGATACCCTTACTTCAGTCCGAATCACCACAGCAGAAATGCTGGAAACGGCTCACTTTGACAAAGATATAGACGCTATTGAACTGCTCCACTCAATTAATATCAGAGAGATTACAATTACTCCGATGCTTACCAGTGGAGAGATTCTCGGCTTCCTGATCATAGGCTCAATTGAAGAACAATCCATTCCCGATTCACGGCTTCCCTTTCTGCAAAAAATTGCAAATCAGGTTGCATTGTCCGTTAAGATCAACATAGCATACGATCAGGTACGGCAGCGGGAACATATTAAAAACATCCTGTTGCTCATGAATAATGCTCTTGCCAGCCAGAAGGATCGTGACCGGCTTTTTTACCGGTTCGTTGAGGAAATTAACAATCTTATTCCTCTCAAATACATCGGTATTCACATCAAGACATCGGACCACTCGGATCCCATCACTGCATGTTTTGTCCGGAAAAAGGAAGGAGGTTTCGCGTTGTTCCCAACCAATAAAAACATGGACCTGCCGATATTGACCCTTAAGTCGCAGCTCCCTAAAGACTCGAAACAAAAATCGTATGAATACCTGAAAAATGACTTCAAATTATTGTGCAAACAATCAACACATTTCAGAGTTCTTAGCGAGCAGCATGGCGTTGAGTCAATATTTTTCACCACATTCAGTGTTCTTGAATCAAGTGAAATAAATTTGATAATTGCAAAATCCGAGTTGTTCAGTGTGTTTGAGTGGGAAGCCGAATTTATTAATCAGCTAATTCCGCAGCTCTCATTCATCCTGAAAAACTATTTCGCTTTTGAGGAAATCAATTATCTGAAGAAACAGCTCGAGCAGGAAAAAACCTACCTGTTGGAAGAGATCAACCTGACAGACAGTTTTCAGGAGATCATCGGGAACACCCCAGGTATACAAAATGTACTCTATAAAATTAAGCAGGTTGCTCCGCTTGATGCAACCGTGCTTATCCAGGGTGAAACGGGTACCGGCAAAGAGCTTATTGCCCGGGCAATTCACAATCTTTCGCTCCGCAAAGATCAAGCCCTGGTTAAACTGAATTGCGCTGCACTGCCGGCCCAACTTATTGAATCGGAACTGTTCGGTCATGAGAAGGGCAGCTTTACAGGTGCAATTGAAAGACGGATAGGGAAATTTGAACTGGCCAATGGGGGAACTATTTTCCTTGATGAGATTGGTGAAATGCCATACGAACTGCAATCGAAGCTGCTTCGCGTTCTTCAGGAAAATGAATTTGAGCGTGTCGGAGGCAAAAGCACCATCCACAGCGATGTCCGTGTTATTGCTGCAACCAACCGGCAGTTGGAAAAGGAAGTTGATGAGGGACGGTTCCGTTCAGACCTCTTCTTCAGATTGAATGTGTTTCCTGTTACGGTGCCTCCCTTGCGGCAGCGGCTGGAGGACATCCCCCTCTTTGTAAAATATTTCATGGAGAAATATTCAAAACGGTTGGGGAAAAGCATTTCTTCAATTAAAAAGACCACACTGGATTCCATGAAAGACTATACCTGGCCGGGAAACGTCAGAGAACTGGAACATATGATCGAGCGAGCGATCATTGTATCAAAAGGTTCAACGCTTGAGCTCACCGATTTTGTGGTTAATGCAAACAACTCTGACAATGAAGATATTGCGGCAATAAAACCATTGGTCGAAGTTGAACGCAACGCAATTATTGCCGCGCTGCGGGCGGCAAAAGGCAAAGTGACCGGCGATGACGGCGCAGCTGCCCTCCTTGGATTAAATGGCAAAACACTGGGCTCCAAGATGAGGAAACTGGGTATAAAACGCGAAGTGCAATTTTCTTAATGCAGGGTTTGCTGTTCCCCCGGTAATTTTCCGTTTGCACCAATGGAACCCCTTTTCTATTTTTACCACTGAAATTTCCGGAGGCGGACTTTTTCAACTTTTCCCGGAGAACTGCATGAAAAGCACTTTTCTTCTTCTTGGTATATTACTTATCCTTTTTTTTGAACCGGCAAATGCCAAAACCATCTATCTTTCACCTTCCGGAAACGATTCCAATTCCAGTTCGGTTTCATCTCCCCTTTTAACGCTGAATGCCGCAATGGCGCTTGTTGCTGCCGGCGATACCATCTATATGCGGGGCGGAACCTATACTTATACACAGACGCAAAACCTTGCCAAATCAGGCACGGCAACCGATACCATTCGCATTTATGCTTTCCCCGGTGAACAGCCAATGCTTAGTTGGGCTACCTGGGCACCCTCCAACGGCGATCGTGGCGCTGCAAGAGGCCTTTACGTTACCGGAGACTACTACCATATTAAGGGTTTAGATATAGGTTATGCACCCGATAACGGTATGAAACTCGAAGGATGTCACAATAAAATTGAAATGTGCGCATTCCATCATAATGGCGACACCGGGTTGCAGGTCGGCTTGAAATCGAACGCAGCGAACGACGGTTCCAAAGTAGCCTACAATCTTATTCTCAATTGCGACGCGTACCGCAACGCCGACCCCGGCACGAATTATGAAAACGCCGACGGTTTTGCCTGCAAGCTTTATCCCGGCAAAGGAAATAAGTTTTATGGCTGCCGTTCATGGGAAAATGTGGATGACGGCTGGGACTTGTATGAAACCGAATATCTGATTGAACTAAATAATTGCTGGACATGGCATAACGGTGACCCCACTCTCTGGGGCTTCACTTCCTTCAACGGCGATGGCAATGGTTTCAAACTTGGCGGCGCCGGTATTGCCGGAGGACATCTGGTGATAAACTGCGTCGCATTCAACAATCAGGAACAGTTCTCAAGAGGTTTTCACCAGAATAACAACGGGTCCGGGATAACTGTTTATAACTGTACAGCATGGGGTAACACGGTAAATTTTGGATTCAACGATGCAGTAACCGTTTCTATTCCCCATGTTCTGAAAAACAATATCGGATTTGACTTCTTCCCTCATCCAAAACAATCAGGTGCCTCCAACGCCAGACTGCTCGCCGGAACTGTTGAGGCAAGGAATTCCTGGGATGCTGAAACTGCCGTGACCATCACCAAGGCTGACTTCGTTAGCCTGGACGAGAACGATGCAAAAGCAGCCCGTCAGGCTAATGGCAGTCTTCCCAAAAACGGTTTCGCAAAACTGAAATCAACCAGTGTTGCCATTGACAAAGGTGTGGATGTAGGACTGCCCTTTATAGGCCCGGCCCCTGACCTCGGGGCGTATGAATATGATCCTGCCACGAGAATAATCTTTGGACAGAGCACGGCTATGCAGTATGCCCTTGATCAAAACTTCCCCAACCCGTTCAATCCTTCCACGGTGATCACTTACCAGTTGCCGCAAAATGGGTTTGTCTCTCTCAAAGTTTTCGACGTGTTGGGAAATGAAATTGCAGCTCTGGTTAACCGTGAAGAACAAGCGGGAACCCATAGCGTCAGCTTCCATGCAGCAAATCTTTCCAGCGGTATATATTACTACCGGCTGCAATCTGGCACCGTTGTTAAAACCAACAAGATGCTTTTGCTGAAATAGTACCCTTGATTAAGCTGATGTGAATGATTTCACAGACAAAGCACTATTAAAACAGGTAAATCACAGAAAAATTTCGGCGAAAAATGACGCAGTGGTAATCAGGTATATTCCTTAACCTGATTGCTGTCATTCATAATGCAGCAGCACAAAATTATCTAAGATACTCACAATTATCTTAGGGACTCAACATTTTGGTAGGGGCTCAATATTTTGAGCCCCTACAGATTATCTCCGATAAAATGCCCCGCTGACTGAACATTTGTCTTTTTAATACGCTCCGCTAACGTGATTTTTATCACTTACTGAAGTTCCAGCGCCACTTATCCATATCAGGTTGTCAAAATTGATAAAGAAAGTATATATTTGCTTATTGAATTCGCAATAATGGATGTGTTGCTATGCTATTCTTTTATACTTCGATAATATATTCCTTTATCACGCTGAGTATAGCTGTTGTAATTTTCAACAAATCAGGCAGAACCTACCAGAGTAAATTCTATCTCTTATGCGTATCCTTTCTAACCCTATATGCAATAACCGGCGTCATTTCCGGTCAGCCCATCTATGCACAATATAAGTCACTGATTCAGCCACTGGCCGTTTTCCTTTTTTCACTGGTCCCCTTCTTCTTTTTGCATTTTCTTATTATCTATACGGGATATGCCAAACTGTTCTGGGAAAAATTTCTCATTGTTGCCATATACTTTACCGGTTTATTCGGCTATACTATGATCCTGTTGGGGTTCATCCCGGCACCTCTCCAGGGGAATGGATTACTAACCGGGGGGGGATATATCTTCTACATAACGTGGATATCAATTTTCTTCACCATCGGTGTATCAGATCTCTATTACCTGTATAAAGGCATTTCCGAGACCGGCAGTAAATCGAAGATCCTGTTCACTTCCCTGGCTCTCCTGATCCTTATTCTCCCCGGACCATTTTCTGGCGTTATAATGAAGGTCATCTTTGGCGACAGCAAGGCATGGTATTTCATTTTCTCAGGCATTGCATTAATTGGCGCGATTTACACCATCTTCAGAAATAAAATGATAATGACGTTCTATGATGCACTCCAGATGACCATCGGCATCATGCATGATATAATCATTAAAACTGACAAATCGTTGGTAATTGAATCGGTGCAGGGCGCTTTGGCAGCCAATCTCGGATTTGAAGAAACTGAATTGTTAGGGAAACCAATCACTGCTGTTTTAAACCATAGTACACCTCGCATTTCCCTTCAGGAATATTTGCAAAACACCAATGGCGAGGTGAAAATATTCGATGCAGAGGCATTACATAAAGACGGTAATTCAGTACCCATGAATTTTTCCTTTACACCACTGACCAACAACGAGGTGTTTTTCGGGTATATCGGTATCGGGAGGAATATTTCCGACAGAAAAAAATATGAAAACGAATTACTGCACTCAAAAGAAAACCTGGATAAGTTGGTCAAAAGCAAGACAATTGAACTTGAAAAAGCCAATGAACTGCTGCGTCTTGATATTGAGGAAAGAAAGCTCATTGAAGAAAAGCTCATTGCCCTAAATGCCGAACTTCAGGAAGTGAACCTCAGCAAAGATAAGTTCTTCACCGTTTTTGCCCACGATTTAAAGGCCCCTTTTCAGGGGCTGCTGGGTTATTCCGAAGCGCTGATGGAAGATGCAGATTCGATCTCAAAAGAGGAATTGAGGGAATACGCTGCGAGCATAAATGAAATAAGCAACAGCGTTTTTGGCATGATAGAAAACCTCCTGGCCTGGGCACGGGTACATATTGGCAGAACCGACACACACTCCGTACGGCTTAATCTTCAGGAAATTTTTTCATCGGTGAGCAGCAACCTTGCTCACAATGCGCTGCGGAAAAACATAGTGTTGAACTCAAATATCAACGAATCAATTGTGGTTATGGCCGATAAGAATATGTTAAGTTCAATACTGCACAATTTGCTGGCCAATGCAATTAAATTCACCGAATCAAACGGAAGTATATTTATAACGGCAACACTTAAAGAAAAATTCTATGAAATTGCCATCCGGGATTCCGGAACGGGTATTCCCATGGAAGCACAAAAACAGATTTTTACGCTGGGCAATTCTTATCGCCGAAAAGGCACCGCCAAAGAAGAAGGAACCGGATTGGGACTGGCGCTTTGCAAAGAAATGGTTCAGCAGCAAGGCGGAACTATTCGTGTGGAGAGTGAACCAGGTAAAGGAAGTACGTTTGTTTTTACTATACCCAAGGCCGAATAAAAAAACTATTCAAACGTTGAATGAAGTCTCTGTTATCCTGATAACATTAATAACCTTTACAACGACAGTTCAAATCGCAGCCTCAATCAGACCTAAGGCCTTCTTACCTGCCTTTTCCTTCAACGTTTATTACCTGCCACGACTTACTTTCAGAATATCCACTTAGCCTTTTTGCGATCCCGCCGGCAAGAGGTTTATGCACACTCACATAATCATATGCATTATTATCACAAATAAGCAGATCGTTGTTGTCAACGAAGCGGTTCCCATCAATATCGGTTGGTAAATAGCCCGAGGAAAATGCAAAGGCTGCATTATCTACCAACAGAAGATCATTATTATCAATATATCCGCTCTGGTCAACATCACCATTATATAAACACCATTTTGAACCGTTCTGCATAAGATTATTCCCATAGGCCTGCGTTTGCATAGACGTAAAGTCATAGGTTTGTAAGGCACCACGGGTTATGCTTACCGGCGAGGCACTCCAGGTTTCAACAGCGCTCCGATGCCGGATAACAAGATAATACGAGCCAGTTGAAGCGTTTTGGAAGGATACACTGCCAGTCAGTGAAACTGAGTCAATTACAACAACAGCTGAATCAACCACAGTGTAAGGCGCACTCTTTTCCGCCAATTTAACCTTAAAAGTATCTTTAAGTGCTGCTGTTGTGCCATTAAAATATCCCTGAACCGCCAATGAAAGATTGAGAACAGCAGGTGGAAGTACTGCCAATGAAGTATTTCCCTTGATTACAAAGTTCTTTAGGCCAAGGTACTTTGAGTTGCTTGGAGTTGTCGTAAACCAGGGATAAATCCGGATTGCAAGATTGGTGCCACTCGCAACAGTTACGTTGCATGTGAATGAGGGTGCCGGACTGTTCCATGAGCTATTTGCCGAGATAATTGCATCTGCATTTATCTTTGTTTTATGTGCCCAATTGTCAGTTGAATAGTAAAGATTTGAAAACATTCTATTAGTAGATGCTGCATAACCTATGTCCAATGAAACACTGTTTGCCAAAAAAATATATCCAGCAACAGGACTCACGGCAAATTCAATATAACGTCCGTCATTTTGAGCGGTTTCAGTTGGCCAGTTGGCAGCCCCAAGATTGCATCGCTGTCCACCATTCGCATAATCTTTCACACTCATGGAAAGTGAACCCCCGCCGCTGCTGAATGCTTCGACTGAACCGTTTAGATTTGCCGTAGCACTGAAACCTGTGTTTGCAGTGAGCGCCCATATAATTGAATCTGCCTGCCCTGACGATAATGTGGTGAATACACTTTCAGCCCCATAACCGGCACCTACAGTATTAACTGCATAGGCACGAACATAATATGTTGCACCGGAAACAAGCCCCGGGATTGAGCTTACAAATGAGGCAGACCCCGTTCCGTCAGACGTATGTGCATCGGTCAACATTGGAGTCCCAGTCAAATTCCAGCAAACTCCTTTCGCCGTTATAGCCACTCCCCCGTTAGACGTAATGCTGCCTCCGGAAGAAGCAGTTGTAGACGTAATGTCAGAGATGGATGCTGTGGTTACCGTTGGAATTGTAGCAGCTGTTGTTGTAAAACTTACCTGAGTACCATATGCGGTATCGATACTGTTGATGGCAAATGCCCGGACATAATATGTCGTCCCGGCTGTAAGTCCAGTCAGAGAGCTCGCGAAAATACCTGTGCCTGTATTGTCAGAAGTATGGTTCCCTGATACAAATGGAGTGCCGGTAGTATTCCAGCAGGCGCCGCGCATAGTCACCGTTGATCCCCCATCAAATGCAACATTACCTCCACCAGTAGCCGTGGTTTGGGTGATCGCCGTTATTGCTGTTGTTGTCACTGTAGCAGCAGTTGCGGGAAGAGAAGTAAAACTGACCTGCGTCCCATAAGCCGTTCCAGCACTATTGGTTGCATAGGCCCGGACATAATAAGCAGAGCCAACTGATAGCCCTGTAATTGCACTTGTATATGATCCTGCACCGGTACCGTCGGAAGTATGGCTATCAGCAATTGTTGGCGAGGCCGAAGTGCTCCAGCATACTCCCCTTGCAGAAACTGTCGCACCCCCATCAGACGAAATTGAACCACCACTTATTGCTGTGGTTTGCGTTATTGACGAAATTGCGGTAGTAGCTAGAGTTGCCAGTGATGCGGCAGCGCCTGATTCAAACACCCCGAGATCCGGTGCACTCCCATTAAAGGGTAAACCGATATTTGTTCCTGCATCAATCAAATCACTCCCTGCAGCAAGATGCATGAATGTAGTCTGAGGTAAGCTTCCATCAGCGTTGCGAGGTCCTCTTATACCGGCTGTATCAATACTTAAAAAATCTGCATTGGTTACAGTAAAAGAAGACATCCAGCTGTTTGTAGTCTGAACCGAGGAAATACTGATTGAACCATAACTGCCAAGGGCAACACAATTTGTGAGCGTTAAAATTTTCCCTGAGGCAGTATCAAGAATTTGCGTAACGCTGTAATTTGTTCCATTCCGGTAAGCAGTGCAATTTAATAATGTCATCGAACCTTTATTATTGTTCTGATCAAAGCCCTTCACCCGGTTATCGAAAGACAAACAGTTCTTCAGAATGAAATTATGGCGAAGTGTTTTAAGATCACTTCCGCCCATTTTAAATCCATTTCCGTTGCCTGTGCTTGCAGTTCCGTCAGCACGATAACCATTCATGAAGCACCAACAGTTTTCAAGTGTTGTGGTAATATCATCCGAAGGGCGTAAATACCCGTCCCACCCGTCATCAGAATTCTGCCAGGAACGACACCCGTAATAATAATTTCCTGTTCCCACGTCAAGTTTAACGGCAAACCCGTCAGCATTTCCTTCACCCGCATCTTTGTTGAAGTAGGAGTCACAATTAATGATCCTGTTGCTTGTCGCCCCTCCACCAAGCTGCAGTCCCGAATCCCTGTTCAGGTAAAATGAACAATATTCAACGGTATTATTGGAGCCGCTGATATTCATGCCATTGTCTCCTGCCCCTTTTATGTCAATTCCTTTTATATACCAATAGGAACCGCTCAAATTAATGCCGCGGTTACTGCTCGATTCAGCCATGCCAGAAAAGTCCAGAAGAGGGTGTTCGCCGAAATAGGCCCAAAGATTATACTTTCCAGCACTCGTTCCGCTTTTCGAAATGCTGATGGTGGAGGATAGCGCATAGATCCCACCCCTCATATACATTGTATCACCAGCAGAAACACTCGAAACTGCCTTCGAAATGGTCAAATAAGGCAGCACAAGCGTTCCCGGGTTGGTATCCAATCCTGTCGATGAGATATAAACTGTCTTGCTAAAACTATATTGATCCGAAAACAGAGTTACCAAAAGCAGGGTGAAAAGAATATTCTTACCGTTCAAAGCGTTCTCAAACAATTAAAAGCATGGGACCCCTGTTTAGCCAGTCAACAGAAAAACTACAACAACTTAATAAAAAAAGGCTATAAAAACACGGTAATTATTTAGGGATTAACCTTTACTTTAACGATTACGTAAAATGTCATAATTTCTGCCGCTCTATACGTCCATGGGAGGCGTCCATTTGCCTGAACATACACCATTTCGGTGCAATAGTAAGACATGAAAGGGCAAAAAGGACATTGCCTGCAGGTATGGAGTAGTGACCTTGCAGGCAATGTCGAGAGCCAAGCCTTCCAAACAGCACGTTCTCCGGCACGCTCCATGCCCACGTCCGGAGAGGGAAGAAACTATTTTTCCAGAATCATTTTTTTGATAATGCTGTATTCTTTTCCATCCTGCTTGGCATAGGCCCTCAGACGGTATATGTATATGCCGCTGGCCACACCGCCAGACATAGAAAACTGCGTGGTATAGTATCCGGCATCCTGCTGCGCATCAACCAGTACTGCAACGCGCTGACCAATGATACTATATACTTCGATCTGCACCCGTGCGGCTGTTGGCAACGTATATTCAATTTTCGTAGAAGGATTAAACGGATTCGGATAATTCTGCGCAAGGTTAAACGTGGCAGGCAATGCAACAATTGCCGTAATCTCTTCA
This sequence comes from Ignavibacteriaceae bacterium, assembly GCA_963664845.1. Taxonomy (GTDB): domain Bacteria; phylum Bacteroidota; class Ignavibacteria; order Ignavibacteriales; family Ignavibacteriaceae; genus CAIYTF01. The sequence continues at coordinate 1,431,283 of OY761615.1, forward strand.
CTGTGTTTAAAGGTTCCGTCATTGTCAGCCATCTTAAGGCGATAGAGTATCTTTCCTGTCACTGGTGCATTGTCGCAGAATGAATAGTTCCTGGGCGAATTACTGTTTCCTGCACCACGAACAAAGCCAACCGGACTCCATGAGGTTTCCCTCTCAGCTTTTCTTTCAATCGTAAAACCAAATGTATTTGCCTCAGTGGAAGTTTTCCAGGTCAGATTAACTTTCCTTTGGTTTGCAAAAGCCGAAAACGATGTTAGTTCTACCGGAAGTGCGTCGTTGGCTGCTCCGGGGAACCAATCACCACTGGGGAAAGGAGAATCCGTTTTTGAGGCTGCAGCAAATATAGTTGAAAGTGTGTAATTGGCCGATTCTTCTGCCGTGAGTTGGCGCCCGTAATTACTGTTTCCACTGATAGTGGCCCGCGAAGTATAAGCAGAACCCGGGCCATAACATCCATATTCAGCATAAAGTGTATTTTGATTAACAGAAGCTGCCGGATCAGCATTCATCAATGTATAACCGGCAGCCGCAAGAGTCGCCGGTTCATAGCAGTTAAGGAACACCGTTTTAGGATTGTCATTCCATGGTCTGCCCAGATAAAAATTGGAAACCGGGGTCCCATCAAATCCAATCGGATCGGTGGAAATAGTGCAGTTTCTGAAAACGAGTCCATACTTGAAATTTGCCGGCGTTGATGCGGCTGTCAGAACGCCGCCATTTCTGTTTATTACCAGATCACAACTGTCAAAAACTGCCATACCGCTTCCAAAGATGTAATCCACTGAGCCGGTTATCTTGCAGTGACTGTGATAAACGCGATAACATCCCCACAAATAATACGTATCCTGGTGCCCATAGATATTGCAATTCCTGAACACTACCCTATCAGCACTATTACCGACATTAACCGCAACCGCGCGTTCAATACTCACGGTATCCTGAATAGTCATATTTTGAAATGAAATATTGCTTGCATTCACCTGCAGTGTTTGAACAGCATTTGTTCCCGGTACATTTGTGGTGCCACTCATCCCCACATAATCTGTATAATCAAGAATCGTTGAATCACGATGTTCTCCCATAATACTAATGTCACTCAATGTCGCCGGGATAGTCACTTTTTCGTGATAAAACCCCGGTCGCATATATACAATAAAAGGACTTTCAGAATGGCTTGCCGGAATGGCATTTATTGCTGCCTGAAGTGTGGTATAATCGCCTGAACCATCTTTGGCAACAACAAGATTGACACCTAAATCAGCGTTCGAGATTATACTGGTCCCCGACAGAGTTATATTCTGTGTTGAAGCTCCACCGCCCGCATTGGTAAGAGATCCGCCATACAATTCAGCCTGACTTACGTTTGGCGCCACGAAATGAACATAAACGGTTTGAGGAGAAAGGTTTCCGTCAGTATAAGGCATTGTCAAAACAGAAGTGAATCCTGAACCACTGACAAGTGATATCTGGAAATTTGCAGGAGCGGTAATGGTAACATCTCCACTTGCGGGTGAAAGATAATAGCCGGTGATACTATAGGTTTGTTCAGTTGAAGTTGAATTCCTGTTCACTCTGCCAAAGGACAATCCGGTGGCAGATGTTGTAATAACCGGCACTGCCGGAACAACACTTGCGTCTGCGCAGGTGAAGTCGCCGAGTCTGGTGAAACTGGGTGTGGAAAAACTGTGTGTCGCAACACTAACCGTTCCCACATTTTCCCAAATGCTGTTTGAATAATGCGCTCCAAAAACAATCGATTCATTTCCGTTTACATCAGCAGCCGCATAGGTAAAGGTTCCACTGTATGTTGGATTTGAAAATCCGGAAGAAGTCAAAGTCCAATACCTGTTAATATAATCGGAAGCACTTCCATTATTTGGATGTTTGGTCCTGGTGGTCTGCACTGCCACATAAGCAGAGCTATAGGCGTCAGCCGAGACATTGATTGTTACCGGTGCAAACTCCGACACTGATGCCACATCACCAATAGGAAAGGTAAAACTTCCGGCCGTGGTGAACAAACGTCTGAATTGTCCGGTACCGTTCACATAGACCATTGCTGTGGCCGATGGTGTTTCGGCAATGGTGGCCGCCGAATTCATAATAAGATTATGTTCTCCTGTTGTAAGTACACCGCTGGTTAAGGAGAGTGCAGCATCAACCGTAAGGTCGCTGGCAAGTGAAACACCGGCCGCATTATTTATCACAATGTTCAGGTTATTGGTAAAGCCCGTTGTTTGTATAGTCTGTGGCGCCGTTCCGTTAAAAACTATCCTTCCGGTGAGCACATTGGTAACGCTTGAACCATTTCCTATTGTTCCACCGGTATGGATCAAATTCTTCCCAACATTAATTGTTCCGTTACTTCCCGTAAGCCCATTGTTCGACGCATAGAGAAGTCCCCCGGAAACATTTAGATTTCCGTTGACCGTCAGGGTTTGCACCGTTGAATTGACAGTAGACGTGTTGGCAATAGTATATGTACCCCCAGTTAAGTACATGTCGCCCTGAACAATTACGGTTCTGGCAACACCGCCATTGCCATGCGCCCAGGTACCGGCTGTCATGGTGAAGTCACCGCCAATTGTTACAGGAGTAACACTAAACCCTGCGCTACCGGTAGAATTCCATACAAGATTTCCTCCAATTGTTGAAACTAAGGCCGGACCGCCGGTTATTACAAAGACGGTAGAATTTGCTTCATATGTTGCAGCGGGGAATGAGCCGCCATTGACACGGTAATGTCCCCCCGATTTTATGAGCAGCGTTCCAGTGATCACCGGGGCATTTGCTGATTTATTATCGATCACACCAAATACGCTCAAGGTTCCTGTTGTCACCGTCAGCGTTCCTCCGGACACCATCACCAATGAATCGGTAACTGAGGCTCCGCTTGCATTATTCAACTGCAAATTATAATAGGGAACACCTGGAATACTCTGTGCCGATGAGCCATTGAAAGTCACAATGCCTGCCGTAGGAGCCGTATAGACGGCACTTCCTTTGGTAAATGTTCCGCTTATTGAAATCGCGCCGCTCGCGAATACCCGCGCTGCACCGGCATCGTTAGTGCTCGCAATATTTCCATATGCTCCTGCCAACACCGTCAACGAATTGCTTCCATCATAATTGACTACACTGCTCGTATGGATATTTCCCAAAACCAAATTGGCAGAGTTTTGCACATTAAGCGTCGAATTATTGGAAAGGTCAACCTTACCCGACAAGTAAAAACCTGACGGAATGGTGAGACTGATGGCATCCGTCCCATTTCCTACTACAACCTTTGAATTCACTGAGACAGCCCAATTCTGAGAGAAACCTGAACTTGCGTTGGTAAAATGATATATCTGATTATCTTTTGAAAAGTCCGGGTTAGCCCCGCTCCCATCGCTGTTTGTTCCCCAGCCTGTTGGCACCGATATATCAGCTCCTGCGACATTATAAAAATCTCCGGCAGTGGTGAAAGACACGACCGCACCATACCCGGTTAATCCGGAGTTATTAACTGCATAAGAGCGAATATAGTAAAGCGTACTGGAGGTTAATCCGCTCAACGTGCTTGTTATTGCTCCCGTGTTCACGCCAACATTATTTTTTGAGTCGGCAGTGGTCGGGGTGGCATTGGTGGAACTCCAGCAAAAACCAGATGAGGTTAATGCCGCCCCGCCGTCACTGGAAATGTTTCCTGAAACAGAGGCTGAAGTCGCACCAACATTTGTAACAGCTCCGGTTGTTAACAGAGGTTCGGTGGCTGTTGACGATGTGGTAAATGTCACTTCATTTCCATATGAGGTACCCGCACTATTGGTGGCATAGGCTCGCACATAGTAGGTCAGTCCCGGGACAAGCCCGGTAATAGCGCTTATAAACGCATTCGTTCCTGATCCGTCATTTGTTTTCGGGTCACCAGTCGTTGGGCTTCCCGAAAGATTCCAGCATACTCCTTTTGCAGTGATAAGCGCATTATTATCAGCCGAAATCTCCGATCCACCGCCTGTTGCTGAAGTTGCATAAATCGGGAACACCGACGATGTAGTTGGCGCAGCAGGAACAGAGGCAGTTGCCGTGTTGCCTGAAAGTACTACTAATTTATTGGCCAGGTACCTTCCGGTGGAACCCGCCCATGGATACATCCTGACAGTCAGCGTTTGCCCTCCTTTAACCGTGATGTTGGGCGAAAACGACGTACTTCCCTGAACCGTTGCCGAAGCAGAGCTCGTATTCAGCAAAGTTATGGGCGTGGCAAATGTAGCTGCATAAGAGGTGGGTGAGGCCGAAGCATAATAACTGGCTGTTCCAAGAGCGGTTGAAGTGCTAAACCCATCAAGCGAATAGTAAACGGCAAGCCGTGCACTACTAGTACCTCCACCTAGCGCATTCAATGATGCGGAGTTCAAAATAAAATAATAGCCTGCCTGGGGGGCAACCGTATATTCCACATATGAAGAGGTTGAGTAAGTGGTATAGGGCAAAAAGCCGGTTGATCCAACACGCTGCCATCCGGTCACTGTTCCAAGAGTTGAGTTATAAACAATACCGGCGAGCCCGACTGTATTCTGACTTTGGGCTGACAAACTGCCTGATACCGAAGTTGCTGCTTGACTGGACGATAAGGACCAGGTGGCAGATGCTGCAGTCAGCCCTGTCGGCACAGGAGTTCCCTGCCCCGTCACCGCTACACTTTGGAGGGTTGTTCCGCCAATCGCGGCGGTGATGGTTGCGTTATATACCTGAACCGTGGTTGGTTTGAATCTCGCATAAACTGTAGACGTTGCAAGAGTGCCGTTGGTATAGGCAACGTTAATTGATGAGCCAAAACCGGCGCCGGATGTTGCCGAAACTTCAAAGTTGGCAGGAGCAGTAACGGTAACGTTCCCACTTGAAGGGCTCAGATTAAATCCTGAAATGGAAAAAGAGCTTTCTGAAGAAGTCAGGTTGATAGTCAAATCACCAAAGGAAAGAGATGTCGGACTGAGAATAATATCGGTTGATGAGTTCATATAATCGGTCAGGATGCCCTTGCTCTTCATTTCCTGTGAAGCAAGCTGTGCTATCAACGTAGCACCCAGCAGGTTTGGATGGGTATTATCGGTTGTAATATGAAGCTGTGATGAGGCTGAAATGCCATACGCTTCATACAGGGTTTTTGTGCTTGCGGTTAAATCGATAAGCGGAACATTAAGCGCGGTGGCAACATTTCTCATGGCGCCCGGATAATCACCATACGCTGCCACATTATGCTGACCGGAAGCAGTAATAAGACCATTGGAATCGAAATACCAACGGCAGATAGGAGTAAACAGGACGGGAATTCCCCCTTTGGCCCGTGTTTCATTAACGTAGGCTGTCAGGTAGGCATCATAGGTTGAACCCGGGTCTGTGTGAAAATCAGGATAGAGCGCCGGATCTTTTTCATCATTATGCGAAAACTGTATGAATACATAATCCCCAGCCTTTACATTGTTGATGACCGTATTCCATTTCCCTGGCTCATTGTAAAAGGACTTTGAACTCCGTCCACCCGCTGCCGCATTAACAATGGTCGCATTTGAATTGAAAAACTGTGGCAGCATTTGGCACCACCCCCGTTGCGGGTTATTGTTTGTTGTGTCATACAAACACATAGTTGAATCGCCTATTGTGTAAATGGTGATAGCAGTGGTTGGCTTAAATGCCATAAGGAGAAAGACAGTTATGCAGACGCCGAGCAGAATTCGCAAACGGGCATTCCTGACACCAAATGACACAAAGTTATGTGTTGTAGTATTTACTTCATTAACGGGTTTTGTTTTCACGAAGCGTTTCTCATGATTGTTATATTTCTGAAAGCAAAAATGTATTATTTCATTCAGGAAAGAAATCAAAATGAGATTGCAAGCGCTGTGTTGCGATGAGTGGGAGTTAGCGGCCTGTGATAAGGAGTTAGAACGCGAGCATATACCTGGCTGATACTATCATCAAATGTGTAAAAGCCCGGTCAGTCCTCCCCTGTCAAAGTACAAAAACTATTCACGTCGGGAAAACCCTTATAGCGCGCCGCCAATCATCTGTTGAAAATGCGTTCGGTAGGTCCTGCTTAATTTCAATTTAGTGCCATTCTGCAAATAAACGTCATAGTCCCCATGTTCATTTGCACGAAGCTGTTTAATTTTTTCCAGGTTCACAATGGCAGAACGGTGAATCCTCACAAAAGTTTGCGGATCCAATTTCTCCTCCAGAGATATCAACGTTTCGCGGAATATGTGTTTGCCGGAATTGGTGTGAATATATACATAATCTCCTGCCGATTCAATCCAATCTATCTCGGGCACCGAAATAATGGATATCTGATTCCTGCTCTTTATCATGAGACGAGTGAGATATTGTTTGTTCTCTTCGCCGTTCACGGTGCTTTCCCCGGCAGCGGTAACTTCTCCGGAAGAAAGATAATCATGCATCACCGCCTTTAATTTTCCATAGTGGTTTTCCAGATTACGATGATTGATTGAATCAACCGCATAGCGCAGAGCCTGGCGGAACCGTTCTTCGTTTATCGGCTTCAGAATGTAATCCAGTGCGTGGCATTCAAAAGCTTTGATGGCATAGGCATCGTATGCAGTAACAAAAATGATAACAGGCATGGGGTCAAGCGTAAGGTTTTTCACCACTTCAAAACCGTTCATTTCCGGCATTTGTATATCCAGAAAAAGCAATTCAGGTTTTAGCGAATTAATGGCTTCGACTGCTTCAATTCCTGACGCACACTCGGCTATCACATTTACTTCTGATGATTTTTCAAGGCGCAACCTTAAGCCTTCTCTTGCCAAAGGTTCATCGTCAACAACAATAACACTAATACTCATATTTTCTTTCACCTGCATATTTTATTTCAAGGTTATCCTGCATCGTGCGGTATGGAATGGTTATCCTTATCGTGATGCCTGGGCATTTTTGCCCAATAATTTCAATTTGTTGTTCTTCATTAAAAAGCTGGAATAATCTTTTCTTTGAAATCATCAACTTCGAATTCCCGTTGTCCGCTGCTAAATCAGACAGTGAAGTATCGGTAAAATTATCACTCAGTTCAATAATCAAATCCTTCGCTTTGTGCCTGGCAGAAACTGTTATCGTATTCACCGCATCCTGTCTCACTACCGCATTATTCAACAACTCTTCCAGAATGGGTTGCAGCAAATAGTTGGGCACCAGAGCCGGCAAACAGGCGTCCGGGATAGCAACATCGGCTTTCAGATTATCATTAAAACGAACTGTTTCAATTTCCAGATATTCCGCCAGCAAGCTTTTCTCAGCCTCGAGCGAAACTTCCTTTTGTTCAATATCATATACCGTTGCCCGCAAAAAGTTGCTGAAAAGGGAGAGCACCCTGTTGGCCTCATCATTTCTGCGCGTCTGAATTAATGACGAAATGGTCTGGAGTGTATTAAATAGAAATTTGGGGTGAATCTTGCTCCGCAGCTCATGAAGTTGGGAATTCATGAGTGCAACTTCCATCTGAAAATAGGTGTATTCATTCTCTTCACTGATCAACCGGTTTTGCAGCAGATGAAAGACAATTACGCAAAAAATATACACTGCAATGTCCAGCCACACTAACATATTTCTCAGGAATAGGGTAACAAAACTGACTTTAATTTGGCTGGTTAAGAGCAGCGAATCGATGCCATAGGAAAGCGCCTGGTGTATAACAACAAGTGATGCCAGTGTAATGAAATGCAAGAACAACAATTGAAGCACCTTTGTTTTATGGAAACTGATTCTTTGCGAGAGACACCTGGTGATATAGGCAAAAACACCAAAAAACAAACAATAGATAAGCTTTGAAACAAATAAAAGGAGAAATCCCAGCGTATTGTGAGCCCCTTTGTAAAAATAAGCGTAGGACTGCAGCGTATTGATTACTGCTACCAGCGCAAGGATCATCAACAACGGAACAAATAATTCCTCCTCAATCCTGGGCATTGCCGGTGAATCGCTGCGGTTAAAAACAGATTTAAAATATTGTTTCATGCAGTGGCAGACTCCGGAACCTGTCTTTTTGATGCAGGCGCAAATGGTATCGGTATTCTTATTTCAACACGCACCCCACCTTCTGCCCTGTCAACAATATTCAGCAAATAATCATCTCCATACAGTTGCTGCAGCCGTTCTTTTGTTATCCTTAGACCGACACCTTCTTTCTGTTTCTTTTTCACGGAAGACCTTAAACCGGGCCCATTATCTTCAATGGTGAGCAACAATTTGTTATTTACTGTTCTGGAAAGTATACTGATCACACCGCCTGAAAGCTTTGGTGCTATTGCATGGTAAATGGCATTTTCAACCACAGGCTGGAGCAAAAACCCCGGGATCATAACGTCCAATGATGCTTCTTCAATCTCCTCTCTTACCTCAAGCTTTTCCTTAAATCGTACTTTTTCTATTTCCAGATACTCATTAATAAACTTCAACTCTTCACGCAATGCAACTTCATGCCTTTCGCCGGCATACACCGTGGTCTGTAGGAAACTCGTCAAAAGAGACAGCATGCGTTCGGCTTCAGGATTATCTTCCTTCAGTATGAGTGTGGAAAGACTGTTTAGCGTATTAAATAGAAAATGTGGACGCAGTTGACTCTTAAGCGCATTCAACTGGGATTGTGCCAGTTGGGACTGCATTTGGGTAATTTTCATCTCATTCAGTCTGATACGTTCCTGAAATTCAATCAATGCTATTGAACTGCTTATAATAAAGTAAATAACAAAGTCCACCCAAGCCCAGGTATTACGCAGTATCCTTTGGAGAATTACGGGGTATACCGCGCTTTTTAACATAAAGCCGCTTAACAGACCGGCAGCAATTGTCTGATGCAGCAAAGTGAACCCAAGGGGAACCAGAAAATAAAACAACACCCAATACCACAACTTTGTTGTTACGGTGCCGGAGTGGAGCGTTATCCGGTAAACCAAAGGGAGAAAAAAGATCCAGCACCACCAATATAAAAGGTTAAAAAAAACATGGGTCTCCCGGCTGAAATAACCGGACCGTCCGACAGGAACAATATAATAATGTTGGAATGCTACTATTATTGCAGTGAATGTAAGCACGACTGCCAAAACGACAGAAAGCCAGAGATACTTAGTCGCCTTTTCCTCCAGACTAAACAATTTAACCAGAGAAGGGACGCGATTATGGGACTTATTTTGCATATAATAAAATTACGTGAAAATAAGACAACTTTCCAGACTGCCTTACTATAATATGGATACAAAGCCAATTTAAATTTATCTGTTTGGAAGGATAAAAAAGAAGCTATGAGCCGGGACGCAGGAATTTGCGGTAATCAGGATATGGAACATGCCGAAACGGGAAACGGGGATGATACCTGCCCATTTTTTCATAATTACAATTTTGTATATTATGCATCTCAATTCGTAAAGACGGGCATTTCTCCACCAATGAAAGAAAAATATGATGGATCACTATGACCTTGTGGTTATTGGTTCCGGGCCGGCAGGTGAAAAGGCAGCGGCAAAAGCTGCGTATTTTGGAAAACGCGTTGCACTGGTTGAAAAAGAGTTTGTTTATGGCGGCGCCGGAGTGCATACCGGAACTCTGCCCTCCAAAACCCTAAAAGAAACCGCGCTGTATTTTTCAGGAAAATATGAGAAGGGGTTGTTCGGCGTTGACAAAACCTTCAATCACCAAGCTTCCATAAAGGACTTCATGTTCAGGAAAAACTTCATCGTTTCTTCGGAAAACGACGAAGTATATCAGAATATTCTCCGGCACAAGGTGGACCTCTTCAACGGCTTTGCCGAGTTCAGGAACGATCACACTCTTCTCGTTACAGCATCCGAATCGGCGACAGAAATTACCGCTGATTTCGTTCTTATTGCAACAGGCTCCTTTCCTTTCCATCCGGATAACATACCCTTTGACCGGATACGGGTACATGATTCGGACACCATTCTGGATTTGGATAAATTCCCTACATCCCTCTGCATTGTTGGTGCAGGCGTAATTGGATGTGAGTATGCAACAATTTTTGCAACCATGGGCACAAAGGTGTTTCTTGTCAACCACAGTGAACAAATACTTCCGTTTCTTGATGGGGAAATAAGTAGTGCATTGATTGAACAAATGAAAAAAGCCGGAATTGAGATCCTCTTCAATAATTCGGTTGTGCAAATACAAAAAGACTCTGATGAATCCGGTCCGCTTTCTGTCATGCTGGCAAACGGGGAGTTTTTGACGTGTGATATGTTCCTTTATGCCGCAGGGAGAGTGGCCAATACAAAATTGCTGCAATGCCAAAAGGCCGGGCTTCAGCCCGGGAAACGCGGAGTGATTGAAGTAGATGCCAATTACAGGACATCGGTAAACAACATTTTTGCCGCGGGAGATGTTATTGGATTTCCTTCACTCGCCAGCGTGAGTATGGATCAGGGCCGCGTTGCCGTCTCCCGGATGTTTGGCATTAACGATCTGCCACAAATAGACAGGGAACTGCCGTTTGGCATATATACCATACCCGAAGTTTCGATGATTGGAACAACAGAAGAACAGGCAAAGAAGGGGGATTTGAACTATTGTACCGGTAGGTCGCGGTACCGGGATATGCCGAGAGGAAAGATCATGGGACTGGAAGATGGCTTTCTCAAAGTTGTCTTTTTACGTGAAAGTCTTCAGATCATAGGTGTGCACATCATTGGGCAGCTTGCCAGCGAGCTGATCCATTATGGCATGATGCTCGTGCATAACCGGTTAACATTGACCGATGTTATCGAAGCCGTGTTCAACTATCCCACGCTGCACGACCTCTATAAATATGCCGCTTATGATGGGCTGGGCAATTTAAACGGGCATAAGGTGAAAAAGTGATGGCTTTTTGTGATAGGTAAATGCAGAACAAGCTCATTTAGTCAAAATTTGGTTGAAAAGATTGCTTATGTCGTCAGAAATGCCTAATTTTGTACCGGTAAAATTGCTCCGTGGTGTAACTGGCAACATGTCTGACTCTGAATCAGAAGTCTCCAGGTTCGAACCCTGGCGGAGCAGCCACTAAAACCTCGGATTTAACCCAAATTCGGGGTTTTTTGTTTTAAAGCCTCCATGACTCCCGAAGACTTTTACAATTAAGGTGTACAAAAATGTCCCAGTAAATGTCCCAGTTGCAGCAAGTTTACCCGCATTTTACCCAACATTTACCCGCGCACTCACCTATTATCCAAGGAAGGAAGATTATGTACCTGACCAAGGATAGCTCATCACCATTTTTCAAATTGGTTTACTTTGATACGGAAGGAAACCGAAAGAGAGTATCGACTAAGGAAACCACAAGACGAAAAGCGGAGGTTTTCATGCATCATTTCAAACCCGAAAATTGCAATCCGGTTATACCGATTATAAACGAAGTTGCCCCGGCAGAAAACATAGCCATACCTGGCAGCACTATTTCTTTGAAGGAATTTCACCAGGAATATCTTGAGATTGCAAAACAGACGCGTTCGAAGCATTACTATATTTCAATTGATTTTTCTTTCAAGAAACTGATAAAATATACCGGAGACCATCCTCTTCAAACTTTGGACAGAAAAACGATGGAAAAATTTATTTCAGCAACTTTTGCCAAGAAAAAAAGCAGCGCAGCTCACATTTATAAAGCCCTGAAAGCAGCCTTTTCAAAAGCAGAAGACTGGGGATATATCTCGACAAATCCCTTTAAACTCTTCAAAGCACCTAAGATCGCAAAGTGCTATCCCTTTTTTATAACTCTTTCAGATCTTACTGAAATACTTAAGCAGGAATCACGAAAATACTATCGCGATTTATATTCAACTGCCTTTTATACCGGGATGCGACGGGCAGAAATTATTAACCTGTGCTGGGAAAGCGTTGATCTGGATAATAATTTAATAAAAGTGAGCAACTGTAATGGGTTCACAACAAAAAGTAAAAAAGAAAGGCTGATTCCCATATGTGAGCCACTCCAGTCTATACTTAAAGAGCGTAAGGCTGAGCCCCAAAATAAATTATATGTTTTTACAACGTCTTTCGGAAAGAAATTTCACGATGAATCAGTCGGGAAACAATTCAAAAAAGCCGTCCGGGCAGCGAAATTGAATGATAAAATTCATTTTCACACACTGAGGCATAGTTTCGCCAGTATCCTTGTCCAGAACGGAGTATCAATCTATGTGGTTAAGGAACTGCTGGGCCATGAAGATATAAAGACTACGGAAATCTATGCACACCTGCAGAATGAAAGCCTGGTTAAGGCAGTAACTGTTTTCGATCAAAAGATTTTAAAAACAGCCTAATTAAATTTGACCCATTTCACAAGAAAGGAAAGCACCATGAATCCAAACGAAGAAGCGATCGTAAATATTAAACGGAAACGCCGGCAAGCCCGGATAGAAAATCCGGACTTATTTCCCCGCAGCAACGCAGGCCGTAAACCCAAACTTTCTAATACGGAACTGCAGAAGATCACGGAACTCTACCGTGAATACATTGAGACGACGGATATTCCTATCGTTGTTGAGTTCGCTTACCGTATGAAGATGAGAAGACAAACACTCTATGAAAAACCGGAATTCCGCGAGCTTACTGAACGTGCATCCCTCAAAAAGGAAGCTGCATACGAACGCGGGATGGTGACAGGCACTATGCCGACAGCCGCATGTATTTTCGCCCTGAAACAACTCGGCTGGAAGGATCACCAGGAAGTTGAAACCGTTGTTATTGATAAGAAGAAAATGAAAAAGGAATTGGAGAGGTTATTCGAATAACATCAAAAACCGGCCTGCCTGCATTCCGCAGGCAGGCGTTGTATTCCCGAATAATGTTGAAATTCTTATCTATATAACCGAATTATGGTCAAAAACGGATAATAAAACCGAAATAAAAGCACAAAAAATGCAATAAAAACGTAATTATTTGGCAATAAAACACAATTTTTGTAAATATTTCTCCCAATTGTAAGACCCCTCCAATTTCATATATAAGGCGTTACTATCTCCTTTATTGTCTCGTTGTGCGTAAAATTACAAGATGAAATTTAGTTATAGCGAAATGAATGCCAGGCGCATGAACATTGACCGAAATGAATTTTTGATATGAAATCTGATAGTTGTTTTAATATAATAAACCTTTCGGAAGATGCATCGCTGCCCGGCAGGACGTCGTCCATGAGCAAGGGGAAAAGTTAATTTCGGACACTATAAAAAGGCCCGATCAGGGCATGACCGAGCCAATTTGCCTAATACTGAGAATTATAGAAATCCTCATCCTGGACGGCGCACACAAATTCATTGGCAGCTTTTTCACTGCACTTCGGGCAAAGCGCGGTTTTAGTGGCGGGACAGTAGAATATCCGGTCGCCTTTGTTGATCACCTGACCACACTTGCAAATTGATCTGAACCGTGCATCTGTCCAATACGGATCACGGGCATAGGTTTTATGATAGTACTTCATGACTGAGACCTTTCTTCTGGTTGGTTTTGAAATTCACAATTTTTAGCAGACACCCAGGCGGAGCCGTGGCCGGCAATTGTTGACTGAGCAACTTTTACCTGAATGGTACGGACGGCTAAAATTTTGGTGGGTATAGTATCACCGGCGCAATTGTGGTAATACACAAAGTCGCCGGGCATAAACGGATGGGATTTAATGAGCCTGAAATCATTATCTGACATAAAGAAAACTCCTTGTAAAAGGAGCCGCTCAGAGAGCGGCCTCCGGTTGTGGGATTAAAAAGTTAACCGCTTTTTGCGCGGCAATGGCCGCTGACAGGACAAAGGAATTATCGCCCTTGGCCTTTCGGAGCCAGGTTTCTAAATATGCGCTGGAATTATCAAGAACATTCTGAATACTGCAAAGCCCGAGCAAATAACTTGCGCCTATCTCCGCAATGAGTTCCTCAAAGGCATAGATTTCATCGCCCTTGGCAAGATGCCGGACACGGTTTAACCTTTCCGGATGACCTGACCAGTGGATCAGTTCATGAAACTGAGCCGCGAAATATTCTTCTTCGCATGTAAAGTGCGAAACGTCCGGAGTTGAGATATAATTTTCCTGCTCATTGTAGAAACATCTCTCCAAATTCCGGCGGATGTCCGGGGAATGATTCCCAATAATCTGATTTAGCAAATCGATTGGAGCGGATAAAGTGGGCTGCGGAATTTCATAGCTTTCCAGATCTTCCAGGTTGAACACATAAGAGAATTTGAGATATGGGAAACGTTTCGTTTCTAGCTCGCCGGATGGCAGGACGTTGTCTATGTCCTGCAGCTTGTAGAAAATGATCTGGCGGCCCTTGGAGCCCGCTTTAATGCGAAAATTTTTAGTCTTTGCCTGCAGGAACGTAAGGTAAAATGGATTTGAGACGGAATCCATGCAAAGCAGCAGGAAGTTGATTCCCTGGTAAATGTGCTTTGTAATATAGTTGGCCGGCAGGCCGCCTGCCCAAGGCTGCCGCCAAAAAAGCTGGCCGTTCTCAAGATTCGCAAGAATCCTGGTATTGATAGCATCATACATATCGGACCGGTTCAAAGTATCTCCTTTTAGTTAATGAATGATTTAGGAAACCTGATCAACAACGGAGTTTTCCATTCCCGGGAGGCGACTGAGAAAAAGCCCAGAGCCTGAACAGGACACCGGAAAACCCAGGAATCGAAAAACCCATTTTCGCGGAAATGTGTTACCCGGAATTCCGGCAGTCGGCCGGCACGCCGGATGCACTTCAAATTCCACGACGGACGGGAACACATCAAAATGATATTTGGCGAAGATTTCATAATCGAGCCATTCCTTTCCCCCGTCCGAACAGGACGGGATTCTTTCTTTCGAAAAAGCACATTCCCCCCACGAAAAAAAGAAATTGGAGCTCATGGCGCATTGAGGGCAAGGGCAGACCGCATACCAATCAGCGCGAAGCGCAAATAATTGCGGGACTGTTTATATACCCTTGCCCTGAGATTACGGGCGCCATAAATTTGTTTTTGGGGGGAAGGGGCGCTCCGAATGAGATTCAGGGGTGTTCCGCGTCAGCGGAACCCCTTATTCAGAAAGCACAAGCCCTATTGGGCCAGCCCGGAGGGCATGGAAACCAAACGCGATGCAACGAGCGGGGATTTGGGCAGTTTTGCACGTCATCGACCGAAGGCACCCGAAGCAAGCAAGGAACGAGGCTTGCTGACAAGCCAAGGGAGCCGGGCAAAGCTGCACTCAATGAAAGCAGTACAGGTAGAAGGCTTGGTGCATCAAGGAACGGAGGGGGTTTCGAGTGTGTGGCGTGCGGCATTCGGGATTGCTGAAGGGACGGGATAAGCGAAGCCAGACGGTGCAGGCTTGCCACCTACAAAAAAATATACCTGAGCCAGAAGTGGCAACCTGTTACCGACGGCAAGCGACCCGTTCCCGGAAGCCAGCCGCCCAGCCATCCACAGCCCCGGAGAGACGGCTGCACGAAGCCGAAGGAATAGAATGAGGTCACTGCAATGTTGCCGGAACGTACGTGAGGAAGTGCAGGCAACTTTGCACTCAAGACAACCAAAGGAACGAAAAGCTTGGTGCGTTGAGGAGTGAAGGGTTTTAAAATGTTTATCCATGCAAACCCTTTGCGACGAAAAAGCACGAAGCGGAAAGCAAAGAAAACAAACCGGTGAATCATTGGAACGTTTTGGGGTGGCGGGCGGGGCGATGGAGGGAGAGCAACGGGACTAAAGGGAATGAAAGATCGCCGATCCCGCGGGGACGCATTTTTGTGAGGGTGGGTTTCAATTATGGGATTAAGGGTGGCGGGTGCAAGTTTGCATAATGTCCGGTTCTACGACTTATTCAATCAAAGAAAACCATAAAAGATATTGTTGTAGAACCCGCATTATGTAAGTCAGGCGAAAGAGCGTAAGGGTGGCGCACGGACGTAGAACCGAGTCATCGAGGGGCGGAGAGGACGCGCTTCTTGCCACCCTGGAGCGACTGAGCCGCAACTTTGACTTGCACCCTTCGAGCCACCTCCCGCATTGTAATACTTTATCGATTGATGCGGGATAAACTCTTAACCACCCGAACGTTAAAAGGCGCGAATGGTTTATAAGCAGATGGGGTTGGGTGAATGAACCGCGAAACCCGTTGCTGGCATACATGATCCGAATGTGTCTAACCCGGTCTTAGTAGATCCGGTACCAGTCGAGGGACGAGTCCCCGCGATCTCACATTTATTCGAAGCGGGGCAGGCTGGGACGGCGTTTATACCGGGATTAAGCCGTCTGGCGAGCGACAATCGGACGCAGGACGAGCCGGCAAGCCAGTCGGCCAATGAAGCGATTGGAAACAAACAGAGAATGAAGGTACGTCAGGGCTAACTGAGCGGATGCGTAGCGGAGCGAAGTATAAAAACGAGCCCGGGCTCTGGCGGGCGAAGAAGAACATTTATTACAACAAGTGAATTAGCTTGTGCTACTTATTACTACCCAATCTAATTCGATTAACATTTTGAATTGGGAAATGAGTATATGTTTTACTCAAATTTTGAGATGTTTGCTATCTATGCAATCCATGCTCCGTGAGGAAAGCCGATTCCATATATTAAAAAAGGAAAAGTTGGTCGGACGTTTGATATACTGAATAAATTAGCTTATATTATAATAGGCTGGTTAGTGTAATGTTCTAAGTTTAATATACAATGGCATGTAGATATTTTTCATCTTTACTCTTGGAGATAGACTTAAAAGTATGTTAAGGATCATTTTTCATGAACCCATTTGATCTAACGGTAACCGAATGCCCAAATTTTCAAATCCTTGATGTTAAATTGAACAAGCAGATTGCTGTTGATGATTTGCAAACACTTATAATTCCGAAATTCGATACTGATAAAGGAATTATTATATCCGGCCCGCTCACACTTTGGTTCACAGGGTATTTATTACAAAATATTAAAACCAATTCATGGTTAGCTGTTTTTGACCCACGATTTGGAGCTGTTGTAATCAAAGGGACGCAACAAATAGCACCATTAAAGATCATTCCAAAAGACGAAATTAAACCATTTCTACAAAGGTCCAAAAAACAAGCCAATATTATTGCAGTTGTGGGGCCTCCTCAAACAGGGAAAACAGTTTTTTTATTTTCACTTTTTAAAAAAATACTTGATCTAGATTATACTACCATAAATCAATCCGCGATGATACTCAAAGGCTGCCCTGACGGAGAAGGACGTTGGTGCGGAGATGTTGACCCGGATTTGGTGAAAATCATCCGATACAAAAATGAATTCACTGAAGATTTTGTCACATTCGTTATAAACCAAATTGCAGCTTTTTCTGAATTAAAATCATTATTATTTATCGACTGCGGCGGAAAAATAAGTGAAGAAAACAGAAAAATTCTGAGCGCATGTACTTCGGTTATTATACTGGGGAAAAACCCACAGGATTTTATCAATTGGCGCGCAATTCTTGACCTCAAAAAAGGCATTAAAATCATAGCCGAAATTACAAGCACGATGGATGAAATTCAGGATAATTTATACAATCTGGAACCTGATGGTGTCATCAGGATTACACTTTCAAAGCTTTCTCGTGAAAACCAGAATATCATAATCCCTGAGGCTTTTTTAAAGTTTATTAAAACATTAGCTTAGCTTTTGGCAATAACCAAATTGTGTTTAGCTTAATCAATAACACGCATAGTATCGGTATTCCAATAAAAATGAATCTTGATTAAAAGAATAATAGGAGGAAAAAATGTTTAGTTGGTTTTTTACCTGGAGAAGAAAAAGACAATTACGTAAGCAATCTCAGATACAGCACAAGCTTAAGTTAAACACCCATAAACTGAAAGCAGCCTGTGTCTCAGAAATTAATGAGCTATATCATGATGTCATGAAAGCATTCGACATGCTCAGTCGAAAGCTTGAAGTAAAAGATAAGAAAATGAAAATAATTCACGATTCTCCAATCGATAAAAATCAGCTTGAAGAAATAAGTGAGAAGATTGAATCATCATCTACTGATAATACTCAAAAAACAACACTTTCTTCAAATGAGACAAAAGACAAATACCCACAAGCTAAAATAGAAAAGATGAAATCGGAACACCGATTTTTTTCGTTTATACTATTTCTATTTATAATTGCTGAATCTGGGCTATATTATCTGACGGCTCAGGTATTTTTACCGGGAGGATCGGAAATTCCCAAAATTATTCTGGCACTCTTCTTTGGATTAGTAATAATGGCAGTTCTTAATTTTTCTTTTGAAAGTCACTTTGAGTATCGGGAATACCTTGCTCAACGCGGAAAACCTGATTTCAGTGAAGAAGTATTAAAAAACAAACGTGACTTCAGAATTACCGGGTATGTCTTAGCAGTATTAAGTTTTTTTATTATTCTATGGGCTGCGCTGGTCCGTATTAATTACCTTGAACAAATGGACTTAAGTGGTTATTCAGTTACCGAAGCAGAAAACTTGAAAATGGTAGGCAAATGGGCTTCATATCTTACACTAACCGTTACATTTGCCCTTGCAATATTTTTAGCCGTTTTGAAAAAACAGCAGAAAGCTAATGCGATAGAATATAAAGTGTATAAGATGTTACGGAAAACCAGAAAAAAATTGAATATTTACAAGCAAGATCAAATTTCCGCAAAGGGGCAATTCGAAAATGGATATATGAATATTATAGAAATACATTGGCAACTTGTAAAAGAGATGGAGGTTATTTGGGAAATTGAATATGATGCGCAGGATAAGGATTTGTTTGAATCCTTTAAGGAGAAAAAACGAAAAGGGAATCTTATAATTAATTCGGTTACATATAAACAATATGAAGATATTTTGTATGCAGATTACGAATTATTTAAATTTGGAGTTGAAAGAGATGCCAAAATTGCTGAACGTTTAGATTATATCAGAACAAATTTTTATAAGAGCAAGGAATTATAATATGAGTGTGTTTACAAGGAGCTGTAAAGCGTTTGCACTAATTAGCTTGCTGTCCTTTTTCTTTATATCCTGTAATAAAATCAAGAATATTTGGCCTGAGACCAAACCAATTAAAACAACTACAATAGTATGCCTTGTGGATTTTTCAAAAAGTATCCCTGCGAGCACATTAGAATGGTATAGGGAAACCGTGAATAATAATGTGCTAAAAAATATGGGACTCAAGGATAAAATTGTAATCCTGCCAATTGATTACGGAAGCGAAACCAGCAGTACAGAACTGTTTTTTGCTGATATGAGCAAAAAAGATTTCAAACGGGAGATGGACTCGCCGGTACAAGGTGATAAACCAGAAAGAAGACGTTTTGAAATCTGCAAAGACAGCACTATTAAGTCATTTGATTCAGTTTTTTCTAAGGCAAAAATAGAACGAGGGAAATATGCGTTGGGAACTGATATTATTGGTGGGCTAAAACAAGCCGATAAATACTTCGCTGGGGATCAAAACAATCTGCTTGTGATTTTTTCGGACATGATTCAGGAAACCGAAGAAATAAACCTTACAAAACAACTTAGGTCAGAGAGTGACCTTAAAATAATATTTAAGCGGGTTTCTATACCAATCTTAAAAAACGCTGAAGTTGTGGTTATGACGGGAGATCAGCCAGCCGTTAAAATTAATCAATATAACCTTTTAAGAAAATTTTGGGAGGAATATTTATCCAAAGCTCACCTAACGCTAACAGAATACCAAAGCGGAGGTACAAATATTCTTGCTGAAAAAATTCTGTCCTATCAGAAAAAGCCTAAATAAGCTCTATGAAGGATCATGGTTAAAAATTTCAAAATTAGAAATGCCTTGCCCGGGAGCATCATATAAAAGGGTCTTTGCTTTACCGTGCAAGGCATGTGCTATTTTCAAATACATCCAAATGGGAGCTGCACCTGTCAACGTTATGACATTTCCCGTACCCGCCACTGAAAGCACTTCCATTATATAAGTATCCATATCAGCCAGTTTTGCATTGGCGCCAGATATTTTATTATATATTACGCTAAGATCAATATTTATTTTATTCACGTGTGACATCACTTGGCAGTGGAAGAACAGGCCTGTTTTTAAATTCACCCAGACTCATATATTCTTGCGGCGGGCTTGGCTTGTGATTGAAATCAAGCATAGCTTTCAATTCTTTCAGCCGGTCGTTTTCCCAAAGCTCATCAAATGTATGCTCTTTACTGTCATTTTTAAGAGCCTTTAGGATATAGGTTGCAAAGGCATTTTTATAAGTAATGATTTGCTCAGGCTTCGGTTCCGAATCCCATTCAACAAACAAATCCTTATATCGATTTGGCCTGTCTGACAGAAACAGAGTTGGTGTTATTTGTATGGAACCAAGGCCAAGTGGTTTTCCCATCCCTATTTTATGACAGCAACCGTCTGGTAGTTCCAGCGCAAACAAAAGTGCTCCTAGTTCAATTTTCGAAAGATTTTCGAACCGTAACCTACCCTTAAACACAACACCATCTTTAAGGGGGTTAATTTTTGTGTACTGTTTTTGGTTTAACTCAGTAACATTCCCTGCATTCTGGATCCAAGATGCATCCTTTCGGTGCCAATATAACTTAAAACCACGGATACAGGAAATTTTCCCTTTATTATCCGGATTATAATGTTTTAATTCTCTGATATGAGCCGATGTTTGTACAAGATAATGCTGAAAAGTGGTCGGTTTAGGACCCGAGAGAATTTGGGGATGTTTTGCCCCAGAGGTGAGGTGCGTTTTATCGGATTTTGTGCAAAACGCGTCCTCAAAAAAAACTCTTCCGGCAAATGCGGTTTCATTACCGAATATGGCTTCAGTAATATCAGGAGAAGCGCTTTCCTGATAAATATGTTCCTTAATAGTATTTTCATAAGCAAGCCTGAACATGCCAGTATGCCCGAAACTAAGAGGAGTACCTTCAATATAGAAACAAGGAACACCATCAGGATTTCTTTCAGCTTCTTTGATTAGATCTACTTCGCTTTTCCTATTTTCATCATTCAAATATTCCAGAACTGAGGTCTGGTAGTCAAGTGGTATTCCTTTCGTCATATCTGGAGAATTGATTACCCAATGCATACTTTTATTTCCAAATTTTCCTGAAGCAATTGCATAACCCTCATCAGGGAAACCCAATGTAGAAATTTGACTCAATCCCGTTAATACTTCTCCTTTTGCAGAGGAGCTATCAAAAAAAACATTTAAGAAACCAGGTTCTTTTAATTTCATTCCAGGCATACCTGTACCATTAATTATTTTGGTACCCTGATTAAAGGAAATTCGATAAAATTGTCTTCCATTTGCATCAATTATTGATGGGCAAATATTATATTCATGGAACCCGGTTTTTATTAATACTCCGGACTTTATATTCAATTTACTCCCTCCATACGTGCTGCCCATTTTGTTTTGATATTCATCACGCAGGTTACTTCGGTCAGCAAGTCCGCGAAAGTAAAGACGGTCATTCTGGAAAAACAACAATTTGCTGAAAGAAACGATCTCTGTCATGTTTCGGGTTAAACCACGCAAAGAACTCCCAGGTAATCTAAATACACCGTCTGCTGGTGAATAAAAGTCGGAAAGACTCCAAAGATATTCCAGACGTTCTTTTTCAAACTTATTTTTCGAAGAATTATTCCCTGATTTTTTTGCCTCGCTAATATTTTTGTCAAAGTTAATAAGTCTGTTACTTTCATCTTCAGTAAGGGTATCTCTAATGAAGGTTTCGGTCATCAGTTTGATCTCAAGATCAATATACCCGGTTTTTAGGTCATCATGATATAAATCGGACGGAGGAATACCATCTTTGTGATCAGATGGAATAACTTTTTGGTTGAGAGGGACAAAATTATAAGGCGCATGAGCGCGACGGTGTTCTTCATCAATCTTTTTTATATGGTCGGTATAATATCCGACAATTTTCGTTAGCTCTCTATCTTCAGCATTTACCTCGAAATTTGGTTCTTCGTCAAACTGCTCTCTCTTGATTTTTGCCAGTTGTTCCTTAAAATCAATAGGTTTTGGATTCTCTTTTTTATGCTTACTCATCGCCATCACCTCCTATGCTCAGATTATTTTGCCCAAATGCAAAGTCAATAAACCGGCAATCAATATAACCGGCCTGGCCCAAAATATTATTATCAATATAATTCCGTGTTTTAATCTTTACACGGTTCTCCTTCTCATCAACACTTATTATATCGATTGGTAAATACAATTCAACTCCGCGTTTTTCAGTTAGTTTAGTTACTTGACCTGCTATTTTTTCTGCCCTGGTACCCCATAAGACCTGATCGGTATCAACACAGGCCAATACATTACTTTTTGCTGAGTCACCGCCTTTAGCAGGATAATCTGTCCGCAGTCTCGCTTTATATCCGGTTACGCAGCGCCAAATGTATAATTCCTTATCTTTATTAAAAAGTCTGAATTTTTGGATAAAATACGGGTCAAAATTTGTTAGAGCAATTGAGAAAACCAATTTCCTCTCCTGAAACTTTCCAGTAAGAACAGCATGATCCAGAAATGCCACCACATATCCATTATCTATAAAGGTATCAGCAAGTGAACCTGCAAACTTTTCCAGATTAGAAAAGTCAAGTCGCGTAACCGGCCTTGCGCTTGTCTCAATTGACCCGATCACCAGTTTATCTATATTTTCAGTCATGTTGGACCTCGAAGTTATTTAGTGCCGTTACGTATGTTTGGAGCTTTTCCTTATCAGGAGAAGCTATTTGTGCCGGATCTTCAACATTAATCCGAGTTTTATTATTTTGGTCTATGATTGTAGCACAAACCCCTTCAAGTGTTCCCTGACCTATTCCCTTCCCCCCATCCAGAGCGAGATCTGCCGTCCAGAGGTCTTTCAGAATCAAAAGCAGAAGCCCTTTATCAGCATCTGATGCGTTAAAAATTGTCATTGTAAGATTGAGCACCTTTTCTTTATTTTCAAGAGTCTTATTCTTCCTGAACAATGGCATTGAGTCAAACAAGGCACCATCCACCGTTCCACCGGTAAACCTGTCAACCTTGATTCTGGTTTGGACTTCAGCTGCTATCTTACTTGGAGCAATCACTGTTTCATCAATTCTGATTCTGGAAATTTTTGCGTTTGCATCCTTTTCGTTAAGTGCTTTCGTATTTACAAAACCAAACAAATCTTTAAAAAGATATTCAGCACGTTTGTCTTTAAACAAGGTATTTAAAATTCTTTCGGCACGTGAACTTACAGCACCTTTGGTTGAAGTTCCCTGTTGCACAAAGGAATTACCGGATTTTATATGGGTAGTATCCGGGGCGTCCGGCGATTTTGAATAGGACCGGGAGAGCAGTGATGTTTTCAGATCAAACCACGCATCAATAATAAATTCGTCTCTTTGTATCTCATATCGTGCTGTTTCTTCAGGTGAAAATCCATCCTCCCTCTTCAGGTAGCGCAAAAGGGCATCCTTTTGGGCAAAATCGTAGAAATGTATTTTCCCTTTTTTTAAGATTACCTTCCCCAAACCGCTGTTTGTCTTGGCCCCAAACCTTGGCTTTGATTGCTCTAATTCATATTTAATAGTATTAAAAAGTATCTGCAACCATTTCCGATTCTCCTCCTCAAAAGAGGTTTCAACCTTGAAAGAAAATAAAGCGCCTTTGGGGACGATCTCAAAATCATACTTCGCCTTATCCTCTGTGAGACCAGTCTTATGATTAATCTTTATCCCGTCACGAATCTCGATATCAGGCGGTGTCCCGGTGAGGCAGCAATCGGAAATTTCAAGAAAGCTTTGCGCTGCAACGCCATTATCTGTTTTCCCAAATGCTGCCGTTATATATTTCTGAACACTTGCTTCGGCACTGGAAAGATGATCAAGTAATACACCCGCAACAGAGGTACCGGGGATGTAAGGTCTTTGGTCACTATCTAAGGCAATATCAAGATCGCTGTTGTCGTCTGTCCCGCTTCCTATGTGTAAAGGAGATAGCAGCTCAAGTGACCCTCTGAGTATGATTCGTCCTGACATATTTAATTCCCTCCTGCTTTTAACGATTTTCGGAGAGCCGAAAGAAAAAACTTGAAATATGCACCATAAAGCTCATCTTCGAAATCTATAGCATAATCAAGTTCATTACGAAGTACATTTAGTCCATTCTGCTTTTTTGTATTCATCAGATCTTTTGACGTAATATTTTTATCCAAAAGAAATTGATAGAAACTCTTGTTTTCAAACGATGATTTTTCGAGTTTTTCACGTGCAGTTTTTCGAAGTTGTTCCAGTTTTTGGATAAATGTACTTCGAGATATATCTTTAGACAGAAAGGATTCAATCCTGGAAATTGAGGACTTTGACAGACCACGCAAATTCCTTTCAGTAGAAAAAGCCTTTTCATCTGTTAACGCCAGAACCCTGACAGAACGCAATAACGACTCTTTGATAATTTTCTTTAGTATTGTTGAGGCAATTGCGGGAAGAGGTTGAGTTGGTCTATTAACAGAAACAAACTGTTTATTTAGATCGCAGACTGCTGAAATTTTATTGGCAGCATAATTAATGTCAACCTCTCCGAAACCTTCATTTCGTCTTTCCCCTAAACCATTCTTCTGCAGTTCAACCAATGCGGGTTCCTTATCTTTGGGGATGCTCGAGATAACGAAACAAGACCCTGTTCTGAACGTGACTTCTGCCGGCCTTTTCATTTTCCATGCGGAATTATAGTTTTCTGCAACACCGGCTCTTGAGAATGATCTTGTGAGAGTTACTTCTTGATCTAATTCAGACCTGAGATAATTTTCAAGGACATTTACATCATTAGTTGAAAATCCATTATCATCATATAAGATCACATCAGATAGGAAGGAAAGTGTATATTCACCATAATCCAAATCCGTTTCGGTTGGCAATTTAATATTCACCTCGCTTGGGGAGTTGTCCAGAAACTTGAACTCAATTTTCCCGTATTGTGATCCGCGGGATTTTCCCATTGTGGTTTCAAATGTTGCCGGTTTGAAAAAGTTTAGAAATTCTTCCAAATCTTCCCGGGAACCACGAATAAAACCCTCAAAAGCTTGTTCTTTCTCTATTGATTCATAATTAAAGATAACTCCCTTTTTACCAATTCCAGTTTTGCGGTCACGTTCGTGATGGAACTGAAGTGACTTTTTTACCGCTATTTTGTCAACAGTCATGCCTTGCAAAATGCCATAATTTCCTAAGGGCTTGGTCTGTACCAGCGTATCTGCCTCGTCAAGCGGGTTGCCATGGACAAGGTTAAATCCACGTGTAGGAACATTCTTTTCAGCCTGGAAAACAAATGGATTGGGAGTAGCACGAACAGGTTTTCCGGATGTATATTCCCAGACAGCATAGGCATTTGAGAACCGGATTGCATCACTCAGGAAGAATTTCCGGAAATTTGTGTCCAAATGAGCATCATGGTTTGTTAAATTCTGTTGAGCCAGAAAGAATCCTGCCAGCGTGCCGAGCACATTTGGTCCCGGCAAATAGTCCTTTGTTTCAACAAAAAAGTTTTTCCCGCCGTGGGCGGCAATTATTAACGGTTCCAAAGCTTTGATCCGGTACTTTATTTCGTACATACCGCCTCCAGTTCATGAAGAGTTTTTGTGTTCAGGTTTACATCATTTTGCAGGGTACAGACAACTTCGCCAAGACCCCGGTTTCGTTTCGTACCTAATCGCCGGAGATTTATGCAAGCCAGCGAAAATAGCTTCTCATGATCCGGATTATTTGAATTCAAGGTAATCTTCCCGTAAAATATTGTGCCTTTGTTAACCACCCGTATCGTTCTCAGCGAGCCATCACTTGCTATCCCGTCAACAATTTTGGTCTGTCTTCGGATCCCGGTGAAGGTTTTCAAAATCATTTCGGGAGAAATGAATTTGCCATACTTCTCTTCTCCAATAAAATATTTCAACCACTCCCGAGTGGTTTCATAGTTTTCGATATTGAACCTGAAGATAGATAATGGTGAAGGGGCATTATCACCAGCTTTACCGAATAGATCATCGGTATTCCGGGCTTGGGCTATATAGGAAATCAACCCAGCCTGATTGAAGTTGTCAATAATTTCGAATGCGGAATCGAGCAGAAGTCCCTTCATTCTTTTCCCCGGGATGTAAGGAATACCCAAATCATCATAGACGATGTCAGAATCAACAATGGCTCCATACCCTTCGCCGGACCCAATAAGTGCATCAGTTATGAGTTCAACAGACATAATATACTCAGGCATGACTCACCTCCTCCAATGCAAAATCCGGATAGAGTTCAGCCAACTCAAGCATATCATAATAGGGTGTCTTACCATCAACAAAAAGATTATTCCCTGGTTGCGTATCAAAGCCGTTAGCAGGAAGGTTTACCCCCCGTGCCGCAAGTTCATTCTTAAATGAAACAGTGCTTTCTTCGCCTAAGGTTAAAACCTCGCGCAAATCTTTTAACTTGGAATTTGGAAATACAAGTTTGCCGTTTTCTTTTTTCATCAGTTCCGCGCAGTTTTTCACAAGTGATGTGAAACTGGTTGTCCCTGCTTTAGGCGTAATTTCATACGGACGTGACAATAAATCCCCTTGAGTTACCGAATAAGGCCGTCTAATATCGGTTAGTTCACCTGAGAAGCCCGTATTAGTAATATGGAAATCGATCCATGAACCTGGACTATTTCCTATCTTCCGTCTGATCTTGGCATTTGTGCACAGGTCCTCTGCCAAAAGATACCCACGATAGAACGGATATTTCAGTTTTGTAACAGCCACTCCGCCACAGGATGAAAGTTTCTTCCCGTCGCTTACTATTTTCTTTTCAAAATTTTCCATAAATAGTTTGGCGAAGAGGATTCCAAGCCGGCCATCACAGACAAATGTTATATCATCACCGCCAAGAATTATGGGGCGTATTGGCAAAAAGGCTGCATCCCTGCGACTAATGAGTCTATCAATTTTTTCTATATTTACAATTATATATTGCAACAGCTCTCTGAAAGAATCTTTTATTGCCGCCTCTACGGTTTCCGAAAGCGCCGCGGTGTCTGCAAGAGTTTTACACTCCTTAAACCGTTGTCCCATGCTGTTGCCATCTATATGCACTATCCCTAAATGGCTGTCATCGCCTTTGCTGTGCCCAAGGTCGTCCAGCTCATCGGGGAAGTCATATTTATCATTCAGAATATCACCGAATTGATGCCGAAGTTCTTCTTTTGCCTGATCAAGCGCGTTTAGCTTGGCCGAAGCCACTGAAGATATATAGCCACTATCATCACCGGCGGAAAGCCAATGCTCCATTGAAAATCCAGTACGACTGCACTCTGCTGTAATACCATGAAGCGGTAATAATGTCCTTGGATGAAACGTGAACTTATTATCGGCAAGCTGCATAAACAGCTTGTCTTTCCAGATCGGGAATTTACTATGATCATTGAGATCATCGGAGTTTTCGATGTCTTGCAGGGCTACAGCAGTTTCCAAACCAGGGGCATAGCGAAGCAATTGAGTGGTCCATTCCCTGACAAATCTTATTGCTTTTTCTTTCCCGTTAAAAAACAGTAAGGCATTTCCTCCTCCAATATACCCAAGATATTCACCACTATCGGTCTTTATTGGAATATCACCGAGAAGATTCTTGAAATAAACAGATTTAACAAGAAAAGAGGCCCCTATATGCTCTTTTAGTTTGCTAGCGGAAAAAATATACTGTTGAATTGACGCTGTATCAATCAGAACTGCAGTTGCTGCTTTTTCCATCTCATATACCTATAAATTTATTTATTTTATCAAGCAGGTTTGATTTTTTTAAGTCATTAATGCCCAACACGAGTATTGAGGACATGCTTCCTGTATCATAAGCCAATTCCTGTTGCAGCGCCCGAGCTTTTTCTTCAGACAAAATTGTGATAAGAACAGCTTTTGCCTCATCCCCGCCTATTTGCTTTGTCCTAAGAATGATCTCGAACCCTTTGTGTTTGCAAAGTCCCTTATTCCCAGCGGTGCTGCAAGATATACCAAACAGTTGATAGCCGCGGAGAAGTATGCAATCCAGTTCAAATTTCAGATCCGGATTTATTTTCTGCCATTCGGGATCGCGTATTTCCCAATTTTTATCAACGGACACATTCGTAAGCCCTTCGCTGAGTGTTTTGAAAACATATTGCTCCAGCCAATCCCCGTCAAAAAATTTTATCGTATGTTTTAAATCTGCATCTGATGGCAAGTCATCCTTGAGAGTTCCATTAGCAGCAAAAAGCTGAAATTCGACAGGCAAAGAATTGTTAACAGTCAAAAAATTTCCTTCCGCGATAACCGGTTTTATCCCCCCACCTGTGGTCTCAGAACATACATATTTATTTTTCAATTTCTTACCTGAGTAAATCAGTTCTCCTTTAGAATCAGAGAAATTGTTTCTCTTATAACATCCTGTGCCTTTGTAATAAGAATCCAATGTGCCATTTTCAATTAAATTTGAAATAAGGGAAATCGCGGCATCAAACGACGGATTAACAGATTTAGGGATTCTCTGAAATCCATGAAGCGCTATCAAGTCATCAAAATTAAGAGTTACTGATTCGCGAAGGTCATTGGATAGGAATACCCCTTCATCATCCAACAAACGGAATGTTTTGGGAGAAAGATATGAAAATTCATTACACCTGTCAGTTTGATCATGTAACAGCTCATGGATATGGGTGCCCATCACTTTTGTACCGCCGGTATAATTAAGATGTAGTACTGTATTTTTTTTCAAAGATTTCAGAAAGGATAAAAATTGGGTCTTTATTTGCTTGGCATTTTCAACGTTCTCCAATGAAATAAAATTGCCGAATGTACTATTAGGGCAGCAATAATTTTTAATAAGGGTATTCTTAATATTCTCAGCATATTTTTTAGTGGACTGCTGAAATCCGGTATCTTGCGAATAGATAAAATGAATATTGATATGAGGATATTTTTGCAGAAAATGAGAAGCCACCACATAATTCGGCAGCGGATTCATTCCAACGAGTAATACAAGATCAGTAAAGCTGTTGACCATAGGACTTTGTATTTCCATAATGATAAACTAACAACGACTTGACAGGCAATTATCCGGTTGGTTCCCTTATTTGCCCGGATTAATTTACAGAATGCAGATGAGAATGTCAAGAGTTGAAATGGGAGAATTGAAAATATTGACAAAGCCTATTGAATTCATACAATTATTTAATTCAGGCAAGAACGTCGGAAATTTTTCTGAAAGTGCTTCAATAGGTATTTGACAAGACCAAATATTATCACTAAATTTGAAAATCCTGAGGTTCAGCGAATGGGCCAACGAAAATGAAGCAAAATTGCTGATAACTGATTGTTTTTATTTAGGTTCATAATTATAAGCAAAGTAATTCATGCGCCGGATATGTATAAAACATTATTTAATAAGCGCATATAATTTTGATTTTCTCACTTACTCTATTGATTATGAGCGAAAATAGAAAAAAAATGCTGAAGCTCGGGATCGGCAACCCTAAGTGGTAATTTTATAAGAGGTTATAAGACCTGCGGTTGGCAATGACTTGTAGTAAACAAGAACTGAAACTTATTATCGCCCCTGTTGTTGTCTCGTTAGATTTGTGTTGGCAATGACTTGTAGTAAACAAGAACTGAAACTCTTCTTCCGGAATAAGTTCGGGGTGAGCCAACAGTTGGCAATGACTTGTAGTAAACAAGAACTGAAACTCGCCTTCGACACCAACAGCGGCTTTGCCTTTTGTTGGCAATGACTTGTAGTAAACAAGAACTGAAACTTTTTGCTTTGGATAAATATGCTCCGGATAAATGTTGGCAATGACTTGTAGTAAACAAGAACTGAAACTTTGCCGGGATTAAGCGTACTTACCGTCAGCAGGTTGGCAATGACTTGTAGTAAACAAGAACTGAAACTTTTGATGGATTCCCATAGGAGTCCAGAGATGAGTTGGCAATGACTTGTAGTAAACAAGAACTGAAACCTGTCGCAGGCCTCTTGAAAGTATTTTGCAAATGTTGGCAATGACTTGTAGTAAACAAGAACTGAAACTTCCGACTTCGCCCTTGTCTTTCGCGAACGCCTGTTGGCAATGACTTGTAGTAAACAAGAACTGAAACTAGTGTTTTGCGGAACTTATCAGCATTTTTATAAGTTGGCAATGACTTGTAGTAAACAAGAACTGAAACTTCCTTGCTGATAAACTTTTTGTCTTGTGCATTAGTTGGCAATGACTTGTAGTAAACAAGAACTGAAACTCTCGCTTTATGGTGCCTTTTATTAAGGGTACCTTTTGTTGGCAATGACTTGTAGTAAACAAGAACTGAAACTTTGACATGCAATTGTGCATGTAGGTGGAACTTGTTGGCAATGACTTGTAGTAAACAAGAACTGAAACTGCAATTATTTTCTTTTTTGGCACTTCCTTTATGTTGGCAATGACTTGTAGTAAACAAGAACTGAAACTGTCGCTCAGAGCACTTTCGTAATAAGCATCAGATGTTGGCAATGACTTGTAGTAAACAAGAACTGAAACTTAGCAGTTTGACTTCTGCCGAATATGGAATAGATGTTGGCAATGACTTGTAGTAAACAAGAACTGAAACTCTGTTAATGAATATTTGCTGCCAATGATAAATAGGTTGGCAATGACTTGTAGTAAACAAGAACTGAAACTCTACGAACTCCCAGTTATTCACTGGGGTTAACTTTAAGTTGGCAATGACTTGTAGTAAACAAGAACTGAAACAATATCAATGTTTGTTGGACAAGGTAAACAAGAGTTGGCAATGACTTGTAGTAAACAAGAACTGAAACTTTGACAGACTTTTTATCGTCCATCTTTTTCAATTGTTGGCAATGACTTGTAGTAAACAAGAACTGAAACGGAACTCCCTATCGATTTCTTGGAATGCTGCGTTGTTGGCAATGACTTGTAGTAAACAAGAACTGAAACTTATATCTACCTGCGCTTTTGCGGCAGGAGCGGAGTTGGCAATGACTTGTAGTAAACAAGAACTGAAACTCTGTGATCATAACAACAGAATCTTTTCCATTTGTTGGCAATGACTTGTAGTAAACAAGAACTGAAACCTTATACGCCTTAAGTGCAGACGTATCTGACGGAAACGTTGGCAATGACTTGTAGTAAACAAGAACTGAAACTATGGGAGGATGACATACCAGAAGAATAAAGTCCGTTGGCAATGACTTGTAGTAAACAAGAACTGAAACTCTGGTGGACCTGGTATAAAGATATAGTCATTTTGTTGGCAATGACTTGTAGTAAACAAGAACTGAAACTTTTGTTTTGAAGTTATAACCTTTTGATGTTACAACTTGTTGGCAATGACTTGTAGTAAACAAGAACTGAAACTTTTGTTTTGAAGTTATAACCTTTTGATGTTACAACTTGTTGGCAATGACTTGTAGTAAACAAGAACTGAAACTTTTTCATTATGACTTTTCCTTTGATTGTTACGAAGTGTTGGCAATGACTTGTAGTAAACAAGAACTGAAACTTGATTAGTTAAATAAATTTATTACCATTAAACTAGAGTTGGCAATGACTTGTAGTAAACAAGAACTGAAACCTCCTGGGGTGAAATAATAACCTATCCCGAATATGTTGGCAATGACTTGTAGTAAACAAGAACTGAAACGATAAATCTGCTCCAGATAAATCTGCTTCAGATAAAGTTGGCAATGACTTGTAGTAAACAAGAACTGAAACTTCGAGGATGTCGACAGGTCTGTCGAACAATAAGAAGTTGGCAATGACTTGTAGTAAACAAGAACTGAAACTTTTTTTTCCGGCGACATCTCAAAGATATATACTCCCGTTGGCAATGACTTGTAGTAAACAAGAACTGAAACTCTTCAGTCCAAGGCTTTCTTTTCTTTTGATAGAATAGTTGGCAATGACTTGTAGTAAACAAGAACTGAAACTTGCTTCGATTGTCTCAATAATGGCGGCTTCTGATGTGTTGGCAATGACTTGTAGTAAACAAGAACTGAAACTCTATATATATAGCATTTCCGGCCTGATCAGTATGTTGGCAATGACTTGTAGTAAACAAGAACTGAAACTTCTGATAGGTGACGAGTATCGATTCTATCGAGGTTGTTGGCAATGACTTGTAGTAAACAAGAACTGAAACAATACTCTCTGCCCGTATTCAGGCACACCCACACTTCGTTGGCAATGACTTGTAGTAAACAAGAACTGAAACTGGTTTGCGCTCAATGGTTGTGCAGGTAAGGGCGAACGTTGGCAATGACTTGTAGTAAACAAGAACTGAAACTTCTCACAGTTGTTGCCTGCGGAACACTCCTTCAGTTGGCAATGACTTGTAGTAAACAAGAACTGAAACTTGATTTGTTCACTTTGCGTAGCTATCTCTCCTCGTAGTTGGCAATGACTTGTAGTAAACAAGAACTGAAACGTTGTTACTATCAGCGATACTGGGTTTCCGGTCGTTGGCAATGACTTGTAGTAAACAAGAACTGAAACTTCGCACAAATCATAATAATCTAGAGTATCAAGCGGAGTTGGCAATGACTTGTAGTAAACAAGAACTGAAACTTTCATTTTCTTGCCTTTCAAATTATGTTAAATAAGTTGGCAATGACTTGTAGTAAACAAGAACTGAAACTCTTTAAGATATTCACTTAACATAGGCACAATCCCCGTTGGCAATGACTTGTAGTAAACAAGAACTGAAACTTTCACTTTGACGTGATGTTGTATGTCCCTCAAGAGAGTTGGCAATGACTTGTAGTAAACAAGAACTGAAACTTTAGGGTCTTTAGGGTTTGGGGTTTTTGAATCTTTGTTGGCAATGACTTGTAGTAAACAAGAACTGAAACTTAACCTTAGCGGTTTTATTTGTTTTTGAATTTTGTTGGCAATGACTTGTAGTAAACAAGAACTGAAACTTGAGAGACGACGTTGTAATGCCGAGCGAGAGATAAAGTTGGCAATGACTTGTAGTAAACAAGAACTGAAACTTTGATAATAAATAATATTTAACATTATCAAACCGTTGGCAATGACTTGTAGTAAACAAGAACTGAAACTTCTATTACCAGCAATTTCAACGCCGGATGGACGCGTTGGCAATGACTTGTAGTAAACAAGAACTGAAACTTTATCTGGTCCATACCCATAACAACTTGCCATGTTGGCAATGACTTGTAGTAAACAAGAACTGAAACTTTGCCAACTTCGTAATATTTGGTTACCCACTGACGTTGGCAATGACTTGTAGTAAACAAGAACTGAAACCTGAACTGGGTAATCAGCTGGTATTTCTTTTAGTTGGCAATGACTTGTAGTAAACAAGAACTGAAACTTATGTTCAGAGATGTTTTGAGAAAAAAGAAATTAAGTTGGCAATGACTTGTAGTAAACAAGAACTGAAACGATAATCAAGCATTCTGATATCTACTCCATCCACTAAGTTGGCAATGACTTGTAGTAAACAAGAACTGAAACAATAAAAACAGGGGGGCCAAAATTGCTAAAGCAGTTGGCAATGACTTGTAGTAAACAAGAACTGAAACCGCGTACCGTCGTTATCCGTGCACTTCACTATTTTACGTTGGCAATGACTTGTAGTAAACAAGAACTGAAACAATGTAATCATTGTTTTTTGTGACGACTATCGACTGGTTGGCAATGACTTGTAGTAAACAAGAACTGAAACTTTAATAAGAAAGGCAACCAACCTTTTTTCGGCAGGTTGGCAATGACTTGTAGTAAACAAGAACTGAAACTTGTTGTTGAAGTTGAGTTGCCAGTAGCAATTACTCGTTGGCAATGACTTGTAGTAAACAAGAACTGAAACTTTTTAATCCATTTATTAATGGCGTCTTCCAGGGATGTTGGCAATGACTTGTAGTAAACAAGAACTGAAACTCGAAGTCCCCAGTAATACCGTAATTAACCTCGTTGGCAATAACTTGTAGTAAACAAGAACTGAAACACAGAACTGCGGTAAATGGTACCCCAGAATCTTTCGAGCACCTAATTACTGCAGTAAATTTGAAATTTCTGGGATAGCCGTAAATAGTATTCGGAATAGGCAGCGTATGTCCGGTGGGGCGGTGGTTTATTTCTGCCATTCTTCCTTCTCAATAAAGAGGCAATGGATAGCAGAGTTTGCCTAATCATTTGCAAAAATGAATCGACGTAAATGACAGATTATCTTTCCCGGAATAAATTTTTATCCTAACTTTGCATCATGCTTTCCGGAAAACATGACCATGCTTAATAAAGTCATGGCATTCTTTTTACGATATGAGTATAGGAATTTGCTGTATGATTGATCTGTCTCCACTTGAAACGTTAAGTTTCAAAATCATTGAATGCGTTTTACAGGTTAAAGAAACTCTTATCCTTCAGCCGGGTTTTGCCGGCATACACCTGCGGGAAGCAATGGGCAATTCGCTAAAAGCATCTGCTCCTGAATCCGTTTATCAGGAAATATGGGATGCACAACTTTCACAACAATCGGCAGATGAATTAAAGACAGGCGCTTTCCCGCCACGCGGCTACATAATTGAACCGCCGGATACACACAAACGACGGTTCGAAGAAGGTGAGTTTTTTGTTTTTCGGCTCATCCTTCTCGGCAGACTCCAAAAATATGCTGACTCATTTATAGCAGCGGTTGCCAGGGAAGAATTCTGGCTTGGCCGGAAGGAGGGTCTGGGGCGAGGGAAGTTTGAAGTGAAGGATATCTTCGAGATTGAGCTATTCTCTCCCGGGATGCTCCTGCAAACAGCCGGCAGTAACAGTGCCGTTATAAACTTCATAACACCAACCCGACTGAAAACCGGACCAACACAACGACCGTTAATGCTCTACAAGGAAGACAGACTTGAATTCTCCTCACTGATCCGCCCATTGCTTAACCGCATGAACAAACTTAACCAGGCCTATTGCGGTGGTGAAAAAGACATTATGCTGCCGGAAGAAGCAGAAAACAGTGCGCGCCTTGTAACTATAAGGAAACAGAGCTTTTCCTTTGTTGAATTTGAGGAAGAAAAGAGAGGCCGTATCAAGAAATTTGGCGGCTTCACCGGCGAGATAATTTATTCCGGGGATATTGGCCAATTCGCACCCATTTTACGTCTTGGTGAAATTCTGCACGTCGGAAGTGATTACGTTTATGGATTCGGTAAATATGAACTGTTAAATTAAAAAACATATGATCGGATAAAACAACAACACGGAGGGATTAGTTATGTCATTGTTCGAAAATATTGCCGCCACCAAAACGTTACTTGAAGGCTTTTTCCGTGTTCACGAAAATGACGGTGCGGCAGGAAGTGATGCAGTCTCAGTCGAAGCGTTTGAAGCAAATCTGGAATTTGAAATTCAGACGCTTTCACGCGAACTGCATTCAGGCACTTACCACCCTCTGCCACTTCTCTCTTTCGAGCGAAAGAAAGAGAACGGTGATACGCGAAAAATAACCATCCCTGCTGTGAGGGACAGGGTTGCACAAGCTGCAGCCCGTTTGGTGCTTGATCCTGTATTCGAGAAGGAATTCGAACCTGTTTCCTACGGTTATCGAAAAGGATTCTCAAGGCAATCAGCAGCTTTACGTATAAATTCACTCTACAAGGAAGGATATGAATGGATATTGGATGCCGATATCAGCAGCTTTTTTGATACCGTGAATCACGGAATTCTTTTCAAACGAATTGAGCAATTAATTCCTGAGCAGAAAGTTACGCGTTTGCTTCAATCCTGGATAACCGGCGAAATTCTATTTGGGGGCAAAAAATCAAGAATAACAACCGGACTGCCGCTCGGCATGCCCATCTCGCCCATGCTCGCTAATCTATACTTGGATAAATTCGATGAAAAATTAGTTTCACTCGGTTACAAATTAATACGTTATGCAGACGATTTCCTTATCCTCACAAAATCAAAACCGGAAGCCATCGAGGCTTTACGGATAACGAAA
The DNA here is from genome assembly GCA_963664845.1 of Ignavibacteriaceae bacterium. GTDB lineage: Bacteria > Bacteroidota > Ignavibacteria > Ignavibacteriales > Ignavibacteriaceae > CAIYTF01. The sequence continues at coordinate 1,467,244 of OY761615.1, forward strand.
AACCTGCTCGATGAACTGGCCTTGCAATTAAATACCGCCAAAACAAAAATCACGAAATTTGAAGACGGGTTCGAGTATCTCGGTTATATATTTCTGAAATCAGTTATTGTGCCGGCTTCAACGGGTGATACTACCAAATTTCCGGTGAAATTTGAGTTCCGGGATCCGGAAGAAAAAGCACTTGTTGATAAGATAGCACAAGCGAAACCCAAAACACCCCGGGCAGAAAATAAAGAAACGGCCAGACAATCAGAGCCACCAATCAGTATTGTTGGCGAAGCATTGAAAAAAGCGCTTCTTGAAAAAGGAATCAGTATCGAACAATTAGTAGCCACAATTGAAGCTGAAAAGGCAACGGCCCAACCGGTGGAGCACGATGTATTTTATCCCCTCGTAACCGAAAGCGAGATTACTATTCAGGAAAACGGAGCTGAAGGAGCGCTGCATGAAGAGAAGCCTGAACTGAGCACAGAGAAAGAAAATATTCTTGCCTTCAAACACACATTATATGTTCAGGAGCAGGGAGTATTACTTAGAAAAGAAGGAAACCGTTTCATTGTTTTAAAAGAAGAAAAGGAACTGTTGGATGTTCCGACTTCCAAAATTCAACAAATTATAATTTTTGGTAATTGCGTGCTGACCAATGCAGCTATGCAGCATTGCCTTCAGGAGAACATTCCCGTAACGTTTCTTTCTTCACGCGGGAAATATTTTGGCAGGCTCGAATCCACTTCGACCGACAATGCATATATGGAACGACTTCAGGTATTGCGATCATTCGATAAAGATTTTTCACTGCAATTCGGAATTAAGACACTGCAGGCAAAAGTAATGAACTGCCGATCACTGCTTCAGAGAGTCGGCACCCGAAGAACAAAATTAGAAGACGTAACCCCGGCAATAGATTTTTTGAAAAAAACGGCGATTAAAATGGAAAGCCCGGGAAATATTGAATCGTTGCGTGGGCTTGAGGGATCGGCAGCGGCAGCTTATTTCAGGGCCTATGGAAAACTGTTTGATGAAAAGTCCGGCTTCTATACCAATAATTTCTGCAGAATCATGCATCCCCCGGTTGACCCGGTGAACAGTCTGTTGAGTTTCGGATATACTATGCTTTCCTCGTACATCTATTCATTTTTACGGGGAATAAATCTAAATCCATACGCGGGATTTGTTCACACCGACAGAAGCGGTCATCCGGCATTGGTAAGCGACCTGCTTGAAGAATTCCGCGCATTAATCGATGCATTAGCGCTGCAGGTTATTAACCGGAAGATTCTCAAAACAACAGACTTCTACTTTGAGAAGGAACCCGGCACACCCTGTTTTCTGACAAACGAGGGAAGAAAGGAATATATACGCCAGTTTGAAATTATGCTCCGCAGAGAGACACTTCATCCGGCTACACGGCTGAAGGTAGACTTAAAACGAATGCTTGATCTTCAGGTGAAGCATTTTCTTGCATTCATAAAAGGCGACAGTAAGACTTATACCCCTTATCGGCTGGAGTATTAAATGCTGGTGATCATAACTTTCAGGATAAAAGACCCGAAATTACGGGTAAAAGTTGTACGGAAGCTGAAGAATTATGGAAAACAGATAAACACTCATTTTTTTGAATGCCGTCTAAGTGCCGGGGGAATAAAACAATTGAAAGGCGGTTTTGAAGATGTGAAGTCAAAACTGGGACCTGGAGACACACTGCGCATTTACCCGGTTTGCCGTAAATGTGTGAAGTATGCCGATATTTCCGGAACTGTACCACTTACAAGGGAACCGCTTTATTTTATTGTTTAGGAATCTGAGGAACTATATTTACAGAGAACTCAATAAACAAGCAAAAATAGCTGCTCCTAATCCGATTCGCGGATTCAATTCGAAGAAAAAATCGGCTGCGGCTGATAAAACCATACACCAAAACACTTGACAAGACCAATTTTAATTGTTAGATTTAGAAATCCTGTGATTCAGGGAAGACGCCAACAAAAGCGAAACGAAATGACGAATAACTGCTTGTAATATTTACAGTTAAAGTAAATATATAAAGAAGTTTATGCGCCGGATTTGGATAAGCTAATATAAAATTGCAGCAAAAGAATCTGGTTTTTGCTGTTTTTTTGAGAAGCATATTCAAAAATCATTACTAAATGCTGAACCTCGGGAAAGGCCACCCTAACACATTGTTTTATAATCAGTTATAAAGGCATAGGTTGGCAATGACTTGTAGTAAACAAGAACTGAAACCTTCGTATTCAATATTTGCTGGAACAGCTTCCGGTTGGCAATGACTTGTAGTAAACAAGAACTGAAACTCGAATCAACCGGCTTGGAGTTGTTCATAAACAAGAAGTTGGCAATGACTTGTAGTAAACAAGAACTGAAACTTCTGGTTCCTTCTTTATCTCTGCCAGTAAAAACAAGTTGGCAATGACTTGTAGTAAACAAGAACTGAAACTTACTACCAATAGGGAATTCGCTTATATCAATAGGTTGGCAATGACTTGTAGTAAACAAGAACTGAAACCGTGGATATATCCATTACTCGTATCGTTTATCAGAAGTTGGCAATGACTTGTAGTAAACAAGAACTGAAACTTGAAATCTGCATTCGTGTTTGTCTGACTGTTGTTGGCAATGACTTGTAGTAAACAAGAACTGAAACTCTTGGAGTCCATATCTTCTATCTCACTTTCTTCAACGTTGGCAATGACTTGTAGTAAACAAGAACTGAAACTTCTGACAGATGATTTTTCGACGATTTGCCATTTGTTGGCAATGACTTGTAGTAAACAAGAACTGAAACTTCTGATTCTGAGAAACAAAGACGAGACCAGTGAAGTTGGCAATGACTTGTAGTAAACAAGAACTGAAACTTCTGTACTTATAACAACAATGACTGCATTTGTTGTTGGCAATGACTTGTAGTAAACAAGAACTGAAACTTCTCAGCTGTGATTTTATACATTGTGTTGTTGTGTTGGCAATGACTTGTAGTAAACAAGAACTGAAACTTTTGATGCGGTATACATTTCATGTTTATTTGCTTTTGTTGGCAATGACTTGTAGTAAACAAGAACTGAAACTTCTCAACCGGGCAATTCCTTAAATCTTCAGCAATGTTGGCAATGACTTGTAGTAAACAAGAACTGAAACAAAGAAGGAATCATATTTAGCAAGGAATTCATTATGGTTGGCAATGACTTGTAGTAAACAAGAACTGAAACCTTCATTTTCTTGCCTTTCAAATGATATAAATATGTTGGCAATGACTTGTAGTAAACAAGAACTGAAACCTTCCTTGTCCAAAACAGACAATGGAAAATAAAACGTTGGCAATGACTTGTAGTAAACAAGAACTGAAACTTTCGAACAGCCTCTCACCAGTGGCAAGAAAAACGCCGTTGGCAATGACTTGTAGTAAACAAGAACTGAAACCTGTCACACAACTGTCAGTCAATTCTCTTTCAAGAAGTTGGCAATGACTTGTAGTAAACAAGAACTGAAACTTTTTTTTCAAGCCAAGATTAATCTCGGCCCTAAGAGGTTGGCAATGACTTGTAGTAAACAAGAACTGAAACTTGTTGGAATCTATTGTTTGATTTCCAACTTTGTTGGCAATGACTTGTAGTAAACAAGAACTGAAACTTGGTAGCTGGGCCAGCCATTTAGTAAAGGCGGTTGGCAATGACTTGTAGTAAACAAGAACTGAAACTTTCCTTTTTCTTCGGCGGACCTTCTTGTTTGTTGGCAATGACTTGTAGTAAACAAGAACTGAAACCTTTGCAAGCGATTGGGTCATCTAATTCAGGGGTTGGCAATGACTTGTAGCAAACAAGAACTGAAACCTTCGTAGTAAACATCGGGGCGTATCCCATGGTTGGCAATGACTTGTAGTAAACAAGAACTGAAACACTTTCTTCACCATTGGTAGGTGGGGTCAAATTAGAAGTTGGCAATGACTTGTAGTAAACAAGAACTGAAACTTTTTTTCCCCACCCAAAAACAGCAGCTTTACTGTTGGCAATGACTTGTAGTAAACAAGAACTGAAACTAATATGTCCTGAAACACCGGGTGAACTTGACTGTTTGTTGGCAATGACTTGTAGTAAACAAGAACTGAAACTTTGATCTGCTCATTTTGCGAAGCTATCTCTTCGTTGGCAATGACTTGTAGTAAACAAGAACTGAAACTTTGAAATTCCCATACTGTTCGCCAGTTTGGTAATTGTTGGCAATGACTTGTAGTAAACAAGAACTGAAACCTTATAACCTCCGGAGCAGCTCCAGCGCGCGGTAGGGGTTGGCAATGACTTGTAGTAAACAAGAACTGAAACTATTATGGACCGTTTTGCCATCGTTCAGGATATCATGGTTGGCAATGACTTGTAGTAAACAAGAACTGAAACCCATAACTGGCATAATCGTGACTTACCCTGATGTTGGCAATGACTTGTAGTAAACAAGAACTGAAACTTTGTACTACTCCCAAGCCTAAGTAACTCGTGTTACTGTTGGCAATGACTTGTAGTAAACAAGAACTGAAACTATAGCTATAGTCCCGGTCTGGGCGATTGATGAGTTGTTGGCAATGACTTGTAGTAAACAAGAACTGAAACTTTGCCCATCAATTATAAATCGGTTAACTATATTGTTGGCAATGACTTGTAGTAAACAAGAACTGAAACCTGTTCGACGGATTCCATTAATCCATCGTTAAAATAGTTGGCAATGACTTGTAGTAAACAAGAACTGAAACAATCGCCGCCAAGCCAGAGGCAGCGCCAGCCCCAGTTGGCAATGACTTGTAGTAAACAAGAACTGAAACTTGTTACGCCGTGCGTTAAACTGTTCGCAATTGTTGGCAATGACTTGTAGTAAACAAGAACTGAAACTTTGCAGTCCTCAAGATTGGGGATAACTTGTGTATAATGTTGGCAATGACTTGTAGTAAACAAGAACTGAAACTTGGTGGCTTTTACGAAAGCGCTGTCGATACGCTGTTGGCAAGGACTTGTAGTAAACAAGAACTGAAACCTTCGATGCCTGACGTAAGTCCGTTTGGGCGTTGGTTGGCAAGGACTTGTAATAAACAAGAACTGAAACTTTCGTCCCTTGCGTAAGGGCGACCGTTTTTTTCCCAGTTGGCAAGGACTTGTAGTAAACAAGAACTGAAACTTACCCATCCGCCCCCATTGGGGTGCCGATGATATTGTTGGCAAGGACTTGTAGTAAACAAGAGCTGAAACTCTCCGATTTTGGCACCGTCGCCGATGTTGGCACGGTTGTTGGCAATGACTTGTAGTAAACAAGAACTGAAACTTCGTACTTAGCAATTAGCTTATACAAGTCTTCAAGCGTTGGCAATGACTTGTAGTAAACAAGAACTGAAACTCTTTCCAATGAGTGCTGTAGGGCTTTTCCTCAGGTTGGCAATGACTTGTAGTAAACAAGAACTGAAACCTAACACTTGGTAAATGCATACTGTTTTCCGAATCGTTGGCAATGACTTGTAGTAAACAAGAACTGAAACTCATGACCGTAGCCAGCGATAACACCGAGCGAAGCAGTTGGCAATGACTTGTAGTAAACAAGAACTGAAACTTTCAATTTTTATTTAAACGAACAAAATCAAATTGTTAGCAATGACTTGTAGTAAACAAGAACTGAAACTTGTATCGATTGTTTCGGTTATATATTTGTTTGGCGTTGGCAATGACTTGTAGTAAACAAGAACTGAAACTACGATTCGTGGCCACCATGGTGACAGGGTCGCCGTTGGCAAGGACTTGTAGTAAACAAGAACTGAAACTTCATAGTCGAAGTCACCCTCTTTTCCGGTTCTCCCGGTTGGCAAGGACTTGTAGTAAACAAGAACTGAAACTCTTTTATCCTATTTTTTTATAAGGAATTATGGGTTGGCAATGACTTGTAGTAAACAAGAACTGAAACTTCTGGAAGGATTTTGGCTGGCGTGAGCCATGATGTTGGCAAGGACTTGTAGTAAACAAGAACTGAAAACTTTTCATACGAACTTTCCTTTTTTGTTTACAAAGGTTGGCAATGACTTGTAGTAAACAAGAACTGAAACTCGAATCGAATCGTAAGGCCGGCATTGTGTACATCTGTTGGCAATGACTTGTAGTAAACAAGAACTGAAACTTGTATGAATCGGGATATTTTTTACCCGCTGATGCCGCGTTGGCAATGACTTGTAGTAAACAAGAACTGAAACTCTGAAGGATAACTTTTTCATTAACCGGCGTATCAAGTTGGCAATGACTTGTAGTAAACAAGAACTGAAACTTTAATCTGTGATTTATAAGGCTCCGGTAACGTTTGTTGGCAATGACTTGTAGTAAACAAGAACTGAAACTGAAGTAAATACTCCCGCCACAAGTCATAATTCACCTCGTTGGCAATGACTTGTAGTAAACAAGAACTGAAACTCTGGTGTTGAAGCGGCAGGGGGGGTGGTGTTCTTAGTTGGCAATGACTTGTAGTAAACAAGAACTGAAACATTTGTAGGCAGGTCACGATTTTCTGCCCACTTTTGGAGTTGGCAAGGACTTGTAGTAAACAAGAACTGAAACCTGAGCTGCAGGTGCACCGGCTATTTCACCTTTCTCGTTGGCAATGACTTGTAGTAAACAAGAACTGAAACTTTAATCCCGATCTTTTTGGATCATTATTAAAGGTTGGCAATGACTTGTAGTAAACAAGAACTGAAACAACTTTGGTTTCGTATTTATAGGACCTTTGTCCAAGTTGGCAATGACTTGTAGTAAACAAGAACTGAAACCTCTCGATAGATATACTTGCAACCCTTCTTTTAGTGTTGGCAATGACTTGTAGTAAACAAGAACTGAAACTCTGGTGTTGAAGCGGCAGGGGGGGGGTGGTGTTCTTAGTTGGCAATGACTTGTAGTAAACAAGAACTGAAACATTTGTAGGCAGGTCACGATTTTCTGCCCACTTTTGGAGTTGGCAATGACTTGTAGTAAACAAGAACTGAAACTCTACTAGACATAACTTTTACTCTTCCTTCAACTGGAGTTGGCAAGGACTTGTAGTAAACAAGAACTGAAACCTTCAGCTATAATCCCGTATTGACGGAGAAAATGAGTTGGCAAGGACTTGTAGTAAACAAGAACTGAAACTTCTAAATACGCTTTTGTATTTTTGCGTTTTTGTTGGGTTGGCAAGGACTTGTAGTATACAAGAACTGAAACTTCACGATATCTTTGAAGAAACCGTTGATCTCCTTGTTGGCAATGACTTGTAGTAAACAAGAACTGAAACCTTTCTTGATTGCCATATTTTAATACCTATGGCAGAAGTTGGCAATGACTTGTAGTAAACAAGAACTGAAACTGACGACACATCCCTTCGTGTCGCGATGGCCCTGTTGGCAAGGACTTGTAGTAAACAAGAACTGAAACGTTGAGTGCCAGCATACCAATCTATTTTTGAATTATGTTGGCAATGACTTGTAGTAAACAAGAACTGAAACGCTTTTGGTTGGCACTTTTCTGACCGTACAAAAGTTGGCAATGACTTGTAGTAAACAAGAACTGAAACTCGTTACGTTCTTTGTTGCGGGTCATATTGACTCCAATGTTGGCAGGACTTGTAGTAAACAAGAACTGAAAATATTTCCGGCGTCACCAAGCCATATAATTTATTTAATCGTTGATAATAACTCGGAGTAAAAAACCATCCAATTACTAATAATTGCCATGAATTGACTCAGCCTTGCAACTATATTTGCAATGTTTTGCAGGCAATAAAAGCCGAACTGATATACGAATGTGAAAGACAGAGGAGTCTTGTGATGCGTGGATTGTCTGCAAGAAAGATGATTAACGTTGTATGAGAAGTTCAAGCCAGCAGAAATTTAAAAACAGTAACACATTTAACAATATGTTACTGTTTTTACTGGCAGAGAGACAGACAATTGAAGCATCTGCGATTCTGGCACTGCAACTAACCGGAGATGTATTCAGTGTTTGTCATGTATAATATCCAGGGTTTCCAGGCGTTAGCACAATAACATTTGTCAGTCGTTATAAGATTAATATCCCCACCCCAAAAATTGTATCTGGGCGAAAAATTTCTTTAGTCTATTGCACTCCAACCTGCAAAAGGCGATGGGAGAGAATTAACCAAGATGAAGCAGTTCAGTTACTTGATTTATGGTTAAAAATTCTTAGGAGATCAAACGCTGCGCGCAGGATATTGCAAAGGCCCAAATTTATGGTAACAGGCGTGAGGTAAAAAAAATCTATGAACTGCCTGGGCATTGACCTATGGGCGATATTTAAATCTGTGGAAAAAATTCTGAAATATTCCGGTTTATTCTTATTTATTCTCATTTAACATACTTTATTACCATTTTAATAAATTTGGCGAGTGCTGATAACTATGCATTAGTTAAGAAAAGTGCCATTTTGTGCATTTTTGTTGACATTATTTGACGTTTTTGAAAGGCGCAAAACATTGCTTAAGTTTTTAATGACGTTTATTAAAGATTTAGCTTGGAAATTTAGTCTCACCTATTTAATTTTTTATTGATATTTTTATAAATAAGGAAATACACAATGTCAGAAGCTATCAACAGGGCAATTGAGGAAGCTCAAATAGAGCTTGGAGCAATGATGCAACGAGTGAATACCCTAAAGAAAGCAATTAACCAGTTAAGGGCAGTGAATAACGAATCGCCGTTATACCCGGAAGATGACACCCCGGCAAATACAGTAACAGCCAGTTTGAAAGCAGACGAATATTACGGAAAGGGATTGGCCGCAGCGGTGAAAGACCTGCTTAGGAGAAAAGGAACAGCCTGCAATGCCAAAGAAATTTATGCAGGCCTGCAAGAAGGCGGATTTGATTTTCCGGAGACCTGGGGAGAGAATAAATTCAAATATTTGGCTATAAGCCTGAGTAAAAGCAGAGAAGATTACTGTCCGGTACCAAGGGGAAAGGAAAAATTTTATGGATTATGGGAATTTTACCCCGAAAAGCCAAGGGTACAAGAAAAAAAGAAGAAGAGCACTGATAAAAAGCACGTACCTGTTTATTCAGAAGAAACTTCATTGTCTTTGGGAACAACCGGTACGGAAGAGAATCTGCAAGAGACCAATACACCGTTAACTGATGCAACAGTAAAGAGCATTACATAAGCTAACCAGCATGCAAACCAAAAAGCAAAAGCCCCCGTATCCATTCGAGGAAAAAGGATTTGTAAACGGATCAGCAGCTTTCGGACAATTTAGCGTGAAAGACTTCAAAAGATTTGACGAAATAGAACAAACCACATTGCATTTCCCCACTATCATAGAGAGTATAGAATTCCTGAGTTCACTCCGGTACAGTATAAAGCAGTTTCTGGAAGGCAGGGCCATGAGGCAACTCATAAACGAACGCGGGAAACGCAATATAACAGGTTATATGTATACCTTTGACGATGGAGATATACCAAGAAAATGTTCGATACGCGATCTTTTGGACGAAAAAGTTATACAATCAATGAACTGTGAAGAGACTCTGTTTGTTAAACAAATTGAAAATTTAATGACGATGCTTAAGTCAAGCCTGCGGTTACAAAAAAAAATTCAAGCCGACAATAATTCTTATAACTTTTCCAACGAAAAAGCAGATAGACCAAGCGTTGTCAAAACAACTTTGAAAAATAAATACCTGTGGTTACTGGAAGCCGAAAAAATCGAATTATTATTTACCAGCTTAGTAGACCTTGGAATGCTTGATGAAATGGATTTTTCGAAATTCCAGTCGCACTTTTACGACAAAAACGGAAACTCCTATTGTGTGCAAGAGCCTGAGATGCTGGAATGGAAAGGCAGTATGAGTGAATTGAGTTACACGATAGGAAAGTTAACGCAGGGCCCGGGGAAAGCACTTGGCGAGAAGGATATTTGGGCTAAAACATCGCTGATCTTCAGGAACAAAGAGGGGCGGACAATGACCGCAAATACTCTGCAAACAAGTGCACAAAGGGCAAACCCCAAAAGCGCCAAATTACTGGACCGGGCTATTAAAGCAATAAAAGGTAACCCGGCTGTATGTTTTAATTAAACATAGTAAAAGTATCACGAGCATCACGACTTGCAACTCGTGACACATCTCATAACACTCAGTATTCTTTTCCTTTCATAAACAAATCATTTTTGAACATGTAAAACTAAATTGCATGGAATCAAAAATGAACACACTTGAAAAAGAAATTCTTCTGGCAGCGACAGCCGAATCGTATAACCTGCATGACCTGCACCAGAGAATTGAAACTCTTAAAAATACGATTCGCTCCTATATGGCACTTCAGAATCCAGACTTGGATTTTCTGAAAACCGCGCAATATCACTTCGAAGTACTTTGCCGGATAACGAACCTGCATGATCGGTTCATACAAGATATTGAATCGTTCATAAAAAAATACGTTGATCAATAGAAAGCCTTGGGTATGGAAGCAGAACGCCTAAATGGCCTGAGGCACGATCAACTGGAACTGCTTTACGGGATGATGGAACGCATGTTGCAGGAAAACGCCGGGAGCGAACGAACCAAACGCGCTTTAACCGAATTTCCGGCAGTCGTACCTGTAAACTCTGTTTATCACGAGGCAGGAAAGCGTGAAATGAGCCTTCGTTCATTGGTAGATGAATATGAGCGATTTGTGGGAGCAAACCATTCAAACGGATACGCTCTTTCGGTAAAAAGCGGCAACTGGCATCTGATGAACTATTTTGGAGATGCAATGCAGCTAAGGAACATCAGACTCCGGGAAGCGGAAGCGCTGCTGGTCTACCTGCAGAAACATGTGGCAAAAGGATACCGTGTTTACTTCCGCAACATTAAGGCAATGTTCAACAAGGCTATCGATTGGGAATATCTGGAGAAGAACCCGTTCGTTAAGGTCAAATTGCCAAAGAGGCAAGAGACCGCACCGGCATATATAACGCACGAAGAGCTGGAAGAAGTAAGGAAGCACATTCCTCATAGCGGAATATGGGACGTAGTTACTTTTGCATTTTTTACCGGGTGCCGGCTTGGCGAGATCCGAAACCTCAGTTGGGACAATGTAGATTTGCCAGAAAGACTCATTACCGTAGGGAGCGAACGTTTTACGACCAAGACACGGAAACAACGGAAAATACCAGTTTGCAAAGAGCTATTTGAACTACTGAGTAGGAAAGCAGATCAGCGCGAAATAATATCCTCCAGGGATGAATATGTATTCGCAAAAGAAGACAGAACCCCCTATTCAGCAGACTTCATTTCGAAAAGTTTCAAGCGAGCCTGCAAGGATGCAAAACTAAGTCCAGCTATTCATTTTCATTCGCTACGTCATTCCTTTGCCTCGAACCTCGTTCAAAAGGGAACCTCGCTTTATCTTGTAAGAGAGCTTCTGGGGCACAGTTCAATAACAACCACAGAAATATATTCACATGTGAATATAGTGTCATTGCGCGATGCAATGAAGGTGTTTGACGCTATTCAGGAGCCAAAGCAAGAAGCCATTATACTCCCAATAAACAGCAATTCAGAACCATCCGGTAATGGGCCCTCCTCTCCCAGGCGAAGTGAGAATATTGCACCCGGTGAAGAACATACAGATTTGAATCCGGAGCGGACTTAACATGCAAAATTTCAGAGAGCTAGCGGAGCACTATCAACGCCGTTTTGGTTTTGAGGTTCTACCAATGCGGGGCAAAGCACCGCTTGTTACCTGGCGACAGTATATTGATAAGCAAATAGATCAACAGGTTCTGGAAAACTTTTCATGGAACAGCGGCACAGACGGGCTTGCCGTCATCCTCGGGAAGAATGATCTGCACGCTCTTGACATAGATAATATAACCGATCCAGAACTGCTAAAGAAACTTCTCTACGATCTTGGGCTGCCTGCGGAATATAGCTGGAACATACGGAGCGGAAGCTGCGCAGGGAACCATATTTATTTCTACGCCGGAGACGATAGTCAGTTGACCGCGCTGCCCGGAGGGCAAAAAACAGTATATGCACTTAAACCGAAAAACAGTGGAAGTTGTGATCATATTGAAATCCGATGGAAAGGATGCCTGCTTATACTCCCCCACTCGAGACATAAAAGTGGTAACTATTATGAATTTGTAAATACTCGCGAGAACAGGCTGCCAGAATCTGCCCCGCGTGAAATAAAGGTATCGAACCTGCTGAAGGCACTCCGTAATCAGTTCATTCTGCCTGATGAGAATAAGGAAGAACCGAAAACAACCGGAACATCCGGGAACAGCTATCAAAACAGCGACCTTACCCGGCAGCAACAGGACAACCTTCAGAGGGCAACTGAAATGATGGCCGGGAAAATAGATAACTATGAAGACTGGATGCGGCTGGGTTTTGCGCTTGCATCCCTCGGAGAAGACGGGCGTCCCTATTTTGAACTGTTAAGCCAAAATAACCCGAAGTATACAGATACACCGCACACCATAAATTCTAAATTTGATGAATTCGTCGGCGGGTATAAGGGGAAGATCACCCTGGGTACCTATTTTGAAATTGCGAAACGGTATGGATTCATATACCAGCATAGTGAGTTTTGGTTCCTGAATGGAGATAAAGTTAAAATATTACCTGACCGGCTTATTGAATTGCTCGCCGGTAACGGATTTGCGAAAATGGTTCTTGGGAAAGAATGTATCTATATCAGAACAGAAAACAGGATACTGAACGAGATACTGATCATTGAAATAAAGGATTTCGTAATGGCCTATATTGAAAACATTGCACCCGGAAAGAATAAATCAGCAATTAAGCGGGCGGTCATCCGGCAGGCGGCATCCCTGTTCAGTTCGGCCCAGTTGGAGTTTTTGCCAACAATTAAGCCCTTATTTCAGAGAGACCTGAAAGACAAGGCATATTTTTACTTTCGGAATGTATTTGTGGAAGCAGGTACAAACGGTTTAAATGCGCACAATTATTCAGAACTAAGCCGCTATATCTGGAGGGGTCAGCTGATAGATCATGAAATCAGGATAAGTAATACTGTCAGTGAATTTGCCAGGGTTATTGAAAACGTATGCGACCAGGATGCGAACAGGATCAATGCACTAAAATCAGCAATAGGATACCTGCTGCACGGCTATAAAGATCCGTCTGTAACCAAGGCGGTGATATTTACCGATGAGAAACTAAGCGATGATGCCTTTGGCCGGTCAGGCAAGGGGTTGATCGTCCATGCACTCATGAAGCTGAAGAGTACACTTAAACTCGATATGCAGAATCACAGTATGGATAAGGCATTTCCTTTCCAGTCGGTAAATCCCGATACACAATTGATCTGGATGGATGAAGTAAGCAAGCGGTTCCCCTTCCAACGGATGTTTTCGATGCTTGCTGAAGGACTTACCATTGAGAAAAAGAATAAAAATGAATTTTTTATACCTTATGAGGACAGCCCAAAATTTGTGATCACCTCCAACTTCAGTATCAGCGGCAAAGATGATTCCTCATTGGACCGGCAATTTGTGATTGAGTTCTCTGATCATTATAACAAGAACCATAAGCCGGTGGATGAATTTGGGCACTTATTTTTCGCTGACTGGGATGAAACGGAATGGAATGCTTTTTATATGCTAATGATGGAGTGTTGCAGGATCTATTTACAGTATGGACTGCAACGCTATAACCATGTAAACTTAAAAATGAAAAACCTGATCGATGAAACCTGCAGCGAATTTGCAGATTTTATGACCGACTTGTCCTTTGGATGCGAATACAACCGTAAAGATATTTATGAAGAATTTCTAAACGAATACGAGGATTTTAAAACAACCGGCAAACTCAGGCAAAATACATTCACCAGGTGGATAAAGTATTATTGTCAAATTTACGACTACGTCCTTGTTGAGCGAAAATCAAACAAGCAATACTATTTTATAATTCTGAAAAAGGAGCAGGAAATCTCTGAACAGGAATCAGAGTTGACTGGTATGAATGAAGAAGATACATTTCAGGGCAATGGTACTTTCCAATTTTAGTAAATTATTTTTTTGATTATACGGGTAAAAGGACAAAATAAAAGGCTATGAGAGTACGGGGGTGAAAGGGAAAAGAACATTTAACTATAAATATTAGCACTAAGCCTAAAACGGTTTATGAGTTTACCCATTTACCCGTAGAACTGTTTCGACCGCATAAATAGGACTTGAAAAGCGCTTTTGATTTCATTATATTATAACAATAAAAGTGCAGAATTACTTCATAAACAAATTGTTTTTTACATTCGCGCTGCACGGTACATGAAGTTACCAGCACTTCAACGCGGATAATGTTCATTAACATATTGGATAATTCGGTGCGCAAAAATGTCCCATCAAGGGTAAAACGGGATACAACGCGGGCAGAAGATTGCAAAAATATTCGAAGATAAAATAAATTCGATGGTTTTAAAAATGGAGTGAAGTTTACTCCCGATTGCTCTGAATCAGAAGTCTCCAGGTTCGAACCCTGGCGGAGCAGCCAAAGAAGGCCCGAATAGCAATATTCGGGCTTTCGTGTTTTAAATGACAATTGAATCTTAAACCGAAAATCCTTAATATTTATGCGGGATTTTTAGCTTTTAAGAGCTCACAAACTAGTCTATACTGTAAAAATAAGGGATCGATTTCATGAAACAATACCTCTGGCTCCTCACGTTTTTGCCATTATTAACCGGCTGTTCTTCTGGTCTCCCGGTTGAAAGCAATAATTATTCGCCCGAACAGGTTGAAGGAAGAACACTGCTATTAATTGCACCTGTGCTGGATTCAGTGTTTGTTTACAACAATAGCGATGTGGAAGACGATTTCCCCGATGAAATAAGGGAACCGCGGGCAGTTGTACGCTCGGTTTTTTATGCAGGTGTAATAAAAAATCTAAGTGAAATACTGAGGGAACGCGGAAACTGTGAATTGGAAACAGATGCAACATTAACTATTTCAGCGCGCGACACTGCCAACCTCGTCTTTGGGCAGTTTTTTCTGGGTAAAGATAAAGTCCCCTTCCATTTTTATCGTCCAAAAAAAGAGTGGCTCATTTCGAAAGGTAAATCGCCTGATATCGTTGCAATAATAACCTCACTCACCTTTGGCAGAAATATTTCCAACCCAAGTGGCGGACATTTTATGGCAGGTCAGACCATTTCCACACCCGGCGGTTCATTTACTACTCCGGGAATGTTTGTTGGCGGTGGCGGAGGTTACTCTACACTGAATGGTGTATTCGGTTTTATTATTTATGACTACAAAGCCGAAAAATGGATCACCTATGGATTTCAACGTACCTCATACTCAATCTCCTTATGGGGACTTTCCCGCAGCGGCTGGGATGCCTGTTTTAAGGAAGCGGCAAATAAACTATTGGTAAACTCACCTTGGGAAAAAGGTTTATACCATCCCGGTATTTATTAAAAAGCAAACCCGGATATTTATTCATTCCCGCGGCGTAACATTAATAAACTGTTGCGCTGCGGTTGCACTGGGATAGAACATAAACTCATACGGCCTTTCACGTTGCCAGACCAACAGCCGGATATAATCGAGTTCTGCACCGGTATATTCGTTAAGTCGGGGAACGACTTTTGGTTTATTCTCAGGATCTTCTCCGGCCAAGGTAAGCAGCTCTTCCTCTTTCGGTTTGATCTGCAGGATCACCCTATCCAAATCGCAGGATGTGAGATAATTGCTCATATTGACGCATTTGGTTGTAACATAAACGGTATCCTTCCAATCAAAAAGAAAGAGCACAGTGCCGTTGCTGATGGTAGCGACGGTGAAGCCCTGCCGCTGTTTGATTGACTGGTCGATATGCTGCATAATGCTGACCAGCGTTTCCTTCTCCTCTATTTTACGCATGGTACTGAATATCAGTTTATAGGTGAGCAAATAGGTGGAAAGCATTACCGCGAAAACGATGAACGACAGATTGATGCTTACCAGCAATTCCATCAGGGTGAATCCTTCTTCTCCGCGAAGCTTAACGGTAGTCATACACCCCCAATGCAGCAACCTCTTCCCCGTTCCCGGTATACGTCACCTTCACGTCTATACGGATGAGTCCGCCGGACGCGCTGACCTTCCGGGTAAGCAACAGATTGCCCTTTGCGTTTTTATAGGATGTATCGGCTGCGGGTTTATACTTCAGTGAATAATCTATCTCCTGTGAGGCAAGCCTGCACGCCTCCCCCTGCAGCAGGGCCCGTGGATGAGTGAACAGACCCCGAATGACGAATACGGTGAGCATAACAATCACTCCCAGTATTACAATACTGACCAGCGACTCAATTATGGTGACGCCCTCTTCCCGTTTCAATATACCCATGTCATCCCCACGGTTTTATATTTGCCTTCCTCCGCCAGACCAACGGGCAGAAGGAACGCCGGATGCA
Source organism: Ignavibacteriaceae bacterium (assembly GCA_963664845.1). Classification (GTDB taxonomy): domain Bacteria; phylum Bacteroidota; class Ignavibacteria; order Ignavibacteriales; family Ignavibacteriaceae; genus CAIYTF01. The sequence goes on from OY761615.1 coordinate 1,483,667, forward strand.
GTTTGGTCCGGTCGATGCTCAGATTGATAAGCCAGTTCTGGTACTCGGTGGGCTGTTGGTAATACCAGAGGTTAAAAACATAAACCGAGCCCAGGATGCGCCCGTGTATCTCGGCGTTGTTTTCAGAATAGACAATGCCCTGCACCGTGCTTTTTTCATCGACAATGATTTTGCTTTGGTTACTGCTCAAACCGGTAACTGAGCACACCAGCATGACGCTGCCGTTAAGCACGGTATTCGTAAGCCGGATTTGATTCCTGTAACTGCCTTTCAACGTGTCCACCCATGAGCAGAGAACGGATGGGAAATTGAACACCGCGCGGTCGCAGTCTATTCCGCGCTGGGAAAAAAGCTGCACGGATTGAAACCGTGAATCGGGCGCAACCTTAATATTACCGGTTGCAGCTATCATAAGGTTTTCAATCTTTGCACTCCTCCCTATTTCCGCCGAATCGCAGTGTATCTCAAGTTCACGGTTCATGATGGTGCCGTCGGGAATTACCAATTTGCCCCGTGCGATTATACGGACATTGGTTAGATTTCCCTTACCCGCTGACTGCCCGTTGATGGACAAGTCACCGGTTACACACACATTGTGCAGCGTGTCCATATCTTTGGTTGATAAGGAGAGTGAGCCTTCATACCGGTAAAATGTGGAATCCGGAATCATACCAAAAATCCTGCGAACCAGGGTATCCCGAAACAGCTTTACCTTTATTTCTGTGTTTTTTTTGATGGTGCCGGAGAGATAGTTTTCGGGCGCATTCCTGATGCCATAGACGGAGCCCCGTGCAATGCGATTATTGGACATGAGAATATCACCGGTGATCCTTGTTTCTCCGGCAACAGAGGGGGTGATGTTGGGCCTTGATAGCACAAGCGCATTTTCAAATTCCGGAGTAATCGAGCGGTTCATGAGGAAAACGACTTTGGCAGAATCCTGATACTTTTTTGTTTCCGCGGATACGAGATAAAACAGCCCCTTCATTTCATAGGACACCTTTACATTGCATGAATCCAGTGGCATCAGGCAGGAGCCGGAGCTTATATCCTTTGCATGTTCCGCAACATGCTTTTGCACGGCGGACCAGCAGGCCAGTTCCATCCGTTTCTTGTTATAGCGCCTGATATCTAGTTTGAAATTGAAGAATACCACAACGAAAACGCCGAACAGCAGCGAAATGATCAGAAAGCCGGTGAGCAGCACCGAGGAGAGGATGTAACCGGAGTCGGAGTTTTTTGACATTTTGTACTATAATTTGTAGAAAAATGTTATAAATAATCTGAAGCGTTTGATATTCAGATTGCCTGTCCGACTCCATCGAGAGTGTTATAAGAATTTAAATATCAATATAAATTTTTGTTTTATTTTACCTTAACAAACAATACTTTGAGCAAATTTTTATAACTTGAGTCACGAGCGGAGATTACTGAATCTACAGAGACAACTAATGTATCGGGAGGTAACTTATAAACATATCGACGATGAATTTGTCCGCTATCCTGAATTGCACATGTTCCATCTAACCCAATACTGTCAAACGGAATATGCACTATGTATCTAGGAGGGGAACTGCGCATATACCAGTAAAAACTTTCACTTAAATACATATTAAAATGATACGGGCTTTGGTAAGGGTTTTTAAATACCAATTTACACCTGCATGGGCCTTCCAAATTCCATGCCCGCTCAGTCCAGATATTATAGAACACAAATCTTTGACCCGACAGATAAAATTCGCTAGGAAAAGCTTTGTATTCTGCTAAAAATACCCCGCGATGCTTCGCTTCATTCATCGTGTTTATCTCCGGAGAATCATTCATAGTCCGGGCGAAACATAGAACAAATATGAAAAAAAATAAAATCAAGAACATAGCAATAGTAATTATGATTAATTTTTTTTTCATTTTAGGAGTTAATAGCCACATAATAAATGAACCTTGATTTGGACATACTTTTAAAGAAATTACAAATTTATCTTAATTTTATACAGATATATTAATAATGATTTACGGAGCAGGATCAGGGAACTTGTACGTAATACCAGAAAAATCAACCCCAATACTTGGGTTTTGACTATAATATCTGGTAAGAAACCCCCATGTATCAAAAGGTATAGCACTATTTATCCATTGGGGGCTAAATGGAGGATTAATATTGGAAAGATACTCTCCGGCATATTTTCCAATTGACTGCAAAGCACGAATTGGTGTATGTTGACATGAATTAGAAATTACGTCATAAAATTCTTTCGTTTGCTCCAGAGCCTTTTGCTTCATTATATCATCCTGAACTTTACTTGTTTGTATTTTTAACTCACCGGTGTAAGGGTGTTCTTTACCTTTATTAATACTTCGGATAAAAGCTGATACGCTGCCAAATTCTCCTGGGGAGGCGTTTTTCATATCAGGTATCGATGGTCCAAAAAGTTGGCTCCAATTCGAAGTTCCATCTTTCGAATAATATGTATACCCATCAGTTTCATTTCCAATAATAACTGCCATGTGTCCAAACCCATGAGCGCCCCACTTCGCGAACAGCACGTATATATCTTTTCCGTCTGGATCGATGCAATCAATTGGACTATTAAAACAATACGAGTAAGGACTAACAGAAAAATATTTGTACGCGTTGGGATCAACAGAATGCCATCGTCCAAGCTGAGAATCATAAAAACGACCTCCGTAATCATACCAGTTCAACTGATTAAAGTTTTCCAATTCCTTACCATTATAGAGGTATTTATTATCGGCGGCATCGATTTTAAGGGGAACTCGCAGGCCAAATGGATAGTAGTAATTCTCCTGCATGAGAGCATAATCGCCTTCATTTGATACCTGGAAACTGAGCCTGATGTTGCCAAGGTGATCTTTCATGAAATACTCAGGAACAAACCCGGTTCCTGCCGGTACCATACGCCCTTCTGAAAACGGGAACTGGGTAATCGCAGGTACGCTTTCATCATCAGGAGCTTCATATTCCACACCGCTGAAGTAATAATGCAGGTTATTCATTCTACCATCACTATTTATATACCTAGCTAAGACTTTAGAGCCGTTAGCAGCATAAACATATTCTATCCGCGAGCCGTCATTCCATTGAATGGTATCAGGTAAATTTAAGTAATTATACGATATCTTTGAAACTTTTTTATTCTCATCCCGTATAAGATTACCGTTTCCGTCATAAACATAAGAAACATCCTGGTTACCATTGTTGCTGAAATAATAACTGTTCGATTTTGCCGGGACGTTGTCAGTTACTTTGAGCAATTTATTGGCTGAAGGCAAATTGTCGGTTAACGGTTTGTCATCGTAACCGGTATAATGAAGATCATTAACCAACAATTTTTTAATAAATAATGCAGGATTTTTCGCCTTTACTGGTAACTATTTTAAGAATGTTATCCGAAATGCTCCAAGATTCAAGTACATCTGGCAAACCCTCATCCAAAATTATTTCACCCGAAGGCTTTATGAGCATTATGTCAGTCTCTTCTAAGACGAGCAAGTTATTTCCTTTAGTTATAGATAAGGATACATTAAAAAAAGTACGTGATTTATGAAGTACTTCAAGTTTATCATTGATCAAAAACAGAAACGCCTCAGTATGTAATACAAAAATATCAGATGAACCCCAATGTAGCATATTTATAAAAGTACCATCATCATAAGTATTAAATGTTATAATAAACAGTTTTTCGTTTGTGAAGGAATTAAAAAACACAATACAAGCGGTAAAAGGACCATCCGTACCTTCAAGATGAAGTATATGATTAACGTTTAATTCTTTTATAAAAAAGCGACACTCTGCTTCAGTATTAAAAAAACTAAGTTCAATATATTTATTATTAAATATTTCTTTCATTACTTTGGGAAAACATTTGTTGGTAAAATATGAATTGTTATAAGATTATTTTCTCTCCATATTGTCCAAACATTAACAGTTCCATCTGGACCAATTAGCTGAGAAATTCGTGCGACTTTGCCATCTTTTGCAGGGATAGCTTCAATATTATTTAATTGTTCACCTAAAAATCGTCTCATCGTCGTCCTTCCTTCTGCGCTGTTCTCAATTCCAATTCTTTCTAATAACTTCAAATTTCCTTTGCTCTTGTTAATATTTTCTAAAGTACCAGTCGCTTCTCCAAAAACATATTTTAGTTTTTCACTTAGTTGAGGTAACTCCGAAAACAACTTCCCTATTTGTTTTCCTAAGGAAATAATCCCTTTTACTGTCCCTATCGGATTATCCAAACCAATATATTCAAGACCTGTCCCCTCTACAGTACAATAAGTATACTTTATTTTATCTGATTGAGCTTTGGGGAAATATGGGCTGCATTGATAATAATTCCCATTTTAGTATAATAAACCAAGTCCTCAAAAAATGAAATCCAAAAATTTGGTGTAACTATAATATCTTTTAGCACATTCCCATGATCGTAGATATTTTCGTTGGGTCCCATTCCATCCGGATCAATTAGGTTAATTGGATCATCCAGACAATAATTATAGGGACTCAACCCAAGATATTCGTCAGATAATGGATCCACCCCAATCCAGCGCCCCAACTGCGGGTCATAGAACCGTGCACCGTAATCATACCAGTTCAATTTCTGATACCTCTCCACTTCCTTTACATTGTAAAGAAACCGGTTGGCTGCCGCCGCATCTTTCATATTACTTAACTTCAACACTCATATTTATCATTTGCGTGAAAAAATCACCGGATTTAATTGTTATGAATTTTGGCTCCTTACGATAATCGCACACCAAATACGGGGGTAGTATTTTTTGATTATTTCTTCAGGCAGATTAGTTTCTATTTTTACAGTTAATTCGTTTAAATCTGATGAATAGCAGGGATACCATGGATGTTTTTTTCTTTCTGGATTATGAGGGAATGGGTCATTTTCCCAATATATATAAAAAGCTCTTCCAGATTTTATTCCGAATAGATAACTACGACTACGCCAATCTGTAGGTGGATATATCAATGTTACCCTGACTTCACTCATATTATCATAAACCCGATGCCAATAGCGAGTCAAAAAATTACCAGTTAAATCGAATCGCCACTCTGCCGCGCCTATCATTCCGCTATCAGAAGCGGCGAAAGGGATAGTAAAATAATTATCTGCAATATTCAGTGAGGGCTGGTCAGCAAAATTTACATGGACAACAGAGGGTTGTATAGTTGGTTTTGAACAACTATAAAACATTAATATTACAATCAAAAACAAAAGATTGTTTACTATGGTTTTTCTACTATTCCTGGCCTCCTTTTATATATTCATCAATTATTTTTTCGCCTCCAGTTCCATTCTTTGCATAATCCAATATCATCATCATAACATCAAAGCGATGACTTGAATTTGCAATTCCTGAAGTCAAATAATCAACATTAGGCATAGTTTTGGTTGCGCTATTATACGAACATGCTGATAAAAATGCATACGTCTTCATCAACCCGGCTGCTAAAGTAGCACCAAAAGCTGGATATTCATCTCCCCCCATCATATGAACCCCTTCATGTTTCTCCAGTAATGCTGCCTCAGTATTAATAAATTTAAAATCAGGACTTCTTATTGAAAATTAGTCAACTTCGGCATTATAAAACTCTTTATTATATATATATATCCAAGGTGAAGTCTTTTCTCTTTCTTTATTATTCGCTCTTTGTATTTTCATTTTATGAGGAGTAATTTCAAATATTTCGTTTAATAAGCATAAGTTTATATCTGTCCCTTGTAATATTACAAAGTACAACCAATTTTTATAAAGGAAACAACCAAAAATACTTGAAGAGGTATCTATAATGTCCGGTTCTCCAGAATAATACCCCAGTCCAAGCATAATAACATTATTTATTTTGCATATGTATATATGACCAATAGGCTCAGTTAAAACTGAAGAAATTTTTAGCTCTGTAGAAATTGCAGAATCTAAGATTTTGGTTAGTCCTGGATGCTTGAGTTCTAACACAGAATATTCAGAAGTAGAGATTCCAAACTGCGCGAATGATAAAAATGAAATAGAAACTGTCACGAAATATATACAAGTTAAGTAGGTTCCAATTCTCATTTTATCGCTTTGCTCCATATATAACACCACCGCTAAAATAACCAGTGTATTTATTATTAGCTGGTGTGTAAATAAAATAACTTGCCTCCGGAAAACCTTTAGCAAATCCCATATCTCCAGGTGAAGGAGTCATGATTTGATATAATTGTGATGGGGGATATAGATTATGGTTATGAATATGTTCTTCGATCGTCCAGCCTTTGTACAATTCCTTGAAAATAGGTTTTATTCCAATCTCAGTTATCGGATTGTGACCTGTCGTTAATACATTTTTACGATTATCGTCTTTAGTAATTTTTGTAAGTGACCATTCAGCATTACAATTTTTTGTAATAAATTCAAATATTATTGTTGCTTGGGCAGATGAAGATACTTCGTAACCATCGGCTTGTGTAGTAATTAATCCTAATCGAGAATGATTAACGGTAATCGTCTTTGAGTAAACATGGTCTAATGTGCCCGTTGGGAATTCCATATATGAAAATTCTTGATATTTATAACTATCTGCATAAATTCTATCTGTACCCAAATGATCTTCTCCAGGCCCGAATAACGTAATATAACCACTTGCATCTATCCCATAATCCGGAAGCTCTGCCCCCATTCCATCCGGATCAATTCCATTAATGGGATTATTTGCGCAATACGTATAGGGTGAAAAAAATTGATCCTTTGGATCCACCACAGGCCATCTCCCCAACTGCGGGTCATAGAAACGTGCACCGTAATCATACCAGTTCAACTGATTAAAGTTCTCAAGCTCTTTCCCGTTATACAGATACTGATTTGTTATTGCCGCGTTTTTTATGGGGAAGCTTAGTCCAAACGGATAATAGTAATTCTCCTCCGTAAGGACGGGTGCCCCTGTTTCACAGGTAAAACTCGTACGTATGTTCCCAAGGTGGTCTTTCAATTGGTATTGATAGGAGAAAGCATCGTTATTATACACTACCCTCCCCTCACTCATAGGGAATTGGGTTAACTGATCTATCCAGCCTATCCGTCTTCTGCTGGGATGAGTATCAGCCGTGTTGTTCAGAACCCGCTCATATTCAAACCCGCCGAAATATCTGCGCTGGGTCTCCAACACACCGTCACTCGCGTAGTGCATTACCTGCATTTTAGAGCCATCGGCTGCATACAGGTTTTCAATCTTCGTTCCATCGTCCCACGTTATTTTTACCGGTAAACTTAGGTAATTATATTCGATAGAGGAAATACCTTTTAAGGTCCTTTACTATGTTTCCATAAACTGAAATTTCTCCTAATGATTGCATTTATCCTCTTGCTATTTATCGGGAAATGCATACTTCTTTAGCCAGGAATTCTCACTGGTCAAGATTTGGTGAGTAAGTTCGATAATATTTAAATATTTGTCGGGGGCTCTATTATACTCGTGCCAATAAACTGAATTAGCCTTTGTCCATTGAAGCACTTCAAAATCACTTTCTCCAGTTTTATCCAAAACACAATACCCAATAATTGCTCCGCTTGTATCGTTTACTATTTCCTTTAAAGAAAGATATGTGAACAACGAATCAAATTTATATCCTTCCATTATTACGGAATGAGAGCTATCTCCCTTTCCCCATTGTAAGTCTCCACTACAATAATGGTCATCAATAGATTCTGAAGGCAAGAAAAAATTTTCTATTCCTGTTATAAGACCGATTTGATGCCCTTTAATATTTAACTCTAATAAACTTTTAATTTTTTTACTATTATTGTCTTTTATTTGACAAATAAAAGTAATAAATGTCAAATTATTTTTGACCCTTTCAATAGCAATATAATATCGCCCGGCTTCATAATCATTTTGACTTACGAAAGTAGCGAATGCCCCCAGTAAATCATCATCAATATAGTAATTAGAGGAAATCGATGCTAAATGCTTACTAGTTGATAATGAATCAGGAAATTTGTCATATATTTTAACAGAGCCATATGCATGGTTTATAAGAAAATAAAAAAGTAACCCAACAACTAAAAATCTGTTGGAAACTATATTTTTCTTCCCCAGTGAGCAAATATTTACTTTAAGATATTTCATGTTATCATCTAATTAAAATTACACATCTTCGTTTTTATATTTGTCTTAAATTGTAGAAAGTATAATACTTTTTTGACAAGTAGTGTATTTTTCTAAAGCTCAGCTTATTTGCCAATTTGATTCATAAGACTATTAATCAAGAAACTTCTATGCGCCATAAAATAATCAAAATCGAAAGGCTTAGACAGCATTTGTATGCCTGATCGATTCTCATGGTACATTCTAGCTGAATTGCCATATAAAAGTACACCAGCTATGCCCTCGAGACGACTAGTGCTCAAATCGGTAGCAGTATGAGTTTTTGTATATTTATAACCACTTGGTACACTGAAATCTTTCCAGCTGTGCGAATGTATATCTTCAGTAATTTTCAAAATGACTTTTGATATAGGGTCCTGGAATATGCCATCCTCTATAAGATACCCGTAATGATAACCATTGTAATCATCGTTTCTATAGGAAGGGAGAATAATGGCAATATCTAGCCCTATGAAAGCTCTCTTCTCAATCTGCTTTCTATTTATAGTAGCCGCTTCCTTTACATAATTATATGCAAGCGTAATATCATTAGTTAGAATACTGCCGTCATTTCGATAATGAAAATTTCCAATATCTACTGTACTCCCCATATATGTGCTTCCCAAATAATTACCATTATGCGAAAGATCAGCCTGTGAATGAATATTAGGGTCAAATTTCATTTCACCATTTGCATCTTTGTACCAATCATCAAAACACCCATCCGGATCAGTTGCATTAATTGGATTATTGCCACAATAAATATACGGTGACTGGTATTCTCCGGCAGGATCCACCACATGCCATCTCCCCAGCTGTGGATCATAGAACCGTGCACCGTAGTCATACCAATTCAGGTCATTAAACTTTTCCAGTTCTTTTCCGTTATACAGATACTGATTTGTTATTGCCGCATTTTTTATGGGGAAGCTCAATCCAAACGGATAATAGTAATTCTCCTCCGTAAGGACAGGTGCACCAGTCTCACAGGTAAAACTCGTACGTATGTTCCCAAGATGGTCTTTCAATTGGTATTCATAGGAGAAAGCATCGTTATTATACACTACCCTCCCCTCACTCATAGGGAATTGGGTTAACTGATCTATCCAGCCTATCCGTCTTCTGCTGGGATGAGTATCAGCCGTGTTGTTTAAAACCCGCTCATATTCAAACCCGCCGAAATATCTGCGCTGGGTCTCCAACACACCGTCACTCGCGTAGTGCATTACCTGCATTTTCGAGCCATCGGCTGCATAAAGGTTTTCAATCTTCGTTCCATCGTCCCACGTTATTTTTACCGGTAAACTTAGGTAATTATAGGCAATAGTGGAAACGCTCTTTTCGAGTTTTCTATACGGCGCTGGCGGACCATTTGTTATTCTGAATCCTCCCAATGCCACATGTCCTAACCTTGGCTTAGCAGCCAGATGTTTTTTCGACTTATATATAATATTTCTATTATTGTCCCGACGGGACTCAACATTTAATAACCGTGGGTGGAACCCGACCCTCCGGGGGTGCGGTAAAACCCACGGTATGTACAACTCAAATGAACTATTCCCTGAAAGGGGTAAACAATAATATGGAGTTGAAAAAAGTCAAGCTATCAACAGATACTCTACCACATTGTATTCCATACAAGGAAAATTAGTAATTCTCTGTTGCAGCAGGCAGGAGCCGAAGCTTATATCCTTTGCACGTTCGGCAACATGCTTTTGCACAGCGGACCAGCAGGCCAGTTCCATCCGTTTCTTGTTATAACGCCTGATATCGAGTTTGCCTGTCCGACCACAGCAGGGCGGACCTGTCCGAACCCTCAGGTGGTGGAAAATTGAAGAATACCACAACGAAAACGCCGAACAGCAGCGAAATGATCAGGAAGCCGGTGAGCAGCACTGATGAGAGGATGTAGCCGGAGTCGGATTTTTTTAACATTCATAAATATAATTAGAAAAGAATATAGAGCAAAAAATGAAACCTCTGCTGATATCAAACTTGCCTGTCCTAACCCAAATGGGGCGGATAATTGAAGGATACAATTACAAGGACGCCTAACAACAGCGAAATGATCAATAAACGAGTTAGCAGAACATACAAGAAGATGTAGCCTAAATAGGATCATTTTAAATGAAAATAAATCGCCTTTTATTGAAGGGAGCGTCCCAACTGAAAAAGGCCAACATTTTAACAATACAATGACGTAAAGTATTGACATAAGTCCAAATGTTAACGAAAATACCTTTATGAATAAAAACCGTTATTTCCAAAAGTAACTAAATGAAGTATTGCTCATTGTATTATCTTCATCAAATTTTTTCATCACTCCATTCACTCTATCGTAGACAACAACAATTCTACTGGAGATTTTAGTTTTTTTTACAATTCCCCCTATTATAGTTGTGTCATCCTGCATAAATTCTGGAATAAAACCTTTTTCAATATCCTTGTCTAACCGATAAAGGAGTTCCAATTTCCTGCTGGTCGGGAAAAATTTGTAAACCTCAAGCGGAAGATCGTGATATAAGGAATCAGTCCGGACATATTTCAAATAGAATACTCCCGAGGCACTGTTATAACCGATTGTATGAATATCTTTATAATCATAGTTTTCAAAAGAAAGTAAATTGGTAGTATCACACAATTCAGTTATAAAACTTTTAACCTTAAGAGCTGCTTTCTTATAATAATTCATATAGAAGTACTTACTATCTGGTGTAACTCCAACTTTGATAGCGAAGTCCATATCTTTCGGTTTTGCCCAATATCGTTTCACAGTTTTATCTTTCATACTGTAAATACGCACTTCTCTTGATGAGCCAAATATTATCACTGTATCGGAAGGAACGGACGTCAAACAATTAATAATGCCAAAGCTTTTAAAGTCACTTCTGTTACTCAGAACAGGTAGTATTTTAATGCTTCGGTCTATTAACGATAAATAGCACAATTCAGAAGGACCGCCTGCACCTGCCATTTTTTGAGCAAAACCATCCCCGGTTCTCTTAGAATAAAAGAATACTCCCTTCCTGTCAGAACTTAGAACAGGATTATAGTCAAAATCACTGTCGCTGTTTAAATAATACTTTTTCCCATTTCCCAAATCCATTATCACAATATCGCCAAAGTCCCCAGCAAAAGCCCCATCACTTGATCCTGATTCAATAAAAAGTACAGAATTAAAATCTAATGACTTATGAAAATTATAATAGGTTCTGTTTAGCTCACGATAAGCGTAACGAAACAAAAAAAAGGCAAAAAAACTTACAAGAATTATCAGTCCCCACTGTTTTTTCGAAATTTTTTCAATTATTTTCATCTTATTTCTCTTTCGGAACTGCTTCTTTGTTGTAAAACGACTCTCCAAATTCATCATACCCAATAAGGTTTAACTGATCAGCAAAATACTGATCTGGATTACCACTATCGTGATTAATTCTTTCTGCCAGATCTGGATTCATAATTATACGTGAGTGATTTTCACTAACAATAGTCGCATTTTCGCCATACATATTTTGCTTATGTGCAGTTGGTTCAGGATAGGATGCAAGAATATACCTTTCTCCACCATATTCAACAGTTGTTGTCACAGCTTTTGCAAATATATCTTCATCCTGCTTAATATTGATAAAACCTTGGGCATTGGTAACTGCTGTCGCAATATTCCATGTTGCTGTATGCGATTGAACCGTTGTATTATACATTCTTAATTCAGGATTACTCAGTCCAATTTTTCCGCTCGAGACAGCCGCCCCTGAAAGAGCGCCGGCACCTGATAATACATAATCCATTTTCCCTGGACTATATGCAGGATCACCGATTAAAGCCCGGGCAACTGTTGACACAAATCCCAATATCCACCCATACTCTCCCAGACTTGGAGTAAATGTTCCAACCGTTGTACAAAAATATGCCTGTGCATCAGTATATCTTTTGGCTTGCCCCCCACTTACAACAAACTTACCATCGGGATCGATCAGATTAATAGGGTTATTCAAACTATAATTGTACGGGCTCAAGCCCCGATATTTAGAATCAGCAGGATCCAAAACACCCCATCTCCCCAGCTGTGGATCATAGAACCGTGCACCGTAATCATACCAGTTCAGGTCATTAAACCTTTCAAGTTCTTTACCGTTATACAAGTACATGTTACCTGAAGAGGCTTCCAATCTCGGGGATCTGAGTCCGAATGGATAATAAAAATTGTCCTCCTTTATCATTCTCTCGCTGTTTTCATACACAAAACTTGTACGCACATTACCGAGGTGGTCCTTTAGCTGGTACTCATATGAGAACGTCTCATCATTATGATTATCCGCTACCCGGCCTTCACTCATGGGGAATTGGATCAATTGATAGGCATCATCTTTATACTCATATTCAAAACCGCCGAAATAATAGTGATCCATAACCAGATCACCGTTGGCATTATAGTGCCTCACGCGTTGATTTGAGCCGTCTGCAGCATACATGTTATCGATCTCAGATTTGTCATTCCACAATAATTTCCCGGGTAAATTTAGATAATTATAGGCAATAGTGGAAATGCCCTTTTTCGGATTTTATGACCGTCATAAAAAAAGCCTCCATCACAAGAGAGCACTATGAGTCTTGTGACAGAGGCCAGAGGCAGATTAAGAAATTAAAGACTTATTTAGTATCTGTCGGCAGCACGATATTTTTGGAACGGGTACCGGTTCTTGGATTTTTCGAGCCGACAAAATTAAATGCATTATTGTCGCAGATTAAAAGATCATTATTGTCCACATACTTTGTCCCGTCCAGATCAGTAACCGTGTATTGGTGGACAAAGTTAAAGGCATCGTTGTCTATCCTGAGCAGATCATTATTGTCAACGAACTTGCTTTGATCAACGTCACCCGAATACAGGCACCATTTGGTCCCTTTTTTCACCATGTTGGATCCGTATGCCTGGGACGCAGCCGTGGTAAAATCATAACTGCCTGCAGCGCCGGATGTATAGGTTATTTCATTGGCACTCCAGGTCTGCACCACAGCCCTGCCTGCAACATATAAATAGTAGGCTCCGGTTGATGCGTGAGTAAATGTCGCCGAACCTGTAAAAGTAACCGAATCGATAATTAAATCCGAGGAATCGACCGCAACAAAATCCGGCGCGATTGCGCTTGCCAAATATGCCCTAAGTGTATCCGGGGCCGACAGCACCCCTTTCTCGGTGGAATAATAACCTTCAGGGATCATTGTTATATTTATAACCCCGTTCGTTTGGACCGGCTTGAACGTATATATAAAACCGCCATGAGCCCCGCTGGACGTAATTTCGTCCGAATAGTCTGATGCCTGCACATAGACAGCAATCTTTCCCTGTGAAGAAAACCCAGCAATATCCGGATTATTCAACTCGGCCTTTGGCAGCCTGACCTCAACATCGTTGTGCCCTGCATTCCAGGCCATAATTCCCGGTGTGCCCGTCGCAGCCCAGCTCCACCAAGTGTTTGCTCCAACATGCTTAAAGAAATCCCAATTGTCAGGGTAAATCTGCGAGAAAAAATCATACCCGTTTGACCACCATCCATAGGAAAGACCGCTGATTGCCGCCGGTTCATTATCCGGGTCCACTGATACGAACAGATTGATTGTTTTTCCGGCAGCTGAAACATCGCTCCCCGGTGCAAGGCTGACGCGGATGTACACGTAATTGGCATCATCGGTAACATAGAGTGCTGTAAAATCACATGAGCCATTACCGTCACCCGCAGCATCCGTTGCCAGCGCCGGGACGTCAGCCCAATCGGTGAAGTTTCCGTCAATGGATATTTGCGCAGAGGTGTTTACAGATAAGAACAGGAAGAAAGCAAGGGAGAAAACGATAACTTTTAAACTTTTCATTTTGTTTCTTACGTTAAATGATAGTAAACAGAGCCGGCTTGCACACTCATGTTTATGGTGTGCAATGGTTCATTTTCCAGGCATGTGAAGCAAAATCCCCAGTTAATTTATCTGTAAAACAAAGCCGGTATCCTTTAGAATCTCTGCTGCCAGGCCAAGGCACAAGCTATATGACTGTTGAGAGGGCAAGTGATACCGGCCTAAATGCGTGTCAGTGTCAGAATGTCAGCTTAACCACGCCGCGTTCGCCCTGCATATCCCGACCGGATATTTCAAGCTTCAGCATTGATGTTCCCTGATCATATGACTGGGAGATAATTTTCACGTTCGGATTATCCGACTTGACTGTTAATGGTTTTTCACATTTCACCAGAACATCCTGCGTTCCATACATCTTCAGATCAAACGAAAATTCCTTTTTGTTGCTCTTCACGTCGTAAACATTATACGTACCGGTATTGTCCACGAAACGTTCCGGAAGTGTTTTGCCGGTGGCAAATTCAACAGTGTATTGTTTTTTCTGGAGAACCGGCAAATAGAGAAATCCATATCCGGCTTCTTCAAAATATGCCGGGATTGCCTGCCCGTTCACCGTTGCAGAGGATACGTGCATGCCCTCATTCAACTTCACCTTAAGCACCATATTTCCCAACAACGCGCGGTCATACGCAACCTGTGGCATGTTGGTGTTGTCTATTACAACTTTCCTGTCAGTAATTATTGCTTTTGCATAGTGATTATATAACCACTGCGAGTATAGCTGCTCGGTGTTTTTGGCCAAGTAATGATCTTTGTCCTTCTGTATGTTCTTGAAGAACGCTACCCAGTCCTCATTCAATTTATCCTGAAGAAAATAATCCTGTGCCAGCAAATTTGGCCAATGGGTTTCAATAATATCCGATTTGTATTCGGAGAGCGGGCTAACCGGAAGTGCACCAACTTTGTACCAGTCGTTGCCATAATTATATCTGCTTATCATCAGCAGACCATGATCAAAACCACCGCCAAATTCAATAGGCGGCTTCAATTCGGCAACCTGCTCAAACAGGGTGTTGCCATATTTCACTCCGGCTTCGCTGAGCAACTTGCCTGTGCTGAAGGCGCCATCCGGATTCCACCAATAGCCATACGCGCAAGGCACATAACTTTCCGGGAATGATTGCCCGTTCTCTTTGGTGAAACCGTATTGTGCCATTATCTCTATGAAACATTTCAAATGATCGCGGGAGTCCTGCTCCGGCCAGGGTTTATGATGATCGGTGTCATACCACTCCGCGCGGGTGCGTACACCATTCTCGAAGTGTTCATGCCCAACTCCATGCAGTCCAAACTCAAAATAGGCAGCGTTGTCCTTGACGTAGTTCATTATTTGAATTTGTTCATCGTTCACGTTTTTCGAGTTATCGAATTTCTCACCTTGTTTGGTGATGGTGGGATACTTTGCACAAACGTTAGTCCTGTCCATTTCGCTTAGAACAAAAAGTCCCTGCAACCTTACACCGGCCGCTTTCGCAATTGCCACAATTGGCATATAATCTTTAATGTTCATATCACGACGCACGCCGGCGCGCCAGGGGCCACCCTCATTGCCAAGCGATCTTCCCTGATTCCAGCCGATATCATCAATTGCAATTGCAAATGCGCGGGGGAAAGTAACTTCCTGTGCATAAACTGTACCAAGGAACAGCATCAATGAAAGGACCACTAAACGGCGAAATAATAACTTAAACCGATACATTTCTAACCTTTAACTCTATTAATTAATTATTCAGTTACGTGCAGCTTTTTTCATCTGCACTTCATTCTCAAAAAAACCTGCTCCATCCCTTCTTGTCTGTCAATGAGGCGTATCAACAGTTCCGGAAGGAGCAGGAGAAAACTATTTTAACAGGATCATTTTCCCCGATGCAACCGACTTCTGGGTTGACAACGTGTAATAATAAATCCCGCTCGACATCATTCCATGAACCGACGCGGAATCAAAATGCACCGAGTAATCTCCGCGTTCGCGAAACTCGTTAACCAGCGTGCCCAGTTCCTGACCGACAACATTATAAACCTTGAGCGTTACCAGCGCGGGCTCATTGACCGTATAGACAATCACCGTTTCGTTGTTGAACGGATTTGGATAATTCTTTACAGCAAGCTTATAGGTTAACGACTGATATTCATTCCGGACATCTGTTGGTTTTGAAAGCCTGGAAAAAAATAGCGTGCCGCCATAGGTCGGCGAACTGTTCGCGGGATCAACATTCACTTTCGCGCCCAGGTTATTATACCCGGTAGCGGCTTCCCATACATTTGTATTTGCCAACCTCACCGAGAACGCCGGTGTATAATGCAGTGTTGTGCTCTGGTCCGGAAGGTTCAACAGCAATGCATAATCCCCGCTCACGAAGTTTGCCGGAATACCAACCTCGGCGCTGAGGGTTGCGGTATCTCCCGACTGCCAATACCGCGGATCTACCGGGAGCTTTACATAAAAGGTGTCAGTTGCATTGCGTGCAATCAGTTCCACATCGCGTGGATTAAAGAGCGATGCATAGCCAACATTGCGCAGACGCAGGTTTAGTGAAAGTGTCCCCCCGGGTTTGGAAATAGTGGAGATCGTCCCATCCATTAATTCAATCCGGTAGCCCAGGTTCTTTTGCATATCGGTCTTGCAGCCGTTTGCCGCCCAGCCGGAAAGCACTGTCGGGTGATACTGATTGTTGAGGTAGGTCCAGTGGAGCCGCCGCATCTGGTAAAGCGAGTTATCGCAACCGGAAAAGATGCTCTGGCCGCAGGTCTCACCGCCTACCGGAACGTATTGTCCGTCAAAATGGATAAAGCTCTTTTCAAACGTCGTATCAGAATAGGTGCCCATATCGCTCGCATCTGCAAGGAAACAATCGTTGTGGTGTCCTGTTCTCGAATAGTTGCTTTGGTTGAATGCATTCGAATCTGCTATTGGGGAATACGCACCGAAAATTGAGTATTTGAAATAAGGCGTGCGAAGCTGCACCATTCTGTCCTTCGGTAAAACGCTCAACAGTTTTTCGAGTATTTGTTTTCTGCTTGCCGTATTGTCAAGGTTGTTGGTCGATGAATGCCACTCGCCCCAGGCCCCGATAAACCCGGCCTGCAGGAATGCTATCACATCGCTGTATTGCTGAAGGTACGGTGCAAGCTGGTCAAGATGATTCATCACTATGGACATGGGAGCATCAACCACACCAATGTTATTGCTGTAGGCAAATCGTAAAATGCATTTCATTCCGGATTGACGCAAAAGCCGCATATCGTTCTGAAACATGGTGAAAAACGTTGCCGACAAAGGCGAGCCCGTCCATTGCGGAAGATAATACAGACGAAGTATCAGGCTCTGATTAAGTTTTTTTGCATCATTCATCTGCCCCGCGGTCATTGCACCAAATTCATTCCATGAGGAGAGTTCCGTATAGAATCCACGTTCAGGATTAAGAAAAATCTCATCCGAAGGAGTGAACGCCAACTGACTCTGGGCAAAGGCCGCATTCATGAACAAAAAAATCGAAACAACTGCCAGATAACTGAGTTTCATCAATATAGTCCTTTACGGTTTTTCAACCACTTTTAACAATAAAAAGTCCCTGAAATCTACAGAAATATTTGGGTTTTTGCCCGTGACGTCGCCATACTTCTTGCCATTTGCATAATCAACCACACTGTATGTTTTGCCGCCAAGCCCGCGCAGTGTAACGTTGCCGTTAAATGGTTTATCCGAAAAAAACGAATAGTATAGCACATTCCCCTTCTTTATAACATGGGTTTCCGGTACATCAAACGCTATATCATATAGATTTACGTATTCACCGGAACTCAGTTGTTCTTTGTCATACACATTCATCCAGTTCTTCCATATTGCTTCTTTGTCGGGAGTCAACATAACGGTCGAATCCATTTGCTTTATTCCCGGAGCAGTGAATTTTGTGGCAATCACCCCGCCAACGGCTACCGTCGATGCAAAATCTTCACTCTTGAAAGGCAGCGACTTCTGCGATGCCACATCCCACTGCCTGTTAGTCAGTTCAACATGGTCGCCGGCAAAAGGAACTTTGTTCCCGACCAGTGCCTGGAATGTTTTTCCACGGTGACGCACCTGCCAGGAACTTGAAGGATCGGAAGCAACAAATTGTGATGTCCAGGGTATGTTGTAAAATGAAAAATTTGAACCGCAGGGGCACATCTGGATAACCGCGTTATCACGAAGTTTATTTACGGTCTGATATACCATCTTAAAAAATTCAGGTATCGCATAGCACGATTCATATGGCGTTGCATGATGATGTGCAGGATTATAACAGGGCGGGACTGCATTAAGATTTTGGCCGTCAATTTTAAATCCATCGAAGCCCCATTCATTCAGCGCTTTCGTCAGGAACTTTTTGTAATATTCACGCACTTCAGGCAGAGCCGGACACAGAACATAGGTGTTCCACCACTCCACCTGATACCGGTTGCCGTCTTTGTCCAGAACAAACCAATCGGGATGTTCCAAGGCAAGTTTGCTTTGCACTTTCATGGCATATTCATTCATCCGGTTGGGATATACCTTAACGTTGTAGGCTGAATCGCCTGCGGTCAAAGGCACCCACCAGAGACGTGCTTTAAGTTTCTTTGCATGCATCGAATCGACCAATGCCTTAAAATCCCTGTTGCCATTGGGGAATTTTTCTTTGCTCAGGCCCCAGTCACCATCAGCGTCCTGCCAGCCATCATCCAATGTTGCCCATTTGAAATTCAGTGCGGCAGCCATTGGCAGAGCTTTATAGATTTGATCCAGGGTAAAGTCTCTTCCATAGCCCCAGGCACACCATTCAGTTTCTCTGGCTGATGGAACACTTTGATTGATCCTGAACCCTCTGCTTTGCATCATCAGTGAATACTCGTGCAGCGGATTATAAAAATCACCGTTGTGCAAAATAATGGCGATCGGAACAGGCTGGAACACTGCTCCGGCGGCCAGTTTACCGGCCCGCTCATCGGTGAGAGCAAATGCAACCTGACCCGATGGAGTGACTTGCACAGGAAGCGAAATTTGTTCCGGCCTTGGTGCCAGCGATGCAAAGGCAATGCCTTGTTTCCTGGCCCAGAGATCAACAACGGGAATGCCTCCGCCATAATCCGGGTTGTTGTTTCCCATGAAGTTTCCACGCGCATAATCTTTGGTCAACGCGAATACCCAATCGGGACGTGCGATGTATGACCCACCCTGGAATGTTTCAAACTTCCAGGAACTGTCTGCGCCAAAGTTTTGTGCATTCAACTCAAAACGGATCAGTTCAACTTTGGTCAGAGTAATTTCTGCTTGCGAAATATTTTTTACGTCAAACGAAAGAGTCAAGGATTGATTGAATTTCCTGTCTGCAATTATGGAGCCCGACACATATATTTTTCCGGAGGCATCCAAGGCTCCCAGTGAAAGGGAATTCTTGTGTTGTTTTATTGAAACCTTGCCGGCCGGAAACTGCACGTCTCCTGTGGACGTTTTCAAATGGAACAATGCCGGCGAATTGCACAGGAACACATCTTTGCCATTCTCAATCCGCGAAACGACTACACGCAGATCATTCGACACCGTAAACGCTAATGCTCCGTTGGTTATCCTGTTCCCTTCAGCGTGTGACAGTGATAAGCCAAGAACCAGCAACAAGGCAAGAATGCCCGATCCAATCCGGTTATGCATAGTCAACCTCATTGTACTACCACAAATTTACCCTGTGCGGTTCCAATAGGGGAATCCACATAGAAGAAGTATAAGCCTGCTGCCACCAGTTGCTGGTTATCGTTCAACAGATCCCACGATGCAATACTCTCTGCAAGAGCCGTGCTGCTTTCGTGGTGAATTGTCCGTATCAATTCTCCGGAGAGATTGTAAATTTTTATGGTCGCCGTTGCAGGAAGATGCGTGAACTGAATTTGTTTTTCCTTTCCAATCTCCCACCCGCTGGCAACTATATAGGGGTTTGGTACCGCTCTCACTTTGGCAAGTGATGCCTTGGAGACAGATGCATGGGGAACCACCTCAACGGTATTGCTTCCAACTGCCGGATTTGAAGCTGCCGTATTTTCCAACGGACCGGTGATGCCGTTACCCGTATCATACGCTGCAATGTAATAGCGGTATTTCTGACCGTCTATCACATTGTCGTTATCAAGATAAACGCGAACCGTGTCTCCTGAAGAAAAATATTTGCAGCCTTCAGTACCATTAAGAACTTTGAGCATAGGCAATCCCGTTTCACTGCCCAGATTGAACCATGCAAAGTCCGAAATGGATTTATAATGGCCCTGAATGCTGTCTATGCGGTCATATTGTGCAAGCGGAATATACTTTGTGGTTCCCGAGAAATCGGTATACGTGTTTGCTCCCCAGGTAACGCCATTGTCTGCAGAGCGAAATATTTTATAGCCTTCAAACTTTTTTTCACGTTCGCTTTCGGTGCTCCAATAGATAGTGTTTTTCCCGTCCTGTGGCACAACTTCAACACGTGGTGCAACCGGGGCTTTCACCGGTTTCCATCCGGAGTGATATAACGTGCTCACATTATTGGCGGTCTTGAACAATTGATCTTTGGTCATACCAAAAACAGTTGCAAAAATGAGTGTATCACATTGTCCGGGTGCAAGCGTGAAAGGTCCAGACCCAATTACCTGCAGTCCGTCAGCGCCTGAAGCCAGGTAATATCCCGGCCCGCCGTTAAGCGTATCCGGAACGCCGTCTCCGTCAAAATCATCATCAATGCCGTCTTTGTCGCTGTCCTTTGGATCGTTCAGGTTCTCCAAATTATACCGGAAATAAAGTTCCTTGCTTGCGCCATTTCCTTTTGCTGTGGTAGCATCAACCCAAAAATGGAAAGCATCGTATGTCTTAACTCTTTTTGTTGAACCGGGCATACAGAGTGCCATTGTTCCGGTATAGGCAAGCTTTCCGGAATTCAGCGATTCACCATTGGGCCCAATTTCGGACCCGTCACTATCGCGGCCCCAGGCCAGTTGATAACGTGGTTCATAATAATGACGGTCGTCATCGCCCGTATGCGAGGGTGAATTGAATATGGGCAGATACCCGAAATCGCTGTGAATTCCTGCACGCATATCTTTAATTGGTGCAGTTCCATTATTCCGTATGACAAACATCCATACAATAAAATCCTGATAAAGCTCTCCGGTCCATGCCATGCCCCGCATTTCCATACTTGTTTTCAGAAAACGCCTGTCAGTAGTTCCTGTCTTCCTGCCCTGGAAGGAATACACAACCGAATACGTTTCCTGGTCCGCCACTCTTTCGCCATTGGCACCAATGCCGGGCCATCCTTCGGAACCCACCAGTAATGGCTGGTTAGTACCGGGTATTGTTGCCGGCCAGCCCTTGTTGACGCCGGCAGTAGGCCACGTTGTTTTATCAGTGCTCATTGCTGCTTTGGACCCGTTGATAAAATCAGGATATGGTGCAAAATGTTCAGGATCCCAAAACGCGGCGGAACCTTCGTCGATCGTTCCATCCAAATATTCCAGGTCTTCCGGATCTGCACCACCAACCGCACCCGTATCTTGCCCCCCGGGTGCGCCCAAAACAACACCGATTGAGGTTCCATAATTCAGTCCGCTTCCTGTCGGGTACTCAAAACAGGGTGGGTGCGCAAGTGAAAAATTTTGTTCATTGCCATCGCAAAGCAACCCGGTATTGTTGAACTTGGTTCGCACTTTGTTGATATCCATTATATTCCAACGCTGATACAGCAGCGGATCGGTTTGTGCAAAACCAAAGTTACCGTACAAGAGGATAAAAAAGAAAAGAACTGCTTTACATAATTTTTTCATAACCGTTTCCGTGTCTTTTATCGTTTGTTCGGACCAGCAATCATCAGCTCTAATCCGGAGCTTGAAAGGTCTGTTTCTTTGAGAAGCTTTAATGTTTTTACGTCAACCAATGCCACCGAGGAAGCGAGCCCCACATACAGCAAATCATCTGATGAAATGACACGTACTGATTTTACCACAGTCGGGAAGCTGATCTTCTTTATGAGAGCATTTGAAGTTTTGTCATACTTATACACCGAGGTACCTGCTGCCACGTAGAGATACGCGGCATCGGCTGTCAGATCCACCGGTTCCATTGAGGGGAATGTGATAACAGAAGTCAGCGTTGTTCCTCCTGCATCCAATGCTTTAATAGCGTACCCTTTGGAATCGCAGATATAAACTATACCGGTAACAGGATCAGTTATAATCTCTCCGGAGACTAATTTGGTGGAAGTTACCGGAAATGTTTTTTTCGTTGAGGCATCCGCGGCGTTTAACACGTAGAGATCCCGTTTAACCTGATCAAAGGTATACAGTGTGTTTCCATCATTCGATATGGCTAATTTACCGGGATATACCGGAAGCGTGTATTTTGTCAAAAGTGATTTCGCTGCAATATCTATCTTACAAAGTGATTTTCCATCCACACATATCACCCAGGCATAGTTGCCATTGATGACTACGGTAGAGGGATGAAGAGGGACAGCTATCGTTGCTTCCACGGCACCTGTTGTTGAGTTTAAGATCAACACCTGATTTGCACCGGAATTACTTACGACCAAAGACTGCCCGTCTGTTGAAACCGCAAATCCTTCAGGTGCATTGAGCCCGGTAAACGAAGCAACAACCGTGTCAAGAAAATTAAGCACTCTTATCGTTCCAGCTTTTCTGTCGCGTGAATAAACCGGATAGTAACCACCGTTTGAATAATCACCTGCCGTGTAAAACCAAAGTGATGCAAGCAGCGTTGTGTCATCAAAAACACCTTCGTTATTCACTCCAATGGAATTATTATGGTAATCCCTTACCCTGCCTCGCAACTCGCCTGTATAGATTGTTGCCTTTTTGAGTGCGGCAGCCGGTGTAAATATAACCGTGGTATCTTTCCCGGTAATAACAGTTTCTGCCATGCTTCCATCAGTGTCAGTCAGTTTGAAGTGCCCGGCGAATGAAGGCAGGTTCATCGGTTTATCGAATGCTATCGTAATGGGTGTCTGTTGGGCAACATTCAATGAACCCGC
Source organism: Ignavibacteriaceae bacterium (assembly GCA_963664845.1). Lineage (GTDB taxonomy): Bacteria > Bacteroidota > Ignavibacteria > Ignavibacteriales > Ignavibacteriaceae > CAIYTF01. The sequence continues at coordinate 1,506,761 of OY761615.1, forward strand.
ATCAGGCAGCGCCGCGCGGACAACGGGCCGTTCAATTTCCACCGGCTCAGTCGGCAGCCGGTCCTTCATACAGCCGGAAGTCAGCAGTGCGGAGAAGGTCAGGAGAAACAGATTTATAACAAAATTTTTCAAACTTATTGAATTCATATTCATTCTCGTTACCCAACTTTAAAAGTTTAATCCAAGAGATATCTGATTGACACCTTTCAGGGTGCCATAGTCTGAATAAGCATAATCAAAGAAAAGATTACCCATTGCACCGGCATTTATTTTTACTCCGGCACCGAAGGAGAACGTGGCCTCATCATAATTAAAACGGTAACCGCCGCGAACCCGCAATATCTTGAGCAATTCCACTTCAGAACCAATCTTCTGGCGCACACCGTAATCACGTGAATCAATGAGGCAGTATGCCGCAAGCACTGAAATATCGTCCGTTTTCATCACGTAGGTGGAGGCACCAACCTGGAAGAACATGGGAAGATCCCATGCATTTGTCTGCAATACACCGGTCACTTCTTTGTTGGTTGCACTTCCGTTAACAACATGAGTAATGAGCAGATCGTTGCCGTTGAACTCCAGTGAACTTCCAAAATTTGAAAGTGATATGCCTATTTTCATATTGTTCAGGAATGATGTCTCGAAAATGCTGCCAACATCAAAGGCAAAGGCACTTGCAGAAACCGCTGCCAGATCCTCGTGTATATATTTTGCCTTCAGACCAACTGAAAATCGGTCTGTAAGATTCCTGCCATACGATAAGCCAATCGATACATCACTTGCGGTGATGAACTTTCCGGTTCCATCCTGTTTCAGCAAAGTTGTCTCTTCCATGTCACCGGAATTGAAGAAACTGACATCAAGTCCAACAGTACCGTATTCGGTCGGCATGGTAATGGCACAATGGCCAAGAGAGGTTTCAACCAGCCATTGCACATAGGAAAAGCTGACACTGGGACCCGTGAGCCGGGAGATGCCGCCTACATTAAAATTGAGGCAGGAAGCATCTTCAACGTTGGTGATGTTCGCCTCCGCCATTCCAACAGATTTTGCACTCAGATCAACTTTAAGAAAATTTGCCGCTGAATTGCCGCGATAGCTGACTCCCTGTGAAAATCCGTAAACTGCGGTCAGCAGAAACAAAACGAGCGTGTAAACGGGTATGTGTATAAACTTCATTAATAGTGTCTCCGTACTAAAGCAATGGTTCTTTAATAGCTGAATGATATGCCGGCCTGAATTCGTCTGCCGGGACCCCACATTGAGGGGTTATTGGTATAATCATCGGAAGTTGCATCGTTTGCATCTTTTCCCGGACGGCCGGAATCCGGATATACCCACCAAATATTCTTTCTGTTGAACAGATTGAATATCTGACCGAATATTTTTGCCTTCACGTGCCCATATTCAAATTCCTTGAATGTCATAAAGTCGAATGAGCCGATCCACGGAGCGCGTTCGGCGTTGGGCCGCAAGGTGCTGTAGGTGTATGGCAAGCCGCTTGCCGCGTTGCCAAGGAATGAAAAGCCCCAGTGGTCGCTGAATGAAAACACCGCACCAAAGGAAAGACTGTGTGGCTGGCTCCAGTTGGCAGGGAACGTTCTGGTCACATCCTGAGCTTTTTCCAAAACCACAGAACTGCTCACCAGTGCTTCCGAATAGGTATAGTTGACAAATCCTGAAAAGAAGCTTGTCAATCGTTTTGACAGGGATACTTCAATTCCCTTCACGGTTGCAAAATCTATGTTGTTAAATATCGGATAGTTGATCGATTTGACCACGCTTCCTGATGTCTGAAAACCATTAATGATTTCAATTCCTATCAGATCATATGACTTGCGATAAAAAGCGGTTACATCAGCGGACATATCTTCGCTGACCTTGAATTGCACACCGCATTCATAATTGATCGTTTTTTCTTCCTTGATATCGCCTTTGCCTATTGCACCACTTACGGAATTGATATTCGGAGCTGGATACAATGCATATTGCCTGTTCATACCCTGGAATGCTTCATAGAGAGATGGATACTGGTAATAATAGCCGTAGCCAAACCGGAACGCAGCTGATTCGGATATGGGGTAGCTGATACCAAATCTTGGGCTGAAATACTGGCGTGCTTTCACTTTTCCTATGGTGCCGTCGGGCCGTTCCATATCAAGTATAAAGGTTCTGTTCGGGTCAATGCGGTCAAAGCGGAGACCAACATTAATAACCATGCCGATGTCATCAAACTCCATCTTGTCGTTTACATATGCGGAGAACTTACGAGGCTTCAAATCATAATCTTCAATTGCTTCAAATCCATCCGGATTCATTCGCAACATGGCAGTCCGCATCTGCGCATATGACGCGCCTGCTTTAATAAACTGCTGTTTTGTTATCTGGCTCGAAAACGATGCTTCGCCTTCAAGCTTTTCATAGGCGCTTCTGAAATAGACATAGTCTTCACCGGCTATGGAAAACTCCGCGGTTCCCAGTTGGGGAATCACTGCATAATCGGCTGCGTTATCATACACGTGCGAATCAAATTTTCTCACGTATTTTGAAACAGTAACATCATAATAGGTGCTTGGTGAAAGCACATGCGTAAATTTGGCATATACCAGTTTATCCTTCAGGTACTGGTTGGGAGTACCATAAGGATTATACTTAAAATAGTGGCTGTATACACCATTTACCACATCGGATCCATAAAACCCCACGCGGATCTTCACGTTTTCAACAGGCTCATAGATCAATTTTGCCAGCAGTGTCTGATTGTCCCTGAAGGCCATAGGCACTTCTTTGGGTGTACTGGAAAAGTCAGTGCCGCGTGAGTCCACATAACCGGGATAAATATATCCGTTAATATAACCGTCACTGGAATAGGAGCGAACATCAACAAAATAGGACAACGACTTCAATCCAGCCACTGGACCGCTTGAAGCCAATTCAAAACTCTTTGTATTTTGCGATCCCGATTTACCTCCGAAATTATCTGTCGAAGCCGAGCCCTGGAGAGAATAGGTCTTCACCGTGTTGTCCAGTGTCTCCATCTCAATAACGCCTGACATTGCCTCGCCATATTGGGGGCCAAAAGTACCCGTCAGCGTTCTCATGGACTGGAGAGAATATTCGCCAAACACGTCAAGATTAAAGCCGCCCCAGAGAGCATCATTAACCGCAATTCCATCCAGCAAATAGAGTGTCTCGTTGGTTCTGCCGCCGCGGAAGTGCAGCCCATCATTGGGGATAGTAGCAAATTGGCCAAACACCGGTTGTGAACTTACCGGAACAGTTGAAATGTCTTTCGTAATTCCTGCCTGCTTGGTGAGCAGGTCCGTGACCGTTCCTGCTATGGGCATATTCTTAATATCATCTATGTTTATTTCCTGCTGTTTTGAGGTAAGATCCTTCTGCACAGCCGGGCGCTGATATTGGACAATCACTTCCGAGAGCATAACTGAAGTTTTAGCCAGTGATATATCCAGTTTAGTGGTAAGTCCGCCATTCACTATAACATTTTGAATTACCTGGGCTGAATAGCCAACCGCACTGACCTTCAAAGAATAGGTCCCCGGCGGTATATTGATGATAAAGTAGTACCCGTTCTGATCTACTGCCGCACCAAGAGTAGTGTTCAGAACAAGAACGCTGGCGCCAAACACCGCCTCATTCTGGTCATCAAGAACTTTGCCGGAAATTTTTCCGGAGCCTTGCGCCAATAGAATTTGCGACATAAAACACAGACAGTACAATATTACTTTTGTTCTCATCTCAAAAAAAATCCTTTGTTATAATTTCACGTGACGGACCGGAAAACACCAGAGGGCCAGATGTGCCCTCTGATATTTTCATAACAAAATTTATTTCAGAACTGTCATTTTACGGGTTTCTCTGAACTGATTTGCTTCAATCGTGTAAAGATAGACACCGCTGGGAATGTTTACTGCATCCATTTTAACCGTGTAGGTTCCGGCAGTATGATATTCATTGACCAAAGTTTTAATTTCCTGACCCATAAGATTAAATACTTTTACTTTCACGTTGCCACTTTCAGGAAGTGTATATTTAATCGACGTTGAGGGATTGAACGGGTTTGGATAATTTTGCAACAGGGTATAGTGTTTCGCACCGGGGCTCTTTGTATCTTTAATCGCGCTCAGGCCACCGACTTTTAGCTTATAACCCGAAATGCCAGGGTTGCTTGCATAATCTGCACGCCATGGACCAAGATTCTCACCACCATAGATCATTATTGCAATTGTATCCTTAACAACGCTCTTAGGAAGGTGAAGGGGGTTAAGCAGCAGTGATTTGGGAATTGCCATTTCGACATCATTGTTCGCTGCATTCCAGGCCACTTTCACACCAACATTGGTATCCCGCACGGAATAATCCCAACCCGTTCCGGATTGATTATGTTCGTATAATGCCTGTTGATATCCTGTCTTATGTTCAAACGCAGTGTCAGCCGGGAAAACTTGTACGAAATAGTCATAACCACTGCCCCACCATCCCCAGGTTAAACCTGTTGTGTCGCCTGCACCCGGATCAACAGAAATATAAGCAGTTAAAGCACCACCGCCATGATAGGAAGTGTCCGTTGCAACATTCTCAATGTTGGCAATAGAATTCATCTTGATGCGAAGATAAACGAAATCATTATCAGAGGTTCCAAACACATCTTCAATGTCAAGATCTGCAAAATAATTGGCGTCAGTTGAGCCACGCACCGGATCTGTATCATCGCCAAGGCTAAATGTTGTTTCAATGGCATTCGGCGGAACGTCTAGCTGCGTTGCCGGCTCCCAGTCAAACATACTTCCATCAATAGTAATTTGCTGGGCAAATCCAGGGCAAGCATTCATAAGAACAAGAGCAGCACTTATCAAAAGTAACCTTTTCATTTGTGTACCTTCCGTTTGTATTATAATGTATAACCAGTTAAAATAGTTCATCAATCAAATGTTCTTTTTCTCTGTGAGAATCACGGGTGTCACTATCGAAGCGGTCGGATTGAACCCGTTAACCCGCCAGTGAAACCATTTTCAATTTCTCGGTAATTACTCCCGATACCTCGATGGTAGCCGGCGGAAAAACACTGCGAAGATCAATATCATCCGATCCCGCTAACAGTGCTTTCAATTTTCTCATAAATGTATCTTTTGTTTCGGTAGCAACGTTCACTTTGCATATGCCGCTCCGAATTCCTTCCTGAACCAACGGTACAGGAATTCCGGAACCCCCATGCAATACCAAATATGCATTTGTTGCTTTTCTTATTTCTTCCAACCGGATCAAATCCAGTTTGGGCTCACCCTTATAAAATCCATGTTTTGATCCGATAGCTACTGCGAGGCAATTGACCCCTGTAGCATCCACAAATCTTTTTGCTTCCGAAGGCTGTGTGAACGAATCCATCACAACTTCACCATCCGGTGGTGGAACTGATCCCAGTTCTGCTTCAACATTCACCTTGTATTCCAAAGCCAGTTTCACAGCTTCGCGTGTAACTGCAACATTCTTTTCGAATGATTCCGCACTCGCGTCAATCATCACAGAATCGAACCCGGCATCAAGGCATTCCCCGATCAGTCCAATGCTCTTGCAATGATCCAAATGTATCCAGGACTCAACACCAAACTCTTCAGAAAGAGTGACCCCGATACTCCTGGCAGTTTTCAATCCCATATATTCAATGGAACGCTGCGTAAGCTGAAGGATAACCGGCTGCTGAAGCTTAGCTGCCGCCATCACAATCCCCTTACAGGTTTCAAAATTGTAATAGTTCGCGGCAAGCAAGGCCTTGTTTTCCCGGCGGATCACTTCAAGCTTTTCAAGAAGTCTCATACGAGATCCACGTTGAAATGTTTTTTGGCCAAACTTGCGATGCCTGTATAATCGGTGAATGCGGTTGTTCCGCCTGCCGCAGTCGTGTTAACAGCACCCATCAGATTTCCGAACGCCTGGCATTCGCTCAAAGATGCACCATTTATAAACTTATGAATGAATCCGGAATTGAAACTGTCTCCCGCTCCAATAGCATCTACCACGTTCTTGTTTAAAAAAGATTCTCTGAATTCCGATTTGCTGCCTGAGTGCAACAAAGAGCCTTTACTTCCCATTTTGACAACAATATGTTTTGCGTATGGCGCAAGCACTTCCAATCCGGCTTCAACGGATGCAGCATGGGTCAGACACATCAGTTCCTGCTCGTTAGGCAGAAACACGTCCACCAAAGGCAATACCTCGCGGAAATCCAGGTCCCATTTTTCCGCGGGATCCCATTGCATATCCAGCGATGTGGTCAATCCTGCTGTTTTTGCAATACGGAACACTTCAGCGATATCAGGTTTTATTCCCGGTTGCAGATAAAGCGATGAAAAATGCAAATGTCTTGCACTTGCACATTTTTCTGCGGTTACATCTTTTATGGTAAGTTCATTCATCGCACCCTGATAGGTAACCATGGCGCGATCCTCAGAGTAATTAAGAATTATCGTGGCGCCCGTATTCACGTTAGGATCCCTCAAAACTAAATCGGTGTCAACCTTCTTCTCATGAAACGAGGAAATGATCAGATCACCAAACGAATCAACTCCAATTTTCCCAAGAAAGGCAACCTTTGAGCCGAGTGAACTGAGATTGCAGGCAAATATTGCGGATGAACTTCCCATGGTCAGGTTCATGCTCCCGGCAAGCTTTTCCTTTCCCATCTCGGGGAATGAATCGATCTGATTCAAAATCAAATCCACATTAAGCTCACCAACTGTCAACACGTCATATTTACTTTGCTTCATCTATTTGACCTTTCGCAGTTTCGTTCGCGGGTTCTTCACCTGAATCCTCAATAGCCAGCAGAAAGATAGAAACCAATGCAAGCGCCATACCGGTAAGAATTATGGGATGCGGTATAACCTTATAAAGTGATAATGAGATTACAATTGTCAGTACCGGTGCAACCGCATTTGTCAAGGGGCTGACTATGATTGCTTTGCCATAGCGGAATGCATAGACAATCATGAGCGCGCCGATGGAATTCAACAATTGGATTCCCGCAGCAGCGTATGGCCCGCTGAGGCCCCAGTTAATGGGTGCACTGAAATCGGTCATCAGAAGCGCGACCGGGGTCAGCAACAACCCGGTTATCATCATATAGAAGAAAATGCTTTCCGCTTTCATCGTGTTATTTGCAAACCGCATGATGAAAGCCTGGAGTCCCCACGCAAGAAAGACAACCAAAGAAAGTATGATCCACAGATAGCTTCCTGTTGATCCTGAATCTGAGGACTGATATGATAATAACGGAATTGCGAGTAATGCTATTGCAATGCCAACCCAGCCACGCTTCGAGGCTCTCTCTTTCAAAAACAAATAAGCGAGGATAATGGTTATCACCGGTGACAACGATATAAAAGGGAATACTAAATATGCCGGCCCAAGCCGAAGTGCCTGGAAAAGTACGATCTGTCCGCCCGCCCCGGTGAAACCTATCAGGCAGCCGAGAAATACCGATCGTTTATCGTGGTCCAGTTTCCAATTGATAATACGCAACGCAACCAAAGCGGGCGGTATCATGGTAAGTGCCCAGACAACATAGCCCAACGTAGCGGGGAATCCTGCCTTTTCGGGAATTTCTATGAGCGCACCCCAAATGCCCCAGAACACAGTTGTTAGAATTGCATAAATGAGCCAGGAACGCACTTTCATGAAGGTACCTCGGTTGTGGCGTAGTGATAAATTTCCAGTATTTGACATATCTTATAATGTATTAAAGAGTCCGGGTTATTGGCTATTTCACCATTTCGAACGGCCTGATATGCATCCGGCATAAATTGGCTTAACAACGTAGCAGGAATTTGAGCAGCAGTCAGATTTTGAAGGAGATTTGACAAAGCAGATTCAATTTTAGATCCTGTCCAGTAATAGCGAGCTCGGTCACTATAGCTATATTTCATCGCTAATTTAATTTCTTTCGCACTGCCAAAATAGTACTTTTTCCAGTATAATGGATTCTGCGTCATCGTCTCATCGAGCACGTCCAATATTCCGGACGGAACAACATCTTGTTTTTCAGAAAATAATTCTTTTTCAATATATGCCAATGCATACACTGCCTCACGGAATGCATAGGTCAACCATGGACCAACTTTCAATATCGCAAAATGATCCTGCACCAATTGTTTTAACATTTCCTTGCGCTGATAGTCTGTTGAATGAGCTTCATACACGAACGAATCCACGGTCTCAATTTTCTTTATCAGGTCAAGTGCCTTATCGTGCTCGTACTCAATAACAATCGAATCACCAAATTCAACGCCAGGCTGCACAACCAGTCCTATCACCCGGCTCCAGGCATCATGGAGATTGTATTTATAGAATGCCTTTTTCGTCAGTTCAATTGTCTCCTCAACTTCAGCTACCGGCGTAATCCTCAATTGCTCATGTTCCGTTTTCATGCCGCCCGGTATGGGAACATCAGTACCAATCACATAGACCGGAGGATCAAATTGTTTGCCGGCATTATTGTAGGTGTCTTCGGCAACCTTACAAAGCATTGCTGCTCTCTCTGCAATAATCGATGGTGCGAGTGGCTCGTCCGGATTCCCGTCATCCGCGCATTTCATGCTGGCATCAAGGTGCAGCTTTGAGAACCCGGCAGCAACGTAGTCCTCGAACATTTTTTTCGCGTGCCCCAACGCTGTATCCGAATCCTGATCCTGCCATGCATTTGGGCCAAGATGATCACCGCCCAGAATTATTTGCCCTACCGGGTAATCAAGTGACTCTGCCAATCTTATAACCTGCTCACGAAATCTGGCGGGTGTATAACCGGTATAGCCGCCAAACTGATTCACCTGATTGGAAGTGGCCTCAATGAGCAGCGGTTTGTGATATTTCTTCGCATGAATGATTGCTGATCTGATGACCGTCCAGTTAGCCGTGCATAAGGAGGGGATACCCACCGCCGTGCCGGCTTTATGCTTTTCAATAATTGCGATGAGTTTATTCTGAACGTCAATCATGTTATTCATCAGCTTCTTTTAAAAGGATAGATGTTAACATCCTGCACAACACGATGGATCATGCCATTGGTAGAAGGACTGTCGGGCTGCAAACCCAGATGTAAAGATTTATAAAATCCCAACAGCTGAGCTGGAAGCACAGAGACCACCGGAAGAAAATCTTCAGTGGCTAATTTCCCCTGCCTGGATAACACTATCTTCAAGTCAAGTTCAACATCCAGGTTTTCTTCCATTATTCCAATTGAATACATAGGAAGTTCGCCCTGACTGATCTCTTTCACAAGATCAAGCTCGTACTGGTTCACATAGGATTCATTGGAGAATATATAAAAGATGAGCGTCTTGCCATTAACCACGGCTTTCGGTCCATGCCGCAAACCGAGAAATGTATCATAAATGCATATCACCTTTCCGTTGGTCAGTTCCTGAAGTTTCAGATGTGCTTCCCTGGCCACTCCGCCAAAAGGTCCGGAACCCAAAAATACTGCACGTTCAAAATTATACGAGGCAACTTTTTTCAGTTGGCAGGATATTTCATTAATAATATATTCACCGTACTTGCAAATGAGTTCCACCTGTGATTCGGCAGCCTTGAGGTCATATATCTTGGAGATCAGGATCCCTCCCAGCAGCATTGAGGTAAAACTACCGGTCATAGCCAGACTCTTATCATCAGCTTCAGGTGGCATATAAAAGATGCAATGTTCCTTACCGGTCATTTTTGCAATAAGTTCGCTTTCCCTGTTGCAGGTGATAATCAGATGGAAGACCTTTTTCGAGAGAGATTCTGCCAATTCAATGGATTGAGCACTTTCCGGGCTGTTACCGGAGCGTGCAAAGGATATGAGTAGAATTGTTTTTTCATGGGAAAAATAAAGTTCTGGGTGTGTGACAAGATCAGTGGTTGGAATTGATTTTGTTGATTTGCCGGTGTTCTTTTGAAAGGGACCTTCCAATACATCACCAATAAAAGCTGATGTGCCCGCCCCGGTAAGAATTACCTCGAGAGTTGCCTCAGAATAAACTCGTGAAATGAATTTTTGCAGCATGGCAATATTTTCTTTGGCCGCTGCCAATACCGCGCGCCATAGTTTTGGCTGTTGGGCAATCTCATTTGCGGTATGATAGGCTCCCAGTCCTTCCAGTTCCATTTCCGCGATTCCGAGGGTTTCGTTTGCTTTCGTATCCAATTCAAAACCTTGCATTATTGTTTTAAATACTTTCGGTACAATTATAAATAAATATTGTTTCCATGTCAAGAACAATTTTTCGAAAGATCAAAATATTTTTAAAAGGGGCATTCGAAAGGCTTTCGGAAGGTTATGAAACCATAAAAATCATTCACTTTTCGCACAATTTGCTATTTAGCCTCAAATTGCCCATTTTTCAACACTCCCGATGAAAATCAGCAGCCCGCCGGTTTTTAAACCATAACCTATATCTCCAGCTTAGATTATCAACAATTCCATGCTTGTTTTCCCATTTCACCCAAAAACACAAGCATTCATAAGGTTTTGAAAGTCAATTCTTTTTAGTATTTTTGTTTTTATTTAATTTTGGAAGCAAAATGGAACAAGGAGTACCCGGCTCAGGAGACAACATTACCATAGAGCGGAGAATCAAGATACTGGATTTACTGAATACCGACGGCAAAGTTCAGGTGAACCACCTGAGTAAGTTCTTTGGTGTAAGTGAAGTTACCATCCGTAATGACCTGATGCTCCTGGAAAAGAAGGGGCTTCTCATAAAAACCCGGGGCGGTGGAATCAGACCCCAGCGCGGTGGCGTTGATTATAAATTGAACGAAAAGTCTAAAGTCCATGCTGCTGAAAAACAGCGTATTGGAAAGAAAGCTGTTGAGATCATTAACGACAGCGACACAATCATTATAGACTCCGGAACAACAACTCTTGAAATAGCAAAAGGCCTGCAACACAAAACAAACCTCACGGTCATTACAAACGCCCTCAATATTGCGAGCCAACTGGTTAACTATGAATCCATAAAAGTCATCGTTCTTGGCGGCACACTCCGCAACACTTCACTTTCCCTTACCGGACCGTTGGCCGAAAGCAATTTACCGAATTTTTATTGCGATAAGCTTTTCATGGGTGTTGATGGAATTGATTCACAGTTTGGCATCTTCACCCCTAACTCCGAAGAGGCATACCTGAACCGCTGCATGATAGAAAGATCCAAACAAGTTATTATTGTTGCTGATTCAAGTAAGTTCAAGAGAAAAGGATTCGCGTATATTGCGCCCATCTCAAAGATCGACATGGTGATTACCGATTCCAATATTCCGCCAGATGAGCTGCAGACATTGAATAATCTGGGTGTTGAAGTTCTGTTGGTGTAAGCATTTGCACTCGGCCATCAACCTGGATTCAGCCTATAATTTAGAATTAATTTCCCTCTATAACGGATCCACTGACTGCATGTAACGCATGCAGTCAGTGGGCCCAAACACGCTGCAATTTAGTTTCGTCGGGTAACAAGCCCCCGCTCGCGCGATTCATCATTGATCTTAAATTTTGCAATCATCTCCTGAAGATTGAATGTTAGTTTATTGAGATCTTCCGATGCCCGGGCAATTTGCTGGATGCCTGCCGCGCTTTCGTTTGTTACATTGCTTATCGACTCAATGTTCTTGCTAATCTGCTCTGCTGCACTGGACTGCTCTTCGCTTGCGGCAGCAACCATGGTCACCATATCAACAACTTCCTCGGCACCGGTAATAATTTCGCTCAACGATTTGCCGGCTTTGTCAGCCATCGCTTTGCCCTTTTCAACCTCTTCGGTTCCTTCTTCCATTGACTGTACCGCATTTACGGTATCCTTCTGAATCTGGCGTATCATCTCGGCAATCTCTTTGGTGGCCTTGGTCGTTCGCTCTGCAAGCTTGCGAACTTCATCAGCAACCACTGCAAACCCACGGCCTTGTTCACCGGCCCGCGCGGCTTCAATGGCGGCATTTAATGCCAACAAATTTGTCTGATCGGCTATATCATCAATCACCTGAACTATCTCGCCAATCTGGTCGCTGCTCTTGCCCAATGCCTGCACCGTTTCGGCAGAACGTTTCACTACATCGGCAACCCGGTTCATACCTTGAATTGTTTCTTCAACAACCTTCCCACCGACTTTTGCTATCTCACCGGAATTTTTGGCTGCAGCAGCTGCTCTGGCAGAGTTGCGGGATGTCTCCAAAATGGTTTTTGTCATCTCCTCCACGGCGGAGGCTACTTCACTGGTTTGAGCGCTTTGTTCCTGCGCTCCTGCGGCCATTTCTTCAGTGCTGGAAGATATCTGGTTGCTTGCACTGGCTGTGGCAGCAACACTCTCCTGCACGTGCTCCAACGTATTTCGAAGCTCCCTGATTGAGGTTTCGAGATCAACCGCCAGTTCATGCAAATAACTGTTATTATCCAATTCAACTTTTACTGTAAGATCACCTTTGGCCATGGCCTGAAGCGCAATTGCAATGGAATGAGATTGTTGCAGTATCATCTCTTTCTGTTTTGCTTCTTCTTCCTTTAGGTCAAGAACAAATATGGCAACACCGGCGGGCTGACCTTTAGCATCTTTTAGCAGACTGGTATTAACCAGGGCTTTCAGTTCCTTACCATTGCGGTCATGTCCATTGGATACATGATTGTAAACAGGCTTTCCCGCCAACGTGCTTTTGGTTGCTTTATCCGAACCAAAAATGTCAACCACGGTTTTTTTGTTGGTAACTTCTTCAACTGAAAAACTCAGATATACTGCTGCCGGCTTGTTTATAAAGGTAACAACTCCTTCTTTGTTAGTCAACATTAACGGGCTCATCAATCCGGTTTGTAAGCTTTCCGCAATCGCCACCCGGTTATTTAAATCAGGCAGGATCACTCCCAACAACTCTGTTATTGCACCAATTTCATCATAACTCCCCGGTTCCCATGCTTGTTCTGTTTTACCTGTAGACAATTCATTCAGGTTATCTTTCAGCTTTTTCAATGGGGTGATAACGATCGCAATACATGCGGGGAAAAAGATCAGCATTCCAATAATTGAAACGGAAACCCCAATTTCAGGAACATTCCTGCTTTGCGGAAAAAACAGATTGGTCAAGAATATGGCAACAGCAAATGAACAAATAAAAGAGACCAGCAGTTTATTGATCAGCTTTTTATTTCGTGCAGTACCAGTGTTCATATTAGTTATCCTTAATGGTAAGAAATGTGTAATAATAAAAAAAAATGACCCAGTTTCCCTGAGTCATAACATATATTCGAGAATTTTCGGGAAATCTTTAGTGTTTACGCGCACTGGAGGTATAATTCCTTAAAAAACGAATGAATTCGCGGCTTTTGTGTAAGCTTTTTGGTGTAAAGTTTTTCGGGCGGCAGTTTCGGTCAATGGCGATGGTAATGGAAGCCGTCAATTGGGAATACAGTTATTTCACACTTTTCATCCGGTACCCAACTGCCGGTTCAGTAACCAGCAACTGCGGTTTGGATGGTATCTCCTCAATTTTCTTACGAAGCTGACCAATAAAAACGCGCAGATACTGTGCATCTTCGGTGTGGGAAGGACCCCAGATTTGTTTGAGTATATAATTGTGAGTCAGCACTTTGTCTATGTTGTTTGCAAACAGCGAGAGAAGCAGGTACTCGGTGTTTGTTAATTTAACTTCTTCACCTTTTTTTCTCACGTTACGTGATCCGAAGTTTATTTCCAACGTGCCATTTACGAATGTTGCAATCTGATCAGCTTGCTGCGTTCTCCTGATATTTGCACGTACCCGGGCAAGCAGTTCAGCAGTGTTAAAAGGTTTCGTAAGATAATCATCGGCGCCCAAGTCCAACGCACGAATAATATCCTCTCCCTCATTGCGAACGCTCAAAATAATAATCGGAATGTTTGTCCAGGTGCGCAATTCTTTCACAACCGAGTAGCCATCTCTTCCCGGAAGGCCAATATCGAGAATAACTAACTGGGGATGTGAGGTGGCAATCTGGATAATCCCATCATTGGCGGTGCCTTCGGAAATCACTTTGTAACCTGCGGATTCGAGTGCAATGGTCAGCACTTTTCTGATCTGAGGCTCATCATCAATTACGGCAATGGTATATTGTGCGGTCATAACCTACTTTGTTAGTGGCAACATGATCTGGAACTTGGCTCCCCCGTCTGAATTATTGGTTACGCGGATTTTCCCTTTGTGAGCTTCGATAAACCCTTTCGAAATAGAGAGTCCGAGCCCTGTACCTCCTGCTTTGGCTGACGGATCACGGTAAAACTTCTGAAAAACCTTTGTCAATGAACCGGATGGAATTCCGGGCCCATTATCTTTTATTGAAAGCACAGCATTTTCACTAATCTGATCATACACAATTTCGATAGATGTCCCTTCAGGCGTATATTCAATTGCATTATGAACTATGTTAATAATCGCCTGTTGTAATAAGGCAAAATCAAACATAAACAATTCAGGTTCAACTTTCCAGTTAATCTGCAGTGTATGTCCTCTCAATTCCGGCGTCAACCTCGCAACAACAGAATTTAACAAATCCTCCATGGAGTTCCATTCGAGTTTTAACCGGACATTACCGGATTCGAGTCTCGCAATATCCAAAAAATTCTCAACCAGCCTCAATAACCGTTCCGACGCCTTTGATATCTCTTCTGTCAAACCTGACAGGAAAGGTGCCTGTTTGATTGTAACACTCTCTTCAAGCGCACTTTTTGCGGTGATTATGGTAGTTATGGGTGTTTTCAGTTCATGCGAAATGGAATTAAATAGGGTGTTAAACAACTTTTCAGATTCTGCATGTAAAAGGGAACTCTTCGCCAGCTCATTCAAATGTTCACGTTCAACTGCATTGGCAACCTGCACCACAATGGTTGAAAGAAGCGACTCCTGTTCGAAAGTCAGTCGTACATCCCCCGGAGGAGCAATGATCACCACACCAAGACAACCGCGCAAACTGCCAAGTGGATAAAATATATAATCCGAGTTGGGGAGTGTTGAGGTAAATTTTCCTGCTTTATGATCATTGGTGAACACCCAATTTGCTATGTTCCATTCAGAATCATTAAGCTGGAACGAGCTGGACGGGTGTGTTTCAGGACTCAGCGTACCCTCAGGTGCGGCCAGAATTATGCTGGCTTTTGTTGAAAAGGTGATCTCGATATGCGAGCGGGCGATCTCAATTACATCATTTATCCCCGGAGCGGTCGAAAGGCTTTTGGCCAGATTGTATAATGCACTTGTCCTTATTTCCCTTTGCCGAAGGAAGCGCTGCTGCACTCTCAATTTGGATGCAAGCACCCCGGAAACCGAAGCAACAATAAAAAACATTATCAGCATCAATACATCTTCAGTCTTGCTGATATGAAAAGTGCGAAGTGGGGGGATAAAAAAATAATCCCAGCAAACTGCACTCATAATCGCCCCCAGCATTATCGGTCCAGGCCCCAACCCGAAAAGAGGAAGCAGGGTCATGAAAAACAGCAGCAATATTGAAACTGATTGATATGATATACTTGGTTGATGAAAGTAGATAGCCAAAATAGCGCAAGACAGTGTGCAGAACACGGCAGTGTATTGCCAGAGTGGTGATTGATTGAATCTGCTGAGTTTAAGCTTTTGTTTTTGATCGTCAGCAATTTTTTCACCTCCCACCATATAAATATCAATCTCACCTGACCTGCCAATGAGATTCCGGATAAACCTCCTTGATTCAATCCAGGCAAGCAAACCCTGCGGACGGGATTTCCCCACAATTATTTGAGTGACGTTGTTTTCCCTGGCCACCCGTATCAAGGCTGAGATGATATCGGTATCCTGAATGGTGATGACCTCTGCACCGAGTTCTTTTGCCAAATTAAAATTCTGCAGTAAAAGTTCCTTCCCTTTTTCGGAAATGTGGGGATCATTATCAACATATACGGCAATCCACGGAGCTTCAATAGAGTATGCCAGCCGCCGGGCCCATCTAAGCAGATTAGCTGAAAAAGGCGAGGTGCCGATGGCAACCATTAATCGCTGGCCCGATTTCCATGTTGTATTTATGCCTTTTTCGGATTTATAATCAAGCAAATCCTTATCAACATGTTCTGCCGTTAACCGCAATGCCATTTCACGCAGGGCCGTAAGATTGCCCTTTTTGAAGAAATTCTGAATGGCCAGTTTTGAGTTTTCTTTTGTATATACCTTCCCCTCGGCCAGCCGCTGCAAAAGTTCATCGGGGGTTATATCAATTAATTCAATATCGTTAGCCCGTTCAAATACGGTATCAGACACTGTTTCGCGGATCTTCATTCCGGTTATCTCTTGCACTGTATTCGCCCGGCTTTCAAGATGCTGTACATTTAAGGTCGTATATACATCAATACCATGGCTTAACAGTTCAAGCACATCCTGATAGCGTTTTGTATGCCGGCTTCCATCAATGTTAGTATGGGCAAGCTCGTCAACCAGAACAAGCTGTGGCCTGCGCGCCAAAATAGCATCCAAATTCATTTCCCTGAAGTGGGCTCCACGGTAAGTTATCTCTTTGAGAGGAATGACCTCCAACCCTTCAACAAGTTCTTCTGTTTCCGCTCTTTTGTGCGTTTCAACAACCCCAATAACAACTTCAATACCCGCCTGCTTTGCTTTCCGGGCCGCCTCAAGCATTGCATAGGTTTTCCCTACCCCGGCGCACATGCCGAAAAATAGCCTTAAATGTCCCTCTTCACTCTCTTCTTTGGCTATGTGTTTCAGGAACTTGTCCGGATCAGGTCTTTGAAATTCTTCATTTTGCATAGCGCATACTCAATTCATCAAGTGCAATATTCAATTTATTCACATTAATAAATTTACCGTTATTTGTGTTAAAAAAGGAATTTTCCGAGAGCCCATCAATCAGCCAATCAAGCTCGGCAACAGCGTCAGCGGATAAATTCCGCTCTTTGGCAATTTTCCCGACCTGTAGTTTTGCACCCTCTGCTGTTATATGCGGATCAACGCCGCTTCCTGAAGCAAACAACATCTCGCTGGGAATGGTGTCATCCTCCAAGAGCTCATTTTCGGTTCTGAATTGCTGTCTTCTGGCAACGAATTTGTTTTGGAGATCTTTGCTCGTCCAGCTTAGATTGCTCGCACCTGAAGGCAAGGGGTTATTGTCAATGGCAGAAGGACGCGACCGGAAGTATTTTCTTGAACTGAAACCTTGCCCAATGAGTTCTGAGCCTACTACGGCATTGTTTTTTATGATCAGGCTGCCTTCTGCTTTATGGTTAAAGAACACTTTTCCAATGCCATAGACAAGGAATGTATATACACCCCCGCATAGCAGAGTGGCTGCCAAATAAATTTTAATGCTGTCTGTAATTAATAATTTTACCTTCATCTTAACACCTTATACCAGGTTTAATATAACAAGCAGGATGTCGATTAGTTTAATTCCAATGAATGGAACCAGTAAACCGCCCAACCCATAGACTAATAGATTCTTTTTCAATAAGACATCAGCACCTTCTGCCCGGTATTTCACACCCCGCAATGCAATTGGCACCAGCAGAACTATGATTATGGCATTGAATATTACGGCGCTCAAAATTGCACTTTGCGGATTATGCAAATTCATAATGTTCAATATCGAAAGAGGACCATTTATTCCATTGGTTGCAAAAAGTGATACCGCAATTGCAGGAATGATGGCAAAATATTTGGAAACATCGTTGGCTATGCTGAATGTTGTCAATGCACCGCGCGTCATAAGCAATTGCTTTCCTATTTCGACAACTTCAATAAGCTTTGTTGGATTACTGTCGAGATCGATCATGTTTCCTGCCTCACGTGCAGCCTGTGTTCCGCTGTTCATTGCTATGCCAACATCCGCCTGCGCCAGCGCCGGCGCATCATTGGTGCCATCACCAATCATTCCCACCATTTTCCCGCCTGACTGCTCTTCGCGTATACGCTTCAGTTTATCTTCTGGTTTTGCCTCCGCGAGAAAATCATCAACCCCGGCCTCGGCAGCAATTGCCGTTGCCGTCAGGATATTATCGCCGGTTATCATCACCGTTTTTATTCCCATACGCCGGAGTTGGGCAAATCGTTCCTTGATCCCGCCCTTTACAATGTCTTTCAATTGTATCACGCCCAGAATTCTCTTGTTCTCAACAACAAGAAGCGGTGTGCCTCCTTCCATTGCTATATCAACCCCAATCATCTGCGTATAATGGAAATCACTTGAATCGGCATCAGACCTGGCTGCATCAAGATTGAGATATTTCTTAATAGCCTCTATCGATCCTTTTCGAATGATCCTTTCAGGTGAATTTTCCACGGCCCTTATATTCACTCCGCTCATTCGTGATTGTGCGCTGAAAGGCACAAATTGGGCACCAAGTTCATGTATGTTGTGCTCTCGGATATTAAACCTTTCTTTAGCAAGCACCACTATCGACCGCCCTTCGGGGGTTTCATCGGCAAGCGATGCAAGTTGCGCTGCATTGGCCAGATATTCCTCAGTGATATTGGGTGCAGGTATAAATTCAGTTGCCATCCGGTTTCCAAGTGTAATGGTTCCTGTTTTATCGAGCATCAAAACATCAATATCCCCGGCAGCTTCCACCGCGCGTCCACTCATTGCAATCACATTATGCTGCAGCAACCTGTCCATACCGCTTATGCCGATAGCGCTCAACAGTCCGCCAATAGTAGTCGGGATCAGGCAAACAAGCAATGCTATCAAAACCGGTACCGAGACAACCGAGACATCCTGCCCCATGGTATTTTGATAATAATTGAAAAAATACTTCATGGTTACCACAACGATGAGGAACACAATGGAAAGCCCGGCAAGCAGCACCGATAGAGCAATTTCATTCGGTGTTTTCTTTCGCTGCGCATTCTCCACAAGCGATATCATTTTATCTATGTACGTCTCTCCCGGATTTGACGATACCTGGACAACAATTCTGTCGCTTAGCACAATCGTGCCACCCGTAACAGCGCTCCGGTCCCCTCCACTTTCCCTTATCACCGGGGCCGACTCACCCGTTATGGCTGACTCATCAACGCTCGCAATGCCTTCAATAACTTCACCGTCCACGGGTATCACATCGCCCGCCTCACAAACAAACACATCACCCTTGCGCAAATCATTCGCCTGGACAATCACCTGTTTGTCGCCGATAAGTTGCTTTGCACTCATGTTGGTTCGCGATTTTCTCAAATTGTCCGCTTGGGCTTTCCCCCTGCCCTCTGCAACTGCTTCAGCAAAATTTGCAAAAAGCACCGTGAACCATAACCATATGGTGATCTGTACATTGAATTTCGAATAGTTTCCGCCGGTAATATCCATTATCGTTTGTACACTCGAGAGAACAGCGCCTATGCCCACAATAAAGATGACCGGGTTTTTTATCAGTGATCCCGGAGACAATTTTTTAAAAGAAAGCAAAACAGCATCTGCTGCAATTTTACCGGTTATTAATTTCGATTTTTTTTCTATACTGGACATAATTCCTCAAAACGTGCTATTTGAATTCATCAGAAAATGCTCTAGAATGCCACTCAGAGATAATGCCGGGAAAAACGTGAGCGCACCTACTATTATTACAATACCAAACAACAACACACCAAATAACAGGGTATCCGTTCTGAATGAACCCGCTGTTTGTGGCGATATGTTTTTCTTCACCAGGCTGCCTGATATGGCCAGAACAGGAATAATAACGCCAAACCTGCCCATGAACATCACCAGGGCAAGTGTTGCATTAAAGAACATATTATTGGCATTCAACCCCGCAAAGGCGCTTCCATTGTTCCCTGCTGCCGAAGAGTATGCGTAGAGTACTTCAGACAGCCCGTGTGGGCCTGTGTGCAGCATATTGCTTAACCCGGCCGGCAACATCACGCCTATGGCTGTAAATACCAATATCAGAACACTTGGCAGCAACACCCCCAATATGGTCCACTTTATTTCGTAAGCGTCCACTTTCTTTCCAAAATATTCAGGAGTCCTGCCAACCATCAGGCCGGCAATAAACACAGTTAGAAGAATAAACAAGAACATACCATATAGCCCTGAGCCTACTCCACCGAACACTATTTCACCAAGTTGTATATTCAGCATTGCTATGGTTCCGCCGATTGGCGAAGCCGAACTTATCATGGAATTCACTGACCCATTGGAGGCACAGCTTGTTGCCACCGTCCACAAAACGGATTGAAACACACCAAAGCGCACTTCCTTCCCCTCAAGCATTGTTGCGCCATTAAATACCGGATTATGTTGTATCTCGCCCAGATAGCTAAATATCACGCCCAAAGAAAACACGGTAAGCATAACTCCGTAAATTACCCAGGCGTGTTTCTTTGCACCGGTTATACGTCCGAATGCAAACACCATTGCTGCCGGTAACAATAGAATTGCGAGCACCTCAAGGAAATTGGAAAGCGGTGTTGGGTTTTCAAACGGAAAGGCACTGTTTGTATTGAAAAATCCGCCGCCGTTGGTGCCCAATTGTTTAATTGCTATTTGTGAAGCCGCAGGACCAAGCGGTATGGTCTGCTGCGCCCCTTCAAGTGTTGTTGCCTGACTATATGAGCCAAATGACTGCACAACACCCTGAGACATCAGAACAACGGCAAACAGGATCGAGAGCGGCATAAGGATATAGAGAACGGCTTTGGTAATATCATTCCAGAAATTGCCAATTGTCTTACCTTGTCTTTCTTTCAATGCCCGTATCAGGGCAACCAGGACAGCAATTCCGGTTGCTGCACTTAGGAAATTTTGTACTGCCAGGGCAAACATCTGGGTAAAATAGCTCATGGTGGTTTCACCGCCATACGATTGCCAGTTTGTATTGGTAACAAAGCTCACTGCGGTATTTAGTGCCAGCCAAAATTCCACCCCGGAAAGGGATTGTGGATTAAACGGCAGGTATTGTTGCATTAGCTGGAGGATAAGAACTACGAAAATACCGAGTATATTGAAGATGAACAGCGAGGCAGCATACTCTTTCCAGTTCATTTGCCGTGTGGCATCAACGCGCAGAAAGCGGTAGATCAGGTTTTCCAGTTTGCCAAGTAATCGTACAGGCAAGTTGTTTTCGCCGTTGTATATTTTGCCGACCACATTACCAATCAGGACGGCACCCACAGTAAGCGTGACAATGAAGATCAAAAACTGTATAACATCAAGAGAGTAATTCATTTCATTCTCTCCTAAAATTTCTCTGGCCAAATGAGCGTATATACGAGATAGACCAGCACAAGAACGGCAGTTATTAACGAGATTATATCAAACATCGGATCATTTTCTTAATTAATTGATGGCTTTAACATATAGTATAATTTATAAAGCCGCTGTAAAGAGATGGGGCAGGGTTATAAGGATTATATAAAGAAATTTTTTAGACAAATACGAGAAGTTATTTATGTGGACAGATTCCGATCATATTCCGGCAATGCACCATTTTATCATACCTCGTTGTATGTGCGATAAATTGGAAAGTGCTGGTATTAAATCGGCTTTCAACGCCCCCTGTTTGGTAAAACAAAAAGAGAATGGGCTAATTAATTTTGGAAAATTGCCGATAAACTTTTCCGGGGAAGCTCTAGGAAAGGTGAGATTGGAGATTCAGGTCCGGGAAGGCATTATAACAAAACTTGCTTAATCAGACCTTTTCGCCGGTAGCGGGGTTGTACCCTAAACAGGATTTTAGTCGTTCCGCTTGCGCAACTTGAACCGCATTCCGAATGCTTTAAGAATGGAATTTATACCCAGAGTGCATTCCACAGAAATTGACATGAATTAATCGCGTCGCAAATGCGCCATGCCCCAAACCCGTTAGGGTTTGCACATTGGTAGCATTGATCATAACAAAGCAAATCACAACCCCGTTTAGGGGTTGCACATTGGTAGGCATTAATAAAAGAAAAACATTCCACAACCCCGTCCAGGGGTTGAATATGCGTTGTCCTTTTGTAATATCGGCGATTCCCAAAAAAACATCACATCCGAAAAACATCACATCCAAATCCGTCAGGGTTTGCATATTGAGGAGTCATCGACGAAGTGCCTCATCCCATGTGCGGAGCAATCTCACGATTTACGTCTATGAACAAAGTTTAATAAAGCAGAATTCTGCGCTTAATAAATTATGAAACAAGCAATCATTATGACTTGTTTTTAGGCTAAATTATGGAGATTGCTTCTCCCGCGGGGACGCGGGATCGCAATGACTTAGTCTAAGTTATGCAACACCCACCACAGGCACTCACCCTGCGAGTAAACGTTTTAAAATAAAAAAAGGTCTGACTACTTGCATAATCAGACCTTTTCGCTGGTAGCGGGGGCAGGACTTGAACCTACAACCTCCGGGTTATGAGCCCGACGAGCTACCAATTGCTCTACCCCGCGATGTAATTTCTTGAGTTTTTCCGGGAAAATGTTCTCGGCGGGACTCCTTCCCGTATCAAAATTATTTAGACCCTAAATTACGATTTTTCCCGGCAATTAGCAAATTTATGTTTTAAATAATTAGATGCCGGATTATTGTAGTACGAGTCACGAATTTCTGTTTGATTCCCGGGAATTCGCACCGCCCAACCGGGATTTGATCAAAAACGTGGTTCCTATTGCCTAAAAGTACGCAAAGTAAAAAAGAATGTGCTCCCTTTCCCTTCCTCGCTCTCAACCCAAATCGTTCCGCCATGTTTCTCGACAAACTCCTTGCAGAGCAACAAGCCCAAACCGGTGCTCGGTTCATTGTCGGTGCCAAGTGTACTCACCTTTTCACCAATTTTAAATAACCTCCCAATTGCCTCCTTGCTCATCCCTACTCCGGAATCGGTCACCGCTATTTCAACGGACCCATCATCCGATTCCCTTGCCTCACCAATAATCGTTCCACCTTTCCCGGTAAACTTCACGGCGTTGGACAAAAGATTGCGTAACACAGAATTGAGCATCCTCTCGTCGGCATAGACTTTTTGCGATAATGGAATAGCACTGCGTATCGTTATTTGTTTCTGTATCGCCCGCTGCTTGATTGTTTCTATGCTTTGCAAAATGATATCCGATAAATTTACTTCTCGGGGTGTAAACAATATGGTTCCTTTTTGCAGTTGGGACCATTCAAGTAAATTCTCCAACAAAGTATAGAGATTAATTACCAGCCTATGTATGCTCGTGTTATATTTTGCAATCTGTGCCGGAGACAAATTACTATAGTCGGATGCCATAATTTCTGTTAAACCAATCAAACCCTGAAATGGGCTCCGCAAATCATGTGCTATGATAGAAAAAAACTTATCTTTTTCAGTGTTGATCTTTTCCAGTTCCTGATTTGTTTTTTTAATCTTCTCTTCAGCCAGCTTCCGTTCAGTAGTATCCCGTTCGACGAACAATATGCTGGCAGGGTTATTTTCCGAATCCAACAAAACCGTATAATTGATGCTGATATAAAATTGAGAGTTGTCTTTTCTTACGGCCATGTACTCTCGTACTTTATAATCACTTTCACGTTCAAGCAACTTCTGAAGATTAACCGCCAAATTTTCACGATCAGACTCATGTATAAAATCCAGCACCGATCTCCCTATCAGGTCATCTTTTTCACGCAGCGAATAACCATACATTTTCACCAGTTTATCTGACAGATATTGCAGTTTCCCATCAAGGGAAACTATACCAATTCCATCCGGCGAAGCCGAAATGATGGCCTCCCATTTTTCGTTACTTTTACGAAGTGCTTTTTCCGTCAGCTTTAGTTCAGTAATGTCCGTCAGGAAATTTAATGTTGCCGGATGCCCCTCCCAATCTATCAATACCGCATTCATATACACCCAGCGGATAGTGCTATCCTTGTTCACTAATCGAAGGATATAATAATTGGGGAAAACTTCACCCAGCAATCTCCGCTTATGTCGGTCGGCAATAATATCCCGGTCATCAGGATGAATAAAACCGGTAAATGGAATAGTCTCAAGTTCATATTGCGAATAACCGGTCATCATTCTGGTTATCGGGTTGGCTAACTTAAGCATGCCGCCCTGCACAACAACAATCGCTTCATTGGCGCTGTCTATCAGCAGGCGATATTTTTTCTCACTCTCCCGGAGCTTTATCTTTATCAAAGCCAAATTAACCTGCTTTGCAACAGATTCAATAAACCCCAAATCCTCCTGTGTCCATTTCCGGTGCTCCAGAACCTGATTCATGGCAAAAACATAGAACCCGTGATCATCAAAGGCAAAAGGATACCATAATAGACTCTTTATGTTCAATTGTACATGCAGCAGAGTAAACAACCTCTCTTCATTGAAGTTCTCATCTACCGCGTTTGAATGACTCTCAAGAAAACTTTCCGTTTCCTTCATCTTGGTTACACAGGCCCTGAACCTGTCCAAAGGAAAGACTCCCTTTGTCGATGTAATTCCAGAATGTTCCTCTGATAACCATTCACATAAAGCCACAAGACGATTTGCCTCAAAGGACACGTCAAAAATCACCGACCGGTCAACACGAAGAGTTTCACCGAGAATACGGTTGGTATTTTCCAAAATTTCTTCGGAATTATTTGTGGTAATTGAAATATCTGCTATTCGGTTCAATGCGTTCGCAAAATACAACTGCTTGTCGCGTTCCAACTCGGCATTTTTTTGCCCCGCGTACTCATCCATATATTTCATCTTCAGCGACTCATTTTCAAGTTTCAATGCTTCCAGTTCAGCACGAAGTTCTTCATAAGAGGCAGGATTGGTTGTCATGGCATTTTGATTGTGTGTCTCATTATTTAATATTAATAAAACTACTGCTTTTTACCGTTAAGCACAAAAAGTAAAATGAGTTTGCGCGTATATCAGGGCCCTTAGAATTTAATCGAGGCAAAATACAGCTGCTTGACAGGCATCCGGCGGCGACGCCTGAGTTGAGATCCTTGAAACTAAAGTGAAAAGCACTACTGGTTAATTTGAGAAATGGCACCATATCTCACGGAATTCAGAATAGCCAACGTCATGTTGGATCTTTAATTCTAACCGCTAATTTTTACCGTTAATACTTTTTTTGCTCGGGAGTAGGCTCATTCGTGGTGTTCTCCTGACAAATCGCAAAAAAGACCATAAACATAGTCCACCTCTTCCGATTCTGCTTACAAGAGTTTCTCCGGACCTCAGGGCAAACCTGTCACAACATTAACGTCCCGCATTTAATTCGCTCCGGGAAAGTAAATTCATATTTCATTTGTTGTCCAATTGCAACACCGGCAAACGGTCACTTGAGTATCTTGAATTCCACCCGGCGATTAAATGCCTTAATTTCCGAAACAGAAGGTTCAGCTCCATATCCTTTAACCGCTAAACGAGATGCATCAACTCCTTTGGCAACCAGATAATCCCTGACGTTAGTTGCACGCTTATTGGAAAGTGTCAGATTTGCCTTCTCCGTGCCATCCCTATCGGTATATCCGGCAATTTCGACTTTAATATCAGGATGGGAAAGCAGCATAAACAGATCCTGTGCAAGAATCGCATATTCTTCTGTTTTAATGGAAGCATCATTCGGCTCAAAGTTAATACCCACAAAAACCACGCGTTCGGATGATGCAATACCGCTTTTTAACGCAGTATTTATTTTTTCATCCACTATTTCCTCAATTTTTTTGTAATCAATCTGTGCGGGCATTGTCTTGGCTTCACCAACTATCTGCCGAATTCTGGAATAATCAACTGCTATGCTGGGTGCTGCGGATGGTGTGTTTTGGTTAAAGATATTTGTAATGCCACCGGGTGTTTCACAATATTTTGTTTCCTCACCGCGATCAAAATAAAAAACCGCACCGAATTCACTGGTGATATAGGAGTCGAGCGTTCCGCCGAACAGGCCGCCTCCCGGCGAATACACTCCGTCAAATCTGTCTGTTGAGGTCTGATGCATCGCAAACTCACCGCATAAGTCCCATTCTTTGCTCAACGCATAGGTCCCGCCGACAATAAAATTCACCCCAATTTCACCAATGTAACTTTTGCTTTCGATGCCCTTGGTTGCATTTTTTAGAGTGAAAAACAGAGCTGAAAATCCTGTGCCAAAATAGAGTTTGAGCGCATGACAGGCGCTGAATCGATAGAGATAATCGAAGGCAAGGATAGCAGAAGTGTTGGATGGACCTTTTGCCGGCAATCCCAACGGAGCGCCGCTTGAAGTGAAAGTAAGATAATCCAACTTGACCCGGGCGATATTAACTTCATCAAAATCCTTCTGGAACGAAAAATGCGCTCCAAAATTCATATACTCTGCATAAGTATCACCAAACATGCGCGGCGAGGTTATGCCAAAGCCAAATCCCATCCCCTCTTTGTAAGTCTGACTGAATACAGCAGCCGAAATAAAAATAAAGAACAAAACAACTTTTTTCTTCATGGCTATTTCCTAACTATATAAATGATTCAATCGCCACCATTAAAGTACAGCTTTTTTATTTCTATACTCTTCGGTAAGCGCGAGAAAAGCCACCGTAGTGACTCTTCTCACATCTTTATTACCTGTTAGACCTATATAACAACGAAGGGCCTGTTGCCACCTGACCAGGACAAGCCAGAACTCAAAAAAAGCATGTTCCTTATCCCTCGCTTTTCACGAGAGAGAGGAACAGTGGTGAGTTTTATTTTCACCTTATTAAATATTCTGCCGTTTCCGTCTATAATAATGTTTATTAGACTCTAATATTTATATTTAAGCCATTTGAAAACCTCTGCGAGTGAGGGTTTTTTTCCGGTCCACAATATCCCTATCCGGTATATCTTCCCGGCCAGCGGAAAGATCAGGATCATAGTCGTAATTGAAACAACCAACGACAAAATGAATTCCCATACAGGCACAACGGTCATGGTCATCCTCGCAGGCATCACGATCAATGAAGCAAACGGCAAAAAGGAAGACACTTTTGCAATCAGGTTTTCAGGATTTTGTTGCATTGAAAGTGCAATAAAAAACGGGATCATAATCAACATCGTAACAGGCCAAACACCTGCCTGCGCATCCTGATCGCTGTCGAACATGGCTCCGACAGCTGCAAACAGCCCCAAAAAGGTTAACAATCCGACAAAATAGTTTACCAGGAAAAACAAAATCAGCGTGGCATCAACATGCATGGACAGCTTATCAGGTAACGTGAACCATGTGGTTGATACAAGAACTATAAGTGGCAGCAGCCAGATGGCCATTTGCAACACACCGGTTATTGCCGCTCCCAGTATTTTCCCTATCATGAGTTCCTGACTGTTCACCGAGGATAACAGCACTTCAATTATCTTACTGCTTTTCTCTTCAACCACCGCCCGCATCAGCGATGTTCCTATGATCAACAGGCTTATGTAAAGAAAAAACGTGAACATCATGGCGAGTATGGTATTTCCATAACCTTCTTCTTCCGCGTGTTCCTTTTCGGTTACGAGGAAACCATCAAAATCAATATTGGCACGAGCGTATGATATTTCCTCTTTCCCCAGATTTTTATCCCGGAAATAGTAATCAACCAGCACCTCATTTAACGTACCGCGTATCTTGTTTAGTACGGTTTGGTTCTTGGGGTTGGTTGAATAATATAATATCTTTTTGCTTATCAGCGCGCTGTCCGGTACGTATACAATACCGTTCAGTTTATTGTCGAGCAACTCTTTTTTCTTGCTTTTCCAAAATTCAGTGATAGTCTGACTCTGCAACGAATCGAAACCAAGAGAATAATAACCCTCTTTTATGTAGGGCAGTTTATTAAAGGTCTGTTGCATACGTGTTGCTATCAGGGGATTCTGAGTAACTATAAGCAGCTTTGTGCCTTTATCACTGTCATACGTATATAGAAAGGTCTGAAAGGCAATACTGCCCAAGAGCAGCACCGGTATCAGAAGCGTCATAAGAATGAATGATTTGCTGAATAATCTGCTTCTCAATTCACGTCGCGTAATAACCATTGATCTTCTGTTAAACATGATATCATGCCCTCCCTTCATTTTGCACGGCTTCAGCACCAACGTGTGCAATAAAAATTTCCTGAAGTGATATATCGTTCGCAATGAATGACTGGACAGCCACACCATTCGCGATCATGAGTTTAAGAACTTCCTGAGTATCATTTTCATGTTTAACCCGGATGCCGGTCGTATTCCCGAAGTTTTCTATTTTTTCGATCATGGGGTTCCCTTCAAGAAAGCCAATATTCCCGTCATATACAAGACTGATATTGCGTTGCGAAAACTCTTTTTTGATATCGCGGAGACTGCCGCTGAGTACCAGTTTCCCTTTATCGATCATTATCACATAGTCGCAAATTTTTTCGGCAAACTCCATCTGGTGCGTGGAGAAGATTATCACTTTCCCTTTGCGCTTCATATCCAGGATAATGTCTTTGAGGAGGTTTGTGTTGATTGGATCCAGTCCTGAGAACGGTTCATCGAGGATAATAAAATCCGGATCGTGTATGATAGTTGAGATAAACTGAATTTTTTGCTGGTTGCCTTTTGAAAGGTCCTGTATTTTTGCATTCCGCCGGTCATAGAGTTCGAATTTTTTTAAGTAGTCAATTGCTCTGGTTTCAATTGCCTTGCCACGTTTGTTTTTTAGTTCTGCAAAGAATAGAATGGTTTCCAGAACTTTTAATTTTTTATATAGTCCTCTTTCCTCGGGAAGGTAACCGGTTCTTTCCTGGAACTCCCTTCCCGCCTTGGCGCCCTGGAAAATAATATCACCGCTGTCAGGCAAAAATATATTCATGATCATGCGGATAGTGGTAGTTTTCCCGGCTCCGTTGCGCCCTATCAATCCATAAATGGCTCCCTGAGGCACGGTAAATGACACGCCATCAACTGCCGTTACGCCATCAAAGGTTTTAACCAGATCCTTTACTTCCAATAGACTCATATAGCTTTATTACCTTTTCTGTTAAAAATATTGTCTCCATCATATACAGACACCCCTGCAAGGAAGCGTGCAAAAAGAAAACATGGTAAAAGACCAGTTAAATTACGATAATTTCTCTTATCCTTTCTTCCGCTCATCATCCTGGAAATCCAGTATTCATCTGTATTGACCATAGCTTAGCACGGGAGGAACAACTCAGAGATATTTCTCAATGATCTTTCTCATTGCCGTATTAGCAGAATTAAATGCCCAAATTATGGAACCACCCTTGGTACCGGCAGAAAGATCACCAATAAGGAACATGCCTGGAACGTTGGTTTCATAACCTTCGTTGAGAACAGGTTCCTTCCCGTTAAATTCAATTCCAATGGTGCGCAGAAAGTTCTCGGGCGTGGAACCACCCAACGCAAAAACAACGTAATCAAATTCTTCTGTTTGATGCCCGCCTGTTGCAAAAACCACGGCTGGGATGCCTTCCCTATCCTCAATCTTTTCTATATCAGCCTCAAGCAGTAACCGCACTTTACCGGTGTCCCGTAAGGTGAGTATGCTCTGCTCGTTAATATGATTCATTCTTTTAAACTCATGACCCCGGTAAGCCAGGGTCACTTCATTTCCTGTCTGCGAAAGATATTGGCAATACTCTGATGCTGAATCACCACCACCTACAACCAACACCTTTGCATTTTCAATCTGCGTTGACGTGACATCGAACAGAAGGCGTTTTTTAAGTGCAAGCGGGAGAACATATGAGGGTTTGTTCGGCTTGCCCAGTATTCCAATGGAAATAACGACCAAATCCGCTTCATACTCAGCTTTATCCGTATACACGGTGAAGTTATTCCCTTCATACTGATGTATTTTCCAGACTGCTTCCTCGTAATGAACGTTGAGCTTATATTCCTCAATTGCTTTGTCCAGGTAGGAAATGGTTTCGTGTTTGGACAAATCCGGAATGCACAGGGTCCCCGTACATACCGCTTCAAAACCTTTATAGTTTGCAGTAACTACTTTATTATCAGGATAGTATTTACGTATGGAAAACGAGTGCTGGTGGGCTTTTTCTATTATGGTAACGGATTCTGAGTGAAGCCCGGCCACACACCATTCCACGGCCATACTTATCCCGGCCGGACCTGCGCCAATTATAATTGCTTTTGCCATTGTATGATCTTCATGCATTCTGTATTAATAAAATTCACTTGCCTATTCAAATCGTTTCTCAATCTCTTCCAGTTTCATCTGCAACGTTTCCCATTCATCATAGAGAGCCCGTGACTCTTCTTTCTGCTTCTTATAGCGCGCGGTAAGTTCTGCGGCCCGGCCCTCTATCGTGTAGGTTTCAGTTGATGCAAGAAGCTCTTCACTTTCTTTGATCTCCGATTCCGCCTTCTGGATTTTTGCCTCAACGTCTTCTATTCGTTTTAGCGTGTCCTTTGAACTGCGGAATTTCTGATTGCGTTTTTCGGCTTCGATCCGCTTCAGGTCTCTTTTATTTACCGTAGCCGAAAAGCCTTTATCCGTTGAAGGCTTCACTTCGGCTTTGAACTCCGCTTCTTCAGCTTTTTTCGCAAGATAGTACTGAATGTCTCCGGGATACTCCTTCACCTGCCCGGGCCTGATTTCAATCACCCGTGAAATGGGAAATGAAAGAAAATCGATATCATGCGAAACAATTATCACCGTACCCTCAAAATTCCTGATAGCATTCTGCAACACGATCTTCGAATCAAAATCAAGATGGTTGGTAGGTTCATCAAAGATCAGAACGTTTGCCTTTGCCAGCATGGTAGTTAGCAGCGCAACCCTGCTCTTCTCCCCGCCGGAAAGCGTACTTATCTTCTTGAACACATCATCGGCCTGGAACAGAAAAGCCCCCGCAAGAGCCCGCATCGCTCCAATCGATTTTCCTTCAGATAACGGTAAAATGGTTTCAAGGATATCATATTCGGGATCAAGCAGATCGGTAGTGTGCTGCGTGTAAAAGGCAATTTGCACGTTGTGCCCTACAGTGCGTTTCCCTCCAGTGGGAACCAGGTCACCGGCAATAATGCGTGCAAGCGTCGTTTTGCCTGCGCCATTAGGCCCCAGGAAAGCAATTTTTTCTCCGCGCTGGATAAACATGGTAACGTTCTTCAGCACTTCCCGTCCGTTAAACGCGTGAGTTATTCCCTCCAGATGAAAAGAAGTGGCCCCTGATGACGGTGGCGGCAGGAACGAAAAACCAATTTTCTGTTCCTGATCCGGAACTTCAATGATATCAATTTTCTCCAGGTTGCGGATGCGGCTTTGCACCTGGCGTGCTTTT
The DNA here is from genome assembly GCA_963664845.1 of Ignavibacteriaceae bacterium. Lineage (GTDB taxonomy): Bacteria > Bacteroidota > Ignavibacteria > Ignavibacteriales > Ignavibacteriaceae > CAIYTF01. The sequence goes on from OY761615.1 coordinate 1,537,987, forward strand.
GTTGCCTTATACCGGAACCGCTCAATAAATTTTTGCGTTTCCTTGATCTTTTTTTCCTGCACGAGCGCCTGTTGTTCAAGCTGCAGATTGCGCTCTTCCTTAAATTTCAGATAGGCTTCATAATTACCGCGGTAAATGGAAATTTTGTTGAGAAAAATTTCCAGCGTTTTTGTTGTCACGGCATTCACAAAATAACGATCGTGCGAGATCAGGATTAGTGCCCCGCGGAAAGCCTTCAGGAAAGAAGCCAGCCATTGCTGTGAATCAATGTCCAAATGGTTTGTAGGTTCATCCAACAGAATTGCATCGGGCTCGGCAAGCAAAATTTTTGCCAGCGCAATGCGCATTTGCCAGCCGCCCGAAAATTCCTCCGTCGGCCGGTCAAAGTCTGTCTCCTTGAAACCAAGACCAATGAGTATCTGTTCTATCCTCGATTCGAGCGTGTACGAATCAAGGTCTTCCAAGCGGTGATGAATGGTGCCCAACTGATAGATCAGGTCTTCCCGCTCATCTTCATTCTCTGCCAGGGTGTCCAGTTCACGCATGATCTCTGCTTCACGTTCGCGGAGTTCCATAACATCACCTGCACCTGACGCGGCCTCATCAAGAAGGTTCTTGCCGGAGTGTATGATCTGTTCCTGCGGCAAATAACCGATTTTAACCCGCTTCTGAATGTTCACGTCACCGGATTCGGGTTGCAGAACGCCGGTAATGAGCCGCAGCAGTGAAGTTTTTCCTGCACCGTTCGCGCCCACCAGTGCAAGCTTATCGCCCGCGTGGATCATTAAGGAAACGTCTTTGAATAAATACTCGCCATTAAACTGAAGCGATAAATTATGCAGTTCAATCATAGAAAAAAGGTCCGGTTATCTCTTTGGTGTTAATGTCAACTTGTTGGTGTTCTTCTGTATGGAAGCATTATCCGTGCGAATGCTGAAATACTTTCCGTTTAACCATGCCTCGGTCATGTCTTTATAATGAATGCTCGTGGTAATTCCGGATTGTCCGGTCGGCTGAACGAACAGCATAACGTCCGGATTCGAAAAATCATATAAATACCGCATTGACGGTCCGAGTACATCGTCAAATGGCTTCGACTTGAATTGCGGTATATCTCCATTATACTGAAAAAAATGATACTCGCTGTTACAAATGGTTGTACCGTCTCCGCCAATCGGGAACGGGCCGATATCTACGATATGATCTGCTACGGAACTGTTTCCATGAAAGGCATGCTTAAACGTGACATGGTGCAAATTACCCCATTGCCAGTTTTTAATATCCTTTCCATACAACCGTTCAAGCCGCGATAGCGCATCAACAAGACTCTTGCGCAGAACCATCTCGCGGGTTTCCTTCTGGGGTGTCCGGATATCGTCAAATATCTCTGAGGTGTTTTCTTTCAGCAGCCGTTCCATTACGCGGTAAGGAATGTTTGCCACGAACACAAATTCATTATAGAGCGACTCACCCAAATCATCCTTTAACGTGTTTTGCAGAAGGTATTCAAAGAACATCGCATAAATTGCCGGCGTCTGGGCATCCTTATCAAATTTATAATCCCATTTCTGCAGTAACTGGATTGCCATTCGCAGGTTGTCATCCTTGATATTCATACCCTTGAATGCTGCCAGCAGATATTGCACAATCTCTTCCGCGTATGGCGATTTGACATCCATCTGCATGTCTTCGCAGTCTTGCAGCGACAACCGTTCTTTCGATTCCACCAGTTGCTTGATCCGTGTGATCCTTGATGCGGGTTCCCACAGGTTCGAAATGTAATACGGAAACGAAGCAACTGTTTTATTGTTTGCCGAGGCTATATAATTCTGTTGAGGGTTATAGAGCTCCGGCATATCGGAGAACGGAACAAAACCCTGCCATTCCTGGTCGCTTCTTGTGCCATCATAAAAAAATAACGGCGAAACCGATTTCCTCATGGGGAGTTTCGCACCGCATACATACCCAATGTTGCCTTGCCTGTCTGCATAAACAAAATTTTGACCTGGCACGGTGAACTGGGAAACCCCTTTTTTAAAATCTCCGAACGAGCGTGCGGTATTCAGCGCGTAAAAACCCGAATACTCATCACTTATCTCACTTCCCATCCAGCGCATCGAAAGCGTACTCTTGGTTTCAACTCCCTGACGAAATAATTTACCGTATGGCTGCACACCGGATACAATCGGACCGCGATGGGTAAGGAACGATTCATGAATTACAGGCTGGATTCCTTTAACCTGTATTGTATCAACAACCTTACGCAGTTTGCGCCACTGACCATCGTACCAATAACTTGTTCTGTTCTGATCCAGACTGTCAACATAGAAATCAGCATCGTCAGCCATAACATTGGTCAAAGCCCAGGCAATTGACTGATTCTTTCCAATCACTACAACTGGCACTCCGGGCAGAGTAACACCTTCTGCATTCCACTCACCTGCCCTGACACAACAGAAATACCACTTCCCCGGGGTCTGGAACGTCAAGTGTGGGTCATTGGCAATCATAGGTTTACCGGAAACCGTTTTATTCCCGTTCAGCACCCAATTATTCGATCCAATATGTGTACCCGGCATTCCCATAAAACTCCGGAACGCTTTGTCTGTGTTCAGAAAGTCCATCACTCCGGGTTCAAAAGCCGTAAGTTTCGACGGAATGATCACGGGTCCGTTCTCCGGAAAATCCGGCAGAAGTTTCATGGCTTTTTCACGGCCAAGCGCCTGCACAATCTCGGTATACGCATAATCAGACCACCAACTGATATTAAGCTCCCATGCCATCAACCGTATGATCATGATGGAGTGTTCCGGTTTCCAGTCATACGGGTCATAGCCCAGCACGTCAAATTCAACGGGCAGTTTGTCCCTTTTAGCGTGGAGAAATTCATTCACTCCTGCGGAATAAGCAGTGAGCATTTTTTTTGTCAGGGGACTTGCGTTCTGATATATCTGCTCAGCAATCCGTTTGATTCCAATTGTCAGAAACATTTGATCGAATGCAACCGTTTTTTCACCAAGAACCTCGCTAAGCCTCCCTTCCCCCGCCCTGCGCATCAAATCCATCTGGAAAAGCCGCTCGCGGGCATGAAGGTAACCCATCGCGTAAGCCGCATCTTCGGTGTTCGATGCACAGATATAAGGAATGGCTGTTGAATCAAAATATATTTCAGTGTCTCCCCGGAGATTTTCACATGTTATAGTCCCGGAGTATTCAGGTTCGGCTTTCTTTAATGTGGCAAAAAGGATGAAATACACAATGACCAAAAAAAGGACAACAAATAAAAAAACAAAGCTGCCTTTTAGTAAATATTTATTCATATGCAATGAGTAGAGAAATTTCTTTCAGAATGGGCAAAAACCCCATTCGGGGGCTCCTGCCGTTAAAATTATTGTTTAGCCAATGGAATTGACGGACTTGAAAAGATGCTGCCATCTTAACACGTAAATTTACAAAAGATCACTGTATTAATGAGCATTGGCAAGAGAAAATTTCGGGGTATTTCATTTTGAACGGATGCAATTGAGACATATCTGCTCAAATGAAAAAACTTTCAGTTAACCTTATCATTCATCACCCCTATGCCCATAATAAGTCCGTCTGCCACACAAAACTTGCATTTGCCAAAGCAAATGCAAGGGACTGTTAATAGCAACAAAAAAGCCGTCCCAATTCCTCAGGGCGGCTTTTTCCTTTGAAATCCAATTCAGGATCACTGTTTCTGTTTTTGTAGATTAATCCAATAAATCACACTAATCATCAAAAAGTCACAGTTCAGACTACTTCAACAATATCATCTTCTTGGACATTACGTTCTTGCCCGCTTCAATTCGGTAAAGGTAGATGCCGCTGGACAGATTCGCCGCATTGAAATTAACCGTGTAGAATCCTGCATCTCTGACTTCTGAATTGATCAGGGTGACTACTTCTTTACCAAGTACGTCAAATATTTTGAGCGTGACTTTCTCAGAAGTTGGCAGCTCAAAACGGATGGACGTTGCCGGATTGAACGGATTCGGATAATTCTGCTGCAAAGCAAATTTTGTCGGAATCAGTTTCCTGGTGTCTTTAATGCCGGTCAATGGTGAATTGTTTTTAAATAGCTTTCCGGTTGAAGAAGATGCAAACAGGGAGCCATTTGGTCCGGGATAGGTTGTTGATACACCAAAGCCACCCAGTCCCAAATAGTTCCAGCTGACACCGAGATCAGCGGATCCGTAAATTCCGAATAACCATGATGAGACAAAGATGTTGTCAGAACCGTCTACGCGGATAGCGTAAATAGGTCCCGCCGGCAGGCCATCCATGTGTGCCCAGGTATTGCCGTTGTCATAGGAACGATAGACACCGTCAGTCAGTGTTCCAACAAACAATATCCCGTCACTGCTTTTGTTCATGCAGGTGATGAAATCGTACGGAACCGCCATATCCATCCAGGTATTCGCAAAATCATAAGTTGCCGCAACACCTTTTCCGAATGTACCGGCAAAAACGGTGTACTGCGGTGCATTTTTTGTCCTGTCAAGCAATGCATGGATAACAGTACTGCTCAAATTGTCATTCTTCTGTGTCCAGTTGTAACCCCTATCGCTGGAACGATAAATACCAAAAGACCAGGTTCCAGCATAAACATACCCGCCGCTTCCGAACAAAATTGCACGGACTTCTTTCCCCACCAGGAATGTCGTCCAGGTTGCCCCGGCATCGTTAGAACGGTAGAGTCCTGATTCGGTTGCCGCAAAGATATGACCGCTGTCATTGACTGCCAGTTGGTGAATATACGCGACAGGAGTCATCGATGCATTAATTACATTTCCCAGAACACCGTTATTGTCAACGCGATAAATTTTCCCGAGGTTTGTGCCGGCAAGAACCGTGTTGGCATCAAGTCGTGTCATTGAAAGCACCATCTCGTTTACGGGAAGCACTGATGCCACCGTCCAGGTGCCGTTACCCGCATGACCGTAAGGTGCGGTTGTGTTGATCACAACAGTTGCGGGAACAACGTTGTTTCCCGATACCGGATCAGTGGAAAAACTTGAAACTACGAGCGGCGTAAAGCTTATGGTCCTGTTAAGAGGTATGTAGCCTACGAAGCCGTGATTCTGTGCCGCTGTGAATGAGGTCAAATCGTTGGAGAACAGTTGTCCGCGGAAAAGTGAACCGGTGGCCTTAACTGTTGCAAAAGGCGCAAGTACGGTACCGTCTATTGATGCACCAATGATGTTCAAATTGGTCGCGTGCGGAAAATTGAACAACACAAAGTTATCAAGATTGTTGTTCAGATCTACCGCACTTCCGGTGGTTTGCAATGTTGAACCGCCGACATTAACCACTGCAACTGAACCATTGGGCACTATTACTGAGAAGTTTGATGCAGCCTGGAATTGCGCCCCACTCACCGTAAACACATTCAGATAAATGTCTGTACCTGTCAGGGTGACAGCACCGCCGCTGACAGTGGTGGTTCCATTCACATCATAGCCGTCAAGCGCACTTGAGAGCCCATTGAGATAGGCTCCCTGTGAAGCAAAGTCTATCGGAGATGAATGAACGAGCGATCCATTCGGATAGGAAACTGAACCTACAGGTAGATTGGTTGTGTTGCCGTATGCAACGTTTCCATTATGCACCACACCAGACGGAAAATTCAAATCATGCCCAACTACAACAACATCCGGAATCGTGGGTCTGGCACGAAGCTGACCTCCGATATCGGCTGAGCCGGTAACGGTCATATCGTGTCCAACGGCAATTTTGCCGCCAACATTGGCACCTACCAGAGTAGCATCATGCTTGGTAAACACGTTAAAATCGTAAAAACTTCTGAAGTCATATGCCTGGTTAAAATAATCAACCGTATCAATGACAGTCAGGCTTGCTGAAGAACCCATGACAAGCGTGCCGACATTCCAAATACCGGTATTGGGATCGTACGTTGAACTCACCGCATTTGAACTTCCATACTTGAATCCCCGGGGAATTGATGCATGTAAGATCACTGCTTTGGCAGTATCGGGACCATTGTTGGTGATGGTAAAGTGATAGGTGAGCACGTCAAGATTCTTGGGCGTGGCATTATCCACAGTCGATGTTATTGCAAGATCAGCGCTTGGCGGCAACGTTGTAACTTTTATGGTGTCCGAATTGCTGCTGGTTCCTGATGCATTATATGCCCGGACACGATAGAAATAGGGGTAACCCGGGACCAATGAATTAACTGTAAACGTAGTCACATTTCCCACATCGTGATTCTGGAGGCCCGAAAGGAAGACGGTAAAGGTACTGTCCTTTGCAGCATCAAGGTAATATCCTGCTGCGCCGGTAGAAGCATTCCAGTTGGCACTAAAGCTATATCGGGTGATTGTTGTTCCTGCCGTGGCAACAGGCGCAGCCGATATGGTTATCAGAGTAACGTCGTTTGAGTTTACACTCGTTCCGCCGGTGTTATACGCACGCACGCGGTACCAATAATCTGTGCCCGGAGTCAGATTCGTATTAACTGCATAAGTGGTAACATTCGTTACATCAAGGTTTTGATAGCCCGATACAAAAGTGGAAAACGTGTTATCTGTGGCAACATCAAGCCGGTAACCGGTTGCTCCGGTAGACGCACTCCATGATGCGGTAAAACTGTTGCTTGAAATAGCACCGGCAGCATTTGCGGTTGGAGCTGCAGGCACCGTAAATAGCGAAATTGTTCCCGAACTTAAACTTGTTCCACCGCCATTATAAGCACGTACGCGGTAAAAATAATTGATCCCGGGATTTAAATTAGTGTTAACAGAATAGGTGGTCGCATTACCAACATCCAGATCCTGGTAACCTGATACGTATGAAGCAAATAAATTATCTGTTGCAACATCAAGTTTGAATCCGGTCGTTCCGGTCGGACTGCTCCATGATGCTGAAAAACTGTTTGTTGTTATCGCAGTTGCAGCATTAGCCGTTGGCGCCGCTGCAATCGTGGTTAACGAAATGGTCCCGGAAGAGAGTCCTGTACCACTTGCATCATAAGCACGTACGCGATAGAAATAATTTGTGCCCGATGAAAGACCGCTGTTCACCACATACGTGGTAACGTTGGTAACATCAAGATTATTGTAGCCAGCAACCGGTGAGGTGAACAGGTTATCAGTGGCAACGTCCAAACGGTAACCCGCTGCACCCGTGGTGGCATTCCAGTTCGCTGAAAAAGCGGCTGTACCAATTGCAGTTGCAGCCGTAGCGATTGGAGCATCAGGAACCGTAATAAGTGTAATATCAGTGGAATAAAGGCTTGCGGTAAATGCGTTGTAGGCACGAACACGATACCAGTAATTCGTTCCCGCAGTTAGATTTGTATTTACGGTGTACGATGTTACGTTGTTTACATCAACATCCTGATAGCCGGAAACAAAAGTGGTAAACGAATTATCGGTTGCAACATCAAGACGGTAGCCGGTTGCATTGGTTACAGCGCTCCATGAAGCAGAAAAACTTGTTGCGGTGATTGATGCCGCTGCATTGGCTGTTGGAATTGCCAGAAGCGTGTTAAGCCCTATGGACCCGGAGCTAATACTGGTACCGCCTGACGTGTATGCACGTAAACGATAATAATAATAGGTGCCCGGCGAAAGGTTCGTGTTAACCGTGAATGAATAAACGTTTCCAAGGTCAAGGTCTTCATAGCCGGTAACAAAGGAGCCAAAATTAACATCTGTTGAAACATCCAACCTGTAACCCGCTGCACCTCCGACAGGTAAGAACCAGCTTCCCGTGAAACTATTCGCCGTGATTGAACCGGCCAGGTTTAACACGGGTGGGACAGGAACAGTCGTAAGTGAAACGATTCCGGAGGTGTTGATATCTCCACCTCCGTCATAGGCCGTCACCCGGTAATAATAATTCGTACCCGGAGTTAATCCGGTAACGGAAGAGGAAAGATTTGCCCCAACATCAAGTCCGTTATAACCTGCGACAAAAGTATTAAATTGATTATCCGTGGCAACATCGAGTTTATATCCGGTTGCACTGCCATTGGCTGTCCACGATGCGGTGAAATCAACAGTAGTTATCCCAGTTGCAGGATTGGCAGTCTGAGCCTGTAAAAAGCTGAAACACCCCAGCAACAGAAACATGGCCACTGCCGCTCTGGCTGATGTTCTAAATGGTAAAAAAGCTTTGCTCATATTTATCCTTTTTGGAGTTTATTAAAATCGTATCTGAAATATCATTTCAAAAAAAACTGCAGCCTTAAAAAACTGATCATTTTTCAACATGTGCAATACCGCTGCTTTGCATCAGCAACAAAAAACTCCCGAACCGGTTGGTTCAGCTGTTTTTTGCCATAGGAGCCGGTTGCACACAATAAGCCAATATTAGTAGCTGAATTTGGTCAAAAAAACAGCTTATTGGAACAGATTTTCGATAAATGGGCCTGTTTTTTCGACGAAATGAGAATAGGACAACAAGTAACACACAATACTATAATAAATAAGTTCCGGCAGTTTTGCAAATTGAAAAAATCGGCGCCCCTGGTGGATGAATCTGAGTGAATATAAAAAAAGGAGTCGCCCTGAAATGACCAGAACGGCTCCCAATTCGCTATGACTATTGCGAAATAGTTTCCGTAATTAAGCTATTTGTCTTCCCATATTATGTGTTGGGTCACACACCCTTTGAGTTCGCCAAAACCCTGATGACCGTCGGCACATAACAAAACCCAAATATCAAGTGATACGGCCTCCCTCGCCTTGTTGGGCACTGGGGTCAGCCTAACAATTATGCATAATTCCATTGGAAACTCTCACTTCCAAATATCGCCGCTTCTCTGCTTTTAGCCGCCAATAATGCGGATATTCTACTCCCCTCTTTCTCAAGAGAAAGGCCGGGGGTGAGCTATATTTACCAGGTCCAACAAAGTTGACACCATTGGCCTATTGAGCAATGATGTCAACTTAACATTTTCTTGAAGAGTGCCATTCCCGTGAAGGCTCATAGGCGTCAACTTAACGAGCACAATGGACGAATGTCATTCCCGTGAAAATTGAGTTCAACGAAATCCCGTTTCAAGCGGGACGCGTGTCCCGATCCTATCGGGGGGAATCTACCTTCCTCAAGCCCTGGAAAGCTTCGGCAGCTAACCAGTTTTTGCAATTCGTGTATTTCATGCATTGCTCATAGAGAGGAGAATTATAACTCCGCTAACAACTTATTCTTACGAAAGTTAGCTATTAGCGATCCTGCAAACAGGGGCTATTTACACTCTTCTTAGTTGACGCCTATGCGCGAAGGCTGGAATCTACCTTATTCGAGTTGTCAACATCTGCCGATAAACACTAAGTTGACACAAGGGCTGCGCAAAAATAAAATGAGCCGTCCTGAAAAAATCAGAACGGCTCATTATTCGCCGTGACTATTGCGAAAAAATTACTTCAGCAATAACATCTTCTTCGCCGTTACATTCTTCCCGGCTTCCAGTTTATAGAAATAAACACCGCTCGAAAGGTGGGATGCATCAAACGAAACGTTATAGGTGCCTGCTTCTTTGAACTCTGCCTTAATCAGCGTGGCAACTTCACGTCCCAGCACGTTGAATACCCGCAGTGTCACTTTTTCTGCCGTGGGGATGCCAAACTTGATTGAGGTTGACGGGTTGAACGGATTTGGATAGTTCTGGGCCAACTCAAATGAAACCGGAACTCTACCCTCCGGTTTTATTCCTGTCGCATTGGATGGAATAAACTGCCCGATATTCGAAAAAGCTGATGTCTCGCCGCCGGCAGTTTTTGATTTAACTCTCCAATAATACGTTGAACCTGCCGTCAAACCGGTTACCGTTTTAATAGAAGCGGTTAGATCGCTTACAATAGCAGGATTGTTGAAATCCTTATTGGTTGCATACTGCAGTTCGTATGTCAGAGCGGATTTTGATTGAACCGGTTGATACCAGCCGAAGGTTGGTGACGTTGTTTGAACAACAGCACCGTTGTTAAGCCCACCCAAAAGAACCACAACCGGATGATTTCCCGCTTCTGTAATGAAGGTTCCAACCGGGTTTGACCACGCGGATGCAGCAGGATTGAGCGACTGCACTCTCCAATAGTATTTGGCTCCGCTTACAATCTGGCTGTTTCCTGCAAACACTGTATAGAAAAGTGTGACGATCCCGGAGGTATCATAAACAATGCTGCCTGCAGCAAAGGCCGGCTCGGTTGCAATTTGCACACGATATTTAATAGCATTGACCGATGATCCATTAACATGCCAGTTTAATGTAGGCGTGTTGGTAAACAACAACTGGTCACCTGTAGGTGAATCAATAATAGGGATCAAAGAACCGACTGCTCCGACCGTTGAGAATGTTTCAATATCCGAGCTGGAGCTTTGGTTGCTGGAGTTGTGAGCAACAATAAACCAGTCATAGGCAGTTCCATTTGGCAGATCGAAATCAAAAGTCCAGCTTAAATTGGTAAGGCCCTGGCCTGATGCCGGTTGCGTGAAGCCTCCCGCGGTGTGAATTTTATAGTATACGTCAAACGTCGTAGCTCCGGGAGCACCCGCCTGCCAGTTTAATGTTGGCCGGTTCGTATACAATTCCTGTCCGCCGATGGGGAAATTTAAAATCGGTTTTATGTCTGCGACATTGCCAAAAATAGTGAACTTGCCCACGCTGCTCCAACCGGACTGAGCTGCACCATTATCAGACCGGACTGCCCACTGATAGGTTACACCATTTGTCAAAGGAACCGGTATTTGAGCAAAAAGGGCCGTTGTACCGGTGAATGTTGACCATCCTGCACCTCCCGGAGGGGTGACAACACTAACCGGCGCATAGGTGATCTCATAGAACAACCCGAAACCACCGCTCGTGTTCAATGACCAGGTAAGATCAACACTGTTTGAATATATGATAGGAATATCGGCGCCAACCATGACCGGCCATGCCGGAACAGGAACAACCAATGTTCCAATGCCATTTGTACGGAAGGATTCCGCAGTCCACGCCGATGAGGTATTTCCATTGAAGGATTGAACCTGGAAGTCATAATTGGTTCCGGGAGTTAATCCGAGAAGCTCTGCGAACAAATCTGATGTTGCTGCACCTGCTGCACTCGGCAGCCAATTGGTGCCACCATTGGAGCTGTAACGGTATTTAAATGTCAATCCGGTCGAGCCTTCAGGAACAAACCAGGTAACAGTCACATCATTTGAATACATTAACGTTGAATAAGGAACCGGACTGCTCTTTGGCCATCCAATAACCGGTGCATTTGCAACTCCGGTTGTAGTGAACCAATTAACAACCGAATAACTGATAATAGTATTTGATGCATGATTCTTGGAAACTACTCTCCAGAAATACGTTTTCCCCTGTTCCAAAGCCGGGATATTTACACCGTCTGGAAGAGTAAGGCTTAAGTTACTCGTCCATGCAGATGCCTTCGGGTTAACAGTGAACAAATTATCTTCAGCTATCTGAACCTGAAAGTCTATTCCTGCAACACTGGTTGTACAATTCCATGAAAAACTTGCAAGAAGAGCTATGCCGGTGTGACCGTTGTCGGGGAAGTTCAGAATGGGGGTCTTTGCCGTTATTGTTCTGAATGTATAAATTGGTGAAGCCGGCCCCCAGTTTACACCATTATCGCTGGATGACCAGAGCACATAGCAATAGTCTGTATCGTTCATCAGGTGAGTAAAGCTAAATGATGTTGTGCTAACGACAGCATCATAAATGAAAGGAGCAGTTGGGGCTGTACTGGTGTCAAATCGCACCCAATAAGCGTTTGCTCCCACAACAGGCGTCCACTCGATATAGTCGTCAATACCAACGCCAACCGCACTCACTAACGGGGTTGGATGTATGGGAACAGGGGGAGCCTGAGCGAACGAACTAAAAGCAAGGGATGCTATGATGAACAAAGTCCACATAGTAGTGGTAAAAGAAATTTTCATGTCCGCACCTTTTATGATATGTTAATTAATATTTATAACAAGATCTTAGCACAGGAACCTGATGGAGAGAGAGCCGTAAATAACATCACGACCCTCGAACAGGTTGAAGAGCCGATATTATGCCAATAAAGCAACTTAATATCACAAACAAATGAAACCACTCAAACATCTTTTCGATGAATGCGCCTGTTTTTTCGACGAATATTCCGAGGTAGCCGAGCTTTGTAGTGAGATTAGTAACTGATTATAATGTAAGGCTTTATACCGATTGGCAATATTGAGATGAATCCCACAAATTGACTCGAAATCTCTCTTCCTGCGCAGAATACGATCTGACTGGAGTTTAAAACTCACGACGGTAATGCTTTTGGTTTTCAGATCAGTGAATATCCGTTTCAAATCCGTGTCATCTCACCACGGGATCCCGCTCTGCGTATACGCGTCAACTTAACGAAAACGATGAACCAATGTCATTTCCGTGAAAATTGAGTTCAACGAAATCCCGTTTCAAGCGGGACGCGTGTCCCGATCCTATCGGGGGGAATCTACCTTCCTCAAGCCTTGGAAAGCATCAGCAATTAATGAATTTTTGCAATTCGCGTTTTTAATGCATTGCTCATACAGCAGAGAATCAAAACGTCCGCTAACAACCTATTCTTACGACAGTTAGCTTTTAGCGATTCTACAAACGGAGTCTAATTACACTCTTTTAAGTTGACGCCTATGCGCTCCGAGGGGCGTGTGCCATTCTCATTTCCAATTACCACCAGAGCTTAAGACTTTCGCACACCAACCCAACAACCACTATCCTAAACAAATATAAAAAAACCCCCGGGAAACCATTCAGCCATCCCGGGGGTACAATAGATTTTTTTGGGGAAATTGCTATCTGCGCAAGCTTTCCAATTTATTTCTTCTTGAAAACAACTCCGCTTCTTTCAATACCCATTTCCAAACCACGAAGTTCGGCCATACCCCGCAGCAATCCTATCGCAGAATAACCGGGGTTTGTCTTCTTCTTCAGGTCATCCAGAATGGTGTGCCCGTGATCGGCTCTCATGGGTATTACTTCATCAATGCGGTGTGCCGAGTGGCGCTTCTTCTGCTCACGGAGAATGGCAACAATCACTCCATACATATCAACATCGCCGCGCAAGTGACCCGCTTCATGGAAGCTGCCCTTCTCGTTGCGTTGCGTGCTTCGCAGGTGTGCAAAATTCAATTTACTGCCATACCGCTCGATCATGCCCACCAGATCATTGTCCGGACGTACACCAAACGAACCGGTGCACATGGTATAACCATTGTAAATCGAATCATATACATTGAGAATGAAGGCAAGGTCCTCTTCGGTACTCACTACACGCGGTAATCCAAAAAGCGAAAATGGCGGATCATCCGGATGAATCGCAAGCCGGACACCGGCTTCTTCTGCAACCGGGACAATGGCCTTTAAGAAATATGCCAGGTTCTCCCGGTATTCTTCCTTAGTTACATTTTTATACTCATCCAGCTTTGCCTGAAACTGCTGCAGGGTATAGCCTTCCTGTCCGCCAGGGAGGCCTGCAATAATATTTTTTTGCAACATATAACGGCGTTCATCGGACATCGACTCAAACTTCTGCTTTGCTTTCTCAAGGATATCGTCGCTGAAATCCTTCTCCGCTCCGGGGCGCTGCAAAATAAAAACGTCGAACGCTGCAAATTCATAAATATCAAAACACAATGCCCGTGCGCCGTCAGCCAGCTCATAATCCAAATTGGTGCGGGTCCAGTCAACTACCGGCATGAAGTTATAGCACACAGTGTTGATGCCCACCCAGCCGGTGTTGCGAATACTCTGTTTGTAATTCTCAATCAGTTTGGCTCTGCCGGGCTTTCCCAGCTTAATGTCTTCATGCACTGGTATGCTCTCGATAACGCTCCAGCGAAGACCCCTGTTGCGTGGAGGATTCTGTGAGAAATCCCATTCGATCATGCGTTTTCTTTTTTCAAGTTCTTCAACACTCCACACTTCCCCAATGGGGATTTCATGTAATGCGTTCACAATTCCGGTTGCACCGGCCTGACGTATATCGGTCAGTGTTACCGGGTCACTCGGACCGTACCACCGCCATGTTTGTTCCATACTCATAATTGGGTATTCCTGTTTTATTTAAATTTCGTAGGAGTTGATAACCATATTGCTTTTACATCCTGGCCCTGGATACAGCAATGGCATCCTGGCGACCGATGAGGTTAAACTCATAATAATTGTATAATGATGAAAACGAACCGTAAGCCATTCTGAGGGTTTTTGCTGTTATTGCCGGCAGCCTAATACGCGGGGAAACCAAATTCTGCCAGGAAATAAGTTCATACTTAAAGCATTCAACTGCTGAGGATCATGAACCCATACACTCTAACACGGAAAACCGAACATTTACCAAAACCACCTAATTTCTTAAGGTCAAGATGCAATTTAACAATAATAAATGAGATAAGAAATGGCTTTTAAGCAAAATATGGCGATTTGAGAGCAAAAAAACGGTTAAGTTGGCATATAAGGTCGTAATGGAATCAACCCGCCCAAAAATCCACATTTGCTTTTCTCCAATTTTGCATATCTTTCTTCTGTCCTTTTCCCCAATTCTGTTGTTATGGCTCTAGTCAATTGCCCTTCTGCTCTATAAATGTTCGTTCATTTTTTTTAACAAATTAACGGAGTTACTATGGCTATTCTGAGTAATGAAGAAATTGCTATTCACAATTCTGCATATGAAAGCATGCAGAAAATCATCGATATTTCGATAGGAGAAGGAGAAGCAATAGATAAAGCGCTGCATAATACAGGCTTTCAAGACATCACCGATCCTGTGGTTTTTTTGGAAATTGCCGATCAATATCGCAAGACATATTCAAAATTACAAGCCATCAGCGAATTCTTGGGCCAGGCTACCAACCATCAGCTTATTACAATGGAGGCTTTCAGCCTATTAGGCGACGCACCAAATTTGACCGCAATTAAGGATCAGGTGATCAGGCACTGTTCGGGCCCTGATAAAGCGCTTAAAACACAGGCACTGATGATGGAAGGTCATTTTTATGGCCCAATAGGAGATGACCAGATAGGTAATTACCTGCCAAAATATTTCGGCAAGAACATGTTGCATCTGATGAAACATACTGACGATATTGAAGAGACTGCTCATTCCAATGCTGCTAAATATTATGATGAATACAAACAGAATAAAACAAATATTAAAAGTTTAGGCTGGGCACTCCATTATTTGCAGGATATGACCTCTCCGCCTCACGCAGCGAATATTCCTTCTTTTTTTCCAAAGCTTCATAATCAAAGCGATATTCACTGCGCTTTCGAAACTTTGGCGCATAAACGACTTCTTCATCAGGCAAGCATATACACACAATCCGCAAAGAATATCCTTACTACATTGGCTGCAAACAATCTGGACATCAAAACTGAGGGTGACTTTGTGAAATTCAGAAATATTGTCTATAAGCAATCCTTTGGGAATGTGAACCCTGATCTCTATACTCAGGATGAAAGTAAGTGGGATTTAATTCTTTCTAGCGCACTTCCTTTGGCTATTGCCGTTTCCGCCTATTTTCTGGAAAAAGGTGTCTGATAATTTTCTAAATTTTAACCAGAATGTAAGCCCGGGTGAGGTTTTTCTCCCGGGCTTTCCTTTTTAAATACAATCTCTGTTTTCCCTTTGCGGGTATTTATTTACAGAATAATTGAGGTTGCAATCCACAAAAACGCTTGCATAATCAAACCCGCTTAAGGTTTGTACATTTGGTAGCAATCGCAAAAACGAAGGTCCCCCAACCCCGTTCAGGGGTTGTACACTGGTAGGGCTTCGCAAACCATTTATTTAGTCTTCCAGCAGAACCGGCGTAACCTGTTCTATCACCCAGTCGATCTGCTCTTTGGTTATCACCAAAGGCGGTGCAAACCGGATTACATGCTGGTGCGTTTCCTTGCAGAGAACTCCGCGATGCATCAACGCTTCGCAGAATCTGCGCGCGCCGCCTGCTTCGGGATGCAACTCAACGCCGATGAACAAACCCTTACCGCGTATTTCCTTAACATGTTTGGCGCCAATCGCGTTAAGCTTTTCGCGGAAATAAATTCCTAGTTCATACGAATTCTCGACCAATTTCTCTTCAATCAATACCTTAAGGCTCTCTCTCGCAATTGCCGCGCCGAGCGGATTGCCCCCAAATGTTGAGCCATGATCACCCGGATTGAAAACACCGAGCACTTCCTTATCGGAAAATACCGCGGATACCGGATAGCAACCTCCGGAGAGCGCCTTGCCTGCAATTACCATATCGGGCTTTATATCCTCGTATTGGTACGCGAACAGTTTTCCGCTGCGGCCAAGCCCGGACTGGATTTCATCAGCCACGAACAAGACATTGTTCTTTTTGCAAATGTCGAATGCTTTTTTCAGATAACCTGCCGGCGGAACAATAACTCCGCCTTCGCCCTGGATCGGTTCAACCAAAAAGGCAGCGGTGTTCGGAGTGATGGCAGCTTCCAATGCTTCAGCATCACCGTAAGGAATAACTTTGTAGCCGGGTGTAAAGGGACCGTACCCGTCACGATATTGTTCTTCTGTTGAGAAACTTATAATCGAAATGGTTCTGCCAGAAAAATTATTGGTGCAGACAATGATCTCCGCAGCATTATCGGCAACACCTTTGATTTTGTAAGCCCATTTCCGTGCAGCCTTGAGAGCGGTTTCAACCGCTTCGGCGCCGGAATTCATCGGGAGCATCATTTCATAACCGGTAAGTTCGCAGGCTTCCTTGCAGAACAGAGGCAACTGATCGTTCCTGAATGCGCGGGAAGTGAGCGTGATGGTTTCTGCCTGTTTTTTTAGTGCATTGATGATGCGCGGGTGGCAATGTCCCTGGTTGACGGCAGAATAAGCTGCCAGACAATCGAGATATTTTTTGCCTTCAACGTCCCACACATAAACACCCTCACCGCGGTTGATGACAACATCTAACGGATGATAATTGTGTGCACCGTATTGCTCTTCGATGGAAATGTAATCGAGCGTCCTCATAATAGTCCTGAATGTTCCTGAAAGTGATTTGGTTACTCATGTTACGCAACGATTCCAATTGGCTTGCCACGAGCTTCAGCTCGTGGATCATTCTCACCCGCTGAAATCGGCTTCAGCCACAAATCATAGTTCCATTAGTGGCTAAAGCCAATATTTAGAGGGTAATCTATCCCACGACTTTAAAGTCGTGGCTATTCAATCTCTGGTTTTGCTTAACATGACTTATTTATTTTTATTTACATAAATATACACATAACCTGTATATCTATAAAATTTAAGGAAAGAGAGCGTCTCTTTCCTTAAAAAATTGGACTGATTTCGTGTTTTTTCAATTTACAAATTAATTGTGGAAGATTCCACTATTGCGGGTGCCGTTTCCAAAAAAAATTCAGATTGGCATACTTTGGTCTTCGCTGTCATGCGCGTCACAGCGAAAAGGTCATCCATGTGAGTTGGAACCTTCCAATAAAACCATTCGGCAGGTTTTACAGCGAATCGATCACCTTAGCGATAGAGTAAAACAACCGTTACGCCAGAGATAACTCCTAATTGATGCGTTCGCCGCCAAGCTCATTTTTTATGAAATCAATGTAGGGATCATCCCCTATGAGATCAGGTTCGGGCGCAGAAGCTTTATCCTGAGGTGGAACGGGGGTCTCAGCAACCTCACCGCTCGCTGTTTTTCTTGCTACAGGAGTTTTACCCGCCTGTACAAACTTGAATCCGATCTTCTTCGTAAACAATTTGTCAAAAATTTGCGTGAAGAGTTTTTCCTGCTGCGAAAATAGCGCAAATGAATCGGGATCGGTGACCTCAATGGTTAACGTATTCCGTTCAAAAGCCAGTGGCCAAATAAACTGGATGTTCCCTGAAAAGGTCATCTTACGGGCGGCTACAATGCCATTGCAGAATTTCTGCCAGTTATCAAGAATGCTTTGCAGAGACAGCCCCGACATTCCTGCCTCAGGTTGTGCTTCAGCATGCTTCTTCTTGCTTGTATGCGGTGTGGAAGCTTTATCCGTTACCGGTGCTGTAACTTCAGCAGCCTGATCACCGGGCTCAGTGCTTTGCACTTTTGGCTGAACAGGTGCCTCTTTCTGGGTTGGTGCCGGAGCCTTATAAACCGGTTCTACGCTTTGTTGCGGTGCTCTTGCAGCAGGGCGCGGCTGCGCGGCAACAGGTTGCCCGGCGCTTTGTTCGCTTATGAGTTTGGATAGCGTGAGCGTTTTTTCGAAACCAATTAATTGCGTGAGGGCAATTTCAATTTTCAACCGCTGATTCGGCGCGAACTTCAACTCGTTTTGTACGCGGGAAAGAAATGTTACCAAACGCAGCAAGTCACTTTGGCTGAACTCTTTTGCCAGTGCCGCATATTTCGGTTTGAAATCCTCTGCAGTTTCAATGAGGCTGAATGAGCCCGTTGATGCAAGCACCATAACATGCCGGAAGTGTTCAATAAGCCGGTCGAGAAAATCCGGATAGTTCCAGCCGTTTGAATAAAGCGTGTCCGCAATACGGAATGCTTCTTTGTAATCTTTTTGCAAAATGGCGTCGGTAACGGAGAATAAAAGTTCGTCATCTATGATATTGAGCAGTTGGGTGACGGTTTCATATACTACCGTTTTTCCCGAAAATGCAATAACCTGATCGAAGTAGCTTTCTGCATCCCGAAGTGCGCCATCGGCCTTACGGGCTATCAGGAGCAGTGTTTTATCATCGATTGAAATTTCTTCCTGATCGGCTATCATGCGAAGCTGGGCGCGTATGGCGTCAAGCTGGATGCGGCGGAAATCATAGCGCTGGCACCTTGAAAGTATGGTAAGCGGGACCTTGTGCACATCCGTTGTTGCAAAAATGAACACGGTATATTCCGGCGGCTCTTCAAGGGTCTTCAACAGCGCGTTGAAAGAGTCCTTGGTAAGCATGTGAACTTCATCTATGATATAGATCTTGTATTTGCCCCGTGCAGGCGGATAGCGCACCGATTCAATCAGCGCGCGGACGTCATCAATTCCACGGTTGGATGCGGCATCTATTTCAATAACGTCAATCAATTGGCCGTTCTGGATGGAAAGGCACAAGGCACACTCATTACACGGCTCCACACCGTCCGGATGTTCGCAGTTTATGGATTTGGCAAGGATACGCGCTGAGGTGGTTTTGCCCACGCCGCGCGGCCCGGTGAACAGATAAGCATGAGCTACCCTGCCCAATTCAATTGCATTTTTCAGAGTGCGGGTGACGTGATCCTGTCCGGCTACATCACCAAATTTTTGAGGACGGTATTTTCTGGCACTAACTACAAACGACATTTTTGAGCCAATTTTTAATTGTTAACAATATCCATACGAAAAGAGAACCATAAAGATAGAGAATTTTACGGGGCAAAAAAAGAGGCCGCAAATGGCATCAAACGATTATTGACAGAAGGAAATGCCGCAAAGTGCCCACTAATCCGGCCTGTGGTTCTTTGCTATCCACTTCCATAACGCATTAAACCCGGCAAGTTCATCTTCCCGCAGGGGTCCGCCACCATTGGTGTTGAATCGCAAAATATGTTCCAGTACCGTCATCCCGTCTGATTCTGTTAACCTGAACTCCGAAACGCCGGTGCGGGGACCTATTATCGTGCTTAATCGCAGATACTTTGGTGCATCACACTGCTCAACAAGTGCCGAGATCGTTTTCTCCCCTATCGCTGCTTCAATGCGTGTTCCGGCGCCAAAGCTATCCGATCCATCCACCGCGACTTCCCGTATTTCCGGGTTCCACAGATGCGCATTTGAAAAATCTGTTAATATGTTCCACAAAGTTTGTGAGGATGCTTTTATTGCAATTTTTGTGTTATAGGTTTCCATAAAGTTCAGTAAGCGTTACGCTGTTGTTGTCAAAAAAAATGGGAGCTTGGCTGAGACCGGGCCCTTATTCCAGTCTTTTCTCCACCTCGTTAAAAGTGGCACCGAGGTCGAATATAATTTTGTTCCGGGGAAAGAGCTTTTGAAGATCCAGGCGCAATTCATTAAGCCCGGCAACAACGTCGGCATCAGTCCATGCGCTGTCTGCAATCGCCATGGCAATCACGTAGGTTGATCCTTCCCTGCGGACGAAAACCGACCGCTGGGATTTGTCGTCGAAAAAGCCGATTTGTGCCAGCCCGGCTGCCATGTTGTCAACCTCAGGTTCAGGCATATTGCGGCTGTTGAACGATATGGCGTTTTTTGCAGGGCCATAGCTTTTTGTGCTTATGGAAGGAGTAAGGACTGACATATAAAAAAAAGCAGCCAGCGGCAGAAGAATGACCACTGCTGCC
Source organism: Ignavibacteriaceae bacterium (assembly GCA_963664845.1). Taxonomy (GTDB): domain Bacteria; phylum Bacteroidota; class Ignavibacteria; order Ignavibacteriales; family Ignavibacteriaceae; genus CAIYTF01. The sequence goes on from OY761615.1 coordinate 1,558,318, forward strand.
ACTAAACCAATTGCCAGCCCGCGCTTCTTTGCGGGTTTCTGTGTTTCTGCTATCGGGTTCATAACTGAATGTAAACTCCTGGAATGTCCTGTAGTGAATCAACCTCATTCATTGAGGCTTTGCTAAACTTCCCGTTCGTAATATATTTTGTAATACCGTCTGCCGTCTTTTTCAACGCCCTGCTGTATCAGGTTTTTGTTGCCGTGAATGTAGATATCAAAATTATTGTCCAGCTTCAGAACGCTCTTGAATATTTTGGCCTGTTTCCTGACGGCTTTGGGAGAAATGGCAAAATTTTCTTCGATGATCACCGGCTTGCTCTCCCGGTAGGTTTCATCGAACTTCTGGAAGGACTTGATCATGTCCGGTTCCTTGAACACTTCCGTTTCAAAGTCGGTTTTATCAAAATTGTCATGCGTTTTGAAATAGTCCAGTGAACGGTTCAGAATATCTATCTGCTCCGTTTTGTTCATCTCGAATTCCTCAGTAAGCGTTGTGGTCACGTAATCTTTGGCTATATCCAAAAACTCCTTGGTCTGATGATATTCATCGCTGCACGGTTTCACCTGAAGGAAAATTTCCTTCCAGAAGAATGCATCCGCTGCCTTGGTGGCCTTGTCGACGATGCACACGCGGTAGCCGCTGTCCTTTTCAGTTTCAAAGATAAGGCAGCCCTTGTCAATTTTTTCGATACCGATGCCGTGGTCATAATAGAGCGAAAAATCACCAAGATCGTTATCCAGTTTTAGGAATGTTTTTTTGTTCTCGGATTTGAATATGCCGATAGCGTCCACGATCTCGTCATCAATGCACAAATCGGATATTTGCGCTATGAACAGATCACCGGGCTTTATTTCAGGCTGACTGGTAACTTCAAACAAATGCTTTGCAATCTTAATGGCGTATTCCTGAAAATCGTTGCGCCTGTCGAACAATTTTTCTGCGAGGTTGTAGATCAGGTTCTGTTTGAAATCGCCGCCCGGATAATCGAAAGCGTATAATCCTTCGGTGGCAAATTGCGGCAGGAAAAACTTTTTGAGAATGTCTTTCAGCTTATCATCATAGAGATTTAATACTATTTTTGACAGTAATAATTCGTCCCCATTGGCCTTGTTGCCAATGAAATGTGCCGATACTTTATCGAGAGATGCATCTTTATAGTTAATCATAGTGCTGTGTTTAATGTCCTGTTAAAATCGTTTATGGTAATTAGTGTCAGTCACGCATTAGGTTCGTCGTGTTATTTTAGTGACCCATCTTACGCAACGATTCCAATTGACTTGCCACGAGCTTCAGCTCGTGGATCATTCGCACCGGTTAAAATCGGCTTCAGCCACACATCTTAGCTCCATTGGCGGCTAAAGCCAATATTTAGAAGATATATCTATCCCACGACTTGAAAGTCGTGGCTAGTCAATCTCTGGTTTTGCATAACATGAGTTATTAAGCTAAATATCCTATAATATCAAAAGTTAAATTACAAATTTCTATCCGCGGCAATCAGTTCAAATCCGTGTCATCTCCCAACGGGATCCCGCTCCGCGCACACGCGTCAACTTAACGCAGTTATTGAAGCGTTGTCATTCCCGTGAAAATTGAGTTCAACGAAATCCCGTTTCAAGCGGGACGCGTGTCCCGATCCTATCGGGGGGAATCTACCTTCCTCAAGCCTTGGAAAGCTTCGGCATTTAACGAGCCTTTACAATTCGCGTTTTCATTGCATTGCTCATCGGGTCTGGAATCAAAACGTCCGCTAACAACTTATTCTTACGACGGTTAGCTATCAGCGATTCTGCAAACAGGGTCTAATTACATTCGTTTAGGTTGACGCCTATGCGCTCCGCGGGGCGCGTACCCTTTTATTCTTTTGCTACAGCCCTTAGGGTATAGGCAATAGTCTTACTACATGCAAGCAAGAGCACCAAAAATTCACTGCTATTGCATTTTTCGTGATAACTACTGTTCCTCAACTGAATCAAATGAGGAAATTTTCATAAATCTAAAATGAGAATTTCAGCATACCTGTCCAAATGCCTGCGAAAGTATTTCAAAAAAAAAGCGCACCGACATTTGATGCGCTTTTAAATACAAAAAGGAAATTCTTATTGCCGTTTTTCCAGAATGTTGTCGATCATTTTATATTCAAGAGCTTCTTCGGAGCTCATGAAGTTGTCACGGTCGCAATCTTTCATGATCTGTTCCTGCGATTTCCCGGTATGTTTCGCGAGGATCGCATACAGTGTATCACGGGTCTTGATCATTTCCTTGGCGTGGATCTCAATGTCCGTTGTCTGACCTTGCAATCCGCCAACCCAGGGCTGATGGATCATGATCTTGGAGTGCGGCAGTGCAGTCCGTTTTCCATCTGCTCCGCCTGCAAGCAGGATGGCTCCCATGCTTGCGGCCAAACCAACGCAGATGGTAGCGACCTGCGGTTTGATGTAGTGCATGGTGTCATAGATAGCGAGACCGGCAGAAACGCTTCCTCCGGGGGAATTGATATACATGTAGATATCTTTTTGCGAATCTTCAGCTTCAAGGAAAATAAGCTGGGCAATGGTCAGACTGGCAACATGGTCATCGATGGCAGTTCCGAGAAAAATGATCCGTTCACGGAGCAGCCGTGAAAAGATGTCCATGCCGCGCTCACCTCGTCCCGTCTGTTCAATAACATACGGAATGAGCTGGTTATAAATTTCATAATGTTTTTCCATTAAAGACCTCTAAAAATTAATTCTCAATGATTATGCGCTGCGGGCGCATCTTTACGGTCAACTTTGGTAACGGTGTTGTTTGCAAGCAAAAAGTCGTAAAGTTCTTCCTGCAGCAGCGTTTCCTTGAAGTTGTCGTTCGTCTTATAGATGTTTAAGATCACTTCATAGTCATAGTTCAGTTTTTCTGCTTCGCGTTTGGCAATTTCTTCCAGACGCGTGTCAGAGATGGTAAGCTTTTCGGCTTCAACAATCGCTTTTTCAATATAGTACAGTTTCACGTTCCGTTGTGCCGTTGCTTCAAGGCGTTTCATAACCGCTTCTCTTGAAAGATGTTTGCCTTTTTCTTTTTGCTCTTTCAGTTCCTCATCAACAATTTTATTAAGATAATAATCAAGCTGATGCTTTCCAACGGTAAAATCGTTCACCTCGACCAGTTTGTTCGAAAGGGTCTGCCGTATCTGGCGGTTCATCTGCTCTTCAAACATCTTGGTGTAGTCGCGTTTGATAACGGCCTTGAATTCTTCCTCGGTGGAGGCTTCCTTGTTTGAAAGTTCCTGGATAAATTCAGCGGTTATTTCGGGATAGATAAGCTTGTTCACTTCAAGGACTTTACCGGTGTATTTATACGTGACGGTATGCACTTCCTCATGTTCTTCACCTTCGTGGTGATGTGAATGGGAATCAGTGAATTCAAAAGCGAAGTCATCGCCTGCTTTTTTGTTCATCAGCGCTGCGGTAATTTCCGGTTTGGAACGCGGCAGGTTGACATCAAGCTTTTGCGGAACGGCGCCTTCTGAGCCTTCGCCGTCATCAACGCGCAAAATTTCGACCATAACGGAGTAATCGGTGGAATCAACCGTTTCGGCCGGCTCCTTAACCACTTTTTCCGCTTTGATGCCGTCATATTCACGGTCAACCATCTCATCGGTAACTTCAAGGTTGGTTACTTCGATGGCTAGGTCTTTATATTTTACCGCGGGAAGCTGGGGAAAATGCTCAAACTTAATTTTGAAAACCAGATTCTGTTCCGGTTTGTAATCAAACTCAATCAGGCCGGGAGTTCCCACCGGATGAATTCCGTTGGCTTCGGCATAATCATAAAACACGTTGGTGGCAACGCGTTCGGCAACCTGATATTTCAAGGCATCGCCGTAATATTTTTCAACAACTGTGCGGGAGACTTTTCCCTTTCTGAATCCGGGAATAGTGACCTTTGTCAGTTCTTTTTTGTATTCTGTTTCAAATCCCTCTGCATATTCTTCGGGACTTACCGTGAAATTAATTTCACTCTCTGATTCGTGAATTTTAGCTAATACTGCTTCCAAATGACTACCTCGTAAATAAAATAAAAGTGCGGAGAGGGGGACTCGAACCCCCACGGATTTCTCCACTAGATCCTAAGTCTAGCGCGTCTGCCAATTCCGCCATATCCGCAGGATATAATTTTTGGTTTAAACTACTAATATATTAAAAAATAAGTCGCCAAAAAAGGGAACCCGCCCCGCAAAAGCAGGATTTCGGCCTGCCTGCTGACAGGCAGGATGCACTCAAGACTAACCTGATCGACCACTGATTCATCTGACCACAGCACATTCCCATGGTTAGAAAAGTGCGGTTTTTGCCCGCTGGCGGCTTGGGCAATGGTTTAAACCCGGGAGAAGCTGTAAAGGTTCAATAATTCAAAGTTCCCTTAGAATGGTTGTGTGAAGCAGATTTCCCTCCCGCCATGAAGCACAAGTCAATTTGCAGCGATATTTCACCATGATAGCCGCATATTTCTTACCCCGAACACCCACTTGGAGAGATTCCTTAACCCACCAAAGGAAATTATCTCTTAATGTTATGCATTATCAAATGCCGCTAATCTCACAGGCTCTGCGTGCCGATATGTGTATAGAAAAATGTCAACACCGGATGATCCATGAGGCCCAGCGGGCCGATATGTGTATAGCGCCCACGCATCAATTTGTTTGGATGAAAACCGTCGTCAAAACATCAGCGCAGGTATATCGCCGGTGGTTATTATTTCCTGATTATGGCAAGTCCTGCAGCAAGCTTTTCCGCTATATCTTCGGCGGAAATGCCCTTTAAGGTAACTTTTGCTGCTTTTACGGTGATCAAAGGCTCATCGCCTTCACCGATCATATATTTGAAGAGCGCATAACCCAGGCGGTTGCGGTCATTGTCGATGGGAATGAATTCAGCCAGACTGTTTACGAGTGAATAAACCTGTTTTTCCAGCGAATCAGCCGGAAATTCTTTAACAAATGGAGGCGGTAATGTTGACATCTGTATCCTGTTTTAATTAATGCTACAAAAATAGGAATATAAACCAAAACCTCAAGCGCCAAATACCACTGATTTACCACAGATTGAGCTGATTGCTACCACAGATTGAGCTGATTCTTATTACATATAAAGCTGATCATGAGGCTAGGGAAGCCAAACTGTACTCAGGAACAAGATGATTTGGGGATTTTGCTTCTTGAGGAAATGACTGTACAGTACCGGAGCAGTTATAGTGGTTATAGTTGAGAGAAAAAAAGACTCGAATTGGGGCCAAAAACGCAAACTATGACCACTATAACCACTATAACCACTATAACCACTATAACCACTTTTCTGGTTTTTTGATTATCCGCACAATCTCTAAAACAATGTCACCCCCTCGGCGGGTGTCGTAAAACTCAGGAAAAGTCATTGCGAGCCCGCATCGGGCGAAGCAATCTCACGGTTAGCGCCTATTAACAAAGCTTCATTAAGCAGAATTCTGTGCTGTATGCATTATGCGACACCCACCTTTTGGGTTCGGATATTAATTACAATTAGCTGCTACAATAATACCACTCCTTCGGAGTTTGGACGCGGAAGGTTTTAGGTTTTATGAATGGCATTTTTGGTACCGAATGGGACGGATCACCTTTGGGGTTCAAATAGCAAATCTGACATGGGGATAATCAGGTATCCAATGAGCCCCGGCACTCTAGTCCCCGGCTCTAATTTTTGAGCCCGCAATGGGCGGCATTATTGTACGGCGGCATAGCCACAGGCATATTCCAAAGATATCGCCCAAGACTATTTTGCGCAATCGATGGCAACGGCGTCGTTCTGGTAGTTGGTATTACATTTATTTTGAAGATGAACCCACAATAATTTATTAGCACATAAAACGTTTTTACTTCAACTCATCATAATACTCATCAATTATGAAAAAAATTAATTACCCGTTCACAAAACTTCCCCGCTTTCGTTCCTTGGAAAATTGAACTGCGGCTCCTTAATGTGTTGATTATATTTTATGATTTTGCATCGCAACCCTCTTTCCTATAAAACATCGGGATATCAAATACTCAGAAATTTACCCCGATTCCCAAGCCCGCCTTTATCCCGTTTAGCCCCATGGTTACATTTTTACCGTTAGTAGTTGTAAGCGTTGCGTCTGAATTATTGTTTAACTTAAAAGCAACGGGGATACAAACCAGATAATCCAAACTTAGGCCAATAACAAACCTGTTTAAAGTATACTCAACGCTAATTCCAGGCTTTAGGCCGGCGGAAAAAGCGTTAAACCCAGGATTTTCCTTATGAGAGGACGAACCGATTCGCGTAGTCAGAGCATAATCAAGATAACACCAAATAAACGGTACTCCGACATTGAAACTACATTCCAGCTCGCTAGTTATCAATACTCTTTCCTCAAGGAGAAAGCCAAGGGAATATGCGGATAATATTTCATCAGCAGTAACTTCACCTGAATAATCCTTGTATTGTATCCTGCCGCCCGTGGAGGCCAGATCAAAATACCCTCCCCATGCAAGACCTCTATAGGGCGTTTTGCTGTTTGAAAAAACAAACTGAAACTGTAATCCGTAATAATTTGGAAAGCTTTCTACGATAGAAGCATCAATGCCGCTACCTCTTATCTGTTCAGCTAATTCAGCCTGCATGCTTCTTAGATCACCAGCTTCGAATGAATTGTCCATCAATTTTGCTCTAAAAGTAAACCCTTGTGCAACTGCATGGTAAGTGCAACTTACCACTGTCAGGAATACTATGAATAAATAGTACCGAAAAGAATATCTTGCCATAGTTTTAATACGTTATTTTTGTATAAAAGCCGACTGAGCCAGAAACAAGCGTGCTAAATAGATATGAATTTGCCAGATAACAACCCGGGATTGATTGAGTTTCCGATAAGCATAGTTTAATTTCCTTAATTAATCTCCCGTTACTTGGATCATAGATTCTGTACAATGGGGTTCCGGAAACATTGCCACCGATATATCCGGTTGCTGGATCGATAGAAATATTAGCCAGAGCCTTTGATGTTGAAAAGCTTTTTATAACCGATAAATCACTACAACGATAGGTTGTGATTTGCTGATCGAGAATTCCAATGACTTGTTCACCCGTTAGCGAGAAAACCGCGTCCACCCACGACTTGCCGCTTATACGTGTCAGTTTTTTGTTTTTCAAATTATACATTCTGCCACCGCCAATAATAATGTACTCCCCGTCTGCTGTTTTGTTAGATATTTTTATCCTGGCAGGGCCATATGTCCAATTTGAATCTTTCGCAATTAGCTCCGGCGAATTAACGTTAAGTAATACAAGTGCTCCTGGAGCATATGTAGTTGGAGCTTTGTACCGCTCTCCATAATAAAAACAATAACCATCTGATGTTACAACAAAACTTCCATTCAGTGACACATACCCTAATAACTGGTCGGTGTACATAAGCTGGCCGATTGGACTCAATGAAATCGGGTCAACCTGCGTAAAGGAATGAGACATATCGTTTGGTTTTGCAGCATTATAGGTGGTATATGCATAACGACCATCATTGCTGATCCTTGTTGTTACATTCCCCTCTGCACGTAATGCAAGCGTTTCAGCATCAAGAAGTCGCCTATTATCAACCAGTATAGAATGTAATGGTACATTATATTCTATACTCCAGGCAAAAGTGATTGGGGTTCCGGTATAAGCCTCTATTTCATTGCTTAGTCCGAACCAATAATCGGTGCCGTAGGGTCGAATCCTGTACTTTGCCGTTGCTCCAAAACCCGCCTGATCGATATAAGTGGTATCTGAGTTTTCTGTAATGATTCGGACGTCAACATATTCCTGGTATGAGCTGCTGTATACATAGCAGCGTTGGAGAATACACCTCCCCGGATGTGGATAATAATCCTTCTTTTTCCAGGTTAAAAGAATATGCTCTGCATCAATTGGTTTTGCTGAAGTAAGGAGCCGAAAAGTATCCAGAAAATTTTTTTCATTGCTTTGTAGTATATTATCAGGGACTGAAACCTTTACTTTGTAGATTACGCTCCCTCCCACATAGCCCATATCCTGAAATGTATTCTTTGATCGGTCATTTATTGTTGCAATTAACTCTTCGTTTGCCCGGTTGCCACTTTTGCTGAGATAAGTCCGGTAAACGGAGTAATTTTTCAAATTAGTATAAGGATATCTTGTCCAGGTTAAATTAAGACAGCCGTTAGCGCGGTATACTGAATCAATAAATATATTTCCGTTATAAGTACGGTTATCGATGAAAACATTGTATTGCCATCTGCCAACAACAAATTCCGCTCCTTCCCTGTCTGCAAGACTCCCACTCCCCGAATTAGCCCACATTTCCAACGTCATCTTATGGCTGCCCAGTGGAAAGCCATATGAATATAACGAAATTTCACCTGGAGTTGTTGAAGAACCGGCATATGTTGAGTCAATATACAACACTGTTTTAGAAAATACTTTCCCCTTGGTGGAATACGAATATGCAAAGTTCTGAGTTCCGAAAACCATGATCGTATCTTTGGCATTTAACAAATTTAGGCTCATGGCCGTATTGGGTTGCGGAATTTGTACAATGCGCTCCTGATCGGGGGTATAGATAAGATCATTACATGACGGCGTCAGGGCGAGCGAACAAAGCAAGGAAGCCACAATGAATAACCTGCAAAATTTAGGTTTTTGATATAATTTTGTTTTAATTAGTACCATAGTTTGATCTAAAATTGAAAATTAATATGCTTTTTGAAATCGAAGTGAAAAAATTAACAACATGCAGATTGTTGGATTTGAGAGTCTTGTACTTAGTTTACACATTCCCGCTCTTTGAGTAATTTATTATTATCCATTCTGCTATTCAAAAATAATAAAATTAATCATGAAATGATTCAAAATAGTCAAATTTAAAAGCATAGTGTCCGTAAATCAGAATATTGTATCCCGATAGACATTCACCCCGAGGTAATTAGGAACAATGAAACCCGAACCGGTATTTCTTTTTGTACGCTGTCAAGTTCATTATATCGAGCCCCCCTATTCCACAACTAATTCCGGATAATGTTTAAACCTTTTCAGCAATAATAAAATTACCGTTATCCCAACCAGCACTGATGAGATCACAAAAGAAAACACTGCCAGGCTGCCAACTATGCGGCTTGCCAGGACAAAATCTGAATGATTATAAAAATACCCGATAAAATTATCAACCAAATCATACAGAGGCCGTACAGAAAACAGCAGGAAAACCAAACCAAACAGAAATGAATTTTTTATCTTATATCTTGTTAATAAACAATATCCTATGGCTATCGAAACCAAATCAAGCACATAGGGCATAATGAGAATTACAAAAGATCTCATATTTTCACCATAGCCCTCTTTAATTTCAACAAATGCAAAACCAAAATTCCCTGCCCAAAAATGCGCGAACAGTTGATAATCCTTTATTTCCATTCCCACAATAAAACAGCCCAGAACATGACCCAGTTCATGTAGCGGGGCATAAAAAACATACCATAGCAGCGGTAAAACAGTTACGTTGACATAGATTACCTTTATCGGCCAATTACTTCTTAAAAACAAAACCAATAAAGGCAGAACCACCAAAATGAGGATTTCCAGTATTCTGAAAAACGGATTCATTTTATAATGTCTTTACAAATTTATATTTGTACATAATGAAGTTGTTATTAGCGGAAAGGACAAATTTTTTTTATATAGCCTACTATGCTCATCAGTTATAGCACTTATCATTATTTAATTGTTTAAGTTCATATCTTTTAGTAACTAAATAGAACAAAATCAATCTCTCGGAACAACACCAATCACTCTTAAAATTCCTATAGCTAATACAATGAATGAAAAAAATAAACAGCCACTGATATATAGTTTACTTCGCATAGTAATACTGTTCCAATTTTTCATGTCATCTCTATCCATGAAATAGGACAGGCTCAAAAATCCAATGCCCAGGACAACAAATGGGTCTATCCCATATTTTCCCAGGAAACCCAAAACTTCTCTCATAAATTGCGTCATCTTTTATTGGTCCTTTTAGTGTTCTGGAGAAAAGCCACTTTAAACCTGCCTATATGCTCTACCTTGGAAATGATTAAACGGCATCAATAGTAAAAGCATAATAGTATAATTCTTCACAGAAGATCTATTCCATTCTTTAAGTATCAGCCATTGAGAACAACATCCATTCTTTATCAGTACTCCGGTTCAAAAAATAAGTAACGCACAATACGAGAGTACCCAAAAACGATGGGGGGGGGGGCAAATCCTAATTATTCACCAATTCAAAAGATCCATCTTATCAGTTCTTCGACCGCTTTCATCGTTTAAATCATCCTTTTATAGAGGAAAATGCACTAAATACCCTAACTGCATATTGGTCACACGGCTAGTTGAGTTTTCAAAAAAAAAGATCCAGCACAGACCGGATTTGGGGAAATTATGATTTTCTCCCTTCGCGCATCTATTATGCATTTTATTATATACCGGAAAATTAACAAATTATTTGTTTTATGGATTACTAAAATGTATAGGCATTTGTATTAGACAAGCTGATTACCGTGTGCATGAGTAACTATACCGTTCCTCACCCCAGTCATTTCCCAAACTACCTCCCCACCCCCACGCCATTGGTGTCAACTTAACAAAAACCTGCATAATTCCAGAGGAAACGCTCACTTCCAATTATCGCCACTTCTGTACTTTTAACCGCCAATAATGCGGTCCTTCTGTCCCTCGCCCTTTGGGAGAGGGTTAGGGTGAGGGCTTTTATTTCTCAAGTAGTAAGTACCACCGCTAAGTTGACACCATTGCCCCCCTGCCCCATGCAATGCACGCCGCACTACGTTGTGCAATGCACCGTGCAACGCCCCATTTTGTGCACCGTTAGCTTGACGGTGACATTTCCCCTTAAGTAAGTTCACCCTGAAATTCTACTTGTATCAGTAAACAAAAGTTGAAACCATGCAAACCATAAGCACCACAAACAATGGTTATGATTTTATCTCGGCGCAGGATATCAGCAACAGCAATTCCAGCTCGCTGCAATGGATAGTGAACGGACTCCTGCCTGAAGGCGTCGCCATCCTCTCCGGAAAACCAAAATCCGGAAAGAGTATGCTCGCTCTCGATATCGCCCTTGCAGTTTCCAAAGGCACCAAGGCTCTTGACTCGTTCGATACGGTAGCATCCAGCGTCTTATATCTCCCCTATGATGACAATGAGGGCCGCCTGAAGGAGCGCATCCACCACATCGAAAGCTGCCTCGCGGCTTCTCCCGAAACACCGTTCAGCGTCTTCTTTCCCGTGCAGCCCGTGCATAAAACTTGGGAGCCAATACAGACACCCCCCGCCAGGCGGATGCCAAAAAACAAGCGGATCCCCGACAAAGTTGGCGAGGTCATCTTTTTCGGTGTCGATCAGTTTGAACCAAATCCGGAACATCCCATCACCAAAGTCATTCCTGCAGCCAATAATGCAACAACGTCCGCTCAGGCTTCTGCAAAGGCGGACCGCCTTAATTCCTTTCGCGGCGCCACGCGGAATATCCGCTTCCTCAAATTCAACGATAGCGCTCTCGACGAACTGGCCGGCGTACTCAATGAATGCCCGGACATCAAACTCATCATCATCGATTCCCTGGAGGCTGCCTTCCATTGTTGCAAGGGCAAATACGGCAACTGCTATCGCGATGCCGGCTCAGCATGGATGAACATCAAGGAATTTGCACTCAATCATCACGTCTGCATGCTCTTCCTGCGCCAGCGCAAACAATGTGACCGGAGAACCGACTTCGACGTTATTTCCCACCTGGCCGATGTTCAAATCAATCTGAAAACCTCACCGCAAAAAAATGATGACGACATAACAACGCTGCACATTTGCGGACGCGACGTTCCTGAGTCCTCATTCACCTGCGAATTCAATCACGATACATTCAGGTGGAACATCAGTAACGGGAAACCGTGTAAAGCTCTCAACAAAGAGCGCTGGGATATTGTGGAGCTCTTCAAGAACGATTTTAACCTGCGCTATAATGTCCGTGAGATAGCACAGTTCCTCAATAAAAACCTCTCTGCTGTTTCCAGGCTGCTGCACAAAATGACCGTACAGGGCATCCTCTGTAATCCGATGTATGGCATATATGGCCTTACCATGTCATCAAAAGATTACAGTGATCTGCACAAACGATAATGTACACGCAAAAAAATGTTGCAAAAGGTGGTAAAACTGGTGGAACTTATTCTATAACAACAACTTACAGCCGTCAAACCGGTAAAACTTCGGTAAAACTTCGGTAAAACTCCGGTAAAACCCGGTGGAACTTAACATTAATCCTGGTCGAACTAAATCCCTCCCTTTGCGAAAGGGAGGGGCAGGGGTGGGCTCAGTCCTAATTTCCTGCCTCGAATTTAAACCTGCGTCATTGCTTTCCGCGGAGTTCTGTTGGAAGCAGATTGATGCCGACCATGCGGATGCCGACTACAAGAAAGATGAACAGACAAATGAGCGTTACGAACATATTTGTAAAAAGGCTTGCGAGCATGAAGCAAACAATCGCAGCGGTGGTCAGCATGAGCGCCGTATTAACATTGAAGTCAATAACAATTTCGTTGCGCGATATCCACCACAGATAGAGCATGGAACAAAAGTAACTTAACAGCGTGGCAAGCGCCGCACCAACCAGGCCCAGGCGCGGGATCAACACAATATTCCCCACAACATTCAGGACAACCGCCAGGCCGTCTGCAATAAGGAACAGATAACTCTTCCCGCTGATATAGGGATATACCGAGAAGAACGAAAGAAGTCCGTTGAAAAGATATGCCATCAGAATAATGGGCACAATAACAAGTCCGGGGCGGTATGCCGGGTTGAACAAATGCAAATTGCCGGGCAGCGAAAAATCAAAAACCAAAGGAGTGAGCAAGCTGACGCTGAGAAAAATGGTATAGGAGAGAAACAGCAGTTTGGAAAGCGATTTGCCAAAGTGAACACTGTAATCCCCTCTTTTAAAAAGGTTAATGGCGTGAGGTGTCCACGCTGTTCTGAATGACATGACAAACAGCATCATTATGTTGCCGATACGATAGGCAAAGCTGTAAATACCAACGGTTGCATCGTTGAAATAGTGCCGCAGGATGAAGCGGTCAACCAGGTCAGTCATCGCGGTGAAACCACCGGCAATCATAAGCGGGGCTGCAAACTTCATGAAGTGCCAGAAAAACGCTCTGTCAATTTTCCCTATCACCAGTGGACCCATTCTGGGTATGAGCAGCACCGAAACAACAAAGAACGAAAGGAACTGAGCATTAACAATGGCCATGATGCCCTGATCAAAACCCATTAACAAAACAAGCGTCACCAAAACATTGACCACTGCCGGGACGACTGAATAGAAGGCCACCGGTTTAACGCGTTCCCTTGTTCTGAATACGTGCAGCGCGCATGCCTGGAAGTTATCGAACAACAGGGTCAGCGCCAGTATTTGAATAATTCCTTCATATCGCCGTGAGCTGAAAAGCACATCGGCAATTGTTCCGGCAGCGGCAAGGCATGCCAGCGAGGCGACCAGGGAAAACCCCATGGTGAGAGTGAAAAACTGGGAGACTGCCGTAGCTCTGCTCTGGTCATCTTTCGCGTCAAGATAGAATTTGCTGAACGAGCTTTGAAATCCGCCCTGATAGAAAGAAACAACAATGGCATAGCCCGCCAGCAGGATGGACAGCACACCAAAATCACCGGGGGAAATATAATACGAATAAAATGGCAGCAGCAAAAAGCTTGCTGATTTAAGGAACAGATTCGTCAGCCCGTAGAGCAGCGTATTTTTAAATAGATTTGAACTTTTCACACGATGCCTGCCGTGCGGTAATACTCATACAGTTTTTTATTCACGTTTTGATAGCCGTGGTACTTTTCCACCCACTGTTTTCCTGCTTCGCCGGAATTTTTACGGAATGTGCTGTCTTCAATAAGCATCTCCAAAACGCGATATAGTTCATCCGCGTTGTTGGCAACCACAAACGGGTTTTCCGGCAGCCAGTTTCGATATTCGCCGGACATGTTGGTAATAACCGGGATGCCCATTGCAAGCGTTTCTAGACCCGCTTTGCCATATCCGGTGCCGCCCATTGCCCCGCCCACCTGATCGATACAAATATCGCACGAGCTTTTCATTGCAAGAACTGTTTCGCGGGGCAGGTTTTCCAGCAGAAGGAACTCCACGTTGGCATATTGCTTCCCTATCTTTTCCATCACCGGAATGATCAGTTCCGTGCCTTTGTATTTCCTGTTCGTTGGAGAATGGACAATAACGATCTTATCGTCATCACGTGCTTTCCGCGCGGGTAACTCGGATGGATCATAGGGATAGAAAAGATATTTCAGATCCTTTTTCATTGCCAGGTGATCGAACTCGGAGGTGATATTGAGATCGGAGATACGGTCAAGTTCGGGGATTATTCCGCGCAGCCTGAGATCGCTTCCATAGTAGCAGCAGACAATTTTCTTTCCCGCCTCTTTCCATTTGAGTGCCTGCTTGGGATAGCGGTAAAAATCAAGCCCCGCATCAAAATGAAAAACATCATAATCATCAAGCGCATATTTCTCAATCACCGTATCAACCCGCGCGGTGCGGAGCACATCGGTAACATTGAAATAAGCCTGTTCCAAAATGTTTTTGGGTTTGAAGACAGGAGCGGTTAGCGGTGGCGCTTCGCCGATATCGGCCAGTTTTTTCTTGCGCCATTTTTTTGCAAGCGCAAAATTGGGCAGCGGATAGTCCAGACAGATATCCTCGGGAAACGACAACTGGTTTTTATGCAGCGTTATTAGCCGTGAGCTGTCTCCGCAGGCGTTGTGCATCTTAAAAAAATCGTATGGCACACCGGCATAGTTCTGCGGTGCGATATGCAGAATTTTGCGCATCAAAGCTCTTTATAAAGCGAGTCGCGGAAAATGCCGCGTGAACCGAAGTTCTCCTTGAACCGGCCCAGGCCCCAGTTCGGCTCCATGTTAACCGTGAAGATGCCGAAATCCAGGAACTTGTATCCTTCGTTGCGGTATTGGTTCATGATGCGGTAGAAGAGCAAATTGACCGGGCGGTATTGCTGATAGTCCTCATCGTGGCTTATATAGAACGCAAGCACCACATTCGGGTTGACACTGAAATTGCAGACCCCTGCAATGAGCGTGTCGTCTTTGAAAGCGCCGAACAGACGTATCTTTGTCGGAAAAAGTTTTTTAAGATGCAGCAATTCATCAAGCGTATGCGTGGGGTTAACACCGTGACGCATCTTGAGATTTTTTTTCAGTATCTCATAGTACTCGGCAAACCGCTCTGTTTCAACTACTTCGATGCCCTGCGCTATTGATTTTTTGACCGCGGTACGTGCTTCCTGGCGATAGGTGCCGAGGAGCTGATCTTCAGGAGTGTCCAGTTGCACCACGCTGGAAATTTCGCGTTTAAGATAGGTGAAACCGTTCCTGTAGAAAGCGAAGTCGATATAGTTGGAATATTTGTTAAGATAGATGATCGGAGGAAGCGTTATCTGAATGGCGTCGCATTTGAGTTCTTTGGCGTAGACCTGCAATTGCTCAACAATGTCGAACGCGTCCTTTATGGTAAAGTCCAGCTTATAAACTACTCCGCCATAGGAAGCACCGCCGTGGGAGTTCAGCACACGTTTGCCGTCACGGTTAACAATGACGGAGGGGAACAGTGCGAACGGTTTATCATTTTTCATTATTACCGCGGAGCCATCCACAAAACGGTCCTTGGGGTGATAGGAAAGAAAACGTCTTTTGTGGAATATGGTGCCGTTATCGGCAGAGTCGACGAAACTGTCCCATTCGTCGTCAGAAAGAGATGATTTTTTAAAGGGGATAAATGCAAACATATAAATTCCAAATTCTCTGTAATAGATTAGGGAAAAATAGCAAAGTTATGAGAGATAGGAAACAAATAACATTCGGAGATGCAATGGGCCTGCCAAATGCCAATCGGTTGACAGTACAATGCAGTTATAATGTCCGCCCCTTTCAGGGGCGAAGGTTTGTTGATGACACAGCCATGGGTTGCATCCACGCCCATGCGCAACACGGGATGATGCAGCCATTCCGTCACTGTCTATTTCGCTATCAGCACTACCTGGGCGCGGTCGGCTTTGACGATATCGGTATAAAATTTACGGTATTCCTGATAGTTCTTCGCGGGGATTTCATATGCATCTATCTCGCGGGTTCTGATATACTGAATCCTAGATTCGTCAAGCGCAACCGTTTTTGCCGTGAATGACCCGAACGAGGTGGTAAGATTGACCGCGACGGGCAGGGACTCAACTTTATAAGATGAGGGCAGCATATAGGTTATGGTATCGATCTCAAGATAGGGATACGCAATGCGTACCGGTGAATAGCGCTGACTCACGTCTGCAGGCACCCAGGTTATTTTTTCTGACAGATCCGGTTGAAAGAAAATGCGGGAGCCTGTCTGCGTGCAGAATTTAGGCAGCTGCGCACTTATGCTGAGCCCGAGCAGCGTATCGTGCGTGTCCAATCCGCTGAATGTGAATTGCAGCTTATCAAAATTGGGAACAGCCAGTGTTTTAACCACCCATTTCCTGCGGTCTTCGGGTGAGTCATCTGCAAGTGCCCCCGTTATCTGGAATTGCTCATTTCCCTTCCACGCCAATTTGCTATCCACGTCGCCTGAGCCGCCAATAACAAGTTTAACTGCTGCATTGCGGAATTGGGTGTTAATTGCTGCTTTGGAAACCGGAGTATGAACAACCACACCGCCGGTGGATGTAAGCATGAGTGCATTCCGGTTTTCCGTGAAGCTCCCCAGTTTTCCTGCCGGTAACGTTGTGCTGGTGCATTCAAGCCAAACGGTATCTTTTTCCAGAGGGGCGCAAAGAATAACATGGTTAAAATGATTTGAGGGGAATTCATTAATAAACGTGTAGCGATGCTGTCCTGCTTTAATAAGGACGGGATATGAGGTTATTCCCGCCTCTTTTAACAATGCCTTCATATAGTTTGCGAGCGCCTTGCAATCACCATAGCCATGTTCATGCACATATTTTGCATCAAACGGCTGCCATCCGCCTATCCCGAGCTGAATGCTTATATAGCGGGAACGCTTCTGCAGATAGGAATAAAGGCCGGCAATCTTATCATGTGCATCGGTAAGCTTGTCAGTCAACTCATGAACGTCTTTTTTTGCGGCTTCAGGCAGAACGTCCCGTTCTTTATATAGTTCATAGTTCCATTCCCCAAATTCCTTCCAGCTTTCCATCGAGCCCTTATGCCCGTCCAGTTCAAATTTCACGGGAGCGACCATAACCAGCGCGCCGAGATCTTCATAATCTTCACCATAGGCATCTTTTGCAAGCTTCGGCTGCATCGAAGCTTTCCACACGTATAGTGTCTTGCTGCCGTCCTGTGTAATTTCCGGTTTCAGGGAATCGGTGTTGCACCAGTAGCGAAGCTTAATATCGGAAGGAATGAGTATTTCATATTTGGTGTTTTCAACCGGATGGATTGAACCTCTGGTGCTCCATGAAGGCCAGTTCAGATAGCCGTTATAATAGTACTCGTACGTGTATTCCACGGTATACGGATAGCGGTCATTGTACAGTTCGGCAATACGTATCCGGGCATCGTCATAGAGTGTGCCATTCCCAGTTGCCAGATGGTCTATAATATCTTCTTTCTCCAGCTCGCGCAGTTCATTACCCTCAGCATCAAAAAGCTTTCCTTCAAGTGATTCCAGTTTATGGAACTGATCATAGGACAGGCCAATTGCACCTTCATCGCGTCCGTCTTTGTTAAATATGGTAACCGCGAATGTTTCCTTGCAATATGCTTTGCGTTCACTCTTCACTTCAAGTCGTTGGATTTTTTTGCGAACCACGGCATCGGCATCTTTCTTCAGTATAGCAGGAATTTTATCTGCAGCATATTCCTTGTCGCCCCCGGCCATTGCTGATCCCGTAACAAAACACAAAACAAACAAGAGCACCAGGTTTAGTCTCAACAGCAAATGTTTCATTATTTGGCTTTCTGCTTTTTTGCTTTTGTTTCGGTTTTTTCTGTAGCTGCAGCCGGCACCTTGTTTTGGGGTTCTTCCACAGGTGGTGCAATTGCAGCAGGCGGTGCTGCCGGTTTGCACCGGGTAAGCACCAGTTGTTCGGACTCACTTGCAACAACCTGATTATAGAAGTCCCGCACAAGTGCATAGTAGTTGGGGTTGATCTGGTTTTCGTTCACCTGATATGAATAGCGCACCTGGAAACGGCCATCTACCACCTGACTGCGCCGCGTATAGACAAGTGCCTTGCTTGCCGCGGTGAACGTGCGGTCGGGCAGGCCATCCTTGATCTCAAAACTGTCTGGCAGGACAATGGACACCAGGTTTGTCAAATCTCTGCCATAACCATAATCTATGGCAAATTTTCGTTTTTCCGTCTTGAAGGGGTTATCACGATGCCGGTTTAGGATATGCGGATTAAGAAATATCATGTCACCGTTATTCTGTGCATAGGACGATGAGGATATCTTTGCATAGATACCAAAGGGCACATTGAGACTGTCTTTCCCCGTAACAGAAACAGAATCAATCTGTATCCCGCTTTTTTCGGTTTCCAGAAACTCTTTTGCAAGATCAATTTCTTTCTTGTCTTTTAATGCATCCCGGTTAAAGAAAGCGCCATACTCCCGGAAACCATCCCGCATATCTCCCTCAATGGTGCCGTCAGGTTTAAGAGAAATGTTTGTAAACGTCGATTCAATATTTTTCTTTTTTGAAGTAATGCCCACCCATTCAAGAGGCTCCGGTTTGATAACCAGTCCGGTCACGCCAAGCACTTTTGTGGGCAACAGATCGTATGGGCGTTTGGCATCGGTAGGATCGAGAAACCAGGTTGCCTCGCCTGCTTTTACCCTGGTGAGGACATAATTGAATTGTGAAATTATGGGATATAAGTCCTGTATCTTGCCGTTGCCGCGTGTGCTTACGAGTACAGGATCGGCCGCGATGCCCGCATAACGGAGCATTGAGATAAACAGGAATTCTATTTCGGCATTGTTTCCTTTTTTTGTATCAAGAACATCGTTGATGTCCTGGGTTGCCCAGCACGTATTGTTACCGGTTCGTGTTATTGCACCTGACACCCAGTTATAAATGGCAATCATTTTTTCTTCCGGTGTTGTGCAATGTGCCACAACCGTATCAACAATTTTCCTTAGCGCACGCGTGTTATCAATTTTTCCGCAGAAGTTTTTATCATCGATAAGATCTTCCACGAGTTTCTCCCAGGTATTGAGCACGTGCTTAATGCCACCACCATGCATGGCATAGGCGCTGAGTTGAAATTCAACACTGCTGTTGTAATCGGACAAGGTTGTAATAAAAGGTTCTTCTTTGAGGGCCGGCACATTTTCCATTACATAATGTTGTTGCCGGCACTTAACAATCCGGTCGCCAAAGTAGGCCGCTGCCGGCCCTTGAAATGGTTGCACAACATCATTGAACTCCTTAACCGCAAACTGTTCATAACCGGTTGTAACTGCTGCATAGGCAATGCTGTGTGGAACTGTTACCAGATATTCGCTCCAACGTGTTGGGAAACTGCTCTGAAATGACCATCCGGGAAGCCTGAAGGTGTTATGATAGATCACGGTATACCTGTACTCAAAAACACAACCCGGTTTCAAACCCGGCATGGTGAAGCTTTTCTTCTTTAACTCACCTCGAACCGTTTCTTCAAATATATCCTTCTTTTTCAGATCTAACTGTTTTACCTGGCCGTCAGCCTCAAGGGCATAGGTGATCCCTTCAACATCTTCCACCCGGTCAGATTCCCGGCCATCATGGAAAAAGATATCTTCTTTGGCGGCGTCGAATCCGTTGGGTGTGATTATTTTTACCCGTTTGTGGGTTTTATATACTATTTCCATTTCATCATTAAATGAGGATTCGCCATAATCGCTCAGAATAACCGCGGCAGCATTGGTATCGGCGGCGTAGATTTTCATTTCAAGATCAGCGCGGGGAATGTCGCCCCATTTAACGGGAGCATCCTGGGTAAAAACAAATGAGGAGCAGATGAAGAAGCAAACAAAAACAACGGGAATTTTTCCAAAAAACGCAGAAATCATGTACGTACCCTTTGCCTGAAACTTAACAGAAATAACAACTATTTACGGTTATGCAGTGGTGCCTGGGAGATACAACAACTCTTTTCAATCCCTTAAAGATGTCGATATAATCTGACAAATACCCTTAATTAAAATTACGGTTATCGGTCGAAACATGCAACTAATCGGGAACATGATTTCCGCAATCAATCATTTGCAATGCACAGTGTTGACCTGGCGGCATAAAGAAAGTCAGGTTAAATGGATACTCCGGTAATATAATACAGTAATCAACCGAAGGAGTGTTTTTCAGTTTGCAGTTTACTACTTTCCCCTTTTTTGTTTCTTGCTGCTTTTTTCTGTCGATGGAGCCGGCGTTTCCGGTTTTGGGTCTTCAACCGGAGGCGTATCTGACACGTTCAGAACAGTTGGGTGTCGTAAGCCCAGGCCGATTGTCTCGGATTCACTTGCGACCACTTTATTAATGAAATCACGTACGCTTGCATAGTAGTTTGGTTTGATCTCTGTTTGATTAATTTGCAATTTATAGCGAACACTAAGGTGTCCACCCTCATACTGACTTCGTCTTGAATATGTCAAAGCACCACTGAGCACTGACAAATTTATATTTTGCAAAGAGTCTCTAATCTCCAAACTCTCCGGCAGACTGATAGTTACCAAATGAGTAATGTCGCGGCAATAACCAAAGTCAATCGGAAATTTCCGTGTTTCAGCTTTAAATGGATTATCCCGATTTCTGCGAATAAAGTGCGGGTTCAGAAAAACTGCATTTCCACTAAACTGCGCATAAGAAGTGGATTTTATCTTTGCATTAATAATGAACGGAACCTCCAGACTATCTTTTCCCAATACAAGAACCGAGTCTATTTGTATTCCATTTATATCCGTCTGGAGATATTCTTTGGCCAGTTCCATTTCTTTCTGCGTTTTTAATGCATCCCGATTAAACAACGCTCCGTATTGGAGAAACCCATCTTGCATCTCCCCTTCGATAGCCCCATCAGGTTTAAGTGAGATTGTTGTGACAGTTGATTCAATATATTTATTGTTTGAAGTGACTGCCACCCATTCGATCGGATCTGGTTTTATTACGAGTCCGGTAACGCCGTGCACTTTTGCCGGCAGTAGGTCATAGGACCGATCTAAATCAGTTGGGTCAAGAAAGTAGGATACAGAATCAATTTTTGCCCGAGTCAGCACATAATTAAATTGCGAAGTTATCGGATATAGCCCTTGAATGCTTCCGTTTCCGCGTGTACTCAGAATAACCGGATCTGCCTGAATTCCCGCATAACGCAACATGGAAATAAAGAGAATAGTAATCTCTGTGCCAGAACCTTTCTTATTATCCAGAACATCATTAATCTCATCAGACATAAAGAGTAAACCGCCACCGGTATAAACAATTGTATTTACTATCCAGTTATGCAACGCTATCATCTTCTCTTTAGGAGTAGTAAGGTTGGCTGTAATTTTATCAACAATCTTTCTTAAGGCACGGGTATTATCAATTTTTTTGCCAAAATATTCACTCGTCAGCAAGTTCGCCACCAGCTTATCCCAAGTATCAAGCACCTTCTCAACTCCGCCGTAACGTCCTGCAATCGCACTCAACTGAAACTCAACTTTACTCCGGTAATCCTCCAACGTTGTTATATAAGGTTCTTCTCTTAGTGCTGGAACATCAGCCATAGCGTATCGTAGTTTTCTGCATCCATTCTCCGCTGGATTGTTTTCATCAACTACTAAAGGTTCAAATCCTTGAATAACTGAAGTAAAATCAAATGCCGCAGGTGGTTCCACCCGATACTCGCTCCATCGTGTGGGCTCGCTACTTTGAAACGACCAGCCAGGCAGCTGGTAAATGCTTCGTTTCAGGATTTTATATCTATATTCGAAAACGCAACCCGAGGTTACTCCTGGAAGAGTGAACGCCAATCTCTTGAATGAACCGGTTACAGTTTCTTCATGAATATCCGCTGCCTTTAATTCACTTTTTGTTACACTCCCGTCAGCTGTAAGCGTATACGTTGTTCCGTCTATGTCGGAGATTTTATCCCCGCCGTCTATTTTGTAAAAATATACCACTACTTTTGCCATAGCAAAACCCTTGGGAGTAAGAATCTTTATGCGTTTATGTACTTTAAATTCTATCCCCTCACCATATAAAAATGTAGATTCTCCGAAATCACATAAAATAACTGCGGCTGCATTGGTATCCGCCGAATAGGTTTTCATTTCGAGATCTGCACGGGGTATTTCGCCCCATTTGATTGGAGGAGCCTGGGCATAAGAGACGGACAGACAAAGAAGGAATGACAAGAATAACAAATTCACCGATTTGAGAGAATAGGAAGCCATAAAGATACCCTTAGTCTAAATATAACAGAATGTATATCACCTGATAATTAGCAGCAATGCCCCGATTTAACGACAGTTTCGGCTTTTTGAAAAGCCGCAAGATAATTGCGACCCACAGCAGAGATTGTCTGCAAGGAATAAAACCGTTGTATAAATTTACGGTTATCCCGGTGAAAGTACAAATAAGCTGTACATTTTTAAGGCGAGTGTTCAAAAATATTTTGGGGCTGCATAGCTATTATATAGCAGACTATCTATGTGCCGCCAGCACAGAATGATATATTAAAACCCAAGCTGAAAGAGCAAAATAGTTAAGCATAAAATCGGAGAAACAAGTACTTTTCATATAATAATAATTAAAATTGTGAGCACTTTGAAGATCATCCAAAAAGAAATAACACTCCCGGATTACCGCCGTGGATTTCACCTCATTACCGACAAAATATACAGTGCCGTGCCTGAGCTGGCACAGTTTCAACAGGGAACGGCTCAGATATTTATTAAGCACACATCCGCTTCACTAACGTTGAATGAGAATGCCGACCGGGATGTGCGTACTAATTTTGAAACATTCTTCAATCATCTCGTTCCCGAATCGTTCCCGCGATTTGAGCACACTTCTGAAGGCCGGGATGATATGCCTGCACATTTGAAAAGCTCCCTGCTTGGTGCATCTGTTTCCGTTCCCATAACGAACGGCAGGTTCAATCTTGGTACGTGGCAGGGAATATATCTCTGCGAACACCGGGACTATGGAGGGCGAAGAAGACTGGTGATAACCTTGATGGGTGAATGAAAACTCTCTTAATAAAAAAATCCGGGAGAAAGTCACCCTTCTGCCCGGACGAATAATCTATTCCTGCTGTATAGCTAGGGTTCGATCTTTGTACCCAGAACCACGAGAAACTTTGCAATCCAGTCTGGATGCGCTGGCCAAGCCGGAGCAGTGACCAGATTACCGTCAACGGTTGCCTTATCAACGGGGATGCTCGCAAAGGTTCCGCCGCATCCATTAACTTCAGGGCCAACGGCCGGATAGGAACTGCATGACCTGCCCTTCAAAACCCCCGCAGCAGCCAGAATTTGAGGACCATGACAAATTGCTGCGACCGGCAGATTTTTTTCGAAGAAATAACGGGTGAGCTGCAACACTTTTTCGTTGAGACGCAAATACTCCGGTGCACGTCCTCCGGGAATGACCAGTGCGTCATAATCTTCAACCTTTATCTCATCGAATGTGGCATTAAGCGTGAAATTATGACCGGGTTTTTCAGAATAGGTTTGATCACCCTCAAAATCATGGATGGCCGTGCGTACATGATCGCTTGCTTTTTTATCCGGGCATACCGCGTGCACCGTGTGCCCCACCATCAGCAAAGCCTGGAATGGCACCATGACTTCATAATCTTCAACAAAATCGCCGACCAGCATCAGAATCTTTTTAGCAGCCATAGAATTCTCCTAATAATGTTGTATAAAAATAATATATAAAGAAGTGCGTCCCACGCGATCGAATGGTTTGCTGATGTTGACCGCATTGCCCTGGGACAATTATGAATAGAAACACGGCGTGTATAGTATAAAATTCCGGGATAAAAAGAAATGGAAAATCAAGAGGAGAATTTGCATGGGAAGAGTCTATGGACTAATTGGTAATCTGCCTATCTGCATTTGGAGAATAAACCTTCGAGTTAAGCCGGATTGTCCCCAGTTTTGCTGACGGGGGTTGCCTTTCCAAGAACAGAATCAAGAACCACTTGGCCACATTATGATTTCAGTCGCACAAAAATATCCTTCGAGCTCTGATGGTTTTGCCCTTCCTGAGTTCCAACCAACTGATAAAATTCGCACTTCATGCAATTGCCGAGCTTTTGCGCAAATGAACCCTGAACAGCACCGCCACAGAGCGTCCCGGTCAAAGCCCAACAGGCGCGTCCGCCATTTTTGCCATGGTTTATTCCGTTCGTCCGAACTTCAATTGCAGCCGGGCATATTCCCAGCTCTTTCACTTTTAGTCCACCTTTTTCCCTGCCACATTTTTTGAATTCCCAGCAATTTACCGACGACATAACGTTACCCTTCCAGATTATAGTGAATAAACCTCAGCAAGGAAAACGCATATAGTTACAAATATTTGCTGAGTCTCAACCGTTTTGTCATTATCGGAACTTTATCCAAAAAGTTAAGGAAGCGGTCAAAACAGTATCCGACCGGTTGAATCACAGGTTTCCCCGTTTTATTCCGCTGACCCAAACCGGCCTATCGTGGTCATATTCTGCCGGTTGCAGATATCTTTAGCCTCCGGCGTAAACAGGTAGTCAATACGGTCCTGATATGATTTCACTATTTTGCCGCGAACCATTTTCAGTGTGCTGTTGAGAAAGTGATTTTGCTCCGTGAAACCTTCTCCCAATATGGCAACTGCCGTCGGCAGCCACCGTTGCGGGAACATACCGGAAAAAGCACCACCCTCCCTGAACTGTGCAATTTCCGAGTCAAGCTTTTCAAGAGCAGCTTTTTGTCCGGCAGGTGTTAAAAAGTCGAGATGATGCTCC
Organism: Ignavibacteriaceae bacterium; assembly: GCA_963664845.1. Classification (GTDB taxonomy): domain Bacteria; phylum Bacteroidota; class Ignavibacteria; order Ignavibacteriales; family Ignavibacteriaceae; genus CAIYTF01. The sequence goes on from OY761615.1 coordinate 1,583,429, forward strand.
TTCAGGTATGCCGTCAGCCTACTCCTGTTGGGAACAAGCAAGGCAACTGTGAATGGCGACTGATCGTTATAGAGCATTACCTGTTCGATATAAGGCGAACTCTCGGTGAGTGCCTCCTCTATCCCTTCCGGACTGTATTTTTCGCCGTCGTTTCCTATAAGCAGACTTTTAAACCTGCCGAGTACGTAGAGGAAGTCATCTTCACTCAGATAGCCAAGATCCCCGGTAAACAGCCAGCCATCTTTAATGGTTTCGGCAGAGGCCTTTTCATTTTTCCAGTAACCCGCCATTACGTTTTCACCTCTGACCACTATCTCACCCTTTTGCCCACGTGGAAGTTCGTTGCCTTTATCATCACAAATTTTCACTTCAACGCCTTGTGCAATTTTTCCTGATGACCCGAGTTTGTGCAACACCGGAACATTTGCCGAAATCACCGGGGCGGCTTCTGTGAGTCCATATCCCTGAAACATTGGGATGCCAATAGCATAGAAAAACCGCTGCAATTCGATATCAAGCAAAGCACCGCCGCCAACAAAGAATTCCAGTTTCCCGCCAAAATTTTCACGTATTTTTTTGAATAACAGGGCATCGAACAATTTGTAGAGCGGGTATATCAGTTTCCGCAGTCCTTTGCCTTTATCAATGCCCAGTCCGTTGTAGTCATAGGCAACTTCGAGTGCTGTCTGAAACAGTTTTTCAGTTGCTTTTCCTTTTTTGCGGATACCGCTTTCTATATTATTTCGAAAGCTTTTTGCGAGTGTGGGAACACTGAGAATGAAGTGTGGTTTTACCGCCAGTATGTTGCCAGGGATATTACGCAGTGTTTCAATGGCCGTTTTACCGGGTTTAACAAAAGCCAGTGCCGCACCGTTTTTCATCAATGTATAAATACAAACCGTATGGGCGAATGCATGATCGAGCGGAAGAATGGTAAGCGACACATAGTGCTGGGGAATAAAGAGGAGTGCTGTAGATTGTTCCACATTCGAAGTGTAGTTGCGGTGTGTCAGCAATATTCCCTTTGGATCAGCGGTTGTTCCTGATGTGTAGCAAATATTGGCATAATCATTTTCCTTAACGCCTCGCCAACGTTCTGCCAGCAAGTCAGCTCCATTAGTGAGGAATGCCTTTCCTTTCTGAATCAACTCATATTTTGAGATTTCTTCCCTTTCAGGTTTTTCCACATCATCAAGATTAATAATATACTCAAGTTCGGGAAGATCGTTTTTTATTGCAATCACTTTTTGGCGCTGAGAACCAGAAACGATCACCATCCTGCAACCGGCATGCGCAAGACGGAATTTCAATTCGGAGGGTTCATCAATTTTTATTGAGATGGGCACATTAATGGCGCCGCAAAAGAGTACACCGAGCTCTGCAACGACCCAGTCGTTTCTTCCCTCGGCAATAAGCGCAACACGTTCTGATGCTTTCAGCCCCATTGCCAGAAGTCCTGCTGCAAACTCATGCACCCACACCTGAGTCTGTTCATAGGTGGCTGCCTCAAACGTCGCGGATGTGTTTTCCCACATAAAAACATTTCCGGGATATTTCGAGACACTGGTTTCAAAAAGCTGGGGCAAAGTTCTTTGGGACATAGGTGCTCCGGTATACAACGTGCAAAAAAAGTTGATATAGCGTTTAAATTTAATCAGATGTAGCAGGAATTCCTAGATTTGAGTAGTGGTCACATTCCATATCCTGATTTGTGGTCTCTGTGACTTCTTTGTGTTCCGGATGCTTATTATAGGCAATTTTTAACACAGAGATCACCAAGGAGGCACAAAGGGTACTATTCGAGAATCTGAATTTCTTCAATTTGTGAGCAAATTCAAATAGTATCCGGATTTTCGTGTAGAAAATATCGTTGTTTTATTACGATATTAGCATATTCACCAAATGGATCAGAGTGGAACCCATATGAAAAAGTTCTTTCAGTTCGCTAAATACGAGACCAATCTCAAAACGGAAATACTGGCAGGCATTACCACATTCCTGTCATGTATGTATATAATAGTCGTAAATCCGGCCATTGTTGCAACAACCGGGATGCCTTTCAATGGCGTGCTCACGGCAACCATACTGGTGAGCGCCTTCAGCAGTATACTGATGGGTATCTACGCTAACAATCCGATTCTGGTTGCACCGGGGATGGGGCTTAACACCTTTTTCACGTATTCTGTTGTTCTGGGAATGGGTGTGAAATGGGAAACCGCCTTGGGTGCAGTATTCTGGTCGGGTATTATCTTTATGATACTTTCCATTCTGAACATCCGGACAAAGATACTGAAGGCTATCCCGAAACAAATACGCTATGCACTTGCATCAGGCATAGGGCTTTTCATTTCATTCATCGGCTTTGTCAATGCAAAGTTTATAGTTGGGAACGCCGCAACCCTAGTGTCGATCAACAAAATGGATCCCGTTATTATTACTTTTCTTGCCGGGCTGGCCGCGACGTCGCTATTGGTCATCAGAAGAGTGAAAGGCGGACTTATCATCGGAATTCTCTTCACCACAATCGCAGCCATTCCAATAGGGCGTGTTTGGGGAAATGCTTCAGCAATTAATTTTGGTGTGCCAACCCTTGTAACGTGGCAAGGTTTTGCATCAATGCCCGATTTCAGTTTAATTGGCAGGCTTGATATAGTCGGCTCACTAACCTTTGACCTGTTCCCGGTGATATTCGCCTTTGTATTCACGGATATGTTTGATTCCATTTCCACGTTCATTGGTGTATCGGAAGCAGCGGGTTTAGTTGATGATAATGGAGATCCGCGTAACATAAAGCAGGCGCTCATTGTAGATGCATTTGCCACCGGTATTGCCGGTGTGCTGGGGTCAAGTCCAGGCACCAGTTATATCGAATCAGCAACCGGGGTGAGAGAAGGCGGTCGGACGGGATTAACCGCCGTTGTAGCAGGGCTCCTGTTTCTGCCCTTCATGTTCCTCTCTCCCCTGCTTTCCATCGTGCCGTCAATTGCTACGGCACCGGCGTTGATACTTGTGGGCGTGTTCATGATTCGACCCGTTCTCAAGATCAATTGGAATAAACTGGATGACGCCATCCCGGCGTTCCTGGGAATGATATTAATTCCGCTTACCAATTCAATAACGCAGGGTATCGTGTGGAGCTTTCTTGCGTGGACAGTGATAAAACTCTCGTTGGGGAAATGGCAGGAAATAAGCGTGATGCTTTTAATAATCGATGTCTTTGCAATACTGGCCCTGATCTTACACTGATAAGCTTTCAGATAAATCAGAGTTCCTTAACCGGGGAAACCGGGCATAGTCTTCTAACGGTGCCTTATTTCTTTTTGCCAAAAATGAAAAGTGCACGGGAGATTATCTCCCAGAGAACAAAGAAATAGAATAGCACAACCAGAAAATCCGTATAGAACAGAGGCCAGAACAGGAACCCCAGTACCGGGAACACAAATATGCCCGCGGCAATGGTGAAGTAGATTAGTTTGGAACGGCGATAATCTTCTTTGAGTCTGGTTCGGAATTCTGTTATGGTCAATTGATGAACTCATTCGGTTTGTAAGTAAATTGTAAGAACACTTGTAATTTGCGTAAAATGCGGGTGTTTGACAATGAGAATATGTATAAGATTTTTCCTGGTGTATGTTTCAGGAAATATACCAATCCCGCGTCCTTCATTATACTCCCGGAAGGCGAATGGGAAAAGCCGCAAAGCAATTCCGGAACAAATCCGAAGAAAACGTTACGGCTTAACTCACTATTTAATGATTGATCAGGGCTTCTCAGTTTTCTCCGGCATTTGGCCTTTGGCAATTATATTGGTCAGGAATGCAGAGAGCAGTCCGCCAATATTTTCACCGCCCTGCACCAGGAAGTCCGGAGTAACCTTAATGTTGCCGGCTGCAATTTGTTTGGCGATTTCGATGGCCGTAACACCCTGCTGCCCAACTGCCTTGTTCTGCAGTTCATATGCTTTTGCTGTCGATTCACCAATTGCAAGTATCCGCGCACCTTCGGCCTCACCTTTCGCCCTGATACCCTTGGCTTCGCCTTCCGCTTTCAGGCGTATACTCTCGGCATCACCTTCTGCAAAGCGAATTGCTTTTTGTTTGTTCTGTTCGGCAATCTTAACACCGATCTCGGCTTCAACCAGGTTTTTCTGCTGATCAGCTTCGGCATGGGTTTTCTCAGTGGCAATGCGTGCCTGTTCAGCCTGCTGCTGGTCGAAATACATTGCCTGCTGTTGTTGTGCAATTATTTTCATGGTTTGTGTATCCATCAATTCCTGCGGCAGCATTATTTGGCAGATGAGTACAGAGACGCATTCAACGTGATATTTTTCCAACTCGCCGCGGGCCCTGTCTTCTGCTTTCCTCTGTTCTTCCTGACGGTCCTGCATGAAGTTCATCGCAGAAGTTGAGGATGCCTGATTCCGGAAACTGGAGTCGATCATGGGGTGAATAACATGCTGGATCAGATTTTCAACGGAACCAATTTTGGCAACCATATAGGGGGCCTGATCCGGACGAATTCGTATAACAACTTTCACGGATACGCTTATTGCAAAACCATCACGTGAAATAACCCTAAGCGGATCAAAACGGGTTTCCTTTGAATCGTCCCAATCGATGGTAATGTTCGTGGTATCGACAATATATACGATATACGCGCGACGGTTCAGATAATAGAAACCTGGGCCGGCTACTTCCTGCTGAATTCCCCGGAAACCCTTGGGCACTACATAACGCTCAATACCCCTGTCAAACCGGGCTTCAATTTCTTTATAGGCGTCGCTTCCAGGCACTGCATTTTCTTTAAGTGCCGTTTCAGCTATCAGCCTTTTTATCTGTGTAGGTTCTTCACCAACGTTCGAGACCACCACGGCAACCTGTCCACGCTGAACCACGGCAACCTCGTCAAGTTCCACCTTGAAGATCATTGGGTTAATATAATACGTTCCCGGTTTCAATACATCAAATTGCGGACCACGCTGTCCACCGGCTTCCAGAAAGTTTGAGGCATTCTGAAAATCGTTGTGTGTTGATACAGGCTTCGCGACGAATTCGTCCGGAGGAAGCGGCTCTCCATCCAGTGCTGTTACCAGCCCAACGCTGTTAGCCGGGATAATCGTGGCTGTTTGAATTTCAACGTGGAATAAATCAGTGTTTATACGATAGGTACCGGGAAGCAGGATATCAATCTGCGGGCCTTTTTGGCCGCCATTTGCAAGAAAGGAATGCCCGTCTTCAAAATTGGAATGACCTTTCACTTTTTGTGCAAGAAGCCTGCCTGACGGAATCGATTGCCCATCCATGGAAGTGATCAATCCGATCTTTCCTTTATCTATAATTATTGCTTTCTCCAACCGGACTTTGAATATGGCCGGATTAATCCGGTACATTCCCGGAGGGAGAATTTCAATCTGCGGTCCTTTTTCTCCACCCTGTAGAAGAAAGTTTTCTGCATCCTGAAATGAATTATGTCCCTCTACAACTTTGGCAAAAATCCGGCCAGGGGAAACGGGTGTTCCGTCAATGGATTCAACAATGCCAACTTCATTTTCGGCGACTGAAGCGAAGGGCAGTTTTTTTACTTTGTACAAAAAAGGGATAAGAAAATGGAGTCCCGGCCCAAGAGTTCTTGCCTGAATACCAATTTCGTTCGCGAGAGCTATTACTCTTCCCTGAGGAAGATTGACGCCAAGAAAGCGCCTCTCAAGAACGGCTATTTGAGTTCCACCCACAACAACAATGGTTTTAATGAGGATGATGAGAAGTACTACGATCAATACGATCAGCAAAACAGAATAAGCACTGAGAGCTTGAGGTTCCATAACGATCCCTGAATGTTTTGTGAAATAAATTCACAGGAAAATTAGCAAATGGATTATGGAAAAACAAAATCATGGCAAAGGAGTATTCGGAAAGGACGGGATTCAATAGGCAGGAGATTAAAATTTTAAGCCCCTGCAAAGGATTTGCAACCACAAAATGATTGCCGGCTCAATGGACAATTGGCAAATCATCCTTAGCCCGAAAACACATGGCCTGGAAGGTGATGCACAAATTCTGTATATTACCGATAGGTGAAAAATGATTAATTCCGGCATTTCACCGGAATAAAACTTAAAACGACCTTATAATAAAAAGGACTTGCTATGAGAGCAAAACATTTATTCCTTGCTGCAATGCTATATTGCACCTTCAACGTAACGCTCTTTGCGCAGCCCGAACAACACACCGGGAAACTGCTAAGAAATATTCGTTCCTATAATCAGGAAAAGTTCAAAAGAGATAATATACAGAGTTTTACCTCCTATAATTGCGGTGAGTATGGCGATAAAAAGATCACATACTGCGAGTACAATAAACTTGGACAACTGATCGATTCGATAGGTTACCCCGATCCGCCGATCCGCGAGCTTTTCCAGAAACAACTGTCTCTTGGACTGAAAGTTGATTCCTCGTATATCGTTGATGATGAGTTGGTGGCATACCGATATCGTTTCCTCTATAATAAGAAAGGGCTGCGTATTAAGACGGAAGCGCACATAGCACGACCCTCGCCCAAGTATGATTTGCTTAACTTCTCGGATATGATGATGGTATATATGTATGACAGTACAGATAAACTTGTAAGGGTAACAGCTACATCCCCGGCTGGGATCAAAGTGCAAGAGGACACGTATACGTATGATAATTCCGGAAATGTTATTGAATGGAAACAATTCAAGTCAGGCTCTCCAAGAAATTTCACCTGCAAATACACGTTTGATGAGCGGAATAATCTGACAGAATATTACAAAGTCGATGCCGCTGGCGATTTCGTGGCTAAGGAGCGCAACACTTTTGATGTGAACGGTAATCTGAAGAGTTGGGAGGACATATCAAAATCCGGGGTGACCCTCTACCGGAAGGATTTCACGTACGACAGTTTTGGCAATATGGTTGAGGCACTTGGTTTTCTGGAAGGAGAAGAGTTTGACAGCAAGTTGCAGAGAGTGTTTGACGCAAACGGTAATATTACGCAAACAATTGCTTCCCGCGGAAGAATAACTTATGCAGGAGATTTCAGGTTCCGGGATGTTTTCACTGAAAACTTCAGCTACAATGAAAGCGGCACCATCATCCGGGTTGAGCGGGTGCATAAACGGTTTAGATCGGAACATAAAGAAGAAGTGCAGTATGATGAAAGCGGTAACATCGTGATCCGGAATGATTCTGAAGGTGGATGTGTTGCTTACGCGTACGCGTATTTTGAATAGGAATGATTCGGTCATGTTTGCTCATATCAATAAACGCAAAATGGCTGCCCGGTTGGGACAGCCATTTTGCAGTAAAAGATCACTGATAGTATCTGTATCAGGAAAAGAGAGCCGGTTTTAAATCGTGTGTTTCGCACTAATACCGGTAAATACATTGATACAGTTGCCCATTTGTCTAACAGTAACCTTCACTGTTTTGCACCACAGTTTCAATAAAAATCATATCTGACAATAACACCGGTCAATTTTAATTTGAATTAGGTAGCCAAGGAAGTATCTTGTTGTTTGGCATTTGCCCATTTGACTTGCCTCTCAGTGTTTTGCTTCGCCAGTTCCAACATATTCCTGCTGGACAGTTGCTCTTTCAAATGCTTTTGTGTTTCAGCCCAGATTAAATGAATTGAACAGTAGTTATCGCGCGGACAAAAATCCTTGTTCAACATGCATTTATTTAGTCCTATTTTTCCTTCTACGGCTTCAACAATATGCAGCGGCGTAATTTGCTCCGGATCAATATTTAAGCGAATGCCACCGCCATTTCCTTTTTGGCCAGTAATGTACCCTGCCTTTTTCAGGAGCAGAATAATTTGCCGGAGAAAATTTTCCGGAATATCGTTGACCGATGCCAATTCCGCAATTTTAATTTTGTTATCCGGCGGGAATGATGCCAAGTAAAGCATAGCCCGCAAAGCATATTCGCCGGTCATAGTCAGTTGCATTGAAAAATCCCGTAGTGTGATAAAACCACAACAAGTTCGTATTCAAATATGATAAATTTTGTCATATTAAAAAATGTTTTTTTACTTTTTTTCATTTGGGCCTAAAAACTACCACAAAAATCAAATTTTGAGCTGTTTTCGAAGGAATCACCGTTAAAAACATATATATATATATTCAAATTTAATAATAGCCGGCTAATAGCAACCTGTGAAGTATCAGATGCTGAGTTTAACGATTGGATCGGTATCCACAATTTGTCTGGGAGATGAGTGGTGAAGCAAAACCCCTAAGATTGAAAGGGACTTTAACCGGTCGTTCTTCAAACATAACCGGAATTTCCTGCAAGCTGACCTACCCCTTCCTGCTTCATTGAAAAAATGGCTGCCCCGGGGACAGCCATTTTGAAATAGAAAGCGTACAAGGTCTGAATTATAAAGCAAGAGTTGTTAGCAGGTCCTCCGTTTCTCTCGGTGGAGGTATATCAATGACTCAGTTGTTCATCAATAACTGTCACGCGAAAGCACTACCTTACCTTTAAAGACCCGATAAACAAATATGGTATATCCAATAACAATGGGCATACCAATTAAAGCGATGACCAGCATTGTTCCCAAAGTTCTTTGCGTTGAACATGCATTATAAATTGTCAGACTGTATGTGAGATCTATGCTTGAAGGTACAAGCCTCGGGAACAGGCTCAACGCGGTCAGGAGGATCATACAGGCTATTGTTGCAGATGAAGCAATAAATGCAAGCTTGTTCTTCCCTGATTTCAGTCCAATCGGAATATAGAGGATTGAGGCAAACAGCACGACAAACAAAATCCAGAACAATGGATTCTTAAGCACCGACGAGAACAGATAGGTGGCACTGAATAGCGTGAGAACAGTTGCCAGGACGTACAGGACAACAAAAACAATCCAAACATTATTAGCCAAAGCAATCATTTTTGTTTTTTGCTTATCCGGGCTTTTAAGAGATAAATAGATTGCACCATGCAACAGAAACATTGACAGACTAACCAATCCAACAACAATTGAGTACGGATTTAAAAGTCCAAAGAAGTTACCCCGAAAAATACCGGCACTGTCAATCGGCATTCCTCTGAGAACATTTCCAATAGCAACACCATAGAGGATTGCCGGGAGCAAAGATCCAACTCCGAAGGCTACATCCCAGAATTTTTTCTGACCCGGATCAGCGTATTTGCGAAACTCAAAGGAGACGGCACGAAAGATCAGAGCCGCCAGAAGAAGCATGAAGGCCAGATAAAAAGCACTGAACGCAGTGGCATAAACTATGGGGAAAGCTGCAAAAAGAGCGCCACCACCGGTTAGCAACCACACTTCATTGCCATCCCATACCGGCCCAATAGCATTGAAATTAACGCGCTTTTCATTCTCATCTTTGGTAAAAAGATGGATAATTCCGACTCCAAGATCAAATCCATCAAGAACAGCATACCCGATTATCAGTACGCCGACCAAGAGAAACCATATTAAATTCAAATCCATTAGTTACCTCCATTCTCCAAGACTGATTCAAAACCGTGATTTATTTTTTTCTTCAGAAGGACTATCAATGTATAGAGCAACACAACATAAATCAGTGCAATCAGCACCAACGAGATCAGGATTTCAACCGTACCTACGGTTATCGAAACTGCACTACTCGTCCGCATTAAATTATACACAATCCAAGGCTGCCTTCCTACTTCTGCTGCGATCCAACCGAGCTGGCAAGCTATAAGCGGCAAAGGTATTGACCAAGTGAGCACTTTCAATAGTTTCGTACTTTGCCATAAGGAACCGCGATAGAGCTTCCAGGCTGCGAATCCCATGATAAAAATGAAATACAGTCCCAGAATGACCATATTGTGATAGGACACAAATGTGAGAAAGAGCGGCGGCAAATTTTCCTGTGGGAACTCGTTCACGCCTTGAATCCTCGCGTGCGTATCGCCAAAAGCCAGCCAGCTCAGCACACCCGGAATTTCGATTTTTGCATGAAGTTGCGGAGGATTGTTAGACGGAAATGCAAACAAAGCAACAGGGGCCTCGGTTTGCGAGGTATACAGTCCCATCAATGCGGCAAATTTCTCCGGTTGGGTTCTTGCAACCTGACGACCATGCTCGTGACCCAGCGGGAATACTTCAAGAACGGAGACCAGCAGTCCGAAAATCACTGCAAACCGAATGGCTTTTTTTGCGATCTCCGGTTGCAAACCTTTTCTAAACATATACGCGGAAATGCCAGCCATAAGGAACGCTCCTGAAATGAGAGCAGCGTCTACTGTATGAAAGAACCTGGGCAGCGTAGACGGATTAAAGACAGCAGCCATGAAATCAGTTAACTCGGCCCGGTTATTTAGCAGTGTGTATCCTGCTGGAGTCTGCTGCCATGAATTTGCAACAATGATCCAAAATGCTGATATGGTAGCGCCGACGGCGACCATTAAAGAGGAAAACCAATGTACGCCTTTGGAAACTCTTCCCCGCCCAAAGATGTATAAGCCAAGAAATGTTGATTCGAGGAAAAAGGCAAACACTCCCTCAGCAGCAAGCGGAGCACCAAAAATATCTCCCACAAATTTCGAATATTCCGACCAGTTAGTGCCAAACTGAAATTCCATAACAATGCCAGTAGCCACACCCACTGCAAATATCAATCCCAGAATTTTTCCAAAGAAATTTCCTATTGTTTGAAAAACGGCGTCTTGTTTCTTCCAACCAATGGCTTCTATAATACAAATCATCCAGCCGAGTCCAATGGTAAGAGGGGGAAACAGAAAATGAAAACCTATTGTTATAGCAAATTGAATGCGCGCCAATAGTACTGCATCCATAGGGCATTATTCCTTACTTTAATTTAATCATGCATACTACAGGAGTAAGGTGGTGACCAATACTCCCTATTTATTTATCTTCCCACGCCACGCTATTATGATTTACGTCCAATGTTTCTCATAACAGAGCGATACGGGTTAGTTGTCAGATTTTCCAGCTCCGTTACTGTGCCTCTGTGTTTTGCCGGGCGAGTTCAAGCATGTTTTTACCCGATAACTGCTCTTTCAATTGTTTTTGTGCCGCCGCCCATATCAAATGGATTGAGCAATAGTTGTCACGCGGGCAAAACTCTTTATAGAGCAAACATTTGTTCAATCCAATCTCGCCTTCAACGGCTTCGATTATATGCAACGGCGTAATTTTAGCAGGATCGATGCTGAGGCGTATTCCACCCCCATTTCCCTTTTGACCCATTATATATCCGGCAGTTTTTAGAAGCAGGATGATTTTCCTGAGAAAATTTTCTGGTATATCATTGGCAGCAGCTATTTCCGCTATTTTAAATTTTTTATCAGTGGGAAAGGAACAGATATAAAGCATCGCCCGTAAGGCATATTCACCGGTCATTGTCAGTTGCATAGAAAAAGATCCATTTGTTTTACCAGGAAGTTGCAAGTTCAATGCCAAATAGGATTGATTCTATCTCATTTGAAATACTCCAAAATTGCCGCATTTTGCATAATGCTATTTCTTAATAATTAATAAATCGCAAGCAGCTCTCTGTAATAGGACAAATTTTCTCATATTTGAAAAATCGAAAAGAACCTCCGATATACATTTGTGAGCCTTTCATCTTAAATACAGAAAATTATTCTTGACTTCAGTTCAAAATTGATATATATTGTTAGTGTATTATTTATATAGTACAATAATTAAAGATTTCACAGAGTTGCCAAAATGATTGATTTCAAACTTGATCCCAAGAGCGGGGTCCCGTATTACAAACAGATTGTCGATCAGATACGCTTCGGTATTTCCTCCGGCAATCTCAAAATCGGAGAACAACTTCCCACTGTCCGCGGTCTTGCAGTCCTTCTGAAGATTAACCTCAACACAGTAGCAAAAGCTTACAAGGAACTTGAAATTCTGCGGGTACTGGAGACTCAGCAGGGAACGGGTACATTCATCAGTATGACGCTTCCCAAAATTGATGCGAAAGAGGCACAGGAAAAACTGACCAACATTTGTTCTGAGTTTCTCAGTATCGCATCCGCCTATGGTTTTACTGCAGATGATTTATTGCAAGAGATCAATAAAAGAAAGGATGGCATGAAATGAATGCCGATGAACCGAGGAGAAGTGACTTTAATCCGGTTGCAATAACCGTGTACGTTGTGCTTTCAGCTTTGGGTGTGTTGTTACACGCCTTTCACCTGTTGAATACCGGTGCACTGATCATATGGCTGATTATAGCTCTGCTGCTGGCAAGTTCATTTCGTATTGCCGACCAATGGGAAAAAGGTGTTGTGCTTCGCATGGGAAAGTTTGTCGGCCTGAAGGGTCCGGGGTTGTTTTTTATTATCCCGATTATTGATCGGGTTGCAAGCTATGTGGATCAGCGGGTAAGGACAACCTACTTCAAAGCAGAAGAGACCTTGACAAAAGACACTGTGCCGGTGAATGTTGATGCAGTGATGTATTGGACTGTATGGGATGTAGAAAAAGCAGCTCTTGAAGTTCAGTTATATTATAACGCCGTGACGTACATTGCGCAGACCGAACTGCGGGCAACAATTGGCAAGCATGAACTGGCAGATCTGCTACAAAACCGTGAAAAAATAGCCGAGGATCTTCAGGTGTCGCTCGACCAGCATACTAATTCATGGGGAGTGACGTGCCAAACTGTGGGTATCAGGGATATCGTTATCCCTTCTGCTCTGGCAAATGCAATGAGCAAACAGGCACAGGCAGAACGTGAGCGTCAGGCGCGAGTGATATTGGGAACTGCGGAAACGGAAATTGCCGAAAAATTTGCACAAGCAAGCGAGAACTATAGGAATAACCCCATTGCACTGCAATTGCGGGGAATGAACATGCTTTTTGAAGGACTGAAGGAAAAGGGTTCGCTCATCATCGTGCCAAGCTCAGCATTGGAGTCAATGAATTTGGGAGCTGTAGGCGGACTTTCGGCACTCTCTCAAACAAGCAATGCAGCCAAATAAAGCATGATCATTTTGAGGAACAATGGTAGGAACAAGTAAGGGAGTTAGAGCAAGCGCCCCAAAGCCAAAAAATCTTCCAGCCGGGCGCTTGCAAAAAATCTGCGATATTACAACGTTACTGCCGTTCTTGTTTTCATGGTATGTGATGCTGATGGCAGCACAATGTGAAACTCGGTGAATCGATCGTATTCAGAGTGCACCGTGATAGTCCCACCATTTTTTTCAATAAACTGCTTGCATAAGATCAGTCCGAGACCAGAGCCTTTTTGCGGTGAATTTCCGACCTTACTGTTGGTGTCCAGATTAAACAGCTTACTTATATCTTCCGGCATAATTCCAATGCCATGGTCGCGGATAAAAATTATAACATTACCGTCATCTTCGCGAGCGGATATTATTATTGCCTCACCATCCTTATTGAATTTTGTGGCGTTGTTCACCAGATTGCGTATGACCAGCGTGATGGTTTGTTCATCTGCCATAAGATACGTGTCCTGTGGAATATCGCACAGAAGGTCCATGTTGCGTTGTTTTGCAAGCGGAGAATATAAGGCGACGAGGTCTTTAACAATGGGATACAGATGAACCGGTTTGGGCGTTATTGTCAATTGACCGGTTTGAGTACCGGCCCATGCCAGGAGGTTTTCAACCAGGCGATAGGCTTTTTTTGCAGAATCGGCCACATCTTTGATAAATGAGAATTTCTCTTCTTCAGTCAATTCCGCATAGAGCTGAATCAAAGTGTCGGTGAATCCCAGTATCGCGGCGAAAGGGCTGCGCAGATCATGTGAAATTATGGAAAAGAACCGGTCCTTGGTTGCATTAGCCTCGCGAAGTTTTTGTTCTGATTCGACGAGCGCGCGTTGGGCAGTGCGTTTCTCCGTAATATCATTAATAACACCGATAATGCCGGCAATGGAACCATCGAAATTTTTGACTATCGATTTACTTATTACCACTTCTTTTTTGCTCCCGACTGCATCCTCGATGATCGCTTCATAATTGATCATCTCTGCATTCTCTTCTGCATTTTCTTCGGGTGGCTGATCCCCTTCAGGTGCATATTCCGGCATGATTTCATGCAGCGGTCTATTTGCAATATCTGCAGCAGACATACCAAGGAGGGATTCGAAAAATTTATTGCAACCCAATACCGTCGCTTCAACATCGGCAAAATAAGCCGGCACAGTCATGTTGTTGATCATAGCGAGAACATATTCTGCATAGAGGTTGGAGATATCGGCCTCCGGTAACTGCTGCAAAACATTGCCAAAGCTTTCACCGTTAAAAGTCTGAGAACCGTCAACCTCAATAGTGGGGATCACTGCCTGCAAAACATCGACTTGCTGTTGCAGCTGATTAACTTTATCTACTAACTCTTCTTTACTAAGTTGTGAATAATCCATGGAACTCGTCAAATGTTATTTAATGCGATTATCAAAAAATCCAAATAATAATGTAATAAAATACAAGCTCTTTAGGAATGATAAATTTCAGCAAACATTTGATCCCTGCGTACTTCAGTACAAATAAAATTTCGGGAGCAAATTAACGACCAGTGAGGCGTGATCAATCGATATATTTTCCAAGCATGCATTGGTTCGCCCGTATTCGGGGATGGAAGATTCGCGTTAACCATTCTCCGCGTTTTTCATCCAGGTCCCACAAGACGAAATGAGGTAGTTATTCAAATCGTGGCCTTGTCAGGGCACCTTTTATTTATACTAACCTTAAGTGAGATATAGTACTATCAAAAGATAATAAAGGAGTTGAAAAACCATTGACATAATTGCTCAATTTGAGTGAGGCATGGCAAATACCCGTAAAAGTTCTGTCCGGCAAAAAAAACGGCTGAATCAGACAAAATTCAGCCGGCCCATAAAACCCAGACTATGTTTTTATTATGAGAATTGTAACATCAGATTGTATCGAGTAATTCTCCATATTCATTCCCTTACTAACAGACTTTAAGTGCAGAGATACAAAGCGGGCAGGAACAGCTCCGCAATTTAAACGCTAACCCAAGATAAATGCCAAACAGCCGGACACGTTAACAAACCGGCTGTTCAGCTAGAGAGAGGAGGCACAAAAATACTAATCTCCCGTTCTGGTCACCTGCTTAATTGCCGGTTTTGCCGGACCAGTTATTGCAACCCGGGGTGTGGAGGTACCTATAAAATTATACGCGTTGTTATCACAGATGAGCAGATCGTTGTTGTCAACATATAAGGACCCGTCGAGATCAGTAACAGCATACCTTCCAACGAAATTAAACGCATCATTATCGATCAGAAGCAGATCATTATTATCGATATAGCCTGTTTGATCAACATCGCCAGAATAGATGCACCACTTGCCCCCTTTTTGTATCATTTTATTTCCATATGCTTTTGAAGAAGCCGTTGTGAAGTCATAGCCGGCTGTTGTACCAGAAGCAAGAGGTATTGGGGCAGCACTCCAAGTTTGAATGATTGCCCGTCCGGCTATATAAATATAGTAGGAACCATTTTCGGCATGAGTAAATGTTGCTGTACCCGTAAACGATGCAGGATCAATTATCAGATTTGACGAATCCACATTTGCATAAGGGGCAGTTGCATCAGCAATGTATACGTGCAGGGTGTCCCTGATCCTAAGTGTTCCGGCGATCTGATCATAATACCCCTCGGGAATTGCGCTGATGGCGACCGAGATAACATTGGAGAACATTCCTGCTTCTCCGGCGGAGAAATCCCCAAACGCAGTTAAGCCATTTCCCTTAACAAAGTGTTGGTCTGCATCAACAGCACCAAGATTTATCCAGGACGAACCGCTATATAACCCGCCAATTAAAGCAGCTTCTGATCCGACTGCGTCTGTGGCTGCATATACCAATGTATCACTGTAAACGGGACTTGTTATCCCATTCGCGGTAATGGTCCATGTACGATTCAAATAAGCTGTACTGCTTGTATTGTTTGCACTTTTTGTTGGCGCAACTTTTATTCCGATATAAGCCGAGGCCAGAGTGCCGTCTGTGAGCGTAATATGTGCAGGTGAATAAATATTGTCTGAACCAACCGGGAACGTAAATGATGTCGGAACCGATGAGATTACTTTCCTAAATTCTCCCGGACCCTTAGTGACAACCATGTTTGCAGAACCCGGGGTTCCACTGATTGAACCGACAAGCACAACATTACTCGAATCAATTGTGAGTTTCCCAGCAGTGAGCATAAGGTTGTTAAAAACAGTATCCGTCACAGCACCTTGTAATGTTACTCCACCGGCATTACTAATTTCCAACCAGGCAAAGTTTACCGCACCTGAAATAAGCTGCGGAGTGGAACCATTGAATGAAACCATTCGGGAATTTGAATAGAAATTACCTATTTTCGTCCAATTTCCTTTTGTCTTCATGTCGCCGGCCAAACTAATCGTACCGTTAATTGAAACATTTCCCAGAACCGAAAGCGTATTGCTGGTTGTGTTTAATGTGCTTCCAGCGTCGATGGTTAAACTTCCTGCGCACTGTGCAGCAGTTGTGCCCATGCTTATTGTTGAATTATTGCTGAGCACCACATTATTGGGATAACCTGTTCCACTGGTATTTGCCGTCCACTCATTGCCGCGTGTTTTGGAACTGCCCTGATTATAGATCAGAGTTGAAGCTGCACCGAACGTGGGTGAATTCGTAAAACTTCCGCCTGCATTTATCTTGCACATACCGTTAAAGGTCAATGATCCACCACCAATTGCAACAGGTCCTGAAGTCTGGAAGGTACCACTTACGGACATTGCGCAATAGGTCTGCAGGCTCACCCCACCGGCCCCTTTTATGTTAACGTTGGGAGGAGAGGCCACATAGCCCGTGTTGTTGTTCCATGCCGAATTGTTGCTGTACAATGCTATCTGCGATGAACCATTAACCGCCAACGTTGCGTTTGGGCCATAAGTGAAACATGCGTTGGCGCCGGATGAATAGGTACCACCCGAGGCATCAATCTGGAATGTTCCATTGATCGTTACCAAACATCCAGGTTCAAAGTGGTGTGTCTGTGCTGAGGTAGTGAACGTTGCTCCTGCATCAACAAGCCAGATGGCACCGGATACTACATCAATATACTGTGAAGCGGTAACCGTACTTGCGGTGTTGCTTATCTGCATCACTCCCCCACTTGCAAGCTGGGGTAAACCATTTCCCGTTACCTGAGCCACTGTTCCATTATAAACATATTTTCCGGCTGCATTATAGGTTCTGGAGCCCGTGGTCTGGATATTGCCGCTTGCCGTGCTGCCGCTGGTTATGCCGGTTGCACTGCCTATCTTCAACGTACCGCCGCTGTTAAGGTTAAATATCCCTCCTGTACCGGATACGATGTAGCTGTTGCAATTTAGTGTCCCCCCATTTTTAACATTGATTGTCCCCGTCAGCGTTACGTTCGAACCAAGCGTAACAGTTGCACTGCTCATTATATCAAGATTGGTTGCTGTCAACGTAAAAGGGACTGAGAAGTTCACTGCTGTGGTTCCGTCACCAACCTGTATCTTCGTCGTGGCACCACTTACAGCCCAGGTGCCGCCAATTGCCGGAGCAGGGTTATTCTTAATGACAAAGGTCAAACCATCTGACGTAAAACCAAGTGGTGCATTCCCTGTGCCGTCCTGATTGGCTCCCCAGCTTGAAAGATCATCAAGGTTCCCGGTTGCTTTGGAATAATAGGTTGACACGGTTGTGGTTGCTGAGGTTTGCGGGGAACCTACCAGATTGTAGAGAATATTCGCCCCAGAATTGGTATAGGAGTATATAGTAAAGTAATAGGTCGTTCCCTGGCTGAGGCCCGTAATATCTGCGACCTGCACTCCCTGGGCTACATTCTTGTCCAGTCCGCCATCCGGAACTGCCGTACCATTCGTGGGTGCGGCTATACTGCCATACCCTGCCGCACTTCCCCGGATCAGATAACCGTCAGGAGCAGGAGAGCCACTGCCATCATCTGTCCATACGAAATGAATTGCCGTGGCAGAGGGAGAGCCGTTGGAAGCAGTGAAGCCTGTTGCCTGATTTGAGGGAGCGTACTTCAATACTGTTCCCGTACACGGAACATCCCGTGATGTTCCGCCGCCAACATTGGTTACACTTTCATTATAATTTCCTTGAGCCAGGCCGGCTTTCAATCGTACATAGACTGTTGTTGCGTTCAAGGTTGCACTGGTGAAGGGCACCTGTCTCGAGGAAGACCAGTTCGTTCCGTTATCCAGAGATATTTCATAATCTGTGGGGGCAGTTACGGTAATGTTTCCGGGATAGCCTGACAAGTCCGTTCCGCTTAAGGAATAGCTTTGTGAAGCTGAAGGGCCGGAGCCAGGGAAATAAGAGAAACTGTTAAGTGAGGAAGGGTTTGCCGTCAGCACTTCGGTTGTCATCACGGTATAGTTTGCCGAGGCTGTTTTGTTGATAGTGGCCTGGGTAACATTTGTTGTGGTCACTCCGCCACCGCCGGCCACAGTACCAGAGGAAAAACAGTAATAATAAACAGTTATGCCGATGGTTTGTCCGGGAATGGTGGCCGTGTAGCTTGTTCCGCTGCCGGTCATCTGTGTTATTACAGAACCGGAATAGGTACTGGAGCCTATTGCATACCTGAGCCATACGGTCTGATTGGTTGGAAGAGCGCCACTCAGGGTTGCGGTGACCGTAACCGGAGAACCGGGGACAGCGGCTGAAGCAGTGGCAGTGCTTATGGTGACCGGTGTACCACCCAATTCAAACACAAAGCCTACGGAGGCAGTACTGCTGGCGACGTCCTTTATTGAGAAAACATAGGTCTTGCCGGAAACAGCGGTCATCAATCCGTTTGCACCGTTTACGGGTATAGTTGTGCTTGTGTTAAAAACTGGTGCGGAGCCATAACCCCAGGTTTGATTGGTAGTATAGCTTCCGGTAACTTCCATTTTAAACCATTGATTGCTTCCTGCGCCGATGGTTGTTTGAGGAAAAGAGATCACCCAATTGTTGGTATTATCGGGAAGTGCCATAAGGGTCATGGCGGTTTTATTTGCCCAATTAGAGCGGAAATTCATGCTGGGTTGAATGGCTGCAAAGGAGACAGCGGAAAGGATACCAAATGCCAGAAGAGTTAAGTAAAATTTCTTAACCATAGCTACTCCACATTATCGTTGAATCATTTTTTTGTTCTTTTTAGAATCAATCAGATAAAAATAAAGTTAACGCCGGGGAATTAACTTAAAATTATACCTGAATTGATCAAAAAGCCTGTCGAAATGATCATCCCTATGGTTGTTCTATCCACCTCAGAAAAGTTGAAACTTTCAGACGACTGACAACAAGTGGTTCGGGCGCTGACAGGTCGGTCTTAACAAGAACTTTGCGGTTTATATATGACTGTATCTCTTTGATGGCCGTACGGTTTAGGAGGATTTGGCGATTAATACGATAAAACTGATTTGGGTCGAGAGTAGATTCAATCTCTTCCATGGATTTAAAAACCGAGTATTTTTTATTATCGAAACAATAACCATAGACTATCTCGTTATTGAGAAAGAAAAAAGCTATGCTGTCTACGGCGATGGGAATGTAGCTGCCTTTATACTGAACTAAAATCGAAGTCCGGTATTCTTTTTTTTCAGGGAAGGCTTTTCTAATAACGGAAAGAATATCGTTTTCCAAGGAGAATGATTGCTTCAGCTTTGCAATTTTTTCAAATGCAGCACGAATGTCCTCTTCTTTGATAGGTTTCAAAATATATTCAATTCCGTTTGATTTGAACGCCTGAAGCGTATATTGATCATATGCGGTACAGAATACCACCGGACATCTGACTTCAACATGGGAGAAAATTTCGAAGCTCAAACCATCAGCCAACTGAATGTCCATAAAGATAATATCGGGTGCGTTCTTCGCCACCGACAGGAATTGAACCGACTTCTCGATACTGCCCAATAAAGCAACTATCTCAGCCTCAGTATTTATTTTTACAATAATATCTTTTAAGACCTCGGCAATTTGAGGTTCGTCTTCAATGATAAGAATTTTCATATGTTTAAGAGTTGAAGTTTTACACGAAATATGTCATCATCCAGAAACACCGTAACACTGTCAGGCCATCCTAACAGATTATATCGTTGATCCAAATTTTCCAGCCCATAACCTGATTTTTCAAATTGAGAGAATTTGGATTGCAGATTATTCTCAACGGTCACCGTGTCTGGCGTTGAACTGAATATTTTAATACGTAAAGGCTTTTCAGCCGAAACAATGTTATGCTTCATACAGTTTTCAAGAAGCAGTTGCAAACTGAAAGTAGGTAACTTCAATTCATAAAGAGATTCCGGGATATCGATGGTTATGTGAAGCATTTTATCAAAACGTGCATTAAGCATGAAGATATAATCATTGACGAAGTTCAGCTCATCTTTTACAGTGGCTACATCATGCTGCCTTTTAATGAGGAGCTGCCGGTACATTTCCGCAAGCTTGATCACGAATTGCTCCGAATTGGGATTATGTAACCGGATCATAGAGCGCAAAGTTGCCAGTGAATTAAAGAGGAAATGCGGGCTTACCTGCTGTTTCAGAATTTCAAGTTGCGATCTGACATTTTCGGTTTTCAGCATTTCATTTTTTAGCTGAATCTCCTGCGCTTTTTCATTCGAGTTAATCGCAGTTTGGATGATGTAAATAAGGCAAATTCCCACCCCACCCCGAACAAGAATTATTATATACAGATACAGATTTTTAACCCATCCAAAATTCATTCCGTCAAGTAACTGAATATAGAGCAACATAAGCAGCAACATTAAAAGCGAATTGCACACAATAATGGTTAAAAATCTTGTAAAGGATATTCGTTCATTTCGATAGTTTCCAAAGTTAAACTTGATATGCGAGTTTGCCACCCAGTTGGTCATAAGAAATATAAATACCAGCAACCATGACAGCACAACATATATCCAATTGGTATCACTTACATTCGGAGATTTGTCAACGCCATTAAAAACAGTTAGAGTGGCCGAAAAAAGAATGGCGAATTTCCAGTCCTTTTTGGTCATAATCACATTTTGCTGCATTTTGATTTTGCTTCTCTGGGATTTTTATATTTCATAAAGAAAGTTAGTCAAATCGAAAATCCAATCCAACAATGGGCTCATAAATGATCATAGTTGCCATGATGTAACTTAGTACATATGCGATAGGACCATACTTAAACCTGCGCCAGACTGATTTCATATTTTAAAATTAATTACCGATACTTTTATTATTAAACAATAAACTCATTCCCTGAGCATTCCATCAGAAAGTTCAATTACTCTATCAGAGCTGCTTGCAAAGGTGGAATCATGAGTAACGCAAAAGATCGTTTGGCCAAATTCTTTTACAAGCGTTACCAATAGTTCCTGCACGGCGAATGTATTTTTGCTGTCCAGATTCCCGGCTGGTTCATCAGCTAGAATAATATGCGGTTCGTTGATCAACGCACGGGCTATTGCTGCTCTCTGCAATTGTCCTCCCGAAAGCCTGGTTATTTTATAGAGAGATTGCTCTTCGATGTCGACCAGCGTAAGATAGTAATATGCTTTAGCCTCTATTTCCTGTGGTGAGAATTTTCCCAGTTTCAATGCAGGCAGCATAACATTTTGCAAAACAGAAAATTCGGGAAGAAAACAAGGAGACTGAAATACAAGCCCCATATGTTCGTTCCTGAAAGAGGTAAGCACACTCTGCGATTTTCGCGTCAGCAGCATTCCATTCATTTCCACACTACCTTCGTAGTCAGTATCCAGTGTTGATAAGATATATATAAGCGTTGATTTTCCGGAACCTGATTTCCCCAACAGCGAGAGATATTCACCCGAGTTTATGTCAAATGAGAAACCTTTCAACACCTGAAACGTGGAGGGGACATGAATATACTTGATCAGATTCCGCACCCTCAGCGCAATATTCGCCATCTTAGCCCCGAATGATATTAATAGGGTTAATTTGAGCCGCTTTCCCGGCTGGAGAATAGCCGGCTAAAAAACTGGTACCTATGCTTAACAGGAATACAACAATAAAGTCGGCAAACCGGCAACTGACCGATAACATGGCCTGTCCGGTTAGCCGGGACAGCACATATAATGCTGTAATGGCAACACTATAGCCCCCGATAAGTCCAAGAATTCCTGCAACAAGCCCAATACCCAACGTATGGATATAAAAAATATTTCGAAGATCCCGGCTGCTAAAACCCATTGTTTTTAAAATTGCAAGCTCTTTCATGCGTTCATAAACTGTGACGTTCATGATATTGAACAGGCCAAATCCCGCAACAAACATAATTGCCAAAGTGGCTGCCAGTGCAAAGAGAGCCCTCCGGATAAGTATCCATGACAGCAGAGTCCGCATCAAATGCGGGGAATCAATCCAAAGTGGCAGATCTTTATAGGCTATTCCAACCGTGCCTGCCGAATTATGCCTGGATGCACGTGTTGCGCGGGCATCGTCTTTTACCAGGTTTTCTGAGAAAAAATAAAGTACTTTAGCGTTTACTTTGACATCAAAAATTTTTGCCGGCAAATTCGCACTAACCAATGAAGATTGTTGAGGCATAAATTCATTCATCACTTTCGCTGTTGGTTCATGCATTAATGGGACCGTATTACTTGTGTATGATTGTATATGAATTGCACCCGCAAATGCCCTCTCAGGCTGAGTTATATTTATTGCATTCAAAATACAGGATATAGCTATGTAGGTGGCAACGCCAAAAGCAATGCCCATTATTCCCAAATAACTTCGCCATCTTTTGCCAGTAAAATGCGTGTACGCAATCAGCAGAGTGACAGGTAATGTCATGTTGCTTTTTCGTACGCCAACATCGGTCTGATTGTTATATTTCATCTGTATCATAATTACACTGACTGCTTTGCATGTATTATTTTGGAAACATTGTTTGTTTGAGTATTATCATTGCGAGGCCTGAAAGGAACACTATGAATGAATATTGCACGTAACCTGTTGATTTGGCAGCAATAAAAGCACGGTCACATCTTGTAACTGTGCTTCTGAAAAAGCAAACATCATTGATTCTGTTTTGCATCTGTTCGGGTCTCCGGGAGTTGCATGCAAGGCACCTATGCGTTGGAATAACATATGATATAAAGGCTCTTTCCTGAATAAAGCCAACCTGCCTAACGATTCAGCACATACATATTTTCATGAATATTCCTGAATTGAATGAGCCTATTGGTCTTGATGCAAAGACCTCGAATCAAGGACATCAGCGAAACAATGCAAACAAGCCATACCAAGTAAGTATTTTCAATATTCATTACTCTAAAATAAAGTCCCTATCAGAAGATTACTTAAAAACATATCTGAATTGACCAAAAATGCCAACGAAATGAACGTGACGAAGGGACTTTCAATCGCTTACGCTATTCGGGCTTTCCCTGCACTGTTGTTGTAATTTTCCGCTTGTACTCATTGCAATAACCAGACAGTGATAGAGAAAAAAAATTCTGAGTCCCAGGCGCGGGGACTCAGAATGACAACGTGACACTAGATATTCTTCTTGAACAAGATTCCCAAACATTATTTTACGAGTAATAACTTCCTTGTTTGGGAGAATGTACCTGCATCCAATTTATAGAAATAGACACCACTGGAAAGTTGCGAAGCATCAAACAGCACTTTGTATACTCCGGCTTCTTTGCTTTCATTGACCAAGGTGGCTACTTCTTTTCCAAGAATATTATACACTTTAAGAGTTACCCGACTGCCTGTTGGTAATTGATAGCTGATAAACGTACTTGGATTAAACGGATTTGGATAATTCTGTTCCAACGCAAATGAAGCAGGAACAATTTTGTTTTCGGGTGAATTTTCAAGGCCACTTATCAGATCAACCGCCGGCAATTGCACCGTTGTGTAAAGACGGAACTCACCCGGAGGCAAGCTGATGCTCATGGCAGTATTAGAAACCGTTATACTGGTATGTGAGAAATAGTCATACCATGTTCCGGTGCTTGGGAAATTCCCGGTGATGCTCTGAGCAGTGAGACCAAAATTCCCAACGAGATTAACGCTCATTGATGGATCAATAAGAGTCACTCTTTTCAATGTGCCGCTGACGTCAACTGTATAGTTGGCGCTTCTGAAAGCGGGATAGGTTGTCTTCAAACCATTCAGGTATTTGATGGTTCTGAACAGTTTCTGACGCTGCGGATCAGCAAAATATTCCCAGTGAAGAGGTTTGGCTCCGGCTTTCCCGTTGAATTGCAGCGAAACATCATAACCAAGTTCACCAAACTGCCAGAGCATTTTGGGTCCGGGAATGGTCAGCAGGAATGCTGCACAAAGCTTAACTCTGTCTAAAGCTGTACTTAATGTTTTTGTATTGTAGGTTCCGCTGGACCCACCGGATTGAAGGATATTATACATTAATCGTTCTTCATCGTGGCTTTCCATATAGTCAATTGCGTTAGGCGCTCCAAAGCCTCGAGCCTTGTAAGAACCCCACGTCAGGTCCATGGGTGATGCTCCCTCAGCAGCCTTAGCAAAATTATCGGATAGTTTGTCCCACACCATAAGATTTGCATTGGAAAGTGCGACCTCTTCAGTATTATCGGCAAAATGCTCAAGAATGACATAGGCAGAGGTATCCACACTCCACATAACATTGGCAATTCTTTTCAAATTGTCGATTCTGGATTGGTCATACGCATTAAATGAAGCATCGTCCGAAGAACTGGTTTGCGTATACCCTTTTGACAAGTCAAAACGGTAGCCGTCAAATTTATATTCCGTCAGCCAGTATTTCACAAATCTGTCTACCCAGTAGCGGGTTGCTGTACTGTTATGGTTCAAATCATTATAAACGCTGTAAGGGTGTGTTGCAGTAACATTTAAATAGGGATTTGTTCCAGCCGGGACATTATCGCCGGCATTCCACCATAATCGGGCCAAAGGTGAATTGCCTGTCTGCTGATTCAACACGGCATCCAGAATCACCGCAATTCCATTCTGATGACATTTATCAATAAAGGTCTTCAGTTCATTTTTCGTACCGTAATATTTATCTGGTGCAAACATGAAGTCTGGATTATAGCCCCAACTGTCATTCATGTCGAATTCGGTTATAGGCATCAGTTCAATTGCAGTGATGCCAAGGTTTTTGAAATAGCCAATCGTATCAATCAAGGTTTTGTAAGAGTGCGTTGACACAAAATCTCTCATGAATAATTCATAGATGATCAGGTTATCTTTTGGTGGCCGTTTATAACCCGTTGTTTGCCAGACGAAAGGCGTTTGCGCCGTTTGCAATATCGAAACCATCTGAGTAGTCAACCCACGTGGATATTGTTTCAATCCAGGATAGGTTTCGGCATTGATGGTGGTATCAAATACAGGGTCCAGCACTTTGTCAGCATACGGATCGGCCACATTCAGATTACCGTCAACAAGATATTGGAATCCATATTCGGTTCCCGGCGTAAGGTTATCGATCTGTACCCAATAGCGTAATCCATCGGGAGTGACTTTCATATAGTAAACGGGATCAACCTGCCAATTATTGAAATCGCCGATCACGTAGGCATAGTTCTTATAAGGGGCATACAAGCTCAGTGCCACGGATGTTGGGCTGAGATAGTTTATCCCATCTACGACTCCATCAGGAAGAGCCTGCCTGGTAACCGGAGGTCTGACGACTATATAGAAGGAATCGGTCTTAGTTGCGGAACCATTAGTCGCAACCGCCTTTATCCAGATTTTGCCATAATCTGAACATGTGTAGGTATAATCGATGGAAGTGCCGGCAGTTTCCGTGAGCAGTGTATTATTAGCATACAGTGCGAGCCGGGTGGAATTTGCCGAAGCAACACTTATCTGCTGAACCTCATTTAAGTTCTTTATTATCGGGAAAGTTGTCGGGGCAGTGAACAAAACATTCAACCCGGAGGCCGACACAGTTATGAAAATATCAGCGGCTCCCACATCTTTGCCTTCCAAATAAGGCGAAGAGGCGCTTCTGAACACAAATGACAACCGCTGAATTTGTTCAGCAGCGGCAACACCATAATAAGCACGAACTGTCGGGCCGATAACCAGTTTATACAGATCTGTACCAATACGCGTCAGTTTTGTATCGGGAGTGTTCGTACCCCAAACTGTTTTCACGTATTTCCAGTCTGCAGTGTTTTTGCTGAGATTTGTGAGCACACCAGTGTGGGCATAGACATCACCCGTGTAACCTTTAAGACCGGCGGTTCCCTGAGTAGCATCAAAGATAATAGTGACTTCATCTGATTCAGTTATAATACTGGGAGTCCATTTAAGTATCGTTGACGCAGGAGCGGCTACAGTTCCAGTGCAGAGTACGGTAGCTTTTGCATTGCCGACTGAATTAATAATTTTCTCATCGCTATATACCGCCGCTGATAAGCCGGCTTTTAAGCGGACAAATACTTTTGTCTGACTTAAGACTGCTGAAGTATACGGGATTGAAATTGAAGTTCCTGGAAAAGTGACACTATCCGATGAAACTTCAAAATCGGCTGAAGCGCTCACGGTAATTGTGCCCGGATAACCAATTAAATTTTCACCACTTAACAGATAACTTTTAATTGAGGAAGGGCCGGCACCGGCTGTATAAGCAAACCCCATTAGGGAACCGGGAGATACCGTTAAAGCCGGTAACGGATTTAACGTGACGATCCCATTACAGGTAACCTTAACCGCAGCGATACCGCCACCTGCATTGGCAATTAACTCATTATTATATTCACCGTCCGGAAGCCCGGTTTTAAGCCTGACATACACTTTTACAGGATTCAAGGTTTCTGAAGTAAATGGGATTAAAACTGAGGAAGAGGAAAAACTCAAGCTATCAATCGAAACTTCATAGTTGGTCGAGGCCGTAACCGTAATGTTTCCCGGGAAGCCAGACAAAACAACGCCCTTTAATTCATAGCTTTGTATAGCTGATGGACCGTGACCGACCACATAGGTGAAATCATTGAGCGCAGACGGAGTTACGGTAAGGGTTGGTGTTGAATTTACAATGGAATAACTGTTGCCCGAAGTTGCATTTATTGTTGCCGGGTTACAATTGTCTGCCGTCAAGCCGGTTACTCCGGAACTGAAGCAGTAGTAATAGACAGTCGTTCCGCCGGGCTGACCGGGAATTGAAGCAGTATAACTTGATCCACTGCCCGTCATTTGTGTAACCGTTGAGGTTGCGTACGAACTTGAAGTTGACCAGCGCAAATAAATTGCCTGATTAGTAACTGTAGCACCGCTCATGGTAGCAGTAACAGTAACAGCTACATTTTCAGCCGGTGCAGAGTTTGATGCGGAAGCAATAGCCGGAGGAGGAGTTGGAAACTCAAAAATGTAACCTTTTGAGTTTTGTCCGGAAGCGACATCAGCAATAGTGAATATGTATTTTCTTCCGGCAGTAACCACCCAGTGTACATCCGCAGTATTGACTTGATAGTTAATAACGGTATTTACAGGGACGGTCACGTTTTTGCCGCCCCAGTAGGTGCCGGCTGTTTTTTTTGTACCGCTAATACTACACGTTAAATTGTAATTATATGACCCGGTACCATTTTGGGGAGGAGAAACCCATGTATAGTCGTTTCCGCTCCCGTTGGGAAGTGCAATACTCGTCATTACAGGCGGAGCCGAGAACAACCCGCCCTGGCAGAACATACTGGGCTGTTGAGGTTGTGAATAAACCGCGACGGATAGAGCAATAACCGCAAGTAGAGAAAAGAAGAAGCTTCTTATCATATCTATTCCTGATTTTTAGTTTATTGAATTAAAAATTTTACTGTCATTATGAATAAAACCGAGCCATTGTATTGTCAACGTAATCTATGACCCCGGCTGTTCAGCCGGGGTCACATAAGAGCATTTAACAGACCATTGCAGGCTAACAGAGTTATTTGAGTAACAGCATTTTCCTTGTTTGTGACCAGACACCAGCTTCCAACTTGTAGAAGTAGATGCCGCTGTATAAATTTACACCATTGAAGGTGACCTCATGAACGCCTGCACTCTGACGAGCATTCTCCAGAATCCGGACCGTCTGTCCCAAAGTGTTATAAACGGTGATTTTAACGTCTGATGCAGCAGGAAGTGCATAGGTGATAACCGTGCTGGGATTAAAAGGATTGGGGAAGTTCTGTGCCAACACGTAGGAGCCAATTGCGGCAATTTTTTCATCGGGGCCTGTTCCGGTAATCAGATCAGCTTTTAGTATTGCCGTCCCTTGGGGTGCAATAGAAACTGATGGCGTTAACGTCATCGATCCATCACTGAGGATATTGAATTGACCTGCAGTCTGGTTAGTTACCAAGTCAATTAATGTATACGTCCCGGGCCGGCACCCACTGAGTGAACTTCCTGAGTAGCTGATGGTTGGATTGGAAACAGTTGCCGCAGTAAAATTATGAATTGGTATAATCAGTTCCTGATTAGAGTCATTATTATAGCACCTTCCAAACGCATATATATTTGTGTTGGTACCGGACATTTGAAGATAGGCACCTCTTCGCAACGAAGGATGTTGTTCTCTTATCCTGATAAGTTTTTTGTACCAGTTTAAGATTGAAGTGCTGTCCGCATTCATCGTCTGGACATTGTGGGTAGTATAGTTTGAACCAACCGCTTCCCAGGGATTGCCAGTCGTAAAACCCGCATTAGAACCATTTGTCCACTGCATGGGCGTTCTTCTTGAAGGATCGTCGCTTCCGCTTGCCATAGCGAGTTCTTCGCCGTAATAAAGGAAGGGAACGCCCGGGAACGTCAACAGCAGCGATGCGGCCAATTTAGAGTTATTCAAGTTACTGTTGAGTTGTGAGTATATCCTTGTCTGATCGTGATTAGTGAGGAAAGTGGCATACTGAAGAAAGGGATAACTCTTGGTAACAACATTGTTCATATGATCCCTGATGCCACTGGGATTTCCTGCGATAATCGAGCTGATAATATTAGTAGCAGCATCAAATTCGAAACAGATATCGAGTCCGGTACCGTCAACGTAAGGGATAACTTCCGAAGTTTTAGTCCACACTTCACCCACGGTCATTGCATTTGGGTTTTCCCCTTTATAGTGATTCCTGAATTCCCGCCAGTAGCTCAAATTTGAAGGTGCGTCTGCAATAATAGTGCTGTCCTCAACAAGATACCTTGCACCGTCGAGTCTGAAACCGTCAACCTTCATGGTGTCTAACCAGAAATCCACAATTCCGGCAACCTCGCTCTTAACTTTAGGATTTTTGTAATTCAGATCCGGCATTGTATTGGTGAACACACCGTAATAATAACTGCCACCGGAACCGAACCAAACAGTTTCACCCCAAGGCCCCTTGAACCCCGGATTGGTGCTTTTCCAGATATACCAATCTCTGTAGGTGGCACTGGAGCTTGTCTTTGAATTTTGAAACCATGGATGCTGATCGGAAGTGTGATTAAGCACCAGATCAATGACTACTTTTATTCCGCGTGCATGAGCACTGTCAAGAAAAGTCTTGAATGTTGCATTGGTTCCGTAATCCTGTTCAATCGTTTTATAGTCTGTTACGTCGTATCCATGATAGCTGGGAGATTGCATAATAGGCATAAGCCATAATGCCGTTACACCAAGATCGTTCTTGGTTAAAGGATTTCCTGAATTAAGATAATCCAATTTCTGCATCAGTCCGGTGAAATCACCCACGCCATTTCCGTTTGCATCAAAGAAACTTCTGACAAATACCTGATAGAACACCTGATCATTCCACCAATAGGTTTGATTCTTCGCGCCAGCGGGGATTACGTTCCCTGAGCAGCTTACGTTTACTGTTTCAGCGCCACCACCGGAATTGGAAATCAACTCGGTATTATAGGACCCTGCAGATAAACCGGCTTTAAGTCTGACATATACTGTTGTAGGATTCAATACTCTTGAGGTATATGGAATAGTGAGTGAACCTCCGGGAAATACTGAATTGTTGAGAGAAACCTCGAAGTCTGCGGGAGCGGTCACTGTGATATTCCCTGGATATCCGGTTAAATAGTTGCCGCTAATGGAAAAGTGTTGGGTGATCGATGGTCCTGAACCGGCAAAATAGCTGAAGCCAGTCAGCGAGGGAGTGGTAACAGCCAATGCCGGTGTGCTTGAAGTGACTGTTCCACTGCAGGAAACACTTGCATTTGCACCACCGCCCGTAATGGAAATTGCTTCAGAAGAATAAGCAGCAAGCGGCAACCCGGCTTTCAACCTTACATAAACCACAGTCGTATCCAAAACAGAAGAAGTGTAGGGAACAGAGAGACTGCTTCCTGAATAGTTTTGACCATCA
Organism: Ignavibacteriaceae bacterium; assembly: GCA_963664845.1. Classification (GTDB taxonomy): domain Bacteria; phylum Bacteroidota; class Ignavibacteria; order Ignavibacteriales; family Ignavibacteriaceae; genus CAIYTF01. The sequence goes on from OY761615.1 coordinate 1,613,743, forward strand.
AGAGATATCTCAAAATCCTTTGGCGCGGTAAGAGTGATATTACCGGGATAGCCGGTCAACAATACTCCGAAAAATGAAAAGCTTTGAGATTCCGACGGCCCGAAAGAATAACCATAGGTGAAACCGCTTAATCCCGTTGCTGTTGTAATAAGGGTTGGAGTTGTGCCGTTTACCGTATAGCTGGTACCGGTAGTTGCATTTATGGTTGCAGGGTTACAGGTAGCCGGAGTCAATTCGGTGGTTCCGGAACTGAAACAGTAATAATAAACTTTTGTACTACCCGGCTGTCCGGGGATTGATGCAGTGCAGGTAGTTCCGTTGACCGTCATTTGGGTGACTGTTGATGTTGCATAGCTGCTTGAATTTGACCAGCGAACAAAAACGCTCTGATTGGTGACTAAAGGCCCGCTTAAAGAAGCAGTGATAGTAACGGGAGCGTTTTCAACGGCAATCGAGTTGGAAGCGGCTGTAATGGTCGCGGGAGTATTTCCGAATTCAAAAATATATCCAAGTGAGTTCGTCCCGCTTGCAACATCTTTCAAGGTAAAGACATATTTTCTTCCGGCTACTACATTCCAATGCGCATCGGCAGTGCTAACCAGAAAATTTATGCCCGAATTAACCAACACAGTAGAATTATTAGTTCCCCAATAGGTTCCTGCTGAATTACTACTGCTGCTTATGCTGTAAGTTAAATTATAATTATAGGATCCGGTGCCATTCACGGCAGGAGAGATCCATATATAGTCATTTCCGCTTCCATTTGGAAGCGCAATATTATTCATCGAAACAACACCACTTGAGAACAATCCGCCTTTGCAGTACATGTTTGCCTGTTTAGGCTGCGAATAGAGCGAGACAGAAATCAGGAAAACCGCCATGAGAACGAGGGAACCTTTTTTAACCATAACTATTCCTTTTCTTTATTTAATGAACTTCATAATACAGAATCATTCCCTTCGGGCAATTCAACAGCCTATTTTAAGAAAATCATCTTTTTAATTTCGGAGTAAGGACCTGCTTCCAATTTATAAAAGTAGGTTCCACTTGAAAGACCGGCTCCATTTATGTTGACCGAATAATAGCCTGCATCTTTGTTCTCGTCCACAAGCGTTTTAATAAGCTGACCTGTTACGGCATATAACCCAATGGTCACTCTTCCGGCCACGGGAATCTGGTATGTTATTGCAGTGGTTGGATTAAATGGATTTGGGTAATTCTGAGCGAGCCCAAAATTTTGCGGTGAAGCAACCACAGTTTGCACTTCCGCACTGTATGAATACATTCCGTCATTATCAATCATTTTGAGACGGTAAACATATGTCCCGGCTTTAAGCATACGATCGGTGAAGGAATAATGTCTAGGTGAATTGCTGTTCCCTGCTCCATTAACTTCACCCTGCTTATGCCATATGTCGGTACCGGCTGCTTTCTTTTCTATTTCAAATCGTGCGCTGTTGAACTCCGATGCAGTTTTCCAATTTAAAACTATTTGTTTTTCGCTCTGTGCAGCTGAAAATGCAGCAAGTTCGACAGGCAACGGATTATCTGCGCCGGCAAGAGTAAAATCGGAGAAGCCTGAAGTTGCAAAAACAACCGAACGTGCGCTGCCATCAACAGGACCGGCCAACAAGTACCAGGATGCTCCATCATCATCGCTTTTCCAGACGTACATAGTTGCAAGCGTTGCGCTATTATCGTCATCGGAGACCCATGCAAAGGTAATACTGACATCCGATGAGGGCTGAGTAGCAGGTGTAATTTTCCATCTGCGTTTTATGCTTGAGCTGCCTTCGAACGTTACCAAACCGCCTGCGCCACTAATACGTGTGATAGTAGTTGCCCCCAAGTTGTTCCCATTTGGCTCTATCGATATTCCAAGCCCGGCAATGTTCGCGGCACCTGTAGTAATGGTTGACGTTGCAGATACTGCCCCAATTATGTAATTCCCGGATGTTTCACCAGTCACTGTTCCAGTAGTTCCAAGCGAGAGCACCTGGCCCGGCGAGACAGTGAGGCTGCCACTTGCCAGAGTAATTGTGCCATTAATGGAGAGTGAGCCGGTTGATACTCCGCCTGCGTTATTAATAACTAAATTGGAGAAGTTTGCTCCACCGGTAATTGTTTGAGTTGTGGTTCCATTAAACGTAATGGTTTTAGCATTGTTGGTTTGTGCGCCGGCTATCGTCCAGTTCCCCTTCACTTTTACCTCGCCGCCCAAACTGATAGCACCATTGATAACCACGTTTCCAAGTATGGTCAACGTATTGCTTGTAGTGTTTAATGTACTGCCGGCGTCGATGGTTAAACTTCCTGTGCACTGTGCAGCAGTGGCGCCCATGCTTATTGTTGAATTATTGCTGAGCACCACATTATTGGGATAACCTGTTCCACTGGTATTTGCCGTCCACTCATTGCCGCGTGTTTTGGAACTGCCCTGATTATAGATCAGAGTTGAAGCTGCACCGAACGTGGGTGAATTCGTAAAACTTCCGCCTGCATTTATCTGACACGTGCCGTTAAGATTTAGGACAGTTGAGCTTAATGAGACCGGGCCCGAAGTCTGAAATGTCCCGGTAACAGTTAAAGTACCTCCTGTTTGAATACTCACCCCACCGGCCCCCTTTATGTTAACGTTGGGAGGAGAGGCCACATAGCCCGTGTTGTTGTTCCATGCCGAATTGTTGCTGTACAATGCTATCTGCGATGAACCATTAACCGCCAACGTAGCGTTTGGGCCATAGGTGAAACATGCGTTGGCGCCGGATGAATAGGTGCCACCCGAGGCATCAATCTGGAATGTTCCATTGATCGTTACCAGACATCCCGGCTCAAAGTGGTGCGTCTGCGATGAGGTAGTGAACGTTGCTCCTGCATCAACAAGCCAGATGGCACCGGATACTACATCAATATACTGTGAAGCGGTAACCGTGCCCGCGGTGTTGCTTATCTGCATCACTCCCCCACTTGCAAGCTGGGGTAAACCATTTCCCGTTACCTGAGCCACTGTTCCATTATAAACATATTTTCCGGCTGCATTATAGGTTCTGGAGCCCGTGGTCTGGATATTGCCGCTTGCCGTGCTGCCGCTGGTTATGCCGGTTGCACTGCCTATCTTCAACGTACCGCCGCTGTTAAGGTTAAATATCCCTCCTGTACCGGATACGATGTAGCTGTTGCAATTTAGTGTACCCCCATTTTTAACATTGATGCTTCCCGTCAGCGTTACGTTCGAGCCAAGCGTAACAGTCGCATTGCTCATTATATCAACATTGGTCGCTGTCAACGTAAAAGGGACTGAGAAGTTCACTGCTGTGGTTCCGTCACCCACCTGAATCTTCGTCGTGGCACCACTTACAGTCCAGGTGCCGCCAATTGCCGGAGCAGGGTTATTCTTAATGACAAAGGTCAAACCATCTGACGTAAAACCAAGTGGTGCATTCCCTGTGCCGTCCTGATTGGCTCCCCAGCTTGAAAGATCATCAAGGTTCCCGGTTGCTTTGGAATAATAGGTTGACACGGTTGTGGTTGCTGAGGTTTGCGGGGAACCTACCAGATTGTAGAGAATATTCGCTCCAGAATTGGTATAGGAGTATATAGTAAAGTAATAGGTCGTTCCCTGGCTGAGGCCCGTAATATCTGCGACCTGCACTCCCTGGGCTACATTCTTGTCCAGTCCGCCATCCGGAACTGCCGTACCATTCGTGGGTGCGGCTATACTGCCATACCCTGCCGCACTTCCCCGGATCAGATAACCGTCAGGAGCAGGAGAGCCACTGCCATCATCTGTCCATACGAAATGAATTGCCGTGGCAGAGGGAGAGCCGTTGGAAGCAGTGAAGCCTGTTGCCTGATTTGAGGGAGCGTACTTCAATACTGTTCCCGTACACGGAACATCCCGTGATGTTCCGCCGCCAACATTGGTTACACTTTCATTATAATTTCCTTGAGCCAGGCCGGCTTTCAATCGTACATAGACTGTTGTTGCGTTCAAGGTTGCACTGGTGAAGGGCACCTGTCCCGAGGAAGCCCAGTTTGTTCCGTTATCCAGAGATATTTCATAATCCGTGGGGGCAGTTACGGTAATGTTTCCGGGATAGCCTGACAAGTCCGTTCCGCTTAAGGAATAGCTTTGTGAAGCTGAAGGGCCGGAGCCAGGGAAATAAGAGAAACTGTTAAGTGAGGAAGGATTTGCCGTCAGTACTTCGGTTGTCATCACGGTATAGTTTGCCGAGGCTGTTTTGTTGATGGTGGCCTGGGTAACATTTGTTGTGGTCACTCCGCCACCGCCGGCCACAGTGCCAGAGGAAAAACAGTAATAATAAACAGTTGTGCCGATGGTTTGTCCGGGAATGGTGGCCGTGTAGCTTGTTCCGCTGCCGGTCATCTGCGTTATTACAGAACCGGAATAGGTACTGGAGCCTGTTGCATACCTGAGCCATACGGTCTGATTGGTTGGAAGAGCGCCACTCAGGGTTGCGGTGACCGTAACCGGAGAACCGGGGACAGCGGCTGAAGCAGTGGCAGTGCTTATGGTGACCGGTGTACCACCCAATTCAAACACAAAGCCTACGGAGGCAGTACTGCTGGCGACGTCCTTTATTGAGAAAACATAGGTCTTGCCGGAAACAGCGGTCATCAATCCGTTTGCACCATTTACAGGTATAGTTGTGCTTGTGTTAAAAACTGGTGCGGAGCCATAGCCCCAGGTTTGATTGGTAGTATAGCTTCCGGTAACTTCCATTTTAAACCATTGATTGCTTCCTGAGCCGATGGTTGTTTGAGGAAAAGAGATCACCCAATTGTTGGTATTATCGGGAAGCGCCATAAGGGTCATGGCGGTTTTATTTGCCCAATTAGAGCGGAAATTCATGCTGGGTTGAATGGCTGCATAGGAGACAGCGGAAAGGATACCAAATGCCAAAAGAGTTAAGTAGATTTTCTTTACCATAACAATTCCATGTTTTAGTTTTCTCATTTCAATTGGTTCTTTTTAGAATCAATCAGATAAAAATAAAGTTAACAATGGGGAATTAATTCGAAATTATATCTGAATTGATCAAAAAGCCTGTCGAAATGATCATCCCTATGGTTGTTCTATCCACGGTAAAAAAAAGTCACAACTTTCAATTGGCGGATTGTATATGGTTCCGGGAATTAACGGGTTTTCCTTTTTCCTATCAAGTTCATTCGAGGGCACAGCCATAAGAATTACAACATGCAATTGATCTGTCGACTTTTACGACACAGGCAGATCAGAAAGGCACAGGATTTGTAAGTGCTCCATGGGAATCGATGAAATAAAGACAGCCTTATGGGTGGATAATTTGGGGGATCATACCTGAATTGATCGAAACGGTTGTTTAACTGACGATCATTGAATTTGTTCTATCAGATACAGACCGGCTGGAAGCTTTTATCAGTGTATAACAAATACGTGACATCGTCTATTGAGAAACCATATTTGACACCGCAACCACGACCGATGCAGTTTGCATTTGGACTAATGAAAATACAGCTCTCTGATGAATAGCTGACCTTAATAGTGCTGAGGAAAAGAATGGGAACCGACTATGTATTCAGGAGTAAAATTGTCACGCGGAATGTATCATCATCAGAAAACACGTCAACACTGTCAGGGTAGCCAAGCAGATTATAACGTTGGTCCAGGTTCTCCAAGCCATAGCCGGATTTTTCGCCATGAGTAACTTTGGCCTGTAAATTATTTTCAACCGTTATTGTGCCTGGTGTCGCGGTAAATATTTTGATGTGTAACGGTTTTTCCTCAGAAACAATATTATGTTTCATACAATTCTCAAGCAGTAACTGCAAACTGAAGGTGGGCAACTTCATTTGCATAATGTTTTCGGGAATGTCAATTTTAATTTTGAGCATCTTATCAAACCGCGCAGTAAGCATAAAAACATAGTCGTTGACAAATGCAAGCTCTTCCTTAAGCGTAACAAGATCCTGCTGCCGTTTAACAAGCAACTGCCGGTACATTTCGGACAATTTAATAACAAACATAGCGGAGTTTGGATTGTTTAGCTGAATCATTGAATGCAGGGTGGCGAGTGAGTTAAACAAAAAATGCGGACTTATTTGTTGTTTCAAGATTTCAAACTGAGACCTGATGTTCTCAGTTTTAAGCATCTGGTTCTGAAGCGAAATCTCCTGTGCTTTCGCTTTCGAATAAATAGCAGTCTGGATTACATAGATGAGCCCAATGCCAACAACACCCCGGAAAGCAAGCAATAAATATATCTTCGGATAATTAAGCCTCAGCGTGTGAACTTTACTTAGGAACATAAGATCAACAGCCAATATAAGCCCTGAAACCAAAACGGCGTTGGCAAAAACCACAGCAAAAACTTTTCTTAACCGGCTTCTGATGTCACGCGGGTATCCATAACTAACCCGAATGTGAGTGTTGATCACCCAACAAACCATATTAAAAGAGAATACCAACAGCCATGTCATTATGATATAATTCCAGCCTTGAACCAAACGGCCCGGGTCACCGTTAATCATATCAACAACCGGAATTACGGATGCATAGAGCAGTGCAACCCCCCAATCCGTCTTTGTCATACTTTTAGTTAGCTGCATTTTGTTATTGTTGTTTTTGAAATACTATTAATCCAAGCGGCAAACTACACAAATCAGAAGAGCAATCCAAAACGATACCCTGCAATGCTATCTGGTTGCATGTTGTTTTCCGAATCGTGAGGCCGATCGGACTGAACTATGCTTCAAATGACTTCAACAAAAGTCCGGATCTGAATCTTTCCTTTATCAGATGGAGAATCCCAGGGCTATTTCCTTAAAACTGACTTAAGTCAAAGGTTTTGGTTCATGAATTTGCTAATTTTCCGATATGAAGAATAACCATAATCCTGAAATTCAGAAAGTTATTATCGCGAATGATAAGCCTCTGGTGCCGCCTCGCACAAATTACTCAACTTTTTTGCAGTTCCCGCCTTTGGGGGAAACGTCAGGATTTGTTAAGCCGGTTACAGGTTATGACCGGAAACCTCTTACTAAAATTTCAAACTTAAAACCGACAAGCGAAAATCTTTAAACATATTCAGTTATGATTACCCCCGATCTTAAAATAGCAAAGTTATTATCCTCTTATCCTCAAACTCTTGAAATACTTATCAAAATCAGCCCACACTTCAAAAACCTTGAACATAAAGAACTTCGCAAAACATTGGCAACCCGACTCTCCGTTGAACAAACGGCTGAAATTGCCGGGATTAGTACTAATACACTTCTTGCTGAACTTAATCGGGCAATTGGCATCGTGGCTGACCGCCCCGAATTTCGCAATGATGAAACATTGATGCAAAAACCATCAGTGGGAAAGCCTGAGTTTCTTGAAATAGTGCCACAGGAGAAAATTCGAGTACTTGATGTTCGTCCCCTGCTTGAAGCAGGACGGGACCCTATTGATGCAATCAAAGCAGTTGTACAAATTCTGGGTGAGGGCGAAGTATTTCTGTTGCTCAATTCTTTTGACCCACTTCCGCTTTATGTTGCCTTGTCCAAACGCGGACTCAAACACTGGACCGTCCGGGAAAACGAGTTGTACAAGGTTTATTTTTACCGAGAACGTTGAGAGCATTTTCCCCTATTTCAAACGATACAGGCCCCAAATGCAACAGACTATTCGCTGAACAGCAGACAAAATGCATTCCTCCTTAACAGGTATTTGCGCTAATAAGGGAATTACCGCGCTCCACATCGTTCGCTTCCGTGCCGGCGAAAAAAGGTAAAATGACAGACGAAACGGTACGCCAGCTTATTCCTCTCCATGCCATTTTTTGTCCTTTTCCTTTTGTTTTTGGGAGGTAATTACTTTCGGAGCTTTTTGGGGAACCGGTTTCCGTACCTTTTCCATTTGTTCTTTTTTTGAGATTTTCTTTGTCATATTTAAGTACTGTCACAAAATTAGGTTATTTGTCCACATTTGGCCGCGGTGGGAACATGCATTGATTACAGAAATACTATTCACTTCACTCAACGATTCACTTCCGATCAGAAGTGACGCAGGTTAAAACGTCCCTGTTATATATGCGTTTCCACAATGACCATTTTTGCCATTTTCAATAGTGAATATAATAATTTTGGGGGATCAGGTGAGTTAATTTCGGATTTCAAATTGCTGTTTTTGTGTTACCGGCATCAAAGTACAGATGTATCTCAGTTTCGGATATCAATGTTATACATGTTACTAAATATCTGCACTGGCTGGCAGACAAAGCTGAAACCCATAAACTAAACAGACGTTATGTCCGTAGGGCTGCGCAAATAACTCAAAAAATAAAGCCGGCAATTGTCAGGTGTACCCATTTCGCATAGAATCATTCCATCTCGCTCATCTATATGGTAAAAAAAATGCGCCCAAATTATTTTGTAATTTGGACGCATAACACGGTCTTGGTACAATTATCGTGTTCTCAAAACTCCATGAGCAGTGAAATAATTTTCTTTGGGCCAACACTGATCCTCACAGTATTATCACTTATCTGCAACAACTCGGGCCGGGTTTCTTCAAGTGTAACGGAATACGCATTTTTAAGCTCTGCAGAAAAACTTACAGCCCCTTGGGTGACTACACCGGTTGGATTATACAGACGTAAAACATAAGTATTCTTTTTGTTGTTCTCAGCCTTTTTCAGACAGCTAAACACGAGTGTTTTGGGCTCAATAGTAAAGAACGGCACATCGGTTTTGATTTTTCCTGTTGCACGGCCTGTTTCAATCGCGGTCAGTGGTGTACTAAAGCATATGGCTTCTTCATAAACGTTTCCTTCGACCCAGTTGCCGGTATGTGGATAGAATGCAAGACGGTAGCTCTGTTTGCCAAGGCATTGCGAACCTTTTTGATATGAATAGTCCTGAACAGAACTTGGGGCAATGATAAATTGAAAGCCGCGGAAAAGCGTGAGGGCAACAGTTTTGAATGCATCGTCTTTCACCTCATATTCAGTGAGGCCCTCGACGAGCACGGCTGCACCGTTTTTACCATTCGAAACATCCACAAAGTGATACATGGGGTAATCGTACATCGGTTGCTCAACCCACATGGCACTGTCAATCCGCTCAATCGGTCTTTCAACAACTTCATACTGACCTTCAGCAAAGGAGGAAACCGCATTTTCAACTGTTGGCATAATAAAACGTAACCGGTGACTTTCCGCCTTGTTTTCCACCTGAATATTGAACTCGGCATATCGTGAGCCTTTCTTAAGGGTTACGACAAGTGTTACCGGAATATGAACTTTCTTTCCCTTACCGGATTGCCGTGCTTCAAGGTTCTCAAATATTCTCATTTTATGCTCAATTTTAACCGCCGCCGATAATACGCCCTGTTCGCAAATGGTAATAATGGGTTTGGACTTCAATGTTGTTACAAACGGGTTCACTGCGGTATGCACCCAGGCATGCCCCGCCTCGCCTTCATCATAAAAATATCCAACGTCTGAAAATTGCTTACCACTTGCCTTTTCGAGAATAGTCAATGCGCCGTTAGGCTGAACCTGGATCTTCAGATATTCATTTTCCAGGAAAATGCGTCCGTCTGTATCTTGTGCAATTTTCTTAACGTATTTCGAAACTGCTTTTTTTACCGGCACAACCTGATAGTGTGCCAGGTTAAATGGAGCAACATTCTGAACTTCAACATAAGCACGGTATCGCTTCATCCTTAAAAACATTGGCCGGTCAATCAGTTGCTCCAACACAGGCTCAATATCTTTTTTATCGATAACTTGCAGCGCCATGGCTTCATTGTTGTGATCTTTAAGAACAATTGCACCCATATCCAGGGTTTGTGGAATATCAACGTACATTTCAATAACGTCATGCCGTTGATAATTGGTTGTGTTTACTACAAGCATATGAATGCTGTTCGGTTCAGAAGCAGAGAGATCTACCTGGCTTGCCAAATATTTGCATGCTCTGTCAAGCATACCGCGTGATATTTCAATGACTTGTTTATAGCGGTGCATCATGTCTTCATGAACCTCGTCCAGACTGCAACCACCGATGGAATCGTGCGCCGAATTCTGTATGAGAAATTTCCATGCAAGATCCGGATAGGTGTCATTATTATCGAGGCCATATATGCCCGCCAGTGAATTCATAGGCTCGGCATAGCGAAGCAGCCATTTTTCAGCTTCAAAGTTTTTCTGTTTGAGATAGGTCCGGGCAGAGGTAATGTAACCGTATAGATTTCCGCTGCGATTATCAAACTGTGCACTACGTCGTTCCCCGGTGACATGAGGCAATGACTTCAGATCGGCCCTTTCCAATAATCCTCTTGTGTATTCTTCCAGTGTACTGTGCACCACATTTACATCGGGAAGCAAGCGCCGGATATCTTTAAGTATACGTGCTGTTTTCCGGTTCGGGCCACTGGAATCATGTCCTTCCATCCATATAACATGGGGTGTAGTGAAATCGCCTGCCTGTTTATCAATAATGGCCGTAACCGATGGAACAATATTCTCCTCGAAATATGTATCAGCAGGATCAACAATAAAATAATCTTCCATATGCATTTGAGCATCCGCAAAATGGAAAGGGGTTCCACCCCGCTCCCATTTATATTCAACATCAGCGAATCCCTCGTTATGGACAACCGGGCGATAGATATAAAAATAGAAGTTGTAACGGGGCATTGTGGAAAACCGGCTCGTGAGAGCCATGGTGCCGTCTGCGCCTTCCCAAATAAATTCAGCCTTTGCACTGTCCAGAAAGTTGACACCACGATAGAACATGATAACTTCGATACCAAACTGTGCATAGATCTGGGGAAGCTGAGCAATCTGACCCCATGAAAACGGCGAATAACCGGTTTTGGAAGCACCTCCAAAAGCGGCACAGGTTTTATGACCAAGAAGAAGGTTCCTGACAAGGTTTTCTCCACCAACGTGGTATTCATCAGGTAAAATGTACCAGGGGCCTATCAGGAGCCGCTTGTCTTTAACTAACCGGCTGATAACTTCACGTTTGTGCGGGCGAACTTCAAGATAATCGTCCAGAACAATTGATTGACTGTCAAGATGATAGGCCCGGTAATCCGGTTCTGTTTCCAGAATTTCAATTACGCTGTCGATCATTGCAACAAGCATCTGCCTGTTCTTTTGAAAGGGGAAGCGCCACTCCCTGTCCCAATGGGTATTAGAAATAACGTGAAATATTTTGTCGCTCATAACAAACCTGAAATTATAAAAGTATTATTACACAGTAAAAACGGAGTGCGTAAGCACTACTTCCGGTAGTCCGCCTTTGCAGATATGCGAAGCAGCCAGAAAATTATGCCCATTGGTCTGTGCAAACGGAACGGCAACACAGCGGCCTATACCTGCTGCCCTTATGGCAATAGTTCCGCTCTCGCTGTCTTCAAACCCAACAACACTATCAAACTGCTCTTTGGTCACTCCCAACTGATGCAAGGCAATGCTATATAAGTCCCGGTGCGGTTTGAGGCGGATTTCGTTTGAGTCGCTTGCAGTCACAAAGCTATCATAGTAATTTTGATAGGAGCAAAATTTCTCGAGTAAAAAGTGAAGCCTGCTTTCCGGCAAAGGCATTTTTTCAATTCGCGTAGTAAGTATCTTAAAGACTTCCGATACAACAATATCCGCTTCATAAAATATTGAAGAGGTTACAATTGCAACCTTGGCGGGATTAACAGAAAATTTGGTTGAAAGCCGTGCCAGGGACTCCGCAAAATTGTTACTTCCAACGTGCGGGTATGAAATTCCTGCTTTTATTTCATAGGAGCGGAGTATTTCTTTATCCAGATATCTGGCGTCAGAGCCAAACCATCCTTTCACCAATGGCAAAAACAGTTCCACACCCGGCATGGGTTCAATGAGATGTTTTTCGGCATTAGCAAACAATTCCTGCGAAAGCAACGATCCTTCACCCTTTTTTATCCGTTCCAAAATTTCGTGATAGCGCTGGTAATAAATATCAATTCCAAGCCTGACATAATCAGGCAATTCAAGGGCTGATATTTTTTCTCCATACCGGACAAAGAGCGATTCTGCGGCCGAAATTATGTCCGATTCCACAATTATGTTTTTGTTTATAAGGGCAACATAGCGGCCATCCTCAAAGAATGAACTCAGCCCGATATTTATTACATCGTTTCGGACTTCTTCGCGTCGCTGCTTATCTTTTCCCGTAAGCAGTGTCCAGAGTGACGAGTACAGAAACGCTTTAATCGTCGCGTCAGACCGAAATAAACTATGGTATTTCCGGCACAGATATTCAACGTGTTTTGTTGTTGAATTCCCTATAATGTGGGGATAATCAGCACTATGGTCTAAGCCGATCCAATTATCTTTTCCCATCAGGCCGCTCATTCGCCGGATCATCATTTCCAGCGAATGGATACAGAGTTCTTCTGTTGTGGTAGTTGTTCCGTCCATATCCATCAGTATGGCGCCTATTTGCGGAACAGATGACAAATTCTTTTTTGCAAGTGGATAGAAATCCAGTCGTGGGTGGATAAATGCAGGATTTTCCACAATTGCAAATTCGTCGCCCTGCATTTCAAATTGCTTAACTGCCTCTTCTCTTGTAAATATCGTTTGCTTCATAATTATAGTAGTATCCGTGTATCGTTCATTGCGTCAGTCGAAAGAAACATTGTGAAGAATTTCCTTTTTCAAGAGTTGATAATCTATCTGTCGAATAGGCTGGTTCCGGGAAGCAGCCAACGCAGCAAGTGCGCCGCAAGCCTCACCGGTGGCTGATGAAGTGGGCATTATACGTAAAGCACCATGGCCTTCCCTGGTTGCAGAAATGCAACGACCGGCAACGAGCAGGTTTTCTGCATTTCGCACAATGAGGGCTTCCTCCGGAATTTCGTAATACTCGCCTTCTGCCAGGTCTTCCATTACGTCCGTTTCTTCTTTTTGGCCGTGAATATCAATTCCATAGCAACCTCTCGCAACCGAATGCTCAAATTTCCTTCCATTCCGTATATCATCCCCGGTAACAATATAATCACCAATAGCACGGCGAGTTTCACGCACTCCTACCTGCGTAGCAGTTTCCAGCAAATATGATTTCCCAAACCCGGGGATTTCAGAGCGAAGCAGATCGACCACCTGGTGCACCTGCTTCCGGCCGATAATTTCAGCTTTTGTCAGATCGTAGGATGAGGAGGCATCCAACCCAAGAATGTTGGTCGTATTGAAGGAAGCCTCCCCGCTCTCCGGCAATGAAGTATAGAACAAATAGTGTATGTCCGGCGAAAGTCGATTCCCTGCAATTGCCCGTTTAACAAAGCTGAAATAACCTGCAATGGAAATGATCTTGCTGAAGTCAAACGCAAAGTCCATCCATGGGAAAAAATCTTCCTTATGCTGAAGGGTGTACGCCGCAGCTTCCGGAATATCTATTCCTCCCATACGGAAGAAATGTGTCATTGCCTGGAGATTTCCGCTTTTGGAGTCTCCCTTTTCCCAGTCAAAATCACCTTTGAACACGAGCTCCGCATCGCCGGTCGTATCGATAAAGACGCTTCCGGCCATATCAATTTCCTGGCCATTCATAAGAATGGTGAGTGAATATATTTTTCCCTTTTCCCGGTTAACAGACAATAATTCAACATTGAAGAACTGAGTAACCTGTGCACCGGTAAGCAGTGAATAGGCGGCGGACCTGAATGCACTGGCGTAAAACCCGTTTGTCAACATCCCGTTTTCTTTTTTCATATGCATTTCAAGTGCAGAAAAAATGCCGTTAACGAGCGGTTGATTGTTTATTGCATGCTTCATAAAAGGTGAGACCATCCCGGCTGTTGACATTCCGCCGAGGAACTCATAGCGTTCAATGAGCGCAACTGAAGCGCCCATCCGTCCAGCCTTTACTGCGGCACTTATGCCGGCAATACCAGCGCCGGCGACAACAACATCAAATTCCACTTTTTGCAACAGTCTTCCTTTTTGCAATATCGTTCACTGCTTTTATGTACCATTCCGTAATAGCTGTTGGACTCGTAATCGCAGTGCCGGCAATAATACCCCATGCGCCAAGTTCAATCATTTGCCCGGCTTCTTTCGGCGTGTTTACCCGGCCTTCCGCAAAAACGGGTATTGGTGAAACCATCACCAGATTTTTCAATAATGCGAAATCCGGTCCATTTTCTTTTAGATGAACCGTCGCCGGCGTATATCCGCTTAATGTGGTCGAAAGCGCATCAGCACCGGCAGCAATGCAGGCCAAACCTTCGTCATATTGCGCGATATCTGCGAGCACGAGACAATTATATTTTTCTTTCACCTTCCCAATAAATTCCGGACCGGTAATTCCCTCACGCAACCTGAAAGTACCATCAATTGCAATTATGTGAGTTCCTATGGTCAGTAGTGACTCCACGTCCTCAAAGCTTCCGGTTATGCGGACATATCCATCCGGAAAGTCCGATTTGATGAGTCCGATTACAGGAAGGCTAGTCTGTTGCAATATTTTTTCCGTTTTCTTTACACCTTCGGAGCGGATACCAACGGCTCCGCCCAGTTCAGCCGCACGTGCCAACATGCTCACACCGTCAGGTGAGTTAAAAGGTGAATTCCCTCTTGCCTGGCACGAAACAATCACGCCATTTTTTAATGTTTCCAATAAGTTATCGCTGCTTTCCATTCTTAATTCTTTTAAATAAATTTATGTAAGGCCTTCCAAACGGGAGGCTTTGGCAAATGCTTCTTCTTCAGTAAACGATCCGGTTAGCATTTCGGGCAGGAATAGCAGACTCTCATTCATTTTATGCTCTTCTATTCGTGGATATCCAATCATGTCAGCATGCACAGGCACCACCTGTAGCCTGTCGTTTCTGTCAACTAAAGCCCGCGATATCACCGTGAGGTATTGTTGCATGGATTCTGCAGCATCGTTTTCCCCGGAAACCGGCAAGACAACTGACATCCAGTAGCGATTGATTCCAAGGCGGATAAGTGCTTTGGGTTTAAAGGTTTGAAGAAATGATAAATGTTCCGAACGAATTATGACGTTAAGCCGGTATTTTTGCTGTTCGATGTTTTTACCGCGTAAAAGCATTTGAAGATGTTGTTCATCAGTTGTGTCCACCACTGTCTTCCCGGTTATATTCAGAACCCCTTCCTTGGCTGAAAGAGAAACAACAAGCCCAGTTTCTGTCTCAGCAGAAATTTTTATCGCCCTCACATGATACAGCACGTGAACCGGCACCTGCTCCATAAACTCCTGGAGCGTTATTTTTACCGCTTCAGGATCAAGCAAAAAAGCATTGTCGCCCACTGCGGGCAATCCATTCTGCTTAGTTTTCAGTGCATTAAATATCTGGGCAGTAATTTCACCCAAGCACAATGGATCAATTATCTGAAGGCAGGACAGGCTTTCTGTTATATTTCCGCCAAGGAAGCCATAGTGATTGATCAACAGGACCGATTTATTCTCCTGAGCCTTTTTGATCGCCAGGACGACCCCTGGTATCGTTGCACCGTAAATTATATAGTCAAACTGGTTCTTGTAATCAATCATCATCTTATTTTTTTTCTGCAGCAATAACAACTATTTGTTCAGTGCAAGAGACTTTTGCCAGTTCAATATCTACCAGAGCCAGTATCTGGGCATCCTGAATAAGCCCGGTGAAGTCAACAATCTTCCCGGACACAAGAAGGAAAATGTCGGGCACAAGTGCGCCTGCATCTCCAAAGACGGTCAGCTTTTCAATTAAACGATTTATTGTGTTCTTTACGGATGTTGCACCACAGGATTCCACAAGACAATTTTTTAGCTGTAACCTGATTGATCCTTCCTTGTCAATAACCCGTAATTCTCTGAATTCAGTTTGCAAAAGACCGAGGAGATGGCGTTTGCAATAGACATAAGTAACTGCAAAGAGGAAAGAAGTGCTGCCGCTAATGTTGAGGTTTGCTTTATCCGTTCTAAAGGACTCAGCACAAATTGCCAACAGTTCATCTTCGGGTAATTCTTTAATAGCGAGATCCCTTGTACGCAATTCACTGGAGCCCATGGCGACTGCAATTACTTTCTTATTTTTGCTGTCAATCTCAACCGTAACTTCAACTGATTCGGGAACGGCTCCCATTGCAATAACCGAACGATATGCTTCTTCACGCAATGCAATTATTTCGGTTTCCGTGGGATTTACAATATTCCGTTCAACAGAATCCCGAATCATGCCCAGGGCCGCTCCAATAGCAGAGATAACCTCAGAGTTCTCGGTAATGGTGTGAGGTATGGACAAGGCTTTGGCTGCATAGGGGACAATGGCAGACGCTCCGCCGCCCCCGCCGATAAACCGGATAAACCCGGGATCGAGTTTATACTCTCTTATCAGTTGTTTAATGACAGGTTTTATTTTGGCTGCAGAAAATGCCAGGATTTCTTCAGCAATAGCTTCAGGAGGAGTATTAAATTTTTCACCCAACGCCAGGAAACCATTTCGGATTGAATCCATAAATACGGTTCGGTGCTCAGTCTCTTCCGCAAAGCCGAGAAAATAGGATGCTTCAGTTGGTGTTAGTGAATAGCCAAAGGCGTCGCCCGGTGCTAGCCGAAGCGCCATATAGTCTTCAGGGTCATTAATCCTTGGTTGAATATTTTCAAGTTCCAGATGCGAAAAATCCAGATCCGGAGAAAAAGCCACATACTGAATGTTCGCAATATGCGCGCTTCTCGGACCAACATCAATCAAGCTATTGTTGCTGAAGCGCGGAACGGAGCCTCCCGCTATTCCCAAGGTGCGAACGTCGAGAGTGCGAACGAATAATCTGTTCCCACCTATACGTGCACTTTTTACCTGCGGCTTACCGTTCTTTATTACGGAGATATCCGTTGATGTTCCACCAACTTCCAAGAAAATTCCATCAGATACCTTCGCGTACATCAACGCGGCGGTGACTCCGGCGGCAGGGCCGGAAAGCATTGTTAATATCGGCCGTTTCCTCATCTCATTGATATCCATGATGCCGCCGTCAGAACGCATAACCATTAATGGTGCTGTTATTCCGCTTTCGCGGATTGCCTGCTCAGTCATGTTTGCCGTTTCAAGCATTTTGGGCATCATGCTGGCGTTAATAACTGCCGTTCTGGTTCTTACACGTAATCCATAGAGTTTACTGATTTTACTTGCTGCTGTTGCCATAAGTCCATTTTCCTTGGCAACTTTTACGACCAATTCTTCATTTGTACAATTTTCAACGCCGAAAGCCTCCGAAGCTACAATAACTTCAGCTCCCTGTTCAATGAGTTTCGTAATTGCCCGTCTGATGACATCTTCAGTCAGAGGCTTGGTAACATCAAAATAGCAATATTTAGTGTTAAGATATTTGCCGGGTGAAAGTTCTATATCGTCGAGGTCAGTTTCGTTCCGTGCCCGTCTTCCTTCAATGCCTTTCCCCATCCCGATAATTCCCACAGTAGCAACATCTCCTTCAAGAAGGGCGTTTGTGGCCTGTGTGGTAGAGTGTGCAATCAGGATAACTTCAGCAGGATCAATTGCAGCTTCCGCCAATAATTTTTTTAATGATTGAACAACTCCTCGTGCAACGCCCTCCGCTGCGCTGTGGGTTGTGGGGACACAGGTTTTACCTATAATAGCGTAGTCCGCAATATTAATTGCAACTGCATGAGTAAATGTTCCGCCGACATCGATGCCGACCTTTATTTTTCTCTTCATATATCTCTAATATCTTCGGTTAACAATGCGTTCTCTTGAAGTTTTACATGAACAGGAACGCTGAGACGGACAATCCAAGAATTGCAATAAGCCAGGTATAGGGTATTGTATTCCATAATAATTTCTGCACATCAACACGCATTTCGTTTGCCAGCCAAACGTTATGCGTATTTGTCGGATCGCTGATACCCTGTATTTGACCAACGGCCAGCAACAATCCCATAACAGCGCCAGGATTTAACCCGCTTGCCAGGAAAATTGTTGCCAAGCCATATCCCATTCCCCAAACATTAAGCGGTCCCCGGTAAAGTGCTGACGGCGCCGCCAGTCCAAAAACGATTATATAGGCAACCGGACTGTGCGGAACGATACAAAGCATGAGTGGCTTCAGTAAACTGATTACCGGCCATCCAGATGGGTATTGTTGCAGAGGAACGCCCGGGCCTATAATGGCGACCAATAACATTCCGATGCCGAACATGAGAACGACTGCCGGCATAACTAATCCCCCGCCTTCAAAGCAAGAGCGAATAAAAAGATTCATTCTTCCTTTTTTGTAGGTTGTCAGATATGCGTACAGTAATCCGGTAATAAACGATGCGATTATATCAACGTCATAAACAAGGATAAGTAGCAGGGGTATCAGAGGTGAAAAATAACTGATCCAATGAACATCCGATTCATTGTCACGGTCATTTGAGAAAAGACGAAAAATTCCCAATAGAAACAATAAGGCAATACCTACGCCAATAGCAACCGACAGGATTTTCCAAAACTGAAATGCTGCCTGAGCGCAATTTTGTTTAATCTGTTCGGGCATTCCCACAGAATAGACGTACCAGGCGGCAGCAACCGCCAGCAGAAATGCAAATGAATAAAGGACAACCCGTTTGAGGTTTATTTCATGCCCGTCCCTATATAACTGAACAGTGATGTAGAGGATGGCAAAAATATAAGTAAGGAAGAGCATCAGAAGTGCAAACGGACGAATTTGGTCAACCCGTAATCCCATTACACTTATATACACAGCCCAATTCCCCACATTTATTATGCCCCCGATACTGAGCCCGAAGAGGAATATTCCCACTGAAGTGACAGCGCCGATGCCGACCGAGGACATAATGGGCAACACAATTGTTGCCACCATAATTATTGCCCCTAATCCTCCTAATGTTGAAAACAAGAGGGTGATCAGCGTTAACATACTCACTGCTATGATCCACGGGTTATCACCCGACAGTTCAGCGCCTTTTTTTATAAAGCTTTCCGCAACTCCGGTTTTTTGGAGAACAACACTTAACATACTCCCAAACATGGCAATAGTATAGGCGTTGTGCAGTTTTATCGTGCCCTGACCAATAACATACCGGATGATGTCATCCGGCCGAACTCCTCCCACAATTGCCACCATAAAAGCCATTAACGGTAATGCAATGAGAGCTGGAATCTTTCGGAAAAACATAAGAGTTGCCATCAGGATGAATATGCCGATGAGCAGACTCGTTTGTACAATTATCATAAACAGTAATAATATTTGAAATTAAGTAACGTTTCGGCAGTCCTGTCAACTCAGGTTTGCTTCTTATCAGTTGTTTCCCGTTAGGCGGGTGAAAAGACATAACAAAGGAGCCTTGATGGGCCGGATAAGAAAATTCATCTGGCTCCCAGTTATGTCAGAGGCACAAACGGATTATGGTTGGTGCATCAATTTCCCGATTACTGTACGGAACCTGTGACACGCTTTAGTCCTGTATTAGTACGAACCTGCGGTCTTAAAGATATAAAACCTGGTTTGTGTAAAGTCACAAAATTGTATGCATTATTATCCACCAACAGCAGGTCGTTATTGTCTACATACCGCGATCCGTCTATATCGGTTATCGATTTACCCGCGGTGAAGTTAAATGCATCGTTATCAACCAGGAGCAGGTCATTGTTATCAACAAAACCACTATGATCAGCATCACCCGTGAAGAGACACCATTTTGAGCCGATCTGTTTCAAACTGTTGCCATATGCCTGAGTTTGTGCGGTATCGAATCTATAGGTTTGCGACTCACCTTTTGTGTAGGCAACCCCTTGCGCACTCCACGTCTCCAAACAACTCCGGAATTTCACATAGATATAATAGTAAGCTGAGGCGGCGGCAGAAAAGCTAACCGTTCCGGTGAATGAGAGCGAGTCAATTGTTGCGGCCGCTGAATCAATCGTGTTGTACGGTGCATTCATGGATGCCAAATAAACCCATGCCGTATCAATCGCGTTAAGTGAATTTGCAGCGCTGTTATAATAACCCTCAGGAACGATCGAAATGCTCAGCGAGCCAGCCGGTGTGGCGCTGAAATCCGAGATTGATCTTGGTCGCAGTTCATACCCGTTATATACCGCTGTATCGGATTCTGAAAATTGAGCGGCAATACCGGTAACATTCTGATCCCATGCAGGTTCCGCGTTACCACCAATATTCATGTCACCATAAATTGCAAGCGTGGTTGAGTCAGAAAGCGTTCCGACCGTCAGCCGCGTGGTTTCGGAAACTGCCGGCCACGCCGCAGTTGTTGAACGTCGCACAAGACTTTTTACCGTAACCAGCGAACCTTCATATTTTTCCGACTTCAGATCGGAGAGTGTAACTACAGTTGGAGCAGGTGCCTGACCAGATTTGGGAACAGAAACACTTCCCGTTGCTGCAACAATTGAATCCAGAGGAACTATTTGGGTGAGCCCACGGTATTGGGCAATTCTCCCCTTCACCGTTATGGTATCGCCGATGGACAGCGCAACTGAAAGCTTTTTTGTTGTTTGCAAAGCAATTCCAGTGGTACCGTCAGACATAAAATAGCTGTTTCCGGTAGAACTGGCAGAAAAATCAGGCGAAGTAATATGACCGGTAATAGCCACCGGAGTACCCAGCAGATCGGGGACGTTAGTTGTTTTTGTCTGTGCTTTTGCATTCTTAATCGAATACGAGGATATCGGCATATATGCCGAAATTCCATTATTCGTTCCAAAGACAAAAAGTGTATAGGAACCGTCCAGATTGTTTCTCACATCAATATCGCCGGTTCCATTGGCATTTGAAATGGTTCCCATAGAGGGTGTTTTAAACACCGCGGTTGCCGCTGCAGAACTCGTTGTTACATCAACAAGTGTCATATTTTCACCGCCTGTGCTGGTGTTATAGACAACGACATACTTTTTATTGTTGTTTTCAAAATATCGTGCAGCCGTGCCGCCAGAAGAAACAACTGTTGTAGGGATGGTATCCACCGAAGCGCCCGTTGAACTGAATTTTATTAATGGCTTCCCTGCTGACTTTATATAGAAGCCTGTAGAGCCATCTTTTATGGGTGCTACTGAAGGTGAGTTTCCAGAAACCCATGCTGCCGCATTCAAAGCCGTCAAGGGTATATACGTGGGAGTGAATGACGCGGCATTATCAGTGGTCGTTAATTTTACCAGCGTGTCATTTGCTGCAGTCGCTGCCCAAATGGTTACCGTGTTATCCGAAGTTGAACCTGTGACCGTTATTTTGTCACCTAAACGAAAGGTGGTGATTTTGGTAACCAGATTGACAACAAGTGTGGGTGCCGCGGTTTCGCTCGTCCATTTATACACTTTGAAATTTTTATCGCTCGCGCTGCCTGTACTCAGATTTGCAGCGAATATAACACCGTCTGAGGATACCTCAGCATCGTTAATGACGATCGTTCCGCCACTGATACCGGTCATATCCAATTTTCCAACACTGTCACCGGTTGCTGCATTCAGGATAAAAATATTATTGCCTGAAGCCCGGCCAACCATCAATACTCTGGGGTTTCCATTAATCATTCCATATGCAAATCCCCGCTCGGTATTACCAACTCCCATATAGGCCGGGTAATTACTATTTGCTTTAGATTTTTCCCACACCCGATAACTTTGTGCATTTACTGCGCAAATTGACAATAGGGCTACTATACCCGAAAGAATAATCTGTTTCAATCTACCTCCGTCTCTTTTCTGATAAACGTTCTGAATCGTTAATAATTTTCGCACTTTATAAAGTCTCACTTCCTGAATTTTCCGTTAGTTTTTTCAGTTCGATTGATTGTGTATAAAACTCATCGAGGGAAAGCTCCTTGAGATAGACCATACCATGTGCTGCACGTACGCGGGGCGATTCATGGTTCAGGAAGAAATCCCTTCCTAGACAAAGTTTAATGGTATTGTACTGATCAGCCATATTCCGCTGACCAAGCACCGGGAAAGGTCCGTCATATTCGTAGCTTGGGAAACTGGCATTTTTTTGAGAGCCATAGCTGTTCATAAATGTGTTTTCCAAAAGTGAAAAACTGTTAAGACTTACGGGTACATAGATATTGGCCTCAGCCGGATGGAACTTGTACCACACATTACGATACCCCCAAATGCGAAGTTTGGAGATGTCAGTTTCTTTGCCATAAAGCCGAAGTGCTTCGGTAACTGTCTGCAGCACTTTGTAATGGGTGTCCGGGCCACTGCCTTCCGGATCGAGAGCCACTGTGAGAATAGTCGGTTTGAATTGTCTCAGCAGATGTAATACCGGTAAAACATCCCGGTTCAGTTCGGGGTTTTCTGTGAATATCTCTCCCTGGTAAAATCCCAAACGTTGGTGCGACACTCCATCAGAATTGAATCCAAAATGCGCCCATAATATTTCCTCTTCCCACTCCCGCAACATCCCTTTCAGTTTTTGAACATCGGGACTGTCTTTCTTCCCAGGATATTGGGTTCTGAAGTAGCTCACAAGTTCTTCCAGCCGGACCACGATCTTGTTGACAGAGTTGTCACCAAAGACTTCAATGATATTCCGCAGGGTTCGGCGGGCGAGTGCTTCACGTTTGTCGGTTCGGCTTTTAGCACCCACACCATCCAAATAAAGGTTCACATCCCTGTTCCGCCCTTCGATGAACAGGGGGTCAAAATAATTCTTGTCAAACCGGTTAACGAAATCTGCCCTTATGATGTGCACGGTTAGGTTTTCAATAACTTCCAGCATATATGAATTGGTCACTGCGGTAAATCCACTGGTCAAGACACTGAAATGGTGTTTGTTAGCCGCCGAACGAACGAGGTGAATGATATAGGGCAAATAGCCAAGCATTATATCATCGTGATGTGGGCCTGTATGCAGAATTCTTTCATTTTCAACCGGTGCAATCCCTTTGTTAAATCGCGCAAGCACGGCTTGGCGTACAAGTTCATTGACTTCTGAAGCCGGTTTTCCTGTTTTGGCAAGAATCAACTCACAGAATTTGTCGCCACAATAGTCCGCCTCGTTCAGATCAATGACCTGTTTTTTCTTTTCAACTGCCAGGTTTATGACGGCGCGTTCAATTGACTGCCGTGAAGGAATGCTTTCTTCAACCAAATCAGCAAACCGTCGTTCACGCAACCGGAGTGCAGCTCCATTTGTTAAATAGAAACGGGCATTATTAAGCTTTTGCAACACTGAAGCCGGATATTTGTTCGTGCAGGATGTTTCGATGGAATCACGAACAACATTGGATTTTGCCTCGCCTGAAGCAATAATAATAGCGGTAACATCGCTCTTATACGCGATAGTATCCAGTCCGATGGTTATCACCAAACGTTTGCGGGCAATCTCAATGCCGCCAAGATCAGTAGCCGCCGCCGCCTGCGTTTCATAATTGGTCTGTATCAGCCGCGTTGTGGAGAAATGGTCGCTACCTTTAATGTTGAAACCGATATGGCCATCGGGACCGATACCGCCAAGGAAGAAACCGATGCCGCCAAGCGCGCGTATTTTCCTTTCATACCCGGTGCAAAATTCATCAACAATTTCAATGGTTTCTTTTTGGAGTCTTTCAAGACGGCTTACAGGGAAGCGTGTGCGCAGGGAAAGATCGACTGACTTATCGGGGAAAATGTGATCAAGCGGCAGGTTCTCAGCAGTTCCAATGCTGTTAACATCGATGAGCAATGCCTTTCCGATATCAAGTCCAAATAGCTCAAAATAGTATTTCCGTATATAATAGTAGAAACTGTTGTGTTGAAATGAGTCAATCGGATAGAATTCATCAATTTGTACAAAATGCAATGAACCCATATCTGGCTGAACACCAGGATCAACTCCTATCTCAGCAAATTCCGCAATGACCGTTTTTTTATCCCAGTTTTGGAGATAAAAAGCAACTTGTTTAATAAAATGTTCGGGAGTCTTGCCAGTTGGCAACGAAATAACGCCTCCCGGATTAGCCTGCACCCATTCAAGGAACCGCAAAGCTGCCAATTTCCCAAGATCAGGGAAGTTAGGCACCTGAATGACCGGCGTTTTTTCAGTCGGCGTGTAGATAAGTTCTTTATTTATTTTTTTCAGGTAATACTTTTCAGTATTAGTCAGGGAGTATTTAGTCACTTCAGTCATTATTTATTCTACATTTCGTATACGGATACATAAATTGTGGTACAATTCATTCTCCGGTTCAGTATTTCCAATTCCCGGTACACTGTACCGGACAGCAAAAAGTTCATAGCATGCTTGCATCCGGTTATCAGAGGAAGCTCTTTTAATTTCTTTTTGACGATACAAAATTCTAATAACTGACCACAGATTCAACTACATCATTAGGTAGTAGTGCCAAGCCACGAATTAAAGGATAGAAGTGCCTGTTATTCCAAAGAGGACACTGGGGTTATAAAAGGCAGGAGGTGATATTTCGGAATATGGGAGAAGTATTTAAATACCGGGTACGATTATCGCACTTATTAGAGGATTCCTTTTCTGATGGCTTCGGCAACTGCTTCCGCCTGAGAATGGACATGGAGTTTCTGATATATTTTTTTTATGTGGAACCTGACAGTATCGGGTGATATTTTGCACTCAAGACCAATTGCATAATACGTCTTCCCCGTCATAAGTTCTTTTAGTATTTCCAACTCGCGATCGGTCAGAATATTTGGACTGGGTGACAGCTTTTTATTTGATTGAAAAAATGAAGTAACTTTCCGCGCAATATGCGAGCTCATCGGAGCACCGCCTTCATACGCTTCGAGTATTGAGCTGATTATCTTGGCAGGATGTGTTTTTTTGACCAGATAGCCACTTGCCCCTGCACAAAGTGCTTCAAAGATAAGGTCATTTTCTTCGTAGATGGTAAGCATAAGAATTGTAATTTCAGGACGAATTTTTTTTATTTCTTTTACACCTTCGATACCGGACATGCCAGGCAGCTTAATATCCATCAAGACAACATCCACCTTCAGTTTCGCGATATTCTTCAGGAGAGACTCGCAATCGAAGAAGGATCCGCTGCAGTTCATATCTTCGCTTTTGCGAAGCAGCGTTGTTAAGGATTCGTTAATTATTTCGTTATCTTCGACGACAATTACATTTATCATAATACCAGTATCATAGTTTTGCAATGAAGGTAACCGTAGTTCCTTTGTTCAATTCCGAATGCACCCACAGACTCCCTTTGATATTGGAGGCACGTTTTTTCATGTTATACAAGCCGTTGCCCTCTGTTTTTATTCTCGTATCAAAGCCTTTTCCGTCATCGCGCACATTAATCCGCAATTCGCGTCCCCGCAACTCGGTAGTTAACCATATCTGCTTACAGTCGCTGTGTTTAACGCAATTATGGAGCGCCTCCTTGAATATCATCAACAGGTTTTTCCGCTGCTCCATAGTTAGTTTAATTGAGTCGAGCACATTAAGATCACCCAGATAGAGCAATATGTTTGAAAGATTAAGCATTTCTTCGAAGTTATCTTTCAATTTAAGAAACAAAACCTTAAGTGTATCCTGCTCGGGATTAATGAGCCAGATAATATCACTGAGATTGTCAATCATTGAACGTGCAATATTGCCGATTTTGTTGACATTTTCATACTCCTCTTTTTGTGGCTGGGGCGCAAAGAAATAGACCATATCGCTGAGCATGGATATCTCCGTGAGTTTTGTCCCAATATCATCGTGCAAATCTGCTGCAATGTTAAATCGTATCCGTTCAATAGCCAGCAATTGCCGCATGCGCACGTAGAAGCCAAGGTAAATGAGCGCGAGAATAAACAAGACGACCCCAAGGATAAACCACCATCGATGCCAAAACGGTGGTACTATAACAATTTTCAGAATGCACGCTGTTTCACACCAAAGCCCATCGCTGTTGGCCCCTCTGGCATGAAACACATACTCGCCAGGATCGAGATTAGTATAGGTGACAAAGCGGCGCGTACCTGAATTCTGCCACTCCTTATCGAAACCCTCCAACATATAGGAGTAGGTATTCTTTAAGGGAGCTGAAAAATGAAGTGCAGCAAACTCGATGGAAAAAACGTTATCCGTATAGGAAAGCGTAATCTGTTTCGATTCTGTGATCGCCTGCTTCAATACCGAGTTTTCGCCAATACCCACATGCTTGTTCAATATTTGGAAATCCGTAATAACGATCTGCGGCAGCACGGGATTATTCCTGATGTTCGAAGGAATAAAGTAGTTCAGTCCGTTTATTCCTCCAAAATACATATAGCCGTCTTTTGCAAGAAACGCTGCACCACTATTAAACTGATTGCTTTGCAATCCGTCCGCACGCGTATAGTTTCTGCTGATTTTACTAACCGAATTAAATGTTATTAACCCCTTATTCGTAGAGAGCCAGAGATTTCCTTCTTTATCCCGTAATATCCCGTAGATAACATTGTTAACAAGCACGTTCTTTTCATCATATCGGACGAACTGCCCGCTCTTTTTGTCAAATGAGTGCAGACCGCCATTCGTACCGATCCAGAGTATTCCATTCTGATCTTCGGTGATAGACATTACCAAGCCATTGCTTAATCCATTCACATTCCCGGAAGTTGCCTGATATCTTACAAATTTTCCGGAAGCCGGTTCAAATTTATTTAACCCGTCACTCGTTCCTATCCATAAAAAGCCTTCGTGATCTTCAAAAAGGTTGAGGACATAGTCGTTACTGATCGAATTAGGGTTTTGCGGATTTGTTTTATAAAAGGAAAAGGTGCCGGTCTTTTTATCAAAACGGTTCAGTCCACCCAACGTGCCAAGCCACAAAATCCCATGCCGGTCTTCACAGATAGCCATTATTTTATTATCGCTCAATTTGCCTGGTTTGCCCGGTTCTGCCTGATAGAGTTTCGAGCGGTGCGAAGTCTTATTATAACAGAGCAATCCACCGCCGTTTGTTCCAATCCACATATTCTTTTCTTTGTCTTCATGGAGCGACTTTATGTAATTCTCCTTCAACCCGATATCCGGTTGGCGGCCGACTGCAAAATTCTGAAACCGGTTCTTTTTTCTATCAAAGCATGAAAGCCCGTTACGTGTGCCAAGCCACAACAAACTGTCGCTATCTACCAGAATGGAGGTTACATCATTATCAATCAGCGTATTATGACTGGCAGGGTCTTCCCGGAGCAAGCTGAAGCGTTCAAATGACGGGTCATATTTGTTCAGGCCAACATCAGTACCGACCCACAGGATTCCAGCACGGTCCTCGAAAAGTGACCAAACAAAATTATTGCTCAGCGATTTGACATTTTTGACATTGTGTTTAAATGTCGTAAAGCTTTCCTTTCCATAAACCGGAGTGCCCTTTCCTTTCGGCAATAAAAGGTTAAGCCCTCCGCCGAGCGTTCCAATCCAGAGATTTTTCTTGGAATCTTCCCTGATTGAATACACGTTGTTATAGCTGAGGCTCTGCGGATCGGACGGATCATTTCTAATCAGCTTGAACGTACTGCCGTTAACTTCCCGTTTAAAAAGGCCACCCCTTGTTCCGACCCACAAATTGCCATACGAATCCTCATATATTGAAAACACAGTGTTTTGGAAAAGTTTGTTCGTGGTGTCGTTTGACAGATAAAACCGCTTAAAGTTTTTCCCGGCTTCATCATATTTGTTCAGTCCACGGTCTGTCCCAACCCAGACGTCTTGTTTTTTATCTTTGTAGATGCTCCAAACAAAATTATTGGTCAGTGTTTTTGAATCTTTTGGATTATTCAGGATATTCTCAAAAGTTCCGGTCTTTGGTTCAAAGAGACTTATCCCGCGCCTTGTTCCTATCCATAAGCGGCCGGTTTTATCCTCACAAATGGAATGTACCTGATTATTGATGAGGCTCTTCGGATTGCTTTCACTGTGAACATAGGAATCAAACCGGTCCAATTCCCGGTCGTAACGGTTTAGCCCCCCGTCAGTGCCAACCCATAAAACGCCTTTACTGTCTTCAAAAATGACGAATACCCTGTTGCCAACGATCCCGTGTGCATTATCCGGATCCGGCTTGTAGATGACAAAACGATATCCGTCATACCTATTAAGACCATCATTCGTTCCGAGCCAAAGAAAACCACGCTTATCCTGTAAAATTGAAAACACTGAACTTTGGGATAGGCCATCGTCCACAGATATTGTTTGAAACGAATAGCTCTCAGGCTGTCCGAAAATGCGGGGAATGAAGAAGAATAGATATAGCATTACGCAGTGACAAAACGGGAGTGGGAAAATGCTAAAACGGAGCGTTGACATTTAGTTAATTTACTTTCTGAAATGTAAAAATAAGAAAATACTGCGATATAATTGGCATAGCGTTGTCAAATGCCCTTATTGCAGCATATAAATTATCTCAGGGACTCAGAACGATCCCGTATTTCCCTGTTCATGTTAACACCCGTATGCAAGACCAAAGTGGTCCATGATCCTGCATTCAGCACCCACATACATTTGGGGATGCCGTGGCATCTATCTGACGGCCATTGAACCATGCTGAATCAGCCACAACTGATCCAGCATGGTAAAAATAGTTAAATGACTTAGCCGAGAACAACTTCAACTTTAATGATCTTCCCGCTGAAGCTATCCGGGTTAATCAGGAAATCTGAAGTTGCCTTTCCATTTACAAGCATGGTTTTTATACCGGAGTTTTTGCCATCAGGATTGCTTACATGCAACTTGATCACCTTATTCCGGAATTTTCTCTCCGCACTGAATTCTCTCCAGGCGGCAGGAATTGACGGTGCGATAGTAACTCCCTGTAATGACGTTTTGAAGCCCAAAATTGAATCAAGACCGATCCTGTACATCCAAACGGCCGTTCCTGTTAGCCAGGAATGGCTTGCCTGTGTGTCAGTCGGATGGTCCGGACTGGTCACGTATTCCGCATATACATACGGCTCAACTTCATACCGGTCAATTTTCTTTGCTGAGTTCAACGGCAGCATTCTTGAATAGACATCATAGGCTGCCTCAACATCACCGTTCTGGATGCAGGCAAGAACAAACCATGACGATGCATGATTAAATATCGCCCCGTTTTCCTTTTTACCGGGAACACACCTGCTTATAAGACCAATGGTATCATCAACTTTAGTAAATGACGGCCAGCAAATTTGTATGCCATTCGGTTTCAACAAATACTTTTTCACTGATGATAAAGCCTTATCTGCCCGTTCCTTTGTTGCAAGACCGGATATAACCGACCAGGTTTGCGAATTAATAAATATTTTCCCCTGTTCATCGCGGTGTGTTCCTACCGGTTGCCCGTTGTCGCGAAAAGCCCTTATATACCAGTCGCCATCCCAGCAACATTTTTTCGTAACTTTCCCCAGCTTTTCATAGGCTGTTGTCCACCGGAGCAATGTTTTTTTATCCTTTTTGAATTCAAGCAATTCAAACGTCTTTCTGAGCACATATGCCAGGAAAAAAGCCCCCCATACCGTCTCACCTTTCCCCAATGGGCCAATATGATCAAGCGTATCGTTCCAATCACCATTCATAATTTTTGGCAATCCACGTTTTGTTGTTGCGCTTATTGCAAAATCCAAAGCCTTCTTAAGATGCTCATACACGGAGCCTTCGCCCTTATCATAGTAAGATACTTTTTCGTCCAGAATGGAAAAGTCTGCCGTTTCATTAAGATATTCAACAATACCAAAGGGTATCCAGAGCGGCGTATCGGAGTGATTGGTGCGCTCACCGTAATCGGTATATTTGAAAAAATTATGCAGTGTCGAACCATTGCTGAATTGAAAACGCAAGGCATTTAACAACCGCGCCCTCACTTTTTCGGGATATACAATTACCGTTCCGATTATATCCTGAAATTGATCGCGCATTCCCGTACCGAAAAGCAGTCCGCCATGATAGTAGCCGGAGTTCCGCGCCATATCAAAGGTTACATTAGCCTGGTATTGGTTCCAGACATTCAACATGACATTAAATTTTTCATCAGGAGTGTTAACTCTTACATGGTCAAAATAGGCATTCCATTTCTTCGTAAGTCTGGCAAACCGCTGATCGATGGCGGCAATGTCTTTAATCTTATTCCACTTCAATGCCGAAAACGGGTTTTTATCATTTGGAGCAACGCCCATGATAACAGCAAAATCGACAGTTGCGTTTTTCTTCATTGTTAGTTTAGATTGCAGTGCAGCGACAGGATCCCCTGCTGTAATTTCAGTGTTCTTCATTACACCCGATTCAACGGACTCAGGATTTGCCTCGGAACGCCATCGGCCGATAAAATTATCAAGGCTGCTGTCAAATCCGGTAACCGGCAAAGTTTGAGTAAACAGCAATTTAAAATTCCACCCGATATTGGGCTGTGCAACGGTAACCTTTTTATTGAGCACCCAATACCTCCGGCCGGCAACCAGAGTTTCTTCATTTTTGTCGAACATGATCTCGGTGAAATGCTTATCATTTGGCTGGTTCACGATATCATTAAGCGCATTACCCATCATTAACTCAGTAAAGGAGTAAACTTCAAGTTTGCGTGGTTTACCTGAAATATTCTTAAGCCGAACACGCCATATTTCCACGTTCACATCATCGGGCACAAAGTAAGTTATTTCACCGCGCACACCGAAAATTTCGGTAATGATAGTTGTATAACCCTGCCCATGATGAGCCTCATAAAGATCATAAACCAGATCTATAGTGGGAGCCCAGCTTAGTGACCAGTATTTCCCGGATTCGACATCTTTAATCATTACGTACCGTCCTGGTCTGTCCCAGGGCAGGCAATTATAGCGCATTCTGGTGAGACGATTATCGCGGGGTGAATCCAGGAAGCTGAAACCACCACCTGTATGCGAGATCAAACCCGCATAATGATCGTTCCACATGTAATTAAACCAGGGACGTGGTGTCCGGGGATCGGTTATAATATATTCTCGGTAGTCATCTGAAAAGTGTCCATATTTGTTATCAAACATCTGTTCTTATCCAATTTTCTCTATTTTATTTTTAGTTGTAGTACTTATTGTTTAAAAAGCCATCCTAAACGAGCTGGTTTTACTTTTGCGAAGAGTCACCGGCGAATCAATCTATATTTTCTCACCCATTAAGCCTTTGTTATGCGATTGTTTCGTTTCACCCGAAAACACTTATGAGACTACTTGCAAATCACTATATAAAATTTAGCTCAGGATCGACTGATCCGGTTTCTGCCATCTGTAGCAGCTTCCTTTACTCCCTATCGAAGCACAGCTTTCCAAAACATTCCGGCAAATGGAAATTCAATTCTGGGATTTCAGACCAGGCACACCAATGTGGCCGAGATGTATTATCACCGCATTTATAAAAGTTAGCGGTCCATTTATCAGAAGCAGAAACTTCTTCCTGCAAGTATTTGCCAAAAAAAGAAAAGGGAACACTGAATCCGAAAAACCACAACGTCGGGGATGGTAATTCCATTTCAATAAATCCGGGCATGGATGTATGATACACTATACTGTCCCGGTCCTCTGTTGTGAACTTAGTAACGCTGCCAAATCCTCTTTCAGTGATTGTCCAATCTTCTATATAAGATCCGTTCAGAACACCGGAACAATTGAATTCAAAATTAAAGTAACCCTTGCCTGGATCGGGCCGCACAAAAAACTCTACGCAACTGTCAAAGTGAACCGGATCAAGAAAATTTCTTTGTGTGCACTTCAGTCCGTAGTCATACACCCTATAGAACACATGTATGGCGTCGACATCATATAACAGTTTTACTGTTGTTCTCGGATAGGGCGGTGTGCTTGCCGGCACTATTGCTTTCAAAACCAATTCATCAACATGTTTCCAGATGGTATTATTCCAATCATCATAGTTAAGGGAGCCGGTGTCTTCATGACGAATCAGGTATTGGGGCGTGGATCTCATTTTGAGTATTTAAATATCATTTTATAAAATTCATAATTTTTTTAAGCTCAGCACTATTTCTCATTTCTTTTTTTCATATTTTTACAAACAAGTTAATCTTAATTCAAGCCTGTATATACGCTTGCAAAAGGTGACCTCACTGATCATCAGATTTTTTTTTACACACAGTTACCCGACACTCGCATCATGAACAAAAATCTCTCTATCGGCATTGATTTTGGCGGAACAACCATTAAGGCCGGCATAGTATCAGAAAATGGAAAAGTCATAAAAAAAACTATTGCCGATACATTTGCGCATCAGGGCCCCAAAAAAGTTATCCGACAAATCAAACTTTGCATCAAAGAACTTCTAATCAACCACCCGGGACCCGTTTTAGGTATTGGTGTAGGGTCTCCCGGGATTGTCTCCGTTACAAAAGGTACCGTTTCAAATCTTCACAATGTTCCCGGCTGGGAATCAGTACCATTAAAGAGAATAATTGAAAACGAATTTGCGCTTCCGGTACTCATTGAAAATGATGCGAATACCGCGGCAATCGGTGAGCTGGAGTTCGGAGCCGGTAAAAAGCTTACCGATTTTATCATGGTGACACTCGGCACCGGAGTCGGTGGCGGCATAATCACGAACAGATCAATAGTCCATGGCGCTCATGGCGGCGCGGGTGAAATCGGCCATATCAGTATCGATTTTAACGGCCGTCAATGCAATTGCGGCGGCCTGGGCTGTATTGAAGCTTACATAGGTAATTCGCAATTGATCAACCGCGTGAAAGCCAACTTTAAAAAGAACAAAAGCTCACTCTTATATCATCTTCATAACCAAAACCCCAATGGACTTTCGCCAAAGACTATCAGCGAAGCAGCAACAGCCGGCGACCTCTATGCACAACATATTATTACCGAGACCGGTGCCTATTTGGGTTATGCACTTACCAGCCTGATTAACGTACTCGATATAAGCATCATTATCGTCGGCGGAGGTGTTTCCGGTTTCGGAACCCCGTTATTTAACTCAATACAAACCACGCTACAGTCACGGGTTATTAAATCACTGGCTTTGACCATCAAAGTCATTCCCGCAAAACTGAAGAATGACGCCGGAATTCTTGGTGCCTCTGCTCTTATTTTTAACTCACAGAAATAAGCAATTGGCTTCGAAAACTCTTATTTAAGCAAACAGAATTTTTTCGTTTCCGTGTATTTACCTGCAATTAGCCGATAGAAATAAACACCACCCGCAAGGTCTTTGGCATCATAACGTATTGCATGGCTGCCGGCAACCTGCTGGCCCGAAAACAACGATGCAATCTCCATTCCGAGTATATTGTATATTTTAACCGTGACATTACAATCGGACGGAACATGGTATGTAATTACCGTTGATGGATTAAACGGATTTGGATAATTTTGATCAAGCCGGAATTTATCAGGCAGAACAGGACTTTCCTGTCCCTTTATATCCGTCATCGTGGAGTCAAAGCTAAGAATCCTTATCGCATCAGCCACCACAAGCGTGCCCGTTGTTGCCGCATTGGATATCCGTATCTCATCGGTAGAATTTCCGGAAAATGAAAAACTTCCGATTTTGTACCATTTACTTCCGTTTATTGTTTGATCAACGCGGATAGTATCAACCCCACCTTTGCGATATATCAAAAAAGGGGTATTGGACGCGCGATTGGCAGAGGCAACCCACCAGGCATAAACATCATAATTCCCGGATTTCGGCAATCCAGGATGATAGCTTGCATAGGAACTTCCATCGCCAATATACGTATACATGCATGGTGAGGTTCCATAGTAGCCTGCATTGCTTGACGCTGCCCATTTACTTCCAACAAGCTTGCATTCTGTTGAATCCTCAGTATCAATAATTTTTTTATAAAAAACCGGAGGAAGCAGACCGAGCGAATCGTTAGTGACTACTGCCAACATAGAAACAACCGGACGGGATTCAGAGGGCGAATCGATAATTGAATTTCCTATTGCCATCTGGGTTGATCCGCCACCATCAAGATTCATTGCCTCAACACACCCCAGTTTAACAAAAACCTGTGCCAATTCGGTGAGCGAAATTCCCAACGATGTTGTTTGACGACCGTCAATTACCATGATAATGACATGTTTGCCTTTGGTATAGCCGACTGCCGTACGCGGATCTTGTGTGTCCAAAGAGACACCTGATCCAAACATTACTTCTTCATCATAGGTTATATGGACTGCTCCATTTTTTACCAATGTTGGACCGCCACCAATTCCCGCAAACAGATCGTAAAAGGGTTGTCCGTTTAGGGCATTAGGATATGCGGCCGGAGTGGTTTGCGTATTTGCCAATGGTGTTGGGAATGTATATACATCTTTTACCGTGGTCCCGAAATGATATATCCAGTTCACGGCCATATCACGAGATTCAGTGATGCTGAATAAACTGCGTTCTGTATAATAGGTGCTGCCATTCCTGGTTACACTGGCAATGTTTTTTGCCAATACGTTGCCTGGTTGAATTACAGCGGAATACGAGGTTGTACCGCCAAAATAGCCGCCATTAACACCTGCAATTACCTTATACCGTGATGCAAAATTATTTATTAATTCGGACCCGGCAGAAGTCAGATATGGTTTTATTGCAAGGTTCGATCTATTCAGATCTACATCGAGATAATAGCCAATGAGTGCCGGGTTCGAACGCGTTCCTTTAAATACCTTAATGCCGGCAGGTACGCTATAGGAAGATGTCACTTCAGACCAGGATATGGTTTGAGCACCAATTATCTGCGGTAAGAGAATCAGTAAACAAGAAATGTATTTAAGTATTCCGGTATTCATGTAATTGCCTGTTTTATTTAAGAACAACCATTTTATTTGTTTGTGCTGCGTCGTTAACCGTCAACCGGTAAAAATAGACACCGCTTTTGAGTCCACCCGAAGTAAAAGCAAATCGATAATCCCTTGCCTGCTGCTTCCCGGACCAGAGCGTGGTTACCTCCCGCCCCAATACATCAAACACTTTTAAAGATACCATTGCTTCCTCCGACAGACTATACGTAATTGTTGTTGACGGATTGAACGGATTAGGATAGTTACTGTTCAATTTGAAACCTGCCGGAACAACACTTTTTTTTTGGACAGCATCATCTATGGAAGAAATGATAACATCAGGCGACAGTTTCCGGTTGAGCATCACCATCATCGCATCAGCCATCAGATATTTGCCGGCCGCAAGTCCCTTGTTATCCAGCATCATAATCTTATTCAGACCTTTTTTCAGATAAACATCTTTTAACTTATACCAGCCTTTGTTTGTTTGGACAGTTTGATCGGCATAGCACAGGTATGTTCCGGTGGCTCCATAGACAACATACCTTGCGTTGCCGCTATAATTGTTATTGGGCTCAAGCCAGGTGTATGCTCCATACCAACCGTCGGCAGGTACATTAGCCGCGTATGTTATTGATGTATACGCAGTGTCGTTGGTATAATATATATTTGGCGCAAAACCAAGTGCTGTGCTTTTAGCCAGTTTCCAGGTTCCGGTCATGGTTACATTGGCCGTATCATCTTCATTTGTGATAATACCTTTTGGCCGCCATAATACGCCATTTCTATAGGGCAGCGATGCTTCTTGTGAATACACCACGCTTTTTAACGTGTCGCCGTTGTTTTTGTTTGCGTTCGCTATGCCTTCGTAATAAAAATATGTTTCTCCGGAAAGACCATACTTTCTGTTTTCCTGAACGCAATTAATTAGCTGCGATGCGGGAATTACATATGAACCCACCTCGGCAAGCACTCCGGGGAAAATCTTATTTCGTTTCTCGACTGGAAGGTCCTGCAGCGTTTTTTGAAGGATCAGCTGGTATGTTGCAAAGCTCCGGGCAGGAGGATCCGGATACATCTGTGGTATAAGATTATCAACAATTCCGTTGGTTATCCAGGACTTGGAATCCTGCAAATGATCGTCATATCCCCAATAATAGGGGCTCGGTGCGGAGGAGAGAATAAGATTTGTACTACGAGCCTTAACAGAATCGCGAAGCCGGCTGAAGAATTGAGTCAATTTATCCGCTCTCCAAAGCTTCCAGTCCGAGTCTTGATAATTAAATGGCGGAGCTCCCCCGCTATGTTCAGCTGCATAGAGAGAGAGAGTAGCAGTGTCATAGCCTCCCTTAACCGGGAGCGCCGGAAGTCTGTCATCACCTTGTATCCCATCAACGTCATAATTGTCAAGGATTTCGGTCACCAGTGATATCATAAAATTCTGAACGTCAGGATTAATTCCGGACATCCACACGAATCCGGTACTGCCATCGCCGTCAATGCAATAATTCCCGGAATTGGTTTTGCTGGCCCAGGAGGGATACTTTTTGAGAATTGCATCACCGGTCACATTCCCCGAATATACATAAGAAGAGGCAAACCCATATTCCAACCATGGGATTACCTCAATCCCTCTCCGGTGAGCTTCAGTTATCAGGCGGTTCAGTGGGTCGCGGCCTGCCATTGTTGGTGCAATAGATTTTCCGAACAGGTTGTTCATCACTTGACTCGGATACAACGTATTGCCGCCGTTCCACATCACAGGGAAAATTACATTCACCCCTATTGATGCAAGGTAGTCCACTGCCTGGGTTATGTTGGCATCGTAGTTTAGAACAACACTGTTAACATTAGTAATCCAAACACCTCTAAGTTCCTGTAGCTGCTGGGGAAATAGTATGCAGTTTGCCAAAAAAAGAAGTACCAGTGTTATTTTTTTCATGCATGCCATATAATTATAGAGAATTCTGATATAAGCAAACAGTGTCTGAAAAACTGCCGGGAAGAAGCCGCTTTGAAAAACGACTGTTCAATTGTTCTCAGACACCACTCGCAAAAAATGAACCGTATCGTTTATTTTAAAAACAGCATTTTCTTCGTCAGTGACATATTGCCTGCCTGCAGTTGATACAAATAGATCCCGTTAGGAACATTACCGGCATCAAACCTTACGGAGTGCACCCCTGCAGTCATGAATCCGTTTGCAAGAACACTTATTTCCTGACCAAGTATATTGGTTACTGTCAAGCGAACATGCATTGAAGCAGGCAGTGAAAAACTTATCATTGTTGAAGGATTAAAAGGATTTGGGTAGTTCTGATCGAGCTTGAACACTTCAGGCCGGACCTTTTGTGTTTTCACATCAGTAGCATTCCCGAACACAAATATGCATTTTGCCCTTGAGTCAACAACATATGCTGTTGATCCATCGGGTGTAAAGGCAACATCACTTGGAGCAACCATAGGAGCACCATGTACATCCGGATCAATTGCTTTACCGGACGATGGCAGCTCATCATTATTTGTTGCTATTCCCGTAACCAGATCGACAGTGAAAGATTTTACCCAACGCCGGGTTGAGTCAACACCTGCTACCCATAAGTTTCCATTTTTA
The DNA here is from genome assembly GCA_963664845.1 of Ignavibacteriaceae bacterium. Taxonomy (GTDB): domain Bacteria; phylum Bacteroidota; class Ignavibacteria; order Ignavibacteriales; family Ignavibacteriaceae; genus CAIYTF01. The sequence continues at coordinate 1,651,044 of OY761615.1, forward strand.
TCACAAGTAATGCCACAGGCGATCGCGCTGCTGAATTTTAGAAAATCATCAGCATCAGTAAGCCGGAGAGCTGTATAATTTTTTGTATTTGACGTAAGGTTAGCTGGGTCGTATTGAGTACCACCGGTCCATGCTGCAATGCCTCCATTTAATTCGCCCGTAACTTTCGAATTACGCGAAGTATAGAATGGTGTTGTTGCATCAAAATAATTTCCGTTTGGCTGAGTCGCCACATCACGGATAACATCAAAACCAGAAGTAGACGGGCCACCCGGCTCATAATTTGCATTATCCGGAGAGATGTACGCACCATAGGCGGCAAATTTTGTGATAGTGCTAAAATTATACGCGCGGATCCCTTTTGTATAATCGGTTCCGGCAAACACAATTGAGTCTTTTGTTGCCGCAACGCCGAGCACGTAGGTGCCCCATCCTGAAAGATAAGGATTGTATCCATAGCGAATACCCTTGTTCACGTCGCCGTCCTGGTACAGATAGCTGCACGATGAGCCGCCTGGAGCAACTAGGTTATTTATTTTTGCGCTTACAAGAATATCATTTTTGAGGTGCGTAATGCCTACCAGTGGTTTCACATCCACTGTATCGAAAGTTGCCGTATAGTCAATTAAATTCGTTAAAACCGTATCAGAAGGATTTGCCAATGTGTATAATATATCGTGTCCTGCATTATTTGTTTGACGGGACGAAATAACATACAGCTTTCCGTTATCGTCAACCGTGCACAGGAAAGGCTGCACATAAGCAGCATCGGCCGCCGGAAAAGTAATTTTGCGTGCATATTGCATCTGTGCAAACATATTGATGCTTAACAACATCGTAAGAAGCAGTAAAGAACAAAATGAATGTCGTTTCATTGGGAGACTCCATTGTTATATATATAAAGATTTCTAAAAAAATCCGGGTATTGTTTAAGGCCTTCGAAAAAGAAGAACACTTCTCCTTCGATTCCGCATTTGCGGTTTTCAGCAATCATGGTCTGCAGGTAGTTTTTTGCCGGGTGATATTTTGCCAATTTTAAAAGAATTCCTGGGAAAATTTTATTCATATCTTCCTTCCGGACATACTTGCCCAGTATTTCGTTCAACGACGTGATATAGCTCTTCTCGTCGTAGCGATAGATCTGAGGACAAATCACTTCCACGTCTCCATTACGCAACCAAGTTGGCCAGTCCTGTAAATATTCATTCTTTGACCAGGGATAAAGATTCGGAGCCATGGAAACGATACAGTCTTTCTTAATAGATTTAACCATCGTAAAGATCCGATGCATTAGGACATTAAGCTTTTCTGCACGCCACTGAATCCATGCTGAATCTCGAAAGTCCTGTGGTGGTGTTTTCCCCTGATGTTCCTTCATGTAGAGTTCTTTTGTATAGGAATCGTAGCCGCCTTCAACAGGCATAGCCGGAAGCCGGTCATCACCCTGTATGCCATCAACATCGTAGTTGGTGACCACCTCAGTAATTAAAGAAAGAATAAAATCTTGCACAGTCGGATTAAGTCCATTCACCCACTCAAATCCGTTCTTACGCACTAATTTTCCCGTATTGTCCAAGGCCGCCCATTCCGGATGAAGTTTTAACAGTCTGCCGCCATTCAACATATATGAGCTCGAAAAACCGAATTCAAACCAGGCATAGACTTTCATTTTACGGGCATGTGCAGCCTCAATAAATTCTTTGAGCGGATCGCGGCTTGCGAGAGATGGGTCGATTTCTTCGCCGAACATTGTTTCCATGGTTTTACTTGGGTACAAAGTCATACCTTTGCTCCAAACTACCACGAAAAGAGTATTTATGCCCAGGCTGTCACAATAATTCACGGCGTCGTTTATGTTTTGCCGCGATTTCATAACATCACTGTCAACATTGGTTATCCACGTGCCGTGAATCGGTGCTGCAGGTGCTTGCGCATGCACGCTGCCGCAAAAGAGAAAAAACAATAAACCGATTATTTTTTTCATAATGAGTATATATGCATTAGAAGTTAATCCGTACCCCCCCCCGCAGTTCAATGATCTGAAAGGTTGATACGTTTTCCATATTATAAATAAGTGCCGGCCACAACTCGCCAACTATATTCTTGTAATTTCCGGAAACAGTTATTGCAACCGGGTCCACAGGTTTGACGCACAGTTCCAGCCCGAGGGTGAAGCCGCCACTCCAATCGCTTTGGCTGTTTTCTATCACGCTCCCGAAAACAAGATAGTGGTGGGAAACTCCATTCACCACTGCATCATAGGCCAATGAATCACAGGCACTGCGTTTGTATTTCCAATTGTAGACACCAAATCCAAGATCAACATTCGCTTCAAACAATTGACTGCGAAGCACATTGTATTTTGCATTTAACGAAATACCGGCTACGTTCAATGTTTGCTTAACGTTTGAGATCGGCACTTTAAAAGCATAGCCTACATTATCGATGGTTTGATTATTAATTACCTGATGCTTATCGGTATTGAGTTTAGAGAACTTGAAAATCTCCACTTTGCCCCCCCATGTCCATCTGCTTGAAGTTTGCACTCCCAGATACATAGAAGTTCCGGACGTTGCCATCCACCGGTCAGCCAGCGTACCGGACGGCATGAGCCACGATTCCTCGATGCCCGCTCTATACTTTCCGCTCTGGGCAGGGGTAAACGACCCATTGGCAAAGACAAGCAACAATAAAAAAAAGACGAGTTTGATTTTAATTTTCATATATATAGTAAAAATATTTCAACCTTAGTATAGCAGCATGACGCCAAGTTTTGCAGAGAACATATCTCTCATTGGAAAATGTGCATAGCCGGCACCCGCTGACGGACCGTAAGTTACCGAATAATCGAACCCTGCGGTTAGTTTAACAAGATCATGCACCTGGTATTCGGCATCAATCCCCAGCTGTCCTGCGATTGGATTTCCGATGACGTACTGATCCATATCTCTAAAAGAGTAGCTATAGACATAATTGTCAAGCTGCGAGAATTTCTTTTTCCAGGTTTCATCAATGTACAGGCGCTTTTGATAGAACAGCATCTCAGAACCTATATAGGGGCGAACTGACAGATGCGCCACCGGAGAAAATTCATAGCTTAGAGTGATGCCTACCGGGAACACATCCATATCCTGAACCGGGTTGAATGTGGCTGAATACGTTGAATCACCTTTCAGCAGGGTTTGCACCCATTGTGTTGCATTCTTGAAATTCGGATCATTTATGTTCCCATAATACCGCTGCCAGTATTTCCAATTATACTCTGCAAATAATGCGTTGGCATCTTGCTTAATAGAAAAAACACGATAACCGGCCCTTATAGAAAGTTTAAAGTTTTGATAGAGATTAAATTTTACACTCACGTCACCGCCGTAGCCTTTGACGCTTTCAATTTTCCAATCTGTATTCTTCCTGAATGATCCGGAAACCGCGCCGGAAAAATCAACCGAGCTCACCTGCGGGAACACCGGGCCCGCACACAAAGCCACCAGGAAAAGAAGTGTGAATATTTTGTTTTTCATAAGACTCCGATCTGGAAGGTGAACCGCAACAGGTTACCCAACCGGCCATAAGTTGCATAGGAGATATCTACTCCCATAGGCAACGGGCCTGATTGTTTCAATCCCAGGCCAACAGACCAACTCTCTTCATCGTAAAAAAACTTATACCCGCCACGGATTGTTACCAGCTTCATATATTCATATTCTGCACCCACATTCACCTTCTCGTTTGCGTCGGTAGGGTGAAGTGCTTCTGTAAGAACGGTTATGCGATTGTTATCTGTTTGATAAATTTCTGCGGCAAGACCCATCCTGAACGTGGTAGGCATCTTGAATTTTGCATTGATGAATTTTGCATTTGTTCCAAAATTTTGAATAACGGCCCCAATACGAAGCGAACGAAAACCAGTTTCATAATACATTCCTGCATCCATAATGAGATTTGCTGCATTATAGATATCTATCTTCTCGTTCACATATTTTGCCGTTAGCCCAAAGGAGAATTTTTGAGTAAGCTTTTTTGCATAGGAAAGGGAAAGCGCCAGCGAATTCGCATCAAAGGTTCCGTCCTGTTCATAGGAGCGTTGACCATTCAGCTTCATAGTCCGGGGCATTGAACCATAATCAAGATCAACCACTCCGAGTGCAAACGAACCCATATCGTTTGCATATGCAGCGCTCACGCCGTAGTTTTTAATATCTGCTATCCATGGTGCATAAGACGTTGAGAAAGACATAGCCTGGTTCGAAAATCCGAGAATTGCCGGATTAGAGAAAACGGCACTTGAATTCAAATCTGCAAGAGTGATAGAGCATTCACCAAGACCTGCTGTTCGTGCCGTTACCGGCAATTCGAGAAAAGCAAAACCTGCCGTTCCGTTTTTTTTGAAATCACCGGCAAAAAGCGAAATACTGACAAGTACAAATATGAACGTTATGTATTTTTTCATAGCTTATCTCACAATCGCAAATTTGCCGATTTTATTTCCAACCTTTGACTCGAGGTGGTAAATATAAATTCCGCTGGTGACATACTGCCCGTAATCGGTTGCCTGATCCCATGATGCGAGGCCGCCTTTCCCCTCTTCCATTTTAATGGTTTTAACCAGATCTCCGCGAACTGTATATATCCTGATGGTACAGGGATTGGGAATGTTCACAAACTGGATCACATCTCCTGCTCCCGGTTGAGAAGAGCCGGCGCCGATTATGAAAGGATTTGGAACAACAAGAACCTTATCCAGATTGTCGGGTGGAACAAATGTGGAAACAAACGGATAGGTATTCCTGTTTGCAAATATTGAGGACTCAAGTGCAGGAACTTTATTGCTACCCGTCTCTTTGAATATCACTCCCGGGTTAACCAACCAAGATGCTTTCCCGGTATCGTATGCTGTCAACGCATAATAATATGAAGACCCTACCTCTACAGTTGAATCAATAAAGGTATAGGAAGCATTGTTATAGTATGCCTGATTGCCTTTTGTTATATCCGCAACTAATTTCCAAGGCCCGATTGGCAGATAATCGGATCGATAAATATGATAACCTGCCAAGTCCTTGCTCCCATCATCGGGATCTGTTTGATTCTCACAACTGTCAGGCCAGGTCAGTTCATTGGCTACAAAGTTTTTCTTTGCTTTATTAAATGCAACGGTGAATGCGGGAGCCTGTGGAGGATTGGGATGCCGTAACCCGTTCGTATAGGTGAACTGGGCACGATCTGCAGTTGTTTCAAAAGTGGTTTTCCCGACTTGATTAACAGTGCTGATATCCGTGATAGAAGGGCCGGTAGCCATTGAATAATCAATACCATCCACTATTTCAGCCACGGCAATAACTATTGAATCTCCCGGAAAGATATCCCAGGGACCAACAGACATCATTGTCCAAAGCCGCTTGCTGCCCATCACCGGATCGTTAGTCTTAGTGACTGCATTATATGCATTAGCAGGATTGACAAGGACAGAATATGCCTGCTCCACAACACCGCTCTTACCTGTTAACGGCCCACCGAGATCCTGATTATTATCCACAGCCGACCAGGCAATCTTATTAATTTTGTTAGCCGTTTTCCTGATCTTATCGGGAGGAGATTTCAGCAGCCGAATTCCGGCATATCCCGGCGCAAGCCATTCACCCGAAGCGGAGTATTGCCCGGTGGCAGCATCTTTTTGCTTTTGCCCGCTTGCGGCCGAATAGCCAAACCCTGCAGCTGTAGTGTTCCCGTTTTCATCCTTATAATCCGCGGCCCTGCCATACACCATCGTGCGAGCCAAACCGGAATAATAATCCTTCTTTGTCGTATCGACAGTAAAAACCGTGTTACGGGCTCCGGGTGTTAAAGTAGGAAACAACACACTCCAGCTTCGCGAATTGCTGTGAATGCCATAGGTAAGCATCGCATAAAAATCGTACAGAGTATCAACCACTTTCCGGGTTTCTTTATATGCCTGCAGCTCGTTTGAGATATTCTTTATTATGTATTCATAGATAATATAGTTTTCATCGCGCATTGAGCCATTCCATTGATGTGCCCGGCGGGTAACCCGCACGGGAAGCTGGCGTTGTGGTTCATACGCACTTGGAAAATTCGGATTATATTCCCAAACGGTTTCAATAACTTCTTCCCCGCCTGAATTCCTCTTTTTCATTCCATGATTATCCGTAAACTTTTTGTGTTCCCGTATCAGGTATTTTGCGGTGGGTTCGTTTGAAACGCTTGCCGCATACCGGCACCACTCTTCAACAACCAGGGCACTGTCTTTATCCTGTTTGCACCCAACATATAAACCGCCTGAGGACAGATAGGAAGAGCAACCGTCAAGGTCTTCATTGATCTTCGTAGCATCAAATCCGGGCCAATCAAGTCCGGGGCCGGTTTTCTGCCAGTTGCTGAATGCCCCAGGCCCTGACTTGCCGAAATACAAACTGTGCCAAAGTTTCCCTCTTGTAAAATTTAGCGTCGGTGCGTCAATTGAATCCGATTGCTGCGCGAAGAGTACACCGGATGAACAGATCACGGTAATCGCCAATGCACGGCTTATTAGTTTTATTCTCATTATGCTGTCGGTCATCATATTAAATTTCATCACGTCTGTCATATCCCAAGTCCGAAGGTGAAGAAAATCTGCCGGGGCACATTCCTGTAGGTCATATAGGGATACAATAAGTAGCTTGTCTTTGTCGGATCGTCTGCCTGATCCATGGTTACGCCTTTAGTAATCCAGCGGGTGAGATCACTGCTGTAAACATTTGATTTATCGCCGGTATTTCCAAGCGGAGTCAACCATTTATTGTCGAATATATTCATCACCCGGATCGCAAAAAGCAATTTTGCAGTTCCCCAGGTAACTGTCTTTGTAAAATTGAAATCAAAACTGCTTTCCAACGGATAGCGCCGGTTATATACAATGTCTTTCAAATCAGTTTCTGTCCGGTAGGTGAATGGGAGCCCCGATTGCACGGTATAAGAAAGCGAGAATATTGAGTTCTCGAATGGCCTGAAACCTAACACGGAAAACCCATTTCCGTCCCCTACATTATATTGCACCTGACCCCTGAATTTGTGTGTCCGGTCATCCATGGAGAGATATTCATTTGAGGTTATCCGGTTATCCGATTTCGAGGCCCCATCCGGATAATAAACCGTTGAGCCGTAAGTTCCATTGGTTGTTTGCGACAGCGTGTAATTTAGTCTGTATGTGATATCCCCCAGGGTGACCTTTTCCAAGGTGACATCCACACCAATTGTGGAGCCGAATGAGTTATTCGCATAGGTGGTGTAGGTAAACAATTGCGAATTATCAGCAGCATATCCCGCGTTATTTTTTACATTACCGGTATACGATGCAATGGATATAGTACCAATTTGTGTTATCCGGTCATTATAATAAATGGCGATATCCAAACGGTTATCCTCGTCAAGCATTTGCTGAATACCGACTTCATAATTAATGGTTTTTTTCGGATCAAGATTCGGATTCCCAATGGTATTCCACCCGTAATAGGTGGAATTACCCAAAGCCTGGGCAAATGTCGGCATAGAAGCAAAGTGCCCATATTGCATTCTGAACGCAGTTGCTTCACCAATGGGGTAAGATAATCCCAAACGTGGCAACAGCACCACTTTTGTTTTTGATCTTGCCGTTGTCAAATCGCCTACTGAACTGGCTCCCTGTGTTCCCTGGTAGAAAACATCATAAGCGTCTGCCGGAACGTTTGATTGGAAATTATAACCTTCGGCTCTGAGACCGAGATTTGCCACCATGCCTTCATATTCCATTTTATCCTGAAGATAAATCGAGCCCGAAATAGGGAATGCCGCGTAATGCTCGGCAACGCCCTGTTGCGCAACGAAAGCATTTGCTTTATAATTATAGGTAACACCGGTGTTTCTCAGGTCCGAATAATTAAACTGAAATCCGGTTTTCATAAAATTTGACGGATTGATCTGATTCGAATAGTCGCTTTTTGCGGAATACTGGTCGGAGCGGTTATCCTGGAAAAAATCAGTAGCGATGTTCTCATATGAAGAGAAATACGTTTGGTCCCACCAATCACCCCTGGTGAGAAGTACGCCAACCGGATCATTACTCCCATCCACCCTATCATTTTGATCATTCCACGAAAGTAAATACCGGTAGGGCAATTCATACTTTTCATATTGATGAGTTAGGGTTGTTTCAAGAAAGGAACTTTCATTGAACGTATAGGTGTGCGTCAAGCTTTGCGAGGTGGTTTGTTCAGTTCGCACGGGATCACGGTTTACAAAATATTTTTCGTTGGCGGCATTTCCAGCCCAACGAATGTCATCGGACCCGGAAAAGAGACCACCGACGTATCGAAGGAAGGAACCGGTGAACCTGAATTTATTATTCTTGATGGCGCTCGATGTTATATTCAGTGTGTAGTTTTGCTTTATTTGTTCCTGTTCGGTTGATGGGATGCGCGTCGGTTTATCCAGATATTCTCCGGATAAGTAGAACTGCAATAAATCTGGATCTTTTGATAAGGGGCCGCCAAATCCAAATGAAATGCGACTGTATGCAAGTTTTGTGTAGTCATAGACGCCGAGAGGATTATTATCAGAAGGTGTGTGTAGAAAAAGCCATTGATTATATGCCCAATTGATTTCTTTATTCGCAAGTGAATCCCATCGTGCCAGTTCTGCGGCAGAAGCAGTTTTCGTTATATATACTTTATTATACAAATCAGCATACCGGGTGGTGGCATTCATTCCCAATTGCGTAAATATATTGCTGTTTGGCGAGCTATAGGAATCTTGCTTTTTTTGCATCCAATAGTTATAGTTACCCCATGTATTCCACTCAAAACTGGATTTGTCATAAATATAATTGCCCCAGTGATATTGCCCGGCAGGACGATATTCCACCCGGGCCTCACCGGTAAGTTTTGGACCGCCTTCTTTGAGGACCACCTTAACAATTGCGGCTTGTGCATTGCCATATTCGGACTGGAAGCCGCCGGTGATGAGCTGCATTTGTTGAACGCCGAGTGTGTTGACATCGTATTTCCAGGAATTGTCCGCCTTAGTTCCAGTTCCCCACCCCGGGACGGCATTGTTGGAGTTGGACTGTTCAACACCGTTAACCTGGAAGCTAACCTCATTGGAACCTGAACCACGCACCTGATAATCACCTTTTTCATTCTTCTGAAAACTCGAAGTTAAATCAAGTGCCCCGCGTAAGCCTTCTATGGGGGCCGATTTGATCTGGGATGCATCAATAGTGGTAGCTGAAGAAGTCTGATCTTTTATAATGGTTTGTTTTTGGGCAACAATGGTAATAGCCTGAATTTGGATGGTGGCATCGTTCATATTGAAATCCACCTGTGTAGTGCGATCAATATTTACCTGAACATTGCTCTGTGTTACCGTACCATAGCCGACCATACTGGCGGTTAATGAGTACTGACCTGGATTGATATTAATTATGAAATAATTTCCGTCAACATCGGTTACTGCTCCAAGTTTGGTTCCATCAAGTCGTATATTTATTCCAACCAGGCTTTCATGTGTTTTTGCATCAATGACCTTCCCGGAAATTTTGCCCTTTCCGCCACCTTGTGCAGAAAGGATACCGGTAAAAACCACAACAAGAGCAAAGAGCAGATATAGTAATGCGGAAGTATTAATTTTCGAGCCGCATGCGTTTGAAGTTACCATGTCAGGAAAGATTATTTAATTTATAAATCTATCAGTGATTTTATTTTTGCACGTCCGGAAGAAACGGTTTTCCACCACACGGCTATCTGCGTAATTCAAGAATAAACGCTTGTCAAAATTCGAATTATAACCCCGAGATGCAACTACATCATTAGGTAGGGTAATTTCTTCAACAAGATATTGCGCAGTAAAAGCGGCAAGCGATGCATCATAGCCACTCAGATTATAAAACCTATTCTGTGGTTGTCAGTCAAAAACAATATTCGGGAGAATCAAGCTATGGGGTGCCCGGACATTCCCGAACCGCGATCTTTTATCAAGGCACGGACAAATGTGCATAACATTAAAAGGTGCGTCATAAACGGGGATCTTACGGGTAAAAGGATTGCGCAATTGTAATTTCCAGCACGGTCTGCAAGCAGAATATATTCAATAGGTTATCAAGTCTGAAAGTTCTCTAAAATAGCTGTACAAATGTACGCAGAATAGATTTTATGAACAAAGGGATGTACCAGTTGGCGCCCCATGGCAAGTATATAATCAGTCGGTGGCATTTGCCAACAACGCCATTTACCGGGAAGCAGAACAATCCCGCCTACCCGGGGGATTGTTCTGTTCAGCTATAGCGAAACTCCAGTCTAAGATAAATCCAATGAAGCAATCCATCTTCCAAGTGCTTCCTGCTTTCGATTACATCACTTCTCACCGGCTGTTTTTCGTGATCGATCCGTTTCAGTGTTGCCGGCTCAGGAAAATCAAAAATAACCGGACTAATCGTATGATACTATTTAAGGAGTACCATTTTTTTCACCTGGGAGAAGAGAACATTCGATTTATTATCCCGGGCTGTTAAGCGATAGAAATAAACGCCGGAGACCATTTGGTTGTTGCTCTGCACTATACAAGAATTATAGCCCGCCGCCTGATCCTGATTAACAACAGTAGCAACTTTTGTGCCTGCAATAGTATAAATTTCAATTGAAACTCTGGCATCTACAGGCAGGGAGTATTCAATTTTTGTAGAAGGATTGAATGGATTCGGGTAGTTCTGTAAAACCGAAAAACTCTGTGGGATACTGATCATGGCCTCAGCCTCCTCTGAAGTCTGGAATGTGCCGTCGTTATCCACAATTTTTAACCGGTACACATACTTCCCGGTCATGAGCCCTTTGTCAGTAAAGTGATAATTGTGCACTGCATTACTGTAACCGGAGGCGTTCTGCGCACCAACAGATATCCATTTTGCTGCATTTTTAATCGAACGTTCAATTATAAACCTGTTCGCATTAATTTCCGTTGCCGTTTGCCAGGTCAGGCTAACCGTTCTGCCACTGACAGAAGAGGAAAAAGAAGTTAATTCAACCGGCAGACTGGCTTGTTCGCCAGCGGTAAAAACAGAGAATGATTTAATCCCAGACAAACCGATAGAATGTGTGGTCGTATTAACCGGACCTAAACCAACCCAGGCACTCCCATCATATTTGCCGCCGTACAGGTTCCCTTCAGTTCCACTAACGTCGCCCACAACATATATTAATGTTATCTGATAGGTCGGGTCCGTAATACCTGTGGCCGTCAGTTTCCAATATCGCTTAAGATAATCTGTCGTACTGAGATTTGACGCATATTTTGTATTCGCTAAATTGACACCGATGGACGCTGAGGAATAGGAAGCAGCCGTAAGTGCATTCAAAGTAACCGGTGTATAGTTGGAAGCATCGCCAACCGGATACGTGAACGCAGACGAGAGGTCGGATGTAAATGCCCTGATAAGTTGTCCGGTTCCTGAAGCATTTATATGAACGGCAGCTGTTGGTGTTCCGCTAATTGTAGATGCTGCACTTAAGGTCAAATTGTTAGCACCCAGGGTAAGCATACCGTTTGAAAGTGTCAAGGTACCATTGAGCGAGAGTGAGGAAGACAGGGTTACACCGGCTGTGTTATTAACTGTCAGATTCGCGATACTAGCAGGCAATGCTGCCCCTGTAGTTTGAGCTACTGAGCCGTTATAAGTAATTATTGAATTGGACCCAAGTGTTTTTGTTCCGGTGATGGTCACTGCTGAATTCCAGCCGCCTGCAAGTGCAATTTTCAATTCACCGTCTAATTGCAATTTCCCCGCCCCTGTTCCATTCGCAAAAACGCGGTTCGGCAGCAGAACCGTTGTCCCCGTAGAAATGGTCAAAGTTACTCCATTATCAATTTTGACTGTCCATTCCGGAGTTACGGAAGCAGGTCGGGTGGTGAAGGTGAAATTAGTTCCGGCTGGAGCAGTTATTGTACGGCTGGTGGAGAAGGAAATGTCACCTCGCAGATTGATTGTACCACTGGTGCCGGATATGATCGCAAGCGTTTTTCCACTCCCCCCAAATGACACATTTGTGCTTGGAGGATAAGAAGCGTTTGCCGATAGAAAAGTTGAAGCACTTGCAAGGTTCACATTTCCATTAAACTGCAAATTAGCTTCAAAGGTATTGTTTGCCGAAGAAAGCGTTGGCGAATTAAGATTGAACGCTGATACTGTTGTAGCAGCCGAAACAGTTACATCACCATTGCAGATATAAGTCGGGGTTGTGGTAGAAGCACCGCCAAAGCGGATAGTGCCATTACCGCTATTTCCGTTAATATTCAAAACACCGTTAAAAGTAAATGTCTGACCGGATACGCCATTCCAAACAATTTCTCCGTTGTCATTGATTGTGGTTGTTCCATTCACAATATAATTCGGACCGCCTAATAATCGTGCACCATTGGAAATCGTAAGATCACCGCCAATAGTCATCGTGCCGGATGGTCCGGTAAAGGTTTTAATAGCTGAGCCAGCCGTAGTACCACCGCTTAATGAAAGATTAGAATAATTAACAAATCTTCCGGCAGCAGCCATCCCTGAATATTTAACCGTGCTGCCGGTGTTGCAGGTCATTGTAGTGGGATTCTCTGAACCGGCAGTATTTACGAATCCGGAGCTGGTCCCTTTAATTTCCAACATGCCCCCGCTATTAACCGTTAGGGCTGTGGTGTAAATGCTTCCATAACCTGTACCCGTGCCTAGATAACCATCAATGGTTATTGAAGCAACTTTCCCTGATCCACCACCGGTTTGCGCAATTCGATCCACGTTTTTAAGCGAACATGCAGCCGCAATAGCTATTGTACTTGTTGATGCCATACTGATTTGCAAAGAATTCGCATCAATTATACCGGCTGAACCAATTAAACTCCCGTCTACACGAAGCTGTTGTGACAACGTCAGACTACCACTACTCTTATTCACTTCAAAATCAGGCCAATTGGTGCTTATGCCAATAAGAGTTATCGTCTGTGTTCCTGTTCCTGCAAAAATAATCTTTGTGCCTGTCGCATTTCCAAGACTTGTGGCATTCACATAGTCATCTGTAGAAGCAGCACCAACAAGATTGCCATATACTGTCAATGTCATGTTCGCAACGCTGAAATCAAGTTTACTGGAGGAAGCCTCGAAGGTTAAATTTGCCACTTCAGCATTCTGATCGATCGTAATAATATGAGTTGAGGCAATAGTGACATTATCAAATGCGTGAGGAATATTATCGGCTGTAGTTCCCGAAACCAACGTCCACGTTGCGGCATTATTCCACGAGCCGGAGGCAGTGCTGGTAAAGACCGCTTGTCCCCATATGGTCCGTGAAATCAATAACAGGGAAAGAAGGAAGTAGACTAGTACAGAATTTTTCATAAAATGCCTTATAGTGGTTAATTCTAAGCCGGATCAATAATCACAGAAGAGATAACAGTTTCATACTTTATTTAGCTGTTGAAGCATGTGCGCCGACCAATCGCTTGGCGCATTTTTCTGTATTGTAGTGCCAATCGGTTAACAGAAGAGGCACTTCTATTTTAGCTGCTCTTATTAATTGAGATTATCCGGGAATCAAATTTCACATCTCGCCTGTGAGATGCAACTACATCATTAGGTAGGGAAGGTACATTTATTAAAGTATTTTTTCTATTTTCTCATAGCTGATAATAATTACTATTTCTATTCACACAAATAATAAAACTGTTAATGAATCAAGATACAATCATATTTGGAACAGACGGCTGGCGAGGATTGCTCGGATCAGAACTAAATGATGAAAACATTATGCTTGTTGCTCAGGCCTTCGCAGACTATCTGAATCGCTTTTCCAGTCCCACTGTTACCCGACGCGCCGCCATCGCTTTCGATGGGCGTCAAAACTCAGAACATTTTGCGCAGCTATTTGCAAAAGTTCTTTCCGGTAATGATATTCTCACACACCTTTCCAACCGAATAATCCCTACGCCAACTCTCTCCTATTATGTTAAACATATGGGTTTTGATGCCGGTGTTATGATCACAGCAAGTCACAATCCACCGCAATATAACGGCGTAAAATTCAAAGCAGCTTATGGCGGGCCCTTTGTAACCGAAGAGACGCTGAAAGTTGAAGCCTTTCTGGAAGCCAATCCAGTCAAACAAAATGATGTTCTCATCTGCAGCGTCGATATGCTTACGGTTTATTATCAACAATTGGAATCATACATCGATTTTGCTTCTATCCGTTCGGCAGAAATCCGGATTGCCATTGACTCTATGGGCGGCGCAGGTCAAACCTTTCTTCAAACACTTCTTGCTAAACACCAATGCAATGCGCAAACAATTTTTGAAATAACCGATGAGCAATTCTTTGGCCGCGCTCCTGAGCCAATTGAACAGAACCTCTGTTCTCTGATGACGTTTCTCTCGGGGAACTGTGGCTATTCATTTGGAGTTGCAACAGATGGTGATGCAGATCGTGTTGGTGTGGTTCTGGAAAACGGTAAATGGTTGAGTGCTCAATATACTATTTTGCTGCTCAACGATTATTTTGTGAATGCCAAAAACATACAAGGCGGGTTGGTAAAAACTTCATCCGTGACCGATAAAATTAAATTGTTTGAATCGTCTGAAAGAAAAGTCTTCGACGTTCAGGTTGGTTTTAAATATATTTGCGAATTAATGGTGGATAGCGATATTGCTATTGGCTGCGAGGAAAGCGGCGGCTATGGGTTCAAGGATCATATTCCCGAACGCGACGGATTGCTTTCAGCACTGCTTATTGCCGAGATGCTTGCAAAATCGGGTTGTACTAAATTGAGCGAATATGTTGAGCGTAAGATCACGGAGTTTGGTGAAATTTTTTATGACCGGATAGATTATAAATGCTACCGACCCGACAGAATCGAATTATTGCCAAAACTTGAAAAGGCTCCGCCTGATGAATTGGCCGGATTGTGTATTAAACAAATACTGCATTATCATTCAAGCAGAGGCATTATAAACGGATTAAAATTTATCCTTGAAGGAAATTGCCGATGGCTTCTGATCCGGTCATCCGAAACCGAACCATTGCTCAGGTTCTACGCTGAAGGAAATTCAAATCAGGAAGTACAGAGTCTGTTGCAAGCAGGCATCCAAATGATTAATACAGACAGTATTAATACCGCAATCTGATGCGCTGACAGTCTTAATTCCTGAACTGTCTTCGAATAAAAGCTATAGATATTGACACCTCAGAAAAATTTCTTTTTCTCAGGCTGCCATATATCGCTTTTTCCTCTAAAAACAAGGTCATTAGGTCATAAGAGCTTTCCCTATAACAAGCAAGCCTGGAAAAACTTAACAATCCGAATTTATTTTCGATGATACAATTAATCTTCATTTTTATTTTGGAGCAACCTTATGACTTTTCGTACAAAAGCATTAGTTACGATTGGGGTGATATTATTGTTTGTCTTCTTTCTCACTTATAACTTTCACACAGCTATTTCTGAAAGCAGTTTTTCAACATTAGTCTTGATCATTGCACTCAGCGCAGCATTTCTTTTACTGGCGGATCGAATATTGCTATCCGGATTTCAAAATCACCTAAAAAACCTTGTTGATGCCGCGCAAAAACTTACATCAGGCGATGGGGAAGTTGAAATCCCTGTTATTGACAGAACAGATGAAATTGGTGTATTGAACAATGCCATGAGTTCAATGATTAAGCAGCTGACAGAAAAATCCTACTGGTATGAGCAATTGCTGGATTCAATTCCATTTCCTATTTCCGTGACTGATATGGATATGCGCTGGACATTTGTAAATAAACCTGCGGAAATTGTTACCGGCAAAAAAAGGGCGGAAGTGTTGGGTAAACAATGCTCTAACTGGGGCGCAGACATATGCAACACGGATCGGTGCGGTATTAACTGTCTTCGCAGGGGACAAAACACTTCATTCTTTTTACAGCCGGGATTGGACATGGAATTCCAGGTTGATGCCCAGTATATACTTAATGCAAAAGGAGAAAAAATTGGGCACATCGAAGTGGTACAGGATATTACCAAGGCAAAGAGCATGGAAAAATATCTTGCCGAGAGTACATCGCAGGTGTTGGTGGAAATGAACAGACTGGCGGATGGCGATCTTGGCGTTTACTTACCTCCGGGAAGAGACGATGAAATGGGAAAACTGTTTGACGGCTTTAACAAATCTGTACAGAATATTGGAAACCTGATTGGCGGAGTAGCGGAGGCAGTTCAGGCAGCCGCCAGTGCTGCCGCTGAAATTTCTTCAAGTTCAGAACAGTTGGCAGCCGGTGCAGAGGAACAAAGTTCACATTCGGCAGAAATTGCCAGTGCGGTCGAAGAGATGACAAAAACCATCATTGAATCAACCCGCAACACCAGTCTCGCAGCGGAGAAATCAAAAATTGCAAGTGAAAGTGCTCTCAACGGCACCCAAGTGGTTGACCAGACAAAAAGGGGAATGGACAGAATTGTTCAATCAACAATGGAGACTGGACGTATTATAACATCTCTTGCACAAAAGACCGATCAGATAGGCGAAATAACCCAAGTTATTGATGATATAGCCGATCAAACAAATCTGCTTGCCTTGAACGCCGCCATTGAAGCAGCCAGAGCCGGCGAACAGGGACGGGGCTTTGCTGTTGTAGCCGATGAAGTGCGAAAGCTTGCCGAGCGGACAACAAAGGCAACAAAAGAAATTGCTGACACAATAAAAACCGTTCAAAAAGAGGCAAAAGAAGCCGACAGATCCATGGAAGAAGCTGATAAAGCAGTAAAAAGCGGAATTGAACTAACCGAAGAAGTTGCCAAAGTCCTGAGCCAGATTTTGACAGTAAATAATTCAGTTGCCGATCTGGTGAATCAGGTTGCGGCTACAAGTGAAGAACAGTCTGCAACCGCAGAACAAATCAGCAAGAACATAGAAAATATCAGCAGCGTTTCGCATGAATCCGCAACCGGAACATCCCAAATAGCGAGAGCGGCAGAGGATCTCAACCGATTGACTGATAACCTTGAATCCCTGGTGAGTAAATTTAAATTGAAAGATTCTACCAGTACCTATTCGCACGAAAACAAAAGGGTGACGCAACGCACGAATGCAAGGATGATCAACGCCTGAAAAAAGCTTTCCAGTGACCTGTAGAGATCATCCGATTTAGATCAGTGGTGAACTACGCTTTTTACGATATACACAACACGGCCTCCCAGGATAGCTGAGGAGGTCGTGCAGGATATTCCTCACCGCTCCACTTTTTGCCCTTCTCTTTTTGTTTCTTTGAGATAATCACCTTTCCAGTTTTTTCCGGAACCAGTTTCCTGACTTTTTTTCATCACATCTTCTTTGGAGATTTTTTTCATACTCTAACTCCTGAATTACTTTGACTCTCATTTCATTAAAATCACTTTCCAAGTTAATAGCGACTTTCGCTGACTTGTCATATCAAGCATGTCAACCTGTACCAGATAGATGCAACTGCTTAAAGTCAACGATGCTGAATTTGAACCATCCCGACTGAATATCCTGTATTCTAAGATTTCTTCGCCATTCGTCAGTACTTCTACCACCATACATTTTGTTTAGTAATGTGCCTGCCATGCTGCAAACTCAGAAGAAGTTAGTGAGGTTGCCATTAGTTAAAAGATAATCCCAAAAAATCCTGTTTTACAGCCTCAGCACAAAATTATATTTTCCCCAAAATAACTTATAAAATGAAGAGAGAGGTGTCGAGAAGTTCCAAAGATGTGTACCGAGCATAGAGTAACGCAGGCTTGTCCTTAAAGCCGAAAGGTTACACGGACCGCTATTACGGAACACAGATTCAAAATGGATTTCCTCGGATAAAAAAGCGAAAATCTGCTTTTTAGACGAACCCGCTTCGCGAAGTATAATGATCCCCTTTGTGTGCGATTAGTTTTTATCTTTGATGGGCGTTCTCCTGCGATTACACCGACGAAACACGTTTGATGGCTTTTGCCGCGGCTGAAAACAGCATATAATCGTTATAAGTATCTTTGATTTAGCTGTAATATTTTATATTTTTACATCATATAATTAACTGACTTTGAAAGTAACCGTCACGGCTTTTGAACAGAAACTTCTTCAGCCCGATGTGCGTAATTTGACTAAAACAAGAGAAATTATATGGAACCCATACCTTTAACCGCCTCTGCGGGAAAACGCGGAGCCGGAATCCGCTCAGACTGCTATTTCGAAATAACCCTGAAAAAATCCGGCGGTATAAAACTCATCCCGACGAACCAATCTACCTCCCTTTTCGAAGACTCAAACCGTATCGTTATCACCGAACTATGCCGATTTTTTTCGCTGAAGAACGTTGAAGTACTGTTCGAGGACAGCGGCGCTTTGCCATTTGTAATTGCAGCCCGGTTTGAATCTGCCGTAAAAAAATTGACGTCGGCAGAGACCAAAGAATTTCTGCTGCCTTTCAACAAAAAGAACAATTACCGTTCATCGTTAACGCGATTGCGAAGAAGCCGTCTTTATCTTCCCGGCAATGAACCTAAATTTTTCGTCAACGCCGGACTCCATAATCCCGACGGAGTCATTCTTGATCTGGAAGACAGTGTGGCACTTGCCGAAAAACCTTCAGCACAAATTCTTGTACGCAATGCCTTACGCAGTGTTGATTTTTATGGTTCGGAACGTATGGTGAGGATCAATCAACTTCCCCTGGGACTTTCTGATTTGCAATTCATCGTTCCTCATAACGTTCATGTTATCCTGATACCAAAGTGTGAAACACCTGAGCAGGTTACCGAAGTGGAGAATGAGGTAAACCGGATTAAAAAGGAAAAGAACATCCGCAATGAGATTCTGTATATGCCTATCATCGAGAGTGCTCTTGGCACGCTTAATTCGTATAAAATTGCTGTTGCTTCACCCAATATTTGCGCATTGACCATTGGTCTGGAAGATTATACGGCCGATCTTGGTGTGCAAAGAACAGCCGAAGGTAAAGAAAGCCTGTTCGCAAGATCAATGGTGATTAACGCTGCCAAAGCAGCCGGAATACAAGCTATTGACACCGTTTTTTCTGATGTTGAAGATATGCAGGGATTGCGAAACAGCGTACTTGAAGCAAAGTCAATTGGTTTTGAAGGAAAGGGTTGTATTCACCCAAGACAGATTCCGGTTGTGCACGAAAGTTTTGCGCCAACTCCCGACGAGCTTGATCGTGCACGGAAAATTGTGAATGCATTTGAAGAAGCGAAAGCAAAGGGGCTTGGAGTTGTATCGCTGGGGAGCAAAATGATTGACGCACCTGTCGTAAAACGGGCTCAGCGGACTATTCAGCTATCCGAGTTAATGAGTTAAACAAAAATATAACAACACAATGAAATTAATAAAGAATGCAATAGGTAGATTTGTCCCGACTGAAGCAAACGGACAAAAACTAATTCCTTTTAAAGGAGTAAACAAATACAAACCATCAGGCAGAAAAACCGGGGCCCCAATTCGCACCTGTATTGACTTTCCTGCAGACGGCAACAAATGCGTCAAGAATTTGCAGGAGGCCTTAAAGCGCGCCGGACTAAAAGACGGAATGACCATTTCCACACATCACCATTTGCGAAATGGCGATGTGTTGACCAACCAGTTGTTTGATGCCATATACCGTATGGGCATAAAAAATATACGCTGGTTCCCCAGCGCTTCGTTTCCCGTGCAGGAATATTTGATTAAATATCTGGATGACGGCACCATCCATCATATTGAAGGAAGCATGAATGGCCCGTTGGGGAAATATACAACTGAAGGAAAAATGAAAGGGGTCGGGGTGCTTCGTTCGCATGGCGGAAGATATCAGGCCGTGCAGGACGGGGAAGTGCATATTGATTTGGCAGTAATAGCGGCCCCCACGGCAGATCCATTTGGCAACGCGAACGGCGTGAATGGAAAATCCGCTTCAGGGTTGATAGGTTTTTCGCTTGTTGATTCCGAATATGCAGATAAAGTGATCGTGGTAACCGATAATCTTGTTCCTTTCCCCTGCATTCCCTGGCAAATCCAGGGCAACAATGTTGATTATGTTGTTCAGGTTGATTCGCTTGGCGACTCTTCCAAAATTGTTTCCGGCACAACTGAAATGACAAAATCACCAGACCGGCTCTTAACGGCGGAATATATTGCACAATTCATGGAAGATTCCGGGATTATGAAAAATGGCTTTTCATTCCAGGCCGGTGCCGGCGGAATCAATCTGGCTTTTATTCAGTATTTAAAAGAGAGAATGATCGCGAAAGGTGTTAAAGCGCGTTTCGTGAGAGGCGGAAGCACAAAATACCTTGTTCAGCTGTTAGAGGAAGGATTAACTGATTATATACTTGATGGGCAGACTTTCGATCTTGACGGCGTGCGGAGTATGCGCGAGAATCCAAATCATGTAAATACGAGTCCTTTCACCAGCTACAATTTTCACGGCAAAGGAAATTTTGCCTCCATTGTTGATGCAGCGGTGCTGGGTGCCACCGAAATAGATGTGAATTTCAATGCAAATGTAGTAAGCCATTCTGACGGGTATTTGTTGCATGGCATAGGCGGCTGGCAAAATTGCCTTTACTCAAAATGCACCATTCTTGCTGTACCCTCTTTCAGAAACCGGATACCTGTGATCATTGATGAAGTTACCACTTTGTGCGGGCCCGGCGAATTGATTGACGTGGTTATTACCGAACGCGGGATTGTCATTAACCCCAAGAGAAAAGATCTGCTGAAAGCGCTGAAAGACTCTTCGCTTCCCATCAAGACCATTAAACAGTTGAAAGATGAAGTGACAGAAATCTGCGGTGAGCCGGCCAAGCCAAAAGTAAACAGAAAGAAAGTTGTTGCGGTTGTTAAGTGGGTTGACGGAACCGTGATTGATTCCGTCTTCCAGGTTAAAAAGTAACAAAAATAATTAGTGTAAAGTCTGTTCCCGGTATTTCATCATAAGCTGAATTGCTTCGGTAAATAGCGGGGACCAGACTTTCCATGAATGATCTCCGTTTATGATGCGCAGTTCACCGGGAAGCCCCAACTCCTTGTGAAGCGTTTCATAAAGAAGCAAAGACTGAAACTCTATATTGTACTTCCTGCCTTCAGGATTATTCCAATCATCATCCCCCGCTCCAATAAAAAAGAACTCTTTATATTGCTTCGAGAGAAAAGTTTTAATAGATGCCGGATAGTTAAGTGAATCCCAGATCGAAAGACTAAATGGAAGGCCAAATGCACCGGTTGTGCGTGCGCTGGAGTTTTCCGGTGGTGCTTCACTATAAAGCGCGGGGCTGAAAATGGCACAGGCAGAAAACAAATCCGAATATACCAATCCATACCGCAAGGCACCGAACCCACCCATTGAATAGCCAAATACCATTCTGCTTTCACGGCTTTTTATGGTCTTACATGTTGAATCGATATGTGGGATCAGCTCATTTATAACTGCAGACTCGTATTTATCGGATGAATTAACCCACCAGCCTCTTGCCCCGGAAGGAGTGACTGCAATGACCGGAGGTATTTTTTTATTGCTTATGAGAGAATCCAAAACCCTATAGATGACTGACCACGCATTCTCGTTGTCCCCATTTCCATGCAGCAAATACAGAACCGGATATTTCGCTGATGAAGAATCATATCCATCGGGCAGAAACACGTTGTACTTCAAAGCACGTTTCAGATGTTCTGAATTCATTTCCGATTTTATAATGGTACTTGCCGAAAGCATCATAGTGCAAGCGGTAAACAGGGCCACAACCAAATTTGTCTTCCACATAGAAATATCCTCAAGCCAGTTCTATTTTACTTGTTTTGGCCGCTTTATCTGCTTTTGCATGACGCGCATTCAGGCAAACAGACAATGCGATCGAGATTATCATTCCGGCGGATATGACCACAAGTGAAACCACTGCCGGGATATGAACAAAATCCGTGACAATCATCTTACAACCAACATAAAACAATATTACCGAAATACCATATTTTAAATACGTGAACAGGTCTGCAAATCCTGCCAGCGCAAAATAAAGTGCTCGCAGGCCCATTATAGCAAATATATTCGAGGTAATAATAATAAATGGGTCTTTTGAAATCGCTATTATTGCTGGGATTGAATCAAGAGCAAACACCAGATCGGCGGACTCAATGAAAATTAAGGTTATCAGCAAATGCGAAAAATATAATTTTCCGCCCTGTCGCACAAAAAACCTCTTGCCGGTATATCCATTAAGGATATTAAAATGCCGGCTGATAAATTTAATTATCGGATTGTCGTCCGGATTACCGGGAGAATCATTTCCAAAAGCCATTTTCCAGGCAGCAACAAAAAGAATAACTCCAAAGAGGTAAATCACAAAATGGAAATAGCTTAAAAGCATGACGCCAAAAAGAATGAACAACACTCTCATAACAATCGCGCCGATGATTCCCCATTTAAGAACATGCGGCTGATTTTCGCTTTTTATGTCCATCATGTTAAAAATCATGAAAAAGACAAAAAGATTATCAACGGAGAGCGATTTCTCCAGTATAAAACCGGTGAAAAATTCAATGCCTTTTTCTTTTCCGCTCCCGGGAAGGAAATAGATGAACACATTGAAACATAATGCTGCCGATATCCAGATCGCGCTCCAGACGAGGCTGGTTTTGATCCCGATTTTCCCCTTCCTATGGTCAGTTACATATATATCAAGAGCCAATAAGCAAACGACTATTACAGAGAACAGAATCCAAAACCAGTAACTTTCATTCATTGGTAACAAGTGGTGCGCCTTAGATTATTAACTTTGCAAGATCGGCGGCAACTTCATATAGATCCATGCCTTTTGTAAATGGAAGACAAACACCGGTAGTATACCGGACTTTGTCTATCCATGCCGTGGGGATACTGTTCATCCCGTTCATCGCGCCACTTATCGCACCGACTATTGCAGATATCGTATCGGCGTCTCTGCCGTAGTTTCCGCTGTAAATAATCCCGCGTTTAAAATCCCCATTTGTTAATTTCAGTATTGCCAATGCCGCCGGAATGGCTTCGGGCGAAACCGATTTATATTCCGTCCACAATGCATCGTGCAGAGGTTTCCAGGCTTCTTCAAATGTTGGATTGTCCTGAATAACTTTCTCCGCCTTCAAAAAGGCAAACCGCATCCAGGAATCTGCCGGCGTTGCATCAATTGCTGTATTGAATATTTCATCAATCGAAGCACCCGCCATTGCCACGGCTATGCTTGCAGCAACAGCCTGCGCACCCCAAAGGCCGTCACGCGAATGGCTGATACGAGATTCAATGTCTGCCAAATGTTTCGCACGTTCCGGGTCACCCGCACAGGCAATACCAATTGGCGTTACACGCATGGCAGCGCCATCACTCATATAGTGTGAATTATAGATACCAGAAAGTGGCGGTAAAATGCCACGGCGGATATTTGCAGCAGCTTCACGTTCACTGGCGCCGCCGCGTTTCAATTCAGATAGCGGTACCACGTGGGCATTCCATGCGGCAAGAACATCGGCATCAGTCAGATTACCCTTTGCTTTGATAAGCGTTTGAGCGGTCATCAAAGCAAATTCGGTGTCGTCCGTACCGGGGGCGGGTTTATCGGTAAAATCAGTTGTAACACCATATTGTAAATGGTAATCCGGGGAGCGCGCGATATCGCCGAATGAATCTCCTATTGCATGTCCTACCAGGCATGCACATGCGCGATCCTGCAATAACGTTTTATTTTGTATAAGTTCACTTCGTGAGAGCATAATCTACTTTCAATTATAATGTTTTATATTTTGCAATCGTTGCTGTTCTATGTGCAAGATCGCTAAGCAGCGAGTTATCGTAACCGGAAAGGCTGCTTCGTATCTTATTGTTAAGTGGTGCAATCCATTTTGCGGGGAGCTTTTTGGCGCCAAGCATTGTTCCCAACACGGATCCCACCGTTGCACCGTTGCTGTCCGTATCCCAACCACCCATCACCACATTGCATATCCCCTTTTCAAAATCACCATTCGAGGAAAGCAGTGCTGCAATTGCAAGGGCGGCGTTATTAATTGTGTGAACCCAGTGGTATTTACCAAACTCATTATATAATATATCTACGGTATCATCCCATAATTGTTCACGCACCGGCAGCGAGAAAACAAAATTGACTGCATCCGCAAATTTTGACTGAGAAGGAATATATGTCAACGCTTCAGCCAATACGTCAGTCATGCGCTCATATTTAAATGCTGCCGCAATTGCGGCTGCGAAAAATATTTCGCCATAAATACCGTTACGGACATGGCTTAACCGGGCGTCCCGCCAGGCAAATTGAGCGGCAGCCGAAGGTTGCGCCGGTGATATCCAGCCCCACAGATCGGCACGGATTTGCGCCCCGATCCATTCACGATAAGGATTTCTCACCGTTGCCGTCTCAGGTGGCTGCAGACCATTAAGATGATTGACATAAGCAACTCTCTCGGCGGTAAAGGTAGAGAGCACAGGCAACATACTCATCCATTGTGCGATGACGTCCTGTGTGGTGAATCCTGTTCCAAATTGCTCCATAACCGATAAGTTGATCATCGGATAATTCATGTCATCATCTTCCGGCATACAGATAATATTTTCTTTTAAGCTTTCCCTGCCGCTGTGTCTGTTCCATGGGTATTTTTTTAGCAACTCTCCGGGTATCTCGTTTTCAGTTATATACGCAGAAAGTGGCCAGGTGTTGTTGGATGTGAGCAATTCCTTAATTCCGGGGCGTGGTGTCTTTTCAACTGGTTTGCCAAGCAGGCAGCCGGCACTCCGCCCAAGCCAACCACCTAATATTCTATCTTCAACATATGCCGCAGTAAATGAAGGAACAGGGTCCTCCCCAAATGCTGATTGTTCAAGTATTCCATTCCAATCTGACGGCTCCCGTTGATTGTTGAGTGCACCTGATTGCAGCGCTTCGAGCTTTCCGTAAAAAGTTTCGGCCTCTTCCTTAAATTTTTGTGTGCTTTGATCCAGCGATTCAATTTTATTCCATTCATCGCGCAAAACGAGAACATCGTGTCCTTCTTCTTCGCTCTGATTCAGTTCATGCTTAATGCGGTCAGGGATTCCCAACCAGGAAATTTTTGCTGTCATAAT
Source organism: Ignavibacteriaceae bacterium (assembly GCA_963664845.1). GTDB lineage: Bacteria > Bacteroidota > Ignavibacteria > Ignavibacteriales > Ignavibacteriaceae > CAIYTF01. The sequence goes on from OY761615.1 coordinate 1,676,183, forward strand.
TTTTGATCTGCCTTGTTAGCCAATTGTTCAGTTAGACTGATAAAATTCTTTCCTGCCAGAGACGGGATACAGATTCCCTGCAATGAGGTTATAGCCTGTAACCATACGTCGCCGGCAATAACAGTTTCATGTTGTGCGCCGGTTAAAGCACCAACCATCGCCGGAAGTGTTTCGCCACTTTTTGCAAAACAAGAGGCGGTCATGACTGCCGTCTCAAAATTATTTCCGCATAGTTGTCCAATAACAAACGTGAGGGCAAGCGTTTCGGGAGCAACATTGCCATAACTGTATTCGCGGTTAACTATATTGTCATGCAGAAGCGGAATAAGGGAAAAAACTGATCCGCCCTGCTGAGAGATGGTAACTGCTTCGTTAACCACACGACGAACCCATGATGATTCCGGAAGATACCGGCAGGCATTTTTAATTGCTTCGGTAATGTTTTCGCCGGCGCAAACCAAACTGATTGCCACCGCCATTGCCTGGGCAGCCCACACGCCGTCTTCGCTGTTTGAAACAGATGCATCGGTTTCAGCAAGAAAAGCTGCGCGTTCAGGCTGACCGGCACAATAAACTCCGATGGGCACTGCACGTGTCATTGCGCCGTCATCGAAATAATGAGGATTCTCTTTGCCTGAACGCGGTGAGCTCATTCCATTTCTAATATTATGCAATGCTGCCTGAGTAGCTACACTTCCCCGCACGGGATCAGCCGATGCAGCAAGCTGTGCCCATGCGTCAAGCACTGCCTGTTTAAAGGATTCATCTTTACTATCTAAAAGAATTTCAGCGGTAAAGGCAGCCCATTCAGTTTTATCTGTGGGTGAAATATTAAAATGCTTTGCCGGGCGGTTTAGTGAGAACGGCATCGGTGTGACAATTACGTTGGTTGCTTCCGCCGAAGCATCAATCTCACGCCGCATTCTTCTTGTCCATGGCGGAAGGAGAAAGCTCCGGTGGAACATAGCAGTCCAACTCAAAGCATCACCTATTGCAAGACCGATCATGGCATTACGTGCACGTTGTCGTACATTGTTCATTTGCTTTTACTCCATGATTGTGCGAGTTGAGCCAATTCATCTGCAACAGTAATAATATGCATACCTCTGACTGTTTTTATACATTTGCCCGGGGAGATGGCTATTCGGTTAGTCCAATGTTCAGGAATTATCTGAATTCCCTGTAAAGCACCACAAACGGTACCCGCGATTGCTGCAATTGTATCGGTGTCGCGGCCAATATTCACTGCGCCTGCAACTGCATCTTCAAATTTTCCGCGTGCAGACGCAATAATGCCGAATGCGAGTCCAACTGCTTCGGGGGCAACATCCGGCCAGAAATAATATGAGCATACAAGAGACTTGTGTAGCTGCGGCAACGAGCTCCACACATCGGTTGATGCAGCCCCAATAGCAGCACCACGCCTTATTGCGGATGAAGTCCAGGAATTCTCAGGGACGACAGACATGGCCGCCTGAACGATCTTATCTAAATCGGCACCAGTCATCGCGACGGCAACTGCAGCGGCTACTGCCTGACCCGCATATACGCCTTCACCTGAATTTGCAACTATGCCGTCTTCGTTTGCCAGGCGTGCTGCAAGTTGTGGATTGCCGGCACAGCCAATGCCGTATGGTGCAACACGCATTGCCAGACCGTCACTCCAACTATGCAAATGCATTCCCGACGCGGGAGGCTGCAATCCCCGAGACAAATTCGTAATTGCAATGATCTCGCTGAAACCTGCTCCCTTATAGGAGTTCTCTGCATTCACAATATCTCTGCGATATGCATCGGCTACAATGTCAGCGGTTAAAAGTTCTTTATGTTCCAGCAACAGTTTGGAGCTGAACAATGCATACTCTGTATCATCACTCCCGCCTTGTTCTTCGGTCAGGAAATCAGTTACCCTTCCCCAGCGCTCTTTAATGTATTCAGGGGTTTTCCCTTCCGTCGGGCTGCCAAGAGCATCTCCGACTGCAAGCCCCATGAAGGCACCGCGTGCGCGGTCCTGCAGTGAAATTACCATGCCTGGCCTCTTTTTTTGTAACGGGATAAAACGATATTGCTTTCGTGTTCGATACGCTGCGCTGCTTCAGAAACCGACATCCGGCCGGCAAACAGCTCCTGTAGGACAGGATTTGCCACTCGGCTTTTCCATTCGACATAACCGGGCGCTCCCAACCAGGGTCCAACGCCAAGTGTTGCCACGGAAGAGCAGGTTATGTCCCAGCCGCCGGTCGTGTCACAAAACTCAGGCATAGCCAGGCAGGATTTTCGCGCCGGGATCATCCAGTCGTTCAATGCCAGGCGCGCCGTGTTTTTGGAATTTAACATGAAATCGATAAACATCATTGCTTCTTTTGCCCGGGTTGATTTTTTTGGCACACTCAGTGTTTGCGTGCTTGCACCATACGTTTGCGTTTTAGCTTTCAGTGGCGGCATTACCCCCCACCGGAAGCCTTTGGGTGAACTCTCTACCACCTGCTGACGACCCCATGCACCAATTCCAATAAGCATGGCAAATTTCCCGCTGAAGAATGAAGGGATCATACCTGCACCGGTTTCGCCTATACCTGATGGGGTGGCTGATTTGTCTTTATAGAGCATGTCAACGATGGTTTGCAACAGTTTTTTCTCTTCATCGTTAACCTTGACAACAAATTCATTGTTTTCCTTTTTGAAATAGGATCCGCCAAAGCTGATTGATGTGTTCATGATAATGTTTGCAGAATTACGCAAACCAAACCCGGCTCCATATTGATCGGTAACGCCATCACCATTGTTGTCCTTTGTCAGTTTGCGGGCTGCTTCCTGCAAATCATCCCATGTCCAGGGATGTTCAATTGTTGGGGGGACAATACCTTCCTTTTCAAAAAGCGTTTTATTGTATAAAACAACGAGAGATTCAACAAGAAAGGGAATGCCGCATACTTCACCATTGGGGCGGGTCACAGTTGACCACGCCACATCAAGAATGTCTTTATGCATTTCCGGCGAAATATATGGGGCCAGATCAGTAAGATACCCGCGCATTGCATAGTCAATTATTACTGATGATTCATAATGGAAAATATCCGGGACATCGCCCGTTTCAAATGTTGTTACCAGATAATCGTGAGCGGAGTTCCACGTCCCCTGTATATATTCAACCGGAATATCCGGATGCGCAGTATTCCATTCATTAACAATTGACCGGTTTGTTGCTATTGATTGTTCCTGCCACGCGAGGCTGACAAACCGCAACGGACGATTCTGTGGAGTCGTTTTTGTCCGGGTGAACCAAAAGAGCACTACAAAGCCAATTAAGAGCAATAGTATTGCGAGTATTTTAATCTTCATTATCCTTTCATCGCTCCTGAAACCATTCCTGTAGTAAGCCATTTACGCATGACAATAAACATAATAACTGACGGCAAGGTAGCTATAACACTGGCCGCAGCGAGGGGACCCGTCCGAGCCTGTCCGTCCATTCCGGTATATCGCGCCAGTTCAACCTGCAGGGTTGCCAAAGTTGGACTCTTCATCAATACGAGAGCAAAGAAAAATTCATTCCATGCGGAAATAAAAGCGAACAACGCCGATGCGCCAATTGCGGGAAGCAGCAGGGGCATTAATACTTTAAAGATCACCTGACCTCTGGTGGCACCGTCAAGCAATGCTGCTTCTTCCAACTCCATGGGAATACTCTTCACATAACCGTGCATGATCCATAAAACAAAAGGCAATGACCACACCACATAAACCAGTGTCAATCCGGTGAGCGAATCGGTCAATCCTGCATACCTCAACATCACATAGAGCGGAATCATAACAAGAATAACCGGGAAAATCTGGGAGACAAGGATCCATCCGAGGATGACATTATTTATCATGGATTTATAACGGACCATAGCATACGCTGATGGAACCGCTATCAAAACAACAAGAATGGTTGAGGCAACCCCGACAATAAAACTGTTCCACATACTCCGGAATATTTGCTGCCCTTTGATAACTGACAGATAGTGATCGAAAGAAATGTGCTGCGGAAAGATGGTCGGCAGTCCGGAATTAATTTCCTGTGTTGATTTCAGCGAACTGGCCACAACCCAAACAAAAGGGAACAATAAAAATATTATGAACAGGATGATCAGTCCGTGTATGACAGTTTTCGAGAACGTACTCATGTTATTCATGATTCATTCCTTTCACGGAACTGTACGCGGATGTACATAAAGAGCATCAGCGATAGAATGATCACCATGACATTTCCAATTGCCGCCGCATAACCGATATAGCCATACCTGAAGCCCTCTTCATATGCAGCAAGCATGGGCAGCCTGGTCATCCCGCCGGGGCCACCCTGCGTAAGCACCCATATGATGCCAAACGTATTGAAATTCCACATAAACGTGAGAGAGATTATCGCAGCCAGCACCGGTTTCAAATTGGGAATGGTTATATGCCAGAACTGATCCCATATCCCCGCACCGTCAATTTTGCTTGCTTCATAGAGATCATTTGAAATGGTCTGCAGACCAGCCAAAAGAAATATGGCTGATTTGGATATCTCGCCCCAAACGCCGGCTACAATAACTGCGGGAATTACGTATTCAAAACTGGAGAGCCAGTTTATAGGTGCATGAATAAGTCCGGCATTGGTAAGCAATATGTTTATCGCACCGGTATTTGGTTCATACATCTGACGCCATAAAATGCCGCGGATGATGGGAGGTGTAGCCCACGGGATCAATATGAGTATGGTGTAGAACGATGCAAACCGGATTTTTGAATTGAGGAGTAGTGCAAGCACCAAACCCAGGATCACCTGTAATGCAGTAACAACAAAAGTCCAAACCATACCAATGCGGAATGAACTCCAGAAATATTCATCTTTGAACAACTGAACATAGTTATCAAATCCATTGAACGAAATCGGATCACCCAGGCGATAGTCCGTAAAGCCAAGATAGATTCCGCGCAATAACGGTGCCAGTGACAGAACCGTCACTAACAGAATTACCGGAAACAGGAGTTGTATCTGCCCTAATTCCTTTTTGGAATAGAGCGAATATTTTTTCTTTTTAATTGCTTTCACCGATTTATAATAAACACATTTGAACTATGATGGATTATGAATTAACAATCTTCTTTTTGTCTTGGCACGTTTTTGCCTGACCGCATTATTTCTGTTTTTTATTTGTCAGGAGCCAATCATATATAGCCGGATTATCATAAGTCCTTGTCCAGCAATCATGATACAAATCAGGGTACGTAGTGAATTTAGGATTTCCGCCACAGCGGATAAGCGTATTGATAACGCTCTGCGCATTGGACAATGGAATGATATCATCTTTTTCCCCGTGGAATGCCCACATGGGAATGTCTTTAATTTTGCACAAGTCCCATCCGGTCTCAATGCGAAAAGCTGCCGGTATAAGCGCCGCAAAACGGTTAGGGTAGCGAATAGCCATATCCAGTGTCCCGATGGCCCCCATACTGAGTCCGGTTAAATAGATCCGGGTTGTATCAATTGGATATCGTGTAATAAGGCTGTCAATTAATGCATTAACCTTTGCCTGAACACCGTCATCATAATACCATTCGGTGGTTGCCGGGCATTGCGGAGAAACGACTATGAAAGGAAATGTATTTTTCCCATCCAGAATTTTCGGAAGTCCTTCATGTTTCACTTTCCAAAGATCAGTCCCGCCATCACCAATGCCATGCAGTGTAATTATCAATGGATATTTCCCGTCGATCACCGCAGAGGTTACACGCGGCATAAAAAACAAATAGTTCAGCGTGGATGGATCATAAATCTCCTGCTGAATTATGGGATCACTGCCAAAATCAGCCTGGCCAAAAACATAATCAGCATAGGCACCATTTGGCAAATCGGCAGCATGATTGAACACCATGATTCGGTTATTCGATTCATCAACAAGGTATAGTCTGCCGGCTGCATCACCGGACACACCACGCAGGTTGCTCACTCCATTGCGTGAATAGCTTTTCAAACCGGTGGTGAAATCGGGTTGGCCCAGAACACCATCTGCCGGGGCGCCAATTGCTTTAACAGACGCCGAGTCAAAACGTAAAACCCGGTTATTATCATCTTCACATACCCAGAGGTGATCGGCGGCATCAACATAAACGCCCATTGGCCGGTTTAGTTTAACAGCGGAAAGGCCGCTGGTTCCTGTAGTAAAATTTGGTTGCCCCAATACGCCATCGGCACTTGCCCCATTAGCCAGTGATGATACCTTACTGAAGCGCAGCACTCTGTGATTCAGTCTGTCAGTCACCCAGAGTGTTCCTCCTGCAGAAACAAAAACTCCAACAGGTCCATACATTCTGCTCGCGGAAGTTCCACTGCCGCTTGAAGTGAAGCCAAGCTGGCCCAAAACAGCATCAGCCGAAGCGCCTGACGGTTTGGAAGATGCATTGTCAAATCTTAAAACTCTGTTGTTAAGGTAATCGCTAACCCAAAGGCTTCCTGTTGCATCCACAAATGCCCTCAGCGGGTCGTTAAATTTGGAGGCCGACAAACCGGTGCTAACCGTGTTAAAATCCGGTTGACCGAACACTGCTTCCGCAGATGATCCGTTGACCATTTTATCTGATGAACTCCAGCGCAACACCCGGTTATTATAGCGGTCAACAACGAACAATTTACCTGTAGTGGGATCGACCGCCACACCGGACGGCGAATTAAAGGACGCTGCATTTGTCCCGGACAAGTTAGAAGTGAATGATGATTGACCCAAGACTCCGGTTGCAGGCATATTATTAAACAGTGGAGTCTGAGCATTGATTGATACGAAGAGCACCAAAGCAGAAAAACAGATTTTTAAACGCAAGATCATAACAATATATTTCTTATCATTTTAAGATTATTTCAACAAACACATTTTTTTAACTGCATTGCCGTTTGCGGTATGCAGGCTATAGAAATAAATTCCACCGGGCAAATTATTCGCATTGAACGCAATAGAATATACCGTATTCGCCGTTGCAACATCGTTGAACAGTGTTGCTATATGTTGTCCGAGTAAATTATAAACCACCAATGACGCGCGGGACGTTTTCTTCACTGAAAACGAAATCGAGGTTGCCGGATTGAACGGATTAGGATAATTCTGGCCTAGAAAGAAATCTCCCGGAAGAACCGTACCATGAGTTTTATCCACTGAGGCCAACGTGGATACATCAAAACGCAAAACCCGGTTATTTGAGAAATCCGTTACCCATATTTGTCCACTCGGAGAATCTACAAAAAGAGACTGAGGATATGAGAAGTTGCTTGACGACGGTGATGCCAATACTTTTTGCTGGTGCCGTGTCTGAGAAAAGACGGAAACCTGCATTGTTACCAGGAAGAGCGAGAGCAAACAGAATGATTTTAAATAATACATTGTTTTTGGTATAAGTTATTAAATTTTTATGATAAATAATCAGATCCCTGAAAGGTTTGCCAACCATGTGTATACTGGGCACAGAATACGCCGTGGCGCACAAAACCTTTCAAGGATTTCTGTTAGTACTTTACTTTTATTTTTCCAAAATGAACTTCCTGACCTGAGTAAACTGCCGCTTGCCGTTTTCAGAGGATGAAGTTGCTGTTAAGCGATAGATATAAATTCCACTTGTCATGTCTGCGGCATTCCACTGATAGTCATAATATCCTGCGGATAATTCATGGTTTATCAATGTTGCCACTTCCCTTCCAAGCACATCAAATATTTTCAACGAAACTTCGCTCGCAGCCGGCAAACCAAATCTGATGGTTGTCGACGGATTGAATGGGTTTGGATAATTCTGTGCCAACATAAAATCGGCCGGAAGAGCATTCCCTTTGCTATCTGGCAGTATACCAGTGATTGGTGTGGCATTCACTTCATTGCTGTAGGTGCTCTCCAATAAAGACATATTAACCGCTGTCATACGGAAATAATATTTAACTCCGGCTGTGAGACCTTTCACTATAATAGATGTATCGGCAATTCCACCGGTGGTTGAACCGATAAGAGTGGTTGGGCTTGCCGTGGTGCCGCCATAGATCTTGTAGCAATAGAAGTTTATGTCGCTATTTTTGCTCCAAGACAGTGTTACCTGCGCGCTGCCTTGTACCGCGAGAAGATTTTGCGGAGCGGCCGGAGCTGTTACCGTTACCGGGAAACCGTTTAGCCGTAATACACGGTGGTTGCCAAGATCAGGAATCCATATCTGGTTAGCTGCATAGTCAATAAATAATGACAAAGCATATGCCAGGCTTGTTGCTGTCGGAGGATTCGGTGCATCACCTGAAGTGAAACTGGTTTGACCTATAACATAATCTGCATTAGCACCATTTACTTTTGCCGCTGCATTGTCATAGACCATTATGCGCGTATTCCCCTCATCCGCCACGAATAATCTGCCTGACGCATCAACTGCAACTCCACGAGGCTCACCGAGACCAGCTTGTGAGGTTGCATAAGCTGATGACGTAAACGATGTCTGTCCAAGGACGCCATCAGCAGCAGCACCATTTGCTTTCTTGGCTGCATTATCGAATCGCAAAACGCGGCTGTTGGAGCGGTCTGCGACCCAAAGATGACCGCTGCCGTCAAGATAAACACCCCAGGGAGCGCTCATTGACGAAGCTGAAGTTCCACTGGTGCCCGTAGTAAAATCAGATTGGCCCAAAACACCGTTAGCTGCCGCGCCATTTGCTTTTTTGGCGGCTCCGTCAAATCGCAGCACCCGGTTATTGACCCGGTCTGCAACCCATACTGTGCCATTCATATCGGCAAAAACTCCCGCAGGTGCATTCATTTTTCCGGGAGTTGTTCCTGTGGAGTTGGTCGCGAAATCAGGCTGACCCAGCACAGCATCTGCTGCCGAAGAACTTGCTTTTGCGGAAGCGCCGTCAAATCGCAATATGCGATTATTATCCCGGTCTGCTACCCAAAGGCGGCCGCTGCCATCAACATACACCGCATTAGGATTGTTCATGGTTGAAGCTGAAATGCCGCCCGTGTTTGCAGTGCGGGTTGCAAAATCCGGCTGACCGAAAACTGCTTCTGCAGATGCTCCGTTATTCAGTTTTGCCGTTGCACTGAAGCGCAATACACGACGGTTGTCGCGATCGGCAACAAACAGCTTTCCTGTAGTAGGATCAACAGCCACTCCTGCGGGTTCTGCCAGGGTAGAGATCGTTGGAGATGTATAATTTGTGTTTGTTACAAAATCGGTTGTGCCAAGAACACCGACTGCCACCGGAGGCCCAATATCGAAACGTAAAACGCGGTGATTGCCAAGATCGGGCACCCAAACCTGGTTAGTGGCGTTATCAATAAAAAGCGATAACGCATATGCCAGACTAGTAGCTGTTGGTGGATTTGGAGCTTCAGCGGAATTGAAATCCTTCTGTCCAACGATAAAGTCCGCATCAGCACCATTTGCCTTTGCAGCAGCCTTTTCATAGACTATGATCCGTGAGTTGCCTTCATCTGCAACATACAATCTTCCAGATGCATCAACGGCAACTCCACGTGGTTCACCGAGTCCGGACTGTGAAGTAGTAAAAGATGAAGTTGTAAAGGCTTTCTGTCCCAAAACACCATCGGCAGCTGCGCCATTGGCTTTTGCGGCAGCATCGTCAAATCTTAAAACCCGACTGTTTGAACGGTCTGCAACCCAAAGACGTCCACTGGCATCGAGACACAATCCCCAGGGAGCACTCATCGCGGTGGCTGAAGTTCCGCTTGTTCCGGTCGTAAAATCAGCCTGCCCCAACACACCATCGGCCACAGCGCCATTGGATTTTGCTGCAGCAGCGTCAAATCGTAATATTCTGTTGTTTGCACGGTCTGCTACCCAAACGCGGCCATTCATATCTGCAAAAACACCTGCCGGGGCGCTCATTTTTGCTGCTGTGGTTCCAGCTGTGTTTGTTACAAAATCAGGTTGACCCAAAACGCCATCCGCGGCTGAGGAACTTGTTTTTGTTGAAGCATTATCAAAACGCAGAACACGATGGTTATCCCGGTCTGCAACCCAGAGGCGGCCATTCGCATCAACATACAATGCATTTGGATTATTCATTGTGGATGCAGATATCCCACCCGTATTGGCGGTCCGGGTTGTATAATCAGGTTGGCCAAACACTGCCTCAGCGGAGGAACCATTAATCAGTTTTGCCGTTGCACTAAAACGCAACACACGGCGGTTGTCACGGTCTGCGACGAATAATTTCCCCGTTGTGGGATCAACTGCAACACCGGCCGGCTCTGCCAGTGTCGAAATGGTTGGCGAGGTATAATTGGTATTAGTTACAAAATCAGTTGTACCCAGAACACCTGATGCAGGCGGTGTGTTGGAAAGAGGAACCTGCGCAGATAATGAACTCATCATTAGGAGCGTAAACAGAACTGAGAACCGTAACCTGTTTTGTATCATAAAATCTCCATTGTTGAGATGTATAAATAATTGATTTTTTTGAACTCTTCTTCGAACCAGAACATCGAAATAAAATCGGAACCTGACAGGCCTTAGGGCCGCTGAGAAATGGGTCAATAGTGCAACGTATAAACCTGTCAGGCCCGAATCTTTTAATTACTTGATGAGCAACATTTTCCGGGAAACGGTGACACCTGCTGCCTGCAAACGATACATATAAACTCCGGTAGAAAGTGAAACACCATTAAACGCAACACTGTTTGCTCCTGCCGGCATTTGGCTGTTGAGCAAAACTGCAACTCTTTCACCCAAAGCATTAAATACTTCAAGCGAAACAAATGTTCTCTCTTTCAGTTCAAATGTGATAATTGTTGATGGATTAAACGGATTGGGATAATTCTGAAAGAGAGCAATTGATTTCGAAACTGTCGGGTTATCGTGTCCGACTGCAGAAAGAAGATCATTGGAGTATATTGATACGCCATCAGTTTTCTCGGCAACAAAAACATATTTCCCGTTAGCAGCAACACCTCTGGACTGGGGCACACCATCATAATAACCGGCTTCTACCGGGCTTGCAGGATTGGAAATATTTATTGCACGGACACCTGTCGCTTCAGAGGCTACGTAACAGTAATCACCGGATACAGCTGCTGTATAGCCATAGCCACCGGTTTTGATTTTTGAAACAAGTGTAGGATTCAGTGGATCGGCAATACTGAAAATCTTTAAACTGTCTCCATCGGGCACATAGGCGTAATTTCCGGAGATTGCAAATCCTTCATTACCGGTTGTGAATGAAGGTGTATTACCTTTTTCAACAGGGCTCTCAGGATTGGTCACATCATAAAAACGTGCTGAACTGTAAAAACTGGTTCCAACAATATTGCCTGAAGCAGCTACATTTTCTACATCGATGCCGGTTACACTCTTTACCCAAACCGGGTTTGCAGGATTCGTAATATTCAAAACAACAAGACCACTGTCGCTTGTAGCCACATAAACATAATTGCCGCTGAGGGCGATGCCACGGGCACGTGACGTCTTGATTGTCTTCAGCCGGACCGGGTTGGCTCCGTCAGTAACATCAATTACATGAACTCCGGTATCACGGGCTGCAACGAATGCATAATTGCCCTTTACCACTACACCGCGTGAATCACCGTTAAGTGCAACGGTTGACAACAGAGCCGGTGCAGAAAGTGATGAAACATCAACAATTCTCATCCCAGCCGTTCCATAGGCAATGTAGATCTTTCCATTTGAATAGAAAGGGGTATAGGCAGTTCCGGTTGGCGATGCGGCTGCCGCAAGAAATGCGGAAGTTGCAGGCACAGCAGGATTGGATACATTGATGGCACTTATACCGGGAGCCGGGTTTCTGTTTGAAACAAAAATATGACCTGTTGGTGTACCGCCAATGGAAATTGCACCATAGCTCAGGAAGCTTGCACGACCGGTTGTTTTGAGTTTCGATACATACACCGGTGTTGCCGGATTAACAACATTATAAATTGCCATGCCTGAATCACCGGTAGCCACATAACCATAATTCCCATCAAAAATAATGCAGGAAGTGCGGTATCCGCTTTGCACCTGCATTACGTTAACCGGGTTTGCAGGATTGGTAACATTAACAACTGCCAACCCGGCATCATAATCACAAACATAGGCATAACCGGATCTGACGTTGATATACTGATGATATCCACCGTATGCTGCAATCCGGCCGCTATATACAGGAGCTGCAGGATCGGTAATATCAACGATATGACTTCTGCTCCCTGCTGCAATATAGGCATACTGCCCTGAAATTATAACGTTTTCACAATAAGCCAGACTGTCAATTGAAGAAACAAGAACAGGAGCAGCAGGTGTTGCGATGTTATAAACTTTGAATCCCGCACCACCGCCGGCAACGTAAGCATACGTTCCACTCGTTGCTATGCCTTCGGCAGTAGTACCGGCAGCTACTTCAACGGTGGATACGAGAGAAGGTGTTGTGGGGTTTTTAACATCGATGATCCACATTTTACTTCCGCCGGTAGCAACCAGGTATTGGTTTCCGTTGATTGACGTACGTACAACCGATTGAACGATTTCTGAAACGGTAACACTGCCAACCTTAACCGGGGATGCCGGATTTGAAAAAGAAGCTATCTGAATTTTATTTCCGAGACCATAATAAACCACAGACCCGGCAGCAAAAAGTGCCAGGGATTCTCCCTCACCCTTTCCGTAGTTTCCGAGCAGCGTCATATTCTTTGCATCCTGTGCAAATATTCCCTGTGCAAACAAAGCCAGGCTCACAAGAACCAGGAAAAACAAATTGTTTGTTTTCTTTCGCGATTGGTATTTAGTTTCCATGTGCAGCTCCATTATGAATAATTATGAATGATTACGTTAATGCAATACAGAAATTTCTGACGGCGCGTATGCAGCAATAAACTGTTCTATCTCGCTCCGCCGTGGTGCCGAGTTTTGGGCTCCTGCCCTGGTAACTGAGATGGAGGCCGATGCCATAGCCATTCTTGCAGCCTTCTCAATACTCATTCCTTCGGCCAGAAATGCAGCCAGCGATCCGCTGAAAACATCACCCGCACCGGTTGTGTCAACTGAGCTCATTTTATACGCGGGAATGAGTTCCCTTATTCCCGGTAATCCGGCAAAAACCCCTTTCGAACCAAGGGTGATCAAAACGTTTTTTATTCCAAATTCAAAAAATTTGTTCACGATGGCGACCATACTTTCTTCATCGGTTACTTTTATCCCTGTCATCATCTCTGCTTCGAGCTTGTTTGGCGTAATGATGTCAATTTCCAGCAGCAAACCGGGCTCCAGTTGCTGTGCCGGCGCAGGATTCAAGATGACAACAGATCCATTATCATGCGCTTTCTTTATGGCCAGGTGGATCGCTTCAAGCGGAGATTCCAATTGAACCAGAAGCACACCGGCAGAGGTAATCTCCTTGTGCATGCTTTCCACATCATTTATGCTTAACCGTGCATTTGCACCGGAAGCGACAACAATGCTATTTTCACCCCGCTCATCAACCACGATAAACGCAACTCCGGTCGGAATCATATTATCGTAGAATATATGGCGCGTGTCAATTCCTTCTGCTGTTAACCTGTCAATCCCTTCTTTGCCAAGAGCGTCGTTGCCAACCCGTGCAATGAAGCTCACACAGGCACCTGCGCGGGCAGCGGCCACAGCCTGATTGGCACCTTTGCCACCGCCGCCTTCTGAAAAGGTTCCGCCAATAATTGTTTCACCAGGACGTGGAATTCTATCTGTCTTAATCGTCAGGTCCGTGTTGTAACTTCCGATCACAACTACATTTTTTTTCATATTCATTTCTTACCAGATTTTACGAATACTGTTTTTGTCAATTCGATTTACTTGCTAATTCATGTCTCACAATTGGGGCCTAAGCCTTTGTTGTTGCATGCTCCTGTTACCCGTCTTAACGGCCGGGTTTCTATAATTTTTCCCTGTTTTCATCATTCAAATTCAAAATGAAAATCCCAGAGAGAACATGTGCACCTGTGTCAGCTCTCCAAAATCGACATAGGCGTAGTTGATTGTGCTGGGAACTCCGGCAATTGAGTATGCAATACCTGCGCCGAAAGTGAACCGCTGCACATCATAGTTAAACTTATATCCGCCACGCAAAAAGAACATGTCGTTAAATGCATAGCTTACACCAAGATGGAATTTTTCGGTTCCGTCGTTTGGATGATCGCCTTCAAACACCACGGTCACCATATGCGGACCGCCGTCTTCATTCAGAAAATCCATCGCAATTCCTGCACGGACGTCAAGCGGCATCCTGACATTGTCGGATTCCGTTTGATACTCTTCACTCCAGCCGCCAAATCTCGAATCCGGCCCGAAGTTTCTTGCAGTGATGGCGATGCGCAAACTTTTAAACCCGGTGTAATACATAGTCCCAAAATCCAACGACCAGTTATTCATGGAGAGCTCGGCTATTTGTTCCTGCATCCATCGGAAACTGCCACCAACCGAAAGATTGTCTGTTATCTTCCGGGCAAACGAAAAACCGGCTGCAACATCGTGGGCGGTGAACATTCTCCCGGTAATAACCGGCTCTGTTCCACCGCTTTCCAATGAAGCGTTGATGGTTTCAGGAATATCGCCATAGCCTAACCGGGCAATACTGGCTCCCACAACACCAATCGATCCAAGATTATAGGCGACCGCAGCGGACTGATGCGTGATATCGGCCACCCATTGCAGAGTGCCTATCTGCACATTAATATTTTTCACATCCGCAAGTGTTGCCGGATTGCCAAACACAGCATTGGCATCACCATTTGAAATTGCCGTGAATGCCCCTGCCATGGCAGCCTGCCTGGCGTCACCATTAATTTTCAGGAACTGCCATCCCGATTGCCCTGCACGCTCAATTTTTGACGGTTCAATCCCTGATTGTGCATTGACAAAGGCTGTCAGCAAGAGAAGGCACATGAGCATTGTTTTTGCTTTTTTTATTCTATAATGCATGAGGTGGTTCTCCGTTACTTCACAATTGCTAATTTACCGATGTATGATTCGCCTTCATGTCCGGCTACACGGGACTCGACGCGGTACAGATAAACTCCTGGGGCGATTCCAAGTGTCCATTTATTTAACTGATAATCAAGCCGCTTAATGCTACCCCAGGCTTCCGAGCCACTGCCGTCATCATGCTCAATCTCCTGGACAACATCTCCAGTCAGGGTATAAATTTTAATTTTACACTTTGCAGGTATACCAATGAACTCCATCCGGTAACGCTCACCGCTGCCGGTAAGGTTGCTGTGCTGACGGAACGGATTGGGCACAACAAATACGTTTTTGGGAAATTGCTGATTAGGGCCACGCAACGGGTATACTGGAAAACGAGTGTTATTCACTTTACCGCTTTCGTTGTTCTCCGTATCATAGCTTGTAACACAATAATAATTGCCAACGCCAAACGGCAAGCCTTTGTCTACGTATTTAATCAATCCGTTTTCAATAACTGCAGAATCTTTTTTAATATCCGCTACAAGCACCCAAGGACCGATAGTGAAATAGGTTGATCGATATACACGATATCCCGCCAAGTCATTTACACCGGTTTTCGGGTCTTTATAGGTTGATGCAATGGGTGGCCAGGCAACGCTGATCTGACCTGGTTCTGTGGCCACTTTAAGACTGTTTTCGCCATCCGTTGGAGTTGGGGGCGGATAGACGTCTGGGGTATAGTTGTTTGCGTACAAGTGACGTGCGGCGCGAACATGAGCAAGCATGGAATCGCGTGATGCAGTGGCCATTAAATCAATGTTGGCAACTCCACCGGCCACAATTTTCGCCCGGTCCATTTCGCCAATAACCTCGGCATATACTATTTTAACCGATGCAAATGGTGTCAGAGAGAGGGGGCCGACACTAACCAAAAATTCAGGACGGCGTTCATACTTGTTTCCGCCTTCACCGCCAAGTGCGCGTGCGGAATCCCAGGAAACCCGTGGTTGCTGATGCGTCATAACCTCTTTCACGCGTGCTGCCGAAGATGATCCCTGAATGAACATCTGATCAACGGTTGGTGCTCCTTCTGTTAAGCCTTGTCCTGTATGCTCAAGGATATTTTGATAGACATTTCCACCGGCAGAATCGAGCACAACAACGGAAACGTAACCCGGTGCATCAAGCTCGTGTTCGCGGCTTCCCTGCTGATAAATGTCTCTTGCATCTCCAATGTCACCGCGCAAAGGTCCAACGCCAAAGTTGTATACTATTGGCACTTCGTCTTCGGTTCTAAAGCGCTGATGATCGTAGAAGTAAAAAACTTTCTGCGTCGGGTCCCATGCGTATTTTTCATCGCCGCGGCTTCCTGAACGTTGTGTTATGCGAAACCCGTATCTCATTCCGAAGAACAATGAATCAACATTTGATAATTCGTTGTTGGTGATGGTGACTTCATGGATAATGAAATCACTAAGCCCGGGATAGCTCCACACCATGCTTCTGCGTGATATGTCGACATTCAAACTGTTAACGTGATGACCACCGGTCACAATTTCCTCACCGGCCAATCCTGGGTTCTTGAGGTTGTAATTTTTTGTGAGCATCGTCTCCTCAGTCGGAAAAATATCCTGCCCTGACGGAAAGAAGCGTGAATTGATAGTGTATGATGATGCGACATTATCGCGGACACCATAGATGGCATATCCGGCCGCTTCGGCATAATTCAATGCATCGTTAACATCGGTTGATTTGGAATAACCCGGGTAGTCAAGCGTGTGAAAAGCATTTTCCGTCTCAGTCGGATCGCCATATTGAAGAGTGTTCCAGACGGTTGCCCATAATTTTCCCCGTTTTAAGGTTTGCTTGCCCCAGATAACCTGTGAGTACATCAGGTCTGAGAATACCAAAACCAAAAACAGTGCTGCAATGTATTTTTTCATATTCAATCCTGGGCCTTTATTAAAATTTTATCGACAGTTGAAAAAAGACTTGTTGCGGGGGCACTTCATAACTGTACCACTCCCATATATTAGGTTCCGAAAAATCCGTTGTCTTCGGGAGGCGTTCACTGTCCGGCAAATTGGGGTTTTCCAGGTATTTGATCAGATCATCGCCATAGAGCATCCGCAAAAATTTGGAGTTAAGCAGGTTCTTGATAGTGACGCTGAACTCAGTTTGCAGTCCGGCGAGTTCTATTGCCTTGGATACCCTGAGATCAATCTGATAATAATTGAACCATCTCATGTTGTTTGGTTCTGTGGACATGTCGCCCGGTCCGTGATAGGTATATTCATCACCGGTCCTCCACCAGAAATTCGCGTAGACATTGAGATCACTTAACGGTTTGATACCCCAAATTTCCGGCCCTTCGTCTTTGCCGACGTTCATGCTGACCCATCCTTTAATGCGCTGGTAATCGCCCCACGCACCTTTCCCCTGTCGCAACCCTTTGGGTACATTAACACTTTGCGAACCTGTTTCATATAACCTGCTGTATCCCACTTCACCATCAAACGACCAGTAGATTTCGTGGCTCAAGCCAAAATTAAACCAGCCCGCAAACCGCGAATCCAATTTGGTTTCAATTCCGCGAACGTCTGAGTATCCGGCATTGCTTACCATTAATGCCTTTGTGGCACTGTATGTTGCCGCATAGACACCGGTAACCACATTGGATTCGGCGGAAGCATCTTTATAATAACCGGTCAGATCCAGTTTCAGAATATCTGCGATATTGTAATCGACGCCCAATTCATATTGAATAGTTCTCTCATATCCCAAAGCCGGATTGCCATAATAGCCCTGCCACTCGTCCATGTAAGTTATTTGTTTTGCATAGGGATTTAACATGCTGTCGGTGGTGCTGGTATAATTTACGAACGGGAAGCCAAACATTTTTGTCCATGATGGGCGCTGATAGAAATGACCATAAACAAAATGCAGAACTGCATTCTCGTTCATTGGGTGGGAGATTCCCACGCGGGGTGCTATTGCAATTTGCAGTTTCGTTCGTTCGAATTCCGGAGTGCCTGGAATACCCAACGGAGTTCCGGCTTCATGTCCTGCCGTGGCAAGTTCGAAAGCCAGCGGATCGTACATATTTTTCGGGGCGTTGCGGTTCTGATTGAAAAAATCACCGCGAACACCAAGGTTAACCACCAGCCCCGGGAATTCAATTTTATCCTGCAGATACAGATTTCCTTCATATGGTTTTCCATCAAAAACATTCATATCGTTTGTTCGTGATGTGTTTGATGCAGAAGCAAAATTCTCGTAATTAAAATCATAGGTCTTGAACGTAAAACCTGCTTTGAGGCTGTGTATTTTAGTAATCTGATCGGTTATATCACCCTTAAGCTGATATGACTCGGAATTATATTTTGTCCAGGTGTGGTAGTAAGACTGAAGTGTATACCGTGGTATCATAGAAACCACATCGGGCAACCACGAAGAATCCGGAATAACTCCATCCCGGTCTGAACGGTCCAGATTGTCTTTTAAATAGCTGGCAGTTACTTCATAGAATGTTTCATCGTTAAGAACGTGGGTCGCTTTAGCATACAACTGTGACCAACGGCGAAGTTCGGGCCACTGCCGGTAAGCAGCGCCCTTAAGATTATATTTTGCGCGCGCATATTGTTCATCAACTCTCATAGGAGCAAGCCACCCGGATTCCTGCCCCATCTCGGACGTGTTGAAATTCGATGATGTGTAATCAGCGCTTTCATAGCCGCCAATGAAGCCGCCAACCCTGAATTTCAAGGCGGGTGAGTATTTATAGCTTACGTATCCCTGAATATTGAATTCCGGATTGTAAGGGATCGCCTGCGGAAATATGCCGACACCCTGCTTAAAACGTCCCGAGGCAAGAAACCCCAGATCTTCTGTGATGCGTCCAAACAGAGTCCCTTCGTATTCATATTCGGCCCTGTCAGCATATTTACCAAGAACATCATTTGGTGTTGATTGTTTCCGCCATGCACTCAGCAGCGAATCAGGATTTTTTTGGTAGTACATGCTATTAAGATCATTGGACTGCTTTGTCCAATAATCTATGCCGGTACTCTTATAATCGTTGTTATCCTTGCTGTACATATTTCTGCCGAAATGATAGACGCCCGCCGGACGTACACGTCCCAACAGTGTTCCATGAATTCCTTCTGGTGCATCTTTGGAAATGATATTTACAACGGCAGAGCGGCCTTCGCCATATTCAGCATTGTATCCGCCGGTGAGTATGGATATCTGCTCAATTGTGGATGTGTTAAAACCGGAATAATTATCCGATACCAAACCGCTGTTGACAGAAAGATTATCTACCATATATACGGCCTGAACCATTGAACTTCCGCGTACATATCCTTTGGTTTGACCCCGCTGCCATGCAAGGCTCGAGTTGTCACTGAATATTCCTGCCTGGGTTACGAGAACGTCGGTAATGGAACGCAGACCCGCGTTTTCCAAAATTTTACCGGTCACCACCTGCTCACTTGCGGTCAAATCTTTATCGACCACCGGGCGGTCAGCGACAATAACAACTTCTTTTTGCTCAAGCGAAACTGTTTCAAGGCCAATATTCTGCGTGGTTGTGCGATCAAGGATAACGGTAACGTTGCTGTTGCTTACGGTCCGGTATCCGATCATGGAAATTGTTAGTGTATATACACCGGGAGGAATATTTAAGATGTAATATTCACCATTCACATCTGTTGAAGCGCCAAGTTTCAGGTTTTTGATATATACCGTTGCACCAACAACCGGCTCACCTGTTTTTTTATCGGTTATTCTTCCCGATATTTTCCCGGTGTTTCCCGCAAAACACAACAGTGAAACCATAAGTGTTATAAATAAACCCGTAGTGAACTTTTTAATTAGGTGTCGCATCATAACGTGCATCTGAGGTTCCTTCGTTTAAACTTTTTTTAAGGATTTTTTGATTTTAACGGGGCTCGGCTGCTGCTGTATACGTGCAACAGAGCTGCGAATGTTCAGTTTCGGTTCCAGAAGTACCTTCATCTGTTCATCAAAGGGACTTACCATCCGCCGGGAAAGAATTGCCACCGCCATTTCAGCCATTTTGGTGATTGGCTGTTCAACCGCGGAAAGCGCGGGTGATAAATAGGAAGCGAAGATCGGATCATCGAAGGTGACCAGGGAAAGATCGCCGGGTATAGTAATGTTGTTTTCCCGACATGCTTCCAGGGTACCCAAGGCAATCAGATCACCGGCAGTGAAGATTGCTGTTGGCGGAGTTGCAAGTTTGAGCAGGAGTTTAGTCTTCAGGTAACCGTTCAGTTCACGGAAGTCATCGCCGACTATTAAATTTTCATCAATCTCAATTCCGGCATTCTGCAGTGCACTCTTGTAGCCTTGGAGGCGGGTTTCGTTTGCGTAGGTTCCCGGCAAACCCTGGATAAATGCGATGCGGGTATGTCCCTCGTTAATGAGATAATTGACTGCAAGCAGTGAACCTTTTTCGTTATCAACGCTGATAGAGTCAACATCGAGCTCTTCAAAACAGCGATCGACCATGACCAGAGGTATTTCAGCGTCACGGATTTTTTGAATGTGCGAAAAGTCCTGACCGACAGAGGCAAGGATCAACCCGTCGACGCGTTTTTCAAGGAGACTCTTAACCGATGACCGCTCGATGGCAATATCTTCGTCCGAATCATAAACAATAATGCTGTATCCCTTTTTACGCAGTTCGCCTGCCAGACTTTTAATAACGGCGGAAAAGAAGGGGTTGGAGATATCCGGGACAACGACACCGATTTCGTTAGTTTTTTGGACACGGAGACCACGGGCAAGAGCATTCACCCGGTAGCCGCATTCTTTGGCAACCTGTTTAATTTTATCCTGGGTTTTTTTGCTGATAGTGTATTTTTTGGAAGTGTCATGGAGCACCCGGGACACAGTTGAAACGGAGAAACCGGTTTTTTCTGCAATATCCTGTAACGTAGATGACATAGTGTTAAGACGTGATCCTATAAAAGTTTTTGTTTTGTAATTTTTGCGGGATTATGCAATCGTTTGCATTGATTCCGAAAAAATTTTTTTTGATTAAACCAGAACAAATATGCGAACAGAACCAATAAATGAGCTTAAATGCGAATAGCACCAGGAACCATACAAGCGATTGGATGCGGCTTTCCTGCAAAGGAGCAGTAAAAACACGGAATTTGTGCAATCGTTTGCGTTAAAATAGTAAATTCTTAAGGAACAATCAAGAAAAAAAATAATCTCTGTATTTGTTAACAACAAATGCAGTGAATTTGAAGCGTAAACGCAATTACGCTTTGAAAAAAAATTCAGATACCATTTTTTTCTTCTAACCAACTTAATGCCAGTAAAAAAAATAAGCGCCGCCGTCTTACCATATAACGTAAGCAACAGCGGCGCATGTTTTTATTTGAATACGAATTATTCTGACAGTGAGATATTCCTTAGCTCCCTACAGAGTTTCCCGAACGTCAGACCATGTCAGCAATTCCATTCCGTCGGGAATATGGTGCGGATCATCGGCCAACTCCATTGACGATTTTTCTTTTCCGATGCTGTAATGTGCAAGGTTATCCCAATCATGGCAGAATATTTGCCTGAAGTATTTGGCAAGCGGCTCATCATCAAAAAGAAGACTGGCGTCGCGGTTGACTGAGACACCGTCATTTGACCAGTTTTGACTGCCCAACATTACCCGTTTTCCATCTACGATCACTCCCTTTGTATGGCAGTTTTTCTGCAGTTTAATGGACTTGGAGTTGAATCCCATATCAACAAGTGCCTCAAGGTTTTTCCTCGCGTCAGAAGGGTTAAGTACCCGGAATATGATCTTTACGTCAACTCCGCTTTTCTGTTTCTTTAAAACTGTATTAACAAGGGCTTCCAACTTATCATGTCCTTCTTTCGGTGCGTTAAATGTTTGGTTCTGGATAAGCAGTTCGTGCTTCGCACTGTTCACCAAGTCGGTTACTTCATCATAAAAATTGTCCGGCGTTAAAAGCGGGGTAACAGTGAATTCTCTTTCTTCCTCGAACGGCGGAAATGATATATACTCTTTGGCCGCTTCTTCAGCATAATCATCATCAAACCTGGGGACCAAGAAATTCAGGTTATCAACGTTCAGTGCTTCCTCGCCACCGTTTCCGTCGTCATTATGTTCATAATCATTTTTGATAAAAGTTTCATACGCTTGAGCTATACCGTCGTGCTCAACTATTGCATGCCATTCTCTGTTATAATTTTTCAGCAGGAACGATTGTGACTGATCCTCTAGTTCCGGAATATTCGGTTGATTGGACGATTGCCAGTTGCCGCTGGAAAGCCAGATCGAACTGCTGTCCCGCACTGCCACTTTAATATGATAGGACGAAGACACCCACCCATTAACCCGTCCAATCTTCACCCAGGCGTTGTGGAACTTTGAACCCAGCGTGTCCTGCAGATCCTGGACAACAGCTTCATCGGTGATATCGTTGGCTTTTGTCCCCTCACCAAGGCTTTCCCGGGGCTGGATTGCCATTGTCATATCCTTGAATGATGACTTTGTACTGGCATCTTCAATTACTTTCAGAATGTGTTTTGCGCCGAAGTCATACATGGCTACAGTAAGGGTTTGTTTTGTTTTTGAGAGAAATGCCTGCAGGTTTTCCCACCCCTGCTCTGGACTTACATGTGCTATGACCCGCATCGTGTCTTTTATCTTTCTAAGTTTTACGTTGTCAGGCGGAACGTATTTTATTTCTTCCGGTGTTACTGAAGTTGGGTTAAAAAGAGCTTCCAAAGAGCCACCACCTTTATGAAGCGCTATAATTTCTTCGAATGTCGGACCGGTTACCTCAACCGGATACTCCATGAATTTTTCCGGAAGCGGTGACGAGCCTTCTTTTTTTAGCTCATGGATTGTTTTCCTTCCAGACACAGTTATAACAAGGCCCCTTTCATTTGTTATCCAGCCATTCCTGAACACATAGCCCATCCGCACACCAAGAACATCCCTTCGCTGCAGAAATTCCTTTTTTGCTTTTCCGAGAATGGCCGATTCACTTGTTTCCGAATTTCCTGCTGTCGGAGCGGGTTCATTGCTTGCAGCAGCAGCCGGAAGCTGGACATTAACAACCGGAGGTGCGCTCACACCTGCATCTCCCAGTTTGAACGTAACCGAGAGAGGAACAGTAAACGTAATACTCCCGTCCTCATTGATGGATGAGGCTGGCTTGTTGCTTTTATTTTCCATGGTGGTCCTCATATTGTTTGAAGTTCCTGAATCATCAGAAATAAAAATTTCATTCAGCAGTTTTGTTTGGGCAGTATTAAAAGTTAAGGAAGACAGCTTCTTGAGGATCGAACTGATACGTACACCTTCGTTCGCAATCCATTTGATCTGATCTTCTCCCATATTTGGGTTCCATATGCCCCCGGTCACTGACAGCGTTTTCTGGGAAGCATCCTTTGCCTCCACTCCGGCATGATGCAGCGCGACTACTTCCCATCGCTCATTGTATACAGGAGCGCCGGAAGAGCCCGGGGCTGTATCCGTCCGGTAATGCAGATGATCATCGAGTACATCAATAAGCTGATTCTCCCGCAAACCAATTTGTTTGGGTAGTCCATTGGGGTGTTGGATAATATTCAGCCATTGTGAGATAATGGTTTTCCCTTCTTCCGGCGACAGCATATTCCACCCTAATTCAGCAAGCAGTTTCCTGTTAGTGTTTTCAAGCATGACAGCGACCAATGCAAAATCCAGGCTTTCATCTGAAAAGTAAAATGAAGCAGGATCAAGTTGAAACATTTCAGAGGGCAAGAGATTGTTGCTTGTATCCAACTGATAGTTAAATTCAACTTTCGCATATTTGGCAGTATCGAAATCCGGTAAAACATGATGATTGGTCAGCAATAATGAGGGGGAAATGAGAAAGCCGGTTCCGTAACCCAGTAAGTTGCCTGAATTCCCGCAAATCCACATTCGTCCCACTGTTTTTGCTTTCACCAATCCTGTTTCAAGAAAGGCAACACTCACCAGATCGTTTGTCCCCATTATCCTTTCAAGACTCAGGGTTTCCCCCTGAGAAGTGACCGGCTCAACTAAAGAAGGTACGCCTTTTGCTGTACTTACTATCCCTTCAGCGTCAAGCTGCGAAATACCTCTTCTGGCCAGAAACTTTCTTACCCTGGCGGGTGAATCAATTGTAAAAAAGCGCTTTTCGTTGATCAGGCGAAGATTACGGTTCCTGTTCTTTTCCCTTTCCTGCCAACGTACCAGCGTTTTGCTTATTTGTGAATTTAGTGTATCCATATTGGTCGACCCTTACATTTGTATGACTTAAATCAATTCATGCAACTAAACCACTGTATCACGGGTAAGTCGTAATAAACTTTACGTGAGTATATGCGCTTGGCTTCCGGGAATTTTACGCCGGAAGAATAACCTATTTGACAAGCTTATTTATACATTTTCACTATATGATCCATTCGACAAATTAAAATGTCATCCGGAAATATTATTCCCGGAAAATAGTTTTTGGCGCTCGCTACTGTGCATTAGCACAATTTATCACTGATATCATTGTATGCGTCACCAGCACATTGTCGTAAAGAATAGAATTAAAATTTCAGGGGACGAGAAGAATTCAACGCAAATAAAATCAGAAAACTTCTGCTGGGGGGAGTTGAGAAAAACAGAAAAACTTCATACCTCGAATTACAAAAACCAGCTGTTTAGAAATTACTGTTATTTCAATACATTGTCAACTAAATTCCGGATAGTTGAGTTTAGAATAATAGCAAGGCTTCCGTTTGCATCATAATTGTAATAGACAAGTGCTTTGTTGCTTGCATCACTGAAGAAAGGTGCACCACCACCAGTTGTGACCTCGTCGGCAACATTGGTCAATTTATTTATAGAAGTGTTTTGAACGTCGCTGCCGCTATACGTTTAGGTTAAATCATCTGCCAGCAACACGTTGGCGTCATAACTTTTCAATTTCCGGATGTTTCCGTTGAAATCATAACTGATGTCCTTCTCAGTAAACTTATTGCCTACCCACCAGGAAGCATCAGCAATATGTACTGCATATTGGGCATAGCTTGAGACCGGAAGACGTGTGATAGCATCATAATTGTATGGACAGCCGTTTAGCAGTGTGGAGTTGCTCATCCCTCCATTATTCCAATCATGCTGTTAACTCCAGACCATACTTGGCAAACAAAAAGCCCGAAGCGTATTTGCTCCGGGCTATGTAATCTTTCTAAAAACGCTAATGTCTATTCAACTCGCGCTTCTGAGAGTATGGAATAAGAAGTTTTATCCGTTGTAGTTTCAAAAGAGTATGTTTTTACTTCTTTGCTAACCGGTACAGATGAATTTGCTATAACCGTACCGCCATTATTATCGAAATTATCCTTTGCCGTCACCGCGGCAGCCTCACCTCCGGCTATTATTATTCTGGTAAAATACCAGGTATCAGCAGATATTACACCGGAATTGGCGGAGATTGAAAATGCACGGCACACAGGAGTAAGGTTTTCGGCGCTTTCGTATAACGCAACACCGACAGTAACCGTACTGCTGCTTACTTTCCATTGAAGATATATTGTCTTATTCAATATGGTGCTCTGCGATGCGGGCAGAAGCCGAACAGAATAGTTGCCGTTGCCGAAGACTTTCAGCCCATCTTTAGAATCTTCATACACACCGGATGAAACAGCCACTTTTGTTAGTGAGCAATTGTTTATGCAAATCCAATTTGCTGCGGAAACAGTTTTTGCCTGTGAAGCGGTGGAAACTAACACACTGTCAATATCTGCCAGTTTAAAGATAATTGTGCTGCCGTCTGTCTTTGTTATCGTCAGGCTTTGAGACAATAACACCGATGAGAGGCAAACTAAAAGCGTTAATAAGTATTTTGTTTTCATTTGTTCACCTCTTTATTTCAATAAAAGCATTTTTTTTGATACTACCGCATTTCCGAATACCACTCGATATATGTACACCCCGCTTGCTGCCTGATGGTTAGTTTCATCTCTGCCATTCCACATAACGGAATACTTGCCTGCAGACTGCTCTGTATTCACCAGGGTTCGCACAAGTTCACCGGTTACATTATAAAGCTGGATTTGGATTTTCCCAGCCGACGGAACCTGATATTCAATTCTGGTGGACGGATTAAAGGGATTCGGATAATTCTGGAATAATTCGAATGTACTTATTACTGCCTCTCCTTTTCCAGTTACTCCGGAAACTGAACTTGTATCAAAGGTTAATTTTCTTATATCACTTACCGGTATTGAAGTAAGTGTCCCTTTTGCCCACACCTTAAAGTAGTATGTCTGGGCACATAATGAACAAGTCAGTAATAAGAATAGAATTGCTGTTCTCTTCATATAAGTTCCTCAACTGTTTTCAAATTCTTGTTATACCAGTTGTCACTGGTCTTATTAATCAATTGGTTCATGCTCAATTAAATCGATACAGACGTTACTTTACCCGAAACAGTGAACGTCTTCTTTGCCGTACCACCCGAATAGGTGCCGCCATCATAGTAACCATTAGTGCTTGTTCCTGTGCAGGAGCCGCCGGTATAGATGCTGTATGAGGAGCCGTTTTTTAAATCGGGTGAAGAGAAGATAAAGTAATAAGCGTTCCTGACAGGTTTAAAGGTGACAAGGCTGTTGCCCGATGCGTCCTGAATATGGAATAAAGTGGATGATGAGACTAGAGCGCTAACAGTGACCTTTACCGCATATTGAGCTGAGGTTGTGCTTGTCGCCTGAATCATATTGCCTGAGTTGGGTCCTGAAGCAATCAACAAGCCGCCCGATATGTTGCAGGTTCCATTATAGTCTAGGGCAACTTCCGGTTGTGAAGGCGGACCATTTACGACAATTGTACCTCCGGTAATCGCAATACTGCCGTTACTGTCAAGCCCGTCTCCCTGTGATGAATTAACGTATACTGTCCCACCGTTGATTGACATAAGGCTTCCATCATTTGCTTCGCCTCCGTTGCCCTTGGACGTATTAACGCCGTCATCACTGGCGGTTATATCAATTGTTCCACCATTTATTGTTATATAGGGGGCTTCCATTCCCTCAACAGATTTTGAAATTGTGATTGAACCATTATTAACAATAATTGATGCATCCGATTTAATGCCATCATCGGCTGAAGAAACAGTGATAATTCCACTTTCAATTGTCAGGGCCTCGTCGCTTGTCATAGCTTTCGCTTCGCAATAGTCGCTGCCTGAGAGTGTGATTTTTGCTCCGGTTGTGGTAATGCTTATAACAGGAGAGGTACTTGGGCTGCCAATTGTTGTCGTACCATCGGCAGTGATCCCTCTGCCGGCGGTACCCGAACATGAGGTTGTGACTGTACCGCCAATAATGGCAATATTGCCATCCGCAGTTATCGCCGTTGCATGGTAGCAGTCCGTTGTACCGGTAGAATTTTTATACGTCGCTCCTGCGCCGGTAGTAGTAACATTAACTGTACCGCTCAGAATCTGAATGTTCTGATCTGAAGAAATACCCTTGCCTGCCAAGCCTGTGCATTTAATTATTATATTAGAGCCATTTATGGTAATTAAGCTGTCACCTTTAATGGCAGAGCAATAAGATGGATCATAGCCTGAACCGGACGCCGAAAGTACTGCCTTGCCAGATGTATTAATAGTAAAATTGCCGGCGCCAAGGGTCATACCGTAACCCGCTTTTAGGCCCTTTCCTTCATCGCCCGAAACCGTTACATTAATTTCGGCGTTGGCAATATTCATTGTTGTATAACTTGAAATACCATTCGATGATGCCATGCTCGTAATTGTTGTTACCGAGCCGCCTGAAATTGCCACATATCCTTCGTCAGCATCAATTGCGTCTCCTGTGGCTGTTACGTTTATCGTACCGCTTGTCATGGTAAACCCGTCTTTGGGGTGCAAACCGTCTTTCGCAGCGCTTTTTACAATTAAAGTAGCGCCGGCAAATGTCATTGCATCCTTTGTTACCAGTCCGTGCTTTTCTGCTCCCACGCCTGTAATGGTAAGGCTGCCTGTACCACTGAATGCTACATTCCCTTTACAGAAAAAGGCCGCGTTCTGGTCTTCATACGCGCCGCTTTCGTTCACTAAACTATCGGCATAAGATGCGCCATCTTTTAAATAGCTGGCTGTACCTGCAGGAAGGTATACCGATGTTGTTTTACCTGACTGAACGTTTATGGCAGGGCCGGAGGTATTTGTCAGGTTCACATTTTCCATTACGAGGTTAAACTTGGTATCACTGTAAATTTTTAGACTGCCATTGGTGGATGCCCCGGATATTTTATAATTCAGCCCTTTGACCACTGAGGTTGAAGAGATTACCACTTTTGACCCACTGGTGGAAACCGCAACATTCTCAAATGCAAGCGGGTTAATTACACGAGCCGAACTTCCGTTATATACAATACTGACAGTATCGCCATAATCGGCAAACGATACGCTGTCAACCTTGGCCAGCGGCACGCCTGCACTTATACCTCCCGAGCTGATATGCAGGGAGTCGTTGGAAGTCTTCCAGCTTACGGAAGCAAGCGAGACTCCCAGGCTGATTTTATCCGATTTATGAATATACATCTTGCTTTGCGCCAGAAGGGCCCAACAAGATGCAAAAAGAATCAAGAAAAGCGTTTTTTTCATTTTCTGCTATCCGTTTTGTGTGTTTAACATTCCTTTGACAATATTTTCCCCCAATCCATTCCCTTTAACCTGGTGTTGACAAATCCTTTTCCTTTAAAATGTTCTTTCATTTTAGTCTTTCTATCAACTCCTGCATAAATCGCATCCTTCCCGATCGACTTTCTGCCTTCTCACTAAATGAGACAGATAGATATAGTGCATTTTGAGTGTCGCGTTATATTCACCTTGCTCATTGATAGCATATAGTGAGGTGTCCCAAAAAAAAAGGACATATATGAACTATTTTCATGTTCACTAAGTGGGTCAAGTCTAACTGAAAATCAACATTATCAATGCCTGACAATAGATGTGTTTGGTCCCCAATAAGCTATTCTGTACAGCATTTGCCTTTGAATTTGCTATGCCGCTCATACCTCTTTAAAACAGCAAAGCCCTGTAATTTGTTTTATTACAAGGCTTTTATATAATGGGCGCTGTTGAATTCGCGCGTCCCGCTCCCTGGCGGGGAATCTGCGACTAGGGTAAATTTTGATTCAACTGATTATAATTGAGTGAATTAAATTGAGAGAGCGAATGTGTTGGAGTACCTTTAGAGTTTTGTTCCCAAGGAGAATGTGGAAGCCGGAATTATCAAACACCTGTCTTTAACATTTGAAGTATAACGCATTTATTTTCATATTTGTCAGATCAGCGAATAGGTCAATCCCATTTGCAAAGCCGCTTTCAGTTGCGTTCTGGGGGATTGACTCTTCTCATAGAGGACAATTATATTCAAATTCACATTCAAATACTTTGTGACTTTCGCGGTAACAAGGTGATCCCAGCGTACATCCCAAACATCCAGAGAAGTGAATCTCGTAAACAGGCGCAGCTTAGCCTGATATAACAGATTTTCGTCAAGGACTATTTTGGTATCCGTCACTGACTCCATTCCCGTATCAAGCTTAAAAGCTTCAACCTCTCGCGTCGTGGCATCATCGGTATAATTGCGATATCTGTTCGTAAATACTTCCTGCAAACCAATACCGAGCCTGCTCACGATAACTTTCGCTTTTCCAAATTCAAACCCCATGCTTTGCGCAATATATCCCGGATCAAAAAAATTGGAGACTGGTGCCGTGAGACTTTTTTTATAGTCATATCCTCTTGAGAGTCCTGATCGTACCGTGTTCGAGATATACGGATCCACACTCCAACCAAGCCTGTAGGAGAGCACGGACTCAAGGTACAGCTCATTATCATTTGTCCGATACTCCGCAGCACCAATTTTTGTGCGCCCATAAGCCACTTTAAGATTATTCTTCAGCGACCATACGCTGTCCGAATACCGGGCCCCAAGATTTGTATAGAGCGTCCAGGTGAGAGCGTTCTCTCCTCCCTGTGACCAATTATTAAAGCTGATCTGGCTCAGATTAATTCCAAAATCTCCCTGGTATTTCTTAAGTGTGTCTTTCGATGCGAAAATGCATATTTGCCAAAACAGAATCACAATACAAACATTGCACAAAGATTTCATACAAGAACAACTCCGGGACAAGATTTACTAATACCGTATAAAAGAATATAAGCAGACAATCAAACCGCAAAAGGCAATAAATTGGCAGGTTGTAAAACAAAAACACGTATTGTTAATATTGACAGGGCATATCCTCCTTGGCAATAAACTGCTCAACTGCTTCCACGTCTTCAGCGCTGCCAATAAACAAGGGCGTTCTTTGATGCAGGGATGATGGCGCTATCTCCAGAATTCTGGTTGTTCCATCTGAAGCCTTGCCGCCTGCTGCCTCAACAATCATTGCCATTGGGTTGCATTCATACATCAGGCGCAGCTTTCCCTGCTCATGACTCCGGTCAGCGGGATACATGAATATACCTCCGGTGAGAAGTATCCGGTGAATATCAGCAACCATTGATCCCACATAACGGGATGAATACGGACGTCGGGTTGCTTTGTCCTCCTCCTGAAGATATTTTATGTATTTTTTCACTCCCTTATGCCAGTACAGATAGTTCCCTTCGTTCACGCTGTATATACGAGCTCTGGAGGGAATTTTGATATTATCATGCGACAGCAGAAATTCACCAAAGGCAGGATCCAGGGTAAACCCATACACACCCTCGCCGACAGTATAAACAAAAACAGTGCTTGAACCATACGCGATATAACCGGCTGCTACCTGCTTTATCCCGGGCTGCAAACAATCGTCAATAGTGCCCGGATACCCTCCGGGAGTAATGCGCTTGTAAATCGAGAAAATGGTCCCGATGCTTATATTCACTTCAATGTTTGAAGAACCATCGAGAGGATCGAATAAGAGTACATACTTCCCTATCTCGTATTTGGCGGGGATATGAATAATGCCCTCTTCTTCCTCTGATACGATAACGCAAAAATGCCCGCCATGGTCAATTGCCTTTATGAGAATATCGTGAGCAAAAGAGTCGAGCTTTTTCACTTTCTCACCGTGAATGTTGTTGTGACCGGTATAGCCAAATATATCGACGAGCCCGGCTTTGTTCACTTCAAGAGAAATTATCTTTGCGGCAAGCGAGAGATCGGAAAGCAGTCTTGATAATTCGCCTGTTCCCTCTGGGTGCTGTCTTTCGCCTTCAATAATGTGGCGGGCAAGCGTCATGAATTGTTTTTTTGCCATATGCTGTTGCTTAAATCCCAAACGCTTTTTCCAATTCGTCAATTTCCGTTGCACCAATTGGTACTACCTCGCCAATTGCTTTAGAGGCAATGATCGACTTGGCAGAAAACTCAGCCACTTCCAGCCGATCGAAGCTCTGCAGCAACGAGTCTCCGGTTACAATAATGCAATCGTTCTCGCAGATAACCAGTGGAATATCCTCGGATATCAATTCTGTTAAACTAACGGTCTTATCCGCTCCGTGCGCGAACTGTAAGCCAAAGGGTATATTCGGAATATCCTTAAGCACCAGGTAGCTTTCCGGAATAATACGAGAGTCAAATTTAACCCCGCTGACGCCAAAGGCCATGATGTTTGGCGGATGAGCTATCAGAATAGCATTTATCGCAGGATTCTTTTGATAGATATCAATGTGCAATTCAGCACTCCGGCTGGGAATTTTCCCTGCTTCTCTTTTATTATCACGGATCAGCACCAAATCTTCTTCAGTCAGGTATTTCCGGTCCATTCCCCACGGAGTGATAACGAACTCACTATTTCCGGTTCTTGCTGAGAATGTACCTTCTGTACTGGTTACCAGATTCTGCAAATAGCTCCTGTGGATCAGGGTTACCATCTGTTTCCTGATGTCTTTTTCCCAGGATGAATGAAAGGCTGGTATAAATTCATCAAGAGGGTCTTCCCCCCGGGACATTTCCAGATCTTTGTTGCTGAGTGTTTTCACTTTACCAAGAATATTGGCTTTGAGTGTCAGCCTGGCACAAAAATCCAATGTTTCCAATCTTTGAAATGCATGTATAAGGCTGTTACCAATTGTTACAATTCCATGGTTCTCCATAAGAACCGTTTTATGCCCACGCTGAAAAACAGCTGCAATTACATCACCAAGTCCCTCGCTTCCGGGCAGTGCATATTTGGCATATCCAACGGTCCCACAGATTTCACTGGCTTTTGGAACTATGTGTGTATCGGGTATCTTTCTGGTTATGGCAAATGAAACAAGAGCGGGCGGATGCGCATGAACAATGGCTGAGATGTCTGGTCTTGCCTTATATATAGCCTGGTGAAATGGCAATTCAGATGAAGGCTCGTGTATTCCATCCACGCTTTTATCCGGCAATACCCTCACGATGTCTTTGGGAAGCAATGTTCCTTTATCAACACCTTTTGGAGTTATCCAAATCGAACCATCATTATCAAGAATTGATAAATTTCCGCCGGAGGTAGTGGTCATTCCATTCTGGTATATCCGGTTAATAATTTCTATAATTTCATCACGGGGATGCAAATAGGTAAATTTCATAGTTCTCCAATTTGAAAAAAAATAGGTATCTCAACCGAATTCCGGCGATTGTCGGAGCGGCAAGATACCTAAGGGTCGAGGCGATAAACCCCAAATAATAAGTCAGCTTACTCCATATGGAATACAATCTCAAGAGGAACAGTGACCGGTGACAAGTCCTGATTGGTTTCCATGATATCGGACATATAGTGCCACCACTTCTGTATAACCGGGTCAGTGCCTAATTCCTGGGACGATGCCACGCCATTTACCTGTTGAACAGCAAACAAGTAATTTGTCTCCTCATCAAAATAAATTGAGTATTTACAAATACCACTGCTTTTTAACAGCGTAAGAAGCTCGGACCATATTTCATTATGCCGGCGTTTGTATTCATCTTTACACCCCGGCTTTAACTTCATCCTGAAAGCAATTATTTTCTTGGATACATTATGCGTGGAAGGTTGCAATTAACTTCCTCCCAGTTTCAGGCCAAGCAGATTCGCATATCCGACAATGAAAGTAGAACCGATGAGAGTAATTAATGCGAGTCCAAGCAAAAACTTTGTCAGACTGCTTGTGTTCTTCCATTCTTTTAACAGGATACCCCATAACGAACTAAATATAATAATGCTGGCCATATGCAAGGTCCAACTTGAGAATTGGTAACGCCCCATTTGTGTTTCGCCCATGCTATAGAAAAAGAACTGGAAATACCACACGGTGCCGGCAAATGCACTGAACAGATAATTTGCCAACAACGGAACGCGACTTCCGATTCCACTGTTTCTCGCACTGACAGTTTCGCCCGATGAATTAGTCTCAACGGCAACACTTCGTTCGGTAAATTGATGCAAAGTTTTATTCTTAACCAAAAGATAAAGGCACCAGATGAGATTTGTGGTAAATCCACCCGCCATAACTACAATTAACTTTGGTAAGCCGGTCCATATTTTATCCGCGCCATAATGCAATGCCGATTCGGAAATGGGACTGCCTGATGCTAATCCGTAAGCAAAACAAGAGCTCATAATACCTGAAAAGGTTGCTACCAGTATCCCCTTTTTCAGATTAAATTCTTTGATAGATTCCCGCTTTTGCGAATCACTCATTTCCTTTTCTTTTGATAATCCTGCTGCGGCGGCTATCATTATTCCCAATAAGCAAATGGACATGCCAATAAGTATAATCTGGCCGGGGATTGTCCCAAGTTTTGCTCCAATGCTGCCATCAAATATGGGCGGCATATATGTGCCGAATAGGGTGCAATAGCCTAATGCAACTGCCATTCCCAATGACATCCCAAGATATCTCATGGTCAGACCAAACGTTAACCCGCCAAAGCCCCATAAAATGCCCCAGAAATAAGTCCAGGCCAAAGTATTGAATGACTGTTCCCCGAGCACCTGAAATAAATGCGGGATCATCAATAGTGCCACCACCCATGGCACGATTATCCAACTAAAGAGTCCTCCGGTTATCCAATAAACTTCCCAAGCCCATTTCTTTACCCCCTTAAAAGGAACATAAAAACTGCCAGCAGCTAATCCACCTATCCAATGGAAAAATACACCCAGAATTGGATTTGCGTCCACGAGAGAACTCCTTGTGTAATGAATAAATTGAGAATGAGTTGTAAACTATTTGCTATTGAAAAAATATCTTTCGGTAGCGAAATAGTTTTTCATTCTTACCTTGAATAAAACGTATCGTATTATTTGCCATTTGTATCGGTAACAGCCTGGTAAACCAAGGATACAAATTTGCTTCTGATTTCGTTATAACTATTTGGACTTACCTGAAGCACCAATTGTGCTGCTATTTTATTAACCGGGTCAATCCAGTAAAGGGATCCGAATGTTCCGCCCCAGCCATAAGAACCGGCAGGCATTGGTATTTGAATGCTCCCCTGTTTCGAAATAATCTCAAATCCCAACCCAAATTCATCACCACCAGAAGGAAGGAAAAGACTTCCGCTCCGCAGTTCACCAATTTGATTCGTCCGCATCATCCGTATGGTGCTTTCACTAAGCAGCCTTTTACCGTTCAATTTCCCGCCATTCAGGAGCATTTGCAAAAACAATGCATAATCATAAGCGGTTGAAACAAGGCCTCCTCCACCCGAGAAATACGTTCCATTCACTTTGGGGTAATCAGGGTCAAAGTCCTTCGACTTGGTAAGCATAATTAAATTATTATCATTATCTCTGCTGTATAATTTGGCAAGTTGATCGTGCTTGTCTACAGGCAGGTAAAAAAAAGTGTTATTCATGCCCAGCGGTTCAAAAATATTGCTTTTGAAAAAGGCTTCAAGACTCATTCCGGAAACAGCTTCTACCAGACTTCCCAATACATCAACACTTAATCCATAGCACCACTTCTCACCCGGTTGAAATCCGATTGGAACCTTTGCAAGCTTTTCCATCTCGTCTTTGAGGTATATCTTTTTATCGGTTATTCCCATTATTATATTGTACTTGGCATAAAGGGCATTCATTTCCTTTGTGCCGATGGCGGGGTAGCCTAACCCGGATGTATGGGTTAACAGATCGCGTATGGAAACAGGGCGCTTGGGCTCTATTGTTGTGTATGAAGAATCAGCATTGTTAAACTTGTCAAGAACTTTCTGGTTTTTGAATTCAGGAAGATATTTTGACACCGGGTCATCCAACAAAAATTTACCTTGTTCATAGAGCATCATAACAGCAACGCTTGTCACCGCCTTGGTTTGTGATGCAATCCGGAACAATACATCCTTTTGCAAAGGTGTCTTCTTTTGAACATCATCATAGCCAGAACTTTTATAGTAAACGATTTTACCATTTTTAAGTATGATAGCCGAGGCACCATTAATCCAGTTGTCAGCTACATATTTTTGAAACATTGCATCAATTCGCCCGAGACGTTCACCAGACATCCCAACGGTTTCTGGTTGAACCAACGGCAAAGCACCCGCGGGCGCGCTCTTGCCTTGTGGCAGCAAATAACCTGTTGCCAACAAACATAGGCTCAAACAAATTAATAATCTCTTTATCATATTTCCTTCTGGACTTATTAAATTATTGAATTAAATAACTCCACCTGATCAATTAACAAATCCTGGCAACCTCAAGTGAAAGTATTTTACCAAGTTTCTCTATTTTCGACGCGATATGTCCAACACCGATGGCACAATGGTGAGAGGGCCCCTGCCGACTCCAGTCATTTATGAACTGTTTAACCGGAATGGGAAACTTATATCTGCACATTGTATTTCCCACCTCTAAAATTGGTCCCGGAACCGATTCGCCTTCAGCTACTATCATTTTTAATTTCCCGTTATATGTTTGAGCCACTGCCAATATCGTAATTTTACCATGCTTCACTTTCATTTCTACCGAGAGGCCGTTGCCCGGCTTGCCATGATATACGGTCAGAGGTTTCAGTTTAGGTTTACCCTCAGCTATTGCAAGATGCCCGGGACCGTCGTGCCCCATCAGAATGATATCGTCATTAAAATCGATTCCATTAAATTCAGAAAATGATCCACCGACGCCCAGAAGGTCCATAATTTTCATGGCTTGTACATTCTTGATTTCCATCTCCCCAGCAACCGGAATATGGTGAGCTGTCAAAATCGAATTCCCCGTGATTACAGAGGTAACGATGTTCTGATATTCGTTTCTTTCAGTGCTTTCGTAATAATATGCCAGTGAACCCAATTGTTTTTTTTCAACAAGTTTGTCCAGAGCCACCGCAGTTTTTGCAGCCCTTTGTATTTCATTCAGGTCGCATTCACTTGAAACATCAAATTCATTGTAAATTTGGATGGTTTTCTGCTCAATCTCTCCGGAGGTGACCGTATCTCGCATTTCCTTCAATTGACACATCTCCAATAGTTCAATATGCGTGCCAAACGTGATCGATTGCAGGGTAAGATCAGAATAAACATCGAGCATGCCGCAATAATAATGCCCAAGAACACCTAACCGATTTTTCCGCATTGCACTTGCCACCAATGCGGCATCAATCCAAGCATCAATCTCTTCCCACACTTCGGTTTCGTTCAAAACACCGGTTATTTGGTGAAATTGAATTCCTGCCCGTATAAATACATTAGCCAGCTCGGGAACCGGACATGCCTGACAATTGGCCAACCATTCTCCGGTCATAACTTCCCGATTCGGTAAACTATTGAACCAAATATAATCAATTGCCTTTGTTGGCTGCAGATTCAGAATAATGACCGGCACATTTGTCTTTTGGACCACCGGCAAAACAGTAGAGGAAAGTGCATAGGTCGATATGTACAAAAATATCAACGCTACATCTTCCCTCATAAATAAATCAGCAGTATCCCGGGCTTTCTCAACGGTATCAACCATCCCGGCATCAATAACCTCAACCGTCGATTTGTTAAAACGTCCTGCAATATCACAACGATAATTATTTAGCCGCTCCAGGAGACCGGGAAACTGTCCCCAATAGGTATGCAAGCCAATAGAGAACAATCCTATTTTCGTATTTTTCATAGGGAAACTCGCTTACTTTTGAATACCGGCATATGATTTAGCGGCATAACAAAATCCATCTCCCGGATATCCTGGGATCGCTTTTTATTTTAATACTCCCCTTCTTCACTTCGTAATTAACATTATCCACATAGCTTGTTTTTTCATATTCAGTTTTTGCAAATTTGATCTGCTTTTCAGGAGAAGCGATCGGCAGTTCAATCGTTCCATCGGCTTCAAGCCAAATTTTCTTAAAAGCATTGGAATTTTTGGTCTCTTCAGCAGTGACAGGTGCCCAGCATATCATGCTCTGCGCTTTGTCGCTAAACTGATATGATTTCCCGTCAATGCTCACTTTATTGCAATTGTGACCTTCGAAAGCAATAAGGTGACCATCATCATTCTTATTGAAAGCACAAATCTGTTTCCCCTCATAATCTATGGTATGCCCATTAACCTTGAAGCTTTTCAGTTGCATTGTGTCGGATGGCATTGGGTTTTTGGCAAGAACAATTGCATCTGCTGAATCGTCACGCGAGAATCCGTCAGCCCAGTTCTCCCGGTGAGTCCTGTAATGAGTTACAATTACGGTGGCCCCATTGGGAAACCGTGTAGTTAAATAATCCGTTGTCCGTGAGACGTACTCTGTATTGTCATTAACACCCGGGATTTTCCCAGTTGCAGCATAAGATTGCGTAGCAGTGAGGATATTGAACAGTGTCTTGGTTTCATAACCAAGACTTGAGGATTGATCATCACGAGGCCGGAATCCAAAATAATATACCGAGCCTTTATCATTTTTTCTTATGGTTCCTACTGTCTGGCCATCTACTTTTGCCAATACATCTGACGCATCCCGCATAGTGACTGGATATACATGATCAACCAAAAAATCAGTCAGAATTGTCTGTTTTGGGATACCGCTAAATTGATTCTGGAAAATAACCTCTTTACCCGCAGCAATTTGTCCAAAATATTCTGAAGCTGGGTATTCAACACCAAAAAGGTTCTGCCAGGCATCCAGACAGCGCACTCCCTCAGAATTTAAAAGCGGCGGCGGACCACTCCAAATGACTGTTCCTCCATTGGCACTAAAGTGGCTCATTAATTCGAGCAGTCCGACCGCTGGCACATCTTCAAACAAGGCAACAAGTGTTGAGAACGTCCGTCCGTTTATTTCAATTTTCCCATCCGGTGTAATATGCCCGGTTTCCAACAACTTTTCTGCTGTTATATAATTGCAATAGGCATATTGCGTCATCCAGCTTCCGAATCGTTCTTCGGTTGCCACAAGATTCATAGGATATAAAATGAGTACATCAACGTCCCTGTGAACGTGTTCGGTAATTGCGTCAATGGTTGGTGTGGCCGCGGCCCCAAACGCACTCACAATTGACCATTTCCACTTCTCAGCTATCCTTGGCATTCCCCAATAGGCAGCATAGGCATTTGTGTACTTATTTAGTATGCCAATTGAGGCAGCCATTGCCCCGCCGTAATAGTTGCGGTCGGCCCAGCCACACTCTGCATAGTCATTCCCGGTTGGCTTAAGATACTCACCCCATTTGAAATAATCATAACATCCGGCCGCGGCCTGCTGCACCGTGTTTGACCAAAGGAAATTTGAAGTATATTCATACTGATAAGCCTGTTCATGCAAGTTATCCGTATTCCACAAGTCAATTGTTGGGCTTTCTGCCCATGTGGCATGCGCAAGTGTGGGCAACTCGTGTTTGTATAAACTTTCACCATGATCACGCGCAGCCTTAAACAGATCCACCACTTGGTTATTCAACATTTTGTAATAACGGTCTCTGAATAATATTGTCTTTGCTATGTCTTCAGCTGTTTCGCCCATCACATATTGTGTATTCAATACAGCGTAGGGAGTACGATTATAGCTTTTAGTTCCGTACATGAAATACAACATATACTTATCCATGTCCTCATATTGCGAACCGAATTTGTTTGCATATGTTTTTGCAAAATTGGAAGTCATAAAGCGCTCACTAAGTTGCCCATTCTCCTGGTGGTTGTGATAGTACCAATCCTGCTGGATGTGCATCTCATCAGAATACAAAAGCGAAAGGTTTATTTTCGCATCATAATATTTTTGTAGCAGGTTCTTTAAAAACGGCACTGCTTTGGGGCTAAAATAGTCCATCTCAACAGTTTCGTATTCCAACATCACGAAAACCCGGTCAAAGCCCTCCAGGCCCTTTCCTCCATCGCTGTAAATACGCACTCTTTGTATTGGAACCGAGACATCATGTTTAATGCTTGTCGGTATCCACTTTGGGACAACCGTTGTATCCGGCCATTCTTCAAGTTTAACACCTTCTGTTATCTCCCGGATGTCATCAGGACGTACTACAGTGTATTTACCATTTGCAATTTCTTTTTCTTTGAAGGCATAGGCTTTAACACCGGTCAGTTTTAAAGGGAATTTCCCCTTGTTGTTTGTCCAGTATAATTCCTTCCAAAGTTGAACATCAAACTTACCGGATTTGGGCTCACGTAAACCCGTGGCATATCTCAGCCACCTTCCATGTTCGCCGGTCTTATTTATAAAAGCCTGACCATTATCTAATGGACTCAATAAGCTTAAGCCTATTCCCAGTCCGTATTTACCGGCAAAATCGCTGATTGTTTTGATCTTAGAGATATATTCATCCATATCAGGTGTTAATTGGCGGACAGTTCCTGCATGTTCCCGATATTGTCTAAAAAACTCATCGAATGCGATAGTTAGTACTTTTTCGTTCCTGCTCTTTGCTGCCTCGCAAACGTCCCTGAGGCTTGCAATGTTTTTCTCAAAGCCCATCGATATATCTATTTTTTTATCCGGGTCCTGAAGCTCCTCCAACTGCGTGTCACTCGTAAGTATTATAATTGATTGAGAAAGGTTAACCATGTTGAGGGCAACCAAAAGGCCACAGATCATTAAAAAACCATTAATTTTCATTTACAACTCCATTAATCGTAAAAATTTCCTGCCTTCAAATCGAGTACGGCACTCTTGCATGCATTAATTTGAGGCAAACTTGGGGATACTAACGTTTGATTTGTTTTAACCAATAGCCAAGAGCAGAGAACCTTTCCACGTTCAGGCGTATCTATTCATAAAAAAAATGTCGGTGACTGACTTATTTTTTAATCTCGGATGAGAATGTATAATTGCCTGAGCCGACTTTTATTGAAACATATCCATTCTCAACACTAGAGGCATAGAGAGCAGATACCTTGCCGTGTTTCTCACCATTTATGCTAACCGTATTGTAATTTTGAGTGGGAATTTGTATATCAGCTGTTGTATTTACAGGAATTTTCACTTCCAAAAACAGCATATTCTTTTTGATCTTCCATGAGCTTACCACTTCTCCGTTCATTGTGTTCAGCGAAGCCTTGGCAGAAGCAATCCCGCCTTCAGGAATTTCCGGCTTTATTATAATACGCTTATATGCCGGACCATCTGATTTAATCCCGCCCACATTTTGAAATAGCCACTCACAGATGGACCCAAACGAGTAGTGACTGAACGAATTCATTCCTGCAACAAATCCTTCATTCCTGGTATAACTGTTCCAACGCTCCCAAATTGTTGTTGCCCCATTTTCTATTTCATATCCCCATGATGGATATCCCGTATTCAACAGTAATTTGTATGCAGTCTGTGTATGGCCGGTCTTTGAAAGCGCCGGAAGCAGCGCCTTAACACCGAGAAATCCGGTGGATAAAAATCCATTGTTTTCTTTGACTAATTTATCGAGCCGCTCCCCTGCGCTGGGGATAAGGCTGTCAGGAAGCATTCTCATATAGATAGCATTGGCGTAAGCTGTCTGCGTATTACCAGACAATTCGCCCTGTTCGTCAGAATATGTTCTATCTTTCGCGTATTCCGCTATATCACATTTCATCTCGCCATTCGGTAACACATAATGTTTCAAAAAGGCACTTTTAATTCTCCTTGCGAGTTCATTGTAATATATGGCCCTATCATGATTATCGATTCCTTCTGCCATTTCAGCCATCATGGATGCTGTGTAACCAAAATACATGGTAGCAAGCATATCCGGTGCTGTTTTTTTGCCTATGGACAACCAGTCCCCGAATCCGCCCTTTGGAACAATATCATCAAATGATCTTTCAGCGAAGAAATACCTCCCGCCGCTTCTCTGCTGAAGAAACTCCATGAATTTTTCCATATTCGGCCAAAATTTTTGGATAATTCGCGTATCACCATATGTTCGAAAGATTTCATAAGCACATATTATTCCTGCCTCCATCCAGCCGGGAGAAAACGCGTCTGTTGCCCGTATGGGTGGGAACGGTGCATAATCCGGATAGGCTCCGTTTGAAAGCTGCGCATCATTAAGGTCTACTAACCATTTTGTAAAAAATGCCGAAATATCTTTGTTTAACGTGGCCGAACTAACATAAATTTGAGCGTCACCGGTCCAACCAAGTCTTTCATCTCTTTGGGGGCAATCAGTTGGTATGTCAACAAAATTCGCACGTTGTGTCCAAACAATATTTTGATATAACTGGTTAATCATTGAATTGCTGCACTGAAAAGATCCGGCATCCGGTGTTGTTGAACCCAGAACAAGTCCGGTTATGGATGTTTCATCAGGTTGCTGCCTCAAGCCCGTGGCTTCTACATATCTGAATCCATGATAAGTAAAACGGGGAGACCATACTTCTCCATCCGGGTCACCACGTAAGATATAACGGTCAGTCGCTCTGGCCATCCGGAGATTGGCCGTCATTAATGTTCCATCCGGGTTTAACATTTCACCATATCTCAACAACAATGTATCTCCGGCGCTGCCCTTGACCCATAGCTTAATTATTCCGGCAAAATTTTGTCCCATGTCGAAAAGATAGCTTCCCTTATCGCCTGCTTTAATTGATAATGGCTTTAAGTTTTGTGTAACCTGAACGGGATTGCCGGGATAACATTCTATCGTCCGGTTTTCCTTCTGGATTATTTCAACCGCTTTCCATCCAGACTCATTATAGGTTGGCAAGGTCCATCCGACAAATTCTTTTCCTGCATTATAGAACTCACCTTGCAGGATATCCGTCTGTTCAATTGGACCATAGTTTGCTTTCCATTTTGAATCCGATGTAATGGTCTGAGTTTCCCCATTATTATATTCTATCTCTAATTGGGCCAACAGCGCCGGTACTTTGCCGTAAAAGGATTTTACCTGCGGGTTTTTGACAAGAATTGCATACCCAATATACCCGGCATACCATCCATATGATAAAATAGAACCAATTGCATTGTTCCCCGAATGCAGATTACTGGTAACATCATAGGCTTGATAATAGACACGCTTGTTATAATCCGTCCAGCCCGGTGTGAGGAAGTCCTTACCGATCCTGGCACCGTTAATATAAAACTCATAGAGCCCTAAGGCTGTTACATAGAGGCGGGCTTTTTTTATCCCATCTTTTAAAACAACTGTCTTTCTGAGATATGGTGCCGGAGGAAGATGATATATGCTGTCCTTTCCCAATGCAGTAAGATCCAATCCTATCCACTGCCCTTTCCAATCGGCAGTGTCCAGCAGTCCCATTTCCCAGCGTGCATATTTACTCCACTCGCCGGGCACATCATTCTTATCCCAAGACATTACTTTCCAATAGCATATTTGCCGGGATTTCAGCGGTGCGCCTTTATATTCTATTTGAAACGTTTTATCGCTCAGCACTTTTTTAGAGTCCCATAAATCGGCTAATTGAGTGGACAGTTTGTTTGGTGTCGAGGCAACCAAAATCCGGTATGCGGTTTGGGTTTGTTGTTTCCGTTGTGATTTCAAAATCCAGCTTAACCGGGGAGACGGTGCATCTATTACCGGATCAACTTTGTATTCACAGCGAAGATAAGTGGCTTTAAGGTCATTCGTGGCAGCGGTTACACCTCCGCAGAAACAGAGTACTAATGACCATAAGAATATTTTCAGAAGAGGAAATCGTTGTTCAACAAACATATAGATATTTAAATTACTTAATTTTTTCGTTGACCATTTTTATAGCGGATCAGCAACTCGTTGGGATTATTGGGCATTAAATAAACCGTTCCATACCAATGACGTTCCCTGTTTGCTCCAATAGTGAATTCGATTGATGGGCCTGCGTGAATGCAGGGGTTTTGAGAATTGAAAATAAGAAAGCTCACTTCACCGGGCCATGAGGTTGCAACCAAATGTTTTTTATCGGTGCTTTCCCGGACGATAATATCTTCATCACTGGTTTCATTTATCAGCCACCATTGCCCGATATCTTCACCTGGCGTTTTAATTGTAGTCTTACCAACTGCCTCCATATTGGAGAATCCTTTTCTTCCAATTACGAGAAGTGCATCACGCCTTTTTTGGGCTGAAGTGGGTGTTGTCTGATCCAGACTGATATACTTACCCTCTGACCAAATATGAACATCGGAAGTAGTTTTTAATGTGTTGAAATCTTGGGAGTTTTTCAAGTCAAGGCAAAGCTGCGGACTTATGTGTCTTATTTCTTTGGAAGAATGATTCTTTACGAAAAACTCTATCCTCACTTCCATGCTGTCAGTTGAAATAATCCCACCGAATTCTATTCCCTGTGGAGTGGAACAGGTATATGAAATTTCTCCTGTTTTTTCGTTCCTTACCCACTCTGGATATTTCTCCATTTTCGAAAGAACCGGCATATCGGCCCGGTAATGGTCTATGAAATACATTCCCTCTTCTCCATCCAGAGTTTCAGGAAACCTCATTTCAATTGTCCCATCCATCCATGTCGCTTTCATCTGAAAGCCGATCGGCTTTCGTTCTCCATCCTGATTTGGCAGAGGGGTTATTTTAATATCACCTCCCTGAGGATTGAAAGCAAACATTTTGCCTGAATATAGTATAATACAAAGGATTATGGTTATTTTCACCAATCTGGTCATGATTAATCTCGCTATTATTGTTAGGATGAGCCGCATTCATGAAAAAATCATTTCAGGGGAATATCGATCGGACCAAACGCAGGTATGGCATTATCAAGGGAATCGGTAATATTCATGTATGGATAAGTGCCTGCTCCGCATACCAATTGGGCAGGAGAGTTGGGAATTCCGGACAAATAAACATCTAATCCTGCAGCATCTTCTGGATCCAACTGTACTTTTGAAACAACATACATAATGTTCTCGTTACCATTTAACCGAAGTGTAAATTCACCGGGGCTTCCACTACTTATCAATTTGCCACAAACCCCGCTGTAATGGAGATGAAGGTAGTCCGATCCGGACGCTGCATCTTTGCATAGTTTCATTGATTCAAGATTTATTTGCTTCGCATGTCCGTTGATTTTATACACATTGGTAAGAGCCATTTCTGCTATGCGTCTTCCCAATCTTCTTTGTCCGTCAGTTGAGGTATGCGCACAATCATCCAAGGGAAGATCTATCGCGGTAACCATATAAACATTTTCCCTTTGAGTCAGCACCTGTCTCTGAATTTCTCTGACTTCTTCCCAGGCTCTTCCCATAATCGAATCGCGTTTATTAAATTTACCAATTTGCACATAGATGACCGGTAAAGTGGGAGCGTTCACATCTTTGCGGAAGGAATCAATAAATCTGAGAAATTCAGTTCCATATGTTTTGGATTTTAACATCATTGCCTCAGATTCACCCTGTGACCAAATGAGCCCTTTTATTTTTCCACCTGCTGCCTTGATCCTGTTTATCATTGCTCCGTAAAGAGAACTGTCGCCCCAATTTCTTTTTGCAGGATCCCATTGACTGATAGTAGAGCCCCCTAATGCACAAGGGATCAAAGCAATTGGTCGTTTTGTGGCGTCATATACATTCCTGGCAAAAAACATTCCCGGGCCAACTCC
Organism: Ignavibacteriaceae bacterium; assembly: GCA_963664845.1. Lineage (GTDB taxonomy): Bacteria > Bacteroidota > Ignavibacteria > Ignavibacteriales > Ignavibacteriaceae > CAIYTF01. Next base: position 1,721,106 of record OY761615.1, read on the forward strand.
ACCCATAGGTTTTTCTTTGCTCATTTCGCGAAACTTAAGGTATTGAATATGCCACTTGTCCCAGTCTTTCATCGAATCCGGCAATAAGCCAAAGTAGTCTTTCTCGTATGCCAACGCTGTGGCTTCGAATATCCGATGTAACGGTTCCCGGGCAACCATCCACTTATTATCCATATTCAGCATCATAATATTGGGATTTGTGGCAGTGTCAGGGGTCCTGCCGGCACCTTGCATGTTGGACTGTCCAGCCAGAACCCAGATGTCTGCAGCAATGGGACAAGGATTACTGTTATCGAGATATTGTGAATAACTAAACGGAAAGTAACAAATACTTATAGCGGCTATCAGTAAGTGTTTTAATTTAATTTTCATTATAACAGGCATATTCATTTTCAACCTCGCAACTATTTTTACAGATGGATTAGAGACTGCTTACAAGTTTCAATTTGACTTAAGGAATTGCAATGAGGAATCAAGTAAATGTAATCTTTTTGCCAATACTGTGGCTTCATATTTTTGAATATCAAGAATATATTCCTCAGCCACAGGAACATCATTGATCAGGCAAAAATAGTTATATACTGCGCCCAAGGGTAACGTTTTCATCAGCTCCAAATATGCGAGCCGTTCAAAATTTTTACCGGCATTTTCAAATGTTTTGAGTTTATCTGCCGGTTCGAGCAACGCGTTCAGAAAGGCCAACTGAGTTGCCCGGGCACCCAATACATATGCACCAATCCTGTTAATGCTGCCATCAAAATAATCAAGACCAACATTCACCCGGTTCATTGCGTTCGATCTGACAATTTCCTGCGCAATAAGCTGAATTTCATCGTTAAAGATCACGACATGATCACTGTCCCACCTGACACCCCTGCTTAAATGGAGAAGCAATTCATCGTTAAAAAGCAAGATCGACGAAATCTTGTCTCCAATTTGTTCAGTTGGATGAAAATGTCCGCTGTCCAGGCAAATGAGTTTGTTATTGCTGATTGCATATCCCATATAGAATTCGTGCGATCCAACAACCATCGATTCAGAACCAATACCAAACAGTTTGCTTTCCACAGAATCCTTAAGATATTCCTTTGGATATGAAATTGAAAAAATTTCGTCAAGGGACTCTTTTAACAGCACCCGGTGCGAGTTGCGGTCAACCGGAATATCCTTCGAACCATCCGGGACCCATATATTATTGACAGACGGGGTACCCAATTGTTTCCCCATTTCAGCGGCTATTGCTCTTGTGCGTTTCACGTGTTCTATCCAAAACGCTCTTATTTTCTGGTTTTTACTCGAGAGAGTAAAGCCATCATTCGCATAAGGATGTGAGAAACAGGTTGGATTAAAGTCAATGCCTATTCCCAGTTCCTTCGCCCAGTCAATCCAGCCTTGAAAATGTTTTACTTCAATTTGATCCCGGTCAATCTTTTCACCTTTAAAATCACCGTATATGGCATGAAGATTAATACGTTGTTTTCCGGGGATCAGGCTCATCGTTTTTTCGATGTCAGCCTTAAGTGATTCGATAGTTCTTGCCTGGCCGGGATAGTTCCCGGTTACCTGTATTCCTCCTCCACTTAACTCAGCTTCGGGATCTTCGAATCCACGAACATCATCAGCCTGCCAGCAATGCAAGCTTATTTTAAGATGTTGTAACTTATTTATGGCATCGTCGGTATTGATTCCATAAGCTGCATATTGATTTTTTGCCTGGTCGTACGCATCGGCTACTGATTTATTTTTCATTGTTGACCTCCCGCATGGGAATTGTGACTATGAGTTAATGATTAATTGTTTTTTTATGGCTTGAATAAAGAATTGAAAGCTTGTCAATATCACTTAGAGATCATATTAGTTACGGGGCTAAAAGGTTGTAACGTTCTAACTGCAACATGATAAGTGATATTGATTTGATATAATTTACTGCACCCTGAGACCATTCATGATCTTGAGTATTGGCAACAGATATATTAGGTCAGAAGTCTGATTATAATAAAACAGGGAGTGATATTTGAATATTTATATTTATTTTATTGGTATATCGATGGGACCAAAGGCCGGTATTGCATTATCAAGAGAATCTGTAATGTTCATATATGGGTATGTTCCGGCTCCGCTGATAAGTTGTGCAGGTTCATTTGGCACTCCGGATAAATAGACATTTATGCCGGCATTATCATCCGGGTCCAAAACAACTTTTGAAACGACGAATGACTGATCAAGCTTTCCGTTCAGGCGAAGCTGGAATTCACTGGGAAGTCCACTGCTTTTTAACTTTCCACAAACACCGCTATAATGCAGGTGCAAATAACTGGAACCAGATCTTTCGTCTTTTTGCAGTTTAACTGATTCCAGATTTATCTGTTTAGCGTGTCCTGTTTGTTGATATACATAAGTTAAAGCTATTTCAGCCATCCTGGTCCCCATCACTTTTTGCCCTTCGCTGGAAATATGTACGCAATCATCGAGCGGAAGACCAAATGCTGATACCATATAAGCATTTTTCCGTTTCGATAAAACAGTCCTTTGTGTCTCCCGAATCTGTTCCCACGCAATATCTTTGTCAGGATGGTTAACATTAAACAGGGCAATTTGCACATAGATGACAGGCAAATCATTGTCTCCAATATCCGTCCGGAATGAATCAATAAGTTTTAGAAATTTACTTTCGTAATCTTTTGTCTTGAAAGACATCGCTTCCGATTCTCCCTGCCACCACAGTATTCCTTTAATTTTGCCCCCAACAGATTTAATCCTGTTTATGGTGGCACCGTACAGTGAACTGTCTCCCAGTTGTTTTTTTTCGGGATCCCACTGTGCAATGGTCGATCCGCCCAAGGCACAGGGAATTAAGGCAATGGGGCGTCCAGTTTGTTCAAAGATATGCTTGGCAAAGTAGCTTCCGGGGCCAATTCCACCAATCGGATTTTTTTTGCTCATTCCACACAATATCTTGAACTGCTGCTGCACCTTTTCCCAGTCCCTGAGTGTATCCGGCAACAACTCATAAAAACATCTTTCATAAGCATAGGCTGATGATTCAAATATCCTATGGACTGGATTCTGGGCAACCATCCAGGTGTTGTCCATATTCAGCATCATTATTTTGGGATTGGTGGAGGTATCCGGGGTTCGCCCCGCCCCTTGCATATTTGACTGCCCTGCCAATACCCAAATATCCGCGTCAATCGGGCAGGGATTGGATGCATTCTTCGGCTGAGCATAATCAATGCACTGCAACAATGACCAAATGGTCAAAACTGCAAAAAAGGATACCAATGCGTGGTTTTTATTCATTTATTTCTGGCCTGCACATGATGATTTAATAATTAATCAATGCTAAAAAATAATTGATTTGGCTTTTACTTGTCGCTTATTGTTCCTTCACATGCACAACATAAAGTGTATGTGGCTGGAAATTAAAGATGCTGCCATGTCTCAGTGTTTTATAGTTCTTATCTCTCGCCAGCAACCTATATTCTCCTTTAATCGCAAAGTTCAAACAAGCTGAGAAATCTGACTTACCTTCATTGAACAGCATGTAAAAATGGCACCCGCCTTTTATGACATGCCTGACCCGAATATCTTTGCTTCTCGGTGTCAGGGTAACATCCTTCTCAACCTTCTCAGAAATTTTTTGACATAAATATTCTTCAGCTTTTCCATCAGACTTTCGCCAATAGATCACCCGGTTTTGTTTTTCCAGTGCAGCAATTAAAGTGCCTGTTTCAGGAGGGGGGTTAAACTCTGCAAGCAACACTTTATATGTCATGCCCGCAATATGGATACCGTCATTATCAATCACAGCCCCGTTGGCAAGGAGCGATGCTTCAAGATAATTGAACTCATATTGATTTTCGAAACATACCTTTGCAGCATCCCAGGGAAGATAATCGCTCAGCCCCAAAATTGCAATATCACATACACACTTACTGTCCGTATTAAGCCAACATGCCTGAGAAACAAAATGAGAAAATAAAGCATATTCATTCCACCAGGCACTGTTTGGACCAACATCCGGCGGGCGTTCGTCAATTCTTGGGCCACGGATTGAATAGTAAAAAGCGTGAGGGTAAAGCAAATTACATCCTCTTATGATCAACCACCAGGCAAGCCATTGCATTTCTTCAAAGGTTAAATCATGTCCATACGCACCGCAGTATTCATTTGAATTTCTTCTCAACTGCAAGTGAACCATGGCGGAAGAAGCGCACTTGGCATTTGTCGATTCCGGCCCTTCAAGCGCATTTGGATTATCCATTTCCACATTTCTCCAAACAATATCCTGTCCGGGGATTTGGAAATAACGTAAATGTCCAATGTCGTCAGGTTCAGCAGGGTGGCCAGCCAATGAGGTATTGTGCTCCCTACACCACTCAGACAACTGCTTATAGTATGTCTCGTCCAGCCGAGCATTTAGTGCACGATAGTATTCTTTTCTTTTGCTTGCCGCTCCCGGTTCGTCATCGTACCATAACGCCGGCAGATCATTCGAATAATCCCTCTGCAACCATTCATTTACAAAGGGCAATAACGCAGCATTACCAGGCACGGCACCAGCTTCAGGATTTTTGCCAAAATATGATGGCTCATCAGTAAAAATCCCCTTTACCGTTTTGCCAAAATGACCGCTGAATTCATCGTAATATTGCTGATATACCATTTTGATGAAGCATTTGACAGAATCCGGATTTAAAATATCGGCTGCTAATGGCATTTCTTCCGGAACATCCACATGGCCGGAACTTCTTTTGGGATCAGATTCAAGATAGTGTATACCCCGTATTAGTGAATGATCAGGACTGATAAACCTATCCAAAATTGCAATCCGATGGCCATTTAACTTTCGTTTGACAGTTTTTACAAGCCGTTGGTCAGGTTCCAGTTTAATATTTCCGGATACATCAATTATAAATCCGTATTTTTTACTGTCCGGCGGTACTTCATCCAGATCAATTGCAAACAGGCCATGAGGCCGGTACGATGGATTTTCTGCAACAACAAGTCCGCTTGCGGCACCGCTCGGATACATTGCATCATCATAAAGCATACACCACATATTGCGTTTTTCTGCTTCCCGGATTGCATATCCCACAAACGAAAGATATTTTTCGCTCATAAATCCGATACTCTTGGGTAGTCCTACCCTGGGATGAATAATGAACGCAAAAACTCCGTGGTCATAAAAATTTCCGATTTGGCGTGCTATTTCCACCTCAGACAGTTCATCATTCCAAAACCAAAAAGGCGCTTGTGAGAATTCCCTGGATGGATTATTCCAACCATCCATCAAAGCTTCGGTTTTATTACCTCTATATTCCAGCACGCCGTTTTTGCTTCGCATGGAAAACAGAGCCGGAGCCATTGCAAGACAAGACAGAAACGCTTTACGGGTCATAGGATTGATTAACGTGTTTTATAAGTTCAGTTTTTATTTTTCATGTAAAGTCTTCTATTCAGCTTATACACTTCTGAACGGATTTCATTTAGGGTTCCAACCACAACATAATAACGGTATTCGAACACACTGTTTTTATTTAATATTTCTTTGTGAACAGGAGAAATATAAACAGTAGAACTGTCATGTGTATACTCACCAGGTTTACCGAACATTCCGGCAAGAAAATAGGTACATTGGGGATTGTATACGCCAATTCCCCATTCTTTGTTATTTACGAATGCCATCCAATGCTCCGAGACATCCTCATATCTTCCCCAAAAACCACTTGATAGATTTACGACGTCAGGTTTTGCAACAGAGTCATTATGAAAAGGTTTTTTCCCGATGTACGTTCGAAGATTGCTCAATGCTGAAATTGGATATACAGCCGGCAATTCCTGATCATTCAGTATATTTTCTGCAAATAACGTATCAGTTCGATGGCAGGTTAGTTTATTGTAAACTTCAAGAATGTTTCTGTGTAAAACTGTCCATTGTTCAATCTCGGCTTCAGCCGGTTGATTATTCATGTCCCAAAGCATCGGTCTGCATTTTACGTAAAGAGTATCCTTCCTTTGCCAATGATCGAGTATCGCTGCCTTATTCCCATAATCATCGCCAACCTGTATCGGGTTCCAATTCCACGGTGACCACCGCGGAGCTTGCCCCTCTGCCTTTCGATCCAATCTTTGACCGGCATAATAGGATTGTTGAATGTACCGGCCCTCATCATGAATGTTTATAAGATTTGTATCACTGTTTGAGGGGGAAAGGTAACAAATGGCACCTCCCCTTGTTAAATCAAGTTTGATCTTAATTATTCCATTGTCTCCTGCGAGTCCGGTGGTCTGAGCTTCAATATTCCGAACCGTGATAAATAGCCCCAAGTAAACAAACAAATAGAAATGCGTCACAAAATGGAATAAAGATTTGGGAATCATAATCAGTTCATCGATTCAGTAATTACTTTGTGTCAAAATTCAAACCTGTCAGGATGAAAGGTTTTTAGAGAATTATATTCAGGCTGTCTTAAAAGCGCACTACTCTGTCATTGAGAAGCTTGCGACGAAACAATCTCAACAATTAAGCTAAAACGCGGTATCGAAATTACCGCATTACCAGTAAACGACTTTTAAGACAGCCTCGGAATTTACATAATACCCGGTTAATTATTTCAGTAGAGTTAATTTTTTTGTTGAAACAAAATCGCCCGACTCCAAACGATAAATGTATACGCCGGAAGTCAGATTTGCTGCGTTAAAATCTACCGAATAATTACCCGCGATCTGTTCCTTATCAACCAGTGTTGCAACCTCTTGGCCTATCAAATTAAACACTTTAAGTGTGACCACGCCTTGTTTTGCAACGCTGTAATAAATAGTTGTGGTTGGATTGAACGGATTCGGATAGTTCTGGGCCAGCTTAAATGCTGAAGGAATATGGTTGTCAACAGTTTTTATTCCGGAAATATTGATTTGTGTAAGATCTTCAGCCATAATGTGTTGCATGACTTCTGCCTGATGCTTTTGCCAGATAGCTTTTTTGTCCGGGAACCAGTTTAGATCGCCCAAGGGTAATTTTTCGATGGATGCGGTCAACAAAGTGGAATTGGTATAAGCTCCATTGAAACGGGGCCATGTGGTAGGATTGCCCTGATTGCCATCTACACTATAGAAATAATTTGGCCATTCTGAAGATGGTGGAAGATCGGGTATGCCTCTTATGAACTTGAGATCGATTTCTGCCCATGCGGCAGCAGAATCGGTATATTTATATATTTTTTGTTCTACGAAATTGGGATTGTTTGCCGGTATTTCCGCACCCAAATCCTCAATATTATTTCCTGTTTTGAAATACGGGAAATTCGTTTTGTCGTTAAATATTCTCGTCGCTCTGCATGAGTCGATATAAGACGCAGGGAACACAAATGGTTTCAGATAGGATACATTTCCTTTTGCCAAATCCCAGGCAATCAGATCCCAAATAGCTTTTGTCCGATAGTTTGAATTATACGCAACAAATTCTTTCCGTTGGCAAGGCAATACTTCACTTTGAGGCACTCCATCTACTGTATCTACAACCAAAGTATCAGAATCAAAGAAAGCCTGGTATTTATTTGCTGTACCCGGATCCCAAGTGTCTGTTCCACCTGGTTTGAAAAGATAGGTATCCATCATCCAGCACAGATTGTTAGTAAAAAACATTGCATCAGGATAACTGAGCAAATACAGGTGAGCTTTGCCGAATAAAAATGAATTATGATTTATCCAGTGGAACAGTTCAGCGTCACCATTAGGTTGCCCGGCGCCAAGCATCCACGCCGTTCCGATGTCAACAAAAGTATTGTTTTCAACGTATAAACTGTCCCATTTCCCTCCCTGGTTCCAAAACATACCACCATCATTGATGCTGAGGGTATTGCCCTGACGCATGAATAAACTATTTGTTACAAATGTACTGACATGCTCAGCATTTGCAAACAGCAAAAAGTTAACGCCGACAGGATCTACGGTAATGCTATCCATTATTATCCTGGCACTGGCGGCCTGATAAATCATTCCGCTTCCGAGGCCCTCGTTCAAATCTGAATTGACAATAAACACATTTCTTAAGGTCAAATCTGTTGTAGCGATGAACATGAAGGGAAAAGTTGCTCCGGCAGATGTTGAACCGTTTTGAATTATGGCAGGCATTTGACCTGCCTTCGGAGTTTCACCAATTATCGATATGGGGCTGGTTACCTGGATAGTCCCGCTTAAACCATACCATTGTCCTGCTTGCAAGACATAAGTCGCCGCGCCATTTAGGCCTATAGCATCATTCAAAGTACCAATACCAGGACTGACATTCACTATTGTTTGAGCCCAAACAGTAACCGAAAAGAAAACAGAGACGATAACAATTTGTAGCATTGTTAAGGTTTTCATACTACCTCCTTAATATAAAGGTTATTAAATGAATGAATGAATGAATGAAAAATGATGAATTATTGTGTTGATTTCCAAAACATGGCTTACCATACGTATTGGTCAAAAGAAGGTGATTCCGGATGAATCGCGAATGAGGCGATCAGGAATAAGAATTATAGGATCAAGATATAGAATGATGGATTAAAAGGCATAATTAATGCCAAAATCAGAAGTCCAGCCATATTGTTCAGTGTAAGTAGGTCTTGAATCGCTTGGTTGGGCGGAAATTTGCTCCGCATTATTAATATTCGATATGTTAAACAGTATCGTTAATCCTTCAAGAGGCAGTTTCTGCGATATCTGCAAGTCCCATTTCTGATAACTGCTTTGCAGACCAACCAATTCACGTTGAATATTCCAGTCCTTAAGGATGGACCCATTATACATGTATGATAACCAGAGATTGAGCCCTTTGTAATTAAACCCAAGAGACACATTAGCCATATCACTGGGCTGATTGATCAGACTATTCGCAGCTACCGAATCGACTCTGACAACAGTTGCAACTGGTCTTCCACTTACATATTGATAAGTGGTATATAATCTTTGTACCGGATATTTTGTTTCCGATTTCATGGCAGTATAGTTAACATTCAACGAAAAATATTTAAAGGGCATAGGCAAATACCAAAAGTTTGTCTGCCAGGAGAATTCAAGTCCTTTAATAAATGTTTTATACTGATTATTGATTGTCTGGTAAACCTTAACCTGCTCTATATCGGGGAATCCGGGAACCAATGGATCCCCTTTTATTCGGGTGTAGCTTCTGGTCCAGATCAAATCCTTTGCCTCTTTATAGAAACCATCAACAGAAAAAAGACCAAGCTCATTTCCAAATAACGATACCTGTATATCGTAACTGCTCCATTGTTCGGGACGTAAATTTGGATTTCCTGCTTGATAGATGTATGGTTTTAAACCTTTATTAACGAACGTATTCGGGATCATCTGCTCATAGCTGGGTCTTCCTAACGTTTTTGTATATGAGGCGTGAATCTGGAGCCATTCTGCAGGTTTTATTTTCATCTGGATCATTGGGAGCCAGAATTCATCTTCCCGGTGTGCGCTTACATATGTTCGGGGAAAATCAAGAGTGTATGATTGAGAAAGGTTATAGACAAAATTCCCCAGCATATCATCAACTACCCTTTCATATCGAACACCGGGTAATATCATGAATACATCACTATAATCAATTTGAGCTAAAATATAATTCGCAAAATATTTTTCACTTATGCTCTGGTTGTGTATTGAACTTCCATAGTAATCGGGAATAAATCCAACTCTTGTTGGAGCCCCAAGCGTATTAAGAACAGAGTCGATCCCTTTGGCAATAAGTTTCGTCGAAAAATCATTCCAGGCATCCCATATTTGATTTAATCGGGTCAAATTGGGGTACCACCCAAAATTGTATTGATTGTTTAGAAAATTACCTACCGTGTGATCATAAAACGGTGATGCTGTTATTTTGGCCCCATTCATCTCAAGCCAATAGTCGGTGTCGCTTATGTATTTACCCATCTTGGGATTTGTTGCCGCGAACTGATTTGCCATCATAAAATCGACCACTCGTGTATCATATTTATATTTTCCGCCTGTTTTAATATGACCGCTGAGCGCATCTCCAAATTTAAACGGGATTTTGAAATCATAATAGAGCGTCCGGTTTTTTTGCATAAGGTCGCTGCTGTTGCTTCCCATATTAAAAAGGTATATCTGATTCAGCGAACTCGCGCTTGCATTATCGTTTGAAAGATTCACGATTTGACTGGGTGTAAGGGATCGGGTAATCGAAGAGTCTCTGTACTTTTCATCAAATGCATTATCTAGACGGAATTGCCAGGTTCGCTGGTTTGGTTCATAGCTATGTGTTTGTGAAAATGCAGCGCCATAATCCACATCCAACCAATCAAAAGTATGTTCAACCCGAAGTGAACTGGAATACAACAAATTGCGTCCCGAATTTCGCTGATCAATATTGTAGTCCAATATTGCAGAAAGAGGAGTGTAGGTTTTATTAACGTTGGTATAGCTCCCACCGCTATTGGAAAAAAAATTGTATAACATAATTTTGGTATTTGCCGTTGGATTTCCATCCAGCACAAGAGTAGCCGCTTGTTTGTTTATCAATTGCGAAATGTCATTTAACACAGCGTTGATAAGATAAACCGGTTCATAATAAAGCCCTGAATATTTATTTGAACTGATATCATAAGCGGCACTCATTGTCTGACGCCCTCTGTTCACATTCTCCGCATCTAAACTAAACCGAACGCCAAGCATATTATCGAAAAAGCGATTGCTGACATCACCCTCCAATTTATAATTTCCCCAGTAATCGTTTAGCTTATTATATCCACCCTGGGCTATTACCGAATACTTTAACTTTCCCTCCGCCGGGGCTAATGTCAGGTCAACAGAACCCGCTACCGAATTTCCTTCCATATCGGCACTTATAGATTTATAAACAGCAACACCTTCAAGCAAATATTGCGAAATTCCTGAAATACTGGTGCCCCGATCAGATAAGCTTGTCGATGGCAATTGGACACCGTTTAACGATACCGTGCTGTATTTCGAATCAAGTCCGCGTATCACAAGACCAACTCCTTCGCCGCCAGATCTGATCAGAGAGACTCCTGGTAGACGTCCTATAGCTTCCGCAGCATTAGCATCAGGATTCTCCCTGATCCTGTCCGGAGAAACGATGTCAACAATAGTTTGCGAGTTTAGCTGCTGATTAATAGCATCCTGTTGACCGGCCCGTTGCGCGGTCACTATGATTTCCTCACCTTTTATAGTACTAACCGTTAATGTGACATCCAGTTTATTAATCACACCGGGTTTAATATCAACATCTATGTTCCTTGGCTCATAGCCCAGAAAAGAAACAAATATTGTCTGTTTGCCGATTTCGATATTTCGTATGATATAGTTGCCGGACATATCTGTTGATGCACCGTTGTTAGTTCCCGCAACAAGTACCGTTGCATACGGAAGCGCAACATTATCGCCTGAACCTGTAATTCGCCCCATGAGAGTGCCTTTCGATTTGCTTTGCGCATTGAGAATACCAGACATAAAAAAGCAAATGAGCATAAAAGAACAGAAGAGTTTTTTAGGTTCCATTATTGTCTTCTCTATTTTTGAAAGGAAAGGATATGCTTAATCAATGAATACGAATGGCCAAAACGTAGTAACCAGGAATTATGTAAGGAAAGAATCTTTGCGGACAAATTTTCAATTAAAGCAGTGTTATCTTTGTAGAATTTTTGAATCGATAATGATATCAGTTAAAATGGCACGTTTTTCTTTTTGCTCAATAATTTTTATAAGTAAGTCCACAGCTGATTTGCCCATTAAATAGGGGTTTTGAAAAACGGTGTAAAAAGGGACTCCCAAGCGTGAGACAATGTCATTGTCTCCAAATTCTCCAAGCATGATATCTTTGGGAACAGTACGATTGCTTTCCAATATTGCTTTTCCTGCGCCATACGTTATAAGACCACCCACACTTATAACGGCATCAATTTTAATTTTGGATTTTAAAAGAGCAGCCATTTTCTTGTAGCTGTCTGAAAAATTTCTGAACGAGTTCACTACCAATTCCGGATTAAATTCAATACCGTTATGTTTCAGCGCATCTTTGTAACCATGGAAGCGGTCTTTGGCTACCGGTATTCCGGTATTGGGACCCAAAAACATAATGTTCTTTCTTCCCTGCGCAATCATCTTTTCCGTTAATTCAAACGACGCCTTATTATCATCGATTGTTACAGATTTATATGGTATGGAAGGAAGTTTTCTATCCCAACAAACGGTTTGGATGCCTTCCTTGGCCAGCTGTTTGTATATGTCATAGTTGCTCTTATGTCCCGTCGCATTAAGCAGTATGCCATCGGCGTGGATATCCGATAAGAATTCAAGCTTCTTTCTTTCAATATCCTTATTTTCATCGTGAATGAGAAGGATAGTTTCGTATCCTTTTCTGTTCGCTTCCTCATACATACCTCTAACAGCTTCTGAGAAAAACGAAATGCGAAGATCCGGTACCAGTATCCCCAGAATTCTGCTTTTATTGTTGATCAATGACCTTGCCAACAGATTTGGCCTGAAACCAAGCTCTTTTGCGGTGGCCTTTGCCCGCTCCCTCAGCTCCAGAGAGATATCACTGCGGTCTCTCAGGGCTTTCGAAACCGTAGCAGGAGTAACCTCAAGTATAGCGGCAAGGTCTTTAAGTGTTATTTTCCTGGTGGTATTAAAATCCATTTTCTTAAGGTGCTTAATGTAAATAATTGCTCGCGGAGAATATACAAAATAATGAATCTGCAATCAAAATTAAATCATTTTCACATGCTGCCAATTACTGCCCTCTTTCACTTCATGCTGATTTTAATAACAAAACGTTGCCAATTCATCATGGCTGTCTGGGCAGAACTTTTGCGATTGATCATAAGTGTTATGTTAAGAGTCATAAAGTAATCTCTGATGTGCAAAACGCCAATCGTATTCCAAGAACGAATTCGGATTTCTATTGGATGTTAACAGACAAATGCACTTTAAAAGCAATTATGGCAACGCATCAAAATCGACCAGGGAAAGCCCCTTTAACAAACTATATTCATGCTACGGTCGTTATGACTTTTAGCTGTTTTGGCACGCTTCAGAAGCCTGTTGCGACTCTTTCCCTGCCTGAATGCCTCAGTATTGATTCCCTGGATTACTTCAAAACATTCAAAAATGGTTACTTAAACAATTGCGCAATTGATTGCGTAAAAAAACAAAAAAATATTCCTTATCACAGCTCCGCCACTTGAGCCACATCGCATAATATTTGTGATGTACATCACTTAAACGATTGCGAAAAACTCTATGCAAAAATTAATAAATTTTAATTCTAATGTCAATCAAAATGTATAGCTGAAATCAAATAAATTCAATTTTTCTTTAATTGCTCAAAAAGAAATTCTATCGGATGACAAATAACATTGGTCAGCTGTTCGGCTATTTGTTCCCTGCAGGAAGTGCCACTTGCCAAAACTATTGTTTTTGCATCATACGCAAGTGTCTCTTTGATTTGACTTTCAAGTTGTGCACCAATATTTTTACTTAAGGGATAGAATTCTTTTTTATATCCAAAGCTTCCCGCCATCCCACAACATTCAACAGTTGACACTGTTACCGAATAGTGCAATCTTTGGAAAAATTCAGAGGCGACATAACCTGCACCAATCCCCTTTAATTGGCAATGCCCATGATAAAACAATTTGATCGCAGAATGATCGGTGTGATCAAGATAAGCACTAATATCAAGTGCATTGTCGACCAGTAAATTATTCAGGTATTCAATCGGATCAAACGTGTGTCTGGCAAGCTTGTCAAACTGGCCGGGATTGTTAAGGAGTTTCTTATAGTCATTCCGGAATAGTGCAAGTACACTTGGTTCAGTAACGACAATATCCTTTCCCTGATCTATCAGACTTTCAAGATATGTAGCCAATTTTGCAGCCCTCTTGGCAGCTAATGCAACAAGTCCCTGCGATTGTGACGCCCGGCCATCATCAAGCAGTTTGCTGAGCGTAATTGGTATATTAAAAATATCAAAGGCCTTTATGGCAGCCATTCCAACTTGTGGATTGTTATAATTAGTATACACATCAGCAAATAAGACAACTTCATTGGCACTGTTCTGGGTATTGCGTTTTACAACATTCGTTTTCCGGTATTCCTGATATTGCTTTTGTAAAGATTTTTTCGCGAAACGAGGGATCTTCCGTCGTTTGTCAAAACCAATTGCTTTCTCCATAATATTTCGACTGATCTCAAGATTGCTTATCCTGTTTACCAAATCGGGTGCTATTGATGAGAATTTTCCCAATAACGAAAAATTTCCAAAAAACAGTTTCTGTAACGTAGGTCCCCCATCGGCTCTAATCAGACGATCCTTTATGGTGGTATTCAGCCTGGGGATATCAATGCGAACAGGACAATTAGGGACACATCGCGAACACCCTGTACACAATTCAGCAAATCTGCCTTTTACCAAGCTGCCGCTTGTACCGATTGTCCAGGCACCTCCGATCCCACCGGTATACACTTCTCCTCCAAATGCATGACCACCCACCGTCTGAAAATTTGCGCAGGAATTCATGCAGGCACTACATCTGATACAATAAAGTGCTTCTTTCATTTCATTGTCGTCCCGCATTTTCATCCTGCCATTGTCCAGCAATACCAAGTGAAATTTACGTTCTTTATCTGACCGCCCGTTTAGGTTTAGGACAGGCGCTGCAAGTGGAGGTTCCAAAATATTGGTATATGAAGTAAGCGCCTGACCGGTCCCGCTGGCGGCCAACAGTTCAATGAACACACCAAAATCTGTTTTACTGGGAATTATTTTTTCAATTCCTGAAATTGCGATATGAACTGCCGGCAGTTGCGTGGTAAGCCGGATATTCCCTTCGCTTTCCACCAACAAGATGCTTCCCTCCTGTGCCGAGACCAGATTGGCGCCGCTGATCCCAATATCTGCGGAAAGAAACTTTTGTCTTAAAATATCCCGGGCAAATTCGGTTAACTCTTCACCCGTTTCCAGTGATTTATCCGTTTTGAAATGCTGTTTAAACAGCTCGGAAATGCTTTCCCGGCTTCTGTGAATTGCCGGTGCTACATTGTGTGATGGCTGCTCTTTTGACACCTGAAGAATGAATTCAGCCAGATCGGTCTCAGCAACCTCAATACCGCTTTTCTCCAAAACGGTGTTTAAGTCTATTTCTTCAGACGTGATGGATTTGGCTTTTACAACCAGCTTTGCATCACAAGAAAGACAAACATTTTTAATATACTCGACAGCCTCTGTTTTTGTTTTTGCATAAAACACTGTCCCGCCTCGAGCAGTAATGGTTTCCGTAAGAGAATTGATAAGTTCAGGCAATCGCTCAATTGAATCCTCTTTTATACGACGGGCCTGATCTTTTAGTGTTTCATAATCATCCAATTCTTTTACGGTTTTATAACGGTTTATATTAAACGTTTGTGTGTTATGACGAACAGCTTCACTTTCCACATCCAAGGCCATTTTTATCGCCTTGTACAAAACTTCTTTTGAGGATTTGTCGGCAACGTCCCGTGGATGGACTTTATAATTATTTATATTTCCCATTTGCTTACTCCAGGATTATGATATGCAATTTCCCCGGACCATGTACGCCTCTTACCAGGGGACCCATATCAGCTGTTGCACTTGGGCCGGTAATAATTGAAAAGCTCCGCTGCAATCCTTTTCCATCCAAATAATCGTTTGAAAAGAGGTTACGTGGCCTGGGAATTATTGTTTTGCTGTCCACGACTACTATATGTCTGCGAGAAAGCATGCTAACCGGACCGGATAGATTGTCTGAAACCGATATGCATACCGAACCTGTTGACGCAATACCGCAGAATGCATCCGTAACACCAGTTCGAATTGTAGAGATTTGTTCCTTTGCAGGATTAGTAACAACGTTTACATTTCCCCTTATTGCTGAGAATAATTCAGCACTCAAATCATTAGGTTGAGCCAATAATATTGCATCCCCTTCAGAAGCCGTCAGTATTGCATCGCGCAGTAATTCAGGATTTGTATGAATTACTTCAACAGTTGCCATAACTTCCTTTGCGGAAGCCATAAACTGTTCAATAATATGGATACTTGATTCGTGGGGCATAATAACAAGTCTATCCTAATATGCTTAAATATTTTTGTTCGTTGTTCAGGAAATATTGTGAGTTCGCAGGTTCGTAAACTTTTACCTCAAACGACTTTCCAACCATTTTTCGCCATGCCTGAATATCAGTAACTGCGCCGGTTGCTATTGCCTGAACCCCAAAATTACCAATAATAGTTCCTTCGGTCGGTCCGGCAAAAACCCGTCGCCCAATGGCGTCAGCAGTAAGTTGTGTTAAAAGTTCGTTCTGTATGCCACCACCTACCGCATGCAACACCTTGATCTTTTTACCCGAAATCTGTTCAATTTCATCGATTGTTTTCTTATAACTGAATGCCAGGCTCTCAAGAATAACTCTTACAAGAAATCCTGCATCAGGCTTGACTGTTTGCCCGGTTTCCGACAAATAAGACATAATTTTTCCCGGCATTTCTCCTGCTTTCAAAAATCTTTTATCATTCAAGTCGACCCAGGAACCCGCCGGGCCATTCTCTCTGGCCAAGGCAACTAATGCCGGATAACTGTAATCAGCCGATTTTTCCAGCCAAAAGCGTCTGCATTCCTGTATTGGCCAAAGACCTATGATATTTTTCAGGAAACGCACGGTATTATTAACTCCGCCCTCATTTGTATAGTTTGCTTCCATTGCCTCAGGTGAAAGGAATGGTTGTTCTGTTTCAATCCCCATAAGTGACCAGGTTCCGGAACTTAAAAACGCCCAGTCCTCTCCTGAAACAGGAACCGAAGCCACCGCCGAAGCTGTATCATGACTGGCGCTTGCAATTACCGGGATGTTCTTACTCAGTCCCGTTTTTTCCGCAATTGAAGGTAAAAGCGTCCCTAATGAGGTACCAGCCTCAACAAGTTCCGGGAAAATTCTCCGTGGCAGATTGAAAGCATCAATTAACTCCCAACACCACTGTCTTGAAAAGGGATCAACAAGGCTTGTCGTGCTAGCGTTGGTGTACTCACCTTTTTTTACACCTGATAACAAATAGCTTAAATAATCCGGGATGAGAAGCATTTTATCAGCTGCGTTCAACATAGTTACACTGTTTATTTTCTCAGCCAAAAGTTGAAACAACGTGTTAAACTGAGCGAATTGAATCCCGGTTTTCTCATACAATATGGTTTTTTTAACAACTTTAAACGCTTGTTCCATGATGTCATCGGTCCTGTCATCCCGGTAATGGTAAGGATACCCAAGTAATTTTCCTTCCGGACTCAAGAGGGCATAATCAACGGCCCAGGTATCAATTCCTACACCATCAAATTCACTGCCAAACTTCTGTTGCGCATTGGATAATCCAATAAGCAATTCATTATAAATTGCCAGGATATCCCAATGAAGCCCATTTTCGAGTTTTATACAATGAGTTGTAAATCGATGTACTTCATGCAGTTTGATTATGTTGTTCTCCAAAAGCGCAACTACGCACCGCCCGCTTTCGGCACCAAGATCAAACCCAATATATTTTTTACCGTCAGTTAAGTTTGCCGTCATAGCTATAATCGTTCCATTTTCTCAGTATTTGCAAAAGAGTTTTACGTGTCGTAAATTATTTATTCTCAAGAAAGGTTTTGATTTCAGAGGCAACAATAAGCTCTTCATTAGTGGGGATTATTGCTGCTTTTATTTTTGAACTATCTTTCGAAATCAACCCTTCAGAAGTGCCGAAGTTATTTCTTTCGTCATCCAAAATAATTCCGAGGTTTTCCATATTAGCCAATATCAGCCTTCTGAGAAGAGCAGAATACTGTCCTGCCCCGGCAGTAAAAGCAATGCAATCCGCTCCATTAAGAACAGCCAAATACTCTCCGATGTATTTTTTCACACCATAGGCAAAGGTTTTAAATGCGAGAGAGGCATGAGCATCGCCCTTAAACATTGCCTCTTCAATATCGCGTAAATCACCACTGGAGCCCGATATGCCTAATAAACCGCTTTTATACAGCAGCACATCTCCAGCCTTTTGCGGAGAAAATTTCTCCTTTTCCATTAAGTAGAGCAGTGCAAACGGATCAAAATCACCGACTCTTTTCGCGTTGAGTAGCCCGCTTTGAGGACTCATACCCATTGAAGTATCTATTGATTTCCCATCTTTTATAGCACAAACTGATGAACTTCCGCCGAGGTGACAGGAGATAACTTTATTTGCGGAGAACAATTCTTTTGCCCGTTTGGCTATATATCGGTGTGATGCACCATGGAATCCATATTTCCTGATCCCATATTTTTCAGCATATTCCCATGGAATGCCATATGTATAGGCTTCAGGTGGAATATTCTGATGGAAATGAGTTTCAAATAAACCAAGCAAAGGCGTTGCCGGTAACAGTTTTTTAAAGATTGAAATTGCCGCTGTGTAAACATCTGTGTGTACCGGAGCCAGGAAATGATATTCCTGCATCGCATTGAGCACCTGATCGGTTAAACGAACACAACCCGTTATTCCTTTTGCGTGCACGGTTTTGAAACCAACGGCAGTTACTTCATCAATAAGATATTTTTCCCTGATTGTAGTTAAGGTGAGATTAACTGCAAATTTATAATCCGGGACCTCCAGGTGAACCACTTTTTTAGACTCCCCATCGAAGATAAACGAATATATTCCCTGCTGATCTCCAATCCTCTCTACGGTTGCCTGATATAACACGGTCATATCGGTCATGTCATATAATTTGCACTTATAGGATGTGCTGCCGGGATTAGCAATTAAAATTTTCATGCTTGAGTTCCGATGGTTACGTGAATAAAATTATCCTTGCTTTATCTTTGCCAAAACTCTTTCCGTGATTTCCTTAATGGTGCGTTCCGTGCTATCTGTCTGACATGAACATGATGATTCGGGTGCAGAGAATGAAGTTGTTTCCCTGCCTTTCATTGGTGAAGTATCACACGAAGCAACTCGTCCCTGTAGTTTGAATTTATCGCGCAAACTCATTAAACGATCCCGCTCGTATTCCGGCAACACGTTCATGTTTCCCATTTGAATAGCCTTCCAGACAATACTTGCAGTATGCTCAAGGGTTTCCATTTTAAAGTATGCGTTGAGGAGATCGCTCCCCAAGGTCAATGCTCCGTGATTTTCCAATAATATTGCATCCGAATTTTGTATATGCTCCCTGATCGCGTCAGGTATTTCCATTGTGGATGGAAGCCCGTATTTTGCTGTTGGAACTGCTCCAATAATTATTACAGCTTCTGGCAAAACACATTTGTTGAGAGGAATGCCGGCCACTGCAAAGCTCGTAGCATAGGGAGGATGAGCATGGACAACAGATTTAATATCAGGACGTTCTTTATAAACCTCGATATGCATTTTTACTTCACTCGATGGTCTGAATTTGGAGCTGCCTGCAATAACCCTGCCGGTCATGTCGGTTTTTATGATCATTTCTTCCGTCATGAATCCTTTGCTCACTCCGGTAGGTGTGGTTAATAATTCGTTGTCACCTATACGAATTGAGATATTGCCGTCGTTAGCAGCAACATATCCACGCGTCCATATACGTTTACCGATTTCAACAATAAGCTTTTTCAGTTCCCATTCATTGCCCATAGTACATATTCCTTACTTAGATTAATTCTCGTAAAACTTCTTCATGTGGATTATTAATAATTACATAGCCCGCAAGCATGCCATCTTGTTTTATGTATTCGAGCGCTGGCCTTACAGCTGCTTCCAAGGCATCAATATTACCAGTCATTACCACAAATCCTTTCCCTCCCACCGCCATTGCAACGTGAATCCTGATGATCTCCAGATTGGCTTCCTTAACGGCATAATCCGCGGCTCGTATCGCAGAAACAACAGAGAAAGTTTCGATCACCAATACGGCCCCTATTTTCTTGCCTGTTGCAACTTGAATAGTAGTCGAACCTGCAATCGCAGGAAATACCCGTGGATCCAGATTGGGGATCGCGGCGAGATTAACCACCGAAAATCCCCCTATTTCCCTTGCAATCCCGATAGCAGTTTCCACATCTGCTACATTACCTCTTACCACCATAAAATACTTCCCTGAACAAATGGTCCTGGCAACCAGCTTTTCAACATTAGCAGATTTTAGAACCGCGTCCTGAACTTCAAATCCTTTGTAAATGCTGGCTAATTCAATAATTCCGATCGAGTTTCTGTTTTCCATTAATTCCTTTGAATGATGATTTCACCTGGTGAAACTTTTTCTATAATACCTGCAATTGAAGCATGAACATTGCTTGAAATTTTTCCTGAAGCTTTGGCAATCAAATCATATTTCTGAACTGCGTTACCTTCTGTTACCACGGGTTGAGCGGGTGCTCCCACGTGTTTATCCAGAGGTACACGAACTGACATTGGGTTGATATTAAAATTCTTGAGAGGGCCCTTGTCCTGGAACATATGAACATCGAGTCGCTGCATGAGTTTTTGTGTGGGAACTTTACGGAAGTCGTACATTGGGTGAACCGAGATATGATCGCCTGTCCATGTTAAATTCTGTTGCCTGGCAAGACGCTTTTCAATTACCGCAGCGCCACGAGGATCCAGACCTTCCGGGCAGGCATACATTGTACATAAATTACACTCACAGCAGGAGAGATTTCCTGGGTCAAGCATTGGAAAGTCTTCCCGGGTAAACATCCGGTTCCGCATCGCCGTTTCAGGTCTTACCGGCTGGCCCAGTAAGTATCTTGGACAAAACTCCGTGCAAAAATAACACTGGTCACAGCCGGCTTTAGCAATAATATCAGTAGCATGTTCGGAGTTGAACCGTTTATACATGGTCACACAATGGTGGTTCTCCGGCAACACAATCAAAGCACCTGTTCTTTTGGTAACCACCATATTAAGATCATCCTCCAATACGCCCATCATTAACCCACCCGATCTCACCAGAAAGGCGGGTGTTGTAATTTCAAATTTCGAAAGTACTTCATGGTAGGTTGTTCCGACAGGAACCCTAATGGTCGCAGGCTCTGCAACTGCCCCGGCTATGGAAATGAATTTTTCAACAACCGGCTTGCCCATCCCTATATTGTATAATGTTTCGACATTCTGTACTAAACAACCGACTGAAATGGGTAATGCACCCGGCTGAACAATTCTTTTAGTAGTCATATATATCAACGTTACTTCATCACCTGCCGGATATACATCCTCAACCGTAACAACTTCAATAGAGGCAGATACTTTGGACCTTAAAAGCTCAATTTCTTCCGGGTGTTTGTTCTTAATGCCAATAATACCCTTGGCCGCCCCCGTGAGATCCATGACAATTTGCATGCCCAGTAAGATAACGTCGCTGTAATGTAAAAGCAATTCCATATCTTTATGCAGGAGCGGCTCACATTCAGCAGCATTCATAATTATGGTATCAGCCCTTGCATTCAGCTTAATGTGTGTCGGAAACCCGGCTCCACCAGCTCCAATGATCCCATAGTTTTCAATATCATTTATTGTCATTCAGCGTCAGTATTTTTATATATCATGATAAGAAATGGACTCCACGACGGCCATTATGAGAGTCCGTATTGGAGCCGCCTTTAAATTGAATACTGTTTTTGCAACACCCGGGGCGCCACCGCAGATCACGACATCTCCTACGCCGGCTCCAACGTAGTCAATGGCGACCCATTCATCTCCTTCTGCCTGCCCGTCGGGCAAAATTGGCTGAACAAGATAAATAGTCCTCCCATTATACGACGGGTGTTTTATGGTTGAAATAATCTTCTTTTGTACTTTAGCCAGAAACATCAGGCAATTCCATCCACTAAAAGTACAATACTGGCATTGACCGGCGCAAAGCCAGACTCAAAGGCCTCAACCGCATCGGTGCTGGTTACATAAACCACCCGGTCGCCCAACGACGCGATATTTTGCGGGTCAGCAACCACCAGCGGTGATACTGTACTTTTCCCATTCGCGTTTATTGGCTGCACTATGTGCATTCGGCATCCTTGCAGTTCTTTCACCTTCTTTGATGCCCAAACGTTTCCAATAACACGACCCAATTTCATTTTCCTTTTTTCACTTCAGCGACTTGTACATCATCAATAATTGCAATTATTACTGCATCAATCGGGGCATTTTTTGTTGACTCTGTCATCCGGGCCGATGATCCAAATGATAGCAGAACAAAACTTCCTTCACCTGCCTGAACTGCATCAACAGCTATGTGATACGTCTTTAAGGGAGAACCCAGATGATCTGCCTCTTTGCACAGGAGAAGTTTTTTCCCGTTCAGGTTTTCATCTTTTTGAGAGGAGATAACTGTACCAATTACTTTAGCGAAAATCATTTTTTGTAAGCTTATCGTATGAAGGTCTTACTCAGTTCATCAACAGGACGCGGTATTATTAATTGCGAGACTACCTCACCTATTTTGGATGCTGCATCTACTGCTGATTCGATGGCGGATCGTACAGCTGCCACATCACCTTCAACCACGAACGACACATAGCCGCTGCCGACTTGTCGCCATTCCACCAATTCGACATTTGCTGCTTTTACCGCTGTGTCAGCACCCTGAATAAGCGGTGCGAATCCCTTTGTTTCCAATATGCCAATTGCATTTCCTGCTGCCATTTCAATTCTCCAAAATTCTCTTTAAAAATTAGTATTAAATAAATCTTAATGACTCATAAGTCATAATGCGGCGCTTACGTACAAAGTTCAACGGAGTACAGATCCCTTCGCCTGTTGGAGTTGCGATAGTATGGGAGAAGTATGCTTCACCCAAATCGCCCCCGTCACCCCGTAAGGTTCCGCCGTTTATCGTATGCACGTCGCAATTCATTACCCGTGTATATCTTGTAGCCCTGTTTATATCTTTGGTAAAAATGCTCGCTGTATGTTTGAACCGGTGTTCAGCCCTAAGGGATGCCTCAAGGCCATCTTCAAAATCCTTTACTCTCACAACCGGAATGCAGGAGGTCATTTGCTCGGCAACAACCCAGGGGTGATCACGAGTTGTTTCGCCAAAAAGCAGTGGAACCTGATCTGACAAACTGAGACCAATTGCATTTCCCAAAACGTTTGCATTGCGTCCAACATAATCCCTTCCAATCAGCCAATGTTTCCCTGAGAGGTTTAATGCCTTGCCGGCCAATTCATCCATTTGGGCAGAGGACAACCTCACATTTCCTGCCTTTTCCATTTCGCTCATAAAAGCTTCAAAAACAGATTCAACCACGAAAATCTCTTTCTCCGCGATACAGAGAATATTGTTATCGTAGCTTGCACTTTGAGTAATTTCTGTCGCCGCGAGCTTTAGATCAGCCGTTTCATCAATAAGCACGGGGGGATTTCCAGGGCCTGCACAAATGGACTTTTTAGGATAGGACAGCGCCAGATCTACCATTGCCGGTCCTCCAGTAACAGATAACAGTTCCACTTTATCGTGTCCGAACAGTATTTTCGCAGTTTCAAGAGTTGGTTCTGATACACAAGTAACCAGATTCTCAGGGGCACCGGCTTTCACCATGTATTGGTTAGCCAGTTGAATAACCCTTGCATTTACTCTTTTTGCGGATGGATGCGGATTGAATGCAATGGTATTTCCGCCGGCAAGTTGAATAATAATATTATTGATCATAGTTGGTGCGGGGTGGGTGCTAGGCGTAACATTACCAATAACGCCAAAGGGAGAATACTCATCCAATGCCAACCCATTGCGCCCTGACCAGGCCTGCGGATGCAAATATTCGACACCAGGACTATTCTTGGCTGCATTGACCAGTTTTGCAATTTTATGATTAACGCGTCCCATCCTTGTTTCTTCGACAGTCATTTTTGCGAATTCTTCCTTGTGATCCAGCGTCATCTGCCGCACTGCATCGGTTATGGTCTTTCGGCATTGCTTGCTGCGCTCCTTATACAGCAGAAAAGCTTCATATGCGGCATCAACAGCATCGTTCATATTGTCAAAGACACCCCAATCACCCTTATTGGCACTAGCTATTGGGTTTCCGGCAGTACCCTTTTGGGCTAATACCTGACTCACGATTGACCTGACCAAATCCTGTAATTGGTCTTCAGATAAATTCAAGTTCATCCTCGACTATTTATTTTGCAGATGTTTTTGCTAGTGTTAACGGTTCAATTGGGAATTTGAGAGCCAGTTTTTCTGATGGACGCGGAATTACCAGCTCTGAAATCACGGTTCCAACATTTCTGCCTGCCTGAGCACCGGCTTCGACAGCCGCCTTTACAGCTGCAACATCTCCGCGCATAACGATACTCACTCTTCCACCACCGACTTTTATCCACTTGCCAAGTTTTACATTGGCCGATTTTACCGCTCCGTCTGCTGCCTGAATGGCTGCAGTGAATCCAACTGTTTCGATTATTCCTAAAGCATCAATCATTTCAATTCTCCTATATTTCGATGCCAATTAATTCAAAAACTTCTTCATGCGCCGAAGGAATGATGTTAGTGCTAATTAATTCCCCAACTCTTGCAGCTGCATCAGCGCCAGCCTCAATTGAAGAGCGAACGGCACCAACTTCTCCACTGACTATCGCTGTTACATACGCTCCGCCAATTTCCACCCGCTTCACAAATTCAACGTTTGCTGTTTTAAGCATCGCATCAATTGCATGTATGGCTCCCGTGTTTCCCCGTGTCTCCACGAATCCAAGTGCTACTCGTGACATGTTTAACTCCTTTTATGCTTTATTTCTTGTTTCTATGTTCTTGTGTGTTGATTAGTTTAAGATTTCTTTTTTTGATAACATCCCTTGCCCCGAGGGTGATTATCGTATTGTGCGGGATAACGATTTCAACTATTCCCGGGTCAAGTGCGGCTAAAATGTTTTCGGTCAGGAGTGGTGTTTTGTAGGCACTAAAGTCCATCACCAAAGGTAGCCGTGTTTGAATGGCAACGGATGACCGAACCGATGTGCTTTTTTCTCCAGGTGTGAAATCAGGTACTTCGCCTCGTTTTTTGAGTTCAGCAATAATTTCTCTGACGATAATCTCTATCAGTTTCTCAAAATCCATCTTCAGAGTTCCTTCGAATCAGACTTCTGATAGAGGTTTTTATTGCCGGAGGAAATGGTATCTATTATGCCAACAATTATGACATCAATTGCTAGATGTCTGGTGATTCGGGTTGCCCTGGCTGACGATGAAGCACATAGCATCACAATATCGCCGCTGCCGGCATTAACGGTATCGATGCAGGCTTCTGTTCTGGTTGTTTCCGCCATCTTTTCGTCAAGATATTTTACTATCATTATCTTTTGGCCGGTCAGATTACCTTCCTTTTTGGTTGAGACAACATTCCCAATCACCTTGCCCAGTTTCATTGTTACATTTTCCCCATGAATTCAACCTGTGTGTCTTCTCTTGCCTTTGCGGCATTTGCATCATCTGTGTCAAGATGAATTTGCAGCTTCCAATTATCATTAGTTCTAATCAGTACATTTTCAAATATAGTCCCTTTTTCTCCACCGATTTTTACTCTGCAAAAATCACCGCTCTTTACCTTGAATTTCGCTGCATCACTTTCAGTCATATGAATATGTCTGTTTGCAATAATTGCACATTTCTCAATATAGATCGATCCGTTAGGCCCGACCAACGTTAAAGGTGCTGCGTTTTCCAGCGACCCAGAATTCGTAACCGGCGGATTTATTCCCAAAAATATGGCATCCGTTAGTGTTACTTCTACCTGATCATATTTTCTGAGCGGACCCAATATCCTGACGTTGGGAATACTTCTCAGTTTTGGCCCTACAATCGTTAACAACTGTTTGGCGGCAAACTCACCAGGTTGATACAAAGGGCGCATTGGCTCACACTCGGAATGATTACCAAAAAGCCTGTTAAATGTGTCTCTGGTTAAATGAATATGACGGTTTGAAATACCAAGAGGTATCATCCGGGAAGTATACGATGTATCCGGGTTGGATATTACCGAAGTGATGGATGGCTTAAGAAAAACCTGAACTTCATTGGCTATCAGTTCAATCAATGCTTGCTCAGAGATCATATCTGAATTATTGTTTTCTGTTTTAGCATTCATATAATTCAATTATTGGTCATATCGAACTGTTAAAAAGATTATGATGCAATTAAAACTTCAATATTCGCTTTTCGCATTTTTTCAATTTCATCTGCTGGTGCTGAAGAATCGGTGATAACTGTTGTGATTTGATTGACAGACGCGAAAGCGGATAAACCGGTTTGACGAAACTTGTTTCCGTCCACTAAGATAAAAACCTGCTTGGCCCTCCCAACAATAAACTTTTTTAATTCAATCTCAAGTAAATGAGTATCGGTGAGGCCATTTTCAGTGGATATACCCCAGGCACCAAGAAATGCTTTTTGAATTATCAGGTCACTAAAGAAGTTGCTGGTTGGAAGTCCTGTGATTGATCCAGTTGTATGTCGCAGGTAGCCGCCGGGGAGTAATACGTTAATATTATTGCAGCCCATCAATTCAATAGCTGTCCATATACCAACGGGTATGACAGTCACATCTTTAAGCTCGTCTCGTTTTCGAAGCGCATGTGCCATTGCCAAAACAGTAGTGCTTGAATCAAGCAGAATCGAATCCAATGAATCGACAAATTGAGCAGCAACTTCACCAATTTTTTGTTTGTTATGTGAGTTAAGGCTTTTCCGAGTTTGAAAAGAGTATTCCTGCCGTACGCGTTCTTCAACAAGATGAGCACCACCGTGCAGTCGGTCAACCTTTCCCAGCTTTGCCAAACTATTTAGATCTGTTCTGATGGTAGCCTCAGAAACACTGAGTAAACGGCTTAGCTCTGAAACCGAGACGTTTTCTTTGCCGGCTAATAGTTTCAATATTTCCTGATGTCTTGGCAACATATAATTATCCAATTAAAATTATTCCAACATTTATAAAACGAACACCGATGATATTACCATGTCCTTACATTATACTAATCGTTCAGTTGAGTCTGGGAACTCTGTCCAAAAATTAGTCTAATGAATTAATCAGATGCCGTGCTTAAATAACTTCGTCAAGTGCCTCACAAGCACTCTCAATTTGAAATCCTATTTAGTACAGATCCGAATTAACGCGTAAGCTGTTCCGGAAATTTCTACTGGGGTTACTTGCAAACACGCTTTTGAATCCAAGCTTAAGAAAATTCTGAATCTACCTGGATTTCAGTCACAAATATGAAATTTCCGAATTACTATTACGAATATAAAATAATTTTCGAATACTTTCAATATATTATTATATATTTTCGTTTAATTTGCGTATTTTTTCATTATAATTTTACATTCATCTCCCTGAACACACCGAACTAATCAGCAAATGGCCTCAAAAACAATCTAAAAAGGTAATATTTCGATGTTTTAAGGCATTATATGGATTTCTATTGTACTTTATTGAAGCCAGTTTGCATCAGAAAATTTGTTGATTTTACCGTAACGTGTTCTAAGTTATGAACAGGTGGCTTTCTTCTTAAAAAACAATATAATTACCGGAATGCAGAAGATCGCTTAACAAAACTTACTTAAGTACTATGAATGATCGTTATGCAACTGCGAACGGGGTGAAAACATTTCAGAACAACACCATCTTTTTGATTTTCTCCTTTTTGCCAAATATGTATAGAACAGCCCTTTCATTCTGATTGCAACACCGACTCCTATTGATTCGATTCGGATGGTTCAGCCTGAGAAAACAGCACCCCTACGGAAGATGTTCTTCTGCACGATAGAACATCCAGCCAGAGCTAATTTGGTCATGCAGGTCACTATTATCTGCACGTATTCGATTGGTATTGAAAAAATTACCGCAGCTGCAAATTCCGGCAAGGTGCTCCCTTGTTTTGGTATTCTTGTACAGAACAGCATATAACGCACAAATCTTTTTTATCTCATAAGACATTTCAATATTTTCTGGAATTAGGATCATTCATACCCACATTCACTTAATAATGTTGCAGGCATGTGAAATTACTCTGGGCATTGCCTTTTTCTTTCGCAATACATACCTACCGGTACTTTAGAGGTTCCACCTGCATCTTCTCTCTGAAACAGCTTGGTTGAAAAGACGACCCAGAAGTGCAGACAGTGGTTATTGACAAGAAGAAGATGAAGAAGGAAATCGAAAGACTATTTGAGTGATAATTCACCAAATTTTGAAATAGTACCAGCAATTAGTACTTTATTTCAATTATAAAAATTGGAATACTAATGACAAACAAAGACCACTGGTATGATGGCCTGTTTTACGATCGGTTCATTGCGCCTAATCAGTACCGGTTATTCAGCCAAATTAAGGGCCTAATTAAACCAAATTGCACGGTTATAGATGTTGGCTGCGGAACTGGCCGCTTTTCCTTCACTGTGGCTGATAAATGTACGTCTGTCGTAGGTATAGATCTCTCGAAACGCAATATTGACGTGGCGCACGTAAACTTGAATAAAAGGCCAAATGACAAAATATCTTTCCTGCATAAAAATCTGTCAGAATTGATAATGGATAGTAATCCAAAATTTGATTATGCAGTTTTAACGTATGTTATACACGAAGTGGATCCCCTCGATCGGATGCAGCTTTTGGCTGAAATTGCCCTGATAGCCGATAGAATTATAATCGGCGATTACCTTGTCCCCAAGCCTATAGGCATGTGGAGCGTGCTAAATGAAATTGTAGAATTTCTCGCCGGGGCTGAACATTTTAGAAACTATAAAAATTATGTCGCCAGCGGCGGTATTCCGGATTTGGCAACGAAGGCTGATCTCAAAATAATTTCCGAGGTAAAAAACCAACCGACTACAAGTCATTTAGTCATGTTGATGAAATGATTAATTTCTTGGGCTAACCTAAATCAGTAAAAAACAAATAATGACGTCCCCTCCTGTTCATTAATTGAGTGTAACCGTAGTTGTTCGCTGACTCGATTTACTAAAACTTCATCAGCGAACAAGGTTATTATGACGCTTATACCAATCCTGCACAAATCTTACTGGTTGAAAATAAACCTTAATGACTACATACGTGATCATCGCCTTGATGATGCTCATGTTGCTGACAACTTACACCGCTATCGTCAATTTCCCCGGCGGCAAATAGTTTAACAACCTCAGCCGCGTTCCCGCTGCATCCCCGGATAACTTCTATTCCCCAATTATTTAACACGTTTATTGCACCGCCGCCAATTCCCCCAGCCAGCATAACGGTAACTCCCTTTTCCGCCAGCACACTAGCGATATTTGATTTACACCCACAGCCTTGCGCTGATTCGATAGTCTCAGTGTTTGTTATTTCGCCTTTTTCTGATACAGTGAAAACACTGTAAAATTCGCAATGTCCAAAATGGTCATCAATGGTGTTCTCTTTTGTAACCGGTATACATATTTTCATTTTATCTTTTTCCTTTTAAATGTTTATAATTTTCATTAAATAAATCGGTTGTCCGATCTTTTCGATTCACAATTGCCTGTTTTCCCTTCATACCATCCAATTCTCGCATCATTAAAAGCATCAAAGCGGGGCAGATAGGGCTTAATATCGAGCAGCGGCGTGTTATCGAGCATATCAACCCCGGTAATGGTTATCCTGCAGCCATCTCTGGAGATGAGCTTCACAATGGTCATCCCAATCGGGTTAGGGCGCACCGGGGCCCGGGTCGAGAATATACCATGTTCGAGGGTGTCCATGAACGGAATTACTTTTAATGAATAGCGCGTTACTTCATGCAGGTGATAAAGCAGGATTAGATGTGAAAATCCATCTAAATCTTCCAAACCAGTTATAAAAGCCGGAAATAGGTCAATCGTGCCCGTCTCTCCGGCCGCCCCTGCATTTTGAATAGGCATATTTTCGGGAGCGGTAAACGGGGTATGTATTATACCAATTGGCCGATATATTATACTGGTCATGCTGAATGGTGTGCTTTACTATTCATTGATTGTTTTTTTCCTTTGAGTTTTATCAAAGTCTGTTAAAGCCAGTTTAATGCTCGAGACTACTGTCTCCGGATCATCTTTCATAATGTAATGTCCGGAGTTCGAACAATAAATGAACTTGCCATATTTCAACGGTTCCAATAGGGCTATCCAGCGTTTCATCTTTAGGTTTTGATCAATTCTGAACAATTTCCGCTTATCAAAAGTTGTTTCCCCTCTGTCGTCGGGTGTTTTTGGATATTCGCCGGCCATAATAAAATGTACAGGCACATCAGGCAAAGGGGTGCTATCGCATTCTTTAAACTCTGACGCGGTTAATGCTGATGATATTTTCACTTCTTCGACATAAAAATTTGGCATTTCGGCATACAGTTTTTCTTTGAATTCTTTATAGGGCTTTGAGAACATAGAATCTATTTGATGCTGTGTTAATCCAATTTCCAAATAAGGCAGATCTCCATCTCCTTTCTTTTTTGTGAAATCTATAGGATCAACAAATATAAGTCCGGCAATTTCATCCGGATGGTACGATGCAAAACTCCTTATATATGCTCCACCGAAAGAATGTGATACCAACAAGTATGGAGGTTTAAGTCCTTTTTCCAAAAGCATCATCCGTAAATTTTCGACAATATGTTTTGTAGTTGGGGGAATGCTGTCATTTTCAGATTCTCCAATTCTTGGCCGGTTATAAGAAAATATGGTTGATGTTTTCGATACTTCAGGAATCACGGTTTCCCAATTTCCATATTTGCTGGCCATGCCGTTTTCGAATACAATCACCGGTTTACCCTTCCGGTTGTTCTCTAAACCGGATATGAAAATTTCAACCTTCTTTCCGTTCACGGTCATGAATTCTTTTTGCCCAAAACAAATAGTGAATAATCCTAAAATCATTACCATTTCTGTCACCATAACTCGGTTCAATCCATTTCTCATTTACCCGTACTCCTCAGATAATATTAGTAAATTGAATAAAATAAAACGTATGGGCCATTCATTTTGGCTGGCTTATTTTTGTTAGTTCGTTAAATCCGTATGTTTTACAGTCACTGCATTTTTTATGATTTGCAAGCCCGTCAATCAGCTTGAAGCACTTGTTGCATTTATACCACTCTTTTTCAAACTCCACGTTTCCGCCCTCAATTTCAATGGCAAGGCATTCCACAAACGCTTTTGCTATTTTTTTAAGTGCCATATTGTGAATGCGGGTAAGCGTTGGTCGGGAAACATCCATTTTTTCGGCAGCATCATCCTGAGATAATCCTTCATGGTCAACCAATTTGATGCTCTCATATTCATCATAGTGCAGCTTTACGCTTTCTATTTCGCACAAAGGCATCCCAAACGGCTTAAATCCGGCCATGGGAGGCGGATTGCAAATCTTACGATTTCTGACTGGTCTTGACATATAATAATCTTTATTTTCTGTTCAAAGATAATGAACCTAGGTTCATAATCAAAATCATTATTTATCTTTGTAAAAATGATATTTATGAAAAAACGGATAAAAGATACCGAAACCCGTCAATTTAAAATGATCCTTCACAATACCGTCAACGACCACAATACGTTGTTCGGCGGATTAGCGCTCCAATGGATGGATGAAGTTGCGTATATAACGGCTACCAGATTCACCCGGATGAAAATGGTCACGGTTCCAATGCAAAACGTAAAATTTCTCAAGCCGGCCAAATGCGGTTTTATTGCTGAAGTTGTGGGGAAAGTGCTAAAAATTGAAGGAATAAAGCTCGAAATTATTGTCGAAATATTTTTGGAAGAAATAAAAAGCGATAAACGTAGCAAAGCTGTTGAGGCTTTTTTCACCTTTGCCGCTGTCAATAACGATCACCATCCAATACGATTGCCATAAAAATATTAGTGCAAAATCAGCCAGGTGCCCAACCTTGGTTCGGCATGAATTCCAAATTATTATTGATGCAATTCTTGCAATAAATCAAGCACTTTGCCGGTACTGCTAATTTTCGGTTTGATTTATATCTCTCCAGTATTTATTTATTCAGTCAATCTCGACTATCTCCCCGGGAGCGACTCCTATGTAATCTTTGCCCCAGGCCTTCTGAAATAATTCGCGTGCTGTGTTCCCGCAACAATGGGCCGGGGCAACCTTTCCAACAGTAAGTTCATTAAATTCTAAAATCGTATTCTCAATTTCATTATCCGGCATTTTATGTAGATGAAAGCCTCCCAATACCAAATAAATCATCTCGCCGGGGAAAAGTGTCTTTGTTTTTCGGAGAATACCGGAAATACCCGGATGAGCGCACCCGGCAATAATAACAACTCCCCTTGAGGAATGAACCGCCAAAGACTGTTCCGGAATAACTCCACCAAATTCTCCCAGAGTATCGGCACCGGGAAACAGTTCACGATGAACAGAGACTGGAATTCCCTCTGCTCCGGTAGAAGTGATTGTTTCAATGATGCTTTCAGGAATAGATTGCGGAAAATATACTTTAACAGTAGAATTTGCACTTAAAAAATCCTTCAGCCCTCCCGTGTGATCATGATGATAATGCGATAAAAACACAACATCGATTTTATGAGGATTAATGTTTAGTTTTTGCATATTTTCTAAAAGTATTTTCCCGTTATCGCCGGTGTCAAACAATATTGTCCTTTGCCCCACCTCTACCACACAAGCAAATCCCCAATCCGCAGTTAAATCCTTATCGGTGGAGTTATTATCATAAACAATTGTTATTTTTACTGCGGGATGATTACTATGTGTATTGTTTTTTGCCATGTTTTCTCAATTTTTTTTGCATATAATATACCACATTTACACTATTATGAATAAACGCTGCAATGGCAGAGAGAACCTCTCCAAATATATTCTCCGGTACTTACTACGGCTTTATCATTAGCTTATATGGCACCAGTAGGCATACGGCGTGGTATTTCATTACGACCTTATAGCTTTTAGAGGCGCATGGGCATATACTCTGTCTTTTACCACAAACGTTGTGAAGTCCATCTTTAAATTTTTCTGAAGCAACACGTCGTGCCCAAGACATATCCCCATAATGAGAGAGAAATCAACACCTTCTTCATTGAGTTCAGAAGCTTGTCCTAGTGGATTACAGGATACTTTCTCCGTGCAGCTGCTTGTGTTTATTTCATGCTGGTTTATTCCCCCAACGGTGCAGGATACTGCCCGTAATTTGATATTTTCCGCCTTGAATACCTCTTTCAGAAGTTTAGCATCCTTTTCCATTCCATAACAGTACGCGAGCCCTACTTTTTTATAGTCCATGCTTTTTATAAATGCAATGGTTTCCTGCAGACGGGAAAGCGTTCCGGCCTTACCGCTGTCAACAAGTGATGCGGCTGCCTGCAGTATCTTTTGATTCTCGGCCTCCTGATAGTCGGCAATTATCTCTGCGCTGTCAAATTTTTCAACTCCGCAGCTTTCAGATCCTCTGCATGTTTTCGGCTGGCAATTTGTACAATCCATACTCTTATAACCCCGGTAGTCTGGGGATTATACCCCGCTTGGTCAGTTTTGCATACTGTCCCCAGCCTTTCTTCAGCCAATGTCCAAGTCCGGGCATAGGTATTGCAAAAGCCCACTTTCCATTGCGGAAAACGAAAGCAGCGCCGTTACCGGTATCCATAATACATAAAATGTTTATATGCGATTTATAGCTTCTTCGGTCGCTTTGTCCGGTTTCATCCATGATAATATTATATGCGGCGTGCTGCCCCATTAATTCTGCTATATGCCCCTGTTTTGCCTTCCATTCCGGCCCTTCAATGGCCGCTATATCACCCACTGCGTAAACACTGGCAGTACCGGCAACTAAACAATTCTCGTCAATTTTAATAAATCCCGCTTCCGTAAGCGGTAAGTCTGAATTCTTAAGAACCGTGTGCCCGGCTGAAGCAGGTATAAATAAGGTTAAATCAGAGTCAAGCATCGTGTGATCTTCAAAAACAACACCGCCTGGTTCAAATGATTGGATTTTCTTGCCAAAACGTTTTTCTATTTTATACGATTTGAACATAGAGTCAATCATCTGTAGTGATTTCGGGCCCATCCGTTCACCCGGCGATTCCATGGGAGCAAAAAAAGTAAGTTCAAATTTGTCGCGTAGTTTCTTCTTCTTCAGAAGGTTATGAATATTGAACATCAGTTCAAACGCTGGCCCGCCTCGCACTGCTGATTTATCCTTGGGGTTTCCGCCGAACCCGATTGCTATTTTCCCGTAGCCTCTTTCTATAAGTGTGTACAGTGCGTCTTTTATAGCAACTGAAATTTCCGGCTTTCCACAGATGGACAACGTATTCTCTTGCCCTTTGTGTTGCATTTTCTCTGCGCCTATGGCAACTACCAAATAATCGTATTCAAGTGTCTGCCCGGCGCACACCACCTGCTTTTCAGTGCTCCTTATCTCAACTACCTTGTCAACAAGCACCTTGAACCCAAATGCATCTCTGATCTGGGAAAGGGGTACTTTCACATCGTCAAAGGATTTTTCCCCGGTCGGGATCCATATTGAAATCGGGTAGAGATAAAGGTAATCTCTCTCCGAAACAAGTGTTACGTCGAATATTTTCTTTTTCTGCAGTTCTATCGCGGTCTGAACGCCTGCGAATCCGCCGCCAAGTATTAATGCTTTTTTCATGCTAATTAAATTTAGTGATAATGGAATGTGATGAATATTTGGGCGTTAAGATTCGATAAAAGATTATTTATTATTTTAGGTAGGGTAGTGGATTCGGGAAAACAAAACAGGACTTCAACCTGGGTTAAAGCCCTGTTTATAAAACCGTCACAAACTAGTTCCTGCTGTTACCATTTCTCCATCCGCCGCCGCTACAGCATCCGTTCCCTCGCCCCATGCCTCTGCCTTGCCCGTTTCCACGTCTCGACCATGTTGGTGCGCCATCTTTGTCCGACAACTCAATCGTGCTGCCAGCCTGGGTTATTGTATACGGATAAAGATATAAGGTGTTCCTTGTTTTCGCGAGCTCACCCTTTATTTCAGCAGCGGTATTTGATTTAAGTTCATATTTATGGTCTTTCCAGAACCATGCGGGGCCAAGTCGCATTTCATAGGTTTTACCGTCATCGCCTTTAAGTGTTGCCCCCGGGTGATTTATTGATGTTATAGTACCCATAATGGTGACAACTTCGTTTTTATTTCCACTGTTCTTGCGATAATTTCGTCCGCTCTGAGCAAATAATGAGCTGAATACAAATACGATCCCCAGTAACCCGAATAGTATTTTTGTTTTCACAGAAAACACTCCTTTTGTTTATTAATACATTTATCAAAGGAGTTTACAAATAAGGTGCCAGTTAAAAGGTCTAAATATTCAATGATTTCGAGTGGAAAAGGGTCATGTTCGACACTCCGGTTGAAAAGTTCGACCGTTTGGTATTATTTAAGTCCCAGCCGTTCCAACCGTGAACGGATATGCCTCTCAGAAATTCCCAACATCCGGGCTGCTGCGCTCTGATTACTTTCTGCCTGCTTTAACGCCTCAAGAAGCATTTCTTTTTCAAAGGCATTCATCTTTATTTCATAGCTATCCTTTAAGTCACAGGGATCAAGAATTCCTTTTTCCGTAACCGGGCGAATTCCTGCCGGCAGATCCTTAAGCGTTATATACTCGGTTCTGGTGAGAACCACGGCATGTTCGATAACATTCTCAAGCTCCCGGATGTTGCCCGGATATTCGTACTTGATCAATTTATCAAGGGCTTCTTTAGTAATCCCTGCGAGCTCTTTCTGATTCTCAAGGGAATACTTATTAATAAAGTGGTCAACCAGAATGGGAATATCTGTTTTTCGTTTTCTCAAGGGAGCAATCCAAACCGGAACAACATTGATCCGGTAATACAAATCTTCCCTGAATTCGCCTTTGGCGATCATCTCCTCAAGATTTCGGTGTGTAGCGCCGATTATCCTGACATCAATTTTTTTTGATTTTTCGCCCCCTACACGTTCAATTTCTCCAAATTGCAAAACACGCAACAATTTAACCTGTAATGTTGACGGTATTTCGCCAATTTCATCGATGAAAATAGTGCCGCCGTCAGCTAACTCAAACTTTCCAATTCGATGGTTGGTCGCACCGGTAAATGAACCCTTCTCGTGCCCGAATAATTCACTTTCCAAAAGGTTTTCGGATAAAGCGGCAATATTAACCGTTATGAAGGGTTTGTCTTTCCTGTTGCTGGTGAAGTGTAGTGCTTTGGCTATTAATTCTTTGCCGGTCCCGCTTTCTCCCCGTATCAGAACAGTAGCCTTGCTGTTTGCGACCCGTGAAACAGTGCTTAATACTTCTTCCATCTCCTTGCTTTGCGAGATTATAGACTCAAACTTAAATTTTTCCTGAAGCTGTTGCTTCAGCAGTTTGTTCTCAGATTGGAGGCCACGTTTTTCCTGTATCCGGTCAAGAAGATTTTCAAGTTCGTCCAGATCAATAGGTTTTGTTAAATAGTCATATGCCCCTGTTTTCATAATATCTACCGCATCCTGCACACTTCCATAGGCAGTAATAACAACAACATCTATCTCAGGATTAATTTCCTTGACTTTTTGCAGCACTTCCAGGCCGTTCAAACCGGGCATTCGGAAATCGGTCAGCACCACATCCACCATATTGCTCCTGGCCTGTTCAACTCCTTTTTCTCCGTCGCTTGCAGTATGAACCGCATAATTTCTGCGTTTGAGAAAACTGCTTATTGAATCCCGCTGCGCTTCTTCATCATCTATTATTAAAACCGAAATTTTATTCATGGTAACTTTCTGTACTCATTTTCATTTATGAAATACTTAATGGCATTTGCAGGGTAAAAGTTGTCCCATTTTCTGGACTGCTCTCTGCAAATATCACTCCATTGTGTTCATCGATTATTTTCTGTACGATACTGAGACCAATGCCGGTCCCTTTTGGTTTTGTGGTAAAGTAAAGATTGAAAATTTTTGACTTAATTTCTGCCGGTATTCCTTTACCGGTATCTCTAATTAGTATTTCTATTTCCCTCTCGAGTATCTTGCTATTCTTAACGCTTATCGAAATCTCACCTTTGTTCTCGATAGAGTCAACCGCGTTTTGTATTAAATTTACTATAATCTGTTGTATCCGGTTCCTGTCCCACGCAACAATAAAGTCATCTTCCATGGTCAGTGAAAGAACGATACCCTTAAGTTTGAGATCTTCTGTATATTGCCGAACGATACTTTCAAAGAATTCAGATAACCCGAATTTTTCTGTAACAAGCGGATCAGGCCGGGCAAACTTTAGAAAATTGGAAATTGTTTCATTTATTCTTTTCACCTCACTGTATATGATCCGGGCCAGTTTGTGATATTCATCGCCATTTTCAGCAGGTGCAAAATCTTTGTCAAGCTGCTGGGCTATTGTCCCAATTGAATTCAAAGGGTTTCGCACTTCGTGTGCAACACCGGAAGCCAATGCCCCCATCGCCGTTAATCTTTCTTTTCGCTGCAACTGATCTTCCAGCCGTTTTGAATTGGTAAAATCCCGGATAACGAGAACAACGTTTTTGACGCCGTTTTCATCGGAAAATTCATTTTTTGATACGATCAGATTTTTTTTCTGGTTATCGAGAACGCATTCCAATTGTCCAAAAAAAGTGTTCTCCTCAAGTACGGGTTTACAAATGCCGGACGAAAAAATTGATTCAATTGCTTTACCTTCCACTTCTGATTTCAGGAGCGCGAAAAGCTTCTCAGCTGCTTTATTGAAAACCTTAATTCCGTTTGTTGCATTATAGACAATAACTGAATCACTTACGGTTTGAATCACGTTTGCAGAAAAGGATTCAACCACCTGATATTGGCCTTTCAGTATTTTGTAGTTTTGGCGTAAAACAACAAAAAAACTAATAAAAACGCCTGCAAATATGAGCAGGACTGAATTTAGTATGGTTCGGTTCAAAATGCGTTGATTCAGTTGATTGAGAAAATCAAGCGAGATACCTATTCTGATTAAACCCATAGTCTGATTTTGGTATCTGAATTGGTGGACAGCCTCAAAAACATCGACTGAATTAAAGTTTACAATTCTGGATACAAACCCTGAATCGTTCAATGCACCGGTAAGGAATGAAGAACCCTGAATGCCGTCAATAGCATTCGCGTTTGCAGATGAAACCAGCAGCCCCGATGTGTCTTGTAAGGCAAAGTAAACAATATTTTTCATTGCCATAATACGCTTCACCAGATAGTCAAAATTGCTCTCCCGTTTTAGCCGCAGTAACTGTGCTGCTTCCATGTTCACCACAATGGCACCTTTGTCTGCGGTGCTTAGGGCAACCGCGTAGCGCACTCCGGGGCCAAAGCGAGCTTCTTTTATTCCCAAAATCAAAGAATCTTTCTTGCCCGAAAATATCGGGTCCAGGTTCAACATTCGTTGTCCTCCGTTTTCGCGCGCTCCGGCGCCTTTCCCGGCCCCATGGCGTCCATACATCATTCCCATTCCCATGCCCATACCACCCATACCCATACCTGAGCCCTTCCCCGCAGCGCTTCTGTAAATCCTTTCGCCCTTAGGGGTAAATACATTTATGCGAAACAGGTTTTGCTCCCGTGCAAATTTTTCCAAAAATGCATCAGACAGTTTCCCCTGGTTGTATAATATTTTCAAAAAAGATGCATTATTAACAAGTCTTTCTTTAATAACTGCCTCAAGTTGTTCCTCGGCATTTAGGCTGCTTTGAGACGAGATTAACATCGTCTCAAGAATTGAGTGAGCCTGATCCTGCATCAAATCCATTAGCTCCGCCTTGGATTGCCGCAGCTCGAAAACACCGGACGCAATTACCAGAACAGCCAGCAATATGAATACGGTAATAAAGTGGTAAGGCGTGACAAGTATTTTTTTTAACTGAGTTATGATCTGCATACAGTTCGCTATCCGGTAATTTTATAATGTGGTAACGTTAAAATAATGCAATTTTCGTTCCAACCCATTTCATTGATATTCAGTTCGGGATTAACCATAAATCAAGTTCATCCGACCAAATGGTCGAGCCAGAGCGAAATCCGGTCGAATTCTTACTCGTTTCCGAATATACCGCCTGATTTTTAATACGGCCTGACTATTTCCATTAATTGTTAGTAGATGCCCGTTTTCTTCAGAAAAGAATCCATTCACAGCTATTTGCACCTAAGCTATTGAAGTTTTTTGTATTGGCATACATTGTTAAAACCCAAAGCATTAAATCACAAAATTACGTCAATTTGATCACCATGAGAGAACTCGAAAGCCACGAATCACAGAATAACCGAAAGATCAAACTTTTTATATGTACTGCTTCTATTATCGGTTATTCTTCCGGAAAGACTTTCAGCGCACGCAAGATTTAGCAGTATATCAGGTGATGTTCGGGATGCAGAAATAAAACAGCCGCTGCCGGGAGCAAACATTTCAAGTTTTAATATGAATATCGTAGCTGTGTCAGATATCAATGGAAATTTTATTCTCAGCAATATACCCTCCGGAATTTACAATATCCGGGTATCCTTCTTTGGTTATGATAAAGACTCGAAAGTCTATTAGTGAATTGGTATCCTTCAATGAAGCATTCTATTATTACATTTGCCGTAACAAATGCAGTTCGATGAGTTTATTGATCGCCATTTCGCTATATGTATCCAAAGTCAGAAGTTGTCCGAAACATTCATCGATGTATTTGTACTGATTCGGGGGGAAAAGTTGGAAACAAGGAAGGACATACCGGGACAACAGGTCTTACCCGAAACGTATTGTAATATAATCCTCGGTTTGCTTTTTGGATGGAGCCATGAACAATTTTTTTGTTTCCGAATACTCAATTAATTCTCCCATATAGAAAAAAGCAGTATAATCACTAACTCGTGCCGCTTGCTGCATATTGTGAGTAACGATAACAATCGTAAAATCTTTTTTTAATTGAAAAATGAGCTCTTCAATTTTTGAAGTAGAAAGAGGGTCCAATGCACTTGCGGGTTCGTCCATTAGAATCACTTCGGGATTAACTGCTATTGTTCTCGCAATACATAAACGCTGCTGCTGCCCTCCGGAAATATTAACGCCGGATTTGTGCAGCATATCTTTCACTTCATCCCAAAGAGCAGCTTGTTTTAAGCTTTTTTCCACAATCTCAGCGAGCGCCTTTTTATCATGAAATCCGTTCAGCTTGAGCCCTGCGATTACATTCTCAAAGATTGACATCGTGGGAAAAGGATTTGGTTTCTGGAAAACCATCCCGATTTTCCGTCGTAAAGAAACCGGGTTTTGGCTCATCACATCGATATCATCACATATGATGCTCCCCGAAATTTTTCCGCCAACAACTTCGTGCAGGCGGTTCAAGCTTCTTAAAAACGTTGATTTGCCGCATCCCGAGGGCCCAATTATTGCAAGAACCTTCTTTTCTGGGATATCCATTGTGATATTATGAAGTACCATAGTCTTCCCAAAATACGCGCATAGATCATGTACAGAAATCTTGACAGTATCGTGCTTGCGAAAAACACCTTTGACGTCTTCTTCTTTTTCTGCATTTGGTTGAGGGGTAAGGTGGTTTTCTCTCAATATTTTGACCTTGTAATAATTTTAAACACTATGCTCAACAAAGAGATAAGGATAATTAAGACCAACGCTGCAGTCCATGCCTGGTCGTTCCAGTCCTTAAACGGAGAAGACGCATACTGATAAATATAGACCGTAAGTGAAGCCATCGGCTGGAAGACATTTGTCGACCAAAACCTGTTACCAAGCGATGTGAATAGCAGAGGGGCCGTTTCACCGGCTGCCCGCGAAAGTCCAAGCAAAATCCCTGTAGCAATTCCTTTCCAGGCTGTCTTCAGGACAATAACCACGATTATTTTCCATTTTGGGATTCCTAAGGCAAGCCCAGCTTCGCGGTAAGACTGAGGAACTAATTTTATCATTTCTTCAGTCGTGCGAATTATTGTAGGGATCATCAATATTGCTAATGCAATTCCTCCGGCAAGCGCCGAAAAATGGCCCATGGGGATCACAACCAATGTATATGCAACTACACCCACAACAATAGAAGGAATTCCGCTTATAACATCAACAAAAAATCGTACTAGCGAACCAAACCCATTTTTACCAAATTCTGAAAGATAAATACCGCTCAATATTCCCGTTGGAATGCCTATGGCTCCGCCAATTGCTACTAAAATCAGTGTTCCTACAATCGCATTAACCATTCCCCCGCCAGGCTCGCCAACGGGTGTGGGGAGTTTGGTGAAAAAATTAATATTCAGGTTCGTTATCCCCTTTGATAATGTATAATAAAATATTAGGATTAA
The DNA here is from genome assembly GCA_963664845.1 of Ignavibacteriaceae bacterium. Lineage (GTDB taxonomy): Bacteria > Bacteroidota > Ignavibacteria > Ignavibacteriales > Ignavibacteriaceae > CAIYTF01. The sequence continues at coordinate 1,762,432 of OY761615.1, forward strand.
CGGAACAATAGTTATTATTGCTGCCAGAAAAGAAATTGAAAGCATCAGAATGTTCGTTGCTTTTCGACGAACACTGGTTGTATTATTCGAAATTTGATTCAGTGCCATTTTCGTTCAGAGCTCCATACAAGAAGACGCGCAAGAATGTTGACAATTATAGCGATAACAAACAGGATCAACGCAAGCTCGATTAACGCACTTACGTACGTATCAGTAGATGCTTCCGTAAATTCGTTTGCTACTGCGCTTGCCATAGTATAAGACGGATCTACTAGCGACGCGGATATCTGGGCTCGATTTCCTATCACCATCGTGACAGCCATTGTTTCGCCGATCGCCCTGCCGAACCCTAGCATGACAGCTCCCAGCAAACCTGATTTCGCGTAACCAAGAACTATCTTTGTTACTTCCCATTTTGTAGCACCAAGGGCATACGCCGCTTCCCTCTGCGCATCGGGCACTGATTTCAAAATATCACGCGAGATCGAAGAAATGATCGGGAGAACCATTATTGAAAGAATGGCCGCGCCGGCGAGCATACCAAAACCATAGGGGGCACCCGCTAATATAGGAGAATTTGGAAATGCATTCTGAAGGAAAGGCTCTATAGTATCCCGGAGCCAAGGTACCATAACAAAGATACCCCAGAGACCGTAAATTACGCTTGGAATTCCGGCCAACAATTCCGTTAAGAAAGAAAGTGGCGTTTCAATCCACGGAGGGGCCAGTTCCGACAAAAAAACTGCTACACAAATACCAAGAGGAACAGCAATAATGAGCGCCAGAAAAGAAGAAACTAAAGTTCCGAAAATTACCGGAAGAGCACCGAATATTTCGCGGTACGGATCCCATTCAGACGAGACTAAGAATCCAAATCCGAATTTTTGAATAGACTGCATGGAATGTATATACATTTCCCATGCCATCACAACAACCAACAATAAGACCAACACTGCAAAAAGCAGTGTTAGTCTTTCAAATATGAGGTCGCCGACATTTATATTACCGAAAATCCTGGTCAGGAAAGCGGAAGTATCCTTTTTCTTATTCTTGTTAAGAAAATTTTGTATTCTGTCGAACGATTCACTTCCTTTTAAATCACCTTGCGAATTATTTACCAAGAACCTTTTTCCCATTGCTTGTAATAGAGTGAATTCTCTCCAGGTCTAACTTCTGAACAACTTTTGGCAGCGGGGAGTAATAAAGACCTTGTGCATAGGTCTGACCTTCTGTGACTCCCCATTCAAAAAATTTCACTAACGCCTCCGCTTTTGACTTATCCTTTATATCCGTAGGAAGAACTACCCACGAAAAACCGGAAATCGGGTAAGCATCTTTCCCTTCTGCATCGGTAATAACAGCGGTTAGGTCTCTAGGCATTTTTTTTGCCGCTCCGGCAGCAGCGGCAGTGACTGTGTTAAAATTTGGAGAAATAAAGTTTCCGGCTTTATTTTTCAAATCAGCATAAGGAAGCTTATTTTGCACTGCATACGCCAACTCCACATACCCGATAGCGCCCTCTGTTTGAGAAATCAATCCCGAAACACCTTCGCTGCCCTTGCCGCCAAGCCCAACAGGCCAGTTTACTGCGGTGCTGTTTCCAACTTTCTTTGCCCACTCTGCACTGACTTTTGTTAAGTAGCTTGTAAAGATAAATGTTGTTCCGCTGCCTTCAGAGCGGTGAGTAATTAAAATTGCCTTGTTAGGAAGATTTTTCCCTTTATTTAGGCTTGATATCCTTGCGTCATTCCATTTCGTGATCTTACCTAAATAAATATCAGCCAAAGTAGCTCCGTCAAGCTTTAACCCTTGCCCAACTGAAGGTAAATTATAAGTAATCGCCACACCGCCAATTATAATCGGCAGATGGATAACGTCGCTGCCTCTTTTAGCTTTAAATGCATTCAGTTGAGTCCCGGTTAAAGGAGCGTCTGTCGCACCAAAATCAACCGTGCCTTCAGTAACTTGTTGAATTCCGCCGCCGCTGCCAATTGAAGAATAATTGATTTGAACACCAGTAGTCTTGTTATGCAGATCGAACCATTTTGAAAAAATTGGGTAGTCGAACGTGGAACCTGCTCCGGTGAGCTTAACCTGAGCGAACGTTGTCACAGCCAAAATGGCTGTCAGCATTATTGTCAGAGTTCTGAACTTCATATGATAACTCCATTAATTAATGATTTGTGAAATAACTTGTTAGAATCAAATCAATTGTATACAGCAGTTATGCGGTAACAATCTTGGGTATATAAATGTTTACAAATAGAGAAAATGTTTCGTTTTATAAATTCTATCCAATCTTTCTCTTTAGAGGAAGATGTTACTTATCATCGAATACGAACCCAAAAGCACTGTTTTGATCAGTTTCTGTAACTTTCCAAGTGCCGATAAAAGATCACAATTCGATAAGTATTGAAAATAAATTATTGAAAACACTGCATTGAAAGTGGTTGTTCCATTCTCAAATGTCTGGAGAAGGATCAAATAGTTGGTGGAGCTTTATTGAGTGGGCCAATTGGGATTGGGTTTAATTGATATAAGAGATCAGTAGATAAGATTGGAGCAGATATATCAAGCCGGGAATTTATCTCTTCAGAGCTCGCTAAACCTTGTTCATACGAATTCTCATTGGTATTTGGGAGCGTGTGCCGGGCTATTTTCAGCCTGGTAAGAGATAATTGCCGGGGAACTGAAGGACGAGAAATAATAGAGCTGGTTTGAAAAAGCGACACATTAGCATAACCGACAAAATAAAGCATGCCGGAAAATAGGTAAATACTGACAAGGGAAATATAACCTGCGCGCATCAACTGTCTATCGCTCGATTTTTCTATAGTAGATTTGCTATATGGAGAATCTCTTATCAAGCTCACGATATATCTCTATGAACTTGCGGATTTTCTGAATATAACGCGCTATTCTATGCTGTAGTCTAATCATATGTTTATTATTCCTTTTATTAGCAAACATCGTTGCTGTAATTTATTTTATCAATTTTGTCAGACTGTTTAACTAAATAACACCTGTGTTTACATGCCGTTACAATAATACCCAGCCTTGATGACCATTTATTTGTAAATCTGATGAGATAAGATATGCTTTAGGAATCCTCAGTGTGTTATTTCAAGGTTATCCTATTGTTACGAAATTGTTAACTTCGACTTCCCCATGAAAATTAAGTTTATGCATAAAGTATGAACCGGTTTGCGAAAGTTGTTTTAAAATCTGCCAAGACGGTAATTTTCACTCGGGCAAAGCAGCAATAAATTGGTGAAATAATACAGGTCATATATGATATCGCAAATCAAACTAATCTCTTGGCCTTTAATACGGTAATAGAAGCTGCACGTACCGGGAACAGGGTCGTGGTTTTGCAGTAGTTGCTGATGAGGTCCGTAAACTCGCGGAAAAGACAACAAAACGACTAGCGAAATTGCCCTAATGATACAACAAAAACAGCAGGAAACAATTTCAGCGATTGAATCAATGAAAGAAGAGACAAAAGAAATTGAAACAGGAAAGAAACTGGCAGAAAAAGCCGGTGACGTGATTAACGAAATAGTTAAAAATAAAAAAAGGTACAGATATTGTTGTGCGGGTTGCCGCTGCGAGTGAGGAGCAATCAGCAACCGCTGAGCAAATCGGAAAGAATATCGAATCTGTTAACAGCGTTTCAAACGAATCCGCGTCCGGAATCCAGCAAATTGCACAGTCTGTTGAAAGCCCGGTCCAGCTTACTGGCAATCTGAAAGATATAATTTCCCGGTTTTCTATCGGTCACCACAAACAGAATCCCTGCAACTCAAATAGTAAAGGAAAACTCCTGAAAAGATGATCCGGCCTGCTTATTTTTCGAGTCCTGATTTAGTGGAAACATGGAGATATCTGCAGGCAATGTTCAATCCGGAGTGACCGAAGCGTTCACCAGCAGCTCATTCAGATCTGTGACTATAGCATCTATTTCTCGATCGGTGAAATCTCTGTCTTTTGCGATCGATTTAAGTGTACCGCAAAGAGGTTCACCGCAGTAAAGCTCGAAATTTCAATTTTCCCCTTTGTATAGGGATGGCTTTCTTCCAGAATAGTAACATCGGTAAATCCTGCATCGTTAATTATCTTCAGATATTCTTCTTTTTTAATAGAACCTGCCCAGCACTCGGAAACAGCCACGGAATCGGTTTTATACTCTGCAGGAACATCCTCAAGGGAGTAAATGTCGCTTACTACAGACCGTCCGCCCTTTTTTAATATTCGGTAAATTTCATTCCATACGGCAGTTTTATCTGTGGCATGGTTAATTGTACAATTGGAAATTACCAGGTCAGCAATATTCGAAGGTAGTTTTAGGGATTCAAGTTCCGACTTAATAAACTGAACATTGGTAACTTCAAGTTTAGCCGCATTCTTTTTTGCTTTTTCAATCATTCCATCAGAGATGTCCAGCCCGTATACCAATCCCTTTTCGCCGACTTCCTGAGCCATTCGTATTACATCATTGCCGCGGCCGCAACCTAAATCAACGCATATTTCACCGGGGATTGGATTGCTGTGGTTTATTGCCCCACCACATGTGAGGCAGCAGGTATCCTCAGCAAGTTTACTGTATCTTTCATTAATTACATTGGTATCCATGTTTATCCTTCATTTTGCGTGTTAGATGTAATGATCTGTAATCAGATGCAAAATATGACAAATAAATGTTTAATAGAGGTCATTAAACAATAATGCTAAATTTTTCAGAAATGTATCATTCTGGAGAAAACTACAACTCCTTTGAATCCAAATTGCCAAAATAACATCGGACATTGAGAATACTGGAAATAGAATATTCAGTTGTAAAATAATTATAAATGGAACTCATCTTGAAAAATATGTTAGCTGCCGGCCTTGTTGCCATGTTCTTAACCATATTTGGCTGCGATAAAGAAGTGTCAAAAGATGATAAAGCGTATGCGAATACTGAGCATAAATGCTCTGATGAAAATGGGTTGGCACCGGACTTTTCCTTAACCTCGGTAGACAATAAAAGCATACACCTGTCGGATTATAAAGGGAAGGTTGTCATTGTTGATTTTTGGGCAACCTGGTGCCCCCATGCCGGAAAGGCATTCCCGATTTTATCGCTATTCAAAAACAATACGGGAGTAATGTCGTGGTTATAGGAATTTCGGTGGATACTGAAACTAAACAAGAGGTAATTCCATTTATTCGCAAGAACGGTAAAAATTACCAGGTTGCGTATGCCACCTCTGAAGTTGTGCAGGCATATGGAGGTATTGAAGCAATTCCAACTTCATTCGTTATTGATAAGAGCAGAAAATTTGTTGATAAGCATGAGGGGCTAGTCCCAAAGTCTGATTATACTGATGTAATAAATAAACTGCTAAACTGATTGTAACTGAGATTTGGAATCAATATGTTATGAACGTGATATTCAAAAGCCAATAATCAAGGTTTTATCGATTAAACTTTAAAGAACCAATATACTGGAGTACTGAAATGACAAAGAATGTAGGAAATAATGACCGTAATATCCGGATAATAATCGGAATAGCGGCTTTAGCGTTAGGGCTTATCTATCAAAGCTGGTGGGGGCTGGTCGGAATAGTTCCATTGGCAACCGCAGGAATGAATTTCTGTCCCCTTTATACTATTCTGGGAATGTCGACTATTAAGAAACAATAATTTAATTTGATAGCGCTCCCATTTGAACACAAATGGTAATAGCATCATAACTCTGTAATTGATGCATGCCATCAAGCAGGAGATTGGCTGTATTATCAGAAGGGATTAATATTCACTCGGCATACTGCTTTGGTTAATTATGTCCTCATTGACTCTGTTAGCTGTTTAGGCCATAAACATTGGCGGGCTTAACTCACTAATTTGATGGTATGGTTAAAGGGTGCCTGAGTAGAAAAAAAGGGTCGTCTTTTTGCACTGAAATATTCGCAACAAAATGAACCGCTCTTGTGTCAAATAGTAAATCAAAAACTTACAAGGTAAACATAATGTCAGTTCAGGAAATCCCTGATTTACATATAAGTCAACTGCAGGAAAACGCTTCTGTTTTCCTGATCATGCCTGTTGAAGATTGGCTGAAACATTATCAGCATGTCATTACTGCTCCTCACCGTACTTCTTATTATCAATTGCTCCTAATTCAGGATGGAAACGGAGTCTTTGAGGTCGATTCACTTAAATATTCCTATACTCCGGAAACCCTGATAACAGTTTCGAAAGGCCGCACGGTTTCATTTGATTTCGACAGTGAGACTCGCGGCTACGCAGTGCTGTTTACTGATGATTTTTTATGCCTGTATCCTGAAGATATCTCTTGGCTGAACAGCCTTGCCTTATTTAATAATTCGGCCGGATCGTATTCAAATGTACCCTCCGAACGCGATTATCTTGATCTGCTTATTCAAATGAGACACATTGAAAAGGAATTTTTTACCAGTGAGGATTTTGCAAAAAATGAGCTGCTTATAAATATGGTTAGAAATTTTCTGCTTATGTCTGAACGAACCAGGCGAACGGAAATCAGAATTGAAGGGACAGAAATTAAGGAACTAAATTGTGTCTTTGAATTCAGAAAGCTTCTCGAATATAATTTTAAGCGCCATCGGTCAGTTCAGTTTTATGCTGATTTATTGCATATCACTGGTAAACAACTTAATCAGGTGACACTCCGTTTTATGGGTAAATCCGTAAAGAGCGTAATAGATGAACGGGTACAGTTGGCAGCAAAGAGTAGACAGCAGCATATTAACAGGGCAGAAGAGGAAATCGAGGGTTCCCATGAACTCGGTGGCCCCGGCTTCTATAATAAATTTTCCGGAAAATCTCCGCTGATACCCCCTGTTGAAAATTCAAATAAGATAAAAGGTAGCCTGCCTTATTCGCAAACCAGGCATTCATCGGCGAAAACACCCAGAGTCGAGGCGATCCAACAAGCCTGACTGGCTCACCGAAAGTCATAAAAGGAGCATCTAAGATGCTGTCGGCATAATTTAAAACTTGCGTAATAGCTATTTGTTGATCTTTCTTTGCTCTTAATTGGCAGCTCCGTAAATACAACTTTTATCACAAGCCAGACTATTTAGATGATCAGTAGGCTAAGGGCGGCAAGGAAAAGGTACTCCAGATAATTTCCAATCAAAACGTCAGATTATTCCTCTTTTTTAATTACTAAATGTAAGTAAATGCGCAAAATAACGATCGAAATCAAGCAAAGTTTCTTACTTTCAAAGAAAGCTGACACTGTTTAAGGTATTTGTAGCGGGATTTAAATTAGTAATAAATTTTGTGTCTGCGCTTTATGGTGTTTTTGGATATCCACTTTTTGTATACACAAAGGGCCTGCCTTCTTCAAATATTTTCCATTGTTTGATGAAAGGTATATCACCCGCCATGATGGGGGCAGAATTTGCTTCCCGGCTTTGCCTTACATAAACACTGAACGCCTTTATTGCTTATAAACTGACATCTGTCCGATGTTACTTGTGTTTGCGGCTTGGTATCTTTTGATATTGTTTTATTGCCGGCAGGTTGTGTTGTTTTTGCGCTTGCTTTAGCCGGCATGCATTTGCTGCAAGGGGAATACTTCTTGGCTGTTGCGTCTTTTAATTCCATAGGTTTAGAACTTTTATTCAGACTGCTGCAATTTTTGTTGTGATATTTCTTGTCGGGTTTCGTTATATAAACCGTTTGAGCAAACATTGAACACGTGAAAACTAATATAAGAACCAGCGGAAAAATTAAATGTTTCATAACAATCCTTTTGAATGATTAATCCGGGCATTAAAAGTATAATATCAAATATATAAATAAAAATAGCATTTGGTTAGCACACAACCATGCCGTGTTCTGTTTCCGTTCTGCTGGTTCCCTGGCAGCCTTATCAGATAACCGTCAGCCGGTTTATCTTATCAAATATGCATAAATATTAAGAATCAGTCATTTTTTGTCCGCAGAAATTCTTCCCGGAGATTAAAAGCAGACTTTCACTTAAAAGCATCAGCAGCAAGAAAACAGTGATCCCAGACGGTACATCTTCGCCGTTTATTTACAGCAGTCAGGCGTTTCTGTCGTGTCATTGGTTACCGATTGGGTATTGGTATGCATTGCCGGACTTACATAAGGAATTCCCAGATTTAAACCCCGCAGCAGGAAAAGAATCGCAAAACAAATAGTAATAACAGGGATCAGTTTTCTGACGGAAAACCATGATGGAAACCGGATTACGGAAGGAAGAAGTGTGGCAGCCAATAATGCAGGAATTGTTCCTATACCAAATAAAAACATGAAGGCAGCCGCTGAAAGTACAGTGTCACCGCCAATGGCTGCAGCCAACGCAACGTAAACAAACCCGCAGGGAAGAAATCCATTAAGAAAACCGACTGCGATGAAAGAGGAAGGTTTCGGGTTATTCAGAAAACCGGCGAACATTGACCGTAGGATGCTTAAGGCTTTGTCTATAACGGGTAGCCGGGTGATCCGCCCGAGATGGAACAATGAAGCTATCCCTGCTATAAGCATTATTACCCCGAGCACGATTGACAGATACTGTTGAAAACCAAAAAACCTGAACGTGTTTCCGATAAGACCGCTCAGTATGCCCAACAAGGCATAGGCCGAAGCTTTGGATATAAAATAAAATAGTTTTTTGGCTATGAAACTGCTACGTGAACCAGATTTCCAGGGAAGCGCCAGCGCAATAGGCCCGCACATACCAACACAATGAAGGCTTCCCAGAAAACCTAAAACCAGGCCGCTGATTAAAAAAGCACTCAATAGTGTTTAATCCTTTTTTCTTTTTGGAACATGGTGTTCAGGACTGAAATAAAAATTATTGAATAGTTTATTTTGAAATGCGTATCACGCTTCCCTGTTTGATTTCGCAAGAAAATATATCATTACCGATGAAAGCAATAAAACAACAGCCTGATAAATGAATGGTGTCGAAACAAGCTCGCTCACCAATAATCCGGTTGATATGAGCACATATTTTGCAGCATAATAAACTATTTTGCTTGCCAAAATACTAATCGCCATCGCGGCAAAGGTATTGTTTATACGTCTGGTCAGTGCATAAAAAAGCCATACATTCAGCGTCATTTCCACTCCGATAAGCAGCGCCTTAACAAACACCGGGTGTGCCGCAACAATGTATGAAAACACCGGCAGGGTCAATGCCAGCAGGTAGGCATTCCTTTTGGAGGTATACGCAAGTACAAGCACTATTCCTATTCTCATCGGCTCGAATAAATATACCGGAAATGCCAGTAAGTGGGAAATTGTTGGCAGGAAATAGAGGGCTGCAAGTATCAAAAAATCGAATATCGCAGCTTTTGCAGTTTCCCTCCGGGGTAGGGCAATTGTTTGGTTCAGCATGGCTAAGTTTCCTTTACAATATGATCAGAAATAATAAATCAATTTTACGGGTGTTCCTGGCAAAGTTCTGTTCTGTAAAATAACCCATTGCCTGCTCAAATATAACGAACAGGCAATGAAAATGATAATAGGAGAATGCAATTTTGCCGGTTTAATGACAATGGTCTTATTCGGTGCATGGTTCCACATATCGCCTTTTTTACTATCGTTCTTGTTCCCGCTTAAACCGTTCGCGTAGAGGGTTACGTTTCCCGGTTTATCGGGTGCGGTATATTTAAAATTGAATACCAGTTTACCGTCTTTAGGAAGTTTTGGTTCAAAATGGGTGAGTTCGCCCTTCATTACTTTTGTGCCGGGCCCTTCGGTGAAATTTCCCGCGCTTGCCGCTGCATTTATACCGCCGTTCAGCATTGGTCCTCCGGTTATTGTAATACTGAAATCCGCGGTCTCTCCCGTTTTCATTGCTGCCGGACCGTTAATGGACACGTTAACTGATTTGAACATATCGCCGTGGCATGCGCATCCCTCGTCGGAATTTTTCAGTGTCATAACCACCTTCCCGGTGTTTTTTGCATAAATAGCAATGCTGATTGTTGCCAGTAGTAAGAAAATGCTTAGTGCATATTTTCTGTTTGGTCGAAACATAAAAGGGCTCCCTGTTGTTTTTTTTAGAATGAGTATTTATTAAAACTATTGTTTATTCGTCTCAATGCATAATCAGTCTTCTCTTGTTGGAACCGAATAATTATATCTGAATCCGATCCGTATATCGCGTCCGGGCTCCTGCAATTTGTTTACCGTAAACCGCGTATAATATGCCTGGTCAAAGATATTATGCACGCTCAGGTAAATCTCCAGCTGCTCTTGCAGCAAATAGTTCCCCTCTATGTGCCAGGTCACAGAACCCGGTTGCGCCTGCTCTCTTGCAAGCTGCTTTGCAAATGTTTTTTGAGTAACCGTCCAGTCAGTGGAAAGCTTCAAAAATAGTCGATCCATTGTCATGCCGTAATAAAGGCTCCCGCCCGCCGGCGGAGTGAATGGCAGTGGCTCGTTATACTTTTCCGAATGGCTAAATTGTCCGGAGAGTTTTATCCCCGCCGAATTGCTGCCTGACGAATACTTTAAATCTAATTCTAATCCGGCAACCAGCGCATTTCCTTCATTAAAATATTTCCTGAAGGGAACATTCCCTACAGCTTGCATTGCCGGATATAATTCTGTTGCGATATAATCCGACAGGTAATCACAAAATAATTTTCCGGTATAGAAAAAACGTTCGCTTGTAATCTGATAACTTGTTGAGCCCCGCAGACTCTCTTCCTTTCGCAGATTCGAATTCCCGATTTGAAAAGCATTTTCAACCGGGTTAAACAGGTAATACCCGTAACTTTCTGTGAACAACGGTGCTCGTGAGGAGTATGCCAGTGAAAATGAAATCCGTTTGTTCTTTCCTGCATTATAGAGCGCTTCAACTGAAAATGCCGGTAACAGATAATTCCTGCCCGGACTGAACGCCCTCTCATTAGCCTGCAGTGCCGCTTTTGCATCCGTATTATTCAAATTCCGCAGCGCGTATTCTATCCGCGCGGTCATTCGCAGGGAAACCGGCCCAATGGGCGTTATTCCGGAGCCGAATACAGCATAGGAATTCTCGGCAGCATCGCCCACGTTTAACAAATACATTGGCGGTACTCCTGTTGTCAGGCTCAGCATCCGCATATCCGCAAAAGAACGTGAGTAAACATATTCTCCCGAAAGCAGATATACAGATTCTACAAAAGGAAGGGTAATATCAAACTTTGCACCTGAAGTTGTATAGGTGCCAGACATCGGCATCCGCATCCCCGGCATAGCCTCACGGGCAGCAACCTCTGCATCACTTCTTCGGTTGTCATCCATATCGTGACTGACAACATTACGGTAAATTTTCAATAGTGCCGGGGTTTCAAACAGATACCATCCGCTTCCCTGAATTTCGAAATTAAACAGTTCGGCTCGGGCACGCCGCATATCCATTATGAGTGCCGGAAAACCCGCATCAGCTGCATAGTCACTGGTAAAACTTGCCAGCATTGTCAGGTTATTGCGAAGTTTAACCATTATGTCAGTTTTCAGGTTATTCTTCTGGTATCCTGAGTTTGCAATTTCCCGTGAACCGCCGGTGGTATAATTATCTGATTGTCTCCGGGTAAATGATCCGCGAAACGCTATACTGCTATTTGATAAATTCAGAACTGTGCCGGATTTTAGGGCATTGCCGTTCATCAGGTAGAGGTTATTTGTCCGAAATGAAAATGCATCATCAAACGAAGGTTTTTCTGTCACTAAATTAATGCTGCCGATACTGCCTGTCGAATAATTCCCTTCGACTGCATCAGCTGCAATAACTATGGCTTTCAGGTTCTCAGTTTCCACATATCCTGCCGCGGGGTCCATTTTATCCACGCAGGCGCCGTGTATCTTCATGCCGTCAATAGAAGTTGATATTGCTCCCTCACCAAAACCCCTGATCACCGGCTCCTGGGTGAATCGTCCTCTTGAAATCGTACCCGTTCCCTGCAGTTCCCGCAATCGCTCTTCAATACTCGGAAGGAATCCTGCATAATTATCAATTGTGCCAGCCTTTCCTGTAATATGAATCTCTTTGGTGGTGCATGATAAGGAACACGAGCTGTCGCACGCTGCCTCCTGCCCAAATATTCGTGAATTAAGCAAGATAAGCAAAATTGACAGATACATTGGGAAGGTTGCCCGGCTAAGCATTCTGCTTTTTACTTTTGCGGAAAATAGTTTTGCCGGGCCCAGGAAAACAGTTTGTTTGCTGCCCGGAGCTACATCTCCGGGTATTGCAAACAAAACTGTACTCAAACGAACCGCATTTTCTGGCATGTTTTTAACTTGGCAATAAGCTGCTTTAGTGACACTTCCATTCACGGAAATTGTCGTGTTGAACCAATTCATACTATTCATGGCTAAAACTGTATCATAAAATAGGAACTGAAAAGAGCAGCCCCGCCTAATGTAACATCGCAGGCAATTTTCCACTCACCGGTCATGCTCAGGTTAACCGTTCCCTTGTAAATTCCGTTCGCTGCGTAACCCGGATTTACATTGTTGCTGGAACCATGGCCCATACTTGGCATCGTTGGAGTCATCACAAACCCCAAATCTGCAACCGGCGAGAATGACATCATATCATCCATCCGGAATATCGCGAAGGAAATGTCATTCAGCCCCACTTTGTACTTTGCCGGTGGGATCAGTGCAAAAACATATTTTGCACTGTCTGAAGCAGTTAATACTGTGAGGGTACTGCTGCCGGAGGGTGTTCCCACGTTTATAACGGGAGTCACTGTTTGGCTCTCAATATTAGTAGCATGATTATGCACAAAGACAGTCATATTCCACGTTTCCATTGAAGTTGATGCCATGGTGAAATAAATTCCGCCGGTAAAATAGCCATTGATGACCGTATCCGGTTGCTCAACAGGACAGGAATGGGTTTTTGTCATCATATGCATTACTGGGGTCAGAACCACATGCGCGTCTGTTATTGCGGTTCCTTTCGCAGAGTCTGAAAGCTTTACATAGATTTTATTGTATCCCGTCCACAGCGAATCATCTGCATAAATTTGAGCTTTTGTGCCGGATACATAAACCTCACCGACTTTAAAAGCAGGCGCGGCAGGGGCTGTTGGCGCAACAGGGTTATCGTTCTTCTTACACGATGAAATAAGCATAGCTATCGCTACTAAAATCACTAATTTGAATTGTTTCATAGTAAATTCAACTCCTTTGTAGACAAAATTTTCGAATTTTTTAATGGTATCCTTATGATTTACCATGCCTTTTTTGGTCACAGATCGGCGCTAAAGCAGGAATAAGAATACGCTTGATAGAACTAAATAGGCGTTAATTACCGGTTATGCCAAGGGCAAAGAGGCTTCATACCAATCAAGTTCCGGGGAAACGTTATAGAGCGGGAGTTGATTTTGGAGGTGGTGTCAGAATTTCTGGATTTGTAGAATTCAGTTCACAGGTTAGTGTGCGTATCGTCGATTTATTGATAGCGGGAATCAGGTTAAGGTTCGAAACAGACGCCAGGTGAAGATTCATGGACTCTTTTTCGTTCACCGTGTTTTTGCTGTTGCTGTTTGTGGTCTTATCAGTCTCTTCGGCAACCCGTTTTTTAACATGACATTTTCCCTTGCAGCAGCTGCCAACTTCATCTTTTTTTTCGCAAAGCTTTGTTGCGATGTACTTATAATTCACCTTATACTCCAGGTAGGGGAGCATAAAGGATACGGAACTAAGCAGGTAGCTCGCGCAAAGCAACACGTAAATGAGTTTGGAAAATGTTTGTTTCATAGACTTATAGAGCACAAGATAGCAGTATTCTCATAAAAATAAAAGGGCCACCGGAAAGGGCAAATTAATTCGTAAGCATCTTGGGATCCTTTATAAAGCATTATGGATTTCCATATTTGCTTAACGGACTCTAATTCAGCCGACCAGAAAAAATATTCTGTTACCACATATCAAATCATTCTCATTGGCCCCAATAGCCATACACACATGCATTGCAAACCCAAGAGTCTGTTGTTTTTATTTGATCAATTTATACAGCATTAATTCTTTCAGCTTAATAGCCTCAACTTTGGCAAATCCTGCTTCTTCCGCCAATGCCTGAATAAACTCACTTTTTAAACGATGTTCAATTGGCGGACCGAAATCCTGCTCTTTATATTCCCATTCAAGTAGGGCAACCACTTTGCCTGCCACTCGATAGGCTTCTTTAGCAGATTTCGCATAATCATTAACCTCATGGAAAACGAGACCCATAAATAAGAGGTCGAACGAATTATCTTCAAAAGGAATATGCTCTGCAAAAGCTTCTCGTATATCCAAACTAGGCAGGAACTGTTGAAATGCAGTCAACATTTCCGGATTCGGATCAATCGCAGCCACTGTCAGCCGCCGATTGTTGAACTCTTCTGCAAAAAGCCCACTTCCTGTCCCCACGTCAAGCACAGAAGCTATCATACTGCCGGCCAGGCATTCATCAACTACTCGTGAAACTTCTAACCGTGAGACTCTTTCGGCTGATCGTAACCGTTCAACTCCGCCGTTATATACTCGCTCATTCATACTAAATCCTTTTATAATAAAATTTTCAATTGTCTTATGTTCAAATTCGCTTAAACAAGCTGCGGATGTGAGATTATTACCGGAGATACCACATCAGGCCAAGTCCTGCCCCATATATGGTTGATATATAAGGATTGCTCGATATTGGGCAAGCCCCCGAGCTGCATCCTACAAGACGATAGTAACCATAGCCCAGTATCCCTCCGGTTAGAACTGAAAGAAGCAATTTAATCGTTATAAATTCAAATATATACATTTTGTCCTGCTTAAATTTTTGAAAATAAATTGAACTGGTTTTACCATAGTTGTTATTTGATGCCGGTCTTCCAAAAATGATTCAAAATAGTAATAACCCCATCTCCTTAACAACCAGGAATAGAGTAAACCGATATTTCAGAAGGTTTTTCGAAAATTTTGGGGAATGAATCTTATCGGGTTTGCGGGATTTTAACTAAATGCGTGTGATTAACTAAAACATTTAGCATGTTGAAATTTAAAAGCAGGTAAAAGGTGTTTTTGGTTGAGAACTTTTCTATTTGCAATCACACTCAGGCAAATCAAGAAGATCCAGCAGCCGATTGTGCGCGCCGACTGGCAGTTCAGCATTATACGCCTGATAATACTCTATGGTCTTTTCAATCGAATTGAAATAATTCTGACAGCATGTGCAGGAATCCAGATGCGACTTAATCGACCGGCACCGGTCAGACAGCAAATCTTCGCCCAGATTATCGCATATATGATGCATTACCTCATGGCAACTTACGTTATGTATCTCTTCTATCAATTTAATGCCTCTACTAATTCATTTCTTAAAAACGCGCGTGCGCGGTGCAGCCTGGATTTGACCGCTGATAACGAAATTCCTGTAATGGCAGCGGTTTCTTCTAAGCTTTGCTGTTCAACATCGCGCAGGAGGAACACCACACGGTATTTCGGCTCCAATCTCGCAATCGCGTCATCCAGCATGTTGCGGAGTTCTTTTGTTTCCAGGTCCTTAGTCGGAAGGGAACGTGTATCCGACAAATATTTTTGATCGAAAAGACTGTCTTCATTTTCAATCTCCACAAACTGATATTTGTTTGTCGATCTTGCACCCATCAGGCAGTGATTGGTAACAATCCGGTATAGCCAGGTGGATAATTTCGAATTCCCCGCAAAATTTGGCAGACCTTTTATCATGCTGATGAATGTTTCCTGCATGGTGTTTTCCGCTTTTTCACGGTTTCTGCATATTTTGAAAGCGAAATTAAATATTGTCTGCTCGTATTGTTTCACCAACTGTGATAGGGCATTCCGGTCGCCCTGTTTCGCCAGATTGATTATATCTTCTTCTGTCATGTTATTTGATGATGTAAAGTATTAAAAGATTCAAAATAACAGCACACGCAAATCTGCTTGAGTTAACTTAGTATTTTAATTTGCTGTCGTTCCCTGCAAAATAGCAAATATTTGAGAGAATATTGCCGGATAAACCGAACTGAGAAGAAGAAATGATTTATCGCAATGGTGGCTGATAACGAAGCTTCCTTTTTTGGGTTACAACTGTAAAGTGGTGTAGATGCCCGGAGCCAAGTTTTCTGAGAGGGTCAAATCTATTTAGCTTATAAATAGGGTTGCCTTATCCTAAGCATTTAAAGATTATGCCGCGGTAACCAATAAAAGCGCAAATACGATAAGAACAAGTGTTAAGAACTTCACCAATATAATTCCTCCCCTTTTTTTTATAAAAAAGAAAACGTTAGAGTATTAAAACGGGACTTCAATTTCCAGAGCAAAAGCATTATTATGATAATTGTAGAGCGGGTCATTCGATTTGTTATAAATCAGATCTGTCGAGGCTTTTATGGAGAATCCCAGGGCGTCAAAAATCTTGTGAACCTGCAAACTGAGATAGGTGCGTACATCAGAGCGTTGGGCAGCAATTAAATTTCCGTCTAGATCATAAGCCGGTAAAGTTGAGTATAGTTTATCCTGAATCCCTCCGGAAAGCTTGGCAGATGTTGTTTCAGTAAGTATCTGTGTCACCGTAAAGCTTGTTAGCAGACCTTCATAACCATAATGGTCGTCAAACAATTCATCATCTGAAATTAATCCGTAGTCCGAACTCAAGTAACGTAATTGCTTCTGGATATTCCACTGGTATTTCGAAATCAGGCTTAAGCCGGTTACATCGGTAATTTTCTGGCCTATTTTCAACGTCCCGGTCAGTTGGGTAACACCGGGCATCATTGAGCTCATTCCTTTTTTACCTGTTGTATTTTCACCACTAATAGTTGTTGAATAAAATTTTGATCCCAGATCTGTCTGGAGGATTAAAGTGGTTGCCTGCGTAACTGCAAATGCTGTGTGTGCAAACAGCGCGTGTTCAGTGTAGCTGAGATCACTGAGAGAAGAAAAACTCATCACTCTGATTGTGTAACCATATTTATTAATGAACCATTCTGCAGGGAAATATTTGTAGTTAATGTACGCGAAAAATAAACTGTGATTAAAAATTGTATAAGCATCCCGATTCATCCCTAAACCGAAAGAGGTGCCTAAATTAAGAATGTTTTGACCCTCGTCTCCGGAGAGGTGAGTGTATTCCACGTTACCGGAGTGAAAATGATTTGTTCGTTCTGTCATTGATGCGAAATAACTGTAAGAGCCTTCATAGAATAACTTTAGCGCAGAAGCTTCGCTTTCCCATAAATAACCTGTATTAATACTTAAGGTCGAGACCATACTCTTCAGGTTCAGTGAATTATTATTTACATTGTCATCGTACATTGATACAATATTTGTCTTCGCTTCAAATTGAGCGAATATATTCTGATTAAAGAAAAATACGATTATCATTATTAGGGCTATTGAGAGTTTTTTTACCATTTTGAGCGGCCTGTACAATTAAATTTTCAAATTTTACAAAATCAATGAAAGCGGAGGAGAACACCTCCGCTTCCTATTAACCATTTATTTTCTTCCGCCACGATTACCGTTGCCTTTTGGTCCAGTTCCGTCACATACGCCGGTTCCGGTACAGGTGCCTGTACCATTACCTTTGCCTGCTCCATAACCCGTTCCGTCCTGTGTTCCCTGTCCTTTTAAGCCGGTACCGTCTTTGGGTCCCATGCCTTTTCCTTTGTGTGCGTTGCCGGCTTTTTGACCCATATGGGTTCCGTAGTTATCACAAATGCCATCACCGTTCTGGTCAACAAAATACTGCCCCTGTCCTTTTGGGGTCCCGGTTCCTTTTTGCTGCGCAAGTGTGGATGATGATAAAAGAATGCCAAGTGCGAACACTAATGACAGTGCAAGTGTTAATTTGCTAAAGCGTTTCATACTGTCTCCTAAGAGTTTTGTGAGTGATAATGTTTTAGAACTTTGTGTGTTCTGTTATCATTTACTCAATTGGCGTGCCAAATCAGTTTGCTTTGAAAATAGGGCAAAATCAAAGATTTTTTCAATTCCCGGAAATAATGTGGATCTAAACCGCAGATTATGTCGAGTTGCCTCGCGGAAATTGTCGAACTTTAATCTTTACTTCGGAACAAACTTGATATAGATGAGAATTCCCACAGACTCCGCTTCCCCTGCGAACAAAGTAATCTACCAGCGTTCCGGTTATTTTGGGCGGTGCATATTTGATAGTCGCGGTAAATTGAATTTATTTAACTGGCTTGCTCAGACATTATTTCAGGAGGTTTAAGCCAGGCTTTTACCAATTATCATACGATTACCTTATCCACATAAGTAATCCGGAGGAAGTTGTAAAAACAAAAAAGATGCCGCACCATAATAGTTCTGCCCCTTTGTTTTACGGCGAAACCCGACCCCACACCACCTAATTATATTTAGTCCGGGATAGGGTCATATTGCCGACAAATTGTTCAACACACTATCGCCGCATCTATTTGTTAATCAAAAATACCATCGTGATTATTATTGCAACCGATAAAAGCCCTACCGTCATCACATTCTTGCTTTCTAAAATTTTCCCATAATACGCGCATTTAATTTGATTGCGCTGGATAACGTATTTATTGAGCGTCTATGGCGAAGCCTAAAGTACGAGGATAATTATCTTTGTGACTATACGACGATGGCGGAGTTGTTTGCGGATTTGTATTCATATTTTTCATTTAATAATCTGGAGCATTTACACCAGGTGTTGCACTATCGGACACCATCATAAGTGTATTTTGATGGAAGGAAAATCGGGAGAAAGATTTTGTAAGTATTTCTTGAGTACTCCGTTTCGCTACGCACCACTCCATACCTAAGAGATGCCAAATATTGAATTTGTATTACACCTTAAAGCATAGTATTTTTCTGTCCAGCAGATGTGGTATGGTTCATACCTCAAACATTTTCTAGAGTTCATGTGCATATATAAATACCATTAACAGTCCGCCTAAATTATAAAATCGTTCTGCCATAATTACAAATTCAATAGACCTAAAATCAAGAATCTCCTGATAATTATTCGGCAAATCGCTGATGGCGACTGTTAAAGCTATAAAATCCCTTTGGTATCTATATTTAAAACTGGTATAAGAATGATATACTAACAACCTAAGGATTTTATATGTCTTTCACTTTTGTTTTCGCTCTGAACTTGTCTGCCGCTAGAAAGGTCGTTTTGTTCATGCTCATGATTAGTTCAAAGCTAATTCCGCATTTTCTTGGATGGGCATGAGTCAATTGCTGAGATCCATCTTGGTTATTCTCAGTCCCCGATTGAATTTACTTCGACAGTCCGTACCCGCTTGGAGTATAGTTAGGAAAAAGCCGACCAGCCTAAATATTTTTTGTTTTGGTATACTTTGGGTAAAATTTATTGTGAATTTTGCTATGAAGAGAAAGGCCTAATAAAGAAAAACAGGATGTCTCAAAAGTTAAATATTTGATTTCTATCCGTGGAAATCCGTTCAAATCCGCGTTATCCGCGTACCATTTTACCCTTTTGAGAAAGCCTCTTTTGTTTGTGGGCGCTGTAGGATTCGCGTGTCCCGCCCCTTTGTGGGGAACCTGCAACCCCGATATACTCGGGGCAGGCTCTTCCCGATAAGTCAAGGCGCTCTAAACAAAGCTCTTTCACTAAAAACAAAAAGGCCTTGCATCACTGCAAGACCTTTGTTTGTGGGCGCTGTAGGATTCGAACCTACGACCTTACGCGTGTGAAGCGTACGCTCTAACCAACTGAGCTAAGCACCCAAATGTACAATTCAGACTACAATATTACTGTTTTTTTTTCATTTCTCAAATCACTTTTAAACACTTGGCCGAAGCGGGGCAACGGCAGCAGAATGCCGCTTAATGCGCCATGAAGACGCCTGGATGAAGGCCCCATAACCCGGGTTGAGGATAAAATCGGAAGTGTGGTTTATTTAATATTGGCAGGAAAATCTATACTGCTTCTTGCTCACAACATTATTGAAGTAAAAATCTGCTTGGTCGGGAGTTTCTCCGGCTTTGGTGCCCGGTCAAATAAGTTATAATTGCTGTATTTGCAGTCAATCAGGAACGAATTGTCCGGTATATTGAAACTTCGCTTTCAGCACGTGCATTTAAAAATTTTGGAAATACTGGAAAAAACATCCCTGCGGCTTAGGGGGCATGCTCTCAGAATAAGCCGCAGGGAGTTCCCTCAAAGGAAACTTTTATAGCTATTATTAGACCACTTTATTTCATTAATACCATTTGTTTTACGGATGATAAACCATTTGACTGCAACCGGTAAAAATATACCCCGCTTGGAAATGCTGCCGCGTCAAAAACCGCCGCATGCTGGCCGGCCGGAAGATACTCATCCACCAGGCGCGCAATTTCCTGACCTACTACGTTGAATATCTTCAGACTGGTAACGCCACCCACTTCTAAATTGAAATTAATTTTGGTTGAGGGATTAAATGGATTGGGGTAGTTTTGCAGAAGATTAAATTCTTTTTTATGGTCATTGATATCTGATTTTACCCCGGTACCCGTTGCACCGGTTTTAATAACGTATATCTGATATACAGTGGCCGGCACCGTAACCGAAGTATTTGCTGTCATATTTATCGGGCCGAACGAGGAGCCGGATCTCGGCTGCATCACCCAATTGGTTCCGAAATTATTGAGACCTGCCGGCCAGGAGACTACGGTATTGTTATTATCAACATAATCACCGGTAAGTTTTATCAAAAAGGTGTCAATCTGTGTGGCATTTGTATAGCCCCGGTAATCGGTATACATACCACTGCCAAAACCGGCAGGATAGATAGTCGAGTGACCCGGAGGAGTAACAAAACGTGCATCAAAAATGGGAGTTGGTGGAAGCGGTGGAGCCATCTTATCCCGGAATGTCCCAAATGTTGTTGCATCATCAACACCAAAGGTATTGTTTGGGCCAACTCCCAGGTGGAGTGTATCGGTAAGGTTCGAGTTTTTCAACAGTAGTTGAATGGAAAAGGACGCCTGACCGAATAACACACTGTTGAGTGCCATCATAAGCAGAAGAGCTGTAACGTAATTGGATTTCATTATTTTACCTTGTGTTTTTGTTCTGAAAATATAAAGCTGTTCCGCCTTTGAAAGACGGAACAGCAATTAAAGCTATCAGTCAGCCTATTTAACCAGCATCATTTTGTGCGCTTGTACAAACGACCCGGCAGTCATACGATAGATGTATGCACCGGCAGCCATTCCTGCACCGCTGTCATCTTTTCCGTCCCAAACAACGGAATCAGAGCCCTGTTCCATCTGTGCTTCAAATAATGTTCTCACCCGTTGACCAAGTGCATTATAAATTTCAATCCGGACTGAACTTGTCTGGGGTACAGAAAATGTAATGATCGTAGAAGGATTAAACGGGTTAGGATAATTCTGTTCCAGAACAAAGGTGGTTGGAAGAACGGGAGCATTGTCAACCACAACTTCAGTGCTGGTATTGTTCAACTTCACGGCATTTTCATCAACAACTTTAACTCCGGATACAGTAACACCGTCAGGGTTCCCAACAGACAAAGGGATGGTGGCTAATACGCGTTCGCCGGCAGCTAATGCCTCAGCAGAATTCTGATCGAAAATAAGAGTACGCAGAGAAGTTCCGTTCAAATTTGAATAAACCTGACCATAGGATGATGAGGATGCAGAATTTGCTGTTGCAACATTATTGATATCAACCTGAAGACCGCGAATTGCAACGGTGTTTTTAACGGAAATAGTCACTGCTTTTTTGGAAACAAGGAACCGGAGGCTGACATCCGCACCGGAAGTAAAATTGCCGGCAAACGTTGCACTGTGTTTTGCCAGCGGTGAGCCATCAGGATATTGATTCGTTAAAACAATGTGTATCAACAGGGCAATATCACGAACATCAATAGCGCCGTCGCCCTCAGGCCAGGGTGCAATATCCGCAGCTTTTCTGGAGGCTGAGTCCAAAGGGGTGCCTTTACCAAGTACCTGATTCACATCAAGAATCACGTCGCCAATATCAGTTGAACCGTCGCCGGAAACGTCACCGGCTTTGCTGCCGCGTGTAACCGTAACTGCCTGATCCTGCCCTGCAATGATCTGACTGTTAATACCAAGCTCTGTGCTTCCCAAAACGTCCACCAGTTTAAATGCACCGGACTTAGTGTCAACACCTTTCACTGCTTTAACATCATAGGTAAAATAGATAAGGCCGGTATAAGTTCCCGCTGATAATGAATCACCTGCCCCCGGTCCATAAACAACCACTTTCGCTGTATCGGCAGCTCCATGAGTTACCGTATCGGAAAGCGCCCAGGATGCGGATAAATTCGCACCTTTGGATACTGATTTCAGAGTAACAATGGATGTATCCGCGATCAGTTTGAACTGAAATGCTTTTGTTGGCACCCCTACATAGGTGATCTGCAAACTGTCCTTAACGCCAAATACAAAGTCCTTTGTGACTTTGGTGATTGAGGAGAAGTTTAATGTTCCTCCTTGTGTAGCACCATCTCCGCCGACGGCCAGATTTGTTATTCCACCATTTACATTGCTGGCAAACACAATGTTGCCTGAATAGGAACTTGCAGCCGTTGGATTAAAAGAAATGGTGAAGGACGAGCTTGCCTGTGGCTGAACTGTCACCGGGAAGGAAGACGGGGAAACCGTAAAACCGTTAACCAGCGTCACACCCGAAATGGTTAACGCATTGGTAATTCCGGTATTTGTAACTGTGACAACTTGTGAAGAAGTGGTGTTAACCGGAACTGAGCCGAAAGCAACGGAGGAAGAACTAAGAACAAACGTTGGTCCCGCAACCGGTTGTTTTGCTCCCTCTTTTACGATGAGGATATTCTTCATGGCACCGGCCGGTATGGTCACCGAAGATGAGGTGATCATATTTGTGGCAGCCCAGCTCGTGCCGGTCTGGGGAAGGATTGTCCATTTTGTGCCATAATAGTTTAAATTTGCCGGCCATGAAACAACGGTGCTGTTGGCATCGGTGTTATCGCCGGAGATCACTATTTTGAACGTGTCGATCTGTGTCAGGCTGGAGTATCCGCGATAGTCATTGATAGTTCCGGTTCCGCCCAATCCATTGGGAAATGTTGCGTCGTGTCCCGGAATGGTCATGAACACTGAACGGAACGTATAGGTGGGAGGCGCAGGGGCAGCCAGATTCTCCTGATAAGCACCGAATGATGCATCAACGTCTGCACCGAAGGTGTTGTCAACTATTGTTCCACCGGGGCCGTCACCACTGATTCCCAGGTTTAGTACTTTTGATTCAGAACCATTTGCTAAAGTGATTGGAACCTTGAACTGCACGCTTTGTGCATTCAGTGAGTTTAGTGCAAGCACAGTCATAATAACCATGCATAGCTTAAAATATTGTTTCATTGTCATTCCTTTTTCCTGTTAAAATTTTATTTATTAAAAACCAGAACTGACAGTAAGTGTGCATGCTTTGTTCACGAATACCCAATAGCCCTTGCCTGGCTCGAGCACTGTCGGATTTTCATACGAAGTACCATTCCAGGAATACAATGTTCCCGGAACGATAGCATCCGCCGGGCTTGCAGTTAATGCTGAGGCGGCTACTGTGGAGGTAACGCTTCCAACAAGCACCCATCCCGCACCTGATGCTGAAACAGATGCATTATTAATACCAAAACCGCTTACCGTATTTGTTGCAGCGCCATTATAAAAGACCCAGTATCCCTGACCGCGGCTCAATGTGGCGGGGTTCGTGTAACCACTATTGCTGTATGCATAAACTGTTCCGGCAACTGCACCGGGGAAAAGCGTTGTTGCAGTTGAATCGGAAACCTGGTTAGGCACGGAAACAAGATTCCAGCCATTGGTGATTTTTGATTTCGTTGTGTTCAGTTCGGGGTTGTAGCTCTGTGGTTCCCAGTTTGTCCAGTTTGCTGTCCACTGCTCATCGATTGGGACTGCGGGATCAAAAGCACCGCGATATGTAACCGGCGTAAACCAGGTATCACCTGCCAAACGACCGCTGGAGAAGTCTGCACCTGCTGAGGCAAGCTCCGAGCCGACAACGGGAATAGCATTGTTCGTGTTATTTAACGCCCAGGCTGCCAACGGCAAACCATATGCATTCCCATACGCGTTGGCATGTCCAACGTTGCCCTTGCCTGCTGCTTCGAACCATGACACCGCGTTAAAATTTGCCGATAGGGTGCTGGTGGGGCTGGAACTGGTATCAATATATTTTGAGCCATTGGTTATAATGGTCGTGTTACGGATTTCAAGGCGTCCTTCTGCCGCTGCGGCCATTGTCAACGAGTCACGAATCATCAAAGGTTTTGCCCAACCGGCAATAATGGAATTATAAACACTGAATTCAGTAGCACGACGTAGCATCGCGATATTTCCCCAGTTCGAGGACCAGGATTGTCCTGTTTGCGAATAGGGGCCGATATACGTAAAGTTAGACACTTTTGCTTTGGTTCTTGGACTTGCACTATAAGGAGCAGTTCCTTCGTTATCCGATTCAAAACCATTTGATGAACCACCTGAAGCTGCATCAAACGCCTGAGGATCACGAACTGAAAGATAGAATTGTGCCTTTCCTGCGTAACCGAAATCTGTATCAAACGTGTCGTCAACCTGCCCCATGGTAACAATGTGCTTGAAACTTGCATAGCCGCCAAAGTTTTCAATTTCATCATCATTCGCATACGACACCATGATATATTCAAACGTTGTGTTTTTTCCAACCCCGCCGCAGGTCAAACCATTGATCTCGTTATCTTTTGCAAACGGATATCCGCCGTATTCAATTCGGACATATTTCAAAACACCGCTGTTGTCCAATGAATCCGGACCGCCATATTGCGCCATGTTATTGAGACTTGTCCCGAATCCGCCTTCAACTGACTGACTGGTAGGTTTATTTGTCGGAGCGTTTCCAAGAATGATAATCCCACCCCAGTCGCCGGATACCCGGGAACCGGCTGGTTGTGAACTGGTAAAAATAATTGGCTGCTCTTTCGTTCCTTCTGCAAAGATTTTTGCACCTCTGCTGATAATAAGCGCCGAGATGGTGTTTTTATCACAGAGAATAGTAGTTCCTTTTTGAATGGTAAGCGTGTGTAATGAATCGACAAAATACCAGCCGGTAAGCACATAAGTCTTGTCGTTGGTAAGCGTAACATCTGTGGTTTGGTGATAAGGGGTCATGCCTGCTGCCGCAAGGCCGGGGCCCAGAATCACTTGTGGTTTCTGAGCATAGAGCCCGGAATGCCCAAGTGCGACGAAGAAAAAAAGCACTGAAAGCAATCTTTTCATAAGTTACTCCTATTGTTTATGATATTTGTTATAGAGCCATTTTCATAAAAAATCCTGATTATACACCGTGGGATATTCTTTTACCCGGTGTTTGTTTTATTTTCGAAATCGAAATTGTTATATTTAAAATGCAAATAGGAATGCGCTGGGACCTGACAGTAACGGCTATTCATATTTTGCATCTGACGGCAGTGCTGCAACACTGCCGTTTTTGTTTCAATAAATTTCTCAGGGTTACTTTGCTTTATAGTTCAACCCAAATTGTTATTACTGTTGCCCTCTAACGTTCACACCATTCGATAAATCGCCTTCTCAGAGTTTATAGGAAATAAGCAACGAGACCGATCTTCCCTGCCGGATATTCTCATACACGCCGTTATCCCTTGTGCGGATCCTGTCCTTATCTCCGAGATTCCTGATAGAAAGCTTAAGCTCGAACATCGAAGTAATAGGCTGATTGATGGTAAGATCGACCAGGTCTACCGGTTCTTCATAGATATCCGATGCCTGGAATCCGACGGTTTGCAATCTTCTGCCGGATTTATTATAGAGAATATTAATCGATGTGCCCATCCAGGGATCTATATAGGATAAAGAAAGATTGAGACTATAGGGTGCCTGCCCCTGAAGCGGGCGGTAATAGGAAGTATCTCTCGTCGAGAACGAGTTCCCGGTGGTTGAGGTAACTTTTACTTTCGAGTCAACTATTGTGTAATTGGCTGATATAACAAAATTGGAAAGATAGTTCCCCGCAAACCCCAATGACTTTTTCACTTCAAACTCCCATCCGCGGTTTTCAGCATATTGGGAATTAAAATATAAACGCAGCGGTGTTGGCGCCTGTTGCATTTGCTCTTCAATTGCACCTGAAAAAACTTTGGTAAAATAACTCACCGCAAACACTTCGCCAATTTCGGGAAATACTTCAGCCCTGATATCGATATTCTTAATATATGCACGTTGCAAATTGGGGTTCCCCCCGAAACTTTCATTCAGCACGTAATCATAAGAAACGGTAGGCGCCAATTCTCTGAAATCGGGCCGGTTAACCGTATGATAATATGCAAAGCGGAAATTTGTCAGCTCATTGATTTTGTATATGAGATTAAGAGAAGGGAGAATGTCTATGTTTTTCTTTTGTTGTTTGCTGTATTTGCCATTGGGATCGTTGGTCTGAGGGACAAATATGTTCTTAAGCGAGTTTTCAAGCCGCGCGCCGCCTGACAGGCGAAACTCCTGCTGCATGATCATTAATGGCACATCCAACATCAGATAAGCTGCCAATAAATTCATTTCACCCCTATAGCTGTCTGTTGGTCTGTCATTTTCTGTCATATAGAAGAGCCCATTGGTTTGATTGCTTTTGGTTGACATGAAATTCTGCGGCATATAAACAGAGTCGATAGGCAATTGAGCTATATGTGCATTATACCCCTTCAGGGCAACATCGAAATATCTGATCCGGAAATCAGTTTTCTTCTCCTCGTAATAGCCGCCAAATTTCAGTTTGCCATCGGAAAGCAGCAGCAGGACTGCCAACGGAACATCATTATCAAGCGCGTATGCAAATGCCCTTTCGTTCATTTTATCCCATGATCGCTGATTCGTTGATATTTCAAACTGCGGATTGGGATTATCGTCAGATTGAAAGTCTGCAGAATAAAACACTCTCTTTTTATCCGGATTTTCTTTTACCGATGAAGCAACTGAAGCTCTCCAGGATATGTGCAGCAAGTCCTTGGCTGATTTATCACTCAACAAAAAGCGGTGTTCACCCGCTAACTGCCCGTTATAATTTGACCGTTGCGCCCAACTGATTTCATAGATTCTGTCGTTCTTGCTGTCTGCCTGTTCCACCACAGAACCAACAGAAACCTGATCGGATGATGATTGATTAAACGTGTTTCTGAAACTCAGCATATGTCCCCCGCCAAACTTATAGCTGAGATTTGCAATGGCTCCCCATAAAACCGAATAGTCATCCTTGGCACCTGTATAAAAACGGGAATTTACGCCATCGTTCCTCGTCAGTTCATTCTTTTGATACGAATTTCGGTAAGTAAGGGCAATAACACTTCCAAGCTGACTTGGCATCTCCTGCCCCTCACCAAACATGATCTGATTGGCGCTTGTTATTGCGAATGAAGAGTTAACCGGTGCGTGCGCTGACTTCGGAGCCCAGGTATTAGGTAATTTCTTCCCAAGCTCATTATCGAATGCGAATGATGGGAGAGCCCTTGTGCCGTCATCAAACCCCAGCCAATCTTTGTTGCCGCCGAATGTCCTGTTAAATGAAGTCCCGGTTGAAAGCGTGTTATAAGTTGAACCATAATTGACTTTCAACGAGTTTTCACCCGGAAAATCAAGTGTCCGCATTTTCACCAGGCCGCCGCTGAAATCACCGGGCAAATCGGGTGAGGCACTTTTGATAACAGTTGTATTTTCAAGCAGGTTCGATGGCAACAGATCAAAGGAAAAGCCTTTCTTCCCGGCTTCGGTGCTGGTCACCACTGATCCGTCAATCATTGCCGAATTGTACCGGTCGGAGATTCCGCGGATAACCACGAATTTATTGTCCACAACCGTTAAACCGGTAACCCGCTTCAATGCATCACCGGAAGTTGCATCGGGTGTGCGTTTGATTTGTTCTGCGCTGATAATATCGCTTATCTCGCCCATCTTTTTTCTTTCCGCAAGCACCGCAGCTTCTGTTGATTTTATTTTTATCGCGGTAACACTGATTTCAGCCAAGTTATAGCTTTCGTCGGCGAGGGTGAAGGTGACTTCCAATTTTGGTTTTGATATGACATACCCGGAAATGATCTTGGTTTGAAGGCCGACACCGGATACCCTGATGGTATAGGTCGCATAGGGAATTTTATTGATTACAAATTTACCTTCAAGGTCTGTAGATGCGCCAAACCTGGTGCCTTCAATAACTATATTGATGCCCATTAAATTCTCGCCCGTTTTCTCTGACAGGACAACGCCTTTAAGCTGGCACACTTGCTTTTCCTGCGCCGGCAAATCTTTTACCGGGCACAGGGACAGAAGTATAATGTATAGCAATAAATGAAAGGTTGTAGAAATAGTCCTGCAAAAATATTTCATAGAATCTTTTCAGTCTCGTTATGTAAAACAATGCTCTCGATGGGGAATTGTATTAAACAATACAATTGTTTCGCCCGTAAAAATACAACCTGAAACCGGCTGTAATGTTAAGGGAATACCAACAAATTGTTAAGAGTGATTGAGGCTAATGCGATTGCAAACCCTTGTCAATTGCCGGCATTGGGTAACATGAGGCAGGAAAGCGTTTTAAGCAATTTCTCTTTAAAGGCACGTGAAGACTGGCTATTAAACCGCTCAATAATGGAGGCTTATTTCGCATTGGTGGCAGGGTGCTGTTGTAATTATGCTCAAGCGAATAAATTAGTAGTGTGAGCTTTCTGGCTTTGGTACTCAATTTATTTGGGCGCGTTATAAAATTCTAAGTGTCAACTGCTTTATTTCTTTCTTTTATGTTATCTAACCATCTATTAATGAGTATTCCAGAAATAAAGGCAAATAAGTAACACTTATTGGAAAAATAACTTGAAAAGCTGTTTGGGTAGATACGCCCATATAATGTTTCCAAAATCCTGAACAATTGGCAATCGAATCGGCTGTGTGTTTTGCAAGAGCATCGAGGCCCTGGGTTGTTATAGTATCCATTACATGACCTATATAAATTATTGAATGTTAAAAATTTCATCAACAATCTTATTGGTTCAGTTTCTGCCACCATTTTCTTCGTTAATATTTATTAACCCGTCAACTTCTAAATATTATTTAATATTTTTTCTAAATAAAGGCCAAAGTTAATCACAAAATTCAAAGCAGTCATAGAATTTCTTCATTCGAGAAACCGAATTTTTCATCCACACCAAATTTGGTCTTATTAGTTTCAGGGGGTCGTTTTTTATAACAGGTCAGCATCCCAAAGCAATTTACATCAAAATCTATTTTAGGAACAGCATTTCACTGCAACAGCGAAACTCATTCTTCCCATCGACTGATTTGGTATTAATCGAATGGAAAAATACTCCGCAGCTTTAAGCGATTCGTATGGACTAGGTTAAGATTTGGTGAATACCGATAAACAGTCAACATTCTACAACATATGATACTGATTCATTTTTTACTGAGTCGGCTTAAGAATTCTGGACAACCACTTAATACGTATACTACCCGACCATCAAATTGGCTCATATCTGAAATGCATACACCATAGTCTAAAAGAGAGGAATCACCGTCAAGCCCAACGAAATATTTACAATTAGTACAATCGCCATATAGCGGATCAGATTTTGGGACTTTCCAACGTACTTCTGCATTGGCTGCAAGCTGCCTCTCTTCTTTTTCCTCAGGGGATAATTCGTCAGGAGGTTCATTACCCCAAGTCTGAACTAAAGAACCCTTATCAAAGGATAAACGTTTCCCATCTTTACACCTTATTCCCCACATAGGTTCACCAGAAGTCATTGACATTGTCCTAAGTCGATATCCATCAGAAAAAGAGATTATAAGTTCGGGAAGCTTTCCACCAAGCTGTATAGCTTTTACAATCAAGCCTTGTACGAATTTTATCCCTTTCTCGATATTAGGAAGACTATTAGAGCTTCCACATATGATTCTTTTAGTTTTCTCAATGCGCCATTCAAAACCAGGAGAAATACAAGCTTCTCCGCTACAATAGTTTTGGCTTGGATATTCCAAAGGTTGAAGTTCACCTAATTCCAGAAATAAAGCTGAGCCATATCCCTTCCATGTTAATGAAACCTTCATTCCTGCTAATGGAGAAACAAATTCATTAAATTCTTTTATTGATATTTTCATATTTACTTTAATGCCTCATAGCGCTGCTTTTAAAGCTTTGCCTTTTCAGTTTTAATCGAGTAATAATTACAAATTCTCCAACACTTCATAAGGAAAATCTACTTATCTAATTATTATTATTTTACTTTTTCAAACCCGTCTTAAACCTTGTCCATCTCATTGGGCTCACTCTCCATATGACAGGCACAAAATATTGTATAAAAAGACACTAGTTAATTTTCATAAAAATAGTCAAATGTAGGGACTTAGCCATCTTAAATATCTTTCCAAAAACCAGAAGTTTTTGGAACGTTTAAAATTCTACTCCCAGAGTTTTCGCACTTCCGAGTAAGAAATTCGCATCATTCCTCACTAAATGTATTACTCAACTGTACTCTAAAATTCCAAATCCATTTATTGAAGTAATCATTGGCTCAAGAGGGATTGCCCGTTGTTTAAGATGAATTCAGGTTGCACCCTGTTTGACTGCAGATTTGTCGTACGACCTAATGATCCTGATTAAGATTTGAAAAGTGTTTTCTCAAGTTTTCGCATAGCTTCCAGATGCTTGTTTCGGCTCATTTTTTTTAAATTCAGCAACTTCCATTTTACGGCAGGAAGTTCCTCGATCCCAGGCAGACCAAGCAAATCCCAGTCAGGATTCATTGATTTGAAAGAAAGAAGAAACTGTCGCTCCGTATCAGTTAGTATGCCGCCAATCTCCGTAAATAGTCTTTCTCTAATTCCAAGTAACTCAACCAGTTCGATTACCTCAGTTACCATGGCCCGGAATTCCTGCTCAAATGCCGTGGAGATATCCGTGAAATTGGGGTTCAATAATTCGCTCATCGGCCTGTTGTGGCTTATTAAATAAACTATAAATGCTTTTCTTGTTGATTCGGTGATGCCTTCATTCTCGTATAATAATTTTAAGTCAAAAATATCGCGCGGATGCTGCCGGTCTAACGCTGCGCAAATTTTCCCCGCGTACAGTTCTTCCATTACAAGCGACCTGACTTCAACGGAAAGCTCAAATAAATCTTCTCCTTTTTTGCAGAGTCTGTATTTAGTAGTAGGATAGACAGTCCCCCGGATAGTTGTGTTTGGCTCAATTTTAACCGTAGCGCCAAGGCCACTAACAATCAAACCCATGGTCAGGAGTCCTGCTGCTTTCTTATAGATTCTAGTATCCGGCAGTAATCTCAAAATATTTTCTTGTATTCTCAATAACGAATCTGAGATTTCCTGCAAAGCCTCTTTTCTTGGGTTCATGGGCAGATAGACTAAGTCGATATCCACCGATAATCTTGGCATATCCCTGACGAAAAAATTGATAGCTGTTCC
Source organism: Ignavibacteriaceae bacterium (assembly GCA_963664845.1). Taxonomy (GTDB): domain Bacteria; phylum Bacteroidota; class Ignavibacteria; order Ignavibacteriales; family Ignavibacteriaceae; genus CAIYTF01. The sequence goes on from OY761615.1 coordinate 1,793,932, forward strand.
CCCTTTTAGCGCAAAAGCACTTTCGCGGTTTACTATGGGCAGTATTCGCAATAATAATTCGGCTTGTTTGAAATATGAACTATTCCTCATGTTAGTCTGGGACAGTTATATTATATTTTTTATTCAATTTTCCGTTTTTTGCTATTTCTCTTTTCCCGCTTCCAAGATTGATCTTCAGCGGATCCAATTTTTCAAACCAGTCATGATGATATTTTTCACCAAGATAAAGAAACAGCCTTTTAGCTTTAATCGAGTTACAGTCTTCCAAAATGCGTTGCACAGTTTCGCTTCGCAGTGTTGTCAAGGCTTCCATCACCAGACTTGCCTCTTCGAATGAATGAATCTTGGGGACCAGAAACAACATTTCCAAAATTGCCAACTCCGGGGATGAGCTCTTTATTAGAATATTATTCACTTCAACCAGTGAGAAGATTTTGGGATTATTATACCGGAATGCGTTAGTTCTGAAAAACGTTACCTTCTCCATCCAAGCCTGATTCTTAAACCAGGCAGGGAGCAAATCGGTTTCATTTCCGAATAGCTCAACTGTTTTTAGTTCAGGGGATACATAATGAGTGAAGCCCTTCAGAGCCAGTGCGGTTCTTGCACCAACGTGAATTCTGTTAGCTGCTGATTTTTGCAAACAATAGAGTCCTCCTTCCCAATCTACAGGATCATCCGATAACTTATAGGCACCTTTCCCCATAGGGTTCATCCACCCGGAGTTTGTATATATCTGTAACAACTGAGGGCTATAGCCGGATTCATTAAGTTCCCGCGACGATTTCACAGTTCCTTTAGGCCATTCCAGGATAAGCTGGTTTATTTTGCTCATATTTCGTATATATTTAATGTATATAATCACCTATTTATAAACCATGGTTTATAAATACAGTGATTCATATATAATATATATAGATATTGGAGAATATTCAAACCATTTTTTTGTCGTCAATTCCCGGCAAAAATACATTATTGGAACAAATTTTGATCAGACTCTAATCTAACCGACACCGCCACTATTCCCCCAAATTTCCCAACTCCTTCCTCCCCATCCCCTCTTTTCCCACAAATCTCAATTCTTTCATTCTGTTTTCCACCCATTAGCCGTACCTTTACACATTGAAAATGAAAGAATTACTGTGCAATCACCTATAAAACCATTTGATACGATTATCCCCCGAATTCATGATAATATCCGCGAGGCAATTGTCTATGCGTTGAGGCAAATATTCACCGAGAACCACTATTCCGACCATGTGCTGGAACGCCTGCTGAAATCAAACCCCAAATGGGGCGCACGGGACCGGCGACTGATTGCCGAAACCGTGTTCGATATCACCCGCCACTGGCGCCTGCTTCTGGAGTCGCTTAATAGCTATCCGGATCCCGAACCTTCATCCGTTGTGGATGCGGTTGATTTTTACTTCTATTTAAAAGGGAGCAGCCGCCCGGACGTTGAAGAGCAGAACAAAGCTTACCAGACGCGCTATGAAACACTGCTTTCATCCCGCGTCAGCCGCGAATCCGTGCCCGACTGGCTTGACGCCTATGGAAGCGAACAACTGGGCACGGCAGTCTGGTCAAAAGAACTTGAGACGCTCAATCTGCCGGCAGACGTGTTTCTGCGTGCTAACACTGTTCTCACCACACGAGAGAAACTGCAGGCGATATTGCGGAAAGAAGATATTGAGTCCGCGCCGGTGGATGGAATTCCGGATGCATTGAAGCTTTCATCCCGGAAAAACGTCTTTCAATCCGAGGCTTTCAAAGCCGGGTTGTTTGAAATTCAGGATGCTGCCAGTCAGATGGTGGCCCCTTTTCTTGAACCGGGTGCCGGAATGCGGGTTATTGATGCCTGTGCCGGAGGAGGCGGAAAGACCCTCCATATTGCCGCCCAAATGAAAAACGCCGGCCGTATTATTGCTCTGGACACCGAAGAGAGGAAACTGACCGAACTTTTGCGCCGTGCCCGGAGAAATAAGCTATCTAATATAGAAGCAAGAACAATAACCTCCACCAAGGTAATTAAACGGCTTAACAACACCGCCAACCGGGTGCTGATTGACGCCCCCTGTTCCGGGTCCGGAGTTATCCGGAGGAACCCCGACGCCAAATGGAAGCTTTCGCTTGAAATGATTGAGCGCCTTATAGGGATTCAGGCAACCATTTTGAAGAACTATTCCGCTATGGTCAAACCGGGTGGGATTGTGGTCTATGCCACGTGCAGCATATTTCCCGCCGAAAACCAGAACCAGGTTGCTGCCTTCCTAAAGGACAATGACCAGTTCACCCTTTTTGAGGAGAGAAAGATACTCCCATCAGAAACCGGATTTGATGGATTTTATATGGCAAAACTGTTACGTGCAGCAGCCACTCCCCAGGAGCAGAATATATAAAGCACTCAGAAATAAGCTGATTATTCCTTTGAATAAACCGTAATCGTGCATTCGAAAGAGATCAAAGCGATAGCTTACATAAGCAGCAGGCATTACACCCCGAGCCTGTATTCAAAGTCAAAATTTCGAATTTCTATCCGCGAAAATCCGTTTTAATCTGTGTTATCTCCCAACTGGATCCCGCTCCGCGGGGCGTGTGCATTCTTTTCTTTTGATACGACTCAACGAACGCGAAGGTCATAGTCTTAATACAATAAAGCACTTAAGCGAAAAATTTGTTGTTATTGCAATTTTCGGATTCAACTGATTTCATTAAGCAAATCTGGAAGAATGACAGATCAATAAGTAAGTTGGGAATATGCTCAAGAGGATATTTAGGGGTTAAAACGTTTAAAAATGAACGATTGTTTTTGATCAAACTGCATGCCGGAAAGCCTGACTGACTTGCTTTCCAAAAAACACGAAAATGGCCCTGTTTTCTTCGATTTTGAGCCCTGCGAACACCCCGTCTTCAACTAAAAAAAATAAGTGAAAAAAAATTTGACTTTGCGTACAAAATTCATGAATTTTGTCAGTGGTGAAAAGTGGAAGTTTTTCCCACAGAATGGAGCAAAGTTTTGTTTAAAGGTTCTTATCTACATACAATCGATGCAAAAGGGCGGATTATCATCCCCTCCAAGCTCAAAAAGGCCTTCTCGGAAGCCGCTGATGACACAATCATCATGTTGCCGGGCAAGAACCGCTGTATCGAATTGTACCCAAAGGATATTTGGCTGAAGATAGAGGACAACCTTGCCAGGCTTAACCCCAATGACCCAGATAACCTGAAAATTATCCGCTTTTACTCCAACAATGCTCACGAAGACGTTATGGACCCTCAGGGAAGGATTCTCATTCCCGGGCATTTGAAGAAAAAAGCTGGCATCGAATCCGATGTTATTATCGTCGGAACCGTTAATTATTTAGAAGTGTGGAATCCTGAGGTGCGCAGCACAATGGTCAGCGATGACCGAGATGAGATTGATGCAATTGCTGCTACGCGCCTGCCATGGATCTTTTAACCAATTTCCACGCTCCCGTTTTGGCGGAGGAAATCCGCACCTTTATTATTAAAAACAAGTCAGGGCTTTATTTTGACGGCACACTGGGTTTCGGAGGGCATGCTAAGCTTTTACTCCGGGAGCTCAATGAAAATGCTGTCTATGCGGCTACCGATGTAGATGATCAGGCTTTCAGCTACTGCCAGGAGCAGTTCAAAGCCGACAGCAGAGTCCGCATGTACAAATATAATTTTACAAAGATCGATTCAGTCGCGAAGATTGAATCGCTTGGCGGTTTTGACGGTATCATTGCTGATTTGGGAGTCTCTTCGTTTCAACTGGACAAACCAACGGCAGGTTTTTCTTACAGGTTTGATGCACCGCTCGATATGCGGATGGAAAAATCGTTACCAAGAACCGCAGCAGACATTTTAAACGACTCCTCCGAAGAGGAGTTGGCTGACATTTTCTTCACCTTTGGTGAAGAACGCGCATCACGGAAAATTTCCCGCATGATAGTTGAAAAGCGGCTGAAAGGGAAATTCACAACTGCCGAGGACCTCATGGGAATATTGCGGCAGGTGGCACCGGTGCCTTATGTAAACAAAACAGCAACCAGAGTATTCCAGGCCTTGCGCATCGTGGTGAACGATGAACTGGAAAACCTGAAGATATTTTTGGAGAAAGCGGTCGATCTGCTCTTGCCGGGCGGACGCATTGCCGTTATCTCCTTTCATTCGTTGGAAGACAGAATTGTTAAGGAAGCATTTAAGTTTGAAGAAAAAGCCTGTGTCTGCCCACCGGGGCTGCCTATTTGCATATGCGATAAGGAACAACGCTTGAAAGTGCTTACCAGAAAACCGGTAACTGCATCGGACGAAGAGTTGAAACGGAACAAAAGAGCGCGAAGTGCAAAACTGCGCGTGGCGGAGCGTATATGAAAGCCAAACCAAAAGCCGGTAAAGCACTCATAGCGGTCTCCGCCCTTTCGGTGTTTCTGTTTTTGCTCGCGTATATCGGCATCAAGCTCAACATCGAAGGATTGCGTACCGAGCAGATACACAAAAAAGAGCTCTTAAAAAAGTTGAATGACGACCACAGAGATTACGCGGCAAAAATTCAGCCGCTTGAGGAAGAGAAAAGAATTGATTCACTTGCAGCGCAACACCTGCATTTAATGAAGGGCCAAAACCAGATTGCGAAAGTCACTGTTTCGCGTGCACGTATTGATGAAGTTGCTCAACCTGCCGGAGAACGGCATTGAGTAACGACAGGCTGCTGATCCTGGCAGGGCTGGCAATTGTTGTTTCCCTCTTGTTGGCGGGCAGGCTTTACTATATCCAGATCGTCGAGCATGATGAACTCCTCTATCAGGCAAAACGGCAGCAAATTGGCAGCGAACCCATTCTTTCAGACCGTGGTGTTATTTTCGACCGCAACATGACCGTTCTTGCCTACTCCAAACCTTTCACCGCATTCTATGTTTCAGTGAAGCTGGCCCAGAGATTCAAAACCGAAGAGAAGATCGCCAAAGCATTTTCCAAAGTCACCGGCAAGAAAATTGAATTTTACAGGAACCTTATGGCCTCCGGCGATGGACGCGTACTTCTGGAGAAAACCACCAGCGACACGGCAATGCTGTTGAAAGCAATCAAATTTGACGGACTTTCAAGCGAAGAAGAGCCGCTGAGGATTTATCCTTTCAATTCATTGGCTGCACATGCAATTGGCTATGCAGATAAAAAAACATTTCATGGCGTTGACGGCGTCGAAAGAGAATGTGACAGTGTGCTGGCAGGCATCAGCGGCAAACGCGTCATCCTTCGCGATCCTCTCGGCAACATGATCTCCTCAATTGAAGATCAGACCGTTCAGGCGCGCCCGGGTTGCAATGTGGTTCTCACCATCGACAAGAACATACAGGAATCGCTTGAAGAGGAACTGGGAAAAGCATTGAACGAGTTTGACGGCAGATATGCATCAGGCATCGTGATGAATCCGCAGACCGGCGAAATACTGGCAATAGCCAACGTTAAAAGCTATAACCCTAATTCCTATGGCGCAGTGACAGACTTTGAAAGAAGAAACCACGCGATTGCTGATATGTATGAGCCGGGTTCTACCTTCAAGGCAATTTCACTTTCTGCATTGCTGGAAAAAAACCTTGTTCATGAAGGTGATGAAGTGAACGTCGAAGGCGGCACTTACAAGATATCCGATATTGTTATTCACGATGCGCACACGGCAAAGACCTATTCGGTTGAAGATGTATTCGCCCACTCAAGCAACATCGGCATGGCCAAGCTTGGGTTGAAGATTGACCGGGAGGAAATGTACAGGCACATACGTGCACTGGGATTCGGAAACGAAACACAGGTGGAACTGCCGGCGGAAGCACGTGGCTCACTTGCAAAGCCCAGTGAATGGGATCTGGCCAAACGGTTGACCGTAGCCTATGGCTATGGTGTTTCGGTAACTCCCCTTCAGATGATCACAGCATATTGCGCACTGGTTAACGGCGGCATACTGAATCAGGCACACATTGTCAAAAAAATTGTCACTCCGTCCGGTGAAGTTGTCAAAGAAAACCAGACAATACCAATCAGGCGCGTTGTTTCGGAACAGACATCCGGAAGAATGAAAAAATTGTTTGTACGCGTTGTTGAAAAAGGCACCGGCGATTTGGCAAAGGTTCCCGGCATTGAAGTCGGCGGCAAAACCGGCACTGCCCGCATGGCATTGAACAACGATTATTCCCAAACCAATTACAATGCATCGTTCATCGGGTTCTTCCCTGCGGGAAATCCGAAATATGTTTGCCTGACCGTAGTGAATTCACCGAAGAACAGCATCTTCGGACGCGAGGTTGCATCTCCAGTCTTCAGACGCGTTGCAGAAAGAATTATTACACTTGATCCTGAGATGCAGGCACTGCGCCATCCTCAGGCACAAACAGCATCAGCAGCAACACCTGCGTCAGATAAGCAGTCCGCCACAGTGCAGCCCACTGCTCCGGCAGCACCGGTTAAAACGGTTGCTTCGTTGAAATTAGACGGCTCGGTTATGCCGGACTTGCGCGGACTGGCAATGCGCGATGCAATTTTCGCGTCAGAAAAACTGAAACTTCGCTACCACATCGGCGGACACGGAAGAGTGAGATCACAGAGCATAACTCCCGGACAGAGGATTCATGCCGGCGCAGAATGCACTATCACCGGCGCCAGCACAGCCGAATTGGCAAGGTTTTAAGGCTATACGATGGAACTGACAAAACTAATTAACAGTGTTCATGCCATTACGGTTTCGGGAGAAATCGAGCGCAAGGACATTTCCGCGATATGCAGCGATTCACGCAAAGTTCGGAAAGCATGCGTGTTCGTGGCCATAAAAGGATTAAAGACTGACGGGCACGATTATATTCTCGATGCAATTTCAAAAGGCGCTTCGGTCATTGTGGTTGACAAGAATATTTTCCCTGAAGAAATTTTCACTCACAGGAATATTGCCAAAATATATGTCGCAGATTCCCGGATCGCTTTGGCAGAACTCTCCAATGCATTCTACAAAGAGCCTTCAGACAGGCTGAAGCTCACCGGGATAACCGGAACCAACGGCAAGACAACAACAGCCTGGCTGATTCGCCACATATTAAAATCAGCGGGTCACAAAACCGGAATGCTGGGCACCATTGCAAATTATATTGATGACGAAGCAATAACAGCCTCGTTAACAACGCCGGAATCAAATGATCTGTGCGAAATGCTCTATGAAATGTCAATCCGCGGCTGTGAATATGCTGCAATGGAAGTTTCTTCCCATGCACTCGATCTTAACCGGGTCTATGGACTGCATTTCAGAACCGCGGTGTTCACCAACCTGACACTCGATCACCTTGATTATCATGGTACCGTTGAGAACTACCGTGATGCAAAAAAGAAATTGTTCGATTCGCTGGCAGAGAATGCTTTTGCCATTGTCAATGCAGATGATCCGGTTTCCGGATTCATGGTGAAAGATTGCAAAGCCAACATTCTAACCTACGGACAAAAGTCCGGCTCTGACTTTTTAATTAAAAGTCTTCGGTTCGATTTGGGCAGATCCGAATTCACTATTGAGTATCTCGGTATTGATTATCCGATCGTAACCAATTTAGTTGGGACGTTCAATGCATCCAACATAACGGCAGCTTTTGCAGTTGCTTTGTTAAATGGGATTGATGCTTCAGCAATTATTGATGCGCTTACTCACGCGCAACAAACACCCGGAAGATTCGAATTGTATTCATCCGGTGATAAGGCGGTTATCATCGATTATGCGCATACACCGGACAGTCTCGAAAAAACACTGCTGAACATCCGCGCTATCATCGGGCACAGCAGACCGCTTATCTGTGTATTCGGATGCGGCGGAAACCGGGACAAATCCAAACGCCCACTCATGGGTAAAATTGCATCGAACCTGAGCGACCGCGTGATCGTCACCAGTGATAATCCGCGCATGGAAGATCCGATGACCATAATTGACGAAATACTGGCCGGTATCGAAACTTCAAATTTTGTCACGATACCCGACAGAAAAACAGCAATAGCCAATGCCATAAAAAACTCTCCCGACAATGCAGTGATCCTGCTGGCAGGAAAAGGGCATGAGGACTATCAAATTTTAGGAGAAGAAAAAGTTCATCTCTCGGATAAGGAAGAAGCGCTTTTCAATCTTCAGGAAAAAGAAACAGTATCATGAAACGAATATCTTTAAACTATAACGATCTGAAATCCTTGAACAATGTGGAACTGCTTCATGTTCCCGAGAGCATTGAAATTGGAAACATCTCTACAGATTCCAGAACAATAAAAAAAGGCGATCTCTTTGTAGCTCTTGCAGGCGATAAGTTTGACGGGCACGAATACGTGCGTCAGGTTATCAAAGCCGGCGCCGGTGCAGTGCTTGTTTCGAAGGATAAAGCCGCAAAGCTTAACATAAATAAGACACCCTGTATCACTGTTCCGGATACAACCAAAGCATTGGGCGAAATGGCCACGCAGTGGCGTAACAAATTCACCGGGCGGGTTATTGCAATAACCGGTTCAAACGGCAAAACGACAACTAAGGAAACCCTGGCAAGCATTCTTAAAGAGAAATATAAAGTGGTTGCCACTTCCAAAAATTACAACAATCACATCGGCGTACCGATGACCATTTTCCAGGTATCCAATGATGATGACTATTTGGTTCTGGAAATGGGTACCAATCATCCGGGCGAAATTGAATATCTGGCAGAAATTGCTCAACCTGATGTTGCGTTAATAACCAACATTGGTGCCTCACACCTTGAATTCCTTGGAACCATCAAGGGTGTGCGGAGAGAAAAAACAGCATTGTTCAAGGCGACCGAAGAACGCGGTGGCACCATCTATATTAACATTGATGATAAGATGCTGAAACCGCTTGCAAAGGATTATGACAAAACGGTTCTTTTCGGCTCAAGAAATTCTGCAGACGTCGTTGGCAAGATAAAAGGTTACGACCGCCATGGATTTCCTATTGTTAAAATTGATGGTCCAGAAAAGAAATTTGAGGTTACCCTGCCCCTCTATGGCAAGAACAACGGGCTGAACGTGCTTGCTGCTTCTGCTGTTGCCCTGCACGAAGGCGTAGGCAAGCATGACATCATTGATGGCATTAAATCATTGCAAAGCCCAAAACAGCGCCTGGAGCCAAAAGAATTTTCAAAAGGCTTATTGCTCGACGACACCTATAACGCTAATCCGGAATCAATGCTAAGCGCGTTTGAAGTGCTTCGCAACATTAAAACGTATAAAAACAAATGGCTCATTCTTGGCGACATGTTCGAACTGGGTGAGTCCTCCGGCAAGATGCACCAGGCACTGGCTGCACCGCTGATGAAAATTGATGATATACGGGTATTGACCATCGGTGACCAGATGTATAACCTCTTCAAGGAATTGAAACGGTATTATGTGCCCGTTTGGCATGCACATACCCGGGAAACACTGTTAAGCAACATAGCCGAAACCGATTTTTCCAATTCGGTGGTGCTGGTTAAAGGTTCGCGTGGAATGAGAATGGAGGAATTTGTCGGAGTGATAATGGAGAAATACAAATAAATGTTGTATTACCTTTTTGAATATGTAGAAAACAACTTTCATCCGCCGGGATTCGGATTATTCCGCTATATCACGTTCCGTTCCGCGTTGGCTGCGTTCACTGCGTTGTTTATTTGTTTTTATATCGGACCGAAGATCATAAAAAAGCTTCAGGATCATCAGATTGGCGAAGCCAAGAAGATCGACGGACCAAAAAATCACTGGTCAAAGGCAGGAACACCCACCATGGGAGGCATTATTGTCATACTCGCGGGCATCCTACCGGTACTTCTCTGGAGCAACCTGCAGAATGTTTCCGTTGTGGTTATTTGTGTCGGCACCATTGCACTCTCGCTGGTTGGCTTTCTGGATGATTATCTCAAAGTGGTTAAAAAGTTTCCTAATGGACTCATCGGACGTTATAAACTGCTGGGACAATTCATTGTAGGACTTGGAGTGGGACTGGTGGTGTATTATTCTCATGATTTTGCAGGACACAACACCTATACAACACTCCCCTTTTTCAAGAACGTTGAGATGAATTTCGGCTATCTCTACATTCCGGCAGTTATATTCATTGTAACGGCAACCTCCAATGCGGTGAACCTTACGGATGGTCTTGACGGATTGGCAATTGGTTTGTTCACCATAACCATGCTGGCTATGGCAGTCATTTGCTATGTAACGGGAAATGCGGTATATGCAAAGTATTTAAACATTGTTCACCTGCAGGGAGCCGGTGAATTAACCATCTTTATTTCGGCGATGGTTGGAGCCGGATTGGGTTTTTTATGGTACAACAGCTACCCTGCACAAGTTTTTATGGGTGACACGGGCTCACTGGCTCTTGGTGGTGCATTTGGCATCCTGGCAATTTTGGTGAAGAAAGAATTGTTCATCCCGATTCTCGGAGGCATTTTCTTTCTGGAGACTATCTCTGTTATTATTCAAAGGCTGTATTTCAAATATACCAAGAAGAAATACGGAGCCGGCAAACGGGTATTTAAAATGGCACCCATTCACCATCATTTTGAGGTGATTGGATGGCAGGAACCTAAAATCGTTATGCGATTTTATATTATCGGTATTCTCCTGGCAATATTCACTTTAGCCTCATTCAAGATAAGGTAACAAGATGATACGCGGAGACTATTTTACAGCTATTCAAAACAAAAAGATCACCGTGCTGGGCGCGGAACGCAGCGGCATTGCTGCGGCCAAACTGATCAAAACAAAAGGCGGCATACCCTTCGTCAGCGATTCCGGTTCGCAGGAAAAGCTCGGCAATCGGGTTGATGAGCTGACCGGACTGCAGATAGATTTTGAAATCAGTGTTCACAGCGATCGGGTATTTGACTCGGCATTCATCGTGGTAAGTCCAGGCGTGCCAACTGAAGCGCCGGTGCTGGTTAAGGCAAGAGAGTCTCATATTCCTGTTATTTCCGAAGTGGAATTTGCCTTCGGTTTCTGCACCGGAAAGATAATTGCCATTACAGGCACCAACGGAAAGACAACAACAACGTCGCTTGTTGAACATTTGTTGCGGGTAGCTGGCTTGAAAACTGTTGCCGTTGGCAACATTGGTTTTGCATTTTCGGATGCTGTGCTAAATGATACAGCAGACATGCACTATGCATTGGAAATATCCAGCTTCCAGCTTGATCACATCCAGTCTTTCAAGCCGGATGTTGCGGCAATTTTGAATATTACGCCCGACCATATGAACCGCTATCAGAACAACATGCAGCTTTATGTGGACTCGAAATATAAAATCGCCGGGAACCTGAACGCGAACGACATCCTGATCCTGAATGATGACAGTAACTGGCTCAAATCAGGCAAAATTGCAACAGAAGCTCAGGTACAAAAATTCAGTCTGATTTCCGGCGAGATGACGGGCGCAGCACTGCATGAAGATGAACTTCGCTTTTCCAGCGAAGGCAAAACAATTTTTACGTTCCCGGTATCTCAATTATTGATCTCCGGAAAACACAATGCAGCAAATGCCATGGCGGCAGTGCTTGCCGTCATGCCGTTTATTAAAGATACGTCACTCATTGCACGCGGCCTGCGCTCCTTTCCGGGCGTTGAACACCGGCTGGAATTGGTTAAAACGATCAACGGAGTGAAATATATTAACGATTCCAAAGCAACAAACATTGACTCTGTTGTTGTCGCGCTGGAAAGCTATACAGAGCCGCTCTATCTCATTCTTGGAGGCAGAGACAAAGGCAACGATTACAGCATCATTCGCGACGCTGTGATAAATAAAGTTATAAAAGTATACGCCATCGGTGAGTCGGCTGAAAAGGTTTTCAATTTCTTTCATAGTGATGTTAAAACGGAAATTAAGTCCTCGTTGGAAGATGCCATTAAGAGTGCAAACAAAGAAGCCCGTTCAGGAGAAATCGTATTACTTTCCCCGGCCTGCGCAAGTTTCGATATGTTTGACAGTTACGAACATCGCGGAAAGATGTTCAAGCTTGCCGTGGAGAATCTTGCCCGATGAAACGGTATTCCTTTATCCTGTTTTTTCTGACTATCGCGCTGCTCGGATTCGGGCTTCTGATCCTGTTAAGCGCCAGCAGCGTTTATGCGCTGCATTCACGGGATAATATGTTCTCCATATTTATTGGACAGTTTACCAAGGCCGTGCTCGGCATCATTCTCATGATCTTGTTCTCAGCGATTCCTTATGAGTTTTATAAAAAATATACAAAGTACGGCTTACTGATAATTACGTTCATTCTGATCGTAACAAAGATCAGCATGCCTTCATTAAACAACGCACAGCGTTGGTTCAGTCTTGGCTTTTTTTCATTTCAACCGGCAGAATTTGCAAAACTGCTTTTGATTATGCATTTGGCCAAGATGATTGAAGATAAGCAAGACGTGTTGCAGAATTTTGATGACGGATTCCGCTACATCCTCTTTTGGGTGTTGGCAATCGCCGGATTGATCATCATTCAGCCGAACGTTAGTACCGCGATCATCGTTGTCACTATTTCGTTTTCAATGCTTTTTGTTGCCGGCGCAAGGTTGAAACACGTGTTCGGGTCCATTATGAGTGTCGGACTATCCGGTTTGGCCATAGCCTTCATTCTGCCGCACTCACGCGGAAGAATTTTCCGGTTTGTGAACAGCCTGTTTTATGGCGGCGAATTTCACATGCAGGTTCAGCAGGCCATCATTGGTCTTGGCAGCGGCGGATTTCACGGGCTCGGTTTGGGAAACAGCCAACAGCGGAACCTCCATTTGCCGGAAGCATATGGTGATTTTATTTTTGCCATAGTTGGCGAAGAAACCGGTTTTATAGGAACCATATTGATACTGGCAGCTTTTCTGTTACTGTTTTTTCTGGGAATTGTCATTGCGAAAAACGCGAAAGATACATTCGGAAAATTGGCAGCCTTTGGCATTGCCCTCTCGTTTTTATTGCATGCCATCATTCATATTGCTGTTTCAACGGGCGTTATTCCCGCTACCGGAATTACGCTGCCATTCATCAGTTACGGCGGAACATCACTGTTGGTGCTCTGTGTTTCAGTGGGCATTTTAATGAATATTGGCTTTGTTGAAAAAACGGATGCTCAACAGCCTGTTCTTGTAAAGGAGCCGGTGCAGTGAGTTCCACACGGAAGCTCCGGTTTTTGTTTGCAGGAGGCGGCACAGGCGGCCATTTGTTCCCTGCTCTTGCAGTATCGCAGGCAGTTCAGGACATGTGTCCAAATGCAGAGTTTATCTTCCTCGGAAGAGGCGACAAGCTCGAAAGTAAGATGGTTCCTCAGGCAGGATTTCAATTTGCTCCCATTCTGTGTGAAGGGATCAGCAGAAAGGACAAATTGAGAAACGTCGTTGTGCTGGTCAAATTTGTTGTCGGGATATTTCAATCCCTGATAGTTTGCATGAAATTTAAACCCGATGCTGCTCTTGGAACAGGCGCCTATATTTCAGCGGCCCCCATAATTGCTGCGCGCTTCATGGGTGCAAAAACCGTTTTATTGGAATCGAACAGCTACCCGGGAATTTCAACCAAGCTGCTTGAACGGAAAGCAGATATAGTGTTTCTGGCATATGAGCAGGCAAAAAAATTTTTGAGACGCAATACGACAACGGTTGTGACGGGAAACCCGATACGAAACACCATTCAAAAGACTGACCGGAATGCGGCAGTTAAAAAGTTCGGATTACAGCCTGAGAAAAAAACTCTGGTAGTAATTGGTGGAAGCCTTGGTGCCGCCGCATTGAATGGTTTTATAAAGGAAAATGCTGAAGCACTGACAGCAGCAGATATCCAGGTAATACTGCAGACAGGCGTAACATCAATTGAAAAGTTTAAATCACTGGCGAGCGATAACATTAAAGTAACGCCATTCTTCGAGACAATCCAGGATGCTTTCTCAGCAGGTGACATTTTTATCTGCCGGGCCGGTGCATCCACCATCTCCGAGATACAGGCATTGGGTGTTCCGGTAATACTGGTCCCGTCTCCAAATGTTACGGAAAATCACCAGTTCCATAATGCAAAAGCATTGGAAGACGCCGGTGCAGCACTACTGGTGGAAGAAAAGGATATTCAGACAAGTTTATTGCCGGTAGTGCTCGAACTTGCAAGCGATGATGCCAAACGGCAGAAGCTTGCAGAGAACGTGCACAAGATGGCGTCACCTGATGCCGCAAAAGTAATTGCTTCACAACTTGTGGAGCTCGCAAAAAGTAAAAGTTTTTTCAGAAGAGCTTAAGATATGTTTAAAACAATACAATCAATACATTTCACCGGAGCAGGCGGCATTGGCATGAGCGGCCTGGTTGAGATATTGCTTAACCAAGGATTCAAAGTGTCCGGCTCCGACAGAGTGTTGACAGAAATTACCGACCGTCTCAGCAAGTTGGGCGCAACCATTTATGAAGGTCACTCAGCAGAGAACGTCAAAGATGTTGACGTACTTGTATATTCTTCTGCAGTTTCCGAGGATAACCCTGAATTGGTTGCCGCTATTGAGCGCAAGATACCGGTCATCAAACGTGCAGAAATGCTTGCTGAATGTATGCGGATGAAATATGGTATCGGCATTGCCGGAACGCATGGCAAAACCACAACCACCTCAATGACCGGACTGGTGCTTACCGAGGGCAAACTCGATCCGACCATTATTGTCGGCGGCAAACTAAGCGGTCTTGGCGGAACCAATGCCCGTTTGGGCAACGGCGAATTCATTGTTGTGGAAGCAGATGAATTTGACCGGACGTTTTTGAAACTGACGCCATCCATTGCGGCACTCACCACACTGGAAAAGGAACACCTTGACACGTACAAAGATATTGATGACCTGAAGGCCGCCTTCATTGAGTTTGCCAACAAGGTACCCTTCTATGGTTTTGTTATTCTTTGTTTGGATGAACCAGCACTGCAGGATATCATTCCCTCTATCAACAAAAAGATCATCACCTATGGAATTTCACCGCAGGCTGACGTCAAAGCAGTTGATATTTCGCATAATGAGTTTACCAGCACGTTTACCGTAGTGTACAAAGGCGAAATGCTCGGGACGATCTCTCTTAGAATTCCCGGACTCTATAATATCAAGAATTCTCTGGTTGCCGTCACCGTGGCAATGGAGCTTGGCGTACCTTTCGCAATCATTAAAAAAGCCCTTGAACTGTTCTCCGGCGTTTACCGCCGGTTCGAAGTGAAATATAACAGCGACATTCTTGTTATTGATGACTATGCTCATCATCCGACAGAAACTTCGGCAACACAGTCCGGTATCAGATCGGGATGGAAACGCCGACTGATCACGGTTTTTCAGCCGCATCTGTTCTCGCGTACCCGTGACTTTTATGAGGAGTTCGGACGTTCGTTTTTATTATCCGACATACTTATTTGCACCGATGTATACCCGGCAAGAGAACAGCCCATTGAAGGTATTACCGGTGAACTGATTGTTAAAGCAGCCAGAAAATTCGGTCATAAAAATGCAATCTATGTCCGTGACAAAGAAGACGTTGAAAAAGTATTGCTCGGCCTTGTCAAAAAAGATGACATCGTCGTGACCATGGGCGCCGGTGACATTTGGAAATATGGTGAATCGTTCATCAAATCGCATATGCGGGAACTGCTGAATGGCAAGCAATAACACCCGGTTACTATCCGCCGGTTTTATTTTGGTTCTTTGCATTGCACTTATCGTATATGCGAATGTGCATGATACGAGCAAAGTGGTGAAGGAATTCATCGTTGAAAACACGAAGCTGATGGCAGGTGATACGTACCGGGCACTGGTTACAAAAGCGTTGACGGATATACAGTTGCAAAAGGCAGATGAGATACGAACTTTTTTCCTGCATCAGCCATATGTACAAAAATGTGAAGTCTCTTTTACGGCCCCCGGCAAGATGACACTTCAGATCCAGGAGAAAGAAGTTGCCGGACGTGTATTCGCCAACGGAAAAAATTATTTGCTCACTTCAGTGGGTGAGCTGCTGGAACTCCTTGACGGAACACTGGCTCTTGATTTGCCGGTACTGGGCGGTATTTCGTATAAGGACAAAGTCCTCTCTCAGGAAGACCGGGACCGGCTGACGGCATCGTTATCAATTCTTTCAGCATTTGCAAGAGTTGATCAGACGTTCGCAAAGGAAATATCGGAAATTGTGTGGCTGAAGCCTGAACAGCCCGCCGTATTCATGAGGAACTATTCCTCACCGTTTTTGATAACGGTAAACTCGGCAGCAAAACAGGCAGTTTATCTGCAGGCTCTGATAAGCGAAAAACAGGCATATCAGAATTTGCTCGCAAATGCAGCGTACGTTGATATGCGGTATGACAAACATATCTTCATTGGAAATGAAAATAATCCGGGAAAAGAATGAGTATTGACAATTATATAACAGGCTTGGATCTTGGGACCACAAAAGTGTGCGCGGTGATTGCACAACCGATAAATGATCGGGAAATCCGCATACTGGGTTTTGGAGTTGCCAAATCTGAAGGTTTGCACAAGGGTTTGGTTGCAAATATCTGGAAGACAGCCGACGCGGTGAAAGAAGCCGTCGCGATTGCTTCCAATCAGGCCGGATTAGTAGTCACGGAAGTTAACGTGGGAGTCGCAGGCGAACATATTTCCTCAATGCGCCACAGAAATTTCGTGACGATCACCAACGATGAGCATGAGATCACTCAGGATGACTTAAAGCGTCTTGAAGATGACGTGAGAAGGATCCGTATTCCGATGGATATGCAGATACTGCATGTTATTCCTGAAGAATTTCTTGTTGATTCTCTTGGCGGTATCATCGATCCGGTTGGAATGTCCGCAACACGCCTGGAAGCAACCAATCATGTGGTGCTGGCCTCCGTCCCCGCAATTGCGAACATCAGAAAATCAGTTGAACGTGCCGGCTTCAAAGTGAAAGACTACATTCTTCAGCCTCTCGCCTCTGCCGCATCAATCCTGGATGAGAACGAAAAGGAAATTGGCGTTCTCATTATAGATATCGGCGGCGGAACCACCGATATTGCGGTTATCAATCGCCAGGCTATCATTCACTCGAAAGTGTTCGGCATCGCGGGCAATCAGGTCACCCATGATATCCGTGAAGCATTAGGCATCATCAGCGAAGAAGCCGAATTCCTTAAAAAACAATACGGCTATGCTTCCGAGAAAGCCATTATTAAAGACGAAGAAATTATTATCAAAGGTGTCGGGGCCTGGGGCAGTCAGCCTATACAGGTCAGCTTACTGACACAAATCATCCATGCCCGTATGCGCGAGTTGTTTAATCTGGTCGATAATGAGATCAGGAGCGCCGGGCTGAAAAACAAAATACGAGCCGGGGTTATTCTAACCGGCGGTGGATCACTTCTACGTGGCTGCACTGAACTGGCAACTGAAATATTCGGTCTGCCGGCGCGTATAGGAGTACCGCTCGATTCTTTCACGGGCTCGATGTCTGAAGTTGAAAAGCCGGAATTTTCAACTGTGGTAGGTTTATTACGAGGTGCTCCCGGGCAAAAACTGACGGCTGCCGTCATCAAGGAAACGAAAGCTTCCAAGAAAAAAGAAAAGAAAAAAGACACAGCCGGCAAAGAAAGCAAGAATGCACTGAAGCAGGTCGTAGGCAACATCAGAAAATTTTTTAATGAATTATAATTTAAGTGAGGAAATGATGAGTTCAACTAATCATGAGGAAAAAATGCCCCAATTCGTTACAATCGACCGTTCTCCCAAGAGCAACGCAACACTAAAAATCGTCGGTGTCGGCGGCGGTGGCTGCAATGCATTAAGCTCAATGATCAACCGCGGACTGACCGGAGTTGAATACATTGCAATCAACACCGACGCTCAGGCGCTCGAGAACAATAACGCAAATCATAAAATCGCAGTTGGCAGCAAAATTACCAAAGGTTTAGGTGCGGGTGCAGATCCTACAATCGGCAGAAAAGCAATCGAAGAGGATCGTGACCGGATTTCCGAAATGTTACGCGGCAGTGACATGGTATTCCTCACGGCAGGTATGGGTGGCGGCACCGGTACCGGAGGACTGCCTGCAGTGGCCTCAATTGCAAAAAGCCTTGATATTCTCACCGTGGCAATTGTAACAAAACCATTTCGCTGGGAGGGTAAGCTCCGTATGGCCAATGCCGAAAAAGGCATTCAGGAGTTGAAACAATTTGTTGACAGTTTAATTGTAATTCCAAACGAACGCCTCTTAAGCGTAATTGACAAAAATGCGAGTGCATTCCAGGCTCTGGATAAGGCAAACGAAGTGCTTTATGAAGCCACACGCGGCATCGCTGACATCATCAACGTTGAAGGCTATGTTAATGTTGACTTCGCGGACGTCCGTTCTGTTATGCAGGGCAGCGGGATTGCCCTGATGGGATGCGGCATTGCTTCCGGTGAAAACCGCGCCATTGAAGCAGCTCAAAAGGCTATATCGAGCCCGTTCCTCGAAGGCATTCAGATCAAAGGCGCGAAGAGCGTACTGGTTAACGTTACCAGTTCCTCCAGCCTGACCATGAAAGAGATCTATGACGGCAATAACATTATCTTTGAAGCAGCCGGTGAAGAATCAAACGTGATCTTTGGCTGCGTACAAAAAGAAACGATGAACGATTATGTATCTTATACCGTGATCGCTACCGGCTTTGACGAAAAAGCCATGAATAAAGGCGCGAAGGCTCCCGTCATGACTTCACCGAAAGCAGCACCTCAGGTGCAGAAACCTGCACCAAGCTTTCAGTTCAAGCCATACGATCTCACGGAAAAAGACAAACAGGATGTTAATGTTCCTGCCGTTTACCGCATAGGAGCTCCTCAATCACAGTTGGTTTTTGAAGAGCCAGAAGAACAACCGGTAGAGAAGTTTTCATTTGATAAGTTCAAATCAGCTTCGATTGAACAGACAAGAAATGAAGAAATAACAAAAAAACATGCTGCGGATGATGAAAGCTCAGCTTTTCTCCGCATGATAATGGATTAACACCAATACAGAGTTGCAAGGCTGCCGGCGACAATCACTCGTCGAGCGGCCTTGCATCTATTTGTACATTCCGTTCCTCATCAAGCTGTAGTATTATCCGGTTTGGCCTGCAACAGATCCTGCAATCTTCCACAAAGTCCTGCTTCCCCGTTACCGTAAGATCAACCCATAAGGGATTGTGAATGCCGCAATATTGGCATACCCAAATTATTTCGTCATCCGACAGCGAGAACTCCATCTCATCCATACATACGTCCTGTTTATTTGTTTAAAGGTAATCTGTTCCCCAATAAGAAACAATTGCAGATTTTCAGACTTGCCAAGTGCCACAGCTCACCTTGTGTCCATTGGGATAATCCGGGCACCAGCCAGGCTTTGGACACGGTTTTTTGCTGTATTGCCAGCCAAAATGGATATTTGCGAGCATATTTGACAATGGCATAAAAAGCGCGGCTGTTCACGTCTGATTTAGCGCAACAGGATTTACTTTTATTTTTCGTAACATGGATTTTTATTTGACTATATTATTGATGGCATCACATTTGGAACTCAATTATCTTATAACCGCCCATGAACTGAAGAAGGCTATTTCTACTGAAGAACTTACCATTATTGACACGCGGGAAGCATCGGCTTATGCCAAAGCGCATATCCCGGGAGCGATAAATATTCATAGCATTTTTACGTATCTGGCAACCGAGCGGAATGGCGGACTCAACAAACTGGCAGAAACATTCATCAACGAGTTTTCTGCTGCTGGCATCAGTGCAAACGATTCTGTGGTTATATATGAGGACACCCTGAGTAACGGATTCGGACAATCGGGAAGAGGATATTTTCTGCTGAAATATCTCGGGCACAATAAGGTGTTGGTTCTTGACGGAGGGTTTGCTGCCTGGGAAGCGGCAGGATTGGAAAGCACGACAATTGTTCCGGTCAAACCAAAAACGATCTATCATGCGACTATTGATAATTCGATAGTGGCATCCAAAAAGGAAATTCTTGCCGCGTTGGAAGATAAAGAGATTGTACTGCTGGATTGCCGAGACCGTGATGAATGGATTGGAGAAAGCTCATCTCCTTACGGAAAAGACTTTTCGCCCCGCAAAGGCAGGATCCCGGGAGCAGTATGGATGGAGTGGTATGAGTTATTTGACCGTTCCACCGGTATTCCGTTTTTCAAGACGGATGAACAAATACTCGCGCTTTGCAATTCCGTTGGAATAACAAAGGAAAGCAATGTAATCATCTATTGTTTCAAAGGTTCCCGGGCATCAACGGCATTAATCGCTTTTAATAAAGCCGGAATAAAAAAGGTCCGGAATTACTTTGCCTCATGGAACGAATGGGCCGAAGATCCTTCGCTGCCAATTGACAGCGGAATAATTTCGTAACTGTCGTTCGCATATATCTCTCCGAAGTAAACTGAATTAGATAGCAGAAGCCGGTTATCGATATTGTATACCCCTATCTAACCTGGATAAGCCAGAACCGTAAAAAGACGCATTCCTTCCCTCCCTTTGCGAAAGGGAGGGACACCGGGTGGGTTTTCTTTCCACCTTGTCAAAAATGTTTCAATTCCCCGCAATGATATTATTGTTTAGACACCTATAAATGCTTGTGCAAACCGCCAGACGCAGCTTGCAGGAAATGATGACGCATTCCCTGCCAATTCCCTATTCTGTTGCTTCACCCCGGATGGTTGCCAGCGCCACTTCAACGTCGGTTGTTGGTTCGGCACATTCGAAATTTTGACACACAAAATATGTTGGCGCACTGTTAAGTGGTTTCATCTCCACCGTGTGTGGTGCAAGCACATCCATAACAGATGACTCTTCAACAAATCCACGCAGCAGCAGCGTTAAGCCAGGATTGTATTGCGAAATGAATTCACGTAGCGAGCGCTTGGTATTCACCGCATCGCGCTCTGCAAGTATAACAACCTCATGAAATGGTACCAGCGTAAGCATAACCCCGCCAAGGAACGACGAAAACGCCGATGGTGATTGCTTTACAATGTCCGAGAAGGCCCGGATTATCATCGCTGCTTCTTCAAGATAATTGGTTTTTGATGTCAACCGGCCAAGCCTTATGAGATTAGAGAGCATGACGGAGTTGCCCGAAGGTATAGCGCCGTCATAAACTTCCTTCTGCCGTGCCAGCAGTTCTTCAGCATAGTCAGCAGTGAAATAATACCCACCGGTGATCGTATCAACAAAATGTTCCAGCACATGTTCGGTAAAACCAACGGCACGTATCAGGTATATATTTTTAAATGTCGCTTGGTAGAGTTCAAGAAGTCCCCAGGTCATGAACGCATAATCTTCAAGCGTGCCGTCAAATGCGGCATCACCGTCACGATACCGGTGCAGAAGTTGCGTGTCGTTTTTCAGAAGTTTATCCAGTACGCATGCCGCGGCATCTTCAGCGGCCTGAATATAGGTTGCAGAATTCGTTACGTTCCCCGCATAGGCCAGGGCTGCTATTATTAATCCATTCCAATCGGTTACAATTTTATCATCCAATGCCGGGCGCACCCGTTTGCTGCGCACGGCAAACAACGTATCCCGCGAGCGCTGCAAAGAGGTTACAATTTCACCGATGGTCAGATCAAAGTCCTTGGAAAGGTCCCGTGCGGTAAGTGTTGTTTTTAATATATTTTCTCCGGTAACACCATCGTGCTGCGGATCAATATAATTGCCCTCATCTTTGATGTTATACACGGCACAGAACAATTTCGCATCAGCACCAAGCAGCTCTTCAATTTCTGTTTTTGTCCACAAATAGAACTTGCCTTCCACTCCCTCGCTGTCGGCATCTTCGGCAGAATAGAACGCACCATCTGGAGAGCGCATGTCGCGAATGAGGTATTGCACAATTTCATCAATAACTGAAAGATATTTTTTCTCTTTCGTTTTGTGATACAGTTCTGCATAGGATAAAAGCAGCATCGCCTGATCATAGAGCATTTTTTCAAAATGCGGAAGAAGCCACTCTTTATCGGTTGAATAGCGGTGAAATCCGAACCCAAGATGATCGTATATTCCACCGCTGCGCATCTTATCCAATGTTCTTACAACCATCTCCTCGGCTTTTTCGTTTCCGAAATAGTGCGCATAGCGCAGCAGAAAAGTGAGATTATGGGGAGAAGGAAACTTAGGCGCATTGCCAAAGCCGCCGTTTTCCGCGTCAAAGCGTTTTTCCAGTTCGAGGAATGCGGTGTGCAAAATTGCCGGAGTAAGGTCTTCACCGAAGAATGATTCTGCATCTTTTTGCAAACTCAGCGTGATCTCCTGCGCGGAATCGAGAATTTGATCGCGTTCTTTGTGCCACATATCCACAATGCGCGGTAGCAGCTCCATCAGCCCCGGACGCTGCATTTTGCGGGACTTGGGGAAATACGTGCCGGCAAAGAACGCTTGTTTGTCAGCGGTCATTACAATAGTCAGCGGCCATCCGCCTCCACCGGTGAGCATTTGACAAACCCGCATGTATACAGAATCAATTTCCGGGCGCTCTTCCCTGTCCACTTTGATCGAAACAAAATGTTCATTCAAATATTCAGCAACCTCACTGTCTTCAAATGACTCCTTCTCCATCACATGACACCAATGACAGGTAGCATAACCTATTGACAAAAAAATGGGTTTGTCTTCAGTTTTTGCTTTATCAAATGCTTCCGGTGACCAGGGAAACCAATCCACGGGATTGTTTGCGTGCTGTAATAAATAAGGACTTTTCTCGTTGCTTAGCCTGTTAGGCGTTGATTGACTCATGTTGCTCTCTATAATTCAAAAATTTGATGGCGTAAAATACATAAACAAGGACTTAAAAAAGTAGCGCTACATCGAAAAGACACATAGTCCATTCGGTAGGTTTCACATAATTAAAGGAAAGTCATTGCGAACCCGCCTCGGGTGAAGTGCCTCATCTCGTGTGCAGGGCAATCTTCATAATATCGACTGAAAACAAAGCCTAAGGATTGCTCATTTTGTTCCATGTGAATTACATGACACACACTTTCGGGTACACAGATTAAAATGCATACACACGGATATGAAAAGGTATGTGTGGTCCTAATAGCTTACAGCAAATCCGCATATACGGCGCCTGTAACCTGCATCAGATCATGGGGTATAATATGGATCTGCATGCCGCGAACACCGGCACTAATGTAAATCTTTTCAAACAGCTGCGCCGTTTCATCTATAAATGTGGGAAACAGTTTCTTCATACCGATGGGTGAACATCCACCGCGGATGTATCCCGTAAGATTAAGCAGCTCACTCACTTTTACCAGCTCAATGGATTTTTGACCTGCAGCCAAAGCCGCTTTTTTCAGATTAAGTTCGGCAGTGACAGGCAGACAAAAGACGAATGGTGCGTTGCCATTGCCATGAGCTACCAGTGTTTTAAATACAGAATCAGGATCAGCGCCTATCTTTTTTGCAACTGTCTCACCGCTGAGATCAGATTCTTCAACGTCATATTCATGCGGGGTATACTGTATGCCGCGGGCGTCAAGAAGACGAAGTGCATTGGTTTTGGCCGTTTTCATGTTTTGCATGCTTTAGATTGAAAGAAATTGAAATGCGAAGTTTTCAGAATTTCATGAGGAAGAACCCAAGCTATGGTTTCTGGTTACAGGAGGACAGCCAGACCGTCATTTAAGAAGAATAGTTCTCCACTTTCATTTCCCTGGTCATAAGTTCTTTTGTTGCCTGAACAGGATCTTTATCTTCGAAAAGTATTCTGTATACTTCGAATGTTATAGGTGAATCAACCCCATGCATACGTGAAAGATCAGAAGCAGATTTGCTGGTGGCAACTCCTTCGGCAACTGCCGTCATACCGGCCAACACTTCTTTCAGTTTCATGCCCTGCCCTATCTTTTCACCCACATATCTGTTTCGGCTATGCCGGCTCATACATGTCACGATAAGATCGCCCATTCCGGAGAGCCCGGCGAACGTTGCCGGATTAGCACCAAGTTCTATACCTAATCGGGAAATTTCTGCTATACCTCGCGTCATAATTGCAGCTTTGGTGTTATCACCATATCCGAGACCATCAATAATTCCTGCACCCACCGCGATCACGTTCTTGAAGGCGCCGCCCAGTTCCACACCGAGAATATCCTGTGATGAATACACTCTGAAATAGGAGGCCATGAAAGCGGCCTGCACAAATTTGGATGTTTTTTCATCTTTTGAGGCCGCGACAACAAGAGTGGGAATACACTTGCTCACCTCTTCCGCGTGAGACGGGCCCGAAAGTGCGCTCACCTGAGAAATCGAAATGGACGGAAAAACATCATGAAAGATTTGCGATATGGTAAAATTCGTATTGATCTCAATACCTTTGGAAACCGAAACAAATATTGAATCTTTGATCTCTGCTGCATCAATTTGTTTGATGACACTGCGAAGAAATTGTGTAGGGACGGCAAGCACTATAAGGTTTTTCTTAAAACAAGCCGCCTGAAGATCATGCGTAACTTTTACTCCGGCAGGAAGGGGTATGCCCGGCAGAAACGTAATATTCTCGCGGTGTTCAAGAATGATGTTTACGTATTCTTCCCGGTATTCCCAAAGAGTGACATTATGACCATTATTATGAAGGACTATCGCCAGAGTCGTTCCCCAGGCTCCGGCACCTAAAACTGCTACATCCATCGAAATTTATGAATGCTTTTTGAAAGAGATCTTGTTCTCCTTGCCGGCCATCAATCGTTGGATGTTCTTCCGGTGTGTAAATACTATAAGGATGGAAAGACCAATAAGAAATGGTAATAAAGTGTTATAGCCGGTTATCTCAACATGGAAAAGATTTTCCCGGATGATCATGATAACGGGAATTGATACCGTTGCAATGATTGAACCCAATGACACATAACGTGAAACAGCGACGATGATGATAAAGATGCCAATGGCTACCAGAATATCGACATGAGCGAGTGCCAAGACAATACCCATACCGGTAGCAATTCCTTTGCCACCCTTAAATTCTGCGAATATGGTCCAAATATGCCCCATAACAGCAGTCATTCCGGCAATGATCTGAACCAGGGTAAAGTCATCAAACGGTGTTTGGTTTGGGAACGGAAAACTCCCAAGATACAGGCGTGAAATCAAAACAACTGCCAACACACCCTTGAGTGCGTCAAGCAAAACTACGGCAAGCCCGAATTTCCATCCGAGTATACGCATTACGTTGGTGCCGCCCATATTTCCGCTTCCGTGCTCACGAATATCGATACCACGGACAGCTTTTGTCATGAGAATTCCTGTCGGGATTGACCCAACCAGATACGAGAGAAGGACTATTACCAAGAGATTAAGCATGTATTCACTGTTTCATTAAAATTCAATACTAAACTATAAAAATATTCCAAATAAATAACAACTATTTTTTGTGACATACGGCAAAAAGGGGCGGTTGTGATGCCGCCCCCTTTTGATAAGTGGTAATCGTTTTTATTACTTTACTTTGATTTCGAGCTCTTTCGGCTTTGCTTCCTCAGCTTTAGGGATGCTGATGGAGAGTTGACCATTCGCGAACTCAGCGTCGATACCATCTTCCCTGATCTTGTCAGGCAAAGTAAATGCACGGTAGAACCTTCCGAAGGTCCGCTCAACACGGTGATATTTGCCGTTTTTGTCTTCCTTCTCCTCCTTACGTTCACCGCTGATTTTCAGCTGGCCGTTCGTATAGGATATCTTCACATCTTCCTTTTTAAGGCCGGGAAGATCAAGCTGAAGTTTGTAACCGTCTTTATCCTCATAAACATCCGTCATAGGGGTCCAAACGGCACTCTCCAACTCTGCTGACGACTCGCGATTGGAAGGGAATCCAAAACGACTTTCAAAATCGCTGAAAAACTTTTGGAATTCGCGCTCAACACTAAGCAGATCGCGTACAGGATTAAATTTAATGAGTGACATAATTACCTCCTTTATTGATTAAGTTATTTAATATTGATTGTTTTAGGTTGCGTTTCGGCTTTCTTCTTCAGGGTTACTGCAAGAACGCCGTTTTCGTAGTTTGCTTCAACATTTTCCGTATCAATCGAGTCACCGAGGTTAAACTTCCGGTAGAAATTTCCTTTGCGTCTTTCTTTTAACAGATAGGTAACTTTTTCGGTTTCCGCTGCATCGGTCTTTTCTTCGCTGTCAACAGGGTTCAGAATTCCTTCAATAATAAGCTGTCTGTCCTTCACATTCACTTTTACGTTCTCTTTAGCCACACCAGGCAAATTTGCCGTTATGGTAAAGCTTTCTGCTGATTCAACGATATCCACAGCAGGAGTTCTGAAATGGGTTCTTTCTTTAACTTCAGGCTGCTCGATATAATAAAATTTGTTTCCACACATGATAGTAACCTTTCTTAACTGATGATTTTGTTTGATGTTATTTATAATCTTTGATATACAATCATCAAGGGTCGTGCCATAAATTTGTGACAGTCATAACTCATTGTTTAACAATATGTTATAGCGATATTTCGTTTTTTTACTATTTTTGCCATTTTGATTGACTTTGAGACAATAAGACAGAAGATTACGTTTTCATGATTTAATAAAAGTAATCAACACGCAATTTGGCGGACGATATGCCATTTTGAAGGTATAAAAGGGTGGACTAAAGACGAATCAACAGAACGCCAAAGTATATATTTCAACCTTGGGCCAGACTCGCACAGAATGGCAGCAACTTGGTGTAAACCATAAAACGCCCATTATAAAACCGGCTCTGATACAGATCTAATCATATAGATTCCTATCATGGCGCTATGGGAACTACGCTTTCCACGAATTTCGTTATGCTAATACCAGTCAGGAGGTAACGGATGGTTAAATTTGATGACCGCCAGATTTATTACGTCCACTCACGATAAAAGCGGAATATTGCTGCAACTCAATTTCTATCTTTGTTATTCCCCTATTCTTCCGTTCATTTAACAGTCATTTTTAACCATTTGAGGCGCCATGAAATTTTTTACAACGTTACTTCTTTTTGCTGCTCTTACTCTAACCGTGCATGCGCAATATCAACTCAAGTCGCCCTATTTATTGAACCCCTCCCTTGCAATTGGCTATGTTGACAGTTGCGCTTCATTCTGGCTGCATGCCTATGATTCCACCTATGGCGGCTTCTATACCAACATGGATAAGACTCCCGTTCAATACAGCGCGTGGGGCACACAGAAGAACCTGCAAACCCAATCGCGCGATGCCTATGGTTTTGTGCGTGCATATCAAATGACCGGGAATGAGCTCTATCTTTACAAGGCCAGGCAGGCGCTTTCCTTCATGTATGCACACGCGTGGGACAACGTCAATGGAGGCTGGTACTGGGAGTTGGATAAAAAGGGCAATCACACCGGAAACACGACAAAGGACGCGTTTCACCAACACTATGCACTGCTGGGACCAACTGCATTCTTTGAAGCAACCCGCGATTCATCGCAATGGACCTGGGCAATGAAAGGTTATACGAACAACGAATCCAAATTGTGGGACGCACGCCCGCAATATTTTGGTTATTATGACCTGCCCAATGAAAATTGGTCATCAAAGACTGGAAAGAGTTTCAACTCAACGGTGGATGCAATCACCACGCACCTGCTGCATTATTACCTGATGACCGGAAGTAGCACTTATTCAACCAGAATGCTGCAGATTGTTGACAACATCATGAACCATTTTGTTGCCAGCATGCCTGCACAGAAAATTGGTTTCGTGGAAGGATACGATGCTAACTGGATTGCAAGCCCCAGCGACACTATGACCATTATGGGGCATATACTGAAAACCGCTTGGTGCCTGTGCAGAGTTAACGAATACTTCCCGGACACCACTTATATTGCCACTGCAAAAAAGCTCTTTGCTCACGTATATAACAATGGCTATGATAAACAGCTTGGCGGACCATACAAGGATTTCAGTCGCACTCACGGCCAAATGCTCATGTGGGGAATTGCAGACACCGCAAAAGCATGGTGGCAAATGGAGCAGGCAGTGACAAGCGGATTGTTTCTTTACCGTGCTACCGGGGATGAGTCCTATTTAAAAGTGGCGGATGAAACACTTGATTTCTTCATGAAGTATTTTGTCGACCACGTAAATGGTGAAGTATATGAGAATCGCACCCGCTATGGCAAAGCTGCATGGGGTGAACAAAAAGGCGATGGTAATAAAGGCGGCTATCACTCTATTGAATTGGGTTACTATACATGGCTTTACGGAAGTTTTTTCGTGAACAAACAACCGTTCGCCTTATACTATAACTTCCCTGTTGCCACAACTGAGCGAACCATTTCGCTTACGCCAATTGAAATTGCTTTGAATACCTATCATATCAAAGAAGTTACCCGCAACGGTGTTGCCTATAATGATTTCAACAGCACCGGGAAGACCGTTCATATTGCCGCCAATGACGGCGGAAAATATAAAGTGACCTTTGAATTGAATTCTGCAAGTGGAATTGCATCCGGCACTCTGCCCACGCCAAAGTCATTTCAACTGATGCAGAATTATCCAAATCCGTTCAACCCATCAACAATCATCAGGTATGAGTTGCCGGCGTATAGCACCGTTACGCTCAAACTGTATGATGTATTGGGAAAAGAAGTGAGCACACTGGTAAACGGGGAAAGGTCAGCCGGGCATTATGAAGTAAGATTTAACGCGGCGGATCTTCGCAGTGGAGTTTATTTCTATACGCTGCGTGCAGGAAATTTTATGCAGACAAAGAAGATGCTGCTGGTCAAATAACGACCATAGGCATGCTTTATTTATATGAATTCACTGGTATATGATATAAAGTACCTCGTTAGTGTCTTTTTGGCTCTGGTTTGTCAATGTCAGGTCAAACGATCCTAAACAGATTAAGCAATTTTCCGTGGAGAAATATACGGGCAATGACGGCAGCCGGATTCGCAACAATTGCCCATCTCCAGGAGAAAGAAATAGGTAAACACACAACAGCCTGTCTGAGGATCGGTATAGGTATCCAAACCCGAGCGGCAGGCTTCTTCGTGCAGATATAATATCCGGTCATAACAAGGATTTGCCGGGCTCAATCGTGAGTGCACTGGTATGGGAACGGATGCATTTGCCTGGTCTGACATAATTATGTGTAATTGTTGTTTTTATAAAAGTCTTTACGAACAGAACAGTGTTGTGATGGGAGGAAGTTCATTTTAAGGGCAACAGGCTTTTCATGACTGACTTTCTGCTGACCAGATTATTGACCCTGACCTTTATCATGATCCCGCCCAACAGAATATTCTTTGTTTTATCGATATTGAGATGATAAACTCTTGCGCCATTTTTTGCGCGATGAATGCAACAGCATTCAGTCCTACTTTATATTTCCCCACAATTAGAACTGCCGGCATAGTTAACTCCCCATCATCGTAATAGAGAAAATCAATCGGCTACTCAATTTATTTATCCCTCAGACATCTCACCGAAAAGCCCATTCTTTTTGGATGGTTGTTACGATCCACGGACTCCAGTGAATATACAAGATTGCGGTACCAGGCACTTGACGAATCGTTTTCGGTACTGGTCCACCAAAAACCGCTAGTGCCAAGACCGTGAAAGCTGTTTAAGTACTCACCGCCGGGAAGAGCAGTGAATCTGAATACATCGGTTGCCACCCAACCGGGACGCCAACCGGCAGTTGCCTTTAGCTTAATACCCGCGTCATATCCCCGCAATCCTTTCTCATTCCAAACTGGGTCACCGACGCCATATTTTGAGTCCACGTAACCTTCAAGATATTTCCACTCTTCATCAGTGGGCACTCGCCAGCCGCAAGGGCAAAGGTCACCGGTGTTCACGGAATACCAGTTGTAAAGCAGCCCCAGAGAATCCGCGTTGTTTTTATCATTATTGTACCAGGCGAATGCGCCACGGTTCAGGTTTGCCCAAGTTATACTATCGGCAATATGGGCAATTTTCCTGCCGTTGTTATAGGTGGTTGTTTTGAGATTCTCAGCCATCCACTCATAGTTGCCAAGCGCTACCGTGTGATACACATTGCCATCAATGTCGGTGACTGTGGTGGTGTCGTGTATTCCAGCGTATCCAGAGGAAAGCCACAGGAATACAATTATGGTTATCTGTAAAACCTTAAATACGTATTTCATTTTGCTGCATGTTACGTAACATTGAAAGCTCTCAAAGTTCCTTACGATTCAGACAACAGATATTCTACGACTTGTATTATGCCAGCACAATTGTTGAATAAAACCTTGAACTCATAATTTGTTGACGTTCCTGAAAGGCAACAGAATCCTTCCTTGCAAATATAGCACGAAAACTGAATTGCGAACAAATGTTCCATCCTCCCAGTGCTTCTATAGCCGGTTGCAATGCAACAACCTTCTCTACTATTGCAGCCCTTATAAACTTAATTCTCAATCGCTCTGCGTAAACCGCCAGAATGCTTTAAAAAGCAAAAGATCGTTTCAAATGATAGTTAAGGACGGCCTCTCTTCAATTAAGCGAGCAAGGAAAGAAATTTATTTTCACTTTAACAACATCACCATTTTATGCGTCCGTTTTGAGGTTCCTTTATAATCGATAGAATTATTTCTTCTTTACGTCTGGTTTTTTAATAGCAGCCGGCACTGGTGCAACAGGCTTTTTACCACCTCTTGCCTCTTCCATTTTTTCAATTCTGCTCTTCTTGCGCAGGAGTAGGTTTCCCCTTTGATGCTCTGCTTCTGCTTTTTTGGTTGCTGCTTCTTTGGCTTTCAATTTCATTTCTGCCTCTTCTCCTGGTTGCGTTTTAACCCCAGGAGGATGTGCTGGCTTTTTTACAAGTGTAGCAGGTGTAATTTTTTAACCTGAGCAGAAGTTGTGCCGAAGGTGAGGCCGGTAATCAAGAATAACGCGATCAATAAACCTGGCATGAAGGTTCCCTTTAATCGTTAAGGTATTAAATAAACTATGTGGAATTGAAACATACGAACGTAACATCAGATACATCTTATAAATACATTAAGTAATGTTAACATCCCTTAAATAATAGAACAGATGTGCGTATCGCGTTCAGGTTGTGCCGGGTAATTTTAGAAGCCAAGAGAGGCAGAGCCTCAACACTGACCAATACCTCTTCCAGACTTACAGCCCAGCCTTGTTCTATTGTTTTTTTTCAAAATTAACGTCGAATTTTATGGAAGAACTTTGTAAATTTCCGATAAATTGTTTTTCCTTTTTAATTCATGTGCTTTTGACACAGAGGAGATCAGTCTTTATGGGATTCTTTAAGAAATATTTCTTCTTTTTTGCTTTCATAGCTCTCTTCGGCCCAGTTATATCCGCTCAAACTGAACTCGAACAAGGCTGGAAACTGGCCACTCAGGGTGAGGTTGAAAAAGCCGAGAAACTTTTTATCAGGGCTCTTGATGGTCCGGAAAAATTCCGCGCAAATCTTGCTTTATCTTTTTTATATGAGTTTAACCAGCAGACAAAAGAAGCCTGGAAGTATTATTACAATGCTCTTAAGCTGACGGATGATTACCCGGTCTATTTATTTGCAACTAAAAGTTCCTCGCGCGCGATAATGTCTTTCGATATGGAGCCTAGTGTCCTGTCACTCTTCAAGTGACGGATAAAGTCTTCTAAGTTTTATTCTCGCATCCTTCGTTGAGAATTGCCAGTTGATTTTTACATTCTTGTTATTTCTTCGCTTCTGCCAGGCATTTATTTCTTTTTGCATTATTTTGATGCTTCCGATATGCCGTTTGAGACATTGGCCTGATAAAACATTTAATTCTATTTCTGCCATATTCAACCAACTCCCATGCTTCGGAGTATATACAAAGTCAAATCGATCATATAGTCTCTTGGCTTCTTTCGGAGGAAATGCCTCATAGAACGATCCGGCAGAATGTGTACTTAAATTGTCCATGACTAAAGTTATTTTCTTTGCTCTGGGATACATTTCATCTGAAATCTGTTTAACAAATTCTGCCCAGTCTTTTCTTGTTTTTCTTTCGGTTACTTTCACCAACCGTTTTCCCATGAGTGGCTCATTTGCCATGAATATATTGCAAACCCCACACCGTTCATACTCATAATCAATTCGCGCTGCCTGCCCTTTGCGCATGGGAATTCTTAAACGGGTTTCTTTGATGAACTGCTTTGGCGATTCATCCATACAGACTACAGGATTATCACCATTGTAGGGCCTTTTGTAAACATCCAATACGTTTTCCATATCAGCGACAAATTGCCCATCGCTTTTCGGGGGAATTACCCAGCCACTTACTTTCCAAGGCTGTAATTCGTTTTTTTTAACACTCTGCGAACGGTTTCATATGACATGCTGTCGATGTATTTAAGTTCGACCATCTTATCAGCTAAAAGACGAAGTGACCATTTCGCATAGCCTGCGGGTGGTTGACTGCAACACAGCGTAACCAAGTGCGCCTCAACTTCGCCGTCGGCTTTTCTCTCATACTCACGATCCGGAGGTTTTCTTTCCAGAACGGCATCGAACCCTTCTTCAACAAATTTCTTCTTTACGCGATCAATTGTACGCATTCCAATTTTCAAGACTTTACTAATTTGTTCATTGGTCACTTTTTCAGCGTGCTTACCTTCATCACAATTGAGAAGTATATATGCTGCACGAAACTTTTGCGAGGTATGATAACCTTTATTGATAATATCCATCAATTCCTCATGCTCTGTTTCCGTAAGGGTTACCTTATACTTTACCATAAGAGTCCTTTTTTTATGGTAAATATAAGAATATTTACGTCATTTTACAAGTGACGTGACACTAGTGCATTGGGACTTTGGAAAACCATTGCACAGAGCACTAATGACGGGTTTATCCAGGCCATTGCAAATGAGGACTTGGGCCGGTACTATAAAAGAACCGCTCAAATCGGTGAAGCAAGTGCCTGGTTCTCCAAAATGCAGGCAGTGCTACTGTGGAGCGTAATAGGTCCATTTGAAAATGTGGCTGCTTCTGGTTTTGACGAGGTATATTTTCCGGAAAAGCAATTCATTAAAAATGAGCGCGGCAAAGGGCGAGCCGGTATTCCGGTAAGTTGGTTTGACGTTACCACAACACGCATCGATAGCTGGATTGACTTTGAGTCTCTTTTTGATAATCGTCGATCCGTATACTACGCCAACAATTTCGTTTTTTCTCCCAAAAAACAAATTGTACAATTACGCATTGGTACTTCGGGTTCCTTTAAAGTTTTTCTCAATGATTCTGCTGTGCTTACCTGCAATAAAGAACGAAATAATGATTTGGATACTTATATTGCAGAAGTCACCTTGAATGAAGGCTGGAACAGGTTGCTTGTTAAGAACTGTTACTCTGAAATCAGCAATTGCAATTTTCTTTTCCGAATTACCGATGAAAAGGGGTTCCCCCATTCCGACCTGAAATATACTACCGAGGAAAAAACCTACACGCACGGCTATACGGGCGCCATAAGAAGCATAGCTTCCAGGTATGAGGAATATTTTTTGCGCGCAATTCAGCAGCATCCGGAATTCCCGGAAAACTATATTCTCCTGTCTGATCTGTATTGTCTGAATGATAAAGTTGAAGATGCCAATGATATACTGCTGAAAGGCCTCACCCTTTTTCACGATAATCCATTTTTTCTTAATAAACTTAACGAAGTATATTTACGCTCCGGAAAGAGAACTGAACTTCTTACCAATTATCGTAAACTGGAGGAGATCAATCCTAACTTTGTCGGAGTGCTGGGTGTCAATGCTTCACTCGCCTATCAGAATAAAAACAATACCGAATATGCAAGAATTCTGTCAAAACTCATTGAGATTCTGCCTGACGGCGTGGAACGGGATATTTTCCGGATATCTGATCTTGGCCTGAAGAATAAGCCTAAAGAAATAATCGCGCTTGTGGACTCAATGTATGAAAGATATCCCGACAATTGGCAGGTCATTAAAATCAAATCATCCATCGATTATACCATTAATCGAAGTTTTGAGAATTTACTTGCAATTGTAAAAAAATACGTGGCCAAGAGAATCGATGGCGAATCACTGAATCAACTGGCGCAGATTTATATCAATCTGAACAGGCCTGATGATTATGAAAAGACCATGCAATTGATGCATGAGCTTGAACCGGCAAGTCCGAGTTATTATTTTGCTCATTCCAAGACTTATTTTACCTGGCAGAAATATGACCGCGCCGAAGAACTGATCAAAAAGGCACTTGCGCTTTGTCCGAGTTGTTCAAGCTATCTTGAATTTCTTGGTGACATTTACAAAGCTCAGGGGAAGCTTGATGAGTGCAGGCTAGCCTATCATCAGGGACTTGTTTACCTGCCAACCAAACATTCTCTGCGTGAAAAACTAAACTCCATCTCCCCGGAATCAGCCGCTGAAAAGCTGATCCGTCCGCTCTACAGCAAGGAACTGTTGCGGAAAATGGACGATGCCTCAAGCCCAACCGGTGAAGATGTTTATGTCGTTTTGAATGACAGTAAACGCAGAATATTCCCGGAGGGCTCTTCGGAAGTGGAGGCAACTCTTTTATTCAAGATCCTGTCGAGAACCGGAATTCAGCAGATGAGCGAATATACTGTTCACTACTTTGAAAACGAGCAGGATTTTATCTTCGATAAAGCAGTGGTTATTAAAAAAGATGGTTCAGAGATCCCCGCTGATCGCGATGACTCGCATTTTGTTTTTAAGTCACTTGACGTGAACGACTACATTCTCATTAAATATAAAATCCAAAATCACTTTTCCGGTTCACTGGCCGACCATTTCTGGGATGAATTCCTGATCTCCAATTGGTATCCCGTACACACGGTCAGATATTCGCTCATCTGCCCTGAAAATCAAATAATCAGGTATAAAGGACAGAATTTTGATGCCACGCCAACGCTTGATACCGTGGTGGAGCATGAACGGTTACTTTCGTGGGAGATGAAAGATATCCCGGGAATTCGTGTTGAAAATAATATGCCGGAACTTGTGGATATCGGTAAAGTCCTCTACCTCTCCTCTTTGCCCGATTGGAACTTCCTCAGCAATTGGTATAATAAAATCAGCAGGTCAAGGCTTGAAGCAACTCAGGAGATAAAGGAAAAGGTTGCATCCCTGTTCGATAAGGCGCAAACGTATTCCGACCGGGAGAAGGCTCGCATTATTTACAATTATATCACCAAAAACATTACTTACAGCAGTGTATCATTCCGGCAATCCGGCATAATTCCGCAAAAAGCAAAAGATGTACTCGTAAGCAAGCTTGGCGACTGTAAAGATCTTACCGGTTTATTTATTGCCATGGCAAAAGAAGTTGGGTTGCAGGCATCATACGTGCTCTTGAATACGCGGAACGAAGGGAAATATGAGAATGTTCTGCCAGGTTTATATTTTAATCACGCCATTGCCTCAGTAACTCTCGACAACACGCCATATCTTCTGGATCTGACCTCAAAATATTCTCCGTTCCTGAGCCAACCGGTTGTCGATATCCAGGCGCTTTGTCTTCCTGTCTCTGAAAAGGGAAATGATCGCTCCTATACAACCTCGAATGGAATCGTTAACGCAATCTATCGTAAGGTGACTGGTGAAATAACTGCCGATAATGCTCTGCAAGTTCATTTTCAAAATGCCAGCACCGGTGAGCTTGCGGCTGATTTGCGCGCGGCATTTCTCGATAAAGACAGTACTGAACAATTAAAAACGCTTAACGATCACTTCAGTGATATTTCAACTAATTTGAAGATCGTCGGCTTTACCATTTATCCACAGGATTTGTGGGCAGATACGGTTTACAGTACCGAGGATATAATATTTAATAGTTTTCTTACATCTACAGGCAATTTCAGACTTTTAAAGCTGCCTTGGGTTGATCACATTACCGGCAATGATGAAATTTCTCTTGAAAAACGAAATTTCCCGCTTGAGTCCTATCAGGAGGCTAATTCAATAATAACTGAGATATCGATTCAACTTCCGAAAGGTTATAGTCCGGTTGAACTTCCCGAGGATCTCAAGACATCGTTCCAAAATAAGGATTACTCAATTTCATTTTCTTATAAGGACGGTATCATTTTCGCAAAAGAAACGATGCAATTTCCGGACGCCACTATTCAACCGGAGCATTATGCGGAATACAGAGCCTTTTGCAATTCCATCATCGAAGCGGAGAACAAACAAATTCTATTAAAAAAGAAGTAGTAATTAAGTCGGGTCAAACCTTGTCTCACCATGGATTGGCCCGTTCTTCCAAACAGATGATCAACAACATTACCGGGGCTTCAAGTGCAACAGCTTACGATCTATATCAGCAAGTGAACTAAGCCGGTGGAAAAGAGAAGGCAGTCGCAGTACTTCATCGGTGACTTTAAATTTATTCATGATGCCTGACCAAAAAAGCTCAACTCAAAAAAGTTTGTTCATATCGGAAGGAAGTTCCTGATCAAGGTAAACAATATCAGGAAATGATGCTCTTTGTCAGCGTGTTGTTTCCACGCTATCGCGGGCCAACAATTCCTGTAACCGGAGAAAATCGCAACGATCTTTTAATTAGTCGTAGTGAAAGATCAATTGCAGCCACGGAAGGCATGTGAGGCAATGAAAATCTGGAAGACACAGAAGTTAAGAGAACCGCAACAACGTTTTAGCTTTGGATATATAACGGAAAACCCTGCTTGAATTCTGTCAATTCCGGGATCCGTTTTCGTCCGACAGACCAGATTTCCCTTCACTGTACTTCGCCATTCCAGTCCAAAAATGCCGTTGTCAAAACTTCGGTGAATACGGTGCTCTCCTGAGCACCGGAGACCGCATATTTGTTATTGAACACAAAAAACGGTACACCTCTCGCTCCTACCTGCTGAGCTTCATATATATCCTGTCTCACATCGTCGGCATAGGCTCCTGATTCCAACGCTCCCTTGAGGGTCTCCGTATCCAGTCCGATCGCAGCACCAAGAGCCATCAATGTTTTGTAGTCATCAATATTTTTCCCTTCGGTGAAATATGCCTGGAACAATCTTTCCTCAGCCTCACCTTGTTTGCCCTGCTGCTTAGCAAAATGTGTGAACCGGTGTGCATTAAACGAATTGGAAACGACAGCTTTATCAAAATTATAGGCCAAACCTACCTGAGCCGCCATTTGGGAAACATAGCGGTTCATTTCCCTTGCTTCATTCAGACTGATGCCCTTATGCTCAGCCAGATACTGGTGAATACTCTTGCCGGGCTCCGTCTTCATGTCCGGAGAAAGCTGAAAACTTTTCCACACCACCTGCACTTTTTCGCGTCCCGGAAATTCGCCCAACGCGGCTTCAAATTTCCGTTTTCCTATATAGCAAAACGGACACATCACGTCACTCCAAATTTCTACTGTCATTTATGAACCCTTGTTCCTTAATGTTTAAACTGGCTCTCATTATGGCTTCCTGCTTACACCGGATTGTCCAATACCATATTGAACATCGGTAAACATCAAAATAGTTCATTGCATCACTTCAATAGTTACATAAAGTAAATAGTTGGCTATGCGAGCCGTAATCGGGATGAATCAGGCGTCTAAATTCAGAGAAATTATCAAGTTTTATAATTTTACGTGTTTTTATCCAATAATTTGAATACTTCTTGCTCAAATTATCGGGTAGAACCATGATCACGCGCTCATTTATCAGGAACCGCTAACCAAAAAAGGCTGTATCAGTTTAACTTCTGATACAGCCTCTCTTGTGAGTTTAAGATTTACGAAGAATTACTTCTGCAAAATCATTTTCTTTGTGAAGGTTTGACTTTGCGTCTGCAATCTGTAGATATAGATTCCGGAAGCCAGGCTGTTTGCCTCAAAGGAGATAGTATAATTACCTGCTTCGAGAGACCCGTTTACCAAGGTTTTCACTACCTGACCTAAGGTATTATAGATAACAAGCGATACCTGTTGTGCTTTAGGCAGAGCAAACGAAATACGGGTGCTTGGGTTGAACGGATTCGGATAATTCTGTTCAAGATGTAGCTCTGTAGGTATAAGTCTTTTCTTATCATTTATGCCCGTAAGATTAGACTCTTTTTTATAAACCTTACCGTTTGCGGTGCCTGAGTAAATCGCTTTCCCGTTAGGCACAATCATCATTGAGCTAAGTCCTACACCGCCCATACCAATGTTTGACCAGGTGGTTCCGTTATTTGTTGACACAAATACACCTCCTGAATATGAAGCTGCGTAAATGTTATCAGCTGCGTCAATAACGAGCGAATAGACATAAGTAACCGGCAATGAAGTCTTAGTCCATGTGGCGCCGTTTGTTGTAGAGCGATAGAGTCCTTCACCATAGGTGCCGGCGAAGAGATCACCGTTCGAGTTTGAAGCCAACGCCCAGATGTAGTTGTAGCCTACATTGAGGAATGTCCAGCTGCTTCCGTGGTCAATTGATTTGGCAACGCCGCCATCAAATGTACCGGCATATACAGCTTGATCAGGAGCAACTGTCAGCGACGTGATTACCAGGTGAGTACCCAGTCCGTTGTTTTCCGCTGTCCAGCTGAGTCCACAATTGGAAGATACGAAGATACCAAAGCCCCATGTGCCTGCATAAACAGTACCTGAAGCATCAATCTTCAGTGAACGTACATCTTTATACTGAAGGTCTGTTAAGTTCCAGTTTGCACCATTGTCGGATGTGCGATACACACCGGTTACCGTTGCCGCGAGAATACTGCTGTTAGGATGTATTTTAACCGCCCAGACCGGACCCGAATACATATTCGAATTAACGCGTACCCAGCTTGCACCTTCGTTCGTTGTCTTGAAGATATAACCGTTAACCGTTCCTGCATATATACCGCCCTGATGATCTGATTCTATCGTTGTCACGATTTCGCCCGCGGGTAGATTGCCAATTAACGACCAACTGCCTGAACCAATACCCGAGCCGCTGCCAGATCCCGTACCTGTTGTATCATGCGGGAATGAACTGGATGCTGACACGGTATTATTGGCAAGAACCGGATCCGAAATATTTGAGCTGATAATCGAAGCTACGTTTACGATGGCTTTATTGGCCGGAATGTTCCCAAGGAACGGAGCCAAATTGAACTGGCCGCTTCCTGTCATTGATTTACAGATCATTTGTCCGTGCTGTACACCTGCCGGGAAATTAACCGCTGCGAAAGGAGCCAATATTGAACCGGTTACATCTATCCCTGATATACTTAAGGAAGTTGTTTGCGGGAAGTTATAAAGAACATTATTCATAACCGTACCATTAACAAAGAGTCCGCCATGCCAGTTAATAGTGGTGCCTACTATATTGACCACAACCGCTGAACCATTCGGCACATTGATTTCAACAGTATTAGCGGTATTCAAATCATTACCGTTAACCGTAAATACATTAAGATAAGGATCGTTACACGTCATTCGTACTGTGCCCCACTGAAATTCCGTGGTTCCGTTTACACTATATCCACTTAATTGAGAACTGAGGTTTTCGAGATACGTTTTAGCTGCTGCAAAGTTAATTACCGAGTCTTTCCTGACAGAGCCGCTGAAAAATGAAACCGCGGATACGGGAAGATTCGAAGAGTCGCCATAGACTGCATTTCCTGCATAAATACCGCCGCTGGTGAAAATGAGTTTCTTTCCAACAACCAGCACATCAACGGTTCCGTTTGAAGGAGCCAACTGATCGGCAACACTGTAGCAAGCCAGAGTTGCATTTCTGCCAACTGCCATTTTGCCTTGTGTATCTGCAGAAGGCTGAGTAATATCGTTGATTACGAACACGTTGAAATCTTTAGCCGGTCCAAGATCAATATTGGCGTTATTCATTGACGCACAATCAACTTTTACGTTAATCGTAAGCGTTACCGAAGCGCCGTTACTGAGGCTACCGACGGTCCAAAGTCCGGTGTTCTGATCATACGCACCTTGTGTTGCATTTGCTGACACAAACACTAGTCCTGCAGGTAATATATCTGAGGCCACTATACCGCTTGCATCAATAGGTCCGTTATTTGTTAACTTAATCGTATAGGTAACGTTCTGACCGCAAGTGATTATTGAATCACTGACTGTCTTTTCGATCTTGAGGTCGGTTGCACCATAGTAGAGACCTGCATCAATACTGTTATCGGTAGAACCGGCGGCAAATGCCTTACAATCCGATTTGCCCGTTTCAGGGTTGATATCAGAATCAACACTGATATTTGTTCCCTGGTTTTTAAGCGAGAATGCGTACCCTGCTGAAGCAGTAACCTGAATGTAATAGCTTCCTGCCAAAACATCATTGAAATGATAGAATCCGTTCGCATCGGTTGCAGTGGTTGCCGTGAGGACACCGCTGCAATTATAAAGTTTCACTGTTACGTTCGGAATACCGGCTTCGCCCGCATCCTGGATACCGTTTTTATTTGCATCGTTCCAAACTTTGTCACCGATGTTTACCGGTAACTGATACATTCCTGCATCTAAGGTGTTATTGGTTTCTCCGCCAGCAATGTAGGTACAGGCAGTTTTACCTGTTACTGTGTCAGCATTTGAATCTTTGGTTGAATCGTTTCCCTGATAAGGGGTTGTGAAAGCGTATCCCGAAGGCAGGGAGAACTGCACATAATAATTACCGCCACTTACGGTACAGCAAAACTGATAGTTGCCGTTTGCATCGGTGACCGTTGTACTAATCAGGTTGTTACTGCAATTGAATAAACTGACAGTTACATTGGAAATTCCTGTTTCGCCTGCATCCTGGATTCCATTATGGTTTGCATCGTTCCATACTTTATCTCCGATGGTTACGAAATTGATGTACATACCGGCATCAATGCTGTTGTTCATTTCGCCGGAGGCAATTGTATAGCAGCCCGTCTTTCCCGTTAATGCATCTGCATCAGAATCCAGACTGTCTATGCTGTCCTGGTCTTTTGCTGTTATTGTGTAACCGACCGGAGAAACAAATTTTACATAATAGCTTCCCGGAGTTACATTGGTAAACTGATAATTGCCAAGTGAGTTTGTTGCAGTGGTTGCAACTAAGCTGTCGCTGCAAGAATATAACTTAACAGTAACGTTTGACAATCCCGCTTCGCCATTATCCTGTATACCATTGTGATTTGCGTCAAGCCATACACGATCTCCGAGAGTGGCAGTGAGTACCGGTGTGAGATACAGTCCTGCATCTTTGGTAATGTTGCTCTGTCCCGGAGCCAGCACGAAGCAAGCTGTTTTTCCGGTTGTGAGGTCCGCGTCAGAATCTTTTGTTGAGTCTGAACCCGCATTCATAGGACTGAAAGAGTAACCCGAAGGAAGAACAAAATGAACATTGTAGCTGCCCGGTGTTACGTTTGTGAATGAGTATGAGCCGTTTGCGTTTGTGGTTGTTGTTCCAATAAGATTACTGCTGCAATCATAAAGCTTTACTGTTACGTTGGCAATGCCGGCTTCGCCTGCATCCTGAATGCCATTCTGATTAACATCCAGCCATACCTTGTCACCCAATGAAGCAGGGGTTACATACATTCCTGCGTCGACTGTGGTGTTGTTCTGGCCTGCTGTAAGAGTATAGGTTCCTGTCTTACCTGTTACCGGATCGATATCGGAATCTTTGCTGTCATCAGTTCCCTGATCTTTTGGTGATATCGTATAACCTGAAGGTGCAGTGAACTGAACCGAATACGTTCCCGGTGCAAGATTTGTAAAGCTGTAATTTCCGCTTGCATCGGTGGTTGTTGTGGCAACCTGAGTGTTTGAACTGTTAAACAAAACAACGATAACATTGGCAATACCTGCTTCGCCTGCATCCTGGATACCATTCTGATTAGCATCTAACCATACTTTGTCACCAAGTGAAGCAGGAGTTACATACATTCCGGCATCAACCGTGGTGTTGTTCTGACCGGCGATAAGAGTAACAGAAGCTGTTTTCCCGGTCGAAGGATCGATATCGGAATCTTTGCCGTCATCAGTTCCCTGATCTTTTGCTGATATCGTATATCCCGAAGGCGCAGTGAACTGAGCCGAATACGTTCCCGGTGCAAGATTTGTAAAACTGTAATTTCCGTTTGCATCTGTGGTTGTTGTGGCAACCTGAGTGTTTGAACTGTTAAACAAAACAACGGTAACATTGGCAATTCCGGCCTCGCCCGCATCCTGGATACCATTCTTGTTAACATCCAGCCATACCTTGTCGCCAAGTGAAGCTGGAGTTACATACATTCCGGCATCAACCGTGGTGTTGTTCTGACCGGCGATAAGAGTAACAGAAGCTGTTTTCCCGGTTGAAGGATCGATATCGGAATCTTTGCTGTCATCAGTTCCCTGATCTTTTGCTGATATCGTATATCCTGAAGGTGCAGTGAACTGAGCCGAATACGTTCCCGGTGCAAGATTTGTAAAACTGTAATTTCCGTTTGCATCTGTGGTTGTTGTGGCAACCTGAGTGTTTGAACTGTTAAACAAAACAACGGTAACATTGGCAATACCTGCTTCGCCTGCATCCTGGATACCATTCTGATTAGCATCTAACCATACTTTGTCACCAAGTGTAGCAGAAGATACATACATTCCGGCATCAACTGTGGTGTTGTTCTGGCCTGCGGCAAGAGTAACAGAAGCTGTTTTCCCGGTCGAAGGATCGATATCAGAATCTTTGCTGTCATCAGTTCCCTGATCTTTTACTGATATCGTATATCCTGAAGGTGCAGTGAACTGAACCGAATACGTTCCCGGTGCAAGATTTGTAAAACTGTAATTTCCGCTTGCATCTGTGGTTGTTGTGGCAACCTGAGTGTTTGAACTGTTAAACAAAACAACGGTAACATTGGCAATACCTGCTTCGCCTGCATCCTGGATACCATTCTTGTTAACATCTAACCATACTTTGTCACCAAGCGAGGCAGGAGTAGCCTGGCAAGGAGCATTCCCATTCCAGCCTGTTGAAGACGCGAGGTGGATTTCGCTGTTAATTTGCAAATTTTTACAAACCACCGTTCCGTCAAAATTTGAATTACCGGTAACAGTAGCTTCCGGAGAAACCAGTGTACCTTTCATATTGGGACCACAGTTGATTGTCCCCATGGTACATTTACTGTTGTCGTAATAAATATTCCAGATTATTCTGCTTCGCCAGTATTCATTGTCGAAGTTGCCAACCATGTTTCCATTCGTCCACTGAACATTGCCGTCAGTAGTGAGAACGTTGATTATTATAGTTTGTGTTGAGTCGGCAGGAGTTATTTCAATCTGCTGAACATTTGAGTTCTCAAACGTTTGTACGTCGGTAACGCTAAAAACAGCAAGTTTTTGTCCTGAAGGGCAAATGAAACTAAGTGGTGCCGGTTGTGAGCCTGGGTATTGAACTTTCCCATTGGGAGTTAGCGTTTTCCAGTAATTAGCTGCATCAACAAGATCCTGTACCGGGGAGTTTACTGCCGGCCAGGTGCTTGATGCCTGGAGAGAGCCGCCATTCATAAACTGGAACCAGTTTGGTGTGGTAACTGCAGTGCTGACTGCGGCACTTCCGTAAAAGACTTTTATATTTGCCTGAGCATCGGTGTTCACCGTACCGCCCACCGCAAATACTACGTCCTGCGATGAATTGCTTGTAAGCTTGAAGCCAAATTGGTGAGGATTCTGTGCATTATAGTTCCCTGCAATAAATGTTCTACCTTCAATTTCGGAAACACTGCTGAAATTATTGGTAATAACAGCATTCCACTTTTTTAGTAAAACGTTCGGGTCCCCGCTTCCGTATACGGAACTATAACATGAACTAATTAACAGTAATAAAAAGGTCGTAAGATTTTTAGTATTTCTAAACATGTCCAGCCCATTAAATGATATTTTTTATTTCAACCCCATTTAACAATAATTATGCCAACATTTTTAGAAATTTCTTCTCTGCATTAACTGCGTTTTTAAGCTGTTTTCGGGACTTTAGATGCTCATATCGGTACACTTTACCGATTAATTGTCTCGCAATGGGGCATAATATCATAACGAGACACTATTTTGCGACGTATTATTCCAATAATGAATCTTTGTTTTTAACAATAATTTGAACAGAAAGCCTCTTTATTGGTGGAATTTCCCATCCATCCCCTCACACCACCGGCATTTGTTGCTTTACCAGGAATAGCGCCTGTTGTTGGCGAAGGCGTAGTGGGGCCTGAGTCTTTTTTTACAGCCCATCAGGATTTGGAAAAGCACAAGAATAGCAAGTGAATA
Organism: Ignavibacteriaceae bacterium; assembly: GCA_963664845.1. Classification (GTDB taxonomy): domain Bacteria; phylum Bacteroidota; class Ignavibacteria; order Ignavibacteriales; family Ignavibacteriaceae; genus CAIYTF01. The sequence goes on from OY761615.1 coordinate 1,838,181, forward strand.
TTCTGTCCTAATTTGTGCTCTCGAACTTTCCTGTTTATATTGAAGCGCATAGCGGAGGCTACATGGTAATAGCAAGCGTAAGATTGGAGAATTCTATGGACATAGAAAAGAATATGCCATCTGTTTCGGTTGACGAAACACCCCTGCTTCGTTAAAACAATATCCACAGCATATCACCGGAAGAACCTATTTTAGCAGCACGAACTTCTTTGCGTCGGTATATTTCCCGGCTGAAAGGCGGTAATAATACACTCCTGTTGGCAAATCCATACCATTGAAGTGTTTTTTATAACTTCCTTCTTTTTCATACTCGTTCACAAGAGTCTTCACTTCCTTGCCCATGCAATCATAAATTCTTAAGGTGACAAAGCTCCCTTCTTTTAAGTCATAGGGTATAACCGTTGCAGCATTAAATGGATTGGGATAATTGGGGAACAAGCTAAATGAAGCGGTGGATGTGGTATTGCCGTCTGCTGCCGAGATACCATAATTTTCTGTAGTATTTCCGTGCGTTACCGAGAAGCCGGACCCGGAGGTTTTGAGAATAATGGTGGCATTTGCCGCAATACCTTTGCCGGCTGGAATTGTCCCTCCATTCCCGGTTTCTGTCTGGTAGATAAAACAGCCGGCATTTGCCAATCTGGTAAGAACTGCCTGGACAGGATGCTTATAGGAGTTCCCATTGCCAACGGAAATGAATGCGGCTTTTGCTTTCAGGCGATTGACAAACGTCTGGTTTGTGCTATATGCGCTGCCATGATGATTAACCTTAAATGCATCCACCGGGCTCAACTGCGCTGCAAGCGGAGTTTCACCGTCGGCATAGGCAGAGCCTTCTCCGCCCAGATCGCCGCCTGTGAAATAATGAAATGCATTGTAGGTCAGCACCCAGCCCACGCTGAGATCATTCTCGCTGCCCGAAGAACCGCTCACGACGCCATAATTAATAACTTCACCATCCGTGGCAACGCATTTCATCGTAACGCCGCCACCCAAATCAATAATGCGGCCGGGTTCAATTTTAACTCTTCTGCCGGTGGCATTTGCCGCGGCAACATACTCAGTATATGCCGGGGAATTCGGGAGCGGCTCATCGTCCCCGCGATCAAAAACAGAATCTATGTTGGCGTATCCAAGACCGTTTATAACTTCGTCAAGACCACCGATGTGGTCTGAATGAAAATGCGAGCAGAGTACATAATTTAATTTGGCGACGCCCAGCTGGCTGAGATAGGGCAGGATCATGTTTGTGCCGGTATCCGCATTCCCTCCGTCAATAAGCATGGTAATCCCCGTGGGTGATTTGATGAAGGTCGCGTCAGCCTGCCCCACATCAAGATGATGAATTTCCAATTGCTGTCCATACAACCCGGTTGCGAAGAGCAGCAGCAAAGCAATAAACGGGAATATCTGTTTTTTCATACGTGTTTCTGTGCATGCGAAGAAGATGAGAGTTGCATCAATAGCATCTTATGCACCCGGTTAAATGAATGATGAAGGAATACGTGCTCAAGTTATTCCCAAAATTAAAAATAGCCATCTGCCTACATTAATCAAAATGAGGGCATAGAGCTGGCACAAAGCACAATACCTAAAACAGAAATAAGTGTTCGGTATCTCATGAATCCTCTCAAAAAGCGAGGAGAAGTATTACGTTGTTTCATAACTCAGTACCCGACCACCCCTTGCGATTCACAAACGATTGGAGAGCATATGAACTGGCAAGAGCGATATCCAATTGTGAAGACCCAAGAAGAACGAAAGTTATTGATTATGGAAATAGTCGATAGATATCTTTACGGTGACAGGCTATAATGAAAACAATTGTTGATGGGTCAGTTAGCTCAAAGCCCAATCGATAATCCCCAATTCTAAGCCTGTAAAATGTATGGTGGCCCTGTAGCTTTTTTATATTCTTCAATCCTGAGAGTGAACTGGCCTTTTCACAAGCATTTACAAAATCTGCAATTTTCTTTTTTACCCCATCATCTGAAAGCCCTTTTATGCTTTTATAAAAGGAGCGGTCAAATTGAACAATCATTGCTTTGGCAGTAAAATTTTCATGACTGAATTTTTAGTCACTTTCTTATTTGTCCGGACCTTTTCCATTACCCCACCCAAAAGGATATCTTCAGTCTCGTCGGAAGTAATGTGACGGACTTTTACTCCCATTTTCTCTGCAAGAAATGCGAGCACTTCCAGCTCTTTTTTGTCTTTTCCTGAAATGAGTATTGATGTCATATTCTGTTCATTACATTTGTTTTTATGTATCCTAAAATACGATAAAAATTTTCCATACGATAATTCAGTTTCACTTGTTAAGGGGATAAATTGATGACTATTTTGATCCCTCTATTGCCAATTTTGCACTAAAAGCAAAAAAAACTCAAATTCTGGCTAAAATGAGTGCTAATTGTGACCCCAAACATCGCAGAGATCACGCCGTGAGAGATTTGTTGAGTCCCGATCCATCGGGACGAAATCCCGACGCCGGTTTATACCGGCAGTCGGGAAACCCCTCCCGCTAAAAAAGCGTAACAAGTTGTTACAGCCCCGATGAAAAATCGAGGCTGGCTTTGAAAAGGCTATATCCTGACCACTTCCGCTTCATGAAATGATGATTAATTATCAATTTTATTATACCGATAATCGATACTGGATGTGAGACTTCAGTGAGGATATTTCTTTTTTGAGGTAATTCTCTTCGCCAACGGAATTTTTACGGACGATTGAAATTTACTGCCGGCCCATCTATTTACTGTTGTAGAAGTAGGTGAAAACCAGCTGCAGTATGTTCCAATGAATTATTTAATACTATAATTTCCAGTTATACATTTTATCGCTTCGCCCCATGCAGACTGATACACATCACATTTGTAAAACTTATTGATTATCGGTATGGAAACCTTGTCGTACCCCTCTTTATAAGCTTTAATGCAACCATTGACCTCACAACCAGCCATATAGTTAGTCTTTATCGCATATTTCATCGTCAAAATTGAATCAAAGACTGGCCAAATTGGAATCCCATTAAAAAGAACATCCAACCCGTATGTATAATGCATAAATATTCCATTCCCAATATCTTTTTCCGCGTCAATCATCCCTTTATAATATGCACTGTCCGGACGGAGTGGAAGATTCATTGCTAATATCTGTGATTGCAAACGGTTTCTCATCGGCTGTGGCCAATAATCATATTCGACTTTTTGATATGACGAGTCCAGTTTAACATCTATTGTATCAAGCAGTTCTTTCAGGAAAACAGAAAGATTTACTATATCAAGCTTGCTGATGACTCGCGATTTATAGGGAATTTCCGAAGTCGAGCTGCATCCGTCTAACAACGAGATAGATAATAATAGTAATAAAGAATATTTGAGCATTTTTTTAGTCAAGTTTTATACAATAAAATCCCGCAATACTTCGGGTTCCATCCTGGTACCAGAAAATTTTTTAAATCATTCTCTGCTTCTGTGCCTCCTCGAATGTTTTGAACTTAAAAACACCCTTTTGCACTTTCCGCTTAACAAAATGAGATGCAAGTTCGTAAAAGCTGATAACCCGTTTATAATATTCGTCTGAGGGGTGCATCTCCCACAGATCACGTCTGGCTTCCTCGAATGTCTTAAATTTCTTTACCATTGCCGTCTTTCTGACTTCTGATTTTCTCGGAGAGAAACAATAAATCGCTCTGGTCAATTGCACGAAATGTTTTCTCTTTAAGCTTATACAAACTCTCAACTGTCGCCAATCTGACTACCCTGCCGTCAACTTCAATTTCCTGGCAAAGGACATCTTCGTATGAAAATGCCTCTCCCAGATTTCCAATGATATCCAGGTAAAAATCATCTGTTGCACCATAACGAACAACTGCATAGCTGTCAATCTCAGATACTGTAATCTCTTCAATACTTTTATCGTGAAAAACTGAGTGGAGAGCTGTTCTTAATCGGGTAAGATTTTCTTCTGTGTTCTTTATGAAGATATCAAGATCCTCTGTAAAACGTTTTGATCCATGGAGTACAACTGCAAAGCCTCCAATGAGCACATAGTCAACCTTTTCCTTATGAAGGGCATCCAGTACCGATAAGAAAACTCCTGTCAGATTATCCAAATCCTGCTTTCAATGATTGTTATATTCAAAGTACTGAATGAAATTTAGCTAAAAAGCACAATAAAACAAACCTGACCACTGACACACAAACTTGTGTTCCCGTATTGGCCTATAAGGGTATAACCACAAACTACCCCCTAAAAAATATGTCCGCGGATTCACGAGGTGGTTGTTTGGCGGGGTGAAAAAATGCTTAGTATTTTGCTTAGTGCAAAGCTTCTGCAGGTATGTGTAGGCATAAAAAAGCCCTCATAATCTTTCGAAAATGATGGCAAATTGTGACCCCAACCTGTCTGCCATGCTTTCAGGCAGGGAGATTTGCTGAGCCCGTATCCATCGGAACGAAATCCCGAAGACGGCGAAGGCCGGCAGGCGGGAAACCCCGGCACCGGCTTTAAAATGAGAAAAGCCCTCACAGAGTGAAGGCTTTTTAGTGACCCCAAGGGGATTTGAACCCCTGTTACAGCCGTGAAAGGGCTATGTCCTAACCACTAGACGATGGGGCCGTCTAATAAAATTTCAAGACTTCTAATTTAGACATTTTTTAAAAGTTTTCCAAAACAATTTTACCTCCCGCGGAAAACAGTTTTTCACCTAAAAAAACGGTTCTTTCCCGGAATTCATCATGGCACCCCTGCTTAGGGCAAGCACCGATTCCAAACTGAGCTTTTCATTGGTGTCGGAATGGATCACGTGGTCTTTCTTCATGCGATCTATGAATAATATACCGTCCAAATGATCAATTTCATGCTGAATGCACCGCGCAAGCTTGCCGCTCCTTTCTATTATCAGCTCTTCGCCATTACGGTTCTGATACTTCACCCGGATGTCCGTGTAGCGTGGTACCAGCCCAAAATAGCCCGGAAAAGAAAGGCATCCTTCATAGTCCGTCTGCTCACCTTCTCCGGCAAGAATTTCCGGATTCACAAACTCTATGTATTCACCCTGATAGTCAACAACGGTGATCCTCTTCAACAAGCTCACCTGTGGTGCCGCAAGCGCCGCACCATCATCACGACTCTCGAGCGTGCTCGCTATGGAATTGATCACTGAATGCAGCTTGCTGTGAAAAACCGAAATAGGTTTTGCTGCCTGCCTCAGCACGGGGTCCCCAAATGTCACTATTTTCAATTTTTTCATTAACTGTTACCTTTAATTTAGAGTAAATACACACTATATCGCTCCCTTGTACCAGCCGGCAACAATTGGAGAGATAATACAGGTTCCCGGATGAGAGATTGGTCGGCAATAAAATATGCCGGGGCAAGATAAATCCAATTTTATTAAAAGTCAATTATGCCCGGGCTGGCTGGAAGGCAAAAAAAAGAGTCTGTCCCAACGGCAGATGCGTTTTGGCAAACGAACCGGTCTTTGAGACAGACTTAAAAAGGAATACTATTCAGATTTATTATAAGCCCAAACGATCCATATCGGCAATCAAATCAGTGACTGCTTTCACCGAGTTGTCCATGAGCGTCTGCTCCTGGGCATCCAAGGTGAATTCAACTACTTTTTCCACGCCGCCCTTGCCGAGAATGGCCGGAACACCAACATAATAACCGCTCACGCCGAATTCGCCCTGCAAAAAAGCGCAGACCGGAAGAACGCGTTTTTCGTCATAAAGAATTGCTTCTGCCATTTGAATAGCGGCTGATGCCGGAGAATAGAAAGCGGACCCGGTTTTCAATAGCTTAACTACTTCGCCGCCGGCCATCTTGGTGCGTTCAATAACAGCGGTCATAACTTCTTTGGCTTTGGCTGCATCGTTATATTTTCTTTCCAGCAATTCCATCACCGGAATGCCGTTGACATTCGCATAACGTACCAGGGGAACCATGGTGTCGCCATGGCCACCAAGGGTAACCGCGTTAACATCTTTAACAGAGACACCAAGTTCCCAGGCAATAAACGACGCAAAGCGTGAGGAATCAAGAACGCCGGCCTGACCAATTACACGGCTAAAAGGGAATTTCGAAACCTTCTGGAATAACGTTACCATAGCATCCAACGGATTGGAGATAACGATGACGGTTGCTTCGGGTGCATGTTTGGCAACATTCTCCGCAACTGATTTCATGATCTTTGCATTGGTAACCAGAAGATCATCACGGCTCATTCCCGGTTTACGGGGAAGTCCTGCAGTTATGATAACAATGTCTGATCCGGCAATATCGGCATAGGAATTCGTTCCGGTAACACTTACATCAAACCCGTCTATTCTTGAGGCTTCCGCTATATCAAGCGTTTTGCCCTGCGGCAGGTCTTCCACAATATCAAATAACACCACATCACCAAGTTGTCTGAGCGCGATCAATTGAGCCAACACACCACCAATTTGACCACCGCCAATAAGTGCGAATTTTGCACGTTTCATTGAACGATCCTTTATAAATAATTAGTATTAAAATTTTTATGCGCAAATATACATAATTACACCCGAAAATATTTCAAAGGTGGAACAACATTTTCTTTCTGCCTTTGCAGGGAGTATCAGAGCGTTTACCGATGAAAACTGGAGCCAGCCTGATTGCCAAAGCCGGATTTAGAAAAACAACTGTTATTTCCGTTCCCAATGAATAATTTTTGTCCTGAAAAAGTCATACACAACCGGTGTTTTGAATCCGTCCGTTGTTTCCATTATTTTTTCCGGCGGCTGCCAGTATAACTCCGAACGATAATCCATTGCGAGCCATACTCCTCCCGTCGATGCGCATTCTTCCGGAGTGATCGTACCGCTTTCTGCAAGAGGTCTCAGGGATGGCCTCAGATTCCCCTGTCGCAAATAATAACTGTACATATGATTTATGCTTGCAGGCGTCAGGAAAATACCGTCATTCGGTTTTGCAAACTCATTCAGCACAGCAACAACCGGGCGGTGATCACTGTCCCGCACTTCGGTTGCATAATACTTAATCAGGCAAATGATCATAACGGTCCCCAAAAGGATGCTGATCACCCGTCTTCTGTTTTCGCGAAGTTCGGTAACCGCAATGGCAAACAGTATCATTAAAATCGGTGAGAGCGAAAAAAGATATCGTGAAAGATCATAGTGCCTTCTGATGATCAGTAGCACAACACACGTTCCCACCAAAGGCACAAAGAAGGCAAAAGTGAGCAGCTTGTTCCGTGGGAACCCCTTCAAAGAAACTCCGGTCAGATACAATACCAGCAGCGCATTTATCACAAATAACAAAATGTCCATCACATACACTGCATATACCGCATAGCTCATATGCCTTGATAAAATATCATACGTAAGCAGAATTCTCTCACGGAAATACATACCCAGAAAAGGAGAAGTGATAACGTGACTCAGTTCATAAAGCGCATCAAAAATGGTAACACCATCGCGCCAGCCCTGCTGCCCCACGTTGCCCGCCTGAAATGCCCACAAAACAATTATCCAAGGCAAATAGAGAACTGCAACAGCAACAACGGTTAAACCGGCCCGCAAAAACAAATTCTTTTTTATGGCTTTAGTCTCCGAACCAAAAGCCATCTGATACAAAAAATGGGCAGCAATTCCACCCGTGGTCAATACAGCAGCAAGATGCGTATAGAGCCCAAGGAGTATCGCGGCAGCAAATCCCAGAATGTACGGCCACCCGTTCCACCTGGTTTCCATGAGTCGAAGATAATAGTAAACAGCAGCGGTATTAAGCACTGCCAACAGCGAATACATTCTAATTTCCTGAGAGAAGTAGATTTGGTATGGCGATAGCGCCATCAACAGGCAGGCAGGCAAAATGGCGTTGTCCTTTTTAAGGTGTTTCAGGATGAGGAATACGAACACCATGGCGCCCATGGAGAAGAGTACTGAAAGCGAACGCATGGCTGCAGTACTATCGCCCCACACTAAAACCCAGAACCTCAGCAGTACATAATACAGGGGCGGATGAACATCGCTGGTTGCCGAATGAATAATGATCTGTGAAGTAGATCGCAGCGTTTCATTCCAGGAATACGATTCGTCAAACCAGATATTCTGATGCTCAATGCCATAAAACCGCAGAAACAGCGCCAATCCGAAGATCAGCCCGGTCAAAAGGTATTTATTCTTCTGAACAGTTTCTGTAAATGAATTCATATGAGTGGACGGCTCACGTAATAATAATTGTCATGGCTTCAAAATAACACTAATTCGGTAAGAAGGTTAATGGAATCTTACTGATAAAAAAAAGCCCCATGATCATACTCACGGGGCTTCACACACAATAAATCTGGGTCACTGATAAATATCTATTTGGCCAGTTCTTTTTCAACCGCCGAAGTCAACGCTTCATCAAGCGGTTTAACTTTGCTCCGGAAACGGGCAACCAGGTTTCCGTCCTTCCCTATCAGGAACTTTTCAAAATTCCACTTAACATCACCGGGTTCCACGGAATCATCTCCCGTCAGTGCTGCATAGAGCGGAACTTTATCATCGCCAAGTATCTTCACTTTGTCGAAAAGCTGAAACTTCACGCCAAATTTTGAAGTGCAAAATGTCGCAATCTCCTCATTGGTGCCCGGCTCCTGTCCGCCAAAATCATTACATGGAAATCCCAGTATCTCGAAACCCTGGTCTTTGTATTTCTCATAAAGGGTTTCCAGTCCTTCATACTGTGGCGTGAAGCCGCAATGGCTGGCCACATTAACAAGAAGAAGCACTTTCCCTTTATAGTGTCCAAGGGAAACATCTTCGCCTTTGGTGTTTTTAACCGTTATTGAATCGATATTCACGTTTGCTGACTCTTTCTTTTGCCCGCCACTCATGCGGCAGGCGAATAATGAAAAAGAAAAAACTGTTACGAGTGCTAGTATTGTTGTTTTCATATACCACGTAACCTTTATTGCGGCAATATAGTTCCCGCTACCAACAAGTGGGCGGACCACAAAGGCAATGGTGTCAACTTAACGGGCACAATGAACAAATGTCATTCCCCCGAAGGTTGAGTGCACCCGAAATCCCGCTTCTAGCGGGGCGGGAATCTACCTTATCCGAGCTGTTTCAGAGTCAATTCCATAGCAGCGTCTTGCGATTTATTGCTAAGTTGACACCATTGCCGCAAAGCACAGGGAGGACGCCTGCAACCGCCGGAAAAAAGTTCAGAACACTTTTTAACCTCAAATTCTAATGAGGGTACCCCTTTTATTCTAAAAAATCTGCCAATTAATTAGTAAATTTTGGCATTGAATTAATGAACAGAAATAACGGAGCGACATGAAAAGACTGGTAATTATCATTGGAGTTTTTGCACTGCTGTTTGGCGGCTGCAAAAAGAAGGATGAAAATGCCTATATGGAAGAGGCAAATGTATGCATTCAGAAACTGGACGTCCCCGGCGCTGTTATGGCATACGAAAAACTCCTGGAAGAATTCCCAACCGGGCAAAAAGCTTCGATGGTGCTCTATAATCTCGGAAGAATTTATCAGGATAAATCAGATAAAAGCCTGGACGCTGAACAATCGAGCAAAAAAGCAATTTCCTATTACAAACAGGTTGTGGCCAAATTTCCTCAGGCACAACAGGCCCCCGCAGCATTATTTAATATAGCGTTTATTCAGGCAAACGAACTGAGAAGTTTCGATGAGGCCAAGGCTTCCTATACCCAGTTCATCAGGGACTATCCAAACGATCTTCTGGTGCCATCTGCCAAGGCAGAAATTGACAACATGGGAAAATCACCCGAAGAGATAATCCAGGCTGCGGAAGCCCAGGCACATGCCCGCTGACGCAAACAACGATTTTCGCAAATACCTCGACCCGGCTGTTGTTTCGCGGCTCTCCTCACTTGAGCTGAAATCGAAATACATTGTTGAGGGGTTTATGCTGGGGCTCCACCGGAGTCCCTATCATGGGTTTAGCATTGAATTCAGCCAGCACAGACCCTATATGCAGGGCGATGCCGTTAAGGACATTGACTGGAAAGCATATGGCAAAACCGACCGGTACTTCGTTAAACAATATGAAGAAGAGACAAATCTTAAATGCTATATCCTGCTGGACTGCAGTTCTTCAATGGCATTTTCCCACGGCGACCGTATATCGAAATTTGACTACGGCGCCATGCTCGCCGCGTCGCTTGCCTATCTCAGCATTCATCAAAAAGATGCTGCAGGCATAACACTCTACGCAGACGAAATAAAAAAGACACTGCCTCCCCGTGCAACGGGAATTTACCTCAACGAACTGCTGAAGGCTATCGCGCGGGTGAAAGTTGAAGGCAAAACAAACTCGGGCAAATGCCTGTCAAAAATTGCGGAAAAAATTAACCGCCGCGGTGTGGTGGTGGTTATCTCAGACTTTTTTGATGATGCGGAAACAACGCTCAGCGCCTTAAAACACTTCCGGTTCAAAAAGAACGAAGTTATTGTTTTCCAGGTGCTGGACCCGGTTGAACTGAATTTTACGTTTGGGCGGGATGCCACGTTTGTCGATATGGAATCGGGCGATGAATTGCTCACGCAGCCCTATCACATTCAGAAAAGTTACCAGGATGCAATGGCGCAATTCACCAAAAAGCTGCGCGAGGAATGTATTAACAGCGGGATTGAATATAATCTCGTGAATACGCAGACCCCGTTTGATAAAGCACTCTTTTCTTACCTGCAAAAACGGGAAAAACTCTATTAATAAGTCAACCCAAAACAGCATCCTTGTTTTTTTCTTACCTGTGTCATACATTTGCATTACATATTCCAACGAGTAGCAATTGAAATCCTCAGACATACAACTGAAGCATGGTATCCCCGATACCAAACACGCTTCTGCATGGATAGAGTACGATCTTCCCCAGCCGGCGAAGATTGCGCTTGAGGTATATGATATGAGTGGGGAAAGACTCATGACGCTGCTGAATGAAAAGAAACCTGCCGGCGCCCATTCCTATGAATTTACGAGCCAAAAGCAACGGCTTGATGGCGGGCACTACTATTGCCGGTTTGCCGCCTATGACGATGCCGAACGTTTATTTTACGTCAGCGTCAACAAGCTTGCGCTCTGAGCCAACCGGAATTTCATTCTCTATTGAACCGCCGCCAAGGCAATACTCCCCGTCATAGAACACCGCAAACTGCCCCGGCGCAATTCCACGGTCAAACCCTTCAATCTTCACAAACCCGTCAAGTTCATTCAGCAAATCCAGGCGACAGTTGTAAAACCTGGGACCATGACGAAGTTTCAGCCGCAATTCTTTTTTATCCGTGGGTTCCCCGGCAATCCAGTTTATGTTCCTGACGTAGAATGAGTCCCTCTTCACCTCAAGAAGCTCTTTGTTGCGGGAGATATAAATGATGTTATTGATGTGATCCTTTTTCACCACGTACCAGGGCCCGCCGTGCAATTTGATGCCCTGACGCTGCCCGATGGTGAAATAGTAATAGCCCTGGTGCTCACCAACTTTCTTTGATTCATCGATATTAATGATGTCACCCTTTATTTCACCCAAGTGAAATTTGACGAAATCGTTAAACTTAATTTTTCCGAGGAAACAAATTCCCTGACTGTCTTTCCGTATCTGGTTAGGCAGATCGAATTCTTTGGCAAACTGCCTAATCTGTTTCTTGTCATAGTGCCCAAGCGGGAACAGTGCCCGTTTCAGTTGCGGTGGAGTAACATAGGCCAAAAAATAGGTCTGGTCTTTGATCGGGTCAGGGGAGATTTTCAGGAGGTGTTTTCCATCCTTTTCTTCAATCATGCCATAGTGACCGGATGCAACTTTTTCATACATAGGGTCGATTTTGTCGTAGAAATCGCCAAACTTAATGAGCCGGTTACAATACATATCCGGATTTGGTGTCCTGCCTGCTTTGATCTCCGCTATGGTATAGCTGACAACCTTTGCCCAGTATTCATCCTGAAGGGGAAGCACTTCCAGTTTAACCCCGGCCTGCTCACAGACAGCACGTGCAAACTCAAGGTCTTCTTCCCACGGGCAATCGCCAAGGAAGGAAAATTCATCCTGTAACCAAATCTTTAAATAAAATGCCGTGACGTCGTGCCCCTGCTGCTGCAAAAGCCGCAATGCAACGGAACTATCCACGCCGCCAGAAAGAAGAACTGCTATTTTCATTGAAACGCTGAATATCTCTATAAACTGAAAAGTTAAATTTACGGAATTGTGGCGGGATTTGCAGGATATTCGCGGAAGTTACCTGTTTTTGACCCTTCCCTGCATATTGAAGCTAATGCTGTCAACTTAAGAGAGAAAACTCTGGTTTTGTCATTTAGGAGTCATCGACGCAATAACTGCTTTGGGGCGTTAAGGTGACACCATTGTTCGTAAAGCGAGGGGACGAACGCAAGTTCGACCATGGTTCAAATTAAGTTCCACTGAGTTTGACCGGAGTTTTACCTAAGTTTTACCGGTTTAAGTTCTGTAAGTTATTGTTATGAAATAAGTTCCACCACTTTTACCACCTTTTGCAGCATTTTTTTTGCTTGTGTATTGTCAAATATTTCCGGTTGCGAATTCTGCGATGATGCGGTCGGGTCACTGATGCCAGTCAGATTACGGAGATTGGCCTGTCCGGTCATTTTGCGAATCAGCCTGGAGACAGCAAGGGCGAGATCGAGGGAGAACATGCTCTTTCCGGGTCTTCGCTTTCCAGAGAGAACAGCCACACCCTTGGGAAAGAGTCCGTTTGCGATCCATTGTATTAAACGCGATTTGCAGTTGTTGATTTCCTGCAACGTAATAAATTCACAGTCATGGTATGTAGTGCTAAGATTTTTCATGGTCTCAACTTTTATTTATTCATACAGGTTATGATTCACCGCGAAATTACTTAATGAATGGTGACGCGGTCAAGTTCACAGTGCACAGGGTGGGGCATTGCACGGTGCATTGCACAACGTAGTGTGGCGTGCACTGCATGGGGCAGGGGGGTGGTGCTCTATGACTGTGAAAATGCTACGAAATATGTTACCATGATGTCACTACAATAATATCGCCCCTTCAGCTCAAAGATCATACGCTACTGTTATTCTACAATAATGCCACTGGGCTTAAAATTCGGATAGCAATGCCTATGTGAAATAAAGCGGTTGAAAAAGTACCAGGGGCAAAAATTTTTAAAACTGTTTTAAAATACTAATTGTCTTCCGGCATGATATCAAAAAGTTTCAATGCGTTATTTATCCAATTCTTCTGTAAGCTGTTTTTCATAAATTTTTTCCATAAACGTATTTTTGCTGGCAGAATGAATCTTGTGCAGAAAGTCAACCCTTTCCTGCTTTGTCGCTTTCCTTTTAAGCAGATGAGGTAATTGATATTGAGAACGAACTGACCCTGGATATTTCTCAACCATTTCCGTTGCAAATAAATCTCTTTGAATCTGATCGTCGCATATTATGTTATAATATTCTATGATAATTTCAAGTATGGTTGCGGAATACACACTGCCAGGATATGCCTCATGTAATCTTGTCAACTCATCAATCTGTTGTTGAGTTTGAGGGCCTGTTTTAGGCGCCATTGATATCATTATTTCGCTGAATCTGTTAAATGCTGCCAATTCATCGCCTTCAGCATCAACAACTTCGAATGGAATTGTTTTGTTTTCAAACTTCCCATCAGATGCGGATGACCGAATTATTAACGTATACCAGCCTTTATCAAAGCAATTAGCTGCAGTCAAAGGGAACAGTGCATGCCCGTATATAAAATTCAGTTCAACAGCCCAATAGGTGCTCTCATTGGGTTGATAAGTATGGGGAGGAGCTGAAAAATTGTAATTGCCGCTGATGCATTCCCGCAACGTATCTCCTTTTTCATTTACGAGAGTAACCCGGACACGGCCAATATCCTTCGGGCCGATTACTGAGGTTGTTGCATTCTTATATTCCAGCAAAAGTTCAACGGGTTCGCCAAACAAATAGGTGGATTTCTGTAATGTCCCGGTAACCTTCAACGGTTGTTGTGCCAATAAGGGGATCATGATAAAACCAATTAAACAAAATAACTTTATTGATGATTTCATATTCACTCCAATTTTTCAGGTTAATGCCAAAACCAGCATTGCCCTACGTTGTTAGTATAATGTCCTGTACCATTAAGAAATGTAAGATGTCCGCTGCAAAAATATGGCCCGCTATGCATTGTATAGTCGCTTGGCTTCATAGCGCAATGCCCAGATCAAGCGTTTACTTCCGGCCAGAAATGAGCCGGGTCTAAAGTCGATGGGTCAGGATAAACTTGATCATCCCCGAGAATTCCAAGGCTGTGCCCTAATTCATGCGCGGCAACAACTGTTTTTTCTTGAGCCCGCCATGTTTCGTCATTATTAAGCGCGTTAATTCTTGAATTCAAAACACAGGCTATTGCAGGAATATTTTTTGATACATTTCGCTGCCAACAAACCCCCGTAACATCAGTCCTACCAAGCGTTAGAGATGCGGGAAGATCATCAACCCATAGATAGCCATGTTATTTTCGTTAAACTCACTTACTATACCACCTACCCAGAGTACTAAGGTCTCATAATCTTGGATTTCACTTGCCGATTTGGGAGTTTGATTCGCATATGTTTTAAAGATAACATTTACATTTGCTTCAAAAAATGCGGCTTTCAGTTTATCAAGCCCCTTAAAATTGTTAATATCAGGACTTACAGCATCTCCAGTTATCAGTATTTCATTTATATTATAATCTTTAGTGGTGACCGGAGTGCTGACATTAACAGTTTTTTCAGCAGAATTTCCTGGTTTGTCTAATTCATCATATAATTGAGCTTTAACCGTATATTCACCCATCTGAAAGGTATAAGGTACATCCCAAGGCATCGAAGTGGGATCATTCAACGTTGCTTCCGCGTAAGGTAACCCAGGGGAGGATTTAGACTCATATATGAATAGCTTAACCGTTCCATTTTTATAATTGCTGCGCTAAGCTACTGTCATATTAATTGTTATAGTATTCCCCGCCATAATACCTAAAAAAGCATTATTTATTGAAATGGAATTATTGGCATTGGATTCAGAACACATGGTCGGATTCATAGCATCTTTTGTGTTGCATCCTACCATAAAAAAGACCACCACACCTGCTAAAACAGAATACAAACTATTTTTTCTAATCATATTTTTCTCCTACGAATACTGATTGAAACAGTTCATGCAATTAATTCCATTGCGTGATATAGATAGATTTTATCGATCGATAACTTCACTATTGTAAAAAGCAGCAATGCCTGTAAATTGCTTAATTAGTTTATTATTAACAACTTTCTATTCAATGGGTTAATAATTTAATAACCCGGAACACCAATGTGTTGCCGATGAAATAAATTTTCGGGAATTATTCTGGGGGAATAAGGCATTACGAGGATCTATTCTTCCTTTCCAAAACAAAATACAACAACATATTTCAACAGCAGCAGTATTCTCACCTTAATAACAACAGGAAAATTTTTTAATATTTCTGCTTTAATATTACGTTTTTTTTATGATTAAAATCAAATTTAAATTTTGGGAACAGCAATAACGTGTCCATATCCGTTAAACAGTTTGCCGATCATCCGCTAATCTCCTTTCTAAAGTACGCAGCACTCAGGAAGAAGTTTGTCACCTGCAACTTCAACTTTCTGTTTTACCTTCGCAACATTATCTCTCCACAATAATCCTCAAACTTCCCCCAAACGCGTTCGGAAGTCCCGGTGCCGATGAAGGATTAACGACATAAACAAGAGTTGGCTGCACCCGCAACCACGGAAGAATGCTTTTGGCATACGTTGCCTCGCACACCATTTCAAATCCGTCCAAATGTTCCATCCTCTGGTATTCCCGTGCTATTCCCCCGGTTGCCAGCGCCACTCCAATGGTTTCATTTTCGGAAATAAGGTTTTGCAAGCTGAGCCCAACCGTGCCATAGGCATCCACATGACTGAATCCCGACTGCGCAAACCCGATCCGGGCACACATTCCCAGCTTCACTTCGTTGGTATATTGTTTCAATTCCGGACTGTCAAAAAACACGTAGGCGCCTTTATCACCATAAAGCAATTCATCTTCGCAATCGGGGTCATCCGCCACCATCTTCGGATGCCTTGCGGTATACAGCCATCCACCCACTCCTGCAACATTACTCAGATCATTCGAAAGCGCGCTGCTGATCTGGCTCACGAAAAGCAAGCCATCGTTTTTGTTAATATTAATTGCTACAAACCGCCCATCGCAATCCGGTTTTCCATCCAGCACTGCGGTTCTGACTGTTATTCTTTCCGATGCCTTCAGACTCAATCGCAGAGCAAGCGACGGGTGCGGATATATAGACGGGCCATTGCTGCCACTCATGCCAAATTCAGATCCTATACCCTGTGACGGCGTTACGAACAATGCTGAGGAATTTTTCGCATCGAATTCCGAATTGAGATCAAACAACCCGAATAACAGAGAAGCATCATCATTTAAAAATTTCTTCTCTACCCACAGATCCATAAAAGAGAGTATCTTTTGCGTTTCAATATTGCTCACTCCCTGCAGTGTGCCAAACATAGCGTTTGCACTCAGACCGGAATGGAAGAAGGGATGAATGAATATCCTTGTGGACGGAACACCAAGTATTTGCTCCATATCAAGGTATGAGAAGAGCTGAACATTATCCATATCAACGTGACCCGTTCTTTCACCACCGGAAAAATTGCCAACTGTTTCGTGAACATACTTAAGATTAATTGTTATTGGCAGTTCTTCGGACTGCCGGGAATTATTCTGACTAGAATCGCTCTCCGGTATGTTTTCTAAACAGGGTGAACAATAGGTTGCGCTTATTAGACTGCTAACATAGCCGTTTGGAAAAGTGGGCTGCAGCGCACCGAATACAATGATCAAAAGTGTTGTACGAAGCAGCGTTGGTTTTGTTTGCATTCGTTGCATAATAATGTAGGTATATAGTTTGTTTTTGGTTTCCCGGTCATAAGGAATAATGCCTCTGGATATTGATTAATCTGAATGTTTTTCCGATCTATGCTATTCACATGGAATAGACTTTTTCTGTGCATTCTTGAACAAAGTGACAGCCGTGCATCCACTGCAATGGCGCCCGCACGCGGAGATTTGCGCAGTCTTGCGCTTCCTGAGCCGGCTCCGCAGCAATAGAACCACTGCAACACTCACAATCACCAACGAAATGATCTGCTGCCAGTCAAAATGCATTATGCTCTTCCTTAATAGTTTCGCAATTTATAACGTAATGGTTTAGGCGCTTAACCAAGTAATAATCCAACCCGGTAAACGGCAAACGTAAACCCATATGCCAAAAGCGTCATATAGCCAAATTGAAATGCCGGCCACTTCCAGCCATTCGTTTCGCGCCGCATCACGGCAACCGTTGACATGCATTGCATGGATAACGCGTAGTAAACCATAATACAGATTGCAGTCAGCAGCGTGAACGTATGTGCACCGGTTACCGGATCAACATCATCCTGCATGTGCTGACGAATTGAAACAGAACCATCACCTGCATCCGCGTCGTTAATGTTATAGATAGTTCCCATAGTGCTCACAAAAACTTCCCGCTGCAAAAGCGACGTCACCAGCCCTATGCCAATTTTCCAGTCAAAGCCGAGCGGTTTAATTACAGGCTCAATGAAACGGCCGGCCTGCCCCGCGAAACTGTGCCTGATATGCTCCGACGGGGTTGCACCCTCGTTTCGCGGATAGGTGGCCAGAAACCAGAGCACAATTGATACGCCCAGGATTATGGTACCTGCGCGCTGCAGAAACAACACCCCTCTCTCCCACATCTGCATAAGAATTGATTTGAAGTCCGGCATTTTATAGGGTGGAAGTTCCATAATAAACGTTGGTGTTTCACTTTTAAGCAGTGTCTTTTTAAACAGCCATGCCATTGCCATTGCCACCACCAATCCAAGCAAATAGATAGAAACGAACGTAAGCGCCGGAAGACTGAGTATACCAAACACTTTTTGGTTGGGAATGAATGCGGCTATCATAAGTGCGTAAACCGGCAGACGGGCGCTGCAGCTCACCAGAGGTGCCACAAGCATTGTCACCAGCCGGTCCTTTCTGCTTTCAATTGTCCGCGTTGCCATTATGCCGGGGATTGCGCATGCGAACGAACTCAACATCGGTATGAACGACTTTCCGTGCAGCCCCACTTTGCTCATCAGACGGTCCATTATGAAAGCTGCACGTGCCATATAGCCGGTGTCTTCCAGCAAGCCGATGAAGAGAAACAAAAACAGAATCTGTGGCAGAAAGATGACAACTGCACCAACACCGGCCAGCCCGCCATTCACAATCAAATCCTGCAGATCACCTTTTGGCATAAGCTGCGTTATCTGCACGCCTATAAAATCGAATGCCGAAGAGATGAGCTCCATGGGGATCTGTGCCCAACTGAAAATCGCCTGAAAGATCACCGTCATGAGACCGATGAATACCACAAAGCCCCATACTTTATGGGTCAGTATCCTGTCAATCCGGTCGCTGAAAGATACAGAGCCATCCGGGTTGTTTACCACTGCTTCGTCGCATACTTTTTTTATCCACTCGTAGCGCGATTCAATAAACACCGTTTCACAATCAATGCCATGCGAGCTCAGATTCATATGGTCTTTCATTACATGTGCAATTATCTCCGGTGCAATGCGTGGGGAATGACTGTCCAGGTTGTTCGGAGAGGATAGCAAAGTAACCGTCTCGTGAAAAGCCAGTGGTTCCGAAAGGTTCAGCTTCAGGAGCATATCATTTAATTCATTGTACTCTTCCAATAACACTCCCTGCATCTCCCATTCCCTGGCCCTGGTCGAGGGCACCACTTCACCGTTGATTGCCGCTTTTAATTCCCCTATTCCACTACCCTTACTGCCAACGGTGGCAATTACCTGTATACCCAGTTCCTTTGAGAGTTTACTGCTGTCGATATGTACTCCCTGTTTTTCCGCGGCATCAACCATATTTAGCACAAGTATCGTTGGTATCTGGAGATCGATGATCTGGCTTACCATATAGAGATTACGCTCGATGTTAGCCGCATCAACCACGCAAATCACCATGTCCGGCGAGTACATGCCGTCCAACCTGCCGAGCAGCACGTCGGCTGCAATTTTCTCATCAGGCGCGTTGGCATTCAGGCTATAGGTGCCGGGCAGATCAAGAAGGGTTGCTTCGCTGCCATCGGCAAACGTAATGGTGCCTTCTTTTTTTTCTACCGTTACTCCCGGATAGTTGGCAACTTTTTGACGCAGGCCCGTCAGCCGGTTAAAAATGGTTGTTTTGCCGCAATTGGGGTTTCCGATGATGGCTATCCGGCGGGGCGATACTAAAACAGACTTTTCCATTAGAGTTTATGCCCTTTTCAGGTTCAGCATAATTGATCTTGCTTCTTCGCGTCGAAGAGATAGCCGGTATCCGCGAAGCGCAATTTCAATAGGGTCGCCCATGGGGGCAAAGCGGATCACCTTAACAAGCGTTCCTTTAGTTAATCCCATTTCCAGCAGACGCTGACGAACATTAGACGTTGAGGAAGCAATATCCTCAATTGTGCCATTTTCGCCAATTTTGAGCGTATCCAGTGATTTCTGAGTCATGACCTTACCAAATTTTATTCTTATTAAGACTTAATCTAAATAATAATAAGGATAAATGCAAGATGGGGAAGAAAAAACTTTGGTTTTGCATATTTTAGTGAAAATTATGGTTTCTTGGTACGCGGATAGCATATTTTTGCCGAAATAGGCTATCACACATAATTACCATGGTGGAGAGTAAGCCCTGCGCTTCAAAAGCAAACAGGGTGAGGTTTAATTCCTTAGGCTATTTGCTTTACCCCATAATATATCTTCCGCAATCTGATTCAAGTCCTCTGCAATACAGGTATAATCAACCGGTTGGATCCATTTGATCTTGTCAAGGATATCCATCGGAACAGACTTTATCATATTGTATAAAATATCGATCTCAAGTCCAGCCTCTTTTGTTTTTGCATCAGCCAAAATATTCCGCCAATTGAATTTTTTGTTTTTGCTGATTATCCAAATATCAGCAACATCTTTGGGTTCAAATCTCGATAACGCTGCAATTTTGTTTGACAGAATATTTTCCCAGGAATCAATAAGACCCAGGGAATTACTAATCTCATTGTTCCCAAAATGCGCTGAAACATCATTTATCAGATCGATCTTTAATTCGGTATCCGAATCAGAAACAGAATATACCCAAAACTGAGAAAGGTCCTTAAATCTGCGGGTTTTATCGGTGATCAATCTGATGTCATTATTGTTTTCAGCCTCCGATAACGTTTGGTAAACACGGGTTACATGATCAGGATAATTACTGTCCGCATTAACAAACAGATCAATATCGTCAGAATAACGATGATTAAAGTAGTGTCGGCTGAGAGCGGTACCACCGGTTAGATAAAAAGGTGTGTTTAATTTTTTGATAATATGCATCACCCCATCCTGTAAAGGATACAGTTTCTCCTGATACCACTTTTCGTAGGAATTCATATCTCTCTCTCAATTCTTCAAATCTGATTTTAGCAATTACCGCCGGGGTTAACAATTCCCGAATCTGCTCTTTGGTGAGCAGGGAAATAATATCCATCCAGTTCAGTCGCTCCAGCATCCTGAGAAATATTCTTTCCCTGGTAAAAAAAACATTCCCAAGAGATTTTGAACCATGAAGAATGGCTAAAAGCTCGGTCGGATCGATGTTATAATCCCAATAGAGGGATTTGAGCAATTTTTCCTGCCCGGTTCGTACGTTTTCGGGTGAAATCATGCCCTTAACTTATCAAATTACCCCATATAAGAAAAACAATAATTTTTCCTCTGTATATCAAAATCTTTCTGTAAATTAACAGTCCGTTTTTTATCAATTTATTTTTAGGGCACGTATGAACTTAGCAGAGAAAATTCACCAGCGCGCACGAGAGCTGGGACAATATACCGCGGAAAATCTTTCACGCATCGTGAAAATCAGATCGATGAGCGCACAGGAAAAAGATGTAGCCGCTGAAATAGTGAAAATGATGCAGGAAGCCGGTTTTGACGAAGCACGCCTTGATGGCATCGGAAGCGTTGTCGGCAGAATCGGGAACGGAAAAAAGATTATTGCAATTGACGGACACATCGATACCGTCGACACCGGAACCCTCAAAAACTGGGATCGCGATCCGTTCTCAGGCGATATAGCCGATGGCTTCGTTCACGGCAGAGGAACCGTCGATCAAAAAGGCGGCGTTGCAGCTTTTATCACCGCCGGAAGGATCATTAAAGAACTTGGCCTGGAAAATGATGTAACTGTCTATTTTACCGGCACCGTTATGGAAGAAGACTGCGACGGGCTCTGCTGGAAATATCTTGTTGAAGAAGAAAAAATTCGTCCTGATGTCGTTATCATCACCGAACCCACCGACTGCAAAGTCTACCGCGGACACCGCGGCAGAATGGAAATTGAAGCTTCCTTCTTTGGCGTTTCGGCACACGGCTCAGCTCCTGAACGCGGCAAAAACGCAATCTATATGGGCTCACGCGCCTGCCTCGAAATTGAAAAATTAAACGAACGTCTTCAGGGCGACCCGTTCCTGGGCAAAGGCTCAGCCGCTTTGTCGGAATTCGTTTCCGGAAGCCCTTCACTTTGTGCTGTTGCTGACTATGCCAAAATCCACGTGGACAGACGCCTTACCAAGGGCGAGGACAAAGAACTTGCCGTCCGCCAAATTCAGGCAGTGGTTGAACCGGATGCAAAAGTTGAAATTCTGCAATACGAGCAGGAAGCATATACCGGTAAAGTTTATGGAATGGAAAAATATTATCCTACCTGGGTAATGGATGAATCAACACCCGTTGTTCAAACCGGCATTAAAACCTATACCGATCTTTTTGACAAGGCTCCGGTAGTAGATAAATGGACCTTCTCAACTAATGGTGTTATGACCTGCGGTATGTATAAGATACCTACCATCGGATTTGGACCTGGCAATGAAATCTATGCTCATGCCCCCAACGAAAAAACACCAATTGAAGATTTGATCAAAGCATCTGCATTCTACGCTTATTTCGCGCAGATTTGGTAAGCAAAAATTTCGGGTTATCGCCGGATAAAAAACCGGCTTTGCACTCCCGGACGACAATTTCACTTCACGTGGATGCACGATAACAGTCGTCTGAGGATAGTCCCATAGGGATGAGTGCAAACATAACCCTCTATGTATGAGATACTACATAAACTATTTATAAACTTGTAAAACTTAAATAAGGAATTCACATGGTTTCAAACCTCAAAGGCAGACATTTTATTACCGAAGACACCTGGACCAAACAGGAGTTGGACACCGTTTTCGAGACGGCATTCGATCTGAAAAGAAAATTTGCAATGGGCGAACCTACCCGCCTTCTGCCGGACAAAACACTGTTCGCCATTTTCTTTGAACAATCGACCCGTACCCGTAACTCCATGGAAGCCGGCATGACTCAGCTCGGCGGACATGCCCATGATCTGACCACAGATAAAATGCAGATAACCCACGGTGAAGTTGCAAAAGACACGGCTATTATCCTCTCCCGCATGGGACACGGAATTGCCTGTCGTAACTGCTTCTACGGAACCGGTTTGAAATACCTGGAAGAAATGGCAAAATACTCCAGCCGACCCGTTATGTCGTTGCAGGATGATGTCTATCACCCATTCCAGGGCCTTGCAGACATGATGACCATCTTTGAACATTTCGACAAAAACCCCAAGAAACTGAAAGTGACTATTAGCTGGGCATATGCGGAAACCCACTCCAAACCGCTTTCTGTTCCGCAGACACAGATTTTATTATTCCCCCGTTACGGAATTGATGTTACCGTTGCCAACCCCAAAGAATTCCCGTTGAGCAAAGACATCATTGAGCGCGCAAAACGTAATGCCGAAGTAGGCGGCGGAAGTGTCCGCTTCACCAACGATATGGACGCGGCATTTGAAGATGCAGACGTAGTCATCCCCAAAAACTGGGGTGGTTTCGGTGCATACAGTGTTGAAGATTACCTGGCAAACGAAGATGCCTGCAAAGCAGAAATGAAATCCAACCTGTCGAAATACAAGAGCTGGATCTGCGACGACAAGCGCATTAAACTTGCGTCAAAGCACGTGAAACTTATGCACGCTCTTCCCGCAGACAGAGGCCGCGAAGTTACCGATGAGATCCTGGACAATCCCAATATTTCTATCGTGTTCGACGAAGCAGAAAACCGCCTCCACACCGCAAAAGCCATTATGGCATTGACGATGTAATCGGGTCTGTTCTGTTCCTTATTTTATGGCTGCTCCAATACTGATGGGGCAGCCTTCTTTTATTCGCTCCCAATCAGAACCGCACAACCTGCTTCCATAATTTTGTTATTTAACAAAACCCCTTGTTATTTCAAAAAATGACCGCTGTTTTTGCTCAAAAACGCACTTTTCTGAAAACCAAATTCTTCATTTTTGAGCCATTTTCGCATAAATTCACCGAATATTATGATACTCGGTGAATCGTTTCACTGAATATTATATTTATTTGTGAATTAATTCACTGTATAGTATATTTGTTGGTGAATTAAATTCTTTTTTATAAACAGCAAATCGCACCATGATTAACCGTCATTTGAGCAAAGAAATACAAAAACGATTAGAGACCAGAAAGGCAATCATCCTCTTTGGCCCTCGCCAGGTAGGGAAGACTACCCTTATCAGGGAGTTGCTAGACAACTTCGCAGGGAAATCTCTTGTCCTCAATGGCGATGAGTCCGACATACGGGATTTGCTCCGCTCTCCCACTTCAACTATGCTGAAAAATCTGACAGCCGGCAACGACCTTGTTTTCATTGATGAGGCACAAAAGATAGAGGGGATAGGTAATGTCATTAAACTGTTCACCGATAACATTCCTGATGTGAAGGTTATTGCCACCGGCTCATCATCGTTTGTGCTTGCAGATAAAACAGCAGAGGTACTAACCGGAAGGAAATATGAGTTTCTGCTTCTTCCGCTCATGTTCAGCGAGTTGGTTGCCGATACAAATCTGCTTGAGGAGAAACGAACGATTGAGCAGCGGCTCATTTTCGGTTCCTACCCGGAGATTATCACCAATCCGGGAGACGCGAAAGAGCTCATCAAACTAATAGCCTCCAGTTATTTGTATAGTGATATCCATGCATTGGACATGATTAACAATGCGAGCCTGTTCGAGAGAATTCTGAAGGCGCTGGCATTGCAAATCGGCGGCGAGGTGTCATATTCAGAGCTCTCACGTTTGCTTGGAGCAGACAAAAACACCATAGAGAAATATCTGTGGGTGCTGGAGAAAGCGTTTGTTATATTCAAGCTTCCCGCATTCAGCGGTAATCTGAGAACAGAGATACGGAAAGGTAAAAAGTTCTATTTCTATGACAACGGCATCAGGAATGCAGTGCTTGGAAATTTCAACCCCCTTTCATCACGTACCGATGTTGGCGCACTTTGGGAGAATTATGTGGTGAGCGAGCGGATAAAGATGCACATAACATACAATGATGAAGTATCCTCGTATTTCTGGAGAACCACGCAGCAACAGGAGATCGACTATATTGAGGATCGGCAGGGAAAACTGTATGCCTGGAAGATCAAATGGTCACCAGGCGGGAAGCATAAGTTTCCCACAACTTTTATTGATAATTATAAAGTCGAGCAGGCAAACTTTGTCGACCGCTCAAATATTGAGAAGTTCCTTTTGTGAATGATCCGGTGTATTGCGATCACGATACACCGGAATTGATATCTTATCCATGCCGGTCAGCGGCCTGCTGACCCACCTTTTATTACAACACCATCACGCATTACCAATTTTACGTTTTCCAATTTCCGGATATCTTCAAGCTGATTGCCTTCAACGGCAATCAGGTCAGCGGTCATTTCAGGGGCAATCTTCCCGCGCTGTTTATCGAGGCCAAGCAATTCATAACCATTTACCGTGCACATTTTTAAAATTTCTGCCGCGGGGATTTCCGCTTCAATAAAGCTGTCAATATATTCTCTTGCCATCTCACCGCGGTTCATTCCGTGATAGGACGCCTGTACATCTGTGCCAAACGCAATTTTTATCCCGGCCTGATATGCCTGCTTAAGCCTTTTCACGAACCGTGCGTGAGTTTTCTCTGCGCGCTCTTGCGAGGCACCGCCAGACATCAAAGAATGGACAGTGAAATCAGTGGTGACAAGCACTATTCCCTTCTGTTTCATCAGAAGAAGGGTGGAGTCGGAGAGGTTCCATCCATGCTCTATTGAGGCAACGCCGCCCAAGGCTGAGTTGTAAGCACCTTTTTCGGTCTGGCAGTGCGCCATCACTTTCAGCCCGGCACCTGCAGCTTCCTGAACAATAAACCGGATATCATCGGCGGAATACGAATACTTCTGTCCGTCAACCACTATCTTTATCACTTCAGAGCCGTAATAAATGTTCTCTCTGATCGCTTTACGCAGTTCATCTTTTGTGTCAGCAAAAAAATACTCGTCGTTCAATAAAAACTGTTTATCTGCTTTCATGGAAAACTGGCCGCCAAACGGGGCAATGATCCGGCCTGCAGGAACGATGAAAGGCCCGGGTACCAATTTGTCCTTTATTGCGCGCTTGAGAGCAACATCAAGATACCTGCCTGAATTCCCTGCATCCCGCACACATGTAAATCCACATTCGAGCATTTCACGTGCATGAGCCGCGCCTTGCAATACTCTGTATCCCGGCGGGTCCATCACCACGGGTCCAAGATAATCTATTCCACTTTGGTCATAAGAGATGATAAAATTAATACACAAATGCGTATGCGCGTCAACAAGTCCGGGTAGCACTGTCATGCCGCTGCAGTCAATCACCTTGCTGCCTGACGGTATTGCATTAGTGTCGCACAGGCCGGTAATTTTTGTCCCCTCAATGATGATGCATTTGTCTGTCAGTGAAACGCCATCGCCGGGATTATAGATGCGGCCGCATTTTATTGCAACACTTTGGGTAAAAACAGTTTGGAAAAGCATTAACGTAGAGAGAACCAGGGAATGACGGAACGACAATAATTTCATTTTTAATTCCTGATACTAAAAAAACGAAGAAAACTTAAAGTGTTAATATAAAAGAACCAAACACACCGGAGAAACGTATGGTGACGGAAAGCATAGATTAATAATTTATTCATTATTTTAGTATGATCATTTAAGCCAATATGCGGAACATCTGATTCCCTTCTTCTCCAATCCGTTTGGCGCAATTTAACCGGAGAAATATATCATGAAAGCACTAACACAAATTTTCCTGTTCGCGTTACTCATTACCTTTACTGCTTTCGCCCAGCAAACCTCCTTTCAAGATACCCTGCTTGATCATATGTCCGGGAAATGGACCCTTCAGGGCACCATTGACGGTAAAGAGACCACTCATGATATTGAAGCGTCTTGGGTATTGGCACATCAATATTTCCAGTTTCATGAAATATCGCGTGAAAAGAATGCGAAAGGTGAAGCAGAATATGAGGCCATTGTTTATATTGGCTGGGACCAACCATCCGGCAGATATGTCTGTCTCTGGTTGGACGTCACCAGCGGCGGCGGATTGTCCTCAACTGTTTTCGGGTATGCCGAAAAGAGTGAAGGCAAGCTTCCCTTTTTATTCAAAGGTGGCGATGGCAGCATTTTCCACACAACATTTGCCTACGATAAGGCAACAGATGCCTGGCAATGGAACATGGATGGCGAGGACAAAGGAAAACTCCAACCCTTCGCCCGGGTTAAATTAACAAGAAAATAGCCTGCGGGAATATCCATTCGGTTTCCCGGGTCAAAAAAAATCAGTTCCAAAATATGCTAATTCCGAGTATGTTTAAATTCATGATTTTTCAACGACTCAGCCATTAATTATTAACAAAATTGAATTGCATTATGGACGAACAAACCCAGGTCAAAGGATTACCCGAAAATGCCTATCGGGAACTGAAAGAAGGCGAAACCTATCACCCTGTAATGGAGCCGGGAAAATCCTATCCGGAAGTCACCGGATGGTCTGTTCTGTGGGGATTGGTAATGGCTGTTATTTTTTCTGCCGCTGCCGCCTATCTGGGACTTAAAATCGGTCAGGTTTTTGAAGCAGCAATTCCCATCGCAATTATTGCTGTCGGGCTTTCCTCAGTTTCCAAGCGAAAAAATGCGCTTGGCGAAAATGTTATAATCCAGTCCATCGGTGCCACTTCGGGTGTCATTGTGGCCGGGGCCATTTTTACTATCCCTGCATTATATATCCTTGGCCTTCCTGCTGACTTCTTCAAAATATTCCTGTCCTCAATGTTCGGCGGGTTCCTGGGCATTCTCTTCATGATCCCCTTCCGCAAATACTTTGTCTCCGAAATGCACGGCAAACTCCCCTTCCCCGAATCAACAGCAACAACTGAAATTCTTGTTGCGGGTGAAAAAGGCGGCAACCAGGCCTTTGTTTTGCTTGTCAGCGGTATCATCGGCGGAATTTACGATTTCGTTATTGCCAGTTTTGGCTGGTTCAATGAAGTGTTCACTTCTCGTGTTTTTACTGTTGGCGAAAAACTCGCAGACAAATTAAAACTGGTCTATAAGATGAATATCGGTGCCGCAGTTTTGGGACTCGGTTACATCGTTGGGCTTCGCTATTCTGCTATCATCTGCGCCGGGTCGTTCCTCTCCTGGTATGTGTTCATCCCGGTTATCGCGTTCATAGGTGACGGCCTCACTACACCGCTTGGCGCAAACGTAACTAAACTTGTCTCGCAGATGAATGCCGAGGAAATTTTCAAAAATTATGTTCGCCACATAGGCATTGGCGGAATTGCCATGGCGGGCATTATTGGCATTATTCGTTCTTCAAAGATCATTGCCGGTGCATTCTCTCTTGCCGTAAAAGAAATTTTCGGCGGCGTGTCTCACACCATCGAGAAAGTGCGCACACAAAAAGACGTTGCCATGAGTATGATAGTGGCAATTTTGCTGCTTTCAGCAGTGGCCATTTTCATCTTTTTCTATGTAGGTGTTGTTTATAGTGCCTGGTATGCGGTCATCGGCTTGCTCATCGTTTTAATTATTGCATTTCTGTTC
This sequence comes from Ignavibacteriaceae bacterium, assembly GCA_963664845.1. Classification (GTDB taxonomy): domain Bacteria; phylum Bacteroidota; class Ignavibacteria; order Ignavibacteriales; family Ignavibacteriaceae; genus CAIYTF01. The sequence continues at coordinate 1,866,360 of OY761615.1, forward strand.
ACCACCGTGGCTGCAAACGCAACCGCTATTGTGGGAACAAACCCCGTTTCCGGCATGACCCTGATGACGCTCATCATCTCTTCAATCATACTCGTATCCGTCGGGTTACGGGGAAATGAAGGCATGCTTGCAGCGTTGATCATTGGCGGAGTGGTCTGTACGGCTCTTTCAACTGCCGGCGGATTCATCACCGATTTGAAAATTGGTTACTGGCTTGGTTCTTCACCCTACAAACAGGAAAGCTGGAAATTCCTTGGAACAATTGTTTCTGCGGCAACAGTTGGCGGCGTAATTATGATATTGAACCAGACCTATGGTTTCACCGGCAAAGATGCTCTTGTTGCCCCACAGGCAAACGCGATGGCAGCGGTCATTAAACCGCTTATGTCCGAGCAGGCCGCACCCTGGATGCTGTATCTTGCAGGAGCGCTTATTTCTTTAATACTAACCATGCTTGGGTTGCCGGCTCTGGCTTTCACTCTTGGCATGTATATTCCCCTCGATCTCAATACGCCGCTACTTATTGGCGGGCTTATTGCACATTACGTATCAACCCGGAGCAAATCCGAAAAACGCAACAATGCACGCCGCGAACGCGGAACATTGATCGCATCCGGTTTCATTGCCGGTGGTGCTTTGATGGGAGTTGTCAGTGCGGTGCTGCGCTTTGGCGGCTTCAACTGGATCAACGAAGGATGGGCAGAATCCAAGGAATCCATACTGCTCGGATTGACGATGTTCTTATTGCTCTGTTTCTACATGATCTGGGATTCACTCAGAGGCAAAGAAGACGCAGAATAACAATTTTTTTTATGCTGGCTCAAATAAAATTGGAATTGAATTAAAAACAGGAATCATTATGTTTGATGAAAAATATCAATTTACCTGTGTAAACAGGTTCTTAAAATACATTACGTATGATACGCAGTCGGATGAGAATTCCGAAACCTTCCCCTCAACCGAAAAGCAGCTTATCCTGCTCAAAGACCTTGCGGTTGAACTGAAAGAATTGGGCCTTGAAGATGCACACATGGATGAAAACGGTTACGTTATTGCAACCCTGCCGTCCAATACAGATAAGGTTGTGCCGGCAATAGGTTTCATTGCTCACGTGGACACTTCGCCTGCCGTTTCTGGTGAAAACGTTAATGCAATAATACATCGCAACTATCAGGGCGGGGATATTGTCCTGCCAAAAGACGGGCAGATCATCCGCGCCGAAGATAATCCTGATATGAAACTGATGACAGGATATGATATTATTACTTCCGATGGCAGTACTTTGCTGGGCGCCGATAATAAGTCCGGTGTTGCTGAAATAGTTGATGCCATACATTATCTCCTGATGCACCCTGAAGTTAAACACGGCACCATAAAAGTATGTTTCACTCCTGATGAAGAAGTGGGACGTGGAGCCGAAAAATTCAATGTCGAGAAATTCGGTGCGAATTTTGCCTATACGGTCGATGGTCAAACCCGTGGCGAAGTGGAAACCGAAACCTTTTCTGCTGATGCAATGTCGATTGCCTTCCAGGGAAAGAATATACACCCGGGTTATGCAAAAGGTAAAATGATCAATGCCATAAAGGTGGCTGCACGGTTAATGGATTCGCTTCCCAAAGATTCCTTTTCACCGGAAACCACTGATGGCCGCGAAGGATACGTACACTGCTATTCAATGGCCGGCAATGAAGAAGAAACGGTACTGAAATTCATCATCCGTGATTTTGATGTGCAAAAGCTGAAAGAATACGAATCCTATCTTGAGAAACTGGCAAACGAAACCGTAGCACAATTTCCTGGAGCGCGCGTCACCTGCAACGTGGTTGAGCAATATCGCAATATGCGCTACGTTCTCGACCAGCATCCCGAAGTTGCGGCTAACGCAATCGAAGCAATGAAACGTCTTGATATCAACCCGATCATGTCCTCAATACGGGGCGGCACGGATGGTTCACGCCTTTCCTATATGGGATTACCAACACCAAATATTTTTGCCGGGGAGCACAGTTTTCACTCAAAAACAGAATGGGTGGCAATTCAGGATATGGAAATGGCAGTTCGTGCTATTGTTACCATAGCACAAGTGTGGGAAGAACGGGCATGAATCACGACCTGGAAATGCGATTCGCGGTGAAAGATGATGTTCCACTGATCCTGAACTTCATCAGGGAGATAGCAGAATTTGAGCGACTTTCGCACGAAGTTACGGCAACGGTAGAAAGCCTAGAAGACTCCTTTTTTGGTGGGCCTAACAGTCCGGAAGTTGTTCTTTGTTTTATTGACTCTCAGCCTGTAGCGTATGCCGTTTTCTATCATAACTTCTCAACGTTTGTCGGGAAGAAAGGGCTTTACCTGGAAGATATCTATGTAAAACCTGAATTCAGACATTCCGGAATAGGTAAAAAACTATTTAAGTATCTTGCCAAAGTGGCTGTTGACCGCAAATGTGGAAGAATGGAATGGGCCGTACTTAACTGGAACCGGCCGGCTATCCGGTTCTATGAGAATGTCGGCGCCAAACCATTGGCTGACTGGACCATCTTCCGGCTGAAAGAAGATGAGATAAAAAAAATCGCCAAATAATTTCGGGCCATTTGATCCGAACATTTTTAGAGAGACGTGTTAACGCACGTCTCTCTGGTTTTAAACGTTCCGGCCAAAATTCAAAATTCCAGCGAAACACCAATTGTTGGCAACAACCCGATAGAATTGGATTCTTCTGACTTCTTGTCCCGCTTATTCCATCGTACTCCACCAACATTTCTGTGATTGTAGATGTTCTGTAAGTCTATATAGGTGATCAGGGTATAGTGTTCATAAAACCAGCGTTTATCAACCCGTAGATCGAGGCTGTGCAGGTCCGGCAACCGGAGTGAGTTATAGGTCGCAACACTTTGAGAACCATCTGCATTGTATGGTGTGTAAGGGCGCCCTGTGGCATAGCGAAACTTCATCCCGGCCTCCCAAAATTTGTCGAACTGATACCCGCCGCTCAGGTTCACAATCCACCGCTGGTCGTAGGCACCGTTTCTTTCCACGCCATCCAGCGCCGTGAAATTTGTCTGACTCAGCGTAACGCTGAGAAGTCCATAACAGGGAATCTCAGAAAGTTTTTTCTGTGCGGAAAATTCAAACCCGCGGGATCGCCCGGTCCCGCCGCTGATCAATGGTTCCAACCCGAATGTAGAAAAATTATCCTCCGCACCGGATTGAAACCCTGCACCTGTGTTTGCAAGGGTCAGATATGGCCTCAGAACGCTGGAAGGGTAATTACTGTAGTCCTTTTGATATACTTCAATTTTCACCAGCGCATCATTTCTGATCCGGTATTCGGGACCAATTACAATTTGCTTTACCATAACAGGTTTCAAATTAAAATTACCTGCGGCCATCCAAATGTAGGATGGTGCCTGACGATAATAGCCCGCGGTTATATTGACTAAAAGCAGTGGGGTCAGCGTAACGGTCGCATTTGCTCGCGGACTAATGCTAAACTTATCGGTTATTGCATCGAAATAATCGATCCTGAGCCCGCCACCCACCTGGAGCAGTGCATTCAGCCTGCCCACGGCATTCAGATAGAACGCATATTTAAAAAACGTATTTTTATAGTTGAGTGCACTGATGGGGAGCAGTTCTCCAAAGGTTGTCTTGAAAAAGGGTAAAAGAATATCACTGTTAAAATGAGTCAACGTCGCATCTCCTCCGGTGGTGGCTTCAAAAGCTGCTGAAAAGCGATGAATGAATTCCACCTTGAACTTATCTTCTGTTTCCAGCGACTTATTCAGAAATACAGGATTTAGCAATGAATCACGCTGACCAGTGTCATAGTCGGTGGAGTTTCTGCTCAGATAGAATTTCAGATAGCCGTTGGGCATGAGATGCCTGAATGAAAGCCCCGTACTATATTGGATTTGATTGCTGCCCAGGATATTTGAATTCTTGTACCGTTGATCGGCAGTTGTATTGAAGTATTTAACGTTATCAACGGCGCTGATGGCAAAGAACGAAAAGCTGTTTTTCTGATCTGGTTCATAGTCAAACTTCAACAGGAAATCATAATATTCCGGAACAAAGCCAAACCCAGCAGCCTTGAAAATAAAATCGAGATAGCTTCGCCTGGCAGAGAAAAAGAACGTGGCATTGTGTGAAATGGGCCCCTCAATGTTTAAGCCAAATTGTGAAGCCGAAATGGTTGCTTTGCCCCCTATTCTGTCACTACGACCATTCCTGAGATTGATACGTAGGGCCGATGAAAGCTTGTCTCCATAGAGCACTGAAAACCCGCCCGTGGAAAAGGTGGCATCCTTCACAAAATCCAGATTAATAAAGCTTAATGGACCTCCGGTGGCCCCCTGAGTTCCAAAATGATTTATGTTCGGAATTTCATAACCATCCAACAGGTAGAGGTTTTCAGAGGGTGCCCCACCGCGCACAACAAGGTCATTTCTCCCGGCATCAGCTTGTGCAACACCCGGCAGAACAGATAAAGCCCGTACAACATCTTCAAAACCACCTGGAGCACGGCGTATTTCCTCATTGCTAAATGAGGTGATGCTGGTCGACTCGAAATTATCTTTCGAGAAGTAATCGGCAGTTATGACCACGTTGGCAAGCTTAAGGATATCCTCCTTCAGCGAAAAATCTATCTGTGTTGGCTTACTGTTGTTAACGGTTACGTCTGTTTTAATCAACGTTGAGTACCCAACAGCAGATGCTTTGAGCTGATAGGAACCTGGTGGTATGTTCCTAATGGAATAGTGCCCCAGTTCATCGGTAGTACCGCCCAATTGCGTTGTTAAAATCACCACATTCGCAAACGGTACAGGTTTCCCTGAGGCAACATCTGTTATTTCTCCGGAGATTAAGCCAAAATCCCCTTGGGCTAAGACAGAGCTTACTGAGACCAAAAGCAAGGGAAGCAGCGTTTTTATCATATATGATTATACCTGTTAAATAATTTCAAAACATTCGAGGATAAGTTATCTGTCCATCCAGTCACTATATAAGGATTTTGGGGTATATCCGTATGGATCAATCTGCAATGGGGGTTCCTCTATACTCCCGGTTCATTCCCCTTGCCGGGTTAGCGCATATCAGTACCCACATTGCTAACAATGAGCTGCCAAAAAAAATTCAAAATTTGCCGGAAAAAATAAAACGATAGCAAAAAGATTAGTATATTTCATGATTATTTGTTAACTGAATGTTTAAAAACGCACGGAATGGCAGCAACAAAAGAAAAAAAGACAAAATCATTTGAGCCGCATATATTCTACGGCGATATTGTCATGCTCACTGACGAATCATTCATATCCCTGAAAGTTTTGAAGGCTGAGAACGGCATGGAAGATGTTGCCGGACGATTCAGCACCGGCAAAAATCTAATCGAAGTATGTGCCCTTCAGGAATTTAATTCTGAAATTGAGCGTGAGCTGTCCAACCACAGACGATGGCGCGGAATTCAGCAAATAGAACAGACAAACTGGCTTCTTGAAATTGTCCAGCCAAAATCAGGCAATGTAAAAGAACGGTTTGTTCACCTGACGCAATTGTCAGGCGCGTTAACCGGAGAAACATTTCACTCATTCCCCTTTCTTCAGATTTCAAATGGCGTTAGCAGCTTTGTTTGGCAGGGCCCTTCGGCAAAAAAAGACGAGCAGACAGAATATTCTGCAGGTATTTTTGCCCTGAGCGGCTATACTCCTGCCGAAGTGAATAACCTGCCCGGGAAATATTTATCGCTCATTTCGTTTGAAGATTCAGCTTCAGTGGGTAAGGTTGTTTCAGACTTCTGCTATGAACCCGGGAAAAAGAATGCCGAAGCGATATACCGCATAATCCGGAAAGATGGCAAACTGCGTTGGGTAAAAGAATCATTCACCATGCTGCGTGATGCGGCAATGCATAATTATGTATATGCCGGATTTGTTTCCGACATAACCGGCTTGAAAGAATATGAAGGAAAGCTGCTCGAATCTGAAGCAAAATTGCTTGAGATCAATCAATCAAAAGACCGGTTTATCAACATCCTATCTCATGATTTACGGGCTCCCTTTACCAGCATTCTTGGGTTTTCCGAGATACTGCTCAATGAACCAAACCTCCCGGCAAAAGAAAAAAACGAATACCTGACGTATATTTATGACGCATCACAAAACCAATTGCAGTTTATTAATTATCTGCTAGACTGGTCGCGTCTCCGCACGGGCAGCCTGAAGATTGAGCCCCAGCGTTTGAAGGCACAGGCAATAATTTATAACTGCGTTTCCATTTTAACAGGAAATGCCATTCGTAAAAACATCACCATTCAGGTTGATGTTAACGAGTCCCTTTATATTGAAGCTGATGAACGCCTGCTGACACAAACAATTTTGAATTTACTCAGCAACAGCATAAAGTTTTCGCCCGATAACAGCAAGATTGAACTTCATGCCGGAATTTTTAACGAGACACAGGCAGAACTTATTGTGCGAGATTTCGGAATCGGCATTCCTCCGGAAGATCAGCAAAAGATTTTTTCCATTGAAAAAACCTTTTCCAAAGAAGGCACCCATGGTGAGAAGGGAAGTGGATTTGGGCTGGCTCTGGTGAAAGAAATTGTGGTAAAACATGGTGGTGAAATATGGTTCTACTCTGAGCCTATGAAGGGAACTGAGTTTCATTTCACCATGCCGCTTCCCTCAAACACCGTCTTGCTGATCGAGAGCAACCGCGACATCAGGAATTCCTATATTGAAATCATTAATGAAGCATTCCCTGAGTTTGTTATTCTTCCGGCAGATAATGGTTATGAGGCTATGGGATTGCTTGCCAGCCAGACACCCAACCTTATTATTTTCAACCATCACATGCCTCTAATGAACGGATTACAATTTTGGGAAGCCGTTAAACGTAATGAATCCAACCTGAAAGTTCCGTTTATTGTGACGTGTGATAATATGTCGCCGGATACAGAAGCTGCTTATACCAGATTCAATGCACATGCCATACTCAAGACACCGCTTGAAAGATCTGAGTTCCTAAAAATTCTACAGATGACTCTACACTAACAGACAATGATTTTATGATATCTATTACTGATAAACACTGGTTTGCGTTTTATACTAAACCCCGTCACGAATTTAAAGCCGAGATACAAATCGGTGCACTGGGAGTAGTCACCTATCTGCCTACCACCATAGAACTGCACCAGTGGAGCGACCGGAAGAAAAAAGTTCGGACCCCCCTTTTAAGCGGTTATATCTTCGTTTATGCCGACGAGCGCGAACGTATAAAGGCCTTGGAAGTGCCGGCAGTCATTCGCTGCATTTCAGAACGAGGCAGACCTGCTGCTATTCCTGAAAATCAAATTGACAACCTTCGTAATTTTATCCGTGAAGAAACAAAATATTCGATCTACAATGGCATAGTCAAGGGAACAAAAATCGTCATCAAAGAAGGCCCGTTCCAGGGAGTCTCGGGTGTAGTCGCAGAAGATTCAGACGGGAAAACGCTTGCAGTGGCAATTGAATTATTGAACCGCTCGATTATTACCTACATTTCAGATAATGATATTGTTGAAGTGATTAAAGAAGAACCCAAAGAAAATTTATAAGAACTCTGCTTTATCCGATATGTTCAGTTTATAGCGCCCGCGCAATTGGTCATCAAGGGCACTTACAAACTTTTCCTTTTCATCCTGCACCAGGAGGATATGATAGACCACTTCCTCGGTAAACACCGTATTCTTTATTTTAATGCGAAAACCAGAAAACAGATGATAGATCTGGTGTGTTTGTTCAAAGGACACGGTTATTTCCAGTGGAATATAGGCATGTCTCTCAATAACCTTAGCTTCTGCCAGACAGGCCATAGCCGCCTGGCTATAGGCAATACCCAACGGCCCAACTCCCAGTTTTGTGCCCCCAAAATAACGGATTACAATAATGGCAACATCGATAAGCTGGTGATATACAAGTGCGTTCATAATCCGGACACCGGCCGATCCTGATGGCTCGCCATCATCGGAATATTTTTCATAGCCGGAAGCCAATCTGAACGCATAGCAATGATGCGTGGCATCGTAATATTTTTTTTTGCTGCCGGAAAGCAGATGCTGGAATTCCTCCACTGAACTTATTGGATATGCCTCGCCAATAAAGGAAGAACCTTTTTCCTTAATTGTTGCATCAGCCGATTGTTGAATAGTTTTGTATGAAGAATTTTTCATGTACTGACTTATAACAGTTTCTTGATAATTTCATCACAGATCACATATCCCTTTGGCAGCATTCGAATAACCCCACCCTCTTCCTTTAAGTAACCATTCCGGATTAATGTTGTTAGCTCATTTTCGGTTTTGGTCAGCCACCTGTTGCCGAACCGCGATTCATATTCTCTTCTATTGAGTCCTGCACTCCTGAAGGCAAGCATCACATATTCGTCATGCATTTGGTCAACCGTCAACAATTCCTCACCCGCCCGCGCATGACCATGTTGTTGCATGGAAAGAAGATAGAAAGTAAGTGAGGAAATATTCCACCATCGCTTGCCATTCATAAACGAGTGCGATGAGGTGCCAAAACTAAGATAATCGCGATACTGCCAGTAATGATTGTTGTGCCGGCATTCAAAACCAGGGACACAAAAATTTGAAACCTCATACTGCGTGAGCCCGTGACTGATAAAATGGTCCATAGTGATCTCGTAAAGATCAGCATCAAAATCGGCATCACTGATAACCACCTTTTTGTCCAACACCATCTTGTTTAATATAGTCCCCCGCTCCAGTATTAGGCTATATGCGGATATATGCTTGACCGGCAATTTCGACGCCTGGACTAAATTCTTTGTCCACGCTTCCCTGGTTTGTCCAGGAAGGTTAAATATCAGATCGATGGAAATGTTGTCAAAACCTGCCGTTACGAGGGAGTGAACAGTTGTAATGGCAGTCTGAGCGTCATGTATGCGCGTAAGAAAAGCCAGGTCTTTATCGTCAAACGATTGTATACCCACGCTTATCCGGTTAATACCCACAGCTCTGAACTGTTTCAACTTCTCATCATTTACTGTTCCGGGATTTGTTTCCATCGTTATTTCTACATCATCGGTGAAGGAGAACCTATGGTAGAGCGCCTGGATTATTTCCCCGATAATTTCAGGCGGAAGCGATGAAGGAGTGCCCCCACCGAAAAATATGGAGGAGAAATGGTGCGATTTTGCATACGGAGCCTCATATGCTGCAAATTCCAGAAGTAATGCATCAATATATTCACGTACTTTTTCTGTGGTAATAACAGAATAAAAATCACAATAGATGCATTTATGCTCGCAAAAAGGAATATGAATATATATCCCTGCTTCTTTTGGTACTTGATGCACTTGGGTACCGGTTTGTTCCATGTAAAATCTTTGAATTACTATCCAAATCTAAAATTATCATAAAAAACACAAGGAAGAAAATATTTATTTTTACTATTTTTGCTTATTAATCATGAGTAACAATTGATATCCAGCTTTTTTCAAAGAATTGGCAAGAAAACCCTCAGCACCATTCAGGAGATTGGTCAGGTTTCCAAATTGCTTTTCGGCATCATACGGTATATCCCCAGTATTCCGCGGAGCAGAAGGCTTGTGCTGTACCAGATGGAGCATATCGGTGTTAATTCTCTCCCCCTCGTTCTGATCATCTCCATTTTCACCGGAGCGGTTTCTGCCTGGCAGGCGGCATATCAACTTAAAGGGCTGGCGCCCCTTTCCTTCCTTGGAGGCGCAACCACCAGAGCTGTAATCACTGAATTGGGCCCGGTTTTAACGGGAATCGTAATTGCCGGACGTGTTGGGGCATCAATTGCCGCTGAATTGGGAACCATGTCAGTTACCGAACAAATTGATGCACTTGAAACCATGGCAATTAGTCCCATTCGCTATCTGGCAATGCCGCGTTTTGTGGCTGCCGTAATAATGCTGCCCCTTATACTCATCTTCGCCAATTTTATTGCAATTCTGGGCGCCTATATTGTCTCCAATTTTTTCCTTGGCGTTTCCTATGCTGTTTTCTTTCAAAGCGTAAAACGATATTTCCTCCTGAATGACTTCTTCTATGGACTGATTAAAACCGTATTCTTCGGCGGTGTTACTTCACTTCTGGGCTGTCATATTGGTTTGCGTACTGAAGGTGGCGCCGAAGGTGTTGGTCAGGCGACAATCAGATCATTTGTATTATCGGCTGCGACAATATTAATATTGGATTATCTCTTGTGGTCTTTTACTTTTTAGACGGTGCTTAAACCACCGGTTAACCCCGCACCACACATCTTTTCCACAGCAAACACCCCTTGAGACATTTCTCTTTGCACTTTGTTAGTTATTGGGAATTTGCCTAATTTATATGGTTAAATAAATTTGGATCAAATGAGAGCAATTATTCCAGTAGCTGGCTTAGGAAGCCGATTAAAACCACACACTCATACACTGCCAAAAGTGCTTTTGAATGTTGGTGGAAAACCTATCTTGGGGCATATTATTGATAAGGTGCAAAATGAAGGTGTTAAAAAATTTACTTTTGTTCTTGGACACCTTGGCGAAATGGTCCGCGATTATATCTCCAAAGAATTCCCCCTCATAATTGCTGATTACGTCGAACAAAGCACTGCGGAAGGACTGGGGCACGCTATCTACACTGCGATTCCTACGTTCGACGAGGAAGAACTTGTTATCATCCTCGGTGATACCATTTTTGATGTCAATTTGAAAGAATTGTTTAAACAAAAGCATACTGCCTTGGGCGTAAAATATGTTGATGACCCCCGGCGTTTTGGCGTTGCCATAATGAAAAACGAGTTTATTGAAAAATTGGTTGAAAAGCCGCAAGAGTTTGTCTCAAACCTGGCTTTGGTCGGCCTGTATTATATCACCAATCGCGCCTTATTTACAACCAGCCTGCAAACACTGATCAATAAGGATATCAGAACAAAAGGAGAGTTTCAACTAACAGATGCATTGCAGCTGATGATTGATGCAGGCGAAAAGATCACCACCTTCCCGGTTGAAGGCTGGTATGATTGCGGCAAGCCTGAGACACTTCTTTCTACCAACAGTTATCTTCTGTCACTGGACGGCCATTACACCGAAATGGATTCGGTAATCATTATTCCACCAGTGTTTATCCCGAACGGCACACTGATCAAAAACTCGGTGATCGGGCCCAACACGACACTTGGAGAGGGAGTAGAAATTGAAGATTGTATCATCCGCAATTCAATTGTTGGGAATTTTGCCAAAATACAAACCTCACTGCTTCAAGACACCATTATTGGAACCAACTCAGAGATATTCGGCGCCTTCAAACGATTAAACGTTGGCGATTCAACAGAAATTAAATTTTATTAAATATTAATAAACTATCAGGAAAAGAACTAATGTCTTACTTATTTACATCAGAATCCGTTTCAGAAGGGCATCCAGATAAAGTATGTGATGCTATCTCCGATGGCGTGCTCGATGCCGTTCTGGCAAAAGATCCCAATGCGAGAGTAGCATGCGAAACTTTTGCCACTACCGGATTGGTCGTTATTGGCGGAGAAATTACCCACAAAAAGGGCATCGTCATTGACTATCAGCAGATCGCTCGTGACACCATTAAAAACATCGGATACACCAAAGCCGAATATAAATTCGATGCGGAATCCTGCGGAATTTTAACTGCAGTTCATACGCAATCCAGTGATATCGCGATGGGCGTTGACACGGGTGGTGCCGGTGATCAGGGAATCATGTTTGGTTATGCATGCGATCAGACACCGGAACTTATGCCGATGCCTATCGTATTCGCTCACAAACTGGTAAAACGCCTTACCGACATACGGAAAAAAAGTCCTAAGCTTATGCCATATCTCCGCCCGGATGCAAAATCCCAGGTTACCATTGAGTATGATGACAACAATAATCCACTCCGCGTTGATACCGTTGTCGTTTCCACTCAGCACGATGCCAATGTATCCACAAAGAAAATTAAAGCAGATGTCATTAAACATGTCATCAAACACGTTATCCCGGAAAAGCTCTTAAAGAAAACAACATATCACGTGAACCCAACCGGACGATTTGAAATTGGCGGACCTCACGGCGACACAGGACTTACCGGCAGAAAAATTATTGTTGATACCTACGGCGGATGGGCCGCTCACGGTGGCGGAGCCTTCTCTGGAAAAGATCCTTCAAAAGTTGACAGAAGTGCAACCTATGCCGCACGCCATATCGCAAAAAACATTGTCAAAGCGGGTCTCGCAAAAGAATGCCTTGTTCAGTTGGCATACGCCATCGGCGTTGCGCAACCGGTCTCCATTTTCATTGAGACCAATGGCACCGGAAAACTCGGCGATAAAGAACTGGCCGCCATTGTACTGAAAGAAGTCGATTTGACTCCTAAAGGTATTATTGAACGACTGAAATTACGTCGCCCGATATACCAGAAAACGACCGCGTACGGACATTTTGGTCGTAACGATAAAGACTTCACTTGGGAACAATTTGACCTCGTTCCTATGTTTCAGAAGTACCTTAAGAAATAATTAGTAAGTAAAGGCAAAAAATGAGTAATTCAGTAACAGGAGCTTCTGTAAAGAAACTTCCTTATAAAGTTAAAGATATAGATCTGGCAGCATTTGGCAGAAAAGAAATAATCCTTGCAGAAGCAGAGATGCCCGGTTTAATGACACTGCGCGAGCGGTATCGCGAAAGCAAGCCGCTTAAAGGAGCACGCATTGCCGGATGCCTGCATATGACCATACAAACAGCAGTTCTTATCGAAACCCTGGTTGAATTAGGCGCTGACGTACAGTGGTCATCGTGTAACATCTTTTCAACACAAGACCATGCAGCAGCAGCCATTGCAGCAGCCGGCGTTCCGGTGTATGCATGGAAAGGCGAAACCCTTGAAGAAGCTGACTGGTGTATCGAACAAACCTTGTTCTTCGGCAAAGATAACCTGCCTTTGAATATGATCCTTGACGATGGTGGTGATTTGACCAACATGGTCCTCGACAAATATCCTGAATTGGTTAAAGGAATCCGCGGATTATCAGAAGAAACGACAACGGGTGTGCACCGCCTCTATGAGCGCGTTGCCAAGGGAACGCTTCCTATACCCGCATTTAACGTCAACGATTCCGTGACAAAATCCAAATTTGACAACAAATATGGCTGCCGCGAATCCCTGGTTGACGCATTACGCCGCGCAACTGACCTGATGATGGCCGGCAAAGTTGCTGTTGTCTGCGGATATGGCGATGTCGGTAAAGGTTCTTCTGAATCATTGCGCCATGCCGGTGTTCGGGTTATGGTCACCGAGATCGATCCGATTTGCGCGCTTCAGGCAGCAATGGAAGCATACGAAGTTAAAAAGCTTATCAATGCCATTCCCGAATGTGATATAGTGGTAACCACAACCGGTAACTGTGACATAGTTCGTGCTGAGCACTTCCTGGCTATGAAGCATAACACCGTTGTTTGTAACATTGGTCACTTTGACAACGAAATCGACATGGCGTGGTTGAATGAAAATTATGGCCACACCAAAGAAACCATTAAACCACAGGTTGATAAGTATACGATCAATGGCAATGACATCATTGTGCTTGCTGAGGGGCGCCTTGTGAACCTCGGATGTGCAATGGGACATCCATCCTTCGTCATGTCAAACTCTTTCACCAACCAGGTGTTGGCTCAGTTGGAACTTTGGCAGAATACTTCTAAGTATGAGAATAAAGTATACACCCTCCCCAAGCATTTGGACGAAGAAGTTGCACGTCTGCACCTTCCAAAACTGCATGTTGAACTTGATGTCCTGAATGAAAAACAGGCCAAGTACATCGGCGTAAGTGTTGACGGTCCTTATAAACCGGAATATTACAGATATTGATCTGAAATTCTGAAAAGTAGGATTTACGTCTATACTTTGATAAAACTTACAAAGCCCTGCGGTAAACGCGGGGCTTTTCTTTTTCTTACACATCCCCATACCCCACTCCACAGAACTAATTTCCCATTAACTCCCATTTCTCTGGAATAAAAGCTTCAATGGAATTGTCCAAGTATAAAGTGACGTAAAACCGGATCGTTATCGCTTTTCTGTGCTGTGTTTTTGAAGATACCTAAGCACTCCAGAAAACATCCGGTATGCTTCGTAAAAGAGAACCTGTATCTGGCTTGTTACCAATCTGATTTGGGCCCGGGATCACTTCATCTGCATTAAAGCGAAATTTGGCTTTTTTCGGCTTGCCCCTATAGGGTTGTCATAAGGATTACTGCGCCCAATTGTTTTGATGTGATACAGGTTTCATGTAATGAGCACAAACAGGAAATCAGAATGAAAAAAAAGATTTTAATTTTATCCGCCATAGCACTGGTCGCAGCAGCAGCAGTCTGGCTTGTGTTTTTCAGGACCACAACAAAGAAAACAGATTATACACTTTCGGCTATCACCAAAGGTGATATCAGCGTAGTAATCACCAGTTCAGGAACTCTTGAAGCAATGTCCACCGTCGATGTTGGCACTCAGGTATCAGGCAAAATAATGAAGCTGTATGTTGATTTTAACAGCGAGGTTAAAAAAGGTCAGTTGCTTGCCGTTATTGATACGGTCAATTTGGTGGCTCAGGTGCGTGACGCTCAGGCAAGTCTGGAGCGGTTGAGGGCTGAGTATAAGCAAAAGGCAAGCCTCTTGGAAAAAAACAAAAAGCTGTATGAAAAAAGCTTCATATCTGAAGTTGATTATATACAATTTCTGACTGATGCAGAAACCGCACACGCTTCACTTAAAAGCGGCGAACTTGCTCTCGAACGGGCAAAAACAAATCTTGATTATGCCTACATCTACGCCCCCATATCGGGAAGAATTATTAACAGAAGCGTTGAACAGGGACAAACTGTTGCAGCAAGCTTGTCAGCACCAACCATTTTCACCATTGCCGAGGATCTGTCGGCGATGCGGATAATGGCAAGTGTTGACGAAAGCGATATCGGGCAAATTAAAGAAGGGCAACAGGTTAAGTTTACCGTTCAGACTTATTCTGACAGAACTTTTGACGGTCTAGTGACTCAGATTCGTCTTAAATCGACAGTGGCATCTAACGTTGTTAACTATACGGTGGTGATTAGCGCGAATAATGCTGATAGATTGCTCCTCCCGGGAATGACGGCCACTGTTGATTTTTATATTGATCACAAAGAAAATGTGTTACTGGTTCCCAATACTGCCTTCAGATTCGAGCCAACAACTGCTCAGCAGGAAGAAATCCGCAAAAACATGCTGAAGGATTTTACCACAATGCCCGACGGCAGTATGAATAAGATCAATCAAGGTGCTGGCGGAACACCTCCGGCCGGATTCGTTTCACCCCCAGCATTCACAGAAAACGGACCAAAGAAAGACGCAAAAAGCTCAAACATGCTCAACATATATTATCTGGATGCAAACGGAAATCTTAAAATGGTGCCTGTTGTAACCGGACTTACCGACGGTAAAAACACTGAAATAGTTATGGCCCCGGAACTAAAGGAAGGAATGAAAGTAATCACCGGAACGCAGGAATCCTCCGGTTCGTCTTCAGAAAAGAGCACCAAGACTACTAATGCCGCTCAGCAGAATATGCCTCCACCACCGATGATGTAAGAGACTGATAAAGACAACAGCATGGAAAAATATATAATACAGACCATCGCGCTTTCAAAAACATATAAAGTTGGCGAAATCGAAGTACCGGCACTGCAAACAGTCTCACTGAGCATAGCCAGAGGTGAGTTCGTTGCTATCATGGGAGCATCCGGATCCGGGAAATCAACACTAATGAACCTTTTAGGATGTCTCGATATGCCGACGAACGGTGATTATTTTCTGGACGGGAACAACACGAGCAATTTCTCTAAAAACGAATATGCCTATATCAGGAATCAAAAAATCGGATTTGTATTTCAAGGTTTTAACTTGCTCCATCGGACAACCGCACTGGAGAATGTTGAACTGCCACTAATGTACTCTAAAATGAAGAAAGCTTCCGAGCAGAAAAAGCGGGCCATCGATGCCTTGCAACGGGTTGGACTGGCAGACCGGATAGAACACTTTCCAAACCAGCTCTCAGGTGGACAGCAACAACGCGTGGCAATTGCCCGAGCGTTGGTGAATGAACCTGCGCTTATCCTCGCAGATGAACCGACCGGAAATCTGGATAGTAAAACATCAGTTGAGGTATTTGAACTCTTTCAAAAATTAAATGAAGAAGGCATCACCATCGTTATGGTCACCCACGAAAGAGATTTTGCCTCCTTTGCCAAACGCATTGTAGAAATGCGCGATGGAAGGATCATTCAGGACTCTATTATCAGCACCCGATTGATTGCATCACACGAGCTGCAGAAATTCGGGTCTGAAGCCGGCAAACCATTGAACAGGGAAGCAACACCATGCGCATAAAAACAGTCATTACAATGGCCGCGCGGAGCATTGTTAAATCAAGAATGAGAAGTATGCTCACCGCGCTGGGAATAATAATCGGCGTATCGGCTGTCATTGTAATGGTGGCCATCGGAAACGGTTCACAGCAAAAGGTTGAACAGCAAATTGCGTCACTCGGCTCCAACCTGATCATTATCACGCCCGGAGTTTCCAATAGCAGCGGTGTTCGGGGGGCCTCTGGCTCATTTAACAAATTCACCCTTGATGACATTACCAAGATTAAAAATGAAGCCACTCTCATAAAAGGGGTCTCCCCTCTGGTTCGTTCAGGTGGACAGGTTATCGGCGGTGTGGGTAACTGTTTCACACAAATTCAGGGCGTTTCACCGGACTACCTTTCAATCCGCACCTGGGCACTGGAAAGCGGCGAATTTTTTACCGACCGGGATGTCCAGGCACGCGCAAAAGTTTGTCTTCTTGGTTCGGAAATCGTGAAGAATTTATTTCCTTCCATTGACCCGATAGGAAAGCAGATACGCATCCGCAATATTCCGTTCAAGGTGATAGGTGTATTGAAATCAAAGGGCCAGACTGCAGTTGGCACAAGCAACGACGACATCGTGCTTGCTCCTTCCCGCACTGTTCTCGACCGCCTCTCCGGCGGCAGGTTCATCAGCTCCATTCAGGTGAGCGCCATTTCAAGCGAGAAGAATGAGGCCGCACAAGCTGAACTAAAAACCATCATGCGTGAAGCACATAAGCTTAACAAGGGTGAAGACGATGACTTCACCATAAAGGACCAATCCGACCTGGCCGAAGCAGCAACCGAAACCTCTCGTGTGCTGACCTATCTGCTGGCTTCTGTGGCGGGTGTTTCCCTAATTGTAGGTGGTATCGGAATTATGAATATTATGCTCGTATCGGTAACTGAACGGACACGCGAAATTGGGATCAGGTTATCTGTTGGAGCAAAGAGTTCAGATATTCTGACTCAATTTCTCGCAGAGGCAATCGGATTAAGTTTTGCCGGTGGAACCATTGGTGTATTGCTTTCCTTCCTGATCACCTATATACTCAACAACTACACGGAACAAACCGCATATATCGATCCGCAGATCATCTTGATAGCTTTTGGATTTGCGGGTGGCATCGGAGTGTTTTTTGGATTTTATCCGGCCAGAAAAGCTGCCGCGCTTAACCCTATTGACGCACTCAGATATGAATAAATGATTCACTCCAACAGTTTTCCTTCCTCAATACGTTGGGAATGCTGAACCCTGACTTTAATTCCGCAGGTGCTATGCGGTAGGCATTTCAGAAGAACGTCTGACACGTCCCGGCGGGCTGCATATTGTAAAAGCTGGATCATATAATTGAATTATTTTGTCATATTCCATTTTATTTGATAACTTAAAGCAACGGGATACACTGCAATTGCTTCTTATGCAGAGACCTCTCCCTTTAAACTCTCACTTATATTGAGTAAGATGAAAAAAGACGAATTAGTGCGCGGACTCGGCTTGAATGCGGCAACCATGCTTGTGGCGGGGTCTATGATCGGAACCGGGATATTTCTCAAACCGGCTTCAATGGCCGGACAGGTCTACTCCCCTGAGTTGCTCATCTTGGTCTGGGTGGTTGCGGGCATAATAACTTTCATAGGCGCGTTGGTGAATGCGGAAATAGCCGGGTTCATTGATGCAACCGGGGGCCAATATGTATATTTTCAGAAAATGTATGGTGAGTTTGTTGCCTATATTTACGGCTGGTCAATACTCTCTGTTATTCAGACTGGGAGCCAGGCAGCCATGGCATATGGATTTGCCAAATACTGTAACTATTTTTTCTCACTTCCTGATGCTCCTTTTGGGCTGGGCAACTTCACTCTTCACATTCCCCTTGTCGGCCCAATCAGTCCCTTTGCCGAATTTGGTGTAAAATCAATTGCAATTATCTCGATAATATTTCTGACCGGTGTTAATTACATCGGTGTAATTTTTGGCGGCGCCGTGCAGACCGTTGTCACCTGGATAAAGATTGCCTCCATCATAGCATTATCGTTTCTTTTACTTTTCTTCGGACATGGTTCCGTTCACAATCTCTCAAACGGTTTTGCCTTCCCACACGAAGGCGGGAATATCATCTCTGCCATTGGGCTTGCTCTCGCGGGGGCCTTCTGGGCATATGACGGCTGGAATAACGGAACGTTTGTAGCGGGAGAAGTTAAAAACCCGCAAAAAAATGTTCCTCTCTCACTTCTTTATGGAACCGCCATTGTAATGGTGGTTTACGTTCTGATGAACGTGGCATTCCTCTATATATTTCCCGTCGAGCAAATGAAAGATTTACCGCTGGTCGCAGCCTCGGCAGCCGAACGAATTTTTGGCTCAACCGGAGGAACCATCATAGCTCTTGCAGTTATTGTCTCATCGTTTGGAGCTCTTAATGGAAGTGTATTGGCATCTGCCCGGGTACAATACGCGATGGCAAAGTCAAAAATGTTTTTCCTTTCACTCGGTAAAGTACATCCTAAATACAGAACTCCACATATCTCACTCGTGGTGCAGGGCGTCTGGTCCGCAGTATTGGTCCTCTCGGGCTCATTCGACACTATAACCGATTACGTGATCTTTGCTGCCTGGCTGTTCTATATGCTCGGCGCTGCTGGTGTGTTCATTCTCCGCAAAAAATATAAGGATGCTCATCGCCCATACAAAGTATGGGGCTATCCCTGGGTGCCGCTCATTTTTGTGGTGTTTTCCCTCTGCTTTTTGGTCAATTCAGTCATTTCGGATTTCCAGAATTCGATGATGGGCGCATTGCTTATTGCCTCGGGTTTGCCGTTTTACTGGTATTGGAAGAAGAAAGCGAAATACTCTCACGGCCACGTTGAAGAGACTGAAGAAGATGTATTGTAGACAGTAGGGAAAGAAAAAGGCTGCCCCCTGTTGAGGCAGCCTCTACTTAAAACAAAATCCAATTTTTCCCGACGTTTAACCTTGGTTATTATTCATTCCACGTCAGGATTATCACCAATAAACTGAATTAGTGGCCTTATTTCAGTAAGGTCATCTTCTTAATTTCTGAGAACTCACCTTTTGCGGTGCGTGCCTTCAGCTGATAAAAATACACTCCGCTCGAATAACGGGACGATGCGGCATCCCAAACAAATGAATGAGTGCCGGCACTTTTCATACCGTTAAATATTTCTGCAACTTTTTCGCCCAGAATGTTGAATACAGACAATTCAATGAATGCTTCTGCTGGAACACCGAAAGAAATAGTGGTAGTAGGATTAAACGGATTAGGATAATTCTGCGCCAACGTGAAGGAACGTGGAGTAACCTTTCCTTCGTTGATAATTCCTGAAAGTGAACTTCCTTCATAGGCAAGTCCGAGAAGCCCGGTTTTACCCGTTGAACCAATCAGTGTTCCTGCACCTGTCGAAACATCAATTTTAATTAAATCGCTCGGCTGTGCACTGGATGCTTTCAATCCATATAATGACCCTTGCTCATCAAATGCAAGGCCTGCGGTAACCACGTTAAATCCGGTATTGCCAACATTTGTGGTGTCACCGGTCTCTTTATTAATCTTAAATATTCTGTCTTTTCCTGTACCGACAATTTTGAGCACAGAGCCCCACATCTGATTGTCTGCAGGATTGATAGCGATCGAAGTGATCTGCGCTTTAATGGAATCCTTGTACTGCAGCGCTTTGGTTGCGGTATTGAAGGTATATAAGCCACCGGTCTTAACGGCAATATAGAGGAGACCAGTAGTATCAAAAGCGATGGAGTTGACACCCGTGAGGGGCAATGTTGTATAGGCAAAAGCTTCGCCGTTGGGACCATTAACACGGAGAAGGTCTGTTGTTAGGTTTTCATTGATTCTGAATGCGTACGCCAGCTTTGTCTTAGGTTGTATTGCCAAACCACTCAATGATAAATACCCGGAAGGATTGGTTTGAGTTGCAGTACCAGCGGCTTTATCCAATATATGGATATTTCCGGTGGAGGACACTGTATATATGGTTTTTCCCTGAACTCCGGAAATAATATAGCCTTTAGCTGCTACTGGAATGGTTTTATATAAACCGGAATTAGTATACAACAGCACGGTATCAGCCACCTGACTGTAATCAGCCGGAACGAATTTAATTTTCAACAGTAACGAATCAAATGTATTGAAGCTAACTGGAAATGTTGGTGGATTTACCAACTTAAACTCAGACCGGCTAAATTTGATACTGTCTACAGTCAGAGCAACACTTCCTGTATTAATCAACGTTCCGGTAAGCGTGTCGCTGGCAAACCCTACTTCCACTGGCTTGAATTGCACCTTGTCATTAACAACCTTAAAATTAACGCCATCATAAGGAGTAACCCTCACTTGCGCCAAAAAAGTAGACCATGTATTTGAGGCGGTCGCAAATTCAGTCATAAACCACATATCCTGTTCATTGGTTGGGTCAGTCCAGGCGCCCATATAATCACCCCAGCGGTTTCTCGTTCCGCCATAGGTAACCACATAGTTTCCTAGTCCGGCTTTAATTAAGCGGGAAGGGCTGATAGTGGTGGCACCAGCTTTTTTGGATGCATAGAAGGCACCGGCATATTCACCATCGCCGGAACGGCTATAGGTCAGCCCCACATTATTGCTTTTATCTACAGTCAATGCGGGATAAAAATAGAAATAGCCCGCAGCCCCATATGAATAGTCTTCGCTCACCGTATTGGAGTTTACGTCAATGCTGAAATAATGAACGGCTGAATAGTTTGAAGCACTGGGGTTCATTATCGCGTGCACTGCATATAATTTCCCATCCCTATACACAGGTTCATTTCGCAGTGAGCTGCCGCCACTTTCCAAAGCCGGTGAACCACCACCAAGCTGGTTCGCGGTCGGAGCCACATAATATGACGTCATAGGAACTTTTACACCGGTCATGGTAGGGCTTGTTGTCGGGTTTTTTATTTTATAAACCGCTACATAATTGGCCCCGTTTGAATTCATTTGCAACAAATAAAACTCGTTTGCTCCTGAATGCATGCGTGCCGGACGAATGCCAAAAATTTGTGTACCAAGGCTTTGAGGATAACGAATATCCCAAAGATCAAAATAGTTCACTGCACCGCCCGTATTTGCATACAGATCAGCTTTGGGAATGATTTTAATTTTGCAATATTGAAAAGCGTTAGGTGAACTGAAATCCCATTGTTGTCCGGTTATATAGATAGCGTTGCTGTCATATCCAACACCCTGATAATCCAGCCATGTGGAAACCGGCGTTGACCCGTTAACCATGGCGGAAAAAACATAGTTGTACCACTGACCAACAGCGCTTGAATCCTTAGATACAGAAACAAGAATATTGCCACGTTCCGGGCTCGGGCTTTGCGCCTGATCGAGCCAAACCATAACCCAACGCTTGCTGATCTGATCATAACTTACTTTCGGATCAAAGGGGGACACACCGGCAAGCGCAGTAGAATACCAATTTGCAGCATCAATGGTCTTCAGTTTATTGCCTTTTTTATCCCAAATAGCAAACGACGTATTCACTGTTCCGATAATATGCTGAGGGCCAACAGCAAGATAAGGGTCGGGAGGAATTGAATTCCCTTGGGTAATTCCTTCAAAACTGTTTACCATGATGTTGTCACCTCCGGCTACATCCTTTCCCTGGGTGCTTTGATCAATAAGAGTAACTTGTTCTCTCACCTTTTGCAGAGCAGAAACGGGGAGGTAGTCTGGTGTAGAAACAAACTGCACTTTGTTATGCACTCGTGGATCAGTTCGAATAGGCATCGAAGACTCCAGAAACGAGTTAGTGTTTACGCTGACCCCACTCGCCACAGTTCCTTGTGCAGGCCCCTGATACAGAGCTTGTGAGTAACCGGTAACGGCCAGAATGAGCGTTACTAAGAATATGTAACATATTTTCATTTTCGTTCAATCTAAATAATTAGAGAAATATTTCCTTGGTACGGTTTATACAAATTACGGAATTCAATTTACGGGAATTAGCCAATAAATTTAACAGAATTTCGCATTTTTCACGGCATTTTCCAAACACATTTGGGGAAAGGCAAGATTAGAAACGTTGTTTTTGCGCAAAAAATCACTACCGTGGTTTTGGTGTGACGCAAAGCTGCAAAGGAGCGCAAAATTACCGCGTATCCGGCGCCTGAGCTTTTCATCTGAGAATTTATTTCGTACTTTTGAAGGTTACTATGCAAACTTTTTTCAATTAAACAGATTAACGTGAAAATTTCCACAGAAATTTCTTTCCGTGCACTGGACCAATTTCCGGATTATTGTTTTATCATTTCCGAAGACGGATATGTTATTGATGTCAATCAATCGTTTCTGTCTCAATCCGATAAAGCCAAAGATTGGTTGTTGAACCAAAAATTTGAGACCCTCCTTCACGAGGCCTCATTATTGAAGTTTGAACACGCCCTGTTTAGCTATTCCCTAAAAAAAGCCAGCAATACCGTTGAATGCAAACTGCTGCTCCGGGAAGATGCTATCATAGATGTGAGAATTTACCTGTCTATTAACGAGACCGCCAAAAGCAAAAAAGCACAGAAAACATATCTCCTTATAATCAAAGACATCACAGAGGCAAAACGGAAGGAGATTGACCTTCTCCGATTCTATTTTGTGGCGCAGAACACTGTTAACCCGCTCCAGATAACCGACTTAAATGGCAAAATGGTCTATGTTAACCCAGCATTTGAAAAGGCCAGCGGTTACACTTCCAAAGAGTTACTGGGGAATGACCCACGGATATTCAGTGGGAAAAAACTTTCCAGGAAATTTTGGGATAACATGTGGCAGACCATTTCCAGCGGGAAAGTCTGGGTGGGAGAAGTAGAAAATAAAAAGAAAAATGGCGACCCTTTCTATACGCAATTGCTCATATCCCCGATATTGAATTACGATAACAACGTTATCGGGTACTTCGGCATTCACCGAGATCTGACCGAAAGAAGAAACCTTGAAAAACAGTTGATCCATACGCAGAAAATGGAAAGCATCGGAACCCTTGCCGCAGGCGTGGCACATGAGGTGGGAAATCCTCTGGCTTCCATTTCAGCACTTGTTCAGATCATTCAACGTCAAACCCAGGATGTTTTCATCAAGGAGAAACTTGAACTTGTCAAAAAGCAAATTACCCGCATTTCCAAGATCATCAGGGATCTGGTTGACTTTTCCCGTCCGTCAAATTATGAATTGCGATTGACTGATATCAATGAAAATGTTCGTGAATCAATTGAAATTGTACAAGTGGGAAAAAAGGCAAAAGACATTGACTTTTTAACCGAACTCGATGATTCCCTTTCACCGCTTCCACTGGTAGCTGACCAGATGCAGCAGGTTTTTGTGAACATCCTTATCAATGCCGTCGATGCCATTCTTGAAAAACGTGCCCAACAACCAAATTCACCAAAATCTTTTATTAAAGCCACCACCACATTCCGGGATGATTCCTACATCGTAACATTTGAGGATAATGGGCCCGGTGTACATGCGGACAACCTTGGTAAAATATTTGAACCCTTCTTTACTACAAAGATGGAAGGCAAAGGAACCGGTCTTGGTCTTTGGGTTAGTTATGGCATTGTCAAAAGCTTTCAGGGCGAACTTAAAGCCGAAAGCAGTTATGGGGAATGGACCAAATTTATTATTATCTTACCCGTTAATCCATCTTTTTAATAGAGTACTTACTTATGCCAGAAAAAATTCTTGTTGTTGATGATGAAGAAATAATCCGTGAATCACTGTCCTATGTTTTAATCAATGAAGGTTTCGTGGTTGATCAGGCGGAAAATGGAAAAGCTGCTTACGAAAAAACCCTCGATAATTATTATGATCTGATTATCACCGATATTGAAATGCCGCAGATGAAGGGAACTGAACTTCTTGAAAAAGTTTCAGCGCTTACCTCCAATGTTTCTTTCATAGTGATAACAGCCTATGGATCGCTTGAAACGGCAATCAAAGCATTACGGGCCGGAGCACACGACTACATACTTAAGCCAATTGAATTTGACGAACTGATCATCAAGATTCACCGTCTCTTCGATCTTAAACGCCTGCTGCTGGAAAACCAGATGCTGCGTAAAGAGCTGCAGCGCAAATATGATTTTTCCAACATCATTGGCAAGAGCCCTGCAATGCGTTCCATGTTCGATATGATCAGCACCGTCGCACAAACGGACAGCACTGTTCTGATAACCGGAAACAGCGGAACCGGCAAAGAACTTGCCGCACGGGCACTTCACTTCCACAGCAAACGGAAGAATAAACCTTTTCTTGCAGTTAATTGCGGCGCAATCTCCGAGAACCTCATTGAGAGCGAATTGTTCGGTCATAAACGAGGAGCATTCACCGGCGCAATCTCGGATAAAGAAGGTTATATGAAAGCCGCGGACGGCGGCACGCTCTTTCTTGATGAAGTGAGCGAAATGCCGCTCAATCTGCAGGTAAAACTGCTGAGGGTTATTCAGGAAAGAGAATGTGTTCCGGTCGGGTCAACGTCAGCATTCCCCGTCAATATTCGTTTTGTGGCCTCAACAAACAGGAATCTTCAGGACGAAATAGCAAAAGGGAAATTCCGTGAAGATTTGTATTACCGCCTGAATGTTGTTGAATTGAACCTGCCATCACTTAAACAACGTCGCGAAGATATTCCCCTGCTCGTGGACCACTTTATCAGTAAATACCGTCATGAAATGGCGCGGAACATCCGTGGCATCGACGGCAGCGCCCTCCGTGCTTTGCTCAACCACGAGTGGAAGGGTGAAGTACGTGAATTGGAAAATGCTATTGAGCGTGCGGTAATTTTTGCCCGTGGTGAGTTGATCACCGTGCATGACTTGCCGGAATCGCTGCAGAATTTGAAAGAAATACCTCTTCCGGAAAAGATCGGTTCATTGGATGAATTTATGAAACGCGTTGAAAAAGACTATATCCTTAGGGCACTTGAATCGAATAATTACGACAAAGAAAAAGCTGCTATATCGCTGAACCTTGGCCTCTCGACTTTATACCGAAAGATCAAAGATCTGGAAATAGAGATTTAACTTCACCAACTGCTGCTGCGTTACTGCAACTCCTTCAGACAAAGAATCTTCCTGCCTGCTGGAAACATCAGGTAGGAATTTGTTGACAGGGTATAAATAGTGGATTGGTTCTGATGATTGAAAAGTATTACATTGTCTTCCGGCCATTGTTCGGGCATTCCCAATTGTACAGCTTCTACAACCTCACCCTTTGCATTCTTCAGTTCAGCACCGATCCCGGTTTCCACATTTTTTATGATATAACTGAACTTGTGAAAGAATTGACTTTCGATTTTTTTGCGGACAATGAATGAGCTCCCGGATGGAGACCAGTGGCAGTCTGATAAACTGGGGACAAAACCGTTTTCTTCCTCCGTATCATACGATACTTTGCCTACTTCAACATTGTATAAGGCTATATTCCTCAGGTTTCCCCAGTCCAGGGAAATGACATCACAGGCAATTACCCTGTTCGCATTTGACCAAACCGGATTCTGCGGATCATATTCAAAACTGATTATCTTCTTTTCTTTCGTCCCATCAAAATTTGCAAGGAACAATTCGTTGCGCGAATGACCCTCACCATACTGATCGTTAACCTTTTTAGGTTCAAGGTAGCATAGCTTTTTCCCATCCGGCGAAAAGCTGCAACTTTTCATGTTCAGCGTTGAAAAACCTTTAAGCGTTTTTACAAGCTTGTTTTTATTTTTATCTAGAATATAAAGACCATCATAATCCGAATAGACGAGATATTTTCCCTGAATGTATGCCTCCAGGACAGCCCCTTTAACAGGCTTTGATTTTTGTATCACCTTGTTGCTAACCACATTTATCAGCTCTGTTGTCCCGGTAATCATTTCTTTCCGCTTTCCGGTTTTGCTCTGCTTCGTCTCACAAAAATTGGCATAGAGCAGGGAGTCATTGTCCCAAATAAGGTTCACCGTAAAATAACCACTGTTTTGTTTCACCCTGGTTAATTCCTGCGTTCCAAATGAATAGACATATAACGAAGTTTCGTTTTGAAGTGAATCAAAGTATGCGATTGCAACCGCAGAATTGGACGGGGAGACTTTGACCATATCAATTGCCGTAGCTTTAACCAACAGCTTTGAAGAAGAATCAGCCGTGCTGAAGCGGCTAATGCCAACGGAATCAAGAAAGAGACCCGTGTATGCAGCAGCCCCTTCACCCTTCACAAATGCAGCCCCCGTTTGCTTAATACTTTTTGATGAGCCACCACATCCAGATTGCAGAAGTGCAAAAACTGTGTAAATAAAAATGATACAATTGGAAATAAATTTCATGAGTTCAACTTGCCGGAAGTTACTTCAAAATTTGTGAATAGGAATATCATACCCAACACCTATGCCATTGCATAAATGTAAAAGCCGCAGAATACCATAAGTTATTATATTCGCGGCTCTAAAATAATCAAATACGATAAACAATTAACCCTGCCAACTGGCAATTTATTTAATAATCCAGCCGGCCGGTGGAACGCTAAACTGATTTAGTTGTTTTGGATTCCGGTCAAACGCTTACCTGCCAGATCATAACCTTTGGCTGATTTATTATTCTCCCGGTGATTGTTTTCAATCCTGAATTGCCCGAGCAATGCCTGGAGGTTATCAGTAAGTCCGTTAAGGTCTTCTGCGGCTCTTGCAATCTGTCCGGTACCATTTGCTGATTCGCTCACCACAGTCGTAATCGTTTCAATATTTTTGCTTATTTCTTCGGCAGTAGCCGACTGCTGTTCGCTAGAAGCTGCTAACTGAATAACCGTTTCAGCTACACGTTCATTCATGGTCAATATTTGGGCCAGCACTTTTGCAACTTCTTCTGTCAGATCCATTCCCGTTTTAACCAGATCCTCGGCTTCAACCATTGCTCTGTCAGCTTCCTTTGCTTCCCGTTGAACCGTTCTAATGGTTTCAGCTATTTCTTTTGTTGCTTTGGTGGTTCGTTCAGCAAGCTTCCGCACCTCATCTGCAACAACCGCAAAACCTCTTCCCTGATCTCCGGCCCGCGCGGCTTCAATCGCGGCGTTCAAGGCCAGCAAATTGGTTTGATCTGCAATATCATCAATAACCTGGGTGATCTCACCAATCTGATCCGTTTTTTGCGTTAGCGAAAAAATGATCTTGCCGGTTTCCTTGGTTGAGTTAACAATCCGGATCATGCCGTGCTTTGATTCTTCTATTTTCCTGGCACCAATTTTAGCTGAGTCGCTTGCACTCTTGGAATGTTCTGCTGCTATACCGGCATTTCTGGTTGATTCAAGGATGGTCTTGGTCATTTCTTCAACTGCACCGGCTATTTCGTTGGTTTGGACATTTTGTTCCTGAGCTCCCGATGCCAGGACTTCTGAACTGGACGATATTTGGGCTGCAGCGCTTGCGGTTGCCATCACCGATTCATCAACCTGGGCCAGTGCAGCGCTCAAGGACTCAGCAACCGTATTAATGCTGTTTTTAATTATGAGAAAATCGCCTTTGTAGTTTCCCGTCATTCTAATTGTTAAGTCGCCCCTGGATAATTCAGCTAGCACATCCCCCGATTCAGTTATGGGTTCGACAATAGCATTGAGTGTAGCGTTCAGGTCAACGATCAGTTCACGGTAACTGCCCTTGAAACTTTCCGGATTGCTGCGCGTTTTGAGATTTCCTTCACTGGCTGCTTCTACCAGTTTTTGTGATTCCGCAATGGTCCCCCGAATAGCGTCCACTGCTTTTTCTACAGAACGAATTGTGGCCTGGGTGTTTTTTATCACCAGATTAATGGTCCTGGCAAGCTTTCCTATTTCATCAGAAGTTGTAATTTCAAGAGGTTTGGTTCCCTGTATAAACGAAATTGCCAGATCACCTTCCGCCAATTGTTCACTGCCTTTTGCAAGATTGCTTATACAAAGGTTGCTCAGACTTTCAATACGTTCAGCTACCTGAGCGATACCTGATTTAATATATTTTGAAACAATGGACGCAATGATAATTCCCAGCAGTACGTTAATACCCAGAAGCAAAAATATCCAGTATTGCGAGGAACCGGTCAAACGATGAATTTCATCACCTGAGACCGTGGCTCCCTGTTCACATAGTTTGGAGAGCTGAAACAGTTTCTGTTCAGCTATATCATATACTTTCTTGGACTCACCGCGATTCAGTGCAATCGCCTCCGGCATCCTGTTTTCTTTTGTCAGTGCAATAATGCTCTGTCGGATTGCCTGGTATTGCACC
The DNA here is from genome assembly GCA_963664845.1 of Ignavibacteriaceae bacterium. Lineage (GTDB taxonomy): Bacteria > Bacteroidota > Ignavibacteria > Ignavibacteriales > Ignavibacteriaceae > CAIYTF01. The sequence continues at coordinate 1,895,105 of OY761615.1, forward strand.
CAATATTCATTAAACTCATTATAGAGTATTATTTGCTGTTCCCCCGACAGTATTTTTTCGTAGTCCGCCTTATCATCAGCCAGCACTTTTTCCAGGTTCCCCAGATCCTTCTCATTTTTGATGACTTCCTCCTGTGTCATTGACATCAGGGATACCAATTCATTTCTTCTCACTTTTCCTATATCAAAAACCAGTTTACCCATATACTTGATGCTGGGAACCCAATTCCCGTCCAGCTCAACTGCGTTGGTGTTGATTTTGGATAATTCAATTGCAGCAAACAGACCGATAAGGATCATTGAGGTGAGCAATGCGGAAAACCCATAAAACAATTTTTTGGCAATACTTAAATTATAAAACCATTTCATAGCCTGGAGCCTTCGTGATTTTGAAGTAATTTCGACCTATTATCTAAAAAAAGTAAATTCATAGCGGCGTGAGCTGTCGGATAGTTCACTTAAGCGTTTAAGTAATACAACAAAGCCGTTGATTACGTCTGTATCATTTCCATCACTGGAATTCATCATTTCCCTAAGTACAATAGACGGGGTATTCGAACTTCTGTCAAGTCATTCCCTTGAAAAAATTTGAAGTTCATCAGGATTATCGGAAAAAATATTGGGTAAGTTTAGGTCTTGCAGTGATTATTTAACCTGTTGTAACGCATATGCCGTCTTAAAATAACAACACCTGCTCCATCGGTTGCGATGGGGCAGGTGTTTTACAAGTTACTGATTCTCATCATGCTGCCAATCTTACACAGCAAGAGCAGCCTCGGTATATCGGCGTGCTATTGATGAAGGAATTTGTGCTTCTTTTCATGCATTGGCTTATGTACACTGTGCGTGAGGGCCGCCTGGCCATCGGTTAAGCGGAATCGCTGCACAAGTGACTGCAAATTGTCTGTCAGCCTGTTCAGGTCTTCGGCTGCCCTGGCAATTTGACTGGTCCCTGCAGCGGACTCGCTGACTACCGTGCTGATAGTTTCGATATTTTTACTTATCTCTTCCGCTGTGGCTGATTGTTCTTCACTCGAAGCCGCCAGTTGTATTACGGTTTCGGCCACTCGTTCATTCATCACGAGTATTTGTTCAAGCACCTTCGCAACTTCTTCGGTAAGCTCCATGCCAGATCTTACCACTTCACCGGCTTCAACCATTGAAGTATCGGCATCTTTGGCTTCTTTTTGAACCGTTTTGATGGTTTCTGCAATTTCCTTCGTGGCTTTTGTAGTGCGCTCTGCCAATTTTCTCACCTCATCCGCAACAACGGCAAATCCCCGCCCCTGCTCACCGGCTCTTGCTGCTTCAATTGCCGCGTTTAGTGCCAACAGATTCGTCTGATCCGCTATATCATCAATAACCTGGGTAATCTCGCCAATCTGGTCGGTTTTTTGCGAAAGGGAGAAGATGATCTTGCCGGTTTCTTTTGTCGACGCAACTATGCGTTCCATTCCTTTTTTGGTTTCAATAATTTTCTTTGCGCCGTCCTTGGCGCTGTCACTTGCCTTTTTTGAATGGTCCGCGGCAATTCCGGCGTTTCTTGTCGATTCAAGAATAGTCTTGGTCATTTCCTCAACCGCGCTTGCAATTTCACCTGTTTGTGAACTCTGCTCTGAGGCCCCGGCTGCCATTTCTTCGGAGCTTGAGGAAATCTGAGTAGCCGCGCTGGCTGTGGCAGCAACCGATTCCTGCACCTTTGAAAGTGCCGAGTCCAACGACTCTGCCACCGTATTTATACTGTTTTTGATACTCAGGAAATCTCCCTTATAGTCGCCTTTCATACGAACGGTAAGATCACCTTGAGATAATTCAGTAAGCACTATACCGGATTCTTTTATGGGAACAACGATAAAATTAATGGTATCATTGAGTCCGGCTACTAATTCCCGATAACTTCCTTTGAATTTATCTGGATTTCCCCGTGTACCGAGTTTTCCTTCAGCAGCCGCCTGTACAATTATCTGTGATTCTGCAAGCGTACCACGGATGGCCTCAACGGCGGTTTCCACTGAGGCAATGGTCCCTTGAGTGCTTACGATAGCGTGATTAATGTTTTCCGCCAGCAGACCAATTTCATCGGAAGAAGTGATTTCAAGAGGTTTCGTCCCGGTTACTATCTTGATATTCAAGTCACCGTTTGCCAGTTGTTCACTTCCTTTGGCAAGATTGGACATGCAAACGCCGGTCAGGCTTGCAATTCTTTCAGCAATTTGCCCCACTCCGGTTTTTATATAGCGGGAAACATAAGTGGCAATAAAAATGCCCAGAACGCTGCTCATTCCAAGCATTAATAGTATCAACCATTTTGAGGTTTCGTAAAGCTGACTAATTGATTTTCCTGCTTCTGCCCCCTCTTTTTCATTGAATTCAGCCAGCTGAAAACATTTGCTTTCCGCTGCATCAAACAAACGTTTGGAATCACTCCGGTTAAGTGCAACAGCTTCATCCGTTCTTCCCTGTTGCACCAGAGACAACAAATGATCGTGAACGCCCATGTATTGTGTCCAAAGTTCACCAAACGCATCATAAATTTTTCGTTCTTCGGGCACAAGGTTTAATCTTTCATATGCCTTCCGGTCATTCTCAAGCCCGGCCTTAAGTTCAACCAGTGCTTTCTCGCTTTTGGCAATTTCTTCTGCGGTAGTTGGGAGCAAAATGACAAATTCTTTCCTGCGGATTTTCCCGATGTCTATTGCCAGTTTTTCCGTGTACTTGATACTTTGACTTATATTAGCATCTAAATCACTTGCACGGTCGTTTATACTTGATAATTTTTGAATGGAAAAAAGTCCGGTAAAAAAGAGCATGAGCAGAATAGCTGCATAGCTGTATTGGAGCTTTTTTGCGATACTGAGGTTTCTAAACCAATCCATAGGTACCTTTTCTGTTGTTACACGTTGTCTTAACTTACTAATCATATTCATCATGGTGAGGTTTCACCAGCTTCATTGCGGCAACTTCAGTTCATATTTTTTGCAATAGAACTGTAAACCCATTTAAGTAACTTTCATTAAACCTTACACGCGTAGAACGTTTAGGAGAAACAAATAAATGCGTCTACTCAAATTGGTTTTTCATGTATTGGGATTTTTTTGCACCAATGATCACTTGAATCATGTGCAGACCCACCCGGTGGAAATTAATGGACGTCGGGTGGATTTGTCAGTCTGCTTTTATGGGCATACTTTCCTAGCACTATTATCGAAGCAAAGGGGAAATTAGTTAAATTGAAACAGACCGGCTCGGAACCAAAGTTATCCTAATCCCGGTGATTTATCATAGGTTAAGAATTTCGCAGATACTCAAAATTACGTAGGGGCGCAAAATCTTGTGCCCCGCAATAAAAGTTCAACTTTGATCAAAATTAACTTGGATATCCTCGAATTTACTATTCTCCTGATTTTAGTTTATCTTTCTTTCCTGAATTAATATACACTAAACACAGTTTAATGGACAACCCGACTCAACTGACACAATTCGTATATAGGTCTGTCGACTCAAACTTACAATTGGCGACGGACTTCACCAGCCTCTTTACACAACAGGAATTTTCTCCGGATGATTACTTTCTCTGCCAGGGTCAGCCTGTAGAAAAAATCGGATTCCTGACGAAAGGCATTATTAGGATTTTTACTACTGATCTTGTAGGCGAAGAATACAATATTGTTTTACATGATGAAGGCAGTTTCGTCATGGGCAGTTTTATGCCCGAAAAAATAAGTGATGTAAATATCCAATGCATCACTCCTTCAATAATTCTTGTGGCTGACTTTTACAAAGTGATTGATTTCCTGGAAACCAACCAGAAATTAAAATCTTTCTTAAATAGCTATTTATCTGCCGCGCATCAACGCATTCAGCACCGGTTGACACAATACCTCCGACTCGATGCCAAGGGACGTTATTTATCTTTTCTCAGTGAGTACCCAAATCTTATTAACAAAATTCCGCATTATCATATCGCCAATTATCTCGGCATTTCCACCACACAACTTAGCCGCATCAGACATAAACTGGCCAAAGGCTGATCCCTAAAAACATTTCACTGCAAAATAATTGTGCACCGGTCTAAATTTATTTACATAAGTAAATGGGAACTGCATTGAAATTCCTCAATTTGGTATTTTACTAAATACGAGGATATTTATGCAAAATATGGATCATGACACGTCACTTAAATCAACCAAAATTTCCGGTTCATTTGAAGCAGAAATTTCAGCACCTGCCGATATCGTGTTTCCTTTGTTGTGCCCGGTTCGGGAATACGACTGGATCAGCACCTGGAAATGTGAAATGGTACAATCTGAATCGGGTGTGGCCGAAAAACTGTGCGTCTTTATCACCGATACGGAACCGTTCGGCAAAGAGACCTGGATTTGTACGCGCTACAATTTCCCGAGGGAAATCCAGTATACCCGGTTTGGCACAAATGCTGTTTCATTATTGGATATATCTCTGATTAAAGACGATCGGTCAAAAAGCACATGGCTCTGGAGTCTTTCCTCCGTCAGTTTAAATGAGGAAGGAAATCGGGTTTTTGTAGAATTCGATGCCGGGGCGATCTCACAAAAGCTTAAATCGATCAACCAGCTTCTGGAGTATTACATAACTCATGGTCAAAAGCTGGAGATGTAGAAAACAACCCGGAAGGGTTTGGATAGCGTAGAATTTACCGAGGCTCAACATTTTGAGCCTCAAAGCTTGCTTTTTACTATCTTTTCCCCCAATAGCAAGTCAGTAAGCAAAACGGCCATAAAACTGTTGTTGAAGAGAACGTTCGTAAATACTACCTAAAAGCACAAATATTGCCCTTAACTCTTCATAAATGCAGCAAAATCGAGCTTTTTCGATCTAATCGAGAAATTTTTCTCTATTCTATTGACTTTTAATCGCAAATCTTATAATTTTGAATCGTGAATTTTTTCTCGATATAATTTTCTCGATATGATTTATGATGGACAATAAGAAAATACGGTTTACTCCGGAACCTACACTAAGACGATTAGTACGCTATCTCCCGGTTTTGCAAGCCCTGCAGAATAAAGGAATTGAACTGGTTTCGAGCACAACCATTGCCAATGAGATTGTCCTGGATCCAACGCAGGTTAGAAAAGATATTGAATATACCGGAATAATTGGGAAACCAAAAACCGGCTTTGTCATTACTGAATTAATTACTGCTATTGAAACATTCTTAAACTGGAACAATGTCACCGATGCATTTCTGATAGGAGCCGGCAACCTGGGCAGCGCCCTATTGGGCTATGAAAGGTTCAAAAAACATGGACTTAACATAATTGCTGCATTTGATGCCGACCCGGCCAAATGGGATACCGAAATTCATGGAATTACTGTCCTGCCGCTTGATAAACTCCCTGACCTTGCCGAGCGGATGAAGATACACATTGGTGTGATCTCTGTCCCTGCTGAAAGCGCACAGCAAACCGCGGAATTGCTTATTCAAGGCGGCATATTGGCAATTTGGAATTTTGCTCCCGTTCATCTTAAGGTACCCGAGAATATTATTGTCGAAAACATACAATTAGCCCAAAGTCTTGCGGTGTTGACCTCACGGCTGAGGGAGTCATTTACTCACGACAATATTATGAGCGGAGAACAGCCAAATGTTGGAGACAACATCTTACCCGTCAACAGATAACTTCAGGAAGTTTGAAAAAGTTTATCAAATTCTTGAAAGCTATTCATTTAATAAAAGCAATTTAATTCCCATCCTTCACCGGGTACAGGAAGAATACCGGTATCTGCCGGAAAAAATTCTTACCTACATTGCCACAACGCTGGACATTCCACCGGCTAAAGTCTTTGGCGTCACTACCTTTTACAGCCACTTCACCCTGAAACCAAAAGGCAAATACGTCATCAAAGTTTGCGATGGCACAGCCTGCCATGTAAAAAACTCCAATCCCATTATTGAAGAGATTCAAAAGACGCTTGGTTTGACTGCGTCAAAAAATACTACCGATGACATGACTTTCACCCTGGAAAAAGTATCGTGTCTTGGTGCCTGCGGACTTGCTCCTGTCGTTGTCATCAACGAAGACGTGCATGCCGAAATGACACCAAAGAAAATTGCTGCCGTGCTCTCTGAGATAAAACAAAACGAGGAGACTGCAGTCAATGCCTAATCATATTAATCTGGAAGAAATTAAACATACGTACCTTGCCAAGAGCGCGCTCCTTAAAAGGAGAATCATTGTTTGCGCCGGCACGGGCTGCGTTGCAAACGGCTCACGCAAAGTTTATGAAGCCTTCAGGGAACAAATTGCAGCAAAAGGGCTGGACGTTGTTGTTGATCTAAAATTTGAAGCAGAAAAAAAGAACGCCCATCTCCTGTCTGCCAGTGGATGCCAGGGATTTTGTCAGCTTGGACCCTTGGTCACCATTGAGCCTGACGGAATCCTGTATGTTAAGGTAAAACACAGCGATGTTGCAGAAATTGTGAATGACACTATCTGCGGTAATCAGATTGTTGACCGCCTCCTTTACAAAAACAGTAAGGGAAAAAGTTGCAAGGGACAGGATGAAATTGCATTCTACAGCCGGCAACAGCGAACTGTGCTGAAGCAATGTGGCATGATCGATCCGGAAGATATTATGGAGTACATCTCGTTGAATGGCTACGGATCAGCCAAAAAGGCTTTTGAGGAAATGACCCCGGAAGCAGTTTGCGATGTAGTATTGGTATCCGGGCTGCGTGGAAGAGGCGGAGCCGGCTTCCCCACGGGGCGCAAATGGAACCTGACCCGAGTACAACCCTCCGCAAAAAAATATATCATTTGCAATGGTGACGAAGGAGATCCCGGGGCCTTTATGGATCGCAGTGTTATGGAAGGTAATCCCCACGCGGTTGTTGAAGGCATGATGATTGCTGCGCGCGCAATTGGTGCTGAAGAAGGATTTGTCTACGTTCGCGCTGAATACCCATTGGCAGTGCAGCGCATGAAAAAAGCTGTCAAAGTTGCAACAGAACTTGGGTTGCTTGGCACCAACGTATTTGGGACTTCATTTAACTTTTCCATTGAAGTGTTGGAAGGTGCCGGTGCTTTTGTGTGTGGCGAAGAAACGGCGATGATCGCTTCCATTCAGGGAAGCAGAGGAATGCCCGCTCCCAAGCCGCCTTTCCCGGCTGTTAAGGGTTTGTTTGATAAACCAACAGTAATTAATAATGTTGAAACGCTGGCATCTGTACCCCTCATTCTGCAAATGGGTCCTGAAAAATTCAAAAGTGTTGGCCTGCCAAACTCTCCAGGAACAAAAACCTTTGCACTGACCGGACATGTTATGAACACAGGACTTATTGAAGTACCATTTGGCACTTCTCTCCGGGAGATAGTTAATAATATCGGTGGTGGCGTTACGTTTGCCAACGGTGAAACGGATCCCCGTGGATTCAAATCAGTACAGATCGGCGGTCCATCAGGAGGATGTCTCACCCAGGAACATTTGGACATGCCGCTTGATTATGATTCGTTAAAATCCATAGGAGCAATGGTCGGATCGGGTGGACTGGTTGTTATGAACCACGATACCTGCATGGTACGTATGGCAAAATTCTTCATGGAATTCACGCAGAATGAATCGTGCGGAAAATGCGTGCTTTGCCGCGAAGGCACCAAACAGCTTCTTGCCATGCTCGAAGACGTTACCGAAGGCAGAGCTACTGAAGACATCATCCCATTAATGAAACAGCTTTCCAATGCGGTTCAAAAAGGCTCACTTTGCGGTCTTGGGAAAAGCGCGCCAAACCCGGTCCTTTCCGTCCTTCGTTTTTTTGAAGAAGAGTTCAGAGCGCACGTGGTCGATAAAAACTGCCCCGCAAAAGAGTGCAAGGCGCTGCGCAAACCACACATTGATGACGTGCTTTGCAAAGGCTGCGGCGTCTGTATAAAAAAATGTCCGGTCAATGCTATAACCGGTGAGCGGAAACAGGTTCACGCTATCAACGAAGAACTGTGCATCAAATGCGGAGCGTGCATCGACGCTTGTAAACTGAAAGCTATAGCATAAGGAACAGAAATATGAAAACCACAAACTATATGTACGTCGACGGACGAAAAGTGCCTTACAACGGAGAGAAAAATCTCCTCGAAGTTATTCGCAAAGCTAATATCGAGATACCCACCTTTTGCTATCATTCGGAACTCAGTGTTTATGGCGCGTGCAGAATGTGTCTGGTAGAAGTGGAAGGAAGAGGCTTGCAATCATCCTGCTCCATTCAGCCTGAAGCCGGATTGCATATTAAAACCTCAACACAGGAGATTCGGGAAATTCGCAAGATTGCCATTGAACTTCTGCTTGCCAACCATGACCATAACTGCCCAACCTGTCCGAAGAGCAATTCCTGCAAATTGCAGGACATTGCCAACCGGCTTGGTGTTACCAAGGTACGCTTCAAGAGAACTCAGAAATTTACCGATCTTGACTTTTCATCAACTGCACTGGTTCGCGATCCGAATAAATGCATTCTCTGCGGAGATTGTGTGCGCGCTTGCGAAGAACTGCAGGGTATTGGTGCAATTGATTTTGCATACCGCGGTTCCGATGTTCAGGTGCTTCCCGCTTTCGGAAAAAATCTCGCCGATGTTGAGTGCGTTGATTGCGGACAATGTGCCCGTGTGTGCCCTACCGGCGCAATCACCCCACGCTCCGAAGTTGAACAGGTGTTCACAGAGCTCGATAAGCCGGAAACCGTAGTAGTGGCACAAATTGCCCCTGCAGTGCGTGTTGCCATTGGTGAGCTGTTTGGAATGAAAAAAGGAGAATTAGCCACCGGACAAATAGTTGCTGCACTTAAAATGCTCGGTTTTAATCATGTATATGATACATCATTTGCAGCGGATTTAACGGTGATTGAAGAAGCCACTGAATTTCTCGAAAGAAAATCGAAGAACGAGAATCTGCCGCTGTTCACTTCCTGCTGCCCGGCATGGGTGAAGTTTGCCGAACAATATTTTCCAACAGAAACTAAACACTTGTCCAGCTGCCGCTCTCCTCAGCAAATGTTCGGCTCTATTGGGAAAGAGATTCTGCCGGAACTTTTAAAGGTAAAGAAAGAAAATCTGAAAATCGTTTCGATCATGCCCTGCACTGCCAAAAAATTTGAGGCACGGCGGACAGAGTTTTCACACGATGAAATTCCGGATGTCGACTATGTCCTTACAACTCAGGAACTGGGCACAATGATCAAACAGGCCGGTATTCGGTTTGAGGATCTCATGCCTGAATCGTTTGACCTTCCCTTGGGCTTCAAGACCGGTGCGGGTATCATTTTTGGCGCAACTGGCGGAGTCAGCGAAGCTGTCCTGCGGTATGTTGTGGAGAAAGTAAGCGGAATAACCCTTACCAACGTTGATTTCACCGAGGTCCGGGGAGAAGAGGCGCTGCGAGAAGTTGAAATTTCACTTAATGGCTCAATAGTTAAAATGGCCATCGTTCACGGCTTGAAAAACGCTAAGGAGTTGATGAAAGCAATCAAGTCCGGGCAAAAACAGTATGATATGATTGAAGTGATGGCTTGTCCGGGTGGTTGTGTTGGCGGCGCCGGACAGCCGGTTTGTTTCGACAGCGACACCCGTCTCGAACGGACAAAAGGCTTGTATAACTCCGATAAAATGTTACAACTCCACAAACCACAGGAGAATCCATACGTTGCAGCTCTCTACGAAACCGAACTGGGCAATCCTGGCGGTGACAAGGCTCATCACCTGCTGCATACAAAATTTCAGAACAGAAAACGTATTGATGATGAAGGTCTGGAACTCTTTTCCGGAGCAGCGGAGGAGATAATTCCTGTCGAAGTGTGCATTGGCACAAGCTGCTACCTGAAAGGATCACAAACATTGTTGCACAAACTGATCAATCACATTGACAAGAACGATTTGAAACAAAATGTAAACGTGAGTGCGACGTTCTGCATGGAACATTGCGACAAAGGGCCGACAGTTAAGATCGGCGACAAGGTCATCAACAAATGCAGTTTTGACAAGGCATGCCAGGTGCTGGACGAAAAGCTCTCGTCCCTGACACAACCTATATCATAAGATTATGTTACCTTTCTTAACCGAAAAAACTATTCCTGGCTAGTTGTTTGTTCTGGTAGTCAGTAATAAATGCTTCTGCTGCGTGAGGCTGCCTCAATTCCTCACTTCACCCCGTTTTCGGGAGTGAATTTCTCCGGGGCAGCCTTGTGACGGCAGATGAGAACCGGTAACAAAATGGAACTCTTTTAGAACGAAAAGCAAAAATATGAATTCGTTACAAACGCAACAGATCATTTTCACGGATAAGGCCCAATGCCGTGATTGTTATAAATGCCTTCGCGCCTGCCCGGTTAAAGCAATCAAGATGCACAACGGACAGGCTTTTGTTGTTGATGAACGCTGCATACTCTGCGGCAATTGCATCCGGGTTTGCCCGCAAAGCGCCAAGAAATACCGGCGCGACATAGACAAAGCGAGAGAACTGTTGCGCTCCGGCAGAAAAACTGCTGTAAGCGTTGCCCCCTCTTATGCCGCAGCCTACGAGAATTGGGAATCGCTGCGCCTTCCTTCCGCCCTCCGCCGATTGGGTTTCAACTTTATTGGTGAGACGTCAATTGGCGCCTTTGAGGTTGCCCAGCACACGGCTGAAATTGTTGGAAAAAATATCGCCAAAACGCACCTTTGTACTGCATGTCCCGTTTTGGTAAATTGTGTCGAAAAGTACCATGGAACGTTAGTACCCTTACTTGTAAACTCCTTATCTCCCATGGTTGCACATGCAAAAACATTAAAAAAACAACTGGGTGAGGAAACCGCCGTCATCTTTATTGGGCCTTGTATTGCAAAAAAAGGCGAAGCCGAGCGCGAATCTTCTGGTGGTCTGATAGATGCCGTGTTAACTTTTGAAGAATTGAATGAGTGGCTTGCCGAGGAGCAAATTGAATTAAAACTCTGCGAGGAAAGCGCTTTCGATGAAAAGCCGGCATCCATCGCAGCATTATTCCCTCTCATTGGCGGACTTATCAAGACCGCTAACCTTTCTGCCGACATCCACTCTGTTGAATCCATTACCGTGAGCGGGAGCAGTGAAATTGAAGATGTGTTTCTTTACCTTGAAGACGGGAGACCCATTGTCGTCGAAGGTTTGTACTGTCAGCAGGGGTGTAGTATAAACGGACCCGGGATGAGGGCAACCAAAAGCCTGCTTGAGCGTAAACTGGATATTATCAAACATGCCGCTGGAATTACCCCAGTAACGCCGGAACGGCGTCTGACCGGGGAGGAGCTCTATTCCGGTTTTTCCGAAAAGACTATGGCGGATGAAGCACCTCTCCCTGAAGATAAAATAAGGGAAGTGCTTCGCAAGACGGGAAAAGAATCCGAAAGCGATATGCTGAATTGTGGAGCATGCGGCTATAATACTTGCAGGGAAAAAGCAATTGCGGTTCTGCATGGTTATGCCGAACTTGAAATGTGCATCCCCTACGTGCGCAAACTTGCCCAGCAACGGACTGATAAAATCATCGAGACAAGCCCTAATGGTATTGTAATATTAAATGAACAGCTTGAAATTCTCACCATGAACCCGGCATTCAGCAAATTCTTCTGCTGCAATGAAGCGTTGATCGGAAAGCGCATCTCAAACCTCATGGACCCGGAACCATTTGAAAAACTTGCCGTAAGTTCAGATGAAATGAGCGAAGCAATTATCAATCATCAGAAATTTAATTTTACAGCACATCAGAAAATGTATAAAATGCGGGATGAGACCGATGAAGCCAAAACACAGATCGTGGGCATATTTGTTGATATCTCAAACAGCATCGCCGATAAAAACAAACTTGATTCATTGCGTTCAAAAACGTTAATGCAGGCGCAGGATCTGCTTGACCACCAGATCAACATGGCGCAGGAACTGGCCAAGTTTCTTGGTGAGAGCACTGCCCGCGGCGAAGAACTGGTTGAAAACCTGTTCAAGCTTACCGATGATGAAGAGAAAACGTCGCGCGCTCAAAAAGAGAATTGGATATGGAAGACGTATTCGTCGAAATAAAAACAAGCCAGGCAGCCAAGCGAACGGGGCTTCCCTGTGGAGATGTGGTAGTCAGCGACCGCTCAAAGAGCGGGACCACCATAATTGTTTGTGATGGTATCGGCAGCGGTGTGAAAGCGAATATTTTTGCAACGATGTGCGCTGCCCGAATAAAAGAGCTGCTCAAACGGGGGTTTTCAATTCGTCATGCGTTTTCCAATGTTGTAAACACCATGAATCAGGCACCAGGCAAGAATTTGCCCTTTGCTGCATTTTCTCTCACACACATTCTGCCTGATGGCAACGCAACTATTCTTTCCTATGAAATGCCTGCCCCCATATTATTATCATATGGGTATTCAAGCATTTTACCACAGCAAACATCTGTTCTGGAAGAGCGCTTCATCGGAGAATCCAATTGCGATTTAAAAAAGGGGGAAGGTCTGGTGCTCGTTAGCGATGGCATAACCCAGGCCGGTTTGGGCAAAGGATTAACCTACGGCTGGGAATCCGAGGGTCTCAACCGTTATATTAATGAGCTCTTCCGGGGTGGCATTCAGCCGGCAACTCTTCCCGATGCAATCCGGCAGAAAGCTAAAGAAATAAGTAAAGGGACGCCCAGCGATGATGCCACGGTAGTGTTGGCCTATGCAAGAGAAGGCAAACGGGTAGACATCCTGACCGGCGCCCCCATGGATCACAATAACGACACTCAGGTTATTGAATCGTTCATGGCGGGCAACAGCGTGAAAATTGTGTGCGGCGGAACTACAGCAAAAATCCTTTCCCGCGAATTAAAGCGCCCACTTAAAATTGAAGAGGAATTCTATAACCCCATCACTCCACCCTACTACATGATAGACGGGATTGACCTTGTTACCGAAGGAGCCGTAACCCTTAACCAGCTCTACAATGTTTGGGATGTCGATCGTGAAAAACTGGACAAAAAAAATCCCGTGACTGAATTCTACGATTTACTGAAACATGCAGACCAGGTTAATTTTATTATTGGCGGCTCCATAAATGCCGCCACCTATGACATCAGTTACAAACAGATGCATATTCTCCCACGCAATAAAATAATTCCCCTGCTTGCAGGAAAACTGGAAAAAGCAGGGAAGCTGGTCAGCTTGCAAATGGTATAGTTTGTTGACCTCATTCATTTGAGCACGAACAAACTTGTATGACAGCATATACTGTCGTTAATATAATCTTAACATAATTTCCCCTGCTTTTTTTGTGGTTTTAAACCTTTTTCATAAATTATCATAAGGAATAATGATTAATCCGAATATCTTTCTTATTATATAACCATGTATTACAGAATTTACAGAAAAAGTACTGACTTTAATGTCATTGAAGGGATACGCTATAAAGGCGCCTCCGTTAAGATCATTGAGCAAGCTGGTGAATTCATAGTAGTGATGCGTATGTTTATTCTTCGAAGAATTCCTTACTACGTGAAAAAATTTCACTTTGACACATTGCCTGAAGCTGAAATAAAATATGAATATATAAAGAACTATCTGAAGCGGTTCGGATAAGAACATAAACACAACTCCGGGTTCACTTATTCAAATTTCCCTCATCTGACACCGCTCCTTTTAAGACTTTCCCTTTTATAAGGACATCATATATTTGCGCCTTCATAACCGGACCCATAACATAGAAGCATTTTAACATGGCACCCTGCACTTGCTGTACCTGCCCGTGCAGATACAATAAACCCAGCGGAAATGAAAAGACCAAAGTTCTTCCTGATATTTGATTCATGTATTTTTTTTTTTAACTTGCTTTCATTAATTATCTCACGGGTCGAGGTTCAGTTAATGAGTCAAAAGCTTTGCAGCTTAATTGTCGTATTCGTTCTTCTCTCTGGCACTTCCTTAATTGCACAGACAAAGGATATTTCCATATCCGGCTTCGTTACTGATGCAAAAACCGGCGGCGTTCTGGTTGGGGCAAATATACTTTTGTATGCTGATTCTGTTGACATTGGCAAACCTCCCCTTCACGGCACTGCCACCAATACGTTTGGCTACTACAAACTCCCCAACCTAAAACCCATTACCTATTTCCTGGTATTCCGGAGCCTCGGCTACAAAACCTTAGTCAGCAAAATTCAATTAAAGAGCAACGACAACTCTGCCAAAATGAACACAAAGATGGAACCCGAAAACATTAAAATGCAGCAAATTGTTGTTGAAGATAAACGATATGAAAACACTGGTGCAAGCACTATTGAAGTCTCACCGCAAACGCTTGCAAAGCTGCCCTCCTTAAGCGGGCAAACGGACGTTTTCAAAATGCTCGAACTGCTTCCGGGAGTAAATAAGGCCTCCGATCTTTCAAGTGGGTTATACGTAAGGGGCGGTTCACCGGACCAAACCCTAACCTTGGTTGACAATATTATGTTTTATAACCCTGCTCATCTGGGAAATATCGCCAGTACCTTTAATTCGGACGCCTTGCGTGATATTAAACTAATAAAGGGTGCCTTCCCCGCAGAATACGGCGGCAGACTTGCAAGTGTGCTCGATATAAAGTTAAGAAGCGGAACCAAAGAGAAAGAAACCGGATCATTGGGGCTTGGCGTCATCAATTCTTTTCTGGTTTTGGAAGGACCATTAAAGGCAAATGCCACCTATATCATTGCCGGCAGGTGGATGTATTATGATATGATTCAAAATAAATTCAACAAATCAAGTTCGGCTCCCCGCTATAATTTCTATGATGTCAGTTGCAAAGTAACTGACAACCTTTCGGAAACCAGCTCCTATTCGGTGAGCGCCATCTTCAACCGGGATCATGCATACAATCCTGCAGCGGATGAAGTCGTGTACGATATTGACTGGAAAAACCTTTGTATAAGTTTTAACTGGCTGCAGATCACCTCCGGTTCGGCTTTTCTAAATTCGACAATCAGCGTAATAAATTATGAGTTCGCTTCGAAAATAGGCAAAGGGTCGGCTTCAACCAGCGGTGCATCATATTATTCAAATCCAAAGCTTACCGATATCAACCTTAAGGAATCGGCTGAAATAAACTGGCAACCCGGAGAGAAATTTAAAACCGGCATTGAAATGGCCATACATCATTACGACCTTATATACAGTGACTATTATGACAGCAACGTTGAGACCGACCCGGATGCAGGCACAACTATGAATGCCCTTGAAGGAGCATTGTATTTGCAAAATGAATCAGAGCTCTCCCAAACTTTATCAACCAACATCGGGGGACGGCTTTACTATTTCAGTGATAAAAAATTGGTACGTTTTGAACCCAGGCTTTCGTTAAAATGGCAGATGTCAAACGGGCTCTATTTCAACGCTGCTGCCGCCTATGTCAATCAGTTTTTGCATTTGATAGTGCGGAATGACATAGCACTGCCCACCGACCTGTGGTACCCATCTACGCGAAATATTGAGCCCAGCAACTCTACACAATATGTAGCCGGACTCGCCATTGACGCTAATGACGGCGAATATCATTCATCGGTTGAGGGATATTACCGGGATATGAACAATCTTTATGAATTTAAAAATTCTATTGTTCTCAATCCTTTGGCCAAAGATCTTGAGAACCAACTCACCAAAGGCAAAGGCGAAGCCTATGGTGTTGAACTTCTCCTTCAGAAAAACAAAGGAAAGTTAACCGGCTGGATTGGATATACCTTATCGTTTACCAAACGACAGTTTAAGGAGCTCAATAACGGTGAGTATTTTTACCCCAGGCATGACCGGCGGCACGATATAGGCGCTGCATTGGTATATAGTTTCACAGACGATTTTAATGCAGGTCTCACGTGGACCTATGCGACCGGAGAAAGATATACACAGCCAAATGGACAGTTTCGCTTCGATGATATCGGGACCGGTCAACCACCAAAATTGTATTTGCATTCACCCGGCCTGAATGCCGCAATGTTTCCCGATTACCATAAACTGGATATAACAGCCAGCTACACCTTCCATTGGACCGGACATGAATTGCAATCATACATAAATCTTTATAATGTCTATAATCGAAGTAATCCCTTCGCGCAATTTTTAGTGACTGATAAAAATGCCAATGGTCAGGAAATATATAAATTGAAACGTTTGAATTTGTTCCCTTTTATTCCTTCAATTGGAGTTAAGGTGAAATTTTAATGAAGAATTTATTTTGGCTGTCTCTCGGGTTTCTTCTTCTATTGGTTGCAGGGTGCAACAAAGAACAAATAGTGAACGCTGATGAGAATTTTCAGGAGTTAACCATTGTTCAGGCAGAGATACATCCAAATGCAAACTTCCCCGGCGTAAGAATAACCAAAACACTGCCGGTTCAAACACCCTATTCGATCACAGCAGCAGAAATTACCGATGCTGTCGTTTACCTGCGAATTGATTCGGTAAAAATTGTACCGCTCCACTATACCTATGAGGGGCTGTATAGACCGTTATACAATCTTCCCGTTTCTGAAGGTGAACTGTATGAATTATTCGGCAGGATTGGAACCCGGACATTCTACAGTAAGACACATATTCCCTATAAACCGGTAATTCAGTCATCGCATTATAACTTAAGCGAAAATTATGCCGAAGGAGTAACACTTGCCAGAGAGAACGAAGTCTATTCTGCATTGTGGGTTGTCAACGGACAACCGTTTATAAGAGCGACAGAATTTTTTGATTTATCCATTCCAACCACTACTCTCGTCACCAGCACTATTAACGTCCGTTCCGCAGCGTTTCCCACTGCCTATCGCAGCGACACCTATCGCTGGCAGCGATGCATTCAAATTTTTGCCTTTGATAAAGCTTATGAAAAATATTTCAAGACAAAATCTGCGAGCCAGGAAGTTGGGAGCCCCTATACCGGAGGAGCCGGAAAAACAGAATGGAATATCAGTGGGGATAATTTTATCGGGATGTTTATTGGAACAGCAGAAAGTGATGTGGTGAATGTGCAATAAGAGGTTATCCCTGATGCAGACAAAAGAAAATAAAACACTATCCTGAAACATAACGCCTGCCATGAATAGATTTGTGTTATTCGGTTTCCTGTTTTTTTTGGTATTACTGCCTTTCGCGGGCTGCATCGATAACAATGTTCAGGCGGGAGAGCCGACCCAACTAACCAATACAGCACAACTTCTGCGTTATATTGAGGACCAGGGCGATTTTGCAAACACTGAAAATGCACCGGGATTGGTGAGCGCTTCCGAATTGCTCCCGACCCTTGAGCAATCCGTCCTGTTGGATATTCGCCCTCTGGATCAGTTTACAGCAGGACATATCGCAATGTCCGTGCGCGTGACCAGCCAATCCATTTATCAGGTGGTTGACAGCATCTATTCACAAAACACTACTAAGAAAATTGTTATCATCAGCAAAAACGGACAGGCGGCAGCTTATTATACTTGTCTCTTGAGACTCGCCGGGTTTAAGTCTGTTTGTTGCCTCAAATATGGGATGGCATCATGGAACCAAATTTTTGCCGACGAATGGTTGAATGCTCGTCAGGAGCATGAGGAACTAAAATCGTTCACCTATTTAGTTTACGATAAAGATCCGTCTCACCCCCTTCCGGATATTATGCTTCCGGCTGCCGGCGCCTCAATGGATGAAAAATTCAAACAACGTATCAAAACGATAATTGGAAAAGGATTTGTAGCCGGTGAAAACTTTGTCAACTCTATGGCATTTCAATCTGAAGACAAAGATTACATTGTTTGTTATGGCTCTCTGGGGCTTTATTCAGCAGGTAAGTTGCTTCCTGATGCCGATTTTAGTCACATGCCCTATACACGGTGGTATCGCGACTATCCTGCTTTTGATTTTCGCAGTGTGAATTTTCTGCAAACGCTTCCTCCCGACCGTGAGATACTTATTTATACTACCAATGGTCTGCTCAGCGCCTGCATATGCGCCTACCTTACGGTACTGGGCTATAACGTGAAAACTCTTTTATTCGGGGCGAACCAGCTTTTTTATCCCAGGCTGACGGCTACAGCAACTCTTGTCGGAGATGCTTTTAGCGGGAAAGATATAATGAACTATCCCTATACCTCGGGCGGTGGATAACAATGACTGGTTTCTACCTCACTAAGGTAATCGAAAGAACAGAAGCAGGAACCATGAATGCGCTGCTTTGCAGCGTGAACAGTGCATATCTCATGCATGTAAATAAAATGGAAGTTTTGCTTTTGGCGGTTATACAAAGAAAATGCAAATGAACAAAAAACTGTTGATCCCTGGCTTTGCAATATTTTTGTTGTTGGCAGCAAGCGGGTGCATTGAGAATACCGTAAAGATCATTGACCCGGTTTCGCTCGATAATACGGCTCTGCTTTTAGAGTATGTCGAGGGCCAGGGCGATTTTGCAAACACGGAAGATGCCCCGGGGTTGGTGAGCGCCTCAGAGTTGTATGCTTCAATGGAGCAATACAACATTCTGGATGTTCAGTCTGACAATCAGTACACTGCCGGTCATATAATAAACGCATCGCACGTAACCCTAAACAGTCTTTACCACAAGGTGGACAGCCTGTATGCACAAAGTACGACAAAAAGAATCATACTGGTATGCAAAAACGGGCAGGCCTCAGCCTATTACACCAGTCTTTTGCGACTTGCCGGCTATAAGAGTGTGTACTGCCTGAAATATGGAATGGCATCCTGGAACGTTTTCTTCGCTGATGAATGGTTGAAAGCTCCGGGTGTTTATTACGAAATTAATTTGTTCGACAATATAATTTATGATAAAGAGCCTCTTCAGGCGCTTCCTTCCATTGCATTCACCTCATCCGGAACCCTGGAAGAGAAGTGCAAACAGAGAATAAGAGAAATACTCGAAAAAGGATTTGTGCTCGGACAAAATTACATAACAGAACCCGAAACTCAGTTCAAAGACGAAAAGTATTATGTCTGCTACGGAAGGAAAGAGCTCTATCTCGGCGGAAAACTCCTCCCCTATGGATTAAACAGCCACATGCCCTATACAAGATGGTATCGGGACTTTTTCCTTTTTGAACTGCGCAGCACCAATCTGCTGCAAACACTGCCTGCAAAACGGGAAATTATTATTTACACTACCAACGGCCTCCTAAGCGCAAGCGTGTGTGCCTGGTTAACCGTGCTGGGCTACAACGTAAAAACCATTTTGTTTGGCGGGAACCAGCTCTTTGCCCCCCGCATGAGCGCTGTTCCGGAAATTGCAATGGATGTTTTCAGCACAAAGGATATTATGAATTACCCCTACAATACAGGGAATGGTGACAAATAACCAGTCGTTTTGCTTATTAAGAGAGTGACAATTCATCCCGGCAGTTGACAAATAACAGTTATACTGATAGAGCAGAATTTAATATCATAAGCTGCCAATTCCTGTAAAGCAAACTGTTTCAGAGAGAAAAACTGCCACCCTTTCAACATGTTTGGAGCCGGAATAATGATTTTTAAAGGGTATTAGGGAAAACCGGATTTTTTTGGGTCAACCCGCGAATATACTCCATAAACGCACTTTTTTTATTTAATTTAACAATTACTTAACTTTGCAGTCAGATGGCAAAACAATATATTTAACTAACTAATCAGGTTTTTTTTGAGATATATTTTCCCATAAATTACTTCATAAAAAATACAATTATCTATAATCCTTACGTATGAGAAATTAATTGGACTATAACGATTTTAGGGACTTGTCAACTAACACTATCTTCGAATTTTTGCTGCGAACCGGAATCTGACCATGGGTACAACAATTGTTTTGCTTTGCCTCGCCGGAGTAGTAGCTCTTTACTTCTACAATAATCCTATGAAACACGGCCGCTGGTTTATGATGCGAAGATTCATAAACTGGTTCCCTCTGGGTATGACGTACGCGTTCCTTTATATGGGGCGCTACAATCTGAACGTGTCTAAAAATGCACTCGGCACCCTCATGTCGAAAGAAGATTTTGGATTGATCTTCGGTGCCGGAACCGTTACCTATGCTTTATCGTTTTTAATAAACGGACCACTGGTAGATAAAATTGGCGGTAAGGCAGGCATCATCATTTCAGCAGCCGGTTCCGCGGTCGCCAACATCCTCCTGGGCATCCTGACCTACTTTGTTCTCACCGGTCAATTGAAGATGAACCTGGTTGTTGCTTTTTCGGTGCTGTATTCCATCAACATGTACTTCCAAAGCTACGGCGCCATTTCCATCATTAAGGTAAAAGCCTATTGGTTCCATGTGCGGGAGCGTGGTGTATTCGGTGCGATCTTTGGCACCTTAATTTCATTCGGCGTTTATTTTGCATTTGACTGGGGACAGGCCATTGTTGATATGGTAAAAGTTAACGCTACCGGACCGGTCACCTGGTTGAGCAGCTTTATAAGAAGCACTTTTGCTCTGGAGACTAAACCGGTTGATGCCATCTGGGCAGTGTTTTTTATTCCCGCGATCCTGCTTGTCATTTGGGCCGTGTTGGATTGGTTAATGATAAAAGACACACCCGAGGAAGCCAACTTCCCGCCTTTTGACACGCACGATGCATCGTCAGGACACATGGATGTTGATTTTACCGCAATGGAATTGCTTAAAAAAGTTTTCGGCAGTCCACTCATGCTGATGATTGCATTCATAGAGTTGACTTCGGGAGTTCTCAGAAACGGGATCATGCAATGGTATTTTATTTTTGCCAAAGAAGTGAAACAGCCCGGCGCAGAATTCTTCCTGGAAAACTGGGGACTGTTATTATGCATTTTTGGCATTATAGGCGGGTTCCTTGGCGGCTTGATCTCTGATAACTTTTTCCAATCAAGGAGAGGCCCACCAGCAGTATTTTTGTCGGGTTTCATGTTCGTCATGGCGCTTTTAATGGCAGTATTTTTAACTTCTTCACCAATCATTGTTGGCTCTGCGGCAGTGTTAATTTCGATGGCCGTTATTGGCGTTCACTCGTTAATGTCAGGAACAGCCGCCGCCGATTTTGGCGGACGGAAAGCCACTGCAACCTGCTCAGGCATCGTTGACGGCTTTGTTTATCTTGGCACAGGACTTCAGTCTTTTAGCCTCGGTTTTTTAACAAGCTGGAACTGGCACTGGTGGCCGATATTCTTAATGCCGTTTGCACTGCTCGGAATGTATTTGGCAATGCGGATATGGCACAAGCTGCCGGAAGCAACCAGAAAATATATTGATGAAGTAGAGAATAAGCAAAGGGCGTAGATTAAATCCTAACCACTTACGCGATATTCAAACGCCGTCTCAAGTTAATTCCTGAGACGGCGTTTTGCTTTTTAACGCTAATCTTACATTAGAAAAAGACAAAAGCGATAACTTACATAAGCCTCAAGCATTACAATCTCATTCGCTCGACCTTTGGAGAGGAAATGTGGGTGAAGGCCTAAGTTTTAATAAATTTAAGTATTTATACAAAAAGTTCGTTGGCACTGCATTTTTCGTGTTTAGTCTATTAAGTAAATCCCTTGTGCAGACAGCACGAGGATAGCTCACCACGTTGCAATATTATTGCCCTGCATATTATCGCAGCCAGGCTGTGTCAAAAGTTAAATTTCCAATATCTATCAGCGAAAATCCGTTCAAATCTGTGTTATCCGTGTGCATTCTATTCTTTTGAGACAGCCTGACAGAATTATTTATGAAATAATGAGTATTTCATTCTCAATCCTCCAACGTCGACAAATTCCCGGGATCCTGCCCAAGCGCTTTTGCTTTGAGCACACGCCGCATGATCTTGCCGCTTCGGGTTTTGGGCAGCGAGTCAACAAACTCAATATGTTCCGGCTTGGCAATTGGGCCAATTTCATGCCCCACGTGCAACCTTAGTTCTTCAAGCAATTTGTCGGTTTTTTCCACACCGGCTTTCAGTATAACGTAAGCATAGATCGCGTGCCCCTTTATATCATGAGGCAGCCCAATAGCTGCAGCTTCGGCCACCGCATGGTGACTGACCAACGCACTTTCAATCTCGGCTGTTCCCAACCGATAACCAGATACTTTTATCACGTCATCAACACGGCCAATGATCCAGAAATACCCATCCTCATCTTTCCGTGCGGAGTCGCCCGTGACATAGACATCCTTATACTTGCCCCAGTATTGGCTCACATAGCGCTCATCATCCTTATAAATTGTCCTTACCATGGCAGGCCACGGTGTTTTGATGATTAGGAATCCTTCTTCATTGGCTGCCACCGGATCACCATTCTCATTCACCACATCCATGATCACCCCGGGGAAGGGTTTCGTTCCTGAGCCAGGTTTAAGTGGCACCACCGGCATCGGTGTTATCATGAACATCCCGGTTTCCGTCTGCCACCAGGTATCCATGATGGGACAATTCTCCTTACCTATAACTTTATGATACCATCGCCATGCTTCCGGATTTATTGGTTCACCAACGCTTCCCAGTAACCTGAGAGAAGAAAGATCATGACGGTTCGGCCATGCGTCGCCGAATCGCATAAGGCCTCGTATAGCAGTGGGTGATGTATACAAAATATTAATGCCATACTTCTCAATCATCTGCCACCACCGGTTGGGATAGGGATGATTCGGAGCGCCTTCATACATAAACGAGGTTGCACCGTTAAGCAACGGCCCATAGACAATATAACTGTGCCCGGTTATCCATCCGGGATCGGCGGCGCACCAGTAGCGGTCTTCATCATGAATATCGAAAACATATTTAAGCGTGGTATAGACACCCACCATATAACCGCCATGTGTGTGTAAAATAGCTTTGGGTTTTCCGGTTGTGCCGGAAGTATAAAGAATAAAAAGTGGGTCTTCAGCATCCATTACTTCGCTGCCACAATTGCCGTTTGCTATGGGCAATGCCATCAGTTCATGCAACCACATATCGCGCCCTGCTTCCATGCTCACCGGCTCGCCTGTACGTTTTACAACCAGCACGCTTTCAACGGATGCAGCTCTCTGTAATGCTTCATCAACGATCTCTTTCAGCTTGACTATTTTTCCCCGCTGATAGGAACCGTCTGCCGTTATTAGAACTTTGGAGTGGCTGTCTTCCAACCGTTCGTGCAACGCTTCAACAGAGAAACCACCATACACAACAGAGTGAATGGCGCCAATGCGGGCACAGGCCAGCATACCGATCATCAGCTCGGGAATTCTGCCCATGTAGAGCGTAACGCGGTCTCCCTTTTTCACTCCAAGACTCTTAAGGACATTTGCAAAACGGCACGTATCCCGGTGAAGTGCAAAATAGGAATAAGAACGGAACTCACCCTTTTCCCCTTCCCAGATGAGGGCCAGTTTGTTTTTTCTGTGCGTGTGAACATGAACGTCGAGACAATTATGCGTTATGTTTACTTTCCCGCCAACAAACCATTTAAAGAAAGGTTTACGCGAATCATCCAGTACCTTATCCCATTTTTTAAACCAGCTGAGGTTTTTCGCTTCCTTCGCCCAAAACGCTTCTATATCCTCAGAAGCAGTGTTGCACATTTCGTCATAGTGTTTAACATTCGCATGATGCAGGGCTGCTTTTGAAGGATAATATACTTCACCGGAGAGCTGTTTTTGTTCCATTGGCCGACTCCATTTTATATGGTTAATTAAATAATTCTAAAAAACTATCATGTATTGCGATAAGAGCAAAAAAAATTCGCATCAATCAAATCAAATGGGAAACATGGTAAAGAGTATATAAAAAGTGCTGCTCAACATGAGCACTTACAGAGATTAACCTGAGAACCGCTTAGATGGCAGCCAATTCCGGTCTTAAAGATGAATTGAAGCTGCCGTGATCGCGTCAGCGTTTCAGGCCATTTATAAACATAGCCATTGATGTTAATTAATTAAATGGTAAAAAGCAACCGCTCTTTCAAAATTTCCGCTCCCGGCCATCAAAAATAATTTCACTCGGCACGGGGTAAATGTAAAATTATGTTTTGTTTGTTTTGGAACTTTTATATTTTCGCGCATTCACTGCCAAATCCGTGTGTTACCCTTCTTCAGGCATTTCCGATGACGTGTACTTATTTATTTAACAAAAGGAGTTAGTTATGAGGTACTTGTTTCTGACCTTTATGCTTGCATTGTGCTCAACTGTTTTTGCACAAGAAACCGGTCTGGCTTTTCAGCTTTCAGGGTTCGTAAAAACCGATATAATGTTCGATTCCCGTCAGACCTACAATTTTAGGGAAGGGCATTTTGCGTTGTATCCATTGAATGAATCACTTGACGCCAACAAAGAGGACATCAATGCGAAAGCTAATTTCAACATGCTGTCAATACAATCAAGGCTCACCGGAAAGATAACCGGCCCCGATGCCTTTGGTGCAAAAACCGGCGGCATGGTGGAGGGCGAATTTTTTGGAACTGCTGACGGAGACATAAACGGTTTCCGCCTGCGTCATGCTTACGTTACATTGGGATGGGGAGGTACAACGTTGCTAGTCGGCCAAACATGGAACCCGATGTTCATTGCCGAAGCATTCCCCATGGTTGTTTCCTTTAACACCGGCGCCCCCTTTCAGCCCTTTTCAAGAAATCCGCAAATAAGGTTGACCCATAGCACAGGTGATCTCGCGTTACTTTTTGCTTTAGCTTCACAACGCGATTTTGCCAGCAACGGCCCCGGAAGTGTTGTGTCTTCAAGCTATTTGCGCAACTCCGTTATTCCGGATATTTATGCGCAATTCCGCTATAAGGCAGCAGCCAATCTTTTTGGTGTTGGTGTGGAGTTTAAGAGCCTGACGCCAAAACTATACACAACTGCCGGAACAAGAAACTATTCCACCACGTCTCAAATCTCCAGTTTTTCGGTTATGGGTTTTGATAAAATTGACTTTGGCACTTTTACCCTTGCGGACTATGTTGTTTGGGGTGGCAATCTTCAGGATCAACTTATGCTCGGCGGATATGGTGTCAAATCTGTTGATGCGGCTACCGGTAAAGAAGAATACAGCACCATAGACGTATTCTCTGTGTGGGCCGATCTTTACAGCAATAACAAAGATGTGCAACCGGGCATATTCGTTGGATATTCCGAAAACCTTGGATCAAAAGATAACCTTCTTGCTTTATCGGGTCGGCTGGATCCCAAGATCGGTTCCCTGCTGCGGGTTTCGCCGCGTATCATATTTAATTCAGGTAAAGTGCGTATTGCATTTGAAGTGGAGTATACTTCTGCTGCCTTTGGCACAGTTGATACCAACGGCAAAGTCAAAGACACCAAGAATATTGCCAACGTACGCGGTTTAAGCGCATTTTATCTCTTCTTCTGATCAGTGAAGAAATACTGGTTTTTCGTTTTTCGTTTCCCGGCTCCCGTTCGTTATGGTGCTTTTCTGAATGTGTATCCGGATTACCGGGCATAATTTTTCCTCGTGTGTTCTACTATATCAATAACTAAATAACAGGTTACAAAATGTACAAGCGAATTTTGGTCCCCTTAGACGGCTCTGAAACAGCCGAAGCAGTTTTGCCCCACGCCCTGGAACTTGCCAGGCTGGCTGAAGGCGAAATATTTTTGTTAAGTGTTCCCACCGATCCGGCCGCTGCTTTTGCGTTCGGCGATCCGGGGCTGGCAAATGAATTTGTCGATGATCAGGAATCAACCACGCAAAAATATCTTAAATCGATTAAGAAAGATCTTGAAAGCAAAAACGCCAAAGTGAGCATGCTCATCAGAGACGGTGCAGTGGCACACGTCATCATTAGTGTTGCCGACGAGATCAATGCCGACATCATCGCTATGTCAACCCATGCAAGAACCGGAGTCGCGCATTTGTTTTTGGGAAGTGTTGCCGAAAAAATACTCCGGGCATCCAGACTTCCGGTAATGTTGATAAGACCCGCCGTCTGAATCCATCTTATCAGGTGTTGCACGGGTGACAGCACCTGTTCTGTTCGTGACATCAGAATAGCTTTAGTGTGGTGTTAAATATTTTTAATTAACAAAATAACGTGTGAAAGTAAGGAGTTCAAATGAGTACTGATTCTGTTTCGATTGAGCATAATGAACATGAAGAGGTTTCTTCCAAAACCTTGTTTCATGTGATCTCGGCCTCCTCTGTGGGGACGATGATCGAGTGGTATGATTTCTATATTTTTGGCAGCTTGTCTACTATTCTTGCCGGCAAATTTTACCGGACAGGGACACCTCTCGGTGACCTTATCGCTTGGCTGGCAGCGTTTGCCGTGGGATTCATTGTCCGCCCTTTCGGCGCAATCTTTTTTGGGCGCATAGGCGATAAAATTGGACGCAAATATACTTTTATTGTCACAATGAGCCTGATGGGCTTGTGTACGTTTCTTGTTGGTGTGCTGCCCACAATTGATGTCATAGGCCCGGTTTCCGGATTGATCCTAATATTCCTGAGAATTCTGCAGGGTCTTGCTCTTGGCGGTGAATATGGTGGGGCTGCAACCTATATAGCAGAACATGCGCCCAATAAGCGAAGAGGCTACTTCACCAGCTATATTCAGGTTACTGCTACAGCTGGATTGTTTCTGTCATTGGGCGTCATCCTGGCCACACGGCAGCTTGTCGGCGAAGCTGCTTTCAGCAGTTGGGGATGGAGAGTCCCATTTCTCATCTCGATCTTCCTCGTGGCTATTTCTCTCTATATACGCATAAGTCTCAGGGAGTCACCTCTTTTTGCCAGATTGAAAGCAAAAAACCTGACTTCCAAAAATCCATTGAAAGAAAGCTTCACCAATCCTGCTAATCTAAAGTTTGTAGTACTTGCACTGTTCGGCGCAACCATGGGACAGGGCGTGGTGTGGTATACCGGCCAATTCTATGCATTGTTTTACCTGCAGAAGATCTTTCATGTTCCTTTGGTCGAATCGAATCTGATAGTTGCCGGAGCATTGCTGGTCGGTTCACCGTTGTTCATCTTTATGGGATGGTTGTCAGATAAGATAGGCAGAAAACCTATTATGCTTGCGGGAATGCTGCTGGCAGCGGTAACGTATATTCCCATCTATAAAGCAATGGCACTCTTTCAGCCATTCACGCATTGGGATGCCAAGCCGCTGCTCAGTGTGGCAAACCCGGATTATAGTCCCTATATGCTGTCATTCTTTATTTTTATCCAGGTGGTCTATGTAACCATGGTCTATGGCCCAATTGCTGCTTTCCTTGTTGAACTGTTCCCAACCAAGATACGCTATACCTCCATGTCGCTGCCCTATCACATTGGCAACGGAGTGGTTGGCGGTTTGGTGCCCATTATTGGACTCACCATGATCAGCACCTTTAATGATAATTTTGCCGGATTATATTACCCCATCGCCATCGCAAGCATATGTTTCATCATCGGACTAATATTTATCAGGGAGACAAAGGATATCGATATTAATCAGGAATATCATAACAGATAAAGGGCTTCAGTTCTATTGATTATGAAGGCTGCCTCAGTATGTGGATGAGGCAGCCTTCGAAGTAAACATTGTCGGTTGGTGATTTACCTGGAGCACCCTATATCATTTTCTTGCGCGCTTCCCTTTATCGCATCGCACTTATTGCCAATTAGGTGAACACAACAAGTGGCTTCAGATAAGTTTTTATATTTATCTAACCACATAACACGCCAGTTGAGTATCTGATCCTGCGCCCAACGAACTGTCATAGCTAATCGGAACAATTTCAAAAAAGTACCTGCCTTAATTTTATAATTACCTTAACCACTCGAAATTGCCGTGAATGGACTTTTCACTAGATTATGTTTTGCCTTAAAATAATCTGTGGTAAAGTTTATATCGATGCGGGGGAATATTTCATCTCGCTTTGCTAGCTCAGAATAGACGTTTTTCGTTTCGGAAAATATGAACTCAGGAAAATTACTCATCTTAATTTTCCATATATAATCGGGACCCCACGCGACTAAATGGATCTTAGTATTGTTACAGATTAACCACCATCGCCGCAACAGCGTAGTTGCCAGTTTGTTATCGCTAAGTGGGATTTGATACCTCCGGAACGTCTTTCAAATTTCCTGATTACCGTGTCTGATTAATGCATGGTAAAGATTGGATGAGTCCCCTTTCCCGCTGGTTTTATCTCAATTTCAATATGTTCAAAATGTAATTATGGGCGATTATTTATGCGATGATTCTAATGCTGGGTATAGGAGTTGAATACTGGTACCCCGGAGAGAACTAATAAAGCTCTTTTTGCCTTATACTACCCACCTCATTTTGTACGTATTTGGCTCAAATTCACACAATTCAGAGTAAATAGTTCTTGCTAATTAAAGCTGAAAAAGGTAAATTATGACGTGATTTGTACGTAAATAAACTGCGAAAATGAGCTAAAAAACGGGGTTCGACCCCAGACAGGAGTACATGTATGCAGGTCAGTTTTTATCTCGACACTAATCAGCGAACAAAGAATCCGGAAAAGATTATTTTCTGTTATATCAGGGGAATCAAGACCTATGAAACCATCAAGCTTCATACAGGAATGCGCATTGAAAAACAATTCTGGGATAGCGAACAGCAGCAGGCCATTGCCCGTGGTAAGAATAAGTATCCGGGAGCGCCGGAGCTGAACGCCTTTCTCAGCC
This sequence comes from Ignavibacteriaceae bacterium, assembly GCA_963664845.1. Lineage (GTDB taxonomy): Bacteria > Bacteroidota > Ignavibacteria > Ignavibacteriales > Ignavibacteriaceae > CAIYTF01. The sequence continues at coordinate 1,923,675 of OY761615.1, forward strand.
GGTTCAAACAAGAGGTGAGAAGAGTATACCAGGTTAACTGCTTTAAGGAAGAAAAGATATCCTACGATGAACTAAAACAAATTATTATCAGCCATTTCAAAGAAGAAACTGTCAACTTATTTGATGTATTCGACTCCTATATGCAGATTAAGAAAACCGATGTTGCTTTTCGAACTATTCAGAGGTTTAGTACTCTCAAAACACATCTCCTAAATTTCCAAAACGAAAAAAAGGTCAAAGTTACTTTTGAATCAATCAACCATTATTTTAATGATCAGTTTGTTGCTTATCTCGTAAATGATAAACAGCTCAGTAATAATACTGTTTCCAAAACAGTTTCAAATCTTAAAGTTTTCCTTAACTGGGCTACTCAGAGGAAAATTAATAAAAATTCTGAATATAAAGAATTCAAATGCAAATGGAATGAAACCGATCTGATTGCTTTAACCGATGCAGAGTTGATGCAATTATTACAATTTGATTTTTCTTCCAATAGCTCCCACGACAGAGTAAGAGACGTTTTTTGTTTCGGTTGCTTTACTGGCGCAAGGTACAGTGATATTGAAGGCTTTAGATTATCTGACATTCAGAACGGTACATGGCAATTGCGGACACAAAAGACAAAGGATACCGTCTATATTCCCTTAAATGATTTTGCACTAAATATCGTTGAAAAATATAGGGCTGCCGGGAAACTGCCCGTTATCAGTAACCAGAAAATGAATGACTATTTGAAAGACATCTGCAAGGAGGCAAAAATCGACACACCAATCAAAAAGATTAAGTACATTGGTGCGGAACGCAAAGAAGAGATAAGCCCTAAATATGCCTTAATAGGCACCCACACCGCCCGCAGGACGTTTGTTACCCTATCCCTTGAAAAAGGGATGCGCCCGGAAATTGTCATGAAAATAACGGGACACAAATCCTTAAAGATGCTTCAAAAGTACATCAAGATCACGGAAAATATTCAGGAAGTCGAATTAAGGCGGGCCTGGGGCAATCCATCAAAACTAAAAGTAATTGAATAGCTTTTATTGCCCTACAGAAGAGCTATTCTTGAGCTTTCGTCCAAAGTCATCGGCTTAGCACTGCTGGCTAATAGCTCGACTACTCTTTCCAACCGTTCGAGATAGGGTAGGAAGGTTGTCTTTCCGCGGTTTTCTTTAACAACAGCTAAATGAGCAGGGTAAAATTTGGAAACATCCAATATTATTGTTGCCTTGTCCAATCTTAGTGACGTTGTTCGGGTTGCAGCCACATCTTCAAAATTCTCAACTTTTAGTAACCTTTCGTCCCAATCCTTTGTATCTTCAGCTTTTTTTGCATAGTACGTACTCCGGGAATATCCGTCAGAATGATCAACGTCATTATTCGTGCTCTTTTGGGGATTTTCAGTAACAGTAATTTCTTCCATTTTTCCGTTCTCCTTTAGTATTGCCTCTGTATCAACTAAATTCATCAATGGCAATGGAAACTTGATGAGATAATCTGCGAGGTCATACCCGGCTATTTTCTCCTCTTTGTTTGATCTTCTTTCAAGCAATTCAGAGACTTGTATATTTAGATCAGGTTGCATTTGTTTTGCTCTCGCCATCCATTTTTCATACCCGTTTGAATCTGGATACAGAAGGATCGTCCTGCCTTTAAGGACACTCATGCGCTCAGGTGTCAGGTTGTTAAGCCCGCCGGAAGCAAGCCATAGAAACCGAGGGAAATAGGCACTGGCTATAATTGCGGTTTTCTCACTCTCTACTATGATAATTGGTTTTAGGGGTTCTTTTTTCAGCAGGTGTTCCCCAAAGAAACATTGGCGCAATTCAAATCCCGCCACTTTGTGTATTGCATGTACCCAGATTATGCAACATTGGGGTTCTTTAATCCTTTTTCCTGTTTCTTCGTCATATAGCATTATTTTTCCGGCTCGTATTCTCCCCTCAATATCAATCTGCCAGAATACAGTAGCGCCGTCCCAATGGTTTGCTGTTCCGATGTAATATTTTTCTATAATCTTTTTTGTGGCTTGCTCACCGAATAATCCTGAAAGGTAAATAATAAGTTTATTCCTTTCATAGTCAACCAGGGAGTTCTTAAATAATTCCTTTTTTATAAGATTATTCGCGGTTATTCCTCTGACAACAATTTCCTGGCACTTATTTGGGACAGATTTTTTTGTAAACTGAAAATGAGGCTGGCTCTGCCGAATACTCAAAAATTCATTCGGTTTTTTATGGTAGCCGCAGTTTAGTTCTCTATTGCACCTCCCACAGTCGGTGGACAGATATTCTCCTGTAGCAGTGTTAATATATCTGCTAAAAGTACCCTGATGGCCACATCCGGGGCATACAAATCTTGTTTGGCCACCTTTGTACTTTTCTAAAGTAAAGTTAAAATTCTTCGTATTCATGGCGTTCAAATATCTGCTTTCGTACCGGTCGTACCGTTTCTCTCATGTACGTGTATTCCGAATAGTACGAGTTAGGCTGTTTTCTTATCATTTTGTTTAAACCACTTTCTTACAGCTCCCTCAGTCACACCAAAAAAAGCTCCTATTTCAACATTGCTTTTGCCCTCTGTCCGCATATCTAAGGCCTCTTCAAGACGCTTTTTATGATCCTTATCTTTTTGCTCCTTCAAGTGCTCCCGCTCTTTATCATATGAGTGGTGGTGGAATCCCAAAAAATCTCCATCTTTCCTAATCTCGACGACGAGAACGTTGTCAGAATCATACAAATTCTCACAATTTCTTTGCTTCATTTGCTTTATATATCGCAGGTTTTTATCCTTATTGCTTTCTCCAATAGCAAAAGCGCTGTCGCAAAAATTTATTATCATTTTACTTCCTGCCAGATCGTTCCTGGTTATCGGTTTGGACTGGTCCCTTTTAGGAGTATGGGCAAGCACCAAAATCGACAATCCGTATTTTTTCTTCAGGTCTTTCAATAACTTCATAAGGGGCAGTGCGTCCTTTGCTTTTTCGGTTTCACTCCGTAGATAAGTTATATTATCAACAACGAGAATCTTTACATCTGTACGCAAGATTTCCTGTTCAATGCTAAAAATGATAAAATCATCAACGGTTGCAAATAGGTCAGGCTTCATAGTATCCGGGTTTATTTCTGCCCGTAGAAATTTGGAATCAAATGGGTATAAGCTACCGGCATCATCGGTATATCTGGTCTGAAACTGCTTGTCACTTAGCTCAAAATCAAAATAAAGCACCTGCTGAGCTTCCGCTTCCAGGGTAAAATTATCAATTTGAAGTTTTTTTGTGATACTATCTGAAATTTGGACGGCTAAAATTGATTTTCCGAGGTTCGTATCAGCATAACAAATGCATAATTCTCCCTCAAACCAAAGAGAATCAAACAGCCTATTGGGGATCGGTCTTTTTTTTGCTTCCTCGTTCCATTCCATAACGGGTTTTACAATAAAGAATTTTGTTTCCTCGGAGCCCGTTTTCAGTAATTGTGCGGCATCCTTTTCTATATCACCGGGGTTAATTCCTATGCTATCTAAATTGAAATCAGGTGTGATCATTTAAAACCTCTTCACAGATATTTTTTTCATGGCCTCTATCACTTCAGATCTCTTAAAAAACACCTTATTGGCCAGACGGTAGAATGGAATTTTCCCGGCGTTCTTCCAGGTTATTATAGTTTGTACAGAGACTTTTAACTCCTTCGCGAGATCTTTCATTTTCACTAATTGTTCGTCGGTCGAAGAGACAAGTTCTTGCTCCTTGAGTGTTCTTACGACTTCTGCGGCAACCGATCGGGTCAGTTCTCCTATATCTATGGTTGTCATTATTATCTGATTATTCATCTTTTACTCCCTTTTCTACCAATAAAACATCCTCAACCGATTTAAGAATTAACTCTAAGCTGGAAATTTGCCTTTGCCCAAGACCAATAGCCATTTCAATGAATCTTTCATCCGTCTGCTGATGAGGAGTCTCCGGTTGTTTATTACGGATTGAATTTTTAATTGATTCAATCGTCCTCTCGGCCTGCACAAGGTTGTAAGCCATTGTTGTGAAGCTAAGTTCTAAATCACGTTCCATATTAATCTCCTTAAATAAAAAAACCGGCAATGAGCGGGACGAATCACTCACTGCCGGCATATTAAAATATTTATTCGGTTCGTCCCGCCTAAGTATTTTACTTAAACGTGATAACTAATTTAGGGTGTAAAAAGTGGTGTAAGCAACTGTAAATCCAATAATTGACTTTACAATTTTATAATGGTCAGTCACTTTTCCCCCGCATCCATAGCTTCTCCTAACATGAGCTGTTTCATTTGAACTTTTGAGTAAAGGTTACGCATTTTGTACCGTGGTTAAGTGCTAAATTGAATAATTTCACGACTTTTTATTGCCTCTGAATGGGCTACATAAAAACGATTCTTGGAACTTTATGGAATAAGGTCAGCACTCTTCAATTAAAATTTGTTGGCGGCACAAAATCTTTGGGTGTAAATAGGAGTGTAATTGGCTGTAAAAAAAGCTGTAAATAACTGTAAATTAGATAAATCTGTTTACAGACTACCTTTCAGTAGGGCAAATCATCATCAGCGGGTTCTTCCTTTTTTAGTTCTTTATTTTGGCCTATATTAATAAGTCTTTGTCTAATGGATTCCGATTTTGAAGGATCCTCAAAAACCTCTTCTGCAATATTTCTTGATAAGAGGGAATTGTTTGTCTGTGATTGTCTTACCTTTTCTAATAGATTTTGTTTAATGAGGTACTCCTTTATTTTATCAATAAACCTTTCTTTTTCTTCAAAAACCTCAATATCTCTAAATTTCTCTTTTACATTTTCGTTTTCACAGACCTGTTCTCTAATCTCTTCAATTTGTGAATCAATTTCTGAAAAATCAATGTTTTCAATCGCGGTTTTCCAAGCGCCCCAATCTTTGGTGTTTTTGATTTCTTGATAGAAAACATCAAAGGCTTCATCGATGTCAATATTGAACATAATCCCGGTCATATCAATTATTTGTTTTGTTTGGAGTATATCCTCGATGATTGCGCTTTTTTCAAGCCAACGGCGGTTCGGCCCTAATGTATTATTAAAAGTTCTCCGCTTTTCAACTCCATTAAGCTTTGATAAAAGGATTAATAGAAAAAATAGCCTTTCACGTGTGTTTTGGGGAGCATATTTATAATAGGAAGTTTCTTCATAATCATCATAACTGTTAATGTCAACCGTGAATAATAAAAGTATTTCTTCATAAGAGTGCTGTACCTTCTTAATGAGCAATCTGCCATATTGTCTGTTTTTTTCTTCTTCTTCGTCATTCATTGCATTAACTCCTTTTAGAAAACAATTCAATACCCAATAATATAGCCATTAGTTTTTCCCTTCTCAATGTAGGTTCAATTTAGCGGACATATTATCATTGCATTTATTTAGATTATTCTTGTCTGTATAATGTTTTTAGAATAAAATTTAAAGAGGCAGTTCATCCTCTTTTTTTAATTCCTTATTTTGATTAATGTTTATTATTCTCTGTCTTAATGCTTCGGCTTGACTTGGATCACCAAATTCTTCAGCCATTTCGCGGGATAACTTCGAAAAATTTACTCTGGATTGACGTACGTCTTCTAGCTGATTAGTCTCCATAAGATAGTTTCTTATCTTTTCGATAACTTTTTCTTTTCCCTCTGTTTTTTCAATTTCTCTAAATTGCTCTTTTGTCTTTTCATTTCTACATATCTTTTCTCTAATTTCTTCTACTTGCTTGTCAATGCCAGCGAGATTAATTGTCAGTACCGACTTCTCCCAATCTCTCCAATTTTCTGAATCTTTTATTTCCTTGTAGAGAAGATTAACAGCTTCATCAATATCTATGTTGAATGTGATCCCGGTCATATCGATAATCATTTTTGTTTCAAGAATATCCCTGATTATTGCGCTTTTCTCCAGCCAGTCTAAATCAGGTCCTAAAGTATTATCTAAAGTTCGGTATTTTTCTATTTCATTCAGCTTCGATAATAAAATCAGAAGAAAGAAAAGTCTTTCTCTCTTTGTTTCGGGTGTATAGATATGATAAGATGCGAAATGTTCACCGATATTATAGCTATTAGTGCTCACAGTGAAAAGTTGAAGAATTTCTTCATAAGAATGGCCGGTCTTTTTTATCAGTTTTCTCCCATATTCAGTGTCTTTATTTGTTTCGTCGTCCATTTTACGTAGTTCCTTCTTATGAAATATTATAACTGAAAAACTATCAAAAAATGAAAAACTGTGCAATTTATTCTTTTAATTATTCGTTTTTTGTGTGTAATAGATTCAGAAGATTATTTATCATTCTTTCCACAATCTTCTTATCCGCCAGGGCAATTCTGTCCAATATCTCTTTATGTGTCTGGGAAGCTGCATACGCGCCTTTATCCTGAACTTCCGTAGTCAGGGTAACCGTCAATACTGCTTTGCTTATCTCCGTGTTTTGGAAATTTATGAATGCCTGATATAAATCCTTGCTGTCACCCCTCGAATTAATGTCCAATGGTTCAATACTCTCATCATCATCAATCACGGCAACAGCGTCCCGCCGCATGGTCTGAAGAGCGCTGAGGAACTTATCCTTTTGCTCCGGGCTGGCATTTTTGTTCACTTTCCCAATAAGATACGGCATTCCGTATTTCTCCGCCATGTACGACCAAAAGACGATCCCGTCTTTTTTCAGGGTCACCGGCCAGAAGCACCGGCTGAGAAGTTTTTCACCGTAGGGATTATTGTATTTTGGCTTATTCCGGGCGATCAGGAACTTATTCGGGGGAACCGGTTCGCTTTCCCATCCCGTAGCATCCTTTAGTAACCGCAGTTCATTCTCTTCCCCAAACACAAACCATTCCTGGGGCTTTTCAATTATCGCCTTTGGCTTCAGTTTGCCGGATTTCAACTCCCACATAATTTCAAAAACCACGTATCCGTAAAAAAGACAGTCAAGAGAGCTCTCAATAATGCTTTCTATTTCAAGACTCCGCAGCAGGTCTTCAATTTCTTTGTCAGCCGGGGAACTCTTTTTATCCGGAACGGCTACGCCATCAACTTCGCTTTTGAACAGTTCAAATATCCCGTTTCTTACCCGCCAGTTCATTGATGTCACCTGCATTATCCGCTGTTGTTTTACCGCGGTAAGGTGGGCATCAATTTCAAGTTTTCGCAATATTTCAATTCCGCGTCCTTGTTGCTTTAAAATAAGATCGGGATCCGGCAGATAGTCCATGAAGTTCCTGAATATCTGCTGTTTATCCCGTGTCGCTATTTCCTCTAAAAACGCTTTGTTCATTGCAGTTTCTTTTCTAATTTTATTTGTAACTGTCCAGTTTTCTTTTGCTCTGGAGGCTTATCAGTAGCGTCACAACTCATTGGCCTCCGGAGCATTTTAATTATATCTCAGACTTTGCAGCTTTTCACCAAACTCACTTTGCTGCGAACGAATTTCCATGCTTCTTCTTAAATCCTTTTCCTTGAAGTAGGCAAGCGCCTGGCTCATAGAATCCACCACATCATCAAATTGTCCGTTCGGGAAATCCTCACACTCGTTCAGAAAATCTTTCAGCCAGGGTGCCTCTTCAGGCAATAGAACTCTTCCTGACTCAATCAGCGGCGTCACATAATGTACACGCGCTATCTTATCCTGTTCAACCTGAACGCCTTTAATGGGGATTCTAGTCCCTCGTTCCAGCTCCTGTATAAGGCTTTGGCCGCTTCCTTTGTCCTCAATCAGGATCATATCCGGCTTGTACTCCTGGTTCAGCTCAAGCACTTTTTTCTTTAACTCCGGAAATTCAACCCGGCCCCGCCACATGTCCAAGAGGTAAAACCCGTTTTCCTTTATCGACCAGGTAGTACAGACTGAAAAATCATTTTCCGCGTTCTTTTTGAAAGCAGTATCCCAGCTCTGAATTATGCTGCCACCTCTTCCGGCCTCGCTGCCATTCAAGCTGTAACTGTAACTATTCCCTGAAACTGGATAGTATTTCCACCAGTCCCTTTTAATAATTCCGTCTTGTTCGGAATCGACAAAATTCCCAAAAACTTCCTGATCCCGCAGCGCAGGGGAAATCTCTTTCACCATCTCATCAATTTCATCACGATCAAGCAGTGGGTTGTCATACGTAGAGTAATTAAAGCTTGTCCATAACCCGGCAGCGTTTCCATTCTCCCCGAGCTTTTTTCTGCCATTCTCAAACAGTTCATAGAAGAGGTGTGTCTCATGTTTCTTTTTCAGGTGTTTTCCTTTCGGCGTTCCGCCGATCAGAACCTCTGCTTTATAATCCAGAATCATCGGCCTTATACTCTCATTCCAAAGGCTCCGGTTTTTCAGGATGATCCCCGCCTCATTCAGCACAACGAGCGCGTAGCCAAATCCTTCGATATTCTCAGGCCTGTCCGCGCTTCTGAAATCGCATATCGAATTAACGATCTTCAAATCATTCCGGTTACCCCGGAATTGCCACAGGCCTTTTGGCAGAGCGTTAAGCACTGGCTTAAAATACCGTTCGACATACCGCTCTATATTCCCGTAAACCGTGTCCACCCAGAGAACAGGGGAAGTCCCTTCGAGCATGCGCTCTATGACAAAGTTTGCAAAACCTCGTGTGAGTCCGAATCTCCGGCCCTTTGCTATTACCTTGAAACGGCTCTTGGTCTCGAAAAATATTTCACGCTGTTTAGGGTGGTAACACAATTCCAATTTGCATTCTTTCACTTCGCTTAGAGTTCCTTTTTCTCCAGGATAATTTTCACCTCGCCACTTTCTTTCATGGTGTCGCTCTGGTCAAGATATTGCTTCCCAAGCCAAATAAGCATAGAGACATTACCACCCATCGCGACCGAAATTTGCTTCCGTTTCAGCCGTGTTTTCAGATTCCCTCTCCCGGAAACTAATTGTAAATCATAGTGTCTCTTGAGTGTATTTTCGTCATAGCCGAGCGCCTCGGCTATCTCCTTATTAGTCAGCCCAAAGCTTGAAAGCTTCTCAACTTGCTTTTCCACCGTGGTTTTCACCCCGGTTCGCGGATTTTTCGGGCTCTTACCCATTTCGGCCACCTTAATTATTTAGGCAAAATTCGTATATACAAAATATTTTAAGGAAATATACGAAATTACTTGCATTAAGTAAAGTTATTTCTTATTTTGCCTTAGTTATTTAGGTAAATCAGTAGTTTATCATTAAAATGTAAGTCAGAATATGGAATTTGAAGTTTTCAAAACAGGCACGCACACCGACACAAATGGCACCGTGAAAGACTTTACGGAGGCCGATCTTGACTTTATTGCCTCATCTTATAACCCTCAGTTGAATGAGGCCCCAATCGTAATCGGGCATCCCAAGAACAATGCCCCCGCCTACGGCTGGGTAGAGTCTCTCCGCCGTTCCGGCCAGACCCTTTTTGCAAAAGTATCTGCAATTGTTCCTGAATTCCTTGAAGCCCTGAAACAGGGATTATTTAAGAAACGAAGTATTGCCCTGAATAGTGATGGCACTCTCCGGCATGTTGGTTTCCTTGGCGCGGTTCCCCCAGCAGTCAAAGGACTCAAAGACTTGGAATTCTCAGATTATGTACCGGCCTACGAATTTTCCTCAGTAGATGAACAAGGCAGTTCAGTCATTGAACAAATTTCAGATAATCACATAAATCCAGATCATCCCAGTGTTCAAGGCCCGTTACAGGTAGAGGAATCAACCCCCACTCCCGGCTCTCTTTCTATTCCATCCGAGGGTAAAAGCCCAGCCTCCGAATTTGCCTCTTCTTCTGCGCAGGAAGATGCTGTCCGTCAAAAAGTTCTGGATAATATCGAAAAGCTCTATTTCCGTCAGCGGAGAACTGAGTTTGAAATTTATCTGAATGAAAAGCTTGCCTACGGCAATGTCACCCCGGCAATGAAAACCCAGCTCCTGAAATTGCTTGAGGCGCTCTCTGCGGTCGCCTTCAATCGTGATACGGATGCCTATGTTTTTGAATTTTCCGATGAATCAAAGGAAGACCCGCTCAATATTCTGAAAGCGTTTATCGATTCGCTGCCGAAGGTTATCACTTTTGAAGAAGTGGCAACAAAGCCGCTTACGGAAGAAGCCGTTTCACGAAGTGAGTTTTCCGGCTTTTCTCTTGACAGCCAGTCACTTGAACTGCACGAAAAGATTACCCGGCTTTCGAAGAAAGAGAATATCCCGTACGTGGAAGCTCTCCACAAACTGAAATCCAATTAAATAATAATTCAAACTGAAAGTGAATTTGTCCTATGAGTACACTGTCTGATAAAAGAGTCGTTGATCCGGTACTGACCAACCTCTCCCGTGGTTATACAAACGCATCCTTTATAGGTTCGGCTTTGTTCCCCGAAGTTGATGTCGATAAAGAAGGCGGAAAGATACCGCAGTTCAACAAAGAAGCCTTCAAAATCTATAACACCGAGCGGGCAATACGCGGCAACTCAAACCGTATCAGCCCCGAAGGAAGAAGCTCCATTCCGTATGCACTAACCGAGCATGACCTGGAATATCCCATCGATTACCGCGAATTGAGTGAGGACATTCTTCCTCTTGAAATGCACGCCACAACCGTAGTAAGTGAAGGGCTCTCGCTTCGCAAAGAAAAAATGCAGGCCACGCTTGCACAGGATTTAACCAACTACGCAATCGGCAGTAAAGTAACACTTTCCGGAACCGATCAGTTTACCAATGCTTCAAGTGATCCCTTTTCTATAGTCGATTCAGCTATTGAAGCAGTCCGCTCCAAAATAGCAAAACGCCCCAATGTTATGCTCATGGGCCCTACGGTGTTCAAGGCGCTTAAGAATCATGCAAAGGTTCTTGACCGCATCAAGTACACCATGAAAGGAGTTGTCACGCTGGATATTCTCTCTCAGCTTTTCAATATCGAGAATCTCCTGGTCGGTGACGCCGTTTTCGCTAACGACAATGACACGTTTTCAGATATATGGGCTGATAATATCGTTCTGGCATATGTTCCCCGTGCCCAGTCAAACGTAAAGCGCAGTTATTATGAACCGGCATACGGATACACGCTTTTCAAGAAAGATTATCCTCTGGTTGACAAGTATGATGAGAAAGGGAAACTTCTCCTGATTCGTGCAACCTCAATCTTTCAGTCGCTTATTGTTGGTGCGGAAGCTGGCTATCTTATTAATGATTGTTGTGCATAAGGAGAATCACCATGCCTAAATACATCATATTAAACACCGATTTACGCCTTGACGGGCAGTTCTTCCCGGAGAATTCTCCTATTGAACTGACGGATGAACGGGCAGCTTTGCTTGCCCCGTATTTACAGGAACTCCCGCAAATAGAAAGTGCACCAGATGCAATTCCGGAGCCTGAACAGTTTAAGCCACAGCCAGAGGATAATTCCCAGGCTCAGGACACAACCTCAAATTCAAAAAAAGGCAGGAAATAAGCCATGAAAACCTATAACCCCGTTGGAATAATTTCAATTACGGCAGCAGCGTCCATTGTCAAAAACCGCTTCATTGGTTTCAATGGAAATATCTGTGCGGCCAATGCTAAAGCCATTGGCGTTTCAGATGCTAATTCTGATACCGGTGAGCAGCTTCCCGTTGTCATTGGCGGTATCGCGCTTATCGCATCAGGCAGCGCTGTTTCCCAGGGTAACGCACTGGTCAGTAATGCATCGGGAAAAGCAATTCCCGCAACCGCTTTCAGCGTTTCGGTTCCTTCAGGCGCAACACCGGTTACCTCTAATCTTGCACAGCCCGATCTCGTTGAGGCAGGCTCTGTTCTCCCGCAGTCTGTCAATGGCTACGCCCTTGATGCGGCTGCCGGAGCAGATGAATTGATCCGTGTTCTTATAGTGTAACCGTCTGACTGATACTGTCTTATGTATATCACGATTGCTGAAGTAATTGACAAGTTTCCCGCGCAGCTCATTATGAATCTCCTGAATGATGAATGCGTGAAAACAGTTGATTGGAATAATCCGTGTGACCCGCTTGCCAAAAGGCTCGCGGGTATCATCTCTGATGCGGAGAAGGAAGTTAACGGATACCTCTTTGGCTATACGCTTCCTTTCCAGACACCGCCTTCAGTTCTCAGTGTAATCACGCTCGATGTTGTTCTTTATTACTGTTACCGCCGCCGCATGAGTAATGATATTCCGGGGTATATCCAAAAGAACTATTCAGACAGAATTGCTTTTCTGGGGAAAGTTGCTGAAGGGAAAATCTCCCTCGGCAATGATACGCCGGATGAAACGCGGTATTTCGCGGTCTCATACACTGATAACAATTTCTTAGATTATTAACTATTGGCTGCCGGTATGAACCCTAACTATATCAAAGAGAAAATAAAACTGGAACTTGAGCACCGCCTGAGCGCCGGAATTCCGGTTCTTGAGGACACAGCACCGGACAATAGTTTTCTCCAATATCCGGAAGGAGCCATAACGGTTACCTATAAGGGCAGTACGTACCGTTCTTTGAATCTGGGAGATAACTCTTCGCAGGAGAGGAAATCACTCTTTCTGGTAACCTTACACTACCGTTCATTCCTGCAGCTTAATTCTTCAGTCACTGTTTTGGAGGATATCAAGAATATTCTCAGGGGTCTTAAACTCAATGACATCCCGGACAGGCTCGCTCCGGTTAAAGATGAATTTGTCGGATTGGATAACCTCGAAAGTATAAAAACACATACGATAACCTTTGAGATCACCTGCAAAGAATTTCAGGATGATCAGAATAATTAACAGTCATTTATCCCGGAGAAATCATGGAACTTAAAAATTTTTACTCACTTGCAGACCAGGCAAACGTCGAACTCAATCGCCGTAATCTGCTTACTGGTTCGGATTATGAAAAATTCCTTACAGCAGCCTCCAGAGTTGGAGCCCGGCTTGTGAATAGTTCAGGCACAGCGCCCTATACAGAAGCGTCATTCTGGCCCGCCGTTGAAACAATTGTCACCGGCTGGGGTAAAGACCCGGTAAATGATATGGCGGCCCGTGAAATGGCGCTCTCCGGCCTTGTATATCCGCTTACCGCTCCCGTTGGAATAATTGATCAAATCATAAACCAGGCATCTTCACTCATTGCATCTCAACAAGCCACAAATACCACGGTTGAGAGTTCTGTACAGGAACTTACCGGAAATCCAGCCCATTTGATTTTGTCTTCGGTTGCCTCTGGTCTTGGCACCGGTGAATCCATCGTCATGAAATTACTCACCTCGGCTGATGCCCAGAATTTTGTTACAAAATCTATCGCGACCATTTCTACGGACGGTACTTACGAATATTTCATTGATACGTTGACAATACCGAAGTTTTATAAAGTCATTGCAATTGTTACCGGTACTGCCACGATCTCCGTCATAAACTCTTATAAATATTAGGATTTGGTCATGGACAAAGAATACATACCTCAGATGAATCTGACTGTCAGAACCAATAATTATGTCGAGTATCCTTATAACAAGCTCGTTCCCGCCAATTGGGATCCGTCCCTGCTCATGTTCCGCTTCTTCGCGGATGCAGAACGGGGAAATGACTCTAATGACGGTATGAGCTGGGGTACTGCCAAGAAAACAATAAGCGGGGCACTTGCAGAGCTGCCGCTCAATCTTGAGTCCCGTACAGCCTTTATTATCGTTCATTCCGGGAGTTATCACGAGTGCGTGTCGCTTGCAAATGTTTCAAATGGCTCTGTCTTTCTTATCCACGCAAAGACTTCGATGAATGCCGAGCCCTGGTGGAATCCGCTCAATGACATCTCTCCAGTCAGAAATAATAATCCGATTGTTGTTGACGGAGGTTCAAATTTCGCACTCTTCTCCGGCTGGACACAAAATTCGGACTTACAGTTAACCATCGACAGCACTACCCTTGATGATACAAAGCTCATGTGGGGCCGCTGGATTTTCAAAAACGGGAATGGTCAGCCTTGGACGGTGTTTCTCCGTAATCTTTCGTCTGTATTCATTAAAAATCTCGTGGTTGATCTCACCGGCAAAACCGATGGCAGTGCCGCGGTTGGCATTGACGGCATTAAAACACAGGTACGGCTTGTTTCCCTTGGTATTATTGGCAGCCTTAATTCACCCGTGTGTACAGGCTCCAATGGCTGGTATGGGGCATTGTCATTTAATACGGTACAGGGCTCTTATGTTTCTGATACCAACTGGTATGGCAGTTCAGGCAACAGCGGCTTCGATCCTGCGTATATCCCTCCTCACAACAAATGGTTCGATTTCGATACCGTGCGGAATATCTACACGTCCTCCTATAACATAGTCAGCAAAAATGTTCAGCTAACGTTTTCTGACGTGTACTGGAATCAGGGCGGGCTCCCGGTTACCAAGCCGGTTATTTATCTGACCTCTGATTTTGGCGGTAAGGTAACCTATAATAAAACTCAGTGCGATATTGTGGACGGGTCAATTATCAGCCGCATTATCAGTGAAAGCTCAACCGGAGTTACCACGCAATACATTACCAATAAACTACGGGATTCGGGCAATCAGCTCATTCAGAAGAATTATAACGTGGTACCGGCTGACAGTGAGCTTCAGCCTGGCGAACAATCTTTCTGGATTGATGAAGCGGCAAATAAGCTGAAAATAAAAGTGAAAAAAGCCAATGGTACGGTAGTTAACGGCGAGGTATCTCTTGCGTAGCTGCCTCATTTTCGTCTTTCTTACTCTAAAAGTTATTTGGAGGTAACCTATGGGACTTGAACTTATAAATCTCTCAAAGTCAACCGATAAACTGCTGAATGCAGTCATTCAAAATGTGCTCATTCAAACGAATGATAATCTTTACAGCGCTAACCCGACGTATAATGACTGGAAGAACGCCGGTTACATTGAGGATGCAGCAGTCAAAGTCACCGCCAAACCAAATATTATCGAACTGATTGACGGCACCTCAATTTCAAAAGCATTTGACATAAGCTGGGAAGTTACCTCACTTCAGTATTACAGCCTCTATGAGTTTGAGAAATTTAATAACAAACTCTGTACAATAAATTTGAGCGGTGTATCGACCTATCTGAAAAACATCATTGTCAATCTGTCTCTCGATGCAACCTTCAATAAAAAAGGTGAGGCCAAAGTAAAACTCTCGGGCACCAAAAGAGTTACCCGGCTCCGTGACCTCATTGATGGTAATATCTGGGGCGCGCTCACGTCTCCCTGGGTTGATTCAGCCTCTATCGGTGGAATACTAAATTCATCAGCGGCTGAAGGCGCCGGACTAAGTTATCTCTAAACTATATGAACGCAGTTTACTCATTTTTCTCGAAACCGTATCTTCACAATAACCGCAAGGCGCAGGGTTCTCTGGACAACCTGTTCTTTTACCAGTGCTGGCTATTGTCGGTTCATTACGCAAAGAAGCATTTTTCAGAAGTGCATCTCGTTACCGATTCCGAAGGGAAAAGGCTGCTTGTCGATATGCTCGGACTTCCCTTTGACAAAGTCTCCCTTGAACTCGATGATATTCAGCATGTCATTCCGGAGCTCTGGGCCTATGGTAAGATCATTGCGTATAAGGTGCAGAAATCTCCGTTCCTGCATATTGATTATGACGCGTTTCTTTTTCAACCGCTGCCGGAGCGTATTCTTTCTGCTTCAGTAATTGCCGAGTCACTTGAGCCGTTTTCGGACTTCATTTATTATAATAAGAACCATCAATTTTTGAAGGAGCAGGGATATGTATCTCAATATTTTAATCGAAAAGTGCTGCCTGACTATGCATATAACTGCGGTGTGTTTGGCGGTTCTGATCTCGGATTTATCGCTGAATATTGTTCTTCGGCAGAGTCCGTTGTTTCATTTGTCCAGCAGCATCAAAATGATTTTCAAAAACTGGATTCGATGCACCGCGCGCTTTTTTCTATCGTTTTTGAGCAGTCGAATCTCTCTTTTTGCTGCCATCTTCATAACCTCATGCCTGAATTGCTCCTGAGCCAGCCCTATGCCTCCGATTGCCCCGGCTATGTCCACCTTAAAGGAAGCAAACAAAACTCACGTGTTCAGGAACGCATCAAAGAACGTGTAGAGAATGAATTCCCTTTTGAATGGAACCGCATTCTTTTCGGAACCATTATCGCAAACCCAAAAAATCAACAATATCATTTATCCGAAGCAGCATAGGTCAGTTATGAAAACGTATAAGATCGCGGGAAAAGAGTTTACCCTCAAAGCAGTCAAATTGCTCTCATTCAAAGAAGATCAGTTGGTCCGTGAGCTTTTCATTAATGAGAATATTCCGTTCTCTGAAATCGACCTTAATAAAGTTTTCCCGGTTATACTGCTTCCCGCTGCTAAATTCTTATTAGCCGATTTTGATTATACAGCCGTTACGTTTGAAACATTTTCAGAGATTGTCACGGATTTTCTATCGGAGAGACAAATTTTTTTTCTTCATTTGCCGGGCTCTATCGCAGCCTCGGTACAGCAGAATCTGAAATCTACCCTGAACTTGACTCCCGCTCCGGAATCACCAGGCGCTTCAAATCAGACCTAAAGGGTGAAGCAATGCAGATGCTTTACTATCTCTCAGGCGGTGACCCGCTTAAAATAAAAGACCTTGAGAATGTATCCCTGGAGTATATCTATTCATTTTACTATCTCCGCCGGGTTGAACGGCTGAATCAGGCTCTTGCAGTACTTCCCGTATCCGGGGAAGAGCCGAAAGGGAGAAGCTAAATGCCTCCGGAACTCTGGTCAATCCTTAAAGAATATGACATCGAATCCTATAACAAACTTCGGCAGATGTTCTCCGAGCAGGAAGGAATCGAAAAATCAGTAATTTCCCGCGCTCCCTCATATAATCAGGGCCTGCTGGATGCAGCTAAAGAGCATCTGAATTTTCTGAATGGCATTGAGCAGTTTTTCACGTTTGATCAGAATGCCTATGATGCATGGCTGAATAAAACTTCCGCGCAGGAATTTGAAGTTGAAATTGCAAAGAAGCGCCTCACTGAACAAAACGCCCGTGCAGCAGCGCGCCAGACAAAGACCCCTTCTCAAATCCTGTATCAGAAACTTGAGCATGAGTTCAACCAGTTCCAGCTCGGACTGCAAACTCTCGATCAGGCCTCCTCCGCGATGCAGAATATATCCGTCGGTATTGATGAAAATGACCTTGAACTGATAAATGTCCGGGATAACTTTCTTTCCAAGGTCAAGTACGTCGGGGAAGCCACCGAAAAAGATAATACCCGGAAAATCAACAATCTCGAAACGAGCCTCTACCGGAAAGTTCAGTTCTACCGTGCCGGTATGCTGCCTGTCGGTGATTACCTGAAATACCTCAATGATCTTTCTTCTCAAGGCAAACAGGCAAAAGAAAGCGGTGCAATGGATGACTATTCCAACACCCAGCGCGAGGCAGGGCAGGCGGCAGATTTGCTGATAGATAATCTTCAAAAAGCGAAACAGAAGAAAATTGATAAGGCACATGACGAAGAGCTCAAATCTGAACTTCGCGTCTCTTCCGCCAAAATAGGTATCATTACGGATGAAGAGCAGAAAAAATTAGCAGAAATCGAATACGGGTATCAGAGAAAGAAAACAGTAATTGATCTGGAAGTTAAAGACGAGTCAGAGAAGGCAAAGCTTATCTCACAGCTTAATACTGCCTTGCAGCATGAACTTGCAGAACAACGTCTTAAAAATTCAATTGAATTTCAGTCGTTCCTTGCTGTCAGCAAGTCCGCCTTTGGCTCACTCTGGGATAATATCATTATCGGGCAGCGCCGCGCAAAGGATGAGTGGGATCAGCTCTGGCTTGATATGAAAAACTCGGCCCTGCGGCGTATAGAGGAGTTGCTGCAAAATGAACTCACAAAATATCTCTTTAATCTCTTTATTGATCTGGGTTTTGGCGATGTTGGTTCGTTCCTCGGCCTAACCGGTTCTGGCTCTGCTTCTTCTCCGGTCAGTCCGTTCAATGATTTTGCCGGTCCCGTCTATGGAGGCGGTCTGCAAACTGCGAAACTGATTGAGCGCCTGGATAATCTTGAAGCTGCCATTGTCAATAAATCCTGGTCAATCAAAGGGGAAGACATTTATTCGGTTAATAACATGGTGGAGAACCGGAGGGCTTCAAATGCGCTATAAACAAACAATAAGTATTTAGACCTCTTATGAGCCGCCTTATTTTCCCTGATTTTGCCTTAGGTCAGTACCGGTTTCAGATTGAAATCGCTGTCGGTGATTATCACACCGAAGACAAGTATTATAATCTCATTTCTTTGGGCACTTTCAATTATGGGTTCAATGACACCAAGGACACTATTTTCTATCCGGAGAATGTCACCATCGAATTTACTATTGCCGCCTGTCAGGTTCCGTATATTGGTTATCCTAATCCCTTCGAAGGCGGGGACAGCTCTAATACGGATGAAGAATATCAAAAGGAATATTTCAATCTGATAGACTCCCTCACATTCCGCCAAACCTCGGTAACAATCTGGAAAGACAGCCGCATTTTTCTTGTTGGCACTGTTGACGCAAAGTCTGTTTCTTCGGTTTATGGGAAGTTTTCTGTTAGTTGCAGTATACTCTCTGATTTTGCGAAACTGAAGAAAATGGATCCCCGAACTAATCTTCTCGGCCTTCCCACGAACACGACAACCAGGATGCGCTTCAGCGAATTGATAAAAACCATTGTCCGCTCCGTCCTCCCTCATGTCACTCAGATTATCGCTTTCAGCGAAATCCGGTTCTCGACCAATTTCACGTTTCTTGGCCAGCCCGTTCCTGGCGACTTTTCACTGGCTGGAGGCTATCTCTATGACTATATCGGGAGTTCGTGGCACCATGAGACCTATATCGATCTCCTGAAGGATATTCTCGCAACATTCGGCTTAATTATGTTCATCTATGATGACACTATCGTCTTGCAGCCCCGGTGGTATTTTCCATCAAATCCATTTGTAATCACTGACGATATGGTCATTTCCGGCCCTGATGCAACCAGTCAGAACGCGCTCGCCCTGAAGGGTTTGCATGTAAAATGCGTTCATCTTAATTATACCTATGTCGCAGCCTATGACCTTGGAACTGTGGTCTATAACAGTGATAAAACTGTCCAAAATGACAGTGATGTCGAGACCGTCTATCTCTCCCAGCCGGGCGGTACACCGCCTGGGATGCCCGATATAGCCCTTAATCAGCGTAATGTGAGCGTTTGGATGTCTGAACTCTATGCAGGCTTAAACAACGCCCAATGGGTCATTTCCAAACCAAATCAGTGCTACTTGAACTCAAGTCCTGCCAATAAAGCGGCACTTTGGAAAATCATTGGAGACCGGCTATGGCAGCTCGTCTCGACTGAACGCCTCTCGTTCAAAGTAGAGCTGCTTGGCACGGAATATCTCTATAATCCTTTTTTTAAGCATTTTTCTTATCCGGGGCTGATATTTAGGGCAAGGACGGCAAGTATTGATTTCTCCAAAGGGACTTCAACTCTTGAGCTGCTGGCATGTAATAATTAACCATGTCCTATTTCTTTAGAATAGAAGAGATTGACGCAATTAATAATTCTGTGCCTACCATGATCATCAAGGGGAGACCCTTAACCAAAGTCCACCGCAACATGCGCCGCCAGACCCGCCGTCCCCGCCTCACTCTGGATGAGATTGAGGTCATTAGGGTCAAATTCAGAGAATACATCGAGAATACGTCTTTGCCGATAATAAGTGAATTTGCCTACGAAATCGACGTTTCCAAGCAGATATTCTATGATCACGAGGAACTAAGGCCGCTCACCGAACGCGCCACTTTGAAAAAAGTCGCCGCCTATGAACGCAGCATGGTCACCGACACCTTGGAAGTAGCCGCGTGTATCTTTGCTCTCAAACAGCATGGCTGGAAAGGCAGGCAAGAAGTTGAAAAGGTAGTCAGTTATAAAAAACTATAAAAGAATTTGAAAGGGTATTTGAATAATATTTTGTAAATCAGGTTGTTATTCCTGACCCTCCGTCAAAAGAAACGGTAACTTATTATAATATAATGGGTTACCGTTTATATCTGCTCTCATACATTTTTGCTACAGATTCGAGCCCCGATTTCTCAGAATTAACTGGCACCGCAAGTTAGCATCCAACGCCGTAAAGCAGCATCCTCAAGCAAATAATGTTACCGGGATATTTTGAGCACCTATACCAGCCAAGTATGCACGTTCCCTTTCATATAGATACCGATCTTACATTAAAAAAGCAAAATCAGTCTTTTGTTTTTCATTTACTGCTTAGTAAATTAAAATTGAACAGGATCAATGTATGTACAACAGCTTGAGATAATAATTTTCAAGACCAAATACAACCTCGAAACTTTAATTTTTGAAATCATAATGCTATGAATATTTTCTTGCTTGATGTTTTGGATCAGTCCTTACTGGAACGATTGATAAATGACAATGTAATTTATCGACCAGACTTATTACATAAAAAAACGTCTGCACTCGATTACAGTCTGCAAGTTTGTAAAGTTGATGCCATCATTTCGCGCGCGGAGTTGCCTATAACTACAATTCAACAATGGTCTGTGTCCCATTCCCCAACGTATCAAGTACAAGTGATTATTGGGGATACGCCTTCATCAATAGAAAATGTTGACGTTTCCAATTATGGTCATATAAAACACCACTGCTTTTTAAAGGCTTACGGTGATAACGAGTCGTCTGCGTATATTGCTGCATTTGAATTGCTAGAGCGAGAGTTTAATCGTCGCATGATTGGATATTCAGTTTCTAAAAATAAACCAGTACGAAGTTTTAATCATAGCCATGTTATGATGGTAGGCGCCGGGATAGTCAACCTTGTTACGGCTCATACATTACAAGAAGCAGGCTATCAAGTGCATTTTGTTGATAGTGGACCTGATCCTCGCGATGTCGCACCATGGACTGCTTATGGATGTAGCCGTGGAGGTGGTGATGCCAGAATGTTCACTTTTTCAGAGATGAACAATTACCATGACAAGCAAGTTTCAACTACTATGAATGACCAATTCTCGCGGTTTGTAAATGAAAAAGGCTGGGGTATACATCGTCAAGGTACTTTGTCAAGGAGCGAGCAGGAGTGGATTGAGGATTTCCAGAGTCTTCCCACATGGCTAGCGTCCATATATAACGAAAACATCTTTAGCTTGAATCAAGAGAGCTATCTAATATGGGAGAGTTGGAGACGCAATGATCCAGAACTCTTCAGTACCAGTTTT
Organism: Ignavibacteriaceae bacterium; assembly: GCA_963664845.1. Lineage (GTDB taxonomy): Bacteria > Bacteroidota > Ignavibacteria > Ignavibacteriales > Ignavibacteriaceae > CAIYTF01. Next base: position 1,944,894 of record OY761615.1, read on the forward strand.
TTTCGGGATGGTATTGTCCGCCTTTTCTCCGATAAAACCACCTTCAAGCATAAAGTGTTAATTCAGAATCGCCTAGGTGCCATACAAAGCCTTTTATCACCTGAGGAAGTTGCGTTTAAAAACCCTGGACTTGCTGACGCGGTATTAAATGGCCAGATCGCAGGAGGAGCCAATGAGATTGGTTTTACTATTAGAGTTCATGAGTTCATGCGACTATTAATCGCACGATTGTCAGCAGCAGGCGCTGAGTTTACCTGGAATCAAACAGCAAAAAATATACTTATTGATAGTAACAATAGAGTAACGGGTATACAGTTGTCTGATAAACTCTTAAAATCTTGTCATTATGTTATCTCTTGTGGAGCTTATGGGAATACTCTTCTCACAGGCACACGTTCACACCAAAAAATTCATGGAGTACTTGGTGTTTGGTTGAATCTACCTAACATCGAGCCTCAACTTCAGCATTCATTAAAAATCAGACGTACAGGACATATCACAGAGGCTGCGAATATTACAATCTCATTAGACGATGATTGTTCCCCAATCCTAATTCTAGGTTCTGGTTATGGTCATACTGGTGTTGATCCAAATAATATAGACGAGGGTCTGTTAAAGCAGATGTATCTTGGTCTGGTTGACACTGCGCAAAAATATTTTCCGAAATCTTACGAAGCTGCGTTAGAAAAGGGAGGAGTCGAAAGCACTTTTAAATATTGTGTGCGCCCTTGGACTTCAACAGGTCTAGGGATATTTGAAATTCTGGAAACAGCGGATTCCGGTAAATTTATCGTCACTGGTGGCCATAATACGGGCGGATTTGCTCAATCACCGGCAGTTGCTCAAGCAGTCCTCGCCACTCTCAATGGAAAGGAACATGCTATGCAATATCTATATCATCCAGACCGTGCATCTCATTTTCTTTCCACTATTCGGAAATAAATGTGTAATTCGGCTGTTAACCGCGTCTTGTTTAGTAGAAATGTTAACACAATTCAATCTGAATACCGTCCAGAATTTTGATTTGCATTTTTTTAATTTTCAGTGACTTGATCATTTACTAATGAAAAATATACGTTACACTAAATATTGATTTGGCTTATGGATTTCTTATTATGAACAAAGAATATCAAACCATGATTAACAGACCTTTCCATGAAGGATGCCGCAAGATATTTTATTTTAATCATCTTAATAATTTTGGGGAAGCATGTTGAAAATCTCGATTGGAATCGGCGGCTCTAACCATGATTTCGCTACTTGCTTGATCAATCAGAACGGTCAAATTTTTGCGATAGAAGATGAGCGAATAAGCCGCTTGCGCTATGCTCTTTTTGATCCGAAACCTTGTGAACAATCATACAGTTATGTGTTAGAATTAGCTGGTATCTCCCCTGCTGACATTGATCATATAGTTGGAAATGACTATTTGTCAGAACCCTATTTTAAGTCGGCGCAGGTAGGTGACTCCCATATCCCATCGATTTCACGGATAAACCAACAAAATTTCCCTCCTATAATCTTCCTTAACCATCACTTGAGTCATGCTTACAGTACATTCTTCACAAGCACTTTTGATGAAGCCGCAATTTTAGTGGCCGATGGCACGGGCAGTTTGGCTAATCGTAATTCCTTAGTGCCAGAGCGCGAGACGATGACGCTGAGTGTTGGTTCTTTCAATTCGATTACAACGCTCGGCTCTGTGCTAGGCAAATCCACTGGATCAGGCTTCAATACTGGAAATCCTCCGCTTTACCAGAACTCTCTTGGGCATATGTACCGCGCTGTTACACAAGTTGTTGGATTTGGCTGGATGAATGCTGGAAAAACGATGGGGTTGGCTTCATATGGTGATAATCGCTATGTCGAAAGTATTATGCACTATATTCGCCTGCTACCAGAAGGTAAGTATGAAATTAACCTTGGCGGTAAAGATGGATTGTTAGAGAAATTGATTCAATTCCGCGATGAAGGGCACATAAAGCATGATATGTTCTCAGTAAATGCAGCATTAGCGTTTGGAATTCAGACTGCACTTGAGAATATAATGTTCCACGCATTAGATTTTTTATGGGAAAGGACAAAAGTCCCTAATCTTTGTCTAGCAGGTGGAATCGCCTTGAATGGACTTTTCAACGGAAAGATTTCAAAGCGCACTAATTTCAAAAATATTCACGTCATTTTTGCTCCAGGGGATTGTGGTACAGCTATAGGCGCAGCAATCTGGGATTATTTATACCGAAGGGAAATATCAAGTAATATTATTCGGTTTACTTCTGGGCCCTTTTGGGGTCGACAATATGATGAGATCGTCATAAAAAAAATTATTAGCGGGGCGGGATTGGTAGCAACGAAACCAATAAATCTTCACCAAGAAGTGGCTCAATTGATAGCGGATGGGAAAACTCTGGCTTGGTTCGAAGGTAGTGCGGAGTTTGGACCTAGAGCATTAGGACATCGGAGTATATTAGGAGACCCACGCAACCCGACTATGCTTGACCATATCAATAAAGACATCAAAAAACGTGAGTGGTTCCGGCCTATCGCACCAGCCGTGACCGAACCAGCCTCGAGTATTTACTTTGAAACCGAATGTTATTCACCATACATGCAGTTCGTTTGGCCGGTCCGCGAACAATATCGCACCTTATTACCAGCAATTACGCACATTGATGGTGGATCCCGTATACAATCTGTACGGAAACAAGAGAATGAGTCACTTTATGCACTTCTTGAAGCTTTCGAAAGGATTACTGGCTTTCCAATCCTAATCAATACATCATTTAATATAAATGGCGAACCCATTGTTGAAACACCAAAACAAGCGATTGATACCTTCCTTTTATCAGCTCTGGATGCCCTTGTTTTGGAGGGATATTTAATCTGCAAATAGTTAAATCTAAATTTTAAAACACAATACACGCTCAATATTTATATAGTATATATCGTCTAGAGTAAGCATATGGCATCAATATCAGTGACAAAAATAAGTCATTTTCGCCCGCGGCGGGTTTTAACTTTTATTCCAGGGTCAGTCTTAGATGATAAAAATGATCCGCTAACGCAATATGCTCTTCAATCCTTAAATGGTAGTATATCTCCCGAATTTATTTCAGATTCATTGATCTTTGACTTAGAAGACAGTGTGGCACCAGATTTTAAAAATAAAGCAATAAATTCGATTGGCGAATTTTTAGAAATGTTGTCGAATAAACCTAAAATTGAATTAATATTACGTATTAATGCTATACCAAATACGAAGTTACTCGAGAAAGAGATTTTATTAGCAGCAAATAAAATGTTTGATTCAATAATAATTCCCAAATTAGATTTACTCAGTTTCGTAAATATTTTCGAATCAATAAAAAATCTTACAAATCAAATAATTCCTATATTTGAATCAACAAACGGGATTCATGATAAAGATCAAATATTAAATTTTGTTTTGTCCAATTCGTCATCGAAGTATAAAACATTAGACATTCCAGCCATAATTTTAGGATTAGATGATTTGTCATCAGATTTAAGGATTCCCAGATATTCTTTCTTTACAGAACCTGCACTATGCTCAGTGTTAGGAGATTTCTCTTTATGTGCTCGAAGGTTTAACGTTCATGCAATCGGTCCGGTTTATAATAAATTCAAAGACCATGAAGGATTATTGGAGGAAACTCAGCGATTGAAAACGATTGGTTTCGGGGGCTCATTGTGTGTGTATCCGCCCTACGTAAGGGATATAAAAAAGACTTTTACGCCTTCGAAGAATGATGTGAATTTTGCTCAAGAAGTTCTTACGAAATTACAAACAGCATCCTTAAGCGGAAGGGGTTGGACATTTTATAATGATACAAAATACGATTTGGCAGATAAACAATATTTTGAGTGGGTAATGCAATATTCTGAATTATGTATGAAATATGAACAGGAATTAATGTAGGGGACATTTTTATGAATATCAAGCAAATATTGCATCAGGCGTTAATGATAAGGAAGTTCGAAGAAAAACTCTTATTCTTATATTCGGAGGGCCACATTACTGGTACTCTTCATACCTGCATCGGTCAAGAATTGGCAGCAATCTTAATGATTGCACAGCTTTCTAATGAAGATTCAATTTTTTCTACTCACAGAGGACATGGTCACTTTATAGCCAGAACTAATGATATAGAAGGATTATTTGCAGAAATACTTGGCAAATCAACAGGCGTATGCGGAGGAATTGGCGGTACACAGCATTTGCATGCGAAGGGTTTTTACTCAAATGGAATCCAAGGAGGTATGCTACCAATTGGAGCAGGGATGGCCCTTTCCTATAAACTTAAAAGTTCTAATAATATTGCTGCTGTTTTCATTGGAGATGGTACTTTGGGTCAAGGTATCTTCTATGAAACGATTAATATTGCTTCAACTTTAAATTTGCCATTATTAATAGTTATTGAAAATAATAATTATGCACAATCAACACCATCAAATCAATCACTTGCGGGGTCTATTAAAGGAAGAGCTGAGGCATTTGGTATTGGATACAGAGAATCTAATACTTGGGATATTGAAAACTTATCGTCTGTGGCCGAAGAAGGTGTGAATCATGTTCGCGAAAGCCGTAAACCTTTGATAGTTGAAATTCTAACATATCGACTTGGAGCTCATTCAAAAGGTGATGATTTTAGGGATCCCTCGGAAATTCAAAAATATTTAGAGAAAGATTTCATCAATACTCATTTAAGCACACTTTCACCAAGTATCGGAAATATGATCAAGAATATAGAGATTAAAATAGAGAAGGCTGTAACAAAAGCGTTAAATGCACCATCGAGTGAAATTAATATTTTCACTCCCGATCATTTAACGCCAATTTTAAATTGGAATAAAATGGATATTACTCCAGAAAGGATTTCTAATGTCATTTATAAATCTCTAAAACACTTGCTCTCAGAGTATCTTAATGTCATTTTACTAGGGGAAGATATTGAAGCTCCTTATGGTGGTGCTTTCAAAATTACAAAGGACTTAAGCGTTCTCTTTCCAAATCGAGTGCTAAATATGCCTATCAGTGAATCCGCAATTATGGGCATGGCTACCGGCCTATCTATAGGCGGCTACTTTCCAATAATAGAAATTATGTTTGGTGATTTTTTAACATTAATATTTGATCAACTTTTCAATCACGCGTGCAAATTTAGGACTATCTATAATAACCAAATTGAAATACCATTAATTATTCGTACGCCCATGGGCGGGGGGCGGGGGTATGGCCCAACACATAGTCAATCACTTGAGAAATATTTCATTGGAATTCCTGACTTACAACTTATTGCATTAAACTCTAGAGTATCACCATATCTGATATATAGTAATATTATTGCAAATTTCCATCATCCTGTTCTGGTAATTGAGAATAAAGTTTTGTATTCTAAATATTTAAATGCAAAGAACATCTCGGGATTTGATCTTTACTATTCGGATGAAAGTTTTCCATATCTAAAAATTTCTCCTGTTGATATTTCGCCCGATGTAACAATCTTTTGTTATGGTGGAGTACTAGATGACGTCGAAAAAGCTATTGAGTCGGTTTTTTTTGATGAAGAGATATTGTGCGAAGTTCTATGTCCAAGTCAAATATACCCAATAAATATCCATCCGATCATAGAATCAGTGTCCACGACAAAGAAACTGATCACAATTGAGGAAGGATCTAATATTTGCAGTTTAAGTAGCGAAATTATAGCTATTTTGTATGAGCTGAAAATAGAAATAAAAGCAATACGCAGACTGGGCAACAATTCAATAATTCCAGCATCTACTTCGAACGAATTTAAAGTATTAAATTGTAAAGACAGAATTAAACAAGCTATAATTGAGGTTTATCATGCTCAATAATATTACTACTCCAATATTCATTCAAAAAATCAATTCAAATGATGAAAGTTATTTACTGGCTGAATTACTGGTCAAGGATGGGGACTATATTAAATTGAACGGACAAATAGCTTTACTTGAAACATCAAAAACAATTTTCGAACTTTTATCTCCGTGCGAAGGATATATATATATTAATCATAAATTCGTTGGCGGGCAAGTCTTTCCTTCTGATCTGTTTGCTGTAGTTTTGTCAACCACTAACTTCACTGAAAATGAAATTAATCTTATTTTCAAAAATCTAAAAGAGGAGAACGTTACTGAGCAAATAGGCTTTGGCTCCGAAACTGTTTTCTCCAAAAAAGCCTTACAGTTAATTCAGAAACACGCATTAGATCAGAAAAATTTTACTGGCAAATCTATTATAAGAGAGAAGGATGTCTTGTTATATATTTCCGATCTTAATATAAATACCAAAAAAATATCGGAGGAAAATAACAAAAATGTGCAAAAATAGTTAACACTTACTCTTGGATTATTCTACTTTTAATTTTAACCATATTATTTTCTTTATTTCGTGCGGCTCTATGAGTTAAATGTTTTACCGTTTCGAGGTAGGGTGGAATTAAATATCAGTTGAGACAAGAGGCGCCAAATCTCAAAAACTAATAAACTTTCGCTGCCTTTCCCTCCAATTTCGTATTTTCCCTTCTATTATTTGCTTTCTTCTGTTCCCCGGAAGCTCAAAAATAGTCAATTTGAGTGAGCGAGGCCGGGGTTTCTGTTGTTTTTGAAGCCGTGATTAATTCTCTAAAAATCGAGTAATTTCAAATACTAACTACGTATTTATTGTAACAATTTGCAAATATTTTCCGCTTTCTCCAATTCAGGGATAGTGCGTCTTTTCTTTTGCCTGACTCCCTTTAATCATGTTCTTGGCCTTAAAATATACCAAGAAAATTCATTCCTCCCTGTATTCTTTTGCCGTTTTTGCCCCTATGAACTCAAAAATCCTTATATTTCCATTCGGCAATTTCTTGGAAATTCGCCACATTTAGGGCTATTTGAGCTGTTTTTAAGAAATTTTGGCAAATAAATAAGATATTTACGTGATAAACATGTCATCAAAATTCTTTACAAATCAGGACGAAAATACGCTCATCAACAAAATTGAGGGCATTTTCAAATATAGGGATATTCATTTCTTTGATGCCTTAGTTGGTTATTTTCGTGCCTCCGGCTATTTCAGGATCCGTAATTTCATTGAAAAATCCGAAAATATTAGGATTTTAGTTGGAATTAACATCGATGCACTTGTCTATAAGGCCCATAGTGAAGGCCTTTTATTCGCAATAGACGAGAATCAGGCGCAGGAGGACTTTTTCAATGATATTCGTAAAAATATACAGTCCGCTGCATACGATGCCGAAGTAGAATCGGGGATGATACAGTTGATCAGTGATATTTCGTCCAAAAAGCTTGAAATCAGGATTCATCCCAAACAGAATATTCACGCCAAACTTTATATATTCCGAGAAAAAGAGAAGCATGATCATGGGTATGGTGCTGTCATTACCGGCTCCAGCAACCTTACCGATGCCGGTCTGGAACGCAATTTTGAATTTAATGTCGAACTGCGGGATAATACCGATATAGAATTTGCCACGGAAACCTTCGAAAAGCTCTGGCTGGAATCCCTACCCGTTGCCGCGGAATATATCGATCGCCTTAAGAAAGAAACCTATCTAAATAATGAGTTCACCCCGTATGAAGTATATCTGAAATTTCTCATAGAGTATTTCGGTAAAAGTATTGAGTATGACCCCAATTCTGTTGCCGATCTTCCTAAAGGTTTTAAGCGACTGTCCTATCAGATCGACGCCGTAAACGACGGCTATAATAAGATGATGAAGCATAACGGCTTTTTCCTAGCCGATGTCGTCGGACTTGGAAAAACAATTGTCGCAATCCTCATAGCGAAAAAATATTTTTACCATAATGGATTTCCTTCCTATCGTTCTCGTACTTTGCTTATTGTCCCACCGGCCATAAAAGTTAACTGGTCGGAAACTATCGATAAATTTCAGCTTGATAATGTTGATATTATCACAAATGGCAGCCTCCATAAAGTTTCCAATCCCCGAAAGTATGATCTTATTATTGTCGATGAAGCTCACAAGTTCCGCTCTGATACCGCAGAAATGTATAACCAGTTGCAAAAGCTTTGCAAAACCCCTACCCGTGCCGGTAATCCTCACGGTTTGAATATTCCTAAGCGCGTGATACTGATCTCCGCCACTCCTTTGAATAATCGCCCTGAGGATATTGCTAATCTTGTCTATTTGTTCCAGGACAGCAAAAATTCTTCGCTTGAAGTTTCTAACCTGCAGCATTTTTTCAGAAGACATATAGATGCATATAAGAAACTGAAAAAGGAAAGTGATATTAGGATTGTTACTGCTAAGGTAAGAAAAATATATGAAGAGATTCGAGTTAAAGTCATATTGCCTTTAATGGTTCGCCGGACCCGCACTGATCTTGAAGTCAATAAACAATATAAAGATGATCTCAAACTGCAGGGGATAAGGTTCCCTGTTATACGGGCTCCTGAAAAAATATTCTATGAACTTGAACCTGTTTTGGAAGAGTTGTATGATAAAACAATCCATGCGCTCTCGCATCCGTCCGACGGCTTGTGTTACAATCGCTACCGGGCAATTAGCTTTCTGATTTCCGAAAAAAAAAATAAATATCGCCAGCCCGATTTTATTTCCAGCCAGTTGGCAAAGATCATGAAGACTTTGCTGGTTAAGCGTATTGACAGCAGCTTCTTTGCATTCAAACAAACCCTTCGCCGTTTCAAAGAGTCAACCGGCGTTATGGTAAAGATGTTCGAAAAAGGCACAATATTTATTGCTCCCAATTTCCCCGTCAATGAGTATATTGAAGAGGGCCGTGAAGAAGAACTTCTCGATGCGCTTCTTAATCTTGCCCCGGATGACCCTACCATCGAAATTTGTGCTCCATCTGATTTTCTTCCTGAATTTCTTGAAGGCCTTCTGCATGATTATGCCATTCTCTCTGAACTTGATGCCGATTGGGCCAAGATGGAGGATGATCCTAAACTGGTGACCTTTGTCCGCTATCTCGATGATATTCTTTTTAATAAAAAAACTAATCCTGAACAGAAATTAGTCGTGTTTTCCGAGAGTAAGGAGACAACGGAATATTTGACGGATAGCCTGAGAGACAGAATAAAACATAAAATTCTCACGGTTGACAGCAAAAATCGCAAAGATAAAATGCCTGTTGTGAAAGCTAATTTTGATGCCAACATCTCAAAACTCGAGCAGAAAAACGATTTTGATATGGTTATTTCTACCGAAGTATTGGCAGAAGGCGTAAATTTGCATCGTTCCAACGTCATCGTAAATTACGACACGCCCTGGAATTCAACTAGGCTTATGCAGCGCATTGGAAGAGTTAACCGAATCGGATCAACCGCCGCGGCAATTCATATTTACAATTTCTATCCCACTGCAAAAGTCAATAGTGATATTGAACTCGAAAAAAAAGCCATTATGAAGCTGCAGGCTTTCCATGAAGCACTTGGAGAGGACAGCCAGATATATTCTCCTGACGAAGAATTCCAGACCTTTGGCATTTTCGATCATGCGGTCGAAGAAGGCAGGGATGAACGGCTTGGGTACCTTATGGCCATCCGCGAACTGAAGGAACAGAATCCCGAGCTCTTCAAACGAATTAAAGATATGCCTTTGCGTGCAAGAACCGGAAGGGTCAATGCTGCTCTTAGTGATGGTACAGTCTGCTTCATTCGCAATAATCGCCGTGATGCATTCCTCTCTCTTGCTCCTGATAATGCCATTGAAGAACTGACGTTCCTCGAAACGGTTAAGAAATTTGAAGCTCCCGTATCAGAAAAGTCAATCCCGTTGCATACGTTTCATCATGAACAAGTTAAAACAGGCCTCGCTTTTTTCTCCGCCGCCGGCGAAAGGGAAAAAGCTCGTGATAAAAAAATAGATGTTGCCCAGGGGCCTAATGAAGTTCGCGCTTCTAATTTTTTAGCGAGGCTGCTCAATGTTCCTGAAATTAATGAAGAAGAACGCGAAGCTGTTACGCTTTCCTTGGAAGCAATCAGAACCGGTAAATTTAAAAATTTGCAGCGCGATTTAAATAAATTGGTTAAAGCGGTCAAAAAAGTTCCTATCAGGCCGGTGCTTTTGTTGGCCAAAGTTGTTGCGGTTATCAAGTCGTATCCTTTGGAAAATGTCAGCGAGCCTGCAGAAGAGATTAGCCCATATATATCCAATGCAACTTTTAACCCGGAAATAATCATTTCCGAAAGTTTCAGCGCTGGGAGTAGTCCAAAAGGGGAGGCTGGTAAAGATGAAATTTCCTGAAGACAGTCTATTCTTGTGGCAGCTCAAAAATCCTTATGAATTTAGGAAGGCAATAATTTGACGCGGGATAAAATAATACAAATAGTGTCTCAAGGGTACAACCGTGAGGAGTGGAAACCTTTGCTCTCCTATATATTCAATAAAGTTGATTTGTTTTCAGCGCCTCATCAAATAGCAGCTAATAATGACTCTGTCATTGGTATATGGCAGTTTGGTTCCATCCTGCTTGATGGTAATCGAAAGGTAGCCTTACTTGATGTTGAGGTAGCTGATTCTGTTCGTTTGCGGCATAATCGCCGCACCTTGCGTGACATCGCCGCTAAGTATATTGATCAGAATATTATTCACGGCGCCTTGGTCTTTTATTTTTCTTCCGCCGTTCAGGAATATCGCTTCTCCTTTATTTCAAAAGAGTCGTCTTTTGATGCCGAAGGCCTTGAAGTTGATACTCAGACACATCCGAAACGGTTTACCTATCTTCTTGGAACTGCGCTTTGTAATACTGCCGTGCAACGCTTCGAAAAACTTGCGTCTAAACAGGCCCTTTTTCCGCTTACGATGTCCGATCTGGTTGATGCTTTCTCAGTCGAATCCCTAACTAAAGAGTTTTATCGCGAACTTTCTGATTGGTATTTTTGGGCTTTGGATAAAGTAACGTTTCCGGCTGATTTTGAGAAAGATGAATCGATCCGGAATGCCTCTTCCATGATTCGCCTTATTACCCGTCTTATGTTTGTTTGGTTCATCAAACAGAAAGGCCTCGTGCCTGATGAATTGTTTGATGAAAATGAACTTCATTCCCTGCTTAAATATGATGATGTTACTGGCAGTACCTATTATAAGGCAATTTTGCAGAATCTATTCTTCGCAACACTTAATACTGAAATTAAGGGGGAAAACCGACAGTTTGTAAAACGGCAGACTGGAGAGCAGGAATATTATCGTTACAAACGGTTCTTCAAAAATACAGATCGTTTTCTGGAATTGACCAAGGATATACCGTTTCTTAATGGCGGTTTATTCGAAAACCTAGATAAAAATCCGGGGCAGTCTGATGAAATGCGAATTGATTGTTTTTCTAATCAGAAAAGTAATGAAACCAGATTATGTGTTCCTGATTTTCTCTTTTTTGGAGGCACTAAACACGCCAATTTGAACAAAGCCTATGGTGATGCTTCCCATTCCGATGTCTATATTCGCGGACTTATTGATATTCTGAAAAGTTATAATTTTACCATTGAAGAAAATACTTCGTATGAAATTGAAGTAGCGCTCGATCCGGAACTGCTCGGCAAAGTCTTCGAGAATCTGCTTGCCAGTTTTAACCCTGAAACACAGTCCACAGCCCGAAAACAGACAGGCTCCTTTTATACTCCGCGTGAAGTTGTCAGTTTTATGGTTGATGAATCACTTCTCATCTACTTGAAAAATTGTCTTCTTGATGCATTTCCGGAGAAAATAATTAATGTTAAGACCCAATTCGTTCTTTTTGGAGATCATAATTCCGATCCGCAGCAGTATAGTAATAAAACTGTTAATAATCGATGGGTTGGCAAAGAATCTGATCTCGAAAATAAACTTCGTGAATTGTTTCAAGAATTTTCTTCAGATAATCCGTTCAATCCATATGAGACCGATATTCTATTAACCGCAATAGATAATTGCAAAATTCTTGATCCAGCCTGCGGGTCTGGTGCTTTTCCCATGGGTGTTTTACAGAGGATGGTAGCCGTACTTCAAAAACTTGACCCGGCCAATAAGGAGTGGCGCAAACTTCAAAAGGAAAAGGCTATTCGCGATGTTGAAACTGTGCTTTCAATTTCTGATAGGGAAGAACGCCAACAGCAATTGCTCTCAATTGAAAAGGTTTTTAGTGAAAATGCTTCAGATTATGGTCGAAAACTCTTCTTAATAAAAAATTGCATTTATGGAGTTGATATTCAGCCTATCGCTGTACAGATTTCCAAACTTCGTTTTTTTATATCCCTTGTATGTGATCAGTCTACTGATACACTAGAGCAAAAACTAAATATCCGCCCTTTGCCTAATCTGGAAACAAAATTTGTGTGCGCAGATACATTGATCGGTCTCAATAAAATGGAGGGTATGGATTTACATGACCCTGAAATCTCTAAATTGATTAGAGAGCTTAGGAATACTCGTTTTGAACATTTTTCTGTTACGCGTAAGGATAAAAAAAGAGATATAAGAGAAAAGGATAAAATAATACGAAGAAATATCGCTACTCTCATAAAGGCAAATTATCGTTCATGGGAAGACGATCTAAAGGATAGGCTTAGCCACTTAGAATTATCTTTATCTACGGGGCATAGCTCTATCTCTCGTAAGTGGGTACAAGAGCAGGAAGGTAGAATAGAGAACATTTTCGGCGCTGAAGCTAAAATACTCAAAGATGATGTCAGTGCATATGATAATTCGAAACTTAAAACATATCTTGTAATGAAGCAAAAGGAAATCGATAATCTAAAGTCCTTACTCGAAATGCCAAAACAACGCTTTGACGAAATGATAGCAGACTTTAATATTTATGATCAAGTCAGCACTGCTAAATGGTTTGATCCGGAATGGATGTTCGGTGTTTTAGGAGGGTTTAATATAATTATTGGAAATCCTCCTTATATCGCTATTCAGAGAATTAATACTTCTATTAAAAATAATGTAACATCTCAGAATTATTCAACATTTGAAAATACCGGTGATATATATGCTTTGTTTTATGAACGAGGTATCCAATTACTCTGCAAGGGTGGACTTCTTGCTTATATAACTTCTCGTCAATGGATGCAAGCTGCTTATGGAAAATCATTGCGTAAATTTTTATCTACACAGTGTAATCCAATCCAATTAATTGATTTTGGGCAGGTTAAGATATTTGAGGGCGCTACAGTTTTTGTAAATATCATTATTATTGAAAATAATTTAAATAAAAACACTTTATTAGCTTGCTTATTACCTGTGGATTATAATTTAGAGCATAATGATCTGAAAACTTTCTTTTCTCAAAACAGTCAATTAATTACTAATATTACTGAAACTAATTGGGTGATCTCTAATTTGTCTGAGCTAAATAGACAAATCTTAAAAAAAGGGAAACAGTTATTTAAATTTTTAGAACTTAAAGAACTTGAATTTTCAAGAGGTATAACCTCAGGATTAAATGAGGCATTTCATATTGATTCGCAAATTAAGCAATATTTAATTGAACAAGACCCAAATAATATTAATATTATAGAACCACTCTTGCGCGGGAAGGACATCAAAAGATATGCTTATGATTTTCAAAATATTTTCATTATTAATACACATAATGGTGTTCGTGAATTTAATATCCTCCCAATTAATGTAAAAAAGGATTATCCAACTATTTATAAATATTTATCTGGATGGAAACGAGAATTAAAGGAGCGACAAGATCAAGGGAATCATTGGTCTAATTTACGGAATTGTGCATTTTTGCTTGAATTTTCAAAACCTAAGATCGTTTGGATTGAAATTTCAGATCGGGCCAATTTTGCTTACGATGATAAAGGGATGTTCTTAACAAATTCAGCCTACTTCATTACAAGCAATAGTAAGACTCTTAATCTTAAATATTTATTAGCAGTATTGAATTCCAAAATATCTGATTTTTATTTTTCTCAAATTACAGCGCGTATTGCTGGTGGACGCATGCGGTATACTAAGCAATATGTGGAGCAAATACCTATACCAGTGATTGATATTGAGCGACAAATTCCGTTTATAACAGTGGTCGATTATATCCTATGCCTTAAAAGTGTTGAATTAAGCAACTCAATCGATAAGTCCATGTCTCTTTTTTTTGAGAAGGTTTTAGATTTAGCCGTCTTTGAGTTATTTTTTATGGAAGAAATGCGTAAAGCTGGGTATTCTATATTTAAGTACATAGAAAAGTTCCCAGACATGAAGTCTAATGTTTCTTTAGATGCTATTCGTCTTGTTTATAATGATATAAATAACCAAAATCATCCGATACGCAATGCAGTTTCCTTGTTAAAAAATCACGAACCATTTAAAACAATTGAAGACACCTTAAACAGGAGAGAATAGTGCATAAAATTAAAAAGATTTCTATAATAAATTACCGTGCTTTTTTTAATTCTCCTGATGGGAATAACGACTATGTCATTAATTTACCGGAGGGCAATAATCTATTAATATACGGTGAAAATGGTAGTGGCAAAAGTTCTCTATATAAAGCCTTAAATGATATATATTCTTCGGCAACAGAAGATATTGAATTTATTAATAATATCTTTACTGAAGGTCAATCAGGTTTGCCGGAAGCAAATATTGTTCTTGAGTTTACAAATTCTACTTCTTACGAGTTTAATAGATTAAATTCAACAGCTTTCGGTCAAAATATATTTATTAATTCAATTAAAGGGTTTTTTAGCTATAAAAACCTTATAAAAACTTATTTAATTGAGCACCAGAATCCTAATCTATATGATATTTTTATTAATGATTTGTTGGGTAGATTAATCGATGCTGCTTTAATTGAAGATTTTAAAAGTAAAATTATTCAATTTGAACGATATGTCTCTAATTTTGAAAATAATCTTTTGAATGCACTTTCGGCTATAGATTCCGAAGATCCAACAAAAACAGTTGGCCAAACTCATGAGGTCGATCAAGTAAGAGAGGATTTAGAAGGTTTACTGCTAAATGAAACGTTTGTAGTTAATAGGCAAATAACAGATTTAATGCAATCAGCCCTAATCATTGTGAATAATTATTTGAAGGAATATTTTAAATTCGACATGGAAATTAAGCTCGCGAATGTTGATAATTTTCTTACTCCATTTCATAATAAGACTGAACATAAATTAATAAAGGAATTACAATTTGTCGTTAACTATAATGGGCATGATAGAAATTATTTACCGTATACATCATTTTTAAATGAAGCCAGATTATCCGCGTTTGCTATATGTTTATATTTTGCTGCTATAAAAAAGGAAGAAGAATTAGCCGGATCATTTGAACAAAAAATATTGTTTCTGGACGATATATTTATTGGTTTGGATTCCTCTAATCGATTACCGCTCCTGGAGATAATAAAGAGAGAATTCTCTGATTTTCAAATATTTATAACGACTTATGATCGTTATTGGTATGAAACTGCTGGTAAAATATTAGGTGAGGATTGGCGGAAAACAGAAATGTATGCAGGTAAAAGTCAAATTATGCATTTATCTGAGAGCCGAACAGAAAATATTAAATATTTTGATAAACCGGTTCTCATAACTACAGACCTTGAAATATTTCAAAAAGCAAAAAAATATTTTCATACGTTTGATTATTATTCTGCAGGGAACAATTTACGAGATGCTGCCGAGCAATACATAAGGGATATTATTCCCATTACATACTGCTATGATATAAAAGATTTAAATTCTGCTTTGAATATTTTAGAAAAATTTTATAAAGATTGTGAGTGTAGCGATTTATTAAACGTTGATCTTGTTGCTTCATTGAAGTTATTCAAAGATTTAATTTTTAATCCTGCGTCACATTTCGATTTAAGACATCCTTTGTACCGTGCTGAAATAGAAAAGGGGATAGAAATCGTTGAGAAGCTATATGCTTTGCCTAAGATTACTCGAAAGTTTTTATTAGGTTTCAAATCACAGTTAGTTTTTCAGACTGATATTCCTCATTCATATAAAGCAACATATATAATTCTTGAAAATATCTATGGAGTTATTATTCCTAATCAAGCAAATCGCATTACCGATCCTCTTCATGAAATAATAGAATATATTGATAATGGCGTTCGTGGTGCTGGAAGAGGTAAATTTATTAAATTATCCAAACGCCCTGCTAAAATTCAGCATAGTTTAAATTTGGGAGAAAGCCCATCTTGGATTAGTGATTTTAAAACAACTTCCGGTAAGAGTCTTACTGATCTATTACGTGAGGCTGAAGTTTCTCATTAATTTTATTCATTGTTCTCCTTCGCCAGCCAGCACCCTGGCTCGTTTTTGTACTTCGCTTCACTCCGTTCCGCTCAGTTAGTCCTGCCGTATATTTGTCCTTAGCTAGTTTCCAATCGCTTCAGTGGCCGACTGGCTTACCGGCTCGTCCCTCGACGGGTACCGGCTCTCCCTTTACCAGGATGTCACAAATTGACCTTATTAAGCAACCACCTTTGTCGTTTATAAGAATAACGAACATTGAATATCAAATACTTATTGGTCGTTTTTATTTTTTTTTGGATATTTTCTTTTCCAAATTTCTACTGCATTTAAGACGCTTTCTTTGAATTTTGGGACATAATTTTTTTCGTCAATTTTAGAAAGGTCTTTTGGATCAAAAAGCTTAATTACTGAATGTTTTCTTTTGTTGTAATTCTTAAGTACAGTTGTTTTATTTAAGAGTTCAGCATAAAATATTATCCCTGGTACATTAGAATTTATCGATTTTTTAAAAAAGGTATATGATCCAATTGGTATGGGGTCATTTTCGATCAATAATTTAGCTTTAAAATCTTCCTTATATGATAATTCAATTACTTCTTTGAATGAGGTATCTGGCAAGGCTTGAGAACATCCGAATTCCCATATATTCGGATAAGTTGATTTTGAATTAAGTCTTTTTGCGATTAGAATTTTCCCATCCTTAGTCATGCATACGGCAACACAATGTACTTCGCTTAATTTTGGTGTTGCTGATCCCGAGGTTGTTCCTTTTGTAGGGATAATGGCCTTTAATGCAGCGTTTAGTAATTGTATCTTTTCAGTTCTGCCTAAATCCTGGTATATTTTTTCAATCCATTTAAGTTTATGCTGGTGCTGAGTTAAAATTCCTGCTTTTATTTTGTGTATTATTTCAGAGTTATATTCCTCATCATATCTGTACATAGAGTGTTCATCCCATGTATCATCAAACCATATTATTGGATATTTACGTCCATTCCAAACTCCTTTTAATGCTTGGTATGAAACTATTTTCAGGTTTTTTTCCGGTTTATAGATATTTTTTTTTCGTACTTGGATTCGATTTAGAAAGATTAGATATGCTAAATCAGCCGAAATAACTAATTTTGATCTACCTGCAAAACTTGCTATTCTGAAGCCAGTATCTATATCAGGGCCTAAAAAATCTATTAAATTATAGCTATTATTGCTTTCAAGTTTCGTGATTAAATTTATTTCTCTTCTTTTTGCATCGCTTTGCTCGTCGCCTTCTTTTCCAAGATCATAAGAGTCTGAATATGCAATCCAAAGGGTTGCCTTTAGCGATATTGTATCTATTGGTAATTTTCCCATTTTATCAAAGGAAATCAAACAATCTCTTAATAAAGCTAATACCTTAACTGGCGCTCGATATACGTCTTCTTCATATACTATTTTACAATAGAGCAATACTTCATCGCCAACAAATTTCCAAATTTTAAATTCGCTATGAAATTTGTCTGTTTCATCGTTAATATTTTTTGTGATTAATTCATAAAATTTATTAATGTAGGTAGGCCATATAGTCGGGAAAAGAGTCTTGAAAGCTGTTGAATTTACTAAATCGAAAGAGCAAAATAAGTATAATCCAGATAAGTTGTCCTCTACCCTCTTTTCTGGTGTTTTTGTTTGCTTGTTTTTAATTCTATCAATATAATTTGTGCCCACCATTTTTTATCCTAATCCCAGGCAAATATTCCCAAATATCTGCCTCGCATTAATGCCGCGTTGGTTGAAACTCCAAAATGCTTCGAAATTTCTTCTATTTGATAGCTTCCGTTCAGAAATGCTTTTCTGGCAATAATAAAAAACTCCTTTTTGGGCATTAAAAAAGCCCCTGCAAATTCATGCGCCTCTCTTTCTTCAACCGAATATCCTTTTCGATAAAATACCCCATCTACATATTCTTGAACACTTTCCCATAAAACCATATCAATTAAATATCCCATATGAAGAAATAAATGTCCTAGTTCATGGGATATAGTAAATCGTCTGCGTAATCTATTAATAGATGAAGCTCTTGGTACTGAGATAATAAATGAATCCCCGGCTTTCTCAATCTTGCCTTCTATATCATTATCTCCAAAATCAACTAGCTTGATCTTTCCGTTAAGTCGTTTTACAGCTTTTTTAGGGTCTAATGGAGTAGAAAGTTCTAGATCAGAACGGATTTCATCTGCAAGTAAATTAATCTCTTCTTGCCTTTGTTTTGTCATGACAATCTCGCCGTTTCGATTTGTTTTATTATTATAATTATAATATATATATAAATATTGTAAAAATATATGATTTATCTCAACCCCAAACTGTTTTATGAATGCTCATTTAAGCCAATATTTTTGTTTTTCATTGTCCTCCTTTGCCCGCCAGAGCCCCGGCTCGTTTTTGTACTTCGCTCTCCCTTCGGGTTTCCGCTCAGTAAGCCCTGACGCAAACAAATCAACAACTTATTTTCCCGGCGTTCGGCAGCGTCGTTCGATGCATCGCGACCCTGTCTTCCTTATATACAGCATTCCTTGAAACGCGTCAGCGGCTTCGTGCGCTCCCGTATCCGGGAACAGCCCTCCACCGCTCACGCTCAATCCCAACACTCAAAAATCACATTATTCCTGCCGTCTTCCGTCAGTCTTCGCTGACGACAGACGTCCATAGCCCTTTTTGTCGCAGGCGACTCTCCGAGACACCTGCTATTATAATTCATTGAAGCCACTCATAATCTTCGCTGTTCGTCTCCTTCACTCTCGTACTTCTCGTATCTGTTAGTAGTAGTACGTCGGTACGAATGCAAAGCTTTACGATCTTAATCCATTGTCTAAATTAGCATTCAAAAAAAAG
Source organism: Ignavibacteriaceae bacterium (assembly GCA_963664845.1). GTDB lineage: Bacteria > Bacteroidota > Ignavibacteria > Ignavibacteriales > Ignavibacteriaceae > CAIYTF01. The sequence goes on from OY761615.1 coordinate 1,964,011, forward strand.
GAACAAACCCGTAAAGATCAGGCTCGTTCTTTCGCCTGGGGATAAATATAAGCCGCCGACTCGCTTGTTAAAGACGTAATACCTCTGCTCAATTTCGCTGTGGGCGTCTTTTTCATTGTCACGTGTCGCATTATTATATGGCGGTTTTAACGGGCAGGTGTTAGTCGGCAGGCTTCTCGTCGCGCTCCCTCTGCACTCGATGCTCGTTCAGCCGCGCTCCTCGCCCCTGTGGGGACAGCCTGCCTCCTTTACATAATATCGTCTTTTGCAACAATATCTTTTCATGGTTTTTTGATTAGTGAATAGGTCGCAAAAGTGAGATTATGTAAACCTGCCCTAACCGCCTTTAATCTCAATCGAAGCGACACGCGACGAAAAATACTCATAACTCAACATTTGCCCTTTATGAATTAGGGCGAGCCGGACACCCACAATCGCCCCCACCCTCCGCCCTTTAAACTCTGTCATTTTCCTGCGGTGCTCTTCCGGCTTCGCCGGTCGGGCTTTTCTTCCATCGTTTGAGCATCTTATATCGGTGGTTGAGCGTTGTCGCAATCCGCCGTGGTTGCAGTTTCATAGTAATCATCATAATCAGTTATATCACAGTTCTTTGGTAGCTATTGTACTTCTTCGCCACCCAGAGCCCTGGCTCGTTGTTATAGTGCCCTCCGCTTCGCATACGGGCACTCTTTGCCCCAAGATGGCAGTGTTTATTAATCATCCCTTTACTTTCCCGGCTTCCGGCATCGTGCTGCCAGCGGTCGCTTCGCAGCCTTCGCTCTACTAAACCGCTTCGCACCATGCCTCCTTTATACTCAGCATCCCTATAAACGCGCCGGTGGTTGCGTTCACTCCTTCGACTACGCTCCCTTCGCTTCTCCTGGCTGACCAGGATCGCTACGTCCGCTCGCTTCGTCGACTCTCTCCGCCACCCGCGCTTAGAACCGTCCCTCAACCCCCGCCCACCTCCCCAAAATCAAACACAAATTTATTTTCAGAAGATTAAAAGGTTTACTCGAAGAAATCCTAACATTTCCCCCCGCATTGAAATATACGCCCTCCAATCTCAACAAGTCAAAAGATAGCACCAATGTATATCTGTTTTTTTGCCTTCTCCGTCGGCAATCTTTATCGTATCCGGCACTCTCTTTCAACTTGCCTTCAGTCGGGCGAAAGCTCCATTTCTTTTTTTTTGTGGGGGGAATGTTGTTTTTCAATCACATAGAAAGGCTCAAAGAAATGAAAAAATCATCTGTTCAGGTTCTTGATTCAAAAGCAAGCTGGCGCTTGCTATGTATTCGTAGTGTTTCCGGTGTCCCTCGGTTTCGTGTTGTCAGTTTTGCCGCTAATGGCGGTCAACAGTCCTGGCTTTTCGATTGTCCGCTCTCAGCTTGGGCATTTTTTGGCGTGGCATCCCGCCGCTGGCGTACTCCGGTTTTTGTTCCGTTCAAACATCGAGTTTCTAAAAAATGGCATTTAGCCGTACAAAAATCATTCTTCAATTAAGAGGTAATCTTATGAATCGGTCCGATATATATGATGCGATCAATACCAGGATTTTACAAAATCTTGAGAACGGCCAACTCTTTTGGCGCCAGCCTTGGTCAGGCGGCCTGCCGGCCAACTATATCACAAAGCACGTTTACCAGGGCATTAATTTCCTTTTGCTCTGTATGGATTCGGTCTCAAATCCGTTTTATTTAACGTTCCTGCAGGCACAGTCTAAGAAATTGCGCATTAAAGCGGGTTCCAAGGGCCGTCAGATAACGTTCTATAAGCTGCAGGATATAGACAACGTCCTGCCATCCGGCACCATCGAAACAAAGCGCTTCCCTTATATGAAATTTTCGTATGTGTTCAACCTCGAAGATTTGGAAAGCTATGAGATCCCGCAGCCCACTTTATCCGCTCCGCTCGATTTGCTAAGCGAAATCGTTTCAAAGAATTCTGTCGATATACGTAGGAATCTTGAACGCTGTTTTTATTCGGAATCGGAAAATTTTATCTCGACTCCGGACGTTTCGCACTTCACTTGCGAAGAGGAATATTTTGCAGCTCAGTTCCATGAACTCATTCACTGGTCAGGCCATCCGGAGAGGTTAAACCGTGTCCGGCATCTTGCCAAGGGCGATGAAATCTATGCCTTTGAGGAACTCATTGCAGAGATAGGCGCAAGTTATTTGCTCGGGCTTTGCGGCATCCAGAACGTTTTAGATAATTCGTCAGCGTATCTAGAAACCTGGCTCCGCAAGGCCAAGGGCGATAATTCCTTTATCCTGTCGGCGGCCATTGCAGCACAAAAAGCAGTCAACTTTCTAATTCCGCAACCGGAGGCCGCTCTCTGAGCGGCTTCCTTGAAAGGAGTATTATTTATGTCCGATGATGAATTCCGTCTTATTAAATCCCATCCGTTTATGCCTGGCGATTATGTGTATTACCATAATTGCGCCGGTGATACGATACCCACAAAAATTATGGCAGTCCGTACCATTCAGGTAAAAGTTGCTCAGTCAACAATTGCCGGTCACGGCTCCGCCTGGGTATCCGCTAAAAATTGTGAATTTCAAAACCATCAAGAAGAAAGGCCCCTATCATGAAGTACTATCATAAAACCTATTCCCGCGATCCGTATTGGACAGATGCCCGGTTCGGATCAGTTTGCAAGTGTGGTCAGGTGATCAATAAAGGCGACCGTATTTTCTATTATCCCGCCACAAAAACCGCTCTTTGCACTAAATGCAGCGAACAAGCCAGCCGGGAGTTTGCCGCCGCTGTCCAGGACGAGGATTTCTATAATTCTCAATATTAATTTTTAGGCAAAAAAAATCCCGACGCTGGGGGGGACGTCGGGACGCTGTTGTTAGTTTACAGGTCAGGGGAGAAACCTGCAAACGAGGCACTTCAAAATTACTGCTTTCCTTTTTCCCGCGCAACATTTATTCAATCGTTTTTTTTCCATCCGCGGGGAATGTGACTTTTTATAATTTTAATCTTTATGGTATCTATTATTTAGTTAGATCCTTGAGAAATGACCTGAAAAGTGTATTTTTAATTCAAGAAATTTGGAGGTTATATGTTTTGCCATATATGCGAAGGACCTGCAGTTGCTCAATGTACCATTTGTAAACGCTATGTTTGTAAATCTCATCATATATTCCTCGATACTAAAAATGTAGAGCCACGGTTCCGGGATAAATTATACAGCTACCACAAAGAAGGGGATATTTGGTGTAGCTCGTGTATTGGAAAAATCAAATGTTCAAAATGTAATAATAAACCGGTTTATTATTGCTTCCACTGCGATAAGCCTCTGTGCTCTCAGCATGTTGCTTTTCATGAATATAATTTCTATCGAAATGAGCAATATGGTGAACATAATGGTTGGGCTTCCGTCCAGAATCCATATTGCATTGAACATGTTATAATTCCGAAACAAAAAGAAGAAGATGCTCGTCAAAAAAAATTGAAGGAGGATGAGGCTCTCAAAAACTGGCAAATAAAAACTAAAACCAGGATTGATAATGGTCTCTGCAGAAAGTGTGGCAAATCTTTATCAGTCTTTGATATGATTTCTGCAATCTTTGCAGAATCCGGTGATGGAGAGTGGTGTAGAAAATGTCGTGGTCATAAATACTCATAGTATTCTCCCAGAATGATAATTATACTTTATCATCGAGTCGTTTATAAATCCAACTTCAATCTTACCCCGGTACTCCGCCGCCTTGCTTCCTTAAGTGAATCCCTCACAAACCCTTCCGATATTCTAAATAACTTATAAATTCTTTTACGCTGAATTGTCGCCCATTATTAATAATAAATTCCCGCTTCCCCTGCAGCACATTTTTTCCCCAAAAAATAGGTACACTTTTCCATCTGTTCATGCAATCTTATTCCGCATTTATTCCCCGATCAATGGGAAAAATAACCAGTGATCAAGTAAGTTATGTCTCAGAGAGGGGAGTCCTATAATTCCCAGTGTTTAGAAATCGCCCCTGATCTCACCGCTGGGAGTTTTTTTTACCGTTTTGAGATTAGTCCCCCTTTTTATAGGAAAAATCTCAAATTAGCAACAGAAGCTTGTTTCGATTTGGGTTATAAAAGGTTTGAGCATGAATATTTAAGAAATGAAGTAGTCGAAATTCAGCGAAATTTCAAACAGTCAATCTGTACGTAATTCGTATGAACTAAATTGCAAGTTTACGTAACTTATTGTTATTAAATCTCTTATGGAATATGGTGGTACCCCGGAGAGGACTTGAACCTCCGACCTGCGGTTTAGGAAACCGACGCTCTATCCACTGAGCTACCGGGGCATATATTTTATGAGACGCAAATTTACGGATTTACCCGCTCACTTGAAACCCTAACTTTAACAATTCTCATGCCTCCTCTCTAAATGACCCAGTTTTCCCGATCCACTGCCTTCCAGTCAGACTGGTGCCCCACCATTAGGGACATTTTCATGATTTTAAGCCAAAATCGCCCTCTTTTCTCTTCCTGCGTTGGCAATCATCAATTACCTTGAATGATCGTATTCTTTTTGATAACTTTAGGGTTCATCTATAATCCAATTTTAAGGAAATTAAGGTTTTTAATGACTTCGGAACCAACTCAGACTCCGCTGAAGGAAAGTAATATGATCGACGATATCCCTGCCATACTTCCCGTATTGCCGCTACGCGATATCGTTATTTATCCCTATATGATGTTCCCCGTGCTCATTGGCCGGGAGCAATCAATCAAAGCGGCTAATTTTGCATTAAATTCATCACAATATTTATTTCTCGCAGCACAAAAAAAATCGACAATAGAATCACCTAAAAAATCCGATATCTATACTGAAGGCACAGTCGGCAAGATCGTTCAAACCATGCGCATGCCAAATGGCATATTGAAAATCCTGGTTGACGGACTGGTACAGGGACGTATTCTCAAATACACCGATAAAAAAGAATTCTTCGAAGCAAAAGTAGAGATCATCGTCCCTGAAATTCTCAAAGATCACGAAATGAACGCCCTTACCAGGCAGTTGAATCAACTCTTTAAGGATTATATCAAGATCAACCGGAACATTCCATCTGAAACAATTGCTTCGTTTGAAACAATTGAGGAACCGGACAGAAAACTGTTCTATGCCGCGGCTAACATCGTGCAATCACTCGAAGTAAAGCAGGCGGTGCTGCAAAAGTTCACCCTGAAAGAACAATACTATGAACTTATCAAGGTATTGAATTCTGAAATCGATATTCTTCGGATAGAAAAAGAAATTGACAGCAAGGTTCAGGAAAATATTGCCAAGTCACAGCGCCGCTATATCATTCAAGAACAAATCAAAATACTGCAAACGGAATTAGGCGAAGATGGTGAGAATTCACCGGACATCGATAAGATCCAGGAAAAAATTAAAAAAGCAAAAATGCCGAAGCTTGCTTTCGAAAAAGCAAATGAGGAATTGGGAAAACTGTCAAAGATTCCATCCCTCTCTCCGGAATATGTGGTAGTAAGAAATTATCTCGACTGGCTGGTTTCCGTTCCCTGGTCAAAAAAATCACCTGACAAACTCGATATCGCTCACGTACGAAATATTCTTGATACCGATCACTACGGACTTGATAAGCCCAAAGAGCGAATCATTGAGCACATTGCCGTATTAAACCTGGTGAAGAACATGCGCGGTCAGATCCTCTGCTTCGTGGGCCCTCCGGGAGTCGGTAAAACATCCCTCGGACGATCAATTGCACGGGCGCTTGGCAGAGAGTTCGTACGCATCAGCCTCGGCGGTGTGCGCGATGAAGCCGAGATACGCGGTCACCGCAGAACATACATTGGTTCCATGCCCGGAAAGATCGTGCAGGCAATGAAACGCGCTGGAACAGTCAACCCCGTCATCCTGCTCGATGAAATTGACAAGCTCAGTTCCGATTTCAGAGGCGACCCGTCATCCGCAATGCTTGAGGTTCTCGATCCGGAACAGAATCACACGTTCCAGGATCATTATCTTGAAGTTGATTATGACCTCTCTCAGGTTATGTTCATCACAACGGCTAACGTCCGCTATACCATCCCTGCCCCGCTTCAGGACAGAATGGAGATCATTGAACTGACCAGCTATCTTGAACTGGATAAAATTGAAATTGCCAAACGGCATATCATCCCTAAACAAATCAAACAGCACGGACTTCATCCGGAACTGATTGACTTTCAGGAATCCGCGATCCGGAAAATCATAACCGATTATACACGGGAAGCTGGCGTAAGAAACCTTGAACGCGAAATTGCCTCGGTGCTTCGCAAAGTTGCAAAAGAGATCGTGGTCAGATCGCAGGCCAAAAAAGGCAACAAACAAAAGTTCATCGATGTTGTTCTCGATGATGTAAAGGTAGAAGAATTGCTCGGTGCGCCAAAATTCAAAACCCAGAAGCATTCACATGCCGCACGCGTGGGAAGTGCTATCGGACTTGCATGGACAAGCGTAGGCGGTGAAATTCTCACCGTTGACGTTACCATCATGCCCGGTGTCGAACGGCTTACGCTTACAGGTCAGCTTGGTGATGTCATGAAAGAATCTGCCATGGCTGCGCTCAGCTATATCAGGTCTAATGCTTCGTTGTTTGGATTGGAAGATAATTTTTACAAAGGCAAGGAATTCCACATTCACCTGCCCGAAGGCGCCATTCCAAAAGATGGACCATCAGCCGGAATAACCTTGGCTATTGCCCTTCTCTCGGCTCTTTCAGGCGTAAAGGCATCCGATGATGTTGCAATGACCGGTGAGATCACCTTGCGCGGGACCATATTGCCAATTGGCGGATTGACAGAGAAACTGCTTGCCGCGAAACGCAATGGCATTTCAACCGTACTAATCCCCAAAGAGAATGAAATCGATCTGCGGGAAATGCAGGATGCAGTGAAAGAAGGCCTGACCATCATTCCAGTGACCGAATTGGTTGATGCCCTGCCCGTTGTTTTCCCAGGTCATGCATTTACGAAGCAGAAATCCAAACCTGTTGCAAAACAGAAGCCGGGTAACAAAAAACGCAAATGAGTTTCAATCTGAGTTTACAGCCCGAACAATCTGACGAGCAGATCTATCACGATCTGCTCCCTCAGATCAAAGCCCTGCTTGACGCGCAGGATAACATTATATCGAATCTTTCGAACTTCTCCGCAATACTGAAACAGGCATTCACCAAGATCAGCTGGGTAGGGTTTTACTTTTTTGACGGGGAGAAACTTGTTCTTGGGCCCTTTCAGGGAAACGTTGCCTGCACTACAATTGGAATGGGCAGGGGCGTCTGCGGAACGTCTGCACTGCAAAGAGAGACTGTCATCGTAGCGGATGTTCACGCGTTCCCGGGACACATTGCATGCGATTCCGGTTCGAACTCCGAAATTGTTGTACCCCTGGTGCGCAATGGCAACCTGGTTGGCGTGCTTGATATCGACAGTTATTCGTTCAATGCTTTTTCGGCAACCGATAAAAAATATCTGGAACAGGCAGCACAATTTATTTGTCACGAAATTCTGCAAACAGATTCCATTTTCTGATGACGCAGAGTAAGAGTCCAACTCCACGACTGATCTTTATGGACTTACTGCGTGCTTACGCGGTGTTCATGATGGTGCAGGGACACACCATCGAAGTATTCTTGAAGGATCAATACCGCGTACTGGAAAACCCTTTTTTTAATCTTTGGAACTTCAATCGCGGACTTACAGCTCCTCTCTTCCTCTTTTCAACAGGATTGGTATTCAATTTTCTATACACAAAATATCAGGTCCCTTTCTATCAGAATCCACGTATGGGAAAAGGTATCAGGCGTGCGCTATATCTGCTCGTGATCAGCCTTGCCTTTCGTTATCCAGGCCTGATGCTTTCACGTTACAAAGAGATGCACTTCGAGGATTGGAAACACTTTCTTGCAGTGGATGTGCTGCAGCTCATCGCCATTGCGCTGCTGATAGTACTCGCCTTGAATGTTGTGTCTGAATTACTGCACAGAAATGTTACACGAGTATTTATTGTTACCGCTTTTTTGGTGCTGTTTTCCTCGCGTATTGTTTTTGACGTAGACTTTGTCTCGGTGATGCCTCTTGCATTGGCCTCCTTGCTTAACCATAGTACGGGATCACCGTTTCCTCTGTTTCCCTGGCTGTTCTATGTTTTGCTGGGCGCTGCGCTGGGACCTGCGCTGCACCAATTCCGCTCACCTGAAAAACTAAAACGGCTTATCAGATATTGCCTGGTAACCGCCGGAACTGTTATAGGATTAATGGGACTGGCGGAAGCTGTTCTCTTCTATGGCTTCGGCATCAGCTATCTTTGGACCACCCCGGCAATGGATATTTTCCGGATGGGGTTTGTTGCTCTGGCAGTGGCATTCTGGATATTTGCTGCTCAGCATTGGAGCACTGTGCCCAACCTGGTTCTCTGGGCCGGACGAAATTCGTTGTGGGTATATCTGCTGCATGTCATTATTCTCTACGGAAGTGCATATAACGCCGGATTCAACCATTTGTACCGAAGCCAATTTGAACCGGGTATGTCAATTCTTTTCGCAGTTTTGATGATTATTGCAATGTGCATATTTATCTATGCAAAAGAAATGTTTTCTGAGCTTGGCAAATGGGGTATAATTAAAATCAAAAAGCTGCTTTGATCTTTGCAGCTCCTCTGTGCTGCTACACATAAAAAGGTTGTTTCATTAGCAGTTTTTTTATGCTACTGCTTTATCAGCTTTTCATTTCTTCGCGGCCTTAGTGCCTTCTTGGTGTCCTTTGTGTTTAAGCTCCTTTTTAGAGCTACTGGGTTTGTTTGCGGTCTGCTGTGTTGTGGTCCCCTTTGTTAAACACCCCGAACACGGGAAAATCACAAAATCCACAAAGAAACTGCCGCCGTGAATCCCATCAGCACCCTTTTGCAATCTCTAAATTTATTCTGAAATTTGTTCAACTGAAAACGTTATAAATGAACAAACTAATGCCGACAAAACAAAGCTACAACAAACATTCTGTCAACAAAGAATTCTTGGACAACCTGATAATTCAACCGTTAACCAAAAGCAATTGGGGCCAGTTCACCGAACTGTTTGGAGTGAAGGGTGCTTGTGGCAACTGCTGGTGTATGTATTACCGCTTGAAGAAAGCCGATTATATAGAAGGGAAAGCGGATAACGGCAACAGGGACAAAATGCAGGAGCTTGTTTGGCAAGGCAAACCGGCTGGAATGCTTGCATTCTACGAAGGGAAAGCAATTGCCTGGTGTGCATTTGCACCTCGCGAAGACTTCATCAAACTGGGGAAATCCCGCGTGCACAAACGCATAGATGATCTCCCTGTCTGGTCAATCCCTTGCTTTTTTGTGGCAAAAGAGTTCCGGGGCGCGGGTGTTTCCGTTGAATTGCTCAAAGGTGTTATTGCATATGCAGCACAAAGCGGCATCAGTGTAATTGAAGCATATCCGACAATCCCCACAACCGAACGCCTGCCGGACTCGTTTGTATGGATCGGACTCTACAGTTCTTTCAAAAAAGCTGGATTTAAGATTGTTGACCGCACGTCAAAGAACCGGCCAATGGTCAGATATTATGTTACACCGGAAAAACGTTGAAGTACTTGAGCCGCCCACTGGGTTTGCATTGGGAATACTTATGGGATATTATACCAGGAATCAATTTCAACAAGGAGAAGTGATATGACAATTGCAGAAGGTTATTTACAGGAATTACAGCGCGAGGTTGTCTCCGCAAGAAAAATGCTTGCACGGGTACCGCTTGAAAGAGCCGATTGGAAACCCCATGAAAAAAGCATGACAATCGGGAGGTTAGCCGGACATTTGGCAGAATCGTTTGACTGGGTTACTATCACCTTGCTCAGGGATGAACTGGATTTTACAAACTTCACCTATGTTCCATTTGCACCTGCAACAACAGAAGAGCTGTTGACGCATTTTGATGAGTCATTTAAATCATCAATGGGAACACTTGCCACATGCACCGATGAGCAAATGTCAAAAAGCATTACGTGGCGCAACGGCGCTACGGTATTTTTCACGAAACCGAGAGCAGAAATAATGCGCGAATTGAATATGAATCATTTCATTCATCACCGGGCACAGTTGGGTGTATATCTCCGGCTGCTGGATGTTCCGGTACCGTCGTGTTATGGCCCGACGGCGGATGAACAGTAGACTAACAGCGCCTAAGAAAACATCGTTTATATCGAAAAAGCCCTGATGACACACGGAGATGTAATTCATGTGCTTCAGGGCTTTAATTTCGAAAGTCTCCCCCTGCTAAGCTAGATCAGCCCATTTGTGCGAAGCCTGCTTTAGCTTCATCCACCAGTTTCTTAACCAGTGCATAAACTTTTCGTCCGTCATTTCCCTCAACACCGGTGTGAACATCTATTCCTGCCGGCTTGACTGCAAGTATTGCCCCTCTGACATTATCAGCATTGATACCACCCGCGAGAATAACCGGTTTCGGCGAAAGCTTCACCAATGCAGCGCTGATATTCCAGTCATGTTTTTTGCCCGTCGCGCCTTCGGCTCCTGTGGTTGGGTCGAATGTATCTGTAATAAATGCATCTGTTACAGGCGAAAGCTCTGTTACCATATTTTCGAGTTCGGCGAAATTGTCACCACGGACTACGAGGCTCTTTATGATCTCAATATCCGGACGCGCCGCCTTAACCTTCTCCAGTTCGGCTTTTGCAATTGGACCATGAAGCTGCATCACGTTCGCGTGCAGGTCATCGCACATTTGTATTATTTCATCCGCGTTATCGATATAGGTGATAAGCACTCCTTTGTGAGGGAGCGGAATTTTTTTAATGATCTCACCTGCCTCATGTTCGGTTAGGTCCTCTTTGTTAACGGGAAGCCGTAACGGGAATCCCAGATAGTGGACGCCCAGGTCGATCATCATTTGTGCTTCTGCGGAATCAATTATTCCGGCAATTTGAATTAAGTCCTGCATGTATAAAACCTTATGCCTGGTAACTGTTTTTTAATTGTGCGTGAGTATTTAATCATGAAATTTACGGATTTTGCGGGAGAAATGTTTGGAGAAAAGAAGAAGAGATACTATACGCGGACGGCAAACCAGCGTAATTCACGCTGCATATTGGCTTCGATATAACACAGCTGCTTTTTGCCAGTCTCCCTCGCCTGTCTCTTAAAACATCTGGGGCAGAGATCATAGTCAGTTAAGTATTCCGCAGTGACCATCTTACAATGAGCACCGGAACTTTGGTTTCCCTCACAAAACCGGTCTGGCACAAGACCGGCTGTTATGTCGGACTGCTGCAGGAATTATCTCTTCCTCAAATCCAAAAGCACGTCACTTCCGAAGTTCTGCGAGCTTTGCAGCCGGAAGGTTAATGCCTTGGCCGCCTTGCTTACGGATAAACTGCCAATCGCAGGAATTCCATCGCCAAAAAACTTGGGTGCCACAAACACATTCATTTCATCGGCCAGACCTGCGCTCAGGAATGCAGTATATATCTTTCCACCGCCTTCCACCAACACAGAAGAAATGCCTCGTGCTCCAAGCGCCTTAAGCGCTGCCTGAATATTTATTTTTTTATCCGCTCCACGCGCAACCGGAATAACCGCAACTCCAAGCTTTTCTAGTTGTTTTACTTTATTCTTCTTAACCGCAATAATGTCCTTGCCGGTAACAACAATAACATTCTTTTCAGGGTTCTGCGTGAACAGTTTTAACGAAAGCGGCAGCGACAGATTTGAATCAAGCACAATTCGTTTGGGGTTTCTGCCCTCACACATGCGCACAGTGAGCTCGGGGTTGTCTATTTTTGCTGTGCCGCTTCCAATCAACACTGCATCATATTCCGAACGCAACCGATGTACATGACGGCGTGATTCCTCGCAGGTGATCCATTTGGAATCGTTGGTCCGGGTTGCAATTTTCCCATCCAGCGTCTGGGCAATTTTCAGGGTAACATAGGGAAGTTTAGTCTGGATGTGCTTAAGGAAGAACTTGTTCAATTCCCGGCATTCAGTTTCCAGAACTCCGCTAAGCACTTCAATTCCTGCCTCTTTAAGCTTTTGTACTCCGCGTCCGCTCACCAGAGGATTCGGATCAAGCGTACCAATAACCACGCGGGCTATCTTTTTGGCAATAATGGCATCAACACAGGGCGGAGTCTTTCCATAATGTGAACAGGGCTCCAGATTAACATACAGGGTTGCTCCCTCGACGTTTGCCTTGGAATTGTTGAATGCGTTTATTTCTGCGTGGGGTCCGCCAAAAACGGAATGGTAACCGGAGGCCATAACCCTGTGGTTTTTGACTATCACACAACCAACCATCGGGTTTGGGCTTACCGATCCTTTTCCATCGGCTGCCAGATCAAAGCAAAGTTGAAGGTATTCTTCGTCTTTATCCATCGTTGATCCTGTTAGAATAAATCATTGTAACTTCATATAGAACCACCCTGCGATGCGACAACCATGCCACTGCAACCGATTGTCAGTTTAGTTGGGTTACCCGGTCAACCCCTGATAGGGTGAACAGCAGGATTGATTTGGAGAATGGGAGGAGAAATGAATCCACGTACTGTGTTATCAGGCGATATCGAGAATTTCGAATTGTTGTGCACCGGCCGGTGCGGTAATGGTAATTTTGTCGCCTAATTTTTTGCCCATGAGGCCTTTGCCAACCGGTGAGGTCATGGAGAGCTTTCCTACGGCAAAGTCTGCTTCTTCTGGAGAAACCAATGTATAGACGAATTCTTTGCTGGTATTTACGTTCTTTATTTTCACAGTGGACAGAATATGGACTTCGGCATTGGTAAAATTCCGCGAGTCGATAATTTGGGCACGTGAAAGCGTAGCACCCATTTTGGCAATTTTCAGCTCGAGCAAGGTTTGCTCCTCTTTTGCGGCATCATATTCAGCATTTTCGGAAAGGTCGCCATGGGAACGCGCTTCTGCAATTCTCTGTGCAACTTCTTTGCGGCCTGTTGTTTTCAAATGGTTCAGTTCCTTCTCCAATTCGAGGAGACGGTCCTGAGTTAAATAGGTAAAGCCATTCTCTGCCATAATTTGAACTTGGTTTTGTGAAAAAAGGGAACAAATCAAAAAAAATACCACCGCATTTAGCGATGGTGTGCAAAATTAGTGATTTTCGGGTCACAAGTCAAGAAATAAGAATTTGGTGTGACGGGCTTTTTTTAAAGGAGCCGGGCCCGCCCGTGGTATATTCTCCGGCATACTCTGGGAATAATATAATCCGCCTGACCGTAATGTGAAACAAGAGTGTGGTAATACTTCGCCAAATACCAATATACGATGACGTAATAAGTTAGCCCCCAATTACTCTTCTTTGGCAAAGAAAGTACTAAAGAACCGATCCGCAGTTTGGAATTCTCTTCCGGCGTTTTTACATTGCAACCCAATTATATAATTAGACAATGCGAAACCGGCAGTGGCTTATGCAGGCCGGTTAATAACAGAAGGTAACAACTTATGCAACTTACGGCCAAATTAGCCCAGCTTCTTCCAATCCAAACCGGCGAAGGCAAGAACGGCACCTGGAAAAAACAGGATATTATTGTTGAAACAGACGGACAGTATCCAAAGAAAATATGTATTTCCATATGGGGCGATAAAATTAATCCCGAAGCACTGATCGAAGGAGCAACTCTCGATATTTCGTTTGATATCGAAAGCCGGGAATTCAACGGGAAATGGTATACGAATCTAAAAGCCTGGAAAATTGAAGCTTTGGGCGGTCAGGACACTCCTCCCCCGCATACAGATGACGACTATGCACCCCCGGCAGAATCAGTGGACGATCTGCCGTTTTGATATGATGCTCTTCCAATAAACCAGGCTGCCTCAAAAGTCAAATATTTGGTTTCGATCCGTGGAAATCCGTTCAAATCCGCGTTAACCGCGTACCATTTTATCCTTTTGAGACAGCCTAATTTTTTTGCCCTTCAAATGCTTCAGCAACAAAACATCGATAAGAAAATTCCATTTTTCAATTTGCCACCTCCAAAAAAATCCGTATTTTTACCCCGCATCCTTAGCTCAGTTGGTAGAGCAGTAGACTCTTAATCTATTTGTCGCGGGTTCGAGTCCCGCAGGGTGCACCAGATTTACGGGACTATGAATTTCATAGTCCTTTTTTTATGTCTGAATGGATAATAACCGATTAAATAATATATTCTTGGCATAAATTTATTGTTTCCACAACAGTACCACATTTGAAAAAAAAATACGTCCTGCTCTCCATTTGGCTTGTTTTCCTCTTTGCCCAAACCTGCTATATCCTCACAATCCCGGATGCAGATGTTGACGGCTACGTGCATTTTATTGCCGCTCGCCTCCTGATCGAAAACCCGCTTAATCTCAGTGCCCACTGGGTATGGCTTCCACTATATCATTATCTGCTCGCAGCCCTGCAACTTTTGGGTTTCACTTTCCAGTGCGTAAGGTTCGTCAGTTCTTTCATTTGGCTCGCATCATCATGGGTTCTGTATCGCATTGCCGGAGAAAAATCATCGCCGGATAATAAATGGCTGCCTGTTACGGTCGTCAGCTTTTTCCTCTTCATGAACACGGCCTTTCTAAGCGCCTCATCAGCGGAACCCGAAGCTCTCTTCACCCTGCTCATCCTGTTGGCCGTCCGGTGGAGTGACAAAGAAAAATATTTCCTTACCGCCCTGATGCTTGGTCTTGCATGCCTCATCCGCTATGAAGCATGGATAATGCTTATTGGTGCCTGCATCATTCTATTGCAAAAACATGATTTCCGATTGACAGCTGCCAGGGAGAAAAAGCTGTACTTTGTAGTATTGCTCCCCGCTCTGTTTCTGGCCTCCTGGTTCATAGCCAAATATATTTATCAGCATGAAACTATATACTTTTTTACGGGATCAAAATCATTTGCCGAAACCTATACGGGAGTGAAACCCGTTTGGTTCCCCGGTTGGCTGCAGGTTATCTTTGATGGTACTTTCTATCTTCTTTATATCCCTTTCCTTGCGTGCGGTCCGTTTCTCTATTATGCGTATAAGGGCTTTGCTGCGGCAGTCCGGAAACATCGCACCCTTGCTGCAATCTCTCTTACGTGCCTTGCATTCATTTCCGTTGCCTGGTGGCTGCGCTATTCACTTGGCCTGTTCCGGCATTTCACGGTGGTGCTTCCCTTTCTCGCGCTCTGTATCGGGGAAGGTCTTCTCCTGGGAAAGGAAAAACTCCGCATGCGGGTGAATCCGCTTAGTAATGAAATGCGCAATAAAAGTCTCAGGCGGGCATATATCGGCGGCGTATCCGTTCTTGCAGTTTACTTGCTGCTACTGGCACCAGGGGCACAGTTGTGGAAAGCACACGTGGATGACTTTTTTGCAAACCAGACGAGAATGGCTGCCATGGTGGCCGGGCTGCCCGATGACCGCCCTATTCTCTGTACTGATAATACCGTTGAAGTACTCAGCGGGAAAGACCGGAGAATCTTTACACGATTATGGCTTGATAAGTCAGACTATTCAAGAAAGATGTTGAGCTCATTTATGCGGGGAAATCCATCCGGTTATATTGTTTTGTCGCGTGATTTGTATCGCTTCTATCAGGCTGATTCTGAAAAGTTAACTGAGGTGGCTGACCAAACATTATGCGGTGAGCCGGACAAATGGCTGGTGCTTCTGCGGATACATAAGCTTTAACGTTTCACCGACTCACAGGGTTTTGTGAAAGCTCAGACTTCGCGTTACAGGCTGTCTTAAAAGTCAAAAATTTATTTTCTATCCGTGGAAATCAGTTCAAATCTGCGTCATCTCCCAAGATCCCGTTCGGAGCGCATACCAATTTATTCTTAATGATACAGCTTCATTTCTTTCTATCCCCATTACCTCTTGATTCCGGGCGGGCATTCATTTCCCGAAGAGGATATATGTTTGCAGGATTGACAT
Source organism: Ignavibacteriaceae bacterium (assembly GCA_963664845.1). Lineage (GTDB taxonomy): Bacteria > Bacteroidota > Ignavibacteria > Ignavibacteriales > Ignavibacteriaceae > CAIYTF01. The sequence goes on from OY761615.1 coordinate 1,979,953, forward strand.
GATTGTTTGCCGATGAAAAGTATACAAAAAAGGCTGTCGCAATTTCTACATCGGACAGCCTCTTTATAATTGGAATTACGAAATCTGTGTTATTGCGCCAAACCTTCCAAACATCTTTGCTGCGAAGGTTGTGCAGGAACTGCACCTATCTTTTCAATGGTAAGCAGAAACATAGCTTTCTTTGCTCCGGCGGCGGGTACTTTTGCTACAGGAGTATAATTTAATGTTTCAGGTGAAAAAGAAAGCATTTCCTTGAATTCCACAAGGGTTGCATTTTTCCCTTCAAGCATCCAAAGATAATATTTTGTATCCTGAGGCGGCAGTGGCAAAAATGCCAGCGCGACAAATCCTTCACTCGTTTTCGCATCATAGATCAGTTTGCCATAGGATGAAGCATATTTGCCGGTGCCGGAAAGCAAAACACTTTTCGAATCCTTTTTCAGTAAAAGCGCCAATACTTCGGCACTCCAGCGGGGTGAGGTGTTCTCTTTCAGCTTTTCAAGTTCTGTTTTTGTCACGTACTGCTCGCCTTTTGCTGTCCCATTTTGCAGATTCTTAATCTTCATATTAAGCATGTAATAGGCAAGCGCAACGCCAATAATTATCAGTATCGGCATTATATAGAGTATAAGCGGTGGAGCAGCTTTTGGCTTCTCTTGCGGAATAACCGGTTCTGCAACCGCTTCTTTCTCAACATTCGAGACTACCTGTTTTCTTATCTCTTCAAGATTGGCTGCATGAGCCCTTTTTTCTCTCTCACTCTTTTCGGCTTCTGTCTCTTCCGGTTCATTGAATTCAAACACTTCTTCCGATTCAGCAGGTTCTTCTGCAAAGTGCGGTGGTTCAAACGTTTGAGGTTGATCAGCTCTGTTTCCGAATCCGCCCAAATTAAGATGCATGCCGCTATCGGCTGATTCGTCAGCTACTGGTGCCTGTGCCGGGCTTTTTTCAAATCCGCTGTCACGCAAAAATTCTTCAGGTGCAGACTTCCTGAAATGTGAATCATCATCAGTTACCTGAGAAAGCAGTTCCGGCCGTTCCTGTTCTGCGCTCATGGCGCTTCTGTCAAGCGGGGCTTCCTGCTGCTGACGCGAGCGAACCTGTGTGTCCTGCTGCGGCCGGGCACCAAGACCAGAGCGCTGAGAAAACGGAGAAGCAGATTTAAATTCCGGTGGAGTGACAATTTCTTCATCAGACATGCGGGCGCTTGCCGGTGGCGAGAATGTTTTTGCTGCTGTTGTCCCCTGATCCGTGGAAGTCACCTTCATTTTTTCACGGAGCGACGTTTTGGTTCTGGACGATCCGCCGGTTGCCTGCGGTGGTGTTATCATCGTAGCTTTTTTCACCGGCGGTTTCGATTCGCGCATACGATAGAGCTTGCGGGCCACACGGTCTTTCAATCCGGCTGGCGGGTCTTCAATGTTCAGGAACGAAGGAAGCAGTGAGGTAAGATTCTGGAATTCTCCCAGCTCCTGCCATGGGTAATCTTTTCCTGCCTCAAAATACTCTAGCAGGCTGATCAGGTCTTCCTTATCAAGCGAACCCAGTGCATAAGCATATAAAAACGATGCGTAATCTATTGGTTTTGATTCAGCCATCACTCTCCTCCTCTCAATAAATTATCTTTCAGATTGGAAAGAGCAATTTTGACTTTCGATTTTACCGTCTGAACCGGGATCTTTAGTTTCAATGCGATTTCATTTTGGGTGAGGCCTTCGTAATAGGCCAGATAGAGCACATACTGTTGGGCATCGGTAAGCTTGTGAAGAGCTTCTTCAATGTTTCCTTTGATGCTCATTGCCGTGCGAAGGTCAAGTTCATCAATCTCGGGGGATAATCTTGGTATGATAAAATAATCTTCGTAATCGTCAGTATACTCAGCTTCAGGGGTGAATCCTTCGCTTTTTTTCCGGCGGATCACATCAATTGATTTATTGCGGGCGAGGTTCATCAACCAGCAATAGGTGTTGTTCACGTGGTCATCATACAAATGGCTCTTCCGCCAAATGATGACAAAAACATCAATGAGAACTTCTTCTGCTGTTTCCTGTTCCCCAATGATTTTTTTCACCAGCGTAAATAAAACCGGGGCATAGCGGTTGTAAAGTGCTTCCAGGGCACGTGAATCGCTAAGTTTCACCTTCTTCATCAAGTCTGAATCTGAAAGCTCGTTATATTGTATGGCCAAGATGGAATCCGTATTTTTTGACTTTCACAAAACTATGACCAAATTGCTTAAAAAGCAATTAAACGGGTAAAAAGGATTTAATAAAACGCATATTTCTTATAATGCCCAAACATGGCCTTGCTTGATGAAACTCCGGCCGTAACCTGTTTTTTACGGCAATCTCAGGATGTTACGCCATCAGTTTAATTACACCGCAAACCAAAAACCTTGCTCGAACTTCAGAAAGACAAACAGAAAACAACAAGCGCCCTTCTGATGCTCATTGTTCCAACCAGTATCTGCTTGCTCCAATATCCTGTCTCTTTGCGATTAATGTTAAATTCACCCGGGCTATGCCGTCGGAATGCATAATTTCACTAAATTTAGTATCAATTTATTTTAAAAGGATATACTGTATGAGAAAATTCCTGTTTTCACTCTTATTCCTATTGCTTATTCCTGCACTTTCTTTTGGACAAGCCCCCAAAATCGACTTTGTCGAATTTGATCTGCCGAATGGTTTGCACGTGATACTACACAAGGATAATGCTGTCCCCATCGTTGCGATAACCACCACCTTTCACGTCGGTTCAAAAAATGAAGATCCAAGCCGCACCGGCTTTGCTCATTTCTTTGAGCATCTGATGTTCGAAGGCTCTGAAAACATTAAACGCGGCGAAATAGATAATTTAATCCAAAATGCCGGTGGACAACTGAATGCATCCACCAGCTTCGATGAAACAAAATATTATTTTATCCTTCCCTCAAATCAACTGGAACTCGGGCTGTGGATCGAGTCTGAACGTATGCTCCACGCCAAAGTAGACACCATCGGTGTTGAAACCCAGCGTAAGGTGGTTAAAGAAGAAAGACGCCAGTCGATTGACAACCGCCCCTATGGCTCAATGTTCGAACAGGTGTTCTCACATTCTTTTAAAGTACATCCCTATCGCTGGACACCAATCGGATCGTTCCAGTATATCGATCAGGCAACCATTGATGAATTCCGTGATTTTTATAAAACCTTCTACGTCCCCAACAACGCGGTTCTTTCCATCGCGGGCGATATTGATATTGCTAAAACAAAAGAACTGATCAATTCGTATTACGCGGCAATTCCCAGAGGTACAAAACTCATCCCCCGTCCAAAGGAGGTGGAACCCGCCAAAACTGCCGAGGTGCGTGACAGCGTGTTCGACAATATCCGTCTCCCGGCCGTTATTCAGGCGTACCACATTCCTGCACAAACAGATGATGATTACTATGCCATCAGCATGTTGACCAACCTTCTATCCGAAGGACAAAGTTCACGGTTGTATAAGTCACTTGTGGACAATAAAAAAGTAGCACTCTATTCAGGCTCTTTCCCTCTGTCTATGGAAGACCCGGGCTTATTCATCACCTATGCCATTGCCGGGGTTGGTAAAACCGCTCAGGAAAATGAAGCAGCCATGGATCAGGAAATTGATCGTGTGAAAAAGGAACTTATTTCAGATGAAGAATTTCAAAAACTGAGGAATCAATCTGAAACCGATCTGGTGAAAGAAAAAAATCGCCAGCTTGGAATCGCGGAATCGCTTGCCCAATATTATATTTTCTTCAAGAACACCAATTTGATCAATACCGAAATTGAAAAATATCTGGCAGTTTCAAAAGAAGATTTAAAACGCGCAGCCAACAAATACTTCCGGAATGAAAACCGGGTAGTTCTTTACTATTTACCGAAGACTGCAAAATAAAGGAGTAACCGATGAAAAACTTAAATTTGACAATATATACCCGCTCCCTTTCTTTTCTGGTGCTTGTGTTTTTTCTGTCTGCGACTGGAATGGCACAGATCGACAGAACAAAACGACCGGAACCGGCAGCTCCCAAGACAGTGAATATCTCCGAGAGTAAATCATTCACTCTTGAAAACGGCTTGCAGGTGGTTGTGGTTGAGAATCACAAACAACCATTAGTTAGCATGTCCCTTCTTGTGGACAACGATCCGGTGCTTGAAAAAGAACAGGCCGGCTTTGTTGAGATCATGGGCAAACTGCTCAGAACGGCAACCACCACTAAAACCAAAGATCAAATTGATAAAGAAATCGATTTGATCGGCGCCGATCTTAATATCTCAGCATCAGGTTTCTATGCCACTTCATTGAAAAAGCAAACGGAAAAACTTGCAGCCATCATTTCGGATATTTTGAACAACACCGTTTTCAAAGAAGAGGAACTGACAAAACTTAAGGAGCAGGCAATCTCAGGCATTGCCGAGAGCAAAGATGACCCCAATTCAGTTGCCGGGAAGATATTCAAAAAAGCAATCTATGGCGAAGGTCACCCGTATGCCGAAATAGAAACAGAAAAAACCATTGAGAAGGTGACGCTGGATGCATGCAAGAAATATTTTGATGCATACTATCGCCCTAATGTGTCCTATCTTTCAATTGTTGGCGATATCACGTTCGACGATGCGCAAAAGCTTGCAAAAACCTGGTTTGGCAGTTGGAAAAAATCCGAAACTCCAAAACATGAATATGCTGTACCTGAACCGCCTCTCGTAAACAAACTGGTGTTTGTAGATCTGCCAAGCTCTGTTCAATCGGTAATTCAGGTCGGCTATCCCGTTGTCTATAAACCAAATTCACCGGATTTTCTCCCGGCGCGTGTAATGAACACGGTCCTCGGAGGTGGTGTTTTCCGCTTGTTCGAAAACCTGCGCGAGAAGCATGCATACACTTATGGTGCTTATTCAACACTCCAGAATGACAAATTGGTAGGATCTTTTGCTGCTTCAGCAAGCGTACGCAATGAAGTTACCGATAGCGCACTCACCGAGGTGTTTTCCGAAATGAACCGTATCAGAACAGAACCGGTGGGTGAAACAGAACTTAATAAGGCAGTTAACTACCTGACCGGTGCGTTCGCCATTCAGCTGGAAAGCCCTCAGACAGTTGCGCAATTTGCAACCAACATTGCCCGCTATAATCTGCCTAAGGATTTCTACCAAACCTATCTTACCCGTTTGGCAGCCGTTTCTGCTGCTCAGGTTCAGGAAGCTGCAAAAAAATATATTCTCCCCGAGCAGTCCTATGTTCTCGTGGTGGGAAAACAAAGCGACGTATTGGATAAAGTTAAAAAATTCAGCGTCAGCGGAAAGATCGAATTTTATGACAACGATGGAAATAAGATCGATCCGGACGCGGTAAAGGTTCCCGAAGGCATTACGCCGGAGAAAATCATCGAAAAATATATTGATGCAATAGGCGGCAGGGAAAAAGTTCTTCAGGTGAAGGACAGAACCATGGAAGCTTCAATGACGATGCAGGGAATGAATATTACCGCCACGACCTGGCAAAAAATGCCCGATAAATTTCTGACCAAAATGTCTTTCTCAGGCATGGAACAAACAGTGATGTATGATGGGCAAAAGGGCGGCATGTACTCTTCAATGGGTAACAAGGAGCTGGAAGGAAAAGATCTGGAAGATGCCAAATACCGTTATAATTTTAACAACATCATGAATCTGAAAGAACTCGGCGTCAAAGCAACACTTACAGGGATCAAAAAAGTTAATGACAAAGATGCCTATGTCCTTGAATTCAAACTGCCCAGCGGAACTGCCATCATCAACTATTTTGATGTTGAAAATGGTCTGCGGGTTCGCGAGGAATCAGAATTGAATTCACCACAGGGAACGTTCACCCAGGTTATGGACTTCCTCGACTATCGTGAAGTCAATGGCGTTAAATACTCCTTTGATATGAAAACATCCGTTGCCGGACAGACTTTTGACTTAAAAGTTTCGAAAATTGAAGTGAACACAGGGATCGAAGACAGTTTGTTCACAAAGTAAGGCGATTATAACCGGGAGTCATTCCGGATATATAATACCTGTTGGAATTCATGACCGCACAATTGATTGTAAACCAGTTGTGCGGTTTTTTATTATCGAATGGACGCTGCAACCATCCACACTGTAAGTGAAATTCCAGGGAAAACAGCATGCTTAACATACAGGCACATTAATTCCTGAGGATATCTGAAGAAAACTAAAACGCACACTCCGAGCGGGATCTTGGGAGATAACGCGGATTCAAACTGATTTCCACGGATGCAAATTCAACTTTTGACTTTTGGGACAGCCTGAGGCAGCGAAGGGTTTCTTGAACTCCCGGCGCACGGGCTAAGCCGAGGGCCAGGCACACTTTACAACAAAAATTATCACTATTTTGTAGTCTCATTATTTACCATTAGTAATCAAAAAAAGAGTTCTCATGCCCATAAAATATATTGTCTTCGATCTTGGAAATGTGCTTATTCCCTTTAACTATCAGCTGGTTATCAACCGTCTCAACGAAGTGGAAGCCGGACTCGGTGACCGCTATTATACTTTTTATAAAGACAACTACAATGTCCACCGCGATTATGAACGTGGCGCCCTCACCGATGACCAGTTCATCGAGATCATGCTCGGCGCGATCGATCACAAGGTGGACAAAGAAACCTATTGCAAATTGTTTTCCGAAATATTCACGGTGAATGAGGATGTGGCTGCCCTGTTGCCCGAATTGAAAAAAAACTACCGGATATTTCTGCTTTCAAACACCAGTGCAATTCATCAGCGTTATGGCTGGGCAAAATATTCTTTCCTGACTCATTTTGAAAAACTATTCCTTTCGCATGAAGTTGGCGCCGTTAAACCGGAACCCGAAATGTACCTTTCGGTAATGAGGCATACCGGCGGCAAACCCGAAGAGCATATCTTTATTGATGATGTCGCTGAGTATGTTCAGGGTGCCAAAAATGTGGGATGGGATGGCATTCAGTTTGTCGGATATGAAAACCTGACTGAAGAATTGCGTAAACGGGGAATAGTCTTTTAGAGACTATTCTCTAGTCAGAAAGCTGGGTGGTTTTCTTGTTGATTTCTCGCAACAGCGCAAGTGCCTGCATTTTATAATCTGTAGTGCCATATCTGATGGCATTCTCGCAGTCGGTTTTTGACGCTTTGTAATAGAGTAAATGAAGGTTTATGACTGCGCGCAGGAAATACGCATCAGCGTAATGCGTGTCAACTTTTAACGCGCGGTTGATCTCGCGTAATGCATTTTCATGTTCGCCCTGTAGATTAAAACAAAACGCCTTCATGAAATATGCTTTTTTGTTCATTGCATCAATGTGCAAAACCCTGTCATAATCAATGATGGCGCTGTTATAATCTTCCATTTTGATCTTTAGTTCGGCCCTTGCGGTATAGGCACTGATAAAATCCGGTTTCACCAACGACTTGGTAAAGTCAGCCAACGCTCCGGAATAATCCACGATTTCTATTTTGGCGAGGGCACGGTTATAATAATACATATAGTTGTCCAGCGTCAACTGGATAGCCTTTGTATAGTCAATTATTGCCTCATTGAACAGTTTGAGGTTGAAATGTACCAAACCGCGCTGGTTAAAGAATTTTGCATTTTCCGGCTCCAGTCTCAATGCGTTGTCCACAAGCTCAAGTGCCTTTTCTGAGTTTCCAAACGCAATTTCAAGATCACTAAGGAGATAATATGAGTTAGCCTCATCAGGCTTTAATTCCAGCACTTTATAAAAATCTTCCCGGGCACTTTCCGTGTCGTTCAGCAGTTTCCGTAAATGTCCGCGCCGTTCACGAATATCAATATTGCCGTCGTTGATTTTAAGAATTTCGTCAAAATCGCTCAGCGCCTCGTCGAAGCGTTCCATTTTGATCAGGCAGTCCGATCGCAGTAACAGTGCTTCGTCGAAGTCAGGTTTAATTTTCAACGAGTTATTAAGCTCGCGCAGGGCATCGGAATAACTGGACATTGAATAGTATATCTTTGCAAGAATACATAATCCCTTGAAACTGCGCGGATTGATGGAGAGCGCTTTTCTCAAATCGTAGACTGCTTCATGATACAGTTTAAGATTGCGTTTGCATTCCCCGCGCAATATCCACGCTTCGTCGCCGGCAGGTTTCAGCTTGATGACCGTATTGAGATCGATTATAGCGCGCTTAAAATCGTCCGAGTCCATCCTTATCTGCGCACGAAGAATGTATCCGTCCAGGTTATCAGCCGCAACCGCCAATAACTGCGTTACGTCTTTAAGTGCTTCTTCATATTGCTGTCTGTTGAAGTAGAGCTTTGCCCGGTGGTAAAGAGCATTGGGATAATTGTTGCGTAACGCAAGAAAAGTGGTGAATTCTTCAAGCGCTTTGTCGTATTCTCCGTTCTCTTTATAGGAGAGCGCAAGTGCATAGTGAACAATACTCCGGAAATTCGAATTTACCGAAAGTACCTGAAGGAAATCAGAAATTGCTTTTTCATGTTCCCCAAGCTGCTGCCAGCAAAGTCCGCGGAAAAAGTGGGCCTCCGTATTATTCGGCTCAAGATGCAACGATTCAGAAAGCAGATTGACTGCTTCCGAATATTTATTGTCGCGATAACCCGCAACGCCTTCTTCCATCAATTGTTCATATTTGACCGGCAGAAGATTTTTAATAAACTTCATTGAAAAATCACACTTTATCTAATTAATTGACCGCATGCTTCTGGTGAGCACTATTCTACTTGAATTATCGAAAATGTGAGCATAAAGTTGAGAACTTTTCAGGTACAAAATCTTTGACCCCTGATCCCCCCAGCTTCACATTAACACATGGCCTAAATCATGTATTTGCGGCATTATGGTCATTTCTGCGCCCCGCTCTGCTTGCTGGCATCTATGCTCAATCTCCCGTAAGGAGTAAATAAGAATAACCGTCGGTGAAACCCAAGGCTGCAACAAGAAAGTGACCCCGCCTCCGAAGCGGGACGAACAATTTTCACAATAAATACATCGGAAAATTGTTGAAATTTGATATTATTGTAAGGGTAATTAACTGACTGTTTCCATTTATTTACTTACTAACCAAACCCGGCGACCATTCCCTGTTTAGATGGAAATCCCCGGATTACAGGTGCTTTTATGAAGATTTTAGTTCTTGGCCATTCAGTTTTGGATCATATCAGCGCGGGTGAAAGCTTCCGTTTTCAGCCGGGCGGCATTTTCTATACTACCCTCGCGCTTTCAACCCTGAAACAAACCGGGGACGAGTTTGATTTGTGCACAGGAATTGAAACCGATGTGCTTACGCATTTTGAATTGGCATTCGGTCATTTTTCAATGCACCATTGTCAAACCGTCGCAAGAATTCCGCGTGTTCACCTGACCATTTTTGCCGATGCGGAGCGCTGTGAGCGATTTGAAAATTTGGACGTAAAACTGGAAATCCCTTTTGGCGAACTGAACGATTATGACGCACTCTTTATCAACATGATCTCAGGCTTCGAACTCGATTTGGCGGACCTGCAAAAGATCAGGGAAGAGTTCAAGGGCGTGATCTACTTTGATGTGCATTCGCTTTCGCGGGGACTCGGCAACGGCATGGTCCGGGAACTGCGACTGATACCCGGATTCACGGATTGGGCGGCACAACTCGATATTGTACAGGCAAACGAAAATGAAGTCTTCACCCTGTCGGCAAAAACCGATGTGCGTGAAATAGCCAGGGAATTGCTTGACGCGGGTCTGAAAACGCTTATCATCACCAAAGGCGCTGAGGGAGCTGAGCTTTATTTTCTGGAGAATGATACACTGCAAATGCTTGCAGAGCCGGCGTTGAAAACTGAAGTTATAAACAAAGTTGGTTGTGGTGATGTTTTTGGAGCCTATTACTTTTATACTTTTTTGAAGACTAAAGACAGGAGTTATTCACTCCGGATTGCAGCCGCTGCCGGAAGCATGATAACTCAATTTGATTCATTCGATAAATATTCTACCCTACTAAATGAAATTCACGAGCGATATGATTAAAAAAAGAATTCTGATTATTGGAGCAAGCGGAATGCTTGGGCAGCGATGTGCCAAACATTTCTCTTCACAGGAAAATGTTGAAACACTTTGTGCCGATATTGGCGAAACAATAAAATTCCCCAATGCTACGTATAAATATCTCGATATGACCCTCAGGGATGAAGTTAAAAACCTTATCTTCGATTTCATGCCCGATGCTATTGTTAATGCCTCCGCCTATACAAACGTTGACCGTTCGGAAACAGAGCGCGAACTTGCCTGGAAGATAAACGTTAAGGGAGTTGAATATCTTGCCGAGGCAGCAGCAGCCATCGATGCCCATTTGGTCCATATCTCTTCCGACTATGTTTTCGACGGCACGAAGGGCCCCTATACCGAAGTTGATAAAACGGAGCCGGTGGGTTATTATGGGCGTACAAAATTTGCCAGCGAGAACGCCGTGCGCATTTCCGGTGTGTTGGGAACCATTGTCCGAACCAACGTATTATACGGCATCATCCCCAGCGGAAGAGCCGATTTTGTCCGCTGGGTGGTCGATAGCATCAGGAACAATAAACCCATTCGCATTGTGTCCGATCAGTTTAATAACCCCACATTTATTGATGACCTGGTTAAAGGTATTGCCGCGATAATTGACCTGAAAAAATATGGCTTGTATAACCTCGCCGGTATTGAGGTGCTCTCCCGCTTCGATTTTACCATGCGGATAAGTAAAGTGTTTGATTTGGATACTTCACTTATTACCAAGGTAACTACGGATGAGTTGAATCAACCTGCAAGGCGTCCCTTAAAATCCGGACTGATCATTCTTAAAGCACAAACTGAACTTGGCTATAAACCAATGGGGCTGGATGAATCGCTCCAGCTAATGAAGGACGAACTCGGCTTATGAAATACCTTCTTTTGTTCGCTTGTTTAACGGTCTTGGCATCTGCCCAGTCCAAGCCGCCCGCATGGGCAAAAGGCATTGTATGGTACCAGATATTCCCCGAACGCTTCTCCAACGGGGACTCTACAAACAATCCCGATGCGGAAAAAGTTTTTTCCCTTTCACATAAACAACCGGACAATTGGAGTATTACTCCGTGGACCTCAAACTGGTTCGATAAAGCTCCCTGGGAGGAAGGATTTGGCCGCTCTTTCAAAGATGGTCTGAATTACAGACGCTATGGCGGTGACCTGCAGGGAATAATTAACAAACTGGACTACCTGAAAAAACTTGGCATTGGAGCCATCTATCTGAACCCGGTCTTCGAGGCAGTATCAGTTCATAAATATGATGCTTCAACCTACCACCATATCGATGTGAATTTTGGCCCCGATCCCGTGGGTGACAAAAAATTGATAGCCACTGAAACACCTGATAATCCGGCCACCTGGCAAATGACCTCAGCCGATAAACTGTTCGTTAAATTCATTGATGAAGCGCATAATCGTGGCATCAAAGTTATCATCGATGGGGTTTTCAATCATACCGGCGTTGCTTTCTGGGCATTTCAGGATATTGTAAAAAATCAAAAAAACTCTGTCTATGCCGATTGGTATAAGATCACCGGCTTCAAGGATGCAAAAGACACTGCAAGCAAATTCGATTACCGTGGGTGGTGGGGAACAAAATCATTACCCGAGTTTAACCGCACACCGGACAACCTGTTTCCTGCGGTCAAGAATTACATTTGTGCTGCCACCAAAAAATGGATGGACCCCAATGGTGACGGGAATCCATCGGATGGAATTGACGGCTGGCGCCTTGATGTTGCACGCGAAGTGCCACTTGGCTTTTGGAAGGAGTGGCGCTCCGTTGTGAAAGGTGTTAACCCCTCGGCAATCATTATTGGTGAACTGTGGGAGCTCTCTCCCGATTTCATCGGACCTAACGGGGTGTTCGATGCGCTGATGAATTATAACCTGGCCTATGCGGTGAACGATTTTTTCATCGCGAAGGATAAAATAATCACTGCCGATACGATGATAGAACGTCTTAAAGAAATTGACAGTACCTATCCTGAGGAAAATCTTCACGTGCTGCAGAACCTGCTCGATTCACACGATACGGAACGCCTGCTTTCCATGATAGCCAATCCAGACCGGCAATATGACCATGATGGCGATGAACGGAACAAGAACTACAATCCCGGTAAACCCAAGCCGGCAGACTATGAACGGTTAAAACTTATTGTCGCTTTCCAGATGACGTATCGCGGTGCACCGATGGTCTATTATGGCGACGAAGTCGGCATGTGGGGTGCTGATGATCCGCATGACAGGAAACCAATGCTCTGGGAAGATCTGGATTACAAAAAAGAAGTGATCACGGCAGAATCCGGTTTCAAAACCGGTCTCGGCACCTATAAAGTAAAAGCAGACATGGAGCTGTTTAAGTTTTACAAACGCATGATCGCGACCAGAAATTATTTTGATGCATTGAAGTTTGGGAAAGTTGAGTTCTGGCCGGTTGGCGACAACAAATATGTTTTTGGCTACAAGCGTGTACTCGGTAACGAAACAATTCTGGTACTGTTTAATATGAGCGACAATTCTGAGATCATAGATATCCCGGTAACCTCGCAAAGTGTTATCGATCTGAATGTAGGCGACACCATTGCCATGACCGCCCCAAGCTTCCGAATCGTTCTCTGGGGAAAATCCTACGCGATGTATAAACTGTAAACGGTAAAATTTCTTATGGAACAGTGGGCTCGGTTTTTCAAATGCGACATATTTTCTTATCGGAAAATGACCTTTGAAGGCAGCCCAGGGAATGATAATTCGTAGTTGCTCAAATAGTTTATACAGTTTCCAAATCGAGCGGGGGATGTTGTGTGTGGTGTTTTCATTGTGGCGTATCTCGCTTGTTAAGGAATGTTGAATGGATAAATTATTTAATTCACTAACCAATAGATGGAAACTCAAGTATGTATGTTCCAGAGGATGTCAAAACATTACTAATATTTTTCGCATTTTTTGTTGTCAGTTATTTCTTTCCCTTAGATGATAAGGACCCAGTGGATAAATGGAGGACTATTTTTTACGAGTCGGTGCAACCATTTGTTTCTCTGTGTATTTAATAGTATTTATCGCAAAATTACTCAGGCCAACAAGGGTTTGAACTGGCTATTATTCCCACGGTATCAATAATCACTTCTCTGAAGTTTTTAACAACTGCATTTTGATAGTGCTTTTGTGTCTCAACCCTGATAGCTAAACGACGCCACCGCTGTGCACCACGCACTGTGTTGTGCACTGCACGGTGCATCTTGCACCCGACACAAAATTTCTTGTAATTTCTTTCGTCTATTCCTCCCCAATCCAATACATGTTCTTTGAATACTTGTCCAACCGATTTTTATTCCTCGAAGAACTGGTGCAGCATATTGTTAATAAGACCTTCACCATTTGGACTGCAACATCGCAACTGAAATGAATCAGTGAAATCAAAATAATCAGCTAAATCAGTGGCAGAAAAACTGTTCACATCGTTCACAGTTTGCGTTTTTGTGCTAAATTTCAAGTTATTTGCCTCCCAACTATGAACACTGTGAACGGTGTGCCGGTATAAGTGGCACACTAGCTTGGCGGGAATGACATTGTTCTGGCAGCCCTCCGTGTCCGCCAAAAGCTAAATACCATGCATAGTGGTAATAGTGGTTATAGTTTGCGTTTTTTGTCCAAATTCGAAACATTTTTCACCCTTAACTATAACCACTATAACCTCCAAGATCAAATAACCCCGGGAATTATTCTCTTCCCGGCACAAACCCCTACTAAATTTGTTCTAAGACTGCGTTATGAAATCTATTGCGATGATATATCCCTTCCGCTACTCAATTGGTATAAAAATGTCACTTTCGGAATCCTCGTTGTAGGGGCCTTTACTGCGCTCACCATACAATTCAAAACTGAATGGCGAGATCAGCCGGTAATCGGTTTCCGGCAGGAACTGATTGTAGATGTACTTGTACGTATAACCCACCTTGTTGGCAAATCCTTTATGAACAAAGCGCAGATAGCGGCCCGCAGGAATGGTCTTCACTACAAATTGCGGTTTCACGCCCGATATACCGTCAATTTCAACACCGATAAAAAAATACAGTCCCCCTGCTTCCTGCTTCTCAAACCAGTATTGCACCTGGAAATAACGCTCTGGTTTAACACGGTTCTCAATTGCGCTCACCTCGTTCATAAACTGCCCCCAGATTCCGGAAAAGTCCAGTTCTTTGGAAAAGTCCGAAACGAAAAACGAAACTCCTGCCATCAGTATTTCCGGTAGCATCATCACCTCCGGTGGTTCATTCCGGGCCTTTTCTGATTGAAATATGTACTCTTCCGTTAATGGCTCAACCATAGCCGGCGATGCAAGCGGACTGCCGTTGCGTATTTCTGTTGGGTTTATCCCAAACTGCTTGCGAAAAGCGCGCGTAAATGCTTCGTGACTGCCAAATTGAAAATCGAACGCGATTTCGATAATCCTCTTTTTTGTGTGACAGAGTTTCTTAGCCGCTTCCGTCAATCTGCGTTGCTGCATATAGTTGCCGGGAGAAAAACCGGTCACACTCTGAAAGAGCCGGATGAAGTGATACAACGAGTAATGCGCCTCATGGGAAATGTCGGTAACGCTTAGCGGCTCCGTCAGGTTTTTCTCAATATACCGGATGGAATGTAATACTATCTCTTTATTTGTCATTCGGGCGCCACGGGTTATTGTAATTAGTTATTGATTGCGATATCTAAAAATTAAATTCTTTGTGCCAGTCAAATGCTGCCGAATCCTCATACCACTCAGGCCAGTGTTTGCACCAGTCGGGCACACTGAGGTTTTTTATCCGGTCACTTCCGTGGTACGGTTTAATATCCACCACCGGCGAGCCGGGCTCCGCGTCAATATACGGCGTGTATATAATTCCTGCTTTGGCATCAATCCGTATTACCTGAATCACCGACAGGAGCAACGGATTGGGGCGGACCGGTGAACGGGTGGCAAAAACACCAAGTTTATCGGGCCCTTTTTTGTATGGCTTATCAACCGTAATTATCCGTCTCTGTGCCGGTTTTGCATAAAGGTGTCCCCACCACAACACCTGCAGAAAGCCAAATCCCTCGATATTCATAAGCCCTGCACGGTAAAGTTCGTCAATTTCGACAGTAAACAGCCGGTCATGAAATCCGGTCTTCCCTATGGCGCTAACTTCTATCTTTTCCATAATTCCTTGTCCTAAATTATAAATAATCTGTTGGTGTCACAAAATTAGCCAACTCATGGCCTGTATTCTTGATGCTGTTTGCGGAATCGTATCTTGTTTTTGACAGATATTGCTAATCGCAAGACTGCATTATTTGCTCAAATTCGAAACATTTTTCACCCTCCACTAAAAATACCCTGTCGAATAACATCAGCTCACCTGAAACAATGGACCTGCCGGCTGGTTGTCTGAAGTGTAGAGCAAGACAGGTTGTATAATCAGTTAAATCAGTAGCTAAATCAGCACAACCTGTGGTAAATATCAGCTTTATCCTGAGGGCATTCTGTTGCCGGTCAACTGGCAGTAGCGCAGTGTATGGGATGTGGTATAATCAGTTAAATCAGCGGTAAATCAGCTTAATCTGTGGTAAAAATCAGCGTAATCTGCGGTAAAAAAATATTTCCCCCATGATTTGACAACTTTAAAAGGAATTTGTATATTTACCTACTTAATTCATAATTATTCCAAAGGTTTTTTGTAATTCATGGCAAATCATAAGTCAGCGAAAAAACGTATTTTAACGAATGCTAAGAAGCGTGCGATCAACAAAAGTTCAAATTCCAAACTGAAAACACTTGTTGCTAAAGCGTTTGATGAAACAGAAAAAACAGTAGCAGAAACATCTTATAAAGAAGCTGTTTCTTATATCGATAAAATGGTTGATAAAGGCAGACTGCATAAAAACACCGGTGCGCGCAAAAAATCGCAGCTCACCAAGCAGCTCAACAGCCTTACGCCAGCGGCCCAAGCCTAAATAGAAATTTACATTTTTAGTTTAGAGAACGCCTCTTCCCGAGGCGTTCTCTGTTTATTTTAAATAACCGGCAATTGTTTTTCTTCCCTCTCAATTCTGTTTTTCATTTCTTTTATTCAGTACTGCACTCCATTCATTAACCCTGATAATCTGCTATTTTACTTTATAGCCAATAGTTTGCGCAATAATAATTTTTTGCTCTGTGCCCAACCCCAGTTTTTTCGCCAAAGCTTCTTTATCAATCATTGCCCTTACCACAACTGCCAGCTCCCGGGCTGCGCAATAAAGGTAAACGTTCTCTGCAATAAAAGCAGCGTCAGCCCCGCTCAACAGCCATTTGTCCTCCGCGGCGGCAGCGCCCATTTTTGCCTGGTCTGAAACATAAATAAGGTTAAGCGGTGCGGTTTTGGCGTAGTCCTGCATTCCCGCAAGTGAGCGCACATCTTCCTGCAGCACTTCGTTCAGGGTGTTTCCTTTCGCATCATAGAGATAAGCTCCTTCAGCCAGAATGACATAGATTGCAATATCCTGCCAGTTTCTTGCCGAGGGGGCAGTCCGCTTACCGCTTTCCGGCCGGTTGATGCCGTTTGCAGCCCAAAGAAGGGTGGAAATTTCCTGCATTGAAATGGGTTTATCCGCGAATGTGCGTGAAGAAGTGCGCTCCTGCAGCGCCTGCATCAAAGGCATTTCCAGCTTCAAGTCTGGTTCCGGCAGTTGAATGACCTTTGCGTGTTGTGCTGCCAGCTCCAGCGACAGGCATAACAGAACCATAAGTAACGAGTAAAATAGTTTCATGAAAGTCCTTTCATTGTATTTGTAAGTTATATATGGATCAGGCGTTCCCGGGCGAAAGTGGCAAAACTGCTTAAAGGATAAGCTCGCCTTTCAGCTCACTGAATATCCGTTTCAAATCGGTGTATTCTGCCAAAGTCCCTTTTGGTAGGCGTCGCCTAACTCAGTAAAAGTTTTTGCAATCCCGTGTATCCTCACGCTAAGTACCTCATCCCGTATGCGCGGCAATCTCACAGCCAGCGCATCCAAACAAAGCTTAATTATGCTGAATTCTGTGCTGGAAGCATTATGCGGTACCCAACGTTTAATGCAGATGCTTTTTCATTTGTTAAGATCACTCTGCTCGCTGCTTAGATCGATCAATTCCCGGGTATCGGCAAAACCACTTTTTTAAAAGTGAGTTTTCAAAGTATGCTAAAGACTAACTGTAATAATACCGAATATTCCTATTTTTTGTGCTTTGCCTGAACAGATAAGGGGACCAGAAGTATCATGGGAAAAGACACATATTCTCATAATAAGGTCCGGATTTATCTCAGTGGAAACGCATTCCAACCCCGAAGCGGCAAGTAATTAACCGGACTGCATACATTTTATCTGTGCAGTCTCATCCGCATCGCGGATGGAGGATGCATCCAGGAATAGGTCCGGGCATTGGTCAGCATTTCTCCATAAAAATTAACCCATTGTAACCCGGATTTTTTATTAAATTTGGTTAAACAATATTGGCGGCTTATTGAACAGGGAAAAAGGCAAACACCCACAAAAACGGTAGTTTCAAAACAATTTTCCGAACACCGTATCCTCCTCAAGAAACCGTGGGAGGTCAGTAAACAGAATGATTTTCAACTTCGGTTTGCCGCACAAAATAACCCTGTGGTTTATTATTTTATCGGAAGCAGTCAGAATAAAACACTAAAAAATGCAAATCCTCCACTTACAGACAGAACTCCAGCTTAGCTGCGGAGTAACCAGGGTTATTTTTCAACTTATGAAAAATGCTACGGCTGATAGCGCCCATTTCGTTCTCACGTTTGGAGGAAATGCGGTTTATAAGTTCAAAAAGGAACGCCTCTCGGTTCAGCTCATTCCGCGATCGATAAAATATGCGGCATTCCCCTGGCACGTGTATGCCATTTATCAATTTTGCAAAGCCAACAACATTTCTGTCATTCATGCCCATCACCGGTATTTTGACCTCGCTGCCAGTATTGCAGCACGGTTCCTCGGGATTCCGGTTATTACCTCCGTTCACAGCAAGGTTTCTTCAAAAAAATTCCTAAGCTATCGTGCTGACCATTTTATTGCCGTAAGCGCAACCATCAAAAACCATTTGGAAAAAACATTTGGGATTGATCCCCTGAATATAACTCTCATCAACAATTTCATTGATGAATTGGGTTTCGATACCGAAACACATGAAGAAGAGGGATTAAAAGCAGATCTGGGGATATTTGGCAACCGGACCATTATCGCGTTCATCGGAAGATTCAGCAAAGAAAAAGGAATCGACACTCTTATGCAGGCTTTTCGCAAACTGCAATATGAATATGTCGATTTAACACTTCTGCTCATTGGTGACGGTGAAGAAAAACGTAATATTGTGAATCTCGTCCAGGCAAAATTTAAAGATGTGAAAATCATTGAAGCACAAGAAGATATTGCTCCTTATTACCAAATTGCCGACATCGTGGTCCTTCCTTCCCGGGTTGATCCCTATCCACTTGTCATGCTGGAATGCGGATACATGCAGAAAGCCCTTATTGCTTCAAAAGTGGACGGAATTGCTGAATTCATCAAAGATGGCATCAACGGCGTGTTGGTGGAGCCGGGTAACAGCGAAGATTTAATCGTGGGATTCAGAAGGTTGCTGGATAATGCGGCATTTCGGTTTGAAATAGGAGAGCATTTGCACCGGAAAGTGATGGAAACGTCATTAAAAAGGCACATTCTCCCCAAATATTATTCACTGTATGCAACGGTAAAAAAATAGATGACAGATGGTTCTTCTGTTTCCCTGTTTGGCATTTCCATTGCTAACACTTCCTATGAAGCATTACTGGATGCCATCAATAAAGCAATCAGGCAAAAGCAGAAAATAACCATTACTTATGCAAACCAGAATTCATTAAATATAGTTTATCAGCATCCGGAAACGGCGGCAGTTTTCAACTCCATCCGGATCGTGCATCCTGATGGAACAGGAATCCACCTGGCCTCAGGCTTTCTCTATGGGAATAAAGGGCTTGCAAAAAGGCTCACGGGTTCTGATCTTTACAGTCTGATTCTGACAAATTGCTGCGAAACCGGCGCCAAAATCTTTTTTTTTGGCGATACCGAAGCAACATTATCCCACGTAAAAATTCGTTTTAGCAACTCACTTTTTGCAGGTGCTGTCAGTGGGTTTAACTTCAACACCGAAGAGGTGTTACGGCAAATTACCGCGGCACAACCAGACATTGTTATGGTAGGATTGGGTTCACCTTTACAGGAACAATGGATTGCGCAAAACGCAGCCAGGATAGATGCACCGGTGATCATTGCTGTGGGAGAAGGGATCAGGATTGCTGCAGGAACAAAAAGGCGCGGTCCTTTATGGATGCAAAAAGCCGGACTTGAATGGCTGGTTCGCCTCTGTTTTGACCCGGGCCGTCTGTGGAAAAGATATTGTATCGGGATACCGGTATTTATGTATAGAATAATTAAAGAAAAGTTAAACTTGAGGTAACATGCGTTATTTGTCGCTCATTGGATTACTCAGTATTATATTTTGCCAAACTGGCACTTCTCAAAACGTAAATGCAAAAACAGCATTGCACAACAATGGGTTTGAAATTACCGTTCAGTCTCCCATGCTACACCGGTCTTTTGCAAAAAGCGGATCAAATACTGTAATCGACTATACAGATTATACTGATCCCTCAAAAGCAGGAACACTTAAGCTTCCTTATCAGGACTTGATAATTGCCGTGCCACCAAACAGCAAACCTTCCATCACTTTGTCTCCCATCAAATCGGAAATAATTGCCAACGCATCCGTACGCCTGAATCCAAAACAAGTCTGGAATGGTAAAGATGCCTATGAATTGGAAGAACAGACTAGACCAACTGCACAAGTCACTTCGCTGCCTTTGCAGTTTGAAGTGGTAAACTATTTTTGGTATCGGGATCTTTATTGTGCCCATGTCCGGGTCAGACTTGCGGCATACAACTATTCTGGCAATTCAGTTGATGAGCTGTCTTCATATAAAATTTCCGTCTCCATACCGGGAGGCATTTCAACAGCTCTAAAACCCTATGTGCCCCACAACGAGTTTGAACAACAATTTTCCGCAGGTATTGCCAATGCAGATATAGCCGAAACCTTAAGAAGCGCTCAGCCCAAACCACAGAACGATCCAACTCTGGATTGGATCTCTCTCGGATCAACATATGTAAAAATTGGGGTTTGTGAGGATCGGATATATCGCATTTCCAGGCACGATCTGGAAAATCTGGGTATTGGCACTTCAGCCATACAACCTTACACCTTAAAGATTTTCGAAAGCGGTACCGAAATACCCATTTTTGTTTCCAGCCCGGACTCGACTGTCTTTGCGTCTTCAGACTACATAGAATTTTACGGGAAAAAGAACTATTCGAAAATTTCCCCACGATTGGTCAATCCCGACACAGAACCGTACTATACCTACTTAAATGTGTTCAGCGACACCAGCGTTTATTTCCTTACCTGGGGAGGAAATTCCGGGAAACGTGCGCCAATCCAGAACAGCTCACTTACCGGTATTTCGGAAACGCTGGAATACTATACGGATTTTATTCATGCGGAAAAAGACGCCATCTTTCAGGACGTTTCCGCAACTGATCCTTATAAAAACCAGGATCCAACCCGCCTTGATGCTAAAGCGTGGTTTAATGACTATGTGTATGGTGGAAACAACTCAACAGGGATTGTCAATGTACAGGCCAGCGATGTCATTCCTGGCAAAAATGCGTCAATTTATTCGCGGTTAATCTCATCAGGATCGGATGTACAATACAACTCTCACTCGCTTTCGCTTGCATTAAAAGTTTTCCCCAATAAGACTTCGGATACACTTACCACAAGTGTTGACCAAAGAACAATTAACCGAAACGATATTGTCGTCCTGCGAGGAAATATCCCCTCCGATTCCATCAAAACCGGCCTCAACACAATCTGTGTGCGAAACTGGAAAAATGGAACCTCGGTTAATAATCTGCTGTTGGACTGGGTTGAATTGGAATATCCCCGCGCACTGAAAGCAAAGAACGACTCACTCTATTTCGAATACCTTGACAGTAATATGGTTACTGCTCCAAGAATACTTAAAGTGAGTAATCTGAGCACTACCCTTCAAGACACCGCATATACCGTGTACCGGATTAAACCTTCAATCGCGAAAATAACAGGCGCGGTTAAATCTGGGAATTCGCTTTCCTTTTCGGATAATGTTGGTTTCGGTTCAGCATATTATATTATTGCCAACACCATGATCAACGAGGCAAAACCTCTTTACCAGAAAAAGAAAACTTTTACTAACCTGCGCAACCCTTCACGGAAAGCAGACTATATCGCCATTGCACATCCATCGATGCTTGGTGCCGCAACAACCTATACGGGATTTATTAAAGACCATTATAAAACCGATACCACCCTTGTAATGGTTGACGACATATATGACGAGTTCGCCTATGGCTATCCCGTTCCTTCAAGCATAAGAGCTTTTTTGAAGGCTGCGTTCCAAAACTGGCAATCACCCAAGCCATCCGCACTCATGATCCTGGGACAGGCATGCTATGACTACAAAAATTATTATGACCAACAGAAGCATGACCAAACCAACTTTAATCTGGTACCCTCTTATGGTGAACCGGTTTCCGATACATGGTATACAATGTTTGGGGACACCAGTCTCCCTCTGCAGCAGATGCTTGTGGGAAGACTTCCCGCAAAAAAGGAAGCCGATATCCTGGACTATTTAACCAAACACCAAAAATATGTTTCGCAACGACTGGACCTCTGGAACAAACGTGCCCTACTGTTCTCCGGTGGCGACGCCGCTGACACCAATCAATTGAAACAGCTCAAGGCTGTCAATGATCAAATTGTAAGCTCCGCTGCGGCACCCAAACCGCTGTCAATGAACAGTGATCACTTTTATAAGATCAAAAAAGGTGAAACGACCTATTCGTTCGGCCCGTTTGATGCAAGTTATGTGCAACGGGCCCTTGACATCGGAGGCCTCTTTATTTCCTACATTGGACACAGCGCCACACGAACCTGGGACAACAGTATTGATGACCCTAACCAATTGTTAAATAAAAATGCCAAGAGCCCGCTGGTAACAGATTTTGGCTGTTCCACCAATCGATTTGCTGAACCAAATGTAAGTGCCTTTGGTGAACTGTTTATCAACACCGGGCAGACCATCAGTTATTTGGGAAACAGCTCTTTTGGATTTCTCAATACGACCACCACTGTCCCGCAAATGTTCTATAGCATTCTTCTCAAAGATTCGGTGCGGCAAATTGCCCAGGCACATTTCAACGCAAAACTCCGTATGTTCACCAATCTGGGGACATCCAACGCCTATCGTATTTTCGCGTTGACGAACCTCATGCTTGGCGATCCACTCGTACGACTGGCCGTACCTACGAAACCGAATTTAACTATTCTTGATTCCAATATTGTTGTGGTGAACGCAGCATCGCCTAACGACGGTAAAAACTCTTTGGATTCCGTTCGCGTGGTCTATAAGAATTACGGCATCGCAACAACTGACAGCGTTGATCTAAAGTTTGAAGATCACTATGAAATAGCAGGCAGCGACTCAGTCATTTTTTCCAGGGAGTTCCGCGTTCCACCGGTTGGTTTCTGCGATACGTTGCTTGTTGTTGTGCCCACCGAAAACAGAGCCGGGAAACATCTGTTCACAGTCAAACTTGATCAGTTGAAAAAAATTGATGAGTTATACGAAGACGATAATGAGGCATCCCTGCTTACGAATGTTGCCTCGCTCTCTGTTAAAGTTATCACACCAGGCAACTTTTCAGCTCAGCCAACATCAGTAACCCTGTTGGGGTCAACCGCCATGCCTGACTCCCATACAAAAGACGTGATTGTGCAATTTGATACATCGGAAAGTTTTCCTTCACCTCATTTGGTATCGGCCAATCTGGATACGTTCTTTACCAAAATACCATTGAGTTCTTTACCAATGAATAAACGTTTTTGGGGAAGAGTACGTTTTAACCAGGCAGATACAGCATGGAGCAACATCTTCCAGATTTACAAATCTGCAAAATCATTCCCCTTCCTCCTTGAAGATGATTACAGTTTTAATCAGATGAACAAATCAGCAGTGACCTTTGAAAATGGTCTTAAAATCGCTTCTGATTCAGTCCACATTGAAGTTAGATCGAGCGGTCAGGGAGTCAATTCCGGTGCCGTCAACAGAAACGGCGTTAATCTTCTGGATAATTCATCCGGTTGGGGCGTCGGTGTTGCCGTCATTGACCCCGTTACTCTCAAAGCCGATACCGGGAAATTCTTTTATTATGGCGCCACCCCTGCCAATGCGGACTCGTTGGCAAAGCTTCTTAACCGGGTTCCAGCAGGCAAACTCGTTTGCCTCGTTGTGATAACGGACGGAACTGATAGCAGAACCCCCGCATTGATTAGCGCCGTCAAGGCTTGCGGCAGTAAACTTTTTGAGGGTCTGGTTATTCAAGAACCATGGGCGTTTATGGGAATTAAGGGGGGGAAAGTTATTTTTGAGAAAAAGGAAAGTAACACATATACTGGTTTTGTAACCTATGATACGGCATTCTTTCATCGCCCTGACAATGGCTTCCTTACAACAGCAGCCATATCACAAGCATCAAAATACACTTCAGCATATTTGGATGCTTCAGTGCCTGGCACTTCAGCAATTGTTGTGAAACCTATCGGATACAAAACCAACGGAACAGCCGATACGTTAACTGCACTTTCTTTTAATGCTTCAGGTTTGGCGGATATTTCTGAAATTTCCCCAACAACTTATCCGTCACTTAAATTTCTCGTAAATCTTCAAAAAGCTGCGGATACCACATCGCCCACGCTGCGTTCTTTTGGCGTAAACTATGATGGACTGGCTGAGCTGGGAATAAATTATCAATCCGTCGCCAGCCTGAGCAACACCTTTATGGTTGGCGATACCGCAAGATTTGCCATCACTTTGAACAACGCGGCCGCAGTTAAAGCAGATAACATAAAGATCACAGCCGAAGTGGTCTATAAGGATAATTCCAAGACACCCATAGACACGAGGACGATTTCGACCATTCCACCCGAAAGCAGATTAACCTATCAAATTCCCTATGGCATTGGTGTCGGCGATAAGGACCGAACACTGCGTGTAACCATTGATCCGGATAATTCCATTAAGGAATATTATAAAGACAACAACGTTTATAATCTTCCGTTCACGGTAACAAATGGCGCAACCGATACTGCCTATGTTCAATTCTCCGTGAAAAAAGATTCGGGTGCTTCAATTTTATCGCATGTATTCGAGGGAGACTTTGTTGACGGAAGATCTCTCTTTCAGGTTGAAATGTATGATTCATCACTGAACGCGGTGAGTGACACAACGTTCATCAAAATCTTTTTGGATGACAAACAATATTTTTATGATTCGCTGCAATATAAGTTTAACGACTTCGCCAACCCCAAGATGACTGTTTCCTTCCAACCGAAGAACTATACTCTGTCTCCGGGCGAACACACGGTTCAGATAACCGGGGTTAGTGGTTCACGAAAAGTGGCAATCGATACCACCATTAAGTTCACCGTGAGTAACGATTTGAAACTGTTGTCGGTATATAATTATCCGAATCCCTTTAACCCGGCCAAAGGCAACACTTATTTCACGTTCCAGGTTACCTCGTTGCCCGACGAATTGCAATTGAAAATTTACACGGTAAGCGGAAGACTGATACGGAAGATCAATCAGACTGCCGCCGAACTAACGACCGGCTTCAACAAATCGCTCTCTTGGGACGGCCGTGATGAGGATGGCGATATGGTTGCCAATGGAGTCTATCTTTATAAAATACTTGTTAAGCAACATGGTAAATCAGTTGAGACTATTTCCAAACTTGTTATAATCCGTTGATTACGTTAATTTTATTATACAATAATTGCAGGACTCCAGAATGAAAAGGTTATTTACAGTCAGTTTTCTCCTTTTTCTTGTCGTAACTAGTTTCGCTCAGATGAATCCCCTTCCGGGACAGGCGCCAAATGCACTCACCGGTGGATTCGGTTTGACCTGGATTGATGGTGCCCCGACCTATGCTTTTCGCGTTCGACCCGATATCTCTTTCAAAAACTTTGGTATTGGGCTCGATCTGAATCTTGAATTTGATGCAAGCGGCAATCTGCGGAAAGAAAACTTCAACACCGCATCCGATTATCTTTCGATCATCAGATACGTACGGTATGGATACAAAAAAGATCCTGTTTATGCTCAGATAGGTGCCGTTGATTATTACACCCTCGGTCATGGAAGCATCATGTATCAGTATTCCAACTCACCAAGCGTGGACAACAGGAAGATCGGTTTAGTCTTTGATCTCAACATGGACAAATGGGGCTTTGAATCCATTTACAGCGATTTCAGCGAAGGGTCTGTTGTTGGAACCCGTTTGCACATTAAGCCGTTGCAGTTCACTTCACTAAGCGTTATTCCGATTCTTTCCGGCCTGGAAATTGGTGCTTCATTCGCCGGTGATTTTAACTCAAAGGCAGGCGTTGAATCAGGCCTCCTGGATCCAAAGACGCAGGCATTTACGGCTACTGTAGATAATGGCTCAATGAGCGAGTTTGGCTTTGATATTGGGTTACCCTTGCTTAACTCTTCCGTTTTAAATATTGAATTATATACTGATTATGCAAAAATTGTAAACTTTGGAGACGGTATATCCTCAGGCCTGTTGTTTAACTTTAATGGACTCGGCCTGGCAACTGCCTCACTCAAATTCGAACGCCGCTGGAACAGCAAAGAATATATCCCATCCTATTTCGGTTCGTTGTATGAAATCGAAAGATTTAACGCAACATATAATTCGCCAATTACTACGGTCACCAGTAAAGCAAACGAACTTCGCGCGGCTATTGACCCGCAAAACGGTTTCTTCGGATCACTCACCGTGGATGTGCTTCATCTATTGACTATATATGGCGGCTATCAGCGATTGGACAAGAACCCACAGAGCGGAATATTGAATATGCGTGCGGAGGTCGCACCACCTTCTGTGCCGTTTGTTGCTCGTGCAGGCTATGACAAGACAAATATAATCGACGAAAAAGATCTCTTCACGCTCGACAACCGTTCAGCTCTTTTTGCCGAATTGGGCTACAAGCCTTATTCCTATTTGCTCGTTTCAATGATATATCAATGGACGTTTACGCCAATGCGTGACAAGGATGATAATATTATTGGATTTGAACCCCAGAAAAAGATTGAACCGAGAATTTCGTTCATCTACCCCTTCTAAGAATTTATTCTCTATTTAAGCACCCTGAATCCATTCATAATGGGTTCAGGGCGCTCATCTTAAAAAACTGTTTCCATACAAAACAACAGTCACACCAAATCAGATACATCCAAACGCTCTTTTCATACAACCTCTTTTTACCAGACCAGAACATTATCTTTTTAAGGAATTTGCGAACCTTTGCAACATAATTACGACGGCCTCCCCTCATTAAACTAATTTGTTGCGAAATCACCGCAGATATCTCCCTCTATCTTCAGCCACTAGTCAATCATGGGTCGTAAAGAGCTCTCTACCTTCCAAATTGCGAGAGGTGATGATTCAGATGTGAAAATGCAAGTTTTCCCCACTCTTCCCGGCTGAGGTTGCCAAATGCAGGATGTGCCACTTTTTTTGACGGACTAAACTGATAATAGAAATCATCAATCAGCTTGATCAACGCCACTTTATCCTTTTCCAAATTAATGGGTTTTGTACCACCTTCGCCTTGTTTCAGCTCTCTGAACGTTTCAACTTTCCCTTTAGGCGCTTGCATTCCGAGCATGATCAACCACTTTATCAATGTCTTTTGCAAAAGGTTTCCTCTGTAGTCCGATTTTTTCATTTCCATTGCAAGACGCAACTGATCAGCCATATGACAAATGGCTTCATGAGGAGTCATCTTACCCCAAAGCCGGGCATCAATATCATTAAGAGAGTTGATCCTCTCCAGAATTTCATTCTTCGCTTTTTCATTTGTAATAGATTTCATTGTTCCTCATAATTATTACAAAACACTGTGTAGGTTTAGTTACCGATTGTAGAACATGTGAACACAATAATGAACCCGTAACGAAAAGACCATGTAAACTAAAGCCAATAGACCAGGAATGTTTTATCAACAAGGTGGCGGTTCAACTGCAATTTACGTTTAACAAAAAATCCCTGAGAGAGCCGTTGCGCCGGCCATTTTAGGGCCTGGCGCCAATGCTTAATACGGTATCGATTTATAGTAAATGATTAAAACGGTTGCCAGACAATATAAGATGATCGTGATGATCATGGGTTTGTCCGTCAACATGATATCAGTGGTGTTTTCACCCTGATCATATTTATATACCAGGAACATATACCTGAACACCCCGAAGACAACAAACGGAGTTGTATAAATAAGACCTTCGGTGTGGAATGCGTTAACCGTTCGTTGGGCCATAGTATAGAGAGCATAGCAGATGATAACAGCGGAGGCCGAGATAGTGGAAAGCTGATCAGTGAATTCTATGGAATAGTTCTCCAAAACGCGTCTCGTGGAAGACCCTTTGTCTTTTCCGACCCCGGTTAATTCGGAACGTCGCTTCATAATGCCCAGGAAGAGAGAAAGAAACATTGTGGTCAAAATAAGCCAACTTGAAATTTCAACATTAATTGCATAGGCCCCTGCCAAAACACGGAGCATAAACCCGCCTGCAATGCAAAAGATATCCACAAGTACTACGTTCTTGGCATAAAAGGAATAAAACACATTGAGTACGAAATAGGCAATCCCGGTCATAAGGAATGCAAGACCCAAAGTTGACGCCAAAGCAACATAGGCTGCTAACAGTATGGCGGCAATAATAATTGCTGCGGCCACGGAAATAGTGCCCGCAGCAATGGGTCTGAATTTTTTCTTTGGATGCACCCGGTCTGCTTCACGATCTGCAATATCATTCAGCACATACACCACCGATGAAACAAAACAGAATGCCAAAAAGCCAATAAGGATTCTCCCGGTATATTGGCCATCCAGTATATGCTTGGAGAATATCAACGGAATAAAAACAAAGAAGTTCTTAATCCATTGTTTGGCTCGGATCAGCTTAATTATTTCAACGGGGATCATGAGTACTTAGAAAAATAATTTAAAAAATGTTAAAATACCCTGTTTCCATGGCACTCTGTGTGATACTCCGGAAGTGTGCTCAAATTTATGCAGGTTTTCAATATACCAGTTATAATTCCTGATGAGGGCATCTTTGTTGGAAAATTTTGGTTTATAACCCAATATCTTCTCTGACTTTTCTATCGAAACAAATGAATCCTTGGAAGCCGTTTCATAGACCCACTTATAGAGTGGTGAAAGTTTTAACGCTTCCAGAATACGCAGAGTCCAGATCACCGGTGCTTCGGGAGTACCCCGGATCTTCTTTCCGAATCCGGCAACATCAAGCACAGCCTGATAGTCTTCCTTCATCGTCGTAAATTCCTTGGCACCGATATTAAACGTGTCATTAACCTGCTTTTCGTCAAGTGTTGCGGTGAGATAGATAGCATCGCATAGGTCTTCAACATCAAGAAGCTGATAGCGGTTATTGCCTTTGCCAATTACAGGGAAACCACAACCATCCTTCGCCCAATCGTAGAGGACATGAAAAACCCCCAGACGTTCCGGCCCGATGAATGATTTGGGGCGTATGATGGGTACACAAAGACCTTCTTTTCTAAATTTCAAACAGACTTCTTCTGCCTGAATTTTGGCTTTCCCATATGGTCCAACACCGTCAAGCTTATCTGTTTCATACAGCGGGTGATGATCAGGTATGCCATACACCGCGGTTGATGAGACATGGATCATTCGTTTCACTTTATTCCGCTTTGCTGCATCAAGCACATTGCGTGTTCCGTCAACATCAGTGGAAAAAATATCTATCTCTTTATACAGGGGAAGGGCCGCAGCAGTATGAACAATAATGTCAACTCCGGCACACGATCTCACCAGCAATTCCTTGTCGCGAATGTCCCCCTCGATAATTTCAATTTTATCCATGCAGTCTTCATAATCAAAAGGGGCAACATCAAACGATATGACCTCATGGTTTCTCTTTAATAAATACCGGACGAGGTTTATCCCAAGGAATCCTGCCCCGCCTGTAATCAAATATTTCATATTCTGTCAAGCTCCAATAAAAAAACAATTGTTATCTTAAAAATACACAGAAATTGTTAATGTCGCCCCGTTTCCAAAAAAAAAATAGGTTGTGTATTATCCCAAAAACATCAAGCCTTTGTCCCCTTCTTAAATTCTTCCTTGCTAATTCTCTTAAAAGCATGTAATTTTCGTCCCATTTATTTTTAAGAAATATGAAATCAACCATAGCATTTATTTGCAACGATCAGTTCGTTTCGCTCGAAATTAATCCCGCGCTCACCCTGCTGGATGTTCTGCGGACAAAGCTTACCCTTACCGGCACCAAAGAAGGCTGCCGCGAAGGTGACTGCGGTGCATGCACCATCCTCCTCGGAACTTTAGAACACAACACCATATCCTATCATACTGTCAACTCCTGCCTATTACCAATCGGTGACATTCACGGGAAACATGTTGTAACAGTTGAAGGATTAAAAAAATCCGGGCTAAACCGCGTGCAAGCCGCGATGGTTGATCAGGGTGGAACACAGTGCGGATTCTGTACGCCGGGATTTGTAATGTCCATGACCACATATTTCATTAATGAACTTAACCCTTCTCTTGATAGTGCCATTGCAGCTCTGGACGGGAATATTTGCCGCTGCACCGGCTATACAGGCATTAAGCGTGCATTTGACGAAGTCATCAACGGCTTTACCAATATTGAATTCGACCAGGACAAAACACATATTGAACGGCTTATCGAAGCCGATATACTTCCGGCATACTTCACAGATGTTCCCGCCCAGCTTGCCGCCATTTCTGCGGATGACCAGGCAGAAGAGACCAACAGACACCAGCCAACCATCACCGGTGGCGGAACAGATCTTTTTGTGCAACGCTGGGATACCATCGGCGATGCCCACCTGCAACTGCTGAATAAGCTGCCTCACGAAGCAATCAGAATTGAAAACAATTTTCTCATCATTCCCGGGACCACTACTATAAGCACCATTGCCGGGTCTGAATTGATCTATTCTCTTTTCCCAAAACTCCGCACCTGGTTGGAGCTGTTCGGTTCTCTGCCCATACGAAACCGGGCAACAGCAGCAGGAAACATAGTGAATGCATCACCCATTGCTGATTTTGTTAACATACTTCTGGCGTTTGGTGCAGAACTGCACCTCACTGAAAACAACAATAAACTCCGGACTATCAGCCTTGCGGATTTCTACAAAGGCTATAAATCCCTTGATAAACTTCCAGGCGAAGTAATAAAGGAAATTTTGATCCCTGTTCCCGCCGGTGAATGCATGATGAATTATGAAAAAGTTTCTAAGCGTACCTATCTTGATATAGCGAGCGTTAACAGCACCTTCTATATAGAAGCAACCGATGGCTTAGTTAACCGGGCCCGTATATCTGCGGGAGGTGTAGGTCCAATACCACTCTATCTGAAAAAAACATCCGCCTGGCTTTCCGGAAAACAAATTTCCCCCGATGTGGTGATGGAAGCAGTGAACATTGCGAAATCTGAAATTTCACCCATTAGCGATGCACGCGGAACAGCAGACTATAAGCGACTGTTGCTGGGACAACTGCTTAAGGCACACTTTATTACGTTATTTCCTGAACTGCTTTCAATAGAGGAGGTAGTATGAGAAACTACGATTCCATACAGCATGTGCGCGGTGAATCCATTTTTGTGGATGATCTTGCAGCCCCTGCCGGAACCTTATATGCCGGTATTATCCACTCAAACATAGCTCACGGCAAGCTCCTAGCACTGGACACAGCAAAGGCATTGGCACTTGATGGAGTCCAGGCTGTTATTACAGCAAAAGATATTCCGGGTGAAAATCAGATAGGCGGCATTGTTCAGGATGAACCGCTTCTTGCCGAAACAGAGCTGCACTTTGTCGGAATGCCTATTGCTATCGTGGTTGCCTCAAACCGGATGTTGGTCCGCAAAGCACTGAAATTAATATCCTATACAACTGAGGAACACCCCGCTGTTTTCGATCCCCGTGAAGCATTCAAAAAAGGCGATCTTATTATTCCCCCGCGCATGTTTTCGCTGGGCAACACGCAGAATGCTTTTAAGGAATGTGACCTCATTGTTGAAGGAACGGTTGAATCAGGCGGACAGGAACATCTTTATCTGGAAACCCAAAGCGCGCTTGCTGTTCCGATGGAAGGCAATGCCATAAAGATCATTTCATCAACGCAAAGTCCCACTTCAGTTCAGAAGGTTGCTGCAAAAATCCTCGGTATTGGTATGAATCTGATTGAAGTTGACACTGCCCGGCTCGGCGGCGGTTTCGGCGGAAAAGAAGATCAGGCCAGTGCATGGGGTGCTATGGCTGCCCTGGCTGCTTATTTGTTAAAGAAACCCGTAAAACTGGTTCTGCCCCGCGGCGACGATATGCGCATGACAGGAAAACGGCATCCGTATTCATCCGATTACAAAATCGGTTTGAAGAAAGACGGAACCATTCTCGCCTATGAAGCAAAATACTATCAAAATGCAGGAGCAGCCGCTGATCTCTCCCCGGCTATTCTGGAGCGTACGCTTTTCCACGCAACTAACAGCTATTACGTGCCGAATGTGCAGGCAACTGCCTATAGTTGCAGAACCAATCTTCCACCAAACACCGCGTTCAGAGGCTTTGGCGGCCCACAGGGAATGTTTGTGATTGAAGCTGCCATATATAAAGCAGCAGAACAAATGGGCATCGACCCTATTGAAATTCAGCGAAAGAATTTGCTGAAAGAAGGCGATGAATTCCCCTATGGACAAAGAGCGCAACATTTTTATCTCCGTGAAACGTTTGCCGAAATGGAAGAGCGGTATAACCTTGCCGAAATAAAAGGCCGGATTGCTGCATTCAATCAGGAAAGCAAAATTCTGAAAAAGGGTGTCGGCATTATGCCCATCGCATTCGGAATCTCATTCACCAGCACGTTTCTCAATCAGGCAAGTGCTCTCGTACACGTTTATATGGATGGTTCAGTTGCAATCAGCACTGCTGCCATAGAGATGGGACAGGGAGTTAATGCCAAAATCATTCAGGCAGCACTTAAAACCTTTTCAATCACACCGGAAAGAATTAAGGTGCTGAGCACCAACACAACGCGCAACGCCAATACATCGGCAACCGCTGCCAGCACCGGCGCCGACCTTAATGGCTATGCAACCAAAAAAGCCTGCGAGCTCATTTGGGAACGCCTGAGGATTTTGGTGGCCGGCGAATTAAAGGAAGCTGACCCGCAATATATTACTCTGTTGGATGAAGAATTCTATTACAGAGAAGAGAAAACAGGCATCACCTGGACAAAAGCAATAAACTCTGCTTATATGAAACGAATAGGGCTTTCCGCTCACGCGCATCATGCAACGGACAATATATGGTTTGACCGGACGCTCATGAAAGGCGATGCATTTGCCTATCACGTTACCGGTGCTGCAATAATTGAAACCACGCTTGATTGCCTGCGTGGCACCTATACCATTGACTCTGCCAAGATTGTTCACGATGGCGGAATAAGTCTGCACGAACTTGTCGATCTTGGACAGGTGGAAGGCGCCCTCACTCAGGGAATTGGTTGGATGACCTGCGAAGAAGTGGCTTATAATGATAAGGGAAAACTACTCACCGATACGCTCTCTACCTATAAAGTACCGGACATTCACGCTGCACCACAGGACATACAAGTGTATTTCCATTCTAACGAAGGGAATCCCGTTGGTGTGTATAAGTCCAAAGCAGTTGGTGAACCGCCATTGATGTATGGAATTGGTGCCTATTTTGCATTGTTGAATGCCATTAAAGCATTCCGGCCCGGCAAAACATTCCCGGCAGTGGCTCCCATGACACCGGAACGTGCACTTTGTTTTCTGTATGAAGATGAAATGAAGGAGCCAATTTCGGCAACTGCTGCAACAATCTCGCAAAAAGCAGGCAAATAACGATAAGACTTGGCGTGTTGACGATTCTAATTGAATAGCATCGTCAACACGCTGGTCAGCTTCTAACCCTCACCATTAAGAATTCGATACCCAAGTTCCCGGATTTTTGAGCCTTGGAAAGGCGACATTATTCCGGAATGAATGCACCCTACAACCCTTTTGCAGCCGCCACGATATCCCGCACTTCAAGGGCTGGTTTTTCATATCCATTCAATGCACAATAGATCATAGCCTTTCCCAATTCCGCAAGAGTGGAAACATGCCCTGGGAACAGCACACGTAAAACCGGATATGCCCATGATATATAATGATACGGTTTCAGTGTGTTTTTCAATCCCCTTGTTGGCTGCATATAACCGGGTCTGAAGGCAATCGCCTGGCTGAACGGCAATTTGCGCAAGTCATTTTCCGTTTTCCCTTTAACACGTGCCCACATTATTTTTCCTTTTTCGGTACTGTCCGTGCCACCACCGGAAACATAGCAAAACGTCATATCGTTATTGATCCACGCAACGGTGCCGGCAAATTTCATAGTCAGGTCGTAAGTCACTTTTGTGTATTCCGCTTCCTTCATGCCAACGGAAGAAACACCAAGGCAAAAGAAACAGGCATTATAGCCTTCCAATTGACTCTCGATTGATGAAAGATCGGAAAGATCCGTGTGTACAATTTCTTTCAGCTTGTGATGCGCCACACCGCATGGTTTTCGTCCAATGACCAACACCGACTCCACGAGGGCTGAATGAAGGCACTCATACAAGACACCCTCACCTACCATCCCTGTGACACCTGTTACAATCGCTTTGATTTTCATGGATATTTCTGCCTGGTTGATTAGTAAATATCTCCAAAACGCAAAATAACAATATTTCCAGATAATAAACCAATCATCCTTAATCAGCTAATTTTTAGGCGAATACTGTATACTGTTGTTTGCTAAAAAATGGAAACTATACTAAATTTACAAACGAGAAAATAAAATCAAAAAAAGTTGAGGCCATCATGAGTTGGTTTCTGGGAATTATTCGAAAAACAGCGCCGGAAGTTCATTGCTGGTATAAAGCAGCCATTCAGGCTTCCTTTTCGTTTTCTTACGGTAACGTGCACTTGCTTGCCGGCGGTACCAGAGGAAAAAACATTGTCTGGCAAAAAGCTGCTGACGGCAGTTTTTTTGTCGCCGCCGGATTAGGTATATCTGCAAATTCCGAAAAACAAAATTTTTTTGGCGAGGATGAGTGGTCATCAGCTGTCAGGGAAGCATCTTTCCGATTTGACGGACATTATTGCGGAGTGTTTGGCACCGGTGAATATATCAATCTCTTCACCGATCCCATTGGTCTTAGGGATATATACCTTCTTGAGCAACCGGATCAAATAGTTTTTTCTACCCGACTTGATCTAATGGCTATGTTCACTGATCTTGACCTTGATTTCAGCATCTATGGGTCAAGCTGGCTATGTGTTAATAAACTGACCAATGCCTGTTCCTATAAAGGAATTACACGTCTGATAGCCGGTTCACAGGCAAAAATATCATTACGCGAATTCACTGTCAAGTTGACAGAACATCCCTGGTACCCACGGCTTACCGGAGAAAAAATTTCAGTCGCGGCATTTACAGAGAAGCTTGGTGCATTGCTCCGCCCACGGGAAAACCGGTTTATTCTCGGATTGTCCGGCGGCCTCGACTCCCGAACCCTGGTTTCACTTATTGCAGCAAACGATGTTTCCAATTGGAGCATGCAAACAACAGGCCCTAATGATGATGCCGATTGCAGAATAGCAAGCGAACTTGCCAAAAGTCTCCCCATGCCCCACATACGAATTCCTGCCGTTGCTTTCACCGGGGCGCCTGATATGGATGAAATTCGCAAGTTTTGTTTTTTGACTTTTCAGAATCATCCGGTCAGTTCCTGGTTCGCTATGAAAACACTCGACGCATTTGACAGTTATGATGCTGTTTTTGTGGATGGCGGTTTTGGGGAGATATGGCGACGAGAGTATTTCAACAGAATACTATGGACTGCCAAAGAGGATTTGGTGAAACAAAACCCGGTGACTCTGGCACCAAAGCTGATATCTTGTAAAAGCGATATTTTCAGCTCAGACGTCCAGCAGGAAATGAAAAGCGGGTGTATTAAGCAAATAGACAAACTCTTTCAACTCCTTCCGCCTGTTTCTCAAGTTGGTCTCGAAAACTGGTTGGATCTTCTTGCCATAAAAACCCGCATTCCTAACTATTGCGGACCCGAACAGGCGCGTCTTGATGAACGGATAATTTCTTTTATGCCATTCCTGCAAGTATCTTTGCTTGAAAACCTCTTCAGCATTCCTCCAGAGCTTCGGAAAAACGGCAAGTTATTCAAACAGATCATTACCAGTACCTATCCTGCATTTGCCAAGGTACATCTGGCAAAAGGAGCCGTAACACTGCCCTTCTCTGTTTCTACCTTTACCGCCCGGGTACTTTTACTTCTGAAAAAGAGACTTAACAGGCATTCGGCACAACAGAATAATCAGTCTTTGCAACTCCTGCGCGAATTTGCCCTTGATATAGCTGCTTCCTCAGATTTGGCAGGTTCTGCCTTTTATGACCATCAGAAAATTCGCACCATGGCAGAGCAGTATTACATTCATGGGGACACATCGTACGCAACTGCCCTCGAATGGTTTCTTACTTTTGAACTTGCACAGCAATATATCAGGGGGCTAGGACAAATGAACAAAAGGTGAGGCAATACTTATCCAGGCCTGTACCCCTGAATGGATGCGGTGTCTGCATTTCGGATGATTTGGAAGCATCGTGTTACTATAACCCTGCCAAAATCCGTCACAAAATGCGCCAGAATGTACCAATCCAGCGCGCAAATAGACTCCCTGGGAATATCGCATCATCATTTTGACGAATACTCTGCCAAAAGCCACATAAAGTGCGCCCAAATGTCAGGGCATGGGTTTTGTAATTGTCTATACGGAGTCCCGATGAGCAGACAGCCTGAGCTTCTATAATAAGGTCATAATGTCTCAATTTTAGATTTTGTTTGACTTTCTGGGTATATCGGGGTAACTTTACGTTTTAAATTATTTTTTCATCACTTTTTAACAAAGCAACGACTGTATGAAGAAACTTGGATTCCGGCTGGTCTTAACCGCCGCTTTTATCGTGCTGAGCTTGTATCTGTTGTACCCGACCTATAAGGACTATCAGTACAGCAAAACCATAACTGCGATGGTTGAGAAGAAGAAGAATGATCTG
The DNA here is from genome assembly GCA_963664845.1 of Ignavibacteriaceae bacterium. GTDB lineage: Bacteria > Bacteroidota > Ignavibacteria > Ignavibacteriales > Ignavibacteriaceae > CAIYTF01. The sequence continues at coordinate 2,016,419 of OY761615.1, forward strand.
AAAGCAAATGCGAAATTCTCGCCTGCGCAACAGGATTCTATCCTCGCCTCATTTGAAGACAGCATTAAAGTAAACAACACTGATTATAAGAAAGCCCGTGCGGACCGGATGAAACTGGGCCTTGATCTGCAAGGCGGTATGCGTCTCGTGCTTGAAGTAAACACGGGTAAATTACTCGAAAAGCTGGCACAACGAAAGGACTCTACCTTCACCAAACTGCTCAATGAATCGGTGACAGAAGCTAACCTTTCCAGCACGCCTATCCTTGACCTGCTGCTGCAAAAACTGAAACAGCATAATATCTCTGTTAAAACCTATTTTGGGTCAGTCCGTGAGGACGAAGACAAAGTTGTTTCCGATTTGAAGAAACAGACTGAAGATGCCGTATCGCGCGCTGCTGAGATCATACGTAACCGTATTGATCAGTATGGCGTTTCGGAACCATCCATCCAGCGACAAGGTGACCGCAGAGTCATTGTAGAACTTCCCGGCGTTGCAAAAGAAGAAGAAGCCCGGCAGCTATTGCAGGGAACCGCACTTCTGGAGTTCAAGCTCTTGAAGGAAGGCGCATTCATGGAAGCCACCTTAAAGAAAATTGACAATGCACTCATGGGTGTTATTGTTGATTCTGCTTCAACGGCGGCCCAAGACAGTGCAACGGCTGCTAAAGATGCTTTGACCGCGAAAGCGGATTCGGGCAAGAAAAACAAAGAGAACGTTAAAGCGGGACCTTTCACTTCGTTGTTGATGGGTGGCGGTGGAAACATTCTTGTCTTACCCGAGAATAAAGACAAAATTAAGCGTTATCTGGATCGCCCGGAAGTGAGAATGATAACGGAAAACTCCGTTGATATTATCTTTTCTGCACGCCCTAACATTTATCCTTTTGAGCAGAAAAAAATGCAGGCCTACGAGCTCTATTTTGTTAACGCAAAACCGGAAATTACCGGAAACGTAGTAACAAATGCCCAGGCAACGCTTGACCAAAATTCGCAGAATGTTGTGAGCATGGAAATGAACACCGATGGCGCCAACGAATGGGCCAGAATAACCGGTGCCAACATTAACAAACGCTGCGCGATCATCCTTGACAATGCCGTATTTTCCGCTCCCGTTATTCGTAACCGGATAACCGGTGGTCGTTCGGAAATCTCCGGCATGGCTGACTTTGACGAAGCAAAACGCCTCGAGATCGTGCTCAAAGCGGGTGCACTTCCTGCTCCGGTTGACATTATTGAACAACGTACGATCGGACCATCCCTTGGAGCAGATTCTGTTTCACAGGGTACCAACTCGATGCTTTTCGGTTATCTCTTGATAGCATTATTTATGACCGTTTATTATCAGCGCGCAGGCGGTGTTGCCACATTTGGTTTGGCAATGACCATTCTTTTCACGCTTGGTATTCTGGCCGGTTTTAAAGCAACATTGACACTGCCTGGTATCGCGGGTATAGTGCTGACGATGGGTATGGCGGTGGATGCCAACGTACTTATCTTCGAACGCATCAGGGAAGAACTTGCTGCAGGAAAGACCCTGCGTGCATCCTTTGACAGCGGATTCTCCCGGGCATCTTCGGCCATTATCGATTCGAACCTGGTTACCATCATCACCGGTGTCATTCTGTATCAGTTTGGAACCGGACCGGTTCAGGGCTTCGCACTGACACTCATGATCGGTATTATAACCAGTTTATTCAGCGCCTTGATCATTTCAAGAGTCGTGTTCGACTGGATGCTCAACAAAGGGTATAAAATTACAATCGGTTAATTATCAGATTTTAAGGAGTTTAGAACCTAATGCGTATTTTACATGATATAAACATTGATTTTATGGTTAAACGAAAGTTCTTCTACGGACTTTCGATTACCCTCTTCCTGATTGGAGCCATTAATGTTGCCTTCCGCGGATTTCAATTCGGCACTGATTTCAAGGGTGGAACAGAACTGCAATTCAAAATAAGCGATCCCATCGACGTTACCGTTCTCCGGGACAACGTTTTGAATATTGGCCTCGGCGATCTTGAAGTCAAGATGTTTGGTGGCAATCAGGGCGCGCTTATCCGCACTGAGCTTCAGGAAATCCCGAAAGAGATTTTCCCGAAAATTGTTGCACAAATTGAAAAATCCATAAGCGAGGGAATTCCTGGTGCCATTCCAAAAATCTCAGAAAGCACCAACAATTCCATAACCTTCCAGTTGTCAAGCCCTGATACAGCTAAACTTGCTGTTACTTTGTTGACAAAGCAGGGTTATCAGGCTGGCCGTGTTGGGCAGGAACCGACAAACAGCCTGATCAAAGTTCAAGTCGGCATTTCTGACTGGATTAAGGAAAATCTCAGAAAAAAGCTTCCCAGCTATGGGTTCGAACTTCGCAGAGCTGAAGTTATTGGACCTAAAGTTGGAAATGAATTAAAACAGGATGCGGTTATTGCTGTTTTCCTTTCACTTTTTGCCATCTTGATCTATCTCGGATTCCGTTACAAATTCATTTTTGCGTTTGGCGCCGTTATTGCCGTTTTTCACGATGTGCTTATTACACTCGGGCTTTATGCAACACTCTATGGATTGATCCCCAACCTTAACCTTGAGATCAACCTGACAGTTGTTGCGGCATTCCTGACACTTATTGGTTATTCAATGATGGACACAGTTATCGTTTTCGATCGTGTTCGTGAAACCATTAAACTGCACAAATCGGAATCGCTTTATAACCTTATGAACATGAGTATCAACAAAACAATCAGCAGAACAATACTAACGGGAGGTACAACCCTCATGTCCTGTATCGTTCTTTTGATATTTGGCGGTGAAGTGCTTCGTGCGTTTGCGTTCATTTTGACCTTCGGTATCATCATTGGTACCTATTCGTCGGTGTTCGTTGCAAGTGCCATTGTTCTCGATTACGTTCAGAAAACAAAATCGAAAATCGAGTTCTAGTTTCTGGTCTTCAGTTTTACGACAAGCCCTGCAGTTTTGCGGGGCTTTTTTTTGCCCGGATGGCAACAACCCACACGCATTAGCTGCTGTTAATTACTTCCTTAACTTCTCCCTGCGTACGATTTTTTACTCAGTTAAGATCCCATTCGTATTGAATTAGATATTCATAAACCTCTATGATCCAAAACATTCACCTCAATACGCTTCGGGCTCAGATGGAATTAGAAAGAAATGTAAGACTAGCGAATGCTGCCGGTCACAAGACCTATAGGTATATGGGGAATGCCTGGAGTGAATTATTCTCAGTTATGTCATACTCATGGTAGGGGTTTAAAATTCTGGGAACCTACGTCCTTTACACAAATATGGCCTTTGTATGCAAATAATTCATACCCTTATTCAACTCAAGCACCCCGGCAATACACTGACCAAGCTCACAGGCGTCTTTACCAACCAACCACGCGTGTTGATAAAGTCGCTCAACTGAATATGGCAGCGGCGTCGCAAGTGGTGTTCGTTTTCGAAAACACGCCAAAACTTGCTTTATACCCCTTAAAGCCACCCGTTTTTTCCACAATCCATTCCGCATTTTTCATTATATTTAATTATTATTTCCCTATAAAATTGACTTGAAAAGCAGGAGCTTATTTAATGGCTAAACAGACAAACGACGTATTAGAAAAAATTGTATCATTGGCAAAACGCAGAGGCTTTGTATTCCAATCCAGTGAAATTTATGGTGGTCTGAACGGCTGTTGGGATTACGGTCCGTTGGGTGTTGAGTTACTGAAGAACCTCAAAGAGGAATGGTGGAAATTCATGACCTACCGTGACAACGTTGAAGGTCTGGACGCATCCATCCTCATGCATCCACGGGTATGGGAAGCATCCGGTCATGTTGAAAATTTCACAGATCCTATGGTTGATTGCAAGCAATGCAAATCCCGTTTCCGCGTAGACATTCTCGCCGACTCAATTGCCATTAAAAAGCAACGCAAAACACTCGAGGCAGCAGCGCCCAAATTAGTCAATCATCCGAATTTTGGCGGTGACGTAAAAGTAAGCAGTTTTGATGATGCCAAAGTATCCGAGTTGTTTAATGCATTGATGGAAGACAAGGACTATAATCTGGCTATCATGGAAGAGCTGAACTGTCCCCAATGCGGAAACAAAGGCACGTTTACGGTCCCCCGCAATTTTAATCTCATGTTTAAGACATTTGTCGGGCCGGTTGAAGATTCCGGTTCAGTGGTTTATCTTCGTCCCGAAACGGCACAGGGTATATTTGTAAACTTTTTGAACGTGTACAATTCATCACGTCAAAAAATTCCATTTGGCATTGGCCAGATTGGCAAAGCATTTCGGAATGAAATCAATACCAAGTATTTTCTGTTCCGCACCCGTGAATTCGAACAGATGGAAATGCAGTTCTTCGTGAATCCAAATGACGATAAAAAATGGTATGACTATTGGAAAGCTGAACGGTTGGAATGGTTTAGAGGACTTGGCATGAACATGGAAAAAATGCGCTACCATGATCACCCGGCAAATAAATTAGCCCACTATGCCAAAGAAGCCACGGATATTGAATACGAATTCCCGTTTGGTTGGGGAGAGATCGAAGGGATCCACAACCGTACCAATTTCGATTTAAACCGTCATGAAGAATTCTCCGGAAAATCGCAAAAATATTTTGATGAAGAAACGAAAGAGAAATTTACACCATTTATCATCGAAACATCTGCCGGTGCAAGCCGTTCGTTCATGGCATTCCTGGTTGATGCTTACCGGGAAGAACAGGTGAACGATGAAACCCGCGTGGTACTTAAGCTGCATCCGCGTCTTGCACCCGTGAAAGCGGCTATCCTTCCATTGGTTAACAAAGACGGAATGCCTGAGTTTTCGCATAAGTTGGAAGCTGACTTGCGAAGCCGATTCAAAGTATTCTACGATGACAAGGGTGCGGTCGGCAGAAGATATCGCCGGCAGGATGAAGCAGGAACCCCATTTGCGGTTACGGTGGATACACAAACTCTGCAGGATGAAACAGTTACCATTCGTGAGCGTGACTCCATGCAGCAGGAACGGATCGCTTCATCGCGCGTTGCGGAATATTTGTTTGAACGATTGAAATAATACTCCTTTATCGCAGGCTGTTTGTGTCATATGGCATGACAGGTTTTATGCAGAAAAACCATTGTCTATTGAAATAAAGCGTTAAGCCGACTGACGTACGCTTCGGTGTTACTATGCTTGTGAAGAGCAAATGGCCCGAAGCGTTTTATGATGGCAGGCAGGAGGGCAGATGGAAACAGCATCGATGAAACTTCAATAATGTAGTTAAAGAATTAATGACTAAAATTTTGTTTATTATCCTGGCTTTTCAGGCAGTTGTTCTTTTCGCACAAATCCCCAAGGACTCTACACAGAAGAGTATCCGTGCTGTGGTGAATGACAGCATGCTTACCATTCAGCCTGTGATATCCCAGGACACAACACAAAAAAGTCCGTCCGATTCAACGGTGAAAAAGAAAAAACCGGAACCGCTCAACTATGTTTTTGCCAAACCCATGAACGGGAATTCACTTTTCCTCAACGACAGTACCTTCCTTTGGAATGACTATCGGTATACTGGAGATTTTATTAATTCTTTTCCAGGTTATTTTGTTCATAGTCTGGGAACGCTCGGTCAGCCGGAAGAAGTGGTGCTCTATGGACAGGGTAACGGGAATGTAAGCTACTTCCAGGATGGTATGCCCCTGAATCACTATCCGCAAAATTATTTCGATCTCAACAAACTCGCCACGGAAGCAATTGACTCTGTTGAGTTGGTGCCTCTTTCTCGTTCGTTCCTGTTTGGCGCAGAGAATAATTCAGTTTCACTAAATGCACAATCGTCATTTCGTATTTCCCGTGCTCCCTATACACGGGTTAAATTCTATCAGGGTCCGGATGGTGAAGGCATGATTGATGCGCAATTGCATCAGCAGGCATATCATAAACTGAATGTCTTTTTTAATCTGAACAACCGCAAGAAAGATGCCGGTTATATAAACAGCGGTTACAGTTCGTGGATTGTAAAGTTAGGATTGTCCTATCCGGTTATTGACAGTCTGTTGACCATTTCAACAGAATACTCGTATCATCGGACTATCACAAATTTATGGGGTGGTGTGAACTATGACTCGCTGGTATTAAGGTATGGCAGGGTTGCTCAGACAGCCATTTATGACCCTCTTTATGCAACTCCCCTTTTTTGGTTCAACACTGCAAAAGAACAAAACAACAATTATGCAGTTAAGATCAACTCACTTCTTTTGGATGGACAGCCCGGATCACTACGCTTTTATTATAATGAGAGTTTCAATGAAATCCGGCTCAACGACCAACTTGCTCCACCAAGCAGCAGGCAACTTTTAACAAATCTTACTGATCATTTGATGGGTATATCATTCACCCAGCAATTGAAATTTAAGGATTTCAATCTTGCTCTTGCCGGTGGATTGGAAAAATGGAATTCGAACAATATGTTTTTTCTCAACTATCAAAATGAAAAACGTGCCTATGCCTCAGGCGTTGCCTCCTTCGCCATGTTCGACTCTTCTATCACCCCGGCATTGTTTATTAAGTATTTGCACAAGGAAAATGCAGCCTTTCCCGGGACAGGTGCCGATGTTTCCATCCGGTTATCAGCTAACCTGAAGCTCTATGGTGGTCTATCCAGATATTCGCAAAGCTATACCGACAGCAAGATTGCAGTAAATAATGTTGAGGCACGGCTCGAGGGAACTTATTCTTTTGGTGAGTTTAGCTTCTCGGCATACAGAACAAAACCTGAATCAACTAGATTTCAAAACCTGTATGTTTGGCTGGCTGATTCAATAGCACAAATACAGGCTCCGGTTGGTGTCGCTGATATTTCCGGATTGCATCTGGCTGTTTCCACGACTTATCGTTTTATTCTTGCTGATGCTTCAGTGAACTATTTTAAGGAGAACGGGCAAACAAATAATGAACAGACGCTTCCGCAACTGAGCGGCACCATGGGCGCTTACTATAGGGGAATTCATTTCGATTCCGCCTTGCATGTTAAAGCCGGGTTTAATGCCTCGTTTGGTACGTCATTTCATCCACGGGCATATGACCTCTTTTATACCCGGACCTATTCGTATTCAGGAACCACCAAGAGTTCATTATATTTTATCCTGAATTTCACGGCCGTGGGTGAAATTAAAAAATCCGCACTTGTCTATTTTACTTGGGAAAATCTGTTTGACTACCAATATATCGTGGTTCCGTATTATCCCATGGCACGGCGTGGAATACGGTTTGGTCTTGCCTGGGATCTTTTCAATTAAACGGCAATGCACTTTTCCTCAATGCGTATTGGTTTGTTTGTTTTCTTTTTGTTTATCTCACTCCATGCACAGAGCCAGGCTCCCGTCGAAAAGTGGGGAGCGCAACAGGTGCATTATGCGGGCCCTGCATCCGTTGAAGCTCATGAGACTGCTGTCAATGCATCCATTCTGAACTACACCTCAAAGGTATATCACGTACTAATTTCCGAAGCTGATGGCGACCGGTGCCCCTTCATCCCAACCTGTTCAGGCTTTTTTGTTGAATCCGTACACAAAACAAATTTCCTGCAGGGACTTTGCATGTTCGCAGATCGCTTTACACGGGATGCGAATCCGGTTAACAGGGAAGAAAACTACCGGTTTGATGTGAAGCATAGGCGTTTTGCCGACCCGGTTCAAAAATATATTTTGCGGTAAACAGCGTAACAAGGCAATGCAGAACAGAAGACACGATTCGTTTTGGCTAACTCTTGTTTTCCCTGTTGTTTTGCTTGTGTTCCCCTTTTCAGTTTATTTCCCACAGTCGGCTAATCCGTTTCACTCGGACGCAGAACGAAAAGCATTTGCCTCGTTTCTGTTTAACAAGGGGGACTATCTCCGTGCACGCTTTGAATGGGAATCGCTTTCATCCGGTTCGCTCAACGATACAGTACGTCTCCGGCTAGCCTATAGCTGCATTAAAGCAAATGATTTCAAGTCAGCGCTGGCACAACTCGCATTGATTAATGACACTCTTGCAAAACGTGACGTTCGGAATTATCTTCTGAGAAATTGGTTTGAGAATGGCGATTATGAACAACTGACGACATACGTTAGTCACGGTCAAACTGAAAGCGGATTCCACAGCACGGAAATGCCGCCTCTTGTTTCTGTGGCAAGGTTGCTTTCCGGCAATACACAGAATTATTCTCCTTCCTCATTTGCAACAGTAGCAGACAATGAACGGGAGATGCTTCTTGCAATGCAGAAAAAGCTTACTGAACCGGCAGGTAAAAGTGTTTGGGGTGCAGCTCTGCTTTCAACAGTTGTTCCGGGACTGGGGAAGATATATACCGGTAAAACCGGTGATGGTATTACTGCGGCTATTGTGACCGGTTTGTTGGGTTTTCTGGCTGTTGACAATTTTAACAACGGTCATAACTTCCGCGGTTATGTGTTCTCTGTTGCCGGAGCGGTGTTTTACGCGGGAAATATTTATGGTTCAGCGGCTTCTGCCCAGATAGTCAATGAAGAAGAAATGCAGAGTGCAAGAGAGCGACTGAGCGATTATGTCAAGGCCCGCAATTGCTTTCTGGAACCAGCTTCCATTCCGTTGGGAGGCCGCCAATGAAAAGAATATTGCTGTTGATAGTGTTGTTGAGTACGAACATTCTTGTCTTTGCACAGCAATTGGAGGCACCGGCCAGCCGGCAAAAGGATTTAGCAGATCAATTATTCAGCAGCGGAAACTACTTTGATGCCGTTACTGAATATGAACGGCTTCTCTTTTTTGACAGCACCGAAGTGTATGAATGCAGTGCTTTATGCAGGATTGGGCTCAGCTATCGTGCCGGTGGGAAATTTGAAGAAGCGGAAGCTTATTTCAATAAAGCCATACGGGCAGCAGGAAGCAGATCAGTGGCAGATTCCATCCGACTGGAGCTGATAAAAACAACAATTTTGCACCATGATTATGGAACCGCGTTTAATGTCATAAAACAATATGAGGCATCATCATCCCGCACAAGTGTGGCGAACTATTGGCGGGGTTGGGCGACAATGTTTATGGATGACTGGGAAAAGGCCGCTGATTATTTTTCCAAAGCCGACAGTGCAGTTTTTTTGCAACAATTTTGCAGGGATGTGGCACAGAAAAAATATAGTCGTAATTTAGCAGAATTATTTTCTGCAATTTTACCTGGCGCAGGACAGTTTTATACCGGGCATTACACACAATCCGCAGTATCATTCGGTTGGAATGCACTTTGGGGCTACCTCATGGTAAAAGCATTTGTGGCCGACCGCGTCTTCGATGGCGTTGCTACGGGGAGCCTGCTTTGGGCGCGTTTCTATAGTGGCGGTTTCCAGGCGGCGGGAAGTTTGGCTGATGAAAAAAATAAAGAAATATATACTGAATCATTACTATTTTTAGAGCGTGAGTATAAAGGAATTAAACCATGACGTATCCTGAAGAGAAAATCCGGGAATTGGCAATTGAAGCAATCAATCAACTTGGTGAGAACGCCTCTCCCGAGGCTATTGCTGCATTTATTGAGCAACGGGTGTCCGCGGAATCATCCACTCCGGTAACCTTTGACATGAAAGCCGGAGAACGGGTCATTCTTACTTCATTCGGAATGAACCATCCCGGTGTTGTCGCATCCATCTCCGGATTATTGAGCCAGAACAACTGTGATATTCTTGATGTGTCACAAAAGATCATGCAGGAATTTTTCACCATGATAATGCTACTTGATTTGACCCGTGCTTCTGTTAACCTGAAGGAATTGCAGGATCAAATGAAGGAACTGTCACAGAAATTAAACATAAAGATATATCTCCAGCACGAAGACATATTCCGGCAAATGCATCGTGTATGACCCCAGATCGAAGTCGATATTAATGATTACGCTGAATACCAGTTCGTGTAACACTAAATGCTCAGATTAATGACCTGTCTCCTCAAGGGTTGCTGATTTATGCCTGTTGAGAGGAGCAAACCGCTGATCAGTATTATCTGTCCGGTATATAATGAAATAGGCTTTATCGATCGCCTGGTGAAATTTATTGTCAGTGCTCATCCGGACGCCAAGGAATGCATATTTGCCGATGGCGGTTCAACCGACGGCACGCTGCAAGTGCTGCAAAAATATGCCATGCAATATCCTGATATCATCAGAGTTATTCATAATCCTCAAAAATTTGTTCCACATGCGTTGAATCTGGCTGTCAGAAAATGCCGTGCCGACAAAATTTGCACCATCAACGCGCATTCCCTCTATGCAGAAGATTATTTTGAGCAGTTGTTGAAAACATTTACTGAAACCGGAGCTGGCATTGTCGGTGGGCAAACACGTTCAGCCGGAGTAACAATTATACAACGTGTGACCGCAAAAGTACTTGCCTCTGCATTGGGTTCAGGGAACCGCAAGACCCGGAACGAAGAATTTCGGGGGTTTACTGACTATGTTCGCTTTGGTGCTTTGAAAAAAGAAATTTTTACTGCTGTTGGCAATTTTGACGAGGAACTCATCCGCAATTATGATGAAGAGTTCTTCTTTCGTGCAAAACGTAATGGGTTTACCATTTATTCAAATCCCGATATCAGGCTTTGGCACTATCCGCAGAAGACTATCTCGGGTGTGTTCAGACAATATTACCAGTATGGATTTTTCAAACCGCTGGTCTCTTTCAAGGAAAAGTCAGAGATAAAATTACGTCATGTTATCCCGGCCCTGTTCGCTACCTATTTGCTGACAATTCCACTCTGTCTTCTTTCCAAATGGTATTTTCTCCCCCTTGCGGTTTATTTCGGTTTATTGCTCTGCTTTTCCGTTAAACTTGGGAAGGGGTTCAAAGAAACTCTGCTTTTACCTGTAATCTTTGCAACCATTCATATGGCGTACGGATTAGGTTATATGGCAGGACTTCCCACTGCCGCAGCAAAGAAAACACCGCGCGAAAAACAGTAAACCCATATTAATTCCAATGAAGGATCATGGCAGAATAAAATTGCCTGTCAATTTTCCGGTTGTCCGCGTTATCAGAGATACCTAACTTTGCAATAAAACAAAGTGAATATTGCTATGACAGATGACGTAAAATATCAGGCACTGCTCAATAAAGACAGTTCTTTTGAAGGTCTCTTCTGGGTCGCGGTGAAGACCACCGGAATATTCTGCCGTCCTTCCTGTACAGCCCGGAAACCCAAACGCGAGAACGTAGAATTTTTTGATTCATCAAAGGATGCAATTCTGCACGGATATAAACCCTGCAAAATTTGTACGCCTCTTGAAAAACTTGGTGAGACTCCGCACGCGATTAAACAATTGCTCGATGAACTGAATGAAGATCCCTATACAAAATTTAAGGATTATGACCTGCGGCAGCGGGGTGTCGATCCAGCCACCCTCAGGCGCTGGTTCCAGAAAAACCACGGAATCACCTTCCACGGTTATCAGCGGATGTTGCGCGTTAACACAGCCTATAAGAAAATCAAAGAGGGGGAGTCGGTGTCGGCTGCGGCATTCGATTCCGGATTCGAATCATTGAGCGGCTTTCAGGACTCTTTCAAAACACTGGTCGGATTCTCGCCGTCCAAAAGCAAAACGCAGGGCGTAATAGATATTACCCGGTTTGAAACTGTGCTTGGCCCTATGTTCGCAGCGGCTACGGAAAAAGGAATTTGCCTGCTCGAATTTTCAGACCGGCGTATGCTTGAAACGCAATTGAAGACATTATCAAAACTGCTCAATGCTTCCATCATTCAGGGAACGAACAAACATTTCGCATTGCTGCAGGAACAGTTGCATGAATATTTTGCAGGTTCCAGAAAAATATTTAATTTGCCCTTGTTCACCCCGGGAACAGAATTTCAAAATAAAGTGTGGACGGAACTGCAGAAAATTCCGTATGGCACAACACGGTCCTATGAGGCGCAGGCAGAAGCTATCGGCAAACCTGCCGGAGTCAGGGCTGTTGCCAACGCAAACGGACAGAACAGAATTGCAATTATTATTCCCTGTCATCGTGTAATAGGGAAGGATGGTCATTTGACCGGCTACGGCGGAGGGTTGTGGCGCAAGCAATGGCTGCTTGATTTGGAAAACAAAAACAAATAAAGGAAGATTTGTGGAGAGTTTGACCCCGAATATTTTTGTAAGAGACATGGAACGATCAATAACGTTTTATGAGACGCTGGGATTTCAGTTGACTATGCATGTGCCCGATGAAAAGCCATACGTTTGGGCGATGCTTTCCTGTGGCAGCGTAAGCATGATGATTCAAAGCTTTGAAAGTCTGGGAACGGAACTTCCCGAGATTGACCGGACCCAAAACGGAGGTTCACTCCTGATGTATATCAGAACCACAGGGATCAGGGCATTCTTCGAGTCCATTAAGAACAAAGTGGAGGTAGTGAAGGGTTTGGAGAAAACCTTCTATGGCGCCACAGAATTTACCGTCAAAGATGCTGACGGATTTCTGCTCACGTTTGCGGAGGATGAATAATTACTGGTAGAAATGCATCTGCTTAAATTAATTTGAATTTTAAAGACATTGCATGTATGACCCGAAATTTGCTTTGGTTTTTTTAGCTACAGAACAATAAAAAAGGCCATTAGTATTTAAACCATTGGCCATCAGTTTTGAATTATTCACGCCGCATTATTTAATAAGTGACATCTTGCGATATGAGACAAAATCATTTACGCGAAGCGAATATAAATATATTCCTGAGCTTAATTTGTTTGCATCAAAGGTCACTGAATATTCACCAGCATCCTGCAAACGGTTCACCAGCGATTCGACTTCATGACCTGTCATATCGTAAACGTTAAGCTGAACAAGTCCTTTCTGAGGAATCTGATAACTTATTCTGGAAGAAGGATTGAACGGGTTTGGATAATTTTGTTGCAGTTTATATTCGGTAGGAATAGTAGCTGCCAATTCATTATTTCTCTTTTTATCAAGTGCAACGCCAATGACCCTTATGGATATTGGGTCTGATGCAGGTGATTCTAAACTTTGATTATCTATTGCAGTAACTTTGTAACTTATATCGTGATCAAACGCCATTAGTTCTGATATACTATATTCAGATAAATCTTCATAGGAAGTAGAAGTTGTTGTTGCCAAATATTGCCAGCCTACCTCTGCATTGAGATATTTATATACTTTATACCCCACCAAATCCGGGTCAGTATTTGCAGTCCATGTAAGATTCGGATGGTTGTTAGCACTTTTAGCAACCGCAAATGACTGTGGCGGAACAGGAGGGCCGGATAAAGGCACACCGTTGATAGTATAATTATACTGTACCTGGCTTGGTTGACAAGGGTACCAGCCTAACGGTTTCATAAGAAGACTATTGACTTCATAAACATAGGTAACCAATGTTGCTGATGTGCTTGTCAGCGACCCGCTTACCAGATCGCTCCACCGACTCCATAATTAGGATTCGCAGCGGAAAAACCAGTTGTGAATGCACCGTTACCCCAAACCGATAATTTATAATGGGATGGGAAAGAAACGGTTTTTCTCACTTCATGTCTTTTAACCAAATAGGCTGCTGTTGCCAACCCGCCAACACCCATAAAAACAACTTTAGTCAATCCAGTTGACCCGACATCCGAGCCCCCGGTCGCGGTAATATGAGTAACAACGTAAGGACTCGCTACCCGGTCAAGCGCTGATCGGGCATCCACTCTCCCGGCACCGTAATACATATCCCAACCTGCTGTGTATAAATCCTTTGCAGATAATTTAATGATATTTTTAATATCGTCATTTGTTAGGCTGCTATTATATCCTTTGAGTAGCGATGCAATACCCGTTACGACCGGCGTCGCCATTGAAGTTCCAGATAAATATCCATAAGAATTGCCCAATAAGCATGAATAAATATCACTTCCGGGAGCAGAGACATCGATGTTATTGCCATAACTTGAATATGAAGCTATCTGGTCTTGATTTGTTGTTGCGCCGACGGCAATAACACTTTGGCCGAACGCCGCGGGATATTGAGTTGTGTTGTCACCGGTGTTTCCCATTGCAACGACCGAAACGACATTATTCTTGTACGCATAAATGAATGCATTTTTGAGCGTAGCCGAAGTAGTGGGCCCGCTCCAGCTATTATTCAACACGTTTACCTTTCCATCTCTTACGGCCTCAATAATTTTGTTTGCAGCGTCGGCATCACCTATATAGTCAGGGGTAAATATCTTCTTTGAAATTATTTGTGCATTTTGATCAATGCCCTTTATTCCATACGGATTATTAGTTTTAGCCCCGCAGATCCCAGCCACATGTGTGCCGTGATATTTCCCGGCATTAGGCAAATCACCGCTCGCCTTGCCGGAAAGATCTTCGTGAGTTATTTCAACGCCAACATCAATTACGCCAATCTTTACGCTTGAACTACCTGGAAACACTCTCCAGGCAGCTTCTGCCCTGATATCCGTGCCAGAAATTCCACTCAACTGACCGGAATTTTTTAGATACCATTGATATGAGTATCCGGGATCGCCACAAAGCTGCATATCGCTGTTTTTTTCAGCATACACTATCCCGTCAATATTCATTAAATCCGTTATTGCGTTATCAACATCCGATGCTGAATTGAAAAACAGTCGAAAGACCCTTGAGAACTGGAAAAGACTGGTGGTCGTTCCGGCATTTGTCAGCATTACTGTATCTGCATCAGTAAATGATGGAAATGCCCTAATAATGCTCAAAGCATGATTGGTTGAAAGCGCATTCCCCAATTGAGAATTGAGAAAAGTTACATTTGAGACAGGGACCAATGATTTTTCCAATCCTGAAAGGACCATTTGATTGGCAGGGATATATGCAATGACCTCTTTCGTCAGATCCATCTGAGCATACAATTGCACATAAACAGCTGAAAGCAAAGCAAGAACAACACTAAGAAATACGCTAATACTTGTACGTTTCATATAAAAATTCTCCTTTTAAATATGATTGTTTCTATTGGGCGGGGATTATTTTAATTACCACCATTAAAAAAAGGCAATTTGACCCTTGTTACAGTTATTTAACGGAAAAAGGACTATGGTCCATTCATTTTGTAATCCTCCTTTCAATTCGTTAATTTTTTTGTGATGTTGCCCATATTGTCAATAATAATCAGATGACCGTTAACTTTTCGGGCATCCGTGCAGACGATATACTTTCCATCTGGTGACCAATCGCCGACCTCAGTTTGAAAGTTTACCAGTTGGGAAAAGTTCTTTCCGTCAACATCTATTGTTGATAATCGTGTTTGTGTAGTTCCGAGTAACCAACAGGAAAACAGGATTTTATCCTGATTCGGCGAAAGCCTTGGGCTCCGTTCCCAATAGTTATTGTTTGTTATTCTTTTAGCATTATTGCCGCTGCTGTCCATTATAAATACTTCGGGCCCGATGTCTTTATCTATCGCTCTCATATGAACTATCACATTCACATTCCTGGTCCAGTTTGGAAAACGCAATTCCCCAGTATTATAATCGCTTGCAATGCTCACCCTGTTGCTGCCGTCAGACTTCATTTTCCAAATGGCATTCAGGCCCGAGGGACTTCCTTCATCAGTGTCGAACGCAATCCACGTCCCATCGGGGCTCCATGATGGTGTGAAGTAGCTGTAATAGTTAGAGCCAGCCAACAAAACTAAACCGGTTCCGTTCGGCTTAATTTTGTACAATTGTCTATTACGCCCGAAAGCAATCCACTTCCCGTCCGGAGACCAGCATGGGTCTGTGATTTCTCCTGTTACTATCAGATGATTATTTGTTCCGTTAGTATCAATCAGATATAAACCGCGTTTCCCGGGAATCGAATCTGCATGGAAAAAGGCAATGCACTTCCCGTCCGGCGACCATGCGGGCATATGGTCGATAAGGCTCCAATCAAGTTCGGGATCTATGTGCGGCGGGTCTGGTTCAGTGCTATTGCTTTTGCAGGAACAGAGAAGTAACAAGAATATTAGTAAGCTTAGGTATGATTTTTTGTTTCCCATAACTTATTTCTGTTTGCCTTTTTATCTCAGCTGCTTATACATAATTTTTCTTATCCGACACGGGATTCGTGTCTCTGCAATAAGAATAGATTACTATTTAATCCAATTATATCAATTGTTTAAGTTAAGGCTTAATCAGTTAATTGTCAAAAAATAGTTAGTCATTTATTGTGATTCAGCAATTATTCGACTCAGTTTTCAGCGATTGTGGCTTTGCTGATTTCTTCGGAAGGATTGCTGGGGTAGGTATTTGGACTCAGAAAGGTATAACACATGTTTACGCTATTCGTTAAAGTTGTCTGATAAGAAATGAAAAGTTCTGCTAACACCGATAGCTATCCGCTCATTTTGATCAACTCTCTTAATAATTTCGGCAAAAAAACACTGATAATTTTTAAATATCTGACAATTGCTGATCTTCCTCTTCGAAATCAGCATAAATCGTCGTGCTCTGTTTAAAAGTTTGATTTTGGTTTCAACCATTGGGCAAAAAAAACAGCTCCGAATAAAACATCGGAGCCATAAACAATCCCTATCATTCATCATAACAAACTAACAACACGAAGAACTACCCTTTATTCACTTCTTCATCAGCATCACGAATGAACCGTTCCACTTCCAACACATCATATTCGCTCCCAATGAATATTGGTGTGCGCTGGTGCAGTGTATCGGGCACTATATCGAGTATCCTGCGGTAACCATCGGTTGCTCTTCCGCCTGCAGCTTCACAAATGAATGCAGTTGGGTTGCATTCATATGCCAGTCTGAGTTTTCCTTTTGGGCTTCGCGAATCAGCAGGATACATGAATATACCGCCATAGAGCAATGTACGGTGAACATCGGCCACCATGGTTCCTACGTACCGTGTTGAATAGGGGCGGTCAGTTTTGGGATCCTCATCCTGCAGGGATTTGATATATTTTTTTAAGCCGTGGTGCCAGTATTTATAATTACCTTCATTAATGCTATATATCTTTCCCTTCTGTGGTATCCGGATATTTTCGTGCGAGAGGATAAATTCGCCTATGGACGGATCCAACGTAAAACCATGCACTCCGTGATGTCCGGTCGTGTAAACCAAAATAGTGCTTGAGCCATAGATAACATATCCGGCGGCTTCCTGTTTCCAGCCTGGCTGCAGGCAGTCTTCAAGGGTTCCCGGTGTGCCATCGGGTGAGACCCTTTTGTAGATGGAAAATATTGTACCGATACTGATGTTGGAATCAATATTGGAGGATCCGTCCAGTGGATCAAAAAGCAGAACATATTTCCCCACCCGGTGATTTGCCGGTATATGAATAATATCCTCTTCTTCCTCAGATGCCATTATGCAGAGATGTCCGCCGTGATCCATTGCCTTGAACATCATCTCGTGCGCGTACATATCCAGTTTTCGTACGCTTTCACCGTGAACATTTTCATCACCAGTGTACCCGAGAATATCCATTAATCCAGCTTTATTTACTTCCCGTGATATGACTTTAAGCGCTATAGAAAGATCCGAAAGCAGACGGGACAATTCTCCCGTTGCGTCTGGATGCAGTCGTTCTCCCTCGATAATGTGCCTCTCGAGGGTCATAAACCGTGATTTTGCCATGCCTCTGTTTCCTTATGAAGTTATTTTTGAACAGGTTCCTGATTTTTATATTGGAGCTGATACAACTTATAATAAAAGCCGTGTTTTGCGAGCAGTTCCTGATGGCTTCCGGATTCCTTGATCTCTCCTTTGTGGAGAACGATGATCTTATCCGCATTCTGAATGGTGGAAAGACGGTGAGCAATCACTATGGCGGTCCTTCCAAAAAGCAAATTCTCAATTGCCTGCTGAATCAGTTTCTCTGTCTCGGTGTCAACACTTGAGGTTGCTTCATCGAGAATGAGTATCTGGGGGTCATAAGCAAGCGCACGTGCAAACGAAATCAGTTGCTTTTGCCCAACGCTCAATGTTGCACCGCGTTCTTTCACTTCTTCGTCATATTTGCCGGGCATCTGATCAATGAAACGATCGGCACCAACCAAATGTGCCGCGCGCACCATTGTTTTGTCGGTGATCTCAGGATTGCCCATGGTGATGTTTGATCTGACAGTGCCGGAGAAAAGAAATACATCCTGCAGCACCATGGAAATATGTTTCCGCAAAGCGAATTTATCCATCTGCCGTATATCCACGCCGTCAATCAGTATTTCACCCTTGTTGATGTCATAAAACCGGTTCAGAATATTGATGATGCTCGATTTTCCCGCGCCGGTTGCACCAACAATGGCTACCGATTGTCCCGGCTCAATAGTGAAGGAAATATTCTTTAATACATAATCAATTTCATTATAGGCAAACCAGACATTTTTGAATTCTATCTTTCCCTTGAAATCCCTGATAGGGACAGGGTTTTCGGGATTTTCAATAATCGCTGTTTCATCAAGCAGTTTGAACACGCGCTCAGAAGATGCCATCGCGGTTTGCATGATGTTGTATTTTTCCGAGAGATCCCGGATGGGGCGGAAGAACATTTCCGTGTATTGAATGAATGCGAACAACGTTCCCAGCGTAAGGTGCTGATGCACTATTTCGCCGCCGCCATACCAAATGATGAGTGCGATGGCTGCACTGCTGAGCAGTTCTACGCCGGGATAGAACACTGCATAGAAGAATATGGAGTCAATATTTGCTTTCCGGTGATCAGCGTTGATGCCTGAAAATTGTCTGAACTCTTTTTCTTCCTTGTGGAATATTTGCACTACGGACATGCCCGTTATATGTTCCTGCATATAGGAATTGAGGCGGGCCAAATGAAACCTGACGTCGCGATAGCTTTCTCTTACTTTTTTGCGGAACAGGAATGTCCCATAAAACAGTATGGGCATCACCGACATGGAAACCAGGGAAAGCTGCCAGTCCAAAAAGAACATGAAGCCAAGTATCCAGATAACAATAAACACATCGCTAAACACCATGATTATTCCCGAGGAGAATAATTCATTTAGTGTTTCAATGTCGTTCGTCACTCTCGTTACCATCCTGCCGATGGGCGTCTTGTCGAAAAACCGGAGTGACAGTTTCTGGGTATGTTTGAACAGTTCCATCCTGAGGTCGAGTATGGTGCGCTGCCCGAGGTATTGCGTGTAATACGTCAACAGATACTGGATCATTGCCTGCAGGAATAACGAGCCGAATAATGCCAGTGCTATCCAGGAAAGCTCACGCCAGAGGCCCTGCGCAATGTATTGGTCTATCGCTATCTTGGTGAGATATGGGCGCAAGGGTCCCAGTGCCGCTGAAATTATATTTAATAAAATTGCGAGGACTACATATTTGAAATACGGTTTAATATAGTGCAAAAGACGCTTCATAAGCTTCGCGTCATATGCTTTCCCTACTATTTCATCCTCTCGTTTTTTTTCTTCTGCCATTTATCTATTATTGGTTTTCATATATCAATTAAATTATCCGGCAAGGAATCATTCATCTGATCGATATTCTCTTGTCGTAGATTGCCTATGTCGTCCCTACGGGACTCAAAATTACTGTTTATTGTTTAATTACTATAAATATTTCGCCCCTCTGGGGCTATTAATATGTCGTCCCTCTGGTAGGTGTTGCACAACTCATTAAACGCAGAATTCTGCTTCATTATGCTTTGTTCATAGGAGCTAATCGTGAGATTACTTCGTCAATGACTCCTCGCCATGACAAAATACCTGGCTAAACGACACCTGCCTCATTAGTCCAACACACCGCAGTGATAAGGCTGCAATTATCATACCACTTTAAAATAATTTTCGTTTGCGAAGCATGCCTGAATGTTTTGCGCGGTGGTTTCCAAAATTCGCTCGATGGCTTCGATCGAATCGAATGCCATGTGCGGAGTAATAATAACATTTTCCCGGCGCAGCAGGATGTTTCTCTTCATAAGCGCT
The DNA here is from genome assembly GCA_963664845.1 of Ignavibacteriaceae bacterium. GTDB lineage: Bacteria > Bacteroidota > Ignavibacteria > Ignavibacteriales > Ignavibacteriaceae > CAIYTF01. The sequence continues at coordinate 2,036,353 of OY761615.1, forward strand.
TCAAGATGCTCGATGGAAACATTTTTGGTCAGCATCTGGTTCTCTTCATTCATCAGCTCTTCGCCTTCGAACACATCCAGTCCGGCGCCACTGAAAATACCGGTATCAATAGCATAATAAAGCGCCGAAGGTTCAATCAGTCCGCTTCTTGCCGTGTTGATGAACAGCGTTCCCTTCTTTACCAAGTGGATATTTTGCATATTAATAAGATATTTGGTCTGCTCGGTATAGGGACAATGAAAGGAAATGATGCGGGAGTTTTGCAGCAGTGTTTCCAGCGAAACATATTTGAAATCCATCATGTCTTCAAGCACATGGTTTTGTTTCACATCATAGGCAATGATGTTCATGCCAAATCCCTGCGCCATCTTGATGACGTGCATGCCGATGCTTCCGGCGCCGATAATGCCGATGGTTTTGCCTTTCAGATCAAATCCGCGGAGGCCTTCAAGAGAAAAATTGCCCATGGTGGTTCTCACATGCGCCTTGTGCAAATTTCTTGAGAGTGCAAGGATCAGGGCAAACGTGTGTTCGGCAACCGTATTTTCACCATAATAAGGAACATTGCAAACGCTTATATCCCGCTTCTGCGCCGCCTTTAGATTGATGTGGTTGAAGCCTGTGCTTCTCGTTGAAATCAATTTCAGGCTTTTGGCTTTTGAGAGTACGGTTTCAGTGATATGCGAATAAATAAATACAGACACAACGTGTGCATCGCTTATCAACTGAGCATTTTCCTCACTAAGCTTTTCCTTATAAAACACCAGTTCATAATTCTTCGGAAATCTCTTTTTTATATAGGCTTTTTCGACGGGAGAAATTTCGAAAAAAACCACTTTATATTTTTGAACTTTACCTTTTGCCATTGTGCTCCTTTGTAACGTTTTTAATTTCTAGGAATATTCTTCCAGCTCTTTTTCGAGCAATTGCTTATTGTAGATATCGGCATAGATGCCATCCCTGAGCAATAATTGCTCATGAGTGCCTTCTTCGGCAATCAAACCTTTATCGAGAACAACGATTTTGTCTGCATCTTTAACGGTCGAAACACGGTGACTGATGAGAATGCTCGTTCTTCCCTGCATGAATTTGCGCAGGTTATTGAGGATGTCTTCTTCTGTCCTTGTATCAACGGCGGAGAATGAGTCGTCAAGAATGAGTATTGTCGGGTTAAGTGCCAGTGCCCGGGCAAGCGTTGCTCTTTGTTTTTGTCCACCCGAAAGCGTTATGCCACGCTCACCGATGATGGTATTATAACCTTCCGGAAAATCCTTAACATCCTTATCAAACTGGGCAATCTCCGATGCTGAAACTACCTGTTTGAGATCGGGTGCATCCAAACCGTAACTGACGTTATTGGTGATGGTTTCGGAAAAGAGGAACGCCTCCTGTTGCACAAAACCTATATTGGTACGCAAGGCATCCAGAGAAAACGATTTCACCGGTTTCCCGTCCACAAGAATTTCACCCTCGTTAACATCATAAAGCCTGGGGATTAGATTAACAAAGGTGCTTTTTCCGCTCCCGGTGTGTCCCATAATTGCCAAGGTGCTGCCGGCTGGTATAGTCAGGTTAATATCTTTCAGCACATACTCAAGGTTTTCGCTGTAACGAAAGTTGACATTCCGGAATTCAATAGCGCCATTGATCGTTTGCTGTTTGTGATCGGTTTCAGCATTGTCTGAAATGTCCACAGGTTCGTTGAAAATTCTGTTCAACCGTGCCATGCTTGCTTCAGCCTGTTGGATAATGTTGATCACCCAGCCAAACGCTATCATGGGCCATATCAGTATACCCAGGTATATAATCAGTGCGCTGATATCGCCCAGCAGCAATTTGTGGTCCATCACCTGCATGCCTCCCAGCCAAATAACAATAACCACGGAAACACCAGTGATGAGGAAAAGAATGGGTTGGAACAATGCCTGCACTTGTACCAGGCTCATATTCTTCACAAGGTATTCCTGACTCAGCCGTCTGAAATCTTCAACCTCGCTTTCTTCGCGGACATAGGATTTTATTACCCGTATACCGGAATAGTTCTCTTGTGCCTTGGTGGTCAACTCGGAAAATTTCTCCTGTATCTTGGTAAAGCGGAAATGAATCTTCTTCCCCACAAAATAGACGAGAAACGAGAGAAAAGGCAGTGGAATCAGTGAATAGATGGTGAGTGAGACACTGATCTTGAACATGATAGTAATCACTATCAGCAATCTGATTAATGTATCGATTGAGTACATGACTGCCGGGCCAATGAACATTCTCACCGCATTTATATCGTTGGTGGCGTGTGCCATGATGTTGCCGGTTGACGTGTTCTGAAAATAACGTATAGGAAGTGCCTGAATATGTTTCCAGAAATCACCCCGGAGGTCATATTCTATTTTTCGTGAAACGACGATAATGCTTTGGCGGATAAGAAAACGGAAAAATCCACCAATGGCTGAGGCCCCTACAATTAACCAGGCATATCTGGTGAGCGTTTCATAGTTCCCCTGCCGCTGAATGAGGTTGATCGCATCTTTTATCAATATGGGAACGTACACCGTCCCCGCGTTGGAGAGGAATATAAAGAGGAATCCCCACATCAGCGTAATACGGTACTTATAAAAATATTTTTTTAGAGTTCTAAGATTTTTCATAATGCGAATATATAAATGACAAATGCCCGACCATGCCTCGGGACCCGACGCGCAGGTAGTAACACCAAAACAAAGTAATTCTAAGATAAGTTCGTTAAAATAAAGAATATCAGGCACTTGCGAAAAGGCAAATACTGCTCATTTCTTTCATTGGTTGGGAGCGATCTTTGCTCAAAAAAACACAAAATGCATACGTTTAAACGGTCTCATGGTTTATAACCCACTGCATACACGTGACTCAAGAGAAGTCCCCAAGTTTGGCGAAGTTCAGCTTCAAATCTTGCTTGAAGGAGTCACAGAGCCTTACGAAGCACGTTTCCTGAGCCTGCCAGAATGTTTTTTCACTGACCTTGCCGAAGCGCCGCTCGCAGGTGATGATGCAAATGCTCGAAATAGTCCCTTATGAAATAAACCAGGGTAGCCGGACTATCCTGAGGAACGGGATTGAATGCAAGCAGGTGCAAATTATGTCTTGCCCGCTCTTTATTCAAAATGTCATCCGGAACTGAGGATATCGCGTGGATAAGAACAAGATTAAAATATTTCCACAGGTTAAGAATCTCAAGCCAGTTGGCTTGTTGATATCCGCCTGCTTTGACCCAAGCATTCTGATCATACCCCGGGAAGATCAATTCATCGGTGAACTGTGCCCGGATAAACCGCTGGTGGTTATTCGATGCGGAATCAATCAGGTGCCCAACGATCTCCTTTACTGACCAGCTGTTCCCGGTCTTTGCCGAAACATTGGCCTTGTTCAGTGTACTCAGTTTGGCATAAGCCTCAATAATTGCGGTTCTTTGTTGTTCAAGAAAACTCTGCATACGGTCTTTCCTTATTCTAATTGAACTTATTCGAATATGATAATACTTACCTCCGGTAAAATGTACAGCCAGGGCGTGATTTTCATAATCCTATCCACAAAATAATTAAACAAATATTTATTGGGAATATTATAACCTATAAAAGTGTGGTCATAAAAAGTGCCCGGATTTGAGTCCATCTGGCATTTCCGCGAAACGGGAAGGACTGCACTTTCGATGAAAAGTTCAGAGAACTGGATTATTGTAATGTTCCTCTACCCTCTCATCTAACCAAAATATTTCGTAGTTTTGGGTTACAGCTACAATACTCTCATTAATTTATATGCGAAATGATTACGGCACCCAAAGCACATATCACAGGTAAGATTGTTCCTCTCCTAACAGGCGCCATCGCTGTATGGGCTGCCATTTTGCTTCTTCCCATCACGTATGTTTTACATTTTTCGCTGGATGACTCCTATTTCTACCTGAAAACTGCTTTGCACTTTGCACAGGGGCATGGTTCAACATTTGACGGTATAAACCCGACAAATGGCTACCATCCGTTATGGTTTTTCATTCTGGCCGGTTTCTACAAACTCATTCTCCTTTTCGGTCAACCTTCGCCGGAACTTTTATATCGGCTTACCTTTATTCTCACTACCTGCATTACAGGCGTATCCTTTTATTTTATTGATAAGTTTTTAGACGTCACTTGGCAGAATAAACCGCCTGCATTTATGAAACCGGCAGTTTTTATTCTTCTCGCGGTAATGATCTTCGTCAATTTCATCGGTTTTGAACTACAGGTCGGAATGATGGTGCTGAGTGCCTTGCTGTTCTTCCGTACACAGACGAAAAATCTCTACGTTTTAAAGGGACTGTTATTGGGGCTGCTTTGTCTGGCGCGGATTGACTATACCTTCTTACTGGTGCCCCTGTTACTGTGGTTCGAGATCCGAGATATGCAGAGGCTTAATCAACGGAAAAATATTTTTCTTCTGTTCATGTTCCCGTTGGCCTTTATGTCGCTTTATGTGGCAATGAATTACCATTTCTTTGGCAGACCGCAAACCACCAGTTCGTATATCGAATTTAAACCAGCGGAATTCCTGCTCCTCAAAAATTTACTGACCCCACTTAACGATCCCATTCGCTTTGGATTCTTGGTGTTTGGCCTGTTGAGTGGTTTACCCTGGTTCTTTGTTGCAAGGAAGGTCCCGCTTTATGGAAAGCCGGCACAACATATAAAGGACATTGCATTGCTGTGGATTGCAGGATTTATATTCATCGTTTTTCATATGTGCTTTAATATTAGTGGTGCGCGGGAATGGTATTTCGGTGTTTTTAACCTGTGCGGAATATTGCTTTTTGCGCATCTGTTCTCGATTCGCAGGAAATTGTCCATTATGTTGTTCTCCGCTTCAGCGGCTGTTCTGGTTTTATACCTGACGGTTTTTCGCATCAACTATTACAATTTTGATGATGCATATAACTACGCGCTGCTGGTTAAGAAAAACACTCCTGAGAATGCGGTCATTTACCAATTTGATCTTTGTGGCTTCATCTCTTTTTATTCGGAGCGGAATGTTATCAATGGAGACGGTTTGATCAACAGCTTTGAATATATCGAATGCCTAAAGGCCGACAGGCTGGCCGTTTTTTTCGGTAAGCACCCCTATGATTTTTACAGCACGTATTCCTTTAGTCCTTTCCCGACTAACGGCATATTCTCCGAGAACAATTTTTATCATGGGACTTATTCAATGCAGTTTCACGCACGCGATGTGGTGGTAACCTCGCCAAGAATGCATGGTGGGATATTCAGGAAAAAATTCGGTACATTCTACCTATTCAGGAACGTTTCAAAATGATGATACACTTCCACTGCTTTTGGTCGATAATTTCATTTGTTAGGGGCTTGTTATCCAATGACTGATAAAAAAACGCTGCAGCTTTTACTAGCCCTCTATCTGTTTGCGGCATTGGCAATGTATCTGATGATACTCTTCCTCAACGGAGGAAACTTCACCTATTCACTTGACGATCCCTATATACATATGACTCTCGCCCGGAATATACTTAGCGGACACTATGGCATACAGCCGGGTGAATATTCGTCCCCGTCCTCAAGTATACTATGGCCGTTCATACTTACGGTGTTCTCAAAAGCTTCCTTTTTTCTATTCCTCCCCTGGTTTCTGAACCTCTGTTTTGCTCTGTTGCAAATCATCTGTTTTTATAAAACAGTGACAGAGCTGATTCTTCCCGGTAAACGCATTTCATCGGCAGCATTATTTTTACTCATTGCAATGCTGACGGTTGCTTCAAATTCTCTTGGTTTGCTTTTCACGGGCATGGAACACTCGCTGCAAGTGTTGCTGATAGTGTATCTGGTGTATGAATTTCTGAAAATGACTGAGGGCGGTGAGCTTGGCGTGTGGGTATGGATTATCGTTATTGCCTCACCGCTTATACGGTACGAAAACCTTGGAATGTCACTGTTGTTTGTTCTGCTGCTCTTCCATCGCCGCAACTATTACAAAGCAATTCTCCTGGGTGTGTGTATTGCTGTCCCGCTGGTCGTTTTTTCTTTCTTCCTGCACTCACTTGAGCTTCCGTTGCTGCCGCTTTCAATTCTGAAGAAGAGTAATGTTTTTCAGGACCGGTCTTTTATTGGCAATATCCCTGGAAATTTTCTCTCCGGGTTCAGGTCGACCTACGGAAGGTTTCTGCTCCCGTTTTATTTCCTCTATGCAATTCTGTTTGCTCTGAAATTGCGAAACGCAGAAAGAAAATTATCCGTTGTTGCACTTGCCGGTCTGTTCCTTATCCTGTTTCATTTTGCGGGTGGCAAATTTGGCGGATTTGGAAGATATGAAGTGTATTGCGGAGTTGCAGTTCAACTGCTTCTGCTGTATCTCTATCGTGATTTTATCGCAGGCGCATTAACAGCCTTCAAGCTGCGGCATGGTGTTGCGGCAATGCTGATATTAATAAATCTCCTGCCCTATTTGGGCACAGCATATGCAACGCCGCGGGCTGCACACAATATATATCAGGAACAATTTCAGATGGCAAGATTCGTCAGGCAGTTCTGCCCGGTTACTGCCGCTGCAAATGATATAGGGTTGGTGACTTATGAAAATAAAAACTACGTGCTCGATTTGGTGGGGCTTGCCAATAAAGAGACTCAGGATCTGATGACGGATTCCACAGGCGTGAAATTACAAACCCTCATAGCCAAATACAACATAAAGCTGGTGATGATCTATAAAGAATGGTTCCCCGCCATTCCCGGTTCCTGGACTGAACTGGGAACCATGAGAATAGGCGGGAAAATAATATTCATTGGTCCTAAAGTGGTTTTCTATGCAGTTAACAAACAGGAAGTGGAGCTGTTTGAAAATGCTTTGAAAAGCTTCAGCGCAACACTTCCTACTGGAACCGGTTTCGAATTTGCGAAATGAGATTCGCTTCGCGTGTTATAAATAACCGGTCGGCACCGAGCCATTATGCTCCATAAACGAATTCCATTGCTACATCAAAAAGGATCAGTTCTGCATCATCGCTGCTGCTGATAACGTATTCGCCGGATTCTTCAATAAGCAGTGCATCGCCGGCCAATGCAGCAACATTTTCTATTGTCACAGATCCTGTGATGATTTGAATATACATACCTCGGCCTTCACGCAAAACATGAGTCAACGACTTTCCTTTCTCCAGACGCGAGACGGACATATGCGCATCCTGACTGACAAACACGGTATTCTCTTCGCCATCAGGTGAAGCAACCTTGAGCAGTTTATTTAATTTGTCTTCAAAGGCAACTTTGATTTGCTCATAATAAGGCTCAAGACCTTTCCTGTTGGGCATTATCCACGTCTGGAAAAGATGCACAGGGGTTTCAAGTGACGGATTATATTCGGAATGATAGACGCCGCGTCCTGCGCTCATCTTCTGAACTTCATTTGTGTGTATAACTTCCTTTGTGCCCATACTGTCCTTATGCTCAAGTTCACCGGATACCACGTAGGTGATTATCTCCATATCCTTGTGCGGGTGAGTTGGGAAGCCTTCGCCGGGAGCCACCACATCGTCGTTGAGAACACGCAACGGGCCAAAGTGAACCATGTTCGGATTATTAAAATCACCGAACGAAAAACTGTGGTAACTTTTCAACCAACCAATGTCGGTTAATCCTCTGTCTGAACTTTTTTTAACCTGTACCATAACTATTTATTCCTTCTATTTTTAAATCTCAAAGCAACAATTCACGTTGCTGTTTGCAGAATGCCATGCAATCATACCGGCGGCAATATAATAAGCAAAATATACACATTAAATATTTTGATGTCGTAATATGTAGGCAAAAAAACTACTGAAGTGCCTTCCCCAATTTTTTCAATAGCTGACTAAGTGTAGCAATCTCTTCATCACTGAGAACAGAGGCAAATTTGGCAACGTCTTCCGCATGTTTGGGGAATATTTCCTCAAAAAGCGCCTGACCTTTTTCGGTAAGTTCCACAATAATCGTGCGCCTGTCTTCAACGGAGTGAATGCGTCGTACCATTTTGTCCCGTTCCAAATTATCCACTACCAAAGTCATGTTGCCGCCGCTTACAAGCTGTTTCCTGCAAAGTGAACCTATGGTCATTGGCCCAAGATGTCCAAGCGTCTCGAGTACGCCAAATTGTGGTTCTGTAAGTCCAAAGGAACGGATACTTTCGTTTGTCTTCTTCCCAAAAGTTGAATATGCTCTGGCCAATTTAACCCACATGGAGAGAGCATTGTCTATTTTTTTACCGTATTTTTCGGTTGAGCGCATCAGATACTATTAATTGATAATCATTAAATATTTTAACCTTAAAATAAATTAGTTTAGCATAAATGTCAAGGGATTTCTTTTTTCTTCCCTCCTTCATGTGATTTCCCTAACTTTGGACCATGATTTCCACAAAAGAAGCGCTCAAAGCATATTTCGGGTATGATGAATTCCGCCCAGGGCAGGAAGATATTATTCAATCCATACTCCTTGGAGAAAATGCACTGGCAGTACTACCCACTGGAGCGGGGAAATCCCTATGCTACCAGCTGCCAGCCCTCATTGGCGACAACTTCTCAATAGTCATTTCCCCCCTTATTGCGCTTATGAAGGACCAGGTGGACAGCATGAACAAGGTCACTGTCACTGCCGACTTCATTAACAGTTCAATGGATTTCCGGGAAATGGAAGCTGTTTTCCAACGCCTGGAAGCCGGAAAAACAAAGCTCCTTTATGTTGCCCCTGAGCGATTGGAAAACATTCAGTTCGCCGATAGAATGAAAAGCCTCAGCCCAAACTACCTGTTTGTCGATGAAGCGCATTGCATTAGTGAATGGGGGCACAACTTCCGGCCGTCCTACAGAAAGCTCCGCGAGTTTATCGAACACACCGAAATTGAAAAAGTTTCCGCATTCACTGCTACAGCAACTCCCGAGGTAATAAAAGACATTGTTGACCAATTACAACTCAGGAAACCGCGCATCTTCGTCCGGGGATTCGAACGTGATAATCTTTCTATCTCCGTTACCGTAACAAAAAACAAACGCTTGAAACTTCTGGAGTTATTGAATCAGTATGGAACACCGGCTATCATTTATACTGCCTCCCGCAAGACTACAGAAGAAGTAAACGAATTTTTGCAGTTGAACAGGATCAAGTCAGCATATTATCACGCAGGCCTGCACCATATTCAAAGACGCCATGTTCAGGAATCATTCATCGCAGGCAAGTTTCCCGTTATTGTTGCAACAAACGCGTTTGGTATGGGAATAGATAAACAAGATATAAGGTCGGTAATACATTACAACATGCCGGGCTCCATTGAAAATTACTATCAGGAGATTGGGCGCGCCGGTCGGGACGGCCAGCCATCTTTTGCCGCGCTGTTGTTTGAGGATAAGGATGAAGACATACATAACTACTTTCTGCTCAATTCCTATCCAACCAAAGAACTGGTGCACTCCATTTATAATTGTCTGTGCGACTATGCGCGCATTCCTGTCGGGCATATAACCGATCAGGAAATTCCCATCAACTACGATTATCTGAGAGTAACCACACAGAAGCATGATCTGTCCAAGGCGCTGGTTCATGCATCCCTGCGAACGCTGGAAGAGGCCGGTTACCTGAGCCTGATCTCAGAATTTTCAAAACGCTTCGAGTTTCGTTTCAATACAAACGCAACTGCCCTAAAAAAATACGTGACAAACATATCTGACCACCGAAAAAAGCTGTTCATATTAACTATTCTCCGAAAATATGGCAGCAATGCTTTTCAAAGGAGAACAACGTTCTCGCCCGCTGACCTGGCCTACGAACTTGATGTTGAACCGGAAACAGTTCACGGGTTTATGAATGATCTGAACAACAGCGGCTATATCGAATATACTGCCCCATCATTTGGTGAGGACACTGTAAGAATGCTGTCGCCCCGCATTCCTCCGCACCGGCTTGAAATTGATTTTGAGAAGATCAATCGATTTTTCATGCACGCGAAAAGAAAACTGGAGACTATGAAGGACTTTGTATTCAATACTGATTGCAGGTTTGAGTTCATTCTTTCATACTTCGGCGAGGAGGCAAAGAACTATCGTTGCGGAAGGTGTGATAATTGCGTGACGCCACAGGCTATAAGCAATGCTGGACTTGAATACCTGCACGAGATTCTACTTAAAACCGTTTATGATTTCGGTGATGGGTTACAGAAAGCGAATATTCTTACCATACTCAAGGGCACTACCAAATCTCCCAAGTTTAAAAATGCGCCCTCATTTGGTGTCTGTGCCAACTATACAAGCCATGAGTTGGGGGCTGTCCTCTTCAATCTTGAGCAGCAGGGGTATATAAAGACCGATGATAAAAATGGCAAAAAGGTAAGCGCAACAAACAGTGGAATTGAATTCCTGACGGAAAAAAAGCTGATCCAGCCAATTCTGCAAAACCGGGATTACGAAAAAGATTTGGAACTGTTTCATATGCTTCGGGAGGAGCGAACCAAGGTTGCTGCCAAATTTAATCAGGCAGTGTATCTTATTTGCAGCGATGAGATACTCAGGAAAGTGGTTGTGGAGAAACCCGCTTCGAAGTCAGCACTGTTGAATATTGAAGGCTTTACTGAACGCATGTTCAATAAATTTGGGGAAGAGATATTGCAGCTAACAGGGGGATTTCTTCAAAAAAGCCCGTCTGGAAAGAAGGATGATGATCAGTCAATACCGGAAAATGTGCTGGAAACGTATCGATTGCTTAAGGACGGTTACAAGCTAGGAGAAATTGCGGAGTTGCGCAGACAATCTGAGCCGGTAATTTCAATGCAAATTGAGTCAATACTGGAGATTGAACCGGGGATAGATGTTTCCCGGATAGTTGCCGATAATATAATTACTTTGGTGCGGGAACAATACGAGCGGGGCACTAAAGATTTGAAATCTATGAAAAAACTGATCAGGGAAAACGTTGGATATCCCGCACTGCGCATTGCTATGGCAAAAGCAAAAAATGCCTAGCTGTTCTGGCGTTTTTTCAGAATTGCGGCAGAGACTTTCTCAAAAAACGCATCCCAGCGGTCTGGGTCTTCACTGTAATATTGCAAGGTGTTTTGGTAGCGTTCAGGCGTTACCTTGTATTTTTTATTCAGTTCAGTCAGAATCTTTCCCGTAACCACGGGGTCTTTGCCCAATGAATCCTGCGCCATGGTCAGGTCGATATAGAACGATACAAAGGTGTCTTCGGGTATCTTCGAATTGAATACTTTGCCGCAGCCGGCATAAAACATCCCCAATGCCAGCACCCAAATAATAAGCCGTTTATTCATTCTGCATCCGCTTGCTTGCCTCAAACAAAACCCGTTTTTCGCGTTCGCTTAAATTTTTATAGCCGGACTGACTGATCTTATCCAATATAGCATCAATCTCCTCCTGATCAACTTTAGCTTCTTCTGATTTACGGGCTTCATTGATATCATAAAAAGAAGCATCCTGAACACGGGGCTCTTTGGCTCCAAATGAAGAAAAGGGTGACGATGGGCGTGAAGATGCTCCGGATTTGAAAAATGAACCGGTCGATGCACCACGACTGTTGCCCCGAATCGCATCCTTCAAGTTAAAACTGATCCCCGAATCAAACATCATATAGAGGAATCCGGTAATAGCACCGCCGATATGGCATAAATGCGCAACATTTGAACTGCCGTCATTCACTGCCAGCAGATTGATAATAACCATAAAACCTATCATGTATTTTGCCTTCACCGGTAAAAGGAAATATATATAAATATACCGGTCGGGGAACAGCATACCAAAAGCTATCATGACACCAAATATAGCTCCGGAAGCACCAATAGTGGGACCGCCTAATCCACCTATCAGTTCAGGAAGGAGCAGCTGCAACAGACCACCACCTATCCCTGCAGCAAGGTAGAACAGGAGAAAGCGCCGGGAACCCCACAAGGTTTCTATCTCCATCCCGAACATCCATAACATCAGCATATTAAAGAAAATATGGCTGAAATTGCCGTGAAGAAATTGGTAGGTTAGCAACTGCCAGGGCATGAAACTTAAGTCGTGTCTGACGGGAGTTATTGGCCAGAGGGCAAGATACCTGGTAATATAATAATCGAGCGGTACATCTGACAAGGTCAAGCCCTGAGCAATGAACTGTAAAAGGTACATACCCACATTAATAATGAGAAGGTTCTTTATTACCGGTGGGAAAAATTGAAACCCACCGAAGCCGCCGGGGCGATAAGAATCATAAGACATAGTGTTATTGCTTTTTCTTAAACGTAATTGATAATTGTTACACTAAATAAACAACGGTATCGCTTGCCAAGTTGCATTTTGAGCAAAAGAACATTTTTTGGCACTGGAAACCGAAAAATCGTACTATTTTGATAAATGAGTTGGTCTGGTATACCCAAATAACCATGTGCTCAAGATAATTGATTTTTTTCATTCTTGTAAGGCAAAAGCGCGCAAGAATCTTAATTTCGGTACGTCTAAGATAGTAAACAGTGAAACATGACAGAAGACTTTATTGAGAGGCTAAAAGCCGGAGACATGCAGGCATATGCAAAACTGGTGGCAGAACATCAAAAGATGATTCTCGCGGTCTGTTTCAAATTCCTGCGGGATCCGGATGATGCCAAAGATGCCGCTCAGGAAGTGTTCATTGAAGTCTTCCGTTCAATTAAATCGTTTCGCCGGGATGCAGAACTCCAAACATGGCTCTATCGAATAGCGGTCAACCGCTCTATTGATGCCATGAGGAAAAAGAAGAGAAAGCATCAGGTGCTCGCACTTCGTCAGGTTTTCGAAAGAGTGACTAAACGAATTGTTGACCCGAATTATCTTACGCGGCCCGAAGGCGTTCTTGAAAATGAAGAGAGAAATGCCGAATTAACCTGGGCGCTTGGGAAATTGCCGGAAAAGCAACAATCAGCATTGGTCTTGAGCAAATGCGAAGGCCTTTCAAACCCGGAAATCGCCGATATCCTTAATGTTTCGGTTTCTTCCGTGGAGTCATTAATTCATCGAGCTAAGAAAAAAATGTGCGAAATTCTAGGAGACACCTATGCAAAGCGATAACACTAAGCAAACTCATACTATGGTTGGCAAGAGCCAGTTATTAACGGAAACCAGCGAACCGGAAGAAGAACGGTTCGAAGCCACAGACAACATCACGGAAGGACAAAGTGCTGAATTCTGTGCATCCTCTTTCATAATCCACGGCGGAATAACGCATTTACTAAGTCGAGCGGAGAAGAAAAACGGGTTTAACGGCTCCGACTATGATCCCGGGTTTGGAATCTTTCACTAACCCGAAGACTGAATAACAGTATAAAATAAAATGATAAACATTCAGTAACCAGGCTGCAATTATGAAGCAACATTTTCATAAAGACATTCAAGGCACCATTGAGCTTCTTGACACCGAATTTCCCGGCAGCGGGTTCGATTTAACCGAATCGGTGCTACGGGGTATTGAAAGAGAGAAGCAGGTGCAATTGCAGCAAAGGCAGAGAAATGCAACCCTTACAGCAGTTCTTTTCCTTCTGATTCTATTAAATGTTTTCATGGTGCAAACTGCAATAAAGCAAATGGACGCAAGGCAAACAACTCCCCTGTCACAAACTTCCGGGTATGCCGGTCTGGAAGAAAAAGATATAACTATTCAGATTAACAAGAAGATCGCGGGTTTTGAAAATGGCAAGTAATAAATGGCTTCTCTGGATTGTCTTCATTCTTATCCTGATAAACATCGGGATGGTAACAACCCTTTGGCTGACGAAACCACCCCAGCCTCCGCATCCTTCGAGGGCCGGAAGGATGGCGCAGCCTCCTCTGGGAGAACAGCAATTGCTCAAAGAGCTGCAATTGTCGGAGCCTCAGGCTGAGCAGTTCAGAAAATTGCGTGAAAGACACGAGGAGAAGGTAACAGGTGTTCTGGATAGTTTACACGCACTCAAAGACCTGGCTTTTCGCAGTGTTCTGAATGACGCGGGCGACATGCATACTTCGCAAGCCCTGATGAAACGAGCTGCAGAGTTTGAGTACACTCTTGATACGCTCACGCTTAATCATGTGGCGGCTCTGCGTTCTGTTTGCACAAGGGAGCAGCGCGGAACATTCGATTCTATTTTCCATGAGTTTATTGGTCCTTCTCCTCAACAGGAAATGCCCGCGCCTCACAGATAAATCAACGCGGGATTCTTTTTACTCTTTATTTTCTTAACATATAGAAAGGAAATGCCATGAAAGCATATAATGCATTCTTTATGGTAGCGCTACTACTTTGCCTGCTCGGAACAACTCTCTCGGCTCAACCGGAAACGGCTCCTCAGCAGGGCATTAAAAAACAGGATATTAGAAAAGGTCACCAGGGTATGGATATGAAGGGACTTCATCCAAGAGCCGGTCAAGGCGACGAAGATGGAATACAGCCTCCCCCATGTGGCGATATGCAGCTTCCGCCGCCGGCAATACCCGGTTTGACAAAAGACCAGTCAGATAAGATGACCAAAATACACATTTCCACCACGAAGAAAATAATTCCTCTTGAAGCACAGATTCGTGAAAAAGAGGCACACCTGCAGTTGCTGTCAATTGCAGATAACCCTGACGGCAAGGCCATGGATGTTGTTATTGATGAGATTTCTGATTTACGGGGGTCTATCATGAAGGCGCACAATACGGCTAAACAGGAAGTTCGGAAATTATTGACCGATGAACAGCGCACATGCTTTGATCAGCTTCCTCCTCCTCGTTTGCATGGACCTCAAGACCAGCCTGGTCCGCACGGACAACCCGGTCCAAAGATGTAACTGACAATATTTTCGCCGGGGCACAATGTTTTATGCCCCGGCATTAAAATGAGTTCTCTTACCTCAACAATACCATTTTCTTTGTTTCGCTGAATGACCCTGCCTGAAGTCTGTACACATACATACCGCTAGGCAAATTCGCTGCATTAAACTCAACTGTATAATTCCCGGCAGCTTTGTTTTCATTAACCAAAGTGCTTATTTCTTTTCCGAGCATATTATATACTTTTAATATTACCGGACTGCTTGCCGAAACCTGATAGCTGATAACCGCTGTCGGGTTAAACGGATTAGGGTAATTCTGATTCAAAGAAAATGAAGTTGCCAGGATTGGCTCTGATGTAACTGTTGTTACCCCGGTTACTTTAGCCAGCCATAAGGACCCATTCAAGTGAAGTTTGCGGTGATCGCCGTTGGCCTCGCCGGCCCAGCCTGGATAGAGACTGTTTCCTGATGCACCGGTACCATCATCAGCAGGTGAACTGTCGCCGATGAATACAACTCTTCCCTGTCCAAATTCAGCATGCCCGCACAATACGGAAGTATTGCCCTGTGCCGCACCCATCTTCCAAATAACTCCCCTAACAGAACTGTTAACGGCAGGATTAATCGTAAAAGTGGTTCCGGCGCTCACTTTAATGTTTGAAACTATCCCCTGTGGTCCGTTGATCAGAGCGTCTTTTGATGAAGAAGCAAGCACGTTTGTACCGTCTTCGGAAAAAGTTATCAAATCTATTGAAAAGCCAAAAGGGTTAGCCTTCACGGTGTTATTTGTTAACAAGTCATTCCAAGCCTTGGGTGAATCCCACCCGTCACTGTTTCTGTCCGAATTATTATGATCGGAGATCATGAATAGCCCGCCGCCGTTTTGTACAAAGGAAAGTATCGCGGTTTTCTCGGCAGCAGTGAATGCAGTATTTGGTTCATCAACAATAAAAACGTCGTAGTTTTTCAAATCCTGTGCATTGTTGGTTCCATAAGTTATTCCGGCGCTGCTGGGGAGTGATTCAACTTTATGTCCCAGTTTCACCAGGTCTATGCCCCAAGATGAAAGGGCTCCGGTCCAGTACGTCTCCGAAGTAGATTGGGTAACAGTTGACTGATCCGGTGTTGGATAGCGGGGGACAGTGCTGCCTGATTCACAAATGACCCAATCGGCATTTCCGGCTGTTTCAGCCTTTGTGGCATCAAATAAGAATTTTTTTTGCGCGAAAATGGGCGATCCCAAAACCAGTAATCCGGTTAACAGGAACAAAAACTGTTTTTTTGTCATCGAAGCGACTTTCCAGGTTAAAATGAGCGATGAAATTCCTTATCCCTGTTCAGTGCGTGTGTTGTGAATAAGGGGTCTAAAGATAGGAATAATTTTGGGAACATTTTAGGAATTACTATGCCCATGTATAAGAGCACTCAAAAATCACATTTATGGCCCAAAAAATAAGTGAAAAAACGCTTTTATTGATACGAATAAATAAAGCTGATTCATGGCTACAATCAATATTGTAGCTTATTGGGCAGAGCAGAGTTATGGTTTACAAGTCTGCCCGTCTTCAGAGGACGGGCAGACTTCGCAAATAAGCTATGAAACGATAGACGCCGGCAGGCAATTTGCTTTATCCAAGCGTAATTTCCCTTTTGATGAATGACGCGAAGTCCCTTTCTCCGAGTAATTCGCAAAGCGATTCCACCAAAGCACCGCCATCATACATTGAAGCGCCTATCTCATGTCCTGCGGTTTCTGCAGCCAGTGTGCTTAACAACCCTTTTGTGTGATGCAGGTAGTTTCCGCTTGAACTTGCATGACCTTCAACATCGGTCTCGTTGGCCTCAAGAAGTCCAAGCCAGTTGGCTGTCTGGGAATCGTGAAACTGATTAGCCATTGAGGAGAGAAGGTAACAGTCAAAAGGAAGCGCGATGTCCCAAATCAATCCGCCACGTTTAATGTGCATGGCCGGACTGCCTGCAGCGATGAATCCTTTTGTTATTTCCAGGGTAACTTTTTCCAATGGCTCCAAGCACATCCAGAAGAATTTGCTGAATCCAATGAAATAGGCGTTTTTATATAACCGTCGCAAGATGATATGATTTTGAATGAAAAGGCATTCGCTCCTTTTTTCATCTTCTTCAATACTGCGCTGCAAACGGCCGAAGATTCCTCGATTCTCCTGTGATGATGAATCTGCTGATCTTGATTTTTGCCACAGCGCCTTGTCGAATGCGCAATTGTCACAATCAAAATTATTGTCACAGAGTTTGTATTGAACAACTCCGGAAGACATCCAAATACACTTTAGACTTTCAAAATCCACGGTTTCTCTTCTATGTTTAGAGTAGTAATTAATTATGCTTCATCAGTAAGAGCTGATATATCGTCAGTGTCTTCTTCTGTTTCTTTTTCAAGGACCAAATCGTCGAATACTGGAAGATACTCAACTGCAAGTTTGAAAGCGAACATTCCCAGCACCACCAACATCAACGTGATGCTAATTTCATACACGGTTGGGAAATAGCTTGTGTTGCTGGTCCCAACCAGGGAAGTAATACTTGTATTCATTCTGTTCAGCATGGCACCGCCAATCACTATGACCGAGCCAAGATATTGCCATTTCCTGCTTTCACGTAATTTCCGTTGACTGAAAATTATCATGGGGATGAAGTATGCAAGCAATGCTTCAAGCCAGAACGAATAAGCTTCCTGGGTGGACTGAAACAAATATCTCAGTTTATTGTTAACTGCAAAATCGCCGAAACGAATAAGAACAATGGCTCCGGTGAAATAGAGGAAATAGACTCCCAGTTTTGAGAGCAATTCCGGTTGGAGACCTTTCCCGAAAGAACGGGCGCTCTGATAAGAACCGAAGATGACCATTGCAAAACCGGTGGCTATGGCACTCAGATAAAAATAAACAGGCAGGAGCGGTGAATACCACAGTGGATGCATTTTTGACGGAACAATTAAAAAGAGTGATCCGAGCGATGACTGATGCATGGTTGAAAGCAGAACACCAAGTATCATGATAACAAGGCTTACCTTTTTCAACACTGCCATCAATCTGGTAAGTTTGAATCTCTCCAGAATTACTGGTGCAAATTCAAGGAACAGCACCGTTGAATAGAGCATCACGCACCAGGCTACTTCAAACATAACCGAGTGCAGGTTCCACATGATCATCACATGCCATATGTCAATCGGTTTCCCGAGATCGAACAACAGGGCAAGAATAAAAAGGATATAACCAAGAAATGCCATAAGGATGGCAGGGCGCGCGAGCGGTTTAAATTGCTCAATATTAAATATATGTGTTATGGCGCATATAGTGAACCCTCCGCCTGCAAGGCAGACGCTCCAAAGTTTAAAACCGGTCCACAAACCCCAGGGAAACGTGTCCGAAAGATTTGTGCTTGGTTGCAAGCCATGCGTGAAACGGAAAACAGTTGAATAGATGCCTGCGGTAACAATTATTACGCCAACTACTTTCCAAAACGAGAATTTTAACATTACGGCTTTCATGAGTTAGTGTTCCTTTCATTCTTTGCACGTTGTTCCTTTGCCAGTTCGTTTTTCCGTTTTGTCAGCCAATACATGCCCCCGAGAAAAACGCCACCAACGGAAACGACGGTCGGGAGTTTTTCAAGCACCTGAGCTGTCAGTTCCGGTAATGGTTTTGCGGGAAGACTGGTAATAAAACCGAGCTTGTCAAAAGGAACAGCCGAAAGGATGAGGACGTTTGTACCGCCGCCTTCTTTCATTCCATACACTTCAGGATAATATTTATCCGGTGATTCTTTAATGCGTTGCAATGCTTCAGTGATGAGTTCATCGCGATAGCCAAATTTTGTTGCACCGACAGGGCAAGCTTCTGCACACGCGGTGTCTTTTCCTGCTTCCAAACGCTGTGGGCACATGATGCATTTGCGGACACGTGGATTGTAGGCAGTCGTCCATTCGTATCTGGGTATGGTATGGGGGCATGCCTGCATGCAATAGCGGCAGCCAATACATTTATGTGCATCATAAACAACAGGACCTAAACTGGTCTTGGTGAATGCGCCTACCGGGCATACAGAAACGCATGTTGGTTCCTGGCAATGCATGCAGAGCTTACGTGTTATGTTCCCCTGGTGGTCTTCGAGAACAGTATACGTATCCGCTGAAAGATGATCCCGGAATGGATCATCGGCAGTCTTTGGTAATTTGTTTTCTTCTTTACATGCTGTATAGCATGCCCCACACGATATGCATAAGGTTGAATCAAACAGGAGTCCTTTTTGCTTAATCATTTTATCAGTATCCAATAATTACAATGAAAGAAATTCTTTTTCAAAAGCCTGAAGTGTGTTTTCGTTGAAGTTATGAGCGATACCTTCAACAATATTGCCGCCGTCGGCCATGGTAAGGCCCGCGAGTTCTGGATCAGCAGTGTGCAGCATTAAGAAATCTTTTAGACGGTTAAGTTCTGACTCAAGCCATTGAACGGATTTTTCTTTTGTTGCGAGTGCGGCTGCCTCAAATGAAGATTTTTTCGGAGCAATGGTCACTCCCCAATCATCTTCGTATGGGTTTTCAATGTTGCGGCCCATGATGTTCTTGTTTACCATAGAAACAACACCATCAACGGGGGAGTGGAAGTTCAATAAGCTGTCACCGACTTTACCGCTGAAAAGCACGTCGCCTTTTTTAACTTCTGAACCTTCGGCTACGAAGTTAACCAGTTGAATTTTTTTGAACGCTTTAAGGATAAATTCGTCGATGCCGACTTTATATTCGTTCTCTTTGACTGCTTTCAGCCAGAGATGACCTTTTGAAAGCAGGTACTGCATGGGGATTGCCAAACTGCTTTTATTGAAAACGGAAAAAGTAGCGAAAGCAGGATGTTCCTTCTTTTGTGATTTTAACACAAAGTAATCAACTACTAAAAATGCAACAAATGTTAAGAGAGCGAGTACGGGTACCATGATAAGTCTCCAGGATAATGTAAAATAATGAACAAATTCTTTCACTTAGTATTGCAAACAGCGTACCACATTTATTTGGAATACGCTAATTTGTTATTTTATAAGCATTTACGGTAAATTTGCATTTCCCGGGCGAAGATCAGGTCTTGGAAAGTGTAAGGTTATTCAACTATAGTGCTGTTGAGTAATTCAGCAAAAACGAGCGGAAGTGCTAAAAGGGAGCGAAAACCAAGTTTTTGAAGTGTTGAAATTTTATACAGCGACATGTTGCAATATTCAACACAATTTTGAAGTAATTTGGTAAAATGGGTATCTGTTTTCCTGAGAAGTACTATTTCCCGTCGTATAATCCATTCAGCCTGGAATTCAGCTCTCTTGAGATTTATTTAAAGCTTCTAATTGTGAGATTATACTACAAATGACTCCCTTGGTGACATCGTAGAAGGCAAACTTCATCTTGG
Source organism: Ignavibacteriaceae bacterium (assembly GCA_963664845.1). GTDB lineage: Bacteria > Bacteroidota > Ignavibacteria > Ignavibacteriales > Ignavibacteriaceae > CAIYTF01. Next base: position 2,056,578 of record OY761615.1, read on the forward strand.
TGTAATTTGCGTATGGCGTGCGTGATGTATCTATGTACGAAATGTATGGATGCATGAAATGTAGGGGCTCAAAATCCTGAGCCCCTATGGTGAGCATAATATCTACAGTCCGGTTACGTCTGCTTTTTAATTCACCAACCGCTCTTCGTGCTTCGATTTAGTGAACTCATTAAGCAGTTGTCTGAACTGTTCATCGGTGATCTCGTTCAAAGAGGCAATTTTCTGCAACCAGGTCAGTTCGGTTGTGTCTAGTTTGTCGTCACTCAGGGCAAGAGCAAATCCATCAGTTAGGAACGATTCTGCCACTTCTCGTGATGAAAACTTAAATGGATCATCTTTGATATATTTATTGGACATCAGGTCGCGGAGAGTGTCCTCGTAAAAATCCCTGCTGAATCCAAATTTTTTTGCAACATCGCGAATGATTTCACGTTCATTGTCAACAAGGTGTCTATCCTGGCGAGCCAGAATCAATAATCCTTTGAGGTAGTTACTTCGGTCAAGCGTTGTGAACATTTTCGTGCCCTAAATTGTTCTGTAATAGAAGTCAATATATTATCGAAGGAAAAGTAAAAAGATTTTAATCAACTGCAAATGCAAACCGTCACCAGTGAAATTTTATAACACTCAGATCACAATTCAATAATACAAATTAATTTTTTGAAAACTGTAGGTTTAACTGGGCAAGAGTCTGCAAACGCGGAATTACCACGACGACGAAAAAATTGTTGCTTTTATACGCTTTGGCATGCAATGATTACGTAAAAATGCAAAACAATAGTAACTTAATGTACAACAACGTTTGTAAATGATTGCTTTAAAAACTCCCGGACCTGTCGTTGTGATCCCGCGCCTTCATGACAGTGGGGCATTATTCAATGTGAAGAGAAATCTTCATTATTTGGGATAAAAACGAAGTATCCCAAATATTGCTTTTTATGTGAGGCAATTTTTAAAACAGTCTGAAAATCAACTCCGCAAGAGTGCGACTTTAGCTCAATTTCATAACCGGGGCTAATTGCAGACATTTATAAAAACAGCAAATACGAAGAGATCAGTTTATGGAAAATACATTCGATTTAATTATCACAGGTGCAGGCCCCATCGGCATTGCCTGCGCGATTGAAGCAGAGAAAAAGGGCTACACGTATGTAGTGCTGGAAAAAGGTTGCCTTGTGAATTCATTGTTCCATTACCCTGTGAACATGACATTCTTTTCAACTTCGGACCGCCTTGAAGTGGGGAATATCCCGTTTATGTCATTGGGAAGCAAGCCTACACGAGCTGAAGCGCTTGAGTATTATCGTCGTGTAAAATTGTCCTGGCATCTTAACATCAGGCAATATGAGCCTGTTATTGCAGTCACCAAAAATGATTTGGGGTTTATGGTTACCAGCGAAAAGCAGGAGTACAGATCCCGGTTTGCGATTATTGCAACGGGGTTTTATGGCATTCCAAATTTGCTGCACATTCCCGGTGAAGAATTGTCAAAGACGCTCCATTATTACAGGGAAGCACATCCCTATGCTGACACTAAAGTTGCTGTCATTGGCGGCGGTAATTCGGCTGTCGATGTTGCACTTGAAACGTTTCGCAAAGGAGCAGAAGTCACGTTAATTCTCAAAAAAGAAACACTGGATAAGGGAGTTAAGTATTGGGTTCGTCCTGACATTGAAAACCGTATCGCTGAAGGAGAGATCAAAACCTTTTTCAATTCCAACGTAATGGAAATACGCGAGAAAGAAATTGTAGTGCAAACACCAAAGGGAATGGAAATTGTGGAAAATGATTTCGTGTTTGCAATGACGGGGTATCAGCCGGATTTTGGTTTCCTTTCACGCTGTGGTGTCACCTTCGATAATACGGAAGCGAAGACTCCTCAATTTGACAAAGAAACGTTTGAAACAAAGGTAACTGGGCTGTTTCTGGCAGGTGTGGTATGCGCTGGAATGGAAACCGGGAAATTGTTTATTGAGAATTCCCGATACCATGCGAAAAACATTATAAATGCAATAGAAGCTCTGCAGCAATAAAAACACTGGGTGCCTGCATAAAACAGGAGAATGGCGGGTGTATTTAGGAGATATTCAGCAGTGCTTCAAAGAACTCATTATTGGTGACGTCGCCGTTCTTTTTATAGGCGTTTGCAAGGTTTCCCAATACCCTTTTAAGCATTGAGATTGCGGTAGCTTTATCATATGCTACTTCAATCAAATGACGGAAGGTTTCTTTTTCAAGGGTATCTATATCTGATTCATATATCAACTGGCCATTGTTATAGCAATCTACCAGAACAATTTCATTGTCTTCCGGATTGGTGAAACGTGTGAGAAAATGCCCAGGGAAATTGCAGCCTTCAAAATGGAGACCTATGCGTTTGCCAACCAGAATGAGTATTGATGAAAGGCTTATCGGGATGCCAAATCCTTTTTCCATCACATAAACCAGATTACTGTTAAGTGGGTTGTAATAATCATGTTCGGCCCCTTTCAGATTCTTCTGGTGCATCAAAAAATGGATCAACTGAAAATGATCGGCTTCTCCGTGAAATGACCCGTATTCTGCTGCAAGAGAATCGAGCATTGGGGAGAGCTTGCGGGAATAAAATCTGCCATTTTGAAAATCACAAATATATCGTAACCCCGTTTCAAGTTTCTGGTTATCATCTTCAATGTCCGCGATGCTGGGCCAAATCCGCTTTAGCCAGATCCTGTCGTTTTTCTCGAACAGATCGTCAAGCAATAACCGGCGTTCCTGATCCAGCCGAATATCCATATTATGGATTTCATCTTCCAGGGTTAATCCGTAACGCTCAAGTTCCTTCAGAATGGTACTGCGAATTTCATCTGACGGATCATCAAGCAGGTCTATAAGATACGGTAACGTTTTCGAATCGGGCATCGGTGAATTAACTTTTATTAATTATTGTTATAAGATAGTGCTTTGAGTATTGTTTTTCAATGAGTAAATGAGCATGCTTGAGAAAAAAGTACGGGTAAAGTTCAAAGAAACCCTGGTTTTTTCAACAATAACCTGGAGTTCAGAAAAACAATTTGAGGTCAGATTACTTTAATCAGGCATAGCTCACGCTAAACATACTTATCCTGACAATCATGATACTGTAATCTTAATCTCACAATGCTGAACTGGCAAAATAATTGACATACGCAATTAGTGCCAGGTTGGAGAAATGACAAATCTCTTTCCGGTTAGTATTCCTGTTTAGTAAAATACTTTGAAATTGCATTAGAGATGGAAACGTGCGCATTCCACTGGTATTACTGCATTTCGCTCCAATTTCAAAGTTTACCGCTCATCCACTTTCTGCCACCCGGGTTTTTTCTTGCTCCACTCAAGTCCAATATCTGCCGATTATCAAATTTCATTTCAGTGTATGCAGTATTATTCCTAATTTTGGGCGAGAACTTATCGGAGAAATGCTTAATTATATAAAAACACAACAGTTTAACCCTTTTCTCTTCCGTTATGGGAAGAAGACCAATTGCAAAACGCTTTTATTCATTTTACTATTATCATTGTCGGCAGTCGCCCAAACTCCAAATGATAAAATAACACTCACACTCGATGATGCACTTAAGATAGCACTTGAGAGCAACTGGGATATCAAAATGGGAATTCAGGATACGAAGAAGGCTGAGGAGCAGATAAACGAGGCTTATTCCAATGCCTATCCTGGTCTTTCCTTCGGCGCTAATTATTCACGGTATATAAAAATGCCTGTGATGTTCATTCCGCCGAATACACCTATGCTGAATCCTACTTCAAGTACTGCAACAATTGAACTTGGTTCAAAGAACAGTTATACAGGAACACTGAGCCTGGCACAGACTATCTATAATCAGAAGGTGAACACCGCAATTAAGATCGCGGATGAGTTTGCCTCTTATTCACGCACCGGACTGAAAGCGACCAGGAACGAAGTTGTACTCAACGTGAAGAAAGCATTTCTTAATATTTTATTGATGAGGGAACTTCTTGATGTAAGCAGGAAGAGTTTCGAATCAGCCGATGCGAATTATAAAAATGTTGAAGCCCTCTATAAACAAGGGGTTGCTTCTGAATATGACTATCTCCGCTCTGAAGTGCAGCGTGCCAATGTGCAGCCTATGCTCATTCAAATGGAAAACAACTATCAGCTTGCCAAAAATTATCTAAAGACCATTCTTGCAATTGATGCCAAAAAAGAACTTGAGGTTAAAGGCGAATTCAAGTTTGAAGAACTGTCGCAAACAACAATCGATGACTATAGTGAAGGTGCCATAGCAAACAGTCCGCTGGTTGAGCAACTGAAGATCAATGAATCTCTGCTGGGGAAAAATCTTATGATTGAACGGTCAGAATACTACCCGACCCTTGCTGCTTTTGGTCAATATCAATGGCAAACCCAAGACAATACATTCAATTGGAGCAACTATAAATGGGCGGAATCCTTCATGGTGGGCCTGCAGCTTTCCTATAACATATTTGATGGATTCAAACGAGGAGCAAGGATTGAACAGGTTAGAATAGACATAGATAAAGTGGCTTTTGCCCGGCAGAAATTGCAGGACGGTTTGGTGCTGCAGACCCAACAATCAAAAATGAAAATGGTTGAGGCAAAAAAAAGAATTGAAGCGCAAAAAGAGAACCTGAAACAGGCGGAAAAAACTGCAGCTATTGCTCAAACCAGATATAAAAGCGGCGTGGGAACACAGCTTGAGATTATAGATACCGAAACCGCTCTGCTTGCAGCCCGCACCAATTATTCGCAGGCAATTTACGATTACCTGACAGCTAAAGCAGATTGGGAATATGCTGTCAGTAAAGATTATCAGGCAAAATAAACTCGTTATCACGTTTGAACCAAAGAATTTGTAAAAGGAAATTATCATGAAATCAATTAGTATCTCAATAATGTTTCTGGGTTTTGTCCTGCTTGCTGCAGGCTGTAAGGGGAAAGAAGATGCAACGCCAAAGAATCAATCAGGAGCAGATACCGTTGCTGTCAGCATACAGCAGATCATCAAAGGTGACCTTACCATAACCAAATCATTTACTGCAACTCTTGAGGGTGAGGAGCAGGCCAACCTAACAGCAAAGCTTGCCGAGCGGATAACCTCTATACGCTGCAAGGTTGGTCAGACAGTACATGCAGGTGAAGTGCTTGTCACTCTTGATAAGGCAGGCCCGACATCACAGTATTTACAGGCTGAAGCAGCCTATAAAAATGCAGCCAAGGATCTGGAGAGAATGAAAGCACTGTTGCAGGAAGGTGCTATTTCGCAACAGATGCATGATGGCGCGCAGACCCAATGCAGCATTGCAAAGGCAAATTTTGATGCGGCCAGAAGTATGGTTGAACTCCCTGCACCAATTTCAGGTATTGTTACCGCCATTAACGTGCGGATAGGCGATAATGCAAATCCGATGATGCCCTTGATGACTATAGCGAAAATTGGTTCTTTGAAAGCTATTTTTAACGCCGGAGATGCTGATGCGGCAAAACTGTCAATTGGTAAACAAGTTACCATTACTAATGAAGCACGACCTGACCTGAAAGTGACCGGTACCATCAATCAGGTTGCAAGTTCTGCTGACGACCAGTCGCGGGCCTTTGAAGTGAAAGCATCACTGCAGAACACATCGGACAGATGGTTGCGCCCAGGAATGTTTTGCAAAGTGTCTTCAGTGCTGGACTCCAAAAAGGATATTGTAACAATTCCCGTTTCAGCGGTTGTGTTGCGCGGAACAGACAAGTTGGTCTATGTTGTTGAAAACGGGAAAGCAGTTGAACGAAAAATTCAATCCGGTCTGAGTGACGGTATGCAGATCGAAGTACTCAGTGGAGTCAAGGACGGTGAAGCCCTTATCGTGATCGGAGCAAATGAGCTCCAAAACGGTACACCGGTTCGCAATCAGACAAAGTAAAAGGAAAGCAGAGAACCCTCATGAAATTAGCTGATGTATCAATACGCCGTCCTGTCTTCGCTACAATGATGATCATGGCGTTGGTGGTGCTGGGAATGTTTTCTTTTGTAAAGTTGAATGTTGACCTGTATCCCGATGTTGATATTCCCTATGTGATAGTGACGACGGTTCTGCCGGGTGCGGGACCGGAACAGATTGAAACCGACGTGACCAAAAAAATTGAAGATGCAATCAATACTGTAAGCGGTATCGACTTCATGCAGTCGACCTCACAGGAAAACGTTTCTTTGGTAGTTATTGCATTCAAACTTGAAGTGGATGGAAAAGCAGCGGCGCAGGATGTGCGCGAAAAAGTTGCCGCTATCAGGGCAAACCTTCCAACTGAAATAAAAGACCCGGTTATTCAGCGCTATGATCAGGCAAGCCTGCCGATCATGTCTTTGGCTGTTTCGGGCGCCAGGAGCCAAAAAGACATAACCGAGATAGTGAAGAATACCATAAAAAAACGTCTGGAAAATATTCCAGGTGTTGGCAATATCGATCTGATCGGCGGCGCAGAGCGGGAAGTCAATCTTAATATTGACGCCGACAAACTGGCTGCCTATAAACTCAGCATTACCGATGTGATCCAAGGCGTGGCGTCAGCCAATGTCGAAATTCCCGGTGGCAATTTGATAAAAGACTCCCGGCAGGTTCTGCTGCGTACCAATGCCAAGTTCAAAGACGTTAAGGATTTTGAGCAGGTAGTTATTGCAAATCCCAAAGGGCAGCCAATCTACTTGAGGGATATTGGTACTGTGGTTGACGGAGTAAAGGAACAAACCAGTCTCACCCGTCTCAACGGGAATGAAGCAGTTGGTCTAAATCTTATCAAGCAATCAGGCAGCAATACTGTTGATGTTGCAAAACAGGTTAATAAACAGATTGAAGAGTTGCGCAAGGAACTGCCAAAAGACATGGCTATCATTGTGGCGCAGGATAACAGTATCTTCATAAAAGATTCAATCAACGATGTTCTGTTTGATATTTTATATGGTGGTCTTCTTGCCATAATTGTCATCTATCTCTTTCTGGCAAACATGCGTGCAACCATCATCAGCGCCCTTGCGTTACCTTCGTCAATCATCGCCAGCTTCATCATGATGTTTGCCCTTAAATTCACACTGAACATGATGTCGTTGCTTGCGCTTTCATTGGCGGTTGGTTTGCTTATTGATGACGCTATTGTAGTTATCGAGAATATATACCGGCACATGATGATGGGAAAGACTCCCATGGAAGCGGCGAAGGACGCATCGGATGAAATCGGTTTGGCGGTTATGGCCACCACGTTTACCGTTGTAGCCGTGTTTGTTCCGGTGGCATTCATGCCCGGCATCGTGGGACGGTTTTTTTATCAGTTTGGAATGACCATATCGGTTGCGGTTATGGTGTCGTTGTTTGTCGCCTTCACTTTAACCCCCATGCTGTCAGCCCGTTGGTTAAGCAAGGAAGATGAGGATCTTGCCGAGAAGAAAGATATTCTGCACCGTGCGTTATATAAATTCAACATGATGTTCGAATCCATGAGCAAAGGTTATCAGCGTATGCTACGCTGGTCACTGGTGCACAGGGGAACGGTTATCCTTGTCTCGATACTCATTTTTATAGGAAGCTTCATGCTATTGGGACAGTTGGGCTCGGAGTTTTTCCCTGAAACGGACGAATCTGAGTATTATGTTATTATTAAAGCAGCTCCAGGCAGTTCGCTGGAGCAAACCAGCGCTCTCTGTGCTAAAGTGGAAAAATATTTACGGGGACGATCGGAAGTGAAAAATCTGCTGACTACCATTGGCGGGGCAAATGATCCGGTCACAAAGGCAAAAATATTTGTGAAAACGGTGCCCAGAAAAGAAAGAAAGTATTCAGTATCTGAAATGATGGCACAAACGCGCGAGTTTACCAAATCAGTTGCCGGTGCCAAATTCAGTTTTCTTCTTCAAGGTGGGCCCGGAGGCAGTGAAAAACCTGTTGTGTTCAGTGTGCGTGGTGAAAGTTTGGCTAAACTTCAGGCAATAGCAGCGCAGGTGGAAAAAATTATGAAGACAACTCCCGGGTCAGTTGATGCGGATAACAGTCTTGAGCAGTCCAAACCCGAAGCCCGTGTGCAGATAGACCGGGCAAAGGCAAACGATCTGGCGATCAACCCTCTTCAGGTTGCATCTGGCGTTCGCTCTATGGTTGACGGCTATGTGGCAACTCAATATCAGGTGGGTGATGAGCAGATAGACGTGCGAGTCAAATTGCAGAAAGAAAATCGTACGGAGGTTAGTGATATAACTGCCTTGACTTTCAAGAGCAATAAAAAACTGCTTAATGGAAATGAGTTCCTGGTTCCCTTAAGTGATTTCGCTTCCATTGAAAATGCGGTTGGACCTTCTCAGATAAACCGTTATGCAAGGCAAAAAGAAATTCGGGTTGACTGCAACGTGCTCGGCAGAACAAGCGGCGAGGTGATAGCAGATATTTCACAGAAAATAAAAAGCATTTCTCTCGAGCCCGGTTACAGTATCGAGGTCGTCGGTGAAGGTAAAGAACAGGCAGAATCGTTTTTTAACATTCTTCTTTCCCTTTTATTGGCCATTGTTTTTGTTTATATCGTTTTGGCCGCACAGTTCGAGAGTTTTGTGCACCCGTTTTCCATTATGCTTGCACTTCCCATGTCTTTGGTTGGCGCGGCACTATTCCTGTTTATATTTGGAAGCACGGTATCGGTCATGTCAATGATTGGAATTATCATGTTAATGGGACTTGTGACCAAAAATGGAATTCTGCTTGTGGATTATACGAACACGCTGAGAAGCAGAGGTTTGTCAAGGCTAGATGCATTATTGCAGGCTGGCCCCACAAGGCTGCGCCCCATTCTTATGACCAGCTTTGCCATGATCTTTGGTATGATGCCGGTTGCTTTTTCTTTTGGTGAAGGCTCTGAATTCCGCAAGCCAATGGGACAGGCAGTGATTGGTGGTATCATCACTTCCACATTTTTAACATTGCTGATTGTGCCCGTAGTTTATACCTTATTGGACGATTTTTCATTCCGTAAGCTATTTAAGAGAAAGAATAATGACAAAGCAAAGCATCCCGTTTCAAACGATTGATTGGACACAGGTTCCCAAAACTGAATATAAGGGCGAAACGGGAATAGCATACTGGCAAACAGTTCAACTGCCGGGACTTCGGATCAGAATTGTAGAATATTCTGAGGGGTACCTTGCAGATCACTGGTGCCGTAAAGGGCACATCGTTCACTGTCTCGAAGGCCGTCTGGAAAGCGAATTGCAAACCGGAGAGAAGTTCGTTCTTACTGAAGGAATGACCTATGTCGTGTCTGATGAATTAAGCTCACACAGGTCAATAACGCAAGAGAGAGTGAAGTTAATGATTGTCGACGGGGAGTTCCTGCGCGCGGAGTAGAGCCTAATACAAGATAATGGTCTTTTGCTCGGGTCCGCTACGTACCTGGGCAAAAGGTCATCAGGTGACCGGAAAATTCTATTTCTAGTTGCTTATTGGTATTGGGACCGGTTATCATTACCATTGAACCTCTCTATGCCAGGCAGAAACATGCAGTATTTGCATTGTGTGTCCTCGTTTGCTCCCCCGGCAACTATCGCAACACCGTTTGAACGATTTTCCCACTTTATTTCACTCCCCACGGGTAGGCATCACTGCTTTTACCTTCTGTACCTCCTTGAATAGTATCCCAATTATGTGCTAATTTGCAATAGAGAGATATATTTTCTATGATGCGCAAGTATTGAACGGTAAAGTCGTCCAATAGAATAAGAACAGAGAAGTAATGGAAGAAACTGAGCTCATAAGTCGGCTAAAAAATGGAGACTATAGCGCGTTCAGGTTGATTTTTGACCAATATCACCCTTCCATTTTGAATTGCTGTTTCAGATTTGTTAAGAGCAAAGAAACTGCCGAAGACCTGACACAGGAGGTGTTAATTGAAGTTTACAAGTCCATAAACACCTTCAGGGCCGAATCAAAATTCTCAACGTGGCTCTATCGGATAGCAATTTCAAAGTCACTAGACCATTTGAAAAGCTTGAAAAGGCAGAAACGGCGGGTGTTTCTTAAAAGCATATTTTCGAATACAGAAGCTGACGAAAGGGATTTCTCCTCGGATGGGCAAAACCCGCAAAGATTATTGGAAAATGCGGAACGTGTGCAGGTGCTTTCTGATGCTGTCAGTTCATTGTCTGATAATCAAAATGTGGCTTTTACTTTAAGTAAGTATGATGAGTTAAGCTATCAAGAAATTGCTGAGATATTAGGTACTACGATACCTTCTGTGGAGTCGTTGATTTTCAGGGCAAAATCAAATTTGAAGAAAAAACTTTACAACTATTATAAAACGCATCAGTAACCGGATGTGACAATACTATGGAAAAAAATAAGCTAATTGAGAGCGAAGTGGGAAAGACACTAAATGTTTTGGATGATCTCCCAAAACTTCCTCCCTCGCCATTTTTATTCACGCGCATAGAAGCAGGTCTGGCGCCTGAAGCTTCCAAGGGCCAGAAGCGATTTTTCGCCAATCTGCAGTTGAAGCCAATCGGACTCGCGTTTATAATTATCCTCAACATTATTACGGCCATTCACTTTTTAAGCAGCAGCAGACAGGATTCCCGCAGCGCTCTTGTTTATTCTCTTAGTAGGGATTATAATACCACGCAGACAGATTTTTAGCGGAATAACAAAATGGACCTAATAAAACAGAATAAATTCATCAGTTGGGTAATAGCAGTGCTGGTTGTGCTCAATATGGTTACCTTGGCCATTATTTGGGTGCAATCGAACAATGGAAATGTTCCCAAGGTCGTTGACAATGCAATTCCGCCTGATAATTCGGTAAAATTGATTCAAAAAGAAATTGGACTTTCCGGTGATCAGACGCAGCAATATCAGGATATGCGAAGTGATTTTCAGACGAAGACCAAGGAGCTCAATGATGAGCTGAACAGTTTGAAACTTCGTATTGCTGATGAAATTTTCAAAACCAATCCCGATAAAAAATTTGTGGATTCAGCTGCTTCCAGAATTGGAACACTGCAATCCAAAATTGAAGTCATTCGTTTTGAACATTTTCGAAGTCTGGTACAAATATGCGACGCCGGGCAAAAAGACAAACTTCAGCCGGTGTTGAAAGAAGTATTTGGAAAGAAAAAACCTGTCGATAACCCCGAGCCTAAACCTCTCCGAGAAGCTGTTAAAACGTTTGAAAAGAACAGTGCCGCTGAACAGGATAACGAGCGAATTCGCCCTGATGACCGGCAAGGACCTCCTTCCCGTGAGGAAAAACTGGAGAAATATGCTAAGAGGCTATCGCTTTCCCCTGAACAAATGGAGCAGGCCAGGAATATCTTTAATACTTCACATGCTAAAGCTGCAAAATTAAGGGCGTTGCGTGATCCTGACCCAGGTGTAATTGAAGCGGAGAAACAGAAGATACGGCATGAAGAAGATGACGCGATTATGAAAATACTCAACCGTGAACAAAAAACAGAATTTGAACGAATGCTTGCGAAGAGAAACCGATAGTTATTGTAAACAAAACAACAACTAAAGAGCCTTTCAATCCCATGTCCGGTATTGAAAGGCTTTTATCGTTTAAAATATAGAGGGCCTTTAAAAACAGTTCCGCAAGTTAAGCCACAAATTGTCGTCCAACCTTATGAATTGAATTTTATTATGTGGAATTGGATGAGGCTTGTTTTTATGCAGGATGTTTTGCGTATACTCTGCATGGCGATGATGATGCATTTTTGTTATACCCAATCTGCTGTTGCGGACTCCTCACTGTTTGTTACTGATCCAATACTTAGTCGCCCAACAGATAGATCCGTAACTATCACAGTTGTTCCAAAAAAAATACTGCAACTATATGTAGAATATGGAACGGTTTCTGCTACCTATGTAAGTCAAACCCCAACAATAGCCACCATTGCAAATGTTCCGGTAAAAATGCTGATGAACGATCTTTCCCCTGACACGCGCTATTATTACAGGCTTGGCTATAAGGAAAACGGTGCAAGTCAGTTTGTTTCCGGGCAGGAGTTTACATTCACCACGCAAAGATCGAAGGGAAGCACCTTCAAATTCGGGATAACAGCAGATTCTCATCTGTATGATAAAAAAGGCATTCCCGTAATGATGAAGGTGACCATGCTGAATCTGCAGAATGCAAGGCCGGATTTCGTTCTTGATCTTGGTGATACATTTGGCGACGATCATCAGCCCACAACTATCATGCAGCAGGAAATGATGCAGTTGCATCTTAATTTTATGCCCTACATAGGAATGGTTTGTCATTCGTCTCACTTTTTCTTTTGCCTGGGGAATCATGAAGGAGAAAGCGGATATTACCTCTTGCAAACCCCTCCCGATAATATGGCAGTTTATGCTACTCTGGCAAGAAAATATTACTATGCCAACCCTTACCCGGATGCTTTTTATACCGGGAACACGGCTGTCGAGAACTTTGGAATGGGATATCCGGAAAACTATTATACATGGGAATGGGGCGATGCCTTGTTTGTGGTGCTTGACACATACCGCAGCGGTATTGCAAACGATAAACCTGAAGGATGGGATTGGACTCTGGGCGAGAAGCAATACACTTGGTTTAAGCAAACTTTGGAGAACAGCGCTGCTAAATATAAATTCGTATTTGCTCATCACATCAGAGGCCAGGGACGAGGTGGAATAATTATGGCCAAGTTGTTCGAGTGGGGTGGATATGGAAACAATGGGACAACATGGGGCTTTGGAGCAAACCGGTCGGGTTGGGCGATGCCAATTCATCAGCTAATGGTAAATAATGGTGTGAATATTTTTTTCCAGGGACACGACCATCTCTTTGCGCAGGAAATGTTGGATGGATTGGTTTATCAGGAAGTTCCCATGCCAAGTGATTCAACATATATGATTGGAATGCTTGCTAATGCCGATGCTTATTCCAGTAACCAGCTTAACGGAACCGGAACTTTAGTGGTAACGGTGGCGCCCACTGAGGCAAAGGTGGAGTATATCCGGTCATATCTCCCGCGCGATACCAGTGCAACGCAGCGGAATGGCTCGGTTGCTTTTTCCTATACGGTGGCCCCACGGGTTTTAGGCATTAAAAAATACAATTCGGGAACAAAATCAATCAGGCTTGAACAAAACCATCCGAATCCTTTTAATCCGGGCACGGAGATTCAAAATTCAATTGCAGAGGCAGGAATTGTTACGCTAAAAGTATTTGATATTCTGGGGCGGGAAGTGGCTGTTCTTGTCGATGGACATAAAGCACCAGGTTCTTACACCGCGAAATTTTCAGTGCCGGGCACTGGTGCATTGGGAACAACAAAAGCCTCTGGTGTCTTTTTCTATCAATTAAGATCGCATGCAGGCGTCCTTAGCCAAAAAGCAATTTTTATTAAATAAGTATGGCGTACAAGTAAATGAAAAATATCACCCAAATAGTTGTTTTGTTGTTTCTGACACTATCCGGTTACGGCTTTTCAGGTAGCTTGCAAACCACAAACGACACGCTGCAATTTATTTGCAATGAACTTCTCAGCAGGCCTACGGCACATTCCATCACAATAAATGCCTGTGCCAATAGGGATCTGGATATGTATTTTGAGTACGGGACCGATTCGGTTTCTTATATAATGCAGACCGGTGTTCAACGCTGTATTGACAGCATTCCGGCAGTATTCCTTCTTGACAACCTAAAAGCAGATACCAAATACTGCTATCGAATGAGATACCGTGAAGTGGGGCAAACAACATACCTGAGCAGGAGCAGCCATAGCTTTCACACACAAAGGCCATCAGGCAGCTCATACACCTTCGCAGTGCAAGCTGACCCGCACCTGGATACCAATTCCAATCCTGCCGTATATGCAGTAACGCTCCAGAATATTTTGCTTAAGGATCCTGACTTTCTCCTTGATCTTGGTGATACGTTCATGTCAGAGAAATTGCCAACGCAAAATCTGTTGGAAATAACCAAACGTCATTTGTTACTTAGATCATATTTCGATATTGTCTGTCATTCCGTGCCGCTCTATCTTGTGCAGGGCAATCATGATGGCGAACTTGGCTGGCTTTTAAACAATACCGCAAACTGTACTCCAGTATGGAACAGTAATTTGCGGAAGACCTATTTCCCCAATCCGGAGCCTGATTCTTTTTATACAGGCAATACGGTGAGTGAACCCTTTGTGGGTTTACGTCAAAACTACTATGCCTGGGAATGGGGGAATGCATTGTTCATTGTGCTTGACCCATACTGGTACACCAAGAGCAAACCCGGGTGGGGATGGACGCTTGGTGCTGATCAGTACAATTGGCTGAAAAAAACGCTCACAAAAAATAAGGCAAAATTCAAATTTGTGTTTTGTCATCAACTCGTTGGCGGAAACGGAACAGATGCCCGTGGCGGCTCTGAGTTTGTGGATTTCTTCGAAATGGGCGGGCATAATTTAGATTCCACCTGGGGATTTGACTCATACCGGACAGGTTGGGAAAAACCAATCCACACACTGCTAATGGAAAACAATGCATCTATTTATTTCCATGGTCACGACCACTTTTACGGGAAGCAGGATAAAGATGGCATAGTGTACCAGGAAGTGCCTCAACCTTCACTTAAAAGCTTTACCAGTCTTTCTGCCGCACAGTATGGTTATGTTAACGGCACAATTCTCCCTAATCGGGGCTACCTGTTGGTTACTATGACCGATACAACAGCCAGGGTTGAATACATCAGAACCTATCTCCCGACTGAAGAGAATGGCTCAAGGCACAATGGCGATATTAGTCACACATATACACTTACCAGATCGGGCACGGCCGCAAGTGTAACAGAGTTCAACCCGGCGCATAAAGGCTTTGTGCTCCATCAGAACTATCCCAATCCGTTTAATCCTGAAACCACCATTAGGTATGCTACTCCGATTGGAGCGAATGTTCAATTAAAAGTGTTTGATGTTCTCGGTCGCGAAATAGTAACACTTGTTGATGAGTATCAACAAGCGGGTACGTATACCGTTTCATTTAACTCGCAAAGGCTTTCACTTTCCAGCGGTGTCTATATTTGCCGGATTGCTGCCGGCGGAAATGCAAAAGCTATAAAAATGACGGTTCTTAAATAACAGAGTTCAATGGAAATAAAATGAGAATTTTAATGAACAGAATAATTTTAGCGGCGGTTATTTGGGTGCTGTCCTGCCAAGGAATATTTCCCCAAAAGCTTCTTCCCTTCAAGCTGCCCGATTCAGGGCAAACAGGAAGCTTCACTGCAACCAAGGGTGAGGATGCGGACTTCCAGATCAATCCGCCGTCGCTTATTGATAACGGAGACGGAACAATCACCGATAATGTTACCGGACTTATGTGGCAGAAAACTGACGGAGGGGAAATGACTTTTGAAAGTGCGTCCGCTTATGTTAAGAGCCTGGCAGTGGGAGGATATACAGACTGGCGGCTTCCAACATGCCACGAGTTGTTCAGCATTAATAATTACAGCAACCTTAATCCGGCACTGAATACAGTATTCTTCACAAAGTCCACGGCTGAGTATTGGTGGGGCAGCGAGCGCAGGATAGATGATACAACAAAGATATGGGTGGTAAATGCGGGCGGCGGCGTTGGCCCTCATCCAAAGTCAGAAACTGTGAGCGCAGGAGGAGCGAAAAAGTTTCATGTCAGAGCAGTACGTAACCTTTTTTCAACAACATTTTCTGTAACTCATTTTACGGATAACGGCAACGGGACAATAAGAGATAATTATACGGGATTGACCTGGCAGAAAATCCAATCTTCTGTTACAATGAGTTGGGAAGAAGCACTTGAATATGCCAGCTCACTCTCCCTGGCAGGGAAATCCGATTGGCGGGTGCCGAATGTGAAGGAGCTGCAGTCACTCAATGATGAAAAATTATGCAAGCCATCGATAAATAACGATTACTTCATTAATGCGCTTTCCGGAAGTTTCTGGTCTTCAACAACCATGATAAATACTACAACCGTTGCATGGGATATGAATGTCGATTATGGAATTGTATCCTACAATGACAAAACAGTTAAGGAAAATGTGTTACTGGTTCGCGGAGGAATGGACAATCGCGATCTGAATATTATTGATGTTCCGATTCCGGGTGGCTCTTTTGCAATGGGTGATCATTTTGGTTTTGTTGATCCGTCACATCCAAGTGATGAATTGCCGATTCATATCGTAACTCTTGATTCCTTTTATATGACAAAAACCGGGATAACCAACCAGCAATTTCTTGCGTTTCTGAACGCATCCATCCTTGCCGGGACAATCGAAGTGAAAAACGGTATTGTTTACAGCACCGGAACTCCCGACAGTATTTGCTTTACGAATCAGTATTCCTCCCCGTATAGCATATCGTTTGACGGTAAAGCATTCACGATTGTTGATTTCAGAACAAATCACCCGGTGGTAGGAGTTATATGGTACGGCATTCTTGCATACTGCAATTGGTTGAGTCTCCGGAATGGGCTTCAGGAATGTTACACTCTTAACACCCAGAGCTGTGATTTTACAAAGACGGGATATCGCCTTCCGACGGAAGCCGAAAGGGAATACTCAGCCAGAGGTGGGCATACAAACCCCTATTTCAACTACACACTTGGAAATGCAATAGACATTACTGCAATGAATTTACCAGGTTCCGGGGACCCTTATGAGCCTGGTGCGTATCCAAATACCACTCCTGCAGGGTTCTATGACGGGAAGCTGAAACTAAAGACTGAATACAACTGGCCGGGAAACGCGGTGAGTTACCAGACCTCCGACGGAATTAATGGGTTTGGTTTATACGATATGCAGGGCAATGTTTGGGAGTATATAAATGATTGGTATGGAACGAATTATTACAGTGTAAGCCCTTCCCTTAACCCCAGAGGCCCGGATACCGGCTCTGCTATGCCCGACGGCAAGCCGTATAGGGGAATGCGAGGCGGCAACTGGTATAACGGCCTGGTAACAAATGGAATAAATGACGGTCACTCAAGAGTCTCCAACCGGGACCCGGCATACTACCGTGGACCTATTGCAGAGAAGGATTCCTGGAGCGAAGTGGGGTTTCGTGTTGTGAGAAAAAACTTGGGCAATGCATCAGTAGTTAACGGGTCAGGTGCAAAGCATCCGGAAGGGTTATGGTTGAATCAAAACTACCCCAATCCATTTAATCCGGAAACTACAATCAACTTCTCTATTCCGATTCAGGGGCATGTATCATTGAAGGTGTATAATGCGCTTGGTCAGGAATTGCTGGCGCTCATTGATAAGGTTATGGCGAGCGGGAATTATTCCATTCCATTTAGGGGGACTTCCTTTCCCAGTGGAGTGCTGTTCTATAAACTGCAGACTGAGAACTGTGTAATTGTGAAGAAGATGCTTTTAATAAAATAAGATTGGAGATGCAAATGAACACGAAAATAAACATGGGTATGGTTCTTTTATTATGCAGCGTCCTGTTCACAGGAACAATATTAGGGCAAACGAGAACTGTCGGCTTGTTCTTGCATGACACAGCACAAACGTTTAAAGGTTATACTCTGTTCGCTCCCAAGCAAAACACTATGACCTATTTGATCAACAATGAAGGCAGGATTGTTCATCAGTGGACGGCCAGCAAATATCCTCCCGGTCAGTCAGTTTATTTACTTGAAAATGGAAATATTCTCAGGTCGTGCATGACAAAAGGAAAGCTTAGCAGCGGGGGCGGTGAAGGCGGCAGGGTGGAAGAATACAACTGGAACGACAGCCTCGTCTGGTCATTGGATTTTTCAACTGATACCTATATGCAGCACCATGATATAAGGAGATTGCCCAATGGAAATATTCTGATGCTTGTGATAGAAAAAAAGACTTATGATGAAGTGATAGCCGCCGGGTTTAACCCAAATAAATTCCAACCGGAGATTGCGCAAAAGGGTATGATGGTTCCGGATTATGTTGTTGAAATACAACCAACAAAACCGGTCGGAGGAAATGTGGTGTGGGAATGGCATACATGGGATCATTTGATTCAGGACTATGACTCAACAAAGCTAAACTATGGTGTTGTTAAATCTCATCCGGAGCTAATAGATGCGGCAGGAGATCAAAAAGCACTTCCGGCCTTCTGGAATCACATGAACTCAATTGACTATAATCCGGCTTTTGACCAAATAGCGTTGAGCGTGAGAGGGAACAGTGAAGTATGGATAATTGATCACAGCACTACCACAACAGAGGCCAAGGGGCACACAGGAGGTGTACGCGGTAAAGGTGGTGACCTGATCTATAGGTGGGGAAATCCAATAGCCTACAGAGCCGGCACTGCCAGTTCACAGCGATATTTTCAGCAGCATGATGTGGAATGGGTGCGCTCCGATTGCCCGGGCGCAGGAAACCTCACCTGCTTTAATAATGGCTTGGGCAGAGGTGATTATTCAACCGTAGACGAATTCACTCCTGCGGTGGATGTAAATGGAAACTATTCTCTCACTGCAGGTTCTGCTTTTCCCCCAAGTACCTATATATGGACGTACAAAGGAACTTCAGCTAGCCCAATGTACTCGGAAAATATTTCGGGTGCATATCGCCTGCCAAACGGCAATACTATCATCTGTTCAGGAACTGTGGGAGAATTCCGTGAAGTCACCCCTGCAGGTGATATTGTTTGGAAATATGTGTGTCCCGTGGACAATAAGGGGCGGTTAACGCAGGGCGATTCGATTCCTCAAGATCCGGCTCGCATGGGAGAATTAATGAACTCGGTTTTCAGGGTTTATAAATATCCGTATACGTATGCTGCATTCAGTGGAAGGTATCTGACACCTGGCGATTTTGTGGAAAAATATCTGACGGCAACTGATAAATCCACCGGCCAATTATCAAGGTCATTTGTACTCTTTCAGAATTATCCCAACCCGTTTAATCCGTCAACCACTATCCGGTATACGGTACCCGCTGCAGGGCTGGTCACCCTCACCGTTTATGACGTGCTTGGACGTGAAATAAAAGTCTTGGTGAATGAAGAGAAAAACATCGGCGAATACTCTGTTGCATTTAATGCGGGAAAGCTTTCTTCCGGTTTATATTTTTATACGCTTCATACGGGAGCTTATATTTCAACAAAAAAATTGTTGCTGTTGAAATGATAGTTTGCCTTACCTGTCTTAATTTAATTGGTGCGTCTTCCGGTACGGTTGTTGGGAACGCTATAGCATAGCTAAATCGGATGGTAACTATGGGCATGTCTGCCAAGAATGCTCAATCTGCCAGGCTGACTTTCTATGTACCCTGCTCCCGGCTTTTCCCGCCGGCGTGAGCGTTTATTTCGCGTTTTGGAGAAAAGCACAGGGATTTATGCAAAAATATCGATATTTATAAGGCAAAAAGGCTAAATTAAATAAAAAAACATGCATGAGTTTTTGCCAAGACCTTATTTAAATATAATATTGTGCATTACTAATTAAATAAATCAGGTTAGCAATGTCAAAGTTTTGGTCTTCTGCAATGTTTTTACTCATTATTGTCTCAATAGTGGGCGCGGTTGCCCCTTTTCCGGTTGCGCAACTCAAAGGTGGCCCCATCAATATTGGCGATACTGCCTGGATGCTTACGGCCACAGCGCTTGTACTTCTCATGACTCCGGGGCTTTCCTTTTTCTATGGCGGCATGGTGAGTCCCAAGAATGTTATTTCCACAATGCTTCAGAGCTTCATCGCTATGGGTGTAATAAGTGTACTTTGGGTGGTTGTAGGTTTCAGCCTTGCATTTGGCGACAGTATAGGTGGTATAATTGGTAATCCATTAACGTATATGTTCTTCAGAGGCGTCACTGCGGAAACTCACCCTGCTCTCTCTCCGACAATTCCGTTTGTGCTCTTTGCCTTTTTCCAGTTAAAATTTGCCATTATAACTCCTGCGCTCATTACCGGTTCTTTTGCCGAGCGGGTAAAGTTTTCTTCCTATCTGGTGTTCATGGTGTTATTCTCGCTATTCATTTATGCCCCGCTGGCGCACATGACCTGGCATCCGGACGGAATCCTTCATAAGCTTGGCGTTCTTGATTTTGCCGGCGGAACTGTGGTTCATATGTCCGCGGGATTTGCTGCTCTGGCCGGAGCCATATTTCTGGGAAGAAGAAAATCCCATATTGATAACGAAAAACATGTTCCGGCCAACATTCCTTTTGTCATGCTGGGTACTGGGCTTCTGTGGTTTGGGTGGTTTGGGTTTAATGCAGGATCTGCTATGGGAGCTAATGGGCTGGCCGCAATGGCGTTTGGAACCACCAATACCGCCTCCGCCGCTGCAGCGATGGCATGGCTGTTCTTTGATGGCATGATGGGGCGGAAGCCATCTGCGCTTGGGGCTTGCATTGGCGCGGTTGTGGGGCTTGTAGCCATCACACCGGCGGCCGGGTATGTTACCATAGGACAGAGTATCTTTATAGGCGCTTTTGCCGCCATTATCAGCAACATGCTGGTTTCGCTAAAATCCAGGACATCATTGGACGACACCCTGGATGTGTTCCCTTGCCACGGTGTTGGAGGAATGGTTGGAATGCTTCTGACGGCCGTATTTGCCAGGGAGGTTGGTCTGCTTTCAGGGCATTTTCAAACATTTCAAATACATTTACTTGCATTGGTTGTTGTGGGAATTTTCACCTTTGGCGGGTCGTATCTGCTCTATCTGTTGACAGACAAACTTATTCCACTCAGAGTAGCCGAAGACCATGAGGAGGAGGGGCTTGATGTTAGTCAGCATGGTGAAAGTGTACTTCAAAATTAAGTTAGGGTAATGCAGGAAGGAATATGTATTAGTAAGGTTTAAATATTAAATTTTATTAATTTCGGCAAAAAAACTTGACATATGGCTAATTTATATTTATAATTGTGCTGAGACAATTAATTAAATAAGGGTCGTCGCAACAGCAGGCAACTTTATTTAGTTGAACCAATGAAGAAAGTGTAATCGAACAGATTAACGAATAAGAAGAATAATTTAAAATTTCATACGTGCATCCTTATGAAGGAAGGCGGAGTCGATGTGAAAGCGTGGACCACCGCCTTTTTTTTGCCATACCGGTCCCAATGAATAACTTAGGTTCACTTCCCGTTTACATTCCCAGCGCTTAACCCAAATCTCACCGGCTGTTCAATACCGCGTTTAACGAAACGTATTTTGGCTGAGGAGATGTTATTGTCTTTTCCAAAATAAAGCAGGAGCTGTTTACTTTCTCCCGGAAGCAATTCCCTGTTATAAAGATTATTTAAATTATGCGTTTTATAAAACTCGATTTGTTTTCCCTCAACGATTTCGTTATACAGCAGCAAGCTGATTGAACCCCCGAGAAGCGAATAACCGACTGCATCAGAATTTTTCATTCCCAAAATTCCCAATAAAACTGCCGACACTCCTGAAGCACCGGTAATCCACATTGATTGTCTGGAATAGGTCTTTTTGAAATGGTCGTCCAAGGCGTTGTTCATAAATCCATCACCCGTATAGCGTATGGTGAATGCACTTGCATTTTGAACTTCGATATACGCAGCCTGCATTTCACCTGCAAAGAGGTCGCCAAAGAAATCTTTATTTTCAGTTTCGCTCATTGGCTTAATACAAACAGAAATGCTGTCCTTCGTTTCAATGACCCCTCTTCCCAAATTGCCAAAGTGCAGTGCAGGCGGGTTATAGGTTGCGCAGGAACACAGGAGAAAAGTGCATAACACAAAAAAGATTGCTCTGATGCAGGAGGACATGGCAGACGTTACCTTAAATAGTGGATTTAAAAACAGGCACCACCATGTTAATAGTAAAACCCAATTGAAAAATAAAAACACACGGGACCCAATCGCACTAACCTGCTATCACCGGTTCCGGTGAAGACAAAACTCCTGCCGACGGAAATATCCGCGGGGCCGATGGGCGTGTCAAACGACAACGTGGTGCCAATGCCATGGTGAAAATCTGCAAGTTTCAATTCATTCTGAACCTCCCAGACTGAGCCAAGGTCATATCTGAACTGAAGATAGCTGTCCACAAAGATTTTAAAGGGGAGATGATGGCGATATTCAATTGAGGAAAGGAATATTTGCCTGCCGCGTAATTCGTTCTCGCGCATTCCAAAGAACGAATATTGACCGCCCAATGAATATTCCTGGGTAAGCGGAAGGGTACGGTCAGCAAAGCCAATTCTTGCACCGGTGGAAATGGTGTGGTTTTGTCCAAGTGGAATATGGATTAAATATTCACCGCCAAAATTGGTATAGCCCAGGTCACTGCCAAGTGCCGCTGAAGCAATTTCATAATAGGCGTTGAAGCGTAATCCTTTTGTCGGGTAGGGATATTTGTCCTGAGTGTCAACGTTGGTTGATATTCTGATGGAGGCAATCCGGCTTTGAAATTCGAGGATCGTATCGTCGCGCAGATTCTTTGCCCTATTCATCTCGAAATTGCCGCGAATTACCAAATCGCCTAACCGTTCCACTTGTCGTCCGAGTGCAAACGAAAAGCCGTAAAATATCTGCCTGTATTCTCCATTCTGATCTTTTTCATAATGATCAGCCGTCGATGTTTTTGATTCGCTGTATGTGTAGACGTCGTTAAACCGGTAAAATGCCGTAACCGCGTAGTTATAATAGGAATCGAAAAGCCGGTTGGCGCGGTGATCGATGGAAAACGCCCTTGCACGCTGGCTCATGTATGCAGTCAACCCAACTTCTGATCCCACCCCAAAAAGATTTTCGTCCCGGATATCAAGATTTCCCTGTGGCAGGTTTTCGTTGTCCATTTTGAATCCAAACCGTGCTATACCAGAACCTTTTTCATCAACGCGGAAGATGAGAACATTGCCTGCTTTCCTTCGTTCAAACGAGACCACAATATTGTTGAATATATTGAGCGCCCGGAGATTGGCCAATGCCTGTTTAAAGTTTGAACTTTGAAAGACCTCCCCGTTTTCCATAGGAATTTCTCGCCTGATAACCCGGGGCTTGGTTCCGGTGAGCCCGTCAATTTCAATTTGACTCACCACACCCGGATTGAAACTGAAGGTGAGTTCGCCAATGGCGGGATTAAAATTTATCGAATCAATCTCGGCAAGTGAATACCCGAGATCCCGGTAGAAGCTCAGAATTTCCTTAGCAGCCCGCATCACCTTTTTTGCCGAATAGGGGATCCCAATAAGTGTGTTCATGATATGGCTGACGGAATCATTTTCCGACAGTATATTCCCAATGAACCTGCAGGTCTCTATGCTGGGATTCAGTTTTCCGGTAAAGGTGACGAAAGACGTATCATTCCTGCCCTCAATTTCAACTGCCAGGTCTTGGTAGTCGTTATATTGATTCAGCGCATATAAGAAGAAAAGAATGTCGCTTTTGTCAAGCTTTGGAGCCTTAAAGAACTCACTGCAGGTAACCATAAGATACGAGGGTGCTGAAACCAAAACAGGATTTGTAAAGGTAGTATCAGTTTTCGCGAGTTCCTTAAGGAAGAGTGACTTTAGCATTCTGTTCAGAGAATCACATAAAGGCGCTGCTGCGGCATAGCCGAGCGCAATAGCAGAATCTATCGATTGAAATTCGGTGGAGATGATGTTAGGCATCTTCGGTGTTATTATAAAGTTTGCTTTCTGCAGTTGAAATTCGTTGAGATGCTGCATGGGGATGCTGATAATTTGGTCAGCAACGTACCAGGGCAAATCCAGTTCGGGCCGGGTGTGCAATTCACTGGTGGTGTTAACGGCAACCACGAAGCTGGCCCCCTCGTTATGTGTTATTTCAACCGGGATGTTGGCCACCAGCCCGCCGTCTACCAGAAGCATTGAATCCATTGCAATGGGTGAAAGCAGAAACGATACGCTGGAACTTGCACGAAGTGCCTGGGCAATGGAACCGGAACGCAGCACAACGGGTCTTCCCCGTACCAGGTCAGTGCTTACTGCACGGAATCTGGTCTCAAGTTCATCAAAACTATTGTGCAAACGAATGGGAGCCTGAAAGGAGAGAATGTTTAAATAATTGGTAAGTTTTTGGCCGTCATTAATGGAGGTCGGAAGAACAGGATGCAGGCCTTTGATGCGTAATGAAAAAACAGATTTATCCTCGGTGAGCTTTTTTTCCAGAAACAATTCACGGCGATTAACCCTGGCGCTTGAGGAAAGAAGGTCGTTCCAGTCAGTGAATCGTGCAATAGAATCAAGCTCGTCTACAGAATATCCCAAAGAGAATAAGCCGCCAACTATGCTGCCCATGCTTGTGCCGCAGATGAGCTCAATAGGAACATGTTTTTCGACAAGTGCACGCAGAACTCCTATTTGCGCCAAGCCTCTTGCCCCGCCACCACTTAACGCGAGTCCGACAACCGGCTGTGGAACCGGTGTTGCCGATTCGAGCCCAAACTGTACTTTTCTTACGACATATTCGGGCCGGATAATAACTTTTTGCGCTACTGCAGAGATACTGAGAAGCAAGAATAGAACAAAAACATTAAAGCGTCTTAGTGTACATTGCTGTCTGCGCATGGCAGAATTAATATATTATTTTTTCTTTTTCAATTGGTTTTGGTTTTTGACTTTGGAATCAGCTGCTTCCATCATCCTTTCCATCATTCCTTTTTTCTTGTTCGATTTGTCTACGGCTACCAATTCAATCGGTTTGGAATATTTGGTAATATAGTATTGCTGTCCAATTGAAAGCACGTTAAACAGGAAATAATAGAGGTTAAGCCCCGCAGGAAAACTCATAAACAGGAACGTCAGCATGATAGGCATCATATAGACCATAGCCTTCTGCGATGGATCTTTGACAGACATTTTTTGCTGTGCAAAGGTGGTTACGCCCATGAGCAATGCAAGGGCACTGATCTCGCTTACACCAAAGAGGGGCAGCTTGAAACCGAGCGCAAGAATAACATCAGGTTGAGACAGATCCTTAATCCACAAGACAAACGGTTGCTGGCGAAGCTCGATAGCGGTTTGGAACATGCCCCAGAGAGCAACGAATATGGGCATCTGCAGCAACATGGGCAGACAGCCTCCGGCCGGATTGATCCCGTAGGTGGAATACATCTTCATGGTCTCTTTGTTGACCTTGGTCGGATCGTCTTTATATTTCTCTTTCATTTCAGCAAGCTTGGGCTGCAGCGCCTGCATTTTCTGCATGGAAACAAAGCTCTGTTTGGAAAGCGGTTGCAGCAGCAATTTCACAATGATGGAGAATAAGAGGATCACTATTCCATAATTGCCGATAATGGAATACAGGAACGTAAATAACGGCAAGAATACATATTCTGCAATGGGGCGTACAATGAAACTTAACCCAAGGAAACTTCCGAAATCAACCACTTTATCGAAGTGACGGTTGTACTCTTTAAGAATGGAATATTTAACCGGTCCAGTATAGATGAGGAATGATGCTGAGTAATTCGCGTCACGGATAGGAATTCTGAAACGGCCCTGATAATGTTCGACCGCGCCATCCTCGCCAATAGCTTTTTCATCGGCGTTGAGTTGGGCACCTTCAATTTCTTCCGGTTTGTCGGGAGAAAGAATGGCAACAAAATATTTATTGCGGAAACTAAGCCAATCTACCCGTCCTGAAAAACTTTTTTCGATCTTGTCTTTTTTGGGAGGATCGACTTTAACCTGTTCGCCGCCATGGAAAGCACTACAGTTTCCAAAGTTGGCTTCATCAACTGAGTTATGTTCAACGAACTGAACGCCGGCATTCCAGTTCAATTCATAGATGCCGTTGCCGATGAGCGGCGAGATGTTCTGCATGCCTATCGTCAGGCGGCTGTCATATTTCGATCCGTAAAACGTCAGTTTCTTGGTGATGGAGCGGTTATCGACGGTTGTAAACTTGTAGGTAATTGAAACCGAATCAGAACCGGCAATTTGCACCATGGAACGTGATTCGGTGGTTTCGAATGCCAAAGATGAGGTTGATATGAGTTTTCTGTCAGCAGTTTCAAATGATATATCCAGGTCACTGGATTCTGCTGCGTCAACAAGCAGTACTCTGGTTTTATAAATATCGGTTGATTTTTTGTCTCCGGCACTATACCAGTTGTTGAATTCTTTGAGGAATACCCTGCGAATTTTTGCGCCGTGATTTGAAAGTTCAAAGCGTGCAACTTCGTTATCAACTGTTATTATTTTCTCTTCGCCTTTGAATGCAGGGAATTTACCGGCTGTTCCGGTTGTATCCTGCGCCACCGCGGATTGGGCCTGTTCTGCCTGCTTTGTTTCCTGCGCGGCAACAGCCTGCGTTGCCTGTTTTTTGGCGTTGGCAATGGAATCCTGAACATGTGCAATTTTTTCTTTTTGTTCGGGTGTCGGTGGTTTGGGAGAGTTGAGATAGAGCCACGCCATCAGCACAAGACCGATGAGAACGAATGCTACAGTTGTTTGTTTGTCCATAAACTTCTTTCAATAACTTTACTGGTCAACAGGGTCATATCCGCCCTTGGAAAAAGGATTACACCGCAATATTCTCCAGACTGCTTTCCCTGTTCCTTTGATAATGCCATATTTTGTAATTGCATCAATGGCATAGACGGAACATGAGGGATAGAACCTGCAGGAAGGAGGGAATAAGGGTGAAATAAATTTTTGATACACACGTATGAGAAATATTGCAATCGATTTCACGTTAAAATTTCTCAGGTAATTTCGCCAGAATTTCGCACACAAGCGGTAAGATGTTTTTCAGAAACAGTCTTGGGTGCGTTTTTTTCTGAAATCCAACCGGCAGGAACACCACCGTGAGCGCCACACCTTTGGATACACACATTGCCAGCAGTTCCTGCTTGTTGTTCCGGTAGGCCTCTTTAATCAGACGGCGCAACCGGTTTCGCCACACGGCATTTCCTGCTCTTTTAGAAATAGCAGCGGCAATCCGTATACCACCGGTGCCCTCACCTTTGGTATCTGCCAGAAAAAGCGCTCTCATACATCCGTTGGAAACGGACACTGGGATTCCCCGTTCAAAAATGAGCGAGAAGTCTTTTTTACCGGTGATCCTTTCATTCCGGGTAAGCGAACGCTGCTTCACATGCTATTTTTCGTCGCTGACAGTAAGCTTCTTACGGCCTTTTGCGCGTCTGCGTGCAAGAACCAGGCGACCGTTCTTCGAGCTCATACGTTCGCGGAAACCATGCGTGTTTTTGCGTTTCCTGTTATGCGGTTGATACGTACGTTTCATGTATTACTCCTTGGCTAATATATATTCTTCAAATTCTTTTTAACTGTCAATTCATATCTCTCAAAGGGTTTGAGCAGCAGACCATCCGAAAACAGCGCAAGACTGATTAAACCTCAATATTCTATGCAATTAGCTTAGCAAGATAAAATATTTTTGGGTAAAATTCAATTTTTAATGAACATTTGATGGCCTCCGGTGCGGGAAACTTCGACAATTGGGATAAACGGCTGTAAAAATGGCCAAAATCCCTCTTTTCAGTATGAAAGGGCATTTATTTTGAGATATAATGCCATTCCTGAACTGTTCGGGGCCGAAAATGAAAAGCAGCCATTTTCTCCGGTAGAATCCGGGAATGGCAGCCGGCAATTTGCAACAACTTCAACCGGCGAACAACGAGCCGGAAGCTTGTAACTTGTTGTTATGAAATAAGTTCGACCAAGGTCCGGGTAAGGTTCGACCGGAGTTTTACCAGGTTTTACCGGAGTTCCACCGTTCGGACGCCTGTAACTTATTGTTATCAAATAAGTTCTACCACTTTTACCACCTTTTGCAGCATTTTTTTTGCTTGAGAACCGGCAACCATTTCCAATTGTGAAATATTCAAAAAAAGCAGATGTCAAAGAACACGAAGAAGGCACTAAGTCCACAGCGCAGTAAACCACAACCAAACCCTCTGATCTTAAAAAAGGAATTAAACACAAAGTACACCAAGAAGGCACAAAGGACACCGAGAAAATGAAACGCTGATATAACAGCATCGCCCAAAAGTTTGCTAAAAAAAAATAGCTTTTTTACGCACAGGACCACAAGATTTTCCCAATCTGCAATCACAGTTATCCTAATGGCCGATAATGGGTTGCATAAACGCTAAGACACTTTTCATACAGACATGTCGCATTTGGTTTGACGCCGACTATTTCCGAATTGCAGATTTAAAGAAAGCTACTAATTCACAACTGTCATATGTTGTTAAAATATTTACCGGTTTAAGCTTTCTGTTCGTTAGCGATTTATGGATATTTTTTCGAGAGGAATTTACCAAAGCGGAATGAACCGAGTCAAATGCTCTGTGCACTGCATTGGGGGCAGTGCATGGTGCAGTGCACAACGTAGTGCGGCGTGCACTGGCAAAATTAACCACTGATTGAAGCTGATTTGACCGCTGATTGAAACTCCCCGCGAGCGCATAGGGGTCAACTTAAAAACGACCCAAAACCTGTACCAGCCATTAATGGTTTAGTTCAAGCGACTCCATTTCTGCACCTTTTCGTTTGTCTGCAACAATGGCATAGCTCCTTATATCGTTCCTATGGAACTCTGTCCCAACTACTAATTCAGTTCTATAAATATATCGTCCCTCCGGGACTTCGTACGAAGTGTGCTCAGTAAGCAGAGGTAAAAAATAGCAGTATGATCAGCGGCCAATAACGCCGCCTAATTAAAGGAATTTGCGGTGATAAAGTTCTGTCAACATACAAAAATTTTGCTGTTAAGTTGACGCCTATGCGCGAGCGGGATTTCACCCATGGGGCTCAAGATTATTTGGATTACACTGAGAAGGCAGATATTGGTGTTGAGATGATGATATGCATCAAGACCGCTGTCCCCGGATTTGAACAATCCGGGGAGGTGAGAGCCTTACGGCTCATGTTAAATGATGTAAGCACTTGAATACCACTTTGTGCAACTGCCCAATTAGGCGGCAGCCTTTATGCATAGTCAATTGCTTTTTGTTCAATCTTCTCCAATATTTGATCGACGGTTTCAGCCAGTTCCGGCGGCATTTTCAGGAATTCGTCTCCGGCTTTGTCTCCGAGGAGTTTCACTGTGGCATAATAAATAGGTTTGTATTTGTCTTTCAGATCAAACTTATTTTCTGAGAAGATGTTATACATGAAGTTAACCTGTTTTTTTGCCAGGAACATGAGGAACATTTCCTGAGTATCTGGGCTGACTTCTTTATGCGCTTCTTCGCTATCGAAATATTTATTGTAGGTGGATATGGCTTCTTCGATTTTGTTGTTCCATAAGGAAACCATAATGAAGGTATGGGCGGAATAGAAATCATCCATTCCTTTCAGCGCTTTTGCAGCTAATTCAACCGATTCCAATTTATTTCTCTTTTGTTGATAATAGTCGAATGCAAGATTATTCATGGCGTTAGCGTGATTGTTTTCAATAGCCATCAAGAAATACTTTTCGGCCTTCGTATAATCTTTGAATTCATTTTCATATAACAACGCTAAATTAAATATTGCGTTAGCGTGATCGTTTTCCACAGCCATCAGATAATACTTTTCGGCTTTTGTATAATCCTTGAATTCATTTTCATATAACAGCGCTATATTATTCATTGCCTTTATTTGGTTGTTCTCCACAGCCATCAGATAATATTTTTCAGCCCTTGTATAATCCTTGAATTCCTTGTGATATAATGCTGCTAAATTATTCATTGCATTGGCGTTATTATTATC
Source organism: Ignavibacteriaceae bacterium (assembly GCA_963664845.1). Classification (GTDB taxonomy): domain Bacteria; phylum Bacteroidota; class Ignavibacteria; order Ignavibacteriales; family Ignavibacteriaceae; genus CAIYTF01. The sequence continues at coordinate 2,086,259 of OY761615.1, forward strand.
TATGGCCAACAAATAATACTTTTCAGCTTTGATATAATCCTTGAATTCATTTTGATATAACGCGGCTAAATTATGCATTGCATTGGCGTTATTATTATCTACGGCCAACAAATAATACTTTTCAGCTTTGGTATAATCCTTGAATTCATTTTGATATAACACTGCTAAATTATGCATTGCATTGGCGTCATTATTATCCACGGCCATTAAATAATACTTTTCGGCTTTGGTATAATCCTTGAATTCATCTTGATATAACGCGGCTAAATTATTCATTGCATTGGTGTTATTATTATCCACGGCCAGCAAATAATATTTTTCAGCTTTTGTACAATCCTTGACTTCCTTGTGATATAACGCGGCTAAATTATACATTGCATTGGCGTTATTATTATCCACGGCCAGCAAATAATACTTTTCAGCTTTCGTATAATCCTTGAATTCATCTTGATATAACGCGGCTAGATTATTCATTGCATTGGCGTTATTATTATCCACGGCCAGCAGATAATACTTTTCGGCTTTCTGATAATCCCTGAATTCATTTTGATATAATAATGCCAAATTAAACATGGCATTTGCGTCTTTATTTTCAACAGCCATCAGGTAATACTGTTCTGCTTTTAAAAAATTTTTTAATTCATTTGTGTATAAAATCGCTAAATTATTCATCGCATTTAAGTTGCCACCCTGTATTGCGGATAGGAAATATTGTTCCGCCTTAACCTGATCTTTCAATTCATTTGTATACAAGATCGCTAAACTATTCATGCCATTTATATAACCATTTTGTATTGCCATCAAATAATACTTTTCAGCCTTTGTATAATCCTTGAATTCATTTTGATATAACATAGCCAAATTAAACATGGCATCTGCGCCTTTATTTTCCACAGCCATCAGATAATACCTTTCAGCTTTCTTGAACTCTTTTAGCACATTGTGATAAAAAAGCGCCAAATTAAAGATGGCGGGACTAAAGTGGAATTTGATCGCCATCAGGAAATATTTTTCGGTTTTATTATAGTCATTATATACTTCGTGATATATTGTCGCAAGATTATTCATGGCTTTAGCGGTTTTGTCTTTTATTTCCGCGAGATAATCTGGACTGTTCTCTAAATAATGTTTAAATGCTATGTCTAAGCTAATAGCCTGAGCCTTCGCTCCTTCAATGGAGTAGCTGTTTATTGCTTGAAGATAATGCAATTCTGCTGACTGAAGATTTTTTTCAACGAAATCGTAATAATTACCCAAATAAAAGTGCGCTAAAAGGATTTTATTTTCTGCCGCTTCTTTATAAAACTCTATCGAGTCACTCCATTTAACTTTTTCTGAGCGCAAATTTTCAGCAATAAAAAATGGGATAATGCTTCCAGCCATCCCATCGGCTTTCAACTTTTTCCTGACTTTATCATATCTGCTGTTTTTCAAATCATCTGAAATTTCAGACAGAACTTCAAGATGTGATTTGCCCAGCTCATCAGAAAATTCGCTCTCGCACGAGATTAAATAATTCCTGGTAGCTGATATCATTTGATGTTGCAAAGCCGGAGATTTTACTATTTCTGCCAAGGCCTGTGTCACATAATAGGCATGACGATCGTAGAGGTGCCCTACTTTTAGTGCATCAATGTGTTTTGCAATCCTTGCATTAAGTTCCTCCTCTCCATACCATATTTCAAAGAATCTTACCAACCAGATCACCCGCTTTTTGTTTTTGTGCCTACCAACGCGCATAAGATAGTAGATGTTAAAAAAACGTTCATTTATACGGTACAAATGATTTTTTGTGCTAGTCTGTTCTTTAGCAATAAGCTGGTTTTTCACTAATTCGTTTAATTGTGCGGAAACAGCTTTGCCGGGGAGTTTTGTGATGCGCGCAATTTCTTTGGTGCTAATAGCGTCCCAGTTTTGGGCGACTGCGTCAATTATTGCCTGTTGTTGTTTTGGGAGGTCGTCAAGACGGTGTTTATAGAGCGGGGTTACGCGGTCCAATACGTATTCGAGATCTTTGAATGAATTTCCCTCTGAGTCATCGGTAAATATTTCGAAAAGCAAGACAATGGTACGTGGTACACCCCCGGTAAGCAGGCGGAGTGAATCAATTCGTTCCGGCTGTTCTTTTTTGATCCTTTGAATTTCATCCTGTTTATAGGTCTCTCCAAGACGCTCCAGAAGAAGAATCGTATCCTCACGATTTAGTTCTTCAAGCTGCATCACTTTTAAAAAATCAAATAACGGTGCATCGTAACGATAATGTGATTCAAGAACCGAAGCAGACGCAGCTACCAGCCTGAATGAATTGCAGGTTATCAGGACTTCACGAAGCCGTTGTTCCTCTTTGGCGGTGAATCGTTTGAGCAGATCGCCAAAATTGTCAATAAAGATGACGAGTTTTTTATATTGTTTTTTCAATGAGGATATAAGCAGGCCGCAAATTTCTTCTTCAGGCGCATCGCCCTCCTCCAGGGATTCGGCTTCTTCCAACGTATTAGAGAAAAGCGAATCTTCTCTTGCCAATTTATCGATCACTTCCATCCAAAGCCCGGCAAGGTTAGTAATGTGGTATTGTTCCTCATCGAACCGGATGGGTATCAGCCAGATCTTCAATTCTTCATCCCTTTTGATCTCGATACATAGCCTTAACTGGAGTGTGGTCTTGCCATAGCCCCGTTGACCCTGTATCAAATAGTGCTGCGGGGGAGTATCCATCTTATCGTTCTTAATAACTTCATAGAGTTCATTAAATTCTTTTATCCGGATCACAAAATTGGCAACGAGTTCATTTGGGTCCTGACTTGCCGGGTTGTAGAGAAACAGAGACGATGTTTTATTTTGCGACATTTGTACACCACCATTTTTTGAGGAGTGGAGAATTAAACCGATATCGGCTCTCGTCATCTGCGTTATTTATATAACCATCGTGCACGAGAATATTTACCAACGTTTTGTATGTGTCCTGCAAGTCATAACCGATTGCCATATTAACTATTTCCGGAGATGTGACTGACTGGTTCAGAGATATGAAGTTCAACAATTCTTTTAAAAATTTGAAGTCATTGCCCTCATACGCTTTCCGCAAGCGTTCAAACCAGTATTCAAAATATGCGCGTTGTTTAAGAATATTTTTGACTGCACTATCAACATCAGTTTTCGTGATCATTTTGCCGGCTCCGGTTTTTATTTTGCCGATCTCATCCAGTAAGATCTGAAAGTGGAACGGTATAAACCATTCTATCAATCCCAAGAAATAATCGAAGGATTCATCGTCGAATTTTAGCTTGGAGTCCTCCAACAGGAGTTCAGTCATTTCGAGTGATTCAGCTTTGGTTAATGCCGGAACAGTAATTAAGGTCAAATCGTTGATGAGGTTACTGCCATTGATTACATGCGCAATGTTCTCGAGACCGATTGACCCTGCATAAACAAATTGAATTTTACCGTATAGTTTTGGTGACTGCCGAATTTCACGCATGGTTTGCAGGAAATGTTTTGCTGATTTTTCATCATAATCTTTAATGATGTTTTCCACTGTCTGGGCAAATTCGTCGATTAGGACAATTAATTTCTCTTCTTTCAGTTCAAGGCTGTCCAGCAATTTAATAGTCTCATTCAAGTAGGAAATCTTAATCTCACCCAGTTTCAGTTCAGCGTTTTTCAAGCCAACTGATTCAATACGAGAGGCCTGGGCTTTTAAAAATTCGCCAACTTTTGAACTGAATTTCTTTTTCCCACCGATTGCCTCCAAAATGTGACCAAAAAGCTTCTTGTAAAATTCATTCTGGTCATTTACTGATTCACTGGTATAATAGACTACAATGCACCCTTCATGAGGATGATCATGCAAATCAAAGAGTATGGATGTCTTACCCACTCTTCGTGGGGCAACCAGCAGGAGGTTGCTGCCGGAATCCAGTTTTGACCAAATCTCGTTTGTTATATTCTGTCTCGGGAAGAAATACTCCCCTCGTGCGGTCTGACCTATTATTGATTTCATAAAGCACCGTATTTTTTATCCCAAATATAAATGACAAAAAATAATTTGTCAAGTTATTTAACAAAAATTATTTTGTTAAGCTTTGGAAATGCTTAAAATGGAACAAAATGACATTATTTTCCAAAAAAATTCAGTGTGATATTGCTAACATGTCTCCGGGCGGATAAAGCAGACCGGGTTTTGACGCGAATAATGGAATGGGGGCGGTATACCGGGGTGAGTGTTCGCATGATTGAGGGGCAGGGGGGGGTCCTGGGACCTAACCTGCCAAGGGGTGCTGTTTCAATTTTCAAAGCAATTAGAAAACTAATCTCGCAAGGTGGATTCCCGTTTTCACGCATAGGCGTCAACTTAAAAGAGTGTAATTAGACCCTGTTTGCAGGATTGCTAACAACTAACTGTTGTAAACATAAGTTGTTAGCCGACGTTTTGATTCTCTGCTCTATAAGCAATGCAATAAAAACGCGAATTGCAAAAAATCGTCAATTGCCGAAGCTTTCCAGGGCTTGAGGAAGGTAGATTCCCCCCGATAGGATCGGGACACGCGTCCCGCTTGAAACGGGATTTCGTTGAACTCAATTTTCACGGGAATGACATTCGTCCATTGTGTTCGTTAAGTTGACGCCTATGCGCACACGGGATGAGGCACTTCTCCCGCGCAAGAACGCGGGATCGCAATGACATATTCTTAGTTGTGCAACAACCTCTTACGTCCATGGTTATTCATGTCGAGTGCCGTAGGCACATCAGGAAAGAAAGCCCTAAATGCTGTTTCGTTAAGTTGACGCCTATGCGCCCCGCCAGAAGCGGGATTTCGGCCTGTCTGACTACGGGCAAGCTGCACGCAACCTTTACAGTCATCTGAATGTGAACGAAGAGCGCTTTCCTGATTACAGCGGAACCATATCGAAAAAAGGGATTACCATGATGCCTACCATGGGGGTCAAACTGGAGTTATAGCGGAGGTTTTTATGCATATTGTTGCAGAGCGAAAACTTCGTTCGCGGGATATATCCCCTTTAAAACAGAATCAACCCCGGAACAGCCTTCCGGGGTTGATTCATTTTCCATCTGTCGGGAAGGAATAAGCTTAGGGAGCAGCAACTTCACCGGTTTCAGCATCAATCAAATAGGTCAATCCACCGATTTTCACAACAGGTTTTACACCGCCAAGCGTTATGGTGAAAGTTCTGTCAATCGTTTTCTCAGTATACGTGTCGCCCTTTTGGAAAGTAACAGTGGCGTGATAGGTCCCGGTGACCGTTCCGCTTGTTTTTTTGTGCCAGTTCAATCCGCTTCCGCGCGCTCCGGTTACATTTGCAAAGTTAAGAGTCAATGAGCTGTTAAGGGTTCGTTGTGCATTTCTCATTGTCCAGATCACCGTATCCGATGCAGTTCTGTTGTAAGGAGCTGTTGAATTGATTGTTACCGTAGGGGTGTTTGTATTCGTCGCAGTCCAAGCGCCGTCAACAGATAACAGTTTGTTATCAACCCGCGGAGTTACCACGGTACCGGATCCGCTGACAATCTGGTGTTTTATGGAATAAGCGGTGTCGGTTCCCACTAAATAATATTTTTGGAAACTGCCGTCATTTTTCAGGAACTGGTATTTATACACCCGGTGATAATTCGAGTAATAGAGTCCGGTTTGATTACCACGCTGACGATCGATTGTAACCGTCCACCAGCCGGAAGCATCATCGTAGCTCTTCGACACTGAATCGGTGCTCACGGTGCTGCTGATTGACCGGTTAGCTGTTCCATATAAGCCGACAGAAGCAGCAACATCCATAACATCTGCCACCTGATCGAAGGCTCCACCATTATTAACGGCAACTGCCGCACCAATGGCGGCTGCCGCATCTTCAGTGGCCTGGGCATCCATTTGCTGCACCGCAACCGTGGAGTCATCTTTCTTACAGCCAATCACCAGCAAGCCGCTCAACAGGCATACCACTGCATACAATCCCAATTGTTTCAAATCAAATCTGATCCGTTGCATATTTATTCCTTCCGATAATACATTGAGTAAAATGTTTTAGTTTGAAGATTGGACATTGGACTGAATAGCGTGGTTTAATCCCAATATTTTTGCACCATGAAGCAGGAGGAATGGAAATTACACAGCGATCGTCACGACGGAAATATCAGCAGAAAGACCATGATCGAATAGACAGCTTATAATTCCTTCTCTGTCAGTTCTTTTCCGACCTCTGTGATTATCTCTGCGTAATTTCGAAATATGAAACTCTTATTGCGTCAGTGCGCATCAAGCCAGTTGTCACCAACACCAACTTCAACAATTACCGGAACGTTTATCGGGAATGCGGACTCCATGAGTTCTTTCACCATGCTTTTCATGTCCTCAAGTTCATCGTTCCATACATCGAACACCAACTCATCGTGCACCTGAAGGACCATTTTGCTTTTCAGTTTTGCTTTGAGCATTTCACGGTGAATATTTATCATAGCGAGCTTGATCATATCGGCAGCAGTTCCCTGGATAGGCATATTGACGGCAACGCGTTCTTCGAATTGTTTTACGTTAAAGTTGGCACTGTTGATATTGGGAAGAAAACGGCGCCTTCCCAGCAGCGTAAGCGCGTATCCGGTTTGTCTGGCGGAATAGATACATTCGTCAATGAAAGCTTTAACTTTGGAGAAGGTGTTGAAATAGGTTTCAATTATTTCTTTGGCGTGCTGCTGAGTAATGCCCAACCGGGTTTTAAGTCCGAATGGACCGATTCCATATAAGATTCCGAAATTCACTTCCTTTGCTTTCCGGCGCATGTCGGGGGTTACTTCCTCCGGGGGAAGCATAAAAACCTTTGCTGCGGTTGCCCGGTGAATATCTTCACCATTTAGAAAGGCCTGTGTCATTCCTTCGTCGCCGCACATACTGGCCATAATACGAAGTTCAATCTGGCTGTAATCAGCACTCAGAATACTATGATTTCCGTCAGAAGGGACAAATGCCTTACGGATCTCCTTGCCAAGCTCAGTGCGGATGGGAATGTTCTGCAAATTGGGATCAAGACTGGAAAGCCTTCCTGTCAAAGCAACCGTTTGATTATACGTAGTGTGTACCCTGCCGGTAATAGGACTTATAAGTTCGGGCAAGGCGTCGGTATAGGTAGACTTAATTTTGGCAGCCTGCCGGTAGGCAAGCAACGCTTCGATAATCGGATGTTCGCCGCGCAAATTTTCCAGAGACTGAGCATCGGTGGAATACCCTGTTTTGGTTTTCCTTGTTGATTTAAGGCCCAATTTCCCGAAGAGAATTTTTTGCAGTTGCTGTGTGGAATTGATATTGAACGTCTCCCCTGCCTCTTTAATTATGGTCTGGGCAATAACATCCATTTGCGATTCAAGATCGTTACTTAACTGATTCAAGGCAATCTTGTCAATTCGCACGCCCGTTGTTTCCATGTGCTCAAGAACTTCTATTAAGGGAAAGTCAACTTCGTATGCTATCTTTTCCAGTTGTTCCTTTTGCAGAATGGTCCTGAACTTTTCATACAGCAGCCAGGTGATCTCCGCATCCTCGGCAGCATAGTCAGAAAGCTTTTGCAGTTCAACGTCGAATATCCGTTTTGCATCCTTTTTCTTCCCAATCAATTCGCTCAGCGGGATCGGCTTATAATTCAGATATTTTTCCGACAGGGCATCCATTCCCAGCATTTGATCGGCATCAATAATATACGCAGCAACCATCGTATCGAAATAGAATCCCGCGGTATGAATGCCATAATGACGAAGAACGCCAAGATCAAATTTCCCATTCTGACATATTTTGCGGACAGATGCATTTTCAAAAAGAGGTTTAAAAACTGCAATGAATTCATCGATGGGGAGCCTTCCGGAAAGGTCGGGTGCAAACAGATCGAAGCTTTGTTTAAAAGGGTCAATAGCTACAAAATATGCTTCTCCCTGCTTAATGCAGAAGGATGCGCCGGCAATATAAAGAGTCTGCCGGTCGAGGCCATCGGTTTCCGTATCGAAAACAAATTCTCCAGCTTCCGTAAGTTCCTTCACCAAGGCAACACATTCGTCTTTCTTTGTCAGCAATTTATAAACCGACCCGGAAGCGGCGAAAGTGGTTATTCCGGCGGCTGTAACCGTCTCTGGCATATCCGCCGGGACTACCGTTTCACTGTTTCCGGTCATGCCCGGTTCCTGTGAGGCAGCAGCAGTTACGCCTTCGGTAAAATGTTTATCGAACAACTTCTGCACCCTCGTGAATGGAGCAATCAATTCAAACTCAACGAATAATTTTTTAATTTGTTCGAAATCCGGGTGGGGAACAGGAAACACAAAATCTTCCGGTGGCAATGGAACAGACGTGTGGATGGTAACCAACTCCTTTGACTTGAACGCGAGATCTTTGTTCTCCAGCAGTTTCTTTTGAATTGATTTGGATGAAATTTCATCAAGATGTTCATAAATTGATTCAAGCTTCCCGTATGTCTGAATTAAAGGCAAAGCACTTTTGGGACCAATGCCCGCTACTCCCGGAACGTTGTCGCTGGAATCACCAATAAGTGCGAGATAGTCAATCATAAAATCGGGAGTAAAGCCATATTCCTGCACCACTTTGGCACTGTCAAAAATTTCCAGCGGATCGGCGCTTTTACCCGGTTTCACCAGGAATACCTGGTCATTTACCAGTTGCACATAGTCCTTGTCCGGAGTTACGAGATAGGAAATATTGCCTTCCTTCGCGGCAGCAACTGCCAATGTGCCGATAATATCGTCGGCTTCATAACCGGAAAGAATATGAAACGGGAACCCCAGAGCCTGGACAATTTCTTTAATCTTGGGAATCTGTTTCTGGAGGTCTTCGGGCATTTCCTGGCGGTTAGCCTTGTATGCCTCGAATGTTTCGTGCCGGAATGTTTTATCCTTGTGGTCGAATGCAACAATTACGCTGTCCGGTTTAATATCTTCAATAATTTTGAGCAGCTGCGTCACAAAGCCGAATATTGCGGATGTGGGAAAGCCGGTTTTGGTTTTCAGGGGGCGGGAGATAAATGCAAAGTGCGCCTTATAGGCAAGCGCCATGGAATCAATGAATGCAATTTTTATGGGTGTTGCTGAGCTCATAGTTATATTTCAGTGTCTGGTGTTGAATTAATCAATTTACTGGTGCAAGTATAACAGTTTCGGGAGTATTGATCAAATACTTCCTTAGACTCCACTCAGGAAACGGTTGGACTTCGCTCAGAATAAGCATGGATCATACTTCGAAACGATTTATCCCCTTTTTTTCATTTACATCTCCATTTGAAATATTAAAATGCGGATATTGCCTGGAATGAATTTACTCCCCCGCTTCATCCTGATTGAGATTAGCATAGGACTCGATATAACCGCACTTTTCACAACAATACGAGGTGATTGGAAATCTTTTTCTTTTGGCATAATCAGGACCAAAGAAAGAGACTTTTTCCGGTTTACCCTCAACCCACATTGCTATAAAGTGGGAAATGGTTCCCCATTTCTTTTTTTGCGGCAATGGCAACTCCAAGCCAGCCAACATTGAACCGCCGCATTTGCTGCAGAGCTTTTTCGTGTCCATTAGTATATGCTTTCAATGATCAATACAAATGTAAAATTAGCCGTTTTTTGCGCTTTGTCCAATGGATATTTGGTTATGTAGTTTGGCAGGTTCGGTGTCGGATTGTTGTAACAGGGCAAAACCACTGGGGCTCAGAACTGCAGGGGTTCAAAATTTTGAGCCCCTTCTTGATGAATTTCAATTCCAATATGCTCATCGCATATTTGTTGTAAAAAAGTCAACAACTCTTGAAACATATTCTACACCACCGACCTGTATAATATTATTATGGGTAGCCTCCGGCAAAGGATACCACTCCTTTACAGGGCACTTAATGTTATCAAAGACTCTCTTTCCATAGTCTGAAGATATATTGGAATCATTTAAGCCATGAATAACCAAGACTGGGTTTGAAATTTTAAGTGCAGACATTCGCGGACTAATGGAATCGACCTGAAAATGGGCAATCTTTTCTGACTCCTCCAATGCCATATCGGATACAAAACTTAATGGAATATGAGTGATCTTTTCGGCATAGTCATGCGCTGTTTGCCGAAAATCGGCAAAACAGCTTTCAACAACCCCGCATTGGAATCTATTGTCAATTGCCATTGTCTGAATTGCTATTGCTGCGCCCAGCGAACAACCCCATACACCATAGGGTCCGGAGTCGGAAAATCTGGAAATTATAGAATCGAGAATTTTTGAGTAGTCATATTTTTCATAATAGCCGAAAGTACAGTATTTTCCCCCACTTTCACCGTGAGCTCTATGATCAAAAATTATACAGTTAAAACCGTTATTGCATAATTGTTGTATTCTTCCCAATTGAGAGTATTTTGAATCTGCAATGCCATGAAGAAATAAAACAGAACCGAGTGAATGTTTCTGTTTCGCATGAACAAACCAGCCTTTTAGAATGATCGTATCCTCAACCACAATGGAAACAGTATCGTAATTGAAACCTATTTTCCCTGGATTTACACTTTTGTATTTGTTAAGATCCACCCGATGCGGACAGATGGAAGAAAAGGCAAGGATGTTTTTTGTGGCATATTGGACAACAAAAGCCCCCGCGACAATCAATAATGTCAAAACTAAACTCACAACAATCAGAACCTTCTTATATTTCACTTCATCTCCCGTCACTGATTATTCCAAATAAGACAATGCAAGCGGCTTGCTATTTTTCATTCAAAAACGTTAATATCATTCCGATCCGTAAAAACAAGTTGAATAAAATTAAGCTTTTTATTCAGCTATGATATAATAATACTATCAATGGATAATTGGAATGCTGGAAGGAATCATCTGTTGATTATTGGTAAGGCAGACAATTTTGAATGAAAAGATCAATGCAAGTGCGATCCCCATTGGTTTCAGAACTGTAGGGGCTCAAAATTTTGAGCCCCTACACGAAAAATGTGGTTTTGGCATGCAGATTTTGGACACCTGCTTAAGAGGTTGTAACAAAATTCATTTAGCGCAGAATTCAGCTTTAAAACTTTGCTTATAAGCGCTAATCGTGAGATTGCGGAGCACGCGCATAGGCGTCAACTTAACAGTTATGTCTGAGAACAGATTTGTGTTCGAGAGAATGGTATCGGATTGAATGCTGGTCGTTTGCTCATTTTCCTGTTTCGAAATTCACTCCATAGCAATTTATGCCGCTCCTATATCGTAGCTCATGAAATTTGGTGGATATGTTTACCAGGGGCTTACCCCTGGCTACAAATATGTCGCTCCGATTGAGCTTTAGCTTTTTGTCTTTTCTACGGCGAAGCCATGCTGCCGGCAAAAATATTTCGACCTTGCCGGGGCTTCTGAAGCAATAATTCAACATAGATAGCATCCTTAGCGAGTAAAACATTCTCAGGATTAAGAGCCGGAGGCATGGAATACAAAGCAAACATGTTGAAATAACTTTGTTAAGTTGACGCCTATGCGTGAGCGGGATTTCGGCCTGTCTTCTGACAGGCAGGAAGCACTCAACTTCGCCCGATGCGGACTCGCAACCCTGGCGACTGCCTTACATAAAATTACGTGGATGTTTTTGGTATTTTCAGTAACTTTCATCATGAGTAAAAACATTTGCACAGAAGCTGCCAAAATGGATAACACACTAATAATTGAAAAGCTGAATTCAGCCCTCAGTGACAAATTTGGTGATTACCGAGGTACCTATTTCTTTGGTTCACGCCTTACAGGAAATTTTACCGAAGACAGTGACTATGATGTTGTGCTTGTTTTTGATGTTCTGGATCGCGAAAAACAGAGACTAATTATGAGAGTTGTATCTGAGTTGGAGTATGAATTGGAGGTATTCCTTGATTGTAAACTATTCACTTCAACCGGCAGCAGAAGCATTGATTATATAAGAAAAAATGTCAATCCCGTTTTTATCGAAAGAGCAATAGACCTGGGAAAATATTATGGCAGAACTTAATGAACTTTTGGTTCAGAATTGCATAATAAAATCCAAACAGGCGCTTAGCGATGCAGAATTGGGACTGGAAAATGGCAGAAAAAGCCTTGCATTAAACAGGCAATATTATGCAGTATTTTATGCTGCATTGGCGCTGGGATATAAAAATGGATTTACCACAGCCAAGCATTCTCAATTAATGGGTTGGTTCAACAGAAAATTTATATATCAGGATAAAACATTTCCTGTCGAGATGAATGATATATATAGAGATGCGTTTATGAATCGCCAGGAAGCGGATTATGAACTATTAACTGCATCTGAGATGACGATCGAACAGATTGAAAGTTTACACAAAGATTGTAAATATTTTATCGAAACTGTTTTTGAATTTCTTGCGGTTTGATCGTCCTTTAGTGCCAAAGTTTCTGCGAATTGGGGTATAAAACAGAAATCAGCAAGGTTGCCACCAGTTAAAACTAAGATTGAAGTTAAGGGTTGTGTGAGTAGATGACTATGCGGGGTACTTCCTTTCAACCCAATAACCAACATAGACATTTATTGGTTTTTTGTTAGCAAGACAGGGCTGCATGAAAGATTTGGTTTTAACATGCAAATTTTGAAACTCTGCAACAATATTGCTCAACCAATCAACCAATCTCTATTGTCAATTATCCATTAATTACCCTATTTTAGATATCAATCTATATTGGATTTCAGTTACCATAGAAGCACAGAACAATAGAATTTTATATGCAACAAAACGAATTATTTAAACCATCCCTGGCAGCCTTCATCTTTTTCATGCTGAGCCTGATCTTTTTCGGCTATTACAAGCTCAGTGATGAAACCTATACGTACTTGCAATACGCAAAGAACATTGCCACAACCGGCGAGATCTCATTTAACCCCGGTGAGAGAACATACGATTTTACAAGTCCCCTGTGGCTTGGAATGATGGCAGCAGGGAGCAGCATGATGAAAGACATAACCAACACACCGCAGGCTCTTTCGCTCATTTGGTCCATTGCATCAATTTTCGTATGGTATTATATCCTTAAGCGGTACTTCAAAAAAGTCCCCTTCCTGCTTCTGCTCTTACCGGCATTGGATCCGAACCTGCTCAGACAGGCCAACCTCGGGCTGGAAACAAGTTTGGCTTTTTTCTTCGGCTCCATGCTCATACTGCAAATGCTTTTACGTGATGAGTCACCTGAGTGGAAGAACACGCGGATAGCCGTTACCGGTGGATTGTTTTTCCTTGTACGACCCGAAAGTGTTTTGCTTTTTGCCATCATTCTCTGGTACCTCTATTTCAGGAAAAAAGCATCAAAGAAGGACATGGCAATAATGAAGGGAATATTCCTTGCCATCATTATTCCCTGGCACGTTTTTGCCTACCAGTATTTTGGGCGAGTACTCCCGACAACCCTGCTGACCAGCATTGCAAACATGAGCTGGGAGGCACGATTATGGGAGTCGGTTCTTCTTTTTGTTATGAGCTATGGGGCCTTGCTGCTGATCGGGGTGTTTGTTTTGGTTAATAATAAAACTTCTGAGAGTGCTGCAACCGGAACCGACAACCCGTCAACCCGGGCAATGCTTCCGGTGAGCTTATTTCTAAGCATTCCTGTCATTTATATTGTTTTCTACGTGCTGGTTCCTTATAAGGTAAATGTACCGGCACAAAATTATTGCACGGTAATTCCGTTTTTGACGGCAGCCATAATTGTACTTTTATACAAACTCAGGACAACACAAAAGTGGTTTAATCTGGCAACAGCTTTGGTCCTTGTCCAGTTTTTGGTAATAAGTGCATATACCGGCTATGCGGAGAAAAAAAGCTATGTCATAGCGGGGCGCGTTGATGAGGAGATCGTTTCCTGGGTGAAGTCGAACACTCCACAGGAAAGTAAAATCGTAAGCAGGAACACGGGAAAACTTGCGTTCATGACTGATCGCAGATTCATAGAGGCACCGGAAAGCAGTGAGACGAATCCTGCACCGGGTATAAATGAAAACCAAATTGCAGAACATTTTTACAAGCAACGGCCTGAATACTATATTGGCGACAGCCTGATCGTGGGAAACATACTTGGAGATTTAGGGAGCGCGACAGAAAAGATCATTTTCACCTATAATGATTATTTACCACGATTAGGAAACCGGGAAAGTGCATCGCCGGGAAAAATAACAGTGTTTGAATTATACTGGAAAGACCATAATCACTGATTGAGATCATTGCGCTGATTTCGTGAATGACATTGAGTAAATTTTGACTTTGTCCCAACATATTTTGTGTTTTATTCGAAGTAAAAAAGTCTGGGGATTACAATGCAACTTCTTATATGCTGTCATCTTCCTATCAGCCTTCAGAAGGCGGGCACTATACAAATGACATTTGTCATTTTAAAATCGTTCCCTCTAATTGTCACAAACAGTGAAAGAGCTGTTCGCTCAGTGTAATCATTCCAAATCAGTTTCAATCAGTGGTCATGGTTGGAACAGTGCCGAGAACGCTCCCGCGGGATCCTGAATAACGCAGTACTTTCCCTGGTCTCCATATTTTTTAATTGGAGTAATAAGCTGTCCGCCAAGGCGCAAACAGGCAGCAACACTGGCTTCAATGTTATCGACCGTTATATACATGAGCCATTGCGGGGGAAGCCCTGCGTTCGAGCCGCGAGCGTGACATACCCCGGCAACCGGAGTGTTTTGAGCCGGTGTCTTCATCACATAGTCATTATACTCACCCATGGATAGTGGTTCTGTTTTCCAGCCTGTTACCGATGCATAAAATTCCCGTATTTCCTCGGCATTCTCGACTGTCAGATCGAACCATCCAATACTTCCGATTGCCGGTTTATTTTGGTCACTCACGTCATTGTCCTTTCATAAAGATAAAACATATAAGTTTCGTAATAATTTATTCCTGGCGCTTTCCATTTTAGTGCCCACAGGAGCAATATATATCCTTTTTAGCTTTTTCGAAACATTCCACTCCTTCCCTGAACGAGAACCAGGCAAGCCCCACAGCCCCAATTGCATCAAAGCCTCCCCAGGGAATAAGCTCATATAGTACGCTCGAAATGAGCAATATTACAGACATATAGATACACACTTTTGTACAGGCTGCATCGGCTGCAATTGCTTCCGAGTTCAGCGCTTTTCCAGTAACCGTTTTTCCGTATACCAGTAAAAGCATCGCCACAATTGAGATAAGCGCAATTATTCCACCCATAAGTGTAGCTTCCGGATGTTGCTGTCGATAGAGATTAAAAGCCGCTGACACACACAATCCCACTGCCAGCACATAGAACGAAGAGCCGGTTATCCTCAGAGCAAGCTTCTCAAACTGAGCACGTTTTCCTTCACCCTCTCTGATGATCCTGAGTATCATGGTTAACACGCCAATTCCGGACACTGTTTCAATAAAGCTGTCCAGTCCGAACCCTGCCAGCGTAAGCGTTTCATCTTTAAGTCCAAAATATACCGACACCGCGCCTTCAATCAGATTATACCCGATAGTGAAGATGGCCATCCCAAGCGCAACACGATAATATGAGGCTGTTGTTCTATTTTTGGTGAAATAATTCAATAAACATTTTCTTTTGTCGTTTGGAGGATATTTGAGATTAAATCTACTGATTTGGAAGTCAAATTGAAAGAACAATCAGCTACCAGGCAGCAGCGAGTTGGTTCGCCAAAAAAGTTCTCACGGGATTTGAACAGAGACACCGCAGGAAAAGCCCACCCCCTACCGGAAGTGTATCAACACTGGATGACTACGAACCGAAGCTGTGTCCATCCCAAATGACTGGCAACGGAGACACCCAATAGCGTTTCGCTTAATTGCTGCATTTTCACTCAGGCTTTCAATACAGATTAGATCAGAATTCGAGCATCAACACAAAGAAGAGTGCCATCCGAGCGGACCATCACAGGATTTAGATCCAGTTCTGAAATATCCGGGTAATCGAGCAACAGTTGTGCGGCATTCCTGATCAGCTGTTTAACTGCATCCAAGGCAAGAGATGATTCCCCCCGCACACCGTGCAATATCTTTCCAATTGCAGTAGCAGCAATCATTGCCGTAATATCTTCGTCAGAGAGATATGCCGACTTCATCGAAATATCGTTCAGTGTCTCAACATATTTTCCGCCCGAACCAAACATCACCATGGGACCAAAGGACGGATCGTTGAACCCACCAATAAGCAATTCGAATTTTGCGTTAACGACCGGTTGCACAAGAAAATAACGAAGTTTAACCTGATGTTCTATTGCTGTCTCAAGCATTTCAAGAGCAAATTCAATCAGATCTTCCGGTGAGCTTACATTAATTTTTACGAAGTTGAACTCCGATTTGTGAGATACTTTCTCCGCCAAACCTTTCAGAACTACCGGGTAAGCGAATTCTCCGGAATGATCTTCCAACTCTACGACATTTAGTACTTTCCCGTTAACAAAAGGCAGGTTATAACCGCGCAGCAACTCTGTGCACAATTCATATGATGCCCATCCGGCACGCAGTTTAATTGGTTGCAGTTGAACATCTGGCTTCATGCGTTTTACTGTTCTGGGGCATGCTTTGTAATGTAAAAGATTTGCAATAACGGCGGCTGGTTGGGCCGGATCACGAAAGATCAACCTGCCAGCATGTGATGCGTTATACTCGTCCCAAAACTCCGGCAGTGGCATCACCACCTGATAGATTGGTTTCCCCGAATCAGCGGCCTGAACAGCTTCGACAACCGGAAGTGGTTTCACCATTACCGGTTCCACAAAAAGAGAAATGACGGCATCAACATTTTCATCCGCTGCAAGCACTTTTGCACAAAGCGCAAATTGCTCTGCAGTGCCACCCGGGAGAAGATCAACGGGATTCAGAATACTTCCTGCCGGATGAACAATTTCGCGCAATGTTGCTTTTGTTTTGTCAGTAATATCGGCGAGAATGAGTCCATGCAATTCCATTGCATCAACTGCAAGAATGGCCGGGCCTCCCGCATTGGTGAGCACCGCTACCCTACTACCTTCCGGAACCGGAAATTGTTCAAAAGCCTGTAGAGTCTGAAACATTTCATCGGTAGTCCGCGCGCGCATAATTCCGTACTGTTCACAGACAGCATCAACCACGGCATCGCTTGCACCGAGCGCACCCGTATGTGAAGATGCAGCCCTCATACCGCCTGATCCTCTGCCGGCTTTCACTATTGCAACCGGTTTTGTGCTGCCAGCCCCGGTCATGAGTCTGAGAAATTCTCTGCCGTTAGAAAAGCTCTCCAAATACATTGCTATGGATGATATACGGTCATGGCTCTGCCAATAGGCAAGAGCATCATTTTCGTTAACATCAGCTTTATTGCCAACGCTCAAAAAATGGCTGAATGCGATTCCGCTTTGCCGCAGGGAGTTCAGGACAGCCGCACCCAAAGCACCGCTTTGTGAAAGAAATGCTGTTCCGCTTTCAACAGGAGTTTCGGCCACAAAGGTTGCATTAAGCTTAATATCCTGAAAACAATTAATAAGCCCCATACAATTTGGTCCTACCATACGGGCGTTGTGGGTTTTCACTTTCTTCGCCAGTCGAAGTTCTATCTCCGCACCCTCACTCCCGGTTTCTCGGAAACCGGCGGTAATAAGGACTAATGCCGTCACTTGTTTAGCAAGTAACTGATCAACAGTCTCTTCGACGAATTGTTTTGGAACAACAATTATGGCAAGGTCGATGTGATATGGCACTTCATTTACGGATACATAACCAGGGAATCCAAGAATGGTTTGCTGTTTGGGATTAACCACGGAAATCTGTCCGGTGTAGCCGAAGGTCTTTATCGTATTGAGAATTTCATAACCGATTGAACCATGTTTTGCCGATGCTCCAACAATACACACCGAGGCGGGATAAAAAAACTTTTCAAGCATAGTGGCGTACCTGTTTTAAAATTTACGTGCTTACAAATATATAGATAATTGAGACTGGAAAATGGATAATTGAAAAATAGGAGGAGAGGTGAGAGCAAAATCACACCTGAGGAACAAATTAGATTTGTAATATTCAATGCTAAACCCCTGAATGGAATTCGGTACAAGACGGAGAGTGAAGCGAGCTAATTCGATAGGACAAGCAAACTCGCCCACTTGGCAGACCCATAAAAAAAAAGCCGTCGTTGAAGGACGGCTTTTAAACAATTTATCTTCCTAATGAGTCCAGATAATCTTTCTTCTTCAGTAATTGCTCTGCATCTTCAACATGCTTCGGATCAGGAACACAGCAATCAACCGGGCAAACAGACGCACATTGGGGTTCATCGTGAAACCCTTTGCATTCTGTGCATTTATCCGGGACGATATAGAAAAAGTCGTTTGAGAAAAATCCGCTTGCACCTGATGGAGCAGCATCATCTGCGCCATAGGATGTACCCACCAATTCCCAGCTTGCGCCGCCTTCATAAATAGCGGTATTGGGACATTCGGGCTCACAAGCGCCACAATTTATACACTCTTCAGTGATCATTATTGCCATAGAGTAGACCTCCTTTAACAGTTAAACAATAGTATTCAATAGACTTAAAAATGGCATAGCTATTTTAATTACTTTTGAAAAATAGCCATTTCCTATACAATCAAAAAGCGAAATAATTAATTTCCCGAACCGGGAAAACAATATTTTCGCACCAATTCACGTAATTTATCCAATTCAAGCGGTTTTGTGAAAAAGTGGTCCGCACCAAAGATCTTCACATCTTCCTCTCCAATATATTCGGGATATCCGGTGATCACCGCTATTTGAATATCGGGATAAATTTTGCGGATAA
This sequence comes from Ignavibacteriaceae bacterium, assembly GCA_963664845.1. Taxonomy (GTDB): domain Bacteria; phylum Bacteroidota; class Ignavibacteria; order Ignavibacteriales; family Ignavibacteriaceae; genus CAIYTF01. Next base: position 2,105,062 of record OY761615.1, read on the forward strand.
GGGTATACAGTTCAACACTGGATTTTGTTTTCAGATAAAAGTCCGAAATCACCAGATCAATTTTGTGTGCGCGTGCCTTGTTCATTGCATCATCGACATCCGCTGAAGCAATCATATTCACACCTTCGGAATCCAAAAATATCTTAAATGCTTCGAGGATTTTCTTATCATCGTCAATAACAAGAACTGTAGGCTTATTTGATGCGGATGAGCCGGAGGCCTTAGCCTTCTTTTGCGGGTTTCCGACCGACACTTCGTCCTCAGGCAGTGATGGCATGTCTAACTCCTTTCTGAAATAGGTTCGAGGTTCTGCAGGGGAAGCAATATGGTCTTCCGTTACACAATAAACTCTGCAAACACTTCTATATTATTGCAAAAATCCCCCTTAAAATCAATATGAATTTTACGTAACCGGGAAAATAATGCGATCGTCTAAGTTAAAAAATAATAAAGAACGAAATCACGCATTTTTGTGCAGGATGAACGCCTTTAATTGCGAACTGACAATTGTTAACAGCGCTTTATCAGCAATAAATATTAGCAATTTGCAGCGAAAACGGCGTGTCGGTATATACAACACAGACCGCAGATCTTTTCCGGATATTTACCGCTTTGATCACTAAACGGCAAACTCATTCTGATCCCTGTAATCCTGAGGCATGCCTGCACACTGTCGTGGTGTTCAAATCCTGTTTCTTCATGTGCCTTTATTTGCGGAAAACCATAAAATACTCACTCCTATACACCAATCGGCTGTGGGTGCCAACTTCATTAGCTTTTTGCGTAATCGATGGAATTTCCGCGCCACCAAAACCGGCCTGTTTATTTTCCATAACTATCAGATCATAGTATTTCCATGGTGCTTCAAATCTGTAACGCAACGAATCCGGGAATTGCGGATCATCCGGCCTGTTTACATCAAAGCGGTTTAAGGCAGTCGCGGCGAACATCATTACCCGGTGAGAAGCGTTTGTTGGTCCGCCAAAATAACCTATTCTGCCAACTTTGAGCGAGTCTGCAATATAGGCTCCTATTAGTCTTGATTGGACTGTCCGTTCATAAACATGCGTTTTGGCATCGGCGTATGTGACGATAGGAAATTTTCCAGCCACCTGTAGTGTATAGTACAATAGCCCTGTAAGAAATAAACCTATGGCTGCTTTCCCCTTTATGCCATTGAACATCATCGAGAATGCTATAATAACAAGTGGAAACGCCGACATTAGATATCTTGAATTCCAATGCTCCTTAATTTGTGCGTACCCAAAAAACAGAGAGACCAGCAGATATAAGACCGGTGCAGCAAGAAACAAGAAAACAAAAACAAAGTTCGTTTGGGAACCTTCTCCCCTTTTTCCGAACACCATGAAAAGCAGGAACAGCAACACAGCCAAACCAAGAACCGGCCCGAACATCAGAACAAAATTGGAGGAGAAGGCCGAGAGCACACCTAAAAGGTTAAAACGCAGAAATTTACTTGCCGGTTCATATCCGGCACTTTTTGTTGATTGTAAAAACCGGAAAGCGCCGCCATAGAAAACTGCGTGATACAAAAGCCAAACAATAATTCCACTGAACGCTAAAAGGTTTACCGCAACGATGCCGCGCATTTGACGGGAAAGCGTTTTTGCCTTAGCCGCCCGCAGCAGTGTGTATATAACCGGTATTGGCGCCAGAAACCATGCTTCGTAGCGGATGAGCGAACAACAGACAATGAAGACCGATGTCCAAGCTGCAGAAGATATTGACCCAAACAATATCCACTCCACAAAATAATAGGCAGCAGCCATCATAAAGGCAATAAACGCCACCTCAGTCATCGGTGTCAGGGAGAGATACACATAATCTGGATTAAGTGCAAACAAAGAAAGCGTGAAGCAAATTGTTCTCTCATCGGACTTCAAAGCCCGGAGTATACCGGAAAGGAAACAGAGCGTTGTGCAGACAAGAACAAGGTTAAGCAAAAAGCCGCTTATATAATTGAAGAAAAGAATATCCGGCATACAAAAAGGAGCCAGAAGCAGATGATAAAGTGGCAGCCAAGTAGTTCCGAAAGAAAATGGCTTCGATGAATCAAACATACTCCTCGCGATAACAGAATGGGAATTCGCATCACCATAGTACAGGAGAGCTAATTTATTTGCTGAGTGGACAATCAGGAAAACCGGCACATAAAACAGTGTCAGCATCAAGGGGAAATATTTTCCCATAACCGCACGGATGGCCTTTGTTAACGCTGACTGATTATTGTTCGGATTTTTTATACTGATAACTTTCTTTTTATTCCCCGAAATATCGCAATTTATTGGAGAAAACAGGTAGGGAAAAGCAATATTCGATTAAAAAGCACGATCACAACTTCTTTCGAATAATCTCGAATGGGTCCTTTTTTTAGTGTAAAACCCGTGAACATGGTATACACGCCTGAAAATTGGCAAAAGCCGAAATAGCTGTTATCTTTGAAAAATGAATACCGGATTTTTCATAAAACACTTTCGAGGCCGGGACACGGTTTTACAATAATTAACTCTTGTCAAAGGTATATGTTCTTTACAACGAAAAAAAACATTGCCAAGCTACGTTCAATCTGGGGTCGACCGGTGGAACGCCACAGAAATTTTGATCTAATCACTATTTACCACGATTTATTTAAACAAAACTGGTCGGGTGATTTTGTTGACCAGAAGACCTGGGATGATTTGGATTTTAATTCCCTATTTTCAAAAATTGACAGAACTACTTCGCGGATCGGACAACAGTATTTATATCATCTGCTGCATGTATACGTAAAAGACGAGAGTATCCTCATGAGCAGATATGAAACCATACATTTGTTGAAAAATAATAGTGAATTAAGGGAAAGCATTCAGCTAAAATTACTGCCACTGGATAATGTGTCTTCTTATTTCATACCAAATTTGCTTCTGAACAAATCACTTCCCAGCACAAAATTCTACCCGGCATTCTATTTATGCTCATTTCTTTCGTTACTCTCGATGATTTTAATTCAGGTCAACGGAGCGTTCATTTTTGCAGCAATCGCTATTTTGATAATGAATTTGATTATAAACAAATTCTATACCAACAAAATCCATGGATTTTTTTCTGGATTCGCCAGCCTGAATGCACTGATATCCTCCGCAATAACAATAAGTGGAATAAAATCTGAAGTTCCCAATGACGGGATTAACACGTTGCGAAGTCAGCGCCGACTATTAAAATCGCTGAAAAAAAAGATCGGTTATCTCGTGATTGATAAAGTTGCTCTCAATGATTTTGCGGTCATTGCAATCGAATATATGAACATGTTCATGCTTTTCGACGTTATTGCCTATTACCGCTCGGTGCATATATTATCAAAGCATCAAAAGGAAATGCACCAGATGTTTGAAATCGTGGCCGAGCTTGATGCCTTTATTTCTGTGGCCTCCTATCTCGCTGATGGCAAAAAGTATTCAACTCCCCAGTTTACCAGACAGGGAACCATTGGCTTTACGAACTTGTATCACCCGCTTATCGACAATGCCGTCCCCAATTCACTTCCCAACATGGAGAATTCTGCCTTGATCACCGGCTCCAACATGTCAGGGAAAACCACATTCATCAAGACGCTGGGGATTAATTTGATTTTGGCGCAGACGCTTAATATATGTATGGCAGATTCATTAACGACGCCCCACTACAAAATCAAAACAGCGATAAGGCGTGGAGACGATCTTGAGGAAGGCAAAAGTTACTTCTTTGTGGAGATAGAAGAACTGAGAAATTTTATTCAGTTGTCGGACGCACCAAATGAGTACTTGTTTTTGATCGACGAAATATTCAGGGGCACCAATACCATTGAACGGCTGGCGGCGTCGACCGCAGTTTTGAAATACCTTGCCAATAATAATCACGTCTTTGTAACTACACACGATATCGAATTACAGGAATTACTTAAAAGTAAATTTCAGATGTTTCACTTCAGCGATCTGGTTGAAAATGGCAGTTTTTTATTTACCTATAAAATTCAGTCTGGGCCTTGTACGTCCGGCAATGCAATCAAATTACTGGAATTTTTAAAGTACCCTGCACAGATAACAGAAGAAGCAAATACAATTGTAAACAGCCTCATTGGGAACTAATTGTTTCGGGAGGAGCACTCATCACTGACGGTTATCAGAGAATACAATGCCCCACAAAACTTATCAATTAGTATGACCGGAACTAGCAGTGGCTACTGTTGCCTTGAGCGCATCTTCAAGCGTAACACCCCTGTATGAGACGACCTCCCAAGAGGCGCCAAATCCTCTGTCCCCAAAAACAAGTCAAGCTCACTATCTTCAATAGCAACGCAGATATCTGCAATGGCAAATATACACATGGCAACATACCGGGAATTACTCATGGAAGACAAACTGGTCAATGTGATATCAGGAACTAACAGTAGGCCAAGGAGAATAAGCGCAAAAATCAGTTTATCAACCAATTTGTGCTTTTTTCAACAAATCGGGAATAAACAACAATACTATGATGTCTAACTGTTGTGGATAGTTATATCCCTTTTACTCAAAAACGTTTTCGATAATCTAAGGTAAAAATTTATTAAGTTTTATAAGATATTTATTCCGATTTCCTTTGTATGGAATCAATACGGCAATTTAACTCCGGAATATAAGATCGAAACCGATGACACGTTTATACTTTGAACCGACATCATAGCTCTCTATATTTTGATCATCCGCTGCATGTGGCAGGCCGGCGAAGTTGACATACGAATGCACAGCAAATGTTGCATCTTCTGTCTGGATGCGGATTCTTTAGTCATCTGTAAATATCTTAATAATATAAAAGCTTTCGGCAACAATAAATTTATCAATCATTTTAGAATGTGAGGCATTTTTGAAAAGTACAATCCATTTTTCCTTTTTATTTCTTGCAATAACAGGATTCTGTTACGCGCAAAGTCTCAGCAGAGTAGATTTTCGATCTGAATTAACGCCACAGTATTTGGGAAGCGGAACGAGTACCCGTCTTCCGGTTGTTTTCAGGGCTACCGTTCAAAACCTTACTGCCTATACAACTTACCGGTATTTTATTCAGGGGGCAATATTTTCCGATTTGGGCAAGACAAACTCTGGTGCAGGAAACACTCTTCTGATGAATCCTGACTCTGCCAGCTTTGTTTACACTACCGGACCATCGATAGCGACTGCAGGCGGGTACAGTATTTTCAAAACAAATGCGAGCGGTGAATACACCGGTTGGTTCGCGTTTGCCAATACAGGCAATGCCAAGTTTACCGCAGGTAATTATATTTCTCCAACGATCACCCTTGCCGACAGCGTTGGAACATTGCTTGCAAGGCGGGCACTGTCGGATTCAATTCGCGTGCTCAGTTTCAGCACCACAACAACAGAGACCGACGGAACAGGTGTCTGGGCAAAATCATCCGGTACAGCGCGGAATCTGGTTGTGCTTTATGATGTTGCCGATGGATCAACCAGACCACTCGCCATAACATATCTTGAAAGCGATGGATCAACTATAGCGAGCTCAGTTCAATTCTATGTTGACAGCGTGAACGGGAACAATGGAAGATGGGGCACAATCATACCAAATGTCAATGTAAACGGCATACGGCGGATTGAGCTGCGTTCATTAAGTGATGGTTCCATTGTTTCTTATCTTAGCAACGAAACAGGAGTGTGGAATGGCATCAGCACAGTTAATCCGGCTGGAGGAACTACACCCTTGGGTCTCGATACATTGATATTTGGACCTCCAACTAAAGTTAGTCCGGCAACAGTAAAAGCCGGGAAATATAGCTTGAAGCAAAACTATCCCAATCCTTTCAACCCTGCAACGGTTATCACCTATCATATTCCGCAGAGCAGTTACGTTACCTTAAAAGTTTATAATGCGCTGGGAAATGAAGTTGCAACGCTGGTTAATGCAGAAAAAGCCGCCGGTGATTACGAACTAAAGTTCGATGCTGCCAGCGACAGGAACCTAGCAAGTGGTATATATTTTTACAAACTGACAGCCGGCGATTACAGTGAAGTAAGAAAAATGCTCTTAATAAAATAAACCACTGATTCAACTGATTTGTATGATTCCTCTGCGAAAGCATAGCCAATCGAAAAGTCATAAAAAATACTAAGCCGGTTAGTGTGAAAAGTAGAAAAGTAATTGTCCTATTCAGCGATAAAGCCTCCCGCAAGTCTCACCCTTCCTGAGATTTGCGGGTTGGTTTTTCCAGGAACATACAGATTCATAACACTCGGGTTCCATCCTTATCAAATTCATGAATCGTGTTTGCAGGCTGTTCATACAATGTCGTATTATTTCGACTCTCCCAGGCCATCCCCTTATTTTACCAGCACCATGGATCGTAACTGGCTTGTGCCGCCATAGCGCATACGGCAAAAATATACTCCGTTTGCTTTTGCAGATGCATTCCAACTTAAAAGATGAGAACCCGTAGTGTAGTACCTGTCAGAGAGCACTTCAATAATAGAGCCGGTTACATCACACACGTCAATTCGCACGTTTCCAGACGTTGGAATCGAAAACTCAATAGTAGTTGACGGATTAAACGGATTCGGATAGTTCTGGCTCAGTCTGAAATCAGGTTTGTGAATGTTGTTTGTTCGCACTTCACTCGGATAGGTAAAGGGTTCATTAACCAGATGATAATATTCTTCCGCTTGTCCGTTATAATCTCGCTGCAGATAGGGAGTCTTCAACGGCGTTCTTGTCAGGCTTGTAAGAGGAATAAGCGAAGCCGAGCCATCGGATTTCCACTCATAAAGCGGTATTTTGTCCGGATTAAGATATTTAGCCTGCCCTCGTTCAATGGCCATATGAAGCAGACCAAAGTTTCCCGGTTCATGACCGGCAAGCCAGATCCCGATATTGTCTACGTGAAATTGATTTCTGCCAAAAATAATTACATTTGTCATATAATCCGTAGCCCTTCCATCGGGTGCCGGCCCCACAACAAAATTACCATCACGTCCATAGATGCCTTCAATAATATGCAGGGCGGGGTGTGTTACCGAATTCGTATCTAAACAGCGACTGGCCCAAGTCTCTTGCCATATTCCTCCACTGTCGCCTGGACGGTCCCACCGCGGAATGGACTCAAGATGCCGATTATAGTTTGCCAGAATAATTGCTTTTGCATTCGGATTAATGTGCGCTGAGTCAACATTCATAGTGGCGCTATATGCCGCACAGTGTTGCTGATAATCATGCGCTATTGATCCCTGCATGTTTTTTGCGCACAGAGTCAACCCCATAAGATGCGTCTTTAGTTTGGCCACGTTAAGAAGAAACGTGTCAGGTGAGTTTACCGGTGCAAGGAATGGTATTTTCGTAAACCAAACACCATCCGGAACATCTACCCACTGGACGTCGGATAGTTTCAACGAGCTGACTGAAGCGCTCATATCGCGTATTTCGGCACCAGTTCTGGTTGCCATACTAAGATAACCCCCTTCTTCATAGTCGGTTGGGCAATTCGTCTCACGGATGTAAAATTGGTTTCCGGCAACTCCAAGGGATTTAATGCTCTCAATTATACCCTCGACAAAATTGGAATCAGTTACGATACCCATCGTTCCTTCACGCGTATAGAGAGCATTTGTGGTATCTCTACAGGTAATATTGGGTTTCAAGGCAACTTTGGTGGAAACCGGGACTCCTCCGCTAGCCTGCTCCATGGGAACAAATACCGATTTAGCAAAATCACATGCAGCAGCCTTGATGGCCGATGTATTGGTTTTAACATCAATGTTTGTTTTAATAATAAATACTGCATCCGGGTTGGCAGAAATAAAAGGATGAACGCCAAAATAGTTTGAGGAGGGTTGGAGCGGAGCTCCAAATACGTGCACCGGTTTCAGGAACGTAGCCGCCCCGGCAGCTGCAGATAGCTTTAAAAAAGATCTTCTTGAAAAATACATACTTACCCCGTAAATTGATTAAATAATCATTATTACGCAGTAAACATAATAACGTTTATGCCTAATTCAAAATACTTCAACCGATGAGCCGCGTTAAGGTGTAAGTACATATTAGAGCAAAACGCCCGGTACCCAGTATACGTGTGACCGTCTTGACATTAAAATACCCACTAAAAGAAAACACCACGGCGCGGAGGACATAAAGGTGAACCAGAACAGCATTTTACCTGAGTGATTTATTGCTCAAATTACTAATTATACGATTAATACAACGAACTAAGTCACCTTTTTTTTGCTCTCAGTAACCTTGGCGAAATGTCGCAGGGGCCAAAGAACCAGGCGCCTTAAAAGCTTAGTGTTTCAATGATCAAGGCTCGGCTGAATTACAGAAGCACTTCCCACACAATCTGAAAAAATTGTTTAAAGGCGCCATATTTGCGGAAATGCAATTTTCGATTCGATTCAATTTTTTTTTGCGAATAATGCTTTAATTCCCTAAATTTGGAATCGCTAATTTTTTGGCGGGGTAGCTCAGTCGGTTAGAGCAATGGAATCATAATCCATGTGTCGGGGGTTCGAATCCCTCCCCCGCTACTGTTAAATTTGGAGAAAAAAATGTATACGTTATTATTAACTTTAGCTGTAATTATTGCTGTTTTGCTGGTAATTGTCGTCCTTTTACAGGCGAGCAAAGGCAGCGGGCTTGCCGGGACACTCGGTGGAGCACAGCAAATGGGCGCTATGTTCGGTACCAGACGTACTGCTGATTTTCTCAGCAAAGCAACCTGGTGGCTGGCAGGCTCATTGGTTGTTTTAGCTCTGCTGATCAATCTCTTTTTCCTTCCCGGCAAAAGCAAGGTTGCGAAGCAGAAACAAGCAACGCAACAGGAAGCCCCTGCCGAGAATTAAAAAAGTTTACCGCTCCGGGTCGAATTTGTACCCGGAAGCGGTTTCAATTATCAAATCCTGCAATTGCCTGTAATAACGGGCGTTTCCCCTTCCAAATTCAAACATAATTCCCACTATCAGTTCATCACCATTGGCACATTTCAGATAGCCTGCAATTGTTGACACTCCGTTAACCGTTCCTGTTTTTCCGAAAAAGTGCTCAGCTGCTGACGAGCCACCCATTCTTCCACGTAAGGTTCCGTCTTCGCTTGAAATACTAAGTGATTTTACAAAATCGTCAAATGAAGGCAGGTTGGTATATGCCCATTCCAGCAAGTTTACGATACTGCGGACGGATGCCTGATTAAAGTGGGATAGGCCGGAACCGTCCACCAGTTCACCACCATCGGTAACAATGTCGTTCCTGTGCAGGAACTCTTTTTCGGCTTGAGATGCATAAAATGCGCTTCCCTCAACCTTGCTATTATAGGCACCAGTGGTCTTAAACAGGCACTCGGCCAGAAAGTTGTCGCTACGTTTATTGACAATTTTTATCAGGTCCTTGAGCAGTGGCCCCTTTGCCAGTAATTCAGTGGCTGTTTTAGGGGTAATTCCTGAAATTGCTTCACCACTCACCTGAATTCCAGCTTCGCGCAATTCTTCACGCAGCCGCTGGGCGACATGCAGTGGTGGATTGGACACCAGCGAACGTGATATTCGTACCTTCCCCCGACGGCCTTTCCGTGCCACCGTTTGTTGATTCCGGTCAAGAACGAGCGCAGAAACAGGAGGGATTCCCGAAGCACCGGGTTCATCTTCAATCCAATCACGGCGGGAGTATTCATCGTCAAAATAGGAGTCATCACCAATGATCTTTCCGGCGATCTTCTGTATGCCCTTTCGTTTGAGGTCCTGAACCATTGCCTTAAGATCAGCAGTTTCGAACAATGAATTGCCAAATCCTTTAATATACAGATTGCCATCAATAACGCCCGAGGAAGGGATTTTGCTGTCGGTATATATTTTAACGGCAATCTGGAAATTGGGGCCCATCAGAGAAATGGCAGTAATTGTGGTAAAAAGCTTGGTAACGGAAGCCGGTGTCATAAGTTGGCCGGCATTATATGAATAGATCGTATCGTTGCTCAGCGGGTTAATAATAAGCACTGAGTGTCTGGCACCTTTGGCCCGGCTGAGAATGGACGAAATTCTTGTTTGGAGTGATTCCTGAGGAAAGACAGATATGTTTAAAATATAAAGAAAAATTACAATTTTTTTCATCAGAATAGCTATATTCCTTGTTCGTTTTATTTTATTTATTACATTTACACAAAAAAACACTTGGATGCGAACATGACGAAAATTCCTTTAACGGTCAAAGCGTATGAAAACGATGAGTTCCTAAGCTCATCAGATGCCCGGATACTCCGAATCATCTCAGAGTATATGGAGCCGCTTGCCCGGTTCAAAAAACACAAGATACTAGACACCATAGTATTCTTTGGCTCTGCCCGCCTGGTCTCAAAAAAACAGGCCAATGCAGAATATGCTAAAATAAAAGCGTTGGACCCAAAATCAGCAAATTTTGCCGAGAAACTCCGCAACGCACAGCGTACAGTAAATATGTCAAAGTATTATGAAGATGCGGTAATCTTGTCGAAGATGCTGACCAAATGGTCGATGGAGCTTAACTCGCCTGAGAACCGGTTTATCATCTGCACCGGCGGCGGGCCTGGCATTATGGAAGCGGCAAACCGCGGGGCGAAACTGGCAGGTGGTTATTCGGTCGGCTTAAATATCAGCATCCCGTTTGAACAATTTGTAAATAAATTCGTCACACCGCAATTGAAGTTTGAATTCCACTACTTCTTCATGAGAAAATTCTGGTTTGCCTATCTTTCAAAGGCTCTTATCGTGTTCCCCGGTGGCTTTGGCACCATGGATGAACTGTTTGAGCTTATGACGCTTATTCAAACCGGCAAAATAAAGAAACAGCTCCCCATAGTCGTTTATGACGAAAAATTCTGGAAGTCAGTTATTAATTTTGACGGGTTTGTAGAAGCCGGAGTAGTCAGCAAGAGTGACCTGAACCTGTTTCAGTTCGCCAACACGCCTGAAAAAGCCTTCGAGATAATCAAAACTCACTTTGAGAAGAACTATCTCAATAAGAAGAAGAGCTAATAAAATTTATCAGGGGCTGTCAAAATACACGTATTTCAGACAGCCCCTTAAAATTTTCTAATCGTTCATCATATCCATTCTATGCTGCCGACGGATAGCTTTAAGCTTCTCCATTCTTTTGCGCATAGACGGTTTTACGAAAAATGATCTCTTCTTAAATTCTTTTAAAATACCGGAGCGTTCGTATTTCTTCTTAAATCTGCGCAGAGCCCGGTCAATGGACTCATTCTCCTGAACACTAATGCCTATCAAGCCTTACACCTCATGTTTGGTTATTGTTTCAATTAATCGTTTTTTGCCTGAATTTTGGAATTCCACTATAATCAGTCTTCTTCCTTGCGATGACAATTCTTTGCCAATAATCACTCCAAAATCGTTGAATTTCTGATGAAATATTGAGTCACCGATTGAAAAAGCTTTTAAAGGCGAATAGGTCAAACTCTCATCTGTCTTTAGATTTAGCAAGGAAGGTTTAGTTTCCTTTTTTAAATCATCAAGGTCGATGACAACTTTTTGTTTACATTTCTTGCATTTTGCCCATACTTTCTGGGACTCTTCACCTTCGGAGGTGTGTCCTGCCAATTCCATTTTGGTAACAGAACCGCAAAAGTTGCAAAATGCCTCAATGTTTTTTGTTTTCGCCATATTTTCGTAAACTTAAATTAATATATCCAATTAAGATAAGAAATTCTTCACAGATAACAAAGGGGATTGTATGACGACTATATTGTCGAAGTAATGGCACCGGCGTAACGAACAACTTTGTACGAAAAAATAGCCGTTTTTGTGCAAAAATGGTCATTTCCCGCCAAAGTTCGCGCTAATTCCCCCAAAACGTGGTGTCCTTGCAGGTTAGGAACAGTTTACCGTTATGCGGAAAACGGAGCATCGAATTTGGCACAAATAAATGGCGCCTGACGTTCAGGCTTATAACCATTAACAAGCGTCATTAACCCGCATACTAACATGAAAAAGCCAGAGCCCCCAAGGTACACTGCTTCCTTCTCTTTACGAACCAGGAAGGACACAGGGTGGATTCGATTTGCACATTATAGAATAGTTTGTCATTCCCGGCTATACTATTTATTTCATCAACGGCATTATGTCTGCAGACTGCTTCGATGGCAAAATATATATCCAACTGCAACTAACCGCTGCCAACACACACTGACGGCAGCACAAATTTGAAAACCCACCATCAAAGTCTATAATTTTATTGACAGCATAAATATTTTATTTTGGTTGTTCAACATTTACATTTCCAAACAGCGGGTGTGGTTTTTTGCTGAAAGCATCATTGAACAGAACTACCTCAAGCATTATAATGATCGCCAATCCAAGAACAATGAGTAATTGAATCCAGGATGTCTTTTGAATATCCTGCTTAGCTTTTACATCACATACCTCCCCGGGGCAATACTGTGCTTTTTCCTTATAAACCAGCGAATAAAACTTGCATCCCAAACAGATACCGAAAACTGATTCAAAGAACAGGAATATCAGACAGATCAGACAGATAATGCCCGTTATGGGGCTATATGAATTAATCACTACCATCAGGATGAACATTATTACTGCCAGCACAATACCAATTATCCAGGCGAATTTTTTCTGCATAGCACCAACATATTCCGGCACCTGATTTCCTACAATCAAACGTCCGATTATCAGCATAGGAGAAAATTTGGGGTTAATAAAAACCCGAATTACAAAATCGACAAGAAATACTGTTATGCCATACTTGATCGGAATAAAATTGCCCCTGAACAGGATCTCCATTAGCGAGATGAACATCACTAAAAACAATATCCCGGCGGATGCCCGTATTTCACGCTCGTTTAAGACAGGTATAGCATATCCTTCAACTTTTTCGCCAAATCTTATTATTTGATTCATTTCACGCTCCATTTTTTATTATCAGCAATATAAAACAGTATTAGCCAACTGCCATTTAAACCAACCCCTCCTTTTCTTTCCCCAATCGTTTCATAATAAAATGTTCCAACCCGCCATTAAGCGGTGTGAGTGCCAAAGCAACACAGGCATTACAGAGCCACTTTATCAGAGGAATGCTTCGGGAAATGGCATCAAGTTCCGGGTCAAGCAGAACATTAAGAAATTCGAACAGGAGTATCAGGAAGAAGAACGTCAATCCCTCCACGAAACGTTGGTTTAGATGGAATTTCCCGTTCAGGAAAATAGCAATAAACAGGATGATCATGAACAGGGCGATTCCAAAATACTGCATCATATTTCGACGCCTTCCCTGTTCTGTTGCAATACGAGCCTCTTCTTCTTCAATATGTTTTTGTTCGGCCTGTGCTTTCTCAATCTGATAGCGTTCTTCCATCTTCCCTATCTCACCGGCTTTTTCCTCACCGAACAGACTGTCTTTAAGAACCGTATATCTGCTTTGATATTCAAATGCTTTTTTATAATTACCCTGCTTAGCATAGATGGAGGCCAGGCTGGAGGCACAATTCTTCTCTATATCGAGCGCCTCCATCTGCTTTGCCAAAGTGACCGCATTTTCGAGGCACTGCAACGCCTTTGCTGTTTGCTTCATATCAAAGTATACCTGACCAATATTCATTAGCGACATTGCCTTGTTATATTGGTCACCGTTGCGTTCCTGAATGACCAATGCCTGTTGATGATATTTCAATGCTTCCGCGTACAACTTCTTTTCATAATACACCCCGCCGATATTGGTGTAAATTGTAGGCAGGTATAAGTCAATTCCCAGCTGCTTACACATAGCCAGCGCCGATTCATTTTGGTTCAATGCATTTTCAAAATCCTGCAGTCCATAATACACCGTGGCAATATTAATTGTGGTCATTAGCGCACCATTTGCGTCCTTGAGCTTTTGTTGTAACTCCAACGCCTGGTTGTAATACGTAAGTGCCACCTTAAATGATCCGAGTTTATTGTGAACATTACCAATATTACTTAACGATGCGGCTGTTCCTCCGGTATCATGAAGTTCCTCCCGCAGTTTCAATCCTTTGATATAGAAATCCAATGCGTTACTAAAGTCGGAGAGACTGAAATAAACGGCACCAACATTATTATTGATTCGAGCTGTCAGGGATTTATCGGTGGTTTGTTTTACAACCGCCAATGCAGACTGCAGAAATTGGATGGCCTTATCGTTTTCACCGATAGCCATGTAATAAAGTCCTATGTTATTTTTTGCAAATGCCTCCTGTTGTTTTGTTCCGGAAGATGTGGCCAACCTAAGCGCTGTTTGGGCTGCTTCAAGACTCTTTGCCGGATCTCTGCCACGATAATAGGAGGAGAGTTCATTATACAAGCGGGCCCTTACCGAATCCTGTGAGGATTTAATCATTACCTGAAGAGAATCAACTTTGGATTGCTGAGGCAGGTATATGGTGAAAGCACTTGCAATTATAAAAATGATCAGGGTCTTCATGGGCTGATTTCCTGTTAATTGTTACAGGGATTGCAATTTTTCTTATTTGTTCATGCTGTCCGGATGAAAGAAACAGTACACAAGATCACCCGATTTTCACGTTCCCCGCTAATCACATTGTGAGACGGGAAAATCAAAGTTCAAGCTACTAACTCATGTTACGCAAAACCAGAGATTGAATAGTCACGACTTTCAAGTCGTGGAATAGATGGCTCCTCAATATATTGGCTTTAGCCACTAATAGAGCTAAGATTTGTGACTAAAGGCGATTTCAGCGGGTGCTAATGATCCACGAGCAAAAGCTCGTGGCAGGTCAATTAGAATCGTAGCATAACATGAGTTACTAAGCACCACTCCAAAACAGCAACCGGTTTTTAGGTAAGCAGCCCCGCAATTGCCGCCGTCATCATTGTTGCAATGGTGCCACCCAGCACTGCTTTAAGGCCCAACGCCGCAATATCGCTCCTGCGGTTTTCTGCAAGCGGGCTAATGCCGCCAATCTGAATGGCTATTGAGGCAAAATTGGCAAACCCGCACAAGGCATAGGTTGCGATAGTAATGGAGCGCTCCGACAATTGGTTTAGGGGGATCAACTCGCCTAATTTGGAATAAGCCACAAACTCATTCACCACAAGTTTAATGCCCATCAGTGTTCCCACATTGAGAGAATCTTTCAGCGACACACCAATAAGCATTGCAAACACCTGGAAAATAAGCCCAAAGATTAATTCGAGGCTGAGCGGTTTTCCGAATTTTGCCATGCAAATGGCATCAAGCCCGGTGGTTCCACCAACCCATCCAAGCAGAGCATTCAACAGGGCAATGAGTGCAATGAAGGCTATCAGCATGGCTGCAACGTTAATTGCCAACTGCACACCCGTTGAGGCACCAGATGCCGCTGCCTCAATAACATTGGCTGAAGTTTTCTCCACTTTCAGTTTCACTGTCCCCATTGTTTTGGGAACATCGGTTTCGGGTATCAGAATTTTCGCTATCACTATTGTCGCGGGTGCTGCCATGATGCTTGCTGCCAGAAAGTGACCTGCAAACTGCACCTGAACAACATCAAGTGATCTGCCAAGTGCAACCGCCAGTGGTGTAGCCAACATAATTACATACGTAGCCATAACGCCCCCGGAAATATGAGCCATGCCCGAGGTCATGATGGTATATAATTCACTTTTAGTCATTGAAGCAATATAAGGACGTATCACCAGCGGGGCTTCAGTTTGTCCGATAAATACACTTGCGGCAACCGATAGGGATTCGGCCCCGCTTGTTTTCAATATCCTTGCCATGATCCAGGCGATTCCCTGAACCACCTTTTGCATTATCCCAAGATGATAAAGCACACTCATCAGTGAAGCAAAGAAAATAATGGTGGGCAACACTTTGAAAACGAAGAAAAATCCAAGGCTGTCAGGGCCACTGTCATGGGCAAGCCGGCCAAAAACAAATTCTGCGCCTTTGCCGGCAAAGTCCAGCAGAGTAACAAACCCTTTACTGATGGCTCCGAATATATTCCTTCCAGCACCGGTTTTCAGCACAAAAAAGGCGAATATTACCTGCATGAGGATCCCGATCCCCGCCATCTTCCAATTGATATTTTTCCTGTCTGAAGAAAACAGAACAGCAATCGCAATGAGCACCAGCAATCCGGTAATGCCGCGAATGATCGTCAGTATATCCATACAAATCCTACAGTGTGATAACCTGGTGGCTGAATTCCGCAAGCGAAATTTCAGAATATATTTTGGCTATTATTTCGAGTCCATACTTATTCACATAGGAAAACACGTTGTAACAGCGTTCCTGTAATTCACCCTCGGGATACGCTGCAGTCAACAATTTTTGCGCCTGGCGGATCATCACTTCCTGTTTCTTTTTCTCTGCCTCAAGTGCTTTATTTTTGTATTCGCCCAATGCACTGATCATTTTCACCTTGTAGCGCTCTGAAGCATCACCCGTGGTTTTATCGATCTCCGATAAGCTCACCCGCAAAGAATCTATTGCCGAAATGATCTCTTTTTCTGTTTTTTCGAAAAGAGCGGAAAAACTGACAGGCAAGGCATTCGAAAGCAGCAATTCATGCAGCGATTCCTGCTTGAGATACAGGTTCTGCAACGTGAGTTTGTACTTGATCAAAGAAACGGCAAGATGCTTTTCAAGCAAGGTAACTGAAGCACGAGGATAGATGATGGGTGCAGGAATATCAAAGAAATCATAGAGCGGCATTACCTGAGCAAAATAGGATATCTCCGACGGGCCGCCGACGTAGAATGCGGTGTTTAACAGAGCATCCTGACAGATTGGCCTGAGCAAAACATTCGGGCTGAAATTGGATGGATTCTGTTCTGCATCCTTAAGGAGCTCATCAACAGAAAACTTCATTCTCTTCTTCCGGAGTTTGAACCCGCCTTCTTCATCGGGATCAATCGCATATCGCTTACCGTCCACATGATAAAACAAATTGAGCGGTCTGACTTTTACCTGGGCATGATAGACCTCCTCAAGTTCTGCACTCCGTTCGATAAGCGCAGCAGTATGGGCACGGAACTCCTTAATCTCCTTTACGTAAACGCTGCTTACCAGTTTCTTTGCCAGTGGATCGGCAGGATCAAAAATAACAAGGCCATAAGCATCAAATAAACGGAACAGCAGTTCTTTAAACGCCACCTTGAACGTTTTGCCCTGAGCGTAGAACCGCTTCAGATCCGGCAGAAAATCGTTGGTGAAATCCGTCTTTCGTAACGATCCTTCCATGGTATGGAAAAAGGCATCAATCTCTTCAGTAATAACAACAGATCCGACAGAATATTTTTCTTCCTCGAATCCTTCAGGCATAGCGTAACTGATCCGCTTACAGGCGTTAGTTTCATCAGATATACTGACATGCCGGATTTCCTCGAAATCATGGTCTTCACCTTCAAGCCAAAACACCGGCACAAAGTTAACTTCAGGATATTTGTTGGTCAGTTCACCCGCAAGCTTAATTGCCGTGATGATTTTGTAAACGGTATAAAGGGGGCCTCCGAGAATGCCAAGTTGTTGACCAGTTACAACTGAAAGTGTGTTTTGCTTCCGCAGCAGCCCAATGTTTTGCTGGGTTTTGCCCGAGGGAAGCAGGTTTGCATATTGATGCAGTAAAATATTGGCCACAGCGGCCTGATTGGAGTTCTTCCTGCCTAGCATATTGCTGAAGATGGCCGGATAGGTTTCAGTATTTCGGAAGTTGTTTTTATAAAATGACGCTACGTTTTCAAACTCATATACGTAATCGAGGAACAGGTTAGGAAATCCCGGCATCTCGCCAAAGGGGATAAAACACTCACTTGGATCAGTCATTAGAACCACACATTAATTTTTTAAAAGAAATATCATATACGGAACAAAAAGTTACGGTTAATTGTTCAAAAAGCGCAGAATTTTTTTGAGACATGCCCGGCACGCGTGGGATTCGTATCATTGATCGGGTTATCCGGAAACAAAGCAGGGCCAAAAAATCGGCCCTGTTTTATACTAAGCATCACAAGCTAGATGTTTTTTATATACTCCAGACGAAGTGCTCTGTCCGCTCCACCCGGGGACCATTTTTTATTACTGAGGATATCCCTCAGATCCAATCCGAGTGTGAAACCATTAGCAGCCGCCCAACGAATGCCAAAATTCATATATCCCCTGCCGCCTCCGTAAACTTGGGTATTATTGTCGTTTAAGGCAAAATCATATTCCCAAATTAGCGAAAGCTTGGGGCCCATTGTTTTTTCCGCACCAATCCGTAAATCCATAAAATTATGTCCGCCTGTTTGTTCCAGGGAATAGCTAAGCGTTGAAAGCAATGTCATATACCCCATGAAGGCAAAATTTTTGCTGCCGCCCACAAAGAGACCTGGAGATTTAACTGCATATCGGCTGGATGAGTCGAAATATTGACCTTTCCCCTGCGAATCGAATCCAAAGGTTATGCCGGGAGAGATCAGTGACTCATTAAAAGCTTTGTATCGGATATTAACACCGGGGTACTTATACCAAGTTGGTGACCCGGAACCGATGATATTTCCGCCACCATATGAAATGCCAAAACTGATGTCCTCAAAAACGCCCACTTCAAGTCTCCCAATGAGAACTCCAGCAGGCAGAATATCAGAAGTGACAGCCACCAGTCCCTTACCCAAAACTCCGGCTGTCGGCATATCAATAAGATAACGGTATTCAACTTTAGCATCTTCTCCGGCAGTCGTCTGGGGGATGGCGATCCCTGTCAACACGAGAATTAGTCCGGCAACAAGGAGCAGATACGAATTTTTCATTTTATCCTGCGCTATAATGATTAATCAGATAATACAAATATAATGAACAGTTTAATGTTTGTCACTGCTTTAAATAGAAAATTTGCTGAGAGCTTTGGAGTCCGGATCCCTGCACCTGGTACCGTTCAGCTATCCCAAACAATTTGCCTTTACCGTGGCGCAGTTCTACCGTAACTCATTTCCTGATGCAAATGGCATGTGTATGGGCGAAACGAATCAATCGCCACTACGGTATTTTCTTAGCAGCTGTGATAAATGGTGAACAGGGGATGAAGATATGAGCGTCATACCGGATATAGTCGTCTTTCCATCCTTTCAAATCATTGAACGCTCCGGCATCGCGCTTTTCTGCTATCGCAAGCATTTCATTCCAGTCAATGCTGTTAACCAGCAGGGGACTATTACCGGCCTTTAATGCTTTCCGCAAAATTAGTCGATGCAAGTCATTCATTTGGAAATCGAGAAGATTATCATTTGCATCAATGAGCTTTTCGTTATGCGCTGTTTGCCATTTCTTAACGAGAGAGATATAGTAACTCCCTTGTTTCAGACAAGAATCGATACTTCGGTCCGCCATTTTTTCAAGTGATCTGGCAAAAGAGTGAAAACTGATTGAATACACTTTGCCCTTTGTCAGAGGAAAATCTTCTGCCAGATAACTGCCTTCCCTAAAGAAGTTCAGGTGCTCCGGATAGCTATAGTGAGTCGTCATATGAAAACTCCCACCGTAAATGACTGCTTTCCCCTTAACAAGAAAACTGCCAAGAAAATCCTGATCTGTAAGGTTACGAATAATAGCTTTTTGTCTGTACGTATTAAACTCGAATTCATACGCCCAATAGGTTGATTGAAGGTTCAAGAGAACATTTTGGATAAATTGCGGAGTAATAAATGGATACTCGCCTCGCAAGCCCTTTTCCTTTGCTGTCTCGAGAAGTTTAAAGAAATGAGGAAGCAGCTTCGCTATCTCCTGAAGTGATTGTGTTTTACGATCACGGTAATTCTGTGTGTCAATCGATTTGAAATAAGGAATTATCACCTGGGATAGAGTTGTCGCATAGTCATGTTCAATATCCGAAAAACCAATGAATATTTTTTTTAGTGGATGAGTTTGATTCCAAACTCTCAGGTGGTGCAGTAAATCACGCTTATCTTCGCTGCCCACCATATTATAGAGCGTCTTCGAAAAATATACCTCGGCCTCATTATCATCGGGCAAGTTAAGAAAATAATTATAATAGGGCGTGTAGGAGTATTGCGCTTCCATAACAAGGAGTGGGTAAGTGTCAATGGTATTAAGATAGAAAACCAGCCTGTTTCGCAAATTGGCGATCACCTGGTGATAATGCTCTTCTCCGATCAGCAGTACCTTATTTTGAATTGCGACATCATTGATCCATCCCAGATCGCCAGTGTTAGAAAAATTCAAATCAATATCTGATGACGATAAATGTGTCACTTGCAAAAGTGAATCCGGAAGGCTGTTTATTTCAAGGTCGGCTAAACTTGGGTAAGGATAAAAGCCCAGCTCCATCAATTTTTGAACCTTACTGCTGTCAAGAGACTGGCCTAGCCGGCTCTGAGCAGAAAAAAGCAATATTACGATTAGGAAACCGAGGAAGTACTTCATCAAAGTATCTTTCATTTTGTTTATAAATGCTGAAGCCACATTAACCCCGAAAACATGGTAACCACACACAGAAAACTATTCAAAGGCGTTGGAATATTAAATCCCAAAATCATTCTCTGTACTTAAGGGCCCTCGAGGGAACTAAGCAATACGGCAAGCAGTTATAAGAGCAGTGACCCCGGGATATCCTGAAAATCAGGCCCGGGATATAGCTATAATAACAGCAAAACCGGCAAAACTAAAGAACCAACATGAAAATATATACTCTAAGCAGCATTCAGTCCCTGCCCATAAATATAAAAACGGCCTGGGATTTCTTTTCTTCTCCAAAAAATCTTGCTGCTATAACGCCTGATTATCTTTCCTTTAAGATAACAGGTGTAACCTTGCCAGGCATAATGTATTCCGGCACTATCATTTCCTATACCCTTAAACCCGTGTTGGGAATTCCCATTACCTGGGTAACCGAGATCAGGCATCTGAAAGAGAACGAATTTTTTGTTGATGAGCAACGGTTTGGCCCTTACAAACTCTGGCACCATAAACATTTTTTCAGGGCAATTCCGGGTGGAGTGGAGATGCAGGATCTGGTACATTATGTCATTCCATGGGGAATAGCGGGACGGATTGCACATGCGCTGTTCATCAGGAAACAACTAGAAAGAATATTCAAGTACCGGACTGCCAAATTGATTGCATTGTTTGGTGAGTACAAAGAACAAGCATAAATTTCTCTGGAAACAGGAAATGTGGTTTTTGTATTTTAGGGCAGGTACTGTCGCGCAACATGCAATCCACCAACAGGATACGGATGGACAGCTTTGAAATACCTGAATGAGTCAATAGGAGGCTGTACTTTAATAAATTGTGCTAAAATGGAAAAACAATAAAAACAATTATGGTAATTATTTCAATATTAGTCGTGCTACTCATTTGCATCTACGTATTCATGCAACAGCCACAATTTGGCAAAGCACCATCCGGCCCACGTCTGGAAAAAATTAAAAAATCGCCGAACTACAAGAATGGAAAATTTCAAAACATCAATGTTACCCCGGACTTGACAGAAGGACTGAGTTACCTGAAAGTTTTAAAGGAATTTCTGTTTGATAGAAGCAAAAGGAGCACCCCGGCATCCGTGCTTCCCTCAAAGAAAACAGATCTGTTTACCCTCAATCCAAACACCGATATTGTTGTATGGTTTGGGCACTCCTCATACTTCATGCAGATTGACGGAAAGAAGATACTGGTAGACCCGGTGCTAAGCGGAAGCGCTTCACCCGTTAAGCCAACAACCCGAAGCTACCCCGGCAGCGATATTTATACTACTGACGACATTCCGGGGATAGACTATCTGTTCATTTCTCATGATCACTGGGACCATCTTGATTTCGAAACAGTGACAAAACTGAAACCAAAGATCAGACGAATAATAACCGGCCTTGGAACAGCAGAACATTTTGCACATTGGGGCTTCGATAAGGATATTATTGAAGAAAGGGACTGGTATGAGAAGGTTGATTTGGAAAGCGGTTTCACGGCTTACGTAACACCGGCCCGGCATTTTTCCGGTAGAAGCCTTGGTAGAAACACCGTACTCTGGGCATCATTTGTTTTTCAAACGCCAAACCGTAACATCTATATTGGCGGCGACTCAGGTTATGACACCCATTTTGCCGAAATTGGAAAGCAGTATGGCCCTTTTGATCTGGCATTTCTGGAATGCGGACAATATAACAAGAACTGGAAATATATTCATATGATGCCGGAAGAGACCGTTCAAGCTGCAATTGATTTGCGGACAAAGAAGATGATGCCGGTGCATTGGGGAAAATTTACCCTTGCACAGCATGCCTGGGATGAGTCCATTATCAGAGCAAAACATGAGGGACAGCAAAAACAGATGACTGTAATACACCCAATGATTGGAGAAGCACTGGAATTGGATGGGAACAATGGACACTATGAGTGGTGGAATGAAGTGAAGCAATAATTCATCACCTCAGGTTTGTACATACCTAAATTAAAACCGCCCGGCCATTTTGGTGACCGGGCGGCTTTGTTTTACTAAGTTCGCGAAGTATCATACAGCCCTTATCAGACCGCAAATAAACATTACTTAATCAACAACATCTTCTTTGTCAGATTTACATTGTTGGCTGTGAGACGATAGATATACACTCCGGAAGAAAATTCCTTTGCATCGAATGCGAAGGTATAGTTACCCGGGGCCATTTCTCCGCTGACAAGCTTTCTTACTTCCTGACCAAGGATGTTATAAACAGTCAGGCTGACTTGTCCAGCAACCGCAACGCTGAAATTGATCTTCGTTGTAGGGTTGAACGGATTCGGATAGTTCTGGCTCAAGCTGAATTCCTTTGGTAATTCAACTTTTGTCTTTATATCCAGCGGACTATTCTTCGAGAATATTGAGCCATCTTTGGTTCCGACCAGAATGGCACCGCTGACTGAATTAATATGAACAGAGCTTATACCAGCGCCGTCCAAGCCGAGGTTTGTCCAGGCGTTGCTGCCCGGTGTCATTGAAGACACACCGCCAGCCCAAGATATTGCGACAAGGTTATTGTTCTTGTCTTCAGCAACAGAGTAGATGTATAAGTTGCTTAAACCAGTGTTCATCTTGCTCCAGCTGTTTCCGCCATCATCTGAACGATAAACGCCATCGCCATACGTGGTTGCATACAGAATTCCATTTGACGCTGAGTGAATTGACCAAACGTATTTGTATGCAATCGGTACAGCAACCCAAACGCTGTTAAGTTCTGAGAATCTGTAGATTCCGCCGCCAAATGTTGCAGCAAGGAGATCAGAATTATTGTCCAGATGTAACGAGTTAACATTAAGATTTGTCAATCCTGCATTCATTGGCACCCAGGTGGCGCCCTGATCTATTGATTGATAAATACCCTTACCCCAGGTTGCGGCAATCATCTTACCGTTTGCACCTGCTATAATGTTTCTCACGTCCACGCGCATAAGATTTGTTGAATCCCAGGTAGCGCCGTTATTGTTTGTTGTGTAAACGCCCTGATCCGTACCTGCGAGCAGTCGTGCACTCTTTGCCGAGCCTGCCGCTATAGTCCAAACCTGACCAACGCTCATAGTTGCGTTAATATTTGTCCAGTTTACGCCATCATTAGTGGATTGGAATATCTTTCCTGCAGAGGTTCCCGTCAACACAGTGCCTGAAGCAGTATTGGTTATTGTCAACGGTGAATTGCTTCCCGGGACAGAGCCAACAATTTTAAAGCTTGGGCTGCTCGGAGCAACAACTCCAACATGCACCAATACATTACTAAGGTTGTTTGTGCCTTTGTCATCATATTGATCGGCGGTTTTTATCTCGGTAACATTAACGATATCTTTGCTTACCGGGAGATTGCCAACGAACGGATCGAGATTCAACTGGCCTTGTCCATGATAAGATTTGCAGATCATCTGCCCATGCTGTACACCCGCGGTGAACGTCACATTGGCCTTTGGTGCAAGAATTGACCCGGTAACATCGATACCGTGAATTATGAGAGAGTCGGCTTCGTAGAAGTTAAACAATGCATTGTTATAGGCAGTGCCGTTTACCTGCAGTCCATAACCCCAGTTGATTGAATGACCAAACACGTTTACCAAAACAACTGAACCATTGGGAGCAGTGATTGAGGTGTTGTTTGCAGTTGCGAACTTTGAGCCATCAACACTGAACACATTCAGGTAAGGATCCGTTCCAACCAGTGTCACCTCATTATAAGGCTGATAGGTTGTTGTTCCATTCACCACTTGAGCAGCGAGCTGGGTTGATAACGAATTCAAATATGAGCTGGCTGCCGCGAAATCAATAACGGTATCTTTCCGAAGTGTACCTTCGTCGATACTTACGGAAGTTTTAGGCAGATTGGTATTATTTCCATAAACCACATTTCCGTTATAAACACGTCCACTGATGAAGGTCAGGTCCCTGCCCACCACAAGAACATCCTCTGCGGGAGTTGTTACCGGCAACTGATCGCCGACACTATATCCCTGGAGATGAGCATCGCGGCCAACTGCAAGTTTACCTTGTGTATCCGATGATGGAATGTCCATATCTTCAAGGACAAACATGTTGAAGCTTTTTGCAGGTCCGAAATCGACTACCGTGGAATTTAGGTTAGTAACATTTATTTTAACAGTAATTTGTAATGTTGCGCTTGCTCCATTGGCTAATGAACCGACGGTCCATATTCCGGTACTATTGTCATAAACACCTGAAGGAGAAGCGGACACGAAGATCAGGCCACTGGGGAGCACATCGGTAACTTTAACGCCGGTAGCTCCGTTTGGTCCGTTGTTCGTAAGAGTAAGAGTATAAGTAACCAAATCATTGTTCTGTGCATTCAACTTATCGCTGGTTTTGACCAGAGACAGATCAGCATAGGTGCTGGCTGTTTCGAACATTCCTGCATCCCAGGTAATTTCGTTCTGGCCTGCAACCAGCGCTCTGCAAGCTGCTTTTCCTGTGGAAACATCAGGGTCCGAATCCACAGAGATATTGCTGCCCTGCGTTTGAGGACTGAAGATATAACCGGTTGGCAGGAAGAATTTTACATAATAGCTGCCCGGGATTATATTAGGAAAGCTGTAATGACCGGAGTTATCAGTGATTGTCGACGCAAAAAGTACATCGCTGCAATCGTATAGGCGAACCGTTACACCGGCCAAACCCGGTTCATTAGCATCCTGAATGCCATTTCTGTTGATGTCTTTCCAAACGAAGTCACCAACTGTTGCTCTGTTGAGGTACATTCCTGCATCACGGGAAAGATCGTTGGCTCCCGGATTCAACGTATAGCATGTTGTTTTACCCGTTCCAACATTGGCGTCTGAATCTTTTGTTGTGTCAGCCGTATTGTTAACAGGACTGAAAGCATATCCTTCAGGCAATACATATTGAATATAAAAATTACCAGGAGTTAAATTGCTAAACAGGTAGTTCCCAGTTGCATCAGTTGTGGTTGTGAGAACAAGTGTTCCGCTGCAA
Organism: Ignavibacteriaceae bacterium; assembly: GCA_963664845.1. Classification (GTDB taxonomy): domain Bacteria; phylum Bacteroidota; class Ignavibacteria; order Ignavibacteriales; family Ignavibacteriaceae; genus CAIYTF01. The sequence continues at coordinate 2,130,491 of OY761615.1, forward strand.
TCAAACAATTTGACAACAACACCGGAAATACCAAGTTCACTGGTCGGATCATCCTGGACACCATCATGATTCAAATCGTTCCATACTTTATCACCAACGCTTGCTTTAGGCTGGTAAACCGCAGCATCTCTGCTGAGATCCGCAACGCCAGGCACCACAGTAAAGCATGAGGTTTTACCCGTAAAAATGTCTGCGTCAGAATTTTTGGTGCTGTCGGCGCCTTGTCCAACCGGGCCGAAAGCATAACCCGAAGGAAGCACGAACAGGACATAGTAGTTTCCGGCAGAAAGATTATTGAACAGATATTTGCCGTCATTGTCAGTTACCGTCGAGCCGATATAATTGCTACTGCAGTCATAGAGTTTAACCGTTACTCCTGCGATTCCCGGCTCACCGCTGTCCTGAATGCCATTTTGATTAAGATCATTCCAAACCAGATCACCAATGCTGGAGCGGCTCACGTGGAGACCTGCATCAACGGTAAGGTTGTTGTCGCCAACCGCAAGCGTTACGCAGGCAGAACTGCCGGTAACAGGATCAATATCGGAATCTTTGCTGACATCGCTGCCCTGAATTTTGGGACTAAAGCTGTAGCCTGCCGGAGCAGTTACTTTAATATAGTAGCTTGCTGCCGCCAGATTGGCAAACAAGTAATTTCCGTTTGCATCGGTTGCTGTTGTTGCAAGAAGATTGTTTGAGGTGCAGTCATATAGCTTAACCGTTACACCGGTAATGCCTGCTTCTCCGGCATCCTGAATACCATTTTCGTTAATATCGTTCCAGACCTTATCGCCGATGCTTCCTTTATTGAAATACATACCGGCATCCCAGGTTAAATCAGTTTGACCTGCAGAAAGTGCCTTGCAAGCTGTTTTGCCCGTGGCAGGATCTACATTTGAGTCTTTAGTCTGATCAGTTCCCTGCGTCTGCAGAGTAAAATTATAATTTGATGGAAGCGTCACCTGAATGTAATAGCTTCCCGGAGCCATGTTGTTAAACTTATACAACCCCGTTGAATCGGTGGTCGTTGTTCCCATAAGAACATTGTTGCAGTCATATAGTTTAACTGTGACATTTGCAATGCCTGCTTCGCCGGCATCCTGAATGCCGTTCTTATTGAGATCATTCCAAACGAAGTCACCAATGTTAACACGTGAAGTGTACATACCGGCATCAATGTTAAGATTATTATCACCAGCAGCTAAAGTAACGCAGGCGGTTTTGCCTGTTGCCGGATCAACATCAGAATCCTTTGCTCCATCGGACCCGGATGCCTTGGAGGTGAAGGTAAACCCTGCAGGAAGTGTGACAATAACATAGTAGCTTCCCGGATCCAAATTGGCAAACACATAGTTGCCATTAACATCGGTTGTCACGGTGCCAAGCAGGGCATTGGTGGTACAGTTATACAGTTTTACGGTAACGCCGGAAATTCCCGGCTCCGTTGTTGCATCATCCTGAATGCCGTTTGTATTAACATCGTTCCATACCCTGTCACCCAGGTTGGCTTTGCTGAAATAAACGCCGCAGTCACGGGTTAAGTCAACTGCACCTGAAGTAAAGGTAACACAGGCTGTTTTTCCCGTGGCGGGATCGACATCGGAATCAACCGTTGCATCGCTTCCCTGATTTTTCAGGGTGAAAGAATAGTTCGCCGGCAGAGTAAATTTCACATAATAGCTGCCCGGCGAAATATTGCTAAACTGATAAACACCGTTGGTGTCGGTGGTGGTGGTTGCTTTAAGCACATCGCTGCAGTCATAAAGGCTGACCGTAACGTTGGCAAATGCTTTTTCACCGGCATCCTGAATGCCATTCTTATTTGCGTCAATCCAAACCTTATCACCAATGGTTACCGGTTGTTGAGCAGGGCAAGTGAGGTAGCCCAGGTTTTGGGTACCATTATCAAAATTGTTATTAACGTTATCGCAGGCAGTGTTCAAATCGCTGATTGAATAAGGCGTTGAACCACCCCCGATGGCAGTGTTGGCATAATTTAGAAGGTCATAAACTGTTTTTCCGGTCAAAGCACCTGTGGTAATTACCAATTGTCCCAGCTTAACAGCGTTGGTTCCCAGGAAACCGGCATCATTAAATTTAACGTTCAAATTGAGTGCAGCAACTTGTCCGCCAAAAACGCCGGCGCTGGTACAAGTTGCATCAGTATAGTTGGTAGTAAAAGCTGCGGCTGTACCGCCGGCAGGTAAGAAATTTTTGATTGCCGTGGCAGAGGTAAATTTAGCCGTTTTTGTTCCACCAATAGTCATTCCTGAAGGAAACACGTTAGCAAATTTGGCATCCCTGAGCGCACCCGGAGTACTGGTGGAAGGGCCGCCCCAACCGCCTTGTGTATAAGTTCCATATCCGTTGAGGTTACAATTTGGAGTAGCCGGATTCCAGTTGATTGTTGCCTGTGCCTGTCGGTTAGCAACGGTTGGTGTTGCAAGCACTAATTTCTGGTAACCGGTTGGATTACTGCTCTCTTCGTATTTTGTTCCCTGAGGAATAACAAAGGAGGTAGAAGCAGTAATAACCGCTTGCGAGGAAGCACCCTGATTAAGCATAAAATTCGGTGTAATTCCACCAGTTGCGGTGGTGCAATTTGTTGCGCTGAGCGAACCAGATGTTGTGGATAATGTTGAGATCAGTCCAACCACACCGTTTGAGGAGGCATCCAAAGCCTTGAGGTTAAGAATTGCCGTGGTACCGGCACTAAGTGTTTGGGTTGCAGGCAAAAGCGAGTAGGTTGTCAGTGTTGTTGCATTGTTTGAGTTTGCCGTCACATCATTGATAATGGCGAGCGCCCTGTTTTTAACGGTTGCATTTGAAACCGTACCTACATTCACGCCGTCACTGTAATGCCAAATGGCAAGCTGAATAGCTGCGGCTTCAGTTGCAGCATCCAGCGAACCCGAATAGGGCAGCGCTTTATAGGGATAATAATTATTCAGAATATATGTAATGGCTGAAGGCGTTGTTCCGTTATCGGTATAGGTATGTGGCTGTGCTATGGTGTAGTAGACTATGTAGTGAGAGAGATCAATACAAAAGAACTTGGCCGAATTTCCGTCAATTGTACCCTTAAAATATCCTGCCCAGGTAGTCATAGTGGCGGATGTATAAGGGTTGGTGAAGGAAATACTGTTAGTTCCAACGTCAGTACCTTCGACCTTCATCAAACTAGACCCCATTATGGATTTGGTTTGAAAGTAGGATTGGGGCAGATTGCCGGTTTTTTTTGCCGGATTATCTGTGGCCAGCAGTTGAACATTGCCCATCAGGAGAATGGAAACTGCCGCGATAATACGTAACAAGGACTTCAACATTTGATACCTCATTTGGTAGATAGATTATAGTAAATAATAAAATAAAGCAAAAAGCATGCCCTAAATATTCAAACACAGGTAATTAAATTACCCATTGTAGAATTCAAAAAAAACCTAAAAATCAGTGTAAAATGGCCGAATTGCTTCTTTTACCTTCCCAATTACGTTACAAAGTATGGCCAGATGCATTGACAATAGTCCGGATACTTCCGCCACATTGTTTCATAACGAGACAGAATCTTGTTATGGGAAAATAAATAATACTTATTCAATATCATTCTATTATCGACAGTAAGGTAAAATAAGTTAATTATATCCCAAAAGCTGTGATATAAAGAAATTGCACAAAATGATTTCGAATCAGTGTAGCAAGTTTAGACAATATAAAAACGCGCGAAGACAGCACAAGAATGGTCGAAATAGGTGCCAACTGTCCTATATAGGCATTATGACAATTTTTAGGGTTTGATTTAAAAGGTATTAATAAGTAAGTTTGAAAATGCAAGAAATATTAAGACAGAATTTTGTAAAAACAATTTCCCGGCTGATTCTGGCCGTTTTTGTTTTCGCTTTTATCCACTCGGAACTTGGCGAATGCTCCTCGCAGCAGGGAAATCACGCATCGCACGATTTTTGCCAGCTTGTTGATGGAACAACCCATCAGATAAGCAGAATTCTTCCAATCATTTCTTTCAAGCCTGTAATTGATAAAGATGTTTGTCTTGATTGCTGCAGGTTAGCTGAACCGGCTTTGGCAAACAGTACCCAATTTGTTTCGGAAAACCCCGGAAAGCTATTTCAATCGATTGCTATTTACTTGCAAAAGAACTCATTTCTGATTTAAGCAAACCTTTCTCCCCTTTTTAATTCTGCTCACACAAAGGGCAGAACCACACATATTTTTATTTTAATTTGGAGCTATGAATGAACAAATGCGTTTATTTGTTCATATTGCTTGTTGCATGCAACAAGTTATATGGACAAGCCATATATACTGCAAAAGCACTATCCTTACCTGATGCTATTGAGATTGGCTTGAAAAACAATCCCGAAATGGGAATAGCCGCAGCTCAAATAAAAGCAGTGGAAGGAAAGTTTTGGACCGGAATATCACTACCCCAACCTGAATTTTCGGTGGGATATGATTTTGTGCCAACGGGGAAAAGCCTGAACAATTACAGCGAAAGGACCATTGGTATAAGTCAAGCCATTGAGTTTCCCTCAACGTATTTCTTAAGGGGAACCAAATTGTCAAAAGAGAAGGAAATAGCCTCACTCCAATTCAAAGTTACGCAGCTTGGAGTTATATCCCGGATAAAATCTGCCTATGTAATTTTGGCAGCCAACCATGAATACATAAAGATCGCGTCAGAAAATCTTGCCATCGCTGAAGATTTTGCAGACAAGGCGGATATCCGCTATAACGCTGGAGAAGGCACAAATCTTGAGCGTCTTACTGCGAAAGTGCAATATGCCGAAGCCACGAATAATGAAGAGCTTCACAAAAATCAACTTCTTGCTGCTCTGGCAGAATTTAATTTTGCATTAGGCTATGGGAAGGATGCTGACAGAAAATATATGCTCACCGACACACTCAGCTACAGGGCATTCAACATGCCGCTTGAGAAACTGATTGGAGAAGCGATGGGGACAAGCCCACAGCTCAACATCGCGGAACTTCACGTCCGCTCTTCCGTTCTTGATAAAACCCTTGCCTGGACAAGCCTGCTGCCTTCATTCAATTTGGCATACTTTAAGCAATACCGTGATGGCAACAGCGGCTACTATGGGGCATCGTTAGGAATTGCCATTCCTCTATGGGGCCTTTTTGATCAAAGGGGGAAAATTGCAGAAACATCAGCCAATATAGCCATATCAGAATCGGAACTACAGGTCGCAAGAAACACCATTTATCTCAAAATACAAAGCGCCTATTCCGATCTCAAAAATGCAGAGAAGCAGGTTCAGCTTTATCATGCCGTTATTCTTCCGCAATCAGAAGAAATCTATCGGTCGGCAACCATGGGTTACGATGCAGGCGAAATCACCTACATTGAATTCCTTCAGGCTAAACAAACCATAATCAATTCAAAAAGCAGTTATATAAACGCACTGCTTATGTATAACCTTTCTGTTATTGCCCTGGAAGAGGCAATGGGCAAAAGCAGCAACTAAACCGGAACAACTATATGATAACCAATAAAAAAACATTACTACTGTCAGCCATGATTATAATCATCTCATTCGCCGGATGCAGTAAAGAGACAAATGATGATAAAAAGCCTGTCACAGAAACTGCACACAAAACCATGGTTAGGCTTTCACCTGCCTCAGCCATGGAGATTGGACTGCGTACCGAAACAACTGCTCTTAAACCTTTCACCGGGTCTATTGCCATCCCTGCAAAAGTGTTGGCAAACCAGGATAACGAAGCCCAAGTCGGTTCACTGGTGCCGGGAAGAGTCTATAAGGTCTATGCAAAAGTTGGGGATCAGGTGAAAGCCGGTCAGGCCTTGATGCTCATGGAAGGCCTGCAAATTGGTGAAATAAAAGCAGGTTTTTTAAAAGCCAAGGCTAATCTAGCATATCAAAAATCCACGTATGAACGCCAGAAAACCCTGATGGAGCAAAAAGTCGGCTCACAGAAATCGTTTCTTGAAGCACAAGCCGAGTATGAAAAAGCGCTTGCCGAATATAATGCCGAAGACAGGAAAATTCATTCCATCGGCTTGACAGATGAAGAGGTCACCAACAATAAAAACGGGCATGCCGAAGAACATACATCCGGGACACTCGCTGTTAAAGCTCCCATCAGCGGAGTGATAGTTGAGCGAAATGTGGTTATAGGTCAACTGCTTGAAAATACCACAATAGCATTCAAGATAATCAACAGTGAATCAGTTTGGATTGACGGTCAAATGTATGAGAAGGATATTAACCGGATCGCCGGGAAAACCGAGGTTAGCTTTACTGCTTCGGCATATCCCAACGAAACATTTAAAGGAAGGCTCGATGTTATTGGTCAAATGATCGATGAAAAAACCCGGACTATCACGGTACGGGCCAGTTTCTCAAACCCGCAGGGCAAATTAAAGCCACAACTGTTTGGTGAGCTGAAGATACCGGTTGACAAAAACGCTTTGGCGCTGCTGATTCCGGCTGAGTCAGTAATCAAGACAGATAATGCTGATTTTGTTTTTATCCAAAAAGATGATTCCTTATTCGAAAAGCGCTCTGTTGTGGTTGGCGCAGTGCAGAATGATATACTGGAGATCAAAGATGGAGTGACAGAAAATGAAAGGGTTGTTGTAAAGGGTGCATTTTATTTAAAATCTGAGTTACTTAAATCTGAATTAGGAGAGGAATAGCTACATGTTGGAGAGAATTATCGCTGCAATGCTGAGGCAAAAAGGAATGATTGTTTTTATTTCGTTCGTTATAGTAGCCTTTGGCATCTATTCCTATGTTACACTTCCAATTGACGCTTTTCCTGACGTCACCAATATTCAGGTTGATGTGACCGGCTACGCAAATGGTCTTTCTGCTGAAGAAATTGAACGCTCGGTTACTTACCCTATTGAAATGTCTATGCGCGGTTTACCAGGGGTTAAGCAAATGCGGTCTGTGACCAAATTTGGTTTATCAATGGTGACTATTGTTTTTGATGATGCGGCAGATATATATTTTGTCAGACAACTTGTGTTTGAAAGATTGGCTGAAGCCAGAGAAAATGTTCCCAAAGGCGTAGAAATCACCATGGGGCCCATAGCAACCGTTATGGGAGAGATATATCAGTTTACGCTCAACGGCAGGATGCCAGACAACCCGGACGCCAAAAAGAAATATCTCGCTGAATTACGAACTTTGCAGGAATGGGTTGTAAATCCACTCATTAAAAGCGTTCCCGGTGTGAACGAAATAAACTCATTTGGCGGATATTTCAAACAATATCAGGTTATCGTATCACCGGATAAACTGCTTAAATATGAGATAACCATTGATGATGTTTTTTCGGCCATCGAGAAGAATAATCAAAACGCAGGGGGCAATATTATTGAAAGATATTCGGAGCAATTCATTGTCCGGGGAGTGGGTTTGCTGAAAAACACATCAGACATTGAAAACATTGTCCTCAAATCCAATCAGGGCACACCAACGTACCTGAAAGATGTTGCCGTAATAAAAACTGGTGAGGCCGTCCGGCAGGGTGCCGCACTGATCAATGGCCGGGATGAAGCTGTCGGGGGCATTGTCATGATGCTTCGCGGAGAAAACAGCCGTGAAGTTGTGGAGCGTGTAAAAGAAAAAGTAAAAGAAATAAATGAGAATAATGTTTTACCGAACGGCATAAAGATCGTCCCCTTCTATGACCGGGCCGAGATTGTAAAGGCAAGCGTCAATACTGTTTCGAAAGCATTAATTGAAGGGTCAATTCTTGTTTTGCTGATCCTCTATGTTTTACTCAGGAATTTAAGGGGGGCTTTTGTTGTACTAATTGCGCTACCGCTCTCTCTTTTATCGACCTTCATCGTCATGAAATTTGTGGGGTTAAGTGCCAACCTGATGTCGTTGGGCGGCCTGTCAATTTCAATTGGAATGATCATCGACGCAACCATTATTCAGGTCGAAAATGTACAGCGTCATCTGAGTGAAAGCGGACATAAAGAGAGGAGCATAGTTACTGTTTTAAAAGCAGTGTTGGAAGTGCGGAAGCCGAGTATTTTTGGTGAACTGATCATTGCAATCACCTTCATACCCATTTTGTCGCTTGAAGGGATTGAAGGGAAAATGTTTAGTCCACTGGCGATGACGGTTGCCATAGCACTTTTAGCTTCTCTGTTACTCTCAATTTTTGTGATCCCGGTATTGTGTACTTTCTTTTTGAAACCGCAATATGAAAAGGAAAGCGTTGTCATGAAATATGCTGCAAAACTCTACGTACCGTTATTGCGGTTCAGTCTTAAGAGGAGAAAAGGATTGTTGGCAGGAGTCTGCGTTGTTCTTCTGGCTTCTCTTCTGATAATACCACAATTGGGAACAGAGTTTATTCCAACAATGGATGAAGGTGCGTTCGATATGGACGTATCGCTGTTGCCGGGAGTTTCATTGGAAAAATCAATGGAGATCAGCAAACATATAGGAGAAAAGCTGAAACAGTTTCCCGAATTGGGAACAGTTGTATCAAGAACCGGACAAACCGGGGTAGCACTAGATGCCAGAGGTGTTGATAAAACCGGATTTGTCGGTGTTCTTCATCCCAAAAAGGAATGGAAGCGGAATCTGAGCCGGGAAGAATTAACCGGCGAGATGAGAGACTCACTATCATCTATTCCGGGGATAGGTTATAGTTTCAGTCAACCAATCCAGTGCAGAATTGATGAATTGGTCGCCGGAACAAAGGCTCAATTGATTGTCAAGCTGTTTGGTGAGAACATTGAAGTGCTGAAATCGAAAGCCGAGGAAATAACCGGTATCCTCGCCACCTTAAAAGGCGGAACAGACATACTGGCAGAAAAAACATCAGGACAGCCTTATCTGACGATTGCGATTGACCGTACACGGATAGCCCGTTACGGGTTAAACATCAGCGATGTGCAAAGCATCGTTGAGATTGCAATCGGAGGCAAAGTCGCATCAAAATTCTATGAAGAGAACAGAAGCTTTGACATCACCGTACGCTTACCGGAAGAGCACAGAAATTCAATTGAGACAATTGGAAATATTCTGGTGCCTACACACGCCGGTGCCAATATTCCCCTCAGCGAATTGGCAAAAATATCCCTCACGGCAGGCCCCGTGCAGATCAGTCGCGAAGATGGTATGAGAAGAATCGGGATTGAGATGAATATAAGCGGAACGGATATTGGCAGCTTTGTTTCTGAGGCAAAGCAATTGATCCAGGCGAAAGTTGTGCTGCCAGACGGCTATTTTGTAACCTGGGGTGGTCAGTTTGAGAACCAGCAGCGCGCTATGGCCAGATTGTTGATCGTTGGGCCTATTGCAATCGGATTGATCCTGCTGTTGCTCTTTATTACTTTCGGAAATATTCGTCTTGCATTATTGGTGCTTTTCAACCTTCCCTTTGCCTTAATTGGTGGAGTGTTTTCACTTTGGATTTCCGGCTTGTACTTATCAATTCCTGCTGCTGTTGGATTCATTGTTCTGTTTGGAGTTGCAGTTCTAAACGGCGTTGTACTTGTTTCGCATATAACGCAACTGCGGGAGGATGGCATGGAACTGACAGAAGCGCTTTTTACCGGTTGCTCCAACAGACTGCGCCCGGTTTTAATGACTGCTTCAATCTCAATATTCAGCCTGCTTCCCATGCTGTATGCGGGTGGCGCCGGTTCGGAAATTCAGAAGCCACTGGCGACGGTTGTTGTTGGGGGATTGGTAACTTCTACGATCCTGACGCTGTTTCTTATTCCTTCACTGTACGGTTGGTTTGAGAAGCTTTGGAACGGGAAAATAAAATAAAACTTTCGGTACAGGGATGAGAGGTTCAGACTTCTCTTCCTTGTATCGGTATTTTTACAAGACCATTAGAGTAACTGTAGTGCTTTCATTACAAACACCGCCGCTGAAATGGTAAACACAGAAAAAAAAGTTGTCAGCATGATGATGGAACTTGCCAATATTCCGTTGGAGCCCATCTGATCGGCCATGACATAGCTGATAATAGCAGTAGGAGCACCAAACACAATATAAAGGATCAGAAGATCATAGCTTCTGAAACCCAGGCAATAAGCAATGGTAGTGAGGATTGCCGGCGAAATGAGCACCTTAATTAAAGCGGCAGAGACTGCAAGCCTGGGGGTTTGTTTTATGTTTTCTTTGCCCAGTGAACCGCCAATTCCTATGAGAGCGAGAGGTAATGATAGAGAAGCAAGGTAATTTACTGTTGTAAGGGCAATACCCGGTAATTTAATTTGCATAAGGGCGATCACAAATCCGCTGCCCAAAGCTATGAGCAGAGGATTTACCGCGATATCTTTCAACACTTTTTTATACAACCCATCTCCAGCAGCATTTCCAGCCACCGAGAGAACAACAATGGCAAGTATGTTATAAAGCGGGAGCACAAATGCCAGTGCCACGGATGCCTTTCCCAATGCCGGAGTTCCGCCAATGTTCTGGATGAGAGCAAGCCCGATAATTGCAAGATTCCCCCGGAAACTTCCCTGAACAAATGCGCCAAGATTATGTTTCTCAATTTTCATCCACCTACCTACAAACCAGGCAAGAAGAATTGTAACAACGGTGCCAAAATAGGCATAGCCCAACAGATTAAAATCAAAGGCTTTTTTAACATCGAGCTTCAGCATTTCAACGAAGATAAAAGCAGGAAGCGCAACAACGAAGATGAGCTGGTTGGCAATTGAACAAAAGTTGGCGTTGATAATGTCCAAACGTCTGAGCACCTGTCCAAGGGCAATAATTAAAAAGACCGGGAAAACATTATTTGCTACAAAAAGAATAAGTTCCAAAGTGGCTGTTCCATTTATCAAATCGGATGGGCAAATAGTTTAGATTACCTGACAAAATATAACGAATGCTGCCCAAATAAACCGCTGGGATTAAAAATTTCGTTATCACCTGGAGCAAGTGCGTGTCGTACAACCAAAAATATGTCATTGTGAGCCCGCATCGGGCTAAGTTGAGGACATTCCTCCTGTTGATACGCAGACCAATATCCCGGGTGTAGGGCACTCTCACGCAGGCATCTATAAACATAGTTTTGGAATTCTGAATTTTGCACTGAAAATATCATGCATGGGGCTCTTAAGCCAGATGATAACGCGAATAGCTGCTATTTCTTATCAAAGGTATCATTAAACACGCCTTGAAGGATTTTTGCATCGCTTATCATATATTGTTATCATAAATTTTTCATAATTCAATATCTTAGCCCCGATATCGGCAATATGATGTACACCGCATATTCAGCGGCGAAAATTAATTTCTGATTTACAGGGACAATAGATTATGCTTAATTAACCAATACGGGACTAAAATGGAATCAGGTTATCTCCCTATAATAATTGCGGCAAGCGCGCTCCTTATTACGATTGTGCTTGCACTGTATATACGCAAAGGAAATACAGGCAACGCCTTAAAGGATATAGCCGATGATCTCACTGCAACGATAAGGCAAATCGAACAAACAATAAAAGCAGAAACAGCCAACACAAACAATCGTATCAATCAACTCGAACAGAATATTCGCACGGAGATGGCCACGGGAAGACTGGAAAACAATAAAGCATTGCAGGACAACAGAATTGAAATGCGGCAGTCGCAACAAATTATTTCCGATACCACACTGCGCAATGCACAGGCATTCAACGAACTACAAAAACAAAAAGCTGAGGAAATGACTGCACGTCTTTCTGAAATTAAAAATGAGATTTCTGCCAGCCTTGAGGCCACCAGAAAGACCGTAGAGGAACGCCTGCAACTGCTGCAGAACGGAAACGAAAAGAAACTGGAACAAATGCGTGAAACGGTTGATGAGAAGCTGCATCAGGTGCTTGAACAGCGTTTGAGCGAATCATTCAGGCAGGTGAGCGAACGATTACAGCAAGTACATGAGGGACTTGGCGAGATGAAGACCCTGGCAGCAGGTGTCGGAGATTTGAAACACGTGTTGGCCAATGTGAAGAAACGAGGCATACTTGGGGAGATTCAACTTGGCGGAATTCTGGAAAGCATTTTGGCAACAAACCAATATGCAAAGAATGTAATAACAAAATCGGGGTCAACAAATTACGTTGAGTTTGCAATAAAGCTCCCGGGGAACGAAGACCCGACCGCCCCCGTTTATCTTCCTATCGATTCGAAATTTCCTATTGAATCATATAACCGGCTGCTTGATGCCTACGATGCCGTTGACCCTGAAGCCGTAAAGATCTCTATTAAAGAATTGGAACGTGAAGTGCTACGTTGCGCAAAGGACATTCATGATAAATATTTGGATCCACCGAACACAACCGATTTTGGTATTCTCTTTCTGCCTATTGAGGGATTATATGCCGAGGTTGTTCGCAGACAAGATTTGCTGGAGACCCTGTTTCGCGACTTGAAGGTAACTGTTGTTGGGCCCACCACACTCGCAGCGACATTGAACAGTCTGCAGATGGGATTTCGAACACTTGCCATTGAAAAACGAAGCAGTGAAGTATGGAAAGTGCTTAGCGCAGTGAAAACCGAATTTAAGAAATTTGGAGAGGTGCTGGCAAAAGCACAAACAAAGATTAGCCAGGCAAATCAGGAGATTGATCAGCTTGTTGGGACGCGGACGCGAAAGATCGAACAAACACTCAGAAACGTTCAGGAACTGCCGGGGCACGAGCCTGCTCTGTTGCTGCAAGAGCCTGAACCGACGGCAACAGACCCGGAAGAACAACAGGTATAACAGCAACTATGATTAATGTGGTATGTGCAGTAATTGTCGAAGACAGCAGGATTTTATGTGTGCAGCGCAGTGAGACGATGTCTTTGCCCCTCTGTTGGGAATTCCCCGGAGGAAAAGTTGAGCCAGAGGAATCTGAGGAAGACGCTCTTATCAGGGAAATTCAGGAAGAACTTGGAATAGACATTCGTATAGTGGAGAAACTTCACGCATCTCTTTTTACCTATGACCACGCCGATGTACGGTTACTTCCATTTTTATGCGTTGTTAGCGGGGGGAGCATTCACCTGAGAGAACACAGAGAAGCAAAATATCTTGTTGCTAATGAGCTTCAACAACTCACTTGGGCTGATGCTGACTTTCCAATTGTTCGGGAGATTATTGAAAGGGAAAAAGAGCTGATGCAATTCATCTCGTGGGATGAGGAGGCTGAAGGATATAATTAAATCTCTGCAAACTATAAATACACCTAGTGTTGCCGGTGATTATATTACCCAACAACAAAGTCTTCCACTTTAACAAACAGGTGCTGGTCAATAATGCCAAATGACCTGATTATGAGAGGATATCCTCGTTTTGCAGAATTTTCCCGAGGAGATCAACAATCTCCTGTTTGGTAAACGGTTTTGATATATAATGCGTACACCCGGCACTCAGGAAAATTTCACGATCGCCGACCATGGCATAGGCTGTAACAGCAATTATAGGAGTCTTTTCATAACCCGGAATTAAACGAATGTTCTTGGTTGCCTCCAAACCATTCATGCCAAGCCCAAGATTTATATCCATGAGAATAACATCGTATTGTTTAGCCTTCGCCAATTCAATTGCAGATGGCCCGTCGCTGGTCGAGTCCACTTTTGAGATGCTCCGGATAAAATAAGTGATCACATCCTTATTTTCCTGATTATCCTCAACGAGGAGGACATTCGGGAGTTGCCGTTCTTGCTTTTCTTCGTTCATATCTTACAAATTTATCAATACCATAAACCTAATCTAACGAAATATTTCCTAATATAAAGACAAAAAAAGTTCTTTCAAACCACGATCATAAAAAGCCAAAAATTATCACAGACTGCCTCTTTGGACGGGAAATGACAGGAGAACTCATACGCTTTCATCTCTACGTCTTTTGATCGGTCTGTTTTTTTTCAAAGCTTCTTTGGAGCCGATCAGCTCACGGGCACTATTTAAACTGTTTTGGGTGATCTCTTCGCCGCTGAGCAATTTGGCAACTTCACTTACCTGTTCATCAGAGGCTAATTTCCGGATCTGACTACGGGCCCTGCCATTGCTCTGGTCTTTCTCCACGACAAAGTGGATATCTGCCATACCGGCAATCTGGGGCAAATGCGTTATGGCTATGATCTGGTGATAGCCGGCAAGATTAAGCAAAGCGGCTCCCACTTTTTGAGCTATTCGTCCGCTAACGCCGGTATCTATTTCGTCAAAAACCAGTAGGGGCAATTTGTCATTTTTGGCAAGGATTGTTTTAAGTGCAAGCATCACCCGCGAAACTTCTCCTCCTGAAGCAACTTTTGCAAGAGGCTTTACCGGCTCACCCGTATTTGCACTCATAAAGAAGGCAACTTTGTCAACACCTTTTATGTCTGCTTCAACCGCTTTCCCATCAATTAAAACACCGTCTTCCTGGTTTGTGCAAAGCGCCTGTTCGAATCTGACTTCAAATGAACCATTGGCAATCCCGAGCTCTGAAAGAGTTTCAACAATTTCTTTCTGAACCACCAAGGCCTCTTTTTTACGCTTTGCAGAAACCACCAGGGCCTTTTCACCAGCCGACTTTCTTGCGTGCTCATACATCCGCTTCAAATCGATAATTGCTTCCTCAAAATTCTCTGAAAGTGAAAGCTCCTGGGCAAGCTTTTCACGGAGTGCAATTATTCCATCCAGTGAAGTATTGAATTTTTTCTTTAGCGCCTGCAAGAGACCCAGGCGTGAGCGCATTTCATTCAGGCGTACCGGATCAATTTCGATTTTGTTTTTATAATCACGGAGCTGATAGGATATATCCTTAATGAGTGTGAGTGCAGAATCCATTTCCTCGCTGGCTCCCCCGAACGAGTGATCAATGTCAACCAGTTCCCGTATTTCGTCTTTTGCTTTGCTCAGGATATCCAACGCAGATGCGTTGTTTTCATAAAGCGCGCCATAGGCAGATTCTGCAAGCTCCAGCAGCCGCTCCCCGTGTTCCTGCACATGAATTTCATCCTGCAATTCTTTATCCTCTCCCTCAACCGGATTAACTGCATCAATTTCCTTTAGCTGGTATTCAAATATTTCACGGTTCCGCTTTATCTCCTTCTCATTCTCCAGAAGGTCATGGATTTTCCGCTTCAGGGAAAGAACATTTCTATAGGCAACGGCATATTCCTCAAGCAGCATATCGGTGCCACAGAACTCGTCCAGGATATCTATGTGAAGTTCACTTCTGAGGAGAGACTGATGCTCATGCTGCCCATGAAGATCAACAAGCAGGTCACCAGTTTCCTTCAGAACAGTCAGTGGGACGGGGGTATCGTTAAGAAAACATCTTCCCGAACCCTTAACGGAGAGTTCGCGCCGGACTATCAATTCATCGTCCAGTTCTATCTCGTTTTCTGCACACAGCTGCTTCAGCTTTTTATTGCCGGCAGCATTAAAGATACCCTCCACCACAGCTTTGGTTGCGCCACTCCTTATACTTTCAACCGAAGCCCGATCACCCAGCAACAGACTCAAGGCACCAAGCAAAATGGATTTTCCCGCTCCCGTTTCACCGGTGATAATATTCAGGCCGGATTCAAACTCAACGGTAATGGCATCAATGAGGGCATAATCTTTAATTAGTAAGGACTTCAACATACGCTATTTTTTACAATGCAGTTTATAGAGCAAAATTCCCGACAGCGTTTTCGCGTCAAAGATTTCAAGGGCAATAATTTTTTGTTCAATTTCTTCAAGAGATAATTCAATCACTTCCATCCCGAACTCGCCTTCCTCACGGTTATGAGGGCCAGGAGTCAGGTCTTCGGCAAGATAGATATGCAGGATTTCGGTACAAAAACCGGGTGTGGTTGCTATTGCTGTTAACTTTGTTACTTTCCCCGCTTTGTAACCTGTTTCTTCTTCAAGTTCGCGAATTGCACAGAGCTGAGGATCTTCACCCGGGAACAGTTTTCCTGCAGGAAGCTCAAGCAGTGTTTTTTTTAACGGGTAACGGAATTGTGTAATGAGGGCAATTTTTCCCGAGGGAGTTACAGGAACGACCACCGCCCCGCCTTGATGTACGGCTACCTCCCTTATTCCGGGGTTGCCGCTATCATAACGGATTTCGTCCACCTGCAAATCAAAAACACGTCCACGGAAGACAATTTCACTCTTGGTAATATCGAAATTCATTGACCACTTGTAATTAATCGTAATAAGGAACTATTTCTTTGCCAAGGAATTTCATCACGGCAACAATAACACCAAGATCATCCAGGTAGCCAATCACCGGCACAAGGTCGGGGATCGCATCAATAGGCGAGATAAAATAGATCAGCGCACCTATCACAATGGATTTACGGGCCCAGGAAACGCTTCCATCATTCATATACCGCCACAGCGCGCGGACATCTTTGGCAAAGGAAATTTTCTTTCCCACTTTCTCAAGCGTATCCCAAAGGTTCGCGTTAACGTAAACCTGCTTTTCTTCAACACTCAAACCCTCGGTTTCGGGGTTGTCGTAGTGAACCTCATGCCATTGATATTGATCATCGCTCATAGTATTGCCCAAAGTAGTTAATGAACTAATTAAATTTACAAAAAAAAGAGAAAGCACGTTTGGAATTAAATACGATTTTCACAATTCCCTATAGAAAAAATCCATGTACTCCTGTTTCCCCGCCGCGTTTACCGTGTGTTGGGGAACACTTCCCACAAGAACATACCCCATGCCTTGGTATAGTTCCGAGGCAGGATCGCCAGTACGTGTATCCAGAATAGGAAGCTTCTTTCCCATTTTAACCGCCCTTTCTTCCAAACAGTTCATTAATTGTCTTCCGATCCCGTGCTTTCTGTGTGAAGGGAGCACCATTAATTTCTGCTTTTCGGTCCGGTGCCGGGCATTTTTTACGCGAAAGTCAAGTTACACCAAACCGGCTAGATCATCCCCGTCCATTGAGACAAACAACTCTTTTTGGCCACTGCGTATTTCTTCATTGACAGCATCCCAATAAGTCTTTGCCACAACGGGGGACATTGGTGCATTAAATCCAACAGAAGTTCCGTCCAGCACTGTTTGCATCAACTGGTGGCCGAGTCCATCAGCGTATACTGAAATGGTGAATACGTTAATGATTCTCATGCTGGAGTACCCATGGTTATTGCGTTTCTCAAATATATAGTTTGGAGGGAAGAAGGGCAAATAATGTGTAGAATGAAAGATTGTGCAGCGCAAATTTGAGAATGGAAAGAAATAAACCTGAATAAAAGGACAGGATCGTTTGTAAAATAGCAAAAATTGAGCGAAATTTAGGGCTAGGATGTTTTTAAGTTGCAAGACCAGAGAACACTCATTTGCCCCCGTAGCTCAGTGGATAGAGCATCGGCCTCCGAAGCCGTGTGCGCAGGTTCGACTCCTGCCGGGGGCACCACAACTCCGGCCAACCTGTTTATTTACAATCACTTACAGAATTTTCAAAATCAGTGCGTTCACCTTACGTACAAATTGACCATTTATAATTACCCTCTTTTATTGCTATCTATTTGCTTCATTACCGGCAGATCGTACTCAGCAGGCGAATCTACCAGCTGCTAAACACCGTTTTTGAGTGTTAAAACGCATATAAATTGGCAATAAAATCTAATTAAATGGCCTTAAAACTTAATTTTTACACGAAAAAACACCATTTTTTCGCTTATTTTTCAATTATGCGAAGGAACTATCTACTCCAATTTTATGCGGGCCGATTTACCCTATATGCTTCATGGGCTGCGAGGAGATGGAATAGAGCTTCCGAAGCAAAAGTAATTTCAGGCGCATAAACATTGATCGAAACCTCTGTATGGCCTGTATACAAGTGTTGATTATACACCCGGCTAAATCATTTTAGAAGCACTATACCAAACGACAGTCAGCATAAATAAACCAATAAAAGTTAATTTCCGACACTATTAAAAGGGCCCGGCCATGTTTTTGACCCGGCTTATTTAGTGTATTGAGCATTATAAAAATCCTCGTCCTGGACAGCCGCAGCAAATTCGCGGCTGGCCTGTTCGCTGCATTTCGGGCAAAGTGTTGTTTTAGTTGCCGGATAATAGAAAATCCGGTCGCCTTTGTTGATCACCTGACCGCACTTGCACACCGATCTGAAATGGGCATCTGTCCAAAACGGATCACGGGAATATGTTCTATGATAGTACTTCATGACCGAGTCCTTTCTTCTGGTTGGTTTTGAAACTCACAATATTTAGCGGATACCCAGGCGGAGCCGTGGCCGGCAATTGTTGACTGAGCAACTTTTACCTGAATGGTACGGACAGCCAATATTTTTGTGGGAATCGTATCACCGGCGCAATTATGGTAATACACAAAGTCGCCGGGCATAAACGGATGGGATTTAATTAGTCTGAAATCAATATCTGACATTAAACAAAACTACTTTCTAGGAAGCCGCTCAGAGAGCGGCCTCCGGTTGTGGGATTAAAAAGTTGACCGCTTTTTGCGCGGCAATGGCCGCGGACAGGATAAAGGAATTATCCCCTTTCGCTTTTTTCAGCCATGTTTCAAGATATGCGCTGGAATTATCAAGAACATTCTGGATGCCGCAAAGCCCGAGCAAATAGCTTGCGCCTATCTCAGCAATGAGTTCCTCAAAGGCGTAGATTTCATCGCCCTTGGCAATATGGCGGACCCGGTTTAACCTTTCCGGATGGCCTGACCAGTGGATCAGTTCATGAAACTGGGCCGCGAAATATTCTTCTTCGCAAGTGAAGTGCGAAACGTCCGGAGTCGATATGAAATTTTCCTGCTCGTTATAAAAGCAGCGTTCAAGATTTCGCTGAACATTGACCGCATTCTTTGAAATGATTTCGTTTAATAAATCGAGTGGAGCGGATAAAGTGGGCTGCGGGATCTCGTAGCTTTCAAGATCTTCAAGGTTGAACACATAAGAGAATTTGAGATATGGGAAACGTTTCGTTTCGAGCTCACCGGACGGCAGGACGTTGTCTATGTCCTGCAGCTTATAGAACGTTATCTGGCGGCCCTTAGAACCCGCTTTAATCCGCAATTTCTTTGACTGCGCCTGCAGGAATGTGAGATAAAAAGGATTTGAAACGGAATCCATACACAATAAAAGAAAATTGATTCCCTGATAAATATGCTTTGTGATATAGTTGGCAGGCAGGCCGCCTTTCCAAGGCTGCCGCCAAAAGAGCTGGCCGTTCTCAAGATTCGCAAGAATCCTGGTATTGATCGCATCATATATTTCTGATCTGTTCATGAAAGAAGACCTCCTGATTTTTTGAATGAAATGATAGGCCGTGATTTCCATTCCCGGGAAGCAACGGCAAAGAACACAAACGCCTGAACCGGACAAATGAAAACCCAAGAATCCAAAAACCCATTTTCGCGGAAGTGCGAAACACGGAACTGAGGCGCCTGACCAGGGCGCCGGATGCACTTTAAATTCCATGACGGACGGGAGCGCATCAAAACGATACTTGGCGAAGATTTCATAATCGAGCCATTCCTTTCTTCTGTGATTGAAAAAAAACATTCCCCCCACAAAAAAAAAGAAATGCGATTCCTCGCCCGACTAAAGGCAAGTTGAAAGAGAGCGCTGAATTCAATTAACTCGACGTCCCGGAGGGACGGCGGACAAGAACAAATATTGGTGCTATCTTTTGACTTGCTGCGACTGGAGGGCGTATATTTCAATGTGGGGGGGAATGTTCGGATTTCTTCGACTGAGATTGATTTTTGATGTTTGATTTGAGGGCGGTGAGATGCTATGTTTAAAAAATAGAAAAGGTATCCTTTCTGCAAAATAGTAAATTGCGATCGTTGAAGATCCACTAATTACAAACAGTAAAGGATACCTAAAGTGAGCTATAAAAATACAGTACCCGATTTCCAAAACCAAACAATTTACGTTGGGTTGGATGTACATTTAAAGAGCTGGCAGGTAACATTCAGGTCAGCAGGCATGGTGTTAGGCACTCACAGTATGGAGCCAGATCCTGAAAAGCTCTGCAGCTATCTCCATCGCCAATATCCAAAAGGAATATACAAAAGCGCTTATGAGGCTGGCTTCTGTGGGTTCTGGATACACAGAAAACTGGTATCACTGGGAATCGAGAATATCATTATTAATCCGGCAGATATTCCGACCAGCGGAAAGGAAAAGGTGCAAAAGACAGATATTGTTGACTCGAAAAAAATAGCCCGTGAACTTGAGAATGGAACGCTTACCGGCATTTACATTCCAACTGAATATGATGAATCATTCAGGTCACTCAACCGGCTTCGTCTGCAATACACCAGGGATATGGTACGGCAGAAGAATCGCATAAAGGCAATGTTACACCGGCTGGGACTGTCTCTGCCTCAGAATCACGAAATGAAACACTGGAGCAAGGGGTTTATCGAGCATCTAAAAACATTGCCATTCCGGGAAAAGACAGACAAAATAGTGATGGATATGATGCTGCACACACTAATGAAAATGCGTGAAGAACTGGTTTCGATAGTACTACAGCTGCGAGCCCTAGTCGCCGAAAATGAGGTCGCCCAGAAGACGGTTGAGCATTTGTTGAGTGTACCCGGAGTTGGTGTTATCACGGCAATGACTCTCAAAGCAGAACTCATTGATATTACACGGTTCCGACATCTTGATGAACTAAGCAGCTACGTAGGATTGGTGCCGGCCATTCATGACTCTGGGGAAACGAGTACAACGCTGGGAATAAGCAATCGACATATGCCCTATGTACGGAACATGCTTATCGAATCGTCATGGACCGCAGTCAGGAAGGATCCTGCGTTGTTGGCAAGCTATAGCAGTCTAATAAAGAGAATGACAAAAGCAGAAGCTATCGTAAGGATAGCAAAGAAATTACTTAACCGCATAATGACGGTTTGGAAACACCAAACCGATTATGTACATGCGGTTGTTGTCTGAACATAAATTAAATATCTTTCTCAATCATTAAATATATTTTGTGCATTGACCGTTGACCCCCGCCTGCGAGAGATGACTCGTTTCTGCGAGATTGCGGCATGCACTTATTTTAATGTTACATCTTGCAGCTCTTGCAAAAGATGACTGTTTATAACAGGTTGATTTATTTTATTTTTGAGAAAGAAAATAGTCACTGTGTATAGCAAGAAAGTGATAATGAGGACTTATTGAGTAACGGATGAATACGATCAGATATTTGGTTTTCTGATCAGATGTTACATGAATACATGAGTTTCCCCCAAAAAGCCGCCAGAGGAGGTCGTAGCGGAGTATATCCCTGCGCCTCTTTTGGTGGAATATGTTGTAGGAAGGATAGCCAAAGCAAAATATTTCTGCCATAGCTATTGTTTTTTAACATAACGGTGGGGGTTGAGGGACGGTTCTGAGCGCGGGTGGCGGAGAGAGTTGACGGAGTGAGCGGACGGAGCGTAGCCTGGTCAGCCAGGAGAAGCGGAGGTAGCGGAATCGGAGGAGCGAACGCAGCCACCGGCGCGTTTCGAGAGAACGCCGAGTGTACTGGAGGCAGTGACGCACCTTGCGTTTCTTGCAAGGATGGCACCCGCGACCGAGGCACGAGGGAGAGCAAGCCGACGCAGCACGCAGGGGGCGCCTCTGCCGGCAATAAAGGAAACACTCTGGAGAATTGATTACAGTATTTGGCAACTGCCCGGATGCGTAGCGGAGGGCAGTACAACAACGAGCCAGGGCTTTGGCTGGCGAAGAAGGACAATAGCGACCAAGGAACTGTGATTAAAATGAATTTGATGATGACTTTGAAGGAAAAGCAAGGAACGTTTGCAACACGCCCCTAATGTTTGAACGAATGCCCGACCGGCGAAGCCGGTTGAGCCTTGCATATTGATATTGAATTTTGGGGTGGCGAGATGCTATGTTTAAAAAATAGAAAAGGTATCCTTTCTGCAAAATAGTAAATTGCGATCGTTGAAGATCCACTAATTACAAACAGTAAAGGATACCTAAAGTGAGCTATAAAAATACAGTACCCGATTTCCAAAACCAAACAATTTACGTTGGGTTGGATGTACATTTAAAGAGCTGGCAGGTAACATTCAGGTCAGCAGGCATGGTGTTAGGCACTCACAGTATGGAGCCAGATCCTGAAAAGCTCTGCAGCTATCTCCATCGCCAATATCCAAAAGGAATATACAAAAGCGCTTATGAGGCTGGCTTCTGTGGGTTCTGGATACACAGAAAACTGGTATCACTGGGAATCGAGAATATCATTATTAATCCGGCAGATATTCCGACCAGCGGAAAGGAAAAGGTGCAAAAGACAGATATTGTTGACTCGAAAAAAATAGCCCGTGAACTTGAGAATGGAACGCTTACCGGCATTTACATTCCAACTGAATATGATGAATCATTCAGGTCACTCAACCGGCTTCGTCTGCAATACACCAGGGATATGGTACGGCAGAAGAATCGCATAAAGGCAATGTTACACCGGCTGGGACTGTCTCTGCCTCAGAATCACGAAATGAAACACTGGAGCAAGGGGTTTATCGAGCATCTAAAAACATTGCCATTCCGGGAAAAGACAGACAAAATAGTGATGGATATGATGCTGCACACACTAATGAAAATGCGTGAAGAACTGGTTTCGATAGTACTACAGCTGCGAGCCCTAGTCGCCGAAAATGAGGTCGCCCAGAAGACGGTTGAGCATTTGTTGAGTGTACCCGGAGTTGGTGTTATCACGGCAATGACTCTCAAAGCAGAACTCATTGATATTACACGGTTCCGACATCTTGATGAACTAAGCAGCTACGTAGGATTGGTGCCGGCCATTCATGACTCTGGGGAAACGAGTACAACGCTGGGAATAAGCAATCGACATATGCCCTATGTACGGAACATGCTTATCGAATCGTCATGGACCGCAGTCAGGAAGGATCCTGCGTTGTTGGCAAGCTATAGCAGTCTAATAAAGAGAATGACAAAAGCAGAAGCTATCGTAAGGATAGCAAAGAAATTACTTAACCGCATAATGACGGTTTGGAAACACCAAACCGATTATGTACATGCGGTTGTTGTCTGAACATAAATTAAATATCTTTCTCAATCATTAAATATATTTTGTGCATTGACCGTTGACCCCCGCCTGCGAGAGATGACTCGTTTCTGCGAGATTGCGGCATGCACTTATTTTAATGTTACATCTTGCAGCTCTTGCAAAAGATGACTGTTTATAACAGGTTGATTTATTTTATTTTTGAGAAAGAAAATAGTCACTGTGTATAGCAAGAAAGTGATAATGAGGACTTATTGAGTAACGGATGAATACGATCAGATATTTGGTTTTCTGATCAGATGTTACATGAATACATGAGTTTCCCCCAAAAAGCCGCCAGAGGAGGTCGTAGCGGAGTATATCCCTGCGCCTCTTTTGGTGGAATATGTTGTAGGAAGGATAGCCAAAGCAAAATATTTCTGCCATAGCTATTGTTTTTTAACATAACGGCGGGGGTGAATGCGGGATAGCAACGGGACTAAAGGGAATGAAAGATCGCCGACGGAAGCGCATTTTTGTGAGGGTGGGTTTCAACTATGAGATTAAGGGTGGCGGGTGCAAGTTTGCATAATGACCGGTTCTACGACTTATTCAATCAATAAAAACCATAAAAGATATTGTTGTAGAACCCGCATTATGTAAGTCAGGCGAATGAACGTAAGGGTGGCGCACGGACGTAGCAACGACCCCGCTTCTTTGTGATTCTGAATTATGCGGGGGAGGGGCGGAGAGGACGTGCTTCGTGCCACCTTGGAGCGACTGAGCCGCAACCTTGACTTGCACCCTTCGAGCCACCTGAGATATTACCCACCCGAACGTTAAAAGGCGCGCATGGTTTATAAGCAAATGGAGTTAGCCCCCGCAATAATTAATTTAACAATGTTGCGGGGCAGGCTGAATGAACCACGAAACCCGTTGCTGGCATATATTCCCCGAATGTGTCTATACTGGCTTTAAGAAGAGGGGGAGCTTACTACTCATTTGGGTTACTCATATAAATTGCCTTTTTGATTGTCTTTGTGGGCCGCAAATAATGTTCGCTCAATAACTCTTGCGGTGACGTTATATTTTTTTGCATACTTTCTGAGAATTTCAAGGAATTCGCACCATTGTTCAGAATTAAACGATTTACCACCGGGGTTAGTCTTCACGGCCTTCATCTCGTATAATAACTGCCACACGCGAATATCAATGACTCCGTACCGCTTGGGATTAGTCAACATAAGTATTGCAGAAGCCATTGGGACGCTAACTCCCTGCAACAATGTAAGCAGCTCAATCCTTTTCTTTTCATTTCGTGTTGTTAAAGCGTCCCCAGTAATTTTTCTAACTTCAGCCGGAGTGTTATTCTTGATATGCCATATTGCCCTGGCCGATTTCCATTTACAGATTTTTATTAATTCATTTTTAGTGAGAAATTTCCTTTGTCTGACAGGCCGTAATTCCCTGACCAACGTATTAGTTAGTTCGGATTCTTTTTCTGACATGCAAGCACGGATCAAGGCATTTAGATTTTTAAAAGGAATTTTCTTCAGCGGCATTATCTATACTCCAGACTATTAGTGATATATGCAAATTAAGCTAAATTCCGCTATACCAGAAGTGGTGAACCAAAATCAGCCCGGCATTCAAAGTATTGAAAATACATGACCTTGAAACGACTTTTTATTTACCGCTCTCACTTAGGGAAATGCCAAGAGAAAAAATTAACCATTACCGTTTTTAGGGCTCGTACCACCCAGGTGTTCGTACCCTCGTACCATTCGTACCGCTCGTACCAGGTACGAGGGGGTACGAGTAAAGTACGAGAACATCAGGAGATCGATAACTATTGAGATGGAAAAATTACAATTCTTTGGCAGAGTGTCAACGAGATCACCCGGGAATTAATAATAAATTATAGACAGATGTGTGGCACCAGAGCAAATAGTTCATTAAAATAGATTTCAGCGAGAATTCGCAAGACTGCCGCGCCTTTATCAAGAGATGAGAGGACTTTCCTCTAGCGTGGGAGACATACAATGAAGCGATAAAGGTGTGCACGATCTGAATAAACAACCCTAAGGGAGAGCGAAATACAAAAACGAGTTGAGTTACGCTGACGAAAGGGGACTACTCCCATAACAAATTTACTTAC
Organism: Ignavibacteriaceae bacterium; assembly: GCA_963664845.1. GTDB lineage: Bacteria > Bacteroidota > Ignavibacteria > Ignavibacteriales > Ignavibacteriaceae > CAIYTF01. The sequence goes on from OY761615.1 coordinate 2,155,626, forward strand.
GGTATTTGTGCTATTGTATTATTTCAACACTGTCAACAAACTGTTCTACCGTACTATCCATTGCAAGGTCCCACAGAAGTTTAGCGTTAATACCCCACTGCTGATGTGATGATTTCTGTGCCGGGTAATCGGTAAACCTTTTGAAAATAAATTTCAAAATATCCTCAAATAGAATTTGAGAAACCGCAGGCTTCGACACATTAAATGAGTTATTTTTTTCTTTTCCGATCATCAATAAGGATATTTTACTGTCATCATTTTCGTGAACTCCAAGAGCATAAAGGTCGTTTGCAACAGATTCCAGAATATCATCCTTATAGAAGCCTATAGCTCTTAAAACACGTTGCATATTACCCTTGCTTTCATCAGTCCAGGGGTCATTTAAGTTACAAATCCCACTTTTAACCTCTGCTAAAATAAAAAATTGTTTATTACACTCTTCAAATAAAGAGAAATCTCTCATCCAATTGTCTTGAGACACGGACTCTTTCCGAAACGGAAATCTTACACCAAGAATATCGACCTCTGTTCTCTGCATGAATCCAGATTCAGGATGAATGATAAAATTTTGAATTGTGAAGAAGCCATTAATTCTGAGAAACCAATAGGCTAAATCTTCGGCTTTAATTATAATCGTATTTTCGGGCATTTAGAAATTTTCCTTATTTTGAGTTTAGACTATGCTACGTGATCAATTATTTGCCTAGTTTTTGCCTATTTTTTTAACTAAATTCTGTAATCGTTTAACATCCCCCTCAATGCCCTGCATCCGATGTAACATACGGTGGCAGTTGGCGCAAACGGTAATTAAATCTGAGGCTTTTGTTTGCACATTTTTTCGAAGCTGGGAAAGTGGGGCTTTGTGATGCGCTTCTGCGAAGCCGCGACCCAACACTCCATAGTCATCAGTATAATTAAAGCCACAGACCTGACAAGAAAAGCCATCTCTTATTTTTGCAAGAGAGGCGAGCTTTTGTGAACGTTCCCTGGCTATATGCAATTTTACAGTATTTCTATTTTCAACCGCTGAAAAATCATTTTGTGTTTTATAGGACACCTCAGTTGCCGCAATAATTGAGCGAATTAGCTTTACAGACATCTTCGAGGCTGCATTTAGAATAGAGCTTTTTGAATCAATGGATTGTGGCAAATAAATTATAAGGAAATTATCACCGTATTTTTGCTTAGTAAAGGATTCAATGATTGGAACAGAAAAATATTTTTGGGGTAGCGGCTGAGCATGGATTACCTGCCCCAATGTAGATTCAATTATATTACCATTAGCATAACAGAATATTTTATCTAAGTGGGTTGTGGACGCCTCCGAGACTTTTTTGATTCGTTCCAAATCGTTAGTGTAGTAACATACCGACAGGACTGGTCGGCCAATATTCGGACATAAATCGATCCAAAGTTCTAACTGACCTGGTATGCCCGATATTTTGCCAATTGGGGTCCACCATCCAAAAGAATGGCTTCTTCTAATAGTGATCTGTTTTAGACTTATCCTGGGGAAAATAATCTGCTTAACAATATCTGCCTGAATGTGTTCGGCAAAAAGGTGAAGCTTAGCTTTATAGCCAGCGCCTAATTTATTCAGTTTCTCCATACATTATACCTCCTCAGCCTCTATGTGATTCCATTTACGAATAATAGCTACTAATTCTGTCATTTTTTGGTCCAAATCGAGCCGTGGCTTCAAATCGCTTAACGACATTGAATCACGAATAGTGACTGCAAATTGAAATTTATTCGCAAGGTATTTTTTACCCTCGCCAGATTGAATTTTGTCAAGCAATAAACTGAATTTGGTATATTTTTGATGTGCAGGTATATCAGTTTTTTTATAAAATGCGGATAAAGTTGATACCGGGATATAATTTTCTATTTCCCGGCCGGAGGTGACCCAGGTAAATGCGCGAATTTTGTTCATTTCCTCGATAATTCTTTTTTTAGTAAGCCTTAACTCATCAGCGTTTTTTGACCTGTCGCTATCCATAATAACAACAGAATTTCTGTTTACGTGGAGAAGGTTTACAAGCTCCTGGATCGTCGCCGGTGCTTCTGCTGAAAAATGGGACAGGACTTTCCCACCATAAAACACACACTGATAATGATTACCTTCCTGAAGTGTACCATTACTCCAAAGCTCTATCCAGCGATTAATATAAATGCGATCTGAGGGGCCTTCAACCCAGATAACGCCATTTGATTGCAGTAAATCGCTGGCTTTATACCCCAAATCATGGAGTGTATGCGCTCCGGATGCATATGACTCTACAGACTTTATATTAGCATATTTTGAATCGTGTTGGACATGAACGATCTGGGAATTTTCATCGTTTGCAAATAGATCGATTACAACATTAGAGTGAGTTGTTATAAATAAATGTGAATTATTTTCGATAACAAAGCTTCTTAAATATGAAAATAGGCGGCGCTGCAGAGACGGGTGGAGATTGTTTTCTAACTCCTCAAATGCAAAAAAATATGAGGAGGGACTAGAATTTTCTAAATATGGAATTAATTGAATATAAATTAACACCATTATAATAGTCTGAAATCCACTGCCAGATTGCGATAATGGAATATTCCCCTTGGCCACCTCTTCGAAAAATATTTCCCAATCGCCACTATCCAGTTGCTGGACATTTATATCCTGGAAATATGAATCTGGATTTACTATTTTATTAAGAGAATCTAAAAATTTGTTCTTAATTAGATCAGTTGGCAGCTTTGCTTTATTAATAAATTGTTGAATTATATTTGTTGCGCCTGCACCATTCGCCTGGACTGCAGATTCACCATCCTTCTCGGGAGAAATACTCCTTTCAGCTTTAATATGCTTATAGCGGAAATAAATATTACCCAGTATTTGCTCTGCGACTTTAATAAAGAACTGTTCAGTATTGGGCAGATGTCCTTCAGGCATATGCATAAAGTTAATATTTTTGCCAGTAATTGAAACTATGAGTTTTTTATTAATCTGGCTTCTTCCGTACACAATATGATTGCCTGGAATCGGGCCACCAGATGAGCCGTTACTAAACCCAAATCCAATATATCCCTCTAAAAGTGGAAATTCGACTTCTACCCCGACTGATGATATTTTATGTACTGGTTTCTTTTGTTCATTTCGTTCCGCTATCCATTGAACGAATTCAAGCAATGTTGATTTTCCACTATTATTCCGACCAACGATTATATTTATCGGCTTAATTTTGTCGAGGCCTTGTAACTCAGGACCGAAACATTTGTAATTCTTTATTTTGAATGAAAAATCAGCTAGATTTAATTGATCAGCCATAATAGTGCCTTTTTATTAGTATTTCCAATTTGCATGGGAAAGCGGGAATTGGTTGAGCTCGGTGCGGAGGCGCTTCCATTGGGGAAGATAATGTGTCATCAGGTTCGTGAAATTTTCGTTATGGTGACGCTCCTGAAAATGGATCAGTTCATGTACTATGAGATATTCGATGCAATTTAACGGCTTTTTGGCTAACTCAAGATTGAGCCAAATACGCCGCTCTTCGGCATTACAGGAACCCCACTTCGTTTTCATGAGCTTAATTTTGACTTCACCGGCCCTGACATCCATGATCTTCTCCCATTTGGCAACCAATTCAGGGATAACCAGCTTTAACTGGCAGCGATACCATTCATTCATGATTATCTGCCGAAGAGCAGGGCCGGAGTCTTCTTTCAGATAGAGATCCATAAAGGTTTTGTTCCGGATCACTACCTTAGGCGCGGCATCGTGAATGATAACATTGAGAAGATACCGGTGGCCGAGAAAGTAATGACTCTCGCGATTAATATGGCTGCGGGGAGAAAGCCGATCCTGCCCTGCAAACTGCCGCTGCTGTCTTTTGATCCACTGGAGCTTAGCAACAACGAATAGCCGGATAGCATCGTCAGTTAAGGACAACGGAGCGGCAATACGGACACGGCCATCGGGCGGATATACCGCCAGGTGCGTATTCTTAATGTTTTTCTTGATGACTTCAATGGTTATGCCGGAAACGATAATATGCGAGGCCATTAATATTCGTCCTGTTTCCAGACAATATCCCAGACTGCCTTCTTTGTCGCTTCGTCTTTAACGCCATAGTGCTCCAAACGTTCACGTACAACCAATTCCAATTCCTTACGTTTCATCGCAGTACCCCGGAACTGATCCTTTTTCGAGTGCATAATCGTGTCGTGCAGATCGTTGGAGAGAGCCTCGTTCTGATTGAGGTTGTCATAGAAAGCACGTTTCGCTTTTGTATTCACCGAGGACGGATAGCTCTCGCCGGTTTCAGGGGCTTTCAGCTTATGTGCTGCCGCTACAATATCATTGAGATATTGTTCATATGAAATAGCCTCCTGCTTTCGCAATTTTACCAGAGAATCCAGCAATACGCTCATACTCTGGTAATAAGCCGGATTAGTGCTTTCTTTTTCAATAATTACTTTCCGCATATTATTTTCTATTGTCTCCGCGACGGCTTCCTTCTGATTACGGATATTTTCGGGAAGCTGGTCAACTGCATCAACGCCGATATTCACGAGTAAATCGATAAGACTCTGATCATCAAGATCGGAAATCTGGCGGCTGTCCTTTGCACCGATATAGGTATCAATAAGATACCGCATGTCCGGCTCATACTGTTTTAAATCGATGTACTCGCCGCTGGCCAGCATAATCGTTTTACGGAGCTCATCATAATATGTAACTATCTCTATAAACTCCCGGATCTGCTGCACGGTATAACCGGCTTCAATCATTACATCAGCCATATTGGCATAGGCATGGACTAAAGCCGAAGTAAGCGCATACAACATTTTACGAAGCGGTTCGGTGTTTTCCAGAGCTTTCGGGTCTTTGGAACTGTCGCCGCAGAAATATTTAATGTATTGCGCCTGGTCTCTCGGCGGCTCTACCGGTTCACAGAGCGCTTTTATGGATTCAAGGGCTTCCTCCAGACGGATTTTCCCGGAGATCACCCTGCTTTTGAGCAATCCTTCCACATCTTTAGGATCGAACTGATCGAATGCACCGTTTGTATAATTCTCAATGGAAGTTTTAAGGCTGTCAAATAAATTTTTGTAATCGATAATGCGGCCATATTCCTTCTCGTCGTCATACACACGATTAACGCGGCAGATTGCCTGAAAGAGGCCATGGTCACGCATAGTCTTATCAATGTAGAGAAAAGTCGCCGGAGGAGCGTCGAAGCCCGTCAGGAGTTTATCGACGACGATGAGCAGTTTCATCTGAGCAGGTTCATTGACGAATTTGTTCTTTACCTCGGTTTCAAAGAGTTCAACCTTTTTGACGGCCTTTTCAGGATCTTCCTTAAAATACGAGCCGAGCATATTTTTGTAAATATCATACTGGAGAATTTTTTCGGTATCTCCCTCACCCGCATCTTCGCCTTTTATATCCACATAGGAAGGGACAAAGGATGTAATAATGGCGCACTTGGGGAACCCGGCCCGCTGGAACAGATCATAATAGCGACAGGCATTATAGATGCTGTCCGAAATAAGAAGGGCATTCCCCCTGCCATTTTTTAGTTGTGAGTTTATGGACATATCGAAGATAATATCGGTAACAATTTTCTCAAGTCGACCTTTTGAACTGAAGACTTTTTTCAGGGTACCCCACCGTTCCTTCAAACGGGCTTTTGCATATTTCGAGAGGCCTGCCGTCTTTGCATCAAAGAACTGATCAATCTTATCTTTTGCAACTATTTCCTGATCGACGTCGCGCGCATCATACTTCAGATCGAGTACCACTTTATCGGCGACTGCTTTATCGTACGTATAGCGATGGATGAAACCGCCGAAGATCTCCATGCTGGTCTGTTTATCCCGCCTGAGGAGCGGCGTGCCGGTGAAGCCGAGGATAAGGGCATTAGGCAGAATGAATTTCATTGCCTTGTGGAGTTTTCCGGACTGCGTACGGTGACACTCATCAACGAACACGATAATATCGCCCTTCGCCCTGAAATCAGTGGGGATGTTTTTGCGCAGTTCTTCCAGGTAATCGTCATATGCGGCCGTTTCGCTTTTCTGCTTGCGGCCAAATTTGTGAATCAAAGAGCAGAGCAGCCAGGGTGTTGAATCATCCAGCTTTGAAAGCAGATCCTTGCCGCTTGTGGTGCGGTAAATTTTTTCCTGCACACCGAGAAAAACTTTTTCAATCTGTTCATCGAGTTCTTCCCGGTCGGTGATGATGAGGACGCGGGCATCGGGGATATGTTCCCGTATCCACTTAGTCAGCCATACCATGGTAAGACTTTTACCGCTGCCCTGTGTATGCCAGACAATACCGCCCTCCCGCTTCCGGATATAATCGCGGGCGCACTTAACGCCAAAGTACTGGTTGTGCCGGGCAAGCTTTTTAATGCCGCGGTCGAAGACAATGAAATCATGAATGAGCTCAAGGAAACGTTCTTTGCTGCAAAGGGAAATTATGTCCTTATCGAGCTTATACCCGCAGCGGCCTGCAATATCCATAACCGGCTTCGCAATATCCAGCAGGAAGGTATCGCCTTCATTATCCTTGGCATTGATCTCACGCCAGTTGAGATAGTGTTTTTCCTTAGTCTCAACGGTGCCGAAGAAGAGTCCCTGACTGTCATTACCCGCAAACAGGAACTGCATAGCAGAGAAGAAATGCTTAATGAAAATGTCCTTCTGATTGTCAATATTCTGGCGGATGCCCTCGGTGACCGAAACGGATGACCGCTTCAGTTCAAACACGCCCAGGGCAATGCCGTTGACGTAGATTACAATGTCGGGCCGCTTGGAATGCGTACCGGCAACGGTGACTTCCTCTGCCACGTAAAAATCGTTTTCGAGAGGATACTCCCAATCTACCAGGTAAACCGTCTCTTTGTTCTCCCCCATCTCCGGACGGATATTTACACCGTAGCGGAGCAGTGAATAGACTTCCTTATTTACGTCGTACAGGCTTCTGCCGGAGGCGTCGGTGGATTTTTTGAACTCGAACAGCGCTTTATCAATGAAGTTTTGCGGGCATTTCTTCTTACGGAGGAATTCAATGAGCAATTCAGGGATCACGTTGCCGGTGTTTTCCCGGTCTTCAAAATTGCCGAGGTAGCGATAACCCAGCTCATTTTGAAACAGGGCGATTATGCGGTTTTGCGTGTCGCGTTCATTTTTCACAATTAATTTCATTTTACACCCTTGTTTAAAATCCCCATATTAATTTTATCATATCAACAGTTTCTTTTTGCCGTATCTCAACTTTGTCAAGTGGAAATACACCATCAACGGTAGGATCAATTTTTGTAAAATTAATGGACGGGGGAAGATTCCGCCTGTCAATAGAATCCATATGTCCAACTAGAAGTTCATTCCAAATAATATTGCTCGTAGCATAATCATCCATTTTCTCTTGATAATAATCATTATTACTGCTAATGTTTTGCTTATCCTTAAGAAGTAATACCATGCCTAACTTGTTACGTATCGAATTATATCTGTTTTCATCAAAGACGCCTTGTGCATCTATAAAAAGTAGTCGGTTTTTATCGTTAAATGCAAAGATGTGTTCCAAATGCATTCCATATCGCTTTAAGTTGTTTTTATTAAACCGTTCTTCCAATCCTGATAAGGCCTCGTTACAATAAGATGGTTTGTCGAGTACTTTGGACAAATATCTATCAATGCGCATTAAAATATATTTTGAAAAGTTACCCCACTTATTATTTGCATTTTGGAGTATTTCCCATTTAAATAATTCAGAAATTTTATTATAAATGTTGGGCTGTATTATCTGGTCAGTTTCGAGAAATTCAAGCAGAGTTTTATCGAAAACATTCTCAATTTCGTTTATCGATTTGTTACGAATATCTTTGTTTAGCCGATAAATCAACTTTTGAAATTTATTGCTATCGTACTCCCCCATAAGTCTTAAAATAGTGTGAAACTGGTCGAATTTTTTTGCTACAAATTCTATTTTCTGATCTTTCAATGGATCATTGAAAGTTATTGAGGAGACAATTAATAAATATTGCTGGTTTTGATCTAACAGCTTATTAAATATAAGATATTCATTAGAATACTGGGTCCGGATGTTTAGAAGAAGATCAGCAAAGTATTTGAACTCACTACAAACCCAGCTAAACAGCTTCTCATTATTTTCAAACCTTTCAAAATGATTTAATATTTTTTCCGTTTGATATATCTCGTAATGGTATTTGTTTTCAAATTTTTCATATTCGGATTCGCTATCGGCGAATTTTGCTCTGAAGTATATTTTGAAAAAGGAATCTAAGTCGACTCTAGTCTCCGAGGTGTTTTTTATAGTTGTGTTATAATACTTGTCTTGCAAATCAACCCAGATATTGTTTGCCGTTTCTTTTTGCTCATCACTTAAATTGCCAATAAATTTGCCTTTGAGTATTTCATATGACTTTAAGCCCATTCCCCTGTCATTTACAACTTCAAAGATTGTGGCCACATTTTCTTTATGTTCGATTTTGATTTCCACAATATTCAGCTTTTCAAGAATATAATAAATATAATAGGTGAGCTTAACAACATCAACAGCTGCTTGCTCAGAGTCAATTTTAAATAGTTTATCATAATACTGGGAAATGATTTTGTAATTTTCAATTATTTTATTTTGGCTTTCATCATTAGGCGTATAGCCAAAATAATCTTCATTTAATATTGCATCAAAAGCGCTTTGCCGATTAGTATTAAATATTTTATAATATTCAGGATTACTAAAGTCATCGGCTTCAAATATCAGATTATTCAAAGTTGCCGTACTAATTGTTTTAACTCCATAATCTGGCGATTCATTAATGCAATCAACCATGCGCCGCAATTTAATAAACATTATAAGAAGTGTTGTCAATCGCTGTTGGCCATCAACGATAGAAATACTATTTGAAGTTTTACACGTGAGGTAAGTATTTAAAAAATATGGGGAGAATCTATCTAAAACATCCTTTTTGATTAATTTGGGGTCTAGGAGTCTCCTTTCTGTTAGGTTAAACCGTAATTCTATATCTTTTAATAAAGTATCAACCTGACTTTTTTCCCACTTATAGTCACGTTGATAAATATCAATATAGTAACGTTCTTTATTTTGAAATACTTCGTGTATGGTTTTACCGTTTGGAGTAATTAAGCTTTTAACTATTTTCGAATCTGCTTCCATTTTGGTCTCACCTTTTTTTAAGAGTTTATGGCTATTTCTAAATATATGTAATGCTTTTTGACTTATAGAGATCTCCTGATGAAATACCAGTTTGTATTGACCTTCTTTCTCTCCGGTAAGACGGACGGAATGACATCCAGCCGGTTTTCATCATCCAATGTACGGAGCAAATTCCGGATGGGAAGCCCTTCCCTGTGATCGTGCGTGAATATCCCTGCTCTTATGAAATCCCCCATAAGCTCCTTTGAACGTATTTTATCCACACCCGGATTTCGACGGAAGAATTCCGCGATGACCCGGTTGATACCATTTAGCTGCTCATCAAGTTCCATAACCTACTCCTGATTATTGATTAATCTGATCTTACCGGTTAAGAGATTCTGCATCATGCCCTGTTTTATACTCTTGTACTTATTCAGTTTCTTTTCAAGCGCGTTTATCTCGGAATCCATATCCGAAAGCACAGATGCAATATGAGTCTGTTCCTCAATTGATGGGAAGGGAATTTGCATTTCTGAAATCATTTCTCTTCTCACAGAATCAACTGAAGATTTTGCGGTCAATTGCATAATCCTATCATAAAAATTGTTCTGGAAATAAAGGAAGAAATAGAAACCAAGAATCTTGCACTGGAAATTGCTTATTTTATAAACACGTTGATGAAAATCAAATTTACCATTAAAGTAATGCATTACTTTCCCCGTCCCAACTCCATCGCCGGCCACCAAAACGGCTTCACCATCAAAAGAGTACGAATTAATTCTTTCAATGTTTGGGGAACGTACAAAAAAAGGGAAAGCCCCATCTTCAACTTTGTCTTGCGTGTTTTTTGCCCCTGTGCATATAGAAGCAATATTCTTAATAGGCTCACTGGACCATCCATCCTTGGGCTTCAACAATTCATGCATTGTGGCTTGCTTAATGCTGCGCTTTTTGGCAATGAGTTTTTCGAGGGAATTGATTAGAGCATCTGCATCTCTTAAGGTGCTGGCAATAGCGGTTTGCTCGGCTTTTGTTGGGGGGAAAGGGATAAGTAAGAACCGAACATCTTTACTATTTATTGCGGGATAATTTGAGCCAGAAATTAAATTATCTATCTGTTTGTTTACTATAGTTGCAAAAAAATGATTATAGACGAATCCACAATCCGCAACTCCAGGAATACATTCGATAACTGAAAAGCCTGTCGAGCACACATAGTCTTTTAGATCATCTTTAATCAATAGATGAGATCTGAGATTAGGTCTAACCGTTGAAAACAGGATGCTACCTAGTTTTACTTTCCTTCTCGCTCTAGAAGGTGCGTTCTTAAACGACACGTCTGTCCTATTCTTTAATACACCCCTATCCACATCTTCTATTGATATGTAATGAATGCAATAATCAGGATTGGTTGAGCTGGATAAATTATCAATATCAATATCGGCTATTTCGCCTAATTTCTTCACTTCCCAATCACTTGGAATCAGGCCAACCTCTGTTTGTTTATAATTGGATTTAATCACGGCTTTCATTTTCCAATTCTTTTTCAATTTCTTCGATAGCCGGCAGACTGTCTTTTAACCCGGTGGGCAGTTCGTTCGTTAACCGGCGTTCCCAGTTTGCGATGCCAATTGGGTTGGTATATCCGGCGAGGGAATATTCAACAACAACTTTATTTTTTGATTTGACCAGGAGCAAACCAATGGAAGGCTTATCATCAGGATGGCAAAGCAGATCATTCACCGCGTTCAGATACATATTCAGTTTACTGATATAGCCCGGTTCAAACTCACCGGATTTCAGCTCAACCACAACGAAGCAGCGCAGCTTCAAGTGATAAAACAAAAGGTCGAGATAAAAATCGCTGTCGCCCAGTTCAAGATGCACCTGTCTCCCGACAAAGGCGAAGCCCTGCCCAAGTTCGAGGAGAAATTTTTGAATGTGGTCAATAAGTTTTTGCTCTAATTCGGCTTCACGGCGGGGATCGGCATTGCCGAGAAAATCAAAAATATAGGGGTCTTTAAAAACCTGTGCAGTAAGGTCGGAGTCTTTTGGCGGCAATGCCTGCGGGAAATTATGCAGCAAGGCGCCTTCCCGTTTGTGCAGCCCGGTTTCAATCTGAAATACAAGCATATCCCGTCCAAATCCGTTTTCGACGGTTTTTTGTGCATACCACAGCCGCAATTCGGGTTCTTTAACTTTATCCAGAAGCGTGATGTTGCTGCGCCAGGGGATTTGTGCAACGGTGCGTTGCACTATTTCCTTATCAGGCCATTCTTCCGCGAACAGCCTCATATATTTGAGGTTCCGGGGCGAAAAGCCGCTCATGTCGGGGAACTCGCTTTTCAGGTCAAAGGACATGCGGTCAATGACTTTTGTTCCCCAGCCTTCTTTTTTCTGGCGTTCCAGAATGGCAGAACCAATATCCCAATAGAGCAGGATCATTGAAGTATTTGCCGCGAGGACTGTTTTAATACGCTGCCGGGAAATTGTGTCTTTTAATTCCCTGATAAAGGAAAGATACCCTTCCGGCATTTCGGATTTTACCGGAGGAACAGGGATAATTGCTCCCTTCTTTGCTTTGCCCATGGATTTCCGGTCACCATTGCCAGGCTTTTCTAATTCCATTCGAAACCCATTTTCTTAAGATGTTTGTTCACTTTCTTTTCAAGGGCGGATACTTCTGCCGTCATTTGCGGCAGCGGAACCTCGTATCGTTCTGCCAATTCATTCACCCTCCGGGTAAGGCGGTGACTGATGTTGTCCATTTCGGTACTGATCCGCTCCCGGATGGAGGACAACCATTTTTTCTCAACGACAAGCTCCTGCACCTGCTCAATGGTCAGTTCTTCATACATGTTGATGACATAGGTCTCCAACTGCACTTTAGCCGCTTTGATATTTTCCTGAACGGCAGCATCTTCATCCAGAAGCGTCCGGTAGCCGAGCAGCATATCATATTCGGCGGCGTTGTCGGCAGTGCGCGCTCCTAAACTCCTGATGGCTGCACTGAGGCTTTTTTTGTTGATCTTAAGCTTTTCATCGATTGCATTAGCCAGCAATCCGTCTTCGGCGCCGTGTTCCTCGCGGAGCTCATCCATACGCGCTTTCAGGGCTTCGGATTCTGCCTCCAGGTCATCCAGCATCTTCTGGTCATCACCGAAAAGCTCACTGATTATCAGCGAGACAGGGATCAAACGGCCTTCAAGCCCGTCAATACCGGTCACTTCTTTAGTGGTTTCCTTACCGCCGGTTTTTGTAATCCGGGTGATGCGTTTTAGTTCCTTCCCGGCAGCCCAGCCGTCGGCAGAGAGTTCATACATATCATCCTGCATGGTTTCGCTCCAGTAGTCCATCAGGTGCTGATAGACGGCATATTTGTCAGTCAGCTTTGCTTTCGCATACGCTGTCAAGAGCGATTCGGCAATGCCGGCGATCACTTTTTTCGGGTAGCAGCCTGTATCAAGCACTAGCAGTTCAGTCTCCACGCTGTTCACCCACCGGGTAAAAAGTCTTTTCATCGTAGTACCGAAAGCGATGAATTCGGGATGATCGAAAATTACCGCTTTGATGTTTTCCTTAGGCACCCGGATGTCATAATAGCCGGGACGGGACCGCTTGAAAAGTACCTTTTGCATTGACGGGTAAACGTCCCAGTACTTCTGAAGGGCATCAACATCGGCAGCGGGTATTCCGCCTGACAGATGGGCGGCAATGTCCTGAAGGTCTTCCGGTTCGCTGCTGTCGATATAGCGGGGAATGTTCAGATTAAAATTATTACGGGCATCGGCGATTTCGGAGAGCGGTATCATCCGGGAATATTTATCGACCTCGATGAAATTATTAAACGTATCGACTATCTTGTGTATATCGCGCTCGCGCAGCCGGTTCTTGTTGCCGTCCTTTATAAATTCTTTGGAAGCATCGATCATGAAAATGCCCTTGCGCTGCGGGGCGCCTTCCTTGTCAATTATGACGAGAGAGGCGGCGATACCGGTACCGAAGAACAGGTTGGCAGGCAGCCCGATTATCCCTTTGATATAACCTCGCTGAATGATGTTCCTGCGAATATCACCCTCCGCGTTGCCACGGAACAGGACGCCCAGCGGCATAACGATTACGCCTTTCCCGGTTGACTTGAGCGACTTTATAAAATGCAGCAGGAAGGCAAGATCGCCGTTTTTCTGCGGGGGAATGTTGTCATAGCCGTCGAAGCGTTTAAATTCATCGTTGTACGGATCCAGACCGTTTGCCCATGATTTATAGCTGAACGGCGGATTGGCCACTGCGAAATCGAAGGTCTTCAGTCCGCCGGTCTTTTCATCCCTGAAGGCGGGGGCTGCGAGGGTATTCCCCTGGACAATTTCGGACGTGGGGTTATTGTGGAGCCACATATTCATAACGGCAAGGGCGCGCGTTGCGTTCTCGTTTTCCTGACCGTAGATAGTAATGCCGGCAGGAGCTTCCTCAGCCGCCCGCAGGAGCAGGGAGCCGGAGCCGCAGGTCGGGTCATACAGGGTTTGGGACGGATTAACCGCATTGCCGATGCCGACGATCTTAGCCATCACCCGGGAGACTTCAGCGGGGGTATAGAACTGACCTTTGCTCTTACCGCTTTCGGCGGCAAAATTGCGCATAAGGTACTCGTACGCGTCGCCCAGTATGTCGTCGCCGTCTACGCGGTTCTGGCTGAAGTCGAGCAACGGTGTTTCAAAAATTTCAATGAGTCTGGTGAGGCGATCAACTTTGTCCTTGCCCTTACCGAGCTTATCGTCGTTATCGAAGTCGGCGATGTTGTTTAGGATACCGGTGAGATCGTTGGCAGCGGCGAATTTGCCGATGATGGTGTTGATCTTGTTGCCGATGTCGGCTTTGCCTTTAGCCTGGCACATATCCTTAAAGCTGCCGCCCTCGGGGATCTCGACGAGCGCGTCTTTTTTATCGGAGACATATTTCATGAAGAGGAGTACGAGGACGTAGTCCTTATACTGGCTGGCATCCATACCGCCGCGGAGCTGGTCGCAGCTTTCCCAGATTTTCGAATAGAGTTCGGATTTTTTAACGGGCATAGAGTCGGAACATCCCTAAAAAATAGAAAAAACAGAGGATTACGGGGCTAAGATAGCGAGAAAGGCGGAAAGTTGGAAAGGGGAAGTTGTAAACACGGAAGGCACGGAAACGAAAGAGGAAACGGAAAATCCCTGAATCAGAGCAGCGAGCTGCGGATAAGACCAACGAATTATTAATTTGTCGTCTGAACGAATTCAGAATAATATAGGGTTAATGACGACTTTATCAGGCAGCAATCAATTGAAGGAATTGGTGATATTTCAGATTCTGTTAATTAGAACGATCTAAAATGAATAGGAATATTTCTTCTTTTTTTGTAAAATACAGATGAAGCTGTAAGTCGTAAACTACTGCCGGGAAAACAAGGGAAAACTGAAGCACTTAAGCTTCCGATACTTATATAGTGACGATTAATTTCCAGAATAGAATATTAAAGATGTTGTTCTAAAGAGGTCGATAAATTACGAGTTCATTTTGACAAAAAGAACTAAATATAGATACTCCGGAAAAGCTACCATTCCTGATTGCCATCATAATTCCTCAATGAGGCCGGGAATTGTTTTATCGTTCTCGCCAATCCATGATTCAATTCATATCGAGGTGAAGTCTTTTCGTATTTCTACATGTTTATTATTGCAAAATAAAATTAATGAGAAACCAAAATTAGGAACTATTTATGCTGCCTGATTATACAAAAGCAAAAGAGATATTTAGAGACCATTTATTCGAGCTGTTTGCCAAAAGAATCAAAGCAATAAACCCGCTCTCAATTGTGCCCTCTAAAACCATTGTAGAAGGTGACGGCGCGACTATTGTAAGAGAAAACGGCGAGAGCGCACCATTCGATTTTCAAGGACTTTCTTCGTCAATAACTCACACCTATAAAGACATTCCCTATAAAACAGTGTCCGATATTTACAGAGAGTTTATTAGGATGGCTGATGAATTTGCAGAGCAACAGTTTATTCTGACTATAAAACAAGTAGATAAAGCAGCTGAAAAAGTTGGGAATACCGCATCCGGAGGATTAACCGCAGAATCATTTTTTGAACTAACAAGAAAGAGACTAATACCATTTGATGAAAACGGGCAGATGAAAAACCAAATGCTAGTAATTAATCCAGCCAATGTTGAATACATTAAGGACTTACTAAACAAGATTGATACCGATCCTGAACTAAAGAAAGAGTATAACGAGATAATCGAAATTAAAAAGCGAGAATGGCATGACAGAGAGAATAGTAGAAGATTGGTTGACTAAGGCGAACGAAAGATTATTTCAATATTCCTTTTGTCAAATCCTTTCTTTCAAAGGGCATACTGTCCTTCACCTAACCAGACATTGTGCAATGGAACAAGGGAAAGATATTATTTCAATTGACGGGGATGGTAATGTTTGCGCTTTTCAGCTCAAAGGAGTAGATGCGGAAAGGTTATCTATGTCAAAATGGGAGGAAATGCTCTCTCAAATATCAAAATTAGTTTATCAATCACCAATTCATCCTTCCATCAAAACAAAGGCACCACATAAATCCTATTTGGTTATAAACGCTAACCTCGACGAAGAAGTTCAATCATCTGTTAATACATTTAATCAAAATCTACAGAATAATGGCTTAAAGGGAAAATTGGAAATAATCGTAAAAGGTGAATTCTTAAATGATCTTAAAGAGATCGGGAACAATTTCTGGCCGTTTAAACCCAAAAATATGAACTTATTTCTCCAACTATACTTACAAAATGGGAAAGGGTTCCCAAATAAAGCAGAAATTTCCGATTTTTTGTTAGAATGCTTAGACTTAGACCAAGACCCCAACGATAAATTAAGCGCGAATCAAGCATATCGGTTATTGCTTTCAACTGCAATTTTGAATTCCATTTCATTATCAGGATTTTCAAAGCAGAACAATTACGCTTCAGAATTTGAAGGCACAGTTCTATACATGGCCCACCTTTTAGGATTTGTTGAAAAAAATGGTTCAAAAAACAATTTATGGAGAAGACTCTTTGATATTTCGAACAGGCATCTTTACAATCTTCTAAACGATCTTTGCGAAGAGTTATCAAAAGTCGAATATTATCATACCGGAGAATCTACAGAAGGAGAATGCCTAACATATCGACCCAGAATTACTTATCTTATTGCATTGATGAGTCTCTTATTCCTTTGGAATAATCTCCTACAAGAGGAAGCTTACATTACTCATGAATTTGACGATTTCATTAAGACTTTTATCATAAACAATAAAAAACACTTGTTATTTTGGGGCGAATATGCCTCACCGCAATTTTTGCTCTATTATTTATTTGAACGGTTTACAAATGGGGGAGCAAATATTGACTTTATCCTCCAGGGTGTCATAAGTATAATCACCAATTATGGAAAGACAGAGGATTCTATATTTACAGATCCTTATGTGAATTTCGATGAATATGTTAAATTGTTATACGGACCCGGGAAAGACTCAAATGAAATAAAATATAACAAAGAATCTTATTCAATTGAAGCTTTCGTGCACTTGTTTGCAAGGAAAAATTATAAAAGCGCGATGCGGCTCCTCTGGCCTGACATTTCAAAAACCGAGCAACACAAGTTCACTTTTACGGACAAATTAGAATTTTACAAATGGAGAGCAAGGAGTGGAACCACTGAATACAAAATTCCTCCACTGAAGCAGAGCTGGCAGGAATTATATCAATTATCGAAGGAGGATTCTGGGAGTGAGCTGCCAGAACTCATAAAAGAATTTCCGATTTTCTATTTGTGCTTTCTTATAGTTCTACCGCACAGAATGAATGCTAATGGAAGCAGGTGGATAACGTCACAATTATATAAGAGGAGATGGGAAAAATAAGACCTACATAATATTAAAGAGACTCAATATAACTTTTTATTAATTGTTAAAACAATAATTAACCGTTTCTGAACAATGGTCTCAAAATGAAAGGATTATACTTATATGGCACAAAAATTTACTAAATTGCGTATAAATGCGGAGAGGCTTGGGTCAATTCAGGAGATAAAACAATTACTCTCGGATTTCGAAAACGCTTACAATCATTTATTCGCTTTTAATTTTATAGTTGACACACTATACGAAAATTTTAAAATACAGAGAAATACTCAAAGAGAAAATGATTTTACACTGGAAAATTTAAGAAGCCAGTTTTTTGATTCAAATAAATATCCTTTTGACCCATTTATTTTTGAATTTTTATATTCTGGGATTTATTATAATCAACATAATATCAGCAAGCCAGCTTTATTGGATCTGTATAATAAAGTTGATATTGATCAAATTATATTTCCAACCGAACGGTTGCAAATTACAAGGGTGAATATTCAGTCTCCGGGGTTTTGGGAATTCTCAGGAATATCCAAAGTGTTGGAACAGATAAGAGAATACTTAAAAGATAGACATGAAAGAATTAAAGACAATTCTTACAGGAATAGGCAAGAAGAAGAAAAAGGAGAGTTGGACATTATTGCAAAAAAAGAGAGCATTATTAATCAAAGAATAGAAACATTACGGAAAATAGGTTGTAATGAAGTTGAAGTTCGTCAATTCGTTATACAGGCAGTTACTCAGCCCTTAGGTATCCTTGGGAAACAACAAGCAAATGGCTTTATTGAAGGCCCAGAAGAATAATGTCTCTGGTCAAACGACATTGAAAGATGATTGGTCATAATGTAAATTCTCTTTTCCAATAAGGCGCTACTGCAATAAGCCCTGATAAAGAATGTAGTTATTCCAATTTATATTCTTAATAATATAGGAGGTTTAAATGTCAAGCAGTTTAGTTGTTAAAGCATCGGACGTTATTGAAAATTTCCGCACCCTTATTAAGTATAGAAATTCAAAGAGCCACTCAGAACAAGATTATTATACCGGCCTAATTCGCCGGGGTAAAGTATTTGTTATCGAGATCATTAACGGGAATATAGAGTTAGCACCAAGCAAATTTGTTGGATATAAAAACAATTCTATGCAGGAGCATGAAAGATATAAAAGCAATGGCCGCTCAGGAACTGAGACTACCCCACAACTCACCAGAATATATCAGCTGCATAACAAAGTAATAATTGACCCTCAAATTGACGCGGTTATGGATGTTTTTAAAAATAAACACTCAATAACACTATCCTCAAGAAATAGAAAGGCAAAATATAAATATATTTTCAACCCTTCTGAACGAAATAAGATTTTAAGCTTTAATAATCCGCAAATTCCCTTTTTTACCAAAACAGATATTCAAAAATATACAGAATATGCCCGAAAAGATTACGGCAAGAACAATCCTGGCTCGATTGAAATTGGTGAAAATATTCGGGAAAAGTTTTTTGATGCGACGAACTATTGGGCTCAGAGTATAAATATACCAGGATTCATAGCCAAACCCGGTACCCAGTGGCAAATAATGGGAAAATTTTTGAGCTACACCTGGGCTCGTATAGTACGGAGCGAATATGCTGATTATGGAGTATATTTTACCATCGGCTTGGACTATGATGCGAAAGCATTAATTTATAAAATAGACTATCAGCGGAAAGAATCCAAAAAATGTAAAGTGCTGACCCAGGAGCAAAGTAGGATATTTGAGGAATTAATTGATGGGACAGGAGCAGAATGGCAGCAAATTGATCTTGGGAAAATCGGCAGCTATAATTGGGAAAAACTTATTATCGAAACAGAAGAGTTCATTCATAATTATACCCATTTATATGACACCTTAATTGCTCGAATTTTTGGAATTCCCGAAATAAGCCCCCAGCAACAATATGAATTTGTAAAAAAGGGAGCAGAATTTGTTCACAATAAACAGGTAAATCCTAAAAACATCCGGAAAAGTAAAAGGGATTGGGTTAGCCATAATCGCGAAATGGCTCAATTAGGCAGAGCGGGTGAGGAATTTATTGTCATGGTGGAAAAGAAAGAACTTGAGAAAAAAGGGCTTAACAACCTCGCTGAACGAGTAGAGCATACGGCAAAAGAAAAAGGTGACGGTTTCGGTTACGACATTACCTCCTTTACTCCTGATAATAAAGTTAAATACATCGAAGTAAAAACTACTGCCGGAGGCTGCGAAAGTCCAATTTACCTGAGTATAAATGAAATTCGGGTAAGTAAAGAACTTGGGAGCTCGTTCTATCTCTATCGAGTTTATAATTTTGATAAATTAGGGAAAAGCGGGAAAATTCTGGTGAAAAGGGGACCCCTGGATGAAAAGGAATTCAAAGTTGAGGGGTATAGCGCAATCGTAACTTCAAAAAAATAAAAAGAAATTCATTTTTAATTGAAAGGCCAAGAACGCTATTGTTGTTCTGACTTTTAGTCATTAGCGAAGGTGGTTTTCAGATAAAGATTAGGCCAATAGTATCTTTCGATCAATATTAGATAAAAGATGAGCCATCACTTACAAGGGGGAATTTAGGGATGGATTAAATTGTTTATCAGTCAGGTCAATGATTTCTCCATCTTCTCTGAATATTCGTTCGATATCGGACAAATAGTTTTTGAACTGCGGCAGGTGTGAACCTACTAGCTCAAGGACTAGAGATTCATCAGTAAATGCTTTTGAATTCAATGTGGGAAGCAATACAATTCGATCATCAGAAATTACTGCCGAGTAATTAGAGTGAGCTAACACACAATATTTGAAATTTTTCTTAAACTGAGTAAATAATATTTCATTGCGAATTTTAGGCAAAATATAATTTAAAATAAAATCTTTATGTTTTTTTATCGTTTTCAGATCATTATTCGAAACAATTTTAACTGTTCCATTTGATTCTACTATTTTAATAATTGCATTAGATAGATCATTGGATTGATTTTCATCTCTTTCTATCCATGATTTGTTACTACTTCCCAATAAGTAAAATTTGTTGCTTGCATTTCGCAACAGATCAGTCCAGAATTCATTTTTATTCGGCACATCAAACTTAGTACCATGTACATAAATTATCGGCTTCCCGGCATGGCTGTCTTGATTAAGCACGATCTCTTTAATCCAAACCTTCAGGTCATTTTTAAATTTTTGCAAGCCGACTTTAGTTGTTGTATATGCGATGCATCTTCTATGCCGTAAATCAAACGGCATATCACTTGGATTTTGAGTAGCTACAATTAATTGCTTGCCTAAGGCACGAGCATATCCGACTTCATAGAATACATTAGAGTTTTTATCTGTAATATCCGAAAAAACAATAAACGACTTATCAATGCCTTCCTCTATGTCCTCAATGATATTACGATTACCGGTTAACTCATCGACTCGGAGAGGCAACATTGAACTTTCTAATATTGCTGGCTTTATAACAGATTCGCATATGTCATTGAATATTTCGTTGAATGGCATTGCTACAAAAACTATCTTTTCCATTTACTTAACTCAATATTTATAATTTAGCTGTAAACCTAACGGTTCTTCATAGGTAATGCTAGAACTAAGACCTATCCAGTTGACAAAGCGCTTATTTGAAATCCTGTATAGTCACTAAAATTACTCTAAACCATAGCTGTTACTTTAATAGCAAAAAACGTTGCACTTACATATTTAATAATAAATGCAGCATCCCGCAATAAAGCTCATAATTGATACAATCGGTTCTTGATAAATGGTCGCTTTACTCCGAGATTACAATAACACGATATTATTTCCTTACTCATTTATTTAACGATAGGGCGTAATTTCCTTTTAAAACCTTAATAATTTTTCCGACTTTATTTATCAAATAGTAAATGAAATTTTAGTAAAGACAATCGAGAATATTATTTCTCCGGTAAAAAAATGAGTCCGGCATTGATGCATTTTTTAGCTCAAATATAGATTTTCCCATATGAAAGGAACGATGGCGCGGAAAAAATCAAAAGCTAAATGATTAGGTTCTTGTGTTAAGATACTCTAATCTTCTGCATAATTCAAGATGGAAACATCCATTCTTCAGCCCAAATCATTAATTCAGCAATGTCTGTTTCCACTCCTTACAGTTATATCAAGTTTAAGGAGCATGTTCTATTCAATTAATAGCAATATCTTAAAAATTATGAAATTAATCTCAATTAAAGGCTCATTATAAATAATTAAACCAAAAGGAGGTCTGAGCGCGTATCTGGAATTTCATTCATCGACCTGCAAAATCCCGATATCTATTGAAATTTACTAAATTAAATGGATGTTTCCTAACATCCTATATCAGCAAAATTTAGATAAAATTTGCATTATTCCCATATCTCCGAGCACTTTTACTTATCCAATCATTACAAAACGATACGACTTATAAATTTAATGGCCTATTATTAATAAGCTTTGTTATTATGAAGCCTGTTCCACAAAAGGCTAAAATGTTTCAAATATCGTCAGAATTATTATGTTTTTTCAATATTCTATATTATTTTGGACTACAATGAAATACTAACATAACATTACTTTGTAACAAAAAACTTGACATAGTCAAATGCATGAACAATAATATCTATAAAAATGTGTATTTAAGTATGGTAATAAAAAGGAATTCAAAGCTTACGGATTTGCAATGGAAGGCATGTAAAAAGTTTGAAGTAATTCCAATTAAAGATTTTCAAATTTCACTAGCTTTCTGGGCGCAAATATCTAAAAACGAAATTCAAAAGCTTGCTTTTCTCTTAAGACCAATAATCAAAGAGAAATTAACAGATATAACAGCGACTGGCTTGGGCGGTGCTTTCGAAGACGAATTTAAGAAAATTCAGCCTATTACCACTAGAGAAAACACTATCTACCGTAATTTACCTCGTGTATACTGGTGGAATATTGCAAACAATAGTTTATTTAATGATTATAGGAACTCACTTACATCGCTCGCATTAAGTTTAGGAACACCAATTGAGCGCATATCACCTACTTTCTATCCTCATATTTTAATAGGGGCAGCTGGATCACTTAATTCAAGCATAGGAGACTTTACGAGAGATATTCAAAATATCATCAATAAATCCATTATTTCGAGTGACATGTATCCGAGTAATATTAATATTGGAACGATACAATTTGCCTGCCTCTCTATCCATGATTTTAATCTATATACAATATCTGAGGTGTCAACATTTGGAAAATAAAATAAGAAGTGCAAACAGTCACCAAAATAATCAGGATAATTTAATAGCTAGTATATTTAGCAACTATTATATGTCAGATTCTTCAAAAAAAATATATGAATTTTCATTAGGAATGGCATTTTTTTTAGATCGATTAGTAAAAATTGACGGACATGGACACTCAAATATTTCAGACGGTAAATATTCCATAGATAAAATTATTAAGTTCAGCAATAAATTTATTAATTCATCGATATTTTTAACCGACCACAACACTTTAGAGCACTTTCCATTGGTCATAAAATATTTACTCGAAGACCCTTTTGCAGCTAAAAAAAACTTTATAATTCCAGGTATTGAATTTACTTGCAACTACATGGGGCATCGCTGTCACGTAATACTTTTTAACAATGATGATGACAAAATTACAAAGTCGTTAATTACAAAACAAAGAAAAATGTATATAGTTCGCGAATGCAACCGACTTAAGAGAATTGCAGGGTTTTCAGGTAAATATTATGATATGAATGAATATATGCTATTTTGCGGCAAAAGAACTCCTAATTGGACCCTTACATATCTATTCTTACAAAAGCATCACCCCATGGTCCTTGCAAAAAAAATTATGAAAATGTCACGAGACACTGTTTTAGAGGCTAAATGGATTAACTCCATTCTTGAATTAAAGGAAGTATATAGTTATGCTCAAAATAATAATTCACTAATATTTCTTTGCCACTTGGGAGATCTTGATAATTCGCTTGGTAAAGGAGTTATTGCTGACTTACTTAAGGAATTTCCAAAATTATATTTTGATGTATCAAAAAACCGTAGACATAAAGCGATACCATCAACTATATCAAAAAACGGTAACATAACTCACCAATTATATTCTCGTCCCGTTTTAGTTGGAACGGATTTTCACGACGCTCTTCCTAATCCTAAATTAATCGATCATAATCTAAAACATTGTCTGCTAAAGAATCTAACTTTGAATTCGATCAAGAACATTGATTTACCCCCGATTATATTTCAAATTATTTTCGGGACAACTCGAATAATAAGTTCTGTTAAATTGCTTCGGAGTGCTTTGAATAAAAATGATTTAAAATCATTATTTAAAAGCTACAAAAGATATAGCGCTGTAAATCAAAAATTTATTGAAACAACCATAGGTTTTTATATCTCAAAAAGAATAATAGCCGAATCCCTATTATATGATATAATGGAACCAAAAGACGACATGTTGATTTACCAAAACATTAGTGCGATTATGACAATATTCAAGAGAAAGTCACGCTTAACCGGCGAGCTAAGCGAGCAACTCCCCTTTGTCTTTGCTTTTGGAGACATTCTCCTAAGACTAGGTCTCTATCCACTATATAGCGAGTTAATTTCCTATTACGTGACAGACATTCCCACTAATTTGTCTATTGGATATAATCAGTTTATTTGCTTGTGCGATGTTGATTTGCTAATTAATGAATTAAATAATGATTTTCGTCAATTAAATAGAAGCCAGATAAGCGAGTACTCTATTATTTGGAGGCAAAAGACAAAACAATCAGCTTTCAACACAGTTTTACGGACCTATCTTTATCCGGAAAACGTAAGAAATGGAATTACAAAAGCAGTTGCTCGCAAATCAACAAACCTGTTATTAAATCAAAGAACGGGTTCTGATATAGAATGCTTAAATGCTTATAAAAATTTAGTATATGATCATATTGGTGCAACCATTATAATTGAGGATGAAGTGGATTATATCAAATTACTTAGTAATTTGATATACCCCAGAAATTGGAAACTAATAAGCGCTGAAGAAAAACCACGGCAAGATTACCACCATCGATTATGGCTTTTATTTGAGTATAGTGGAGCTAAAATTAATTTTCAATTTGAGTTGATGATTAAAAGTAGAAGTGATTTTGTTATTGGGCGCGCATATCAATGGAAAGAGAAAAACTGTTCTTTAGCAATTTCCACGTCTCCTTGGTGGAAAGAAAACTTTTTTGATCGTCAATTGGCCTTAAAAAACTATTGTAAATACAAAAGCAGTAACAAAATGTTATTCGAAGAAGCGCTGAGATGGAAATTAGAAAACGAAAGAAATATTAAAAAGCGTTGACCTGATGAAAACGCCATTACTAATTTGATACAATGATCCAAGAAAATAATCTTTAAATGAGTAAAATTGTATTTATCAATTCTTAGGAAGCTTATTTAACAGAAACGCTTTATATTTAATTCAGCAATCAGGTTTTAAGTAATTATTCAAACAACCTTTCCAGCTCCTTCTTAATCTTCTTCTTGTCAATAACTACAGTTTCCACTTCCTGATGGTCTTTCCAGCCGAGCTGTTTCAGTGCAAAGATGCAGCCGGCAACTGGCAGCGTACCGGTTACCATACCGCGTTCCAGGGCAGCGGATTTCTTCAGGACCAGCCAGTCGGTGACTTCGCGGAGCTCTTCATTCCCATAAAGATAATGACGTGGGATTTTCATACGATAGGCAAATTCACTTACGACCGGTATATCTGTCTCTACGATATAGGCCCGGTATTGGGCTATTATGTCCTGCAACTCGGCCTTGGAGAAACGCGGTTTGCGGCCGGCGCCACGGGGATTTCTTTTCGTTTTCCTCACTGATCTCATTTCGCTCACCATGAAAATATTTATAATCTGGTATTTTAAAATTACTGAATAATATGCGACCGTAACAAGTGAAAAATATTTAGACGGGATTTTATTTTGCATGTTTTGATTTTTTTCGCTCACATCTGTATCACGACCTTCTGAAAGTACAACTATATGTAACAAAGTTAAACTAAAGTAAACAAAGTTTCAGCTTTTGGCCGGACAGCGGGACGTGATTTCAGCGTCGTATAGAGCAAATAATCAGCTATCGAGAGAAAGAATCAGAATTTTTCAGAATTTTAAGAATTTTTCATACAGACCCATAATTCATACCTAAAAAAATGGATTTATGGATTGCGCATGGAGAAATATTTATTTAGTTTTTCCATTATAATTTTTTGCGATAGGAGTTATAAGGCATGCGCGGCGAATTAATGGAAAGAGAACACCAGCGGAACATTCAATACGGGCGGGAAATTATCAAAAAAGCAAGATTAAACTACGATGAGTTTCTTGCCCTCTTCACTACTCACAAAGACATTTTCGGAAATGAAGTTTACTCGTACCAGGAATACGCACCCGATGATCACCGGGAGCGGCTTTTCTTTCTCCTAATCCTGCTGGCAAAACTTGAACATTTTGAAAAAGAAAGAAAATCAGAAGACACCTTAGTCTCAGGATATAAGTGGATAAATAAAGTTGTAATAATAATGGATTTGCTTGATACCCGACAAATACTGGACACCACAGGAATTAATTTTGCCGGAGCTGTTGATGAAGCAGCAAAGGCTCTCTACGAAGAAGTTAAGGATTCTACTGATTGGAAAGAATGGAAAACTGTATTCTCCTCAATGAGCTTTTATGGGATTGACAGTTACCTGGAAGATCTACGCGAACAGGTGTGTAAAAATGAGAACGTAAAAGAGCAATTCCGGAAAATGGATCAAAAGGAAGGCAAGGCGGCTACTATACGGAAAATCAAGGATTATCTCATTAAAACGAGACAATTGGAGGATCTTCGGAGTTCCAAGAAAAATGTCTCGGAACTATCCCGGGAAATTGCTGAAGAATTCGATACGCCCGAGAAGGCTGAGTCAATCCGGCAACGGCTCATTAATTTAAGGGATGGCAAGGAACTGCCAGACGAAAAGGATCCCCCCGACTAGATTGTAAATAATATGTAAATGAAATTGTAAACTTTTAATCGAAAATTGTAATTGTTTACACCCTTTTTTACACCCTAACTTTGTTGTCACGTTTACGATGGATTCGTAGGCGGGGCGAAGTCTGAAGAGTTTTTTAACCGGCAGTGAGTGTTTCGCCCCGCTCATTGCCGGTTTTTTTATTCCAGGAGTTCATTATGGCACGTGACTTATATCTCAGCCTTTCCTTCATGGCTTATAGTCTTGTTCAGCTGGAGCGGACAATTGAATCAATACAAGGCTCCCTGAATGACAAAGTCCCCAAAGAAACCGGGCAGCCTCCAAATTCCGGGGTTATTGACACACTGCTCTCCATCGGGCAAAAACACATTTCCGGGATAGAGCTGCTCCTAAAAACGGTCGGGGGCGTACTTACGCCAAATGAGGAGCAAGAAAATGAATAAGCAAATCATCATGTCGACTGTTGACATTGAAGAGCTCACCCGCGCAGTGGCTGAGGAGGTTGTTAAAAGGCTTCGGAAGGAAGATCTGATCACTCCCGCAGATGAGCCACTGGTAAAGACCAAGGACCTTGCTAAAGAGTTAAAAGTAACCCCACAGACCATTATAGCCTGGGAAAAGGCCGGGAAAATACCATTCTACCGGCTGGCCAACAAAGTGTTTTTTAAACGCTCTGAAGTGGTTGAAGCAATGAAGAAAATAACCGTCAAGAGGTTTTAGATGCTGAAACCTGAATTTGACCTTGAAAGCATCGGGATTAATCCAGGAGACATCGAAAGCGATGCATCTGCATTACTGAATGGCTCATCACCGGGCAGCAACTTCTTCATCGTGAAACCGGTTATGGAGTGGAATGAGGAGGCCAGCCAAAGGCCAATCCCGAATAAACTAGTAGATACTCTCTGGTTTGAAGGAGAACTATGCATCTGTTACGCGGACACGAACCTCGGGAAATCTATTCTCGCGGTACAAATTTCCGACAGTATAACAAAGGGCTGCCAGGCAGATATTTTCACTTTGGAAGCCGGAGCGCAGCCGGTACTCTATTTTGATTTTGAACTCAGCGACAAGCAATTTCAGACCAGGTATACTGATGAATACGGAAATTTATACCAGTTTGATTCCAAGTTCCTCCGGGCCGAGATAAACCCGGAAACGACCAAACCTGATCAGTTCCAGACCGTGGATGATTTTATCATATACAGTATTGAACACGAGATTATACGAACCGGCGTGAAGATCGTAATTGTCGATAACATCACCTATCTCCGCAGCGAAACCGAAAAAGCAAAAGACGCCCTGCCATTGATGAAATTGCTTAAAGACCTGAAGAAAAAATATCACCTGTCGATTTTAGTGCTTGCCCATACTCCCAAACGAGACCAAATGAAACCTATAACCAGGAACGACCTTGCAGGCAGCAAGATGATCATAAATTTCTGTGACAGTGCCTTTGCGCTCGGGGAGAGCTGCAGGGATAAAAGTCTCCGGTATATAAAGCAGATGAAGCAGAGGAATTGCGAGAATACCTATGACGCTGAAAATGTAATTGTTATGGAGTTGAAGAAAGCTGCAGGGTTTTTGGGATTTCACTTCCATTCATACGGACAGGAACGTGAACACCTGAAAGATCAGAATGAGAAGGACCATCAAAACCGACTTAATCAGGCTTTACTATTACGGGACGAAGGCAAGAGTAACGTTGAAATAGGTAAAATGTTAGGAGTCACGGAAGGCGCTATACGCAAAATGTTCAAGCACCATGATAAAAAGAACCCTTAACTCGTACTTTGCTCGTACCCCCTCGTACCAGGTACGAGCGGTACGATTGGTACGAGGGTACGAATGGTACGAGGGTACGAGAATCCAATAGTACGAACAGAGATCAACAATGACAATGCTGACAACAAATTTTGAGTTTACCCTGGAAAAGTATAAAGGCAAGCAAACAAGGTTTGCCTGTCCCGGATGCGGGCACCAGGGAACTTTCAGCCGTTATATTAACACGGCAACCGGAGAATACCTTTCGCCTTACTGCGGCAGGTGTGACCGGGAACTGAACTGCGGCTATCACCGGAAGCCTTCAGAGTTTTTGAGCATCCGGCAGCCTAAACAAGTTTACAACTATCCACAAAACTCTGCAGCCTATCGATACCGGGAAGCTGCCGTAAAAACAATTGAGGCTCATAACCTCATCGACCGGGAACTGTTTAAGAAAAGCCTGTCCGGGTACGAGCAGAATAAATTCACTATATATCTTACCGGATTATTCGGTGAGCTGGTTACACAGAAGATTATTGAAAAGTATTATATCGGATCTTCGAACCATTGGAAAGGTGCCACCGTGTTCTGGCAGATTGATGGTACGGGGAGAATACGAGCCGGGAAGGTTATGTTGTATGATCCTCACACGGGTAAACGTGTAAAAGAGCCCCAACGCTGTATTACCTGGGTGCATAAAATACTGCGGATGGAAGAGTATAGTTTGCGGCAGTGTTTCTTTGGGGAACACTTTCTGAAAAGTCAGCCCTTGCAGCCGGTGGCCATTGTTGAGAGCGAAAAGACCGCGGTTATTGCCAGCGCCTACTTGCCGGGCTTTATATGGCTTGCGTCGGGCGGTCTGAATAATTTATCACCGGAAAGGCTGCTGGTTCTCAAAGGCAGAAAGGTTCTGCTTTATCCTGATTCGAACGGATACGAAAAATGGATGGAGAAAACAAAGCATCTATTACCCGGTCTGGACATCAAAATATCTGACCTGCTCGAAAGAAAGGCAACCGAGGATGAGAAAAAAGCCGGGTATGACCTCGCAGACTATCTGACCAAACATCCGTTCTATGAACAGCAATTTGACGATGCGGAATTGCACTTGCCGGAAGCCAGGAAGGAAGAATTTATACTAAATGAAGATCCATACGATAGAGAGGATGAAGCTACTTTTACTGAGACTGCAGTTGATTGCCAAAGTACGTACACTTTCAGCAGAAATGTAAAGGGTGAAGACTGGGACGACCGAATTATCAGAGTTGAACAGTTCGCGGATGTCGCTGCAAGGTGGACGGGATCATTGAAACTGGACAGGGCAACCACGATACTGGATGTCTCCAAGTTTTACAAGGCTCACCTTGAAGTCGTTCTTTCCAACCAGGGAATAAGCACTTACCTGCCCTACCTTGAAAGGTTGGAAAAAGTGGTTGAGATTCTATCAACCAGTGACCCAGAGATGTTCTCAAATTAAATTTTCCCAAAGACCTATTCCGCGTATAGGCATTAACCGGGTAAGTCCGTTTCAATCAACTTCAATTTTGACGGATTCCCCCAAGCACGCCGAAGCTCTATTTCCTGAATGTTTTCCGTTATCTTGATATACTTCTGAAGCATCTTTAGTGATTTATGCCCGGTGATTTTCATGACAATTTCCGGGCGCATACCTTTTTCAAGAGAGAGCGTTACGAACGTCCTGCGGGCTGTGTGGGTGCCAATTAACTCATATTTAAGTTTAATCTCTTCCTTACGCTCTGCTCCGATATATCTGACTTTTTTGATAGGCGTATTAATCTTAGCCTCCTTACAAACATCTTTCAGGTATTCATTCATTTTCTGGTTCGTAATGACCGGAAGTTTCCCCGCAGCCCGGTGCTTATCCACAATACTCATTGCAAAATCGTTCAACGGGACATAATATATATCTTTTGTCTTTTGCGCATGTAATTGCCATACTCCATTCTGAATATCAGAGAATCTAAAGGCTTCAATATCCCCGTAGCGTGCCCCGGTGAAGCAGCCGAAACAAAAGACATCCCGTATATTTGAGAACGATACGTTCGAAGAGAAATCATACCTGAACAAATTCATTAACTCATTATCCGACAAAGCAATCAGGTCCGTTTCATTCCATTTACATTTGAAGTCTTTATAATCCATGTTTTTGTTCAGCTTGTGCTGGGTAGCCCAATTGAGAAAGACCTTCAGGTTTGAGACGAGTTTAGATACGGTGTTGTTGACCAGCTCTTTATCTGTGATTAGATAAGCGACAAACATATCATTGAAATAATGATCGATTGATTCAAAGGTGATCTTGTACCGCTTTGCCTCCTGGAAATTCAAAAGATGGGTCTGGAGTGTTTGAAAGCGCTGTATAGTCGGATACGAAACATCTGTTTTCTTTACCTCAATGTATGTTTCAAATGTCTTAAAGAAATCTACCGTTTCCTCCTTGAAATGGCTGATGATAATCCGCTTCAGTTCATCGTACGGGATCTTTTCTTCCTTGAAACAGTTGATCTGATATACTCTGCGCACCTCCTGTTTGAACCGGCTGAGGAATGCATTTAATTCCGGGGCACCGGAATACTTATTTTTGCCGCGGGTTATGGCCTGCTGCTGCTCACTATCCCAGAATTGTTTTTCAATTCGCATGCCCGTATGAAGCTTGATGGTCTCATAGGCCTTTATTCCCCTGACGTAACAGAAAATTATCCTCTCCGGATTGGTAGTCCGTTGATTCGTATCGAGATAAAAACTGATCTGCATGTATGTGCCCCTTTCCGGGATTGAACCCTGTTTTTAAGGCAAAATTTTACGTACAAATACCGTTATAATTGACCATTTGTAGCTATAATTTTCTATAGTTACCTTACGAAAAATAATGAGAATTCAAGCTGAAATCAAACAAAATAGCGAAGCAAAAATAGGTGAAAAAAGTGAAATTCGTACTGTCGGGGGCACTTTAAATTCGCAGATGAAATTATGCAATATTTAGTCTACCTCCTTAAGAGCATTTACGACAACAGCCATTACATCGGATTAACAAATGATGTTAAGCGGCGCCTTAAAAAGCACAACTCCGGCCACAGCACTTATTCTTCAAAGCACTTTCCATGGAAACTCGTTTATACTTAACAAGTTAACTCGTTGGCTGAAGCAAGACTCAGAGAAAAGTATTTAATGTCAGCCGCCAGAAGAAGAATCCGTGACAGATTACTGAGTAACAACTCAATGGATACCTGCCCTACTGATCCCCAAATAGACCACAATTAAGAATTATTGTTCTGTTTTCCACGTCCTCACCAATAATTAGCAAAGTCGGTCAGGTGGGGAGCAAAGTTCATGTTTCAGGGACGGATGGAATCAGCATCATATTCAAACATGGGGAGGGTATCTTATTAAATTTTTCGATATATTTGTTTTTAATTTTAACCTCAAAATGCTTCGATACCATGACAAATGAAATATTCTACTATTCTCTAATAGGACTCTGTTTTCTGGTAGTTTTGTTCGTTATCTACCTGGCCTCTACCGGGAAATTCTCCAAAAAGGTTAATAGCCCTCAAAAAGAGCGCTCAAACCACACCGAAGACAATCGCGCAAAACTGAAAAAAAGCTATGAGCGAACCACCAACGGTTCAAATGATTCCTTTATCAGGCAAGATACCGCTCAACTTCTTGAGACTATCCGCCAGCTGAAAGACGAGAATAATGTTCTTAGAATGCAAACCGATGCCCAAAAGAACCAAATAGAAATTTTGAAAAAACAGCACAGCGAGCTTACCAATATCAACAACGATCTTGTCACACAAAAGGAACGACTGACTGCCAGCCAAGTTCAACTGGAGCTTTTACAAAAACAAAAGGAAGATCTGTTTGCAATTGCAATCCATGACCTGAAAAACCCAGCCGGTGCAATAAAAGGATATGTTGATCTGCTCAGATCTTATGATTACAATGCTGTAGAACAACAGGAGATCATGGGACATCTGGTTTCAACTTCGTCACGGATTATAGAGATTGCCCAATCAATATCGGTTATTATTGCCGAGGCCGAAAGCACCGGTGGTTTGAAATTAACACGGTCACCAATTAAGGCGATGATTGATACTGTATGCAGCCGAAATATGGTATATGCCCAGAGTAAAGGGGTTAAGATCATAAACAGCTCTTCACCAGACAGTCCGGCTGTTCTTTTAGATGAGTTTAAGTTTGAAGAAGTAATTGAAAACCTGGTTAACAATGCCATCAAATTCGCAAACGATGGAACCATTGTCCAGGTACGTTCCTATTTCAACAGCACCAATGTGTTAGTTGAAATTTCTGACAACGGCGTTGGGATGAGCAAGGAAGATATTGCAAGGGCTTTCAACAAGGGCGCCAAACTGACAGCCAGACCAACAGCCGGTGAAACAAGTTCAGGGCTTGGCCTGTGGATTGTAAAGAATATTGTTGAGGGGCATGGCGGCCGGGTGAGCATTGAAAGCAAGCTGGGTGCAGGCACAAAGTTTACCATTCAGCTGCCCATTAACGCATAACCCTTCACTTACGATTTAAAGCTAAAAAGGCGTCCCAAGGGACGCCTTTTTCTTACCCGCATTTTTACGGATTAATTTTCTTCGGTAGTTTCAACTGCTGCAACAGGTTCTGCAGGAGCAGCAACCGCAGAGCCCTTAGCTGATTTAAAGGTCTCTTTAGATTTGATTCTTGCAGCCTTGCCTGACAATTCTCTCAGGTAATACAGTTTGGCTCTGCGTACTTTTCCTTCTTTCAGAAGTTCAATTTTTGCAATCTTGGGTGAGTTGAAAGGGAAAATTCTTTCAACACCAACACCGTTTGAAATTTTTCTTACGGTGAAAGATTTGCTCTCTCTGCTGCCGCGAATGCTGATGCAATCTCCTTCGAAAGGCTGAATTCTTTCTTTATCGCCTTCGATGACGCGAACGTGCACACGAATGTGATCGCCTGAACGGAAGAGTGGGTATTCATTTCCCTTCACTGCCGGTAATATTTCGTCTAATGTAAACATGCTATATGCTCCTATATTTTATTAATCTTTTTCCATTCGTCTGTCGAAGCGCGCGATTGCTCCGCTTTCCATTCTTTGACAGCCTCATGATTTCCTTGCAATAATATTTCCGGCACATCCAATCCTTTATAACTTGCAGGTCTGGTATATGTCGGCGCTCCAATTTGTTCTCCATCCTGAAATGAATCACTCAGGGCAGACTCACTATCGTTCAACACGCCGGGAACGACTCTGACGATTGCATCGACCATCAGTAATGCGGGCAATTCACCGCCGCTTAAAACAAAATTTCCAATCGAAAGTTCTTCGCCGGGAAATTTGATAAACACCCGTTCATCAATTCCCTTATAATGGCCTAATATAAACAAAATGTTTTCACACAGCGAAAGCCTGTTTGCATCCGGTTGTGTAAAAATCTTTCCGCGCGGTGACGGCCAGATTATTTTATCATACTTACGTTCTGAAAGCAATTTGGAAATGCATTCAAAGAACGGCTCTGGTTTCAGCGTCATTCCGGCTCCGCCGCCGAAAGGCTTATCATCAATCAAACGGTGCTTATCATGGGCATAATCCCGCAGATTGTGCACCTGAATTTCAACAAGCCCTTTGGTCTGTGCCCGCTTAACAATGCTTGTATTCAACGGGCTATACAATAAATCGGGCACCGCCGATATGAGATCAATCCTCATAAGCAAAAAATGATTTTTTCTTGCTTAAAATTAATTTTTTAGCAACCCGGTCAAAGGAATGGATGGTATCTTTAAGCGCGGGGACCATTAATTCTTTCCCAGAATGCAGCAACACGGCGTAAACATCGTTTGCCGGCATTTGCAACACATCCTGTATTGTTCCGACCGTTTCATCTTCGATAATAACTTCGCTTCCAATCAAGTCATGAACATAATACATATGTTCGGGCAAAGGATTAAGTTCACTTTCAGGAACATACAGATATTTATTCTGCAGGACTTCACAAAGCTCTGGCGTATCAAAATTGGTCAGCTTGACCAGCCACCCTGATTTATCCTGATAACTTTCCTCGATCTTAAACTTTTTTGGAGCTGCATCGAAGAATTCCATATAAACAGCATTACCTGGAGCAAAACGTTCCGGGAAATCAGTTAGTATCTGAACTCTAAGAAACGGACTGTCACGGTAAACAGACTGAAAAAAACCAATAGCAATAAATCCGTCCACCGGACTCCGATTTAATCAATAATTTCTAAAATAGCTCTCTTACCCTCCTTCGCGGCGATTGCCTGAAGAAGCACCCTAATAGCTTGTGCGGTTTTGCCTTGCTTGCCAATAACCTTGCCAACATCGCTGCTGTGAACCCGAAGAGCAAGAACAATCTTCTTCTCTTCGATTGCTTTGTCCTCAACAATTACAGAATCTGGATTGTCAACAATGCTCTTAGCAATGTACTCAACGAACTCTTTCATAAGCGACCTCCTGAATGAGAGCCGGGAGTTATTAACCTATTAGGTACGGTAGCGACTGATGTTTATTCAGCAGCGGTTTCTGCAGAAGAAGCTCCCTGAACTCCTGCCGTACCGGTAGTAGACTTTACTGATTTGCGATGCGCTTTGTTTTTCGCAGACGCTTCCTTAAGACTTTTCCATTTAGCTATTTCAGTTTCCACTTGTTCATCCGCAAGACCGCGTTTGAGCAATTCTTTTTTAAGGGTAACACCCGTGTTGCGAAGAATGCTTCGTACGGTGTCGGTGGGCTGAGCTCCAACGCCTAACCAATACAATGCTCTGTCTTCAGCCAACGTAATTGTTTGTGGATCGGTTTTAGGATTATAGGTCCCAATCGCTTCCAAATACTTTCCGTCTCTGGGTGATCTCGCATCTGCTGCCACTATTTTATAAACAGGCTGTTTCTTTTTGCCCATTCTGCGCAATCTTAACTTAACTGCCAATTACTTAACCTCCGTTAAATCTATTATTTCAAAATACAATTTACTCAAAATCGGGATTTAAATCCAACTTTATTCATACGTGCCATCATTGCCTGCATTTCGCTGAATTGCTTAACGAGGCGGTTCACGTCCTGGATGGTGGTCCCGCTTCCCCGGGCGATGCGCATTCTGCGTCCGCCATTGAGAATTTTGGGCTTTTTCCGCTCTTCTTTGGTCATTGACTGGATAATTGCCTCGACCTTGACGAGCATATTGTCGTCAACTTCGGCATTTTTCATCTGGGCGGGGATACCCGGAATCATCGCCATAAGCGAAGAAAGTGAGCCCATTCGTTTAATCATCTTGATTTGTTTGAGGAAATCCTCAAAATCAAACTTATTTTTGCGTAATTTTTCTTCAAGTTCCTCTGCCTCGCTCTCGTCAAAATGCTCCTGGGCTTTTTCGACCAGGCTAATAACGTCACCTTTTCCGAGAATACGGGAGGCAAGACGGTCAGGGAAAAAGGTTTCCAAGGCATCAAATTTTTCACCATTACTGATGTATTTGATTGGTTTTCCAACTACTGCTCTGATGGAAAGAGCGCAACCACCTTTGGCGTCGCCGTCCATTTTGGTAAGCACAATGCCATCATAGTCAACCTGCTCATGAAAGGCTTTTGCCGAATTGACAGCGTCCTGACCCGTCATAGAGTCAACCACGAAGAGAATTTCCTGTGGTTTTACAATTTCTTTAATATCCGACACTTCAAGCATCAGTTCCTGATCGACATGCAGGCGGCCAGCAGTATCGATGATAACTGTATCCAGGTTATTTGCATGTGCGTGGGTGATCGATTCCCCGGCTATCTTCCTGGCGTCTTTCTCTTCCAACGAAAACACAGGTACATCTACGGCCAATCCAAGTGCTTTTAGCTGGTCAATGGCAGCCGGACGATAAATATCGGCTGCAACAAGCAGGGGTTTCCGTCCTTGCGTTTTCAACTTATTGGCAAGTTTGCCGCAGAATGTGGTTTTTCCTGAACCCTGTAATCCAACAACCATGATGACCGTTACCCCGGTTGCGTTAAGCTTAAGAGAGACACTCTCGGTACCGAGCAAAGTTACCAGTTCGTCGAAGAATATCTTGGTTAACAATTGTCCCGGTGAAATAGAGAGGAGGACTTCCTGGCCAAGAGCTTTAACTGAAACCGATTCTATAAAATCTTTGGTAACTTTAAAATTGACATCAGCGTCCAGCAAAATCCGGCGGATTTCGCGGAGTGTGTCAGAAATGTTTTTTTCAGTGAGTTTACCCTGACCGGTAACCTTTTTAAGGATTTTCTCAAATTTTTGCGTAAGGTCTTGGAGCATTTGGAGGTCTATTGTATTTCTATTTTTTCAACGCGTTGGCGCCGGAAACGATTTCAAGAATCTCCGTGGTA
This sequence comes from Ignavibacteriaceae bacterium, assembly GCA_963664845.1. Taxonomy (GTDB): domain Bacteria; phylum Bacteroidota; class Ignavibacteria; order Ignavibacteriales; family Ignavibacteriaceae; genus CAIYTF01. The sequence continues at coordinate 2,191,882 of OY761615.1, forward strand.
ATCGCGGCCTGACGTTCCTTATTATATTTAATTTGCAGGGTTTTGATGAGTTCACCCGCATTTGTAGTTGCGTTTTCCATTGCCGTCATTTGCGCACCAAATTCAGATGCCTGCGACTCCAGGAAAAATCTCCACAACTGCGAATTCAGATACTGTGGAAGGATTGATTCAAAAATTGAACTTTGGTCTTTCTCAAAAATATAATCAGTCTCATGTGACTGACTTTGTTTGTCATCGACAGAAGGAATGGGAAGGTACTGTACTCTGTTTACCTTTTGTGAAGCAACATTTTTAAACTCGTTATATACAATATGCACAGAATCGAATTGGCGGGATAAAAAGGATTGGATCATCTCGTTGGAAATCGACTTGGCAGAATCAAAACGGAGCTTATTGAAAAGCCCAACCCGATGGCCTACAATCTGATATTTCCGCTTGTTGAAATATTCGTAGCCTTTTTTTCCGATACAATAAAGCGAAACATTCTTCCCTTTTGGCTTAAGTTCGCCATCAATAAGCTGCACTGCTTCTTTGATCAAATTGGAGTTAAAGGTGCCGCAGAGTCCCCTGTCAGCGGTAATAATCACTACCAGGACATTTGCTTCCTCACGGTGAACAAGGAACGGGTTAACAGCTTTTTGTTCATTGGTAATCAAATGATTAAGGAACATACTGATCTTGGCAGCATAGGGTCTGGCTGTAATGATGGCTTCTTGCGCACGGCGCAGTTTTGCCGCGGCAACCATTTTCATTGCCTTCGTTATCTTTTGAGTGCTTTGCACACCCGTAATTCTGCTTCTGATATCCCGTAACGTTGCCATCTGGAACCTTTGTTATTCGCTCTTCTTAAAGCTGTTTAAGAATTCAGCCGTAGCTTTCTTGATCAGGTCTGCATTATCGGAAGATAAATCTTTTGATTCTCTAATCGACTTATAAATTTCCGGATACTTCTGCTCGGCGTATTCATGAAATTCCTTTTCAAAACGTTTCACATCGTCAACACTGATGGTATCGAACAAGCCCTGAGTTCCGAGGAATACCGAGACAACTTCCTTTTCTACCGGGACCGGGGCATATTGCCCTTGTTTCAGCAATTCAACCAGACGAGCACCGCGGGCAAGTGTTTTCTGCGTTGCAGTATCAAGATCCGATCCAAATTTTGAGAAGGCTTCAAGCGCTCGGTATTGTGCCAAATCGAGCTTCAAACTGCCTGCAACCCTTTTCATGGCTTTAATCTGCGCGTTACCACCCACTCTAGATACCGAGATACCAATATTAATAGCAGGCCGCACACCGGCATTAAAGAGGTTTGATTCAAGATATATCTGACCATCCGTAATTGAGATCACGTTTGTAGGAATATATGCTGAAACATCACCCTGTTGGGTTTCAATAATTGGTAATGCTGTCAAGGATCCACCGCCTAAAGCCTCGCTCAATTTTGAGGAACGCTCAAGAAGACGTGAATGAAGATAGAAAACGTCTCCCGGGTATGCTTCACGTCCGGGAGGTCTTCTTAAAAGAAGCGAAAGTTCGCGATAAGCAGCGGCCTGTTTTGTGAGATCATCATAAACGACCAATGCATGCTGGCCTTTATCACGGAAGTATTCACCGAGTGTTGCACCTGAATAAGGTGCAATAAACTGCAAAGGAGCCGGATCAGAAGCTGATGCCGCAATAACCGTAGTATATTCCATAGCTCCATTTTCATGCAGCTTTGCAACCACCTGGGCCACTGTAGAGTTCTTCTGTCCAATGGCAACATAAACGCAGAACACCGGCTTAATCCCGAGTGCCTGAGCTTCTTTTGTATGAGTAGATTTTTGACTGATGATAGCGTCGATGGCAACAGCAGTTTTTCCTGTTTGACGGTCACCGATAATAAGCTCGCGCTGGCCTCTTCCGATGGGAATCATTGAATCAACTGCTACAATACCTGTCTGCAGTGATTCCTTAACGGGACTGCGTTCAATAACGCCGAGTGCTTTGCGTTCGATAGGAAGAACGTCTTTGGTCTGAATTGCGCCTTTTCCATCAAGAGGAACACCAAGAGGTGTTATAACGCGTCCGAGCATTGCCTCACCAACAGGCATGGAAGCAACTTTGCCGGTTCTTTTAACCGTATCGCCTTCTTTGACTAAATTGGTTTCACCGAAAAGAACACAGCCAACGCTATCTTCTTCCAGGTTCAAGGTCATTCCAAATACGTCATTCGGAAATTCGACCAATTCACCGGCCATAACCTTTGAAAGCCCATATATCCGGGCAATACCGTCGCCGACTTGAAGAACGGTGCCGACTTCATAGATATCAGCTTCGCTTTCATAACCCGACAATTGTTTTCTGATTATCGCGCTTATTTCATCAGGTCTAATTTCAAACATTTCTTAATTCCTTCATTAATTTTCTCAGTTTGAGGAAAAACTGGCGCTAATTAATTTCTTCTTAATTTGAGTTAACTGGTTTTTAACCGAGGCATCAATAATGGTGTCTCCCACGGTAACAATGAATCCACCAATGATGGTTGGATCAATTTTTTCCGTCAGTTCAATGTGCTTGGCATATTTAACTTCGAGCCTGCTGATAATTCCAGCTTTCTGTTCCGGGCTGAGTGTTTCAGCAGAACACACATCCACACGCAACAGACCTTCGCGTTCATCTTTCAACACAAGGAACGCTTCGAATATCTCCAGCACCGCATCAATACGCTCGTGGTCGTAGAGATATTTAATAAAGTACTTTGTCTCTTCGGTGCAGTTATTTTGGGCAACATCACTGATAACCTGAAACTTGACCGAATGTTTAACCGTAGGATTCCCGATAACTCTGCGCAAGTCCGCTGATTTCCGTGCCATCCTGGCTACTGATAATACATCATCAAAAACTTCAGCGATTTTGTTCTTTTCGCTCGCGTAGTTATAAAGGGAATTCGCGTAAACGGTGGCTACTTTTGAAAAACGCATAATTAATTTTTCTGGATTGCCTTAATATATTCATCGACCATCTGCTTTTGAGCAGCAGGGTCAAGGCTCTTGCGAATGATCTTTTCTGCAATCTCAACCGAAAGCTCAACCGTCAGGTTTTTCAGTTCTGCAGATGCTTCTCTTTTTTTGTTTTCAATTTCCTGTAATGCATCAGCAATTTTTTTATCGGCTGCGACCTTGCCATCGTCAAGCATTCTTTGCTTCATATCCTCGGCAAATTGCCGGCTTTCTGCAAGGAGCTTTCTGGCCTCTTCGTGCGCCTGGGCAATAATGATTTTATTCTCTTCCAACTTCTCCGAGGCTTCCTTTCTTGCCGTTTCGGCAAGCTCCAAAGAATCCTGAATATTCTTCTCGCGTTCATCGAGAGCAGTCAAAATCGGTTTCCAGGCCACCTTACGCAGGATAATCAATAAAAGAACAAACGTAAGCACCGTCCAGAACGCGAGTCCCGGATTAACCGATAAAAGCCCACCGCCGCCTTCATGTCCTCCGGATTCGGAAAACCTGGCAGCGAACGCAAAGATGTATGCCATCATTTTCTTTACCTATATAATGATGTTAAAAGGAGCGGTTAATACAACCGCTCCACTGGTAATGTTAATTATTTTCCTACGAGGCTGAAGCAAATAACCAGCGCGAACAACGCAATACCTTCGATGAGTGCTGCTGCGATGATCATGGAAATACGGATTGCGCCTGCTGCTTCCGGTTGACGGCCACTGGCCTCCATGGCGGATGCTGCCAATTTACCAATTCCGAGCGCGCCGCCGATAATGGTTAATCCTGCTCCGATACCTGCTGCTAAGTGAGCTAAATTCATGAGGATCCTCCTAATAAGTAGTTTGTTTGTCTAAATTGTCTAAAATAAATTAATGTTCCTGATGCACTGCCATGCCAATAAACAGCGAGGAGAGCATCGTAAATATATAAGCCTGCAGTAATGCAACCAATATTTCAAGAAAATACACGAATAATGCCATCGGTATCGACAAACCTGCCATACCGTAGGACTGGTTCACAAAAATCAAACTGATAAGGGCATAAATAACAATGTGCCCGGCGGTCATGTTTGCAAAAAGACGAATTGCCAAGGCAAATGGTTTCGTAAACAGCCCTATGAACTCAACCAACCCAATTACCGGAAGGAAAACGATCGGGATGCCATGCGGAACAAGACCTTTGAAATAACCGAAAAAGCCATTCTTCATAATTCCGCCAATTTGAATGACAAAAAACGAGAAGATGGCTAACACTGCGGTAACCGTAATATTGCTGGTTACTGTGGCAGTATAGGGAACCAAACCAATGAAATTGGCAAACAGGATGAAAAAGAACGCCGTAAGCAAATACGGGAGGAATTTTTCATACCCCTTACCAATTGTCGATTTGGCTATTTCATCACGAACAAAAACGATAAAAATTTCAAGTGCGTTCGTTATTCCCTTGGGAACGAGGGATTTTTTGTACTGTCTGGCAATATAACTGAGTGTGATTATAAGCACAAGAGCAACGAACCAAAGAAAAACTACGTGCTTGGTAATCGATATATCCAGTCCAAAAAGCTGTAACTGGGGCAAGTTAATATGCCCAAAAGGTGGAAATTCGAGCTTATTTCCGTCAGAAATATGTTCCATGATCCAATCACTGTTTTCAGCAGTTTTTTTTACCGTATCAGCAACCACGTGATGTAGTGAATCGCTCATCTGCATCGCGCTGTTTTCCGCTGCGTGTTTTAAGGAATCGCTTACTGTAACAAATGCACTAATCATGTTTATCAGTTTTTAGAAATGTTGCTTCATTTTTAATTAAATACCAAATTTCGAGCACCAGAAAAAAAACATAGAAAATAAAGACAGGAAAGATAAGATAATTAAAATTAAATTTCAATACTTCGAGGCAGAATATGATTAAACCGGCTGCTAAAAAGAGCCTCCCGGCCATGCCTCCAAAAACATAGATCATGAAAACCTCCTGCGACCGGCCCAAACCCTTCCGATTTAAATGCATCCCCAGCAGAAAGTGAAGTGTCATAATAAGTTTTGCGGCAATAATGGCTACCAGTTCATCTTTTCTGAACACGTGAGAATAAAAAAGGATCAACAATACTGTTAAAATGCCCAATAATGCATAGCTTACGCCGTTAATAAACCTTTTATAACTCATTTTTGTTTCTTTTTGTCATATTTACTGACGGTGTTAATAAGATTGTAAAGACCTGCCACCATTCCAAAAACAGAGCAAATTATTAGAAAAAGCGGCTGTTTATCGAATTTTTCATCCAGCCATTTTCCCAGAAAAACCATGAGTAACATGGTTGCCGCAAGCTGAATGCCAATCCCAAGTAAAGGTCCAAGTTCGGCATATGTTTGTCGAAGGGTTTCTTTCTCTTTTTTTTGACCATTTTGCTTATGTTCAGGTGTAATCACAGAGCTTGGTATTGTTTGCTGTTTGTCAATTGTTTACGGTTTTGGCTCTTGTTTAAGAAACGAACTAAACTCAAACTTGCCGGCCGACTTGGTTATTGGTTTCACTTCCGGCTTGGGTTCAATTTTTGCGGATGGAGCTTTCATCTCACATTTGCCGCTATAATTGGCCCCTTCTTCAATGACAAGTATTTTTGCCACAAGGTCGCCCGTCAGCCGTGAACCTTGCTCTAAAATAAGCTTTTCAACAACATTCACACTTCCGAGCACTTTGCCCCCAATGGTCATGGTTTTTGCGGTTACATCACCTTCAACCATGCCATTATCGCCAATAGTAACGTTGCCGCCCGCCGATACATGCCCGGTTACCGCACCATCAATACGGACATTGCCTTTAGTATCTATTGACCCGGTAATTTTCATTCCATCACTAATGATACTGAAATCGTCGATATATTCGCCTTTGTTGAGCTTAAACATGTATTATTTCCTTTCGTTTGGGGCAATGAATTGTTGGGGGTCCAAGGGGACTCCATTCTGCCAAATTTCAAAATGCAGGTGTGGCCCGCGAGCAAGCCTTCCCGACCCACCAGAGAGTGCAATTTGCTCTCCCTGCAGAACACTCTGTCGTGTTGTTTTTAATAGACTCTGACAATGCTTATACACAGAAACAAATCCATCCGCATGACCTAAAATAACCATATTTCCGTCATCTGCGGTAAAATCTGAGAAAATAACATAACCATTCGCTGATGCATACACAGGCGTGCCAGATTTGACTGCAAAATCGACACCATAATGAGCATCGACCGGGCGGAAATTATTCGACTGGAAGCCCTCGCAAGGCTTTCTAAACACAATCTGCAAGGCATGTTTGTCCGTATTGAATTCCTCCCAAAGCTGCCTTGCCACAGTCAGGATGCTTCCTCCTGTTTTTGGCGAGTGGTCGAACTGCTTGAGCGCTGTGGAATCACCCAGAAGAATGGCTTTCCTGAGAGCCTGGTTTTGCTCTTTTATGTGCTCAAGTTCGCTGTCTAAAAATTTTACCCGATCTTGAAGCTTATGCAATTCATTTACCTGATAGTGAGAAAGCTGCACCGTTTTACTGAAAAATAATGAATTTAGCGGAGTGTAGATCATAAGCAGTGAAGCGATGAGTATACAGACTGTTGCAAAAACGCCGAGGAAAACCGAAACAACCCAGGATGGGTAGGTGGCCGGCTTAATGAATGACACGCCCGAAGGAACTATGGTGATTGAGAAGCGCAAACGGGAATATATCGAAAGAAGCTTTTTCCATTCAATACTCTTCGCTTTGCCGGAAAGTTTTCCAATCAGAACCGGAATATTCATTGGTGCTTATCTCCTGAATATTTTTCCATTGCTGCATCAAATTCCTGTTGAATATGACTAAACGGTATGCGGCCTTCCCGTAATAAAATTGGCACCTTCCCCGTGAGATCCACCAGCGTTGATGACACCGGGTGTTGCTTTTTTTGACTGTAAAATACGGCACCGACCTCGTCGCGAAACTCCTGGATGATTACTTGGGGATCGTTTAGAGGGGCCTCACCACTTCGGTTCACGCTAGTTGAGATGAGCGGAGCCTGAATACGTTCCAGAAGCCGTTGGCAAAAAGTATGTGATGGAATTCTGAATGCAAGAGTTTCCGTTTCAAGAATATCGCCCACCTCCTGATTGACCGGCAGTACAACAGAAACCGGATTCGGCCATATTCTCATTAAAAAATCGATATGCAAATCATCAACAACCGTAATGTACTTAAGCAATGAATCGATATTTTGAATAAGCAGAATATATTTATGCTCTTCGTCCCGTTGTTTTATTCTGGAAATTTCATCCACCGCCTCTTTGTTAAAGGGATTTGCAGCGAACCCGTAAATAGTATCCGTTGGATGAATAAATACGCTGCCTTCAAAATAGAGCTTATGCGCAAGCTTCAGCACACCTTCGATATCGTCATCAATCACCAGACCCGTTGTCTTTGTACTGCTAAGTCGCAAGCATACTCTCCATTTTGTTTATCACTTCTTCAGGCGGCAAGCCATGCGCACAATTAAAATGACCCAGAGGGCATTTCTTATAACCATGAATTCCACAAGGCTTGCATCCGGGCTCATCATAACTTAGCCAAGCACTTTTCGCGTTATAGGGGAAAAAGCCAATGGCCGGCGTTGTGGAGCAATACAGCGTAAGTGTTTTTGCATCTGCGGCCATTCCTATATGCGTACTCGCGCTGTCATTGGTAACAAGAATTTCGGCGCTTTCAATTGCCAGTTTGGATTCCACGACCGAAAGCCTTCCTGCCAGGTTATGTACAGCATCTGATATAGTTAACCTGTCACAAAGCCCGGTTTCATTTGCACCGCCTAGCAGAAGTATGTTATAATCTTTATTACAAAAATACTTTATTATTTCAAGAAAATACTCTTCCGGATAACGTTTAGTTTGCCAAACCGACCCCGGTGCCAGAGCTATTCGCTTTATTTTTTTAGCGATGGGGGACAAAACCGTTTCTACTTCAGAAAGCTGCTCTTCGGTAACCCGCATTTCCGGTTTAATTTTCCAGTTTATGTTGCAATCTTCATAATCAAGAAACGCCAGATGCCTGCGAACTTCGTGATAATCATACCGATATTTTATCCGGTGTTTATACACAAAAGACATTATACTGTTTGCGTAGCCAAAACGTTCGGGAATGCCAGTGAACCATGAGATGAGTGAGCTTCGGAATGAGCGATGCAACGAATAAAGTCGTGTATAGTCTTGGCGCGCAAAGTTCCTGGCAAAACGGATAGTATCCAAAAGCCCTTTTTGGCGGCCTTGTTTTTCAAGCACAAAAACTTTATTAACATAAGGCGAGGAGAGGAAAATTGGCTCATCAGCAGGAATGGTTATTACATCAATTACGGCATCTGGATTTATTGTTTTCAGTGCTTGTATAAATGGCAGGGTAAGTATGGCATCGCCAAGAAAAGCGGTTTGCAACACAAGGAACTTTGGCTTTATCAATACTTCCATCTGTTATGCATCCAAAACCATGATTCCGGCTGTAGTTTGATTGCTTCTTCCAATAAGGTTGTATGTCTCTGGGTTAACTCGATGATAGCGGCCTGTTCATCTTCCGGAAGGCCTTCTTTGGAGACTTCTTCCAATTTGAACTCGTAGCAATTATTCTCCATGCGCATCATGGCACCAAACATCAAAGGCGCACCCGACTTGAGTGCCAAGGCGGCGGGGCCTGTATATACAGCAGACGGTCTGTTGAAGAGTAAAACACGTGGTCCGTCAGAAGGGCCGCGCTGATCGCCCACCATTGATACAACCGAGCCTTGGCGGAGTGCTTTATAGACTTCCCGTATGGAGACACCAAGTGTAACCACCGTATTGCCATATTTAGTTCTCATCCTGTCAAGGTCACGAGTAACATAATCGTTGCTCTGATTCTTGGTAACCCCCACAATGGGAAAGCCAAGTTGCATGCCAACACTTAGGAAGGCAAACTCCCAGTTTCCAAAATGACCGGTAAGTAGGATCAGTCCTTTTTTCCCGGAATATAATTTTTTCATCTCTTCCAAGTTTGGAAGCTTAACCAAATCAATGAGCTGTTTTTCGTTAAGCGAAGGGATGCTAAGAATTTCCGAAAAGATAACAGCTGCGGAAATGTAGCATTTCCGCCCCAAACGCTCAAGTTCACTTGAAGAGAGAGCTGGAAAGGCAATTTTCAGGTTTTTGAGAACCACATCCTTTCGGATTGGAATAAATTTGTAAACGAATCCGCCGAGACCTGCGCCTATTTTCCGCGCAACTTTAAGCCCGGTTAACCCAAAAAGCAGTTGCGCGGATCTGAGCCCGACATATTCAATTTTGTGAGAAAACTTCGCCATTACAGAATATTTCCAAGCATCATTAAGGTAATTACAGCTGCTGCAGCCTGTTCATCCAGTTATCATCCCGCAATTCGCCACGCAAGGTCGAATTGAGCAACTGATATTCGGAAAAGCCATTCAAATCGCCAAACATAAATTCCGCACCACCTTCAAGCGAATTATAATGCCAGATTTCATAAGGTTTTTTGTCAATTTCATTGGGGAACCGTTCGATTTCGCTGGGTTCACCATAGACAATATAAACCCGGCCTCTGTCTGATTGCCAGCCTTTACGCTTTAACCCGGAAAATTTTTCGTTGGCGTATGCAACACGTTCAAAATATTTCCTTTTATAGTCGCCTGGATTGCCCTCAACGGATTTTTCCTTGACGCTCCAGAATTGATGCATGAACTTTCTTTTTGCATCGAGGTCAGAAAGCCCGGCCCATTTTTTAATTTCATCTTTTTTTGCAATATACTTTGACTGGGCGAACATATCATTGAGTTCCTCTTCGCTCATCACGGCAAACTCAGAGGCCATATAATTATCTTCAGCCTTAGCCAATATTGCAGTATCCTTGCGATCCGGGAAGTACAGGTAAATCTTCTTGGACTGCATAACACCAATTTTTTTAATAGAATCAACCAGAACAATGGCAAAGGTGTATGATCCGGAAGATAACTTGGAGATATTCAGCGCGCCGGCCTCGACAATATCATCATTTGATCTGGGTACAAGCTTTGTCTTTTTCATGACAGGCTTGTTTTGCGAATCAAATAAAATGGTTTCCAGTTTGAGATATTCCGTCCCAGGGTTGACTTTCAGATTATATAATTCACAATAGTAGAACAGTGCAGGCAATCTGGTACCAAAAACCATTGACGGATTGGGGATCACCTCGTAGGTGTTTTTATAAAACATGGAACTGGTATCTTCAGAACTTTTGACTGAAGATGCCAACTGAATATCGCTGAGAGCAAATCTATCGGATTTAAACATCTCGACGGCAAGATTTTGTTTAATGGTGTCAGACTGGCTCCCGGCTTTCTTCGCATCAAACACGGCTGCCTGCAGAAAATATTTCCCAGGTTTGATGGCATATTGCAGGCGCCCAATGAAGCTCTGCTGTCCGACAGAATCCTCGGTTACATTGGCTTCAATGGTATAGTTTTTGTCGAATAAGGGCTTGTGCAGAGAATCCTGAAGTGCCACCAGGAGCTTTGCACTAATTGCAGTGTGCCCATTGAGCTCGAACTTAGTCAGTTTTCGGGTATATAAATTATAATAGAGTTCAAGCATCGATTGAGAAGAGTCAAGCGCAAAACAGGCATAATCTATATCAAGGTCGATCCTTGACTGCGAAAATGCTATGGTTTGTGACAAAAACAAAACGGCAAGGACTATTATTTTTTTCATATTCGTTTTACCAAAAATTAAAAAGGCAGTTAAGAAGTTATAAAGAAACCTCTTAACCGCCTAATGCAAAAAAATACCCAACCGGCTCTTAGAAGCCGAGTTTAACCGAGAACATATGGTTAGCGTCGAAATATTTTACCGATCGGTACGCATAATCGACAGAAATTTTAACATCCGTGTCAAATTTAAAACCGACACCAAAGGTTGGGCCATAAATGTTGTCTTCTTCGCCACCAGCCTGCGGAATAAGAGAGTATCCAGAACGGAGGAAAAGCATTTGGCTATAACTGATCTCCGCTCCGAGCTTTATTTCGTCATTCTGAAAGCTATTATCTTGATAGGTAGCCGCGAACAATCCGCTAAAATTGTTAGACAATTTGCCCTGGTAGGCCATTCCAATTTCAAGCATGGAAGGTAAACTGAACGAGGCCGCGACGATCTGGTAATATTCAATTCCACGGAGAGCATTTGATTCAGACGCGGAGCGTAACAAATCAGCCCCATCAAATTTCATTTGCGAGCCGAGGTTTTTCATTACGATCCCAAGTTGCAAACCATTAACACCTGCGAAACCGATATACTGAACACCGGCGTCAACCGCAAATCCGTTTGCACTGGTCCGCATGATCTTCTCACTTATCAGCTTCCCTGTGAATCCAACCCGAATACGATCAGTCAGGTTTGCTGAATAACTTGCCCCAATATTAATGTACGCCGGGGAGTATGTTGACCCGTCCCCTGATTCATTTGCGATTGTGGTGACTGGTATGTCTCCGAAATTAAGCGCCTTTACGCTTAAGGCAAAGCTTCCAAATTCACCGATCCGGGCAGCTATGGCGCCGTACGAAACATTGATATCTGCGATTTGTTTCATTTCTGAAAAGATCACTTCAACGTTATTGTCTGCCCCGACGATACCCGCCGGGTTATAGTAGATAGCTTCAGCGCCCCGCAGGCCGGCCAGATAGCTTCCGCTGAGCCCAAATCCCTGGCCGCCAACGGGTATTAAAAGTTCATTTGCCCCGGAAGTTCCATTACGTTTACCACCACCGGCAAGAACCATTCCTGAGCATATGACAAAAAGAATTGCCATATTTAACATAATTGATACAAATTTTTTCATTTTCAGATCTCCGAAATAGATAATTTATAATGAGATTACAATGGTTTATAGGCGATCGATGTACGGGGTTTCCTGTATCACCGCCAGCTTCAGCACTTTCGTGCCTATTCCAGGAATCTCAATATAGGCTATGAACATACCGCTTGCGACAGGAATGCCATCCTTATTCTTCAAATCCCAATCCGTATACGTTTTGTAGGAATCATCCTTTTCTATACGCCTCACAAAAGTTCCTGCAACGGTGTAAAGACGTATGATTGCCTTATTAGGCAAGTTCATAAATCTCACCCATCGTTGATACTTATCCACTTCCTGCGCATGAGCGCCAAAATAGGGGTTCGGATAAACTGAAATTCTATCCAACGTCGATTTGCCGACAACGGCATCATTCATCTTGGGCTTAGTGGCCGTAAAGCTGAATTTGTCGCTTGGTTTAATCGTCTTCCACGTGTTGATGCGGATTACAGAACCCGGAGCCGGTAACGCATGCCCATCATGTGAACAAAGTGCAAAGTTAACAAGCGGATACTCACTTTTGACTGTTCTACGGCTTGACACCCCATACACCGGATCTGCGTATGGTTTGGCAGAATCCTGCCAGACATAAATATCTTCCCAAACAAGGGAATCTGTTTGAAACCGTGCCTGATTGATTAGCGTGCCGGTCCAAGCGGTGTCAATTTTACCAACACTAGTAGTAACTGAATTAACAGTAACAGCCGGATGCCCGTCAAATACCTTAATGTATGCTTGTTGCGCCGAATTGTTCGTCACATTCCAGACCGTGAACGGAACTTTGTTCTTACCAACGGGGTTGGCGGCAATTTGTCCATTGGTCGGCCTTGAGCTAAACGAATAGAAATAACTTGAATCGGTACCGAACCGGAATTCGAAGTCTTTCTCCTTGATAATACCGTCATTTCCTAATTGCTGCAATGACGAAATACCCGATGTTGCAATAGAGGCGACCCACCAATCATGATTGGTTGCAGTGGCTACACCAAACACGTTTTGTCCGCTGTAAGGTACCATCGGAACAACCTCGTTTTTGGATACCGGGACATCGATTCCTGCATCTTTCACTAAAACAACTTCCTTAACGCGATTAGTCCCGACTGGATTAGCAACACGTACGGCAAGTCCGTCGAACACTTTGGCCCCGTTAAAGTCAAATCCGTTGGTAGCATAGGAAGCAATATTAAGCGTATCAAAAGTTGCTCCGGTAATTAACGTATCATTTGCGGTCACATCGCGGAGGTTCCAGCGAAGTGAGGTGTCCACTCCGGTCATAAATATTTCGTAATCATGGCCGGTCAAAACAGTAGGGTCAATCACCTTAATTGCAGCAATTCCATCATTCGTTGACGAAGTAAGCTTATTCGCACTTATAAGGTCATTATATTTAAACGTAAATTGCTCTCCCACCGGCATAGCATGCGGAGTTAATCCACGCGTTGGTGCTTCATCAGGAGTAACTATCGTTTGTGGAGACCACTTGACGCGCGGAGCATCATCCATGCAATATGAATATGAACGGACACCAAAATAATAAGGCGTACCGTTAACCAATGGTGCATTTTTGATGTAATCATAGGTTATTGCAAACGAATGAATCAACCCAAAATTGGTGGGCTCGATAGAAGGCAGCAACACTTTCTGCCCTGACATTGTTACATAATCTTTGATAGTGTCAACGGCATCATTCGGAAGATCATATGTTCCAAGCAATTTTGCATTTGAGTAGGATGCATCACTGTATTGATAAATTTGATAGCCGCCGAATTTCCACACTGTATCCTTCAGGCCCTGATTTCCAAGCAATGGATTGAATTTACGGAAGGTTTCCGCGTTATCTTCCCAATAGAGAATAAGCTTTTTGTCCAGCTCGGCATAATGCATTTTGGGGTTTGGCGGTGCTGGCACAAGATCAAAATTAACGTTGTAGGCCACTTGAGCAATGTCATCCGCCATTTTCAGATCAGTAACACTGTTCAAATTATCAGAGCCTCGCGCGACCATGACCGCAACGACAACCTCTTGGGTATCGCCAGGAGCGAAGGTAAATTTACCGGAAGAAAGCATCATCCGGCGGTCACCGGGGGCAGGAGCGCTTGCCCATGCAGGAACGCCTTCATACCAGCCGGTCTTTTTCACCGGATCGCCATAAAGGCAAAAATTGACTGGAATGTTTCCCTGAGTTGGATCAACAAACGGTACTCCGTTGTAATCTTTACTGGTCATATAATTATAGAGCTGCTGCGTGCCTGCTGGTACAGCAAGATCAGGATCCTTATACATATCCGGGCCACTGTTGATATAGAAAGAAAACGAGGTCAACGGAAGATTTGTATATCCATGACGCCATTTGCCGTCAAATTTTGCACTATCAGGCAAGTTTTTTTCCGTAATGATCGGGTACAAGACCTTGTCATACGGAATGATCGGGCCCTGGAAGAAATCGTAGCCGGCTGCCGGTGGAGCAGCACCATAGGTGGCGCCGCCGCCCGTTCCGTCCATGTTCGTACCATTGTAAACGAAGCCAAGGCTCCTGAGGGTATCACAGCCGACGTAATCATCTGAGGCATCACCCAAATCGGGATCAATCCATTGCCCTAGGATCATATCGCGAATGGTATAATGGCCCTTGTTGATGAGTTTGTATTTTTTGAATACCATATTGCCCAACGGGCCCGATTGGTTAAATCCAAAGATCGAGCACTGTACTTCGATGCCCATCGGGGCAGTACCATAGAGTTTTGCAGTGCGGGATGCATCCATATCGTTCATAACAAACCAATACATCTGATCACCCGAAATTGCAGGAACCTTGACGCCATATTCATCAGTCGTATAAGGGGCGCCAAGATCAACTGGCCAATTCTTATAATCATCGGTCGTGGTCTCATCACGCTTGAGAGACCATATTTTGTATCTGGGATTGGTGGGATCTGAAGCGGTTCCGTCTGCATTGATTGGCCCGGCTTGAAGACCAGTTTTGTAGGTACTTCCGCCACTGCGAAGATCATTGGTGCCGACATATCCTGCCCATACCAGTCCATCACAATAGATAGCCGTTTTAGCACTTCCTTTTGGCCAAAAAAGGCCGGAGGTTCCTGAACCCGCAGCATCAAATGCACCAATACCATTATTATAGAACAACATATATATTTGGTTAATATCGATATACCCCTTTAAGTCATTGGTCTCGATCTTCGCGAGCCCGGACGACTTCTTGGGGTCTTCCTTATACATTCCGAAAAACACAAGCGACATCAAGAATACCGCAGTAATTCGAATTGAGAATTTTCTCATTGTAAACTCCTTTAGTTAATAACCGGTTTTCTGGAAATATTAATATTCAAGTTTCACGCCTACCCGTATTTGCCGCGGCGGCCCATATAAATTCGCGTTGTTATTGTTGACCGCATTATATAAGTCAACATAATTTTTAGCGAATTTTTCTCCATATTTATTCAAGTAATTTTGATAGGTCGTTTGGCCTTCCAGTGTTTGCAGTATTCCGTCTGACGTTGAACCGGTTTGTGCAAATACGTCCACGATGTTTTTAGTGTTCAGTAAGTTTATAACTGAAACATAAATATTTGTGTTAAATTGTCCGATCTTAATTGTCTTGTCAATCCGCAAATCAATTTGGAAATTCCAAGGTGTTGTTGATGAATTTAATGGCTCAAGCGGAACTTTCGCGTTTGCATAACCGGAAACTAACGTGAAATTGTGCCCGCTGTTGAAGGTAAACAACAAGTCCAGTCCGCTGTTTTGCAGCAATGCCGGGCCGTCATCACCAATGAACCGATAATCGAAATTAAGTGACCCACGATGTGTCTGATTGAAATCAAGCGGTGACACATCCTGTGGAAAATACGGTGTTGCCGTTGGAGACTGCCAAATAGCGTAGAACCCGGAGGTAGCGCTTGATCCGGTTCCACGTGCATCTGAATACGTATAGCTAAATGATCCGGCTATCCGTTCTACTCTCCGGAAATCAAAGCGAAATTCTACACCTTGTGACGTGGAGAAATCACCATTCACAAATGCGTAGTAACCGTTGTGTGCTGCGCCTTGTTCAGCATAAACAGTTCTGATCTGTACCTGGTCTTTAATGTCCTTGTAGAACGCGGTAATGTCAATTGCAAGGTTTTCACCCAATTGTTGCGAAAATCCGAGATCAAACTGCGAGGTTCTTTCAGGCCGCAGGCCAAAACCAACCGGATTCTGAATTGCAAGTCCGCCTTTGATGTTTTGTGATACCTGAGTCAGCCCCTGATAGATATCGCGGAGCCGTGTCTGCTGAACAAATTTGCCATACTGTGCATGGAATTTCGCCATATCCGTTAAGTTAAAGGAAAACCCAAGACGCGGGCTGATTTGCAATAAGGGGTCAACATTCAGCAGTTCGGACTGATCAATGTTGCCATTGGCAAGATATTTAATGTTATGTGGATTTTTAAAACGCTGCCCGTCTGATGCGATATAATCAAATCGAAGCCCGGCATTGATGACTAAGTCATTGAATTCCAGTTTATCCTGAATATAGGCGGCTGCGAAGACAGGATGTTTTGCACCATAGGCGCCACTCTCATCGCTTGGGTTACCCAAGACGTCATAGCCATAATTATCGAGACTATTGTGCCATGTTTCCGGTGCATCAGGATAGTTTGACCAAAGTGAGTAATAATTGAATACGTAGGCGAATGAATATCTGCGTATCGTCCAGTATTTATAGTCTGCACCAGCTTTTAACTCATTGTTTTTCCCAAGTTGATAGAACAGATCAATCTTACCCTGATAGGATCGGTCCCGTCGTTTTTGATAGCCGGCCTCCTGATATCCATATTTCAGAAACGAAATGGTGTAGAGAGAATAGCTTGAAAGATTCTGTCCGTCACCCGGCAACGTATAGCCGAATTTTGCATTTTCAACAGAATCACCATAAGCAAACAGATTATGCTTTAAATCGTAATCCATGGTGGCCAAATAGTCTTCATAGAAATTCAGATTCAAATCAACATATGATTCATTCGAAATCACATAGGTGGTTTTCAAGTTAATGGTCTTTGTTGATGATTCGGTATAGGGAGCACGCGCACTGTTCAACATATCGGTAATACCATAGGTTGAAGACCAGCCAGTGTGGTATTTCGATACACCGTAGGTTCCGCTTAGCTTGAAAAGGAGAGGTTTAAGATCGACAGTAAGATTACCCTGTGTATGCCAGGATTCCGAGGCATCGTTCAAGATGTAGCCTGCGGGGTAGATCAGGCTCACTGTATCCACTTTGCTGTTTTCGGGATCATACAGGTTTGGCATATTAATACCATCCCAGAAACGGGCACGGGATCTGTCAAAATTATTATCAGCCGCCAAGTAAAAACGTAATACTTTTTCTGATGGAATAACCGGACCGCTGATTGTGGCAATATATTGGCTCGAACCATAAGAATAGCCTCCCAGCATTTTCCGGCTGCTGTTTTTCCCGACAAAGTTGTCTGTGACGCCTTCTAGGGTAAACTGATATTCGTCTTTACCAGTACGGAGCGTGGTGCTGATAATGCCAGCATTTGCACCACCATATTCAGCAGTATATCCACCCGCCTGAAATTGAATTTCTTCAATGGCACTGTTTATGATGTTAGTTGAAGAACCGCCATAAATTGGATCGTTCACCATAACGCCGTCAACATAGTTGGCAACCGCGTCAGAGCGAGAACCGCGCACGTATATGTTACCGTTCTGCCGGACAACGCCAGTCATTGTGGCAACGATTTGTGCGACATCACGAACAGGTAAATTCGCGAGATCTTCAGATTTAATAATGGAAGTTGCATTCGTCTGATTCTTATTTATCAGTGGTTTTTCTGCCACAACAATAATATCCTTCGTCTGGAGTTGCCTATTTGAAAGCGTTAAATCAGTTTGGGTTGTTAAATCTGCATATACACGGACATTCTCGACCCGGGTCTCATTATAACCAACATAGGAGGCCTTAACCGTATAGGTTCCGGGAGAAACGTTGATGATGAGATACTCCCCGTTAATATTAGTTGCCGCACCATAGGAAGTTCCGGTAACCACTACACTTGCACCAATCAGGGGTTCTTTGGTAACTGCGTCAACAATTTTACCCACAATTTTACCGTTTCCAGCAAACAGCGATGTAAATAAACTTACAAAGCAGACTAAAGTTAAAATTTTTCTATACATATTCTGTCTCCTTAATGCTGTATGACTGGAGCTGGTTGAAATTCACGGAAGACAACTGAAGTCTTTCCTGTTACTCCGATTATATACACATAGTAGTTTTTATTCGGCAAAATCGTCTGCGTGGCGATACCAATTTCGTCATTCATACGGGCCGTCGAAACCCAAAAGTTCCGCGCAGAATTCACGCCATTTGTATCATTAAGAGCCGATTTAATTGCGTCTCTTTTCAGATCATACGTCATAAAAATATTTCTGCCACCGGTTGTATCATGCACATCAACCATTATATCTGCCGCAAGGAAATTAATAAAGTAAAAATTCGCTTTACCCGTTTTGGGGGCGGTGGACAAATAGGCATCGCCTTCTAAAACTGCATAAATAACAGGCAGTCCGCTTGTAGCATCATTTTTCACATACAGCGTGGAAAGCGAATTCGTTGAGATCGTAACTGTTTCGCTGTCCACTGTTGCCCCGGCTGTATTCTTCACAACGATAACCTTTTCGCCAGCATGGACCAGGATATATGAAGACAGATCATTCGAGCGCAACATGGAGGTCGAAGGATCGATAACGATGCCGTTAACCGTAATGTGCAAGCTGTCGGTAGCTGGTAAAAAATTGCCGAAACGGATAACGGCTTGTTGGATTGGGGCTTGGGAGATCGTTGGTTCATCTAAACAACTCGTCAGACCGAGAGTAGTCAGGATCAAAACGATTCCCATAAAAAAGAAGTCTCTATTCCGCATTGTTTCTCACTCCTGGAATTCTTCTTGTTAAATCACGAAAGAAATTATTTTAATAGTATTTTTTAATCGAAGTCGCGATCAAAAAAAAATGGCGCCGCAAGGCAGCGCATTGATCAAATGAAATGCAAAGTTCAGATAATCACGAATAAACTTACAAAAAAGCCAAATAAAAGAAAAGAAAGTTATCCGCCATGTTTCAGGCGGATAACTTTCTAAAAAAAATTACTTAACTAAAGTAAGTTTCTTTGATACAGAGAAGTTCCCTGCTTTTAAAGAATAAACATAAACACCTGAGGTAAGCTTTGAAGCGTCAAAAGAAACGCTGTGGCTTCCGGCGGTGAGTTCTTCGTTAACAAGTGTAGCAACTTCGCGACCAAGCATATCATAAACCTTCAATGACACCGGTGATTTTACACCAAGGCTGAAGTTAATGTTTGTTGTCGGGTTGAATGGATTAGGATAATTCTGATCCAATGAGAAGCTCTTTGTACCGTTGGCAATGTCCTTGATTCCTGCAGCTGTCTTAGGAATATCCAAAGTTTTGTAAACCAAAGGATTGTTCGAAAGAACGCCTTCAGAGAAGACCTGGATACCACTTGACAAATCTGCTTCATACAGGATGTGTGCGCGCCAGGTTGTTCCATTATCTTCGAGGAACTGAGCGCAGGTTCCATACTGTTCAGCAACGTTCTTTGCGTTAGCACCAGGAATTGTCCCACCATAGGTCCATTTTGCGCCGCCGTCAACTGAATAAGCATAATATAAGTCTGTCCAATAGAAACCATTGCCGCCTACTGTATCGAGCACGCCGCCGGTAACTTCAGGACCGGTCCAGATTGCAAAAACACCTTTGCCGTCGTCACTAACCGCAACACTGGGATAGCACGCACCAAGGCTGTTTCCAGGATTGAAGCTACCAATATCAGACAATGTATCAATATTGATATCCGAAATAGCAACGAATTTTTTGTCTGTTGAATTCCAATAGAGCATTGGAAATGCGTTAGCAAGGGCTGTGTCTTTTGTAGCATTAAAGACCACTGAATAGCCATTAAACACTGCATGGACTGCACCGGTGTTGGCAACAGCATAATCAAACTGAGCAAAATTGCACAATAATGGGGCATATAATGGGCGGTTTGCAATAAGATCAATTGTTCCGCTGATACCCGTTTTGTGAGGAGTAAATGTTGATCCATTATCTGATGAATAGAGATACCATGCATTATCGGTGGTGTCAGGATTTTCTACGTTATACGCAGGTGTTCCTGTACTGCTTGCATAACGGCTTCCGCCATAATACACAACGTATTGTTCGTTTCTTGATTTGGCAATTCCGAGTTCGGTGCTGCCATTGTATTTCCAGAAAAAGGTAGAAGCGAAGTCGCCGATTTTTGCCCACTGACTCACAGTGGTACCATAATCAGGTGATTTCAGGAACTGATATTCCAAGCGGTTTCCGGAGGTTCCAAGGAACATGTTGTCGCCGGAGAACTGGATTGAAGGATCCAGAGCCGGTGCAAACGTTGAATTAATGAATGCACTTGTTCCGTCCCAGATCCCTAAACGGCAAACAGTTGAGCCGGATACGGTTTGGTGAGCAACAATAGCTACGGTTCCGATTGCTGTACCGGTTCTTTGGATATCAATTTGCTCATAACCGGAAACTCCAGTTGCAGAATCAAAGGCCTGAACAGTAAGGTAGCTGTTATCCGAAGTGTTATTTGTAATGTAAGCTACGGTGCGTTTGGTGGAGCCCCATTTTCTGATCATAGGGCTGATGTGTACTTTGCCATCATAAAAAGCAACCTGATCTCTGATGAGAGAGTTTGCAAAATAATCAAATGTGGTGTAGCCAATAGTATCACCCACAGCAGGATTATGAACTTTGAAAACCGACGGTACCGGTGTATATATTGCTCTTGCACTTGGGGTTGCATCAGTTGATTCCAACGACACGGTCCGGCTCATCTTCTGATGAACTTTTTCCGGTACTTGAGCAAATACCATAGCCGTAAGTAAAACAATAAGAACAAAGAATCTATTAATCATAGTCTTCTCCTTGAAATTGATTAAAAAAAAGTGACACTGTTACTCTCAATGTCCCAGCATTGTGTTTGATAATAACTATCAAAACCTTCTTTTCGGGTAACAAAAGACCCGACATTTTTTAAAAATAGGAGGAATTAACTTGCTATTCCCAAAAAAAGTGGGCGAAACATCATCATTACCGAAAAATGAATTTAGCAATAATTATACTAATTGTCCACACTTTTTTCCTTTTCTCCCAAAAATTATCAGCACTTATATCGGCACAGAATGACCATTGCGTTTACAAAGTAACAATATCGCCGCACGACAAGAACCCCGGTTCGACTATGCGGACAACTTTTGTATTGGTTGTAAAGCGATAGTAATGATTAAATCTGTTTTTGTCCACCCATGCGGGAAGCGTTTGTTCCCGCTGCTGCATAAAAATTTTTTGAAAGTTTTCTGTCCGCTCCCCGGTCTCACTATCTCTGGATGGAACAACGCATCTTTGACATGGATTAATGCCGCTGAAATGGATGTCGCCAATTGTAAAGCTCACTGCTTCTTCAACAGCACCATAGAGCCTGTCCTCCCAAAAAGGTTCCACTCCTCCCACAATCAAATTTACTCTGAAGCGTTTTTTTATCTGCTCAACAGACAATTCCGGATACCATTTTTGTACTTCATCCAAACTTGCTTCCGAAACAATGGTCGGGCCATTAGCTTTGACATCATCAGGAAAACCTTTTTTCGTATCCTCAACCAAATTAATTGCGCATCCAAAATAATTGCCTAATATGTGCTCAATTGACTGTCTGTTTTCTATTAAACTTAATGGCTCAGTTTTTGGTTTTCCTGGAAGAGCCATGGCGACCGTCATAGTTTCAAGGTTATATTCACATCGGATACGAGTGACCATTTCAAATTTTTTCCCGTTAAGCCGGGTACCGTCACCATCCACCATCATAAACCGCCTGTCGTTCTCAAGTGCTCCCAATGCAGTTATTTTACATACATCAACCGATACACCATCAAGCGATTTAATCGGATAAATAATTATTGATTTAAGATACGGCAATAAGGCAGTTCTTTTCTCATTCATATTTTTTCAATTTCTTCCAGAGAAATTTAAGACGTTCCAATAGATTTTTTTCCTGCCCAAGATTGGTGGGAAAGTAATACTGCCTGTTCTTAAGCTCAACCGGGAAATAGTTTTCCTCAATAAAGTGATTCTGAAAACTATGCGCATATTTATATTCTTTGCCGTAGGAAAGATCCTTCATCAGTTTTGTGGGTGCATTGCGCAGATGAAGCGGCACGGGATATAGCGGCAGCTTTTCAATATCGGCAAACGCTCCTTCAATTCCCTGATAGGCCGCATTGCTTTTTGGTGAAGATGCCAGATAGGTTACACACTGTGCAAGAATGATGCGAGCTTCAGGCATCCCGATTTTATGCACCGCTGAAAAGCAAGCTTCTGCAAGCACAAGCCCGTTTGGCGAAGCATTGCCCACATCCTCTGAGGCAAGCACAACCAATCGTCTTGCAATAAACAGAGGGTCCTCTCCACCGGCCAGCATCCGGGCCATCCAATAGAGAGCCGCATCCGGATCACTACCCCGGACACTTTTTATGAAGGCTGAAATTACATTATAATGTTCTTCGCCTGCCTTGTCATACAGTATGTTCTTTCGCTGCAGCACCGTTTCGATCACTTCTTTTGTGATCAGTACTTGGTTGCCCATTGACTGTTGCAACACATAGTCAAATGAGGTTTCAAGAGTGTTGAGAAGGATCCTTGCATCACCACCGGACACATACATTATGAAATCTGCGTCCTCAACTTTAACCGTTTTGGAAGAAAGCTTCTCATCATGCAAGAGTGCATTGTTCATTATCTCGCGTAAATCACCTTTGCCCAGGGGCTCAAGAACAAATATGCGTACCCTGGAACGAAGAGCGGGAATAACTTCAAAGGAAGGGTTCTCGGTGGTCGCGCCAATAAAAATAATAGCCCCGGACTCAATAGCATTAAGCAATGCGTCCTGCTGTGCTTTATTAAAGCGGTGGATTTCGTCAATGAAGAGAATTGTCTGTTTGTTGATCAGTTTGTTAGCTTCTGCAACCTGAAGTATTGCGCGGACATCTTTTACCCCCGAGGAGACCGCATTAAGCAAATGGAAATCGGAGCTTGTGGAAATGCCAATTAGCCTGGCAATGGTGGTCTTCCCGGTTCCTGGAGGACCCCAGAGAATAAAAGAGGACAGATGATGATTTTCAATCATCGCATGAATTGGCTTCCCTTTTTCCATCAGGTGTTTTTGCCCCTGAAATTGGGTCAAAGTTTTTGGACGCATTCTGTCCGCAAGAGGAGCGTTTAAATTAAATTTATCCATTAAAAAACCGAATCACTTTAGAACTTTATATAATGAAGTTGGCAAAAATTGCAGATAAAACAGCAATAGGTTAAAACATTGCCAAAAATAACATTTCTCTTCCCTAACCCATTGTGTCAGCTTAATAAACTTGTATAGTCCTTGCTATCACGCGCCTTCGCGAGAGAAGAAATCTCACTGTTTAACCAAGCGGAGTGCCCTGTTTACAAACTGTAATTGCCTCGTCGATGGCTCTTGGCAATGACATGGTCGGGGTCCAAAGGCTTTAGGCGACACCAAGACCCTTTACCATTGACAAAACTGAATGATGAATGAGCCACAATTGCATCAATACAAATTATGCTCTTGTTACCGAGTCACACCATACTGGTAAAATAAAGCGTTGACGTGAATTCAGAATATTTACACCGCAATTAAAAACTGCAACTGTATAATGAATTGAATTTCCGTTACCGCAGTTACTGATTACCTGTTTGATTTCCATTTGGAGAAAAATGCAATCAGTTTGTCCCTGTCGTATGATTTATCCTTTTCCAGCTCTCCGGTGTCCTGGGGAGCAATCAATTTCCCTTTGGCATCAAGAACAAAGTAATGTGGATATCCGGGTACTTTCGGAAAAGCAGAAAGAAATTTTTCATTCTTGTTCTCTTTGCTGTAATTGATTTTCACGACAACAAAATTATCTGTCAATGCTTTCTTAACAGTTGCGTCTTTCTCAATAAATTCATCAAGCCGGTGGCACCAGATGCACCACTCGCCGCCGATATCAAGCAGGATAAGCTTCTTCTCTTTCTTCGCCTGCTTTATTGCTGTTTTCAAATCTTTGGCAGCATCACGTGCGGGATCAAATTTCACCCGCGCTACCGTTGTATCACCCTGAGAATATACGGGGGCGGTAACCAGGAGAAACAGGAGCAACGTGAACAGGGAAAATATATATTTCATAGACACCTTTATCATTTACAATCGGGCAATTTTATAATTTTTATACGCAAAATAGATCTCCGAGCCGGCAGTTTTCACGATGGTGGCAATGGGAACGGCGAACAGCATCCCCAACACACCCAACAGTTTGCCCCCCACAATGATGAGGAGAATTATCACCAGCGGATGCATATCAACACTTTTCGAAAACACATACGGCTGCACAATACCGTTATCGACTATATATATGATTAAAATGGCAAGCAATAAGAACGGCAGAAACGTGAGGTTTCCCTGGTTTTGTAAAAGCAGGATTAGCAATGCCGGAGTTCCTCCAATTATGGGACCGAAATAGGGTACCAGATGGCCGAGTCCAGCAACAATGCCCAGCGCCACTGCATTGGGAACGCCGAGCAAAGTGAAAGCCAGGCCACAAGCACATCCGACAAAAGCCGCGTCCAGAAGCCAACCTCGCACATAACGTCCCAACTGGAAGGAGACTTTCTTCGCGATCCAATAGGACATTTCAAAATATTTGTTAGGAAGCACGTTTAAGAGGCCGCGTAACAGTGATCTTCGGTCCTTTACAATGAAAAACGTCAAGAAGGGAACTATGAATAGCACTGCCGCAAATGATAATAATCCGGAGAGAAATCCCGGAAGCTGCCGCAAAGCATCTTCGATGTTGAACGTTGTAATGAAGGCATCCCATCTTTTTACAAGAAAGCCCACTTTAAAAACGGGCACTATCGACCGTATAAACCCTTCAATGGATTTTATCTGCGTCTTAATAGATTCCAATTTGAGATTTTTGAGGAGTTCCGTCCCCTGTGCAACAAGCTGCGGCACAAAGACCGCGAAAAGAATATAAAGAAACCCCAGCACCACCACAAACGTGAGACCTGTTGCCATGCCCCGTTTTACAAATCTGCTTTCAAAAAAGGATACGATGGGGTCAAGGATGAGCGCAATTAGCACGGAAAGGAACAACAGAATGAATATTTCCGCGAAATAATATAAGATCGCACCCGCGGTAAGCACACCGGCAGCAATAAGCAAGTTTTTTTTCAGGGAATAGGGACTTGTTGACATGGTGACCGGTTCAGTTAACTGCTTCAACGCGCCTGATGCCCGGCACTTCGCGAATAAGGGCACGCTCAACCCCGGCCCGCAACGTCATTTGGGACATGGGGCACGAACTGCAAGCACCAACCAGCTTCACCCGGACAATACCGTCCGCTGTTACTTCGATCAATTCCACATCACCGCCATCCGCCTTCAAATAGGGCCTGATGGTATCGAGGGCTTTTTTTATTCTTTCCTGCATACTCTCAAATTTTGCTTTAACTATTTTACTATAATATGAAGAAATACACCCCAAATCAAGCTTGAATTATTTTCTTGGGTTATTGATTATATTTGCGCATTGTCTAAACACCGGCAGGCCAGCGACACTTTGTATTATGCACCATA
The DNA here is from genome assembly GCA_963664845.1 of Ignavibacteriaceae bacterium. Taxonomy (GTDB): domain Bacteria; phylum Bacteroidota; class Ignavibacteria; order Ignavibacteriales; family Ignavibacteriaceae; genus CAIYTF01. The sequence goes on from OY761615.1 coordinate 2,217,511, forward strand.
CCCGACAACACACCCCAGGGTGTTTGTTATGCCGGCAAAGTTATTCCTACTGCGGGCAAATACCGGCACAACCGGGAAATTCGACCATCATCAATTCACTAATGGAAAATAATCATGAGAAGTTGTTTCATAGTTTTACTTGTCTTCGGTCTGAGTTCGAATTGTTTCTCCCAGGCCATTTACTCACACGTTCCACCTGCACCGGATACCGCGAAAAAATATCTCTTTTATCTCCATGGCAGAATAATTGAAGAACAGGGAGTGCGTGCAGTCAGTGGGAAATACGGGACATACGAATACGAAGAAATACTCAAAGCGCTTGCAACCCCGGGGAACATAGTAATCAGCGAACCCCGTCCAAAGGACACAGAATCACTTACCTACGCAGCAAAAGTTGTTGCACAAATTGATACTTTACTAAAGGCGGGAGTTCCACCAAATAACATTACTGTTATAGGTGCTTCAAAAGGTGGCGGCATTGCGGTCATCGTTTCAAGCCTCCTTAAAAATTCTCAGGTAAAATTTGTTATCATGGCAATTTGCAACGACGAGACCGCCGGTTTTTGGAAAGCCCAGGGCGTTTGCCTGTCAGGCAGGATTCTTTACCTCTTCGATACAAGCGATGAACTGGCAGGAAGCTGCAAGGCGTATTTGCCCTTCTTAAAAAGCAATGAGCTCACCGAATACAAAGAAATTGAAATAAGGCTCGGCCAGGGACATGGCGTGCTGTATAAACCTTTTAAAGAATGGGTTATGCCAACATTAGAGTGGGCAGAGAAAAAATAATGATCTGTCGAAGAGACTAAAACAGAAAACCCGGAACAGCAACTACTGCGGTTCCGGGCTTTGTTTTCATGGATAGTTTTATTCGGTATCAGTTCGCATTTATCACATACCTAACCAATACGTCAACTTCACCATAAAGATATTATCCGGTCTCACCGTAAATAGATTACGCATGGAAGACCCAAATTGGAAATCACTCAGTTCTTCATCCCCCGCCCTGCTTTGTGTCCACACCAGATAAACTGCTGAACCAGCCCGGTATTCCCAACGAAGGACTGCATTGCCGCGAAGTGAAACAAAATTGAAATCCGGATTTTCCAGTGTTTTTGCCACAGCCGGGCCTGCACCATCGGGATCAAGTGTATAACTTTTTGCACCATCTGATGAAATGCTTTCTCTAATGCTTGAACCATTCTCTCCGTATTTCAGAAAATCAAAACTCCCCGCCCGGGTCAGCGTTTTGAAACTGGAATAGCTTCCGGAGGAAGCCAGCGGTTGAAGATAAAGTTGAAGACTTAACTGCGGAGATATTATCCAATCCATCCTCATATCAGCAGAGAACGTGGTATTGTTCAGATTTGCAAAGACATACCGCCTGCCAAAAGTTCCTGTTGCCGTTGCATCAAGATATGCATTGGCCCAGGCATTTTGATTTGAAATCCACTGAGCAGCATAGAATTCTCTGCTCAATTGTGGCCCTACCGTTAACGTCAGGTTGGGAGTCACTTTAAATTCGACTGACATATTAAAGATCGCGTAGCTGTAATCGTCACTCTTTTTGAGAGAGCTCCCAAGATTCAACACCCACCACTCGCGATTATCAGAGAACAGGTTGATGTTCGTCGATCGGCTTATGGGATTAAGCGTAAGCGGGCCACCCCGGGTGCGGCGCGCATTGTAAGATGTGGGACTATAGGTATAGTTAATATTTCCGCCGGACAGATTAAGAAACGTGATATACGTTCCCATCCAGAATCCTTGTGCAGTCTTATTGCCGCCAAAATCGTAATTGGCATAGGTAGCCGCATTGATACCGGCCTGCTGATACACTGATGTCGGAGTATTCCAACGGTAGCTGGTATAAAAATGTGCGTTCACCAAATCGCTGTAGGAACTGTAGCCAAGATCGTTCACTTCAAATTTTGGGCTGAGTGCGCCGACAGTTGCATTGAATGTCCAGCGGCCGCGGTTTTTATTGAGCATGAAACGACCTGCATAACCGCTAAGTGATGTAGCGTTGCTATCCACATCTATATAGTCAGCATCGGGTCTCTGGAAATAATGCAGGGAACTGCGTTGAAGGGAGATCATTCTTTTCTGATCACCGGCCACCCTGGAACCCGCAGCCCACCCGCTCACAACATAGGTTCGTTCCGCATCCAGAAACATCCACCCGTCAAGCGCAATGATCAATGCATCTTTGTTCAGGTATTTTTGGAACAGGTTATCTTTGAAGAGACGGTTGGTATAAGTGGAAAGCAATCCGAATCCCTGTTGTCCCTGACTAAAATCTTTTTGAATTCGAAAAATTCCATAATAGGTAAGTGGCTCGGCCTCAACCGTAGAACGAACGCCGTTATAGCTGATATCGGCCATTTCTCTTTGCGTTACGGCATGGATCATTCCGATCTTCCAGTCATCCAAAACCTGACCGGAGATTTTACCTGCCCCAAGAATATGTGTGCCGGAACTTACATCGGCATAGTCATAATCATAGTCATTCATTATTCCGTATGGCGTATGCCCAATCCGCCGGCTGTAGAAAATGCTTGGTGTTGTCCAGTTGAAAGTTGGCGTGTTGTTTGTGCCTCCTTGCCCAAACCGGAATATGCTTACCCCTTCCGTGAAGAACGGGCGCTTTTCATCAAAGGTTACTTCTACATCAGAAAGATTAACCACAGCGGGGTCAACTTCCACTTGTCCAAAATCCGGGTTAACGGTGGCGTTGAATGTTACACCGTTGCCAATTCCGGTTTTAAGATCAAAGCCGAAACCGGGGCTGTATTTATGACCGGAGTTAAATGGATCGCCGGGGTCACTGCCAATGTATTCGGCTTTACCTGTTGTATAGGGAAGAATTTCGAGTCGTGCAGGTGGTTTGATTCCCTCCAGGCCGACAAGCGCAGGAAAACGTGACGCAAAGCCGCTTTCATTTCTGGGAGTATAGGCAACCATATCTGTCTCCGCCGTGCGGCTTATAAACCTCTCCGCATTTATTCCCCAGGTTTGTGATGTGTTTGGATTAAATCGCAGTTGTGAGAAGGGAATCTTCATTTCCACTGACCAGCCATCTGAATCGATGTGCGCTGCTCCTTCCCAAACCGCATCCCATGTCAGATCGTTTGGCTGCTTAACATCATTTTCAATCACTCCGTCGGCAAGCGCACCTGCCGCAGATACATAGAAGAAATAGCCGCTTCGCTTGTCACGGTAGGGATCGATATACAACACGCATCCGTCGGAAGGGTCACCCCAAATAAAATCACGTCGCACCAATCGTGCAAAAATGGAATCGGGGTGTGTGTCATAATATTTGGCAGCGAAATAGATTGCCTCGTCATCATAGTTAACCCAAATTTCACTTCGCTGCGTTGGGGGTGCGCCCTCGTTGGGTTCCTGTTGCCAGATATCGGTAAACCCGGGCCGCTTCCATATGTTTTCTGAGAGAATACCGTCTATGGTTATCTTCTCGTTCATCCCAACTGCCTCAATTCTCTTATCCTGTGTATTTCCCTGTCCAGCCCTAATCATCTCAGCGGTAACCATAAATAAAAAAATGAGTATCAAAACACGTTTCATGTGTCCGCCTTTCATTTTTGAGAATTAGCAATTTGAATTTGAAGTCAGGTTGCTTCAACCGGATAAATGTAGAATTACAGGATGCCTTCAGGAGAAATTCTGCAATTCCATGCCACTATATATTGAACGCAAAACATTCCTGCATTGTATTTTTGATCAAAGGCGATTAGGCTACACCAGTGGTTGGATATCAAGCAATCATCTTGTTGAAAAGGTTAAAATGCAGAATAGACCAGTGCTTAAACATACCGGTCGAAAGTCAAATCCCGAATTTCTATCCGTGGAAATCAATTCAGATACGTATCATATCATAAGCTCCCTTTCGGGGCACGCGAATACAAATTCTTTTGAGACTTCCTCTCACATAGATCCTAAGTTTTCACCCAATTGCTGACGCTCGTTGCAAGTAAGTGGGAAGCGTTGCGTCTCATTCGTCATTAAATTATATTTTAACAGCAGATCACTTATGTTTTTACAAAGGACCCTAATGCCCAACACGATACTAATCACCGGTGCAACCGACGGCATCGGAAAACAAACGGCCAAAGAGCTTGCCCGCATGGGCCACCGGATCATCATTCACGGAAGAAGTACATCCAAAATTGAACAAACGACCAAAGCGTTGCAGGCTGAATTCCCGATGACACAAATTGCCGGCGAGGTTGCCGACTTTGCCTATCTCCGTGAGGTGTTTGAATTCGCCACACGTGTAATGCAAAAATTTCCCACACTGAATATATTGATCAATAACGCAGGTGTGTACATGAAACATAAAACACTTACTGCGGATGGATTCGAAACAACGTTCGAGGTTAACCATCTCTCCCCTTTTGCCCTAACGTTGAAACTGCTGCCCCTGTTGGCAAAGAACAAACCCGCAAGAATAATCAACGTAAGTTCAATGGTGCACTTGAATGCAAAGCCGGATTTCACCAATCTGAATGCCGAAAGACAATTTGACCCCTATAACGCCTACGCACTCTCAAAACTGGCTAACGTTCTCTTTACCAAAGAGTTATCCATCCGGCTCAAAGGGAAAGGCATTACCGTTAATTCACTGCATCCCGGAGTAGTGGGAACAAAACTGTTGAAGGCAGGATTCGCCATTGAAGGAGCCAGCGTTGAGGAAGGTGCAGCCACATCAGTCTATTTGGCAACAGCAAAAGAGGTTGAGGGCATAACCGGCGAATATTTCGCGAGGGAAAAACCGGCAATTGCATCCCCGCTTGCCAATGACGACGAAATCAGATTGAAACTATGGAACATGAGCGAGGAAATGACAACGGTGATGTTCCCGAAGTTTTGATCGGCCCATGGTATAGTTGGTAAGCATAGCCCGCCACTATTTCCGAAGAAGATCAGTAAATTGTCCATCTAGTGGCAGTGAATAGATGCGTGTGTCAGCAACATGGCTTTTCCATAGGCCCCAGTAATGGATTTGGCAGCATAAAATAGTCAGATACCCATAATCATTTGTTTTTGCCCCCCTCCCAAGATTATTGTATTTTTGTTTTTTATTAATCTTTTATTGGAAAATTATGCGTCAGAGTAAGAAATTCATACCCACTCTAAAGGAAACACCGAATGATGCCGCGGTGCCCAGCCATGTACTCATGTTACGCGCCGGTCTAATACGTACCCTTGGCGCAGGTATTTATTCATTTTTGCCGCTCGGTTACCGGGTAGTAAAGAAAGTAACTGAAATTATCCGTGAGGAAATGAACGCTATCGGCGGCCAGGAATTTCACTTACCTGCATTGAATCCAATTGAGATATGGGAAGAGACGGGACGCGTTGAAGCGTTCGGCGATAACATGTTCCACATCAAGAACCGGGAGTATGTGCTTGCACCCACGCACGAAGAAATTATGACTTTTCACGCAAGGAAAGCACTTAACACGTATAAAGATCTGCCACAGATATGGTATCAGATCCAAACAAAGTTCAGAAACGAACCACGGCCCCGCAGCGGTGTTTTGCGCGGTCGTCAGTTCCTTATGAAAGATGCTTATTCATTTGATACGTCAGCAGAAAATCTGGACATTTCCTACAAACTGCATGACGGCGCCTATAAAACAATTTTCAAACGCTGCGGACTCGAGTTTTTTATTGTTGGTGCATCCAGCGGTGCAATGGGCGGCTCGGGCTCCGAGGAATTTATGGTGCAATCCGATGCCGGCGAAGACACTGTTGCACACTGCAAATCATGCGGCTATGCAGCCAACGTTGAGGTTGCAACATCAGGTGCAATCTCCGCAAGACATGATAACGAGTCGAAATCGGTTTATGAAATTTCAACACCAAACGTGAAATCAATTGATGAGCTCTGCGCATTCCTTTCCATTCACGAATCTCAATGCGCAAAATCACGGGTTTATATCACCCCTGATGGCCCGATACTTGTGCTCATGTGCGGCAACGATGAGGTGAACGAAACAAAACTGGAGAAGTTGTTCCCCTCCGGGTTTCGTCCCGCGCATCCGGATGAACTGAAAGAAATTTCCGGAGCCGATGCCGGCTCAATTGGGCCAGTGGGTTATTCCGGCAGGATAATTGCCGATCTGCGACTCAAAGGCGGCAACAACCTTTTCAGCGGTGCCAACAAAAACGATTATCACGTTGGCGGCATTGATCTGGAACGTGACGTGAAAAACGTTGAATACCTTGATCTGCGCACCGTGAAGAGCGGGGAGAAATGCCCTCGCTGCCAAGAAGAACTGGGTGTATTCACCTCAATTGAATTGGGTCACATATTCAAACTGGGGACCAAATACTCCGCGGCAATGGGCGCTTTGTTTGCCGATGAAGCCGGGAACGAACATCCGCTCATCATGGGAAGCTATGGCATTGGCGTTGAACGCGTTATTGCCTGCTTCATTGAACAGCATCACGACGAACGCGGAATTGTTTGGAACAAGGCACTTGCACCGTTCCACATTCACCTGATTGGTTTGAGCCTGCGCAAAGAGAGCATGCAGGATTCATGCAATAAACTCTATGATATGCTCTCAACAAAGTATGAAGTTCTTTTCGACGACCGTGTTGATGCTACAGCCGGATTCAAATTTAATGATGCTGATCTTCTCGGAATGCCGGTGCAGGTTATTGCCGGCGAGAAGAAACTGGCAGAGAACAAAGTCGAAGTGAAAAACCGCAAGACCGGTGAACGCTTTGATGTGAAGATTGAAGACCTGTTCAGCAAGATTGAAGAAATTCTGCAGTAGAACAATCGTTCTTTCTCAGGGTTTTCGTAAAATAGAAATGATCCCGCTCGTAGCAATGCGGGCGGGATTTTTTTAACCGGTCTCCACACACTGGCGAATGATCACGGCTTACGTGCATGGGTCACGTAAGTTAGCAGGGCAGTATAATTATTTCTCCTTTTAATCCGGCACATATTATGATCAAAAAAATTCTTCTCTCCGTCATCATATTCCTGGGCATTTCACTTTCCGCACAGGATTACAAAAAGGTTAAAATCCATTTAACAAATCCAAAGGAAGATGCCCGCCTTCTATGCTCGCTGCAGTATGATCTTGAACATTGCATCAGTACCAAACAAAACGAGCTTATACTGTTCGTGAGTGACAAAGAATTCCAAAAACTGCAAACACTTCCTTATAAAGTCGACGTGCTGATCAACAGTTGGAACGATTATTTTAAAAACCTTCCGCAGCTTTCAGCACAGGACAAACAGTTGCGCAAGGCAGAAAGCAAGGCAAAATATGGAGTGGAGTATTTTGGCTATGGGTCCATGGGTGGTTATTATACGTTTGATGAAGTTACAGCACAACTCGATTCCATGCGGATGAATTTTCCCAATCTTATTTCGGTCAAAGAAACCATTGGAACCTCGGTTGAAGGCCGACCAATTTATGCAGTTAAAATTGCAAAGAACCCCGATGCGGACGGCACCGCCCCGCAGATACTTTATACCGCGCTGCACCACGCGCGCGAGCCCGAAGGAATGATGACCGTTCTCTATTATATGTATTATCTGCTGGAGAACTATGCCACAAATCCATCGGTTAAATACCTGGTTGATAACCGGGAGATGTGGTTTGTTCCCGTTGTCAATCCGGATGGCTATGAATATAACCGTTCATCAAACGCAGCAGGCGGCGGCATGTGGCGCAAGAACCGTGTTAACAGCGGTAATGGCAATTATGGAGTTGATCTGAACAGAAATTATGGACCGCTGACCTACTGGGACGCAGCCAACGGAGGAAGCAGTGCACTCCCGGCCGATGAAACCTATCGCGGGAAGGAACCCTTTTCGGAGCCCGAGACGCAGGCTATCAGAGATTTTGTTGCCCTGATGATATTCCGGACTGCACTCAATTATCACACCTATAGCAATCTGCTCATCTATCCTTACGGCGCCCTTCCGCACGAAACCCCGGATTCAGTGTTGTTCCGCGAGTTTGGTTCGGATATGGTGGCATACAACGGATATTTCCTGGGTCTCGACATGGATGCGGTGGGTTATTCAACACGAGGCAACAGCGACGATTTCATGTACGATGGCGACACCTCCTCACGGGGGAAGATACTTTCAATGACGCCTGAAGTTGGCGGTGAAACAGACGGTTTTTGGCCTGAGCAGGACAGGATCATTCCCATTGCACAGGAAAACCTGATGCCCAATCTCTACTACGCCTGGGTGACCGGGGATTATATTGCAATCAACAAGGTCAGTTTCAATAAACCCTATTTCAGTCCGGGCGACAGCATAGTAATGTCTGTACAGCTGAAAAACAAAGGGCTTGCAACCGGCAGGAACATCAGCTTACAATTAACCACGTTGAGCAACTCCGCTTCTTTTGCGAACGCATTGGTAAACATCGATTCAATTCCGGCAAGGACGCTTAACCCTTCTCCCAATCTGTTTGCTATAAAAATCTCAGCTGCTGCCTTGCAAACGGAGACCATCCGGTTTGTACTGGCGACCAAAACAAATTCCATTGTGATGGCAACCGACACCATCTCCATCACTCTGGGAAAACCTGTTTATGCCTTTTATGATTCGGCCAACAGCATCTCAAAATATTGGACCGTTTCAGCAAACCCGGCAACAAACAAATGGGACACCACAAATGCAACGTTTGCGTCTCCCAACTCATGCTACACGGACAGCAAGAGCGGCGCCTATGCCGCAAATGCAACTGTTGCCATGACAATGACAAATCCAGTCAGCCTTGCAGGCCTTGCGAATCCGCATCTTTCGTTCAAGACTAAATTCGATATCGAGAGTCAATGGGATTGCGGCGTGCTGTTGATCTCAACAGATAACGGGAGCAGCTGGACTGCGCTAGCCGGACAATATACCAAAGCCGCATCCGGGCTTGCCGGAAGCAAACAAACCACCCCCGGTATGCCAATATATGATGGACAGAAAACGAACTGGGTAACGGAAGACATTAATCTTTCCGCCTATACCGGTAAATCAATCAAGCTGCGATTTGAACTCAGGACAGATGCCGCAACCGAGAAGGACGGCTGGTATTTGGATGATATTGGCATTTACACCTACGCAGCATTCACTGATGCCGGAACACAGCCGAGGATGAAAGCAACAAAATTTGCATTGGAACAGAATTATCCAAATCCGTTCAATCCATATACAACCATTCATTATACCGTGGCAACCGAGGGAAAAGTATCTCTTCGAGTATATGATATTCTTGGCAAGGAAGTTGTTGATTTGGTGAACGAGGTAAAGCAGTCCGGCAGCCATGAAGCAACGTTCAATGCAACAGAGTTACCCAGCGGTGTATATTTTTATGAACTCCGCGCGGGATCGTTTTCGGAGATGAAGAAGATGATGCTAATAAAATAAATTCAACAAACGCAGATCATACGGGGAATGATGGGGCTCCGCATTATGGTTTTCCATAAATATATCCCCATAAGATGTATTAAAAGAAGAAAATGGCACGCGGATGACACGGATTTCCACGGATAGAAATTCAAAATTTGACTTTTTAGACAGCCTGATAGTGCTAAGCAACCGTGGTTCAGACGACTTTCACCTTCAACTCACCCACATCCTGTATCCGTGCGCTGATCACGTCACCACGCTGTACAAGGCCGACGCCTTTGGGTGTGCCGGTATAGATCAGGTCGCCCTCTTCAAGTTTCATTCTTGAGGAGATAAAGGACACCAGATGTTCAGGTGAGAATATCATTTGGCTCAGCCTTTCTCTTTGCTTCACCGCACCGTTAATCTCCAGCGCTATTTCCTTCGTCGAAATATCATCGACGTGCGAGGCCGCAATAAAAGTGGAGACAGCAGCAGATGTATCGAACCCTTTGGCAACCGTCCATGGCTTTCCCTGTGAACGGGCCTCATCCTGAACATCACGCAATGTCATATCAAGGCCAACTGCATAACCGGCTATTGCGTTCTTTGCTTCAACGTGAGTTGCTGACACGATGTCTTTGCCAATTAAAAGCACCAGTTCCACTTCGTGGTGCATCTTCTGCGAAAACGCGGGGTATATGATCTCCCCGTTATCAAAAGTCAGGGCCGACGGCGGTTTAAGAAACAAAATGGGATTCTCGGGGACTTCATTCCCAAGCTCTTTTGCATGTTCGGCATAATTCCTGCCCACACACACAATTTTGCCAATTGAATATTCTGCTCCACCAGGAAGTTTCACTGTTTTGATCATTATAATCCACTCTCAGCCATTTATACTTTTCACAATTTCTTTAACTTCAAGGTCAACCATCATCTCAAGCTCTTCCGGTTCAATTCCAAACGACCGGAGTTTGGAAATATCCAGAGAAACATCGGCAACCTGTATTATTCCGGGTGCATCATCCATAACACAGCTGTCTATCAAATTTGTTGAAAACCCTCCGCTCGCACAAGCCAATTCACCCAGTTGCACGCGGGATACCCTGCGTGAACAGCCCATATTCACAACTTCGCCAAAAACCGGCTTAGAAAGCAGTTCTTTTATTATCCGCGCAGATTCCCGGACTGCCAACGGTGTGCGAAATTGATCGGAGAAGAGTTTCACCTTTTCTCCCTTAACAAATCTCCTTACCATTTCCTGGAAATTGTTTGTTGTGCCGTTATATCCTGCTCCAAACTGGAGAGGAGTCCTCACAATGATAAATTTTCCGAGAACTTCTTTTATCTTCACCTCGCCCATCAGCTTCGTTTCAGCATAAAGCGACAAAGGTACCAGTTTAGCGTCCTCTTTGAGATAGGAGCCTCTGTAGCCTGCATAGACAAGGTCAGTTGATGTATAGAGCATTCCAGCACCCAGCTTTTCGCATTCTTTTGCAATCAGCTCTGTGGCAAGCACATTTGCCCGGTTCACGTCAGCAGAAGACAGCAGATCGGCTTTGTTGGGGTTGGAGACAGCAGCACAATGAATAACAAATTCAGGTCTAAACTCCCTTAAGACCTCGAGAAGCCGGGCAAAATCGGTAATATCAACTTGGGCATGATGAAATGCCAGACAATTGGCCGGGTTACTTCGATAAAACGTCAAAATATCATAGTCTTCATTGAGAATACCATTCAGATACTGACCGAGAAGTCCAGAGCCTCCAGTAATAATAAGTTTGGGCTTGTTCATAAACGGCTACAGATTATTCCACGGATATCGGTTTCGTGATCGTGGTCGTTTTCTTCGTAAGCTCATCGGTAATCACGATGCTCACGGAATAGGTTCCCGGTTTGTACGTGCTGTCCAGATTAAACTGGATTTCAATTTGTGCATCATCCGGTTTCTCCTTTTGCTCTTTTACCGACACCCCGGAATTAATTTTTTCAATTTTTTTCCCATCCGGCGTTGTTAATGCAACAACATAGGAAAAGCTTGCCTTATACAGATCGCCCTGCTGCTGCATGGCAAAATCCTTAACTTGCACACTTGCATCAATTTCCCAACCGGAGTCAAGAGAAAAAGATCCTAAATTAAGTGAAAAGGCTGAGATTTGAGGAATAGGGGTTTCCTTTTTGCCGGAGCAGCCAGCCAGAAAAAACACCGCAACAATAAGCAAAGCATAGTATTTCATTGTCAATATTTCCGTAGATAAAATGAATATTTGTTGGAGTAAATTTAACAATAAAGTTAATATTTCAGAGGAAAACGATTCTACCCTTCCAGCCAGACCTTAAATTCTGGTGCGCGGAGACGGCTTACGGTAATTTCCTCTTCGGCTTTGGGGTTGGTTTGCAGTTTAAGTTTCCCGCTAAAATAGGTTTGGATATTTGTAATTGCATCGATATTAAGAATAAACTGCCGGTTAACCCGAAAGAAAGCATCTGGGTTTAGCTGTTCTTCCAATTCCTCCAGCGTAAAGTCAATCAAGTGTTTTTTTGTCGCGTACGTGACCAGATAGGTCACTTTATTCGACACGTAGAAATACGCACATTCGGCTGTATTAATTTTAATAAATGACTGGCCACTTCTCACCAGGAACCGGTTTTTATATACCGGGCGATGCTGCTGCATGCCGGCGAGTAGCCTCAGAAGATCTTCCTGCGCATACTCCTTCACAAACTGCTCCCGCAAATTCATGAACTTTTGCAGACTTTTGCGCAATGCTTCCGTTTCAATAGGCTTCAGCAGATAATCAACGCTGTTCACCTGAAAAGCCCTTATAGCATACTCGTCAAATGCCGTGGTAAAAATGATGGGGCAAGTAACCTCAACCGACTCAAAAATTTCAAAGCTCAAGCCATCTGAAAGTTGAACGTCCATTAAAACAACATCAGGCAATGCATTTTGCCTGAACCATTCCACGGACGCGGAAACACTTTCGGCAACTCCAAGGATTTCAAATGAGCTGTCGATTTCAGCAAGAAGTTTTTTAAGACGCTTTGCAGCCGGCTGTTCGTCTTCAATTATGAGAATAGTCATCGTACATCCGTTCATTAAATAAAGGTACCGTCACGCTAAAAGAATCAGATGTCTCGAGCACCTGAATATTCTCATCGCCTAAAATGTGGTATCGGTTGCGGATATTATCCAGTCCTTTTTCGGTTGATTGTCCAATTGAAGTGCGCCTCTGCAAATTATTCTGCACAATTATTGAGTCTGCATCCTTTGCAGAGATTGAAATTTTCAATGGTTGCGCAGAAGAAATAATATTGTGTTTGAGTGCATTCTCAAGCAAAATTTGCAGGACATAGGTCGGCAAAAATTTCTTTTTCACTTCTTCATCCAACCGTATATCAACAATCATATTTTCACCAAATCGTTTTTTTTGCAGATAGATGTATGACTCCACGAAATGCAACTCATCATCAAGCAAAACCAGATGTTCCGTCTGTCGTTGCAGGAGATAGCGATAGAAACTGGCAAGACGCTGCACGTATTGAACAGCTACTTTCTGGTCATCTTCAATTATCGCAGTGAGGGTGTTCAGGCTGTTAAATACAAAATGAGGGTTAACAAGATTTTGCAGCGTGTGAAGCTGTGCATGCAGGTTTTCCCGTTTTATCCCCTCTGCTTCCAAAACGGAAATTATCCACCGGCGATAGAATAAACCACTGAAATAGACTCCATGAAAGATAAACAGGATGCACAGAAAGAAAAGAAATATTCTTTGCTCCAGCATTTCAGTTCGCAAGCCACTGAAGATTGTTAGCAGCTCCGGGCAAACAGAAAAAGACAGACGGGCATTTATGATCATTCCCGATGCAATGATCACATAGGCCAAAATGGATGTGACCTTTATTTGTACGAAAAAACGGAGCAACGGACGACTTTCCCAGCGAAGCCTTTTATCCAGATATTGAATAAAGAGCGCATTCAGTTCCCAGGTAAGCAAAGCACTAAAACTGAGGGTAGCAATGTCAAGCAGCACGAGAGCGTATGCATTTTTAACCCGGAAGTGAATATCAAAAACGTGTTCGGGAAATAGCATAAAGAAAAAGCCATATGCCAGAAAAGTGATTGCAACAACCAAAGAAACTTTCTTTCCGAGTGTCCATTTCCATTCAACAAAACGCATTTGCCTGGTTTTCATATCATTCATTCATGTTTAATTTCGTTATCAGGCCTTTGGATTCCTGGTTATATAACATTAAGCCTAAAAAGAGTTGCCAGGGACATATAAAATTTTTATCCAACAAAACGACTGCATTAAAAGCGGCCCAACGATTTTTCAACATCGGCCTGTGCAACCAGAAAATTAAAGACTTCCGTATAGAGATTCATTTTGGCGCCATGCAACACCATTTCGGCATCCAATAAATCGCTCAGTTTCGCAAGTCCACTTCTGAATCTGCTTTGAAGAAGCACATAGTTTCTCTCTGCTAAAGTAATGTTTTGTCTCTGAATTTCCAGACTCTTTTTCGCTTCATCTCTTGCATTGACAGCAGCACGCACTTCAATATTGAGATATCCGTGAAGGTTGTTTAACTGCTCTTCCAGTTTCTTCCGTTCAATGGCAGCCTCCTCAACTTTTGCCTGCGTTTTGAAACCGGAGAAGATGGGAACTGTAATCTGCAAACCAACAAGCGAGCTGGTTTGCCATTTGTAATCGGATACATTCAGTTCCTTATTCTGAGTTTCGATTTTAACACTGCCAAAAGCACTGAGCGATGGCAGATGAGCAGCAAATGCGGCGTTTTCCATTTCACCGGCTACGGAAATCCCATGCTCTAACATCCTGAGGTCTGCTCTGCCAGTTTCTGCTGTCAGTATGGCCTGTTCTTCATTTGGGGAATCGGGATCTGCCGGCAATCCAAGCGAATCTGTCAAAACAAAATCAGGCTTCGATTCTCCCATCAGGTATGCCAGCATCCTCATAGAGTTCTCCTCAGCATTTTGCAGTTTCAGCATTTGGGGCAATATGTTTTGTATGCCAATATATGCCGTCAGTGTATCAACATCTGCCGTTAACCCCTGTATGAACAGGTTTCTTACATCTTTCAACCGCAGTTTCGCGCGAGATAGACTTTGCTGCATCAACAAAATCTGTTGTTTCAAAACAAGCGCCTGCAGATAGGTCTTTTTAATTTCATTGGCGGTGATTACCTGAGTATTCCTGTGGTTTTCGGAATTCATCAACACTTCGGAATGAGCGGCCCTGATTCCCGGATAGATGCCCGCATTATACAATGGCACCTGAAGTTTGAGCGTCCCTTCATAGGTATTCTTCTCTCCTATTTCAATTGGGATACTTGGACTGGTCGGCTGACCGAAAAAATCGCCGGGAAGAAACATAACCGGCAATTTTAGATTTCGAACATAGGTTCCCTCGGCAGATACCTCAGGAAGCAGAGCTCCAAAAGCTTCCTGTTCCTTTTTTTCTGATTGCACTCGTGAAAAGTCTGCGATCTTAATTCCTGAATTATTTTCAAGCCCTCTCTTCACCGCCGCATTCATCGAAAGTGGCAAGGGCTGCGCGGTTCCTGTGAGGACGAAACCAGATAGCAAAAATAATAGTATTATTGTTGGCACTTTGCTGTATGCCTTCAATGAAAATTTGGCGCCCGCGAGACGCAGTATCCATGTTTTAATTTTCAATAACCAGGTCTGCATTCGGTCGACATAGATATATATTACGGGAACGAGAATCAATGTCAGTAAAAGAGAACTGGTCAATCCTCCGATGAGGACGACAGCAAGCCCGGATTTCATTTCATTCGCTGCGCCTTTGGAAAGAGCAATGGGAAGCACACCGAAGATCAAAGTAGCTGTAGTCATTAAAATCGGGCGAAGTCTTACCCGGGCAGCTTCCACCAATGCATCCATAATATTCATTCCATTTGCACGGTTCTGGTTAGTCCGGTCAACGAGCAATATCCCGTTCTTTCCGACCAACCCAACAAGCACGATCATTCCCAAAAGCGTCATAATATTGATACTGTTCATAGTGAGCGCCAGCCCCAATACTGCGCCAATTATTGCCAATGGTATGGTGAAAAGTATGGTTAAGGGATAAATAAAGGAGTTATACAGAGCCGCCAAAATAAGATAGACAAAAATGATAGCAGAAAGGAACGCGAAACCCAGGCTGCCAAAGGCGTCTTCCTGATTTTCCAGATCATTTTCATAGGTGATCTGTATACCCGATGGCATATCCAATTTAGCGATCTCCTTTTTAATATCTTCACCAATATCACCTGCTGGCCGGCCAATAGCCCTTGACGTAACGGTAATGGAATTATTCCTGTATTTCCGCTCGAGCTTGCTTGGTCCTGAGGACAGTTGGACGTCAGCAAACTGACTTAGGAACACCTGTTCCCCTCTCATGTTGGGAAACGATATTTTGTTAACCGCGACCGGATCGTTTTTATCAAACTCATCATATATTATTCGGATATCATATTCTGAGTTACCATCGCGAAATTTTGAACTATTGTCTCCGGTAAGCGCAACCCGGAGCTCAGCCCCGACCTGATCCAGGCTCAGACCAAGAGCCGCCATTTTTTCCCGATTTATCTGTACATGGAGTTCCGGTTTCCCTGTTTCGCTGGACTTCATAACATCACTCGTCCCCGGAATCTTCTTCATTATTCCCATTATTTTATCTGCAGCAGTTTCAACATTCGCGATATCGGACCCATTGATCCCTACCGCGACCGGGGCCATATCAGTGGTTCCAAAAATCATAATGGGAGCAACACGCGGCTTCACCCCGGGAATATCACGAACCATCGCCTTGAACTCTTCGCCAACTTCAGTAACGCTTTTTGTCCGCTTTTCTTTTGGAACCAACGTGACTATTAATTCAGCAATATTATTGGAATACATACCAATAAATCCCTCCTCAGAAGAGCCCACGTTAGTCAACACTTTCTTCACATCGGCACGGGCAAGCAATTGTTGTTCAACCATTCTTGCCACTTCATTGGTTTCTTCCAGTCGTGCACCCGGTTTAAGTTCGAGAATAACCGACAACTCTCCCTTATCCGCAGGAGAGAGAAATTCACTTCCAATAAAACCCAGTGGAATTAGCGCGACAGAACCAATAAGCAAAATTGTTGCCATCGACACAACCAGTATCTTATTCCGGAGGGCCTTTGTCAATAGCTGAGCATAAAGTTTGCCGAAGGAGTCGAACAGGTTCTCAAACCAGACAGCGACCCCCCCAGACAGCGTCCCTTTATTTAGCTTTTCACTTTTGGAGAAGCGTGAAGCAAGCATTGGAGTAACCGTGAACGACACCAAGAGGCTCAGCAAGGTGGCAACAACGATAACCAGAGCGAACTGCCTTACCAAATCTCCGATCATACCACCTATCAGCGCGAGTGGTAAAAACACCACAACATCAATCAGAGTGATCGAGAGTGCCGTAAATCCTATTTCATTTCTGCCTTCAATTGATGCAGTTTTCCTGTCCTTTCCCATTTCCAGATGCCGATATATGTTTTCAAGAACGACAATAGAATCATCAACAAGGATACCTATAACCAGTGAAAGGGCCAGCAATGTCATGATATTAAGCGTAAAACCAAATGCGTACATGGCGATGAATGTTGATATGAGCGAGCATGGAATTGCTACCATTATGATGATTGAGTTACGCAGGCTGTGTAAAAACAGCATCATCACCAGCCCCACCAGAAAGACGGCAAATAACAGATCAAATTTCACCGCGTTAGCGGATTCCATAGTGAACACTGAAGCATCCTGAGCAACATCGAACCGGAGCTTTGTTTTCTCATATTCCTGCTCAATACTTCGCAATTCCTTTTTTACAAGTTCAGCAACCGCCACTGTGTTGGCGTCGGTTTGCTTCTGTATAAAAACAGCCAAAGCGGATTTTTTGTTTAACCGGCTGAAGGCAACAGTTTCCTTAACCCCATCCTGAACCTCTGCAATATCACCCACACGAAGCTTCCCAGTTTCCTTGCTATCCCTGATAATTATGTTGCGAATTGCATCGACAGAATTCAGTTTCCCCGTAAGACGCACCGTGTATTGCCCATTTTCATCTTTCACCCGTCCCGCCGGAAAGTCAAAGTTTGCTTTCTTGATAGTTTCAAGCACTTCCAGAATTGAAAGATGATAACTTTGGAGTTTGTCGCGTCGAACATTGATCTTTATTTCCCGCTCTTCACCGCCAAACAGAGTTACATTACCAACGCCATCAAGCCTTGCTAAGCGCGGCTTCACGTTGTCTTTCATGAATTCGTGGAATTCACGTTCCGGCATTTCACTCAACGCTGCGATCCGCAGGACAGGCATCTCATTGATGGAAAACTTTGAAACAACAGGGATTTCACATTCCTTTGGAAGTTTTGAAAGCACTTCGTTAACCCGGCGCTGCACCTCCTGGAGTGCCACTGCTGCATTAGCTGATTGGGAGAATTCCACGAAGAGGAGTCCAACGGATTCCTGTGAATAGGAAGTAACCCGTTTGATCTTCTCAATGTTATTTACTGATTCTTCAATAATCTTAGTAACTGACGTTTCAACTTCCTTCGGTGATGCGCCCGGATATATTACTGTAACGCTCATCATGGGGGGAGTGATATCGGGAATCAATTCATAATTTAGCTTTAAGTAGCTGATAGTGCCCAGCACGATCAGGAACAGAAAAAGAACAATGATCAGAGTAGGGCGCTTTATGGATAATTCGGTTATTGACATTATTATTTCTCGCTCCTTATTTTGCTGCATTACGTATAAACACCTGAGTACCCTCTTCAAGGTTGTTTTGACCACTAATTACGACGCGTTCCCCTGCACGAATATCTCCGGTGACCATAATGGATTCTCCCTGACTGCCAAGAACTGTGATCTTTCTTGCATGAGCAATTCCATTCTCTACGATGAACACCTTTGCTTCCTGCAGACTGCCGAGGAATGCCTGCCGGGGAATGACAAGGCTTTCCTCTTTTTCGGTGAACTGCAAATGCGTTTTTACGAACATGCCAGCATTTAGCGCCCCATTTGCATTATCAAGTGTCACCTCTACAGGATAATTATGGGCATTATCCGCTTTTATTCCAGCACTGGTAACGTGTCCAAAAAATTCTTTTCCGGGATTAACCTCTGTAGTGATCGTAACGCGCGAGTTGAGCACTATGTGTTTGATATCCTTTTCCGGAACCCAAAAATTTACTTTCAGACGGGATATGTCCACAATATTTGCAATGGGCGTCCCCAGCGCAACTGTGCTTCCAGTATTTATATATCGGTTAGTCAGTGTTCCTGAGACAGGAGAGGTGATTCTGGTATTTTCAAGTGATTTTTTGGCAATAATGAACTGGGCGTCGGCATTTCGGACACTGAGGCGGGCATTCTCAACATCGGCAATTGAATAATTCCCTTCAGCAAAAAGGTTTTCATAGCGTTGCAGATCTTTCTTTGTTTTCTCAAGAGCCAATTCTGCAAGTTTATATTGCGCCCTCATCATTTCATCATCGCACTGTGCAATAAGAGTGCCCCTGTTCACTTTCATCCCATTGGCAATTTTTACGGTGAGCACCCGTCCTTGCGTCTCGGAGAGCAATTCGATATCACTTATGGGAACCGTAGTCCCCACATAATCAGCGTTCCGGGCAACCATTTCCCGTTTTACCTCAGCTATATTAACCGGATAGGCGGTTATTGTATCTTTGGCAACCCGACTGTTTACGATGTTCTTATTGTTCGCCAAAACAGCAGTAATAACTATTATGAGCAATCCCACGATGCTCCAAAGCACTATTTTCTTTTTCATATGTATACTTTTCCGTGATAATTCTGGAACAAATGTAATGCAGGGATACGTGTGCTTAAACAAGATTTGAACTGAATGTGAAAAGGGAGTGTCCGAACTGCGGTTTTGAGAGGCTGAAATGCAAGCAATAACCGGATGGTTTTGATGCGGATGCTGAAGTTGAATGGAGGAATGTCCCCTCTGCAAGATGGCTCAGCCACTTCAGAAAGGTTACCTCTCACATCAGAATTTTTTTTGGAGGGTCGACATTGATTCTACAAACAAATTTCGCTCTGTCCAATCACAAGCTAAGACTCAGAGCATTTGTCATCAACCCTACAGCTGCATATTTCCCGATGGTGTATGAGAGTTTCTTTGCAAGCGGGTAATCCGCAAAACAGATTTCGTTTTTTGTGCATTTAAGATTATTGACAAAAAAAATGCCTGAAGCACGTTGAAGCGCCCCAGGCACTGTAAAAGCAGTTAAATTGATCGGTATTCCGGATTCTAGTAATTGATCCTTATAATAGGTGAGAATACCAGATAGGTATCCGACCGGTAAGCCGGAATCACACTGGCGCCGGCAAGAATGGGAGAAACAATCCTGATATCAAAACCCACCGTGTTTGAAACCATCGCACTGAATTTAACACCGAACAAAACAAGCTTCTCGGAAAAATTATAATTCAACTGCAAGGTAAGATTATGACTGAGAACACTTCCCTCATTCGAGAGCGTTGCCTCAGTGTTCAAAGCATACTTAAATCCATTTTTTGTAGGACCGTTTATTAGCCTTGGTGAGGTGGCGCCGGGAACAATCTGATAAAACTTCGTATCAAACGCAGAGACGCCAAAACCTGCCCCCAAATTGCCGAAATCTGAAAGCCGGGTAATATTATTCTGTTTAAAAAAGAAATCAAAATAATTTCGCGTGGAATAGAATGTTGAAAACATTGGCAGATTGAAATCGGCGGCATTTTGCGTTCCAATCGAAAACTGTATTGCTGCCTGCAATTCCATGTCTTCAATAGGTTCCCAAACGGATTTAAAAGGCTTTCCGACAAATTTCATATAGAGAGGAGTTCCTGAATGTTTCAGTTTTCTTCCCGAAAAATTCGTGTCGACACCAAGATCAGGTTGCGCAGCAGGAATTCCGACACCAAACTCACCGCTATAGGTGATCTCTTCCTTATTATTGACGAGCGAGTCTTCATACTGAAGTTTGAAGCCCATAATGTAATCGGAAGCATACCAGCCGGGAAGACCGGTGCGGTCGGTGCCCCATTTTCCAAAAACGGATACAAGATATTTGTTACGGTTGTTGGTAGTGGCATTCCAAAACATTACTTCCGGGTCAAGCAAATGGAGATATATATCAAAATTATAAGCAGGTTTATAATCGAAAGAAGTTTTGGTTATATCATTCAATGCATAGGCCTGCGATTTCAAATCGTTGTAGAGCTTTTCGCCCAATATATCGCGGATTGAAACATAGTCAAAAATGGGATCAAAAAAGTAATCCGAGGTGTCCTGGAAATTCCGGTGTTCTTTGAAGAACCTTATCATCTCCACTTCATCATCGTAAAAACGCTTGCGCAAATCAATGAAGACATCACCTTCATAAATGGATTCGGCATTTGCTTCAATTTCGGTCACAGTTGGTTTTCTGCCCCCCAACTTCAGTGCATTGTGCACAACAAATTTGTTGAATATTTCGCGCACGAATACCGGGTCAGTTACAATCCACGTCTGTTTCAGGTCATTGAAGGAAGTAGTGTTATACTCCAGATTGCGATAAATCTTTTCAATTCTAACCAAACGCGAATCCTTGGAAACAGCATTCTGTGCAAAAGATGCGGCACAGAGAACAAATAGAACGAGTAGTATTTTTTTCATATGCGTCATTCCTCTCAATGGACTCCGTAGCGGTATCTGACTTGAACAATCGAATTACCGCCTTGTGCTTCCCAAGGATATGGACTCCGGAACATGGGAGCAGTATAATATGTTGTCTCCAACCGAATGGTGTGCTGGTCATCAAATTCAAGCAGTTTCAACCAAAGATTCAATGCAAGGACATTATCGTAAAAGCGGGTTCCAATGCCCATAAATTCAATGTTTTGCGGTGCAAAGTTGATGTTAAAGGCCAGGAGAGGTTTAATTTTATTGTACACGAGCTCTTTTGTTGTTGCTCCTGGAGTTTTTGCATATACAGCTTTATAGACATCGTAATTACCGGCACCAATATCCATACGATACCGGACCAAGCGGTCTTCGTTCGAGTTCCAATAAAACGACCAAGACGCCTCCCACTGTTTGAAAGTAAAATAAGCCGTTGAGCTGTCGGCTGGGCCAAAAGAGGCGTAGGGTTTCTCAACATTGTTGCTTCCGGTGGCCAAATAGAGATTAAAAAACGGCAGTCCAAATGTTCGGGTTCCGGCAACATCAACAATAAGGCCGGACCCAACATTCAACGATGGCTTTTCGCCAAAAACGAAAGGCAGATTACCTGAAAGATTATAGGTATTGACGCGGATGCGTCCCATAATCTTGGCGTCGAGTATTAAATCCCTGCGGATGTTCTGTGAGGGTCCGTTTGAAATAATAATTAGTGAACGGACACCTACATTAAGCGCCATTGTTTTCCAAGGCACCTGATTAAGGTCACGGGCTCCTACACCCAGTTCGGCACTGATGGAGCCAAAGCCAAGCTCCATCGATTTGTGAAAGAAACTCAAATGAGAAAAACTAGCGTCCACCTGAAATTCAGTTGCGCTTGACTCTGCCGAAACAGCCTTCCTTCTGGAACTGGTTTTTTTCTGAGCTTCAGCCTGAATAACCGGATATCTGTGGATGCCATTTGTCCGCATATAATTCAGAAAGTCTATATTATCGGGACTTGTTATTCCCTTGCTTCTGCTCGCATGTTCACTGAGTGAAATGCCAAGGATGGAACCGGCTTCATCTCTTTTCTGAATCTCAGCCACCTTTTGAAACAGAAAGGAATATGCAGGGTTATCTGCAAAATACAGATCTTGCAAATCACCAAAAGAAAGGATCGTAATGGTGTCAATGGTATTGGCGGTTGTAGTCTGCCCAAAGAATGACTCGCTCGAAGCTGCTTTGTCTTCAATTTGCTTCACTGTAAGAAGTGTCACCGAATCCATTTCGAAATTTTCCCTCAAAAAGTAAATCTGATAAGTCACATTTTCTTTGGAACGAAAGGAAACTGAACCGGTTTTTTCAGATTTAGGGATATTGGTAAGTGATTTTACGTCTTCGGCTGACGGCTGATAAGAAACATAGAAAACATTGAGATATTTTTTATCTGCAAACAGTTTTTTTTGCACTTTAAGATAAGCATCCGACAGAGAACTCTGGGCGCCGACCAATGTAGCAAAACACACTACAGCACCAAGAATTTGCAAAACTCGTTTCATGTTACTCATTGGAAAAATAAAAAAAATGGGAGGGAACAAGCGTTCCCTCCCAATGAATTGCTGTCAATAGTTAATCCGGAGTATTGGCGAGAATACGATATAAGAATCAGTACGATAGGGCTGTTTCTTAGCATCCAGGCCAAAACCTTTCATTACTCGGAAATCGAGTCCGAACTGATCGCTTAACATGTACTGAGCCTTAACGCCAAGTACTCCAAACCCGTCAGTATTTCCGCTGACTATGAGAGAAATATTATGCTGGATAAGACCGCCACGTCTTGAAACACCAACTTCGGCAAAGACATTGTGGACATATTTCTGAATGAAGTCTTTTTTCTTATCCAAGTCCAGAATTTTAGATTGAGTTCTATCAAGCAGGTAGCGATAAATATCCGAGGTGGCAATTCCGCCACCGACCTCAAGCGAGCCTATATCGCCGAAATCAGCCAAGTCCCGTTTATTAACGCTAATTGAAAAATAGTCGCGTACGGAATAAATAGTGTCCTTAGTGCCGAAATTGAAGTCGCGGGTTTTGAATTCATTAATGGAATATTTCCCTTCAATGGTAAGATAATACCCATCTGCTCCATCAATAAGATACTTCAAAACATCACCTGAAGCTTTGATATAAACGGATTGCCCTGAAGGTGTAATCGGTTTCTTTCCTGAGCCAGCGGTGAAGTCCTGTTTAAAAGGTCTGCTTGATTCGACCGCTGTTCCAACCCGAAGATCGTACAAATAATTTCTCTGATCGTTTGAAATGGACTGGTAATAGGTCAATTGACTACCGATAACATATTCTCCCAGGTTCCAGCCCGGATACATAATTTCATCGTTGCCCCACTTGCCAAAGAGCGAAATCAGATATTTATTTCTTCCTGACGACGTGGTATTCCAAAACATGAGATGTGGCTCAAGAGCGTTCAGGTAAATATCATAAAAGTATCCAGTCTTGGTATCATACATTGATTTGGTAACGCTGCTATAGAAATAGCCCTGTGTTCTAATCTTTTCGTAGACTTTCTCCCCAACGATATCTCTCAGGAGAAATGGATCCTTGACCGGGTCAAACAGATACCGTGGGTTCTTATTCTGCATCTCATTTTCAGGAGTGAAGGCAAAGAATTCAATCTCGTCATCGTAATACCGTTTCCGTAAATCGATGGCGATGTTCCCGTTATATATCTCCTCTGTTTTTTCTTTAACCGTTTGTAAGGACACTTTATTTCCGTTAGCCCGCAAAGCATCACGAACAACAAACCGGTTATATATTTCACGAACCAGAAGCGGATCAGAGATAACCCACTGCTGTTTCAAGTCGTTAAAAGCTATCGTATTATATTCCAAACCTTCATAGACCTGTGACACTTTTTCAAATTCACCAGGTCCATTTTGTGCCTGTGCATGCACGATGAACCCGATAAAAACAAAACCAAGCAGTAATAATAATTTATTCATTTTCTTTCGTCTCCTTCCTTATAACCCATAACGGTAACGAACTTGAACCAAAGCGCCACCGCTGGTTTCCCATTCATGTTGGCGGCGTGCGAATGGTGGAGTCACGAATGTAACGGCGACGCGAAAAACATGCCCGCCCTCCAATTCGAGTACTTTTAACCAGCCGCTTACTTTAAGCTGGCTATCAAACAGCCGGAGAGTTCCGTAGTAAATATTATCCTTACCGTCAGGAGCGAAGTTAAAATGCACTGCTAAAACCGGGAAGATATTATCGAGTACCGATTTTTTAATGGACGGTTTCTTATCAGTTGGCTTAGTATATTCCGCACTGTAAACATCATAGTAGCCTGCGCCAATATCCATGCGGAAGCGGCTCATGTTAGCTTCACTGGTATTCCAATAGAACGACATGGTACCTTCTGCAGACGTGTTATTGTAATAGGTAAATGTTTTACCTTTAATAGTTTGCTTCAACGGTGAATTTGCCAAATCGGGCACTGACCCAGCCATTGCATAAAAATTAATGAATGGCAAACCGAATATTCGGGTCAGGTGTAAATCAATTCCAGCACCATTTCCAAGGTGCAGGCGGGGTTTGGTTGCGCCCATAAATGGTAAGCTTGTCGGCAACTGATGCATATCCACCGCAACCCTTGCCAAAATTGTTGCATCAATAATAAATGCTTTGTTAATATCGGCGCCTTTGTCCGCTATGCTAACTAATGTTCTAAAGCCACCGGTAATGGTTCCGCCCTGATAGGGCAAGAGATTAAGCATTTTTTCATCAACACCGAGTTCCAGGCTGGCCCCACCCAACGAAAAATCCATCGACGGATGAGAAAAGCTTAGTCCGGTAAATCCAGCGTCCATTCTGAAATCAACTGCACTGGAATCGAGCGAAGGTCCGCTTTTTCTAAGACCTTTCTTCTCAATGACCTTTGCCTTGGGATAATAATGCAGGCTATTGGATCTCATGAAGTTAAGGAAATCCATGTTATCGCGTGCAGCAATTCCAAGTGAAGTTTTGATATCTGTATCAGGAGTGATTCTCAGCAACGAGGGGGGCTGCTGATCTGGATTTTCCAAAATATACCTCCTCACCTCGTTAAAGAGAGTGGTGTATACTTCGGGGCGAACCTTCTGAATATACCAAAGATCCTTATAAGTAAGCAGTTTTGTGGTATCAATTTGAGGGCCACCGGTTTCGCCGAAAAGCCGTTCTCCGCCACTTGACCGGTCAACGATCTGATCAACATATAAAATCTGAAGGGAGTCCACTCCGACTGCATCTTTCAGAAATATAATATTGTAGGTGTAGTTGTCTTTCGAGACAAAAGAAACAGCTTCCCTCAAATTAGTTCTCGGGATATTCTGCATCGCCGCGGTGATTTTATTATTCGGGAAAGGGATATAGTTGATATTCAAATATTTCTTGTCTTTCCTGAGTTTCAAGTCAACCTGATCGAGTAATTCGTCAAGGTTTTGACCAAGGATTGGAATTAATAATCCATATAAGACTACAAAACCAAGTAATTTATTTAACATGGCGCTCCTGATAATACCAATTGTTTAACTTGTAAAATGTAACGGTTATTTAATTACAACCGCGTAATAATCTTTTTTGACTGGTTCTCCAAACTGTGTTCTGAAACTGATAGTGACCTTGATTTTTTGTTCGTCACCGGTTTTCATCTGATCGAGAAAATCCGGATTGACGGCAATATCAACTACACGAAAAGATCCATTTTTTCTGGAAGATGCACTGGTAACAAAATTTTCGGGATCAGAGGTAACACGCAATCCGTTGACTTCAGGACAAGTAACCGCAAACCCATTGGGGGTATAACCAATATAGACAAACATAAAAGCTTTTGAAGTTGCATTATACACACTGATAAGCCACTGATCGTCTTCTTTTTTCTGCCATTGGTTAAATTCTTCCAGACTTGGTTTTTCAAGACTGAATTCCCAAGTAGAATTTTCAACTTTTTTGCTTGTCGGGTCGATATAGGTAAACTCGTTGCCTTCATACATTCCGCGCACTTTGATCTTTTTGCCAACACTATTGGGACTTTTTAAAACTGAGTCAAGCTTAACGATGGGACCCTTTCCCTGCATTAATACTGCACCGCCGGATTCACTGATCTCATAGGAATAAAGATTAAGATCAGAAAACTCTGAAGTGGCAAAACTGAAAGCTTCCTTTTCGCCAGGATAATATGCTGCGCGCAGATTAACTGGGGCAGCCAGAGTAGGGTTGGAAACGTTGATGAGGTAATACACATCCTGTTTCAGCGGACCAGTTTCTCCGACCACATCAATACTCACTTTGATATAATAGACACCTGGTTTTTCAATATAGTCAGTGAGGAAAAACCAAGCGGTTATTCCTCTCCCGGAAACTTTAGCAAAGTCTTCCTTCCTGGGTTTTTGTGTGCTTGATCTGACGGCACGAATTTTATTTAAGTTAGCGTCGAGAAGTTCGGCTGAGTAATTAAGCTTTAAACAATTGCCAAGCACCAAAGCACCTACAGAAGGCGCATTGAATTTTTGTAACACCGTAGCATTGATTGTATCCTGAATTTTTACTTTCTGCGCTTGCACAGAGGCGAAAGCCAGAACACAAAAAGTTACAATTAAGAATTTTTTCATAGAATATAACCTACTCTTTAAAAAATGATAAAGGCAATAAAAGAAACCCGGAGGGGCAATTGATGCGCCCATCCGGGTGAAAATTGTTACAGTACTAACTGCGCTCCGGCTTTTTTAACCCCGCCTTGCTTTTTAGCACTGATGGAAAAAGTCATTTCATTGCTGTCAACGGGTTTGTCAAGCTTTTCGTCGCCACCGATTTTCTCTTTTAATAACGCCAATAATGACGGCGTGAGATAATCCGGCAAAATGCGCTTGGCATGGGCCTGCACAATGAATTTATAATCGCCTTCCGCGGTAATTGTTCCCATAAATTTCGCAGTGCTGTTATCTTTCTCAATATGGAATCTTCCACCTGCGGCAGCATCGCTGGTAATACCTCCAGAAGGAAATCCTTCCAGGCCCTTCGATCCCGGGGCTAATTTAACGGTATAGAGTACACCTTTTTTTTCAGCATCTGAAACCAGCCCGCTTGTTTCAAACACCACGGTTGCCTCATGCTTGTCATCTGCACCGAGATTATAATCGGTTTGTCTTGGTGTGACATTCAAACTGAAAGGGACCAGATAGGAAGTCGCAATGCTTCCAATCAGTTTTTCCTGAATCAGCTTTTCATTATCTTGAAGCTCATCCCGTTCTGTTATAACCACTAACAACTCCGTTATCAGCACTATATACAGAACAAAGTAGAGCATCTTTCCGGCGCCACCTTTGGCCATGTTTTTCTCCTTTTCTAAGTTGTCTGAGTATATGGTGCTGTTTATTTAAAGAGTTGTCTCAAATCCGTCAATGATTTCAAAAAGTCGGATTTTGCCTGGGCCAGTTTTCGGTTGACCGCATTAATCTGTTCAACATATTCATTGAAGGTTTCAATATCTTCTTTTGCAAGACTTTTAATTTCAATCATTGCATTCTTGATACGTTGAATTTCATCTGAAGGCAAATCACCCTTATGGACGGGTTCTTCGAAAAGTGAATCTTCCGGAGTAAACATTGTAACAACCGCCATGATCATTAGCAATGAGAATTCCAGCAACAAGGCACCCATTACCCAGTTTGGACTCAGTTTTTTGCCTTCCAACATAATTGCAGGTACAATTTTCAGATTACCCGCAACTTCACCCAAACCACGCAGACCAACAATGATAATGAGAAAAGCCGCACCCATATAAACAAGTCCCTGGACATTGTTTGAATATTGGGGGATGAATTTGTACACCATGAATTTCCCAAAAGAAGTTTTTGGTCCACTCTGTGAGGATTTTTTCGATGACACTGTACGCTCCTTCCTTTTATGATATATAAGTATATAGTAACTAAGAAACTTTATTAAGAGCCTATTGTTGCTTTTGAAGGAAATGACTTATAACTAAAAATACAAATTCTTTATAAAAAAGAACATACAAATTTAGGATATTTTCCCTTTTAGCGGATTAAATAATAAATATTCTGACACACAAACACTTATGGAACAGCACTCTAAGCCCAAACACTTAAAGAAGCGAAATTACTAATTGTCCTTCTAAAAGCAAAGTAGTCATGTTGTTAATATGCTACTCTTTATAAAGAAGAAATTTAATCTATTTATGGATAAAAAAAAGCAAAAAAACCGGTCCGAAACTGTTTTTTTTTTTTGATGTGATATGCTACACAAATCCCATCTAACCTTTTTTCAGCCCTCTGCGGCCAGATGGTCGGATTTATTTAGCAGAAAGATAGAGGGAGGCAGACTCTGCGCACAGTTCGCCGTCAATTGCAGCAGATACAATGCCGCCCGCATAGCCAGCCCCTTCTCCGGATGGGAAAAGCCCGGATAATTGAATATGCATGCGGGTTTGCTTGTCCCTGACTATTCTAACGGGTGAACTGGTGCGGGTTTCAGGGGCGAGCAGCAGAGCGTTTTCTCCTGCATAACCCTTCATTTTCTTTTCAGCTTGCTTGAGTGCTTCCCTCAACGCTCCCGAAATGCTCTTTGGGAACAGCTCATTAAGGTCAACAGAACACAATCCGGGGATATAGGAGCTCTTCGGAAGGTTAGCGGACTCACGGTTAGCAATAAAGTCAATAGCGCGCTGTGCCGGAGCTCTTTGGGAGGAGGAAAACCGGAATGCGGCCTCCTCAATCATTTTCTGGTACCTGACACCTGCAAGTGGGTCTCCACCAGCATTATTTCCCCAATCTGTTTCATCAACTGTTACCACAAATCCTGAGTTGGCGAAAGGGGAGTTCCGTCTGGAGACCGACATCCCATTCAGAACAATCTCTTCGGGTTCGGTTGCCGCGGGCACAACAATTCCACCCGGGCACATACAAAAGGAAAAGACACCTCTTCCATCAACCTGACAAGCGACATTATATGCCGCCGGCGGTAAAAGCTTAATAGCACTTTTTGTATGATATTGCACTTCATTGATCATTTGTTGTGGATGTTCGATACGCACACCCACAGCAAAGGGCTTGGGTTCAAGGTGAATGTTTTTCTTTTTAAGAAGCTCAAAAACATCCCGGGCCGAGTGACCAACGGCAAGAATAAGCCCGTCGACAGGAATTTCCCTTTCGTCATTCACAGTAATGGTTCTCAGGCTGTTGTCAACATACTGAATATCGGTAAGCTTTGCTTCAAAATAAACCTCCCCCCCACATCGGATGATGGTTTCCCGAATTGCCTGTACTATTTTAGGCAGTCGGTTAGAACCGATATGCGGATGAGCGTCAATCAGAATGTCCGGATCGGCACCATGATAATGCAGAACCCGTAAAATTTTCTTTATGTCACCACGCTTATTTGAACGCGTATAAAGTTTACCATCGCTAAAAGTTCCCGCGCCTCCTTCGCCAAAGCAATAGTTTGAATTTTCATTTACAAGATGCTCTTGCATTAAAGCCCTGATGTCCCGGCGACGTTCACGTACGTTCTTTCCCCGTTCAAAAACCACCGGCTTTATCCCCAACTCAATGAGCCTGAGTGCAGCAAACATACCCGCAGGACCAAAACCTGCAATGTGAATTTTCTTTGCATGGTCTGGCAATGGAGAATAGCAAAGCGGAAGGTAACCGTCAACGGGATCCTCGCCAATATAAACTTCGGCAGATATCTGATACACTGGCTGAGGCGGTCGGGCGTCGAGTGAGCGGCGCACTACAACAACAGCAGAAATTTCCGGTTCGGTAATGCCCAACTGCTTTGCAGCTAACATTTTCACTTTGCTTTTATCAGCCATATCCTGCGGCCGAACGGTCAGTTCAACTGATTTTTTCATTTGTTACGTCCTCTGTTTTGAGGAAAATTAGTTTTCATTTATGTTGTTCGCCATCCCGAAATCAGACGGTGGGCGGGAAGTGTTTGTCATTCAGAATAGGTTTCGTATTTCGGTTCTTCGTCGCCACGTTTCTTTCTTATGATCGAAGCAATAGTTTTTATTAAATATCGGCGGTCGATGGGTTTGGACATAAAACCGGCAAACCCCGCAGCCAATATTTTTTCGCGATCGTTTTTCAAAGCAAATGCAGTTTCCGCGATAAACGGAACCAACTCATAACCTTCATAGGTTTTAATGATGTGCTGCGACAGGGTTATGCCATTCCATGGTGGAGGCAAACCAATATCAATAAGAACCAGATCAAAAATAATTCCCTGCTCGTGATTTGATCCAATGATGCTTAGCGCATCCTTCCCATTCGCAGCAATATCAAGTTTTGCCACATTCCGCAACGTAATCTCAAGCATTTTACTGCTCCCGGGATCATCCTCAATTATAAGAATATAGGGATGAAGTTCATTCAAATATATAACATCAGGTGAAATAGTATAATAGACATTCGAACCGGCCGCGGCAGCTTCTGTGCTTTCTTTATCCATAGGCAGTTGTATATAAATTGTGGTGCCCTTCAATACTGACGACTGCACTTCAACTTTACCGTTCATGGCCTGCATAATACGTTTTACTACCGCAAACGTTGCGTTGGTCTCCCGCAACCGTTCATCCTGTAAGCCGAGTATATCTGCAACCGGATCGAATAAACCTGACAATAATTCGTCTGGAATTGATGGCCTGTTATCTTTTATTCTTACAAACACATTATGCTTTATTGCATCGTAACCACAATCCACTATAATAGACCCGGAATTGGAACAGAGCACACAATTTGCCAGAATTTTATCAAGTGCATCAAACAGGTACCGCTTATCCGCAATGGCATAGGTTTCTGTTTTGGAAACGAGAGTAAGCCGGAGGTTCTGCGTCAATGCGGCTTCCCTGTTTTTTTCTATGGCGTCAGCGGCCAAAGCAGAAACGTCAACAGACTCATGACGTACTCCAATCTGCCCTGGCGTCTGTTCCGCGATAGCGGCCGTTTGCTCCATGAGTTTTAACAGTTTTTGCCCATTTGTAAGAATAAGATCGGCATAAGTGACCATGCTTTGCTCAGGGAATTCCGTGACCTGTTCTTTCATGATATCCGCAAAACCCATAATCGCATTCAGGTAAGTTCTCAAATCATGTTCATTTCCCCGCTTTGGGTTATCAGAATTGAACTCATTTTGCGGTTGGGTTGGAAGAAATTCCTCCATTACCTTTTTTTCAGTGTTATCTCTAACGGTTCCGATGATAGTCATTTTTGAAGAGTATTGCATCAGTGTCAGGAAAACTTGCGCATAACAGCGGTTAATCCCATTTTTATGCTTAAACCGGAGTTCAAGTTCCTGCTTCACTTCTTCATAATTAATGATCTGGTGATAACCATTCTCGAAAGTCTCCACATCCGAGTACTCAATCAGGCTTTGAAATGGGCTCGCAGTAAGTTCCTCAGCATCAACATAACCCAGCATTTTGCAAAATATTTCGTTGGCATAAATAACGGCCCCATCTTGAAGGATAAATATCCCTTCAGGAATCTGTTCCACGATGGAGCGATAATCACCAAAAACCGTACTTGTGGCGTTAGTATCAGTTACGGGTTCAAAAGACAGGATAACTCCAGTCACCTGATCACCCATAGACCGCTGGAGATAGGCTCGAAGAGTGATTTCCTGTTTTTGGTTATTTTCATCACGAACAAAAACCAACCCGCTCCACGTTCCCTCTTCATAAAGCGTTTTTTTCATTTCAAGAATTGAGGTATCGGTAAATTTAACAGGAATGACTTCATCGAAGGTATGGCCGGTAAGTTCTTTCCCGGTAAACCGGAAGAGCTTTTTAACGGCTTGACTTGCATATAAAATCTGATCGTCAAGATCAAGAAGGAGAATGCCATCCGGCAGCACATCAAGAATTTTGTTACGAGAGAAAAGGGCCTCCTCTGTCAGCTTAAAGTGAGTCAGGTCCTGAAAGCTGATAACTTTCATCCCGTTGTTGAGAGTGATTGCCTTCACAGAGTAATATGCTTTCTTGTCGTCCTTTCCATTCCACAATTCGGTCTCCACGAAGGGATTCATGGCTATTTCAAACTGCAGCTCAATAAGCTTTTTTTTATCAAAAAAAAGAGAAAGAATATCTTCAAAATGGTGCCCGGTGAGCTCTTCATCCACTCCCGGGGCCTGTACAAATTCTCTTTTTTCATATTTGAGAACGATGTTGTCGGTTGAGATCAGGAAAGTATAATCGGAAAACACCGCAAAACCAACAAAGAACTCAATATCTTTGGAGTCTTGCACCTTCGCTGGTTGCAAGGTCCCCTTTTGCTCCAATTTTCGCATTATTGAGTCAATAATCTCAATGGTATCCCCAAAACGGTTTTGCATATCTTCCCGGACATGCTTCCTGATAGTTCGGATTTTCCGGGATTCATCAAAAAACAGTATATAGGGAAGTTCTGAACTTCGTTTTTTTGCAATAGCCAGCGTTGTCAGGCTTTCATAGCTAGACAGGTTTTCATTTACCACAATAATATGCGGATCGAAATCATCCAGTGCCAAGATCAGATCGTTGACGTGGTCTACTTTCTGAACCTCAAGGGCGGTGGAAAAAGTATTATTTTCCAGTATTAATGAAAACAGTTCGTCATCTTCATCAAAAACCAGAATTTTTATTTTATCATTCATACTCTATATACAAAATTGCCGGCGTCTAACCGGTTTCTCAATAGTGAATTTGTTCTTCAGAAGAATCCTTTGCAGAGGGTTCCCAGTCCAAGCCACCACACGGCAAATATGATGCCGAGGGATGCACATCATGTTTAAGGCACAGAACCGCTGATTCATCAAACCACCTGCAAGAAGTGCACAGGCTTTCTTCCAGGACAGTTTTATTCTTTTCCAAGTAAAGCCTATAGTGAACTGTTGCCGGATGAATAATTCCGGCATACAAAAGTGCAATTGATGCAAACCACCATGTCCCATACTCCAGATATGGTCGAGAAACCCAAAGCAGCGGTATTATCACCGCTGTCCGGATAATTGCCCAAAAAATAATCTCTCCCATCCGGTCCGGCTTCCTTAAACTCGAGTTTGCGAAAAAAAAATATTCAGCTTATATATTATCGATAATATTGGAATAATTTCAAGTAATTATCCAGAACAGCTGCCCCCTCATAACCCCAATTGGTTATTTCACCTCAGCATTCCACAAAACATATGCGACGTTTTCCTAACTTGTGATATTGCCTGTTTGGAGAACTACACTAAAAGCTTAATCCATTCCCAAGTTCCGGTTTCCAGCCACAAATCAGCAGCATAAATTCCCCAATGTGAAAAAACTGCTGTATATGAAGAACTGCACTCCCATTATAAAAATTTTCTCTATTTTTACAGCAATGTAAAAAAAAGGAAATTGCCGTGCCTTACGAATTCGCTGAAATTCTTGAAACCATAAAAATGACTGAAATTGAACATTTTGATATCCGTACCGTTACAATGGGTATCAGCCTCCGAAATTGCGTGGATAGGAATGTTCTTGTCACTGCCCAAAAAATCTACGAAAAGCTGATGAGATTTGGGTCAAAACATGTTGAAAATGCAAGGGAAATTGAACAACAGTATGGAATTTCCATTGCAAACAAGCGTATATCGGTAACTCCTATCGCAATAATCGGGGATGCTTTTGGTGTTGATGAATTTCTAAGACTTGCTGAAACACTTGACAAAGCAGCAACAAACATCGGAATTGACTACATTGCCGGTTTCAGCGCTTTAGTACAGAAAGGCTTCACCGGTGGAGATCTAGCCTTGATTCAAGCAATACCCCAAGCGCTTGCCTCAACAAAAAAAGTTTGCTCAAGTGTGAACATCGGTTCCACCAAAGCAGGTATAAATATCAATGCGATAAACCGCATGGCATCAGTAATCAAAGAAACTGCAAAGTTGACTGCCGACAGACAATCAATAGGATGTGCAAAACTGGTTGTTTTTTGTAATGCGGTAGAGGATAATCCCTTCGTAGCGGGTGCTTTTCATGGGATATCGGAACCCGAAGTTACTCTGAACGTAGGCATTAGTGGCCCGGGAGTGGTGCTCGATGCTGTCAGGAGTCTCGGACATGCCTCATTTGAAGAGCTTGCTGAAACGATAAAAAAAACAGTTTTCAAGATAACCAGGGCCGGCGAACTTATGGGCAGGAAAGTGGCAGAAAAAAATGGCGTCCCCTTTGGCATAGTAGACATTTCACTGGCTCCGACACCTGCAGAAGGTGACAGCATCGCTGATATTCTTATTGCCATGGGTGTGGAAGACGTTGGAGCACCAGGGACTACTGCAGCATTGGCAATGCTCAATGATTGTGTGAAAAAAGCCGGATTAATGGCCAGTACTTCTGTTGGCGGCATGAGCGGTGCATTTATACCTGTCAGTGAGGATGCAGGGATGATTAGAGCTGTTGAGAGAGGCAATCTTTCGCTTGAAAAGCTTGAGGCAATGACATCAGTCTGTTCAGTTGGACTTGATATGATAGCGGTCCCAGGAGACACTCCGGATACTACGATAGCCGGTATTATCGCAGATGAGGCCGCAATAGGAGTAATTAACGACAAGACAACTGCAGTACGAATAATTCCCGCGTATGGAAAAAAAGCTGGAGATTATGTGGATTATGGTGGTTTGTTGGGGAGAGCACCGGTAATGCCTGTCAGAAGCATTAGTTCAGAACGACTTATGTCGAGAGGCGGGAAGTTCCCGGCGCCCTCGAGAAGTCTGACTAATTGAGATTACTAAACCATGACCCAGAAGACAAGCAATGAAATAGCAGCAGCAATCGTTGCTATATAAGCAGTCGGATAGCGGAATTGTTTTTTCTTCATATTAGGAGTTATTTCTGAGCCATCTCCGGAATAGTCGCCCTTTGTGATGTCCCATTCCAAATACTTTTTTTGTTCGCTTATCATAAGAACATCACAAGCAGGATAAAAATGATAAAAGCACAGAGCCAAAAAAACAGGATACGTCGTTCAACAGATTTATTGGAAATATCGGAATTTAAAATCGAAGAATTATTATTCTCAGCGGAAACACTTTCCATAGACACTTGACCTCATATTTATTTATTGGGCAATTATAAACATAAGATAAGCAATCATTGTGAAGTAAATCACAGATTAAGAAAGAAAAGATACCCTTAAGTCATGCTCCCCAGCTTGGGTACTTAGAGCGGAATTTGCCATTTAGATGCGGAGATGCACAATTTATCAAATAATCGGCTGAATTTTGAAGAGTGTCACCTTTCCCATGGACCCCAGCCTTCCGGCCAGAGCCTGGTTTGCATAATGCACTATCTGATCACAGAAGTATAATAACTCATTATTCCAACGAAAGAACCAACTGCAAGAATAGCACTTATCAAAAAGACCTTGGCTTTAAGCATTTTTTGCTTCTGTTTATCTTTGACAAATTCGTCGTCATAAGCGCGCTCGTGTTTATAATCACCTTGTCCAATGGACCATCCGTTAACGGAATTAAGTTCATTCATTTTCATTTCCTTCATTTCAATATTAAATTAAGCTATTCATCCAAGTTTACGGTCATCTTTCTTCAAACGGTTGAGCACCCTCCCCTTTCGGAAAGGGTACGACCGTGTCTTGGCTTTTATGGGCAACTCACTGAACTACACGAGGTCACTCTCTCTTGTTCAAAGACCTAATAAGTCCAAACAACTTGCAAGAGAATCCGGATATTCACGCTTTTGAGAAAAGATCCGGATTCTCTTTTCGTTATATATAAATTTATTTTAAGAGACTAGAGACAAAGGACATGATGCCGATGAAGGATCCAAGAGCAACGAATGCGCTAATTGAGAACACGGCGCGTTCAACAGCTTCCTTCTTGGTTTTGCCTTTAATGAATTCATCATCATATTCCGGGTCGCGTAAATAGTCGCCATGAGAAATTGTCCAACCGTTAATAAGAGTTTTATCACTCATTTTAGAAATCCTTTCAAATTTTTATATCTATAGAAGATGTAAATTTTATTCTGCACATAAACCAAAAGCGATGTGAAAATTCCGGTAGGTACCCTCCCCTTTCACAGAAAGGGCACTACCGTGTCTTGGCTTTTATGGGCAATATTAAATATTAGTTATAAGTTCCAACACCAGGAACATGATTCCAAGCCCAGACAAAGAAAAAGCAATAACAACTTTATTTACAAACAGTTTGTTCCTCACTTTTGCAGATTGAAACTTCTTTTCGTAATCAGTTTCTGCGCTACGATGAAAATCACCGCTTGTGACAGACCATTCGTTTATCGATTGTGCGTTCATTTGCAAATCCTTTTAGCCTAGATAGTGATTACTTCAACAGAATCATTTTTTTAACCGCGACGAATTTTTCACCCGTTCCGGTGCTTTGCGCAACAACTCTATAAATATAGAGGCCGCTTGCCAACCCGGCAGAAACCGAGTTTGCGCTGAATGAATAGGAGTAGTATCCTGCTGTTTTTTCCTCATTCACCAAGGTTGCAACCTTTTGTCCGGTAACGCTGTACAGTTCCAAAGAAACTTTAGCATCAGCTGGTACCTGATAATCGATCTTTGTTGACGGATTAAAAGGATTAGGATAGTTCTGGCTCAGCTCAAATGTTTTAGGCGATGTAATGATACCTTCAACCGTTTGTTTGCTGTATTGGAAAGAGCCATCATTATCAACCATTTTGAGGCGATAAGTATAAGTTCCTGCATTTAACTTACGGTCTGTGAAGTTATACGATTGAGGAGCATTGCTTCCACCAGTCGCTTTTATATTGTTTGCAACTGTTGTCCATGATGAACCGGAAGAGCGCTCGATCTCAAAATGGCTAACGCCAACTTCTGTTGCCGTATTCCACTTCAATTCAACGTCGCGTTGTTTAACAACAGAGGTAAAGGATGATAATTCAACCGGTAAGGTCGGGTTGCTGTTATCCTCATAAAATGTGGATTTCACCGGATCAGCTGTTGTGCTGTTAATGAGTGAGGTGGTTACATAATAGCTGAACGAATTATAGAGCGTACTATTTGTAAGATTCGACATATACAAGGGGCGCAATCTGTTTGAGATATTTGGAGTCTGAGTAGCAAAAGCTGTTTTATTCGTAACAGCCAGCTGAGCTTTAAAGACCAAAATTGAAGAATGTGCCGGAATTGACAATGCATTTGCAGCAACCGGAGAAGTATTTGCAGCAAACTTCAAAATACCTGTTGAAGTGTTTACATTCAGAATAGAGGGTGTTGGTTTAAAGGCGGTTGGCAAATCTGTCTGCACAATCGTCAATGCCCCTGTCCCACCATTAAGGATAAGCCGGTTATAATTAAAATAATACTGTCCAACTCCATATTTAATGGCAGAGGAAGTATTATTCAACAAATGCACTTCAAAAGTCATTGTCGTAGGCGAAGTCTGTATTGTATTCGTAACTGTGAACTGATAATCAGCACCAACGGCGGGATCAATAACCGGATTATTGGCCAGGCTTGAAGGATCAGGGTGTGCATAGTCGTATAAGCTAACATTTCCAGCTGCACTTTGATTGGTATTGATATTGTCAACATAAGTGGTAAGAGATGAGGTTAATCCCGAGCCACCAAAAGGAACGAAAGTAATATCTGGCGTACCGGCAGCGAGTGTATTAGCGCTAGTCGTTAATTGTACTCTCATAACAAGAATACTTGATTGATCTTCAATTGTTGTACTGTTCCCTGATCCAAGAGCTGAATTAGAGGCAAATTGCAAAAGGCTGCCGAAAACCGTGGGATTTCTTGGGAGCTGAGTTGCCGGCAACTCAGATGAAGCAGATGCACCCGCAGCGGCCGCATCACCAGTATTGGTGATAGCAAGCGTTCCTGTTCCGCCATTAAGTATTGCAGCGTTAAAATTAAAGCAATATTGACCGGTCGCATATACAATAGGACCACCAGAATTATTGAATATGTAAACATCAAACATCAAACTATTAGCGCCAACCTGCGCCACATTTTGTACAGTAATCTGATAGTCGGTGACAGCGGCATTGGTGCTTGTGCTCAGCGCAAACATCATCGCAAATGCGACAAAAAACGAAATTAGCAAGTTTTTCATGAGTTACTCCTTTATATATAATAATTAATTATTCTAAAAACTTTTTCAACTTGGGCAAAAACTCCAATGTTTTGAAGCTTAACACAGGGCACGCGCACATTATGTATACTAATCAAATGAACCTCCTATTGGTATTTGTTGTGTTCATGTATTTAATTTGCTCGTTGGCTCTTTTCCGTAGTCAATACTCAATAGAAGTTCTCTATTCGCAGTCCAGACCCCGAGCATATTTTTAATCAAGAATTTCTTTATAGCCAGATTGACAGAAGCTTGTTGCTGGAACAGGAAACAGGAATGATCCCTGTGGCACAAAAACCAGGAGACCAAACTCAACCAGTACAAACGAGCGACGCATTCTATATGCCATTTTTTTTATTTAGTTTTAATTTCTTTGACTATTCAAATTTCAGAATTAATAGACGGGAGCATCCCGCTCCCGTCCAAAGTATATTATTTGAGAGGAGGTTTTATTGTAAAACTCGTTCTCATCCCACCCAAGGTTTCAGGCACTGACGCACTCAGTGTATTAATTACCGGTTTTATACCAGCGTTTGCTCCCACTGGCGTACACTTTCCAATAAAATTATACGCGTTATTGTCGCAAATCAATAAATCATTGTTATCTACAAATTTTGATCCATCGATATCAGTGATCAGATCACCATTTCGATATATAAAAGTATCGTTATCAATTAAAAGCAAATCAGCGTTGTCTATGTAACCAGACTGATCAACATCACCGCTATAAAGACAATAACCTCCCCCTTGTTTCTTCAAATTATACCCATATGCTACAGAGGCAGATTGAGTAAAATCCAAGGAAAGTGAGCCACAATTAAAGCCAACACATACCGCACTCCAGGTTTCAATACTGTTGCGATGTTTCAGTACCACGAAATATGAGTCATCCAGCGGTTCTGTGGCCTTGAACACAGCGACTGCTGCTCCATTTGCCGCAAGCAGACAGCGTGAACTTCTCAGCACTGAAAAGCCATTATTCCCGGTTCGTAATTCTACAGTCAACGTATCTGGAATAACCCTATTTGCAGTTTGATTATATAAACCCTCGATAAACGCCTTAATGTGCAATGTATATTCGTTCAGCCCATTAAATTCATAGGCGCCTATATCAGGAGCGACACCATTACCAGTATAAGTTGTTTCAAGAGCACGTATATTACCTTCAATATCTTCGCCAATAGAAACAGGAGTTTCTATGCGGGTCCCGCCACTTTCCACCAGAGTGGGAGAACAGGAGTTAATATGCAAATTGAATGGAGCCACTGTTGCATTAACAAAACGGGGAAGTTCTGAAATGGACTCACTCTCTCTGGGAGAAAATCTTGTTTTTAATGCATTTAATGTGGAATCAATATTAGTACCATCAAAGAACAGAGCTTTTCCGGCAACAGTAGAGTTAACAAAAAATACATTGTTGTTGGACAAAGCCCCATGAGTAGAAAGCACCGCGCTACTTCGTTTGTATACAATGCTCTTAGCGGAGCTATTACCATTTCCCGGGATGGAGCAATTGATAAGCACATTATTACGCAAGTCAAGAAACGAAGCAGAGCTGACAGCAAGTGCCACACTCCCAAAAGCAGAACTGGAGCTTGAAGCGTTAAGATAGACGGTGTTATAATATATATATGCCTTGGAAATCGTCCCGATGGTTATCCCGATCAAAGCTGGTGCGAGTTGCGCCACTGGTGCCGTCAAATCTGAAATACAATTATTATAGACGGATGCGTTTGTGCTGCCAACAACATTAATACCGGTAATATTTGCCAATCCGCTTTGTGACGTAAGCGCAAATATCTGATTAGCATAAACAGCTGACGTCGTTCCGCTGTTTATAACAATACCGCTTACGTTTGTTCCTGTAAGATTAGAAACCGAATTACGATACAGATTTTCAGCAGATGATCCGCTGATAATACCTGAAACAGATCCTGTTCCGGTAATCGAGTTTAGAATATTGCTATATACAGTAGCGTCAGAAGCATTTAAAACGTGTATGCCAATAACATTACCGCTAAAACCAGAAACCGAGTCAATTGTATTGTAACTTATCCGTTTAGTCCCATAAACCCCGGAAGAATATATGGCGGTACAATTATTCTGATCGTTTGTATTTTGTAAATTTCTAAAAATATTGGAATCAAGAATTTCCGTACCATTTGATGCACTTCCTGAACCGTAATAGCCATACATTGACATTCCAGCGGAAATACCGAAATTGCGATTGTGTTCAATGACGTTACCTGAACAAATAACGTTCGGTGAACTGGAACTATTGGCTATAAATGCAATAGAAAGCGTTGAAATCAAATTCATACTATTGCAGATCACGTTTTTGCGAACAATACAACTACCTGAAACCATCCCAGTCAGCTTAATAAAAGATAACTCACAAGGTGATGAAGTTGCGCATGACCAGCTTTCCAATCGATTATCAGAAACGCTAAGGAAAACGGCATTTCCAGTGTTGCTGATACCATAAACCGAATTTATGGCTGATCCACCATACAATAGCCAATTTGCAAGAGTATTTTGGTTGATAGCAACAGAGCCTGTTGCATTCGAAACAATACCACCGACCTGGCCTGTATTGTCGCCTTTGGTTAAAGTTATTTTATTGGCCGTAACTGTAAAATTTGAACCAGATCCGGTTGCGTGACAGATACCATAAAGAGTTGCTCCAGACGCAAGGCCCCCAGCAGCAGCATTAGCAATTATGTTATTATTAATTACCAGACCATTCTGATATATTCCATAGATGCCATAAGTGGTTACATCCGCGCCACCAAAATTGGTTATCGTATTTCCACCCAAAGTTCCAATATCATTTGACTGATCGTAATAACCAACCGTAGAAGAGCCTTTTAATTGAATCCCCGAGTACACATTTGAGATTGAATTATTATAAAACTTATTGAATGAGTTTGAACCCTTAACGCTGGAAACAGTCACACTCACATTCGTCGATGTTACATTCGCTGAAAATATTCCAGTAGAACTTACATTGCTTCGATGCAGGGTAATTGTACAATTTTTAATAACATTGTTTTGGCACCCATGGGTACCCGAAGGTTTCAGCAGCGCATAACCCATTTCCATTTGTGTTGTTGCCGTCGTGTTAGAATCTGCATCTCTGATGTCAACTCCATCAAAGGTGACGTAACAGGTTCCCAAGAGGACAATAACTGCGTCAAACGCGCCAATGCCAGCACCGGCAACAATTACAGGATTTGCACCGATACCGGTCTTTTGGAAAAGAATTTGATTGCTTTGAGTTCCTGAATTGTCAGTCACCAGTATATTATTGCCTACCTCTATATATCCTGCCGGAATATTAAATGTAACACCTCCGTCTCCAACATGATAAGTGTTTAAAGCTGAAACCGCTGAAGCAATATTCGGAAAATCTACACCGATCGTTTTTATACCGGTGAGTTGTTCTGCGCCCTCAATTGACTGAAAAAGGAGAAGTACAGAACTAATGATTGGGAAGACGGACAAAAAGCTCATATTAATATGTTCAAAATGCATGTTCTATTTCCCTCCCTGATAGGTTGCAGGAACGATGCGACGAACTGAAATCATTTCATTCTGATCTGGTCTGTTTGTGGCCTTTGATACTGTTTTTCGTTTGTTGAGGAATTTCTTCCCGATATATGCATCACTATGGCTAGCGAACAAAATAATCGGAAGTGTCTTTGCCATAATTGTAAGATCAGTAATCAGCGACTGATTCTTGACATATTCAAGTTCAAGCTCAATAAGATTCTGTATCCCTTGCTCCCGGTCGCCTTTGATTTGCCAAAGTCCGGAGATACCTGGCTGGGCTTGTAAACCAACCCTTGTTTTATAAAGAGCAGGAAATTCACTTTTGATAATTTCCAGATCCGTTAGCGAAAAAGGTCGTGGTCCTATAAAAGACATATCGCCAAGCAGGACGTTTAGTAATTGAGGAATTTCATCAAGACCGGTTTTTCGCAATAAAGCACAAAAGACATTTACTGATTTAGTAAAAGACTTTTTCCGGAAGACTTCATCGGTGGTAGATATTTTATGATTTTGAAATGAAAAAGTTTTGAATTTATAAATTCGGAAAATATTCCTTTCCAGAACCAAAGCCCGATTTTGAATAAAAAACGGAGATCCTCTGTGAATCGCGGCAAGGATAACAGTAATGATTACAAAGATTGGCGAAATAAGGATCATCAGAACAATTGACAACACAAGGTCCATAGCCCTTTTTATTGCCGTATAGTTCAAATTCCAAAGAGAATTACTCTTTAAATGTAATCCTTGTAACATGGCCTATCTTTTCTCCGCGTGTTCTTTATCTTCAAAAAGCGGAATTTGCGCCGGATATGTTTTGCGTAAACGTTGAGTCTTTGAACGAATAAGTCTGGATGGTTTTGTACGGTAGTCAGCCAGATTAAGTAAATCCTTTAGATATAAATACTTGATATCGCTTTCCGAAAGAAATCTTAATGCGTCCGAATCAAGTATATCCCAGCTAACAATGAACCGTTCCATGCTAAAACGTTCATAGAATTCTTTAAGAAGTGCTGTTTTTTTCGCAAATTCATGTATCTGAAGCCTGAGAGATCCATTTTCATTTCCGATGACATCGCCAAGGAACAGCACATTGGTTTCATCTTGAACTACGGCAAGGTCAACAGATGCATCCCTGTTCCAGCCTTCACCTATTTCACTTCTGGTGTCAGGAACAATGGAGGAGATCAGCTTATGCCCAGTAAATTCTCTAAATAGCTCCTTAACAACCAATCGTGATCTGTTCTGAAAGTATTGAGGCAGTTTCTGGGCAACATTAAAAAGCATTTTATCATAGTTGCCCATCTCATACGTTATGAGATCCGGCTGAATGAAACGGAACCAGAAATTGTCAAAAAAGCTGCTTAGAAAATATTTACCAAATTTTGATTTAGATGGATCCGAAGTACCTATAGGAACCCGACGCTTTAACAGATATTTTTTTCTTTCCAATTCAAAGACATATTTAGCGACGCTGGTAGGAGGAATAGCTACCGCTCTGGCAATTTCCGTAACGTTTTCTTTTCCAGAAGCAATTGCCTGGAGAATAGACAGATAAACCTTATTACCCCGGGAAAATTCATTTACAAGCAATTCCTTGAGTTCATAACCCAA
This sequence comes from Ignavibacteriaceae bacterium, assembly GCA_963664845.1. Taxonomy (GTDB): domain Bacteria; phylum Bacteroidota; class Ignavibacteria; order Ignavibacteriales; family Ignavibacteriaceae; genus CAIYTF01. The sequence goes on from OY761615.1 coordinate 2,260,930, forward strand.
AGGTGCATATTCATGGAACACCAGTTCACGCAGTATTTCATAAACATTTTTATTCCAGAGATCAAAACGGTCAATCAGCGCATAATATTTTGGAAGCCCACCAAAAACGAGGTAGATTTTCAACGCTTCTTCAAGTGGCAGAATGGAGTCGTGCATCTGAATGATGCGGGCAACTTCTGAAAAAACAAACGGTGAAAGTTTTAACGTATTATTTTGGAATCGGTACAAGGGGCTTTCCGTATTCAGGAATGTCCGTTGAATAAAATCCATGTCGGATGTTATCGCAATAATATTCACCTTGGAATTTGCTGAATGTTTTTCCCATAAATCACGAAGTTCGCCAAATAGCGATGGTTCAATTTTTTCGAAATTATGGAATTCATCAAGCGCAAGGCTAACAGGATGTTCTTTGGATATAAAAAAGATATATTCAAAAAAGTCTTTCCACGAGCGGAAAGAGGGTATATATTTATCGGATGCCTGAATTGATTTGAGATATTCAGATATATCGTTCAACTGCAATTGAGAAGCTTTATTGCCAATAGAAAGATATACCCCCCGTCGGCGGCGCAAATGTTCAGCAACCAGCGTCGTTTTACCAACTTTACGCTTACCGAACAATAACACGAAATTTGCTTCATGTTGAGCAGACTCGTTATACTTATCCAGCAGGGTCAATTGTTTTTCTCTAAAATAAAGCCGCATATCTCTCTAACTAATTATACTGTGATTTATTATAAGTACTGGTATAATTATATTAAAAAAATATCGTTTTGTCAAGTGAATTATTGATATTCTTTTAAATTTGTTTGCAGCCTCTTTAAATCACATAAAAAAAAGGAAACCCCGTCACAAAAGACCAGGTTTCCTTACTTATCAAGGGTTTTTTACCGATTTACTTTAAGAAGTTGCTTATACTTTCGACAACGAATTGTATTTGTTCCGCCGATAATTCAGGGTAAATGGGCAATGCTATACAGGTTTCTGCAACCGCGTCAGCCACCGGGTAGGAATCGTTGCAGGATGGAAGATTTTTGAAGCACTCCTGCTTATGAAAAGGTACCGGATAGTAAATTTCCGTTGCTATTTCTTTGCTCTGCAGAAAAGCCCTTAATTCATCTCTTTTCTCAGCTCGTATCACATATTGATTATAGATGTGATAATTTGGCAATTTCTCCACTTTGTCCTGATAAAGGGCTTTAGGAAGCAGTATCCGGTTATTATCATCAAATGCGGTCTTCCCAACTGTGTCTGCCAGACCAGCTTCGATAAAGAGTTTTGTATATAACGCAGCATTTTCCCTTCTTTTTGCCGACCAGGAATTCAGGTGAGGAAGTTTGACCCTCAGTATTGCCGCTTGTAATGCATCAATACGAAAATTTCCTCCAAGCATCTTATGATAGTATTTAGGGTCACCGCCATGAACACGCATAATCTTAAGCCGATAGGCAAGATCGTCATCATTCGTTACAACAAGCCCGGCATCACCAAAGCAACCAAGATTTTTACTTGGGAAAAATGAATAACACCCGATATGCCCAATGGTGCCTACGCACCTACCGTCATTGTATTGAGCACTAATCGCCTGGGCGCCATCTTCGATGACTATAAGCCCGTGCTTTGCCGCCATATCCATTATTGGGCCCATATCGGCGCTTTGACCATATAGGTGTACGGGGATGATAGCCTTTGTTTTCGGGGATATTTTTTCTTCGGCCTTAAGCGGGTCGATGTTGAACGTAATGGGGTCTGAGTCAACAAAAACGGGGATCGCGTTCATTCGGGCAACTACGCCCGCCGTGGCAAAAAATGAAAAGGTCGGGAGCAATACTTCATCTCCAGGCTTGATATCTGCTGCCATTAATGCCAAGAGCAGGGCATCTGTTCCACTTGATACACCAAACGTGTGACGTGCCCCAAGATAGGCGCAGAATTCTTTTTCCATGCTATCCACTTCCGGGCCTAAAATAAAATACTGGGATTCGGCTACTTTAAGCAGCGCTGCGTCTAATTCCCTTTTCAAGGAGTGATATTGTGGTTTGAGGTCTAATAATGGTACTTTCATATGCATCTAATAATTACGAAAAATTGTTCAAATTTGGTTATATAATATATTTATTCCGGCAGTGAAAAGCACTACATTGATTCACATAATTTTACTTCCGGTTACACTATATGCAACGCCTTCACTATTTATAGCCCATATTGTATTGATGCATATATGTTCATATGTGTTCCAATCTGATAAGAAAGCGTGCGGATATTTTCCTCATCACTTATTTTTGTTCTTTCAATCCTGATTTTTGTATAAAGTTCATGCCAAGGTTCAAACAGTACTTCCAAGCCAAGAATTGTCTCCTTTCTTACCTTCCCAAAAAGAAAAGGCTGTTGAATATTCTTGTATTGGTCATTAATGTTACCAACTCCCCCATTACGCGTGTGCTGGAATGAGGCACGGACAGACAACGCAGGCTTAAATCGATAATCCGCCTGCAAAAAGACCTGATCGGAGTTTTGTCCTATGTAATGCCCAAGAAGATAAGTGGAAGAAGTGAACGTTTGCGTTTGGATAAAATTTGAATATACCCATGGCAGAATTCGGGTATATTCCGCCCTAAGTGATAAATTACTGACATTGATTGGTTGGTAGCCAAAAGCTCCGATGGTATAACCGGTCTGATTTCTACCTGTCTGCCCCTTCAGAAACTGAGTTAAGGAGAACTCATCCATAAAAAGGGTCATATAAAAATTGTAATTTTTAATGAGCGAAACATTCACATCAGAAAACAATTGAGCGTTTCCACCTCTTGAATTGTTTTTTGACCCCTCATAATAGTGATCTACCAATCTGAAGAAAACAACGGGAATCAAGAATCCGAGTTTGGGGTTGCCGTCGCTATAAATAATTGACTCCCCAAGCGAAATCCGAACACCATTCCAAGGGCGAACTTCCAGTATGTGAGCAGCCAAATATTTCTCACGCTCAACCATCCGCCAGATCGGAAGAGAATCGGCGGTGCCAATAATATCTGTGGGATATGACCTAGTACTATCATCAACACCTGAGTTCAGCCAAGCATGTATATAATAAAATCGCAACCAGTTAACCGGATGGACTTCGAGTTTGATAAATGGGAATGAAGGTGCTTTTTCTGAAAGTATCAAGCGAGAGTGGTAGCCACTTCCCCAGTTGAACCAATCTTTTCCCACGGTAATAGAAAACTTTTTATCTTCATACGATACAGTTCCTCTTGCCTCGCTATATTGTATTTCAGTTTTTGACTGTTTTTTTATAATCACACCCGTTACAGGAGTAAACTCCTTTTTAAGATCCAGCTTATTCCCAGTTTCCGAATTGTCAGCAAAATCAAAGGTGATTCCCCAGTGATCCCCAATTGATGACGCAACATGGAGTCCGTCCCAGAATTTGAAAATTGAGGACCGAAATTCTGAGGAAAGCTGAATTCCCAGTACAGGACTTACGCTGACTTTAAAAAATGAATCATTATAGTGGAAAAGCCTCTTTCTGTTTTCGATCAAATGGTTTTTCTGTTCATTTTTCTCTATAAGTATCACGTTACATTCGTCGGCAAATTCTTCCATATGCCAGTGCAGCTCGCCATATTCGACCTCATTAAGTGCCGTTTTCAGTGAGTCTATTTGCAACAATAAATGAGCTATTTCAATTCGGGATTGCGGTATTACCAAACGCGAATAGTCTATCTGTAACTTACTCTCCATTCTTTGCAAAAAATCGTAAACCGGATGGTGAATATCTTGGAAAACACCTTGAGCAGGCAGAAAAGAGGCAATGCAGATACAAAAGACAACGGCCCGATTTATCATAGCTAATATTCCTTACATGAAACGAGTCGGTTATTAAACCGCCATATCGCCTTTTATGCGTTTTATTAATTCTATAATTACATAGTGTAGCAAAATCGAGTGTATACTTTCAGACGTACACATATCGTTTAGTTCGACATGGAGCGAGTAAGCGTTCATAGATTTCAGCTTACCCCCATCAAATCCAGTAATACCAATAGTAATAAGCCCATTTAGATTAGCCCACTCAATCGCCTTAATAATATTCGGACTATTGCCAGAGCCGCTTATTGCAACAACATAATCATTTGGTTTTGCAAAAATTTTCAGTTGCTCCTCAAATATTGTATCATATCCGTCATCATTGCTCGCAGCGGTTATTAAGGCTATGTTGTCAGTCAGACTCATTGCTTTTAGCCGCTTCGGGTGTTGGGCATTTGGTCGCGTGCCTTTGGAAAGATCCTGCGCCAAGTGCGAGGCATTGGTTGCAGAACCGCCGTTTCCAATAATAAAAACTGTTCTCTCTTCCTTATATGCAGTGAAGAGCAGATCGATAAATCGCTCGATTTGTGACGGATCAACTTTTCTCGTAGCTTCAAATACATAATCAACATAGCGATCAAAAGTCATATAGCTTCATTTCCTTTTATAACCAATTTTGCCCACTCTTTTTCAGCCTTGGACAGATTTTCCAAAGTTCCAATATCAATCAGGTAGTCATTCATTTCCATTCCAGCCATTTTCCCCAGTAGTTGGGGCAAGAGGTGAAAGCCAACATCTGTAAGCTCATAATTAGGGATACAATCCAGAACAGAAGGATGGGCAGCATAGATTCCAGCGTTTGCCAAATTGGATTTTGGCCCTTTTGGCTTTTCTTCAAATTCCCTAACAGTACCAAACTCATCAAGAGAAGCAATGCCACAAGCTTTCGGATGCTGAGTCCGGTAAAGCGCCATCGAAAAAAGTTTGTTTTTTTTCTTGTGAAATTCAACGAAGCGCGAGATATTAAAGTTAGTCAAATTGTCAGCATAGAAAACAAGAAACATTTCCTCACCTGCCACGAAGGATTTATTTTCGCGCAGTGTTCCACCACTCCCAAGCAGCACCTCTTCATAAAAAAAGGTGAACCGTACACTACCTGCGTTTTTAGTTAAATAATCTTTGACCTGCTCGGGGAAATGGTGCAAATTTATTAAAACGTCAGTAATATTATAGCGTTCAAATAATTCAACCCACCACCCAAGCAAGGGTCTATTGCATACAGGCACCAAGCATTTGGGGATAGTATCAGTGATTGGGCGAAGACGGGTTCCCAAGCCAGCCGCGAGAAGAAATGCTTTCATACTTTATTAATACTTCTTACCACATTAAGCTGCTTCATGGTCTTTTCCGCATAGGCAAGAATATCCTCGATATCGGTTTGTTCTTTCAGGTATTCCAAATACTCCTGCACGGAGAATTCTGGGGAGCGTTGAGGAGTCCACCCAAGCGATTTGAGCTTTGATATATCAGAACAGGTGTTCCTGGTATCCCCCAATCTAAACTCACCTGGAATTTTTGCAGAAAGATCAGGTTTCCCGTGCACCTTAGCAACAATATCCGCAAACTCTTTAACGGTGTAGGGCTTCCCGCCCCCGACGCAAAACACCTGGTTGTCAGCACGGCTATCCTGCAAAACAAGAAAGTTTGCATCAACTACATCGTGGATGTTAACAAAGTCACGTTTTTGGAGTCCGTCCTCGTAAAGTGTCGGGGCTTTATCGAAGAAATAGGAGAGATTAAAAATTCTGCATGCACCGCTATAGGCATTATAAAACGACTGTCTTGGCCCCTGCACAATGGAATAGCGCAAAGCAACAGAAGGGATACCATAGCGCTTACCGAAAGCCATAGCAATCTGTTCCTGCGAATACTTTGAAATTGCATAGGCATTGGGTGGGTTTGCATGTGTTTCTGGAGTCCATTGCCACTCCATAGGCTCACCCGCTTCATCCACCCAATCCCATTTCCCCGCTTCAAGCTGGGAAACAGGGCGCTGATCCGGAGAAACAATGCTGCCATCCCGCCGTAGATAGAGGCCTTCTCCCTGTACAAATTGTGAGGAAGCAACGATAAATTTCTTAACGGGAATTTTCTTTTCAACAATAAGTTCGAAAAGAAGAGCGGTGCTGACTGAATTTATGTGGAAGAAAGTGGAGAAATCCGGCAAATAGTCCTGATACGCAGCAAAATGATAGATATATTCTACATCCAAAAGCGCGTATTCCAAGGTAACCCGGTCACGGACATCACCAAAAACGAATTCAGCTTTGGGATTTAAATAAGATGGCTTCCCTTTTAAGTGAACGGGCTTTTGAAGAATGTCAAGGATTCGAACATCGAAACCTTCTGAGATTAAGCGATCGACAGTATGTGAGCCGATAAAACCGGCGCCACCAGTAACTAAAGCTAATGCCATATTATAATAGTCGTATTTAAAAACGAAATAATACTACTTCCAATCGTAGCGACGATAATTGAATAGAATACGTGAACCGAACGGTTCCAAAAGGAAGGGGAACTCAGTATATGCGAACATTTTTTGCCTCATAGTATCCTGGAACATCCGGGGACAATATGTCATTAAAAATCCACCGCCGCCAGCACCAGCAATTTTTGCTCCAGTTGCACCGCCCTTAATAGCAGTATTATACATCTCATTGATATAATCGTTTGAAATATTCGACGAAAGTTTCTTCTTGAGCTCCCAGTTTTTTGCAAGCAGAACTCCAATATGATCAATATTTCCTCTATTCAGCGATTCGACAGCTTCAAAAGCCAGTTCTTTAATTTCACTCAGGAAATCAATTGAGAAGCCGATATTTGCTTTTTGTTCAGAGAGAATAAGAGATGCCTGGCGGGTAGTGTTTGTAAAAAAGAGCAGGAGATTTCCTCCCAAACGTCTTTTCGTATCGCCAGCCATACTAATTTTGTTAACTTCAACATTACCGTCCTTTTTAAAACGGATCCCGGACAGACCGCCAAATGCAGCAATATATTGATCTTGTTTACCAATCGGCTCGCCAAGTATGTCTATTTCTATTTCGCAAGCTTCTCGTGCCAATTGCTCTTGAGTTACCTGAATACCCTGATAGCTATAAAATGCATTTAGCAGACCAACTGTAAGACTGCTTGAGGAACCCAGGCCGGAACCTTCTGAAGGTATATCAGCAAGCATAGCGACCTCAAACCCAGTTGTCAGTCCTGCCTTGATAGCAGCCTGACGCACCAAGTCATGTTTGATTTCAGCAACCGAGTCGACAATCTCTTTTTTTGTATAACCCACATAAATTTTCTCATCAAAACGTTCTTTGATAATCACATACACATATTTATCAATTGCAGTACTAACTACAAAACCTTCTTCCCTTTCATAATAATCTTTAAAATCAGTTCCCCCGCCACACAGCGAGATACGCAAAGGTGTTTGTGAGATTATCATTTGTCCTCAGTGTTACTAAAATATCAGGAACTAATTAAAAGAATTGACAGTACGTTTGGCCCTGGCCTATGACAACCCATCTTTGTTCAATAGATTTAAGGCAACGACTATAATAGTATTAACTATTTGTAACATTTCACAAGCAAATATTCAGCAAACAAGGCAGAATGGACCGCATCCAAATGCAGAATGGATTTCTGCTCAAAATGAACACTGAGTATTTTTATTAAAAAGGCGGTTCGTGAACCGCCATATAAATATTGCTTTACTTGTTGTAGACCAATCATATAGCCGGCTATAATCATGTTCACTGCGCAAAATAAGCCAGTAATCATTTTGAAAATGATTTCCGTATATTTTACCATTGTTTTTACATCGAAAGCGTTATACCAGGAAAACAGAGCCTAAATATCTCATAGCACTTAGATTGTATATCCAGCTGATTGTGCATCATTATAAAACATTTGAACCGTTTCCAATGAAAATTGTGTAAGTTCTTTCCCTAAGGTTGGAAGCTTTTTCAAAATATCATTCGTAGCAGTTATAATATGACAACCAATAGAGTCAGCCTGAACAACATTGAATAGCTCTCGTGGACTTGCCCAGATCAATTCAATGTTTTGATGCGGTGCCAGCAAACCCATAACTTCCTCCATAATGGGTAGCGGGTCAATGCCTGCGTCCGCAATTCTTCCAGCAAATACGGAGACATAGCTTCCAGGACTATTTTTAAGAGCAGGAAGAGTGTCTTTCACTTGCTGAACGGTCATCATTGCGGTGACATTTACCTTAATCTTATCATCTGAAAGTTTTTTAATCAGCGGCAAGCTATACATCGCTTTAGTATTAGTAATTGGTATCTTAACATATACATTATCGCCCCATGAGGCAATCTCATGAGCTTGTCGTTCCATTTCATCAAAATCATCGGAAAATACTTCAAGAGAAATTGGCATATCCTTGATCTCTGAGAGTATATCTAAAGAAAAGGCTTTATAATCGGTAATACCCGCCTTTCGCATCAAGGTCGGATTTGTTGTGAATCCAGAAATTAATGGATTTTTATACATTTCCAGCATACCAGCTTTTTCAGCACCATCAGCAAACAATTTAACTTTAAGACTCATATTTCACTTTCACATAACTTGAAAATTATTTAAAACAAACTTACATCAATGCAACAGGACATAGGTCTCTGTTATCTGGTAGATTCCCATTTAGTAGGGTTTACCTGTAGCAGTGGATGCGAAACCAGAAGGTGCCAAATTACAGCTTGGAAGCCTTCAGTTAAAGGAGTAATCCGGGATTGACTAATAACCGGGAGAACAACGATTGCATCACCAACCAGCTTAGCATACCCACCGTCTTTTCCGACTATACCAACAACTTTGGCTCCAATTTCTTTTGAATACCGAATGACATTCACCAAATTAGTACTAATATTTTTATCTTCGCTACCGCCGCCAACAGAAATCACTAAAATGCAATCATTTTTATTAAATCGGCTTACTTTTAACCAATTGAGAGCTGAAACATCCCATCCCTCATCATTTACCCTTGCAGTTAATTCAGAAATATTATCATAGGGTGCGTATGCTTCAAAATTGCAGAGTTTCCTGAAATCACATACTGCATGAGAGGCATGCCCTGCTCCGCCACCGGATCCTACAATAAACAAACGCCCACCGGCATCTCTCACTTTGCTCAAACAGAGAGCAATACTTTCAACATCTTCATAATCTATTTTATCGATTAACTCTTTACATTCAAACAGAAATTCTTGACTAAATGACATATATCATCCTTTCCTTTTTTATATTACTTAAAGCCCGTAACACACTTTGGGCAGTTCACGAATAATTTTCCCGAGGTATTTCATTCCCTCATCGGTAGCCGTCAGAAGTCTATGATCATAGAAACGATCAGTAACAAACCGGTGCAGCTCTTCAATATTCAAAACATCAATAATTGGATAACTCTCTGGAACAAATTTGTTATTTAAATATTTCATTGTTAAAAATACCGGTTTATCTAAATTGGCTTTAAATAGGCCGATGGCTTCCCGACCAAGTTCGGACGCAGCAAATAGGTCCAGTTCATTTGGTTTACCTGACCGATACAGATATGATGGATTGACTGAGTTAACATTCCGCGTGTCAAATTTATTAGCCAAGTCTTTCTTCATTTTATCAGCAAGAAGATTCGCAGCACCTTTAAAGCGAGGATGTCCAAAGCTATCGACTTCGTTATGATCTGCAGATATATACGAACCATCGGCCCATCGGGCCCCCTCCGCCAGGACAATAATAATATTTTTCTGTCTATGATATTTTTCACTGACCATTTCCAAAAAGACCTTATAGTCCAGAGGGAACTCCGGGATAATTATAAAATCCGGATGCCCCATTGCCGAAGATAAAGCCAACCAACCAGCATGCATACCCATAGACTCGACAACTATAATTCTTTCATGCGAATAGGCAGTGGTTCTTAAACCTTCATTTATACTTACAAATGAGGATATTTTCTCACCCGCACTTGGATATCCCAAGGTAAAGTAATTGACCACACTATCTGTATTAATAATGCCGACATCGTTGTCAATAGTTTTAGAGATTAATACTTGAGGAATGTTTTTCAGATAGAGGGCATTGGATAATGTATCCTCTCCTCCAATTACAATCAGACCATCTACCTTTTGTTCGGCCAGATTTTTAATAACACGTTCTGCTCCATACTCAACTTTTGCAAGATTAACTCGTGAAGATTTTAATATTGTCCCTCCGAGCAATGGATCAATTATATGATCATTAAGTATTGTAAACTTATTTTCAAGCAGACCTTGCCAACCATATGCGTAGCCAACGACTTCAATGTTATTTCTATTTGCAGTTTCCACGACTGCCCGAATGACTGCATTTAGCGGCTGTACATCGCCACCACCAGTCAAAATTCCAATTCTACTCTTCATAAAGCATTTATTTGTTTAAAATTTAATATGTTTTTATATATCATCAATGGATGTTTCCAATTTTAAATAAAAATGAAAATCAAATAATTCAGAACACATTTGCATGTTATACGATATATTCATCTTGAATCATAAAATGAAGTCTACGTTTTTAAACGCCTAATGATAGCCCATCAAAGGCAAATCTTTTTATTCTCGGCATTAGATCTATAAATTGCGTCAATAACCTCATTGGCTTTGAATCCATCAAAACCGCTACCAATTGGATCTCTATTTTCTTTAATCGCCTTTTTAAACTCGTCCCATTCCATTTTCCAACTTATGTCTTCAGCAGAGAATTCGTGCAATATAATATCCGGACGACCACCTTCTGGTTTTCGTATACCTACTTCCAGAGTTTCAGGCCCATAACTGCCTCCCAGCCCCTCTATTTTAAGAAATCCCTTTGAGCCAAAAATTTCAAATGAAAAAATATTTTTCCAATTAGTCCAACTAACCTGAAAGCTTGCCGAAACATCCTTTTCGGTTTTTAAGATTGCCGTGGCGTTATCTTCTACCCGCATATTCCAAAATTTTGTATCTGCGACACCATATATTTCCTTTATTTCACCTCCAAACCAACGAATCAAATCGATTACATGCACTCCCTGATCCAAGAGTTCTCCACCGCCGCACAAATCTTTTGAAGCTCTCCATTCATTTTCCATACCGGCCCGCCCACCATGACCATACCGTGCACGAATATTAAATATTTCCCCAATAACTCCTTCATCGGCCATCTTTTTGGCTTGCCAAATACCCGGGTGGAATCGATGATTGAACCCTGTTTTGAGAATTGGCATTTTAGAATCATGCGATAGCGTACCTTGTAGAAAAGAATAAATCTCTTTCGCCTCTTGTAAATTTCTTCCAAGTGGTTTTTCTGCGACTACATTTTTCCCTTTTCTCAACGCTGCAATTATAATCTCTTTCGCAAATTTGTTTATTACCGAAACAATTACAGAATCACAATTAACCTGGCTAAATAGTTCCAGATAATCAGTAAAATGTGTACACGAAAATTCCTTGGAAAACCTTACAGCCAAGTCTTCGTTAATGTCACAGCAAGCGACCAATTTATCTTCATCAGATAATGCCATTGCTCTTTTTTTACCTATTAGGCCGCAGCCTATAATGACAATATTCATATCTTTTTATAAAATGATTTGTTATCAATTCTTCTTATTGTTGCAAAGTCCTTGTCCGTCCGCAGAAGACTTTGAAAATTTTCCTCTTTCCAGCTATCCCAAGGGGCAGAAATAAGCTTCCCACTTATTCCATTTGATAAATCAGACACAAGAAAGCTAACCAGTCCTGCCGCGATATAAGGACTGCTAGCGCCAGCGCTCTTTCTTTTTAATGCGTCTTGATATTCGACTCCAGAAAGCTCCTGAGCATCTATAACCTCGTCCAGCATTTTGGTATTCACTGCACCAGGAGCGATCGAATTAATATCAACGTTAAATTCTTTGTTTTCTTCAGCCAGAGTCTCAGTAAAGCGAACAATCGCAGTTTTTGAAGCGCCATAGGCGCTAAAATTAGCTCTTGGTGAAGTAGCTCCACCGCCGGAGAAATTAATTATTTTCCCCTTTTTTCTCGCAACCATATAAGGCAATACGAAATACGTCATATTTATCGTACCGAAAAGATTAATCTCGATGTTCTTTTTCCAGTGAGATATATCGTTTTTGATAAAAGGGCCAATAGGCGACTGAATGCCTGCGTTATTAATCAAAGCATCGATATTCACCAATTTCTCTTTGGCTGAAAGGACACACTTCCTGGCTGAATTTTCGTCTGAAACATCTCCCACAAGATAGAATGAATCTTTGCTAAATTGTTTGACCCGTTCCAAAGTATCTTTTAATTCTGATTCCGTTCTGGAAATGAGGCATAATTGCGCGCCCTCCTTGGCACACACTTCTGCAAGTGCCCGACCGATGCCGCGACCGGCACCTGTAATAATAATAGTTTTATTTTTTAGCATTACGTATTCTTCCTTTGAACTAAAGCTCAATAGATTTCTTATACATTTCCGGATTATCAAAGGCAAGTACATCTCTATTTTCGCAGATACCGTACAAAGGCAGATTATTCTTCAACATCAAGGGGAATACATCTTTCCCGAAATCGGAATAACCATCCAAAATAAAATCGTCAATTGAGCTGTTTAATAGATATATTCCTGCATTAACCCAGTGACTTGAAGTCACTCCACTCTTGGGTTTTTCTATAAATTTAAGAATTTTACCTTTTTCATCCAATTCTGCAACCCCACTATGTTCAACATCCTCTCGATAGTGAAATGCTATTACGCAAGAATCATTAGTCTCTATATTCTTTTTTAATAATAATTCAAGATCATATTCAGAAAAATTATCCCCATAAATAACGAAAAAGGTTTCCCCAGGTTCATGGATTTTAGAGAAAGGAACTGAATTATTGAGAGAATTGGGAACTTGTAGCCTGTTGGAATTAAAATGTTCCCTAAGAATTTTTTTAACAGCACCGGCAGTCCCCAATAATTCATCTTCATAAGAATATGCTATATTCACACCAAAATTTTTCCCGTCACCGAAATATTCCGTTATTTTCTCCGGAAGATGATGAACGTTGATATAAATATCTTCAATTCCATTTTTTTTGCATAGTTCAATATTATGCTGCAGAATCGGCTTGCCGCGGAATTCAATCATTGGTTTTGGGATGCTCTGAGTAATCTCTTTGAGCCTTTCACCCTTGCCAGCTGCCAGTATTATTGCTTTTTTAGTCATGCTTAATGCGTGTACCCATTTGTGATTTGCTTACTTGAATATATCATAATCTCCCGTTTGAAAGCTCATTCCGGATAAAGTTAATCGAAGCCTGCAAACCTTCTTTCAAATCTGTTTTAGGTAACCAGCCAATTTTTTTTGCTTCTTCAATTGCAGCTAAATTGGCAAAAGCTTCGCCTGGTTGATCGGGTTTGTATATAGGCTCGAGAGAAGAGCCCAGCAACAGCGAAATAACTTTAAATATTTCGTTAATTGAATAGTTCACTCCGCTGCCAAGATTGAAAACTTTCCCCGATGTTCGATCATCTTCCATACATTTAATATGAAATTCGTTGATATCATCCACATAGATAAAGTCTCTTCTTTTTTCGCCGGTTCCAAAAATAACAGGACGTTGCCCTTTTAGCAAATTGATAATAAACGAGGAAAACACTGGAGGAATGGTTCTTCGATAATCTTGCCGGGGTCCATAAACGCAAAAATAACGCAATGCTGTAAATTGCAGACCATGAGGGCTATTTGCGGTGGCCTCACCATAAAACCGTGCGTATGCTTCTGCGAAATACATTCCGGCCATTTTACTGACAGCATAAAAGCTTTGGGGAGCAACTTCAGTTTCCGGAGTTGGCAAAGTTGCAATCCCTTCATACATTGCAGAAGATTCAGCATAGATTATTTTTTTTACATTGTTAGCTCTACTTGCTTCAAAAACATTTACCGTACCAGTAACATTTATATCGGCAGTTTCCAACGGATTTAGCTGACAATCTATTATTGAATTTTTCGCCGCCAAGTGAAAAACATATTCAACATCTTTAAAGAGAGGAATTATAGAAGAACTACGTATATCCGCTTTATGAAAGATCACTCCATCCGGTATTTGCTCTGCTTTCCCATAGGCCAAATTATCGATTCCGATAACTTCATATTTCCCGTCAGACAGCAACCTGTCTGCTAAATTTGATCCAATAAAACCGGCCACTCCGGTAATCAAGACTTTTGTCTTCATGATTTCTTTCATACTAATTTGTTTATATGTGGAAGGGGTCAGTACTTTTTTTAAAATCACTGACCTCTGATTAGCTGTTTCATTTTCCAGTGCCTTCAATCCATAACACTTTCCCCTTCGTTGGCATTAAGATATTCTAAAGATGATGATTTCGCTTAATCACTACCTACAGAAATACTTATCAACAGACCAGAATTGACCTGCTATATATTTACCAGTGTTTTAACTCCCTCCCAATCAAATCGGGAGTCCATATATTTCAACCCGGCATTTTCCAATGTTTTACGCAACTGTTTCCGTTTTCCATTAGCAACGCAGAACAATAAGAAGCCACCGCCACCAGCTCCCATTATTTTCCCACCTAAAGCACCGTTGTTTAAGGCAAGTTCATACCAGTCATCAATTTCAGAATTGCTCATTTTATCCGAAACGCTTTTTTTTACCTGCCAATGTTCGTTTAGTAATCTTCCGAAAGCACTAATATCCCCTTTTAATAGCGCATCTTTAACTTCATATCCAATTTCTTTTATCTTATGCATTGCTTCAAGCGGATTATTCATCCACTCTTCATTCTTGGTCTTTTGTCTCTCTGTAGATAATCCGCTTGACTTTTCGGTCTCATTTCCTTTTGCAATTTTACTGCTTTGTTCTCCCAGAATGGAATTAGCATCTCTTTGCAGATTGGTATAGAACATCATTAATCTATTTTCCATTTCATAGACGATTTCATGATCCAAATCAAGTGACGTTACTTTCACACTTCCCAACCTATCAATTTCCAACTGCAAAATTCCGCCATACGCAGCAGCATATTGATCTTGTTTTCCAATGGGTTTCCCTATCAAGTCCATTTCAACCCGACATGCTTCTTCTGCTAAATCCTTAATCGATATGTGTCTTCTTAGCATGACGTTCAATCCTCGCAACAATGCAACCGTATATGAGCTTGAGGATCCCATTCCGGTCCCGGCAGATAAATCCGCCATAGACGAAATCTCAATAGGTCGTTTAACATTTAAATATTTCATTGATTCCCGTACAATATCATGCTTTAATTCATGAATTTTATCGAGATCAACAACTTCGACACTACTATAGTTAATTTTAATTTTATTAACAACTTCAGGTTCATTAATGTTTATATACATATACTTATTAATCGCTGCCGTTATCAAAAAACCTTCATGTTTTCTGTAATATGAAGGGAGATCTGTCCCGCCTCCACCTAAAGGCAAACGAAAAGGAGCGCGCACTACTATCATTGTTTCTCCATCTATTCAATAAATACAAAATCAAAAGAAAATGACCATACTATGCTTCATTTAATTACAGGTCATTTATCCTTTACCTCATTTCACTTTTATATCGGCCTGAATAAGAAACTCAATCAAGCTCAATTAGTTTTCCACCTTCCCCTTTTGAATAATCAGCTTGCTCCCTTACCCCGGAGAACTGACGGAATTGTTTTTAATAATATTTTTAAGTCCAAAAGCAGTGACCAGTTGTCAATATATTCCAGATCTAACTTTACCCAATCATCAAATTTCGATATATTATTTCTCCCATTAACCTGCCATAAACAGGTAATACCCGGTTTAATACTGAGCTTCCTTCTTTGCCAGCTTTCATATTTTTCCAGCTCAAAAGGACCCGCTGGACGGGGTCCAACCAGGCTCATGTCACCTTTTAACACGCTGAATAGTTGTGGGGTTTCGTCGATGCTCCATTTACGCAGCCACCTTCCAAACGGAATGATTCTCGGATCATTTTTAATTTTAAAGACCGGGCCTTCCATTTCATTTTTATTCATCAATTCATCTTTAACTTTATCGGCATCTTTAATCATGGTCCTGAATTTCCAGCTTTTAAACGGTTTTTTGTTTATTCCAATAACATTCCAATTATATAGAACCGGTCTACCGTCTGAAATCCAAATTCCTATTGCAGCAACTATAATGAAAGGGGTGAAAAAAGCCAGAGCTACCAGCGCTCCAATTATATCAATGAGTCGTTTAATTGCAAGTTCCACTTCATTCTGCTGTACCATATTGAAGCTAATTATATTCAGACCAAATATGTTATCAACAGTAACATTTTTGGTTATATGACCAAAGAAATCAGAATTAAAGCGAACGGCCACCCCTTCTCTTTCACAAATTTCCAGAACATCTCTAACCTGATCAAATCGTTTGGTAGAAATGGTAATTATTATTTCCTCCGGATTAATCGTTTTTAGGATATGCTGTATGTTTTTGTAGTGATCAAGAATTTTAACTCCTAACACGGTTTTGCCGAGGTTATCGTTATCACCTGTTAACAGTCCAACGATATCGAGCCCCCAATCAAAATTATCCTTCACTGTCGAAATAAATTGCCTAGCACGAGTGCCAGTTCCAATCAATATCACTCGCCTTCTATTCCGTCCGCTTTTTCTTATTATCTTTGCAAGATTGAACATAATGTACTTTTGGATGAGATACATTATGCTGCTGACAAGCAGATTAACAATAATTATTGTTCTTGGAATCTCCTTAAAACCGATTAAGAACACGACAACAATGGTAAAAAGTGCTCCGAGCATGCAAACTTTCAATACAATTATACTTTCTTGGAGCATTGAAGTGAAACGTCTGTAGCTATAGGCTTTGTTTACATCAAATAAAACCTCATAAATTCCACTTAGCAGTATTATCACAAATAGATATGATAGTTTAATCTCTGCTTCGGGTGGAAAAACAAAGGGATGTAGTTCATGCAAAAGAGCTGAAATATAGTAGGCCAGCATAAAGCTGATTAATGCTGTTGTAAAATCAGCTAACTGAGCTATTCTTCGATGGAATACTGAACGCCAAATCAAAATTATACCCTTACTATTTAGTGTAATATGATTTTGTTTGAAGAATATGCGCCTTATTGGATGAACCAAAAAGCACAGATTCAACTGCAGGAAATTGCCTGATATAGTCAAATGCTTCCTTGGGCTTAAGAGCACCTGCTGCCAAGACTTGCATTGCAATGATTTGATATTTGCTGTTATTCAGGATTTTCTCATAATGCTCTATGCCTCCAAACATTCGGAAGCCAATTTTATTAATTGAACTACAATAAACCGCATTTTCAATTCCGCAGCTTTCAATGAATTCAACCATCCTGGGTAAATTCATAGTCATAAAGCCTGGCTGAGCATTGTACTTCTTTTTCAAATAAGCAGCATAGTGAATAAAAACATCTTTCATTCCTAAGCCCAGCAACATATCCGCAAGGTTATTCTGGATGAAGACAACGCCAGTATTTATATCCCTGAATATCTGCATCTCTACATCAATAATCATTTCGAATATTTTCAGAAAATCTTTAGTTGCTACGGCCATTCCCCCTTTAGCAATAAATCCCAGAAAATTTGAAGGGATCAGGTTTTTTACCGTTCCCATTACGCCAAGTTCAGCGATTGCGTTGTTATATTTATGCACATCTGGAATCGTGGGGTACATCTTGAAATTAGCATATTTGATCTTGTTTTCACGTATCCGGTCACAAATGTGAATAATTTGCGGCCTTGTACTGCATACAAAAGTATTAATATCCTGTTCCATACAGTAGTCCAAAATATCAAATATTGCATTTATGTCGCTAAACTTGAGAGCCGTCTGCCTGCCTTTTTCATCGGAGGTATGGTTAACGCCAAAAAACTGATTATCACCAATAAGTAATTTATCCATCATGTTCTCAAATTCCAGCTTTTATTTTATCAATAGTTTCAATTGTTTTTTTGGCTTCAGCAAAGCTGTTAACATTTTCATAATCTTGATTTTGTATATGCTTTACAAAATATTCCAGCTGAGCAGAATATTCTTCGCCTCGAACAAAGAATTGTATATCTTCAGGAAAATCCGTTATATATTTTGTATTCCATCCTTTTCGGAAATTTTTGCCTTCCGGTTCATAGTTAAGATAAACCTTCAACTCCTGTGAATCTACGATAATTTTGCCTTTTTTCCCGAGAATCGTAAGGCTTGTTGTCATTCGTCGGAATGTCTCATCACTCCAATTCAATTGTAAAGTACCCGAGATATTATTCTCAAACTGAAAAACGGCATGCACATAATCTTCAACCACCGTTGAATAGATATTGCGCAAAATAACACCGCTCACTTTGCCCACGGGGCCCATAAAGAAATTCATTAGATTGATAACATGAGAACCGTAATCCAGAAGACAGCCGCCGCCACTTTTGTTGGTTGTTCTCCAGCTCTTGCTCTCTTTAAGAACTGCAGGCCCATTAGCTGCTCCATCAATGTGATATACTTCTCCGATCAGGCCTTCAGCGATCAGTTTCTTGGCGCTTTTGAATGTACCAATGAATCGATTATGATATCCCACCTGATTAACCACAGATTTCTGTTTTGCGAGTGTGGTTAACTCATCTGCATCTTTGGTATTCAGGCTAAAAGGTTTTTCAACAAAGACGTGAACACCTTTTTCCAAACAATATTTGGCGATTTCAATATGAGTATGTGTAGGAGTGGAAATGATTACAGCTTCAGGAGAAGTTATCTGCAGCATTTCTTTATAATCAGAGAATATTTGAAACTTAGTGAATTTTTTTAATGCATCAGGCAGAAAACTGGAGTTATCACATAATCCGACGATTTCAATTTCCGGATATGCACCCAATATTGAAAGATGAGATATGCCCATCTTTCCTACTCCAATAAATGCAATTCTTAACATTCGCTTTCCTTAATAATTTATAAAATCTTACCTCAAAACAGCACTATGACTGCTGTAATGACGGTCTCTTGTGAAGAAATCGTCTATACTCAATAACGATCATAATGTTTCTCATTTGCAACTTTATTTTTACACTATTAACAAAACTAAACGAGTACTTTTAACAATAATCTCTTAACAATATATCTAATATTGTAATTGCATAACATAAGGCGTCCAGAAATGCGGTCTATTTTAACAGCCCTTTTCTCTTCATTTCTTCCAAAGACTGTACATAGTTATCTTCTTCCACTGGTTGCCGCTTAACCCACTGTACAAATTTCCGGATTCCTAAATTAAAATCAGTCTGAGGAGTATAACCGAGCACTTTTTTCAATCTCGTAATATCGGCAAAATTGTGTCGGATATCGCCTATGCGAAATTTCCCACTTATTTGTACGTCAACCTTCATATCCAATTCAGACATAAGTGTCTCGACTACTTTGAGCACAGTAATTGGTGTCCCACAACCGACGTTAAATACCATATTTTTTACCAAATCATCTTCCATACCACGTATGGTAGCACCTACTATATCATCGATGTAGACAAAGTCGCGGCTTTCTAATCCGTCTTCGAAAATATTGATAGATTTTCCGGCCCGAATTCTATTGGAGAATATGGATAATATCCCAGTATAGGGATTTTTTAGAGATTGTCCCGGCCCATAAACATTCTGATATCTGAAAGCAACGGCAGCAATACCAAGCGAGTTACAAACGGTAAGTACTAATTGCTCCTGAACCTGTTTAGTTATACCATAAACAGAATGCGGAGCCAATTTTGAATCCTCATCAGTCGGCAAGACAGTAAGCGAACTAGAACCGGGATATTTTGGCTCAAATTCACCTTTTCCCATATGTACAGCCTCTCTGGGTGAGGGATACACAACGCCAAGTTCCTTGCTCAGATATTTCCCTTCACCATAAACTGCCCGGCTGGAGGCGACAACGACCTTTTGTATCGAGTGTGAAGTGTTGGCCAAAATGTCCAAAAGTATAGCGGTTCCCTGAATATTTACATCAGTGTACCTTGCGACCTCATACATCGATTGCCCCGTACCAGTTTCAGCGGCAAGATGTATGACAATATTCTGGCACTCCAACGCAGTCATCCAATCGTTGCGAGACAAAACAGTTCCTTTTATAAATCGAACTTTGTTTTTAATACTATTATATAAAAAGGAAGTGTCCTCTGGAACACTGCCATGAATTTGTTCTGATAAAACATCCAATACACTGACTCGATAGCCTGACTCAAGCAGACGTAATGCGATGTGGGAGCCAATAAATCCAGCTCCGCCTGTAATTAGTACATTTTTCAATAGTTGAGGTCCATAATTATTAGTATACCAGTATAAATCAGAATAGAAAGAACAGAGGGGAATCTAATACCGTCATTAGGTCTCTACCTCCGCAATTAATTCGTTTAGAAAATCTTTAATAGTTCGGGAGCTATATGTTGGTGATTGCGCAAGACAATCACTTAATGCTCCCAACAAAACAGACGGCTCGTCATCTATCTGAAACAGGATCGAATTTGTCGAATTGAAATATTTGCTCTTTTGTATGTTTTTATTATTACTGATAATTCGCGTATGTGTACTTAAAGCCTCATAACATCGAATAGTGATTCCGGATTGATCGGGTGTTGCATAATCCAGAACAAATTCAGCCGATTTCATAAATTCCAAATATTTCGCATAAGGCAAAGCCTTGTAATAGATGTGCCTGCGATATTTCAGATAGAGTTTTGGATTTCTGAAAAAGCTCTTTACAAATGAAAGCAGATGCGATTCATATATATAAATATAATTCTGTTTATCACCACACTGTTTCAGTACTTTATCAAGGTATTGCAAACGCTCGGAATGATTTTTAATAATCGCGACAATAAAATAATTTCTGGTATTTTCGTTTACCTCAGCCGGTAAAGATGAAAATAATTCCAATATGGGGATACCATACTTCTCGCCATCATCAAAATCAAAGGTACAAAACCGCGTTGTATACTTATACCACCGAAGGGGTGCGCGATTGATAATAAAAGAATCCCAGTTATAAGCGATTACCTTTGAGGCAGCTGAAAACATCTTCTGAATCAAAGCTGGACTCATTCCTCGCCCTTTGAAGATAAGAATCAAATCATATTTTCGATTCTTTAGAAAGCGCCCCGGAAACACCATCCTTGTAATAATTGGTAAAAGAGGAATGCGAAGTTTTCCCATTATTTTCCCGACAACATTAGCCGGGCACTCATCATTTGCCACCACTACCTCATATCCTAACTCCCGCAGGGTATTCCCAAAAAATAATTCAAACGAATAGAAGGCTCTGGGTATTACCAATAAGCATTTTTTTGCTTGATTATGCGCCATATAACACTTTTGGAGTAAGAATAGTAAGTTGAATTACAAATAAAATTAATTTTAAAGGATAAATGAAATGTGAGCAAATATCCGGGAAATGGGAATTTGTCAGTGTTTCAGCAAAACGAAAAAAAATTATGAAACAAGAATGTTTGTAGCTAATGCAACAAACGAATAGTAATTTACTTTAAAATGATCATTTTCCGTGTGATATAGTAAACTTCTCCGGACACGCATGATTGCAAACGCACTTTATAGAAAAAGACACCACTGGAAAGATTGCGTGCGTTATACTTGAATTCATGGTTCCCCTCTGCAAGTTGTTCCGATTGTTTTGAATAAACAACCTGTCCTAAGGAATTAATGGTCTCAAAACGGCATAAACTTGCTTCAGGCAGTGAAAATTTAATAACTGTCTCCGAATTAAACGGATTGGGGTAATTCCCATATACTAAGGGCGAGAATTTTTTATTGTGTGGCCGAACGTTAGTGAGGCCGGCAGTCTCAGCAATACAAACATCCCCGATTGCAGAACAAGCCTTTTGCGACACAAAGTAATCGCCATCTTGTTTTCCTCCCAAGTCAACCCATCGCGTATCCGTACTATCGCGTACAAGCCATGTTAAATGGGCAGAAGTTGCGCCCTTAATAAGTGAACTTTTAATCTTGATAATTCCATTTTCAATATTATTAGCACCGACACTAATAACATCCCATTCCCGAAGGATTTGATATCGGATGTTTTCGCTAACGAACGTTTGAGTTGAGGGCGTGCCATAGAGTACCAGTGAATCGATTTTGGCAGATGAATAGTTAAATGAAACCGAATTATCTGAGAAAACTACTTCTCCTTTTTGGTTTTCCTGAACTTTTGTTACTACATCAACATCGCGCCACTCTAACTTTGACCGATAAACGCGGTAACCGGCTGTACGGTCCGCGTCCAAATAAGAAAAGTAGATATTGTTACCTGAATCAATCCCCATTGGGTCAATATGGGCAGTAATTGTCTCCCCTCTATCTGAGAATAGTTCCTGGACGGAACACTTACCGGTTACGCTTTCCCGCAATCCGAAAACTCTAATCCGTTTATCGAGCTCCTTGAAAGCGCTTCCATATCTTACTGCATCTTCATAAACACTTGAAAAAATAATAAAGTTATCCTCTCCAACTTTATACGAGATATTATAATAAAATGGTTTGTCTTTTAAAACAGCGACTAATTCCCGGTAATCATTTGCTGGCGTAATGGTAGGATAAGAATCCCTTCGTTTGACCCGATAGATTTTCTGCACCTCGGTGGGTGAATCCATAAACCAATATATAAAGTCTTTGGTAAAAGCATAGCTGACAACTCTATAATCCTGACTCCCGTAACCAACAAGTTCAAGCTCCGCATTCCCGGAGGAGGTAGGAGTTAACTTTGTGGTATTCCGGTACACTCTTGCCTGAGAGTTGTTGTCACCGGTTCCGATCCAAATATCACCGGTATATGGGTCCTGCTGAACTGCGTGGACGTGGCGCACCCCCCCCGTTATTCCTGTAGCACGACGTGAAGGGAATGTATAAACAACTTGCCAACTTGTGCCGTTGTTAGTTGCTTTATAAATTTTCATCGAATAATCTGCATTCGCCGAGTCTTCAGTAAAATATTCACCTAAATATACATTGCCTTCTTTATCATAGCTCCATCCATCATCAAGTACTGTAGCAAAGGTATTAGCAACTGAATCAGCCGGGTATGCTGACATGACTACCTGAAAATCATTTGTACCAGGGCTCATTCGATATATCTTCCTGGCTTCACCGATGGCAGCTCTTGTCGGCATGATAAAGGCCCCAAACGGCGTAGCAAGGCACCTTATACCGTCATTAAAAGTGGTGTAGGGGAAAACTTTCCTTAAAACGGATGAACTATTGATACTCCTTGTATAGAAGCCCATCCAATTTGCACTACCACCCGCTCCCTGCAAATAGAGTGTATCATTAAGTATTGACAACAAGCGGTAATTCGGCAAATACATCTGCATATCAAGAGTTGAAGCGCCAACAATCCACGGAACAACAGTAATATCCAAGGTATCCGCCTGAGCAGCTATTTTCTCTACAATCACCTTTGAGTTGCCTGTTTTTAGGGGGATAAGCACATAGTTTGAATCAATGGTGAAAATTGAAGAGTCTGCGATAACTACTCTATTAATGCTACTATTTCGTGGTATTGGAAGTGCAAGCCGTCTATTCAAATTTACAGTATAAAAACGGGTATTCAAGTCTTCGGAGAAAAGATTTGAGCTTGCGCAAATTATTAGGAAAAGAGCTATTTTCCCTACTGTTTGCATACTTATTTTATCCAATTAGCGTAATAAAAAATCGTGGTTATATTGCAAAAAGACTTTGATTCAGGATTTTATCAAAAAAGAATTAGCATGAAGAGTCAAATAAAATGACCTCATTAACTCGTAGTGTTTTGTCCGTATTCAGTTAACGAAAGGTGCTATGTGTAAAAGATACGTAAATAGTCAGCGCATTGCAAGCATAAAAAATGTCTGTAATTATCGGATACCATGCCAAATATTGCTTAATTTAGCATTTCCCATAATGAGCTTTAATACGCGCCACGAGGTGTTAGCAATTTTATAATCATCAGCAATGCGTTTATATTGGGAAGTTTCAGAGAACTCTTGGATGAGCAAATGAATGCTGTCCAGAACAGCTTGGGTGTCAAATCCGGTAAGAATGATCGTTCCCGCATCCTGCGCTTCAGGGCGTTCCATAGACTGACGCAACGAAATTGCTGGAAAGCTTAAAATAGCAGACTCCTCACTGATCGTTCCTGAATCGGAAATAGTGCAAAGAGCACTCATCTGTAATTTAATATAATCGAGAAAGCCGAATGGTTTCATAAAATGGATCAATGGATTCATATGCAAATCAGTCAGCGCTTCAAGGCGTTTTCTGGTCCGGGGATGTGTGGAGACAATGACCGGGAGTGAATATTGCTCTGCCAGCGTGTTGAGAACCCTAAGGATTCTGAGCAAATTTTCCGAATTATCAACATTTTCTTCACGATGAGTCGAAACAACAAAATACCGTTTTTCTTCCAGTTGCATAGTGGTCAGCACCTGAGATCTCTTAATTTTCTCCAGACTATGATCAAGCACTTCTTTCATTGGGCTGCCGGTCAAATAAATTCGCCGCTGCGGCAGACCTTCCGAAATTAGGTGGCGACGGGCATGTTCCGTATAAACAAGATTAAAATCAGATATGTGGTCAATTATTCTCCTGTTAATCTCTTCCGGCACGTTAAAATCGAAACAACGGTTCCCTGCTTCCATATGAAAAATTGGGATGTGCATCCGCTTTGCAATATAAGCTGACAAACATGAATTTGTATCGCCAAGAACAATCAGCGCGTCAGGTTTTTCGTCTTTCAGGACAATTTCTGTTTTACGCATAATATCGCCAACGGACGCACCAAGAGACGAAGTATCAATATCGAGGAAATAATCCGGCTTTCTAATTTCCAGATCAGCAAAAAAAACCTGATTTAGCTCGTAATCATAGTTTTGCCCTGTATGAACAATTACCTGATTAAGATGTTTATCGAGTAAGGACATGACACGCGAGAGCCGGATGATTTCGGGGCGCGTTCCAACAATGGTCATTACTTTTAGCTGGGCTTTGCTTGTCTGGTTAGTTTGGGGCATAAAAAATTCGTTCTTAGGGTTAAATTTTAGGCAAAATCAATTGTGTTATACTATTTCAAAATATGTATCCGGGTCCGCCGGGTTGAAAAACTCATTGATCCAAAATATAGTATACAACTCGTCTGTACCAATATTGGTAATATTATGTGTATGCCAGATCGGCATGTCAACAAAAGCAGGGTTATCGCCATCCAGCTCGAATGTTAACACTTCTCTGGTATTTATCCGCCGCAATTCTATTTTCGCTTTCCCCTTAATAACGGCAAAGCGCTCAACCTTCCGTGTGTGAAAGTGATTACCGCGGGTAATGCCGGGAATAGTAAGCGAAAATGAGGTTTGTCCTCCGCTTAACGTTTTTATTGTTTCGATAAACGTACCGCGATTATCTACATTTTTTTTAAACGCTGCCGGATAGAACCTCTGGTGGTCAAGATAACACAAAAAGGTCGTAAACAAATTTCTATCAAAAGACGAAGTCAAATCCGGGATGGTACCGTTTGTATAGTAGGCCTTTTTGTATTCGACGAGTTTGGCTAACAACTCTGATACTTTAAGAGCATTTGAGTGTGGGAGCACAACGGTTTTTGTAACCTGTTGCGGTGCAAACGCCTCTTTTCCTTCTTCCATATGTCGAATCATTTCTGCGACCACCTCTCCAACATATATGAGCTTAACCACGCTGTCATTCTCAATAGTGGGAGTTTCATTATGGTTCAATTGGTAGCAAAATGTGGCGGTAACCGAATTAAAAAAGGGAACGCCAAAAGGGCCGAATACATTGGGGATCAGGAGCCCTGTAAACAAGCCGTTATTTCGCTCAGCCCAGGTCTCAAACAATTTACGACCGACCTTTTTGGACTTTCCATACAAGTTATCTTGCTCTTCCTGAATTGATGATGAGAAAATGACATGCGGCTGTTTTCCGGTTCGCTCCATCGATTCAATCAGTTGATTAACCAATCGAATGTTCGTCTCGTAAATAATCTCCGGATCATGATGCCGGTTCATTGCTGCAAGGTGTACGATTACATCACACTGGCCAACAAATTCATCTAAGACATCACAGTTTTGAAAAAATGAATCTTCAAATGGAATTCTGTGAAACTTAGCCGTTTGCAAGCCAAGCGTATTATAAAGATATGAGCCAATAAATCCGGGTTGACCGGTAATTCCAATTTTAAGCATAACTCTTTTCAGTAATTAGTCGAACAGTAAAAACATGCGAAAGTTAAAACAAAGGCAAATCAACTCAATCCATTTTCCAGTAATCTCTATCGAACCGTACGATATCGTGATTGGATTCAGAGGTTGACATATTTGAAAAAACGAGAATCATCGAATCCGGTTCAATGGCTCTGAAACCATTTGCGCAACCTGCTTCGACAACTAACACCATAGGTTCATCTGCCCGCAAAATCTGTTTATGTACCGGTAATTGAGTTGAGGGATTATGCCAATTATCAATCTCCACCCAACAAAGCATAAAGGCCCCTTTTATAACAAAAAAGTGTTTAATCTCTTTTTTGTGACCTTGCCAAGCACGCACTGTTTCGCAATCAGTGTGAGTAATTGAATAAAATCGCTTCACGTTCTTAAACGTGAAGTCATTAACATACTTAATGGTACCACGTGCATCAGAAAACAGGCCACCCGGAATTATCGTTGCCGGCATAGATTTCGCAAACTCTTTGAAGTGAAAGATTACAATGTCTCGTCAGTTAAACCTAAATCATGACGAATCAGCGGTAATTTCAGCAGAAGGTCTTTCATTTCCTCAACATTCAGGCGATGCGTGTTGTGTGAATGGTATTCTTCAACCGTAGTAATTTCATTAATGCCTTCAGAGACATATTTTGCATAGTTCAGGTCCCTAGTATCGGCAGGAACGCGGTAGTAATTACCCATATCGATTGCTTTTGTCATATCCTCACGATTCACGAGTGTTTCGTAAAGTTTTTCGCCATGTCGAGTTCCAATGATAATGATTTCGTTCTTTGCATTATACAATTGCAATAGTGCTTGAGCCAAAACCTCAATGGTAGCCGCGGGAGCTTTCTGAACAAAAATATCACCATTCTGCGCATTAAGAAACGCAAAAATCACTAAATCAACCGCGTCCTCCAAGGTCATCATAAACCTAGTCATATTAAGATCCGTGATAGTTAGAGGCTTTCCTGCTTTTATTTGCTCAATTAATAGAGGAATTACCGAGCCCCGGGAAGCCATAACATTACCATATCTTGTGCCGCAAAAGACAGGATCATTAGGCCCGAGATTACGACTTTTGGCTATCATTACTTTTTCGCTTAAAGCTTTGCTCATACCCATTGCATTGATAGGATAAACTGCTTTATCAGTGCTTAGCACCACCACACTTTGTACGCCATTTTCCAAAGCACTATCCAGCACATTTTCGCAGCCTAAAACATTAGTTCGTACGGCTTCAGTGGGGAAAAATTCACATGAAGGCACCTGTTTCAAGGCAGCTGCCTGAAAGACAAAATCAACTCCACGCATAGCCATTTGTACGCTGCGCTTATCACGAGTGTCACCTATATAGTATTTAATTTTGTCGTTCCGATAGATTTGCCGCATATCGTCCTGCTTCTTCTCGTCCCTGCTAAATATGCGAATCTCTCCGATGTCGGAGCCCAAATATCTTTTTAAGACTGCACCACCAAAAGAACCAGTTCCTCCGGTTATTAAAAGCGTTTTATCTTTGAACATAGCTACTCTTTTTAAAAATTAAAATGCGCTGTTTATCAGGTTTATAAATCGTTTGCTCTCTTTATCAACATCGTGATGTTCAAAAGCAATTTTTCTGCCATTTGCAGAAAATTCCTCTCTAGTTTCTTCATCTATAAGTATATGTGAAACGACTGTTTCAATTTTCTGGATATTATTGGTATTACAAACAAAAGCCACGCGGTTCTTTTTGCTATACTGGTAAATCGCCGAGTCCTCGGGGGCTATTACAAGAACCGGTACACCGGATGCCATATATTCAGTCATCTTCGTAGGCATACTGAGCTTTGCAAATTTCAGGCTTTCCTTGTCAAAATCCAGAGGAAGCAATAACAGATCGAACCGGCCCACCAGAGCAGATACCTGACTATGAGGAACAGGAGGATGAACAACAATATTTTTATCCTGTACATTCTCTAAAAATTTCATACCGTAATCAAGTGTATAAATGTGGAACGTCAAACGTCGTCCTACTTTATTAAACCCGGTAACAAAACGAATGAAATTTTCCAAAGTATATTTATTGGAGATACCTACTCTGCCCATATATAAAATATCGAACGTCTGCTTGTTTTTGTCTCTCAGCGTTGGAAGCTTCCAATTTTCGACATTTATTGAGTTATGAAAGACATGCCAGTTTCTTCCATACGCTTTGGTATAATTCTCCGCCATAGCATCAGATATACATATAGGAATGGCAGTTCTTTCCAACAGAGTCATAAAATGAGATATAAATTGTTTTTTTAGCAAAGGGGAATAAAATAAATGTCCTGCAGACGAACTAAGCCAATCGTCCATCTGGTGTATGGCCAATGGTACCTGTAGCCTGGATTGTAAAGACAAAGTCAAATGGATCAAATAAGAGGATGACGGCTGGACATAAATAAGTTCCGGGTCGAACTCTTTTGCCCATTGATATAATTCCTCTGAGAGGGTCATTGTTCTCAGATAGTTATAAACCCCTATATACCTGAGAAAATCAATATATTTACTAAAGACTTTCTGCATCTTTCGATTTTTTTGAGATAAGTTTTCTACAGGAGCCTTAGCATTGGTGTTTTTATCTACCGGGCCTGACTCATATTTTTTTTGAAGCAGGCTAAAAGGGAACCGGACGCTAAATTCTTTCTTTCCCAAAAGATAAATACGGCTGCAATTAGAAAAGTCTTTAGAGTTAAAAAGATCTCCTGTTGTTGCCAGGGCAAGCTTATTCTTATCCCAATCTCTAAACAAGTTGGTAAGAGTTACCCCGGCACCAGTTCCATCATTGAAATTCTGTCCGAGGATCAGTACTCTTTTAAATTCTGAATTATTCTTATCCATTTTCACTATCTGGTAAACTCCCGCATGGGAAGTACTGTTAGATACATTATAAGAGTGCCTCTTTTAAGGCATTCAGGAAACCTTTTCCATATTTCAGATCAGGCTCAACATAATTGCCCTCAGCCCATTCATTCCATGAACGAAGAATGAGTATTTTATGCTCTTCTGGTTTGTGGGCAATTATAGCCAGCGCATCCTGCACGTGTTTCTTAAAGAGCTCAGGAGTGCTGCCGACATACATACCAGCCTGCCGGCCTGCGCGGGCGGTTCTGTCCCACTGGGGAATTATTGAAGGATATACATTAGGCATCTTATCAAGTTCAGTGAACAGAGTCCGCATGATATCTTTGTAAGCAATTCTATTGATAATGAAGCCATTCAAATAGCGGGTAATTACATTGCGAGCCTGTGTATAAAGCTTGCCGTTCAGTTTATATGCAGCCTCCCAGGAGCCAAAAGAATTGATTGCATCAAAGCCCATCTTCCATACGGCGGGGTGGTCCTTTGTCCATTGGCAGAGTCCAATAAAATATATTCCATCCAGCCCGTTTTTCACAGCCAGATTATTCCACAAATCAATAAACGCGTTGGGCTCAACCAAATCCAATGGTTGATAGACTAAGAATAGCGGCTTATTTTTAACTCTTGTGTAGCGCTTGTCATGAAAAGCTTCAAGAAGCGAATAAAAATGTTTCTCATAATCAGCCATACCCGGATAGGTTTGTTCGATTAGGGTTCTTTTATCGTGCTGTTTATCGGAAAGCCAAGTATTATTCGACCACGAATGATTCGCCCATCCGAGACAAAAGGGGAAGTCTGGTTTTCCGCTCTGCAAAACTTCATTAAATGGACGTTCCAAAATGCGCCGACCGTTTCCAAACCAGTAATGCCAATACAGAAAACTTTCCACACCTGCTTCTTTGGCCAACAAAGCCTGCTCTTCCCTCACTTCAGGAACTCTTAAATCGTAATAACCTAAATCTGCGGGAACTCTGGGCTGATGATGCCCCTTAAAAAGGGGCTTTGCTTTACCAACATTAGTCCATTCGGTAAAACCCTTCCCCCACCACTCATCGTTTTCTTTTACAGGATGGTATTGTGGTAAATACAGCGCAAATACCCGAGCCTTGGGTTTTACTACCGGTTTAACAAGCTCTGTCATTCTCACCTATTCGCATAATAATTCACTATAAATACTTATCTAACACATTTTTTGTGGCTTCAAGATATTGCCGGCCCCATCTTTCGCAAGGTTCAAGATGATTCCCTTCAGCCCATTCATTCCAAGCATTAATAAAAACGAAATTCTCATCGGCAGTCCTCGGCTCCCAATTCTGACAAATGCGGTCTAACCAGTGTTGATATCGGTCTGGTGTTGAATTAACAAAGATCTCCGCACCACCGGCCTGCCGACGAACATAGTTATCCCACATGGGCGTAATCGAAGGATATTCAAAACCAGTATTTTGTAATATCTGGTTTGTCAAATCATTAGCAATTTTTTCATATTCGAATATTCGGTATTTTTGATTGGTTGTAAACCCCATGCCCAATTTAGCAATCACCCTGTCCAGAAGAGTCTTATTATCACGAACATGTTTCATTCCAAATGGAGCGAACTGAGCAGACGCATCAAATTTCAGGTCATCAGCATTAAATTTGTCTTTAGCCAACTGGAAAAAGATCATATAGAGACCATCAAATCCATATTTTTTAGCTTCTTCTTTCCATTGGATGGCCATTTTATCAACGTCTGGTATTAATCCAGGCTTATAAATAACAATAACAGGTTTATTGTCAATTGTTATATACCGCTTATCCTGAAAAATATTTTCGCACAGATATCGAATATGTTGAAGATTATCTTCTGCCGAATAGTTCTGGTGCAACAGAACATTTTTCGTATTTCCGTCCCATGCTTTGGTCCAATTCTCATTTGCCCAACAAACACAGAACGGAAAATCCGGTTCTTTTGTGGCAATAATCTCATTGATCGGGCGCTCCAATAAAAGTTTGCCGTTAAACCAGTAGTGATAGTAACAAAAGCCATAAATACCATGTTCTTTTGCTAAAGCAGCTTGTTCTTTACGAACTTCCGGAACTCTCAGGTCATAAAAGCCCAGCTCAGATGGATAATGTGGTTGGTACTGTCCTTTAACAATTTGCTTTCCTTTAACCACATTTCTCCATTCAGTAAACCCTTTACCCCAGTTTATGTCATTTTCGATTATCGGATGAAACTGTGGCAAATACATAGCCAACGCCCGGATTTTTTTCACTGCGATGCTTTCCCTTCATGCGTTTCACCATAGAACGCAGTGTACTTAGACATAACAACCAGAACCAATAAGAAAATAAACAAGGTTTGCCTCTCACCTGTAATAATGACAAAAGCAAGATACCCTGCGAATAGGGCTAAGTAAGCAACACTTGCTCCTATAAACCTTCGAGTAAACGATCTGATGCTCATATACAACCCAAAAAAGAAAACCGAATAGGCAGCAAGACCGGCGACGCCATGTTCGAACAATACTTCAAATATTATACTTTCAAATCCGAAAGCCTGGGGGAGAATCTTGGTTATGTAGGCTGCCTCAAACATACTGCCGAAACCAAATCCAAACAAAACCGAATTCAACGTAACATAGTCCCAGACTATCCGCAGCTGCATCTGTCTTCCAGCAATTGAGCTCCCGCTAAAGAGTTCATCTGATAAGAAATAATTAAGTATTAAATATAAGGCAAAAAGAATTGAAGGGAATAGAATCAAATAGCGCGCCAAAGTTCTGGTTTGCCTCGATGTAATGAGGGTTTTCTCATATAGCAAGTAAAGAAAAACAGTAATAACTACAAAGAACCATGCACTTCGGGAAAAAGTAAGGAAAATATTTATGACCACTATAATGAGTACCGTTATGATCATTGGAAACTTTGGGCGTAAGGAATACGTAATGTTTTTTCTAATCAAAATAATGTACATCAGCAGCGCAAATAAACTAGCAAGTCGTCCGCCATACACAATTGAGTGCGGAACAAATGATCTTACCCGGCCCATCAAAATTCCCAAACGCAAGAGCAAAGTTCGTGAAGAGTTCCCGAAGTCGGTTTCGGTTGCAGGTAAATAACTGAAGTACCAGTCCCAATATGGATTCACGAATCCATTCAAAAACTCAAAAATGCCGTATACACCAAATATAATCAGCAAAACGAAAATGTAGTTAGTAAAAATTGCCAACTGTTTTTCCGTACGAATAACCACAAAAACAAAAAAAGCGGGGGCAAAATACGGGACAAAGTAAGCAGTAAAAAAACGTGTAAAGAAAACGACTGTGTCATTAGAGCTCTTTGGCAGCAAAAAAATGGGAAACATTAGCAAAAGCAAAATCAGGATCGGACGAATGATAAAGAGATCCCGATATTTCAGGGTCTGCCTTTCCCGAATTATTATGGATACTGCCATAAAAAAACTGGCTATAACCGGTATGCTTAAAGGGACTTCTTTTACTATAGTCACATAGGGCGCAAAAAGAAGGCAGAAATAGATTCCCAACCCATGGACTTGGTCAAGAATATTGACCATGATAAAAATTATAAAAAGTATAAAAAACACATTTACTGGAGTCATATATGCCGGGAGATAAAATTTATTTGCATAAAAAATGCATAGTTGAGAATGATCTTCATCATTTTAATTTTCGAAAAATAACCTGTAAAACGTATAGAACTTGAGTTATAGAACATTACTAACAAATTTTATTCGCTGTCTCTGGTTATCCATAAACAAAAACGCGACATTGCCTTTGATCGTAAGAAAGAGGTTAAATATTTACTTGCCAGCCACAGAGCCAAATTGTTTATTCAGCTCCTGTTTATAAAAGCTTTTTTTTGAATAAACCAATTGAATCGCAGCAAGGATTTGCGGAATTTCTATTGTTTTTAGATGTGTAATAGTTGAGCAACAATCACGCAGTCCAAAACGCCTGAATGAACCCTCAAATTTATAACTGTACGCCAAACCGAACACAGGAGTTTTAGTAAATATCGCGGCAAAACAGGCGTGCATTCTCGTACCGATGAAAAAATCGCATCGTGAAATAATATATTTCAACTGTGGAGCATTGTATGCACCGTTAATGACAGAAACACCGTCCTTCGAAGTAAGAGTATTGAATACTTCAATACTCGCCGCTAAATCATCAGAATTGATTTCAGGGTTCGTAAAATTATAAGTGTGCGGCACCAGGCAGACAGGAATATTTTTTTGCTGAAAGTCTTTGATGATCTGCACCACTAATTCTTTATAACCTGGAAAGCTGCCACGTAAGTCGCCATATGAATTATAGTATGCCAAGCCAGAAATATTTATACCGACTGTTCCGGGGAGAAATTGTACATCAACAGGACTTGGATTCATATAAAAAGAGACGTCAGGGGCTGATTCATACGGAATTCCCATTTCATCGAGCTGCGCCACAAACTCATGATCTCTGACGTACACTTTATCAGATCGCTTGAGAATATACCGGGCAATGGCCAAATTACCAGGTTTAGCAAATGGGCCAATGGTTTGTGGCAACAATACATGCTTTCTTTTTGTAAAAGCGGCAATTAGTGAAGGCACCGCGAGTACAAAAAATTGTTTAAATCCATATATATCGCTAAAACTATCGCCGCCACTGATGTTTAAAATATATTGAATTTCACGGAGGTCCCTATAGAAACGCGAAAAGGGAAGGTTTAATACTTTCCCAAACAGCTTGATTAAAACCACATTTAGCAAGATTCCGGGTAGCCAATAGAATCGATAGAGTAGTTCTTTTTCGTAACCATCCATATCAATTTTCTGTACCTGATCCGGAGCCTTATGTCGGATATAAAACCCAGGAACGATAACCTGGGACTCTTTCAAACCAAGAACTTTATCAATAAAATGGAGACTCCCATATGATAATGCTTGGCAACCCCGGTTATTATGTTTAAAGTCAATACCACCGGTTAAAAAAATCTGCTTCATAATATAATTATACCAGGCTTATCGTGTTCGTTTTAAGGTCCCAAGGAGATTCCTCAGGAAACTAATTGGTTGCGCCTTAAGCGTAGCCAGAAAATAAAAATCACTACTGAACTTTGGAACTAATCGCTGTCTTATCAGAAGAGCCAGCTTCCTTGGTAAGAAATAAACTTTTTTGGTAAACTGCCCCGGTTGGATTTTATCCAATTCACGGAAGTCGACAATATCGCGATCAATCTTCAATGACTCATTTTTAACAACCTCTTTAAACAATTGTTCGCCTTTCAAGGTCCTGCTTATGATCAAACTTTTCCCCGGGGCGTCCTTGAAAGTAGGGAATCCTTTTCCGTCAAAATCTTCCCATGCATCGGCACATACTATATCTGCCTGATGACCTATTGCATCAGCACATATTTTACAACGAAACTGAATATAGGGCGCAAGCAAACTCATCCAAGTAACTACATAGGAGAGTTTATAGTCTCTATTTACATTATCTGTTATTTTAAAAAATCCCGGCCATCCGTCCTTTCTATAGAAAAGCCCCTTCACATTATTCAGGTCAACATCCATTGCGGCTATAATGCCCTTTGTGGCATTCAAGCTTGGAATCCCGGCACAAAAAAATGAGATATAGTACTGTACTCTATCTCTTATCAATTCATTATAATGAGAGAGCTGACGCAAAGCTGCCACGTCACATGGTTTGCCAACAAACGCGATACTGTCATACTTTTGAGCTATCTCAATAATATTGAGTAATGGAGCCGAAGGTGAGTATCGTGAATTTGCATTTTGAATTAATTCTTCACGGGTGGTACTGATTTTAATTTCATTTAGATAAGGAGTTTCATTTGATGCACCTATATGTACTACTGCAACTACTTTTTTGCTGGAAAGCAGATAATTTAACAAAGCAGTAATACATCCACCTGAGGATGCTTCTTTTCTAATTTCCTTATCAGCCGAAAAGCCTACTGAACAGGAGTACATCTCACCCCAGAGATGATCCTGATAGGGAGCGTTTTCTTTCGTCTTTTCATCAATTAACGCAGGGCAAAACTTTGATAAAAGCAATTCTTCTTTTTCATCAATGCCTTTGACAGAAAAAGGACGGTAATAGCCATCCTCTGTCAACTGAACAGAAATTTTTTCTTTACCGAAGACTCCTTGACACAGGCCGCACCCGGAACAGATATTATTTTGAATAATTTTATTGATCACAAAAAACTCCTCGTATAAAATTCGAGACTCGGTAATCAAAATGCTTTTTACGTAAAGACTTTCCGAAACCCGGTTCGATAGAGTCGCATCCATCCAAGTAACAGTGCATCCGTTTGCAGCCAAAATAATTCTTTGTACGGCTTAATAAAGAGATGCGATATGTATCCTGAAAAGAACATTGTCATTAAGGTAGAAATAGCAGAACCAATTATCCCAAGATAAGGGATGAGTAAGAAATTGAGGATAACACTGACAAAGCAACCTAAAATATTACGAACTGCTGCATATTTTTGAATATTTTCAATAATAATAAGCTGTCCAGAGGCTGCAAATAACGCCATGAATACGGCTTTCCAAGCCATAATTTGCGTTACCGGAATTGCTGCAGCATATTTACTGCCGTAGAGCATGCTAATTGCCAGTCCGGAAGCTAACGAGATGAATAGCGCCATAAGAAAAGATGCCCACACCATAACATCCATAAACTGAAGCCGCTTTATCCGATATACGGCTAAATCATCCTGATGAGCTTTTACGAGCAAAGGCGTTACGGTTTGGGCAATAACCATAGGAAC
Source organism: Ignavibacteriaceae bacterium (assembly GCA_963664845.1). Lineage (GTDB taxonomy): Bacteria > Bacteroidota > Ignavibacteria > Ignavibacteriales > Ignavibacteriaceae > CAIYTF01. Next base: position 2,296,752 of record OY761615.1, read on the forward strand.
AAAGATCACAAAATCAGTAATCGTGGAAGCTACCGAATATTGCCCAACAGAACCTGCCCCCAACATATTCTTAATCATAACTGTATCGATTTTCTGATAGATGACAATCGCAGTTCCAGAAATCAATAATGGAAAAGATTCCTTTATGAGTAATTTGGCAACATTCAGATCAAATTTCCAGAGACGTACTTGCCCAACTTTTTTGAGATAGGAGACTAAGTAGCCGGAAGAAATAAGAACAAAATCAAAAGCGTTTGCAATAATAAACCACAGTAAGGATGCATGATTGAGCAACAAAACAATTTTTATCAAAGCCCCGAGAATAGTTCGCATTATTTCCGTCTTCACTACATATTCGTTCATAACAATAGAAGTGAAGTAATTACGGACAACAACAAGCGAATTAAGCAATAAACTCAGCGAATAGATCAGGACATAATAAACTATTTTGCTATCAGGCTCAAACAGGACCAATACAGCAACAATGAGGAGCATTGTAATAAGCGCGAATACAACGCGCAGAATAAAAGCCGTCCCCAGTATGGTTTCTTTTTTTGCACCAACTTTTGCTAACTCCCGAATCTCAATATTATCTAAGCCAAAAGAAGAAAAAACAGAGAATAGGGCAACAAAACTTATTACATAATTCATTACGCCGAAGTTCTCTGGACCTAAGTAGCGGGCAACCAAGACACCAACAAAAATACCGCTAATTACATTAATGACTTTCCCCAGTACTGCCCATAGAACGTTTCTTAGAACATTAGCGCGATTTTCTGAAAATTTAAACAATTGTGTTAAGTCACGCATAAACAAACTGATAAGGTGAAATTTCTCATGCTTGATCCAGCTGGCACGTTCAAAATGCACAGTGTAGTTTTATTTTAAAAAAATCAAATGCTCATAATCAATACCGCATAAAAACGGGTAGAGATATTCACTTTATTAGCAAACCAAATTGTTGTAGACGGGAACCGCAGTCTTATTTCACGGCTATTTAATTCAAAGATGCAAACACAGCTGACCAAAGTTCTAACAAAAAGACACCTCAGCGCTCATCCCCACTTTAAACCATTCCATCAGACTTATCGGCTGGAAAGATTTCTCATGCAAAGCTCCAATGAGTCAATCCAGTGAGGTATGCTAATTCCCATAGTGTTTTTAAATTTCTTTTTATTCATAACACTATAGGATGGGCGAACAGCCGGAGTGGGATACTCGTAAGTTTCCAACGGTAAAACCGTACAGCCATTACCCGCAAGAAGATTGATCTGCCTTGCAAAGTCATACCAACTTGCAACCCCTTCGTTGGAATAATGGTACAGTCCGGTAACATCTGATGCAATCAGCAAGCTTATTTGGCTTGCCAGATCGCCGGCATATGTTGGTGTCCCCACCTGATCAAAGATAATTCCAATGCGGTCGCGCTCTGAAGTGAGACGGATCATTGTTTTTACAAAGTTGTTCCCGTACTCGGAATACAACCAGGAAGTTCGTAGCGTCACATAGTTTTCACAAATTCGCTCTAAAGCATTTTCACCTGCCAATTTGGAAGCACCATATACGTTTAGCGGATTTGTTGCATCCGTTTCCTTGTAGGGGGTGGAGGAGCATCCGTCAAAAACAAAATCAGTTGAAACATGGATCAGGCGGCAACCATGAGCAACAGATAATTCAGCAAGGTTTGCCACACCCCGCTCATTGATCTGAAAAGCGACATCTTTATCTGTCTCTGCCTTATCCACTGCGGTATATGCAGAACAGTTAACAATTGTACCAATTCCATTAGCCTGAATACATTCCTCAACAGCATTTTTATCCAAAATACTGAGCGTGTCTATATCGGTACAAACCAAATCAAACCTGCCATTATTGCATCGCTGAATAGACAGACCAAGCTGTCCATTTGCGCCCGTGACCAAAACTTTATTTCTCATGTAATCTACACTCATTTCTATGTAACCGCTTAAATGCGGCTATTCAAAAAATTGTTTTTCAGTTACTATTAACTTGTTGAGCCCGGCAGCAACAATATTCTTCATTCGTTTAACTTATAGTACAGAATCCCGCTACTTTCCCGCGCGAAAAAGCTTTTCAAGACTGACAAGCGGTTCTATGATACAACGCGATATTTTGTCACTTTTTGGTTGTTCATCAACTAATATCGCAGCGGCACTTGTAAGAACAAAAGTCATTAAATCAGTTTATAAAAATTATGCAGGTCCACATTTATGCCCCCCAAATGCAGTCATCAGATAAATTTTCAATTAAAGGGAATACGAACAAATTTTCAAGCAGCGTTTTGACATAAAGATCCGACTTTTAAACCAATTGCATTCAGGCTCGTAGCAAAATAAGGCTTAACCTCTGAATCACACCGCGCTTTCAGCCTTATAATTCAATGGCCATTTCAACATCGCAAGAAATAACCACTCCTATTATAGGCGCTTGGTTTATACTGTGCAATAAAGGAAAACGAATCACTTACCAATGCTTTTAATACGAAGCTCAATTGCCGGATTTGCACAATAAGTTCAGTCCGGGAAATAATTTATTGGATTAGTTAGGCCGTAATCACTTTTTTGCTTTTCTTTTTCACAGCCTTAAGCGCATTGCGGGTATCTATAATAAGATTCACATGCTTCAGAATGTATGCATAATCATAACTTGAATGATTAGTGCTGATCACAACCGCATCATACCTGGCCAGATTTTTTGCAGTTAAGGGAATTGACTTCATATCAAACTTATATTTTCGTGTATGAGGGAGCTTAGGTATAAATGGGTCGTTGTAATCCACTTTTGCACCTTTCCCTCTAAAAATTTCGATAAGTTTGAGAGTCGGAGATTCCCTTAAATCATCAATATCCTTTTTATAGGCAGCACCCAAAATCAGAATCCTTGCACCATGTAGTGCTTTACCATGGCTGCTCAGATGCTCCATAGTCCTCTGAACCACATAATAAGGCTGCTGCGTGTTTATTTCTCCTGCCAGCTCTATGAACTTGGTGCTTACTTCAAATTCCCGCGCTTTCCATGTTAAATAAAACGGATCAATAGGGATACAATGCCCTCCTAATCCAGGCCCCGGATAAAAAGCAGTGAACCCGAACGGTTTGGTTTTAGCAGCTTCAATAACCTCCCAAATATCCAGCCCCATTCTATCAAAAACCATTTTGAGTTCATTAACAAGTGCAATATTAACTGAACGATAAATATTTTCAAGAAGCTTTGTCGCCTCAGCCATTCGCGTTGAACTGACTGGAACTGTCTTAACAATCACCTGGTTATAGAGTGCGAGTGAGACTGCAAGACAGTTGGTTGTAACACCGCCCACCACTTTGGGAATTGTGGAAGTATTGAAATCAGGATTATTGGGATCTTCTCTTTCCGGAGAAAATGCCAGGAAAAAGTCCGTTCCTACTTTCCAGCCCGACCTCCCTTTTTGCGATTTAGGCTCCGCTAGTAACGGGAGGATAACTTCTTCGGTTGTCCCGGGATATGTCGACGATTCCAAAACGACCAGCTGGCCTTTGCGAAAATATTCGGAAATACTTTCGGCCGAGTTCTTGATATAACTCATATCCGGCTCCCTGTGCTCATCTAAGGGCGTTGGAACACACATAATAATTGCGTCCGCTTTAGGGAGCTCCGAAAAATCTGATGTCACTACAAACTTTTTGCTATCAACTGCAGCTTTAATTCTGCTTGCCGGGATATGTTTTATGTAACTTCCCCCTGCGTTCAGAACAGGAATTTTTTTTTTGTCCACATCAAATCCGATGACAGAAAACCCTTTGCTGGCAAATTCGAGAGCCAAGGGTAATCCAACATAACCTAACCCTACGATCCCAACTACTGCGGATTTGTTTTCGATTTTCTCTAATAATTTTTTGGGCATAACTGCTTTCCCAATATAAACTCTGAGTATCAAATTTTACTAACTTGAGCTTTAGGAAATGAGAATGTCAGTGGATATTAAAGTGGAAACACAGAAGAAATCAATTAATCCATATTATCATTTTAGAACACAGCTCTGCTATGTGAGCCACATTATGGCTCATATCTCTTTTCCCTTAATTCGAATGCGTAATGTACGAATTATTTTTTTATTTGGAAATTCTTTTTAACCTGTTTTGGAAGTCTTATATATATATAAAGCCCTTAAATTCAGGCAAAAAACAACGTTTTAGGAATTTGTTGACAGCGGTCACAATAAGTTAACATTGCAGGAAATAATCAAACAATTTTCGCACTTTAAGTCCGTATAACTCGACAAAATCGCTCGCATCCCAATGAACAATTCCGGATCGATTACCGTATCGAACCAATCCAAGAAAACTTTCCCAAACATTAAGTATCTATTGGTATCGATTTACGAAAAACTCCGTTTACGCAATTGCGTAATTGAGACTTCACTCCGAGGTATAAATTTCTACAAGTATGATGGGTATAAAGACTTGCTACTGAACAAGAAACCGATCCAGTACTATGCTCCTTTGTCAAGAACTAAATTAAAATCTGCCTGTACCATTATCCTCACCAGTTCTTCAAATTGCGTAGTAGCCTCCCAACCGAGGACGTCCTTAGCCTTCGCAGGATTTCCAATGAGCAGATCAACTTCGGTAGGACGATAGTAAAGAGGGTTAACTTTCACAACTACTTTCCCTGGTTTTAAATCCGGAGAAAAAGTATAGCCATAATGATTGTTTTCAATCTGGCGACCCAATAGCGTATTTGCAACATCCTTTGCTACAGAATCCACAATACCGACCTCATCAACGCCCTCACCTTTCCAGACAAGCGTGATGCCCAAATGACTAAACGAATGCACAATAAATTCTTTGACGGTTTTGGTAATCCCTGTAGCAAGAACAAAATCTTCTGCTGTTGGCTGTTGAAGTATCCTCCACATTCCCTCGCAATATTCAGGTGCAAACCCCCAGTCACGTTTTGAATGCAAGTTACCCAGTGTCAGTGTTTCCTGCAACCCAAGAACAATCCTTGCTACCGCCCGCGTAATTTTTCGTGTAACGAAAGTTTCACCTCTTCGCGGTGATTCATGATTAAACAAAATTCCATTGCAGGCAAACAAATCGTAGGCTTCGCGATAGTTCACGATAATCCAGTAGCCATAGAGTTTTGCTACTCCATATGGTGAGCGTGGATAGAAGGGTGTTGTTTCGCTTTGCGGAACTTCTTGCACTTTCCCATATAATTCGCTGGTAGAAGCCTGATAAAAGCGTACCTGGCGCAATCCAACCTCTCTGATCGTGTCCAAAAAACGGAGTGTTCCAAGTGCATCGACTTGTGCAGTATAATCAGGCACCTCGAATGAAACTTTAACGTGGCTCTGAGCTGCCAAATTGTAAATTTCATCGGGTTCAATTTTATCCAGAAGCCTGTTTAGATTGCTTGTATCGACCAGATCGCCATAATGCAGGAACATAGTCTTTTGAGATATCTCAGGATTATTATATAAATGGTCAATTCTGCCCGTGTTGAATGAACTGCTTCGTCTGATAATACCATGAACCTCATACCCTTTGTCGAGTAATAGTTCAGCTAAATAGCTACCATCCTGACCGGTTATGCCGGTAATGAGTGCTTTCTTCAATTATCGTTCCTTTAAATAGTAAATTTTATACGCGCGCAACGTTGTTGAGTCTGCCCGGGTTGTATTCTGCTTATATTATCAACTGTCCTGCGCTATATTGCATTTCATAGATAGTGCCCGACTACTTGTAGCATATTCTCTACCGTGAGTGTGTTCATACAGTTGCTTGTTTTGTCACAGGCATTCAGGTAACAGACAAGACAGTCAATATCTGAATGAACTATCTCACCTTTGCCGAAAACGTCCAACTCCGCGTACGAAGTGGGCCCTGTATATACAATAACCTCTTTCTGGAGTGCAATTCCGACCTGCATCGCAAGGCTGTCGGGTGTAAATAGCACATCAACTGCATTCACCAGTGCAAAGAATTCCCGCAGCGAGTTATCAGTTCCCGCATCAACTATCTCAAAGGATAGCGAATCCTTTAACTTCTGATTGGTCTCAGTTTCTTCGGGACCGCCAAACAGTACAATGGCAATGTTATCATGATCACGATGAACCGCTTCTATCAATTCCACATAATTATCAAGAGGCCATTTCTTAAGTGGCCAGCGATTCCCGGCCCCGGTGTTTATGCCAAGAATTTTTTTGTACTTTGACAGCATGTTTTCCCGAATAAAGGCAGCAGTATTTTCCTTTTCACGCTCTGACAAATAGATCTTCGGTTTAAAAACTGGGAAGGGAAGATCGCTGTATGCGTACATGTGCTCAAAATAGGTCTTCACGTTCTGCTTTTTCAAACCATCATGAATTCCCATCAAAAACCATTCATCCGCTAAGTCATTAGCGGGAACCACATAACCATGTTCATGCAGCATATAGCCAAATTTTTTGTTTCCCCTTGCGGTAGCTGCAAGAATGCTGCTATAATGGTCTGCTTCCAAATTATAGACTGCATCGAACTGTATAGCTGAAAGCATAGGGAGATAAATTTCCGGCCGTGTCAAGACGGAGGTAACAAATGGGTTATTGGCAAATATTTGTTCAGCGTAAGTGGATGTGATCCAGTAAATTGCTGAATTGGGATGCTTTTTCGCGAGAGCCGGCAAAATTGAAGTAGTTCGCAAAACGTCGCCCATAGCAGCAAATTTAATAATAAGAATGCGTTCTTCTACTTTTTGATAGTAGGTGCACGCATCGCAAAAGACACCATGCTGTTTATGCGGCTTACATGGTTTTGCTGACTCAAAATACCGGCAATCGAATTTTATCTCATTGACTGTGACCACAACCTGGAGCCTTCCGCTATCAAAAACGATTTAATGTTTATAATGGCAACGCCTCGCGTAACTTTTCACATATAAAATCAATATCATCATTACTCAGGTCATTGCTGGAGGGTAAATTAAATCCCGCATACGAGACGCTGAATGAATGCGGATATTTCTGTTGATTATGTTCTTCGAAATAAGGCGGCATCTCCGTAAGCGGATAGAATATTGGCCGTGTTTCAACACCTTTCTCCGCCAAGCGCTGCATCACCGCATCACGGTGTACGGAATAGTCTATTGCAAGAAGTATGGTAAACATCCAATAGCTGCTGGTTACATTGGGCAACTCCGGAGGTATGGAAAACCGTTTATCGTCTTGCAAATTTCTTATATAACAATCGGCAATTCGTCGTCTCTGCGCCAAATGCCATTCAATCTGCTCAAACTGACCGAGCAAAATTGCCGCTTGCAAGTTGGTCATCCTGTAGTTGTAACCAATCACCGGGAACCAATACCTTTTTTCGCTGGACATTCCCTGATCTTTAAGCAAACGTATGGTCTTCGCAAAATTCTCATCGTTTGTTACGATCATTCCGCCTTCTCCGCTGGTAATTATCTTATTACCAAAAAAGCTAAACGTACCCAGAGCTCCTATTGAACCTACTTTCTGCGTCACAAGGCTCCCGGATCGTTTGGAGTGGTAGAGTGCACCGTGGGCTTCGGCAGCATCTTCAATTACATACAACTTATGTTTTTCTGCGACATCCATAATTGCATCCATTTCGCACGGATGTCCGTAGAGGTGCACGACCATGATCGCTTTTGTCTTCGGAGTAATTACCTTTTCGATAAGCGACTCATCGATGTTCATGGTATCAGGACGGATATCGACAAACACGGGCGTACCGCCCATATAACGTACAGCATTTGCAGTCGCAATATATGTTACAGCAGGAATAATAACTTCATCGCCAGGAGCTAATCCGACAGCCATCAGCGCCAGATGCAGCGCAACGGTTCCATTGGAACAAGAAATTGCTTCTTTAACAGAACAATATTCCGCAAACTGTTTTTCAATCTCTGAAATATATTTTCCCAAAGATGAAATCCACGTGCTGTCAAATGCTTCAAGGAGATATTTTCTTTCATTGCCGGTCATTACCGGCCTTGCGACAGGATATTTCATTATTGATAAATGCCTTTTTGTGTAGTTTCAATCATTGAGTCATCCACCATCAACGATAATGAACGTTGGGAAATTATTTTGTTGGAGAATTTGAGAATGTGACACATAACGCTGTTAAACAATTTTCCTGAATCGCTGATAGTCTTCGAACTTTCTGATATAGTCCTCCTCATCAAATAAATCGGAGGTAAGAACCAGGCAAATGGCTCCTGAAGAAAAATCAACAAGCGATGACCAAAGCGTTGGCGGAATGTATAACCCGGAAAACGCCCGAGCCATAACGAAAGACTTTTCGTGTATGCCGTCTGTCACTTTGACTTCAAAGCTTCCCAAAACACTGACAATGAGCTGATGGCATTTCTTATGCGCATGACCACCACGATCGGCCCCACCTGGTATATCATACAGGTAAAAAAGACGTTTCACTTCAAATGGCAGGTCATCATGGTCAACAGGCGTAAGTAATCCCCTGCGGTCACCAAAATGCTTTAAATCAATTATGCGGCATGCATCAGTCGATATCATGAAGTTCCCTCTCTCTTTTTATCGAGATAAACTGATCATAATGAAGAATATAATCATCGGGTTCATATGGCGTGGAAGCAATAACCAGCGCCACAGAATTGGTGGAGAAGTTGATCATTTGACGCCACACAAGACTGGGTACATAGAGTCCATAAAACGAACGGTTTAAAGTATAGGTTACTTTATGCGTTCCGTCATCCAGGAGGACATCGAAACTGCCCGATAAGGCTACTATGAATTCCTCCATTTGATGCATTGCATGCCCGCCTCGAAGTTCGCCCCCGGGAACATCGTAAATCCAAAAAACTCTCTTCATATCCATAGCGCCGAGAATGCTCTTCTCGATAACCGTGAGATTTCCACGATCATCATGAATTTTGGGCAAGTCGATCAGACGACAATCCTGTATGGAGCTTTTCATTATATTTTCTGTACAGTGCGTTTATTATTCGTAAATAGTATCCATGCGTTGGTGTATCAGAATATTTTTCTATAGTCAACATTCTGCTTCGCCGCTTTTGCGATCCAATATGTGCTCTTATCAGTATGAAATCCGGTTTCAATAAATTTCTTGCCGAAAAGCCTGGCAATAAATCCAAAAGGTGTCAGTATCACATAGAACAGGCAGATCATAATTGTACGTGAAACAATCCATCCGAGTAAAAAGGCAAAAGCCATCCAGCCGATGTGTATTTTTTTTACCAACGAAGGCCAGATCACACCCAGCAAAAAAAACAGTACAAATGCAGCGGAAATGATTTGCAAATCTATATTGTCTTTACGCAGAGCAAGCAAAAATATAACAGATCCCAAAGAAACGAACAACAAAGAAAACTTACGCAAGCTTCCAGCTGTTTGATCCAATGCATTTATTTCCGTCTGGACATCTTTAATCAAGTTCATATACAGCTTTCCAGTTTTCCGCATCGCTGAATTCAGGTTGATCAGACTTGGTAATAACAAAATTCCCGAGTACCAGAATATCCATTTGGGTCCGCATGAAACAACGGTACGCATCCGCGGGCGACTCTACAATGGGCTCACCCCGAACATTAAAAGAAGTATTAACCACAACAGGACAACCCGTCTTTTTATAGAAAGCCGAGATCAACGCATGGTAACGAGGGTTATCCTCCTTGTTTACAGTCTGCAGACGGGCGGAATAATCAATATGAGTCACCGCCGGGATTTCTGACCGCAGCACATTCAGCTTTTGTATGCCCCAGTAGTTTTTGGCTTCTTCAGACATCGTCAATTGCTTTTCTTTTTTAACTTCTGCAACCAGCAGCATATAGGGGCTTTCGCGGTCAATCTCGAACCACTCGGAAACATGTTCGGCCAGCACCGAAGGCGCAAACGGCCGAAAGCCTTCGCGAAACTTGATTTTCACGTTCATTGTTTTCTGCATCTCGGCATTTCTGGGATCGCCAATGATTGTTCTGTTCCCAAGCGCACGAGGCCCAAATTCCATTCGTCCCTGAAACCAACCAATGACTTTCCCATCCATGATATTATCCGCCACAATATCATTCAATTCAAAATCTGAATAGCGGACAAATGGAATTTGTTTCGCTTTGAGAAAAGACTCTATTGCTTCAGGACTGTATTCATTTCCGAGATAAGAACCTTTTTGCAGATCACGAGTTTTTGCAGCAGTCTTTTTTTGGTGATGATGATAATAAGCAATATATGCCGCGCCGAGCGCCCCACCGGCATCACCAGCCGCCGGCTGAATCCAGATATCTTCAAACAAACCTGAGCGCAGGAGTTTGCCGTTTGCGACACAGTTAAGTGCCACTCCGCCAGCCATACAAAGAAATTTTTCACCTGTTTCTTTTTTGACGTGCCGCCCTTGTCTGAGAATTATTTCTTCAGTCACGTCCTGAATTGACCTGGCAAGATCCATTTCGCGCTGAGTGAGCGGTGACTCCGAGACCCGCGGTTTCCCACCAATCAGACGGGCAAACTTGTCATTGGTCATAGTCAATCCGGCACAATAGTCAAAATAATCCATATTCATCCGGAACGACCCATCATCTTTCAGATCGATCAAATGTTCGAAAATCGTATCAACATATTTTGGCTCGCCATAAGGAGCCAGCCCCATAACTTTGTATTCGCCTGAGTTCACCTTAAAGCCGGTGAAGTAGGTAAATGCCGAATATAATAACCCAAGAGAATGGGGAAAGTGTTGCTCGGAAAGTATGGTGACGTTATTACCGTTTCCGACACCGAACGAAGTTGTAGCCCATTCTCCCACGCCGTCAATGGTTAGAAATGCTGCATGTTGAAATGGCGAAGGGAAAAAGGCCGATGCAGCATGGGATTCATGATGCTCAGGAAACAAAATATCTCCTGCAAACCCGGTTTCCTTTTTTATGAAATCCTGAATCCAAAGCTTTTGCTGGAGCCAAATAGGCATTGCCATCAGAAAAGAGGTAATGCCTTTAGGCGCAAAAGCCAGATAAGTTTCAAGAAGCCGGTCAAATTTCAAAAGCGGCTTGTCATAAAAGGCAACGCTTGAAAGATCAGTAACCGAAATTCCTGCTATCTTGAGACAGTTTTCAATGGCCTTCAACGGGAAGCTGTGATCGTGCTTCTTCCTTGTGTACCGCTCTTCCTGAGCTGCGGCAACAATTTCGCCATCATGAAGGATGCATGCGGCAGAATCATGATAATAAGCAGAGATACCTAGGATATAGATAACAACCTCATTTTAATCGGCACACTGTGAACTGCTGCTTGTCTATATTATTTTATGTAAGTTTTAATTGTCTTATAAAGACCTTCATGGAAAAGATAGAGCGGTTTAAATCCCAGCTTTTCTGTAATCAGGTCAACGGCAGCATAAGAATGTTTGATATCCCCCATTCGTGCCGGTCCATAAACCGGTTCAATGTTTTTTCCGAAGTACTCGTTAATCAGCCTTATAACATCATTTAATATGATTTGTTCGCCGCACCCGCAGTTAAACAGCATACCCGATACGCCCTGCGTCGTTGCTGCAAGAATATTCGCGTGAACAATATTATCAATGTAGGTGAACTCGCGCGATTGCATGCCATCACCATAGATCGTCGGACGCTCATCATTCAAAATAGAAGTTATGAACTTTGGAATCGCTGCGGCATATTGTGAATTGGGGTCTTGTCTTTTGCCAAAAACATTGAAATATCGTAGTACTACTGTTTCGAGATTGTATAAGGAAGCAAATATTTTAAAATAGTTCTCGCCGCCAATCTTTTGTACGGCATAAGGCGTAAGAGGATTTGTCGACATATCTTCCCGCTTTGGCAATTCAAGCGAATCACCATATGCAGCAGCAGACCCTGCAAATACAGCCCTTCGTACACCCGTTTTTACCGCAGCCTGCAAAACATTAAGCGTGCCATTAAGGTTAATATCGTTCGAATATTGGGGCTCGGCAACCGACCAGGGAACTGATGCCAATGCAGCTTCGTGGAAAACAACCTCCACACCCTTGAAAGAAGAAGTTAAAAAATCCAAGTCTCGAATGTCACCTTCACATAAGGTGATATCTGAGAGGAATGAAGCTAAATTTTCTCTTTTCCCGGTGAGGAAATTGTCCACCACACGGACCTCGTGACCTTTTGCAAGAAGAGTTTCAGCAATATTGGAGCCAATAAATCCGGCCCCTCCCGTAACAGCACAAACCATAACAAAAACCTTTTTTAATGGAGAACAGGACAGTCAGAGAGCAGATAATATGAACAATCCATTGAAATACATCCATAAGGAAGAGTCAGTAAATATCCCGTTGAAAACAGAATTAATTTTCGACTTATTTATAAATAACACCAATCTTTTGTTGGCTGACAAGCCCTTAATGAAAATTTACATATAGCTTCGCTTAGCAACTTACATTATTTGCTGCAGCAGTCTAGTTTTTGTGGTTCGGAGGGTTCGTTCCCACGCTAAACCAATCACAAATATATTAATATTTTACTTTCTACCCAAACAGACTAGGGGTACAGCCATGCGGCCAATAGCGTGTCTTACACTTTTAAAATCGTTCCTAAATGAGCTATTCAGACCTCTTATAAAGCGTTCGTCAGATTAAACCAATACGCAATTCCATCTGAATGTTTTCTTTAATGATCTGACCCTGCCTGGTAAAGAGCAATTAAAAATCTCCAGCAACTGCACACCAATTATTAGAGAAGCGTACCACGCATAACCAAAATAGCAACCGTGAAGTATATAATGAGTCCTGTCACATCAACCAAGGTTGCCACAAACGGTGCAGATGAAGTAGCGGGATCAAAACCCAGCCTCCGGAGTATTAACGGTAAAACAGCCCCCATGAGAGTTCCCCACATTACTACGCCTATTAGCGAAAAGCCAACGGTGACAGCTACGAGCAGCCAATGATCGCCATATATATTAGAAATGGATTGCCAGATCAGTATTCGCAGGAAACCCAGTGTAGCCAGAATGCATCCTAAGATAAGCCCTGAGGAAAACTCTCTGCGTACCACGAAGAACCAATCTTTAAGTTTGATTTCGCCTAGTGACAAGGCACGGATAACCAACGTGGACGCCTGCGAGCCAGAGTTACCCCCGGAAGAAATGATAAGTGGGACAAAAAGTGCGAGCACAACCGCCTTGTTGATCTGGTGTTCAAAAAAACCCATCGCAGAGGCAGTGAACATTTCGCCAATAAAGAGAATGCTCAGCCAACCAGCGCGCTTCTTTATCATTGAAAGAAGAGGTATAGTTGAATAGGGTTCATCCAGTGACTCAACAGCACCTATTTTCTGGATATCTTCAGTGGCCTCTTTTTCAGCCACATCCAACATATCATCAACGGTCACAATTCCGATAAGAATACCACCATTGTCCGTTACAGGTAAAACCGTTCGGTCATATTTTTTAAACACACCAAGAGCTTTCTCCCTATCGTCGTCCACCAGCAAATGAACAAAACTGTCATCCATCAGGTCTCGCACCAGGTGATTGAGCGGTGCGACAAGAAACTCCCGTATTCTGATATCGTCAATAAGGCGGCCTTTTTCATCAACCACATAGAGCACATTCAGTGTTTCCGAATCTTTCCCGTTTTCCCTGACAAAGTCAAGTACCTGTTGAACTGTCCAGGAAGGGGTTGTTGCAATGAATTCAGGGGTCATTAAGCGGCCAACGGAGTGTTCCGGATAGCCCAACAGCGATACAGCAACTTGCCGCTCCTCCGTAGAAAGAAGGGAAAGAGCCAGCTTTGTCATTTTAGCAGGAAGTTCTTCAAGAAGAGCAGTTCTGTCATCAGGGGACATACCATTAAGTATCGTAGCCACATCCTGATTCCCGAGCGATTTGAGCAAGCTTTTCTGAATGTCTAGGGCAAGATATTCAAATACGGCTGCGCTGGTTGCCTGTGGCAATAAACGTAACAGGATGATCTGATCCTGCACTGTCGGAAGGTCAACAATAAGATCGGCAATTTCAACCGGCTGCCAATCCGCTACAACCTCTTTAAGGGTCGCAAAGTCCCTTTTTTCAATTAACTCGATAATTTCAGGCTGAATAATTTTGACGAGCATTAAAAGTCCTCAATCCATTTATACTGTTAACAATAATAAGGTTCTCCATCAAGCGGATACCCTCTCCCGGTTCTCTTTCATGTATCTCAAAAATTTTTATAACATCACATTTCTCTCCGCAAGTGTACTGCCGGTGCCAGATAAAGCTACTGTCTGGATTCTTTTATACTGCCAGCAACAAACTCTCCCCATGTGCAATTGCTCTTGCCGGGTTTATGGTTCTTAGCCTTACGAATAGCCATATTTGCCACTGCATCCACTACCCATGCAAAGTTCTCTTCTCCAATGGAATTAAGATCGGCATCGGGTGAAGGGTCACAGAAATCTATCGCGTAAGGGATTCCATTTTTCACGGCCAGTTCCACAGCATTGAAATCGTAACCCAGTGCTTTATTCAACGAAAGCACATCCTTTCGGATCCTGTCAAGCAGTGCTTTGGCCTTTGGTTGAGCATCGTGGACATAGTGCATATCATTCGGTTGATGCGGATCATACTGCATGATATGAACATCCTGCCTGTCAACGCAATAGCACCGGAAATAGTCTGTGAAAACTATCTCTTCTTGCAACATCATTACCAGTTGTCCGGTTTCATCGTACGCCCGGAAGAACTTTTCAATATTTTCAACACGGTGAACATTCCTTCCGCCACTGGTTGTGAATGGCTTGAAAAATGCCGGAAACCCAACGTAACTAAAGATCGCATCCCAATTGAGCGGGTATTTCAGATTGCGGAATGAGTTCATAGTGGTTTCTGGAGGCTGCTGTTTTGAGGGGAGAACTACGGTTTTGGGAACGGCCACACCAACTTTGAGCGCCAGTGCATTATTCAAAAATTTATCGTCTGCCGACCACCAGAAAGGGTTATTGATGACTGCTGTTCCCGTTATCGCCTCGTTTTTCAGATACGCCCTGTAGAACGGAACATCCTGTGAAATGCGGTCAATTATAACACTATATCCCGAGGACTGGCCCTGAATAACTTTATCAAGCTTAATCAGCTCTGCTTTAATGTCTGGTTCGTTAAGTTCGTTAACGCGGTCAACAAAGGCCTGAGGAAAAGTATTTTCCTGTCCGTAGAGTATACCAATCTTTTTCATGTGCACCTTTCAATAAGTCTGGATCAAAGTGTCTGGAATCATTTCCGGGAAAAACACAGGTCAGCGGAATAGACGAAAGCCACAATCGGGATCAATTCTGCCAGAGACGGCATTGAGTTTTTTTTACTGCAGGCAGAAATAACTGATAATGCATTTTTCTTGAATCACCGGACAAATTTTGTGTATTTTTAGGAGGAATAATTTTATGCCTTTTCTTTGCATTTTCTTGCAAAGATTACAAAATTTTGGTTCTTTTCAAAACTTTTAATTTACCAAACCGAATATATGCTAAAATACAAAGTCCTGCTTGCCGATGATGATGAAGACTTCTGTTACACCCTAAGGGAACAGCTAACCGAAAAAGGGTTTTCCGTTGATTCGGCACCAACCGTCGGGCTCATTACACAAAAGCTAAATTCAACACAATACGATCTGGTGCTGCTTGACCTTGGTATGCCCGAGAAAAGCGGCATTGAGATTTTGCAGGATATTAAAAGCAATCACGAATCAATTGAAGTTATTATTCTTACCGGACACAACGACGCCAAGCAGGCAGTGGAATGCATGCGCCTTGGCGCGGCAGATTATATCCTGAAGCCGTATATGATAGAAGAACTGCTGGTCATCATCGAGCGTATAATGCAGCACAAAGACCTTGTACTGAAGAACGAAGTGCTTGAAAAACGGTCTGATCAGAAATATCGCAGCAAGATCATAGGAGAAAGCCCACAGATAAAACGACTGATCTCCTTTTCTGAAAAGGCCGCCAAATCGGACTCAAACGTGCTAATTGAAGGTGAGACCGGCACCGGCAAGGAACTTATTGCCGAGTTCATCCACCGCAATTCACCTCGAGCAAACAAACCATTTGTTATTGTCAACTGCGCCTCGCTGCCAGACCAGCTTATTGAAAGCGAATTGTTCGGGTACGAACGCGGGGCGTTTACCGATGCGAAAACCTCGAAACAAGGTCTTGTTGAAATTGCCAATGGCGGCACGCTGTTTCTTGATGAAATTGGTGAAATGAGTATGGCAATACAACCTAAGCTGCTACGCTTTCTGGAAAACGGTGAGTTCAGGCGCATTGGTGGATTGGTAAGTCTGAACTCAAACGTGAGAATAATTGGGGCGACAAACCGAAACCTCATTGAAGAAGCCGAAAGGAAAATGTTCCGGCAGGATCTGTTATTCCGCCTGAATGTGATTACGCTGTCCATACCGCCCTTGCGTGAACGGATTGAAGACATACTAATACTGGCTGAGCATTTCATTAAACTTAAGTCACCCGTAAGGTCGCCGAAATCCCTGAACGAAGATGCAGTGCAGGCGCTGTTGAGTTACCGGTTCCCGGGCAACATCCGCGAACTGGAACACATAATTGAGCGGGCTATCATTTTTTCCGAAGACAATATTATCCGTACTTCAAATTTGTTCTTGCCGGAGTCGCAGTCCGACCGGGATAAACAAATTCTACAGGCGAAAGTTGCAGAGGGACAAAACGAAGGGAATATGGTGTCCATGGAAGAACTGGAAAAGCAGTATATTATCCGCGTGCTTGAGGCTAACAAGTGGGAACAGAACAAGACCGCCCAAGTACTGGGAATCAGTTTGAAAACACTATATAATAAAATTAAGAAGTATAGTTTGAGGCAGGAATAGAGAAAAAGCCGGCACCCTGCACGGATAATCGCGTTAACTTCGCGTTAACCTGCAGGCGCTAATTATTCTTTTTCATATAAGGCAGACCCCTACTTGCGCATGAATGACATTCGATAACGGTACTAGTTAAATAATAGCATCTACCTTTAAGTGTTGTTGCGCAATCAATGGAGCAACCAGACATACAGCAAGAGCCACGAACAAGAATATTCTCATTTTTCAGCTCTTCCGCAAGCTATCTTTTACAAATTTTACCAGTCATATTATTCTTGTTTTATTCACGCAAGACTTTAAATAAATCAATTCGTTCCCGTCTGGATTTGTTTTTCATGAGATGATCCAGATATGTATTTGCCCTATATGAACATTGGCCCAACCGTTATCTTTTGCGTTAATAACTTAAGGGGTTGTATTCGTATACTCCAGCTAAATTTCAATTTGTTCGCTAAACCAATAGGTTGCTTTCTGAAATGATCAAGTTGCTTTCAGCGGCGGCTGTGCAAACAATGGTGGCATCCATAAACAGAGTAGCGGTAACAATAAAAAAAGCTTCAGATTCTATTTATCATTTGTGTTCGTACTGATTTGACAGGGTTCATTTACCTTTCCGCAAATTGATGAAAAGACACATCAAGGCAATGTGGTAAATCTTATATAGACAGAAGCCCTTGAACAACGCAATATTGATACCATAGATCAAGGGCTTTAGGTAATATTAACTATTTACGCCTTTCCAACGATAATATAATTATCGTGGAAGACGTCATACGATCTTGTCTTTTTTGCATTATTTCAACAAAATGAGCTTTTGACTGGCGGCGTAATTCTTAGCCCTCAATACCAGAAAGTAAACCCCCGATGACAGGTTCCCGGCGTTGTACGAAGTAGTATAGTACCCTTGTTCTTTGTTTTCATCAACAAGTCTGTGCACTTCATTTCCCAAAACATCGTATAGAGCAAGTACAACATCAGATTTTTCGCTCAGGGTATAGCTGATGCTGGTCGTCGGGTTAAACGGGTTCGGATAACAATTTATCAGCCTGGTATCTGTTGCCATTTGTGATGTACTTTTTCCGCCTTTGCCTTTAGTTAGAACGGTTGTAAGAACGTACACTTCATTAGAATACCCCGATAAAGCGGTACCATTAACAGCTTTAACCCTGTAGTAACATTTGGCACCCCAGGTATCAATGGTGACTCCATTATCAACGTACGAAGTGGTTGAACTGTTTGTTGTTGCTATGAGAAGAAAGTCATCATCAATGTTTTCAATCTTGCGATAGACTTTATATCCGGTATTGAAATCATCCGTAATGACAGTGCTGTGCGACCATGAAAGATAGGCAGATCCTGAACTTGCAGTTTGTGTTAGGTTTGTAGGAGAAGCAGGTTCGAAACCAGTTTTAACATTAGTAACATTCGCTGCATAGTCCCAAACTGCCTTAGTCTCCGTGTTAATGCTAACATTGGAGCCATGCAAAGTGAATCGACCTGCATCCACATCATAATCAAAAGCAATATCTGGACTATTAGGTCCGATAAGCACAGAAGTTCTCCAATCCACAAAAAAATAATCAACATGCCCATTATAAGAAGCTTGAATTTTATAAAGGCCAAGCCCCATGCTGATCGTATTGGTGTTGTTATCCAGCAGGTCAAAGTACACAGCAGACCTTGTCGCTTCATAAGGATAATAAACACTTCCACCCCAAAAAGCGGTTGAAATTAGATGAGAACTATTCCACACTGTCGACTGGGCTATGATTGTGAACGTGAGATCACGGTGAGCAGAATTATTCTTTAAATTAATTGTTAATTCGCCGGTGAACAGCACTTCTGCAGAGAGGAGATACGTGAATAGTATAAAAGAAAAAAATAATTTTTGCATAAAGGCTCCCAAATAAATTAATAATACTATAAGATAATTAACTACAGCTAAAGGTAAAAAATAAATACGTTATCTCAAAGCAGCCATTATACAGCTGCAAATAAATTATTTAAAAATTATCCAAGCATCTGACTGACAAAAGAGAAACGAGGTGCTTTACCCCGCAGCACTGGATAAAAATTAGTTTAAATTTGAACTATAATTTTGTATGGATCATGACTCCAAGAATGCCTTATTTAGAATAATTCATTTTCTGTCGACAACGTAAGCTGCATTGAGAGGTAAAGAATTATATTGACCCATAGATATGCCGAATGAAGAAAACATCGCCAACTCGGATCCAACGCTCTATTCTTTGCAATTCAAACAACATATACATCCCCAATAAATAATCAAACCTACGGTCTATCTGTTTTTTCTTCGATGCTGATCATATTAATATTGTTGATATACTTTTCAAATTCCGGTTTGGTGATGTGCGATAACGAGTCCAGAATGCCTGCAATTTGATCAACTGCCCCGATTATTAAGTCCAGCTTCTGCTCAACCTTTTCTTTCTCATATTCATCTTTTGAAAGCAGGCGTTTTATCGAGATGGTAGCCAAACTGATGAGCGTTAGCGGTTGTTTGAGCTTGTGGTTAGCCGCAACTACCGTTGCCACAAGAGTTTTGCTTGCCTCGGCTTCAATCTGTTGTATTTTCTCTTGTTCCTGTTTGATCGCTAATCTGACACGCTCGATAAGTTCCATTTGCTCAAAAGGTTTCTTGATATAATCCGCAGCCCCCGCGTCAAAGCCGGCCCTGATATCATGCGGCAAAATTTTTCCCGACACGAGAAGAATGGGAATACTGCACGTTGCCGGGTTGTTGCGCAGTTCCTTGCACAAATCAAGCCCATTGGCATCTGGCATCAGGATATCCAGCAACACTGCATCAGGTTGGTGCAAAATTGCCAACTCAAGGCACTCAGAACCCCGCGAGGTAACAATGGTAGTGAATCCGCTGTGCTCCAATCTGCGAGAAAGGAGCTTAAGTATATCTTGCTGATCGTCAACGATGAGAATCTTTTGCATTTGCCGCCGCAATCTTTTGAATGGAACGAGTTATTTTAAAAGCGAGGTCCGCGGCATTAACCGGTTTGGGAATCACCCCGTCAAAACCATTAAGCAAAATCTCTTTCTGCTCTTCAAGAACCGAACGGGCCGAGACGGCAATAATGGGTATTCTTTGCCATTCTTCCTGTGCCCTGATCTTTCGCGTAGTTTCAAAACCATCCATGCCGGGCATCATTAAATCCATAAGAATCAGGCTGGGTATTACCGAATGTAAAATCTCCAGGCATTCCATACCGTTTTTGGCAATGAGAGTACGGTATCCGCATTCTTTAACAATTTCATTAATGGTGAAAAGACTTTCCGGATCATCATCCACAATAAGCACGGAAATTTCTTTTTGTGGCGGCAGCACACCTTCAACGACGTTTTCCTCCGCTGCCGCGTAAGTGATTTCAAAGTTTCGCGGCGTTATTTCAGCAGGTTTGAACTTGTGAACCTTAACCGGTAATTCAACAACAAAAACACTGCCCCGCTCAGATTCACTTGTTACGGTTAATGAACCCTCCAACAATTCCGTAAATTTTTTCGATATGGAAAGACCCAATCCGCTACCGCCATATTTTCGGGTAGAGGAACTGTCGGCTTGCCGAAATTCATCGAAGATGTGTGGAAGATCATCTTTGGAGATGCCAATACCTGTATCCGCAATAGTGAGGATGAGACGTTCATCGGAAACAAGTTGTACCGTCAGTTCGACATAGCCTTTATGCGTAAACTTAACGGCATTGGACAACAAGTTGTTGAGTATCTGATAAAGTTTTGTTTTATCCGTTTGCAGAAATATTTTTTCCGGCGGAAGAAAAGTGACGGTAAACTCAAGCCCCTTTGAAGCAAGCATTGGCTGAAACGCAGTTTGCAGTTCTCTGATCAGCTCCCACAGCGAAAAGTCTTCCATCTTCACTTCCATACGGCCCGCTTCAAATTTGGATAGATCAAGCACGTCGTTGATCATTTGCAGCAGTCGTTTACCACTGGTCATTAGCACGTGCAAGCGCTCGCGATTGCGGGGTGTGAGTGTCTGGTCTTCAGAGAGCAACTGAGCCAATCCGAGGATCGCATTAAGCGGTGTTCTTAATTCATGGGACATGATAGCAAGGAACTTGGACTTAAGTTCGGTAGATTCCTCCGCCTTTCGTTTTTGTATCTCGAGTTCAACAACCAGTTCCTGCAACCGTTTATATACCAATGCCTTGTTCAGAGCAATAGCCAACTGACTCATTATCTTATCAAGATATTGCTTGGATTCCTCGCTCACCGGATCAACTGAGGCAAGTTGCAAAATGGCAATTATATTGTCTCCACTTGCAACCGGCATGAGCACCATCTCGGTAAGTTGAATGGAAACGAGTCCGACGCTGATTGCCGGAGCTCCCTTGCTGAATTTTAATTCTATTTTTTGATTTCTGCTGAGAACTGAATAGAGCAGGTCATTCTTGTCGCTGAATATCTGGTGCTGCGGGTCAAGTCCCTCTGTCATAACCAGTTCTATCTTATCGTCATTCACCAGGTAGATTGCAACAATCGAATAATCGGTTGATTTTATGATCCGTTGCAAGCTGTCATTTGCAATTTTTTTGAAGTCCGCGCTCAGGTTAATCTGTGTAATAAAATCCATGTAATCCTGTTTGACCCGTTCCTGAGCCTCCAGTTCGTTAAGCATGGTGTTGAACGCAGCAGCCAACTGCCCAATTTCGTCATTGGTGGTGATATTGATGCGGTTATGAAAATCACCTGTTTTCGCAATTGCCGTCGCGTTGGTGAGAGAGTTGATCTGCCTTCTAATATTCCCCGTAAAAATAAAATTGAGGATGACAGAGAGGAGTATGCTGGCTCCGGCAATGACGGCAAGCAACAATTTTAGGGTGTTGACTAGCCCGCCTGCCTCGCGCACCGTGGAAAAGATCAGGATGGAAGCCGATTTGGAGTTTGACGTGGCCTCCTTGATATGATAGATCGTTGCCAACACAAAAAGATTATCGGAATCTGCTGATGACAAGTCATAATTGTTCTTTGTATAGAGTTGGCGATAAGCACCATCAATCATCGAGAGATATGGTTCGTGTAATCCCTGGTTGGTAATCATTATCCGGTCGAAATCAAAATAAAAGGCAAAATCAATGCGCATCCGGGAAGAAAGCGTTTGAAAGATATCCTTCTCAAGTGAAAACCCATAAAGGTACTCTACGCCAGATTTTGTTTTAGAGGATTTTACAATCAAGTTCTGGTTAAGTACAAAGAAATCCTTTACCGTGAAATCCTTTTTCGGTGTGCGTATTGAACGTCCCTTTAAAAGGAGTGTATTTCCATGGTGGTTTACTCCGTCTTCAACGCGTAGGATAAAATCAAGGTCTTTCAGTTCCTGATCAAACTGAAGAACCGTATCACCTTTCAATACGTCGGGAAGTATTTGTTTAAATGACTCTTCACAGGATTTATTGGTGGATTCGAACATAAACGCAAGGTCGTTTGCACTGTCCCGCAGTCGTTTGGATTCCTGAGTAGTGAGAACATTGTTCATAATAGAATAGAACGCAATTCCGGCACCGGTAAGAATAAGGGCAAGGATGGTGAAGTTGATTAGGATAATACGATAGTTCAGTTTCATGAAGCAAACTCCGCAGAAGAAAGCCGTTTGATGGTAGAGATTACGTCTCTGAAATCGAAAGGTTTGTGGAAAAACTCACATGCACCCAATTGCGCAGCTTCCACAGCGCTTTTCACATCAGCATAGGCAGAAAGAATAATGACTTTAACAGGCAGTTCAAGCTCGCGGAGTTTTCTGAGAACAAAGAAGCCGTCTTTCCCCGGCATTTTCAGGTCCAGCAGCATCAGGTCAATAAATTGGGAAGAAACCTTTTCCACGGCAGCATCGGCAGTTGCAGCATAAACCACAACAAATCCTTCCTCGACCAATTCCTCGCCGAGCGCGGCCCTAATTAACTCATCGTCATCGACAATAAGTATGGTTGTCATCACTTGCCCGGAGAAGCAGGATGTAACTCATTTTCGGTTTTCTGGCTCTCGAACTGATAAATCTTAAGTTGGTCGCTTCCGGCTTTGCGGGCATTTTCAAGCGGGTTACCGGTAGCAGGAAATGCCAGGCGGTCCTTGATATGGGGGAGCATGTCAATTTTTATTACTATCACCAGCTCTTTCTTCGTTACGGTAACTTTATCATTGCCCGTAATATAACGGAGGCCCAGCACCCACCAAGGCAGGTCTTTCAGAATCGGAATACCGCTCCGGCTTGTTGTTTCTTCATTTACAAATAATCCCCCGATAGCGGTCTGTTCGCCATCCACCATCATCACTTGTGTTTTGGCCGATGTTTTTTTAATCTCAGTAAACAGGTCGGTGATGTTTGCTGTTGATTTTTCAACTTCAATATCGAGGACACAATATTCCTGCTCATCCTGTTGATAAATATACGGCGTCACCTTAATAATTGTTCCCGTGGGAAAGAAAGAGTTGATAATATTTCCCGAAAAGTCACGTATCTTTTCCGAGTAATCGGAGCCAACCTGCACACGGCCCTGCACACGGTTTCTCACCGTAACTGTGGGGCTTGCGATCATCTCACCCAGGTTTTCGCTTTCAAAATAACGGAATAAACCAAGTGCTTCACCAAAAAAACTGCCCAGCCCAAACTGTGAATTAGCTGAAACAGAAAAATCCGCCGCAGACGATGTGGACGTTCCTGTTGCCGCCGCTCCTGTTGTAGTCATACCACTCGTAACCCCTCCGGCTTTGTTGCTCAGCAGGAATTGCCAGTTTATGCCCCGCTCGCGAGCCTTGGAAACATCCATTTCAAAAAAGAGCGCGGAGATCTTTACTTCACGGGAATTAATGTCTGCATACGTTTCAGGTTTCACATCAGTAACTACATCCACTTTTGAGCGGATGACTGTAACGGTTTCCTTCTTTTCGTATATCAGCCCTGCATATTGAACTATCATCAAGAGAGCCTTGTCATATTGCACATTAATGATCTCAACCCCAATAGGGGTATCGCGCCTGACAAGTGAAATGACCTTGCGTCCGGTTTTTTTCTCGCTAATTTCGCTAATAAGCTGAATTGCCTTATCAAATGGAATATTTGCCGAAAGCGTTACCATCTCGTCGGGAGGTGTATAACTCCGAAGTTGTTTTTGTAAATCCGATTGCGCCATCAACAATGACGCAGCGACCATGATCATTACTGCTACTAATCCCGTTTTCATATGTTCTCTCTATTTTGCTGCTTTGGGGATTTCTTTTTCCAATTGAATTTCAACTGATTCAATGATACCGCCTTTATTCAGAATGAACTTGGCGCGGTTATTTTTCCGATCGATTTGTGTCAAATAGCCAAGATATACCTTATCGCCTTCAGAAAGCAAGTAGGATTCGCCTTTCATATCCGACAGGAATGCGCCCTCGGGAATTATTGCCAACAACCGTGCGCCCTGAACATCGAGCAACGCATCTGCATTTGGCGGAATAGTTGTTAATATCAGCGGATAAAACATATCATAAGTTCGCGTGGCACGCAATTCATTTTCTACTGACTCTTTGGAAGTGAAGCGGTCATTATCAGAGAAATACACTCCCACAGTAAGCGTGTATTGCACCAAATAGACCGATCCGTTTGATTCATCCGTTGCCACGTAATTTGACAGATTGACATTGGAGATTTTTTTTAGTTCTTTGCTTTGTTCTATCGCATAAATTATCTGATAGACATCACTGTACTCACCAATGCCACTTACCTTGTATTCGTGATAAAAGAAGTTTTTGTCTGGCTTTTTCTCCAAATATTCAATGTTTAGCGTAGCGTCTTCGGACAGATACTTCGAGACTTCGTTCATAAACTCGTAAAATCGTATAGACGGCAAGTTTTTGGGAATATTAAATTTCCGTGCAGCGAGTATGGAATCGAGAATACGGGCCTGTTTTGCTTTTTCAGCAAGCTGCTGATTGAGCAGTTTGGTGTCATACTCAGTCGCTTTCAGGTTCTCCAGTTCTTTCATCTTTTTCTTGACCTTCGGTTTCTGGAAGATAAAAATGAAGGCAAAACCGAGAATGAGAATTCCCGCTATGATCCCTATTAATACAAAAGTGTTTTTAAGTTTCCGATCCATCAGACGGCAGCGCTATTTCTGTAGCTTAAAGGTTAAGGCGAATCGGAAGGCTTGTCTGCCTCTTATGGGATCATAATTAATACTTTTCAATACTGATGAGTCTATACTGGCCGTCATCTCGGTTAAAACGTTCCTGTTCAATGAATGCCCTTCAACTTTGGCATTCATTGCATCGTCTTTGGCCAGGCTCCGGATCCAATAGCTTCGCTTTGTCGAAGCGAAATCAGACATTTTGAAAAGATATTTATCCCACATTTCTGAACCAACGGCCACGGAATCAAGGATCTTCTGCGTTTGATCAAACCCGCTTATTCTGGTGGTCAGTTCGTCTATTTTTGATAGTATTTGCAGATTCTGATTTTTGAGTTCTGTCTGAAGTTCTATATCCTTATTTAATTTCTTGATATTGTTTTGATAGAGCAGAAACTGATAAGTCACCAGAAAAGCAGCAGCAAAAAGGAACGGAACCATAATATAGCCGTGCCAGGCAAATTGGAAAAATCTCTGATCTTCTTTAACATAGCGCGGAAGAAGGTTTATGCCCGTGTACTCCTTGGCAAGTTCCTCAAAATATTCAATGGCAACAGCAATGGGCATGGTAAAAGACGAAATTTTGGTGCGCTGCTCTTCGGTTAATCCGGTCAGGTCAATTTCATCAAATTCGATCCTGCTAACATTGGTTTCGGGAAACGTCCCATAAAAGGAGAGAATTAAATTTTCGGATACATCTTCGCCGCAAACAATAATATTATCCAAAGTGGGGATGCCGCCATTTTCCATTTCCAACAGGATCTTTGAAAAATATACATCATAGGTATGCAGGTTAGAGGTACCGATATCAAGCGTGGACCCAATATGTCTGAGCTTTCGGCCTTGCATGAAAATCAGCTTGCTGTATTCCTTACCTATATACACAACCAGCGAGTAATCATCA
The DNA here is from genome assembly GCA_963664845.1 of Ignavibacteriaceae bacterium. Classification (GTDB taxonomy): domain Bacteria; phylum Bacteroidota; class Ignavibacteria; order Ignavibacteriales; family Ignavibacteriaceae; genus CAIYTF01. Next base: position 2,322,665 of record OY761615.1, read on the forward strand.
GGAAAGAATTTTTTCTTTTTCGCCACATAATTGACAAGCGATACTTCCGCACTTTTGATGGATACGATTTTGTAATAGCGTCTGTTATTATATTGTGCCAGTTTATTCAACATCCGGACACCCGGAATATCCTGGCGAACATATACTGTCAGGGTGCTGCCATCCGACATCTCCACTTTTCCGTAGGTATCACGGTCAATTTTTTTTTCTTTGAGATCGCCGTTCTCGGTCAATATTTCATGCGTCATTGCACTCGCAAGAGAACCCGTGGTCTTTTTTGAAACGATATGATAGTAAACCGAGGGTTCTGTAAGAATGGGAACAAATTCGCACGATTGCAGTTTAACACCAGCAAGCTCGCTCATGATAACCCCCTCCATTACCGAACTGGCGGAGGGACTATTATCAATAACTCCTGTCTCGAGCCCTTCAATCTGCATTCCCTGGTCTGCTTCCATGCTTTGCATGGTTGTTTCCTGCTGTTGTGACTTTGCGGATGTCCCATAAATATCAACAGAAGCAGCTTTGATCATTTTGATCTGCTTCTTTTCTTTTACAAAGACGCCATACTTCGTGTCATTTCCTTCAAAGTAAACACAAACAAGCGGTTTCATTTATACAGCCGTCAAAAGTTGTTGCATTCTTGTTTTGTTATTTGAGTATGCCATTGCAGTATCGAGGGATATCCGCTTCATCTGATAAAGTCTCTTCAAATCCTGCTCCATGGTGATCATACCCTGTTGAAATCCCTGATTGATCATCATATAAATTTCACTGGTGTTATTGTTTTTAATAGCAGCCTTCACACTTGGTGTAACGATCAGGACTTCCTTTGCCAGACAAATCCTACCGTTAACCGTTGGAACTAATTTCTGTGAGATAACCGTAGTCAAAACATCGGCAAGCCTGTTCCGCACACGGTCCTGCTCCGATGAATGTACTTCAGCGATAATCCTGTCAATCGATTCAACAGCTGACGAAGTATGTAGCGTCGAAAACACTTTGTGACCGGTATCAGTGATCTCTAGCGAGGCCATAATGGTATCCGGATCGCGCATTTCGCCAATAACGATGATATCCGGATCCTGTCGAAGTGCCTGAACTACACCGTCTTTGAATGAGAGAACGTCTCTTCCCACTTCACGATGTTTGATAATGGAAATATTGGACTTATGTACAAACTCCAGCGGGGATGCAATAATAACTATCTGCGCAGGATCAATTTTATTGTGCATGTCAATAATTGCATCCAAGGTGCTTGATTTACCTGAACCAGTAATTCCGGTTATAAGCGTCAAACCGAATTTAACGTAGGTATGGCTCAGCGTTTTAAGAACATGCGGATGGAACTCGAACGATTCTATATTACGAAGCGTCGAAGAAATAGCACGCATATTCAGCGCAATATTATCAAGGTCAAAATAGACAGTGGCGCGGAAACGCTGCTGCTGTCCTTTACGCTCATGAAGGAACGTATAACTGAAATCGAGGCTCCGGGTAACTGTCAGATACCGTCGCTGATTTTCGTTCAGCAAGTTGATAACCAAAACGGCTGCTTCATCCAACGTAAATTGAGGCAAATCTTTAATACGTTCCTTTTTTCCGAACAGGCGCATCCAGATGTAGCCATCGCTCGCGTATCCGCCAATCTCTATATCGGAAGATTCACGTTCAATCATGTTGGTCAGGATACGATTGGTAAGTTGTAAAAAGAGTCCCCGGTCTTCTGGGGTGAAGGCAGAGAATTTTTCTATTAAAAAATTAACTTTATCCTGTCCAAACACAGTTGGAGGTATAATTGACGTTAATTTCGATTTAATAATTCTTTTTACTTCTTCAATCATCTTGACCTGTTATTCTTCCATAGTCCCAGCAATAACTTCTTCAAACGAAGTCATTCCGTTTTTCACCTTGTCAAAACCGCTTTCACGAAGGTTTAATGAGCCATCCTTCTTCGCCTGCATACGGATCTTCTCTTCATCAACATCATCACCAGAGCGGACAATAATCTGCCGCAGTTCGCGCGTAAAATACAGCGCTTCGTGAATAGCCAGACGTCCTTTATAACCGGAACCGCCACATTTTTCACAACCGACAGCTTCATAGATATCGTAGTTTTTCCACTCATCATAATCTAGGCCATAAGGCTTCAACATTTCGGGAGTAAGGTTGGTTGTTTTCTTTTTGCAGTTGGCGCACAGCCTTCGGATAAGTCGCTGGGCCACAATAATGTTGATCGCGTAGGCAATAAGAAAAGGCTCAATACCCATTTTGTAGAGACGGGCAACTGCGCTTGGGGCATCGTTGGTATGAAGCGTTGAAAAGGTCAGGTGACCCGTGTTTGCCAGCTTAATAGCAACTTCGGCAGTTTCTTTATCACGCATTTCTCCCACCAGAACCACATCGGGATCGTGACGCAAAATAGCACGGATAGCCTGCTCAAAATTCATTTTATTGCCAATCTTCAATTGGCGTGCACCCTCAATAACATATTCGACCGGGTCTTCAACAGTGAGAACATTAACAGTTGGATCGATAACCTGATATAAAGCTGCAATTAGTGTAGTACTTTTTCCGCTTCCCGTTGGGCCGGTAAGAATAACCATACCTTGAGGTGAGTTAATGGATTTCTCGAACGATTCCTTGGCATAACCAATTAACCCCAGTTTACTGAGATCCCTGATAACCTTACGATCATCAAGAATACGAATTACGATACTTTCGAACTTGTTTTTTAGTTCAATGCCAACCATTGGGAGAATGGACACACGAAAGCGTATAATCTGTCCGTCAATTTCGCGCTGAATAAAACCGTCCTGTGCCCGCTCACGCTCAAAACGATCGAGCCCACGGGCCCTATCCTTCACCACCGCAATAACGGCTTCAGGCGATGTGTTATCCTGCGAGTGCCAAAGATGCAACAAACCGTCGGTTCTAAACATGATATCGGTTCGTTTATGCGAGCGCGGCACAAAGTGAATATCGCTGACCCCACGGCGCGTTCCCTCAACCAGGGCAGCCTCAACCAGATTTACCAGCGCGCTCTTGTTGATCTCAGAATCGAGTTCAGCCTCATCGAGTGATTTATCTTCGGAGTCGTCAGTTGAAATCTCAGATGGAATTTCTTCCAACATTTTGAGGAATTCATTTTCGGGAGGGAACAATTTTTCAATTATGCGGTCATAATCGCGTTTTTTAATGTAAATGACTTCATATTTTTTGGCATTCAGCCCAAACGCGATTTTGGGAATATTTTTTTCTGTTGGGTCGGTGGCAGCAACCAGAAGTTTGTCTTTTTGGCGTTCGTCGAATTTATACGGGAGAACGCCGCTGCTTCGCATCAATGTCTTCAGCGAATCACCGGCATTGCTCATCATCTTCTTCATGTTCTCGCTCAAATCATGCGGCAGCTCATTCGGGTTGAGATCAAATTCCCTGAACGCATAGAGCAAAGCCACTTCAGTAAAAATCTTGTCGTGGTCGAAACCGAAGTCTTGAACTAAAATTTGAGCAAGATTTCGTTTTAGTTTATTCTTGTCATTATTCTTTGCGTCAAGGGCTTTTTCGAGAACGTCGCTGTCGATAACACCCTTTCGGAGGAGCATATAGCCAATTTTATCGGTAAATTCAAGTGCGCTGTCCAGCATTACATCATTCTCCCAATTGCATGATTAATGATCATGGAGGCTCCTGGAGTTTTGGGCTTCACAGTGGCGGTTTCCGCAGAGATGACCGTCAATCCAATCATAACTACCATGATAAACATTGAAATAAATACCTGGATCAATTCGATAATATTATTTAGTTTATGAACGGTTTCGCTTTCATAATAGTTCGCGAGCTGCGCTGCGGTATTTTTAATAGTACCGGTTTCTTCGCCGGAGTGAAAACGGGAAAGAGCCGTTTCGGTAAAAACACCAGTCTCCCGGAATGCATCGGTTATTCCTGTACCTTTTTTAATCATAAGCGGAATTGCCACATTTTTTATTTTGGATTCAAAATAGGCATTGTCCGTTGCTTCAGCCGCAATTCTTATTGGTTCAATACTTTCTGCAGAACCACTATACAATGTATAAAAAACACGGCAAAAAACTTCAATTAAAGTTTTATGGATAAGGCTACCTATAACCGGCATGCGCATCATCGCCCGGTCTTTAATGAACTTTCCCCTTGGGGTAGCAAAGTATCTGTTGGCGCCAATCACCGGGCCAACCGTGACTGCGAGGATAATAAGAATATTCGATTTGAGAAAATTACTGATCTTAAGAACACCCGCAGTCATAGGCGGCAAATCAATATGAAAACGGATAAACAATTCAGCGGTTTGCGGGAAGATGTATCCCACATAGTAAAGCACCGCGAGAAAGAGAATAAATACCGTCACAAAGGGACTAATGAGCGCACTCCGCAAGCTTTTTCTGAACTGTTCCTGCCGTTCAAGAAACTTGGCTGTAGCCTTGTATATTTCTGTCATATTACCGCTCTTGGAGGCCAGCCCAAGCATATAAGCTGTAAATTTGCCAAACACGGATTGATAACGGAGAAAAACCGTTTGACTGTCCGTGCCTTTTTTTAATTCATTGTTTATATCGCGGAGTGTTTCTTTCAGAGTTTTATTCTGCGTATCGTTGATAAGCAGGTTCATTATTTCGCCATAGGACAACTTCTGGTCCATCAATTCAGCGCTAATCTTAACAAAACTAACAATTTCACTCGGCGGAGGTGTAGAAGTATAATCAAAAAACTTTTTATTTACGGAAATATGGTCATACCCGAGACGGGATAAGGCGTCGTTAACCTCGACCTTACTGAAGGCTTTCTGCTCCCCGCGTATAGGTTTTTCTTTACCTTTACGGGCATTATAGAGCCAGGTAACCTTTTTCTCTATTTTTTTGACCGTAAGACGGTTTCGTTCAGCAAGCGTAGCAATCTTTTTTTTAGCTTCTCCAAGGTTATCAGCGGTAATCTGACCACTTATAATCTTTCCGTTAGGATTTTCCGCTTCAAATTTGCATTCGACCATGTTCTGCTAAATATAATTGTTTTATTTTGAGAATATAAGAAATTAATTGTAAAAATACGGATTTTTTAACGATTTCAAGCCCTTTATTAGCTCCGGTAAAAGTTAAAAGCTACTTGAGGAACCTTTCGCCAAGCATTGTGATTATATAGGTATAATTCCTGATTTTCTTATCTTTCTTTTCCGGTTATTCAGCGTTCGCTTAAAAAAACTGACCATTAAATAAACAATAATTTTCGGGAGCTCTTTCATGCAAACAATTCTTGGTTCGAACGGTGTCATTGGGACAAATTTGGCCAAAGCACTAATGCAATATGATAAAGACATCAGACTCGTAAGCAGAAACCCAAAAAAAATTATTGAAACCGACAACATACTTTCAGCAGATCTCCTCGATGCGAGCCAAACACTAAAAGCTGTAGAAGGGTCCTCGGTTGTTTACCTCACCGCCGGTCTTCAATATGATGTAAAAGTCTGGCAGGAGAGCTGGCCCCGGATCATGAGAAATGTAATTGATGCCTGCAAACGGGAAAACGCAAAACTTGTTTTCTTCGACAATGTATATGCACTTGGCAAAGTTACCGGGATAATGACAGAAGAAACCCCAATGAATCCCTGCAGCCAAAAAGGTGAAATACGGGCAAGAATTGGCAGAATAATCCTTGATGAGATACAAGCAGGGAACATAAAGGGACTTATTGCACGGGCAGCGGACTTTTACGGACCGGCGACACCCGCAAGCTTTGTCACCATGCTTGTTTTTGAGCGAATGAAAAAACGACAAAAGGCACAATGGCTGGTGGATGCGAAGGTAAAACACTCCCTCACCTGGACTCCGGATGCCGGCAAGGCTACCGCAATTCTGGGAAATACTGAAACAGCATTTAACCAAATATGGAACCTTCCTACACACCGTAACCCACCGACGGGTGAACAGTTCATTTCGCTGGCAGCCAAAGAATTCGGTGTTTCAGACAAATATATGGTTTTTTCTAAGCTTATGATACGCCTTGGAGGTCTTTTTGATAAACTGATAAAAGAGTCTTTCGAAATGCTCTATCAGTATGATTCGGATTATATTTTCGACAGCACCAAATTTGAAAAAACTTTTGATTATTCCCCGATCTCCTATGAGCACGGAATTAAGGTTATTGCAGGAGGGATGAAATGAAACCGTCTCCGGAAGCTTTACGATCCGGCCAACTATGCACGGAGAAATGTATGGTAGAATTTTACTATGATCACTTGAATGGGTCAGTTGACAGATAGTTTTTTAGTGACTGGCGAATATGTACGGTTTACAGTCAGTCAATTGCAGCGATTTTTCGAAATACCTGATTATATGATTTTTTGATGGCGGAATTCCCACATCCAAGCGATTGTGCTGCACATCATTGAGACCTACGCGATTACACGATTACAGGTAAACCATAAACCAGAAGAACAAATGACAAACAAAAAGAGAATCGCGGCCCTTTGCGGGAGCACAAAAAAAGCTTCTCTGAATATGAGCCTGATAAACGCCATTTCAGATTTGGCGAATGCGGATTTCATTCTATCCATTTGCACCGACATTGCACAAATTCCGCATTTTAATCCGGATTTGGACTCCGACACTCCTCCAGAAGAAGTCACAAATTTTCGTAACCAGCTTCGGGCCGTTGATGGAGTTTTGATATGCACACCAGAATACGCCATGGGAGTTCCGGGATCGTTGAAAAATGCGATTGACTGGACCGTATCATCCTGCGAGTTTTATCATAAACCGGTAGCCCTAATTACTGCATCTTCTCAGGGATTTAAAGGACACCAATCATTGTTGGAAACACTCAACATAATCGAAGCCACCGTCCCTGAAGACACCCAATTGATCATTTCGTATGTAAAAACGAAGGTGGGTAGTGACAATACCATAAAAGACCCAGAAACACAAAATGCAGTTATGAAGGTTATGAATGCGTTAAGTCGCAAAATTGAAGAGCACCAAACCGAAAGCAATAATCTGCCCTTCTCGTAACTGCGGATTTGCGGTAATGGCATGCTGAAAACCTGATTTTTACAATAGCTCAGTGGCTATGTGGCCTATTAGATCCCTCCTTGAATTTCCTCCTGTTTACCCCTAACATTTTAATTATTATTTCATTATGTTACCACGTAAAATGAATAACGAATCACAGAAAGTATCGCCATGGATATTTTGGTCGCTGATGATGCAGAAGAAATTAGGCATGTTCTTGCCAATATGCTCAAACAACTGGGGCATAAGGTTGTAACCGCAACAAATGGTGAGGATGCGTTGTCTATTCTGGAAAGCTCAAGCATCAATATCGTGATAAGCGACTGGATGATGCCACAGATGTCAGGGCTTGAACTTTGTAAGATCCTGCGTAAACGTAATTTGGGAAGATATATTTATTTTATCATGCTGACTGCCCTCAGCAGCAAAGACCAGATAGTGGAGGGCATGGAAGCTGGCGCAGATGATTATATTCTCAAGCCGTTTTTAAAACACGACCTCAAAGCCCGGATCAACGCCGGGGTGAGGATTCTGGAGTTGGAAAAACAACTTGCCGAACAGAACAACGACCTGAGGGAAACAAATGAAAGGCTCCAGGCATCTCTTTCCCTCATCGAAGAGGAATTAAAATTTACTGCCTCGCTGCAAAAAGAGATACTTCCCAAGGCTCACACACGAATGGGTGACTATAAATTTGAATACCTCTTTTTGCCCTGCAGGTATGCGGCCGGAGATATATTCAGCTTTTATAAAATTGATGAAAATCACCTGCTCTTTTTTCAGCTTGACGTCGCGGGACATGGCGCAGCATCGGCAATGCTTTCCTTCTCCTTGAGCAGATTCATCAGCGGACTGTTCGAAACCTGCAGCACTGCAAAAAAACTGCTCCCTGACGGGAATCCTGTAATACAGGAATATTTTCACCATCCGGCAAATATTCTGAACTTACTCAATAACCAGTTTATCAAGCCCGATGATGCCACTCAGTATTTTACCATATGCCTGGGCATTATTCATCTGCACTCAAACGAAGTACATTTGTGCCGGGCAGGACATCCTTTCCCCGTGATCATAAAGAATGACGGGACTACGGAGCTAGTGGACCAACAGGGACATGCTGTAGGGATGCTATCTGAAGCACATTACACTGAGAAAATTTTTAAACTGGAACAAGGGGAGAAATTGTTTATCTATTCCGATGGTTTACTGGAGGCCATCGACCATAACGGACAAACCGAAAGTAATGCCGTGCTTCACGATATACTGCAAAAGAATACAATGCTGTTACCTACAGAGCTGCTTGATCAACTAAAGAATACGATTGACCTCTCAATGGGTAATAATGCTCTTAAGGATGATATTTCTGTTTTAATAATAGAGCGAAAATAGACACACTCGCTCACTTTGCTGAGACTGAATTTGCCTGGCTATAAATCAGGCGCTTCAACCCAATTCCCATCCTCGCGGATCAGGTCAATTAATTCATCCACCGCATCGGCTGAAATAACATTTCTCTTCACCACTTCTTTGCCGCGATACAAGGTAATTTTTCCCACACCGGAACCAACATATCCATAATCAGCATCTGCCATTTCTCCGGGACCATTAACAATACAACCCATAATCGCAATTTTTACACCTTTTAGATGGGCGGTTCTTTTTCTGATCTTGTCAGTGGTTTCAACGAGATCAAACAAGGTTCTGCCGCAGGATGGACACGCAATATATTCAGTTTTAGAAATTCTAACCCGAGCAGCCTGCAAAATTCCGAACAGAATTCTGTTAATGGTTTTGCGCTGAATTTTTTCATTGTCATTTATGGTGATCCATGCTCCGTCACCCAGCCCGTCAATAAGCAGAGATGCGAAATCAGTAGCTGCATAAAGCAAGAACTTCTCTTCATCAGCCAGGTCGTAGTACCGTTTTATGATAACAGGGTGCTTAACGCCTTCTTGTTCCAGAGCAACAAAAGCCCTGCGCAGTTCTGCAACCGCATGTATATTATCCGTTTCAAGAACCAGCACACAAGAAGTCTCAGACCGAAGGATCGAAAGGTTTTCTTCTGTTAAATCACTCAACGAAATTCGGACAAAATTGAAAAGTCCGCCGTTGCCCTTATTAATGGCAAATTCCTCCATAGCGAAGAGAGGGTAGCTTCTGTTTTTATCGGAGAGCGTGAGCCAATGGGGGAAACGGTGTATAGCCCTCAACCCGTTCGGAACATCAAAGGGAATATCCTGATCGCCCAGATAAATGAAGTCAGCAGCCATATCGGTCATGTTCCATTTATCTGAAGACACATCATAAAAGTAGCCTATTGCATGCAGATCATCCGGATTTGTAATTTTGGTTTGCGAATAATCTGCCAAGACACGAGGAACATTTCCGGCGCCCATGCCTATAAACTCGGTTGATTTTCGCCGCGTATACCGAAAAGGATCTATCGGGTAGTCTACAATAGGCGGAATATTTCTGTGTGCTTCCCTGCCACGATATCGGTCTGCCAGCACAATAGCAACCGGAGATTCAAATTCCGGTTCTTCCGTGAGAGAAACCCGGATCGTATCGCCAATTCCATCTTCGAGCAAAGCCCCAATGCCTGCAGCGGATTTGACCCGACCATCCTCACCATCTCCAGCTTCCGTTACCCCCAGATGCAGAGGATAATTCATGCCTTCCTCTTCCATTTTACTAATCAGGAGACGATATGCCTGAACCATGACCTGAGGATTGCTGGCCTTCATCGAAAGAACAATATTATAATAGTTTAATGATTCACAAATACGCAAGAACTCCAATGCCGATTCGACCATACCCAGAGGTGTGTCGCCATAACGACTCATTATTCTATCGGACAGCGAACCGTGGTTTGTACCAATACGCATGGCAGTGCCGTATTCTTTGCAAATTTTAACCAGCGGAGTAAATCGTGCGCGGATACGTTCCAGTTCCTCTTCATAATCCTGATCGGTATATTCAATCAGCTCAAATTTCTTCTTATCGACATAATTTCCCGGATTGATACGCACTTTTTCTACAATACGTGCGGCAAGTTCAGCGGCATTGGGTGTAAAATGGATGTCAGCGATCAAAGGAACTGAACAACCTCTTTTTTTTAATTCCTTTTTGATTTCCAGGAGATTTTGGGCTTCATTCACAGATGGGGCCGTTATGCGAACATACTCGCATCCTGCCTGTACCATGCGAAGCGTTTGCTCAACTGTTGCCTGCGTATTCATGGTGTCTGTTGTAGTCATGGATTGTATCCTCACTGGATTAGTTCCTCCAAGCGGAATATCACCGACAGAAACCTCGCGCGTTTTATAACGTGAATATCTGGTTAAACTATTGCAATAGTATTGTAATTTATTTGCTGACTCTTGCATACACACTTGTACTAAATTTATTAAAATATTGCTGTCTTTATCCTAGCTTTTCCGATAGGCACTTTGGATAAAAGATACTTCAGTGCCTTTATTCCCGGCATTCTCACCCTCAATTGAATAATTCAGCCACCGTTATTAAACCAACAGCCGGTTGCCCGCCCTTTGTTCAATGGGTTCTGTAGAGGTGCACAGAACCAACTTCGAAATCACTTATAAAGGTATACTGGCTAAAAAGGCTTTTACAAATTCCGTTGCAACCGAAGCATCAGCGGCCGTGGTGATCATTCCATCCCGTACAACCTTATTTTCCGAAAACCGTGCACCATTGGAAATAAGTTCCATTTTACCCTGAGGATGCGAAACCGCATGTAATCCCTTCAGGACACCAGAACATGCTACTATTGCCGGAGCAAGACAAATGGCACCAAGTGGTTTCTTTGAATCTATAAATCTTTTTATCAGTCGGTGAAGAACACCATTCTGAAAATAGGCCGGAGAGCCGCTGCCACCAATAAGCACAAAGGCTCGGAAGTTTTGTGCTCTTCCATTTACAAGCTGAACATCATTCTTCACTTTTAGTCCCTTCATTCCGGTACAAATCGCATTTGCATCAGAAATTATAAAGATACCATATCCTGCTGCCTTAAGTCCGGTAGCGACAATGTGGAATTCTTCTTCATTGAAGTTCTGCGCGGGAAGAAAGAGCAGTACGTCTTTTCCAAAGCCGTTATTCAGAATAATATCCTTTTTCTTTACAAATTACATCGAAAAGACTTGTTGCGCAACAGACTTTACCTTGCCTGGATCATAATCCCGGGTCAGTGATAACTTATTGTAAATCAAGGAGCTCCAGCATAATAAATTGAGACTTAATTACATTTTTTACCCGATTATTTCGCTTTATTCGTATATTTTACACTATAAAATTTGAGACCCGGATATACCTGGCAATCAGGTAAAGTAGTTTTACTAATTTAATTGATGCATGACAAATGGTATGAACGAAGACAATGCGGATGCTAATCTCCATATATCACCTTCTCCGGAGGACATCTCACCTCTTGACCAACACATAGAAACCCGTGTTCAGCAAAGAACACAGGCATTACTTTGCGAAAACAAAGCACTCAGGTCAGAACTAAGTTCCAAACACTCCATTGAGCAGTCACTTACGCAAAGCAAGCATTTCTTACGTGAAGCTGCCCAAATAGCCAGATTGGGCCGGTGGGAGTACTCCATTCAAACCAACCAAGTAACCTACTCTGAGGACTTGTTGCAAATTTTTTCTCTACCGCAGGACCATGACTGGTTTTGCATGGATACTATCAAAAATTTCGTTCATCCCGAGGATATTGAGAGAATTTTACAAGAGTATTATAGGCTTAAAACCGAAGGAGGAAGTTCTGAATTTGATTTCCGGATTGTGCTTCAGGAAAACAGGACGATTTATGTTCATCATATCACCAGCACAACCATTGAAAACGGGCGGGTCACAAAAATTTCCGGGATCATGCAGGATGTGACAAAGCAAAAGCTGACAGAAGAAGCCTATGCGAAAAGTATAGAAAAATTCAAAAGCATTTTCGAGAATATTCAGGATATTTATTTTATAGTTGAACGCAACGGCATGATATCGGAAGTCAGTCCATCGGTGACACGTTATATAGGCAAAACAAGAGAACAAATCATTAACACCCATATTAGTGATGGTTATTTGTTTGATCTGAAAGAAGCCCGACAGGTATTTCGTTTGGTCTTTCGCGAAAAAGAAATTTTCGACTATGAACTGAGGCTGATTGGTATTGGTGGCATTTTGCTTTATACCTCGTTTAACGCACACCTCATCCTTGATGCAAAAGGAAAGTTGCTTAGAATCGAAGGAACCATTCGCGACATAACAGACCGAAAAGCGGCTGAAAATGCGCTAAGGACTAAAGTGCAAGTTGAAGAATTCATTTCGCTTCTCTCAGCAAGATTTATTGCTATGTCTTTAAGTGAATTTGACTGTGAGATTTCCCGGGCATTGGAACAAATTTGCAATTTTACCAGTGCCGATTTCAGCCAAATCTTCCTAATTGGTTCAGCTACCCATGAAAACAGGACTGGGTTTTACACATCGACATCGGATGGATTCAAGGATCAATATAAAGTTCAGACGCGGTTAGCACCTTTGCTGGAACGTTTGTTGGAGAGTCATTCAGAACGGCAAAGCGATTTTGTTTTTAGGGCTGGGAAATTCTTACGCAACAACGTCAATCAAGGCGAACTAACCGCTTTGCTTCGGGAAAGTGGAGTTGGCTCTGCAGTTTTTATTGCAATGAGATCCGGAAAAACAATACTTGGCTGCTTCTGCATATACTGTAGGCAAGATAGTCCTGATTGGATGCATTCTGACCTGTCCTATTTGGACCTTGCAGTGAAAATTTTTACAAGTGCTTTGGAGCGAAAACGTGTCGAAGAAGAGCTCATGATAGCCAAGAATATCGCAGAAAAATCCTCGCGTATCAAAGAGGAGTTTCTCGCACATATGAGCCATGAGTTCAGAACACCGCTTAATGCCATAATTGGTTCAACCTATTTGCTTCTTAAGACTAAGCCTGAACCAAAGCAGTTGGAGTATATCGAGTCCATACGGATTTCGTCCGACAATCTGCTTGCGCTGGTTAACGATATGCTTGACTTTTCAAAAATACGAGCCGGTAAAATTGAGTTCGAATGTGTCAAGTTTTCCCCGGTTCAACTTACCGAACAAATATTTAAGATAGCCAAAATAAATGCAGATGGCAAATTTCTGTCGCTTATACTGGATAGTGCACCTGATGTTCCCTTGCATGTTCTTGGAGATGCAGCCCGCTTCAACCAAATCATGATGAATCTTATCAGTAACGCCGTCAAGTTCACGGAAAATGGCGAAGTACGTGCCGTAATAAGAGCAAAATCGTTGCCTGAAAATAAAGTCCGGCTGCAGATTCAAGTCCGCGACACCGGCATAGGAATTCCTTCAGACGAGCTAAACACTATATTTCAGGATTTCATGCAGGGTTCCAATAACGGAAGCAAAAAAGTGTCAGGCACAGGCCTTGGTTTGACGATATGCAGAAAACTGGTAGAACTACAGGGCGGTGTAATTTCGGCAACAAGCACCCCACATCGCGGCAGTGTTTTCAGTTTCCATCTTGACTTTCCGATCGCATCGGCAGAGACCTCCGAGGTCAAGGCTCAGGAAAAATGGTTCGCTATCGGCTCGCTGAAAGGAGTGCGGGCATTGTTGGTGGAAGACAATGAATTCAACCTGTTGGTATTGCGTGACTTGATGCAGTTATGGAAAGCATCCTTTAAAGTGGCTACCGATGGGAAAAAAGCACTTGTACTGCTTCGGAAGTATGAATTTGATTTAATTCTTTTGGATATCGGGCTGCCCGAGATGAATGGCTATGAATTGGCAGCGTATATACGCCATAATCTTCCGGAAAAGAAAAGAAGAGTGCCCATTATTGCCCTCACAGCCGCAGCGTCTTCCACCGAGAAAATGATGGCGCTCCAGTCAGGCATGAACGATTATATATCCAAACCGTTTGATGAGTGGATACTGTTTGAAAAGATCGTTCAACTGGCGGGGCCAATTCAATCTTCGTCGGCACCAGTCAGGGACAGACAAAACCGGTCAAAAGGACAAGCGCTTACGGGGAAATATTTTAAGCCTCGGCTCCTGCTTAAGGAGCGGCGGATAACTCCCGCATTCCTTTCGGAAATAATCGATTCGTTTTTTGAAAATGCACCAATGACGTTGGTTGAGCTTGAAAGACAACTGGCCACCAAAGACTATACGGCACTTAAGAAAGCTGCTCACAAAGCAAAATCCATGTATTCATATTTGCATTTGCGTATGCCGGCAAAATTGTTGTCTGAACTGGAAGAATTTACCGGATCGGGGGCGTCTATTCAGCAACTTGAAAGCAAAATGGCCTCTTTAAGGGAAATGACCGAGGTTATTTTTTCTGAAATGAATGACACCAAAAACTACTTCCAGGAAAACACTCCATGATGCACTGCCTGATTGTTGATGACGAAGCTATCTCCAGAAAATTCCTTGAGCACTTCATTGGGGAGCTCGATTACCTGATCTTGTCTGGATGCAGCCAAAATGCGCAAGAAGCTGAAGAACTGCTGAAATCACAAAAAATTGATTTGATTTTTCTGGATGTTGAGATGCCACAAAAGTCCGGGTTGCAATTTTTGGATGAACTTAGCATAAAACCCCTCATTATTCTGGTGACCTCACAAGAAAAATATGCTGCCAAAGCCTTTGAATATGAGGTAGTTGACTATCTGGTGAAACCGATCAATTTTACCCGGTTTGAGAAAGCAGTAAAAAAGGCACTTAGAATCTTGGAACTTACCGAAAGTTCACAAAAGGACAAGATACTGTTCCTCAAAACATCTCAAATGATATTGAAACTGGAGCTTGCTGATATAACTTTTATCGAAGCAAATGGCGATTATATTCAAATACATACGTTCGATAAAAAATACACCATTTACAGCACCATGAGTGCTATTCTTAAGAAATTGCCCGTAAAGCAGTTCACCAGGATTCACCGGTCATTTATTGTGAACGATCAGTGCGTGGAACGTATCGAAAAAGCTGCGGTTTTCATCGGCACCCAGGAACTACCCATCGGTGTTTCTTACAGGAAAAAGTTTATCGCAAAAATAAGTGCCTGACAGTGTTTTAAACCAGCGACCCAGGAACATGAAGTTTTTTGTAAAATATATTGTATAATTCCATTATATTTAAAACGTTAGCGGCGCTAAAACATCGTTCATCGAGAAATAACCCGCGTTCATCGAAAAGCATTTTACAATTAGTTATTGAAAAACAATATTACTACAGATAATATTGAGAAAGATTTTATATAATGAGCTTGATTGAAGTGATGACGATTTCGTTTTATGTCATAATAGGACTGCTGGTATTTATTATCCTCGTACCTATGATATATAACTATACATCAAAACCAAAAAAGCAAAAGAGCAAAGCTGACTTAAAGAAAAAGCTCACTTCACCACTTCAGGTGCTGAATCCGACACCGCAATCCAAGCTTGCCTGGTCAACTTCGGAACGGCAACATTTCGCTCCACCTGTTTATAATGAAAACAATACTGCACACACACACCCAAACCCGACTCAAATGCGTCAGGAACCCATTTCCAATAAATCGGCAACTAAGTTTGAAGTCCTTAGTTCACTCGACCAAGGTACCGGGCCAGTCGCTCCGCCTACCGGAACAAGTCAATATACCCCCACTCATCCCAGAAACTGGCGTGACAACTGGCACTAGAAACCATATCGCGTCCATCCTCACAACCTTCGCCTTTGGGTAGAGACTGTTTATTTAACACATATTTATTTAAACCTATCTCATTTATTCATATTTTTGCCTGATTACAATATTTTAATAGCAAGGACTATGCTGAACGTCTATAATACCTTAACACGTCAAAAAGAAGAATTTATTCCCCTGGAAAAAGGGAAAATTAAAATGTATGTATGCGGACCAACCGTGTATGACTATTTTCACATTGGAAACGCCCGTTCCTTCATCAACAGTGATTTTATCCGGAAGTATCTTGAGTATAAGGGATATGAAGTTACCTTCGCAATGAACTTAACAGACATTGATGATAAAATCATCAAAAAGGCTAACACAGAAAACGTACCTGCTTCTGAGATAGCCAACAAATTTACCAAAGCCTTTTTTGAGGACATTACTCTGCTGCGCATTAAACCAGCAACTATTTACCCAAAAGCCACTGAGCATATCGATGACATTATCGCCATGGTGAAAACTCTGGTGGACAAGGGCTACGCTTATGTTTCAGGCGGTGATGTATTTTATGATATCAGCAAGTTCACTTCATACGGAAAACTCAGTGGTAAGAATATAGACGATCTTATTGAAGGCTCACGCGTTGAAATCAACACAACAAAGACCAATCCACTCGATTTTGCGCTTTGGAAAGCTGCCAAACCTGGAGAACCGTCCTGGGTAAGCCCATGGGGGAGTGGCCGGCCGGGCTGGCATATCGAATGCTCAGCCATGAGTTGCAAACACCTCGGTGTTACATTTGATATTCATGCGGGCGGGAACGATCTGATTTTCCCACACCACGAAAATGAAATAGCCCAAAGTGAGGCAGCAAACCAAAAACCATTCGCGCGCTATTGGTTCCACTTTGGTTTTCTGAATATTAACAATGAAAAAATGTCGAAATCGCTGGGTAATTTTTTCACGGTTCGGGATTTTTTAAAAAAATATTCACCCGAAACAATCAGGTTCTTTTTTGCCCAAACACACTATGGTGCCCCTTTGAATTTCAGCGAAGAGGGTCTTGATGGCGCACATAAAGGATTACAGAAAATTGAAAATCTCGTCGCCCGAATCAATGAACTGACACCGGATGCAACAGATATATCCTCAGACACATCCATAGACTTTGCCGCGTTCTACGAATTATTCGAAAAAGCCATGGATGAGGATTTTAACACACCGAAAGCCTGCGGCGTACTGTTTGATTTTATCAAAGATGCAAACAAAGCATTGAATTCACAATCCCAAAGCTCAAAAGCCACACTTCTTGAGATCAGGAAATTTATTGAAGCCACCGCAGTGAACATTTTCGGTATCACCTCTTTTGAAAAAGAAACGGAAAGTTCTGTCTCCCTGGAGAATGAATTGATCGAATTGTTGATTGCCACAAGAATTGAAGCAAAAAAAGCGAAACAATATCCTCTCTCGGATTTTATCCGCGATGAATTGAAAAAGCTTGGCATAATGCTCCAAGACGGAAAAGATAAGACAACATATAAGAAAAGCTCACAGTGATTTTTCTGCCCCTACTTTGTAATTATACAACGGGTCACTGCCCTTAATGAAAAAAGAACTTCATAAGCTTCCCCTTGATGACCGGTCAATCGACTATATTGTTCGTTCCAGTCATCTGGCCAAAAGAACGATTATAAAAATCACCAAGCAGAACGCACTTGAAGTAGTAGTACCGCACAGGCTTCCTTTATCGGCTGGCACAGAATTTCTGCTCTCCCGTATTGATTGGGTGAAGAAAAATGTTCATTTGCTTGACACTGCACATCGAAAATATTTCTACCTGGGACAGCAATATGCATTGAACCATTCGCGGAGTGCAGAACGCAAGACACATCTGGTTCGGCTTGAGGGTGATTCAGTTGTCATTATAAGTCCCGAAAAGAGCAAACTGAAACCGTTTGAGCTGTTTATGGAATTTTTGCGTATAAACGGAAGACGGTTTCTTATTGAACGATGCACCACGCTGGCAAAAGAGCATGATTTCCACCCAACAAAAATTTCAGTGCGTGGGCAGACAACCCGCTGGGGAAGTTGTTCCCGACGGGGAACACTTTCCATTAATTATAAGCTGATGCAGCTTTCCCGGGAAGCAATTGACTATGTGCTGATCCATGAGCTATGCCATCTTCGCCAAATGAATCATTCCAACAAATTTTGGGCTGAAGTGGCGAAGTATATTCCTGATTATAAGCGACTGGATAAAGAAGTGAATAAATTCAAGAATTGACCTAACGGAAAGACTATTCGGGTATTGCAAAAAATCTGTTATACCTTATTACTCCCCTGCTCTCATCCACACTGTAATAGACGATCATTGCCTTCCCCAATATATTTCTTTCCGGAAGGAATCCCCAATAGCGACTGTCATAACTGTTGTCACGGTTATCGCCCAAAACAAAATAGTAATTCTCCTTAAACACATATTCAGCATACTCGGCTCCCCCGATCAGCAGTTTCCCGTTCACGAAGTCAACATCCAGAGGCGCGACTTCCTGTTCAATTGTCTCTTTATAAATGTAAAAACGAGCAGTATTCATTTGCATTCTCATTCCCTCATACGGAATAAGCAACGGGCCATAAAAGTCCTTATTCCATTTTGCATTTCGCGGATAAATTTTGCTATCCACCTTGCTTCGTTCCTCCATATTTACGTCAACCAGCGCGTGCCTCGGCATGGGGACATCTATTCCGTTACAAGAAACCCGCTTCTCTTCAATTTGTATCGTTTCCCCGGGCACCGCAATAACCCGTTTGATAAAATACTCGTCCGCAAGGTCAGCGCCGTTTTGTTTTGATGCGGGGAATTCGAAAATGACGACATCATTCCGTTTGGGTGCTGACCATTTGATCAGCCGTACAAATGGAAGGGAGATATCCAGAAATGGAATTTTTCTTGGCGTATCAAACCAATACTGCACTTTGTTTGCCACGATATAGTCCCCGGGGAAAAGCAGATTCTCCATTGATTCAGAAGGTATACGGAATGCATCTATCAGGAAAAGCTTAAGCGATATGGCGAGAATAAACGACAACAGGAGTAACTTGAAATAATAGAACGTTTCTTTGAAGACGCGCTTTCTTAAGGACAGGGATGTTAGAATTTCGCCCGGCCCTTGATCAGCGTTAGGGAATCCGGGCGATACCATGCTGCCATCACCCGTTTCCTTGTCAGTAAATTTAATACCGGGACCCTCAGGCAATGGGGCAACCGGATCAGCATTGCTATTCAACGTATAAGACCAGCAAGACAATTTCTATTCGTCAATCTGCAGCACTGCAAGGAACGCTTCCTGCGGAATTTCGACATTGCCAACCTGTTTCATACGCTTTTTACCTTCTTTTTGTTTTTCAAGCAGTTTACGTTTACGGCTTATATCGCCGCCATAGCACTTTGCAAGAACATTTTTGCGCAGCGCTTTAACTACTGTTTTTGAAATGATTTTGGTGCCGATTGCCGCCTGGATACCAATTTCAAACATCTGGCGCGGGATAAGCTCTTTCAGCTTTTCGCAGACCTTCCGGCCCCAGTCATACGACTTACTGCGGTGAACGATCATCGAGAGAGCATCCACGCCCTCACCGTTAAGAAGGATATCAAGCCGCACCAAATCAGACTCACGATAGCCGATCAGTTCATAATCGAATGATGCATAACCACGGGTAGTCGATTTCAATTTGTCATAGAAATCAAAGATGATCTCTGATAGGGGGAATTCATATTGAATGTCTGCGCGGGTAGGATCGATATAGGTAGTATTAATATATGTACCGCGTTTATCGGTGGCAAGTTTCATGATGTTTCCCACATACTCACTTGGCGTAACGATCTGTGCCTTCACGTATGGTTCTTCAATGAAGTCCACTTCGCCAACAGCCGGCATCAACGATGGGTTGTCAATCTTTAATTCTTTTCCCTTATGCGTATGGATAATGTACTCAACGTTGGGAAGCGTGGTGATAATTGCCTGGTTAAACTCACGATAGAGCCGTTCCTGAACAATTTCCATGTGCAACAAACCCAGGAACCCGCATCTGAATCCAAATCCAAGGGCAGCTGAGGTTTCAGGTTGATATACAAGTGCTGAATCATTTAGCCGGAATTTGTCCAGTGCATCTCGCAAGCCTTCATAGTCTTCGGTATCCGTTGGGAACAGCCCGCTGAACACCATGGGCTTGACTTCTTTATAGCCAGGCCATTGTGCATCGGCGCCGTTTTTCACGTGCGTAATGGTGTCACCGACTTTGGTATCGTGCACGTCTTTAATCGCGGAAATAACGAAACCGACATCACCGGTGGTCAGTGAACCGGTTCGGATACGTTTCATCCCAAGAATGCCAATTTCTTCGGCCTCATAGGTTTTATCATGAGCAAAAAACCGGATTTTATCCTTCTCTTTGATGCTCCCGTTCATTATCCGTACAAGAGCAACTGCCCCGCGGTAGGAATCGAATATGGAATCAAAAATCAGCGCTTGCAGCGGTGCCTCGGGATCACCCTTGGGAGCCGGGACACGAGCTACAACGGCCTCGAGAATCTCATCAATACCAATGCCCGCTTTTGCGCTTGCCAGGATGATATCCTCGTCCTTGCAGCCAAGCAGCTCAATCACCTGGTGTTTGATGCGGTCCACTTCCGCAGAAGGCAGGTCTATTTTGTTTAATATGGGGATTATCTCCAATCCGCCCTCAATGGCAAGATAGAGATTGCTTATGGTCTGGGCTTCAACACCCTGAGAAGCATCAACAATGAGCAATGCTCCTTCGCAGGCAGCCAATGAGCGTGATACTTCATAGGAAAAGTCAACATGACCCGGAGTATCAATTAAATTTAGCGTATAGGTTTCTTTATCGTTCGCGGTGTATTTCATCTGGATAGCGTGGGATTTAATGGTAATCCCCCGTTCGCGTTCCAGTTCCATGTCATCGAGTACTTGAGCAAGCATTTCGCGCTTACTGATAGTTCCGGTACGTTCGAGCAGCCGGTCGGCGATGGTGGATTTACCGTGATCGATATGTGCAATTATACAGAAGTTTCTTAGTTTATTCATAGGTGCAAAAATAGCAAATTTTTAGGTCATTTTGAGGGGTAATTATAATGGGAGTCTGTCAATTTTTCGACTCTGGCGATAGTTTCAGAGGGATGAGACCCGGAATCGTACCTTTATTCACCGCATGTTGAAGAGACAGAAAAGTGAGACTGTTCAAACGTATCAAATAATGTATTGGTTAAAAGGATAGCCTAATAAAAGTGGAGAGTGGCCTGTGAAGGAGAGGAAGACTGTGCAAAACTACCCATCAAAGAAAAATTCCGAAATTCTGGCTTTTGCCCACATGGTTTTAGTTTAATTCCCCGCGATGTTGTTTTACTACATTCCCTTGTAGAAAGTCCGGACACTTTTTACTTACCGGATATTATATCGGAATTCTTCTTTGATGAGAAACGTCAGCTGTGTACTCCGGGCTCTCCTCTGAAAACCCGAAGCATCAGCATCTCAGCTAAAAGCAAATGTCGTCCGGTAACTGCAATTTTTCAACCCCTAAAAAAGACAGACACGATGGGCATGAATCGCGTCGTGCCGATTAGTCACATATTTTGATATTTTTCCACCAGATTTACCTGTTTTGTTGAAGTACCGGATGACATTGCCACACAATTTGAGAATGAACAATTTTTATTGCCTGCACTGAATTCATTCTATCCCCTGAAATTATACGTTCTATTTTTGTTCAGTGCCATAATCTGCTATAGGCTTCATTACTATATAAGCATGAAGCGTGCCAAAAAACAGTGATGTGGAATGGGGCAAAACAGGCTAATGGGGTTTTTACAGTGCGAAAAAAATTCGCACTGTAAAAATATTTCGTAGTATCAAAGAGGGATTTTCAGGGAAATAGAGAAGTCATTTCCCGCCTGTTGCAATGGAGAAAAATGCGACATTCCGGCACTTTCATTTGGAGCAGGCTGCAACATATAATAGAAATCGTATTGCGCATACAGCCAAAGAGCAACAAAAGACACAATAAGCGAATTGCGTATTTTATACGAAGAGTTGTACTCGTTGTATTTGCTTTTAATCTCAGCAGGAATATTTTCATTCAAATACCGCTTCTCTTTAGCGTTCGTAGAAAACACATAGTATACCAAAGACGTTAAATTTACTGCGGCGGCTGAAGTAATGACCCATCCCTTGGTATTCTCTTCAAGTGTCAAATGGCCCCACCCCGGAAGCACAACTGATTTCAATATCGCGAAATGATAGAGAGCCGCATGCTCTGGTTTATATTTTATCTCCTCCCTATGCACCGGTTCAATTATTTGGACAGGGCGTTTGACAATAACCGTTTTTTGTTTTTCAAAATCTGCCTTTACTTCATTAAAAAGACTAATGATTTTGGGCGAGATTGCTTCTGCATTGGGAGAAAAATCACTTTGTATTTTCAGAAGCTCCACAAAACATTTGCGGGCTTCAGCCACCTGATCAAGCGCATAATGAGACTGGGCTTTGAGCAGCCATATATCAACAATATCGGAGGAATAGAGTGTATCCCCATGATTGAGCACACTGTCAGCAAGCGAAATTACTTTTTGATATTCGAACAATTCATACTGGGCACGAATATCGGCAACCTGAATTTTTTGTTGTGCAATAACAGGACAGACAAAAAAGAGAAGGTAAAACAGAAAAGAAAATCTTATCATCGGACCAGCAGCATTTTTTTTGAGTCAAGATATTGCACCCCTGCAGAGGCAGAGCACACACGCAACTGACAAAGATAAACACCGCTTGGAAGTTGTTTGGCATCGAATACAGCAGAATGCTTCCCGGCACTTTGTTCAGCCTGAACAAGCCGGCATACTTCACGACCGAGCACATCGAGAACGTTTAGTGATACAACACTTTTTTCACGCAGCATATAGGGTATAATTGTTGAGGGATTAAACGGATTGGGGTAATTCTGTATTAATTTATATCCTTCCGATGCCAGAACCGTCCCCCCGGCAACATTAGAAACTTCAATCGTATTGAGTATCTCAACCTGTTTAAGCGTGTGCCCCAATTCATCAATGCCGCCAAATGCATAGATATTGGGTCCATCCATAATACTCATAAAATTTTTCCGGGCATGGTTCAACGGAGGCATGGTTTGTAAAAAATTTAAATCAGAATCAGCAACAGAATATACTTCCCCGCTGGTGAGCGCAGCCGAACCTTCGTTAAACCCCCCAAATACATATATTTTGCGGTATGTGCTGTCATATACAGCCTTGCCGTTAGCGCGCGGGTGTAGCAGCGAAATATTTAGTTTTTGGAACGAATGATCTACAGTATTGTACCGATAAATATCACTTAACACAGTGTTGTTGATCCCTCCAAAAATATAGATATAATTACCGACGACCACACATTGTTGTCCTTCCTGTGGGCTGGTAGGCGAAAATGTTGAGTCCTGCAGAAACCCAAAAACCTTCGAAACGGGATTATATTCGAATGAGTACGGATTTGATAAACTTGTAACAACACCTTCCGGCCCCCCTCCCACCATATGCAATTGGCGATTTACCATTGCCCCAATTCCATTGGATCGGTTAAAATACAGTCCGGAATCAATTAAGGTTGGTAAATAAATAAAGGTATTTTTTAACTCTATAGATCCGTTTCCCGTCACAGGAATTCCTTCCTCGCCTCCCACAAAGTAACAGAGCGAATCCTGAACGGCAGCAACAAAATTCTTGCGCTTTCTCAGCATATATGCGATGGTAGTAACTTTATTCTGCGACCTGCTATAGCTTCGGATCCAATTTACCGTAGCCTGCATGGAATCAGAATACCCTCCCACAATATATATCCTGGGATACGAAACAAAAGCCTCAGCTCCATTTATGCCTTCCTGAAGATCTCCTGCATTTATCCATTGACCTGTTTGCCCATACGTCAAGGCAAAGACAAAACAGGCAATAATCATAAGTATTTTTTTCATGTTATTCACTCTATAATACAAAACTTGTGCAAATTACGTACCAGTTTTGGAAACAACGTTTTGGGAAATTCCTGGGTAAAACAGCGCTCTCGAAAGAAAATATATCTGTTTGCGATGAGGTAAACTTTCAAGAGGCTGTTCCTTAGTTATTGGTTCTAAAAACATGTTTTAATGTGTATATTTTATTCTGCTCAATTTTTACCTGATATTGTGCCTCAGGAAATGCTGAGTTCCTTAATACCACCTGATGCTCACCGGGAATCAGTTTAAGTGCCGATGGCAACGGGGTTTCGCCCATCAATTTCCCGTCAACGTAAATCTCACCCCATGGATTGACCTTGCAATCCAAGGAGCCAAACAGAGTGTCGAGGTTAACCTTTAGGGATAAAGCCTGCGATTCCTGAACCAATATTCGCTTTAAAAAAACCGGATAATTGGGATGTGTAAGCCGAAGTACATGTGTTCCTACCGGAATAGTCAGATTATTTTTCAACGGCGTTGTCTCAACCAGTGCGCTGTCGATAAACACATATGCCCAAGGACGGCATTCAACAGCAAGTTTTCCGTATCTGACCGACAAGGAAGAGTTGTTAACAGGGTTAGTTTCCTTGTTGTCAATAGGCGCTGCCGAACCTGGCAATTCCTTAGACTGCTGTTTCACTGACACAACTGCTTTTTCATCTGGTGCCGTTGACATTTTCTCCTGCTTGTTTCCGGATACATCTTTCTGTTCGGTTGTCCTGTTATTTGAAAATGCAGCGTCTGACTTTGAATTCTGCCCCGGTTTCAGGAAGAAGAAGTATCCGGCAATGCTCATAATCATCAATAGCGCCACAAATCTCAATACAATACGTCGATACCTTTCGTTCAATATTGACGATACTGCGCTGGGGTTTTCGCTCCCCTGTACGCCGGCAGGAATATCACTCACAATACACTGACGGTGTGCGGGGTTGGTCCTTAACAAACTGCGAATCGCCCTTTCGGCTGCAGACGGAACCACAGGGGGAAGAGTAAAACCCTGTTCCTCTTTAAAAGCAACAATTTCATTGAACGTTGAGTTAATGTCTTTCCCAAGAAATGGATTCACTCCAGCAAACAGCTCATATAGTACAATACCAAGCGAAAAGAGGTCGCTTTTTTCCGTAAGCGCTTCGCCGCGGACCTGTTCAGGTGACATGTAGCACGGAGTGCCAACTATAGAATCCTTGGCGGTCACATATTCATCTTTTGTCCCAATGGCGAGACCAAAATCGCCAATTTTCAATTCCAGTGAATCCGAGACCAGAATGTTTTCCGGCTTCAAATCCCGATGAATGACTGAATTTTCATGAATGTAATTAACTCCAAGCAATAACTGCTTCATCAGACTGGACTTTTGTTCCACTGAAAGCCCGTTTTGTCTGATCACCGCGCGAAGATTTTTGCTCCTGAAATATTCAAACGATATATAAAAGAACTTATCCTGGGTCCCAAAATCGAGTACCTTAATAAGATTGGGATGCTCAAGCCGCGCAAGAAGCTTGGCTTCACGCTTGAAACGTTCCAAGATCGATTTATCCGGAATCTCATGTGTATCCAGCACCTTAAGGATAATTTTTTTTTGCAGATAGATGTGATCAGCAATATACACAGCACTGAAGTCATCTTTTTTCAGACATTCTTCAATAGCATATTTTTCGAAAAGAAGCTGCTGATTTTTTTCAGTCATATCTGTTTAGTCAGAGACCCATTTCTTTTAATTTTAGTTGAACCCACCGGGTGGAAACCCCAAGCGACTCAGCCGTTTGCGTTCTGTTTCCTTTATATTCTTCAAGGCGTTCCAGCAAGAGACGTTTTCCAAAATCTTCAAGAGTCCCGTCAAAATTGATTGATTTTTGAGAGTCCTCAAGAATAATATGCTCTTCACTCAAGACATCGCCATCGCAAAGGATAACGGCTCGCTGGATCACGTTTAAAAGCTGTCTTACATTCCCAGGCCAGTGGAACTTGTCAAGCTTCAACATGGCGTTTTTCCCCAGATGTATCTCGCGTTTGCTGAATTTCTTTATAAAATGCTCTGCCAACAATGGAATATCTTCCTTCCGCTCTCGCAGGGCAGGGATTCGAACAGGAAATACGTTTAGACGATAGAAGAGGTCCTCTCTGAATGTTCCTGCATTGATCAACTGCTTGAGATCTTTGTTGGTAGCCGTAACGATGCGGACATCAATCTTCTTGGCCGCGGTATCACCGAGCCGGATAATTTCCCGGTTCTCGAGTACACGAAGAAGCTTTGCCTGCAATGCTGTTGATATATCAGCTATTTCGTCGAGGAAGAAGGTGCCTTTGTCAGCAACTTCGAGGAGCCCTTTTTTATCGGTAGTGGCCCCTGTAAATGCACCTTTTTTGTAGCCGAACAGCTCGCTTTCCAATAATGAATCTGGTATTGAACCGCAGAACTGGGCAATATAAGGATTGGTACTTCTGTTGCTCAGTTTATGAATAGCTTGCGCGGCAATATCTTTGCCTGTGCCGCTTTCGCCGAGCACCAAAACAGTAACGTCCGATGCCGCAACACGATGAAGCACGCGTCCCAGTTCCTGCATCTGTTTGCTTTCCCCAATAAGATCAGGTATCTGTGCCACGGTTTCCACTTTGTTTTTGAGTCGTCTGTTTTCATCCTGAAGGCTCTCAATCTGGATGACTCGGTCAAGAGACAGCGAAACGAGGTTTGAGAAAAATTTTAGAAAACCGAGGTTTGCTTCAGAAAACTCCTTCCGGTCAGTTTGGCTGTCGGCAACAATAACGCCCCATATCCGGTCATTGCGCAGAATGGGGACACCGATCACGGATTTTATTCTGCGAAGCAAAACACTGTCAAATTGGGAGAGGCCCGGATCGGCCTGTACATCATGGAAGATAACCGGTTCTTTCTTTTCAATAACACGTTTCAGAATGCCGGAAGAGAACTCAGACAGATCCTTTATGCTCTCCCTGTTGATATTGCGCGCTGTTATGATCGAAAAGGAATCGGAGCGCTCATCATAATGTGCAAAGAGTCCACGCTCGGCATTAATAATTGAGACGACCAAATCCAGTGTATCTTCAATGAGTGAATCCTGATAAATAACTGAATTGAGGTTATGGCTGATGACCTGCAGTGCGTCAAACTGATCTTTTGTCAGGTCACGGATGATCCTGATCTGATTTTTGATATCCATTATTTCCCGGGGTTCCTTGCAACGATCATTGATGCCGGGTAAGAAGAGCCGACATTATTAAATTCATCAACACAGGACACTCTCCAGAAATAATAATTTGGTGCAAGAGTCGTATCCACGACTGTATTAACTGAGTCAGGCGAAATATTGTCTTTAGTCCACACGAGAATGGCCGGCGTTTCATTGGTATAAATCTGAACTTTGTATTTAAAGGAGAAGCCCGGAACAAAACGGCTCCAATTCAGTCTGAGACCCGGCACAGAAACAGTATCGTAACTCTTTGGAGAGATAGTGCCGACCACTTGGTTTATTATCCGCTTTACTTCTGCATTTCCGACAAGAAACGTTTTTCCGCTCCTGACAGTTGCATAGAACTGAAAGTTTTTACCAATTATATCTTCGAAATTATTAGTTGCCAGGTCATAGCTTGCAAGACTACCGGAATAAAACCGGTTTGTTGACTGAAGTTCTCTGTTAATTTTGAATTCGTCACAACGTATGGAAACGTGGTCAATATCATCATCGGCGTCAGTTACCGTGGCAGAGAAATAAAGGTACTTAAGTGGAATATTCTCACCGCTGCCGGTATACCTGTTTGTTACAACACTGTACAATGAAATATTGCTGGCAACAGGAACCGCATTTAAGCGCGGCTTCAGTTCAATTGTTTTCAGCGCCCCCCATTGGATATAAACAGAATCCATAGCAAATCCCGGCTTCTGAAAATATAACCAGCCGTCTTTGCTTGTTTCGCAACGCAGCAGGAAAGCTCCGGAACCATCGGTTTCAACCGAAATCCGCTCGTTATTCCAGTATACAATAACATCCTCAAGCACGTGAGGGTAGTTCCCATCTGAGAGAACGGTTCCTTGTAAAACGTATAGTTTATTGTCCGGATTATCAGGATCCAACGGATTGTTGTTCGGAGCACTACATGAAATTACGCCAATCGAAACGGCGGAAACCATGATATAAAATAAAATGAAGCCTCTCATACCCAATACAGCGCTGTTTGTTAAGAATTAGTGATAAATCAGCAACAGAAAAAACAAAAACAAGCATGGATAAAATAACCAAATAGTAAGAAGAATGATAGTTAAAAATGGAGAAAAGCAGTTGTTGGTCCCTCTCACGCCCAAACTATGATCCAGAGAAGAAGTTCTCATAAAATCCGGACGGAATAAAAAGTCCCTGCCTGAGCGAATAGTTCTCAGACAGGGACTTTTATCGATTAATATATTTTACTGCAAGACTTTCTCATATAAGCCACAGCACTAAGAAACTCTTTATTAGAAATATACAAGCAATCCCATTTTGACAGCACTGCTGCCAAAATTAAAACTGTCCCTTGTATTTTGGCGATCACTCGTTTGAGTAGGAGAACCCGCATAATATTGTTTTGTTGGCTCCTCCACATGGGAATGCGTATAGGTGGCGGCCAAATTATATTCGGCACAAAGAGATATATCCCTGGTAACAAAACATTCAACACCACACACAACTCCAAGACCTGCTGAGAAAGATTTGCTTTTGGACCTAGATTCATTTTTCCACCCACCAAGATCCGGATTGGCATGAGAGGTCCACTCTGTATTACTGTAGGAATAACCGACAAGCGGTCCACCTCCATAATAGAAGTAGATCATTTTTTTTGGCGCTGCATAACACAGGTAATATGCATTAACGGTTGCCGAATAGCTAGAAAAATTAGTAACATCAGTTACTGCATTGGCCGAAATTTGATTTTGATCATTCTTCTGTGACTGAACAGAAACAGACAGACCATAACGAATAGCTTGTCTGGAGCTGAGATGTTGTTTATAAGACACCGTAGAACCTTCAAATGAGCTCAGGGTAAAGTTCTGACTAATTTGGAACTCAAGTGCACGTGAGTTTTCATTAAGGAGCGTATCTTTGGAAAGTGCGCCCTGCGCCTGAAGAAGAGAACAGGAAAGGAGGAATAAACCGAACATGATAAAGTGTTTCATAAGGATTCCTTTTTTATGAGGATTTAAATATTAATTTTTACATTTGATATCCACTCGTGTATCCCGCACAGGCGTGAAACGAAGGATAATAACCGGCACTGATGCCAAAAAACAACATTGACTGTTATGGTGTCCCAGATGGGAATTTTTCATAAATCATTCCAAGTTAAAAGTAAATAACAAGACCCATTTTGGCGCCATTACTGGTCAAATTAAAGACGCCGGATGTTGCCTGCACCTCATACCGACCAGCGATAGCCCCGTCACTAAAAAAACTACTTTCCGAATGCTCCGTATGATTATGAGTATAAAGAGCGGAAATACTATATTCAGCGCAAAGCGATATATTCTTTGTGACAAAACACTCAACACCACATAGTGCCCCAAGGCCTGTAAATGATTTTTTGCCCTTTGATTTTACTTCGCTACTCATCGATCCCACACTTGGTGATCCCTGCGAAGTCTGCTTAGCATTACTATAGGCATAGCCGACAATTGGTCCTGTTCCATAATAGAGATACACCGCTTTTGCTGTCGCAGTGTAACAAATATAGAACGCATTAACTGAGGCTGAGTAGCTCACGTTATCATCCTTGGTTGTTTGCATACTATTTGTTGGAGTCGATTGATCGTTTTTTTGAGACTGAACAGAAAGTGACACACCATAACGCAATGCCTCCCGGGCGTTGAGATGATGTTTAAAAGAAACAGTAGTACCTTCAAACGTGCTTAAGGTGAAGTTTTGATTAATTTGAAACTCAAGTGCACGCGAGGAATCATTAAGTAGAGTATCGTTGGATATTTTATCCTGGGCTTGAAGAACAGAACAGGAAAGGAGTAACAAAACGAGCATATCTAAGAATTTCATAAACGGTCCCTTTTATATAGTGAAGATTGATTGAGGAGCCTTGCATCGTCTATCCACCCTGAAAACTCCGGTAGCTGCCGGTAAGAATTCGCCAGTCAGAACAACAGACATAAAACTCTCGCACGAAACTTACAAATTTTTCGGTCTATAAAGCAAATAAGTTCGAAATGGTTGAGCACATTATACTGTCAAACTGATCATGCACTACAGGAAGAAACTCCTGAACTGATTTATTGCCTCTCATTAGCCATGTTTTCTGTAATTTGCAGGGTAGCAATACGAATGATTCATATAGAAATGGAGTGTTTATGAGCTTTAATGACCAGGCAAAAGACTGGGATAATGATCCACAAAAGATTGAACGTGCTAAGATTCTTGCTGATGAGCTTATTCGTTTTCTCAATCCTGATGGCTCAGGACGAGCTTTCGAGTTTGGCTGTGGCACCGGATTACTAAGTTACTTTCTCCGCAATTCATACCAGAGCATCACACCGGCTGATTCTTCACCAGGAATGATCGAGGAGCTTAAGAAGAAAATTGTCGCAGAAAATTTGCAAAGCATTCACCCACTGCTATTGACGTCGTCTCTCCATGCCCCAGAGGC
Organism: Ignavibacteriaceae bacterium; assembly: GCA_963664845.1. Lineage (GTDB taxonomy): Bacteria > Bacteroidota > Ignavibacteria > Ignavibacteriales > Ignavibacteriaceae > CAIYTF01. Next base: position 2,353,118 of record OY761615.1, read on the forward strand.
ACCGTCATATAACGCTGTTTTCACACTGATGACTTTGCACCATATAATAGATATTAAGACCATTCTAAGCACCTTCAATCAAATGCTCAAAACGTGCGGAGTGATCTGCATTGCCGATCTTGTCAGCGAAGATGGCAGTTTTCATTCCGGTGATCCCTCATTCGATGGTCACAACGGTTTTGACAAGCAGGAGCTTTGTTCATTATTGGAGCAAACCGGTTTCACGATTTGTTTATATAAAATTTTCTATACAATTGAGAAACCGGTCAGCGGTATTCAAAGGCACTACCCACTCTTCGTGGTGATTGCACAGAAGCAGTAGTTTAACAGACCAATTTGTTTCTTCATGATGAAGGCAGTATTGTAAAAACGAACAAACGAAAAAAAACTGAGTAATTCAAACGCAGATCGGCGCCGGTTAATCGGAGTCGAACTGCACTCCGAGTTATGCAACTTCAATTCTCTATTTAACAAGCAACATTTTTTTTACGGCTTTGAAATTCTGTGATTTCAACTCATAAAAATATATTCCGCTTGACAACCTTGCTGCATTGAACGTTGCCGAATATCTGCCCGCTGCTTTCTCTTCATTAACAAGGGTAATCACTTCACCGCCAAGTACATCAAACACTTTCAATGTGGCATGACCATTAACCGGAAGTTCATAACTAATGATCGTAGTCGGATTGAAAGGATTGGGATAACTTTGAGCAAGCATATATCTCGTTGGCATTGCTTCAGAAGAAACTTGAATTGTCGTTATCTGCCCGTTTGCAATGCTAAACGCTGTCCCGGATTTGAGAGTATGATTAACCACTTTCCCTCCGGTTGCTTTATCAGTAACCGTGATATCCATTCCATCAGCACGAATTTCAACAGGGTATACTGCCCCGCTTATCCTGATCTCTTTACCCGACTCTACCGTTTCAACCATTCGCTGACTTGCGTACCGGACATCGAAGACTCCGGTTGGCGGCACAGGTGGCAGGTCAAATCCCAAAAAGTCTGATGCTTTGTCAGCTGCGTAAAGAACAGCGCTTTTCCCCGTATTATCGGTTACGGCTATTGTACCCCAGGATTTTTCAATTGTTGCAGCCAAAGCAATTGCCTGCTTTGCTGCCCCTGCAATGGGGACGGTAATTACACCCGGGGATGACGCCCGAACCCAATACCCCTTGCCGGGCTGAAGCATTGAGGCCTGCTCATAGTTACCGGAAAATCCGTAGAACAGTGAATTTATTATCCCCTCCGGTGTTGTTGTAATTCCTCCAACTGTTCTCGGAGCATTATAAATGCCTATCATATTCCAACCTGTCGCAAGAGAAATAGGGCTACTGACCAAAGTTCCGCAAGCTGGGATCACTGCGCTATCGGCATAGCGCACCCAATAGCCTGCTCCTGGAGTTAATACAGTTTGGGGAGTGTACTCGTTCGAAAATCCATATAACGGCGATGTTGCCAGCGGAAATAAACTAAGTGCTGTTGTATCGGTTAATCTCAAAGGGGCAGACACCATATTCCACCCGGCTGCCAGATTTATATTTAAACAATCGGTTGAGGGCGCACTAATGGTAAATATACCATCACTGATATCAAACACCGAATCTGCCGCCGCAGAACTTACCCGCACTCTACATTGCGATGATATTGCGTTTGGTACCACCCAGTTGTAATTGTTTCCGGTTACGGGGGTGGGGGCTACGCTTTGCCAGGAAACGCCATCGTCCGTCGAAAATTTTAAGTTGAATGAAGTCACGCCGTTTGCAATCCATGAGATGGTATTCGATGTACCAGTAAACCAGTTTTCTTTGCCATTCGGCGAAACAACCGTAATTGGCAGATTTGGATCAAGTATCCTCATTGTAATAGGTACTACAACTGAAGGTTTTTTAGGGTCATTGCTGACAATTTTCATATCAGCAGAATAATTCCCCTGTGAAAAATCCTGTGACTGCACATTCACCACCACCCCGGCAACATTCCCTTTGTTTAACTGACCATTTAAATTCGTCCCATTTACCCAGTCAGGCTCAGCAGCAATTTTAACAGCCAGCTTATCCTTAATAAATGCTGCATTATATGCCAGTTGCAGTCCAGTGGTTCCAGTAGCGTTTTCAATTCCGACAGTTGCAGAGTTCATCTCTCCAGTCATCGTATTGTAAAAGAACATAATTTTTCCGGTTGCAAAGAGCACAACCTGGAAAGTAAGGGATCCGGTTGCGGAACCGGATGCATATTGCTGCCAATTGGAAAACTGGATAGTGAATTTATTGCTTTCTGTTTTATAATATACTTTGCCCTGAGTTGTCCCATCCAGATCGTCCCAGAAGGGAGCAATAAATTCATTTGGTGCAGAACTTGAAGTAATTGGTGCATTCATTGCATATGTTGAAGATGGAGTATTGAACAGGATCAATCCATTGCTGAAAATATATACCTTGGTTTTTTGCTGGCCGTAAAACTTGAATGAGAATCCAAGATCAAAGGGTCCGGCATAACCATCATCCTTTGCGCCGAAACCGCCTGCTGCCGTCCAGGTGGTCGCTTCAGTTCCGGTGGCGCTGATATCATTCCAAACATATTGCGGTCCGTTTGCTTCATCGCTGTCGATCCATTTATAGCCGAACAGATCGGGGCCGCCATAACCCTGAAGCGCCTGACCGGTATTAAGGTCATTCAAATGCTTATCTCCAGCAATTTTCTTATCGCTGTTCATTTGAAATGGAACAATTAACGAGGTCAACGCGCCGGAAGGAAATGTATTGTTCTCAAACGAAATGGAATAATCCAGCGTTGAAGGAGTAATCGATACATTTGACATAGTAATCGTGTCGGACTTTATCTGCCCGGGCAGTAATGTTTCACCCACTTCAACCGGACTAATCTTTATCATGGGAGCCTGCCATGTGGTATCCTTTGCCACATTTGAAATCAGCGAAACATTACCCCAGACATCATAGGCTCTTAGTGCAAAATAATATATAGTACCAAATGCAAGAGAATCAGCTTTCACATGTTCAGTCTGACCGGCCAGTTTGGGAAGATCGTTAAACACAACATTCTTCCCTGTGGCAAAAGTCACTGAATCACTCATCTGTGTTGTTGCATATCTGATCTCATATCTTTTAATGCCTCCATAGGAAGTGTCTGCAGGAGCAGTCCATGCAAGTGTTATTGAGTTTGACGTCTTTCCTGTTGCGCGAAGGTCTGTGACCTGAGTCGGCGGGATTGTATCTTGTGCACTCATTGATGGATCCCATCCGTTAAGAACAAGGATTCCGGTATTATCAGGATCGAGCCAATCTTTCAATCGCGCTGCAGCCGAATTACCGAGACTCCAGGACATAGAGAACTTGCCAAACTCATCGGAGAGATCATTTCCGCCACAGGCAGAGGGGCCACCGTGCAGTTGTCCTACAATGCGGTGGTCCTGATTAAAAAGCGGTGCCCCTGAAGATCCCGGTTCAGTAATTCCCGTGTTCCATAGTACCCTCCAATGTGAATGTGCGGGAGTCCCGCTCCAGGCGGTATCAATAAACGCGGATGTAATTACTGATATCTTTTTTATATCTCCGTTGGGGTGATGTATGCACACTCCTGAGGATGGAAGTTGAAGCACCGGCATCCCAGCCAGCCCAATGAGCGTGGAAAGAATCCGGCGGCGCCTCATTAAGTTTCAGGAGTGCAAAATCTGAAGTCGCACTATAGGCGTTCGTAACAGAACCGGATAAGGTATATTTTAGGGGGCCATCCGCGTTTGTGCAGAAAGGGCTTTCATAATTGAACATGAATATCCAGGTGTTTGGAGACTCGTTAACAATGCAGTGATTTGCTGTTAAAAAGTATGGAGTCAGATCCTGACGAACATTGTTGACAAGCGCACCGGAACAGATGCGACTGGCATTATTGGTTAGAACCATAACAGCAGCCCGTTTTTCATTCTGCCATACTGCTCCCTGCGTGCAATTGACATTCACATTGCAGGAGCCGGAACTGCCATAGTCCTTCTCCCATAACGGATAATCTTTAAAAATATCTTTATACCCATGCACAATATTTTTGATACCAATTCTTCCAGGTGCAGAGACCTTTGCCGGTTCCAAATATTCGAGCGTGATTGATTGGCCGCGGAGGAGACCAGTTGCAAAGAAACCGTCATCTTTATTGTTGCGCGCCGTGAAAGCCCCAATAACCTCTGTCCGTGCTTCATTATAAATAAACAATTTGCCGCGTTCAGGAAGCCAAAAATCAGAGTAAACCAGATTGATTGTAGTTGCTCCTGGGCAGGTTATTTTCAGTCGCCATAATTTTTCGCCTGATGACAAGAATTCCCAGGTGCCTGAATTATGAAGCGATAGATCAACAGGGTGAGCAAGCCCAAATCTGAAAGGAACACCCTTTGCCTGCTCCTCCTCATCTTCCAACAAAAGAGCTTTTCTGTTAATCGCCGGGGCAGAGTATTCATTATAAGCTGATTTCATTGCGTGAGTAAACGTATAGGGGATGCCCCCTTCACTCAACTGGGCCCTCAGACTACCAGAAAGTAGTACAAATATTGCAACACCTCTGAGCAGGGAGTCTGTTGATTTACTAAAAACACGCGTCCTGCTTATCACTGTTTTTTTATCACCCATTACATTTCCTTGGTCTTCAAATTACTTTATACTTTTCATATTGAATGAATCGCCAATCCGGCTGTATTATTATAGTATCGATATATCCTTTCCGAATGACAATTACTGCTTAGCATCTGAATAACTTGTCTGTTTGCAAGCATTCAATTTATCGGTCACTTGTCGTGATATTGACGTTGTTTTCCACCCGCATTATGGGATATACACTTTGCTGTTTATCAAAATAGGATGAGCGTTCATAGAAAAAGTTCAGGCGCTGATTTGGGCTTTCTCTGAATTTTTTATCATTTGCCAGTTTTTCTTCAAACTCTTTTTTTAGAGCCGGATCGTGTGTTAACATCTCGGCTGCAACCTTTTCCATAACATAATCTTCAAAATACTCTTTCCTTTCGAAAATTGTATTCATAAATCCCCACCTGAGAAAGGAATCACCAGATTTGGGCTCAAGCAGATGAGCAATAACCCGCACCGTTTTCTGAGCCGGATAAACCACATAAGTGCCAGCAGGCACAATAACCGTGTCGGCAAAACTATCGTATTTGCAGGAGACTCCCTGTCTTCCCTCATAAGGAGTGGCGGCATACGTTACTTCCCTGAATTTATATTTTGTCACCTGCAGGGTTTGCTCCCCCTGTGTTCTCTTGAGAGTGATGCCATGCAGTTTTATCCGGTCTATTATTACAGTCCATTCCCGAGGAATCAGGTAAACATAAGGAAGCATAATTGAATCGGCCGCATTAATAACATTATAATACGGTATTTCCTCCTCGAAGGGTTCTTTTGAATAGACCGTCTTGGTTGTACCCGAAACAAAACTGCTGTCATACGAATATTTCAATCCGCGGTAGAGATATTTTGAGGCTGAATCGGTGGACTTAAATTGTACAGGAAGTGCGTGTTTTTCTTGCGCTAAACTTTTAATGGAATTTTCATCGGCTTCTTTGTCAAGTGCCAGAAGTTTTTCTGCATTGGTGTTTACAAAAGTAAGCACCGCTTCAAGCATCGCCTTTGTTGCAAAAACACGATCCTTATAGGGTTTCATCATGTGGGTCTCAACCAAAAGCGCTATCCTGTTACGAACGGCGGCATAGCCGGTGGAAAAACGCGGGGTTCCGGGGAAATCCACCAGACCTGTTTTGGGTTCCCCCCCCTTGAAGCCAACATAAGGCGCAATATAATAGCCCCGGTCAACAACGTATTGCTCCATGAAAGGAATAAATTCCTTCCTGAGCAGGGCAGAGGTGCCGGAATAAATGTTCCCGTATTTCTCCACTCCATAAGTTACCGTGTATTGATAATCTGCTCCATCTGTCGTATGCGTGTCCACCGTGAAGTCTGGGTCCCATTCGACAACCAATTTCAACATTGCCTGCATTTCCGGCGCATCGGCTTTCATCCAGTCACGATTAAGATTCAAATTCTGCGCGGTTGTCCGCCAACCCATTTCTTCCGGGCCATTTTGGTTGATGCGGTTGAATTTCCCAAACCGTTCATGTGCGTCAACGCTGAAAATGGGTATGATGAGCAGGGTGGCATGGTCGAGCAGTTTGCTTTGACTTTTATCAACAAGAATATCCCGCAATAATAACATGCAGGCATCCTTTCCCTCAATTTCGCCCGAATGAATTCCATTGATAACCAGGACTACGGGTTTATGTTCCTTTTTTGCCGAAACAGCAGTGAACGCCTTGTCTTTTGAAACTACCAGACAGGGAATATCCCGCCCCTGCGGAGATTTTCCAATTGAGAACATTTTGGCGTACGGTGTATTCTTTTCGAAGTTCGAAAAGTATTCCATTGTTTCGGCATACCGTGGTGTTTGTTTGTATCCCGATGCTTCAAACCGGGTTTCCCAGGCGTTCTTCTCCGATGATTGCGCGAGGAGGGACATAAGGAGGAAAGCAGAAAACAATAGCAGCCTGATGCATCTCATGGTTCACAGCCCAAAAATTAATATCTGAATAATATTGTCTATGAAATATATAAAAGTGTGTTGGGGAAGCAAAATCTGATTGAAGCAGACCAATTTAAAATAAAAAAGCGTTTATCGTGAGATAAACGCTTGAGGACATCAAAACACTGTCTGAAAATTATTTCGACAAAGCTTCTTTAACGGTAATTTTTCTTCCGCTAACCTCTGATTCGTTGAGAGCCGTGATGGCTTTTTCAGCGTCTGCTTCGTTTTCCATTTCAACAAAGCCAAATCCTCGTGAACGACCGCTTTCACGATCCCGAATCACCTTGGCAGAGACAACTTTTCCAAATGGCTCGAAAGCCGTTTTCAAAGAATCGTCAGTGTAAGCCCAAGGGAGACTTCCTACAAAAAGTTTCTTAACCACTAGAACCTCTAAAAAAAATAAAATAAAGTACTTGGGCAAAATTGCCCACCCCAATTTAAGGATATTTGTAAAAAAAGCAAGGTTATTTTGCCAAAAAACAAAGAAAAAGTCAAAAATTTTTCCCAGGGGCAAAAGGCCCCAACCCCATTTTATGCTCAATCCGGAAGCATAACGGCAAAGCAGTATCATGCTTTCAAATAATTTTTCTATCATTTCACCTTCTTGTATCTTTAGTACAGTAAATAATAAATATTGGCCATTGATTTTTTGCGGAAAGCTATATACATGGGAAACAGACGTTTTAACCGTATAATATACGGCATAGGCATGCTGACACCTTAGTTTTCACCAAATATATGCCGTTTATTCAATAATTTTTATTGTGAACCAAATGAAAACAATTCTTGTGATTTTCACCGGCGGAACATTTTCCATGAAAATTGATTCCGGAACAGGCGCTGCAGTCCCTCATTTTTCCGGGAGCGAACTTATGGAGCTCATCCCCCAGGCACGCACTTTGGCAAATATCGAAGTTTTCGATTTCGGGATTTACCCCGGGCCACACATGACCCCAGAACTGATGCTCGACCTGGCAAAAAAGGTGAAAGAATTTATTGTCACAGGCAATTACGAAGGTATAGTAATAACTCACGGTACAGACACGCTGGAGGAAACCGCCTACTTTTTGGATTTGAGCATCAACACTCCAATACCAATAATTGTTACCGGCTCCATGAAAAACAGCTCCGAACCGGAATGGGACGGTCCCCGCAATTTACTTGATGCCCTTTACATTTGCCACAATGAGAACAGTAGGAGCCTGGGCGTGCTGGTTTGTTTGAACGGTGAGATCAATGCGGCAAGTGAAGTAACGAAAACACACACTGACAATTTGGAAACTTTCCACAGTCTGGATTTCGGTTCCTTGGGTTTCGTGCAAAACGGACGAGTTATTTTCAACCGGCTGCCCCGGAAAATGGAAAAGCTTGAGACCGAAATAATCAATTCGAATGTTGACCTGATAAAGTGTTACGCGGGAATGGATGATAAGTTTTTCAGGTTTTCTGCCGACAGCGGCGCTGAAGGAATTGTTGTGGAAGCAATGGGAGTGGGGAATGTTCCCCCGGCAGCATTCGAAGGAATTAAATATGCAGTCGAAAAAAACATTCCGATAGTACTGGTATCACGCTGCCCTTCCGGTGAAACGCTGGATGTATATGGCTACCCCGGTGCCGGGAAGTGGCTTTCCAAGCTTGGCGTACTTTTTACCGATTATCTCAACGGGCAAAAAGCGAGGATAAAATTTATTCTTGCACTTGGGGTCACTACTGACAGGGCAAAATTGCGGAAAATGTTTGAGGGGTAAAGCAGGTTTTTCAATGATCTGAGTATCTCGTTTTTGTTCCGATGCCCGCTCTGTAAAATTTGTTGGAAGTAATAGAACGCACCCAGTTCTTGCTAAATAAGCAGAATTTTAAAACAGGACAGCGACGCCTGCATGGCTTTAAAATAGAAATCCATTATATTGAACCTTAATTTCCCGGTTTGTATAATCAGCAGCGTAACAAGCGGAGACAGAATATATGCTGGCATTTTCCGAAATACTAAAATCTTTTTCACCCGTCAAGAACCTCAGGGGAAAAGCCACCTCGCTCTAAAAGTTTCTAATCGAAAAGATCTTTGACCTCATCCTGATCGTTATCAGCATTTATATTGCCCTTAACGTCGAAAAGCTTGCCGAGCACAGCAGCGATAAAGAAAAACCACTGCAATACTATACAAGCATCTAAAAGGAGATCCGGAAGGATACTGAGGATATTGAAAAATGCCGCAAAAACGCTGAATCAAATGCCCGGGAACAGATGCATATACTCGGGATGCTGCAACATTATAACGCGGGATATAAGGATTCCATCAGCGCATACATGGGAAAAACAGTTTCGGTAGATCTCTTTTCGCAATCTGAAATGCTCTCGTACAAGTCAATGGTCCTCAGCGGCGATATAAAGCTTATTAAAATTCTTAAGGTCAAGGAAAAATTCACTGAGCTTGAGAGCAAATACGCCGCCATTAAACTACATGAGGACTTTATCCAGAATGACTATACTAAACTGCTCAATGAGAATTTTGATCTCCTGTCCCAATCTAAGCTGATCAAACCGGATCTGTACACCGATGTGAAATTTAAAAACAAAATCGTTTTCTACTACGCACTAAACAAACAACGCGAACGGTATACGTTGAGGCCCTTAAAACCGCAGGCGAGGCCGAAGAATTGCTGAAAGAAGAGCTAAAGGCACATCGCTAAAGCTGTTTCGCTAATCTCTGTGTCCTTCTTCACCTGTCGGCAGACTATATGACGCCTCTGTGTAACGCCGAAATTCCCAGGAACAACAAAGATAAGGTCAGCGTCCACAGAGAGAATAGAAATATTATTTTAACAATCCCTGCGCGACCATCATTTCAGCACAAAGAATGGAGCCGCCCGCGGCACCGCGCACTGTGTTATGGGACAGAACAACAAACTTATAATCAAACAGTGAACAGGGGCGCAGTCTGCCAACAGCCACCGCCATTCCCTTGTCAATATTCCGGTGAAGCCTTGGCTGCGGATATTTGCTTTCCGTAAAATAATGAATGGCCTTTTCAGGTGCGAAGGGCAGCTGCTGTTTTTGTGGTTCACCGGAAAATTCATTCCAAACTTTCAGGATCTCTTCAATACTTGCTTTGTTCTTCAGGTTGATCTGTACAGTCTCGAGATGACCATCGATTACGGCAACTCTGTTGGTCTGCGCGCTGATCCTGATATCAGCCAATTCAATATGATTGCCCGCAAGCGCACCAAGAATTTTCTTGGGCTCTGATTCAAGTTTTTCTTCCTCTCCGCCGATGAAGGGAACAACGTTATCTATTATATCCAGGCTCGAAACGCCCGGATAGCCGGCACCGGACAGTGCCTGCATGGTCACTACGTTAACCGCCTCGAGTCCAAAAGCATCGAACAAGGGCTTCAAAGCAATCACCAATCCGATTGTGGAGCAATTGGGATTGGTCACAATTCCGCCGCCGGGATAGTCTTGTGTTTTTACCAAGGCAAGGTGATCCGGATTAACTTCTGGTATCAGCAAGGGCACATTAGTATCCCAACGGTGGTTCTTGGAGTTTGATGCAATAAAATGGCCGCGTTTTGCGAGATTCGATTCGATCTCACCCGCAACGGAGGCATCCAGTGCAGAAAACAACAACTGACTGTTAAAGATGTCATCACAGCCTTTCACTACCATATCAGCAACGCCTTGCGGTATGGATGAAGAAAGTATCCAGTTCACAGCATCCTTATATTTCTTGCCGGCTGAGCGGTCCGATGCTGCAATTTCTGTCAATTCAAAGAACGGATGTCCTTCGAGCAATTGAATAAATTTTTGTCCAACACTTCCGGTGGCACCAAGCACGCCAACCGATATTTTCTTTGTTATGTTCATTTTTCTGATCCGTTAGTTCATAATATCTTTTAATTGTATTTGTACTTTTCTTTGAGCACGTCAATCATTTTACCCGCGCGCTCGTATAGGAGACCCGTTACGCGCTTAGCGCATCCTTCGCGGTCTTTGTGTTCCACTAAATGTCTTTTTTAATCATTTCGTCCAAAATAAGAGAAAAAGCATCTACGCCTTTCTGAATCATGCTGTCATCCGGCAAAAAATTCGGCGTGTGTAGCCCGTACTGCTCACCGAGTGAAGTTCCAAGCCAAAACATGAAAGCCGGATATCGGTGTGAAAATAAACCGAAATCTTCCGCGGTCATTTTATAACCGCAATCAATAACCATAAATGATTTTGCCAGCGCCCGCTCACAGGACACATAGAGGTCAGCGTCCACAACCACCTCGGTATACGGCGAGTTGATGTGCAAATCGTACGAAATACCCATTTCCAGCTTCAATGTTTCAAGTTCGTTCCGGAAACGGTCGGTAATGCCCCGCAGCTTTTTCACAGACAGGGTTCTCAGTGTGCATTCACATTTTGCTTTGGCCGGGATAATATTTCTGACGACGCCGGCAGCAACTTTTCCACAGCCAAATAAAACCGGTTCTTCGTAAGAGTCAATTATATCGTCGACACGATCAAGAAACTTCCGCAATGCAGCCATTGCATTGATGCCGCGTTCAGGAAATGCTATATGCGAGGCTTTGCCATGGAAAGTAACATCGAGCTCAACGGCAGAAGCAAACAACACTCCGCTGGTGGATGCTATCGTTCCCGCGGGGTATTCATCAGTTACGTGTAATGCAAATGCTTTGGTAATGGGGTACGCATCAAGCACGCCGGAGTTCAGAACACGCTCTGCGCCGCCGCCCCCTTCTTCACCAGGTTGAAACACAAATATAATATTCTGTGACACCTGCCTCTCAACAACACTCTGCACAAAGCCATACAAGGTTGAGCTGTGCACGTCGTGCCCGCAGGCATGCATCAAATCATTTTTCGAGGCAAACGCAACTCCAGTCTGTTCCTTTATCGGAAGAGCATCAATATCAGCTCTGAACAGAATAAAGTTACCTTCATTCACTTTATACTCGACGACAAGCCCAGTGGGCAATGGGCGGTGAATTCTAAGACCCGGCAGCATAGATAATGCTTCGAAAAGCAGTCTCGTAGTTTCAAACTCCTCAAACATGAGTTCAGGTGTTTGGTGAAGAGCATGGCGTAATTCAATTGGCGATGGTGTATTCATTTGCTTCATTATTTTTCTACAAAGTCACCGGACTGCGGCCCGAGCCGCGTAAAAATCGTGTTACAAAACATTATAATTTAAATTTCTTTACCAGCGCGTTCACTGCAGCAGTTTTATACTGCTGTTCTATCAGGCACGAGATTTTAATTTCCGAGGTGGTAACCAGTTTGAACGGCACGTTCTTCAGAGCATTGAAAAACTCGGCAGCAACACCGATACCGCTTTTCATACCGACACCGACTACCGATACTTTGACGTAACCGGAATGGTATTCGATCTCATAGTCTGAGAGTGCCTTCAATGCTTTTTTCACCGTTGTTTCAAGACGCTTCTTCTTTTCATCAACCACGGTGAATGACACCAATAAACCGTCATCATCGTTGATAATGGATATCATATCCACGTTAAGACCAGTAATGGCTGCTTTTTGGAAAATTTCGCGCACCAGACTGTAATCTACCGGCAGTTTTTTGATAACCACCTGCACCTGATTCTCCATTACCGATAAACCGGTGACACTTGATTTTTCAATCATCAAATCTTCGTTCACAACATAACTTCCTTCCTCATCTGAAAATGATGATCCGCAATAAATGGGTATATTAAATCTTTTGGCAACTTCAACAGACCTGCCATGTAAAACCTTTGCGCCGGATGCAGCAAGCTCCAGCATATCATCGTATGAAATCATCTTGGCTTTTTTGGCAGCGGGATAGAGTTTGGGATCCGTAGTATAGATCCCTGCAACATCACTATATATTTCACAGGGAGCATTCAGTGCCGCGGCAAGGGCTACGGCCGATGTATCGGATCCGCCCCTGCCAAGTGTGGCAACGTCACCGCCTTCTGTAATTCCCTGAAATCCCGTTACTACCAGGACATCATTCGTTTTCAACAAGTTCAGCAGGTGCCGTTTATCAAAGCCTTTAATGCGCGCTTCGGAAAACTTTCCGATAATTGAAATCCTTGCCTGATAGGCATTCAGCGATTTACTCTTTAGTTTCATGCTGTGCAGGGCCATGGAAAGCAGCGCTGCGGATACCTGTTCACCGGTTGCCATTAACTGATCCAGTTCCCTGGCGGACGGTTGCTCAACTATCTGCTTGGCAAGCCTGATAAGATTATCAGTAGTTTTTCCCATAGCGGAAACAACCACCACAAGACGGTTTCCCTGGTGCACTCTCCGGCGAATCTTCCTGGCGACGTTCATAATGCGGTCAATATCCGCAACGGAACTGCCGCCAAATTTTTGCACCACAATCGGAGCATCGTTCACTTTCGCGTAGTTTTTATACGCGAGATCTTTGAGTTTATTCATTCAGATTTCTCAGTGATTCCACTAATAATGTTTTTGATTTTGTACGGTCATCAACCTGTTTGATGATCCTTCCCGGCACGCCCGCAACCACAGAGTTCTCAGGCACGTCGGATATAACTACAGAACCGGCAGCAATAACAGATCCCGCCCCAATCTTAACCCCTTCAAGCACTACCGCGTTGGCACCCATAACCACATTGTCGCCAACAATAACAGGTAACGCATTTGGAGGCTCAATAACACCCGCGATAACCGTTCCGGCACCAATGTGGCAATCTTTCCCAATGATGGCACGTCCACCGATAACGGTATTCATGTCGATCATGGTACGTTCGCCGATGACAGCCCCAATATTAATAACGGCACCCATCATGATAACGCATTGGTTGCCAATTTCCACTTTGTCGCGGATAATGGAACCCGGTTCGATACGCGCATTGATTTTAGTCAGATCGAGCAGAGGCACGGCAGAATTCCGACGGTCATTTTCAAGATGATACGTTTGAATTTTATCTTTATGTTCAGCGTAGAATTTTTCGAAATCTGCAATTTCACCGAACAACACTCCAAAAGAATCGTTACCGATAAACTCCATATTTTCAAATCCGAGTCCTTTAAGTTCGCCACTTATATACACTTTAACGGGTGTTTTCTTAGGTGAATCAGCTATAAAGTTTATTATCTCTTGCGAATCCATAGTTTTCCTCTAATATATTATATACCATCTTAAAGTTCAATTTACTTTTAATTAAAAGTTTTTAACACAGTGCCTGATTCATTATGCACAGCCGACGTTTGACTAATGCTGACCGTTGTCTGAATCCCCACAAATACTCTATTGGCAACATATAGTTGACGGTAATAATTACCCGCCTACAACTTCCCTGAATGAATAAAACCCGGGTTGCTTTCCAATGGTGAATTCGGCACTGAGAAGCACGCCTTCTGCGAATGTTCTGCGCGATGTTGCAGAATGTTCAATGGAGAGTGTTTCGCCCAGACTTGCAAACGTGATAGTGTGAATTCCCGGAACATTGCCAAGACGAAGCGATGCAATAGGAGCATCTTTCCCCAGAGAGGTTTTCATCATTATTGCAGTACCGGACGGTTTATCTTTCTTGAACCGGTGATGTGTTTCCGTTATTTCAACATCCCAATTGTGTAGTTGCTGTTTAACGGTTTCAATACAACGAAGCATCATCTGTATACCGAGCGAAAAGTTATATGATTGCACAACCGGTACCAGTGTGCTGAGTTCTTTCAATTCAATTATTTGTTCGTCGGAAAGCCCTGTCGTTCCAATCACCAGCGGCACCTTGAATTTGCTGACATAGGCCATTGTTTTGGCAAATGCAGCAGGAAGAGAAAAATCCACAATAACTTCCGGTTTGCCTGTTTGCGTCTCTCCCTCTACGTCATACGTGAATACCAACTGATGCCCTGCTTCCTGAAACACCGCTGAAATCTCTTTCCCCACCCTGCCTGATGCACCAATTAAACCATATTGCAGCGACACTGTTATACCTCCAACAAATGGAATTCTTCCGCAAGAAGCAGTTCCGAATTGTGCGAAACCGGAACGAGCGGCAGGCGCAAGGTGTTCTGACAGAGCCTGAGCAGTGAGGCTACATATTTTATGGGAATAGGGCTTGTTTCAACGAAAAGCAAATTCATCATTTTAAGATATTTGTTATGTAACTGTAATGCTGCATCAAAATTTTTGCCGAGCATCGCATCGGTAATTGCCTTCATTTCTTTGGGATACACGTTGGAAAAAACGGAAATGACACCCTTGCCACCAAGCGCCATGATGGGGACACATTGGTCATCGTTGCCGGAAAGGACGGTCAGTGAATTGGGCTTTTCAGCACAAAGTCTTGCAATTTGGGAAATATCGGCACAGGCTTCTTTAACGCCGACAACATTTTTGCATTCGTCATGAATTTTGAGGATTGTATCCGGCAGCATATTCATTGTTGTCCGCGATGGCACGTTGTAAAGCAAAAACGGAAGCGCACATCTCTCAGTAAGATAGCGATAATGTTGAACAAGTCCATCCTGTGTACTTTTATTATAGTACGGATTAACCACCAGCACCGCGTCAACTTTCAGGTCTTCGGCCATTTTATTTAGTTTTGCAGTTTTCCTTGTGTCATTTGTGCCGGTTCCGACTACAATTTTTGTTCTGCCGTTCGCTTCGGCCATCACCGTTTCGATAATTTTCTTACGCTCATCATCAGTGATAACCGGTGATTCGCCGGTGGTCCCAAGCACAACCAACATGTCAATGTTATTTTCAACCTGAAAACGGACTAACTTTTTCAGTGCCGTATAATCAACGTTGTACTGTTCATCAAATGGTGTTATAAGTGCTGTTCCGGTTCCTTGAAACATTCCAAACCTTTCGAAATATATTAAGTTGGCAATATACATAAAGATGAGAATGATGTAAATGTTAAAGGAGCAAATAACATAAAATTTTAAGGGATTTATGCACTTTATCCATATTGTCTGAATATCCAGCGCCAGATAGTTTGCCTAAAGCGAGATGACTTAGCAGTCTCTGGAACGCTGTCTCCACCGGGTAAAACCGCCGTCTGGAAATAATTATTATCGTCCCATGATAATTCCCTTCTTTCAAAATTGGCTATGGGATAAATTGTTCCTATTTTTCAGGTCGCTTTTGGCGCAACTGTGATGTCTGCCCTTTGCCAGGGTTTACTGCATTTTCTGTGCAGTTATATAAGACGTGCGATGTATTATTATCGATGGTTGCCTGACCAATCCATTTAGACTGAATTAATTGAAGAAGTAATGCGAAAAAAAATTATACTAATAGGACCCGCTTATCCATATCGAGGCGGAAACTCACTCTATGTTTCTCACGTATACGACCTCCTGAAGGATCACTTTGAAATAAAAGTTTATAACTATAAACTGCTCTATCCTTCATTCCTGTTTCCCGGAACAACACAGTATGACAAAAGCGATTCACTCATAAAGAAAGCGCCCAATGAACGCCTGATCAACTCAATCAACCCGTTTAACTGGCTCTCTGTTGCCAATAAGCTGAAAAAGGAAAAAGCCGACCTGGTGATATTTGA
Organism: Ignavibacteriaceae bacterium; assembly: GCA_963664845.1. GTDB lineage: Bacteria > Bacteroidota > Ignavibacteria > Ignavibacteriales > Ignavibacteriaceae > CAIYTF01. Next base: position 2,369,247 of record OY761615.1, read on the forward strand.
TTGGTGGCATCCGTTTTTTGCGCCGTGTCATTTTGCAATTTCCTCCCTGATACGGTCACAATATCGCGGCAAAATAATATTTATAACCGAAAATTTCATTTCACACGAAGGCAGCGTATTTGACCGTACGCTGACAAGCATTGGCCTGCATAATTCAGATGCCTTTGTCACGCTTTCAGAAAAGGTAGTTGGTGAAGTAACTGACTTCGCACCCGGGAAAAAAGTGTACCGTTCCGAACTTCCCGTCTATGACTGCTATGATTTTAACCATGCTAGCGGAAGTAAGACTGAGTTTGGCTTCCCGGAGGAGGCAACCATTCTGTTGTTTTTCGGCTACATTCGCAAATATAAAGGACTTGATGTGCTCCTAAAGGCAATGCCGGGGCTCCTCAAACTTGACAGCACATTAAAACTGCTGGTAGTAGGAGAATCCTATGATGAAATTTCCCTATACAAGGACATGATCGTGGAACTTAACCTTGAAGACTCAGTAAAACTGATAAACCGTTTCGTTCCCAATGAGGAAGTGGGGAAATATTATGCCGCAGCCGATCTGGTGATACTCCCCTACCGCAGTGCGACGCAAAGCGGCATCTTGAATGTGGCATACGGATTTGGAAAGCCAGTCCTGGTGACAAGGGTTGGTGGGCTGATGGAATCAATTGATGAGGGTAAAACAGGTTTCATTGTTGAGCCTGAGAGCCCCGAAGCAATAGTAAAAGGTGTTGAGAAATATCTTTCAGCCAGGGAAACGACAAATTTCAGTCATCATATTGAAGAGAAGAACAAGGCTAATTTATTCTATCATTTGCCGGAAATGCTTGAAGACTTTATGAAGGAGCAATCCAGATAAGGCAGCAACGGCTTTTGGTTTTTGTACCGTTGCCAACAAGCATACCGAACAATGCTATCAGAAACTATACAGATACACGTAATAAAAAAAGGACACTATGAAAACAAAACTATTTTTGCTCGCCTTATGCCTGACATTGTTAACTACAATGCAGCCCAAAACTTACGCCCAGAGCTATGACACCGTAACGGTAGCCTTCTGGAACGTTGAGAATTTTTTCGATACCCTAGATAATAAAGCGAAGAATGACGAAGAATTTCTTCCCGGTGCCAAAAAGCAATGGGGCAGTGAACGCTATCTGACCAAGATACAGCATCTGGGACAGGCCGTGAAGGAAATGAATGCAAAGCGCGGGCCGGATATTCTTGGGATGGCCGAAATTGAAAACAAAGCCGTTGTTGAGGATCTGGTCAAAGCTCAGTTTCCGGAAATGAAATATGAAATTGTGCACATTCAGTCTCCTGATGAGCGCGGCATCAGCACAGCAATGCTGTTCCGGACAAGCATTTTTAAATTAGTGAGTGTTGTAGGCGACACCATACACCTCTCAGACAACCACCCTACCCGGTTGATCCTGCACGTTATACTTCAGGGCAAAAACAAAGTGAAAGTACATGTCTTTGTCAATCACTGGCCTTCACGCCTCGGCGGCGAAGAAAAATCCGAAGGAAACAGAATTGCAGCAGCCAAGGAATTACGGAAAAATGTTGATGCCGTTCTGACAGCCGACGCAAATGCAGCCATTGTTATCATGGGCGATTTCAACGATGAACCGGATAACAATTCGATAAAAAATGAATTAAAAGCAGAACAGTTCATCTGCGATTCAGCAAATTATTCCTATAGCCTCCATAACCTTGCATGGCAGAAAAAGCGCAATGGGGAAGGAACACTGAAATATCGCAATCAGTGGAATATGCTGGATCAGATCATCGTTTCCTCCTCTGTCCTCAAAACACCGCAAAAAGCATTCAGCTATATTTGCAACAGCTTCCAGGTTTTCAAGGCTGATTATATGATTGAGCACGGCGAAAAATATGAAGGCAGTCCGCTTCCTACCTATGGTGGCAGCAAATATTTGGGCGGGTACAGTGATCACTTCCCTGTATTGGCCAAATTTCTACTGGAAAAAGGCAAAACAAAGAAATAGGCCGGTAAACATTACCGTTTTATGCTTTGCAATCCCTCCGGAAATCTTATTTCCGGAGGGGCAAAGCAACACTCCTGCCATTTACCTGCTTTTCAGCGGGTACAGCCTGCTACAGCACGATATCATACCTCCTTTTCTGCATATGACGACCCTCATTATGCATAAATTACGTTGTTTATTAAGTTTTTTACCCCTTTTTACCTTTTTTTTTGAGGAAATGTGGTTTTCTGTGAGGGACATATCATAAATACATAAAAAAACCATTATATTTATAATTGATTATTTTTAATGCTGAAAGGATCATCATGACAAGCGAACGCAAAAAAATCAAAAGAATAGCAATTAACACCGGTGGTGGTGACGCCCCTGGACTAAACGCAGTTATTAAAGCAGTTACCGTGTCCGCACTCAACCGCGGCTGGGAAGTTGTAGGAATCAGAGACGGTTATAATGGCCTCTTCCTGCCGGAAAACTACCCCATGGGTGACGGACTTATAAATCTGACCTATGAAAACGTTGAAGATATCACCGCACGCGGCGGAACCATCCTTGGAACAACCAACCGCGGCAACCCAACCCGTTACCCCATGAAAGACACAAAAGGGAATATTGTTGAGATTGACCGTTCAGATGAAGTTCTGGCCGGTTTCCGCAGAGAGAAGATCGATGCGCTTATTGCTATCGGCGGCGACGGCTCCCTTTTGATGGCCAACGGCTTCGTACCCAGAGGCTTAACGGTTATCGGCGTTCCCAAAACAATTGATAACGATCTGGACGGAACGGTCATCACCTTCGGTTTTGATACAGCAACCAGCTTTGCCACCGAAGCAATGGACCGCTTGCATACTACGGCACATTCACACCGCAGGATCATGATTGTTGAATTAATGGGCAGAAATGCAGGACATATTGCGCTTGAAGCAGGCATTTCATCCTCAGCATCAGTTATTCTGATTCCCGAAATTCCTTATGACATCAACATCGTGGCAGATTACCTGAACAACCACTTTGCACAAGGCAGGAAACATGCCATTGTTGTTGTTGCCGAAGGCGCCAAACCAAAAGGCGGAGAAGCATCGGTTATTGAACGTGAAGCAGGGAAAGCAGAACGTCTTGGCGGTGCCGCAGCACGCCTGGAAGCTGACTTAACAGGATTAGTTGAAAACGAAATTCGTACAGTAATCCTTGGGCACTTGCTCCGTGGTGGCAGCCCGACAAGTTTTGACCGCCTCCTCTCACTTCGTTTCGGCGCAGCTGCAATACGCGCGCTTGACGAAGGTATGAACGGCATCATGGTTGCTCTTGATCCTCCAACTGTCCGGTACGTTCCCCTCGATCAGGTTTCTGGGAAAGTAAGGACTGTTGATCTCGAAAGCGATATCATGAGAACCGGTCGCGATCTTGGAATCTGTTTCGGTGACTAACCAGGTCCCTTAACGATTAATCCCGGGAAATGCAAAAACAACGAACTTTTCGTATAAGTATTTGCATTTATTAAGACTAAGCCCCTCACTCTCATTCCCTCTCCCAAAGGGCGAGGGAGGGCGTAACGTTTTGATACTTATGTAAGTTATTGCTTTTATCTTTTTCTAATGCAAGATTAGGGTTAATAAATTGCGAGGCTGTTCACTGGTCATAACCTGACCACTGATACAGCCTCTTTTTTTTTCATGCTCTGTCGACGCTTTCCAGAGCTCCAAGCAGGTGACAACGCTTCACCAACTGAGTAAAGTTGACGCCTGTGAGCTCACGGAGTGTGGTACTATTTCAACAATGTCATCTTCTTCATAATGGTTATTGCTCCTGCGCGCAACTCATAGAAATAAACACCGCTGGAAAGACTGGCCGCGTTGAACGTCACTTCATAGTTTCCTACTGGCTTATATTCATTGACCAAAACCGCTGCTTCTTTCCCAAGCATATTGAATATCTTTAGAGATACTTTGCCGTCAACCGGCAGCGAATAACTGATCATGGTTGTTGCATTGAACGGGTTGGGATAGTTTTGCGAAAGCGCATACCCTTTTCCGGCATTGTCATTAAGGACAATGCCTGTTGTTGTTGTTACTGCGGTGACTGAAACCGGATAGGTGTAGGTCTTTCCGTCCGCCGTTATCGAGAGCGTATCGGTGTAACCCCCCTTCGAAGCGGGCACAAAGCTCAGCACAGCCGGCCTGGCCGAGTTTTCAGCAAGTGCACCCGTTGAAGCTGTCACGGAAAACGTTTTGTTAGAAACGGACACCGCACTGATTGATGAAGCGGCATTTCCCAGGTTCACCAAATTGAGATAGAGCTTAGCCGTATCGCCCACAGCCGCTGAATCGAGAACCAGCTTTGGCGGATAAAGAACAAACTTTGGTGCAAGCGTTCTGTTCTTCTGCCCTTTGGAAGGACCGAAACTGTTAAAGCTGAAAATACGGTCAACAAACTCGGGGTGATCGATCAGGGGGTTGCGTTTCCCCTGCAGCGCAGCAATTGCGGTGCAGCGGGCTCTTTCTTTAGCATCAACAGTATCGAGCTTGTTCCACACGCGGAAAGTGCTTTCCTGGAGCGTGTCGAAATAGGTTCCAATGGAGTTGGCATAGTGCCTTATTTGAAAATAGAGCAGACTGCGGGCAACATTACCCTTGTGGACATCACGGGGTTCAAACACGATGGCACCATATTGATTCTTGCCCAGCATGCTGCCTGCTGCCGAATACGTCACGGTTGAAGGGACGACCATACCAAAGGGATAATTGCTCCGCTTACCGTTAGGTGTTTCATCAGTAATGTACAGGTGATACAGGTCAGAAACCATTGGATCGGCGCTGTTAAAATTTGATTGCGGCCAGGTATGTTCAGTGTTCATGCCCTGGCTTTGTGCATCGGCGCGAGAGGTCAGATGAACTTTTTTCCCGGTATAAACGCATTCGACGCTGTCACCCGGGAGTTTGTCAAATTCCATGAACATCTTATCGCGTGCGCCATTATAGCCCAGTGCCGTTTGCGGGGTTACCAGTGAATTAAGGGTAACGAACAGGCTTGAGTCATATTTATTGAAGGTGATATCCTGATAGGAATCGTTATATTTACCGGAACCTTTCGCGGCAATAACAAAAGAGCTTGATGAATCGGAGGAAAGAAAGACCAAAACGTCCTTCGAGACAACGTTTTGAACGGGAGCATATTTAACTATAACAGGCACACTGCCATCAGCCGGGAGAGTGATTTGCGCCGCCGAGGATTTATATTCCGTGTTTTGATTTTTCAGCATCGTATAGGTAACGCTCTTCTTAAGAATATTCCGGACCTGAACAGAGACGCTATCCGTAGTGAGGGCAAGCGTTTGATTGAAGGATGCATCGTAAACACTCTGTGCGGCAATGCTGCCCGTGAGCGCGCAAATGCCCAGCAGCATAAATATTGCTCTTTTCAAGATTAGTTGCTTTCTTTTTTATTAATTCTTTTTTAGCTTTCGAAGATAAGTAAATAGAGATTACCAAAAAACCATGAAAAACATAATCATCGCTGTTTTGCTTTTGGGAACCCTCGCGGGGTCCAGTCTCTTGGGACAATCGGAGAATCATAAATGGAAAACGCTGCTGACAGGCACCAGATTTGTTTGGTATGACGGGCCACAGCTCGACACGGTCTCTGCCAGCCGATTTGACATCTGGACAATCGAACTGCATAAACCACCAATAGACATTGACGGCATTGAAGGGAAAATTGTCCGGACAAAAACCCTGTTTTGCGTTGACCGCGAATCAGCAAAATACGGACTGAAAAAAGTGGTGTATTATGATAAGGTGAACACGGAACTTGGAAGGTATTCCTACGAGACTGATGACACGGTCCCGGAGTCGAAATACTATTTCCCGATATTAAATAATCCGCTGTTTGAGGCGCTCTTCAAAGAATTAGACAGGAAACAAGGAAAAGCACAGTGAGCAAAGAATTTTTGGAAGATAAACTGGAAGCCAGAGAATCGGCTATTCACGGAATGGGTGTATTCACCACCATACCCATACCCAAAGACGAAGTCATCATGCGCATAACCGGCGACGTTATTGATGAAGATGAATGCTGCCGGCGTGAAGAAGAAGAAAACAACGTGTATATATTCTATAACGGAGATAATTACATCGATGTTCTGAACACTCCGGTTATCAAATACATTAACCACGAATGTGACTATAACTGCTATGTTGACGAGGGAGATGAAACCAGTTTACTTCTTTACGCCTACCGGGACATTCAGCCCGGCGAAGAACTGACCATCGACTACGGTTATGATGAGATATATGATCTCTGCGGCTGCGAAATATGCAGCAACGATGAACCCGAAGAGGAAACGGAACAAGAAGCTTAAAAGGTTAACGGAAAGCCCGAAAACATGCTTCGGGCTTTTCATTTCAAAGAGCCATATTCAGACCGACATTCACTGCCCGACCCGACTGAAAAGCTAAGACAAAACGCCTTCAAAAATAATCTGCAACTTTGCCTTATCTTCTTTTTTCACGCGGAACTTAACGAACACCTGATCATCAACGTAGTTTTCCTCCACTGCTTCGGCAATTGTTTTTGCCCGCTGGATCAGATAGCTCTGTTGCGTATTAAGCGTCAGCGTCACATACTCAAACGTTGATTCAATGAATTCCTCGATGCGCTCTTTCAGCAGCGTTATGTTGAAACCTTTTACTGCTGAAACAATCACCGCATCGGGATAGTGATTCTGAACAAATTCCAGTTTCCCTTTGTCATTAAGGTTATCCACTTTATTGAACACCATCAGTTTCGGTTTGTCACGGCACCCAAGTTCTTCAAGTGTTTGTGTAACAACCCGGATATGGTCCTCGTAGAACGGGTGCGTCATGTCGATGATATGCAGGATGAGATCTGCCTCGCGTACTTCACTAAGCGTACTTTTAAATGAAGCGACAAGATGATGCGGAAGTTTCCTGATAAACCCGACGGTATCGCTCAGAAGTATCTGGGTGTTCCTGCGCAGTGAAAAATTCCTGGTTGTTGAATCAAGCGTGGCAAACAGTTTATCCTCAGCCAAAGCCTCGGCGCCGGAAAGCAGATTGAACAGTGTGGATTTGCCTGCATTGGTATAGCCTACAAGTGTGGCCTTTATATAATCTTTTCTACCCTTGGTTTGTACTTCCCTGTCAGCCTCAATCTCAATCAGTTTCTTTTTGAGGAATGAGATGCGGTCACGGATCAAACGACGGTCGGTTTCAATCTGTGTTTCACCGGGGCCCTTGGTGCCCACACCGCCGAATTGTTTTGACAGGTGTGTCCATGCGCGGGTGAGGCGCGGCAGCATATACTGTAATTGAGCCAGTTCAACCTGCGTACGAGCGGTGCGCGTTTTGGCGTGCGAGGCAAATATATCGAGGATCAGTCCGCTCCGGTCGATGATCTTCCGCTTGATAAGTTCTTCGAGGTTTTTCACCTGTCCCGGTGTAAGGTCATCGTCAACTATCAGCAGGTCAATATTGTTGTCTTCCACATAGAGGGCAAGGTCATTGGCTTTTCCTTTACCGACGTAATACACAGCATCGAAATGCTCGCGATCCTGCGTTACCATATCCACAATTTCTACGCCGGCGGTTCTTGATAATTCCCTCAGTTCTTCCAGATGCTCTTCGAGCACTTCCCGTGCAATATCTTTTCTTCTCACTGCCACGAGGACAGCACGTTCGATTTTATTTTGTACTATATCTATCATTAAAAGGTCTGATTAAACTCCATATCTGTTTGTCTAAATCCGCCACATCAGCGGAAATCTTATAATTAGTTACAATATATACAGAAAATTTAGGGAATTAGCACGAATTGAACACACGGCAGACCATATCTGTTTAAAAAAATTAGCGATGCTACCACATCCCGCGAGCGCATAGGCGTCAACTTAAAAGAGTGTAAATAGACCCTGTTTGCAGAATCGCTAACAGCTAACTGTCGTAAGAATAAGTTATTAGCGGATGTTTTGATTCTCTGCTGTATGAACAATACATTGAAAACGCGAATTGCAAATAATGGATAATTACCGAAGCTATCCAAGGATTGAGGAAGGTAGATTCCCGTTTTCACGGGAATGACATTCGTTCATTGTGTTCATTAAGTTGACGCGCATACGCGAGCGGGACTTCGGCCTGTCTGCCGCCAGGCAGGATGCACTCAGGATTTAGCTGATTCAGGATGATTACACTGATTGAAGAAATGAACGCATAGTGCCGGTGCGTTCACATTGTTCATAGTTGGAGAGAAAAATATTGCGAATTTAAGCTGAAAACGCAAACTATGAACGATATGTACACTTTTCCGGGTTTTTCGCAATCCACTTAGCCTGAAAGTGCGAGGAACAGTAATAGTGGTTATAGTTGAGGGCGAAAAATGTTTCGATTAGAGCGCAAAAACGCAAACTATAACCACTTTTCCGTTTATTTGTATTTGGGGATCCGTACAACCCCGGAAATAATGCCACCCCTTCGGGGTTCTGATATTAATTACTATTGGTTGCTACAATAATGTCACTCCTTCGGAGTTTGGGAGCAGTTTTTCTACCCGATGCACCTCCAGGACTGAACTAGAGCTACAATAATTTCACTCCTTCGGAGTTTGGAAGAAGAAGACCGGGCCACGACTGTGCTCAGTGACCTGGAGAGCACAATGACTGGGGAAGCTTTTACGGGCTTGTGGTGAGTTTTACCGGTTATTGCGGAGTTTTACCGGGGGTGGTAAGAGTCATGGGGTGGAAAAGATTTGAATTCAGATCAAAAGAGGCTATTTCAGGTTTGATTTGTCTAGCTTTTACCGGTTTTACCACTTTTACCGGTATTTCGATCCCATTGGTGCTTTCGAACCCACCCTGTGTTGCAACGAACCCCTCCCGGCCTCCCCTTTCGGAAAGGGCAATGGTATCAACTTAGTGTGATTCTGGCAAGGGAACTCACCCCCGTCCCCTCTCTTAAAAAGAGAGGGGAGCAGAATATCCGCATTATTGGCGGCTAAAAGCGCTATGACTGTGGTATCCTGATGAGGTGTTCCAACGCGAAAGCAGCAAAAAAATTGTTAAGTTGCCACCATTGCCCGAAGAGCGAGGGAACAGAAGGACCGCACTTACAATATTTGGAAGCGAGAGGTTCCAATGGAATTATGCAGATTTTTGTAAAGTTGACGTCATTGCCCGGGAAGGGAAGATGTTGGCGGGGGGCGGAAAATTTAGTTACCGGTTTTACACCTTTTTCTAACGCTTGTTGGAATCTTATTGCAGTGTAGCCGCAACAGACATTAGTTGCCTGGCAGACAGCGTGACGGACAAGTTTTCAAAGAACACGTACTGAATCATAGGAATTGCGACTGTGGAAATTAATGAGGAAAACGTGCAGGATGCAAGATGCTCCATGCAGGTGCATGGTGCAGTGCACAACGTAGTGCGGCGTGCACTAACCGTCTGAACTTTGATTTTTTTGATTTGTGTGATTTATGTGAGTTGGAAGGGTTCGGGTGCTGGGTAATTGTTCTGAAGCCGTCCTGGCGGAACGGCTTCAGATGCGTGTTTATGAATGACTATAAAATAAACAACTGACAAGCTCCTATTGTTCCATCAAATGGCGAAGAATACCCGCCCCGTCTGATGAGCATGCGAGTCAACTTAAAGACATAATAGTCATCTATTTGTTAACAGATTCAAATCCATTAATGGGTTTTATTCGCCCCTATTCAGGGACGGAGAGCTCTTGAGCAAGTTACCGCGGGCTAGCGCCCGCGGTAATTCAAATTTAGTCCTTCCAGGACATGAACAAATCATAATAATGCTAACCAACCATGCTGAGAGGTATATATTTACTATTGGAAACTCTGTCATTCAAGTTTTAGGTTGAAACCCATGCGCCTGATGCGGGATTCTCCCAGCGCGATACATGCATCGACCGGTGGGGCCTCGAGGTTACAGGCATTAAATAATTGTATTTAAATTAGTTTGAATTCTATCTGGGCCCCAAGCGTACTGAAGCGACTGTTTTGAATCTCTGTTGTTTGTGAAATTCAGATTCCATATATCGACAGGTGCTTTAAAGAAAACTTCAGAATAAAAAATAATGAGGTTGCCGCAACTTATTAATGGAGGCAACCTCACTATGCTTTTTACAGTTCTTTCTTCTTTCCTATAAATGTCTTTCCATCTTTGGAAAGATTTTTCAGATATCGTTCCGGATCGGCAATAAACTTTTTGTCGCAGCCTTTGCAGCAAAAGCCGTATATCTTTCCCTTGTACAACACGTTGGTTCTTTCGGAAGAAATCTCTTCGCCCAGTACCGGACACACGGTGTTGAATACACCCAGCTTTTTCAGCCGCGGATCGTTTTTATCAAGCATCACTGCTTTCGCCGTTTCTTTCATATCCATTCCGGCATGAATATCCGATGATGCAGGATTTGATTTCCGCGCCGGTTGGGGATTAGGTTTCTCTGCCGGTTGGGCATTGCCCTGTTCATTGCCCGAATTCATTTTCATACCTGGCATAGGTTCGGCCGCTGCACCGCCCGACTTAAGCTGGCTTTCAGAATCCAGAAGGTATCCTCCCGAAGCTGCAATTTCTTCTCCGGCACTAAGTCCCGCGGTTATTTGATAGGAATCGCCAATTCTGCCGCCAACGGTAATTTCCCGCGCGCGGAATTTTCCTTCACCGGATTTAACATACACGAGCTGTCGCTTGCCGGTGAAAAGGATGGCATTCTCCGGGATTAAAATTCCCTGACCCATTTTAATTTTGAAACGAGTCTGCCCATACATCTGCGGTTTGAGATTTATATCGGCATGAACAATATCCGTGCGCACCTTAACCGTGCGATTTTGTTTGCTGATGGCAGGATAGAGCAATGTGATCCTTGATTCGAACGTTTTGTTAAGCAGTGCAGGTATAGTCACCGAGGCTGTCATGCCACTGTGCAGCAGTGCAGCATCTGCTTCACTCACCTCGGCAATGTTCCACAGCCGGCTTACATCAACCACTTCGTAGAGAGCAGTTCCTTCGGTGAAGTATGATCCTTCCTGTATCTTTTTCTCAACCACAATTCCGGTGAACGGTGAATACACGGTGAACACAGGGTCAACTTCTTTTTTTGTTTCCAGTTCACGGATTTGTGTTTCTGTTAAACCGGCCAGCAGGAGTTTCCGTTTTCCAGCATCGGCAAGTTTGCTGTTCCCGGCTGCATCGCGTTTCAGTGAAGCATATTCCGCCATGGTCTGATATATATCCGCACTGTACGCGGTGAACAGCGGTGTTCCTTTTTGCACCGTTTGTCCATTGGAAGCAACAAACAGTTTTTCAACCCGTCCGTTGAACTTAGCCGAAATTGTTTTTCTTCCATCATCCGCAAAGTCTATAACGCTATAGGCGACAATCTCTTTTTCAAGAGATTGCACAGTTACTTTTGCAGTGGTAACGTTTGCCGTAATCCCTTGGGAGCCGCTGAGCACAACCTCGCCGGGAATGTTCTCACCCGTCTTATGTTTTTTTACCAACGTCATATGGCAAATGGGGCAGGCCCCGGGATGCGGAGACTGTACTTCGGGATGCATGGGGCAGTAATAAATTTCCTGCTCCTCTTTTCCCACGGCGGCCATGTTGCCGTGATCCGTTTCAGGCGTTTTGTTTTTTGTGCAGCCCGCAATCACAAAGACAAACACAGCGAAACATATGATTCCAAATTTGCTTAGTGTTTTCATCTATTGCACCTTCGCCTCTTTGTGCTTTTTCACCAAATGCATTCCGCATTTGGGGCATTTGCCAGGCTTTGAGGATTGCACTTCCGGATGCATGGGGCATACATACACCACTTCTCCTTCTTTCATTTCAGCAGGCGGAGTGGCCGGTTTCGTTTCGCTTGTTTTATTGTTTGAGCAACCTGCAAAAGTCAGGACAAACACCGCAAAACAGATAACACCAAATTTCATACTAGTTTTCATTTAAAGTTCCTTTCAGTTAGTTGGACACCCAGCATCATTTCCGCGTCGATATAAGCCATCTTCGCATCTGCCAGGGTCATGAGATAATTCATTTTTTCCATTAACACCATTTTACGTACTTCAAGCAGTTTTGTAATTGTTGCGTTCCCGCTCCGATATGATTGCACCAGCGATGCCTCTGACTGCTCCAGGGCTGGAAGCACCTGAAGCCGGTAGGTATCGGCATTGCTCCTGAGCATTTTACACCGGTCAAAATTATTTTGAATCTGCGTGAACATATCCGCGCGCATATCGTTCAGTTCAAGCGATATCCGGTTGCTTGCATTAAGCAGCTCTTCCGATTTTGCATCGATGCCTTTGCGTGCCCAGGGCAGGAAGGGCAGAGTAACACTCACGCCGAGACTGTACATATACTCCGTCATTCCTTTCCCGTCGATCATTGCAGGATCGGTTTTAGACGTTAACTGCATACCCTGCGGCATGCGCATCAGCATTCCTTCAACCATAAGATCGGGATAAAGTTCCTTTTCATTGGCCGTTGCTTCTGCCTTGTTCATTCCAATCATCGCGGCCATTGACCGGAGTTTTGGATTATCTTCATTGAGGATGGTTCGTATATCATCCGGAGATGGCAATGCTTCCCACACACTCAGATAGGAAGTATCAGGAGCAGTCAGGTTATGGAGACCCGTATACCGTTCCAGCAAAAGTTTCTGAGCGCTCATTTCCTGCTGAACCAATGCAATTTGCGTTGCAAGCACTGCCTGCCCGCTTTGTATGAGCAGAACATCCGTAACGGTTTGTGAAGCCGAGTTGTATTGCGTTTCCGTGAAGTCCTTCAGTGATGCAAGCAACTTCACGTTGGTCTGAAGAATCTCCAGCTTTTGCGAAGCCAAGGCCCACTTTGTATAGTTCATTTTTATTGCCGCGGTGAGTTGTGCCTCCGCATCATCTATCTCGCTGTGCACGCCGGGGAGCTCACTGTGCATGGCATCAACCATGGCAGATATTTTGCCTCCCAACGGGATCATCTGCGAGACAACCAGATTTTGCGAGAATGCATTGCTCAGAAAGTTCGGAGATGAAAGCGGTGTCTGGCTGAATTGCAGTCCCACACTGGGCGCCGGGAATGCTCCTGCTTTTTTCATTCGTGCATCATGCTCAACATGCTTAAATGCCAGTGACTTTAGTTTTTCATTGTTCTGCAGTCCGGCATTCACCAGCGAATCCAATGATTGCGCCTTGATCGCACCAGTAAACCCAATCAGTACAATAATCACATACATATACTTATTCAATGAATTACATCCAATTATTGTTTCCATTTAGTTCTCCTTCATCCATGATGCCATTTTTGAGAGACCCAGTTCACCTTTTTTCAATGCGCGCTCTTTCATGATGGCGAACAGTACCGGTGTCACTATAAGCACATGGACAGCCGAAGTGAGGAGGCCGCCGACCATGGGAGCCGTAAGCGGCTTCATTACGTCAGCTCCGGTACCAGTTGCCCACATAACCGGAGCAAGCCCGATCATCGCGGTGAACACCGTCATCAGTTTGGGGCGCAGACGAAGCACCGACCCTTCAATGGTGGATTCATAAATGTCTTCATTGGTGATCTTGTCTTTGGTGCCGCTTTCAACCGCAAGTATTTTCCTGTCAAGTGATTCATGCAGATATACCACCATGACAACACCGGTTTCCACGGCCACGCCATAGAGCGCAATGAACCCGACCCACACGGCCACCGAGAAATTATAGTTGAGCGCATAGATCATATACACGCCGCCAATCAGTGCAAAGGGGACAGACAGCATGACGATGAAGGCCTCTTTATAGTCCTTTAATGTGAAATAGAGCAGCATATAAATAAGGAGAAAGACAACAGGCATTATCATCATTATCCGCTTTTCTGCCCGCATCTTGTTTTCATATTGGCCGCTCCATTCAACGGTATAATTCTTCGGGAGATGCAAATTGTTTTTTATTGCTGCCTGTGCATCTTTCATCACGCTGCCCATATCCCGGCCGCGCGCGTTCATAAAAACGACGGAACGAATCATCCCATTTTCGCTGGTTATCATCGGTGGTCCGGTTGAAACAGTAATATCAGCAAGATCACCCAGAGGGAGCCAGGAGAGCCCCGCGTCATCATTGTCGTCCAACAGCGAACTGCTCTGCACAACAGAAGCTGGTGCAGGTTTGCGTTCGGGTTTCGAGCCTCCGGTCATGCCGCTCATTCCAGAACTGCTTTTTGCAGAGCCAGACATTGATGCACTTGCAGCATTTACCGAAGAACCATTGTCGCCACCACCAATTGATGCTACGGGAATGATAAGGCTCTTCAGTTCATCAACGTTGTTTCTCAGTTCACGGGCAAGGCGCACACGGATGGGAAAACGCATTCTTCCTTCATAGGCCACACTCAGGTTCTGTCCGCCTATGGCCGTTTCAATAATATCCTGCAGATCTTTTGTCTTCACACCATAGCGTGCAGCAGCATCCGGCCTGAGGGATATATCAACATAGTACCCGTTCTGTACGCGCTCGGCGACCACATCAGCGGCACCGGGAACCGTCTTCAGTATTTGTTCTGCTTTAATAGCATATGTCTCAAGAGAATCCAGATTGGTGCCATATATTTTCAAACCCAGATCGGTGCGGACACCGGTTGAAAGCATATTGATGCGATTGATGATTGGCTGTGTCCATCCGTTCCGCACACCGGGAATTTGCAGCTTTGCATCTAGTTCCTGGATAATTGCATCCTTGGTCATTCCCTTACGCCACTGGTCCTTTGGTTTGAGCAGAATGATTGTTTCGATCATGCTGAGCGGCGCGTTGTCAGTAGCCGTTTCGGCCCTGCCCGCCTTGCCCAGCACATGTGCCACTTCGGGTATGCTTTTTATGATCTGATCCTGGGTTTGCAGTATCCTGTTCACTTCCGTTATGGACACATTGGGCAATGTGACCGGCATGAAGAGCAGTGAGCCTTCATCAAGCGGAGGCATGAATTCTGAGCCCGTATTCATAACCATCGGGATAGTTATAAGCAGCGCGAACACATTTATTGCTATAGTGGTTTTCCGGTGTTTCAACACCCAGTGAATGACCGGCTCATAGAGTCTGATAAAAAACTTCGTAAGATAGTTTTCGCTCTCGGGTTTGAATTTTCCACGCATGAGCAAGGTCATAAGTACCGGAATCAATGTTATCACAACAATGGATGATCCCATCATCATGAAAGTCTTGGTAAATGCCAGCGGCTTAAACAGCTTGCCTTCCTGCCCGGTTAACAGAAAAACGGGCAGGAAGGAGACAAGGATAATCAACTCTGAGAAGAAGATGGCCCGCCCGACCTGCTTTGCTGATTGCAGGGAAAGCATCTTATAATCCTCGGGTGTCAGTTCGCCTTTTTCTTTCTGCGCGCGCGCAATGTTACGGTAAGCATTCTCCACAAGCACAATTGATGAGTCAACAACCACGCCGACGGCGAGAATGATGCCTCCCAAGCTCATGATGTTGGACGTGATTTTGAAAACATACATCAGGATAAATGCAAGCAGCACGGATACAGGGAGTTCAATCAGGATGCGGACAATGCTTCTAAAATGCATCAGGAAGAGGATGACAATAACGGCAACCGTGATGCCGGCCTCCAGCAATGCCCGTTCAAGAGTGCCGACAGCTTCCTGAATAAGCGAACTGCGGTCGTAGGATACTTCGATTGAAACCCCATCGGGGAGACCGCTTTTTATTTCGCTGATCCTTGTTTTAACCCGGTCGATAACCTCGCGGGCATTTTCGCCGGTGCGCATTACCACAATGCCGCCCACCGCTTCGCCTTCACCGTTTTTGTCCAGGCTTCCGCGCCGGATATCACCGCCGATTTGCACAACAGCAACGTCCTTAAGTAAAACCGGAACGCCGTTCCCGGTTGTCCGGATAACGATGTTTTCGATGTCGGCAGATTTTTGCAGATAACCCTGACCGCGAATGAAGTATTCGGCGGCATTTGATTCGATAAGTTTGCCGCCAACTTCGTTATTGCTTCTCTGCACCGCCCCGGTAATGTCAGCGATGGATAAACTGTAAGCACGCAGTTTGAGCGGGTCAATGTCTATCTGATATTGTTTAACGTAGCCGCCAATGCTGGCAACCTCGGCAACGCCTTCAACGGATGCGAGTTTATACCGCACGAACCAGTCCTGGATACTCCTTAATGTACCGGGATCATATCCTTTGCCTTCAAGCGTGTACCAGAACACGTGTCCAAGTCCGGTGCCATCGGGGCCAAGCGTTGGAACAGCGCCAGACGGCAGCGATGCCTGAATAACGTTTAGCCGTTCTGTAACCCGGCTTCTTGCTGCATAGATATCCACGTCATCGTTAAAGATGACGAAGACGAAGGACATGCCGAACATAGTGCTTGCGCGCACGGCACGAACTTCGGACACACCCTGAAGTGCTGTCACTATGGGAAACGTAACCTGATCCTCCACGACCTGCGGAGAGCGGCCCATCCATTCCGTATAGACAATCACCTGATTTTCAGAGAGATCGGGGATAGCATCCACCGGCAGTTTAACCATACACCAGATACCCGCGCCCACTGCAATCACATAGATCAGCAGGACAATGTATTTATTGTCGGCTGACCATTGAATTATTTTTTCTATCATTATATACTCTTGGCTTTGATCTTTTATACATTTTTTTGTCCGAATTCCCTGCCTGCAAAATGCTTCTGTGACAGAACAGCAACAAACTGTTATCACGATCCTGAAGCACAGGAAATTATGAAAGAAATTAGTTATACAGACGTTATGTGTTACGATACACGCAGAGATGCCAAAGGCATAACAATGCGTTAGCGCACAAAAAAGGATGAGATCAAATCAAAAGAGAAGAATGCAGAACGGGTATATCCCTGGGAGGAGAGGGTGAAGAAACTATCTGGAAACAGTCAATCTGCGATTCAAGAATAGCATCAGGAATCACTGTTACTGCAAGGACAAAGTCAGCATCAATCGTATTTACGTTTACAGGAGCGGAGGAATCATACTGAAGAGGAACGCCTGCAACTAACGTTTGGCAGCAGTTGTCCATTTGACTGACAATACCCGGTTGGCCGGAAGGCACCGCCAGTATATTATCCTGACACTCTTCATCCATTGCTATGGCATCATCAGCACAGCAGTTTTCCTGTTCCATCTCCGCAGCGGTCATACCCATCTTACAGGTACGCACAATATGCGTCATCCCCGTGAAGGAGACCAGGAGAAGCAACGATAAAAACGCGAAAAACAGTTTTTTGACCATTTACAAGGATACAACTCCCTTATATCAGAATCAAGGGGGATTATAGGGGATTATTAAGCCTCTATAGTCACACTGGGGGAAAGGCTATATCATTAGATATTACAGATCACAACTTAAGGCTTTTTCTTTCTCTTAAGATTTTTCGCCTCGGTCAGTATTTTTTTATCATCTGATTTCACCCTGCGCGAAAGTTTCCTGATGTCTTCCTCTGCCGGGAGTTCTTCCGGCTGAATATTACTTTTGGCTAAAAGGGCACGAACGTCCTTATTGTTCTTTACATGCTCTCCGGTAATCGGCAGCTCGCCTGTTAAATTATTCTTTTTAACATTAAAATTGGTGATTTCGGTTGCAAGGTCTTAAGCCTTGATTGTAATCGTCGGGAGAAAATCAGCCAGGGGCCTGCTTTCCGGGATCTTCAGTTTTCGTTTCATTTGCATCGTATTATACCCGCCGAACAAAACCTGGTCACCTTTACTCCGTATCCGCCCGAACCCTTCGTGATCGACACCCCGTTCAAAAATATTCTTGGAGAACTCTGATTCTGTGGAAATAAGTTTTTCCCGGGCAGCAAGGCGTTCAACCAAATCTATGCGCTCTTCAAGAAGTTCCTGCTTTCGCGTCTGGAGGGCAAAATAGCTTTGTGCAAAAGCAATTTCTTCTTTCCTTGGATCGCCATTCTGTGCAATCAGATAAGCAGCATATCTTGTCAGGAAAATATCGTCCACTCCGCGTTTTGCCCCCGAGCCAAGATCGACCATTTTGTTGACGTCAACAAAATGGTAGCTCACCTCAATCATTGAGTTTTTGCAAGCATCTTTGGCCCGATCAACAACATTAGTAAAATTTCGCCAGTCTGTATAACCAAGAAGTTTTTGTAACTCCCTGGCAGACCAATATTCCACGCCTTCTTCTTCACAGGCGGCTAATTCGAAATCAGTTCTAAGCTTGGTGATTATTTCTTTTTTCATTTGTTTTGAATATTGCTGTGTGCCATAAAATACCAATTGATTTGGCAAAATTCAACTGTACTATTAGTCATACGACGTGAACAGTCCGGATGATGTCCTCCCAAAGCATTGAAACGGTTCACGATTAGAGGACCATTTCGTTGACGTCAACAAAATGGTTTCAGCGTTTAATAGAGCGGTTAAAACCATTTTGTTATATTACATAGTTTCTGCCGTATACCTTTACAAGCCAGACAGTAAAGCGAGAATTCATTTCAGGAATTTCGCAGAAACAATTTCACCTGATGTTCAGCATAGTTATGGCATGAAGCGCATCTATATAGTTTGCTGTTCCCATTTTTTGAGGAACGTTTGTGTGATCCGCACCCGGCACCCGAATGAACCTCTTTGGCTCATTGGCGTTGGCATATACCACGGCACCGTTCTTGTCTATGTCGATAAATTTATCATCAACACCGTGCAAAATCAATACAGGTACATGGACATTCCTGATCTTATCTTTATTATCAAAGTCGCCCTTCAATACAAACGAACCGGGAATATCCAGCAGTGTGCCGCTTTGTACAAGGGCTTCACCCGAAGCGAATGGAGATTCAATAATCATGGATTTCGGCGGATATTGCACTGCAAGGTCTATTGCAGCCGCACATCCCAATGAATAGCCATAGTACATAATTTTTGAGGTATCTACACTTTGAATGGTGTTCAGGTATAATCGTGCTGCCCTGGAATCGGCATAAATGGCCTCCTCACTGCACTCGCCTTCACTCTTTCCGAAGCCTTCATAATCGAATATGAAAACCGAGAAACCGGCATTATAGAGAAACTCTACCCGGTCCCAGTATTCGGTGATGTTATGCTTGTTCCCGTGGAAATACAGGATCGTATTATCTTTTACTCCGGTAACCTGTTGGTTTGATTTAACAAAAAATCCGTACAGGTTTTTTCCGCGGGATTGAAAAGAGAGGAATTGACGCGACGAATCGGGAATGACTGCATTTGACAGATTATAGGTGTCAAGTGTTTTTGTGTTGAAGAGATATTTGTCAATATCACAGGAACTGAAGGTGAAAGCAAGAACAACGATTAACAATAATTTATAAGCCATAATTCACTCCCACAAAAAATCCAATTGTGCCCTTGCCGGACAGCGAGCTTTCGCCTTCGAAGACGCCGTGTTTTGTATCAGCATTTGAAGCCATCCACTTCAGTTCTGTTTGCAACTTGAATGACTGTGAAACAGGAAACTCATAACCGATAAACGGTGTTATGAAAGATTCGTTCTTTGTCAGTTGGAACATCCAGTCGAACCCAATATAAACCAGATGGGTTCCTCCCAGCAGGTAGCTTCCATTTGCAGAGAAACTCGGGAAGCACCTGAAATCTCCTGACGCCCTGAAGCCATCGAAAAAATATATCTTGGGGTAAACAGACAGCTCAGGAACAATTCCCTTTTCCTGGACCGCACGATATATACCTCCCAGATCAATACCAGGTGTTTTGAACATTGCAGACAGCAAGTGAAAATTTCCTGCAAGGGTGACGTCATTTTCTATTCCCCTCGCGTAACCTAACGTGCAATATGGTATGAGCCCGGTGCTTACACTTCCGGGAACCCACGGCCCACCAACTGAAAGATTATATTGCGATTGCTCCTTCTTCAGTGCCCGCACCGGCGTTAGCACGGAGCAGCCAGCAGAAAACAGCATCAGGAGAAACAGGCACAACGAGAGAATATTTTTCATGAGTCAATCTTTTGTTAATTATTCCGAACAAAGCTAAGCAAACCATGTATTAACAACAAGGCCTGATACAAAAGAGCCGATCACATTACAATTGCACTTCAGAATACTTCTCAAAAGAGCATACATACAGTCAGAAAGAATATCCCTTCACAGTGAGTTGAATGCCTTCCATGGTGGTTTCCAAATCTTTGATTCCCTTATAGAAAATTCCCTTGTCATATTTAAAATCAAAGTGCTGTGCAATGTTTTTTAGTGCCGGTACCGGATAAAATGCATTAATGAGTTCCAAAACCCCCTGTAAACGTAAAGAATATCCCGATGTTGAAAAAAGGTCCCATTGTGTGGCCCTGCTTCCGGAGTTTATCGTAATCACCCGGGCAAATTCAACTGAAAAGCCACTCAACCGAACGACGCTTTGATATCCTTTTCGCTGAATCAAATTTACACCAAGATCCATATCCCCAAAGCCACCCTGATAAACGACGTCACCCGTAGGGCTCACGGAAGAATTCAAAAAAGCAATTGCCTCAGTTATCCACTTAACCTCAATTGGACGTAATGACTGATCATTAATTTTAAAATCAGTTCCCAAATCAAAAGAATAGCCCAGCCTGGCTTCACGCGTTCCCGATTGATAATAATTAGACTCCAATCCTCTCTTCGCACTTTCCTTTTTAACATTTTGCCATGCACAACCAATACTCATGTTTAAAAAGGGCGAAAATTGGTTACCAAATGAAAAGCTTTCGGAATTCATCAGCAGTGTGTGAACCGGAATATTAAGAAACGCGCCATAATCCAGAACACCAGTCAATTCCTCTGCGGAAATCTTTTTTTGATCAGCAGCGTTATCTGAATTCCTCGTATATAAATTTTTGTAAGAGAGTCCCAGTGAAAAGTCAACCAGAGAATGAAAACCAACACCTACTGAATACGATTTGTAATAGTCATAAACTCCCTGTATCCCGTCAGGGGAGTACTCAGAAGTATAAACTCCATAGTCATAATGATTGTACAGATACCCGACACCGAAACTTATATCAAGTTTTGGCAGAATATTCCGAAAGTTATAACCGGCGACAACAGAAGTGTTATTAAACTTCCATCCCGACACATAGACGGGATATAAATCCACTGCATCAGTATAAAAATGTGTAGCCAAGTTATTATCCTTGCTCCATTGTCCAAGCTGCGCAGGATTGTAGAAGAATGCAAAGGCATCATCAGTGATTACCGCGGTTCCTGTTCCACCCAGCGCCGTGAGTTGCGGAGAGGGTGAAAGGTGTATACCTTCTTGTGCATAACTAACACTGCATGCAAAGACGAAGCTTAATAACAAATAAAACATATTTTTCATGATTATACCTCCCGATTAAAGAATTAAGATATTAACTCATTTAAATTTCAGCGTCCAAAACAATTGTTCACGTCAGCCGCTGATATAAAAGCCGATAAAGAAAAGCGGTGAACCAAACTCTGATATGTGTCAACAGGAAAGAGCAGGAAGGAATGCGGTATATTGAAAACTTCACTTATCCACCCTTTTCCAAGTTTCACATGGGGAACATTACGTTGTACAGAACAACAAACAGATACTATGCAACAATCAAGAATTTTTCTTATACCATGACCCGCCATAATGTAATCGATTTCAAAAGTAAAATAACACAACTGTTTTTTACGGACAATATAAATAATATGGGATGGCCATAAAAAAAGGGACAGTACACCGGTTTTAAACCAAAGTATACTGTCCCGGAAAAATAATTATTCCCTTTTTACTTTACAACTGACTCCACTTTGCCGCCAAGATATTTGCCAAAGAATTCTTCCATTGCGCGATAGAAATCGAAACGGTTCTCTTCATTTGCAAAGCCATGGCCTTCGTTATCTTTCACCAGGTATGGAACGTCAATGCCGCGTTTCTTCAATGCTTCGACCATCTGATCGGATTCTGATTTGGCAACCCGCGGATCGTTTGCACCCTGCGCGATCAATAATGGTGCTTTTATCTTGTCAACATGGAACACCGGCGACGATGAAGTCAGCAGGTCTTTGTCTGTTTCAGGATTTCCCACCATTTCATAAAGCATATCAAGGTAAGGTTTCCAGTACGGAGGAATGGATTTCATAAACGTGAACAAATTGGACACGCCCACGTAGTCAACACCGCATACATACAAATCGGGAGTGAAGGTCATGCCGGCCAGTGTTGCGTAACCGCCATAGGAGCCGCCGTAGATGGCAACATGTTTCGGATCCGCAATTCCTTTTTTGATCAGGAATTCGACACCATCGCTGATATCGTCCTGCATTTTCTTTCCCCACTGCTTGAAGCTTGCTGCCCAAAATTGTTTTCCGTATCCGGTTGAGCCACGGAAGTTGATTTGCAGAACCCCATAACCACGATTTGCCAGGAACTGCACTTCTGGGTTGAATCCCCATGAGTCACGATACCAGGGGCCGCCATGTGGGTTTACCACGACCGGCACCGGTTTGCCGCCTGCATTTTTTGGAAGTGTCAGATAGCCGTGAATGGTGAGGCCGTCGCGTGATTGGAACTCCACCGGCTTCATGTCGCATAGGTCTTTCTCATTCAGCCAGGGGCTAACTTCCGCGAGTTTGAGCAGATTTTTTGTTTTCGTGTTGTAGAAATAATATGCGCCGCGACTCTTGTCGCTGAACGTGCGGACCAAAAGTTTGTCTTCATCTTTATTGCTTCCGGCAACCGTAACTTCATAGCCGGGCAGCAATTTTTGCAAGTCCTCAAATTCGGTCTTTGTTTCCGCATCCCAGAATACATATTCCCGCTTTGCCTCGGTATAAGTTGCACCGGTTATCACTTTTCTTTTTCTCGACGACAGAAGATTATCAACATCAACATTCTTATTCTCGTAGATAACTTTCTTTTCGACATTGGCTTCCTGATCGAACAAGGCAATGACGGACTTATCGCGATTGATGTTTGAAATAACATAAAGCAGGTTGTTGTCAAAGTCGAACATTACCGGGCTGATGCTCTCTTTGAAGTTTGTGGTAACCACAGGTTTGAAGGTGTCGGCTTCTGTTTTTCTGCTCAGCAGTGTAGTGTTCACGCCATCGGTGGCAACAGCCACGCGGAGCCGGCCGTCATGGTCGGTAAGCCATGAAGTAATATTTCCCGGATTTTGAGCGATCTCTTCAAGCTTTCCGTCATGAATGTTGATGCGATAGACATCAAACACCTGGGGATTTTTTTTATTCATCGCGATGATCATTTCATCGTCGTTGTCTTCCAGATCATCTATTACTTCGACACGCACTTTTTCAAAGGGTGTTAAATCGATATTGTTCTTGCCGTCGATATCCACCGCATAGAGATGAAAGTTTTCATCACCGCCCTGGTCTTTTACATAAACCAGTCTCTTGCTGCTTGCCCAGAAATAGCCGGCAATGTCCCGTTCTTCGGATGAGGTGAGGCGCACCTGCTCCTCTGAGCCAATCTTCTGAACGAACACATTCATACGGCTTTTATAGGGCATCATGAACGAGAGATACTCACCGTCGGGGGAAATGGAAAAACGTGATTTTTCCGAATTCCTGAAAAAATCTTTCATTGGGATCACAGGGCCATCGCCTTTCGAATTTGTTTGAGAATAGAGAAGAGAACAAGACAGTAACAGTGCAAACAGGTATTTCATCTTTGCCTCCTTATGGTTATTTAGCAATAAAATTTTAAAACAGGGAATAGCGAAGTCTTGAGCAATGCAAAAACCATTTTTGTTGATCAAATCCGGCAGTTTCGTGCCGTATCAGGGAATTGCCCTAATATTCCACGAGCTGTCATTACGAGAAGCTATCGGCGAAGTGCCTCATCCCGCGTGCAGGGTAATCCCTATAATTGCTCGTGTTGAAATTACTTCGTCTCAGCCCAATAACGTTAGAGCCGGCTTTATTGCATATTGCCGATTTATGATCTTATAAACTCAGCATATCTTTAAATTTGATTGACTGCCGGCGGGAGACTTCAACTTTTTGCCCGCCTTTCATTCTGGCGAGCAAACCACCGTTAAGCCAGGGTTCAATATTTTCCACCCATTTAAGGTTAATAATATGCTTCCTGTTGGCCCGGAAAAAGGTTCGCGGGTCAAGGCGCTCATCAAGATAGTTTAACGTACGGAGGATCAACGGTTTGGAGTCGCCAAAGAAAATACGCACATAATTGCCTTCGGACTCAAACAAGCGTACCTCTTCCAGTTTAACAAACCAGCAGCGGTCGCCGTCTTTCACGAACACCTGGTCTTCGGCCTTGAGGATATTTTCAGGCAGTTCCAGAGCCTTTCCCGAAATTGCACGATCAGTCACGCGCTTAATTGCTTCCTCAAGACGCTTCTCCTCGATCGGTTTCAACAGATAATCCAGCGCGTTAAACTCGAACGCTTTCAGGGCATACTCGTCATACGCCGTGGTGAAAATAACGTACGGTGCTTTGTCAAGATCTTCA
The DNA here is from genome assembly GCA_963664845.1 of Ignavibacteriaceae bacterium. Taxonomy (GTDB): domain Bacteria; phylum Bacteroidota; class Ignavibacteria; order Ignavibacteriales; family Ignavibacteriaceae; genus CAIYTF01. The sequence continues at coordinate 2,393,731 of OY761615.1, forward strand.
AGCAATTCAAATCCCGTTTTCCCCGGCATTTGAATATCAAGGAAGATCAGTTCAGGCTGCAAAGCAGTGATCTTGGCAAGTGCATCTTCCGCATTAACGGCCTCACCGATAACCTGAATGGCAGGGAATTTAGTTAACAACCTTGATAGTTCAACCCGAGCCAAACGTTCATCGTCTATAATAAGTGCTTTCATGATGTTCTGTCTCCTATTGGAATAATAATTTCTGCCTTAACCTCGCCATGTCCGTTCAGCAGGCTGAACGATCCGTCCGAGCCATATAACAAATGGAGCCGGTGCTTTGTGTTGCTCAGTCCAAAACCTTTTGTGTTCATAACCTCTTCATCATCCAAGCTGCCGGAATTAACAATAGTTATATAGAGTTTTTCTTCGAAAACTTTGGCATTCACCGAGACTGCCCCTCCCTGCGGAAGTTTGGATATCCCATGCTTGATCCCGTTCTCAACCAGTGTTTGGATCATCATAGGCGGAATTTCAACGCGTCCGGCTTCCTGAGAATAGGTAATACCATATGAAAGGCGTTCCTCGTATCTCACTTTTTCCAGGGCAAGGTAATCTTCAACAGTCCGCAACTCCTCATCGAGGGAAATAGTCTCAATTCGTTCTATTCGGAGCGAATACCGGAAAATATTGGAAAGCTGGGTAATGGCTTTTTTTGCGCGTTCGGGGTTTTCTTCAATCAGAGCCCGGATACTGTTAAGGGCATTAAACATAAAATGGGGATTTAGCTGGGATTTAAGCGTTTTCAACTCAAAATCCTTCACTGCGGCTTCCCAGACCAGTTTTTCAATTTCCGAATTGCGATAATTTTCGAAATAATGGAATGCAAAATACAGAAGCGACCAAATAAGCACAATGAGCGTTATTTCAAATATATTATTCAGGAAGAAATAGTTCATTCTTATAGAATGAGACCGAAACTGTCCTGAGAACCGGAGAACGGAATACAGGCCCAAAGTGACGACAAAGGCAGAGAGCACACTGGCGCTTATAACCCGAGGAGCAATTTCCTTTAATTGCAGCTTAAGCCACTGATGCCTTTTTATCCAGAAGCGGTAAATATGCGTAACGCACGCACCAAGAACACCGACATAGGTTATTTCGACGATAATGCGGGCGTCCAGTTTCTGGTAGGTACCCAAAATGATCAGATTGGCGGCAATATAGAGCGCCCACCCTCCGAACTGGGACAACCAGTATATTTTGAATCTGTGTGTTGTTAAGCTGTATTTCACAAACTTGTCTTCCAAAAAACCGGCAAAAAGTGTATTTTTGCCTATAAAAAGTAATTTCTTACCCGAAAAGTAGCTATACCGCCTGCCTGCTCCCAACTATTTTTACGAGCGGTTCCTGAAGCGGATAAACGGTAAATTTATAGCGGTAAAATAGACAAAAAATAATTTCCTGAAATAATTGACTAACGCGGGAATTTTCAGTAAATTGCATGGCTTAAATTTAATTGAGGTTAATTCAATGTTTGCAATTGTAAATATTGCCGGACAACAGTTCAAAGTGTCCGAAAATGAAAAACACTATGTGCCCTTATTGGACGCCGAAGTCGAGAGTGAATTGACTTTTGACGAAGTGCTCCTGTTGGCAGATGAAAATGAGACTAAAGTCGGCACACCTACTGTCGATGGACTGAAAGTGTATGCAAAAGTGTTGCAGCACACGCAGGATGATAAAGTTATTGTTTTTAAGAAAAAACGCAGAATCAGCTATAGAAGACTGAAGGGTCACCGTCAGGATCTGACGCAGATTCAAGTTACAAAAATTGGAAAGTAGTCAGAGGTAAACAATGGCACATAAAAAAGGTCAAGGTTCCACAAGGAACGGAAGAGACAGTAATGCTCAACGTCTTGGTGTAAAACGCTTCGGCGGCGAAAAAGTTATTGCAGGAAACATCCTGGTGCGCCAGCGCGGAACAAAGTTCCATCCGGGAACAAACGTCCAAATCGGCGGCGACGATACGCTGTTTGCAGTTGCAGACGGGTATGTAAAGTTCGAAATGGGCCGTGGCGACCGTCAATTCGTCAGCGTTTACCCTAAGGACTAATTAGTCTCCTCAAGTGATTTTAAGAAAAGTCATCCCCAAGGATGACTTTTTTTTATTATGTATCCGTGTACCAGTCCTGATCACTCCCCAAACGTGGTATTCCCCTGCCGGGGAAAAAACTAAAGGCCACCCGAACGGATGACCTTTATTAAGTGGACAATCAAATTTGTCAGCCTGCTTTCCTGCTATATGCGGGTGTATGTATTAACCCTTATGCAACAAGGTCAGCCTTCATACCGTCTTATCTATTATTTCAACAAGAGCATTTTATTCGTTTTAACAAATGAACCTGCTTTAAGCTGATAATAATAGATACCGCTGGAAAGATTCCCAGCGTTAAACATAACCGAATTGCTTCCGACCTGTTTCTCTTCATTTACCAACGTTGCCACTTCATTTCCCAAGACATCGAACACTTTTACAGTTACCTGAGAGGCGACGGCCAGCTCATAGGAAATTACGGTAACCGGGTTAAACGGATTGGGATAGTTCTGTGCAAGTTTAAATGATGCGCGCGCAACGGCTCCGGGACTTACGGCACTGACCGCCATTGGAACAAAGGACGCAACCGGTGAGAATACAGATCTTTCACCTGTTGGTGTTTTGGATTGCACCCTCCAATAGTACGTTGTTCCGGAGACAAGATTTTCAGCAGTATAAGCCGGTATGGTCAGATCGGTTTTTTTCACTGCGGCAGACAGATCGGCATTTGTTGAATATTCCAGATCATAGGTGAGCGTTGAAGTGGAAAGTACAGGTGGGTACCATGCCAGCGTGGGGGACAGGCTTTTAATAATCATGCCGTTATTCAACTCACCGGGAACAGCAACAACCGGATGGTTGCCTGCATCAGTTTTAAACACACCGGTAGCCGACCATGCGGATGCCGCAGGATTTTTCGAACACACTCTCCAATAATACTGTGCGCCGCTTACCAGTCCTGGATACGGAGCCACGGCATTCACCTGAACACTCATCGCGCTTCCTGCCGGCAGGTCCGCCAGAAATACCCGGTTAGCCGGGTCGAATGTATTTTCAGTTGCCACCTCAACCACAAAACCAAGTGGATTTACTGAAGCACCATTCACCACCCAAGACAGAAGCGGAGTATTCTCAGTTACGATTTGTTCATGAACCGGGGCTAACAGAACAGGTCGAAGAGAACCTGTCAATCCGACTGTGGTAAAATCAAAAACAGAAGACACAGATGGAGCATCAATGCCATTGCTCGCGGTAACTGACCAGTAATATTTTGTGCCATTCGCAAGCGGAGACCAGAATGAGTAGTTAAGTACATCTTTTGATACCGTTGTATCGAATGTTGGACTGTTTATATTTGTTCCGAAACGGAGTCTATATGTTGCAGCACCCTGGGCTCCGGGTATCCAGCTCAAGACCGGCCGGTTAGTATAGATTTCATCGTGATTTGCGGGAGCAATAAGCGCAGGAGTGATACTTGCAGCACTGCCATTCATAGTAAAGCTTCCCAGAATGGTACTCCAGGGTGATTGCGCAGTACCGTTATTGGAGCGCACACGCCACTGATAGTTTCCACCTGGCCTGAGACCGCCAACAAGAAGTGACAACGCATCATGCACCGGACTGCCCGGCGCAGCAGACCATCCTCCGCCATTTACCGAAAGCTGAACGTCATAATGCAAGCCCTCACCACTGCTTGCAGGCAATGTCCAGGCAAGTGTCACGTCCATGGTTTCGGACCAAATAAAAGGCGTATATGTCCCTGCCCCGACAGGCCATGTCGGGATCGGTACGACGGTTGTTCCGGCTCCGTTAGTGTGGAAGGTTGTGCGGGTCCATCCCGAGTATAGGGAACCGTTATACGATTGAACCTCAAACTCATAGCTGGTACCTGGGGCTAAATTCAAAAGCGTAAACAAATCAGTTGTAGGTGTACCCAACGTCCAACCGACCGCATCCTTTACGCGCCAATGATAATAGAATGAGAGTCCGGCTGAACCTGATGGTACATACCAACTTACTGTAACATCGTTGGTTGGTATTTGAGTTGAATAGTCACTCAGTCCATTTGCCGGCCAGGTAATTACCGGAGCATTTGCCACTCCAGTGGTGGTGAAATGGAATACGTTTGAGTATGAGCATATGGCTCCATTGCTGTGGTCCCGGGATAATACTCTCCAAAAATATTGCGCGCCCTGGTTAAGCTCTGGAATTCCGGCAACCGGGAGAGTGAGATTAAGATCAGGCACCCACGCGGATTCCTTGAAGTTCGCAGTAAAGTTGACATCGTCAGCCATCTGAAGCTTAAAGTCATAACCGGTAGTAACCGTCAAGCAGGTCCATGCGAACACCGGATTGACAGATACTCCCTTTTCTCCGTTGATTGGAGTGGAAAGAATCGGAACTTTCGCGGGGATGGTTTTGAAGTGATAGAGCGGTGAACTGGGACCCCAGCCCGTCACATTGTTATGTGATGCAAGTTGGTAACAATAATCAGCATCGTTATCCAGAAGTGAAAATGCATAGTGGTCAACATTTCCAATGTCTTGGCTGACGATATACGGCGATGTAAAAACTGTACCGGTGCTGAGTGTTATACCATAGCTATCTGCGCCCGATACGGGCATCCAGGTAATCTGATCATCAATGCCAACATTAACGGCATTAAGAGCGGGCAGAGGATGAGATGGGACCGGTGGCGCGGGCTGTGCGAAAACAACAAGCGTTAACAGACTCCATAAAAAAATACGTGACGCTGATTTCATAAGTGAACCTTCCGTTTTTGTTAGTTCATTAGCTTTGTAACTTCTGATCTCTTCGCTTAACCACGGGAGACCAGCGCTCTGCTTCTTTTTTCGTGTATCACTTAAGAAAAATGTTCTCTATTGAACCATAAGATTACGTCCACCACAATAATGAAGCAGAATCTGTCAATATGGAATTGGGCTATCAGGAATTAGAAACAGCCCTATCGTACGAATAGAATAAGTATAATAACAGATGCCTTTTGGGATCACAGATGATGATATCTGGATATGCTTTAGGGTGCCCGGGGTCAATATCCGGCAAAAAGGACGGCTTAAAACCCGCGAAAATCATGTATAACCACAGTTTTGCACGAGTTTATTTTTACGTAAGCGAAAATATAGAGCGATTTAGCACGAAACGCAATATAATAATGGGGAAAGGGGTTAAAACCGATCAGTTTTATTCGTCTCAGGGCAGTAATTTAATCCGCCGTGTGATTTTGGCCACTGCGGTATGATGAGCCGACCAGGCAGTTAGCTCCATATTACACAATAAACCCCTGTTTCAATTTACACTCGAAGCGATGTTTCCCGGGGATTTAGCCGGGCTGTTTAATAAGCGAATTTATTCAGTTATAATATAGATTGGTAAAATTACTCATCCTTAAATGTGCGGCCTCATTGTTATTTCACAATTTTAATTGTACTCAACGGAGGGAAGGTAGTAAAAAATGATCCCCGGTCGACCGAAACCGTTAAACCACACTCTGCAAAAAAACCGCAATATTCATTAATATGTTTAAAATCGCATATCAGACCAGTGCCACCTATTTTCAACACCCTAGCAATTTCGGTGCAGGCTTTTTTTCTTTCTGCTTTAGTATCAATATTGTGGATACAAAGATTGCTGAGAATAACATCAAAGGTTTCTGCGGGGAAGTTCATCATCGAGGCGTTCATGCTCAGCACGGCAACTTTATCGGCTACACCTTCTGCAATAGCGTTGGCTTTTGTGTTGATCTCCGCGTTGTTGGTCAGATCACTTTCGTTCCAGATGTCAATACCAGTTGCTTTACCGGAGGTCAGCTTTTTTGCCGCACCAATGAGAAGCAAGCCCCGGCCTGTACCGATATCAAGCACATTCTCATTTCCTTTCCATTCTATTTTATTGATCATCATATCCCGATGCCGAAATTTGCCAAACCTGACATAGACCAGCATTAATACACCGCCCAGGCCACAGGAAACAGCCATCCATACAAAACCTGCCGTATCAATGGAAACGCCTCCAAATGTAAGCCTGGGTGCCCAGATATAGAGTGTCAACGCAAGGGCAGAGAATAAAAACAGGTTGCGAATTACACCAGGGGCATCAACACCGTAATCAACTTTTTCCATATACATTCCTATGTAGTGATTTAAAGCGGACAAGACTCAAAGTTGTTTTCGACCAATCAGCTTTATAACAAACAATTTATACGTCCACAGCGCCCAACCAGCGTGGGATTTAAATTGTTATGTAATTAATCAGTTTTTTCATTTGGTTTAAAGGGGCACACATCAAGAGGAACAATGTACAAGAGTGTTTTGGTTCCACGATTCGGGAGTCTGAGTCAGACAAATTGCTCTTGTAAGGCCTTGTTTATGATTTCGGGGAAGAGCTGCATTCCGGGTACGAAGATCGAGATACACATCCTGCCAACTGCTATTGAATGGAGCAATGCCTGTTGCGAGTAATTACTTCCCTCCTATTTCTTTCATATATTGCAACAGCTCATGGAACACGGGTTTGTTTTCCGCATTGGCTATAATCGAATCGATTTTTGGTTTAGAAGAAGCAAGCTTTGCAACAGATGCGAGCAAATTGAGCTGGAGTTCATTTTCATCAAGCGGGGTGAGCAGCAAAAATATGAGTTTTGCTTTTTCGCCGTCAAATGATTGAAAGTCGATGCCATCCCGAGAAATTGCGGCGGCAAGAAAAGGACGCGCTATGGAAAGCCGTGCATGCGGAATAGCCACACCATTAGCCAACCCCGTTGCCATATCCTGTTCACGTGCCCACACCTGTCTGAAAACTTCATCTGCGGACATGTTGACCTGCAATGCGGCAACCTGTGCCAACTCCCGTATAATTGATTCTGCATCGCCGGCAGAGGCAAGGATACACTGTTTTTCCGAGAGAAGATGATAGGGCGTGAGGAACGAACGTGAGCGCTTCATCATCAGTTTCATTAATGGGGAACTGGCAATGGAGGTGCCTATTGCAAGAATGACCAGAACAACAAACACCTCGTTGGTGATGAGCTTGTTTTCAAGTGCGACAGTGCCTATTGCAATTTCCATTGCACCGCGCGAATTCATTCCAAAGCTGATAAGCAAAGAATCAGTTTTTGAAAAACCGCCAAGCTTGGCGCCAGCATAGCTTCCTGCAACTTTTGCCGCAATGGCAAACAACAGAAATATGGCGAGCAGCATAAAATTGAAATTCTGAACAAAATCAACGCGAAGCCCAATGCTGACAAAGAACAGCGGAGCAAAAATATTGGCGACAAACTGATGAATTATCTCACGGGTTTCCTCACTCAGTTTGGGGGAATCGGCAATTGCCACGCCAAAGATGAAGGCGCCAAATATTGCATGCAGTCCAATGTATTCGGTGAACGCAGCAGCCATTAAACCGCCAATGAGAATAAAATTGAGTATTGCTCCAGGATAGGATAATTTTGCCTGTATAGCCGGGATCACCGCGCTGAAAAATCTCCGCCCCACAAACAGCATTGCCAAGGTGAAGAGCACGACGATCATGATGATCTGCGGTATCTTTTCCAATTGTCCGGTCCGTCCGGCCATTCCGAGCACAACGGAGAATATCAGCCATCCAAGAAAGTCGATCACCATTGCGGAGGAAATGATAGTAACGCCGGCCGGTGATTTGAATATTCCCAGATCGAATAACGTTCTGGCAACCACCGGTAATGCTGTTATGGAAAAGGCTATACCGATGAAGAGCGCGAACACAAAGGCTTCTGTACCCGCTGTATTTCCCAGCAACAAGGGATAATAATACGCCAGCAGAAAACCGGCAACGAATGGAATAAAAAATGATCCTGTTGCTGTGAGCAAGGTCGATTTCCCCTGCTTCACCAGCACTCCAAGATCAACTTCAAGCCCGGACACCAAGAGCAACATAATAAGCGAGAGCTGGATCAGCCCGTCGAGCGCCAGGGAAACCGGCTGTGAGGATTGGAACAACGCGTGGTATTGCCCCGGAAACAGATGACCAAAAATGCTTGGCCCAAGAATAACGCCACCAATGATCTCGCCAAATATTCCAGGTTGGCGCAACAGCCTGGCTGCCTCGCCGAACGCACGCGCAAAGAGCAACAGAAATGCAATCAGAAAGATCAGATGCGTGATTTCATGCGCCTGTAATTTCATTGGCGTTTATCGTCTTTTATTATCATGATTGGGGATTGTTCATAACATGGGTCAAAAAGCGTTTTAAAATTTCATAAGCAGCAATGGGCAAGGCAGCTTGTCATAAAAATATTCCTGGTCGTGTTGGAATACGCGATCGAGCAGTTTGAATTTTTTTCTTGGTGCCAGCATAACCACCAGCCCTGCATCGTGCTCGTGTGCATAGCGCGCAGTTTCCCACCCTTCTTTCCCGAACAGACAAAGCTTTTCAATTTTCACATCCTGGATTTTCACTTCTCTGAGCAGAAGATCCAGTTTCATTTCCTCATCCAGCTGCCATTGCAGCCGGGTGGACTCCGTTTCCACAGATGAACCGCCATCATGAATGGTCATGGCAAGTCCCGGGGTCATAATTTCGCGCACCAGAATAATTTCGCGTGCAGCAAACTTCTTCGCGGTGTGGTATGCACACTTCAGCAGCGTTTCGCCCTGCGGTGTGTAATCTACAACGGTAACAATTTTATCAAAGCATAACGATTTAACTTCAGTATTGGTGGGTATGATCAGTCCGGAACAAGGCAGGTCGCGCATGATATGCCTTGCCACGGAGCCGCTGTAATACGCCATCATGCGCTCCTTGTTCAAAGCACCCATGATCAGCAGATCAATTTCATTTTCCCTGACGGTTTTTCGCACTGCCCGTTCAGGGCCGCAGGACTCGCACAGAAAGTTCTCAGGCTTGAGTGCAATGCCCGAATTGGCGGCCAGCCGGGTCAACGCGCTCATCTTCTCCGGGGTTTTTTCTCCCGCGTGAACGATGAAGAGCTCGGACTGGAATATCCGGACAATATGTGCTGCTTCGGCGAACAAAAATTCGCTCTGCGTCGCAAATGAATAGGCTATGGCTATTTTCTTAAACGGATAACTCATTACCGCACTCTATTTCGGTTTCCTGAAGCAATTAAGGAACTGCGGTATCAGTTTTAACAGACCATCAACCCGTTCGGAAAGGTTTTTGCTATACAGAAAATGCAGCGCTCCGGTTAAGCCATCATACACGTTCTTTGCATGCGGATGCCACCAGAAATTCCTTTTCATAACGGTAGAGAGGAGATCATCGACGATGGCGCGGGGTTGTGTCATTCCTTCCAGACCCAAATAGCTGTGCGTTCTTCCATAGCCAGATTCCTTGAATCCACCCCATGGTGCTTCAGCCATGCCATGTGACATCAGGTGATCGTTTATGGTGACAGCACCGGCTTCCAGCATGCGTGCAATTTGTTTTGCTTTTTTCCGGTCCTGTGACCAGACCGACGCCGTCAATCCAAGATTGGAATTGTTTGCCTTGCCTATGGCTTCCTCAATCGAAGAGAAAGAATCAACGGCAAGTACGGGGCCAAAAGTTTCATCCTGCATGGTAAGCATATCATCGGTCACGTGCTCAACTATCACCGGTGGCTGGAAGAGTCCAACGTTGTTTTCACCTTCCTTTGAATTGCCGACAAAAATGGTTCCACCTTTTGCAACCGCATCAGCCAAATGTTTTTTCACCACATCAAGTTGGCCTTCAGTTGTCATTGATCCGATCTCTACATTGAAGTCGGTATCAACACCAACACGAAGTGAAGCAAGCGACCGTTTTAGCCGGGAAGTAAAAGGAGTATAATTTTTTTCGGATACATAAATGCGTTCCACACCGGCGCAAGACTGGCCTGCGTTTGAGAGTCCGGCCCACAATGCACCGGCAACCGCACGGTCAAGATCAGCATCTTCACATACAATCATGGCGTCGTTGCCACCCAGCTCCAAAGAAATAGGCAACAATTTTTCTGCTGCTTTTTTCATCAGGTATTTACCCACGGGTACCGAACCAGTGAAACACAGTTTGTTTATTCCCGCATCAATAAATGCATCGCCTGCAATTTTCCCCGGGATATTAAGGTGATGGAACACACCTGCCGGAATACCTGATGCCAGCACACACTCTTCAATCAGTTTGCCAACAGCCAACGTTTGCGAAGCCACCTTAAGGATGACGGCATTACCGGTGATGAGGGCCATTGCAATTTCATGGAATGGGATGCTAAACGGATAATTCCAGGGACTGATGATCCCGACAATTCCATAGGGCACCCGTTCGACAGTGGTTTGTTTGTTTGCCAAAAGGATGTTGCCCGGGAGCAGGTTACGGGGCTTGAGTAACCGCTTCGCGTTTTTTGCATAATAGGTGATAGCCATAGCAGAAGCGAGCACCTCGGTGCTGAGCGCGTCAATTCTTGTCTTGCCGGTATCGTTCGAAATGACCTGAGCAATTCTGTCGGAATTTTCAGAGATATAATCGCGAATCTTGAGCAGATAGGGTTTACGACCGTCATAGCCCAGCGTTGCCCATTCTTTCTGGGCCACTCTGGCTGTGGCAACCGCGGTAAGCAATTCTTCGACCGTATTTTCCCTGGTTTTTCCAAACTCTTCACCCGTTGCGGGATTGATTGAAACGGTATATTTGACTGTTTCCTGTTCCATATGCGCCTTATCGAATTACGTAGTTTATTTCATTGAGTAAAAATAGGAAAATCTTTCCACATTGCGCAGAGAGAACCGAGTGGATGACAGCCATAGACATCATGGTCTTCTGTTTCGCTCTGCTCTTAGATCCTGCATAATATGGATATCCCTGAAAAATGGGGAGCTGTCCAGCAAATGAATATGATTCATCACAATCAATTTTGCAAGCTCTTTTCCTTCTTTACCCGCTCTCTGCGCAATTTCATAACTCATCTTACGCAGACTGTGGCTAAAGCCAAAAGTTTCCTTGACATAAAGTGGCTGTTGCATAACACATTCAGCGCAGAATTTTGTTTTTTTAAAGCTTTGTTCATAGGCGCTAATCGTGAGATTGCTTCGCCCGATGCGGGCTCGCAATGACTTTTGCTTAGTTGTGCAACAGCCACTAAATGCCGGGGTTACAGAAAAACTGAAATATCAGATATTTATAACTCCGGTTTTTAGACCGGAGAATATGTGCGCAACATAAAACGCGGGCTTGAGTCCAAACTGCGTAACATGCGTTCATAATCCGAAATACACTAACACCTTTGAAGCGAAAACAATCCGGATGCCGCAAAGTATTGTGGAAATTACTTTTCCTGAAAGAGCATTATTTTGTTCTGAAACCAAAACGCTTATTTCTCCCCTTTTATATGACCCGGAAATTTTGTAAAATATGGCTTCATAGAACGCAATTTATGCTAAAAGGATTCGTATGAAAGAGATCACCTACTCAATAAAACCCCGGACTGAAAAAGTCACCTTCCCTGAAAAATTAGGATTTGGCGTTTATTTCACCGACCATGTTTTTGAAATGGACTATAGTCCCGAAGCTGGCTGGCACAATATGACCATTAAACCGCTTGAAAACTACTCCGTTCATCCGGCCGCAATGTTCATTCACTATGGACAGGCACTGTTCGAAGGAATGAAGGCTATCCGTCAAACTAACGGCGAGATTAAAATTTTCCGCCCGGACAAACATTTTGAACGCCTTAATAATTCGGCAAAACGCCTCTGCATGCCTACCGTAGATGTGGCCAAAGCAGTTGAAGCACTCAAGGAATTGGTTGCAGTTGAAAATGAATGGGTCCCCAGCGGCAGAGGTGAATCATTGTATATTCGGCCGTTCATGATCGGGACCGAACCTTTTCTTGGCGTACGGACTTCGGGCACCTACAAACTGGCATTCCTTCTTTCGCCTGTCGGCGCCTACTATCCCGAAGGGTTCAAACCCGTACGCATTCTCATTCAGGATGACTATGTGCGCGCGGTGCGCAAAGGCATGGGCGAGTGTAAAACACCAGGCAACTATGCAGCCAGCCTCATAGGCGGCGAAATGGCCAAAGAACAAGGCTATACACAGGTGCTTTGGCTTGATGGCGTTGAATTGAAGAACATTGAAGAAGTGGGCACGATGAACATATTCATCGCACTGAAAAATGAGATCGTTACACCAAAGCTTACCGGCGGTATCCTCCCCGGCATCACGCGCATGTCGGTTATTCAGATCTTGCGTGATTGGGGTTACACAGTCAATGAGCGCGTTATCAGCATGGACGAATTTGTTTCCGAATATGACAAAGGAAATGTTACCGATGTATTCGGTACCGGTACGGCAGCCATTATCTCGTCAGTTGGCGAACTGAAATTTAAAGACAAGATCATGAAGATCAACAACGGCGGAACCGGCGAACTGGCCCGCAAGTTGTTCGACACTCTGACCGGAATACTGCACGGCGACATAGCGGACACATACGGCTGGCTGGTCCCGGTGGATATTAAAGAAAAAGTTCTGGAATAGATCTATTGAATTAAAAAATGAAGAGGCTGTATCAAAAGAATAAAAAGGTACGCGGATGACACGGATTTGCACTGATTTCCGCGGATAGAAATTCGAAATTTAACTTTTGAGACAGCCTTTTTAATTTGCCGACATGGTTCAATAGGATTCAAGAGTCTTCAGGCAAATTCCTGTGTTCTTGCCCGAAGACCCTGTTTTCGCAATTCCAATTGCTTCACGGCCGAATAACCGCCGGCGGTTAACCGGTAATAATAAACACCCGGAATCATACGGGCCCCGTCAAGGGCGACTGCATATTTCCCTGCCAACCGATTTTCATCCACCAAGGTCATAACTTCGTGACCGCTTGAGTCAAAAAGTTTCAACGAAACCGGTCCGGATTTCGCTATCGAAAAACGTACAACGGTTGTTGATGTGAATGGATTAGGTGAATTCTGTTCAAGCGCATAATGCAGTTCATTACTCTTGAATAGTTTAAATAGTTCCAACATTGAGATCTCTTCTCTTTTTCAATTTTAACAACAGTAGGCGGGAGATTTGCCCTCTTCCCAACTCCATAATAATAATACCATAACGAATCGAATGTGATTTTAACCCATGCAAATGACCATTTTCAGATGCACCGGGCCACATCTTACCAGCAGTTCCATAATTCAAAAAAAACCAGTGCCTGGGGCACAACACATTTTAAATGAATCGCACAAAAATAGCATTAACCTCAAAAACAGCAGCATAAATTGGAATGAACGGTTATATTTAATTATGAATGGGGATGTGCCGGGGATTGTTGGCTGTTGCGCGTGACATTTTTTGACGCCAATGAGCATACAAGTTCGTTAAGTTAAAAGAGGCAGTATCAAAATAATGAAAGGGTATGCTGATGACACGGAGTTGAACAGATTTCCACGGATAGAAATTCAAATTTTGACTTTTAAGACGGCCTGAGACCGTAATGCCTGATGCTCATGTCGGCTATCGCTTTTGTTTCTACTATGCACGGTTAAGGTTACCTATATTTTCCCGGGTTATGCCGAAACCTGGAAGCACTGACGCCCGATGGATGGCATAGTTATCGGATTCTCTCCCCCAATAAAAAATGCAGATTTAACTGATGAACATGCCTTTATGAATTATCGACCAGCAGCACAAATTCACCCTTGAGCTGTTTGTCTTTCGCAAGTGCAGCTATATCCTTCAATTTGCCGCGAAAATATTGTTCTTTCTCCGAGGTCAGTTCAAATGCCAGCACGCACGGCACCGTTGGATTGAACACCTTTGCAGCATCCTCAAGCAAACGGACCAACCGGTAAGGTGTTTCCATGATTGCAATAATTTCATGCACATTTTTCAAATCACGCAGTTCTTTCTCGCGTATTTCTTTTTTGGGCGAGAGCCATCCATAGCAATAGAACCTGTCTATATCCATTCCAGAACCCATCAGCGCGGTGATGAGCGAATTTGCACCTGGCAGCGGTGTTATTTGGATACCTTGCTGAATACACAACTGCACGAGATAGCGTCCCGGATCGGAAAAGAGTGGTGTGCCGCAATCGGAAATAAGCGCAGCACTTTGAACACTCTTCAGTTTAGTTATTATCTCCGGAGCAGTTTCCTGCTCGTTGTGTTCATTCATTGACAGCAACTCTTTGGTAATGCCGAAATGAGACAACAGGCGCCGTGCTTCCCGAAATTCTTCACAGACAATAAAATCGGCGTTTTTCAGCACTTCCAACGCGCGGAGGGTTATATCGTCATAGTTGCCGATGGGCGTGGATACAAGATAAAGTTTTGGGGGCATACTTTTTAGCTGTTGTTTTATATTCGGATCGAAACTGCGTTTGGCATTTTCGAAAACTGTTCATTATCGCAATTGTTGTGTCTATACTTCAATTCTGTCCCATCTGTTTTTGGGAAAGGAAATCACCAGAAATCGCACATCCGTGTTTGATTCGTTCCGGAACTGATGCATCGTGCCCGGCGGGACAGTGATACCATCATTCGTTTCAAGCGTTACGCGTTCCTCCAGGAATTGCATGACTGCCGTCCCCTCAAGGATGTAAAAATACTGGGTAGCGTGAGTGTGGGAGTGCATCACTTCAGTTTTCCCCGGGGGCACCAGTTCCTCAATTATGCCTGCATCTTCGGAAGAAAAGAGTCTCCATCCACTGCAATTATCACCCCAAACATATTTTTCGGAATTGGTTTTATTGATTTTCTGCATCACGCGTTATTTCCTCAAATGAGGCGGAGTGAATCCTTTGTAGATATCAAACTTTGTGCTGTAAAAAACTATGTTGAAGTTCGCATCCCTCAGCGCCCCACCGCTGGGATAGAGAAAGTAATTTGCTACGGTATCGGTCTCTTCATTAACCGGCAATCCGCCGCGGGAATAGAAGCTGACCCGATAGAAACCAAGTTCATATTCAGCATGTTCAATCTGGTCAAGCAGATTTTCTTCGGAGAAAAGCAGATTATTGTTTTTTCTGATAGTTTCCATAATTTTTTCTTTGTGGCGGTTCGGTTCTTTCAAACTGCTTAGGTATCAGACGAAGTGATTCAGCTCCCAGCAATTTGCTCACCTCTTTTTCAAATACCGTAGAAAGTTTAACCTTGAATTTGCTTGTTCTGAATTTAACATTCCGTCCACCGCCGTTGGTGGTTTCGATTATCACCGGCAGATCGCCCTTGTTCTTTTCCAGTATGATCTTCAATTTTTTGAGCGAGTCGAGGTGTGTATGTTCTTTGTCAATGTACACCTCCACCGTCTTGGTCATTTTATCACGCAGATTTTCCAGCGCGTACACATCGGTTATGTGAAGTTTGACGGAGTCACCAGTGGTTTCGGGTGCTGCCAGAACAACAATGCATTTTTCCAATTCAAGTAGAGAGCCGTATTTTTCGAACGTTGAGGCAAACATCAAACACTCGCAGGAACCCGAAAGATCATCAAGCGAGAAAAACGCCATCTGCTGATTTTTACTGTCTATTTTCAATTGTAAACTGGTCACCACGCCACAGGCGATGACGGACTGTGGATATTTGGCATCTTCTGAAAGTTCGCCAAAATGGAGATCGGCAAAGGAACGATATTCCAGTTCATATTTCCGCAGCGGGTGATCGGTTATATAGACCCCGATCACTTCGCGCTCTTTTGCAAGGCGCTCCGCATCGCTCCAATCAGGTGTTTGGGCCATCTCGGGTTCTTCCATCTGAATTTCATCGGACATGTCACCGAATAAACTGTTGTGGCTCGATTCTTTCATGAACTGGTAATTGCCGCCATATTGCAGGGCAACTTCAACCGTCTCGAACAACTGCTTGCGGTTCCTGTTCAGGGAATCAAAAGCACCGGCAAGAATAAGCCCCTCGAGTACACGCTTATTGATGGTCCGCGTATCGATGCTTGAGCACAGATCAAACAACGAAGCGAATTTCTTATTCTCCGCGTAGCGTTTTTTCATTATCTCTTCAACCGCGCCAATGCCAACATTCTTGATTGCAGAAAGGCCGAAGCGGATCTTCCCCTTTTCAACATCGAAAAATTTTGTCGGGCTGTTGATATCCGGCGGAAGGACGTCAATATTCAGCTTGCGGCATTCATCAAGAAGTCCTGCAACTTTGTCCTTGTTGCCAAATTCGTTGGTTAAGTTGGCTGCAAGAAATTCAGCGGTATAGTGCGCCTTAAGATAGGCTGTCTGGTATGCAACCACCGAATAGGCAACGGAGTGGCTCTTGTTGAATCCGTAGTTGGCAAACTCTTCCAGATTGGCAAAAATTTCGGTGGCCACTTTTTCGGAAATATTTTTTGCTTTCGCGCCGTCAATAAAGTTCTGCTTTTGCTTCAACATGGTCTTCAGGTCTTTTTTACCCATAGCGCGCCGCAGGTTATCTGCTTCCGCCAGGGACATGCCACCGACTTTATTAGCGATCTGGATAACCTGTTCCTGATAGACGATAATACCGAAGGTTTCTTTCAGAATGTCTTCCATGGAAGCATCCTGGTAGGTTATCTTCTTCCTGCCAAATTTCCGGTCGATAAATTCATCGATGAATTTCATTGGACCGGGACGGTAAAGCGCGTTCATTGCGGAAAGATCGGCAACAGAAGTTGGCCGCAGTTTCCTGAGGTACTCGCGCATCTGGGAAGATTCAAACTGGAATATGGCTGTTGTTTGTCCGCGTGCAAAAAGCTGAAATGTTTTTTCATCATCCATCGGTATCGCATCGATATCGACCTTCACCTTGTGATGTTTTTCAATAAGTGTAATAGCATCGCGGATAATGCTCAAGGTACGCAGGCCGAGGAAGTCCATTTTAAGCAGACCGAATTCCTCAAGCTCTTTCATGTTGTATTGCGTAACAATATCTTTTGCTTCGCCGGTGGAGGCAAGCGGAACAAAACTGCTCACTTCTGCAGGGGCAATAACAACACCCGCAGCATGTTTGGAAATGTTACGGTTCATTCCTTCGAGCGCCTGAGAGTACTTTATCAGTTCAAGTATCTGCGGGTCCTTGGAGTCTTTGACCCAGGCAAGTTCGGGCACTTCCTTAAGCGCCTTATCTATGGAATATGCTTTTCCAAAATCCGTGGGAATAAATTTCGTGATCCTGTTTACCGTGGGAATGGGGATTTTAAGGACACGCGCCACGTCGCGAAGCACCTGGCGTGAACCAAGTGTGTTGAACGTTACGATCTGGGTAACGCAATCCTGTCCGTATTTCTGACGCACATATTCGATCACTTCGCCGCGTTGATCGTCGGCAAAGTCAACGTCGATGTCAGGCATGGTCTTACGTGCAGGGTTCAGGAATCGCTCGAAGAGCAGATTGAACGGGAGCGGATCAACATTGGTGATGCCGAGAGAATAAGAAACAATACTTCCGGCCGCGCTTCCACGTCCCGGACCCACGGGTACGTTCATACGCCGGGCTGCATTAATAAAATCCTGAACAACAAGAAAATATCCGGCAAAGCCCATTTCCTTGATGGTCTTTAACTCAAACTCGAAACGCTCCATAATTGCGGGAGTGATCTCCTTATACCGCTTCTGCAATCCTTCCCTGGCAAGCTCATCCACAAATTCTTCAAGATTGGTGGCTTTGGATTCAGGCGGAATGGGGAACACGGGAAAATGATATTCCTTGTCATCCAGATTCACGTCGGTTTTTTCCGCGATCTCGAGCGTGTTCTCGATGGCACCTTTATAGCTGCCGAGGAGCTTTACCATTTCCTGGGAGGATTTAAAATAAATCTGGTCGGTACCATAGCGAAGCTTTTTATAATCGGCTTCCCCGCTCTTGTCGCCCATCAGCAGAAGAATGTTGTGCGAGATGGAATCTTCCTGATTGATATAATGGCAATCGTTGGTGGCAATCATCTTAATGTTTAACTCTTGGGAGAGCTTGGGCATCCCCATGAGCATTGCCTGTTCATCTTCAATGCCATGATCCTGAATTTCCAGATAGAAGTCATCACCGAATAGATCCTTAAACTGTTTAGCAACACTTTTTGCCTTGTCATAATCTTTGTTGACGAGGAATGGTGCAACAATGCCGCCAACGCACGCGGTGGTGCAAATAAGTCCTTCACTGTATTTCATTAAAGTGTCGAAGTCTATCCGTGGGCGGTAATAGAATCCTTCGGTAAAACCGATGGATGAAAGTTTTAGCAAGTTTTTATAGCCCTGATTATTCTTGGCTATCAGAATAAGATGATGATAGGCTTTCTTGCGTGAACCGCTTTGCGGTGCTGCGGTTTTTCCGCGGTCAAGACGGCTGCCGTCCAGAACAATATAGGATTCCATCCCAATAATGGGCTTGATGCCTTCCTTTTTTGCAGCCTTGTAAAATCCGGGAATTCCATAGAGCACACCGTGATCGGTGAGCGCCACGGCGGTCATGTTGTTTTTTTTGGCAGCCTGCACCAGTTTGTCTACGGTACAAGCGGCGTCCTGTAAACTGAAGTGAGTATGATTATGTAGGTGTACGAACTCGCTCATAAGGGCAGAAGCATCCATTCAATAAAGTCTTCCCGTTTTGGCGGATTACTCATCCAGGAGGTGTCCGGTTCGGGTAAATCAAAACACTCTTTCACCGATAAAAATTTGGCGAGCGGAACGATCTGCTCTTTGCCGGCATTGGATATCCAGCGAATTCTTCGGGAAATCTCCAATGCGTCAACCAATTCCTTCAATTGCAGCACATCCTGGCCAAGATATTCCAACACCAGGTCATATTCGCCTTCGGCCCAGAGGCGGGGCATATCTGCGCCGGTAATTTTATCCACCGGTTGACCGTTTTTAAGTTTTCCTTCATGCTGCTTTCCACGCAGTCCGGCACCGGAGAGCGCCTTGTCAAATCCGAGGAAATGGCCTTTTCTGAACGTTACACAGAGCATCAGGTCAACGTGCTGCATTGCAAGCGCTGCACATTCTTCTTTCATGCCGCTTTCCATGGCCATTACCGAGAAGTCAAACGAGCAGCCATTCCAGGTGATGATGGTATAACCATCTTTAACAAGATCGAGCATATAGTGTACTACGGCCTGTGCATCGGTTCTGGACATTGCAGGTTTACCGAAGAAAAAGATCGGATCGGGGCGATCGCTTAAGGCGAATGCGGCAGCACTGATATGAAGAGGATCGGGGTTTTTCCATGGCCGATAGGTCACTCCGGTTTCGTCCAGGAGGAGTTCATTTGCAATTTCAAGGTCAAAAGCAGCGTATTTCATCATTGGGGGTTTTCTCAGAAAATTTCTCATTTGAAGTAGCCAATTTTACGATTAAGAAACAATTTTGCCAAAGGAATAATTTTTGAATTTCTTTGTTGAGATATTGCAAAAGTTTGGGGAAATACTAAAGGAGCTTCATCGCAATCAGAGGAATAAATTTTCACTGGACTGTATTAGAGACGATAACAGCATTGGCATTGAACAATGTGGTGATTTCAGGATAAAACAGAGGATTGCCCGAAACCATTTTCATAATTCCATCCATTTCCATAAGTTTCCTCTCACTTATACCATATTATGGGAGAATTTAAATGTCTAAAACGTCCATCTTTCTTTTTCTTTTTTTGTTCACCACATATTGCTCACTCCGTGCGCAATATTATGTGCAGGTAAGTACAGGTTATAGTATTGCTGCAGCCTCGGAACTCAATTACCAACGGATAATCCGAATTGACGATCTAAGCATCTCCCGCCAAAACGAATACTCCAGTTTCGGACAAGGATTTGATTTCAAAGCAGCTTTCGGCACCTTCATGACGCCTGGTTTTGGACTCGAACTTGGTATAAACTACCACTTAAGTGACAAGAAGACCTATGAGGATCATTTCTCCAACGCAGTGAGCCAGTCCCAATACATTACATCACATTATTGGGGAATAACTCCCGCAGTTGTTTTGCGAATCGAGAGCCAACCGTTATCTATGTATGCTAAAGCGGGTATTGTATTTGCATTTCCAAATCTTGTCGTGGATGCCTACCAAGTGCCTATATGGGGTAACAGCAGCAATTTTCCGCGTTATACAAACACCTATTCCGGAAATATTGCGGTTGGGTATTCGGGTACGTTCGGTGTTGAATTGGCAGCCAACGGTTTGTGTTATTTCGTTGAAGCCGGGTTCACCGGCCTGTCATGGCAACCTGCAGCTCTTACTGAAACTGATGGTACCTACTCAATTAAATTTACATTAAAAGATTCGATTAGCCCAACCGACCCAAATACAGCTTCAATAGCCCCGAGGCCAACCCCTTTCAGTGCTGTTGGAGTGACGCTTGGAGTAAAGGTAAATCTTTAGGCCATCACAAAGCAAACAGTAGATCAGTTAACAGAGAATCCCTGACTGTTGATTCTATTTTTTGCAAGTCCTTAATAATTTTTGCAATTCATTCTCCCGGGAGAAAAATATGTTTAAGAGTTTTTTTACAATTTCCTTTTTCTTGTTTTCGATCACTGCGTTAGTCAGAGCACAGAACTTCGTTTCTGCAGGCGTGGGTTATAATTTTTCAGCAGCCACAGATCTAATTATCCAGACTTCAAAAAATCAGTCTAGTGGATATTTAGAAAATAACTATGGGTCATTTGGTCAAGGGGCCGACTTCAGGGCAGCATTCGGGAGAATGATAACTCCGGCTTTCGGTTTTGAAGTAGATGTAAACTACAGGGCGGGAAATAAATTGGAATATCGGAACTACAGCGACAATAACAGATTTGTCCCACTGTCCTATACTTCACACTATTGGGGAGTATCACCTTCAGTCATACTTAAAGTGAATAACAACCTATTTACCTCTTATATAAAAGCTGGAGTTGTTTTTGCATTCCCACAAATTAACAATAAGATAGGGCCCTTAGATCCAACATATTACGGCAATATCCAAGAAGTGACCAATGAATATTCCGGGAGACTCGCATTCGGTTATTCAGGAAGCATTGGTGCCGAGCTATCGGCATGCAGCCTTTGCTATTTTGCCGAGATCAATTTTACTGCTCTCTCCTGGAAACCCGGCAAATATAAGTACACATATAATGGCGCCTCACAAGAATATACCCTAAAAGATGACAACGGTTCTCTTGGACCCAACGATAGTATTGTTCCCCGTATGTTTCCCTTTAGTGCATTTGGATTAAATTTGGGAGTGAAATATAATTTTTAGAACCAGGCTAAGGAGAGAAAACTATTTTGAGGTCAATTGCTGAATTACCATATTTTTTTTGGTAATGAACCGCATTCCTGTTTTGTGGGGAATTTATATTCCATCACCAGAATCTGGCAATCATCGCAATGCACAATATATCCCCTGACGGGGAATGGGTATCTGCGATGCCAATATCGGCTACAAACACGTATCTCCTAACGGAGAATAGCTCCAACAGGTAATTAAATATTTATGCGGAACAATACAAATTGCCCGTTTCCCGTAGGGAAGATATGTTTGCAGGATTATACATTTGTACAGCCGCAAAGACAGAACAACCAATTAAATTCCCCCTATGGGCGACATTATTTCCGGACTGGTGCAGATTCTCCAGAATACATAAACGAAACAGTGGGTATAGTTTGCGTTTTTACGCTCTATTCGAAACATCTATGCCCTAAACTATAACCACTATTACGGCTCCGGCTTTTCCCCCAAAAATCCCACTTTTCATCTTACAGGTTCAACTATTCGGTCCATTGTTTCGATTATAGCTTAGCAAATGCACTATCTTGCTGTGCAAAGCAAGATGATGTTCGGCTAACAGATTAAGCAGGGGACCTCAATTCGCAAAAATAACTGTTGAATTGAATTTAACAGTTTTACTCTTATTATTTGCAAGAACCCGAGTTATGTTATTATTTGAAACCATCCGCAAGAAAATCAGACAACAGATCGTGCTGAGATTACTGACACCTATCGTTATTCTGCTGCTCATTACAACCGCGCTCACCGCCTACTTCATCACAAAAAGCAAAATTATTGCAATCCGCGAAAACGCCAACAGCCAAGTTAAAAATGCAGCTGCCAAAATTACCAGTGAGCTCACCATCATTAACACGCTCATGCTTGAAGACGTGAAGACATCAATAAATGTTCTGAGAAAAGAAGGCTCACTGCTTGGGTCACCCAACCTCGGTACTAACGTAACTGTTGGTTCTGAAATGGTACCGGGCTTAAAGTTCGGCAGCAATTTGCAGGCGAACAATTTCTCTCTCGTCGATGGAGCAACCTCTTTGACCGGCGGCGTAGCTACGTTATTTGTAAGAAGCGGTAACGATTTCATCCGCGTGAGCACCAACATAAAAAAAGCCGGCGGCGAACGGGCAACAGGAACACGACTTGACCCCAACGGCAAAGCGATTGCCGCCATACGTGAAAACAAAAGCTTTTATGGCACAGCGGATATTCTGGGAGAAACCTACATCACCGGTTATGAACCCATGCATGACGCCAATCAAAACGTAATTGGCATCTGGTTTTGCGGCTATCCCGTGACCATGCTAAAACAAGTCGGAGAGGCAATTGCAGGCATTTGTATCCTGGACCAAGGATTTGTCGCCCTTATTAACAACAACAACAAACCCGCATTTAAGTCAACGAACACACCCGAAGACGTCCTTACGAACCTATTAGGTGATAAAACGGAAAAGACTGATGCTGACTGGGTGGTATCCAAAGAAAAATTCACTCCCTGGGACTACACGATCCTCACCGCATATAACGAAAGCGACATAAGTTCACAGGTAACGAGCGTTACTTATAGTGTTCTGGGTGTTTCGATCCTGCTATGCGGTCTTCTCATCGTGATATTGGTGGTCATGGTAAAAAGGGTTGTTGGTACACCCATCAAAGCGTTAGTTGCCGTTGCCGATAAACTTGCATTGGGCGATATAGATTCAGTGGTAACGGTGCAGTCCGAAAATGAAATTGGACAGCTCCAGAATTCGTTCAAAACTGTTATTGAAAATCTTGCACTCAAGGTAGAAGCCGCAAAAGCATTGGCACACGGTGATGTGAACACCGAAGTTATTGTCCGTTCAGATAAAGATGTGCTATCCATAAGCATGGCACAAATGATTTCTACCCTACAGCAATTGGTGCATGAGACCGGTGAATTGACCAAGGCAGCCATTTCGGGAAACATGCGGAAACGCGGCAATGCCGCTGCATTCCAGGGGAGTTACCGTGAAATTGTTACCGGTGTCAATAACACGCTGGATGCTATCAGTAATCCCATCAAGGAAGGAATTGCAGTTCTTGAAATTATGGCCGGCGGTGATTTTACCCACAGAATAAGCAGCGACTATCAGGGAGATCATCAGAAGATAAAAGAAGGGATCAATACGGTTTCAGATTCTCTGGTCGCCGCACTGCATGAAGTGGCAGAGGCGGTTAGCGCCACGGCTAGCGCCAGCACCGAAATAAGCAGCAGCACCGAGCAAATGTCCTCCGGCGCTCATGAACAAACACAGCAAATAAACGAGATTGCAAGCGCTATTGAAGAGATGACGAAAACCATCCTGGAGAGCACCAAAAACACCACTTATGCTACAGAGAAAGCCAGGGATGCCGGCACCAAAGCCAAAGACGGCGGTAAAATTGTAAAAGACACCATTGATGGCATGGACCGAATTGCCGAAACAGTTATGCATTCCGCTGAAACAGTTCGCGCATTGGGAAACAGGAGCGATGAAATCGGCGCCATCATTCAGGTTATTGATGACATTGCCGATCAGACCAATCTGCTGGCGCTTAACGCGGCAATTGAAGCAGCCAGAGCCGGCGAACAGGGACGCGGATTTGCCGTTGTTGCCGACGAGGTGCGAAAGCTTGCTGAACGCACCACCAAAGCAACCAAAGAAATTGCCACAATGATCAAGCAGATTCAGCAAGAAACCAGCGGCGCAGTAACTATAATGGCCGAAGGAACCCGGGAGGTTGAACTGGGAAAACTACTGGTGCATAAAGCAGGAGAGTCGTTAACAGACATTATTAACAGCGCCACCATTGTTCTTGATGTGGTGGCACAGGTGGCGGCAACAAGCGAAGAACAGTCAGCAACTTCTGAACAGATCAGTAAAAATATTGAAGGCATCAGTTCTGCCACGCAACAGAGCGCAGCTTCCACACAGGAAATTGCACATGCGGCTGAAGACTTGAACCAGCTCACGGTCAATCTGGAAAACCTGATCAGTCAATTCAAAATTGATGAAGGCAACACGCGTCCGGCGCAGGCACTTGCCCGCCGCCACAGGTTAAACTAGGGCCGGTTACCCATTTCATTCTGCCCCGCCTTCCCGACAGCGGGACAGGATGTTTTTCCTCTTATACCACACATTACAACGAAATAACTTACCCGCGTTCACCTTCATGCAACTATAACGGCGCATTCGAAAATACTTTGTAAGAAACTTTTTCACTGCCTACATTTGTATGTAAGATACATTAATTATAGGGTGACATGTGAAATATTCCTTTATACTGCTACTGTTGCTCTTATTAGTTTGCCCTAATTCATTTTCTCAGCTCAATATCGATTCGCTTAAAGCTGCTGCTGCAAAAGGATTTTCAAAAGCGCAATACAGTCTTGGTCTTTGCTATTATTCAGGGAACGGTGTTCATAGAGATAAGTTGCAGGCAGTGCAATGGTTCCGCAAAGCCGCCATCCAGGGCTTGGCGCCCGCTCAACATGACTTGGGGCTTTGTTATTTCCTTGGTGACGGTGTTGAGACTGATAAGAAGAAAGCGGTGGAGCTTTTTACGCAGGCAGCCGAACAGGGTCTGGCGGATGCACAATTCAATCTCGGGTTATGCTGGTTTCACGCCGAAGGTGTAGCGGCAGACAAAAAGAAAGCAGTTTCGTGGTTTACCAAAGCCTCTGCACAGGGCTTCGCAAAGGCACAGTTTAATCTTGGACTTTGTTATGCTCAGGGAGAAGGAGTAAAGCCTGATATCAGAAAAGCCGTCGAAATGTTTACAAAAGCCGCCGATCAGGGTTTGGCAGAAGCACAATTCAATCTTGGTGCCTGCTATTCTCAGGGCAACGGCGTTCCAACGGACCGGAACAAAGGAGTTGAATGGTACACAAAGGCTGCGGAACAAAAATTACCGGTAGCCCAATATACTCTGGGTGTATGCTATTTTTATGGTATGGGCATCACTGAGGACAAACAAAAAGCTGTAGTCTGGATCGACAAAGCACGCGCAGCCGGGCTTGAGAAGGCAACAGAGTTCTGGAATAAGAATGAACTATGGAATTATATTAAATAAAAGACTTTTATTGATGCTGCATTTTAGATGGGAACACAGTATGAATACAAAACATCTTATTGCGCTTTTTCTCTTCATTTTTACCACGTCAATATTCCCGCAAATTAATATTGACTCGCTGAAAACTGCAGCGAAGCAGGGTAACCCCTCAGCGCAAAATCTACTGGGCGTTTATTATTCCAAGTCTGAGGAATACAATTCAGCCGCAGAGTGTTTCGCTAAAGCTGCAGAACAGGGATTTGCCGAAGCACAATTGAACTTGGGTATCTGCTACGAATTTGGCCATGGACTTCAGAAGAACAGCACTAAAGCAGTTGACTGGTATAAAAAAGCAGCCGAACAGGGAATACCAAAAGCCCAGCACTTTCTGGCAGATTGCTATTATAACGGAGATGGAGTAGCAGCCGACACTGTCCAAGCATTCACTTGGTACGAAAAGGCTGCCCACCAGGGATTTCCCAAAGCACAATTGAGTCTGGCTGATTGTTATGCGAATGGCGCCGGGGTTCAGGCAAATGGGGAAAAAGCGATTGAATGGTACAGAAAAGCTGCCGAAAATGGTGTGCCCTATGCCCAATATATACTGGGAAACTGCTACCATTTTGGCGAAGGTGTTCCAAGAAATATGGATCTGGCATTTGGATGGTTCATGAAGGCTGCGAACCAAGGACTGCCTGATGCACAGTATAATGTTGCTCAATGCTATGCAACTGGAACCGGCGTTCCAGCCAACAATAAAAGCGCTATTCTTTGGTGCACACTAGCCGCAGAGCAAGGACACGCCCCATCACAAAACCTCCTTGGCGACTGGTATTATAACGGTAACCACGATCTCGTAAAAGATGCGAAGAAAGCAATTGAATGGTACACTTTAGCCGCCGCGAAAGGATATGCGATGGCACAATTCAATCTGGGCGATTGTTATGAACAAGGGGCAGGCGTGGAAGCAGATAAGAAAAAAGCAGTTGAATGGTATAGGAAAGCAGCCGAACAGGGCTCTGCAATGGGACAGCTTGCATTGGGAGTGTGTTTCCATGAAGGAATTGGTACCCCTGTGAATTTGATTGAAGCCGCGGAATGGTATCGAAAAGCAGCAGGCCAAGGCTTGGCTGATGCACAATTTCTTCTTGGTCTTTGCTATTATTATGGGGACGGCATTACCATGGATAAACAAAAAGCGTCCGTCTGGATTGACAATGCCAGCAAAAATGGTTCTGAAAAAGCAAAACAATTCCTGCAGGAGTTGGAATCAGATGTTGAGAGCTTTTAAGGGCGTTTATTTTAATAAATGCCCACAGATGAATTGTAGAGTAATAAAATCTATATGAGAAAAGCACTACTGCTATTTGCCTTCACTTTCATTTTCTGCCCGGCAACGTTTCCTCAAATCAATATTGATATTGATTCGCTAACAGTTGCAGCAGAACAAGGCCAAGCCAATGCCCAGTACCGGCTTGGCGAATGTTACGACAAAGGTCTTGAAGTCGCATGTGATAAAAAGAAAGCGCTTGAGTGGCTTACCAAAGCAGCAGAACAAGGGCTCGCCGATGCTCAAAATTATCTGGGGGCCTGCTATTTTGAGGGCACTTGTGTTGAGGAGAACAAAATGAAAGCGGTAGAATGGTTCAGAAAGGCGGCAGATCAAGGTCTTGCGGCAGGTCAATATAATCTGGGGAAATGTTACCTGTACGGAATTGGAATAATTCCTGATGTGAAGAAAGGCTTCGAATATTTCCTGCTGGCCGCCAAACACGGGCTCGCCGATGCGCAACATGAAGTTGCAGTATGTTTTTACAAAGGAATGGGCACCACAATCAATAGACCGTTGGCCGTTGAGTGGTTAATAAAAGCGTCAGAACAAGGTAATGTCGATGCGCAGCTTACTCTCGCAACATTCTATTTCAACGGTGAGGGGGTAACTGCTGATCCTACAAAAGCAGTAGGGTGGTGGATAAAGGCGGCCGAAGCCGGTTCTGCCGAAGCACAATTTGATTTGGGCACCAGTCTGTTAACCGGCACGGGGGTTGACGCCAATAAAGAAAAAGCACTCGTGTGGTTTACCAAAGCGGCGGAAGGTGGTTGGGCCCAGGCACAATACAATCTTGGCGCCTGCTATGCACTGGGTGACGGCATTCAGGAAGATAAAAAGAAAGCTGCGCTGTGGTTTAGAATGGCCGCCGAGCAGGATATGCCTGAGGCACAATATCAAGCTGCACTATGCTATTATTATGGCGATGGCGTGGAAACAGATAAAGCGCAGGCATATTATTGGCTAAATAAAGCAATCGACAATGGCCTAGCAAAAGCAAAAGATTTTTGGAATGAACATGAACTCTCAAAAAGTTCAAAATAGATATCTCAAATACTCAATAGTATTAACAAAGCAAGGACTTATATGAAACTTCCTTTAACAATACTGTTATTACTGCTGATTTTTCCATCGGCATTCCCGCAAATTAATATTGACTCGCTGAAAACTGCGGCAGAAAAAGGTGATGCCAATGCACAACTGAGACTTGGCAGTTATTATGAGTTTGCCGACAGTCTCACCGTTGATATAACCAAAGCATTCGCATGGTATAAAAAGTCAGCGGAGCAGGGACTTGCCAAAGCACAAACCTATTTGGGAGACTGCTATTACAATGGCGCCGGTGTTGCACAAGATCAGGGAAAAGCCGTCGAATGGTACATAAAAGCCGCTGAACAGGGAGAGCCGCTGGCACAATTTGATCTTGGTGATTGCTATGAGAATGGAGCAGGCATTACTTTGGATAAAAAGAAAGCCGTTGAAATGTACACAAAATCCGCCAACCAGGGATTTGACAGAGCACAAAATGCCCTAGGTGAATGTCTTCAGTATGGTGATGGAGTTGAACAAGATCAGGCTAAAGCAGTGTCCTTGTATAGTATGGCTGCGGAACAAGGACTGCCCGGGGCGGAATACAATTTGGGCTATTGCTATAAATACGGTATAGGAATCAACGCGGATACATTAAAAGCAATAGCATGGTATCAAAAAGCTGCAGAGCAGGAATTGCCGGAAGCACAATATGAACTTGCCCTCTGCTACGATTTCGGTCATGGTGTGGCAATTGATAAAATAAAAGCTATTGAATTATATACCAAAGCTGCAGAACAAGGGTGGGCAGATGCTCAATACAATCTTGCTTACAGTTATCGTTTCGGTGATGGCGTTGCCGTGGATAAAAATAAGGCAATAGAGTGGTACACACAAGCGGCAGAACAGGAAATGCCTAAAGCGCAGGACGAACTTGGTATATGCTATTTCAATGGAGAGGGTGTTCCTGTTGACCTGAAAAAAGCGGTTGAATGGTACACCAAATCCGCTGAGAACGAATGGGCTGACGCACAGGTGAAACTTGCAGTGTGCTATTTGCAGGGCACAGGAGTTGACACCAGCTATGAACAAGCGGTCAAGTGGTTTGGAAAAGCCGCTGACCAGGGGATGGCGAAAGCACAATTCGCCCTTGGTGCCTTTCTTCACGATGGCGTCGGCATAAAGGCCGACAAGCAGAGAGCATTGGAATACTTCACCAAAGCAGCACAACAAGACTTTGCAGAGGCTCAGTTCACTCTTGCCGGATGTTACATGAATGGAGATGGGACTGACACTAACCTTACAAAAGCGGCAGAGTGGTATTCCAAAGCTGCCGAACAGGGACTGCTCAGCGCTCAGTGTGTTTTGGGCACCATGCTTCTTAACGGTAATGGCGTACCAGTGGACAGGAAGAAGGGCCTCGAATTGCTGCTGAAAGCCGCTGAAGGTGGGTTCGCCCAGGCACAATACCTTATCGCCACCATTTATATTAGCGGTGCAGGAGTCGAAAAAAACAATGCCAAGGCTTTTGAGTTGCTTACAAAATCAGCCGATCAGGATAACATCGACGCACAATATCTGCTGGGGCTCTGTTATAATGAAGGCATGGGTGTGGAGGTTGATAAAAAAACCGCCGCCGGATTAGTCTTACAAGCAGCAAAACGTGGTTACGCCCAGGCACAGCTAATGATAGGGAACTATTACCTGATTGGAAACGGAGTATTGGCAAACAAGGTTGAAGCACTGGCCTGGATCACTAAAGCCGCCGAACAAGGAGTGGCAGATGCCCAGTTTCTTCTTGGTGTATGTTATTATTCCGGTGATGGCAGTCCGGTCGATAAAGTTAAAGCATCTTACTGGCTTGAGAAGGCCAAATCCAACGGGTCAGAAAAAGCTGCAGATTATCTGAACCAAATCGAATCAACGTATGATCAATAATATTTGTTTAAATTGCGTAATCAATTGGGAGCCACTTTTATGAGAACTCAGCTATGTATTCTGCGTTCATTTCCGGAGTATGATAAACCGCGATTGGTCCTCGCGCACGTTATTAACAGTGCCATGGTCGGCCTGTTTCTGGTCTTCTTCTTCGCGGGTTGTACGCAAACTATTGTATATGATTCCAATCTGCCACCTACACCGCTTATGAAACAAGCCGGCGAGATCTATATTGCCCCCTCATATGGGACCAATGGTGTTAACGTAAATGCGGCTGCCGCATTCTTAGGACAGTTTGAAGTGGCAGGCAGCATGCTCTACAATGAATCCGGCAGCGACCGGCTTAACATACACGATGTGCTCATGGACCGGCTCTACCAGGATTCGCACATCTTCCGATACTACGAGTTTATGGGTGGTGCCTTCTTTCCCTTTGAAGAGCATATGGTATTTGAACTGTTCTTTGGAACCGGACAGGGAACCGCAGAAGATTATACCTACAGCCATGAAATATGGGAGGGGAAGGATGCTACCATATTAAAAACCGAATCCGGTTCTTTTAAGAAAATATTTGCTCAACTCAATATTGGCAAGCGAACCAAGACCTCAAAATCCGGATTTGCTTTGCGATGCAGCTATATCGATTTCAACCAGTATCAAAAAGCTCACTCCAAACGCGGCATCGTGAGCACCGGTACTCCATCGGGCATACTCTGGGAACCGACATTCTTTGCCGAAATCGGCGGCGATAACGTGCGGCTTGCAGGAGAGATAGTCTACCCCTTTGAACCGCACGAACTGGAATTCGGCGTTAAATCTTTTGTCATTTCCGTTGGGTTGGTGGTGAGCATCCTTTGACCACAGATTGAAACTGAGCATCACTGAACCCACCGGATATGGCTGAACAGGAGGTATTTCGCAAACCTCCCTGAGGATTGTTTGATTACACTGGTCATGACCTAAGATACTTGCCCTTTTCCAGTCTGCGAGTGCTGCTGCACTTCACTTGCCTTCGCTGCGCTCCGGCATCGTGCTGTTCCGGAGTACCCGCGAGCTAACCATTTACACAATCCGCATTACACTCCCTACCCTTTCAATGATTTCCTGTTTCCATGCTTCCCATCTTATCTGTTATTGAGAGCTTCCCCATTTTCTCTTTGCGTGCATTCCGTGATTCTCTTTATTTTTCCTGGTTTCCTTTGCTTCCCATGGTTCCTTTTCCTTTCCGTGGTTCTTTTTCCGTATATTTCAACTTCAATTTTTTAAGAGATTTATGCTTTTCATCGAAAAACTATACAAAGTCAAAGACAAATACGATCGCATCCTCGAACAACTTTCTGATCCGGGAAATCTGACCAATCAGGATAAGCTCATCCAATTGAGCAAAGAGCGCAGTGACCTGACACCGCTGATCGAGTGCTATGCAAAGTATCAGAAAACAGCCAAAGACATTGAGGACAACAAAGAAATAATTTCCCTTGCGGAGGACAAAGACCTGGTCGATATGGCCGAAGCTGAAATAGGTGAATTGCAAAGCCAGCTTCTGGCTCTTGAGGAAGAGCTCAAAGTACTCCTGCTGCCCAAGGATCCGAATGATGATAAAAACGTTATTCTGGAAATTCGCGCCGGCACCGGCGGTGAAGAAGCGGCACTTTTTGCAGCCTCTCTGTTCCGCATGTACTCCCGTTACGCGGAGACAAGAAACTGGAAACTGGAAGTGATCGATTTGAACGAAACGGGTCTTGGCGGACTGAAGGAAATTGTGTTTTCTATCATTGGCTCAAAGGTCTATGGTGATTTGAAGTTTGAAAGCGGTGTGCATCGTGTGCAGCGTGTACCGGAAACCGAGGCAGGCGGAAGGGTTCACACCTCTGCGGCATCCGTAGCAGTTCTGCCCGAAGTTGAAGACGTGCAAATCGATATTAATCCCGCCGATTTGAAAATTGACGTTTTCAGAAGCGGTGGGGCAGGCGGCCAGAACGTGAACAAGGTTGAGACGGCAATTCGCATAACTCACCTGCCAACCGGCATTGTTGTGCAATGTCAGGATGAACGTTCGCAATTAAAAAATCGCCAGAAAGCAATGAAAGTTCTGCGCGCCCGCATGTTCGACGCAAAATCGAAGGAACAGAAAAGCGAGATAGCGGCAACACGAAAGTTAATGGTAGGCAGTGGTGACCGAAGCGATAAGATCAGAACGTATAATTTCCCACAAAACCGCATAACCGATCACCGCATTGGCTTAACGATGTATAATCTCAGCGAAGTGATCAACGGTGATCTGGATCATTTGCTTGAGCAACTGAAATTGGCTGACAAAACAGAACGGCTGCAAACCGAGCTGGATTTCAAATAGACGTGAGGTTTTAGAATGCAGATCGAATGCCGCGGGATTCGATCTGCTTAACATCAGCTAATTCAACTTGTATGGTGTCTGCAAATAGAGTTTTGCATTTTCATGAGAGGTGCCATACTTTTTCAGATCCAGTGTCTGGTTATAAAGGCTTATTGCATCTTCTCTTTTCCCCAGTGCATCACTCATCATTCCCGCATACAACACTGCGTTCACCAGAAAGCCCGTTGTTTCATCTTTATCCACGTGCCTGCTCAGATCAGCCGTTTGCTTAAACCAGAACAATGCCGAGTCTGGACGCGAATATGTTTTATAATACAGTCCCAAATAATATGCAGCTTCACGCTTTGTTTTTTCGTTATAACCGTATTCTTTGTTGAGGCATTTGGCGTAAATATTCTGAAACATCGTAAAATATTCTACAGTGGCGCCCCTTTGTACGGCAATGCGTCCTTTCCAGCGAACGAACACAGGATTGTTTGGAAATTCCTTCAGCAGCGAGGTCGCGTATTCATCAGCTTTGTACGGGTTCCCCTCGTTATTGGAATACAGGGTCATAAGAAAATACTGCGCTTCATATTTTGAATATTTGCCCGTATGCGCTACCTCATTCAACTGTTCAATCCCTTTTGCTTTATCGCCTGAAGGGAAAAATATCATGAGCGGTTTGACCAGGGGAAACTGATCAGGGATTACTGCCGCATAATAATTATACAGCCCAAAGCCGAGCAGCACATCTTTGTTGTTGGGATCAAGTTTTGCAGCATGCTGCACAATGGGCAGGGCTTCCCGGCCATCATCGACGGATTTCAACCAGCTTTCGCGGATGGCCCGCAGTCTGCCGCGGAACCCGATAGCCCCGCCTTTAAAAAACAACGCATTTACGTCATCGGGGTTACTCTCCAGTATCTTATCACACTGATAGATCACATCTTCCAGTTTTTGGAAGAACAGATCATCATTGGCCTCATTGTCAATATCGACGAGAATTTTCCACCAGTCTATTGTCGCAAGAAAGAATCTCCCGGCCGGGTTTTCCGGATAGTCGCTGATAAGTTTACGGAACGTTGTTTCGGCATTGGCAAAATCGAGCGTATATATTTGATGAATGCCCCGCGTGATGATTGAATCAACGACAGCGTTTTGAGAAACGGCTTTTCCCGTAAACAATAGGAACAGAATGATTAAAAGTGCGACTGAATTTTTCATAATGACCGGATAATTCCATAATAGTATATAAGTGAGACAGAAATATAAGAGGAAAAGTTGCAGAATGCCATTAACAAAACCGTCTATTCATACTGCGTAAATCAAATTATTTTCCGAAATTAGGGAAACAAATTTAATTCATTAGGAGAAATCATGGCAGTTATCCGCCCATTTAATGCACTGCGACCGACTACCGGAAATGCACAACTGGTAGCAAGCGTGCCTTATGACGTTTGCAGCACCGAAGAAGCACGGGCTTTGGCAGAAAGCAATCCGCTCAGCCTGCTTAACGTTACCCGATCAGAAATACACTTTCCAAACGGAACCAATCCCTATTCCGACGAAATATATCAAAAAGCCAAAGAAAATCTTGAAACGATTAAGACCCAGGCTCCCCTGCTCACCGAAGAGAAACCTTCGTTCTATTTCTACCGTCTTATTATGAACGGACGGGCACAGACCGGAATTGCAGCAACCTTTTCCGTGGACGATTACGATGCCGACATCGTAATGAAACACGAGAAAACACGCAAGGAAAAAGAAGATGACCGCACCAAACACATAATCACCACCGGTGCTCAAACCGGTCCCGTGTTTTTAACCAACCGCGGCACCAAAAAGATTGATGAACTTGCAGCAAAAACCCTTGCCAATGAAACACCGCTGTATGATTTCACCTCACCTGATGGGATACAACACACCATCTGGAAAGTTGCAGACAAAGACAATCAACTGATAGTTGATGAAATTGCAAATGTGGATAAACTTTATATTGCGGACGGACATCACCGGGCGGCAAGCGCTTCACGCACCAGAGCTGCGCTGAAGGAAAAGAATGCGAACCACACCGGCAGCGAAGAATATAATTTCTTTATTGCTGTTTTGTTCCCTGCTGATCAACTCTATATTATGCCCTATAACCGGGTAGTGAAAGACCTTAACAATAAGACTGCTGATGAACTGCTTAACGAGATCAGCGAAAAATTCACCGTTGAACCTACAAAACAGAAAGAGCCCGCCAACAAAAGCGAGTTTTGCATGTATCTTAACAAACAATGGTACCTGCTGAAACCGCGTGACGCCGTTAAAGCAAGCAGCAGCCTGGCCACATCGGTTGCCGACACACTGGATGTAAGCATATTGCAATCATTCGTGCTTACACCGATGCTGGGCATCGATGATCCGCGAACCAATAAGCGAATCGATTTT
Organism: Ignavibacteriaceae bacterium; assembly: GCA_963664845.1. Lineage (GTDB taxonomy): Bacteria > Bacteroidota > Ignavibacteria > Ignavibacteriales > Ignavibacteriaceae > CAIYTF01. The sequence goes on from OY761615.1 coordinate 2,428,105, forward strand.
GTGGGCGGCATTCGAGGAACGGCGGAACTGGAAAAGCTTGTTGACAGTGGAAAATTTGCTGTTGCCTTTTCAATGTTCCCGGTAACGCTTAATGACCTGATGAGCATTTCCGATGCTGGAGAGATCATGCCGCCGAAATCAACGTGGTTTGAACCAAAACTGCGCGATGGCCTACTGGTACATCTTATATAATAGAATACAAATTCCAAACAAAGCTGACTTCTGCGTCAATTCGGGAGTCAGCTTTTTCTTCAGCACACATAACCACAGTTCATTTTCCCTAAACTGAATTAATACTATTACAATACTGTCACAGTTTACAGTCCAAAAATACTATTACCTGATAAAAGCATTTTTATCACTGTTTGTGTATCGAAAGATAATGCGACCGGCATGTCAACATATGCAGCATTAGTTGCAGAGGTCTTCATGTTTAAAGGTGATAACAGCCAACAGATATCATGAATGTGTTTGTATCTCATCAGATCGGGGTTTTTGTTTTTTCGGAAGCATATACGCCGCGGCTGCAAAAAAGAAAGTAAACGATAACTTTGACGCCTAACATATTTAGCGTTTTTAAGCTCAAATACTTAATAATTATGGTTTACGCTGCTTATTGTGTAATATATTAATGCAACTCGGCTATACTTCGCAATTCAGACATCCCAAGAACAAAAGAAGTGCGTTTTTCTTATTAAAAATTTATTAATTTTTATTTATAACTAACACTTAATTAGAGAGAGGTGTAAGCATGAAACACTACGGTACTTTTATACTGCTGGTTCTTTTCTTTGGTATCAGCAGTTTGTTCGCTCAGACAGAAAAGAAAATCGAAGAGATTTATCCTCCGGAAGGCATGAATATTACCGGTAATTTTATCGGCTGGCAGAACCCTCCGACAGACCACCTTCCGTTTGCCGGCATTGAGGTAACAAACGGAAAATTTGTGGTTGATAAAGGACTTGCAACTCAACGCTACAAAACCACAATCAACGTACAAGCATCTGGCGGGGACATAACCGGACAGACTTCTGAATGGTTATTTACAAGTGGTTCGACAGGTAATCCCTGGGGCAATAAGTGGGGTGGAGTAACCGTCACTACTGACGCAGTACAATCCTACACCCTTGGCGGAGGCAACAACAGTGTGACCGTCGCCAACGGAAACTACTACACCGTGGTATTTCAGGATAATGGTTACGCCAACTCAAACGGTGCCTGGTTAAAGACGTCTGCTGCACCAGTGAGCATAACTGCCATTACCGGATTCCCAACATCAGTAGCCACAAATACTGCAGTAACATGCAGCGTTCAGGTAAGCGGAACGCTTTCAGCGGAAGAAAAAGTTTATATACGTTATTCAACAGACAATTTCGCTTCCAACTATCAGTCGGTCCAGGTAACCAATTTTGACGGGACCACCCACATCGGAACAGCCACTATTCCGGGGCAGACAACCAATGGTACAACTATTTCATTTTATGCCCTCTCAACAACTGTGGCCAGTGCAAGTTGGGGAACCCAAAATGTTGATCTGTTGACGCTGAGTTATAAAAAGAACGGATCATTGAATTACAGTTACGACATTGCTCCCATTACCAGTATTGCAGCAGGAAACTGGTCATCAGCTTCCACCTGGAATACAGGTGTAGTGCCTCCGGCAAGCGCAACCGTATTTGTAAATACCGCAGTTACGCTTGATGCTGATGTAACCCTGGCCGCATTAACCATTAACGCCGCAGGATCGTTAGGTATCAACACAGGCAAAACACTCAACCTGACTGCCAATGCAACCTTAACAAACTCCGGGACCTTAAATGTCAATGCCGGGACACTGGCTTTTGCAGGAGCCGGCACAATCACCAACTCTGGTACTTTTAATGGGGGAAGCGGAACGGTTTCCTTCGGCGGTGCCTCTACCATTTCGAATACCGGCACCTTCAGTGGAAGCACCGGGACATTCACTTTTTCAAATACAGCCGCAGTTACGGGAACGGTTGGATTGAACAATGTCAATTTGTCAAACGGCGGAGATTTTGGGACCGCAACCACGCTTAACGGCGTGCTCACGCTCAACTCCGGCGGTTATATCAATAACAATCACCCGCCCATTTATGCGAGCACTTCAACTTTAAAATACAATACCGGCGGCACCTATGGCCGTTGGCTTGAATGGAGCGCGACCAGCGGCGCCGGATATCCGGGCAACGTACAGGTGAGCAACAACACGACCGTTGATCTTGGGAACAGCGGAACAGCAGTTGCCCGCCAAATTGCCGGAACATTGACAATTGATGCCGGTTCTGCATTGACCACTAATGGTACCGGAAATCAAATGTCCGCGACTTTCACGGTATTGGGTGGCGTTACGAACAACGGAACCCTTACGCTCTCTTCAGTGTCCGGAGGTGACCTGACCCTTGCCGGTAATTTTACCAACAATGGAACTTTCACCGGAAACGGAAGAGCGGTTCAATTCAATGGCGCAACGGCACAAACCATTGGCGGTACAGGAACAATTGCAATTGATAACCTCAATATTAACAATGCTGCCGGTGTTACCCTGACACAGGATGTGACCGTAAATAACCAATTGCTGCTTAACAGCGGGTTGCTAACACTCGGCGCGAAGAATTTGACCCTGGGAGCCTCTGCAACACTTGGCGGAACACCTTCTGCAACCGCCATGGTAAATCAGAACAGCACCGGTCTTCTTAGAAAGCAGTTTTCAACTGTTACTTCCTTTACATTCCCTATCGGAACAACAAGCGGAACTGCATTTTACAGCCCTGTTGCAGTTAATTTTGCAAGTGGCACTTATGGTTCCGGCGCATATCTTACGGCAACCGTGACCGCGGCAAAACAAGCCAACAATACCAGTACAACTAATTATCTGAACCGATATTGGACATTGACACAAAGCGGAATTACTGCTTTCTCAGCAACCGTAACAGGCACCTATGCAGCCTCGGATGTGGCCGGTTCAGAGAGCGTACTGTATGGTGGTCTCTATAACGGAACTGCCTGGAGCCCCCTAAACAAAGTGAATGCAACCACTCATCAGGTAAGCGGCACCATAACTTCATTTGGAGCACTGAGCGCCGGTGAAGCAGCCGTCATGAACCTTTCAACATACACAAGCGTTGCTGATGGCAATTGGAACACTCCTGCTACCTGGGATCTGAATGCAGTTCCCTCTGTCGGCGCGACAGTGACCATCAACAATGCAGTTACTCTTAATCCCAGCACCAATGTTAACATTAACAGCCTTACCATAAACACAGGAAAGTCTTTTAATCTTAATGGCAACACACTGACCATCGCAGGCGGCGGTTCTTTGGTAAACAACGGAACCTTTACGCACAGCAACGGCACCGTGATCTTTGGAGGTGCGGGAACAGTAACCGGAACTGTCTCTTTCTACAACCTGACCGTGGGAGGACTGGTTAACCCGGGAACTGCAGCCACCATTAACGGAACGCTTACAGTTAATACAGGCGGCGCAATTATTACAAACGCACCGACCTATGCAAGCGGATCACTCCTGAAATACAACACAGGCGGCACCTATTTGCGCGACGTTGCGTGGAGCACCACCAGCGGCGCAGGATATCCGCAGAACGTTCAGCTTAGCAACAACACCCTGTTCGATCTGGGTGCCAACAGCGGAACCGCAATTGCGGAGAAAGTGGCTGGTAACTTAACGATTGATGCCGGGTCCGGATTAACAATGAATAATACCGGCAACTTAATGACAGCCTCACTCACTGTGGTGGGAAACATTACGAACAACGGTACCATTACCCTTTCAGGTTCAGCCGGAGGCGATCTGAACCTGAATGGGAATTTTATCAACAATGGAACGTTCAACTGCAATACGCGTGCTCTTTTCCTGAGCGGTTCCACACTGCAAACGATAAGCGGTACGGCGTCTGCCACGACCATTGATTTTCTGATTGTTAACAACACCTCAGGTATTGCACTTTCACAGGATGTAGTGGTTAACTCTCAGTTAACTTTAACAAACGGATTGATCACGCTGGGCTCAAAAAACCTGACGCTTGGGACAGGAACAGTTGTTAACTGGACGCCGAGTGTTACAAAAATGATTGTTGCGACCGGAACCGGACAGCTGCGAAAACTCTACAGCGCAACCGGATCGTTCACGTTCCCGGTAGGAAACACCAGCGGAACAGCAGCATATACTCCGGTAACAGTAAACTTTGCCAGCGGCACCTTCGGCACCGGCGGTTATGTTGGCGTAAACGTTACTACAGCAAAACATCCACAGAACACCAGTGCGACGAATTATCTTAACAGGTATTGGACGCTCAGTTCATCAGCCATCTCAGCGTTTTCCGCAACAGTGACCGGAAATTATGTAGCAACTGACGTAACAGGAGCTGAGGCTTCCATCATTGGTGGCGAATATGCTAATCTGGTCTGGAACCCGTTTGCGGCAGTGAACACCACCGCGCATACGCTTTCCGGGACTGTATCCAGCTTTGGCGATTTCAGCGGCGGCGAAGCTGCCTCAATGAATACCGTCCCTTATGTCAGCGTTGCAAACGGTGGTTGGAAAACCCCGGCAACATGGAACAACAATTCAATTCCACCGAGTGGTGCAAGAGTTACCATTGCTCATGACATAACGCTGGATACAAACGCAACTGTTTCTGCCCTGATAATTAACTCCGGGAAAACATTCACCGCGAGTGATGCATCAGGAAGAGTGCTGACAATTGCATCAGGAGATACGATCAATAACAGCGGTACATTTGCCCACGGCAATGGTACGGTAACTTTCGCCGGATCAGGATTAGTAATCGGAACCGTATCGCTTAATAATGTGAACATTTCAAACGGTGTTAATTTCGGCACCGCAACAACTGTTAACGGAACACTCTCCATTAACGCAGGTGGTTACATAAACACCAATCCGCCGATTTATGGAACCGGATCAACATTGAAATATAACACAGGCGGTACGTACGGAAGATACCTTGAGTTCAGCGCCATCACGGGTGCAGGTTATCCGTACAATGTGCAGGTAAGCAACAACACGGTCGTTGATCTCGGAAACGGTGCTGTTGCAACAGCCAGGAAAATGGCCGGAAGCCTTACCGTGGATGCCGGGTCCACCTTCTCAACGAATAACGGGAGCAATCAAATGACTGCAACCCTGACCATTCTTGGAAACGTTATAAACAACGGAACTATAACTCTTTCCACGTCACTTGGTGCTGACCTGAATATAGCCGGCAACTTCACCAACAACGGTACGTTCACACCCAACTCCCGCGAAGTTGTTCTGAATGGTTCCACGTTACAGACCATTGCAACGGGTGCCAGTTCAACAACAACCCTTGAATATCTTGCTGTAAGCGGTGCTGCCGGCGCTACGCTGGGAACACTGAAAGACAACCTGTTGACCATTGCGAACCGGGTACGTTTTGCCACAGGCTCAGGCTCACTCAACACCGGAACGGATACGCTTGTTTTGGCTGCGGCTGCGACAATAACAGGAGAGACCTCAACAAACTATATTGTCGGGACAGTGAAAACCACCCAAACAGTCGGAACTGCCTCCTACGTATTCAGCGGTCTCGGACTTTCTGTGAGCGCCGGGAATGATCTTGGTTCTGTAACAGTTAAGCGCGTTAGTGGCACAGCCGGCACAGTAACGGTTGACGGCGTATCAGGCATTAACCGGAAATGGCAGCTCTCAACAACTGCAACCGGAACCATTAACCGCTCACTGAGCTTTACCTGGCTTTCAGCAGAAGACAACGGTATCAACCTTGCAAAAACGGCTGCGTATCAAAGCACCAATGATGGCTCGTCATGGACTATGATTGGTACCACTTATCAGGATGCCACGTCAAGCCGCACTACTGCTGCACCGGTCACCACCCTGGGTTGGTTTACTGTAACAGATTCTGCCCGTCCTTTGATGCATACAAGTTTCACACTCAACCTGACTGCCCTGCATGAAGGATACTGGAACGGGTCTGTAACAAAACAGGATACATTCACCGTTGAGATCCATGGCGGCTCATCACCGTTTGCACTGATCACGTCAGCGAAGGCTCTTAATTCAACGGCAGGATTGTTGACCTATTCGCTCACCGGGCTGAGTAATGGAACGCCATATTATATTATGGTAAAAGGCAGAAACACCATAAAAACCTGGTCAGCAACACCCCTTAGTTTCACCGGTTATTCACTAAGCTATGACTTTACTTCTGCAGGTTCTCAGGCGTATGGTTCAAACCAAACCTTAAAGAATGGGAAGTATTGCCTGTACACCGGCGATATTGATCAGAGCCAATACATCGATAACAATGACTTGCTGATGATCGATAACGATGCATTTAGATTCGCGACCGGAAGTTATGTCGGTCAATTGGCAACCGATGTTGACGGCTCATTGTTTGTTGACAACAATGACTTGTTGTATACGGATAATAATGCTTTTAATTTCGTTGGTGAGAAATCTCCCCTGGGAACAGCTAAAGCACAAAAGCAGACTCCGGCACCAAAGACAACGGAAAAATAGCAAATGCAGATTCTTTCCTGTATTCCCTAACGGGTAATACAATTTAAGTGAAGAGGCTGTCGCAGAAGTTGATCATCAACTCATGTGACAGCCTCTTGTCATTTCATCCACAACTGTCCGAATGCTTTTTATCTTCCCTGCACTATGTCCCTTACCTGCTCTGTAATGGTTTTGAAATCAATTTTCCCACTGCCCAATTTTGGCATCTCCGGAATAATTACAAACTTTGCAGGGATAGCAATATTGGGAAGCTTTTCGGCCATTCTGCTCAATGTTGTTTTTTCATCAATATGCTGAGTAACGGCAGCAACAATGCGCGCACCACGAATTGCATCAGGAACTTCGACCACGCAGCATTCAACATCAGGGGGGAGCAGTTTTTCGAGCACGTCTTCCACTTTAATTAATGAGACCATCTCGCCGCCAATTTTGAGAAAACGTTTCAGTCTGCCGACATGCCATAAAAAGCCATCCGCATCCATATAGCCCATGTCGCCGGTGTCATACCACCCATGACGCTTGCTTAATGCGGTCTGTTCAAAATCATCGAAATACCCCTTCATCACATTATGACCCTTCACGAGAATTTTCCCAATTTCTCCTTCACCGCACAAGTCGCCATTCTCATAATTTTCCACGATAACCTTCACACCCTCTATTGGTCTGCCCACACTTCCGGGACGATTAAACTCAGGGGTGTTAACAGTGATTGCAGGGCTTGTTTCAGTGGTACCATACGCTTCGAGCAGGACTTTATTGTGCTTGGTTTTAAATCCTTCGCGCAAGGCATCGGGGCATTTATCAGCGCCGGAGAGGAGGATTCGGGCAGAGGCAAAGTCACCCGGTTTGGAACTGCGCAGATAACCCCAGAAAAAGGTTGGAGTTCCGGCGACAATGGTAGCCTTCTCCTCACGAACGATATCACAAATGGTTTTAAAGTCCAGGGGATTTGCATAAGTAACTATGGTCATCCCGGTTGCGAATGGCACCCAAAGGTTTGCCGTCTGTCCAAACACATGAAAATAGGGAAGGTTTGCCAGGAAAACATCGTCGGCTGTGAAAGTGAATGCCTTGATCAGTGCATTATAGTTAGAGGAAATATTCCGGTGAGTAAGCTCAACGCCTTTGGGTTCTTTCTCGCTGCCGCTGGTGAACAGAATGAGCAGCGTATCATCTTCCTCACCCTTGTGAATGCTGCGCAACAGCATTTCCACCGGAAGTGCAGCCTTGAGTGCACCTTTAAGCTTATCGAAAACAGACAGGCCCTCCATAATATCTTCCATATACACCATGCCTTCAATTTGCGGGCAACCAATTTTATCCAGAAGCGCGCGTGAGGTGACGATTGTTTTGAAGGCGCATTTCTTTTGTGCGAAGATGCAGTTTGCCGCGGCCCCGGTTGAATAGTTGATCATGACCGGAACGCGGCCACTCATAAGCGTACCGAGTATTGCCAACACCGCCCCAGCAGAATTGGGAAGCATTATACCAATAAAGCCCGGGTCATACACATCTAATTTCTTTGCAAGAATCAATGAGCCAATAAGCGCATTCTTATAGGTAACACGACGGTTAAGAGTCCTGTCTATTATGGCAAGCTTTTTTTCATATTTTTTTGCCATCCGCACAAACTGTTGATGAAGCAGCATCCATTACTCCGGGTTAATGTTTTAATCAGGGAGTGTAATGATAAGGGATTCCTGTGAAATCAAAAACATAAAAATTGAGATAGGGCTGACCCGAAAAGGATCCGCATCTGCATAAAACCGATTGTCTTTAATCGCCAAATGTCAGGCCGCACAGTTTGCTAAACGCAGAAACACTGACAGAGGAATAGGGTACTTATTTTACAAGACCTTTTCGCACCCGCGTTATTCCCGCGGTAAATCAATAACCTCAATCTGTCTTGGGGATACCATTTTCCGGGAACCATTAAGGGGGAGTTCATATCTGTGCACGTTTCCATTCCGGCTCACGATCAGTCTGAATGGTTTTTCGAACTCAACAGTAATTTCAGTTCCACCCCTGGATGGGATTGCCAGCAAACTTACTTTTTGTCCCCGGAACGAAATATTCTCAATTCCATGACGGTCGTTCCTATGCAGGCGCCAGGATATTTCATTAATATCGCCATTAAACGCGAATCCCAGAATATTTTCGAATAGCATGCCAATGGGGCCGAGCCCGGACCATCCGACAAAATCCTGTCTGGAATAATACGTATTGTCCCAGCGGGTGGCAGGTGCGGAGAATTCGGGTGAGTAACATTCCCATATGGTGTGGTAGCCATCAGCATACCGCTCCTCAAAACAAACGCTGTTCTCAGCTGGCGAAAAATTCCTGTACACCTCGTCGATGTTTCTCAGATAATTGAGTGCTATAGTATCTGCAATACCAGAGAAACCATATTTATCGAGACCCCGCAGTACCATATAGTTTGTTGGAGCCCACACGCCTCCCAACCAGTAATGACCCTTGGGATCATAGGCAGGGTCATCTGCCGATAAGGCAGGTATGGGATGGGAACTCCAAAATTCCTTCGGATTCTTAAGATGTGAGACTAATTGATTCGCCCGCTGTTTGTCGGCTACGTCTGCCATCAATGCCCAGAATGCCCCAATATGTTTTGTTGTGCTCATCGTATCGTTTTGTGTCAGGTCGAAGTAAAACTTTGTTTTCGTGTTCCAGCAATACCTGTTGATATCGGCAGCGATCCTTCTATGGTGGTTTGCGAATTCTTTAACCAATTCCGTAGCGCGATGGACACGTGCCAGATCGCTTATACTTCCTGCAGCCAGCGCCTGCTGGCAGGAGAAATCGATATAGGCTGCTTGTTTAACATTCGGCCGGGGCGTGTTATCCATACCGCTCCCGAGTGGAGAAGTATAATACAGCCCTTTACCATGAACGGAGCGGCAATTCTTTTCAATCCAATAGAAATATTTGACCAGCACAGGCAAGACTCTTGCCAACCGTGATGTATCTCCTGTGAGATGATAATAACGGGCTTCGAGCTGGGCGAATAACGGAGGATTTACCATGGGTTCTTCTCTTGTCGGGTCCGCAGCAGGTTTACCATTGCTTTCCCAATAGACCCGCTGAATATAGCCATCTTCACGTTGCTTGTTATAAAAGTTATCCAATGACTCCATTGCCGGGAAAAGTCCCGGGAAATACATGCCGAATGCGGCCATGAAATTCGTGTCCCACTGGTAGATAAGCTCATTGAATCCTTCATCCATATAGCTTTGTGAAAAGCCATTTTCTTTGGTCCCGTTTGCTATTTTATTCCATGCCATTTGCAGTGCAGCATAGTATAAACTGACGAACCCGGTATCCGCAGCCAAAACCGGGATGGGGAATTTGTCTTTTGGAAAGGGAACGCTGCTCACCTTTCGCCTGGGAACAGGTGGATTGCCCACCTTCAAAATGGAGTTGAAACTCTCACCGCCATCGTTTACTCTCTGCGGATTGGAAGGATCGGGAATCCAATTCCCATCAACGACAAATTTATAGTAATAGTAGGATGGCAGGAGTTTAAGTTTGATTTGCCAGTTAACCGAATCGCGTTTCAAATGGTAGGAAGCAGGAGTCCAACTGTTGAAACTGCCTGCTATGGCAAATGATTTGATGGATGGGGAAGCATACCTAAAGGTGACCTCAACAGAATCAGGCTGTGAAAAGAGAACACTGCTTAACAGAAAAAAGGAAATAACTGATTTTCTCATTGCGAGTTATACCCTGCTTATTATTTTAGTCGCGGACGCGTTAATGACTATGAGTATTTACAATCAATCCTTGTGATTCGCATTCGTCAGTTTCAAATTGAATGGTTGGATGGTTAATATGGTACTGGTGCTCAAGAAGCTCTTCAATATCATGAAGCAACTTACATCTGTTGCTTATCAGATCATCCGTTACCACGACGTGCGCACTTAGCGCTTTTAACCTCGAGGAAAGGCTCCATACGTGAAGGTGGTGGACGCTTTTAACTTCCGGGAATGTTTCAATTGCTGCTGCAACTGCATGAAGATCAACACCATAGGGAGTTCCCTCTGTCAATATGTTAACGGTTTCAAGAACTATATTCCATGCGCTTCTGATGATGAATATCCCAATGCCAATTGAAATGATGGGGTCGAGCAGGTTCCAGCCAAACCAATAGATCAATGCTCCGACAATGATAACAGCGAGCGATTCGATGGCATCTGTAAGCAAATGCAGGTAAGCACTTTTCGCATTCAGATCGTGATCAGCGTTGCTTTTTAGCAGTAGGGTGGCAAAACCATTAGCCAAAAACCCTATGGTTGCAATAATCAGCATCCACAGCCCCATCACCGGCTGGGGGTGGTTGATACGCTGTATTGCTTCATAGATTATATAGCCGCCAATAATGACGAGTGAAACTGAGTTAATAAATGCCACCAGAATTTCAACGCGTACATAACCATAGGTTTTTTTATGATTTGAATCCCACCTTACAACTTTGGCCGCAATATAGCTAAGTATCAGCGCGAAAAAATCGCTGAGGTTGTGCATCGCATCAGAAATGAGTGCCAGGCTATTTGTGAGCAGCCCACCCACAAGCTCAACAACAAAAATTATAGCATTCAATGCAATGGCAATACCAATGTTCTTGCCGGAACCGGCGTGCTCGTGATGGTGATGACTATGACTCAATTCGTAACTCCGAAAATTTGGTTTCTTGCGGCTTCAGACCTATGTGCGGATATGTTTAGGCCCGTGAAAGAACGTTGACTATTCTCGCACAAAATCCCGAAACAACACTTTCCTCTACAGGGGACACCGTCGCCGTGTTAAAGTGAATAACTTACTATTGGAAATATATTTGTTTTTTCATTAACAGCATAGATTTTCCGGTTTTCACTTTACCGTAAATTCGTCCTCGCGCAGATTATAGCTTCGTTTATAATATTCCGGAGTAAGATGCACGCCTTGTTTGATAAGCAGTTCGTCACGTTCCGCCAGCGCCTTATTCACGTCGTTTTCTTCATATAATGCAAACACCGGCAGATCGGTATTGTTTGTCTGGCTGAAGTTAATCCGGCATGCAATTTCAAGCAGACGGTTTATGGTTTTCTCGACCAGGCGTTTATCGCCCTGCACAAGATGATGATAAATATCCAGATGGGTTTTGGACGCTGCGTACGTTCCGCGTTCCTGTATTTCCGTGGTGAGTGTTTGTGCAAGCACTGCTTTTGATATCTCACTGTTGCAAAAATCCAGAAACTTTTTGTAGACGTCACTTGAATAGGAACGGGAGCCTTCCAGGAACGAGATGGTGGAATCATCCGGCACCACAGCCATCGTATCCGTAAGCATTTTTTCAAGCGCATCCAACAGCGTCTGAGCCTCTTCCTTTGTATAGCTGCGCGGTTGTTTTGCCAACAGGAAGGGCATTCCATATTTTTCAGTAAAGGTGACCCAAAATTGATAGCCACCGCGTTTGAAGGTGACCGGCCAGTAACATCTGCTTAGAATTTTTTCGCCGTAGGGATTGTAATAGCTTGCCTGGTGCTGAACTACCAGGAATTTGTTTTCCGGGAGGATCACACCATCGCTTGCCGCTTCACCCCGGTAACGTGGATTATTCTCATCATCAAAGAAGAACCATTCCTGGGGCTTCTCTTCAACAGTTGCGGGATACCAAAGCCCATCCCGGTATTCCCACATGATCTCAAGGACACTATACCCATAGAATACGGCGTCAAGTATATTAGAAAGCAAGGTGTCAATATCCAACCCGCGAAGCAGCCCGGCGGCATAGTCATAGTTTTGTGCCTTCCCCTGCTTCTTCAGTTCCCATTTGAGTGAGAGCGTTCCGGCTTTCCGCTGCTGCATGTTTGCAAACACGTGTGCATCGGAAGTGAGTTCACGATAGGTTTCGATCTGTTTGCCGGTTTTTTGCAATACCGGATCGGGGTCAGGGAGTATCTGCACCATTTTGGAAAAGAGAAGATGCGGCTCCCGTTTTGTAAAAACGGCTGACAATAATTTTGTGTTCATAAGTATTCCTGTTTGCTTGTTGATAAAATAAATTACAGATAGCCTTTAAGTGATTTACTCCGGGGTTTGCTGTGCCTTGAAACAGGCAACGACGGTTGACGCACAGTGTCCGTAGCAGTCAACGCCAGGGCAAGCGCCCAGAAGCGGTCTGCATGTGAATCGGTTTCGGAGCGATTGGCCTCAAAGCGGGCGTTCCCCGCAATGGTGATCGTTTTTCTGACCGCGTGCAGATCATCCCGCAATGCGCCGTCGGGAGGGATGAGGATCGTCCGGTTTTCGAAGTGCTTTCGTATTAGATAGGCCATTTGTTCTTTGCGTTTTGCAGTGAATCCAATGACCTCAACAGCGTGCGTGCCGAATTCTTCAACACAATCCTCAGCCAGGTTCATCCCAATGCCCGTACCGTCAATTGCGCACCGCCGAAAGCCTGTGCGATGCAGCAGCGTAAAAATGAACTCTTTTTGTTTTTCGAATTTCATTCCCTTTAAGGTGTGGACCTGCCTGGTTATAAAAATATCATCTGTGCTTTCGATTACGAAAATGACAGTCAAATCCCGAAAACGTCCGATATCAATGCCCACATAAAACTCCTTACCCAAAGTTAATTTCCCATCGGTTGTGAGCACTTCTTCTTCGCATGACCGTATCAATTCGTAGGAAAGAAATGCGGTCACTTCATCCACCGGAATGCAACAAAATTCTTCTTTCCAAACGGAATCATCGAAGCAGTTCTTTCGCAGATCAGCAATCCAATTATTTCGTTCCTCTTCGGACACCTTTCGTCCCTGCATTGCGTCCACCAGTTTTTGTTCAACAGCGTCATAAATGGTGGTTCTGTGCAAACTCCAACAGAGCTTGTCGGCACGTATTTCCTCAATGAAGCGGTAGAACAGGCATTGCTGTCCGTTATGCGTTGAGAGAACACGAATGGGATAGCCCCAGGTTGTTGCAGGTTTTGCAGCTTTCCACATTTCGGTGTCCCGGTCATGATGAGCAAATTCATCGAGAACAACCTTCCCGCCCTTACTTCTGAAACCCTTTGGATTACTGGTAAGCGCAGTGATGCGTTTCCCGTTCGAGAATTGCAATTGCAACATGCCCAAAGCATTTTTTGTTTCCATGAACTGAATATCGGGACGCGCCATAGCGAACATATCTGCCCATAGTTTGCAGTACCTGATATATTCCTTTGCTGCCGTTTCATCGGCAGAGCTGAACCATACAGCCGGATAATGCTCATTCAGCATGTCGTATACATCTTCATAGCTTTGCGCGTAGGTCGCTCCTATCCGACGTGATTTTTCCCAAATTTTGATTTTCGCGAGATCGAGTATCCAGTCCAACTGATAGGGCAGAAAAAGCTTACTATCCAGATGTGGAATTACTTCAGAGCCTTTTTTCCGGCTCATCACACATTTCCTGATCTTTTGTTGGTTCACGATTAATTCCCAGTACTTCTCTTTCAATCTGTGCAATAACTTCAGGCGGAATGGTTTTCCTGGCAGGTGTTCTGGGTGAATATTTGCGCACCAGTTCATCGGCGGCCTTTAATGCTGAAAACCCACGGACAATACAGATAAAATTTACAGCCGAAATATCAGTCTTTGTGCGAACAATTATCTCGTTCAGCAATTCCAATGCATCAGCACGTAATTTTTCGGCTTCCGGTTGCCCAAAGGATTGTTCTTTCCCCTTCTGATTGTTTGGACTATCAATTTCAATTGTCGTCGGATTCATGGTTCTTTCTTTCGAATGTCTTTTCGGTTTGTTGAGTTATTGATCTGACAGACCCATAGTGCTGCATCGGGATGTGCAGGAGCGGTTCGCCGGAAAACCATTGCTAACCGCGCTCCTTATCATTATCCTGCATATGGACGTCCAGCTTGATCTCTACCCGCGAAAGAATGCCATTTAATACTTCCTTGTACTTTATATCCTGCTCCATGAGATAGAACATTCTTTCAACATTTTCCTGATTGGTCCTGGCAACCTTTTCCTGTTGCCGGTTAAATTGTTTGAATGAGAGATACCACATAACAAATACGATAACAGCTATACTGCCGTTGCCTATCAGGTTCAGGATTTCCGGATCAAGTTTCATTGCGTGTTCCTTTCAATTGTTTGAGCAAATATACCGTGCCGGTGCAGCTGAAGTCTTGCGCCCCGTGCATAAAATGGCACAATGCATAATGCACCCCGTGCATAGCAGTGCACCATGCAGTGCACAACATCGTGCGGCGTGCACTGCACCATTTTCTGCACAGGGCGTTGGAAGTCCACACGCTTAACCCGCTAAGTTTGCTTGCGTAATTAAACAATGTCCTCAAACAACAATTAAGAAAGGAGAAATGACTATGAGAGAATGGTTTGAAATATTCCGAACCGGAACTCATACTGATGCAAATGGTGTAACACGGGAATGGACGGAATCAGATCTTGATGCAATAGCAGCAGGGTATGATGCCTCGCTCTATGAAGCACCAGTTGTAATCGGTCACCCCGTGCTGAATGCACCTGCTTATGGCTGGATTGAAGCAGTAAAGCGAACGGGCGACAAGCTCCTGGCAAAGGCAAAACAACTGGCTCCTGAATTTGTGGAGCTTGTCCGCCAGGGAAGTTATAAAAAAGTAAGTATCGCGCTTACACCGGAGAATAAACTGCGGCACGTTGGTTTTCTTGGGGCGGCTGCACCCGCAATAGAGGGCTTACAGACAGCCGAATTTGCCTCTGCGCCCGAAGCTGTTGCCTATGAGTTTTCCAGCGAAGAACTGCAACTGTTCCCACCACTCCTTGAAACTCCGGTTAAGCAACTTCAAGACACCTTGGAACGCCTGCGAAAATTGGAGGAAAAGCTTACGGCAATTGCAAATGCCCAGTCACCGGTTCAACAAAGCACGCAACAGGTGACCGGTGCAGACATTCAGAAGTTCTGCCAATTTGCAGAGCACAAAACGGAACAGGGTTATTTAACGCCCGCCCAGAAACAACTCCTGCTTGATGCAGTTAACGCGGCAGTTTCGCAGGGGCAGCAACAGTTTTCCGAAAGTCAGACACTTTCGTTGTTTACGCAATTCATCGAATTACTGCCAAAACAAATTCAGCTTCAACGATTTGTTTCCAAACCGGCACGAGAAACCGGCGGATCGGTCAGCGCATTGGAACAATTGCGGAAAATATTTGCCGCACAGACGCTGATACGCACCTGAGGTTCTTTCAGTAACAGACAGTGCTCATTTAAATTCATACTATTTATTCATTACGGAGGTTCTTATGAAACTTTATGAAATATCATCGAAAGATGAAGTAACACAACTCGTTGTCAGCAAAATGATGGAAAGAAGTTCTGTGCTGCAATATGCACAATTTTACTCTATGCATGGCAACGCTGAATTCGCGCGAAAGGCCGCAACAGCAAGCGGCGGTCAGTTCCGGGATCTGGATTCGGATTATGTATTCAACACCATTTCCCCTGAGTACACCAATCCCGCTCTCCGCATCCTTGGCGATCAGGTTCAGGTAGACCAGGCACATGAACGCCGTGGTTTCGATATCAGCTCGGTACGGGCATCCGAATTGATGAACTTTGCCGTGAATCTGGGAAAGCAGTTTCAAAACTATTTCTTTAACGGAAACTCACTCAGCACCAGCAACCAGTTTGACGGCATTCAAAACCTAATTGCTGCAGGACAGGTCATTCCGTCAGCACAGAACGGTCTGAGCATCGACACAGGCAACAGTGATGCCGCAAAAGGAAGACAGCAGAAATTCCTGGAGCTTCTTGACACACTGATTGAGTCTGTTGATGGCGGTGCCGAAGTGCTCTTCATGGATGGGCGAACACTTTCACGGCTGAACTCAATCGCGAGAGAGTTCATTACGATCCAGTCAAACAAATTCGGCGAACCGTTACGCTTATACAACGGTGTACCGCTGCTATCTGCCGGCTATAACAAAACCGGCAGCCGGATCATATCGCACAACGAAGCAATGGGAACCGCAGCCAATACAACAAGCATTTATGCAGTCCGTTTTGGCGAACGTGCGGACCTAACGATCGCAACCAATGTCGGTGTCGAAGTGCAAGACCTGGGACTTGTTGGGCCATTCTATACTCATAAGGTAGAGATGGATGCGGCCCCGGTTTTGCTTAATGACAAAGCAGCAGCCCGCTTGACCGGGATCATTATTTCCTAATCAACCAGACCGGGAGGACGGGGCGCAAATCTCCCATTCTGAAGCGCCTGTTCCTTCCGGTCAATAGTACGAGGACAAAATGAAACCATTACCTGGAAACAGAAAATATTCCGGATTTATTATCTCCTGCTCTCTATTCACGCTTGTGGTGATTATTGCAGTTTTTCGCGTGAGCCCAGACAATGTGAACCTGCCGTCATTTGTATTCCAGCTTGCAGCCTCCTACTCAGTACTCTGCGGACTGTTCTTCGGCAGCAACGTTTTGGAGCATTTTTCCGGTAAGGAAAGGAGCCAGTCACAATGACAAAGTCAACGTCTGTGTTTGTCGCCGCAATTATATTTGTGGTTGCAGGCATCGTTCTGATTTATTTCCTTAAGCTTGGCAAACATTCTTTGTCCAGTTCCTCGAGAGGGGCTCCGGTTGTGATAACACACGATACTATGATTCCGGGGAAAATTGTCACCACGAAACAGATCATAAAAATTGCCGGCAAAGGGCAATTTCGCAAATCTGCAAATCAGGGGTTCGGTTCCAAAATCGCGGAAGACAGGCAAAGCACTCTTGAAAAGCTCAACGATACAGTCCGGCATTATACCACTACCATATGTGATTCAGGCTTAACCCTGGCTCTTGAAATTAGTTTGCCCACTGACAGCATACCACCCGAAGTGACCTATTCCGGAAGCTATGAGCAGAAAACCATTGAGGAATGCGACACATTATTACGGGTTGTTGAAAAAACCTTTTATGAGCCTTCGCCCTGGTATAACACCTTTGCCACCGGTGCCGTTACGGCCATCCTTGCTCTCGCAATATTAGTGTTGATGTTAAGATGAATATACAACGAATCAGTTTCCCCATTAATGAATTCTGCAGAGAAGAATTTGCAAAACGCCAGATAGTTCTTCACCACACCGTTTCATCATCCGCAAAGAGTGCTGAAAACTGGTGGAGGAACGACAAAGGCAAACAGAGAGTTGCCTCCGCATTCATTGTTGAAAAGGATGGCACGATATTTCAATTGTTCGATCCAAAATTTTGGGCTTATCATATCGGAACGGGAAGCACGATCTGGCAAAACAGGAGAAGCATTGCAATTGAAATAGTGAATGAAGGCGGCCTGATAAAGGAACAGCGACAGGGTCAAGATATTTTCCTGTGGAACGACAGGCGAAATGAATACAAAGGAGAGGTAGTTACATTACCAGAACCATGGCGGGGATATCACTGTTTTGCAGCCTATACCAAAGAACAATATTCGGCTGTAATGGAGCTTTTAAATCTGCTTTGTGAACGATTTGCGATCCCTGATGTTCTGATCGCATCCTATAAATTTTCGGAAACGTACAGAACATTTCATGGCATAGTAAGCCACCATAATCTGCGTCCCGATAAATCCGATGTAAGCATTGCCTTTGATTACCGCCAATTGAGAATGACCTTACGTAACCAGTGACTGCTCGCCCTGCCGATTTCTCATTCTTTGGTCAACACAGACATTAGCAGACTGCGGAGTTCACCCTTTGTGAATGGTTTCGAAATATAATGCGTAAAACCATAGCTTAAAAACTCTTCCTTGTCACCCGCCATCGCATATGCGGTGAAGGCAATTAAGGGCGATTGTTTGTAATGCGGCAATGTATGAATCGCATTAAGAATATCCAGCCCAGTCTGTCCGTTTTGCAAGCTAATATCGATCAAAGCAACATCATAATTCTTTGCGAGCATCATGGTGACAGCCGTTTGCACATCCTTAGTATAATCCACTTTCACAAAATCTTTCAGAATATATGTGACCAAGTCCTCAACAGATTCATCATCATCCACCAGAATAGCGGAGAATTTTTTCTCGGGATGCAGGTTCCCAGCGGGTAAAGGGATATGTTCAGGTTCGACCTCAACAGCCTGTGCAGCCAAGGGAAGCGTAATAGTAAACGTGCTGCCCTTTCCTGGTGTGCTTTCCAAATCTATCTTTCCGCCCAAGAGCTCAATGTATCGTTTTGTGATGGTCAAACCAAGCCCGGTTCCTTCAAATGCTCTTCCGAACCCCTCACTGACCTGGCGGAACGCGTCAAAAATGATTTGCTGTCCCTCTTCAGAAATTCCTATTCCTGTATCCCTTATGCTGATACCCGCGACAGAACCTTTGTCAGAAACCGACACCGTCACGCCTCCCTCCGTGGTATATTTAATCGCATTACTGATCAGATTATTCAATATGGAGTCGAGCATTTGCCTGTCCGAGACAACGAGCAGTGGGTGAGTGAATGGAACTGCTGCTATAGTAATTTTCCTGCTCTTCGCGTAGGCATCATATAGTCCAACACAGGCAGTAACCAGCTCATTTAGCTCAATCGGGATCAGATGAATTTCCTGTTTGTTGGCTTCTATCTTGGAGAGATTCAGAATCAAATTCAAAGTGTTAAGGAGGCGCCGTCCGGAACGATGAATTGTTTCAGCCATCATACGCTGCTCATCGCCTGAAGCATTTTCGACTAAAAGTTCGGAGAAGCCCATAATGCCGTTTAGCGGGGTGCGCAATTCGTGACTCATGTTGGCAAGGAAGTTGGACTTCAGCCTGTTCATTTCTTCTGCTTTTTCCTTTGCAAGAATGAGAGACGATTCAGCATTTTTTCTTTCGGTAATGTCCTGGATTGTACCGATCATTCGAACCGGGTTTCCGGCACTGTCCATTTCCAATTCACCGAGACCCCACACCCATCGGGGGACTTTGTCATCCAGCCTGATGATGCGGTACTCTTTATCAAACGGTTTCTTGTGTGAGAGCACGTGTCCCAACAAATGCTCCTGCATCATTTCGATATCATCGGGATGGATTATATTCAACCAGCTTTCCGCTGATTTTTCGTAGGAAGCGGGAATGCCAAAAATTGTATCCAAATTGGGAGAACTGATCCAGCGGTCGTTTTTCACGTCAAAGACATAGGACCCTATATGAGCAACTTCCTGAGATTTCATGAGGAAATACTTACTCTCTTCAAGTTCCGAAGCAATTTTTTTTGCTTCGGTGATATCCTTGGCAATACCAAAAGCAGTATTTTCGTCAACCAGAATAACATCAAGCAATGCGGTGCGCACTTCGCCATCCGGTCGCACATATTGCACTTCACTAAGAGCAGGAACAGGCTGGAGTCCGCTTTTGCTGCTTCGTTCAGCAGCACCAGTGAGGGTAATATCAGACGCTTTAAGTTGCTTCAGCTCTTCGATGCTTCGCCCGGTCAATAGTTCAGCCGACTCGTTTGCCATTATAAAGTGCCCGCTTACCCTGTCAAGCACAAATACCGCATCCCTGGTCCTCTCAAAAAGGAGCCGATATTTCTGTTCACTCTCGCTGAGTGCAACCCGCGCGAGACGGCGTTCGGTTATATCCTGCGCTGCCCCATAAATTCTCCTAAACCCGGTTTCCGGGTTTTCTTCGACATAGCTGACATACGTACGAAGCCACTTCATGTCACCGGTTTTGGTTGCTATGCGGAACTCTTTCATGTTGGTCTTTCCCAGTTCGAACTCATCGACGAGTTCGTTAAAGAGATGCTTGTCTTCCGACAGCACTATAAATGACCAGCAATGCTTTTCGAAAAGCTCTGCTTCAGTATATCCGGTCATAGAGTAGAAGGCACTGGTTATCCAATCTACCTGATAGCCAGTTTCCGGAATTTCAATACACGAATAGATAAAATCCGAAACAAGCTGCGTGACCAATTTATATCTATTTTCACTTTCTCTCAATAAATCCCTGTTACGATTTTCCTCGGTAACATCCTTAACCAGCAGCAGAATAGTCTCGTTATTCTCAAGCGATATCCGGTGGTAATACAATTCAGCAGTAAAAAGTGAATCGTCCTTTTTTCGATGCTTGTCTTTACCACTCAGTTGAAATAGTGTTATCCGCCTTACTTTCTGCCCTTTCGTGTATTTCGGATCCAGGAGCAATGCTATGGGCTGCCCGAGCAGCTCTTCCTTTTCATACCCGTAGAGGGCAACGGCAGCATCGTTACAATTCAGAATTCCCTGTGAATCGATATCAATGATTATGGCAGCAAGCGGATTACCGTCGAAAATTTTCCGGAAGGTTTCTTCGCTCTGCAAAGAACGGGAGAGCGTCGAAAGGAGAAGATGAAGGTCCCGATTGATGAGAAAATATAATAATATTGCTGTAACACTGATATAGACCCATCCTTTGATCATTGCTATTTTTTGGATGAGCTCTTTATCCGAAAATAATTTAAACAATAGCATATCAGAGAACAGTATCCACAAAGCGCCAAACAGTCCATAAACAAGCACTGTTCTTAACGGACGGTACCAAGCAGTAAGCGATTCGATATTTTTCTCGGTCTTTAGCATTGTAATCTCACGCCCGACTATGTGCGAAAAAAATTATTTGCCACAACAAAATAGAGTATTTCCCAATGATTCGGAAATATCTGCAATACACGTGTGATCAATCAGCGCAAAGCCAGCGGCCATAGCTTTTGGCGGAAATTCAACTATCCTGAGAACAATACCAACTGAATACTTTATACTGCTAATTATTCATCATGAATGACAATGGTCTTTCCGCGTGAACCGACAAATACTTTTACGCCCTGTTTCAATGCCAGGATTGCTGATCCGACCCAATTGATTGCGTCCTCCTCTCCGTGCAACAAAATCACCTGCTTCGGAGCCAGTTGTTTAACCATACCGACAAGATCTTTCCTTCTCGCATGCGCGGTAAAGCGAAATTTACTGATAGTGCAACGAACCGGGATCGCTTCTCCCTGTTCGTGCAATGAAACAGTTTTGCCACGCATGGCATTTGCGACGCGCCATGCCGTAGTTGTTTCTTCGGTATAGCCCACAATAAAAATTGCGGAGTTTTCATCTTTTAAGAAATGTTTAGCCAATCGATAGGAGGCTGTCCCCTGCATCATCATCCCACTTGAGGCAAGCACAATTGCCGGTTCCTTAAAGACTTCCCGCGGTTTTATGGAGCGGAGCAGAGTCTCCTGAGGAATTTTGACCAGTTCAAGATCGGTATCGTTTACGCCAACGATAAATCTGTTTTTATCATAAAGTTTGTTAATCTTTCGGCCCAGCCCACCAGTATATAAGGGAACGCGGGCCAGCTTTCCGGACTCCATTAATTTCCATAATATAGAAAGCAGCTCTTGAGTTTTGCCCAATGCGAACACCGGGATAAGAACCGATCCGCCCTGCCCAATTATTTTATTTACAGCTTTGGCCAAATTCAGCGCTTCTTCTTTCAATGGACGGAGCTGCGATTCTGAAGTAGAACCGTAGGTCGTTTCCATTATAAGCGTTTGAATGGGGCCATCGGGAAGTTTTGCCTTCTTCAGCACAGACTGTGTTTGCAGCGAAATGTCCCCTGTATAAAAAATGGCTAAACCATTATAACGGATCAGTATTCCGGCTGAGCCCAGGATGTGTCCGGCATCAGTAAATTCTCCGGTAACCTCGACCGGGCCATCATGTGCATACCCGGTCAGATTAAACGGTGTGTTATAGGGATAATCTAGCACCATCCGGAGCATCATATCAATTTCATCATGATTATATATGACAAAATTTTTGTCGTGCTGCATCTGTTCCCTGAGAATTGACACCGAATTATGCAGCGTGAGGCGTGCCAAGTCGAGTGTTTGCGGAGTCATTACAATTTTTGCGTATGGAAATTTTTTGATGGCATAAGGAAGCGATGAGAGGTGGTCCTGGTGGGCATGAGAGATTACTATAAAATCGACCGGCCGATCGGCGATCAGGTTATAATCGGGCAGGGATTCGATTCCGGTTTTGTTGGGATGCATCCCCGTGTCCAAAATAATCCCAGTGCCCTCAATATAAAGGTAGTATGAATTGGCACCGATCTCCTCACCGCCGCCGATTGTTTGAAAGGTAATCACATGATTCTTTTGCTTTAGATAATGAACTAATTAATCCGGTCGTAATTCTTTTGAATAGAGATAATACAACATGAAGAAAAAATAAATCCGGCGGTCCCGGAAAATAAACGTGTCCACAGCTGTCTGCCATGGACACGTTATTGTATTCTACGTCACTTCAACGATTCAAAACAAAAAAATAAAAGGCCAGATAATGTTATTTGGCAAATTCTTCAAAGAAATAGACCGAGCTTTCGATACCCAGCATAAAATGTTTAAGGCTGAAATGCTCATTTGGCGAGTGCAGGTTTTCACTATCAAGCCCAAGCCCCATGAGTACTGTTGGAGCCTTAAGTTCGTTTGCAAACGTGGCAACAATGGGAATGCTTCCACCCTCTTTCATGTACACGGTCTTCTTGCCAAATGCGCGTTCCATAGCTTTTGATGCAGCAACCGTTGCTTTATGATCAATAGGCGTCACCACCGGATAACCGCCATGCAGTGCTTTAACGGTGAGCTTAACCGATTTTGGTGTAATTGACTTAATATATTTTGTGAACAGCTTCTCGATCTTTTTGGGATCCTGATAAGGCACCAGCCGCATGGAAATTTTTGAGGAGGCCTTCGAAGGAATAATTGTTTTGGCACCTTCGCCATAGTAACCGCCTTCTATTCCATTGCAATCGAGGCAGGGGCGTGACCATGTACGCTCAAACGTGGTATAGCCGGTTTCTCCAACAAGTTCGGTAATCCCGATTTCCTTCTTGTAAGCTTTTTCCGAAAATTTCAGTCTCTTGAAATTTTCACGTTCCTTTTTGGTAAGCTTCAACACATCATCATAGAACCCGGTTATGGTTACTTTGCCGTTCTTGTCGTGCAGTTGCGAAATTATTTTGGCAAGCACATTCACCGGATTTGGAACAGCGCCGCCATAGGTACCAGAATGCAGATCCCGGTCTGGCCCGGTAACTTCAATTTCCATATAGCACAACCCCCGTAATCCATAGGTCAACGTGGGAATTCCGGGAGCAAACAGAGAGGTGTCGGAGATCAGCACGGAATCGCATTTGAGCAGTTCTTTGTTGGCAGCAATAAATGGATCAAGGCTTTCGCTTCCAATTTCTTCTTCACCTTCTATGAGGAACTTCACATTACAGGGAAGCGTACCGGTCGTATTCAACGTTGCTTCAACGCTCTTGATGTGAACGTACAATTGTCCTTTATCATCTGTAGAACCACGGGCAAAAATTTTATCTTCTCTAACAACGGGATCGAACGGAGAGGTGCTCCACAGATTGAGATCGCCTTCCGGCTGTACATCATAATGACCATACACGAGAACCGTGGGCTTGCCGGGTGCACCCATCCATTCACCATAAACAATAGGATGGCCAGGCGTCTTGTGAATTTTGATTTTGGTAAGTCCTGCGATACGGAGTTTTTCAGCAATAAATTCCGCAGCCTTTTGCATATCCGGCTTGCGTGCCGTATCGGCACTGATGCTCGGGATCCTGAGCAGTTCTTTAAGTTCTTCGATATACCGTTCGCGGTTTTCTTTAATGTATTGGATAGTTGTTTCCATGTTATTTGCCATTCATTAATGTCTGAAATGTTAGTTTATAAATTACAGGAATAAATTCTTTAAAACTGTTTTGTGTTGATTTGTCTAATTGATCAAAAATTTTTGCAGATGGAATGAAATGTGATTTCCACGGATCATCCACCAGATAAATATTTCCCTCATCATCAAAAGTCACCGACTCCAGCGCCTGGGTATAGGGGAATTGCGTGTATTGTGGAATTGCCGGCGGAGTAGTCATATTTGCGAGAACGTGGGCATCCAGACTGTCGCCTATTGTGATATAGAACAATTTTGCCTGATTCCTGTCCATCACAAGCAACTTGCCGTTGGAAACCGCACAAAGCCCGCAAATGGTTTGTATTCCGAGACCCTTAGTAGAGATGATTTTTTTGATTGCATTAGTATGCTTATCGATAACATAAAGGTATGTGCTGTCTGCAAAATCCTTACCGGACTGAAAGCCTTCCAATCCAGCATAAAAATAGTTTTCATCTGCTGCAAACCCCTCGAAGCCAATGTTACTGGCAGTGTATTTCAAAAAAGTGTCCTGTGGTGTAAAAACAAGTTTGCTGACGGCAACGACAGTGTCGTTAAACGGACTGTTCTGTGCAAAGGTGAGTTTATATACGCCGACCCATTTTATAAAACCAGGATCGTTGCCCTCTATCGAAAGAAGCACATCTCCTGTTCCGCGGTCATAAACAATCTCTTCGAAATCTTTCTTAGGAAACCTATCGAAATATGCTGCGACGCCAGGGGCAAGAACTAAGTCCCGGATAATGAACAGTGTATCCTGCGAAATGATCAGTCGGCGGAGAAATCCTGTATCATCTGCAAGAAGAAATTCTTTTCCAGCCGTTGTCGTTCTCAAAAAAGTGATCCCCGATGTTTGATCCGAATGGAGTGAACCGTTTTTTATCCAGCGGGGGAAATGTGCAGAATAAGGGAGTTGTGCAAATGCTGATATTGTACACAGAACAAGAGTCAAGACTAAGAGAAATTTTTTCATTATCCGATTTTTGTAAAATTAATAATCTGTTAAGAGAAGATAATCAAATAAGCGAAACCGGAATATTGCAATTTTCATCCAGGTTTACATACACAATTCAACGGCAGTTTTGAAATGATTCACCGTTGAATCCGTGAGCAGTATTATATTACCCGCCGCAAGACTCTCATTTCGCCGGTATTGATTGGCCGCCAGATTGATTTTCCGAATTCCCCTCCGGAGTTCCTGATACTTCCGCGGAGTTTTCCTGGCCAGGCTCCGCAACCGTTTCTTTGCTCTTGGTTTCCTCCTGCTTTAATATGCCACCACGGCTATCGGAAGTTCCCGGCCCTTTTTTTGGTGAAGCTCCCTGACTGCTTGCCGGTACCAACAAAAAATCGCCTTCATTTAATTCGGGGATTCGCAGTTTGCAATACTGGATATTCTGAGTGTGATTGGAAAGTGTTTCAACAGAGGATTGCAAAAAAGAAGCAAGTTCTGTCCCGGTAATAAATGTGTCGGTGTTCAGGTCTGCTTCACCCTGCAGGCCTTTAATCAATTGTTTAATGAACAGATCGGAGGTTGCTTCCTTTTCGTTTTTGCCGCATGCAATAATAAATTGCCGCACCGGTGACAGTGTCTTCTGGGAAATATCTTCCGGCTCAGCACTGCTTCCCAACAAAAACGTCCCGGAAAAACACGCATCAAAAAGAAAGAGCACATGTTTGGATTTTATTTGCTTTGCATAGGACTCAAAAGACCCCAGTTCTATCGTCTTTTTTCTAAAATCCTCTTCATTCTTTCCCGGGAGCGGTGCGTCCGCCGGGATAAAATATCCGACGCGAACACCCTGAACCGTCTTTACGGTATAACCGTGACCACCAAAATATACAAGCAACCGGCAATTCGGTTTCATTCCAAATAAACCGATAAATGACGAAAGTTCATCAGTTATTTTTTTTGCGTCAGGATTTAAAATGGTTTTTGTGGTGAATCCGGTGTTTTTCAAAACCTCTTCAAGAGCCTTCAGGTTTTCACGCATATTCCGGATGTTGGGCCAGCCATTTGTATAGGAACCAACACCAATCAACAACGCATAACTTTCTTTATAGGCCAAGACTTTCTTCCCATCAAGCGGGACGAACAGCCCTTGTTTGGTTATATCGGTTGGAAAGGGATTTACTGAAGTTACTGGCGTAACATCAGCTTTTTGCTCCGGCTGGACAGCCTCTTGCCTGGGCTGAGAATTTATTTTCGGTACAGGTTTGGTTACCGGGGAAGTTTTAATTTCAGTTTTAGGTTCAACTTTAGATTCATTTTTAACTTCAGGTTTGGCCGATTCGGCTTCGGGCATGGTTTCAGTTCCCTCAGTGGTAGCGTCCGGCAGAGGTTCGGTGTCCACACTCGGTTTTGGTTCTGTTATTGGCTTCACTTCTGCTTCCGCCACCGGTTTGGGTTCGGCAACATTCGCACGCTCAGTATCTTTTTTCTGCACCACTTTTGGTGTTTCAGTTACCGGTTTGTTTGTGCCTGCCGGGTTGTTTACAACACCAGTTGCAGTTTCAGCCACCAATTCACCGTCAAATAACACGGCCCAGGCTCCGGGAGTTTTTATTTGTTTCCTGATTTTTGACAGGTAATCTTCTGCTTCGCGCTTTGTTGCCAATTTCCCGGCACAAAGCCGGTAATAGACGCCCTTGTTGGGTACGTTGAACCTGGCTACAAAGGTGGGGATGTTCGTTCTTGCTGTTGTTGCTTTTGACTCTTCTTCCATACCGGATTTATTCTTTGACGAAGATATAATAATGGTATAGAAGGAATTGGTATTGCCTTGAGCATAAAGTTGTGCGAAAAGTGTTATTGCAAGAAAGGAATACAGAAGAAATTTCAGTTTCATTTTGTTCGTGCTTTTCTTTATACTTGAGTTGGGCACCACACCGCCGCTCCGGTCAGTGCTTTTTCTAACAGAGCAAATAGTTCAATCATTTTATTATCTTTTACACGAAAATAAGCGTTTCACCGGATATGCCTATAAAGAAATATTCGACAAAAAATCAGAATTACAAAATAAGGTAAGAAAAAATCAGGCAAGGCGAAAGGCAGAGCCCGCTGCATTCCTGCCCCCCAAACCTATGGTGTCAACTTAGCATAAACCGCAAGACACTGACCCTAAAATTATCTTCGAAACGGCTCCAATTAAATAGATTCCCGTTTTCGCGGGAATGACACTCGTATATTATGGTCGTTAAGTTGACACCATTGCCGCCCAAACCAGATGTGCGGCTTTTCCGGCGCACCAATTGCCATTCTTTATCCCCGATTTCTTGTAATAACCCCTAAAAATTCATAAATTCAATTTTTCATTCAAGCAATTCGGAGAATCTGGTTTTCATGTATTTTAAACAAAGAACGCATACGTGCGGCGAACTTAGGGAAGAAAACATTGGGCAGGAAGTAGTACTCAACGGTTGGGTTGACACCCGGCGTGATCTCGGTGGCGTAATTTTCATTGAAATGCGCGACCGCTATGGCGTTACACAAATTGTTTTTGAACCTCATTTTAATGAGGCAGCACATCACGAAGGAAAAGTGCTTCGGGGTGAATTTGTAGTTTCAGTTGAAGGCATTGTCAGAAAACGACCCGAAGGGACGGAAAACGACAGGCTCCCTACCGGCACCATTGACGTTCTGGTAAATAAAGTTATTATTCTCAATCAGGCAAAAACTCCTCCTTTCGCCATTCAGGACGATATTGACGTTCACGAGGATCTGCGCCTTAAATACCGCTACCTTGATTTGCGGAGACCAAAAATGCAACAGGCGCTTATGTTGCGGCATAAAATGTACCAGATTGCCCGAAAATATTTTGACAGCAAAGACTTCATCGAAGTTGAAACACCTGTGCTTATGAAAAGCACACCTGAAGGTGCGCGCGATTTTCTGGTACCAAGCAGAATGCACAAAGGAAAGTTTTATGCACTGCCACAATCACCGCAACAATATAAACAAATACTTATGGTTTCCGGGCTTGACCGATATTTCCAGGTGGTAAAATGTTTCCGTGATGAAGATTTACGAGCCGACCGTCAGCCTGAATTTACCCAGATTGACGTGGAGATGTCGTTTGTTGATCAGGAACAAATATTCGAAGTGGTTGAAGGCTTGATGGTGGAATACTTCAAAGAAGTGTGGAACAAAGAATTGGTCACGCCGCTTCCGAGACTTACCTATGATGCAGCCATGGAGAAATATGGGTCTGATAAACCTGACCTCCGTGTCGGGCTTGAAATGAAACTGCTTAACCATGTTTTCGAGAACTCCACTTTCCGCGTATTTCAGGATTCCATTGCCAAAGGCGGCGCGATCTCCGGATTGGTAGCCCCCGGCTGTGGTGATTATACCCGCAACCAACTGGATGTCCTTACAGACTTTATTAAAAAACTGGGTGCCGGTGGACTCATCTGGATCAGGGTAAAAGAAGAAGGCCTCGAATCGCCAACAATGAAATTCCTAACACCTGAAGAGCAAGCAAACCTCACTGCAGAACTTGGCGCAAAGCCGGGTGATTTGCTGCTTATATTGACCGGTGCAAAATGGAAGACGCTTTCCCTGATGGGAATGCTCCGTTTGGAAATGGCCCGCCGTCTTGACCTTATCAAACCAGATGCTGAACCGAAATTACTGTGGGTAACCGATTTTCCATCATTCGAGTGGGATGAAGAGACGAAGCGTTTTTATGCAATGCATCACCCGTTCACGTCGCCCCGACTTGAGGATGTTGAGTTCATGGATACCGATCTTTCCAAAGTAAAAGCCCGCGCATATGATCTTGTGCTCAATGGCAGTGAAGTTGCCGGCGGAAGTATAAGAATTCATGATTCCGCTCTTCAGAACAAAATGTTCAAAGCGCTTGGCTACACGCCGGAAGATGCTCAGGAGAAATTCGGTTTCCTGATGAATGCATTCCAATATGGTGCTCCACCTCATGGAGGCATCGCCTTTGGTTTTGATCGTCTCGCAATGATCTTTGCCGGGGAACAATCAATACGTGATGTTATCGCATTCCCAAAAACAGCAAGCGGAATATCGTTAATGGATGAATGTCCATCTCCCGTTTCTGATGATCAGTTGAAAGAGCTGCATATCCGTTTACGGGGATAAGTTTTTTTGTTGAGGATGTCTCAAAAGA
Organism: Ignavibacteriaceae bacterium; assembly: GCA_963664845.1. Classification (GTDB taxonomy): domain Bacteria; phylum Bacteroidota; class Ignavibacteria; order Ignavibacteriales; family Ignavibacteriaceae; genus CAIYTF01. The sequence continues at coordinate 2,457,551 of OY761615.1, forward strand.
ATTAGAATGCACACAGATAACACGGATTTGAACCGATTTCCACGGATAGAAATTCGCAATTTGACTTTTAAGACATCCTAAGGAACTTAATATGGACTTGTATTCTGGTTTTCTATAAATACTATGCCCCTACGGGGCATGGAATATAGCGAGGTTCCTCATGACCCCCATAATCCGACAATATCGTTTCGAAGATGCGTATCCATTCATGGAGGCTGTGCTTGAGACTGCTAATGAGGCATGGCGCTGGCTGCCCTGGTGTCATCCCGGTTACACACTTGAGGATGCTCAAAAATGGATGAGCATGCAAGGTGATTTTTGGCAGGCGGGAATAGAATATAATTTCCTGATAGTTGATGAAGAGTCCGGAAAAATTCTGGGTGGCACGGGAATCAATACCATACGGCATGAGCACCAGTTTGCCAACCTTGGTTATTGGGTACGGAAAAGCCAAATGAACAAAGGTATTGCCACAGCAGCAGCAAAATTCACCATCGAATTTGCTTTCACTTCGCTAAACTTAAACCGCATAGAAATCCTTATGGCTACCGGCAACACGGCAAGCAAGAAAGTTGCAATGAATATTGGAGCGGTGTATGAAGGGATTGCCAGAGACCGGATACTGCTTCACGAAAAGTTTGTTGATGCCTATGTTTTCTCAGTCATCAAACGGGACTGGATACTTTAGAGCATTCAACGCCGTATTTACTTCAGCAACACGACTTTGATGGTTTTACTTAACGATCCCGCAGTGAATTGGGCATAATAAATCCCGCTTGAAAGAGATGCAGCATTCAGTGCCACCTGGTGCTGCCCTGCCGGCTGCACCTCATGCAGAAGCGTCATAACCTCCTTACCCGTTACATCATATATTTTCGCAACCACGTCCCCGCCAAACGGAAGCCTGTACCTAAGTATGGTAACCGGATTAAATGGATTGGGATAATTCTGTTCAACAATAAATGATTTATCATTTGTGGAAGTTTGGTCAACTCTGGAAATGAGGTTCGCTACATTAACCGAGAACATGGAGCGACCGTGTGTTGCGGCAACAAGCTTGCCTGTCGCCTGATGAAGATTAAGATCAAACACCGGTGAGTTGGGAAGACCACTTCCCAGTACATTCCAGCTCACGCCATTATTTGATGAATAAAACACGCCAACATCGGTGCCTGCATAAAGAACAGCATCATAGTTGTAATCGATGACAAGTGAATTGACCGGTGCATCCGGAAGGTTTCCGCTCATGTCAGTCCAGGTCAGTCCGGCATCGCCGGTCCGATAAATGCGAGGCGTGATCTCATCAAGGTTATAGCCGCTTAACGAAACATAGGCAACTTCAGGAGTGCGTAAATCGGCAACAACATCTGTCATATACCGCCTGGGCAGGTTTCCTGTCCGGTCGTTCCAGGAAAGTCCACCATCTGTTGAAACAGAAAGCTTAGCATCGTCAGTTGCCACATATAGGAAACGTTGTGCAAGAGTTGCTGCAGGCGCTACGGCTATTGCAGTGATGGTGCCCAGCCTGCCATTTGCTCCTCTTGTTAAATCGGGACTAACAGCCCGCCATTGTGTTCCGCCATTATCGGTTTGAAACAATTTCCATGAACCCAAATATAGCGTCTGCGGATTAACAGGATCCATTTCAAACGGCGTTGACCAATTTGTTCTTGAAAGGTCGAGCCCATTGGTAATTGAAAAAGAGCTCATTCCCCCATCAATGGTCTTGACTATATTGCCGTTCTGAGACTCGGCATAAATTATATCTGAATTTGTATAATCGACCAGACAGTGAAATCCGTCACCGCCATTCACCTCAGTCCAATCTGAAAGCGCACCGGTTTTTGTGCCATAGGTGCCGTTATCCTGGGACCCGCCGTATAAGCGCCGGGGATCGAGGTTGTCGATGGTTGATGCATAAAACTGGGTTATCGGTAAGTTATATTTTTTCGTCCATGTCTGCCCGCCATCATTGGACTCAAACACACCACCATCATTTCCATTAACCATGTGATTGGTGTTCCGGGGATCAATCCACAGCGCATGCTGATCAGGGTGTTGCATATCGAATGAACCGGAATAGGAGTTGGTAATGTTCGTCCAGGTGCCACCGCCATCTGTTGAACGGAAAAGATCAATATCCCCGACGTACACCTTTTGCGGATCAACCGGGTCAACTTGTATCAAACCGAAATACCAGCCGAAATTGGAAAAACTACCAGGCAGCATTCCTGCCGGCATTTGTGCCCAGGAAACTCCCTTGTCTGTTGACCGATAAAAATTGTAAAAAATGTTCGTTGTTCCGTTAGCTGTTTCGGCGGCATGGTAAAGCGCATAAACATAATTTGAATTTGAAGGAGCCACCGCAATGCTGATTCGTCCCATTTTCGCATCGGGTGCAGGAAGCCCCTTGCCAAGCAACGACCAGTTCCAGCCGCCGTCTGTTGAACGATACATTCCTGTGTTGATACCAGCCGATTTCCTGAAAGAAGGGCCTCGCAGCCGCTCCCACATTGCCGCATAAACAATAGCCGTATCATTCGGGTCCACTGCAACATCAATAGCACTCGTTGAATCATTCAGATACAGCGTCTTATACCAGGTTTTCCCTGCGTCAGTTGATCTATAAATACCGCGATGAATGCTTTTCGAATACAACCCACCCGAGGCCGCCACAAAAATTTGATTAGTGCTCATAGGGTGAACTTCGATTTTCCCGATGTGTTGAACGCTGTCGAGGCCCGCGTTGTTCCATGTGTCGCCAGCATCAGTACTTTTTAGCATCCCGGAACCGGCATAAGAGTCTATGCTGATATTCGCTTCGCCTGTGCCGCAATAAACAATCCGTGGGTTATCGGGCGAAAGCTTTAGTGCGCCAACAGACAGACTTGGAATATAATCGGTAAGCAATGCCCACGTTGCGCCGTTGTCTGAAGAGCGCATCACGCCGCCGGCTGCTGCTGCCGCAAAGATTACGCTGTGCTGAATATCCACATCCAGCGCCGTTATTCTTCCGCCAATATTGGTCGGGCCTTCCTGCTGCCAAATAAGATTGCCGGCCGGTTTACGCAGTGCAAGCATCTGTTGTTTTTGCGAAACGGCCTTAAGGTATTTCGCCAACGGAACATCACCCCTAGTGTTTGCCCGCTGCTGCCAGAACCAATCACTTGGACGGTACTTGTCCTCACCACGTTCATATGCCACTTCATGATGGGAGGAAACAAACAACACAAGTGGACCTAAAAGTACAGCCAACACAAACCAATATTTAAAACTTTTCATATCAGTTTTCTGGCTTGCTGTATACACGTGATGAACCATTTTCTGCCATATGTCAAAATACCCCTGCGATGATTGTTTTGCAGTTGGGACATCTGTTCTTTTCCATCCGGTTTTTCAACACATCATGCCAGTCCCGCTCAATGAGCGGCGTACTGCACGTGGGGCAAAAAGTTGTCTGCCCTTCGATATTGATAACATTACCGACATAACAATACTTAATTCCGGCATGCAGGCCAATATCGCGCGCCTGGAGTAATGTTATTACAGGAGTCGGACTCTTCTTGCGCATCTTGAAATCCGGGTGAAAAGCAGTAAAATGTATGGGAACGTCCGTCCCCAAGTTTTCCACGACCCAATCGCACATCGCACCGATCTCACGTTCCGAATCATTCTCACCAGGTATAAGCAAGGTGGTGATTTCAAACCAGATTGATGTTTCGTGCCTTAGCCATCTGAGCGTATCGAGAACATCGGCAAGATGCGATGAGGTAAGTTTGTAATAAAACGATTCCGAAAAGGATTTCAGGTCAACGTTTGCCGCATCGATTTTTGCAAAGACATCTTCCCTTGCTTTTTTATCGATATAACCCGCGGTAACCATAACTGTTTTCACACCCTGATCACGGGCAATGTCCGCGATATCAATAACGTATTCACCAAATATGACCGGATCATTATAAGTGAAAGCGATTGATGGAGCATGATATTTCCTGGCAAGCCTTACAACATCCTCAGGCGAACATTCAAGTGCGTTCAAATCATCAAGCCTGGCTTTACTGATTGACCAGTTTTGGCAGAATTTGCATCCAAGGTTGCATCCCGCGGTCCCAAAGCTTAGTATCTTTGAACCGGGCAAAAAGTGATTGAGTGGTTTTTTCTCTATCGGATCAATTGCGAACCCACTGGGTCTGCCGTAGCCAAGCGAGTAGAGTTTACCCTCTATGTTCTGGCGAATATAACAGAAACCGTGCTGCCCCTCTCCGACCTCGCAATAGCGGGGACAAAGAGTGCAACGAAGTTTATCTCCTCCGGTTGGTTCCCACCACCGGGCAAGGTGTTGCGTGATTTTGTTTTCCAGGGTATTCATGTTTTTTTGTGAGTATAACATAAATGAATCCGGAACTAAGCGCAAGCAGGGAAAAACAAATGATATTCGATGTTAGGCAATAGGTAATTGCCCCCAGTTACTTAGCAACGCCAAGCTGATGAACTGTTAGTCGTGATCTTTTCATGGGAGAACCAAAGTAATCACAGAATTATCAAAAAAAAAGGGACACCCCACACGAAGCATTCCTTCATTGATTAACTCATATTACACAACGATGCCAATTGACTTGCCACGAGCTTCAGCTCGTGGATTATTCGCACACATTGAAATTGGCTTTAGCCACAAATCTTAGCTCTATTAGTGGCTAAAGCCAACATTTAGATGGTCCATTTATCCCACGACTTGAAAGTCATGGCTATTCAATCTCTGAGTTTGGGCAGCATGAGTGATTAGTTCATCCGTCTTTTTATTTCATCAAAACCAATTTTTTGGTAAACGAATAATTCCCGGCCTTAAACTGATAGAAATAGACACCACTTGGCAGCGCGGACGCATTAAAAGTTGCGCTGTATGTTCCGGCCGCTTTTTCTTCATTCACCAGCGTGGCTACTTCTCCGCCAATAGTGTTATATATCTTAAGCGTAACTTTCCCGTTCGCCGGCAACTTGTAGTTTATTACCGTTGATGGATTAAACGGATTGGGGAAGTTTTGTTCCAACGCAAATTGTTTTGGCTTGCCAGATTGCACCGTGGTCACTGCACTTGGAGTTGGGCCGGTCACGCGTATCCAATCGATTCCAACATAGTCTGAATACAATCCTTCGTCACCGCCATTCACAATATAATATTGAATAGCAAAGCGGATTTTCCCTGATTGCGGGAATGGTTTGCCCCAGCAGGTCCATCCATTTGTTGATGTTTTAAACCGATCCATTAACTGCGTGAAAGAAGCCACAGATGTATCCGCACTTGGAGAATAACGGACGTATAACGTGTCGTCATAAGCGCTGCCATCGGGGGAACGCTGCCAAAAAATAAGCGAGTCACCTGCTGCAACTGTCACCGGTGGAGAGATAAGCCACTGATTAATGAGCTTATTGTTTGCGCCATCATAGTTTGTTGCAACATATCCGGAATCAGGGCCTTCATATGCAGGAAATCCATCCGGTGAATGATCGCCCTGAAAGAATGCATCTTCCTTGCCACCTCCGTCAAGATCAACAACCGTCCAGCCCCTTGCCTGCAGACCAGCAATACCGTTGTCCCCGTTAAATTTCTCCTCAAATTTTACATAGGTCGGTGGCAATACCGCCATACTAAACATGCCCGGACTTATACTGTAGACAAGTGGGTTGGCTGCATCGGATATTCTTATCCTGCATTCAGTTGAAGGTGTATTCGGGACAGTCCAAGTATAAGAAGCATACCCTGCATTAATTTTTTTTGACCGGATTAAATTGGACACAGATATTTTCCGGGCCACACTTGCGGGAACCGTGGCAATCGTAGCCCAAGATGAACCGTTATCGTAGGAATACTCAATTTTCACGTTGGTTACCAGGTTGGCAGTCCAGCGAATGGTCTGCTGTGAACCTATCCACCATTTTTCACCGCCAAGGGGTGACCCAAGTATCAGCGATGGATACTGGTCAGGTGCCAGCATCAGTTTATCGAGATTTCCCACGGGTGAGGAACCGTTGTATCCGGCTACAACATATATTTCACCTGCACCCCTGCCCGCCGCTTTCATATTGGCGCGTGCAACAGGAAGGTCCGGCAGGCTGCTCCAACTGTCTGTATTGCCATCATATAAAAATGTTTTGGCAGTTGGCGTACTTCCGCCTTCCGAGCCACCGGCGAAAACCACTCCGGGGTTTGGACTGCCAATGCCTTTTACATAAGAAGCCATTCTGGCAATTGGGCCACCTGGATATTTACGTGGCGAGGAGGTCCATACTATTTTCGATGGATCAGCCGGATCAATCTGTCCGATGAGCGTACTGTCAATTGCGTGTTTGTTATACCAGCCGCCGCTGATTATTATTTTGTTGCCTATTAAGCCGCCGCCCGCAAGAGCAACACCATAGGGAAGAGCCGTTGTCAATTTATAGCTGTTCCCGGAAATGTTATATATCTGGACAGAAGCAGAGGGACCGGTAGCAGTATCGTTAGCGCCGCTGTTCCCGCCAATAACATAGACATTATCGCCGGACTTAAGCACCACAGCATCAGTAACCGGCGTAAGCATGGGAGCCAGCATAGTCCAACTGTTGGTATAAAAATTATATTTAACTGTTTTTCCCAACCCGGCTGATGCTTCACCACCGAACAGATAAATTGTACTGTCACCCACCGGAACCGCTGTAGCTGAATTCATGGCAGTTGGAATTGCTGCCAGACCGGAGGTTGACCATGTATTGGCCGCTGCGTTATAAGCAGCAACAGAGGTCTGCAATGAGGAGCTTCCACCGCCGAACTGATAAATAAAATCGATGCCAGACTTGCTGACAAGTGCGGCACATGAGCGGGAGACAGCATTTGGTGATGCTGCAAGCGAAAACCAGGAAACATCGGTCACGGTTATGGTGGCCGAGGATGTATCATTTGCCGGATTGGAGTCTCCGGTCAGTTGTGTATAAACTTTTACTGAGTACGATCCGCTTGTTGCAGGCCACGCGTCAAAAACAACGTCTGTCAAAGCATCCGGGGCAAGGTTACTGATTGTTTTGGTTGATGTGAAACCGCCTGGAGAAATGGCCAGAGTGACGGTGAATGAAGACTGTGGAGAGGTGCCAAAATTCTTTAAGCCGGTTTTAAATATCAGAGCACCCGGAGCTGTAAAAGGAGGCGGGTTAAAAGCAAAAATGCCCACGTCATTCAGCGCGGCGGCACCAACGCTTATGTTGTCCAAATACAAATTGTTTCCACGCATTCCCATTGCCGTAAAACGCAGTTTGTTTGTCCCCAGAGTCAAAGCAAAAGCCTTCGTTTTCCATTGATCAGCCGCGGGAGTGAATGCGCCGGATTGGCCGGGTGCCGTTACCAATTCTCCGGAATTGCCACCATTCAACAATACTAATGGTGCCCAAGTTACCCCCCCATCGATTGAAAATTCGATTTTCAACTGATCGTTCTGGTTTCCCATATAGGTAGCATACGCGTGGTCAAATTTGAGGGAGTCACCTATGAGCGATGGTCTGAACACACTGGTCACCAACGACTGCTGAGCGGCCGTGGGGGCATTGTAAAAAGCGAATTTCGCGCAGGCAGAACCAACACCATACGCACTGGCAGAGGTTGACCGGGACCAATATTGCGTGCCGTTAAGCGTAAGCGTCCATCCGGCAGGAGGAAATGCTGCATCCTCAAAATCAACCGACAAATAGCCGGGATTAAGCACAGCGCCTGCCTGCCCGCCCCGGGCATGGTTAAATGCGCCACCGGCAGCTTGCTCAACATTCTGCGCAAACAACGCCTGATTCAACAGGAGGAAAAGTCCAAGCACTGAAAAGGCAAAAAAGGCTTTCGCCATACCTTCCTCAATTTTAGTTAATCTGGTCAAAAATACACATTGGTAACTCAAAATAACAATCCTTTTATTAACACCAAGTTCGTCATATCCCAGGTGAGCCTGAGTCTTTCTTCTTTCTATCCAAGGCCCTCATCAGGTCTGACTTTTGTATAGTTGTTTTCAAACGTAGCAGGGGTTCACGATTTTGAACCTCTTTTAACAGGATCTGATTTCTATATAGTAACCTTAAAAGCAAAATAGTGCTTAAACATGTCAATTTTCTTGTCAGGCATTATATAAATACAAGCACAAGCGGAAATGACAGAAAATTTTGCCTGGAGAAGCCCGTTTACGCAATCACTGAAAACACGGAAAGGAAAGGGAAACACGGAAGACACGGAAAACGGGAATGGGGGATGACCCGATAACAGGCAAAACGGAAAGCGTGGAAACGGGAAACCACGGAAAGGAAAAGTTTGCTTACTCAATCACTGAAACCACGAAAAGCAAAATGGGCTATGGGATACACGAAATACATGGAAATGAGAATATGAATTGGTCAAGGCTCGCTATGGTTAGAGCAAAAGCTTAGGAAAAACACTCTTTGTCCTTAGCCAATAAGTCGCGCAATGCCAAAAGCAACAGCGGCGGCAAGGCCGCCAATGGTTACGGTCTGAAATCCGGCCTTCCATGGCTTCACGCCGGTAAATTTTCCTTTAATAATACCAAACACGAAAAGAGCCACCAGCGTTACGGCAACTGACACCCCCAACGCCGAGTGGATATTTTGCATAAAAATATAGGGAGAAAGGGGGATCATGCCCCCGACGATATAGGAAAAAGCGATAGTCAGGGCACTTTTCAGGGCACGGTTCGGATCGGGCTCTTCCAGCCCCAGCTCGAACCGCATCATAAAATCCACCCACCGGGCCTGATGCTTTGCAAGCGCTTCCACAACCGGCTCTGCGGTTTCTTTTGTTAAACCAAAGTCCTGCAGAATTGAGCGGACTTCCGCTTTCTCGACGTCCGGAAGCTCAACCGTTTCCCGTTCTTCACGTTTTCGCTCGGAAATATAGTGCTCATGATCGGTGCGCGCCGCAAGGAACCCGCCCAGGCCCATGGCAATTGAGCCGGCAGCAATTTCCGCAAACCCGGCAGTGACCACAATACCGGTTGCAGCAACCGCACCTGTCAGTCCTGCGGCAAGTGCAAACGGCACCGTGAGACCATCGGACATTCCAATAACAACATCTTTTACCGAGTCGGTGGACGTGAAATGATATTCGGGATGAATGCTTGGCATAGAAAAACCCTTAAAGAAATATTTTGTAAACTTTTTAAAGGTACGATATTCCGGCATGAAATTGAACTATGCAAATGCGCAGAGGAGAATTATTCCCCGATTCAGCTATATGTCAGGAATTTGTTTTTGAACTTCTCCACACATTACCTAATTTGTAAACAGGAATCAGGCATTAATGAAATTTGGGTTCCAAATAACCGGCTTCGATTTTGTATTTTCAATTCATATTAGGTGAGATGATGAGAAAACGGGAGAAGAAATCAATACGATCCAATCAGATAGAGAATTATCTCAGCTTCATCACATTAACAGTTCTGTGTTTTCTGCTGCCAATGGAATTGCACGCGCAAGGCTCATCATTTGGCCCGGTTCCGTTGAGCAAGCATGAAGTTACGGCCATTGTGCTGGATAATTATTACCCTAATCGTGGGAAATGGACAGTTTTGGATTCAACAGTAGTTATTAACAATCATTCCTACAAATGCATTCTTGGACAGTCAGCGGCTACTCATGCATCAAGAATATCCATGTATTGCAGGCTTCGCGAAGATGGTTTTTATGTTTTCAACACAGGGGTCACCGGCGATTCCTTAAAAGATGAGCGCCTCTATTACAAGAAGAATGCGATGATAGGCAACAGTTGGTCACAATATGCTGGTTTAAAAAAATTCTACTGGATGGTAACCGATACCGGTTACCGCTATTTTTATGGGAAATCCCGGCCCGTTAAAAAAGTATTCATAACAGACAGCACACTGACCTATGAATACCAGTACTGGAGTGAAGAATTCGGTATGGTATATGATGATGGCGGCGGAGAGTTCAGGATAGACCTTATAGGCAGTGTTATTGATGGCGTGGTTTATGGCGACACATCCTGCTATCCAACCGGAGTGGAATACAACAATGAGCCGGTAAAAACGTATTCACTTTCACAGAACTACCCCAATCCGTTCAATCCATCAACGGTTATAAGCTTTACTGTTCCCAGGTCAGGGCATGTTACCCTTGTCATCTATGATCTTTTGGGAAAAGAGATCGAACGGCTGATTGATGAGGAGAAGCCGCCCGGCAGCTATAATGTTTCATTCAATGCCTCACGGCTCAGCAGCGGGGTCTATCTCTATAAACTGGAATGCAATGATTTCAGGGACATGAAGAAAATGATAGTCTTAAAGTAGTTTTTTGTTTGGGATGTATTCCCCAAGCTTGCATCCCAAACAAATTTATTACAATTTGGCAGTCAAAACAATCTCAACAAGGCATGAAACGTTCAACCTTTCTTAAAACGGCGCTGCTCGCTTCAGCGGCACCGCTGGCCGGCAAAATAGCCGCAAACAATTCCCCCACAGTACCGTGGCGCGATATCATCCATCCCGGCAGGCTACATGCAGGGGACAAAATCGGACTAATTGCACCAGGCAGTTTTATCTCCGAAAACGAACTACATGATTCCATAAAAAACCTTGAGGCATTGGGCCTGCAGGTAATGCGCGGGAAATGCCTCACCACCAAATATGGTTATTTCTCCGGTAACGACAGGGAACGCGCCGCCGACATTAATTATTTTTTCTCCGACAAAGAGATTAACGGCATCATCTGTGCCCGCGGCGGCTATGGCACCGTACGCGTGCTGCCCCATCTTGACTATGACCTCATAAAAAACAACCCAAAAGTCCTCTGCGGCTACAGCGATATCACCGCACTGCATCAGGCCCTGTTCATCAGGTGCGGACTCGTTTCATTCCACGGCCCCATGGGCATTTCAACCTTCAACGATTTTTCAACAGCCAGGTTTAAAGAAATATTGTTTTCTTCATCAAAGAGCCTGGCATTGCCTCTGAAGGCAGCCAAAGAAGATGAAACCACGCCATGCAACGTTATACGCGCAGGCACGACACGGGGCCTGCTCGCAGGCGGCAATCTGTCCGTGTTGACATCATTGATTGGCACTCCGTTCGAAATGGATTATAAGGACTGCATTCTCTATATTGAGGAGACGGATGAGGAGCCATATCGTATTGACCGCATGTTAATGCAATTGAAAATGGCAAAGAAATTTGACGGTGTTGCCGGGATCATTCTTGGCGTATGCAAAAACTGCATTCCCAACGAAAAATCGTCAGGCATTGCAAATTCATTTTCGCTTGCAGAAATATTCCACGAGACTTTTTTCAGTCTCGGTGTCCCGGTTCTTTACGGAGCGGCATTCGGTCACATCAAAAACAAGCTCACGTTGCCCTTTGGCGTGCGTGCGGAGATGAATACTGAAAAGTGTGAACTGCACCTTTTGGAGAGCGCAGTACAATAATAGTAAGGATGCGAATGAGCACCGCAGACAACAGGAATTGAAGGTCAAATGAAAAAACATATCACCCGCACCGTCTGGATACTTTCCCTGGTAAGCCTGTTCACCGATATTGCCAGTGAAATGCTCTATCCCATAATGCCTCTATATCTGAAGAGCATTGGATTCACCGTTCTTCTTATTGGAATTCTGGAAGGAATTGCGGAAGCGACTGCCGGGCTAAGCAAAGGATATTTCGGGAAACTTTCAGACAACTCCGGAAGACGAACACCCTTCATCCGCCTTGGCTACGGGTTAAGTGCGCTGTCCAAACCGATGATGGCGCTGTTTAGTTTTCCCCTTTGGATATACCTTGCGCGCACCCTCGACCGCCTGGGAAAAGGTATCCGGACCGGCGCACGCGATGCACTGCTTTCCGATGAGGCCACCCCTCAGACAAAGGGAAAAGTGTTTGGCTTTCACCGTTCGATGGACACGTTTGGTGCTGTTCTCGGAGCTTCGCTGGCGCTGCTGTACCTCTATTTCAAGCCCAATAATTATATAGCACTTTTCTATATAGCCTTCTTCCCCGGTATCGCAGCTATCCTGCTTTCCATCTTTATTAAGGATAAGGCACCGGCAAACGCAGAAGCAAAAAAGCATACATCTTTCTTCTCGTTTCTCGCATATCTGAAAGAGAGTCCCCGTGCCTATCGTAAAGTTGTCTGGGGATTGCTGGTGTTCACCCTGTTCAACAGCTCAGATATGTTTTTGCTGTTGCGGGTCAAAGAATCCGGTCTAAGCGACGTGGCAATTATCGGCGTATATATTTTCTATAATCTGGTATTTGCATTCTTCTCTTTCCCCATTGGTATTATTGCCGATAAGCTTGGGCTGAAGAACATTTTTGTTTTGGGACTCACTCTATTTGCCGCGGTGTATTTGGGGATGGCAGTTACCTCCAGCCTGTATGTTTACATTGGACTGTTTTTCCTCTACGGGCTCTATGCAGCAGCAACTGATGGCATCTCCAAAGCATGGATCAGCAACATCACTGATAAGAAAGACACTGCCACCGCCATCGGCACCTTCGCAGGTCTGCAAAGCATTTGTGCAATGCTCGCAAGTTCAATAACCGGATTGATATGGTATTTGTTTGGTGTGCAGGCTGCATTCATCGCAACAGCAGGAGTGACTGCACTGGTAGTACTTTATTTCATTTTTTTAATCCCCGCGCCGTTGGTGAGCAGTCAAAAGAAAAAATGATTTAGTTCTGTCTCTGCGCTATCTCTCAGGTTTCTCCGTAACCTCCGTGCTACTGTGCGTAAAAAAGTTGTTTTTTTGCAAACTTTTTGGTGGTGCAGTTAGATCAGCTTTTCATTCTCCTGGTGTCCTTCGTGCCTCCTTGGTGCCCTTTGTGTTTAACCCGAAAAATGCAATAGCAACTAACTTTTCGTATAAGTACATGAATTTATTAAGACTAAGGCCCTCACCCTCATTCCCTCTCCCAGAGGGCGAGGGAGGGCGTAATACTTGATACTTATGTCAGCTATTGATTATGCATATTTCCTAATGCAAGATTAGGGTTTAATTCCTTTTGGGGGATCACTGGGCTTTATTGCGGCTGACTGAAGTGTGTACTTTCTTCACAGTCAGACGATTAAGGTTTAATTCCCGATTGGAATGTTTATCACCATTTGCACCTTGACGATCTTACCCTTGTCTTTGCCGGGTTTGAAGCGAGTGCGCTTGATTGCGGTTACAGCTGCGGCATCGATGTCCGGGGCCAGACCCTTGGTAACCTGCGCGCGGCGCACGGTTCCGTTTTCATCGATGAAACACAACACGTAGGTGTTGCCCCTGACACTATTCCTGCCCTCCGGGATTTTTACTTTTGATTGAATTGCGGTGATGCCGCCAAACGGTTCCGGCATTTGATCAACGCCCACGTGGTATACCATATCTTCCACCTGACCACCCTGGCCGCCGCCGCCAATACCATACCCCTCCCCGCTTCCGCCGGTTTTAATACTGGCATCGCCGTCACCTTTATCGAATCCATACGTAGATCCGCCCTTTGCGCCCGGTTTTGCATTCTTATCTGCTGCCGGTTTCGCATCGGTTTTGGCCGTTGTTTTTTTGCTTTTGGAAAGACTTTCCCGTGGTTTTTCTTTTGGAGGATTTTGCGTGAACACTTCTTTGGCGGCTTCGTTCTTAACGGTCTCGGGTATGAAACCGACCTCAACCGTTTGAGAGGTTTCAAGAGAGCGATTGAGGTTCACATAGAGTATCAGCGCCAGAAAAACAAAATGCGCCGCGACAGCAACAAGCCATGTCTTCAGCGCATTTACTTCCATTTTTATATCCGGCATCATTTTAGTATGACCGGTCTCAAATTACTACAAATGAATATTGTCGGGACAAACACCGGGGATTGTTACAGGTCTTAGAATATTTCGCTCCCCCATTCCTCTGTTTTTGGGACATAAGGGAACGTGGTGAGTTTTGACAAGTGCTTTTCTCGTACATTAACGTGTTCTCACTCATCCTGCTTAAGGAGTTGTTTGTTCCGGGTTAACCTTTGTTGTTGCTATCAGAATTTTCTGGGCACCCGATGTTTTTAACAAATCAAGCAAATGAATAAAGTTTCCATGGATCACATTTTTATCGGCCTTAACCACCACATCGGTGGTTTGTTCCTTCACGAATGCAGCTTTAATATTCGGGATCAAATCTTCCTGCGTAATGGTCTTCCCGTCTATCACTATTTCATTCTTTTCTGTCAGATAAACTTCCACACCTTTGCTGACAGCAGAGTCTGCCGATGCAGCCTTGGGCAGTTTGACCTGAAATGCACCCGAAATAAGGAACGGACTGGTGATCATAAAGATGATGAGCAACACCAGAATAACGTCAGTAAAAGGGGTGATGTTAATCTCAGAAAACCCCTGTTCTTCAAGGGTATAGCGTCTGCGTTTCATGTTAAGCCTGTTTGGTTTTTAGAACGGTGACCAACTCTCTGATGTTGCCATCAAAAACAGGCATGGTGCGTTTCAAACGCTTGGTGAAATAATTGAAAAACATCACTGAAGGGATTGCCACAAACAAACCCGCAGCCGTTGCCACAAGTGCTTCCGCAATTCCGCTGATAACGCGGGAATAGTTTGTTGAGTCCTGCAATGCCAGCGCATGGAATGCTTTAATAATACCTATAACGGTTCCGAACAATCCAATAAACGGGGTAATGCTTCCCAGTGTTGCATGAATACCCAGCCCTTTTTCAAACCCGACCAATTCACGGTCAAGCTTATTATAGGCTGTTTCCAGCAGATCCTCGGCAGGAAGATCTTTGTGGATCAGGATAGTCTGATACACAGAGGCAAGAGGTGCGGGAACACTGAAACCGAATTTTTTTAACTTCACGCCGGTGAGGTAATCCAATGCGGCATTCACGCCACCGGATTTTAATGCATCGAAAGTATCGCGATGAATTTTATCGAGCGCTTTTTCCTGTATACCGGCGAACTGAATTATTTTATCAATTGCAATTTTGAGCGAAATTATTGAACAGAGAATAAGAATATAAACGGTAAAACCGCCGTGTTCCAATAATTGGGGAATTGAGTCGAACTGCATGAACAGAGCCTTTCAAAAAAATAAACTGTTTTTATTCTAATATAAACATTTTGCCCGGCAACTGCCTTACCAATCCCTTAAATTCAAGGGAAAGCAGGTGCACCAGACAATCGGATATGGAGAATGAGGTTATCTGGGAAAGCTTATCTATGGACACCGGTTGATCACTCAGGCAACTTAACAGTTTTTGTTCAAATAAGTTTAACGAGTGCCTGATCTCATCACGTTCTTTCACCTTAATTCGTTTCGCAGGTGATTCCCCGAAATCCTCCAATATATCTTCGGCGTTGCGTACAAGTTTTGCCTGACATCGTTCAATGATCATGTTCGTGCCTTCGGAATAGGCACTGAAGATTGAGCCGGGCACGGCATAAACTTCTCTGTTCTGATCACTGGCATATTTTGCCGTTATCAAAGCGCCGCCGGTGATCTTTGTCTCAACAATAAGAACGCCCTTGGACAATCCGGAAATAATGCGGTTACGTTTGGGGAAGTTGATTGCATCCGGTTGTGCGCCGATGTGATATTCGGAAATGATTGCCCCACGTTTAATTATCGCCTCTGCAAGTTTTTTGTTTTCGGCCGGATAAATATTATCCAAACCGCTTCCCAACACGGCGATGGTTCTTCCGCGTGCTTTCAGTGCCGCTTCATGTGCCACCGTATCTATGCCGCGTGCAAGTCCGCTGATAATGGTCCAGCCTGCCTTAACCAAATCCGTGGCAAACAGTTCTGCTGCCTGGCGACCATAGTGCGTGGGTTGCCGGGTCCCCACAATGCCAATGGCCTTTTCATCTTCAGGCAGAATGGAGCCGAGAACATAAATAACCAATGGCGGGTCATAGATTTTTTTCAGGAATTCAGGATATTCTGCATCCCAAATGGTAATGCATCTTCCTTCAAGCACAAGAAGTTTATGTGATTCGAATGCAATACGGTTTTTAAGTTCTTCGTTAACGGGATTTTTTTTGAGGATACGGCATGCCAGTTCGCGCGAGATGCCGTCCACCTTAACAAGGGTTTCGACCGGTGCAGTGAATACATCACTGAATGATGAGAAAAAGGAATACAGATTTTTGATTTTTACAGCACCGATGCCTTCGACTTCAGCGAGCAGGCGGAACCAGTAGTATTCCTGTTCAGACAGACCTGGGGAGTGGGTAGTGTTCACGAGTAATTTATTTTATCTACTATTGCAACAATAATTGTATGCACAGGAGCATTGCGGTGTCCGAGTATCTGAAACACGGCATCTCCTTCCTGCGTCACTAGGACAGTTTCATCGATGCCGGCTCCGATAAGATCGATAGCCACGACATCCTGTTTACCAATATAATTTCCTTCCAGATCGACCAGGCGGACGATCATTAATTTCTGGCTCTTCAGATGTTCATCTTTCTGCGTTGCCACCATATTGCCCCGTACTTTTGCAAGTAACAAGGTTATTGACCCTCTTTGCTTTCGCTTTGTTCAGCGGATTTCTTTTTTGAATAGAGAATTGCAAACGGGAAAATGACCACATAGGCCAGGACAAGAAATATCGGTGAGGCTACGAGAGAAGAGTTGCTGTCCCAGGGTTTAACTGAAGAAAGATAAAACCCAATAATTGCAACAACGACGCCAACGCCGAAAATAACGAAATTGGTGTTGTTCCAATAGTAAGAAAAGGGAGAACCAGCAGATTGTTTTCCCGAGCGAAGAGGTTTTCTGTTTACTTTTTTATTTGCAACGGTTGCCATTGTTTAATAACTCAAACTTGTTAATAAAAAAAAAGCCCAGTGCTGGGGGGGACACTGGGCCGCTGTTGTTAGTTTACAGGTCAGGGGAGAAACCTGCAAACGAGGCAATACTAACTTACAAAATATTCAATAGCGTGTCAAGCCATTTTCAAAAAAATTAAAAAAATTATTTACTTATTTGATACACAATTTTTCTGATTGTGTCGAATTGCAAATAGGGATATTCTTCCCGTATTGCATCAATCGCATCTCCCGCGCTTGTCTTGCCGGCACGCAGTTGTTTAAACTTCTTCCGTATCTGATAATCGCGAACCGCCTTGTCATCAATGAGTCCATGGGTGAACAGCAATTCATAAATATCATCGCTGATCAGATCTGAAAGCGGATTGTCAATCTTTGCTCTGATGGTTTTCATAGCATTTTCCTTCGTTGATTTTTGAACATTATTTGCGCCTAAAAAAGCTGTAGCAAGAAATCAGGACCCTCCGCAATTAATTGTTTATACCAGTCACCGTTTATCGCACATTTTTACCAAGTGTCAACAACTTGGACGCAAGCCATTTAAATAAAGTTCCGTCTTTATGACCTAAAACAGATAAATTGTCAGGATAGTTCCGGGAGGGATATTTTCCTGCATTTAACTGCCTTACCCTATAGACACCGCACAGTCGGAAAAAGTTTAATCACAACATGTAAACTCCCTGCCAATTGTGTCATTTGGCTTGAAGTGGTGTTGTAAACGTTTTCCATGGCTTTATCCCGCCAACACCGATTCATCGGTACGTTTGTCTATTTACTAGTGTGGAAGTTAACTAAGAAGTGACCCTAAAAGCTGTGATTTATTTCACATGGCCCTCTTGGTGATCACAAATTGCAATAATTGCCCAAATACCCCTGATATGGTAAAAGTTCGAGGGACAACGCTTCATCAACGGCGTTAAGCTAACGCCATTGCCGATATGGCACGCCGGTTTGAGATTGTAAGACAATTTTCCGTATTTTTGTTATTGAAAACCGGCATTTTAGAATAGGGGTCTTGTTTTCCCAACAACCCTTTGGGCCGGACCGACAAAGTACCTGTTGTTTTTGGTACATATATGGAGGATTTATGCGGTTCAAAATAATTTTAGCACTTTTGCTGTCCTTCCCACTTGGACAGATCTTACCACAGTTAACCGTTAGGCTAAACACGCCGCAAACAGGCGTTGTACAGGCAGGCCCGCAGAAAGCAATCTCGACCTATTATTCTTCATTTAGTTTTTTGCAAAATGGAACTATTTCAAGCATTACACCGGACTTCAATATCAATTATATTTTCGCAGCCTCAGAAAATGTTATTTATGCCGGCAGCACCTCAATGTTGTATAAATCAACTGACGGAGGAAAGACCTGGAATTCAGGAAAGGTACTTTCTTGCCGGGGAGTTTATTTCCTCAATGAACTAAAAGGATTCACCTTTGCCGGAACATTGTCTGGCGCGATGCAAAGAACAACAGATGGCGGTAGCACATTCCAGGCCATCACACTGCCCTCAGGCACAAAAGCCCTTAATGCGATCTTCTTTTCGGATCCCCTTCACGGGTTTGCGGCGGGAAGTTACGGTGCTTTTTTAGTGACTTCAGACGGAGGTCAGACCTGGACAAATGGAACCACGCCGGGTTCATTGGCTTTGAATTCGATGTTCTTCCTGGATAATCAAACCGGATGGGTAGCTTCGAGCAGCGGGATTATGGGAAAGACCACCGATGGCGGAATGAGTTGGACCATTGACTCGACTGCCGGCAAAGGACAAAACATCAAATACATCAAGTTCTTCGATACCCAAAATGGAATTGCCTGTGGCGATTCGTCCCTCTTCATGTCGACTGACGGTGGAGCCTCCTGGAATGAAATTGAGCACCAGTCAGGCAAAATTTACTCTGGCGCTGCTTTTTTTAACCGGACGAACGGTTGGATTGCCGGATCGGCCCTTTGGCAATATGACTCGGTTAACCCAGGGCTTTTTCTGCTAACTCCTGTTCCCGGACAGATATGGTGTATAGGTGATTCGGTAACAGTGAGTTGGAGTGCATCGCTAATCCCCTCCACAATGTCATTATTTATCTCACAAGATGGCGGAAGCACTTGGACAACGCTGCTGAGCACAATACCGCCAACGCAAACCAGTGTCGTTATTACCGTTCCATTTATAAGGTCGACCAGATGTTTATTAAAAATTGAATCAAATGCGGACACCTCGCTCCGGTCCATATCTTCCGGATTCTTTACTATTCTGGAGAAACATGTTATTGCCGCTAACGAGATCAAACAGTGTATACAGAATAACGGCATCAGTTCCTATAGCCCCACGGGCTCTGCCGGTTTATATTGGCCCGGAGGAATTAACGCCGTCAAAACTGCTGTTTACGCAGATGGCATAATTTGGGGCGGAATGAACAATGGCACGCTGAAAGTTGGCGGTTCTACCTACCGGTCAGGCTTGCAGCCGGGAAATATTCTTCTCTCCGGCGCCGCTGCCGATACGCTTGACCCACGATTTAACATCTGGAAACTAAAGAGGAATTGGGAATCACTGCCCCAGGGAACCGAGAGAGACCAATATCAGTATGCCTATGAGAACTGGCCAGTGGATCTGGGTGCGCCCTATCAGGATGTTAACGGAGATGGTACCTATACCCCGGGTATTGATAAGCCAAAACATCTGGGTGACGAAACCGTGTGGTTCGTTGCCAACGATCTTAACCCCGTACTCACAACGGGTCTCTATGGCTCACAGCCAATTGGAGTCGAAATGCAAGTCACTGAATTTGCATATTCTTCATATGACCTGAAGGACGTACTCTTTAAAAAGGTAAAGCTTATCAATAAAAGCACCTCTCCTGTGACCGATATGTATATCAGCATCTGGTCGGACCCTGATATCGGAGCCGGTGATGATGATTACGTTGGGTGTGATACCATATTGGGAATTGGCTACATGTATAACGGAAAGGCAGTAGATGGGGATGGTTCGAGCATCACCTATTATGGCGCCAATCCGCCGGCATTGGGTTATGTTGCATTGCAGACACCGGTGAACCCTGGAAACTCAGCAGACAGCGCACTCTTTGACGGGAAATATATTAAGGGATACAAAAATTTACCAATGAGTTCATTCAGTTTTTATGTAAACAGCAACAGTACGTATAAAGATCCGGAACTGGGAACTTCAGCCGGCACTACACAAATGTATAACTACATGACAGGCAAACTTTGGAATGGTTCACCATTTATGGACCCAATGAGCTATCCTTCGGTACCGGTTAACTTTTGTCTGTACGGCGACCCGTTTGCGGGAACCGGATGGTATGAAGGCAGCGGTTGGCCAGGCGGACTGGCACCGGGAGACCGGCGCATGCTCATGTCCTATGGTCCATTCAACTTTGCCCCGGGACAAGTGCAGGAACTGGTATATGCTGTCTGTATTGCCAGAGGCACATCGAACATCAACAGCGTTGCAGTAATGAAGCAATTGTGTGCTTTGGTTAAGGCACAAAAGCAGATCGTTCTTACTGACCTGAAGCCCGATGCCGCAAAGCCACACGCTTTTAGACTTGAACAGAATTATCCCAACCCATTCAACCCGACAACGATAATAAACTATCAGGTGCCTTCAGCAGGATCTGTCACGCTGAAAGTATTTGATGTGCTTGGGAAAGAAGTGACAACACTGGTTAATGAAGTGAAGAATGCAGGGAGCTATTCGGCACAATTCAACGCGGCTAATTTGCCGTGCGGTGTTTATTTCTATACGCTGCACACAGGTGCTTCTACGCGCACAATGAAGATGATGCTGGTGAAATAACTTACAAGATTGGGTTTGGCATACAGACAGATCGTCTTAAGATTATTTATTGGAATAACGACCAAGGGATAGTCAGAGAAAAATTTTTGTACTGCCATGATATGGAAAGCCACTATTATATTTTGTAATTTTAAATGGCTGTACAATTCTTACGTTAATTGTTCGGCTCTCAACTGTGCTGATAAAATGTTTTCAGCAGGATGGATTGAGGCATGTTTTGATTCAACAAAACTTTATTCGGGAGATTATATGAGACTAAAAGCTTTTCTGGCATTTTTGTTATTCCTTCCTTTCGGGCAGATAGTACCACAATTATCCGTGAGGCTAAACACCTCCCAAACTGCTGTTGTCCTCGCAGGCACGCAAAAAGTAATTTCAACCAATGGCACTTTACTATATTTTTTACAGAAAGGAAGTGTTTCACGCAGCATTCCCGGCTTCGGCATTGACTACCTGTTCGCAGCATCTGCAGAGATTGTTTATGCAGGGAACAGTTCGAAGTTGTATAAATCAACTGACGGAGGAATAACCTGGAATACGGGCACTTCAATTTCTGCCAACGGTGTGTACTTTCTCGATACGCTAAATGGATTCTCTTATGGCGG
The DNA here is from genome assembly GCA_963664845.1 of Ignavibacteriaceae bacterium. Classification (GTDB taxonomy): domain Bacteria; phylum Bacteroidota; class Ignavibacteria; order Ignavibacteriales; family Ignavibacteriaceae; genus CAIYTF01. The sequence continues at coordinate 2,478,806 of OY761615.1, forward strand.
CCTGGATATCGGAACTATGCAAAGGACCACGGATGGCGGTACTACATTCAAATCCATTACATTGCCTTCAAATACAAAAGCACTCAACATTATCTGTTTTTCTGATTCCCTTCATGGATTCGCAGTTGGAGCGGGTGGAACAAGCATTATGACTACAAATGGTGGGGAAACCTGGATCAGTGGAGGAAGTTTCGGCGGCGATTTACGAGCTTTATATTTTCTGGATAATCTGACAGGGTGGGTTGCCACACGCACAGGGGTGATGGGGAAAACTACCGATGGAGGTATAAGCTGGACTGGGGTCTTTTCTTTTCCTCAGGGACAAAGAATCAGGTATATAAAATTTTTTGACGCTCTTAATGGAATTGTCTGTAGGGATTCTGCTCTGATAACAACCGGCGATGGCGGTATTTCCTGGCATGAGCTTGAACACTTTTCAACTGGTGTCGGCTATTCTGCTGCTTTCTCAAATCTTAATTATGGCTGGATAGCCGGTTCATCTCTCTGGCAATATGACTCGGTCAATCCCTTAGTCGCCCTAAATTCTCCAATCCCCGGGCAAACCTTACAGTCAGGGGATTCAGTGACAGTTAGCTGGAGCTCATCTCTTGGCAGTCCAACCACATTGTCTTTGTCATTCTCCCCTGACTCCGGCGAAACATGGAATACACTGTTGGACGAAATACCCTCAACCCAATCTACTGCCAGGATTTATATCCCAGTTTTGATTTCGTCAAAATGCTTTCTAAAGCTTACTGCTAAAACAGAGCCTGCCCTGCAATTTGTATTGGGTCCATTCTACACAGTATTGGCGAACAGCAACAGTATTGGAACCATTTCCGCTAATGAGATAAAACAATACCTGCAGAATAATGGAAGCAGTTCGTATAATCCTAATTCGGATAAGTATTGCGGTTTATATTGGCCAGGGGGAGTTAATGCTGCTAAAAGTCTTGTTTTTGAAGATGGCATCATTTGGGGTGGCATGACAAATCATGAATTGAAAGTTGGTGGTTCAACTTATAACTACGGACTCCAACCCGGCAATATTCTTCAGTCTGGATTAGCGGCAGATCCTCTTGATACGCGTTTCAGTGTCTGGAAACTCAAAAAGAACTGGGAATCTCTGCCACAAGGAACAGATAGAGACCAATATCAGTATTCATACGAAAACTGGCCGATGGATCTGGGCGCTCCGTATGAGGATGTTAACGAGGATGGCACCTATACACCCGGCACCGATAAGCCAAAATATTTGGGCGACGAAACTTTGTGGTTCGTTGCCAACGACCTTAACCCTGCGCTAACAACGATGCTCTACGGTTCACAACCAATAGGTGTCGAGATGCAAGTATCGGAATTTGCCTTTTCCTCAAATGATTTAAAGGATGTCCTCTTTAAAAAAGTAAAGCTCCTTAATAAAAGCGCCTATCCGGTCACCGATATGTACCTCAGTATCTGGTCAGATGTAGATCTTGGTTATTACCGGGATGACTTCATCGGTTGTGACACTTCATTGGGAATTGGCTACGTGTATAACGGAAGTGCAATTGATGGGGACGGTACGAGCCTCGCCTATTATGGCGCCAATCCTCCGGCGTTGGGTTATGTTGCATTACAAACGCCAATGAATGCGGGCAGCCCTACCGACAGTGCTTTCAGTGACGGGAAATATATCAAAGGCTACAAAAATACGTCAATGAGTTCATTCACCTTTTTTGTGGATGCTAACGATACGTATAAGGACCCTGATCTGGGCACATACTCCGGCACCATTCAAGTGTATAACAATATGACAAATAAATTTGGAAACGGGAAACCATTTCTTGATCCAAGGAAATCACCGCCCAGTCCTGTTAACTTTTGTTTGTACGGCGATCCGGTATCAGGAACCGGATGGTATGAAGGTGCAGGGTGGCCGGCAGGACAAGCGCCGGGTGACAGACGAATGTTAATGTCCTATGGCCCATTCACTTTCGCACCGGGACAAGTGCAGGAACTGGTATATGCCATTTGCATTGCACAAGGGACATCAAACATCAACAGCGTCACCGCCATGAAACAATTGTGCGCTTATGTAAAGTCACAAAATCAGAGAATCCTCACTGACGTGAAACCTGCCATTGTTAAAGCGCATGAATTTAAACTTGAGCAGAATTATCCTAACCCGTTCAATCCGGTCACGGTAATACGTTACGAAGTGCCTTCATCCGGAGCTGTAACCCTAAAAGTTTTTGACGTTCTTGGGAAAGAAGTGACAACACTGGTTAATGAAGTGAAAAATGCAGGAAGCTATTCTGCTCAATTCAACGCTGCAAATCTGCCAAGCGGCGTTTACTTTTATGTGTTGCACACGGGCGCTTCCACGCGCACAATGAAGATGATGCTCTTAAAGTAGAGGTTTATCTGGAGTTAAACGGTGATCCCCCGGGAAGCGCCCTTTAACAACATGTTTTTCCAGACAACAAGAGGCCGTCATGGTTCGGAGGGATCCGAAACATGCCAGCCTCTTGTTTTATAATTTATCTTCCTTATTTCGTAACTTGAGGACACAAAATTTAACTTTCACTTGATTGAGAAGACATTGCTTACTGTAAACATCATCACGAAGAACGAAGAAAAAAACATCACCGAATGTATTGACAGTGTAATAGACTGGGCTGACGAGATCATTATTGTTGACGCCGAGAGTACGGATAAGACGCCGGAATTATGCAAACGGGATAAAGTACGGTTCATTACCCGCAAGTGGGAAGGCTGGGCCTCGCAACGGCGGTTCGCCCTTGAGCAGTCAACACACGAAATGATCCTTGTACTGGATGCTGATGAAAGGATTTCGCCGGAGCTGAAAGAAGAGGTGCTATCGATATTGAACAATCCGACCAACGAGTATAATGGCTACCGTATGCCGCGGAAGACTTATTTTCTCGACAGATGGGTTAAAGAAATGGGATGGTATCCGGGATATCAGCTCAGGCTTTTTAAGAGAAGCCATACCACCATGCCGGAACGCCTCGTCCATGAAGGTTACGCGGTCGACGGAAACATCGGGACACTGAAAGGTGATATAATTCATTATTCGATATCTGATATCAATCAATACTCCTATCGTAATAATCTCTGCGCATATATGCAGGCCAAAGAAATGATCAACCGGCGCAAAGTTGGCTATAAGGATATCTTACTCCGTCCAATCGCAACGCTCATCAGGAACTATATTTTTAAGAAGGGTTATAAAGACGGCATTCATGGCTTAATGGTTGCCTACTTCGATGCGATAACCAATTCGCTGACATACATGAACATCTGGGACATGCAGAACAAAGACAAGCAAAAGAGATAATTTTTTTGCGGAGAGGGGAATGTGTTTAACCAATGACAAAACGCCAGGATGAATTTCAACAATACCGCGAATTTGACGTTAATGCATCTTAAGGAAGATGTGTTCCATTCCACACTCTGAGAAATCTTGTAGCTCAATAAGACTGATGTCTGTTGCGCGGGAGTATATTGATAAAGACCCTTTGGCAGGGGTTCAAAATTTTGAACCCCTACAGCTATTTTAATAACTAATCAGACCAAATAACTTATCTTCAGTAATCATGTAAACAGAATTACTCCTTCATATATTTTTTTGCCACCGCGTCAATCTCTTTGATTTCCTCAAGTACACGCTCCAAATCCTTTAACGGCAGCTGGCTTGCTGCATCACTCAGCGCGTTTGCCGGATCAGGATGTACTTCAAGAAACAATGCATCAATACCAACGGCTGCTGCAGCCCTTGCAATCGGTTTAATAAATTCCGGTTGCCCTCCGGACAAGCCACCCTGCGAGGGGATTTGTACTGCATGAGTTGCATCCATCACAACCGGATAGCCAAGGCTGCGCATGATAACAAGACTGCGCATATCAACCACAAGGTTATGATAACCAAACGACGCACCGCGTTCCGTGAGCAGAATATTATTATTGCCGGTTGAAGCAACTTTACCGGCAGCATGCTTCATATCTTCAGGAGCAAGGAACTGTCCCTTTTTAATATTGATTATTTTGCCGGTGTTTCCTGCTCCAATCAACAGATCAGTCTGTCTGCACAAAAAAGCAGGTATCTGTAATATATCCGCATAGGGGGCCGCCATCATGGCATCATCTTCGGTATGAATATCAGTTAAGACCGGAAGGTCCAATTCCTGGCGGACTTTCCCCAGAATGCCAAGAGCATCTTCAATTTCCAGCCCGGTGAATGTTCCCAAACTGGTACGATTCGCTTTTTTATAACTTGCCTTGAAAATATACGGGATGCCCAGCCGGGTAGTGATGTCTTTAATAGCTGCCGCAGTCTGCATGATCATTTTTTCATTTTCCACCACGCAGGGCCCGGCAATGAGAGCAAATGGTTTATTGCCGCCAATCTCTATGTTATTGAGTTTTACTGTCATGTTCTCATTCTTCATTGTTTTTGGTAAAGGGAAGAGTTCCGGTAACTCCATAGTGCTGTGACCGCTTTCTGCCAAAATAGCGGTATGCGTTATCCGTTGCTTCGCGGCCACGTGGTGTGCGGTTAATGAATCCCTGCTGAATAAGGAACGGTTCATACACTTCTTCAAGTGTTCCGGCGTCTTCGTTAACGGCAACAGCAAGAGCATTAAGCCCGACAGGGCCGCCATTAAATTTTTCAATAATGGTTAACAAAATGTCTTTATCCATTTCATCGAGTCCGTTGGCATCAACCTCAAGTGCATCCAATGCTTTTTCAGCAATAGCCGGATTGATTGATGGACTATTGGCATAATCGGCAAAGTCACGGGTTCTTCTGAGCAAACGGTTTGCAACACGCGGGGTTCCCCGGGAGCGTTTTGCAATTTCAAGCGCAGCCTCGTCTTCCACCTGAATACCAATTATGGAAGCAGAGCGTTTAATTATCGATTTTATCAATGCTACGTTATAGTAATCCAGCCGAAATTTGATGCCAAAACGGTCACGCAGCGGTGCGGTCAGCATACCTGCACGTGTGGTCGCCCCGACAAGAGTGAATTTGGGCAGACTAATTTGCACTGTCCGTGCACTCGGGCCGCTGTCAATCATAATATCAATACGGTAGTCTTCCATCGCCGAATACAAAAACTCTTCCACTACCGGACTGAGCCGGTGAATTTCATCGATAAAAAGGACCGAACGTTCTTCAAGGTTGGTGAGTACACCCGCGAGATCACCGGGCTTCTCCAGCACAGGTCCCGAAGTTGCCTTGATGTTCACCTGCATCTCGTTGGCAATAATATTGGCCAGGGTCGTTTTCCCCAGTCCCGGAGGGCCGGTAAGCAATACGTGATCCAGTGCTTCACCGCGCTTGGAGGCAGCGCTTATAAACACCTGCAGGTTATCGGTTATTTTTGCCTGTCCGGTAAAATCGCTGAACCGTGCGGGGCGCAGGTGTTGTTCAAACTCCTGTTCAACCGGCTTTACCGAAGCGTCAGTAGCTGAGCTTTTTCTTGTAGACAATGTCTATTTCACTTTCACTATCATTTCTATTTCGACACAGGCATTCCTCGGTAATGCACTCACACCAACGGCACTTCTGCTGTGCTTTCCTGCGTCACCAAATATCTCAACAAGGAGATCAGATGCACCATTTGCTACCTCAGGTTGATTGGGGAATTCCGGGACACAACTGACGAAGACAGTAACTTTTACTATCTGTTCAACGGCATCCAGCGTGCCTGTCATTGTTTTTACTGCACCGAGGCAATTGATCGCGCTTATCCGTGCTGCCTGTTTGCCTTCGTCAATGGACACTGCCCCGCCAAGCTGACCGGGAAACTGTAAAACACCATTCAGCATTGGCAATTGCCCCGAGGTAAATACGTATTCCCCGCTTTTTACTGCAGGGACATACGATGCCAGAGGCTTAGGAGCATCAGGAATAATAACTTCAAGTTCTTTTAATCTTTTTTCAAACATTGGTAACCTTTTTAAGGATATAAATATTCATTGACCAAAAATAGTGATTTTAGGACAAAGTCAACTTATACTAATACAAGGAAACGATAAAAGAGGGATAAAAGATTAATTAGCTCATAGAAGCTCGGGACAGATGCATATCGCAAAGTTGAAGGGTCATGAAACTCGCGATAGGCACCGGAAGTTATTCTAAACTTCCGGTGCTGTTAAAAATGATATGTAAAACATCCACAGGAGTTTTAAACGGGAACCCGTACTTTAGCTTTGCTTGCAGCCAGGCAAGACTATTATTTTGGTCCACGCCGGCGAATCTATTTTGTCCCCAGGGAGTCTATCTCTCCATTTTGTTTCAGCTTCCTAAACAAGAAATAGGGATAAATAAACGAAGTATAAACTACAAGCGGCACCAATACCACCGGCATCGTAACACCGAAGGGCACCCGCAACAGCGACAGAACACAAAGTAAAATTCCACCAAGGACAAACAATGTTCCTGAAACGCGGTGAGTCCTGTACCAAACAGTTTCGGAGGCCAAAGTCCAGGGAGACCGTATACCAAAGAAAAAATTACGCGGAAGCCGGGGTAAATAGTTTCCCAGGCCAATAAACAATGCCCCAAACGCAAGAGCCATCAGCTCAGTTTGCAGTTTCCCATCCTTTGCTGAAAGAAATGTAATTATTGCCATTGCCGCCGAAAAGCCCATTGCCAGATCTCGGAAAAGAAGGAAAACAGGATATCGCTGTTCTATCTTCTTCCTGAACGGGTCCAGAAAGGGGATAAAAGTCAGCAGCAGATACATCGCGGCCATCATTGCCGCGCCGCCCCAAACAACATTTTGTTTTGAGCCGAAATCATCGGCAACACCCTGGCCGTTAAAGTGGAAGGGTACTTGTTCCGGCAGACGTGGGTAGAAATACAGACTTACCAAAATATACACTGCGATCATTAGTAATGCGAAAAGATCCCGTTTTAAACTCCATTTCATAAAAATTACCTCTTGTTGTCTTTCAGGTTAATTAAATAATCCAACGCCATATCGAAAACCGTCATATTCAACGAATACCGGATAAACTGCCCTTCACGCTCCCCGACAATCAGATTGGCCCGTTTCAGTATATCGAGATGATGTGAAAGCGTTGGCTGCGAAATCTCAATTTCGGTAAGCAAATCGCTTGGCGTTTTTGCCTTTTCCTGCAAACATTGCAGAATTTGGCGCCTTGAGGGGTCAGATAAGGCCTTAAAAAGTTCGGTTATTTGTTGCATATCTATATATGTATAATTGTACATATATAAATATACCATACTCATAAACGTTTGTCAAGAGCTTTTCTAACTAATTTCCACACACTTGCATTCCACACGACTTAACGACCGTTCGTCTGTTCACACTCTGCAAAGTCAACTGAGTGCCCTCGGTTTTCATAAAAAAATAGCCCTATTCAAAATTTAAATCAGGAAAACATTACATTGGGTGATTAATTACAAGTACTTTTTAATCCGGAGAATACTCATGCACGATAAATTCCAGGAACTGGTGGACATTATTTACCGCTTACGAAAAGAATGCCCCTGGGATCACGAACAAACAAACGATTCGATTAAGGCAGCCACTATTGAGGAAGCTTATGAGGTTGTACAGGCCATTGACGATAAAGACTTTACTGAATTAAAGAAAGAATTGGGCGACCTGCTGCTCCATGTTGTTTTCCACACCGTAATTGCGGAAGAATCAAATCATTTTACACTGCCTGAAGTAATAGACGGGATCACAGAAAAACTTATACGCAGGCATCCGCACATATTCAGCGATACCGTTGTTACCGGAGCCGATGAGGTGAAGCAGAATTGGGAACAGATAAAACTGCAGGAAGGCAGAAAATCGGTTATCGAGGGCCTGCCCATACATATGCCGGCATTAATGCGGGCACACCGGATGCAGGATAAAGCTGCAAAAGTGGGGTTCGACTGGGAAGCCAGAGCCGATGTATGGAATAAAGTTGAAGAAGAGCTAAATGAATTTAAGACAGCAGTTGCGGAAAACAATCAGGATGCCATGGAAGATGAATTTGGCGATCTGCTTTTCTCGCTGGTGAATTATGCACGTTTCATTAAAGTGCATCCGGAAGACGCCCTTCGCAGAACTATTGCAAAATTTGAACAACGCTTCCATTATATTGAAGACAGGCTTGAAGAACAGGGCAAAAAGATCACCGAGTCCAACCTGGCGGAAATGGATAAGTACTGGAACGAAAGCAAGACCGTTCTTAAAAAGCAATCCTAGTGCTTAACAGCTGTTTGTATATGCCCGGCACGGACATTTCCGGTTGCCGGGCATTAAGTTCTCTTGACCTTGTCCTCAAATTAAGCTGAAAATCAAAAGTTCTCAGTATATTTGCAATCATAAAAAGGATTTACTGATGGTAACGCAGCCGTTGACTGCACCACCCCAAACAAGAGCGAAAGCTGTTCCAATTGAGTAATAAAAGCACTGTTGGTCAATCACCCAAGACCAATACCTGGACCCTGGATAACCTGCGCAGTGCTACTGCCCCTTATTTAGAAAAAGCCATCTCGGCAAGAGATGAATTCTTTTGGTTTCTTATGGGGCAGTTGTTCAATCTGGGCACCAATTTCTTCATCATCAAAGCATTTTCAAACGTCGGCAAAAGCGAGCTGGGGCAGTACGTCCTCATATTGACCATTTCATCACTCCTGAGTATGCTTATCTATGGCCAGGTGCAGCAGGGGTTTATGCGATTTTTTTATACTGCCAAATTTGAGGGCAGCCTGGAACACCTGATGAAGCTGCATGATCGTTTCATAAAATATTCCTCGGGGATAATCCTTTTCGCCGGTCTGGCCATTGCTTTTTTACTTTCCTCCAACTCCGGACATGCAGAGCGTAACCTGCTGCTCTGCGCAGCATTATTTATAGTCAGCGCAAAATGGAATGAGTTTTATAATGTTTCGTTCAACGTTATCCGGAAGCGAAAACTTAATTCGGTGATGCAAATTTCAGAGAAATCACTTGTGATCTTACTATTGGGGCTGCTTCTGTGGCAGCATAGACTCACACTGCTTTTTGGTCTTGGCGCCATAACAACTTCAGCAAGCATTTTTGCGGCCATCAAGTATGTTGTGTTCAGAAAAATTGTTGCTACAGAATATCTCTTGCCTCTTAAGGAAAGCGAGCCGGGAAAAACATTTAACATCAAGGCATTCCTTGCCTACTGCTCTCCGTTCCTCATTTGGGGAGTGAGCGCGTGGCTGCAACAGAACGGTGAAAAATGGATCATTGCCAACTATCTCTCAATGGAGCAGGTTGGATTATACGGGCTGATGATAACCGTTGTTAATATGCTTATTGCAATTCCCAACACCCTGCTAAATGATTTCTCTGCGCCGCTGATCTTCAACAACTTTTCCGATTTTAGTGATCAGGAAAAACTTGCGCGCGGCAATAAATATATTCTCTTCAACAACAGTGCAATTCTGGGTGTTGTTTTATGTGCTATAACAATAACGTTCGTGGGTGGTACCTTTTTGCTGAAATTATTTGGCAACGCCTCTTATACAGCCCTGAGCAGCATTCTCCCCGCTTTCACGCTGGGAACGGGAATTTTTTATTTTGCCCAAACATTGTGCAATAAAGGAATGGCTTTCAATAAACCTGGCGTCTACCTGATTCCCAAATTGTTCATTGGTGTAAGCTCTGTCGTTTTGAACCTGATCTTCATTCGAAGGGCAGGCGTAGCAGGTGCTGCCTATGCATCGGTTGTGGCAGGAATAATATATCTTACACACATTATTATTATTAACCGGAGACTTACCATTTGAAGCTTTTATTCGTTATGAGCAAATATGATTACGGCGTTGTGGAAAGAGGATTCTCCTATGAATATGTCAACCTCTTTCAACCGGCTCAAACTATATTCAATAAAGACACAGTACTTCTCTTTGACTTCATTGCAGAGTATAAGCAATTGGGCAAACAACAGATGAACGCCAATCTGCTTGAAACAGTGAAGCGGGAGAAACCGGATGCCGCTATATTTTGTCTCTTTGAAAACGAGTTTGATGAAACTACATTGACAGAAATTCGGAAGTTGACCAAAACGGCGGCCTATTTCTTTGATGACCCGTGGCGACAAACATATGTCCGACACTGGATAAAATATGTCGATTATTTCTCCACTCCGGATTATTATAGGTATCAGACCTATTTAATGGAACATATCACCAACGTCATTTACACACCGTTCGGATTTAATCCGCAAATATTTAAGAAACTGCAATTGGAGCCGAAGTATGACGTTTCCTTTGTCGGTGGATTCAGTCCACTTCGGCAATGGGCGGTTGACCGTTTGGAGCAGAGCGGCATTAAAGTTGCAGTTTTTGGAAGAGGCTGGGGCAGCAGGTATCCATGGATATCCACCGGGGAAATGGTTCAGGTTTTCAATCAATCAAAAATCAATTTGAATATTTCCAACGCATTTTCATTTGATCCGGGAGCTCTTTTCACCTCTCTGAAAAGTGTGCGCGGCATAAAACACCTCCTCCTGAACCGTAAGACAAAGGAACAGGTAAAAGGAAGGCATTATGAAATCAATGGCTGCGGCGGGTTTCAACTGAGCTATTTTATTCCAGGACTAAATACTATCTATCAGATAGATAAGGAAATTGCGGTTTATGAGGATATCCGAAGCCTTCCCGCTATAATAGAATTTTTTCTGCAGAACGACGGCCTCCGGGAACAGATAGCACGAGCAGGTTATGAACGCTCAATTAAAGACCATAACGTCCGCCGGTATCTGGAAAATCTCGTGTCTCACATTATTAATGGAAGCGGTTCAAAATAATGATAAGCAGATTACACGTATTCCTCCAATCCTTCGGCATTGATTTCAAAAAGTTTGTAAACTCCCTGCGGGGTGTCCCCTGGTTTTATCGTAATCTTAATACAATTAAAAAGCAGATCACCTTGTCTAAGGGTGACTTCCCCATAACTAAACTGTATCCATGCCTTGATGATCGGTTCGACAAGTCAGGGACGCTTCCATTACACTATTTTTATATGGATCGCCACGTCGCCGCACGCATTTGGGAGAACAATCCGATTAAGCATGTTGATATCGGCTCTCGTGTCGACGGCTTCATAGCACATCTTTCGGTCTTTCGCCAAGTTGAAGTATTTGACATACGCCCCGCAGTTTTTATGATTCCCAATGTCTCGTTTCGTCAGACTGACCTTATGTCCCGAGAAACATTGACTGAAAATTATTGTGATTCGATCTCGTCACTGCACGCGATAGAACATTTCGGTCTGGGAAGATATGGCGATCCGGTATCGATAAACGGCCATCTTGATGCGCTGAACAACATTACTTATCTTCTGCAGCCAGGCGGGAAGTTTTATTTTGCAACACCCATCGGGCCACAACGCATTGAATTCGACGCACACCGTGTTTTCAGTCTCCGGTATCTTTGCGAATTATTCCAGGAGCAATACAAGATTGATCATTTTTCCTATATTTCCGACAACAACGAATTTTTTGAACATGTCCCGCTTACTGATGCTCTCATTGACAGCAATGCAAATTGCACTTATGGCTGCGGTATCTTCGAAATGACCAGGAAGCATACGTAGCGTGATGAAAAACATAACCAGGTCACCTCTTGTTTCCATTATCATCCCGGTATATAATTCAGCAGACTATGTGGAAGAGACGATTGCCTCCATCAGCGCGCAAACCTATACAAACTTCGAAATTATTGCCATTGATGATGAATCGACCGATAACAGCATTGAAACTCTTTTCAGAATAGCAGAAAAGGAAAAGCGTCTTCGTCCGCTCCGTATCCCACACTCAGGCAGCCCGGCATTACCGCGTAATCACGGAATAAAGGCCTCGAAGGGTGAATTGATCGCATTCCTCGATTCTGATGATCTGTGGACCCCGGATAAACTGGAGAAACAAATTGCCTATATGCATAACCACCCGGATGTTGGCTTGCTCTATAGCGCCAGCGTTACCTTCGGTAACGTATCTTTTTTTTCGCCACACTTTGAAACGCTCCCGCTTCCGTTCAAGGCCTCCGTCTCCTTCGATGATCTGGTTCAAAAAGGAAATTCCATTCCCTGCTCAACAGTAATTTTGCGTAAAGCTATTTTGGCTGCAACAGGTTTGTTCGATGAGGACCCGCAAAAACGAGGCGTGGAAGATTATGACCTGTGGATACAGATCAGCAGGATCACAAAAATCGCTTTCTATCCGGCCATACAATGCTATTACCGGATACATCAGGGACAAATTTCTTCGGACTGGGAAACCAGAGCAAAGCGTGTCCAATATATCGCTGCAAGCAGAAACCTTCCCCTGCGCGGATACAGTTTAAGAAGGAACAAAGGTCCGCTTATGTTGTTCGTCAGGAATCTGATCCAACTTGCCAGCGCTGCTTATTACAAATTAACTAACCTGCTGCGATGACACCATCAGCAAACAATTTATGTTTGAGTCAAAACAAAAAAGCTGCAACCGTATTGACTCAGTCACCAGTTGAGGTATGTTTATGAACACACGGCCAGTAAAAATACTTTTTATTACTTTGCGGGCCGATTTCGGCGGAGGGCCCGAGCATCTTTATCAACTGATCAAACACCTGTCTCCGGCAATTGAGGCTTATATAGCAGCCCCTGAAGATTTCCCGTATTGGGATAAGTACAAGGAAATCGCAGGCAGACAAAAAATGTTTGTTCTGCCCCACAGGGAGTTTACGTTTTCCCGCCTGATGGATCTCTCGCAGTTTTGCAAAAACCATAAAATTTCTCTTGTGCATTCACACGGCAAGGGAGCCGGAATTTATTCCCGCCTTCTGCGGATTCTGACCGGAGCTAAAGTAATACACACGTACCACGGTTTGCACATAGGCCAATATTCACCCATGAAGAAGCTGTTGTACATCAGCCTGGAAAAATTCCTCTCCGCGTTGACGACAGCTGCCATTTCAGTTTCACCGAGCGAAAAGCACACCCTGCTATTCAATGGAGTGGTTCCCGGGGAAAAACTGCACCTCATTGAAAACGGTGTCGAGATTCCTACAGAAGCTGAAATCAACAGCCCTTCCATGGAACCGTTCCACATACTCTCCATAACGCGATTTGATTATGCAAAGAACAGTTCATTGCTGGTAAGTATTGCAAAAGCGCTTGCCACTGTTTCCAACGCAAGCCGGCAATTTGTTTTTGATGTTGTGGGTGACGGTGAAGAAAAACAGCATGTACAGGAACTGGTAAGCGCTAATGGATTGGAAGAAATGTTCGTTTTCCATGGGATGCAAAGCCTGATGAACGGCTATTACCGGAACGCAGGCTGCCTGCTCTCCACCTCCCGATGGGAAGGTTTACCCTTGTCGGTGCTTGAAGCGATGAGCTATGGCGTGCCCATTGTAGCAAGCAACGTAACCGGCAACCGTGATCTGATTAAAAACGATGAAACCGGTTTTCTTTTTGAGCTGGACAAACCCGGCGACGCTGCGCAAAAAATATTGCTGCTTGCGGATGATACTTCGGTGTGGCAGGCGGCTTCCCAAAAAGCGAGGGAATTGGTCAGAGAATATTATTCCGTAACAAAAATGGCCCGGCGAACCGAAGAACTGTATTTGAAACAGTTTTAAGCAATTCCTCCGACACCGATCTTATATAATTCGTCAACATCCATGCAGCCACTGTCCAGTTGATATTGGAATGCCTTGTCCAGTATTGTCTTGAACTCCGGCCCCGGTTTGTGTCCGCGTGCAAGCAGATGCCGCCCCAACAGCACCGGACCAATTCTGGATTTCCCGAATTCATCCGCATACGTGTGTATAACTTCAAGTTCATCTACAGGTTCGTTCACATCCCTTCCGGTCCTTGCGGTGCCATCCGCCTGGGTGACCCAGGCAAGCACTTGCAGAGGAACAGTATTATGCAGCCTGCGCCAGGCCCCGGCAGTTGAATTTGCTTTATAGAGCGCGCCCGGACGCATGTGCGCATAGACAATGGCGTTTGTCTGGTCAATAATTTCTTTTTGTGTGGTCATTCGCTTCAAAAACCGGTTCGCAATAGCCCTCCCCACATTTTCGTGTCCATACGAAGTGAACGTTTCCGGATCAGTGGTTTCCGGTTTCCCAATATCGTGACACAGGACGCCAAGCATAAAGCCCAGTTTCCAGTTTGGCGGCACATGATGAAGAAGAAATGCGGCATTATCAAGGGCCATTAAGGTATGTACCCAAACATCTCCTTCCGGATGATAGAGCGGATTTTGCGGGCAACCCCGCAGTGCATGCAACTCAGGAAACTTGGTAAGCCATTCACAGTCTGCCAAAAACTGCAAACCAAGCGAGGGCTTTGTTGACTTCAGTAACAGTTTCTTGAACTCTTCATAAATACGCTCACCCGGAAGCGTATCGAACTCATCAACCATAGAGCGGCACAGTTCGATGGTGTCCGGATCAACAAACTTTCCTTTTCTTGGCAGCAACTGCATTATTCTGAAAACCCTGAGAGGGTCCTCAACAAAGGTTTCCGGATCAGTGGCACGTATTCTGCCGAAATGCAAATCTGCAAGCCCGCCGTGAGGATCGATAATTCCGAACGTGTGTAAATCGAGGTACATCGAATTGATGGTAATATCCCGCCTTCTCGAAGCCTCCCCGGGAGTAAGGTCAGGGAGCAGATCAATTGCAAATCCTTTATGCCCTTTGCCTATGTGATTATCCCTGCGGGGAATGGAAAAATCATACTCAACATGATTCTTACGCAGTTTAACAACGCCAAATGCTTTTCCCACCAGGCCGGGAGTACCAAACCGGGAAAGGACGTCAAGCACCTGCTGATAGGTAAGGTTATAGATTTCGATATCCCAATCCTTGATCGCAAGGCCAAGCGTATGGTCGATCACTCCGCCACCGGCAAGCAGGCAATGGCCACCCGCTTCTTTAAGCGCGGCAACAATCTCTTTCAAATCTTCAGGGAGTATGACCATGGTTTTATTCAATAATACATTTATGTCTGTTTATGCAAATCTGTCATTTTCATCACGCTGTCCGCGCGGTTTCCGGGAAAGCATTTCCTGATATCAATGCCAATTAGTAAAATGATATCCTCTGCAAAAATAACGGAATATAGAGCAATAAAAAATTTCACGGTAAATTCGCTATAGAGCACGAACAGACTGTCCGGGCCACATTGGGGGAAATCTGGCCACACACCCATTCATTTTCCATCCAAAATAGCTATCTTTCCTCCTGTGATTTTATTATAAACTATCCCTTTTCCAGAGCAATGAAAAAAGCAATAGTGCATGAATGGTTCGAATATCCGGCTGGTTCCGAGCAATGTGTGGAATCGTTCATGAAAATATACCCTGACTTTGACGTCTTCGCGCTTGTTGATTTCTTCAGCGAAGAGGCACGCGCCAAATATCTTGGCGGCAAGCACTCGGTTACGACATTCATTCAAAGCCTGCCTATGGCGGAAAAACATTTCAGAAAATACCTGCCGCTTTTCCCCTATGCAATTGAGCAGCTTGACGTTACCGACTATGACGTTGTCCTTTCGAATTCACACTCTGTCGCGAAAGGTGTGTTAACCAAATGTAACCAGCTCCATATCTGCTATTGCCACACCCCCATGCGCTATGCCTGGGACCTCTATCATCAATATCTTCGATCCGCAGGACTTGACAAAGGATTGATGAGTGCAATAACCCGTTATTTCCTGCATCATATCAGGATGTGGGATTACACCACCGCCAACCGCGTTGATCATTTTATCGCGAATTCATACTATACAGCCTCGCGCATACAAAAAATCTACAACAAGCCGGCAACCGTTATTTATCCGCCGGTTGATGTTGATAAATTCCCTTGTGAATCAAACAAGGAGGACTATTATATTACTGTTTCGCGCTTCGTCTATTATAAAAAGATAGACCTGATTGTTGAAGCGTTTTCCAGGATGCCGGATAAAAAGCTACTGGTGATTGGCGAAGGCCCGGAACTTCCAAAAATTAAAGCATTGGCAGGAAGGAACATTGAATTGCTGGGATACCGGTCAACCCGGGAACTGCGGGGTTTGCTGCAGAAAGCAAAAGCATTTGTATTTGCTGCCGAAGAAGACTTCGGCATAGTTATTCCGGAAGCTCTTTCCTGCGGCACTCCTGTCATAGCATTCAGGAAGGGCGGAGCAAAAGAAACGGTGGAAGACGGCGTTACCGGCATCCATTTCAGGGAACAAACCGTAGCCTCATTGACTGAAGCGGTCACCAAATTTGAAAGTTCACGGGATACATTCATTCCTGAAGAACTGTCTGCCTTCGCCCAGCGTTTTTCCCGTCCCCGGTTTGAGCAGGAGATCCATTCATTTGTCGAAGGCAGGATAAATGAATTTTTCGATTAAGTTCAGCATACAGATGATACAGTTTGTCGGGTTGACTGCATGATAACCAAACAACGCTCGCTTTACATTTCGGCCCTTATTACAGACAGCGTTCTAATTGTTGTTTCTTTCCTGCTTTCTGCGGCTATTGCACAGTCCTTTGCAATCCTGCTACAGCACGTATACATGTTTGTTCTTCTTCCGCTGCTGTTGTTCGTCTGGTATTTTTCCACTGCATCAGGTTCATTCTATAAAGATATCGGTTCGCGATTCTACCTTGAGCAGGCTTTCCAGACCCTTAGGAATATTGCCTTGCAATCCGTGATGATTGTGCTTTATATTTTCCTGGTAAAAGAACTTCTCTTCCAGAGAAATTTCCTCATCCTCAATGCAGTTTTTCTCACCAGTTTTATTCTGCTGCGCATTATTGTATTCAGAAAAGCCCTGAAACGCTACCGCGATAATACAAAACACACAAGAATGCTGCTGGTGATTGGGAACAGGAAATCAGCGGAAAATTTTGTTCAAGATATCCGTGACATTACAGCGCTCGGTTACTCACGTATTGAAATATTCTCTATCACTCCGGATTCCAGTCAGCCATTTGAGCAGACGCTTGATGAACTTCAACAGTATATAGAACAAAATGATATCAGCGAAGCAATAATCGCCCCTTCATCGCTGAGCGAGGTTGAAATTCTGAAAGTGATTAAGATCTGCAATGTTTATGCGCTGCACACTTTTCTACTCCCTGATTTTCTTTCATTACTGTCCAGAAAATTTTCAATCGCGACGGTAGGGCATTATCCGCTAATTGCTCTCCGCACAGAGCCTCTGGAAGACATTCACATGCAGGCACTCAAACGCGTATTCGATCTTTCCCTGACTTTGGTGTTTTTTCTTGTTTTGGGTTGGTGGATTTTTCCTTTGCTTTTCCTGTCCCAAAAATTATTGAACCCCGGCCCGGTTCTCTACATTCAAAAACGGGTAGGCCGGAACAACAAAGTTTTCGCGTGCTATAAACTGCGCTCGATGTCGATCTCCTACTCTGATCCGACTTCATATGTGCCTACCATGAAAAATGATTTGCGAGTAACGCGTTTCGGGCAGTTTCTCCGTAAGGTAAATCTGGATGAACTGCCGCAATTCTTTAATGTGCTGAAAGGTGACATGTCTTTGGTCGGTCCACGCCCGCATGCGGTTTCGTTTGAAGAAAAATATAAGGAGTTTGTTGATGAAATTAAGCTCCGACACCTGGTGAAACCGGGTATTACGGGCTGGGCACAGATACACGGGTTACGAGGTGATATTTCCGATCCGGAGTTGAACAGACTACACATCAGCAAACGCATCCAGTTTGATATTTGGTATGTTGAGAACTGGTCTTTTTCGCTTGATTTGAAAATTCTATTCATTACCTTATGGCAGATGATCGGCTCAAAGAATCTGGGGAATTAACCATAGGTGGAGGTTCCATAAATCACTCCAAGCAAAATTCTGTTTTGTAGAGCTTCGTTTTTGGGCACAAAGCATGCAACTGCTTCACCTGATAATGGCTCGTAATGACACATTCTTCGTTATAGGAGAAACGTATATGGGCAACATCTCTTCCAGCGCATGTGCTGAATAAACACAGATTACAGTGGACGAACCTGATATTTACGCAAAGTGAATTTTGCATCGTAGGAGTCACGCTTAGTTATCTTCATTTTAAATTTCCGGTAGGCTTCATCAACCGGCAGAAACTTTTGTTCGGATACCAAAGAAGCATTTGCTGCCACATACGTTTCAAATTCCGGGGAAACTTCGGATTGTGTAGACTCCCGGCCACTGCTCAACACATAGAAAAAATGGAAAGTACCCGAACTTAACGCGTTTTTCAATAACGTGACATTTGCAGAATCCAGTACAGGCGGCAGGTCGGCATACACGTAATCACGATAATAATTATATACCATTCTTTCATCCGCTATCACCAATGCGTTCTCGCCCCGTATGGGCGCTATCATTTCTTTCCACGGCGAGGCATACACGGGCATTAGAAAGTGTCTGTTGCTGCAATAGTTACTTATCGAGTAAACATTCAACAGACCCAAAACAGCAATAAAAGCATATCGAAAAATTTTCCCCTTTAATGAATAATAAACTACATACAGTACAATAAACAAAAAAGGCAAAACAAAAAATGTCCGCGACGGTGTATAAATGAAACTGGTATGCGTAGATATATAAGTTGTGATCGCTGAGGTGAAAAGGAGTCCGCAAAGCAAAGCAAGCAATGAAATGGTCAGCTGGCGCTTATAACCTGCAACAGCTTTCCAATTGAGTCCGGCTAGGACGATAAGCACCAATAACACTATACCGGCAATAGCAGCTTTTTCAAAGGGATACAGGGTTTCACCAAACAAAAAAGCATAGAAACTGTAGCCCATTTTAACTACGATGGACACCGGTGAGTTGTTAAGATCTGCCATTGCATCCCGGTTGTGCATGCGGCTTAGTTGTTGTACGAGGACAACAAACCAGGGAGTAAATAAGCAAAAGGCCGCAAATGTAATACCCACAAGTCTCAATAGCCTTTCGCGGTGATACAGCAAAACATATAAACCGTGTACGCCAATCATAATGGATGCCGGGTAGTCGGTATAAAGAATTACCGCATACGATGTGATAAGGAGCAGAGTCAGTTTCCACCCCTGACGCTCCACCCAGGTTAGAAGCAGAGCAGTTGAAAACATACATACGCCCGCCGTGAATGCATAATATCGGAGCATGGGGAGAAACAACCATACCTCGGCTGAAACCCCAAGCAACAGCACGGGGAAAACCTTGCTTTCAGAACCGAATAATCGCTTAATAAGAAGAATTGCCCCGCTGAAGAAAAAGATACCGTTCAAGAACTGAAATACCCGCGCAGAGAGCTCACCGTTTCCAACAGTACCGATCCAAACCTTAAGCAATAAAAAATATAATGGCGGATGATAATCTTTCGTCAGCAGCTCAACAAAATCCTGGCCCCCGGCGCCGGCGAATATAAAGCTCCAAATCTCGTCGCCCCATAAGCTCTTGGTAATAAAAGCAGCAATGCATGGAGCCATTGACGCCAGCAAAATGATCAACAGCTCTGATTTGGAAAAATAATCTACAGTTTTCCCGTTCATTAACTTCCCTTTGCCGTCGGGGTCGTTAAGGCAAAGCCCTTAATTGCTACCATCAGTGCGG
Organism: Ignavibacteriaceae bacterium; assembly: GCA_963664845.1. GTDB lineage: Bacteria > Bacteroidota > Ignavibacteria > Ignavibacteriales > Ignavibacteriaceae > CAIYTF01. The sequence goes on from OY761615.1 coordinate 2,498,407, forward strand.
TAATGAGCCAAAGTATTGTAATAATTTCATGATCACCGAAGTCCCATTCTGTCAGCCCTGCCACAAGAAATGCCGTTATGGAGGCAAGCCCGCCAACCGCAAGTGCGGTATAGAAGGAATTTCCCTTGACAGCACAATAGGTGGTATAATAGAGTTTATACAGTTTATATATGAGGAAAAGGAATGCGCAGAATCCAAACAATCCCAAGGTTGCAAGAATATGAAAAAAGTTGTTATGCAGATGGCCCTGTATTTCCTTATCAAATGGTCTTTTATATTTGATAAATAATCGTGCGAGATCAATATCACCCACGCCAAACAGAGGATGACTCTTGAACATCCGGATGCCGGCACGCCACAAGGCAAGCCGGGATGTGTTCGAAGGATGATTCATATCAAAAAAGCGCAGAAGAGGGCTGCGTTTGATTTCAGATACGGCCAGCGAATTGTCGAGGAGACCCAGCGAATAGGGCACCAGCATACCCCGTGCGTCTTTCTTTTGTTCATGCAGTGCCATCGTTGACAGCTGTAACATAAACCACCGATCACCTTTTACCCGCAATAAAAGCTGTTTGTCATCTTCCGCAACCTGCAATGGCTCTGCCTGCAACGGAATTTCAGCAACATTGTGAAGAGCGTTTTTTTGAATAGCTTTAATTACAATACTGTCGCGATAAATATAGAGCAAGTGTTTATCAACTACCCGCACAAACTGCGGTGGTTGTTTATCAAAACGCTCAGCCACCAATGGTCTTTCCAAAAGAAGGTCACCTGTCTGGTATACCTCCACCCCTCTTTTGGGAGAATATAAAGCCAGATAAGAAGAATCTATGCTCATGGATTCAAAACCATATAAATACTCATACCGCTTTTGTACTTCGGGCAGGAACAGTTTCGGGAAAACGGTAAGCCCGCTGTCCTTATCCAGGACGTAGAGTATATTATCGAATATCTTCCATGATACCGTAAACCCGGGAGACAAAAATACAAGCGGCGTTACTGCAAATCCGCCAGTTGATTTCCGGCACAGAATAATACGCGTGTCTACCAGCCCGATGGCTAATCCTGTATCATTCAGAATCTGTGTTGAGTTGACGGCATCTTTAATTTCGAGATGTTGCTTTTCATTTAGCTGCCTGTCGAACAGAAGAACACCGTTCGTGTAATCGCTCACGGAAATAAGTGCCGGGCTCACCTGAACATCCAGCGCAAGCCCTGAAGTGGCAATGGTCTTCTCAGTTTTGATCTCGTTTTTGGCAAATGTATATGCGCTCACCCGACTTGCATTCTTTGCCATACTGAACATAACAATAACAAGCAGAATGATTGCCACATTGATGAACCACTTGCGCTGCATAAAAATGATAAGCACTATTCCTGCCGCACCGCCCAGCCAACCGGTTTTCTTATAGGTGGCAAAGACAGCCAGCGCAGAAATAATAAAAAAGCCCACCATGAGTATGCGTTTTGTTCCAAGTTTTCCCTTTTCCAACGCGAGTGAGAAAAAGAACAGCATGAGGAATGTCATGATCTCAGCGGCAGTTATCGGGTATTGAAAAAGCGATGGGCCTGACTCGGCACGTTGATATTCCCCAATAAGGATATAGCGATAAGAAGCGACGAGATAGAGCAGCATACCGATTAATGCAAAGACAGCGATAACCAACAGCTGCTTATTCAGTTTTTCTTTTTTCAGCAGGGCCGGCACAACGTACACAATGGGCATCAGAAAAGCCCGTTTGAGAAAATTCTGAAATGCGCCTCCCTTGTCTGACGAAAAAAGGAAAGCCAGCAGTTCTGCCGACAAATAGAGCAGCATAGGCAACTCCAGCCCGGTTGCCACGAATGGTTTTTCCTTTGTTTCATACCACGTCAGCAGCAAAAACAACAATGCGCCATAATATCCAAGCTGATTAACAAAAATGGAATTGGTGAGTGAGGCAAAAAACAGAAACAGGCAAATATGAGCTCCGCGCTCGTATAGTTTTCTGCGATCCATCATGCCTGATCCCTGAATTGCATCTCATAAAGCCGTTTATAAATACCGGTCTCGTCTGCAATTAATTCTTCGTGAGAGCCCGATTGCACGATTCGCCCTTTTTCGATGACCAGAATTTTGTTTGCCTTTCGTATCGTGCTCAAACGATGTGCAATCATGAACGTTGTGCGGTTCTCCATGAGACGCTCGATCGCCTCCTGAACCAGCAACTCAGATTCGTTGTCAAGCGCAGAAGTAGCTTCATCAAAAATCATGATCTGCGGATCCTTCATAAGCGCGCGGGCAATTGAAAGGCGCTGCCGCTGTCCGCCTGATAGTTTAACTCCGCGTTCGCCTATCTGTGTGGCATACTGTTCCGGCAATTCCATTATGAAATCGTGGGCGTTTGCCATCCTTGCAGCGCGATAAACCGCATCCATGGAAACATCACTCAGGCCATAAGCAATATTGTTTAAAATGCTTTCATTAAACAGAATCGTTTCCTGGGTAACAATACCCATCAACAACCGTAGATCGGCAATTGCATATTCCCGAATATCAACACCATCAATCATTATTCTTCCGGAGCCGACATCGTAAAATCTTGGCAAAAGATCGACCATTGTTGACTTGCCTCCACCGCTCGGGCCAACCAACGCTATAATTTCACCTTTTTGTACTTCGAACGATATATCATGCAGCACCGGTTCATCAGCATCCTCGTACATATACCCCACTTTATCGAAAGTAAGCGTATTTTTAAATTCCTTTATCCGGGTGGGGTGTTCAACGTTCACAATAGAAGGCGGAGCGTCAATAAGCGCAAATACACGGGCACCGGCTGCCGCTGCCTCCTGGATACGGTTATTGACGCTGCTTAATTCTTTTATCGGAGGCATCATCTGAAATATGGCAAACAGAAAGCCGAGAAACTCACTCGCTTTGAGCATATGATCTTCAAGCACCAGCCGGCCCCCTTTATAAATAATGACTGCGCCGACAAGCACACTCAGAAATTCTGTCACCGGCTGAGCCAGGTTTCTTATCCGGGTGATACGAAGCATCAAATTAAAATAGTTCCGGGTCTCCCTCTTAAACTTGTTGGTCTCATAGTTCTCCATCCCAAACGCTTTTACGATTTTAACTCCGGAAATTGTTTCCTGCAGAACATTGGTGATGTCTGCCATTTTTTCCTGAATAAACGTTACTTGTTTTCTTATCCGTAAGCCAAACCAGGCAATAACACCCATTGAAACAGGAAGAATGATGAAGGCAAATATTGTCAGATGAATGCTGATGCTCAGCGCCATACCAAGAAACACAATAATACTAAGGGGCTCGCGTACCAAATTCAAAAATGATGCAGCTACACTGCCTTGCATAACGTTAACATCATTAGTTATACAGGAGATCAGATTTCCTGTCCGCTCATTCTTAAAGAAACTTATGGGTAATTGATGCAAGTGTTTGTAGGCATCGTTCCGTATGTCTTTCACCGTCCCCTGTTCCACAACCGTGAGGAAATAGGCCTGCAGATATCCGGCAATGTTTTTCATCAGGAAAACGAACAGCATCAGGAAGCAGACACGAATAAGAGAATCAATTTTTGTTCCGGTAAAGATATATTTGGACAGAGTAGCGCTCAGTTGGTCTTTAATCTTTTGCAACATCCCCACTTCGGTTTGTGCTGCGTTACTCTGCGGGGCAACAACTTCAGTCTTTGTTGTCGAGTCCTGAAAGAGTGCGTCAAGCAGCGGTATGGTCAGGTATACTGAAGCACCATTTAACAAAGAGAAAAAGATGCTGAAAACCATCGCAAGAATGATATGAGTTGTGTACCGTTTTGTATAACCGAGTATTCGTAAATATATTGCCATTATAAACCATAATCTGGAAGTTCTGGAATATTCTGCAGGCCGCACCCACCCGGCAGACGTAAAGTTGTAATTTCCTTTTTTTCTTTCAAAGAAAAGAGATGAATACGCGAGTTTTCGCCGAAATTATCGTCATAAATAACAATATCCCCGATAACATCAAAATGCTTATACCCGCCGCCGTCAATAATCCGCACCATGGCGCTTTCGGTTAAAGAGAAGATGTATAAACTGGCTGTCTGCGGCTGAGGGTCTCGCAGGGTCTTGTTTTTGGCTGACAGGTCGACAGTTGAAAAAACCAGCGTTTCGCCATTTGCACTCCACGCCACAGAGTGCAGCCTTTGTCCGGATTCTCCCGCCAACAGTTTTGTTTTCTCTATGCCTCCACGCAGAAGAACCGCGTTTTTATCGTTCAGATCAATAGAGTAATTTTTATCAAGCGAAAGGAGTCGCACTTTCTCTGTGGGCAGCGGCGGGAAACCGTCTTTGGTAAAATCAAAAAGCCTTGCCTGTTCACTGATCTTGCTGCCTGTTGTGGTGAACAAAAGTTTCTGCTGCATTACGTGGGAAACCATTGCCGATTGAAGCCTGTTTACCGCTATTGAAATAGTGCTGTCATTCTCAAAAAACGAGACGAGCTGCACCCCATTGCCAAGTTTAAGAGCGTGCGCAATTTTCAATGTTCTCAAATCAACTATATATAGCCTTGCATTTAGAAAATAGGGAAGGATACCTTTCCTGCCTGCTTGTGTAACAGTTATAAAATAGGAAACAGCATGCGGTTCATTGGTGCCTACTTCCACAACACTTTCCTTCGGATTGGACCAAAACCGTTCGTATTGATTTGTTTTAAGATTAAAAAGATATACCGCCTTGCTATTTCCTTCCCGCCCGGCAAAAAGGAACTTTGTCGCGGTGTCCGGTACTGCTTTATGGACGAGTGGCAGATGATGCTTTTTTTTACAGCCTGGTGAAAGCAACGCGATACCCGACATGAACAGAAGAAACAGGGCAACGTGCTTCATGGGTGAACTGCTTCGTACAGTTTGAAAAACACAAGTGTTACGCTGTTGACAATATTCATAAAATATGCGAATACCGGCGTATTTATGGCAACCAACAGGATCAGCGAACCCACCATCCCCATGCGCAGATAGCGCGCAGTGTATTCATTAGGAAACAGATCAAACAATATATGAGCGCCGTCAAGAGGTGGCAACGGCAACAAGTTAAACAGGCAGAGGAAGATATTAAAATATACCGAGTAGACGAAGATCTGCCCAACCAGTTTACCCGGATGCAGATTCAGCAATCCAAGCACAATGAGGCCGCCCAGAAAAACCAGGGCCAGCAATAAATTGGAAAGCGGGCCTGCGGCAGAAACAAGCAAATCGTCTTTAATGGGATCATGAAGTTTTGAGCGATCTACCGGAATAGGTTTTGCCCAACCTATGAGAGCAAATCCTGAGGTGAATGAGAGCAGCGGCATTACTATGGTTCCGAAGAGATCAATATGTTTCAGGGGATTCAGTGTCAACCGCCCCATCGACTTAGCCGTATCATCACCATAATGCGATGCAACAATGGCATGCGCAAATTCATGCACGGTTATCGATATAATAAACAGCGGCAGAAAGCTAAACAGGCGAATTAATGATTCACTGATTTCAATATGGGGCATTTACTGACCTAACCTCTCGGATGATATGCTTTGTGTTCCTGCCGGACAAACTCTTTATCTAAATGCGTGTATATTTGAGTTGTTGAAATATCGGCATGCCCCAACATCTCCTGCACTGCCCGTAAGTCCGCCCCTCCTTCAATAAGATGCGTGGCAAATGAATGCCGGAACAAGTGTGGATGCACGTGATGCGTGATACCCGCCTGCACAACATATGCCCGGATAATTTTCCACACGCCCATACGGGAAAGATGTTTCCCGCGCGCATTCAGGAAGACATAATTTTCGCTTTGCTGCAATTTTGATAAAAGTGGTCTTGAGCGGGAAAAATACTCTTCAAGAAAATGAATGGCTGAACTGCCAATGGGAGTTATTCGCTCCTTGTCCCCTTTGCCCAAAACACGTACGACACCATCCTCGAGCAATAAATCGGAGAGTTTTAAATTGATCAACTCCGAAACACGTAAACCGCAGGCATAGAGTGTTTCCAACATCGCCTTGTCACGTAATCCCAACGTATCTTTTTCGTCAGGCATGGAGAGGAGTTTAAACATTTCTTCTATGGAGAGTGTTTCCGGAAGTCGTCGGCTCATTTTGGGAGCTGCCAACCGTGCCAAAGGACTGTTTTTTAAACGGCCTTCTGCAATCAGATAAAGGAAAAACCCTTTTAGTGAAGAATAATAACGGGAGGCTGAAGTTACGCGAAGACCGCAATCATCCAGAAATTTAAAAAATTTTTTAATTGATTCCGGTGTAACATCTGAGACAGTGGCAATAGAAAATTTATCAACAAACGCGGTAAAGTGCAGCAGATCGCTTTTATAAGCACTCACCGTATTATCAGAGCGGCCGCGCTCAAGCGAAAGAGTCTCTACATAATCGGCAATGGCCGCCTCAAGAGTGTTCTCATCATCCATCCTTCCGCTCCATTGCTTCCTGTTTTGGATACTGAATCCGGTGATGATGCTGTCCGATAAGTGCTTCCATAAAAGCAGTTTTAATTTTCATAATATCACCAAACGTCAACGGGCTTTCATCCAATTGCCCGTCATCAATTCTCTTGTCGATCAAATTGGATATCATGTTCCCCACTTTTTCGGGTTCGGGATCTTTTATGGATTTTACCGCGGATTCACACGTATCAGCCAGCATAACAATGGCTGTTTCTTTGGTGTTTGGTTTTGGTCCCGGATACCGGTAGTCCGCGATGTTTACCTTTTCTTCGCCATACATTTTTTTTGCTTTTTCGTAGAAAAACGTCATGACGGTTTTGCCATGATGCATGGGAATAAAATCGATTATCTCCTGCGGCAGTTTTCCCTGACGGGCAAAATCAATTCCCCGCTGAACATGCTCGCGAATTGCTTTTGCACTCTCAAGAGGACCAAGCTCATCATGTATGTTGGCGGCATCTACCTGGTTTTCAACAAAATATTTGGGCGAGAACAGTTTGCCAATGTCATGATAATAGGAACCGACGCGGGCCAAAAGTGAATTGGCGTTGATTGCCAGTGCAGCATTTTCGGCCAGATTGCCCATAGAAATGGAATGATTGAACGTGCCAGGAGCTTTTTTGGCCAGTTCACGCAGTAATGGCCTGTCAAAGTTAGATAATTCCAACAGGGTAAGATCAGTGGTAATTTTAAAGATGCGTTCAAAAAAAATAAGCAGTCCATACGTGAGTACCGGACTAATAACCGCATTAGTGGCCGCAACACCAAGTTCTGCAGAAACCATGTCAATGGTCGCAAAGCGTTCCAGCCCAAACGCGATAATGGTGAGGCTATACCCCAATAGTATATAAACAAACGACCTGAAAATTTGTGTCCGGTTTTTAATGTCCCTAACCGTATATACTGAAAGAGCGCCGGCAAAAACGTTCATTACCACAAACGGATAATCATTTCCCGTCAGCCCTCCAAGGATCAGCGAGAAAACGACTGTCGTATAAAAACCCACGCGCGAATCAAAAATGATGGTTACCAGCATCGATGCTGCAGGCAGGAAAACAAAAAACCTGAAAGCTGACGTCACGTGAAGCAGGTTCAGAATAAATGCAACAAAACAGACCCACAGCAGGAGCAGTGCAAAAAGCGCCAGAGTCAGGTTGTTGTTGAACATTTTTTTCCTGAAAAGGAAAAGATAAATGCTGAAAAGAAGCAACAGGGCAAGCACGTGCAAAAATTTGCCCAACAACTGAAGCAATAAATTAACCGTCTCCATCTTCTCGCCTTTTTTGAGGCGATATGAGTCAATCTTCAATTTCAGGTCAGGCGTAATACGGTCGTGCTTTGCAACAATACGTTCCCCTTCGTTCACAATGCCGGCGTATTTGGAAACCCGTTGTTTGGCTGAACGAATTTCGTCCCTGGTGATCTTTGGCTGATAGATAATGTTTGGTGTTAGCAATTGAAGTGCATACTCTGTGACAAGTCTCTCATAGGGACTTTGTTGCAACGTTTTGTTCTTTAACAGCTTATCACGTAATTCCAGTGGTGTGCTATATTTTGAGGCAGCCTCGGTGGCTTCGATATTCCGGACCAGCAGCACCAGGCTGTCTCTGTCAATTCCAGCTTTGGAATCAATGACACCGGTTGCATACCATGACTCAAGTTTTTTCAGAACCGCGTTCTTCAATTCCTTCAAATGCGTTTCGGCATCAGCCCGGTTTTCATGCTCCTTCATGCGCATCGTTTTGGCATAGTCAAAAGCAGCAGAGGAGAATGATGAACTGTTCTCAGGCGTGGCCGTGCCGGACGCCAGAGCTTTTTCCAGCGTTTCTACGAATTTTCTGTGGAATTGTTCGAGGGTATCACGCGTTTTGGTGAGTGCCGTTTCATCATACAAATAAACCGGCAAAATGCTTTTCGCTTTTAATGCTATTTCACGGTTGTATTCAAGACGATCCTTGAGCACTTCAAAACTAAATTCCGCATTCATATCCTCCTGCAGCCAAACTGAACCGACGGCAACTTCGAACTCTATCGCCTCACCTCTGGGCATCATCAAAACGACCAGCAGAACCGTGAAGAGGAGGATCAAAATTTTAACGCGGATGCTTGTGGCAAGCCACTCGGAAGTCATAACTTATGATTTAGCTTTTAATACTGCTTCAAGAAACTCCGCTACACCATCAGCATTGTTATCGCGCTTGGTGATGAGATCTGCTCTGTCTTTCAGATCGCCGACTGCATTATCCAGAGCTACCTTTACTGCGCGGGTATCAAAAAGCGAAATATCATTATACCAGTCGCCCACTACTGCGGTTTCCCGGATGGCTATCTTGAGATGCCTGATCAAACGCATAAGGCCAGACGCCTTCGTGGAGCCCTTCCTTTTAACTTCGAGATAATATATTCCCTCGTTGGAAAGTGACTTTGAGTAACTTGTTATAAGCCCCCAGGTATGAGGGAAAGAAAGCATTTTCTTTATATACTTCAGATTCTGGCGCATATCACTGATAAACAAAATCTCAAGCGTCTTGTCGATCAAATGAGTATAGGAATCAATTTCCTGGAATTTGGCACCAAACTTATCTATGAGATCTGGCACAATGGCATTATGCTCCGTATAATATATGGCTTCAGGATGGCAAAGGGCAAATTTCACCAGATACCGTTCGGCATATTCAATTGCTTTTGCCACTTTCTTCGACGATATATAGGTTTCCGAGATGACATCGCCATTCGGAAATCCCTTGATAAAGGCACCATCCATTGAAATCAACGGAGTGTTTAGTCCGAGTTCTTCGGCATATTGCGTCAAAGCAGAATAGAGCCTGCCGCTTGCGAACGTAAACAGGACACCCTTCTTTTGCAATTCTTTTATCAGTCGAACAGATTCTTTCCCAATTTCTCCTGTGTCATCCAGAAGAGTGCCGTCAAGATCAAAAACGATTAGTTTGAGCCTTCTCAGTTCCCCGTTATCTACCATTGGGCAGCAACCACAACGGGAACCCGTTTGTTATAATTATAATCATGTTTTCTAAAAAATGTTTAATAAATGAACCACTCCGGGCCTCTTTTAATCCCATAATGGATAGTTGTCAATATGTTCAAAACCAATCAAGTCAAATACGCAAGTGCGTACTATGCAGCACTGTCAAAGGTAATGCCGGCAGCCTTAAAACCTGCCACTTTGTTTGATGCTCTGAATTGCTTCTTCGCGGCTTCCGGAAAAAAACAATGCCCGATCCAGTTTTGTAATCTCAAGAAGATGTTTGATCTTGACTGAAGGAATAATAAAGTATATCCCGTTGTTTTCATCAATCAAGCGCTTTGCAACCAACAATACACTTAGCCCTGAACTGTCACAACTGTCAACATCGCTGAGATCCATTACCATAGCGTTGATCCTATCATGTACAATATAATCGGTCAATTCTCCTTTGAGGAGACCGGAATTACTTGTGTCCAGCTTTCGTTCCTGCAGTTTAAAGACAGGAATTTCATCAATTATTTCTTTCAGGAACCGCATATCCGTTTGTATTATAAGCTAAAGAGTAAATCTACGTAATTTTGAGGAATTGTTGACTGTTCTTCGTTAATTTTTTGCATCCGGATGGAATAGGATTGTTCGAAAAATTTCCGGCACAGGCCAGCCTTAAACATCGCTTTCACGGGTAAAGCACAAAAAGAGGTGAAACAACTGTCTGAAACGTCCAGATCTATCACCAAATCAGCCGGAAATGAACGAAGTTTCTTCAGAAATGCGAATTTGGGGATCTTCTTGAATAAAAGGTCAGTATCATAGTATTCTTCAAAATGGATCTTGTAATCATTGGGGAAACTGCACCGAGAATGGTGGTGCAGGAGCACCGTGACCTTTTTCCCCGATTCAACGAGTGCCCGGACCGGGGCCACGGTTGCATCGGCAGCGTTCTCATCCAAGGGAATGATAACCAGCACTTTCTCAACCTGCGCGAACAAATTTCTGAATGACTTGGTCGTCGGTTCCTCACTCCAGAACACAGCGCACAAGAAATAGTATATCCGTAGGATAAAGTCCATCATTCTCCTGCACTTTCTTCCAAATAGTTGATAAATTCTTCTTCACTCAAAACACGAACATTAAGCTCCTGAGCCTTTTTCAACTTTGAACCTGCATTCTCGCCCGCTATCACGTAATCTGTTTTCTTGCTTACGCTGGAAGATGTCTTGCCGCCCAAACCGGCAATTTTGGCTGCAGCATCATCACGGGAAAGAGCCTGCATTGAGCCGGTAAGCACAAACGTTTTCCCCAGAAAGAAATTCTCTTTTATCACGGCGCGTTCACCGCGGGTGAAATTCAAACCAAATGTCTTTAACTGCTGAATAAGCTCCCGGTTCTTCTGGTCATCGAAAAAAGAACGAATGCTTTTGCTTATACTCTCACCGATCTCATGAACCGCCATTATCTCTTCTTCGCGCGCATTCATCAGTTCATCCATATCAGCAAAATGTTCAGCAAGCTTTTTTGCCGCACCGGCACCCACATAGCGAATTCCAAGCGCGAATAGCACTTTGGCAAATGGTTGCTTTTTGCTTTCTTCAATGGCGGTGAGCAAATTGTCAATACTCTTCCGTCCAAACCGGTCAAGTTGAATAAGCTCGTCGTGATGTTCTTTCAGAGCATAAATATCCGAAAAAGTTTTTAGAAATCCCTTTTCAACAAACTGATCTACCAGCGATTCGCCCAATCCTTCAATATCCATTGCGCCGCGTGATGCAAAATGAACCAGCTTTCCCTTTATTTGTTCGGGACAACTGGCATTCTGACAATAGAGCGCGGCCTCTTCAGGATCCTGACTGGCAGGCTCTCCACAAACCGGACATCTTTCCGGAGGCAGTGTTTTTCCGGAATCCACCGGCCTTGCTTCCAGCACAACGGCAACAACCTTCGGTATTACATCACCGCCTTTTTCGATAAGGACAGTATCGCCTTCACGAATATCCTTGCGGACAATTTCATCAAAGTTATGCAATGTTGCTCTGCTGATAGTGCTGCCGGCCAGGAATACAGGACGCAATTCAGCCACAGGCGTTATGGCGCCGGTGCGCCCAACTTGCCAGGTAATTTTTTCAAGCACTGTGCTTGCCTGTTTGGCTTTGAATTTAAATGCTGTTGCCCAACGCGGCGACTTTGCAATGCTGCCCAACTCACGCTGCTGCTCAAGTTTGTTTACTTTAATAACAGCACCATCAATTTCGTAAGGAAGAGTTTCCCTCATTGCTTCGAACTCTTTGCACACTGCAATCACTTCTTCAATAGACACACACTTCCGGGACAACGGATTAACTCTGAAACCCATTGTACCAAGGGCTTTCAGATTTTCCTCATGGGAAGAGAAAGGAAGATTATGCCCCAGCAGGTAATAGGTAAAAATTTTAAGCGGGCGAGTTGCAACAATGGAAGGATCCTGCAGCTTTATGGTTCCCGCGGAAAAATTGCGGGGATTTGCGAATGTTTTCTCTCCGCGGCTCAAGCGGTCCGCATTCAATTTTTCAAAGTCACCGGTCTCCATGAATATCTCACCACGTACCTCAAAAGAGTGAAGGTGAAGTGCAGTAAGCGCTTTCTGAGTAACAACCAACGGAATAGATTTTATGGTGCGGATATTCGCCGTCACATCCTCACCTGTTTCACCGTCACCCCGCGTTGCAGCAGTCACCAATGCACCGTTCTCGTATCGTAGTGAAATTGAAACACCATCAATTTTAAATTCAACTATATATTGCACGTCTTCATTGGGACTGAGAATATCTTTCACCCTCCGGTCAAAATCAGACAACTCACTTTCATCATAAGTGTTGGCAAGGCTGAGCATGGGAAACTGGTGTTTTATGGAGCCAAAATCTTTGGTAAGATCTCTGCCGACCCTCTGCGTGGGAGAATCAGGAGTAACAAACTGGGGAAATGCAGCCTCAAGCTTTTCAAGTTCTTTTATGAGTTGATCATATTCAAAATCGGCGATCACCGGGTCCGCGAGAACATAGTACCGATGATCGTGATAATGAATCAGCTCTTTTAGTTCATCAATTCTGTTTCGGCTCTGTCCTTCAGTCATTGTACATCTTGCTCAGAAAAGAACGCTTTATTTCTTTTTCTTTTTGGTTTCGGACGACTCAGACGGGTATGCCAATACTTTCACAGTATCTTTGGTTATCTCCAACCGTGTGCTGCTGCCCGTGCCTTTCTTCTCAAAGGTCACCTCTTTATTGTTAAGCAACAGCCTTACCGCCGGGGCATTACCAACATTCAACAAAAACTTGTGAGCAGCTTTGAACTCAACCGGATCGGAATTTTTACTGAACGTGTTTTCCGAGACCTCGCCGGCACTGTCTGGTTTCACCGATACCCAACAGACATCAGAAAACTCCATGCGAAGCACCAGACTGTCGCCGGCCGGAAGAAGTGCCTGTTTGGCGGGCTCTTCATAGCGGGTGGTTCCGGTGTCCTGATAGGATGCGTCACTCATTCCTTCAACAACAATTTTCTTGCTCTCGGATGATTCATAGATAGCCACGCATACAACAATGAGGATCAGGAACGAAAGCGAAGCAAACATAATAATGCGTTTTTGCATTGCATTAAGCTGACGTTTTTTGCGTGGAGGCGGTTCAAGTGTATCATCAAATCGTCTGACCGGTTCAGTTCTTGCATATTGGATAGGCGGAACGGCAATTGTCGGCGCAGGTACGGGTTGAACCGGCGGCGCTGCCTGAGGCTGCACGACGACAGTTTCAGGCTCTTGAAGCGGAGGAGCGGATGTAATAACAGGTTGTGCCGGTTCTTCAGGAGGTAAACCATCAAACAAGTCAACCGGCAAAGCTCTTACCACTGGTGTAGGAACCGGCGGCGAAGTTACCGGAGTTACCGGAACCGGAGATGGCGCTACGGGTTCTATTACCGCGGTGGTTCGCGTTTTCGGTGCCTGTGGCATTGAATATCCCACGGGAACAGATGGTGGAACCGCCGGTGCGGGAGCTTTTGCAACCGGAGGAGCCGGTTTGGGAACCGGGGCTTCAAATGATACTTCGTCGACGCTCCGGCCTTCCGCGGCAAGCTGGTATTTCCTGAGGGCAATTTCATCACTCAACCCAACCGCTTTTGCGTATGCCTTAACGAACGCCTTCACATACAGTTCCTGCAGAAAAGTGAAATCACCAGACTCCATTTGGCGCAGATATGCAAGGTCCATTCTAATTAATTTTGCTAAAGCCTCCTGCGACAGCCCTTTTTTTTCCCGGGCTTCTTTTAGTTGAGCGGCTAATCTTTCAAACATGTTTCTACCTATTATAATAATTTTCCGGAGGTGAACAGTTTTAGTTTAATTTTTTTTTCTGAGACGTGCCGAAAAGGCCCCGTCTATTTTATGAATATTGGGATACGTCTGAACACAACCGTTCGCATCAACCACATCCGGGCTAACGAATTGATCGGCTGGCTCAATGGCAAACTCAGGGTTATCTGCCAAAAACTTATACAGAACTCCCGTTGTTTCTTCACTCTCAATTGTGCAAACACTATATACCAAAATGCCTCCGGGGTTAATCATTTTAGCAGTGTGATTCAATAAGTCCAATTGCAAAATACTCAGTTGCTGAATATCGAGCAGCTCTTTTTTCCATTTAATGTCCGGTTTTTTGGAAAGCGTTCCAAATCCCGAGCATGGTGCGTCAATCAGTGCCGCGTCATACATGCCTTCATTAAACTCCAACGCATCTTTCTCGATTGCTCTCACTATGGTGATCCCCAGCCGGTCCAGATTTTTTCGTAAAATATTTAATCGTGCATCGAAACGGTCAACAGAAACAATTTCACCGGTGTTATTCATCAGATTGGCTATATAGGCTGACTTTCCTCCCGGTGCGGAACAAAGGTCAAGCACCTTCATACCCGGCTTCGGATCCAGCAGCCTGCACGCAAGCCCGGCGCTTTCGTCCTGAACAGTGAAATAGCCTTCCACAAAATATTGCCACTGCAATATGTTGGCCTGTGACACAATTTTGATAAAATCAGGGAGGAATTTCCCGGGTTGAAATTTGATGTTTACGGAATCGCATAACAGTTTGCATTCCTCGATGGAAATTTTCTGTGTATTGAGCCGTAAGGTTAAACTTGGGCGTTCGTTGTTAGCCTGCATGAGCGCAACAGTGAAGTCGATGCCGAACCGACTCATCCAGCGCCTCACCATCCATGTAGGATGGGAGTAATACGTTGAAAAATAGCCCAGAAGATTTGCCGCAGGATCAGGATACCGCAATGAATTTTTGTTTCTGATAATATTTCGCAATACGGCATTGGAGATATCGGCAGGTTTCTGCCCGTGCAACCGTTTTACAAATTCTACCGCTTCATTAACAGCGGCGTATTCCGGAACTTTGTCCAGAAACAAGATTTGATAGAGAGCAACGCGGAGCGCGTTTTTGAGAATGGGAATGGCTTTTGAAAACTGTCCTTTGTAAAAACCACTGAGTATCCAGTCGAGACGCCCCTGCCAGCGGACAACACCGTGAACAATTTCAAAGAGCAATGCTTTATCCTGCACCGAAAGCTCGAGATATCTCAGTTCATGATCGAGCAGCTTTTCGAGATACGAGTCAGTCCGCTCAACACGACTAAGAATTTTAATAGCCGTACCACGTATGCCCGTGTACAGATCCTTGACTACATGCGCCGATGATGATGAAACCGGCGTTTCAGTCAGGTTATCCTCTTTTTCTTCGCTCAACTTGTGTTATTCCAAAAATATGGTGAAATAAGTGCTCTTCGGCTTCGCTCATTATTTTGTTCCTTCTGAGCAAAACCCGTTTGGCTGTCTCAATGCTTTTATCAACATCGTATTCTGTGATGGCGCTGTTGCCGCCCCAACTGAATGACGGCAAATATTTCGGAGGGAAATCCGCACCGAAAATATTACAGGAAAATCCGGCTACGGTTCCCGTATTGAACATAGTATTGATTGCTGATTTGGAATGATCGCCCATCAACAATCCCAAATACTGTTTTCTTGTATCGATAGTCTCACCATTCACCCGGACAGAAATAAATCCGTAATTATTCTTGAGGTCACTGCAGTTAGTATCGGCACCCAGATTCACCCAGCTTCCAAGACAGGCGTTTCCCAAAAAACCCGCGTGCTGTTTGTTTGAATAGGGATGAATGATCGCATGCTCAACTTCTCCGCCGACCTTGCAGTTCCTGCCAATGGTGGAGCCATCGTAAACCCACGCACCGCTTTTTACCAGAGTTGCCTGACCAATATAGACGGGGCCTTCTATCACGGCATTGGGAAAAATGTGGGCATCGGTGTCAATAATAACCGGACCCTTGGTTGCGTCAATAACCACACCGGGTTTAACTTTAGCGCCTGTGGAAATAAATATACTATCTTTATTAATCAAATGCACACCATCGAAGACTTCGCCCTGCACATGTTTTTCATCGTTGCCCAAATGCCGCAGCGCAAAAAACTCAGTGTCCTTTAAAAGCTCGTCGATGTTATAGGTCAACAAATCCCATGCATAATTAATAAAAGATGCGGATACCTGTTCACGGGGAATTCCCTCGAAAAGTCCGGGACTAATAACATCGGAAAGATTTTCCGTGAATTTCTCCAGCACTTCACCATGCAGCCTTGCAGCCACAATGATCTGACCACAATAGAAGACAATATCTCCCTTGTGCGGACGTGCAATAAACTCCATCAGATCATGATCGGGCAACAATCGGCCGTTGACAAAGAGGCATTCATCCGTGGAGATTTCATTAACCGGAATATCCGGATTCAGCGTGCGGGTAAATTCTTCGAGCGATGGGCGAACATGCAGCGAGAGTTTCACCCCCTGAAAGTGCCGCGTAATTTTGTTCCGCAAAGTGGCAGCACCACAAAGAAGATCAAATACGGGACGGGCAAAAACCAGCGGTTCAAGCCGTGCATAATGCTCATCTTCGAAAATACATAATTCCATCGTCAGGATGCTTTCGCTTACTTAATGGTTTTCAAAAAAAAAGCTATTCTTGCAAACAGAATAGCTTTTTCAAATGCCAAAAACCGGACAAAAAGATTATTTCGCTGAACGGGTAGCGTATTTCTTGTTGAATCGTTCCACACGTCCGGCAGCATCAAGCAATTTCTGTTTCCCGGTAAAGAAGGGATGTGAACCGCTTGAAATTTCAAGGCGGACCAACGGATAGGTTTTCCCGTCTTCCCATTGGATCGTTTCCGTCGTCTTCATCGTTGAGCGTGATAATATTGCAAAATCACACGAAAAGTCCTTAAACACGACCGGGCGATATTGAGGATGAATTCCTTTTTTCATGGTATTCCTAAAACTAATTTTCTATTCTAAAATTTAAGCCCAGTAATATAAACCATTATGCGGTTTTTTCAAAATGTTTTGAAACACCGGGTCGTCCTTTATTTTATGCCCTAAAATAGCAAATTATACGCAAATTGGCAACAAAACCCACAAAAACAGCCTAAAAACGCAAACTGTGAACACTATGACCGCAGACGACGGGCTTTGAATGAGGCAAAAGCTTCGAAAACAGCTCAAAAACGCAAACTATGAACACTATTACCACTTTTCCGTGTTTTTGCAGAATGATGACCACTTGTGAAATGTTCAAGTTCAAACAAAAAGGGGTATATCTTATTATATATGTAAGTCTTTTATCGGGGTTTGTTTACAGAATAAGGGCAAACAGTCCAGAAAGTTATAATGCCCAAGCGCACAGTTCCAAATACGGTGGAACAAGCACCCTTTGCGTCACAGACCAAACAGATTGAAATACCTTAAAAACAGCCACATCTGTCCCAGATAAATTGGTTTTGTGTGCAGTTAATGAACATGAAGATTTCCAAAAATTTGAACTATTGTAATTTTGCAT
The DNA here is from genome assembly GCA_963664845.1 of Ignavibacteriaceae bacterium. Classification (GTDB taxonomy): domain Bacteria; phylum Bacteroidota; class Ignavibacteria; order Ignavibacteriales; family Ignavibacteriaceae; genus CAIYTF01. The sequence continues at coordinate 2,515,814 of OY761615.1, forward strand.
TCAATTTAAACATTCGCATGTAAATCACACGAGGATGGATACCCGCCTTTGCGAACATGACAGCAAGCGAGTCAATTCACAGAAGGGGGCATAAATGCCTGATCAATCCTGTCTTGAAAAATATTTACGTATTTAGAAATTATATTGGACAGCGATGAAAAGCAGCGCCGAGTTTTTCGATGGATTGGTTTCATTCTTCAGCAAAAAAGTTATATTTTTGTAAACATCATTATCCGGAGAACTATGGCTACTTTAGACTCGGTCAAATCGTTCCTAAATGAAAAAGAAATTGCTGTTGCCGGGGTATCGCGAATTCCGCAAAAATTTGGTAATTCTGCATTCAAAGGTCTAATAAAGGCCGGCTATACAGTTTTTCCGGTTAACCCGATGATGGACAGTTATGAAGACCAGAGGTGCTATCATTCGGTCACGCAGCTCAAAGGGGAATGCACCAATTTGCTGCTTGTTGTGCCGCCAAAACAATCCATGACCGTTCTGGCTGATGCCGTTGAAGCCGGTTTTACAACTGTCTGGTTTCAGCCGGGATCGGAATCCGAACAAACGGCAGAGTTCTGCAAACAAAACGGGCTCAGCTTCATCGAAAAAGAATGTATACTCATGTATGTTGAGCCGGTGGTCTCCGCACACAAATGGCACCGTTTCTTCAAAAAGCTTTTTGGGAAATATCCGAAATAAAGGAAACATTTTGGAACATAGGTTCAACGTTATTAAGCCCCCACAAGCAGATTATTAATCGTAGAATTACCTAAACGTAATATCTCCAATTCCAGACAGTGTCTCCTCATCCCTGTTTCCTTCTGATATAATTTTTCACCTGAAACGTGTACCCTTTTTTAATATATAATTATTGCAACTGAATAAATGAGTCTCAAAAATTTCGTTCAGTCAAGTATTTGATCAAGAACATCACCCCAACTCCAGTGGTGTTATCGGAATTAAAATCAAAACGGTGTAATTCCCGAGAGCTCGTGATACAGTTTAATTGCGTAGGTATCCGTCATTCCACTGATGAAATCTATCAGAAGACGGAGTTTCTTGTAATCCTCGTTCGGATAGTCCTCAAGATTATTTATTACATAACGGTAGTTGGAAGAGATAAGCTGACAGATCTTATATTCTTTCGAACGATGTGATTTATTATTGTCCGAGAACAGTGCATCGGCAAAAGTCCCCAGCAAAAAGTTTAGCGCAGCCTGCCCGACCAGTTCCCGTTTCAGCACGCTCTCGTGACCGAAGTTTATATTTCCCAGCTCTTTGAAAAGTCCGCGTAATTGTCCGGCGCCGGATTCCAGCAGCAGATCCCTGTCGAACGTTCCCGCCAAAATCTCGTCATACTTTGCAATAAAAGTCTTTGTGGCTTCAACCAGCATATAGGACTGCGCTGCAATCCTGAATTTCTGAATGAACAGGGAAAGCTCACCAGGATACCCCACAGGAATAGATACTTTGAAATCTTGCAGTTTGTTTTTCCAGAACTCAAGTTCCGCACCCTTTACTTCAGTTTCCAGCATATCAAGGATAATTTTCTCGGTGATGATGCCTTTTTTGCAGCCATCTTCAATATCCGAGACAGAATAGGCAATGTCATCTGCCGCTTCAAGCAAGAACACCAGAGGATGTCTCCGCTGGCCAAGCTGCAAGGCTTCGAAGACTTTGAGGAATTCTTCCTTCTCCGACTGGAAATAGCCAAACTTCCTTGTGCTCACTTTGTCCGGATTTTTTTTGTTTCCTTCAACTGACGAGAAGGGATATTTAACAATGCAGGCCAATACGGGAAACGTCAGGTTGTAGCTGAATTCATCGGAGCTTTCACCAAGCTTGCGCAATACGCGGAAACTCTGGACGTTACCATCGAATGCAGTGAAATCCAGTCGCTCCTCTTCACTCAGGTTTTGCAGAAATCGTGATCCCGTGTTTTTAAAAAAGGAACGAATGCACTCTTCGCCGAAATGTCCGAACGGCGGATTGCCGATATCGTGAATGAGGCCCGCGGTTGACAATATAGAGCTGATATAACCGGTCTGTGATTCACTCAGAAGCCCCTTTTCTCTCAACTCGGTTTCAACACCCAGCCCAAGCCCTTTGGCAAAAGTGGAAACTTCCAGAGAGTGGGTAAGCCTGGTCCTTACGAAGTCGCTTTCATCGTAGGGGAACACCTGTGCTTTGTCCTGCAGCCGCCTGAAATGGGGCGAAAGAACGATTCTTGAATAATCGTTCTCAAACGGGTTACGGTTGTCGGTTGCATCGCGCATGGTTGCCGTTTCACGAAAGCGCAGCGGATTAAGCAGAGTGTTCCAGATTTCAGACATAGTGCTGTTGCAATTACTGATTAAAAGTTTGTATGATGAAATTTTTCTTTCATTATTGCAAGATATGCATTGCCACGCTCAATAAAAACCCCGGAAGGTATTATCCCCGGATGTGGCAATTCGATCAATAAGCTGTTCCTTTCTCAAGATGTTTTCAAAACAAACCTGATCGCACCCTTATACAACGTAGCCCACATTCACTCCCCAGCTGTCACACCCGGTGAGGAAGCCATTAATTCGGCCTTTGTTATTGTTCAGTATGTTGTTGTTTGCCGACGGCAAAAAAATGTTCCGTCTTGTGGCTTGAACGGGAAGTGTTGTTCTTCCTAACTGCATTTCACAAAATCCGCTTTTTACATTTCCGGAAGTTATGTAGATTTAAGTAAAGATATTTCACCCATTATAACATAAGGATTGACACATGGCCACTCTTTTGCTGAGCCCAACGAAGATAACCGCGGCAGGCATGCCGCCAAAACTTATTCAGGAGTTCATAGGCAAAGTGAATTCGAAAACAGAGGCCCTCAGTATTGCACAGATGAAAAGCCCGTCAGGCTGGGTTGAACCCGGACAGACCCCTGAGTTTGACGAATATACGATTGTTCTGAAAGGGACGCTTCACGTGAAATTAAAAACCGAGGAACTCGACATTAACGCCGGGCAGGCTGTCATTGTTCATGCGGGCGAATGGGTGCAGTATAGCTCACCTGGTGCAGATGGCGCAGAATATATTGCCGTGTGTCATCCGGCATTCGCACCGGACATTGTTCACCGTGACGAGTGATCCGCGAAAAAGCCAGGTGTTGGGGCAGGCACTTGCTGCATGTGAAAAGCTACATAGGTTACCGCCACGGCAAGCACACCTGCCGCCTTGCACATAATGCTCTCAACTGCTTTTAGAAGCGTGGCATTACCGGCGGCTTTTGCGGCAAATGCAATTATTACCGGCAGTGATATAAATACGAAACTGCCAAGAATGACAGCCGCGAATCTTCTTTGTGCGGTATTCCGCGTCTTCCTGATGTTCACGGCAAACAGCACCATGCTGATCAGTATGGGTGCATAATAAAACACACCATAGACATCTCCCAGCGGGTAACTATACATTGCATAGAAGGGCGTGCATCCCGCGGCATGCATCTGGTTCATATTGATCCCATAAAACACAACAAAAAACAGCGGTGCAACGAAAGCAATACGGGGAAGTGAAGATTTGTTCCCCCAAAAACGCAACGAGAAAATGAGCGTGAGAGGTGGAAGAAAAGATATATCTGCAATTGCAAGATATGACATAAACTGACCGGTGAAACCAAACCGGCATATAAGCGCTTCACAAAACTGATACCCCGCAAGAAAAAGTATCATCATTGCCGCCAACGCAACTGAAGGATGTTTTTTCTTCAGACTGAATGTTATAACAAAAAGTCCTAACTCAAAAAGCGCCAGATAAAAAGAAACAACGCCGTCACTCATTATATGCTTTTCCCCCGAGCGGCAAGTTCACTGCTCTTCTACCGCCATAGAGCCAACAGTGACTGATCTTCTCGAGGTCGCTTTCTTTTTGATAAAAGCAGCAACAAACCAGAGAACCGCGTAAAGCCCAATCGCTCCGGCCGTAGTTTCCATTGTCACAATCACAAAATGATAAACCAGGTTTTTGTATAAGATATAACTGTCTGCCGATTCAGCTATGGGCCAGGAAAGGAGCATTGCAAGCGTTAATCCTAAAATGAGTATCAGCATAACCACCAGAACGCGCATTCCAGGCCGGAGAAGATGCTCAAAATACTTCTGCAGAGCCCTGTTTTTATATGACCTCCAGTAGAAATATAAAAGAACAGCTCCACCAATCAGTGTACTCAAATGCTGAAAAAAACGATAGAGCTTAAATGCGAAGAACGAGTTCTTAAAGAGTAGTGTCTGCATCCAATTGGCGTGCAAGACAAGCCACCCGTTGTAGTGTGTGCACGAATCCCAAGCCAGGTGTGTGGTTGCTCCCACAAGCAAAGCGGCAAGGAGGAGTCCAATTTTTTTTAGCGAATTAAGTTCCGGATTCTTCACAAAACTATTGAGAAAAGCAGAGTGCCTGTCCGGGAAAAGATCGAGGATTGGATATTTTAAAAAATAGTGGAAAAGAAAATACATTATAATTCCCATGGGCAGGCAGAAAACAAAAAGCCCGGGAATAGTGTGCCCTATTTCTGATTTTTCTAAAAAAAAATAGCTCATATCCGGTGTCATCGCGCCAAGCATCAGGGCAGATATAGGCAGTTTGGTTTTTCGAAAAACCAGAACGGCTGCTGGATGTGAAAGAGTAAATGGCATTAAGTATGTATAAATGGTTGTTTATTAACTGGAATCTTTACAAGATAACAAAAATTCTACCATATTTCGAGCAATTTTTTTACCCCCATCCGCTTGTGAAGTATCAAATGCCAATTTTTGGTGCAAATGAAATTTGAGTGGAAAATTAACAACCGGTGATTGGTGATTAATCGATTTATTTTCCCCAATTGTATTGGTTCGCCCGCCTTCGGGGACGTAAGATTTGAGTGATTCATTCTCCGCGGGGTTCCCCCGCGGTTATTCAAATTGTGCCCTTGTCAGGGCACCTTTTTAATTATCCCCCCCCTTGAAATAATGAAAACAAAGGCATTGAAAGATTAGGAATACTAATTAAATAATCTGGTCTGGTTAACTATTTCCATCATAAGTTATATTGCCTTGCCACCTAAATTTCAAATGAACCCAATTTTTGTGAATTGGCCAATGAATGAAACATCCGACGGACAAATCCGTTCGAAAAATATCTTGCAAATCACCTGATTTTTCTTGAAATTAATAGCCGTTGTTTAATCGTTAACTTAAACGATTTAGTAGCCCTATTTTAAGGATAATACTGTATAGCGAAGTGCCCGGTTCAGGTTGAATACCCGGCAAGACCGGAATTGCTTTACTGCTGATACAGCGTCATCGGTGAGCGTGATCATCCATCCACCGAGCAAACGCGAACGACAGTTATCGAATAATTCGAACGTGGGTACATTAACCAAATAATCTGTAACAATTTTCAAACGATGAACAGTCCGGCAAAATATATTGTTGCGTTTATGCTGCTCAGCGGTTGCATCAGCAGCATGCAATCACAGGACAAATCCGTTGACCGGTCAACTCTTTCCGGCAAAGTGATGTGCGGCTATCAGGGTTGGTTTGCTGTTCCGTCAGATTCAATTAACAGGGGATGGTATCATTATCAAAAATCCGGCAGTTTCAAACCGGGAAGCTGTTCAATTGACCTGTGGCCTGACCTGGCAGATGCTGATGCCGATGAAAAATACCAAACCTCTTTCCTGAATACCGACAACAGCGCGGCCTTTGTATTCAGTTCGCAGAATCGAAAAACTGTTCTTCGCCATTTTAACTGGATGCAGCATTATGGCATTGACGGAGTGTTTGTTCAACGCTTTGTTACCGAGACAATGAATTCTGCCGGACTAAAACAATTTAACAATGTTCTGGAATCCTGCCGCGCGGGGGCTCAACAATACGGGCGCATTTTCGCGGTTATGTATGACCTCTCCGGATTGCAGGCCAACCAGATGCAAAGTGTAATGAATGACTGGAAGACCCTGATTGATCAGAAACACATCACTGCGGACTCCGCCTACTTATTCCATAAAGGAAAACCAGTGGTCGCTATTTGGGGAATTGGCTTTAACGACAGCAGAAAATACACATTGACAGAATGCGGCACACTCATAGATTTTTTTAAGAACGATCCCATTTATGGCGGAATGACCGTGATGGTGGGCGTACCAACCTATTGGCAGACATTGACCGGCGATGCCGTGAAAGACACAGCACTATTAACCATCATTCGTAAAGCAGACATAGTGAGTCCGTGGTTTGTAGGCCGTCCTGCCGTTCCCGATGATGCGACAAACCTCGCCAAAAATGTTCTGACCCCAAACCTTGCCTGGTGCAAACAGTATGGAAAGGAATACCTGCCCGTTGTTTTTCCCGGTTTCAGCTGGTATAATATGAACGCGGGGAAACTGAATCAAATACCCCGCCTGAAGGGAAAGTTTCTGTGGAGGCAATATTATGAGTATATCAAGGCCGGGGCAACCATGCTCTATCAGGCGATGTTCGATGAAATGGACGAAGGCACTGCTGTTTTTAAATGTACAAATAATCCGCCTGTCGGATCGAGCCTGTTTGTGACCTACGAGAATTTGCCTTCCGACTATTATTTGAGCCTTGTTGGGCAGGGAGCAAAAATGCTCAGGGGTGAGCGCCCGTTGAACGATACCATTTTAGTCTCTTCGGTGAAGCCTTCTGGTCTGTCGGGAACGTCGCGGAATTTCAGTCTGGAACAGAATTATCCCAACCCGTTCAACCCGTCAACCAGCATCGGCTTTGAATTAATGTCTCAAGATCATGTAACACTAAAAGTATTTAACACGTTGGGCAGCGAAGTGGCCGTACTTGTGAACGAAAACACTTCCCCGGGAAGGCACCAGGTAAAATTTCATGCTGCTGACTTTCCCAGCGGCTTATATTATTACACCATGCAGGCAGGGAACAGCTTTTCATCAAAAAAAATGCTGCTGCTTAAATGAACAAGGATCAATTTAAGATATAAATTTTATTTATTATAAGAGAACAGATATCAAAATGCCTATTTCAAAAGGAACTTTTTTTATATCCGCTTTCGTTGTTGGTATTCTTGCACTCGGAGGTCTGCACCCGAAGATCACCATATACACCATTGGGGATTCGACCATGTCACACTATGACTCCACCAAGGATTTACGGGTAGGGTGGGCGGACGGGTTGAAATCCTATTTCACTTCCGATGTGACCATTGAGAACGATGCACGAAGCGGACGCAGTTCAAAAAGTTTTATTGACGAAGGATTGTGGACTGCCGTTATAAATAAAGTGACTCCGGGCAACTATATGTTCATTCAGTTTGGACACAACGATGAGAAGACCACCACTTCACTGCATACCGACCCTTACACTACATACAGTGCAAACCTCTGTAAGTTTGTAACAGAAACACGTGCAAAAGGCGGCATCCCCATTCTTTTCACACCCATTTGCCGCCGCAACTTTGGCTCAGATGGAATTTTAAAAGATACACACGGAGACTATCCGCCGGCAATGCGAAAAGTGGCTGACTCCCTGAAAGTTCTTCTGGTTGACATGACGGTAAAGACCACCGCTCTGGTGCAAAGCTATGGTCCGGACAGTTCTAAAAAAATCTATAACTATGTGGCAGTTGGCGCATCCCCCATCTATCCCTCGGGCAACACCGACGATACGCACATTAACGCTTTCGGTGCGTATTTGTTCGCAGGCCTGGCCGTGCAAGGCATACGTGAACAAAAAATGGATCTGGCTGCATATCTGGCAACAACCGGCATCAACAATGACAATACAAAAAAATACCTGGATCGTTCTCTTGATCATAACTATCCCAATCCGTTTAACCCGTCAACAGTAATAGGCTATACTCTGTTGACAGGGAACCATACAACGCTGAAAGTATATGACGTAACCGGAAAAGAACTGGGTACGGTTGTTAACACCTGGCAAGAGGCCGGAAAGCATTACACATCATTTGACGGAACAAATTTAACCAGCGGAGTTTATTTCTATACCATACAAAGCGGCAGCTTCAAAGCGACCAGGAAAATGCTGCTGACCAAATAGGACCACTGATTAACCTGATTTATGTGATTTGGTTGACAGTTCACGATCAGAAACTACTTGATTATTCTTTGCGACAGCTTCATTAAACCAGCGAAATGCAACCGAAGGAATGGGCCCACTGATTAACCTGATTAAGGTGAGTTGATTGATAAAATAAGATCGGAACTATAATAAAATATGCCGGCAGAACTCAACTAATGTATTCCGCAAGCATAGATGAATTGCAAGGAGCCAATGCTTCCAGGAATGGTCAATGCTCAAGATCAGTCTTTGGAATCGGCGTGCGATTTATTTAGAGGCTAAAGCTGAGTTCGCCTTTTCGACCGTTGCGGTTTTTATTTTTAGCTATTAAAAAGCTGGCGCTCAATCCCATCCTCACCATCGCTGCCAACCAACACTATCCGGTTTTCTATTTGACAGGGCTGCTCTTATTAAGCTAACAGCCGTTAGTCACGTAATTTTTTGTCCTTATTAAGCCTATCAGCCTACTAACACACTATCAGTTAACGTTTAATATGAATTTAATGACATCAGTCACGATAGTGAGTTTCAAATGATCGCAACGAATAGAGCCGGCTTATATCTCATCCTGTTTATCCTGTTCTCAACGTCCCTTTACCCTCAATGGATGCAAACCGCAGGACCTTATGGCGGTGCGGTTACCACTTTTGCAATAGGCACTTCTTCCACCGGAACAAATTTGCTTTTTGCGGGAACATACGGCGGCGTGTTCCTTTCAAGTAACAATGGAACTTCCTGGGCGTCCGCGTCTGCCGGGCTGAATAACCTGAACGTAAATTCGTTGGCGGTCATTTCCGATGGCCTTGGCGCAAACTCGCTTTTTGCCGGCACTTTTGAAGGCGGAGTTTATCTCACCACCGACAACGGTGCAAGTTGGACTGACATCACCAACAACCTGACCAACGCAAATGTTCATGCACTCATCACAAGCCCTGATGGCAGCACTTTGTTTGCAGGCACTGACGCGGGAGTTTTCCTTTCCATAGACAACGGAGCAACATGGTCGGCGGCAAGCACAGGACTGACCAACACAACCGTTATGGCATTGGCTGTCACGCCTGATGGCGCTTCAATTTTTGCGGGAACTCCCGGAGGGGTTTTTCTCTCAGGCGACAATGGAACAACCTGGGTTGCCGCATCCACAGGATTATCAAACATCAACGTTCATGCACTTGCAGTGACACCGGATGGCGGCACCATTGTTACCGGCACAGATGGCGGAGCCTTTCTCTCAAAAAACAAAGGCACTTCCTGGACAACAATCAACACCGGGTTGACCGACACCAATGTATATGCTCTGGCAATAAGCCCTGACGGATCATCAATCTACGCGGGAACCTGGGGTGGCATATTCCTCACGACCGACAGCGGCACAAACTGGGCTGACGTTAACAACGGCCTTTCAAATACACTGATCAACACGTTGCTGTTCACACAAGACGGAAACACGCTTTATGCAGGGACCTGGGCAGGCATTTCAATGCTCACCGGTGATGGCTCAAGCTGGAATGCGCAAAACGAAGGATTGATAAGCACTACCGTGTATGGGTTGGCAGTCAATGGCACTTCTGTAATCGCCGGGACTGATGGAAAAGTTTTTATCTCAACAAACAGCGGCTCGGCATGGACTGAATTACCGGCCGGCTTAACCACCGAAACAGTCTATGCACTTGCAGCCAGTGGCTCTTCCTTACTTGCAGGAACCGATGGTGGTTTGTTCATTTCCACCGATGGCGGAACAAGTTGGGCACTGACCGACAACGGGTTGACCAGTTCAACTGTTTATGCAACGTGCTTCAATTCAAGCGGCACCACTGCTTATGCAGGCACCTACGGCGGTCTGTTTTCCTCAACAGACAACGGAACAATCTGGACTGCATGCACCAATGGTTTGTCATCGGGCACAAGCGTCTTCGCACTCAAGGTGAATACGAACGGCTTTTTTGCCGGAACGGACAGCGGGGTCTATCTGTCTACCGACAATGCAGCATCCTGGAAAGCGATCAATACCGGTCTGCCCACAGATCCATGGGTGTACTCACTGGCAAGCACCGGTTCCGGATTGCTGTTGGCAGGAACAGATGAGAATGGTCTCTTTCAATCCGCCGACAATGGCGCGACATGGAGCGCAGACACTAACGGAGTTACCGGTGATGCGACCGTCTATGCTCTTGCAGTGACTTCCGATAACAGAATTTTTGCAGGAACGGACAACGGCATCTTACTTTCGGCAGATAACGGCGCAAGCTGGTCATCTGTTGATGAAGGACTGCCCGCCTATACCACAATAAACTCGCTGGCAATCAACGGCAATTCGCTTTATGCCGGCATCTGCAACCGCGGCGTCTGGTCTCGTCCGCTTTCCGAAATGGCCAGAGTTAAACCGGAAACAGCAGCCAAAGTATCCGCGTTTGCTCTTGCGCAAAATTTCCCAAACCCCTTTAACCCGGGCACCAGCATCAGTTTTCAGGTGCCAACGGGCAGTTACGTAACACTTAAAGTGTATGACACTCTGGGTAAAGAAGTGTCTGTTTTGGTTAATGAACAAATAGCTGCCGGGCAATACCGGGTAAGCTTCAACGCAGTAAACCTGCCAAGCGGAATATATTTCTATACACTGCGCGCCGGAAATCTGGTTCAGATAAAAAAGATGCTGTTAATAAAATAGGACCATTCCGCGTCCCGGTGGCCAATGGTGCGAACTTAGTAGGAGCCGGTAGTCGCTGAACATTACTTTGTTTCTCATACATTTCGGATCAGATAGTTCACCACTGTCCGGTGGAACGACTTCGAGCCGCCTGTCGATAGACAGGAGGCACTCGGGATTTATCTGAATTACTTATTTTGCGCAACGATTCCAATTGACTTGCACAAGCTTCAGTTCGTGGATCATTCGCGCCGGTTGAAATCGGCTTTAGCCACAAATCTTAGCTCTATTAGTGACTAAAGCCAATATTTAGAGGGTACATCTCTCCCACGACTTGAAAGTCGTGACTATTCAATTTCTGGGATTGCGTAACATGAGTGATTTATCTGATTTCCGGATAGCGCTGCATCCCGGGAGGACTTTGGCAAAAGCCACACGACAAGATTTCGTTAGTGAAAACAGTCCTTCCACTGGTGCGGCAATTCAGGCAGAACGACGCAGGAGTGGTCCGGTTTCCCGGTTTTTGAGTCGGCTTTATGCATTTCGCAAAAGGATTTGCTTTGAATCATTTGCTCAATTGAGTAATTTTGTGAAAGATATTACAGACATTAATACAGCGAGGTTACTATGATCAATCCAAAGATGGAAGCAGCACTGAATCAGCAAATCAACGAAGAGTTTTACTCTTCCTTTCTTTATCTTTCCATGGCAGCGCATTTCGAAAAAATCAGCCTGACGGGCTTTGCCAACTGGATGAAGATCCAGTCACAGGAAGAGTACATGCACGCCATGAAATTCTATACCTACCTGCTGCAAAAAGGCGGCAAAGTCACCTTAAAGAAAATCGAGCAGCCCAAATTGGAATGGAGCAGCGTTGTTGAAGTGTTTGATGACACCTATGCTCACGAGCAAAAAATTACCGCGCTGATTGACAACCTGGTTAACCTGGCGCTTGAAGTGAAAGACCATGCGACCAATGCATTTTTGCAATGGTTTGTGAATGAACAGGTTGAAGAAGAATCGAACGTGACCAAAATTATTGACGATCTGAAAATGGTTGCCGACAATAAAACCGGACTCTTCATGGTTGACCGTGAAATGAGTCAGCGTGTTGCTGCACCGGTTGCGGCCACACCTGCGACCTGATTTCCGTCCTGACAATTATTAATGCAGGCTGTTCCACCGTTGGAACAGCCTGTTTTGTTTTTAGCAGCTATAAACTCGACAAAATTTTGGATTAATGAAAAAGGTGTTCCCAAACTGAGAACACCTTTTTCGAGAGAGAGAGAAATTTAGTTAGCGTTACCGCTTAGTATTATCTTACAAGATTCGTGATTTCCTGGAGCAGACTGTCCGATACCGTGATGGTTCTGGCATTTGCCTGGAATCCACGCTGGGAAACTATCATCCGTGTAAATTCTTCAGAGAGATCGACGTTCGACTGCTCAAGTGCACCGGACTGAATTGATGTTCTGGAAGCTTCGCCTGCCTCGTTAATTGAGGGTTCACCTGAGTTTGCCGAAACCTGATACATGTTATCACCTGCACTTGTTAAACCGTTCAGGTTGTTAAAGTTTGCCAGCATAACCTGAGCCAGATCTTTGGTTTCGCCATTGGAGAACACACCGACAACTTTTCCGTTCTGATCAACGTTCACATTCAGCAACGATGCCGAGGCCATACCATTCTGGCTCAACGGAGTAATTGCGGAAGTTGAGGACATCTGGGTAATTCCGGTGAATCCTGTTCCGAAATCAAGCGAAATATTCTGTGAAGCAGCGCCGCCCGTAGGGGTATAGGTCAATGTTGGAGGATTCGGGGAAATGGAGTTAATTGAGCCATCGGAGTTGAACGTCATAGATCCGGAATTGCCTGTCAATGTTCCGCTTCCTGATGGCAACGAGGCACTCCAATTCCAACTGTTTGCTGCCGACTTGGTGTATTTCATGGTGAGGGTATGCGAATTTCCCAATGAATCGAACACGGTTAACGTACCGGTGACTGCTGTCGGAGTGCGTCCTGCATCAACTGAAGAGCTTACCGTTGAGTTGTTTGCGGTTTGGGTAACGGCTGAAGGATTAAAATTAAAATTGATGCCTTTTCCGGAATCAGTCAAATTGATTGCTGCAGGTGTTGCGCCGTTCATTGTGCTCATCTTGCCTGTTGCGGGATCAAAGGTAACCGCGATAGGAGTTGCGGAAGAAAGAACCGTAGCGCCGGTTGAGTCTTTTAGCGTATAAGACAGATCGTAAGCATCAGCTCCTGTTTTTGTATAGGTAGTGGCAAAATTATAGCTGTTGCCATTTGAATCATAGATAGTGTTGTTTTCGGTGGCGGTGCCATTAACTGCCAAAGCGCTGTTAATGTTTCCCGATTCAATAAAATTTTCCGATCCGGTGAGCGAAGAAGCACTGCTGAGGTTACCTCCCCATTTCACGGTTGTGGTTGCTGATGCAGGAAGTTTCATGTTCGGATCAATTTGAATTTTGGTGAGGCTATTCCCTGAAGGGAGAATGCCAACTGCATTTGCCATCTTGCCAAGCACTTCGGCGCCATTCTGTGAATTTACCAGAGTTCCATTGGAATCGAAGCTAAAGTTTCCGGCGCGTGAATAAAACCGCTGTCCGTCTTTTTGAACGATAAACATTCCATTTCCCTGCAGACCGAGATCGGTGGAAATGCCAGTATTTTCCATGGTGCCTTGTGACCAGTCGCGATCGATTGAACTGACCTGAACTCCAAGACCCAACTGGAACGTGTTTGTTCCGCCGTTGGTTTCTGTTGGGTTAGTTCCGTAGCGTTGGAATTGGCTGAAGGTATCAGCAAACGAAACGCGAGAGCCTTTGTAGCCGAGTGAATTAACGTTGGCAATGTTATTTCCGATAACGTCCATCATTGTTTGGTGGGTACGTAAGCCTGAAACGCCTGTGAAGAGAGAATTAAGTAACGACATGATAACCTCCTAAGGTTAAGGGTTTAAAGTTGTTCGACGTCAGTCAGTCGGTCGAACAAGAGCGTCCTTATAAGGTCCCGCTCTGTGTTTATTGAATTAGTTATTTTTTATGCAAAGACAACACTGTCTATGTTGGTGAAAACCGCGCCCTGCTTTTCGGCAAGATTCATTGCGGTGACCACGGTTCTGTTGGGGACATTAACGATGAAAGCCATATCCTTCATCATTACGAGCGAATCTTTCGCCCCTTTCGCTTCTGCTTTATCGACCGCATTTTGCAACGCGCCCATTTGGGTTTCGTCAAGTTTGATGTCTCTCGACTCAAGCCGTTTCATTGCGTGGCCGGAGAACGAAAGTTTCTCCAGTTCATTGCTAAAGATCGACTCGAACGATTCCTTCGACTTGGCGGAAGGCGGCGAAAAAACATCGTCATTCCCAACGATGGGAATAAACGGGACCTTTACGCCATTAATTACGTTCATATATATTTACCTCGTTTCTACGGATTTACGACTTCTGAGACGTCGCTTAATGAATATTCTGAGTTTCCAATAACAAGTCTTGTGCCAGAGCTGGTGAACCTGACGGCAGAGATAAGACCATATTTAAAGACTGAAGTGGTAAGGTCAGCACCGTTGCCATCAGTGGCCGAAACAGAAAACGTATAATTACCGGTCGGGACTTTGTTTCCATCATCATTCTTATAGTCCCATGAAAGCTTATGATCGCCGGAGGTTTTTTCGGGGTCAACAATTGATTTGACCAAAACTCCGTTGCTGTCATAAATATTGACTGTCACTTTTGAAGCAGTTGCCGGCAGATTGTATCCCAGTGAAATGGAATCTTCACCATTATAGCCGAACGTACCGCCCTGTATCTTCACTTGTTTTCCAATCAAAGATGGTGCCATATTATTGTTTATGGACTGCGCCATCTGATAGTTGGCTGCAACGCTGGAAGTGAGCGTTGTATTAATGTTCGACAGCTGCTCAACTGAACTAAACTGTGCGAGCTGAGATGCCATTTGAGACCCATCCATGGGATTCATGGGATCCTGGTTCTTCATTTGCTCAATAAGGAGCTTCATGAAGGCATCTTTCCCAAGAACGTTTTTCGAAGATGTTGTTGTCGTGTCAGCAGTTGTCGCAGCGGCAGTTGTGGCAGAAACAGACATTGGGTTCTCCTTTCTCTATGCGAGATATTCGTATGTGTTGTAACCAAACTGCTTGCTCGCAGCCTGTACTTCTGTTCCCTCAAAGACCGGTTGTCCTACCGTTTGCATGCGCTTTCTTTGAGTTCCGTTTCTGGGCTGTTTTTGTTCCTGGTTCCGTAATGAAACCTGAATAGAAACATGTTGCAGTCCGTCCTGCGACAGTGATTGCCGCAGTTGTTGTAAGTTCGCTTCCACTGCGCGCCGTGCTGCGTCGGTTTCCACTTCTATATGTGCGGAAACAGAGTTCTGCGTGGTTTCCAGCAACAGACGCATCTTTCCCAACGATTCCGGCTCGAGTGAATAAACGACTTTCTGTTTGTCGTGAGAAAGAATCGTAGTGCGAAGTTCAGTAAAAATTTCAGATGACTTGAGTGTTCTGGTAACCGTATCCGAATTTATTGCGGCGGTTTTTAATTTCATCTCCATTAGCGACTCAACAGATGTGCCTTTTATTGAGAGGACCGTTGGTTCAGCAACAGTTGTGGCCGCAGCCGGCTCATTTTCTTCAACGGTGTATTGCGCCTGGTTGTTTTGAGCAACAGCAGCAGATTTGCCACCCTCTGCCTTTGGTTGTGCAGATGCTTCCGAATTGTTTTCGCTTTGCTGAGTTTTTGCCGTTGCCGTTACTGTTTTTGTGTTTGCTACAGGAGCGGCTGTCTTTGTTCCGGTTTCGGAACTATTTTCAGCTTCCTGAAAGCTCTGAATATTCTTTGTGGCAGTCCGTTTCAAGATTGCCGGCTTACCTGCTTCATCGGCCTGCATGGCCTGATAAATACCAAGAGCGTTTGCATCGTTTTGTTCCACAGAAGGAAGCTTTGCCGAGGCAGAAAATTTTGCGATCACCGCTGCTGCTTCATTAGCAGTCATTGGTTTGTTTTGATTTGCCGTTTCGGCGCCGGGAGCCGTTGTTGCTGTCCTACCCTTAACGGATGCCACTTTCACCATGCTCTGCAACTCTGATGCCGGTGTACTGTTTACTGTTGCATTAGTACCGGCAGACTGCATGTTGGAATATTCGGCTGCCGCTTTTGGTTTCAAAACGGTGAACGCGTTGAGCCCGGATACATCAACAGCCGGCTTTGAATCAACAGAAGGAGCAAGCCCCGTTGCAGTGGAAGCGTCACCAGATGTTGCAATGGTTTGATTACCGGAACTTTTCACTGCACCGATTTCCGTTGCATCCGGCTGAACATTGAATGCTTTTATTGCATCAACTCCTGACGGGCTTGCAGTGTTTGCAGCTGGAGCGGGCAGGATATTTGCAGAACCACTCGACTTAGTGCTTTGTTGGGGCGCAGAGAAAAATGTCTCAAAGGAGAACGTGTCAATGGAAGCATTGGCTAATTGCTCGGGATTAAGCACGCTTGATTCCACATAACCAGTTTGAAGAGATGAGCCGGAAATACCAACTGGTGATTTCAATAGTGTTGCCGCGTTATTTATCTCCGTGGATGATGATCCAGCAGCAGCGTTGCCTGCATTCAATATAAACGCCTGAATGCCTGAAATTTTGTTTTGCAGTATTGCACTGCCTTGCACCTGATCATAAAACAGTGACGGGTTTACGAGTATTGCAGAGGGCTTAGCATTCATTTGTTCCAAAAGATTTATCGTGTTTCCCGTTGGGCCCTGGTTTTGCTCTTGCGATGCGACCGCGTCAGTGATTCCCGTCACCTGATTGGCTGAATCTTCATCTGCACCTGTTTCGATAGCGAACGCATCTTCCGGTTCTTCTGCAGCAGCCTGTTGTCTTATGGAATCCGCGTGATTGTATAGTTGTGCATATTTAGCCAATGTGTCGTTATCATCCACAATTGAATATGTTTTATTTGTCTGTGTGGATTTAGCGGAGGCAGTAATTTCCTGGGGCTTTTGAAGTTCAAAGTTTTTGCTTTTCTCTGCAACAGCATCCGCGGCGACTTGTTCGTCAGCAGAATAGACTTTAATAATATCCGAGAATATGTAATTTGAATTTTGAAGCCTTGCAGGCTTCACAACGTTTTTGCCTTCTTCTGAGGTATGCTGTTGCAAAAACAGTGGATTAAATACCATTATTGTGCCCTGGTTAATCTGTGAACAACATCGGGGCTTAACAGAGAAAGCACTTCTGCAGCTTTCTTTTTCTTCATAGAATACACCAAGTCCCGTGCTACATCATCTGAAAACGAAGGAAGTACTCTTGCAATTTGCTTTGCTTCCATTGCATCATATAACTGAACTGTTTGGCGTTTCCATTTTGCATAGGAGCTGTCTTTTTCGGCTTTTGCTTTCGCGCTCAAAGGGGCCGCGATTGCCGCCATTGGTCCGTTTTGCTTTTCATCTGCTGGTGCGGCTGCTTTTCCAGGCAATCCTTCAGGAGTGCCGGGCTGATCTGTGGGGCTGGTGGCAAACACGGAATCAGGATGCTGGGCGCGCGCAATCGAATCCTGCACAAATTTGCCCCGTATGGAGTCCTGCACCGCTTTAACGGAGTCCTGCATTCTTTTTTCAATAATGAGGGCGTGACGGTCACGATAATCAAAATGGAACATATTTTCATATTTGTCGTTCATAACAAACATTGCGCCTGTTACCAAAATAAACGCAAACAGAAAAATCAGAAGATATACTACTTTCTCTTTCACAGTTTTCCCCGTGCAAATTTTTGACCGGCAACTTCATCAAGCATTATTTGTTCAATATGATTTGCGTCCATAACAAATGCCGCATGGTGCTTTTCTTCCATAGTTTCGAACATCTTGTGTTCTTTTTGTTTTTCCTGAAGTTCTTCCAATTTTGCTGTCCGTAACAATTCCAATTCAACAATTTTTTGTTCCAGGGTTATTCTTTCCTGGCGAAGATATTCCTCGTAACGGTTAATGTGGTGCATTTCAGAGGCCCGAATACTTTTATGTTCGCGTACATTTATCTTCAGCGCCTTAATAACATTGTCCAGTTTCACCACTTCAACTTTAACGCGATCTATCTGAAGATCAACTTCGGCAAGGTCCTTCTTGGCCTTTTTTTCGAGGGTTTCTTTAATCTTTTTTATTGATTCAAACTTGTACTTAAAAGTCATATAGCTATCGGTATATCAAATGTTATCTTAAACTATCGGTTGTTCAATAATTGTGTTCAATTTCTGTGCCGCTTCGTGGAGAAGTGATTTCTCCATCATGTCCTGCTTCAAATAGGTGCGCAACGTGCTTATTTTTGCAAGTGCGTGATCAATTGCCGGATTGCTTCCTTTGACATATGCGCCAATATTCACCAAATCTTCAGCCTCGTTATAGGTTGCCAGTATATCCTTAAAGGCTATCACCCTGTCGCGATGATTTTTAGTCACGATATCCGGCATAACACGGCTGATGCTCTGCAGTATATCAATTGCAGGATATTGGCCTTTGTGCGCAATTTTCCTTGAAAGGACGATATGCCCGTCAAGAATTGAGCGCACAGCGTCTGCAATTGGCTCATTCATGTCATCACCGTCAACCAGCACGGTATAGAAACCCGTAATAGAACCATGCTTGGAATTTCCGGCACGTTCAAGCAGCTTGGGCAAAACGGCAAAAACCGAAGGTGTATAGCCCTTCGTTGTGGGTGGTTCGCCAATTGTTAAACCGATTTCCCTTTGCGCCATTGCGAAACGGGTCACCGAATCCATCATCAACACAACATCTTTTCCCTGATCGCGAAAATATTCCGCAATCGTGGTTCCGATGTGTGCAGCTTTCATTCGCAGCAAGGCGGACTTATCGCTTGTTGAAATAATAAGGACAGAACGGCTTAAGCCTTCTTCGCCCAAATCCTTTTCGATAAACTCACGAACTTCACGACCACGTTCACCAACCAGCACAATCACGTTCACATCAGCACTGGTATTACGGGCAATCATACCAAGCAAAACGCTTTTCCCAACACCGCTTCCGGCAAAAATGCCAATACGCTGTCCCTTGCCGCAGGTCAGCAATCCATCAATTGCTCTCACACCTGTTTGCAGAGGTTCAGATATACGTTGTCTTTCAAGCGGATTGGGTGGTTCAGCATAAATAACGCGGCTGCTCGCCGTTTCAACCGGGCCTTTGCCGTCAATGGGGTTGCCCAGACCATCGAGCACGCGTCCCAACAATCCATCTCCGACCCCGATTTTAAAACTCTTTCCTTCAGCCTTGATTTCACACATTTGGGAAATCTTTTCAACTTCACCCAGCGCCACAGAAAGAACTTTTCCATCTTTAAAACCCACAACTTCGGTTTTGCATACTTCTTTGCCGCTGCGGTCCGTAATGGTACAAACGTCGCCGAGCGAAACATTTGGTCCCATCGAGATAATAACCATGCCTATTACATCGGTAACCCGGCCATTAACCTGAATGGGTTCTGTTTTCTCAAGCACGGCAGAAAAACGCCGCTCATACGAGTCTACCAGTTCAGCATCAAACATCTTTTAGAAAGGCACTTTCCAATTGCGAACTGATCGCGTTTATCTGGCTTTGAATGCGGGCGTCCACGTTTCCAATTTCAGTTTCAATTATGCAGCCACCTTCTTCAATCTTATCGGTGACTTCAAATTTCACTTTGTCAAAATTCCGTTCTATCATTGCGGCCTTGCCATTGCCGTTGATGAGCTCATAATCAACCGGGTTAACCTTGATGTGTACGTGGTTTGCGCCCATCACTTTTTTAACCGCTTCATTAATTGACGTTTCAATAAGCGCGGTGTGTTTAATTTCCTGTTTAAGAATTTTCTCGCTAATCTGAACCGCCAGCTTAATTACAAGGGTGTCAAATATGGTTTCATAACCGACTAATTTACTTTCAAATGCTTCCAGTATGCGATAGAACTCCTCACTTTTTTTAAGTAAGGCATCTTCATACTCGGCACTCAATTCCCTTTTTGCGTCGGCATAACCCTTTTCATATTCAGCCCGATAACGTTTCTGTGTTTCGTGCTCACGCATGCTTTTTTCTTCAATCGCGCGCGCAGCCATTTTGGCGGCAACCACTTCTTCAGACTCACCAACACCTTGCGATACCCTGGCGTAGGACCGCATATGCAGAACGTTAGACATACACTTCCTCTGTACCGCCGCGAATGTTCAGCGTAATTTCTTCCTGCTCTTCCAGACGTTTAATAATATCAACAATGCGTGCCTGTGCAGCTTCAACTTCTTTCAGCTTTACCGGGCCCATGAACTGCAATTCTTCTTTAAGCAGCTCGGCAGCACGTTCAGACATATTGGAAAACATTTTTTCCCTGAGTTTCTCTTCGGCAATTTTTAGTGCCAGCGCCAAATCGCGCCGGTCAACTTCCTTCATAATGCGCTGGATGTCTTTGTTTTGAATATTAATAATATCATCAAACAGGAACATCAAACGTTTAATTTCAAGCGACACATCCGGATCAATTTGTTCTATCTGCGCAAGAATGTCTTTACTTACGCTCACACTGGTCCTGTTGAGAATGGTAGCAAGACTTTTGGTTCCACCGATTTTGCTCATTGACTGGTTAATTGAGAATCCGGCAAGATCATCGACCACAGTTTCAATCTGCTTTAATGTTTGAGGTGAGATTTTCCCAAGTGTTGCGATACGATAAGCCACATCAGCCCTGGTATCATCAGGCAATTCCTTAAGCGCATTGGCGGTTTGTTCCGGATTCAGGTGCGACAGGATCAATGCAATTGTTTGCGGATGCTCTTTGTTGAGGAAGCTCACCAACTGCGATGAGTCAGCTTTTTTCAGAACATCAAATCCTTTTAGGGTAGTGAGACTTTTTACTTTCTCAATGATCTCAGAAGCCTTGGGGAGACCGAACGATTTCTCCAAAACACGCTGGGCATAATCGATACCGCCCTCAAGCATGTATTCTCTGGCAACAATCAGGCTGTGATAGTCATTAAGCACCATCTCAACAACTTGCGAAGGAATGTTTTTCACCTTGGATATCTCGGCTGAGATGAACTCAACGTCAAGCGGATCCAGATATTTCAGCACCTGGGAAGCAGTGTCAACATCCAGTGCTATCATAAGGAGAGATGCCTTCTGTAACCCGGTTACATCTTTCGGCGATAATTCTTTTTTTTGCAATTTTCCATTACTCATAGTCATCTTCACGCAGCCATAAGTTAATCAACTTTGCAGCATCAACCGGGTTCTTCTGCACATAATTCACAATTTTATCCTGCCTTGCCTTTTTTTGCAATGCTTCATTAGTTATCTCATCGTCAATATCGCCTACTTCAATGAACGGTTGTCTCTTTTTCTTCGGAAGAATTCCAGGTTCATGTTCACCGCTTCCTATTGCCCCCATCCCCGGAGCGGCGAACATTGCTTCAAGGTCATCATCTTTATAATTAACCGTACCGATTATAATTTTTTCATTTTTCAAACGCTTCAACAAACTCTTCAAGATAAACATGGCGGCAAGTATTCCCGCGATCGCAATAACCAGATTCGATACCTGCTCAAACTTGAAAGAAGATCCGTTAGCCGGCATGTCAACCGGATTCGCATTTTCAAACGGCATGCTTACCACAGAGACCAGATCGTTTCGTGACGGATTTACGCCCACGGCCTGGCTGATTATTTGTTCAAGTTTTTTCATCTGATCTTCGGTGCGCGGCTCCATAACGGTCTTAGTTCCGTTGGCGTCTTTCACTTCCTTTGACACTCCGTTAATAACTGCCGCCAGCGTAAGCCGTTTGATTGTGCCACTGCCTTCAATAACCTTTTGAATGGTTTTACTGACTTCATAGTTAGTGGTTGAATTCAGAGTTGTTACCACATTGGAATCGCTCATAGTTTTTCCACCGCTTTCAGACTTAACCGTCTGCTCGCTGATGGCCACCTGCGTTTCGGGGTCATAGAGTTCCATGGTCTTTTCAACCTGATTGAAATCAACATCCGCGTTAATTTTAACCACGGAGTTTCCATAACCGATAACGTTATCCAGTATGCTTTGCGCTTTATTCGCAAGATAATTTTCAATTGAGCTTTTTATTTCATACTGCTTGCCGGAGAAGCCGCCATTTGCCGCATTATCCGGTGACGACAAGAGATTACCTTTCGTATCAACGATGGTAACCTTTTCCGGAGTAAGTCCCTCGACACTGCTTGCAATAAGATGTGAGATGGCCTGAATATTTCCCTTGCCAAGATTTGCCGCGCCTCCCAATTTCAAAACAACTGAAGCAGTTGGTTCCTTTTGCTCATCTTTGAAAACTGAACGGGCGGGGAGCACAATATGAACCCGTGCACCCTCAATGCCGGCCTCCTGCATAATGGTGCGGGATAGCTCGCCTTCCAGTGCACGTTTGTAATTCAGTTTTTGCATAAAGTCAGACATGCCCATGGTGTTTTTATCGAATATTTCATATCCGATAACACCCGAATTGGGAATGCCCTTTCCTGCCAGCGCCAGGCGGGCTTCATAAACTTTTTCTTTGGGCACTTTAATGGCAGATTCATTGTCTTCAACTTTATAAGGTATCTTCTGGGCATTAAGATATTCAACAACTTTGGAAGCATCTTCCTGCGACATCTTTGCGTAGAGCACCGTATAATTAGGTTCATTAAAAACAAAAAGGACGAAAATGAGCAGAAGGACGGTAATTACGACCAAACCGCCTATCAAGAGCCGCTGTTGAATGGAAAGCTTGTTGAAAATTTCAAGTATCGTAGAAATATAGTTCTTTTTCTGTTCCACGGCTTATTGCATCCTGGTTAATTCTTTATACATATCAAGCGATTTATTGCGGATCTCCATTAACAGGTCAAGACTTGTTTTCGCTTTTTCACCGGCGATCATCACTTCATGCAACTCAACATCTTTTCCGTTAACAAAATCATTGGTCATTGCTGCCGAATGGAGCTGATCCTGATTAACCTGTTTAACGAAGCCACCCAGAAGATCACCAAACGGGTTGGCCTCACCGCTCTCGGCGGCCGGCTTAAGTTCGGTGAATAAGGGCATTTGCTGTTGGATATTTCCAATTTTCATATCACATTCTCCTGTCTAACAGTGAACCGACTGAGACACCAGACATTTTGCCGGTGCGCTGATAGAAATGATAATCGGCTATTTCCTGTTTCTGTTCCGGGTAAAGCCCAACGAAAAAATCTTTTTCCTCTTTGGTCACGTTTTCTGCCGCGGGGGACATTTGCTGCGAAGTTGCCTTTTGCATTTGGCGCGTCATATATACGTTATAATTTCCTACTGGATTCGTAGCTATACTCATCTTATATCTCCAATGAATCTTTTGCTAATTGTTTGGACGCGTTAAATGCCGTAACGTTTGCTTCATACCCTCTGGTTGCAGCAATCATGTCCACCATTTCGGTAACAATGTTCACGTTAGGCATATTGACATAACCATTCTCATTCGCGTCCGGATGCTCCGGCATATAAACCATATCGCCGTCTTTTGTATCTTGTAAAACTTTCATTTGCACGTCCATGTCGTTTGCCGCGGGGCTTGAGGAAAACGTCTGGTTTCCCAGGTGACCGGCACTTGTTGCCTTCATTTCAAGATTAGTGTTTCCTATTGTCATGCCCGCGCCGACATTGCTTTGCGCATTGGAAATTTCCAGGTATTTTCTTTTATATGGGCCGCCGCCGTTAACTTTGGTAGTATCTGCATTGGCAATGTTTTCTGCAATCAGGTCCATTTTTTTCCTGTTGAGCCCCATGCCTTTTGAGCTGATTCCAAAGCCGCCGAAATTCAGGTTAATTTTCATTATCTGCCGCTTCCTTTGATAACGTCCTGGAGGCTTCTAAAATATCCGTTGATTTTTTTTGCCGCAAATTTAAAGAGAATCTGATTTTCGGCGAGATCGGACATTTCTTTGTCAATATTGACATTATTCAAGCCGGAATTGTAATCCATGGTTTCATCTTTTACAATTTTGACATGCATATCGCTAAATTTTGGTGTGTTGATGCCACCGATGTGTTTTTCTTCCGTTGCCTTCATGGCGGAGCTGAGCCCGGCGTTGAAAAACTCATCAAACGCCACTTCTTCACGCTGATAATGTTCCGTGTTTAAGTTCGAAATATTCCGCGCAATCACCTTCTGCCTCACCGAAGTGAGTGCGAGGAGGTTGTCGAGTGCTTGTAGTGTGTTATCCGGCATTGTAATTCTTTAGTTTTATTTCTAATTAATTATTGCCAATATTGTGCCAAAAAACGGCGCTTGGGGTGATGTCTGAGAGTTGTAATGAGTCAGTAGGATGATTTAGAGAAATGTCTTCGTCACATCGGCGGAACGATGCATAGAAAGTGAAGAGCTAATGGGGAAGTACAAAAAAAAGCTGTTTTTGTTAAAAAAACCCAACCTATTGGGGTAAAAATTGCCACATCAGCTATTAGCTGCCTGGCAAGCCCAAATCCTCACAATTGCGGTATTCTTAAAAACGGTTATTCCATCAAATTATTGCAAGCTATGTTAGCGAATATCGGTTCATTTAATTAGTCCCCAAGTTTAAAGCTTCTGCCATATGGCTATAGTTAGACACTTGTCAACTATTCGGCAGAATAATCCAGCATTACTGATTTAGTTTCGCCACAACTGCAAACGAACTTAATTTCTTTAATATTGTCATGTTCGTCTTTTCGCAATATGATCTTCACCCCATCACTGCTGTCTTCATCAATAGTGATCTTGGCAATACCAGTAATTTTCACATCTTTGGATTTAATCACGTTACCGCTTCGTTGGATTTCGCGATGCGAAATCTCCTTGAAGGACATATTCTCAAAATCATCGCTCATAAAGCTACTATCTTATTAATTGCATCGGCAATTTTATCTAAAGGCAATATCATGTCTGCCGAACCCGCGTCAACAACCGCTTTTGGCATTCCGTATACAACACAGGAATCTTCATCCTGTGCAATCGCATAGCCTCCCAGCCTTTTCAAGTCCTTGATACCATCGGCCCCATCTCTTCCCATGCCGGTCATAATAACACCGAGAACATTCTTCCCATACACATTCATGACAGATTTCATCATTACATCAACCGCGGGCCGGTGCAACGTGCTTATAGGTTCAGTGGAAATGGTGATTTTTTGCTTACCAAAACCAGCACTTACCGCGTTCATGTGGAATCCACCGGGTGCAAAATAGACGACACCGCCTTCGATGCTCTCATTGTCCTCGGCCTCTTTCACGGTCAGCTTGCTCATTGAATTTAGCCGTTCAGCAAGTGATTTGGTGAATTTTGGGGGCATATGCTGGACGATAAAAATGGGAATTTTAATTTTGTCGGAAAGCAGAGGGATAACCCGTTGAAGAGAAAGCGGTCCACCGGTTGAAATGCCCATAGCGATGGCCTTGCAGCCAAAACGCGGGATCTGTCCAACGGGTTGTGTTTTCCGGCTCTCGAAGAAATTGCCGCCAGTCTGAAACTTCTGCAACCTGTTCTTGAGCGCGTTATGCCGTGCAATGGTTTTAACTTTGTGAATGAGCTCTTCTTTTATCTTAGCGATATCCACGCTGACAAAAGACATTTCCTTGGAAATAAAGTCAACGGCACCCAGTTCAAGCGCCTTGATGGTAGCGTCGGCGCCTTCTGTCGTGAGTGAGCTTACCATAATGACCGGGACCGGGCATTCTTTCATGATCTTCTTAAGCGCTGTAAGGCCATCCATTTTTGGCATCTCAATATCCAGCGTAACGATGTCAGGAGTAAGCTTTTTAATGAGCTCAACACCTTCGGCACCATCGCGCGCGGTACCAACGATTTCCATTGAAGGATCAGACGTAAGAAGAATGGACAGCGATTTCCGCATAAAAGCGGAATCATCAACAATTAAAACTCGGGTTTTGCGTTCAAGCATGCTTATGCAATCTGGTTTAAAATCTCAGCGAGATCGAGAATCATGACGACCTTTCCATCGCCCATGATAGTTGAACCGGCTATACCTTTTATGGTTCCTAAATAACTTCCGAGTGATTTAATCACCACTTCCTTTTGCCCAATCAAAAAGTCAACCTTAACACCAAATTTCTTCTCAGCAATTCCGACAATGACAATATATTGCCAAAGTTGTTTATCCTGATCATCATTCTGGTGGTAAAGTATCTTCCCAACGTCAAAAAGCGGAAGAACCTGATCCCGCAATTTAATAACTTCTTTGCCCTTAATCGAATAAATTTGTTTCGAATTTAAGCGAATGACCTCAACAACTGAGTTCAGAGGAATGACCACCGTTTCATTCTTTATTGAAACCAGCAGACCCTGAATGATGGCCAGCGTTAGCGGCAATTTAATAATAAACTTGGTGCCTTTGCCGGGGTCCGATTCAATATTGATAACGCCCCGCAGCTTCATAACATTTGTTTTCACCACATCCAGACCAACGCCCCGGCCCGAAATATTGGTAACCTTTTCGGCTGTGGAGAATCCGGGAAGGAACAACAGATTATAGGTGTCTGTAAGAGACAGTTCCTTGGCGCGCTCCCTCGTCAGGAGGCCTTTGGAGATAGCTTTTTCCTGAATTTTTTCAGCGGAAATACCACCGCCATCATCCTGAACCATAATAATGATATTATTGCCTTCATGTTCGGCATACAGAATAACCTTGCCAACACGCGGTTTCCCAGCCTGTTCACGTTTTTCCGGCGATTCAACGCCATGATCGAGTGAATTGCGGACAAGATGCACCAACGGATCGTTTATTTCTTCAATGAGCGTTTTATCGAGCTCGGTATCTTCACCATGAATGATGAGCTCAACTTCTTTACCCGTCTCTTTCGCCAGATCCCTGACGAGGCGTGGAAACTTATTAAACACTTTCCCGATCTTGATCATTCTGGTTTTCATGACCGCGAGCTGCAGTTCGGTTGTCATCAAATCGATCTGGCGAGAGGCATCGGCGAGATCGCGCACCAGCGGCGTTCCCTCGTAATTAAGTGAGGCTTCCGAATAGACCTGGGCCAAACGGTTACGGCCAAGCACAAGTTCGGAAACAATGTTTAACAATTCATCAAGGCGTTTAACGTCAACACGAATGTTATTATCCGTTTTCGCGCTGTCCGCCTTGGTTTCTCTCACCGGAGCCTTTGCCGTTCTGCCGGTTGCGGCGCCAACAGCTTTTACCCCGGTCTTTTTGTCTTCAGGAACTGCATCCTGCAATTTTGCTGCCAGATCAGGCACGGGTTCCAACGAAACGCTTTCAAACTCAGCAGACTCAATTGCCTCCTCTTCATCGCTGCCGTTTTCGTCATCCGGCTCTGCAGCAGGAACGGAAGCGCCACCTGGAGCAATGCCTTTATTCTCGAGTATCTCCGTAAGAAAAGCCACTACACCATCAATATCATAACTTTCATTGAGCTGTGTCTCAATCACCCCGACCAGGGCACCCATGGAGTCGTATGCCTGTAAAATGCCGTCCATGATATAGTCATTTAAGGACAGCTCTGCTTTACGAAGCTTATTCAGCAGATCTTCGGCATGATGCGTCAAAGCCATCAACCGTGTAAGGCCAAGGAACCCGGAAGTTCCTTTCACGGTATGGAATGCACGGAATATTTTATTAAGAAGGTCAGGATTATCGGGTTGCTTCTCCAACTCAACGAGATCCAGATCAAGTTGTTCAAGAATTTCCTTGGTCTCTACCAGAAAACTCTCGAAAATCTCTTTCATTTCCGGGTCTTGCAGAATCGCATAATCTTGTTCGTCGCTCATTGTCCTGGGCTTTTATTTTAGCGTATTGGAATAGGATGTTGATTTATTTGGAAGCATTTTCACGAATCAGCGCGTCAATTTCTTCCTGTCTCCCGCCACCTTTGGTATAGGATGCATTGGGATCAAAAACAGAACCCTGTGGCACTTCAATACCGGATTCCCCGAATTCATCGTGCAGCTCGGAGCTTTCAATATTAGCCACCAGGGAGGACAACCGGTTATGTACGGAGCCAATCAAATGGTTGACTGCGGCAAGTTGTTGAGCTGTTATATCCTGCACCTGAAGTGCAAGGGTTATCTTATAGGAATCCTCTTTAATTGACTCAATAAGCGGAATGGTGTTTTCCAGCATTTGATGATCTGAGGTAAGGGTCATAAGCTCCTGGAATTGTTCCATTGCTTTTGGGTTTCCGGCCAATGCCGTTTCCAGCCCTTCAACCAGCAACTGAATGCGCAGCTGTTTGGCTTTTTCGTCAATAAGCCCGGTTTCGATCAAACCCAGCGCGTTTGAAATGTTGTCAATTAAATCCAGTATTTGCGTGGTTGCCATTTCAGTTGCACTGGTAACATCGGAAATCTGGTTGGTTGCTAGGGGCATTTTATTGGTGCTGTCCGCGATGGATAGGTTTATGCCTTCAAGGAGTGGAACGATTTCTTTCATGAACTCAACAAGGTTCTGAATGATCGGAACTATCTTCTCCCCGAAACGGAACAAGGCTTTCAGATCAGTTAACTTGTCAAATACAGTTGCGAGGTTTTTGGTTTCTTCCATCGTGTTGTTTCCAGTAATCAATTTTTATTAATAAGAGTTTCAATTTTTTCTTTGAGTATCTGCGGGGTAAATGGTTTCACGATATAATCGGAAACGCGGGCCTGCAATGCTTCAATTATATCCTCCTTAACGCCACGCGTGGTGACCATAAGAATTGGCAACAGCTTCAACGCTTCATCCGAACGAATAGCCTTTGTCAGCTCCAAACCGGAGACCCCCGGCATATTCCAATCGGTAATAACAAAATTAATATTGGGATTTGCGGCCAGCTTTCCGAGTGCATCTCTGCCATCGGCTGCTTCCACATAATCCGTATACCCTAAATTTTTAAGGGAATTTATCACGATTCTCCGCATAGTCACGGAATCATCAACAACTAAAAATCTCAAACTCATGTTACCGGCCTTCTTGCAATTAGTTCAAATATTTTGCTACTTCATACTGTACCCGTTTGGGATCAAACGGTTTTACCAGATATGAATTTGCTCCGCTTTTCAATCCGCGTTCAATTTCAGCACTGCCCGCGAGCGAAGAAAGAATGATAATGGGCACTTCTTTATATTGAGTGTTTTCTCTAATATTTTTGATAAGTTCAAATCCATCCAGATTGGGCATGTTCAGATCCGTAATAATCAAATCTATCTTGGTATTGGGAAGCTTTTCGAGTGCTTCCATCCCATCCGATGCAGCAATCACTTCAAAACCCCGCATGGTTAATGCAACAGAAACAAATTTCCGTATTGTCGGTGAATCATCGGCAATTAGAATCACTTTTTTCATACTGATTCTTCTACTCCTTCTTGTATGCGACTGTCTTTGGGAAACTGATCACTTTGAACGCTTTTGATATTCCATGCAGCGTTTCAGAGTACCCAATGAACAAATAGCCGTTTTTAATTAAACTGTTGTAAAGCCCGCTCACCACTTTGATCTTAGACCGCAAGTCGAAGTAGATAAGCACGTTTGCACAAAAAATGATATCGAAATTCATCATCATTTTAAGATCAAAATCATTATAGAGGTTCATCACCTTGAATGATACATTTTTTTTGATACCCGGGTCGAGGACATAGGTGTCGCCGACCGTTCTAAAATATTTTTTCAGATAGTATGGCGGGGAATTGCGGACCGAATATTCCTTGTAAATTCCCTGTTTTGCGGTTTCCACCACGGCATAGTTGATATCGGTGCCGACAATTTCAAATTCCAGTTGAGGGAATTTCGGTTTAATAAATTCATTCAGCATTATGGCCACCGAATAGGCTTCTTCGCCCGATGAGGAGGCAGCGCTCCAAACCCTGATCCGGTTTTTCTGCGGACGGGCAGGATTCTTCAAAATCTCCGGAACAATGGTGGAGACCATAGCCTCAAGCTGAGGCTGGTTGCGAAAGAAGAACGTTTCGTTGATGGTGATAGCCTCATAGAGGAACTTTTGCTCCTGAATGCGGTCAGAGCCATAGCGCACCACTTCGAGATACTTTTCGTAGGTGGGCACTCCCAGATAGTTCATCCGTTTCATTAACCGGCTTTCCAGCAAATACTTTTTATTGTCCTGGAACCAGATCCCGGTATTCTGATAGATCATCAAACGCCATTCTTCAAACAATTTGTCCGTTAGCAGGAGCGGTTCGCTTGGAGAAAATGCGTTTTGACCCGGGCCCCTCATCGACATAAATTTTTTCTCAACAATATTGGTATCCATAGCCGCTATTCGCTCATTTCTATATTGGGACTGCTTGACTGCAGCACCCATTGTACCCGTTCCCTGATCATCTCATCCGGATCGTTCTCAAATGCACTCAGGTATTCTTTTGCCTGGGCCGGGGTATATTGTTCAACAAGTTCGATTAATCTGAGTCTGTTCCAGAGAACAGTATCGCTTGACATCCTGTCGAAAAAGACAAGCGCCATTTCGGGACGCATCATGAAGAGCAGCTCCATTGCCAGTTTCCTCACCTCCTCATCGGAGTGAGAAAGATGCAGCGAAAGAGAGTCACAAAGGTTCACGACTTCAGTTTCTTCAAGTTTGCTTAGCGAAGTTCCATTCCATTCCACAAGGAAATTTTTCAGGAGTTCAAGCACCGGACGAAGGTTTTGCTTCCGCGAGATCAGGCTGTCCAGGATCAGGCGCAGTGTAACCGGTCCGTTTTGACACAGATAAGGCAAAATATTGGCGTCCACTTCCCAATCGCTGCCATAAATTTGCAGACATGCATTAAGCGCATCTTCATCTTTAAAGGAAACGATGAGTGCCGAGGCAGCCACGCGATAGTTTTTATCGCCATCAGTGAGTGTTGAAAGAATTTTAATTTTGGTTTGTTCGTCATACGGGATATCGAGATCGAAGCGTTCTTTCAGTTTCATTAAAGAAAGAACGATTGCCCAGGTATAGGGTATGTCGCTTACGGGCAGTTCGTTAAGCAGGAAAAAGAAAGTATCCTCGTTGCCAAGATCACCAAGGCTTTCGAGCATTGAAAATTTCGTGAGGTCAGAGGCAGTGGGATAGTTATCCATAACAAATTTGCAAGCCTCAGCAGAACCAATTTTTCCCAGTGACTCCACAACCGTAGGGCCATAGAGCTCATTTTGGTTATAGATTTGCACAAGGTAAAAAAGTCCCGGCTCATATTTCATGTTGCCGATGGCTTCAGCACATGCAAGAATCACATTTTCGTTTTTGTTTTCCTCTATCATGGCGGTGATTGCCGGAGCAGAGGACTGGTCGCCAATCAGGCCGAGGATATCGACAATAAATTTTTTGTCGTCATCATCACCCTTGGGCAAATAAGCAAGCATTTCGGGAATCACCTCTGGTCCACGCTTGAGGAGAATATCTCCGGCGAGGTTCCTGACCCCAATATCTTTTGAAGAAATGAAGGGAACTACCATTCGTGCTATCAACGGGCTGTCGTTGAACGCAAGAGCCATTCCGGCGGCATCCCGAACTCCTTTGTCTTCATCAGACAGAAGTTCTGTCAGCCTGGCCAATTCTGCTTCGGAAACCGGCTCTGTAAGAAACACTTCGGCGGCTCTTCGGCGAATTTCGGGATCCTGGTTGCTAAGTTCTTGCAAGATTGATTCTGAATACATGGTCTTTAGATTTATGATTATGTTGAATTATCGAAGAATTCTTAAAAGAGTTGAATCTGGCTGCAAATTCCGCTCATTTTCTTCGCGAATTAAGGAATAGTGATAAATTAGCAATTACCATGCCGCTGATGCAAAAGATGCGATTTTTAGAATGGGAACGATAAGCGCATTCATCAGGCGACGAACGCTTTAAAAGGTTGGATAAATCTGAGTTGAATGATTGAGTGAATACCATTAGGGATTCCTTCATGGACAATATTAGCCAAATGCGTGGTGGCGAATAGATGGGTGGGTAAGGCGACACGGATATTCATGTGCCCAATGAATGCAAGTGAAGAGTTGCCGCTTTTACCGGTTTGTGGTAGGTTTTACCGGAGGTTGTAAAAGTAAGATTGAGGAAAAAATTTGAATACAAGGTAAAAAACGCTGTTTCGCTTCTGAATAGTTTGGACTTTTACCGGTTTTACCACTTTTACCGGTATTTCGCTCCCGTTGGTGTTTTTAAACCCACCCGGTGTCGCAGCGAACCCCTCCCGGCCTCCCCTTTTGTTAAGGGCAATGGTGTTAACTTAGCATAAACCTCAAAACGATGACCATGAAATTGTTTTCAAAACGGCGCGGATTAGGTAAATTCCCGCCTTCGCGCACAGGCGTCAACTTAAAAGAGTATAATTAGCCCCTGTTCGCAGAATCGCTGACAGCTAACTATCATAAGAATAGGTTGTTAGCGGACGTTTTAATTTTCTGCTCTATGAGCAATGCAATAAACTCGCGAATTGCAAAATTGTTCAATGGGCCACCGTTTCCAGAGTTCGAAGCAGGTAGATTCCCGCCTTCGCAGGAATGACAATAGTCAATAAGCACGTTAAGTTGACGTCTATGCGCCTTCGCGGGAATGACACTCTAAACAAATTTCGTTAAGTTGACACCATTGCGTTAAGGGGAGGTGTTGGCGGCGCGGAAAATTTTAATTTAATTACCGGTCTTACAGTTTATTCTAATACCTATTGGAATTTCATTGCCTTGTGGCCGCAACGGACATTGGTTGCCTGGCAGACAGAGTGACAGACAAGTTTTCAAAGAACATGAATAGGATGAGGAGAATTTAGATTGTGGAAATTAGTGAGGGAAATGTGCAGGATGCAAGATGCTCCGTGCAGGTGCATGGGGCAGTGCACAACGCAGTGCGGCGTGCACTAACCGTCTGAACTTTGATTTTTTTGATTTGTGTGATTTATGTGAGTTGGAAGGGTTCTGGCGCAGGCTAGAATGTCTGAAGCCGTCCCAGTTGAACGGCTTCAGATGATTGTTCATGAATGACTGTATGATGAACAGGCAACCATGTCTGTATCTATGATCCTCAACTATTTGATGAGTGTCATTTTCTTAATTGACTTGAAATCGTTGCATTCGATCTGGTACAAATAAACACCGCTGGAGAGATGCGAGGCGTTGAATTCTGCCTGATAGCTGCCTGCCGACTTTTCTTCATCAACCAGTTTGATCACTTCTTTGCCGAGCATGTCGTATATACGCAACGTTACACGGCCTGCTTTGGGAAGCTGATAGTTGATTACCGTTACAGGGTTGAACGGGTTGGGATAGTTTTGGGACAAATCATAAGTAGTGATTTTTCCCGCGGCATTCCCAGACTTGATTTCAACACCTTTGAAGGTTACTTCTTTTACTTTTGATGAATTTCTGATGAGCACACCAAATCCCTTATAGGCATTTTCACCTGTTCCGGATTTGCTCTTTACCAGTACATCACCAGCGGGTTCCGCAACGGCACTGCGTACATAGTCATATTTTGTTTCCGCTGCTATATTGTTGCTGACAATAAGAAGCAGTTTTACCTTGAATTGTTGCAGTTTTCCGGCAGCCAACTATCGAATAACACCCTTTTCCCAATAAATACTATCAGGCAAAGCGCCGGGGGCAAGCCGGGCGGGGTATCTGTCTCAACGGGAAAAGCGCCGAAAGTATGTTCCCTTTAATGCATTATCCTTACAGCCCTGCCTCCTTTGCCTGCTCTTGTTCCCCGGATGACTACAGCGCTCTGATTCTTGAAACCTACGGCAATAACACAATCGTTCTTTACCGTAATCGAATTCAGAATATCGGCATATTGGAGCAATTCCGAATAATAGTGCCATTCAACTCCATTATAATGAGCAAGAAATCCAAAATCTCCACATGCAAAAACATCATTCACCCCGTTGCCCCGCACACTGTTTGTTGAAATTCGGGGAATTGCATCTGCACCTTCCCACGATCCGTTCAGATTGGTAAATATTCCATCGCCCGCCGCAAAGAATATATTCCCTTTATTTGTCCATATACCATAAACACTCCTGTCAAGTCCCCATTTTACTGAATCGACCTTATCTTCCGAGTCAAGGGTTAGGATTTTATGAGCCGACGTCCCCGCCCAGTTTGAAAGTGCCAAATAGACCTTCTTTTTACCGGTGGTTTCATTATACAAACCAAAAACATCATGTATGGGAACGTGTACACCCGTATACAACCACCTCCACTGCCCGTTGCCCAGATACCGCACTATGGTTCCATCATTGCATGCAATATATAAATCATCCTTTGTTGCCCCCCACATCTTGGTCCCTGTAGAAGTGAAGGTTCCCCAGAGCACCGGATAGAAAGTATACTTTGTACCATCGTAGTAATCGTTTGCAAACCAAATACTGTTTTTATTAAATCCATAAAGAATATTTATTGTATTATAAATATAAACTCCTTGGCTGGGGAACAGTATCCGCATCTGAGTCCATTTTTCACCATCCCAGTGAACCACATTAAAAGGGTCCACCCAATTTCCCAGGGAATCGTATTTATCAGTATCCTTAGTATATATTTCGCCCACAGCCCAAATATTGTTTTCATCAATAAGCGCCGCATCATACAAATCGCAGGAGCCATATCCCCCGCCAAAATAATACACATCCCAATTAAAAAGATTGCCTGTAGGATTAAGCGTGGTGAACGACATGGAATAGGTTATGGTCCCGTTACCTGCAGCGCGAGTTTGCAGCCGATAGTTGTATGTGGTTCCAGGTTTAAGATCCCTGAGAACAAGCATGGTATCTTGAGAGGAAACAGAAATAATTCCCATGTTTTTATCATTCTGCCATACAGTTACTGCGGCAGGAAAGTTAACCTGTGGAAGTTTCAGTTTCACCCAAACCTGCTCACAGGCAACCTCCTCCACTGAAAGCGATGGTGTAATGGCAGGTTCCGTGGGAAAATGCCTGCAGGACATGCTCACAAAAAGAAGCATGCAAAACGGTAAGACCAGACCAGTGGTTTTTATGCGAAAGAAAGAGGAAACAGTAACTGCCATTGGTGCCCACAGTATAAAAGAAATTTTAAAAGAATAATTCCTGTATGTAACTTAAAAAACAAAATTGAAAACAAATTAGGGAACGATGAACCCAAATATGAAATAATTTTCGCAGTACCATTGTTTTTATGATTTAATATCCGGTAACCACGGGATATATGGAACTGTGGGGCGTACTGCAATCCCCCAGTTCGAAAATTCAATTACTTTATGCGTGTTCCAATTGCAATAACCGCGTTTTGTCCTTTCCCCCCCACGGCCACAATACAGTCCTCATTTACGGCTATTGACCACCAAATATCTGCCTTCCCATACAATTCCTTGTAATAATGCCAGTCTACACCATTAAAATGTATCATAACACCCATTACTCCACAAGCGAAAACATCATTCAACCCCGTACCGCGTACATTCAGCATGTAATAAGGCGGGAACCCCGTTGCTGCACTCCAGGAACCGCATAGATTCTGGAATACACCGCTGCCCGCTGTGAACACAATATTACCGTTG
This sequence comes from Ignavibacteriaceae bacterium, assembly GCA_963664845.1. Taxonomy (GTDB): domain Bacteria; phylum Bacteroidota; class Ignavibacteria; order Ignavibacteriales; family Ignavibacteriaceae; genus CAIYTF01. The sequence goes on from OY761615.1 coordinate 2,551,103, forward strand.
TTTGTCCACACGCTCCAAATATTGCGGCCCGTGTTCCACTTTACTGAGTCTATATGATCCTTTCCATCAAGAGTTAAGATTCTACTTTCAGATGTATTCACCTCACCAGTTACTGCAAGAAAAACCTTCTTCTCACCCGTGTTTTTATTGAACACACCGAATACATCGTGTATTGGTAAACCAAAACCGGTGTTTATCCGCTTCCAGCCTTTTGCATCTGAATAATGAGCTACTATACCGCCACCATCCACAAAATACAAAGCATCGGCGGGTGACACCCATATTTTGTTCACTTGGGATGTGAAAATATTCGGGGGAACAACCAACCTTACAAATTGAAAGCCATCATAACGATAATTATTGCACCATACATTATTGGCATCAGTGGCATAAGTATACCGTAATCCAGTGTAAGTCGGAATTCCGTCATATTGTGACATCATTCTTTTTAGTTCCCAAGTATTTCCATCCCAATGGACAATGTTATAAGGATTTATATAATTTCCCAGCGAATCGTAAGTATCAGTATTCTCTCTATAAATATCACCTACGGCCCATATATTATTTTTATCAACCATCGTTACATCAAGCAGCTCGCAGGCACTATTTCCGGAAAACTCCCAAGTCTGCCACGAAATGTCGTCACTTGTTTTGGCAAGCGTTACCAAAGGAAGTTCGGAATTTGTGCCGGATGACAATTGAAACCGGCATGTGTATGCATGCGCTGCCTGAAGACCATTAATAACGAGAAGCGTATCGGCCGCGGTTATTGTTCTTGTTTGGATGGTTTTGTTGCTTCCCTGAATGGTAACTCGCACAGGATATTCACCGGCGGGCAGTTTAACCCTCAGCCAGATATTTTCACAGGCAACTTCTTCAATTGCAAAAATTGGTTCTGTCTGGGGCCCCGTTGGCGATTTTTTACAGGAAATGTTTAGCAACAGGAAAATTGATAAAATTATTAATCTGCCAATCTTTATTGTGTTATCAAATTTCATGAATGGCTTTCCAGATCGCAGGGTTAAATGATGCATATAGAAGATTTATTTTAATAGTGATTTAATGAATTGCAAATTACAAATTCACCGGGGCATACTTCATTACACAGATAGCCCGGCCCAGTGGATATTCTTTGATAAAACGGGAGAAAATATAAAAGGATACTTTCGATGCATGAAAGCACTTGAGGAAAAGAAAAGTTTGCCGAAATTCGAAAACACTTGCTCAAAACAACAGTTCCCGCCCAAGAGAATTTGTTTATTAATTTGTTTAGTTCCGTGTGTAATTTACGAAAAAAATGAAATGCAAATGAATTTCAGTAACATCTTGTTCAATATTTTAGATGACTTGTCTTGTCATTAAACAGAACCGCACCTTAACCCGAATTATACATTTGGGAAATCCTCTGTTAGGGTTTTGCTTTTTTTGTTTTCACTTGGCCACTGATTTTCATATCATCATTCATCATGCCGGGAATTACCTACATGATTAAAAGAAAATCCCCGCACCAATAATACAACACCGTTATAGTCCAAGCCCGGGAACGCAATGCCGTCAGGGTTGGAAACGTAATACTGTGTGCCCTGATGGAATTGAACGTCAAAATGTTGGGCTATATAATTGAGCGTTGGTGACTGAACCAAACAATTCAACAGCTTTACCACCCCCGATGCTTTGAGCGAAAAGCCATAGGTTTTATTATTGTTATAGTGGCCCCCGGCAAAACTGCCACGGCTTATTGTGGCAATCTCACAAATTTCAAGTCCGAACCCGTGGCGACAAGTGATATCTCCATCACCTTTTCTTTCAATCAGATTCCTGATAACCGAAATGCCGCCAAGACCGCTTATATTGGAAGGAACCTTGGGAGACATGGTATCCCCTCCTGACGTATTCACCAGTACCCGTTCGGCTTCAGTTGTCCAATTGATTGAAAGAAGTCGTATCTCCTGATTGTTGATTGTCATATCTGTCCCCAGGTGGAATGAATACCCAAGGTTTGCAAGGCGTGGGACGGGGTCGCCCTGCGCCCTGTCCGGAATATGAATATCTCCGCCCAGATTGCGTCTCGCAAGGCCAAGGCTCAGATCAAGGAAGGGAGAGAATGAACTTTTCCCCACCATTATCTCTTGCGGAAGCATATACTTATGAAGCGGTACGGTAAGCAATACCCCATAATCGAAAAAATCAGTTTTGAAGTCACCGTCGTTATAGTTCAGATAATTTGGATTCTCCGGGTGATAATGGGTGGTGTGCTTGTAAGTAAAGCCAAACGAAAGGTCAACAAAGGAATGCAACCCGAAGCCAATTGAATATGCTCTGTATATATCCAGCAAGTTGTTGTACCCGAGTATGGTGGCATCATTATCCGCCCAGAATGGATAGCTCCCGTAATCAAATGCTGAATTCACATATCCCAGCCCTATGCTCAGGTCCAGATTCCGTGAAATACTTTTAAAGTTATAACCTATTGACCCGGCCTGGTTGTTAAAGGAAACATTTCTTTGATAATAGGAACTGAGGAACCAGGGAGTTTTGATGGTGTAAAAATGTGTGGCGAAATTATTTGATTTGCTCCACGACCCCAACTGTGCAGGGTTGCTCCAGAACGCGAATGGGTCATCCGTGAGAACTGAAACTCCCGTTCCACCCTGACCATTCAAATAGCCGGAAGGGTTAAATGCCAAACTGGGGAAAGAAAAAGCTCCGCCTTGCCCATATGTTGAGACAACAAAGCACGAAAGAAAAGTGACTAGGAAAATTTTGCTTACAAAGTTCATACTGTCTCCCTAAAAAAATTATATTTGCCTCGAAACGAATAGTACCGATGCTGTTTGCAAAAAAGTGTTTTTGGCTACTGGAGAAGCACCGGAGTTATTGGTCTGAATTACCTTAAAAAAGAACCGGGAAATTTTAGCTTTTTAACCACCATAACGATCCTGCCAAATTTTTCAAAAACAATACCGTATCGTATGAACAAAAATAGAGCAAATTCTCATAAGTGCCAAAGCCGTTATACGGGGACTTCATTCCGGGGAATTGTGGCAACATTCGTTCAGGCTGGTTGTTTTTCCCCAGATAAGGGTCAAAGCAGGCAGATTCAGGTACTGCTTGAAGCAGGATTATCCTGACATGATACTCAACTCCAGCGGGATTTGTTGAACTCAATTTTCACTGGAATGACGATGTTTCAACAACTGTACTAAGTGGACATGATTGTGCCAGCCGGACGGGGCAAGTCAAAATTTGGGTATTCCGCGGATGTTGTGACGGTTCAATCCGAAAATGCAATCTCTTTTGTAAAGAATCGCTTTTTACCTCAAAATCTGTTAACTTCCGTTCGTAAAAGTTCATTACATGGCACGCCCTACTCACTTGAACTTTAGCCCAAGAACACGTATTTTGCTTGCTTATAATAATTCAGGATTTGATATATGCTTCATGTTGTAGATGTAGAACTGACCCCCAACCCGCAGGCATTAAAGTTTTTGCTTAACGAAAGACTGCTCGTTTCTGAATCACGACAGTTTGGAACAAAGGAAGAAGCTGAAAATGACCCGTTGGCAAAGGCAATTTTTGCCATTGAGGGCGTGGTTTCTGTTTTCTATATGGATAAATTTGTCACCATCGAAAAGTCCAAAGATTCAGACTGGGGCAAGATACAGCGCCCATTCGTAAATTTTATTTCGGCCTTTAACAAAAGCGATATCCCCGCTGAAAAATTGGTTAAGGGAGCTGATCAGAAGTCTGATGAACTCCTGAAGAAGATCAACGATATATTGAATCAGAAAGTACGCCCCGCCTTGGCTTTTGATGGCGGAGGTTTGGAAATTTTGGGGTTGAACGGCTATATTTTGCGTTTACGTTATCAGGGTGCCTGCGGCAGTTGCCCCAGCGCAATTAACGGGACACTTACCGCGATTGAGAGTGTTCTCAAACGAGATGTTAATCCGGCTATTCAAGTTGTTGCAGATTAACCAGTTCAGCGAAATGCAGGGCAGGAACAACCTAATTTTAAAAGTTATGAGAAAACAAGTATGTATTATACTCAGTTTACGATAGAGCCACTTCGGTTCACAGTGTTTGCAGATCCAAAAGGAGTGTTTTCGCTGTTCATCAATGGCTCTCCCAAAATTCCCAAAGATTTTGTCGAGCATCCTGCCGATGACGAAAAATTCTTCGGTATTGCAAAGCAACTTACTGAGTATCTTAAAGGGAAACGTAAAGTTTTCCGCATTAAACACCACACCGAAGGCACCGATTTCCAGATGCAGGTGTGGGACGCCCTGAGAAATATTCCTTACGGAACAACCATCAGTTATAAAACCCTGGCCAAACAAATAGGCAACGAGAAAGCAGTACGTGCCGTCGGCGGTGCAAACAAACTGAATCCTCTCCCCATTATTGTCCCCTGCCACCGCGTCATTCAGGCTGACGGCAGCCTTGGCGGCTATGCCTGCGGTGTGAAAGTGAAACGTTTGCTGCTGGATCTCGAACGGGGAAAATAAGTTTTCTCCATATTTTAGTGAGTAGGGAGCTCATGCATAAATTCGCACTGACAGCTCTTTTCTGTGTGTGTTTTGTTTTCCTGCCCGGCAGCGCAAGCTTCGCGCAGAGTACGCCAAAATTTGAAGACGTTGATTCGGCATTCCAAAACGCAAAGAAGGGAATTCTTTGGGGACTTTCCAACATCAAAACGAAAAAAGGCAGGACCGAGAACCGGCTGATTGCCAACAACAACGTTATTGCTCAAGTGAAAATTGCAAAAGAGATAAACGGTGTATGTATTGTCTCAACCGGTTACGTTGGAACGACAGAAGTAACTGTTTCTGCCTGCCGGACTTTTGCCGAGTTGGTACAGGAAGGATACCTGGACAAAAATTCATCGCTGCTTAAGGATGATGAATAATGACTTTGCTTCCTGGTAGACGAACATGAAGCGCGTAAAAAGAACGCGCCGGCAACATCTGTTTTTATGCAATCAGCCAGGCGCTCTCTGCGTTTACCGTTAAACGGAAAAGTCTCGCATAAACTGCTTCAGCAGCAGCATAAACAAACAATTTATATATATACACAAGCTCAACACTGCATTGCTGAGCAATCATGAAAGACTACATGGACACTATCTTCCGCGCCGGATACGTCGCAATAATTGGCAAACCAAATGCCGGCAAATCCACGCTGCTTAACTCATTGCTTGAGCAAAAACTGACAATCGCGACTCCCAAGCCGCAAACAACACGTAAACGGATTCTGGGCATATTGACCGAACCTGAATTTCAAATCATCTTTCTGGACACACCGGGCATCATAGACCCGCAATATCTGCTCCAGGAAAAGATGATGAAGTATGTGAAATATTCGGTGTCCGATGCAGACATAATCATTCATATTATCGACTGCACCTCGAACCAGGAAGTGGAAGACGCCGCATCAGGTGATTTTGCCAAGCAATACCTCGCGGGCAAACGGAAACCGACCCTGCTTCTTATAAACAAAATTGATCTGGCCCCGGACGAGCGGGTTAAGAACATACTGACAAAGATTGAAGAAGGCGGTTCATACAGTGCCATGCTTCCCATTAGCGCACTCACGCCGGCATCCAGAACGCCGATCCTCGCGTTCATTTTGAAGCATCTTCCGGTTGGGCCCAAATATTACCCCGAGGATTTTGTTTCAGATGAAGACGAGCGCTTTTTTGTTACCGAGATCATCCGCGAGAAGATACTCGAGCTCTACCGCGAAGAAATTCCCTACAGTTGCGAAGTGGTGATTGAAGATTTCAAGGAACGGAAAGACAGCAAGCATTATATCGGTGCACTTATTTACGTTGAGCGTGACTCGCAAAAAAGTATCATCATCGGAAAAGGCGGCGAGCAGATCAAAAAGCTCGGCGAGCTTGCGCGCACAGCCATTGAAGAATTTTTGGATCACACTGTTTATCTGGAACTGCGCGTGAAAGTGAAAGACAACTGGCGCAAGAATGAACGGCACCTTAAAGAGTTCGGCTACGAGACAGGTTCCGACGAATGAAGCATTATAAAGCACTTGCACAGGCAGGGCTTTTCCTAAATACATTAATCTGGGGCGGCACCTTCGCCATCATAAAAAAAGCGTTGGATGATGCTTCGCCCATGATGTTTGTTTCAACACGGTTCCTGCTGGCCACACTGGTGATGCTGCCGTTTTTTGCAGCAACCCTTTTCAAGGCATCGGGCAAACAATATAAGCAGGCGACCATACTCGGCGTTCTCATGTTCATCGGGTATATCACCCAGACGATCGGGCTCATGACCACTACAGCAACGAAGTCGGCCTTCCTTACCGGAACATTTGTGGTCTTCACGCCAATTTTTCAAACAATACTTGAACGCAGGATCCCTTCACCGGCAAATCTGCTTGCAATTGTACTTGCCACAGTAGGCGTCATTCTCCTTTCGAGCAGGGGGCAGTCGCTCTATGTTATTTTTCACGAGCTGGGAAGTGACTTCACTTTTGGTGATTTCCTGACGCTCATTTGCGCCGTTTCCTATGCACTCTATATCGTGTATCTCGACATGATAACCGATACAGCAATGGATTATAAGTTCCTTACCTATTGGCAGATCATCATCACGGCAGGGCTGAGCATTCTTTCGGTAGGATTGCTGCATTGGTCGTCACTGGAAACTGTTCGCTTTACCCTCTCGCCGTTAATGATAGGGGCCTTGCTCTATACAGCCCTCTTCGCCACCATACTCACAACCAGTATGCAGACCAAATTTCAGAAGGAAGTGAGCCCGGTGAAAGCAAGCCTGATATTTTCCATGGAACCGATCTTTGCAGCTACCTTTGCTTTCTTTATTTTACAGGAAAGCATTTCCTTTTTTAAGTTTGTTGGTTCGGGTTTTATAATCTCCGCAGTATTGCTTTCGGAGTTTTATTCCAAGGATTAGTAATCAAGCGCCATGAGTAAACGCATTCGTGCAGAAATTTTAGTGAATGGGCTGGTTCAGGGAGTGGGCTTCCGGTGGTTCGTACTCCGGAGAGCTCATTCGCTCGGGGTTACCGGGTATGTCCGGAACCTGCCATCGGGAGAAGTGTTCACACTTGCTGAAGGCGAACGGCATGAAGTTGAGGAACTGTTAAAAGCAATAAAAATTGGACCATTCGGCGCTCATGTTACCAGATGCACCATAGACTGGGGTGAGCCCACTGAAGAATTTCATCAATTTGAGATAGTATCTTGAAACAAAAAATAAGGGTCGGCAACGGCTTCGACATACACCGCTTTGCAGAAGGCCGGAAGCTTTTTCTCGGCGGCATTGAAATTGCGCACAGCAAAGGATTGCTTGGCCATTCGGATGCGGATGCACTGCTCCATTCCATTTGCGATGCGCTTCTTGGCGCACTTGCCCTAGGAGACATTGGAAAGCATTTCCCCGATACGGATTCCAAGTACAAAAACATTGACAGCAGAGTCCTGCTGGCTCACGTCCATGAACTGATTGACAAACAGGGCTACGAAATTGGCAATGTTGACGTGATGCTTCTGGCGGAAAAGCCTAAGATAATAACATACATTCCTGCGATGGTAAGCACCATTGCCGGAATTTTGAAGACCGAAGAAGATCAGGTATCGATTAAAGCGACCACCATGGAAAAACTTGGAAGCATTGGAAGAGAAGAAGGCATTGCCGCTTTCACCACCGTGCTTTTATTTAAGAAAGAAGATGACAGCCAGGCTTCAAACTGAAAGCCGGGTTCAGCAAATGCATCTGTGCTGTTGAGATATTGTTAACTCGGCAAGACAGCGGAGCTCACGCTTCCCATACAACACCGAAAGATCGGATACGAATTTCAGATGCGGCTTTTAGCAATAGCTTAACAGACGTATTAAATACTTTACAACCAACATTTAACAGTCAGTACTTATTACATGCTTGAACAAATTCTGCATTATATGACGTCAGCCCCGGCCATAGCGGTCTACGCCATATTATTCGTCTTTCCGTTTATTGAGAATATCTTCCCGCCATCACCGAGTGATTTAATCATTTTGGTAGGGGCCACGCTTATAGGCAGGACCATTGACTTCATCCCGGCATTATTGCTGACAAGCATCAGCAGCGAAATAGGGTTTTTGTTTTTATATTATCTGGGTGCGCAAACGGACAGAAAGCTGCTTCGTGCCGGAAAACTGAAATTTATATCGCTGGATGCGCTTGATACCGCAGAGAAGTGGTTTGCCAAATATGGTTTTATAATAATATTATTCAACCGTTTTATTTCAGGCATCCGTTCTGTTATTGCCTTCTTTGCCGGAGTCAGCGAACTGCCATTGAAACGGACCATTATTCTTTCATCGATAAGCTCCGTTTTGTGGCACCTCACGCTGCTGACTTGCGGAGTGTTGTTTGCCAGACATATCCACAAAGTTGACAGAATGATTGAGCATTACGGGATCGGGCTAACAATCCTGACCATAGCAGTGATCATTTTTGCGGTGGTTCAAAATTATTATAAGAAAAAAAAAACTGAGAAGAATCCGGATTAATTATGTCGAAAATTAACGTAATAGTGCAAATGTTTCAGTTCCTCAAAGAGAATAAGAAATGGTGGCTGATGCCCATAATACTTATTTTCATTTTACTTGGCGGACTGATAGTGCTGGCAAAGGGATCGGCGCTTGCTCCTTTTATTTATGCATTGTTCTAGCAGGTTTTCATTTATACTAATTGGGGGGCTTTGCAGGTGCTCTGCTCTCACTTGCCGGTGTTGCCTCTCCAGCGTATTACGGTTTCCGCAAAGGTGCGCCGGCATAATATGAAAATCGGAAAAGCGACCACGTCAGACGCAAAGAACATCGCGTCGCTTGCAATGCAGGTATGGCTCAACACCTATGCTGTTGATGGAATAAGAGCTGCATTTTCCAACTATGTGTGGGAAGCGTTATCCCCCGCAAACTTCCTTACCATTCTGAATGACCCGAACCGGGATATTTATAAAGTTGAGATTGACAACCATCTCATCGGATTCGCGGACATTAACTATCACAGCGTATGCGAAGCCGGTTTCAGATTGACAGTCGAAATTGAAAAATTATATATTCACGAAAACTTTTGCCACAGGGGAATTGGAAAACAGTTACTGGACCATGTCGTCTTAGTGTTGCAAGAGAAGGCCATAGACCATATGTGGTTGTCGGTTTACGAAGGAAATAAACGCGCCATACGGTTCTACGAAAAATATGGCTTCACCTGTGGCGGCGAACTCTTTTTTGAACTTGAGCACGAACGGCACCGAAATCTGGTAATGGTAAAGAGATGGCCGCTCAAATCGAATGGGGCTCAAAACAGGCTGTCTTAAACTAACAGAACGTACACCGATTTGAACGGATAGAAATTCGAATATTTGATTTTTGTGACCGCCCCTGATGTGATGCTTAAGCTTTCGTACTGACAGCTAAATATGCAGATAAGCTAATACCTGCCAAAACAGAGCACCATCTGTTCGTTAATGTCTTTGCGTTACTGTGCGAAAGAAAGCGGTCTTATTTAACCAACATTAACTTCTTAACCGCCTTAAAATTGTCTCCTGCTTTTAATTCATAGAAATAAATTCCGCTTGGCAGATGAGCGGCGTTGAATGTCACTTCATATTGTCCCGCAGGTTTTTCCTCATTAACCAATGATGCAGTTTCGTTACCCAACACGTCAAAAACTTTCAGGGTTACAAAGTGCCGGCCCGTCAACGAATATAAAATCGTTGTGGAAGGATTGAAAGGATTGGGATAATTCTGCCCCAGATAAAAGCCTGATGGGGTTGATGATTTTTCACTGCCTACACCAACTGTTTTGGTTTCGACCAGGCTATTTAAATACGATTCCAACATGGTATAGCCATTTATCCCGACAAGATTTTTATCAGTGGAGTCCTGGGCATTTAGACCATTTACGTTCTCCCAATAGTCAGGCATACCATCGTGATCGGAATCCAGAGGCGCAGACAGTGTTGAAAGCAGCGGCCATCCGCCTTCGGGCGAGTCGGCGGTATTCGCAATGGAGTGGCCGGTCTTATTCTCAACATCGAGTATAATTCGCCGGTCAATAGTATCGCGTTTGGGAAATGACGCGCCTGCACTTTTCAGCACATCAATTTTTGCCTGCGCGGCACTTGTCGTTGTCACCACCTGCATGGGCACCAGATACGAGCGGGCTTTATAGGCGGATATCTGCGCCGAAGAGAAGGAATTAAAAGTAACCTGGCTCCAGGGATCAGCGGGAACCACACCGTTATACGAGTTTCCTGAAAAAAATCCATATGCATCCACGCAATCTTCCTTAAATATTTTGGACGTATTCCCGGATTCGACACCCGTTACATATGCATTGTTAATAATATTATATCGTGAAGTTGCCGTAACATCTGCATTATACCCCGGTTCACTTCCCTTCCAGTTGTAAACAACGTTGTTGCGGAAATCAAAATGCAGTCCTTCCGGATCGGAACTGGTTGCGGTATAATTCCCGGGCCGGGGATTGCGGTTATTGTTATGTGCATAGAGATTGTGGTGATACGATTTTTCCTGTCCCGCCGTACCTCGTATCAATGAGCCATAGGAGTGACTTTCGAAAGTCAGGGCCTCACTGATAATGCACCATTGAACACTAACCATGTTTGAAGTTTCCTGACAGGATATACCCTCATCCCGTGAGAACGACGCGCTGACATGATCAATAATAACATTGGTACAGTTATCAATATCGATGGCGTCCCCGGAAGCATTCTTTGCGCCCTCGTCAACGCGGACACGGATGTAGCGAATAACTATATTGCTCACACCGTTAGCCAAATGAATTCTGCCTTTAATGCAAATCCCGTCACCCGGTGCGGTTTGTCCTGCAATGGTTATATTTGATTTGGGCGTCAGGATAACCGCTCCCATTTCAATTGTGCCCGAAACCCGGAACACTACCGTCCGGTTGGGTTTGCTCACTGCATCCACAATGGATCCCGCACCCGCATTCGACAGGTTGGTAACTTCATAGACGCTTCCGCCCCGTCCTCCTTTTGCAAAGCAGCCGGAACCTTCGGCACCGGGAAATGCAGCTTGTTGGGCAAAAGATGAAATAGTCAGGCTGAGAAGTATAGTAAGAACATATTTAAGCATTTTGGATTCTCTTAACAGATAAATTTAATAGTGTACCCCCTACACCATCCCATAAAGAAACAACCATAACCATTCAGGAAATTAAATTGTGAGATATTATAGCGTGAAGTTAATGAGAAACATACAAACAACAAAAGCGGATTTGTTTTCAGCGATGGAATACTTACGCTTGGATACATATGCTTAAAGGCGGGTGAGAGTGGGACGATCTTTTTTTTCCTTGGATTGTTTTGCACTGTATCTCCAATAATATGCATTTTATTTCTGTTAATCAGAAAATGCGGGTTAAATAGCTTGACACGTTATGGTCTTTTGGCTATCTTGCCGCCCAATATGAAAACATTAAAATTAACAATCACCCCCGTTAACTGCACGTCATGTCTGTGCAATTGTTGTATGGCTTCTATCAAGTCAGACCCGGAAGGTATTGCTTAGTTTTTCCAAAAGACTTTTAGTATATAGAAAGCCCTTCCGATAAAACGGAAGGGCTTTTTTGCTTTTGAAACGTGTGTGTATCAAACAGCAGCAAAAATACTTTTCAGAATTTGGCAGCCGGACTAAAACCCGGCTGACGGCGGATATCCATGTTTAAAAGGTATTAACCTGAACATCACTGATTGCATGCCCGTATTGGTGTTTCAAAAACGGCATTGTACGTATTTATACATAATAAGATCGCTTAATGAAAATACACGAGAAGAATTATCGCAGCCTTCTGAAATCAATATCCTGGCGTATCACCGGGAGCATCGATACCATGGTGGTGTCATTTATCATCACCGGAAGCATCAGGACTGCTGTTTCCATCGGCGGAGTTGAGGTATTTACCAAGATCACCTTGTATTATTTTCATGAGCGTTTTTGGAATAAGATCAAGATTGGCAAGGAAGTAAAGTCCGAGCCTGAATATACCATTTAATGAACAGACTGAAAGAAACCGGTGCAGCATATAGATGTGTTAAACAATCGCTTTGCAGATTCAGAAGTAACAGAGGTGTTGAATTTTTTCCTGGATCAGTATAGCGGCAGGATTGCGTTTGCCACGAGTTACAGTATTGAAGATCAGGTGTTAACGCACCTTCTTGCTTCAACAGGCAAGAGTGTTAAAATATTTACCTTGGATACCGGCAGGCTTCCGGAAGAGACCTATAAACTGATTGGATCCACGAATGAGCGATACAACATTAACGTAAAAGTATATTTCCCCGAATATCAGTCAGTGGAAAAGATGGTTCAGACAAAAGGTATGAACCTGTTTTATGACAGTGTTGAGAACCGAAAGGAATGCTGCCACGTACGCAAACTTGAGCCGCTGAAACGGGCTCTCAGCGGTGAAGACGCATGGATAGCCGGTCTGCGCAGGGAACAATCGGTAACCCGCGAAGGTGTCAACCTTGTTGAATTCGATAAAAGACATTGCATTATCAAGATCAACCCGCTCTATAACTGGACAGAAGATAAAGTCTGGGATTTTATTAAACAGCATAAGGTTCCTGTCAGCAGTTTGTATGGGAAAGGATTCACCAGCATAGGATGCGCACCATGTACACGCGCCGTCACTGCCGGGGAATCCATCCGTGAAGGCCGGTGGTGGTGGGAAAACCCCGACACAAAAGAATGCGGGCTGCATGTCAGTTGACAGGAATACAGAATTAACACGAAACACAGATCAGGAAAGGTTTTAATGGATTATTTGGATAAATTGGAAGCACACAGTATATACCTGCTGCGTGAAGCATATCGCGAGTTCAAAAATCTCGCCATGCTTTGGTCAATAGGCAAAGACAGCACCGTTATGCTGTGGCTGGCCAAGAAAGCGTTCTTCGGGCACGTCCCGTTTCCTCTTGCACACATAGACACCAATTATAAAATACCGGAGATGATAGAATATCGCAACAGGCTTGCTCTGGAATGGAACCTTAACTTAATCGTCGGTCAGAACACCAATGCATTGAGAAATAGGCTCACTTTCCCCGATGGTGCAGTTGACCGCATATCCTGCTGCAAGGCGCTTAAGTCAGAAGCGTTAAAGCATACTCTCTCCGGTGAGTGGACCCGTTCCAAGCTCGATCATAAAACAGGAACATTTGTCGAGGATATTGACCACGCTTCTTATACGGGAGTGATAGTCGGAGTGCGGGCAGACGAAGAAGGCAGCAGATCGAAGGAGCGGTATTTTTCTCCGCGCGATAAAAACAACGATTGGGATGTCGGTGATCAGCCGCCGGAGCTTTGGAATCAGTTCAAAACAGATTTTGCACCAAATACACATATCCGCATCCATCCTTTGCTGGACTGGACAGAACTGAACATCTGGGAATATTTGGAACGTGAAAACATTCCCATCATTCCACTTTATTTCGACCGCGGCGATAAAACAAGATTCCGCTCACTTGGATGCTGGCCCTGCACCAAGGCAGTCGATTCAAGCTCGAAAAATGTCAGTGATATTATTCGGGAATTAAAAAGCGGAAAGTTTGCCAACATTGCAGAGCGCTCGGGGCGTGAGCAGGACAAGGAAGGCGGCGGAACACTGGAGGAACTGCGAAGGGACGGGTACATGTGATGGCTGAAACGAGGAGTCAAATGAATGAACGAATGAACATCGTAATCGTGGGTCATGTGGATCATGGCAAAAGCACGCTTGTAGGCAGGCTGCTTGTTGATACCGGGTCACTGCCTGAAGGTAAACTCGATCAGGTACGCCGCACGTGCGAATTGAATGCAAAGCCGTTTGAATTCGCATTCCTGCTTGACGCGCTTATTGATGAGCAGGCACAGGGTATTACCATCGATACGGCACGTATATTCTTTAAAAGTGCCAGGCGTGAGTATATTCTCATTGATGCACCGGGACACATAGAGTTCCTCAAAAACATGATAAGCGGTGCTGCCCGCGCCGAAGCAGCAATTCTTCTGATTGACGCCGAGGAAGGCATCGCAGAGAATTCGAAACGCCACGCCTATATGCTCTCCATGCTTGGCATCAAACAGATCGCGGTCGCCGTCAACAAAATGGATCTGATCAATTACGATGAGCAGAAATTCAAAAACATTAAAACGGAATACAGTTCATTTCTTGAAGAGATTGGGATCGTTCCGTTTGAGTTCATTCCTGTCTCTGCGAGAAATGGTATCAACATAACAGAAAACACTGCTGCCATTCCCTGGTATCACGGCAGAACCATCATCGAGGTGATAGACGGATTCACAACTGAACCTGAGGACGAAAAGAAGGACTTCCGCATGTTCGTGCAGGATGTTTATAAGTTCACCGCCAACCATGATGACCGCCGCATAGTTGCAGGAACAATTAACTCAGGAACCATACACCCCGGCGATGAAATTGTTTTTCACCCATCCGGAAAGATATCCACCGTAAAATCAATTGAAATTTTTGGGAAGGACTCTCCCCAAGTTGCAGGAAGTGATCAGGCAATTGGGCTTACTCTCACTACCCAGGTTTATGTGAAAGCATCAGAGCTGATAAGCCGTACCGGCGAACGCGCTCCGCATACAACGGAACGTTTGCGTGCGAACATATTCTGGATGGGAAAACGTCCCTTGGTCACCGGCAAGAGTTATAAACTGAAAATTGGAACACAAAAAGTTTCTGTGAACATAGAAAAAATCGAGCAGGTGCTTGATGCCTCTGCCCTCGAAACTTCCATGGAACGAAAACAGGTCAACCGCCACGAAGTATCGCAATGCATAATGAGCGCGTCAAGTCCATTCAGCTTCGATCTGGTAAGCGAGAATAAAATCACCAGCCGGTTCGTTCTCGTGGATGGCTATGACATTGCTGGCGGCGGAATTATAACACACGCACTTAAGGGACTTAAACCGGAAGATGCCAGCTCCAAGTTCTCGCAGTTTCAAATTGAACTGAATAATCTGATACAAAAACACTTCCCAAACTGGGACGTGAATTTATAAGTATAAAAGGAAATTTTCATGAAGGAATCTCTTGCTGAAAGGGCCGAAAGAATAAAACGGGAAAAAGACGGGTTGGATGTACTCGTGGATATATTAAGATATGCCAAGACAAACGACCCTCTGGATGCTGAAGATGTTGAACGTTTCAAATGGTATGGCATTTATCCGCAGCGCCAGGAAGAAGATGAGCTGCCCAGGAAGTATATGATGCGAATCAAAACAGTGGACGGTTCTCTTACCGTTGAACACCTTCGCACTCTCGGGAACATCTCAATCAAATATGCTGAAAACACGGCTGATTTTACCACCCGGCAAAACGTTCAGATTCATAATGTGCAGTTCCAATCTTTCCCGCATATTTTTGACGAGCTTGCGCGTATCGGACTCAGTTCAGTAATGGCTTGCGGCGACGTGCCCCGCTCATTGGTAAGCTGCCCCCTAAATGGCATTGACCATACCGAGATCATCGATGTAACTGATCTTTTGTACAAAGTATCAGAATTGCTAAACGGTAACCGGAAGTTCTCCAATCTTCCGCGAAAATTTAAAGTGGGCATTTCGGGCTGCTCAAATTACTGCATGGGACACGAAATACAGGATCTGTCATTTGTTGCTCTGCGGCACCCCGAAACAAATGAAATACTGTTCGACGTAACCGTTGGCGGCGGCCTCGGCAAGGACTGGCACTTTGCAAAGCGAATTGGCAAGCATGTGCGTGCGCAGCAGATACCTGCCGTAGTTGAAGAAACACTGAACATATTTAATGAATCAGGCAAACGGGATAAACGACACAAAGCAAGAATCAAAGTCCTGATCAACGAATGGGGAACCGCCAAATTCACCGAAGAACTTGAACACCGTTTGGGATACACCCTGCAGAATGGTTCGGAACCTATTATTCCCAAGGAACGTTATCGTAATCACTTCGGCATACATGAGTCCAGGCAGGAAGGCAGAAGCTTTATCGGTTTTGCCACACTGCGTGGAAAGGTTTCCGGAACCGATTTGGTTGCCATCGCCGATAAGCTGGATAAATATGTAGCAGACAGCATTCGCATAACCACCAATCAGAATTTTCTGGTGCCAAATGTACCTGCAGAGAACGCAGAAAAATTAGCGGCAGACATTGTTGCAATTGGTTATCACCATAAGCCAACTCCGTTCAGGGCTGGCACGCTTGCCTGCACAGGGCTTGAATTCTGCCGGCTTGCAGTTTCTGAGACGAAAGACACCGCGCAATTAGTGGTAGAGCACCTTGAGCGAGAACTTCCTGATTTCAACGAAGATTTGCGGATAAGTTTAAATGGCTGCCCCAATTCCTGCGCACACTATCCAATTGTTGATGTGGGACTCGTTGGCGCAAAATTCAAACGCGACGGACAGAACATACTTGGCTATGAAGTTAATCTGGGCGGGCACCTCGGCGGAAGCAAGTCCGTGTTCGTAAAAACGACAAAGACCAAGCTTGCACCGGAAGAAATTGGGAGGTATATAAAAACACTTCTCGAAGAGTATCAGGCCAACCGTTCTGAAAATGAGACTGTTCAGGATTATCTGGAACGCACCGTGGTTGAAGGTCAATAAAATAAATTGCCCAATGATAAATAAAAAAACGAACCTGCGAATAAATTCCTTACCGGTCCTCTTGAGGGACCCGAAGATTCTTTTGGTTGGCGGCGGGAATGTTGCGTTCCAGAAAGCTATGGTGCTGGCAGATAATAATATCGATTTCAGCATCATCAGTTCAGCTTATATTCCTGAGTTCGGTCAGTTTACTGTTCCTGCAAAAATTAAATGTTTCGAAAAGCAAGACGCCGATACGTATAATATTATTGTTGATGCGACCGGGAATCAGGAAGTGAACCACCTGATAAAAGAAGTAAAACAGGAAAGATTTGTTCTCATAAACACGGTGGATGTTCCACAGGAATGTGATTTTTACTTCTCTTCATTGCTGCAATATGCAAATTTGAAGATCGCTATATCCAGTGATGGCGCCAGCCCAACGTTTACACAAGTCGTAAGGAGCAAAATTAAGGCTTTTCTGCCGCAAACACTTGGCAATCTTGCTCGTGAAAAACTTCTGTTCCGCGAGAACGGAATTGTTGAGGTCGAAAAAACCAGGACTGAAACACAGGCAGCTTTCGGAAAAGTCTTTCTCATCGGCTGTGGAACCGGTGACGCGGAACTGCTTACTGTAAAAGCCTATAAACTGATTCAGACATTGGATGTTGTGTTCTATGATTATCTGATCACCGGGGAGATACTTGCGGTTGTCCCTGACTATGTGGAAAAAATATTCGTCGGCAAATGCAAGGGCAGTCATTCGAAGAGCCAGGATGAAATAAATCAATTGCTTGCATCCTATGCCCGCAAAGGTCTTCGTGTTGGCAGACTAAAAAATGGTGATCCTTACATATTTGGGCGTGGGGCAGAAGAAGCTGAATTTTTAGTCAGACACAATGTTCCCGTTGAAGTGATCCCGGGAATTTCATCAGCACTTGCAGCACCGGCAGGAGCCGGAATTCCGCCAACATTGCGTGGAGTCGCCTCAAATTTACTTATAGTCACCGCTCATCTTGCCGACAAGTGCCAAAACCTTCAATGGATTGAAACGCTGAATTTTGAGGATCAGACGACCATTGTGCTTATGGGATTAAGTCAGGCTGAGGCAATAACGGAACATGCTTTGCGAAGGGGAGTCCGGAATGATCTGCCTGCTGCAATCATTTCCAATGCAACGAGGGCGAATCAAACTGTGATAATTTCGACAATAGCAAATCTTGGTGAAGATGCCAAAGATGCAGAATCACCTGCGGTTATAGTTTTTGGAGAAGTTGTAAATTATCGGACACGGCTTAATTATTTACTTGCGTCGCAACAGGCTGATTGGACATCCACGTCTGGCAGGGCAATGCAGCCTGAATCCGAGATTGAGAGTAACTTTTCATCCGGGGAAAAGCCGAAAGCAAAACAACTTGCCTCCGGCCATTCAATTTCGTTATCTGTTCCGCTGCTGTAATCCGGTCACCTCATGGAACACCAGTTTCGAGACCGGCAGCCTTTCTGCTCTGAATTATCTTGTAATCCAGCGCAAAAATCATATAATAACACCGAAACTCCCACTTGGCAATGGTGTCAACTTAGTGGTAAAAACCATACCTGTCATTCCGAGGAGTCATCGACGAAGTGCCTCATCCCGTGGGCGGGGCAATCTTAACATGATAGTCGGGGCACTTTGCTTAGCTAAACTGTGAGATAGCCCCGCCCACGGGATATCGGCTGCACTCGACTTCTCCTGCGAGGACTCGGGATCGCAATGACCAATTTCCAATTATGTGACACTCACCACTTGTGGCGGAAACGTCACCACCTTGCAAACTGCAATTACTTCTTGAATAAGCAGGAGAACTATAGTATTTTTACCGATTAGCATTTTGAAAATTCCCGGTACTGCAATTATTGCATATTCACTATAAGAAAAGAGTTTCATGAAACGATTTCTGGTGTATTTTTTCCTCGTAGTATTTCTCGTCGGCTTCTGGTTTGTGTTTAAATCCTGCAGCGGCGTCTCAATTCTGGACTTTGTGGCAGGAAAACGGGCTCAGCCTGCTTACAGTGGCGTTGAAGTGGACGCGTCAGCCCAACGTGAAGTTGCCTATGACCCCAACAGCGAACAGAGTATTCAGGAATTTAAGATCGCCGAGCGGAAAAAGCGCGCACGAAGCCGGTTCGCCGGCGACACCATCGACCTTATGGAATATATCCTCAAAACCTACCCTAAGGGAACGTACCTGATAGATTTTGACAGGACCACCACGTATAATGTTCCGCAGTCTGCGGTCATTTACCTGAAACAGGCAGACGGCACCTATATTCTTGCACTCATCGCCAAATCAAAAATGGACACTGATGAAAAACGTGTTATTGAACAGAAAAACGTGATCGGCTATGATGCCAGTTATATTGACTTTGACAGTACGCGCCTTGGTACTGCCATTTTCTTTCTTGAGCTGTATAAATATTCCAACGGCGAATTTTCAAACGTGTGGGAAGATACAGTCCCCATCCATGGCGGGTTCAACCGGATGAGTATGGAAACCTGGAAACCAAAGAATATCCCGTATGTAAGAGTTAATTTTGACGATGCCCGCTATTCAGGGCACGACGATTATAATTATTTTCTTATCAACGGATTGCTCAAGAAACCGCACCGGATGGAAACCTATGCCGCCATTAACCGGAAACGCACTATGATCGACTATGATCACGACAGTATTCCCGACTACTGTGAGTACCTGTACGTGGATAGCGGGGACTGGGTTGGAACTCCCGATTCGGTTATTTTCGTTTGGAGCAAAAAAGACAGCGTCTATGTCAACACCAGGAACAAAAAACAAACAAGGCGATATTAATCTGACCGGACCGGCGCCAAAACCGGCACTCCGTCTGGTTATGATTTCGTGTGACTTAATAGAAAATGAATTGACCTGTTGATGGCATTAACTAAGGCAGTATTCCGTAAACTTCTTGCAGGAGCCAAACCACTCCTGCTTGACGGTGCTCTTGGAACATTCCTAATCCGGCAGACACAAATGAAAGATCAAATCCTGTGGACTTCAACCCTGAATTTGAGTCACCCTGAAACAGTAAGGAATGTCTTTTCCAGTTATATCGAGGCAGGGGCGGAAATCATCACCACCAACACTTTCAGAACCAATCTTGCGGCATATGAACAGGCCGGACTCAGTTCCGGTTATGCTGCCTTTGTACAGGCAGGTGTTAAGCCAGCCCTGCTGGCCCGGCAGGATCATCTCTCGGTATTGATCGCCGGCTCGAATGCGCCTGCGGAAGATTGTTACCAGGCGGAGAGGACGCTGAACCCAACCTTGCTGAAAATTAATCACGAATTGCATATTGACACCCTTATTGAAGCCGGTGTTGATTTTATCCTCAACGAAACGCAAAGTCATTTTGACGAGATCGAAATTATCTGCAATTACTGTGATAAAAAATCACTTCCCTATATTATCAGTCTTTTCCTTACTGAAGATCTTCGTATCCTTTCCGGCGAGTCGTTACGGGAAGTATTGAATAAACTCATGCGCTTTGATGTGGATGCAGTTTCTTTTAACTGCATTTCCCCATCTGTTTTTTCGACGGTTTTGGAAAAGGTTGACCTTCCGACCCGTTGGGGATTCTATTTAAATTGCGGAACCGGAAACGTTAGAGATGCAAATCTGGTTGGTTGTATTCCCCCTGCTGATTATTCAGTTGTGGTTAAATCAGCCTTACCACATCATCCATCACTTGTTGGAGGATGTTGCGGTTCAACACCTGAGCACATAAGAGAATTGAGGAGTTTACTTGATGCGTAGAGCCTTTATGAAATCACCTGCCAAAATAAATCTTGGCCTGAATATTTTGCGAAAACGCGATGACGGGTTCCATGATATTGAGAGCATCATGTATCAATTGGGACTCACCGACACGCTCATTTTTGAAAAGACTGATACATTCTCCTTTTCAACTGAAAATCTTGAGCTGTCTTCGGACATTTCAAACAACCTCATTGTTCGCGCCGTGCGGAAGCTTGAAGAAATAACGGGAAAGCACCTTGATATTAAAATAACCCTGGAGAAAAACATTCCCATGGGTGCGGGACTTGGTGGTGGAAGTTCAAATGCAGCAATTACCCTTACGGCATTAAACGAATTATTCGGATTGGACCTTACCGATGCCGTTTTGTTGCGGCTGGCCGGCCACCTGGGCTCGGACGTCCCCTTTTTTATTAAACCGGCTCCGGCATATGCCACTTCCCGCGGAGAAGTGCTTAAGCGTTTTGCGTTCGAGCTCCCCTATAGCATTGTGCTGGTAAATCCGGGTATACACGTTTCAACGCCCTGGGCTTATAAGAATGTTACGCCATCGATGCCCGAAACTCCACTCAGAGAATGGATCGAAAAGGGAACGTTCAATGCGGAAGAATTGCTTGGTTACCTCAAAAACGATTTTGAGATCCCGGTATTCACAGCATTCCCTGAGATTAAAACGATCAAGGAAAAATTGCTGCAATCCGGGGCCATCTTTGCCCTTATGAGCGGCAGCGGATCGTCCGTTTTTGCTCTCTTTGACGATCCGCAAAAGGCGGAGGACGCATTCACTAAATTCAACAAAAATTATTTCACCTATATCGAAGTTCCCGAATAGGGAATAACAGTCAGATTAGAAAACCGATGAAACAAAAAACAAAAGCTGCCTCACCGGCCAGACCGATTAAATCTTCGGACACAAATGCGCAAAATGAAGCGAAGAAAAGCTACCCAAAGTGGTTTTATGCCATTCCTCTGGTTGTAATAATAGTCTTCTTTGTATTACTGGAAGCAGGGCTGAGGCTTTTTAACTATGGTAAGGATATACCTGTATTTCGTCAATATGTTTCGTCCTATCCCGATCATTTGTTTTTTAACCCAGATATTATCGGAAAATATTTTTCTACTAATCCACCCAGCATCATTTTTGACGGGTTCAGAAAAGAGAAACTGCCCAACACAATAAGAATATTTGTACTTGGGGAAAGCAGTGCGGCGGGATGGCCCTATCACCCTAATACTGCTTTTCCGCGCTACATCCGGAATTGCCTGGAAGCTGCCTACCCTGAAAAATGTATCGAGGTTGTCAATCTCGGAGTCTCCGCAATAAGCACCTTCACCATAAGGGATATTCTCCCTGATGTGTTGCAGCAAAAACCGGATATGATACTCATCTATACCGGTCACAACGAGTATTATGGCGCGCTAGGTGTAGCCTCGACCCAGTCTCTGGGAAAATCGCGTTTCCTCATCAATTTTATGCTATCGGTTCAAAAATACCGGGTTGTTCAGCTTGTGCAAAACAGCATTCGCAGCCTCTGGGCAACACTATCACCTGAAAACAAGCCGACAACGCAGGAGCAGAACAGCACGCTCATGGAACGCGTCATTGGAGAGAGCAGCATTCCATTGAATTCGGACCTGTATAAGAACGGCATTAAGCAGTTTGAAGGCAATATGCGGGACATTATTGAGGAATGTAATGCCGCGCACGTTCCTGTGGTAATTGGCAATCTTGCATGTAATCTGAAAGATCAAAAACCATTTATCTCTACCGATATTCCCGGCCTTGAGCGTGCAGACAAAGCGTATGCTGAAGCACAAGCTGCTTATTCCGCGGGTGATTATTCCGGGGCAAAACAATTGTTCATGAAGGCCCGCGACTTAGATGCATTGCGCTTTCGCGCACCGTCGGACATCAACGACCTTATTAAAAAGCTGGCAACAGACTGCAACGCTTCTTTTGTGGATGTGGAGTCTGCTTTAAATGAGGAATCGGAACATGGTATAACCGGGAAAGAACTTATGGTTGATCATTTGCATCCTAATGTTAAGGGGTATCAGTTGATAGGTCGTGCTTTTTTTCACGTGATGGAAAGCAAACATCTTCTGCCACCAACCGCGAAACCCACTACGGAAAAAACCATTGACAGTGTGGCATTGGCTCAGGCTACTTTCACAAAACTTGACTCAATTTATGCCGACCTGCGGTTACGCGTATTGCTTGGAGCCTATCCGTTTGTTCCCAAGGGCCAGGCGAATGAACTTGTTGCATCCTTTGTGCCGAAAGACCTGATTGATTCGTTGGCCTACAGAATTGTATTCGCCCGGGATATGGCAGTGGAAGAGGGGCATTATGAACTGGCTGACGTCTATTTACGCAAAGGTGATCTGGATGCATTTGAAAAGGAAATCAATGTTTTAATCTCGGAAAACATTCTTGACTCCCGCCCCCGGACCAGGCTGATCAAGGCTCTGCTGGCCAACGGGAAACTTGACCGGGCACTTCCTTACCTGTTCAGTATGGAAAAGTATTGCGGTAACGGTTTCAGTGCAGGATGTATTGGCGTGATCTATCTGAATAAAAAAATGTATAAAGAGTGCCTCCCCTGGCTGGAAAAGGCTGTTCTGCTCTCTCCAACTGACGCGGCATCCTGGTATAACACAGCATTGGCCTATTTTTACAACGAAAAAATTTCAGCGGCCTATTCAGCAATTAACAAGACATTGGAGCTGAATCCCCGCCATGAGCAGGCACAACAGTTCAAACATATGCTTCAGGAGAAATACGGCGCGAAATAGTCAGTGACGCCACGATCTTCCCGGCGGCAAGAGAACCGTTTTATTATTTTTGCATATACAAACGATAGCATCATCTAATGTTTTTCGCTGCCAGTTTAACCGCGGACTTAAATATCCTGGCGGTCAATTTTTTGCTTTTTTCTTTACCCAGGATGTCCGTATAGCGGATTGTGAGGCTTGCCCATGATTCCATAAGCGCTGGTTTCAGAGAAATGCCCTTTTCGGTAGCACTGACTGCCGTATTTTTGCCGCTGACTGTCCGCTGCACCAACCCCTGAAGCTCAAGCTTCTCAACAAACCTGGTAATGGTTGAGGGTGACAACATCAATATCCGGCTGATCTCCATTGGCTGAATTCCGGGTTTATCGATGACAGCAATCAGCAGAAAGGCATGTGAAGGAGCCAGCCCGGTTTTGGCGAACTCATCATCCGCCAGTTTCTCGGTCTCACGCGAAAGAGCGTTAGCTGAAAAATACAGACAACGGTCAAATTTGTTTTGTTTATCAGACATATCGGCACCCATTATTTATTGTATGTGCAAATATATAATAAAATTTGGCATAGTGTACTCCCGGACAAAGCAAATGCTTCGGGTAAAGTGGTGGGCTTTTATGTATTATGTTTAATTTAGGCGTAAATGATCGTTTTTTTCTGTACCTACCGGCTCCGCACTATAGCCTGATCATTTTGAATGAAATGTACATATGGCTTCATGGAGCAGGAAAAAAATGTTGGGATGTTACGGACAGCGGGACGGGATCCATTTGATCCCGTGAGTTTTATGATTGGTTATTGGGAAATTTAATAATTACCGTTGCGCCTTCATTCGGCCGGCTCTTTACCTTCAAATCACCTTTGAGAGCTTTTGTCAGACGATAAGCTATGGTCAGCCCAAGTCCAGCACCTTCATAACGGCGCTTATGACCTTCATCCTCCTCCTGAACAAACGGTTGAAGGATACGGTCTATTTTTTGCTCATCAATACCCCGACCGGTGTCGGAAATATAAACGGTAACGGAATCAGGTGCACCAATGGTCTTGATGATAACCTTCCCATTCGGTACGTTATATTTTATGGCATTATCTACCACGGCTTCAATAATTTTCCTGATCTTGCTTTCATCAGTGACAATTTCACCGACTTCTTCATCAAAATCGACATGAATGGCGATAGTCTTGTCGGCGGCAAGCGCCAGCAGGTCCTGAAACGAAGCCTCCACCAATTTATTGAAATCGTGCCCGGCAAACTGGAAATTATAATCTTCTGACTCGATCATCGAGACTTCAACAATATTATCAATCAGCTTCAGCATTCGTTTAACGCCATCTTTCAGATAGCCCGTCATTTCCTGAACAGAATCGAAATAACCGCTGGTGATGTCGTCGCAAAGAAGGTTCGCGTATCCAATGATCGCCATGGAGGGTGTTCTGATCTCATGAGACATGTTGGCAAGGAAGGCGGACTTCAGTTTATTTAGCTGAGTTTCCTTTTCATATGCCTGCCTGAGTTTCTTTTCATGTTCCATCTGTTCAGTGATATCGGCGAGTGTAACAATATAATACCGAACATCATCGTGGATATCGTCAGTGAAGGTGATTTTAACGGTAAAGCGACGCTGCCGTATTTTGTCAAAGTAAGGCAAGGCGTATTGGGTTTTCCCGTTTTCGGAAAACTCCGGCATTGCTTCAAGGATCAGCCCGTATAATTCCGGCTGCAGAATGGTTTCCACCGGTTTGCCGATAGCTTCCAGTTTGCTCAGACCTACCGATTCAAGGAAATTGTCATTTGCGTTATCAAGCAGCAAATCACTTTCATAGTGTCTGATAATCAGCAACAGATCGGAAATATTGTTGATGATGGACCGCTGGCGTTCTTCTGACTGACGTACCATCATGTTTTTTTGAACGTGCTGGGTTATATCATGTGCGGTAACCACAAAATGGTTCAGTGCATTCATTTCCTGCACAACCGGTACCAATTGCAGTTCCTGATACCAGACTGTTCCATTGGCTTCGGTTCCCGAGATCATGCAGTTCCAGTGTGTTTGCGCAACCAGAGCCTCGCGCAGCAAAAAATTTTCTTCCTCGGGGACAAGCGACTCGAACATTTCCGGAAGGAAGGAACGGAAAAGTTCTTCAATTTTTTTGTTCAGAATAACTTCGAAAGACCGCGTTGAATAGGTGACATACCCATCCTTATCGGTAATGATGACGGGGACATTCCCATATTCGAGTGCATTGTGTAGTGTATTAATTCTGCTCTCAAACTGTTTCCGTTCTTCGGATGAAGTGAATAACAGCAGGAGATATTCTTCTTCCCCAATTAAGATCCGCTCCAGAGCGACCAAATATCCCTGATGTGCCCCCTGGCCATTTTTACCCGCCATAATATCAAGCTGAATACCGCGGTATTTGCTCTTGACCAATCCGGCAATAAACTGACTGAGCGACGGTTCAGACGACATTGTTGAGATGAAACTTCCCTCAGCGACACCAAAAGAATCACGGAATGACTGCGTTGCATAGGTCACTTCGCCGTCAACGGTCACAATTGCCAACGGACTGTTCCCAGGCAATTCTTGCAAAGCCCTGAATTCCTCCAGCGAGCGGAAGGTACGTGAAGACCCGGTTATATTTGATATTTCAGGAAGTTCCATAATTACATTTCTACAATCGTAAATCGCTCAAGTTCCAACAATGAATGTTGCTGCCGTTCCGAGGTCACCCGGTGAATTGCACCTTGCACCACCTTTTCCACTAACGCCAGAGCACCTGTATATATATTGTTCAATTCAGAAGAGAGCCGGTCATTAAGTGTGTCGTACCAACTGATCTCCGGAATAGCGTTCACCGGGAAATCGTGATGCTTGCTGTCTGATACGGCTCGTTCAAAATAGGCTTTTACTGCATTCAGCGGAGCAAGCTCATATTCGGCCGATTCGGTAAGCAGCTTTCGCTCGAGCGAATAAAGTGTTCCACAGCGAAGCCGTTTCCCGTCTTTAAGGAAATAGTCGCTCATAAGGAACCGCTGCTTACCGGAGCTGTGCGGAGTCAGTTCCAAATCAGTTTCAAATTCAATATCATCGACCAGAAAATGCAGCAGCACCTTTTCGGACGAACTTTGTTTCAACTTAATGAGCCGCCAATGCATACGCTGCAGGAAAACAGCAGCCGGTGAAAGGTTTGCTGAGTCTGACCCGATAATCCTGTTATCAACCGCGTGAGCAAACGCCTTATCAAACTGCTTTGATCGCCCCTGTGGTTTCCGGAAATCAAATCCGGATTCGATAGTTACGATTCGTTCCAGCATCAGGTTGCTCCTTCATTGCATGCCTATTAGTCAATTTTCAGCATCCGCATATCATCAATATAGTTGATGATTTCCGGATTCTTGATATTCTGTAACGCTTCAACCGAATTTTTAATTCGTTTAATGGCCTCATTTAGTATCTGAAAATCTTCCCGGTGTTTTTCTTTTTCGCTCTCGGGAAGGTCCATCTCAATGTTTTGTATAGTTGCAACAAGACTGGTCAACGGGTTATTTATCTGATGCCCTATTCCGCAGGCAATCTCAACAATGGCCTTATTATGTTCAATTTGACTCAGTTCGCGCTGCAGATTAAAGATACGAATTCCTGATCGTATTCGTGCAAACAGTTCCTGATTCTCAACCGGTTTAACAAGAAAATCATCGGCACCGACATCCAGCCCCATCACCCGGTCTTTCAGGGAGGAACGGGCGGTCAGCAAAATAAAATAAATAAGCTTATACTTTTCATTTTGCTTGACAAGATTGCATAACTGAATACCATCCATTTGCGGCATCGTCCAGTCTGCAAGGATCACCTGCGGCATAAAGGTATCCAGTTTTCGGACCGCATCAAGGCCGTTAAAAGCTGTCTGCACTTCGAAGTTGTTTTTTGACAGCGACCGCTCCAGAATGAAGCGTGTATCGTTATCGTCTTCAACAATCAGTATTTTATCGCGTTCCATTAGCTACAGTCAGTCTCTGTATTTTGAGCAGAAGGTCATTAAAATCGGTAATTGGCTTAAGAATATAGTCATCAGCATGGCTTTCAGTCAACAGGTCGCGGCCATTCATTTTATTCTGATAGGCCGTGACAAGCAAAACAGGAATGGACTCATACTTCGGATTGTTTTTCACCAACTGCGAAAGCATCACACCATCCACTTTTTCATCGTTCAGATAGGTGTTTTTCAGGTTAATGTCCAGAATGATCAAAGATACCGGGCGCTCTTCAAGAATGGTAAGGAAATCATCCCCGCTGTCGGTCACGGTAATCTCATACGAAGTTCTCCTAAACAGATAGGAATAGAACTGCTGCGTGAAAGGGTCATCTTCCATTATTAATATATAATCGCTCATTTTGCACCAGGATATTTAACTATAATACTTATTCGGCGATTCACCAGGTCATAGGGATCGCTTGGGTTTTTCAATTTTTTATCGGCATAACCGCGGATCCCCTGCACGTGGGAATCCGGCAATCCGCCTGCATATAAGGCGCGTCGGGCGGAATTGGCGCGGTCAGCGCTCAGTTCATAATTGGAATAGCCCTGCATACTGTTGGAAAAAGGCCTTGCATCAGTGTGCCCCTCCACCATAATGCCATTGGGCATTTTTGCAAGCTGTTCACCGACCATACCTATCAGATGCATAGCCTTGTTATTTAATCTGGCTGTTCCAATTTCAAAGAAAATGTCATTTGTTTTGGAGGAATCGATAAGTTCAATGCGTAAACCTTCATCCGTCATTTCCATATGCACAAACGAGGTGAGCTGTTGGAATTCCGGAGTCTCTTTGAGCTTTTCCTCAATCTTCGCGCTCATTTGTTTGAGCTTTTCCTGTTCAATCTCTTGGGCCTGTTTCTCATTTAAAAGCTTGGGGTCCGTAACCGAGGTTTTATTGCCTTCAATAACCCGGTCGCCCTTGCCAACGGCAATGCCAACAGGATTCTTAAAATATTCGGCAACTTTTTCCCGGACCTCATTTCCCTGACTCATGATCCAGAGAACAATGAAGAGAGCCATCATGGCTGTTACAAAGTCGGCATATGCCACCTTCCAGGCTCCGCCGTGGCCGCCATGCCCCCCTTTGACCACTTTCTTAATGATGATGGGTGAATCACCCTTGTGATCGGCTCCTGCCATTATTCTTTCTTTCCGCGGAGATAGGACTCAAGTTCGGTGAAAGACGGCCGCGAATCGGAATAAAGCGTTCTTCTGGCAATTTCAACGGCAACAATTGGAGGATTCCCTTTAGCGTATGCAACAATTGCAGCTTTAATTGTTTCCAGATAGCGCACTTCGCCGGCAATCATATGCTCAACGTTGGTTGCCAAAGGATTAACAAAACCGTATGAAAGGAGCACACCAAGGAAGGTACCGACAAGTGCGGCAGCAACGTGATGCCCCACGACTTCAGCTCCCTCGTTGATGGAACCCATGGTAACAATAATGCCCAACACCGCGGCCACGATACCCAAACCGGGGAGGGCATCACCAACTTTCGAAATGATCATTGCAACAGGTTCAGACTCAGCTTCATACGTGTCAATTTCGACTTCCATCAGCGATTCCAATTCGTGTGGTGGAACACCTCCCGAAAGCATTACTTTTAAGGTATCGCAAAAAAATGAAAGCGCAATAGGGTTGCTGGCAAATTTTTTGTTGCGGGAGATTATTTCACTTTCAGCCGGTTTTTCAATATGTTTTTCAATTGCCAGTAATCCGTCCCGCTGTGCAATTAGAAACAAGTCATAAAATGATTTGAGTAGTTCAAGGTAATCGTTTTTTGATGAGTGTGAACCGGATATTGCCTTTGGAATAGCTGCGATAATTTTTTTCAGCAATGCGGGATTGGCTGAAATTAAAACACTTCCCAGTACCGCGCCACCAATGGTTACGAATTCAGATACCTGGATCAGGAGTAACAGGTTTCCACCTGCCATAGTAAAACCAACAACCACCGCAACCATTACTACTAGAGCACCAATTATTACAAACATAGCCTGTTACTGATCACTCCCGATTGTTGCTGATTGATATTCGTCTTCGAGCCGTTTTAGCGCCTGGAGCAATTGTTCACTTTTAAGCTGGATAAACATCCAATCCGTGTCCGTCACCGCTTCACGCCGCTCAATTTCTGACGCTAACTTGGTTAAGTTGGCCTGACCAATGGTGCTGCCCGAGCCTTTTATCTCGTGCGCAACAGTTTTCACCATTTTATAATCCCTTTTCTGCAGGCCTTCACTGAGCTGCTCCCTCTTTTTGGGAAGCACTTGTATAAATATTTTGGTTAAATCTTTTTGGAGCTCCGCCTGATCCGAGTCGTTTAACAGTTTCACTTTTTCTTCTTTGTCAAACAACTTTTCGCCAAGCACTTCATTCACACAACGTATGATGGTTTCTTTCTGAAGCGGTTTGGAGATGACACGGTCAGCACCTGCTTCAATTGCGGCCAATACGTTTCGCCGGTCTGTGTTCGCGCTTATGACAATAACAGGAATATCCTTGATCTCCATCAGCACCTTTTTCACCTGGAGCATTTTCAGTCCATCGAAATTGGGCATCATCAGATCAAGGAAAATGACGTTGGGGCGAATCTCAACCGCTTTCTTTAGTCCTTCAAGACCATCACTGCAGGTGATCACCTCAAAGTTATAATCTTCGAAAAAATGCCGAAGTGCGTGGAGAATTACATCCGAATCATCGACAACCAGCATACGCAATTGTCGTGATTTGATAGGCGGAATATTGGGATCAATCATTGCTCGCGTTTATTAATCTTCAATTGTCCAAGTTCTGCCGGCAGTTTCACTTCTTTAATCAACTCGGCAGCCTGTTTGTTCTGAGCTTTGATGTTCTCATATAACTCATCACGGAGTATTTTGATGCTTGTAGGAGCTTCGATACCTATTTTGATCTGTGTATCGGAGACCGCGACCACACTGATAACGATATCAGCGCCAATGCGGATTTTTTCATTTATCTTCCTTGATAGAACTAGCATAGTGGTTTCTTTTGTTAATTTTCGACAAACAGTTTATAATCCATGGGGTAGTTTTCAGTATCAAATATTTTTTGAAAGCCGGTTTTTTTCGTCTGGCTGACATAAACCGGAGCTTTGAGATTAACCGTAATATTTGCGGGATTCTTGTCAAATTTTACGATTCCAAATGCTTCAAAATCCACCGTTTGATCATATTCCTTCATGAGGAGACGGGCCGGGATGAGAGGAAATACGATCTCCGGCTCTTCAACCGAGGTGAGCCAATGGAATAAACCATCGTCCTGACTCAACAAAATGTATTTTGTGAGACTCTCAAATCCAATGATACCTTCCGTAAAAGAGAGCACTGAACCATCATCAAATTCGACTTCGCCAAATTGATATGTTTGTAATTTCATATTTGTTCCTTTTTTTGACTCTTTTATACTAACCACGTTCTTTTTGCTGTATCTGTAGAAAAACTGAGATTCTCTATATACAGTATCGAAAATTCTTCTGTTATTTTAAAATGACAATATCAACTCTGCGGTTATTGGCACGCCCTTCCGGGGTGTCATTAGATGCTATGGGGTGATATTCCGCGAACCCTACAACCGAAACCCTTCCGGGTGGCAGATTCTCCTTATCCATCAGATAAAAACCGGTGTTTGTAGCCCGCGCCACCGAAAGATGCCAATTCGAAGGGAAAGTGTTTCCCGCGATAGGAATATTGTCGGTATGGCCCTCAATTCTGATATCATTCGGCAGAGAGCGCAGTGCCGGCGCAAGTTTTTTTAGAATAATTTTGGAATAGTCAGTCAACTCTGCTTTTCCGGAAATAAAGAGAATATCGTCAAGAATCCGGATAGTGATACCACGTTCATTCTGCACCAACTGCACGGCGCTGTTCAACTCATTATCTTCCAACGCTTTGCGGACATGATCCTGCAGACGCTTCAACGGGTCGGCCTGCGCAATAAGTGCCGAGCCCCCCGCCATACCGCTGATTGAAATTTTGGAACTGTCGGAGCTTCCAAACACTTTTCCGGCAGCTTCCACAACCTTCCTGTACTTTTCCAAATCAACATTTGAAAAGGCATATAGCAAAATAAACAATCCCAGCAAAAGAGTGATAAGATCCGCGTATGTTATTAAATACCGGTCTGTGCCACCCTCTTCTTCGTGAAAAGCATCGTCCTCCGCTACGCGAGAACGAGCTCTTGTTCGCTTTGCGAAAGGAGGCTTGCCATTCTTGCTTTGATTAGCGACGGTATCTCCCCGCTGTGGAGTGCCAGCACTCCCTCCAGGGACACTTCCATCAAACGCTTCTCTTCTATGTGACATTGCTTAAGTTTATCGCCTATTGGTAACCAAAAAATATTTGCCGTAAAAACGCCCCATAATGTTGCTATAAATGCAGACGCGATGCTGTGTACCAGCCGCGTAGGATCGTTTCCTGCATTTGCCAGCGTCATTATCAGGCCGAGAACTGTTCCCAAGATTCCCATGGTGGGAGCATAACCTCCCATTTTGGAAAAGATGGTGATATTCGAAAAATGCCGTTCCTGCATTGCCCTCATTTCCAAACGGGCAATTGTCTCAATGGTGTCTGCATCAGAACCATCCAAGAGAAAACGCAGCATTTTCCTCGTAAAATAATGCTCAAACCGTTCTATATCCTTTTCGATGGAAAGTAATCCATTTTGTCTGCCTCTGATTGCCAGATCGGAAAAGGTGTCAATCAACGAGGGGATATCATACTCTTCGGGGAAATATGCTTTCCGGATGAGTTGAAACATCACAAAAAACTTTTCGATGCCAAACCCGATAATAATGGCAGCAAACGTACCGCCAAAAACAATGAGCATCGCCGGCCCTAGAAAAAGAGCCTGCAGACTGCCGCCTTCAAAAATGAAGGCACCAAAAATGGCAAAAAGCCCAATGAGAAAACCGTAGATAGATCCCGATTGTCGTTTCATAAGTAGTCAATTAACGATTTGGGTAATATCATTGCAGATGTCTTATACAACATCTCAGTCGTGTACTGGGCTGCTTGCAATTCAATTGCAGCCTTGGCTTTGTCGGTGTCTTTCTCTGAAGATAACAGATCCTGCACCTGCAACTGCTGGCTTTGCAGCATATCACTTGCCGCTGTCAACCGGTTCTGAATACTACCGGCATCTGACGATTTTTGCAGCAGACGGGCATTAAAATCGTTAAGCAGTTTCAACTGTGCGTCACTGGGCAATTTTCCGCTATTCAGATCATCCACAATTGCCTGAATTGCATTAAGCATATTGGTGGGCTGACTTGCCGAGCCCGAAACTGACGCGGTATTTCCTTCAGTTATATCGGCAGCATCAATTGTAAAACTGATCTTTGCGGTTTTGGCTTCGACCGCAATTTTTTGTGGTGTTGCACCATCAACTGATTGCAACTTTCCGGTAGTCGCATCAAAAGCCAATTGCTTTGTTGCCGTTGACACCACCGTGCCTGCTGCATCCTTTACTTCATATTGAAATGAATAGGCATTTGCACCGGTCTTGGTATAGGTGGCAGCAACGTTATAAACAGTTCCGTCGGCGTTCTGAATTTGCGTAGTGTTTTGGGAAACTGTTCCAATAGCGGCTGACCTATCCAGACTGCCGGATTGTTTCACAACTGATCCGAAGAGTTCTTCACCGGTGGTGTTGATCTTTTGCTCAGTTGTTGAAGATATTTTAATACTGTGCGATCCGCTGGTATCTGTTCCGCCGCCGAACCATGTTGCGTCTTGAGAATAGGGTGCCGTACCGGAATTTGTTCCACCGAACGCATACTTGCCATCCACTTGCGTGTTGGCATATTGTACAATAGCCTGCAGGGATTGTTTAATTTTCTGTCCATATGATGGAAGCAGGCTGGAGTTTGCTGCATTTGTAGCATACGTAAGATTATCCACAATGCTCTGTGTTTCCGTTTGCATGCCGTCCAGGGCGGTTGTAGTGGCCGCCAAAAAACTCTGACCGTTTTCAATATTCTTTGAATACGTACTTATATTCTGCAGCTGGTTCTGCAGCCGGTTGATCCGTGCAGCGCTCAGCGGGTTTTCCGAGGCCTTTTGTATTTTTGTTCCGGTTGCCACCTGGGTTTGCAGATTAACCAGAGTTTTCTTGGCATAGCCGAGGCTGCTCAAGAAGGTATTCTGTAAATAGCTGTCAGTTATTCTCATTGCTGTATTCCCGCGATTTAGATAGTTTCATCAGGACACCGTTTGTAACAACGTTGCGAAGATTTCATTTGCCATCTTAATTACCTTGGCAGAGGCATCATAGGATCGTTGATATTTCAGTATGTTGATCATTTCTTCATCGACCGAAACCCCTGAATAATTGGATTTTTGGCCCTCAAGTTGTTCAATAACCATACCGGTAGACTCAGTTGTCTGGTCCGCAGATTGAATTGAAGTTGCAATATCATTGATAAACCCGGCATAGGTATCGCCTATGGTCAGTCCATCACTCATTTTTTGGTCTTGTAAATTTGCAATCTGTGAAGCGATTGTATTGTTTCCGGAAGTTCCGTCTGAGGATGCAGCAATTTTCTTAGGATCGTCTACGATTGCCTTATTGACAGAGAGTACGCCATCTTTATAACTGTCGAAAAACGCGATGCCGGTCTGCGGGGGGTTATCGATGGTGGAACCTGCCGCATGCAGTTTGTTCACCTGCGTCATAATCTTTGTAGCAGTGTCGTCAAGTTTTTTTGTCAGTCCCGGCAAAACGGTATTGTAGAGTTGTGAAATGGAGCCAAGTTCACCGCCTTGCAAAGCCATTGAAGTCGAACCATCGCTCGTCTTAATTTTTAGCTGCCCATTCTCCTCAACGGATTGGAACTGCATGGCTGAAGCTTTATCGACCGCCATGATACCGCCCATCGAGACTATCGCCGTGTTGTCCTTATCGAACGTAACATTGATATTGGCCAATTTACTCAGATCGTTGATAGCTTTGTCACGGGTATCCATTAAATCATTCGGCGTATTACCCGTGAGCCTGGCTTCAAATATTTGCGTATTCAACGTCTGTATAGTTTTCAAACTTTCGTTGATAGTCTTTACCGTTGCATCAGCTTCGGCCTTCAGATCAGGCTTAATTTGTTGTATGCCCGAATAAATCGATTGCAGTTTACCGGACATTTGCTGCGCCGCCTGGGTTACGTTCTGCCGAAGCGGAAGTGAATCCGGCGTTACAGCCAACTCACTGAAGGAATTAAAAAACTTATTAATAAGCGAAGAAAGGCCGGAATCGCTGGGTTCATTAATCATGGACTCAACCTGTGAAAGGTAGCCCGACTGTTTTGTCGCCATCGAGTTTTGGCTGTAGTACTGACGCAGTTGTGAATCAGTAAGATTATCTTTTACCCGTGTAACGTCTTCCATTTTAACACCGGAGCCAAGCGAACCGGACATTCTGGTGTCTGGTGTTTGCGTGGTGAGTGATACCCTTTGCCGCGAATAGCTGGTATTGTTGGCATTTGCAATGTTATGAGAGGTTACCGCCAGCGCCTGCTGATATGCAGCGAGGCCCTGCTGCCCGATATTTAATAATTTGGAAATACTCATGTCATACCTTCCGGTCAACAATTGCAGTTAAACTTTTTCCCATGAGCGCCTGCATGGTATCAGCATAAAAATTGCGCATGTGTTGCAGAAGGAAGAGATTATTCGAATTCTCTTCAGTCAGCTCACCAATAATGTTTCGCAGGCTAAGTTCCAGTCCTTCCAGTTTTGCAAGTTCCGCCGGCGGAATTTTGCCCGCCACCATTTTGCTTAGCTTCACTTTTGTTCTCGCATTGAGATCCGGAAAGTGCGTACGCAGAAATTCGGCAATTACATTGCTGCGTTGTTTTTCGGTTTCCTGCACCAGTGACAACAATTTTTCTTCTTTATGCATGGTCAGTTCAAACTGTTCATGCCGCGTAGCAATAAGGGCTGTACGTTTATCTTTTGCGTTTTCCAGGAGCTGGCGCAGAAAGGTTAACTGTTGTGTGTATAAAACAAGAATATTGCGAATATCCATTATGTCTCCAAAGTCTTTAAGTACCCCATCACCCGTGTGACGTAGGTTTTTGTTTCTTCAAAGGGGGGAACCCCTTTATATTTATCAACATTTCCGGGACCCGCGTTATAGGCTGCCAGCGCGAGTTTTATGTCACCGTTATATTTGCTTAACATTTGAGAAATATATTGCGAGCCACCCATGATGTTATCCTTTGGGTTAAACGAATTGCGGACACCCATATTTGAGGCCGTGCCGTCCATCAACTGCATCAAACCTTTTGCCCCTGCTTTTGAAACCGCTTTCTCATTTCCGGCAGACTCAGCAAGAATGATCGCTTTAATAAGATTTTTATTGACGCCGTATTTTTGTGAAGCTTCTTCGGTAATGTTGTCAAACTTTTCCAACCGCTGCATTGAGGACATTGAAGGCGTAACTACCGGGATGTTCTGTATCTGCTTCCGCAATGCGGGAGAGAGTGGTGAGCCCGGGAAGCTCTTATTTTTATATTCGGCCGGTAAGTCTTCACCGGTTATTTGCTTATAGATTTTTTCTGCTATGCCAAGGCTGCTTGATTTGGACATCATGGCAGCAAGATTGTTTTGGAAAAGGGAGTCGTACATATCGGAACCGTTACCGCTTCCGCCGCCACCCTCACCGTCGTCAGCACCTCCCAACAAACCGCCGGTATTTGATGTCATCGATTTTAACATCATTCCGGTAAGTACGGTTTCAAAGTCCTTGGCGGCCTTGGCTGTCTGAGCTTTTTTCTCAGGAGTCATTGCCTCAGCCTTGGTGAGGTGTTTATCCGGGTTAGTTATTTTAAGTTGAACGTCATCCATTGGGCATTGCTTACATGATTACTAATTCTGCTACGAGTGCACCAGCTTCTTTCAGTGCCTGGAAGATGGCAATGATGTCGCGTGGCGAGACTCTCAGTGAATTTAGAGCTGCCGCCACTTCCTGAACATTACTTGCGCCTTTGATCGATATGGCTGAAGTGCTGTCTTCAACTTCTACCTGAGGCACAAGATTATTGAACAATACAGTTTTACCTTGCGAAAAAGCTTCGGGTTGTGAGACTTGCGGATTCGAATGAATACTGATCCGTAAATTTCCGTGCGAGATGGTTACCGGTAATATTCTTACATTTGAGCCTGCGACCACGGTACCGGTGCGCTCATTAAGCACCACCTTAGCAATTGCATCTGTTATTACACTGATACTTTCAATATCCGCGAGGAATGCGGTCAAATTATTTTGCTTGTCAGCAGGAATGCGAACACGTACCTCTGAAGCATCCACTGCCATAGCAAGTGAGTCGTTATATTTCTGATTAATAGCCTGAGTAATGTTGTTTGCAGACGTAAAATCCGGTCTGCGAAGAAGAATAGATATATCGGATGATGATTGCACCATGCTATTGGGAAGTTCCTGCTGCATTGTGCCACCGCTCGGTATTCTGCCAGTCAAAGCGTGATTTTTCGAAACACGGCCTCCGCTTGCGGTATTAATATCATACCCACCCACCGATACCGGTCCTTGGCTGATTCCATATACAGTTCCATCTTTGCCTGACAAAGGGGACATAAGGAGCGTTCCGCCCATAAGGCTTGTTGCATCGCCCATTGAAGAAACCGTTACATCAAACTCTGAGCCTATTTTTAAATAGTTGTTTACGGAGGCTGTTATCATCACCGCACCAACGTTTCTGGTCCGGAGGTTCACATCGGGGACCGTGATACCAAAACGTTTCAACATACTTGCGACTGATTGCACCGTAAAGGTTGAGCGGTAACTGTCACCGCTGCCGGCCAAACCGACCACCAGACCATACCCGATAAGCTGTTCCGATTGCACGCCCCGGAAATAGGCAACATCCTTCAATCGCTGAGGGAATGCCTGCAGGGAGAGCAGGAAAAGCAACAGTATAGCAATCTTTACCTTCATTGTTTTCACCTTAGAATAACCAGTGTGCAAGTTTAGTGAGCCAGCCCGGGTTTTGTGCCCGCTGGATGAGCCCATTGCCTTCGAAAAGAATTACCGCATCGGATATATTATAGGAAAGCACTGCGTTGTCAGCGGAAATATCAGAAGTACGGACTATCCCGCTGATGGAGATGAGTTGCTCTTCACCATTAATAACAATTTTCCTGCTTCCTTTTATTCTGAGATTGCCATTAGCCAGGACAGAATCGATGGTCGCGCTAATTTTAGCGGTCACTTGTCCTGATGAGGAAGTGGAGCCTTTTCCGCTGAACTCATTGCTGGTTCCGATAGTAACGCCGCCTTTGCTTGAGGGAGTGAGCCCAGACTGCACGGTGAAATTGCCGCCAATATCGCTTGATCTGCCGGCTTGGGTGGCTGCCTGGTTTGAGGCGTTTGAAGACTCAACTACAAAAATGGTAATCGCATCGCCAATGCGCGATGCTTTATAGTCGGAAAAAAGTGATGCAGTAGCGTTTCTGCGCATATCCTGAGCCATCAGCGCTCCAGTGAGGAGCAGCGATACCAACGAGATGTGTAAAATGGTTTTTGTCATATTTATAAGTGCTATTCAAGTTTTCAATAGTATAGCAATAATTGTTCCAACAATTATTCCATAATTCGAGCGGTTTCTGCGGTCTCAATTTTGGCCCGGAATACCTTCTTATCCCTTGTAGTTACGTGGATTATCTCACCTTTTAGTCCGTCATCGCGTGAAATACAGTCAAAAGATACAGTTACGCCTCCGCGGGTCAGATAGCAGGTAACGGGGTCACCGTGCTTAATCAGTGCTCTTTCTCTGACCATTTGGTCAGTGAGGCAAGCTCCCGATTTAATGTACATTTTGGCCCGGAAATGCGATAATTCATCCGGGTTGGCCAGCAGTTTGCCCCGGGGAATCGTTGCATCCACATCTTTTTGCTCAAAATCAGCGGCTTGCAGTTCAGCATTCACCTTAATATCACGGACTGCAACCAGAGCAGCTTTCGAAAGTTTCAGCCTGACGGTCAAAACCGTCTTCACAAATCCGCCGGAACTGCTTGTTATTACAGGCACATAGGCAAAACTGCCGTTTATTACACAATTTCTCTTCCGGTCTAGCGAATAACGGTCAAGTGACTCATTTCGGCCATTTGGCTGTATTTCGACCACTGCCCACTGTGAATAACTTTTTAATTGTTCTTTCAGGTATGAATACAACTCGGCCTCAAATTTTCCATTTGAGGCCTGTAAATGTTGTTGGACTTTTTTTTCTCCGCTTCCGGAGGCAGAGGCAATTATCGGCGGGAAGAGAACAAAAAAGGCGAATAAAAACGCAAAATACGAAACATTTGTCATGCTGCTCAGTTAAGGATTATCAGCGTTTAAGATTATTGGCCATTTCCATCATATCCTCCACCGTTTTTACGGTTTTGGAGTTTATCTCATAGGCACGCTGGGCTGTTATCATCGCCACCATTTCTTCAACGATATCGACGTTGGATGACTCAGAAAAGCCCTGATGAACTTCTGCGAAACCGTTTGAACCCGGAGTTCCCAGGATTGGCTGCCCCGAAGCTTCAGTTTCACCAAATAAGTTGCTGCCAAGCGCCAGCAAACCTGCGGGGTTCACGAACTTCACCAGTTCGATCCGGCCGGCTTCAACCGTTTCACCGCTTGTTTCGGTTAATGAGATCGTACCATCTTTTGCAACTTGCACGGCAGAAGTATCACTGCTCACCTTAATGCCCGGCTCAAGAATATACCCACCGGCCGTGACAATTGTTCCTTCGGAAGAAACTTTGAAGGCACCATCACGCGTATAATTCATTGTCCCATCGGCTTTTCGTATCTGGAAAAAGCCTTCACCCTGTAGTGCAAGGTCCATTTGACTGCCGGATGGCTGCAAATCTCCCTGAGTGAACATTTTCTGGGTTGAAGAAAGCTGGACACCATTTCCCACCTGAACCTTCATGGCAGTTTTTTCGGTAATACCCGGCAGTTCCGAATTCAATGGGTTTGCAGAGACTTCCTGGTACATCAAGTCCTCAAATTCGGCCCGGTTTTTCTTAAACGAATTGGTGTTGAGGTTGGCAATATTGTTTGCTACAACCTGGATATTAACCTGTTGTGCGTACATTCCGGATGCTGCAGTTCGCAGTGCTCTTGTTGGCATTTCAAAATACTCCTATCTTAAACTTTTCCTACTTCAGCAGCTTTGGCTAAGCTCTGGTCAAAAAAACCAATGATTTTTTGTGCTGCTTCATAATCTTTATTTAGCGTGATCATAGATTCCATTTCCATGACAATACTCACATTCGACTCTTCAACATAACCTTGCGTAAATTTGTAACTCCCTGGCTCAGCAGGGGTGATAGTCCCGTCTTCAAATGCGAAATCCTGTGCATTGTTGCGCAACAGATTCTGCTGGCTGGTGATTTTTCCCATCCTGAATCTGTCCACATAGGTTTCGCCCATTTTAATTTCACCTTCTTTTGAAATGCCGATAATCTGATCTTTATTCAACAGTGTTTCATAAAGATTGATATCACCCTTCTCACCCTGTACACGGGCGTGATTAGCGGTTTCCAAAAAGCCATCAACAGAAATTGAAAAACGGCCGTCGCGGGTCATGTGGAGTCCGCTGTCATCTTTAACGACAAAGAGAGCGGATCCTTCAATGGCAACATCAAGCGCGTTGTTCGTTGCAATGGAGTTGCCTTCGGAAAAATCGGTTAACTGCTTGAATCCAGCTCCTTTGTCGCGGGTCATAAGTTCCGAAAACGGGAGTTCACGCTTATAACCGACTGTTCCAATGTTCGCCAAATTGTTGGCAACTATTTCCGTATTCTTCATCTTGAACTCAAGATTACGGGCTGCCTGATAAATTGCCTTAACCATTGTCCGTTTCCTTTGCCGATGTTTCATCACTTAGTGAATTAGTCACCGCTTGATTAAATTGTTCAAGCTCTGAGTTATCCTTTGGCGTAAACAGACTCACCAGTGAGTCTTTGAGAAATGGTGAATCTTCACGAATGGCTCCGACAGATTCCGCATAGCTGATAAATTTTATTGCTGCATCGCTCAGGCTTACCGCCTCATTGCGCTTTTGATAACTTAACATCACTAGACCTTACAATTAACCGATGAAAGAATGGGTGCAGATGACTTCGCATCCGTATAATAATCTTTTAAGAGTACTGATATTTCATATCCTTGCCGGTTAAGTTGTCCGGTCAAGCGGTCAATTATACCAGATGCCAGCATCCATTTTTTTGAAAAGCAAACCAGGCGGGCCACTTTTTTCTCCAGAGAGCCGCGCAGTTGCATGAAAGAATTCCCGGCATTTTTTTGCAGGTCACAAGAGATAAGCAGCCTACCGTCGGGGGTTTCCATTGCGTGATTAAAAACCGAGAGGACGAGTTCATCGTCGACGCGTGAAATAATAAAATCAGGGAAAACACCGAACCTGTTATAGACAGCTTTTTGAATAATATATTCAGTCAGCAGCGAGGCTATTTCCTTTGCCTGTTTTTGTTCTGTATAGGTGGAAGCTCCCGCCATCATCTTCCCCGGCCCATCAAGAAAGAAAACCAGATCAACGGCTTTTCTGTTGAAATTGCCGTTCTTAGTCAGGGGAGAAAGGAAAGCTGCTTCAAGTGCCGGGTTTAAAAAAGTATGAGAAGGTGTTTTTAAGGAAGCAACTATTTTCTCGAATAGTTTTTCGATGATTGCTTCAATTGAATCTCTGAACAAATGCTTTGCTTCAGATTTGAATTCTTTCACTTCCGTGGAACCGGCAAAATAGAGACCTGCGAGCAATGCGGCCTGAATATCATCGAGTTTTGTGTTCCCGTCAAGTGTTTCAATAAGACGCTCCAGCTTGGCTTTCAGCAACGGTTTCTTTGTCCGCAGCAAAATTTCCATCACCAGTTTCGATTCTTTTGTTTGATTTATTCCCAGTTTCTGAAGCAAAACGGTGAGTCCGCCGAGTGCACTCTGTTTTTGGTTTAGCAGTCCATCGGCCTGAAGCGTAAATGGGTTGGTGGAAATAACTTTCGCAAGAAATTCCTCATCGAGGTTTGCACCAAAAGGCAGAGACGACTGGAACACGGTTCCGTCTACCAGCAATTTATAGTTCCCGTTTAGTTTTTCAAGCACCTTAACCAATACCAAAGAATTGTCCGCGGGCATCTTTGCGCCACTGAACGCTGTATTGGAAGTGTTGGAAACTTGTCCCAAAACGGGTTGCTGAACTGCCTGGATCATCATGATTTAGATGACATCTCCTGCAGTTTCCATGCAAGTTCAAGTTCTCCGGCGCCAACATTTAATTTACGTGCCTGCGAGGTTAATTCTTCTCTGGTTCGTAAAAGCTGTAACTGGCATCCAACCATCGAACGCACTCTTCTGCTTTCCGAATAACGATTTGTTTTAAGAGCGAAGGAATTATCGGTTCTCTTATGCGGCTTTGGTTGTTTGCTTTCTTCGGTGCGGCGTTTAATCCGGTAAACTCCAAAACCAACGGCAAGGAGGATTTGTGAACCGACAAACAGTGTATAAAAAACGGATTGGGGGATAGGAGGTTTCTGAGCGGTTGCCTCTTCTGAAAACCCCGCGTTATTAGTCGATTTGAGGGGTTCCTGTTCTTTTTGTTTTGCTCTGGCAATTTCTTCTTTAACCAAACGGCTAACAACCACAGAATCCTGCTGTGCATAGGCTGATGTAAATAACAGGCTGACAAACACGACAAATAGAAATTTTTTCATTATCTCAGTTTCCTTCTGATAGGGAATGTCAACGAAATAACCGCATCTGATTTTGAAACGCTCTCAACAGTAAAGCTTCCTTCATGTTTTTTCATGAAGTTGGTAATAATGCGAACATTCAAATTATCACTTTTAAATTTTTTTGATTTCACTACGGGAGTCAGATCGGCGGTGGCTGTGATACGCAAAACGACCGCTTCATCTTCATGCCGTGTTTGCAGAATGATGCCGCCAAACTCGCCCATATAGGATTTCAGCAGACCGAACACGTTGGCAAGAATTTGGAAAAAATAATTTGGGTGAGTCAGGATGGGCGGAATGTTTTTCCCGAGATTAAGCGCACATTCCATGTTCAAATTATCGAGCGATGACTTCACCAATCCGTAATATTCTTTTAGAAGCTCATTTAAATTGCATGGCAGTATAGAGACCTGTTTCTGATTCACATCGGCAAATTTCACCAAACGGTTGATGGTTTGCTGGATTTTTACCACTTGTGAGCGGATCCTGAATAATCCGGTATCTTCCGTTTGCTCAAGACCAATAAGATCGACCTGGCTGAGAATGACCTGGAGAGGAGTTCCGATATCTTCAAGGATTCCTTCGGTCAATTCACCAATGGCAGCCAACCTGAAATCGTTTGAAAGCTTGGCCTGGTAAGTCAGCATTTCGGAATAGGTTGCGTTGAGCCGTTCTCTCAGGGAAAGGCGTTCCAGACGCGCAATTGCCGAATTGATGATAAGATTGAGAATGTCACGGTCAAATCGTTTAAGCGAATTCTTGTTGGCGCTGGTTAAAATGACGAAGAGTCCAACTTTGCTTGTCCCATCAAATGCCGGCTGAACAAAATAGGAAAGGGTGGAGCCGGCTGCATTCATATTGGTTAATGAGGGAAGCAGTGTTGAACGTTTTGAATCAAACACAGCCTGCAAAATTCCTTCTTTCCAATAGCGCTGCATGGCCATTGAAATTTCGGTGTCTTTATCCACTTTTGACTGGAAAAGGCTTCCGGTTTTTTCGTCATATCTGAAATACGCACATTCCTTAACCGGAATGATCTTTTTCGCATTAGTTTTCAGCAAGGCAAATGCTTCTTTAGCGTCAGTGATGCTGTTTAATTCTCTTTCGAAACTTAAAAGCAGCTCGGTCATAAAAGCATATTTTTCGGGAACAGAACTTTCCTGATATTTTAGAAAAGTACCATCGCCCCAGGATTGTGGAGACTGGCTGCCAGCCTGGCTTTCCTGCTGATGCATGAGTACTTGATGATACGGAACGGCATTTGCCAGAGCTTCTCTGTGTAAGCGCATTAGTATTTTATTACCTGTATTTCCTGTTCAAGGGTAGGTTTAAAATCGTTGATGAACTTGAGTACTTCTTCTTCTGTTATTTTCAGACGTTCGCAGGCAGCAGGACTCAGCTTAAGGTCTTTATCCCAAACAATATTGCTGCTGTTTGTAAGATTAACTGCGTAGTCAGCAACGTGTACAATTGATGCAAGGTCGCAAAATTCCTTTGAGAGTTCCGGAGTGTGATGATAAAGGAGCACGTCACATAATGAAGTGGGGAGATTCCAGCGTTCTCCGAGGAAACGGCCTATTTCCTGATGAGTCATGCCCAAATGCTGGGCTTCGGCCTCTAAAAAGGGTTTATTGTCGTTGTTAACGCTGTCGATGATGCTTACGAAGGCACCATGAAGATATTTGTGTATTACCGGTATTGCAAAATCGTGCAGAAGACCTGCCACAAACGCTTCGCCGGAAAATCTGAATCCGAGATCGGTGGAAAGCTTTCTGGCAACGCCGCCAACCGAGTAGGAATGGATCCATACGTTTTTATAATTCAGGTTTGCATCGTTTTTGTTTTTAAATGCTTCCATAAGGGACAATGCAATCACAATATTTTTTGTATCCTTATAGCCAATTACCAGCAAGGCAAAATCGATTGTTGCAACTTTCCTGGGCAAGCCATAGAGTGAAGAGTTGGCAATCGAAAGAATTCTGGAGGAGAGGCCCTGATCCCGTCCAATCAGTCTCGCAAGATCAGAAGTTGACGTAGTAGGATCATCCAACATGCGAGAAGCTTCATACATAATTTCGCTTATAGCGGGGAGAGAATATATGTTGGTTAATACTTTTTCAGTTTTCGCACGTTTTTCCGCATCGCCGGCGGATATATTTAAATCATTTGCCATAACTCTGTCCTTAAAAGACGTTAAGTGAATCTATTTGTTCCTGGAACTGTTTTCTGTAACTGTTAATGAACGCTTCAAGATATTCCATGCTGCCCAAACGAAGTGTTTCAAGAATGCTGGGGTCGAGCTGATAGGAATCATCCCAAATATTGGAATCATCAACAAACAGATTGGTCATGTAATCGGTCAGATGAACGAGCGCGGCCATGCTCTTGTGTTCAACTGCAAGTGATGGCTGATGATGAAAACCAACCACTTCTGAGAAGGATGATGGGAGGTTCCACCGTTCAACGAGAATCCGGCCGACTTCCTGATGATCTATACCGAGAATTTCGATTTCTGCAT
The DNA here is from genome assembly GCA_963664845.1 of Ignavibacteriaceae bacterium. Lineage (GTDB taxonomy): Bacteria > Bacteroidota > Ignavibacteria > Ignavibacteriales > Ignavibacteriaceae > CAIYTF01. The sequence continues at coordinate 2,595,689 of OY761615.1, forward strand.
CTCTAAATGCAATCCCTTTCGTTGCCACCAATTCAAGAATTTGTTTAAACTCTTTGGGAAAATGTTTGCAGATGATGGGAATTCCCAGGTCATGCAACAAACCTGCAGTGAATGCTTCACCGCTGACGTGAAATCCAAGGTCATCCGCAATACGTTTGGCAGCCGTTGCCGTCAGCAGAGAATGTATCCAATACTTCTGCCGGTCAAATACGGTGCTGTCAAAAGTGCTTATGGAATCCATAAGCGAGAACGCAATAACAATATTTTTAATATGGTTGAATCCAAGAATAATAATCGCAAAATCGATAGTCGAAACTCTTCTTGGAATGCCATATAACGGCGAGTTTGCTACCGAGAGGATTTTCGCAACCAACGCCTGGTCTTTGCTAATCACATCACCCAAATGAGCGGCACTTGCCTTTGGATTATCAATTACCTTATTCACCTCTTCGATGATGAAAGGAAGTGCCGGCAGTGAATATGCATTGGCCAGCAGACGTACATATTTTTCTTTTTTCTGTAAAGTGTTTTGTTCAACCATGGTTTATTATAGTTTTTGATTTTAGTTCTTTGATAACGCGGGAATGTATTTGCGAGACACGCGAAACGGTAATGTTCAAAATTTCGGCAATCTCTTTATAGTTGAGATCTTCATAATAATACAAGCTGATGATCAGGCGGTCACGTTCCGGAAGTTCTTTAAGGGCAAGCATGATGTTATCTCGCTGTTCATTCTGGGCCAGTGTTTCTTCGGGAAGCTGCTCTTTATTCGGCAGGATTTCATAAAGCTGATAGCCTTCGTCGCCGTCATACTGCTCAGTTAAGGAAACGCTGTGCGCTTTGATTTTTCTGCCTTTGCCTATCATGGCTTTTGCCTGCAGTTTTCTCAATTCGTCAATAATTTTCCCACGGATCCGTTGAATGGCATAGGTTTCAAATTTGGTTCCATATTCGGGATCAAACCGTTCAATGGCTTCGCTCAGGCCTTCGATGCCGAATTGGAAGTAATCGTCTTCATCCACGACGGCTTGGGCAATAAACCGGGAATGCTGGATGACATAGTGAACCAGATTTGTATATTGAAGCATTATTTGCTGCTTAATAGCCGAATCGGGATTGCTTTTATAAGCGCCCCACAATGTGTTGCTATTCATTCTTGTTCTGTCCTGCTAGGTTTTTTTCTAATTCCCGGTCGTTTTTCATAGAACTTTTATTAATCGACCGGATAAATACGATGGCAAGTACACTGCTCATGGCAGTAACCACGGCAAACACGGCAAACGACCGGAGAAGCGCTTGCACCACTCCAATTCCTTCCTGACTGAAGAAAAAGACCGACAGGAAGAAAACCAGTAATCCGAATTGTAGTACTATCTTGTTCATATTTTTTTCTAATTGTTTACACAAAGAATGGCAAAGATTATACCAGTTTTTCTCAAAAGGATTATGCCATAAAAGTGCCTTTTTGACCTATATTTTGGCTATTTTCGGGATAACAGAGAAAGTATGTGGCTATTATTAACCAAATGAAGGTATTTCGCTAGTCGGCAATTCTTGTCAATTGGAACTTAATTTGAAGGTAAAAACACGGGAAAAGTATCATGATCGGGAATGCCAGATTTCACCGAACCGTGAAATGGCAAAAGGGAGAGGAATGGTAATTGAATTAAGTGGCAGGACTAAGCTGTTTTCCCGGTTTATGGGAACAGATCAACCGGCAGCACAAAGGCGGCACCGTAAGTTAAAGACCTGTGGATGCAAACGGCAGTCTGCATCCACAGGTTTGATATATTTAAAGTTTTACGAATTTTGCACCTTGTGCTCCGCATACCGGGCATTTTTCCGGGGCTGTCCCGAATTCAATATCACCGCAGACAGGGCACAACCAGATTTCGCCAACATCAAGGTCTTTTCCCTGCTGTGCAGCTTCCAACGCCATTTTATATAAATTGGCATGCACTTCTTCCGCTTTTACGGCATAGCCAAACATCCGTTTTGCTTTGTGGTTATCGGCAACGGCCTGTTCCAGCATAGGCGGATACATGCTGGTGAACTCATACGTCTCGCCACCGATGGCGTCTTTAAGATTTTCGACTGTTTTATTAATGCCATCCATTGCTTTCAGATGGCCTTCAGCATGAATGTGCTCAGCTTCCGCAGCAGTACGGAATAATTTTGCGATATTCAGGAAACCGTCTTTTTCCGCCTGAGCCGCATATGCAGTGTATTTTTGAAACGCCTGGCTTTCGCCGGCAAATGCTTCTTTTAAGTTTTCTAACGTGGTAGCCATGTTGAGCCTTTCTAATTTTTGGAATTCCATATACAAATTAGATATTTTTCCTCAGATTCAACCACTGAAAATGCGCGGTTGTCCGCAGGCAGAGTTTATTCTTAAACCGGAAGAGTCACATTTAAGTTTCGAGGATGTTCATTTTCATTCCGGCGGTGCAGTTTGTGCACATGGGCTCGCCTTTGCGATTATTCAGTATCCGCTGCCTAAATGAATGATAGAGCGGAGAATTCCAAATTTCGCGGAAAGGGGTCTCATAACTGTTCCCAAGAGGATATTCTGCATCTTTATCAAAGCAACAGGGGACCACTACCCCATCCCAGGTGACAACTGACGTCTGCCAAAGTGCAAAACATTGGTTCTTCATCTCCCCTTTAACCCGTAGTGTTTCACCATCAACGATATAGCGCTGGTATTTCAGGTTTTCAGGCAGAAAATTTCGCGCAGATTCAACCGAGTACACCTGCATGGTTTTAAGAACCACTTTATCGGCGCCAAGTGCTTTTCCATATTTAACCACATCTTCCACCTGATGCTCATTTTGCTTCATTACAATGAATTGCAACTCTACATAGGGCACTTTCAAGCCCAGTCGTTTCCTTGTCTCCAGAAGCAGCCGCAAGCCCTTGTCTGCCTGAGCAAAGGTGCCACCTATGCGGTAGTTCTGATACGTTTCTTCATCCAGCCCGTCCATCGAGTAGATAATTTTATCAGGTGCATTGGCAATGAGTTTTTCAACATTCCTTTCAGAAATAAAAGATCCGTTGGTACTGATGGAAACATACATTCCCTTTTGCCTGGCATACATAATCATTTCGGGCAGTTGTTTGTTTATGTAGGGCTCCCCTTGCAGAAAAAGCTGTAAATAGAATGATTCAGAGGCTATTTGATCAATCAGGTTTTTAAACGGATCAAGAGGCATCATTCCCAGCGGGCGGGTGAGAGCGCCGAGTCCGGAGGGACACTCGGGGCACTGGAAATTACACCGGTTCGTTGGCTCAATAGAAAATGAGATGGGGATGCCCCATACAACGGGTTTCCGCGTGATGCGTGAGTATTGATAGGATGCCATTATCTTGAGAGAGTTGAGCGCCCTTTTACGAGTGATTTTCCGAAGCAAGTTTATTTCCATTGGGACAAGATAAGAGTTTCACCGGTATTAGAAAATCCATATCGGGCAGAAATTACCCAATTAAAATATAGTTACCCGCAGCAAGCAGTTGCCGGTTAATTCAGCTTCACTATACGGTCAGAACAAAAAATAGTAAAATATATTTTAAAATAAATAAAATTAGCCCGTTAAGCAGAGGACAAACATTTATTAAGGCATATACGAAATCATTCCCCGGTAATTTTAACTGCCTGATTGAAAAAACTAAAACAATTACCTATATCGTCTTCTCATAGAACATTTCGTTATTAAATTTATTTGTAATTTCCCTTAAGCATTTATTCTTTTATTTGACAGCAATTAAGCACAGAGTCATGTACAGTACACGTATGTTACCTCATAGATTTCTTTTGCCGTGTCGGCGCTCCATGCAGCTATTGCTTTTATCCCCCGATTACTCAACAAACATTATTAACTAACCTCAAAGAACCCATGAAACTAACAAAAAAAGAAGCGCTCGATTATCATAGCGTTGGAAGGAAGGGAAAGATTGAAGTCGTTCCCACCAAGCCCTGCTTAACGCAGAGGGACCTTTCATTGGCTTATACCCCTGGCGTGGCAGATCCCTGCCTGGAAATTCACGATCATCCCGAACTGGTGTATGAATATACTGCCAAAGGAAATTTGGTTGCAGTTATATCAAACGGAACCGCTGTTCTTGGACTTGGTGACATCGGACCTGAAGCAGGCAAACCCGTTATGGAAGGTAAAGGAGTATTGTTTAAAAGATTCGCCGATATCGACGTGTTTGATATTGAAATTAAAAGCCATAACGTCGATGAAATTATTAAGTGCGTGCAGATGCTTGAGCCAACGTTTGGCGGCATTAACCTTGAAGACATCAAAGCTCCGGAGTGCTTCTATATTGAAGAAGCATTGAAGAAAACAATGAATATACCGGTCTTTCACGATGATCAGCACGGAACCGCCATCATCAGCGGCGCTGCTTTGCTCAATGCCTGCGAGATTACCGGCAAAGACATCAGCAAATTGAAAGTTGTTTTCAACGGTGCCGGAGCTGCCGCAAATGCCTGCGCCAATCTGCACATCCGCCTCGGCGTAAGCAAAGAGAATATCATCATGTGCGATACCAAGGGCGTAATCTACAAAGGGCGCACCAATGGCATGAATGAATTTAAGGAAGTGTTCGCCGCAGACACTCCTCTGCGCACACTTGAGGAGGCTCTTGCAGGCGCTGATGTATTTGTCGGGCTCTCCGTTGCCAACGTCGTTTCGAAGCAAATGATCAAATCCATGGCAAAAGATCCCATCGTGTTTGCCATGGCGAACCCGAACCCGGAGATAACCTATGAAGATGCCATTGAAGCACGTCCTGATGTTATAATGGCTACCGGCCGTTCTGACTATCCAAACCAGATCAATAACGTATTGGGTTTCCCGTTCATCTTCAGAGGCGCACTCGATGTTCGCGCATCCACCATTAATGAAGAGATGAAGAGAGCTGCATCCTACGCGCTTGCAGAACTGGCCAAAGAAGAAGTTCCTGAAATTGTACGCCGTGCGTATGGCGGACAGGAAATAAAATTCGGCCGCGAATATATTGTTCCAAAGCCATTCGACCCTCGCGTACTTACGTATGTGGCACCTGCGGTTGCAAAAGCAGCAATTGAAACAGGCGTGGCCCGCATCGTTATAACTGACTGGGAAGAATACAAAGAACAATTGCGCGAACGCCAGGGATTCTCCCGTGAAGTTGTGCGCAGACTTTTCGAGAAAGCGCGCAACAACCCACGCAGAATTGTTTTCCCGGAAGGCGAGCAATACAAAATATTACAGGCCGCACAGATCGCTGTTGAAGATGGAGTAGCGCATCCCATTCTGCTTGGGAACAAAGAAAAGATTAAACAGATAGCAGAAGAGCACAATGTTGACATGTCTGATTTCGAGATTGTTGATCCGGCAAACTTCGACAAAATTGACACCTATGCGGAAGCACTTTATGCAATGCGTCAACGTAAAGGAATGTCAAAAAACAGCGTCTATACTCAGCTAAAGAATCCGAATTATTTCGGTGCGATGATGGTTCACCTTAATGAGGCGGACGGCATGATATCCGGCATTACCAGCTCTTATCCGAACACAATTCGTCCGGCACTTCAGGTAATACAATTGGCCGAAGGCGTAAAACGGGTATCGGGCTGCTACGTAATTATAGTGAAGAAACGTGCATATTTCTTTGCAGACACAACGGTCAACGTTGACCCGAATACGGAAGAGCTTGCCGAAATAGCGATCAACACAGCAGAAATTGTCAAACGTTTCGGCCTGGAACCGAAAATCGCCATGCTGTCATTTAGCAATTTTGGTTCGGCACCCTATCCGCAATCAATAAAAGTTGCAAAAGCAGTTCAACTCGTCAAGCAAAAAAGGCCGGACTTGAAAATTGAAGGCGAAATGCAGGCAGATACCGCATTGGTGCCAGAGATACTTGCGCAGCAATTCCCGTTCGCGGAGTATAAAGGCCCGGCCAATACACTTATCTTCCCTAATCTTGAGGCGGGAAACATAGCGTATAAAATGATGGAGCGCGTTGGCAACGCGGAAGTGATTGGACCAATCCTCATGGGGTTGAGCAAACCCGTTCACGTTCTGCAAAAAGGTGCTGAAGTCAGTGATATCGTTAATATGACTGCAATTGCAGTTGTGGAAGCGAATGAAAAACTTGCTGCAGTAAAAAACAGTTAATGCAGATCACCCACCCCGTAACAGGCTTGGGTGATGTCAAAAAAGAAATCTGACATTAAATGTACACTCCTCAACAGGGGTGTACATTTTTTTGTAAACGGGTTCAAACCGGTTAAGTGGGGGACAGTTCGATGGGGGGATTCACTGCATAAGGATATTATTACATCAGTTGTTTCTGCCAGGATCTTTTCATCACATTTATTGTCAGTGTCTGAAGCTTATTCTTTCACGGGTTCAATTGGTAAGGTAAAAAAGAACGTGGTTCCCTTGCCAACTTCGCTTTCCACCCAAATTTTCCCGCCATGCTTTTCTATCATTTCCTTGCACAACAACAGTCCAAGCCCGGTGCCCCTTTCGCCCTCCGTGCCAAGCGTGCTTACCTGATTTTCAATTTTAAATAAGCTTGCAACAGTCTCAGCATCCATTCCAACACCATTATCGGTAACCGTCATAACCATGGAGGTATTGCCCTGTTCACCGGTTACCCTTACCAGTCCGCCAACATTGGTGAACTTGATGGCATTGGACAGCAAATTCTGCAGAATGGAAATTATCATGGTTTTATCGGTCATCACCGGCGTAGTTTGCACGATCAATGATTCCAACTTGATTTTCTTTTTTGCTGCCGTTGTTTTCAGGAGCACCAGCACCTTGTCAACAATGGATTCAAGATTAATCGGTTCGGGTTTGAATTCAAATTTCCCTCTTTGCATTCTTGTCCAGGTTAACAGATTATCCAGAAGCTCGTACAGATTCTTCACGAGAATATTAATATCAAGACTATTTTGCCTGATCTTTTCTTTGGTCATCTTATCAATACCCGTTACCAACAGATCCGACAATCCGATGAGAGGATGGAACGGGCTTCGCAAATCGTGCGCAATTATAGAATATAACCGGTCCTTATTAAGGTTTGCCAGCTTTAATTCCTCAATATACTTTTTAATCTGTTCCTCAGCCTGCTTACGCAATATTGCTGTTAAAACCTGTTCGGAAATAAAGATAAGAAGGTCTTTATCTTTGCCGGAATAGGCGTTAGGATCGTTATAATTGTGCACGGTCATAACACCGATTGTTGACCCGGCGGATGAAAGCGGAATTCCCAGCCATATTACAGGCAGCTTTCCGTCGATGCTTATTTCACCGCGCATCTTAAGTTGGTTAAGCTGATCGGTATTGGCGAGTAAGCTTTGCCCCGTTCTGAGCACATACTCGGTTAATCCTTTCCCGAGCGCCCGGGGCGGTGGTGCCGGGTGGTATTCGTCGTGAAAATAAGGGAACGAAAGCTTTCCGGTGTTTTTGTCGTAAAGGGCAATATAGAAATTGTTTGCAGACATCAACTTTTGTATGGACTTATGAATGGCCCTGAAGAGGTCATACAGATCCTGCGTTGAGTGCACCGACTCAGATATTTCAAGCAGTATGTGTCTTGTTGCCTCCTCGCGCTTCCGATCGGTGATATCGCGAACCATAACTATCGTTGCTGTTTTGCCATTCAGCTTAAGAGATGCAACATTCATCTCGGTTGCACCATATACTCCATTTTTGTGCCTTATTTGAGCCTCGTAGAGCGACTCAACAGTCTCCCCGGCCATTCGTCTCCGCTGACGATCAATGATGGTTGCAACTTCGTCCGGGTGTACAAACCCAAGAATGGGCGTTCCCAGCAATTCATCTCTCGTGTAGCCGCCTATTTTCTCGAGAGCAGCATTCGCGTAGATGATCTTCCAATCAACAATAATGAAAATGCCCTCTGAAGCATTTTCAACAACGATCCGATATTTTTCTTCGCTCTCGCTGAGCGCTTTTTCTGCCAGGCGCCGTTCAGTGACATCGTTCGTAATGGATAATATCCCCTTCCGTCCATCCGGCAGCAAAATAGTGGTTTCGTTGAGCTCCATATTACGGATCGCTCCGTCTTTGCGCATATTTTTCACTTCGTGAAAAAGCATCTCATTGTTGCTTAGTATTGTTATATGCTCGCTGACTTCGTTTAGGTACTCGGGCGGAACCAGAATGCGCACATTATGCCCCAATAATTCCGCTTTGGAATAACCGGTGGATTTGCAAACGGCTTCATTGCAGTCTGCAATATTACCATCCATGTCGGTAAGCAATATGCCGCTGGGCGAAAGATCAAAAACAGAACGGTAGAGCTGCTCTTTTTCAATAAGAATATTTTCAATGCGTTTTCGCTCTGTTATATCAGTAGCCACCCCGATCAGGGCGACCGGGTTTCCCTGTTCGTCTTTCACAACGGATGTAGAAAGAAATATGGGGAATTCCGTACCGTCTTTTTTCACGTTGATAACTTCGCCCTGCCATCCTGTCTTGATGGTAGTTTGCATGATATCGGATATTGTATCGCCGCTGGCAGCCCTGGGTTGGACGATGGAAATGTGCTTACCCATCAGCTCCGCTTCGGAATAGCCATAGGTTTGCACAAAAGAATCGTTCACAAACAACAGGTGGTTGGTGTTATCGGTAATAGTGATACACTCATTCACGCTTCGTATAGCGTGAGCCAAAATTTTCAGCCGTTCTTCATTTCGCAGCTTCTCAGTACTATCCCTGTAGCTCAGCACTCTTCCTACCGTCTGACCATCGAAAAACATTGGCTGTGAATAGCGCTCAAACATCCTGCCGTTTTTTAACCTCACAAGATCATACCCCAAATTGTCCGGCGTCTCATCCAGTGCTCTGATTTTTTTTACAAACTGCTCAGGATCTTCCACCTGCTCCACTATAAAATGCATCAGTTTCTTCCCGTCGGTTGCGCCTGGACCTTCCCAAGGCAATGCCCACAACTCCGAGAATTTCTGGTTATAATTAATGATCTCACCCTCTTTGTAAATCGCCAGGATACCTTCTTCAGTGGCTTCAAGAGTGGCGGACAATAATGAATAGAACTTTTCACGCTCACGGTGCATCTGGAGTTGGTTCTCCAGCTCAAGCACCCGTACTTGCTTTATATGTTCAGTTTGTTTCGAAAGGTAAAAGAAGAAAAGGGCACATACTGAAGCGGCAATAAAAACGGACAGCGCCTGGACATGACCGCCATATATAAACCCATCGAAGATGAGGCTGGTGAAACCAATGACTGCCCCGGTTACAAGGAATACGATGAGAGAACGTCTCGAGGGGGTGCTAGTTGACATAGCTCAACCAGTCCTTAACAATAAGGATATAGATATCCGGAGAGACAACAGCAATTCCCTTCGTTGTCGTTAAAACAGTTATAGTGCTATGAGAGTACATGATTGTGTGTTATGACTCTGCTTCAGCCGGGATAGTTACCGGTACTCAGATGTTAAAAGCCAGTTCAATTCCCGTCATTAATGGTAAAAAACGTTAACTCTTTACATCCATGTACAAGTAATAATACTAAAAATAAATGAATAATAAAAAAAACAAACCTACTGTAGTTACAGAGAGACTCGGTAAAAAAATTTGCCCTTACGGAAATAAGGGGCCATGTAGTACAAAATAGGAAAACGATTGCACAATGACCCAGTTCCCGGTGAAATAAGCTGTCTCAACTTCCAGCCTTGAGACAGCCCATTTTCAGGAATGAATATAAATTATCTCTCTCATCCCAAGCATGAGGGTGCTTTTTTACTCAGATCGTGGCACCGCTCAGTACTGAACAATACGACACTTGGCCTCCTGCCATCAATTGTCCATGGCCAGTATCGCTTTTACTGCCACCATCCGCGGGTAACCAAAATGCGTTCCGCCAAAACTTGACTCGAATTTATAGAGAAAAGCCGTATCGAAAACGTTTAGCACGTTTGCAGAAATGCGAAGAGGCAGGGATGTTACATAATTGAAGTCATACCCAATGCCAAGATCAAACACAACACGTGGGGCCAAGGCTTTGTCCGGGGAGCCGGGTTTATCTGATGAAAGCGAAAGCAAGTTGATCACCTCGTCCGAGTAACCCCGGTCCTTCAATATTTGTCGTGATTCTGTTTCGTCGGGACCGACACCCGCTTTGTTCAGTAAATCAAACGGCAACCCGGAATCGAAGCGTCCACTTAACGTTCCGAAGTATCCATCCGGATGATTATAGGCCAGATTCAGCACTGCTGTGATCAGTTGGTTATGCTCCGTGTTGAATGAGCTCTCTCCCGCGAACGGATGCGAATAAAAATACCCTTCCTCTCCCAATACAAGTCCTGCCCCAAATGGCGAAGATCCATCATCAGGCTTTAACCCCAGTGAAGCACAAGTGCTGACCGAAAGCGATCCACTCAGATTATTCCATTCATGCAGCCTCACGCGAAACTCTCCGCCAGCGACAAGGCCGTTTTTAATATTTGCGGGAAAGATAATACCACTGTTGCCAAGTTCAACTTTGACGATGAAATTAGAAATGAACTTTGTATATCCCACCAGTTCAAAATCAACATTATTGTTCAGATGATAAGCTGCACCTATCTCAACAACATGAGACCGTTCGCTCTTCACCACGTTGGGTGTCTCATTGCCCTGCCCGGTGAGCTGTTTTGCTTCATCGGAACTTGAAACAAGAACATTTTCCACCGGAACCTGCATGAAGAGCAGATTGTATGATGCGCGGAGTATCAGGCTTTCGTTAACCCGATAACTCGCAGCAAGACGCGGCGAAAACCCTGTCTCGTTGTTCAAAAGCGAATACCGGTCAAACCGTAGACCGGCACTGAAGGTCCAATGTTCATTGAATTGGAATTGATCCTGCACGAATGCACCAATCCGGTTTCCCCGTTTGGATTGGTTAACCAAAAAGGGTCTGCCTGCCTGTGTTATATCATAAGGTTTATACCTGGGATCGCCATTTTTTGCAGTGTCGGAAACTTCGGGATTCGTTACGGCAAACGTGAAAAATTCCTTTATGGGGAAGAGCTCGCCGCTTATACCCGCTTTGAATACCTGAGGAATGGAGAACCAGTTCCGGCTGGATGTATAATCAAGCTGTGCGCCGTTGTTCTCGTTTATCCGCTCCGCACCAATGAACATTTTTTCGTTGTTCGCCACGGCCTGAGCATAATCTGCAGTGGTAGTTAATTGCGTAAGGCCGTTGCTGGTAAAACGTGTTTTTGCATAACGGCGATATGCCAAAGCACTCCAAACACTTTGATCGCTTGAGTGATACCTGATATTAACACCTGCGGTATAATCATTCATGTTCTGTTTCTGATCCTGCATGGACCCAGTTTTGAAATTCGGTATTTCAAAATCCGTGTTGTTGAACCCGCCGAGCAGGTGAAGCTCCACTGAAGAGCTGAGGTTAAAGTCCCCCTTTCCAAAGAAAGAGGAATTTTTACCAAAACTATGATAAGGTTGTGAACTTGCAATAGGATCAAGATAACGGTCGGATGATGAAAAAGCAGCAGCACCATAGAGTGCAGCATTTTGCGAAAGCATTCCTCCAAGCTCAACGTCTCCTTCTTTCGCGTTAAACGTTCCAAAGCTTGACGATGCCCGCGCAATGAGGGGCTTGTCAAAACCTGATTTGGAAGTAACGGAGAGAATCGCCGCATTTGCAATGCCGTATTCAGCACTAAAATTCCCGGTTTGAATATCAACCGACTTAATGATGTTGGCATTCAAAAGGCTCGAATATACCCTCGTCATATTTCCTGTTATGGGTATCCCGTCAATCACATACTGCAGTTGTGCATCTTCACCACGCATATGCATCCTGCCGTCTTCATCTGGAACTGCGCCGGGAGTATTGAGAATAACTGACTCTATTTTTTTTACAGAAGAAATAACCGGCAGCGATTCAATTGCTTTGGCGGTCATCACGGTATGCGATGCGGCAGTGGACTGATCGAAGGACGAAGAACCGGATACAAGCATGGATACAGTTTGAAGCTGCCGCAATGAATCAATAACAACATGTATGGGTACCACGGAGTTTACCACAACCCGTTTGGTTACGAACAATTCACGGCTGTTCTGAACTTTCAGGTCATAGGTGGCAAAAGCCACGTTTTGAAAGACAAATGTTCCGTCCACGTTCAGTGCGACAGACTGTACAGGCAGGTGTTCGCTTGCTTCAATAAGTGTGATAACAATGGGCCTTTCTTCGGCTTTTGGCGATTCCATTCGCACACTGCCTGTTATAGAACCCGCGCTCTGTTGTGAATAGGTCAGACTGGAAATAAAAAGAAATAATAAAACGTGTAACAATGATTTCAATTGCATATAGTAACTCACTTTTGTTTTAATAAAAGGATAGCACAGCGACTCCTTCCAAAACCGGAGGAACGCTGGAGACAAGAAACAGCGTGAAGTGAGTTAAGACCGCGGAGGCGGGTAGGGTATCTCGTTCAGATGCAGCAGATGTTCGCCGGGCGCAACTGCCGCGGTATAATTACTGGCAAGATCGGGTTTATAAATCATACTGTGATGATGAACTCCCAGCAGGAATGAACCGCTGAGTAATCGTTTCAGGCACCAGTCAGTGGATGGATGATGTGTTCTTCTTTGGCCGGTGATTTCGAGGAAATGGTTTTCGAGTCTTGCCTCGTTTTCATCGCAAAGGCAGTAGCACCAGGTGGAATCGTCGTGTGCTTCAAGTTTAATAACGTCGTACTTTTTTCCCTCCCAGGAAAATTCGCTTTCGTCTTCCCAGATGATTTCAGCAGCGCCATGCAGATCGGTTGTTTTAAAACGGAGAACGGTAATTCCTTCAAGATACTCCGCGCTGGATATTCTTGACTGAATAGCATGTTTTATGTGGATTTTCTGAAGCATATAAATACCCACATATCCATAACCGGCCAATAAAACGAAAAGCAGCAGAATGCTGGTAACTGTTCTCAAAGTACCTTTATAATAAACAGGCGTGCAAGATAGGAATAGCAGGAAATAAAAAAAATGAAATTAATTTCTCTTTTCACCCGATAGTTTTTTCGGCATCATATGGGTCTGTCCAAAAAGTAATTTTGGGTCGGCGAAAAGTCAAAATACTATACTAATATTAGGAGCATGTCAATCACCACTTTACTATTTAAAGTTTATTTGACGGTCCTCTTTTCAGAAAAAACACTTTTTAGGCTTTTCAGACAGCCGGAAACTCAAGTCACAGCATAATTGCTATTTCTCTTTACGAGCGGCGGGCATATTGATCACCCCCGCCTGTGCTGCCCTGACCCAATACCCCACCCCCGGCTGAAGGATTGTCGCGGTAGTATAGACATTCACAAAGCCATAAAATGGTGAGTTTATAATATTTGCAGGTGTAGTTGAAATAGTTGAAACATCTACAGTGCTGTTATTGACGCCGATCATATTCCAACCGGCAACCAGAGGTATAGTTCCTGTTTGGGGTGTTCCGCACACCGGGATGGCTGCATTTGCCGAATACCTGACCCAATAACCGGCTCCGGGCTTCAAGGTTGTTGCCTGTGTATAGGTATTGTCGAATCCATAAACAGGTGATGTGGCAGTGGGGAAAATTGCTGCCGGGGTCATTTTCGCAGCCAACTCCGGAATGGCAACCAGATTCCATCCCGATGCAAGATTAATATTCTGGCAAGTGGGTGGAGGGTTGACCAGTTTCAATTGCACATTTAAAGGAGTGGCCGCACTTTTTGTTACCTGAACATTGGAAAAGGTTTGCGAGATGAAACTGTCGGCGGAAACCACAACGGTATACGTTCCCGGCGCCAGCATTCTGACATAAAAACCACTGACTGAATCAGAATAGACTTCGGAATTATCGGCATCATGACTTTGAACAGTGATCTTGGCTTTTAAGGGAGCTCCGGACACATCGGTAACAGTACCCCGTATTCCGTAATAAGTGTTTTCAATGAAATTAAGAAGTGAAGCCTTGTTATAATTCCAGTATGTTGGAAGTTGCGAGGCCGTTGTAAGCTTGGTGTGGCAAAGCTCGATGGTCACTTCCCTTCCATGCATAAAATAGGTCATATAATCCTGACGGCCTCCCGCAACCGCATACCAGGCATACCCGTTGGTAACCCCATTATCGAGGTCGCTCATGTATGAAGACGGTGAGAATTTATGAATCGTGTCCGCAAAAGCACGGCTGATTGACGCATACCATACGTCATCAGGATGAAGTTTTTGCCAGTTGTCCCATGGATAATTAACCACTTCTGCCCCACCGTGAAAGTTTGCCGATTCAACGAAACGATGCGCCTGAAAGAGATTCATCATTGAAACGGTTTCCGGCTGCCACGCATTTCCATCGGGGTGCTGCCCTTCAACAGCATCGGGGAAATTTCTGTTCAAGTCTATACTGTTGCCATTATAACGAACTGCACCACTAACTGTTGTGTTTCCCGTTTTATATGTCCCGTCCGGATTTGCAAGCGGATTGATCCAAATCTGAACGTTGTTCAACATATTTGTGATCCGGGCATTTGTTCCATACGTGCTTAGCAGCGAATCAATCAACCGCAGCATTAAAATATAACCCGTTGTTTCATCGCCGTGCATGGAAGAGCTATACATAAATTCCGGTTTAGCTCCCGGTTGAGTCTGCGAAACATTACTAGTTATTTTTGCAAACAGGATTTTTCGTCCTTTTACGGTTGTTCCCGTCTCATATATTTTACAAAGATTAGGGTACGTGCTCTGAAAATTATTCATCATGGCAACATAGGCGTCGTAGGTTGGATAACTATCCCATTGCATGATGCTCTTCTCATCAGAACGCATTTTTATATCCGGAACATCACCCGGGTGCGGAAGTATTTCATATTTCAGTCCGCAGGCCAAAAAAGCAGTAAACTCTTTCTCGTTTGCATAAGCGTAAACAGAATCAGCCTTGACCCCGTCAATCGAAATAATCCGGGTTAGTTTGTTTATTTGCGCTTTCTCCTGCATCTGGAAACGGAAAAATACCTCGCCCTTGGCTGCGAACTCGTCGTTCAAAGATTTTTGAGGCCAAATGAGTAGAATTGGGCAAAAAAGGAGCAAAAAGAGAATCGTTTTTTTCATGTAACGCTTTTAATAGTAACTTATCAATGTTTTAATCCTGTTTCGGGACAATAGCTGCCTGGAAATTTTCCGTCCCGGATGATGCTGCGGTGTTCCGTTATGAATGACAGACATTCAGTCAAAAAGTCATAATGCCTTAGTGATACCGAATGGCCTCAAAAGCACTAATTAGTAGAGCCCCCTCCCTGAAAGTGACCAATCAGTCAGCTTTTACTGTACAATATGCGAAATTAGGCTATTTTGGGCTGAAAAGCACTAACAAAATTCCTATTAAGTACGATAATAACAAATACTTAATCGGGTTGGACAGGTATTTAATTGATCCTGATGACCTTTATAATTGATTTTGTTCCAAAAATTCTTTATCTAGACCTAAGTATATTTTAATTTCGGTACATGCAGAATCACAGAAAATTCCAGGAAGCGTTCGCGCTCATAGAAAAAGGATATAAATTCCAGCGGAAAGGCAAACTCCGGCAGGCCATAAAGATATATAAGGCCTCCCTCAAGTTGTTACCTACCGCCGAAGGCCACACCTATCTGGGGTGGGCACTTAGTTTACAGGGCCAATATAAAAGAGCCATTAAAGAGTGTTATGTCGCCATCGAGTTGGATGAAGAGTACGGAAACCCCTATAATGACCTGGGCTACTACTTTTCTCTCTTCAAAGAATATGACAAAGCCATCGAATGGCTGGATAAGGCAATAGCTGCACCTCGTTATGATGAACGTTATGTCCCTTATTATAATCTCGGCAGAGTCCACGAACTCCGCGGCAACTGGTATAAGGCAATAGAATATTATTATCATGCGTTTACTATGAAGCCTTCATTTTCAGAAGCGGCCCATGCCTCAATGAGGCTGAATGCCCTGCTCAACTGACAGGCTGGCAGCGGCAAGAGCCAAACACAGCCGGGATGTCCGGGTGTGGGAGTTCACGCCTGGAATGTTGCCATTGCGGGAAATCTGAAGCAGAAAGCATAAAATATCTTTTCCTTTTCACAAAAGAACAAAAAGATGAAATCAAAAATATCTGCCTTTACTCATTCAGGCAACCGTTTCCCTATTGCTTTAAGCCTGCTGATGCTGAGCTATTGTTTTTCGTTCCCCATTCAGGCACAGGGCAACGGGCACTATACACTAGACTGGAATAAGGAAGCAATTCACCTCAGCAGCGGCGTGGCCGGACTGGGAGCATCTTATCTTATCGGCAAATCGATAACAGCATTAACTCCTGCCGAGATACAGAATCTGAACCGAAACGATATAAATGCTTTTGACCGGGGAGCAACCTATAAACTGAACGGGACTGCCGGTAATTTAAGCGATGCAGGTTTGGGTTTCATGGCTGTTGCACCTGCCGTGTTACTCCTTGGTGAAGCCGGACAGAAGCAGCCCATAACTATCGGCGTTATGTATTTTGAAACAATGCTCTATGCCACAGCACTTAATCAACTGACTAAAGTTATTGTGAAACGGAACAGGCCGTTCACCTATAATCCGGACGCCCCGTTCGGCGATAAAGGCTCAGTTGATGCAAGAGAATCATTTTATTCCGGTCACACCACTGCGGCATTTGCCTCAGCAATGTTTCTTTCGACGGTATTTTCGGAATACTATCCGGATTCTCCATTGAAGCCCTACGTGATTTCACTGTCGTTTGCCTCGGCACTTGCAACGGGCATTCTCAGATATGAAGCAGGGAAACATTACCCGACGGACATTATTGTGGGCGCGATTGTAGGTTCAGCGGCTGGATATCTCATTCCTTTGATTCATAAAACCGACGACAACAAAAACGGTGGCGGTACAGTTCTGACACCGGGCTACTCTCCGGCAGGTATCAGTATTACTATTCTCCTCTAACTTAAGTTGTTTGAATGATGAAGCGCCAACAAACCCGTTCGCACTTCATCCGGAATGGTTATTTCCTGCCAAAATCAGCGGGCACTTCTCCCCAATATTTTGTTTCCCATTTAATGATCCGGTTCACATAGGTGTTTGTCTTCAACCAGTTCTCGGCACGGAAGATGAGATCGAACAGAGGTTTGTTTTGTCCGGTTTGCTGCAGTTTGGTTTTGCAGGTCTTGTTCTTCACCCAGATCATCGCGTTCACCGAGTCGGTATAGATTGGGAAAGAAAGATTATGTTGTTTGCATAACGCCAGCGCATGCACAATTGCAAGGAACTCACCAATATTATTCGTACCCTGTGCAAAGGGCCCCATGTGAAATATTTGTTTACCGCTCAGCAGATCGACACCGCGATATTCCAGCACGCCGGGGTTTCCGGAGCAAGCTGCATCAACGCACCATGCCTGGATTGTTGGCCTTGCAGAAGGACCTGCAGATTTTCCCACGGCTGATCGGTGCCATTTGGGTTTTTGTGAATAAGCGGTCTGTGCCTCAGCAAAACTTTCAAACGATTTATATCGTGCGCTCTCAAAATTATCAACCTGCTCCTTGCAGGCAGCCCAGGTAGTATAGATGCCGGGTTCTCTTCCGACCCACACTACATAAAACTTTGCTTTTTTTTCTGGCATTACGTGATTCAATCAGTAAATAATAAAATTGCAGGTTTTAAGTTAAAACAAATTTTGGGAATAGATGAGCATAGGAGCGTTTGCTTTTCAGTAAGAAATCATTGGGGGTCAATAAATCCGGCAAGTTTAGTATAAAAATCCTTCGGATTGTCAGTCATTACCCCGTGACCGCTTTGTGGGATCATATGTTTTTCCACAAAGTCCAGGCAGTCCAGCACCGGTATGGCTTTGTTTTCTTCACCGTAAAAGTAGCTCCTCCTCATGCCAAGAGATTTAAAAATTCTCAACAATTCTCCGCTATCGGACCACTGCACCAGAGAGGCTGCGCTTTTATAAACCGCCAACGGATCGGTTTCATGGAAACGAAACTGGGCATGATCGGCCAACATCGCCATCTGTTTTCCAAACATCCGGTCACGGTAAACCTCAAAGGGCACCGAAATTATTCCTCTGCTCAAAATGCCGCAATCTGAAGCTACCAGATTTCCTTCAATATTGGTAAACGATAGAACATGCGATAAGATGTTTGCAGGTAGAAGCAAAGCGACGGCACCACCCATGCTGTGGGCAACCAGATGAATTTTCACGGAAGGAAGTAATAATAACTCGCCCAGAAGCTTCGCCTGGTCTTCCATTGCATAGGAGAAGTCCGGAGATTTGGAAGATTTACCAAATCCCACCAGATCCACCAAAAGCAACGACTTATTCGGGAAATAATCAGCATCAAACACATTGCGAAACGAATCCCGGGAACAGGCAAGTCCGTGGATGAACACCACCACTTCATCAGATCCAGGGTTGAATTTGTATTGAAATGAAATTTGCTCCCGGTTGATTGTTGTTACATAGTCGGCAAGGCCGATGTTAAGCTGCATAATACAATTTCCATTACTGAAAGAAGTGACAATGACAACTATTACTGTTTAGTTCTGCAAATTAAAGCACACCAGCGATGACATCTCATTTATTCACCGCGTGATCGCGCCGGAATTTGCAGCAGCGAGGTCAACCGCTCCTCAAGGTTTCCGAACTTTTCTGTATAGTCTTCCATGCTGTGGCGAATTACTTCATGTGCTTCTTCGCGTCCATAGAGATGCGTTATCTCGCAATGCGGTTCGGGCTGATCGGGCATTTCCTTATAGGTGAGGAAATAATGGCGCAAGCGCTCTATTACCGAAGGGGGCACTTCGGAAATGTCGTTGAATCCATAATATACCGCATCACCCTTCAGCACTGCAATTATTTTATCATCAGCCTCGTTGCCGTCCAACATACGGAAGCCGCCAATTGGTTTTGCCTCCAGAATAATGTTACCGTGCGGAATGGTTTTTTCCGAAAGAACACAAATATCCAACGGATCGCCGTCGCCGGCAATTCCGGTTCGCCCGGTTTTAACCATGCAAAAGCCGGCAATTTTTTCGCCGCAATAGGTTTTGGGAATCAATCCATACATAGAAGGAACGATATTTGAGTAACGTTGCGGACGGTCAACCTTCAGGTATCCCGATTCTTTATCAATTTCATATTTAACGGTATCGGTAGGTACGATCTCAATATAAACATTCACCATATCCGGGGTATTTTTACCAACCGAAATTCCATGCCACGGATGTGGTTTAAATAGCAGTCCCATCAGATTCCATATCTGTTCAACCTTTGAGCCCATATATATCCTTATTTCTTTATATAGTAACGTAGAGACTGCAAAGATAGGGAAAATTCGAATGGTGAAAAAACCGGAAGGATTTACCTGATTGGTGTGTTTGTTCACACCATTTGGCCCCTTGTGTTATCCTTTTGTAGGGGCTCAAGATTTTGAGCCCCTACGAATTTTGAGCCCCTACGAACCTTGTACCCCTACATATTATGCGATGGTGCAAGCAGAGCATGAACCGGCAGAGGTTGATTGCTATATTGTTTGTCATGCAACACGAATTAGGTGGATTCCCGCCCCCGTGAGAATGACACTCCTCACAAATTTCGTAAGGTTGACATCATTGCGAATCTTGGGCACCCACCAGATCTGCGCTCTGCGAGCCCGCCTCAATAATAAAGCTACACCTGAAAATGTGTCAGCCAAATCCTCACCCCCTGTTTCATTTTACCTTTGCTTTCACTAAATTCTGCACACGATTCTTAAAACAATTTTCAATGTGTACCAATGAATGCCCTGATCAAATCACTTATTATATTCATTTTTGCAACAACGCTTTGCATTGCCCAGCAAATTGCTCCTCCGAAAGTGCTTCTTATAAATGCGCACCCGGACGATGAAACCGGAGCAGCGATAGCCATATACAAAATAACCCACGACCTTAAAGGCAAAGTTGACCTTGCAGTTATCACTAACGGCGAAGGTGGTTATAAATATTCAACACTTGCCGAACCGGTATATGGCGCCGAAATAACCGATGAAGCTATTGGCCGCGAATTGCTACCGTCCATCAGAAAGCGCGAACTAATGAACGGCGGGAAAATTATGGGCATACGGAATTATTTTTTCTTTGACCAGAAAGACAACAAATACACACTTGATCTGCAGAATGTTATTTCAACGGTTTGGGACACGGTACTGGTTAAACGCAGGTTAACCGACATTATCGCTAAAGGCGGATATGATTATATTTTCTGCCTGCTCCCTGTTCCCGAAACTCACGCGCACCAC
Source organism: Ignavibacteriaceae bacterium (assembly GCA_963664845.1). Classification (GTDB taxonomy): domain Bacteria; phylum Bacteroidota; class Ignavibacteria; order Ignavibacteriales; family Ignavibacteriaceae; genus CAIYTF01. The sequence goes on from OY761615.1 coordinate 2,616,021, forward strand.
CGTGCAGCCACTATCTTTGCGCTGCGCACTGTGCTGGAAATGGAGCCCGCGAAACGACCCGTTGTGCTTGGTGTTTCCGGCGCGAACAAGAATGACACCGTGAAGACAAAATTCTCCATGCTGACCGGTTTTCCGGAAACAGCAATCTCATCCTCGGCACCCATTTTTCAGGTTGATAAGACAACACCATTCGGATTCAAGGGAAGACTCAATTATAAGATCATTGCCAACTGGGTGATAGCTGAACACAAATCTCAGGGCGTCATGCAGCTTTATATGAACGGCGGTGATCTTGAACAATATTATTACTTCAACATAAATGATCAGAACAAGATTGGCACAACTCAGGCATTGTTCAACGAGCTGCAAAAAGTGCCGTTCATTGAAAAGAAATACGAAGAATAATTCTTGACTAAGCCAAACCTCGAACGTGTCCTTGGCCTGAAAGAAGCAACCGCGCTGAACATGATTGACATGGTCGGCATAGGGCCTTTTGTAGTTATTCCCCTGGTGATTAGCATGATGGGCGGCGGCAATGCATTGCTTGCATGGCTCCTGGGCGCACTTATCGCGTTCATCGATGCCTTCACCTGGTCGGAACTGGGTGCAAAATACCCGCATGCCGGCGGCAGTTATAATTTTCTCCGGGAGACCTACTCGGGTCATAAGCTTGGGAAGCTGCTTCCCTTTCTTTTTATCTGGCAGACAATTATCCAGGCTCCGCTTGTTGTTGCATCGGGGTCAATTGGATTCTCGCAGTATCTCACTTTCATTGTTCCACTTTCACCCTATGAACAAAAGGCCGTGTCCGGGGCGCTGGTAATCATTCTCACTTTTCTGCTTTACCGCAAGATCAACACCATCGGGAAAATATCAATAGCATTGTGGATTGGCGTTATCGGCGCCATCGGCTGGGTCATTATCAGCGGAGCAACACACTTCAACACCGCTTTATTCCTTCATTCCTTTCATGCACCGGCAACCTTTTCCGCATTTCCTTTCGGAGAACTGGGCAAGGCCGGGGTACAGACAATTTATTGCTACCTGGGATATTATAACGTTTGTCACCTTGGCGGTGAGATAAAAAAACCGGGAGAGATAATTCCCAAGAGCATGTTCATTTCGATCATCGGTATTGCCATTCTCTATCTGGCAATGAATATCTCCGTGCTTGGTGTTGTTCCCGCTCAAACCGCAAAGGACTCGAAATTCATCATCAGCGAATTCATGGAGATCATCTATGGAAAGAATGTAGCGCTTCTTGCAACGGGGCTAACGCTTTGGATTGCGTTCGCCTCATTGTTCGCAGTGATGTTGGGTTATTCCCGCATTCCCTATGCCGCTGCACTAGACGGAAATTTTTTCAAGCTCTTCGCAACGCTGCATCCGAAAAAACATTTTCCACATATATCGCTGCTCTTTCTTGCCGGTATAGCTTTTGTGTTCTCCCTGCTCTTTAAACTGAAGGAAGTGATCTTTGCCATTGTTGCCATGCGCATCATTGTGCAATTCATAGGGCAAACGGCGGGGCTGATCCTATTACACAAAAAGGAAGGCAAGACCGATTCATTTCCCTATCGTATGCCTTTCTATCCGTTGCCTGCAATTTTGTCAATCGGTCTTTGGGCAATTGTGTTTTTCTCAACCGGTGTAACTTTTATGATATCCGGCATCGCGGCCATTTCGGCGGGGATTGTGGTCTATGGTGTGCGGGAGTTTTGGAGGAAATAGCAAACCCGCAGCAGCATGTGCCCCTTCACGCCCTCGTGTCAACTTATAATATTATTATTCATCTGACCCCTCACCTCTAAATGAGGTTGTATCAAAAGAATAAAAAGGGTACGCGCCCCGCGGAGCGGGATCTGGTTGGGAGATGACATGGATTTAAACCGATTTCCACGGATAGAAATTTAAAATTTGACTTTTAAGACAACTTGACTTCAAAGCGCTAATTATGCAGACTTGGCTTCCTCACTTGGGGGATAAGGGTTCTATTCTGATATGAAATGTGAAATTGAGGCCGGTTTTAATTTCCTGATAGAGTCCGAAGCAGGCAGATTCCCGTTTTTCACGCATAGGCGTCAACTGAAGAACGACTCAAAACCAGTACCAGCCATAAATGGTTTAGTTCTTGCGATGCTATTTCTGCACCTTTTCGTTTGTCTGTAACAATGCCATAGCTCCATAGATCGTTCCCCGGCGAGACGCGTAGGCATCAACTTAAGGGCACTAAAAATCATCTGCTTGTAAACGAATTCACACCAATTAATAGGTTTTATTCGCCCCTATTCAGGTGGGTGTCGCATAATGCATTCAGCGCAGAATTCTGCTTTATAATGCTTTGTTTATCGGCGTTAATCGTGAGATTGCCCCGCACACGGGATGAGGCACTTCGCCCGATGCGGGCTCGCAATGACTTTTCCTGAGTTATGCGACACCCACCTTCGGGACTTCGCACGAACGGTCAGACGATAATAAATGTTATTCTGATAATTTCATTAACCGAATGCTGTTACGTGTATATGCCGCATATTCAACCCCTGAACGGGGTTGGCGGATCGTTGTCTTCGATCGATGCTACCAATGTGCAAACCCTGACGGGTTTGGGGCATAGCACATTTGCAATGCGATTAACATGGCTGTGACTGCTGCTTTTCGAAATCCCGTCAGGGATTTTATATTGGTAGCAATAGCATTCAGCAAAGGGCCGCATAACTCCGTCAGGAGTTATACATGAAGTTACCGACCTGCAAACCCTGACGGCTGGTATCGCATAATGCATTAAGCACAGAATTCTGCTTAATAAAGCTTTGTTTATAGGTGTTAATGTTGAGATTGCCCCGCACACGGGATGAGGCACTTCGCCCGATGCGGGCTCGCAATGACTTTTCCTGAGTTATGCGACACCCATCTCCGGGACTTCGCACGAAGTATACTCATCGAACAGAAGTATAGAATAGCATTATGATTAGCAACCAAAAACAATGTATAATTAGGGAATTCGAAAGTGAAACGTCCCTGCCATTATGCGAAAATATCGCTGTTAAGTTGACACCTATGCGTTTTCACTGGACTGACAAGCTGTAACAAATTGACGCGTTTGCCCTTATGAAAAGTTAAGGTTTGGAATTCATCGCCAATTCAGCCATTGAAATTGTTTCCCGTCGCTTTGCAGCCAGATTCCCCCGTCGGTATCGGTCCGATAAATTGCCGCGTTCATCAGTTTCAGTCCCTCCAGGGTTTCGCGGTGCGGATGCCGGTAAAGGTTGCGTTCTCCCGCACTGATAAGTGCAACAGAAGGAGTTACACTCTGCAGAAATTCCCTGGTGCTGCCGTGCCTGCTTCCGTGATGTGCCACCTTAAGCAGATCAGCATCCAAAAACCCTTTGCAATCCTGCTCAAGCATCTTTTCCCTGCCGGCCTGTGCATCGCCCATAAACAGGGCAGCAGTATTGCCATATTGCAGGCGGAAACAAAGGCTCTTGTCGTTTTGATTAAACTCAGGCCTGCCCCATGCACCATTGTTGTTGAGAAAATAAATTGAAATCCCGCCAATATGCCATGCGGTATCTTCAGGAACAACCACTGCCACATTATGCATGGTTGCAAAATGCACCAGGATACTGTCCTTATTCGCCTGATACACAGGAGGTTTAATGAGCGTTTTGATCTTGCCTGCTGCCATCAGCGCAAATATCCCTTTATAATGATCTGCATCGAGATGAGTGATTATCGCGTAATCCAATTTTGCAATATGCAGGCGTTCCAACAACGGGAGAATTACCATTTTACCGTTATCAAATTTCCCGTTTGCATTGCCTGCATCAACCAAAATAGTTTCTCCTTCCGGCGTCTGGATGACGGTTGCATCTCCCTGGCCAATATCAACAGCAAACAGGTTCAGCTTTCCCCGCTCAAAAACCGGCTTATTCACCACTGCATGAAACATCACCAGGCACAAAACCGTTGAGCCAAGAAGCGCGAATTTCGAACGGAGTGAGGTGAATCGTTTAAAATGATAAACAAAAACACTGAGCAGTGAATAATAGACGAGCACCGCGCTCAGCGAGAAACCGCTTAACGCGATGTATGAATAGGACGTATCTCCGGCAAGCTGTACAAACTTATACAAGCACCAGGTCATTGCATCACAGCCTGCCGCCTCAACCCGTGCAAGCGGGTACCATATAACAGAGATGATCAGTGATAAAATATGACCACCCATAAGAAAGTTGGTAAGAGGAACGACGATAAGATTTGATAAAAAGGAGGTGATGGACACTTTACCAAAATAATAGTTCGTAATTGGGATCACTCCAAGCTGCGCCGCAAAGGTAAGGGCAAGAAACAAGATCAGCTTTTTAATCAATCCATTCTTTATTCCTGTTTCATCTATGAATTTTTTGAACGGCGGATATACCACAACCAAAGCAAGCACACCGCCAAATGAAAGCTGGAAGCTTGGGCTGAACAGATCATAAGGGGCAATCACAAGAATTACCAGCGCGGTAAGAAAAAGCGTATTCAGTCCCGATGAGTCCCTGTTTAAAAAGAAGTTCAGGATAACGATATATCCCATTAATGCGGCCCGTGCAACAGGCGGAGAATTCCCCGCCACAATCCAGAAAAGCGTTATCCCCAGCGCCGATGCAATATATCTTGCCTTTAGGGAGAATCGTCCGAGCATGAAAAACAATATCAGCGAAATAAATGCAACATTCATCCCTGAAACGGCAAGCACATGAGCAACACCGGCATTAATGAAACCGGTCTGCACTTCCTCCGGTATTTCGTTTTTATCGCCAAGCAACAATCCCTTTGCCATGCCTGCATCGTTTTTATCAAACAGAGCGTCAATCCTGTCACCAATACCGTTTCGCACCCACAGCAGCCACGCGCCGAATTTATCCGGCTCACCGCCAATCCGGTCAATGTGCGTTGTATCTTGCAGAGACAGAATTCCCGCGATGCCCTTTTCTCTGAGATAAGCAGCATAATCGAACTCACCGGGGTTGCGGATCTCTTTACCTGAAGAATAGCTGCACTGAAATTTTACGATATATCCGGGAACCAATGTTTGATATAGTGAATCTACTCTGCTTTGCAGCGTATCTTTATATGAACACAAAAGCAAAAAGGATTTGTTTGCTGTTCCAGTCTCTCCGGTCAGGGCGCCTGTTTGCAGATAAAAACTAATGCGGCCTTCTCTTTTCAGTTCCAGAGCAGCGATCTTTCCGGCCACCGTAACGCGCTTCACGTATTTTTCGGTGAACGGACGATCGGTAACCAGCGGGTTGTTGATTGCATAGAGGAGAGCGCCGCCGAACATTATGCCGGCAACAACGGAAAGGTTCTGCAGCTGGAGTCTGCCAGCGAAACGTGATTTACGAACTGCCAGAATTAGCGCAACGCACACCAAAATACCTGCCAGACATGGGTTAGCCTGGAGATGAGCATATCGTTGCGCAATGATGCCAAGCGCAAAAACAATGGTTAGTTTTATTACCGGATATTTATTGATCATGCTGAAAATGCGGAGATAGAATACTGTCTGTTAAAAATTCTTGTCGGTAAATATACGCAGAAAAAGCGGGGGAGGAAATCAGGTCCATATTGAAATTGTATCAGCGGTGCATACCTCGCGATATGCAGACATGCTATATAGTGAAAGAATCAGACGAATTGCCCAGGAACTCCCTCAAATCACCGTAATCAGTTTTAGGATTTTTTACACTTGCGGTCCGCACCAACTGTCTGCTCTGCTCAATATAAAACGACAACAAATGGTTGAGTTCTTTTCTTTCCGCAAGGGACGCGATATGCTTTTTAAGCACTTTTTCAGCGTTGCGCTCAACGGGCCCGGAGAGTGATGCAGCAATGCCCTGACTGAGCGCATTCTGCAGGGTTTGCACAATTATAGGTTTGGCGATCTCTTCAAACGTAACATTTTTGATTCCACAAAAGTTGAATATCTCCTGCGCGGCGGCGAGATTGCCCGTTAAAAAATTCGAAAGGATAACACCCATCAGGTGGTATGCAGTTTTGTTTTCAGTTTTTACGACAAATGGTTTAGCTTTTAATTTTTTTACCAGATCTGCCATTTCGGAAATGCACTTGGGTGAGGCCGATTCCAGCGCCGCGCCACAATTTTCAAAAGACACAATTTGCGTTGTTGGAAAACTTTGCAACAGGTGCAGTGATCCGGTATAGACGCCGCGCTTTTTTAAATTTTTGAACACACGACTGTCTTCCACGCCTGAGAAATGAATAAAGTATCGTTCTTTGGACACAAATGCTTGTTCTTGCAGAGCGGAGGCAATAAGAGGCAATGCACCATCAGATACGGTTACCAGAAAATGAGTTGTTTCCGAAGGTAATTCTGCAAGACGCGAAACATAGTGTGGAATGGAAAACTGTTTGGCAAACCTTGCACTTTTGCCTGAAGTGCGGTCATAAATGCAATTGATTTTAATGCCCCTTGAACAGAGTGCAGCAGCCAGTGAATGCGCCAATCGTCCGGCACCCAAAACAGCAATTGATCTTTTTGCCATGAGGTTATCAGTTTAGTGAAGCCGAAAGATAACCGACCACCTGAGCGGTGTCTCCGGTAACATCTCCCGAATCACTTCTGTGTAAAATAGCGGTATTGGGTTTATATATTTTTTCAATGACCCGCATGGCAGCAATAATGCCACCGCCACCGCATGCTTCACAGGTTCCCCGCTGCAACTCATCATAAAGCGCGGCGTGCGAAAACGATTGTAAATGCGAGGCAACACGCGAGTCCAGTTTATCCGCTACCGTTTTTTTATGGTAGTGAGACAGGTCAGAGCTGACGACAAGCGCGGTATCGGCATCCATTACCAGAGCAAGTTTTTCCGCCAATTCATCAATGATGTATTCGTCCTGAGCACCCATAACCACGGGCACAAAGGAGAAAGGGCCAAGTGCATACTGCAGGAAAGGAAGCTGCACCTCTACGCCATGCTCTTTGCGATGGCCCTGTTCACCGAAGAAGATGAATTTGCTTTCCTCACCAAGCAACTTTGCTTTTTGTTTGTCTATGGCAACATCACCAAGCGGCGTTGCATAGGCACTGCCGGGATAGACCGAGACTCCGCGAAAATATTCTTGATGGCTTGGGGAAACGACAATAACTGTTTTAAATTGTTCCCGCTGCAGCCGTGCGAACAAATGTGACGCAGTGAGTCCTGAATATATATAGCCTGCATGAGGAGAAATAAAAATATTTGCGTTAAGTGATGTGGTGTCAGGAACCTCCGCAAAGAGGTTTGCGATCTCTGAACAGAGCTTTCGTTCAGAACCCGAATAGAACATTCCGGCTACAGCCGGGTCTCTAACGTCTTTCACCGGTAAGGTTCCTATGGATTTGCTCGCTAAACACTTCCGCAGTGAAGGTTAATATATTCAGTTGCCGCTTCATCCATGCATTTGATGGCAAATTAGCCTTGTTGCACAATGCCGAAAGAAATTCCGTCGTGTTCATTTTGTGCTCAACGGCAACCTGTGGTAAAAGCACGCCCCGTCCCTCGGGGTCTTCAAGAAGGAGACCATGCGTTCCAATAATAATATCATTATAATCAACAAGTTGCTCGAGTGGGGAAAGGACTGATATCTCGATACGGATTTGCGGCACCTCAGCCTCCTGGAGCGGCATAAACCGGGGGTCTTCCGACGCGGCTAATCTGGCCACCTCGCATACCGTGTTGAACAGTGGTTCTTCCGAAGACATATACCCGATACAACCACGAAGTTCATTTTCTATGGTCAGGGTAACAAAAGCACCGCAGGGTGCAGTAAGATTGGGATACATTTGAAAATTCACGACCGGGGATGGATTTCCGCTGAATAGTGTTTGAATCGACTCCCGCGCACAAAGCAACAGAACGCCTTTATCCTGGCTTGTTAATTGCATACTTCTCTCGGCTTACATTACCAACGAAAAAACAAGAACTTCTTCTTTATTTTTGATGACCACAAGATGCTTGTCATAAATAAAGAACGAATCAAACAGAACTGTTTTCTGATTTTCATTAAGTGGTTGGTTAAATATAACTTTTTTTGATGGAATATCAATTGCCTTGAGACACTGGTTATAAGGCCCGCCGGCAGGACCGTCTTGCAAAGTTACCAACAAAACATCATTCAAGAATAGGGATTCAACTGCCAATTGACCGGTTTTCATGTGCTGTCTGAGAGTTTCTTCCCTTTCCGGCGCCAAAGCAGACTGCACGGGAAACACATATTTGGAATAATCAACTCTGGCAAGCACTTCTTCACGCCGCGATTTAAGCGTTTCCGCATCGAAAGTCAGCTCTTCGGTCAGATGGCCGGTTTCCGCACTGATTGCATAATATTTGGAAGACTCGAACTGTTGCTGGATGCCGACAATAGTCCCGGCATCCATAAATGAAAACACATACTCCGGATGCTCCCAGAGAAGAGCATTTTTCCGGACAGAATAGGCGGATATCCCCTGATGCCAAGGCATATCGGGCTTTTTGTAACCGTGAAAATATATGGTATCGCCGTTAAACGATTCGACGCCAACCCAGAACTTCTCCCGGAGCTGCAGATCGGCAATAACCTTCCTGCCTGTCGCAAGATCAAACACCTGAAAAAACACTTCCCGTGTTTTCAAATCCCGTTCTTCAACAAGAAGAAGTGATTCGTTGTTGAGCAAAATTCTCCAAATGCTTCGTCCCTTGGAATGCCTGAATTGTTTTTTGATTTTCATTTGATTTTATAGACTTACTTTAAAATTACTTATTAACCTATGTTATGTAAAACCAGAAATTGAATAACCACGACTTACAAGTCGTGGGATAGATGTACCTTCTGAATATTGGCTTTAGCCACTGACAGAGCTAAGATTTGAGGTTAAAACCGAATTCAGCGAGTGCGAATGATCCACGAGCTGAAGCTCGTGGCAAGTCAATTAGAACCGTTGCGTAACATGACTTATTAAATATAGCGAACTTCTTCAGTGCAGAAAAACACTAAGCAGAGCCAGGGCTCAACCTACCTGTGGATATTTTCATAATTAACCTGTTCTGTCAGGGACACGAAAATCGAAACTGCAAACTCCGACATGGTGATATTTCTGCCTACAGAAAATCCGATTCATAAAAAATATTTCCCCGATTCAGAATGAGGTTGGGGTCGAATACTTTTTTTATTGCGGCCATACCTTTAATCGCCTGTTCCGTATACATCAATCTTAAATAATCCCGTTTGAATTTTCCTATACCGTGTTCTGCGGAGACGGTTCCGCAAAGCGCAACTGCCTTTTTGCATATCTCCAGATAGAGCTGTTTTCCTGTTTCAAATTCCTTTTCATCCCGGGGCAACATATTCAAATGCGGATGTGAATTGCCGAAATGACCATAGAGCACATACGGTAAACCGGAGGCAGTGACTGTTTCCTTGCAAAACCGGTAAAATTCAGCGAATGATTCATCGGGTACTGCAGCATCCGTTCCCAGCTTTCTGAAACCATTTCGTGTTATATACTCATTGACCAAATATGATATGGCATGTCTGAATTCCAGAATCTCCGCCAAGTCTGCCTCATCAAAGGCAAACCATAATGCTTCTTCCATACCACTGTGAACCGCGATCAGATCCTGCCATTGTTTCAGAAGTTCATCTTCCTGACCGGCCGTGTAATCCTGTTCAATCCACACTGCGCCTTTTGCTTCCGATGGAATGCGTGGATATTTTTCGGAAATAAATCTCAGCGAATTTCCGTCAAAAAACTCGATAGAGCGCGGCAATGTTGCCGGAGTTCCCGTTCTGCTGTCAGTTTTTATCTTCTTAAGTGCCTCGCAAAACGCAAATGCGGAGTCTTCTGTTTGAAAAAAAATAACAGCGGAGAGAAGTTTTTCAGGCAACGGCAACACACGTAAAGTTGCTTTAGTGATCACCCCAAGTGTCCCTTCTGAGCCAATGAACAGATCGATGGCATCCATATCCGGTTTAATGTAATAGCCCGCAGCATTCTTCACTGCAGGCATAGCTATGTCCGGCAGTTCAACAGTATATACTTTCCCTGAAACCGCACGAAGTTGTAAGAATAAACCGTTTGCGAAAAGTTCACCGCGCCTGAGACGCAGTAACTCTCCATCCGGCAGAACAAGTTCCAGTGCTTCCACAAATTGGCGTGTGGCTCCAAAGCCATAGGTTCTTGCACCGGAAGCATTCGTGGCAATGGTCGCACCGATGAAGCAATTTTTTTCTGTAGGGTCGGGCGGATAAAACTTTCCCTGTTTCAACAATGCGGCTATCAGATCGGCCAGCAACAAACCCGGCTCAACTGTTACACTGTTGGATTCCGCTCCAATTGAAATAACAACATTGAGTTTATCCAGCGCCAGCACGGCACCCCCCTCGGGCACTCTTCCGCCTGTGAGTCCGGTGCCATTTCCCGAGACTGTTACCATGGTTCCCATGTTCTGTGCATCCTGCAGCAGAGCAGCAATTTCATTAACTGATTCAGGCAAATACACTGCATCGCAATGGCCGGAATAGTTGGAGGCATCGCGAAGATATGATTCAAATGTTGAAGCGTCGGTCTTACGTATCATGTATTCTGCATATCGGAATAAATATTCTGCACAAATGTAGTGTTTATCAGCCAGTATCCCAATATTCGCTCTTATTACACAGTATGTCCGGCATATTTTAACCATTTTTTCAATAAAAATTACCATGCGTTTCCAGCGCAAAAATGTTTGACAAAATGCGTATCTTATGAAAGTCAATGTGAATCATCTCATATAATCAGGAAACATTTTGCCAACAATTCGTGTCTAGACACTATGAGTTACCGCGAACAAAAGAAACTGCTTGCAGAAGTAAAAGCGTTTGAAAACAAGATGCTCCCTTCGGACAGGGATGCACTTAAGCTTTTTCTTAAACGGGAAAAAGATGAAGATGAATTTGATACCCTGTCAATGGCAAGGCTCAGAACATTACATGAAAAATATTATAAACCACGGCCCAAGCCGGATTTGAGTAAATTTTTTAAACCGGCAGTGAAGGAAGATAATGAACAATAACACGACTGTTATTTCCACTATGGAACAATTGGGGAGCTTAGGAAGTCTGCAACAGCAATGAAAATTTTAGTGCTTGCCCTATCCGGTATTGGAGATGCGTTAATGTTTACGCCGGCATTGGAAGAAGTAAAAAAACGCTTCCCCGATGCCGAAATAGATGCTCTTGTGATGTTCAAAGGGGTTGAGGATATCTATAAACGGCTTCCTCATTTCAGCAAGGTAATGTATTTTAATTTTCTTGGGGAAGGCGTATTTAAGTCAATTCGCTTCATTATGAAACTCAGCAGAAGCTATGAATATTCCGTTAATGTCTATCCTGCAAATCGTAAAGAATATAACATCATACAGTTTTTCCTCGGCGCAAGGTTCAGAGCCGGTGTCCGGTATCTGCGGAAGGATACAAAGAACTTAGGCTTCCTGAACACCTCGCGGATTACCGAGAATGACAAACTTCATAACGTCGAAGAGAATATTCTGCAGATGGAAAAATTGCTCGGCTTTACCGCCGAAGGAAAGCCACCGTTGTGCTTTCCCCTGAGTGCCGTTGATATATCCGTAGCTGATACGTTCATCGAAAAATATGATCTGCAAAATGCATCGCCTGTTATTGGTTTTCATCCTGGTTGTGCAACGATGAAAAACCATATCATGAGAAGATGGGAACCGGAAAAATTTGCTGCTTTGGGGAAAAAGATGATCGAAGAGCAAAACGCCACCATCCTTCTGTTCGGCGGTCCGGAAGAACTGGAACTGAAAAAGCAAATCCACAATGAGATCAATTCAGCACAGTGCATCCTGACGGAACTGGACAACCTCGGGCAATCGGCCGCACTTATTGAACGCTGTAATGTATTCGTCACCAACGATTCCAGCCTGATGCACGTGGCCTCTGCCATGCAGAGAAAAACAGTCGCGATAATTGGCCCTACAAACCTGGCATACATTCATCCCTGGCAAACTGACTATAAGATTGTATCGCTCAATCTTGAATGCGCCCCCTGTTTCTTTTACTCTCCGAAGCCATTAAGCTGCTCAAGAACCGACTTGCAGTATAAATGCATCAAATTGCTTGATGTTGATCTGGTTTATCGGGCGGTTTGTGAGTATTTGATCAAAACTGATGTTCCCGCGTAATCCCCCAGGGCCCTGATCGGGGCGTGATCCCTTTTCTTCTTTTATGACAGCAGTTGTTATTTAGGGCAATGACTATATTTATACCTGAGACTATGAGGCGCATATTGCTCCCCCAATCCAAAAAAATTGCTATTTTACCGCATTAAATTTTGGAAAACCCGCACGCTCATGATTAATGTTACTCAACTGGCAGAACTGCTCAAAAAACACGATAATTACATCCTCACCACACACGTGAACCCAGATGCTGATGCAATTGGCTCTGTCGTCGCGCTTCAACGCGCCCTGGTCGAAAACAGAAAAACCGTCCGGATCATCAATTGCAGTGAAACGCCCCGCTATTTGCAATTTTTGGACGGAGATCAGGTAGTGGAGCACTATAACCCTGACCTGCACGATGAAGCAATCCGGAATGCCGGGGCCTTTATTGCCTTGGATTTCAACCGTGTTGACCGTATGATAAAGATGGCTCATTTGTTTAAAGACATTAAGGGTGTAAAAATCTGCATAGACCATCATCAGGGACCTGAAGAAGTGTTCGACTACGTGTTTTCAGACACGCTTTCGTGCGCTACGGGACATATCTTGTTCGATTTCATCAAGCATTCCGGATTTGCGAAGCTCTCATACCGCTTAGCGGAACCCATATATGCGGCAATTATGACTGATACCGGTTCGTTCTGTTTCGACCGGACGACCGCCGATGTGTTCAGAATTGCAGCAGAACTGGTGGAAGCCGGCGTGGTCCCCATGGAAATTTTCACAAAAATTTACTCGAATAACACTGCCGGAAAGCTTCTTTTACTGGGCACTGCGCTGGAAAGCATTCAATACCGCGGTCAGGACAAGCAAGTAGGGGTAATGACGGTCACGCAGGGAGCTCTCAAGAAAACAGGCACCAAAGAAGATGAAACCGATCAATTTGTCAACATGATAATGAGCGTTGGAACCGTCAAGATAGGGATGAAATTTCTTGAACTGCCGCAGGGATTCAAGCTTAGTCTTCGCTCCAAGGGTTCAATCCCCATTCACGAATTTGCCTCTGCCTATGGCGGCGGCGGGCATCGTAATGCATCAGGCATCCGTATCCGTGACAAGGTAATGGCAGACGTAAAAGAAGAGATGATCGCCGCCGCACTAACTTTTTTGGAAAAATGGGAAACCAATCAACATGTATAAGCTTAAACTCACAACGGAAAAAGTTCCGGCAAAAAACAGTAAAATTGCGGCAACGCTTGTTTTTTTTACCGATAGGGTAAAAGAAAAAACCTTTATCATCCGGATTAAAACAACATATGGTGTAACAATTCCTCTTGAGGTGCTGAAGAACATGAAGGCAAATGGTGCACCGGTAGTTTTTCATGCAGCATCTCAAAAGGCAGAATATCTTTTTGTCAAAAAAGTGACCGCAGATAAAGAATTTACCAAGGACTATTTCAGAAATTTCTTTGCGGGGTTCTTGAAAGCCGTTGCGGACATTAAAGCCGATACGCTTCATATCGAGCTACCCGCCTATTCCCTGTTCGATAAACACTTTGCATCCGCGATCGCATTATATCAATCCTGTGTTGAGGGCCTGCACTACGGCAACTATGATTTTGACAAGTACAAAAAGCGTGAGGATGCACCGCAAGCCCTTAATGTTTCTTTTGAGGCATCCAACAGGAAAGAACTGAAAGCCGCCATTGAAAAAGGCAACAAAGTCATGACGGCTGTAGCGTTTACCCGTGACTTGCAAAACGAGCCGGGAAACGTATTATACCCTCATACACTTGCCGAGCGCATTAAGAAACAATTTGCGGGAACCGGTGTCCGTGTTACCATCCTGAACGAAAAAGCCCTGAAGGCAAAGAAAATGGGCGGCATTCTCGCGGTTGGCTCGGGCAGCATTCACCCGCCCCGATTGGTTGTATTGGAATATTCACCGCGTGGTGCGAAGAAGCACATTGCATTGGTTGGCAAAGGCGTCACTTTTGACAGCGGGGGCATTTCGCTTAAGCCGGCGTCAGATATGGGTGAGATGAAGGCGGATATGTCAGGTGCCGCAGTTGTTGCAGGCACACTGTTTGCCGCGGCGCAGTTGAAACTGCCTGTCCGCATAACCGGCGTTATTCCTTCAGCCGAGAATCTTCCTTCCGGAAGTTCATTTCGCCCCGGAGATATTGTAACCACGTCCTCCGGAAAAACAATTGAAGTTGACAACACAGACGCCGAAGGCCGGATCATTCTTGCCGATGCGCTGCACTTCGCGTCACAAAAAAAGCCGGATGCGATTATCGATCTGGCCACACTCACCGGCGCCTGCGTTGTTGCACTGGGAGAATTCGTGGCCGGTCTGTTCACCAAGAACGATACAATGGCAGATCAGCTCACTGCATCCGGACAGGACACCTTTGAGCGTTTGTGGCGGCTGCCATTATGGGATGATTTCCATATGCTTAACAAGAGTGACGTTGCTGACGTGAAGAACATTGGCGGCAGATGGGGCGGAGCAATTAGCGCCGCGAAGTTTTTGGAGAACTGGGTGAATGAAGACATTCCCTGGACACACCTGGATATCGCGGGCCCCGCAATGGCGCACAAGTTCAGTTCATACTCACAGCCGTATATGACGGGGTTTGGGGTTAGGCTGCTGGTGGACTATTTAGAAAAAGTGTAGCTGATTTCATTCGGCTACACTTAATTAATGGTTTCAGTCGATGTATTTCTTTTGAATTCCGGTTTTTATCAAATTAGTTTTCGTTCAGGTAATATATCCCCCACTCATCAAGATACCATAGATTTCCTTTGTTATCGGCAAATAGCGAGGAAACGAGCATAGGGAATTTTCGTAACAGCTTCATATTGCTGTCGTATTTCCACAAGAACCCGCCGCCAGACAGCCAAACGCGTCCATTAGAATCAACCGCAAACCCTTTTAATTCATTTCCGTCGGATAATACGTCGTATGATGTCCAGGTGCCCGCGGAATATTTCATTACTTTATTTGACCGGCCATAATAAGAATCGAAAGCCCACACATTGTTTTGATTATCTGTAATCAATTGCTGGCAGTAGCTGCCCGGGTAATGAGCGTCATACGAGATGCCTGACTCTTGATAAATTACTTTTGAACTTGTAAACGTCCAAATACGATTAAGCTTATCGATCTTTAGGCCTCTGGCAGAAGTGCTTGTCTTAAGATTCCATTTTTCGTCCTTATAGGCAAAGCAACCGGACCAACCCCAATAACTGCATATTCCCTGCAAACTGTCGTTGCTGTCAAATTGGAGGCATGAATATGCGTAATCGTTGGTTGTGCCGTTTACTCCTTTCAGATAGTAGTTACCGACAACGCTGCTGCCATTGTAGGCCACGAGTTTCTCTGGTTCACTGTCATACTTTTGTTTATAGATCATCCAGATAGTATTTTTGCTGTCAACAGCAAGCGCAGAAATTGAAGGGGCGGGCAAATTAAATCCACTGGGCGAGGTAATCAGATAGTTGTTTACATAGCAGAACAAACCCCTGTTGCTGCCCATCCAAATCCGGCCTGTTTTATCCTCGATTATAGCAGACAAAGAAGTGCTGTTTGTTGAACTATTTTTATATACAGTACGGATAATGGGCGAAAAATTTAATTTGATTCTGGCTGTTGCCACATTATTCTCGGCATCACTGGAAGTAACCGAAATGGTATACTCTCCCTTTAGATAAGCCACATTCAATTTATAGGTGAATATATTCCCGGAATGCCCCATATACTCTACTCCAAGGGGGCTATCAGAAGGAGTTAAACTGAAGTTGATTGAGTTAATCTGGTTGATGTCTGCTATTCTGATTTTCAAAATAAGAGTGTCCTTAATGACTGTTACACCTTCGGGAGCAATGATATCTATTGATGGCGGATCAACATCCTTCCCTCCAATGTAACCGGTTGGGATACCATCATTTGTACACGACAGGAGCAGAACAGCAAGAGATAGGGCAAAAAACACTATAATGAATAATCGCATTTTCATTGTGATCCCTTCCTTTATAAATACAATGGGTAAGATAAACCGAGCCTCAGGGTAAAGAAGTTCCCGGGCAGGACCAGATCGCCAGTCGGGATCAGTTTGCCAATATATTTCCCGCCACTGTAATATTTAATCTCGCCCCGCGTGACGGTTCCAAAGTCATATGAAAAAAGCAACTGGAAGGAAACGGGAACGGCAGAGGGATTAAGGTACATGCAACCAGCCTCCAATCGGATCGCCGAGACATCGGTATATTCCGGTTTCAGGGACAGGTCGTTGTTCAAGTTACTTGTACCTGCATATGATTTGAAGATATAGCCGACGTTTAGCATCAGCAGAAAATTACTCACTTCCATGGATGGCTTAAACCAAGCGCCTATTGAAAGCCCTTTATTGTCGATGGAAAGTTCGCGTCCAAGCATATCAATACCGTCGGATGTAGCTGATAAAGTTGCATGTTCATAAATAAAACCAAACACTACCGATGCTCTGCAATCCTTAAGATTGAAAGGCGTAAAATACACGCTTCCGTTATAGAGCAATCCGCCATCAAAAAAAACTCCCAGGCTTGGGATTTCCGGCGAACTCCTTTTTTCGTGAATATCTATATTGGCATAGGGACTTGTATAGCAAATATTGGATTGCAACATTATTGTTTGTGCTCTTAAAACTAAAGGAGAAAGGAAGAGGAGCAGTATCAGTATTACTTTTGTCATTTGTCACCCATAAAAAAATATAAAAGCCTCATTAGTTACATTCCAAAATTAGCAATTTTGGCAATAAGGTAAAAACAAATATATAACTCCATCAGCTGTCCGAGTGAAGATTCACCGCATCAGCAGAAAAGGGATAAAAGTTTGACTCTTGAGACATCCTGGCTTTATTACCACACCGCAGCATAATACAAACTCACACCGTTAAGCGTAAGTATCATCTCGGTGTCATTCAGTTCGCTTATCGCCAGTCTTTCTTCCTGCCCGCTCAAATTATCTGTTAATACTTTTACTTCCGGATCAACCGACCACTTGCCATAGGCCATCAGTCCGCCAGGAATTTTTTCCGCAATGCGGAAATTCTCGAAGAAATACCACTGACTTCCAATACCAGGGAAACCTGCATCGGTGTGTTCCCTTTTATCCGCACCGATCACTTTTACCATTTTCCAGATGTGTCGCGTTAACGGAGCTGTTTTCGGGTTTCCTACCCCAACAGGAAAGGACTGCTCAAGTTTAAACTGCATTTCATTCGTAAATGGCGCAATCTTAATGATAATGCTGACGAAAATGACATATGCCAAAACAATAGTAACCACGACCATGAAGTAGCGCAACAGGGTATGACGTATCTTACGCAACAAAATGGAATTGGTAAATACTGCCGCACCGCCGATAAGTCCACCAATAAGTCCACCGACAATAACCAACAGCAGCGGTATCCAGAGAAGTATATACTCAAAAACATTTAGGCGGGCTGCAAACTCTATCTTTTTGTTATCGATGTAGACTTCCGGAATTGCATCCATCCATCTGCTTTTTACCTTCACCTCAAAGTTTGCACTCTCTGAATCCGCCAGCCTATAGGTTTTCGTTTTCTTGAAGAACGTCCTTGAAACCGGTTTAAGCTTTTGGTCATCTGCATACAATTTCGGGCCGACCCAATAACTTGAGCGAAGCAACAGTTTTTTGTTTTGTATTCTTGGGTGGTAAATAACAAAGTCGAGGTTTTTAAGAAAGAGCCCTGAGCCGCTGTCACCAAAATTCATTTTTATAGCAGGATTTTCATGCCCCCCTTCCCGCCAAACGTATTTACACAAATTATTGCAAAACATATACTCACCGTCAGTTACGCCGGAAGATAAAATCTCATTACCGCATTGTACGCATTTCATAAAGTGATCCTACGAAATTTAAAAGCTCTTCAGGTTACGTTGCAACAGACAAGCAAGGTATAATAATTGCGTGCCTGATATATAAACGCAGATTGAATTTATCTGTAAAATTAACCAAAGAATTCTGATGTCCAAAAATTGTTAGAAGAAATTGAAACACTCCCCGGGAATAGCAACACTGGTATGGGAAAACGGTCATATTTTCTTAATTTGCCTGTAAATTTCACAATAATCCAGGTATACCATTACTACCAAAATTCTCATCAATGATATATTTAAAAAATTCTTGTTGCGCCAGCCTCAGGAATACCGCAAACGGCTTAAGAAACAGCTCGAATTTCTTGAGATCGGAATGTGGGATAATGGTGTCCGGGTTAAAAAGATTAAAGGAACTCCGGAAGACCGAAGCGTTTTCGAAGCCCGTTTAGACAGGGGTAACCGCATAATTTTTACCTTGGGGATTGATGAGTCAATCCATGGTTCAGCAGGCAACCGAGACGCAATAATTTATATATGGGGCATTGTATCCCATGATGATATTTCAAATAAAAGCAAGACAGTTATTCCGTCCAACGCCCCCTTCCTGAAATTCAAACCGCTCTGCGAGAGTGACACGCAGGAGTTAATTCTTGATGATCTGGATGACTCCCATTATACTCAGGAATATATCACAAAAAAAATAGCGGACGATGCCGGCTCACAAAAGTGGCACACCCTTACCGATACCGATTGGGAACGAATTGAGCTTTATACCCGGGATGATTTTGATCTTTACCTGTACCTTACTCCGATCCAAATTGAAGTTATGAAAACCCCACCGCCTCTATTGCTTTCCGGGACGGCAGGAAGCGGTAAAACAACAATTGGAGTATATTATTTGCTGAAAGAGCCTCTAAGCAGCCTCAGGAAGCTCTTTATAACCTACAATAACTATCTCAAGATTGCTGCCGAGCGGTTATATGCCGGACTTCTGAATTCAGATAAATCAGCGGGCAGCTATGTCCATCCTGATTTTTTTACGTATAAAGAATTCTGCCTTCATACGGTTAACCGCTTCAGCAATAAGTTTCTTCCCGAAAACGAGATCACCTTTGAACGCTTTTCAACACTCATCAGACAAAACAGGAACATTGCCAGGTTTGATATCCCGCTGCTTTGGGAAGAGTTCCGGGCCATCATTAAAGGAGCTTTGCCCCAGTTAAATGCGAGGCTTTTCAAAACAGCAATTCAAAAGATTCAGGCACAAAAGCTTGACACCGGATTCATCAGCATTCTCCAGCGGCAGTTCATTATCTTCTCAAACCTGGAATCATCTGCACGGATAGAGCATTCGATAAAAAAATATTCCCGCCTGAATTTCCAGGATTTTCTAAAAAACTTTGGGCCTTTCATTTTGACTGAACCGGAGAAGTCCATTTCGATTTTCGTGGATATTCTTGAGTTGTTTTCGAAACAAAAGGAGCTCACTCAAAAGAAATACCTCTCCTTTCTTGAGTATGAAATGATGGGGAAAAAGAAGGCCCCCAATTTTAATCTTGACCGGAAAGAGATTTACCGCATATTTGAATGGTATCAGGATAAATTAGAGACGTCTGCTCTTTGGGACGAGCTCGATCTTACCAAAGAAACCATTACGGTTTTTAACGAAAGAGATATGGCAGAGTCGCAATATGACCTTGTGATCTGCGATGAAGTGCAGGATCTTACGGACATACAACACGATCTACTGTTTTACCTTGTTAAAAACCCGCTCAATCTTATTTTGACCGGCGATACCAAGCAGATAATTAACCCCAGCGGATTCCGGTGGGAGGAATTAAAGCAACATTTTTATGAACGTAACCTCAAAATTCCGGAAATAAATTTTCTTAACCTGAATTTCAGGAGCTCCGGAAGCATTGTCGAATTGTCAAATTGCCTTCTCGAAATAAAAACAGAATTACTCGGGTTGAGCTCCGATCAACTGCCGGAGGACTGGAAATTCAAGAATCGTCCTCCGGTTATAGTGGCGGGGCTTCCTGAATCCGAAATTATCAATAATCTGCGCACTACCGGTGCGGGGAAAACAATATTGGTAAGGACTGAAGAGGAAAAAGAGATCTTAAAAGCATTGTTGGAAACCGAGCTTATTTTCACAATCGGTGAAGCAAAAGGGCTTGAGTTCGACACCGTCTTCCTGTGGAAATTCTGCAGCGAAAAACAAACGTCCGATATTTGGGACAACATTTTATCGGAGTCGCATTCCCAGATTCACGCTGCAAAAATTACGCATGAAATAAATCTGCTGTATGTAGCCATAACCAGGGCACAAAAGGACTTGCTTATCTATGACGGTCACAGTGCCTCGGTGATCTGGAAGAATTCACGTATAGGTGAAAAAGTAGTCATCTCGGACGATGTGGAATTTATCAACAACATCTGGAATGTGCTTTCCACCCCGGAAGAATGGCTTGAACAGGGCAACTATTACTTTGAACGGGAATATTATCTGGCGTCGATTGAATGTTATAAAAACGCCGGGGTTAAGGATCAGCTCTTCACGGCAGAGGCCTTTTATTACGAAAAGAAAGGTAACTTCCGCGAGGCAGCACAAAGATTTGAGTCACTTGGTGATTTGGAGAAAGCGGCCCGCTACTATGAAAAATGTGATGCATTTACTGAGGCCCTCGAATTGTGGATCGTGTTGGAAAACGTAAAGCAAGCAAACCAGTGCCGATTGAAAGTGTTTGAAAGGGATCACAATTATGCAGCACTTGCCGATCTGTATTTTGCGTTAAAGGATCTGCCAAAAGCTGCCGAATATTACCTCAAAAACAAAAGTTACGTAAATGCTGCAGATATATATGTAAAGCTCAAAAAGCATGAACTTGCAGCACAGAGTTATGAATTGGCCGGACATTTTGATAAGGCGGCACCACTCCATGGCAAAGCCAAAAAATATGAAAAAGCAGCAGAACTGTTTGAAAAAATTCAAGACTATGAAAAAGCGGAAACGTTCTGGAAAAAAGCAAAAAACACTTCCCGTCTGATAAATCTTTATCAGAGGACAAACAATGTAACCATGTTGCTGATGTATTATGCGAAGGGAAAGGACACAGCCAATGCAATCAAACTCCTGAAAAAAAATTATTCGCCTGAAAAACTACTTGAACAGGCAACCGAATTTTTCAACGCTAAACAATATCCACTGGCATATCTTGCCTACCAGGCCAGTGGTGATGATAAAGGGATTGTTAAGGCTTGCATACAGTTAAAGAGATTTTCCGAGGCTGCTCACCTCCTTGAAAAAACAGGGAACTACATCGCCGCAGGCTCAAATTATGCTCTGGCAAAAGATTATACCAACGCTTTCACCTGTTTTATCCAATCGCAGGAAGACCGCAAAGATGATTACCAATGCGCAAAATCAGTCGCCCATAAAGTCAATATACATGAAGTTGGCCAACAGTTCTTTTCCAAGGGAAATTTTGATTTGGCACTGCAATGCAGCTTAATCGATCATCAGGACTATAATTCAGGGGTTTGTTACGTCCTTATGCACCAATACGATAAAGCCATTGAAATATGGACGTCCGGTTTAAAATATATTGGGATTGGAGCCGTTGCCAGATACTGTCTTTCAAGCAATAAGCCTGATTTGTGTGCAAGAGTTTTGTTCGGCGCTGATCCGGAGCTTTTTGAGAGATGGTCTACGCCGATGACTACTGATGATGAATCGAAGCTGATTTCGGTTATGGACAAATACTTCCAAAACAATTCATCAGAGGAGGAAATGTTTATATGGGCAGAACGCTTAAGTAAAATAGACAGAGACGAGTACTATATTGGAAAGGTTTGCGAATTTTACAAAAAAAGCCGCCATTATAATGCCTTGTACAAATATATCCGGCGAATAAAATTCATAGGCAAAAAAGCATTCAGCAACATCAAAGAACAATTTCGAAGCGAGGTTTCCGGATATCCGGAGCACGCCAACGAACTAACCGTTCTTGGTTTATATGTTTTTGAAAAGGAAGCAGAACTGCTGCAATTGCTTTCAACCCTTGAAGTTAATAACAGTAACTATCTGTTGTTCATACATTCGGCGAATAAGGAAAAAGCCATTGAACTGTTAATAAAAAACGAATCGTTCAGCACCATCAGGGAATTTCTGTATGAGAACAGGGAATTCCTGAAATTGGCTGAATATTGTGAATCCATAAAACAGACTAACGATGCCGCATTCTATTATTTGGATGCGAAGGAGTATCAACGGGCAATTGCCCTGTTTATCAAATTGAAAAACTTTAGCAGAGCCGGGGATATCTATTTCGAGTTGCAGGACTATCCAAACGCTCTTGAAATGTACAACCGACATGGAAAGAACAAACTAAAGATAGCAGATGCGTTGGTGAAACTAGGCAAATATGATGAAGCAGGAGAGATTTATCTGCAACATAAAAAGAAAAAAAAGTATGATGAGGTCCAGAGACTGAAAGCAGGGTCCAATGCACAGCCGGAGGTGACACAATTGAAGCTGCTTTAATTCCTGGGGAGAACTTTCACAACAACTGTTTTTATTTCCTCGCCAGCCATATTTCGGGATTTTGTGACTGCCGTTCGTTCCACAGTTCGAAGTGCAGCAACGCGCCTTCAAGACCCGAGCCCGCTGACCCGATCACCTCTCCCGCGGAAATTTTTTGTCCTTCATGCACGCTTGCCGTTGACAGGTTTCCATAAACACTGCGGAATTCATGACCGTGTGAAATAATAACGATGGTGCGGTAGCCGGGCAGCCATTCAATTGCGGAGACTTCACCCGAATAAATACTCTTCACCGCCGCATTGGGCGAGGTTTTAATATCAATGCCGTAATTTATTGTCACCGTGTTTGTTGAAGCATTGCGTGACTCGCCATAATGTTTAACAATGCTTCCATTGACCGGCCATCCCATTTTACCGCGCAACGAAGCCACGGCCCCGGATACAGGACCCGGCGCAGTATGTTTAACCACCGGCTTTTCTTTCGCGGTGGAAGGAGACTTTTTATCTGCTGTTTTCTGACGGGCTGTTTCCGCAAATTCTTTTTGCCGTTCACGCTCTTTGTCCCTGGCAATAAGGCGTGAAACCAGATCACGTATTTTTTGTTCGGCGAGGCGTTTTTGTTCAAGTTCTTTGGTCAGTTGTGTCTTGTCGCCTTTGATCCGCTTGAGCATCACCTGTTGCTCGCCCGCCTTTTTTGCAAGAGAATTTTCTTCGCCGGATTTTTGAACAATGATGGCCTGCTTGATGTTTTTTTCACGCCGTAATTGTTCTTCCAGTGAATGCAATTCTGTTTGCGCCCGCAATATCCGGTCAGCGTCGTTCTTGCCGCGGTTTGAGAACGTTTTCAAATAATATTGCCGGAGAAGTCCCTGCGAAATGGAGTTTGAGGAAAGGAAATAGAGCAGTTTGTTTTGATAGAGCTTCTGATAAACGGCAACAACATAGCGGGAATAATTTCTTTTTAAGGTTTCCAGTTCAGCCTGCAGGGAATTGCTCTGCCCCTGGATTGTCTGAATCTCTTCTTCCTTGGCTTCCTCATCTTCCCTGAGTGAAGCCACCAGTTTGTTGATCAGGTATATCTGTTTGTTGAATTTCTCAATTGCGGCGTAGGTTTTCTTCTCCTTCGCGCTCATTTTATGCAGTTGAGATTCAATTGATTGAATTTCATTGCGTATCTGCGAAAGTTCTTTTTGTTTCGCTTCCGTCTTCGCTTTTTGTGCCACGCCCGCCGGGGAAATGAAGAGCACAAAAAGAATAAGAAGAGTTGTTACTCTTTCCATTTTATGATATCGGCATTCTCGGGAATGGCAAAGTCGATTTTAATATTCTTCCGGTTGGCAGAAACATTCTTGTACTCTATGTCAATATATTCTTTGCGTTTTTCCTGTTTAACGGAAATGGTTTTTGGTGCCGAAACCGTTTCGAGAATAACAAACGAGGAATACTCGCATTGCAACAGAACGTTGCCGTTAAAATCTTCTACCTTGCTGGAAAGCACACTCAGGTCTTTAACATCAACAGTATAGCGCGTAAGCGTCTTGGTTGTTGAGTCAACATAGGTGAGCAGATATTTATCCTGAACAATATCAAAAAAGGTTGGTTCTTTATAGAGCCGTGAGCTGAAATTAACCGCCCCGGTGAATGCATCAAGGAGATCGCTGAGCGGGAGATTGATCTTAAATATCTCTTTAAGGATATCGTTGCTCAGCTTGCCGGTATAAGCAGTGTTATGCAGCGCCTCATAAAAAGTAAAGTTTGTCTTTGTCACCAGTATCTGTGCCAGGTCTATGCCGAACGGGCCATAGATGGACAGATAGATCGAGTCCGGTTTTTGAATTACGATTTTGAATGACGCCCCGTTGTCGAAGGTTGGTGTTTTCACATTGAGTGAGCCGGTTCCTTCGAAGGAACGGATCTTGCGGCGGTTTGCTTCAAGCTTATTAATGAGCCGTTCCGCAGACAGTATTTCGAAGGTTTCGGTTTTTTGCGGTGCGGAACAGTTTGTCAACAGGAACAGTTGAGCTGTCGAAAAAAGAGTTATTAAAATTAATCGCAGTTTGTGGCTCAAGGTTTTCCTCTTTCAATTTTCTGTTTAATATCGTTATTGGTTTTATCGAGCTCGAACGCGTGTTTCCAGATTTCGAGCGCTTCCTCTTTTTGCCCCATAGCATACACTACGTCGCCAAGGTGATCCATAACTGCCTGACGGTCGCCGCTTACTTTCAACGATTCCTCAATAAACTTTTTTGCCTCGGGATATTTTTGCAGTTGAAAAAATATCCAGCCCTTGGTATCGAGATAAGCCGAATTTGACGGTTCCTTTACCAATGCACGGTTAACCATGGTGAGGGCTTCTTCCAGACGAATGCTGCGTTTCGAAAGTGAATAGGCGAAATTATTAAGGATCAGTGCATTATCGGGATTGATCTTCAAAGCTGCCGAATAAACGCTGTCGCATTCTTTCCACATTTCACGGTCATCATATATGAGGCCAAGATTTGCCATGAGATCAACATTGTTTGAATCAATCTCCAGGGCTTTTCGAATATAGAGAATTGCCTTGTCGTACTCTTTAAGTTTATTCAATGTATAGGAATAAGCTCCGAGAGCGTTCAAGTCCTTTGGGTTGATTTCTACTGCCTTTTCCAGGAGTGGCGCGGCGTCGGAGAACTGCTCCAACTGTGCATAGGAAAGGCCAAGAATAAGATTGATCCCCATGTCTTCGGGAAATTTGGAAACAACGTGGCTAAGTGTGGTTACTGCATCCTTATATCGTTTGCTGTCAAACAACAAACTTCCCAGACGTACCCAGGCTTCGGCGTTCCAGGGGGCCAGCTCCGAAGCAGTTTCAAAATAGGAAAGCGCGAGGGAATCCTTCCGGTTGAGAACCGCGATGGCTCCCAGGTACATTTTAACCTGCCAGTCTGTTGTATCTTTATCGATCGTTTCAAATATTTGCGAAGCTGATCCCAGCAGCGTTGAATCTTTTACCGCTACCATATAGAAGTAAGCACCGATACGGATCTTCGCATCGAGGCTTATCTCAGGCTTTTCAAGCATCTTTTGATAGTATAGCGCTGCATCGGATATTTTGCCCTGTTCAATTAATGCCTCGCCCTTCTTCTGAGTTATTTCGTCATCTTCCGGATATAACTCCAACAATTCATCCAGCAACGTCTGGGCTTTATCGAACTTCTTCGACTTCACATAATAATCAACAAGCAGTTTTTGCAGATTCCTGTTCTCCGGATCCAGAGACAGCAGCTCTTCCATGGTGGCCACTGCACCGTTCAAATCACCCAGGCGTTCATAGAGTTCCGCCACGCGCACCAGCACTGTCCATTCCGGACCAATGCTCTTCAGCAGTTTTTTATAGAGCGTTATTGCCTGCTGTGGCCGCGTGGTTTCATAGAGCTTTGCAAGCTTATAGATAGCATCTGATTCGGTTGAGTCAATCCGCAGTATTTTCTCCAATGTAATGGCGGCAGAGTCGGGCAGACGCGCGGAAGAATATATTTCCTGAAGAAGCAACAGATACTCAGTTGTTGTTGAATCGATCTGCACAGCAGCCCTTGCATTTTGCAATGCAGCGCCCATTTTGCCCAAAAAGAGGTAGTTCTTTGCAATGGAATAGTATATGCCTCCCGAATGGTTATAATTCAGTGCATCCTGATATTCGATGATGGCGCCCGCAAAATCGCCCTTCGCTTCGGCAGCCGTCCCGTCCACAAAATGGTTCATGGCTTCACGGTAGGCAATTTCCGCAACTGCGGCTGTTTTTTTGCTGTCATCGGTGCTTACGGTTGCGGGAGCCGATCCACAGCCCGCATAAACCAGTGAGATCAACAGCGAAGCCGCTGCATAAAACTTTTTCAAATACTTTTTCCGTTCAATTTCAATGTTGTTGTTTCAATGTATATTGCCAGACGCACTGCATTTGCCTGAATACCCCTTCATTCAAATCAATGGCCGCATTCCTGATTCACATCCCAAAACTAATTTAGGAATTTCCGCAATTTGCAGAAATGATAAAACCTTGGCACCGCAATTTCCCGCCGGAAATAATTGCCAACACTACTGCAATTATGCAATGGTGACAGCCACTCGCTTTTCAAACGGCTCCTTTGCTTCAGGAATTTCTGCCAATTCTGCCATGCATTCCCATATATATTAAGTAATTTGTCACTGTCGATTTCAGATTGATTGTACAACCGGTACCGGTTCTTACACGGAATTAATTTTCCGTTGACTGATCAGGCCGCCAGACCCGAAAAATGCAATAAAAACGATCTTTTCGTATAAGTACTTGAATTTATTAAGACTAAGGCCCTCACCCTCATTCCCTCTCCCAAAGGGCAATGGTGTCAACTTAAGAGAGAAAACTCTCGTTTTGTCATTGCGAGGAGTCATCGACGAAGCAATCTCAAATCTATAATATGGCACTCTGCCAGGTTAATGTGTGAGATTGCTTCGACTTGCTTCGCAAGAAAAGTCTCGCAATGACTACCTTGAGTCGTTAAGTTGACACCATTGCCCAAAGGGCGAGGGATGGCGTACTACCTGATACTTATGTAAGTTATCGCTTATGTCTTCTTCTAATGCAAGATTAGGGTTAAATCAACATTACCGGGTTCGCCGTGCTTTGCCCGATTCGCGGGTTGACTCTTTCCGAACCGTTGGTAATATAGTAATTATCGATTAATT
Source organism: Ignavibacteriaceae bacterium (assembly GCA_963664845.1). GTDB lineage: Bacteria > Bacteroidota > Ignavibacteria > Ignavibacteriales > Ignavibacteriaceae > CAIYTF01. The sequence continues at coordinate 2,643,350 of OY761615.1, forward strand.
TTGTAAAAATAACTAAAATTTATGGAAAAATTTGACTTAGGTTTAGCCTTCGTTTGGGAATATGATAAAGATTTCATCCATCTCATCGAGCGCGACCTTCAGGCCAACGGGCTGACTACTTTTATTATTGGTGAACATAACATCTATGAGGTTGCTGAACGGGTTTCCGAACGCTCGCTCGGCTTCCGTACCTATCTTGACCGCGCATGGGATGTTGATGACAATTTTGGCGAACTCGGCAAAATGATCGTCCGCCGGAAAACCATAATGTTGAATCAATACAAACGGGTTCAACATGCGATTGACAAAGCCACCATGCACCTGGAGTTTATCACCGGGGGCATTCATGTTCCTCACTCCATCATTATCCCCCCCAAAAGCCATACGGACGAGATATATCTTTCGTTAAGTGACCTTGCAAACCTGGGCAGACCGTTTATTATAAAACCCTGCAACACCACGGGAGGAGGGACCGGGGTGGTTACCGGTGCCGAATCTCTTGAGGAAATTCTCTATGAGCGCAATAACTTCGGCAACGACAAATACATTCTCCAGGAAAAAATTTATCCCGCGATGCTGGACTCGAGACGGGCATGGTTCCGTTGCTTCTGGGCTTTCGGAAAACCAATTCCCACATGGTGGGATGACCTGACTCACTGCTATGCAATACTTACACCGGAAGAAATACGGCAATATAATCTGAAAAAACTGTTCCCGCTTACCAAAACAATTGCCCGCCTTACCGGTCTGGACTTCTTCTCCACCGAATTGGTGCTGACAGAAAGCGGTCAATTCATTGCTATTGATTATGTTAACGATCAGTGTGATATGCGGCTGCAGTCCCAGCACTTCGACGGGGCTCCGGACCTTATTGTTGGTGAGATAATCGAGAGCCTCAGAAAACATATTTTACGACTAAAACGAACCAAACAAATCGATTAACAATGACAAAACGTATGTGGATTATATTCGGCTCTGTGATGGGGACACTTCTGTTGGCTATTGTGCTGTTCAACTATGTGTTCAGCATTTATGAAACCAAATTTGATGTTACGAGGGATGTGCTCTATGCCGATGGAGCGACTACGGCAACGATAACCGCTATACCGGTTAATGCCTGGGGATTCAAGGCCCCCTTTCGCAAAGGAACAACCAGATATATAATAGAAGAAGGGGCTGACAAAGTGGATATTTTGCTTAATGACGAGCAAAACGGCATATTCTCCATCCGCTCCAAACTGATTGCCGGCAGGGTCGTTATCCGGGCGATACCCGCTAAATCGCTTTTCCCCACCAAATTTGAGCTGGAGATATACCCGAACGCTGCCATCGAGGACTCGCTCGCCGCGCCAAGGATGAAATATACTATGTGAGGTGAGTGGTTAAGCTGCCAATATCAGAAAGAAGTATCCATCAGTCGTTAAAAAGGACGTACCACGCAGCATTAAGGTAATGGGTTCATTTGGTACAATCTTTAAAATTACAAAGCCGCCCGGAAGGACGGCTTTGATTTGAAAGGACGCAGGCACTTTGAATAACAAATAACAACTGCGAAATATGTCACCTGACATTACGAGGCTGTTGCACAACAAAGAAAAAGTCATTGCGAGCCCGCATCGGGCGAAGTGCCTCATCCCGTGTGCGGGGCAATCTTAAGATTAGCGCCTATAAACAAGCTTTACAAAGCAGAATTTTGCGCTGAATGCATTATGCAACAGCCACTTACCTGAAGAGTAATCGCCCTGATGCAATCGTATCAGGGAAATCACATGAATCAGGTTAATCAGTGGTCGTTATTTGATTAATGTCATTTTCTTTATCGCCTTGAAATCATTGCATTCGATCTGGTAGAAATAGACGCCGCTTGCGAGGTGTGAGGCGTTGAACTCTGCCTGATAGCTGCCTGCGGATTTTTCTTCGTCAACCAGTTTGATCACTTCTTTACCGAGCATGTCATATATGCGCAACGTTACACGACCTGCTTTGGGAAGTTGATAGTTGATAACCGTTGTGGGGTTGAACGGGTTGGGATAGTTTTGGGAAATTGCATACGAGGTTATTTTTACGCCCGCGCCAAGAACCTTTTTGTTAAGTCTGGCTTTTGCGAGAACGGAACCCTGCGCGAACATATCTGCCATAACACAGGTTGCCGTGCTGTCGGCGGCCACTTTAAGCGCGAGGCGAACGGTTTTGGTTCCCCCAATACCATCCATGCTTAATTCATTGGCCAGGTTATCGTATTGCTGCAGCCGTGAACGGTCGTAGATCACTTTATCGCAATCCCAAATGACACGGTTTGTCAGATCATCAATCAACTGAACCGTGAAAGAAACGGCCTTCCCGTCGGCAAGAGCCTTAGCCGCTTTATTCGTATCGTTGACACCAAACTGAATACTGTATAACAGGGTTGATTTGTCCGTGACCGTGAACGGTTTAGTCTGTACCCAGGTATTAAGATCGCCAAGGTTCTCGATGCGTTGTTCAGGGGACATTGGTTTAAACCCGATCTGTTTGTTTTCGCAGGCAATATCGCCCAGTGAAAACGAAAACTGTGCAGAGTCTTTCTGGATGAGACCCTTTCGGCCTGTTCTGATACCATTGTCGCCGCTTGTTTTATCAAGGATAATTGGGCCGGAAACCGGTAATGTTGCACTATAAGCAAACGAATAAGGAAGGGTTGCGTTTTTGAAGTTCATTGCGCTCATGCCGTCGGGAGCGGTGGTATTTGTTGAATAACCGTTAACCATTTTCACGTCAGGTCCGGTGAAGCCCGGAATACTTTCCATACCATCCAGCTTGCAAGTAGCATATACCGAAGAACTTCCTTTTGACCATCCGAAACAATAAAAATTGTCAACTTCCGGATCAGCCATTGTCGATTGCTTGGCTATAGTTGGACCGTTTACAACACCGTAAAAAAACCAATACCGTGACGCATTTCCAGGATCATGGAATACCACATAGTTATTGTCATCTATTGTCCCATTCCAGCAGACTCTTGCCCCATCTCCAAATGCAACCAATGAGGGGTTTATATGCGTATCCAATCCAGAACCATCAGAAAGATTGTTAAGAGATCCAAACACAGTATTCCTCATATAGTCAACAGAACAGTTCCGATAAAGAATTGAGGAAGAAGAAGTCCCATTATTTTCCTGCCATGCCAGGTGGTATATTTGCTGTGAACTGTTTTTTGTAGCTGAGATCGTTGGATTAGTACTGTTTGCACTGCTGCCGGGTACGAAACCTTCTGGTAACATTACACATTGAAAACCGATCCAGTTTCTCATTTGAAAGATTGTATATCCCAGCCCTAATATATTATTTATATTACATCCCTTTTCCCAAACTACCATTCCCCAGCCATCTGCTCCCCAAACGATAACCGGATGAACGCTTGTTGCACTATAAGCGCTATATGTCATTGCAACTACCTGGATAGGAATTATGCTGTAATATGGGAAAAAGGCTACGAAAATTGCGGATGCCCCAATGTCATGCCAGACAATTGCAACGTCGCTGGCATAGTAATCAATCGAAGGTGATGTTGCGAATTCACTGCCAAGAGGTTGCCCGTTGTTCATTATCGTCCAAGTCAACCCATTGTCAGTACTCTTTTCATACCAGATCCGTCCCATACTCTCGTAAACTATGTGAATTGCACCGTCTCTTGTTCTCACTATTTTACGCTGACTGTTATTGCTAAATCCAGTGGCAGTTGAAGATAAGTGGGTTGCCTTATAAACAGCGGTAAAAGTTGTATTTGTGATAGGATATATCCTTCGAGGGTTTACAAAAATGCCATCATTCCAGTATCTAAAATATTGCTTTATACCATTATTTAAAATGGTGGCCGGAGCTAATAATAATGCACTATAATCGTAATGAGGCGGTTCAGTTTCCATTGTATTTTGCTCAACAAATGAGTGCTGAATTGTGAGAGGTGGATCCGTGAGGCTATTAAACAAAACGGCAATTATCTCTGGAGGAAATTCGTCATGAGAATGATTAGAGTCTGCTTGTATAGTCTCATCAAATTTTGAAGCATGACTAACAGGATCTAAATCTAATGAGCTTGCATATGGAATAAATGTTGGACTTTTGTCATGAAGCGTTGTAGAATAATGTCCCCAGAAAACAGTTGCCGGATCATTTTGCACCATGGAAAGCGGTAAATAAGAGCCTGCAACTTTTTCTTCGTCTGTAAGATCAAAATTTCCAGAAAAACCATGGAAACCCGTACCCAATACGCCGGTATATACTATATCTAACCACTTACCTGTATATGGATTAGGACTACCGTTTGAAAAAGAGACTCCAATATTCAGAGTTAACTTAGGATATCCTAAGCCATTATTAAGATTCTTCATCTCATTATAAAAATCGTTGTGAGCAGTCCCTTCGTATGCATACTGGTTCAATAGTTGTGAGGCGGCTATATTATGTAATGCAAATTTACTATAATCATCTGCGTCCGAATTATCTTTAATAAAATTTTGTAATGGCAAAGAGATTACCGCGCCCTGCTGTGGTGCATCAATAGAAATAAATTTTGTAAAAGGTAATGCTGTCCCGTCAGTTTCGGCTTTTGCTAGAGCATATCTTACGATAACCCCACCCATACTTATTCCGGCTGCAATCATTGTAGTATTCCCTGTCAGGGTAGATATATATTTTGAAGCAGAATTATATACTGCCGCAGAATATCTTATATCATGTGCGCTATAATAATAATTTATAAAGTATATTCTGTACCCATTGCTCAATAACTTCGTAAATAAGGCATCTCCCGAAAATCTTAAATACTCGGAAAAGGTTTTGTTATATGGGTCAAATCCCTCAGAAATAATTATTGGCTTACCAGTGTTTCCATTTCCGGTCCATGCAGTTATAGTATTCCCAAAGTCATCTATGTAAAACTTTTGGCTTTGAGGAACAACATATAGATCATAATTGCGGTCATAGCGATTCAGAGCCATATCCCACCACGTAACGCTCAATGAATGTTTACCCAAACTCAAAGAACCTGTTGATACCCAATTGGAAGTTGTAGAATGACTACTCACAATAACCTGCGAAGTGCCACCATCGTAACTCATTTCTAGTCGACTCATTTCTCCCACAAAAGAATATAACGTATTGAAGCTAAAATATGAATTGTCTTTTTGTACATATAAAGATGCAGGGCCTCCTGCCGCAACAAAAATACGCACTCGTTGTACTGCAGCGGTTATTTCACTCCAATGATATAAGTTTGGGTCAAGTGGGTTTGTCGGTTCCGGGTCCGAAAATAACGCGTATGGCACTTGATTTTGTATGTTATCGGTGTAGAATTGCGCTTTAGAATTCTGAAACAATATCAGAAACACTACTAATAAGTATAATTTAGACATTTTTTCTCTTTTAATTTTTCCAGCGATGACGATTATCTATTCTTGCAGAATAAATTTTCTAATGTTCGTTGTTAGTTTGCATTTAATATTGAGATAGCTGCCCTATCTATTTATGTGTGTGGTAATTCATTTGTTGTGAATCTGAACAGATAGTAAAATTTCTGCCATGGTTCTAACTGGATTCCAGTTACCGTATAGTTGTAATCCAATTCCAAATCCGGTAAACGGCCTGAAAAATATTTGCGAGTTCAACGCTAATCCCAACGTAGAAAATTGATCAACATTGTACCGCCCTGAGTGGTCAGGCTCATCACTAGGCTTATCCCCCCAGACGTAAGACGGGCCAATGAAATTACCCCAATAAAAAAATTCTCCGTAGGTAATTTGCCCATAACCCACGTTTACCGCCCGTAAAATAAAATCCTTATAAAAGAGATCATTGCCCTGCATGCCCAAAGTTCTGGCAATCTGTTGATAGCCTGCTTGATAATAGTTATCCCTGAATGAAAAGTTATAATTAATCCCCCAATTAAACTGGATTGAATAATTCTGCGGAGAATTGGTGAGGCCACTACCAGCGTTCAGCCAGAATTTATATGTCGAATCTTTGGTCTGTGTATAAGAAGAATTAGTCAAGAACAAAGCCATACCCAGTATGTATATTATTTTCATTTTATCCCTTTCTCATTATGAAACTTAATGGATGATTGGAAAAAAGCGCTTCCAGAAGATGAATACAAAGGCAACTAAGTAAACTACCCGGATTCAGAATAGGATGACTCAAAACAAAGGTACCACTGAAATGTATATAATCGAATCTTTTTAAGGTAAACAAATTGGTGAAAATAATAATCAAAAGCAATTTATTCTAACCTCAGATGATACAAATCCCCGGAACGCGCAGCACAATCATTGCAGTGCAAACTCCGCCATTCCCGGATTAGTCCGGGCAAAGAAGCATTTTTCTCCACTTTTTGAGGGGATTTTTACTATATTCCAAGCTGATTTTAAGCAAAAGACTCTTTAAAAAGGACTTAACTCGTGGCATCGACCTCGAAAGAACTGTTAAAAAAATACAATACACCCGGAAACTTCATCAACCGGGAACTCAGTTGGATTGAATTCAACCGCCGTGTTCTCGAAGAAGCCCTCCAGCCTGACCAGCCTTTACTGGAAAAAATCAAGTTCATTTCCATCTTCTTCTCCAACCTGGATGAATTCTACATGATCAGGGTTTCGGGAATAAAGGATCAGGTGTTGGCAGGTTTTTCCGAACCGACCATTGATGGATTGACTCCCACCCAGCAGCTCCAAAGAATTGAACTGGCACTCAGACCAATGATTGAGCAAATGCTTGACTTGTGGAAGGACGTGATTGTGCCGGGGCTTCGTGAAAGCAATGTGCATATCTGCACCTTCGATGAACTGGATGAAAATGAAGTGGCGCAACTGCGCGAGTACTTTAAAAAAGAGATATTTCCCGTGCTTACACCGTTGGCATTTGATCCGGGAAGACCCTTCCCCTACATCTCCAACCTGAGTTTAAGTCTCGCGGTATATGTACGCGGGCCAAAAGGCGATGAACATTTCGCACGATTAAAATTTCCCAGCTCGCTGCCACGCCTCCTGCGGGTGGAATCGATCACTCAGGATGCCAAAAAGCTACAAAGGAACAGTGCACAAAAATATAAATTTATCTGGCTGGGCGATTTAATGAAAGCCAACCTGCAGCTTCTGTTCCCGCGAATGGATGTTGTTGAAGCACACCGCTTCAGGATTACCCGCGATACCGACATTGAGATACAGGAAGACGAAGCCGATGACCTGCTTAAAGTCATCGAGGAAAATATCATGCAGCGCCGGTTTGGAACTGTAGTCCGTCTGGAAGTTGAACACAGTATGCCGGAGTTTATGATCAATACACTTGTGGAAAACCTTGAAGTCAACCGGGAGGATGTTCACGTTATTGACGGACCGTTGGCGTTAAGCGATATCATGCAGCTTTATTCACTTCCCCTGCACGATCTCAAAGAGAAGCCCTATGTCCCCGTTGTGCCCAAAGTGTTTGAAACAGACGAGAGCATATTCTCACTGATCCGCGAAAAAGACATACTCCTTCACCACCCATATGATTCTTTCGCCCCGGTTATTGAATTTATAAAACAGGCATCTTCCGATCCGGACGTTTTGGCCATCAAACAAACGCTCTATCGCGTGGGTGCAAACTCACCGGTTGTTGAATATCTTATTGAAGCTGCTGAACGCGGCAAACAGGTAGCCGTTCTTGTTGAACTGAAAGCACGCTTTGATGAAGAGAACAATATCTTCTGGGCAAGAGAACTTGAAAAAGTTGGTGCTCACGTGGTCTACGGTTTGGTTGGGTTGAAGACTCACGCAAAAATGTCGCTGGTTGTCCGCAAAGAAGTGCAGGGACTGAAGCGATATGTTCACCTTGGAACCGGTAACTATAATGCAACTACCGCAAAACTGTATACCGATCTTGGATTGTTCACCTGCAATGAAGCTATTTGCGAGGACGTATCCGATGTATTCAACTCGCTGACCGGTTATTCGAAGCAGGAGGAATTCAACCATCTGATGGTTGCACCCATAAACATGCGGAACAGGATATTATCATTAATCTACCGTGAAATAGCCAACGCGCGTGAAGGGAAAGACGCCCGGATTGCCATGAAGATGAATGCGCTGGTTGACCCCGAACTGATTGCGGCGCTCTATGAAGCGTCGGGTGCCGGTGTTAAGATTGATTTAATTGTTCGCGGCATCTGCTGTCTTGTTCCGCAAAAAGAAGGATTGAGCGAAAACATCCGCGCGATCAGCATTGTCGGAAGATTTCTTGAGCACAGCCGGATATTCTATTTTCTGAACGGCGGCGAGGAGGATATATACTTAGGAAGCGCCGATCTTATGCAGCGTAATCTGGACCGCCGTGTTGAAGTGCTCTTTCCGGTGCTTAAAGCAGATCTCAGGAAGATCATCAAAGAGCGTATTCTCAACGTTATGCTTGCCGACAACCAACAGGCACGGGAGCTGTTCCCCGATAACTATTTCGTGCGCATTTCCCCTGTTGAGGATCAGAAACTGGTCAACTCGCAGGAGTGGTTTATGCGCCACGCGATGAAGACACTGAAAAAGAAAAAACTAAAGATGAAATAGAACCGTCACGGCCTGTCATGAGGCGGTGGAGGCCCTTCCTTCATCATCGGCGGCTGACCTTTCATGGGTGGCTGCGGATGATCGTGCATAGGCGGAGGATTCTTCATCCGGAGAATTTCCTCGTTAAGCCGGTTCACCTGGTCTGTGGTCAGCTTATCCTTCAATTCGGTCTGCATTGAGTCTATCATGCTGTTAAAATAGGTGAACATGGTTTTTGCATGTCTCTCAATTTGCGCGTGATATTTGCGGATAATGGAATCGACCACCGGCTTTTGCGTTGCATCCGGCTGAATTACCTCGTCAAATTTCTGCAGGAATCCATCCTGTCCCCTGAAGGACTCCATTTTTTCGAAGCGACGCCTCATTAATATTTCACTGGATTCAAATCCAATCCCAATTCCGAGAACAAGTATAACAATAAGTATCAGCGTGGTTTGAAGTGTTGGCTTCATCGTGTTGTATTCCAAAATGATTGTGTAGTTGGGTCGAATGCGGCTTCGATGGTTGTGGTGTGTTTACCCAGAACGGTGTTGATCACCAGGCTGTTGCCTTCCGTTACATTATATACCACCAAAGCGGCCAGAGCGAAAGCACCGGCATAGGCAACATTCCTGAATGATTTCGGGAGTGAAATAAACAGAACATCCCAAAAGCCGGAAACCGCTGCCTGTCCCGTAATCTTTTCAATCACACGCTCTTCAAACGCGAGATAAAAATCAGGTTCGGCGCTTTTGCTTACGGCATTCCTGATCAATTCCGCTTCGCGGTACAGGGTCCGGTATTCAGCGGAGTTTTCCAGGGCGGCCTTCAGTGCTTCGGATTCCTTCTCCGAAATCATACCATCAAAGCTTCTATATAAAAGAAGTTCAAATTGTTTCTTTTTCATAGTTCTGAAAGAAATGGTGTTAAATATTCCTTTAATTTAATTTGTGCTCTGGCCAGTCGTGAGAGAACCGTTCCAATCGGCAAGCCCAGAATTTTTGCGGTCTCATCAGTTGAATAGCCATCCATCAGACGCAGTACCAAAACAGAACGATATTTCACATTCAGTTTTTCAATTGCCTTTTGGACAATTACTTTTCTTTCGTTTTCCAATTGCGTGTCTTTGTTCTCCGGAATGTCGGCATTTTTCTCCAGTATTGAATCAAAAGAGAAAAACGTTCTCCGTTTTCGACGTTTGATTTCATTAAGAGACAAATTGATTGCAATACGGGTTAAATAGGTACCCAGCTCCGACTCTCCTCTAAATTTTCCTATCGAGTTATAAAACCGTATAAACACCTCCTGCCCAACATCATCGGCTTCGATCGATTTACCGATCATTCCGTGAATTGTTGAAGCAATTCTGGCTTTATACCTTCGCACGATCTCTGCAAATGCACCCTGATCGCCCTGTTTGGTCAGGTCAATCAGCTCCGCATCAGACCGATAATTTACCTCTGGGATCTTACCCACTCATTTTCCGGGTTTATACTCTTTTTACAACTTAGACAATGCAAAATTATGATTTATTCCCCAAATAAACGACCCGGGTGTTTTCGTTATGGCCGGCCCGGTTTCACAAACAGAGACACCATTCCGCTTCGCACCGGAAAATGCAAACTGAGATGCCGATTATATCTCACAATGTCTTAAATTAGCAGTTCATGTTACACAAAAAAGTCAGTTGACTTGACACGGGCTGCAGAAGCTGCGTGGGGAAAGGCAAATTTTTGCGCGAAAAATGCAATAACAAGAAATTTTTAGTATCAGTACTTGCAGTTATTAAGACTAAGGCCCTCACCCTCATTCCCTCTCCCAAAGGACGAGGGAGGGCGTAATGCCCGATACTTACGTTGGATATTGCATTTGTCTTTTTCTATTTTATGATTAAGGTTGAAGCTTTATTATTGAGCAAGATTGTTGAGATTGCCCCGAAGGGATTTCGACCTGTCTACTGACAGACGCAAAGCACTCGACTTCATCCCAAGAAAGGCTCGCAATGACTTTGTCTCAGTTATGCAACAACCTTTGAAACTCATGGCTTTTCAAGACTGACAGCGCAGCATGAATAAAACAGAGATTTTTCAATTTTACGGCAGAACACTCAATTGCGATTTCTTTTCTTTTTTGTACAACGGCTCATTGCTTCACGCAAAAAATCATCGGGCATTTCCCTGTTCTCGGGCATTGCCTCCGGGGGAATTGCACTGGGTGTTGCCACACTCATTGTTGCGCTCAATATTCTGGCCGGCTATCGTACACTGTTTTCTGAACGTCTGGCCAATCTGGATTCACACATCCAAACAGTGGGATATGCCGTTCTCAGACTGCCGCATATTGACCTGACCATTGACCGCATTCAAACCACTCTTGGAGCCAAATGCACCGATGTGCAGCCGTTCATCGACAGGCTTTCCCTTGTCAGTTTTCAAAACAAAAAAGAAGGTGTAACGCTCAAGGGTGTGCGTCCGGATTATTTCAGAAAAAAAACCCTGTTACGTTGTGTTGAAGGCTCGCTTGCCATAAACAATGACACCTGTATTATAATAGGTAAAACACTGGCACAAAAACTTTTTGCAAAACAGGGAAGTTCAATTCTTGCCTTCGCCTTAAAAAACACCAGCTCGTTCTCCAAAAACAACTTACCAGCAGTGCAACGGTTTTATGTGTCCGGCATCTATGAAAGCGGCATTGAACGCTATGACGACTCATACGCTTACATAACAAAATCAGCAGCAGAACGATTATTCGATTTCCTGCCCGATCAGGCAACAGGATTCGAGATCAAGCTCAACAGCATCGATGATATCCCTGCCGCGGTTACCGAATTGAAAACGTCACTGGGAAGACAATATTACAATTCCACCATTTATGAAATGTACTCACCCATATTCACGTGGATCAAACTTCAGGAGAAACCCATCCCCATCGTGTTGGGACTTATCGTGCTTGTTGCCGTGTTCAACATTGTGAGCGTTTCGCTTATGCTCGCATTGGAACGGAGTGAACACATTGGTGTTTTGCGCACACTCGGGGCTCCGAAATCACTCATTGCCAAGGCATTTCTTCTGCAGGGTGTTTATCTGGGCACCCTGGGAATTGTCATCGGGAATATTCTAGCCTTCATCATTTCGTTTTTGCAGATAAACTACCACATTGTTAAACTGCCCGCCACCGTATATTTCACCTCGGTTGCGCCAATGGCCATGTCTATGACTTCTTTCATTTATGTTTCAGCAGGTGCATTCGTGCTCACCCTGTTAATCGCGCTCATTCCTTCATTTGTTGCTTCCAAACTTTCTCCCATAACAACACTGAAGTTTCAATGAACAAACTTGCCTTTTTTATCGCGATGCGGTATGCACGCTCCAAGAGAAAACTCAACTTTATTACCATCATATCGGTTCTGTCAACGTTAGGCATTGCAATTGGTGTTGCCGCGCTTATCATTGTGCTCTCCGTGTTCAACGGATTCAGTTCGCTGGTCACCTCGTTTCTCATCAGTCTTGATCCGCATATACGCATAGAAGCAATGTCAAATGCCGGCGTGCAGCAACTGGACTCTATAGAATCGGTTATTGCAAAGCAACCCGGACTCTCGGCATACACGCCCTATGCTTCCGGCAAATTGTTGCTTCGGGTAGCCGGCGATGTTCGTGTGGTAACCGCCAAAGCAGTACCTGCAAAAGGGCTGAAGGACGTTTACCAGATGGACAGGTATCTTGTCGACGGGGGCCTTTACAACGACGATGCAGCTGCACCGGGGCTTGTTCTTGGACGCGCACTGGCAGAATATATAGGAGCCGCCCCGGGTGATACCATAACGCTTGTTTCCGCAGCAAATATTGAGGCAGTGATTGGACAAGGCGCTCTCCCTCTGGTTTCCAAAACTGTTGTCACCGGTGTTTTTTATTCGAAAAACAATGAATATGATATTGGTGTTGTCTTTTTGCCCATGGAAGAAGGACAAAGACTGTTGGGCTATGGCAACAGTTATCAGGGATTTGATTTGCGCCTGACTGATGAACAGAAAGCAGACAACGTTAAGGAATTGTTGCAGCGCGAATTGCCCAAAGAACAATTCGGCATAAAAACATGGTATGACCTGCACAGCGATTTATTCACCGTTATGGTGATTGAGCGCTGGGCGGCGTATATGCTGCTGTCGCTTATAGTTCTTGTCGCGGTGTTCAATATTCTTGCATCGCTGACCATGACCGTCATCGAAAAAAAACGCAACATCGGCATCATGCGGGCAATGGGTATGACTCCGCAAATGATAAAGCGCATTTATCTGTTCCACGGAATGATAATCGGCATCATGGGAACCATCGGCGGATTTCTGCTGGGACTATTTGTGTACTGGCTCCAGATCACGTATGTCATTTATCCGCTTGACCCGACAAAGTTCAAGATTTCGGCATTGCCCGTTCAATTGCAGTTGAGCGATTTCCTTGTTGTCGGGCTTGCATCGATTGGGCTTTCACTTCTTGCTGCATGGCTGCCTGCAAAACGCGCGGCAAACATTGATGCACTTGATGCGATTCGCTGGGAATAGTTTTTTTCGATGCAGCGAAACCGGCCTGATTGCGCTGATACCAATGCCTCATGCAAAGCCAAAACAAGGATACGGTCATCGCCTCCAATTGTAGCGGAATGCATATATTTCAGCACATCAGTTTTACCACACTGTTTATATAAAACCAGAATATAAGAAGTATCAAAATGAAATCTCAACCCGACAACAAAAAGCACCAACAGCCAGGCAGCACCTCAAAAAGTCTGCACATTGTTCCGGAGAAGCAAAAGCTCCTCTCAAAAGACCAGCGTGCCTTTAATCGTTACACAAAGATCATTAAGGAGCTGCAAAAAGAACTGGCTGAGGAAGCGGCACACCTTGAAAAGCTCTTGCTGGTTTATTCAAAAAAAATCCCGGGCTTGCTTAAAGAACGTGCCGGCAAACAGATCGGTTTGGCAAAAGCGCTCGCCAACGATGCGGGGGACTATAGGTTCACAAAACACGAGACAGCCAATATTGCGAACGTAATCATTGATCTCTGTAATGAGGCTTTTTCTGAGTTGGAGCCGGATGAGGATACTATTACCTTTTTTAACCAATGGTCACCTATCACCTTTCAGGAACTACTTGCAGAGAAGGACAAGATTCTCCGGGAAACACTTGCCGGCTATGTTAAAGCAACAACCGGGTTTGCAATGGCGCCAGAAGATTTTGACCAGTCACCGGAGGGCAAGGCCCGGCTTGAGGAGAAGTTGCGATCTTTTCAACAACAGTTCGATGAAGATCAATCTGGCGCCCCTCCACTGACCAAAAAAGGAAAGAAAGAAGCTGAAAAAGCGAAGAAGAAAAAAACGGAAGAGGTACTAAAACTGAAGAGCATTCGTTCGGTTTATCTTCTGCTGGCAAAAACACTGCACCCCGATATGGTGACTGATGCAGCCGAGAAAAGACATAACGAAGAATTGATGAAACGGGTGACCGCAGCATATGACAGCAACGATCTTGCTACGCTTCTCCAGCTTGAGATGGAATGGGTGGCATCCGAAACCAACAACCTGCAGAAGCTGCCTGCTGCAAGATTGAAAGCTTATACAGAAGCGCTCAAAGCTCAAGCGCTGGAACTGGAAAACGACCTGGCGGCGTTGCAGGATAATCCGCGCTTCGATGCGATCAGAGGGTTTGCCGGCTTTTCCGCATCGAAGGCGGTAAGTATGATCCATGCTTTTGAGAAGGATTTGAAGACCCAAACCAGAGCCTTTAACGAAATTATCAGAATGTTTGCCAAGGGATGCTCACGCCGTGAGATTTTGGATTTTGCGCGGCATTATATCAATGAAACCATGGCAGATGATTTTGCGCATGATGAAGTTAAATAAGCTTACGTTACCTTTGTAAAAAATAAATTGGTTTTGTGAACAACTAATGCACACGATGATTTTCTGAAATTTGAATTATTGAAATTTTGCAATCAATTTAAACATTCACATGTAAATCAGAAGAGAATGGATACCAGCCTTCGCGGGCATAACGATAAGAGAGGCAATTCACAGAAGGGGACATAAATGTTCCATTTAACCTGTTTTGAAAAATTTTTAAATATTTGGAAATTATATCGGACAGCAATCACTCATGTAATATTTATATTACCCACCGGCACCTGATCCCTAAACTGCCAATTATTTTTTTCGATAATATTAACGGATGCGAATGAAAATTTCGTTCGCATTACTTTTCCAAGCAAGGCTTCAGCACCAATTTTCCAATAAAACAAGGATGTTTATTGTGGGATTCCGGATCAATACGAACGTTGACGCGCTCAGCGCATATAATGCGCTGGCCAAAGTCAATAAAGAAGCTCTTACCTCTCAATTGCGCATTGCTTCCGGCAAGCGGATCAACAGCGTAGCAGATGACACAACCGGTTTCATGGTCGGAAAATCATTGGAAGCAAAAAATGAAGTCCAGAAATCGCAGCTAAACAACGCCTCTGCGGCAAAAAACTACCTCGCAACCGCCGAGTCTTCATTAAGTCAGATTAATGACCTGCTCATCAAAATAGCCGGCAAGTCTGCCGATGCACAAGACCCCACTAAGGATAAGTCAGCCATAGCAGGCGACATTCGCGCCATTGCCGGGGAAATTGATTCCATTATGAAAAACACCAGTTTCAACGGGCACAATTTATTGGCGCAGTCCGATGGCAGCGCCTTGGCAATCAGTGATACCTTTGGTATTGGTGGAAACGATTTTACCGCTGACTTTGCAAGTGACAGCTATCTTAAAGCAGGTGACCTTAAAACAGCGTTGCATGGAACTGCCTCTACATTGCCCGGTTTTTATGTGGGGCAGGATAAAACCTATAGAGTGGGCGGTGTGGATGTTACTGGATATACAGGCCCAGATACTACTTCCTCCGTTGAAATATCATTAAAGGATGGCAGTTCCAAGTCATTCTCTATGAATTTGACGCATAACGAGACGTTGTACAATATTGCCATTGCGTTCTCAACTGCCGCATCAGATGCTACAATATCAGTTGGAATACCCGACATGGCGGCATCCACCGGCAATTTATCTATTTTGAGTGGGGATCCCGGTACGATGACACCGGATCCGGATAAAGCAGTAATGGGAGTAACTACCACTTCAGGGTTTGACGTCGTCTCCTTGTTGGGATTAAATGAAGAAGCCAGTTCGGGCGGAGGATTGATGGCAGATGATACTGACTCCGTTCTAACCGCGGCCCAAAATATTTCCACAGTTACTGATAATGTCAGGGCAT
The DNA here is from genome assembly GCA_963664845.1 of Ignavibacteriaceae bacterium. Lineage (GTDB taxonomy): Bacteria > Bacteroidota > Ignavibacteria > Ignavibacteriales > Ignavibacteriaceae > CAIYTF01. The sequence continues at coordinate 2,659,203 of OY761615.1, forward strand.
CACTTGGCAGAATCGGCAACCTGACACAAACCGTTGATATGCGGAGCACATACCTGACAAATTCTATCTCAAGCAATTCAGCCAGCATATCATACTTGTTTGATGCAGATATGGCGAGCGAACAGATCAACGCAACAAAGAACGGAATACTTGGACAGGCAGCCACCTCGATGTTGTCGCAGTTGAACTCGGCTCCGCAGGCGGTGCTTTCGCTGTTCCGTTAACCCAACATAATGGGGACAACCACTTATTGATTGTCATTCCCCCGAAAGTTGAGTGCAGCCTTCCTGACGTCAGGCAGGCCGAAATCCCGCTCTGTGCGGGGAGGTAAGCTACTTTGCTGCATGGGGATGGAGTACTAATCAGTAATTATTTGAATATTTCTTCTTATTTGATGCAAGATATCTACCCGGTCCAGTTTGATAAAGCCGTCCCACAAAAAAAGCGGCTTTTTTATATCGTACCGGGAATTAGCCTTCGAAATGATTTGCTGTTATTCCCCGGTTATTGAAATTAGGCCTGAAACTAAAGGCAGGGCTTTCGTTCAATGCCGTGTCGAGTTACATGTCCGTATCGCATGTGCTATATTCGCTTACTCCTTCAGCCGGTGATATTATAAAAGAGCAGGGTCCGTTCGCGCAGTATGTGTCAGATCATCAATGGTTTGGTTCACTCGATACTATCCGGACCGATAAAATGTATTTGCTGAGGATCTCACACGCGGATTCAATGACCCGCGCCGGGTATCCGGTTGATATTGGAGCAAGCAAGATAATGGTGGATTCCGGATGGAATTATATAAGTTACCTGCCGCAAACGTCAATGTTGCTGAGCACAGCGGTTGCCTCGCTGCATCCTGTTACCGATGACGTTATAAAGAGTCAGTTCGCCTTCGCGATGTATGATTCTTCGGTTGGCTGGGCAGGCAATCTATTTACGATGAATCCCAAATTTGGGTATCTGCTGAAATTCAGCCATCAGGACAGCCTGGTATATTCTTCCGCATCCAAGCGTGCTCCGGTGCCGGATATGCCGGAACCTTATGTGCGTATCATTCAGAACAAACCTGAGTGGATGCTTGCAATAAATGCGTATCAGTACACTATGTCAGTGGTTGCTGAAATAGATAAAACGCTTCTGCCCACGGTAAATGAAAATACGATTGTGGGAATATTTGCCGGAAATGAATGCCGCGGATATACGAAACCGGTGTTTATTGATGGTTCCAACAAATACCAGTTCTTCCTGACGGTATATGGGAACAAAGTCAAAGAAGATCAGCTGCAATTCAGGATAGTGACTTCTTCCACAAATGAACTTGCAGTTCCTGTGACCTTTTCGTTTGAATCAGATAAGATCACCGGCAGCATTAAAACGCCGTTCAAACTTAGCGGGCATCCTCTTCTGGTTAAAGACGGGAAAATTCTTCCCGATCATTTTGATTTATCGCAGAACTATCCCAATCCGTTCAACCCGACAACGAGAATTGACTTTGCCATTCCAAAGGATGGAGACGTTAAGGTTATCATATACAACATCATGGGTGAAAAAGTCAGAACGCTGGTTAACGAAAGCAAACACGCCGGATACTATTCAACAATATGGGACGGCAGAAACGATCATAATGCAACTGTATCGTCCGGCATCTATTTATACCGGATGCTGTCTGGGAGTTATTCATCAACGAAGAAGCTGATGTTGCTTTAGTAAAAACAGTTGTCCCGGGTGATCGTTGCCTGATTACCCGGGATTTTTGACGCATGCTTATGCTAAAGAGCAGCACAACACTCACTTTTTCTGTGATATACAGGTTTATCCTTCCCATAAGTAATCCTACAATAAATTACCTTGTCAGAATATAATGTGCCTGCAATTTGACCCATGGAGAGCCCCCCAAGAAGTTCAGTGCCGGCATTAATAGCAGCAAAATATTGCAATAAAACCATCACAAATTTCGTATAGTCCTCTAAAACGGGTCACCCAAATATCCCGGAGTGATGAATCAAACCTGTCAGCTGAAAATTGGGCACAAAGCCCCAAATGGTATCCGGTACAAAAAAGCCCAAAGCAAAAAAGTTGCCAGGAAGGTGATTTATTCAATGAATAAATACAATTTTTGTTTGAGATATACGTCTTTACTGTTAGCGGGTATGAGTATTGACAACTTTGAAACGGAGATTATGAGAATAACCAACAAAAACGACCAGCACAATGCCGCAAACAATAACAGCATCGAAGTGAAAAACTTCACAAAATCATACGGCAACATGACCGCAGTTGACAACATATCGTTCAACGTTGAGAAGGGGACAATTTTCGCGTTCCTGGGGCCAAACGGGGCGGGAAAGAGTACCACGATAAATACGTTATGTACCATACAGGAGAAAACAACCGGAGAAATGCGGATAAATGGAAACGATGTGACCACGCAAAAAGATAAAGTGAGAAACGATATTGGCATTGTTTTCCAGGAATCTACTCTGGATGCCAAACTGACCGTTGAAGAAAATTTGCGATTACACTGCGATTTTTACAATGTGCCCAAAGACGAGGTTGCATCCCGCATAGATTTCGTGCTGGACCTGGTGGATATTGCCTCTCGAAAAAGAGCACAGACCGGCAGCCTGTCCGGCGGCATGAAACGACGTGTGGAAATTGCTCGGGGACTGGTACATTTCCCGAAAGTGCTTTTCCTTGACGAACCCACAACCGGACTTGATCCGCAGACAAGGGCGAACGTTTGGGACTACATTCTGAAACTTCAGAAGCAAAAGCATATCACCATATTTCTGACAACACATTACATGGAAGAGGCTGAAATATGCAACAAAGTTGCGATCATTGATCAGGGAAGGATAATAGCGCATGATACACCGCAGAATCTGAAGAACAGATATACAACAACAACGATGAAGATAACCACGCAAGACAGCGGCAGCCTCATAAAATATCTTATGGCGCACTCCATAAATCATAAGCAGGAGGACGGGCAGGTAATCATCCATGCTGACCGTGTTGCGCAAGTGCTTGCCATCGCCTCTGAGTTTAAGGGATCTATTGAGGATATTGAAATAAATAAAGGGACGCTCAATGATGTGTTCCTTGCCATCACCGGAAAGGAGATCAGGGAATGACGCGCTCCATTACCGCAATTCTCAAAAGGAACCTGATAAAGCTGAAGCGGGACAAAATGAAACTCTTCATGACTCTTTTCATGTCGGGTCTCTTCCTCTTTATCTTTTCATTTATTTCACGTCCGGCAGTCCCCGGCTTGGAACATCCGATCACCTATTTATTCTCTGGTATTATCATCATGACGGTGTTTCAATCGTCGTTGAATAATTCAATGAGCATTCTTGAGGATATATCTTCAGGTTTTATGAAGGAAATTCTTGTGGCCCCGATCTCCCGTTGGGAAATAGCCATAGGGCAGGTCCTTTCATCGACGGTTGTGTCGGTTCTGCAGGGACTGATTATAGTTGTGATGGGACTATTCATGGGTCTGCATTTCAACCTGTTGCACGCAATCATGATGATGGCGCTGATGTTCCTTGTCGGGTTAACCTTTAGCGCAATGGGGTTATACCTGGCAACCATTACAAAGGAATCGGGTAATTTTCAATTACTCATAACAATAGTGGCTTTTCCGCTGACGTTTCTATCGGGCGCATATATTCCCACAACCGCGTTGCCAGGTTTCCTGACACCGGTGATCTATCTCAATCCGTTGACGTACACGACAGCAGCGTTCAGATATATTGTACTGGGAATGGAGAATATGTCGCTTTCGGAAGTGGTGAAGGCCGGGGTGGCGTTTAATCTTAACGGATTTATAATTACACCGATTCTGAGTAGTATGATAATCATGGTGATGTGCGGGTTGTTTTTCTGGTTGAGTGTCAACAGATTCCGAACGGCAGATTTCTCAAAGATCAAATTATTTAAACATGAACGGCATTAGCAAAGCACTTGAGAAGTGATAGTGCAATTCCTTTTCGCCACTATTCATGAATAAAAATTTTCCTGGAAATGCAATCATTCCCGGGAAATGCCAACCGCATTGGTAACATTCTGTTAAATGGACCTCGTTGGCTTCTCCGCCGCTAACCGGTTCAAATAGCTCCGGGCTTGCCACATAGCATTAAATGGTTATGCTCCGGCTATATTGCCGGACATTCACCGAGGCAACATTTAGAAAGTGAGTAATTTTCTTAAGCTTGAGAAAAGTGTTTTTGCGGCGTTAGCCCCCGGACCCCTAAAAGGGATGGTTGCTTTTGGGAAGATAAAAAAACCGCCGGCAGAATTTTCACCGGCGGTTTAATTTGAATATGCTGATCGCTATTACGCTTCCGCGTATGCCGGGACTTTTGCCGGTTTCACGGTGGCAGGAACGGGAGCTGTTGTTAAGCGGCGGACAATTGCCCTGCGGCGTTCAACTTGTTTTTTCTTGGCAACCCTGGTTTCCGGCTGCGCTTCGGAAACACTCTTATATGTGTAAACCTTGTGCATATAATTCCGGAGAACGATCTTTTCCTCATCCCAGTGCATAACGTAATTTGGAATAAGTGGTATCTTACCGCCGCCGCCGGGAGCGTCGATCACAAAGTGAGGGACTGCGAGTCCGCTGGTCCATCCTCGCAAGTGTTCAATGATTTCCAGACCCTTGGCAATGGATGTCCGGAAATGGTGAGTTCCTTTGGTTTGGTCTGCCATATAGATGTAGTAAGGACGAACACGTATCTTCAGCAGCTTCTGCATCAGATCGCGCACCACGAAAGGATCGTCATTAACACCTTTCATGAGCACCATCTGGTTTCCGACAGGGCATCCGGCATCAGCAAGCATTTGGCAGGCCTTCGAACTCTCCGGCGTAATTTCCCAGGGATGATTAAAATGGGTGTTCACATAAATGGGGTGATACTTCTTCAGCATTTCAACCAGTTTCGGCGTAATTCGCTGCGGAAGCACACAGGGCATTTTGGTTCCCAGACGGATTATCTCAATATGTGGGATTTGACGTAACCGCGCCAGGATCTTCTCCAGCATGGTGTCGGTCAGCATCAGCGGATCGCCGCCGGAGAGGATAACATCACGAATCTCGGTGTGCTGTTCAAGATATTTGAAAGCAGCTTCCAGGCCTCTCATTGAAATTTTATCGGAGTTTCCAACTTTTCTCTTTCTGGTACAGAAACGGCAATAGAGTCCGCACTGACTGGTAGTGAGGAACAGTGCGCGATCCGGATAGCGGTGCGTAATGTTCGGAACGGGACTCATTGCATCTTCCATCAACGGATCGTCCGTTGCATCGAAGTCGTGAAGTTCTTTTATATCAGGCACGCATTGCAGATATATTGGATCGCCCTTTGAGCGGATAAGGCCCAAATAATAAGGGTTGATTCTTACCTGAAAAAATTCATTGAGTCGTTCCGCCTCGTTGCGGTCGATCCCGAATCTTTCCACCAGGTGGTCGGTAGTGTGTACACTATCGCGAATCATTTGCTGCCAGAGTTCCATGAGGTTTCCTGTGTATTTATTAGTTTAACAAACTTTTTCCAAAGATCATCAGCGCGTCGCCGACTGAATAGAAATCCGGGATTGAAGCAACCACCGAATAGCCATTCTTTTCATAAAAAGAACGTGTCTTTTCATAAATAGCCCGTGAAGATGTTTCAGCGAGTACCCATCTTCCGTTAAGATCGCGCACCAACTGTTCTGCATGATGCAGCAGTTGTGTGCCTGTACCTTTTCCGGCTGAATTGGGTTTCACCACGATCCAATACAGATCGTAAACTCCATCCGTCATAGGCCGCTTTCCGGTGCAATGATAGCCCAACACTTCGCCAGCTTCTTCGCAGACGTAAATGAGGTAATCGCGTTGTTCTGGGTTTTGCAGTGCAATATCAATCAGTTCCAGCGCCACAGCCGTTTCCTCAGTTGAAAAAACCGATGTGTTGCTGAGCATTTCCTCCAGCGAGGGACGGTCTGAACTTTTAAGCCGCCTGATAGTCACGCTCAACCGCAAACTCTGCAATTGTTTTTATCAATGCATCATAGTCGATGCCCACTTTTGACGCCGCACGGGTGAATCCTGCATCGGTAGAAATATCCGGATTCGGATTTACTTCTATCACATACGGAATTCCTTTGCTGTCGACCCGCACGTCCACGCGCGCATAATCTCTACATTCCATTGCCCTATAGGCAGCAATAGCCACAGCATGCAATTTTTTTTGCATGTCTGCATCAACCGGTGCCGGACAGAGCGGTGTGGTATGTTTGTAATATAAACTCTCTTGCATCCATTTCCCTTCATAAGTAACTATCTTGGGGAAATCTGCAGGTAAACCTTCAAAACTTATTTCGGAGATGGGCAGAGGTGTTCCTCCGAGAATGCCAATATTAAATTCTCTGCCTTCAATATATTCCTCAACTATCGCCGGCTGGCGATAGGATTCAAATAAAAAGTCCAATTGTTTCTGCAACTCTGCGGCATTGCGAACAACCGAGTGTTCCGATATGCCGATGCTTGCATCTTCCTTGAGCAATTTTGTCATCAGGGGGTAATGCAAGTCATGAATCAGATCTGCTTTTGCTCCCGGAGCAAATGTTGTTGCCCGCGGAGCCAAAATCTTGTTTGCGAGAAGTATCTGCTTAGCCCGGAACTTGTGCAGGCAATTTCCCAAACATTGCGGTACGTTGCCCGTGTAGGGAAGTTTCAACAGATCGTAGAGTCCCGCGTGATACACTTCATATTCTGCTATTCCCTCAACCGACTCAACCAGGTTGAAGATAACCGCATTATGGTGTTCTTTTAAAAGCTCTATGTTCTCATAAATGTTCTTCGTAACGGCTACGGTTTCCACACTCGAAAACGATTTTTTCAATGCCGCCTTAATAAACTCTATTTCGTTCATGAATGAGGTTTCAGACATATCATCAAGCGCCGCGTCATCTTTTTTCGGTTTCCCGGAATAGTTGTCATAAATAGATGCTGGTGCGTTGTAGCAGATCACAACACGATCATTCCGTTTTTTCATAAACCGTAACGTTTCCTGGCTTCGTTGAGTACCGATAAAATCATTTGGTCATAATTCATTCCGACTGTTCTTGCCGCCTTGGGATAACAGGAATTGTCCCGCGGGTCGGGGAGAATGCCAGGCAGTGGGTTGATCTCGATGATATTGGGGACACCGTTCTTGTCAAGTCGTACGTCGAGACGGCTCCAGTCCCTGCAGCGAAGCACCGAATAGGTTTTCAGGCAGGTCTCAACAATCTGTTGCCGGAGGTTTTCGTCAATATCCGCCGGACACTTATAAATATCGAGCTGATTGTCCTTGCTGTCGAGTATCCACTTTGCTTCATAGGAATAGAGCGGGATAAAATCTTGAGGAAATTCCTCGAATGAAATTTCAATGACGGGAAGTGCACGAGCTTCCTTTCCGTTGCCAAGAATGGCGACGGTGAACTCCCGGCCGGGAAGAAACTCTTCAACCAATGCCGGCTGCTGATAGTCTTCAAGTGCACGGATAACTTCCAGGCGCAAAGCGTCTTTGTCGTTCACGAACGATGAAGAGAAAATTCCTTTTCCTGATCCTTCGCCTACCGGTTTCACAATAAGCGGGAAAGACAGTGTAACTGTTTCAAGTTCTTCTATGCCGGAGATGAGCGCGAAAGGAGCGGTGGGAATTTTGTGATAGCTGAGAATTTCTTTTGTGCGGGCTTTGTCTAAACAGGTGGCAAGTGTAAGTGTGTCCGAAGCTGTATAGGGAATATCGAGCATATCAAGCATCGCGGGTATCTGTGCTTCGCGACTTATGCCGTTCATTCCTTCGGCGATATTAAAAACAATGTCCGGCCTGTTCTCGCGAAGCATCGTGAATGCATCGCTGTTTGCTTCAACCAGGGTAACATCGTGCTCAATAGCAAGCGCTGACTCGACCGCGTGAATTGTTTCCCACGTGTCCCATTCTGCAAAACGATCATTGATTTTTTCTTCAGGAAGGGAGGTGGCGTTTTGGTGAGAGGACAACAATTCAACCGATAATGCAGCTTCAGGTTTCACATTAAACGTTAATGCAACTTTTAATCGTTGGTTAACATCAGATAAACTAATTACTTGCTCCTTTTAATAAAAATTTTTTTACAAATATAACATATATTAAATTTATTGCAAGAGATTTTATTCGCGCATTGAAAATATTTTTTGCAAATGTGTTGCTACAGACGAATAAAAAAAACTTTTCACGATGTTTTTGGAAAATTATTACCTCACGCGGCTGAAATGATCTTCAGTCGCGACACAAATCTGTTTTTGATGCAGTTTTCATCCGCATACAGAGCCAATGAAATCAATGTGCCCGGAAAATCGATTCTTAACACAACAACTCACCTCTATCGCATTCACTTTTGCAGGCACTAGTGCTTTAAAAATATTTTTGTCCATTTTATTGGACACATTTTCGATTTAAATAGTTTACGGAGAGTGTAAAAGAAGATGTGAACAGATATTTAAGCATCATACAAGCGTGCTGTTGCATGAACGAAGCAGAAACGAAGTGTGATAGTTCAATTTTTTTGTTGCGGACCGTGTTTCAGATGGATTATTTTATCGTGAGGAGAGCAGAATGCGCGACAAGCGGCTTACCTGACTGTCTGATTCGCTGTTAGACGGGTTAAAATGTCCGTTGCATCATCAAATGCCTGCTTCATCTTCGCCCGTTGTCCGTCAGAAAGGAATGAAAAATGTTCGCGGTCGGCAAATAGTGACGCCGGGAGGATGCAAAATTCGGATTTCCTGCCACTGAATCCCTTAAACACCCACGTCGGAATGGTTTCAACCGATTTAATTCGCAATTTACCGGTGAAAATATTTTTTTCAAGCTGCAACGACGCAATAGCCCCCACATCGGAATATCTCCATTGCTGGTTTGACAAAAAATTTCCCAGCGACCAGGCAATAAATCCCGTATCAAGATTGCCACCGTTCGTTTTAAAGTACTCAACCGGCTGCAACACATGCGGATGGCTTGCAATGACAACATCAACACCGGATGCTATGAGCTGATTGACCACTTTTTTCTGTTTAACATTCGGCAAACGTTCATATTCTTCCCCAAAATGCAAATAAGTGATGATCACATCCGGTTTTAATGTTCTCGCTCTCGCAATATCTGCCCGCATAAACACCGAGTCGATGATATTGACCAAATATTGCTTCCCACCGGGGATTTTATTTCCATTTACTCCGTATGTATACGCGATAAGAGCTACCTTGATTCCCTTTACCGTGAGCACCCTAATCGAATCTCTGTCCTTCTGAGAGACGAATGTTCCCGTTGAACCTATTCCCCGTTCCTTCAGCTGCTCAATAGTTCTTCTGATGCCCTGCTCCTTCTGATCGAGGCAGTGATTGTTCGATGTAAACAGAAAATTAAAGCCGACTTGCCTGAGCGACACGAGATAATCATCAGGAGAATTGAAGAAGGGATATCCGCTGTAGGGTTTTCGGTTGCCGGCAAGAACCGTTTCCAGATTGCCAAAGAGAACATCCGCCTGACGGAACCATGGAGCAACCTCCCTGAAGACAGGTACAAAATTAAAACTGTCCCTTTCAACCCGCGCAAGGCTATATTGAGGAGAGTGACACATCAGATCACCGACGAAGGAGAGTTTAATCGAAACAACAGAGTCCTCAGCCTCCTTCAGTGAAGGGGCCGATCTGAAAGGCAGCAGGGAGAGTGAGAGTATTATGAGTACTGCAATGCCTGGGATTATGAAAAGGGTTCTAAAGTAATTACTGTGTCGTTTCATTTTCTAAGTTAACAAATCTTGAACGCATCGAGATCAGTCTTTCCGCTTTGTAAAAGTAAACTTAACAAAAAGGAATGAGGAAAGGAAGAATTTGTTCCTGATGCAGGACAAGATGCCGGACAAGCCTCACTAACAACACTGAAAGTCAGAGGTCGAGAATAAGTACATCCGGGACAAATAACTGAGAGGGACATTCATTTTTACCCGCTGAACCGACCGTCTGACGTTCTCGTTTCGTTCACACTTTTATTTTAAAAGTATTAGTTTCTTTGTTTCCACTGAAGTTCCTGCGCTGAATGAGTAAAAATAGATTCCACTCGGAAGGTTAATGCCATTAAACGAAAAAGCATAGTCGCCCGGATCTTGTCCATCGTCCACCAATGCGCCTATTTCATTTCCCAGCAGATCGTAAACCTTCAGCTTAACATATAAGCTCTGCGATAATGAATAAGAATGATCGCTGAAGTATTGCAGGGGTTTAGATAGTTTTGTCCGGGTGTATAACCGTTCTTAAGGCTCTTCCTTTCAACCAGGGGATTTATACTTCGATATACACCAGATCCATTGGTTCCCGAATAAAATAGTGATCTGAGGTAAACATGAGGGGCTGAAATGAATATACCGGTGGCCCTCCATCCAATTGCCACCAGTAATTCCCGTTGTCACCGGAATAAAATACACCACGCCCTGCCATTGCAAAAAAATAACATCATTGGCCATGATAACAACCTGATTAACGCTGGTGGTATAGTTCGCCAGATTGTTGATCACCTGAGTCCATTGATCACCATTATTTGTTGAACGGAAAGATCCACTCCAGTCAGTTCGTGCGAAATATATCCCGGGGAATTTATAGCCAACAAGGTGATTGGACCAATAGATTTGCCATCCGTCAGGTGTACCCTATTGCTTCCTTTATCGGTCGAACGGAAAATTCCATCATTATAAGTTCCGGCGATCAGATGCCCCGCAGTGTTACTGACCACAGCGCAAATGTATTTGTCCTTGAACCATTGTCCGGAAACCAACCAAAAGGTACCATCATCAGTCGAACGGTAAATGGTTCCCTGATACGTCCATGCGTACGACGAACCATTAGCAGTAAACTGCATATTGTTTACCGAATCCATTGGCAAGCCGTTCGATTGTCTTCCCCAGAGATACCTCTATCTGATGAGCATAACATACCCCTATTAGTTCCGATATAAAGTTTACCGAATGGGCTTGTTGCGATTGAACGTATATTATTTTTTAATTACTCGACGGGTATCAGACTCCAGTTATTTCCCTTATCAGTTGACCGGGATACTGGCCCATTATCAAGAAGTGAATAAACACTTCCGATAGAATCTGCAGCAAGTCACGTAACCGTTGTATTGGTAATTCCATTATTAATCTGACTCCAGTCATCCCCGTTGTTGGTGCTGCGAAAAACCCCGCCGTTAGTTGTCCCCGCATAAATACATCCGTTGACACCAACCAAAATTAGCCTGGTGGGCTTCGTGCCTTTCTGGTGATCTTTGTGTTTTCTTTGAATGCCGTAACACCAGCTGCACTAATGTAATGAGGGAAAAGAGATGCCACAATGAGTTCCGCTTAGCTGCCTTTGCGTGAGGCTTATTTGCGCTCAGGGCTTTTTGCATTTCATCTGGTTAGGGACTTGCCACTCTGTCCCATTGTATTTTTGCTTCTCCCTCATTCGGCCATACACTTATGTAGTTTTGGCCCAAACAGCAGATACTATGCTTAATATTAGCCAAATGCTAAATTTATTGCTCATGAATTGGACTTCGGTGCATTCAATACAGACATTGGTTTATTATAAATGGCTTTTTTTAACCAAAGAGACTATTCTGAGCATTTATCCACATTATTATCCACACACTGTATAATTCCACTTGTTTGCAGACAGTTATCCACAAATAAACGTAAAATTACCGGGTTTTCTAAGGTTCAGTTATTTTAATAAATGGCGAAAAGTCCGGATCCCGCTCAAATTACTTAATTGGCACAATCGTTGCTTACATAACATATGAAATTTACTTTACAAGAAGCAATTCAACTGCATCAGCAGGGAAATCTGGAAGAGGCTGAACTCCTCTACAACGAAGCATTGCGTGAATCGTTGGATGATCACAGGATCAATTTCCTTTATGGAACGATCGAGTTTCAACTGGGCAAACAGGATAATGCACTGATTCACCTGACGAAATCGATTAATCTTAAAAAAGATTTCCACCCGGCATATAATAACCTCGGTCTGGTCTATCAGTCCCTGGGAAATATCGGGCAGGCTATCCATTATTTCTCCGAAGCGCTTCGTCTTTCTCCCGATTATACCGAAGCATCGCTCAACCTTGGCACTGCATTGCAAAAAGCCGGAAAAATACCCGAAGCGATCCGTGAATTCCGCAGAGTGACCATGAATGATCCGGATAATGTTGATGCACGCTATAACATTGGTCTTTGCTTCATTGCAAACAAGGACTATACCCAGGCCATCGAGAATTTTTCAAGAGTGCTTTCCATTAATCCGGAACACCCCGATGCTTTGAATGCCCGCGGTGTATGCTATCAGGAATTGCATATGACTGAAGCGGCAAAACGCGATTATCTGAAGACGGTATCCATAAATCCATATGACGTTAACGCCAAGTATAATGCTGCGGTGCTCTATATTGCCGAAGGCAACCTGAATGAGGCAATGGTGCTTCTGAATGATGCTCTTGCATTTAACGAGCAATACGTTGATGCCCACAAGAAGATGGCTGAAGTTTTATCCCTCCAGGGAAAACACAAAGATGCTTTAACGTTCCTTCAAAGAGCAAATGCCTTGCAGCCAAACGATTTTGAAATAGCCAACCACCTGGGTGAAACTTATTACACTCTGGGGCAGTATGATGAAGCCGCCGACATGTTCAAAACGATTCTGCAAACACGCCCCAATGATTCAGGTGTGCTAAACAACCTCGGATTGATTTGCCAAAGTCTTGGCAAACTGCAGGAATCTGCCATTTGGCTCGAGAAAGCACTGGTTGAAAAACCGCATTCGGCTGAAATTTTCAATAATCTTGGTGCCTTATATGACCAGTTGGGAAAACTGGACATGGCAAAGGACTATTTGCAAAAAGCATTGGATATACAGCCTGACTACGCGGATGCACTCTATAATCTGGGCAATATTTTTCTTAAAGAACACAATTATATAACTGCTACGGGCTACTATCACCAGGCGCTTGCAATTAATCCGGCATTTGCAAAAGCATACAACAATCTCGGCGTTGCATACCAGCAACTGGATGATCTTCCAGCCGCCGAGGATGCGCTTAAAAAAGGCATCCGGTGCGACTCAACTGTTTACGATCTTTACAATAACCTGGGGAACACCCTCAGGAGTATGAACCGGCTTGATGAAGCGGTAGAAACATTTGAAACCGCTTTGCGCAACCAGCCTGCATTCGCGGAAGTACACAAGAATCTGGGCCTGACGTTATTGCTAAAGGGTGATTTTACACGCGGATGGAAAGAGTATGAATGGCGGTGGAAAGTGGATATGGTCGAGCGCCCATCAGCCAAACCGCGTTGGCAGGGCGAATTAGATGCCGGGAAACGATTGTTTGTTTATCACGAGCAGGGATTTGGTGACACGATTCAGTTTGCACGATTCCTAAAAATTCCGCACGATGCCGGTATGGAAGTTATTTTCAAACCACAGCCCGAGTTGGTGACTTTAATGAAGCGACTGCCATTTGCTGTTACCGTTGTTACTGATGACTCACCTGTTGTTCAGTCGGAAGCGTACGATTATCAGATACCCCTATTGAGCATTCCTGCTGTGCTAAACTGCAGCGATAAAGGCATTGCCATTGAGATGCCTTATCTGGAACCGGATCAGGAATATGTAAGCAAATGGAAAACAAAATTAGGTAATACGGGCAAACTTCGCGTTGGACTGGTATGGGCCGGCAACAAATTGCACAAAAATGACCGTAACAGAAGCTGCCCTTTGAGTGAACTGTCCCCTGTGCTCGCTGTGGAAAACGTACAGTTTTTCAGCCTGCAGATGGGTGCGGCTTCAAAAGATGTACAACAATATACAGGCGTGACCGATTTATCGGCCGATATCAGGAATTTCGAAGACACGCTGGCGATTATTAGCCATATGGATCTAATTATAGCAGTAGATACTGCGGTTGCACACCTCTCAGGAGCCAAAAACAAGTTGGCATGGATGTTGTTATCTTATAGCTGTGATTGGCGATGGCTGGTCACCGGTTCAAAGAGTAAATGGTATCCTTCGGTAAGGCTCTTCAGACAAACGGCAATGAAAAATTGGAAAAGTGTTGCTCAGGCAGCGGCAGTCGAATTGAAAGCGTTAGTTACAAGTTCATTAGTACAGTAATCAAACAAAACGGTTATTTAACAATAGACAGGATTTTCATAATGGATACTATACCTTCATATAGTGGATATGGTTACGGGTTTAACTTAACCAAAACGGTAAGGCAAGGACGCCGTTCATTTAACAACAATATATACACGGAGGTATAATTATGTCGTTCAGGATCAACACAAACGTAGATGCGCTCAGCGCTTACAATGCATTAGCTAAGGCCAATTTGGACACAAGCAAAGCACAGTTGCGTATTGCAACAGGTAAGCGTATTAATTCAGTTGCCGATGATACATCAGGATTTCAGATTGGCAAATCGCTTGAAGGAAAAATCTCAGTCATGAAAGCAGCCCAAAGTAACGTTGCGGGCGCAAAGAACATGCTGTCAACGGCAGAAGGTTCATTGCTTTCAGTTAATGATCTGTTGATTAAGATTGAAGGAAAACTTTCCGATGCAACCAACCCAACAGCGGACCGCTTCTCTATAGCTTCTGATATCAAATCACTGGCACAGGAATTATCCGGCATTCTCGACTCCAGCAAGTTCAATAACCTTTCGTTATTGACTGGCGGCGGCGATGCTGAAAAAGGCTTTGTATTCCAGGTAGGTAATAACTATACAGATCGTATGACGATTGACTTCGCATCAGCGATCGCTACCTCGGCTGCAACCGGTTTCAACATCGGCATTAGCAACTTCTTAAACGTCGCGCAGGCAAGTGTTACCGATAGTGCAACTATCACCACACTGCAGGCAAATCTCTCGACGTTGAAGAGCACAGTTGCTTCAGCTTTAGGGAAAATCGGAAATTTCTCACAGCGTTTGGACATTAAAGATGACACCTTAAATGTTGCCATCACCAATGCACAGGCATCTGTCAGCCGTCTCTTCGACGCAGATGCAGCGCTTGAGCAATTGAACGCAACTCGCGGCTCTATATTGGGTCAAGCTGCAACCGCGATGCTTTCGCAGTTGAACTCTGCCCCACAACAGGTTCTGTCCCTCTTCAAATAACTGGGTTAAGTTATGAAGCGCAAAAGCCTCCGCAAGGAGGCTTTTCGCGTTTAAACACCTGTTGTCATATAAAAATACGCTGTCACATAAAAGAAAAGTTGTCCCAAAATTTTTCTCCCTTCCAATATTTTGCTATTTTATGGGTCATAAGAAAAAATGACTACATGAAGTATCTAAAGATCCTCATCCTGCTGATGCTATTCTCTCTCTTCGCCGGAGTGCAGGCCCAAACAAAGGGCGTGGGCATTGGTATGTCTTTTGGTGAGCCAACCGGAATTATCTTCAAAAAATGGATCGACTCCAGCTATGCGTTAACCGGGGCAGTCGCTTATTCTACTGCCACCGTTAATGATGAATTTACTTTTAATCTTAATTACGTGTTTACGCGCCTAAAGGTCTATCGTTATAAAAATAACTTTGGGTTTCAATATGGCGGCGGAGTACGCTTCAGTTTAAGACGGAACGGCGGCCCACTCTATGGTCTGCGCGGAACCGCTGCAGGACTTTGGTATCCCGAACATTTCCCGGTTGAATTTTCCATCGAGGTGGCTCCAGTTATTGTCTTTGGACCTTATTATGGTGTGGCCTTTGACGCCAATGCAGGAGTTCGGTACTATTTCAACGCCTGGGGCTCCAAATAATGTCCCAATTCCTGCAAGGATTAGACACTTCTCTGTTTTACTTCTTCAATCATTCCCTGTCAAACCGTCTCTTCGACTTTTTTTTCTCCACAATTACCAATGTCCACAACTGGATGCCGGTTTATATCATCTTTGCGCTTTTACTTATTGTAAAAGGCGGCAAAAAAGGCAGAATCGGGCTGTTAATGGTATTGGTACTTATAACGATCACTGATCAATTCGGCTATAAAATATTGAAAGAGCATCTGTGCCGGCCCCGCCCATTCAAAGTGCTGCCCGATGTGTTGCTGCCTAATGGCGAAGCAGGCGGTTATTCGTTCCCATCCAACCATGCACTTAATAACTTTGGTGTAGCTACCTTCTTTTCAATGCTCTATAACAAATACAGCTATGTGCTGTTCACCATAGCCACGCTTATTGCCATTTCACGAGTGTATTTGGGTGTGCACTATCCCAGCGATGTTATAGGTGGTGCTCTTATGGGGACGCTCTTCGGATATATTTTCGGTTATACCTACCTCCATTTGATCGAACCAAAACTCGGGTCCCATCAGTAAAACACGACAGCCGGTGCAGTGAGTGGCTTTTTATCGCGTATTGAACAATAGTAGCCAAACGATCATTATAGTTTCCACGCGATAGAATAAACATAAGATACTTCACGTGGATTTCGGATCATCGAAACAAAAGACTGCAGCCAATCTATCCAAAAATGCGCGGCGATTGTTTCACCCAGATCATAGCTGCTCTTTTGATACCGGTATCCCATATACAGACCACCAACCGCTGCGCCCACTCCTGCACCAACCCCATTCTGGGGGATATGCATCAGACCAAAGATCACAGAGCTGAGGATTAATGCCGTATTGACCCCTGAAGTCTCTTCAAGTTGAGTAAGCAATACTCCACGATACAGCATTTCTTCTCCGGCGGCAACCAGGTTGTATTTTGCTACTGCAATTCCCTGGCTCACCAGAACAGCTTTTCCGGGCGAATAAATTCTGTCAATAACCGTTATTTTATCCGCACTTCCAATTGGCTTCAAATGATCTCCCATAAACCAGAGACCCAGGCCAAGAGCGAGGGCAGGCGTGAATACCCACGGGTTTGTCAGATGTTTTAATTTGAAAGGTGATGCAAGCAATTCAGGAACACCTTCACCCGTCATTTGGACCCGGGGGTGCTGTAATTTAAGGTGCATATCCCGATATGCAGTGAAAATGTCAGCATTTCTGCAGAATGCAAGAAGCTGAAAATTTAGATTATACAAGGCACTATACCTGTTCGCTTCATCAGTGAAAAACTGGTTCTTGTACCATCGCGAGTTTGTTGTCTGTCTGGAATAATCCCTGATGTTTTGCGAATTTTGTGCTCGTTTTTCGAGGTGCTTTTCGATACCTAACAAGCCAAACTCTGCGCCACCCCAGCATATGCCTGCCAAATAATCACCTGTAAGGAAATGTGCTAAGCCAAATGATGGCGTATTTGCTGCACCTGAAACAGAAATTAGGTCCAGGCCAATGCCAAGGATTGTAACTATTCCCGAGGTCTGCGCAACTCTGTCTTGGCGGAGTGTGTCAATCCGATTTACTGTATCTGCCATTACTGACCCGGTTGATTGGCTGAAAATGAAGGGAAAAAGGGAAATGGATAAAATAAAAGCTCTGAGAAACACGTAAAACTCTCATTCAAATAATTATTTTACAAGGTGATGCAGTAAACAAGCTGGCACAACAGACTCCGGGAGATTTCAATTCTGGTTCATAAATCCACAGGAGTCAGATAAACTCTCTATCTAAAAATAGTTATTTAATCACTTTTTTGGAACAGAGACTGGTTATTTCCAGCAGGATGCGGTTATTGTGGAAAAACTTACGGCAGAGAATTGTTTTCAGGGAATGGGCTTATAAATACGTCTCCGGCCCTCTTTTAAATTTGTCAAATCCCTCAATAACCGATAAATTTACGCTTCAAATATATTTTTACGTGGCAGCAAGAATTCACTCCCCCTGGAATTTGCTGTTGCCACACTAACTTATCCCGATAATAGAATTGAAGTGAACTATGGGCAGAATTTTTGAGAAACGTAAACACACGATGTTTGCGCGCTTTGCCAAGATGTCAAAAGGTTTTAACCGCGTCCGCAAAGAAATTGAAATTGCGGTAAAAGCCAACGGAGTTGATCCCAAAACGAACTCCCGGCTGCGTCTTGCAATACAAAATGGGAAGAGCATCAACATGCCGAAGGACCGCATTGATGCAGCCATCAAGCGTGCGTCTTCAAAAGATACCACCGGCTATAAGGAGATCATGTATGAAGGGTATGCGCCACACGGAATAGCCGTTATTGTTGAATGCGCCACAGACAACCCAACCCGAACTGTTGCAAACGTTCGCCATCACTTCACCAAGCATGAGGGAACCTTAGGCAATTCCGGGAGCATTTCATTCATGTTTGAACACAAGGCACTGATCAAGCTCAGCAAAGCACAGATCCCGGACGTTGAATCGTTCGAATTGGAGCTTATTGACCATGGACTGGATCAGTTGATCGTTGAGGATGATTTTGTTTACATCTACACAGCGTTTGAAGATTTTGGCGCAATGCAGAAAGCACTGGACGAGAGAAACATCGAAGTTAACAGCTCGGAATTTCAGTTCATCCCGACCAACTACAAAGAGTTGACGGAAGAGCAGGAAGCTGAAGTGAATGAAGTCATCGAGGCACTCGAAGAAGACGATGATGTTCAGTCAGTATTCCACAACATGCAATAAATTTGCAAGCCCGCTTCACCGGCGGGCTTTTTTCATTCCTTTATTCCCAGTTCTGGGTTTCGCGCAGCTTATTCAACACGTCATATAGTTTTTTCAAGCCAAAAGTCCCCTTCATTCCATAGTCAGAAACCCGTTTAATTTTTCCCCCGTCATACGTAAAGGTCAATTGGCAGCTCGCTGCATCCATATAAATAACGCGGTAAGCACTGTCAAGCTTTGCAAAATCAATGCAACGGAGAAGTGCCATGAGCGAATTGAACGAAGTATCATTTAAGGTCGACCTGAAGTTCCCTTTTTGCGAAGTGAATTTCCCTGCATCCAGGTTTGCGGTACGATCAGCATTAATTACCAGAGTAAATACCGGGCATCGTCCGCGGCAGCCAAACGTCTTGAACTCAATTTTTTCGATGGAATGATTTGCAGGCGAACTGTTGTATTCGATAAGATCACCGGATTGAAAACAAAGCGCTGTTTTTGCGGTTCTCTTAATGAGTTTGCCGCTTTTTTCCCTTTTTGTATCCTGGTACCAGGCAGTTATAACCGGCTGCCCTTTGCCGAATTTAACCACAGCCAGAAAACAATTCTCACCGGGTTTCCCGGCAACCTGCTTAACAGCATATCTGTTTTCACCGCTGTCCAGAACACACAAAACTGCTGGAATTCCGTTCCATATGCCCATAACCAAAAGGTCAGAACATCCATTACTGTCAAAATCGGCTTTTACCCAGGGTTTTGCTCTCAGTTTTTTCCCCAGTTTAGTTTGCGCTTTTTCAGAAAACGTCAGCGATGCGTTAACCTTAAAGTCCTTATACATTGGATCATATGCTCCAAGCAATTGTTCCACACTTTCCGCGGTGGACAGATTATCAATTACGCTGTGTTGCGCAAGAGTAATTCGAGGTTTACTGCTTTTTGCTTTTGCACCATGCTGTGCGCTACACGTAAAGATGTAGCCAATAATAAGGAAGGATATCAGTAAGTTTTTCATTTTTTCTCTCAAACGGAATAATTACTCCAAAGATATGTTCTTTCTATCGAATAACACAGTCAGTTTTTAGACTGTTAAACCTCGGCACCTGGTCCCAACTCACCTTCCCATCGGGCCATTACTGCAGACGCAAGACAATTGCCCACGAGATTAACCGTTGTCCGTGCCATGTCCATCAGTTCATCCACACCAAGAATAACAGCCACGCCTTCAAGCGGCAGATTAAACGCAGCCAAGGTTCCCGAGAGAATTACCAGTGAAGCACGCGGAACCGCCGCCACACCTTTGCTCGTGAGCATAAGTGTTAGCATCATTATCGCCTGGTTTTCCCAGGTCATTTGCACACCCGCAGCCTGAGCGACAAAAATGGAGGCAACTGCAAGATAGAGCGTCGTTCCATCCAGATTAAACGAATAACCTGTTGGGAGCACGAACGAAACAATCCGCTTGGGCACACCAAATTTTATCATCTGCTTCAAAGCATCGGGCAGGGCTGCATCCGATGATGTCGTTGAGAAAGCTATCAGGGCCGGTTCTTTCACTGCTTTCAGAAAGGCTTTCACCGGGATTTTGGCAATTATCATAACAGGAATGAACACGAGAAGCAGAAAGGCGAACAATGCACCATAGAGAGTAAGTACCAGTTTTCCAAGATTAACCAGCACCGACAAACCGCTGTGGCCAACCGTGTATGCGATAGCGGCGCCAATACCAAGCGGTGCAAATTTCATCACGATGCCGGTAAATTTAAACATCACCTCGGAAAGCCCCTCGAAAAAATTCAGCATCGTTTCTTTAGGCTTTCCCTTAATCTGTGTAATAGCTACGGCAAAGAGTATAGAAAAAAACACTACCTGAAGTACATCGTTGTTTGCGGCAGCTTCGATAAAACTTTTAGGGACTACATGCTCAAGTAGTTCTGCAGCCGTCATTTTTACGGGTTGAACAACTGCTGTAGCCGATTTCGGCAGCGTCACTCCAACTCCGGGCTGCACAATATTTACTGCCACCAGGCCAATAACCAGCGCAAGCGATGTTACAACTTCAAAATAGAAGATAGAACGCAACGCAAGCCTGCCTACTTTTTTCAAATCATCTGTATGCCCCGCAATTCCCACCACCAATGTACTGAACAATATGGGAACAATAATTGATTTGATCATCCGCATAAATATATTCGAGACAACTTTCACGTTCTGCGATTCGGCAGGGAACAACCAGCCAAACAGGGCTCCCAACACCATCATAATCATGATCCAATGTGTCAGGCTGATTTTTTTGAAAAATTTTATCATACTCGATTTATTTCTGTTTGCTGAATTGTGGAAAAAGATACAGAGACAAAAAAATAACTGTTTCAGGCTTTCTTAAAAGCAGTCGTACTTGAAATACAGAAATTCAGATACGGCATTTTTAAGTTAAATTACTAACTTATGTTACGCAACAATTCCAATTGACTTCCCATGACTTGAAAGTAGTGGCTATTTATTCTTTGGTTTCGCGTAATATGACTTACTGAGATTGCCCCGCTCACTGGATGAGGCACTTAGTTGCAAGCTTCCCGCAACGACAAACATAGACTCTTTTTTGACAACCTGCGGAAGTTCTTTCATTTTTGCCGGCATCGCGATTGATGGCATGCTGCAGGGTATTACTTCATCTCGCCAAACCGGAATGTTTCAATCATTGCGAAAAACGCCAATTGAAGCTCCCTAAACGCGGCCTCGCCCTTAACGATCATCTTGATCGAATAATCTTCATTGTTTTCGGTCCTTACATATACGTTCTGAGAAACCTGCTGTTCAAGTATCTGAGGGTCGTTATAGAACAGCGAATAGTGTTCTTTATCAACCCGGTGAGCAAACTGCGACGGATTAAATAAATATTTTTCCTTTACCTCCAGAATAATATAGGGTATTTCTCCGGTTGAAGCACTCATTCCCATAAAGGTTACCGCGTCGAGTTTCCCGTTTTTGGGCTGATCAAGAAATGCCCAACCGTCGGGATAGCGGATACGGACATTAAGCGACTTCTCCACATAATAGTTCTTAAGCCCGCTCGTGTCCCCTCCTCCAAACGGATTCAATGCACCACCTGCACTCGCATGAGTAAGCGCATCGGCAGCCAGTCCATCGCCTGCGGCCGGCTGCTCATCAGCCTGACTTGCTTCCCTTACAGAAGGAGCAGATAAACTTCCAAAGCCCGCCCCTGATTCTACCTGAACAAAGCTTCCCATTGAACGCGTTGTAGCATCATGCGTCAGCATTTTCGGAATCACAAAGGCCAAAACCACCAGCCCATGAATGGCAAGAGAGATCCACCAACCGTAATATTTCCGCAACAGATATTCAGCGTTTGTCATACTGGTATTAATTATCCACAAGCCAGGTGCTATTCATTTGTCCCTGGCAGCTTATTATTGCGTGTAGTAAAATGCGTGTTGATGATTTGCTCGATGGCACTTCTATTCGCAGGAGGTAAACCATATGCCCACCGTTGTCTGCTGAGATCATAGGAGGCATGCATCCATGCAGAATCTTGTATATAAACCTGAATCCAGTTTGCTGTTTCAGCGAAACTGAACCACCAATTCCCTTCTTCACCTTCAAACCGGACTAAATGAAGCTCCTCTACTTTTAATGCTGCCTCGGCGAAGAGCACTCCAAGGTTTATGGCAGGCTCGTTTATTTTCTGCTTATAGAAGTTCACTAAATGCCTGCACAAACCCCGTGCATCCCTATTTTGATATTTACCCGAACGTTCGGTGAACTGTTGACAACTACAGGTTACGGTATAAGGATTCATCGCCGCATCACCGCGCCTGTATGTTTTGTTGCACCAGTCGGGTAGTCCGGTAAATAAATAGACTTGCCCTTCGAGTGATGATTGGAGCCTAATGTCCAATTTCTCTACTTGTCGCAAATCATCCAAAATTCTGGTCCGTCTCTCCGGACGCACTCTAAAGAGCATTGCCAACTATCAACTTTATTAAATTCAACTAAAAAATTTTCAATTGTTTCGCCAAGCGATCACTCAGGAGAAATTAACAACCCGACGATATATTCTGAACCTGTATTTCAGCCAGAAGGCCTCGTCTTTACCTCATAATTTTACTCTGTAAATTTACTGAATTTACTACTATTTAAAACATAAAACGGCGGCAGGTATCATCCCGCCGCCGTTTTATTGAACAAAGAACTATGTTCTGACTTAGCTTCTGATTCTCATGGTGTAGAAGGATCTCCACACGAAAATCAATGCGATTACAAAGAAAACGCCACCGACATACGGTGCAATTGCCCTGAAGTTCTCGGAAATTGCAATTTCCATTGCAAGTAGTCCGAACAACGTGGTGAATTTAATAATCGGGTTCATTGCAACTGATGAGGTGTCTTTAAAAGGATCGCCAACGGTGTCGCCAATAACGGTAGCGTCATGAAGCGGAGTTCCTTTTTCTTTTAAGACAACTTCAACAACTTTCTTTGCATTATCCCATGCACCACCGGCGTTAGCCATGAACACGGCCTGGAACAAACCAAAGATTGCGATAGCAATCAGGAAGCTTACGAAGAACGCGACCGGTTGTGCTTCTTTATTCCTTGATTCACTCTCGGAAACAGAAGCAATTCCTGCGTGATCTGCGGGTGGCATCATCCCCTTGCAGTGTTCGGCAACCATACCGGCACATTTTGCAGAGTCCATACCTTTGCATTCAGCTTTCATAGCTGCACATTTGGCAGAGTCCATCATCATATGCTTTCCGTTATCCATTCCCATTTTCAAGTCTTTACAACTGTCAGGGCAGGCGCCCGGGGCACCACCCATAGGGGCCATTTGGTGTATTGCTGCCGCGTCTGCTGTTGGCAGTGATTTCAGTCCGCTGGGGGCAGAGAAGAAAGCAATTGCGAGTGCGAAACAGAAAATCGCGATAAAGATATTTAACATACCTTTTTGTGCATACTGCGTACAAATTTTCACAACTTCTTTCGAACTTTCAATAGAAGCGCTTTGACTTGCAGTTGCGTCAAGATGAATGTGGTTTTTGATATATTCGACTGCTTTATAGGCACCGGTAGTTACTGCCTGAGTGGCAGCACCTGTGAACCAATAGATAACCGCGCCGCCCATTATGAATCCGAGCAGGGAATAGGGGTTCAGGATGCTGAGTATCTGCATTGGGTCAACGCCAAGCGATTGTTTAATAACCAGGATAAGTGAGAAGATCATTGTTGTAGCACCAACAACTGCTGTTCCGATAAGCACCGGTTTGGCAGTTGCTTTGAAGGTGTTTCCGGCTCCGTCATTCTCTTCAAGGTAATGTTTGGCTTTTTCGAAATCGGGTTTAAAACCAAAGTCTTTTTCGATTTCTTTTTCGATTCCCGGTAATGTTTCAATTAACGAGAGCTCATAAATTGACTGTGCATTGTCCGTTACCGGTCCATAGCTGTCAACTGCGATGGTTACGGGTCCCATTCCAAGTAATCCAAAAGCAACCAGACCAAAAGCAAAAATTGGTGAGTATTGAATCATGTCTGCCGGAATGCTCTGGGAAGCAATAAATGAGCCCAACATCAGACCAACAAAAACAAGGCCCATCCAGAATGCGCTGAAGTTACCCGCAACGAAACCGGAAAGAACCGTTAAAGAAGCACCACCTTCGCGTGATGCGGAGACAATTTCATTAACATGTTTTGACTTGGGGCTTGTGAAAATTTTGGTGAATTCCGGGATGAGCGCTCCGCCCAAAGTTCCGAAACTGATAATAACCGAAAGGATGATCCACAGATTTCCGGGAAGATTATTTGCCAGCATATAATAGCTTGCAATAAAAGTAACGACGATTGACAACACCGAAGTGATCCAGACCAGATTAGTCAGGGGGCGTTCAAAATCAAAGTCATCTTTCTTTCCGTACAACGCGCTGCTTAACGCACGGTTGATGAAGAAGGAGCTGACAGACGTGATGATCATAAGAATACGCATCACAAATATCCAGGTCAACAGATATTTTTGATATTCAACATTGCTGATGGCCAACACGATGAAACTGATAAGCGCCACACCGGTAACGCCATAGGTTTCAAAACCGTCTGCTGTCGGGCCAACGCTGTCGCCGGCATTGTCGCCGGTACAGTCGGCAATAACGCCAGGATTTCTTGGGTCGTCTTCTTTAATGTTAAAAACGATCTTCATCAGATCTGAACCGATATCAGCAATTTTTGTGAAGATACCGCCGGCGATACGAAGAGCACTTGCACCAAGTGATTCACCAATGGCGAACCCGATAAAGCAGGCGCCCGCAAGGGTTCTGTCTACAAATAAAAGGATGATAAGCATCATAACCAGCTCAACGCAGATAAGCATAACACCGATGCTCATTCCTGAATCGAGGGGTATGTTTAACAATTTGATGGGTTTTCTCTCAAGCGATGCGAATGCCATACGGCTGTTTGCAAGGGTGTTCATACGAATACCGAACCAAGCCACGCCATAAGAACCGAGAATACCAATAACCGTCCATAACAAAATAAACAGAACATCCCCGACGGATTTATGCTGCAGGAAGCCAAAATAATAGGCCACACAGGCGGCAATAAACGCAAAAAGAATGGCAAGGAATTTTCCCTGCTGCAGGAGATAGGTTTTGCAGGTTTCAAAAATAATACCGGCAACATCGAGCATCGATTTGTGTGCGGGTAATTTTCTGACTTTGAAGAACTGGTACAACCCAAATGCTAAACCTAAGAGACACACTACCAACCCGATATATAACATTTGATTTTGACTGGGGTCAAGGGTAGGAATTTTGAGATCGGCCTCGCTGGCGAAGGTGGTCAGGGGCATTAAAAGAAAGATGATAAGTGCATAAAGTCTTTTACGCATAATTTTCCTTTAGTTAAATGAACGATATTTGATTTTTTTTCGTTTCAAGTGCTGTGAAAACTCACTGTAAACATACAAAAAAAGTCGGAATATTTTCAACTAAAACGTTTAAGTAAGTAGGAAATCGCACTTTTTTTCATCTTTGACTAAAAATAAACCACGCCACGATTTGATCTCACGGATTATTATATCGTTGTGAGACTTCTCTGTGAAAAATACTGTATAATTATTCCAGACTATCATTTTTTCGCAGACAACACCCGGTTGAAGCAGTAAAAGCATTGGAAAGAATAACCTGACGTTTGCCCACCACCAATTGCGTCGAATTTGCAGGTTATTGGCATAAAGGTAGTTGTCATATGCAACAGTGATTTTTTTTCAATCTGGAATTGAGTATTTTTGTTGTTCTGAAGATTTTTGACTCAGCGTGAACAAAACCGGAGGCCCAAATTCTTCGTCAAATCGAAAACAGACTACTGATATCCTGTATTTTGCTTAAGAAATTGCATATTCACTAAAATGAAAATATTACTTGTCATAACGAAATCAGAAATTGGTGGTGCTCAATTTTTTGTTTTAAATTTAGCAATTCAACTCAAAAAGGCCGGCCATGATGTGACCGTAGCTGCAGGAGACGGGGATTTTCTACAAAACGCATTGGCTGCTCAAAATATTTCTTTCCACTATTTGGAAGCCCTGAAGCGAAAAGTCAGTTTATTCACCTCCATTGCCTTCATGACCGAGTTCTACGCCTACGCAAAAACAAATCATTTTGATATTGTGCATCTAAACAGTACAAATACGTTGCTTGCGACACTTCCCCTTGTCTTGCTAAGAAAGTCAAAAATTGTATTCACCGTTCATGGACTTTCGCTGGTTGATGCAAACAGCAGGGTTAATCCTATTCTGAAACTCTCATTCCGCATCTACTATACAATATTCCTGCGACTTGTAGATGAATGTATTTTCGTGTGTAACGCGAATCTGAAGGAAGCGTTGCAGACCAAATTGGTATCTCATGGAATAGTGGTATATAACGGTATCGACGAAAATGAACTTGCCTATCTTCCCAAAAACGAAGCAAGGACCTTCTTTTCGGATAAATATAGTATAGATTTTTCTGATTCGTTTATTATAGGCTCAATAGGACGATTAGCATACCAAAAACATTATGATTTCCTTATCAGAGTCTTCCCAAAGATTAAGAAAGCGATTCCCAACGCTAAAGTTCTAATTGTTGGAGATGGTCCGGATTTTGAAATATATTTGGATTTATTAAAACAAATGGGGATTGAAAGCGACTTTTATTTCGTGGGAGCCATAAATTTTTCATACCGTTACATAAAAGCGTTCGATTTATTTGTTTTGCCGTCAATTTTTGAAGGATTGTCAATCAGCCTTCTTGAAGGATTATTCGCAGACGTTCCTCTCCTATGTACCCGGATCGGTGGAAACAGCGAGATAATTGATAATAACGATGCTGAATTGTTCGAACTTAATAACGAACATGAGTTTATCGCAAAAATGAAATATCTTGCCGCAAATGGGAGCACTGTAGCATCATGCAATCAGGTCTGCAAAGCTAAATTTCGCATTGAACATATGGTGGATGGTTATTTGGCAGTATATGCCAAAGTGCTGAAGCCCTGATTCCCGGGGATTCTTTTCTCTTATATATCAGAAGTAATCAGGTAAGCCTCCCTCAAGAGTCAGACACTATCAACAACTCCTTACGATATAAGCGTAATGTATTCCGGGCACAATTTTCCCAGGTAAATTGCCTGGCCCGTTCAAAGCCTCTTGCAACCAACTTATCTCTTTCAGGTTGACTTTGCAGCACAGAATAAATGCCCACAGCTATTTCGTCCGATGAATATGGGTTAACCAATACAGCAGCCCCTTCTGCAATCTCTTTCAATGAGCTTAAATTGGAGGTAACTACCGGAGTTCCGTGCGACATCGCCTCCAGTACCGGAAAACCAAGTCCCTCCGACAAGGAGCAATACACGAATACATCTGCACCTTTGTACAATGCCAGCAGTTCGCTGTCGTTTGCCGATAAGATAATAATCTGATCTTCTTCTTTCAATTCGTGCGCTATCGATTTAACGTCGGTGTATTTGCCTTCGAAATGGTGTCCCACCAGCACCAATTTATGTGAAATGCCAAACTCCATTTTCAACCGGTGAAATGCCCTGACTGTATTCTCCAGGTTTTTATGTGGTCGGTTATTACCAACATATAGCAGATATTTATCAAAACCATATTTATTTTTTAGGTCGGCAATAAAGTCACTTTCTTGCTGATGGTCATTGTGGTTGTCATAATTCTCATCACATCCGGAATATATAACATTGATTTTACTTTCATATTTACTTCCATACAACTGGAGCAGCTCTCTTTTTGTATTATTTGATATAGCAATTAACCTTGAGGATCGTTTTAAGGCAATAAGATTCGCGGAAATTGAATAATATTTTTTTATATATCCGGCTCCTGATCCAAAAAATTGCGGATATATCTGGGGATTCATGTCATGTATGGTGGTGATGGTCGGTTTATTGATCATCCACGGAAGATCAAACTGCGGATAATGAAAGAGATCGAACGCATAGGACTTCAGCCAGTTGTGTAGAAACTGATTCTGAAATGTTTGTGGAAGTACCGACAGTCCGACACATCTTATCTTTTCTCTGCCATCAAAATTGCGGAGCACAGAATTCTTTTTGAACTTATCCAATTCAAGAACAAGCAGAGAGAGGTCATCATACTGCTCAATCAACGGCAGCAGATGATCAATCAGATTAAAGATATACCTTCCAATCCCGTCAATAGTGGGGAAAATATATCGTGCATCAATGCATATTATTTTTGGTGCTTGCATAACTATGCCAGATATTTCCGAATTATTTGTTTGAAGGCTCGCAGTTTTTCTCGGGCTTTTTGTGGATTGCATAAATAGGTCAGGCTCCAAAAAGCAATCTGCACAATAATCTGTATCAGTACAATGGATTTTATCAAAAATGCATTAACCGGTGTAAAATGCTTCAAAATATATTGCAATCGGCTCTCATAGCTGGACATCGTGAAACTATAATAGCTTTTTTTGCTGGCGATACTGCCAAGATGGCAGACCTTTCCAACTGGAGCATAAACGGTTTTATATCCCAGCCCGGCAACTCTTTTGCACAGGTCCACCTCCTCATTATAGAGGAAAAAGTTCTCATCAAATCCACCAACCTCCCAGAATACACTACTCCGCATAAAAAGGGCCGATCCAGTCACCCAATCAACTTGGGAATACTCCTTCCCGGAGACCATTGGCAGTCGACTCATTTGTTTTCTCTCAAAACGTTCTCTGAAGTGGAAAACATCCAGTAACTCGCGCGAGGCTGAATGGAACCAGCCAACAGACTTTTCCTGTTTCTGCTGATGGTTAACAATCATTGGTCCGGCTGCAGCTATCGACAGATCGCCGGGAAAAACAGATTGGAAATAGGGAAAGATATCCTCCAGAAGAACCGTATCCGGATTTAGAAAAAATAATATATCGCCAGTGGCCTGTTTTGCGCCATAATTATTGCCCGCGCCAAATCCACGGTTCTGATCTGCTGTATAAAAATGTATATGAGGAAACTCAGCCACTGAATATTTTTCAGTAAGAGAATTGAAATTGTTGTCCGGCGATGCGTTATCAACAACAATAACTTCATGCTCCACCGACGAATGAATATTGATAATGCTTTGCAGGCATTCATCAACCTCTTTTGTCAGATTATAATTAACAATAATAATAGAAATCATCAAGTTCCAGCTTCGTTAAACACATTCGTGTAATATATAAAACAGTAATGCCGGTTACACGGTAAACACTTTAGTATGAAGTTTTTAGGGTACCGGCTGGCGGAATCCATCCGGATATTCCCTGACAACGTGACTCTGTACAATTAACAGTACAAAATAATCAATTGGCTTAATTATTCACTGCACCAAAAGTACATCAAGAAACCACTGTGAAACAGCGTTCTACCGGCCATAACGGTTCTTTTTGAAATCGACACATCCAGCAATCATTGCTTTAATTTTTGCTGTTTTCCCGGGTTCGAACAACATTGATTTGATAAAATCACGAAAGAATTTTGACCGCTCTTTCTTTAGGTATTCAGGAAAGCTTTTCCTGAATTTCCTGTGCAAATAAAACAAATTCCGTGTTTTATAGTACCACCGGAAAGGAGAATAGTTAAATATCCTTGCCTCAACGAAAAGCAACTTTTTTAGTTGGAGATCGCCTTCCGTATGCGGCATCAAAATTTTATTATTTATCAGTACGGTAAAGCCATCCAACCTAAGCCGGAGACAATAATCAACGTCTACATAATCTATAAAGAGGTTTTCGTCAAATCCTCCAATTTTACGATGCGCATCCAACAACAATAAATTTCCGCTGGTCATCACTTGCTCCACTTCTTCCCATTCATTGCCGCTGGGCAATGTTGTATAAAGAGCATGTATATGGCGTGGTGAAACAAGAGCAATCCCTGGTTTAACGGAAAACGTATCTTTAAGCTGTTCTATGCACCCGTAGTCAAACTCGCTGTCCTGATCCAGCGTTATCATGTATGTAAAATCTTCTGTTAATAATTTTCGGGCTGCAAAATTCAAAGCTTTTGAAATCCCGGCATTCTCTGGAAAATGAAAATATTCAACTCCCGGGAAAGGAGCAAAAAACTCTTTGTGGGAATCGGGTGAATTATCAATTGCAACAACTGTCCGCGTCTTTTCCCTGGCGCGCAATACATTTTCCAACTGTACACAGGATGGATTATACAGTATAATCACAGTTGCGGTATCGTTGTGCAGACTCATATCCTTCACCAATTCACGGTAAACGAGCGTTTATATTCAACGCGGTCTTTGAACATCCGCAATTTGCTCAGTTTAGCAGGCTCCATCATGATGGCTCCCCATATTTGTCCTTAATCTTTTGAAGCACAACCATTACTTCGGCCTCACTTGAGTCAGGAATATTATAAAGTGCCTGCCCATTTTTTAGTGCCGAATAAATGCCATACATGCGAACACGAACCCGGAAGTATCGAGGGTTTTTCATATTTTCGCTCTGCACCTGATGCGGGTCCAGTTCACCGATGCTGGTAATGCTTTCGGCGAGGTCCGCGAACCACCGGAACGGGGGGTGATAGCCAGCTTTAATAATCTGATAAGTATGATCAACGTGTTCGTATACATTCCGATACCGTGTATCCATTAGGCCGATGTCTTCAAGAACTCTGGCCCGATAATATGAAAAAGCGCCAAGTACATTAGGCGTAAAGATCACCTTGAAAGTATCGAAGGTTATACTTTTCCTGATTAACGGATTTCCGCTGCTGTCGCGATTAATTGGACTATGGAATGCATAATTAAAGTGCTGGATTCCCGTTATTTTTGATGCACGGATATATGAGTTGATTATTTCCGGACTTACAAGATATACATCATCTTCGCAGAGAAAAATATGTTCGCAGCCCTGAGCCAGCAAATACCGCAACGCGTCATTTTTGGAGCGGGCAATTCCTTTGTTCCTGCGATGTTGAATAACTTCCATTTGGGAAGGATATGCATCTTGCTGATAGGGCACGCCGTCGTTCACCGTAACAAGCACATCTGCACCAATTACAGAAGCAGCGGTCTTTCGATAGAAAGCCTCTCGATTGCAGGTAATAATACCGACACCAATTTTATTCTTTTTTACCATATGCAGATTCCAGTTCAGCTAATAGCGAAATAATTTTTCGGGGTTGCCAATATCGCAAATATCGTTTAAGGTATTTTATGGCAACTTGAATTTCTCCCATGCGATATAAAAGTTGTCCACTCATATAATAAACAAATTCTATTGAATATGGTATTAATCGGGGATAAATCGGTGACGTTAATAAAAAATCAATTCGTTTGAGCACATATAAAAAAAGAATGGGGGTATGCAAAAACGCTCTAAAACGCCTGGCATACTTATGCAAATCAGCTTTCGGAATAGCATCAAGAAACCGCGGTATAGCCAAATCCAAAATTTCTTCCGTCTCTTTTGTTGTACGGGCTAAGTCAACAGTCTCCCGGTTTGATTTGTCAACCGCTTTATAGAAAGTCCCCAGTGGCTGAGAAATATGCATAAACTTATGAGTTTCCGCCACTCGCAATTCAAATTCATAATCTCCGGCAATTTCATATTTCTCACTAAACCAAATATTTTCTTCATTGTGAAGAGATGCGCGCCACATTGGTTGAGACCCGATAAAACAGCGATAGTGTAATAACATTGAGTCAAACGGCATAGCATGGATGATGTTTTTTCGGCTGTACGCATCTTCAAATCGCTGTAACGGCACATTTGTAAGTACCTGACTGGCATAGACCAAATGCACTTCAGGGTTCATCCTGAGTTTGTTTGCCATTATTTCAAGTGCATCAACTCTGAGATAGTCATCAGCATTTGAATTAGTTATATACTTTCCGCGGGCAGATTTTATTCCCCGATTCCAAGCAGCATAAATGGACTCCCGTTCTTCTGTTTCAATATAAATGATATTTGTGTGGTTTTTAAGGTATTCATCAATAATTGCCCTCTCATTCTGAGGAGACCCACTGTTAACAATAATTATTTCCAGTTGTGGTCCCAGCGTTTGCTGGAGCAGATCATCAAGTTTTGCCCGAATGAATTTTTCGGCTTTGTAAAGCGAAACAATTGCTGAAACCAGTGGTTGATCACTCATCGTGCGCACTCTTTTATTGGATACCTGCGTCCGTCTCTCAGTGAGAAAAAGCAGTAATTCATAGGTATATAGCCATATTCATTAGTGCCATTTATTGACTTTCACCCAAGCCTGCTGCAGATGTTTTTTTTCGGTTCTGGTAATTGTATAGAATTATAACTCCTGCCAAAAAACTCGCTTGAAGCATTTGTAACTGCCCCCAAATCCATGCGTCGGTCATTAGAAGCGATACGGTAGAATAAAAGAAAACACTCACAATACTAACGGTGCAATACAACTCGTCCCCATCCCCCGAATTTTTAAGAACATGAATTGCCTTTTTCCATGAAAGAAAAAGAAAAATAAAGTAGCCCAAAGTACCCACAATTCCAGTTTCACATAATAATTCAACTATAACAAGGTGCGGACGAAGCCCCCGAACAAAAAGCACATATAAAAGACTTGGCAGGGTGTTATAGGTTTCCGAATTATATTGAAAGCAGAAGTTCCCGATCCCAAAATAGGGATGGGCCAAAAAACCATTGAGCGCTGTCTGCCAAATAAATAGTCGGGAAGTAAATGAATTCGCCTGAAAGGCCAAAGAATTAATGCTACTGGGCTCAACAAGCTTTTTCTCCTCCAACCGGTTAAATGCTTGCGGCGCAATGGAATTGAGAGCAAAAACCAATAAAACAACCGTGAGTAATGAAATACCGGCATAGTAAATTGCAGCTTTTCTCTGGCGCCCAATTTTTGGGGCAAAAACGATATACAACAGCATCACACAAACTCCGGTCAGCATCGTAGATATCCACGAGTTCCTCGTCTGCGTATAAATTAGCGCAAGGGAAAGGAATAAAAACAAGCTCAAGAACAGTGCTCTGTTTTCTTTTTTAAATAAAAAATGAACCAGGCAAAGGGTTACAGCAATCCCGACCAAATCAACAAATACGATTCCTGTAAACCCAAACTCCCGGCTGCCGGAAATTGCAGCAGAAGAAATAACTGTGATGCTGTTAAGAAAAGCTCCTGCAACAAAAATATAAATAGCAGCTTTTATGTGGGAAGGGGTTTTAAAAGCCAGCGGAAAAACAACCAGGATAGTCAGATAAGCAACGTACCGTAAGGACCAAAGCCATACTTGATTTGGTATTGACGGATTCGTATAAGACGGGAGAATGGCAAGAAGAAAGATACAATAGGCTTTAAAGATATCATGACTAAGCTTTTCATTTTCCACACGATGCGTAATCAAAAATGAAAACAGCATGCACGCGCCCAACATCTCAGGAGGTGTGAATCCTAAAATTTCAACATAGTAAAACATTGATGCGAAGAACAGGGCCGTAAAA
Organism: Ignavibacteriaceae bacterium; assembly: GCA_963664845.1. GTDB lineage: Bacteria > Bacteroidota > Ignavibacteria > Ignavibacteriales > Ignavibacteriaceae > CAIYTF01. The sequence goes on from OY761615.1 coordinate 2,692,809, forward strand.
ACCGCAAAATTGGCGAAACAAAGCACCAATAAGGGGGCAAATGCCATAGAAAGAACCATAGTGTTTCCGATAAAACCAGAGCAGTATGCTCCAATAATCGGGAGGCTTAACAATACAAGACCCCAAAACATTTTTTTGTTATTGCCGTAAGATTCGGCAAGAAAACGGTTCACGCTATTGTCTATTGAAGAATTCAAAGTATTTTAGTATCAAAACTTCAAGAATTTTTTCAAAAGAACAATTTTGGGGTTTTGCGTCTGCCTCAATCGTTCTCGTGTGTACAGAAAGAGGATAGAAAAAGTCAGCAACAGCAGTGTGAGCACACCAGCCATAAGCGTACGTTTGGGAGTAGCCCGCTTTTCCGGTGGTATGGCTTTATCAACGACCTGCAAAACGGGGATTCCTTTTTGTTCCTCAAATTTCACCTGCTCATATAAGGGAACGATATATTCCAACATTGCATTGTAAATTTTAATATTTCTGTACAGGCGATAATACAGCAGTGTTTTGCCAGGAATAGAAGGAACTGACAACAGGAGTTGACTCTCAGAAGCGCCAGAAGAAAGTTTGGCAAATTTATCCTGATACAACTTGAGCATTTCCTCTGCCTGCGCATATTGCACAGTGTTGGCCCCATACACCTTTTTCGCAACTCCAAGTTCTACTTCTTTCACCGCTATCTCAGATTCCATTTTCGCGAAGACCTCAAAGGTGGACTTTAGCTGATCGGCCACGTCATAAAATCCGGTTTTTTTCTGGAACAGCTGCATTGAATCTTCAGCATTCTTTAATTCTTCCTTAACCTGCCGATATCGGTCTTCCAAAAACAGACGATTATCTCTTGATTTCTGAATATTCAGATTTATAACCGTACTATTAAGAAGCGCTACAATATAATTAGCCATATCTGCCGCCTGTTGGGGGGAAGATCCCAATATGGATACTTTATAGCTTCCTTCTTTGGTCTCATCAGCTATTAAGCGGCTCGTTAATTCCTTAATCGTCTTTTCACGACTTTTCAGTTTATATTCCTCAAAAAGCCCAAACTTATCAATAACGCTGTCCAAGGTGGTCCGGCTATAGACGATAGTTCTATACATATCCGTGGGAGAATTCTTTTTCAAGCCCGAGAGCCCAGAAGGTAAGCCTGAAAAGCTTTTTAACAACGAGCTCATTTCGCCCAACTCAAGCTGTGGCGCAGGAAGAATTAACGATGATGATTCATATAAGGGTGGGATAAATAAATAAATTGCCAAATACGCCAGCACAAATACTGTTATGGATGAAAGTATAAAAAATCTCTTCCATCGTAATAAAAATATGACAAAATCCAATGCATCAACACTCCTATTTTCAATCATGCAGTACCTTCGCTCTTTGAAAGATCATTTTGTAGAATTCAGCCGCCACAATCTTACTTAGGGGGCAAATTTAAAATTTATTAAACTATAAAATAAGCATATTCGGCCTAATATTAACATATAAACCCCAATTATTTCGAATGTGAGCTCTTTCAACGGCCTTCCCATTTGTGCTTGTGGAAACACTCCCAAAAGCCAACGTGGCCGTTACTTGCAGCCTAAAGGCTGTTTCAAATGACGTAGTATCAGATCTCGGCATATCTCTATTCCTTTTTTATTCCAATGTGTGTCGCTTGGGAAGTAGAGCAATTCTTCAGAACTCAAAAAAGTATCATAAAGCTCAATGGTTTCGACATGTCTTTTCTTAAGCTCGGCGGAGAGGCGTGGTAAAAACCCATCATAGTGGGCAGAGGTAACCAATCTGTGATAAATTGTATATTTATTTGGAATAGGAATGAAAATCAACCGCGCATTATATTTGCTTTGAAGCTGTTGTTGCTGAGCAGCTATATTGACAGCCAGCTGGCAGATCAACGAGTCAGAATGCTCCGCGTAAAAACTCGTTTTTAAATTTTTATCAGCCTCTTCCGCAAAGAATAAAAATGGTGGATTGAGCGTATAACTACTAATTTCGGGGGCTATCTGTTCAAAATATTCAAACCGACGAGTATTCATAAACTCGACTGCCCCACGCAGTAAAATGCTGTTTTTAACCAAAAACTCTATATTTTTGTCCTCACCAATAAACCACCGCTCATATAAATTTTTGAGTTTTGGCCGCAGTGCAGCTACCAGTCCTAACTTTTGAGTGTTTTTTGAAGAACTGGCAGGAAGTTTCGAATAGAAACCAGAAATATTTCGTTCGGCCATTTCCAAAAAAACTACTTTCTTTTTGTCATTCCCGGTATTCATAGCCTCAAAATAAACTGTCGGATAGAAAAAATTAAAGTCAACTTGGGATGCTACTATATGTTCAATTTTCCTGTTTAACGAAATTGAAACCTGCGCAGGGAGATTTGGACAGCCCCGATCTGCAATTGAAAAGCTGTCACCAAAAAAATAGAGCGATTCAGAGGAGTCCTGCGTTGAAGGAAGAACCGGGCTCACTACAGGGGGTAATTCCGTTTTAAAATTGCTCACCTTGCAAAACATGAACAAATCGCCATATTTATATGGATCACCAACAGCAAAAGAAGCAAGAGGTTCAATTTTTGCAACTAAAAAAATTGCTGCTGCACAGAAGCCGGCTGTGTATATAAGACGGAGAAGTATTTTTTCTTTCATTGTTGCAAGCACTTAAAACTGAAAATAAATAAAATTATGCACTGTAAAATGGCCAAATAACACAATAACAAGCGCGTAAAACAGGTAAATCATTCCAGGAGTGTATTTCCCAAAACCAGATCTCGCTGTAATTTGTAAAAACCAGTCGCGAAACAAATGTGCCGCCTGAATTTCTACAATTATCATCGTTATGAGCGCAATAATCACTTCGAGTTTGTTATAGGATATTCCTGTAATCGAGCAATCCAGCGATATCAAGCTCTGAAGAATTTTTGCCGCATTACTAAAGTTTGAACTACGAAAGAATATCCAGGAAAAAACCACCAAGTGAAAAGTGAGCAGGCCAGCAAAAACCGATCGTAGCTTGGGGGCCTTATTAAGATGCAGAAATTCAGCAAACTTCTCCCGGGCTTTCCCTGTCATCGCCGAAAGAATGAGATAAAACCCATGAAGCGCCCCCCAAAACACAAATGTCCAGCTGGCGCCATGCCAAAGTCCGCTTATCAAAAAAATAATTCCTATATTCACAAGCACACGGGCTTTTGTTATGCTTTCACCACCAAGCGCCACATACAGATATTCCAACCCTAACAGCAGGTAGTCGCGGAACCAAGAGGTTAGGGAAATATGCCACCGTTTCCAAAAGTCACTTATAGATTTCGAAAAGTACGGTCGGTCAAAATTATTCATTAGCTTAAAACCCAACATTCGGGCAACACCAATAGCAATGTCTGAATATCCTGCAAAATCATAGTAAATTTGAAACGCGTAGAAATAAGTAGCCATAATTACCGGTAAACCAGAATAAGTGCCTGGTGAATCATAAACTTGCCCAACGATCGAAGCTAATGTATCTGCAATTACAGCTTTTTTCACCAACCCGAGCACGACTTGCTTTCCTCCGGCAATGACATTTTCATACGAATATGTAAGATCAGCCTTATATTGTGGGAGCATGTGTTGCGGTCGTTCTATTGGGCCAGCAATTATTTGGGGGAAAAAGGAAACGTAAATGGCATACTGAAGAAAAGAGCCTTCCGGGGGATAGTCATTTACATAGACTTCAATGAGATAGCTCAGTGATTGGAATGTATAAAAAGAAAGTCCTATGGGAAGAAGAACACTTAGGTATGGCACCGAATACTTCTGGTGGAACAAAGCCAAGATAAAAGAAGCATTCTCAGCGAAAAAGTTATAATATTTGAATACAGCCAAAACACCAATATTAAACCCAACCGCAGACCAAAAGAACACAGCTTGTTTCCGCCCTTTTGAAGAACCTATCAACCGCCCTGCCCAGTAATCCACCGTTATGAGAACAAGCAAAACGATTACGTTTTGCGGAGCAAATACCATATAAAAGTACAAATTGGCAAGAAATAGCATCCTCATTCGACTCTTATACCGTAGAGCAAAATAGCCAGCCACCACCATGGCAAGGAAAACAAAAAATGAAATCGAATTAAAAAACATTCAATGAAAGATCAAATTAATGAATAAAATACGTTTCAATACCAATGTGTGCCCCCTGTCAGTTCCGCCAAGTGCTTAATTCGCAATTTTCTTCAGTGTATTGCACTGGTTTTATTATCTAACAGCAACGCGTTAAACAGAATCATCTTGGGCGAAATGAAGGATCCCGGGAAAGTATCTATTCCCTCTCCAGAACATTTGAGTTTTGTTCAATGCCATCAGGGAGTCAGAACAGATTCTCCGGTTTTTTTCTTGTTGCCGAAATAGCGTCGAAGATCATCTGAGGTTATCAGCCTCAGCCGCCAAATAAGCACCAGGGCGGTAATCAATACGACAGGCGGTCCCAGCAAAACTCGTATCCAAACAGTAAAATGAACGAGTAAAAACACTGCACCAATTATCTCGATTGAAAGAAAATACACAAAAAAGCTCATGAATTTGGTTGTCTCAGGGAAAAATACATGGCCCATATACTTCCGTTGGTAGCCAGCAGATATCAAAAAAGACGCAAGCAAAGCAAGCGGGTTTCCCAATATCACGCTGTAAAACCCGAGACTTTTATAAGTTAAAATAATAAATAGTAAATTGGTCACTACATTTGTGGCTTGGATAATGATTATTTTCCCAGTATGATCCTTTGTCATAAAAAAGGAGTAGAGAGGAAGGATGGTGATGCTGAATAACAGAGTACCAGCCAAAGTAAATGCGGCAGCATCTGCGACTAGATACCTTCCCGGTCCCAGCCATAATGCTATGATGGTTGGAGTAAGCATAAAAGTCAGCATCACAGCAGGAGTTACCAGAATGATTGTTTTTTGCTGTAAATCCAGAACTAATTTTTTAATCTCATCGAAATTCGTCAGATTCGAAATTAACGGTGTGATGGGGTGAAATACTTTTTGAATAATACTGAAAACCTGAGTCTTTATTTTAAGTGCAATATCAAAATATCCAACGTAGACAACCCCTATAAAATGTGTAATGAGCAATTTAGTAAAAGGTTCGTAAAAAAAGTTTATCATATTTCCCGTGTATAACTTAACGCCATACCTTATGTGTTTTTTGATTATCCGCCATGCGTGCCGCGAATAATCATTCAAAACAGGTTTCCCCCACTGCTTTATTGCAAAGGCAGCAATAAGCAAAAACCAGATACAGGAGGAAATCAAAATGGCAATTCCGACGTAGAGAAATGACGAAAAAAGGAATAAAAGGCCAAGAATCAGAGCCCAATAAGTAAAATTATAAATAAACTGGCATAGATTTGTTAAATAGATTTTCTGTTGAGAATCCAGCATTGCTGTAAATGGCTGTCCCATTAACACCAAAAAGTTCGAAATAATCAGGGAGTTAAAAACGAAGAAAGTGTCTCTGTTTAAATATGGCGGAGAAATATTAAGAACCACTGCCAGGCAATACTGGTTATAAACAATAAGGAGAATCGATAGGGGGAGCATTATAGCGGCTGATAAAAGAAGAATAGTTAATATATCATAGTCTGATTCTTTGGTTTTCCCCTGTTCAGAGATGAATTTAAGCAAGGATATATTCATCCCAAGATTGACAAAGACGTTCACATTCCCAATGAGTTGAAGCAGCGAGAAAATACCAAATAATTCGGGTCCAAGCTTTTTGAGGAAAATCGGAATGGTAACAAAAATAACCACTGAGCTCAGAATCGTCTGCGTAACTCCAGCAGCCGAATTGAGCAGAATTTTCTTTTTAGGAATCAAAAAGAGCCTGCTGTAAAATAATCAAAATCGCAATATGGATTGTGTATATAATATCAAGGTTTATACTTAATTATAATCTCGTTGCCGACAAAAACGGGAGAAGAGAGTTTGCTATGCAGTATCTCGCAGAAGCATTGCCTTAACTGAGCAAAACTCTTCAGAAGGCAAGCACAATTACTAATTTCAGTTATTAACTCTGCCCCGCAATCAATTTTGGCAATTAGATGTGCAAAATACAAAATATATTTTGTCAGGCAAGTGGTTTTGCCCATAACGGATGTTTTGTTCCAAGTTCAGAAGCTCATATGCTGTTTCTGAGAGCCTCCAGTGTAAAGCAAGTGCTCTTAAAATACGTCCTGTGTCGGCCACTGTTTTCTCTACACCCGACAAGAGAACTTTCGGGTCTGTTTTCCGCCGATTGATGAATATGCTTTTAATTGGTATATTTGGATTACTGTTTGAGAGGTTTTCATCCCTGTTTTATTCGAACCTGCAAAGCATTGGAACCTTGCTATGCTTAGAAGGCTAATCGCTTTAGGGAGAAATATCAGTAAGGTTGAAGAGAGAGATTCTTTCAAAATATTTCCGGCACTTTAAGCTGGGCAAGAAAATTGTGTGCGTTCCAAAATGCCAGATCATAAGGGTCAGAAAAATGGGAATTGTACTTGGGAATGAACCAGGTCGGTTTTGTGAGCAAAGTCGACCGTACGTAATTAAACATACAAGACAATTGTTAGTTGGATATGATGTTTGGTTGGTACTTAGTTATCACCCCGAAGTCGCTCCAGATGGTTTCGTGGAGTTAAATTCCTGTTCGATAAACGTGAATATTACGTTTAAGTAATCTGATGAGTTCAGGATTGAGAAAGAATCACTCATGTGGTTAACAAAGTTGACTCCATATTCTTCCTTCCATTTGGAGCGGTTCAAATTAAAAAGGTAGTATGTTCCGAAAGTATTTAACCATTTTCTGTTAATGTGTTTATGGCAGTATGATTAGTATCTTGCAAAAGTCAGCTTTCTTAATTATTTTTATTTGACTACAAGTAGAATACTTCGGTGCGTTTGACCTTTGTTTTCTCCTCCGGTTCGTGGAAGACAAAGCAATTTGGGGATCGCTTATATAGCATGAAAAATGCACTTCACATAATTTGCAATCAGAATTGGAATTTAAGCCAAAGTTATTAACCTAAACAGATAAATGCCTTTTAACTCATTTTATTTCTTAGCGTTCTTCTTTATTGTAACAGTACTCTATTTTGCGCTGCCTCATAAATACAGATGGCAGTTCTTGCTTGCAGGCAGCTGTTATTTTTATATGGCATTTAATCCCATCTATATTCTGCTGCTCGGTTTTCTAATTATTATTACCTATGCGTCCGGACTTTTAATGGAGACAGCGGAGGAGCGAAAAAGGAGAACCGTTTTTTGGGCGGGTCTGTTTTCAAACTTGGGGGTGTTGTTCTTTTTTAAGTATTACAATTTTCTTATCGAAAACATTACTTCTCTTTTAGGTCTCTACGCGGTCAAGAACCCTGTTCCATTTATCAACATAATAATGCCAATTGGACTTTCCTTTCAAACGTTTCAGGCCATTAGCTATTTAATTGAAGTCTATTACGGACAACAGATAGCTGAAAAGCATTTTGGCTTTTTTTCGTTGTATGTGATGTTCTTTCCCAAGTTAGTTACCGGACCTATTGAGCGGCCACAAAACCTACTACATCAGTTCAGGGAGAAATATGACTTTGACTATGACAGGGTCACGAGCGGATTGCGGCTTATGGCATGGGGCTTGTTCAAAAAAATTGTCATTGCGGACAGGTTAGCAATTCCGGTGGATAACGTATATAATAATCCGCAGGCATTTAACAGTTTAAGCTTGATTATTGCCACAGTCTTTTTTACAATTCAACTGTATTGTGACTTTTCAGGATATTCAGATATTGCTATCGGAACAGCCAGAATATTGGGATTCAGACTAACCCTTAATTTTAAGCAGCCCTATTTCTCCAAATCCATTGCAGAGTTTTGGCGTCGATGGCACATTTCGTTGTCTTCCTGGCTCCTTGACTATATCTTCAAACCTTTGCAGATGAATCTTCGCTATGCTAAATCGCTTGGAAACGTCTTGGCAATATTTATTACTTTTTTGATCAGCGGTGTCTGGCACGGGGCAAACTGGACCTTTATTATTTGGGGAGGGATTCATGGATTCTATTTAGGTTTTGCAATGCTAACAGCTGATTTCAGAAAAAAAACACGAGAACGTCTACATCTGGATCACCTCCCCATCCTCTCCATCAGTTCAACATTTTTTCTGGTTACCTTCGCCTGGATATTCTTCAAAGCAAAAGACCTGCATACGGGGGTATATGTTGCACAACATATTTTTACCGGAATTCCGGACCTTTTGGCAGGTATCTTCAGTCATAGATTTGTTTTCGATTATCTCAATACATCAGAGCATGGCCTGTTCTTGTCGGTTGGACTGATATTTCTTCTCGCAACAGTCGAGTATTTTCAATCCAAGATAGCCCTCACAGAACAATTCATACGTTTACCCTGGTATCTTCGGTGGACAGCCTATTACGGAGTTGTTTTGAGCATTCTTTTCCTGGGAGTATTCGAGAACCATCAATTTATTTACTGGAAATTTTAGGTGTATGAAAAGGCTTTTACTAAAGAGCTCACTTTTGCTTGTAACGGTGCTGGTTGTTGTCATGGCCAGAGCCTTTGTGATGTCCAACTTTGATCTTTCAAATTTCCCGCGAAATAATGTTTCAAATTCGGCGTGTTTCCGGGCAAAAATAGATCATGCATCAAGAACACCAGAAAGCAAGGCCTGCACTTTTCTTATCTCAGGATCGTCTATGTCGCTTAACAATATCTCCGGTAAAATTATTCGTAATCGGTCCGGGGAGCATGTTTACAACTTCTCCTCTTGGAATCTTAAACCACAACAAACACTCAAGTTTTTGAAATCAGGCATAATTGGAACAAACGTCAAGATTATTCTGCTTGCATTTAATAACGACGACTTTGGCAAGGCTGAATTCACGGTTGACTATGGAGCAGCCGTAGATGCACTTAGCGATAATTTTCTGACAAAATACTGGACATTTATTAAAACCTTTAATATCACAACATTTTTTGAGGACATCGAATACAGAACAAAATTCGCACACCTGACCAATACTTATGAATCGGTTGATTTTGATGAAACCGGTTCGCGAACTTTGGATCGTGCGGGCTTTAACATCAGTAGGAAACGCTGGGGATTATTCTCGGATTCAACCGGATTTAGTGTCTTTTTAACTGATACGAAAAAACTCCATACAGAATGTGAAAAGCATAATATTAAGTTGTATCTGGTATATTTACCAACTCGACCTGATTTGTTGGGTAAAAAGTATGCAGACCAGAACTCTGCAATATCCCGGGAACTGAAAGATAACTTCGGTAATTGTTTTATTGAGCTATGGGAGAGTAAAATCATAGGCGAAAACTACTGCGACGGCACACATTTGTTCACGGAAGGGGCTGAATATCTCACCAACGTGATGATGGATTCGTTACAAGTCAGGAAATGTGGTATATCCTTTACACAATAACCTGGCGATGAGTACCGAACATAAGGATGACGAATACCCTTGGTGAGGTTTTTCTGAGACCTATGCCATAGATTAGTGACTTTTTTTATTGCACTGATAGTTTGAAGTGCCTGATATGTCCCTTCAAATAAGGCATATAACAGCAAAAATCAGGATAACCTCTCACTGGCAAAGTGAGGGCTTTGCTTCGACCTCGCTGAGATAATCTTAAATACATCAAACAGCCATTCAAACCTGCACGGCAATTGAGCTATTCAGGCATAAATTCTCATAGATTTCGGAGAAATGAAATCATTACTTTAATGCGATTTTTTGCTATTTTTAAGATTAATAATTTTCAGTGATGTGTTAACCACAAAAATATTCAAAGACCGGGATTTATGATGCGCTTTCAAAAAGAAAATCTGACGACTGTACTTAAAATAGTGGCCGCCTTGGCTTTGTTGTACTTCGGAACGCAGCAATATAATATCCCTGCGCGGCTGAAATATTTATTCTTTTACAATGGCTATTTTGGATGTGCCATATTTATTTTGGTCTGGGTGGTGAGTATTTTAGCCATGTGTGTCAGTACTTTTTTGCCAAATATACTTATGCGCTCGTTTCTTGCACTCCTCTTCTTCCTCTCAACTGTCATGGGGCTAACTTATCTTCAGGTTAGCGGAGCAATAATAATTTACGATAATCTCTTTGTTTTATTGGAAAATGCAAGATTTGCCTCAGGTGCCGTAAAAGAATATACACATGAATTATTCCTGCCCGTTCTGGCGGCTTCATTATCTTTTATCATGATTATCCCTCCCGTCACCCGGATCAAGCACTTTTTTTCTGCAAAAAGGATATCTGTCCTGGCATATACAATCGCGATACTCCCCTTCTTTCTGATCTTATCAATAGCAATAGCCAGAGGTGGTTATGGCATTGACCAGACTCCTATCCAATACAATATCCCTGCGCTTTTTTCTCTCATTATGGGCGAAAAGCTCTTTATTGGTGAAAAAGACAGAAATAGCGTTGATTATGCACATCTCCCAATAAAAGCAGAACATAAACCAAATGTCGTCCTGATTGTGGATGAAAGCCAGCGAGGAGATTACCTCGATATTAACAGTCCTGACAAGAACCTAACTCCCTCGTTGATCCAAAACCAGGCCCACATATATAATTTTGGTCTCAGCAGTTCAGGCGGCAACCTCAGCGCGGAAAGCAATCAGATACTCAGATTCGGCCCTAATATTGATAATTTTAATACAACCTTTTCACAAAACCCATACATTTGGCAGTATGCCCGTAAGGCCGGATACAAAACCATCATGCTTGAAGGACAAGCACCCGAGGGTGTGCTTAATGACAGAATGAGCAAAAAAGAAACGGCCTTCATCGACCAGTTTATTTATATTCACGGCACCACCAGTTATGAAAAGGACTTGGAAATCGCGCGGTTAATTAAAAAATTTACCGAAAAACCAAGTGATACTGCGGTCTTTATTTATGCAGTGAAACGGGGAATGCATTTTCCTTATGATGGAAATGTACCGGAAGATCAGAGAATCTATAAGACTACAGGAAGTGGTTTTGAGGTTATCAGCAAAACTGATATGGTTAACTCCTATAAAAATGCTGTCCACTATGTAAATGATGCCTTTTTCACTTCATTATTTGATGGTACTTCATTTAAAAACACCATTATTTTCTATACATCCGATCATGGGCAAAATCTGCTGGACAATGGTTACCGGATCACACATGGCTCCACCGAAAACGTCTCCTGTTTCGAAGGTCTGGTTCCTTTGATGGTTATCACTGCCGATACCCAATACACTCAAAAATTTAAGGCTGCCTCTGCAAAAAATTATAACAAAGCAGGCCATTTTAACATATTCCCGTCAATTCTGGAGATTTTTGGTTATAACCCGGACGAGATTAAACCGTTCCACGGATTGTCACTGTTTAACGAGATAAAAACGCCCAGGAAATTTTTAAGCGGACTATTAACTGTAGGAAGGCTCAATATTGGCAGCAAAAACCAAAATAAATGGAATGCCATTCCAGATAGTCTTGTTGCAACACCCCCGGTAAAATAATTGAAGCCCCGGGAAGAGAACGCTCTATCATTTAGCCAGGAGTGAAGAACGAGCTCTCCTTAGAAGTGTATACAAGGACTGTTCATATTGTTTTGCCTTATATAAGTATGATCATGGCAGGTATCGGGCTCTCTATCACGTTAGCCACGCAAAATAATTCCTCTTGATCAGACCCTGGTCGCTGGCAGATTATATTCGATTTTGTTTATTTTATAATTGACGTTTTATTATTCTTGAGAGAACATATACACTGACTTCAAGCTATTGCCGAATGGTTTCTTCCAGAATATTATACCGTCATGTAATGGTTTTGTTTAATATTTAGTTAACGGAGAGGTTTTGAAACGGATTATATTATTGACAGTTTTCCTTTCCTGCATGGTCTTTGCTCAAGTTGAAGATATTGCCGTTACTCATAAAATTTACGGTTTTCTTGAGCGCCTCAGCACTCTTCGCGTAATCTCCAAGTATAATTCAGTGGAAACCCCCATCTCCCGCAAACAAGCTGCCCAATATCTTGTTGAGGCATCAAAGCATTCCGATGCACTGGATAATAACGACAAACAAATGCTCAATGACCTGAAACGTGAATTCGATTTCGATATAACTGGCAACCTTGAAACATCGCAGTCCATGTTTGGGGAGAGCTCATACAATCTGTTTTCCAACAATTCCAAATATCTCTATTATTATAATAAACCGGAAGCGGGCAATTTCTTCATAAACTTTATTGCCGACGCAGGGACGGCCAGCCTCAAAACCCTCAACGGCAACAATAATTCAGTGATTGGACTGGTTGGCGGTGAAGTCCGTGGTACCTTATTGAATAAATTTGGATTTTTTCTCAGGGCTACCAACGGAAACGTATTTGGAAACAAAGCGGCGGCACTCCATATTCACCGGCTTTCGTATAACTGGAATTTAACCCAAGACAATTCAACCGGCTCCTTCTTCGATGAAACAAATGGCTATATAACACTTGATTTTGATGCCCTGAAACTTAAATTTGGACGGGACAGGCAGTTGATAGGCTATGGAATTAACAAACTGATCTTGGGTGATAATGCCCCGGAAACGGACTTCCTCTCACTTCACCTTAAGCTGGGCATTCTTGATTATTCCTTCTTTCATGGGAAAATTCTTGGCGACAGGGGATTTACGGGCGATTCCATTAACGGAGGTCTCGCTACCGTTGAGGAAAAGTACCTTGGCTATCACCGTATTGCCTTCGCTCTCTCAGACGTGTTTTCATTCGGTGCCGGCGAGATGGTTGTATATGCAAACAGATCCATCGATTTTAGTTATCTGAATCCGTTCGCTTTCTACAAAGCTGTTGAACACAGCGGGCAGGACAGAGATAACTCCATGTTGTTTTTTGATGCCAGCAGTAATGCCATCAACGGAATGAAACTCTGGTCGCTTTTACTTATTGATGACATTTCCTACGGCAAAGTGGGCACTGGCTGGTATGGAAACCAAACGGTTTTCAATCTCGGTGTGGAAAGTTATAATCTATATTCTTTCGTACCCCTGGATATCAGTTTTGAGTATTTTAGAATCGAACCCTACGTATTTACACACCGCTTCCATTCAAACAACTATACTAATGAGGGTTATAACCTGGGGTTAGATACCGATCCGAACAGCAAAATATTTTTCTTCAAGGCCAATTATCGTATGAGCAATAGGCTGGCCTTGTCCGCTTCCTACACCTATCGTGTTCATGGAGCAAACCCAACTGACCCGGTAACCGGGAAAGTAACCAATGTCGGCGGCGATATTAACCTTGGGCACCGGAGTTTCGACTCAGAATACCTCACCTTTATGGAAGGGTCACTTGAATATTTCAGGAAGTTTTCATTTCTGGTTACGTATGAGCCCTTTCTGGGGCACTATGTGAGCTTTCTGTTTGAAAACGAGACAAATTCACTGCAGAATAATGCGCATGAAAAGAACTGGTTTTTTAACTTAACTTTAAGTTTGAGAATGTAAGACCCATTAACTGGAATGAGGTAAGGGGAGAGCTAACCTCTCTTTTGGGAATGAATCGGAAATATAAGTGCTGGTAACGGGAAGAATGATTCTCCGTGGTTGTTCTAAATCACATGATTATATGCTTCTGCTATATAGACCTACTCATTTGGCATTTTTCTCCCAAATGATTTACTATACTTAAACCATTAATTCTTATATTTTATATCACAAACTACAATGCCGTTTTACCAAACTTAAATTCAACGAGGAAAGATTGAAGGCGAATACTATGCGCAAAAGGTTAAAGTCCTTAATTTCCAGTTCTTTATTGTTGTGTTCACTAATGCTGGCAACGGGCTGCATTGACAAACCAGTTGCCCCCAATTGGGATGTTGTTGCCAACGCACCCATAGTCAATAAAAGCTATACCCTGCTTGACGTTGTTTCCAAGGATTCATTGCATCTGATTACCCCGACCAGCAATAATAGCCTTGGACAACTCTATTACACTCAGGATACTGCTATTAAGCCAATTTTCGTGGGCAGCCAACTGAAATTGAATCCTATATCTACCAATTCAACGGTAGCACTTGGTGCTATAAAGATCAATAACCCGGCGCCTGTGTCAGCCAATATAAGCTCAACCCAAATTAATTCGCTTTTTGTGGGAGGCTCAACACTTGCTGGTGTTCCGGCCTTTGCCAAAAACGATTTGGTGCAGAGCATGCCAACCATCACTTCTTTCTCAACAGCTACTTTTGCTTCCGGATCGATGAGTCTTTCTATTAAAAACCACTTGGGCAACAATCTGTCGATTACTGTTGGTCAGGTGAGGATTCTCGATGGTTCAAACAATACTCTGGTCAGCTCCAGCCAGGCACTCACTCTGCAGTATGACCAAACCGGCGTTATTACCATTGATCTGGCCAACAAAACGCTGGTAAGTGATATGAAAATCGAAGTGAATATTTCCAGTACCGGCAGCACACAATCGGTCATTATTCCAACCGATGCAGCCCTGAATATAACGGCACAGTTTGTAAGTCTCGATCCTCAAACAGTAACCGCTGTTGTCCCACAGCAGGATCCAAAAAGCTTCAACGGTTCTTTCCCTATTGATAATGACCCAAATTCGGCAATATCGAAAATAGTTATCAGCAAGGGCGTTCTGCACTTCAGTATCAAGAATAACTTCAAAGTTCCGCTGACTATTAAGATAAACCTGACAAGCCTTATAACACCAAACGGTGTATTTACTTATACAGCAAAAATAAATGGAAACTCAACAGCCACGGTAGACACCAATATTGCCGGCTGGACTATTAATCCAAATACGCTGACTTCAAGTATTGACTATAACGGTACGGCAACGGTTCTGGCAACTTCGAGTCCTGTTCAGCTTGCCAAAACAGACAACGTTGCTGTCACCGTGAACATGGACGAATTGACCTTGACGTCACTGACCGGGAAGATCAAAACAACAGCCCTTACCCCTTCATATAAAACAATTCAGGTAAGTCTTGGAAACCTTAAAAATTTCAATGCCACGACCATAAATTTTAAAAACTTTGGTTTAACCGTACCTGTTGGAGCATCACCGTCTCTGAAACTCGGCTTCAGCGGAACAATTACCGGTTACAACAAAACAACCCAGGGTACAATCTCGATTCCTCTTACTACGCTTCCCGGCAACGGAGTGATTCAAAAACTTACGTTTGACCAAACCCAGCTCGATAATTTTATAAACAAATTCTACAATACTCCTCCGGATTCACTGAGGATCGATTATGCGCCTGTTATTAATCCTAACCCTCAGGCAACAGACGCACCCGGACAAATTACTTCTCAGGACTCTGTCTTTGGTAAAGTTTCAATTTATACTCCGTTGAATGTTGGTGTTGCCGGCGGAAAACTGACAGACACAGTTCTGATAAATATTAACAATTCCAACAAAACACAGTTGGATCAGATTGGCTCCGTGACTGTGAATCTGGTTGTTTCAAACGGAGTGCCGGCAAAAGTTTTGTTTTCCGGGACACTCTATGATGAATTTGGCCATTACATGATGCCATTCCCTCCCGTCCATGCACCGAACCCAACGGAAGTATTGATTCCGGCTGCCACAGTGGACACAAGTGGATTTAGTAACCCGAACAAACCGGGGACCACAACCATCACACTCCAGTTAACCGGAACCGAAATGCAGAACTTCATCAACAGCAAAAAGATGATCATGGTTCTGAAAATTGACACCGCACTGCCCAGTGCATCGCCTGTGAGTTTCCGCTCAATCGATGCCATAAGCGTTAAGGCCAGTGGCAGCATTAATTATACAGTAAAACCGTAACAGAGGAGCAAATAATGAAAAACATACTGTCAGCACTCGTACTCCTCTTCAGCGTTTCCGTGCTTTATGCACAAAACGGTTCGCTCGGTATAACTGATGCCTATTCAACTGCAATGGGCAAGACCTATACCATTTCATCACGCGGCATTTATGCTGTTGGTATTAACCCTGCCAATCTGGCTCTTGATAATCCCGGACATTGGGAAATTGGGCTTCCAAGTCTTGGAGTCAGAACAGGAACCAACTTCCTCAGCATCGACGAATTCAATTATTTTTTTGGTGGCGTTGACAGCGCCGGAACGAGAATAGCACGCCACCTCACCGATGACGATAAACAGCGCATGAGGAATTTATTCGCCGGTGGAGGCGACGTTGTTGTTGATGTAAATACACTGGACTTGGGCTTCTCTATTAAACCTAACGACAGGGTGGGTGCTTTTGCTTTTACCATTCAGGATTACATGACCGCACAATTCACGTTCCCCTCCGGTGTCATCGATCTCGCACTTAGCGGTAACCCTCTTGGTTCGGAATATTCTTTGGACGATATGAAACTGAAAATGTCCTGGCTCCGTTCCTATAATTTGTCGTGGGCACATGATCTGTCTATCCTGAAACCCAAGAGTTTCAAACAACTCACGTTTGGTATTGGTTTGAAATATGTGCAAGGCTTCGCCTATGTGGGACTGGAAAGCATTAGCACGAAGATCAAAACCAACCAGGATTATTCGATTTTCGTCTCCGGCGATATGCAGTTGCGTACAGCCCTTTCATCTTCTTTTGGCGTCAAATATGGTTTCGATTCAACTGCAGGAAGTTCCTCCTCCAGCTTTTCCATCGCACCGCAAACCGCCGGGTCGGGGTTTGGGTTTGATATAGGATTTTCAGCAATTATTAATGACCGCTGGAGCGTTGGAGTGGCGATTACCGACATCGGAAGCGTTAAGTGGAAAACAAACACGGCAGAATACAGCAGTCATTCTTCCTTTACGCTGACAGACTTAAGCGATTCAACGCAACGTGATTCACTCGCAAATCGTTTCAAAGGCGACGGTAAATTCATTGATGCCTTTTCAACAAAACTGCCAACAACACTAAGAATCGGGACCATGTGGATTGTTAAACCGGAGGTGTTCATGTTAAACATGGATATTAATGCCGGCTTAAATGACGCTCCGCGAAATGACCAGAGTGCCCGCTTTTCAATCGGCGGCAACTGGAACGCGGCAAAATGGCTGCCCTATCTTCGCGGCGGCTTTTCCTGGGGCGGTGCTGAGTTCTTCAGTTGGACAGTTGGCATTGGATTCAGTTACAAGAGTATGGAATTCAATGCTGCCACTCCGGACTTTCAGTATATCTTCACACCAAAAGATGGAAAGCGCATCAGTTTCGCAGCCAGCTGGAGACTCAAGTTTGATTAAACATGGTTCACCATGGCAGTCCGTCTGCCAAACACGTGAAAACCATCAAGCTTAACAATAAACGCATCTTTTAACACAAAAAGGCTGTCCCTTAAACCGGATAGCCTTTTTTGCTCCTGACGGAGATTGCATACAACCACCTGTGGCATTACAGTGATATCTCAGCTCTGGAATATCAGTAAATTAAAAGATGCAATTTTGATTGGGTGTGCGCAAAGGGCACTGTTTAGTTGGAATAAGGAGAAACAGGATGAAAAGGAGGACAGCTAAGTTAAAGCGCACAGAGTGTGATGATCAGGAACCGGAATTGATTCCTGGCGGGTAGGTGGACAACAATTCCGTTATTTGTTGTCCATATCCTTTATAATTGCCTGCGCCACTTTTGCGAGCACTTCATCGGAGTGATAAAAATTCGTATTGATACGTTCTTTTATTTGCTCCAAATCTTTTCCTGAAACGTTATTGGATTGCAACATTTTGGCTTCCGGAGATATTTCAATTCTGTCTGTTGCCCGCGCAGTTGATTCCTGCTCTTTCGGCGTTTGTTTTAGCGGGGCTGCCTTAGCCTGCTCGAGATCCTTCAAGTATAAGGGATTCGAATTCGAAGAATCTATTTTCACTGGATTACCTATTGTATTGATTAAGTCGTTTTTTATTCTGCAAACTGATGAGTTCGTCTTTCATTCCGGTCAGAGAATTTTTGAAGCTCCTGACAGTATAATCGAACATTTCCGAAATTTGTTTAGCCATGTCAGCAAGTTCTTCTTCGTAGGGCAACAATTCGTTTAATGAATAAGTTTCCTTCAAGCGTCTGCCTTCGATGGTAATTTCATTGGTGAGGAGAACAACACGCGGAGTCATTTCCTCTGAGGTTTCAGGAGTTGTCTGCTTTAATAAGCTGATGATCTCAATAAACCGTTTTTTTTGTTTATGCATTTCAAATGCTACATTTTCCATTTATACTTCCCTTATCAGCTGGTTGAGCCGGTTGATGAACTGCTTGATGTCGTGGAAACACCCGAGAAACTGGCCCAGGTATAATACGCTGAAGTCATATTGGCCAATTGCGCCTGCAAGCGGTTATACTGGTTACGCAGCGAAGTAGCCTGTTTCTCAATCTGTGCCTGAGTGGTTGTAATTTTGTCGTTCAGATATTTTGTGCTGCTCGTAATACTTGCCTGCGTTTTGGCAATCGAACCGTCTGCGCCGGCATAACGGCTTAACTTCGAATACAGGGTTGAGGCAATTCCAGATGAGGAATTAAACATATTCGCCAACTGAGTCGGTTTGTTGGTAATGGCATCGGTAAGCAGTGAATCGTTGGTGAGCGAAACACCCGAAGCCGGATCAAAGGTAATCCCTATTTGGGAAAGATAGCTAAGATTGCCATCTGCCAGTCCGGCAACTTTTGAGGTGGCTGCAGTCCTCAGGGTATTGAGCAATGCAGAAGCACTTGGATCGCTTACAAACACACCCCGGCCCGTCGTATCGGTATTTGACCGGCTTTTGATAGCACTATATACCTTGTTAAACTTACTCATGAAGTCATAGATCTTGTTCTTCACCGTTGAGACATCGCTTCCCACGTTAACCGTTACGTCGCTATCCGAAGGAATCATGACCGATTTCAGAACCAACGTCACTCCATTTGCCAAAGAATCGAGCGTATTGCTGTTGGATTGTACGTTTATTCCATTAAAAACTACTTTTGCGTTCAACTGATTGTCTGTGGATGAATTAACTGTATAAACAAAACCGGCGGAATTGTCGTCAGCCATTTTGGTGTGGGCAGAAAGAACACCTGAATCAAGGCCGAGAAAACTGAGAGCTGAACCTGATGCATCAGTCATCTGCAAACGATTATCGTATCCACTTGTTTTTGACGTTAAAGACAGTTTTGAATTACCAGAAGACGGAGTGAAAACGGCAGTTGATACAATTCCTGAAGCTGCCTTAATTTTCGTAGCGCTCATATTAAAGTTTGAGCTGTTCAGCAGCGTTCCCGTGTCGCTTGTCTGATCAATGGAAATATACTGCGATGAGTTTCCAACCGTGAGACGCAAATTGACATTGCTGCCATCTACAATTTTTTCAGCCGTGACGCCGGGAACTGCCGCATTAATTTTTGTGGCCATATCATCAATAACTTCAGCATAAGTCTTTCCACCGCTGTAGTCATAATCAATTGCCGTGTCTGTTCCATTAAGGTTAATCTTAAATGATCCGGAACCGGTATAGATTGAGGAAGCATCCATAGCGGCAGAATTAACTATGGCCTTGGAACCATTCACCGCATCCGAAATTTTTTGCATTACCGTCGCGTTGGTTTCCGAATCAGTCAGTGTAACATCAACTTTTGATGTATAATCACCATTAGTGAATTGGAGGGTATGTTTACCTGCCATATTCGTAACTGCAGTGGCTGAAGCCATGGAATTGGAAACGGCGATATCATTTTTTGCCAATTGATTGACACGCATCGTAAACGCCGCAATGCTGGCATCTTTTGTTGCCGTTGCTGTTACAAATGCGGAATTGGTGCTTGTGGCTGCTTTTGCGCCAAAATAGGTGTCCGAAGACGTTGATTGCAGGTCATAGGCAGCTGACTTGAATGAGTCAACCGCACTGCCAAGGGCTGTCCAGGCTGAGCTGAGTGCACCATAGGATGTAACCTTTGTATTTAGCGGTTCAACGCGTTTTGTCACCTCACTGGTCATGAATTGCTGGACCAGAGTATTTATTCCCGACGCGGTTGAAATGTCAACGGCCATAATGCACCAGACTTATTATTTTGTTGTTTTGAAAATGGTTATCCAGGCATCGCGCAAATCGACAAGGATTTTATGCACGATGTCATAATTCTTCTTGCGCATTTCTTCCTGGCAATACTGATAGAGCTTCAACAGGCCGATGGATATTTCACGGGCTTTTTCGTCTTCGAAATTAAGCGCGTTTATCAGTTCGTCCAACGCCCGGTTCGTTTTCAGCATATCATGCAGCTGGCAATTGGTAATTGCAAAATCGTATATCTTCAGTAACAATTTTTGGGGTGAGGCTTCAAGGATTTCCTTGACAAGATAGGGATTCAACTGGGTTGTCTTATTTTGTGAATATGCTGTAGTGTTCATAGCAATAATATCTAATTTTATAAAAATCAGTTAAGAGAAAATTCTATTGCGTTTTTATTAAGAACCCTCCCGCATTGCTACGGGAGGGATTCGAGGAATCGAGAACCGATTATCTGAACAATGAAAGAACTGCTTGAGGAGCAGAGTTCAATTGAGATAACATCGAGGTGGCTGCCTGACCGAGAATACTACCACGTGTTGCGTTCAATTGTTCCATTGCCATATCGGCGTCAAACAGACGACTGTAGCTGGACTGGGCATTAGAGATGGACGTGCTGAGCGTGTCCGCTTTAATGTCAAGACGTTGCTGGAAGTTACCAATTTTTCCAAGAGCGGAAGTGACTTCTGCTTTCAGAGTTGCCAAGTTGGCTTGTAACGTCGTTATCGTCGCGCTGCTGGTTACGCTTGCTGCTGCTACATTCACAAAATTACTCAGTGATGTGTTGAAAGCTGTTGATGAACCGGAAAGAATTGTTGAAGCAAAGTCAAGTTTGATGGTGTCGGTATAGGTATTACCAACCTGGAAACTGAACCCTGATTTTGCATCGCCTGAACCGGTTAACAAGTTCGTGTTATTGAACTTGGTTGTATTCAGAACTGACTGAATTTCAGTTGCTAAGGAAGAGATATCCGAAGCTAATGCTGAACGATCTGCTGTAGGGTTTGTTGAATCAGAAAGCTTTCCTTCGATCTTAATTAAAAGGTCGTTGGTGGAAAGCAGTGAACCTTCAGCGGTTGACAGCAAGTTTTTAGCGCCTGAAACGTTGTTCTGTGCAGCTTGCATAACGGTAATCTTGCCTTCAAGTGATTTACCGATATTGAAACCAGACGTATCATCAGAGACTGAGTTAATTCTCTTGCCTGAAGCAATTTTCAACTGAGCAGTCGCTGTCTCTTTGTTGACTTTTGCCAATGCATTGTAAGCACTGAGCGCGTCAACGTTTGTGTTGATCCTGAATCCCATAAAATACCTCCATGTATTTGGGCTATTAATAAAACCGGCTGGTGTCCTTACCAGGTCCGGGGTTGCAGATTATGTCGTTCATTTTTTTGTCTGCATCCATTTGCTACTATCGAAACTCTCATCAAAAAGTTTAGGGGGAAGTATCTGACCTGCGAAAGCCCCTCACCAGTGGGGCATTGTTGAATTATGGGGATCGGACAACGATAACACGCTGAAATCAGTGTTTCCCCTGATACTTGAATTGCTTTCACCATATAAGAAGTCGCTCAAGGTGCTCAACAGCAACACCCAGTCAAGTCCGTTACGCTGTGACAGGTATCCCCCCTTCACACGGTTCAGCAGATTTCCCTTTCGTGTGATTGACAACACAGGTCAGCCTCATGATGAAGCAAAGTTATTCTGTGGCGCTGCACCAGATGCTAGTTACCCTCAAAAAGATGCTTTTTTGCATCCCATTCAGCATAAATTTGCGAAAAAAAGTAATTACGTTCCCGCAGAATGGTTTTCGCAAACTCTATACGGGCATCACCTTTCACTTGTATTACAGGAAAGGCGAATGCGGACTCCGGTCCCGGAAACCATGGCTGTAAGTACCCTCTGGTTCTCACTCCGTACGTAATTTTCTTCCCTTTTCCCGGCTCACAGCCGGAAAAGCCAAGTTCCATGTTTTCTCCGGGTAAAAGGACACAATACTTTCCGTCAGCGAAATTTAACGTCTCCCTGAAGTCTCCCTTCCGGATTTTGAATGCAGACGTTGCCTGCAGCACCTTAATTGTGGACTTCCGGTATGGTGTGAAATCCATGCTGAAACTATCAATTTTCCATACATCCTTAAGAGCAGTTAAACGAACCCGTACCTTGTCTCCCAACTCCGGCGGAAAGGTTATGCGAATACCCTTGGTAAAGGTGGTGTAGTCTGCCTCTGGCCTGATGACCCCACAGCCAATCCATTGTGACCCATTCCAGAAAGAAACCTGTAATGAACTCTCATCCAAAAAGCCCTGCAGACTTCTAAGCACGGCAGTATCAGTTTCAATACAGTTCATAAATTCAAGTGTTTTATTCCCAAGCAGCCCGTTCAGGTAATAATAGGTAAATGTCCCGAAATAAGTGTTTTTTGCATCAATGATCAGTGTTCCCTCTTGGACGTTTTGTGTATTCTCAAACACCAATTCAATTGTATCATGAAATCCCCGGCCAGGCTGCTGGCCCGATTCCCAAAAATCATTATCAACTTTTGCAATCCTGGGAAGAATAGTCTCATTGTTCCCCTGTGCCGAAATGGGAGTGGCCCTCGAGTAAACCGGAATATAATTCTCCGCATTATCAGCGATTAACTCCGCATTGGCATCATGCTCAACAGCAGCAATTTCGATAGATTTGAAATAGTGCGTTTCCGGTCTTTCGTTGGCGAAACGTATTTTATGGTTACGTGATGAGGTATCCAAATGTTTCAGGACAATGGCCGTTGTTGTTTCCATCTGCTTTCCAAGCCCTGTTCCAAAGGCCTCTCCCTCAAGAGTAAAACCGGCCCCTGTATAACTGTAAAGAAAAGGGCAACTGGACCCACCATTTCCTATGGGATATAAAAGGTTATATGATACTCCTTCATTATGGTTTTCATCCGCCAGGATATAGGCGGCCACTGTTCCAACCAACGCAGCGGTGAACAAACCCCTGAAAAAGCTTTTTGACTCGCCGGCGATATAGTGCATGTCGGCAAACTTAAGTTCGCCTCGAAATGGTTGAACAAGATTATTCTTTTCCTGTTTGCCTTCGCCAAGCAAGGTGCTGTCGTTCGCTACTGTAAAATGGGTGAGCGTATAGAGTGTACTGTCCTTACTGAATACCATCAGGATGTCCGGTTTATCCTGAATCAGCTCAGAGTATTTGGTTATTTCCTTGTTGGTGGAACAACCATAGGCTAACAGGACGATGAAGATATAGAGAAATAGCTGTTTCATATTAATAACCTCCAAACGCGATCATCGCTTTAATTTCATAATACCAGCCGGATAAATCAATCCCGAACGTCTCCACATTCCCATCTCGGCTTTTTTTGTTGGCAAAAGAGCACCCGCCGCTTACTGAAAGCTGCACCGGTTTCACATTAAGGAGCATACCCGCCAACACATTGTAGCAATAGGTCTTATTTTTAATATCAACACCCTCCAGAACATTTTTGAAAGAAGTCCCGGGGACGGTAATGCTGTCTCCGGATGTATAGTGCCGGTTAAATTCAAGATAGCTGAAAGAGATTCCTGCAAAAGGGGTAAAGTATTCGTTTATTAGGTTTTTTAAAAGGTAGCTTACACCCAGGCCGGACCGGTGATACAGGCGATCGGACCCCAGTACACATTCGGCCGCGATATATACTTGTTTAATGCACAAAAATGCTTCAAGAGTTGGTTGAGCACCAACGGATTTTTCTGCGTTCAGATGGCTGATACCCAATTTTTGTTTAAACTCTTCTTCACCCGTTACATTCCAAGGAAAAACCGCGAGGCCAAAACCCATTCCCCAATAAACCGTTTGTTCAAATTTGATCCTTTCCTTATTCATCATATAAGGGAGAGTATCACCCCTCCAGAATGCCCTTCTGGAAGATGTGTCCTTAGTTACTGGGTCAATGTACCAGGCAGCCTTATCATTTTTATTTTCCCGGAAAGGTGAACCGTCCCAATAGCATAGTTTTGGTACTTTTGTTCCCCACCTGTACTTGTTCATTCTTATGTCTGCAATATTTTCAATCTGCTCCGCCATCCGGTATACGGTTGTGCTTGAGAGCTGAATAATAGTGTCCCTTGTTCCCGTTCCGATGCTGACTTTGGCAATGGCAAAATAGGAAGTATCATTTTGCCGGACGGTTGCAGATGCAAAATTTTGAATCTCAGCGAAAAGACCATAGTTCTCCGCCTCATCTTTGTCGATTTCATAGGAAATTCTGGGGCTGAGAATAATTATCTTTCCCTGTGGGAAGTGGTGGGGGGAGAGCAGTAACAGAAGAACCGGTAATATGAAACGCGCGTTCATGACAAATCCTTCATTCCTTGCACAAAGCTGTTGTCTACCAAAATTTAGTTACCCCGGACCCGATATGAAAAGTGACCTGCATTGATCGCTCTTCCATTGCAGAATGATATGCCATAAAGCTAAATAACGCACAAAAACTGCAAATATGGAAACGCTTTATATTTCAAATATAGAGAATGTATACACCGCTTCAAAATACTGTTATTCCGGCCAAAACAGAACTATCTGCCCGCTGGAAACAAGGTCAGGCGGAAGTGTCGCCGGAAAGAACCCGGGAAGCTTAAAGGAAACAAACAGCAGAACGATGATGCGAGAACGCAGAGACGTTTTGGGAATGACATTACCGGTTAGGTTAGATGCAAAATGGAAATGGTTAAAAATTAAACAGGCATCCGCAAACGATACGGATGCCTGACGGTCGTTCAGGTATAGCAGAGATAAGACTTCCCTGTCTTATCTGTTCATTTTAAAAATTGTTAACCAGGCTTCACGCAGATCGACAAGGATCTTGTGAACCATTTCATAGTTCTTCTTGCGCATTTCTTCCTGGCAATACTGATAGAGCTTCAACAGGCCGATGGATATTTCGCGGGCTTTTTCGTCTTCGAAATTAAGCGCGTTTATCAGTTCATCCAGTGCCCGGTTTGTTTTCAGCATATCATGCAACTGGCAATGGGTAATTGCAAAATCGTATATCTTAAGTAAAAGTTTCTGGGGTGATGCCTCGAGTATCTCTTTGACGAGATAGGGGTTAAGTTGTGTTGTCTTGTTTTGCGAAAATGCCGTTGTGTTCATAGTAATAAGCAAAAATCAAATATTATTTATTAAGTTCCCTCCCGCTTCGTTGCGGGAGGGAATACGGGAAATCGAGAACTGATTATCTGAACAATGAAAGAACTGCCTGAGGGGCTGAGTTCAGTTGCGATAACATTGAGGTAGCGGCCTGACCCAGGATGCTGCCACGTGTTGCGTTCAATTGTTCCATCGCCATATCAGCGTCAAACAGACGACTGTAGCTGGACTGGGCATTAGAGATGGACGTGCTGAGCGTGTCCGCTTTAATGTCAAGACGTTGCTGGAAGTTACCAATCTTACCCAAAGCTGCCGTCACTTCACTCTTTAGTGTAGCTAAGTTAGCCTGAAGGGTTGTGATGGTTGCACTGTCAGTTACACTGGCGCCTGCTACGGCAAGCATGTTTCCAAGCGATGTATTGAAACCGGCTTTATTGCCGGAAAGGATTGACGAAGCAAAATCAAGCTTGATGGTGTCGGTATAGGTATTACCAACCTGGAAACTGAATCCTGCTTTTGCATCGCTTGCGCCGGTTAACAAGTTCGTGTTATTGAACTTAGTAGTATTCAGTACTGACTGAATTTCTGTTGCCAGAGAAGCGATATCCGAGGCTAAGGCCGAACGGTCTGCTGTGGGGTTTGTTGAATCGGAAAGTTTTCCTTCAATCTTAATTAAAAGATCGTTAGTTGAAAGCAGTGAACCTTCAGCGGTCGAGAGCAGGTTTTTGGCACCGGAAACGTTGTTCTGTGCTGCCTGCATAACGGTAATCTTGCCTTCAAGCGATTTACCGATATTGAACCCGGATGTGTCATCAGCAACTGAGTTAATCCGTTTGCCGGAAGCGATCTTTAACTGTGCAGTTGCAGTTTCTTTGTTGACTTTTGCCAATGCATTGTAAGCACTAAGCGCGTCAACGTTGGTATTGATCCTGAATC
The DNA here is from genome assembly GCA_963664845.1 of Ignavibacteriaceae bacterium. Classification (GTDB taxonomy): domain Bacteria; phylum Bacteroidota; class Ignavibacteria; order Ignavibacteriales; family Ignavibacteriaceae; genus CAIYTF01. Next base: position 2,718,953 of record OY761615.1, read on the forward strand.
CCATAAATACCTCCATGTATTTGGGTTGTTGATAAAATCAGGCTGGCATCCTTACCATGCCTGGGGAGTGATTAGTGTTTATTATATCTCCTCCCACTTAGCACTATCGAAAGTATTAATTATTTGTTTAACTCGAATAAAAATTGCGAAAGTTAATCATCGCCTTTCGCTGATTGTACAACCCTTAATCAGTCTTAACATATTAATCACTGGCAACGTTTAAATTCGAAATACTGATACGCACTTGAGTCATAGTAAATGCGGCTGAAGGTGCTTATGGGAAATGTCTGCCGGTTAGTAATTATTTCTTTTACAGCATCGGGACTACGGCGGCATGTATGTCACTTCATGATCAGTAATTTCAGGAAAGCCTGTTAAAAAAGATATTCGTATTGATGAGCCGGTGTGGTATATAAACGGTTTATTGTTTCCAAAGTCAAAGAAGAGAGTACCTTCAAGGGTGAACAACAAGAGTGGAGGAATACGACAACGTTACCTGCAACGAAATGCAATTCGTTGAGTTGGCGAAAAGTGAATAGAATGGGATTTAAATGTGCATCAGTAAAATGGTGCGCTAAATCAACGGCTCAATTTATAGACTGCCACTAAAAGCCGTGGCTATGCAATTTATGGTTTTGTTTAATAAATCGATGAGTGTCATTGCGCCCGCTGGGTGATCTGAGGTTCGCTTTCCGTAAAATTAAATCAACAATAAAATTAAAAGATCGTTTCTATTATATAGGCGTAGGCATCCGCTAACGTCACGGATGCCTACTGGACTGTCATTCAGGTATATCAAGCCCAGAAAAGACCTCCCTGTCTTATCTGTTCATTTTGAAAATTGTTAACCAAGCATCACGCAGATCGACAAGGATCTTGTGAACTATTTCGTAGTTCTTCTTGCGCATTTCTTCCTGGCAATACTGATAGAGCTTCAACAGGCCGATGGATATTTCGCGGGCTTTTTCGTCTTCGAAATTAAGCGCGTTTATCAGTTCATCCAGTGCCCGGTTTGTTTTCAGCATATCATGCAGCTGGCAATTGGTAATTGCAAAATCATATATCTTCAGTAAAAGTTTCTGGGGTGATGCCTCGAGGATCTCTTTGACAAGATAGGGGTTGAGCTGGGTCGTTTTATTTTGTGAATATGCTGTAGTGTTCATAGTTAGTCAATCTAATTACATGAATTAGGTTTCAAAAAAAGTGTTGTCTAGTTTTAGTGAAGGTTGGACTGCGTGTTACGGCAGTCCAACTTTCGAAGAATCAGGAACCGATTATCTGAACAATGAAAGAACTGCCTGAGGAGCTGAGTTCAACTGTGATAACATCGAGGTAGCTGCCTGACCGAGGATGCTGCCGCGTGTTGCGTTCAATTGTTCCATTGCCATATCGGCGTCAAACAGGCGGCTGAAACTTGCCTGGGCATTAGAGATAGACGTACTGAGTGTGTCAGCTTTAATGTCAAGACGTTGCTGGAAGTTACCGATTTTTCCAAGAGCGGAAGTAACTTCGGCTTTCAACGTTGCCAAATTTGCCTGCAAAGTGGTTATGGTAGCAGTGCTGGTAACACTTGCTGCTGATGCAACCAAAAGGTTACCCAGTGAGGTGTTAACGGCGCTTGCTGAGCCTGAGAGTATTGATGTTGCAAAATCAATTTTGATCGTATCGGTGTAGGAGTTTCCTACCTGGAAGGAGAACCCTGCTTTTGCATCACCTGAACCGGTCAATAAACTGGTGTTATTGAACTTGGTCGTATTGAGAACTGATTGGATTTCTGTTGCCAGAGAGGTGATATCAGATGCAATAGCTGCGCGATCAGCCGTCGGGTTTGTTGCGTCAGAGAGTTTTCCTTCGATCTTGATTAACAAATCGTTGGTGGAAAGCAATGAACCTTCTGCGGTTGAAAGCAAGTTTTTTGCGCCTGAAACGTTGTTTTGTGCAGCTTGCATAACGGTAATTTTCCCTTCCAGTGATTTACCGATATTGAAGCCTGAAGTGTCATCAGAGACTGAATTAATTCTTTTGCCTGAAGCAATCCGTAATTGTGCAGTCGCTGTTTCTTTGTTGACTTTAGCCAGTGAATTATAAGCGCTGAGCGCGTCAACATTTGTGTTGATCCTGAAACCCATGGAATACCTCCGTGTATATTGGGGTTGTTTGAAATTTTCCGGTTGGCATCCTTACCATTTCCGGAGAAGTTGAGTTTGACATTTAATTACAACTTCCAATAGAAATTATCGAAAGTCACTGAAATTAGTTTAGGGGTAGTTTAAACTTTCTTGTATTTTTCTATGAAGTAAATCACTTTTACCCCCTGCCACAGCCATTATAAGTCACATCGCGGCGGGATTTGAGGTATTAGTTTGTGCACAATTCATCGAATCTTTCTATATTGCAGCTATTCAATCAACAAACACTATGAATAGTAATGTCAGTTAAGGAAGATGTAGTTATTCTATTACTATCCTGCCCCGACCGCAGAGGATTGGTCTCCCGTATTTCAAATTTTGTGTATGAGCGAGGCGGCAATATTCTTGATATGGACGAACACGTGGACAATGAGGAGCAGTATTTTTTCATTAGAATTTCTTGGGATATGAAGACCTTCTCCCTGAAGTCATCGGAGATTGCAGAAGCTTTTACACCACTTGCAAAAGAATTCAATGCCGACTGGAGCCTGAAATTCGGTGCAAAAAAAACAAGGACGGCTATCTTTGTTTCTAAATATGATCACTGTCTCCAAGATATATTGTGGCGGTACAGTATAGATGAATTCTCCATTGAAATTCCGGCTATTATATCCAATCACAGCGATCTCAAACCGCTGGCTGATCATTATAAGATCCCTTTTTATGTCTTCCCAGTCACCAAACAGAATCGCGAAGTGGAAGAAGCCAAAGAACTGAAGCTTCTGGCAGAATTGGAAATAGATACGATTGTGCTTGCCCGTTATATGCAAATTCTTTCACCAGCGTTGATGAATCGCTACCGGAACCAGATCATCAATATTCATCATTCGTTCCTCCCCGCTTTCATCGGGAGCAATCCATATAAGCAGGCCTATGACAAGGGAGTGAAGATCATTGGCGCTACCAGTCACTACGTTACGGAAGAACTGGATGAAGGCCCCATAATTGAACAGGACATAATCAGAATATCGCATAAAGACACGCTGCGTGATTTGATCCGCAAGGGACGCGACCTTGAGCGACTTGTTTTAGCCAGAGCTCTTTTGCATCACAGCGAACACCGCGTACTGGTGCGTGGAAGGAAGACTGTTATCTTCGCTTAAACTGCGAAATCGTCTTCCCTCTGTGTAACTTCAGAGGGAAGACATCGAAATGAATTATCTTCCGGTAACCTGCAAATACGTACTCACCTTATTGGCATAACCGGCTTTTGCATCTGTCAGCTGGTCTTGCGTTTGCTGCAACAATGCCTGTGCCTCTAGCAGATCGGAAACTTTCGTTATACCATTCTTATAACTGTCTTCATTCAGCAACAGATTTATTTCTGCCTGCTCTTTAGCCTCTTCGCTCAACCGGTATTGTTTGTGTGCGTCGGACAGATCCTGCCATGCCTTTTCTATTTGCAATAGCAGCAGTTCCGAATTGTTCTTTAGATTATTCCCGGCAATATCTTCACGTACTTTCCGCTCCTGCAATGCATGCGACCCGCCCCACCATCCGGACAGGGGAACCGACACGGTTCCAAACACCATTCCAAAAGAGCGCGCATCACTTTCGTCCAATTTCATATACGTGCCATTAACACCCACTGCAGCCTGTGGCAGATATTCCCCCAGCTTTAAACTGGTCTGCAGTTTTTCGGCTGCCACCGATTTTTCAAGCAGTTCATATTCTGTCCGTTTTTTTACTGCTGTTCCATGATCGACATAATAACTCTGTGGAAGTTCTTTCACGGCAAGGTCTTCGCTCAACACGATTGAAGAATCATAAGGAATGCCGATATATTGACAAAAAGCCATAGATGCAATCTTCTTCCCGTTTTCCAGTTTTGATTTGTTTAACATAACTTCACTTTGCTTCAGTTTCACTTTCAGCACATCATTTTTCAACACCAGACCTGAATTGAATGCGTCCTGCACCTGCCCCATCAGGTTGTTCAGGAGCTTTTCATATTTGGCTATCGTTTTTTGTTTTTCCTCAAGTGAAACCAGCAGCCAATATTGCTCCTCCGTCTTCAGCAGCACTTCATTCTGCGCCAGCTTTTGCTGCTCTAAACTTGCTTCTTCACCTAACGCAGCAAGTTTGTTGCCATTATAGATTCGCCCTCCCACAAACAATGGCTGTATGGCATTGATATAACCTATGGTGCCCTTCTTCAGGAGTCCCATCTCTCCACCGGGCATATAGGCAAATTGCTTAGCCGATGCAAGATTGGCAGGATTTCCATCATAGACCGGCAGATTACCACCGGATGTTTTAATTTCCATCATATTTTTTTGTGCCCCAAACATCATTCCCCCGGCACTTACATCCGGGAAATAACTGGTAAATGCTTTATTGGCAATCTGCCTGGATGCCTCAACCTCAAGCGCGCTGTTTTTTGTTTTTGCGTTATTCTTTACGGCTGTCAGTTTGCTTTCCTGTAAGGAAAGTGTTCTTTGCGCCAATACATTATTCACGCTGAGTGCAAACAACAATACTATAAATATTCTTATCTTATTCATTCTGTCACGCTCTCTTCAACTTTTTCAAAATCATTTCTGTGGAACAGGTAATAGAGCACGGGAATTACCAGTAACGATAACACCATGGCGAAGATCAGTCCAAAGCAAATTACCGCGCCCAGAGGGCCCCACAGTGGCGAGCGGCTCAGGATCATGGGGATAACACCCACAGCAGCCGCGGCCGAGGTGAGAAAAATGGGTCGCATTCTTCTTTTGGCTGCCGATATAGCCGCTTCTTCCAGTGAGTGCCCATGCTCATGCCTGAGTTCTTCCGCGTATGAGATATAGATGATCCCGTTACGTACCACTATACCCATCAGGCTTATAATGCCCATCAATGCGGTAACGCCAAATGCGTAACCGGTTATTTTCACGCCAAGCGCGGCCCCAAAAATACTCAGCGGCATCGTCATCATTATCAGGATGACAGTTTTGACGTTGCGGAATTGAAACAAAAGAACTATAAAAATTATTGCCACGGTGACAGCCATTGCATAATAAATGGGAGAAACCTCTTCTATGCCCATTTCATAATCACCGCCATAACGAATACTTACCCCTTCAGGCAGAGACAGTTTATCAATAAGCGGTCTTGCTTTATCGAATATGGTCGAAGCGAAAAGGCCTCTTTCAACATCAACAAGCACTGTGATAGTACGGACCCCGTTTCGCCTGATGATCTCTCCTTCGGTCCATTCCGGTTTAAGCTCGGCCAATTGCCGCACCTGCACTGAAGAGACCAGAAAAGGCGAAGTCACATATTGATTCATAATATCATCGGCATCGGTTTTGGTTTTTTTGTCGACTTTCAGATTTACACTGACCGGATAGTCGTTCTCCCAGATGGTGGAGACTGGGAACCCCTTGGTTCCTACCATCAATGAATAGTCCAAAATTTGTTTGGAGTATCCAAGCCGGCTGGCCTCATCCTGCTTCAGGTCAAGTTGAATTGCCTGCAACTGCTGTTTATAATCAGTTCTTATCCACTTGGCACCCGGTATTCCCCGCATAATAGCGGACACTTGTGCCGCTACCTGCTTAATGGCAACTATACTGTCACCTGAAATGCGTATCTCAACCGGTGCCTTGGCACTGCTCATTTCCAACTGTTTCCACTTTATATAGGCGTTCGGGTTATAGTCACTGTAATTTTTGCTGTACTCATCAAGAATCGCTTTTGTCGCTTCACTCGATTCAGTGATCACCAACAATTGTCCATAATTCTTTCCTGGGAAATTTGGTGCATACAGAGTATTGAACCGCGGTGAACTGGTACCGACAAACGAGGCCATTTCCTTTACTCGCTTATCCTTCTTTAATTTCTCTTCAATTTTGGCCATTACGCTGTCTGTTTGTTTCAACGAGCTGCCGACGGGCAGATAAACTTCAACCGCAAATTGATTTCTTTCAAACGCCGGGAACGTTTGCTGCGGTGTAATTACTAAAAGTATTATCCCAAGGACAAATGAGATGCCTCCGACGATAACCACCAGCTTTTTATTCCTGAATGAAGCTTCCAGAACTTTATCATAGAAGGATTGCATCCTTATTAAAAATTGACTTTTTTTGCTTTTGCTGTCTTCGCCGGTGAGGCCATGTTTTATAAACATATAACTTAACAGCGGAACAAGGATAACTGAGACAAACAACGATATGAACAACGCGTAGGTTATCGTTACAGGTAAAGATCTGACAAAATCTCCTCCAAGCCCGGTCATGAGAATGGCCATTGGTACAAAGCAAAAAATAAGTATAAGTGTTGCCGAGAATACTGACCCGAATAGATCGGTGACACTTTTAGAAGCTGCATCGTGCGGGCTTATGCCATGATCGAGCTTTTCCACATAATTGTCAATAATTACGATGGCATTATCCACCACCATCCCCAGCACAATAATCAGTCCGGCTAACGATACCGTCTGCAGCCCGACGCCGGTGACCCACATGAATCCTAGGGTAATTAGAATGGATATGGGGATGGAGGCCGCGGCAACAAAGGCAACTCTTCGCGGAAGCAAAAGAATAGTTACCAGAATAACAGAGAATATGGCCAGTCCAAATTCCTTAAGAAAATTGAAAATGGATTTAGATACAAAATTGGGCATGTCCGAGATAATACCCACATGAACATCCGACGGAATTCCCGCGGTGAATTTTTTAATCTCTTTGTTAACATCATCGCCGTACTGCACAATGTTATTGCCCGGCTGCATCTCAAGCGAGACTATTAAACACTTTTTGCCATTCAGGCGGATATAGGAATCCGGATCAGGGTATTCTCTAACTACTTTGGCAACATCTTTGATCCGGATAACATTGCCAAGCGGGTCCGAATACACAATTTGATTTGCGATATCGTTCTCTGATTTATAACCTGAAGGAATATGTATCGGCTTTATAAATTTCCCGTCATCCACTTCACCGGAATAGTTCACCATTCCCTGCGGTTTTAGTGCTGCCAACACCAGAAATGGTTTTATTCCATAATTGGTCAGTTTGGCATCATCTATATATACGTTGATCTCTTCCTTTTGCAAACCAAAGTGTTTAACACGTGATGTTGCCGGTATCTTCCGGACGCCATCCTCAAATTTTTCGATGAATTTTTCAAGTTCTTTATACGTTTTCGTTTCGGACTCCACCGCCAGCAGCAGAGCGGAGGTGTTTCCAAAATCATCATCAGCGTTTAACGAGATAACGCCAGATGGCAATTGTGACTTGAATTCATTGAGCCCATGCTGCAGTTTTGTCCAAAATTGCTTTGGATCATCTTCTCTTTTTTGCACTTCAACGTATATGACCATCACATTTTCCTTTGAGATGGAATACGTTTTAGCTTTGTCCACAGCTTCAAACTGGAATAAATAGTTTTCGACCTTTTTGGTCAGTTGCTCTTCCACCTGCTGAGACGTTGCCCCGGGAAACACTCCAATGATAAGCCCCTGCCGTATCTTAAATTCGGGAAATTCATCGCGAGGCATTTGGATTAATGCTATAACGCCCAGAGTTACCAGGAGAGTGGTTGTAACCATAATAATTTGCTTATAGCGCAGGATAATTTCGATTAACGTTCTTTTGTTTTTCATGATGTCATAGTTCCTGCGTCTACCGGTTTGCTATATGCACTGGTGAGTTATCAACAAGTTTTTGTTGCCCTGCAACCACCACTTGTTCCCCGTTTTGCAAGCCGTTTGTAATTTCCACGCTGCTTTTTAGCAGACGACCGGTTGTTACATATTTTCTTACCGCTTTGTTTTGAACGCTGTCTATTGCATAAACAAAGCTTTTCCCTTTCTCATCAACCAAAACCGCATTGCCTGGCACAACCAATACATTGGTAATTGCGGATTTTGCCAGAGTAACATTGCAAATCATACCGGGTTTAATTTCTCTGTTTCGGTTTGCAATGGCAATCTTGACTTTATAGGTATGCGCAATGGGGTCAGCCATTACCCCAATTTCTTCAACTGTTCCGCTGAATTCTGCATTGTTTAAGGCCCCAATTTTTATTGTTGCGGTGCTTCCTTTCTTTACCGAGGATATTTCGCTCTCGGAAACCGAAACCTTGGCAAATACCTTATCTATTTTAACAATACTGATAGCGGAGACATTTGGCACTGCCGTCATACCCGGCTCCATTGATCTTTTTCCAACAATGCCATCTGCCGGTGAGTGCAGCCTGCAATCGTCCATGGATTTTTTGGCAATGGCTGTTGCAGATTTTGCCTGTTGCAGAGCCGTTTCAACTTCCACCAGTTTTATTTCCGGCAGGTTGCCATTTTTATACATGGGCTGCAATCTCTTGTAGGCATCTTCCGCCTGCTTTTGAGAAGCCAGCGACATTTCATAGGCATTCTTGTAGCTTTCATTGTTCAATTCGGCAACAAGTTGGCCTTTCCTGACAAAATCTCCCTCGGAGACAAATACCCGGGAGATGGTTCCTACCCCCGAAAAGCTTAGTGGTAATGATTCGGATTCTTCAAGCGTTCCGCTATAGGCATAAGCTTCAGCACTTGTTGATTCCTTTACCTGTGCAACCTCAACCTCTACAGGCATGTTTTGCAGTGTTTTTTCGGTTTTTTCTGAACATCCCTGCCAGGCAATCAGCGCCCCGGCGGTTAAAAGGTAAAAGACAAAGTTTTGTGGTTTCATGGTATCTTTATATGTATTATTGGACAAAAATCGTATTTTGGTCGGAAAAATGGCAAAAAATTTTAGCTTTTTAAGCCGTTCAGCAAAATTCCGCTTAGCAAATCGGAATATGCACCGACATCCTGAATCTGTTTATTAACTATGAGATCAACTTCGAAACTCCGGATGATTGTCACCAGTAAAGTGGCAGCTTTGGCAATATTTTCGTTCGACAGGGACTTAAATTCACCGGTTTCCACACCAAGTTGCAGGACTTTTTCCAATAACCTGGTCTCAGTTTCATTAAAATTCTTTTGTATCCTATCTATCAACTGGGTATTCTGGGTGATCTCGCCTACCAGAATACTATATATAACGGTCCGTTCGTGTATTTCCTGCGAAACCATGGAAATGTAGGTTTGGAGTTTGTCCTTGGCTTTGGCTGTTTTTGACATGGCCTCTTCGGCCAAACGGGTGATGTTTGTTATTTCCTGAGTGGCAATAGTGTGGAATATCTCTTCCTTGCTTTTAAAATAGTAATAAAGGGTGCTTTTACCTTTGCCGGCGGCGTGTGCAATATCCTCCATTGTGGTTTTGTGCAAACCCCACTTTTGGAACACCTTGGTTGCAGCTTCCAATATGGAAGTCTTCACTATTTCGTCTTTTTCTATCATGGTCGTTTCGAATATTTTCGTATTGTAGTCGAAACATAGCGCATTTGTTATTCAAATGCAAGCTTTTTTTGGGGTCGCCCTTTTTTGCCCAGTATTTCCCGCTTCGCATTCTGTTCGCCATCCAGTGCCTTTCGTCCTCAAACACCCCAGTGTTTTAATAACTCTACGGGGTGCTTACTCTGCGCCCTTGGCGATTTACTTTGCGTCCTCTGCGGTTCCTTCTCCTTACTTACAGTCGAGAAATCACAAAAAGAATCATGCCTTTTGCCTATAAGGAGTTGAGTATGCGCGTGTAATGGATTAGATAAAGAGGTTAATTCGGGAAGTAAGTATCGCCGGTGCCGCCGGATAGGACAGCACCGGGATAAAAGCGGTCAAAGAAAGCGCTTATCTGAACAATGAAAGAACTGCCTGGGGAGCAGAATTCAATTGAGATAACATTGAGGTAGCTGCCTGACCGAGAATGCTGCCACGTGTTGCGTTCAATTGTTCCATTGCCATATCGGCGTCAAACAGACGACTGTAGCTGGACTGGGCATTAGAGATGGACGTGCTGAGCGTGTCCGCTTTAATGTCAAGACGTTGCTGGAAGTTACCAATTTTTCCAAGAGCTGCAGTCACTTCACTCTTCAGTGTGGCTAAGTTAGCCTGAAGGGTTGTGATGGTTGCACTGTTGGTAACGCTGGCGCCTGAGGCAACAAGCAGGTTTCCGAGCGAAGCGTTGAAACCGGTTTTATTTCCGGAAAGGATCGAAGAAGCAAAATCGAGCTTAATGGTGTCGGTATAGGTATTACCAACCTGGAAGCTAAACCCTGATTTTGCATCGGCGGCTCCTGTCAACAAACTCGTGTTATTGAACTTGGTTGTGTTCAACACTGATTGAATTTCCGTTGCCAGAGAAGTAATGTCGGATGCGATTGCCGTGCGATCAGCCGTTGGGTTTGTTGCGTCAGAGAGTTTTCCTTCGATCTTGATTAACAGATCGTTGGTGGAAAGAAGTGAACCTTCAGCGGTTGAGAGCAGGTTTTTTGCACCGGAAACGTTGTTCTGTGCTGCTTGCATAACGGTGATCTTGCCTTCAAGTGATTTACCGATATTGAAGCCGGATGTATCATCAGCTACTGAGTTTATCCGTTTGCCGGATGCGATTTTCAACTGTGCAGTTGCTGTTTCTTTGTTGACTTTTGCCAATGCGTTATATGCACTGAGCGCGTCAACGTTTGTATTGACCCTGAATCCCATAAAAATACCTCCGTGTATTGGGGTTTGTAAAATACCGGCTGACATCCCTGCCAAAGCCGGAAGAGCGTTTTGTCCTATTTAATTTTCGCCCTCACCCGAAACTATCGAAAGAAGGTAAAAAAATATTTAGTTCGGAATTGTGAATTGTTGTGGAATGGCAACCAGCTCGCGCTTTCCGGATACACTTATTATTGGGATGCCTGCATTTTATTTTGAGAAAATACTGATTGTATCACCAGACAAACGACAGGGAAAAGAAAGAGCGCATAATTATCGGTTTAGGACAACCCAGCTAATCTTCGAGAAGATAACCAGCCCCCTAAGAACCAGCGACATGTGCACCCCCAATTCCCCAAACCATTAATTTCGGCTGCCCTCTTCGCGTCGTATAAATCCTACCTGAAATCGCAACTTTCTTATTATCTTTACACCATTAATTTTTGAAAATAAATAATAACAATAACACAGAGGTTACCATGCCAACCAAACAGGAGTTACTCCAAAAAACGATTCAGCACTTTGACATTAAACAACACAACGTGGTCCCCCTTGTTGATGCTATGGAACACATGGCTTTCCAGGCAAGGAATCTGAACCGCGCCTCCAATATCTATGACATGGCTTTACAGGAAAAAGACTGCGCCATCATCCTCACCCTTGCAGGAAGCCTCTTCAGCGCCGGACTCAAGAAAATTGTGTATGATATGATAATGAACAACATGGTGGATGCCATTGTTTCGACCGGCGCCAATATTGTGGATCAGGACTTCTTTGAAGCGCTTGGCTACAAGCACTATATCGGCACCCCGTTCAGCGATGACAACGATCTCCGCGAAATGATGATTGACCGCATCTATGACACCTATATCGACGAGGAAGAACTCCGCATTTGCGACGAAACCACCGGAGTTATTTTTGACAGCCTGGAACCACGCCCCTATTCTTCACGTGAACTGATCATGGAAATGGGTCGCTACCTGGAAAACAACGGCGGTCCCAAATGCGATGACAGCGTTGTCTATGCAGCTTTCAAGAAGAACGTTCCTATTTTCTGTCCGGCTTTCTCCGACTGTTCCGCAGGCTTCGGTTTCGTTATGCACCAGACAAAAAACCCGGACAAGCACGTTTCACTCGACGCAGCAAAAGATTTCCTCGAACTGACCAAGATCAAGATCGCTTCTAAAGAATCAGCCATCTTCATGATCGGTGGCGGCGTTCCAAAGAACTTCACTCAGGACATTGTTGTTGCAGCCGACATTCTTCAGGAAAACGCACCTATGCACAAATATGCAATTCAGGTAACTGTTGCCGACGAACGCGACGGCGGACTCTCCGGCTCCACCTTGAAAGAAGCAAGCTCATGGGGCAAAGTTGAAACCACCTACGAGCAGATGGTTTATGCGGAAGCCACACTTGCAATACCCCTCATTGCCGGTTATGGATTCCACAAAGGCAGCTGGAAAAACCGCGAAGCACGCGAATACACGAAGTTGTTTATGACGGAAAACGTCAACGCATAACTGTGATTTATGGGATTGGGATGATGTTAGTTCTGATCTCTAAACAATCTTAGACTGGCGCCCGGCCTTGCCGGTGCATAAAACTTAAAAGGGTTCATCCGGATGCGGGTGGGCCCTTTTAAATATCAATAGAAAATATCTCCATTTCCTAATGTTTACTATGCCTTGCTATTATTGGTTTATACAATATAGTGTGGAGCCATTAAGCATTTCCCTTTATTAACAAATGCCAATAACAAATCAATACCCCAACGGGGTATGACCGGAATAACCGTGGGTGAAACCCATGGCAGGTAGCCACACAGAATACTTTTCTCTGAAAGATGAAAACGCAAGAACTTATTACACAGCGTTGAACACCTACTGCATCAAACAAATACGATAAGAGTTCTCCGTTAGGAGAACAATGTTTGTAACACCAGACGCCAAAAGCACCCACAATTTCCCGGAGGGAATATATATTTCCTAAGCATACCCGTTAATGTCAAATTAAAAATGGTTAGCCGTATATAGCCCTATACACGGCTGCACCGAACAGTACCAAAAACCTTCATTTCTCCTGGTTTAACACATCCAATGCCTCATCGCCTCGTATTTTTGTCAAATCCAACCCCATATTGGGTTGGATTTTTGTCTTTTCTACACTTTATTGCCTTGGTTTTTTGTCTTTTTTGCCTTAATATTGCCTTGGTTTTTTGTCCTTATTATCATAGGTGCGTTAAAAACAAGGAGTTTTGCATGTATATAGCCAGAAAAGCAGATACTGAACTAAAGCGATGGAAACTGGAAAGCAGCCGGAAACCACTGCTCATGCGGGGTGCAAGGCAGGTTGGCAAGACCAAAACAATACGGGAATTTGGAAAAGCCTTTGATAACTTCGTTGAGGTAAATTTTGAAGAAAGCCCGCAGCTCAGACCCCTGTTTGATAATGATCTTTCCCCATCCGCATTGTGCGAAAATTTATCAGCCATTCTGCGGACCAGCATTATACCGGGTAAAACACTCCTGTTCTTTGATGAAATTCAGGAGTGTCCGAAGGCCATCGCATCACTTCGCTTTTTCTACGAAAAGATGCCTGAACTTCACCTGATCGCGGCGGGTTCACTACTCGAATTTGCATTACAGGAAATACCCACATTTGGTGTTGGCAGGATACGTTCGATGTTCATGTACCCGTTAAGTTTTTCGGAATTCCTGGCTGGCGCAGGAGAACAGAAACTGCTTGAAATTGTGGGACAATCGGGTCCCGTTCGTCCGGTCAACGAAGTTCTTCACAAGAGATTATTGGAATTGGTGAAAAAGTTTATTTACCTTGGCGGCATGCCTGAAGTAGTGGCGGAATATTTTGGAACAGGGGATTTGAATAAATGCCAAATGCTGGTGGATGATTTGATTATCTCAGTCCGTGCAGATTTTGCCAAATACAAGAACCGGGCACCGGTCTTAAGGTTGACGGAGGTATTCCAATCGGTTGCAGCTCAGGCGGGACAAAAGTTCACCTATTCTAAGGCCTGTGTTCAGGCAAGCAACAAACAAGTTAAAGAAGCTCTCCAGCTTCTCATTCTGGCAGGACTCGTAATCCCGGTCACACACAGCAATGCCAACGGAATTCCCCTGGGTGCAGAAGCGAATCCACAAAAACAGAAAATGCTTTTGCTTGATACCGGTATTTTTCAGCGTATAATGAATCTTGATTTGACAGAGTTTCTGCTGTCAAATAGCTTTGATGCGATCAACAAAGGCAATGTTGCTGAGCAGTTCGTCGGGTTGGAAATACTTAAGGCCTCTTCATGCTGGCAAAATCCTGAATTATATTATTGGCACAGGGAGGCAAAGAACAGCAATGCCGAGGTTGATTACGTTATCCCCATTGCAAAAACAATTGTGCCGGTCGAAGTGAAAGCCGGCACCAAAGGAAGCATGCAAAGTTTGTATTTGTTTCTTGAGGAAAAGAAGCTGGCGAAAGGTATTCGCATTTCAACAGAAAATTTTTCTGCTTATGATTCTATTGAGGCATATCCGCTATATGCAGTGGAGAATATAGGTACAACGTGAAATTTGCATACGGAATTTTGTACACAAGAAATATCGCTTTTCCCAACTAAGTATCTATTGAGGGAATATATTCGAAATTGTTTGCAATAAAGCCGGAATGTCCTTTTTGATAATTTCTCATACCTCTTCAGCATCTATTCCAAAGTAATCATGCGCAATAAAATTCCTGAAGCTTATAATCTTCCTCCACTCAATGGTCGCATTCATATTTCTAAACTCAGGAGAGAGTTTATTTGCCATTTCCCCGATCACGATAAAATTCATCAGCGTTGCATCAAAAGATACCAGGTCATTTTCGAATTCTTCTGCGGAGGTAAAGTTCCTGGAAATCCGTTAGATCTTCCTGCCCGCCTCAAGCATGTTGAAGCAAAGCATTTCCTCCTTATTATACAAATATGGCCTCTCGGAGAATGCTTTCCCTGAATATTGGTTTTATAGCTCTCTCGCGGCAAAGGTCAACATTGGTCTGAAAATGTTCAACGAGCTCTTCTCTCAGACTATATTTTTTGTCAAAAATGTCAGTGGTCTTCTCGCCGAATTCAAAAATGATGTCTATATCACTGTTCTCTGTCTGAGAATCCCTGGAATACGAGCCGAATATCCCGATTTTCACGATATTATAGTGAGTCCTGAAATATTCCTTTTGGGACTCTAGATAGCGCAATATGTCACTTTTTTCATATTTCATATAGTAGATCAACCCCGGTAAAATCGTTTTCTTCATTTGATTATCAATAAAATTACCGAATTAATTCCATAAAATGTAACCCGGTTATGATTTGATGTCGCACATCCGGTTTCCAGAAATCATACTTCGCACTCTTTCAACACCTGATCCGCAACTTGGCTAAAATTCCCATCCTGCACTCTTCAATATAACAGGCCTCTTAGACGGTTGCGCACATAATTATCAACAACAGTCCAGGGAGTAATCACGGACAGTTCACTTTACGCAGCCCACCCCTCTGCTTCCTTGCAATAACAACTTAACAAATCCTCACCCTTTCCCATTAACAAGTCTCACATGCAGATACTGCTACGATAGCGCTTTAACCCGCCAATAATGCGGTTATTCTACTCCCCTCTCTTTTCAAGAGAGGGGTTGGGGGTGAGTTACAATTTACCCCACTGTCTCTTTTTCAACCAGGCATACAAAGCAAGGAATGGCCCAAGCAGGATAGCGTTCACGGAAAAACTTACATTGGACAACATTTGAATTCCCAACATTTCCTCAAATGGATTATCATTCACCAGATAGGTCCACGTTGCCGTTGGCACTTTTAGTCCTGTGTTCTCAAGTGTAATATGCCCGGATATTATTTCCAGTTTTTCAAATGCGGCAATGGCATCGGCCTCATACGTCGGGAAAAACTCCTCAAACATATCCACGGCAGCTCTCCTGAAGACAAATTGTGGATTCCTGCCCCCAAGCCTGTTAAGATGTATTCCTTCGCGGAGGTCGGCAATTTCTGCAAGATATTCTGCCCATACTTTGTCCAACGCCAGCAACGCGATCATCCGGCATGTTTCTCTCAGTTCTTCCTCCCCGACAGTACCGCTTAGTTGTTCAAACTTTTCCGGTGCTGAATTCATAAAAAGTTCTGAGCATAAATCCAATGAGGAAAGGAGTTCATTTCTATATTCATTCATCACAACCCGCTGCATTTCTATAAGCACAGAATAGCTGTACAGCGTCTTTTTAATTTCAAGATTCTGTCCTTCCACAATGCGCTGAACTCTTTTTACCTCCGCAATAACGACGGGATCAGTACACTCGGCATCAGACGTGAGCTCAATTCCGGCCGGCAGCAATTCCGACACTTTATATTTAAGGCACAGATCATCTTCAAGACTCACAAAAAAGCGGGAACTGCCCGGATCACCTTGCCTGCCCGCCCTGCCGCTGAGTTGGTGGTCAATTCTCCGGCTCTCATGTTTGTTGGTCCCTATAACATAGAGTCCACCGGATTCCAACACCTGCTGCCGTTCTTCTTCATCAATACCTCCCAGTTTTATATCCGTTCCGCGTCCTGCCATGTTTGTTGAGATGGTGACCGCGCCAGGACGCCCCGCCTGTGCAACTATTGCCGCCTCAGCCTCGTCATTCTTCGCGTTTAATACTTTTGTGTTCACGCCATGTGCGGCAAGCAGTTCAGAAAGTTCAAGAGACTCCCTCACGCTTGCCGTCCCAACCAATATTGGACGACCGGTTTCATGAACACTGACAATCTCACGCAACAGTGCTTCATTCTTGGCTTTCCGCGTTGTATATATTATATCCGGGTGATCTACACGGTTGCAATGCCGGTGGGTGGGAATTACAATGATGTGCAAATTATAAAACTCCCTGAATTCATTCTCGGAGATTTGTGCCGTAGCCGTCATTCCGCTCAAACGCGGATACAGTTTAAGGAAATGCTGCAGTGTAATTGAGTTAAGAATTTTCCCTTTGGCCTGCACGGCAAGATTTTCCTTCACTTCAAGAGCCTCCTGAATACCATCCGGCCACCTCCGTTTTTCGACAACTCTGCCCGTAAATTCATCAACCAGGATGACTTTCCCACCACGGATAATATAGTCAACATTCAGGGTAAGAAGATGTTCGGCATGAAGAGCGCAATAGAATTGTGCAAGCACATAACTCTTGTCTGGATCATAAATATTCTCAATACCCATAACCTTCTCGATCATTGCCGCACCGGCACCCGTCAGAATAATATTGCGGGAGTATTCATCAAATGAAAAATGCAGTCCCGATTGCATGTTCTTTACAACACGTGAAATATTCCCGGAGTCCGTTAACGGGCACTGTTCCCCGGCGCCAGCGATAACCAACGGGATGCGTGCCTCGTCAATTAAAATTGAATCAGCTTCATCAATAATTGCATATTGAAAAGGCCGTTGCACTTTTGCTTCGTTTTGGAAACAAAGATTATCACGGAGAAAGTCGAATCCGCACTCTTTTGCGGTGACATAGGTAATATCCGCATTATATGCGGTACTCCTGTCTTCGGGACTCATCCCCTGGCACACGAAACCGACCGTTAAACCCAAATAGGTATATACCGGCCCCATCCAGTTTGCATCTCGCCGGGCAAGATAATCGTTGAACGTAAGTATATGCACTCCTTTCCCTTTAAGTGCGTTAAGGCAGGCGGGGAAAACAGCGGCTAAGGTTTTCCCTTCACCGGTTTGCATCTCAGCCAGCATCCCAAAATGCAGAGCCATTCCCGCGAGCAATTGTTCATCATACGCATTTAACAACAATACCCGGCGGGCAGCCTCTTTTGTCAGAGCAAAAACTTCAGGAAGCAGAGCCTTCTCATCTTCCCCATTAAGCGCCCGGGTTTTCAGTATTTGATACCGCTCCTTTAGTTCACTGTCACTTTTTTCCGCAAATGCTTCATGGTAACTGCTAACTTCTTTCAGCAAGCCGGACAGTCCGCTGAGATCATGTGAAATAGTTGATCCATTCCACAAGCGATGATATTCTTTAAGTTTTAAAACCAGATTTTTAAGTAACATGGCAATTCCTTTCAATTGAATAATTCTGTTCGGTTATAAATTGGTTTGTTAAATAACCGTGTAAAAAAACGTTATGCAGACAATCCGCAGGGGTGCCTGTCATTCTGTTTTGAACCGATTGGAGTTATCCTAATTGAGGATCTGTATCGCCGGATGAACGAGGGGTAATGAGATGCTTTTGGGGAAGGATCAAAACAATTGCATTGGGAACGGTATCACGAACCAATTGTTTAAGTTGAATTGAAACTGATTTGTTGAACCAGTTATTGGGCAGTTTGAACGCAAATGGAACTGAATTTCCACGAACAATGCCACATACATCAGATTGAAGATTTGAGACAGAAAGTGATTTGAAAAGAGGGGTCGCCTGGTCAGCATTTGAATAAAGTTGTTCTGTTTTAACCTGGCCCTGGTTTTCAAAGTAAATGGAATAGAGACTGCCGCAACCTGTTGAATGCAGGGTGTGCAGATAAGCGCTTGCCATAAGGACAAGCAGCACCAGGTATCCTTTTTTGCTTAAACCTTCTTTTTCCATGCGGACAAAATAACAAATTTTAACCGCATGAGAAACACAACACTTCTTACCCTCATTGTGGGCAATGGTTTCAACTTAAGAGAGAAAACACTCGTTTTGTCATTGCGAGGAGTCATCGACGAAGTCGAGTGCATCCGAGATCCCGTGTGCGGGGCAATCTCAAATCTATTGCATAGTGGGAGGTGTTGCTCGTGGTGCCGCTATACATACCGTCCCGCGGGTGGATGTCGCATAACTCAGGAAAAGTCATTGCGAGCCCGCATCGGCGAAGCAATCTCACGATTAGCGCCTATGAACAAAGCCTTATTAAGCAGAATTCTGCGCTGTATGCATTATTCGATACCAACCGCGGAGACTGTTATGGGTACTTTTAAAGAATATTTATCGATCTTTAGCCTTTTGGTTTATAGATTCGCTTTTTCTAAATATCTGACATATTAAACAGCAGAATTCTAAATAAGCTTATCCTCTTCCTTCGTAGCCGTTTTCAAAATATTCACTCATAAATTTCCACTGAAGAAATACGATCTTCACTCAGCCATTTCCTCAATCCGGTATTTCTTTATCTTCGCTATCAGATTGACGCGCGAGATGCCGAGTATGGAGGCAGCCTTCGTTTTATTGTTCCCCGTGAATTTCAGCACCTTGAATATCTGTTCCTTTTCCGTTTCCTCCAGTGAATGCGGCACCACCGCTTCATCAAACTCTTCCGCGAAACCGTTGTTCTCAAGGAAATAATTTGGCAGGGATTTCTTCCGCAGTTCCTGCGACGATTCAACAATAATGGCGCTGTTGATTATGTTCATCAGTTCACGCACGTTGCCGGGGAACGGATATTTCTGCAGGCATTTCAAAACGGGATCCGAAATTTTAACAATATGCTTGTCGTATTTGATGTTGAATTTTTTGAGGAACACTTCAGACAGCAATTCGATATCTCCCCTTCGTTCTCGCAGCGGCGGCAGGTTAACGGAATTGATATTCAGCCGGAAGAACAGATCTTTCCGGAAGCTTCCTTTTTTTATCTCCTCAAACAGATTTTTGTTGGTTGCCGCTATTATACGCACGTCTGCTTTTATATTCATCGTGGACCCCAAACGGTAGAACTCCTCTTCCTGCAAAACACGCAGCAGTTTCACCTGCACGGGCAGCGGCAATTCCCCTATCTCATCCAGGAACAACGTTCCGCCGTTCGCTTCCTCAATAAATCCGGCTTTGTCTTTCGATGCACCGGTAAACGCTCCTTTTTCATACCCGAAAAATTCGCTCGAGAACAGTTCCTGCGCAAATGTGCCGGCATTCACCGCGACAAACTTTTTATCCCGGCGATCACTTATTTTATGTATGGCCCGTGCAATAAGCTCTTTGCCGGAACCGCTTTCGCCCCATATCAGAATGCTGTTCTCCGTCTTGGCAAATTTTTCAACAAACTGAAATATTTTGATCATCTTCTCATCGTGGGTCACAATGTCCCTGAAGGCATCTGAATATTTCAAACTTTCTGCATAACGATCCCGCCCCGGAGCCGATTGGGCAGCCGCCTCTGTTATGGATTCGAGCTGTTCAAGCAGCTTGCTCTCATCCACGGGCTTCAGCATATAGTCAAACGTCCCCAGCTTCATAGCTGATATCGCGAGGTCGATATCTTCCACGCCGGTGAGCACAATTGTTTTGATCTGAATGGAGTTTGTTTTGATATAGTGCAAAATATCGAGTCCCGAAACGTCGGGCATATCCATATCAAGTATCAGAACGTCAAATGGCTTTTCATCTAAAAGGCTGTAGGCCTTCCGGGAATCCTGCAGAGTGGTTATTTCATATTTCCCCTTCTGCAACAGTAAAATTCTCAAGAAATTAAGCACTGCCTGGTTGTCATCTATGAGCAGAATTTGGTACATGGCATTATTCATTTTGTGCCGGGATCCTTATGGTAAACTTTGTTCCTTCCCCGACCCGTGAATCTATATGGATCTTCCCACCGTGGTCTTTTACAATGTTATATGTTATGGAAAGGCCGAGACCCGTACCTCCCATATTCCGCTTGGTTGTGAAGAACGGGTCAAAAACACTTTTCTGATTTTTCTCATCAATGCCGCAGCCGTTGTCGCTGACTTCCAACACCACTTCCTTACTCTCCCTGTCAAAGCCGGTATGTATCATTATCAATCCGTCATCGCCTTCAATTGCTTCGGAAGCATTTAGAATCAGGTTAGAAATTACCTGTTCTATCTTGATTATACTGCCCTTGAAACAGGGGATATCCTTTTCCAGGTCCACTTCCAGGCCTGCAGTTTTTTTCACATGTTTGGTCGGAATTGTCAGATTGTTCGTAATAATGTCATTCAGATCAACGCGGTCATTGAGGTTGTCCTCGTCCTTTTTGGCAAAGTTGCGCAGATCGACCACAATTTTCTTTGTACGGTTTGCGCCCTCAATCATATCCGCGACCAGGATGGCAATATTTTCTTTGAATAACGGATAATTCAGGCGTGCAATTTTTAGGTCGGGATTTTTTTCATAATACGCATCAAGTATCGGGAAAATATCCGGCAGCGATTCCTGCACAATTTTCAGGTTTCCCAGAATAAACGTGTTCGGGTTATTGATCTCATGCGCTACGCCGGAGACCAGTTTGCCAAGAGAAGCCAGCTTATAGGATTGCAGCAACTGTAATTCCATTTTCTTCTGCGACGTAATATCCCGGCACACCTCAAGAACCCGGTCAACCGTATGGTCGGCTCCAAAGATAGGATAGGACATGAGCCGTAAATTTTTATCCCCTTCATCCCGCTCGGAAGATGAATCATCAGCCGATTTGAAAGTGATCATAGCGGGGCATTCAGCGCATGGTTCCAGTAAATTGAAAAGTTTATGGTAACACTTCCCGCTGTCGCCAATTTCATCCTTGTTGGACATGATAATATTGAATTCCTGATCAACAACAACGATCTTCTCGGTTATCGCACTGAAAAAAGTCCGCAGTTTTTCCCTGCTGCGGTTGCACTCCTGTGTAAGGCGCAGCAAAACATCATTCTTCGCACGGAGTATCGTTTGCTGCTTTTCAAGATTTTTCTCTTTTTCGTTTCTCTGCAGCGCCCTTGATATTTTTCCTGCTATCTCAATCACCAGTTCGTGTTCTTCCGGCAGGAAACCGCTCTTATTCTTTGTATATACACGTATCTTTCCGGTCATCACGCCATCTGCTGCTATTTCGTAACACATCATATCGCGTATATCCGAAAGGCTCCACGCCAAATGCCCATAAGTCTTCTTCTTGATCTCGACAGTTACCATCGTTTCTTCGGGAGCCTCAAAACCCTGTTGCACATACAGAATGCACTTTTCGACTGCCTCATCAAGATCCCTGTTGCTATCCAGTTCCCGGCTCACGTTATACAGACATTGTAACTCCTTCAGGCTGTCTTCAAGGTCCCGTTCCAGCCGCAGTATCTTATCAACTACCGGCTTAAAACCCAGGGCAACAATAACGCTGTCATCATGCTCCTTCACCGAAAAAAGAACAAACTCTTCGGGATGTGCAGCAAAGGAAAACGGTAATGACTGCGGACTGCGATATGCTTCGGCAACAAGCTGCTTCAGCAGCATCTTTTGGGAGGCATAGAGTATTTCTTTGGCAAGAAGACTGTTGAGGGGAATTGAATGATCGGTTAAAAATTGCCGAATGACTTTCCCTGTAAACACGGGGGAAAGGTCGGCCTGGATTAGAATTACATTTTCAAACAGGTCACTTGCAAGAGTCGGGCTCTGGACAATATCCATAGTTGATCAATATAATTGCATTTTGATACGACTAAAATAGTAATTCTCCTGATAATGTATAACAGGTTTTATTGGATCAAATGTGGAAAGATTTATGGGGAAAGTGGAGAAGGAGAACCTCGATGGCTCGACTCCGGTCCTGTGGATGGCTTTACCATCATTGGAATTCATCACTTCGCTCATTTCATTTCGAATATCGCCGAGGGAATTGTACCGGAACCGGGACGAAAGCGATTTGCCAAGCTTTTGAATAATCTCCCAATTTGTCATGGGGAGAGTTCCACGAATAATACGCGGAGCATAATTTGTTGTATTGTCACATGCGGTATAGGTACCTTCCTGTTCGATGAAGCTGGAGGCCGGCAGCACAACATCGGCTTCGTCCATCGTGGTATTGCGAAATGCATCGCTGACCACAAGGAATTCGATATTGCTGAGATACTTCCGGTTGTTTTTATCCAGCAGCGGATCCTCGCCGAAGATCAGCAATGCCTTTATTCCACCGCGCTTCAACCGCTTAAGAATGTCGACCGGCTTGAAAACTTCTGAAAGATTACAGAACCATTTGTCACTCAATTGCTTTATGGCGTCCGCATCACCATAGGTAACTGCTCCGGGCAAATGTTGTGGTGAAGCACCAAGACGTGAAACACCTGCGGCGTTATTCAATTCCCTCAGAAGCAATACGCCGTTATGCTGTTTTCCTGCTTTCCCGGTCAACAACAGATAGTTGCCTATCGCCTTCAGATCGTTAACTGACTTCTCCGCTGTGGAATCAATATTATATATAAAGGCAACGTTAGTTCCCTGTTTCTGCAGCAGACTCACAAACGTTTCAAACTTTTCGCGTCCCACGCCGGTAGTGCGCAGCATCGTTTCCACGTCAAGCGTTTTCAGCTGCTCCGCAAGTCCGGAATAATTGTTTGTGTGCCCGGCAATAAATGTATCATCCGCACTTCCATTCTCAATGCAGCGCTTCATCATGCCGCTTAGCATGAGCGTGTTGGAGCCCTTCCTGCAATCCAGCCACAGATCGGCATTCCTGGTCAGTCTCGTTTCCGCTGAACCGAAAAAGATCAGTTTGGCACCTTTTTTCTGAGCAGCTTTTATCCTAAGCTCCAGCGGCAGAAAATCTTCGGTAAGGTTTGCATTCATAACCACAATAACATCCGCGCTGTCCACGTCCGCAACCGTAATGGTGGATTCGGTATGGCCGAACGATTCATCAAGGCCGTCTGCTTCCAGCGAATACAGCATGTTGCTGAAGCTGTCAATGTTGTTGTTGTGCAGTCCAATCCGTGTAAGCTTCTGCAGCAAATATAATTCTTCATTCGAAAGTTTTGGTGAGGCCATAACTGCGATGGCATCGTTGCCATATTCTTCCATGATCTGATGCAAATTCCGCGCGGTATAAAGCACAGCCTCATCAATGCTCACCTTATGGATCAACCCGTTCCGCCGTATGACCGCATCCGTGGTGCGTTCCTTCTCCAAAAGGTGCCGGTGACCGAACCGGCCTTTGGCGCAAAGAAAGCCCTGATTGGGAGAGTTCTTTATTTCTTCGGTGGTGTTCGAGATATAAATGATATCGTCAGCAATCCTCTTGAAATTTATGCTGCAACCGAGCGAACAAAAATTGCACACCGTTGCTATGTTCTCTTTCTCCAGTGTACCGAGTATCTTGAAGGGGAGCTTTTCGGTGATGGCGCCCGTGGGGCACACATCAATGCAGTTCCCGCACGAAATGCAGTTTGTCTCACGCAATGCTTTTTCCATCGCGGGTTTCACTATCGACTTGAACCCCCGGTTAACAAATCCCAGTGCAGAGACCTTCAATATTTCCGAGCAGGTGCGCACACATTTCCCGCAGTTGATACACTTATTCGGATCAAGCAAAATAAACGGATGCCGGCCATCAATCTTGTGCTTACGTGTCTCACCTATAAACTTTTCTATTGATATTTCATATTCATCGCAATATTTCCGCAGCCGGCAGTCCGCATACTCCGAACACCCGCATTCAAGGCAGCGCTCAGCTTCATCCCGCGCGTCCTTTTCCGAGTATCCGGTTTCAACTTCCTTAAAACAATTGATCCTGTCCATTACCTCAAGCTCGCCCTGCTTAACGCGGCCCTGTTTGCCGAATTTTTCAAATTCATGTTCGGAAAGCGTTGCAAGTTTGTGTTTGAAGCTGTAATATTTGTGCGCTGTACCGTTTGCATTCCCCGACTGCAGATAGTGCATTATTGCCGTGGCTGCTTTTTTCCCCTGTGCGATAGAACTGATGGCGGTGAACGGTCCGGTCACTGCATCACCGCCGGCAAAAACTCCTGGTACCGATGTTTCCAGTGTTTCTTTGTTAACAGTGATTGTACCCCACTTTGCCAGATCGAGTTCATGATCTTTTGCCGCGAAAGTTGTGTCCACGCCCTGCCCAATAGCACCAATGAGATAGTTGCAGGTGACAATGAATTCAGAGCCCTCGACCGGGATCGGCCGCGGCCTCTCACCAGGCACTGTTTCCTCAAGACACATTTTCAAACATTCTATTCCGGTGACCCGGTTATTCTCCGCCAGCAGACGTTGCGGATTGGTGAGGAATAATATTTCAACACCCTCGGTTTGCGCGGCAGCAATTTCTTCCGGATGCGCGGGCATTTCGTTAATGCTCCGCCGGTAAACAATTTGTACTTTATCTGCCCCGCAGCGCAGTGCAGTTCTGGCAGCATCAATTGCGGTGTTGCCGCCGCCTACAACCACAACAACCCCTTCAAACGAAGGCGGCTCATGCAATTGCACTTCACGCAAAAAATCTATACCACGGTAAACACCTGCAACACTCTCTTCACCGGCAAGCCCCAGTTTGGATGCCTTGTGTGCACCGACCGCGATAAAAACAGAATTAAAACCGTCCCGCTGCAGATCGGCAATGCTAAAATCTTTTCCAAGACTCACCCCCGTCTTGATAGTTACGCCAAGACCAAGTATCCAGTTGATTTCGTCATCAAGCACAGCCTTGGGCAAACGGTATTCGGGAATGCCATAGCGCAGCATTCCTCCGGCTTCCGGGAATTTTTCAAATATGGTTACTTCATATCCTTCAATCGCCAGATAATATGCTGCTGTAAGTCCGGCAGGTCCGCTTCCCACAATGGCGATCCGGAAGCCCTTGCTGCGTTTTACCGGCGGCGTCCATTTCGCCTTTGCATCGTTATCCGCGATGAAACGCTTCAGGCTGTTAACGGCAACCGGTTCATCAACATTACTGCGCCTGCACGCTGACTCACAGTCGCGCACACACACGCGGCAAATTGAAAGCGGCAGCGGATTGTTTTCCTTCACCAACTTTATTGCGTCCCGGTAATTTCCATGCGAAATGAGCGATATGTAGGTTTGCGCGTCAACACCGGCGGGGCACGCCTCCTTGCAGGGGCCAACGCAATCGGCATAGTGATTGGACATGAGCAGTTCAAGCGCTGTCTTGCGGGAGTCACGGACTTTCTCGCTGTTAGTCCATATCTTCATTCCGTTCACTGCCTTCGTGGAGCATGACGGTACCAGCTTGTTCAGTCCTTCAACCTCCACAACGCACAAAAAGCAGGATGTATAATGTTCCAGTCTTTTGTCATCACACAGCGTGGGGATCTGATCCAGATTGTTTTCCTGCACAATTTCAAGAATCATTTTTCCGGAAGTGGTTTCCAGTTGTGTTCCGTTGATGGTAAGCGTAATGGTTTCCATTGGCGATATTCGGATGTTTTTAATTTCTTTGCACTGCGTTCAGCTTGCACACGTCGAAGCACTTGCCGCACTTGCTGCACCGGCCTTCGTCTATAACGTGCACCTGTTTTTTGCTGCCAGAAATTGCACCAGTTGCACATGCCTTCAGGCATACGCAGCAACCCTTGCAGTTTTCGGGAATGATGCTGTAAGTAATAAGCGAGGGGCATAGGTGCGCGGGACATTTTTTATCGTGCACGTGGGTCTCATATTCGGAACGGAAATATTTCATTGTTGTAAGTACCGGGTTGGGCGCCGTCTGACCCAGTCCGCACAGCGAACCCTGTTTGATCTTGCCTGCCAGGTTTTCCAGCAGATCGAGATCGGCAGATTTGCCATTTCCATCGGTTATGCGTTCAAGAATCTCCAACATGCGTTTTGTGCCGATGCGGCAGAACGTGCATTTGCCGCATGATTCCAGTTGCGTGAAATTGAGGAAGAATTTTGCCAGATCGACCATGCACGTTGAATCATCAAGCACAATAAGTCCGCCCGAGCCCATGATAGCGCCGGTCCTGTTTATTTCGTCGTAGTCAATTTTGAGATCGCCCATGCTTGCCGGTATGCAGCCGCCTGAAGGGCCGCCCATCTGCACGCCTTTGAATATTCCGTTGTTCTTTATCCCGCCGCCGATATCAAATATGATCTCGTTGATCGTCATGCCCATGGGCACTTCAACCAGTCCGCTTTTTTTTATCTTTCCCGCCAGTGCAAAAACTTTTGTGCCTTTGCTGCGTTCGGTTCCGTATGCCGCGAATGCTTCCCAGCCGTTAAGCATAATCCACGGAACGTTGGCAAATGTTTCCACGTTGTTGATGCTTGTCGGTTTGCCCCAGAGTCCGCTTTGCGCAGGAAACGGCGGACGAAGCCGGGGCACACCGCGCTTACCCTCAACAGATGCCATCAATGCGGTCTCTTCACCGCAGACGAAAGCACCGGCACCTTCTTTAATGGTTATGTTCAGGTGAAATTGAGAACCGAAAACATTTCTTCCCAGGAAACCGCGGTCACGGCATTGCTGCAATGCAAGCCTGAGGCGTTTTATTGCCAGCGGATATTCCGCCCGCGCGTAAATTATTCCTTCATCGGCACCTATGGCATACGCCCCTATCATCATTCCTTCAATAACCGAATGCGGGTCACCTTCCAGGACACTTCTGTCCATGAACGCACCCGGGTCGCCTTCATCGGCATTGCAGATAATATATTTTTTGTCCGATACCGGATCATGCGTAAGTTTCCACTTCAACCCGGTGAGGAATCCCCCGCCACCGCGGCCACGGAGACCCGATTTAGTGATCGTTTCAATCACGTCAACGGAAGAATAATGATTCAACACTTTCTGAATGGCATCGTAGCCCTGCCGCACAATATAGTCGTCAATTGAGGTAGGATCGATAATGCCGCAGTTGCGCAGCACGATGCGCGTTTGTTTCTTCAGGAACGAATCTTCTTTCGAAATTTCTTTGCTCTTGATTATCCAGTCCTGAACCGGTTTGTTGTTAACAACATGTTCATTGATTATGCGGCTTGCCTTGTCGGGGGATATTTTGGAATAGAGCCAGCTGTCGTTCCCGTCTTCTATCTCTACAAGCGCCTCTTCATAGCACATGCCGTTGCAGCCCGTTTCGTGAAGCTCAGCATCGATGTTCCCGTTGGCGAGCATTTCCTTCATCGCGCTGAAAACCTGTCCCCCGCCTGCAGAATACCCGCAGGTGCCAAGCCCTACTTTGATCTTTTTCAATTGTCTCTCGCAGCGGTTGTTTGCAGTTTGGTTTCTTTGATTATTTTTTTGATCTTCTCCGTTACCAGGTTGCCCTGTGTATCGTTGTTAACCATCATAACCGGAGCAAGAGAGCAGCACCCAAGACAGGCAACCGATTGCAGGGAGAACATGCCGTCATCGGTTGTTTCGCCGACTTCTATTCCCAGTTCATCCTGAAGGGCGGTGCGTACCGTTTTTGCTCCGTTAACGTGACACGCGGTGCCTTCACAAATTTTTATGAGATTCTTCCCAACCGGCTTAAGGCGAAACTGTGAATAGAATGTAATAACCCCATATATCTCCGCGGCGGGAATGCCGACAAGCTCGCTGATATAGTAGATAACTTTTTCGGGGATATAGCCGTAGGAATCCTGCGCCGATTGCAACAGGCTGATCAGTGAGCCATCCTGACGGCGTTTATTGATGAGGTCTAATTTAAAATTGAGGATTTCTTTTTTTTCTTCACGGATAGCAATATCGGAGCCCATAATTTCTTTCCGGATTATTTTATGAATCTTTCAACAACAGTATTTATGCGAACCAATTTAAACGCGGAGTTCGCAAAGAGAGAATGTATCTCAAATTTCTCTTCTCCCTTGGTGCCCTTCGTGTGTGATTCCCTGGTGTTCTTTGTGTTTTCTTCTACTCATAACTTAAACACAAAGCCCACAAAGAAGACACTAAGTTCACAAAGAAATAGAAACACATTATCCCTTTATCATATCTTTGCGCTCTTGGCGTTCTTTGCGGTTAACTTCGAAACTCCTGGCTTATCACTCTGCGCTTAAGCCACCTACATCTCGAAAATGTTTATTATCGGATATTCTTTTACCTTCAGCACGCCGTCCAGAGGCACAATGCTGTTACCGATTATCTTATCTATCTCGCTGAACTGTGTGCCGTACACCATCAGCACCAGCGAGTTGAGTCCCGCTATATAATCGCAATACAGCACATTCTCCGTCAGCCGCAGCACGGGATAAATATCTTCAAGCTTTTCCCTGTCGATATCCACCATCACATAGGAGCACACGGACTTTTTATTGTCACGCAGTTTATTCATCCCCGGCATATCGTCAAACATCGCGATGCCGGCAGCATTGATAATATCTTTTATGTTCTCATTCAGCACAGGCACGCTGACCGGCATGAAGGTGGCGTCTTTAATTTCGGGTATCGGGTGCACTATGGAATCGAACACCTCATGGCACTCCTCTGCCGACCCGGCCTGCAGCAGGAGAAAGATATCCACATCGCCGCGCACTGCATCGCAGTAAAGCACGTTTTCCATGAAATACAATTTTTTATAAACATTAAAGAAGTCAGCCTGATCCTGCACCTGAATCATCGCATAGGCCGCCACTGTCTGGGCTTCTTCTTTTTCTTCGGGTTGCGGATGTTGAAGGTGGGGCTTCGCATCAAGAATTCCCTGGATCTTCCCGGCGAAGTCATCAACGGAAAATGGCTTCTCAAGCAGGCCGTCTATCTGCAGGTCGTCAATTTCCGCCAGATCCAGTTTGTCGGCATATCCGGTAATATAGAACATACTGGTATCCGGATATTTGTTCCTTATTATTCTGCCCAGTTTTTTCCCATTGATATCAGGAAGTTGAATATCGAGTACTACTACGTCGAGATTAACCTTGTTCTTCTGGTACATTTCCAATTTGTTCAATGCAGACATACCGTTCTCGCAGGGTTCGACATCATAGCCGAACTGATTCAGGCCGATAGAGAGTGAGCGTCTCAGAGCCGATTCATCGTCAACAAGTAATATTCTCTTTTGCATTTCCGGATTCCTTGGTTTACTAGATTCTAATTGATTATATAAAGCAACTATCGTACCACGAAAAGTCCGTGTTTTTGGCTGCATAAATGACATTTTTTTTACACTTTGTAAGGCACAAGTGTTAAAATATATTACAGTGACTTGCTAACTTGTTGCAGTGTTGTTAGTTAGGAAGTGTTAAAATTGTTAACGATTTGTGTAAAGTTGTTAAAGCAAACAGTGGCTGCATTGGCACAAAGAGGTAATTTGGAAAATTTCAATATGGGTAATGTGTTCTTCGCTTGCTCGGTAATGGCGTAAACTTATTTAATCAAACTATGCCAAACTGCAATTTAACACAATGAATTTGCTTCATATTCCTGGCAGAAAGACTGATGGTTCTTTAAAATCCCCGAGATAGGTTTATATGAAATTGTTCCCTGATGAAATTAACTGTTTTTATACTGCCAACAGTTTTTTAGTTTGCGTGAACAGTTTCTGAAATATTAAAAGATAACCGATGAGCCTGCAATAATGAAGTCAAAAAAAGCTGAAACAACTCGTATGGACTCAATTGCTGAATCCCAAAATGAAAGTGATGCCAAATTCCGGTTTCTTGTCAGTAACATGCAGGTTGGTGTCATGCTGCAGGATGCAAACGCCAGGATAATTTTGAGCAATAGTAAGTCACTTGAATTGTTGGGCCTTACTGAAGACCAGCTTTTGGGAAAAACATCGTTTGATCCGGACTGGAATGTTATTCACGAAGACGGCTCTCCGTTCCCGGGCAACACACATCCTGTTCCGGTTGCCATTGAAACCCGCAAACCTGCGTTGGGCATCATAATGGGGGTATATCGCCCTTCGCTAAAAGATCGCGTCTGGCTTTTGGTTGATGCCACCCCTGTTCTTTATTCTGACGGAACTGTTGATCAGGTTGTGTGTACTTTTATAGATATTACTGCCCGCAAAGCAGCCGAGGACTCACTAAGAAATTCCGAAGAAAGATTCCGCACCCTCTACAACAAGACGCCGGTTATGCTCCATTCAATCGATAATCAGGGAACTTTGATCGGGGTCAGTGATTTTTGGCTAAATACCATGGGTTATGCCCGTGAAGAAGTGATCGGGCGAAAATCCACAGAGTTTTTAACCGAAGCTTCGAGGAAATATGCTGCCGAAACGGTACTGCCCGAATTTCTCAGGAAGGGGTATTGCAATAATGTGGAATATCAGTTTATCAAAAAAGACGGCGAAGCCATTGACACTTTGCTCTCTGCCATATCGGAAAAAGATGAAGCGGGTAATATAGCTCGCTCATTGGCCGTTGTTACCGACATCACTGAGCGCAAACAGGTGGAAGCGGAACTGCGTGAGAGCGACGAAATATATCGTTCCATTCTAAATGCCTCACCCGATGATATCACTATTTCCGATCTGGAGGGCCGTATTTTAATGGTTTCCCCGGCAACACTGAAGTTGTTTGGCGTTGAACACGAAGAAGAGCTGGTCGGACGTTCGATATTGGAGTTTATTGTTCCCGAAGAGCGGGAAACCGCATTATTCAAAATGAGGGGAAGGATAAATGGAAAGTTTGCAGGGAATATCGAATACCATATGTTGCGACCGGATGGGGAAATAATAGAAACAGAAGTGAATGCTGATCTCATTCGTGATGCAAACGGTGAACCTACAAAATTCGTTTTTATCGTCCGTGATATTACTGAGCGCAAGGTTAAGGAAAAAGCTCTCATTCAATCAAAGGAATATCTTTCGCTTACCGCTGTTGCAGGCGGCATCGGCATTTTTGATCTTGACATCAATACTCATATCCCCACCTGGGATGATCAGATGTTCTGCCTCTATGGTGTTGATAAGGGAAAGGTCAACGTGGTTGATGCCTGGGAAGCAGGCGTGCATCCTGATGATCTGGTGCGCGCCAATGCCGAAATTGAGATGGCGTTCAAAGGCGAAAAGGATTTCAACACGGAGTTCCGCGTGGTTTGGCCGGACGGATCCGTTCACTATATCCGTGCAAAAGCCATTGTGCACCGGGATGCTGAGGGTAACCCGCTGAGGATGCTTGGCGTTAACTATGACATCACGGAACAGAAGATTACCGAGGAGGCGCTTAAAATAAGCGAAGAACTCTTCAGGAGTTCTTTTGAAGATCACTCCGCCATTAAATTTATTATCGACCCTGACAACGGCCAAATTGCCGATGCAAACAGTGCCGCTGAAAAATATTACGGGTGGTCGCGTGAAGAGTTGAGGAAAATGAAAATCAGCCAGATCAACACGCTCACATCGGCTGAGATTCGCAAGGCAATTGATGAGGCAAAAAGAAGGAATCAAACCACATTCGCATTTAAACACAGAAAAGCTGACGGCACCATAAGGGACGTTGAGGTTTACTCTGCAAGCATTTTCTCAAAAACGGGGAAACTGTATCTGCACTCCATTGTGATTGATGTAACCGACAGGAAATTGGCCGAAGAAGCTCTCCGCCAAAGCGAACAGCAGCTACAGTTAACGCTTGAATTGACGCACATTGGAACCTGGGACTGGGATTTGATTACCGACACCTACTTTGCAACACCAAGTTACTTCACTATGCTTGGTTATGAACCCGAATATGGCCCGGTTAACAGACAGCAATGGCTTGACAGGGTACACCCGGAGGACGTACACATAATTATAAAGAGTATGGGCTCAATTCAAAGCGGCGAAAGCAAAAGCTACCAGTATGAAGCCCGTATAAAACACGCTAATGGTTGCTACAGGTGGATTAAAGTTATTGGTCATGTTGCTGATTCTGATGCTTATAGTAAACCCACCCGCCTTATCGGTGTACGAATTGATGTGACCGAACAAAAAAACAATGAAGAGAACATCCGGAGCATGAACAGCAAACTGACAGAGTTAAATCTTACCAAGGACAAACTCTTTTCGGTTATTGCGCATGACCTGAAAGGCCCCTTTCATGGTCTTATGGGTGTTGCACAACTTTTAACCGAGCAGGGAGACGAATATACCTATGATGAAATCAATAAACTCGGGAGCATGATATATTCCTCTGCCAAAAACATCTATATGCTGCTGGAAAATTTGCTCGAATGGGTTAAGCTGCAAAAAAACGCCGTATCCTTTGTACCGCAGAAAATTAATCTCAATTCTGCCGTGGTTAACGCCACCGTATTGCTGCAGCAGACTGCACATAAAAAGGAGCTCAGATTTGACACCTCCGTTTCCGAAAAACTGTATGTTTTTGCCGACGAGAATATGATTGCTTCCGTGTTGCGGAACCTGCTCTCCAATGCGGTAAAATTCACCAAAAGGAACGGGCACATTTCAACCGGCGCCAGGGACCTTGAGAACGGATTCATTGAAATTGTGGTTTCGGATTCCGGTATAGGAATGTCAAAGGAATTTATTGACAAATTATTTAAACTTGGCGAAAAAGTGGGAACCAAAGGAACAGAAAACGAACCCAGCACCGGACTTGGCCTCATTCTTTGCAAAGAGTTTATAGAAAAACACGGTGGCACTATCCGGGTAGAAAGCGAAGAAGGCAGAGGCAGCACGTTTTATTTTACCGTCCCGGCATATAAAGATTGAAACTGAAACCGCAGTCTTCAATTGGTTGAGGTGAACAATAATACATTTCAGGACACCTGCATGAAAGTAAAATTTGGCCATATCAATATTGTTGCTGCCGACTGGAAGAAACTTTCCCGGTTTTATATTGATGTTTTTGGCTGCAAACCGAAACCGCCCGAAAGAGACTTGCAGGGAGAATGGCTGGACAATCTCACTGGGTTGGACTCGGCACACATTAACGGCATGCACCTCTTGCTGCCGGGATATGACAATGACGGGCCAACAATAGAACTGTTTGAGTACAGCACCATCGCTGCCAATGAGAACAGACTTATTAACAAAGCAGGCTTTTCGCACATTGCCTTTGCCGTTGAAGACGTTGACGCCTGTTTTGCATTGCTGAAAAGCAAAGGAGGTTCCTTGGTTGGGAAAGCTGTCAAAACTGAGATTGCCGGTGCCGGGAATATTCATGTTGTCTACGCCCGCGATCCCGAAGGAAACATAATTGAGCTGCAGCGGTGGGAATGAATTTGATGACAGTAATCCTGGAAGCAAAATTTTACGTTTTCATATATTGTAATTGATATTTAAAAGAATCGATATAAAGGTGATATAATGGATGTAGCATCTACCTCTATTGAAAAAGGCCTTGATCTTATTAAGGACTTTCTGAGCAAATTAATTGGCCCATCAATTGAGGAAGTCGGGCTGATACTAGTGTCCTGTCACTCTTCAAGTGACGGATAAAGTCTTCTAAGTTTTATTCTCGCATCCTTCGTTGAGAATTGCCAGTTGATTTTTACATTCTTGTTATTTCTTCGCTTCTGCCAGGCATTTATTTCTTTTTGCATTATTTTGATGCTTCCGATATGCCGTTTGAGACATTGGCCTGATAAAACATTTAATTCTATTTCTGCCATATTCAACCAACTCCCATGCTTCGGAGTATATACAAAGTCAAATCGATCATATAGTCTCTTGGCTTCTTTCGGAGGAAATGCCTCATAGAACGATCCGGCAGAATGTGTACTTAAATTGTCCATGACTAAAGTTATTTTCTTTGCTCTGGGATACATTTCATCTGAAATCTGTTTAACAAATTCTGCCCAGTCTTTTCTTGTTTTTCTTTCGGTTACTTTCACCAACCGTTTTCCCATGAGTGGCTCATTTGCCATGAATATATTGCAAACCCCACACCGTTCATACTCATAATCAATTCGCGCTGCCTGCCCTTTGCGCATGGGAATTCTTAAACGGGTTTCTTTGATGAACTGCTTTGGCGATTCATCCATACAGACTACAGGATTATCACCATTGTAGGGCCTTTTGTAAACATCCAATACGTTTTCCATATCAGCGACAAATTGCCCATCGCTTTTCGGGGGAATTACCCAGCCACTTACTTTCCAAGGCTGTAATTCGTTTTTTTTAACACTCTGCGAACGGTTTCATATGACATGCTGTCGATGTATTTAAGTTCGACCATCTTATCAGCTAAAAGACGAAGTGACCATTTCGCATAGCCTGCGGGTGGTTGACTGCAACACAGCGTAACCAAGTGCGCCTCAACTTCGCCGTCGGCTTTTCTCTCATACTCACGATCCGGAGGTTTTCTTTCCAGAACGGCATCGAACCCTTCTTCAACAAATTTCTTCTTTACGCGATCAATTGTACGCATTCCAATTTTCAAGACTTTACTAATTTGTTCATTGGTCACTTTTTCAGCGTGCTTACCTTCATCACAATTGAGAAGTATATATGCTGCACGAAACTTTTGCGAGGTATGATAACCTTTATTGATAATATCCATCAATTCCTCATGCTCTGTTTCCGTAAGGGTTACCTTATACTTTACCATAAGAGTCCTTTTTTTATGGTAAATATAAGAATATTTACGTCATTTTACAAGTGACGTGACACTAGGAGATAATGTCAGGGTATTTCGCTTTAATAATCAAATTAAATTGCTGCAAAAAGTTGAAAATATCGTGAATTTAAATAATATTACCATTAGACGATTACCAATTAAAGTGCTACTTCCATTATTGGAGAATGCATCGCTAGAAGAAGATAATGATCTGCAAGAGAGATGGGCAAATTTATTAGTTAATTACATAGATTCAGCTCAAAATTTGCATTCAACAGTATTCCCTTACATTTTAAGCCAACTATCATCCAAAGAGGCGATTGCCCTTGATTACATATGCGATCAGGGATTTGTCAATTATTCAAAACTAAATATTTCAGGTAGTGAAGCGTCGAATTTGGTGAGATTAGGTATAATACGCCAACTACCTCCTAGTGCCAGGGTGAATAAAATAACATCAACTTATTTAGATGATGTTTACGAGGAAGATGTTGTGGAATACAAAGAGGATGATATTAATTTTGAAATTACAGAACTTGGAATCGAATTTGTTGATTGTTGTAAAAGCAAATAAATAAATTGTAAAACATCAACATAAAGTGTTCTGAACTTGTGACTTTATTAGAGCGCAATAATCCTATACTTATGAATATTCACGTAGTCTACGCTTGCGATCCTGAAGGGAACGTAATTGAGCTGCAGCGGTGGGGATAAATTTGTTGATAACTGATGATGTGACTTAATGGTCAGTGACTGAACCCTCTAAATACAATAACACTTTTAGCGAATTTTAAGATCGCGCGTATGCCTACTCTTTGCCCTGAAAGGGCAACAGTTTAATAACCGGGGGTGTAAGCCCCCGGTATGGCCAACCTTAAAACCCCTCCCCTGAAAGGGGAACACAAGCGCACATAGTCAGTTCATATACTTTCATTTGCAAATAGCACAATGGTGGCCCGTAATCCGATATGATAAAAGGTCACCAATTCTTCAGTAATATTACCGAAGCTTGTTTTGCGCCAGTTAAATGGCATATTTCAGAAATATCTGAAAATATTATTATTAAGATTTAAACAATCTCTGTGCCGTTAGCAAAAAGCAGAAGGAATGCTGAGTAGAGGACTGTTTGAATCGTTGTTCCTAATAATGTTGATAAAGAATTTTATAATATGTATTTTCAAATTTAATGTTGAAATTATTAAAGAATTCAAGCATGGATAGACTAATTAAAGGCTTCAACGAGCTTTATCAGAATCTAACAGAGGACTGCCAATCATATGACAATCATAACGAGAGAAAAGCAACCGACATTGCCGGAAGAATTAGAACTTTGATAAAAGACGGGAACTCACAAACTCGGTCTATTCTCCAACAACTTGATCGAAAGAACATACCATTTAAGGATAGCGCAATTCCATACACAATACAGCCACAATTTAGTTATTTTGATGTAACTGGCTCGATGAGTAATTCAGTAATTATTGTTTCAGGCGTTTACATGGGGCTTGTTTATAAAATAGCTCAAGGAAATGGGAATCTATCAAGATTTTCATTTGCTCCACTATTTAGAAGGGGACAACGTATCCCTGAAATTAAGGAGAAATCATTTTCTCAATGGTGGGAACAGATTATCTATGAGGATCCAATTTCAAATGTTAAACTGTCACGAAAAAATTTAATATTGTCGAGCGCTGAGCAAGATGGGTATGCTCATTTTGATCCACAACTGAATTTAAATTATGAAAGTCTTTTACAACATGACTCGCTTTGTCTTGAAATTAATGGACAAAATATTAATTTTACCAATAATCCTGCTAAAAACTCAATTCGTCAAATAGGATATGAAGTTATATTAACATTTAAAGAACACCTAAGTGATTTGATAAATAACCAAAAGCTGACATACAAATAAACTTGCTATCTTTAGAATCTTGGCTCAAATAACTGTGATATGCTGCTTTTTATGTGAGATAGTTAATACGGTGGAAGACTAAAATAAATTTCGCTCATAAAAGGGTTTTGCCAGATAGATAAAATATTTTACATAAAATCACCCGAGAATAAATACTGTTAATTAAACATATCTTATAGTTTTATGGAGAAATAATGAAACTTCCTAATTGGTTTAAAATTACTTGGTGGGTTGTCCTGCTAATAATTTCGGGGACAATTTTACTCCAAAGATATAGCGATATTACCACTGGTAGGTCTGTCCTTGTTGATGCATTTATTTTTTTAGTATTTGTTGCATTGATGCTATTACCAATCTTTTCCGAGATTGAGTTTTTTGGAATTAAGCTCAAGAAAGGGATAGATGAACTAAAAGACGAAATCAGAATCAAGTTTGGAGACATACAAAATGAAATCCGGAACAACCAAACACAAACTTTAAACGCAACCTTTCAAGGGTTTGGGCCTCCACCACCAGACAATACATTACCAGAACTAGAAGCAAAAATTGTTCGGATCCTTAAAACAAAACTGGCAGAACATGGATTATCTGAAGGACCTCCTATTGAAGCTGGAGTTGAAGTTCCTGATAACAATATTCAAATGTTTAAGGTTAGATATAGTATTGAAACTGAATTGCGTAAAATTTGGGAACGTCGCTTTGAGATAGCGGATTTGGACGATAATAAGCGACATACTCCAATTACAAAGATCTTGCAAGACCTGTTGGCATACGAGATGATTGACCGAAATTTTTATGGAATTCTAAGAGAAATACTTTCCATTTGCAACTATGGTATCCATGGCGAAAATATATCAGATAAGCAAGTGGCTTTTGTAACAAAAAACGCCAAACAGGTTATTGATTATTTAAATTCACAAAAATTGAGCTTGTATTTATAGTATTGTTCATACATAGATTCTCTTTATTTAGACTAAGTATTGAAAATAAGTAATGACTATTGGCTTATTATTGACCCCTATAACAAAAGATATATCTTATTTATGAAAGGACTTAAATGGCTCAAAATAAACGCGAGTATCGTTGCCTAATAATTTCCCCAAGTGATGTATCGGATGAGCGAGATGCATTAGAGGAGGTGGTGCAAAATTGGAATGCCCATATAGGTAGAGGTTTGGGTGCCAGAGTAGAAGCCGTCAGATGGGAAAGACACTCCACACCTGAATTGGGGAATCGTCCACAAGCAATAATTAATCAGCAGATTATAGAGGATTGCGATTTAGGTGTTGCAATTTTTTGGTCAAGGTTAGGTACGCCAACGTCAGATTTTCTTTCAGGGTCAATCGAAGAAATAGAAATTCTTACTAAATGTGGTAAAAATGTATTCGTTTATTTTAGCAAACGCGACATCCCACAAAACAACCTTGATGTAAATCAGCTAGAGAAGTTACGAGCCGTAAAAGAAAAGTATCAAAAAGATGGATTAATAGCCCATTTTAGCGATATTCATAACCTTAAAGAGCAGTTTTTGCTACACCTGACAACTTGGATTACAAAATTATTAAACAGCGAAAAAAACTTCTCCGCTTCCCCAGAAAATTTGCTGACCGCGCCTAAACCTGATGTTCGCATTGAAGTTAATAATGCATATTTATTTCATCCCAATTCCGATATTCTCATCTTTTATCTATCTATTGAGATTCAGAATCATTCCCCAATCACAGTATACACAGGAAACATCTATCTTAAACAGAATAATGGTACTTTTTTATTTATGCCTGTTGATTATCTCAGTCATAGCACTCAATTAAAGGAAAAGCTGGAAGCCGGAGAAAGTCTTATGTTTTCGGTTGATCCACTTAGCTTGATTGAATACCGAGACACATTGACAACCGTAGTTTTCATTGATAAAATAAACCGTATTTATGAGGCAGAGTCCAGTACGTTTTTGGAAAAAGTGAATCTCGTAATTGACGAATACAATAAAAATGGTAAAAATAGAGGTTTCAAAAACATTCAACCATATTTAAAATAGTTGCGTCGTAATTTCAAATTTTACAAAGGTGAACGCCGAGTGTTTATTATGTATAATGTAATTGACAGAGAAAAACTGAACCAATAGCCCAACAAACTGGTTGTATTGGAAACGTCCTTATAATAGTATAAATCCCCAGTGCACCGTGCACTGCACCGTGCACTGCACAAAGCGCTTGCTACCCGCTTCAAAATTTCAATATATTTCCCTGCAACATTCATAGCAATCTTTATGCATCACGAGAACACGAATACTGTCACGCTTCATCAGTCAATTGTTCTTTGAAAATTTGTTATTCCGGAATGTAAACTCGCACATTTGTTATCCGGTGTCTATCACCATCCGTCCCGTTTGCATTTTTTATTCGTTCAGATATCGGGAAAGTGCAACTAGCGGTAAAACTGGTAAAAGTGGTAAAACTCTGCGGATTTGGTCTTAAATAGCAAGGTAAGCAGTAAAACCCTGGTAAAAGTCCGGTAAAACTAAAGCAAAAGTGTCCGCATCCCATATAGTGAGTACTTCCCCTCCTGCCAGATGCAGACTCATTCGCCTGCATCATAAACCATCACTAACCAGCGCCTCATTTCATCAGCAGAATTTTCCGTGTAAGCTGTTGGTGCCCCGCGGTAACACGAACAAGGTACATTCCCGAGGGAAGGTTTGCTGCATTAAATGAATACTCGTGAGTACCCGCGGCAAGATATTGCGCATTGAGCAATGAGGCAGTCTCGCTGCCGAGGAGATCATACACGGCAAGCGATACGTTGCCGGCTTCCGGCAGCGTGAACCGTATGTTTGTGGAGGGGTTGAAAGGATTGGGGTAATTTGCATGAAGCACGAATCCGTTGACCGCGGTTCTGCTGCCTGATGCAACCGCCAAAACAAATGCGGGTATCAGCGATGTTTTTGAGCCGGGTATTGACCAGGTGCCTTTGCCAACTGCAGAAAAATCAATTGTTGTTGTCGGCACAACGCTTTCCACTATCCAGTTTCCGGGGGCAATGCTCACAGTGTCTTTGGACGTGGAAAACGGAATTGCAACCGTTGGGAACGGCGGAACGGTGAGTAAATAGCTTATTGAGAATGCCATATAAAAACGTTTGCACGTAAAAACGCCCGCTTCTGTTGTTACCGTTTTGTCGGCCAGCCTGGTTCCTTTAAGCTCGAACCGCAGCGGCAGGGATAGCGTATCGAACGCAATCGTCGTGTCATATTTAAATATCGAATAAGGAATGTTGGCAACATTTGAGAAGCGGTAAAGTTCATACCATTTTTCAAACGATTTCAATGTCCGGTACAGATTGCCAACGCCCGAACTGCCAAGATGAGAGAAAACACCGGAGAGCGAATCGGCAGAAGCAACCCGGAAGAACTCATACCCGTCCGTTCCGGTCAGGCTGATAAAACTGGTGTCCAGATAATTCTGGCTGAGCACGGTTTTATGAGGTCCCTGTTTTGAAAGCACAAAATTGGCGCTCTTCTCCATGTATTGCGCAACCACAGTGAATGAATCCACCCGGTTGGTTGCAAGAGAATCAATTGGCTGATTAAGCGAGTCCAGCGGGGTTACCGTGTAGAACCATTTGAAGCCGGTGGATGCGGGAAAATATTGTTGGGCCTGCTGTGCAAAACTTACGGTTGCAATGGCGAATAATAAAAGTACCAGTTTTTTCATATGGGCTTATTGGTTTTGTCAAACAATCATGGTTACGGGCAACAATCTAATGAATTGAGCCCGATATGTCATGTTATCTGGCGCACGCTGCCGTTATTGCAAATGCAGCAATGGTATCAGCGCACACGCTTTCATATCCGATTACAAAACATTTTGTTATGCGACACTCTTAACTGTAATGTTATTCCGTGCTTTCCGTGGTTAAAACCGCAGGCCGCAATAATAGCATGCCTTCGGGATTTCGTTACTCATTCCTTATTCATTTTGCTTGCCATACTTGTCACGGTACAGCACCGGAGTGTCAAAAACATCCAACGACCTTTCTTGCCGGTATTCCGCCTTTGCCGTTGACCTGCATCCCTGTTGCCGCAGATATGCAGCGTGCATCTTCTCATTCTTCTTAATCAACCCGCACAATTCCTTTATATTTGTTATTGACAACTATTTTGATCTTCACCATGCAGCGCAGTCATACGATTTCTCCTGCACCATACGTGTTCCGTTTGCTGAACTGCTGACCTATGTGAATGATACATCTGTTTTCAGGAATTTTAAATAACAGTGATGCCCGGCTCCCAGGATAGTATGTTCTTCCGATGACCAATGTAGCGCGGTCAGGCAGAGTGCTTCATGGTTTTTGCCCGTTTTTCTGTTATGTTTGAAAATGATTAAGAAATTATTGTGCTGGCTCAGATGCGATGTTATGGTTTATTCCGTTGAACATTCTTTGATGCGTACATATTCATTGTGCTTAAAAACCGGGCTGCTCTATGGTAATTGATATCAGAACCGTATTTGTGCTTCTTTGCATCGCTACTCTAATGCAGGCGGTGGTGTTCTATCATCAGTATAGAATTAATAAATTTGTGAAGGGCCCTGGCTGGTGGCTTCTGTGGAATGTCGCTGTTCTTATCAGCTTCATCTGTATGCTTATCCGGGTTATCCCTTCGTACACATCGTTTGCCATTACTGTTCAGGATCCTTTCCTGCTGTTGGGAATGATCTTTATTTATGTGGGGATCAACAGTTTTTTGGGCAAAAAGATCAATGCTAAACTTCTCATTCCACTCTATCTCAGTTTTCTGGTTGGGCATTTATTCTTTTTTTACATCATAGACAACATCGCCATTCGCACGCTTCTCATCGACGTGTATCTTTCTCTTTTTTCGTTTCTGACCATTTACTCTCTTTATAAATACCGGACCAAAGAAATTGCGTCAACGGCTGCATTTAACATGGCAGTTCTCAGTCTTAACGGTGGCGTTTTCCTGT
This sequence comes from Ignavibacteriaceae bacterium, assembly GCA_963664845.1. Taxonomy (GTDB): domain Bacteria; phylum Bacteroidota; class Ignavibacteria; order Ignavibacteriales; family Ignavibacteriaceae; genus CAIYTF01. The sequence continues at coordinate 2,760,782 of OY761615.1, forward strand.
ATAGTTCTGTATTACTGCTTTTGGGCATTCCTCACGATGAGTTCTTTTCTCCTATCATGCTTAATCTCATCCAGGTATTCGATGCTTTTTTTGTCAATCTCCTCTGGACGTTTGGGTTCATTGTCATGGTAAATCAGCGCCTTACTGCTGACGTATCCGAAGCAAAAGCACAATTGGAACAGATATTTAATACCAGTCCCGATGCCATTACCATAACCCGAGCGAGTGACGGAACCTGTATCGATTTCAATACCAGTTTCACGCGGATCATGGGCTATTCCAAGGAAGATCTGCTGGATAAGCTTCTGCCGGAAACCAGCCTTTGGGCAGATCAGGCTGACAGGAACACTATGATAAACATGATCAGGGAAAATGGGTTCTTTGAAAATTTTGAAACCCGGTTTGTCCGCAAAAATGGCGAATCGTTCATTGGGTTAATTTCTGCTCAGGCGCTAACCATAAATGGAGTTCCCCATCTTGTCAGTGTTGCCCGTGATATTTCCGAACGTAAACAAGCCGAAGAAGCTTTGCGCGCAAGTGAAGAACAACACAGGCTTCTGTTTGAAACTGCTCAGGAAGGTATTATTGTCCGGGTGGGTGGGGAACTTGTCTATTTTAACCCGATGATGCTTGAAATCAGCGGCTACAGCGCAGAGGAACTCCTGGGAAGAAACCTGATTGACTTTGTTTATCCGCCGGACAGGGATACCGTTCTGTCAAATTTGGCAAAACGCGAAACCGGAATGAAAGCAGAACTGCAATATCAAATAAGGATCATCAGAAAGGACGGCTCTTTGCGCTGGGTGGAAATGAATGGTGCCAACCTGGAGTGGCATGGAAAGCCGGCAACGTTGAATTTTATCAAGGATATCACTGAACAAAAACTGGCTGAAATTGCGCTTACCACTGCCAAAGAAAATCTTGAAAAACTCAATTCCGAGAAAGATAAATTCTTCTCTATCATTTCCCATGACTTAAAGAGTCCCTTTCTTGGTTTTTTGGGTTTAACGGAAATTATTGCCGAGGATGCAGAGAATTTTTCACCGCAGCAGTTGAAAAAGTTCGGTCACGATATGCACCAGACGGCAAATAACCTGTTCAAACTGCTTAAAAACCTTCTCGAATGGTCGCAGATGCAGCAGGGGTCGTTAAGTTTTCAGCCAAAAAAACTTTCACTGAATAAACTGGTTGCCGAAAATATTGCTACCATGAAAGAGCGAAGCGAACAAAAGGGAATCAGCATCACCTTTGAGACCACCCCTGTTATTGAAGTGAATGCCGATGAAAGAATGCTCAATTCCATACTGTTAAACTTATTGTCCAACGCGGTTAAATTCACTTACCGGCATGGGAAAATCAGCATAACAATCAAGGAAACCGCTGATAACAGGGCGGAGATTTCCGTGCGCGACACCGGAATGGGCATGCAGAAAAGTGAACTTGAACGGTTGTTTAAAATTGATGAGAAAGTTGGAGCCATTGGCACGGAGGGTGAACTGAGCACCGGTCTGGGGCTGTTGCTCTGCAAAGAGTTTGTTGAGAAGCACGGCGGAACGATCCGGGCCGAAAGCGAAGAAGGCAAAGGCAGCATGTTCTGTTTCACGCTGCCGCTTATAAAGTAACCTGCATTATTTTGGCGGGTCGAATACGCTGTCCGGGATTGGCTGGTTGATATCGATGATATGTTTTCGGATCACCCCTATTTGGTAAACGTCATAATTTGATACGGTTCTTTTCTGCAATGGCAACCTGAATTTTGTCCAAACCCACTCCCGGTAGCCGGCTGCATCCTCAAACACATCACACTGTTTACCATCAACCAGTTCACGTCCCACACCCTTTATGGCATTGTTCAGCGAACTTCCAAGAGCCCATTGCACCCTCTGTTCATAAGCCGTCGGCAGATCAGACAGTTGTTGATAAGAAAATCTGCCATCAGAATAATCCCACGCAATATTTTTTCGTAAATCATATACCGTTGTGTTCCAACTTTTGTTGTACGAACTATAGTTGCTTATTTTACACCGGCAAGAGTCTATATAGATTTCACTGGCGGGCACAAACGAACTGTCCGGGTAGCCATTTACAACTGAAGAATCATATTCCATATAATGAATGGACGTTATTCCCTGCGCGCTCATTATTTCACGTACGGGCAGAATCCGGGAAGGCGCTGTTGTCCAATCACTCATTGGGCTCGTGGGGTGCTCACATGAATTGAAACAGAAAATGCTCAAGGAAACAAAAATCAGAAACGCTATATTTTTCATTACTCTTTTCTCCACTTATTTACTGAAAATCCGGAACCAACCTGCCCGGGAGATTAATGATGGTGATCTTCCGGGAAACCCGAATTTATGAAATCCAACTTCAACATATACTGCGCCCTGTTTGCCGTAAACAGGTGCGCATATCATTCTTTAAAAGCGGATACCCGCTCATCATACCTTTACAGCGAATCACTGCTCAATCTATGAGCAATTTTTTTTGCAAAACCAGGGACTTATTTCTTTATATAGGCGTTCAACCCTATAACAACGTTTTTCCCGTTGATGACGCATTGCGTTGCCATGTTTCCATGCGTGGTTGCAACAACTAGAGTCTTTCCCGAAGCGCTAGGCGTCGGTTCCTGAAGTTCAATACTGATGATCAGTTTACCGTTTTCAATCTTTACGTCCATAGTACAGCTCCTTTGTTTTTTCAAAATTAACTGTTTTGCCGGCTAAATGCTAAATAATAAAGAAAGCAATATTTTTACCACTGAGGGAAAATCAATATATTCCTGTTGAGCCATGATGCAAATAAACAGATATACGCGAAGCATTCCATGAACAATAACGAAATCAGCCAATACCTCGATCTTTTACATATAACCCGTAGTCAGCCGTCGGTCGAGTCCCTCGCAGCCATTCTCCGGGCTCACCTTTACGTGTTTCCCTTTGAAAACATCTCGAAACTATATTACTTCAAAAAATTCAACCGCACAGGCATTCCGGACCTTGAGCATTTTCTTGACGGCGCCAGGGATAAGCATTTCGGCGGGACCTGTTATGCCATTAATTATTATCTGAGTCAATTGTTAACAGCCTTGGGCTACCAGACAAAACTCTGCGGTGCAGACATGCAAAATCCGGATGCTCATGTGGTGAATATCGTAACTCTTGCCGGAAAAGAATACATAGTGGATGCCGGTTATGCCGCGCCCTTTTCCGTGCCGCTTCCGCGCTATTTGCAGGAACCGTTTTCAATTTCCCACGGCGTTGATGAGTATATCCTCTTTCCACAGGACGGCTTTGGAAGGTCACGCCTGGAACAATATCATGAAGGAACACTGCGCCATTCCTATCTGGTAAAGCCGGAACCACGCAACATTGATGATTTTTCCCGGGTCATTGCCGATTCGTTTGCCCCCAAGGCAACTTTCATGAACGCAGTTTTGCTGGTGAAATATGACGGTGATAATTCAATTGTTATCCGCAATAAAGAATTTATTACCACCCGTGATGGACTTACAACCAAAGTTTCCCTCAACTCATTTGATCACTTGGTCGAAACTATTCAGAGTGTATTTGGCATCCCGCCGGAGATCACCCGTGTTGCATTGAAAGATTTTTCGTTATAGATACTTATTATATTTCTTTCTTTAACAAATTGCTCGCAGCTATCGTTGCGATTTGATAATTTCGAAAATCTTTGAAGTCGATTCAATAGGAAGAGATTCATTATCAGCAAAGCCTGTTGAAGGCATACTGAAAATAGCTCTTGTGGTTTCTTGTAAAACAAAATCTTTTGTTTGGGGTTCGTTTGCGGCTTTGATGAATTCTTGAAAAGTTCTGAGTGATTTTTCTTTATGCTCATATATTGCAGCCAAATTAGTATTTGCTTTATATACCTTACCTGACCAGATTGCTATTGATAATGTGGTAATTATGCTGAAAATTTTTGATGAAAGGAACAAATAAACCTTATTTCCTTCTAAGTTTGTCGGTGGAAAATATGAAAAAAGGAAGATCACTATAGCAGTAATGACGACAGAAATAGACGCAACCCACATCCATTTTTTAGCAATACTCCGATAATTTTCAGCTAAACTTCCGAATTGTTCTGCGTGGACTTTTACTTTATTCGTTAGTACTACTTCCTCGGCTTTTTCAATTAGTTCCTTTAATTCAATGGATTTTTTATCCAATTCCAATATTTTACTCTCTGATAAACTGAAATTAGCTAAAGACTTTTCGGTAATATCAAAGATTTCTTTATCATCGCCAATTGAGCCTATTATAATAATATTCAAATCCTCGCTATCAAGTATTAAGACCTCTATACAAGAATCTAACTTCTGTACGATTTGCTGAGATAGAACTGGGGTACTTTCAGCAAGCATCTGACATTGGTTGATGCAGGACTTTGCCGATTGAATCTTGTAAGCTAGTTTTTCATTTATTTTGGGGTTTTTATCATAAATTTGATATGAGTTAAAAAACCTATTGGCGAGTCTGCGAATAAACAGGAGCCTTTTGTGTATCTTTTCACGTACATCAGCCATGTTAATTCTACCGATGATATTTTCAAACTTATAGTTATTAATATCGTCATAATCTTTTACTAACTGTTCTTCCAAATTCATAACAAACCCTCCAACAGTAATAATTGTGAAAAATATCGATTATATAAAATAACACAAATAACCTACCAATGGAAATGAGGATTTGCGCTATAGCCCAACTACTTTCTCTTTAAACTCCCAATGATTAGTATCTGAATTGTAAAAGGAATTTCATCCCAATACTTCAAGGGAGCAATTAAATTTTTCCGACCTCTATACACCCCTTCTTCAATGCTGGTTTATGTAAAGTTTAACCATTCAATAATTGAAAACTCCTATTGTCATAAAACTTTTTTTGTTCTTATGTTGCGGTTACAAATTACGTTTACTAACATTCCTTCATGAGGATACCATGCGTCAGTTTCTAATTTTATTGTTATTCACCTCACTTTTGGCGGCACAGTCAAAACACGCCATTACCACGGAAGACCTGTGGAAAATGGAGCGGATCAACTCGTTCGATCTTTCACCGGACGGCAAGTTCATTTCCTTTGCCTCAACCAAATATAACATGGAAGAGAACAAGGGAAAGAGCAGTGTGTACGTCATCAGCTCCGATGGCACCGGGCCCAAAATCGTTTTCCCGAACGACAAAGGATTGAGCCAGCCCAAATTCTCCCCGGACGGCAAAAAAGTGGCCTACCTGCTTGATGACCAAATCTATACAGCCACTCCCGGCGGCGAAAACCCGGTACAGATAACAAAGATATCCACCGGCGTTAACGATTTCATCTGGTCACCCGACGGCACAAAAATGCTGTTCACTTCTTCAGTTTACCCGGACTGCGCTACCGATGAAGCCAACAAGGCCCGTGATGAGGAAAAAGAGAAGAGCAAGGTTAAGGCCGGCATTTTCACCGAACTGATGTTCCGGCACTGGAACGAATGGCGCGGAGATAAACGCAGCCACCTCTTCCTGCTCGACCTTGCGACAAAAGAATATGTTGACGTTATGCCCGGTTCACCATCCGACTGCCCCCCCATCGCCCTTGGCAGCGCAAAGGATTATTCCTTCTCCCCGGACGGCACAGAAATAGCTTTCACCATGAATCCCGATAAAGTGGTCGCGTTGAGCACCAACAACGAAGTTTACACGGTCGCGGTGAAGGATATCAAAAAAGGCTCCCCCATTACACCAAGGCTGATATCCCAAAGCAAAGGCAACGACAATCAGCCGGTATATTCGCCCGATGGAAAATATATCGCTTTCTGCTCCATGGAGCGTGCGGGCTTCGAGGCCGACAAACAGCGAATCGCGCTCTATGACCGCAAGGGTGGAAGCCTGTCTTATATAACGGATGCATTGGACAGATCGGCAGCCGAACTGGTATGGTTACCCGATTCGAAGTCAATTTATTTCAATGCCTCAAATGAAATACACGAGTCTATATATAAGATAGATGTGGCCACGAAGAAAACTGACCTGCTCTATAAAGAACATGACAATTCGGGTCTGATGCTTTCACCAGACGGAACAACCCTGTTCGTGAAACAACAGCGTACCAATCTGCCTACCGAATTGTTCGCCATCGATCTGAAAAACGGTACAGAGAAACAACTGACCTGGGTTAATGCAAAACTTACCAGTCAGTTGGAAATGAATCCTGCCGAAACATTTTGGAGCGACGGAGCCGAAGGAGCGAAGGTCCAGTCCATTCTGCTTAAGCCGCCATTCTTCGATCCGAACAAAAAATACCCGCTCATCTTCCTGGTGCACGGCGGACCCCAGGGGCATTGGAATGACGAATTCCATTACCGCTGGAATACACAAATGTTCGCGGCCAGAGGTTATGTTGTTGTTGCAGTGAATCCGCGCGGCAGCACCGGATATGGGCAGAAATTCACCGATGAGATTTCCGGCGACTGGGGCGGTAAAGTATACACCGACATCATGAATGCCTGTGACTATGCACTAAAGACCTATCCGTTTATTGATGCCAACCAAACTTTTGCCGCGGGCGCTTCCTACGGCGGCTATATGATGAACTGGATAGCAGGACACTCCAACCGTTTCCGCGCAATTGTTTCACATGACGGCGTGTTCAACCTTGAAAGCATGTTCGGCACCACCGAAGAACTGTGGTTCGCCAATTATGAAAACAAGGGAACTCCCTGGGAGAACCGTGCACTTTATGAAAAATTTTCACCGCACCGCTACATTCAGAATTGCAAGACACCCATGCTGATTGTTCAGGGCGCAAAGGACTTCCGTGTTCCCGAAGAGCAGGCATTCCAGTTGTTCACCTCACTACAGGTATTGGGAGTCGAAAGCAAACTGCTATATTTCCCCGACGAATTCCACTTTGTGACCAAACCGCAAAACGCGCGCCTCTGGTGGGACACCGTCCTCGGCTGGTTTGAGAAACATAAATAAGTAATTACTGACAATTTGCAAAAAAGGCGAAGCATTTCTGTTTCGCCTTTTTTATATCCACAAAATAAGTATGATGATTGTATAAAATTTACGGGGACTTGCCCCGTACTTTTCAATCGTAACAAGCGAGCTCAGTATAGGTAGTTCTTCAATAACGCCCGACAATGTAAGTGATTTTAACAATCCCTATTATATTGCGTAAATGTAGTCTGATCCCCAAATACCAATCATGAGAAATAGTGCTATAGTCCTATTCATTCACCATCGCTTATCACACCTGCCTGACGGCAGACAGGTTGCCGCGCCCGTCATAGCTTAAATGTCTCAGCACTCCGTTTACCTTTACCGAATCTAGTTTGTTGGTACCGGAAAGATAAGAAAACAGTCAACATCCCTAAAAGGTGGGGCACGAGCAAAGAACCCGTCAGCAAAACTAAAGGAAGAACGGAACCGTAATCTGATTTTGAGGACTAATTTTCAAATATATTGAACAATTGTGATTTTGTTTTACTTAACATCTTCCCATTTTCGAAAATATGTATACCCGCTAACATCGCCAACATAGCAATAATACCTGGCATTAAACATAACACAAACGAGCTCATCCCGCAGGCGTGGGGAAAGCTTTGTTTTACAACGAAGCTTTCCAGACTCGTGCAACATATATTTATTAATTGACGAACTAAAATTTCTTTTAAATTCTGAGTAAATCTTTGTTTTATAAACACGGGAGGAATATTTTCTTATTTCTCCATATTCAGGAATCGGTTTTTTATTATGAAGAACTATATATAAAAAATCAAAAAAACTTTTATATTTTTTGCAATAGCGCTTCTCATACACTTCATCCAATAGACCAAGATTGCAGACGACTCTGTAAGTATCTGTACCACAAATATTGATTATGATCAAGCTGCTTTTTGCGTCCTGTCGAATAAGATGTTGAATGTATACAGAATCTATGTCTGCAAACGAAGAACATCCTAACAAAATTGCCAGAAGAAATATTTTTAGTTTCATTCTATTTGTCCGCTATTTTTTTTCCTTGTGGGAAATCAATTTTATCACCGTATGTAGTCCGTAATTGACCTGGGGTTACAATATTTCTTACTACATTTTCCATTTGAACGCCTCTGATTTCTGCGGGATCAGTTGCAGTACGCTTAATATTTTTTTCTCCTGCCATTCTCCCTTTATCATAATCATAAGCATGTTGAATCTCATGCATTAAGGTCGCCTGCGGCCAATCTGAGATTCCGCCCTCAAAAGTCCCATATACTCGTTCATAAGGGATTTGCGTACCTGTACTTTCGCCCCGGTTTGCAGCATTTGGTTGGTCTGAACTGCAACAGGATTGTTCAGTTTGAGCTAAATAAGGTTCAAATATCTTATGATCATTATCACTATTAATTAAAGCGTTTATGCGTTCATTAATTATAGGATTATTTAATGAGAGTAATGAATTAAGATCATTAACAACATTTGTTGCATACACAGATGTCGTCTTGTATTCAGAGCCATCGCTGTTAATTAATTTACCATTTTTATGTTTTCTGAATATTGGTTTCCCATTTTCATCATTTTCGCCTATGCTTATCCAGATGGTCCTACCATCCGGATCAATTACATTAAGTGGACGATTTATGCAATAGTTATATGGACTCCATTCTGGATATTTCTCAGCCATTGGATCCACCGTATTCCACCTTCCCAGCTCTGAATCATAATATCTCGCGCCAAAATAATCCTGATTGGTTTCGTCGTCGCGTTCTTTGCCAGTGAAACGGTATTTCCTGTTTTTTGTACCGCTTTGATATTCCTGCATCGTCTCGCCATACGGATAATAATTGCGGGCGGATATCAGGGAGCCGTTCACAAGCGCGGCACGGCGAATGCTGCCAAGATGGTCTTTAACATAATACTGCTTCGCGAAAACCAGTGCCTGGCTGGCATTCACGGTCACATCCACAGAGCCAATCTGGTCATTGCCAAACAAATTGACCTGTTTTAATTTGCCGGTATTAACGTCAATGACGGCCAGTTCCCTGCCTGCCTGATCATGGAATAGTATTCCTGTATTGGAGCAGTACTGCCTTTACGCCTAGACTCTTCAATCATATTATTCATCATCGACGATGGACATTATGACGATTAATAAAAATGGCAAGGAATTCCTATTCATCAGATTTTGGCAATTGCAATTTTGGCATGGAATCTTTTATACCGAGATAATCTCCTATGCGTAACAATATCTTATATTCTTCAATTTTTGAAGGTTGAACGAATCTTTCAGCAGTCGGCCTGTGAAAAGGTCCCAAATTTGATTGTTTCCCAATGACTATTCGTGGGTATCTCGAAATAATTTCAACTTTCGTCTTATTAGCATCAATTTTAGTAATATGTACTAAATAATAAGCATAATACAATATTGGGCCTTCCTTGCTAATAAAAATATGCGAAGTGTCATAATCTTTAAAATCTAGACAAAAATCGTTTATATTTTGAGATTTACTTACTATCGTATCACCCCATTTCATAAATTGTTCTGATGAATCAATATGCGCCGAATTTGTAAACTGTGGATTATCTCTGATTGCCGCACGAATTTCTTCTAACGGGAATTTGAAGATATAATAATTAGGATTCGGGTCGTTAAATTTTAATTCGCGATAATTATACTTTTGTTCACAGGAACAAAACAGCAAAACAAAAACAGAAATAAATATTTTCCATAAATATAAAGGGAATCCCCGATTATCTGTTCCCGACATCATACGAGCTCCAGCTTTTTTTAGCGCGGTTTTTCTCATCTGATTTTTTCCTGAGATATTTAAGAGTATTTTGATAATGATTTGCAAGGGCTTCATAACTTATAGAAGTTCCGCTGTTAACAAGGTTAACGAATAAACGCATCAAATCCACCGTCGCTTCTTTTTGCTCTTCTGATATAGAAAGTTCCTTCCCTGTATGTACTAATACAGCTATATCATTAAGTGTAATTGGAGAATCTGAACTAGACTTGCTATATGGATCCCCCCATGTCTGAACTCCTTCATGTGAAGGAGCCGTCATATCCATTATGCAATGCAATTTTGCTCCTGGTGATACAGCTTTATTATTTAAATACACATCAATTTGATTGACGCCTTCAGCATACCCCAAAGTAAAGTTCCTCATTGCATGCATGAATGAATTCTTAGGATCTTGAGTCCCCGGATCATTATCAGCTTTATAGCTTTCGGATTTAAGATATTTTCGCTGATCTGTATCTTTTGTAAATCTATTGATTAACTCATCATGAATCCATGATGGCCACTTACCCGTAGGATCAATTAAAGCAACAGGATTATTTACGCAATAATTATATCCACTCAAACCATGAAACTTGTCAACCATTGGATCCACCGTATTCCACCTCCCCAACTCTGAATCATAATATCTCGCGCCAAAGTAATCCTGATTGGTTTCGTCGTCGCGTTCTTTGCCCGTGAAACGGTATTTCCTGTTTTTTGTACCGCTTTGATACTCCTGCATCGTCTCGCCATACGGATAATAATTCCGGGCGGATAAAATGGAACCGGAAGAACTTTTGGCTATCCGGATGCTGCCCAAATGATCCTTTATATAATACTGTTTGTTACAGGTAGCGGAATCTGCTCCCCAGGTAATATCTACAGAACCAATCTGGTCATTGCCAAACAGATTAACCTGTTTTAATTTTCCGGTATTAACGTCAATGACGGCCAGCTCCCTGCCTGCCTGATCATGCAGGTAATATTCCCATGTTGAACCGACTTTCTTGGCCAACCGGTTGCCGCCATCATCATAATTGTACAGTGCAACACCGGATGGTGTCGTAACATTCAAAGCCATATTCCTGTGGTCATATTCGTTCACGGTTACTTTCCCGTCGTTGATAACGTTGCCTCGCCCGTCATAGCTGAAATGTCTCTGCACTCCGTTTACCTTTACCAAATTAAGTTTATTGGTTCCGGAAAGATAAGAATAGGAAATGTTTTTGTCAGTACGCATTTTTGTCAGGAAATTGCCGTCGTTATCATAGGTATATACCTCCGAATACTGCGGCAAATTCATACAGATAGCAGATTCCAGCATGTTCCGGCTGTTATAGTCATATTTATTTATATATGAGCGGGCACCGGCTGTTTTGGCGTTTGTTGAAAACAGTTTGCTTACTGACGTTGCCGTTTTGCTTATAGGAAAGTTTTTCGCTGAAATCAGTCACATTTATGGAAGTGAGCCAGTTCCGCTCATTATACTCGTAAAATACACTGGTAGCGGCAGTTGTAACAGCATAACCTGTCCGGCTGCATTATAAACACAGGAGGCATCAACGTCCTGACCTGTGAATGTTGATGGAATTTCCAATATACAGAAACTTTCCCGGCCAGAGGTAGAGCCAGGCGGAGGTGTTTTTAGTTTTACTTTGCATAAACAATGCTGCCTGAGAAAAAAAATTGATTCAAAAAATATTTCGTGTAGAAATGAATATAAGCGGTTCCAGTTTTGTACTTCAATAAATTACTGATTTTTCATTTATCTTTCACCTGAGCCGCATTTCTCCGGAACCCGAAATATTGCATTTTGTATTATCTTTGCTGACACAATATAACAGCACTTACAAAAAAGCTTTGTTACCTAACCAGTATAGTGAACACATGAACACTATAAATAATATACAAATATTTTCCTATTAAATCGTATTACTGATATGAACTTTCCCGATGACACCATAATTGCCCTGGCCACCCCGTCCGGCGTCGGAGCAATAAGCGTAATCCGAATCAGCGGCAACAAGGCGTTTGAGCTGACCGACAAATTTTTCGCCGGCAAAGAACCGATTGCAAGTGCAAAGTCACATACTATCCATTACGGAAAACTGACTGACACATCCGGCGAGACGATAGACGACATTCTGATCTCCGTTTTCCGGGGACCGCATTCATACACAGGCGAGGATGTCATAGAGATAAACTCCCATGGCAACCCGTTGATAGCCCAAAAGATCATTGCGCTTTTCACTTCCGGCGAGGCCAGACTGGCAGAACCAGGAGAGTTCACGCGTCGCGCTTTCCTCAACAACCGACTCGATTTGACCCAGGCCGAAGCAGTTACCGAGGTGATAAGCTCCAGATCCGAGGCGGCACTCCGCGGAGCAAGGAACCAATTGGACGGACTCCTTTCAGCAAAAGTGCAGGAGCTCAGAACAAATTTGATCAATACTTCCTCACTCATCGAGCTCGAATTAGACTTCGCCGAGGAGGATGTTGAGTTCCTGGAGAGACCGGAATTAGTTGCAAGAATAGAAAACATACAGGGAGAAATTGAGGCCCTTCTTTCAACTTATTCCTTCGGAAGAGTGATCCGGGACGGCGTAAATGTTGCGCTTGTGGGTCAGCCGAATGTTGGAAAATCTTCAATTCTCAATTACCTGCTTAAAGAAGCAAGAGCGATAGTAAGCCACATTCCGGGAACCACCAGGGACGTTATCCGGGAAGAAATAACCATAAATGGGCTCCTTTTCCGCATTTTTGATACAGCCGGCATACGGGAAACCACGGACGAAATAGAACTTGAAGGCGTTGAGAGAAGCCGGAATGCAGTCCGCCAGGCCGATTTAATTCTCTTCATTAACGACACGGAGCAACCCTACCCAACTGATCTTTACAACGAACTTCTGACTCTTACCCCTGCCGGGAAGATCATAAAAGTTCTCAATAAAGTTGACCTGAAGAGAGAAAGTTTTGAGAGTTTTGATGCGAAAATTTCTGCGGTTACAGGTCAAGGCGTGCACGAACTCGTCACCTTAATTCAACGTAAAGCTCTCGGCTCATCCAACTATACCGAGCACACCGCCATCGTCACCAACGACCGGCACTTCGAAAGTCTCAGACGTGCAAGCGAAAATTTATCCGCAGCGCTCACCTCAATCGACGGAAAAATGAGCGGTGAATTTATTTCCGTGGACCTCAGGAATGCCGAAAGTTCACTTGCGGAGATAATTGGCGTTGTCACTACTGACGATATTCTGAACAACATCTTCGCAAAATTCTGCATCGGCAAATGACCGTTTCACGTGAAACATTTATGCTTCACGTGGAACCTACTTGCGTAACGGATAAAAATTTTTCTTCCCGCACTTCCCCCTAACACCAGTGCCGACATTCACGTCAATCAAATTTGCAAAAATATTTCTTCCTCTGTCTCCAACACCAAAGCAACTTGAGCCTTTGATGAACTACGATTTTCTTGTTTCGGTGGAAAAATAAAAAAGTCAGACTGTCTTTATTGTTTGTTTGCGGCATCTTTAGCTTCGCAGTAACCATCAGATTTTTCAGGAGCAAACATAAAGGAAGGCACCAAGGGCAGCAATCTATAAATGAATCCGATTTTTCGTTTTATCAGATTTTAACGCAGGGTTCGCTGAGAATTCGCAAGGTCCGCAGAGTATATATGAATCCAATCTTTGCGTTCTTTGCGTTACCTTTGTGCCCTCTGCGGTTTCTCAGATTTTATCAAAATGCGCCTAAGAATGCACCAAGGGCACCAAGCTATAAATGAATCCGATCTTTGCATTCCTGCTCTAACCTTTGTCCTTTGTGTTTAAATTAGCTCGCCTCCGCAAAGGACTCAAGCTTATGATTTCTGCAACAACAGATCAAATAAATGTCCTTTTCAGCTAAAATATGCAGTCATAGATTAAATATTCTCCCAACATCGTCTTCATTACTGAGACTATATCCCCCGATTTATTGGTGACATTGTTCATTCCTTTTTTCTCTCCACGTTTATATAGTTTTATTCACTTCCGTTATTAAAGCATTCACACCTCACCCATTGTATATTTATATATTATAAAATCAGCTTCTTCACTGAGCAATTAAAACTGAGGTTCAATCATTAATTATTGTTCCAGTTTAAATAATTGCACATTAATATTGTTGCGCATAATTCGAAAAACTGTTTCACGTGAAACAGTTTTTATGTAACTTTGTAAGTGTGTATTCTTCTGATTTGAACAAACCAATCCCGGTATATTTTCAAATCACAACTATAAATATTTGCTGCCAAGCAATTATTTAATATTAATATATTTATTGGAGTAAATTACTTCCTTGTCTAAAAGCTTTGACGTGTTGGTCATTGGTGGCGGGCATGCAGGAATCGAAGCGGCGTGTTCTGCCGCAAGGATGGGCTGCAGTGTCGCACTGGTAACCATGGATAAAAACGCCATTGGGCGGATGTCCTGTAATCCTGCAATCGGTGGAACAGCTAAGGGACACCTTGTCCGCGAAATTGATGCACTTGGCGGTGTGATGGGTCAAATTGCCGACCGCACCGGTATACAGTTTCGCATGCTCAATAAATCAAAGGGTCCGGCAGTCTGGTCACCACGCAGCCAAAACGACCGCAAACTTTATTCACTCGACGCGATACGTGTAGTCGAATCACACAAGAACATCACCATTGTTTCCGAATCGATCATTTCCATTCACGAAGAAAACAAAACAGTTACCGGCGTATCAACGGTACATGGCGATTTCATAAACGCCAAGGCTGTTGTTTTGTGCTCGGGCACTTTTCTCAACGGCATCATGCATACGGGCCTCTCGTCAATGTCCGGCGGGCGTTTCGGCGAGAAGCAGGCCACCGGCATTACCGATTCACTTCTGCAAATGGGCTTCGAAGCAGGACGTCTGAAAACCGGAACACCCCCACGACTAAATAAAAATTCCATTAACTGGGATATACTTGAGATACAGGCCGGCGATGATAATCCACAACCTTTTTCATTTCGTACACCACGGAATGAATTTCCCTATCAGCAGCAACTCCCCTGCCACGTAACCTATACAGATTTAAATGTCCATGCTATTCTCGAAAAAGGATTTCATGAATCACCTATGTTCACCGGACTTATAAAGGGTGTCGGCCCGCGTTATTGTCCTTCCATTGAAGACAAGATAGTGCGCTTCGCAGATAAGAAACGGCACCAGCTTTTCCTTGAACCGGAAGGTCTTGATTCCAATCTTATCTACGTAAACGGGTTTTCAACTTCACTGCCTGCAGAAGTGCAGCTCGAAGCATTGCATTCAATCAAGGGACTTGAGGAAGCAGAGATGCTGCGTCCCGGTTACGCGGTCGAATATGATTTCTTTCCACCGCTGCAGGTTGATCTCACACTCGAAACAAAACGTATACATGGATTATATTTTGCAGGACAGATCAATGGAACATCAGGGTATGAGGAAGCCGCAGCACAAGGCCTCGTAGCCGGTATAAACGCTGCCGCAAAGATCATCGGCAAGAAAGAATTTACACCAAAACGAAGCGAAGCATATATCGGCGTGATGGTTGATGACCTCGTAAGCAAATCCACCGAAGAACCATACCGTATGTTCACCTCCCGTGCAGAATACAGGTTACTGTTACGTCAGGACAACGCTGACCGCAGGCTTGCAGATTATGCGCACTATTACGGAATGATATCCGATGATGAGCATAATGCAGTTAACGAAAAAATTGAGGCAATTAAAAGAAGCGTATTGTTCTTCAATGAACACAAAATTACTATTGAAAAAGCAAATCCGATATTGGAAGCAAAAGGAACACCGGTAATAGAGTTTTCGGAAACCTCTTCCAAACTCATTAAGCGTCCGGAAGTATCAATAGCCGATCTCCTTCCGGTTATTGATGCAGCTCTCTTGCACAGCGCCGGCGTCCCTGATACGTTTTGCGACGTGTTGGAGCAGGCGGAGATCCAAATCAAATATGAGGGATACATACAACGGCAGACGGATGAAATTGCAAAGACGGAGAAGTACGAAGACTTAAGGATTCCCGCTACACTTGATTATGGCGGAATACGTACGCTCTCCACTGAGGGAAGAGACCGTTTAAGCAGAATTAAACCACGTTCATTGGGGCAAGCATCAAGAATCTCTGGTGTTACCCCATCAGATATTTCTATTTTATTGGTATATTTAAAGAAGTAATTTATAAAATTTTTGGGAGCTTCATGGTAGATACTCAAGATTTATACTTGAAACAACTCACTTCCTTCTACTGGGAGAATGGGTATAATCCCGAGACATCACAGATGGAACGACTGGCGCACTTTGCGGATTTAGTCGTTGAAAAAAACTCTGAGTTAAATTTAATTTCGCGCAAGGATATTGACGCGGTAATCGAAAATCATATTTTCCTGTCTTCCTATATAGCAAAAGATATTCCCGAGAAGTGTACCCGGTTTATTGACATTGGAACCGGCGGCGGTTTCCCCGGAATTCCCATTGCAATTATGCGGCCTATGATGAGAGGTATTCTCGTTGATTCAGTTAAGAAAAAAGTTGACTCTGTTGCCGAATTCATCGATAAGCTTATGCTTAATAATATTAAGGCAGAATGTTCACGCGTTGAAGATCCGGAATTTGTTGAGCAATATAAAAATTCGTTTGACCTGGTAGTCAGCAGGGCAACCGTTCCTCTTATCATTTTGTTGCGTTATGCACTTCCTCTGGTTAAAGAAAAGGCCTACCTGCTCGCTATGAAAGGCGGCGATCTTACTGAAGAATATGCAAAAGCTGAACTGAAGTACGGACCTTATATTAAAAAATCGACCATCTTTGAGTTGCATTATAAACCGACCAATGTGAAGAACATCAAGGGTAAAAAACTCGTTCTTCTCGAATTGGTTAAATCATAAACTTACAGAAGCGATTTATAGAAGACTAATTGCTACTTTTTCAAAATTTTTCTCTTTTTTTCTTCCCGGCTTCCTGATGACCGTACTGCCTCTAATCTCCGGCAGCGGGGCCATTACGAAGCCGGGAAATTTTTATCCAAAACATTAGTCTTGCCTTTCATAATTTAAATAACTAAAAACGATAATTATATTTTTATTATTCAACCATGAATTCATCAGATTTAAATCCTCAGTTATTTGAACAAATAGCCAAACTTTCAACCGAGCAGCGTAACCCTAAATCAATGGATATTGATGCACGCCCGCTTTCTGAAATATTACAAATAATAAATAACGAAGATAAACTGGTCCCTCTCGCAGTTGAAAAAGAACTTCCCTATATTGAGCAGGCAGTTGAAGTCATAGTTAAAACGCTGAAAAACGGTGGCCGGTTATTATACTTCGGTGCCGGAACCAGCGGTCGACTGGCGGTGATTGATGCCGCAGAATGTCCACCTACCTATGGAACCCCATTTGGCCTTATAGAGGGGTTCATCGCCGGGGGAAAAGAAGCAATGTTCCGGGCACAGGAAGGTGCTGAAGATAAAGAAGAAAACGGAGCAAATGATGTCATCGCGGCCGGGGTAACCTCTGCGGACGTTGTTTGTGGAATTGCTGCCAGCAAACGGACACCATATGCTGTTGGCGCGGTCAAGAAGGCAAAAGAACTTGGAGCCACAACTCTCTATATTACCTGCATTCCCAGATCTGAATTTAATATCGACGAAGTTGATATAGCCATGTGCCCTTATGTCGGTCCCGAAGTGATTATGGGTTCAACCCGGATGAAAAGCGGAACGGCCCAGAAACTGGTACTTAATATGCTTACCACCGCCAGCATGATCAGGATGGGAAAGATTTATGAAAACCTGATGATAGACCTCCAGATGACCAACCAGAAACTGGTTGAACGGGCCAAGCGTATTGTGATGATCATTACCGGTGTGGATTACAAGGAAGCAACGGAATTTCTCACCAGGGCCGGTGGTCATGTGAAAACTGCCCTGGTAATGATAAAAGCACAGGTTACCAAAGAAGAGGCAAAAGCACGACTGGAAAAAGCAGATGGTTTCGTCCGCCGTGCTGTTACTATGATTGGATAATCTCTGCCAACATTGTTGATAATATCAGCTATTGACTGTTAACAACTCCCTTAACAACCTGTGGGTAATATCTTAATAACTTCAATATGTTGGTAACCCCATACTTACAAAGACCTGTACACAAAACCAGTGTTGGTAAATAGTCTGGATAAACTTGCAATATGACGCCCCAACATGCTATTCACTCAGTTATCCACATATCCACATCATTAGTGTTCCTGTATTTATTTAAATCCAAATTTATGAATATATAAGGATGTGGATAACCAGCCTCAGTACCATACATCAGATATAAATTGACTTTCAAAAATAATTGCTCTAATTTGAAGACTGTTTTTGTTGGGAATAAATCCTATGTCTGTTCTTCCTTCTTATTGAAAATGTTTTCTGTTTATTGGTACTGCTTTTATTACAGTTTGCATAGAGCTTAGATAATTTACAAATGGAGTCCAGAGACCATTATAAACGGGGCGATCCGAAAAGCCATACGAGTAGGAAAACCGACAGGAGAATTTTATGGACGCTTCAAAAGTTGACATGTTCATTATGTCAAATTCCAAGTTTTTTGAAAGCCATCAGGTGATGCCGATACGTGACCGGTTATTGGCAACAGATGATGTCAAATGGCCTTCAATCCAGATTCTGCAATTCAAAGATCCAACGGTGGCTCTCATTATTTCCATTCTCGGCGGGCATTTCGGCATTGACCGTTTCTTTATTGGTGACATTGGCCTGGGAATAGGAAAGTTGCTGACCTGCGGTGGTCTCGGTATCTGGACGCTTATTGACTGGTTCCTGATTATGGGTGCAGCCAGAGAAAAGAATATCGAAAAACTGCAGCAAATGCTCTATTAATACCAGTGATGACTAAACGCAGGTTTTACGGTTTTATCGCTCTGTTATGGACGACGGGGTTGGCTTGGCTTGTGGCATCGCTGCTGGGGCATTCCCACAGCGTTTGTCTTTTCAAATTTGCCACCAACCTGCCGTGTCCCTCCTGTGGAGCAACAAGATCAATGGTTGCTTTGCTTCATGGGAACCTGGCTGAGGCATTTCTGATTAACCCGCTTGGAATATTATTGTTTGTTATAACGGTGGTTGTTCCCGCTTGGCTTGGCTTGGATTTTTTGACTAAGAAAGAGAGTCTTCATAGGAGTTACCTGCACATGGAAGACATATTCCGGCAAAACAGGCTGGCTACGGTGGCTTCGGTGGCACTTTTGCTTCTTAACTGGTTTTGGAGTATTTCAAAGGGATTATGATCACAGTAAAAGAGTTTCCCTATAAACCCGGGGAGCACGAGTGCGAAAGAGCCTCAAACAGCTATCTTATGTCACTGGTGGCCATTATGGCTGGTTTGCCCTTCCCGATAATAAACTTCATTGCTTCAATATTTTTCTGGCTTGGTAACAAGAAGGCCTCCTATTTCGTCAGGTGGCACTGTATACAGGTGCTCTTTTCCGTAGTCAGTCTGCTTATTGTAAACAGCATCAGTGTCTATTGGACGCTGAGCATTGCTTTTGGTGAAGGTCAGTTAACCAATCTTTACATAAGCTACATCATTACCGCCATAATCTGTAATCTTATTGAGTATATATTGACGTTCATCTCCGCAATAAAGACCAGGAAGGGAATTCACGTCGAATGGTGGTTTTTTGGCCCTTTAACTAATATGATAAGTAAGCCGTGATTTGAAAAAGATATCCTTTGAATTTGTTGTTATTCTGATCTTCTTTTTTTCCACCTGGTTTTTGCTTTTCCAGGTGGATTATCTGAGAGTATTCAATATTAAACAGTTGAGCAGGGAGAATGAGTATAAACTGGGGAATTATCTATGGACTGTCTTCAGCAAGGCAGATACAGTGGTTGAGAACGACAGCCTCGTTGCCACACTCAATATCATCAAAAAACGCATTTGCGAAAAAAACAACATTATTGCTGATTCTATTAAGATACATGTGCTTCGCAAGAGTGACGTTAATGCATTCGCCTTACCCGGTAATCATCTGGTTATTTACACCGGATTAATTGAAAAATGCGATAACCCTGAAGAACTTGCCGGCGTGATGGCCCACGAAATTGCTCATATGGAATTACACCATGTTACCAGGAAACTGCTGAAAGAACTGGGGCTTTCACTTATTCTGTCCACTTCATCCGGAAGTGCCGGCGGAGAAATGGTAAAACAGATAGCCAAACTGCTCTCCTCAAGTGCATATGACCGGAATATCGAAAACGAGGCGGACCGCTACGCGGTTTTGTATATGATAAAAGCGAATATAGCAGCGGAACCCTTCGCTGATTTGATGATAAAGCTTTCCGAGGATGCTCAAAATATTCCCGATGCGGTGTATTGGATTTCAACCCATCCCGACTCCAAGGAACGGGCAAACACCATCAGGCAACAGGCAAAGAAAACGAAATATACTTCCACACCTGTTATGAGTGATGAAGAGTGGGAATGCATTGCAGAAGGAATTAAATAGGATAATTAATTTTCTATTATTGGAGATTAAAAGCAGATGAAAACAATTCAATAGTTATTCCTTTCTTATTAAAGTTAATAAAAGATGGTTATTTGAGATATTTATAGGTCAATAATGTCATACAAAACATCATCAATTGTTTGGCTAAATAGCCCACCCGCTGGTATATCTTCGATACCGACAAAAACGAGGAATCAGCTACTTCCATTTGGAGATTTGCATTGGGATGATTTCGAGAGGTTATGTTACCGATTGGCTCGTTCTGAAGAAAATATTGAACATTGTCAATTGTATGGAAAGCACGGCGACAAACAAGATGGGATTGATATATATACCAGAGTATATGGGTCAGAAAAGTACAAAGTATTTCAATGCAAAAAAGTAGAAAAATTTGGGCCGTCGAAGATTCAAAGCGCTGTTGTTGAGTTTATGAAAGGCGATTGGTTTAAAAAGAGTGATGTTTTTTGTCTTTGCACTCAAGAGAATTTACAGTTTAGATCAAGATTGGATGAACTAGAAAAACAAGCAAAAATTTTAAAAACTCATGGTATTTCTCTTAGAATTTGGGATAAGGGTGAACTTTCATCGAAATTGAAATTAAAACCGGAAATAGTTGACGATTTTTTTGGACGAGAGTGGGTTAAGGCATTCTGTGGTGAAGAAGTGACCCTAAGCCTTGGCGAACGTCTAGACAATGTAAAATTGAAGAAGCTGCGTTCGGACCTGCATCGACTTTACCAGCAAATGTTTAACATCCATGATAAAGGAATTCCAATTCCTTCAACTATTACTCTTGTTGAAAGATATGTGATCCCTGATATCGAAGAGGGACAAACAATTGTGCGAGAAAACCCTTCTCCTCAGATAATAAAACCAGATTCAGATTTTTACAACGGTGAAGAGAAATCTCAAAAACAGTTTTTGGACATCGGAAATAGACGATATATTCAAAGAACTCCAATACAAAATTGGATTTCACGAAATAAAAGGAGTTTACTTTTTGGAAATCCGGGAAGTGGTAAGAGTACCTTTCTTAGGTATCTTGCACTTGATTTATTATCAGAAGAACCACGTCTAAATATCATTTCTGAAAAATGGGGTGCATATATACCTTTATTAATACCTTTCGCATTATGGACGAAGGTCGTAAATAATGGGCAGGCAGGCGATAGATCATTAAGGGGAATTATTGAGGATTGGCTAAAAGGCTGGGATGCAGAAGATATAATTACAATTGTGAAGAAAGCGCTAAGAGACAAAAGACTGTTGCTTTTGGTTGATGGGTTAGATGAATATTCTAATGAAGACTCTGCAAAAATCGCTTTGGGACACCTCGATTCCTTCTTAAGTGAGAATGATATATCAATAATTGCTACTTCAAGACTTCATGGATTTGAAAAGCTCTCAATGCGGACAGATGGTTGGCAGAGAGCAGAAATGGCTGATTTTTTGATCGAACAACAAAGAAATCTGGTCAGAATTTGGTTTAATGCAAGTTTTCGGAAAATTAATCCAAATTTGACCGAAGAAGAAACTTCTAAAGGAGTTGAGGGGCAAACCACAAAATTTATTTCTGAATTAGGACGATCCAACGAATTACGTGAACTAGCAAAAAATCCGCTCCTTTTATGTCTTTTAATATATTTCCAACTTTCGAATAGCCGTCTACCTTTAGGAAGATTCGAAGCATATGGAGCATTAACGGATTATCTGATTTTTTCCCATCCACAGACTCGTCGCGTCGCGGCCGAAGTTCCCCAACAAGGAGAACTCTTGTCACCACGATATATTAAAAACATACTTGCGTATTTTGCGTTTATTCTGCATTCAAAACACCAGGAAGGGTTGCTAAACGAAGAAAATGTGTTGGATGTTATTATTGAATTTCTAGTAGATGGAGAACAAGGGCTTGGCATGGATAAATTTCTGGCTAAGCAAAAGTCAATAGAATTTCTTGAGCTAGCAGAAAAAAACCTAGGGATATTGGTAAGAAGATCAAGAGATGAGTTCGGCTTTTTCCATAGGACTATTCAGGAATATTTAACATCATACAATATCTCTCGTATTTCTAAAGAAAATCAGCTAATTATCCTTGATGAGTATTGCACAAACCCATTATGGCGAGAGGTAATTTTGGGCTTTTTCCGAATAACAAAACAACCGAATGACATCAAATTATTTTTAGATAAAATTGAAAATAAGATTGTTTCGTACGAAGAAAAAAATATCATCAATGAGATTATATCAGAAGTAGTATTCAATGATTATAATTGCCCGCCAGAGAAAGCAAGAAAATTGGCACAAAAATCTTACGAAGAAATTGAATTGGGTACATGGCGGCCGCATAGAATTAAAATATTAAAGAATGTCTTAAATGGATTAAATTCGCCAATTTTATCATCTGAAATTAAAGAAAAACTAACAACATGGTTTCCCGATCGTCTTGGATATAATAGATCGTACCTTTTTCTAGCAATGTCAAATTGGAAAAAGGGAACAGATTTATTGGATGCCTTATTTAAGGGTATAAATGCCGAAGATTACAAGGATAGAATTTCAGCTGGATCAGCTTTGGCAAAAATATATGGGGGGGATGTAGAAATAAGTCAGAAATTAATCAAATTAATTGAACAGGGTGATGATATATCGCTTTCTGCTGCCGCTATGGAGGCATTATTAAAGGGTTGGTTGAACAATGAAAAAATAGATGCTCTGCTCGAATGGTTTGTCTCTTCACCAACACCTCTATTGCAACTTGTAGGCATAAGAGGAAAAATAAAGCGAGGAACCCAATCAAATAGAGAGCTGGACAGATTATTGAGATTAGCAAGTTGGCAGTCGGGACTATATTTATACAGTGAAGATATAGTTGAAATGATTTTAATGGGATGGCCTCGATCTGAAAAAGTGAAGAAGGTTTGTTTCAAGTCAATTTATAATTGGGAAGATCGAGATAATTCGATTATTGATAGAAATATAGCCCAGTCGGTAATTCTCTATGGTTACCCAAATGACCAGCAAGTTATTGATTTTTGTATAAAGGAACTAAAGGAGCATCAACACCCCTTTAGTAATGTTCTGCTAGATAGGAATGCCTTTGAGGCTATGGCACTTAATTTTAAGGACAATACCAAACTTATTATCGCACTAGAAGATTGGGCTGAAAATAACAAAGAATATAGAAATATTGAGGTTTCTTATGCAGCATTGGTAGGGAGGACTAAAAAATTCAAAAATTGGTTAATTGAGGATTTACAAAAAAACTTTCCATTTTGGGCGGCAAAGGCATTGCTTAAAGGTTGGGGAACAAGTGATGCTGAAGTTTCACAAGCATTACTTGCTCAAATTAGTAAGCCGGCATCAGTTTCCTCAGACTTCGCTTTCTTATTACCCCAAATAATTACAGATAAAGAACAATGTTGGCAAAGGCTTTTTGAAATATTCAACGATCCGAGCTGTAGAAGATATGATTTTGTGATGGATGGTTTTGCAATGTTGGGTAAAAAAGAAAGAGACAGTGAAATAATTGAAATAGCATTATCCATAGCAAAGAAATTACAACATAACAAACTTTATGATATAAAGAGCAGACTAATAGTAAATTACAAATTTGATAATAGGGTAAGGGAATTGGCAATTGAGACGTTAAGGGGAAGAGATGAATCATTTGATGTGGTTGCTACAGCATATGGAGACGATGAAGAGATAAGAAGAATGATTTTAAATATTGCAAACCCCTTGCCTTCGGTTTTGAGGTTGACTATAGCAACCTATCTATCGGAAGCAGAAATTGATGGTGCATTCACAAAAAAAATTTTACACCAATATGACCATGAAATGGAAGTGCAAGTAAAAGTTCAAGCTTCAATCGGCTTTTATACAGCAATCAAGAATTCAGAAGATAAATTTACTGATTATATTGAACAACTTAAAAATGACATAACCTGTTATGGACACGACTATTCGGAAAGAAGGCTTGCTGCTTTTTGTGGGTTGCTTATACTTAACAAATTGGAAATAATGTTACATTTGACTGAACAGTTTGGGACACCTGCAGATAAAGTTTCAGTGGACGGCATCCGTGGCCTCCACCCCAATATCCCATATATTCGCTTTATATTAGGGAATTGGGCATATTTGAAAAGCTATTTTGTGGAGGAGTTTTGGACACGGTTATTCAGAAATAACTCTGATTTGGATTATATCTGGGGGCAACTTGCTAGATTTGGAGATGAGTATGAATCGCCAAGAAAGGAAATTTTGGAATATCTTGAAAGTAAAAAAAAGAAATCTGCAAATACTGAGCTCTTACAGTTTTTGGGGAGAGCGAAGCCGAATAGCACAATTTTGTTAGAGTATTGTATGAACACATTAGGATTGGGCAAAATCGCGGGAGGACAAAGCAACGAAAATAGTTCTTCATATATTGACAAGATAACGGCCGCCAATTTGATCGGAGATCAATTTTATGAAGATACTGAGGTATTAAAGTTGATTGAAATTGAAAGCAATAAGACAAGAAAAGACGATCTTATTCTTGTATTGTCTGAGGGTTGGCCAAATAGTTCTTTGCTTAGACAATTGCTATTAGAAATAAAGCAAAACAGGCGATTGTATAGGTACAGTATTGTGATTCGTTATGATTGTATAATGTCAGCGCCTGTAATAATGTATAGACGATTGTTATGGTTTATTAGATATATACAAAATAACAGCGAAATTTATTATGTGGAAGAAATTATTAGACCGCTTACTAAAAGGTTGTTAAAAGATGATATACTGTTTGAATTATTATTGCAGCATATAAATGCATGTCCTAGGGCAAGCGAAAAGATCAGTATTCCAAAACTATTAGAAAAAGTCAGAGGTCTAACGCCAGAGCTAAAAAATTGGTGTCATAATGAGTTGATTGTACAGATGGAAGGACACAATGTCGAATCTGGTTTTGATATTACAACAGGGAACTTCTCATCTGTTCCTGCTGCAATTTATGAGATATTAAATAACTCATAAAATTCACCGAAGTTTTTCTGTTTTATGCATATTTATTATTAAGGAGAGGATGCATTATTCATGGTGAATTGTGTGTGTTATTCGGCCCGCAAAATAGCTTAACCGTGATTTCTATTTCCCGTTTATAAAGACTCCCTTAACGATCTGTTTATTTGCAGAGCCCCTCAGTTTTAAGATTCCTTTAAAGGGCTAATCAGAAGCCCTCGGCCACCCGGAACCCAAGGTCGAAGTCCTCCACGTCCTGACCGCAGTTGTAGCGATACGAAACACGGCAAACATCATTAGTTAGGGTTTCTTGAAAAAGTCATTTTTTTTATTGGCGTACCAGTCGAAGCGAGGACATTTCGCTTCTCGTGCAATCACCGATGTGCGTCATCATGTTCTTAAGCATATTGACGATTTGCCGGAAAGGCCAAAAAAGAACCTCTTTCGCCAAGCGAACAAGGTTCATTACAAAGTAAATTGACATTACCATGGATTCACTCGTGCGCATTGTCCGCATTCTGATTCGGTTTAGGCCGTATGCGTTTTTCCCCTGACCGAACTTCCCTTCAACCAGTACTCGTTTCTTTTGGTCTTTTATCATCTGTTGCTTTTCCTCCTTTTTCTGCTCTTCATTTTTTCGTCCCAATAGTAAAGGAATATATTAAATAGCCATTTCATAATGGCTTACAAATAAGCATCCCCACACAACATGTTCTATTAAGCCAAATCACGCAATTGGGCATTTTTCAATTCGTAATTTGTCAACAATACCCTTTAGAACCTGTGGGTAACATCATACGGACAAAATTGCTTTTCTCAAAATGTCAATTGCTCTCTCCTGCTCCTGAAAATTTAAAGAAGCAAATCCAAGTCGTGCAGCATTATAGTTTTTGACAGCGGAATTATACAGACTTCCATTGCTCATGGACAATCCTAAATCAGCAGCTTTTTCAGCCACTGCTTTCAGATCAACTCCATGAAACTGCGTCCATACAGACATTCCCCCATCCGGAATTTTGAAAGAGACATAGTCTCCAATTTTTTCCCGCAACTGTGAACAAAAATGGTCCCGTCGTCCGTGATACAATTTTACGGATCTGTGTATGTGCCTTTCTATTGTTCCGTCCTTATACAACTGCCCGATGGCAACCTCCATCATACTGTCACCTTGCCAATCTATACCGCGCCTCATGTTGGCTGCAGCGTTAATAAAGTTCTCCGGGGCAACAACAAATCCGAGCCGTATGGTTGGTACAAAAGCTTTTGTAAGCGTGCCTATATAAATGGTGTTGCCATTGTTATCCAGGCTGGCCATAGGGAGAACGGGGCTGCTGTTATAGTGAAAGTCGTAATCATAATCGTCTTCAATAATAGCAAATTTATACCGGGCAGCAAGATCAAGTAACCTGATCCGGCGCTCGGGAATAAGGGTTACCGTAGTTGGAAAATGATGATGGGGAATAACGTAAAGCAATCGAATAGGCTTTGTTTTGCATAAAACCTCGATGGCATCGACATCGATTCCATAGTTGTCCACCGGAACAGAGTTAATAACTGCGCCTGCCCGGCGAAAGGTAATGGATGCGGCAAAATATCCCGGATTACCCAGGATCACGTTGTCACCCGGTTTCAGGAGCAGATTTGCGCAAAGGTAAATACCCATCTGTGCTCCTTTTGTTATTAACAGGTTGTTTTCGGCAATTTGGAGTCCCCGGGTCTCGCGTAAATACACGGAAAGTGTTTGAAGGAGATATGCTGGTCCTTTGGGTCCGCCATACCGGAAGTATTTTTTGAATGCGCTTAGTTTTGACAGAGAGCGGTATTCCTTCATTAACTGTTCGATGGGAGCAAGACGGATATCAGCAAATCCCTCATCAAGGATCAAATTCCGTGAATCCTGATTACTCTGCGATGGAAATAGTATCACACTTTTTTCATCGAGAGAGAAATTAGTTCGTGACGGGTAAAGCACGGACCTCTGGCCGGGTAAAAGCTTTAGGGGCTTAATATCCGGCAAATCACTCGCAATAAATGTTCCTTTCCTGGGAATGATCTCAATCCATCCCTGCGCCGTTAGCTCATCCAAGGCAGCTTGTAGCGTTTTCCGATGAATGGTCAATGACTCTGCCAATACTCGCGATCCTGGCAATTGCAAGCCGCGTCGTAGATGCCCTTTGCGAATATTGTGGATAATAGAATTAGTTATTTGCAAATAAACCGGAATATTTGAATTGCGATCGATTTTTATAATTTCAACTAAAGAGGACATGTCTGGTACACCACGGTAATTTATACTGGACTAGTATTGTGTACCAATTAATATATATTTTAGACTATTGTCAAGCGAAAATTCTCGAGGCAAATGAAAACCATGCAGCATCCAGATTATCGCGAGAACAAATATAACAGCATCATTTAAAGAGGGTCAAATGAACAATTTTAATCATGTTTCAGGTGAATACCTGAAAAGTAACGGAGCCAAAATTTATTATGAAGTAACCGGATCCAAGGATCTTCCGGCATTGCTTGTTTTGCACGGAGGGTTTGGGAATATGGAAAACATGAACGGCATTATTAACGGTTTGAATAAAACTTACCGGGTAATTGGAATAGACAGCCGGGGGCACGGCAAGTCAACAATTAATTCCAAAGGACTGTCATATGAACTGATACAAAAAGATGTGGAACAGGTGCTGGAACACTTACGGATTGATAATCTGAACGTAATTGGATTTAGTGACGGTGGAGTCGTGGCCTATCGTCTGGCAACATTCACAACATTGAAAATAAACAAACTTATTACCATAGGTTCGCGCTGGCATGTAAGTAACATACTGCCTTTGAAAGAGCTGTTTATGAAAGTCACTGGGGAAAGCTGGAAAAATAAATTTCCTTCGACCTTTAAGTCATACCAGCAGCAAAACCCGGAACCGGATTTTGATTTTCTTGCCCAGTCTCTTGTCCGACAGTGGTTAGACACGGAAAACTCGGGCTATCCTAACGAAGCCATAAAAAACATATCATGCCCACTCCTGATAATTCGGGGAGACGAGGATCATCTGGTCTCAAGGGAAGCTGTTTTTGAAGCTGCCAGCTGGGTAAAGGGCTCAAAACTATTGAATATTCCCTATGCGGGGCATGTTGTCCATGAAGAGCAAAAGGAAATATGTACGATAATCATTAATGAATTTTTGAACGAAACCACTTAATTACATTAAAAAATAAGGAACTACTATCATGAAATCCCGATTGAACATTGAAGCGACCGAACCCCGTATTTACGAAGCCATGTCTGAGGCAGAGAGAAAAATTGACTCATTTGGGCTGGATCCAAAACTATTGGAATTAGTAAGGTTGAGGGCCTCACAAATAAATGGATGCGGATACTGCATAAATTACCACACAAAAAACGCAATGGAACTGGGCGAAACCACTCAAAGACTTTTTGCCGTAAGCGCCTGGTGGGAAACACCGTTTTTTACCGAGGAAGAACGTGTGATATTAAAACTGACAGAAGAAGTTACCAATATTGACCAGCACGGAGTTTCTGAACAGGTGTACGAAGCAGCATTGAAATTAATCGGGAAAGAAAAATTAATCCAACTGATATTTGTTATTTCGACAATTAATACCTGGAACCGGCTTGCAATTGCAACCCATATGGTTGCGGAACAAGATTAACAAAATTACTGTTTATTCTAAATAGGCGCTTTTTAGTGTGTGTTACTAAAGGGACCGTCTATTAACTATGTTTTTTTTGGAAAATGAGTGCGCATTTATATGCAATATCGCTTTTACGTCATTGAAATGAGGAGTTAATGGAGGTCCCCTGAATTGAATCAGTCCCAAAGTAAAGCTGAAAGTGCTTAAGCCCTCAACGGTTCTTTGCGGGGCGTAATCAACGAAACAATCTTACCAGGAATCCAACAAATTACACCTCGGTACTGATTAGGCTTTCCCGTAAAGACTTTTGGGCAGTCAACATTCTATTTAAAAGGATCAAGGTTGGTTTTATATGAAAGTAATTCCGGAAAACCACAGAGGTTTTGCCACTATTTTAGCATTCGCTATTGCTCCCTTATCGGGAATTGCTGTTGATTTATATTCACCCTCTTTGCCTGCCATGGCAAGAGATCTTCATCTAAGCGTATTGAAGATGCAGGCTTCGGTGAGTGTTTATTTAGTTTGCTATGGTTTATGCCAGCTTTTTGTTGGTGTGCTTTTAGACAGTTTTGGCCGTTTCAAAATAAGCCTGATATCACTCCTGCTTTTCTCACTTTCAAGTTTTGCAATACCATTATTCCCCGATATTAATCTGATCTACTTTTTCAGAGGCGTGCAGGGACTCAGTATTGGTGCCGTGTTGGTTGCGAAACGAGCTTATTTTGCAGATATATTCAAAGGGGAAAAACTGAAGCACAATCTTAGTTTCTTTACAATTATCTGGTCAATAGGCCCCATTACAGCACCTTTTATCGGGGGACACATTCAAACCCTATACGGATGGAAGTATAACTTCTATTTTCTCGGAACGACATCTATGATAGGGTTTCTGTTTGATTCAATTTTTGGCGGAGAATCTTTAAGAACACCGGAAAGGTTTAATCTGAGGAATATAATCGGGAAATACAAAGAAATGCTGGGTACCATAGATTTCATTCTTGCTATTATGTTAGTCAGTTTGTCCTATAGCGTCGCAATAATCTTTACACTGACAAGCCCGTTTTTGATCGAACATACGCTTCATTACAGCTCCGTAATAATTGGTTATTCATTGTTAATAACCGGCGTTGCCTGGCTATGCGGCAATTTATTGGGAAAGCTGTTGCTTAAAACCGATTTCCTGAAGAATGTATTCATTGCAAATATGCTGCAGTTTTTTCTGATTTTGTTCATGTTCGTATCGTTGAAATACGTGCAGAGCATTTATACGCTGATTGGGTTCACCTTTTTTATTGTGATGATGTCGGCTTTTATATTTAATAATTATTTTACTTACTGTTTGAGCAGATTCCCGAATGCAGCGGGGTTATCAGGCGGTTTGGTGGGCGGAGGAATGTATATTCTGTTGTCCGGAATAACCTATTTCCTGCTGTTGTTCATTCCCGTAAAAGAATTTGGTGCTCTCGGCTGGTGTTATATAATATTGGTTACCGGTATTACGGCAGCCCTAATTTTGTTCCAGCGGGATAAACGGATGAGCAGCATTGCTGAAGAGGCGATTTAACAGGACATTGTTGAAGAAAAGCACTGCCTGCAAACTTGCAGGCAGTGCTGCCATCAATTGCACCGGATTTTAATATCGAATCTGTTTGTAATTTGCGATATCGCCCTTTATCCCCAACCTGTCCACTAATTCCGCAGGATTGAAATTAATGCTTTTATGTAAAGCCATAACAGCAGTCCGAGCCTGTTCAACAAATTCTTGGCTTTCCCATTCAACAATAGTTACAAAATTGAATTCGCCTGGTCCGCCTGTTTGTTCCAACAGAAAGTCCTGAAGAAAACCCGGCTGTTTTCTTAACACTTCGTGGGTAAGCTTTACTTTGTTAACAAATTCCTCAAACGCCGGTTGAGGAACAATGAATTTGTCTACCCGGTAGACGCGGGTTGATAAATCTGATGTATGATTTTGTACCATGTAAGTTTTCTTTCTTTTGTTTTAATATTTGTGTTCCAATACAAATTGTTCAATGACCGGAGAACGCTGCAACTCCGGTATATTTTTCTATTTCATGTATGCCGTAAGTTCCAAAACTGTGTAACCTAATTTGTTGTCACCTTCAATGGTAATTCCGGTTGCAGCCTCTTCTTTGGAAATATTCTTTGAAAATAGTCTCCACGCTGTATCCGCATTCATAACAACTTTTGAGGTAAAATATGATGTTTCACCCGTAAAAAGCTCCCATGATGTGTTTTTTTTCAGAATCCATCTGGCTCTTTTTATATCGCTTATTTCAACCAGCACTACTTCGTTGCCTGCTGAAGGGTAAGCTTTTTGGTAAATATTTGCCAGTCCCCTCACGAAAGTATCGATTAAAGGAAACAACCATTTTTCTTCCAGCAATAAGGGTCTGCCCACGGCCTCTCGTATTTGTTGCTGGTGATACCATTTCTCGGTGTATTCCCGGGCAATATCAAACCAATTGTTTGATACAGTTTCCCCCGCCCACGCCACACAAAACTTTGCTCTCTCATTCAAATTCAATGAATTGTACAATTTCGGAATTTCGCTGCCGGTATATGTTAACAGATCCATCAGTACACCAGGGCTTAACCTCCTTGCACTCTCGATCCAGATATTGTTGAGATGATTGAGATAGTTCAAAAGCTGCTGATAGTCCGTAAACTGTTCATCAGCACCTGTCGGTGTCCGGTCATCTCTTTGAACTGATAATCGTCTCAGGTCGGTATCCAATAAGTGGGCAACAATATCCTTGACGAGCCACTTTGGATTTGTTGTTTTATAGGTCCACTCTTCTGCCGAAAGGTTATATAATAGATTAAGAAGCTCTGTATTTAATTCCGGGAAAAGGGGCCTGACATCAATTATTTCCACAGGAGCAATATGGTCCATAAGTAATATTCCTTTTTATAAACCGAACGCATTGATACAATTGGTGTGTCATAGAGAACTCAGTTTCTTCATTAGCCCGTAATTTAATCGAATTTCAATACAGAGGCAATCTACGGATGTACTATTCAGACATATTTGTCTTCCGAATTGGGATCAGTGTACTCAATCTATCTTCCCGGAGGAACAGCCCACCCCATATAAGTATACCAAAATAAACAGGAAACAGTATATTGCTGAATAAAGGGCTGTCCGCACGTACATTCGTGGCAACAGCGCCGCCAAGATATCCGGTCAGTAAAATTGCACCAAGAATTGAAGTGCGTGGAATTACATAGAGCATGGCGCAGAGCAGAAGCGTAAACCCAATCCCCTGAATGCTATCCGCTGAAAATCCCAGTTTAGCACTTGCTTCGATGACGGGGGGCAGTTTAATTATTTTGGTAGCGGCATCGAAAAGAAGAAACAGAACAGGCAAGCCGCTCATAATCCAACTGGTCAAATATCTTTTCCTGGAAATCGGAACTGATGTCATTAATTATATCTCCTTATTTATTAATTGAATTACTATTATAGTTATTAGCTGAAATGATCATTGTTCATACATGGCTCTGCAAATTGGAAATGTCGTTTATTCCAAGATCTCACACGTAAAGTCATGTATATTCAAAATATTAATGACAATATCTGTATCAATACTCTGGCTTTCAACGCGCAAAATGTTTTCGGAATCTTCGAGGTCAAAATTGATAGCGGAGTCAGGCATTATTGCCAGTAACTCCGCAATCAACTTAGCTGCCACATCGGGACAGGTAACATTGGTTCTGAATACTTCAACCATATTCATGCTCATTCTGATTCACCGGTGGTGAATTTCCTGGTCAGGGTTGGTCATATGCATTTTGTAATGCCCTGATGTCAATTTTACCCATTTGCATCATTGCCTGCATTACTCGTCCCGAACGTAAAGGATCGGAGCTATAAAGCAATTTTCCAAGCAAAGACGGGATTATTTGCCAGGAAACACCGAATTTGTCCTGCAACCAACCGCATCGTGATTTTTCGCCGCCCTCGGAAAGAGTTTCCCAAAATCTGTCAACTTCATCTTGCGTTTCACAGGTGACAAATAATGAAATTGCCGGGTTAAAGGAAAAATCATGCGATTCTCCGCTGTCCATAGCCATAAATAATGTGTCCCGCAGTTGAAAAACTCCGCGCTGCAAAGATCTTTTATCCCCTGCTGTATCTGCTTTTGTATGTACAAGTTCGAGAATAGTAGCGTCGGGGAATGTTGCAGTATAGAAAACCACCGCATCTTCAGCACGGGCAAATGGCTTTCCGGTGAACAGCAAAAACGGATTGATCTTTTGTTTTCCGCTGCCCAGATTGAGCTGCCAGGAAATTCCAAATTTGTCCTGAACCCAACCGTATTTTTCGCTGAAGGAGTGCTTGCCCAGGTCCATAAATACTTTCCCCCCTTCCGCCAGGCTGCTCCATAAGGTATCCGTTTCCTCCGGAGTATCGCAGTTAACAAAAAACGATAGTGCCGGTGAAAAAGTGAACATTGGCCCTCCGTTAAGCGCATAGAAATCCTGACCACAGAGCTTAAAGGTTCCAGTCATTACCGTTCCGTTGGGCTTTGGACCACCTTCACCATAGCGATGAAGATGAACGATTTCGGAATTGTTGAACACAGCGGTATAGAATTTAATAGCTTCTTCGATATTGTCATCGAACCATAAAAAAGGGACTATATTTCGCATATGGTAACTTTCATTTTGAAGTAGTTTTATAATGTCTGGCAGTTGCAGCATACTCAAGGGGCTTTTGCCGGTTTATTTGGCCTGAGCAGCGTAAAAGCTCACCATCCATTGTGTGCCAAACTTATCCGTGCACATGCCAAAATAAGCACCCCAGAACATATCAGACATAGGCACCATGATTGATCCGCCTGCAGAAAGACCTCCAAAAAGCTCATCGGCCTTTTCTTTGCTTTCAACATCTACCGAGAGATGAAAATTATTACCGGGATGGAGTTTGTGCCCCATTGATTCCAATGCATCAGTCCCCATAAGAACCGTCCCGTTCCCAATGGACAGGCCAATATGCATGAGTTTATCCTGGTCCGCTGCGGGAATATTACCGGCTTCGGCTGTGTCTTTAAAACGAACCAAAGAGATAAATTCTCCTCCGAACACCGATTTATAAAAATTAAAGGCCTCTTCGGTGTTTCCGTTAAAATTAAGATAAGGGTTGATAACCATTTCTATATCCTTTCAGTGTTTGTTAATGTGTTTGTTTTATGCTATAAGTCTTTGAAAAAAATGTCATTCCAGCAATTTCTTCAGGTTTGCCAATCCTTCGGCAAAATCTTTTCCCACTTTTTCATCCATATTGACAAAAATTGTCATCACTTTCCAAAGAAAAGAACTGGCCCCATACATTGCCCAGGTGACAGAAGTGATACTCCCCTTCTTTTCGAACAGAAAGTCGGTATTGTTTTCAGCTTTGAACGGTTTCAGGAAAGACAGCCTCAAAGCTATCCTGGATGGTGAAACTGATTCCAAAATTTCCATGCGGCCCTGACCTGCTTTTGAATTACCCTCCCATTCATACACTGCACCTTTACCCGGTGTTGAACCGCTGAAACTTTTTTTCATTTCCGGGTCAAGTTTTTCAAAAGGTGACCAGGCTGCCCAGTTGTGGAAGTCGTTGATCTGGGGAAATATTTTTTCAGCCGGTGCATTTATGATGGCTGTTCGTTCAATACGGAACGTATTCGGCCTGGTGGTCGCGAATAGGAGAAACCCCAGTATTACGAAAACAAGGACAAGTACAACCATTGTGAACATATTGGAACCTTTCGAAAGTTAATAAAGCTGTTTACGTTTAGGGTGAAAAAGCTCTGTACTTTGTGACTTCTTGATAAATTTTTTTGCATGAAGGAAGATTGTCTTAAAAGAGCAATATTACACACCTGTTTGAACTGATTTCTGTGGATTGAAACAGGTATTCCGACTATTGAGATATCACGCACTGATAATTCATTCATCATAAGAAAAGCTCATGCCGACAGGTTTCTACCGGATATCGTAATTTGTTCTTGGTGTATAACAGAGCAAAACAATGCCACAACCAAACGACAGCGACTTCACCAGGTTTAAATTTTGTTTCTGTTCTAAATCAGTGAAGATGGACATACCCTTTCCAACAACTGCCGGGTTTAGGAATAAGTGAAATTCGTCTATCAATCCGGCTTTTATAAGTGAGGCTGCAAAAGCGGCTCCGCCATACACCAGAATGTCCTTTCCCTTGCCGTTTTTCAAATTGGTTATAACTTCTGAAAAGTCGCCCTCAGCCAGACTGGTGTTTGCCCATTCGGAATTTTTCATAGATCGGGAAAATACTATTTTGGGATAGTTGCACATTTTCTTGCCAAAGTCGAAACTCGGATCAGCAGGGTTTTCAGCAACGGCGGACCAGTGTGGAATAAATCCCTCTGCAAGATGTCTCCCAAGGACAATGCAGTCAGCTGAATCCGTCAACCCGGTAACGTAGTTTTTAAGCTCATCATCCCAGTTCCATTCCATCCAGTCCATTTCACCATTGAGACCTGCAACAAATCCATCAACAGATAGCTGCATTTGCAATTTTAGTTTCCTCATTAGCTCGATCCTTTAAATTGTAATGATAAATAACCAAACATAAAAACAGCATGGCATACAAGGTTTCCAAAAGTTTGGGATACTCCTGCTTTCACATGGCAGTACGCTTTTACTTTTGTTACCGGTAAAAAACGGCACGCTCACCCGCTAGCAGAGGCCAATCGTAATGACCCTTTGCGGGGAAATAAAGTTATAAAGTTTTCAGTATTGAAGTAACACACTACAGCTTTAAGCAATTCACCGCAGGGCTTTGTTCCGGTAAAAATCGCTTTCTCTAAAGAGAGTCGCTGTTGATTAATAAGATGCAAAATTATTGTTAAAAAAGAAATCTTAAAAGGGGCGACTACGGCAATCTGAGGGGTTGTTTGCGACAGGTTTCTTCAATATATTTATTACATGAAACATATATCTATCCTTGTGCCGGCGGGTCATACCAGCATGGTGAATATTGCAGGAACCCACCAAATTTTTTCGGAGGTGAATGGTTTGCTTACCGGAATGGGAAGGGAACCGCTGTTCTCCATTCAATTGGTGGGGCTTTCCAAAGAAACAAAACAATCAACTGGTTTCTTTTCCGTGAATGCAGATGTTTTAATAAGCGATGTGACAAAAACGGACCTGATCATCATTCCTGCCATTCATGGCGACCTGACCACTAATCTCTCCCTAAACCGTAATTTTATTCCCTGGATCGTTGAGCGGTATAACGAAGGAACGGAAGTTGCCAGTTTTTGCGTAGGTGCATTTTTTCTTGCAGCCACCGGTCTATTAAAGGGCAAACAGTGTGCCACGCACTGGCTGTTTGCTAATGAATTTCGTGCAATGTTCCCGGACGTCAATCTGGTTGACGATAAAATCATGACTGCAGATACCGGACTCTACACCAGCGGAGGAGCCTATTCCTTTTTGAATCTGCTTGTATATCTGATTGAAAAATATGCAGGAAGAGATATTGCTGTTTTTGCTTCAAAAACGTTTATGATTGATATTGACCGGACGAGTCAATCCCCCTTCATGATGTTCAAAGGGCAAAAAAGCCACACAGATGAAGAAATAAAAAAGATACAGGAGTATATAGAAAACAACTTCATGGAAAAACTGACGGTCGATCAATTGGCTTCTCAGTTTGCCCTGGGAAAAAGAAATTTGGAACGGCGGTTTAAAAAAGCTACCACCAACTCCGTTGCCGAGTATATCCAACGTGTCAAAATTGAAGCGGCCAAAGCAAGCCTCGACTCATCCCGTGAAAATATTAACGAGGTGATGTACCGCGTTGGTTATTCGGATATCAAGGCTTTTCGCACCACGTTCAAAAAATTCACCGGGTTATCGCCAATTCAATATCGCAATAAATACAACAGAGATGTTATCTATAAAAGCAACTGAGGAATTCCCGATGACCATGTGTTTGCAATGCCAGGCACACTTCATGCAAAAGACTGCAACCATGCGGATTATGCACCTTTCTCACCTGTTGTAAATCACCGCCTCGAATTGCACTTTTCCGAATAAGGTAATAAGAAGTTTGAGCATATAGTAACAGGAAACGGGTACCGGTCGTAATTACCTCAAAAAGGAATCAGGAGCGAAAACACGCTTCAAAATCATAAAAAAATCATTATAGCGGACGCCACGAAACACGGTTTAAAAATGTGGATAACTTCTTAATAACTTTCTATCAGCTCTTTTGGGGCAATAACTCAACTTCTAACCACCTCTCAATGTTGATAAATGAGCCTGAAATCATTCATATTTAGCGTTTTAGGGCACTTTTTCGGTACTTATTAACTTATTAACAATGCACCGGGGAATGTGTGAAAGTAAAAAGAGTAAAATTTATAAATAATTGCCGATAGGCATTTAATTGCTGCCGGGGCATATCGGGAATGCCGCGCAATTGTGAGCAATTTGCCAATAATCTGTACTGGAAAGAGCGCGTTTGGACAAGCGACACAAAAACGAAACAGAGCACAAAAAAAATCATTTATACCAAATCCGGATTTTCGCATATATTTGAAAAATTAGTTACAACTGTCTATTAACATATGAGGCCACTGATGAGGAGCGTTATATCATTCCTGTTTTTACTTACATTTTTGCCGTTATGTACGGCAGTTGCTAAACCGGTCCAGCCGGATTCCCTTTTACGGGAAGAAGCGAGAACGGCAATTGATGCCGGGAATAAACAGTGGATTGCATCATACGAAAATGGTGATGTGACAGGCATAGTTTCGCTTTTTGCCCCTGATGGCTGCATGCTCGGTTCAAAGGGACGTGTGTCCCGCGGACCGGAGGCAATTTCTGAACGCGTTAGTGCAAACATGCAATATTTTGGAAGGCATGTTAAAGTGACGGTGAAGACCCTTAAGCTTTGGATTGTTGATACCACTGCGTACGAAACCGGAGAGTATTCGTACACTTCACTACAGGAAGGCCAAGAAACAGTTGACAGCGGATACTATACCACCATCTGGAAAAAGCAAAAGGATGGGGCCTGGAAAATCATCACAGATATGTCGGTTAATTAACCAACAGGGCTCATTTGTCCATCCACTCTTTGAATGCCGCAGCGCGGCGGCGACTGACTATAATGGCCTCTTCCGGCGGTGGCTGCACTTTCAGTTTAAGGCTGCCGCCTGGAAACAGGTGAATGCTCTCAATGCAATTCACGTTTACAATACATTGCCGGCTTACCCGGAAAAACACGTCGGGATTAAGTGAGGACTCCAATTCCTCAAGGGGGAGATCAGAAATGAACTTCTTTCCGTTATAAAGCATCAAAAAGGTAATTTTGTTCTCCAGAAAGAAATAAGCAATTTCCTCACTCTTCACTTTGTGGAAGGTTTCTCCCTTCTTCAGCAGGAACCGGCTGCGGTATACAGGTTGCTTAAGGCTGATCTTCTGCAACACCTCACGAAAATTTGCCAACTCATCATGCGATTTGCTTTCACCGAAAAGAGCGTTGAATTTCTTGAGACTTTGTTCAAGGTCTTGCCTGCGTATGGGTTTTAACAGGTAATCCACACTGTTCACCTTGAAAGCCCTGACGGCGTACTCGTCAAATGCGGTCGTAAAAACTACCGGACAGGTAACCTCTACGCTTTCGAAAATCTCAAAGCTGAGGCCGTCCGATAATTGAATATCCATGAACACAAGATCAGGCGGCGGATTTGTCTTAAACCACATAATGGCAGAACGGACTCCGCCAAGCGTGGCAAGCACCTCTACCTGTTCACCGGTTTCTTCCAGCAGGCGTTTCAGTCGTTTGGCGCTTAAAACTTCGTCTTCAATAATTACTGTTTTCATACAATTTCTTTGGTGAAAGAAGGGGGAGAGTTACCTGAAAAAAGCTTTCTGTTTCTTCTATCGCAATAGCGGGTGCACCTATCAGCCGGTAACGTTCCTTAATGTTATGCATCCCTGTTCCGCTGCTTTCGCGGGAGCGCTTTTTCTGCAGATTGTTCTTAATGCAGATGGTTTCATTTTGTGTATAGAGCGAAACCTGCAGGGGCTGTTCAGGTGAAACAATATTATGCTGTATGGCGTTTTCAAACAATATCAGCAATGCGGTTGTAGGCAGCAGCCAATCGTTAAATTCCGGAGCAATGTTACTGCTGACCCGCAGATTATCTCCGAACCGCACCTGGTGTAGGTAAATAAACGATTGCACCACCCGCATCTCATCATCCAGGCGAGAAACACCGGCTTCGTGCTTCTGTAAAAGATAGCGGTAAACAGCAGAAAGTTCCTGCACGAAGTCAATGGCGCGATCGGCATCTTCCGAGATGAGCGAACTTAATGAACTGAGACTGTTAAACAAAAAATGTGGGTTAACCTGGTTGCGCAGTGCCAAAAGCTGCGCGTTAAGGTTTGCCTGCTTCAATTGTTCAGCTTCCACCAGCGAATTTCGCCATTGACTGAAAAAATACGCGCTGAGATATATTATCTGATAAACAATAAAAACAGCAGGCAATAGGACAATTGCATTTTTCCAAACCTCATTGCTTTCACTTGCCTGAGTTGCCAAAAAGGGTACAGGAAAAAGAATGGAAATTATGGCTGAATAACCACTCACTAACAACAGGATTATAACAGTAGACAAGAGAGAGTTTATCCCGATTTGTAAAAAGATCCTCTGTATAGGGGAAGAATCCCAGCCTGAACTTATATCCAAACGGTTATTCACAGCGGTATTCGTTATCCAGATTGTTGTAATGAGAGCGAAATCAAGAACCACATCCATTAAAAAATGCACAACATATGATCCAGCATAGTCAACCCGGTGGCCCGGAAACGCCAAATGGAAAATAACAGTAAGCATTATACTGAATGCAGAAAACCAAATGAGTTGTTGTCCGGTGAAATACCGTATATGTGGTGTTTTTTTATTACCTGTCATACTAAATCCAGGATAAATCTCTTTTTTATTTCATTCATGCACAAAATTCCGAAATTTTAGCCGCAATAAAAAAAGTATATTTTCATCTTTGTAATCTTGGCGCATAGAAGGGGAATTACCGCAAAGGGCGCAAAGAAATATTGAGAATGTGTTTCAAATATTTCACTTTGCGCTCTTGGCGCCTTCTCTGAGAACTCCGCGTTAACTTTTCTTCAGAAGCATAAAGAACACAAACTAAAACTCATATACCACGCCGAATATAGGCATCAGCTCCCATTGATATATTGGCTTTATTTCCTGTTTGTCCACATTCCAGTAATAATTTGAAACGTTCTTTCTGTTGTACGCGTTCCATACTGAAAGATAAATATCCAGGGACTGATTCAGGAAGAAGAATTTTTTGTCGACCCGGAAATTAAGCGAGTGATAATCAGGATATCTGGCACCGTTGATACGTGAGTCATCCACAACCGCGCTTTGTGCAATAATGGATTTATCGCGGTCAATGGGGGAATACGGGCATCCGCCTGCAAAAGTCCAGCGAGTACTCACCTCCCAGTCGGCAGAAGGTTTATATCCGGCAATGAAGCTAAAGGTGAATTTATTGTCATACATCCGGTCCCGCCAGGTACCCGTCAGGTCCTGATACCGGCTTCGGAAAAATGATGCGCTGACGATGCCGTACCACGCGTCGGACATTTTTTTCTGGAGCAGTAATTCAACTCCCCGGGTGAATCCTTTGCCGGAGCTTTGCAACACCTGATAGCTGCCAAAAGCATTACCCGTCACACTTCCGTCAATAACATTAAGGGTTGGGTCATCATTGGATAGAGGCAGTTGTTTATACTCCTTGTCATAAACATCAATACTCAATTTCAAGTCCGGCAAAAACAGATATTCAACCCCAAGAGCGTAATGCGAAGCGTTGGCCTCTTTCAATGAACTGAATTCCGGCTTCCCGGCCAACAAAACAAGCGGAAGCTGCTGATGCAATAAACCGCCCGAAAGCCTGAAAGAGAGTCGTTCATTCATCTGCAGGGTCGCCAGCAATCGCGGTGCAAACAACAGGGCTTTTGAAAGTGCATAATAGTCCATCCGGCTTCCTGCTGATACGGTTAACGCATTGAATGGCAGTATTGTATAGGTTGCATATAAACCCAGTTGCCGTGGTGTGATAGATCTTCCTACCGTGTAATCCGGCTCCCGGCTTCCCAGCCGATTAGTCCAGGCATATTTTGTATAACGGTAGTCCCCTGTTTCAATTTTTGCTTCCAGTCCTGCTTCAATTTTGTTTTGCTTGTCAATTTCGAAATAGTTCGCATTTCTCAGGGTGAGCGTCTTTTCAAGATTATCTGATGTGTAATATTTGGTCCCGCCATTTACGTTGTCAAAATTGTTTTGAAAGCTCTGAACTGAAAGCGAGAGTGTATTGATTGAGTAAAAATTCCGGGACCATAATGCGCGCCATTGAATGCCCGTAGTATATTGATAGTTATCTATTTTCCCATAGTAATTGCTTCCCTGATCAAGTGCATCACTTCTTCCATAACTTTCATTGTCATATGCGTATAAGGTAAGAAAGGTGAGCTTGTGTTTTTGTCCAAGATCATATACAATTTTAGTTTGGGCATCGCCATAACGTATAACCATTCCCCAGTTTTCAGCTTTCGAGATCAAATCAAGGTAGCTCCTTCTGAACGAGGCAAGCCAGGATCCTCCTTTCCCCGGCAAAGGTCCTTCCGCTCCCCCGCCAAAACCTGCCCAATTCAAATCAGCCTTGGCATTGAATTGCTCGCGGTTTCCTTCCCGGTATTTGATATCGACAACAGACGACAAACGGTCGCCGAATTCTGAAGAAAAATTACCGGGCATAAAATTGAAGTTATCCACATAATCAACGTTTATTATCCCTATGGGGCCACCCGTCGATCCGATACTCGGAAAATGATTAATGTTGGGTACGGGAATTCCATCTATATAGAAACCGTTTTCCGCGGGGCTCCCGCCTCGGACAATAAGGTCGTTGTTGTCATCAGATACTTTTGCAGTTGCCGGCAGAGCAAGCAAAATTCTGCTCAAATCTCCCATTGAACCGGGCGAGCGCCGAATTTCTTCGGCATTGAAATTAACGACGCCCGATCCGTTAAGTTCTGCATCCTGAAAGTAACCTGCTGTCACCGTAACGTTTTCGGTTTGAACAGCCTTCTCTTTTAATTCAGCGTTGATTATGGAAACACGTCCCGGTTTTACCTGAACATCGGTTTTTACCGTACTCTCAAAACCAACAAGGCGGAATTCCAGAATATAGTTTCCTGGCTGAAGTGCTGTAATTGTGTATTCGCCGTTGATATCGGTAACAGCGCCTGATTTTGTGTGCAGCAGAAGTACTGTTGTTCCGGGCAGAGCTTCCTTGGTGCCGCTGTTGGTCACTGTTCCCTTAATGGTTCCATTGGTAACCTGGCCGGGTATCCTGCAGGCAAGCAGTATGATGAACATACCTAAATAAATAAATTTCATTTGTCTTCCTTTTCGTATTAGCTCAGAATGATCAATATATGATGAGGTAAAAATACCGGAGGGGAAGTGACCAAACAGAATATTTGGACCGGGCGGTGTATAATTCAAACTGAACGAATGAAAGAGCCGGCTCATTGGTAATATGATCTGATTCGTTTATCGGGAGAAATGCATGCCTCTTGCTCTGAGAAATCGGTGATGCTTTGCATATAGGCAGGTACTATGCGCAATAGAATTGCCGGGAGCTGCAGTTTATGGCTAAGCAATTGAAATAGTTGGTATCCGGTCATGCAGGTTTTTATGTGATGATTTAATCCACATTGTGTATAACCGGTTACCTATTGTTAATAACAAATGAAGCTGTTAACAATGTTAATAAAGTCAGGGTTATTAACATTGTTGATATATGTTTCCTGCAATCGGGGCGAATGATGACAGGGTGAGACGACTTTTTCAGGTAACAGCAGTTCCGCATTCTTGACGCACAAATAATTTAATTGATACATTACCATTATATAGTTAAATTATTACCTATGCTTCTTACCGGGGTGTAAGTGTGGATTTGAGTACGGAAATGTACAAATGGTGCATCCCTCGAACCGGTTTTAAGTTGACCATTGTAACAGATTTTAGTAATAACTGATATAACCTTTGTGAATACTTTACTTATTCTGGAAAATCTTCCGTTACCTCTTTTTGTTATTGATATGCTGACAAACGAAATTTTGTTTGTTAACGAGGCGCTTACTGCATTGCTTCATTTGGATCAGAATGATCTGGCAGGAAAACAGGCTTCCTTTCTGGACAGCTTCATTTCGGACAGCGAGGGGGAGTCACTTATCCGGAAGATATTTGAATTTGTTGAACTGGACGAGGAAATAGTAGATATCAGAAGCAGCAATACAATAAAAAGCCTGGTTTGCCGGACACGGATAATGATCCAGGATAATTTTGTGCATGCAATTTGCATTTTTG
The DNA here is from genome assembly GCA_963664845.1 of Ignavibacteriaceae bacterium. Taxonomy (GTDB): domain Bacteria; phylum Bacteroidota; class Ignavibacteria; order Ignavibacteriales; family Ignavibacteriaceae; genus CAIYTF01. Next base: position 2,804,245 of record OY761615.1, read on the forward strand.
AGCCTGTCCATTCACTTGCCGAAAGAATGGTGAAAAATTCGGAGTTGCTTTTAACAAAGGCGGAAAGCCATGAAATGCGTTCCCGGCTGAATACCATAATGGGGCTTTCACATGTTATCTCGGAAGAAAGTGAGCCGGAGAAGATAAAAGTAATTGCCGAAAATATTATGAAAGCCGGTGAGGGCATATTGCCGGTATTCGAAAAACGCGAAGGGAACAAACAAGAATCCGAAATTATTGTGAAATTGGCACACGGCGCGGTTGATGTTGTCCCGCTGATCAAAACAGCCATCCAGGAATATGTCCGGCTGATCATTGAAAAAAAAATACATCTGCGGTTCACCACTTTTCAAAAAATTGTTGCCCTTAAGGTGGATGCTGAGGTATTCAGCGAATCATTTAAAGTTTTTCTTGAACTGGCAATTGAAGCAACAGACACCGGGGAGGTGAAAATTGAAATATTTGAGAAATACGCCGACACTAAATCGATAGCGATCATTAAAATTACCGATACGGGAACCGGCATCAAAAAATCGTATCTGGATTTGCTTTCTGTAATGTCTCACTCAACCGAAAAGGCTGAAATATCGGCCGCAGACAAAGTATACGCTAATTTCATACGTGCAAAAACAATGATTGAGCACATCGGTGGTGAAATATTTGTTGAAAGTCAATGGGGAATAGGTACTTCCATTTCTTTGCATTTTCCGTTGCCCGGTGTTGCGAAAGATCAGAATAAACCGGTTACCGAACCAACGGCGCCGGAACGGGTGGCCGGAGTGGTTGAAAAAGTGGAATTTACCCCGGAAGTTCTTATGGTGGATGATGATCAGATGGTTCATCATGTTGTCAAACGCTACCTAGCCGGCAGATGCAATATGGACTATGCAATGGATGGGCGAAGAGCCTTGCTGGCAGCGGAGAACAAACATTATGATATTTTTTTTCTTGATATTAATCTTGGAGTTGGATTAACGGGTTTACAGGTGGCAAAAAGACTTCGTCAGCAGAAGGAATATGCCAGCACGCCTATTGTTGCCATTACTGCCTATGCTATGCCGGGTGACAAAGAACGCGCTTTGGCAGCGGGATGTACCTACTATCAGTCAAAACCCTTTACCAAGGCTGAAATTATTTTGGTATTTAATCAGTGTCTTGCACTGGCCAACGCAGCATATCTGAATAAATCGCGGGAACTTCCCTGACATATTTTCCTCTGGTAAGCAGGTCGGTATCATACACAGTGGTATTAAGAAAAAAGAGCGTTTGCACATAGCCGCAAACGCTCTTTTGGATCGGGCAGAGAGAAAATTTTCTTTAGCTCCTGGTATCGATCAGAGAACCCTGACTTGATCTGCCGCTGCTTTGCAGGCTGCTGACCAGGCTGGAAATATCGGTACTGGTCAACTGACCGGTTTTTGCTTTTTCCAGAAAATCCAGAACAAATTGTGGTTGAGAATTGGTTGTTCCGGTTTCGCCACTCTGATCGGGAACCTCACCTTTAGGTTTTTCAGGTGGCTTAAAACCTGCCGTGTCAAGTGTTTCGCGAAGCTCTTTACCTTGGGAAATGCCGGCAGATTTTATCTCATCCATCATGGATTTCATGCTGTCCTTTGTCATTGAAGACGAATCGTACTTTCCGATGATTTCAGTCAATTGTTTCTTTTGATCGTCCGTTAACTTTACGTTGGTTTCAACGGGACGCGTATACTGGGCAGAACTGACACCGCTTACACTGAAAGACATGACCATTCTCCTTTGCTGTTAAATAGAAGTTTAATTTGAGAAGCAGCTAAATAATTTGTTTGCTTTTCTACTGCTATTATCGCTCGCATCACTTCATCACTAAATGGTCAATACGTGCTGTTTTATTGTACAATTCTGATTTTCAGCTCCCGTACGAAATTGCACGGGTGTCCGCATGGTATATTTTTTAAAAAATTTATTAAAGTTTGTGGGATCAGTGAATCCCAGCGAAAAACCAATTTCCTTTACGGTATTGTCGGTATACAACAGCAATCGTTTTATTTCGAGAAGTACCCGTTCTTCAATTATTTTTTTTGCCGGTTTACCGAGAAACTTAGAAGTTATCTGGTTGAGCTTTTTTTGCGTGATGTTAAGCTTTGTTGCATAGTGCCACACTGAACGTGACGCGTGAAAGTCTTTGTCCAATTCCTGTCTGAACGCAACTATATACTGCCAGTCTTTATCCTCTTGTAAGTTTACTTTTGGTTGCCGTTCCTCACTGGAATGAGCGGGGAAGGCAATTCGATGGATGCTTTCGTCTGACTGGTTCTTCCGGAGGTGCTTTCGTTTTGCACGTTCGGCCATAAGAAGAAACATGCGGAACGCGTTTACCAGAATATCCCTTTGTGCAAATTCATTCCCCGATGCAAGTTCACTTTGCATTTTTCGTATCAGCATTAGGAGTTCGGCATATTCAAGGTCAGAAAGTTCAACCGCGCACGTCTTGTCTGAGTGCTCAAGAAGTGAAAGGTGGGCAATCCAGCCCATGTCCTCCGGATATTTGTACAGATATTCCTCGGAAAACAGGATGACAAAACCCCTTGCGTCCTTTGAAAACTCGAGGGTTTCCACCTGTCCCTTTGCTAAGGCAAATAGTGAATGTGGTTTTACCGGATATTGCCGGGCATCCACCTGGATATTGCCGGAGCCTCTCGAAATAAAAATGATTTGGTTCCAGAACAGACGGTGTGAACCGGAAATGAGATCGGGACAGCAATCTCTGATCTCATCGAATCCTTTCATAAGGAAACCGGTTGCACTGCCTGCAAGGGTATTAATTAATTGTTCGTGAATGTCGTTCAATGGCAGATAAAAGTTCCTGTGTTAATTCAGTGGTTTGACAATGGAGAAAGTGGTTTTATTCCAAGGAGGAGCAGATTTTCTCGCCAGATACGACGTTGTACCGGTTTTGCTGATTTCCTTAATCCTGAGGAAATGGCGTCAACTTTACGCCCCCAAGATAGTCATTGCGATCCCGCATCCTCGCGGGAGAAGTCGAGTGCAGCCAATATCCCGTGAGTGGGACAATCTCACACATTAACTTGGCGGTGGTGGCGGGCTGTCTCAAAAGTCAAATTTTGAATTTCTATCCGCGGAAATCAGTTCAAATCCATGTTATCTCTCAACGGGATCCCGCTCCGCGCATAGGTGTCAACTTAACAGTGATATTTTTGAATCTTGGAAGGACTTTATCAGCTTTAATTGCTTTAATTATGCAGCGTTATTGGCCACTGATAATAATGCTTTTTTATATCCCCGCTCTCTGAGTATACTTTGCGCGAAGTCCCGGAGGTAGGTGTCGCATAATACTTAAGCGCAGAATTCCGCCACAAATTTCCGTATACACGTTAACTCGCCCCAAACCCGTCAGGGTTTGCAGGTAGGTAGCTTCATGTATAACTCCTGACGGAGTTATGTGGCTCTTTTCTGAATGCTATTGCTACCAATATAAAATCCCTGACGGGATTTCGAAAAGCAGCAATAACAGTCATGTTAATCGCGTTGCAAATGCGCTATACCCCAAACCCGTCAGGGTTTGCACATTGGTAGCATCGATTGGAGACAATGATCCGCCAACCCCGTTCAGGGGTTGAATATGCTTAGCAACATTCGGTTGATGAAATGATCAGAATAACTTATTATTCTTTAAATAGAGTTCCGTTAGGCTGTGTCTCGTCTCGGCAGGGAACGATCTATGGAGCTAGGGCATTGTTACAGATACACGAAAATGTGTCGAAATACCATTGCTTGAACGAAGCAATAAAAGAATGGTAGTGGTTTTGGCCCGTTGTTAAGTTGACACCTATGCGCTCCGCGGGGCGTGTATTTATTCTTTTAATATAGCCCCATGACAACAAAGGTGCAGATATGAACAATAACAGGATTTCGAATCTATTGGTGAGTTTAACAAATACACAGGAACCGGAAATTATATAGAACTGCATTTTAGGCCATTTTTCAAATCAGGTTAATCAAGCTCTAATCATTTTTATCAATAGTAATCAGTCCATATTACCGTTTATCATTTTATTCTGGACAATTTGTATTTTTATGATGAATTTCACTCCATTTTCCACTAATTGAAAGATTGTATATGAAGATCAGAAATTTCGGGATGGTTATACTTGTCATCTTGGTTGGATTCGTAACTCAGTCCTTTCCGCAAAACGAAACACGCCTGCTCCGATTCCCCGCAATTCACGATAACCAAATCGTGTTTTCCTATGCGGGCGACCTCTTTTCCGTTGATGCTGCCGGCGGTGTGGCACGAAGGCTGACAAGCAATGTGGGATATGAGATGTTCCCGCGGTTCTCTCCGGACGGGAAACAAATAGCTTTCACCGGACAATATGACGGCAATACAGAAGTGTATCTTATGCCCGCAGCCGGCGGTGTTCCCAAACGTTTAACCTATACGGCAACCCTTAACCGTGACGATGTTTCTGATCGCATGGGGCCCAATAATCTTGTTATGTGCTGGAAGGACAACGAGACCATTGTCTATCGCTCACGTCAAAGAGAATTCAACGATTTCAAGGGGCAACTGTTTCAGGTTTCCGTTAACGGTGGAATTTCAGATCAATTACCCCTTCCACGTGGCGGCTTCTGCAGTTTCAACGCGGATGCCTCAAAAATGGCCTATAACCGTGTGTTCAGAGAATTCCGCACCTGGAAACGCTATCGTGGTGGTCAGGCTGATGATGTGTGGATATATGATTTTAAAACAAAAAAAACCGAGAACGTCACCAATAACCCTGCTCAGGATATTATCCCCATGTGGAGCGGTAACACGATTTATTTTTTGTCAGACCGTGATTCCCGCTTGAATCTGTTCTCCTATAACCTTGATACGAAAGAAACAAAAAAACTGACAAACTTTACCGAGTTTGATTGCAAATTCCCCTCGCTTGGCAACGGCGCAATTGTGTTTGAAAATGGCGGCTATATCTACCGCTTTGATCTGAAAACACAACAGGCGGAAAAAGTTTCAATCACCATCAACGAAGATTTTAATCTTGGCAGAAATACGCTGGTTGATGTGAGCCGCAGCGTCCATTCATACGAAATATCACCAGATGGCAAACGCGCCCTGCTCGGCGCACGCGGCGATATATTCACCGTTCCGGCGAAAAACGGTCAAACCCGCAACCTGACCGCATCATCAGGTGTGCATGACCGTAACCCCAAATGGTCGCCAGACGGCAAATGGATTGCGTATGTATCCGATGCAACAGGTGAAGACGAAATTTTCATCACGGCACAAGACGGCAGCGCAAAACCCGTGCAAATAACAAAAGGCAGTTCCAATTATAAATACTCTTTATACTGGTCACCCGACAGTAAAAAAATCATGTGGAGCGACCGCCTCCAGCGATTGAACTATGTCGATATTGATTCGAAGAAAATTGTTGAGGTTGATAAATCCGATATCTGGGAGATTGGCGATTATGCATGGTCACCCGACAGCAAGTGGATAACCTACTCAAAACAGACGGATGATAACGTTACTCGCGTATTTCTGTATTCTCTTGATAAGGAAAAATCAACCGTTGTGACTGATCAATGGTACGATTCCGGCGACAGTAAATTCAGTGCTGACGGGAAATATCTTTTCTTCGTATCCAACCGCAGTTTCGCTCCCAGCTACGGCTGGCTTGAGTGGAACCACATATACCGTGATATGGCTAAGCCATACTTTGTAACCCTCTCCAAGGAAACCAAATCATTGTTCGAGCCAAAGAGTGATGAAGCGGCAATTCAAGACACAACAAAAAAAGACAGTAAAAAAGACGATGACAAGGGTGATAAATCGGTGAAGGTTGAAGTTGATTTTGACCGTATATTTGACCGTGTTGTTGAAATACCGGTTCAGGCTGCTTCCTATAGCGATCTGGTTTCTGTTGGTTCAAAACTCTATTACATCCGTCGTTCTTCTTCAGAGAAGGAACAGCAGCTTTGCCTTTTCGATCTCACGGAAAAGAAAGAAACCGTTCTTGGAGATATTCAGGGATACGAAATATCAGCGGATAAGAAAAAAATGCTGGTATGCCAGAATCAATCCTACTTTATAATTGATCTGCCAAATGGAAAGCTTGATTTGAAAGATAAACTTTCGTTGGCCGACATGAAGGTTATGGTTGACCATAAAGCCGAGTGGAAACAAATGTTCGACGAAGCATGGCGGCAGATGCGTGATTTCTTCTTTGCTCCAAACATGCATGGTGTGGATTGGAAGAAAACACATGACACCTATGCACAGTTGATCCCATTCGTGAATCACCGCGCCGATCTGACCTATGTCATTGGCGAAATGATTGCCGAGTTGAGCATAGGTCATGCCTATGTGGGTGGTGGTGAATATCCAAAAGCCGATAGAATTAAACTGGGACTCCTCGGTGCGCAGCTTGAGCGCGATGCAGATTCAAAATATTACAAAATCACAAGGATACTTAAAGGCGCAAACTGGGATGATGACACCCGGTCACCGCTTACGGACATCGGTGTCAATGTAAATGAAGGCGATTATATCATTGCCGTTAACGGTAAACCTACCAACGGAATGAATGATATTTTTGAATCACTCATTAACACTGCCGGAAAACAGGTTGTGCTTACCGTTAACTCTTCACCAAAAGAAAAAGGTTCACGAACGGTTACTGTTATCCCTACACCGGATGAACAGGAACTCTATTATTATAATTGGGTGCAGAACAATATTGAAAAAGTAAGCAAGGCAACAAATGGACAAGTGGGTTATATTCATATCCCCGATATGGGTGTGCCCGGACTTAATCAGTTTGCTAAAATGTATTATCCACAGCTTCGCAAACGCGGACTCATAATTGACGTGCGCGGCAATGGCGGTGGCAATGTGTCCCCAATGATCATGGAAAGACTGCAGCGGCAGATGGTTATGATCGATGTTGCAAGGAACGGTGGGCTCAATCCCGATCCGGGCGGCACACACGTGGGACCCAAAGTTGCATTGATTGATGAATTCTCTGCATCGGACGGAGACATTTTCTCCTATCGTTTTAAGAACAGCAAACTTGGACCGACAATTGGCAAACGCACCTGGGGTGGTGTCGTAGGCATCCGCGGATCATTGCCGTTCATCGATGGCGGTTACATGAACCGTCCTGAATTCTCCAGATATGATGTTAAGGGAAAAGAGTGGATCATGGAAGGCCATGGTGTTGATCCCGATATCTATGTTGACAACGATCCTGCATTGGAATATGAAGGCGTTGATCAGCAGTTGAACACGGCTATTGACAAAGTTAAGGAAGAGTTGAAAAACTATCCCGAAAAACTTCCGCCACCTCCGCCCTATCCGGATAAGAGTAAATAAACTCCGGGTACTAAACCGGTCTTAGATATTATACAGCAGTGGCAGATGACGAATCTGCCATTGTTGTTTAGTAATGATGTGGTTGAACGATTATTTCGACATAAGGTTTTATGTAATTCTCAAACAAATTATCCAATAATTACTGAGCTCATGCAGGTGGGCATATCACATCAATATACCGAACATAATCAGGTGATCATAGGAATGATGTGAGTGCAGATGCTACTTTGATGGAGCTTTGTTGTTTTGGTTCTCTACCAAACTGCATGTGATATATTCCCTGACGGGAAATGTTGTTAGCTTCGCTTGACAAGGCTACAAACATTTATCTCCTAACGGAGAAAAATGTCAACTGACAAGGATATGTTTTGAGTAATCACTGATAGATTGTCATTTTCCCGTAGGGAATAAATATTTGTAGAATAGTTGAAAACAGACCAATCAGTTATATTTCCCGTTAGGGAATATATCCTTCTGTTTTGTATGCGTGGCAGCAACAAAGTTCGAGTTTCAGATAGGTTTAATGTGTAGAGATGTTTCTTAGCGAAACATAATTTCTGCCAGGTTTTTATTTAGAGCATGGTTTTTGTAATTTTACTACAGGTTAACTGCTTATTGTTTATCCGCAGCAGCCACACGGGGATTTAATGTTTTATTAGACATATCCTCCATTACGGTGTCCTGACTGTTGTTGTTTGGTTGAAGTGTAACAAAGCTGTTTAACAAGGAATATATGAATATGAATATAAACATACCCGGGTATCCGTATGAAAAAAAATTTCGGATTTCTTTTTCTTTTTTTTCTCCTGTTATTGCGCGGCAGCCTGTTGGGGCAAACTGTTCAGGCTGATGCAAATCAATCGTCTTCTTCTTCAACTTTCTATGTAATTCTGAATCTCGGATATAATTTCGATAATATTTCTGAAAAGTTCGTGGGCGTTACCAGATACGCTCATCAATCAGTATATACATCCACAGCGTTTCACTCATTTGGAGCAGGTTTTCTGTACGGTGGCGGGATAGGTCTCAGGCTCAATAACACGTATTCTGTCGAAATAAATGCAGATTATCTATCTGGAAATTCAATTGAGACCATGAATGGATATCCTGATATTGAGATAGGATACTACGAAAATAACTCCTACAAGAGCTCAGCGTTATTTTTATCACCAGCAATAGTAGTCAATCTTCAGGGTTTTCCTGCAGGAATTGCACCATATGTGAAAATAGGCGCTCTCTTTGGCTTTCCTACTATAAAAAATGAATATAGGTACTTTGATAATTATAACGAAAAGTGGAATATGCAGCGGGAGAATAAAGAAAAGGGGGGAGTTGCTTTGGGCTATAGGGTTAATGTAGGTCTGAGATATGCACTTACCAGCACCTTTTCTTTGATCGGGGAGCTTTCCTTTAATGCAATAACCTGGGAGCCACGCAATTACAGTCAAGGCAGTAAAAACTTAGAGTATGCTCAAACGATAACCACTGGCGATTTCGATCACATTTTGCAGAAATCCCACAGCTTCAATGCAATTGGCTTGCGCGGCGGCGTGCTGATAAATTTATAGATTATGCATTTCACCAGGATAATGCGGATTTCTGTAAAAACTGTTTGAGAAGGAATATTTTATAATCATCACACTTGAGATTTGGTATGAAAATAAATAAACATTTTTCTTTCATTTTATTTTTCATGATAATGCCAGGCTGTCTGTTTGCACAAAGTACCCAGCCCGTTGGAAAGATGGCAGCTTCTTCATCGCGTATATATCTTATTTTCGATTTTGCACATAATACCGGCAGCCAACCCGAGCAAATAGTAAGTTCCGAATCTCTGGAATGGGATGTTCAAAAGAGTTCAGTTGAGTTTCGGTCATTTGCTGATGGTTATACTTTAGGGGCAGGGATTGGTATATGGTTGAATAAAACATATGCAATTGAACTTTACGGAGAGCAGTTTTGGGGGACAAATACTATCGGAAGCAAGAATTCCATTAACTTTGGGGATGCTCGTCAACATGGTAGCACAACTGAAAATTCTATGTCGAGCTCTGCGTTTGTTTTGTCTCCGGCGTTGGCAATCAATCTTCCGGAAATTATGTCAGGAATTACTCCCTATATAAGACTCGGTGCTCTTTTGGGGTTTCCAAGTATTACCAACAAGGGTAAGGTAATATATAGTGGACAATCAGGTAATGAAATAGTGCCGTTCGAGTCAGAGGAATCCGGAAGGATAGCTCTTGGTTACAGGGTCGATGCCGGAGTGAGGGTTTTGCTCAGTAACACGTTTTCCCTCACCGGTGCGTTGGCTCTGAGTTCATTAAACTGGAAGCCGGATAAGTTAACCCAATCAAACCGCGACCAGACATATCGTGATTTGGTTTCCGATGATGACGCTCACAGCCTGCCGGGTGTATTGCACAATTTCAGTTCAATTGGATTCCGAATTGGGCTGGTGATTTCTATGTAGCTCGTATATTTGGCCTTGGAATACAATTAAGAAAAGCAGAATATTTTCATGGAATGGTTTGGCTTTTATACAAAACCACTTCCGGTATATCCCCTGAGGGGGAATTGGCTCCTTGCGTTACTTATCCCGGCTACAAACATATATTCCCTAACGGAGAAATAGCCAATTGATCTATTCGGGTTTATCTAAAACCTGAGAAAGTTACTCTTTTCTCGCGGAGAATCCTACTTTTCTAAATCAAGATTTTGTCCAAGAAACAAATTCCCGGAAGCGACTAAAAATATATACTTTGCGCTCTTGGCGTGCTTAGCGGTTAAAAATCCCAATGTGTAATTTTAACGCAATAAACTCAATTATTTTCTTATTCCGGTATATTTGGCTATCTCACAATAAAGGGATATTTTTGAAAGAAAAAAGGATGCTAACTTGACACGAGAAGAAATTTTACGCGCGGTCCCCAAAGTATTGTTACATGACCACTTAGACGGCGGATTACGCGCCTCAACGGTTATTGACCTTGCAAAGGACATTAAATATAAAAAATTGCCCACAACTGATGCCGGTGAACTGAATGAATGGTTCCAGCGCGGTGCACAAAAGGGCAATTTGGTTGAATATCTTACGGGATTTGAACATACCTGTGCAGTGATGCAGACCAAAGAAGGCCTGTTCCGTGCTGCCTATGAAATGCTGGAAGACATGAAAAACGACGGCGTCTGCTATGTGGAAACCCGTTTTGCCCCCGTTTTCCACACTTCCAAGGGCCTGTATCTGGATGACGTGGTTCTTGCCGTTCTCGAAGGCCTCGAAAAAGGCAAACAGGATTTTGGCGTTGGCTATGGCCTCATTCTCTGCGGTATGCGCAATATGAAAGATACTTTGGAAATCGCCGAACTGGCAGTCAATTACCGTAAACAGGGTGTTATCGGGTTCGATCTGGCCGGTGAAGAAGGCGGTTATCCACCCAAAAAACACATTGAAGCATTCCAGTTTATTCAGCGCGCCAATTTTAATATTACCATTCATGCCGGCGAAGCTTTTGGCAAAGAATCCATCTGGCAGGCAATTCAATGGTGCGGCGCTCACCGTATTGGTCACGGCACGCATATTACCGAAGACCTGACGTTTGACGAAGCTGGAAATTTTGTCGGTATGGGCGACCTGGCCCAGTATATTCTTGACAAACGTATTCCCATTGAAGTTTGTTTGTTGAGCAATGTGCACACCGGTGCAGTTGATAAACTGGAAAACCACCCGTTTGGTCCATTGTACAAACTGAATTTCAGACTGACACTGAACACGGACGACCGTTTAATGAGCGGAACAACCATGACGAACGAATGCCTGCTCGCAACGGAATATTTTAATCTCAATCTTGATGATATTGAGAAACTTACCATTAATGCAATGAAATCAGCATTCATTCATCATCACGACCGCTTGAAATATATTTATACGATTATCAAGCCGGGGTATCAGAAGATGAAAGAACAATTGCTGTCCTTACAGAACTAGAGTATAAGTAAAAGAGGATCGATGAAAAAGGGTTTTCGTAATTATAATTTTGAATTCGATAAAAATGAAATAAGGATGCTCACATCACTCTGTAAACAGGTGATTAAGCAGGTAGGAGGAAAACGGGAATATTACGCCATTGAACGGGCTTTCACGGCAACGCTGGAAAAACTGAACAGCGGTGAGGATGTTATCCGGTTGACCAAAGACGAGTATACTCAAATATCGTTGCACCTCCGGGAAAACGTTAAATTTTTCGGTGAGAAAATAAAAACGAGCTGGTTCTTCATGAAATGGTTTTATAAACCATTGATGAAAAATTACCAGACTATCTACGAGACACATTTTAAAGACTGAACATGGGTTCTGAACCAAGAGAGGTCCGCGCTCCCCACGGGACAACGCTGACCTGCAAGAGTTGGATACAGGAAGCTGCACTCCGGATGCTGATGAATAATCTGGATCCGGAGGTAGCAGAAAATCCGGCCTCACTTGTCGTCTATGGCGGCAAGGGAAAAGCCGCAAGAAACTGGGACTGTTTCGATGCAATATTAAAATCACTCCGCAGTTTGGAAAACGACGAAACGCTGCTGGTCCAATCCGGCAAGCCCGTTGGCATTTTCCGCACCCATACCAATGCCCCTCGTGTAATTATTTCCAATTCCATGCTGGTGCCCCGATGGGCAACCTGGGATGAATTCCGCCGACTTGAAGAACTTGGTCTTATTATGTATGGGCAAATGACCGCGGGAAGTTGGATCTATATTGGCACCCAGGGAATTTTGCAGGGAACTTATGAAACCTTTGCCGAATGCGGCAGGAAGTATTTTTCAGGCAGCCTGTCCGGAAAAATATTGCTCACAGCCGGACTTGGCGGCATGGGCGGCGCTCAACCACTTGCCGCAACCATGAATGGCGCTGCATTTCTTGGTATTGATGTTGACCCCAAGCGTATTGAGAAACGACTCGCAACAGGATATATTGACAAAATAACCTATTCAATCGATGAAGCGGTTTCACTCATAACCGATGCAAAGAACACCAAAACTGCACTCTCCGTCGGCTTGGTGGGAAATGCCGGTGATGTATTGCCTGAACTTCTGCGGCGCGGTTTTCAACCCGACGTGGTGACCGACCAAACTTCTGCACATGACATGCTTAACGGCTATGTCCCCATGGGCATGAGCTTTGAAGCTGCTCTTGAACTTCGTTCATCTGACCCTGACAAATATATACAGCTTGCAAAAGACACGGTAACGGTTCATCTCAACGCTATGCTTGAGTTTCAAAAGCGTGGTGCCGTTACCTTTGATTATGGCAACAACATCCGTGGTGAAGCAAAAGCGAACGGTGTTGAAAATGCATTCGATATTCCGGGATTCGTACCGGAGTTTATTCGTCCCCTCTTCTGCGATGGCAAGGGTCCGTTTCGGTGGGCTGCACTTTCCGGTGACCCGGAAGATATTTACGTGACCGATCAGGCAGTTAAAGATGCATTCCCCGAAAATGTGTCGCTCCACAACTGGCTGAGTCTTGCGCGTGAGAAAGTGCATTTTCAGGGTCTTCCTGCGCGGATTTGCTGGCTTGGTTACGGCGAACGCGCAAAAATGGGAAGGATATTCAACGAGTTGGTGGCACAGGGCAAAGTGAAAGCTCCTATAGTCATTGGCCGCGATCATCTCGATTGCGGGAGTGTTGCCTCTCCTTACCGGGAAACTGAAGGCATGCTTGACGGCAGCGATGCCATTGCAGATTGGCCTATACTGAACGCGTTACTCAACGTGATTGGTGGTGCAAGCTGGGTATCGGTACATCATGGTGGTGGTGTTGGCATCGGAAATTCAATTCACGCGGGAATGGTTGTTGTTGCCGATGGAACTGCAGAAGCAGAACAGAGAATAGAACGTGTGCTTACCTATGATCCTGGAATGGGCATCATACGCCACGCCGATGCAGGCTATGAACGTGCCGTAGATAATGCGAAAAAATTGGGTGTCCATATCCCAATGTTGAAATAAATGTTGCTTTAGCTGTCTTTTCAAGTGTTTTTATAATCCTATTTGCCTTGGGTCAATCGTACAGAGTGTTCATAGGGATGTGCATGACCAAGTGAAAGGGGTCGTAATAATTACACCTTCCCGGGCCCCCTTTCTCTGCAAAAATGATCCAAAAATTCTGTAAATTGACCACCATTATAAACTAACTGTAAAGAATATGATTGATATAGCCATCCTCGTGATACTACATAAAATATTTGCTGTTATCTGGCTTGGTATGATACCGGCTGATATTCTGATACGCTCGTTTCTCCTTAAAAACAAGAACGTTAATCAGGCGGTTCTTGAAAATAAAAGCATGGTTCAAATCTGGCTGAAAGTGCTTAATTTGACCGGCATGATAGGCATGAGCGGGCTCATCCTCACCGGGGTCCTGATCATTTTGAGGCTCCCCGGAGTTTATGGATTTTTCCAATTTGCCACAGCCGGCCAGCACTGGCTTGCAACCAAGCAGGTACTCATGGTTGTTCTGATTATTATTACCGGGGCTGTTGTAATTCCCACCGGCAAAAAGATACGTATTGCGCTTTCTTCCGATCTTGAAAAAAATCCGGCTGCATTGCAGGAAACTGTTGATAATATAAAGAAGCTGGCCCGGTTTGCATCCATCATCGGCGTCCTGATCGCACTCAATTATCTTTTTGCCGTTACACGGTTCCTTTTCATTCATTAATAAGCATCAACCGGCAACAAAAAGCTGGTATATAAGACTAAATGAAAAAAATAGCCATAATGGGCTCAAGCGGCTCTATCGGGAGAAGCACTCTGGATGTCATCCGGAAATATCCCGACAGGTTTGAAGTCTCGGCACTTTGCGTAAACTCAAACAGTGAGCTTCTGAAAACACAAATCGGGGAATTTCATCCCCAGACAGTTTGCGTGGGTGACCAGGCGTTGGTTCCTGAACTGCAAAAACAGCTCGGCAATCGAATTCAAGTGCTTGGCGGGCTGGACGGTCTTGTCCAAATTGCCAAATTTGCAGATTATGACATATTTGTAGGTGCAATGATGGGATTCGCCGGATTGGCCCCCACCGTCGAAGCTATAAAACGCGGGAAACGCATCGCTTTGGCAAATAAAGAGACCTTGGTGGTTGCGGGCGAACTGATAACCCGGCTTTGTAATGATTATAACGCCGAACTGCTTCCTATTGACTCCGAGCACAGCGCTCTTTTCCAATGCCTTCAGGGGGAGCATCTTTCTGAGGTTAAAAAATTTGTTATCACTGCGTCCGGCGGACCGTTCTTTTCCTGGTCCAGGGACCGGTTTGAGGGTGTTACCGTTGAGCAGGCACTCAATCACCCAACCTGGAAAATGGGTTCAAAGATAACCATTGATTCTGCTACCATGATGAATAAAGGGCTGGAAGTTATTGAAGCCCATTGGCTCTTCCATTTCCCCCTGGAGAAAATTGAGGTGGTGATTCACCCGCAGTCAATCATTCATTCGATGATCGAATTTGTGGACGGATCGCTCAAGGCACAACTGAGCACCCCCGATATGCGGATTCCCATCCAATATGCACTGAGCTACCCGGAGCGCCTTCCGGCGGACTATGTGCAGACCAGTTTTCCTGCTTTGGGAAACCTGACTTTCTTTGCTCCCGACTATGAACGCTTTGAATGCCTCAAGCTTGCTTTTCAGGCTCTGGGCGAAGGCGGAACCTCCCCCTGCATTCTCAATGCCGCCAACGAAATTGCCGTAGGAAGATTTTTGAAGGGAGAGATAAATTTCTTAAAAATACCGTATATTATACATTGCGCTTTAAATGCAATAGAAAAAAAATCCAATCCTTGCCTCGAGGATATTTTTACGTGCGATTTGACGACACGCCGCTTTGCGGAAAGGATCAATTAGAAAGGACTTTCAGTTTTTATGAGTGAAGTATTATACTTTATTCTCACAATAGGAATACTGGTTTTTATACACGAATTCGGACACTTTGCCGCAGCCAAGTTAAGTGGCATGCGTGTGGATGCGTTCGCGATCGGTTTCGGTTATCGATTGCTGGGTTGGAATAAACTCAAAGGATTCACATTTGGTGAGCTGCCTAAAGATTTTAACGGCGAAGGGAACACGGACTATCGTCTCTGCCTTTTGCCTTTGGGCGGGTATGTAAAAATAGCCGGTATGGTGGATGAAAGTGCTGATACGTCTTTTGCTGATAAGCCACCGCAGCCCTATGAATTCAGATCAAAGTCCGCATCAAAAAAAGTTTTTGTTATTTCAGCCGGCGTTATAATGAACCTGCTCCTTGCCATCCTCGTGTTCTGGGGCAGCGAGTATATGCACGGAAAAAAATCATTTAAATCAACCACCATTGGTTATGTACAGAATGCTGCCGCTCTTCAGGCCGGATTTAAGAATCACGACAAAATTCTCCGGATAAACGACAAACACATTTCTGATCTGGAAGAATTGCGCAGCGAAATTTTTGTCAGCACCATGGGCAAAGACCTTAGCGTTGTTGTTGAGCGAGCCGGTGCTGAAGTGACTATACTGCTCCCAAGAACGAGCATTCCCCAGGCAGATTCGAGCAATTCATTTTTCTATTTCGAAGGCTTTAAAACTGTTGTTGATACCGTATTGCCCAATTCTGCCGCTGCTGCTGCAGGGTTGCAAAAGCTCGATACACTGTATGCCATTAACGGCATACCCATATATAGCAGAGTGCAGGCGGTTGATATTCTCACCGGACATAAAGGACAGCCCGTTGAGTTGAAAGTGTTGCGCAATCAACGTGATACTGTTTTGCTGGCTGCAACACCCGATGCATATGGAAAACTTGGTGTTGGATTAGCTGATACCTATGTCGGCAATTTTGAATCAAAACGTTATACTTTGTTTGAATCATTCTCGGAAGCGACCAAAGATCTTGCAAACATGACTGAACTCACGTTTGTTATGTTTAAACGGGTGATATCACGCGAAGTTGAATTTAAAAGTGTTTTCGGCGGCCCGATCAAAATTGCACAATATGCGGCAAAATCGGCAAATTCCGGTATGTCCAGTTTCATCATGTTTCTTGGGTACCTGAGCCTTAGCCTCGCGATCATCAATATATTACCAATTCCCGCTTTGGACGGAGGGCATCTGGTAATGATAATCGTAGAGCGGGTGATCAAACGGGAGATACCGATTAAAATAAAGATAGCCATTCAAAATACAGGAATGGTGCTGCTGCTCATGTTGATGGCTTTCATCATCTACAATGATTTCAAATCAACTATGGGATTTTAACAGAGCATTATTTTGCCGGTAAGGTTTAACATTTACGAAAAAGGCTGTCTCATCGGGACAGCCTTTTATTTTTGTGCGAAACTGTGTGGGTAAACCCTCTCCGGTTATGCTCTGAACAAGCTGACGTCTCCGGCACCTTCTCTTATTACTTCCGGCTCATCGCCACTTAAATCAATGATACTCGAAACTCTGCTTGACTGCACACCATCAGCCAGCATTAGGTCAACGACCGAATCAAACATGCTGTGAATATCTTCGGGGTTGGTGAGTATCTCTCCGGTGCGGCTTGTTACGCTGGTGCTCACTATGGGGTTACCCAGTTCGGCCACCAGCTGCAGTGCTATTTTATTGTTCGGAACACGAATGCCGACGGTTTTTCTGTTTGTCCAAAGTGTTTTGGGCACTTCCCTTGCCGCGGGGAGCACAAACGTATAAGGACCCGGAAGCAGGTGTTTCATTGCCCGATATGCGGAATCGGAAACTTTGGCATATTTTGCAATGTCTTTCAAATTGGGGCACACAAAACTGAACAACTTTGTTGAGCCATCATTTTTAATCTGAAATATCCGATCAAGTGCCGCTTTGTTAAATATGTCGCATCCGATACCATATACGGTATCGGTCGGATAGATGATAACGCCGCCGTTCTTGAGAACTTCTACGGCTTTATTGATATAACGTTGTTGGGGAGTCTCGGGGTGCAGTTCATAATATTCCATAGTACATCCTTAAATTATAGTCAATCGTTAACAGTGATTTGCGGACAGGGAATTTGAGTATCCGCGTTTCATAGGAGGTATTATACTAAGTTAATATCTGATTGTCAAGCAGTTAATGTCAGAGGGTTTATAAATTGCCAACCAGCCTAAAAGTTGTGATGTATGAGACATGAACCCCTAACTGTCAACTAAACTGCCATATGATTTGGTTTATTACCGAAGCTTGAATGTACCATCCCGGCACATAACGAAAACGATCATCGCGAGATTACTGTGCTTGGCAGGACTTGCATGCTTCCAAAAATCGTTTTAATTTGCCGGAAAGATCGAAGTTTTCCGCTAGTTTCTTCCAAACTTCATAAAGAGCTTTACATTTCCTAACACCTGAAGTTTATTCGAGTATATTAAATTAAGTGCAGCAGGAGAATCGTTATGCATGGGTTCTCAACACTAAGTGTTAATGCTTTTAAAGAATTTATATGAAACCTACAATTGATTTTATTTCTGCGTTGCTTCTTATCGGAACTGCGCAAGGCCTCATACTTGCGTTGGTGCTTCGAACCACTGAAAAAGGGAATGTCCGTGCAAACAAAATGCTCGGGCTGTTTCTTCTATTGTCCTCGTACATGATTTTTAATAATTTTTTGAGACGTTCTTTCTATTTAACCTATGTTCCGCACCTTTCCATAATTGCCGGGCCGATGATCTTCGCGGATATCGTAGTTCTATATTGGTACGTCCGCCTGATGACGGAACAGGGATTCAAACTTGGATGGATGCAGGCACTGCACATGCTTCCTTTCATTGGAGCAGTTATCCTGTTGCTGCCCTTTTACGCGTTAAGCGGCTCTGAAAAGATAAACTATGTTTATCAGTCTGGTATCCCGATGGAACGCAGTATAAGGGAAATTGCACAACTCATTCAGGCGCTTGTCTATCTGAGCATTTGTTTACGCCTTCTCTTGAAACGCAGGAGAGCCCTTAAAGAAAAATATTCAAGTATAGACCGTATAAATTTAAAATGGTTGCTATTCCTTGTCATCGGGTTTTGCATGATCTGGATAATTGCTTCTGTTGTATGGCTGAGTGGACGAAGCCTAAGTACTTCTTCGTCAACCCCGGTACTGTTCGCGCTCCTTATTTGTGCAATAGGATTTATGGGGCTTCGTCAGCCGGAAATTTTTTCAAAAAGCGAGAAAGAAGAAAATACCACTGCCAAATACGAATCATCACCGCTTTCCGAAAAGGATATGGATGCAATCCTTGAAAAATCTGACAGACAAATTGCTTCTGACCGTCTCTTCACCGATCCCAATATCACCTTGGCAAAACTTGCCAAACGCATAGCAGTGAAGCCGCATCATCTTTCGCAGGCCATAAACACGCGGAGAAACCGGAATTTTTTCGAATACATTAATGAATATCGTATAAACGAAGCAAAATTGCGCCTGGCAGATCCGGCGTCCATGGATTCAACACTGCTCTCTCTGGCTTTTGAAGTCGGATTCAACTCCAAATCAGTATTTAATTCAGCTTTTAAAAAGTTCACTGGGTTTACGCCCTCCGGCTTCCGCAAAAAGATCCAATCCGCCGGGAAAATCGACTAATCAATTTTATTTCTCCAAAAGCAAAGTACACACTGATTTGTTTCCAAACGCATAAAATCCGCACTTTTCAGTGTCCTGCTTTATAAATCCGCACCAATCCCATGTCCGACTTTCCTGACTAAAGCGATTTCAGGTCACAACTCTGCTAAATTGCCTCTGTTAACGGAATAAAACTCATTCCGGATTTATAAATTACTATAAAAGGTGCTTTCAATGAAACGTGTCAGATTATTTGTTCTTTTGTTGGTTCTGTGGTTTTGTACTATGGAGACCGGTTTTGCACAGGTGCAGGTTGAAGTTGACCCCATAGCGTATTTGCTCAAAGGGTATTCAGTTCACATGGGTTATCTGTTCCAGACATCTAAGGTGGACGCAGGGGTATTTGGTCTTGAAGTCCCCAAATCTATTCACGGAAATGCGGCTTTTACCGTCAAGATGGGTGGTTTTGGCTTGAAGTGGCATTATTTCGGAAAATCTACCGGCGGATTTTACGCGGGTATCGGAACCGGTTATAGTGGAACAAAATACAGTGCCAACGGAGAGACGAGAACGGTTAACTCATTTTCAGTCGGTGTTGAAGCAGGTTACCGTATCGAGTTTCAGGGGACAGGCTTTTACATTTGTCCTTGGCTGGGGCTTGATCATGATTTTGGGCCAAAGAATATTTTTGTCGCAGGTAAATCATTCAAACTTGGTGAAATTACACCATTTCCGACGGTTCACCTTGGTTGGAAATTTTAAAAAGGGGTAAACATGAAACATTTTCTAATTTTATTCGGAGTTGTTATGCTCATTTCGTCTGGTCATGGGCAATCTGCTGAAAAAATAGCGGGACGGGACGTTGTCTCGTATGCGCTTAGTAAAGCCGGTATCAGTGAACCATCTTGGAAGACACTGATTGTTTCAGTATCAAGAGAGACAGAACTTTCACCGGAAATGCTTTGGAAGGTTTGGTCGGATATCAGCAAATGGAACCGATGGTCGCAGTCTTTGCATGATACATCCTGCTGGCTAAGCGGAAAATCGTGGGAAAAGGGAGCAACCTTTATGCAAACGCTTCATCTTGGCTTTCCTTTTGGTACCACTGTCTCAAAAGAAACGGTTGGCGAATCTGTTCCCGGTGATTTTGTCGCATGGTGGAAAAATGAAAGTGGCGTTTCGTCTTGCCACATTTGGAAATTTGAAAGGCTGCCAAACGAGCGTACACGTATTTATAATGTTGAGGTATTTCACGGTTTTTTCCTTGGGTTGATGAAACCGGTTATTGGCTCCCGGTGGGAAAAGTCTTTTCTTGCAAGCGTGGATGGTCTGATAGCCTACTCTGAAATGCAAAAGCAATAATATATTATCAAGAGCGCCGGACAGTTTTAACCCTTTTTCTAAAATGAATATGGTGAGTGTCCGGCTGCGTTTTACAGGATTTTCTTATTCAAGAAATGACATATCGGGGAGCAACAGCCCCTTCCTTTCCTTCACAGGCAAATGTTAGTACGATAAAACATGACATTTCTCACTCGTCAAAGCCCTTGTTATTTTCAATGGGTTATGGAACCCGCCTGATTATATCCCCGAAAAAATACCATGGATATGAACCAATTAGAGAGTAATTTACAGTCCCTTTTTCTTTATTTTATTGAGTATTGCACGTTTATGAAAAAACAGTTATCCGTAAGTATCCTTGGCTTTTGTTTCCTTGCTCTTTTTGCCGGCTGGGGATCAGTTGGGCACAAAATAATTAACAGGAACATTACCTCTTTCTTCCCCGTCGAAATGGATGCTTTTAAAATATGGAGTGCTGACCTTACTTCACACGCTTCCGATGCGGATAACCGGAAAAGCGGCGACCCGACAGAGGCACCCAAACATTATATTGATATTGATTACTATCCTGAGTTTGTTACCAACCACCGCATTCCCCAGACCCTTGACTCCATGAATGCAAAATACACTGCAGCAGTTGTTCTGGATCAGGGAATTTTACCTTTTGCAATAATGACCACCATGGACACCCTGCGGGCGGCCTTTCAACGCAGAGATTTTTCTCGCGCTTTGCTGGTCGCTGCCGATCTTGGCCACTATGTGGGAGATGGTCACCAGCCGTTGCATGTAACACAAAATTATGATGGCGACATGACTAACCAGAGCAAGATTCACTCTCGCTATGAAACCACGTTGATAGGCGCGTATCAAAGCTCAATCACCTATACTTATAGCGAAGCAGTCTACATCCCCGATGTTAGAAGCTTTGTATTTGAGTTTATCTATCATACCAATTCTCTGGTCGATTCAGTGCTCTATGCTGACTCGCTTGCAAAAGCAACATTGGGTTCCACAAGCGGCAGCGCGTATACTGCATTCATGTGGAACAGGACCGGAGCTTTTACAATTAAATTATTCAATGATGCATCCTATAAACTTGCGTGCCTCATCTACACGGCATGGAAAGACGCTGGCGCTCCGCAAATGACCACGGGCGTTCAGGAAACTTCCACACCATCCAAAAAAAGCTTTACGCTTGCTGCTTATCCCAATCCGTTCAATGGTCAGGTGACCTTTTCTTTCCCTGTGCAGCAGGCGGTTGGGGCCAATGCAGTTCTGATAATCTATGATTTGATGGGAAGAGAAGTTGACCGTATTACAGGTATTGATATGCAAACAGTTGGTTCAATAAAATATACAGCGAACAACCTCTCGTCGGGCGCCTATTTGGCGGCCTTGTCTTCGGGAGGCAAAATTCATTCGGCTGTTAAATTTGTTTTGATGAAATAAATTCCGACAAAGAGAACACAGTCGATGGAAAACACGGTCACTTATTTTACACCGAAGGAGGCTCGCAAGACCCTGCCCCTGGTGAAGAGAATTGTTGCCGATATTCTGAAAGAGGGAAAAGACGTCCGCGCCTTGGCCTCGGTGCTTGATGGTGATCCCGGCGAGCATCCGGAAGTCAGAAAGCGCATTACTCTCCTGCAGACCTATATAGACGAGCTTAACGAAATAGGCTGCTATTATAAGGACTGGAACTTTGATATCGGTCTGGTTGATTTTCCGTCAGTGATTGAAGGCGAGGAAGTTCTTCTGTGCTGGCGGAGTGATGAAGAAGAAATTATCTATTATCACCGGGAAGAAGATGGATTCGCAGGAAGAAAACCAATTCCGCCGGAATACCTCGACTGACCGCGCCATGCAATTCAATGCCATTGTCGTCAGGGAATCAGGTTCCGGTTTCACCAGAATGGTTGAACAACGTTCAACTGATGATTTGCCCGCTGGCGATGTGCTCATACACGTTCTATACTCCTCGCTAAACTACAAAGATGCCCTTTCCGCCACGGGTAACCGCGGCGTAACCAGAAAATACCCCCACACACCCGGAATTGATGCGGCAGGAATTGTTGCCGGATCCAACACTAAAGAGTTTAAAGAAGGTGACAAAGTTCTGGTCACTGGTTATGATTTGGGAATGAATACGTCAGGCGGCTTTGGTCAGTATATCCGTGTTCCTGCGGATTGGATAATTCATTTGCCTAAGCAACTCTCTTTTGAAGAAAGCATGACGCTGGGTACAGCCGGATTTACTGCAGGACTTTCACTTTTCAAACTAATGCTGAACGGACTGAACCCCGGGGATGGACAGGTGCTTGTTACCGGTGCCACTGGAGGAGTTGGCTCGTTGGCCGTTGCCATTCTTGCAAAATCAGGCTATGAGGTTGTTGCGGCAACCAGGAAAACAGATCAGGCGGACTTTTTGCAATCGCTCGGAGCCAAAGAGATCATTCACACCGGTGAGCTGCAGTATAACCCGGCAAAACCTCTTGGCAAGGGTCGGTGGGCCGGTGTTGTTGATGCAGTTGGCGGCGAAGTGCTTGCGGCTGCACTGGCATCGTGCAAAAACGGTGCATCGGTTGCATCCTGCGGCATGACGCTTTCGCCCCAACTTCAGACCAGCGTTTTCCCTTTCATTCTGCGCGGCGTTAATTTGCTCGGCATAAATTCCGCCGAGACCAATATGCTCACCCGCCTGCAAATCTGGGAGCGACTTGCAGGTAAATGGAAACCTGAACTGCCTGCCGGTTTTGCGCTGGAATGCTCGCTTGAAGAAGTTCTTGATAAAGTCGATCTCATTTTGCAGGGCAAAATCCGTGGCCGGGTTTTGGTGAAGTTGTAAGCAATTCAATCCTGCCGGGCCGGAGAGTATGACGCGAAATAAACATCGGGCTTTAGCCCAAATGTTAAAAAGTGTATAATTACATTTGTTTGGATTTCTCACCCAGCCTCTGAAGCTCGTGGTTATTCACCTGAGTTTTAAGATCAAAAATGAAGTTGTAAGCGTGTGTCATATTTCAGATTCCGGCCAATTATTCACTTTCCCCAATTATCCTGCCCAATTCTCACACTTTACACTCAGTGACACATACCACGCTTTCTGCCTAAATTTTCCCTATTTTTACCTGTGAAATATTTTAAATCGGCAAATAAATGAAAAATCTTAAAAGTCAGCTTTATATACTTATTTTTCTCATGACCCCCTTTATGAGCATTTTCGCTCAAATAACGGATGAAAGCTGGAAAGTATATGACGACACGCAACTCGCGCGCGCCGATATAACCATCAAACCGGAATATCTGCAATGGCTCTATGCCAATGTTAAGCAGGATTCTGAATTTGTAGCCACCATACACTTTAAGAATAAATATATTGATGAAACCATCGATTCTGTAGGGTTCAGGCTTCGTGGAGCAACTTCTCGAGAATCACAAAAAAAATCATTCAAAGTTGCACTGAATGCCTTCCGCAAAGGGGGCAAGCTGTATGGATGCGAGAAGCTCAATTTCAACGGCGAGCATAACGATCCCTCGATTATGCGAAGCAAGCTGAGCTTTGATCTTTTTAAGGCAATTGGTGTGCCTGCTGCACGCGCATCGCATATACAGGTGTATATCAATGGCGCGTATTATGGCTTATACATTTCCATCGAACAACTTGATGAAAATTTTTTGGCGCGCAGATTTGCCGACGACAGCGGAAATCTCTGGAAATGCACATATGGCGCCGATCTGCAATATAAAAACGATAACCCCGCCACCTATAGCAGTATGATGAATGGCAGTTCTCCGGTGTTTGAACTCTCAACCAATGAAGCAAAGAACGATTTCATGCCGCTCGTACGGCTCATTAGACTGCTTAACAAGACAGCCTCAGCGCAACTGGCCGATTCAATTGATTCCTATATTGATCTGGCTGGCGTTCTCCATTATTTTGCGATGAACATTACTATAGGCGGGTGGGATGATTACTGGGGGAACATGAATAATTTTTATCTGTATTTCGAACCACGTGCAGGCAAATTTCATATACTGCCTTATGACTACGATAACACGTTCGGCATTGACTGGTTTAACGTTGATTGGTCTAAGACAAATCCCTATACGTTTTCTGCCATAACATCGGGTCCCCGGCCCCTTGCCACAAAAATTCTTGGGATTCCAGAGTACCGTAATCTTTATACACATTTTCTTGAGTTTCTGCGGACAAGGGTTTTTCAGCTTCCGCTTTGGGAAGGAAGAATAGACAGCCTGAAGCAGATGATAGCACTTGCGGCGGCTGACGATCAGTATCGGACAAAGGATTACGGATTTTCCTTTGCTGATTTCAGTAACTCCTATTCTGCTTCGTCCTATACAAATCAGCACGTTAAGATGGGTCTCAAACAATTCATGAATGCGCGCTCAAATTCATTGCCGGGAATGTTAAATTATGTAACGGCCAAGCCGGTGGTGTATAGCATTTCCTTTACACCGCAGACGCCAAAACCTACTGACACGATCCGTGTTTTTGCCTCTGCCTTCAGTATGCCCGGTGTTGGTTCAGTGTCAATTCATTTTAAACCCTCGGGCTCGGCAACGGAACTCATTTACCCCATGACGTTTTCACCGGTGCCTGGAACTAAAATTGTTGAAGAAGCAGACCGCTATATTGGGGTTATTCCGCCATTGGGAATAAATGGTTCAGGTGCTTTCACCATCGAAGTGAAAGACATTGCCAGTCAATCTGCCATATACCCGAGAACCAAGACGGTTCCGCTTAAAGCATCTGGAATTTCTTCAAACGGTGTTGTGATAAATGAATTTTTGGCTGACAATAAACTTTCAGCAACTGATGCCGCGGGCGAACACGATGACTGGGTTGAGCTTTATAACACGACAGATGCCCCGGTGAAACTGACCGGCCTCTATATGACCGACAGCCCAACGCTGTTAAACCAATGGCGCTTCACCAAAGACTCGCTCTATATAGGCGCGCATCAATACCTCGTCGTGTGGTGCGACAATCAACTCACGCAGGCCGGTGTTCATTCCAATTTCAAGTTGAGCAAGTCAGGAGAGTATATTGCGTTGGTTGATACCGATGGAGTTACGGTAATAGATTCCTTAAGCTTTGGCGCGCAAACCACCGATATTTCCTGGGGCCGCCAACCGGACGGCGCTGCTTCCTGGGCAGCAATGGCACCCACTCCGGGTGCGGCCAATCTGTTAACAGCGGTTGCGACAGAACCTTTGCGTCCGTTAAACTTTGAATTGAGCGCCTATCCCAATCCGTTCAATCCTGGTGCAACAATTCGTTACACACTTCCCTCGGTCGCGGATATCAGTATCAAAGTATATGATGTGCTTGGCAAAGAGGTAAAAACTTTAGTCACCGGCGAAATGACAGCAGGAACGCATTCGTTTTGGTTTGATGCGAGTGCATGTGGCAGTGGTGTATATTTCTGCCGACTGACCGGCGGCAATTTTGCGAAGACAGTGAAGTTGGTGGTAGTGAAATAGACCACAGATTAACCTGATTTCAAATGATTTCGCAGAGTGGGAAAATTCCGGACAAAGGTTAAAGTAAATAACGACATTTAAATATTGCAGCTTTCTCCGTTAGGAGATACGTGTTTGTAGCATGGCGTAAATACCGGCAAGAATTTTTCCCGTCAGGGAATATTTAACCACCCGATGTTGACGCGATTATGATTTATGAAAACGAGGTATCGATTTCCTACATTCGATCCGCGTATATCCTTCTCAATCCGCGATCCCGAAGGGACCGTGTACCTTTCTTTCAAAAGAGACAGCCGGGCACGCAGATTAAAAACAGAAACGCAGATTTAATAAAATGATTCAGCCCTCTTCAAATGAAACTCCGTCTTGCTCTGATAATACTTCGCAAATGCTATTATCGTTCCCTCATCATACAGATTCCCAATAAACGTTATACTTGTAGGCAAACCTTTCGTCGTGAATCCATCAGGAACGGTTATGCAGGGGTGACCCGTAAGGTTGGTGCATAACAATGAATTCCCTTCCAGTGAGGGCGCAATAAGCACATCCAGCTTTTTCAGTAACGCGTTCATTTTCATCAACAGTTTTTGTCGCAGACGATTTGCATTCACGTATTCAACCGCGGGAATGAAACGCGAGGAACGGAATACGTTTGGCCACGAGTCTTTGTACTGCCGCACCATCTGATCATCTTTTCCCGAGCGTGTCAGTTCGTCAAATGCGGCGCCGGCTTCAGCCGTTAAAATAATGGAAAGGTCTTCAATGGGAATATCCGCAGGCAATTCTACCGGCATCAACTCAACGCCCGCTTTTCTTAATCCTTCAAGCGCCAAAAAATCATTAAGCTTAGAATCATACTTGCCTGAGAAATCATTCTTCAAATAGCCAACGCGCAGTTTTTTCACATTCAGTTTTGGGGAGTAATTAAATGCTTTATCCGTCGTGCAGAGGTCAAGCCCATCGCTGCCGCGCAGGCTGTTGAACACTATCGCGCAATCCTCAGCATTGCGGCAAATCGGGCCCACCTTGTCCATCGACCAGCTCAATGCCATTGCTCCAGCCCGGCTTATCCTTCCGAACGTTGGGCGGAGTCCGGTTACACCGCATACGGTTGAAGGCGAAACAATGGATCCCCAAGTCTCAGTGCCAATGGCGAACGGAAGGAGTCCAGCGGAAACGGATGCTGCCGAGCCTGCTGATGATCCGCTTGAGCCTTTGGTCACGTCCCATGGGTTACGCGTGAATCCGCCGAACCACACATCATCCATTGCCAGTTCACCCAGCGATGTTTTGGCAACGAGAATGGCTCCTGCGTCAGAAAGTTTTTTTACAACCGTCGCCGTCGTGTGAATGATTTGGTTTTTATAAGGTACCGAACCCCATGTGGTCGGATATCCCTCAACCGCGAACAAGTCTTTCAGTCCATAGGGAATACCATGCAACGGACCGCGGTATTTGCCGGCTTTTATCTCTGCATCTAAAACCCGTGCCTGCTTAATGGCATCGTCATACATCGGGGTAATAATGCACTCAAGTATTGGACTGTATTTCTTCAGTCGTTCAATAAAAAATGCGGTCAGTTCTTCGCATGACAATTTTTTGTTCTTTATCAGGAAGCTGAGTTGCCCCACGGAATAGTATGCAAGCTCATCATGATTTTTTGGCAACACTGTTTTGCTGTAATCTGAGAACACGACCGGCAGTTGTTTCGCATCGAAGGAGAATCCCGGGGGAACGGGGTTGAAAAACAGTGCAGGAGTAATATCGTTGGTTAAACCTGCCTGGCGGATTTTTTCATAATTCTTTCGTTGGTCACTTAAGGCGGTGAGCATGGAGTCCCGTTTCGCATCCGTGAAGTCGAGACCGACTAGTTTTTCCGTGAATGCGATCATTTCTTTGGTTATTTTTTTATCATCGTCCAGTCCTTTCGCCATCCACCCAAGGCTGAAAGCCAGCAGAATGAACGAAACAATAATAAAACTATGTTTTGTGGGGTTTTGCTTAAAATTGATCATTGCTCTATCCTTTCGGAATTTTAACAGTCACCTAAACCAAATGTGAAGCTACGCTGCAAAGGTAACAGTTAATTTCATTTCAAAAAATGAAACAAATTCAAAAAAGCTGTTAGTTGTTTTTGAAACAATAAGCAAACGCAAAGGGCGCAAAGAATGCGCAGAGAACGCAAAGATTAATGTATCACTCTGGGGTCTCTGTGTTTAAAAAACCGATAGATATATCAAATACCAGAAAAAAAGCGGATGCCGAAACTGATTCAGAAATTTTGCAGGTTGTTCTGTGAAAAAGGAAGTAACCGCAAAGGGCACAAAGAATGCGCAGAGAACGCAAAGATTAATGTATTACTCTGCGGTCTCTGCGCCTGCCCGGCGATCTCTGCGTTTAATAGCAGACAGCTATTTCAAATAAACCAGTTTATGCTGTGCCTGCAAGGCTCCTGCCTTCACCCGGCAGAAATAAATACCACTGGCCAACTCCTTCCCGCTCCTGTCTTTCGGCGACCATCGCACAGTATAATTTCCCGAGGGGATCGGCTCCTGGATTAACCGGTCAACCTGACTCCCGTTAATGTCAAATACGGTCAGCTCAACATTTTGATTAGCCGCATCTGCGGGTACGGTAAAATGCAGTATCGTAGTTGAGTTAAACGGATTAGGATAGTTTGTTACGCTGATGCGGAAATCCTTTTGTGGCTGCACACTCTCTCTTTCAACATCGGTGAACAACTTTAATCCTTCACCCCGTGAATTTCCCAGTGTGTCAGCAAGGTAGATATTCACAAACGACGGCCGCGGTGCCGCGAAACGATAGGTTGCTGCCCATTCCTGGTCGGTTAGCCGTTGGAAGTTTGTCGAGGTATATTCCTGATAACTCATCACAGGACCGGTGAACGCAACATCGCCCACTCCCGGTACCGGAGCTATAAATACGCCCATATCAATAGGGCCGGTGCCGGCATGTTTTACCCAGCCAACCATGACTCCTGCTTCATTTGTGGGTGCAGTATGATAGTCCGCAACAATAAACTCCTCCGCCATAAAACCATCTCGTCCACCGGGATCGTTAAAAAACAATTGTGGATACCAGCCGCTGTATGGCGGGGCGCATCCCATTTCGGGATTCTTATAAATGATCGATTGCAGGAACAATTTTTCTTCGTCGGTTAATTCTGTCCCGGCCAGTTCTTTCGTGGTAACACTTTCAAGTGTAGCTGAAATTGTTTCCAGTGTAGTGAAATACCACGTAAGCATCTCTTTCAGATATGCATTGGTGAACGTGAAGGATTGCAGTTTTTGTGAGGCTTTTATTGCTGTGTTTTTAAGATTGCGATACAATTCCGGAAACGGTTCAACATAAACATAAGGATATGAACAGGTTGTACCGCCTGAGTATGATTGTTTCGCGTAGAGAAGATTGTCATGCCGCAATTGTGCCCAGCTTGCAAGCTGGGTGTTCATCTTCTCCTGCCAGAATGCTGCGGTTTGCATGAACATAGGCAGGGTGCTGCGCTGTGCCGGAGGATTCAGCGTTCTTATGGATTGTAACCAATAGTTGTAAAGTGAGCTTTGCCAGAATGAAGTGTCGTAAGAACTGATCAGATACCTCAATGCAGCAAGGTTGCCCGCGTAATGATACTGGTCAACTTCGCCTTGAAGCAATTGTCCCGCTGCATCATTTCCCATAGAGAAGAGAACGTCAAGCGAAGAAGGAAGCATCCTGAGCATTTGCTGTCCCTGAAATTTGATCCGGTCATAAACTACCGAGCCGGTAACGTAGGAATCTATTACAAAGCGTTGCCCGAACAACAGGAACGACGAAGCAGGCACGATGCTGTCCGGCATCAACGGGTCGCTGAACAGTATTTGTGAAAGAATGCGTTGATTGCAGAATGCCTGCATGGCCAGCGTGTCCTGGAATGTTTTTAACGTAAGTGAATCAAGCAAAGCGGAGGCACCTTCCAGACCCACGGCATTTTTCAGATAGGACAGGTTATCGCAGGTAACATTATCCTGTTCACCTACGAAGAATTTTAGAAAGTCTTCCACCTCCTGAATTTTTGACCGCACCTGTGCCAGGTCGATAAGCTCTTGCAGCAGAAATGCATCAATGGTTTGTCGTTGAATATCGGCATAACTTTGTGCGGGGCATCCAAACGGTACACTGTGGGGCGCAAGGAGCATTATTTCAATTCTTCCCAGCCACATCATCACTTTAAAATAGTTTGCCAGATCGGAATTATAGGAATCAACATAATGACTACGAGGTTTGAACTGGCTAAAGTCAATCAGTTTACAGTTATCGGCAAACAGGTTCACTTGTCCCAGCTGATAGCTGTTGATAAGCGTAATGAGATTATCTATCTCCTTTTTATTGTCGGCATTATAAGGTGCGGCTCCTGCAGTGAACAACTGTCGTGGCACTGTGAGATATACGTCTACATCGTTAATCTTTCGTTTCATCTCGGGTTTATCAGCATAACGGGCTGCAAGGGTTGGCATTTGTGCTGCCATAAGATCCAGAATGGATTTAACCTGCGGGCTCAGAAACCCAATTTCAAAGCTTTTCAACATCCGGTCATAGGAAAAATGCCAGGCGTGAAGAATGGCATCGGTGGAGATGAACAGGGGCAGGTCTTTATTGAACACATCAAGGTAGCTCTGACCGAATGATTGTTGCATTAAGCGTTGCGACACCATGAAACCGTTCCGTTGCAACAGGTTAAGTTCCGGTGAAGTTAGCGCATATTGTGTTGTCGTTGTATCCAGGAATCGTACGCCAGACAAGCTTCGGTTAAGCGAATTGCGGAAAAGCCCGGCATCATACAATTGATAGAATGATGATGAGGAAAGATCCTGATGCTGTTGCAAAAAAGCTTTATATGCCTGGGTGCTAAAAGGACTTTGACCAAAGGTCAAGAAAGCGAGAGAAAAAGCCAAAAGGTAAATTTTACGAAGTTTTTCCACCAAAGAAACTCCTATGTTGTTTTCCCGAAATTAAGGCAAAAAAAAGGCGAAATCAACAGACAAATTTGGTGTTCTGGGGCAATATAAACCCGGCCGCTTTTTCAACGACCGGGTGTTCTGATGCTGATATCAGTTAAATCATTAAAATCAGATTAATCCCGAGTGCATCCTGCCTACCGACAAGCAGGTCGAGGTCCCGCTCGCGGGAAGTGGTCTTACTTAACCAACAACATTTTCTTTGTCTGCGAAAAGCTTCCTGCACGCAGCGTGTAGATATACATGCCACTGGGAACATTTGCTGCATTGAAGTTAACTTCATGCTGACCTGCTGACTGCATGTTGTTCACCAGAGTGGCAACTTCTTTTCCTAGCATGTTATAAACTTTCAAGGTAACCAGATTATTGGTTGGCAACTGATAGCTGATAACCGTTGACGGGTTGAACGGATTTGGATAGTTTTGTTCCAATTTGAAAGAGGACACTTTTACGTCTTTGTTTTTAATTCCGGTCAGGCTTTGGCCAGTGACCCATGCTACAGCGTTTTTGGTGAGTGACCATGCATCTGCCGTATAATAGGCATTTGCTTCCGTGTTGATTCCGACTATTGCAACCCTTTCCTTTAATGCCAATGATGGTGTGGTTTCGCTGGAGTTTGCATAAACAAGAGTTCCTTTTTCAATACCAACAATAACCAACTGGGTATTGGTGGCGTCGCCGCTCACTTTGGCAATTTCAATCATCGGTACGAGTGCATCTTTTGGGAAATAGTTAATATATTTTGTTTTGCTTGTTCCGGAAACAAGAGATACGGTTGAGCCGGTTGTATAGCCGGTTGATAACAGGCTGGATGTAGCATCGACTATATCGATATTTCCATTGGTTGTAACGTTGGCAGCAGCACCGGAACAGTATCCGGCAACGGCTTTGGGTGCCATATATGACTTGTGGCTGAAAATAGGTGCATTCAAGCCGCGAACGCAAGCCAGATCAGCAGATTTGCAGGCTTCGCTGATATAAACAAAAGCATATTTAGCAAGGGTTGTATCTGCAGGTACCGCTGCTTTGAACGTTGCGATGTCAGCGTTGTCAACAGTAAAACCCCAGGCAATAAATTTATTGCGGACGACCGAATCGGTGGCTGTTGCCGGGACGGTTACAAAGAGCACCTTGCCCGAAAACTGTGCGTAGGTCGGCTGCTGAAAACAGGTGAACAGCGCAAGCGCGGTGAGAAAGAAACAGAAATTACGTAAGGACTTTTTCATAGAGCTTTTCCTTTTGTTTTTGGTTATATGTTAAATCGACTATCCTGTCGAATTTTTTGTGTTGTCTTTTGATCGTAAAAAACTTATTGATTTATGGTATTATTTAACCAGTACGAGTTTTCGTGTTTGCAGGAAATTGCCTGCCTTAAGTGAATAATAATAAATGCCGCTGGCCAGGCTGGCAGCGTTGAAATTGATTACGTGTTGACCGGCGGATTCTTCCCGGTCCACCAGCAAGGCTACCTCTTTTCCCATGATGTCAAAAACTTTTATGGTCACCTTGGCGTCTGCAGCAAGCGAATAGGTTATGCCGGTTGTTGGGTTAAACGGGTTCGGGAAATTCTGTTCCAGTTTGAATTGCTCAGGCCGTTGTTTCTCAGCTGCATTCACTGCGGTGATCACCGGCATATGTCCGCTGCCGCAATATTTCGGAATGATCACCGGAAGGAGTGCCGGGTCAGTCAGAGTATACTGATAGCTTGCGCCCGGTTCCGGCACCGTACCCAGCGTTTGGGGTACACCACTGTTAACATAAATATTGTTTCGTTCAACTAGGTTGCCAACCGGTGATTCGGCATAACCAACAAGCGTTGGGCTGGGCACACTTTTAAAATAGTTACTCTCCACAGTCACCTGCGCGGTGCAGGTGGACGCAACTCCATAAAGCATCCTGCCGTTGCCGACATAATAGTTGTTGAAAATGTGGCACTCAGCATATCGCACGCGTGGATGGCGTTGTCCGGAATTATCAAACCAATTGTGATGATATGTGGTCTTTAGTTTTCCCGCATCTTCGGCACTATTGTCATCGCTATGTCCCAACAGACAGGTCTTGGTGTGATTGGTCAGATGACACCATGAAATTGTGACATAGCTTGCGCCGTGAGTTACATCTATCAGTCCGTCGTGCCGTGCGTCTGCAGTATCCAAATCGGGCGAATCCGAAAGTGTACAATGGTCAATCCACACGTGATGGGATTCAGCATATTGAACTGCAATTCCATCAATGGGACTGTTCCTGAATTCCAGATTGCGGATGATTATGTTATAGCTCTGTTTTACAAACAATCCTGTTCCTTCGAATGCGGCATCAGTTCCTTTGCCAATGAAAGTGAGGTTATATGTTTGTTTTATTTCCAGTTGTTTTTTTGCTGAAGTTATCTTCCCCTGAATAACCACGACCTTTGGAGCCAAATGCAATGTACCATTAGGATCCTTGCGGTCATCCAAAAACGTATACAAGGCATCACCGGTTGTAATATATACAGTGTCGCCGCCTGCACCTCCGGTAGTTCCGTTCTGTCCCAAAGCATTTACTGACGCAAACCCGACCGGGGAGGCTTCATACGTCACCACGGTATCGGATGGTGTGCTTGCCGAAACACCTGGCGCTGCAAATTGGATCCCGGCACAGAACACAAACAGAAGAACCACAAAAATTTTCATTAAATGACTATTTCCTATATTCATTATATTATTTAATGAGAAGCATCTTCCTGATTTCCGAATAGTTTCCTGCCTTGAGCGAATAGAGGTATACGCCACTGGGAAGGTACGATGCATTGAACATGAATTGATGCTGCCCTGCGGGTTTCTCTTCATTAACCAGTGTCGTGATTTCTTTCCCGAGAATGGAGTATACTTTCAGTGTGACTTTGCCTTGAACCGGTAATTGATAGCTGATCACCGTGGTTGGGTTGAACGGGTTAGGATAATTTTGTTCCAAACGGAAAGAAGCAACGTTTACATCCTGTTTATCGACATTGCCCGTCGGGTCAAATTCATAGGCGCCCAGATCCGGAGCAGAACCGAAGAAAGGAATTCCAACATCCACACCTTTGTCGATCAAATCGCTGCCTGGTTTCAGTTTGGCAAAACCATTATTGGGCAAGCTGCCATCGGCTTCGCGCGGCGCAAGGGCGTCCGCGGCGCTTGTGCTCACAAAGTCATCGTAGTTGGCCGTCAGACTGGTAAGATCCCAGGTATTGTTGACCGATATAGCCGAGCCCGAGAGGTCATGAGTGAACTTCACGCCGGACTTAGGATCGAACGCTATGCAGTTTTTCAAAATGTGCGGGTTTGACTGCATCTTAAAATCTTTACCGCCTGCCCATGCGGTACAATTCAGCACGGTTATTACGTCACCGTTATTGTTGTCATTAAAGCAGCACATGGCGCCAAAGGGACTGTCAAAGGCGACGCAATTTTTAATGGTAATCGGACAGGGCGTTCCATTTCCGCCCAACTTAAATCCGTTGCCGTCACCATTGAAAGAAGTGAATCCCCAGATTGCAGGATCGCCATTGTGCCAGGCCCAGCATCGCTCAATAACAATTTCATAATTTGTCTGATAACAGTCCCAACCATCATCAACGTTCTCCCAGGAACGGCAGCCATAAAAGTAGTTTCCTTTTCCAGCGTAGAGCTTACAGGCAAAACCGTCCGCATTTTCATAATCTGTACCTGGGTCTGCATTGCGGGTTGCATCACAGTTAAGAACCTTGGTGTATGCTGCAAAGTTTTCCGGATCAGGATTTGCCGAAAGCGAATCTTTTCCCAAACCAACCTGAAGGCCGCTGTCGCCATTGTGATGGAAGAAGCATTGATCGAAAGTGGTGTGCCCGCCTTCGCATTTAACACCGTTATCCGGTGCATAGCAAATCTCAAGATTTTTCAGAGTCCAGTATCTTGCTGAAGTGGTAACTTTAATTCCCCGTGCGTTGCCGCGTTCGCTTTCGCTTGCAGGCTTCCAGTCGGACCAATCCAGAACAGGCTTTTCCCCGGGATAGGCAATGATAGAAAATGGAAGTGCTGCAGTTCCGGTTTTGGATAAAAACACCGTTGCTTTATATTTATAAGTTCCGCCATGCATCCAGATGGTATCTCCGGGGGCAGCAAGCGCCACTGCTTTTGCTAACGAATAGAATGGGTCATCATAGGTGCCTGTTGCGGTAACATCGTTGCCATCCGGCGAGCAGAAAATTCCTCTCGTGATGAATGATGAAAGTTCCTTGCCGGTGCCTGAAACGGCAACAGCGGAGGTTGGGGCACCGCCACCGGTTTGTATGATGGCATCGGCATATGCTGAAATGGTTGTTGGTTTGAATCTTGCGAAAACAGTAGTGGCGTTGAGTGTTCCGCCCGTATAAGGGACACTGATGGAGGAGGAATAGCCGGTTCCGGTCGTCGCAGAGATTTCAAATCCTGCCGGTGCTGTAACAGTGATTGATCCGTCAACCGGGGTCAAAAATTTTCCGGAAAGCGAGAATAACTTTTCTCTCGATGTGCCATTAACCGGAACATCACCGAATGCCAATGTTGCCGGCGAAACATTGAGTCCCGGCACCGACAATGTTGTTTGGCTGCCCGTTCCCGGAGAAACGAGGAGATAGTTTTGCGAACCGGACACATTGCCGTTATATTCATATACCGCGAAGTAATACGTGGAGGCAACGGTCAAACCGGTCACCGTTACGCTTCCGCTTGCACCGGCACAGACAACTTTATTTCCACTGCCCTGGTCAAGTGCAAACGTGAAATCGCTGTTCACTCCCGAAATATCTTTCCCATCTGATGGTTGCCAGGTTGGTGCGCTTCCTGCTTTGGCAACGAGAACACGGTTCGCGCCATTTCCTCCGGAAAAATTTATGGTCATTGAATTTCCGCTGACATAGGCAAATGAAAGTGTTGATTGCGTGGTTGGTTCAGTTCCAATTGCCTTGCCGTCTACTGCTATCTCAAGAGTGGCAGCTCCGGTGCTGGTGTGCGAAATAACTCCGGCCGTTGCACCGAATGCTTCAGCAGGTGAAAAGCGTGCGTAGATAGTTGTTACAGGAACGATGCCAGAGGCAGAGAGTAAATCCAATGATGGGAAGAAGGATACATTGTCTGTGCTGACCTGGAATCCCTTGGGCGTTTTAATATGCAGTGTATCAGTCAGGCGCACACCTTCAACAGTATAGGCTGCTGATGCAGAACTGCTCCCTGCAACAACAAGATTATAACTCGGAATGCTCGTCGTTGAAAGCCGCATAAACGGCGCTGTGAAGTTCGTAATGGTTACATCATCGATGTACATCGATGTACCTTGTCCGTTGCGAAACCGTATGCGCACTTTATCGGATGTTTCGTTCACGGTGACTGTGTAGGATGTATACGTTGACGTCATGGTTTGTGCAGTAACAACGCTAAAGCCTCCACCGTTTACCGATTTTAATATGGTAATACTGCCGGCGCTGCCGCACTTGCCCCAAAACGTTACGGTTCCCACACTGTTCATAACGGGTGCGGTTGCAGAGGATGAATCACTTGACCCTGAATTGATTTGGAGTCCATAACTTCCGGTATGCTTGGTTGCGGTTTGCCCTGACTTATACAGGGTCCACACACCGGAACTTAAGGTTACATCAGTTGCGGTGGACGGTGCGCTGGGCACGCCCGTTTCAAATCCTTCGACAATCTGTGCAAAAGCTGCGGTATTGCATAACAGCAGCAAAGCTAAAATTGAACTCCGTAACAATAGGTTCTTCATCAGTTGCGTTCCATAAATAGTTTGAATTATTTAATCAAAAAAGCTCTTTTCTGTTTCACAGTACGATGACTGTGATCTCTTATATCCCGGATATGTGATTATCCGTTCCAATCCGTGTTCCCGAAGGGACCGTGTACTTTCATTACTTCAACTTCACTATATGCTAACCATGATGTGGCTGTCATTTTACCAGTAACATCTTGATAGCTTTCTTCTGTGAACCTGCCTGCAGCGAGCACATGTACATTCCGCTTGGCAGTGAGGACGCGTTAAACGATACGGAATAATTCCCTGCCGGTTTTTCCTCATTCACCAGCGAGGCAACTTCATTGCCAAGAATATTATAAGCCTTCAGGGTTACTTTGCCGGCAACTGCCAGAGAATAATGGATGACCGTTGACGGATTAAACGGGTTCGGATAATTCTGTAATAACGCGAACTTTTTAACCAATGGTTCATCGGCATCAGAAGTCCCGGTTGCAGCACCTGTTGTAAATTTCCAGAGTTTTCCTGCGACAGTACCGAAGTCGGTAATTGCATCAACGCGCCAATAATAGGTTGTATTGCTTTCCAGTTGCCCGGCTGAGCAGGTTACCGCAGTTTGATTTTTTATCAAGGCCGGTGCTGTTGTCTTTCCCAGGTAGACATTGTAGGAATTTGCATTTCTTGCGGCAATCCATTTCAGCGATAAACCCGAAGGTGTAACGGCGTAAGCCTTATGCCGCGGCTGCGGTATTGCAGCAAAAGGCATAACCGGAGGCATCGTGTTCTCGGGGTCCCAAACATTGTCAAAAGTCCATTTTGCGGTTGGCACATTCGGTGCAGGTGATCCGGGTGCTGAGGCTAGATTGTCCTTCAGCCAGGAATAATCCGCAACAGAGTCCATATGACAGTTATAAAAATATTTTGTCCCCCCACTGATTGCGGCATCCTTCATTCGTTTTGAGAATATGCAGTCAAGCAGATAGAACACCGCTGCGCCCTGACTGTTGCCCAGTTGGAAATAGGGCGCGCCGTCAAAACTGCCATCGCGCAATACAAACTTTTGCGTGGTGCCCGATACGCCTTCATGCCAGATCATGGCTGCTGTCTTGGTTTCATAAAAGGTGCTGTTGCCAATATAGCACCAGCCGCGGGGGCAGACTGCGTCAACATATCCCCTGAAGTCGCAATCAAGGTGATAGTACATACCGGCGGTGGAATTCCAGAGCGCAATGGTGTCTTTCCCGTCGCTCCATATGTTGCAGTTAATGATGCTTACCCGGTTACAGCTGTTCCGGTCCCGCATTGTGAACGCATAGCCCACGCTGCTGGGTGAATAAACATAGTTATTGTAAATAGTCAGGTTTGCGAAAACAATATCAGTCACATTGCTGTCAATATTGACGGTCGCTGCGCCATAATCGCCCAGCTTGGGGTTTGCGCTGGTCCATTTGCTCCGGTCTTGCGCAAAGAAAATGCGTGTGCTGTCCCGGTCCTCACCAACCAATGATATATGGCTGTTGGTGACGTAGATCTTTTCGTTATAGATCCCGTTCTTGATGAGAATGGTAACGTTTTGTTGATTTTTTGGTGCTACAGAATTAATTGCATTCTGTATGCTGGTGAAATTTCCTGAGCCATCAAGTGCAACAATGATGTTGGCGTTTTCGCCATAGATGTATTGCAGGGTGCACAGCATTAACAGAAACAGTATTTTATTCATGCTTATCGCTGTGCTCTTTCCAGTTTGATCCATGTTTTATAAATTGGTCTGCTGCTGACAGTGTTGAAGTTTATTTCCAGTTGTGAAGCCAATGCAGTATTACGTGCTTTTTGCTTGTATCCGCTACTCAGGGTTGCGCTGTTTTCACAGCATACCCTGGCCATGGGTTTCCTGGGGTCTATGGTTATGTGGTGCCCTTTCAGGGCACAGCTTAAAACTGGTGTATCAAGTAAAATGTTTAACATCATTCACTTTAGCAATTATTTCAAAATGTATTATTCACACATGTTACGCAACGATTCCAACGGACTTGCCACGGGCTTCAGCAGGTGGGTCATTCTCAACCGCCGAAATCGGCTTTAGCCACAAATTTTAGCTCTATTAGTGGCTAAAGCCAATATTTAGAGGGTACATCTATCCCACGACCTGAAAGTCGTGGCTATTCAATCTCCGGTTTTGCGTAATATGAGTTATTCAATATATTCTGCCGATTTTATGACAGACTTTGCTTTACCAGATATATAAAATTACCTCTGAGTATCCCGCTTCACCAGGAAGTCCCCAACTATGCGATAATGTCAACCGTATAAAATAAGTTAGCGCTTGTCATTCCCGCGAAAGCGCGAAGCTGTCTGCTTCGAACTCCGCTTGTTTGGTCCTTTACATTAGCGCTAAGTTGACATTATTCTCCGCCTGGACAGGGGTGTCTCACTTAAGCAACATCATTTTATTTGTTTTGACTGCAGAACCTGTGCGCAGTTCATAATAATATATACCACTTGCCAGTCCGTTTCCGTTAAACTGCACGGTATATTCGCCTGCGGGTTTATAGCCATCAACCAACGTGATTACTTCTTTTCCCATCACATCAAAAATTTTCATCGATACTTTTCCTGCTTCCGAAAGATGAAAGCCAATCATAGTTGTGGGATTAAAAGGATTAGGGTAATTCTGGCTTAATGAGAATGATGCGATTCTGGGAAGCTGGGTCTTAACATCGACAGCCAATCCATATTCATAGGCGCCCAGGTCAGGAGCTGCACCCACGAACGGCAATCCGACATCAACGCCTTTATCAATCATGTCACTTCCAGCTTTCAGTTTGGCAAAGCCGTTGTTTGGCAGGCTTCCGTCAGCTTCGCGCGGTGCAATTGCATCAGTAACACTGGTGCTGACAAAATCATCATAGCCGGCTGTAACAGTCTTGAGATCCCATGAGTTGTTGACGGAAATTGCTGTTGCTGAAAGATCACGCGTGAAACTTGCTCCTGACTTTGGATCAAAGGCCAGATTATTCTTGAGTACATGCGCCATAGTCTGCAATTTAAAATCTTTGCCGCCGCCCCATGCCGTGCAGTTGAGCACGGTGACCGGTGCACCATTGTTGTTGTCGTTGAAGCAGCACATTGCGCCGTAGGGTGAATCAAAGGCAACACAGTTTTTGATGGTGATGGGGCAGGGTGTGTCGTTGCCGCCGAGCTTGAATCCGTTTCCGTCACCATTGAACGAACTGAAACCCCATTGCGATGGGTCACCGTTATGCCAGGTCCAGCAGCGTTCAATGGTTATTTGATATTCTGTCTGGTAACAATCCCAGCCATCATCGCAGTTTTCCCATGCACGGCAGCCATAAAAATAATTGTCTTTGCCCGCATATAATTTGCAGGAAAATCCGTCGGCGTTTTCATAGTCGGTTCCGGGATCTGCATTGCGATATGCGTCGCAATTAATGACGCGGTTATAAGCAGCGTAGTTCTCCGGATCAGGGTTTGATGAAAGCGAATCTTTTCCCAGCCCTATCTGAACGCCGCCATCGCCATTGTGATGAAAGATGCATTGATCAAAGGTTGTATGGGAGCCTTCACATTTCACTCCGTTGTCAGGGGCGTAGCAGATCTCCAGTTTCTTCAGATACCAGTATTTTGCCGAGTTGGTAATTTTAATGGCTCTTCCATTGCTGCGTTCCGTTTCGTTGGCTGGAACCCAACTTGCCCAACTGAGTACGGGCTTTTCATTCTGATAGGCAGTTACGACAAACGGAGAGGTGGCTGAACCGGCCTTTGACAAAAAGATGGTAGCTTTGTAGTTATACGTTCCGCCGCGCATATAAATGGTGTCGCCCGGTTGAACCGCATCAACTGCTTTTGCAAGTGAGTAATAGGGCTGTTCAAGAGTGCCGGTGGCAGTTGAGTCATTTCCGTCAGGAGAGACATAAACAGAAGCATGTATGAATGAAACAAAGTTTGCTGTCACTGAACGGTTTGAATTCATGATAATGGTGTCTGGATTTGTGTTCCCGGTTTTATCGCCTGTCCATGATTCAAATCCGGCTCCGGTCTGGGGAACCGCAGTAAGTGTTACAACTGTTCCCATATCATAAAACTGCGAGTTAGGGTTTCTGACAATGGATCCTCTGCCAACCACTTTTGAAGTAAGTTCATATTGCATGGCACCGGCTTCCGCTGCTATTTCAATTCTGTCCAGATTCGGTCCGCCATCCGAGGTCAATGCGGTAAGCCGCAAAATATTTCCACCCTTATGAAGCGGGATTATGGCAACATTGGCTACCCATGTGTCATAATTTGCCGTGGGATTAAAACTCATTGACGGAACTACCACGCTGTCATTTAGGGTGATAGACATTGACCGGTCACCGGTCTTTCCATGTGAGTAATAGATAAAAAGCGAATCAAGTCCTGCATCTTTAATGCTGAATTTCCACTCGATATATGCTCCAGCCGCGTTGGTTCCATCAACAAAGCCGGAGCCGGTATAGTTATTATGGTTAGTGGCAATTTTGCCTTGAATGGTTGTTGCGTCTTCCGCCTGAATAATAAAATGCTGTTGCGCAAACACTGCCCCGGAAAGTGTTGCTATAAAAACGAGCGACCAAAAACAGAATCTGATTTTCATAACGTTCCTGTAAAATTAATTTTTACTGTTTCTTACACTTGTTATTCTGTTGCATAACATGGCTGCAACCGGACCTTATCTTTCATTTGTATATTCTGTACTATACTATTCCGTTTCCTGTGTCCCCTGAATTCCGTTGTCAATTGTCATTCCCATCACGCCGTTGCGCGCATGTGTCAAATTAACAGGCTCTCAGGCCGGTGTCATTCCCGTGAGAACGGGAAGTTACCTCCTCCTAGCTCCGTACACCGTAGGCATCTATTGGCCTGCTGATTTAAACCAATTAATGCATTTAGTTCTTCCCTTGTTCAGAGACGGGTAACTCTTAAGCAGGCTACCGTGGGCTTGCACCCATGCTCCGCGTTACAGGATGATACGGTTATTCATGTTTTGTCTTTTCAGCACATGAACAAATACTATTTGAGTAAAATCATCTTGTTAACAATGCGCATTTCACCGGCGCATAATGCGTAATAATAAACGCCACTTGCGAGTCCGCCTGTTTCAAAAGGCACTGTATGATCGCCTGCGTTTTGATATACATTTGTTAGTACCGCAACTACGTTTCCCAATAAGTCATATACTTTTACCGTAACTAAAGCATTAGCCGCCAGGTGATAACGAATCACGGTTGCATTATTGAAAGGGTTTGGATAATTCTGTTCCAGAGTAAAATTCGCCGCTTTGTCACTATTTCTGTTGTCCGCAACGGGGGTCAGCGGTGATGTCAGTTTGATTATTGAAAGCTCATTCCGGTCAATAAAGGAAACACCGGAGTTTGCCGTCGGAACCATTTTTGCTTCTATGCCATTGTCCCCATCAGACGTTATGCCGAAATCATCATCATTTGAAACGGCTAACGTATAGTTGTCAATAACCGCCAGCCCTTCGAGTTTATCGTGGAGAAAACCATAATCCAGTAAATTACACAGCAGTGTTTTGGTTACGGGAGTAATTCCTTTTCCTTTCAGACCTGATGCCGTGTTAAGTTGTTCAATTGTTTTGCCGCTAAACAGCAGTCCGTTTGGTTTATTCGCGGGATCGCT
The DNA here is from genome assembly GCA_963664845.1 of Ignavibacteriaceae bacterium. GTDB lineage: Bacteria > Bacteroidota > Ignavibacteria > Ignavibacteriales > Ignavibacteriaceae > CAIYTF01. The sequence goes on from OY761615.1 coordinate 2,846,492, forward strand.
GATATCGGTTGCGGTCGCGATTGAAATTTTGTAGATATTTTTAAACTGGGATTTAGTGGAACCGTACTTCATGTCCCCATCACGCTCAACCACCAGCATAGTGTTTTTGTCAAGCGCGGTTATGGCGCTGATATCGTTCGATGTGTTTTCAAGAACATAGGCGTATTGTTTCGATGTGCCGGTGATGCTGTTGTAGCTTAGAACACGGACAATTCGTGAACTTTTCGTATCATCTTTCGTGGGGTTATAGAGCGGCGATTGTATCATGCCGATCAGTGTCATGCCATCAGGAAGAATCGTCAGGCCTTCCATGCCATGGTTTGGCTGTCGTGTCGTGAAAACTTTGGGAATTGAACGCGGTGAACTGAAGGGGTTAACCCGTTCCAGCATTTTTCCGTCTGCGGCAAAATGAACTATGTGCGGACCGTATTCATCGCTCACCCAAAAAGAGCCGTCTTCCATGGCGACAAGACCTTCAGAATCAATTCCAAGGCTGTCGGTTGCCAGGACTTTTTGGTTTAGGTCAATGGGGATTTCACCGGTACCCCCGGTCCCTTCAGGATTGGGTAATCCGGTAAGCAGTCTACCTTTCGTATCTTTCAGACCAACAACCGAAACCAGGCGAATCGAATCGCCATCAATTATGAATTTTCCTATCTGCGGGTTGAAAGAAGGAACTGCAAAAACTTTCTGTGAACTCTTGCTGGCATCAACATTTGGCCCCCGGTCGGTTATAATATAAAAATACCCCGGCTCCCCTTTCCGGATGGCGAGATCGGAACCGAACCCGCCGTTAAATATTTTCACGCCGCCTTTATCCAGCAAAACGCCGGGTGAAGCAGCAACATAGGTTGACATGCTTACACCCGTACTGATTGTCTGCCCAAACGCCGTTTGTGCGTAGAGCAGTAATCCAAAGTATGCGAGATACCTGAATTTCATCATTGCGTAATTATGGCTCTATTTCATTAAGATCATTTTATTCATGCGAACAAACGATCCAGCCCGTAATTCGTAAAGATAAATTCCACTGGTCAGGTTATGGGCATCAAACGTTACACTGTACGAGCCCGCATGCTTGTATTCGTTAACCAGAGTCTTTACTTCTTTTCCCAGCATATCATACACTTTCAACGAGACCACATTGTCGGTGAGTATCTGATAATTGATCACCGTTGAAGGATTGAACGGATTGGGATAGTTCTGTGAAAGCGCAAATGATGTTGCTTTAGGCTGAACGTCGTTCACCGATACAATAATTTTCCCATATTCGAATGGACCAATGTCAGGAGCAGAACCCGCATAAGGCAATCCGACATTGGTTCCTTTGTCAATTAATCCGCTTCCGGAAACCAGTTTGGCAAAACCATTATGTGGTAAACTACCATCTGCTTCACGGGGAGCCATGGCTCCCGCCTCTGTTATATCCTGATAATCGGAAGCTGAACAGGGGATGGACAGTGTCCAGGTGTTGTTGGTTAAAGTAAATGAAGCATCAAATTCATATGCCATTGCTCCCTTGTGGCCAAATTCTGCGCAATTGATAACTTCGTTGGTCACGCCGGAAGATGATGATTTCTCAAACATGAAATTATAGGCATTGCCAAAAGACAGGCTGCTTTTAATGGAAATACCTCCCTGATGGCTGTTCTGATCGAAGCCGCGCACTGCGGTATTAAATGCGACACAATTGGTTACATAATGAATGCCTTTGGAGTTACCGCCGGTGCCGTTACCACCGAGTTTGAATCCGTTACCGTTTCCTGCAACACCGCCGAAATCGGCTTTGTCGCCGTTATGCCAGGTCCAACAACTGTCCATATACACGGACCAATCTGTTTCGAACAGATCCCAGCCGTCGTCTGAATTGTGCCATGAACGGCATCCGCGGAACACGTTGTTTTTTCCGTTATGCATCTTGCAGGCAAAACCGTCGGCATCGCCACCGTTGCTGTCCGGATCAAAATTCATGTACGAGTCACAATTGTGGATCAGATTATTCGAGCACATGGCGCCGTTCGGGTTTTCCGTTTCGTGTGCGAACCCAAGTTGAATGCCTGTATCGCCATTATGATGGAGTACACATCTCTCGATGATATTGTAGTTTCCTTCGAGCTTGATTGCATTATCACCCGCATGCATAATTTCCAAACCTCTAATGTTCCAGTAATCGCCGGTCAGCAGGAATGCCCGGTTTGCTGCACCATATGGTTGAGTTGAAAAATCGAGCACGGGAAGTTCGCCCGGATAATTTAACAGGCATATCATTTTCCCGGCAGCGCCGGACTGCGCCAGATCTACCTTTGTGCCATAGGAGTAGGTACCTCCTCGCATATAAATGGTATCGCCTGCCTGTGCCAATGCAACTGCAGTTGCAACGCTGTAGAACGTGGCGTCAATTGTTCCCGGGTTGGTGTCTTTTCCCGTCGGCGAAACATAGTAGGTCTTTATGAAGAGTATTGAACTGTCAATGCCGGTGCCGCTTGCCGCAACATTCAACGATGCGCCGCCGCCAACATTGGTGATATTACCGCCGAAAGGCGCTATGGCTGTTGGGCTGAAGCGGACATAAACATAGGTGCCAGACAGTTTGCTGTTTGTATACGATACACTGGCTGAAGTGCCGAACCCGCTGCCGGATGTTGTTGATACTTCAAAACCGTTTGGAGCAGTAACTGTTATTGAACCGTTTTCGGGAGTGAGGAATGCACCTGAAAGCGCATAGGTCTTTTCCGCTGAAACCATCAGCTTTACTGTATTTCCAAAAACCAGTGAGGTTGGGGTAGCAAATAGTCCGGCTACTTCAAGCGTTGTTGCCGAACCGGTGCCGGGATTTGTGGTAAGATAGTTTTCTGAACTGGCCGCATCACCATTATACTCAAAAGAGGCGAAATAAACTTTGGTGCCAACTGCAAGACCGGTAATGGTTACATTGCTTGCACTTCCTGCAAACACGGCAACATTTCCATTACCCTGATCGCTTGCAACAGAAAAATCACTGTTGATTCCTGAATATCTTATGCCGTCTGCAGGTGTCCAATCAACTGCACTGTTTGCTTTGGCAATGAGCAACCTGTTTTTTCCGTTGCCTCCCGTAAAGCTGATTGACATTGTATTGCCGGTAACATTACTGATTGCGATTGCAGATTGGGCCGTTGGCTCAGTTCCAATAGCCGTTCCGCTGACTGAAACAACCTGTGATGAAGCACCTGTGCTTTCCAGCATTATATCACCTTTGGCCAGGCCGGAAGCTGTCGCCGGGGCAAACTGAACGTATACTGTTGTTGTCGCAACAGTTCCGCTCACCGGAGTTAATGCAAGTGTTGCCGCAAAAGTAGTGTTGTCTTTACTTACCAGAAATCCGGCAGGGGGAGTGACGTTAAGATTTTGTGAAAGATTTATTCCGGAGATCGTGAAGCTTGCTGATGCAGATGTGCTGCCCGCCTGAATGAGCCCAAACCATGGAAGCGACTCCGCTGATACGGTCATTCCCGGTATAGTTGCTTTGGTTGAAATACTTACCTGATCAACATCGTGATTGTTTGATGTTGTGTTGATGATGCGCAAGCGTATATTGCTGCTGGTATCGTTGATGGGGAATGTCATCATAAGATAGGCACCGGACGAAATGCTCTGTGTGCCTACTGTTGTATATGCACCACCGTTAACCGATTTTTGCAGGGTAGCCGTTGATGCGCCGCTGGGTTTAATATAATAGGAAATTGAAATAACGTTGCTTAACACCGGTGTCGTTATATATCCGTTCTTGCTTAAACGAAGTCCATAAGTTCCGGCATAATGATTTGTTGACCTTACTCCACCCATAAGCGACCAGGTTCCTGACCCCAGCGTTACATCGGTTTCAACAGTTGGTGCCGTTGTCGGCAAACCCGTCTCAAAACCTTCAAGAATTTGTGCCTGGACTGAGGCAGAAAATAGCAACAGAAGACTCATTGCCAGAAATAATGTGTAGAGCTGCTTCATCATATCACCTTATGTATACTTTATTGTTAATTATTTTCCGGGAACGAAACTGACGTACAGTACTTTTATTGTGTAGCGAAATCTGAACTAGTAAATCTTAGATAGACCTTGAAGCAATTCAACCTGTTTTTGTGGTAGGCAAATGATTCGAAGGACACTTTATTCCCCCGCCGGCTTGTTCTGGAAACAACCGGTAATAGAGCGGGCACATGCTTAACAGGACAAAAAATCGATGAACCTTTTACCATGGTAGTATTTCTTTTTTGCTGTGTAGTAATCTCGATACCGGAAATTCCATAAGATTAGCCCAAGGAACCGTTTGCTTTATCGATTAAGTAAACGCTTAAACTCCGGATTCTAAAATAGCGTATTATTCAGTCAATTGTCAACAGTTTTTTTTGCCTGGCAAAAGGTGTTTTACGCAAAACGTCAGTAAAATGAAAAAGTGCGGTTTTGGCCGGAAAACAAAGAGTTATCAGCACCCAAAGCGAGTGCAGATTGACTGGCTTGCTTTGGAAAGGGAAAAGCCATTGGAGAAGCAAATACCCCGAAGATTCCGCGGCTTGTTCATATCAAAATGAAAAGCCCTACAAGATATTTTCCGGTTTCCGCGTGACGGAACAGAATAAGGTGAAAATTACTTATCCCGGAGTATGCATTGTATGTGATATTTATTAAATTAATCTATGAAAAAAACGTTGTAGCTCTGATCCACCTTTTGTCTGCCTTTTATCTAATTCACCGGACAATGAGGCAGGAGCAGACTACCCAAAATACAATAAGCAGAGTAGGGCTATGTTAAACATCGCATTGTTCGGACCCCCGGGAGCCGGAAAAGGAACCCAGTCAGAATTTCTTATAAATAAATATCAACTCTTTTATATCTCAACCGGAGAATTGCTCCGAAAAGAAATTGCCAATAAAACCAAACTGGGCAAGGAAGCTCAGAGCTATATCGCAGCAGGTCAGTTGGTATCAGACGAAATTATCGTACAGATCATCGAAAACACCATCACCGAAAACCCGCACGCTAATGGATTCCTGTTCGACGGATTTCCACGTACTTACGTGCAGGCGTATATTCTTCAGGGACTGATGATGAAGCTGCACACCACACTTACGTGTCTCATCTCAATCCATGTGCCTGAAGAGCTGTCCGTAAAACGTCTCTTGCGCCGCGGCGAAAGTTCCGGCCGTCTTGATGATAACGATATCGTCATCCGCCAACGGCTGCGTGAATACTACGATAAAACGTTACCGGTTTTGAAATTCTATAAAGAGAAGGGTATCTTCTTTGAAGTTGACGGAACCAAAGAAGTTTCCGATGTGACCGTTGAAATTGAAACGGTTATTGAAGACATATTGCGGAAACGCTGGTTTAATATTCTTCTGTTCGGCTATCCCGGCTCGGGACGCGGGCATCACGGCAAGGCACTTGTTGAAAAATATGGATTTGAATACATAGCAACCGGAAGAATTCTCGAACAGGAGATCGTTAACAATACCACCATAGGAAAACACATTAAAGCAGCCTATGAAGACGGCCAGTTGGTCCCCGATGAAGTGGTGGTGGACATTATTGAACAGCGGCTTGACAGCAGCAAAGATGTTAAGGGATTCATCTTTAAAGGATTTCCAAGAACCCTTGTGCAGTCATATATTCTGGACGGTCTGCTGCAGAAGCACGACACTACCATTTCCAAAATCATAGAGCTGGAAGTTCCCCCGCTCGATCTTATTCTCCGGCTGGATGAACGGGGAAAATCCGGTAAGAGTTTGCCCTATGATACCAGTGTAACGCAAATTGTGAGACGGCTCAAAGAACATGAAAGCAAAACCGTTCCGGTTATCAATAAATATAAACAACTCAGAGGCGTTACCACCATTGACGGCTTAGGTTCGTTTGAGGAAGTGTTTGAGCGGGTGTGCGAAGAAGTTGAAACAGGCATGAAGAACATGCGCTAAGTCGGCTGCCACAGCCTTTCCTTTTATCCCGAACCGGTTATTTTATAGAAGGATATTCGGTTCGGGGACATTTAAATTCTGTTGAGATTATCTCAACAGAATCGTTGGAACCCAGCATCGGCATCCATGTTATTTATACACTAAACAGTCACCATCCCCCATCCCTCTCTATTCAACACTATTGATTCTGCGTTTCCACAATTGCGCAGGCGTTGCAATCTCTGTCCACGCTATCAGCTCATTGCCGTTGGGATCCTGGAAGTGAAAGCTTCTGCCGCAGGGCACATCATAGGGCTGCAGTGTTATGAGACCTCCGTTCGCTGTTATCAGCCGGGTGACATTTTCTATATCAGGTACATATATCACAGGCAGCCGGTATTCCTGTTTTGATGGGTGCATGGTTGTAAGGCTGAGTACCATTCTTCTGTTTGCATAGTTGCAGCAATCGCGACCCTCATCTATGAATTCCCAGCCAAAAACCGTTTCATAGAATCTTTTTGCAGCTTTTATATCCACGACCGGCAGTTCGTAATAATCGATTAAACTTCTGTGTATTTGTTCCATAAGCTTATATTCACGCAACAGTGAATTCATAAAATTTTTACTACTTTCTCTGACATATAACCAATTACTTAATTGAACTGAGCTTTACGTTATACCAGACATCAAGAGATGCCTGCTTGCCTGAACCTGAGCCTCTGCCACCGGGAGGCATGCCACCCATCGGGGGACCGTCACCATCAGGAGGTGGTCCCATGTTTTCGCCCGCCATTCCCTCTCCGCCCATCGGCGGACCCATGGGGCCTTGTTCAACCTTTGAAGTTTCAAGTCCAATACGGATTGTTTTTGCAGTGTCGGTTGCCAGCACAAGCGGTGAAGAAGGTGACCCGGAAAAAGGTATGCGCAGCTCATACGTAAAGCCATTCTTGTCTTTTCCCAGTTTCAATGCAATTTCCTTTGAGGTGGGGAGCAGCAGGCTTTCCACAACTTTTTTGTCGCTGTTCAGCACTTGAAATTCAACCAGTTTGTCAAGCGAAATAGTTATCCGTTGGTTAGGCTTAAATTCCCCCTCACGCTCTTCCATGGGAGGCATCATATCCGGCATAGCTATAGGGAGCGGATAGCGAATACCCACTACGGATTTGGAACCGGTCATTGGGTCAAACCAGACGGTAAGTCCGCCCATAAGCATATGCTGTAATAAGGCCTCATTCCCGGAGGTCAGGCTGAGATAGAGGAAATGTTCGTCGTTGCAAACAGCAAGAGAGGCATTGACCTCTTTTATAAGGGTGCCCCCTTCCCATTCGGTGTTCTTTCCATCAATTTTAATGGCTCTGTCGAGCCATTTACTAGCTATTTCAGTATCGCTGCACCCCGCGTAAGCCAACGAAACCAGGCAAAACAACGATATTGTGAACTGTTCGAGTTTATTCATTCCAGTACCTTAAAAGCTGTTCCTATAGGATTTAGTGACAAATTGAGCCAAAACTCATATTATTTATTTAGACAATTGTCCGTTTAGCTTTATTCCAGACAAAAAGGGGAGAATTTGCTGCCCTGCTCAAGGTTCATCTGAAATTTAAGTGGCAATGCAAAATATCTTATGGCGGAAATAGTTAACCTGCCTCGATTATCAAAAAAATATTCCTAAGCATTCCAAATACGTTGCTCCCCTTTTTAGACCTATTCCTCCCTTGGGGTAGATATAACTAAAAAGGTGCCCTGACAAGGGCACAATGTGAATAACTGTCTCATCCCGTCTTGCGGGGCGCGGGGGAACCCCGCGGAGAATAAATCACTCGAATTTTACGTCCCCGAAGGCGGGCGAACCAGCGCAACCTGGAAAACAAATCGATGAATCATCTGGCGCTGGTTGTTAATTTGCCACTGATTTTTCATTTGCATCCTGCTCAAAAAAGGCAGTTCCATAAAACATACAGTGCTGAATGCAATTTGATTTGAATAAATGGAAAAAATGATTAAATTACTATGCTAATGTGAGTTAGTATGTATTCGGGGCGTAGCGCAGCCCGGTTAGTCCGTCCCGCTTCTGGCGGGGAGGTCACAGGTTCGCGGGAGAATCGAAAAATTTGTTCTTATTATAAGTATGTAGTATTTAATTTCGGGGCGTAGCGCAGCCCGGTTAGCGCGTCTGCTTTGGGAGCAGAAGGCCGCAGGTTCGAATCCTGCCGCCCCGACACTTGTTCATAGAAAATATTCGAAATTTTACAGCACATGCGCCCGTAGCTCAATTGGATAGAGCATCAGCCTTCTAAGCTGGGGGTCGGTGGTTCGAATCCACCCGGGCGTACTTCAATTGCTGCCCGGATGGCGAAATTGGTAGACGCGCTAGATTCAGGGTCTAGTCCACGTATAGTGGATAGGGGTTCGAGTCCCCTTTCGGGCACTAAAAGCGACAGCAATGTCGCTTTTTTCATTTTAAAGAAATTTGACGGGTCCCTCCCGCATGGCGGAATTTCGCGGCTTTGTCACTCAACTTTATGGTACTGCTTTAAGCCGCATTCTAAATCAGGATGCGGCTTTTTTGCTTGTAATCACAATCAGTGTTTCTTTATGCGGGTACGCGAAAAGGTATTCTTCAGAAATGTACAGTACAAAACACAGTACAAAATCCTGATAAGTTTTGCTGGTGTTTCAGTGGAAGGGTACTCTCAATTTACTTAATAAAACGTAACAGATTATTTCATCTGTTCTATACCGATGATTTGTGGCAACACAAAAGCAATCCCACAAAATATTCAACAGAAAAGGGGGACAATCAGTTCGCGATGCAATTCTTTGCAGCCTCTTTGTTCTATAAAGAGGTTTTGCCGTTTGATAAGCAATACGGAATTCAGGAAATGGATATTTTATATCGTTTACGAGAGGCTTCACCTGGAGGCTTATGACATAAGGCGGATGACATTTTACCAGGCATACATTTTCGGTAGCCAGATTAATCATACCCCTTATTATAACATGCTGGTCGAATCGAAGTTTCGAAAGCTCAAGGATGTACTACCACTATGGTATGAGATGGAGACCCTGATTATAGAACGGACTAAGAAAGATGCCACAAAGCTGGAAATGTGCCTCAAGCCTCAAACGCTGCGCTTGATAATGAGCGAGTGTTTTAGCATTAAGCGAGTACCCTCAACCTAACTCACTTCAAAAAATGAGCAAAACAGGTTATTGAATTAATAATGTTTAACTATACTCCAAAGAAGTACATTTATCAAATGCATAATTAAGAAGGAACAAAGATCTGGCTCAATCATTAAGATTTAACTTTAATCGAAATTTGTATTCCCAATAAGTTTTTCATATTTAATAATCCTCAAAGCCAAATTGACCGCACTAAGAGAGCATTTCAATTTCATGGCAACCTCCTTCTTCGAAATACTTACTCCTTTATTAAAATCCAAATTTTGGTAAACTTGTTCCAAAAATAATTTTGGATCTTCAACTTGAAGTTGAGAATGACACGCGGCTAAATCGTTGGTAATGCCTCTTGCAGTTCGACCTAAATTCGCAAACATACGATCAATTCCCACAATATTATATTCGCTTTCAGCAAATTTAATTAGACTAAATGCCTCACCTTGACTAAGTAATTTGTTATCTAGGTCAACATATCTGGATTGAAGAAATGCCCAAGTCTTTTCTAGCTCTTGATCTGAAAATGTTAAGATATTTAAATCTATTAAATCATTGGCATTGAAATCGAATTTTCCGATCAACCTTGAGACGGTTATAAACGCAGTGATGTGTCGCCATCGTTTTAAATATTTATCAGTAATGCCTTTTCTAGCATTCCTTGATTTTGTCAAAAATGAATCTGTCTTTTTTAGAATAATAGCAATTGAGGGCCAAACATTTATAGAGACTTTTTCAGAAAAAATTCTTTCGTACTTGATAGGATCACGCATGAATCTAGATTTCAATTGTGGTGCCTGCAAGAGATTTTTTAATATTAAACTTAAATAACCAGAGGCTAAATATAGTGGCGTAATTATCGCTGAGGGATGAATCCCCTGGTTAAAATAATAATTAACTCTCCGTTCGTAATAAATTTTATTGCGAAATAGAATGTCTTCAATATCTCTCTGAATTTTATCAGTCGCATGCAAAGCTGATAGCTCAACATTTGTTTGATTGTTAGTTGCCCTAATAATCGAATCACGGATGTCTGGATCTTTTGAAACGATTACTTTTACTAATAAGGATCTGTCATTTTTGTCCTTTTCATCCGCAGAAAAGTATTTATATATTGATTCAGTTGTCTGCAAGCCATTCACAATTTGAATGTCTTCCAAATGAATGAAATCTCCAATGACTTGGGCAGATGTGGCTAGAATTGTTATCCCATTATTTAACCACCAAAAATCAGGCGAGTTATCGTCGAGTAATGTTTCCTTGATATCTTCATTCACTCTATTAAGCCCCATAAAGTCCCTAACATTAGAATCGAACAAATACCTCCTTAGTTTTCCTGCACTATCAGTTATAAATTTATTATAGCATGTCAACGAGCATAATAATACGTATCGCTCACCCTTTCCCAACACTGAATGATAACGCAATTCTAAAGAAAAATTAGGAACTTTTCGGTATAACTTAACTAGCTCGGTACTTCCGAAATACAGCATCGCTGTTTTGCAGTCATTAAACAAATTTTCGCATACAGAGATAATTTGCTCGCCTCTCGAAATTATTGATTCGCCGATACTAGTGGTATCGCCTCGGCTGGCATAAGATATGTTAATATTAAATAATGAAATTTTTGAAGCTAATTTTTTATATGCGTTTTTAAGTAAATCACGTAACCTTAACAATTCACTATTATATTTCCCGCGCAGCTGTTCGTAACTAATTTTAAAGTCAAATATTTCGGAGAGGGTAGCGATGATATTATCTAATGGAGCCTGCTTAAATGTTTCATGATGTTTGCATGTAACGATTTGAACTTCTAATTCAATATTGGTTCTTGGCCAATTTAAGGAATTTACATTGGAAAGCAGAAGGCCATTAACGAATATATACATTGCATCAATCCCGCCATCATTTCTCCCATCAACTATGCCCGCTAAAATGTCGTCTTTTGAAAGACTCATATCTTTTAATATTTGTTCAACAGCTAAGAATTCAAATGATTCATCTCTCTTTTCAGAGGGTAGTTTCATTCTAATTCTTTCGTCAAGAATACTGTCTAATATGATAGTGTCATTTTTTGCCATATGCGCTCGCTTCTCTAATGTACAAAAATCAATGGGTTATTTTATCAATTACATTGCTGTATTCAATTTCGAAAGTAAGAAACGAATTAGCAATTCGGTCTTGTCCTTGTTCTTCAAATATTCCGCAATTTTATGGAATTAATTCTAACTTCCATCAAGATGTTTATAAACCTTGAGACTCTTTTTCTTAAGCTTCTTGTAAATATAGTAGCAGTTTTCCATTTGTAATTGCCATTTGATCAAAAATAATTCTGTTAGCAAATATTAATAATATTTTTATATGGATAAAATGTCTTCGCATGAAAAGTTTATTGGCGTGCTATATCAAATCATTTCTATTCTTATACTTAATTCAATTGGTAGAGTCTTGTTAAGTTGATAATTAGAATACAAAATAAGCGAATTTTAGATATGCACTATTATGAATAGATAGCTCGATCAACAACAACTGCCTAAAGACTCCTTTTTTTGCACCAGACCTCGGAGAAAAAAATTACCTTACCTTGAAATGTTCATAAAATTCCGGGAATATCCAAATTAAAGATTTACGCAAGAATTTCTTCAACAGTTATTTTCAGTTCGAGTATCAGCTGCTATACTTCACGATTCTTGCGGTTTTTAATAAAGCGTCCTCATGCTCCTATCTGACTTCCAGAGCTTTGGGAATTGTCAGCCCCCCCCTTCGTTTCAAACGTTGGGGCCAAATATCGGAACAGTAAATTCATAGCTAGTCTTAAACCCTTGAAAGCCCCCAATGTTTTGGGTAAAGCTGAGCTGGTATTCTATATTGGCGGAAATGGTTTTTCCGTCAGGTAAATGGTTCGTTGCTGCGACATTCATATAAGGCTATCACACAGAAGTCCTGTGTAGCGGGGATATATCCGGCATAGTAATCATTTTGGATTGTACGAGCTGTACTATGTTCTCGCTCATCATTTGCTGAAAACGCTATTCGCTCAATTCCTGCTCCCCACCAGATATTGGAATCGTCAGAATATAGACTAATTATTTCGTTAAAGTTAGTTAATCAAAGCGGCTGGGAACCTATAAAAACACACATTCATCCCCTATATCCGTTTACCGACGAAGGTAGCATATGTCTTCGGATGTTGGTCAATTGATCAATCTATTCCCCCTAGTCAATATTGAACGCCAAGGCACAGCCAGCAAGCGGTTTTGATCTGTTGTTACAACTCATCCATTCATCGAAAGTTACCAAGGCAATCGGGGCCGTTCTCCGCCGATTAACGTAACACAATGGACCGGGTGAAGTTGTAACTGGAATTCTTCTGCGTGTTAATTGCTGATAATATAACAAGTTGCCGTAAACCGGTATAATTTGAGCTGATTTTCGAAAAAACTCATTGTTTCTTCTTTGCTTATAATTATTTTTGTTGTGCAGATAAATGGTGTTTGCAGGTTTTTATAAACGGGCAAATCTTTTACAATGGCAACAGTGGGGTTTATAATATTCAATGGATTTCTCTTATTAATTCATTTTAATCAGAGGTCTGTATGAGTCATAAGACTACCCCCTTTCCGGGACATCTTGTTTCGAAACGTCCTATTGAACGGCAGGAGAATAAGATACCTGACACCATTAAATTAGCAGTGCAAAACGCTCATAAAGCTTGTAAAACAGGGGGATCAATTAAAAAGCATAATGGCGTTACTATGTCATGCATAAAAGCCCGGAAGAAATTTCCGGAGTACAAAACACTTTCAACTGTGAAATATGATGAAATGCCGGAGGTTTTCGTTAATGGGTCTTTAGTTAAAGCTAAGGAACTTCACGCTCACAATGAACAGCCGGAAAAACATGAAAGCTGGTTTCTGCGAAACCGGATTCAATGCGTCAGCCCTTAACGACGGCGTCTGTTTTCACCTCTTGATTTCAGGCAGTTGTGAAGGTGCTGCTCGTCAAATTACTATGACAGTAAAACATGCTGATAGGGACTTATTTTTAAAAGGAGAATGAAATGAATAAATTGCTTCTGTTTTTTTTGGTTCCGGTCTCTCTGTTTAGCCAGATAAATGTTACGTTCCAGGTTAACATGGGCGTTCAGATAAGGAAGGGACTATTCACCCCCGGGAAGGACAGTCTCTTTGTCCGGATTCACGATAATGCTTACGGCGACTCTCTCTATTGGAAATATTTTTGGTTCAATATGCACAATGGCGTTCTGGGTGATTCTATTTACCGGGTTAAAGCTGACTTGCCCTCCATGTTATCAGGAAAACAGTGCAATTACACTTACGTTCTGAATGGTACACAAGCTGAACAATCGGCTTACCATCCGCTCTATTTTCATTCGGCGGATACAGTTCTCTCACTGGTCTATTTTAATAACGACAGTATTTATAACCCCCGGAAGATCGTTAATCTCTCGATCACGTTTACCGCTGATATATCGGCAATCTGGGGTTCCGGAGCCGGATATTTTGATGACACCCGTGATTCACTAATGATAAGAGGTTTGGATTGGGCCGGCCTGGGGGCGCTTATTGACCCGGTCTCATGCCAAATGAAATTAGTAAGCCCTTCATCGAACGGTCTTTATAAAACAACCATACTCGTTAAAGGCAATGCGGGTGATTCAGCTTACTATACATACTTTGCAGTTCCGTCAGCGTACTTTTTCAACTCCGAACATGCCCGGTGGGTTACCTTTCCTTACTCTGATTCAGCGATCATACTTCCGACGGCGGTACTCAATATAAAGATGACCCCCGTACTCTCGAAAAACCTCATAATTCAGTTTCAGGCAGACGTATCGGACCCAATACAGAATGGACTAACTGGTGAGCTGGTCCCGCTAAACAAAATCCAATTTATCGGGATAAAAGGTAACATTCCGCAACTTGGGTCATGGAAAGGGAATTGGACACCATCCGATACACTTGTTGCGCAGGGGAGTACCTATCCGACGATGGTTGTCATGAATAATCAGGGAATAAATGGCGATGCAATTGCAGGTGATTATACGTGGACGGGGCAAATTGTGTTACCGGCGGGTTCTCCTGTTACCGGGATAGAATTCAGATATGCCTGCATGTATCCAGGCGCGGATACGGTGAACGGCGGCATACAGCCACTCAACAATGAGTCATGGCATGATGGCAACCATCAATATTTTTGGGAGGAACCTAAATATAGTGATATTCTGATCGATCATAACATATTTGGTGCATTCCCGGATTGCCGGTGCGACGATGTTCGTGAAATGCCCGCTGTAAAAAATCTTCACTATGCGCTGGAACAGAATTATCCGAATCCCTTCAATCCAAGCACTACTATCAGTTTTTCTTTGTCTGAACGATCAAGAGTGGCTTTAAGTGTTTATAACAGTCTTGGCCAAAAAATTGCTGAACTCTTTAACGGTGAAAAAGCGGCTGGTTCTCATAGCGTTCAATGGAATGCGGGTAGCTTTGTATCAGGCGTTTATTTTTATGAATTGAGGTCTGAAAAGTTCACATCAGTTAAAAAGTTGCTGTTGGTAAAATAGCGTTGATAAAAGCCGTCAGCCCAACACTGGCGGCTTTTCTATGCATAGTTTCAATCCCCAAAGATAAATTGACAGAAAAACAATAGACAAAAGCTCCAATATCTTGAGAAAAATTTTTTGCTTCGAATAGGTAAGCTCCATTTTATCCTTTGTTTCTCCTTGTCGGTTTGTTATTGAAAAGTATGCGGAGTTTGGCAGTTATCTTCCAAAACTGCGGGGAGCTTGTCTGAGGGCGATGCTAAACTTGGCGAATCAATTGTGGTTGTTTCTGTTTTTCTTCTGTTAACATTAGTTCCTCCTGGTTCAAAATTAGAAATGCATATGCAAATATATTGACATTTTTTTATTGTTCAACACATACCGCTAAATTAGGGAGTGGTCATGAAACAGAAATACAGATTGGAATAGCTTCACGTATACCTGCGCTCCGGATAAACCTGCCCATCTTCGGCAAGCTGCTTATTATCTGTTTGCTGGAGAACTAACAAAAACAGTATAGTTATTTAAATAATTATATATAGATTTCGATAGTTATATGGCAAAGTTTTGTCGCTGTAAAAAGGGAAAAGACAAATGCGGTTAAATGCCGGCTTTCCTCTCTTGATTTTCCTGAACAAAATTACCGGTGCCAATATATTTCTTTATACAGTATACGGGTTCTATCTGCTGTTTATAGTGTTGAAGTTGCCGGACAGATTTTTCTGTACGAGCTGTCATTTGAAATATGCAAAATCAGAATAAAGGGTCGTTATGAAATTCACAATTCTCTCTTGTTTTTCCCTGCTAATTTTCTTCAGCGCGGGATGCAATAAAGACAGTTTGCCAACACAAGCCGTTATTCCGGCCAACGGATCAACATTATATTCCCCGGAGGACAAGGCTGTTGAAGTGTACACGTCACCGGTGTTGACCTGGACCGGGACCAGCGGTGATGTAAGCTATACATTGCAGGTTTCATCCAAGTCTGATTTCACCGATCTAAAATATAATCAAAGTGGCCTGACGACAACAAGCCAGCAAATCACCTGGCTTGATAATCAAACTACCTATTACTGGCGTGTCAGCGTAACTGGCCCTCAAGGCACGTCCGGATTCACAGAACCAAGGAGTTTTACTACTTCTCCCGTTTGGTATATTTACTCTGCTGCCATTGACCCCATTCCAAATAACAAAATTCGGGCAATCGCCATCGAATCAAATGGGACAAAGTGGATAGGAACGATAAACGGTCTGGTTAAAATTAACACACCTATATGGACAACTTATCAAAACGCTGCCGCTGGTCTGCCGGATAATACAATAAACGCAATAGCAATAGAACCCAATGGCACCACGTGGATTGGGACGGCGAACGGCCTGGTGAAGTCTATTGAAGACGGAGGCGTAACCTACAATACGACTAATTCTGGGTTAAAGGATAATTATATTACCGCAATTGGCATTGAGTCGAATGGCACGAAGTGGATCGGCGCCAAGGATGGCAGTCTGACCAGCTATAATGATACAGAATGGGTGTCCTATAATTCTTCGGGTTCCAAATTGCCCGGCAACGCCATCAACACAATTGCCGTTGATCCCAATAATACAAAATGGATCGGGACCAATGGAGGTGGACTGGTAAAATATAGTGGCTCGAGCTGGACGTTATATAATAAGGGAAATTCTGGCTTGCCCAATGATGAAGTGAACGCAATTGCTTTTGAGTCGGGTAATACAAAATGGATTGGAACTTCAAACGGACTCACCAAATATGATGGAAGTTCATGGACAGGCTATATATCTATTCCTGTTTCAGGAAAATCTTCCAATTCCTATAGCCACATAACGGCAATTGCCGTTGCCGCTGATGGACTCAAGTGGATTGGCACCGACGTAGGTGGCATCGTGAAGTTTGATGGCGCAAGCTTATGGAAAACTTACGATACCACAAATTCAGGGTTACCCAATAACAAAGTCAATGCAGTATGCATTGCGGCCAATGGGGCAAAATGGATTGGTACAGACTCCGGTGTCGCAGTTTATCCATAATACCGGGATATAGTCTATGACGCCGGTGTGTAACCAACTTTTACTGGGAAATAAGTACAAATCCAAATAGACCTAAATTCATATGGTGTTAACGGAATAAGGAGTATGGATAATCTCCGGTTAATTAATAAGTCTCTGTTTATTCGGAAATACAAAGAAAAAAAATCCAATTACAATGCGCTTCCCGCAACGGCGTATTACTCAACAATACAATAACGAGTAGCCGGTGGCTTCCGAACGCAGGCTTCGCGTTATTGGGCTGCCCTAAAATAAAGATACCCACCCCGAACGGGATATTGGGAGATATTACGATTTGAACTGATCGACTGGAATAAACATCCAAAATTTGACTTTGGGTACAACCTGATGTTAAGAGTCGTTGCTTGTTTTCAAAAGATTACGATAAGTTCTGTTGCCGAACTCATTTCAAAAACTTCAACAACTCCTCAATCGGTTTCCCCTCAAATCTACTCTTGATATCCCGGAACCCTTTGCCATAAACCTGATCGGTATTCTCTTCCATGCGCTTAATAATAAACCTGGATTCCGGGTCGCCGGTCGAACGCAGGTACAGCCAGGAAATATAGTTGCAGCTTCCTTCTATTGTTGCAAGGGCTGAGGTGCGTTTTGCATTTTCATATATCCAGGCATGCATCAGTTCATGGGCAATAATTCCTTCAAGATCAATTGAGGGAAGCCCTTCCAGAACGTAAATAGTGTGGTGCGTTATTGTTTTGTCAAGCTTGTTGTTTATATAGCTCTCCTGTGACTCCGATTTGCAAAACCCACGCAATTCATCAATCGGGCCCTGGCGATCATAGAACTGTATCAGTTTGTTCCGGTCAACTGCACGTATGGCTATTGCATCTCTGCGCAGTGCCAAATTGAACCCTCTGAGCCGCGTGCATACTTTGGTCAACAGTTGTTCCCGTTCGCTGTCACTAAGCAATCCTTTGGAATAGCAGATATTGCATATTGCCCGCCCGTCGGAAAGTTTCTGTCCGCCGTGCGTGAGGCGCGGACAAATAAGCCTGCCGCAATTATCGCATTTTTCAAGTTCGTTGGCGTGCTGGGGGTGATATGCGTCGTTATAGATATTGGTGGTGTAAGTCCCCAACAGTGGTTCTCCGCATACGGCACACCGCAGGGCTACATTGTTGTTATAGCACGCTGAATGATACGGCTTGCCGGATGCACTTATATAATTTTCAGTTATTACCTTGCCGCAGGAATTGCAAATGAGTCCCTCCTCAATAGCGTAGCAATCTGCATGCAGGAAAGTTTCACCTTTTTTCTTATAACCCTCGGTGATCGGCTTGCCGCACTTACCGCAAACAAAATGTTCGGGATGGAAGAACTTCCCCTCAACGGTGAGGTAGGTTGACGTAATGTTTTGCCCGCAGGAGAAGCAAACAACTGCTTCCTGGGAAAAACTGTTTCCAAAACCAAAGACTGCCCAAAAAACAAGAGAGCAAACAAGTAATTTCATCTTTCCTTACAAAGTCATTAATATAAGATACCTGAAACCGGTATATCTGTTTTCCGGTCTCCAAGTTCCTCATAAATCTTGAGAAAGTCAAAGCGAATACGCTTCCCGTCCGCAGGCAGAAGCACCCAGGCTTCCCCGGCGATTCTGTTTCTCCGGTTCTGCTCTTCCCCATGGAAAATCATTTTTGGAGTTTCCCCAAAAATAATCACTCTTTTTCCACCAGCGCTAAATAGAGTTCTATAGCGAAGAGCTTTTGGATGGATTCCAGTAGTTTATAGAACAGAAACAGCGGTCGTTTTTTTCTTAAGAAGCTAAAATCTATAAGCCAAGTAAACAACATCTTCTGTCGTTTTTGCAGGTATTGCAAACAGTTCCACAGCGCAAGGATACTTATCTGAATCAGCACGACCAGTTGCTGAAAAGCCTTATATGATTGTACCCTGATATCTTCAAGCGCTAACGCTTGCTTGACAAACCGAATCCCTTCTTCACAGCCCCATCGTTTCCCATATAACTTTGCTATTGCTAAAGCGTCACGCAGTTTCCTGATGGGAACATTAGTATAAAAATAGCTTCGCTCGCCGGCTTTCTCTATCCCCTCAACAATAATTACTTGAAGAGGGATCGTTTCTTTTACCGTACTCCCATTCGGTACTACCTTTATTGTACAGTACCCGTATTTGATCTTTGTTTCTCTTTTTGCCCATTTCATCTTGCGTCCATTTTTCTGTAACATATAGTATTGATAAAACGGATATCTGCCAGGTAGTTCTGTTTTATTAACAATATCCTGTATCAGTTCCATATGCCCCCCTTCATTCATAACGCTCCGAACTTTATACCCGCGAATTATAAAGGATAAACGCATGCTGCTGAAAAAGGCAAAGTTCCAGCTGCTGTCAAATCCCCGATCCATTATCCAATGCCCAACCAATCCAAAAATAGTTACTATGTGTTCAACGGCATTTTTGATTTCGGTATTTATACTGGTAAAACCCTTGGCTTTTGTCGAAAACATATCCATATACAAAGGAATATGCTCCCCCTTGTTTTGGATTCCCTCGATAACAACACTCCAATAACCATCAACCAGTTTTCCTTCTGATCCGTCATGAACCTTGTCCATGCATTCAAACACATGACTGCCTTCTTTATTAATGTCCGTTAAATCAAGTGCAAAGACGGGCTCTTTCCCCAAATAGCCACTGTGGTGGACTATTTGGTTTGCATTCGAACGGAGGAGGGTCGTTTGGAGTTCGCTGTGTAATTCATATCCCAATCGCTTCTCTATGCCATGGAATGAGTGATTAGCCTTAAGGAGCGCTGATGCTATGCGGCTAAGAACTGAACTTCCGCTCAGAAGGATACCGCTGATCGCTTCTGCAATAAACCGACGTTTCGTCCCTTTTTGCCCTATACTGACTTTACTGCTGAAATCATGCAATAATCTTTGAAGTTGAATTACTATTTGTCTTGCAGGCAGTTTTTTTTTCCGCGCAACCATTGCTTTTTCCTTTCATGGTAATTACGGAACTATAACTTATTGTTTTGCCTGTTTTTAGCAAATAGTATTTTTGGGGAAACTCGAAAAATCATTTCTCCCAATTATTTCAAAAAATTCACTATTTTTCAAAGTTTGAAACTTTCATCTAATTTACCTCTATACGTAAAAGGAACAATGCATGCCGGAATTTTCTGAGCAGCAGGCAAATGATATAACAAGAACACTTGATGAGATTAAAAGGCTGTTGGCGCAGCTTACAGAATCTCCCGGTGATATTGCAGTAAAAGAAAAACTGTTTAATCTTTATAACACTGTATGCAAATATCATGTTGAGCGATGTGATGTTTCCAGGGCCATTTATTATCTGAGGGAAATGCAAAATTTCGGCTTGCAGGGCGAACAGTCACAAACCGTTCTGGGGTGGAATATATTTCATATTTTGAAGGCAATTTTCTGCGACGATTATGCAAAACGCCATTACCCAAAAGCAGTGCCCGAACTGGCTGACCGCTTCTTCTCGCTCAATTTCCCCCGTCCGTCACAGCTGCATTCTTCCATTATTGGGATATTAGCAAAGCTTGCACAGGAACGGACGGATTGGTTCCTGCCCTATATTCGGCAAACGGGCTTTGACGCTCTTCAGGACTCCGATTTCCAACCCTATTCCAAAGACGGTAAAAAACTTACCCCGTTGGCAGAAACCTTGTTCCTGAAATGCGCCAAAGCACTCGAGCACTCCCCAAACCTCGATGACCATCGCTGGCTCCTGGAGTCTCTTGAAAAACACCAGCAGAAATTTTCCGAAAACCAGTGGATAAGCTACTACCAGGGTAAACTGATGCTTAAACTCGATAGGGTTGATGGTGCCAAACGGTTTATTAACGAGATCCTGGGACGGCACAAAAATCAGTTTTGGGCCTGGGCGGTGTTTGGTGAAACGTTCAAACATTCCGATAGTGAAATGTACCTTGTCTGTTTGTGTAAAGCGCTTTCTTTCCCAACCGAATCGAGCTTGCTTCTGAATGTTCGGGAAGAACTTGCCGTTTTGCTCCACGAAATGGGGTTTCTGCCGGAAGCGAAAACTGAAATTGAAACCATTAAAGCAGCCAAAAAACTGCTTGACCTGCCCGTGCCCGAGGAAATTCAAAAGATCACTCAGGAAGAATGGTATGCGTCCACTGTTGCCTGCAAAAGCAATCTTGCCTTCTATCTGCAACGGCTTCCACAAGCCAATGCATTAATTAAAGATGATTCTGCCCCTCAGCCCGGCATCGTGACTGCCTGTTATGAGGCAACGCGGGGTGTCTTCATTCAGTTTGATCTTGACAAGGTGGCATTATATAAGTATGGAAAAACGCCTGACTCTCTGACCTTCAACGTTGGCGATATCGTAACGGTTTCTGTTCAGGAGGTTCTTATTGGCGGGCACAGACGCTATGAAGCACTTAAAGCCGAACCCGGCGAGCAAATGCCCTCCGAAGACTATGTTAAAAAGATCAGCGGTGATCTGAAAATGCCGCAAAAAACCGAAGCAGCGGCTTTCGGTTTCGTTGGCGATATATATGCACCGCCGGATCTGGTAAAAGGTCTCCAAAATGGAGCCAAAGTTAAGGGTCTTGCAATTAAAGAGTTCAATAAAAAGCGAAATCAATACGGCTGGCGGGCTATTGTCCTTCAGGCAGACAATACACCGGTGGAGACTAAACCGGCACTGGTTGCCGAACCGGTTGAGGCTATTCCTGCAGCAGACCCAGTTTCAGCAGCTGAGGCAGTTCCGGTCCCAAATGGGGGCAAAGAAATTTCGACTTGATTATATGCTTTGAAATACCAATTTTATACATTCGTTTATTTATCATTATTATATAGAACTAAATGCTTAAAAACATAGCTCTTGCCGCGGTACTTCTGTTTTCAATCATGGTAGAGGCCCAAACTGTTGCGGCTAAATATGCCGGGGAGTTTTTGGCAATTGGAGTCGGTGGAAGACCGGCCGGCATGGGTGGCGCTTTTACCGCCATGGCCAATGATGTTACAGGGGCGTATTATAACCCTGCCGGATTGACACAGATCAATTTTCCTCAGGTTGCACTCATGTATGATGCACAGTTTGGTAATCTTGTGAATTACAACTATGCAGGCGTTGCACTTCCCTATGGACAATCGTACACCTTTGGTTTGTCGGTCATGCGGCTCGGGATTGATGGTATTGATGACACCCGCCATGCTTTGGTGGATAAATTGACAGGAGCCGTTATCACGGAAATTAACGATAATGCCAGAATTGACCAATCCAAAGTGAAGCAATTCAGCAATCAGGACTGGGCTTTTTATTTTTCCGGATCTAAAAAATATTCCGATAACCTTTCTCTTGGCGTTAACGTGAAACTTATTTCCCGAAGTATTGCCGAGTATTCTGCTTTTGGAATTGGTTTTGACGTTGCCGGGTTGTATAAGGCATCGGAAGCTCTTACGTTGGGAGCAACACTGCAGGATGCAACAACCACTCTGGTGGCGTGGAGTACCGGCAGAAATGAGCTCATCACACCTACGCTTAAAGTTGGTGGGCTATATAAAACTGCGGTGTTCAACTCATTGACGGTTGCACCTATACTCGATCTTGATGTACGGTTTGAAAATAGGAAATTTGCTTCCACGTTCAATGTGGGTCCCGTCAGTTTCGATCCGCATGCCGGATTGGAAATGGTCTATAATAAAGTTTTCGCCGTTCGCGCCGGGTATAACGATGTGAAGCAATTCACCTTTGGTGCGGGAATAAAATTACCCAAACTCAACATTGATTATTCCTTTGCGCGGTTTGCACTTTCAGAGGAAGACCGGCTGCCTGATACACACCGGGTTTCTTTAATTTTGACGCTGGAAGAGCCGCGTTTCGCACGCTAACAAGCGCTTTTTTATATAAAATAGTGTTAAATAGGGCACAACCGAGACTTTTTTTAATAAAGAAAAAGTTATATATTTAAACACAAGTTATTGTATCAGAACTTTTTTTGAAATCCTGTAAATATTCATAAATTTAATCGGAGGAACCGATATGAAACCTAATGTCCGTCTGATTGCTGGAGTTTGTCTCTTTGCATTTGGCACCCTTTTCCTCTCCGCATGTGGTGGTGTAAGTGAAGAACAGCTTGCTGCCCTTGACGCTAAGAAAAAGGAAGTTAAACAACTTGAACTTCAGGCCAATGGCTTGAAAGATGAACGCGCTCGCCTGGAAAAGGAAATTGCTGACAAAAATAAAAAAGTGGACGATTGCAGCAAGCTGAAACAAGAAGTTAAAGCTAACTTAGAAAAAATTAAAAAATAAGCGGAACGGAGGAAAATCATGAAATTAGTGAAAAGTTTATTGGCTCTCGTTCTCTTCTCCGCTTTTATTTCGGTTTATGCTCAGGAAAAACCGAAAATGACCATTGAAGAGTACAATTCATTATGGCAGAGTGCAGTTGCACGGGATTCAAGCTTGCTTAAGGAAACCGGTGCATTGCAATCAGACATTAACAAACTTCGCGAAACATCCGGCAAAATCCTTGTGCCGAATTGCGATGAAGACTTGAACAAATTAGTTGGTGCCACACCTGCTGATGTTGATAATTTCCGCAAAGCTGTTAACGAGCTTGAAGGAAAGATCAGAAGAAAAGAAGTTACCAAGGAAGACCGCCAGAAAGATCTCGACGCATTGAAAGCTAACAAAATTGCTGCATTGCCTGAATTTTTCAACAAGGTTTTCAATCAGCTTCAATCAGCTCTTGACAGCTGGGTTGACGAAGCCGCGGTAGCTAGCAAAGACATTAACTATACCGTCGTAAAAGGCGATTGCCTCTGGTTCATTGCCAAGAAAAAAGAACATTATGGCAATGGCTTTGCATGGCCAAAGATTTATCAGGCCAACAAAGATCAGATCAAAAACCCGAATCTTATTTATCCAAAACAGACCTTTAAGATTCCACCTCTGACGGAAGACGAAAAAGCGAAATTCGAAAAACTGAAAAAGAATTATAAGCCGGCTCCGGCAAAATAAGTTCAGTATCCGGTTTTACGATGACCGTTATTCAAACGTAATTTCAAGCCCTTATTCTGCTCAAGAGGATAAGGGCTTTCTATTTTTAAATAAGGAGTAACAGTAAACTTGGAAAAAAAGTTATCATTCGATAACGTGGATATGGTTTCATTCCTCGGGGTAAACGATGCGAACATAAAACTTCTGGAAAACCGCTTCAGTATTGAATTGCTGTTTCGGGGTGATCAGGCCCTATTGCGCGGCACCGAAGGAGAAGTGACGTTGGCTGAAAAAATATTGAAGGAAATGGCCTATTCTCTCAACACCAGCGGAAAACTTACCACTAACGATGTGCAGATGATCATGGATTTGACTGTCGAAGGCCGGGAGATCATAAGCGACAAAGAATATGATTCCGTTGTTCTCTATACAAAGTCTGACGCCATCAAAGCTAAAACTGCCGGACAGCAGCAGTATGTGACCATGGCGCAAAAAAATGATATTTGCTTTGCTATTGGCCCGGCTGGTACCGGAAAAACTTATTTGGCGGTCGCCCTTGCAGTTGCCGCTCTAAAAAAAGGAATTGTGAAACGGATAGTGCTTGCGCGCCCGGCCGTTGAAGCCGGCGAAAGCCTGGGATTTCTTCCCGGTGACTTCCGCGAGAAAATCGATCCCTATCTGAGACCGCTATACGATGCACTTGATGAAATGATCCCGACCGATAAACTTAAGTCTTACCTTGAAAAAGGAATTGTGGAAATTGTGCCCCTTGCTTATATGCGTGGCCGTACGCTGAACCAGGCATTCGTCATTCTGGACGAAGCACAGAACACAACCGACACACAAATGAAAATGTTTTTAACGCGGTTGGGCGTTAACTCCAGAGCTCTTATTAATGGCGATATAACCCAGATTGACTTACCTTCAAAAGTGGTGAGCGGTTTGGTGAAGGCACAGGAGATACTTAAAAATGTTGAAGGCGTGGGCTTTGTTTATTTCGAAAAATCCGACGTGGTACGTCACAAACTGGTGAAGGATATCATTGAGGCATACGAAAAATATTACAGCTAATATTTACACTGAAGGCCGGATTGACAATCCGGCCGTTATATTTACTTACCTGGTCATGTTACACAAAACCAAAGATTGAATAGCCACGACTTTCATAAGCTGTGTGAAAACTCAATGTAAATGTAATTTTATGCATTTTGAAATTTGGACTGAAGCCCGATAATTATTCGATTCATATTCTCCGGCATGAAAGCCGGAGTTACAGAAGTTTCAATAACCCTGCCCTTTATGTCAGGGAATGAAACAAAAGCAAAACTGGCTTTAGCCACTAATAGAGCTAAGATTTGTAGCTAAAGCCAATTTCAGCGGGAGAAGAATGAACCATGAACTGAAGCTCATGGCAAGTCAATTGGAATAGCTGCGTAACATGAGTTACCTGTTCTGCCAAAAACGATCTTATCATCCTGATATGAAATAATTTTACATGGTTCAAGATAACTGGTCCTTTTTTTCAAGAATTTCTGGCTGGCACTCCTTCCGGCGCCGATGCCCCGTGAAATAATCATTAAAAAGCTTTAATTCGATTTTAAGACAAGGTTAATCCAATATAGATAAGTTGATAGGGTAATTCAAACAGATTAGTACTCATTAATCAATCAGGAGTCATTATGTCACGTTTATTAGTCGCATTGTTCGTCGTTTTTAGTCTTGTTTTAGGTTCTTCATCATTTGCTCAGGAATCAGTAAAGGCATTGAAAGAAACTGCCAAAGATGCAAAAACTGCAGTTAAAAAAACTGATGCCGCAGTTAAAACAGACGCAAAGCAGGCAGACGCAAAAGTTAAAGCAGAAGCCAAGACAGCAGTTAAGAAGGCAGACGCAAAAGCTAAAAAAGAAGTAAAAGCCGCAGATGCAAAAGCAACTACCGAAGTTAAATCAGCTAAAGCCAAAGCAACCAAAGAAGTTAAAAAAGCTGACGCAAAAGCCGCAAAGGAAGTAAAAGCCGCAAAGGAAGTTAAAGCAACAAAAGAAGTAAAAGCAGCTGACACCAAAGCAGCTAAAGAAATTAAAAAAGCTGAAGCTAAAGCAACCAAAGAAGCAAAAAAAGTTGAAGCTAAAGCAAAGAAAGCAGAGAAAAAAGCTAAGAAAGCTGAACCGAAACCATACGACGAAGTTAATTAATCTGCCATCGAATAATATTGAATTCCATTACGGAACAGAGAAGGCTGTCTGAATAAGATGGCCTTTTTTAATTTTCACGATGTAGGAACCGTTAGTGAGGTTAATTGCGAGCATAGCATAAAGATACAAGCAGGATTCCGCGGTTATAGAGGAATCCTGTCAATCCATTATTCGGGCATTCTGTTATGGTGAGCAACGGCAAGGATGTGAATTCTATCTGACACTTGGCAGTATATCAGGTTAAAGGGGTATTTTCCTGGAAATTGCTCTCCTTGTGTTCTTTGATTTCGGTGTCCATAATTGCGGATATAAGGAAATTAACTCAATCGTTTCCAATACTTCGTCAAAAAACCGTTGCCCTAAGCCGGGGGACTGCAAGTTGTAATATTCGATAGCATCCTCCAGCTCAATCAACGCTGGTTCAATAAATTCAACAATCATCTATTTATATCGTTGAATGATCTCGCTCAATGGGATTGTATTAACTTTCCCGGACTTCAAAGCATCAAATCTTTTTTCAGCTTCTTCGGACCAGATTTGATTAATTTTTTCATCCGGTTTGCTTAGGCTCTGCGTAAGCCATTCTATTAATTGAAGTCTCTCTGCAGGCCGCAGGCTTAAGGCTTCCGTTAAAATTGATTTGGTATCCATTTGTCTATGCTATTTTATTGGTCCGTAATTTCACAAGATACATGCTAACTAAAAATAATATAAAAGCTATTCCCGCTTCTCGGAACTTCTGTAAAAACTTTTTAATGGACGACGTAAAAGAACGTGCCTCTCTGCACAGCTTCTTCTGTTCGAAGAAGGATAACACAAAGAGGCACTGAAATAGAATTGTAAACTATGCGCTGAAGAACGTCTATAAATTGTTAAGCGCTTCAACGCCTGGGAGCACTTTCCCTTCAAGGAATTCCAGTGAAGCTCCACCGCCTGTAGAAACATGAGAGACTTTTTTCTCTAATCCTGCCTTGGCAATTGCTGCAGCAGAGTCACCGCCGCCAATTATGGTGATGGCACCGGCTTCTGTGGCATCCACAAGCGCCTGTGCAATTGCGTTGGTCCCGGCTGCATAGTTATCAAACTCAAACACGCCCATGGGGCCATTCCATACAATTGTCTTCGAAGCTTTGATAGCCCCGGAAAACAGCTTAATGGTTTCCGGTCCGATGTCGAGTCCCATTTTATCAGCCGGCATTGCGGTTACGGGAACCACTGTTGATGGGGAATCGTTGTTGAATTCGCTTGCCACGCAGACATCAACAGGAAGAAGCACTTTCACCTTTGATTTGCTAAAGGTATCCAGCAGCTCTTTGGCGAGGTCAACTTTTTCGGCTTCAAGCAATGATGTTCCGATCTCGAGACCCTGTGCCTTATAAAAAGTATAAGCCATTCCACCGCCAATTATCATGGTGTCAACGCTGTCCATCAGGCGTTTGATAACATCGATTTTGCCTGATATTTTAGCGCCTCCAAGGATGGCGCAATAAGGCCGTTTTGGGTTGGCGATTGCATTACCAAGATAATCCAGTTCTTTTTTCATCAGGTAGCCGGCTACGGCAACTGACAAATATTTGGTGACTCCTTCAGTGGATGCGTGCGCGCGGTGTGCGCTGCCAAAGGCATCGTTCACATACACGTCACCCAGTAAGGATAATTGCTGGGCAAATTCAGGGTTGTTCTTCTCTTCTTCCGCGTGGAACCGGAGATTTTCAAGCAGCACAACATCACCCGGCTGCATTGCGGCAACCATTGCCTGGGTCTCAGCGCCGATGCAATCGGGAGCCATTTTCACTTCCTTACCCAGCAGCTCGCTTAAACACTTTGCAACGGGTTTAAGGGTGTATTTGGGATTCGGTGCTCCCTTGGGGCGTCCCAGGTGACTCATTAATATGGCTTTTCCGCCATCTGCAATTATCTTTTTAATGGTCGGCAGTGATTCGACAATTCTCTTGTTATCGCTGACGTTCATATTTTCATCAAAGGGGACGTTAAAATCTACGCGGACAAGCACTCGCTTGCCGGCCAGGGAAATTTGATCAATAGTCTTTTTATTCATAAAAACCTTTCTGCTTTATAGCTGATGCGATTTGTGCTGTGGTAAAGTGAAATTATGTTTATGGGCAGAATTATTTCGATTCACACACTGCACCGTATTATGTCGGTAGCCCGGTCTGGTTGGGCACATTGCTTACTGTGAAGAAGAAAAAAAAGACGCAGCCTGATTGACTGCGTCTTTATAAAGTTAATTACGCTTTTACGATCTTGCTAAGCAAGTCGACAACACGCATTGAATAACCCCATTCATTGTCATACCAGGAAACGATTTTAAAGAAGCGTTTTTCGTCTTTAAAATTGTTCTGCAGGGTTGCCAGCGAATCATAAATTGAGGAACGTTCGTCATGGATGAAATCAGTTGAAACAACTTCTTCATCGCAATAGCCGAGAATACCTTTTAAATAGGTCTCCGATGCTTTTTTCAACAGATCGTTGATCTCAACAATAGAAGTATCTCTGGTTGCGCGGAAGGTTAAATCGACAACGGAAACATCCGCTGTAGGTATTCTGAAAGACATACCGGTCAATTTGCCTTTAACTGAAGGAAGAACTTCTCCAACAGCTTTGGCAGCGCCTGTGGTTGATGGGATAATATTGATAGCTGCAGCTCTGCCGCCTCTCCAATCCTTCTTTGAAGGACCGTCGACGGTTTTCTGTGTTGCTGTATAGGAGTGAATGGTGGTCATGATACCAACTTCCACGCCAATTCCTTCTTTCAGCAGAACATGGACAACGGGAGCCAGGCAGTTTGTGGTGCAGGATGCATTTGAAATAATGTCGTGTTTTGCGGCATCATATTCGTTGTCGTTAACGCCCATAACGATGGTTTTAACGTCGCCTTTGCCAGGGGCAGAAATGAGGACTTTCTTTGCACCGGCTGCAAGGTGGCCTTTTGCTTTTTCTGAATCGGTGAATAATCCGGTTGATTCGATAACATAATCAACGCCGAAAGCTTTCCAGGGAAGCTGGCTTGGTTCTTTTGTGGCTGCAACGCAGCGAACTTTATGACCATTGACTACAAGAACATCATCTTCCTGAACGTCTGGGCTGCTTTTCTCGGTTGCAAGTGTTCCGGCAAAGCGGCCGTGAACAGAATCATATTTTAATTGATATGCAAAGTATTTTGCTGAAGTGGTCACGTCTACCACAGCAACAACATCTATCTCGGTACCCAGTAACCCTCTTTCGACCAAGGCGTTGAAAACTAATCTTCCGATTCTTCCGAATCCATTTATTCCGACTTTTACGGCCATTTTGATATCTCCTTTCGTGAGAAATTAATTGTAACCTACAAAATTATTAAACGTTTAGTTGATTATCAATTTAATATAATAGTATTTTTCACTTTACTATTTCTTATTTTATGAAGTATAATATAGTGATTTTGGAGAAGAAGTAAGGATTTGCGCTAGTGCATAACGAAATTCAGAACAATAAACTTCAGATTCTGGGAAAACTGGCAGCCAGCCTGGTACACGAAATCCGGAATCCGCTCTCTGCTGTCCGCTTGAATATCGAGTATCTGGACATGGAGAAAGATAAATTAACCGATGATATGCTGGAATCTGTGCAATCTTGCAAAGAGGCTATCGAGCGCATAAACTATCTGATCGACAACGTTTTGGAGTTCTCCAGACGGGGTTTTACTGATCACGACCGGCATTCGCTCAATGATGTTATTGCGAACGGGCTGGGTATTATGCATCCGTTTGCCGATACCAAAGCGGTTGAGTTGAAAACCGAGCTTTTCGAAGATATCCCCCATTTTGAGTTTAATAAAAACAAGGTTTTACAGGTGGTTATTAACCTTATAACCAATGCAATTGAAGCATCCCAAAAGGGCGGACACGTATGTGTAAGGACTAAATTTGTTGATGATGGCAATGGGACACCCTTTGTTTTGCTGGAAGTGAACGATCAGGGACATGGCATTGAAAAGGCAAGTCAGGACAAAATTTTCCACGATTTTTTTACCAGTAAGCACAAAGGCACCGGTCTGGGGCTAAGTGTTTGTAAATCCATAGTTGAAGAGCACGAGGGCGAAATATACTTTATCAGTAAACCGGGCGAAGGATCCACTTTTTTTGTTAAATTCCCCTTTCATTCACTAAGCAAGGGAGATGCGGCACAATGACCTTACGTGTATTAATTATTGACGACGATAATCTGGTATGCCTTTCCCTCAAGAAAATCCTCATTAAATACGGTTATGATGCTGAAATCTGCATGGAAGCAGGTAAGGCGATTGATGTAATAGAACGGTTTGAGCCGGATGCCATTCTGTTGGATATTTACCTTACCACCCACGATGGGCTTGAATTGCTTAAAGTAATTCAAAAAGATCATCCCCATATCCCCGTGATCATGATCACGGGGTATTCAGACGTGCAAATAGCCGTTAAAGCCATGAAATTTGGCGCATATGACTTTTTATTGAAGCCCCTCGATATCGAACAGCTCCGGATGGTTCTGCAAAAGTGTGCAACACAACTCCAGTCGTTGAATGAAGTGAAGGCTCTCCGGTCACTGCTCCAGGAAAATGAATTAACTCGCGAACATTTTGGCAAAAGCCGGACCATTCAACGCGTCATCGCAACCATTGAGAAACTGGCTGTTAGTGGAGATACGACCATTCTCCTCGAAGGGGAAAGCGGCTCCGGAAAAGAAGTTGTCGCCAGATATATTCACCAGAAAAGCCCCAGGAATGGCAAAGTGTTCATTCCCATAAATTGCGCTGCTATCCCCCGTGAATTGGCAGAGAGCGAGCTCTTTGGGCACGAACGTGGCGCATTTACCGGTGCTTCACAAAAAACCAAAGCCGGGAAATTTGAACTTGCCGACAAGGGCACCATTCTATTGGATGAAATTGGCGAACTAAGCCTGGACCTGCAGGTTAAACTGCTTCGTGTTCTGCAGGAAAAACGATTCTACCGTCTGGGTGGCGAAAAGGAAATTAATGTTGATGTGCGCGTTCTGGCTGCCACAAACAGAAACCTGGAAGAAGAAGTCAAAAAAGGCAACTTCAGGGAAGACCTGTATTACCGGCTCAACGTTGCCAAGGTGATTATTCCACCGCTGCGCGAACGGGCCGAAGACATTGAGATTTTTGCCTATACGTTCATGAACGAATTTGCACAGAAATTCAATAAGCAGGTAAAAGGAATTGATGAAGCCGCCATGCATTTGCTGACCACCCAAACCTGGAA
This sequence comes from Ignavibacteriaceae bacterium, assembly GCA_963664845.1. Lineage (GTDB taxonomy): Bacteria > Bacteroidota > Ignavibacteria > Ignavibacteriales > Ignavibacteriaceae > CAIYTF01. The sequence continues at coordinate 2,877,673 of OY761615.1, forward strand.
AGGAAATGTGCGTGAACTGCGCAATGCCATGGAACGCGCAATGCTTTTGCTTGAAGGCGATCAGATCAAAGAACATCATTTTCATTTTCTGCATAACAATCAGCCAAAGGCTGAGTTGAGTTCTGATGAATTCGTTATGAAGATTCCCAAAAAAGGAATTGCCATAGAAGTTGTGCTGAAAGAACTGATACTGAAAACACTTGATATTACCGGCGGCAATCAGGTGCGGGCAGCAAAAGTGCTTGGACTTTCCCGCTCAAAACTCCGCTATCGAATGGAACAACTGGGCATTGAAGTAACCAGGAAATTCGGCTGATTTGGCGGAGCAGACCACTGAGATCGGGGGGCTGCTTTTTCAACGATGCTTAGTTGGCAGTTGGCGGAAGCACCGGATATATTCTCTGATCTTCTGTCAGCAGTCTTAGAACCGGCAGCCCACTTTCAATCCCAAATCAAGTTCGTTATACCCGACAAGATAAACCGATCGATCCTCCTGCCGGTCAAGTATGGTCCTGAACCCAATATTAGGCGTTATAACCAAATCCGCTGCAAAAAGAGTATATCCCACAGAAACCGGAAACAAAACGGCATAATGGTATCTTCTGCCGGAATACGAAACATGTGAATAATCCATGGGTGGCTCGGACGTAAGAGTAACCGATTTTTCTATTGGGTTAATCCTGGCGATTCCAACACCAGCCTGAACAAACAGGCCGGATAGATCAACAACCGGGTGATACCTGACGGATGTTGAAAAAGAAATTGTTTCATATCTTAAACCAAAAGTTGATTTTACCAAATAGCTGTAAGGGTAGGGAACGGTATATTCGGAAACAAATGAGTAGTTCATAGACTGATAATTGAAAGAAGAAACCAATGCGGTGCGCGTGTTCATGTAGAACGCTCCTTCAACAGAATAATCAACCGCATCGCGGAATCCCGTCTTTATTTCCCTGCTATATATATATTCATGGAATCTGCCTAGTTTAATGCCGTCTGCAAAGCCAACGGAAATGGTAATGTGTTTCAATTCCGGGTATTTTGGCTTTGCGGTGCCGCTATGTAACAGCAGGTCGTCGTTTAACTGTACCGCGAATTGAAAATTCTCATTCCCGTACGGGAAAAGGGAGACATCTGCTAAATATCGGGAATTAAACCACCTGTTTGAAAATCCCAGGGAAAAGCGTATCCCGAAATTCTCAACTCCAACTTTACATCCCGTTGTCCATTCATTGATAAACTGCGATTTTACCCCACCCGAACAATTCCCAAAATAAAACTCCTCGAAGTAAGAAAAGCCCTTTCCGATGTCTAAGTTATTCCATTTAAGGGCAATCCCACTGTGAATTGTGCCGTCATTTGGAAAATCATTCCAGTCAGTAAAAAGATTTCCCAAAGAAAATCCTCTGTCGTTCGCCGAAGACGCTTCCATATCGTAATCAATTGGTTTTGAAAACGCAAGCTGTGTAAGTATCGAACCGAACTCATTTGTAACAGGTTCGTACGCGGCGCCGATGTGTATAGTAAGAGGTGGTGGATAGCGGAAATCATTATTATTATAAGTAACCGCTCCGCCGAGGTTCATAATTGAAAAGCCGAAATTTATTCGCCGGTCAAATAACTGAGCTTTGTAATCGAGCCCCAAACTAAATAAAAACCTGTTTACCGCACTTCCCGAAATCTTATCGTAAACATAAGTAAGTTGAACTCCTGTGGAGAGACCAGGCGTAATCGCTCTTGCTGCTGCAACTGAAAGACTTCGTTGGAAAGAACTGAATTTCCCGACGTCAAGTCCGTTCCTGTCCATAACAGAATATGTCCCTTGGTCAAAATCTGCATAGTCGACGCAAAAATTGGCAATTTTGTTGAGAACAAATTTTGTCGAGACTGTGTTCAGTATATAGTTTGAGGCGAAAGTCCTGAAGGTTCTGTGAAACAGGGAAATGTCCAATCCCTTGCCGAATATAAGCCGTGCAGGATTGTCCGTTAACGCGTCTTCGTCACTGGGTAGGGCGACCCCGCTAAAACCCATGCCTTCGCTTGAGACGGATTTGGGGTAAGTCAAAAACTCCATGCTCTGGGCGTGAAGATGAGAAAGGTGTAACAGTGAGAGTAGGAAGCCATAAAAGAGAAATTTTTTCATACTTAAAGCCTTGTAATGTTCAACAAGAAGTAAAACCCTTACCCAAAGATAGCGAATTGGTAACTATTCCCAAGAATGAATTACTTCTATAAAAAAGCCGGCATGGAGGAGGCGCTGTGCCCCAATTAAATCTGAAATGGATACTAAGCCGCCGGGTTTGTCGCGTCGTATGGTTCTTTTATGTTTAACAGGTATGGTGAGCTCACGTTATCGTGCCATCTTGTCGAAGTGCTGATAATCCTCTCGCCCACTTATTGTCCCAAGCCATCTCCATCCATGTTGTTTAAACAGTTTCACAACGAATGAATTCCCGGTAATGGTGCCTTCTGCCTTGCGATCATATTTTGCTCCCGCCGGAGACGCCACGCCATTAATGATTTGCGGGTTGAGCCTTGGATTGATGTCAATTGCACGTCCGGTTGCATGGTTTGAAAGGCGTGTTGTATGTGCAACAACACGGTAGTTGAATACGCTGGTATTATTGTCGGCCATCGACGAATCATCTGACCAGCCATAGTTAACTATGGGTATTACTTTCTCAATCTTAAATCGCTTCTGCCTAAATTCATCAAATATCCGGACTATATCTTTGCTTAATGTTTTATGGATAACAAGCTGTCCCTGATGCAGTTTATTGTCGAATGAATAATAGGTGACAGTTACCAGTTGCAGGTTTTTTCTTATGGAATCAGGAAAAATCAGACCGGCAAGTGCAGAGTTAAGGGTGTAATTGGCATCAATAATAATGTTATTGCCAACGGGTTTTGGGGGCTGAAGTTTTTGAGCAGGAATGAACACCGTCTGAAGCAACAAAAAACAAATACAGAAAATTATTTTAAACATAGATTGTATACGGGTATATTTTTACTGATTCATGCGGGCAATAAAACAGTTGACAGCTGAGTTAATCGCAGCGCCTGTTGCAAAAAAAGCCAGGGACATTTTCCAAAGTCCAGTTATGCAAAGGAATAACAATGAAGTATCTTCCACACAAGGGATTCTACACGTCGGGAGTAGACTACTGATTAATGCTTCGTTCTACTTTGCAAAATAGCTTAAATGCTGAATGGAGCCAGGCAGCAGCCACAGGTAAAAACCCCAGAGAATGAACCCGACTGAGATGGGGATCGAAAAATTATCGTCAGCCCATCCATAGGAAACATTCTCCACTATCGCTCCTATTGCAACTGTCACTATCCCAAAGATATATTCAATGGGCAGATACTCGGCCTTGGGAGTGACGAAAACAACAATAACGGCACTCACAAAAAAAGCCAATGTGCCTTCAAGCGATTTGGAGAGGAATTTATGCGTTCCGAATTTTCTGCCTATCAACGCCGCCGTTGTATCGCTTATGATCAGCACGGTGAACGCAAGAGTAAATATTTTTGGCGGGAAAATGATGAGACAGATTAGGCCGGAAAGAAGAACATAGGTGGCCCCGTTAAGGTTTTTCTTTTTCGCGTCGCGCTCATGGTCCCTGAGCATAAAACCAAAAAGCGTATAAAATAATTTTGATGTTGCCGGATGAAAATGCCTGCTCATATCAAGCACAAAAGCCACTATCGTAACTATGGCAAGAATGACTACAGATGTTTGCCGGGGGATTTGAGCTGCAATAATGGGGATAGATAAGCTGCAGAGATGAATCATTTTGCGAATGATTTCATCTCTGTACTTAATTGATACTTGTTCGACGTCCTGCATTACTTGTGTATTTAGGCTTTTGAAGGACGTTGTTCCAATAGTTTCTTCACGTGATCAGGCACTTCGTCATTCGCTCCGTTTTTGAGTATCGGGGGAAGTTCCTTTCCCTGAATAAGCTGGTCAATCTCCTCTGAATCCAGAATTTCGCGATCCAGCAGTTCAAGCGAGAGCTTGTGCAGTATCTCAATATTATCTTTCAAGATTTGTTCCGCATGACGCATACAGGAGTTGATAATATCACGGATCTCGTCGTCAATTTCAATTGCGGTTTTTTCGGAATAATCACGGTGTTTCTGAATTTCTCTGCCCAGGAAAATTTCTTCTTCCTTGGCACCATAGCTCAACGGCCCAAGCTTGTCGCTCATGCCCCATTCACAAACCATCTTGCGCGCAATGTTGGTTGCTTTTTCAATGTCGTTCCCGGCACCGGTTGTATAGTGATTGAAAACCAGTTTCTCAGCGGCTCTTCCGCCGAGTGCATAGGTGATGATACCCAGCAAATATTGCCGTGAATACGTGTGCTTTTCATCTATTGGCAAATAACTGGTCACACCAAGAGCTCTGCCGCGGGGAATAATGGTAACCTTATGAACCGGATCGGTCCCGGGAATCATTTTGGCTACAAGTACATGCCCGATCTCATGATAGGAAGTAGTCTTCTTCTCTTCATCGGAAATGATCATGCTCTTGCGTTCCATTCCCATCATCACTTTGTCTTTTGCTTCTTCAAAGTCATCCATGTTGACGCTGGTCTTGTTCTTTCTGGCAGCAAGCAATGCAGCTTCGTTAACCAAATTTGCAAGCTCAGCTCCCGCAAGTCCCGGGGTTCCCTTTGCCAGAATCTCCAAACTCACATCAGTGTCGAGAGGAATTTTGCGCGTGTGCACCTTGAAAATGCCTTCGCGTCCTTTTACGTCCGGGCGGTCAACCACAACCTGACGGTCAAAGCGGCCGGGGCGCAGCAATGCAGGATCCAATACATCGGGTCTGTTGGTTGCTGCAATAATAATAACGCCGCTGTTTTGTTCAAATCCATCCATCTCAACAAGCAATTGGTTGAGCGTTTGTTCACGTTCATCGTGACCGCCGCCCAGCCCTGCGCCGCGATGGCGGCCCACAGCATCAATTTCATCAATAAAAATGATACAGGGAGCGTTTTTCTTTCCCTGTTCAAACAGATCGCGTACACGGCTTGCGCCAACACCTACAAACATTTCAACAAAGTCAGCGCCGCTTATGGAGAAAAACGGAACGCCTGCTTCGCCGGCAACGGCACGTGCCAACAGGGTCTTGCCGGTTCCCGGAGGTCCCAACAACAAAACACCGCGGGGAATGCGTCCGCCGAGGCGCTGGAATTTGGTCGGTTCTTTTAAGAATTCAATAATTTCTTCAAGTTCAAGCTTTGCTTCATCGGTGCCTGCAACATCTCGGAAGGTGACTTTATTGTGCGACTGGTTGATAAGTTTTGCTTTGCTCTTGCCAAACGAGAAAATGCCGCGTGAGCCGCCTGCGCCGCCTCCGCCACCCTGCATTTTACGCATGAACAGTATCCAAACACCGATTATCAGTATCCAGGGGATCATGCCGATAAGCACATTGAACCACTCGCTGGATTGTTTGTCAAACGAATACAGAACACCTTTGTTTTTCCATTCCACGGTTTGCTCGCGAACCACGGGCTCGGGCATATATACTGAAATGGTTTTAACATCTTTCCCGTTTATTTGAAAGGTTGTGTCCCGCAGCTCCGCTTTGAAGTAGTAATCGTTGACATCTGCCTTTGTTACGATGGCACGTCCGATCTTCCGGTTTTCCAAAAGTCGCTGGTACGTATCGAACTGCACCTCAGTATAGGTGCCATTGTTTGTTTTGAGCATCTGCATTACAATAACTGCGGCCACAATAACTGCGCCCCAGCCAAATACCATGCGGATAATCCTTGACCAATCAAAATTATCGTCACTGCGATTGGGTTGATTGTTGTTTTTACCTGAATCTTTATCCATATAACTTATACTTAATTATAATTGTTTACTAATAGCTTCATCCCACCCCGATAGGGTAAAAATGTTTTGTTTTATATTCATTCTGTAATAACTGTTACACACCATCACGCCAAAATATTTGTCGTGCTGTTTCCGGAATGCAAGGTACGGTATCTGTTTTTTTGCCCAATTCAGAAGGTTCCCAAGATGACGCATCCCGGAGGTTAAATTTCTAATCCCGCAGCACGTAAATTGAACGCAAATTGCGGTATTGTTGCTTGATATCCATACCATACCCAATTACATACTTACTGGGTATTTCAAAGCCAATATAATCAATTTTTACATCAAATTTGATGCTGTCCGGCTTTAATAAAAGTGTTACCACCTTCACCGAAGCGGGCTGGTGCTGCTCCATCAACTGCTCCATATACTTAATGGAAAGGCCCGAGTCCACTATGTCCTCAACAATGATGAGATCCCGTCCATTCACGTCACAATTCAACTCCTTCAGCAACCTCACTTTGCCGGAAGATATCTTCTCATCACCATAACTGGAAAGTTTGAAAAAATCGATTTCACATGGTCCGGCAAACGCCTTTACCAAGTCCGACACAAAAATGAAAGAACCGTTGAGAATGCCGATGAAAATAGGGACCTTCCCTGCATATTCTTCGCGCAGTTCCTTCGCCAGTTCCGTGATACGGCCTTGCAGCCGGTCTTCGGGAATCATAATTTCAAAAACATCGTCACCAATCGTAATTGCTTGCATCAAACACCAACTTTAGCTTGATTAATAAATCGAACACTTAATTTAATTATACTGCCGGAATCGCTTTTTACTTTGAATCTTTCGTCAATCCGGAGACCGACAACCCAAACTACAGCTTTCCCGGAACAAACGACCAGTTGTCGTGATTTTTCTCTTGAGGCGACCTTTTGTTCCGCCAGAAAATCTGAGACGTTTTTCCGGTTTTGCATTCCTAGAGGCATAAATTTATCACCAGGCTGCCAATATCTGACGGTTAGCGGCAGTGAAATGTTTCCGCCATCAATAAACTCCGTCATTCCATCCAGGGTATAGCAAATCTCACCTGCGGTAACACTTTCTAAACTCAACAACGCGCCGCCAATGTTGGTTCCTTTCCCGGTGGTCAAATCGGCAGATGTTTCAATATCCGGCCTGGAGCCGGTTTTTCCTATTATGATCGTTCCGCGCTCCCGCCAGGCCGTATATTCTTTTCCAATGGCAAGCCGTGCACCCGATCGCTTTTCAGTCAGGGCGGCAATTTGCACTGCAAGGTTTTTGGGCAGCAACAGATTGCAGTTTTCCTCAACAGTTTTAATGATGAGCGCCGTTCTTAGCGCGGACGGGGCAGCCAGAAGTGGAGCAATCTCCAAATGAAGTCCATCCGGGTTTTTGGCTGTTACCGACAGCCGTTCCAGTTGCTCCAAAAGCTCAGAGGTGATATCGGCCATTGCCCGGGCATTATCTGAGAGGCGCAAAGTTGCTTCCGCAATTTCTGGGTTGATGGAACGCAGTTGGGGAATGACACTGTTTCTTAATTTGTTCCGTTCAAATGCGTTGTCCTCGTTGGACTCATCAATGCAATAACCAATACCGGAAGCTTCGAGTGCCGCCACGATGTCTGTTTTTTTCAGAGCCAGCAGCGGTCTGATGATATAGCCATCTTTCAGGGGGGCAATTCCGCGCAGTCCGTTGATGCCGCAACCCTTTGTCAGGTTTAAAAGAAGACTTTCAAGATTGTCATCGGCATGATGCGCGGTGGCAAGTTTGGTGAATCCGGTTTCTTCCAGCCGGGCATTAAATGCTCCATAACGTGCAATCCGGCCTGCCTCTTCAATTGAAAGCTTACGTTCTTTTGCAAGTGCCTTGATGTCCGCCCTGACAGCATGAAAAGGGATGCCAAGCGTGGAGCAGAGATCTCTGCAAAACCGTTCGTCAGAGTCTGCCCTTTCTCCCCGAAGGCCATGGTTCAGGTGAATTGCCGATAGTTGTATATTAAAATAGCGTTGATACGCCACCAGAAAATGAAGCAGGAATACAGAATCCGCTCCCCCGCTCAGGGCAACAAGTATCCTGTCTCCTTTTTGTATGAGCCCATATCCGTTGCTTGTTTCAATAACCTGGCGTTCAAGCGCTTTTATCAGAATCCTTTTTCGTGCAGCCATGATTCTGTTATTGTGTTTTTCGGGCTCTTGAAGTGTAATATCCGTTCGACATATTTGCCCAGAACGTCAAATTCAAGGTTCACCTTGTCCCCTGCTTTAAGCAGGGGAAATGTGGTTTCTTTCCAGGTATGGGGGATAACAGCAACTTTAAATCTGGTATCTTGCAGCTCTGCAACGGTCAGGCTTACGCCATCCACAGCGATGGACCCGACCGGAACAATGGATGCGGCAAATTCCACAGGGTATTGAATTTCCATTTCAAATCCGGCTGAGAGTTGCCGGATTGAGAGAACGGATCCGGTGCAGTCAACGTGCCCAAGCACAAAATGCCCGCCAAGGCGGCCGTCTGCCTTCAATGCACGCTCCAGATTAACCTGTTTATTTGTTGGCATATCGCCAAGGGTTGTTTTCTTCACCGTTTCTTCCACAGTTTCAAAATCGAAGGTGCTCCCGGAACGGGAAACCACCGTTTGGCAAACACCATTAACGTTAACACTGTCACCTGTGGCCAGTTGGTCCAGAATCAGTTTTGCCTGCACGGTAAAGCGGTAACCGCTTCCCCGGGGTTGTTTGTTCTTTATGGTGCCTAATTCTTCGATTAATCCGGTAAACATGATTTGTTGCATTTCAGTTAATAGAGCAACAAATTTAACAAATATTTGAACAAGAATCTGTGATTTTCGGGAGCGAACAAATTTTTGCGAAGCAGAAGAAAAAATCCTAATACGAAAATACATATTGTGCATGTTACAATATATGGATGGCAGTTTGGGCAGGTTCATCAGTTAAACTAGGGTTGACATCCATGTCACAGAGTGACGCATAAGCGTGAATGTAACGGATACGTGTGAAGAATGATTTACGTTCCAGGGGGAATATTTCATCGGATGGTTATTGTTATTACACAATGCTGTTAATTCATATCACTCCGCTGAGTTTTTGATCTTCCGGGTGTTGTCATTTTCTAAATACATATCAGCCCGATGTGCCTGCCGGGGTTGCGGGTATTCGTTGCATACTTGCTCCGTTCATCACTGGTTCCTAAGATTCAGAAAATCACCCCCACCAGATTAAACATTAAAATCCTGAGTGCTTCACGCCCACTGGCAGGCAGTCCCAAATCCCACCGGCGGGACAACCTCACGATTAATCTCAAACCTTTACGAGCCAGAACCAAAAAAGACGCGTTCCTTCCTTCCCTCCCTTTGCGAAAGGGAGGGATACAGGGTAGGTTTTATTTACACCTTATCGATTATTTTGCCATTTCTGGCTCTAATATTCTTGATTAGTCCCTAAAGACCAAACTTTATACGGCAGTCTTCTGCATTGAATGCATAATGCGCCGCGCACCACCATGAGACGGATCTGCATTAACCCAACAGGCAATTTCGAGAGTTCAGAGGCCGGGCATTGGATGCTCCGCATCCGGGTCAGGAATTCATCTCTTATTCCCAATTCTCCCTAAAAAATCATATCTTACACCCTCAATTTTACGTGTACTTTACGATAAAACACAGTTACGTTGGTTATATAATTTTATTATCCTTTCAATGCCCAGACAAAAACGAATTTTAATCGTCCGTCCCGACCGCGTTGGTGATGTCGTTATGATAACACCCATGATCCGAGAACTGCGCCGTACTTGGCCCGATGCGTTTATTGCAACGTTGACCCAGCCCCATACCAGTGCTATACTCCTAAACAACCCACATTTGGATGTCAGCCTGGTTGATGATATGGAAAAAACAAGCTTCTGGGACGTGGTAAAAAATATCCGGTCTTATAAATTTACCCACGCGTTGTTGGTTATGCCCACCGAACGCGCTGCATGGCAGCTTTTCCTGGCCGGCATTGTTAACCGTGTTGGCGTTGGGCGCAAACTTTATGAAATTTTGACATTTATGCGCAGCGTTTCGCGGCATAACTACATTCCTTTGCGGCATGAGGCGGATTTCTGCATGGACCTGGCAAGGAAGATTGGTGTCCGTACCGATAATATTCAGCCGGAAATATTTGTCTCGGAGACGGAGAAAAACAGGGCCGAAGCTCTCCTTCTGGAGAACGACATATCGTTAACTGATAAAAGGATATTGTTTCACACCGGCTCCCGTGGCTCAGCCCCCAATTGGAAAGAAGACAAATACCTGGAATTGCTGGAAAAGATATTCCGTGGTGCAAATACGGAAAACACCGTATTTTTGCTTACTGCCGTTGAAATGTCCCCGGATTTCATTGCTTCCGCAAAAAAAATTGGCGGCAAACATATTGTTGACGTCTCTAAACAACTTCCGTCACTCCGGGATCTGATCGGACTTATCAGTATCGGTGATCTTATGCTCTGTTCTTCAACGGGACCCATACACCTTGCGGATGCACTCGACATTCCCTGCGTGGGACTCCATTGCAACCGTGCTATGAACTGTGCCAAACACTGGGGCGTTATTAACAAAAAATCGGTCAATCTTGAAGTTACTGACGAAAGTTGCAAGCATCATTGCAGTGCCGATCAAAACAGTTGCGGCATCCAGGATGCGTTGCCGGTTGACGTTGTTTCAACCGCGCTGAATACATTTTTATTAAACAAAAAGAGTGCTATATAGCTTATGGAATTCCCGTTATTGCAAATACCGGCATGTAAAAAATTCACAGGTTATAAACCCTGCTATTCCTATCAGACGTGTCTTGAAAAAGGCTGCCAGGATGATACTCCGCAAAACCATATGGGAACAAAAATTCTCATTATTTCGCTGGACGCCCTGGGCAATGTTTTGGATAATACACCGATCCTTCATGCCATCAAGCGCAAATTCCCCGAAAGCACGATATTCTGGATCACCATGCCGGGAGCTGACAAGATTCTGCAAAACAACCCGCTTATTGACCGCGTCTTCGTTTGGAATGATGAACACCGGATGATACTGAAGCAATACTTTTTCGATTACGTGATGAATGCCGATAAGTCCGATTATGCCTGCGCGTTCGCAAATGAGACCCACGCCAAACGGAAACTTGGGTTCATGCTCAATGAGGACGGCAAGATTGTTCCCGCCAATGAATCTGCAATGTACAGCTATGTATTGGGTAACAATGATCAAATGAAATTCAGGGAGAACACCCGCAGCGGCGTGGATATCATTCACGAAGTGTTTGAACTTGAATATAAACGCGACCCCTATGTGTTTGAATTTTCGGCAGAAGAAAACTTGTTCATTGAAGCATATAAGCACGAAATAGAATACGACGCAACGAAAAAATATATTGGCTTCAACACAGGCTGCTCAACACTTTTTCAAATAAAAAAATGACAATTGAGCAACACGTTAAAATTATTGAATCCCTTGCAGTGGAAGATGGACTCCTGTTTGTGCTGTTGGGTGGAAGAGAAGACACAGAACGCAACGATGCCATTTATGATGCTCTCAGCGATGTCGCAAGGTCAAAGACAATCAAAACACCTACCACCATGGGAATACGGAAAGGCGCGTGTTATATGAATATTGTTGACGTTGTCATAACCGGTGACAGTTTCGGAATGCATCTTGCTATCGGTCTGAAAAAATATGTAATAGCATGGTTTGGGCTTTCATGCCACGCCGAAATTGAACTATATGGCCGTGGCGAAAAACTTTATCAGCCTGATCTTGCATGCTCCCCCTGCTGGAAGAAAGCATGTCCATACAACCTTGAATGTATTTCAATGATTGATTTGGAAAAAATTGCAGTGCTTGTCAGATCCCATGCAGCAACGGAAATAAGGTAACAGATATATAATGCCCCTTATTGGAGAAATTGCTTCCCTCATAACCGCCATGCTCTGGTCAAGTTCTTCCATTGTGTTCACGGAGGCTTCACGTCGTATTGGCAGCCAGCAGATAAATGTTGACCGGCTGATTGTAGCTTCGATTTGCCTGTTCATCACTATTATGAGTGCGGGCTGGATACAGGTTGTTCCCGGAAGACAAATGTGGCTTCTTATTATCAGCGGTCTTATCGGGCTGATCTTTGGCGATGGTTTTCTCTTCAAGGCGCTGCACATGATCGGGGCAAGGTATGGAATGCTGGTAATGTCACTTGTGCCGGCGATATCCGCGATACTGGCATTTATCATTCTTGGGGAAACGCTCTCGTTTACCGTGATTCTTGGTATGGCGATCACGCTCACCGGTATTCTCTTTGTTGTATTGAAGGGAAGCGCGGATGGCAACTCCAAAGAAACAGTTACAAAACTGGGTTTGTTCTATGCCTTCCTCGGAGCCCTGGGGCAGGCAGCCGGACTTCTGTTTGCAAAGGCTGCATTCTCTCTTGGTGAAATTAATGGGTTTTATGCTGCATTTATCAGGGTGTTCACAACGGTGCTGCTCTTTCTTCCCGCGATGATCATGCTGAAGAGATATCGCAATCCGTTTAAGTTGTATCAGGATGACCGGAGGTCACTTCTTTTGACAATTGCCGGTGGTATGCTTGGTCCTTACATCGGAATTACCTTTAGCCTGATCGCCGTGAAAAACACCAGTGTCGGAATTGCTTCAACACTTATGGCTACCGTTCCGGTGCTGATGCTTCCGTTGTTACGCGTTGTGTACAAGGAAAAAATTACTCTCCGTGCTCTTGTTGGTGCACTTCTCGCCGTGAGCGGAGTGGCAATTCTCTTTCTCCGTTAATTCGGTTCGATTTTTATTTACTAATTTAGACAGGTACCCTCATGCGCACTTATATGATAACCAAAACGTATAAGGAAGTGAAACCTCCCTCGAAGGCCCAGCATGGAAAGCAGCTTTATTACATTGCTTTTCACAAACCATACGGTGTTCTCTGTCAGTTTACCGACGAGAAGGGAAGAACAACTCTTAAGGATTTTATCAAGGTGCAGAAAGATGTTTACCCTGTCGGAAGATTGGATACTGACAGCGAAGGATTGCTGCTTTTAACCAATGACAGCAGTTTGAACAACCGTCTGCTTGATCCGAAGTTTGGGCATGAACGGGTCTATCTTGCTTTTGTTGAAGGAATACCCGGACAGGAGGAGCTTGCCAAATTCAGAACCGGCATCGATATTCAGGGATACACAACACAACCCGCCAAAATTGAAATTGCTACCGAACCCTCCTGGCTTTCTGAGCGGCTGCCGCCACCTAGGGTCTATGAAACCAAACTATACAGTTGGGTGAAAATTGTTCTCACGGAAGGGAAAAATCGCCAGGTAAGAAAAATGGCAGCAGCAATTGGGCATCCGGTATTGCGGCTCATCCGTGTAAGGATAATGAATATTAAATTAAACACACTCCCACAGGGCGAGATGCGGGACCTGACAAAAGAAGAAGTGGCTGTGTTGAAAAAAAGTTTGATGAAGTGAATGATATTTTAGTTTCTGTCCTCATCACTGCGGTGGCTGTCGCATAATGCATTCAGCGCAGAATTCCGCCTACAAGTCTCCGTATACACGTTAACTTGCCCCAAACCCGTCAGGGTTTGCAGGTCGGTTGCTTCATGTATTTATGTGACCCTTTGCTGAATGCTGTTGCTGCCAATGTAAAGTTTGACGGGATTTCGAAAAGCAGCAGTAACAGCCATGTTAATCGCATTGCAAATGCGCTATGCCCCAAACCCGTCAGGGTTTGCACATGGGTAGCATCGATTGGAGACAATGACCCTCCAACCCCGTTCAGGGGTTGAATATGCGGTATATACTTAACAACATTCGGCTAATGAAATGATCAGAATAACATTTATTATTCTTTAAATAGAGTTCCGTTAGGCTGTGTCCCGTCTCGCGGGCGTGCGCCCGCGGTTATTCATGCTTAATGCCGTTGGCACATCAGAAATGAAAGTCAAATATTTTGTTTCGTTAAGTTGACACCTATGCGTGTGCGAAGCAATCACTCTAATTTCGTCGGGAAACGAATCCTAAGCACTATATGTTCCACACTGAATTATTATGCGACACCCACCTGCTGTAATTTAGAAGCTCTTAATCACACAGAGGTCTATGGCGATAATGAGCATGTTCCAAAGAGCAAGCCTTTTAAGGTTTGTCAAATTCAGTGTAATGCCAATCTCTACTGCTAACCCATCGCTGCTTTAAGCTCTTTCAAATATTCCAATTCAACCCGGATGACTTCTTTAATATCCTGATCGAGGAATATTTGTGCAACCTTCGTAAAAGTGGAGGGGATATCCGTGACGTAGAATTCAATGCGACCTAACGAGTTGGAATTGGTTTCCAATCCTATGCGGTTAAGCTCCGCCCGGACAACATCTGCTGCGGCTATTCCCGAATCAATAAGCGTTATTTCTTTTCCCATGGTCTGCTGAATCACGTTTAAAATTACCGGGTAATGCGTGCATCCCAGAATTAACGTGTCGAGGTTCTGCTCTATCAATTCCTGCAGATATTCCTGAGCCACAAGCTTTGTTACGTTATGATCTGTCCACCCTTCTTCTACCAATGGAACAAACAAGGGGCAGGCCTTTTCGATGACAAATGCATCGGGCAAAATAGTGAGCAAGTTGGAAGAATATGCTTTATTGTTGACCGTGGCGCGCGTGCCTATTACACCAATACGCTTTCCTTTGGTCAGTCGGGCGGCATAGGCCACACCAGGCTCAATCATGCCAATGATGGGAACACTAAACTGCTTTCTCAGTTCGGGAATGGCAACCGATGAAACAGTGTTGCAGGCCACAACAATGGCTTTAACGTTCTTATGCATCAAAAAGCTTGCGGCCTCAAGCCCATATTCAATAACGGTTTCGTTTGATTTCGGTCCATAGGGCACGCGGGCGGTATCGCCAAAATAAACAATGCTTTCATGCGGCAGGGTTGCTGCCAGCCGCTTTACCACAGTTAATCCGCCGATCCCGGAATCAAACACTCCGATCGGTTTTTCTTTCTCCATAAAATTCATTTTTTCTAAACCAGATTCTCTATTAGTTCCTGTAATTCTTTTTCTATCAAACCATAATAATTGGTTGAAACTTTTTTCTTGTATCGGTCCAGTGTATAAAACACGTCACTTATTTCGTTATCGCTTGTGTTGATTTTTGCGAAATAGATCTTTAATCCCAGGTCGCTGAGTTTCTTTGCCACGTGATACAGCAGGCCCATACGGTCCGGGGCGAACACTTCTATAACGGTGAATTTATCATCCTCTTCAAAGCGTATACGGACTCTGTCTTTTCTTCTGAAGAAGCGGTTTTCAATGGACATCCATCTTGTTCGGGCTTTGTTCAACTCAGCACCCACGTGCAGCACACCGGTAATTGCCTGGCTCAGGCCCTGTTCAATTTGGTTGTGAAACTCCCCGCTCTCAATATCGCGCTTTTTCCAGTCCGATATGGTGAACGTGAGAATGGCAATGCCGTCCTGCCGGGTGAATATCATTGCGTTCAGAATATTTAACTCGTTAATTGCAAACACACCGCAAATCTTGCTCAGAAGATAGGCGTTATCGTTTGCAATAACGGTTATCTTCATCTGGTCAGTCTCGTGAGCCCACAGCACTGAGAGCGGCTTTCCTTGTGCAATTTCTCTCATATGCTCGCCTATTTCCACCTCAGTATAGCGGGAAAAATAGTCAGGATCCTTTATTGCATGCAAATGTGCAAGGTGTTCCGATTGCAGTGCGGCAGGCTGGTTCCCTTCCGGTAACTCAATCTCGTTTTCCAGAGCGATGTATTCTTCCAGTTTCTTTTGCGTCTGCAGAAAAAGCTGAATGAGCAGTTCCTGTTTCCAACTGGTCCAATAAACAGGATTCACCGCTGATAAGTCCGCGTAGGTCAGAAGGAACAGGTTTTGCAGACTTTCGAGGGATGTGAAGTTTGCCGCAAAAGCTTGTACTGAGGCCGAATCGATGTACTCCCGTTGAAACGAGTTCTCGCGCATTAAAAGGTGATTCTGAATAAGGAATGTCACCATGTGGATAGTGTCCTCTTCATAGCCAAAACGCTCTAGCGCCCCGGCTGCAATTTCTCCGCTGAGTAACGGATGCCCGGCCAGTTCGGCTGGTTTGGCAATGTCGTGGAAAAGCAGAGCAAGCCGGCAGCATAACCTGCCCGGGAGTAATTGAAAAACTTTACCGAAAATATCGCGTGATGCCTCCAATTCCTCGAAGTGAACTATTGCTTTAATCGTATGTTCATCGGCGCAGTAATAATGCATGGCTCCCCGCTCTGTGAAACCCTGAAGCTCCTCAAACTGGGGTGCTATCATGGGTAAAAGATTAAGTTCATTGAGGGATTGTATGGCGGTAGCGATGGATTTAGGGTGAGAGATAATTTTCTTAAAGTTAGCTATGGTTTCCCCGGAAAAGCCACTGTCATCAGTGGTGATCTCAAGGATCTTTTCACGACACGATTGTGAAAGTGTTACTTCGTATTCAGCCTGGTAGAAACAAGCCTTGAGTGCGTCTGCCAGGGTTAGTTCTGCCCCGGCATTACAAAATACTAAACCACCCTTGAGGTAAAATTGGTCATCGAGTGGAATTCTGAGTGTGGGGGGAAGCTGAAGAGTGAGAAGTTCGATTCGCCATTTTTTTACGGCGTACATTGCGCTGTTGATCAGGGTGGCGGCAGCAAAATAATCGCGCATATAAACACGGAATGCATTGGAGCCCTTGATACCAAGCCGCATGGCAATATATTCCTGGTCTGCCGATTCCAGGCGGTCTGCTTTTGCCAGATGCCTTCTGAACAAAGAATAGCGGGCATAGAGTATCTCGGCGTGGGCTTTCGGAATGGCAGCAATGAGCCGTTCGGGCAGCAAGGCAAACTTCCGCAAGAACGTCATAGCCGCCTGAACGTAATCCAGCCCCGTTGTTTCAGTTTCTTCAAGAAGCAATAATCCTATCCAGAAGATAGTTTGCAGATCGGCCAAACCACCGGCTGAGAGTTTCACGTTGGGCTCAATCATTTTGGGCGAGGAACCATATTTTTTGAAGCGTAGCGTGTGCTCATCCAAAATTGCTTCAATAATTCCCTCAACTCCCCTTTTCTCTGCGTCCTCGCGGCATTTCTTTTTCAACGATTTCAGAAGCGATTCATCGCCATAAATCAGTTCCGCCTGAAGCAGTTTGGTGAGTATTTTCAAATCCGCGGTGCAGTTTTTTGCCGGTGTGATGAGTATATGGTTAAGTGCAAGCCCTTCATCTTTAAGCGCCGATTCAATCTTGGTTATTTTTGATCTGGCATCGGCAAAATTATCCCGCGTATCGGCTGCATAGATGAGATCGATTGAAGTGAAAGGAATATGTTCACCCCTTGCAAGCGCTGCAGTGGCAAAAACCGATATCGGAAGCGCCTGTTTCTCGGCAAGTTCCCTTATGAACGAAATGATCAGATTGGAATATTGCCGTAATTCCCGGAATACTTCATCTTTTTGTCCCACCCGCTTTCGGAACGGTGCCAAAAGATCGCGCTGTATTTGGGATTGTCCTGACTCTGGCATAGGTAAACTGCTTATTCGTCTTCTTCAAGAAGGTCTGGACTGATATATTCTGCTTCAATAACAGATGAAATGCCTCCGCGAACGGCGAAATCGGCTGTAATTTTCATATACCGGGGAGCGCAACATTCCACCAGATCATCAAGAATTTTATTGGTGACTGCTTCATAGTAAATGCCGTCGTTTCTGAAAGACTGGTAGTAAAGCTTTAGTGATTTCAGCTCAATGCAGGTTTGGTCGGGAATATATTCCAATATGATTGAAGCGAAATCCGGCTGCCCGGTTTTGGGGCAAACGGATGTGAATTCCGGATTTGAATGGGTAATACGATAGTCCCTGTCTGGGTATGCATTTGGAAATGTTTCCAATAACTCCAATTTATCACTCATGTTACGGTGTCCTTTTAATAGCTAAATTTTTATAAATATAACAGTAAGATAGTCTAAAACCAAGGAAATGACAATTGCCGACTGACGGGAGTGATGGCATCCCCTGTGATTTTCATGGGAAAGGGTCAAGGTGACGCGACCGGTCATGCACACTGTATGACTGCTTATCACAACGAAATCATATATAGCCGGACAACTATTATTTATCACCAAAATTTCACCATCATTTCTATTCCGTTTTCTATTATTATATTGCTCATTCAATTAACAACAATACTGTAGTTTTGCTTATCCGTACCTCTGTTATTATTTCGTTTTACCAAAAACTGGATTATCTGAAGCTGCTGCTTGCCGGCTTCTCCGTTCAGACCGTGGGCGACTTTGAGATCATTATTGCTGATGACGGCAGCTCCCCTAGCGTGGTGGATGAAATTCGCGATTTGACCAAAAGCTATCCCTTTCCTCTCACGCATGTGTGGCATGAGGACCGGGGATTCAGGAAAAACAGGATACTCAATAGAGCAATTGTGGCAGCACAGGGTGAATACATCATTTTTGTTGACGGAGATTGTATCCCTCACCCCAGATTTGTTGAAGAGCATGTTAAAAATGCTGCACCCAACATTGTATTAACCGGCAGGCGGGTTAACATGTCGCAAAAAATGACAGACGTATTGACTCCTGAAAACATAAAAGCCGGATACCTGCAAAAGCAATTCTGGCGTCTCCTGATGGATGGACTAACCGGATCATCAACATATGTCGAAAAAGGAGTGTATATCCGGAACCAACGGTTGGCCGGTATATTCAATCGGAAAAAACGCGGACTTATTGGCTGCAATTTTTCTCTTCATAAAAGCGCATTGTTGGAGGTTAACGGTTTTGATGAACGTTACGAAGCCCCCTCAATTGGAGAAGACAGCGACATTCAGTTCCGGCTTGAACTGGCAGGAAAAAAAATATGTTCTGTAAATCTTCAGGCGGTGCAATATCACCTCTACCATAAGCTCCAGGACAGGGCACAGGTTAATTTGGACCTTTTTGAAACGGTGAAACAGGAAAAACGGGCTTTTACGCCGTTTGGAATTATACGGAAATAGATGGGCAGGGTAACTACCGATGGAATCAATACCGGGAATGGATATCTTTCCTCCGGGAACCAAACCCCTTGCCGGTTTGAATCTTTTTTACATTTAAATCATCTTACTACATGACAGAACAGGAACTTATTTCTCTGGCAAAACAAGGCGACAGGAATGCTCTATCACGGTTGGTAAAACAATACGAGCAGACAGTCTATAGCTTTGCATTTAAAATATGCCGGAACCGCGAAAAAGCGGAAAACATCATGCAGGAAACGTTTCTGAGCATGATAAAAGGACTGCCCAATTTTGACGGCAACTCGAAATTATCCACGTGGCTCTATAGGATAGTGACCAATCACTGTCTGATGGAGGCCCGCAAAAGCAACAAGTATCAGTTTGTTGAAATTGAAACGGAAGACAGCCTTTTTGATGAAAAGTATTTATCCGATACCCGGTCGCTGCCCACCGCGGATTATGAAAAGAATGAGCTCAGGCAGCTTTTAGACGATGCCATAGCGAAGTTGGAACCCAAATATCGATTGGTGTTTTTGCTCCGCGATGTTGAACAACAGAGCGCGGAAGAAACCGCGGTTATTACCGGTCTTTCCGTTGCGGCAGTAAAATCCAGACTGCACCGGGCAAGAGCATTTTTAAGAAATGAATTAGTAAAGGCAATGAATTGATGAACGGAACTAATGACGTCAGCTGTCACGAGGTGATGCATCATATCTGTGACAATCTGGGTGAAGACTTGCAGTCCGAACGCTGCAGGGCTATTAAGCAGCATCTGGAAACGTGCACCTGTTGCCAGAACTATTTTTCGTCTGTTGAAACCACGATCGAGTTTTATCGGAACTATACCACTGAGCTCCCGGAAGCTGCACACAAGCGCCTGCTGGACTGCCTCGACTTGCCCGATTGCGGGTGCGAATAGCTGCCAGCGAAAATTTTCAGTAGCTTCTTCCTCCTGATAGGCTGCAAGTATCGCATGCTCTGATCCTGTCCGGCGCATGACTGTTGCTGTGATAAAGCCATCATACTAGGCTGATGTAAAGTGCATTTAATCCGACGTCATTAAAGTTTTTTCCGCGCGGCGCTACTGTATATTTATCGCAAACTAAACTGATCATTCTCCAAAGTCACTTCATGCCGCTCCTAAGAAAATATGCTCATAATAACTCCGCAATTACATTAACCGTATTCTTCATTTATCTTTCTCAAAATCTATCCGTTATACAAATCCCGGTGAGCGGAGAGCCTTACAGCTATTTACTGTATTACGTTAATAATGCCAACAAATTATTTTTCGAGTTTCCCCAAAAATACTATTTGCTAAAAACAGGCAAAACAATAAGTTATAGTTCCGTAATTACCATGAAAGGAAAAAGCAATGGTTGCGCGGAAAAAAAAACTGCCTGCAAGACAAATAGTAATTCAACTTCAAAGATTATTGCATGATTTCAGCAGTAAAGTCAGTATAGGGCAAAAAGGGACGAAACGTCGGTTTATTGCAGAAGCGATCAGCGGTATCCTTCTGAGCGGAAGTTCAGTTCTTAGCCGCATAGCATCAGCGCTCCTTAAGGCTAATCACTCATTCCATGGCATAGAGAAGCGATTGGGATATGAATTACACAGCGAACTCCAAACGACCCTCCTCCGTTCGAATGCAAACCAAATAGTCCACCACAGTGGCTATTTGGGGAAAGAGCCCGTCTTTGCACTTGATTTAACGGACATTAATAAAGAAGGCAGTCATGTGTTTGAATGCATGGACAAGGTTCATGACGGATCAGAAGGAAAACTGGTTGATGGTTATTGGAGTGTTGTTATCGAGGGAATCCAAAACAAGGGGGAGCATATTCCTTTGTATATGGATATGTTTTCGACAAAAGCCAAGGGTTTTACCAGTATAAATACCGAAATCAAAAATGCCGTTGAACACATAGTAACTATTTTTGGATTGGTTGGGCATTGGATAATGGATCGGGGATTTGACAGCAGCTGGAACTTTGCCTTTTTCAGCAGCATGCGTTTATCCTTTATAATTCGCGGGTATAAAGTTCGGAGCGTTATGAATGAAGGGGGGCATATGGAACTGATACAGGATATTGTTAATAAAACAGAACTACCTGGCAGATATCCGTTTTATCAATACTATATGTTACAGAAAAATGGACGCAAGATGAAATGGGCAAAAAGAGAAACAAAGATCAAATACGGGTACTGTACAATAAAGGTAGTACCGAATGGGAGTACGGTAAAAGAAACGATCCCTCTTCAAGTAATTATTGTTGAGGGGATAGAGAAAGCCGGCGAGCGAAGCTATTTTTATACTAATGTTCCCATCAGGAAACTGCGTGACGCTTTAGCAATAGCAAAGTTATATGGGAAACGATGGGGCTGTGAAGAAGGGATTCGGTTTGTCAAGCAAGCGTTAGCGCTTGAAGATATCAGGGTACAATCATATAAGGCTTTTCAGCAACTGGTCGTGCTGATTCAGATAAGTATCCTTGCGCTGTGGAACTGTTTGCAATACCTGCAAAAACGACAGAAGATGTTGTTTACTTGGCTTATAGATTTTAGCTTCTTAAGAAAAAAACGACCGCTGTTTCTGTTCTATAAACTACTGGAATCCATCCAAAAGCTCTTCGCTATAGAACTCTATTTAGCGCTGGTGGAAAAAGAGTGATTATTTTTGGGGAAACTCCAAAAATTATTTTTCATCATAATTTTTCCAAAAATCTGTATTATTCATACTTATTATAAATTTTTTTAAAGTGCCCCCTTAACAATGATGTTGCCCCCGATCGTTCTTGTGCATAGCGCAGCAGAATTTAGGACAAAATTCAACGAGTTGATTTCCCCGGAAGGTGGTTTCAAAGTTGAAACGTCCCGGGCTCTTTCGTCCACATTATACAAACGCCTATCCCAAAGCCCGTGTATCCTCTTTGTTGAACAGCAGCTCTTGGGTGAAGGCAAAAAGGTAAATCGCCTTAACGAGCTTTGTACTAAATCCAACAGCATTCTCGTAACGCTTGCTTCCTCTGGTTCACAGCCTATGCTCAGCCGGGGAAGAACTCCGCACGAGTATATGCTTGCGTTCTCCTTTCTCGACGAAATCACCCGGCGTGAGATGAATCTGATAGTGCAGTCACTGCTGATTGCTATCCAAAATCTTGTGGAAAGCGATGCTGCCAAAGATGATAACGATGCTGCCGAAACCCCCGATGACGCAGCAAAAGAAAAAGCGCAAATCAGTCTCCGGAATAATGAGGAGCGTTACCGCGCTTTTATTACCCAAAGCTCCGAAGCAATTTGGTGTTTTGAATTGGAAATTCCCCTTGCCGTCACACTGCCGATCGATAAACAGGTAGACCACTTTTTCGCCCATTCCTGGCTGGCCGATTGCAATCTTGCATATGCCAAAATGTATGGCTGCTCAACAGTTGAAGAAGTGATTGGCATGCGGATGGTGGACAGTTTGCCTCCGGAAATGCGGGAGAACAGTGAATACGTTCGCAACTTTATTTTAAATGGGTATGTGCTTAATGACGGCGGAACAACCGAAGTCGATACTGATGGCAATATTAAGTACTTTCTCAATAATCTGGTGGGGATCACGACAAACGGCCATGTGGAGCGGGTATGGGGCGTAAAGCGTGATATAACCACCCTTAAGCTCACCGAACGGGCGTTGCAATCCGCCGAAAAGAAATTCCAGGGAATCTTCGAGAACGCTCTTGAAGGTATTTTTCTCAGCTCAGTGGACGGTGTTTTTATTGATGTTAATCCGGCCTATGCCCATATGTTCGGGTATGATTCACGGGAGCAGCTCCTTCATGAAGTGACCAATATAGCTGCACAAATTTATGTGGATGTTGATAAACGAAATGAGTTTCTCCGGATATTGATTGAACGCGATACGATTGAACGTTTTGAGTCGCAGGTGTACCGGAGAAACGGGGAAACCTTCTGGATAACCGAAAGCGCAAGATTTATCAGGGACGAAGACGGCGTCATCACTCATATTGAAGGATTGACGGAAGATATTTCGGAGCGAAGAAAAGCAGAGGATGCTCTTCGTGAGAGTGAATTGCGTTTCAGGCGATTCAGCCAGCTTTCTCCGGATGGGATCGTAGTGCATTCCGAAGGTAAGGTGCTCTTTGCCAATTCACGCATTCTGGAGCTGATTGGAGCAACAGACGAGTCTCAGGTGGTTGGTAAAAATCCCCTCCAGTTCCTTCATCCGGAGTCTGTGCAGTTGGTCATCGACCGGATAAAGGCAATGTCTGAAACGTCGGAGCCGCAACCGGTTGCCGAAGAAATATTTATCCGTCTGGATGGACGGGCAATTTATACGGAAGTATCAGCCGCATCCCTGCTTATTAAAGGGAAGGTTGCCTATCAATTGGTGGTAAGGGATATTACCGAGCGTAAACGCGGTGAGTTCGCAAAAGAGGCTGAGTCAACTATCTTAAATATGATAACCGGCGAAGATACATTGCTGGACATCCTGAATGAAATTTGCAGTCAAAATGAAAAACTGTTCGAATCAGTGCTTTGCGTTATTTTCACCATGGAAAGCACCGGGCTTGAAATTGCTGCTGCGCCGCTTATGTCCGACACACAATTCCAGTGGATCAATAAAGTGGAGCAGGGAGAACTGTCAGGTATAGCAAAGACCTGCGCGCAGATGCGTTTTCCTATCTTTGTTCCTGATTTTGCGGCCGACGACAGATGGACGTTTTTGCGTGAATCTCAAGCTGAACCGGTTTTTAATGCATGTTGGGCATTGCCGATTAAAAACACAGCACGCGAGGTTATTGGTGTGCTTGGCTATTATTTTGCCCAAAAGTCCCAGGCGTCAACTTCTGATGAAGGTATTGCCGAGATATTTGCCAATCTCTCTGCAATCGCTATAGAACGCCGCAAACTGGAAGCTGAAATCGAAAAACTGTCATCCGTAGCAAGACAAATTACCAACGCGGTCATTCTGCTTGACACGCACATGCGCGTTACATGGGTGAACGAAGGATTCACGAGGCTTACCGAATATACTCTTGCTGAGGTGAAGGGTGAAGTGCTCCGAGATTTTTTGCATGGCTCACTGACCGATACGGAATTGAATGTTATCATGCGGGAAAAACTGCTTTCGGGAGAACCGGTGCACTATCGGTTATATCATTATACCAAAGGCGGAAAAGGCTATTGGGTGGATATCGCAATAGACCTCATGTTCGACAGACTGGGTAATCATATCGGATTTATTGCCATTCATAACGAAATTACGGAAAAAGTTGAGCAGGAAATTGCACTAAAGGAAGCAAAAGAAAAGGCAGAAGAAGCCAACCACCTTAAGTCTTCCTTCCTCGCCAATATGAGTCATGAAATAAGAACCCCGATGAACGGCATTCTTGGTTTTGCCGATATTCTCCGGGAAGAATTATTGATCTTGGGAGCGAACGATCTCTACCGTTTTGCCGAAACTATCCACACCAGCGGCAAACGCTTGCTAAACCTGCTGAACGATATTCTGGATATCAGCCGGATTGAGGCAAACAAACTGGAATTGGATATAGCCCCCTGCCATCTTGATGAAACAATTCTTAAAGTTGTCACGTTGCTCACGCCTCTTTCGTTGCGAAAACACATTAGTCTGGAAATTTTGGAGCGCACCAACGCGGTGGTACTTGCCGATGAAAACCGGCTTTTCCAGGTTCTTAACAATATCATTGGCAATGCAATCAAATTTACTGCCAAGGGCGGAGTTACAATTGCCTCTCATGTCGAAAATGCCGGAAGTGAACGCAGAGTGGTTGTTGCAGTGCACGATACAGGGAGCGGTATTGAAGCTGAATTTCTGCCACGCATTTTTGAACCGTTCATGCAGGAGTCCAGCGGCTTCTCAAGGTCGCATGAGGGTAGTGGCTTGGGATTGGCAATTTCCAATCGTCTTGTGCATTTGATGGCCGGGTCAATTGCTATCGACTCTGCCAAGGGAGTGGGAACCAAAGTGACCGTCACGCTGCCTGCCGCTCCGGAAGAAAACGGACAATTTATTAAAACCACGTCACACACTATTGCCAAAGAATTGCTCGATACTCTCCGGCTGGTAAAACCTGTGGTGCTCATTGTGGAAGATGATGAAACAAGCCGTCGCTATTTCAACAGAACCCTGCTTGAGTTTACCGAATTATATCAGGCACCAAACGGACCGGATGCGATGGAAAAATTGAGCGAACTTATTGCCGCCGGAAAGATACCCGATGTTATTCTGGTGGACATTGGTCTTCCGCTGCCAATGAATGGAATACAACTCCGCATTGAAATGCTGACGCGGTTTCCTGAGCTGGCGGCAACACCCATAATTGCACAGACTGCCTATGCAATGAAAGACGAACAGGAAGCATTGAGACAAAAAGGCTTTAATGGACTGCTTACCAAACCGGTGAGCAAAAACGAATTACTGCAAATGATTATTCATTATTCTTCAAAGTAACGGAGAACAAAGCAGAGTGGAAATAGTATTTTATGCATTCGATCATATTGAAATTGAAGTAAATCATGATTTTCCGCAGGGTGAAATTGATCCAGGGGCTGTCGATTTCCATTTTGACACCTGGCTTTCGGATGACCTGGCCACAACCAACTATCTTCTGTTTCTTGAAGTAGCGAAGAACAAAAAAGCATTTGCGCGTTGCCCTTACCGGATCAGCGCATCTTTTCTTGTGCAGATCGCTTTTCCCCAGCCCAACCTCTTTGTGGATGACTCGGAAAGTGAAGCAAAGCAGCGAATGCTGCTGGAGGGTGCCACCACGGCCTATCTTGCTTTGCAGGCGGCAATCGCCACCATCACCAAAGGCTGTCTGAACGGCGAGGCCTCCATCCCCCTGATTGAACTGAACGAGTACATCCGGACGGTGGTGTAAATAGTGATACGGCAATATTGGGCGCAATCCCTTGACGCAGTATATGGGTAAAAATAACTAATTTGTGCTCTTTTTTACCCAGTTGCCAATTTTGCAGATTCTTTCCATATGTAAGCTGGCATTGGTTCTCGTAGATTCCATTCAATGCTCATTGGTTTTGCCCCTTTGAAGTTGATATAATCTGCATTTCCAAGAAACACATATCCCATCCTCCGTCCATTTTCATCATTTTTGGCTTCCCTTACAAACAGCAGAATCGTTTTCCCTGTCTTTTGATGGTTTATATATGAAAGTCCCTTCCCCTTTTGTGGCGTTGCAGAATTTTGTGATTGCCAATGAAACTTCTGTGCATCGAGCGCAAAATCGTTATATAAGGTTGTCGGAGAATAATCATTTTCGGATTTTTTCAATGTTATAAAAAGAAGTTCCGTATTTAGTTTCTTTGACTCAGCTACTCCTTCACGAATGCTTGACTTAGTTTTGATGGTATTAAACCCAAAAGCTGTTAGTATCTGATCTCTGGTGTATCGTGCATGAACCTTTAGGGGTTGCTCGTATCCCAAGCTGATATCTTGTTCCACAAAATCGACCTGGTCTAGCAAGATTTCAATTACTTCTTTCAATTCGTTAATTAGTGGTGTACAAGAGTTTATTGAGGAGAACCTTTTCGTCATGAACTTGGCATCTTTTGCTTCCTGATAGAAATCATAATAAAGCATGAGCAGCATTGTCTGCCGTAGTTTATTAGATTGTTCATAGTCTATTTTAAATTCGCAATTCAATACTTCCCGAATAAACTGGAAATATGAAAAGGACTTACACGCTAACCATCTTTGACTAATAACCTTTTGTATTATTGATTCGCTTTCAGATATGAAGTCTTCTATAACACCAGCTTGTATACACAATCGCGTCCAACACTTTTTGCCCTTATATATATCCTGTATAGTCAGGTGGTGAAACGAAATGAAGTTTTTCATAGTAAGCGGTATGTTTGCTTCATGCTTAAAATTTTTGATTCTATTGATCAAGCGAGAATTACTAGATCGCACGGCATTCTCGATGTTTTTAAGTATAGTCTCTTTAGTCTTTTTTTCTAGAATAATTGAACAGCCTAGTGGCAAGTGTGGAAAATCAGTGGTAATTTCCTTTTTTATGGATATGTTTGTCTTTCCGACCAGTGCCCTGAATTTGCTTTCGAAATCGTATTCCGCTCTTGCGTTCCCAACAAAGTCTATAACGGTTAGGCATTCTTTGTTATCAGCAAGACGCAAACCTCTTCCCAGTTGCTGAAGAAAAATGGTTAAGCTTTCTGTTGGCCGAAGGAATAAAACAGTGTCAATTTCTGGCAGATCGATTCCTTCATTAAAAATATCTACCACGAATAAGTAGTTTATCTGTTTATTCTTTAACTGATAATATAAATCATCTCGTTCCTTAGTTCTCTCGCTTGTCAAATAATCTGCCCGGAATCCGGCAAGAGAAAACTTCTCTGCCATATATTTTGCATGTTCCCGTGATGCGCAAAATCCTAAAGCTATCACATTTTGTGCATCAGTCAAATAGTTTATTAGGGCTTGAAGAATTTCGCCCACCCTCCGATCATTCTGGGTATAAATTTTTGTTAATTCACCCGGGGCATACCGGCCTTTTCTCGAATCCCAGGTTACCTGCGAAAGATCAACGCTGTCGGTTATTCCAAAATATTGAAACGGACAGAGAAGTTTTCGGTTTAATGCTTCTGGAAGGCGTATTTCGGCAGCGATGACCCCGCAAAAATCCTTCAGAATGTCTTCGCCATCCATTCTTTCAGGTGTCGCGGTTAAACCCAAAAGTATTTGGGGAGTAAAATAATCTAAGATGGGCCTATACGATGCCGCTGGAATATGATGTACTTCATCGATTATAATAAAGTCAAAGAAATCAGGAGAAAGCCGTAGCTTAGAGAGTTGACTCGTAAGTGTCTGAATACTGGCAAAGGTGAAATCATATAGCAGTGGAGTCTCTCCATCAACGTATAGGTCTCCAAAATTATTATCCTTTAGAATGGCTTGGAAAACTGATCGGGAATTGACAAGAATCTCTTTTCGATGTGCCACATATAAAAGCCGGGCTCGTGGGTGTATAGATTTGAACTTTTTGTAATCAAATGCGGAAATGATTGTCTTGCCCGTACCTGTCGCGGCAACAACCAAATTCTTTAACCTGTTATGCACAGTTCGTTCTGCATCAAGTTTCTCCAAAATTTCAACTTGAAATTGATGTGGGGTTAGGTCGAAAAATGTTCCGGCAATATTTCCTGAATTGGTTTTTTGGCTTCGCAATGCAGAGGCAAGCTTTTCTTCATCCTGTCCCGGCTTATATTGTTCAAATTCATTGTCTAACCAATAGGTCTCGAACGTATTTTGAAACTTATCTATGACATGTTTGATCTCTTTCGTGGTTATTTTAATGTTCCATTCTAATCCGCTTGTCAATGCACTCCTTGACATATTGGAGGAGCCTATATAGCCCGTATGAAAACCAGTATCTCTATAGAATAAATACGCTTTAGCATGTAAGCGCTCATTTTGATGATTATAAGATATTTTGACTTGAGTATTTGGCAGTGAAGCTAAAAAATCTACTGCTTTTTGGTCAGTGGCGCCCATGTACGATGTGGTTAAAATCTTGAGCTCACTTCCAGCCTTTGCTGTGAAGTCTTTCAATTCTCTTTCGAATATTCTGATTCCACTCCACTTGATGAAGGATACAAGCCAGTGGATTTTGTTCGAAGATTGTATTTCCTTTTTAATTTCGCTCTCGAGTGAAATGCCGGCATTGCAGCCAGTAAAAAGCTCACTTTGTGATAAGCGGGTTAAAGGCGTTATCTCTTTAAGGTAGGTATCAAAATCTGGAACACCTGAGTCAATCTTTTTAAATATAGCATTTAATAGCTCACCGCTTTCAAGGATCAGGTCTTCCGAAAAGTCTTTCTTGTCAATTTCATCACGAAGTAGGTAAATGATCTTGTTACATAGCTCTATCTGCTTTTCAACGCTGCTTTCCTTGGTAAAGTGACTGAGGGCAAACTGAATTAAATTAGCCATGTATCTGCTCAGATATTGCGCGGCTTCTTCCTTGTCCAATTTTGTTCTGTTTATATAGAATTTGTCAGTATTTATTTCAAATAATTTGGACTGAAGAAGTTTATTTATCAGCTGTTCATATATCCCAAGTTCGAACATAGGCCCCAATCATTAAATTGATTAAAAGAAAGGTTAACTTGATTAAAAGTAAAACATTCTCACCATTTATTCAATTTTAAATCTGTTGTCTAAAATCAAAAAAACTAACAGAACAGCACCTATTTCATCACCACCCCCACAATCGCATCCCTCACATCCACCAGCGAGGTGATCCTATTGCGCAGTTCTACGGCGTGTTTGCCGGCTGCAATTGCCAAGGCGGGATTCAACGTGTGCTGCTTTATCGAAACGTCTTCCAGATTGCCGTGATCGGCAACAAGAAACACGGTCATATCTTCGGGTATACCCGAAAACAATGCATTCAGAAAACGGTCAAGGTTGTGCAGGATGGTGGTGAACTCATCTGCAATTCTGCCATGCCCCAGATAGTCCGTTAAAAAATATTCATATAGCGTGTAATCATTTTCGCCGGCCAGCCGCAACAGCCGGCGTGCCGCTGCCTCGGGACGTATCACGGGGAGCTTATAGTTCAATTTACGGTTCCACCGCTCGTTGGTTATTTCCGCCGTTATCGCCTTTGCCCTTCTGACGTCTGTGGATGAATGCAGACGGAATCCCGCGGACAAATAGGCAAGAGACGTTACGTTCTTGCGGTCTTTGCCGCTTTTCAAATAATCAAAGAACACTTTTGGATAGGCGTTTGCGAACAGAACCTTTTTGCCTTTGTCGTGCAACACTTTGAAAATATTTTGTTCTTTGATCAGGGGCACTAGCGTTGAATACGGAAACGGTCCAAAATGTTTGCCAATAAACTGTGATGCGTTGAAACCGCAAAAAATGGTCGTTTGCCCCGTGCCGCTTTGCGGAATTCCTTCAACACCAAGCAGTGCATCAACCGGGAACAGGTATTTGTTCCCCGATTGCAGATTGGGGCTCTCAAGCGAAGGCAGTGCTCCAAAATGATTGGTAAAGGTGTTGAACCCGTGTGCAAAGAACGGGTTGCTTGCCGGGTCCGGCTTCCCTATTCCCACGCCATCAATAAAAAGCATTAAAACTTTTGCCATGTGGCTAAGCCTGCTTGCTGTCGATGATTATGGTCACAGGTCCGTCGTTTATGATCTTAACCTGCATCATGGCGCCAAACAGTCCGGCCTTAACTTTTTCGTAGCCAATATTTTCCCGGAGTCTAGCTATGAAAGCCTCATAAAGCGGAATTGCTTCTTTTGGCTGGGCTGCAAGCGAAAAACTGGGGCGGTTGCCGCGTTGCGCATCGCCATACAGAGTAAATTGTGAAATGAGAAGGATCTCGCCGTCCGTATCAGTGAGCGAATTATTCATCTTGCCGCTCTCATCTTCAAAAACTCGAAGATTGGTGCATTTATCGGCAAGAAAATTCACATCCGCCAGGGTGTCTCCCTGTTTAATGGCCAGCAGTATCACAAAACCCGGACCGGTTTCTTCATAATGATAGGGTTCTGCAACATAAACACTGCCCTCTGTCACTCGTTGAATTACTACTCTCATGGTTTTCTTCCTTGAATCACTCTGTCTATAGCTTCATAATCTTTATAGATGATCACGTCGGTAAAATTATTGCTGATCATTATCTCCCTGATTTGTTCAGACTGGTCTTTGCCCATTTCAAAAAACAACAGGCCATTGCTCTTTAACAGTTCAGCGCTCTTTGCCGCTATTAACCGGTAAAACGAATATCCGTCATCCGAATCCGTTATTGCAAAGGAAGGCTCATGCTTAACAATTTCTTCCTGCAGCGTAACATATTCCTCTTTGCTGACATAGGGAGGATTAGATACAATTATATCGTAGTTGTTTTGTAATC
This sequence comes from Ignavibacteriaceae bacterium, assembly GCA_963664845.1. Lineage (GTDB taxonomy): Bacteria > Bacteroidota > Ignavibacteria > Ignavibacteriales > Ignavibacteriaceae > CAIYTF01. The sequence goes on from OY761615.1 coordinate 2,908,571, forward strand.
TGGCGCTTCCGTCTTTTATGTCGGCCTGGATAAAGGAAATACGTTCGTGCACTGAATTTTTCTCTGCATTCTCTTTTGCCAATGCAATTGCATCAACGCTGATATCCAGCGCATCCAGTGTTGCGGATGAAAGATGTTTGGCTATGCAGACGGCAATAATTCCTGAGCCGCATCCGATATCAAGTATGGACGGATTTTCCAACAGTTTTCCTGCATCCAGACATTTTTCCACAAGAAGCTCTGTTTCCGGGCGTGGAATGAGAGCCGCCGGCGTAATGTTGAAGGGCAGACCATAAAATTCCACTTCACCCAAAAGATATTGCAGGGGCACCCGTTCGCCGCGCTTCCTTAGTAATTCCCGCATGGTGGTCAGTTCTGTTTCCTGTATCGGCTTGTCGAACATAAGATAGAGATCCAGCCTTTTACAGGACAGAACGTGTGCCAGCAGCAGTTCGGCATTCAACCGGGCCGATTCAATATTCTTTTTTTCGAAGTACTCGGCTGATAGTTTGATCAGTTCTAAAACGGTGTGCATAAATTCGTATTGCTGATATTTTCTGTTAATTCGTTATTCATTAAAAACCGGATCATTATTCTGATTTGCAAAGGCATCATTGCCCTCAGAGATATCGATCTCAGTAGTCACCTGTTCTTAAGGTAAGAGATACCGCTGTATCTCTCATGCCAACACACAATCCACAAAATGGATATATCTAATATAAAAAAATCGTAAATTGCCATCTCAAAATAAAACAGCATTCGTGTTAATGACAGCCCTAAATTCCGATAAGATCCGCAAAATACTGTTAATAAAGCTCAAAGGCATTGGAGACGTGGTGCTCTCAACTATTGTTTTCGATTCCCTCCGTGCTGCATTTCCCCTTGCAAAAATAGACTATCTTACTGAACCACCAAGCGGACCATTGCTGGAACCCATTCCTTTTATCAATAAAGTCATTCTTTTCAGGAAAAAGGACCCTTTGGGTTCCCTGAAACTGATCTGGGAAGTAATTTCCGGAGGCTACGACCTGGTTCTTGACATGTATGCCAATCCGCGGACTGCATTGGTAACTTTTTTGAGCGGAGCCAAATATAGGGCAGGCTTCCCCTATCGCGGAAGAGCGTATGCCTATAATCTTCCTGGTCCGGTTGAGCGCGGAGGAATGCATGCGGCACTTCTTCATATTGAGTTGCTTAAATATATGGGCGTTCCCATTGGCAGGCAAAATCTATTCTTCGGATTAACGGAGAAGGATGTTGCTTTTGCGGACGGCTTCTTCTCGAAATATTTTTCGGGCAACCAGCCGGTTTTGGCAATAAGCCCAAGCGGCGGTTGGGAGTCAAAAAAATGTCCGCCGGATAGATTCATTGAATTTGCCGTTGAGATACTTCATTCTTATGTGATGAAAGTTTTGGTGGTTTGGGGTCCGGGTGACAGGGAAGATGCAGAACAAATTGCCGGCGCATTGGGAGAAAAGGCTGTGCTGGCTCCGGCATCGTCCATCCGGGAAATGGGTGCTCTTATGCGGCGATGCACCGCGGTGCTGGCAAACGACAGCGGCCCCATGCATATAGCCGCAGCCCTGGACGTGCCTGTCTTGAGCATTCATGGCCCTACCATTCCGCAATATCAGGGAGCATTTGGAGACAAGAATCTTTTTGTCAGGCTTGATGAGTTGGACTGCATTGGCTGTAATCTGCTGGTGTGCCCAATTGAGCACCAATGTTTTCGTGACTTGCCCGCTACCCGTGTCCTTAAGAAATTTACTGAACTTGTTTTCATTAATAATCTGAATATACCTGAACATGAAAAAAAAGCTTGAGGTCTTCTTCAAAAATATTCTTTTAAAACTGCTTGTCGGTTTTACTGCGAAGAATGCCGACGTACCACTTCCGGTAATCACTCCACAAACCAAGGTACTGTTCATCCGGTTGAACCGGATTGGAGATGCACTGGTTACAACTCCATTAATCGATCAGGTGTGGCGGGAAACGCAGTGCGTGGTTGACATTTTGGCTGATCGGAAGAATTTCTTTGTGTTCGAGAATATGCCGGCCAAACAGAATCTCTATATCTATCTCAAAGGATTGAAGCCGCTGCGTGAACTGGTTCGGAAACTGAACGAACGCGAATATGACATCATTGTGGATACGCACGATGATGTGTCATTTACTGCGAGCCTGATTGTCCGGTTACTCAAGGCACCATATAAATTCGCACTGCGTAAAGCGAATGCAAATCTGTTTACGCACACTATTGATAAACCGGATCCTGCTAAAGTGCACGTTGTAGAACGGGTGTTGCAGTTCGCACCGCTTTTTGGGCTTACACCGGATTTTGAAAAAGCACGGGTTGTGTATGAACCATTACCGGTATCAAAGCAAAAAGTTGCTGACTTCATTGAAAAACGCTTCCCGGGAAAACCGTTCATTCTGGGTGTAAATATATCAGCAGGAAGTGATGCCCGCTATTGGGGAACCGAACGCTACCGTAAACTTGTACTGGACCTGCAAAAGGAAAATGTGGAAATCCTGTTGCTTTCCACGACGCGCGATCTGAAAAACGCGTTTCGTATTTATGAAGACCGCGATAGAATATTTTATACGCCAAAGTTCGATGAGTTCGCTGCTATCATGGAACACATTGATCTGCTTTTTTCTCCGGACACATCAACAGTTCATCTTGCGTCCATTTATATGGTGCCGGTGTTTGGGCTTTATGTTCAGTTTAACACTACTGATATGATCTGGTCGCCCTATGGCTCCGATTTTGATGCCGTTATTACAAAGGAACCCAACCTGCTGAATATGAGCTATGAAAAAGTGTTTCCCAGGTTTCTGGCTTTTCTAAACAAATTCAGGAACAGGTAACGGATTTAGGAGCCGTCCAAACTTCTCTCGAACATCATTGCCAACTGCATGGACAGCCTATGGTTGGTACTATTTAAGCCTAACCTGCCCAAGCTTGGACCAATAAAGACGCTCCTTCCAGGGTGGGTTCGATTTTGCGCCTTATCCATTATTCTGCCATTTCTGGTTATAATATTCTTGATTTGACTCTAAAGGCGGTTAGAGTAATTATGCCTTAACCGAAGAGGCCAAAGATGCGCCAGACAACTTCTGTTGCAACCAAAATCGCTGGAGAAAAACTGAATCTTTGGTCGCTGCCCCTTTCTCAACACCTGTATAATATTAGCCAAACCAACTCGTTTACTCGTGGGCAAACCCCTCTGTCTAGGCTGAATTCCCTTTTATCCCTCAGCACTTTTGCTTCACCTGCCCCCATGTTCTGTATCTGTCGCCTGTGTTTAATTTAATCCATTGTAAAACAATAGGTTAAGGGGATACGGTATATGGGTTTCTGCCATTAAAATTCAGCTTAACCAAGGTGAAATTTACTTAAAAACGCCCGTTTTTCTCTCCTTTCACTAGTCTGAAAAACAATGGCACATTCATTGCAATATACTTCGCAGAAATAATAATGATTGAGAGCTCATGGACGAAAAAATTGATACCCGAGAGGGATCGGAAAGTAAAAAGGGCGGAATGAATGTCAAAGTGTTCATTATTGGGCTGCCTCTTTTTATAATCCAGTTGGTTGTGGTTTATTTTATTACGGGCAACTTCCTGTTGAACCGTTTTGAAAGCAAAGCAGCTGAAGGCACTAAAAATGCTGCCGGAGAAAAATCCGAGAAACATGGAGAAGCAAAAAAAGACGGGTCTTCTGAACCGGGAAAATTCTTCTTCACGGTTGATGATGTGATCATTAATCCTGCCGGGACCAACGGACAACGGCTTATGCTGGTTTCCGTAGGTTTTGGCGTTCAAACCGAAGAGGAAGTTAAAAGACTCAAAGAAAAGGAAGTTTTGGTAAAAGATATAGTACTCTCCACATTGGGAAGTAAAACCTTAACAGATCTGAGTGCCTTGAATGCAAAAGACACTTTAAAGGTTCAGCTTGCCCACATTCTCGCCGAACGTATGCCTGAGCCCCCTATCAGCAGTGTTCAATTCAGCAAATACATTATCCAATAAGCAATATCCATGGCAGAAGTACTCTCTCAACAGGAAATAGATCAGCTACTCAATAACATCAAAACCGGTGGTGAACAGTCACACCCAAGCGGTCAGGAAAAAGAAGCGGTACCCTATGATTTCCGGCTTCCCAACCGTATTTCGAAAAACCAGTTGCGCACCATTCGCAACATTCACGAGAATTTTGCTGAAAGCTTAAGCTCGTACCTGATGACCAAGCTGCAGTCGATCATTAATATCAACGTCATTTCTGTTGATCAGATATACTATTCAGAATACGTTCTCTCTGTATCGAACCCGGCGTGCCTTTTCCTTTTCGATGTGCGGGGAAGTGATATTAAGGCAATTCTTGAATTGAGCACCGAGCTTGCCTTCACCCTTATCGACCGCCTGTTGGGCGGCAGCGGCAAAGGAACCAAGCAGGCAAAAGTAATAACGCCAATTGAGCAGAAAGTGCTGATGGTGTTTGTGGAAAAAGTTATGCAGGAACTTAAAAAAGCATGGCAGATTATCGGCATCTATGATTTTGAGCTCGAACGGTTCGAGTCCGATATTGACTTTGCACAAATTACCTCACAATCTGAAAGCGTACTGATCATTTCATTTGAAATATTCGTGGGCGAACAGGCGTTCCTCATGAACCTTTGTTTTGCCACGTTTGCATTTGACACTATCCTGTCAAAGTTGAGTTCACAAAATTTTGCCACTATTCGTCCGGTAAAATATAATGGAACAACGGCAAAGAACATTCTGATGAATCATCTCCGTAACACCGATTTGGGCGTCCGTGCTGAATTTGGAAAAGCTGTCATCAGCATGAAAGAGTTGATGCAACTGCGATTAGGGGATGTAATACTGATGAACAAGAAAGTCGGTGACGAGATCACCGTTAGCGTGGAGGACAAACTTTTGTTCCTCGGCCAGCCCGGTTCCGTGAATGGACACAAGGGAGTTAAAATTACCAACAGAATTGAAGAAAAAGATTAGCCCTAAAGGAGCTTTAGTAGTATGGCAAACATTGAAAATGATTTAGGAAACGATTTGGACCAGCCTTTGGATGATAATGGCGCAGCACAATATTCCGGCGGATCAGCCGGTTTTCCGCAATTTGACGAATCTTCCCGCCGGGTGCCGGTAACCGATGATAAAATAGAATTTTTAAAGGATCTGCATCTTAATGTGTTCATCGAATTGGGCCGTACAAAAATGCAGATTAAAGACATTTTGGAACTGGAACGCGGCTATGTGATCGAACTGGATAAACTGGCCAGTGAGCCTGTTGATGTTTTTGTGAACAATAAAAAAATTGCAGAAGGCGAAGTGGTTGTTATCGACAAACATTTTGGTATTCGTATAACCAACCTCATCGAAGCAAGCGAACGCTTGAAAGGTTTCTAGGCATGATTACCGCATGGGATGTTGTTCGTTTATTGTTCTATCTGGGCTTGTTGATGGGCATCATGTATGGAATGTTGTATCTTTTGCGCAAATATGTCTATCGCTCCCAAAACGCAGTCGGTTCAAACCTGAATATGAAGGTTCTGTCAACACAGATGATCATGCCCAAAAAATTCATCTCTGCCGTTAAGATTGAAAACCATGTATACATTCTTGGCATCACCGATCTTTCCTTTACACTGCTCGATAAGTCAGAGGCTCCTGCTGAATTGGCAGAAGATAAACCGCTTGAGGATTCAGTGCTGGCCCGTTTAAGAAAAAGTATAAAAATTTCATGAATAAATCCCTTCTGATAGTTCTTTTTGCCTCCCTCTTTTTGCTCATTTCGGCAAACAGCTACGCGCAGTCAGCGCAAAATATTGTTCTTCCCAAGATCGGTGTTAATGTCGGGACATCCGAAAATCCGAACGACGTCGCAAGCACTATTCAATTGCTCTTGCTGTTAACCGTTCTATCCCTGGCACCCTCGCTGCTTATCATGACTACCAGTTATCTGCGGATAATAGTAGTCCTAAACTTTCTGAAAAATGCTCTGGGAACGGGACAAATGCCGCCAAACCAGCTCCTTGCCGGCATGGCGCTGTTTATTACGTTTTTTATCATGACGCCAACGTGGACAAGAGTTAACAACGACGCGCTGAAACCCTATTTTGACAAGAAGATCACCATGGACAGCGCCTATACGAAAGGCATCCGCCCGGTACGCGAGTTTATGTTCAGACAGGTGCGGGATGCCGATCTGGAATTGTTCATCAGCATTGCCAATATGACCCGGCCGGCAAACAAAGAAGATTTGCCAACACACATTTTAATTCCGGCTTATATTATCAGTGAACTTCGGGCTGCCTTCATCATCGGCTTTTTCCTGTTTATTCCGTTTCTGGTTGTCGATATGATTGTTTCCAGCATCCTCATGTCAATGGGTATGATGATGCTGCCTCCTATGATGGTGTCGTTACCGTTTAAAATACTTCTGTTCGTCCTTGTTGACGGATGGGCTTTGGTTATCGGATCTTTAGTAAGGAGTTTTCAATAATGACCGTTGAATTAATTACCCAAATTCTCACTGATGTATTTCTCACAACCATGCTGATCCTGCTTCCCATTTTGGGAGCCTCGCTAATCATCGGTATCCTGATCTCAATTTTTCAGGCTGCAACCTCCATTCAGGAAATGACCTTAACCTTTGTGCCCAAGATCGTTATTACCTCGGTTGTGGTCATTGTGATGCTTCCGTTCATTGCTGAAAAACTCATCAGTTTGACGACACGCCTGTTTAACCAGTTCGGTTCAGTATTAAGATAAGCCGCTAAAAGCACCATGGAACCCCTGATCGGCCAATTTGTCATGTTGCTCCTGATTTTTATCAGGATCGTCACCATGTTCTTTACGGCTCCGCTTTTCAGCAGTAACAGCCTCCCGGTGTTTTCACGCCTGCTACTTTCAATGGCAATTGCATATATCATGTTTTTTACGCTGCCTCCCCAAAAAATTGACTATACAATTGGACTGCCCTACCTGGCATTTCTTGGGTTCAAAGAAGCTATCACTGGGATGATCATTGGATTTTCAATGAATTTTGTTTTTTATGGCATATCATTTGCTGCTATGCAAATGGGAATGGACATGGGCTTGAACATGGCCCAGGTTTTCGATCCCGCGACTGAAATTGAGAACAACGTGTTGGGACAATTGTTCAACATTTCTGCAGTCGTCATTTTTCTTTTACTAAATGGGCATCATTTTTTGATCAAAGGACTTGCAATTAGTTTTAAAGTTATTCCTCTCGGACATTATACCATTAATGAGTCCGTATATATGCTGTTGCTGAAAGGCTCGGCAGGAATATTTATTACTGCGGTCAAGATATCGGCGCCTGTCATGGTTGCTTTTTTCCTGTTACATACCGCCGTTGGCATCATTTCGCGGATCATACCACAAATGCAGGTGTTCTTTGTCATCCAGCCGGTGCAGTTGCTCCTGGGTTTTATTCTGTTGGCCTCCGGCATGCCCCTGTTTCTCTATATTATCCGTTTTCTCCTAGAACAGACCGAAAACTCCCTCTATGACCTGATTAGAGTGATGGGATATTGATATATGGCTGAATCATCCGGCGAAAAAACCGAACAAGCCTCGGGAAAGAAACTAGAAGACTCTCGTTCCGAAGGCCAGGTAGCAAAAAGCGTTGAGATCAATTCGTTTGCCATTTTTACGGTAGGAATCTCAATAGTTTATTTTGGAAAGAATACCCTCGGTTCAGGAGTAAAACAGCTTGCCATCACTATTTTCTCTTCTTTAAATCATCTTGATCTTACGGTTGACCTGCTGAGTGTCTACGCGATGCACGGATTCGGTTTTATCTTCTCCATGGTAGCTCCGGTTTTTCTTGGACTTGTTGGTGTCTCTTTGGCAGCTGGATATGGGCAGGTAGGCTTTAAACTTACTCCTAAAGCGCTAATGCCGAAATTTTCCAAAATGAACCCGCTCGCCGGCATTAAAAGAATTTTATTCTCTACTTCTTCGCTTATTGAAGTGGGAAAAGCACTTGGTAAATTGCTTGTTGTGGGATTGTTCTCCTATTGGGTTATTTCGGACGCCATTCTTCATTCTCTTGAACTGGTGCGCTTTTCCATTGAAGAGATCCTCGGTTATATGGTTTCAACGGCTTTTGGCATGGTCTGCAAAATATCATTGCTCTATGGCATAATGGCCGCAGGTGACTTTGCCTATCAAAAATTCAAACACAAGCACGATCTCATGATGACCAAACAGGAAGTCAAAGAAGAGAATAAACAGTCCGAGGGTGATCCTCAGATAAAAAGCAGGATCCGCGGAAAGATGATCATGATGTCGCGCAGGAGAATGTTGAAAGAGGTTCCCAAAGCGGATGTTATTATAACGAACCCTACTCACGTTGCCATTGCTTTGAAATATGACGCCGGAAAGAAAACAGCTCCTTTGGTGCTGGCAAAAGGGCTCGATCTCATGGCGCAGCGTATCAAGAAAGTTGCTGCTGAGCATAATATCCCTATGCACGAGGACGTACAGTTGGCCAGAGCCTTATATAAAGTTTGTGAAGTCGGCGATCAGATACCAACCACTTTCTATCGCGCAGTAGCCCAAATCCTGGCATTTATCTTTCAGGCAAAACAGGAAAAGAGAAGAAGGAGTATTATTTAGCGTATGATGAGTAAGCTGATGAAAAGCTCAGATATCATCCTTGCATTTGGCGTTATCTTCATCCTCGGATTGATGATAATTCCCTTGCCGCCATTCCTCCTCGATTTTCTGCTCGCGGTTAACATCACGTTTTCTGTATTGGTGCTTATTGTTTCCCTGTACATTAACTCCCCGCTTGAAATTTCCATTTTCCCGGGCTTGCTGCTGATGCTCACGCTGTTCCGGCTTGCACTGAATATCAGCTCAACGCGTCTCATTTTGTTGGACGGCTATGCGGGAAAAGTTATTGAAACATTCGGCCAGTTTGTTGTTGGCGGCAGTTATGTGGTCGGATTTATCATCTTCATCATCCTGGTCATTATTCAGTTTATCGTTATCGTCAAAGGTTCCGGACGTATTTCGGAAGTTGCTGCACGTTTCACCCTGGATGCAATGCCCGGAAAACAAATGGCAATTGATGCGGATATGAACGCCGGGCTTATTACCGAAGCAGAAGCAAGGGCCCGCCGTGAGCTTATCTCAAGAGAAGCTGAATTCTATGGCGCAATGGACGGTGCCGGAAAGTTTGTTAAAGGAGATGCCATTGCCGGTTTGTTGATCAATGTTATCAACATCTTCGGAGGATTTATTATTGGAATGGCACAACGCGGCATGACCGTCACAGACGCACTGCAGAACTATACCATTCTTACCATTGGTGATGGTCTTGTTTCCCAGGTGCCCGCACTTTTGATTGCTACCGCAGCCGGTATGGTTGTTACCCGCAGCGCCAGCGGCGAAGGCATGGATAAACAAATGCGCACACAGTTGTTTTCCAATCCACGTGCATTGGGAACAGTTTCCGGAGCCATTTTCGTGTTTGCTCTTGTGCCTGGAATGCCAACCGTTTCATTCCTCTTTTTAAGTCTTGGAATGGGTGCGGTTGCTTACACACTGCACAAACAGAAGAAGATTATCAAAATTGAAGAAAAAGAACCGGAAGCATTGCCCACTGCACCTGGTGAAGAACGCGTTGAAGAATACCTTACCGTTGACCCGATTGAAATTGAAATTGGTTATGGCCTGATCTCTCTCGTGGATGAACAACAGGGCGGAAACCTGTTTCAGAAAATTTCATCAACACGGAAATACATTGCCTTGGAATATGGCGTTCTCGTGCCGCCTGTCCGTGTGCGCGATAATCTGCAATTGAACCCTAACCAATATATCATCAAGATTAAAGGCAATCTGGTTGCCAACTATGAAATTTATCCGGACCGCTGGCTTGCCATGAATCCCGGCAATGTGCAGGATGCCATAAGCGGCATTCCAACAACTGACCCTGCCTTCAATTTATCCGGTTACTGGGTTAACATGGAAGAGAAAGAACGTGCGGAACTGCTGGGCTACACGGTGGTTGACAGCATCAGTGTTCTCTCAACACATTTGCAGGAAACCATTAAGAAGAATTTCGATAAAATTATTTCCCGTCAGTCTGTTAAACAGCTCCTGGAAAACCTTAAGAAAGAATACCCTGCGGTTATCGAGGACATTAACCCTGAACAGCTCCCGTTGGGCGTTATTCAAAAGGCACTGCAAAACCTGTTGAAGGAATTGGTGCCGGTTAAGGATCTGGTGCTTATTCTGGAATCGCTGATTGATTATTCCAAAGTGACCAAGAATGTTGACGTGCTTACGGAATACGTGCGGCACTCGCTGGGAGAAACCATTGCCGCCACCTACAAAGATCAAAACAACATCATTCATGCCGTTGCGCTGGGCGATGAATTGGAACGGCAGATAACCACTGCACTGCAAAAGCAGAAGGACGCAATCCAAACCCTGGGTCTGAGCCCAACCGCGCTGATGGATTTGAATAAAACGATTATAGCCTATATGGACAATTTCAGAATGCTGGGCTTTCCGCCGGTGCTGTTAACTTCAGCGGCAATCAGGCCCTATTTATATAAATTATTAAATGCATCGTTTCCTGATCTGGCAATTCTTTCTTATACTGAACTGCCCGCTCATGTTGAAATTGAATTTCTTGGAAGGTTAGAAGCATAAAATGCAAATGAAGAAATACCTTGCTCCCTCATTGAAGGAAGCAATTGAAAAAATGAAAGAAGAACTTGGCGAAGAGGCAGTTGTGCTAAGCGCCAAGGTGGTTGAAAACGCTCCCGGAGTGCGGGGAAAAATGTTTGAAGTGGTTGCAGGACTTGATACCGGTGGCTCGCTGCCGGAACGCCCGCAGGCTCCCGCAGGAAACAGAACAGGTTACAGAACTGAACCTGTTAAGAAAACGGCCCCGGAACCTCCTCCGGCTGCAAAAAAAGAAGAGCCGGATTTTGAAAAGGCGCTCGCTGACCTTAAACATAAAATTTTTCAGGCAAAAAATAAACCGGCGCCTGACAAACCCGACAAACCGGTTGCTCCAAAAACAAAAAAGGGCGGCCCGCAGGCTTTTCTCCTTGAAAATCTCAGGAATTCGCTGCTCGAAAAAGACATTCAACCTGCTGTAGTGAACATTCTCATAGATCAGGCAAAAAAGGCAGCCGATTTTATGAAACCGGCAGACCTTGAATCGACTATCATCGCAGCAATGGCAACCATGATACCGACCGCGGGATTTGAACTCAAGAAACGGAGGAGCGGAAAAATTGTTGCGCTCGTTGGCCCCACAGGCGTCGGCAAAACCACCTGTATCGCAAAGATCGCGGTTATTTCAAAGCTTTTGCACAAGCTCGATATCGGGTTAATATCACTGGATACCTACCGGCTTGGCGCCATCGATCAACTGAAGAATTTTTCAGAGATAAGCGATATTGATTTTCTGGTGGCATATGATGAAAAAGACCTGCCTAAGATGATCCAGAAATTTAAAAAGAAAGACATCATCTTTCTTGACACTGCCGGCAGAAGCCAGAACAACACAAAGCTTATTAACGAAACGCAGAAGGCACTTTCGGTTGCATCTGCCGATGAAATTATTCTGGTGCTCAGCGCCACCGCGTCCACTGCCAACCTGATGGACTACGCGAAAAAATTCTCGGTGCTTAACTACACCGGAATGATCTTCACCAAGTTGGATGAGTCTGTTGCATTTGGCAACCTGCTTAACGTGTTGGTGAAGACAAAGTCGCCGGTTAAATATGTTACCAACGGACAGGTGATTCCTGATGACATTATCGCTGCCGAACCGGACCTTTTGGCTAATCTCATATATTCCGGCAGATATGCTACGTCATGAACGGACAAGCCGACCGCGTAGTTGAACTGCGCCGCCTGCAAAACAACGATGCAGGGAAGCACGACACGGTCTATGCCGCATTTGTTTCGGGCAAAGGGGGCACGGGAAAATCGTTTCTGGCATTGAACACAGCCTATGCACTTTCAGTGGCAGGCAGCAAAGTGCTCCTGGTTGATTATGATTTGCAGAGCCCCAATTTGCATATAATGAGCAACATGTTTCCGCTTGCATCACTTCATAACTATTTCCAAAGCTCCGCCCTGATGGAAGAACTGCTGCACCGGATCACTCCAGACCTCTATTGTATCTATGGCGACCAGCAGCACGCCTCGGAAATCTCCACATCCCAAATGGACCAGTTTTTTAACGCACTGCCCACAATTGCAGACCGGTTTGATATTGTTATTTTCGACACGGGGTCAGGCATTCACGAAAGCCTTTCGCTGGCATTGCGCCACATGCAAATGGCGGTGATTGTTGCAAACCCGGAGCCGACCTCGGTTATGGATGCCTATGTGATGGCCAAATATCTGTTCCAGGAAGATTTCAAACTGGAAACTTCGGTAGTGATCAACAAATGCCCATCCCCTTCTGACGGGCAAACCGCCTATCAAAACCTTTCAAAGGCACTCAGCCACTTTATGAAGAAAAAAGTAGAGTGCGCCGCTCTTATTCCTTCTCACCCTGATGTTTACCAATCCATAATGAAACAGGAATTGTTGTTAAAAGACAAACCTGCCTCCCCAATGATGCGCTATATAGCAGCATTGGCAGCGCAGTTGGTGAAGGGTTAGAAGTAACTCATCAGTGAATTATTTCTCCAGCGTCATACCCTTCACGCCATGACGCATGTGCGTCAACTTTAAAAATTGGATGACAGCGTTTCTATTGTTTAAGATGCGCATTGCGGCAAAGGCTGTGAACGCTGGTATGATTTGTTCATGTCCTGAAAGGACTAAAGTTGAATAACCGCGGGCGAAAGCCCGCGGTAACTTGCTCAAGCGCTCTTCGTCCCTGAATAAGGGGCGAACAAGAGCCATTAATGGATTTGAATCTGTTAACCGATAGGTGACCATTGTGTCTTTAAGTTGACGCCTATGCGTGAAAACGGGTATCCACCTGCTCCGAACTATGTCAGGAAGCAACAATTGGTCTCAATTTTGCATCCAAAACTCGAAGTTCCCTGCAGTTTCACGGATTTATCCAGATGCTAGGCTGAATTTCAGAGAGGCAGTCACAAAGCTTCTCCGATTCAATACTTCGGGATAAATCGCACCCGAAAGTAAATTATGGATTTTTATTAAAGCCCCTCTGCTTTATGAAAAAACTCCAAATAATCTTACTTTAAAGCAATAAATCGGTTATTCTTAAACCATGCATATGCTCAACTCAAAATTTCAGGCCAAAACCTTGTGGTCAGGCAGTAATTAATCCAGTAGTATTCAATGGAAAGCAAAAAAGACGAAATAACATTAATAACAGAATTAAAGCTACACGACGATGATCTGGAACTTGTGTTCTCTGAAAAAGGAAAAGTAAACCCACCCGATGCCGATGTCGATGTATACCGTTTCAAGATGATTAGCCGGATCTCAGGTGAAATAATGGGTGATATCAATATAAAAGCAGGATATACTGAGAATATAGTAAAGTACAGAGGGAATATCGGATTCACTGTGCATGAGAACTTCCGTGGGCACCATTATTCGGCTCGTAGTTGCCTGTTGCTGATTCCTGTGATAAAGATACTCGGTTTGAACACACTCTATATTACCTGCAACACAGATAACTACGCCTCAAGGAAAAACATCGAATTGCTCGGGGCGGAGTTTGTGGAAGAAATTGCAATCGCTGCTGATTCTGCATATGCCGCTTTTTACACGGAGGACTCAAGACATAAATTGAGATATGTATGGCAAGTTCGGCAGCCATAAATTAACAGAGGTTTAATTATAATACCTTGCCTGTAAATAAAAAAACCGGAGAAGTGTCTCCGGTTTTTTTTGAATAATTAAGAGCTGTGCCATAGTTCTTTTCGCCCTGGCATTTTCAATATTTTTTAAGCCGCGCCCACTTTTATCTAAGTATAATTGGGATGGTTGACGAAGTAAACCGCCTCTTGCGTGATAATTTTTCGTTAAACGGGCAATGCCTGATCCCGACACATCACATGCTTTAATTGAACCGGGTAAATTGCTGTTATCGTGATAACTAGCATAGTGTGGTTTAGTTCCACAAAGCTTATGTCGATATACCGGCAAAGTTCATACTCATTTAGCAATTTATAAGATTATAGAAGGTTTCATGGAAAAGGGATATGCGCTTCCATCCCATATCCTGTTTTATTAATATAACAAAACTGCATTTGCTTCTCATTTCCCCCGTCTCTAATTTGCATATGGATATCCATAAAAAATTCGGGAGGTTGCATATAAAGGCATGTGCATCTCTATCCGGATAATACCATATACCAAATCAGAGGAAAGCATTCTATGAAAACAGCTACGCAATCAGTCTGCACACTCATCTTTTTTATCCTGCTTGCCTTCATGGGCAATGCGCAGGAAAAACCTGCCGGCGATGAGGCCAGAAAACTTATTTTCGAAACTTTTAACAATGCCTCACGTGCCTATATGGGGAAAAATTTTCAGGAAGCTATACCACTCTATAAAGCGGTATTCGATGCTGAAACAAAAACCCCGGTGCTGCCGAGACTATATTGGTATGTGCTTGTTGATTGTCTCGGAATGGCTTATGGGATGACAGGACAAATTGATGCCGCGGAAAAAATGTTTTTATATGGAATAGCCAACGATCCGGAATACCCCCTTTTTCATTTTAATATGGCCTGTGTTTATGCCGGGAGAAATGATCTAGACCAATGTCTCAAACATCTTGCTAATGCCTATAAATACCATAAAAACACAATGCCCAATGAAACCTTTCCCGACCCTCTTACCGATGATTCATTTACCGGCTTTCTCAAAAACGAAAAATTCACCTCGCGTATAAATGAATTAAAAACAACAGCAGCCAAAGACACAGGCACTCCCGGTTTGACAGGCTGTGTATTTGCTGATCATATGTATCATTATACCGTTACAATTCCCGAAAAATGGGGAGTTGAAATTCCAAACGAACAATACCATGTGGTTCGTTTTAAATACAATGGCTCTTCTATCGAAGGAAAAACTCTTAATGGAAATTTCAGCATCATGTCGATGGACGACTTGCCTTATAATGACGTAAAGCAGGTTGTGAATGAAAGCAATAAGGCAAAAAAAATGCTCTTTCCTAAAGCCAAAATAGAGCGCCAGGAAGAAATCGTCTTGAATGGGCAAAAATGCTACATTGAAGAAGTGACCTATAAGAATAAACGGGAAATGGACTATTATCTCACTAAAAACGGGGTCGTATATGTGTTCATGCTTTCCGGTGATGATAATTTTTATCAGAACAATAAAAAACTAATAACTGATTTTATGAACAGTTTTAAGCTTACTTGGCAAAATTAAAATATTTCGGAAGAGAAGAAGTAGCCGGGTTACCAACCCGGCCTACAACCTGAAAAGCATTAATGCTGTTTATCGGAGCAGTAGCATCTTCATAGTCTTTGAAAATGTACCCGATCTGATCTGATAATAATATACTCCGCTCGCAAGGCTGGATGCATCAAACTGTACTTGGTAAACCCCTCCCGGTTTTTCTTCATTCACCAGTTCCGCAACCTCTGATCCAAGAACATCAAATATTTTTAATGAAACCATTCCAGATGCCGGAAGTTCATATCTGATCGATGTTGTCGGGTTAAAAGGATTGGGATAATTCTGAGCCAGTGCAAAACGTGTTGGCTGCACGTTGTTTTCGGCTGTGACTTTTGTTGGGCTTTCGGGTCCCTTTGCCAGAGCGATATAAATTGAGCCGCTTCCTGTATTAAGAGTAAGTGGCGCAGTCAACGCGCTTGGGGTAATAGCAGTTGGGGGAGTCGTAATGCTTGCTGTGTGTATCGGCGACTGATCCATTCCATTCCAGGTAAGGCGGTTGTCAGTGGAATAGGCAACCCGCAGATTTGTTTGCCCTTCCGAAACATTGTCGTCAGCGCCATAGCTGGGGCTAAACTGACTGAAGCTCATGCTCGTTGCCGCTGCTCCAATTCCTTTGTTATAGCTCAGTTGGAAATACCGCACTTTGGAAACTGAGTCGATACCATTGAGATAACCGGTTGTGCCCGCGTTTGCGTTTCCATCAACACACCGGACCACACAATTGTGACCGCTCGCAGTGCCTGCAGTGGTGGATTTGATGGTGATCGGACGATAGGCGGTTGCATCACCTACGGGAAACAGTTTGGCAGTTCCGCCGGAATTGGACATTCCCCTTCCCAATGCGCCATTTACGTACGACGTTGCAGATGGATTGACAATATCGGTGCCTGATAATGAAAGCACATTGAATGAGTGGGTTCCTGTCTCAATCATACCGCTGATGAAGTTCAACTGCGATACGCATGTTGAAGCTCCCTGATCCATATAAACATCGCTGCCGCAGATAACTTTCGCACCGCCGGTTTTGTTTATCGTAATACCGTTAAAACTGTTGTTTGAAGACGAATAGGTTCCGACGGTAATCCTGGAATCGCTGTTACCCGCAAATGTGGTATTCAATACCCGCATGGTAGTTCCGGATGAGCCGGTTCTGAAATCAAACGTGCCGCCGGTGTTTGTAAAGTCACCGTATACCGTCATGCTGTGCACAACATTTGCGGTTGCCCCGGTCAGCGCGGGCGAGGTAAAACTTCCACCCGACAAAATGGTGATATCGCCATATACCGTGAGGTTGACCGGAGCATCCGTTGCCGTGGTAAGCGTGCCGCTTATGGTAAGGTTATTACAGACGGCATTGGTGCCGTCAATAGTTACGGTTGAACCTGATGCGATGGTCACATCATCAGCAGAAGTTGGAACAACACCGCTTGGCCAGGTCGCAGGCAGACTCCAGTTGCCGCCGGTGGTGGCGCCCTCTTTCATCGAATGATCAAGACCATGATTCCATATTTCGAAAAGCGGTGTTCCGGCGGAATCTGTTTGGCGAAGATAATAATTCAACGTATCAATTTGTGATTGAATCAGGGTTCCCATATTGTTTACGCCGAACGCGGCTTTGATTTTCTTGCTTACCAGAAAGTCATACGCGGCAAAACAGGGCTTGAAATAAGAGCTCGTAGCGCGCAGATCATCAAGTTTCAATATCACCTGGATTTTGCTGGTTCTTGGAATGCTGCTGTCCTTGACATAACGATAGTATTCATAGGGCGTGGTGAATTGTACTCCCTGCTCAATTAAATAATTGACGATGTTTTGAAATTCGGTTTGTTTTTCTGGCGTTGTCCATGCATAGGGATGACCCTGCATAACCATATAATCCGTGTACGATGTCTTATGATCATTAAAGTCGGCAACCAAAGTGCTGTAACTGGGCACCCCGGTAGCACTCTCAATATTTACGCGGCGGGTGAGATTGATGGCGCCTGTGCCTGCCGCGGGGTTATTCTGGCCATACAGAAGCACTTTATAGTTAGTGTCCTCACTCATCACCTGAATGAAAGTAGGGTCGATCTGATTATAGGGTGCACCAAAAGTATGCATTTGAATGCCGAGTTTTCGCTTAATAATAGCCGTGGCGCTGTCGAAGTGGGCCTTTTGAAATGCATAAGTGTTTCCGTCAAACTCCCATACTGTTTGTGCCGAAACGCTGAAAACAGCTGCAAGTGAGATACAGAGTGCCAAAAGAATGCGGGAACGCAAGCAGAGATGTTTCATAGTAAAAAAATTCATAAATGTTCTTGTGTTAGTTTAATAATGAGTTGTGATGGTCAAATGCATGTAAAACTGCGCTGGCACAGGTGCTGTATGTTAACCACTCTGTGCCCATAAAATTACCATATTTTTCGCGATTTCCATGGCAGCAGTTGTGCCGGTGGTACGCAATTATTTATTCAGTTCGGTTATCATCATTTCAACGGTTTGTGAGTGAGCAATAAGAAGGTGTTCTTTCATTGCCTGAGCTGCTGATGCAGCGTCACGTTTGCCGATGAAGTCGAGAATATTCCTGTGGTTAAGCAGAACGGTTTCTTTTGAGTCGTTTTCCCCGACCGGGAGCTTTGAGGCTACTTTGTTGATAAGGCTGTATATTTGATGTATCACAAGCGGCAATACACCGTTTTTTGTTGCTGCGGCCACCAGACAATGAAACTCTACATCCAATGAGGAGAACTTTTCTCTGTCCGAACATGCAGCCATTTTGTCCAGATTGTCCTGGATTCTCTTCAAATCATCATCATCCCGCTGAATAGCGGCACTGTGAGCAATAACGGGCTCAATAAGGAGTCTGGCATCCAATATATCAAGAACATTGTCTGTGGTGCAGTTTGCGGTAAGATAATTGTATAAGTTCAGGTATTCCAGAGGGCTGTTTGCCTTTTTTTTCTCGTTTTTGGCAGGGTTTACCTGGAATGCTGTCCCGGGAAATGACCCGGCATCCTGAGCTGTAGTGTTCTGTGCGGTAAGCGCGGTTCCTGATGGGATATATCGTCCGTTATTCATATTGACTCCGTTTTTCTATTATATTTATACTAATTCTAAACCATTGGGTGAAAAATAAATTGTTAACCAAATTCGGAAGGATTAACAAAATTTATATCGGCACATTTTTTCGTTTCAATGCTCCGGTGGAGATACCCTTTTACCTAAAGTAAAAGGATATTCACCAACCGAAAAGGAAGTACTTTATTATATTTGAATGACGCCTGAAAGTAAGACCAAAAACAATGGCCAAACAAGTACTTACCGGTCATATACAGGTTATATACAAGGTTATTACGTAGGTTTTACAGACTATTTGTTGGCTTTTCAGGCTAAAATCGCAAAAAAGTCAAAATTACGTCAATAAAAAAATGAATGATTTTTTTTTCTTGATTGAGAGATGACGTGGCGTAAGTTGGCAGTCCAGCTGCATAATAAAGTGGCCAAAGTTTAGGCAAATAATAGGTGGCGTTGGTGAATAGCCTGGAATGGTGGACGGCAACGTGGAATCATGTGTCAGCCTGATGGCAGACATCTTGTCATATTGGTGAGTCTCGTTTATATTAATAAACTGCTTGGCCGCCAGCGAAATTTAATTGTCCTTGGGTTGACACACAGCCAAACAAGCCTTGATAATGTGGAGTTACTATACGGAAGGCTCTATTTTTTTGCCAGGGTATCTTCCCAAACTCTGAAATTGGGGGTCCTGGTAACCACATACTTAAGATGGGAGTGGAATACAGTCTGGTTTAAACCCTCTGCCTCAAAAACTGCCGTAAAGTCTTTCATATCCGGATCATCCAGTTTCTCCAGCTCGGTCCGGACGGCGGAAACACTCTTTGCATCAATAATCGCGTCCACCGCTCCCAGTATGCCAATCTCTGCGAAGCCCATTAGCAGAAGGAAGCCGGTGCCCTCCGGACCCGTGCCCTTTGCTATCACGGCATAATCATTTTCGTATTTTCCGCCTGACATGTTGGTGGGAGTGAACATTTTGCCCGCACCCGAATCTTTGGAGGTTACATAAAGTGTATTGGCGTTTACGTTACATTTGATACCATATACCGACATGAGCTTTTGAAGAGTGAAAAGCGATTTGACCTGCCCGATAAATATAACATTATATGATTTTAAGTCATCAACCGTGAATTGTGAGGCAAGTTTGATGAAAATTTCTTTGTTGCCCGATTTTAAAATGGGCAGCAATTTGAATATCCCCCAACTTGTGCTGGGACGTAAATACGTATAAAGTCCCGGGGAAAAGCGTTTATTAAAATCCGGATTACTCTTCGACGCATTCAGAAAATCGTCCATGGTATTGATCGTAAAATCTCTCACATTATAGTGCTCGCTGCCCTCGTCCTTATCTTCATTCATGAAGAAAAAATCACCCATGATGATGAGTACCGGCTTATTGTTGGATGAAATAACATCATTTAAGATGGGGTTGGAAGCATAAAGCGGCTGACTGCTCTGCTTCTTGGAATACCATAGATATACAACGGCACACACCAGCAATAGAACAACAACGCTGAAAATGGAATATATCTGCCGGTGATTTGACGCCTTGGGGATGATCACCGGTTCAAATTCCGGGTCATAGCTGCCTTTGGGTATCCTTATCCGGTAACCCGAGACGGGTAATGGGTTTGTGAGATAGTAATGTTCCAGTTTATTGCGCAGATTATTGATATAAACCCGCACGATTGCATCATCTTTTGAATCAAAATCTTTGGTTTTGCCCAAAACCTCTATTGCGATTGCCGCCTCTTTGGGCTTATTGCCTGCAACCGACTCTTTAACCAAATAACTCAACAAGTCCCTTAAGCGGTGTGCATCCTTAAAGGTGGGACTTTCTATGATGTCCTGGAGTACTTTTAATTTTACTTTATTATCAAGCATCGTTGAGTATGTTAAAAAGTGATACTAAATTTAGTATATAGTTTGCTAATTGGCAATTCCCTGTCTGCTTTGCTGCAGCATTATTCCTTTTCCCTATTCCATACTATAACCGGACGTATAACGAGGCTCATCTGGATTTTGGTCGGCTATGTAGTTAGCGTCTGAGTCTCTTCCGCAAGCGGAAGCATTTCAACTTCATTTCGTTTCAAGATTAGAATTGTCGCATCATCTTCCCATTTCATGCCTTCCCCAAACTCATAGGCCAGATCGAACAGATTTTTCAGAATGCTCTCAGCGCTTTTATTTTTGACCGCCCGTACTGCATTAATGAGACGTTCATTTCCAAAAAACTCGCCGGCGGGATTGGAGCGCTCAGTTATTCCGTCACTGAATACTACCAAAACACTTCCCGGTTCCATATACACAAAGTTTCTGTGCAATTCCATTTTGGGGAAAGCTCCCACGATCATGCCGGTGCTGGGCAATGTTACGGTTTCTTTTTCTGCAACAAGATAGGGTGACGGGTGACCGGCGTTCATATAGAATAAATTTCCGTTCACTTCAAGTTCGCCGAAAAACAAAGAAATGAAACTTGATGAGTAAGTCCCGCGGTAAATAACCTCGTTCAGTTTTTTAAGTGTGTGAACCATTTTCATGTGTTTCTCCACTCCCATGCGAAGCCCGGTAACAACGTCACGTACCATCAATGCTGCCGGCAAACCGTGTCCGCTTGCATCACCAAGGCAGAACCCGAATTCGTTTTTGTCAAAGTTGAAGAAATCATATAGATCGCCTCCCACCAACTCTGCAGCTTGCGAAAAAACAGCTATATCGAATCCTTCAAATTGCGGCTTTTCCTTGGGTAACAGACTCTGCTGGATTTTTGCTGTTTGCTTGAACTCCGACTGAACCGCATCGGCAAACAATTTATAGTTCAGAGCACGGCGGATAGCGTTAAAACAAAAATCAATTTCGTCCCGTACCCAGCCCCCGGTGAGATCAAAAACAAATATCCAGGAAGTATCCAGGCTGGAGACCACAACGGCTGCGGGTATTGAATATTCTTTTTTATTGTTCATCGATGCGTCAATGGTGAAAGCCGGGTCATCGAATATATATATTCCGGATTTCAAGAGTGACTGCATGGCATACGTTTCCGCATCCAATTGGACAGGATTCTTGGTCCTGCTGTTTGGGAAAATTCCCTCAAAATACGAGCCTCTGTTTATATAAATGCGTCCACGGCCGATGTGCAAATCCGATGCGAATGCTTCTTCAAATTTTTGTAATACTGCAATAAGATAGTCATTGCCGGAATTCTTGCCTGATACGGTAGTTAATAAGGAATCTATTTTCCGGTAAAATACTTTGGGATCTATCATTCTTTTCTCAATTATTGGATAGCACAAAATACGAAAAACGGGACTCTTTCGATTTTAATTTATTTTAACCTCGGGGGAAATAATTTGGGCTTTTATTCTAATGTGGTCCGGAAATGCTTCATTACCGCCTGAATTCGAACATTTCTTATCCGAAGAGCAATGCATCAGACAGGTTGCACGAAATAAAAATGCCGTATATTAAACCATTTCCAATGCCGGTTGTGTCAAAGGTTGGTTACTAAATAAGGACAAGAAGCAATTGAAACAAATTTTCTCTTTGGTACTAACATGTGTGCTGTTCCTGTCGGTCTCTCAGGCTCAGACGTTATATTTCCCTCCAGTAACCGGCACAACCTGGAGTGCCACAGAACCATCCCAACTGGGCTGGAATAGTGCATATATCGATACATTATATAACTATCTGTCAGATAACAACACAAAGGCTTTCATCGTTCTGAAGGACGGTCGGATCGTGCTTGAAAAATATTTTGGCACCTTTTCCCAAGACAGTGTGTGGTATTGGGCATCTGCCGGAAAAACATTGACTGGATTTGCAATTGGACTGGCTCAACAGGAAGGCAAGCTCTCTATTTCGGATTCCACATCAAAATATCTTGGCGATGGATGGACCTCACTGCCCGTGGATAAAGAGCGGGCTATTACCATAAAAAATCAGTTGACCATGACCACGGGGCTTGACGATATGACCGGAGATCCGGACTGCACAGACCCCACTTGCCTGCAATTCAAAGCCGATGCCGGTACACGATGGGCCTATCACACAGCGCCCTATACGCTGCTGGATTCGGTTATTGCAAAAGCTACCGGCCAGGAGGTTAATCCATATATCTATCAACACCTGCATGCCAAAACGGGCTTCAATGGTTTATACGTTAAGCTGGGCTATAACAATGTGTTCTATAGCAATGCGCGGAATATGGCGCGGTTCGGACTACTTCTGTTAAACCGGGGCACTTGGGCCGATCAACCCATTCTTACTGATACAGCCTATTTCAGTGCAATGACCAATACTTCCCAGGATTTAAATAAATCTTATGGCTATCTCACCTGGCTGAACGGGAAGAGTTCATTCATGATACCTCAAACACAAATTGTATTCCCGGGATATCTGACTCCTTCGGCTCCGGCTGACTTATTTGCAGCAATGGGAAAGAATGGGCAGTTTATCAATGTAGTCCCTTCGCAAAACCTGGTGTGGATCAGGATGGGCAACGCTCCGGATAATTCGCTGGTCCCCTTTTTGCTGAATGAAGGCATCTGGAAAAAGCTCAAATTTGTTATGAACACTGCAGCAGGCATTAATGACAATGTTGCGGGCAACACTGACATTCCGGACATCCTTTCGGTAGCAGCCTCTCCGAATCCGTTCAATCCCTCTACAGCTATTTCTTATAGCATCGGTTCGCCTGTCGCCAAGGTAGATATTGCCATTTATGATATTAATGGGCGCAAGTGCATTACTCTGTTCAATGGGGAACGGAAAAGAGGTGATTATACGCTAAATTGGAATGGAAAAGATGACACGGGTGGACAGCTTGCATCGGGAATGTATATATGCCGTATGCAAACTCCGGTCGGATCAAAATCAATTAAGTTGATGCTTCTTAAATGAGTGGAGCATATACTCAATTATATTTCCCCGTTTCAACTAATTGCCTTATTTTTCTTCTACTATTTTAAGCTATTATTTAAAAGGATACCGCTATGGACTACCGCATTGAAACTGATACCATGGGAGAAATCAAAGTTCCTTCCGATAAATATTACGGCGCGCAAACGGCCCGTTCCCTGATGAACTTCAAAATAGGCAGTGAGCACATGCCTCCTGAACTTATCCGGGCCTTCGGCATTCTCAAGAAGGCAGCAGCATTAACAAACCAGGAGCTGGGCATCCTTCCTGCCGAAAAAGCAGCGCTGATAGTTAAGGCCTGCGATGAAATAATCGAAGGAAAACTGGCAGGGCACTTCCCTCTTGTCATTTGGCAAACCGGAAGCGGAACCCAGACCAACATGAATGTGAATGAAGTGGTCTCAAACCGCGCCATTGAAATTAGCGGTGGGATTATCGGCAGCAAGAAACCCATTCACCCTAACGACGACGTAAACAAGGCTCAGTCATCCAACGATACGTTCCCCGCGGCCATGCATATCGCGGCTGTTGAAGAAGTTTACCGCAGGCTCATTCCTATGATAACCAAGCTTCGTGATGCGCTTGCAGTGAAGTCGGAAGAGTTTAAAGACGTCATCAAGATCGGAAGAACGCATTTGATGGATGCAGTTCCCCTTACACTCGGTCAGGAATTCTCAGGATATGTTCAGATGCTGACAAACGGACTTGCCCGCATCCAGGGTGCTCTCCCCCGCATCTGTGAACTTGCACTTGGCGGAACTGCAGTGGGAACAGGTCTTAATACGCACCCTAAGTTTGCGGTAGCTGCAGCAGCAAAAATTGCTGAACTTACCGGTAAACCGTTTGTTACTGCACCGAACAAATTTGAAGCTCTTGCAACCCACGACGCGCTGGTTGAATTTCACGGCGTTATGAAGACGCTTGCGGCATCACTTATGAAGATTGCAAACGACATACGCTGGTTGGGCTCCGGTCCACGGTGTGGTATTGGTGAGCTTTCGCTTCCTGAAAACGAACCGGGCAGTTCAATTATGCCGGGAAAAGTTAATCCGACGCAGTCGGAGGCAATGACCATGGTTTGCGCCCAGGTTATGGGTAACGATGTTGCCGTTAACTTTGGCGGTGCAATGGGTAATTTTGAACTGAACGTGTTCAAGCCGGTTATCATTCACAACGTGCTGCAATCAATACGTCTTGTGGCCGATGCCTGCGAAAGCTTCACGGATAACTGTGTCGTCGGCATAGCCGCAAATGAAGTTAATATAAAAAAGCATCTGGATAATTCACTGATGCTGGTGACCGCGCTTAATCCTTCCATTGGCTACGACAATGCCGCGAAGGTAGCTAAAAAAGCACACAAGGAAAATAAGACACTCAAAGAGACCGCGATTGAATTGGGCCTGTTGACCGGAGAGCAGTTTGACGCTGCCGTGGTGCCTGCAGACATGGTGCACCCGAAGCTGTAATAAAAAAACAGTACCCGCTCTTTTAGAGAAGAGTATATTCTATGCTATATCCTTTCTGTCCAGGCTCATTGTTAATGGGTAAGGCAGAAAGGATATTTTTATAACTGGCATTCATTATAGTATCGATTGCCCCAAACCTAGCTTTAGCTTACGTGCATACATGTGCTGGTGGAATAGCTCGGTGAATAGCCACGAGCTTTAGCTCGTGGTCTTGTCCCCTCTCTTGTGATTGGCTTTAGCCACTAAAGAAAATGATGTTTGAATCAAGTGCAACATTTGAGATAGCCTCGCGTTAAACGCAGAGACTACGGTTAGTCTCACTTCTGGAACGCAACTTACTGAAAGGGCTCTGCATCCTTCATAAATTAATCGTAATTGCTAATTTTGCTTATTGATATATTAATTTCTTTATCAATGTAAAGGAGATGCTGCGATGCCGTACTTGAAGATTTGGATTCATGTGATCTGGTCAACAAAAAACAGGAACTCATTAATAAGCAAAAACCTGAAACCTGTGCTAATGGAGCATAATGCTGCAGGGAAAGGGATTTATATCGATTTTCTGAATTGTGTTTCCGACCACATCCATTTTTTGATCTCGTTGCATAGCGATCAGACTATCAGTAATGTGGTTCAATTATTAAAAGGTGAATCGTCTTTTTGGGTGAATAAGGAGAAGTTGACCAATTTTAAATTTGAATGGCAGGATGAGTATATCGCTGTTTCTGTAAGTGAATCACAGGTTAATAAAATACGGGATTATATTAGGAACCAGGATGTGCATCATCAGAAGAGAACTTTTAGCGAAGAGCACGAGGAGTTCATGAATAAATATGGGTTTAAAAGATAGTTATCGTTAGAAGGAGTAAGTGTGAGCTTTTTGCCACATTCAGAACGTTTAATAACCCTTATTGGATGTTAGTAGCTAAAGTAAAATTTAATAACTCGTGTTACGCAACGGTTCCAATTGGCTTGCCACGAGTTTCAGCTCGTGGTTCATTCTCACCCATTGAAATCGGCTTTAGCCAGGAATTATAGCTCTATTAGTGGCTAAAGCCAATATTTGGAATGTACCTCTATCCCACGACTTGAAAGTCGTGGCTATTCAATCTCTGCTTTTGCGTAATATGAGTTAATAAGTCGATCAATTCACTTCTATAATCTATGGAAACCAAGCGTATGGGCATGTTATTTTTATTTATTAATTTACGCCGTTAGCTTTAACTACTTCTCAATTACAAATTTTTTTACCTATGAAAATTGCTTTCCATTCCAACAGTCTCCCCTATCGTGGGACTAACGTAGTCGTTTACGATTATGCGCGTTATAATCAATTGATCCTCGGAAATGAATCGGCGATCATCGCAGACGCCAATGAAGACCTGAGCGCATTGGAGAAATTCCAGAGTGCATTTCCCGTGTTCCTCTATAAGGATTTTAAAGAGGTTGACGATTATATATCCGCCGAGAAGATAGATTTTCTTTATCTGATTAAAGCCGGCATTAATGACGGAAAGCTTTCCGCAAAAGTTAAGAACGGTGTTCACACGGTATTCAAATTCTTTGAACCTCATGGTGATGTCTATGCTTATGTTTCACAGTGGCTGGCGAACGAGATGTCCGGCGGGAAATATCCCTATGTTCCGCATATAATAAACCTGGCACCAACGACAAAAAACCTCCGGCAGAATTTACGCATACCGGAAGATGCACTGGTGTTTGGCTACTATGGCGGCCCCACATCATTCAATCTTGAATTTGTGGTATACGCTATCTATCTCATAGCGAAGAAATATAAGAACATATATTTTCTCTTTATGAATGTTGATCCCATAACTCCCGATATTGAGAACATCATATATCTTCCTGGCTCGTTCGATCTGGAAGTCAAAGCGGCGTTCATCAACGCGTGCAACGCCTGTCTGCATGCGCGCATGGACGGCGAAACATTCGGACTTACCATCGGGGAGTTTTCTTCTTTCAACAAACCCATAATCACCTATTCAGGCAGAGACTTTGCAGATATCTATGACAAGAGCCATCTGTCCATACTAAAAGAAAAGGCACTCATCTATTCTTCCATTGAGGAATTGCTTGAACTGATTTTAAATTTCCGCAGCTACGAAAACAAATTTGACGACTGGAACTGTTACCGGGAATTCTCCCCCGGCAACGTGATGCATAAGTTTGATGAAGTGTTCTTGAGATAGAGCTTTGATAGTTTTTGAAAATCGAAGGGTACATGGTCTCTTCGGTGGCTGTCGAACAACTAAGAATACGTCATTACACCCTTTTGGGGCAATGGTGTAAACTTTCGTTATTTCAGCTAAATAACGCTTTCTTCCGCAACTTCCCGGCAATTGCGCCGCCTATGCAAAACAAACTGAAGATGGTTGACAAACTGATGAACACACGCGGGTGCCGCATGTAAAACGTTGATTCATCTGACAACCTGACAGAGCCCTGTAGTATTGCGGACTCGTACATATTCGTTTGTTTGCTGATCCTGCCAAACTTATCCATGAAACAACTTATGCCCCCATTGGCGCAGCGTACAACTTCGCGACGTGTTTCAACTGCGCGGAGCCTTGCAAAATCCCGGTGCTGATAGGGGCCGCTGGTGTTGCCGTACCAACTGTCGTTGGTAACTACAAATAAACATTGCGCTCCCCTGTTTGCAAGCTCGGTAACAAGGTCAGAGTAAATTGATTCGTAGCAAATCACCGCGCCGGCCTTGATGCTGTCATTTATTCCTGCAACTTTGAACGCGAATATGGTAGTGTCTCTTCCCACGTTCCATCCTGTCATGCCCACGCCCCACTTGATAAATTCGCCAAAGATGGGGAACTGATCAACAAAGGGAACGTGCTCGCCAAAAGGGACCAATTTCATTTTACCATACCGCTGGAAGTGCCGTGTGCCGGGTTGAAAGCCAAGTATTGCATTGTAGGTGGCATAATAATACTCGCCCTTCTTGCTGTACTTAACATCTGGCGGCAGCTTTTCATCTTTGCGGAAAAATCGAAAGTCCGGCATGCCGGTGATAAGATTAACATGATTGCTGTCTATAAAGGCAAAGATTGAATCCTGAATATCAATGTACCCTGCTGTCATCAAATAGACAGGGATAGCTGTTTCCGGCCAGAGCAACAGATCAGGCTTTGCTTTCATCAGCTCGCGTGACTTTGCCAACTGCAGTGAAAGGATTTTGTCGAATTGCATCTCTCCCCACTTATCATAGGGGTCAATGTTCGGTTGAGTGACGCCCACCGAAATCATCCGGGAAGCGGGATCCGGCCCAATAGTAATTTTGATGGTTCCATAAATAACTGGAATGACTATAAGTAATATGCCGTACGTTATCCACTTGTAATACTGCTTCCCTGCTTTCATTCTTGCCTGATAAGCCTGATAGAAGAATACATTGGCAAACACGATCACTACGGTAAGGCCCCAACCACCAATGATGTCTGCAATCTGAATATAATGCACAAAGTTACTGATGCCGTTATGCATCTGCAGCCAGGGGAATGACCAGTCGGTGAGCGTGTAGAGATATTCATAGAACAGCCAGAAAAACGGCATTACGAAAATAGCTGAACTCCGGTGAACAAATTTGCGCCAAAAAAAATATAGCGTTGAGGTTATTAGAAATATTATGGGATTGATAAAGAACAGAATGAACCCGCCGGTCATGAGAAACACATCTTTGGCCTGGGTGAAGCCGCCTACCCAGTATATCGTCAAAAAGCCGAGCAGAAAGAACATGAGATAAGCAGCACGGTTTACTTCAACAAAAGTTTTGCGCCGTTCAATCACGATGAAAAAGGGGATGAGGCCAAAGAAGAGAAGGAACGGCGTTGGGGATGGGGAAAAGCCGGCCCCAATCATTACTGCACTCAGCAATAGTAACAGCCTGTCCTGCCGTAGCGATTTGCGTTGCTCGGGAGTTTTGGGCATACGTTTCAATAGTTTGGGCAGCTTCATAAATATCTCACTTACGTTCCAACTCTTTTTTCAAATAAACGCCGGTAAGGCTTTTCTTGTTTTTGGCAACATCTTCCGGTGTTCCTTCGGCAACAATTTCTCCGCCAAACTCTCCGCCGCCGGGCCCCAGGTCAATAACCCAATCGGCTGTTTTGATAACATCCAGGTTGTGTTCCACCACGACGACCGTGTTTCCTTTTTCAACAAGTTTGTTGAGCGCTGTAAGCAGTACGTGCACGTCTTCAAAATGCAGACCTGTGGTCGGTTCATCAAGAAAATAGATCGTTTTGCCCGTGCTTATTTTGCTCAGCTCCGTTGCTAGCTTAACGCGTTGCGCCTCACCGCCGGAAAGCGTTGTCGCCTGCTGGCCAAGATGTATATAACCGAGACCGACATCAACCAGAGCCTTAATTTTACGGCGTATACGCGGCATGTCTTCAAAAAAGGTGAACGCGTCAGATACCGTCATTTCCAAAACATCCGAAATGGATTTTGTCTTGAACAATACGTCAAGTGTTTCACGGTTATAGCGCTTGCCGCGGCACACGTCGCAGGTAACGTACACATCAGGCAAAAAATTCATTTCAATTTTCTTCAGGCCATCGCCGCCGCATGCTTCGCACCGCCCGCCGGTAACGTTAAAACTGAATCTGCCGGTTGCATAACCGCGCATCTTCGATTCCGGCAGTGTGGCATATAAGTCACGAATGAAGGTGAACACACCGGTATAGGTGGCTGGATTGGAGCGGGGCGTTCTGCCAATAGGGGACTGGTCGATTTCAATCACCTTGTCAATTTCCGCCAGCCCTTCAAGTTTTTTATAGGGGAGGGGAACAACTTTGGATTCATAGAAATAGCGCATTAAAATCTTCACCAGCGTTTCGTTTATGAGCGAAGATTTTCCGGAGCCGCTTACGCCGGTTATACCAATCAACATACCGAGCGGAAGTTTCAGTGTTACGTTTTTCAAATTGTTTCCGGTTACCCCTCGCACGATGAGTGATTTGCCCGTGCCTTTTCTGCGCTCTGCGGGAATTTCGATTCGGCGCTTATTGCGAAGATAATCAACGGTCAGCGAGGATACGCTCTTATCGGCCAATAGGTCAGCGGTGTTTCCTGCTGCGCACACTTCGCCGCCGTGCTCGCCGGCAGCGGGGCCAAGATCGATAAGGTAGTCTGCGCTCTCTATGGTTTCGCGGTCATGTTCAACCACAATCACTGAGTTACTGAGATCGCGCAGCTTTTTCAACGAGTTTATGAGCTTGATATTATCGCTCTGGTGCAGGCCTATACTGGGTTCGTCCAAAACGTAGAGAACGCCGGCCAACTGCGTGCCTATTTGTGTCGCAAGCCGGATGCGCTGAGACTCTCCGCCGCTCAGTGTGCGTGCACTGCGGTTCAATGTGAGATAGTCGAGTCCGACATTGAGCAGGAAGTCCAGCCGCTCGGTAATTTCTTTAATAATGGGGGCAGAGATAATGGCGTCCCGGCCTTCCAGTTTGAGTCCCTTGAAAAAATCGCGTGAACGGAGAATGGAGAGGGAGGTGAGTTCCGCGATATTAAGTCCCTGGAAAAATACACACAACGATTCTTTTCTCAGCCTGCCGCCATTACAGGTCTTGCATTTCACGCTGTTCATGTAGGACTCGACCCACTCCCTGATCTTTGGACTGGACGTGGTGTCATAGTAATTTTTCATATAGCCGATGACACCATTGAACGAATGGTGATAGGAAACGGATTTGCCATGGCTATAGGAATAATTGATCAGCAACTTGTCTTTTGTTCCTTCGAGCAGTGCCTGGCGCTGGACGGGTGTAAGGTCGCCCAGCGGTGTATCGAAATCGAATCCGTATTTTTCTCCGGCTGCCTTCAACTGCGAGAAAATAAATATGGGGCGCGGTTTTCCAAGCGGGGCAAGCCCTTCGTCATTAATGCTTCGCTCCGGATCCGGGATTATCAGGTTGTTGTCAAATTCTTTGCGTTCGCCCAGACCGTCACAATCGGGGCATGCACCAAAGGGCGTATTGAACGAAAACGAATTTGGAGCCAGTTCTTCATAGCTGATGCCGCAGTCGAGGCAGGCAAACAGCCGGCTGAAAACATGATCTTTTTCGCCGTCATTGATGACTACGCCACCCTGGCCATAGTTCAGTGCAACGTCAAGCGACTCACGCAAGCGTGTTTCCACATTGGCCGCTACTTTCATTTTATCAACAACTATTTCAATAGTATGGACTTTGTAACGGTCAACCTGAAATCCTTTAACCAGTTCGTGCGTTTCGCCGTCAACGCGCACGCGCACGAAACCATCGGACATCATGTCATCGAACAGTTCACGATAGTGTCCCTTACGTCCGCGGATGACCGGTGCCAGCATGACAATGCGTTTGCCCTCCATGTCTGCTTGGATCTGGCTGTATATTTGTTCGGTGGTTTGTTTCGAAACGGGTTTGCCGCAGTTATAACATTTGGGAGCCCCGACTCGTGCATAGAGCAGGCGGAGATAATCATAAATTTCCGTTACTGTACCCACGGTTGAGCGCGGGTTTCCGGAAGTTGCTTTCTGTTCTATGGAAATCGCCGGGCTGAGCCCCTCGATGGTGTCGACCTCGGGTTTTTCCAGCATGTCCAGGAACTGGCGTGCATAAGCTGAAAGTGACTCTATATAGCGGCGCTGTCCCTCAGCATATATGGTGTCGAAAGCAAGCGATGACTTCCCTGAACCTGATATGCCGGTTATCACCGTCAGTGCGTTTCGGGGTATTTCCACATTAATATTTTTGAGGTTGTGTTCGCGGGCACCGCGAATGACTATATACTCTTGTTCCAAGTTCAAAATCCGGCGAATTAAATCGAGTATATTAGATATATGGAGGCTTAAAAGCAATATAAATAACAAGAATAATTATTGAAGTTTGCAGTAATAGGGGCAACGGTGTCAATTTGATCAAATTCATGAAAAGTGTCATTCCCGTCCTGCAAGTGGGAGTCTCATCACTCTGAAAAAGTCGTTGCGATCCCGCGTCTTCACTTATATGCGTCAAATTAACACAATTGGTGAAGCGTCGTCATTCCCGTGAAAATTGAGTTCAACAAAATCCCGCGGCGGCTGGTTGTCCTCACCTGATTATCCCGTTAGAAGCGTTACGGGAATCTACCTGCTTAACGCCCTGTAATGAAAAATTGAACATCAGGATTTCCGGGTAACTGTATTTCACCACACAGGGATCTGCCGCAATTTTTACCGCAGGCGTGGGGAAATAATACCGTATGCAGTAAAAATGCACCAAATCTGGACTCCACCGGCTGTTTGAGCTGAATTTTGCCTGCACCGGATGCCTTCCTATTCAAAAAATCCGGAATTTATCGATAATAGATCAATGAGTCATATTTTGTAATGTTTTGGGTGTGTGATGGACGATATGAAGAACTATGGTATTGGTTTTGGGAGCAATTGGTTTGATAATGATGCGGGTTTATCTGACAGGGATAAGCAAAAAGCGCGGTTTTTATGGGCTATCAACGTCAGCAGTATAGTTGTTATGATTCTGCTCGAAGTGGTTCGTATGCTTCAGGGGACACCGGTTAATAAAGCAGATATTATGTTTGTCCTCCTTTCTTCTGCTCTTTATCTCGTTTGTATCGTTTTGCGCAAGGGATGGCTCAATGCTTCTATCGTTTTGGTACTGTCTTTGACGTGGCTAACCTTTACCTTTTTATCGTATACGGGTGAGGGAATATATGATACCAGTATGCTCGTGTATCTTGTTGTTACTCTTATGGCAACTTTATTGGCTGACAAACGCGTTGTCGCATTTTTTACCTTTATGAGTATACTGAGTATCTGGGTACTTATCTGGCTATATTCAACAAGGGCATTCGTACCGAAAACTGATTCTCCGACAGGGGTTGCCCGAGATCTGACGTTTCTGTTTATCCTTACTTCCACTATTATGCTCATTTATGCAAAAAATCAAAAAGAATCCATAAATAAAATTAAACATGAACTTTCTGAACGGCTCAAGGCAGAAGCCTCGCTGCGACTCAGTGAGAAAAAATACAGAAGTATCATTGAAAAAATGCAGGATGTCTACTATCGGGTTGATGCAAAAGGAAACCTTAGTATGATAAGCCCAAGCGGACTAAGTGTTTTGGGCTATGCTTCAGAGGCTGAACTTATCGGGAAACCAATTGTTGCCACTTTTTATTCTCATCCGGAAGACCGGACCGAGTTGGCTCACATTCTTGAAAAAGAGGGGAGGGTTTCCGGCTACGAGATCATGCTGAAGCGTAAAGACGGGTCACGCTTTCTTATCGCCACCAACACTCATTTGCTTTTTGGTGATGGCGGAGAATATCTTGGGTTTGAGGGCGTTTTCCGGGACATCACCGAATTGAAACAGGCCCAAAAAGCAACCGAGAGTTTTAAGGTGATTGTGGAAACAGTTCCTGATGCAATTTTCGTCATCAACAATGATGGGGAAATTGTTACAACAAATGAAGCTGCCTGTTTGCAACACGGCTATTCGCGCGACGAATTAACCGGCAAAAACATTGCGGAAATAGTTGCCCCCGCACATCGCTTCCGTGCGGAAGAAATAATTAGGGAGAAAGGCCTGTTTCCCCTGTTTTATGAAAGTGTGCACATCAGAAAAGACGGTTCAGAGATTAATGTTGAAGTTGCAAGCAAGCGCATTAGTTGGCAGGATGATTTTTTCACACTTGGTGTCTGCAGGGATATTACCGAACGTAAAAAGGCCGAGGGGGAATTGAGAATTGCCAAAGAAAAAGCGGAAGAAATAAACAAAATCAAGAGCGTGTTTTTTGCCAACATGAGTCATGAATTGCGTACGCCTCTCATGGGAATACTGGGCTATGCAGATGTATTGGCTGATGGCTTGGTCAATACAGAGTTCAGGAGTATGGCCGAAACAATTACGAAGAGTGGTCACCGGCTGCTTAATACGTTGAAACATATTCTGGATATTTCAAAACTTGAAGTCGATAAGATAGTCCCTGTTATTGAGAACGTAGCAATTGAATCCGAAATTAAAGATAGTATTCGCCTTTTTGAAGAAGCCATTTGGGCAAAAAATCTGTTTCTGAAGTTTGAAATGCATTCTGCTGCACAGGCAATTTTGGCTGACCGGCATTTGCTTTCTGATGTCCTTAATAATTTGTTGAACAATGCCATTAAATTCACTGATAAGGGTGGAATAACGATTTCCGTTGAGCAGAGCGAAAACATCATGCTCATAAAGATCAGCGATACCGGCATAGGTATTTCTGAAAAGAATCTTGAGATTATTTTCGAGGAATTCCGGCAAGAGAGCGAAGGAATGGACCGGAGTTTTGAAGGAACCGGATTGGGCCTGACTATAGCACGGCGCTATGTGCATTTGATGAACGGGGAAATAAGTGTTACCAGCATCCACGGACAAGGGTCACAATTTGTGGTTGCGCTTCCCGTTGCAACCGATGGGCCTGCTTACAACAAGGTGCCGCAACCTGAAGTTCTCTCAACTGCTTGGAACGTTCGAAAGGGTGAGAAGAAAACCCTGCTTCTGGTTGAAAATGATGAAGTGAACATTGATGTAATAGGTGCGTATCTTGAGGAATGGTATATATATCAGGTTGCAAGGAATGGTGTGGAGGCACTGGAAAAAGCAACTGCTCAACAATTTGATGCATTATTGCTGGACATAAATCTGGGTAAAGGGTTAAACGGCATTCAGGTAATGCAGAAACTTAAGGCTGATGGGCTTTACCACGACACACCAATTATTGCCATGACCGCGTTTGCAATGGAAGGGGATAAGGAGGAGTTTATTTGCGCAGGCTGTACCCACTATATCGCTAAGCCTTTCATGAAGGATGAATTGTTGCGGCTGCTTGCTTCAGTTTTCTGATGAGCAGAATACGGTAACGTCAAATAAATGGCTGAGGGACCAGCCTGTATGCAACTGGTTAAACCTGATGAACGCTCTTCACGGGATGATGCAGCAGTGTTAACGTGACGATCTATCCAAATAAACTTCTTTGCTTTTTCTTTTCAGATGAGAAAATAGTAATATGTGTATGCCTCTGGTGAAAGGATGGTGCAGGTATTCAATTTTTACTCTTCAGGGAAGGCGCCAATATAACGGATACACCAGAATAATCTAAACAAACAGACGCTGCCTGAGGTGAGCATTATCAATGGAAAAAAATAATCCACAAGGAACAATCTCATTATTGGTATATTGCAACTTCGGAAAAATTTCGTTTGCGTCAACGTATTGTCTTCCCCTTTTTGTAATGTTCCGGATAGGTTATGCTGCATCTTCTCAGAAATTTTTTGCATTATCGAAGTTCCAAACAGATTGACTGTTCTGATTTATCCAACAGAGAAGCACAACGAGCCAGTTTTTTGTGGACTATTAATATCAGCAGTATTTTGATTTTGGTTTTGCTTGAATTGGGGAGGCTGCTCCAGGGTGTGCAGTTCAATAAAACAGATATCATGCTCGTGCTGTTGGTGCTTGCACTCTATGCGTCCTGTTTCTCTTTGCGCAAAGGATGGGTAAAGCAATCAATAATGTTGGTACTGTCTGTTGGTTGGGTGGCGTTTACCATACTTGCGCTGTTTGGAGAAGGAATTTATGACCCTGCCTCAATGGGCTATTTTATCATAATTTTAATGGCAACGCTGCTCACCGATAAAAAGGTCATTCTGTCATTTGCCATCCTCAGTATTGCCAGTTTCTGGCTGCTTGCTTACTTTTATTCCACTCACTTAATTCTTGCATTCCCCGATTCACCATTTGGTGTGGCAAGGGATTTCACCTGTGTGTTTTTAATGATTTCTGCACTTACCCTGATGTATTCCCGCACCCAAAATGAGTCACTGATTAAAGTGAAGCACGAACTGGAAGAGCGGCTTAAAACCGAAGCATCGCTTCGCTTGAGCGAAGTGAAATACCGGGACATTATTGAAAACATGCAGGATGTATACTATCGCGGCGACGCATCCGGAAAGCTCAATATGATAAGCCCCAGTGGTGTTACGCTGTTGGGATATTCCTGCCAGGAGGAAATGATTGACAAACCCATTGCCCAGACCTTCTATTGCAGGCCGGATGATCGCAAACAGCTTGAAGATATGCTTAGTCGTAAGGGAAATGTAGTCAATCATGAAGTCGAGCTTAAACGCAAAAATGGTTCTCCCGTTTCCGTAGCAACTACAACTCATCTGCTTTTTGGTCAGGATGGAGAGTATCTGGGTTTTGAGGGAGTCTTTCGGGATATTACGGCACTAAAGAAAGCTGAACGGACTATCAGGGAAAACGAAGAACGATTCCGCAGCATAGTTGAAACTGTTCCCGATGCCATTTTTATATCGGGTAAAAGTGGAAGAATAATTATTGCAAATGAAGCGGCTGCAACGCAAACGGGCTATACCGTTGAAGAATTGTCCCGGCTCAACGTTATGGATCTAGTGGCCCCCTGTTTTCGGCTCCATACCAAATCCCGCATTCTGGAATTACGGGACGAACCACTGTTTTATGAAAGTATACATCTTGCAAAAAATGGCACTGAAGTCAATGTTGAAGTTGCCGTGAAACAACTTCATTGGCAGGGCCGGCATTTTATACTCTGTGTCAGCAGGGATATTTCCGAAAGAAAAGAAGCACACCAAAAGCTTGAAAAATCGGAACGTACTTACCGGCAATCCATTGAAGCGATAGGTGGGGTTCCTTATGTGAGTGAGCTTTGTTCCGGGAAATTTACGTTTATTGGCGATGGGATAGAAAAGCTAACAGGCTTTCCTGTGCAGGAGATATCGCTGGCGCTAATACGCTCATTGGTTCAGCAAGCGGTTCCACTGGGCGATTTGAGCGGGCTCTCTTTAGCTGAAGCAACTGAAAAGGCAATGTCCGGCGAGTTATCTGTTTGGAATTGCGACCTTCTTATTACTACCAAACAGGGTGAGCCGCGTTGGATATCCGATTCTGCTGTTCTGGTGAAAGGCGAGCAGGGCAGACAAAATGCAATTGGGATATTGCAGGATATTACCGGCCGCAAAAAAGCAGAGGAAGAACTGCTGCTCGCAAAAGAGCAGGCGGAAGAGATCAACAAAATCAAGAGTGTGTTTTTTGCCAATATGAGTCATGAGCTGCGCACACCCCTCATGGGGATGCTGGGATACGCCAATGTCCTGGCAACCGATTTAACAGATCCGGAGTTTAAAAGCATGGCGGATACCATTAAAAAAAGTGGTGCACGCCTTTTGGATACTTCGAAGCAGATACTTGATATTACAAAGCTCGAAGTTGATAAAGTTATTCCGGTTATTGAGCAGGTGAATGTTGTTGAAGCCATCAGCGCCGGTATTAAACTTTTTGAGGAAAGCGCCTGGATGAAAGGGCTTTATCTCAAAGCGGAAATTCATTGCGGGGAGTGCCTTATTTTGGCAGACCGCCACTTGTTTTCCGACGTGCTGAATAATTTGCTGAACAATGCCATTAAATTCACTGCTGAAGGTGGAGTGACCGTAACTGCACGACAGAGGCACCATAAAATTTATATTGAAATTGAAGATACCGGAATTGGCATTTCGGAAAAAAATCTCGGGATAATTTTCGAAGAGTTCAGACAGGAAAGTGAAGGCATGAGCCGGAGTTTTGAAGGAACCGGATTAGGCCTCACTATTGCAAAAAAATATATACAGTTGATGCATGGGGAGATAACCGTTTCCAGCGTCTTTGGAAAGGGATCACAATTTACGGTTATATTCCCAATGGTTACTGACTTCTTCCCATTGGGCAAGATAAATCGCTCCGGATCGCACCCAAATGTATTGCAACAACATGCTCCAGCCGGGAAAAAACTGCTCCTCGTTGAAAATGATGAAGTGAATATCAGTGTGATCGCCAAGTTTTTGGAAAAGCATTACGAACTTGAAGTTGCCGTCAATGGAGAGGAAGCTCTGGAAAAGATTGCAGAACAACCGTATGATGCAATATTGCTTGATATAAACTTGGGGAATGGGCCAAGCGGAATACAGGTCATGCAAAAAGCAAAGGGAGATGGATTCTGCAGAAACACTCCTGTGATAGCAATGACCGCATTTGCTATGGATGGGGACAGAGAAGAGTTCCTGCGTGCCGGATGTACGCATTATATCGCAAAGCCATTCCAAAAGAATGAATTACTTGAGCTGCTGGTTTCAGTGTTCTGAAAACGCTGCCGCCAGATGGGACGGTTGAGCAATTTTGCCAATTTGCCGTGTTTGACATCGACCGGTCGATGGTTTTCGTATAGCTAAAAAAAAAGTATTTACATGCCCCGCTTACGAAGGGCCTCCTTGCGTACCTGGGGCAATCTCCATACTGGAGTTTATTGACAAGCCGAACAATTCACTTCCTGGGTTTCAAAAAACATCCCCGAGTGTAAAGCTCAGCTTCTCATCCCTTATGGCAAGATCAACCACTCCTTCAAGATCACCATGTGCTTCAACAATTGCCAGTTCGTTGTGTTCAAGGTTTATGACACAAATTCCTTCAGCACGCTCCTCACTGTCCATATCCACGAAAAGGAGTGTCAGCTTACCGGGTTCATAATTTTTTATGGTATATTGCCAGCCATGGTCTTCCATGCATTGAATTATCTTCCTAAAATCCCGGTTTGATTTTCCTCCTTTTGCATGGCTGTTCAGTTTATATATCCCCACCTGCACATCTGAAATCTTTCCCAGCATTTCTGCATCCACATCATCATCGCCCGACAATGTTATTACTCCATGAAGCATCGAGAGGCTGACAGAGCCAAGACTGAATTCGGTCTTTTTCACATAGTGCCTGTCCATACTGTCAAGAACTATCTTTTTCAGGTCGGAAAACTCATCCGAAACACCAAAACAACCGGTGATAGAAAATGACACAGCTGCAAGAACAATTATGAGCAAGTAGTTGGTTTTCATCGTCGATGCTCTACTTTTTGGTTTTTTCTTTTGGCTTTTTATAGGCATCACCCAGACCGGGTATATCGAATTTTTCGGAAAGCTGCCCTATTTTATCCATGTCGATGTTTCCCATGATGTTGACGAACACGGCTTCCTTGTTGTTCGTATAGGACATGACCACAAGACCACATACCCTGTTGTCACCCAGTGTCTTGATGTAAATGTCCGCGGATTCACCCTTGCTTTTATGTCTGACGATCTTATCCCAGTTTTTGCTTATAAGTTCTTTTTCGAGTCCCAAAATTTTGTTTTTGATCTTTGCATCATTTTTTGCTTCAATTTCAAATCTGTTCACCCGCACCAGTTTAAGATCACCAATAAGACTTGAAAGATTCTGATCCTCTTTGCTGGTCATCTTGGCAACCATTTTTAACAGATGCTCTTCGAGATAGACTTCTGTTCCTGAATCTTCAGATTCAAACGATGAAAGATCACCATAATCAAAATAGCCCGGTTCTTTTGAGTAGTCTTTTTTCTGTGCATTGAGCACCAGAAGAGAGCCGGCAAAAATAATGAATAGAAAAATCTTAATTAACGCTTTCATACTTTTTTCCTTCTTTGAATAATTGATTTACCGTTTGCATGCTTTGATGAATGGGTAAGCCTATTTTTTCACCAAGAATGTCATTCTTCAGAGCATGGCTTGAAGTGCCGATCACGCGCCCAACAATGGCAAGTGCTTCCCGGGTTTGTTTGTCAGCCAGTTCTACCTGCTGTTCCGTATATCCTTCATAATCCGGCTGCGGTTCTTTTCTCAGGACAAAGACAACCAGAAATACCGCAGTTGCTAACCCTGCTCCCAACAAAGCCAGGTGCCCGGAGAATCGTACCGAATTACGGGGTTTTGTTTTGCTTTTCACCTGCCCTGTGTTATCCATTTCAATCCGGAGTTTTTCAAGTGACTGGTCAGGAAACCTATCGGGTTTTATTTTGTGAACCCTTCTGGCTGTTGAGTAATATGTATCCCAAATAGAGCTTGCTTCGGCATTGTTTTTTCTTATCCAATAGATTTTTATTTTTTCGAACAAACCTGCATCACCATAGGCGGCAGCAATAATTCTTTCTTTCAGTTTTTCGTTCATGTTCTTCCACCTTCCGGTGCATATTTCTGTAACTCAATCTGCAATTTGATCCTTGCCCGCATTAGATAAACCTTCACACTGTTCACCGGCATATTCAGGGTTTCACTTATTTCAACATATTTCAGTCCCTGTATCTCGTAAAGGACAAAAACACTTCGCAGGTTCTCCGGCAGTTTTTCTATGGCAGTCCGGACCGTCTCGCCTAAAAGCCGGGTGTCAGTATTCTGAGATGGGTCACTTTCGGGAGTCTCATCGGCAATGGTTTCTTCAAGTTCCGCGTTGCACTCATACTCCCGGTTCTGCATGCGGGCTCTTTTTCTCAGGCAGTCAATGCAGAGGTTATGTGTGGTTTTCATGATCCAGGTCCTGGCAGCTCCAATGTTGAACCTGTCATCATGCTTCCAGATGCGGATAAGCACTTCCTGGGTGACATCATCCGCATCCATTCTGTTTTTCAGCATATAGAGCGCATAGCTGTAAATGCTGTTTTTATACTGCTTGATCAGTAACCAGTAGAATACTGCCATGTTTATTTGTTTTGTTACTAAAAAGACGAAATGCTGCCCGTAAATGTTACAAAAATCTTTTGCGTATCCAATTTGGCCGAATAGTGAATTTAATGTGATATCTGTCTGTTGGCGTATTATTGGCTTTCTTCAGGCACCCTTTTCCCTTAGCCGGGCGCGAATAAATGATACATCCATGTTCCTGGGGAAACAAGTATATTATCTGTGCTATACTACGGTTTCACATGAGGAATTACTTTTATAGGTTGGAAAAATCTTGATAAATACATTAACCGGAAATGGATTCTGCAGGGATGGGGCGGCGGTGCATTTGGTGGTTTTCGAGAGTCACTTACCACTTTATCATAAGACTGCCTTCTTAAAATTCATAAGATGAAAGAACTCAGGTCAAAACAGCCTGATATGGCTTACCTCACTATATCAAATCGAGTATTTCGGAAATATTTTTAATGATATGATCCGGGTTTTCAGACTCTAAAAATTCACGGGTACGGTAGCCATATTCACAGGCGCAGGTACGTATTCCGGCATTCTTTCCGCAGCGAATGTCAAATTCTGTATCTCCCACCATGATTGTCGCTTCTTTGGACATACTAAGCTTTTCCACAATATATAGCAACGGTGCCGGATCCGGCTTTACCTTCAGCTCGGGGTGGCGACCCATGATAAATGAAAAATAGTCGGTGAGTCCGAAATATTCAATAATCCGCTCAGCCTGATCCTGTCCTTTGGTGGTGAGCAGGGCAATGCTGATTTGTCTTTGATGCAGTTTTTTGATGGTTTCGCTCACGCCGGGGTAGAGAGTGGAAGAGCTCATGTAGGCAAAGTAGTATTCTTTATATACTTCAATGAAATATTCAAAGTCTTCGACAAAGATATTAAATTCCTGAAAAATATCCTGGAAATGTGCGCCGATGCGCTGATCCAGGTCTTCTCTGGTTAATTCATAATCTATTCCCAGTTTGGTAAGTGCTTGTGTCGTGGCGTCATAAATTGTCTGGCTGGAATCTACAAGTGTTCCGTCAAGATCAAATACTGCGAGTTTTGTGTTCATACGTAGCTTCAGTTGTATAATAAAATTCAACCACACTGTTGGAATTCACTAACCCATCCACACAGTTGTTCGGCAAAAATAGCGGGGAAATATAAGGAAACCATTTATAAAAGCTGATACCGGGGGAAGTGTTTTTTGCGTGACAGGGCATTTCAAAAGCTCCCGGATCTGCCACCGCAAGAAGCTTGTTACGAAGTGCATCATCCTGTACGCGCATAGGCGTCAACTTAACAAAAACGATGAACAAATGTCATTCCGGTGAAAACGGGAATCCCCCTGTTTCGCGCTCTGAAAAATGCGAACAATCAACCAATTTTGCAATTCACTTTGGTCACCTCTGTCTCAAGCTGCATGAAATTCAGGCGCTGCCTGTCACCCCATTATTATGCTGGTTAGAGGAACAAAGTCGTGTATTAAGCATCTCATGGTTGATTTTTAAGTTGACGCCGGGCAATCTTAATAAGTTAGCCAGAAAACGGAGTGTCAAGTTTGCCGCGTTTCAAGTGCAACGACTTTTAAGACAGCCTGCGCAAAAGCAGGGAAGCGTTGTCAGGGTTTGAGGAAATGACGCCAATCAAACCGTTTATTCACGATTCTGGAAAACCATGGGAAAAGCGTATAAATTATAAATAAGGGGCAAAAAGGGCCAAAATCCGGGAAATGAACTTATAGACAACAAAAACGGTTTCCTATGTAACAAAACAAATATTAAAGATCAAATATTTTTTACTTGACATTATTTCAAGTTAGTATTATTTTAGTTTAAAATAAAATTTACTTAATATATAATACAATAACGGAGGTCTCTATGAAAACTGTGAAAGTTATGCTGGCAGTTTTGTTTCTTTTCTCTTCTGCTTCATTCAGCCAGGTGAAGTGGAATTTTGATAATGCACACTCAAGTGTCATTTTTCATGTTAAACACATGGTGATATCGGAAGTGTCAGGCTATTTCAAGGAATTTGGTGGTTCTGTTGAATCAAAGAAAGAAGACGATTTTACCAATGCGAAAATCGATTTCACCATTAAAGCGGGAACGGTAACCACAGACAACGAAAAACGCGATGCTCATTTGCGTTCTGATGATTTCTTCAACACTGAAAAATTCCCTGAAATCAAGTTTGTCGGAAAATCAATGAAAAAAATCTCAAAGGGGAAATATGTGCTCACCGGCGATTTTACCATGCGCGACGTAACAAAAGAAATTAAGCTTGACGTTGAATATAACGGCACAGTAAAAGATCCGTGGGGAATGACCAGAGCCGGATTTCATATAACCGGACAAGTTAACCGTTTTGATTATAACCTGAAATGGAACTCCGTAATTGAAGCTGGTGGCGCAGTAGTGAGCAAAGACGTAAAACTTGACTGTAATATAGAAATTGTTAAAGCAAAATAATCTTGATTGAGTATTTGCTAAGGGTATAGTTTAACTGATGCGTCTTAAAAGCCTCGCCGAATATGCGAGGCTTTTTTTGCTTTACAAATGGCGGTACTAAGAATTGGATACGATATATACTCAAACGGGTATTTTTCATCGCGATGGGGATGGGCACTGAAACAAAATTTCCAGCAATCTTTTTCTTATCTTGCCCAGTGTAATTTATTTTCCTTTTAACGGATTTATTTGATGTTTTCAATAAATGTAACTTCTCACCAGTTGGAAAACGGACTTAATGTTCTTTTCTGCCGGAATCCCAAACTTCCCCTTGCGGTGGCCAATCTGTGGTATCGCGTTGGTTCCGCTAATGACCCGTCAGGTAAAAGCGGACTTGCACACTTGTTCGAGCATATGATGTTCGAGGGATCTGCCAATGTGGAAAAAGGGCAGCACTTCTATATTGTGCAGCAGGCTGGCGGCAATTGCAATGCCTCCACCAGTACGGACCGCACCAACTACTATGAAAAACTCCCGAAACAATATCTTGATACCGCACTTTGGCTGGAAGCGGACAG
Organism: Ignavibacteriaceae bacterium; assembly: GCA_963664845.1. GTDB lineage: Bacteria > Bacteroidota > Ignavibacteria > Ignavibacteriales > Ignavibacteriaceae > CAIYTF01. Next base: position 2,952,067 of record OY761615.1, read on the forward strand.
AATGGGCACTTTCATTCAGGCGCTGGATGACAAAACGCTCAATAACCAGATTGATGTGGTGACCAATGAACGGCTTGAACGGTATGACAACCAACCTTATGGGCTGGCTCACGAAAAACTGTTAAAACTGTTGTTTGCTGATACACATCCTTATTCCAAACCAATAATCGGAACCAGTGAGGAGATCGGAAAATATTCTCTTGATGATTTGACAACGTTCTTTAAGGAACATTATGCGCCGGATAATGCATCGTTGGTGGTCGTGGGAAGTTTTAACGAAACGAAGACGCTCGATACCATTAAGAACTATTTTGAAAAAATACCGGCCTTTCAAAACGGCAAACGGCACGGGGTGGCTGTACCGTTTCCGGAGCAGCATCTCAAAAAACAGTACGCTGAATACACGGACAACGTTGAGCTGGATAAAATGTATCTTGCCTGGCATACAAAGGCTGTGGCGTATCCGGAATCACTGGGGTTTGATATTCTGGGAGACATACTGACAGGTTCAAAAAGTGCAACGCTAACCAAGACACTCACCATTGACCGGCAGCTTGCGCAAAATATTTCAGCTTCCGACCGGTCAGGAAAATATGATGGTTATTTTGTAATAACAGCAACAGCAAAACCAGGGGTTGAACTCGATACCATAAAAGCGATTATATTGGATGAACTGAATACACTTCGGGCAACAAAACTGGATGAAGCGCTTGTAACCCGTTCCCGCAATGCTCTTGCATCGCAATTTATCTACGGTTTGCAGAATACCGGTTCCCTGGCTGACCAGATTAATTCATATGATTTCTATTTCGGCAAAGCCAATCTTTTTGAAGAGGAATACACGTTAATGAAATCGTTTCCCGCGGAGGATATTCATAAACTTGCGGTTAGTTATCTTGACGATTCTTTCTGTGAACTGCGCGTGCTAAGGAGGAAAAACCAATGAACAGAAAAAACGGTAATACCATGCCATTCCCCCGGAGTATAGCATCCATCGTTCCGCCTCAGATTGAGCATTTGATCGTGAGTCCCGGAATTCCGGTAAGCTATATTACAAACAACACGCTGCCCATGGTGGTGCTTGAGATTATTTTTTATCACGGTGCTAGAAAAGAGAATCCGGAGCAAAAAGGCATCACGCTGCTTACACTGAATATGGCAGATGAAGGCGCAGGACCATATGACTCGCTGACTTTCCACGACAAATTCGATTTCCTTGGTTCGGGAATACATTGTTATGGCGATCAGGATACCGTCAGGATTCAAGTCACCAGTCTGCGCGAAACTTTTGCCGAGACTATGGGCCTGGTGAGCTTAATGTTGCATCAGCCCCGCTTTGAAAATAAAGATTTTGATCGGGAAAAACACCGCATGCTTGTGCAGCTGCAACAGGCAAAAGATGTAGCCGACCGCATTGCCGACCGTGTTCTCACCCGGAATATCTTCAGGGGAAGTCATCTGTATGCAAAGGACGCATTTGGAACCATAAAAACGCTGGAATCAATTTCTCGCGACAGTTCACTGGACTGGTTTCACGAAATTCTAAACAACAGTTCGGTTGAAGTTGTTGCCGCAGGCGCAATTGACGGCAACGTTCTTCACGATATTCTTGGCGCGACGCTCAGCAGTCTGCGCAGCGTGAATCCGGCAAGGGAAGAAGTGCTGATAGACTGCGTGTATTCACCTGCAACAATAAGCATAGTCCACAGGGATGGCGCACCGCAAACAGAGATTATGATGGGGCATCAGGCTCCCAAAGTGCTTGACGGAGATTATCTTGCCCGCTCGGCCGCAAACATGATCCTCGGTGGACAGTTCAGCAGCAGGCTTAATATGAATCTCCGCGAAAAGCACGGTTTTACGTATGGTGTGCATTCCTATTTTTCTTCACGGCAGCTATGCGGCGAATTTATACTGGCAACCTCTGTAGCGGCAAAAGACACAGCCAAGGCCTTGGAGCAGATTTTTATTGAACTGGGAAAGATCAAAAAGGGCGTGACCAAAAAAGAAGTTGCTTTTGTAAAAGCCTCAATGGTTAACCGGTTCAGTCTCGGTTTTGAAACGAACACGCATCTTTTGTTTAACATGATTTTTCTGCGCTTGCATAGAGCGGCGGAAACCTATTTTTCAACATACGTCGAGCGGGTAAAAAATCTTTCTCCGGATGCTATCCTGGCCGCAGCGCAGGAATATATTGATGCACAGGCAATGCAGGTTGTGCTGGTTGGGAATCAGGAGGAAATCAAAGCAGGATTGGCTGCCTCATCGGTAACCATTCCGGCGGAACAAATTGAAAACGACAGTTTGTGGTAATGGTTGAAGGATGGGTGTGAAAATGCAAAGTCTGGCAAGGATGGATATGAATGACAATAGGTACTAACGGTGCTTTCGCCTGCATATATTTCCCCGAATTCAGATCGAACCAGGATATAGATTGTAAATAATATTCGCGTGAACGACAGTCATGCAGCGAAGTAATGCGGTTGTTCCTTTTGTGCAGGTATGACTGTGTGGCTTATGGATAGTGCACACCGGTTAACTTTTCGGTCAATTCCCATAACTGTTTTTGTGCAGTTTCATCATAAGACTTTGGTGCAGAGATAATTGCTTTTTTCTTCTTAAAATATTTTCCACTCACTCCGGCAACTTCATCTGAAAGCGCAAGGAATATGCTTGTCGCGGCACCGTCCTCGGGCGAGATCAGAAAAGGACGGAGCAATTTGATAAAAAACCTCATTCCTGTTGATCCATAATTGCCAAATCCGGAGGCAACAACTCCCGGGTGGAGGCAGTTGACGGTGACGTTGGTGCCTTCCATTTTATTTGCCAAATAATAGGTGAACATAATGTTGGCAAGTTTTGACTGGGAATATGCTTTTAACTGGCTGTAAGCATCAGTGTGATTGATGTTCTCGAAATTGATCTTTCCGCTTTTATGGACATCTGATGCCACATTAATTATCCGGGCAGCTCCGGCATTTTTTAATGCATCAAGAAAATAATAGGTTGTGAGAAAATAGCCTATGTGATTGACAGCGAAAGTATATTCGATATTCTCGTCAGTGAGATGATAATCCGCCCATATTCCGCCCGCATTGTTAATAAGAACATCAATTGTTGAGAACTGTTTATTGAATTCCGCTGCCATTGCTTTGATGGAGACCGGTGAAGAAAAATCGGCATAAAAAAAATGGACGTTCATGTTGCCGGTCTTTAATTTGATTGCTTTGACGGTTTCGTCACCGCGCCGCCGGCCAATAATAACGGTAGTGAATCCCGCTTCGGCAATAGCCATGGCAGTTGCTTTCCCAATTCCGGAATTGGCACCGGTAATAACACAAATTTTACGCTTGGACACAGTATTTCCTTACCGATTTATTGTTCCTGGTTTATGGCACACCGCTGTTTAAGGAAACACACACCTTATATGACTATTTAATGTTTATTTAGCCAAGAATCAAGTATCGGAATAATAATATTTGACGAAATATCGGGTTTGCTGGACAAAGTAAGTTCGCTCTGTAACTGGAGAATGGGAAATGCGCATTAACAGTAGCGGGAAGGAATGATGTCTGAAGCTTCTCTTTTGTTAAAAAATAAACTATTTTATACAATTGAATTCAGTTAAACTCAAACAGAGGTGCTTATGAAACAGGTATTGCTTCTTCTCTTCTTATTTGTTTGCAGCTTGGTGCCCGTCAATGCACAAAAGAATCTGTATCACCCTTTCACCGGTTCGCTCGCTCTCTCCATTGAAGGAGTTGGCACCGCCGCACCTTTGACTGACTACAGTACTATTGTGCCGGATTATGGCGGCAGAGTTATGCTTGAATATTTTCTCCCTTTTTATTCCAAAAGCATTTTGGGAATACGGGCCGCTGCAGCATCGGGTTTTATCCACGGGAAGAAACCAACACCCTCAACGGCTCCCTATGAATTTCGTACCTCTATCACTTCTATTGAAGGTGGACTTGTCTATGGACTCTCGATTGCTGAAGTCTTTTTCCCTTATGTTTATGCAGGCGCATCCTATTCGAATTTTGATCCTTATGATGGGAATGGGGACCCTTTGCCAAATAACAAAGCGGGAGTGTATAAAAAATCTGAAATAGGTTACATAGCAGAACTGGGTTTTCGTGTCCCTATGACAGATAATCTTACCTTTAACTTTGGCGGAAATGCACATCTGAGTCCCCGTGATTATCTGGACGACCTGAAAGCCGGCGCGAGCAACGATATGTATCTCAGCGGATTCCTGGGCTTTTCCTTTTCGTTCTTTAATTCCAAAGATACCGACGGAGACGGCGTCTCTGATGACAAAGACCGCTGCCCGGATACACCGAAGGGAATACGTGTTGATGAGTTTGGTTGCCCCATGGATAGCGATCATGATAATGTTCCTGACTATCTTGATCAGTGCCCGGGTACTCCCGAAGGTGTTAAGGTCAATAAAGCCGGTTGTCCTCTTGACACCGATGGTGACGGCGTTGCTGATTATCTGGATCTGTGTCCCGGTACCCCTGCAGGGGTGGCCGTTGATGAAAATGGATGTCCGAAGGATTCCGACGGCGATGGTGTCCCTGATTATCTGGATAAATGTCCCAATACGCTGAAGGGTGTAGCCATTGACCAATTTGGTTGTCCGCTTGATTCTGATGGCGATGGCGTTGCTGACTATTTGGATAAATGCCCCAATACACCCAAGGGTGTTCAGGTTGATTCTGCCGGGTGCCCACTCCAGAAAGAGACTGTCATTAAGGAAGTGCCGGTTATTAAAGAAGTGCCCGTCGAAAAACAAATAGTGTTGAGTGCGGGCGCATCATTCCAGGCCGGAAAAGCAGTGCTGTTGCCGGGCGCATTTGCAGAACTGGACCAGCTTGTAGCATTAATGAAGGAAAACCTGAAATCCAAGTGGGTGATCGAAGGACACACGGATAATGTGGGAAAAGCGGAGTCTAACAAAAAATTATCACTGGCACGTGCACAAGCCGTATTGAAATATTTTACCGGTAAAGGCATAAATAAAAACAGATTCACTCTACGCGGACTTGGTTCAGACTTCCCGATTGCAAGCAACGCCACCGATGAAGGCAGAATGAAAAACCGGAGAGTGGTGATCATACGGGTGAATTGATATAGGACCCCGATATGTTTCATGGAGCAGAATAGCGAGGCAATTGGCTTTAACTGAATATTGAATCAAAGTAGTGGCTAAAGCCCGATATTTGTTCGTTTCATATTCCTTGCTCTGAAGTGGCTGTTGCACAACTAAGAATATGTCATTGCGAGCCCGCGTCCTCGCGGAAGAAGTCGAGTGCATCCGAGATCCCGTGTGCGCATAGAAGTCAACTTAAAATTTGAACTACAACGCTTCCAAAGGTCAATATGTACCTCTCTGCATGGTTGTTAGTATTATTGTGATCTGTTCATGCCCTGAAAGGGCTAAATTTGAATAACCGTGGGCGCAAGCCCGCGGTAACTTGCTCAAGAGCTCTCCGTCCCTGAATAGGGGCGAACAAAACCAATTAATGGATTTGAATCTGTTAACTGATAGGTAACTATCAAGTCTTTAAGTTGACGCCTATGCGTGTGGGGGGCAATCTCACGATTAGCTCCTGTAAACAAATCCGTATAAAGCAGAATTTTTCGCTGAATGCATTGTGCAACAGACTCTGAAGACCGGGGTTACAGATGGTTCAATAACAACAAAAACAAAATTGGCTTTAGCCTCAGCTCTTTGAATCCAAAATTTGAGCAAGCGATATAATTAATAAATATTTTACCAAGGCTATTTATGCAGTACTATCTATTAATATGTATTGGATTTGGATTTTCACACAAGTTCCAAAGCTTTGGGCTATTCGCACTGGTTTTTAAATATAATGAGTTTTAAATTATCACAAAAATGTAGGCGCGGTAGAAATACCACGCCGCTATTGTTAAAAAGGATTAAGTGATGCGGCTCGAAAAACATCTTACCAAAATTACCGCAGGCATTGTTTTTGTTCTTGTCCTGGGAATGTACTTACTCACACTGGCTCCCACGGTTCAGGAAATAGATTGCGGTGAACTGACAACGGCGCAAATGACCTTGGGTATTTGTCATCCCACGGGCTATCCGCTTTTTACTATACTGGGATTTATCTATTCAAAAATCCCCATGCCTTTCACACCCTCATATAAGATGAATCTTCTGGCCGCATTATGGTGTGCCCTTGGAGCGGTACTGTTTTTTCTGATTGCAAAAATGCTGTTTGACCGTCTTGAAGATTTTGCAGTAAAAAGATCAGAGAAGCGAACCTCAGCCAAGTCTAAGGGCAAGGATAAAAAGGACAAGAACGCGGGCGCGGGGGCTGAGAAGAAAGCTCCTGTTGAGCAGTTGAAACCCGGCACTGCTGCTGCCTTGCTTTCATCTGCCTGTGGCGCGGTTATGATGGGCCTCAGCAAAACGTATTGGATGCAAAGCACTTCCGTGGAAGTTTATTCGTTGCAGGTGCTGATGTTTCTGTCGCTCATTTGGACGCTGCTGCGGGCCTACAGCTCCACAAAACGATCAGCGGAAGAAGGCATTAAAGCATGGTATTGGTTTGCCGTTGTGCTGGCGCTCTCGTTTGCAAACCATATGACAACGTTGCTGATTCTGCCGGCTGCGGCTTATATCTGGTTTTCTGCATGGAAATTCAATAAACGATCCTTTGTTAATATGGGGAAATTGCTGCTCGTGTTCTTCCCGATACTGCTGATCCTTTACTCCTATTTCCCGATCAGAGCCGGACAAAACCCAATACTGAACTGGGGGCATCCGGACACATGGGAAACGTTCTATCGGCACGTTTCCGGGTGGCAGTTCCGCGTCTGGTTGTTCTCGTCAACCGGTTCAGCCGAAAAACAGTTTAATCATTTTATTGACAATTTCCCGTTTGAGTTTAATATCAGCGCGGTCTTTATTGTGATTGGATTTATATGGACGCTGTTGCATGTACGCAAATTGTTCTTCTTTTTGCTTATTGCTTTTTTGTTCACCTTGCTCTATTCAATTAATTATGATATCAAGGATATCGACTCCTATTTTCTGCTTGCTTATATAGCTGCCGGATTTTTTGCCGCATTTGGCATTGCGCAAATATTCACGCTACTGCATGATAATAAATTTCAATATGGACTGGGACTCATTGCGTCCGTGGTATTCATTGGTGCGCAAATATATTTTACCTCGGATAAAGTGGATGCGCACGATACCTATACGTATGAAGATTATACCAAAGCAGTTCTGAATGCAACCGAAAAGAATGCTGTGCTGTTAACATACCAGTGGGATCATCTTGTCTCCCCGTCCTATTATGTTCAGCATATATTGCATTTCCGAACCGATGTGAGCGTTATTGACAAAGAACTTTTACGCAGATCGTGGTATTACAGCCAGATGAAAACGAACTTTGCCGATGTAATATCACCTGTTCAGGGTGCGATTGATACCTTCCTGACAGCACTTCAGCCATTTGAGCAGGAGAAGCCTTTTGACCGGAATGTTATTGAAGCGAGCTATCAGGCAGTTATGACAGGTATTGTGGCAACCAATTTTCCGAAGCGTCCGGTCTACCTTGGAATTGAAATGGTTGAAAAAGAAATGCGGCAGGGCGAATTTGTTCTGCCGGCAGGGTACACGCTTGTCCCCGACTTATTCTTTTATCGCGTTGTGAAAGATGGGTATTATGTTCCGGCAGCGGATCCGAATTATATTTTGCGCTTTCCAAAAGAAATGAATGCTTATACGGAAACCATAAAGAAAATTGCTTCCAGTATGTTGATAGCCAGGTCTATTTATGAAATTGAGAACGGCAAGACGGAGCGTGCGCGGGTGTACGTGAAAAAGCTCCGCGATGATTTCCCGGATGTGGCGCTGCCAAAAGAACTGGCGCAGTTTATGGTAAAATGAACCAAGCATAAACTACAGAATGCAGGGAAAGGAAATTAACGAATAGCGCCGCCGAGAACATTAGCGTGCAGGGAATGTGGAAGTCACGGAAGAGGAGTAATTGTTGCGCAGGAAACGTTTTATCACAAGACAACAGTATTATAGGTAGGGGTTCAAAATCTTGAACCCCGCAAATCAAATCTGATTTCTGCAAAACATCATTACTTAGTACATCAGCATATGGCATCCCCAGGGGGGAAGCTCTATAAACAATCCAAGATGTTGTGCTTCTTCGGACGAACGATAGTATTGTTCCCCGCTCCATTGGTCATTCAGTGTGAAATTTTCATCGTAGCCGCGTAAGTCAAGTTTGATGCGGCATTGCGATTGCGATGGCGCATAATTCACAACAACCAGAATGCGTTCGTGCCGCAGCGTCCATTGCCATGCCAGAATACTCCTGTAGCTTTTATTGGCTTCCCACGAGGGAGAAATTTCTGCTATTTCCCAGTCACCTTCGTGAAAGATATCATTTCGCAAGATGGTGAGGAGCTTATTGTATGCATCCTGAATAGGCTTGATGGGTTTTTCTTCCGGCTCGCGTCCCAGTTGCACGGGAAGTTTAATTTTTTTGCCGTCAAATTGCCCGTCGTGATAGAAACGCATGCCCGGAACGGTTGCCGCCACAACAGCGGCAGCTATTGACCGCTCCCGTCCAAGAGCCGCTATGGCACGTTCTTCATCGTGGTTTTCCAAAAAGCGAACGGATTTTTTTTGATAGGGGTATTCGGCAAACATATGGCTGCGAATGCTTTCCGGAGGGGCGTTCTTCAGGCGGTCAAGCAGTTTCTTATCATAGGTGAAATCGAACCCCAACTGCTGCAATTCCCATTCAAGATTCCAGTAAGCTTCGGCAATAAAAAGAAAATCAGGATGAGTGGTGTTAACCCCGTTGATGGCGCGGTGCCAGAATTCACGGGTTGGTTTTTCATATCCGCTTTCGTGCAGCACCCCGCCCCAGGTGTTTTGGAAAACATTGTTCAATATGAGCATTGCCATGTCGCACCGTACGCCATCGCACAGCTCGGCAATATCCTGCAGACGGTCAATCATGAACCGGCGTGCTTCTTCATTGTAATAGTTGATCTGGATCGTGTCGGTCCACGCGGGAAAAAACGGATCGCGCCCGTGCGCAAAAATTATATCGGGGACCGATTTATGTTTGAAATACGTATGCGTGTCACTGGTATACAGATCGTTGTTGCATTGCAGAAACACTTCCGGATGATCATGGATGTACACCGAATCGGCGCTGAGGTGGTTAGGAACAAAATCCAAAATAAGCTTCATGCCTAGTTTGTGCATCTGTGAACGCACTTCCTGAAGTTCTTCACGTGTTGCAATGGAAGGGTTAATACAATATTCATCAATTGCATAGGGTGAGCCAATAACATCGTCGTTAGTCCAGTCTTTCAACGCTTTGTCATAGGAATCGCGAAGCCCTTCTTCAAAGCAGCATTGCCGGATGAGTGAAGTGCTGGTTTTCCAGATGCCCATTAACCACACAAGCTCAATTCCGCGTGTCGCGAGTGATTCCCAATAAGACAAAGGCACATCGGCTAAGCGGGCGCGCTTTGCCGATGTGCCAAATCTGTTGAGAAAAACCCGGGTATTTATTTCAAATAATACCGGATGCCTTTTCATTTTAGTTTGTCAGCAATCTTGCTAATTCTGCCAATCCTTCCGCGGTATCCCCGGTGAAACGCAAACGCAGCAAGCGGCGGTTCTCTGCTTTGAGCGCATTTGCATCTCCCTGCGCCTGTGAGGTGATCAGGGTTCCAAACGAGTAGCCTTGATCCGGCACGATAAGATCCTGGTTGATCGTATCGATTATCTGTATGAACAAGCCGTTGTTCTTGCCGCCCTTATGAAGCTGACCGGTTGAGTGCAGAAAGCGCGGGCCATAGCCTGCTGTTACTGCAAGATGGTATCTTTCAAGAAGTATCTCTCTCAGGCGGTGCATCTCGTCGGCAATTGTGTTGCCATAGGGAGTGAATGCAAGCAGTGCGATATAGTCCCCGGGTTGGCCGGTATTCAGGAATGCTTTTAAGGTGTCCCGCACGTCAAGTTCAAAAGTCTCGCTTATCACTTCAATGCCGCTGCCTTTGGCAAAAACGGTTTCCTCGGGAAGTTTTCCTGTATCTTTGTAAGCTTTCAGGCTGGCTGTAGCGTGACTTTTTGCGCTTTGTACGTTGGGCTGATCGAAGGGATTGATGTGCGGAGCGATGCATGCTGCCGCGGTTGCAAACTCCCAACGGTAAAACTCCTGAGCCAAGGCATAAATGCTTGCAAGCGTTATTACTATAACCGGTTTGCCTGCGATGCGCAACAGGCGTTCCAGATCCGCAAGCCAGCGGTCATCACGGCCTGATACTTTAAGCAGCACAAAAACACGGTCTTCACCATAGCAATCCAAAGAAACGTGTGGCTCGCTTTCAACCGGCACTATGCCAAAACCTTCTTTTCCGGAACTTTCTGCAACCAGTTGTTCAATCCATTGCGGGAAGGAGTGAAGCGTTTCACTTGCAAAATAGGTGACTTTGTCTTTTCCTTCAATTGCCAGTTCACCCAGGAGAGCGCCTAGATATGCGCCTGGATTTTCAGTAGCGGGAATTCCCGGCTTGCATTTGCTTTGCAGTTTTGCGGCCTCGGCGTAGAACTGAACCAGGTCAATACCTATGAGTGCCATTGGAAGTGCACCGAACTCAGTCAATGCCGAATAACGTCCGCCAACTTCAGGCGGTGTGTTGAATGTTTTGCGAAATGATTTCTCTGTTGCCAGTTTTTCCAGAGTGGTGCCGGGGTCTGTTAATGCAACAAAATGCTTTCCCGGTTCATTTGTCTTGTCTTTCAACGCGCTGTAAAAAGCATAGAAAAATGAGTTCGTTTCAGCGGTTCCGCCGGATTTGCTCGATACCAGGAACAGGCATTTGGTAAGGTCGTGAGTATCCAAAATGTTCTGTACGTTCACCGGATGTGTGCTGTCAACTATGCGCAGCGACGGATAGCCCTGTTTGCTGCCGAAGGTGTTTGAAAAAACTTCGGGTGCAAGAGAACTTCCGCCCATGCCGAGAACAAATACGTGGGTAAATTCGCTTTTTACTTCAGCAGCGAAGGCTTCAAGTTCCAGAAGCTTTTTCTTATCGGTTTCTGGCAGATCAAGCCAGCCCAGGCGATTGTCAATTTCCTTCTGATCTTCGACACGTTCTTTCCATACTGAAGGATCTTTCTTCCATAGGCGTGCGATAACGTTGTTGTCATCCCATTCTTTAAGACGTGTGGAAACTTTGGTGAGGGTGGAATTGGGTATAAAATAGTCTATTTGATTCATAGTGAGCCTTCTTATAATGCACGATAATAATTTAGTCAAACAGAGTTGATCCCGTTGACGGGTATCAACTCTGTGCTGTCAGTTTAGCTGCTGAAACTTAAATTGCCACGTGCGAAACACTCAAAACGTTCGGATTCTCCGTGATCATTTTGAGCATTTTCGGGTTGATCGCTTCTTTAAGTTTCATGGTGCAGCAGGCGGCTATACCGCCGTCAAAAATCACATTTTCAAGTTCCTCGATGTTAATGTCGGCGTTGCGTATAACTTCAAGAATGGATGCCAATACACCGGGTTTGTCGTAGTGTTTCACCACCAGTTGGAAGTGCGCGTTGGTTTTTTTTGCGCGGTTCACCCAGTGGGCAATCACGCCGCTTTTCACATAATCACCTATGATTTTCACGGTCTCGGCTGCAACGGCATTCTGTGCCTGTTCGGTTGAAGCACCGATATGGTGGGTAACATAAATATTCGGATTGCCCTGCAGTTTGGACTTTACCTCGCCGCCTTTGCCTTCGGGTTCGCCGTTGAACACATCCACGGCAACGCGGATATTTTTTTCTTTGATCGCTTCAAGCAATGCATCTTCATCGATGATGGGTGCGCGGGAAGTGTTGATGAGCAAAGCGCCCGGTTTCATTAAACTGAACATTTGTTTGTTGAACAATCCTTTGGTCTCCGGTGTCAGGGGCAGGTGAATGGTAACAATGTCGCTCATGGGGAGCAGTTTTTCCATATCGGGGCAGTCTTTAATCAGTATGCCGTCCATGGGGTAGATATCTTTGCCATACACGGTCATGCCGAAGGCATCCGCGCGTTTTGCAACTTCGCGCCCGATTGCACCAACGCCAACAATGCCCAACGTTTTTCCATACAATCCCTCTGCCTTGGAATACTCGCCTTTGTTCCACACGCCGTTCCTGAAGTCGCTCACGTTATCCGGAATTCTTCTGTCCAGTGAGCACATGAGTCCAATTGCCAGTTCGGCAACCGCCACGGAATTCATCCCTGGACAGTTGGCAACATAAACGCCTTTCTGGTTCGCGGCGGCAATGTTGATGTTATTCACGCCGGCACCGGCTCGGATGATAAGATTTAATTTTTTGCTTTTGGCAATGGTTTCCGCGTTAACAACGGTTGACCGGACAACAAGAATATCCACGTCTTCGGCTGCTGCGGGAAGATCGTTTTCGCCCAGTTTCGGTTGATTGAGAACTTCCAGATCCATCGCGATAAGCTGATTGATATAGAGATCCGGAAACTTGTCCGCTATTAGAACTTTTACTTTCATATCTTACTCCATGTACTGTTTTTGGCAGTCAGCGACCACCTTTAAAAGATTTGTGTGCATCCATATTGTTTGCTTTGCGATATGCAAACCGCAAATTTTAGACAGGTAAATTACAAAAGGATAGTATCTCTCCAAAACTACTTATGAACAATAAGCGGATTATATAGGTGTTAAATTGGGTTATTTAAACGGTGTGTTGCGGAGCATTTGTTGCTGCGGGTCACTTAATCGCTAAAGTTGAAATAATTGTCCGTCCGGTTGCTGATGGCAGCCCAAAACTGGGAATGGGCACGCGGAATACACGTATTGAAACGGATAATCATGCATGAGAAATACGGCAATATAAGCCGGTCCACTGTACTGGTTCTTTGGTATCCATGCAATGTGAGAGCTGATGCAAGAGGTTGAAGCACAAACGGCGGATAATAATTCCCCGTTATTTCCCGGCCAGTTTTTATATTTCATCAGTAAAGAAAATAAATTCTTATTCCACATAAGGCTTGTCTGATGAACAAAAGAAAATACCAGTGGTTTGCTGTTGGGGATATTAACGGTTTCTTCGGTTTAATGATTGATAACCTCACCGTGCTCTCCTTTCTCGCAGGAATTCTGATCTTTGTTTTTAATTACCCCGCAGATATCATCTATAAACGCATGTTCCCGGGAACAGCCCTCGGTGTTTTGTTCGGGGATCTGGTCTATACATGGATGGCCATCCGGCTTGCAAAGAAGAAAAACGATCCGACAGTTACCGCCATGCCCCTCGGATTGGATACTCCCTCAACAATCGGTATCGCGCTGACGGTGCTTGGGCCGGCATTCATCTACCTGAAAAGCAAGGGTATGGCACCCTATGATGCGGCAATGATGACCTGGTATATCGGCATGGCAACGATGATAATAATCGGATTGATTAAGTTCGTTTTTTCATTCCTGGGAAATTGGGTGAATAAAATTGTGCCGCAGGCCGGCTTGCTTGGAAGCCTCGCGGGAATTGGTCTTGCCCTTATTGGCTTCGTGCCCATTCTTGACATTTTCGGGCTTCCGGTGGTTGGGCTGATCTCGCTTGGAATTATTCTTTACAGCCTTGTTGCAAAAATACAGTTGCCAAAAAATTTCCCGGCTGTGCTTGCAGCCGTGGGGCTCGGCTCCATTGTCTATTATGTTTGTGCACCAATGGGCATTTTTGGCATTCATTATACTGCGCCTCCCGCGGCCAATCTGGTCGTCGGCATTCCTGTTCCCACGCTGGATTTTATTAAAGGATTCTCTGAAGCATTGCGCTATCTGCCTATTGCCTTCCCCTTTGCAATACTTACCATTGTCGGCGGAATAAACGTGACGGAAAGTGCACGTATAGCGGGAGATGATTACAGTACCCGTGACATTCTGTTGACTGAGGCACTATCAACTCTTATTGCCGGCGTCTTTGGCGGTGTTGCGCAAACCACACCGTATATCGGACAGCCTGCCTATAAAGCAATGGGAAGCAGATCGGGATATACCCTGTTGACGGGTCTCTTCATCGGGCTCGGCGGTGTGCTGGGTTATATTTCGTTTATTGTTGAACTGATACCGCGCCCCGTGCTGGCACCAATCCTGGTGTTTGTTGCAATTGATATTATGGCGCAGGCGTTTCATGCCTGTCCGCCCCAACATGCGCCTGCTGTGGCGCTTTCCTATCTGCCCTCGGTTGCCCGGTTATTGCAGATAAAGCTGAACGCCAATGTTGCTTCCATCATGACTCAGTTCATTGAACCGATCAAGACTATTCCGGAAACACTGACTATTGTTGCGCTGGGAAATGGATTTATTCTCACCGCAATGCTTTGGGGCGCATTCATCGCGAAGCTGATAGACCGGCAGATAAAGTCCTCGGCTGTCTTTCTGCTTATACTCGCCGGACTCTCGTATTTTGGTATTATCCACTCCGCATTGCCGGAGGGAAGTATGTATTTCCCGTGGCAGCTCCCGTGGCAACTGCAGATTGTGCCGTATCAGTATTCAGCCGGTTACGTGGTGCTTGCACTGTTGTTTTTGGCGCTTGATTTTATTACGCCGAAGAAGGAGATGGCACAGGCGTAAGAGTGTTTTTGTGGTCCTCAGTTGCTGCTACTGGGGACCACGAAATGGCACATTGCAAGATGGAGCAGTTTTCCCGGTACCCAATGGCTGCCTTTAAAATGACATTGTGTCTTTATCTGTTTATGCTTTTTAGCCGGCTGTATGTTACGCTTCTTTTCTGTTGATGCTGTCCCCGGAGTTGAATCCTGCAGGATAGCGTGTTTGCAGTTTTGAAATGTTTAGTTCCATTACCTCACCTAAATCTATTTCATACTGAGTACACAAAGCTGCTGCATACCAAAGCACGTCTCCCAGTTCTTTTTTCAGGTCGGCTATATTGAGCGGGTGAAGGTGGAAAAGCGCTTTCTTTATTTGTTCTGCAACTTCGCCCGCTTCTCCTGCCAGTCCCAAGGCGTACATGGCTATTGTTTGTTCTTTTGCTGTCAGTTCGCGTTCGGGTTTAACTGCAAGTGTTCTGGCTGCTGAGTTCTGGTATGTTTTGGCGTCCATTAATAACTGTTCCTCAAATGATTATTCCAAAACTACTGATAATCCGAAGGAATGCAAAGCTGTGGATAAATGAACTGAGGTTCCGGTGATGTTATGGCAGCGAATTTTACCGAATTATTGAAGAAGCATTTGGTAAGGGCGTGAACTGAAAACAGTACATTACATATCGCCGGAAATGTTATTTGTTTTATTCGCTCCAACGGCAGTTCGTCGCTGGTGAGCAACATCTATTCGTATGATCCGCTAAACAGGTTGAATAACTCAAATTTTGGATATTTTTATGGCTCCTGGTGCACAACCGATGCGTTTGATGCTTCCTATACGTATGACAAGGATGGGAATATTGTCACCAATACATGGAATGACAACACAGGTGCCAATGCAGGTAACCTGACCTACCATTATCCTGCTCAAAATAACCGGCTCACTTCAACTTCCGGGCTTGGCGGCAGTGCATATACCTACGATGAAAACGGAAATGTATGCAAGGATCCGTCAAGAAATGTTTCGCTGATCATTAATGACATGAATAACCTGCCTGTTACGATCTATACAACCACGGGTCAGGAAATACGGTATTTCTACGATGCAACCGGAAACCGGATACGTAAACAGATATTGAATACCACAACGGGCAATGTGACGAGCGATATTTATTACGTTAACGGGAAAGACGGCAAAACCGCGGCGGTTGACTGGAGTTATTCCGGCACCAACTATACGTTCAACCTCTGGGGCAACGATATGATAGGCCAGATACGGATCAACGGAACAGCTCTTAACCGTTTCTACTATCTGAAGGATCACCTTGGCACCGTGCGCATGACGGTGGACGCCTCTGCAAATGTGGTAAGCTACGACGATTATTACCCGTACGGTATGGTAATGCCGACGCGTAGCCTTGAATCGGCCAGTGAAGATGCACGGTATAAGTTCACGTCAAAAGAACGTGACTCTGAGACAAAATATGATTATTTTGACGCACGGTACTATGATGGCAGAATTGGAAGATGGCTGAGTATTGATCCGAGGGCTGATAAGTATCCGGATGCTTATAATTATTGTTTCGGGAATCCGCTGAAGCATATTGATCCAGATGGGCAAAGTGGCTGGGATATTGTTTTAGGCGTGTTTTCAGCCATTGCTCATAATGTAAATCCTTCTTATAAAGATACGCCGGTGGAATCGCATCAGGGCAATCAGCGCGATTATGCAGCAGGGCGTATTGTCGGAGATGTCGTAACTGCAATGGCAGGAGGAGTAGCGGTAGTTGGAGGTTCAATTGCAGCTGGAGGCGGAGCTGTTGTCTCTGGTAGCGGTGTGGGTGCAATTGCCGGAGTACCTGTCGCTGCAGGAGGAGGAGTAGTAGCAGGTGCCGGAGCTGCAGTAACTGCATCGTCTATTTGCCATTTGGGCGATGATGTGAAGAGCCTCCAAAGCAATTCGAATAAACAAAACGGAGGAGGTAATAAAAGCGGCGAAACAAAAAAAGCAACTGATTCAAGAACAGCACAGGAAATAATCAGTCAAGAAAAGAAAGGGACAATAAATAAAGAATTCCCCGGGCAATGGCTAGATAAAACCGTGAAAGAAATTAATGCAGCAGAAAAAACTGGAGATGCTTCTGCAAGAAAAGCTCATAAATTGCTAACTGACAAAACATATAGGAAAGCAACAAAATGAATAAAACGAACCCAACGAATTGGTTTTCTGCATCCATTCTGTGGAGGGGCAAAAAAATAAATACAAGATATGCTGATTTATGGGAGGAGACCATTTGTCTATTTCAGGCCGCAACGGAGGAAGAGGCAGAAAAAATGGCCGAAGAAAAAGGCCGATCAGCTGAAACAAGTTTTCAATCTATCGAAGGCCATACAGTCGAATGGACTTATGATGGGATATTAAGTATCTATTGCTTATCAACAGAGAATGTAGATGATGGGACTGAAATATTTAGTAGATTTTTAAGTGAGGAGCAAGTTAAAAGTTTACGAACTCCTATTGCGGATGAATAGTATTTATATTTTGTATTAGCTATCGTCAATAATAGTACCCTATTTATAAAGATACTCCGGTTTCGCAATATTCAGGAAATCAGCAACAATATGCTAAAGATCGTGTTATAGGTGATATAGTAACTGCATTTGTAAGAAGTGCTGCAGTAACTGGAGGTTCAATTGCAGTGGGCGGAGGAACTGTTATCTCCGCTACGGGTGTGGGTGTAGTTGCCGGGGTGCCTGTCACCGCAGGAGGGGTCTTGGTAGCTGGTGCTGGAGAGGCAGTAACTGCGTCGGCACTTAATAATTTAGGTGACGATATAACCCCATTGAGAAATCAATCATCGGGAACGAGCATTGAGGAGAAACGTCGATCCTCACCAGGAGGCGATGGAGCTAAATCTAAACATATTATTGAAAAATAAGTTGGTGAAACTATTTCAATGACTCATAAAGTTGAAAAGGGTGGCAAGATTGTTCATCAGCACTAAAAGCATATAGGGAAATATGGATCAGAACGAAAATTCCCAGAAAAATGGATAGAAAACAAAACCATAAGCAAGTAATGAATAATATTGAAGAGTATGAAAAAGAAGTTGAAACGTTTATCAATGAAGAACTAATGAACTATAATGCAAAGTTGAGGGCTTTAGGGGTTGATGTCCGAAATCCACACTTAAAAAGAATGAATGAGAACACTGAAGATTATTATTCTGAATACGAAATCACATTTTTTGTGGATGATAAATATTATGATTTCATTGAAATATGTATTTTTGTTCAGAATAATGTGTCCTACAACCTAGAGCAATTTAAAGTTGAAGTGCAAAATGATTTAGATGTACTCTTGAATAAACGGAAATTGGAATTGGGACTGATTTGTTAATTGCTTAAAATAGTAATCAACAAAATGAACTACTCTTGGTATAAATATGGGAATGCTAAAGAAGGTAGTGTTAAAGAACAGGTACAAACCAAACGGCATCCTAGCAGAAAGGCGCAAAAGATGCCGCCGGGAATACTGGGAAAAAGGTTCCGGTAAAACAAACTTCACCGGCTAAAGGTGATCCGCATTACTATGCTACGGGAGCAGACGGAGAACCCAATCATGATGGAATTCATCATACTTATTAAGGAATATAAATGGAAGAAATTTGGATCAGTCTTGTACATGTAGAAATCGCAAGAAAATCAAGGATTTTGAATGATAGTAAGGGAGGATATACTAATTTCCTTGCGTATGCTTCCTCATATGATGCATATATGACAACATTGAAAGAGTATTGTTCGTATTATAAAATAAAGCTTGTGGGGGCAGAGGATGTAGAACTGCTTTCGAGTCGTAAACAAAAATATACGATTGATGCAGAATTATATCCTCTCATATCAAAGCTTGAGAAAACGCGCATTCCGCAAACTTCAACATTCCATACTTATAAATGATGGTTGACATATAAAATCAAAGTTTAATATTACTCGAGCTTTTAGTCTTATTAAAATTCGAATAAGGAAAACAAAATGTATCAAAAAAAATTGAACGTCAATAGAATTATAATAATCATGTTGTTCTGCATAGGCACAGCGCAATCCCAGAATGCTGTTCCTGATATTTCGCTATCAAATAAACCTACTGAATCAGAGATTGGCACCCTCTTCTACCGTGTATCAGCCGGGGAATTGGATATCTTCAATGTCCTGCCGGCAGTGGTTGCAAAAAAAGATAAAGCAATCCCCGCGTTGGAAGCGCTTTTGTTTTCACCGCAGGATACCATCAAAAAGGAATATGTGCTTTTGGCATTGGATGGCATTTCAGGAAAGAAAGCAGTTAACCTCATCATCAGGTCCGCGCAATCAGAAACGGATGTTGAAGTGCGGGGGAAAGCATTGAGCTTGTTGGGCCGGAGCCAGTACGGCAGGGCAAAGGAGGACACGCTTGTTCCCAATAAGGAAATACTCAATGTTCTCTATGCAGAGATGGAGGATACGGCAATGTCCGAAAACGCCGGTATGCGCCTCAGTGACATAGCCCGTGACGGTATCAGAAACTGGACAGCCAGAGACCCCGGAGAAATGCCAAAGAATGACCCGCAAATCAGCCAAGGCGGAAACAAACCGGATATGGCGGCCCGCCATGAAAACTACTGGCAGAAGATTGCCGCCAAACTGCAATGGGACAAAGACGAAAAGGTGTTTAAGGTTAAAGGGAAGTGAATTGATTCCCGCAAGCTTCGGAAATATAACAGGGGTTACTTCCAGGATGCCGGAAGATTGTTAACTTCTGAAAAAACTCTTGTTGTCAGCTTCAAACATTCCAGCTATACAAACAAAAAAAAGCGCGAATCATGTTGTTGATCCGCGCTTTTTTAATCTCGCTTGAAACAGCTTCTGTTTAGCCGCTTACTCTGCTACTTTTAAAAGTTCAACTTCAAAAATAAGTACTGCTCCGGGAGGAATGGCTCCCTCGCCGGCACCGCGATCGCCATAGGCCAGGTCAGAGGGAATGAACAGTTGCCATTTGTCGCCTTCTTTCATCAGTTTCAATGCTTCTGTCCAACCTTTAATAACGCCATTGACCGGGAAGCTTGTAGGTTCACCACGCTGATACGAATCATCAAACACTTTACCGTCAATGGTGGTGCCGCGGTAATTGGTCGTTACGGTGCTGGTGTCAACAGGTGACTTGCCCTTGCCGTCGCCGCTTTTCAGAATCTTGTATTGCAAACCGCTGGGGAGTGTTACAACGCCTTCTTTTTTGGCATTGTCATTCAAAAAGGCCTGGCCGAGTTTTTTATTCTTCTCGGACTCGCCTTTCAGTTTTTCCTGGTGCTTCTTTGCCAGGTTGGCCTGAAAGTTCGTCAGAACAGCAGTCATCTCGGAGTCCGACATAACTGATGATGAATCTTTTGTGAGGCCTTCTTTGATACCATCTACCAAACGGTCCAGTTCAACTGAGATTGAGTTCAGTTTCAGATTTTTTGCAAAATTGAATCCGATTGAAAAACTGACTTTATCGTCTTCTGTTTTTAAAGATTCTTTGGTTACTTTGGTTTGTCCCGAAACGACGACAACACCAATTAACAGCACGCAAGTTAACGTTGCCAAAAACTGCATTGATTTTCCTTCATGAAATAATTAAATAATTGATTGTTCTATGTATTTGCTTAGTTGCAATAGTTTTGTCTCACAAAAATGACCCGCCATGAGCTGCATTCCAATGGGCAAGCCGTTTTTATCGTTGCCAATGGGAATACTGAGCCCGGGAATGCCGGCAAGATTTGCTGAAATGGTATAAATATCGCCAAGATACATTTCCAGCGGATCGGTGGTCTTTTCGCCAATCTTAAATGCGGTGGTGGGAGCCACCGGTGAGATGATAATATCGACCTGTGAAAAAGCCTTTTCAAAATCCTCTTTTATCAGCCTGCGAACCTGTTGTGCTTTTTTATAATACGCATCATAGTAACCCGCGGAAAGCACATAGGTGCCCAGCATGATGCGCCGTTTTACTTCAGCGCCAAATCCTTCTGAACGTGTATTCTTGTACATGTCAGGCAGGGTCCCGCTGTTATTGCTGCGATAGCCATATTTCACACCATCATAGCGCGCAAGGTTCGAGGAAGCTTCCGCAGTGGTCAGAATGTAATAGGTTGAGATGGCATATTCGGTGTGGGGCAGTCCGATTTGTTCAACGGCAAAGCCCTGTGCGGAAAGCTTTTGAATCACTGCTTCAATTTGTTCCTTTATCTCCGGCTGCAAACCTTCTGCAAAATATTCTTTGGGCACACCTATCTTCAGTGTTTTTGGCAGTTTATTCACCTCGCCGGGAAAGTCAACTTCTTTGCTTTCGAATGAGGTTGAGTCCTTTGGATCATATCCGGCAAGAACGCTGAGTGCCAACGCTGCATCATCTGTGCATTTGGCAAACGGGCCGACGGAATCGAAAGACGATGCAAACGCGGTAAGTCCAAAGCGGGAAACAAGAGAATAGGTCGGCTTTAATCCGTAGACGCCGCAGAATGCTGCAGGCTGTCTGATAGAGCCGCCGGTATCAGTCCCCAGTGAAAAATCACAAAGGTCTGCCGCAACCGCCACTGCTGAGCCGCCGCTAGAGCCACCGGGAGCTCTTGTGTGATCACAGGGATTAAGCACTGGGCCGAACGCTGAATTTTCATTTGATGAACCCATTGCGAACTCGTCACAATTGGTTTTGCCGATGATTATCGCGTCTTCATCCAGTAACCGTTGAACTGTGGTAGCGGTGTAGAGTGGAGTAAAATCTTTGAGTATTTTTGACGAGCAGGTAAGCGGTTTCCCCTCAATGGAAAGCACGTCTTTGACAGCAACCACGAGTCCGGCAAGTTTCCCTGCTTTCCCATTTGCTATTTTTTGCTCAATCGTCTTTGCGGCAGCAATAGCATCGTCTGCAAACACAAAGTTGTACGCGTTGAGTATTTTTTCATTCTCTATTCTGGAAAGATAGTGCTCTACCGCCTCAAGGGGAGAGGCCTGCTTTTGTTTGTATGCCGATACTTTATCGGAACAGGATTGGATGTTCTTCAATACGCTCTGTTAATCCTTTTTCCCTTCCGTAATTTCCGCGGAAGGCTTTTTTGTTGGTTCGGCTTCAATTGATTCCTTGATCTCGTTTTCAACGTCACTCACCGCTTTTTTAAATTCCTTCATGCCCTTGCCGAACATGCGAAGCATTTCAGGCAGTTTATCAGGGCCGAACAGAACCAAAGCGATCAGTCCGACGAGCAGCAGTTCGCCAAAGCCGATATTGGAAAACATGGGTTGTGTGCCTACTTGTTAATTTCTTTTTTTGAATCGCTGTCAGACGTATCATCGTCTTTCATTGATTTTTTAAATTCTTTCATTCCTTTGCCCAAACCGCCCATCAATTCGGGGATCTTCTTTCCGCCGAAGAGGACAAGAACAATGAGAGCAACAATGAGTATTTCACCGAAACCAAAGTTTTGAAACATGATTAATCCTTAATATATAATAAATATCGTTTGTTCAATGGTGAGCCTTTGCACTTGCAGTCTTGTGGAAAAAGCTGAAAATGTAAAGAAAAATACCATATAGTATGAACAATAAAAAGATATAAAAAAGGGCACGTCCGGAAGTGGCAATTGTTGCAATAATGGCTGCAACGATCAGCACGGAGATTACCGGCTTCTGTTTGATCCCCTTAACCGAGATGTTGGGAAGCGTGTCATACTTTACTTTGCTTACCATCAGGATACCCAAACCCACGGCCAGAATGACCGAATAAAGGGCAAGCTGTGTTTCGGGGATCAGGTTGTCAACATACAGGAAAACGAATGCCGCAATGGTGATTGCCGCCGAAGGAATAGGAAGTCCTTTGAAATGCTCCTTGGTGAAGCCTGAAAGCTCCGCGTTGAAGCGTGCAAGCCGGAAGCCGCCCGAAAAAAGATAGAACAGGCAAGCGGCCAATACGATACTTGCCTCAAAAGCTCCGTTGAGTGAAAGCAAAAGAAATGCCGGCGCAAATCCAAAACTGATAACATCGGACAAAGAATCAAGTTCAACACCGAACTGACTGCTGGTTTTGGTCAGGCGGGCCATAACTCCGTCAAGGGCATCGGCAACTGCAGCAATAATGATAAGCCAGGCAGCAAGCTCAAAATGATCTTTTTGTCCGTCGGAAACCAGAACAACAGAAAGGAATCCGCACATCATGCTGCTGAATGTGAAAAAATTGGGTATGGCCCTTTTCAGGGAATGATTGGATGGTCGCATTAGTTTCCTCCCTGATAACGGAATAGAATAGTTTCCCCGGCCGTTACTCTGTCACCAACGTGTACGTTGGGCACCCAACCCGGAGGCACAACCACATCAACGCGGCTGCCGAACTTGATCATTCCAAAACGATTGCCTATGGTTACAGGGTCACCTGGTTTGAGCTCATATATAATGCGTCTGGCAACAAATCCGGATACCTGAGTGAAAAAGATTTTCCCATGCGCGGATTCAATCCCGAATTCCGAACGTTCATTTTCGGAAGAAGCTTTGTCTTCAAAAGCTGCGAGGAATTTACCTTTGACATATTCCACATAGGATACAACGCCGCTTACAGGGATACGATTGACATGCACGTTAAGTGGGGACATGAAAATAGAGATCTGGAATCCCTCTCCCTTTATGAATCTGGTTTCTTCAACTTCTTTCATCAGGAGCACTTTCCCATCGGCGGGAGAGACAAGGATGTTCTTTTCAGTCGGAGGTGTCCTTTCCGGGTCACGGAAAAACTGCAGGGTGGCAATCATAATGAAAGCCGCGAGAATCCACAGCAGCAACTTCAACCACGAAACGGGTGTAATCATTCCGCTTGCTATCAGCAGGAATGATATAATTGCTGCCCACGCTATGGTGGAGTAGCCATATTTTGTTAACATTTTTAGTCCTTATGCTTTAGTGGCATTCAGAAGAAAATCAACATATTTCTTCAGATGCGCAGCGTCTTCAAAATCAAAATACCGTTCACCGGCGCCGGCAAACTCCGGGTTGCCAATTACCTGAAAGTACGGTGGTATAAATTCACCGCATACCACAATTCTGTCTTCGCATTTTCCGAATGCGCAGCGGCAGCGGATCAGCGATGCATCCCTGCGGTCAAAAAAAGACCTCATTACTGCATTGATCTTTGTGCACAGCCTGTTCATAAATTTGAGATCTTCCACCGGGGCAAGTCCGAGCGAAATGATTTGGTTTTGCGAAATTTGTGTGTTCTCCACATCGCCATAGAAATAGTCCAGCACGGGGATCGGATACTGTTCCCAAGGTGCCTTTCCAAACAGAGTGGCTGCCCGGTGATCCAAATGGTTGCTTATTCTCACCGAAAACGGATAGGGCTGGCACTCTCCAAATTGTAAGCCCGTGCTGTCAGCTTTTTTCTGAAAAACCACCGGAATATTAAATGATCCAAGATACTCGAGAAAAAAACGATCCAGTTCAGCGAAATTCTCCGCCAGCGTTTTGTAGCGGATCTTTTTGCCGGAACCTGTTTTCATAAATCCGGGGAATGTCTTTTCAGCCGGAATTATTGGCATTTCGCGATAAACATCATTTTTGTAAATAGCATTTTTACCATAATTTATTTTCTGCTACCAATCTCCATTTAGGTGCAACAAAAATCGTTACTTCACTGTCTCTGATTGCAGGAAAGTATAAAATCGGAAACTAAAACTTACATAATAAAAAGAATGTATAAAATATCAAATCAATGTTTTATATTTCGAGGCTGGTTACTACACGTTCCAAGTCAGGTTTCTTGTTAAAAACAGCTAAAATAGTTTGAATCCGGGCTGTTTGTATCGCTTTTGGATAACAAAGTGCAATAACCGGATCAAACCCGGGTATGGGCGATGGTGTTATGCGGACAGATACAGTGTCATAGTCTGATTGTCCGAATTAAAACCTGCTGATACTCACCCGGCGGGCGGTGGTGTCGACGTGATGAGCACTGGGAACAAATATCATTACCATCACGCGGCGACGGGAATCTCACTGATCCGAGCCATTTGGAAGATAGCTCTACAATCAGCGTCATGCTGTTTATAATGAGTTGTAACTATTCTCTGGCAGAGCGGAAGTGACAACTATCCGCCGGGTTTGTTATGGTTACGCCATTGGTGTCTGGATAGTCAACATGGAACTTGGCTATATCTTGGTTGTGCTTGTGCTGGCGATAAACGAAAAAAAGCATCTCTTATAGCGGACCGATGCTCCGTATAGGAAAAAGTATTTTGTATATAATTGAAAACTAATGCAGCAGATTGGAGTAAAAATATGAAAGCAGGAATGGGCGATATGATGCGCCAGTTTCAAAAAATGCAGGACGAAATGGCAAAGGTTCAGTCACAACTCGGTGATAAAACCGTTTCTGAAGAAGCCGGCGGCGGAATGATCAAGGTTACGGTGAATGGGCTTAAAGAGGTCGTTTCCGTAGAGATCGACCCATCCGTCATCAACGCGGAAGAAAAAGAAATTCTTGAGGACCTGGTGGTTGCGGCTGTAAATAAGGCCCTTGAATCAGCAAAGAAAATGGAAGAAGAAGACATGGGTAAACTGACCAAAGGATTTCTTCCTCCCAACATGAAAATCCCTGGATTCTAATTGTGATCATATCTCAGGCATTACAGTCAGTAATTGATGAATTTAACAAGTTTCCCGGCATTGGAAAGAAAACAGCCCAGCGCTTGACGCTTTTCCTCTTGCGAAGCAGCAGGGAGGACTTTGATCGCTTTATTGGCGCGATGCAGGCCCTGAAAGATAAGATACACCAATGCCCGGTCTGTTTCAACTTCACCGAATTTGAAATTTGTGAAGTGTGCTCCAGTATTAAGAGAGACCGGAGTGTTATTTGCATTGTTGAAGATGCCAGCGATATTATGGCCATTGAAAAATCCAACGAGTTTCGCGGGTTATATCATGTTTTGGGTGGCGTTATTTCGCCTTTGAGCGGAGTTCACCCGGAAGATCTGCATATCAAAGAACTTTTAATGCGCCTGCGCGATGATGAAGTGAAAGAAGTAATTATGGCGGTGAATCCCGACACGGAGGGCGAAGCTACTGCACTTTATATTCTTAAATTACTCAGACCGATGGGTATCCGGGTCTCAAGATTAGCCAGGGGCATCCCCGTTGGCGGTGATCTCGAATTTACGGATGAGGCAACTATCGGTCGGGCCGTTATTGACCGGGCGGTGCTGGAATGACCGCGTGGTACGTCGATTGGTTCAATTCTGACGAGTATCTGGCTGTTTATAAACATCGGGATCAGCTGGAAGCCGATGAATTCGCCACGACCATCATCAAAAACCTGAACCTGGCATCCGGGTGCGAGACGCTTGATTTGGCCTGCGGCGCAGGTCGGCATGCCATTGCGTTTGCTAAACATGGGCACAAAGTTACCGCGGTGGACCTTAGTCCTCGTTTGCTGGAGGTCGGACGGGAGAGTGTGGCAGGTTCCGGTCTTAATGTTGAATTTGTAAGAGCCAACATTCTCACGTACAGACCAACACATGCCTATGATCTTGTTCTCAATGTTTTTACCTCATTCGGCTATTTTGAAAACGATGAGGACAACTTTGGCATTTTCAGGACCGCCCGGGCTTCCCTTAAACAAAGCGGCATTTTTGTGTTTGATTATTTTAATATCAATTATATAAATGAAAACTTCGTCCCCTATACCCGGCAATATATTGGCAAAATGGTGGTTGAACAATCACGTTCGTTGGATGAAGAAACAGTAAGTAAAACCATTCTTATACAATCACAAACAGGATTAAAAGCATATCGGGAATCTGTGAAACTGTATAATGCCGACACTTTGGTTTTGCAGCTTGAGAAAGCCGGTTTTGAAATTCTGTCCCTTAGGGGAAATTATAATGGTGATCAGTTTAGTAATATAACCTCTCCACGGTTTATTGCGCTATGCAAAAGCGTGTAAGGCTGCTCTGTTCATTGCTGGTGCTGGTATCCCTGGCCGGGTGTGATATCTTTCAGGCCCGCACACCCGAGGCTCCGGAAACCGCACGATCAACATACACTTTTCCCGCAACACCTGATCTGGTTATCTCCAATTTTACCAACGCCCTTATTGAGAAAAATGTCCAAAACTATTTGGCCTGTTTTGTCGACAGCAGCTATTCCAGCCGGGTGTTCAGATTTATTCCTTCACCGGGGGCAACGTCCCGTTATCCCGCATTTTTAAGCGGTTGGAATTTAAAAGCAGAGCAAGACTACCTGAATAATGTTTTCTCCAAAATGTCAACTGCTGGACAAATTAGTATTTTGCTGTCTTCCGAATCGTACTCGCGATATGCGGACAGCGTGCAATATACCGCTGTGTATACCATGCAGATACCGGTGAAGGGGGCTTCTTCTCCGGCGCAGTACAGCGGCCAAATGAGGTTGTCAATGATAGTTGACTCACGTCCTGCCTGGATAATATCCACATGGGAGGATACAAAAATTGGCACTGCTGAAAGCTGGAGTGATCTGAAAGGGTCAAACTATTAAAAAGCATATTCTATATAGTTGCCTTTTTTGCGCTTTTTTCCTGTTATCCTCATGCAAAAATCCATTTGCCCCGGATATTGATTATCAATCTACCGTCGGGACTGGTGCTATTGCTGACATGAAAACCGTTGACGGCATTTTTCAAAACTTACAAACTTCCTATACAACCAAAGACACTCTGCTCTACGGAAAACTGCTTGATAATAGCTTTTTATTTACCTATCGTGATTATGACCTTGGCTATGATGTGACGTGGGGGAGGCCGGAGGAGATGAAGGTCACCTACAGCCTGTTTCAGAATTCTGAAAGTCTGAGTTTAATTTGGAATAATGTTATTTTTACCTCATCGGATTCACTTACCGCACAGTATGTCAGGGCATTCAATTTAGTTATTGTATTTAACCCCTCGGATGTTGTTCGCATTGATGGGCGGGTTAACCTGCAATTGCTCAGAAGTGCTCCCGGCAGCAATTGGAAAGTATCCCGGTGGATTGATGAATCTAATTTTTGAGTAAATCATGCAATTTATTTTAAACGAATGTTTCCGTACCATCAGGAAGGCAAAGTTATACTTTCTGTTTTCCGTCATTACCACTACCATTGGGGTTTTTCTTATCCAGGCATCCTATCTCTCGGGTTTGTTGGTCAAACATGCACAAAAAGAGATATCGAACAATCTGACCGTGCAGCTGTACTTAAAAGACCTGACTCCCGGGCAGTCCTACGTACAGACGGAAGAAGCACTGAAACAATTCACTTTCATTAAATCCTGGCAGCTCGTGAGCAAGGCTCAGGCGGAAGAACTTTTTCTGAAAGAGACCGGTGAAGATTTTAGGAAAATATTGGACTACAATCCGCTGCCGGCAGCTTATACGGTTCAACTTTCGGAAAACCTGATTGACCCGGCAGCTCTCGATGGAGCCATAAACCAGTTACGTGCGGTGCCTATGGTGACAGAAGTGGGCTTTGCGGTGGATCTGTATAAGGACTTCGTCTCTATCTCCATGGCGGCTAAAAAATATTTATATACAATTACTATTATTCTCGTGGCAATAGCCCTGTATATCGTTACCAGTTTTAGCGTTACTCTGCTTGATATTCGGGCAGGAGAGATAAGAACCATGCGGTTTGTCGGAAGCTCACGTTTTATGATAGCAGCTCCGGTGCTTATAAATAGCATTATGGTTGGGTTTTTGGGAGCTCTTTTAAGCTTTTTGGGGTGGTGGCTTGCCTTATCGGTGGCGGGCAATTTTTTAAGGATCTTTTTTGGAAATTTGGGTGAATTGTGGAGCGCTATTGCACTTTCTGCCGTTTCCGGTGTGGTAATCGGTGGAATTAGTGGCCTTTTTGCATTAACAAGGTTGAAAGCAAAACGACAATGAGTGATTCCCGTTATTTGTTAAAAATAAAGAATTTTGTATCTTATAAGCTCTAATAAATTTAAAAGGCAGTAATGAGGGTTTTTCGTCTAAGCGCAATTGCGCTATTACTATTTACGGTTGGGCTCTTTGCTCAGGAATCTAACCTTCGGGTTGGTTCTTCACCAAAATATAACGCTACCCAGGGTGCATATTATGATTATTCAGATCCCAATGCAGTAAATATGAAAATTTCAGTTTGGGGATTTGTACGGTTTGCCGGGCGTTATTCACTTCCGCTTAACTCCTCTCTTATTGAGGCCATTTCCTACGCAGGTGGCCCGCATGATGATGCGTTATTGGAGGATGTGCGTATTCTAAGGATGAAACCCGATTCGACTCAGGAAGTTATTAAAGTCGATTACAATCAACTGCTGCATGAATCTGCAGTTGCAAAAAGCATAAAGGATGTGCAATTAAGACCCGGAGATGTTGTCTTGGTGCCAGGTGAACCAAGGTTCTATTTCAAAGACTATTTCTCGATAACCTTATCGATAGTCTCGACCTTAATATCGCTTACCATTTTAATAATAAGCATTGCTAAAAAGTAGGAGAGTGTCTTGAGCAGACTCGATAAAATATCGGTGGAACCCCAGCCCCGGTCATTAAAAGAAAATATAGATTTAGTTCGAAATAACCTTTTCCCGGTACTTATTATTACCGTAGCGAGTTTGGTTTTTTCTATTGTTTACGCTGTTAAAGCACTGAATATTTATAAGGCTACTTCGGAAATCAAAATTTCCAAACCGGTTGGAAGCATTTTGGAAAACCCGCTCGCTTCAACCATGCCCGATTTGCAGGTTGACCGGTTTTTGCTTAATGAAATCGAAATTATTAAAAGCTATCAGGTGCGGCAAAAAGTTGCTTACGCGCTCATCGATACATTTAAAGCCGTTAAATCTCCTGGAGATTTCTATTTGGTGCTCGACAAAGACTCAAGGCAGTCAAAAGAACAGCCGAAACAGGTAGCTGACGTTGAGGATATTATTACGGCTCTCGGCAAAGCCGATGTTGAACAAAAAAGAGGACTTGATTTTGTTGAAATATCTGTTCAGTCACCCTCTCCCTACGAGGCGGCGCTTGTTTCAAATGTGTATGTTCAGCAATATCGTTTGGTCAACCTTGAGATCACAAGAAACCAATTAACCTCTATTAGAGGATTTCTGACGCAACAGCGAGAAGAAAAACTTAAGCAGTTGAGTCAGTCAGAAGAAATGTTAAAAAGTTTTCAGGAGAAGGGCGGCATTGTTGCTTTAGATGAACAAGCCAGTGCTCTGATTGGTCAGCTCTCTACGCTTCAGTCACAGCGCGATATGCAGAAGATTGATTACACTTCAACAGAAAAAGTCTTGCAGAAATACCGTGACGAGTTGAAGCAGCGTTCTCCACAAATTACTGCTTACATTGAAAAAGCTGCCAACGAAGAGTATATGAAGGCCCTGCAAACTCAACTCGCAGAATTGAAAATAAACCGCGAATATGTTACTGCTGGGTTGAAAGATCAAACTTCTGCCAGTGAAGCCATTAAAGCATACGACAAAAAAATTAGTTCGCTTGAAGACCTGCTGAAGAAGAAAGTTGAAATATTAAAAGCAAGTATTTTTGCGTCCACCCCGGAAGAGTTACGGGACTTCGCTTCGCAGATTATTCAACAGGAAATTAAGGCGGCTTCCCTGCGTATCTCCATTGACCAAATGAATGTGCTTATAAATAATTATGAGCAAAAATTCAATTTGCTTCCGAAATCAAGCATCGAGTTGGCTGGGTTGCACAGAAATCGAGAATCAATTGAGAAGCTTTTTCTCTTGGTTGAACAAAAATACCAGGAAGCTCTGATTAACGAACAATCCCAACCGGGAAACGTCCTTATAGTTGATCAGGCAAGGATCCCAATTAAACCATACAAACCGAACAGGATATTAATCATCGGGGTCGGCTTTGTTCTCGGGCTTATTATTTCTTTTGGGTACGTGTTCCTGAGAAATTTCTTTGATAATACGGTCAAGACGCCGGATGATATTCAAAAGCTTAACACTAACGTCTTGGCATGGATTCCGCAAATTGAAGGAATTGTTGCTACTGGAACATCTGATTTCGAGTTCATTGTGGCGAAAAAACCGGATTCAATTCCGAGCGAATCGTTCCGTGCCTTGCGTACACGCGTGCAATTTTCACGTGTTGACAGTGAGACATTAAAGACCATTCTTGTTACGTCTTCGGCTCCTTCCGAAGGAAAAACAATGATTTGTACTAACCTTGCAGGAAGCTTTGCTTTTTCCAACAAGAGAACGGTTATCGTCGATTGCGATTTAAGAAAACCGAGAATTCACTCTTTCTTCAAAACAAACCGTTACCCTGGTCTGGTTGACTATTTGTTCGGACAGGTGGCTTTTGAGGAGATCGTTCGTCAATCGGAAATTCCCGACCTTTGGTATATTACTGCTGGAACCATTCCGCCAAACCCATCGGAAATTCTTGAATCTCAGAAAATGCGTGATTTCCTCAGCATGATCCGCGAAAAATATGATTATATTTTGCTCGATTCACCTCCGGTGATCGCTGTAACCGATTCCGAAATTCTTGCCCGCTATGCTGACGCAACAACATTGGTCGTTTCTGCTAATACAACGGAAATTGAACTTATGGTGCGTGCTCTTGAGATTATTCAACAGGATAACATCAATTTCATCGGCGCCATTCTGAATAATTTTGTTTATAAGAGTTCCTACGGATCCTATTATAAATATTATTACTATTACACGCGGCCACGCAAAGCTGATCGTTCAAAACTGCCGCCGTCACAAATAACAACGTA
The DNA here is from genome assembly GCA_963664845.1 of Ignavibacteriaceae bacterium. Taxonomy (GTDB): domain Bacteria; phylum Bacteroidota; class Ignavibacteria; order Ignavibacteriales; family Ignavibacteriaceae; genus CAIYTF01. The sequence goes on from OY761615.1 coordinate 2,983,515, forward strand.
GCAGCAAACAACAGTTCATATTTTATGACTATCATTTGTTCTGCAGTTATAGTTCCTGATTTCGAAAATGCTCCCCCGATGGGAGCATTTTTCTTTTTTGTAAAGGGGTGCTGGTCATGATACACCCGCGTTTCATTGTTGGAATGGATATATTTAGGCCCTTAAACACGGCGTTTTGTAAACTTCAATTCCCCGGAGGGAAACGTTGATCTGGAAGTTGCTGTTCGCTTTGATTATCCACCGGAAATCAATACTGATCGCGATGCTGTCTGTCGCTTCTCTGGTATTTGTTTTTTCTGCAGCATTGAGTTTGCCTCAGTACTCATCTAAAAGCGAAGGAATGCTTTTTGCGCGCGTATGCTGTTTGACAGTTATAGGGGCTGTTACGGCGGGTGTTGTCAGCTCGTGCTGTTTCGTGTATCAACATTACAAATTGTTGCTATATAGATCATAGACTCTTTTTCTCATATATTTTCCCACTGCTTTAGTGACCGGTAGTTCAGATGTTCCCGGATCCCGTCTTCGTAGCCAATGCTGTCAACTAAACAAAAACCTGAATAATCACATTGAAGACTCTCGCTTCTCAATATCACCACTGCAGTTATTATTAACCACCTGTAATGAGGCGGTTATGTTCTCTCGTCATTCAGGCAATGGTGTCAACGTAAGGCATTGGAACCCGTCAAGGTCATTAGGGTCAGTTTTGCTGGAAATGCCGCAATACATGTATTTCTCATTGGGCAACGAAACGGACCCGCATTATTAGCTCTTATAAGTCTCCTCCCCTTCGGCAGAGGAGATTCTGAGGTGAGGGATTCTGCTAAATAATGTCGTTTTACTTCGATGCCTATGCGCGACAACACGGGATCGCAATTACAAAACAAGCCTGTTAAGTTGGCACCATTACTTTTGGGACAAACCCAAAACAAAGAAGACGGCTTAGCTGTGCAGATGACCCGCATGTGAAGACAAAGCCCAAATACCCAATGTATCGCATCCGTTTTTGTAACTGTACTTCCCCAGTTCCATTAACAGGTTGTGATCAAATTCTCTGGCAGGGTTTCAACAGTTCGTTCATTTTCACCCAGCGTTCCTTTTCCTCAAGCTCAAAATAAAATGCATGTCCGAAACTTTTATTATCTGACAATCTGAAAAACTCAATGCGTTTCCCTTTTGTTTTTACAAAAACTGCTTCAGGTTTGATGTGAAGTATTTTTGCTGTTGCGCTGAAAAACTGGAATCGTAATTCCGTTCCGGCAATAGTCAAAGATTTTATTCCCATCTGAAGGTGTCTTACGTAAAACACTGCAAATGCCAAACACGCTATTTGAACAAGAAAGAAGATTCTAAGAAGGTTCTCTGCATCATCTTTGACAATAACCATAAAAAAAGCCAAAAACGAAAAAGCCGCGAATATCTTTGCGATGAGTTCAACGCGATTGTTTGAGAAAGTGATCTCGGTGCCGGTATTTTCGATGCTGTTTGACGACGCTGTTGCCATGTTGATTCTTTTGGATGATCATCAGAAAATTAAAAGCTATTTCAAAAATACTATAAATGTTTAAATAGTTATATATCTTGGTGATCGTTCTCAGCTTATTGCAAAAGCTGACTGATCAGCGAAGCGCTGAATATGCTCAGGAAAAACCAGCCGATAAATCCCTGGAGAATGGCCAGATAGCGCGGAAATCCTGTTACGGGAATTGCGCCGAAACCCAATGTTGAGAACACGTTAAGAGAAAGCAACAAAGAACTCAGGCAGCGGATCAGCAATATCTGAAGCATATACATGAACATACCAAAAGCCAGCAATGTCCCCAGCATCACTTTTTGCCGCTCAGAAAAATTGCTCCATTTCCCCGAAGCAAAATCGCTCTTGGTAAGAAACCATCTGCCAATCCGGTCGGGTATACGTGAAAGCGCATTAATGGGGTGTGCTACCACTTTAATAAAAAAAGGAATTTCCTTTTCCTTTAAATGCAAAAGTTGTTCAAACTCTTTCATGAAGTTTTCTTTTGTCACCCGTTCCTCATCCTTTTCATAAAGGTCGATCAATCGGTTGTCTGAGGAAATATAATTGATCAGCCAGCGGATCCTCTTTATCAGGGAGAAGCTGTCGAGCGTTGAAAACTGCGAAGGGAAGAAAAAGTAAATTCCTGCAAAAAGCAAAAGCGTATAGAATGAGAAAACCAGCGCCTTGGAGGGATTGGTGCCATAATCGCTGAACCAACGGAGAAAATAGTTCAGGCCATAGCCAAACCACAGATTGAGAGAAGGATGGGCGTTGAACTCAAATTTCAACTTCATAAGTTCCAGGTTCTTGATGTCTATATAGCACGCGTTTGCAGATTCAAAATCTCCCCGGGCCTTATATACCGACATCAGCTTATAGTAAGTGGCCACGAGACGATAGAACTGCAGTGTGTCAGATACTTCTGTGACGTTCTTTCCGCTGTACCAGTTGCCGCCGGGCAGATTCTCAATATCCTGCGCCAGTTGAATTTTGCCCTGTATTTGCGCAAATTTCAGGTGCGTATCAGGGTTGGGGAATGTGAAACCGCTAAAATCAATGGGGCATCTGAAATCGCACCGCACGACTTCAAAACTGTTGTATATGACTGAGTTAAGGAAGCTTACGCGCGTATCGAACCGGTTGTTTGCCAGGGTGACATTCAGGAAGTCGGTGTATGAAATAAGAAGAACAGCATCTCTGTTGTTATTGTGAAAAACTGAATTCGCTATTTCGAGCCGGGTGGCTTTGAAACAGTTGCCTATGATGATCATGGGCGAAGTTATTGCATAATCTTTATATTCGGCTTTGTAGAACGCGCCGGAATAAAAGTTGCACTGATTGAATCGCATAAACGCATCATCTGCTTTTTCGTCCGGCTCCCAGATGAGTCCGTTGAACAGTGTGGTATCAAACCAAACATCGCCGGAAATCTTGTTGAATCGCAGAACAGATTTAAACGAACATCTGCTCCAGTACACATTCCCGTCAATCTCTTCAAACACCACAGGCTTGGTGAAGATAATATCGCTGATCACCGAGCCGTCAAACAAAACGTTCTTCAGTGTCAAAGCACTGTTTACGGTAATTTCCCCATGGAAGGAGGATGCGGATTTTCCTGCCGTGGTGTCATCATAAAACTCACAGTCGGAAAAGATCAGTTCACTTGCAGTGGAGTTTTTTAACTGTTCGAACCAGGCTGTATAGGACAATCGGGTTCTGTGGGCAGTACCTTCTGCGAATAACCAACCGCAAAGAAGTAAAGTAATAAACAGTGCTTTTTTCATTGCTGATTTCCGGTGTTTGCATTCATGGGTAAATTTCTTGTTATTTTGGGCTCTTGGGACGGGGAGGAAGTGGTGTTCTTACCGTGCCGTAAAAAAATGTTCGCCGTTGTCTTTGGTATGTATCAAGAGAGAGCCCGCACGAACCATCTTAACCAGTGTCCGCGACGCCCGGCGCTCAGACAGATTCGCTTTCGCGATAAGGTCTTTCACGGTGATCGCTTCGTATTTCTCCAGATGGTCGAAAACCATTCGCTCGTGCGACCCTATGGCATATTTGGTTAGCCCGTTGTTTGCGGTTACCGATTTCATTATGCGGATCATTTCTTTTCCCGCCTGTATGCTTTTATCGTTAACGCGGACATACACCTGCGCTGTGTTAATATCGAGGGTGCTTTTATAGTCCTGCATCCGGTGCGGTTTTTTGTCGGATTCTGGTACAGCAACAACAACAATCTCTTTCCCGTCAATATCGTAATAGAACACTTCGTAATCGATCAGGGGTTCGCAAAATTCTTCAATTGCCAGCCGGATAAGTTCAGTCTCGCCCTTCTCGCTTTGAACGCCGACTATCCTTTTATCGTCATCAACACCAAAAAGAATATACCCCCCGGAGGTGTTGGCAAATGCCATTAGTTCTTTTGCAATTTTGTCAGCTGAAGAAAACCGCTGCTTGAACTCAGTATGCAGATCTTCGCCGCCTTCTATCAACTCCAGTATATCTTTTCGCCGTAGTTTCATATGACCATGCTGATATAAATAATTGAACTCCCGCACGCGGATCAGGCTTGCCGGGTTCGGTGGAAATCTATAAAATAAACCGGCCTTACAGCCATACTTCGGGAAATGGTTTCAGTGTGTTACAGTGCATCAACTCTTATTGGCAATAATACTCCCGAAAAAAGGTTTACGTGTCAATTTACTGCTATTGCTCAGGAAATCAAAGGTCATATAACGGTACATTATAAGCGCACTCAACAATGCCCGGTGCTGTCAGTCTGCCGGTTGCTCGAACACCATCGCTTCTATTTCCAATTTCTTGTTGATCGCTTTCTGAATGCGCATCATTATGTCTGTCACTTGCTCGTCTGATGCCTTGTCATGCAATTCGGCTTTAAGTGTCTGAATCTCCTGGTCGAGAACAAGCATTTTAACACGTTTAATGGTGTCTTGGGCAGCCCGGGTAAGCCGTACCATCCTTATAGGACTCGGAGTAAGTTCTTCCCACCGGTCGCTTACGATATAGGCATCAAAGGCGATCATGGTGATCTCCCGCTCAAGTTCCTCATCATCAAGCTTGTCTACAATGGCACTCAGGGACACGTTCTCGTCATTTTCAATTGCCCGGTATATAAGCCCGATAATTTTCTTTGCCGGTTCGTTGGCCAGGTCGTTAACAGGAATATGCGTCTTGATCAGTTTGATGACATCGGGCTCACCCTCGCAGAGAATTCTGATCAGCTCGCGTTCCAGGGGAGCAAATTTTGTTGCCAGCGTTACTGGGGCCTTCGAAGCACCCTGGGTCTTGGTTGTTATGCCGCGCTGCTGTTGCGGGACCCGTTCGGCGGCTTTGTTCTTATCCAGAATGACCTGGAGTTCTTCTTCAAGCAGCTTTTCGCGCAGGTGAAATTTCTCGGCCAGGGATTTTATCAGCAGGATCCGTTTTAGTTCGTCATCAACCAATGCGAGGGGCCGAAGCAGCTCACGAATGGTTTCAACGCTTTTCTGCGGATCATCAAGCATTCCCTTGGAAACATAGTACGTAGTTTGAAATTCCAGAAAATCAACTGCTTTGGCAAGGCGTTCCTGAAGTGCGTCCTTTCCAAACTTGTTGATGTAGGAATCCGGATCCTCATTGTTCTCCAGTGAGGCAATGGAGATATTCATGTTCTTTTTGAGCAGTATTTCCACACTGCGCATGGCCGCTTTTATTCCTGCTGTGTCGGCGTCGAACATTGCAATAACGTTCTTGGTGTACCGGGAGAGCAGCAGGGTTTGGTCTTCCGTAAGCGCCGTTCCTGAAACAGCTATAACATTTCTTATGCCGTTCTGGTATAAGGCAAGCAGATCCATGTAGCCTTCCACCATAATGGCAGAATCCGTTTTCCTGATGTCATCTTTGGCTATCGAAAGCCCATAGAGCACTTTGCCTTTGGTATAGATCAGGGATTCAGGGGAGTTTACATATTTGGCAGCATTCGTACCCGTTTCCATTGTCCTGCCTGCAAAGGCTATTACCCGGCCGTTTGGCGAGAATATGGGAAACATGATCCTTCCCGCAAACCGGTCATAGAGTCTTCCGTCATCGGTTTTGATGAGCAGTCCCAGTTTAACTGCGAGTTCGGTTTTCTCCTCGCTTTTGGAGAAATAGTCAACTAGAAATGCTTTATTGGATGGGGCATATCCCAGCCCAAAGCTTCGCATGGTCTGAATCTTAAGATTGCGTTTTTCAAAGTAGCTGCGGGCATGTTCCGCGTTGGGACTTTTCAGCAGGGTGTCAAGAAACACGCGGGCAATTTCTTCGTTGAGATCGTGCATCCGTTCTTTTTCGGACTGTTCCCGCGGATCAGCATGCTCTTCCTGATTGATTGTTATGTTATATTCTGCAGCCAGTTCAAGAATGGCCTCAACATAGGACAGTTTCTTGTATTCCATCAGGAATTTGAAAACGTTGCCGCCCGTGTGACAGCCGAAGCAATGGAATATCTGTTTTTCCTGATTTACGCTGAAGGACGCTGTTTTTTCACCATGGAACGGACAAAGTCCCCAGAAATTTCTTCCTTTTTTTCTTAATTGGACATAGTGTCCAATTACATCAACCACATCGGCGCTTTGGCGCACTTCTTCAATTGTCTGTTCAGGAATTCTCATAGCAGCGAAGTAAAAACCATTTAGTATTTTGGATAATCTTGGTGTGTAAAATTACAAACTTTTTTGTTAGTAGCTAACTGCTAGTGAAGCATCATTCAGGTAATGCGAAGACAACCCCTCCCAACAATCAACGATGTCAATTTAACGAATTTGTATTGTCATTGCGATCCTGCGTCCTCGCTGGAGAAGTGCCTCATCCTGTCTGGTGAATACGCGTCAACTTAAAATTTGAACAACAGAGCTTCCAATGGTCAATATGTACCTCTCATTATGGTTGGTTGGCATTATTATGAGTTGTTCATGTCCTGAAAGGACTAAATTTGAATAACCACGGGCGCGAGCCCGTGGTAACTTGCTCAAAAGCTCTCCGTCCCTGAATAGGGGCGAACAAAACCCGTGAATGGATTTGAAACTGTTAACCGATAGCTGACTATTATGTCTTTAAGTTGACACCTATACGTGAAAACGGGAATCTACCTGCTTTGAGCTCTATCAGAACTTGACAACCGGACTCAATTTCACAGCTCATGCCTCATTACATGAATTTACTATCGGGCAAGGAAGCCGGACCCGCATTATTAGGGCTTTGATGCCTCCTCCCCTCCGGGCAATGGTGTCAACTTAACGACCTAAGGTAGTCATTGCGATCCCGCGTCCTCGCGGGAGAAGCAATCTCACACATTAACTTGGCAGAGTGCCATATTATAGATTTGAGGTTGCCCCGCGCACGGGATGAGGCACTTCGTCGATGACTCCTCGCAACGACAAAACGAGAGTTTTCTCTCTTAAGTTGACAGCATTGCCCTCCGGGAGAGAAGATTTAGAGGTGAGGGATTCTGAAAAAAAATCGTTTTAAGTTGACGCTTATTTAAAAGCGGCATGTCGGCTACAGTCCGTTTTCGAAAAGATAAAGAACCCAATATCTATTTTTTCTTAATAAATATATGATATGGTATCAACCGCGGAATGTGTTTCATGTATTCACGGTAATGGTCGCCGAATTTCTCGATCATGCGCTTTTCTTCGTATATCGATCCGATATAAAAATAGGCGGTGATGCATACCAGACTGATCAGGTAATCCAGGAACATATAGGGGCGAAACGCAAGAAACAGAATGAAAAAGAGATAGAGCGGATGCCGGCACCAGAGATAGGGCCCCTTAATTACCAGTTTTGTATCCTCATCATAGGAAGAGAGATTATAGTTTCCATCCAGCTTTCGCGAAATCTGGCTAAACCCGAAAAATTCCTTCGCATCGAAATACCTTAATGTCCATAGAATCCCCAGTAACATTTGTACCTGAAAAAACAGAATAATAAAGTCGTAAGGGAATTGAAGGTCATAGAGCTTAATGTCTATGTGCGGTGAAAGTTCATAGACATAATAGAAGGTGACCAATGCAAACAGGTTATACAGCAGGCGGTAGTAAGGCATTACTGCCGGATACTTTTTTGCAACTTTTTTCTTGAGTCCCAGTCCGGCCAAAACGGTATGGACCGCACCGAAGGCCGCGTAAAGCAATATGATGAGAAGGGCCTGCAGAACTACGGTCATAGCACCTTGCGGAGTCGTGCGACGGGAATACGGAGTGCCTCGCGATATTTGGCAACCGTACGGCGCGCGATATGTATGCCTTGTTTGTTCAACAGGTGGGCAATCTTGTCATCGCTGAGGGGCGAGCGTTTCCCTTCACCCTCAATCATTTCCTTGATCAGTTCTTTAATGTGTTTGTTGGCAATCTCTTCGCCGGAATCCGTCGCCAGTCCCTCGCTGAAGAAATATTTCAGCTCATGCACTCCCTGAACCGACTGCACGAATTTACCGCTTACCACGCGGCTTATGGTTGATATATCCATCCCGATATCGTCCGCAATATCCTTGTAGATCATCGGGTGCAGAAATTTCGGCCCGCGTTCAAAAAACTCATATTGCTTTTCCAGAATGGAGCGCATGACTCGCATCATGGTGTTGCGCCGCTGTTCTATGCAGGCAATAAACCAGCGTGCAGATTCAAATTTTTCTTTCATAAACTGATAGGCGCTCTTCTGCATCGGGTTCAGCTTCTTCTTCCCTTTGTCTTTTTGCAGCAGTTCAAGATACGTTCTGTTGATGGCAAGGGTTGGCAGGCTGCGATCATTGAGCGTGATAAGAAAATCGTCGCCGTCACGTTCGAGAATAAAATCGGGAGTTATCTGGTTCAGTTCTTCAAGTTCAATGTTCCCTTCGCCGGGCTTGGGGTTCAGGCCCTGAATAAGAACAAGCACTGCACGGAGCGTTTCTTCGGAGAGGTTCATCTTCTGCATGAGCAGGTCATAGCGTTTATGACTGAAGTCCTCAAAATGTTCAGTAAGCAGCTTCTCTGCCAAAAAGGAGTAATATTCATCGAAATGCGAAAAGCGCAATTGGACCAGTAAACATTCCTGCAGGCTGCGGGCGGCAATCCCGACAGGATCAAATGTTTGTATAAGCTTAAGAAGTGCCTCGGCTTCCGGCAAAGGAATGTCAACATGCTGTAATATGGAAAGCTCTTTCACTATCACGTTCAGATTCTGTTTCAGGTACCCGTCTTCATCAAGGTTGCCAATGATCTCTTCGCCCAGCAGCAGCATGTTATCGTCAAAATCGTGCAAATAGAGCTGGTTCAGCAGATGTTCACTTAACGATTCCCGGGACGGAGTATAAGGCTGTAAGCGCTCTTCATCATTTTGTGACTTCGGTGATTCCAGTGCGGCATCACTGAAGTAATCCTCATCATTCATGTAATCTTCAACAGAAAACTCGTCGTCGCTGCTGGTTCGTTCTTCGGTATCCTCGCCTTCGGTGACGTCCGTTTCATTATCTTCAACAGGCTTTTCGTCCTCCATCTGGAGTTCCATCTCACCCTCAAGGAACGGATTCATTTCCAATTCAGTTTTAATACGCTGTTCCAGTCCAAGCGTATTCAGTTGGAGCAGCTTTTGATATTGTATCTGCTGTGGAGACAGCTTCTGCTCAAGCCGTTGTTGTTGTTTTAGTGAAAGCATACTACTTTTTTGTTGATTGAATTAATTTTGAATACCATTCGGTTCCGTATTTTCGCTCAAGAGAATCCTTGCAAAACTCCGCTATGGTCGTATTTTCTTTAATGCCGGTTTCCAGAGCGGGTGTGCATTCCGAGAACCTTTCATATTTGAGCACCTCCCCCATAAAATTGTTGATACGGATGGGGAAGAGGTGGCAGGAAATAGGTTTTCTGAATTTGATCCTGCCTTCGAAATAGGCGCGTTCATAGGCGCATTTGGCAACCTGATTTTCATAGAACACAAATACACAGGCGCGGTTGTTCACGCTGCGCGTGACCAGCTCGCCGTCTTTCCGTTCAAAGAAGTTTTTCTTTTCTATAATGGCCCGGTGTTCTTCAGGGAGGTATTCCAATGCTATTGGAAGAGCCTCTTCCATAACCGGGAGCTCTTCCTCCAGCAGTGGAGCGCCATATTCGCTCTCAAGCGTACAGCATGCCCCCTTGCACTTGTTCAAGTCGCAATAAAAACGTGTTTGCAGCACCTCGTTGTTAACCAGGACGCCATCTATTTCAATGAAAGGTTGAGCCATTTATTTCTGGAACACTTTTTGTTAAGAAAATCACAATTGTAAAATGAAAATAAATAGTTGTATTTGAAAAGAAAAATTGATTTTTTTGAATATTCATTTTACAGCGGGTTCTATGCAATTTAAAGGAACAAATATTCTTATAATCGGGGCCTCCAGCGGTATTGGGGAAGCTCTGGCAAAAAAACTAGCCAAAACGGCCTGCAATATCACGTTATTAGCCAGAAGAACCGACAAACTTGAGCAAATTGCCCTTTCGCTGCAGGATGCACCTGCCAAAATCAGCATTGCACATTGTGACGTCGCAGACAGTCAACAGGTCTCAGACGCGGTTAATGCATTCTGTGCGTCAAACGGCAGAATTGATCTCGCCGTTATAAACGCCGGAGTCAGCCAGCGTAACCCATTTACTTCTTTCAGCCTTGAAGACGCCCGGAATACCATCAATATAAACGTCATGGGAGTTATTAACTGCCTCCACGCGCTGACGCCCATCTTCATGCGGCAGAAATCCGGATATATTGCCGGAGTGGCCAGTATGGCCGATACCCGCGGGTTTGCGCGGAGCGGTGTCTATAGTGCCAGTAAGGCGGCCGTTACTCTTCTGCTCGAAAGTGCTGCGGTCGAACTTGCACAATATAACGTAAAAGTCACTACAATCCGCCCCGGTTTCGTAAAAACTGCCATGACGGACAAGAATGAATTCAAGATGCTTTTCCTCATGCCCGTTGAAAAAGCTGCTGACATTATCTGTAAGGGATTGGAAAAAGAAAAACGATACATTGCATTCCCGTTGCGGATGAAATTGCTGGTTGATCTGGTCGGGGTGCTGCCAAACCGGTTATTCGAATATCTGTCGAAACTGCAATATGAAAAACTTCAGAATGACGAAGAGGACTGAGCGCTGTTTTTTTTGCTGACATAAACATATACCTTAAACTTACTCTTCTGCCGGGCTGCGCAGCCTTTTTGTCCTGATTTGGTAATTGCCTGTTCAAAAGTTTTTTAACAAGATGAACTTTTTATGGCATTTAAAAAGCTGGTCATTTTATATATTCTTTTCACTGCTTCGTTGGCGGCACAGGTGGATACTGCGCTCACCATAACGGAAGTAATGTTCAATGCCCCCGCCGGCAACAATCAATATGTTGAAATTTTTAATCTAAGTTATTCTGACACCTTTGACCTGTCAAAATATCGGATACAATATTCAAACACCACCATGGACTATATTGTATCCGCAGGCTATGGGACTATGTTGCTGCCCCGCCAGTATGCGGTGATCTTTCAGAAAAATTATGATCTTATATACGGTCTTGGGATATATAAAAACGTTATTCCGGAAACTGCACTGATTGTAAAGATCTATGACGAGCAGTTTGGCAACTCGGGAATGATCTCAACCGCTACCCGTCCCGTCTCCCTTCTTGACGAAAATAAAAGACTTATTGATACCTATTCCTATTCTCCCGATCAGACAACCGCCGGCATTTCTGATGAAAAAATACTGCTGACAAAAGATAACTCGGCGGGTAACTGGGCCAATTCGTCTGACACGCTGGGGACCCCTGGCGGAAGAAATTCCGTTACTCCGGTACTGCTTGATGTATCGGTTTCCCCGAGGCTTGATCAACCTCTGCCTGTGTTTTCGGATATGCCGGTTACCTTTTCCTTTCTTGTTGCCAACGAAGGCAAACAGGAGGCGACTCCGGTTTCCCTGAATATCTACCACGACGAAAATTTCGATTCACTTGGGCAGCCGGGTGAACTGGTATATGCAAAACAAAACATTTCCCTGCCACAATCAAAATCATTAACCATCAACTGGCAGTCGCCTCCGCTGAAAGCAGGGAAGCACCTGTTCTGGGTAACGGCAGATTTATTGCATGATGAAATTCCAACCAATAACGCAGCGGGTGTTTGGGTGACTGTTTATAACAGGGAACATGCATTCAACGATATTGTGTTTAACGAGATCATGTATGCCCCGGTTGATTCCCAGCCGGAATGGGTGGAACTGTATAACCGGACAAATGCGGCAATTGATCTGAAACGGTGGCGTTTTGCAGATGCAAAAGACACCGTGAGGATGCCCGGCGAAAGTATTTTGTTCCCTGCAAAAAGCTATTTACTCCTTGCAAAGGACACCACCCTATGGAAATATTATCATTATTCTGTAACTCCGCCCATGGTTTGGGTTCATGACCTCCCCAGGCTTAATAATGACGGTGACACTATCCACATCATCGACAGTCTTGGAATGATGATCGACTCCGTTGCGTATACTTCAACATTGGGCGGGGCAAATGGCCATTCGCTTGAACGCGTTGACGTTGATGCGGGAAGTGGTGCTGCGGCAAACTGGAAACAAAGCACCGGAAGCCATCACGCTACGCCTGGACAAATCAATTCAGTTACTCCGAAAGAGTATGATCTGGCTCTTACTGCTTTGCTTTTCTCAAAGTCGTACTTACTATCCGGGGATTCACTGACATTAACGACTAAAATAAAGAACGCGGGGAAACGGCTGTGTGCCGGTGCGGTGCTTGATGTCTATCGCGATCTGTCGCGTGATTCAATGGCTCAGACAGGGGAACTGATCGCATCTTTTCCGGTTCGCGGTTTGTCTTCCGGGGAACTTGATTCAATGCAACTGCCGCTGGGCATCCCACCTCCGGGTGATAATCTCTATATCGCAATCCTGCATTTCACCGCCGATGAAGATACAACCAATAATGTTGCACTTTGCCCGGTCAAGGTTATTGCTCCATCCGAAAACCGGAACGATATAGTGATCAATGAGATCATGTATGCCCCCGCGAATAACGAACCGGAATGGATCGAAGTGTATAATCGGTCAACAAAAACAATTAACGTGAAAAAGTGGCAATTGGTTAATGGAGTCCTAAGTGTGGGTGCGTTGGCAATAACGGATGTATTGATCCCTCCCCAAAGTTTTATGGTGTTTGCAAAGGACACAACGCTTAAGAGTTTTTATCCCTATTCAATTTCCGTACATACTGCATCATTGCCGGCTCTGCACAATTCCGGCGATATGCTTGTGCTTCGCGACTCGCTTGAACGCACAATAGACTCGGTCAGCTACACACCCGCTATGGGCGGCTCATCCGGTTACTCGCTGGAGCGGGTGAGCGTTGATTCGGTAAGTACCGGCAGCAACAATTGGAAGCAGAGCCTCAGCCGCTATCACGCCACACCCGGTACGAAGAACTCAGTAGTACCCAGGGAATATGATGCAGTTAATACATCTCTCTTTTCTCTTCAGCCTTATAGCCTTGCCGGTGAACCGGTCTCATTGTTCTGTAAAATAAGTAACAGGGGTAAGCATTCCTTTGCCGGGGTTGTTCTGAACCTTTATGATGATGGTAATTTCGACAGTACTGCGCAGGCGGGAGAAAAAATATCCTCTTTCCCGGTCGCAAATCTGGCTGCGGGTGATTCCATAACAATGGAGCTTCCTCTCGGCGTTCCAACAGTGGGGGTGCATCAGTATATCGCCGTTGTTGCTTTTTCTCAGGATGAGGATACTACAAACAACACGGCCTGCTGCCGGTTGCAGGTGGTTGTACCGACCGAAGTCAGGAACGACATTGTCATTAATGAAGTAATGTATGCACCCGCAAACAATGAGCCGGAGTGGATTGAAATTTTTAATCGGACAAACAGAACCATCAACCTGAAGAAGTGGCAGATTGCCAACGGATCGCCTGAATCGGGTGTACATTCGTTAACAGAGGTGCTGTTGTCTCCCCGAAGTTATCTGGTGCTTACCAAGGATTCGTTGTTGAAAAGTTTTTATCCTTTTTCGTTTTTGATCCATCCTGTCGGTCTGCCCACGCTGCACAACACCGGTGATGAGCTGGTGCTCCGCGATTCGTTGAACCGGATAATTGATTCGATGCAATATACACCCGCAATGGGCGGCTCTGCGGGCTGTTCACTGGAAAGGGTGAGCGTTGATTCAGGCAGCACAAGCCTTGCCAATTGGAAGCAGTGCATCAGTCGTTTTCACGGAACACCGGGAATAAATAATTCCGTAACAATAAAACACAATGATGCTCAATTGTTATCCATGGCTTCATCAAATGCCTGGTACTATGCCGGCGATACTCTTACGCTTTTCTGTATAGTGAAAAATTTGGGCAGGCAGTCTATACAGGGTGCGGAACTGTATCTCTACTATGACAGCAATCTTGATACGGTCGCTCAGGCAGGTGAAAAGATCGCAGCGTTCGACGTTCCCGTCATATCACCGGGAGACAGTGCGCAATTTGCAATAAACGCGGGCATTGTTAAAAACGGACTCCGGCAATATCTTGCGGTGGTGCACTATCCGGTCGATGAAGATACAACGAACAACTTCGCGTTCTGCCATGTGCGGGGAATAACAGCAGGGGAGCAGCGCAATGATGTTGTGATAAATGAAATTCTCTACGCTACGCTGCCAGGTGAATCGGAATGGATTGAACTTTATAATCAAAGCAATAAAACAATCGACCTTAAAAAGTATCATCTTGCTGACGCAAAAGACACCGCTACACTGTTGCAAAACTCCTTTTTTCTCCTTCCCGCACGCTATGTACTACTCTCACACGACAGCCTGCTTGCAAAAAAGTTTTCGCTGTCATCACCGCTGCTTGTTGTTCCGTTCCCGGTGCTGAACAATGATGGCGATAAAGTCATTCTGATGGATTCTCTCTTTCGCGTAATTGATTCCCTGCAATATGACGGTACCTGGGGAGTCGACGGAAAATCGATTGAGCGCGTTGCTTCATCGGCCAGTTCAACAGAGCAGGCAAACTGGGTGGTGTCAAAAAATAAATATGGTGCGTCCCCCGGTGCAGCCAACTCGATAAGTAGTAAAACAACCGATCTGATGGTGTCTGCAATTGCCTGTACGCCGCAAAAACCCTTGGCAGGTGATTGGGTTACACCCAAGGCACTCATTAAAAATCTGGGAGCTGCTGACGCAACAAATTGCATGGTGCAGTTCAGTCTGGCTGGTCTCGTGGCGGCGGACAGCATTCTTGCCTCAGTTACTGTTCCTCTTCTGCATGCAAAGGACTCGCTGATGGTGTCGTCGACAGCAGCTTTTAAAATGAATAACACTTCTGTTTTGTACAAGGCAACAGTCTCGCTTGCCAACGACGAAGACACCACCAATAATTATTTACCTTCAATGGTGTCGGCGAAACAAAAGCCACCCCAACTGGTGTTAAATGAAATAATGTTCTCTCCTCCGTCTGGTGCTCCTGAATGGATAGAACTGAGGAATATTTCGGGTGACAGGGTTAATCTGAAAGGCTGCACTGTAACAGATGTTCTCACTGCGCCACAAACAACAGTAATCGCCGTCGCTGATTATTTTGTAAACCCGTTTGATTATGTCATCCTCTCCAGGGATTCACTGCCTGCACACTTTTCCTATGCAAACAGCCGGCTCCTGAAAATCGCTCTTCCTCCGCTGAATGACGATGCAGATGGGGTCATCATCCGCACCGGCGATGGGGAAACGATCGACTCGGTCTTTTATGCTTCATCTTGGCGGACGCATCAGGGACGATCACTTGAACGCATCTCGATGTATCAGCCATCAACAGACAGCACAAACTGGATATTCTCCTATGCCAAAAACGGTGCAACACCCGCGCTGCCCAATGCTGTTGATACGCTTGCGCGCCATGCAAAAAACGATCTGATGGTGAATGAAATTTTATATAATGCTGGAGCGGATAATTCTGATTTTATTGAGCTGTATAATGCAGGCAATAAATATATTCAGCTCACGGGGTGGAGCATAATGGTTGCAGGCAAACACCGCTTTTATCTTTGCGATACCGTTGCAATGCTTCCTTCCAGGCAATACTATGTGCTTTATGCCGATACAGTTCTATTGCAGAAATTTCCGCAGATACGCAGCAACGTTTATTCACACTGCACGATGAGTGATCTCGCTCTGCTCACCGTGGGAACCTGGATAGTATTGCAGGACGGTACCGGAGGGGTAATTGATTCATTATATTATATGCCGTCGTGGCACAGCTCCGCTTTTAAGGATACCAAAAACCGTTCACTTGAAAAACTTGGCAACACCATGGATAGCTGGAACTCCCATAACTGGAGCAGTTCACTTTCTGCGGATGGAGCAACACCGGGAAAGGAAAACAGTATCAAAACCTTGGCGCAGCCGGTTGCATCCGGCTTATCTTTTTCGCCCAATCCGTTTTCCCCGGATAATGACAGCTTCGAAGATGTCACGGTTATTTCGTTAACTGTTCAGTTTGCTCAGGCATCGGTAACGGTGACCATATATGATGACAAGGGGCGGCAGGTCCGTAAGCTGCTCAACAGCGAACCGATGCAGATACCCGCCCTGATACCCTTCGACGGCAGAAATGAGGACAGGAATCCGCTGCGGATTGGAATGTACATTGTGCTAGCAGAGGCCGTCGATCTTGCAAGCGGGCGCAAAGAGGTGCACAAAGGAGTGCTGGTGGTCGCCAGAAAGCTTTAAGATCAGGAAGTCAGATGGATGCCAACTATGCGAATAGATATTGAATAAACATTGGTTGTCATTCCCGTCACGCCGTGCCGCATAGGCGTCAACTTAACACAGTTGGTGAAGCGTTGTCATTCCCATCATGGCGTAACGCACCGATGTCAACTTAAAACAAGGACAACAGTCAATAAGCGCTTCTCAGCAAGGGTCGTTAACGCTATCATGATTTGCTTTATGTCCCGAAGGGACTAAATTTGAATAACCGCGGGCGTAAGCCCGTGGTAACCTGCTTAAGAGTTATCCGTCCCTGAATAGGGGCGAACAAAACCCATGAATTGGCTTAAACCCGTTTTTCAATAGATGTCTATCGTATTTAAAAGTTGACATCGTCACGGAAGTGACAACAAGGCTGTGTTTTCAAGTATATTGCCGTCATTTGTCAATTAACAACTATGAAGCCCTGTTCCTTCTCTTTTTCGCAACATTTTTGTAAGAAATGAGAATATGACATGGATTTTAATGAATTTAACCGCTTTTTGTGCTTTTTTTTTGGAATAATTTTTGCTAATCATTGTTGACGTTATTTATTTTATTCTCAGGAAAGATATGCAGGAAGAAACTTTTAATATAGAAGATCTATTACGCCGCTCAAAAATGGGAGCGGAAACCGAAGGAATTAATACAGTTGCTATCATCGGGGCAGGGGTTATGGGACAGGGAATTGCGCAAACCATTGCATCTGCCGGTTTGGAGGCTTTGGTCATCGAACGTGACCAGGAACATTTGGATATGGCAAAAGCCTCATTATCGGAAGACATTGACCGTGAAATCAAACGCTGGGCAATGACCTCCTCTGAGAAGAAAGCTATCATGAGCAGGATAAAATGGTCGGCAGTCCTTAAGGACGCGGCAGAATATGACCTGCTTATCGAAGCTGTCGACGAAGACCTGGACCTCAAAGTATCCCTTTTCAAACAGTTCGATTCCTTCGCCAATAAAGACGCTATCTTCGTTTCAAACACTTCCACACTCAGCCTGACCAAAATTGCCGAAAAAACATCACGCCCGGGTAAGATCATCGGAATGCACTTCCTCAATCCCGTTCCCAAGATCCCGGTTGTGGAACTGGTAAAAGGTCTTGAAACCTCAATAGAGACCGTTAAGGTCGTGAAGCAATTTGCAAAGCGTATCGGCAAAACAGCAATTGAAGTTTATGAATATCCCGGATTTGTTACCACCCGCGCAATTGTTCCTCTGCTGAACGAAGCGATGCACATCCTTATGGAAGGCATTGCCGATGCAAAAGATATCGATACCGCTATGCGGCTTGGTTACGGATTCCCCAACGGACCACTTGAAATGGCAGACAGCATGGGCCTTGATGAAGTTCTGGCTTGGATGGACACCTTGTGGAAAACACTTGGCGAACCAAGATACCGCGCCTGCCCCATTCTCCGCAAATTGGTACGCGAGAAAAAGCTTGGCAGAAAAACCGGCGAAGGATTCTTCAAATACGATTCCGACGGGAAAATAGTAGGGTAGCCTCGGCAGGTGACCAATGGTGTCCACTTAACAATACTCGTAAGGAGTGTCATTCCCGCGAAGGTTGAGTGCAACCGAAATCCCGCTTCCAGCGGGGCGCGTGTCCCGATCCTATCGGGGGGAATCTACCTGATTCGAGTTGCATGAGAAAAAATTTAATAGTCAACGTCTGCCTATTCATGCTAAGTTGAAACCATTGGCAGATGATCAGGGGGAACCGGCCTGCACCTGTTGCAGGCACATACGTACAGTCCGAAATTATCATGCAGTCCTGTTTTTTGATTCAGATTGCATTTGTTAAAAATAACATAGGTTAAACATGAAAGTTTTAGTTTTAAATTGCGGAAGTTCTTCGCTTAAATACCAGTTCTTTGATACCACACAAAAAGTTGCGCTCGCAAAGGGCTTGATTGAACGCATCGGCATGAGCGGTGCAGTGCTTACCCACTCGCGTTATGACGGCGATTCCGTCAGCATCGTTGGAGAAATTCTCGATCACTCTATTGCCATTGAATACGTGCTCGCTGTTATGCTCAGCAAAAATCACGGCGTCATAGAGGACAAAGAAGAAATTGATGCCGTCGGGCATCGTGTTGTTCACGGCGGTGAAGATTTTTCCGCTTCGGTTCTCATCACCGATGAGGTGATGAAAGTGTTGCAGGATTGCATCGAGCTTGCTCCGCTGCACAATCCGCCGAACATTAAGGGTATCCAGGCGTGCAAGCGCGTTATACCCACCACGCCTCAGGTTGCAGTGTTCGATACGGCTTTCCATGCCGGTATGCCTGCGCATGCGTTCCTTTACGGCCTTCCCTATGAACTCTACAAACGCCATAAGATACGCCGCTATGGCTTTCATGGAACTTCACACCGGTATGTCTCTGAAATAGCAGCACAGATGCTTGGGAAACCACTCAGCGAACTGAAACTGGTTACGGCGCACCTCGGCAACGGATGCAGTATAGCTGCGGTGGACGGAGGCGTTTCGGTGGATACTTCAATGGGATTCACACCTCTTGAAGGTTTGTTAATGGGAACGCGTTCAGGCGATATGGACCCATCAGTAATTCTGCACGTAATGGGAAAAGAAGGTCTGTCTCTTTCCGAAGCAAACACCCTGTTGAACAAACACAGCGGTCTTATTGGAGTGAGTGGCGAAAGCAGTGATATGCGCGAAGTGATCTCCAGCATGAACGAAGGCAACAAGCGTGCAAAAATTGCATTCAACATGTTTACCTATCGCATCAAAAAATATCTCGGGGCTTATGCGGCCGCAATGGGCGGACTCGATGCTTTCATCTTCACCGGCGGTATTGGTGAGAATGCAGTTGATATCCGTACGCACGTTTGCAAAAACCTGGAGTTCCTCGGAATTGAACTCGATCCGGAACGCAATGCGGCAAGGAAAGATCTCATCTCGACCGATTCCTCCCGTGTGAAAGTGCTTCGCATCTCCACTAACGAAGAACTGGTCATAGCTCTGGACACCTCGGATATTGTTGAGAAGATAAAAAAATCTGTCTGATCATAATTTCAAATTAGCACAAAGGCTGTTATCAAAATTGGTTTGAGACAGCCTTTTTTTTATGCTGGTGGCGGACATCTGCTTACCGGTAAAATAAGTCCGAATGCGAATATGAGCAGCGCGGTACAGGAAGCTGCTTGCCGCTATTATGAGCGTGACTTTGAAATAAAATATGATTATTTTAGAACAGGATATTTCGGGCGGATAGGGAGATGGCTTGGCATAGTTCCAAAGGCGGCAAAATATAGAAATAAACTTCTGCTTGATGGGGTTTCAATTCTTCTTGGAAATACGATCGCTAAGAAAGTGGGCCAAATCAAAAATATTTCGAAACAGGAAACTTAATTTATTATGCAAGTATTTAACGCTCAATATAATATAATTAAAAATCACATACCTGGTTTTTAGAATGTCATTAATGGAAAGTATATTATGTACTATTCTCTCGTTTTTTTTCATGGCAGGCACCTATTATTATTCAATATCGAAAGAAGATAGTGACGATGAAAAACTGAGAACTATTATTGCAAGGGTTGGCACAACACTTATATTTTTAACGTTTTTTATAAGTCTTTTGATCACCATGTTTTTTCATAGTTTCAAGTAGCGATAGAATATTTTTACTGGCAGTAGGATACTTCACAAATTCTAGTGTTAATTCATCCCCCGCGGTACGATTGGACAGGCAGGGAGCTGGCCGTCATTGACGTTAATACCGGCAAATTAAAACAGGTCAATTTGTTTGGCAATGACCAGATCGGCTCGGTGGATCTTACTTGGGGAGCAGATTCCGCTACCTATAACAAACAGTATTATATAAAGGATCATTTGGGCAGCATCCGGATAGCCAAAAGTTCTTCCGGTTCCATTTTATCCGCCCGCAATTATTTTCCTTATGGCGAGACGATGCAGGAATATCAAAGCGGCACAAAAAACAAGAAATACCGTTTCACGGGCAAAGAACGCGACGACGAAACCAACCAGGATTATTTCGGAGCGAGATACTATGATTCAGAGTTGGGGAGGTGGAATACACTCGATCCGCTGAAGGAGAAATATTTGGGAATTAGCCCATATAATTATTGTGTAAATAACCCAACTTTACTTATTGATCCAAACGGAAGGTTCCCAATAGAAATCCATGCTTTGGTCATTGCTCAAGTGAAGCATGAGGTATATGGAGGAAATAGTAGTTTTTATGGTACTGCAGAACTAATTCATAATGGTATGATTGATCTTGCTTGTTATCAAGCTCAAAGCTTACATTTTGACAATCTTTCCAGTTATTCTGAAGTAATGGATTTGATTAATAGTGGTGGCGGATTTGATGAGTTGGACGATCACACGATTGGTGATTTTTATTCACACTCCAATTATGTTGACATTTGGAATGAAATGCAAGGAAAAGGGATGGTGTCCGGTGAAATGCCTATATTAGAGGACTTGAATATGAACAGTGATTTTGGCAAAGCTGTAAGTACTCTTTTATGGACTACTATCTGGCCAGATAATGGATCTGAAAAGGATCATGCAAAGCGATCAAAAGATAACCCGAAAGGAGATTCAAAGCTTTATAATCTTGCCATAGATGGGTATAGACGATCACTCCGACATAAATATTTGCGCAAAAGGAAAACCTCTCCTATTAAGAAGTTACAACAACAGTCCGATGATATGAATGCAGGAATTCAAGAGCAATGGAGTGAATATGATCCATCTCAAAGGTAAACAATTTTATTATCTTATTTTGCTCCTGATTGTATATTCTAACCATGCATTCCCTCAGGAATATGGAAGCCCTCTGTGGTATGCTGTACGGTCCCAATATGTGACTTTGGATAGAAAGTATTTACTAAAATATGATACCGATCATTTCCTTGAATCAAAAGATCCTTATACATGGAAATTTAACGCATATCGTGATGGAAAAGATTTTTGGTTTGTTAATGATTGCAACTCATGCAAGAGCATCCCCGACGATTATTATGCGCCTATGAGTATTTATCATTTTGATTCGATTGGAAACAAGTTATCCAAAGTAATAAAAATTGTTCATCCAGGAGGTATGTCATTCCCCAGTAATTTATATCCGTATAATTCTAAATTGATCATTATTGATTCCCGTGCTTTTTATCCTGAGCCTGAACCTTCTGTTGGACTACATGTTATAGATCCTCAAAAGCGTTGTGAAGATACATTTCTAGTTGTAAGAAAATTCTCATATCCAAAATCGGTAAATTTAAAAGACAGTCTATTATATGTCATCGTTCAGCCCTGTCGACAGAAGTTTCGGCTAATTTGGTTATTGCACTATATTTTACCTTTGAAGAATGGATATAAATATGATGAGATACCAGAAGGGAATCAGATCCTTTATATTTATGATAAGGATTTGCGATTAAAAGAAATCCGGGAAATTCCCCTTAAAGACGATCCGGATATTTTTGAATATAATTATTGATGGTTTGAAAAAAATCCTTGTGCCTTTATTGGTAGAACAATAACCTCTATTCAGAGAGCAGCCTGTGTATCCTTACCGGGACGTACGGACAAGTTGAACAATGTAAACGTGAACGGGCCAATCCGTAATTTCAGCTACGACTACCGCGGTAATGTAATCAGCGACGGCAAAGTGACGGTGAACGAATATGACCACAGGAATATGGCTTTGAATGTTACGACACCATCCGGTGTTGCAGTATACAATTATGATGATGGCGGCAACCGGTTGGCCAAGAAAGTCGGTTCAACATGGGAATATTACCTGCATGATCAGACAGGCAGGGAACTGGCCGTAATTGACGTGAATACCGGCAAATTAAAACAGGTCAATTTGTTTGGCAATGACCAGATTGGTTCAGTGGATATTACCTGGGGAGCAGATTCCGCTACCTATAACAAACAGTATTATATAAAGGATCATTTGGGCAGCATCCGGATAGCCAAAAGTTCTTCCGGTTCCATTTTATCCGCCCGCAATTATTATCCGTATGGCGAGACGATGCAGGAGTATCAAAGCGGCACAAAAAACAGGAAATACCGTTTCACCGGCAAAGAACGCGACGACGAAACCAATCAGGATTATTTTGGCGCAAGGTATTATGATTCAGAATTGGGGAGGTGGAATACGGTGGATCCGCTGGCTGGGAAATACTTGGGTTTAAGTCCCTATAATTATTGTATCAATCGTCCTCTTAATATTATAGACCCCAATGGGATGGAAGGTATATTGTTAGATGATTACGGAGAGGGTGGGGAGCCAAAAACAAAAAAAGTTGCTATTGATCCAGGTCATGGCGATCACAATGATAAAAATTCTCAAGTGGATCCCGGAGCTGTTAGTGGCGAAGATAAGGAAAAAGACTTGGCGTTAGCTGTTGCAAATGGAGTTTCTGCTGAACTTAAAGCAGCAGGCATTGAAGCAAGCGAAACAAGAAATGGAGATGTAACGAATGCTGGTAAAAAATTGGTTTGGAGGGTGAAAAAGGCAGGTGAGGCAGATATTTTCGTAAGCGTACATACAAATGCGAATGACGATCCCAAAGCGAATGGTTTTTCCGTTTGTTATAATCCAAGTAGTTCAGAGTCTTTAAGTTTAGCACAATCAATTCAGAACTCAAATACTGTATTTACAAATAAAGGAGTATCGGCAAGACCAAATCTATATGTTCTAAAAGCTTTTAATGGTCCATCTGTGCTTGTTGAAGCGGGCTTTATCTCAAATAATAACGATTTAAAAAAATTGAAAACTCAATATAATCAGATCGGAAAAGATATAGCTAATGGAATTATAAAATATATAAAAGGTAAGTAAAATGCGATCAAACTTTTTCTTGATTATTTGTGTATTAATTATATTTAAAATAAATATAATTGCACAAGACATTGATGTCTATTGCGGTAAATATACTGATACGACTATGGAGCATAAGCTTAGTTTCGCTATAACTCTGGATGGAATTAAAGATTTAAATATTAAAGGTGTAAAAATTGAAAACCAGAAAGTTGGCTACAACTTATTAGGTTATTTTGGCTCATCACTGCTACTTGAAATTTATTATGATGGTTCGGACTCTTGCCGGGTGAGCATGAAAATGCTAATTCAGATGGTTGATGAGAAATTTATTAATGCAATAGGCTGTTATGTAAAGAGTAAGTATATACAATCTACCAATACTGTTGAAATATATGACGAATTCGTTTATTCATTAGAATTTATCAGGAAAATTGATTGGTGACTATTACCTTTATACTATTCATATTTTGGAGTAAACTCAATTTGGAGTTTGTAGGTGCCAGACAGCAGAAATATGTTGACGTTAGCCTCATGCCGCAATATCGATTCTCTTTCCGAGAGCTACACCTATGACCGGGATGGGAACTTTCTTGCAAAGAACCGGACCAATAAGAGGATCACTTATGCATACCGGGACAGTACCGACAGGTTGAACAATGTCAGCGTGAACGGTAAAAACCGTAATTTCAGTTACGACTACCGTGGCAACGTAATAAGCGACGGTAAAGTAACCGTTAATGCATATGACCACAGAAATATGGCCTTGAATGTTAAGACGCCTTCCGGTGTTGCAGTATACAATTATGATGATGGCGGCAACCGGTTGGCCAAGAAAGTCGGTTCAACATGGGAATATTACCTGCATGATCAGACAGGCAGGGAACTGGCCGTAATTGACGTGAATACCGGCAAATTAAAACAGGTCAATTTGTTTGGCAATGACCAGATTGGTTCAGTGGATATTACCTGGGGAGCAGATTCCGCTACCTATAACAAACAGTATTATATAAAGGATCATTTGGGCAGCATCCGGATAGCCAAAAGTTCTTCCGGTTCCATTTTATCCGCCCGCAATTATTATCCGTATGGCGAGACGATGCAGGAATATCAAAGCAGCACAAAAAACAGGAAATACCGTTTCACCGGCAAAGAACGCGACGACGAAACCAACTAGGATTACTTTGGCGCGAGATATTATGATCCGGAGTTGGGAAGGTGGAATACACTCGATCCATTGAAGGAGAGATAGCATTCCTTCCCTCCCTTTGCGAAAGGGAGGGATACAGGGTGGGTTCTTATCCCGATTTTCCACTGCCCCCTGTTAATAGTTCATCCCTCTTTCTTATATTACAAATTGAATTGTGCACATATATAACAACCCGGTGAGGTGTCCCAGTGAAAAACGGATTTAAAATTTCGGTAATATTACCAGCGTCCCCTGAAGAGATATATGAGGGCTGGCTGTCAGGGAAAATTCACTCGGCATTCACCGGACACAAGGCCACGGCTTCAGGTAAGGTGGGCGGTAAGTTCACGGCGTGGGATGACTACATCTCCGGCAAGAATCTGCTCCTTGAGGAAAACAAAAAAATTGTGCAGCTCTGGCGTTCCACTGAGTTTCGCGACGATGCACCGGACTCTCTTGTCGAGATCACGCTAGATAAAGTGACAAAGGGGACAAAGCTTACTCTCCGGCATTCCAACATTCCCGATGAACAGGACCCTGCCTATAAAGAAGGCTGGCTGGAATTCTACTTTGCCCCCATGAAAGAATATTTCGCAAATAAGGCCCGCTGACTTGACCGTGAGCGCTGTACGTATTAGGTGTTCCGGTCAATAGCCGAGCTTAAGTCTTCCAGGGAATCATAAACCTGCACACCACTCGTCAGAAGTGTTTCTTTGCACTGGTGACCTCCGGCAATGAGAATACAGTCTGCCCCAATTCCCTTTGCCACGTCAAAATCGTGAAGCGTGTCGCCGATCAATACAGCTTCGCCTCCGTTTAAACCAAGATCGTTTATCAGCTTTTTCCCCAGTTCCAGCTTACTCGTGGCGTAAATATTATCCAGTCCCACCATATGAGAAAAATACCCGGCAACGCCTGACTTTGTTACTACCTCTACCAGCGTATGCTGGGAATAGGCAGAGAGTATGGACTGATCGATGCCTTTATTGCGGATCTTTTCAAGCACTTCAATGGCGCAGCGGCTTAAACCGCATTCATACTTACGCAGTTCATACTGGTCCATCCATTCCTTTCCCACCACTTCGAAAGATTCCTTTTCAAAATCAAGGCCGGTGCGTGCATAATAGTCTTTCACGGGGAAGGTGAAAATTTCCCGGTATTTCTCAATGGACAATTCCGGCAGATTTCTTTTTCTCAAAACGCCATTGATGAGTGAAGCGGAAAGGTGAAGGTCGTCGAACAACGTGCCGTTCCAGTCCCAGATGATATGTTTATATTTTGAAATCACTGATGTTAACTGTTATAATGAATTATGTAAGTGAATTAGCGTGCTAAATTACTGAAAATCCGGAAAGAAGCACAATATTCCCGCTATTTCATTAATAATTAGTGTCAGTGTCTTATTCCTGCCATGGGCTTGTGCCAACACTCCACCGCGCGTGACAAGATGATGCAGTTATTCATGTTTAGCGCCGTTGGTGAGTGTCACATAATACATTAAGCGCAGAATTCCGCCCACAAATCTCCGTATAAACGTTAACTCGCCCTAATCCTGTCAGGATTTGCAGGTTGGCAGTTTCATGTATAACTCCTGACGGAGTTATGTGACCCTTTGCTGAATGCTATTGCTGCCAATATGAAATCTGACGGGATTTCGAAAAGCAGCAGTAACAGCCATGTTAATCGCATTGCAAATGCGCTATGCCCCAAACCCGTCAGGGTTTGCAAATTGGTAGCATCGATCGAAGACAATGATCCGCCAACCCCGTTCAGGGGTTGAATATGCGACATATACATAAAACAACATTCGGTTAATGGAATGATTAGAATAATATTTATTATCGAATGACCGCTCTTTAACCTCTCGCACCATACCCGTCAACAGGAAACGGTCGTGCTGCAACCATCACAGCACATGTACGGAACCTATTCGATAGCATCTATCGGATAAATTTGTCACCCCCTTTCTGCGACATCCACCAACGGGACGGAAATGACACTCTTTACAAATTTTGTTAAGTTGACACCATTGGCCTTCGGGAGAGGAGATTTAGAGGTGAGGGGTGCTGCTCAATAATTTCGCTGTTAAGTTGATACCATTGCAGTCTGTGAAAGGGCGAAATAGCCTGATTTGTCGCTTTTTCGATGAAAAATCAGCCGGATCGCGCAAATCAAATAAATCAAGGGTCGGTCGCTTATCTGTTTTTTTAGACGCAAATTTTCCCGATATTTTAAGGTTATATTTATTGAAATTGAAAAAAGCAGGCTATGGAAGAAAATGTAGAATCAACCGGCGGCGAGAAGAACCAGTCGCCGCGCAGAAGACCTTATTATAATAACAGGAGACGTCCCGGGCCCCGGCCTCCGGCGCAGGAAGGTGAAACACCAAATCCGCCGCAGGAAGCGCAGCAGCAGGCACCGCAGCCGAGACAGGCTCCTACGCCCCCGCCTATCAGACAGCAGCAGCAGCGTCAGCCGCGTGCACCGCAGTCGCACCAGCGGCAGTTCGGCAAAATCTCCATTGTAGTTCCGCTTTTTAACGAAGAAGAGTCGCTTAAACCGCTGGCCCGCGAAATCAAAAAGGTGCTGGTTGATTACAACAGCAATTTCGAAGTCATCTTTGTTGATGACGGCAGCCGTGACCGTTCGCTGAACGTGTTGAAAGACCTTCGCAACGAGGACCGTCGCTTCAGATTTATCAGCTTCCAGAAAAATTTTGGCAAGGCAGCAGCCTTGCAGGTCGGTTTCGAAGCCGCAACCGGCGACGTGGTTATTACTATGGATGCCGATCTCCAGGACGATCCCAACGAAATTCCCAATCTTATCAAAAAGCTTGAAGAAGGATACGACATGGTATCCGGATGGAAAAAAGTCCGCTTCGATCCTTTCATCAAGAAATCCACATCACGGTTCTTCAATATGATCACCCGCATGATGAGTGGAATAAAGATCCACGATTTTAACTGCGGCCTCAAGGCATACCGCAAATCGGTTGTTAAGAGCGTCACCGTGTATGGTGAACTTCACCGGTACATTCCGGTTCTTGCACACTGGCAGGGTTTCACGGTTAGCGAAGTTCCCGTCCAGCATCATCCCAGAAGATATGGCAAAACCAAATATGGCATTTCCCGGTTCTTCAAAGGTTTCATTGATCTGGTAACCGTGGTTTTTGTTACCCGGTATATCAAACGCCCCATGCACCTGTTCGGTTTTCTTGGAGCAATAGCTTTTCTGATCGGTTTCGGCCTGAACGGCTATCTCACCGTTGAAAAAATTATGAATAATGCAGCCTTAAGCAACAGGCCTATGCTCTTTCTGGGTATGCTGCTCATCATTGTCGGCATCCAGTTTTTCTCAATTGGACTCCTCGGTGAAATGATGGTGCATAATTCTCAAAGCACAAAAGAGTATAAAATAAAAGACAAGTCCGTTTGAGTTCTTTATTGATGCAGCGAAGCTCTTTATATAACAAAACGCGACGAATCGTTTCAACTGCTGGCAGCAGGCGAAGCGCACTTTTTTTGTTGAGCAGAAGAACGTTGTTCCCGGTTCATAAAAACGACCCCAGCGTGATGACAATGCACAAGTATCTTCCTGATCTGGGAAGACCTATCTCCGTTATGGCAAGGAAATTTCTTTCGCATAATGTTGCAAAAGTTCCGTCCGGCTTAACAGAAGTGATCCATCCACGCAAGTTACCGTATTCAAAATCTTTGTTACATTCAATTCCAAGGCGTAAAAAACCTCATGCATTATGATCCCGTAAAAAACGTATTTGCGGGGGTTATACGCAGTCTTCCCATATTGCGGGTAACCTTCTATAAAACACTCGATCTTATGTTTCTCCGCTCCTGGTATGTGCGTCGTGAACTGCGGCTGCTCCGGAAACAATTCCCGGGCAAAGAGATAGCGATATTGGATGCCGGCTCAGGATTTGGCCAGTATTCCTGGTTCATGGCAAATCATCTGAAGCCCTGCTCCATACTTGCCGTTGACGTGAAGGAAGAATGGATTGACGATTGCAAACAGTTCTTCAGGGCAAAGCAGCTCGACAAGGTATCCTTTGGTATTGAAGACCTTACCCAAACCACGCATAAAGAGAAATTCGATATAATTGTGTGCGTGGACGTTATGGAACATATTCACGATGATGTTACGGTGTTTGCCAATTTTTACCGGGCACTGAAACCGGGTGGTTACGTACTCATCAACAGTCCTTCGGTATACGGCGGTTCTGATGTGCATGATGATCACGAAGAAAGTTTCATCGGCGAACATGCCCGCGTGGGCTATTCGCATGAAGAGCTGGATCAAAAACTCGGCTCGCAAGGTTTTACACGTTACCAATATAAATACACCTATGGCTTTTGGGGCGATAAAGCATGGCGTCTCGGTATCAAATATCCCATGCTGTTGCTGAATGTCTCCAAAGTATTTATTCTGGCACTGCCGTTTTATTATCTGCTGACCTTCCTTTTCACGTTTATCATGATGCAACTGGATTTCAGGTCAACAAATAAAGTCGGTTCAGGAATTAATTATATAGCGCGGAAATAACAACACTAATACGATAATCCCGATGTTGGGTGTCGTATAATTGGCTATTTTGTCATTGCGAGGAGTCATCGACGAAGCAATCTCACGTTTAGCGCTTAGAAATAAAGTTTTAAAAGCAGAATTTCGCGGTGAATGAATTATGCGGCACTCTTCGATGGAATGCTTATGAGTCTGCCTGAAGACGTGACCAAAGCATTGGATGTTGCTATTGCGGCAAAACAGACATCGCAGAAATTTAAAAATTAGTAATGAGCCCTGGCGGCGTGGCATTGTGGCTGTATACTGTTTGCCACCGATGCAAACAGCCGGGGTTCCAAGAATAAAGCAATTACATATTCCGGAGATTCCATGGCAAAAAACGTAAAAAGCGAACCGCGGAGACGCACCGTAAATAAAACCACCAGTGGGTTTTATATTGATAAAATCCCGCAGAAATATCAAATCATTGGCGTCATCCTGACGATCATTGTTCTGTTCCTTATTTTCCTCAATCCTCTTTTCTTCGGCGGTAAAATTTTCCAGTCGGCGGATATTACCGCATCAATGAGCATGCAGCCCTATCTTCAGAAAGCGCGCGAAGGCTTCACGCTGTGGAACCCGCATATCTTTTGCGGAATGCCGGCGTACTCAATTGCAGTCGGTTATACCTGGTTTAATCTTATTTACGTGCTGTTCACCGGATTCCGGGATGTGTTCACCGGTCTCTTCGCTGTTGATTATGTGCGGTGGAGTTTCTATCTCATTATTCTTGCTGTCACTTCATTCTTCCTGATGAAGCATTTGACAAAAAACACACTGATTAGTTTATTCTCTGCCCTTGCAACATCATTCAGTACCGGTTACATCGTTTTCCTTTATATCGGTCACGTTACCAAGCTTACTTCACTCTGCATGTTCCCGCTTATCTTTTTACTCCTGCTCCGCATGCAGCAAAAGATCAAACTCCTTGATATTTTTATTCTTCTTGTAGCGCTCCAGCTATTGGTGCAGGGTTTCCACGTGCAGATCATATTCTATATGGGACTTGCCACAGGGATATATTTTGTATACTATCTCATATATAGTCTTGTCATCAAGGATACTAAGCTTGCCCTAAACCTTGCAAAGTCACTTGGCATACTCGTGGTTTCCGTTGGCATTGCTCTCGCTATCCAGCTTGACAATTTTTCGCAGATTTATGAATACACGCCTTATTCAACCCGGGGCACAAAAAGCATCAAAGAGCTGACGGCACAGTCTGCCTTTGCCGGCAAAACAACTGATGCTGCTGTTGAAAATGACAGTGCAAAATCGGCTTACTACAGCTATCATACCGATTGGTCCTTCTCTCCCGGTGAAGTTGCCACGTTTGTAATTCCTTCGTTCTATGGCTTTGGAAATTCACTGTACACCGAACCGGGTTCGGGCCAGGAAATAGAAGTGAGATCCTATTTCGGTCAAATGCCTATGGTGGATGTGCCGATGTATATGGGCGTTATCGTTCTCTTTCTCGCGCTCTATGCGGTCTTCACAAGATTCAAAGACCCCATCGTTCAGTTCCTGAGTCTGTTGGCAGTCATTGCATTATTCCTGTCCTTCGGAAAGAACTTCCCTGTTTTCTTTAATATGCTTTTTTATCATATGCCTTATTTTGACAAGTTCCGGGTCCCTTCCATGATCCTGGTGCTGGTACAGTTTGCCATGCCCATTCTTGCCGGTCTTGGCTTGTCGGAGATCATTTCTTCCAGGAGCAAAATAAACAGCAACGAAACAACTGCAGCCAAAATCCTGCGCGTTATTGCAATAGCATTTTCAGCGCTTTTTGCTGTTGCTCTGGTTGGGCAGTCATCGCTTGCGGACAGCTTTTTCAGTCGTGCCATGCAGGCTCATAAAGACAACCCTCAGATGGCAAACTATTTCAATTCACTGCAGGATTACCTGAAGGGCATGTATATCAGCGATATGTTGTTCGCATTCGGACTCACCGCAATTGTATTCTGGGCGGGATATCTGTATAAGATCAAAAAGATTGGTGCGGATGCCTTTGCTCTGCTTGCCGTTGTACTCGTGCTGGTTGATCTCTGGAGGATTGACGGCCGGGCAGCTATGTATGCGGACGCGCCCGACAAAAAGGAATTATTTGCCGAACCGGAATATGTCAGAATAATCAAATCGCAAAAAGATTACGGCAAAGAACCATACCGCATGCTGAATCTTAAACAGCAGGGCCAGGGTTCAATGAGTCAGAATTCAAATTTCCACGCGTACTTTTTACTTGAAGATTTTTACGGCTATTCTGCCATTAAACCGAGAGCATTTCAGGATATGATGGATGTTGTCGGAATTTTCAGCCCGGCTATGTGGAAAATGGCTAACGTGAAATATCTGGTGCTGGACAAACCTTATACTGATTCACTCTTTCACATGATTGGTGGAAGCGGTGACAGCTATGTGTTCGAATTGAACAGCACGCTGAAACGCTATTACTTTGTAAACCGCGTTGAACAGAAACCGGCTATCGATGTGCTTAATGATTTGAAGGTAAATAAATTTGATCCGGCTGATGTTGCCTATGTTCAGGAAACGCCGCCGGTTGTACAAAAACCGGATTCAACTGCTGCTATCACCCTCAAGAAATATACTGATGAAGTAACGCAGCTTGACGTGAATGCATCGGGCGACAACTACATGGTCTATGCAACGTCCTATCAGCCCAAAGGCTGGAACGTGACCATTGATGGAAAACCCGTACAAGTCTACCGCACCGATCATGCCTTTATGGGCATTGTGGTTCCCAAAGGAAAACACAGTGTGGAGTTTAACTACTCCCCGGCAAGTTTCACTCTTGCAAAAAATGCTTCGCTGGTATTCAGCTCGCTGGTTTTGCTGGGGCTCTTCGGAAGCATCTGGCTGGAAGTGCGTAAACGCAAAAACGGCACTGCAGCGGCAGAGCCAAACCAAGAATGACAGCAATTGAACGGAACAACTAGCGGTTCGACGAAAATTAATTTTTCGTCGGATTCATTCAGGAAATATTTTAAGAATACATCCTGGCTCTTTACTGAGAAAATAGCCAGGTTGGTGCTCGGGTTCTTTGTAAGTATCTATATGATACGTTATCTGGGGCCCGAGGACTTCGGTTCATTGAGCTATGCACTCAGTCTGGTTGGACTTTTCACCGCTATTGCTTCACTGGGACTTGATTCAATTGTAACCCGTGAACTGGTGAAGGATCAGAGCAGCAGAAATGACCTTCTTGGTTCTGTTTTCACCATGCGGCTTTGGGGCGGGCTCACGGCCGTGGTTTTGCTGGGCATAACTATGTTGCTCACCGGCGATAACGCGCGGACGCAGATGCTAATCGCAGTTATTGGCGTTTCGCTAATTGTGCAGGCATTCTTGGTTATCGAGTTCTATTTCCAATCCATTGTGCAGGTCAAATATACCGCTCTGGTGCAAATTGGTAATTTGCTCATAACCGGAATACTTAAAGTTGTGCTTGTACTGGTCAAGGCCGATCTCTTCTGGTTCGCATTCTGCACGCTGCTGGAAAGTGTTATCGCGGCAATCGGATTTATGTATGTTTACCGGAAAAAAGATCTCAGTATGCGGGACTGGAAGTTCAATAAAAAAAGAGCTTTGAGCTTACTGAAAGATTCCTGGCCGCTCATTTTTTCCGGAGTGGTGATCGCCATATATTTGAAAATCGATCAGGTGCTGATTAAGAAAATGTTGTCCGAACATGAGACGGGTCTTTATGCCTCAGCGGTGCGTTTATGCGAATCGTGGTATTTCATTCCCATGGCGGTGTCCTCATCGTTGTTCCCGGCCATTATGAATGCCAGGGCAATGAGCCGGGAGCTTTACCTGTCGCGCCTCCAAAAGCTCTATGACATCCTGGCGTGGCTGGCAATAGGCATCTCTGTTCCGGTAAGCTTTTTTGCCGATGATATAATGCAGTTGCTTTTCGGTTCTAAGTTCATCGGGGCATCAATGACGCTCACCATATACATTTGGGCCGGGGTCCCCACTTTTTTGGGCGTTGCTTCAAGTCAGTTCCTGATAGCGGAAAATTTAACACGTATGTCATTTTACCGCACACTTGCAGGGATGATAATGAATGTCGTGCTGAATCTTTGGCTGATCCCTATATATGGCATCAATGGCTCGGCATTTGCAACTCTGGTGTCCTATTCGGTGGCTACTTTTTCAATTGGTGCTTCGCGAAAAACTTTCACGCAGTTGTGGATGATGGTGAAGGCAATTTTATTTTTTGATTTATTTATCTTTGTATATAAACTATGGCAGAAACGCTCACAACCAAAATAAGAACGCTCACGAAACTGTTGTTTCATGAGCCCGAAACATTATCAGCGCTTGTTTCACAGCGTTTGACCGGCTATCTCTTTGATACCGGGTGGTTTGCTTCTTATCAGACCAAGACCCCGGTAGACGCCCAATTCCAGGCAATTCCGTGGTTCACCTATCCGGCAATTGATTTTCTCGGAGAACGCCTGAAAAAATCATTCGCCATTCTTGAATATGGCGCAGGTAATTCCAGTGTCTATTTTTCCGAACGGGTTGGCAGCGTTGATGCTCTGGAACATAATGCAGAGTGGTTCGCAATGGTTAATACCAAAGTCAGCGGAAATACAAAACTCCATTTGATCTCAGAGGAGGATCTCAGCAGCTATGCAAGTTTCCCGGCAACGCTCAACAAAAAATATGACCTGATAATTGTTGATGCCATCGATCGCAATGCATGCATGCAGCAGGCTGTTTCATTGCTGCGTGAAGGTGGCATCATCGTGCTTGATGATTCAGAACGGGAAGAATATGCCGACGGTAGAGCTTTCGTGGTCGCACAGGGATTCAAATGCCTGGATTTCTGGGGAATGGCTCCTATTGTACTGCACAAAAAATGCACTTCGTTTTTCTATAAGCAAGATAACTGTCTGGCAATATGATGCTGTGGAAAAAGTTTAAACGTTTTGTTTATGAAATGCTTGTCCCGGCTATCCGGCTGGGGAACTATCTCGGCTTCAAATGGTATCTTGCAAACACAGAAGAAATATGGCTTGTGGTTGGAGCCGGCGGAACAAAATTCAAGGGCTGGTTCTCAACCGATAAATCAGTGTTGGATATTACCCGGCGATCAGACTTTCAAAAATATTTCAAGACAAAGAAAATTTCACGAATATTGGCAGAGCACGTTCTGGAGCATTTAACCGATGCGGACCTGCATGCCATGGCAAAGAATTTTGCCGAGTTCAGTACCGACGAGGTGAATATCCGCGTTGCAGTGCCCGATGGTAATCATGCCGACAGGGAATATATCGAATGTGTTAAACCGGGTGGCTCAGGTGCCGGTGCCGATGATCACAAACATCTCTATACATACCAATCCCTTGCTGCCTATTTTACCCCCTGCGGGTTTACGGCAACAAATGTTGAATACTGGGATGATGATAAACAGTTTCACACCTCTTATACAAATGATGAATATGGATTCATCGAACGGAGCCTTCTCAACGATGACCGGAACGCCGACGGGAAACCGCATTATACCTCTTTGATTGTGGATTTTCGTAAATCAAAATAAATTCGCATATTCAGGGCTACGTATGTGTGTCTCTGTTTTTACTTCATTAAACCAAAGGAAACTGCCCATGGCAATTATAAACTGGAGCGAGAATTTAAGTGTCAAAATTAAATCAATTGATGAGCAGCATAAGAAACTGGTGCTTCTCATAAATAACCTGCATGATGCCATGCGCGCGGGCAAAGGTAAAGATGTACTCGGACCCATTTTGGATGAGCTGGTATCGTACACGAAAACACATTTCACCTATGAAGAAGGTTTGTTGAGTAAAGCCGGCTATATGGAACTTCAGGGCCATAAACGTGAGCATACGGCGTTGATTGATAAGGTTGAAGAGTTGCAAAAAAAATACAAAGCCGGTAATACGACCATTACTATTGAGACCATGACGTTCCTTAAAGACTGGCTTAATGGTCATATCCTTGGCACCGACCGCCGGTATTCCGATCTTCTGGTTTCGAAAGGCGTAAAGTAAGGTCACTACATAATTGTACCGGAAGAAATAACTCTTTCGAAAACAATTCTTTAAAACATTTGCCACGGGTTTAGCTCGTGGCTTTTTTGTTTCTCAGATATATCTTTTGCTGTCCAAAGCCAAAATGTCGCAAAATAGGTTAGTGAAGTAGTAAGCCCAAATAATGCAATAGACCGGTTTTCTAATGCGTAACCTGGGCTTAATAACATTGGCCGACAAGACATTCTGTGCTTGTACCCGGAACGCCAAAAAGACACGACGTTTAGCTTTTCCCTGGAGATAATATTTTTTTCTGCATCCTTATTGTTTATATTTCACAGTAAAATGTAGACTTGAATAATTTACGAAGCAATTAACCATGGGATTATGAAATATTTGAATCCCCGTTCTCTGTTTAGATTACTGATATCTCTGCTCCTGATTGTGCACACGGTGAGTGCTGCGGCGGGCGAGCAGTCCAACGTTATTTCATCTTCATCACAATCTGTCCTGCTGCAACATTGGCAGATAGCCACCGATCAGACGCCAAAGGAAGCTTTATCAAACATTCCTGATTCCGTCTGGCAGTCTCTTGAAACTTCATTAAACAGCAAAACACACTCCCGGGGCAATTGGCTTTTAAAGAGTATCGTTGTTTTTGGGGATTCCGTTAGCCGGGGAACGCTCTTTGCGCTGGTCCCAATGAATTTTATTACTGCATACGAAATTTATTGGGATGGGGAAAAAATTGCACAAAACGGTATCCTTGGCGTAAATCACGTTGATGAAAAACCCGGCGACTTCAATTATCATTTACTCTTGCCTCCCCGTTTGTCGGCTGCGGGAAAGCATATAATCCTTATTCGGATATCAGATCATCAAACCTATTCAACCTGGAAATGGTACTATGGCGATTTTGTCATCGGGCCCTATGATCTTGAGGTGAAAAGGAATTCATGGTCGGGCTATCAGGCATTTCTGTTGATAGGCCTGGTTTTTGTTCCATTTCTTTTTAATCTGTTTCTCTTTTTTGCCAGAAAAAGAAAGACCGAACATTTGCTGTTCAGCGTTATCTGTTTGCTGGTAATTGCGGATTCTGCCACGTTAATAATTCCCTTCTTCGATAATGTTCCCACAACATATATTCATGTGCAATATATTGCATATCAGATAATAACAGTTTTATTTGCCATTCTTTTGCCGGCGTTTTTTGTCTTCCTTTTTTCATTGCACAAGGGAATTATCGCTCTCATTGTCCTGATAAATCTTATTATCTTCATGTTTTTTACAAGTCTTGCGAATATCTTTAATGTTATGTCGGTCGCGGTGCTTGTTGAAAGCAGCTTGCTCACCTTCTGGGCATTACTTCTCCGGCGGGAAGAAAGCAGGGTAATCTCTGTTGGATTGATTGTGGGCTGGATTGCCTTTTATTTCAATTTTGCATTTGACGGCCTGGCAACCATAATGGTCATTTGTACCAGTTTTTCAATAGCCCGTCAGTTCGCGCGAAAAGAAAAAACGGAGAGTGAAGCTCTTCTCAGGTCGGCACATCTGGAAAACGAATTGTTAAAGAAAAATATTAGTCCGCATTTCCTCTTGAACTCTTTAACTTCCATCATTGTATGGCTGAGAAGGGACTCCGACACGGCTATCAAGCTTATTCAGGCGCTGGCTGATGAATTTCGCATGGTGACGCAAATATCTGCGCTTAAACAAATTCCGATACTGCAGGAAATAGAGCTGTGCAAGGCGCATCTTAAAATTATGAGCTATCGAAAGGGCGCGGAGTATCAATTGACTACCATTGACATTCCGGAGGATAAAAGTGTTCCGCCAATGATCTTCCATACACTGATTGAAAACGGGTTGACACACGGTTATGAAAACCAAAGCACCGGGAGTTTCATTTTGCAGTGTAAAAAAATCGCCGATGGAACTCAATATCTCCTGTCGAATGACGGAAACTTTTCACAGGGTGAATCTCCTGAATCCAGCGGTTTTGGGCTGCGCTATATCAAGGGTCGGCTGGAGGAAAGCTACCCGGATAGATGGACTGTAACTTCCGGCAGGCAGGCGCGCGGATGGGAGACTATAATTGAAATCAGGGACAAATAATGCGTATTCTGATTGTTGAAGACGAACGCCCAACCGCTGAAGACATAGCCTGTTTGGTTAAAGAGATATTGGGAAAGGAAATCACCTCTCTTCACATCGAAACAACATTGGACAATGCTCTGCACTTCCTTAATGAAAAACCAATTGATGTGTTGTTGCTGGATTTGAATCTTAACAGCAAAGACGGTTTTCATATCCTCAAACAGATAGTTAGCAAGTCATTCCATACCATTATCATTTCCGCCAACAGTAACAGAGCCATCGAGGCATTCGAATATGGAGTGCTTGATTTTATTCCCAAGCCCTATAGCACAGAAAGATTACAGGCCGCATTCCAACGTCTGAAATCAAGCCACGCCGCCGACGGACATGCGATTAAATATCTTTCGGTCAAAAAAGGATTTGAAATTCAGGTCATCCCCCTTGAGGATATTCTCTATTTCAAATCTGATAATATTTATGTGGAATTGCATTTGCGGGGTGGACATCGGGTTATTTATGATAAACCAATAAAACAGCTTGGTTCTCTGTTGCCGCGTAATTTCTGCCGCATTCATAAATCTTACATCGTAGACTGCGAAAATATAAAAGCAATTCAAACTCTGGGTGGTGGACAATACCGCGCTGTTTTGCATAGCGGGGATTGTTTGCCGGTCAGTCGTCATAAAATAGATTCGCTCAAAAACCTTATTCAGGTATAACCTGAAATCTCCCTGTACTAATCTGCGAGTCGGAAAAGTATAAATTCTTTCAGTATCCTCCCTTTTCTTTTTTTCTAATTCTTACCATTCTGTAGAGTAACCTCATTGATTTGGTGCAGTTCGCAAATGAATAGTGCCGTTCACAAGATATTATGACATAATCCATGTGCGTTCTATAATTTGCTCATCACGTTAGTCGCCTGTTTGCTATGCTAAAAGCTCTTGGCGCATTGAAAATAACAACCGTTATAAGGATATCATTATGAGAAAATTGCTTACCTGTTTATTATATTTTCTGGTTTCGTTCGCCATTTCATTACCGGTTTTCGCGCAAACCATTCCGGATGATAGCTTGTATCTCGGTCAGGCCCGTCCGGGAAATACTCCAAAGATCTTTAGTGTTCCGGTAACCGCCGGACTCCGTCCCGTTGAAAGGATTGCTATCACATCTGATAATAAAGAAATATATTACGGCGAACTAGATGCCTATCCGGTGGCTACCGCGAGAATTAAATACTTTAAGTATCTTGATAATAAATGGCAGGGCCCTTACATCGTGTTTGAAGGGTATATGGGACCACGGCTGTCGGGCAATGACAGTATAATGTATATGCAAAAGAATATTAACAGCGTAAGCACTGTGTTCTATTCGGTAAGAAACAGTTCCGGCTGGAGCACTCCGGTCAGGCTGTTGTCTTCCAATTTTTCAACGCATTATTTCCAGGTGACTGGACTGCATAATTTGTATTGCTCATCGCCGGTTACTGCGTCCCTGGATGATCGTGACATATGCAGATTTATTATAAATAACCAGGATACGAGTCTTCAAAGCTTGGGAATTCCGGTAAATACTTCTGACGACGAAAATGATTTTTATATGGCAAAAGATGAATCGTATCTCATTTTTTCCAGAAGCAATGCTGCCACCGCCGGCGATATGTACATCTGCTATAAAACAGCAAAAGGAGGTTGGACGAATCCCAAAATGATAGATGCTCCAATAAGCACACCGAGTCCCGTCTGGGAGTATGGTCAATTTGTCAGTAATGATGGCAAATATTTGTTTTTCACACGTGGCGGTACTAAAATGCCTTCTTACAATATCTACTGGGTCAAAATCGATAACATCATAGACAGCCTGAAGCACACAAATTTTGTCCCGTATGTAAAAAATCAAATCACCAAAAAGTCCTTTCCCGTTGGAAAATCATTTGCTTATACAATCCCTGACAGCTCCATTATTGATGACGATGGCAACAACACCTTAACGTATTCGGCAACGCTATCCAATGGAAGTCCATTGCCGGCCTGGTTGAGTTTTGATTCCGTGACACGGACGTTTTCCGGAACACCGGCAACCATCGGCATCCTCAATGTTAATGTGAATGCAGTTGATACAGCCAATGCAAGTGTTTCGTGTTCCTTTCCGTTTGATTTTACAAATGCTGCTGGGACCGAAAAAACCAGAGAATCAGGCAGCAATGGATTTTTTCTGTACCAAAACTACCCCAATCCGTTTAACCCTTCAACCAATATCAGGTTTTCTCTTTCACAAAGAGAGTACGTTACGCTAAAAGTACTTGATATCCTTGGCCGGGAAATTGCGGTATTGATAGATAATGAATTGACTCCCAACGAATATTCGGTTGTTTTTAATGCAAAAGATATGGCAAGTGGTTTGTACTTCTATAGTCTTAAAGCCGGAAACCTTGTGCAAAACCGGCAGATGATTTTTCTAAAATAACATTGCGTGTTTTCGCGTTTTTCAGTGTCGCACAAGGTTTTAGCATGATGGGCCGGTGCGACATTGAAAAATGTTGATTGGTCGCAGCACCATTGACCATATAGTCTGCTTTGGAAAACAGAATTACTTTAGTAGTACAAACTTTTTGGTTTCCACCGCCTTACTCGTCTGCAAAGTGTAGAAATAGATCCCGCTTGAAAGATTTGCCGCATCGAATCGCACTTCATAGGCGCCGGCAGGTTTTTCCTCGTTCACTAGTGTAGCTACTTCCTTGCCAAGTATATCAAAAATTCTTAACCTTACCTGCTCTCTGTTTTCCAGTGAGTATGAAATACACGTTGTGGGATTGAACGGGTTCGGATAATTCTGAAAGAGCGTAAACTGTTTTGTTGTTTCAGCCAAGTGGTTTGTTCGCAGCGTTCCATCCGGACGAATGATCTGTGCAAAAATATCCCAATTATTGTTCCGGTAATCCTGCCAGGTAATGATGCCGCTTCCATCGCTGGTGGCAATAACAGAGGGAATTTGCTGAACGTCAACTGCAGTGCAAACAGCGACGCCGTTAGCTGTCCACGCAATGCTGCTGTTGGCGCTGACCTGTTGCGCAAAAATATCTCTGTCTCCGTTTCGTACGTCACTCCAGGTAATAATGGCTCCTGCGTTTCCATCGGCAGTAATTGCGGGCAAAGTGGCTCCAGGTATTAATGAACAGACGGGTATTCCCGTTGCATCCCATAGTCTCTGACCGCTGCTGCCAAGGTGTTGCGCATAGAAGTCATTGAAGTTGTTCCTGGTATCCCACCACAGAACAATTGTACCACCGTTGCCATCAGATACAGGATAGGAAAAAAGTTGTGAACCATTTGTTGCTGTTGCGCAGACAGGTATTCCTCCGCTTGTCCATTGCGGTGTTCCGGTACTGTCAATCCGTTGAGCATAAATCTCAATTTTATCTGCTGCCGTGTAGTGCCACCAGGAAATTATTGCCCCGCCTGCAAGATCGCTTGTTATTGATGGGAATGTATTCAGATTGGTTGGGTTTGAAATTAATACACCATTCACTTTCCAACGAACACTGCCTCCGGCATCGATCCGTTGTGCAAATACCTGTGAGGTATCATTCAGTCGAATATCACACCAGGTAATTATTGCTCCGCCTTTTCCATCGCTGCATACCGAAGGAAGCGAGGGATTGACAATTCCTGAACATAAAGGAGCTCCATCAGAAGCCCAGCGCAATACTCCCGAAGAATCAATCCGCTGGGCATAAATTCCGCGCTTGGCCTCGGTGATATCCTGCCAGGTAATAACCGCTCCGCCTGCATTATCCCCGATGATAGTTCTTTGCGAAGCTATGTTTCCATCGGCAGCGTTCGAAGCTGTTAACACTCCATTGGTTGTCCAAATGGGATTTCCCGGCTTACTTATTCTCTGCACATAAATTTCTGGGGCTCCGTTTCTCCGGTCAATCCACGAAATAATTGTTCCTTCATTTCCATCGCTAATGATATGAGGCAAATACTGGCTGTCTGCAGCAGCGCAAACAGGCATCCCATCAACGGGCCATTGAACAGTTCCGTTCCTGCTGATATGTTGAGCGTATATATCCGAATTGCCATTCCTCATGTCCTGCCACACGATTATGCCGCCATTGTTGTCGTCTGCTGCAATTTGAGGGTAAAGCTGATCGCCGGTTGAAAGCGAGACGGGAGTGCTTACCGTTGGCAGCGGCGTCCACTCGGTCTTGAAAAACGTACCAATGGGCAACGCATAAATGTCCATATTTATCCCCATCATATTGCGGCCATCCGCCCATGTAATAAAAGCACCGCCATACTCATTGCCCGCTATGGACGCCAGACCCGCCGAGGAGAACGTAATCGTTGAAAGGTTATCGTCCAATTCGAATGTCCCGCTTGGCAGAACATGTTGTACCCTGTATTGGGTGTGGTTATTTTTAAATTCCAGCCAGATGATAAATTCGCCTCCCATACCATCGCCGGCAGCCAGCGGCGGCACCACCGTGTTCCCAACCAACAACCCGTCTTGTTTCCATGCAGGCATTCCTGAGGAATCAATTTTTTGAGAATAGACTTTGCCTTCCGACCGCCAGGAAAACAAAGCGCCGCCTTGTGGGTCATTTACCACGCCGGGCATAGTTAGTTGGCGTCCGGATGTCAGAACCACACCGCCGGCATTCCAGCTAATGTTTCCATTTTTATCTATTCGTTGCGCGCTGAGGGCGCTGTCATTCCACCATCCAATAATTACGGAGCCTCTTCCGCTTCCAGTAATAACTGGGTAATTGCATTTA
This sequence comes from Ignavibacteriaceae bacterium, assembly GCA_963664845.1. Lineage (GTDB taxonomy): Bacteria > Bacteroidota > Ignavibacteria > Ignavibacteriales > Ignavibacteriaceae > CAIYTF01. The sequence goes on from OY761615.1 coordinate 3,025,305, forward strand.
TCTCCGAGCTTTAAACCGTTTGTTGTCCATTTGGCTTCTCCGGAAGAATCGATTCGCTGTGAGTAAATTGCACCGGAATACAAACCGGTAGTGCTTTCTTTGAAATCCGCCCACGCGAAAAATGCTCCACCTTCCCCATCCGAAGAGACAACTGGGAATGCCTGATCCTTTTGTTCAACACACACCGGCAGTTTGGTGAGTGACCATTTCTTTTCCCCATATTTATTTATTCTTTGTGCATAGATGTTTCTGTTCCCGGTCGCGCTGTCACACCAGGCGAATATTGCTCCGCCTTTTTCATCGGTTGTCATATCGGAAACAAACAGATTGTCAGAGACTTTGGCTGAGGCAATCAGAATACCGGAACTCTGCCATTGTGCTTCTCCCTGTGCATTAATACGCTGTGCATACAGGTCATCGCGTCCATCCCTCCGGTCAATCCACGCGATGATCGCTCCGCCATTGCCATCGGGAATTATTCGTGGTGACTTCTGTATTCTGCTTGCTGTACACACAGGAACGCCGCCAGGTGTCCACAGAATATTTCCTCTGATATCCATTCGCTGAGCGTAAATATTGGTATCGGCACTCCGGAAATCTTCCCACACAACAATCACGCCGCCGCATCCATCGGTGGAAGCTTTGGGGTTAAGCTGATCGGTTTGTTCGCTGCACAGCAAAAATTCATTGCCAACAATTCTGAAATCAAAGTTGCTGGTATCCATAAGCGAAGAATTCACTGCATCGGATATTCTTATTTTGCATAGTGGTGATATGGTGTGAGGAATAGTCCAGGTGAATGAACCGTCGGAGGCTGAAACTGCTGAAGTTACTGGAATCCAGTCTTGTCCGGAATTGGTTGTGATTTCTATCTTTATGCTGTCAACTTCGGCTGCTGTCCATTGTATTGGGTGTTGACTCCCAGCTTTCCATAATTCACCACCGTTGGGAGAAATGACAGCAATAGTTTTTGCATCATTTGGGATGTTAGTATAATGTCGGGTTTTTTGAGGGTAACTAACAATTGTCAATATGATCATAACACAGAGAAAATGTTTCATTTTAACTCCGAAGAAATACTGAAAATCGTTCAATTATTCATAGAGTTAATTTAGGCATTTTTTTTATTGAATGGAAAATGATGGGAAGGTTGATCATTGCGATGTTCTGTTTTTTTCTTATGTTCAGTAAAGAAAAGCAATAATTCAGATATACAGAAGGAAACCCCTGATGCTTTCCCATATAGAAAACGTAATGGTCTCAATTTCACACGATTATAATATGGCTCCTGAAAAGGCCAAAGAACTGGCAGAAATCGGTTCGGATATGACGTTCAATATGAATCTCGAACATATTGTTCCGCAGCTCGGCAATGTGATTGACAATGAACCGGCACTCAGGGAATTTCTTATCTCCATGCTGAAACTGGGAGCCATCAAATATAATTATGACCTCGGTGATGCTTCGGAGGACGAATAATTTTCAACTGGTATTTATAATGCTATGGTTTAGCGGAATTTTACTACTGTTTTGTAGGGGTTCAAAATCTTGAACCCCTGCATATATAACCTTGAACCCCTACGGATAAAATCATGAACCCATAGGGGGCAGGTATTCCACATATGACATCAATATCCGGTCTTGGTGTCCTTTTATTTCTATCTGTTATCAATTTTCTGCCCCTTTTATCCCTCAAAATCCCCATCCGTTGATATTTCATACTTTCACCCCAAGGCGTACGCTATATTTCGGTTACGAAAAATTAACTTGACATAAGACAAATTAAATAGTAAGTTTGGAAACGATTTGCACGTATAACGTTTCCAACATATGTAGAACAGGCCAAAAAGCCTTTTTTTTGAGTTATTTGGAAACTTTGCAAACAAATATTGTTTCCATAGAGCTTCGCTCGGGAACCATTAACAAACAACAATTGTTCTTAAGACTAAACATATAAGACCAAAATGCACGAAGAAACCGAAATAAAACAAAAAATTCTCACACGGGCCTATGAAATGTTCCATCAGTTCGGGGCATCCCGGGTAACTATGGAAGAAATAGCGTCCAGCCTTTGTATCAGCAAAAAAACGCTGTACAAGTTTTTCAGCAATAAAGACCACCTGGTCAAAGCAATGGTGGAAACCAAAAAATGTGCAATTGGCGAGAAGATTGACGCAATACTTGACGATACGCAATTAAATTTTATGGAAAAACTCAAACGCTTTCTCACCTTCGTGGGCTCACAGTCGCTGAGCTTTCAGGGGCCTATGATGATGGATCTCATGAAGAGTCATCCCGAAGTATGGAATGATATCCGGGAGTTCAGACGTATCCGGACTACGGAAAAAATCGCCAAACTCTTGGGCGAGGGAGCCGACCAGGGTTTCGTCAGGAGCGACGTTAACAAGGAAATCGCAACCATCATGTACGTAAGTGCAATTCACAGTATCATTGCTCCGGAAGCTTTGGATCAGATGTCAATACCCGCTGACGCCGTAATGAAGGAGATCATGAAAATATTGTTTGAAGGCGTCTTGACCGATTTCGGCAGACGAAAATATTCACAGAATTATGAAGAAATTATTTCACAGGAGGTTAAATAATATGGGCTCAATAAAAAAAATATACATGCTAACGCTTTATAGCGCATTATTTCTCGGATTCGTTGCCGTACAGGCGCAGGATAAAATGACTTTGACGGTCGAACAGGCAATTCAGACCGGTGTTGAAAACAGTAAAACATTAAAAGTATCAGACAGTAAAGTTAAATCGGCTTTCGCACGCTTGAACGAAGTTGATGCAAACAAATACGCATGGTTGAAATTTACCGGTGCGTATACCAGATTAAGCAAAGTTGATCCGTTCTCGTTCTTTATGCCCGGGGTTGGCTCAATTACCATATCACCATCTATTCTCGATAATTACAACGCCAAACTGTCGCTGACTCAGCCTTTGTTCACCGGATTTAAGATCAGCTCTCTTAGCGAGTCCGCAGAGCATATGGCAAAAGCAACCAGCGAGGATTTCCGCAAGGACAAATCGGAATTGGTACTCAATATCAGCAACGCTTATTGGAATCTGTATAAGGCCGGCGAAATGAAAAAAACGCTCGATGAAAATGTGCAGTCCGTTGAAGGGCATTTGAAAGATGCAAAGAACATGGCGGACCAGGGCCTCTTAACCCGTAATGACGTTTTGAAGATCGAAGTGCAACTTTCAGATATTAAATATAGACTGGCTGATGCAAATAATGCGGTACGCCTTGCAATGATATCACTTTGTAATACGCTTGGTATATCACTTTCTGCACAAATTGAAATTGCTTCCAAACCGGATTTTGCCGATACTCAATATGGCAATCTGGATCAGCTCCTTGCAACATCATACGAAAATCGCGCTGAACTGAAAGCTGCTGACTACCGGATTAAGGCTAGCGAAGCCGGTATCACGTCCGCTAAATCAGGATGGTATCCGCAGGTAAGTCTTGCCGGAAACTATACGTATGCAAATCCAAATCAGCGTATTGTTCCGAGCCATGAAAAGTTTGACGGTACTTGGGATGTGAGTCTCGGGGTGAGCATGGATCTCTGGAATTGGAACACTACCGGTCACCAGACCGAACAGGCCGAGGCAACCCTCCTGCAGGCCAAAGAGGGAAAAAGCATTGCCCGGGATGGCATCACGCTCGAAGTTACCCAGAACTACTTAAGTATCAATCTGGCAAAAGAAAAAATTCAGATCTCTGACCTGGCACAAAAACAGGCTGAGGAAAACTACCGGATAACCGGTGAAAAATTCAAACAGGGCCTCGCGTTGAGCACGGACTTGGTTGATGCGGAAGTTGCCTTCTTAACGGCAAAAACAAACTATACTGCTTCGGTGGTTGATTATGAAATAGCACTCGCGAAGATGCAAAAATCTCTCGGGTCGAAATAAGTTTATAAATAATTAGGATTGAGAGGAATAAGACACTATGCAAAAGATTAAATATTTTGTGTTAACGGCTGTTGTTTTGGCGGGAATTATTGCAATTCTTGTTCACAACAAAGCAGCAATTCAGGCTAAGACCAATACTGACATGAAGGAAGCCTATTATGTGTCTGTTGCAAAAGCAACAACACAGAAAATAAATGAAAACATATCATTTGTCGGAACGGTTGCTGCAAACTACGATGTAAATATCGTATCGGAAACCTCCGGTAAAGTGACAGGCCTTTATTTTAAAGTTGGTGAATATAAGCAGGCAGGTTCAGTCCTCGTTCAAATCGATGACGAACTGAAACGTGCAAATTTTCAATCAGCTGAAGCTAATTACCTGAAAGCAAAAAAAGATTACGAACGCTATAAATCACTTCTGGAACAAAAATCTGTTACCGACGGCCAATTGGATCAGATAAAATTGGCTTTCGTCTCTGCTGAAACACAATATACGATTGCAAAACGGCAGTTGAGTGACACGAAGATAGTTACTCCTATTTCGGGAGTTGTTTCAAACCGTTCAGTCGATCCCGGCACCATGGTGCAAAATGGTATGACCATCGCGAATGTTGTTGACATCTCTAAATTAAAAGTAAAAGTTAATGTTGCCGAAAAAGATGTATTCAAATTGAAAAACGGCGACAAAGTAACAATTACCACAGAGGTGTACCCCGGTCAGACAATTACCGGAAGTGTTGAAACTATCAGCGCGAAAGCAGATGAAGCACATACCTATCCGGTCGAAATCGTGGTGGTGAATAATGGAAAAAATCCACTCAAGGCAGGAATGTTTGCACGCATTGAGTTCAATTCACTTAAGCGCGACGAAGCCCTCACCATTCCGCGCACTGCAATCCTTGGCTCGGTCCGCGATCCACAGGTCTATGTGCTGGAAAACGGAATTGCCAAACTTCGCAGCATCGTGATCGGTGGCGAGTATAACTCAATGGTTGAAGTGTTGAGCGGCCTGCGTGAAGGCGATCAGATTGTCTCCAGCGGTCAGAACACGCTGTCTGACAATGTTAAAGTGACGGTTATTCAATAATAACACTCACGATCAAAGTTTTAAAAGGAATTAACATGACTATTACAGAATTATCAATTAAACGACCTTCGTTGGTCATCGTGGTGTTTGCCGCGCTTGGCGTGCTTGGGTTGTTCAGCTATTATCAGTTGCAGTATGAACTGCTGCCCAAGATCAGTCCGCCTATTGTCACTATCGCAACACAATACCCGGGCGCTTCGCCGGCTGAAGTTGAAACTGGCGTTTCAAAAGTAATTGAAGATGCAGTCTCCGGAATGGACAAAGTCTCGGCTATTCGTTCATCTTCTATGGAAAATTTGTCCTTTGTAACCATCGAACTTCTGCAGAGCGCGAATGTGGATAACTCCTTGCAGGATGCTATCCGTAAAGTCGGAGAAGTAACGGCTAAGCTGCCAATCGGATCCAAAGCCCCAACTATTTCTAAAATCGCACTTGATGAAGTACCGGTTCTGCGTGTTGGTGTTTCCAGTAACATGGACCGTAAAAAATTCACCCAGTTCATTGAAGATCAGATCAAACCGCAGCTCTCCAAAGTGAGTGGTGTCGGCCAGGTTGTGGTCATCGGCGGCGAAACGCGCGAGATCAAAGTTAATCTTGATATGGCAAAAATTCGCTCCTATGGATTATCCATAAAAGATGTAACTGCGTCTGTCAAAAATGGTAATCTTGATTTCCCAACCGGGAAAATTGACGATAAAGATGGCCAGTTCGTTGTTCGTGTGGCTGGAAAATATTCTTCCATTGACCAGTTACGGCAATTAAGCGTCGGGAAATCCAAATCCGGTGGCCAAATATTGCTTGGCGATATAGCCGAAGTGCAGGATGGAATTGTTGACCCGACAAACATCACCCGTATTAATTCGCATCCGACAATCAGCTTGAATATTCAGAAACAATCGGACGCCAATGCGGTTGACGTTGCAAAACTGCTCAGAGAGAGGATGAAAGAACTTGAAACAAAGTATGCTGCAATGAATGTCAAATTCGATGTTGCTCAGGATATTTCTACCTTTACAACTGATGCAGCAAATGCAGTCAAAGAAGATCTGCTCATCGCGGTGTTCCTCGTGGCGCTGGTTATGTTGCTCTTCCTGCACAGCATGCGCAACTCAGTCATTGTTATGATTGCAATACCCGCGTCACTGATCTCGACATTCATTGTCATGTACGCTTTTGATTTCACTTTGAATTTGATGACGCTGCTGGGCCTTTCGCTGGTGGTCGGTATCCTTGTGGATGACTCCATCGTTGTGCTCGAAAATATTTATCACCATCTTGAAAAAGGCGAGGAAAAGGCCGTTGCTGCTCTGCGCGGAAGAAACGAGATCGGCTTTGCCGCCGTCGCTATTACCATGGTTGACGTTGCAGTGTTCTTGCCGCTGGGACTCGTGTCTGGAATTATTGGTAACATCATGCGCGAGTTCTCCGTTGTGGTGGTTACCTCAACATTGCTCAGTCTGTTTGTCTCATTCACTGTTACCCCAACTCTGGCTTCCCGTTTTGCAAAACTCGGGCAGCTTAAGGAATCAAGATTTCTGGATAAATTCCCTATCTGGTTTGAAAGAAAATTCCGTGAAGCTACTGAGTCTTATCTTAGACTGCTTGAATGGGGACTCGGTCACCGCAAAACTGTGTTGGCTGTTGCCGGCCTGCTTTTTGTTGCTGCGTTGGCACTGGCTCCACTGGGATTTATCGGCGGTGAGTTTATGACACAGTCGGATCGCGGCGAGTTTGCTGTCACTATTGAACTTCCCCCGGGAGCAACACTCGATCAAACAAATATGAGCTCGTTCCAGATTGAAAATATGCTTAAGAAGATTCCTGAGGTCAAGAGAACATTTGTAAACGTTGGTGTATCCAGCGAAGGATTGCTCGGATTTGCATCCAACAATAATTCCGAGATCAACGTAACATTGGTTGACAAAAAAGACCGGAAACGCTCAACGGATGAAATCGGTAACTATATCAAGGCAGAAGTGTCACAGATTCCCGGATTAAAAGTACGCGTGAATCCCATTGGTATATTCGGAACGGCTAACCAAACACCCATCCAGTTGCTCATTACCGGTGTTAACTATGATGAAGTGATGGCTTCAGCAAAAAAAATAGAAGAAGCAGTTAAAAAAGTTCCGGGGACGGCCGATGTCCGCCTCTCGGCGGAGGACGGCAAGCCGGAAACCCGCGTGCTTATTGACCGCGACAAGTTAAATTACTATGGACTTAGCATCGCTGACGTTGGCGGAACATTGCGAACCGCGTTGACCGGTGATGACGATTCCAAATACCGGGATGGTGGCGATGAATATGCCCTTCGGATCATGCTCGATAAATTTGACCGCTCAAACACTGATGATCTTAAGCGGATTGTCTTCATGAATAAAAAAGGCGATCAGATTGAACTGCAACAGTTCGCATCCATTGTCCGTACGGTCGGACCCACGAAACTGCAGCGTGAAGATCGGAACACCTCCGTAACATTGTATTCACAGGTTATCGGACGGCCCACCGGAAGCGTTTCGGCAGATATCGATAAGGTCTTGAAGACAATTGATCTTCCCAAAACGGTTACTGCAAGCTATGCCGGTGACGTGAAAAATCAAAAAGAGTCGTTCTCGAGCCTGGGACTTGCATTGTTCGCGGCTGTGTTGTTCACGTATATGATCATGGTGGCACTCTACAATTCATTCGTCTATCCGTTCGTGGTATTGTTCTCAATTCCGCTGGCTATGATCGGCGCAATGCTTGCTCTGGCCCTCAGTATGAAATCGTTGAACATTTTCTCAATTCTTGGCATCATCATGCTGGTGGGATTGGTGGCAAAGAACGCCATCTTGCTTGTGGACAGGACAAACGCCATGCGTGAAGCAGGTGAGTCAGTTCATGATGCACTTATGGATGCCGGTAAAACACGTATTCGTCCCATCGTCATGACAACGCTTACCATGATATTTGGTATGCTTCCCATCGCGCTTTCCAAAGCATCAGGTGCAGAGTGGAAGAGCGGACTTGCGTGGGGTCTTATCGGTGGTCTGACCAGTTCATTGTTGCTTACGCTGGTCGTGGTACCGGTTGTTTACACCATCGTGGAAAACAGCCGAGTAGCAATTCCGGCTTTATTTGCCAAAATGCTCGGTCGTAAAATTAAGCTGGAACCTTCGGTTGAATTGGAATAAAGTACATACCAGGTTAGTATAACCATGAGGCTGCTTCGGATCAATACCCGGAGCAGCCTCAATTGTTTTAAAAACAGACTGGTAAAATATCCGGGAACTGCACCGGATATAGATTCAACAAATTATATTCTCCCCTCAGATAACGCTAAAAAATAACGTGGATATATTGATACAGGTGATACGGTCAAATAATATTATGCTGCATAATGCCGAAGGCATGGCATTATTGCAGCTTTTTTATTGTATTTTCAGTAACTCGTCAATAACAATGTCAATCTCCGCCCGGGTGTTATAGAAATGCGGGGCAAAACGGATCATTCCCTCGCGCAGGGAGCAGATGATGTTTGCATTTTCAAGATGGGAAAAAATCTCCGCTCCGTTTCCGGGGTGGAAGGTAACAATGCCTGCCTGTTCATCCTTGGGCAGCATCTGTAAAAGCGGTCTGTACCCAATTTCCTGTAACCGGTTGATGAAATATCCCGTGTTTTCAAGAATAACTTTTTCACGTAACGCGTGACCCGCCATTTCAAACAACTCCAAAGCACCGCTGAGGGCAAATATCCCCATTGCATTCAGAGTACCGCTTTGAAAAGCAGAGGCATCGGTTTTCAGGGTCAGGTCAAAATCAAGCAAGGCCCAGGCGTTCTTAACCGAAAGCCATCCCACATACCGCGGCTGCATACGCTCTTGAAGTTCTTTCGATACATAGACAAACGCAAGTCCCATCGGCCCCATCAACCATTTCTGGCAACCAGAAGCAACAAAATCTACGGGTGTCTCTTTCAAATCAAGATTGATAGCCCCAAGTCCCTGAATAGCATCCACGCAAACAAGTATCCCGCGTGGTTTGCAATGATCAGTCAGCTTTTTTAGATTGATGCGATAGCCTGAGAGGAATTGCACAAAACTTACTGAAACAACTTTGGTGGCGGGGGTGATGCATGAAATAATATCTTCGGCAGTCACAACACCGTTGTTCGATTTCGCATAAACAATTTTTACGCCGTCGCTTTGCAGGTTAAGGAAAGGATAAACGTTGGAAGGGAACTCAAGATCATTAAGTATCACTTCATCGCCTGCTTTCAGCCGTAGTCCCTGGGCAAAAATGTTTATTGCATTGGAGGTATTATCCGAAAACGCGATACGGTCCGGGGTGGTGTTAAGCAAAGCGCCAAGCTTTTGCTTCACTTTCTCGCCTTCCTGCATGAACAGTTTGTAATCGTCAATTTCACCCATACTGCGGATGGCGATGAACTGCTGCAGCTTTTCTGTTACCAGGGTTGACATTGGGCTGATGGCAGCGTGATTCATGTATATTTTTCCGCTGTTCAAAAAAGGAAAATAACTTCGATAGGACTCAAGTTCGTGGTACATATGCTCTTTTAATGTTTCATCTGTAATGTTGAATAACAATTCCCGGTCATTCTTCGGACAATCTGTTTTTGTAAATTGTGTAGTCCTCAATATCAAAACAGACCAAATACACTTCTTTCGGGTATTCGTTCTGAGCAAGAAATTCTTTAACTGCCTTAACTGCTATTCTGGATGCGAGTCGTATAGGAAAAAAATATGCACCGGTACTGATAGAGGGAAATGCGATAGACTCCAATTTATTATCGCTTGCCAGTTTCAAGCTATTTAAATAACAGTTTCGCAGATCAACAGCTTCATCGGCTAAACCACCCTTCCAGTAAGGTCCCACGGTATGAATGACGAATTTGGCAGGGAGCTTATAGCCTTTGGTAATTTTGGCTTCGCCGGTCCTGCAACCGCCGAGTGTTTTGCATTCTTCAAGCAATTGCGGGCCGGCTGCCCGGTGGATGGCACCGTCAACTCCTCCGCCTCCGAGCAGTGATGAGTTCGCGGCATTAACAATAGCATCAACTTTTAGCGTTGTAATGTCACATTGTTTTAGCCGAATTCGTTCTGCATTACTTGACACTGCGTAAACTCTCTTTGAAAACATCCGGTTCAACAAATTTGGTAATGCGCTCTGCCTCAACACCTTGGCTGTTGATAAGAATAACCGTCGGCACACCGGTTATCTTAAACTCTTTTGTAAGAGAGACTGCTGATTCCGAGGTGGCGCTCGTTAAATCAACTTTGAATGCAGCAAACCCGGAGGATTCACTTATCACTCCCGGATCAGAGAAGGTTGCTTTGTCAAGTTCCTTACACGGGATGCACCAATCTGCATAGAAATCAAGCACAATAGGTTGTTGTTTTGCTTTTGCGGCTTCAAACGCTTCCTTTGTATATGGTTCCCACTTGATCGATCCGGTCTGGCTTGGATAGAGCAAATATAATCCTCCCACAAGAACAAGCAGTGAGAAAATCAGTTTAAATATTTTGAACCCTTTAAGATTATTTCCTGCCTTTTCAAAAAACAACAGATAGCCTCCGGTAATAACCATAAAAACCGGTAGCGCATAGTGTCCCACAATTTTTGGCAACAAAGGTCCGGCATAATAAAGGGCCAGCGCCAGCAACATGAAACCGAAGATGTGTTTTACGGCGTCCATCCATACACCTGAACGGGGAAGCTTTTGAATTTTGCCGGAGAAAATTGCCAGTACAAAATAAGGCGCACCCAACCCAAGAGAAAGAAAGAAGAACCACAGAAAGCCCAGCCATGCATCCTGCTTGGCGGCCACAACTGTAACAAGGCTTACCACCACCGGCCCGATACAGGGCGCTGCAACAATCCCCATGGTCAAACCCATGAAAAACGCACCGAACAAACCACCTTTGGAATCTCCTATCTTTTGCATCAGAGAATCCGGCACTTTAAACTCATACAGCCCGAACATACTTAGGGAAAGCGCGATAAAAAGCAAAACTATGAAGACCACAACAAGTGGGTTTTGGAGTAACGCTCCAAATAATGCCCCGCTCAATGCGGTAACCACGCCAATCACCGAATACGTGAGGCTGATTCCCAGCAGATAAAGAGCTCCCATGGCTGCCAGGCGTGAAGTCTTGCCTTCGCTTTGTCCGCCGAAGAAACCGATGGTTATCGGGATAAGCGGATAGACACATGGTGTCAGATTTAATGCCAGTCCGGCAAGGAATAAAAGCACCAGACTTAGAAATAACCCGCTGCTTTCCAGGCGGTCGCCCAGCGCGGTGCCTTCAGCCGGTTTTGCTTTCACCGGTGGCTGCAACGATTGCTGAAAAACGGGATCGTTAATTGTGTTAACGGTTTCTCCTTTGGCGGCTACGGTTAACTGAAGAGGCGCAACGGCCTCTGCCTGGAATTCACAATTGGCATTGTTGCATGATTGATAGGAAAGTACTGCCTTTGTAAAATGTTCTCCGGGCTTCAGCTCATTTTTCATGTATACTTTTGCAGAGATGAAAAACTCACCTTCATAGAGCGACAGCGGTGTATCGGAAAAGCCAAGTTTTACCTGCTTCCCTTTTGGATACGTAATACCTGCCAATCCAAAATTTACCGAATCGGCTAGTTTAAGTTCCGTTTTGATCAGATAATCTTCTGAAGGCGTGTTCGAATTTATGTGCCAGTCCTTTTCAACCGTCACTTTGAAAAGAACTTTAACTGTATCCCCGGAACGGATTTTATCCTGCCCCAGATAACTGACAAACGAAACGCGCTTAGGTTCTCCGGAGCCGGCAAGAAGGGCGGGAAAAATCAGTAAAACAAAAACAAAAATTTTTAATACCTGTTTCATTTATTTTCTCCAGCCTTGTACAATGGGATATCTCCTTCCGTAACCGAATGCTTTGTAAGATATCCGGAGTGCGGGGGCAGCCTGTCTTCTCTTAAATTCATTGAAATCAACAAGGCGAAGCACGCGTTTGACTAATGCTTCATCCTTTATTACACTAATAATCTCGTTGTATTCTTTATTCTCTTCAAGATACATTCTGAGTATTTTATCAAGAACATCGTATGGCGGCAGTGAGTCCTGATCTTTTTGATCCGGACGTAACTCTGCCGAAGGTGCTTTATCGATGATCGCCTGTGGAATGATGATCCGGTCGCGGTTAATATATGCGGAAATCCTGTAAACCTCGGTCTTGTAAACATCGGCAATAACGCCTATGGCGCCGCACATATCACCATATAACGTGCAATACCCGGTTGCCACTTCCGATTTATTGCCGGTTGTCAGGAGCAGGTTGCCGTGTTTGTTTGAATAGGCCATAAGCAAAACGCCACGTATGCGCGATTGAATATTCTCTTCGGTAACATCTTGGGGTTTTCCGTCAAACTCTTGCTGAAGCGCGGCAATAACGCTGCCCACTGGCGCCTGGATATTTATTTGTGAATATGATACACCAATATTTTTTACCAGTTCAAGTGAGTCATCAATGCTCCCCTGGCTGGAAAACTTGGAAGGCATTAGTATGGCGTGCACGTTTTCCGGCCCTATCGCATCTGCAGCAATTACGGCTACAAGTGCGGAGTCGATGCCGCCGCTCAGGCCAAGCACTGCTTTTTTGAATTTCATTTTTACAAAATAGTCACGTAAGCCGTGAACAAGAGCTTTGTATCCTTCTTCCTCGAAAGACCCTTCTACATTGGTTACGGGCTGATACTGCTTTTTTGTATCAAACACGATAAAGTCTTCTTCAAATGTTTTTCCCAGTAAAGCAAGAGTCCCGTCATTGCTGAAGCACATGCTGGCGCCGTCAAAAATAAGATCAGTTTGCGCGCCCGTGCAGCAGCAATAAGCCAGCGCAACATTATCAAAGCGGCAGCGGGAGCTCAGCATGTTGTTCCTCTCTACACGTTTCCCATACGAATAAGGGCTTGCAGAGATGTTAAGCAACAGCGTTGCTCCTTTATCCATAAGGCGCTTCACCGGATCATTTGTATAAAGAGGATGTTTCCAATAATCCTTGTCATTCCAAATATCTTCACAAATGGATATACCAAGTGTTTCGCCTCTGAAGGGGAAAACCGCGACATCTTTTGCTGATTCGAAATAACGCATTTCATCGAATACGTCATAGTTGGGAATGAGTGTTTTGCTCTGGACGAATTGCAGTTCCCCGTTGAAGCACAGCAGTACTGAATTAAAAAGATTCGTGCCAATGGGGTCGTTGTCCTCCGTGATGGCGCCAAACAGCAAAGCCGTTGTTCCGGACTGGCGGACTATCTCTTCGGCGGCTTTGGCCACGGCGTTTCTAAACTCCGCTTTTTCAAGAAGGTCCAGTGGTGGATAGCCAAGTAGCGCAAGCTCGGGGAATATCGCTATGTCACAATTCTCGGACTGTGCGCGTTGATACCATGCAAGGATTTTTCTTTTATTTCCTTCAATATCCCCGATGATGGAGTTGATCTGACAGAGTGCTAATTTCATAGTTGAACGTATTTTAATCTTTAAACAATATTTGACTGTATAATTAAACCTTCACCATTTCGCGGCATCTCGTGTCGCAGGATGGCAAGGCAGTTATGCATTAGAAAAAACGAAAGCAATAATTTACATAAGTATCAGGTATTATGCCCTCCCTCGCTCTTCGGGCAATGGTGTCAACTTAACAAACACAATGAACGAACGTCATTCCTGCGGAGGCGGGAATCTACCTAATCCGAGCCGTTTCAAAAACAATTCCGTCGTCAGCGCCTTGCAGTTTATGCTAAGTTAACACCATCGCCCTTTGGGAGAGGGAATGAGGGTGAGGGGCTTAGTATTAATAAGCTCAAGCACTTTTACGAAAAGTTCGTTGTTATTGCATTTTTCGGGTTAAATAACCAGTGAAAAATACAAAACCAGCGCCTAAGAGCGAAATGCTATTGCTTATATTTAGATGCAAAAACGAACAGAAGTATTCAAAATATTCATAGGGTGCTCGTTAATAACGTTTTACGTGCAGGTTTTCTTGTTTGTGGGTTGGGTCGTGTAAGGGGAACTACTATATATTGAAATAGCAATACCTGGCGGAATGGAAACAACTCGTCAAGAATGAAATGGTATAACTATCTTGATCATGTGTAATAAAAATACCGGCACTCAGCCCGAACAGTCCCCCGGGGCTGCATTAGAACGCAGTATAGTGAAAACCTAATCGTTCCCGCTTCTTCGCTCAAGCAAATAGTATTTGCCGTTAATAAGCCTGATAATGTTTATTGTGAAGTTGATCCGGCTGCTGTCGAATGAATAATTGTTGTGCAATCCTGTGAAAAACGCTGTCTTGAGTGTTTCTGATAAATTTTGTGATGTGCTCGTTTTCTTCAGCGATTCGATGGTAAGCTGTGCTGCTCCATACCCGTAGCAAACGTTTTTGTTTATTTCGTATCCCGTTGACTTGAAAAACACATTATTTAAGCCAATGAATGCTGTGTCTGCAAAATCAATATAGTAATCGGATACAATAGTGAGCATCGAGCTGAGATCCGAAGAAACTTCGAGTCCGGGTGCGCTTACCCATTCCTGATTTCCGTAGATTGGTATGGTAACCCCCATACGGGTCAGAGCCGAAAAAATTGGTGTAACAAGTCGCTTGTCCGCAATGGGTGCAAACAAACCGTCACAATCATTTGCGCCGGTCTTCAGCGGGGCCATCGCGCTGGAAAGATCGGTTCGCCCGTTTTTATATTTCAGTTCCACGATCTCTCCGCCGAGTCTGATGAACTCTTTAATAAATGCGGAAGCTGTAACTTCAGAAATTGGATCTTCAGAATACAATACGGCAATTTTGTGCTTTTGTTCCGTGGTGAACGCATACTGTGCTGCTATCTTGCCTCGCAGGGAGAACGGCGGATTCAACTGAAAGAAATTTCCCGACAACGTGGTAAGCGCTTCATCGGTCGCGGTCGGTGAAAGCACCGGTACCTTAATGTCATCGGTTAGTTTCAGAAGGAACCGGCACTCATCGCTGAAGATGGGGCCGATAATCGCACGAAGATTTTTCAGCGTCTGCAGATCGCGGACAATTTCTTTAATAGTGTTGGTGTCACTGCGGGTATCGAAAACTTCCAGGGCAAGTGAGTTCCCGTGTGCATCATTCCAACGGTCAACAGCCAGTTTTATCCCGTCAAGAATTTCCTGCACGGGGCCGTTCGATGGAGATTGCTCATCGCCGCTCAGCGGCAAAAGCACGGCAAGGGTTCCTGACGATTGTCCGGCAGTTGTAGTCTCTTCCTTTTTTTCATTGTAGGAAACAGCAAGTTTATGAAACCGGCTGGTTGGGTATTTGGAAGCAATAGTGGAAAAATAATCATTTGCCGTTTGGAGATCACCACGCCGTTCGGCCGCCAGTCCCAATGCGAGCGATACAAAATCCCAGTTTTGTTTATTCTCTTTATAGGGTTGAATGATGGATGCAACTTCGTTGTCGGGGACTTTATTTAGAAATGAAGCAGTGGCTTCAATCACTTTTTTGCGCAATGAATCATTCCCCGCTTCCATTCCCAGTTGCGTGAGCGTGGTGAACGCTTCGAATTTTTTCTTTTGCCGCCATAAGGCTTCAGTCAGCGTGAACATGGTCTCAGCGAAATAGGGGTTTTTCGGATAGTCCTTTCGAATCTCCTTTAAAACAGATTCGGCTTTGGGATATTGATAGCGGGCAAGAGCAATTTTGGCAATGAAGAGATGCGATTCAATTTTATTTTTTCTCCAGGCGGGGGTCTTTGCCAGTGTGTCAAACAGTTTATAGGCGGTGGTGTAATTCTTCGCGGTAAACTGCTTAACACCATTGAAAAAGATCGAATCCTCTTCCGCTTCCATAGATTGTGCAACGCTTATTGTTGAGCACAGTGCAAAGAAGAAGAGAATCTGTGTGAAAAGCCATTTATTTCTCAAAAGATACATATTCGGTATTAATTAAATGAAGGCCGGTTACTGCAGTCTGGTGCTCCGGCTCAAATTTCAGTGCCAGTTCAAAATGTTTTTTCGCTAAATCGATGTTTTTTGTGTGAAGCAATGCCATCCCAAAGTTAGAATAAAAGTCAGCATTCAATTCTCCTCCGATATCACGGTATTTCTGGAAATACTTAACAGCTTTTTTGTGTTCACCGCATTTGAGGGCAATTTTCCCGCCCCACTCGAATACACTCGGATCGGTCTTGTTAAGCTTTGCTGTTTTTTCAATTGCTTCCAGTGCGTTATAATCCATTTCCAGATAATAATAGATGATAGCATAAAGCAAGTGCAGTTCATAATAACCTGCATAAAATTCCGAGGCCCGGTTCACATATTCCAATGCTTCATTGAATTGTTCAAGATGAACACATGCTTTAGCCAGGTAGACAAACGCGTCCTGAAGGAATTCGCTTTCCTGATTTACCGACATGAATATCAGAAAATGGTGTTTGGCAAGCTGGTAGTCTTTCAACATATAATAAGAATAGCCAACAAAAAAGGCAATCAGCGGTTCTTCCTGCGGAGAAAAGGCCGCAAGGAATTCAATAGTTGCATCCCATGCCTGCTGCCTAAAGAAATAGTGCCCGGCAAACAACCTCAGGGGGAGGTTATCCGGGCCCGCAGTCAGACGCTCCTCAACAAGCAAAAGACCCAATTCTGGCTTTTCCAGTTTCTCATAAAGATTGGCCAGAGCAGCAATTGCAAAATCTTCTTCCGGAAACTCTTCAAGAAGCCTGCGGTAAACCTGCAGGGCGTGAAGGTACTTTCCTTCTTTTTCAAATCTGCTCGCCCGGTCAAACCGGTGAATATATTCAGGATCAGTCGGCGTATTTTTTAATGGCATCTGGCGCTATATAATTAAAGAAACATAAACAAAAGCTATGCGAATCGAAGTTTCCAAACTATTGTATGGAACAACTTCGGAGTTCCCCCCTGGTATTGAATCAATCAATAGAACAGTCCGGACTCTCAAACATGGACTCCGCACTGTGCAATTGTCCCTAACCGGAAAAGCAATGGTGTCAACTTAACGATATTCGTGAAGAGTGTCATTCCCGCGAAAGCGGGAATCTACCTATTTCGAGCAGTGTCAGAGACAATTTTATGACCAGCTTCCTGCAGTTTACACTAAGTTGACACCATTGCCGGAAAAGAAACTTATTGTCCTATCAGAGCCGCATAGGCGGCGCTGTCGAGCAGGGCATCCAGTTCAGCAGGATTTGTAATCTCAATTTTTATCATCCACGCTGCGCCATAAGGATCCTGATTGACGGTCTCAGGGGTTGAATTCAATGCGGAGTTGATTGACAACACCTTGCCGCTGCATGGAGCATAAAGATCGCTCACTGTTTTTACTGCTTCGATAACGCCGAATTTTTCGCCGGAAACAATTTCAGCCAATCCTGCTTCGATATCTATAAAAACAACGTCACCAAGTTCCTGTTGCGCATATTCGGTTATGCCTATGGTTCCTGTTGTTCCTTCAACGAGGATCCATTCGTGTTCTTTGGTATATTTTAGATTTGCAGGGATATTCATATAAAGCTCCGTTAGAGATGAAAATAATTATTTTAAATTTTTGTCTATGAAAGACGTATCATAGTCGCTGTTAATAAAATTCTGGTTTTCCAACACTTTCTGATGGAATGGAATAGTCGTTTTTATATGCTCGATGTGGAACTCTTCGAGAGCCCGCTTTGCACGGTTAATCGCGAATTCGCGATTCTTGCCCCAGATAATGAGTTTCGCTATGAGAGAATCATAAAAAGGAGGAATTGAATAAGACTGATAAATATGCGAATCAACCCGGACACCAAACCCGCCGGGGAAATGCAGCGATTCAATCTTGCCCGGTGACGGACGGAAATCCTTATCGGGGTCTTCGGCATTAATACGGAATTCAATTGCATGCCCCACAGGTTCAATCGGGGGCGTGTCCACCAATTCACCCATGGCAACAAGTATCTGCTGCCGGATCAAATCTACCTCGTAAACCATCTCGGTAACCGGGTGTTCTACCTGAATTCTCGTGTTCATTTCCATGAAATAGAAGTTCCGGTATTTATCAACCAAAAATTCAATTGTGCCGGCACCTTCATAATTGATGGACGAAGCACCTTTGATGGCTGCCTCGCCCATTTTTTTTCGGAGAATATTGTCTACTACGGGAGACGGCGCCTCTTCAATCAGTTTCTGATGCCGCCTTTGAACCGAACAGTCACGTTCGCCATAATAATGCACGGTACCGAATTGGTCACCCATTATCTGGACTTCAACGTGCCGGGGGTTCTCGATATACTTTTCAATATAAACAGCACCGTTCCCGAAAGCTGATTCAGCCTCGTTGCTGGCCATATGAAATAAATTTTCAAAGTCTTTTTCTTCGTTGACCACACGCATCCCTTTGCCACCGCCGCCGGCAACTGCCTTGATGATGACGGGAAATCCCATATCCTTTGCTATGCCGAGTGCCTCGGTAACTGAGTCAACTACCCCATCACTGCCAGGGATCACCGGGACACCATTTTTTTTCATCGTGTCTTTTGCTACCGCTTTGTCGCCCATGCGGCGGATCATCTCTGCTGAAGGGCCGATGAATTTTATTCCGGATTCGGCACAGATCTCGGAGAAGTTGGGATTCTCTGCCAAAAAACCATAACCCGGATGTATCGCGTCCGCACCCGTAATGATTGCGGCGGAAATGATGTGTGAAATTTTTAAATAACTGTCCCGGCTCTGCGCTGGGCCTATACAAACTGCTTCATCGGCAAATCTCACGTGAAGTGAATCCCTGTCCGCTTCAGAGTATACAGCAACGGTTTTGATGCCCATTTCTTTGCAAGTTCTAATAACCCGGAGGGCAATCTCGCCGCGGTTTGCAATCAATATTTTTTTAAATGCCATAGGGTAAAACAGCCGTTTCTCTAGGTTTCTATTACAAACAAGGGTTGATTATATTCCACGGCTCTGCCGTTCTCAACCAGTATCTTAACAATTGTGCCGGAAACATCGGATTCTATTTCATTCATCAGCTTCATCGCTTCAATGATACAAAGCGTCTGACCACTGGTAACCGTGTCGCCCACTTTAACAAAGGGCTCCGACTCCGGATTTGATGCGCGGTAAAATGTACCTACTATGGGTGACTTAACTTCATGCATATTTGCTGCCGGTGCGGCAGGTTTTGCTGGCTCGGTGGTTTTGGGTTGAGCCGTTTGATTGGCCTCTGACGGTGCCGGAATATAGGCCCCGGTCTGGATCACCGGAGAATAGGAGGTCTGAATGGCATTTTTCGTTACTTTTATGCGTGAATCATTCTGTTCAACTTCTATTTCGGAAATATTACTTTCCTCAACCAATTTCACTAGCTTTTTTATATAGTTCAAATCCATGAGTCGTCCTCTCTCAATCTTGTAGAATTCAATCCACCAAGATAAGAAAAACAATAAAGATTTTCCTAAAAAGAAGCTCTCGGTAAAAGGTATTAAAAAATCAAACAATATGAGGTTTTCGGGGCAAAATGAGGTATATTTAGGCAGTTTTATCCATTCTGCCCCGATTTTGTGAAAATTTAATTTTATGCAAAAATTACACAGGTGGTGTTTTTTTGAACCCCGCGTTAACTCTTCTTATATTGCAGGTATGATAAATAACTTACCCTCAGCAGGTTTTCTCCCATGGATATAACAGCGGGCTATAAAGAAGCACGCCGCCTGGCTGCCTCCCATTACGAAAACTTTCCCGTTGTCTCGCTTTTTATTAAAAAAGACCTGCGCAATGATGTTGCCGTGGTCTATTGGTTTGCTCGAACCGCCGATGACCTGGCAGATGAGGGCGATGCAACTCCGGAGGAACGTTTATCTGCCCTTGATGCTTTTGAAAGGGATTTTCAGAACGCCCTGTCTGGGAACCCGAAAACCGGGCTTGAAGCCGCTCTGATTGCTACTATTAGGAATCGTCGCCTGAACCCGGCTGACTTTTTGGCACTTCTCAGTGCATTTAAGCAGGATGTTGTTAAAAAACGCTATAAATCAATGGATGAACTGCTCGATTACTCAAACCGGTCTGCAAATCCCGTCGGCAGGATCATTCTGGACTTACATGGAATCCACGATGAAGAGTCAAAACTGCTCTCCGATAAAATATGTACAGCCCTGCAATTGACCAATTTCTGGCAGGATGTCTCTGTTGACCTTCAAAAGGACCGTATTTACGTTCCGGGAGATAAAGTACAAATAAAGTCAGAGAGTGAAGAACTAATAAAAAATTCGAACGATGAGACATTGACCAGCAACCAAACCGGAAAAGGACATATAGCCGGGGATTTGGGAAATGACCACATAAAAGAATTGTGTCGCTATACCGGAAGACTTTTTGATGATGGAGCCGAACTTATCAACCGTCTTCCAACACCATTGCGCTATGAGATAGCATGGACAGTTGCAGGAGGCAAAAATATATTGGAAAAAATTAAGAAAATTGATTATAATGTACTTTCGGAAAGAGTAACTTTATCCAAAGTGGATTTTCTTTTTTTGGCACTTAAAGTATTTATTAATGGTTAACGAATCAGCCACTGAAATAGCAAAAAACAGTAAAAGCAGTTTCTACTATGCTTTTAACTTTCTGCCGAAGGCAAAGCGAAATGCAATGAATATTGTGTACGCCTTTTGCCGTCGAACGGATGATATTGTTGATGAGGGTACCGAGCCGGTAGAGGTCAAGGAACAGACACTTACACACTGGAGAATTGAACTGGAAAAAGCACTTCGCAATGAGTCTCAATACACGCTGCTGAATACACTGGCAGTTACCGTAAAACAGTTTCACATTCCCATTGAGCTCTTCTTTGAGCTTATCAAAGGCATGGAAATGGACCTTGAGATAAGTCGCTTTAATAATTTTGATGAACTGCACCTTTATTGCTATCGCGTCGCATCAACCGTTGGACTCATGTGCATTGAAATATTCGGCTATAAACACGAGTCGGCCCGTTTGTTTGCCGAAAACCTGGGAATTGCACTGCAATTAACCAACATTATTCGTGATGTTAGCAAAGACGCCAAAAGAGGACGGATCTATCTTCCGCTTGATGAACTTGCCATGTTTGGGTATTCAGAGGATGATCTCCTCAATTCACGCTACAACGCTAATTTTATTGCCCTCATGGAATATCAGGCAAAGCGGGCAGAGCAATATTTTTCTCTCGCTACGGCTCAATTGAATCTTGAAGACAAATCATCCATGTTCGCTGCCAGGGCGATGCAGCACATCTATTACAGGAATCTCGAACGCATCATTCAAAAAAAATACGATGTGTTTAATCATACCATTAAGGTTTCCAAATTGGAAAAAGTTGGCATTTCGCTTGGTGTCTGGGCGAAGTATAATTTAGTCTATTAATGAAACAATGTGCTGTCATTGGTGGCGGCCTTGCCGGCCTTACTGCCGCCGCCTATCTTTCCTCCAGGCAAATCCCCGTAACCCTTTTTGAATCCTCACCCAAAATTGGCGGTCGCGTCTTTTCTTTCAGGCATGCTGCATTTCCCGAACCTGTTGATAACGGGCAACACATCCTCATGGGGTGTTACCGGGAAACAATAAAATTACTAAATCTTATAAGTCCCACTGACCGGCTTAAAGTTCAACCGGCTCTCGCAATAGAATTTGTTCTGCCCGGTCAATCTGCTTCATGGCTCAAAGCGTCAACACTCGTTCACCCCTTGGGTCTGTTGGCTGGACTCCTGCGCTATAAACTGCTTGACCGGCAATCAAAAATGAAACTCTTGCGTTTTATGGCAAGGCTCTATTTTGCAAAAGAACCGCTTTCACTTGAAGATGAAACTATTTCGCAATGGCTGACCCGCTTTGAGCAGACTGAAACAGCCAACCGGGTGCTGTGGCATATTCTGGCAATTGGCACAATGAATGCCCCACCGGAACTTTCCTCGGCCAGAGTTTTCGAATCCGTATTGCGGCAAATGCTCTTAAGCGACGCTGCTTCTGCAAGAATAATCATCCCCGGAGCCGATCTCTCCCAAACGTTTTGTATGCCCGCGGAAAGCTTTATCCGTGGCCATGGCGGTATCATTGAGGTGAGCAATAAAATAAGTCGCGTTGAAGAGGTGCAGTCGGGAAAAATTATCGTGATTGACTCATCCGGTCTTTCGCAGGAGTTCGACACGATCGTCTTTGCAGCGCCGTTGCACGCGCTCAGTAAAATCGAAGGCGTCGGTGAACTTGTTTCTCTGCCCGAATCCGGGTTAGCTTTCTCATCCATCATTACTTTCCATTTCCGTCTGAAATCAAACCCGCTGCATGAATTATTCTATGGAATTGTTGACTCACCCATGCAATGGGTATTTAACCACGAAACTCACATTACAACGGTCACCAGTGCTGCAAACGATCTGATCAATCTGAGCGAAGAGGAACTGTTTAATCTGTTCAGCAGTGAAATTGAAAAATACTTTGGGATTCAAAAATCGGCGATCATAACCCATAAAATGATCAAGGAAAAACGGGCAACGTTTATTCCCTCTCCGGAAGCTGAAACTATACGCAAAAGTATCGTCCCCAAAACCAGGAACGTATTTCTGGCCGGTGATTGGACCAATACAGGTTTGCCGGCAACAATTGAAGGGGCAGTGCTCAGCGGCAAAAGGGCAGCAGACGCGGTGCTCACCTATCATGCGTGATAGGCCGGTGAGAAAATCCTGGAGCAGGATTTAAATAGCCGGTTTTTGGCTTGTCCCGGCCATTCCTCAGGAAACGATGCGATTCCCCAAAAATTATCCCCGGACTTCAGTTTCAAATCCCGCTCAAAAAAAATTCCAAAACAGCTAAACTTTCTGAAAAACATTTCGATAATGCCAAAAGTACACTATTATTAATTTTTTTTGAAATCAGAAGGAACTGAAAAGTGAAAACACAGGATGTTTCTGCAAAGATTTTCATGCATTGGTTTGTTATTGCAACTCTGATGCTGATCGCACTCGCCAACCACCCGACTTATAGCGCCGCACCCAACGATGAAGAATATGCTCCATTTGCCGAGGAAATGTCAACTCCGGTAGGAGGAATGGAAGGTATTGTAAAGAATGTACATTATCCTGATATTGCAAAAAAAAGCGGTGTTCAGGGAAGGGTATTCCTTCTTATCTATGTTAACGAACGAGGTGGCGTCGACGACGTAAAAGTGGTAAGAGGAATTGGGGCCGGCTGTGATGAGGCTGCTATTGCTGCAGCGAAAAAGGCGAAATATACGCCTGGTAAATCGAAAGGTCAGAGCATCAAGACAAAGCTTTCTCTTGCTGTCACCTTCAAATTATAACGTTAGCTGATACTTAATTAATCTCATTGAGGATTTAATGAAATTATGGAAGGACATTAAGTTTGTCCGCAAAATCCAAATCGGATTTTTGCTGATTGCGTCCATCTCAACCATTATTGTAGTAAATGATCTGATCAGAATAAATGCTTTTAGCAGTACTGCCGATACTCTCTATCGGGAAGTGAATGTTCCCAAAGACAACATTCAAAAAATCAGTCAGGAATTCAATTTAATACAGTTCACCCTTCTTAAGTTTTCCATCAAGGAATTCGAACCCAACTTTCCAGCATTTTTTCAGGATGTCACAAAACAAAAAGCACAAATTGATACTCTCGTAGCGAAGCTGGATAAGTATGAAAACACTCCGGAATTGGGCGAAACGGTCAAGAGTGTCAAAAAAATCTGGAAAAATTATAAAAACGTTGTTGCCGATGCCATCATAAGCGCCGGGATGATGAAGGATTTTGAAATGGCCGCGGTGGTGGCAACTTCTTCCGGCGAAGAGGTGGGCAAACAACTTGCAAAGAACCTGAGTCAAATCAGCATCAGCCTGCAGGAACGGTCAGACGAAATTGAAGGCGACCTTAAACAGAAAACAAGCATGAGCCAGATGCTAACGATGATTGGAATGTTTATTGGATGCGCTGTTTTCCTGATTTGCGCGTTCTGGCTGGCCCCAACCATTTCAAAACCTATCAATAAACTATCGGCTGATTTGCAACTGTTTGCCTTGGGTGATTATGAAAATGAGGTGAAAAGCGAGTCGAAAGATGAGTTTGGCGACTTGGCCGAATTGTTGGAAAAAGTGCGGGTAGCCCAGCATGAAAAAATCATTGCTGCCCAAAACATCGCCGAAGGAATTTTTGACCGTGTACCAAGTGCTTCCGGCAAAGACAAGCTTGCGGAAGAATTCAATTCCGTTATCGATACTATCGATATGATCTTCGCAGAGACCGGGCAGATCATTCAGGCTAACCAAAATGGCGATTTGCAATTCCGTGGCAAAACGGAACACTTCAACGGGAATTGGAAAAAATTTATTATCAATCAGAATTCTTCGCTTGAGTCTATTGCCAACCCTATTAATGAAGCACTTCAAATGCTCGAGAAAATTGCAAACGGCGACTTGCGCTATCATATGAAAACCTCCTATTTGGGAGATTATCAGCGGATGGCAGATAACCTGAATAAGGTGGTTGATAACCTTAGTGAAGCAATGACCAGCGTTACCGAGGCGGCTTCTGAACTCTCTGCCTCTGCTTCGCAAATTTCTTCCAGCGCCGAGGAAATGGCTGCCGGTGCAACAGAGCAAAGCTCACAAACTTCGGAAATTGCCGGCGCAGTTGAGGAAATGGCAAAAACCGGAGCCGAAAACACCCAAAATGCCAAGCTGGCCAGTGTGAGTGCAAAAAATGCCGGATCGAAGGCCAAGGAAAGCGGTGACGTGATCTGGAAAACCATCAACGGCATTAACAAGCTTTCTGAAGTTATGATGCAGTCTGCCGGCTCTGTAAAGGAACTGGGCAAAAACAGCGATCAGATCGGCGAAATTGTCCAGGTTATTGACGACATTGCCGACCAGACCAACCTGCTTGCACTCAACGCTGCTATTGAAGCCGCCCGTGCAGGTGAACAGGGAAGAGGATTTGCCGTGGTGGCTGATGAAGTGCGGAAACTTGCAGAACGCACTTCAAAGGCAACCAAGGAAATTTCGGGTATGATCAAAAAAATTCAGCACGATACCGATGATGCCGTGACCGTTATGCAAAAAGGCACCGTCGAGGTTGAGAACGGAAAGGCGCTTGCGGCAAAGGCCAGTGAGGCCTTGAAGGAGATCATCGATATTACGATGGAGAATGCCCAGCGTATGGAACAACTGGCTATTGCCACGGAATCTCAATCGGTTGCGAACGACGAAATCAGCCGTGTGATCGAACAAATTGACAATGTCAGCCAGCAGGGCGCTCAGGGAATTCAGCAGATAAGCAAATCTGCCGAGAACCTGTATCGCCTGACCGGAACATTGCAGGAAATGCTTACCCGGTTTGAGCTTCTGGCTGAAACCAGAGATGGGAAAAGATCATATTTGGCTGCTAAACACTAATTGTTTAATTAATTTTTTGGAGCATTGAAAATGGGCCTGACAGATAATTCAAAAAAAGATGCCACTGATCTTATTCAGCTGGTAAGCTTTAAAGTCGGGGAAGAAGAATTTGGCGTTGATATTCTGAAAGTCCAGGAGATCAACAAAATGACGTTAATAACAAGAGTACCCAACGCTCCTGATTTTGTTGAGGGCGTTATCAATTTACGCGGCAGGGTGATTCCCATAGTCGATTTGCGGAAACGGCTTGGAATGCCTGAAAAGCAGCACGACAAAAACACACGCATCATTGTAGTGGAAATTGTCAGCAAGACCATTGGGTTTGTTGTTGATGCGGTCAGCGAAGTGCTGCGTATCTCGAGGGACATTACAGAAAAACCACCTGAACTGGTTGCCGGCATCGATGCCGACTATATCACTGCCGTGGCAAAGCTTGAAGACCGCCTTTTGATTCTTTTGGACCTGGATAAGGTGCTCACCAAAGAAGAGACCACCGATGTAGGTTTTGCTTCAGAAGCGTAACTGCAACATTTGCTATTTTCCTTCCTTCTAAGTAAAAATAGTAGTACACTCAAACGCCCGGAAACGGGCGTTTGCAGTTTTAGGAAAAGAGGACGTCAACTTTACGAAGCCATTAATGGCGTCGTGCCGGCACAGGCACGTCGATGCCCTGACAAGTGCACAACATGAATGACTGTCTCATCCCGTCTTGCGCATACGCTTCAACTTAACGAACACGATGAACAAATGTCATTCCCGTGAAAACGGAAATCTACCTTCCTCAAGCCTTGGGAAGCATCAGCAATTAATGAATTTTTGCAATTCGCGTTTTTAATGCATTGCTCATACAGCAGAGAATCAAAACGTCCGTTGACAACCCATTCTTACGACAGTTAGCTGTTAGCGATTCTGCGAACGGAGTCTAATTACACTCTTTTAAGTTGACGCCTATGCGTCTTGCCGGACGCGGGGGACCTCCGCGGAGAATGGATCACTGAGATCTTACATCCCAGAAGGCGGGGCGAACCGATGCAACAATCGAAGAATCGTCTATCACTGGTTGCTGGTTTGCCGCCGACATTTCATTTGTTCCGTAATTCCACACATGTATTTGCGTAACATGCGTGATAGAGTAATTCATGAACAATCATCTGAAGCTGTTCCACTGAGACAGCTTCAGAACAATTATCCAGCACCAGCACCCTTCCAACTCACATAAATCACACAAATCGAAAAAATCATAGTTCAGACGGTTAGTGCACGCCGCACTACGTTGTGCACTGCGCCATGCACCTGCACGGAGCATCTTGCAGCCTGCACAAACCCCTCATTAATTTCCACAATCTCAATTCTCAAGATTCTGTACGTGTTCTTTGAAAACTTGTCCGTCACTCCATCTGACAGTCAACCAATGTCCGTTGCGGCCACACTGCAATAAGGTTCCAACAAGCATTAGAAGAAGGTGTAAAACCGGTAATTCAATAATAATTTTCCGCGCCGCCAACACACCTCCCCTTAACGAAAGAGGAGGCAGGGATGGATTCGCTGCGACACAGGGTGAATTCGAAAGCACCAAAAAGTACCAAAATACCGGTAAAAGTGGTAAAACCGGTAAAAGTTCGAAAAATCAAATCAGAAATGGCCTCTTTTGATCTGAATTCAAATCTTTTCCACTCCGGGACTCTTACCACCCCCGGTAAAACTCCGCAATAACCGGTAAACTCACCATAAGCTGGTAAAAGCTTCCCCGGTCAGTGTGTTCTCCAGGTCACGGAGCACAGTCGAAGTGGCCCGATCCACCGCTTCCAAACCCCGAGAGGGTGGCATTATTGTAGTGACATTATTTTCGGGGTTGTGTAGATTCCCAAAAACAAATAAACGGAATGGTGGTTATAGTGGTAATAGTGGTTATAGTTTGCGTTTTTACGCTCTATTCGAAACATTTTTTGCCATCAACTATAACCACTATTACCGCACCGGCACAATGCAGTCATCTTCTCAATCAGCGTAATCATCCTGAATCAGGTTAATCTGTGGTCAAAAAACCGTTAAATTCGTACACATCGTACATAGTATTCGTTTCCAGTCTAAATTCGCAATATTCTCTTCTCCAACTATGAACACTATGAACGCTCAGGAACAAGGCGGTCATTTTTCCCGGCACAGATTCCAGCGCCCGGCGTTATAAGTGAATATGCAAAAACGATCACAATGCCATGACTCGCCAGGTGGCTGGAAATGCAAGGCCCCTAATCCTTGTAATCATCTTGACTCAGTTTCCATTCCCTCGGCTTTTTTGAAACTATTAGGCCCTTATGCACTCCGCCTATATCAGTCCCGGCCATTCATTTTCATGAGGACCAAATGACGTTAATATCTTTTCCAAAATATCATCTGCCAACGGACCCGATTCAAGCATCTTAATGTTGTTCAGGAGATGTTCGGTTTTGTTGGTCCCTATGATCAGTGAATGCGCACCTGTGTGGAACGCGGTGAATTGCATCGCTGTTTTCATCCACGCATCGCCAAATTCAAGCTGCATGGTTTTCATTCTTACCCAATAGTCTTCTGCGTATTGGCCTGCGGGACGCTCCATAAATTTCCAGGGACAATTTCCCAATGGGCGTTTTGCTATTATTCCTAGTCCTCGCCTGATCGCTTCAGGAATATACCATTGTGCACTTCTTTGATCGAAGACGTTCATCGATGTTTGCACCGAATTAAAAGCTCCGCTGTTTATTGCGAAGGTGAGTTCGTCATTTTCTCCTGAATACGCTGCCGCTCTTATTTTGCCAGCCTGCCGGGCGGCCAGAAGTGCTGAGGTTACTTCTCCCTTTTGCAGTATCCAAAGTGGGCACGAATGCAGATGTACAATATCAATATAATCAGTTTGCAAACGCTGCATCGCGGCGTCAACTCCTGCGGTGATACAATCATAAGTCCAGTCTTCAAATCCGGGGATGCCATACCCGATCTTCGTGGAAAGAATGATGCTGCCCCTGCGCTGTTTGAGGAAATGTCCTATGCGTTCTTCGGACGAGCCATAACCGCGCGCCGTATCGATGAGCGTAATGCCCGCATCAACGGCGGCGTTTAATAGCGTGTATGCTTCACCGTCCGTGAGTTCTGAGCCGCCAATGTGCCCGGCCCCGAAGCCCAAAACGGAAACGCTAAAATCATTGTCCCCGAATTTTCTGTATTCCAAGTTAAAATCTTTCTCTGCTTGTCATAAAATTAATTTGCCTTTCGGCGGTAATGCAAAATTGAAGTTGGTGTTTTCCGGCAAAATTCCGGTTCCGAAAATCACATTTTATTCTTTACGCTAAGGTAAAAATTATCGCTGAATATTTATTGATTGAATAGTCGGGATTGCGTAATTTTTGGGTATAGTCTGGAGTTGGAATAAAGAGGTGTCGGAAAACCATAAGGAAACCTGTTGATGGTTCAATGCAGACAAAAAAGGTCAGGGAAGTGGATCGCTTAAAATTTTTTAACAGGAGGTTAACGGTTATGACTGCAATCAATAAGAATTTTTTTATTTCAGCGGATATCCATCCGGAAAAAATCCAGGCTGTTATGATTTGTGAAGCACCCCCCGCAAATGAAAATGATTATTTTTATGTCTCATCCGACTCACTTTTTGTGACGAACACCGTTGATGCATTTAATTCTGCAGGCATCAAGGTCGCAGGCATCAGCGATATTGTTAAAAAAGGATTTTATTTGACCACGGCCATTAAAGAGCCGAGAAAAGGATTGACCGTTCCCACCGAAACCATAGAAAAATTCTCTCCCCTTCTTGAAGAAGAATTGAATATGTTCCCCAACACCAAAGTTATCCTGCTGATGGGGGATGCGGCTATTAAAGCGCTGAATTGTATTTCGCGAAGAGTTAATAAAAAGAGAGTGATCCTACCGGGATCCACTTATAAAATAAGGAGCGGCAAATTCTATTTCGGCAACATTCGGGTTTTCCCGTCTTATTTACCAACGGGAAAAAATTTCCTGATTGAAAAGGCAAAGAGAAAAATGGTAGCGGAAGATATTAAAACCGCCTTCGAACTTTTGAAATAAAGTTCACCATTCCCCGCCTTTTTGAAAGCACACATAAGACCGGTTAGCAGTACTTCCAAAAACCTCCTGATCGTACAACTGAACCCTAATACCTCACCTGGACGAGCCAAAACCCAAAAATGACGCATCCCTTCCCTCGCTTTTCAAGAGAGGGGGACAGGGGGTGAGTTCTGTTTTCACCTTAGTTACCAACGAAGTATATCTACGGATATTTATACTTTCAGTCCTCTTTTTTTTATCTCTTCCAGAATTTTTCCGGCCAGAGGACGACAGGAACAATTTCTGGCATGTTCCAGATGCCATTTAATGCGCTGATCCAGCGTAGGATTCTTGGGCATCTTGTTTGCCCTGTGCCACTCGGCGTTTATTTTTGA
This sequence comes from Ignavibacteriaceae bacterium, assembly GCA_963664845.1. GTDB lineage: Bacteria > Bacteroidota > Ignavibacteria > Ignavibacteriales > Ignavibacteriaceae > CAIYTF01. The sequence continues at coordinate 3,055,221 of OY761615.1, forward strand.
CATAGACTGCCAATACTATTTAGTAATATCTTTTTCACTAAGACAAACTATTCTATATCAAACTTTATTCCCTGTGCCAACGGCATGCTTGTGGAATAGTTGATAGTGTTGGTTTGTCTGCGCATATACTGTTTCCATGCATCCGACCCTGATTCTCTTCCGCCGCCGGTTTCCTTCTCGCCGCCAAAAGCGCCGCCAATCTCAGCACCGGATGTTCCAATATTCACATTTGCTATTCCGCAGTCGGAGCCTTTTGCCGAAAGGAACGTTTCTGCTTCACGGAGGTTGTTGGTGAATATTGATGAGGACAGTCCCTGCACAACGCCGTTTTGCAGGGCTATTGCTTCTTCAACATCGCCTGAATATTTTATGATGTAGAGTATCGGTGCAAAGGTTTCTTCCTGCACAATGCTGTAATGGTTTTTTGCTTCCACAATTGCGGGGCGCACGTAACATCCGGATTCATATCCGGCTCCTGTCAATACTTCACCACCGCTTAATATGGTTCCGCCTTCCTGTTTTAAGGTTTCCAGTGCTTTGACAAACGCTGCGACTGCAGTTTTATCAACCAAAGGTCCAACGTGATTATGTTCGTCAAGCGGATTGCCTATCTTGAGGCTTCCATACACTTTAACCAATGATTGCACAATTTTATCATATACCGATTCATGCACTATGAGTCGCCGGGTGCTGGTGCAGCGCTGCCCGGCAGTGCCCACTGCGCCGAATACTACTGCGGGTATGGCGAGCTTGAGATCAGCATCAGGCGTGATGATGATTGCATTGTTTCCGCCCAGTTCAAGAATCATTCTGCCAAACCGTTTTGCAACTATTTCAGCCGCATGTTTTCCTACGGGAGTTGAGCCCGTTACTGAGATAAGAGGAATGAGGGGATCGTGCAGCATTCGTTCGCCGACAGATGAACCTTTCCCAACAATAAGATTAAAAATTCCTTCGGGCAGATTGTTGGCTTTTATCACCTGGCCGACTATCTTTTGTACTGCAATTGCGGTAAGCGGTGTCTTGGAAGAAGGTTTCCAGAGAACAACGTCGCCGCAGATTGCAGCCAGCATCGTATTCCATGCCCACACGGCAACCGGGAAATTAAATGCGGTTACTATTCCAACAATGCCAAGCGGATGATATTGATCGTACATGCGATGGCCGGGGCGTTCCGAATGCATGGTGAAGCCGTAAAGTTGACGTGACTGCCCAACCGCGAAATCGCAAATGTCTATCATTTCCTGTACTTCGCCCATGCCTTCCTGCAGGGACTTGCCCATTTCATAAGAGACCAATTCGCCAAGTGGTTTTTTGTACTCGCGCAGCTTTAAGCCAATTTGCCGTACAATGTCACCGCGTTGTGGTGCGGGAACAGTGCGCCATTGCAGAAATGCTGCCTGCGCCGTTTCAACTATCTTTTTATAATCGTTTTCTGATGATTGAAAAACTGAAGCAATATGTTTGCCGTCAACAGGAGACGGTATTTTCAATTCGCCTTCGGTGGTGGTGGTTCCCCATTCGAGTCCGGTTGAAGAACCAAAATTTTGATCCTGAACAGAAAGAAGCTTTAATAGGTCCATACGTGTGCGCCTTCAAATTTATGGTAGTTTTATATGTAAATATAGGGAAAATTGTAATTGCCAGTCCAGAATTAGCACATGGTCAATATAATTACCCTTTGAAAATATCGCTTTATTTGTACATAACGTGTCCAATTCCTTCTGGGTGGAAGCAGGGTATATAGCCTTAACCATATTTTGCGGAAAGACAAAGGCCATGATTTACATAAGTATCATGGAGTAAGGCCTCACTTGCTTTTGGGCAATTGTGTCAATGTAATTAAACTTGTGACGAGTGTCATTCCAGCGAAAGTTGAGCGCAACCGAAATCCCGCTTCTGGCGGGGTGGGGATCCACCTAACTCGTCTTGCATGAGACACCATTTATATGCAGCATCTGCCGATTCATGTTAAGTTGACAACACAGCTCGCCATTTAAACCATTTTGTTAAAACCACAATCCGCTCTATTTTGCGTTATTATTAATTAATTGTTGCAAAAGGCAATGCAAGAACAGAAAATCCATCTTAAAGAACTTTTTAATTTAACTGTTGTGGTATCCGCGCTTGGTTACTTCGTTGATATTTATGACCTGATTCTCTTTAGTATCGTACGCAAACCCAGCCTCACCGCCATCGGCGTTATTGATCAGGTTAGCGTAGGTGCGCTTTTGCTCAATATGCAAATGGGCGGAATGCTGCTCGGCGGCATATTCTGGGGAATACTCGGCGACAAGAAAGGCCGCATCTCCGTTTTGTTCGGTTCCATCCTGCTCTATTCGCTCGCAAACTTTTCCAATGCCTTTGTGCAAAACACTACGCAATATGCGGTGCTCAGGTTCATTGCCGGGTTCGGCCTGGCCGGAGAGCTTGGTGCTGCCATAACCCTGGTTAGCGAAGTGATGAGCAAGGAAACGCGTGGCTATGGTGCTGCCCTCGTGGCCTCCATCGGCGTTACCGGTGCAATTTTCGCCGCCGTTGTTGGCGAGGTGTTTGATTGGAAAGTTGCTTACATGTTTGGCGGTGCTCTTGGATTTATGCTTCTCATCCTGCGAATGAAAATGTCCGAATCGGGAATGTTCCAGAGTGTAAAAAAAGAGAACGTCTCAAAAGGAAATTTCCTCGCGCTTTTCAGTTCGTTTGACAGGGCTAAACGCTATTTCAATTGCATTGCCATCGGCCTGCCCATCTGGTTCGTCGTTGGTGTGCTTATCACCTTCTCCCCGGAGTTCGCCCGTGAGTTGGGTTATCGTGACCCCATTCTTGCAGGACGCGCGGTGCTGTTTACGTATACCGGGCTCATCTTTGGCGACTTCATTAGCGGATTTATCAGTCAGATGATGAAAAGCCGCAAAAAAATTGTTCTGGCTTTCACGCTGGTTACTGCCTTGCTGGTGGCTGTCTATCTTTTCTTTCCCGGGAAAACTGCCGCCAATTTCTACACTCTTTGTGTGTTGCTTGGCTATGGCATTGGCTATTGGGCGGTGTTCAGCACCATTGCCTCTGAACAATTCGGCACAAATCTCCGTGCAACTGTTACAACAACGGCACCCAACTTTGTGCGTGGTGCGGTTATCCCCATCACCTTTGGGTTTACTTTTTTCCGGGATATGTTCCATAGCATGAAAAGCGGTGCGCTGATTGTGGGAATAATTGTTGTCGTTGTTGCTCTGTTCTCGCTCTATCATTTGAAGGAAACATTTGGTGAAGATTTGAACTATCTTGAGGATGTCTAAAAACGAATAATTGCTTTTTACGGATGTTATAGACTTTATGTTGCGGGTACTTAGCCCGGTGTTTGGTACAGGTGTGTTAATTACTAATAGCTAATAATTTCGGAGTGCGTATGAAAAGAGTATCTAAAGTTCTTATTCTGTTCTTTGTCCTCGGCCTTAGCTCTGTTGGATATTCCCAAACAGTGGCGGAGCTGATTGCTCAGGCTGATAAACTGTCCATGAAGGATTTTAATAACCAGAAAGCATTGGAAAAGCTTTTCCAGGCAGACAAGTTGAGCAAAAACAATTGGGATGTGGTCTGGCGGATCAGCCGCAGCTACGTTTATGTTGGTCAGGAAATGCCCTCATCCAACGACCAGCAGAAACAGGCACAACTTGCCAAATATCAGGAGGCACTGAATTATGCAAATCATGCAGTGCAACTGGGCCCGGATAAAAGTGTGTCCTATCTCCGTCGTGCAATCGTCAATGGCCGGATAGCGCTCTTCAAAGGGGTTTTCACCGCAATTGGACTGGTCAATGATGTCAAGGCCGATATTGAAAAAGCAATCCAGTTGAATAATGGCGATAAAGAGACTATGGCTGCCTGTCACTATGTACTGGGTCGTACACACGCCAAGGTCTGCGAAAAGTCAAAAATTGTCCGTTGGCCGCTTGGATTGGGATGGGCCAACATGGATGTCTCCTTAAAGGAATTCCAAAAAGCAGTTGATATGCGTCCCGATTTCAAGATGTACCACCTGGATTATGGAAAAGCGTTGATTAAAGAAGAAGAATGGGCCCGCGCAAAGGAACAGTTGGCAAAGATCACGTTGCTTCCTAAATTGGACATCGATGATGATTCTTTTACCGCCGAGGCAAAATCCCTTTACGAGCAAATAAAGAATAAATAAACCCTAACCGTGCATTAGAAAAAGACAGAATCGGTAACCTAAATAAGTATCGGGTATTAAGGCTTTACTCGCTCTTTGGGAAAGGGAGCAAGGGTGAGGGTCTTAGTCTAAATAAATTCACATACTCGTGCAATAAGTTCGCTGTTAATGCGTTTTCGGGATAAACCCAACTTTTTTTGGCCATGGTGCTCCATATGCGGGATGCCATGGCTTGTTTTTCCCTGAATACCCAAATAAATGGCCGAAAAAGGTTTATGGGCATTCCCAGCCTATTAAGTTATTTCTTTGAATTTCGATAATAAGTAACTAATTGTCCGATCTGTAACTAAAAGGCGGAGATTTCCCCCATACCATCATGCAAAGATTAACGGTTGTACTATTACTCCTTCTAAGCTCCTGCTTATCTCCCCTTCTTTATGCCCAAAACGAAGATAGCCTGCGTAATGTTATTGCCCATTATGGAACAGGAGTAAGAACCGATACCTTGGCTGCAAGCACGCACCTTGAATTGGCTGAGCTTCTTTTGCTTGACCGGCCTCAGGAGGCTATTTCCAATCTTAAGAATGCCTGTGATGAATTCAAACGTTTTAAGTATGTATTCCGGGCTGCCTATTGCTATTCAAAAATCGGAAATGCCTATGCAAGGCTTCAGCTGTATGGCCTGGCAATGGAGAATTACCTCACTGCGTCCAGGATGTACGAGGATCTCCACGCAACCCGGGAGTTAAATTACTCCCTGCTGGATATTGGCATGGTCTATTACCGTCAACAGCGATATACTTCGGCACGCGGGTTTTTCGATAAAGCCGGCAAGGCATTTATGGAAATGGGCGATGCCCGGGGACTTGCGTTTGCATATGACCATATGGGTATCAATCTGCGTGAGGCGGGCAATATCGACTCTGCTTACATATGCTTTGGGAAAGCCCTTGTTGCAAGCCGGAATATGCACGATAAAAGTTTGCTGGCTCAAACGCTCTATTATCTCGGAACCGTGTTCCAGGCACGACAGCAATATGACAGTTCCAAATACTATCTTACTGAAACCTATAACATTATTCTTCGTGCTGAAAAGAATGAGGACGAAGACTATGTGTTACTTGGCAAAGCTTTAACCAGACTTGCTGCTATTGCGATCAACATAGGGGATCTTCCCGCAGCAGAGAGTTACTATAAAAAAGCAGTAAATGCAACAGTGGGCACACCGCGAATACTTAATTATGCGATATCACTTTATAACCTTGGTGCGTTTTATTCCCGCACAGGAAGGATAAAAGATGCTCTCGCAGTGCTGAATCAAGCCCTCGCAGTGGAAACTAAGTATCAATTTCTCAAAGAAGAATATAGCAGCCGACAGTTGCTGGTGAGCCTGTATGCCAAAAAGGGAGATCTTAAAAACGAATTGCTGCAGTTGCGTATTGTGGCAACACTTTCCGATTCGCTAAGCAGGCTGAATTCTCAGCAAAGATTATCCGATTTGAAGAATATGGCCGAGATGTTGGGGAAGGAGAAAGAAATTGAAACGCTTAAAGAGAAGAATAAAGCCGAGAAAATATTTCTCTTTTCGTTGGTTCTGATCTTTCTTATGCTGGGACTTGTTTTGTATTACCGCTTCCGAGCCCTGAAAAAAAATGAGAGCTTTTTCAATCACTTAACCAACAGTTTATTTGAGGGACTGCTGGTGAGTGTTGATGGGCTTATAGTGGAATGCAACGACAAACTGCTTGATTTAAGTGGGTTCTCCAAGAGTCAGCTTATTGGGCAGCCAACCGTGCAATTCATTGCTGATGATATCGAGCGCGAGGCCATTCGCAACAGTCTGAGTAATGATCCAAAAGGTGAATTCCGTCTTGCACTCAGAGCGGTGAATGGCAGAGCGATAATGGCAGAGATTAGTATACGGCCATTTCCCTATAAGAGGAAAATAGGACGACTTGTTGTTATTAGGGATATCACGGAAAAAATCGAAGCAGAAAGAACCATTGCCAACACAAAAATGAGGCTTGAAACGGCTATCGAACAAACCCCTACTCCTATGTTATTAGTCTCTGCAATTGACAAATGCTTTCTGGTGGTTAATACGGCCTTTAAGGAATATTTGGAAATCCCTGGCGAAACAGAGTTTCATGGGTTGGATATAGGGGCTATCAGCAAAAATTGGGTAGATATTTGTCCTGACGGGTCGCTCCTCCCGCCGGATGAAAAGCCGCTGAATAGGGTATTGCAGGGAATCGAAGTACGAAATCAATTGCTTGGGGTAATAACCCAAAGCGGAAAGAAAAAATGGGAAATAGTTAACGCATCACCAATCTATAGCACAGAGGGTGAGTTGCTCGCGGCATTCATGGTTTGCACCGATATTACCGAAAGCCGGGAAATTGCTGAAAAGCTCCATCAGTCCGAAGCACTGTATCGATCCATTCTTGCTGCTTCACCGGACCCCATTCTCATTCTTACGCTTGAAGGGAACATTAGTTTTATTTCTCCCTCAGGGTTAAAGCTTTTTGACGCCGATGTACAAGAGATGATGGGCAGACCCTATCTTGAGTTCATCCTGGAAGAGGATCGTGAACGCATCATGATTCAGCTTGAGATGCTTATGATCCGCGGTGTTCCCGGCTCCATGGAGTGCCGTGTGGTGCTCAAAACCGGGGAAGTGATAAGCCTCGAAGCAAATGCCGAAGCAATAACTGGTTCGTCTGGCGACGTAACCGGGATTGCTGTTGCGCTGCGGGATGTATCGGAAAGAAAACGCTTTGAGGAAATGTTGATAGCAAACGAAGAACGACTCACTAAGATAATGGATCTTATGCCGTTTCCTATTTTGCTGACAGGAATAAAAGAACGCAATGTCCTATATGTGAACCAGGCATGTGCGGATACGTTCCTGGTTGACCAGGCGGCGGTCGTAGGAAAGGCTGTTTCCCCCTTTTACGCTGATAATGAACAACAGGTTGCTTTCATTAAGGATTTGATCACCAACGGAAGTGTTAGGGACAGGGAAATTCTCTTTAAAAAATCTGACGGCAGTCAGTTTTGGGGCAGAATGTCTTCTCTCAGAAACAAGATTGGCGAAGATACCGTTATTATATCAGGAGTGGTTGATATTACTGCCCAAAAAGAAGCTGCTCTTCAACTTATTGAAGCGAAAAATGAAGCTGACCGGGCCAACCGGGCTAAAAGCGAATTCCTTGCCAACATGAGTCATGAAATTCGCACTCCCATGAATGCAATACTCGGTTTCGCAGAACTGGTTAAACGTCGCAAACTGGATGAGGTTTCCGCGGACTATATTGACGGGATTGAAAAAGGAGGACGAAGTCTTCTCACCCTGATCAACGATATACTTGATCTTTCGAAAATAGAAGCCGGCAAACTCGATATACAATACTATCCCAGTGATGTTCGCAGCGTCTGTGAAGATCTTTTCAAGATATTCGAATATCAGGCCTCGATAAAAAACATTGGATTCCAGCATGCCTGCACATCTCATGGCACCTCCGTTTTGCTTATGGATGAAGTTCGTCTCCGGCAGATATTGTTCAACCTTCTGGGCAATGCTGTAAAATTCACTCATAGGGGATTTGTTTCCTGCAATGTGGCTGTGGAACCCTCAGTTTCGGATGCAGGCGGATATCGCCTCAGCATCGAAGTTAAAGATACAGGTATTGGTATCCAGGACAGTGAAAAAGAAAGAATTTTCCAGGCGTTCCATCAGCAGGAAGGGCAGAGCGCCAGAAAATATGGCGGTACAGGTTTGGGGTTAACTATCACGCGTCGGTTGACAAAACTGATGAATGGCGATATTTCCTTTGTAAGTGCTCCCGGTGAAGGTACGGTTTTTACTGTGGTGTTTGATAAATTGAAACCCGCGATCATTGAAGTTCCTGACCATACATTCGATGAATATGTCGAAACACTTCAATTCTCCAATGAAAAAATTCTCATAGTTGAAGATAATGAATCCAACAGACGCGTGGTGAGGGGCTATCTTGAACCGCACAACATTCAGCTTTATGAAGCACCCAATGGTGAAGAGGGTTGTGTGATGGCTGAAAAACTTGTCCCGGACTTAATTCTCATGGATCTGCAGATGCCCATCATGGATGGCTACGAGGCCATCAAAAATATCCGCACAAACGAGATTACAAAACATATCCCTATCGTCATTGTTACCGCTTCCGTTTTGCAGGGAGATAAAGTTAAAGTGCAGGCACTTGCAGAAGGCTATTTGCATAAACCACTTTCGAAGAATGTTCTTATGCAGGAGCTGATGAAATATTTAAAATTCAGCATCCCGGACGAAAATACTCTGCCGGCAGTTGAACCAGAACCGGAAGAAGAGATTGCCTATATGGAATTGTCCGCTGATACCATAGGTCAATTAAAGAACTTTTACCTGCCCCGGCTGACAGAACTGTTGGAGGGCATGGTCATTGACGAAATTCAGGAAACGGCATCAAACTTGCAAAAGCTTCCAGGTGCTTCGAAAAAAAGCGAATTATATATTCGCAGCGCGGCGGTGTTCAGGTCCGCAGAGACGTTCGATACTCTGCAAATTGAGACAGCATTACAAAAACTTATTGCGTATATTCAGACGTTGTAATACAAATTTTATTGAATGGCAGAACTTAAACCAGAAACCGTCAGGCAGCCATTACTTCTTATAGTTGATGATATTGCCGAAAATCTTCGCATCTTGGGAAATATTTTCCGCGATGTCGGTCTTCAGATTGCTATTGCACCCAATGGAAAGCGTGCTATTTCACTGGCGCGCGCCAAACTTCCCGATATTATTCTTCTCGATGTGCAAATGCCTGAAATGGATGGCTTCGAGGTTTGCAGGATACTGAAAGAATCTGACGAGACAAAGGATATCCCCATTCTCTTCCTGACGGCCAAGAATAGTCAGGAAGATATATTAAAAGGCTTTGAGCTTGGTGCTGTTGATTATATTCCTAAACCCTTCAATCAGAAAGAGCTTATTGCAAGGGTAAAAACACACATTGAACTGAAGCAGGCAAGAGAACGGGTTGAAAACTATGCCGGCGAACTCACCGAACTTATTGCCACCAAAGACCGTTTTTTTAATATTATTGCCCACGACTTGAAATCTCCTTTCAATGCGCTGCTTGGTTTTACTGAGGCACTGGAGCATGATGCTGAAACTATTGACCGTACTGAATTGCAAAAGTTTGCAAAACTGCTTCATCAAACAGCCGATAACACATTCAAATTGGTGCAAAACCTTCTGGAGTGGAGCCGCTTACAAACCAACAAAATGGCCTATGAACCGAAAAAGCTTTCCCTCCCGATGTTGGTGAACGAAACTCTTAAACAGCTTGCAGGACAAGCCCTTGCCAAGCAAATAGTCATCAACGCATCGGTAGCACAGGATGTATTTGTGGTCGCTGATGAATATATGGTGAGTACCGTGATCCGGAATTTAATTTCTAATGCGATTAAGTTCTCCAACTCAGGAAATGAAATAGTTGTTGGGGCTTCTGCGGCAGGGAATGAAGTAATAGTGTCGGTAACCGACCAAGGCGTGGGTATCATACCCGAGGTGAAAGCACAGCTGTTTAATTTGACGAACAACACTTCAACCAGGGGAACCGCTAACGAATCGGGGACCGGGCTTGGGTTATTGCTTTGCAAAGAAATAATAGAGAAACACGGCAAAAAATTATGGCTGGAAAGTGAACCGGGTCATGGTACAACCTTTTTCTTCACCTTGGACATCCCCCACGAGTGAATAACGCTCGGGGTGGGTTAACCTGTTACTTTTTCTTTATCCTCTTTTAGCTTTTTCTCACCCTTCTTCTTCCCGTATTCTTTTTTGTACTTTTTTGCAATTGCACAATCTTTGCACATACTGGTGCAGCAGTTTTTCCATTCATCAACGCTGAATTTTTCACGTAACTTTGCCATATAATGAAACGGGTATCCTGTCTTTTTTAACGTTATATCAAAGCATAACATAGGAAAATTCCGGATAATATGCATCCTGGTAGTACCACTTTTTACTTTGTGTCAGGTGTCCTGCAAACCCTTTGTATAAGCTGCAATAGTCTTCTTTTTTAATGTTGGACACTCAACCGTTAGGAGTGCAACGGCGGCAACAACCTGCGGTGCATTATGCTCTCTGGCAGCACCCGGATATTGGCAACTATAGTTATATCCGCATGAACTGTTTTCCCGGTTCTGCCTACTGTCCGTTTTTGGCCGGACGCTTATTTTCTTCCGGTCCAATGCTGCATACTCTGGGGAATTCCCAGGAGTTTCACCAGATATTGAAATGCGAAATCGGGAAGCAGTCCCCGAAGCCGTATAACCAGATTAACCGTTTGCGGCCGTTTTGGAGCATGCCTCCCTCTCTTGATTGCTGACTCTACTATCGCCTCTGCCACAACATCATGGTCTTTAAGCAGAGGTGCTATCAGGTTGCCAAGGAATCCAAGTTTTGCTCCCTGAAAAAGACCCTGAGCAATATAGCAGGGGTGGACAGACGAAAATTTGACCCCGTGTTTTCCGCGGTTTCGTGCCTCAAAGCGCATTGCTTCCGTGAATCCCCAAACTGCCCACTTCGTGGCGCTGTAAATTGCCAGATTTGGAACTCCCAGCAAACCCGCGGCGGAGGAAATGTTCACCACACGTCCATCGTTCTGTTCATACATAATGGGAAGAAATGCTCTTGTTGTGTAGATCAGGGAAGTAAGATTTATATCGATTGTCTTCTCCCAATCTGTGTCGGATCGTTCGAGGAAATCACCGCCGACCACAGTCCCTGCGTTGTTCACCAGTATTGAAACGTTTCCAATTTCAGCAGTGATCTTCTTCGCCAGTGAATAGACCTGCGCTTTATCGGTTATGTCACATTGGAAGCCATATACTGTTCCCAGGCTTTTGAGGTTTTCGACTGCATCTTCCAGGGCTTTCGCATTAATATCGAGAATAATGACGCCCGCCCCCTCCCGTAAAAGCCTTTTCGCGGTGGCTAATCCTATCCCCATTGCTCCCCCGGTGATTACTGCCAGTTTCGGTTTTATTTTGTACATAATTTTTGCTGTTGTTTAAAAAATAACTTTTTTTAAGATTACTGCTAAAATACACCAAATTTTGATGTAAATTTAAATGACGGTTCCTAAAATTCCGGATTGTGGAGGCGCAAAGGCCGGACATGCATAGCTGCGTTTATTTTTTGGATGAATAACAACAAAGTTTATTACTAATTAGTGAGTAACCATGGCTAGTATAAAAAAGCCTGCAAATTCAGTTAGCGATGATTCTGATCAGACAAAGACCAGCTCGAAATCAGGCATATCGGGAGAAACCGGTTCTAAAAAAGCTCATTTGGTATCACAGTTTTTTCAGTTCTATCAGGAAAACCCCTGTCCCGCAGCACTGCTCTTTCAGAACAGTCTTATAGCCACCAATAAAGCCTTCATTTCCCTCTTCCCGCAAATAAAACAGACCAATCAAATTCCTCTGGCAGATGTTTTTAAAGATAATGTGCTAGATGAGATTCGTTTGCTCGGAAATTCAGGTGGAGATGTACGTGTTTCCAAAGAAGAAATAAAAATTGTGACGGGTAGCTACCTGGAGAAAATTCTGCTGAAGCTCATTCCCCTGGCTGGGAATAACTTTGCGCTTCTTCTTTTTACTGCGGAATATGCAGCGGAGAGTCAGCCTCTAAAATCGCCGCTCCCGGGAAGTACTGCGCTCTCAACGGTGGTTGACGCTATTTTGAATAATGCACCATTTGGTGTTTTCTCATATGACAAAGAAGGCTGGCTGAATTATGCCAACCCAACATTTTGGCAGATCTTTGGGTATTCGGATGCTGAGCAAACAAAAATTAACTGGTTTACCTTGGATACAGCCATCAAACAAGGAGTCACAGAAAAATTATCCCGCGTGTTTGAAACCGGAGAACAGAGCTTTTTTGATATTGAGTATGTTTCTTCAAAAGAGAAACACTCCTTTATTAAGCTTTTTCTCCTGCCAATTAAAGGCAGTGACGGTAAGCCTGAAACTGTTGTGGCGTTGGTGGAGGATAATACCCGTGAGAAAAAAATTGCGGCCGATCTGGAACGAACCCGCGATCTGATGAAAAACCTTCTTGATAATGTGCCGGATAATATCTATTTCAAAGACACACAATCCCGGTTTATTCTAACCAGTAAAGCTCATGCAAAAGTTCTGGGTATCCACTTGCCTGATGACGCTATCGGGAAAACCGATTTTGATTTTTATGAAGAAAAACATGCCCACAATGCATACAACGACGAGCAGCGCATTATTGCTACCGGCAAGGCGCTGGTTGATAAAACCGAAAAAATAATTTCGGATAACGGCAGCGTAAGATTTGTATCATCGACAAAAGCGCCGATGTATGACAGCAATGGAAAAATAATCGGGCTGGTGGGGATATCCCGCAATATTACGGATCGCGTTTTGGTTGATGAAGAACTAGTGCGTGTTAATGAATCCTTGACACAGAGCAAAATACAGCTTGAAGAAAAAACGAAAAAAATTGAAAAAGTGAATGCGGAACTTGAAGCGTCGCAAAAAGAATTGCAGGAGATCAATGCGAGCAAAGACAAGTTCTTCTCTATAATTGCCCACGACCTGAAGAGTCCTTTCCATGGCCTGCTTGGATTAAGTTCCATCATGGTCGAGGATGCAGACGTTTTAACCTGTGAGGAATCAAAGCATTATCTGGTAACCATGAATCAGACACTTAGGGATACCTACAATCTCATTGAAAATCTGTTGTCCTGGTCACGGCTGCAAACCAGCCGCTGGCAGATGCTTAAGGAAAATCTTAACCTGTGGAAAGAAGCACATAATCTGATAACCATGTTTGAGCCGGTGGCAATTAAAAAACGAATTACCATTATTAACGAGGTTGAAAACGGTCTATTCGTTACCGCTGACTCCAATATGTTTCATTCCATGATCCAAAATCTTATTTCAAACGCAGTGAAGTTTACACCCGCCGAAGGTACCATTAGGGTGAGTGCCAAACGGGAAAATGACGTAATGCAGATTAAAGTCTCTGATACCGGTTTGGGAATGTCGCCTGCCGAACAGGAATTGATTTTTAGAATAGACAAAAATCACTCTACACTGGGTACTGCCGGAGAAAAAGGGACAGGTCTGGGTGTGCTGCTTGTCAAGGAAATGATGGAGAAGCATGACGGAAAAATTTCAGTCAACAGCATTAAGGGAAAAGGAACTGAATTCACTCTCGCGTTTCCGGTTATCGGGTAGGGTAATCCTATCGGTACAATAGTGTAACTGAAATGTTTTTTCAAATTCGTCATTTACGGCTGTTTTGGGTCTGCCTTGTTCTTCTTTGGATGCAGGCAGGTTTTGCTGATTCTTCTTTGCACCAGAGTTTTCATGGTCCGTCACAGGTTAACCCGGAGCCCGTCAATGCTCACAAACTTGCTCCCACTGATTCGCTGTTAAGAGTTGCGTTTATCAAAGCGAAATTTTCGTTTCCATTACCGATCGATTCAAAAGTCGAAAGCTACCGGATAGATACAGTTCGCAAGACGATTGTGTTGTACTGTAATGATCATTTTGCCGCACAGCCATTCCGTGAAGCGGTAGTAAAAGAATTAAAAGACACCATTCTGCATCTGCTTTCGCGTCCCGATTATCATGTTTCGATAATTACACTTGGCTATGAGATCAATGAACTTATCCCGAATTTTTATAGGTCCAGGCTGGTGCTGCGTGATGATACCCGGCAATATCGCAATGCAACTTTACCAGCGCAACAGGTAGTGCGGGGTCTTAGCAAACCTTATAATATATCCAAAGGACTGCAAAACCGCAACATCGTTCTGTGGCCCAGTCACGGGTGGTATTACAATAATAAAATTGATCGGTGGGAATGGCAGCGTCCGCGCATGTTCCAATCCGTGGAAGATTTGCTTCCGTATTCTTTTTGTATTCCATTCCTGATCCCCATGCTTGAAAACGCGGGAGCCAATGTCTTCGTTCCGCGTGAGCGCGATTGGCAGATAAACGAAGTTGTGGTTGATAACGACAACAGCACGGATAATAAAACAAACCGCTATGCTGAAACGGGAAACCACAAGTTGTTCAAATATGGAGAAGAAACCGGTTTTGCAATGCCACATAAAGAGTTGGAAGATAAAGAAAACCCCTTTCTTGCCGGAACATTCAGGACGGCCGAAACCGACGTTAAAGAAACTGCTGCATTCCACTGGACCCCTGAATTCCCGGCAAATGGAGATTATGCCGTCTATATAACCTATCATGCTTCGCTGTTTAATACATCTGCTGCTTTGTATTCCGTAAAACACACCGGCGGCGTCACTTTGTTTTCCGTTAACCAGAAAATCGGTGGCTCAACATGGTTCTATCTGGGCACGTTTCACTTTCAAAAAGGAAAGAACACCAAAGCGGGGAGTGTTGAACTAAGCAATCAGTCTGCCCTAAAAGGTGAACTGATAAGCGCCGATGCTGTTCGTTTCGGAGGAGGAATGTCCGTGGTTAAAAAGAACGGTAATGTCAGCGGCAGACCAAAGTTTTCTGAAGGCGCACGTTATTGGTTGCAATATGCAGGTATGCCTGATACACTTGTTTATGCGCTTAATAATGACGATGATTACAAAGACGATTTCCAATCACGTGCCGAATACGGAAACTACCTTCACGGCGCTCCGTTCGGACCCAATAAAGACAGAAGCAAGGGACTGGGAGTTCCCATTGACCTCTCCCTCGGATTTCATACCGATGCAGGGCAGGCAACCGGAGATACCACGGTTGGAACACTGGCAATATATTCTCTCAAAGATGCCTTGGGAAACACTTCTTTCCCAAATGCTGTCTCGCGGATGACCAATCGTGATCTTGCAGACATTATCCAAACCCAGGTGGTAGATGACATCAGAAAACAATTTGACTCTGCCTGGGTTAGGCGTGATCTGCGAAACGCTGAATACAGCGAGTCCGCACGTCCCAATTCACCGGGAGTATTACTCGAATTGCTTGCGCATCAGAATTTCAACGATATGCGATATGCCCAAACCCCCGAATTCCGGTTTGCAGTTTCCAGAAGCATATACAAGGCGATTGTAAAATATCTTTCCGACTGTCATGGGGAAGTATATTGCATTCAACCACTGCCCCCAACCGGTTTTTCTGCAATGCTCGGAGAAGAGAATACGGTTACTTTGAAATGGTTGCCGCAGGCCGATAAAAGTGAACCTGATGCTTTGCCCAAAAACTATGTAGTATATGAGAGAGTCGGGGAGAATGGATTTAATAACGGGAAGATTGTTAACGGAACTGAATTTACACGCGCTGGTTTGGAACCGGGGAAAATATACCGCTTCAAAGTTGCGGGCGTCAATGCAGGCGGTGAAGGTTTTCCCACGGAAGAATTGAGCGTCGGGGTAAGCCCCAAGAGCAAGGGCAATGTTTTGGTCGTTAATGGATTCCACCGGACATCTTCACCTGCATGGGTGCAAACTCCTTCAATAACCGGCTTTATTAACAATGCGGATGAAGGAGTACCCAGCGGACTTGATGTCAGTTTCACAGGAGTGCAGAATGACTTCTCGCCGGAATCTCCGTATATTAGTAATGATGCCCCGGGGTTTGGCGCAGGTTCCGCCGATCAGGAAACACGTTTGATCGCAGGAAATACATTTAACTATCCCTATGTGCACGGGAAGGCCATTATGGATGCGGGATATTCTTTTGCCTCCTCATCCGATGATGCGGTTATGCGTGGACAGGCAGATTTTGCAGGTTATCCTGTTGTCGATCTGATTTATGGTGAAGAAAAAACTTCGCAAAATCCCAATCCGGCTTATGCCAAAATCAAGAGCAGCGCTCTTTTCCCTGCGGAGCTCGTGATGAAACTTAAAGAGTTTATCCAACAGAACGGCTCTCTACTTGTTTCTGGCGCATATATTGCCAGCGACCCATATTTGCAAAAGCAGTCCGATTCCTCGGCATATGAGTTTATTACGAAACAATTGCATTTCGGGTTTAATGCTTTAGGGGCTGCTAAAACAGGTAGTGTCGCTGGGACAAAAAACATTTCAGCATTTTCTGACCTTATGTTACGATATAATACAGGGTTCTGTGATTCCATTTATCGCGTTGAGGCTCCCGGTGCCCTGCTTCCCGGAAAGGATGCAAATGTTATATTGCGGTACGAAGAAAACGGTTTCCCGGCAGGTGTAGGATTTAAGGGAAAATATGGCGTTGTTGCGTTGGGTTTCCCGTTTGAGACGGTTCTTGATGAGAGAACGCGCGGCGAGCTGATGAAGAAGGTGATGGAGTTTATAACGGATAAGTGATCCTTAAACAGAATCCGGAATGATGGGAAACGAAATAATTTGAAATAGTATGCAGAGATGCATAAATTTCCGAAATGGGGTGGAGAAGCTAAACGCTTTAGTGATGACCGAAATGTTTAGCAATGTCGCAATATTGATTAAAAAAATTATGATGACAGGTATATGAATAATAGAATTAATGGATTACAAGTTTATCGCGCGGGGAAGCCTGAGAATGAAGCAATTGTTTTCATTCATGGGTTTCCGTTTGACGCAAGCACTTGGAGTAAGCAGGTTGCTGCATTGCAGGACGATTATTTCTGCATTACCTATGATGTTCGTGGTCTCGGTGCTTCAGAAGTCGGAACAGGGCAATTTACGATGGAAATGTTCGTAGATGATTTGGTGAGTGCGCTCGATTCACTTCATATTGAAAAGGCGGCACTGTGTGGACTCTCTATGGGTGGCTATGTTGCATTGCGCGCGGTGGAACGGGAACGGACCAGATTTACTAAACTTATTCTCTGCGATACACGGGCAGATGCGGATGATAATGCCGGTAAGCTAAAGCGATCAGCCAATGTCAGGAAAATTGATGACTATGGTGTCGCAAAGTTCGTGGAAGATTTTTTACCGGGAAGTGTGTCTGACGTTTTTAAGCGCGATCATGCCACAGAGTTAGATGCCCTGATAAAGCGTTTTTCGGCGGCGAATCCTGTCGGGGTGAAGGGATGCCAAATTCTGATGATGGGCAGGTATGATATGACCGGATTGTTGAAGAGAATTGACATGCCTGCGCTGGTGCTCTGCGGGGAGGAAGATGCGTTCAGTCCGCCGGCGGTTATGGAGAGCATGTCTGCACATATTACTGGTAGCAGGTTTGTGGTGGTTCCGGATGCCGGGCATCTCGCACCAATTGAAAACCCGGATTTCGTGAACCGGGCGATAAGAGAATTTTTATCCGCATGATCTGCGGGCCTTTTATTAACACACAGCGCACCAGGCAGACAGGGATGATGTAGCGTATCCTTTGTGTTCTTTGTGCCCGTTGTGGTTAAAAAAAAGTTTAACAGCGTGCACAAGGATTGGGAAATACTCTACTGCATGTGCTTAAATGTTTTTTAATTATATAACTCTGACAATTACTTAGGAAAATAATGGCTTCACTTATAGACTTTTTTTTACATCTTGACAAGTATCTCGAGCTGATAGTTACCCAATATGGTACACTTACTTATTTGATTCTTTTCGTGGTGATCTTTGCCGAAACCGGTTTTGTGCTTACTCCCTTTCTCCCCGGTGATTCCCTTCTTTTTGCAGCGGGCTCTATTGCTGCGCTTGGTTCTGCCGGTGCCGATGGACAGATAGTGCATCCGTTAAACATTCACCTGCTGGTATTCTTATTAATATGCGCGGCGTTTTCGGGTGACAATGTGAACTATTGGGTGGGACATTTTATCGGGCCCCGGGTGTTTGAAAAGAAGATCCGTTTCCTAAAAAAGGAATATTTGGATAAGACACATGCGTTCTATGAGAAACACGGCGGGAAGACGGTAATTCTTGCGAGGTTTATTCCCATCATCCGAACCTTTGCTCCGTTTGTTGCCGGTGTCGGTGCAATGCGGTATCCCAAATTTGTTTCGTTCAGCATTGTGGGCAGCGTAGCATGGGTGAGCATTTTTTGCTATACAGGTTATTTCTTCGGTAATCAACCTTTTGTGCGCAACAATTTTTCGCTGGTCGTTATTGCGATAATATTGATCTCGGTAATGCCGGGGGTGGTGGAGTATATCAAGCATCGTATGAGTAAGAAAACTAAGTAGGGGTTGTTTCGCGGAAGCGTTTTGATTCGTGTAAATCCTGATTTTCATCAGTGTTATCCGCGTACCCTTCGATTTATTGGATGAGTACGCGACACCGCAGCAAAACACGGATGAAGAACAAATGTTGGCGGATAGACGTATGATCGTTGGGTAATTCTTTAAGATGCACCTGTTTGCTGAAGGAACAAAGTTTTGAAGCTTTTCATCGTGTTTGTCAAATTAATCACCTCAATCTCATAAATCATCGTTCAGCCTGTGCCGTTATTTCTTCCTCTCCAGCGCCATGTCGATGATCAGTTTCATTGCGTCCTGATAGGTATAGCCGGCTGCCTCGGCCGAGCGCATAAATCCGGCGCCTTCGGAAAGGTCGGGATTGGGGTTTGCTTCGAGCACAAACACTTCATTTTGGGGTGAGAGCCGCATATCAACCCTGCAATAATCCCTCAACTCCATGGTTTTGTAGACACGGAGCGCAATGTCTTCAATTCTAGCCCGCACATCATCATCCAGAATAGCTGGACAAATAGGAATGGTAGTGTGATACGATTCGTGCAAAGAATCCCATTTTGCCTGGTAACTCACGATCTTTTCAAGGTGCCCGGGCATTTCGGAAAAATCGATTTCGCTTATGGGCAATACGCGGGGATGTTTGCCGCCCAAAACTGCAACGTTCAATTCACGGCCGGCAATAAATTGTTCCACTATTGCAGGTTGGTGGAATTCGTCGTGAACATACTTTATCCGTGCGCGGAGCTCTTCAGGCGTTCTAACCACGGAAGCGTTCTCAATGCCGACACTTGCATCTTCCGACATGGGCTTCACAATGAGCGGGAAACAATCCAGGGTGATTTCCGTATCCGGCTCGGTTGCAAGCTGGAATTTGGGAGTCGGTATCCCGTTTTCCCGGAGAATCATTTTGGTGAGGGCCTTATTCTGGCAGTTTGCCAGGGTGAGTGCCGGCGCCCCGGTATACGGAATTTCAAGAAGCTCAAACAGGCCTGCCAAATTCATTTCCAGCGGGGCTCTGCCGTAAAATATCTCAATACAGTTGAAAATGACGTCCGGCTTTTCGCGTTTGATGGTATCCAGTAGAAGTTGGAAGTTGTCATTAAGGTTAAGGGCGATGATATCAAAGCCGCTCTCCCGTATGAGGTTCATCATAACTTCGAATTCCTCCATTGGAGTCACGTTCTCTATCTCAAAGTATGGAAGGAAATTTAAATTTGACTTTTCCAGATCTGATTTGTAAATATAGAGTTCGGGATTCGTTTCATTATATACCAGTAAAACTTTATTCTTTTGCATTTACTTCTTTAAATTCTGTTAAATTGTACACTAAATTACGATAAATTAACAATAAGATAAACGCTTTTCCTTAATGAGTTTTTATCCTCAACCAAATAAATATCAGTGCGGCCCTTTTGCGCTGAAGTATGCACTGGTTATGCTGGGGCAATTCCGTGATGAAAAAATTATCGCGCGAAGGGCCGGAAGCAGTTGGTGGTATGGTACTGATGAAATTGGGCTTGCCAAAGCTGCGCGCTATTTCCATTGCACCATGAAGTATTTTCAAAACGAGGACCCAAAGCGTTCCATCCTAAAGCTCGTCTCCTATCTCGAAAAAGGCATTCCCTGTATTTTGTCCGTTGACAAGTGGGGTCACTGGCTCACCGTGTTGAGCTACGACAAGAAAAAATTTATTGTTGTTGATAGCGCGCGGGAAAAGGTTATTGTGACATATAGTGCCCGCCAGTTGTTGAAACGGTGGTATTACTTTGAGCCAAAAACCGAATCGGAAAGTTATGACGGCTATGCCCTCATCCCCCATTTCAAGGTGGCCACAAAAGCAAATTTTACGTATGAGATTGCCACGCAGGTTATGCAGGACAGGAATGCCGATCTTGCATCAAAATGGGATTCTTATTTCAATGACCTTATCAATATTTGCCGCCCGGTGCGCCCCAACGCCAAACTGGTAATGTCCCTCAACGAGTTTTTGCGCCGGCATGAAAACATGCTGGTTAAGCAGGTTGCCAATTGGCACGGCTCGCCCTCTTATCATGAACTTACCAAAATCCTCGAAAACCTCAAATTTGTTGCCCACACCTATGATCTGCTTATCTATGTGAAAGACGAGAAAAAAGCACTTGTCGATCTCTCTGCGCTGCTGATGATGTATTCATGCGGCAAATATGGGATGGAGCCGATTTACTGAACGGCTATAAAAATAAGTTGTACATTTGCCTTTCACGATTTAATCCACTCGCTTTTATACTCACCATCACTCTTCGTATGTTTTGTCAAATGTCTAAGTGTCGTGGATTAGGCAGGTCGCTTTAGTCGTCATAAATCCGCGTTCATCGCCACTTAACCCCACTGATCGTATCCTACTTTATCATTCCACTACATACTCGATAATGAATTAGCATTCCGGACAAAATTACTTACGGGTTTTAAAACATCCGATTGCGTAACTCCTCGAAAAAAAAATGCAGATCAGACAATAATAATAGTAGTACATGGCTCGATTCTTTAAGTCTCTCTGCTAACGTAAGGCAGGACTCATTTTCGCTGAGTTCTGCCTTTTTATTTTTTCTTGCTGAGTTTGAGGCAGGCAGGCTAATACCCAGTTCTGTCAACTCTGCCAATCAATCTGTGCTTTAGAGGCTGTTTTTCAATAGGACAGCATTAAAACCAATAAAAAGCTGCAAAATCGCCACATTTGTAATATCGGTTTCTTTCCGGTATGTAAAGAATTTTACGCGCCCAGCCCTGCAATATTTTGCTAAAACAAATCGTTCGCTTTTTTCATATATTGAACCATTAATTTAAATATTTATCGAAATAATGAAAGGTGTTCATCATTACTAGCGCAAGAATCGCGTCAGGCAATTGCTATCCGCCAATTTAGGCGTATAGAGGAAAGTCCGAACTCCACAGAACAGGTCGCCGGGTAACGCCCGGGGGGCGTTTCGGTAACGGAACGTCTACGGACAGTGCAGCAGAAAGATACCGCCTCGCGCACGAGCGTGGGGTAAGGGTGAAATAGCCGGGTAAGAGCCGGCTGGCGTTCCCAGTAATGGGACGTCCGGTAAACCCCGTCCGGAGCAAGATCAAGCAGAAAGCTTCCCGCACGCTTGCGCGCGGGAGAGGGTTGTTCGTCTTTTCAGTTTTCGGGTAGATCGCACGAACCGGTGAGCAATCAACGGTCCAGATAAATAATTGCCCCTCCCGCTCTGCGGGAGGAACAGAATTCGGCTTATGGTGCGGTTCGATTTGCGCCAGGTAATGATGAGCCATATTTTTATATGATACCAAAGCTGTGGGTCCTTAGGCAACTAAAGGAGAATGCAGATGTAGCCTCGCTGGCCGATTCGCTTAATATTACTGAAGCCATCGCCCGGATCTTGGCTCTTCGAGGCATAACTACGTTCTCCCAGGCCAAAAAGTTCTTCCGCCCTACCATGGAGGATCTCCACGATCCCTTCCTTATGAGCGGTATGAATGCTGCTACTCAGCGGGTTATTCAGGCTGTCACCGAAAACCAGAAAATCCTGGTTTATGGTGACTACGACGTTGACGGCACCGCATCGACCGCGCTTATGTATCTGTTCCTCAAAGACCTTGATGCCGATGTGGATTACTATATCCCACGGCGGATTGAGGACGGGTATGGAATTTCTGTCGGCGGCATTGACCACGCAAAAGAAAACGGCGTTAAGCTTCTTATTTCTGTGGATTGTGGTATAACCGCCATCTCTGAGATCGGATATGCCAGCTCGATCGGCATTGACGTTATCGTATGCGACCATCACAAACCAAAAGAAGTGCTGCCAAATGCTTTTGCACTTCTTGATCCGCTTGTACCCGGCTGCCAATATCCCTTCAAATATCTCTCCGGTGCCGGTGTGGCATTCAAGCTTGCCCAAGGCGTTTCTGAAAGAATTGGCAAAAAACATTTGCCCTATAAATACCTCGATCTGGTAGCCCTTGCCGGCGCAGCGGACATTGTTCCGCTTACCGACGAAAACCGCACACTGGTTCGCGAGGGACTCCTGATGATCAATCAGAATCCCCGTCCCGGCGTTAAAGCGTTGATCCAGTCCGCAAAACTCGAACCGGGTTCACTCACGTCGGGACAGATAGTGTTCACCCTTGCCCCCAGAATTAATGCCGTCGGACGCTTGGGAGATGCCAAAACTGCGGTGGAACTGCTGACCGCAACTGATGAAAAAGAAGCAATCAGGTTGGCGGAACATCTGGAGCATGATAACTTCCTGCGTAAAAAAATTGATGAAGACACCCTTCACAAGGCGCTTGATTATATTGACGCGCATCCCGATCGTGCTGACGACAAGGTGATCATTCTGCATGATGACAACTGGCATCCGGGCGTTATTGGAATTGTTGCCTCGCGTATTGTGGAAAAATATTATAAACCGACTATCATGCTTACCACTATTGATGGTATGGCAAAGGGATCTGCACGCAGCATTGCACATTTTAATATTTACGAAGCGCTTCGCCAGTGCGAAGACCTGCTTGTCCACTTCGGCGGGCATGAGGCAGCTGCAGGGCTTGCCGTTGAGTTGGCAAATCTTCCCGAATTTAGGGCACGGCTCAACAAAATTGTAAACATCAGCCTTGATGATAAAATAGCTTCACCCACCATTGAGGTGGACACGTTGATCAAGCTCTCGGAAATTACGCCGAAATTTATCCGGGTGATTGATCAGTTTGCACCGTTTGGACCCGGCAATATGCGTCCGCTCTTCCAGGCTTCCGATGTTTATGTTTCCGGCTCAGCACGCGCAGTGGGGCAGAACGGAAAGCACCTTCAGTTGAGCATACGTCAGGATGGCTGCGATAAAGCTTTTGATGCGGTTGCATTCGATTATGGCCTCCTGTGCCGTGATTTGAACAATGGGCACCCTATTTTTGATATGGTTTTCAGTATTGAGCAAAAAGTGTGGAATGGCAAGTCCTCACTGCAACTGAGAATCAGAGATATGAAAGTAAAATAATTTTTTAGGAGAACTGTATGTCCGGACACTCAAAATGGGCAACTATCAAACGTAAAAAGGCCGTCACTGACGCTAAACGCGGAAAAATGTTCACGAAACTGATTAAAGAAGTTACCATTGCAGCGCGCGAAGGCGGCGGCGATCCTGCCGGCAACCCAAGGTTGAGGCTTGCCATTGACAATGCAAAAGCCCAAAACATGCCGGCTGACAACATTGACCGCGCAATTAAGAAAGCAACCGGTGAACTTGAAGGCGTGCAATATTACGAATTGCTCTATGAAGCATACGCGCCCGGCGGAATAGCACTGCTGGTTGAAGTTGCTACCGACAATAAAAACAGAACAGTTGCAGAAGTACGACACATTTTCAGCAAAAACGGCGGCAGCATGGCCGAGAGCGGTTCTGTTGCGTGGATGTTCGACCGTAAAGGCGTCATCACTCTTGAACCTGAAGGGAAAACTGAAGATGATCTTATGGAACTTGTGCTTGAAGCGGGCGCCGATGATCTGGTGATTGAAGATGAGGTCTATGAAGTGCAAACAACGCTTGAAAACTTTGAACCGGTGCGCAAAGAACTTGTTGCAAAAGCAGTGAAGATTGACAACGCTTCATTGCAATGGCTTCCAAAGAATCTGGTCGCTATTGGCGGCGAAGATGCCCTTCGGGTCATTAAGGTGATTGATTCGCTTGAGGATTGTGATGATGTGCAAAATGTTTTTCACAACGGCGATATTGATCCCACCGTTCTGGGATAACCATATACTATGATTATCCTCGGTGTTGATCCGGGAACTATTCATTGCGGTTACGGCATAATTAAACTGCAAACCGGCAAGCCCGTTGAACGGATTGCTTCCGGCGTTATCCAGCTTCAGAAGTTGGATAACATCCCCGATAAGCTCGCAAAAATTTATGAATCGCTTACGGCGATGATCAAATCCCATAAACCGGATGAGCTTTCAATTGAAACGGCATTCTACGGCAAGAATGTTCAGTCTGCATTGAAGATAGGGCTTGCACGCGGAGCCGCGATTTTGGCAGCAACAAACAACGGACTTCAGGTATCTGAGTATTCCCCCCGTGAGATCAAAAAATCCGTTACCGGAAACGGTGCTGCCGCCAAAGAACAGGTGCTCTATATGGTGCAAACTATCCTGAATGAAAAAAAGACAAAATTCCCCGCCGATGAATCGGATGCGCTTGCAACTGCGCTTTGCCACAGTTTCCGCCTCAATTCTTCAAATACAAAACCAAAGAACTGGAAAGACTTCATCAATAACTATCCCGAAAGGATTATCGGATGATCGGGTATCTGCGCGGTAAAATCCACTCCTCAAAACCAACACAAATCATTCTCGACGTTAATGGCGTGGGCTATCAGGTTAATATTTCGGTTGCAACGTTCGAAGAAATTTCCGGAAAACCCGAGGTTGAACTTTTTATTTATACCAACGTGCGGGAAGATGCCATTCAGTTGTTCGGGTTTTCAACAGAGACCGAGAAACAAATGTTCGAACTGCTGATATCAATAACCGGCATTGGGCCGAAGCTTGCATTGGGAGTGCTTTCAGGCATTCGTGTTTCCGATCTTAAGAATGCCATTCTGAAAAATGATGTGCCGCGTATTACCGCAGTGCCTGGCATCGGAAAGAAAACTGCCGAGCGCCTCGTGCTTGAGTTACGCGGTAAACTGGATAACCTCTCTGTTGCAACAGGAGAAGCAAACTACACCGTCCGCTCCGAAGCAACATCGGCACTGGTTTCACTTGGGTATAATCAGAAGACGGCAGAAAAGATCGTCAATGATATTTTGGACGTTACCCCGCAAATATCGCTCGAAGCATTGCTGACACAGGCACTGAAAAGCATGGGGAAATAAACTCGTTCATGGTGAATGACCAAATATAGTAAAACTATTGTATAATAAAAATGTATTCTGTATGCGTAATGACGTGTGGGACTTGGCGTCAGTTTAATGAGGTCGCCAACGAAGGCCGTTTTCCTTCTAACAAGAGCAGGAATCCGATGATTTTAGCTGTATCGTTGCGAGTTTAATGATCAGTGCCTTCCCATTTTTACTGAGCTTACATCAACGGTGACGGGGGAATACTATATGTTGGTAATCACTAACTGGTTTGTAGTGTCGAAAATGACCAGATATATATTACAATTGGAACTTCACCCCAAAGTTCAAATTCCAACTCGATAAACCAAATCTTTCATTTGCTGACCTCTCGCTAATTTTTGATGGCTCCCAGGTTGGCTTAGGCCACCCACCGTCACTATCAAAATAATATAAATTCTTTTTGTTGTTCGGATAGGATTTCTCTGTGGTTGCAAGCCAGGCCATAGCTATTGCTGCGACTTCAAAAAAGAGTGTATAATTCTTAACCGCGTATTCAACGCCTGCTGTGGCAAAACCGCCAAAAGCAATATCCCCAAGTTTCACGATCCGGAATGAATTATTATATTGGTCCGTGTAATCGTTGTTCCACTTGGCTAGCGCGAACACAAACCCGATTTTTGCATAAGGCTGAAAGGGTGCGAGTTCTGTTTTCAATATAATGCCGGGGCTTAATGCCAGATAGTTAACTCGCTGCTTGTATATTTCGGAGGTAAATTGGCTGGTGCCTTGATATGGCGGCATATTTCCTTTCCAAACCGATTCATAAGTTCTCCCGATCTTCACTTGCGCATCAATCGAAACCCCAATTTCTTTGGTGAACATGCGCGCATACCCAACGGCGAAATTATATCCCTGTCCAAATGAGCCATAATCGTTTTCGGCACCTTCATAGATTTTGTCGTCGACAATAATCGAATGGCGTGAAACAACCTCAGAGGCAAGTGAGAAACCATATCCGGTGCTGACTGAGAAAAAGTCCTGAGCGCTGCCTTTGGCGGATACTAACAACAGTAAAATAAAAACCAATTTGCATATTATATTCATTTTCGTTTCATCCCTCATAGCTCATAAATCAGGCCGAATCTCAGCGAAAAATCACTCATATCAATTTTGTCCATAATTACTGCCCCTTGAAGATTGTCAATAGTATAAATCCATCGTCCGGAATTAGATATATCTCTTTCTCCGCTCTTTTCACCGATGGTATATTTCATATGATTCGGATACCAGGAAAAAGCGGTAAACCCACTTTCAAGAAAAAGTGTACATGACTTCATTGTATATTGCACCCCAAATCTGCCGGAAAAACCGAGGGCCATTTCGCCACTCAATTCAACATGGGTGGAGCCCTGCTGTTGCGCAGCCCCCTCTTGTGTTAATTTCGGAAATGCTGCCAATGGGCCAAGCTTAATGTAAGGTAAGAAGCGGCCCAATTGTACTTTCATTATACCCAAAGTGGAAACGCTAAGGTATTGAGGTTTTGATCTTAGACGATAAAGAGAGCTGTTTTCTATCATTATCGGGCCAGAAGAATAGCCGCATTCCAGTTCCAATCCAAGATTTTTATCGAACGATCGGCCTGCTGCTATCGTCACATTCCATCCGGCTTCTATGGGGTTAGTCTTATTGTCATCACTGAAAGATGATTGAACCAAATATCGCTCTTGCGTCCTTAGCGAAATTAAAAAAGCGGTACCTGAACTGATTGAAATATAGTTCTGTGCATTCAAACAAAATGAGAACAGCGTGATAAGCAATAATGGAAAGAGTCTTTGTTTAATCATAATCTAAAATTGCACCTTCACTCCAATATTAATATCAACACTGCTGAGCGGGAGTCGCCAATTAACATTGGTGTTCATTCCCTCAAGGTTTGGCGTTGTTCCGCTGTCTAGGGAAATTGGTGCGTACTTATCAGTGGAAGTCAGCTTCTCGTCGGTGACTTTCCATGAAAGTGAAACAGCCCTGAGCTCAGCAAAGAGCGTTGTATTCCAAAAAACAAATTCGGCACCAACTGTGCCGGTATAACCAAAAGCCATAGGGCCGGTATATTCAATATCGGCTGATTCATGCCACAAGGTTTCGGCGTCATAACCCTTGGGGAATGCAAAAATGAAACCGAATTTTGCATAGGGCGCAAAGCCATTCATAGATGATTTGATAACTGCCGCCGGCATTATGCCAAGATAATTCACGTGGATTTTTTTGGTAAAAGTGGCTATCTCGCCTGTTCCATCAGGAAACTCAATAGTTGTAATAGGGAATGAACTTTGGCTCTCTATCGAGCTGCCACGTTTGTAACTTGTTCCCAACTCAATACCAAAATTATCTGTCAGCATTTTTGTGTAACCAATGGTTCCGCTGAAGCCGGCCCCGTACGAGCCATGAATGTTTTTTAAAATGGTTGGAGAGTTCTGTCTTTCAGTATAATTGGTTTGAACCATGTCAGAAGCCAGGGAGAAGCCATAGCCGCCGCTTACGAAAAAGGAACTTTGGGCGTGAAGTATACCGCTGCCAAAGAGAAAGAGTATTGCTGCTAATCCGATTTTTGTTTTCATTTTTTCTACTCCCTACCGTTAAAATTTGTACTTAATGCCAAGGCAGAGATCGAAGCTGCTTAGCTGCAGCGTCCGTGATAACGTCCCGCTTTCACCAATTGGGCCTTCATCATTCAGAGACCTTTCAGCAGACTTTCCTTGCCAGGTGGTTTTGAGTTTTGTTGGTGTCCAGGAAAGGGCAGTAAATCCTGCTTCGCAAAAAATGCCAAACCGAAATTGCATATACTCTACGCCGATCTTACCGCTAAATCCGAATGGAATATTGCCACCGGTCAATTCGGTTGTGATATCGCCGTATTGAGCCTCTTTAGTTATATCGGTTCCTTTTGGAAGTGCTGCTATTATTCCCGCCTTGATATAAGGGGATGCCTTTTCAAAGGTTGTGCTGAAAACCACGGTGGGGATAATGGCATAATAATCCACAGAGCATTCCGTGTTGGTGTATTGATTCTTGGGGGTAAACGTATGGCCATTGGAATATTGGAGAGCTATTTCGAATCCGAGGTTTGGGGCAAACATTCTGCCTATGGAAAAATTTAATTTGACACCTTCACCATAGGAACTGTGCTCGCCGTCAAAAATACGCAGAAAGTACTGCTGGGTGGCTATTTCTCCTGTCCCCGCAGGAAATCCATACCCGGAGCTGATTGAAATATAGTTCTGCGAACTCAATGAAATTGAAAATAAAATGATGAAGCCGGAAATTCGAAGCGCGTATCGGAACATTATTATTCTCCCATTAGATAATGTAGTACTGCAACAATAGTTCTTCCCGCTTTTGTGACGGTATGCCAGGAAATGGAAAACCTATGGATGCTTGAATCGTAAACAATTCCTTCTTTAAAGATACTTATTATAATTGAATTGCCACAGACCGGCATTATGGAGGAGACTCTCCCCAGGCTATCTGGCTTTGACCACTATACAACTTATGAGGGTGAAAAAAAAAGAGGAAAGGGCAGGCACCAATGCAGCTAATCCCCAAGCGGTAACATTACCCATTGGGGATTAACGTGCAAAGCAAATAATCGGGAATTTCTACAGGTCGATTTTCGAAGTTTCTTTATGCGAGGAAAGCACAAAGTTGGTTTGCGTGGAAAGAACTCCGGGCCAGGACTGTATTTCCGAAAGCAGTTTTTCAAGTGCTTCGGTGTTCTTCACAACTGCTTTCAGCAAATGTGAACCATCGCCCAGGATGGAGTGGCATTCCAGCACGTTCGGATTTTTCTTCGCGTGGTCAATCAGTCCTTTGTAATGCTTTGAGGATTCGCTTATTACTGTTACAAAAGCCATGATGTCATAACCGAAAACTTTTTTGTTGATACGTGCAAAGTATCCTTCAATAACACCGCGTTCCTCAAGCTTATTCAATCGTTCGCTCACTGATGGAATTGACAAACCAACGTGCTCTGCAAGCTGATTGCGTTTCATCCGCCCGTTGAGCTGGAGGATATTCAGGATTTTAATATCTAAGTCGTCTAACATTAGGCCGCCTTATTAGTTAAGTAATTAATATTCATTTTCCTAAATATATAAGATTTACTCAAAAAGACAAAATCTAATTTGCTTTTTAGGTAAATATTGTAATAACGCCTATTGGGGAGAATTAATAAGGTATTGGCCTTAGTAATTCAGGTAAAGAACGCAAATTAGCCAAAATCAATGATTTTTGAGACGATGACCTAACTTATCGAAATTATTAACGGGAAGTATGATGACAGCTAATTGCCTTTGAGAATAGAACTAACGGGCTGGCTTTGTAATCCTGACAGGATGGCGTTATTATAGCAATAGTAATTGGACCAAAATCACGAGCGGCGAAGTTGCAAAATAATTTGATCGGCTATTGGGGAAAAATGAAAAAGGCGCCCGGTTGGGACGCCTCTTCTTTTAATTCAGGTGTATTCTTATAAATCTACGCTGAGCAAATCGTAGTAGGTGGCCATTGGCCACAGCGATTTCTCAACAACGCGCTCGGCAGCGTCAACAACTGCACGAAGTTCAGCCAGCTTTTGTGCACCGGTCTCTGCCAGGAAATAAGCTGTTTTGTGCAGGTCGCCTAATTCTTCGGCTTCTTTCAATGCTTTTTCCAGCTCAACAATTGCTGTCTGGATTCCAGCATAGAGTGACTCAACATTTTTCACATCGCTTAATAGGGCAGAGGAGGTTATTCCCAAAGCAGCTACTGACTGTGCTGCCGAAGCGATGCTGGAAAGATGTACTGCAATCACAGGCAATATCATGCTTCTGGCCATGTCAACCGCCGTCTTATATTCAATCTCTCTGATCTTGTTATAGGTCTCAAGTTTAATATCAACACTGGAGAGCAGTTCTTTCTCTGAAAGTACTTCATAATCGCTGAAGAGCGCAACGGTTTCAGGCTTCAGGTAGAACTCAAGTGCTGCCGGTGTGTTGACGGCATTGGGCAGTCCGCGTTTGGCTGCTTCCTCTTTCCATTCATCCGAATAGTTATTGCCTTCAAAACGTACGTTCTTTGTTTCAGTGAGAATGTCTTTAAGCACCAGGATAGCATTTGCTTTTGCATCGCCCTCAAGCTTGCTCAAACGGTCATATATCTGATCGTATCCGTAAGCAACAATGAGGTTAAGAATCGCCAACGTTTGTGAACAGTTCTGTGAAGAACCTGCTGCCCGGAATTCGAATTTGTTTCCTGTGAAAGCAACAGGAGAGGTTCGGTTTCTGTCCGAAATATCCTTCGCAATTTTGGGAAGGTTCTGAATACCCAGGCTAATCTCCTGCAATTTGTCATCAGTCAGTTTGCCAATGCCTTCAATCTCATCCAGCAGACTTGCAAGATAGCTGCCAAAATAAACTGACATGATGGCAGGGGGAGCTTCATTTGCACCGAGTCTGAAGTCATTGTCAACATACGCAATGGACGCTCGTAATAGTCCGCCGAATTTGTTAACGCCAAGAAGAATTGCTCCCAAGGTCAACAGGAAGTTCACATTCTTAGCCGGTGATTTTGAAGGTTCCAGATAATTCGTCCCTGTGTTGTCACCCAACGACCAGTTCATATGCTTTCCTGAACCGTTAACACCCGCAAAAGGTTTTTCGGCGAGGAGGCAAACAAGATCATATTTGCCCGCAACACTGCGAAGTGTTTCCATGGCAATCAGGTTATGATCAATTGCGATGTTGGCTTCTTCAAACAGGGGAGCCAGCTCAAACTGATTGGGGGCAACTTCATTATGTCTGGTCTTTGCAGGAATACCTTTGCGGTATAATTCGTTATCCACGTCTTCCATAAACTTCAGAACGGTTTCCTTGATCGCTCCGAAATAGTGATCTTCCATTTGCTGACCTTTTGCCGGTGGCGCACCAAAAATGGTACGTCCCAACACCTGAAGATCAGGACGGGATTCAAAGTACGCCTTGGAAACGAGGAAATATTCCTGTTCGGGTCCCAAAAACACTTTAATGCGCTTTGCATTCTTGTTACCAAGAAGCTTTTGAATCTTGAGCGCCGAATTGTTCAATGCACGTTGTGAACGGAGCATAGGGGTTTTCAAATCCAGCACACTGCCATCCCAGGAGAGGAATACCGAAGGAATAACCAGTGTTGAGGTGTTTCCAGCTTCGATTAAGAAGGCTGCTGAAGTAGGATCCCATGCAGTATAACCACGGGCTTCGAAAGTGGAGCGGATGCCGCCTGAGGGAAACGACGATGCGTCAGGCTCCGACTGGATCAACTGGGAAGCCGAAAAACGCTCAATAATGCCACCCATATCATCATAAGCAATGAATGAATCATGCTTTTCTGCAGTGCCGCCACGATGTGGCTGGAACCAGTGCGTGAAATGAGTAGCGCCTTTTTCAATGGCCCATTCCTTCATGGCGTGGGCAACATCGCCCGCAATCGACTGATCCAGCGGTTCCCCGCCATCTAGTGCTGCTGCTAATTTTTCATAAACTGCTTTGCTGAGCTTTTCCTTCATCACTTTTTTGCTGAAAGTCAGCTCACCATAGATTTTTTGTATATTGTTCATATAAGAGATCCTTAATGGTTATATATTGAAATTACGTTTTGAACAAGGTTCTTTTATTAATTAAGTGGAAAATAGTAAAATACCTAAAATAATGCAATAATAATCTGCAAAATAACTAATATTATGTCGTGTGGGCTAATTTTTTGAGTCTCGGAGGCTTTTTTGAGTGGTTTTTGCTCAATGCCGGGCTTACGCCCATGTGGGCAATTAATGGATAGGTATGCAAAAAGCGGAGAAATTTAGAGGGCTCTGACGCCAACCGGGAAAGTTATACGATGTTAAACAGGAATATGCCTTCCCACATCATTTTCCAAATCACATCAGATTTTTTCAACTATTTTAAGGTTTTTGCCTGTTATTATCTTGACAATGATGTGAGTTAGGGCTGTTGCGACTAATATCGGGTGCTGAGCTGTCTGGACTGACACTAAGGTGAGTTCATCATGGTGTCAGCTTAGAATCACATTTGGGTAGAACAATTCTGGAACCTAATCGCGGTGGCCTCTCAGTGCTACAATCGTACCGGATAATTTTGAGAAATGCTTACAGTGTCTGCTCAGAATTACACTTCAATGGCTCACCGCATCCCTGTTCTCATAAATCTGCTGATAAACCGCCGTCGGTATTTTATTGCTCCATTGCCCTGTGATAACCCCCGTTGCAAGCGCTGATCCAAAAACGAAAAGCGCCGCTGCCGCTATCAGTGTTTTTCTCCGGGAGGTCCTCATGGGAAGCACTTTGTAGTTTAAGGTATCTTTAACCGGACATGCATCCACACAGGCCATGCAACTGGTGCATTCATCGGACAACACCACTTTTCTCTTGGAAACGGTAATGCGCGAGGGGCAGGCCTTATTACAAAGCGAACAATCTATGCAGGAGCTGGCGTTGCGCGTAATTTTGGTTGGACTGAGAAGTCCGATAACACCAAGAAAGGCGCCATACGGACAAAGATATCTGCACCAGAAATTGCGAAACAACACGGAAAGCACCAAAAGAGAAACAAGCGTATAAAATGCGAACGGGGAGAGATTCCTGAAGAACTCAAACAGTTTAATGTCTGCAATAGTATTATAATCACTGCTTAAAAACGCGCGCAGTTCAATTGTTGATAATCCGATGATCGAAAATGCAAAAAAGCCCAGCAGCAAATATTTAAGTGAACGGAACGGTATGTCAAGGAATTTCGGCATGTTCAGTTTATTCCTGAACAGCTTTTTGCCAAACTCGCCGGTAAGCTCCGACAAAAAGCCAACGGGACACACCCAGCTGCAAAACGATTTCCCCGCGATCAATGACATTCCTGCTATTCCCATAAAAATGAAGAATCCCGCAGGATGCACCTGATGTACGAAACCGGTCTGCAAAAAATAAGATAAGCTCATTAGGGCGGAAATTGGCAGAAACGCTTCCACTCCCGGTGGACGGTAATACTCCATTCCCGGAACGAAATGTTCCAGATGAAAAACAAAAACGGTGAACTCTATGCCTATCCAGACGCAGATAGCCAGGAAGAATAACTGCGAGGCAAAACGGTAATTCTGAATGGGCTTTTCATCATTTTTAACAATGGTTAGTTTTCTTACGGCGGCTTTTTTATCGGACATATACAAGGGTTGAGCTTTGAGCATTGATCATAGAGCGAACATTATTCCGAAAAACACGGAATAGGCGAGGAACGTGAATCCAACTTTTTTGAAGCTGATCGGTGCATTATCCGGACTTGCAGCATAAAGACAATGAACTATCATTGGCAGAAAGGCAAGCAAAACCGGAGAAGAAATAAGAGCAAAATATTTTGCGGCAAGAAGTAAACATAACAACCCCGACTGATATACGGCGTTCTGTGTAAGTACGCGTTTGTATTCCGCATGCCGCGATTCGTCTTTACCCGCATTCTTTTCCATCATTTTAAGGTGAACGAAAAAAGAAGAGCTGAGAAAAAACAACGTGTTCAGGATCCAGAGAACAACTGATCTTTCCGAAATATCACCGTCCATATAATAAAGCACGGCAGGGGCTCCCAGAGCAAGAGCTAAAATGCCCAGAAATTCTCTCATGCGGGATATTCTGTTTTTCCTTTGGAAGAGTAATCCCAAGGCAAAAAAGAATATGGCTGTTAGCGCAAACAGAAAGAGCGAATATCGTTCACTGGAAATAACGGCATATAGGCCGAATCCAGAGCCGGTGGTGAACCAGACAAGAAACCAGAACCATGCATTCTGCACTTTTACTTTAGCGCTTTTTGTTTTCCGGTATTGAATGATTATCTCGAACGGGTGATAGGCGAAAAACAGGAAGAGAAATGCGAGAAAAAGCGGAATTATCATTACTGAATGATTATGCGAACGGAGAAAGCCTGTCAGCAGAGGGATGATTAGAATAGCCCATGTGCCATGTTCTCTCACAAGCACCGGATTCCGCAGGAAGCCTACCAGTTGTCTCTTGAGCGGGGGGACTTGGTCATTTTGCATTATCGGCTTTCTCTTCGGTTGAAGCGGCCTTTCCAGTAACGGAAAAGGTGCCGGCATTAAGTATGCTGTCTATTTTGCGCTTTGTTTTTCCGATGAACTCATCAAGCGTGGCTTCGGAAAGCATTTGGTAGGTCTCTTTGCTCAGCTTGGACCAATGATGATGGACCGGACAAGGTGAATCGGATGAACAACTTGGAAAACCCAATACACATTTATTGAAGATATCAAACCCGTCAATGGCAACAACCACATCTATCAAACGTATCTTTGACGGTGCTTTTGCCAGGAAAAACCCGCCGGCTTTTCCTTTTTTTGAATCCACAATGCCGGATGAGGTTAGCTCCTGTAAAATCTTGGAAACGAATTCCTTGGGTATTTGCAGCGCTTTTGCGATTTCATCCGAAGCCAACACTTCCTTCTCGGTTTGCACCGAAAGGTGGAGAATTGCCTGGATACCGTATTCACATTTCTTTGAAAATATTATAGACATAATCAGATTTTTTAATCTGATTAAAATTAAAGCATTCCGTAATTAAAACCAAACTTATTTGTTGAAAAATCAATATTTTTATTCAAACAAAATTGAAAAGCATATGAAACTCCGGCTTTATCTCCCCCTGCTCCTGTTCTGCTGCATTTCTGTCCTGCAAGGGCAGAATGTATCCTTTTCGGATTATATGGTTCCAATAAGCAAAGCGGCAACCATGCGCTTTGACGGAAACTGGAATTATGCCCAGACAGGGGAAAGTGTGCAATCGAACACTGCTACCGGCACGCTCAACTATGCCACTTTCTATAATTCACCGCCACTTGCCTGGTCGTTCAACCTTAACGCCACCGCGTCAAAATCGCTGCAACAAAATTTGGCTCACACTGTGGGGCTTGAAGCGAGGTTCCTCAAATATGTATGGGAGGACAACAAATGGTTCGGGTTTTCAAAATACTCAGCGCAAAGCCTTACGGTATATTCGCAAGTCGCTCAGGATATTACGGTCGGTGCCGGATATGGCAGGTATATAAATGCTACTGCGTTGGCAAAAGCAGTGCGTATTGAAAATCATTTTCTTGAAGCAAAAGTAATCACTGACCGCCTGCCCAAGGATGTTATGCTCCGGATAGCCGCCATTATCGAACGCCAAAACGAATATCAGACTATATATGGTACAACCTATGAAACCATATGGCTTAGGGATATTGAGCGCGAAGTTCAAGTCTCCGGCGTGTGCAGTGAAGACGGTGTTGGATCGATAGGAATTTTGAGAATGCGTCAGGTGTTGTTCGGCATTAACGAACGCGTGAACGAACGCGATTACGGATGGGATATTGAAGCCGGCTTTCTGTTCCCGCTTACCACATTTAACAAAGCGCCTGTTGGTAATCCTAATCTTGATCTGACAGTTCATTTTTCTGTTCCAATGAGTTGGTCAACGCAGGTTAATTCTGTTCTGGATATTTCTTCACCAATGGATAGTTCATTCTTTAATAATTTTTTGGGGAAATGGAATGCTGATTTCATTTTTGAATTGAACAGCCGGGTTAACCTGGTATCAGGGTACAGCGTGTCGGTTATTAAAGCACCGAATCAGTCGGCTATCGTCTCAAACAGTTTAACGCTTTCATTCTGGTATTATATCGAGAACAGCATATTCTATACGATAAATGGAACCCTTTCAAAAGATTCAGGTAAACCACGCCAGCTTACCATGACAATGGGACTGCAGTATAATTTTTATTAACCAAAGTTATCTGCATAAAGGAGCATTCCGGGGACAGATTGCTTTAGTCATTGGAACTTTTCTCCGTCAGGCGAAATATGTTTTTGGCATAGCATTATCAGATGAGCAAACATATACGGAAAGGGAATACCGCCTGTGTTATGCGGCATACATTTTTCACTTAGAATACGAATAGTTCCCGGCGGAAATTTAAATGCCTGGTCGGAAGTAATTATTTATCCACAATAGAATATTTAAGAGATATGAATCGTTTCTCGCTCAGATTTACTTCGGCAGTTATGCTTTCTCTGTTCCTTGTTTTTTTCCCAATGGAAATCGAAGCACAATCAAATGATAAGGGAACAAATTACAACGCCATCGAAAATATCCCGTATTATGAGAACTCAAGTTTGACAAATGACTACATGCGGGAAATGTGCACTCTTGATATTTACTACCCCACCAACCATAAAGATTTTGCCACAGTTGTTTGGTTTCACGGTGGTGGACTTGAAGGTGGGGATAAGCACTTCCCAAGGGAATTGCTTGACAAGAAAACAGCAATTGTAACCGTATCCTATCGCCTGAGTCCCAAAGCGCTGTGCCCTGCCTACCTTGAAGATGCAGCAGCAGCGGTTGCCTGGACGTTTAAAAATATTGCCGGGTATGGCGGAGACACCACAAAAATATTTATAGCGGGTCACTCTGCCGGTGGATATCTGGCGCTGATGCTTGGTCTGGATAAACACTGGCTTGGCGCCTATGGCATCGACGCAAACCGTTTGGCCGGGTTGATTCCCTTCAGCGGCCAGACAATGACGCACTATACCATTCGCAAAGAGCGAATGCTGCCGCAGGCACGTCCGGTAATTGATGAATTTGCGCCGGTCTATCACGTTCGCGCTGATGCACCCCCACTGTTGTTAATAACCGGGGGACGTGAGATTGAGCTGCTGGGCAGGTATGAAGAAAATGCTTATTTGGCCAGACTTATGAAGCTTGCCGGTCATACGCAAACCACGCTTTATGAACTTGAAGGATTCAATCATGGAGGAATGGAGGGGCCCGGTTGTTTGCTGTTGCTGACGTTTGTAAATGATATAGCCGGGACGCAGGCGGGGAAATAATTACCCAGAATAATTAACAAGGAGATTTGGGAGCAAAACACAATTAATGAAGAAGACGTATATAGTCCTTTTGATTCTGTTAGCAGCATTGGCAATTTGGTTAATTCTTGCAAGCCGGCAGCAGTATGAGTATCCAAACCAAAAAGAACTTCGGCTAAAGATCAACTACCTTGCCCGGATGATCAAAACCCCCTTTTCAATGAATAACGAACTTCTCAACTTACGGGAGCAAAATCCGGAGTGGATGCTGTTCTCCCTCTCGTTCACAACATTTGCGTTAACAAACATCTCAAATCTTGATACCAGTTTCAAAACAGAGTCTGTTGCATTGATAGATAATGCAATACAAAAAGCACTTTCCGACACGGTTTATAAATACTACTTCATGGGCAAAGATCCATTCATCCCGGCAATAGATACAACGGGGTCTGTTTTATACTTTGGGCACCTGAACATGATGCTGGGTTGCTACCGCCTGCTGACCACCGACACAAAATATAATGATCTCAGCGATCGGTTGTCGGAAAGCCTTTACGGGCGATATATGGCATCGGCGTCGGGATGCCTGCAATCGTATCCCGGGAAAATCTGGATTGCCGATAACACTGCAGCCCTGGCATCACTTAAAATTCACAGCGACGTGACGGGAAGTGAATATACCAAGGCGTGTGCCGCATGGGAGAAAATTGCGAAAGCAAAATACTGCGATGAGC
This sequence comes from Ignavibacteriaceae bacterium, assembly GCA_963664845.1. Classification (GTDB taxonomy): domain Bacteria; phylum Bacteroidota; class Ignavibacteria; order Ignavibacteriales; family Ignavibacteriaceae; genus CAIYTF01. The sequence continues at coordinate 3,093,092 of OY761615.1, forward strand.
ATACCGGACTCCTCTGCTCAATGGTTGATCCTGAAAGAGCCGGGCCCATTGAAGAAACACGAGGCTCCGGTATTGGTTGGAGCATCTTTTTCATTTATCGCTTTGACCCCAGATTCGCACGGGAATTATACACAAAGTTCACCGCAAACTTCAGTACTAATCTTGGCGCGGTAAGGTTATACAGGGAAAAATATCATAACTATGCTACCGGTTCCGGTGACATAGACAGTGGCCCGTTATTCCTTGGCTATAGCCTCCCGGCAAACGCTTTTGCGTTTGGCGATGCAGTAGCCGTGAAAGACTTTAAAACCGCTAAACAGCTGCAGCGATTAATCTGGTTGGGCCGGAAAACGGTGAGCTCTCCCAATGAAATTTCCTATGAAACACGGCTTATAGATATACAGGTAAGCCCGCTTACCGAATCGTTGTTTTTATATTTTGAAACAATGACCGACTGGAACACTCAAGTCTTACGTCCCCGAAGGCGGGCGAACCAATGAAATCTGAGAAAATAAATCGAGAATCACTCATCACCGGTTGTTAATTTACCACTGCAAATTTCATTTGCGCCAATTTGTTTGCACAACTCTTTACCTGCCTGCCAGGGAATTTTCTTGACATAGGCCGGAAAATTTCCTACATTTTATGCGCATTTTTGGTCTGATTAACAGATTAAAGTTCTGCATTATCAAAAAAGGGTGAATGACAATGAAGGTATTAAAACTGTTTGTTTTGTTCAGCTTGTTTTCTTGTGTAATTTTTTCTCAAATTCCGTGCGTCCCAGACTTCAAGATCAGCACGAGCCCCACGACTTCCTCTTCAATAATTCAAAATAATGCACAACTGTTTTCAATTGGCAGCTCCGGCTTTCTTATAACCTGGTCTGACTTCCGCAACGGCCTCAAGAACACTTATGCGCAACAGTTTGACGCAACGGGAAATCCCATTAAAACCAATTTCCCGGTAATCGGTACGACCGATTGTATTGCCGGGCCAACGGGTGAGTTTTTGAACGCCAACATTTATTCTGTCTTCTCATCCGGATACATTGAAATAAACACGCAGTATATGGATGGGAGGTTTTTCCGAAATGGGGAAGGCATTAGTCCGGAATTTTCCCTTGGTTCCGTTGGGCTGCCCACTGATTGCTGGACGGGTTTCATCATGCCGGACTGCAGCGGGTTTTATCATAACGGGGCATACTATTACGTAGTTTCCAAGAATGGGCAGGTTGGCCTTACAAAGTTTTCCAACGATGGAAGCGTGGTTAGCAAATTTTTAACTGCCATAAAGAGCGCTATTCAGGTGAAGGGAGTGCCCCTTAAAAACGGTCAATATGGAATTGTCTGGGTTGAGGAGTGGTATGAAGTTTCCAAGGATTCTATTCCCAATGGGCTTTATATGAATATCTATTCCGCAAACGATTCTCTGATTAAGAGTAAAATCCAGCTTTATGAACTTCCGGCAGATGAATACACCGGCGGGAATACCAAACAAATTTTCCCGTTTAACATTGTTGCGAATAATGATTCCATCGTTTTAAACTTTGTTTGGAAAAATCAGGATTCCCTGTTCTTTCTTCCGGTTGATTACAACGGGAAGATACTTGCGGCCACGCAAAAAATTGTTCCGCAATTTGATATTCCGGCATACGCCTATACAAGCCTTACCGTAACCAATGCGGTGCAGTACAACATCGATGCATTTTTAATCAATAAAATTATTGACAAAGATGGAAAGCCTACATCATTCCAAACGCGTATGTATTCCATTTCGCCTGACCATATACTCTCTCCTGTTGGGGAAATGCTTACTGCCACAACACCTTGCATCCCCGCTTCTTTGTTTCAGTATGCGCCGCACGAATATTACACAGCATTCGATTCGGCAAACGGCATTTATTTGGCACAACTGAAAAATTATACCCGCACTAATGTCAGGCGGATCAGTGAACAGGTAAACGGGAGCAACGAAGAAAAGCCGGTATTGCTTGCCGTGGGTAAAAAAGATTTTGCGGTCAGGTGGAACACTGAACAAAAAGCTTATCTGAAAATGTTCGCAGTGGACGGATCAGTTCTTGCTGAACAAAGGGAGGTGGGAACCAGGTATCCATCATTTCTAACTGATAAGAGGAATCTTGTTCCCTGGCGTTCAGGAACAGGAGTATATGAATTCTCCGGCTTTGTTATGAATGACGCAGCGGGAAATGAATTATGGCGTGACACCGTTAAGGTCAATGGCTCTCCGGTACCGGTACTCAATTCGTGTGCCTATGGACTGCTCTCAGATTCCATGTTTGTAACCGTGTTTCAGGATTCAACACGTTTTGTTATGCACGCCTATAATCCTCTGACCGGATCCCGCTTCGCAGAAAAAACCATCGCTGCCTCATATAGTTCTGCAGCCGGCCTGTCCGTCTTTCGCGATTCCGATACCGCTTTCTTCTTGGGCTGGAATGGCGGACTGCAAAAATATACTGCAGCGTTGCAGCCTGTTGGAACGCAGGAAACTTTCGGCAATCGAACATATATAGGCGGCAACAAATTCATCTCCATGAACTTTAATCAAAATTGTCAGCCCGGGCTGTTATGCGGTTATTATGTTCAGGTGCATGAATATGGCGGCAATGACACAGCGTTTGCTATTCCGGCAGATTGGGGTGCCAGTCCCTTTGTGTTTCCCGTCGACGATGGCTGCTATATGGTGATATACACCTCGGCAGGTAAGTACCTGTCGTCCGTTTACCATGGAGCACAATTGCTGCATGGTCCAGATGTGTTTTTGACGCAGACAAACAATGAAAAGGATTTCAGTGTGCTGGCTCAGAAGGACAGGATCATTGTTGCCTGGGCAGATACCCGTTCGGGTGACTATGATGTCTGGTGCAGAATTTACCGGAGGGGCGATCTTACTCCTGTGACTGAAGAACGAGATGCAATGCTGCCGACCAGTATTACGCTCAATCAAAATTACCCGAATCCGTTTAATCCGGAGACTATGATCACTTATTCGCTTCCCAAGTCAGCGTATGTTGCGCTTAAGATATACTCAATACTGGGGAAAGAGGTTAAAACGTTGGTTTCCGGTGAGCAGGCTGCCGGGCGTCACACGGTGTCGTTCATGGCGGAAGGTCTGCCAAGCGGTGTATATATGTATGCATTGCAGTCAGGCAGCTTCTTCCAGGCCAGGAAGATGATGATAGTCAAATAGGACCACTCCCCGCGGGCGGGACTTCGGCTGCACTCAGGATTAGCCTGATTAATCAGAGGGGACAAGGCGTGTAATAATCCGTAGGGGTTCAAAATGTTGAACCCCTACATCCGGAAAACTGATTGAATTTTTATTCCGGGAACACTGTTCTATCCCAAAGCCGGAAACCGTAAAAAACTCAATTTTGGGAACCTATGCTCTTATTTAGTTTCTATTCCCGGTGAAGGGGAATATGTGATTGCCGGCTACGTTTTACCAAAACGTACTATTACTCCTCTCCCAAAAGCATTTCAGGAAGTATGCAACTGTGAACGGCTGGCCCCGGCAGCGTTCATAGTGTTCATAGTTGAGGCTATAAATGTTGCGAAATTTGGCCGAAAACGCAAACTATGAACGGTTGGCCCCGGCAGCGTTCATAGTGTTCATAGTTGAGACTATAAATGTTGCGAAATTTGGCCGAAAACGCAAACTATGAACGATGTGTATACTTTTCCCGGTTTTTTCAATTTGCAGCATCCAGGCTTTTGGGCAGTACAATTCCACATCCCGGATGTTGCTGCGTAGAACGGCATTTATATTATCTCATAATTTCAATGAACAATGATTGCCGGTTTTTTGAAATATTCCTACGTGTTTTAATCACCAAAGCGGCAGTGAAATTGCTTTGTTCCGGCCGTTTATTGCCGGAAACGCGCGCAGGTAATATAGGAGGATAACCCAGCAGCGTTCAAGCGTGCCGTGCATGAAATTGAGCAGTGCACGGTGCATGGCGCTGTGCACTGTAGTGGTGGAAGTTATTTTGAATGAATGATTTACCGATGCGTGGTTGCGCTTTGCGGAGCGGCATTGGCAAGGCAGATGGTGCAGGGACTCAAGATTTTGAGCCCCTGCAATGTGGATGCCGTCATATATGAACGGCACCAGAAATGGTTTGTTAAGACTCTTCGATGCAACCCACATCCGTTCAAAACAGTAAGGCTTCCAGAGGGATCGACAGAAAGTAGTGCACTAAAAACCACGTTATTCCGGGATGGCTTTACGGTAATTGACGTTGTCTGTATATTGCTCCCCGCAAGAAGCATATGTCTTGCGGCAGAAAAAACTACTGCTCAAGCAACTGTGAGTATCCTTTTTCACAGGAAAGCTCACTGAAAAACTGCACAGCCGGGACCATTCAAACAAATAATATGATTAAACAGACTACTGCGGGGGTGACACGAATGGTACAGGCAATGGGAAATTTGTTGAAATGTTAAAAAAAAGTTATGAAACAGCAAAGTCGTTTAAAGCCTTGCTGTTAGCGGCGATAATGGATTTTTGGTTTAGCTGGTGCCAGCTAAGTGAAAGAAAAACATAACTTTATGGAAACATAAATTTGCATTTCCACCGGAAAAAGCGTATCATTGTTGCTCAGTTATTTGAAAACATGATGACAGCGGAAAAGATAACGATTTGTTAAAATTAATTTTAGTAAACTCTTGACTTTTACGTAAAATCATCTAAATTTGTAAGGCTGATTTAAATCAGCATTGTTCTTTGATTCAGACAAAAAAAGTTAAAAAATTTTTCGGCAGGTATTGACAAAGTGAAATAAAAGCCGTAAGTTTAGAGTCTGTTTTGATTTGAAATATGTTCTTTGACAGAATGAAGAGACCCGTAATTGAATGAGTTAATAAACTGCGATCGAGCAGCCAAATTACATTAAGTATATAAATCCAACAACGGAGAGTTTGATCCTGGCTCAGGACGAACGCTGGCGGCGTGCTTAACACATGCAAGTCTACGAGAAAGAGGTAGCAATATCTTGAGTAAAGTGGCGCAAGGGTGCGTAACGCGTAAACAATCTGCCTTTGGGTGGGGAATAACGTCGAGAAATCGGCGCTAATACCTCATGATGCAGCGGCTCCACATGGAGATGTTGTTAAAGTTGCCGCAAGGTAACGCCTAGAGATGAGTTTGCGTCTGATTAGTTAGTTGGTGAGGTAACGGCTCACCAAGACAATGATCAGTAGCTGGTCTGAGAGGATGATCAGCCACACTGGAACTGAGACACGGTCCAGACTCCTACGGGAGGCAGCAGTGAGGAATATTGGGCAATGGACGCAAGTCTGACCCAGCAACGCCGCGTGAAGGATGAAGGTCGTAAGATTGTAAACTTCTGTGAGAAGGGATGAAAGATATTGTTTCGTAAGGGACAATAGATGACCGTACCTTCAGAGGAAGCCCCGGCTAACTACGTGCCAGCAGCCGCGGTAATACGTAGGGGGCAAGCGTTGTCCGGATTTACTGGGTGTAAAGGGTGCGCAGGCGGATGGATAAGTCAGAGGTGAAAGACTACAGCTCAACTGTAGAACTGCCTTTGATACTGTTCATCTTGAGTGCAGAAGAGAGAAGCGGAATTCCAGGTGTAGTGGTGAAATACGTAGATATCTGGAAGAACACCGGTGGCGAAGGCGGCTTCTTGGTCTGACACTGACGCTCAGGCACGAAAGCGTGGGTAGCAAACAGGATTAGATACCCTGGTAGTCCACGCTGTAAACGATGAATACTAGGTGTCGGGTAGAAATATTCGGCGCCGCAGCTAACGCATTAAGTATTCCACCTGGGAAGTACGATCGCAAGGTTGAAACTCAAAGGAATTGACGGGGGCCCGCACAAGCAGTGGAGCATGTGGTTTAATTCGATGCAACGCGAAGAACCTTACCTAGGCTTGAAACGCAAGATTTCAGTCCATGAAAGTGGATTACCCGCAAGGGGTCTTGTACAGGTGCTGCATGGCTGTCGTCAGCTCGTGCCGTGAGGTGTTGGGTTAAGTCCCGCAACGAGCGCAACCCCTACTATTAGTTGCCATCAGGTAATGCTGAGCACTCTAATAGAACTGCCTACGCAAGTAGTGAGGAAGGTGGGGATGACGTCAAGTCCGCATGGCCCTTACGCCTAGGGCCACACACGTGCTACAATGGATGTTACAGAGGGTAGCCAAACCGCGAGGTGGAGCCAATCCCCTAAAAGCATCCCCAGTTCAGATTGGAGTCTGAAACTCGACTCCATGAAGTTGGAATTGCTAGTAATCGCGCATCAGCATGGCGCGGTGAATACGTTCCCGGGCCTTGTACACACCGCCCGTCAAGCCATGGAAGCTGGGGGTACCCAAAGATGGTGTCCTAACCGTAAGGAGGGAGCCGTTTAAGGTAAAACCAGTGACTGGGGCTAAGTCGTAACAAGGTAGCCGTACCGGAAGGTGCGGCTGGATCACCTCCTTTCTAGAGTAATTCTAACTCAGGAAATTACATCTCTTCATCTGTCATTTTTATTTTTAATAATGTTCATTGATACATTTTGATTATTCGAGTTTATGTTAAGCAACATAACCTGGGCCTGTAGCTCAGATGGTTAGAGCGCACGCCTGATAAGCGTGAGGTCAGTAGTTCAACTCTACTCAGGCCCACACAGGCGTTGGTATTAACCGACCCCTCATATTCAGATTATGAGTATTTGAGGGGCTATAGCTCAATTGGGAGAGCGCCGCCCTTGCAAGGCGGAGGTTATCGGTTCGAGCCCGATTAGCTCCACTTCTATGTTCTTTGAAAGATTGAAGAGTAAGAATAAAGATTCCCGCTTGCGGGATTCTGAGGTTTTACATGGTCATATTATTTTTAGTGGATATTTTTGTTCATAATTTCATATTATAATAATAAATGTTCACTCGAGCAAAATAAAAACTTTAGAAAAAAGGATTTAATTTTTTAGTAAAGTTACTAAGTGCATACGGTGGATGCCTTGGTATGAGAAGGCGATGAAGGACGCGACTACCTGCGAAAAGCCATGGGTAGGTGGAAATAACCTAAGATCCATGGGTATCCGAATGGGGCAACCCATACAGAGTAATGTCTGTAGAACCATAGCTGAATACATAGGCTATGCGTGGCCAACCCGGGGAAGTGAAACATCTCAGTACCCGGAGGAAGAGAAAACAATAGTGATTTCCCGAGTAGTGGCGAGCGAAAAGGAAACAGTCTAAACCGACCGATATGTTAAAGGTGTCAACCGTTGTATCGGCGGGGTTGTGGGACACTCCCAGCTTCATTTGACAGAGAAGCGTAGAGTAAGAAATCATAATGTGAATCGAAGATTTTGGAAAACTTTGCCATAGAAGGTGATAGCCCTGTAGGTGAAGCATTATGACTCTATCGAGAGTGCACCCAAGTACTACGGAGTAAGTGGAATTCTGTAGGAATCCGGGAGAACCATCTCCTAAGACTAAATACTCTCTCATAACCGATAGTGAACCAGTACCGTGAGGGAAAGGTGAAAAGAACCCCTATTAGGGGAGTGAAATAGTACCTGAAACCGTATGCATACAAGCAGTTAGAGTCCCCTTGTGGGATGATAGCGTGCCTTCTGGATAATGAGCCTACGAGTTACTCGTACGTTGCAAGGTTAAGGATCTCAGATCCGCAGCCGGAGCGAAAGCGAGTCCGAAATGGGCGTTGAGTAACGTGCGGTAGACGCGAAACCGGGTGATCTACCCTTGGCCAGGATGAAGTGAGGGTAAAACCTCATGGAGGTCCGAACTAGTGTGGGTTGAAAACTACTTGGATGAGCTGAGGGTAGGGGTGAAAGGCTAATCAAACTCGGTAATAGCTCGTATTCCTCGAAATAGCTTTAGGGCTAGCCTCGATTAAAAGTATTGCGGAGGTAGAGCGCTGATTGGGCTAGGGCTGTCACAACGGTACCAAACCCAGACAAACTCCGAATTCCGTTAATATGTTTTTCGGGAGTCAGGCAGTGAGGGATAAGCTCCATTGCCAAAAGGGAAACAACCCAGACCATCAACTAAGGTCCCTAAATAGTAGTTAACAGAGAAAGGATGTCAAGTTGCATAGACAACTAGGATGTTGGCTTAGAAGCAGCCATTCATTTAAAGAGTGCGTAATAGCTCACTAGTCAAGCGACTCGGCGTCGACAATTCGCGGGACTTAAACTACTTACCGACGTTGTGGATACGGAGAGCAATCTCTGATATGGTAGAGGAACATTCCATGCAGCACCGAAGGTGTGTTGCGAAGCATGCTGGAGCGCATGGAAAAGCAAATGTAGGCATAAGTAACGAGAAAATTGATGAAAAATCAATTCGCCGCAAGTCTAAGGTTTCCTGAGCTACGTTAATCGTCTCAGGGTTAGTCGGGTCCTAAGTGGAGGCTGAAAGGCGTACGCGATGGAGAACAGGTTAATATTCCTGTACCCGGTGTATAATGTTTGACCGTAAGGAGGGACGCAGAAGTGAAAAGTCAGCCACCTGTTGGATTAGGTGGTCTAAGCGTGTAGTCTGGAGATGTAGGCAAATCCGCATTTTTATAGACGAGACGTGACGGAGAGGGCATAGCCCATAAATTGACTCTAAGCAGGCTGCCGAGAAAATCTTCGTACGGGAATTATGCATCGGACCGTACCGCAAACCGACACAGGTAGACGGGATGAATATTCTAAGGCGCTCGAGTGAGCCGTGGTTAAGGAACTCGGCAAATTAACCCCGTAACTTCGGGAGAAGGGGTGCCCCCAGTAGGTGAAGGTATTAAACGTACTGAGCCGAAGAGGGCCGCAGAGAAATGGCCCAAGCGACTGTTTAACAAAAACACATGTCTGTGCTAAGTCAATCAAGACGACGTATACGGACTGACACCTGCCCGGTGCTGGAAGGTTAAGAGGAGATGTCATCGCAAGAGAAGCATTGAATCGAAGCCCCAGTAAACGGCGGCCGTAACTATAACGGTCCTAAGGTAGCGAAATTCCTTGTCGGGTAAGTTCCGACCTGCACGAATGGTGTAACGATTTGGGCACTGTCTCAACCACGGGCTCGGTGAAATTGTGGTACCGGTGAAGACGCCGGTTACCCGCATATGGACGGAAAGACCCCGTGCACCTTTACTGCACCCTAATATTGGGTTCGGGTAAAGCATGTGTAGGATAGGTGGGAGACTGTGAAGCCGGGTCGCTAGATTCGGTGGAGTCGACGGTGAAATACCACCCTTGTTTTATTTGGATTCTAACCTCGGTCCTTGAATCAGGACTAGGAACAGTGTTAGGCGGGTAGTTTGACTGGGGCGGTCGCCTCCTAAAATGTAACGGAGGCTCTCAATGGTTCCCTCAGCATGGTTGGTAATCATGCGGCGAGCGCAAAGGCAAAAGGGAGCTTGACTGCGAGACTTACAAGTCGAGCAGGTGCGAAAGCAGGACTTAGTGATCCGATGGCTGCGAGTGGAAGTGCCATCGCTCAAAGGATAAAAGGTACGCCGGGGATAACAGGCTGATCTTGCCCAAGAGTTCATATCGACGGCAAGGTTTGGCACCTCGATGTCGGCTCATCGCATCCTGGGGCTGAAGAAGGTCCCAAGGGTTTGGCTGTTCGCCAATTAAAGCGGTACGTGAGCTGGGTTCAGAACGTCGTGAGACAGTTCGGTCCCTATCCTATGTGGGCGCAGGATACTTGAGAAGGGTCGTTCTTAGTACGAGAGGACCGGAACGAACGTATCTCTGGTGAACCAATTGTCACGCCAGTGGCATAGTTGGGTAGCTATATACGGTTGTGATAAGCGCTGAAAGCATCTAAGCGCGAAGCACGCTTCAAGATGAGGTATCCCTGCCGTAAGGCACTTAAGACTCCTCGGAGATGACGAGGTTGATAGGTCACAGATGTAATTGCCGTAAGGCATTCAGTCGAGTGATACTAATAAGTCGTGAGCCTTTACTAAACTTTTTTCTAAGGTTTTTTTTGTAGATAAAAACTTAGTATGACCAATCTTCAATCTTTCGATATTTTTTGAAAATATGATTTTTCTGGCGACTATAGCTAGGAGGAAACACCTCTTCCCATTCCGAACAGAGCAGTTAAGCTCCTATACGCCGATGGTACTGTGTGCGCAGGTGCATGGGAGAGTAGGTAGTTGCCAGGATTTTTTTTGAATCCCGTATGCTTTGCGTACGGGATTTTTTTTGTATATGGGTACTGTGTTCGTCCCGCAACCGGGACATGGGAGAGTAGGTAGTTGCCAGGATTTTTTTTAAGACTCCCGATCGATTTTCGTTCGGGAGTTTTTATTTTAAAGGGTACTATGTGCGTCCCGCCAACGGGACAAGGGAGAGTAAGTAGTTGCCAGGATTTATTTTAAGGCTCCCGATCGATTTTCGTTCGGGAGTTTTTATTTTAAAGGGTACTATGTGCGTCCCGCCAAAGGGACAAGGGAGAGTAGGTAGTTGCCAGGATTTATTTTAAGGCTCCCGATCGATTTTCGTTCGGGAGTTTTTATTTTAAAGGGTACTGTGTGCGTCCCGCCAACGGGACAAGGGAGAGTAGGTAGTTGCCAGGATTTTTTTTGGAAGCCCCGATCGATTTTCGTTCGGGGCTTTTTGTATATATGGGGTACTGTGTATTTGCCGGCATGGCTGAGATCCGGAAGTTTTATTGCGAATTGTTTTGAGGGATAGATCATTTTTTAAGTTCGAGGCTTTTTGTATGTTTATAATTTACTGCAATAGGAAAATATTTTTGGGTGTAAATCCCTTATTCATTACAGACGCTATGGCCCTACCGCTCGTTCCTTCTCTCAAAGGGAAATGGTGTTAACTTAGTGTGATTCTGGCAAGGGAACTCACCCCCGGCCCCTCTCTTGAAAAGAGAGGGGAGGCAGAACATCCGTATTATTGGCGGCTATAAGTACTATAACGGCGATAGTTGAAGTGAGAGTATCAAATGAAATCACGCCTGTTTTTGTTAAGTTGACACCATTGCTTGAAAAGAGAGGGGAGGTATAACATCCGCATTATTAGCGGCTAAAAGTACTATAACGGCGATAGGTGGAGTGAGAGTATCAAATGAAATCACGCCTTTTTTTGTTAAGTTGACACCATTGCCAGTGGAGGGAGGGGTGAATATCTTCTTAAGAACCAGATAAATTTATACACGGGATGATTTGTGCGTCCTGCAAATGGGTTGTTGAAGCATCGGCGTTTTAAAATCGGGGAATTGACGCGTTGCGTATGGTGCATGCGGAATTTTTTTTCAGGAGGGCCGGCTCATACGTTAATCTGCGATGTTCTCGTGTTCCATTTCTTCACGAATTACCTGAATAATGACAGTACTGCCTGGGGACCCGAGTTCAACTGCGACAGCATGGAGGTGGCAGCCTGGCCGAGGATGGTTCCGCGGGTTGCATTCAGTTGTTCCGTGGCCATATCGGCATCAAACAATCGGCTGTAACTTGACTGAGCATTGGAAAGACTCGTATTCAACACATCTTCCTTGATATCAAGCCGCTGTAAATAATTACCTATCTTTCCCAGAGCTCCGCTGACTTCACTTTTCAGAGTCGACATATTAGCCGAGAGTATTCCCATTGGAGAATAATCCCATTCGACGTCCTCATCATCGCCCGCTCCAACTATAGTAACAGTCAGAAAATGGGTTAAGGATTCGTTAAATGCAGATGCTGATCCGGAGAGGATTGCTGTTGCAAAATCAAGATTTATTTTATCGGTGCTGCTATTCCCAACCTGAAAAGCAAAGCCGTTTTTTGCATCGGCTGAGCCTGTCAACAGGGAGGTGTTATTAAATCTTGTTGACTCCAAGACCGACTGAATCTCTTTCGCCAATGCATTAATATCATTGGTAAGTGACATATGCTTGCATGTGGGACTTATCATGGAAGTCATTTTCCCCTCGATTTTCACCAGAGAATCCTGCACTCCAATCAGGGCTCCCTCCGCAGTAGAAAGAAGGTTTTTAGCACCTGAGATGTTATTCTGAGTGGCTTTCATAATGGTGATTTTGCTTTCAAGGGATTTACCAATATTAAAGCCGGATGTGTCATCAGCGACAGTATTTATTCGTTTGCCCGAAGCTATCCGAAGTTGCGATACCGCGGTTTCCTTGTTGATTTTTGCCAATGCATTATAGGCGCTCAGTGCATCAACATTTGTATTGATCCTGAAACCCATGAAATACCTCCATGTACTAGGGTTGATTAATGAGGACGGTCGGCCTCCATGCCTTCACCGGGGGACTCATTTCAATTATCTGAGTCTCCACTTTATACTATCGGAGTTTTCCGGAATTATTTTAATATGCTCAGTTGGGGGAATGTCTGCCATCGCTATCTGGATGAAAACCGATACTTTAAATAGAACAGAAGCCTACCTCACGCAGGAAGAACTTGCCTATAGAACCGAAACTAAGAAGAGTAATATCTCAAGTCCTGAAAACGGCAAATGTGATCTTCAGGTGACAACATTATATAGAATATTCTCACACGGTATGGGCCTTTCAATACAGTAGTATAAAGCAGATTGTGTAACTGGGCTTCTCGCGGTATCACAGAGTAGAGTTGCGACATGACCCGGAAGGTTGGGAGTTGCCAGGATTTTTTCGAAAGCACCGATCGATTTTCGTTCGGGGCTTTTTGTATATGGGGTAATGTGTGCGTACCGGCGAGATATTGGGAGGGTTGGTAGTAAGACAGATTGAAAGCCTTTTTAAGAGAGAGGGCCTGATTTCGGATCGAGTATTTATATTTTAAGCTCTAGTCGATGTTCCTCTTCGTGATTTATATATTTTGAAGAAATTGTGTGCTCCCCACTGAGAAGGGAAAAGTTAAGAAGTTGATTGTGCATTAGTAAAAGCTATAATATTTGTTTGATAATGTTTGTGAAGACATGAAGTACCGGGGCCCGAATAGATGCTTAAGCTTGTTTTTTTATAGATCAAAGGTTTAGGAAAGTAAGTCTCGACCAATTAATGATAGAATAACATTGTCTTTTGTATATATTTTCAGTAAATAGCATTATATAAATAAGCTTAGCCCACTCCGCATTGTTTCTAATATTCACAAAAAATAGCATCAAATAGATAGTTATGAATTACGATTTCTCACAGTTAAACGATAAAGAATTTGAAGCGCTAGCTTCTGATTTACTTTCTGCATTGTTAAATCAAAGAATAGAGCGTTTTAAGCCTGGCAAAGATAAAGGGGTTGACGGCAGATATTTCTCTGATTCAAGGAAAGAAATAATAATTCAATGTAAACACTATATTAAATCAGGGTACAGTGCACTAATCAGTAAATTAAAAAAAGATGAAGTAGATAAAGTAAAAAGACTAAAGATTGAAAAATATTTGTTTGCCACATCTTTGCCTCTATCTAGAGAAAACAAAAATGAAATTAAAGAGATTTTTTCGCCATATATAGATAATGAGAGCGACATTTTTGGCAACGAAGACTTAAATGATTTGCTATCGAAAAACCCGCAAATTGAAGAAAAGTATTTTAAATTATGGTTAGCAAGCACAACTGTATTTAATCGGTTAATTAATAATGCTATTAAAGGCCGAAGCGAGGCTGAAATTACTAGAATTTTGAGCAAGTCATATAGATATGTGCCAACAGCTAATCATTATGTAGCCCTGGATATTCTAAAAAATAATAATGTCGTAATTATTTCTGGAGAGCCAGGAATAGGAAAAACGTCTTTGGCCGAAAATTTGTGTTCCTATTATGCAGCAAAAAATTTTGAATTTTTCAGCATTGAGGAATCTTTGAGTGAAGCAGAAAATGTGGTTATATATGGGAAAAAGCAAGTTTTCTATTTTGATGATTTTTTAGGAAGTAACTATTTCGAAGCAATTGAAAATAAAAAAGATTCGCATATCGTGAAGTTCATTGATCGAGTCCAGAGAGATAAATCAAAAATATTTATTTTAACTTCGCGAACAAATATTTTGAATTTGGGAATACAACATAGCAGTGTGCTCGCAAATAGTAAAATTCAAAAAAATGAACTTGTACTGACAATCGAAAAGATTGGTGAATTGGATAAAGCTAAGATACTGTATAGCCATATTTGGTTCAGTAAACTCAATGAAGAGTTTATAAATGAAATTTATAAAGACCGAAGGTATAAGGCAATTATATCCCATAAAAACTTTAACCCAAGACTTGTCGATTTTATAACCGATATTGATCGGGTCAATGTTGCCCCGCAAGATTATTGGGGGTATATAAATGAAATGCTAGCTAATCCAAAAGAGATATGGGCGAATTCATTTAAAGTTCAGAGCAATTCTTATGTTCGTAGTCTTGTTGCTCTTACTGTATTTAATGGTCAGGCTATATCGGAAGAGGATTTGGAAATAAGCTTTTACAGGTTCTCAGAATTTGAGGGAGTGACAAATCCTTCACATACAGAAAAAGATTTTTCATCTACAGCTCAAATGGCAATAAAATCATTTCTGAATAGAGCAAGGTTGGATAATAAAGTATCTTACTCTCTATTTAATCCCTCAATCGCCGATTATGTAATTAATGAATATAAAAATAACATGAAAAAATTGACATTTTTATTTCAGTCATTGGGGACGGTTGAATCATTGGAAAGATTGCTCTCTTTAAGCAAGAATAAAATTGTCTCAATAGAAAGCTATGATAAAATATTACAAGCAATATTTATTGATATTTTTACTAATGCAAAGAGCTATGACTACCAGATTTGTATTTGTTTTTTATTCGGGGGAGATGAAAGCAAAAAGGAATCAATATTAGGTAAAATTAAAGAAATACTTGCTAAACCACATCCAATATCTGAATTCTATAAGTTCTTTACTTTAATACTTGAGCAAAGAAATAACATCCCAAACATCAGTGCTAAGACTATTTCGGAACTTATAAGTGAATGCTCCATGGACATGGATGATATAAGTGCTTTAGCGGAGTTATTGTATATTTATAAAATTGACGATGAAAATATATTTGAAGATATAAGCGAAGAGCTAGAAGAGAACATTTTGGGCCGGCTAGATGATATTATAAATGAGATTAAACTTGACTCATATATTTTTTGTTACGGACCTGATGATGTGTTTATTGATGAATCAGCTGTTAGGGAGAAGATTGCATCGGATATTGAAAATTTATTAAGCGATTATGGTATAAATAAACTGGAAAAAATTCAACTGGATATTGATTTGATTGTCCAAAATGTTGATGTTGAGGAAATGTTAAACGACCATAATAATGCTAATGATGATTGGGATGGTTTTAGCTACCCTAAAGAATGGGATGCATCATTTGAACAAGGCAATCAAATCGACGATTTATTTGAAAGGACTTAATGCTACAAGGGACTGTGTTTGAAGTTCTTATCAAATAGCAATTTGTAAAAAGTAATTTATTGCTAAAAGGATGGCAGACATTTAACAATGTAAAGATAAGTGGGAAAGAATCAACTCTATCTCCGTAAGATGCGACATAGACCAATTGCAGTTCATTTTAATGTATATAGGCCCCAAAATTTGTTTAGTCTATTTTAGGAATTTCCGAAAGCCTACGCTTGCAAAATTTGGATTAGCAGAAAAATATCTCCCAATTCCGACTTCTGCGGAACTTTCACATCCGCCTAAATCCGTTCCAATCCGCGTTCCCGAAGGGATCCGCGTACCCTCCGATTCCTTGAGGCGGTAGCCCCGGAGCAATACAGCAAAAAAAATATAGTTGAATTTCTGGCTTTTTTAATACTGCATCGCAAACAGGTAAAGCGGTACTCGGTTGTTTATGCCGAGTTCCATATCATCAAGTGCCAGATATGAGTTGGCAACGCTTTTTATCTGCTTCGCTGTTTTACTCTTGCCGCCGACTTCAACCGTCACTTTTCCGTTTAACAGGAAATCTCCGCTGGAAGCTGCTGTAACTTCGTTATTCGGGGAACACGCCGTCAGAAAAAATGTTTCCCGCAAATTTCCTATGTTGGCGTTTTCCCTGCCCGCGAGCGTGTTTACCAGGTTCGGGTTTCCCAAAAATATCTTTTCAGGCTTCTCAAACTGCTTCAGGTTTTTCTTGCCTTTCTTCAGCAGTCTTATCACTTCGGCATCTTCCAGATACTGAAGATACATCTTAAGTGTCCTTTCGTCTCCAACGCCCAATATTCTTTTCAGTGATGACATCTCCGGTGTGAAAGGAACCATGCCGGCTATTATGGAAAGCAGGTGAGATATTTTGCCTATCGCTATACCGTTTAGCGAAGGATGAACGGCCAGTAAGTCGCTTTCAACAGTTGTCCGTATGCTTTGCTCCAGCGTAGCCGAAAAAAGTGTTTTGTCCCTGTATTGGAAAAAATACGGGTAATAGCCGAACTCCATATATTGTTTGAAAAGGGGGAGTATTTTGTTTCCCTGCGATTCAACAGATTTTATTATTCTTTCAGCCGCACTCTGGTGATCTGTTAATATCTCATTTAAAGTGAGGACGGGAAAGTCACATTTTAATGTCATCTCAAGAAACTCCCTGAATGAGAGTCCGTGCAACCGGTACTGTACGGCTCTGCGGCTCAAATCGTGACTGCCTTTGGATATCTGCAGCATCGAACTTCCCGAGACTATTACCTTAAGTTCGGGGAAGGTGTCGTGTATGCTTTTAAGTTCCATTGCCCAGTCGGCGTATTTGTGTATTTCATCTATGCACAGCAGTTCACCGCCATAAGCAGAGAATTCATCTGCTATTTCGTATAATGACCGGCGTTTTACCAGGAAGTGATCGGCCTGCAGGTAAAGCGCCTTCGATGTACCGGGCTTGCCGTATTTTTCCAAAAGGTACTGAGTCATAACCGTTGTCTTTCCAACCCCGCGCTGACCGGATAGTATGGACAGCCGGCTGCTGAAATCATGCATACGAAGGAAATATCTTCTATATTCCCTGTTGTTAACCTTTAGAAGTCTCTGACTCAATAAAAATAATTCGTCCAACATAACAATCTCTTGGTAATTTATTACTAATATAATAATATTGTTATGGGAATGCAATACCAAAAATACACCATATATTAGGAATGCATTACTAAAAATATGGCAATATATTAGTAATAGATTACTAACAAAAGTCAGCAAAATGGCTGAAAATCAACTATTTGTTAGTTTAGACAATATTTCATATTTCCCTGAATCAGGCATGCAAACGCAAAACAGAGGAAAATCCAACCAAAACATGAGGTGTTGGTATCTATTATATAATTTGGATTAGCAAAAAATATCTCACAATTTCCACTTCGATAAGTCTTTCATAGCCGCATAAATCCGTTTCGATCAGCGTTCCTGAAGGGAGCCGCGTACCCTCCTTTCCTTCGAATCATCAGCTTGCCAAAATCACTAGTGCCTGCTTCGGTAACTCCTGTACATCAAATAAATCTAACACGGCTCAGACAAGTATTACCATTGAAATCGAAACTCCGAGTGCTATGATTATGGCCTCAAATTGAAACCGGTTATAGTGGTAATAGTGGTTATAGTTTGCGCTTTTAGTTTCTTTTCATATCATTTTTTGCCCTCAACTATAACCACTATAACAGCTCCCGGCAATTTTGTCAACCAACAGGATGTGTAACCCATCTGATGGTTCCTCAACCCCCGCAAAAAAAGCTGTGCTTCATTCCCGGATTTTCCCTAATTTTATATGTTGTTAAAAACCTTTCCGGTTTGTTGCACATAAAGCAAATTCGTCTGAATTCCAGCGCGCAATCATGGGGAGGAAACCATATATCAAATTCCGGGATAGTTATGATAGACAAAACACAAATAATGGGCCTGAGTGATATTTTCGATTATTCATTTAATTTGCTAAAGGCAATCCTCTCCAAAGCTTTACGTTTTTCAGCCATTTTTATTATTCCTGCCGGTGCATTAGCGCTTTTTATTTATACTGTAATGGCCCCTACGGCAAACGACCTGCAGTTGGGGGAAAACGCACCAGGTGTTTTTGCTGCTACTATGGTAATGCTTTTTTACCTGGTAATGCTTTTTCTGTCAATTGGTTCCCAGCTTATTCAGATCGGCATACTTAAACTCGCGGACAAATCACTTGCCGGTGAACAGCCTTCGCTAAGCGACATGTTTAACGTTGCCTTCTCAATCGCTTTTTGGCGTATTGTGCTTATGTATATACTAATGCTTCTTCCCATAATCGGCATTGTTATAATTATTGGAATCTTGGCCGTGCTTTTAGCTGACCTTATTGGCGGGGGAGCTTCCGGCGTCATTTTGTTGCTTATCATTCCAACCTATGTAGCAATATTCTATTTTGCCATTGCGTGGATGTATGGCAAGACAATTATAGTTAGTGAAAATGCTCATGCGGCGGCTTCCCTGAAAAGAAGTTACCGTTTGGTAA
The DNA here is from genome assembly GCA_963664845.1 of Ignavibacteriaceae bacterium. GTDB lineage: Bacteria > Bacteroidota > Ignavibacteria > Ignavibacteriales > Ignavibacteriaceae > CAIYTF01. The sequence goes on from OY761615.1 coordinate 3,111,505, forward strand.
AGGGTAACTGGTGGCGCACCTTTGGCAGAACTATTTTATTTGGTCTTATTGAAGGACTGGCCTCAATGCTTATTTCGCTACCCATTGCGTTTTTCGTATTCGGTGGGGACGTGCTCGCCAATTTTCCACAACAAGGCTCCCAAGATGTTGTAGCAATGGCCCTCTATTTAGTTGCTCTTTTTAAAATGATAATCCTTGTTTATATAATCAGCATGTTCGTCACTTCCATTATTACTCCGGTCTATCAATTGGTAACGTTGTATGATCTTCGTATCAGGAACAATGAATTCGCAGTCGAAATTCCGACAGTTATTGAACAGGTAGAAATAAAGGAAACAGAAACCGATTGGGAAGCACGGGCAGCCGCGTGGGAAAAGCCCATAGACAACAATCCTGCAGCCGATGAAAACACAGTAGACCCTAAAGACCCTGATGGAAACTGAACACTCACCGCTGCTATCACCTGAAACTCCCGACAGCACCGGACTTCCGGTTTTGGATGGCACCTGGGAAAAAAAGAAACGGAATCCCACTTCGGCGGCAGTATTCGGGCTGCTGGGCGTGGGCGCCATCTACTTTCAGGCTCAAACAATTCTGACAATTATTATCATGCTAATTTACGGGGCCTTTAATTTCGCCCGATTAAAATCGGGTGGTTTATTCAACCTAAAAAACGGTCTTGAAGAAATAAAAATTCCGTTGCTGCTGTGCATAAGCATTTTACAATTCATCCTGTTCCTGTGGGGAAGCACATGGCTCGTTAAACGCTGGCACAGTTCTGAGGTGAAAGAGTATGTGCGGTTTGCCTATACGGGGGCCAGGTCAATTGTGCTTGCGGTGGTTACCATGGTGCTTTTCCTCCCTGCCTGCTATGCGATTTCCTCTCTGCTACAGGGAATATACAAAACGCCCGATCTGTTAAAAAATACAGAGGAAGGATTGTTCACCGCAAAATCGGGTGGAGATTTTTGGCTGCTTGTTTTTGTTGTATGTGTAACCCCGGCGATTTGTGAGGAAGTGTTTTTCCGCGGATTTTTTCAGCGGACGCTTGAACGGAAACTGGGGAGCAAAAGTGTTGTTATTGGCGGCGTCTTGTTCGGACTGTTCCACATGCAACCACTGGGATTGCTCACGCTGGCCATACTCGGCATTTTATTCTCCTTTTATTTCTATCGCAGCAGGAGTCTTTTCCCCTCGATGGCAGCGCATTTCACCAATAATCTTATTGCGATCTGGCTGCTTAATAATGCCTGGGCAATGAGTGTTGCAGAAAAAATCCCGGCGTATGTAATCGTGCTGTCAACCATTGCTGCATTCGCATCGCTGGGCTTGTTCATCGCGGCAACAAAAGAAAATGCCTCGGTCACAGCACAGCCGGCAATCGATGAACTCCCAAATGGGGAATAAATTGTATACATGCTCTATCTGATTTTTTCCACTGCGCTTGAAATTATGGCGGATCGGAAGAAAATAATGGCAACCGCTCCGCCCAAACGTTGACTGCATACGCCGCTGTTAATTACTCACATCCAGGAACCGTTTCAAATACTTCCCGGTAAACGATGCATTGCAAGTCATCAATCCCGCAGCATTGCCCTGGTATAAAACTTCGCCGCCTTTTTTTCCGCCTTCGGGACCCATGTCAATAATCCAGTCCGCGGCGGCAATCAGTTCCAGGTTGTGTTCAATTACAATAACCGTATTGCCCCGTCCAATCAGCTTCTTTATGATAGCATGAAGCTTGTCAATATCGGAAAGGTGCAGTCCGGTAGTCGGTTCATCCATCACGTAAATGTTTCCTTGTTTGTGCAGTTCGCAGGCCAGTTTCAAGCGTTGCGCTTCTCCTCCGGAAAGACTGCTCAGTGATTGCCCGATCTTAAGATATCCCAACCCCACTTCTCCCAACATCTTCAATTTTCTGCTGATGGCCGGTTGGGAAAAATAGTCTATGCACTGACCCACGGTCATATCCAGAACATCGGCAATGGTGTTTCCGCGGTGTCGGTATTGAAGCGCCTCGTCATTAAACCGCGAACCATTGCAGGCATCGCATACAGTCCTGACGGCATCAAGAAAGTGCAGCTCCAGAGCCACGCTTCCCTGTCCCTTGCATTTGGGGCAGGCTCCGTTGGAGTTGAAACTGAACAGCGAAGCATCGGCACCAGTTGCGCCTGCAAACTCCTTGCGGATTGCATCAAAAAAGCCAATGTACGTGGCAATGTTACCGCGGGAAGAACGCCCTATGGGATTCTGATCAATGGAGATGGTATCGGGGAACTGAGCAAGAAAACACTGATTGATTAGAGTACTCTTTCCGCTTCCGGCCACCCCGGTAACGCAGGTTAACAAACCCAGTGGAATTTTAACGGAGACATTTTGCAGGTTATTCTTGGAAGCATTATTTATTTCCAGGAATTCTGCGGGCTGTTTTGTACTGCTTTTCAAAACCGGCTTACGGTTCAGGCACTTTGCCGTTATTCCGGCAGCCGCTTTTAGTCCTTTCAACGGTCCGGCATAGATAAGCTCTCCGCCATCCTTGCCTGCCGCGGGTCCAATGTCAACAACCCAGTCTGCCGCCATAATGATATCCGGGTCGTGTTCCACAACAAACACACTGTTTCCTTTATCTCGCAGTCGTTTTAATAAGCTGATCAATTGATCCGTGTCCCGGGGGTGCAGCCCGATGGAAGGCTCATCCAATATGTACATCAGGTCAACCAGATTGCAGTCAAGCTGCCGGGCCATTTTCACACGCTGACTCTCGCCACCGCTAAGCGTTGCCACTGATCTGCTTAAGTTCAGATAACCGGCCCCGATAGCAATAAGCTGATCAGCAAGAAACCTAGCCTTGCGGAGCATCGGTTCAGCTTCCGGCACGCGGACAGTATCCAGGAAAATATTTAAATCTGCAAGTTCCATCTGGCTTAGGTCCCCCAATGATTTGCCATTCAGTTTAACCGAGAGCGCGCGTTCATTCAACCGCAGCCCGTTGCATGCAGCACAAGTTGAATAGAGCATATATTTTTTGTACACGTTTTTCTCTTCTTCAACTTCTTCAGCCTCTGCCTTTTCCGTAACACGTTTTGTTAACCGCCGTGCAAATCCTTCAAAAAATTTTGAATAGACACCGGCGCCATGACTCTTGGTCACCGGTATCGGCTCACTGAATAACAGGCGGTTTAATTCTTCTTCCGAATAATCCTGCAGTTTCTTATCGGCATCAAATAGGTTGAAAGCAAGCGTTTCACGCCACAGCCATCCGCCCTGCTTGAATTCCGGGTGAACAATTGCACCTTCGCGTAATGACTTACTTCTATCCAGCAGCAGATCGATGTTGACGCTTACCGTCTGACCCAGTCCATGGCATGCAGGGCACATGCCGTCAGGGTGATTGAAGGAGAACAGAAAGGATGGCCCAATGCCTGGGGTGCCGAAACGGGAATAGAGGAGTCGGAGATACGTGTTGATCTCTGTTGCCGTTCCCACAGTGCTGCGCAGATTTCTGCCCATCCTCTTTTGGTCAATTACTATCGCCGTTGACAGATTGCTGATATCCTCAACGTCAGGGCGGGAAAGCTTGGGCAGCCTTGCCCGTGCAAATGTAGAAAATGTTTCAATAAGCTGGCGTTGTGCCTCGGTATATATGGTGTCAAACAGCAGGGAGGATTTGCCGGACCCGGACACGCCGGTGAAAACAGTAAATTGCCGTTTGGGAATGTTCAGGTTAATGTTTTTTAAGTTATGTGTATGCGCGTTCTTAATAAGTATATTGTTGGTGTCCATGTTGCTTCCGCTATAGTTATAAAGAAGGGAAAGGAATCAGAAAACTTTAGTCATGTAACTTAACAAAACCGGAAGTATGCGGATTGTAAAAAAACGACAATCTTCGGTCAGGAGAAAAAATTCGCTGTCAGAGAAATTCAGGATCACAGAAATACCTGACGAAAAAATCTTTGGGTGTATGCCCCGTGAATTCCCTGAAATCCTTTATGAGATGCGCCTGATCAAAGTAACCCTTGCTGTGCGCAAGGGAAATGAGCGAAGTATCCTTGCCGGAATAAAAATTTTTCAGAACGTTTTTGAAACGGACGATCTTCCCAAACTGTTTTGGTGTTTTGCCAATCAATGTTGAGAACTGACGTTCGAGACTCTTGGTTGTAGTGGAAAACATATCAGCCAGTTCGCGGGAATCAACTGCACCGCCTGACTGGATCAAAAACGCCAGAGCAGCCTCCGCTTGTGGAAAACTCCTTGTGCGGTTTCTGTGCAAAACGGCCAATAATTCCTGCTCGATAATGTTGATACGTTCATCCAGTGAATTTGCCGAATAAATACGGTCGGAGATACGTTGTGAATAGGTTGCGGACAGGTCAGATAAATCGATTATCCCGCCAGCAGTTTCTAACAGAGGGAAATTGAAAAACCGGTAGGCGGCTGCCAGTTTAAAGGACACAGCGATCATACCAGAGGAAGCCTCGGCGGTCACGTCCACCCAAGTGCTGCTTATGCCACTCAGAAATGCACAGGGCTGCTGAAAGGTTATCCCGTCCGGTCGTTCAACCATAAACGGAGCCTTGTAATGCAGCATCAGCTCTATTGCACCGTTTGGAATGACGCGTTCAGTGAGGGAGTTCTCAGTGCTCCCGGTTTCCATCATCCAGTAATGATGAATGTAGGGCGCCAGTTCAGCCGTGGGTTGAATGAATTTGTAGTGCAATGCGAATTATCTGATTTTTTGTTAACACAAATATACCGGTTTTCCGGCAATCAGCAGGTGGTATGAATCCAAAGGGCCTTTTCTCTTTTTCCTATAATGAAGCACCAATCCAGTATCCCCGTTAAATTTGCATATCCCATCAATGATCAATAATTTGACTCAATCAATTCGCGAACTTTTCTCAACGGGAAAATTTCTTCTTCAATAAAAATCAGGGAATCCGGGTGATCTAATGAAAATGGTATACAGACTTCTTTTTCTGACACTTTGCTGCGCTTCCATCTCTTTTGCGCAATGGTGGGAGAACAGCCTCAACCCTTTACCATCTCCGGAAATGATCTCCCTAGGGAGCACCGGAGTTGCCGCGTTTACCGACGATGCATTTTCCTTCTATTATAATCCGGCACAGCTTGGCGCATGGAGCAAAACCAATAACCTGAGCACACAGTTTTACACATACCGGGCCAATTATGACGAGGATTATTCGACCCGAAGGACGCTTGACTATACGGCTGCATTTGCCGGATATAACTTCAAGGGGGTAACCCGCAGTCTTGATATCAGCATAGGTGCCGGTTACCTTACAAACAAAGTGTTTTACGGTCCCGGGTTTTTATTTAAGTCGAACGACTATTATGCTTTCAGGTCAGATGCCGTTTATAACTCGTATAAGGCCTATTCTATTGGCGTGGGATTCCACATGGCTGTTGATCTTTCGGTGGGCTTTACCTACAAAGATTACCGGCTCCTGCTTTCCGATGATGATGCAGTCTCAAAAAAACTGCGGAATGAGACACCCGACCGCACTACCGAATTTGGGATGTTGCTGCAAATCCCACTTTATAAACTGCTGCTTGCGGATGAGTTCGCCACCCCGCAGCAGCAATTCTTCCCTTTCTTCAATTTTGCAATCGGTGCTTCGATGCTAAACGGGTATAGGGAATCATCGTTTGAAGAATTCCACTTCGCTGAGCATAAGGACGAAGCGCACTTAGGCTATTCCTTTAACTTTGGCACCGATTTCAAGATGGGTAAAGTTAAGCTCAGATTACTGGAGATCAACTGGAATACTGAAGCAGTGTCAGATAAAACCACTCATGGATATCCCTACTCCCAAAGATCTTTTATTGACATTGGCGGAATTGATATTGGGAAAAACTTAATCGAAAGGAAAGCTTCAGAAGGCATTGCCAGTCGTCACGGCTTTTCTATCGGCCTGGCTAATATCCTGTATTTTAATTCAGGTAGTATAGATCAATATTATTTCGACCTCTCGAAATTTTCGGGTCTGACACTCAAAGCGCAGGGGCTTTTTGAGCTGTTACCGCTTCTTTCCGAAAGCAAAATTATTGCATTTTTTGCAGATCATGTTGATATTAAATACAGCACAACCACCGCTTTCAAAGGAAATCGCTATTTCGAAACAACCTATAGTAGTATTCAGTTAACGTTGAGAAATTTTCAATTTTAAAATTTGTTAAGGGTATATTTATAAAGTAAAATAAACAGATAATTTTTATCGTATAGGGAGCGATCATGAAACTCAGCAGCATTCTTCTGGTGATTATTGTCCTAATCGGCGTTTCAAGGCCGGTTCAGGGGCAGCCAACCTACGCGGCATTCCCGAGTTTGCTTTTCCAACCTTCAAGCTATCTGAATGGACAAGGCGGTACGGGAACATCGGTGCTTACCGATGACCCATTTGCCTTTGCAAGCAATCCTGCGCAGTTGGGCTCCTGGAGTAAATCGAATAATTTTGCTTCACATTTCTATACGAACAAAGTTGACTGGTTTGCAAATAATTTTGTTCAACAGGGTCTTGCATTCAACAACCAGGCTTTTGCTGTGGGAATGAACTTTAGGCACATTTTACATGATATGGATGTGAGTATTGGGCTGGGGTACGTTAATTCAGTTTTTGATCGGGGAACAGTCATATTTTCCGGGAATCCAGGCTCATTCCAGGCTGCCGACATTTACGACCTCTATCAATCTTATGCTATTGGTGTCGGCGTTCATTCTTTTATCGATTTATCGGCCGGTTTCACTTTCAAACATGCTGTTTATTGGTATACCGATAATGCCGAATTCCGCAAAGATATCGGAGACCATAAGACGAATATTGCTGATTATGGTGTTTTGCTCACTGTGCCGGTGCATAATCTGGTTTTAACGAAGGATATTCTGGGAAAGAATGAGAGATTCTCTCCTTTCCTGAATTTGAGTATGGGTCTTGCTCGTCGAAATCAGGGTGGTGATTTTAATTTTAGTGATGGGTGGTCTTATCCTACGCCCAGGTTGGCCAGCCTTGGTTATTCAATCAATCTGGGTACCGATATAAATATAAACGAAAACACTGTGCGTTTATTGACAATTACCTGGACAACTGAAGCCGACAGAGTTCTCATTAACCCGGGAAGAAGCGATACCGCGAGCGGTAATTGGAGTCCTAAGTATATCAGTGGCCTTGGTGGTATTTCCGTTATCAGGAACCTGATTAAACGTGAAGGTGATAGAGAGATAACCTGCCGGCATGGCTTTGGATTGGAAATTGGTGAAGCATTCACATTGAACCGGGGCAGCTTTTCCGGCGGTGGCTATGAATACAACAAGACATATGGTTTTTCGGTTAAAGCTGCCGGTATAGTGAAGCTGCTCAATTGTATTATAAAGTCACCAATCTTGGACTATATGGCAACTCATTTCGACGTGCAATTTCACCAGGGAACACAATACTGGACAACTTCACGTTCGTTCCCCGGCATGGATTATAACGGAATAGTTCTGCTGGTTCGGGGCTATTCATTTGATCATAACTTCAAACAATGAGGTGAGCGTGAAACGATATTTTATTCTGCTCTTTCTGTTATTCCCGCTGGTGGCATGTGCCCAGGTCGGGCGCCCCAATTTTGTACTATGATAAGTCAAAATCGCTGATGATTTAAATCCCGATTGCTAATCAGCCGTTGGGAACCTATATTTCATAATCGGAATTATTCCTTTACGTATTCAAAAAAAAATCAACTCCGGGTATGCTTCCCAGATCACGGCTTATTTTATTTTGTGCATTGATCCTTCTTCTGTTCTCCTCATGCCGCAAAATGCATGAACCGGATAACCGCGCATTCTATTACTGGAAAACCGACTATCGCCTTTCTGCTCCCGAGAAGGAGCTGATCAAAAAAACTGAGATCACCCGGCTTTATCTTCGCTTTTTTGACGTGGACTGGGATGCCAACGGCAGCGCGCCAACACCCGTGGCACCGGTCACCTTTTCTGAACTGCCGGATCCCTCGCTGCGCATTATCCCTGTTGTCTATATTACAAACAAAACACTGTTGAACAGTCATTTGGAAGACATGTCCGGTCTGGCTGTTAAGATCGTCCGGCAGGTTGACTATCTCGCGCAGGGCAAAATATCCAAGTTCAATGAACTGCAGATAGATTGTGACTGGACGGAGACAACAAAAGCGAAGTACTTCTCACTGCTGGGCTCCATTGCCGGCATGCTTCATACGCAGCACAAGATCATTTCAGCCACAATCCGGCTTCATCAGGTGAAGTATCCGGAAAAAACGGGTGTACCCCCGGTTGACCGCGGCATGCTGATGTTCTATAACATGGGAAAGATCACAGCTGACCCGGGCAGAAACTCCATTTACAATGCAGAGGATGCCGATAAGTATACCGCCTCGCTGGCAAAATATGCGCTCCCGCTTGACGCGGCGCTCCCCATATTCGGATGGATTATTCACACCCGCGAGAACAAAGTGATTGGGGTGCTTAATAAGAATTTCATTCCCGATCTTTCGGATAATCCAGGTTTTAGCAATAATGGGTATTATTCCTTCACGGCCAACACTTCGTTTTTTTTACACGGAGAGTATTTCATGAAGAATGATAAGCTCCGTATTGAAAGAATAACGCCCGACATTACCTCTGCCGCAGCGTTAAAGGCAGCACGAAATTTAAAATATGAGCAGCGCACGGTTGCGCTGTTCGATATCGATTCAACATCTATGGTTTGGTTTCATGAAAAAGAATGCAATGAAATTTTCGCTCGTTTTAAGTAGCCTGTGTGCGGGGATACTTCTGTTCCTGGCGTGCGGTCCTGAGTCAGAAATAGAAAACAAATATTATCGTTTCTTTTCTCAGGAGGTGGGTCATGCTGATACATACCGGCCATTTTTCCGGTCGTTTAACTTTTTGTATCAGGGCGATCCATCATTCAAAGGCATGAAAAGCAACAATATCAATGATTTTGATTCCACCAATGTGGCTGAATGGGCAAAGCTGTTTGGCGGCAAGGTGGCAACCATTGATATTGACCGACTTTTATATAAAGCGTCTTTGGGTGAAGTTGATACGCTTATTTTTAAACTGAAAGACCCGGCATTCCCGGTAAGTGACAAGCTTTCGACAACAACATTGTTTAGTTATCCTGATAAAAACCTTATCAGGGCATTTCTCTTCTATCTCGGTTATGCAAAAAGATGCGAATCGGTGGCCTGTTATGCCCCTGACTGGTATGAGCCGGACACCACAGCGCAAAATCCACGGAACAATACGCTTTTAACAGACAGTCTGTTGAATGGCGGAGAAAAACTTCTCAAGAAGGCAAAAAACGCTTTCATTCGGGAGCGCTATATCTTCCAGATTACACGATTGCTTTTTTTCAGTAAAAAATACGGGGACAGTTATACTTTTTATACGGAAAATGCTGACCGCCTGAAACTCTCAGCCTCAATGAAATACCGGTGCATGGGGTATGCCGCGGCTGCGCTCATGAAACTGAAACGGACTGCTGAAGCCAATTATTTTTATTCATTGATCTATGACAATTGTCCCCAAATGAAGGTGAATGCGTACATTTCGTTTTCGCCGACAGAGGAAAGTGACTGGAAACAGAGCCTTGATTTGGCCAGGAGTCCGCGGCAAAAAGCTGTTCTCTGGCAATTGGTTGGCATATATCATGATCCGCAGCGGGCTATGGAGGAAATATACCGGCTTGACCCAAAATCTGATTTGCTTGACCTTCTCCTGGTGAGAATGGTTGCGCTTGCTGAGGAAACAGCAATGCCAAAGCGGGATGAAGATGCGAAAGACTATTTCTCATTTGGCATAATGCATGATGTTGCGCCAAGTCCCATGCTGCGTTTCGTGAAATATATTGCAGATGATCATAAAACAGCCAAGCCCTATCTGTGGGATCTGTCGTATGGCTACTTATCGTTCATGCATGGAAACACTAACGAAGCAAACATTTATCTGGACAAAGCAGGAAAGGAAGCGCCGGATGATCAACTGGTTGCAGACCAGATCCACCTTATTAAAATTGGCATTTTACTACACAGCTATAATTTGCCTCCTGCCGAATTTGAAAAGGTTGTATTGCGGGAATTACAATGGCTGAAGGAGCGAAAATCAGAATGGGATGATGCATTTGAAATTATGCCCTACGGCGGTGTTTATCAATGGGCATTAGGGCGGCTGGCGCAAACCTATGTTCAGATAGGCGATTATACCAAAGCAGAATGCCTTCACTATATGACTGACCCGGCCTTCTATCTTGATGCCCAAAAGACGGGTGCGCTTCTTGCGTTTATTGAGAAGCCGGACAAAAGCGAATTCGAAAAATTTGTTTTGTCGGTTTACCCGTTCTCTTATGATAATGTATGCGATTTCCAGGGGGTTACACTTTTTTATCAGGGGAAGTTGAAGGAAGCCGAATCCAAATTCCTGCAGGGAAGCAAAAATCGCACACCAGCTGAAGGGCACAGGCGGAGCACAGGACCCGATGGCACGGAAAGTTCGTGCCTGACTGAACTATTGGCCGATCCGTTCATCATCCACGTAAAAGATTGTCATGATTGTGATGCAGCTGCACCACAGAAGGTTAAATATACAAAACTTGGTTTCGTGACGCGGATGCTGGAATTGGAACAAAAGCTGAAAACCAATCCGGGTGATGCAACCGAACTATATTTCGAACTCGCCAATGGTTACTATAATGCATCATATTTTGGAAATGCAAGACTGTTCTATGAAACGGCGATGAAGTATTACGGGACTTATGCGATTGGCATTCGGCCATCCGCTTATATTCTTGATTGCAGTAAAGCTTTGGAATGTTATACAAAAGCCATGGAGCTTTCGAGTGATCCCGAGTTTAAGGCCAGGTGCGCTTTCATGGCGGCAAAATGTGAACAGAATGAATTCTATCGCAAGACCTGGGAAAAGCAGTATTATGACAACAGTGCCAATCTTTTCAAAGGCGGCAGCTATTTCAAACAATTGAGAGATTCGTTTTCACAGACAAAATATTATCAGGAAATTATAAAAGAGTGCGGGTATTTCAGGACGTATGTTGGGGGATAATTGTAGTTGGATCAATTGGGTTACCTGAAAGCATGGCGGTGATTTTTCCAAATTCTTTTTCCCGGTGATGCTGATCAGGCTGAGCGCGTTGCCGAATGCAGTCCCAATTATAATTGCTTTAACGTAGCAGACTCATCTTTCCATACCGGTAATAATACAGACAGGTGGAGATGAACAGATAATTGTAGTGACTTAGCACACATAATTGCTCGACGCAACAATTTCTTAAAGCAATTAGTTGCGTTTGGCTTCCCGACACTTTATATTTGCAATAGTATGTTGTTGAATTTAGGCCACATCTTTCTGCTGAGTGAAAAAGAGCTGTTTCAGCAGTTTTATGGCCATTTGGAAATAATGAGCTGTGCTGAGGCTTAATTTCCCAACCCCTCTGATATTAAGTCTTTCTTATATAATTCCAAATACCCATTATTGTTTTTCAACAGTTTTTCCTCGTAACTGAAACAATTATCGTATTAATTGGTGAACAGGATTTATCCGGGCATCTATTTGCTGGAATTCTGGTTTCTGTGTCCGGTTAAGTTAAATTAAATAAATATTCAACTTATCCATGGAAGGAGTGCAACGATGAAAATTAAAAAATCGAAGTCTTCGGTTCCGGAAAATACATCACCCAAAGCGGTTGAGAGTGGTTGCGAACCAGGGCTGACAAGGCGGGATGCATTGAAAGATATTTCAGTGCTCGGATTGGGGTTTTTGGGCTTCGGGGGTTTGTTCACAAAATTCAACACCAGTGCCGCCCCTCTTTTTGATCTTCAGGACAATTGTACAAGTCAATGTTACGGCACAGTCACCTGTAATCAAGTATCCAACACAAACGGAACCCTTGCTTGCCCACCCTTCAGTGGTTGTGGCAGTTCCATTTGCAGAGAGACCATCACCTGCCTTGGCGGTTTTAACTGCACCGGACAAATCAGTTGTGCCGATACGGTTGCATGCAGCCCCAGTGGAATATCTTGCACCGGTGGAAAGGTGTCCTGCCTGACAAATGCCAACATCATATTGCCAGTTACGTTATCTATGTTTAGCACATTCGTGGTTGATGGAGCCGTCAGAGTACAATGGCGGACAATGACAGAGGTAAATACCGCAGGATTTAATGTTCTGCGCTCGGCAAGTCGTGATGGTAAGTTCCGAAGACTCAACGATGCCTTGATATCGGGGCATGGAAATTCCAATATTGCACACGAATATTTTTATGTCGACCAGCAAATCAATCAAGATACATTTTATTGGTATATGCTGGAAGAAATAGATAACAGTGGCAAGGTTGAATTGCACGGTCCAATTTCATGCAAAACAGAAAACGCACTTGTCGAAAATTTCACCGTTAACCCCAATTTCCCCAATCCGTTCAATTCCGAAACGGCCATTTCTTTTATATTACCCGATGCCGGAAATGTAACGATAGACATTTTTGATATGCTTGGGAATCGCATACTTCGGAACAGCCTCCCGGGGGTACGTGGGCCGAATTCCTGGAGCTGGAATGCAAAAAACAGCAAGGGGCAAGCCGTTCATTCAGGAACATATATTTGTGAAATTACCTTTAAACATCAGGCAAAAAGAAGAAAGCTAAATTACATTAAATAGTGTCAATGCCGGCAGAGGTATGCTAAATCATCAGACATGGCGCGATTGATATCAATAATGATACGCCATTGTTTGCGGTCAGGTGTTGCATCAGAGCAATGGGAGGTCCCGTAGCCGTGTATATATTACCCATTCAGCAAAAAATCAACATAAGGAGAGCAAATTGGTAACAGCAGACGATCAAATTGTCCGGAATATCTGTAATTCCTTTTTGGTAGAACATCATCTCTATGAAATTTCGGGCCGAACCATTCTCGTCGATGTTCGAAAGCTCAGATATTTTGAGATTACTGACTCCGCATGTACAAAACTGATTGAAATAATCGAGAGAAAAGCACAAAGCAACGGGGCAGAGCAGGTTGTGCTTGAACTGCTTCGAAATAAAAGCAGCAAACGCTTTCAAAAAGCACTACATACGTTAAAGGAAAATGGATTAATTACTACTGCAGAATCGACACCACAACAGTATCCAGGTCCGGCAAAACATGATCTTTCCCTGTATTCTCTGGTTTTTAATATTTCGCATGTCTGCAATTTTACCTGTAGTTATTGTTTCGCAGGAGAAAAGCTATATGACGGAAGCAATAAGCTCATGACGGAAAAGGTGGCGGATGCGGCAATCGAGTATTTCCTTGCCAATTCATCTCCCGATGTCAGTTTGGGTTTTGAGTTGTTCGGTGGTGAGCCTTTATTGAACCTGCCGATAATCAAACACATCGCGGGAAGAGTCCGGGCGCTGGACAAAGACCGGCGTTTACCCAGCAGTATCGCGATGCCGACTAACGGATTGCTGCTCACTGGGCCGGTGCTGGATTTTTGTCTTGAAGCGGGAATAGTAGTTCAGGTCAGTATTGATGGACCGATGATAATTCAGAATAAAAACAGGAGATTACATTCGGGCGAAGCATCATACTCACAAATAATACATAGCATTAAACACTATATACAAACACAAAGGCTTGATTCATCTCTCCATGCAACTATTGCCCCGGGAAATGTGCAGATCATGGATACAGTAAAACATTTAAGTGATGATCTGGGGGCAAATTATATGGCAATAATTGAAGCTGGGGGGTTTGGAAAAAATCATTGTAAATCTGATGATATAGAAGCCATTAAAGACCAGTGGTTGGACATGGCCAATGAATATATTCATAGAGCCAGAAATGGTATGGTTTGGAAGATCTTTCCGCTGGAAACTCAAATCAGGGATTCTGTTATGCCCAAGCCCAAATTTGCTGCTTGCGGAGCTGGCAAAGGCTATTTGACGGTCACTCCCGATGGAAACCTTTTCCCCTGCCCCTGGTTTTCAAGCAGGCCAGAATATTTACTGGGCAATATTTATGATGGTATTTCACATCCGGAGATTAGAGAGCAGTTCTATAACAATCATGTGGATTCAAAGGATGAGTGCCGTAAATGTTGGGCCCGCTATTTTTGCGGTGGACGGTGTGTCGCTCTGCCGGTTGAATACAGCGGAACGATAAAACATCATCCCAAACTGTTTTGTGATCTGTATCGACGACAGTTTGAGATTGCACTCTATGTGAATACGGTTCTTTCGTCGGAAAATATAGTCCTGGACCAGATCAACAAGTGTTACATTTCCAGGAAAACCAATAAAAAAAAAGGAGACTATTGTGAAACAAAGGCTCACTGATTCATCCATTTTGCTTTTTAACTTTGCCTTATGGGTTCGAAACCTGCAAACGGGAACCATGCTCTTTGATGAGAAGAGGAAAAAGAAATATTTCCTTAATACAACAGCAAGCTTTATCCTTTCGGGCTGTGACGGTACTAAGCCAGTCGGTGAAGTAATCAGGAAATTTCATGCCACTTTTTCTCCCGTTACGGAAGCGCATGCAAGTGCCGACGTGCTGAACCTGCTACGCCAGTTACTTAAATATAAAATTGTCGTGATACAGAACAATAATTAAGATGAATATATCAATTGATGAATTTAGGGTAACCAACTCAGCAAAGAATTCTGATCCTGGGCTACGTCAGGTTTCAATAGACCCCAGAAAAGATACTTTGCTTTATACTCCCCCGGTTCTGATTGTTATGGATGCCAACTTTTCCATAGGAGAGTGCAAAGAAATAAATATTGAAATAAAGCCAAAAAAATCCAAAAGCGCTAAAAAATTACCACCTGTCTCTGCTATGTAGGCACTCAGTATCATAGAGCGTCCAAAATAGTGTTTTGTTTGAGCTTAAAGGGGAAGTATAGTAGTCATTTTGTCTAACACTTCCATAAACCCCAAGATTTATATTCTCTTCCAACAAAAAATTCATATTATTGTAGTATGATTGAAAAACTTCCCGATATAACACAAGTTATTGTTCTTTTGCTTTTGGAGCATGGCGGTGTTGCCGTGGCTGCTGTGTCCGGCGCGCTGGTTGCAAAAAGCAAAGGGATGGATATTTTTGGCATTGGTGTTATTGCCTTTGTAACCGCGCTCGGCGGCGGAACGCTTCGTGACTTATTGCTCTTCAGAGCACCCTTGTTTTGGTTCACCCACCAAAGCTACCTTATAACAATTACCTTAGCAACAATATTCGCACTTGTATATACCCGCAAAAAACCGGCTCCGGTTAAAGTATTGCTCATCGTTGATGCATTCGGCCTCGCGTTCTTTGCCATCAGCGGTGCGCAGATTGCCGAGGCACGGCACCTGAACTGGGTTATTGTTATCATGATGGGAATGATAACCGGGGCTGCCGGTGGTGTTATACGCGATGTGCTTTGCAATGAAATTCCGCTCATCCTGCGACAGGATATTTATGCAACCGCGGCGATAGCTGGGTCTGCCGTTTATCTCCTGATTAAATATGCCGGACTGGCCGCATCATATGCAGGGGTGGCAGGGATGATCACCATTGTGATCATTCGTATTCTGGTTATCTATCACTCAATCAATTTACCAGGCGGCGTAAAAGAAAATGCCTTACAGAAATAATTCCGGAGAATCGGTTTCGCCTTGATGCGCCGCGCATAGCTCCCTTTATTCAATTTAAACCGACCGCCAACCCGCCACCAAGGCGGATCGGTGCCTTGACTTGCAAAACGACCTTTCTGAATTGCCCCTATTGCTATTTGCCAAATAAATTAATAACTTCATTTCAGACATAAAGATCATCCCCAATAAAGCATTACGTAAATCAGGTGAGATTTAAGTAAATATATCCTATGTCGTTTTTCAGTTTCCCTCACATGCTGAACAAAGTACGTTTATCTTAACGTAATAAAGGATACGGGGCACAAACACAATCATAAATTAAATTAGGAAAACAATGAATAGAACCTTACTGCTCTTTTCTCTTTCGGCATTGTTGTTTCTGCTTGGTGGAATATCTCCGGCGCAGAATAGAAGATCGACAATACCTGTTTTCAACAGCGATATACGTATCAGCAAAGCCCTTCACCATTCCGGAAGCAATAAACTCTCTGGTGCAGGATATATGTTCGTGGATTTCGAAGATAATATTTTCCCTCCAACCGGATGGACAACCTCCTATACAGGGACAACACTTTACTGGTTACGGCAGACGTCGGTAAGTGCCTTTGGAATGGGATCTGCTTCTCTGAGGTTTGCATTTTATCTCGCCAGTGCCGGAACGGAACAAACAATACTCACCAACACGTTTGCCCCAACCGTTGCGGGCGACAGTTTGAAATTTGATCATGCATATGCTACGTATACGGGCGGAGCAAATGATCAGCTCCTTATAGACTATTCAACTGATTCCGGCACGACCTGGAATCAGGTTGCGCTGCTTTTGGGTGGTTTGACCGGCGAGCTGGTCACTGCACCAGATCAATCGACGAGTTTTGCCCCAACTGCAAACCAATGGGCTTCAAAAGCTTTTGCACTTGTGCCGGGAACAAATAAAATTCGCTTTACTGCGATAAGTGATTATGGCAATAATCTCTACCTGGATAATATCGCACTTGGCACTCCTCCTCCAAATGATATTGCTGTTGCACCTTTGACCTTTCCCTCATCATTAACTCCCGGAAATGTTGCTGTGACAGCCACCGTTAAAAATGCCGGAAGTGCAACTCAGGCTTCATTTGATGTGACCGCGGAAATAACCCCAGGCGGGTATTCATCCACGAAGACGGTTACAAATTTAGTTGCCGGCGCAACTGCGGTAGTTACATTTGATAACTGGTCGGCAGTCAAGGGTGACTATACTATTAAAGTGGCTTCAAAACTGTCCGGTGATGAAAACAGTGCTAACGATATAGCTACGGCCGCAGTTACCATCACAGAAGCCACCTGGAGCGCACTTGCTGCAACGCCAAATGCGTATTCACGGTCCTGTGCTGCATTAGTAACAAAAAATGGTTTGGATTACATTTATCAGTTCGGTGGCGGCTCGGCCACACAGCTTACTTCTGTAGCTGTTTACAATGTTGCCGCCAATTCCTGGAGCACAACAGGATTAGCTGCAATTCCCAGTGCTGTAAGCTCAGCCACTGCAGTTCCGCTTGGTGACAGCACCATATATTTGTTCGGAGGTGAAAGCACTGCTGGTCTTGGGAAAACATTTAAATATAATTTTTACACCAATACCTGGTCAACGTTGGCCGCTATGCCAACTGCTGTTACTGATGCATTGGTGTTAAAATCCGGCGAGCTGGTTTATGTGATAGGTGGAAATAACGGAAACTTCGATACAACCACCGGTTCATCACAATCAACTGTTCAGATATATAACAGTAAAACGGATAGCTATTCCACTGGAACGGCTCTCCCTTATGGTGTTGCCATGGCCGCGGGTGGACTCGCAAACAATAAAATTATTGTTGCCGGTGGATGGGATACACAAAACGCCATCGACAGTGTACTTCTTGGTGCTATTAATGTTTCTGATCCTACGCAAATTGCATGGACTGTCTCTCCAAAAAAATATCCTGCGGGTGCAATTGCCCGTGCCGCTGCTTATGTGGAAGGAGTTTCAGGCCCTAACCCCGGTGTTGCTTTTACCGGCGGCTTAATTGACGCTGCTGACCCAACTGGCAAAACATACGTATATGATTTCAACACGGACCTATGGCACAATGCCCCTGATCTGTCAGTGCCACGTTCCAATATGAAGGCTGCCGGAAAGGGATCGCGAGAGGTATATGTTGTTGCCGGTTATAACGGTTCCAGCGGAGTTGGAAATCTCGATAAATTAACTCTGGAAGCTGATCCGACCGCAACACTTTCGCTTGGCTCTCCGATTGGTGGAGAGAACTGGGGAACCGGTACCAGGCAGACCATCAAGTGGACAGCTAATCTGGTGCCCAGTGTTAAAATTGAATACACGACCGACGGAGGAACTAACTGGCTGCCCGTTACAGTTGTTTCAAACACAAAATCAATTCTGACGAGCAAGAATAGCCGGAATCACAAAAACGTTTCAGCAAAACTGCTTGGCGCGGGTTCGTATGTTTGGACCATTCCCAATACGCCATCAACAGCATGCAAAGTGCGCATATCAGATGCTTCCAACCCTGCTGTGAACAGCGCAAGTCCTTCATCATTTACCATTGTTGAAGTTGCACCGGTCACCGTCATTTTTGAAGACCAGTTTGACAATGACAACAGTGTTGAGGCTCTGGAAGCCCGTGGCTGGACGGTGTCTGATAATGATGGCGGCGGTGATACGCCGGCATTCGGACAGGGCGCAGTTGACGTTTTTTCTTCATATGACGGTCCCGATACGGGATATGTTGCATCGAACTATTATGGAGCCAATGGCACCCTCATAGACCAATGGCTGATCTCGCCTCCCGTTAAGGTTGCTGTTGGTGATTCTCTAACCTTCTGGCATCGTTCACCTGACGCCGATGATTATTCAGATTCGCTTTTTGTCCGCCTTTCTCCAACCGGAGATAAGGCTATTGCTTCCTTCACCCAGGAACTGGACCACTTCCGGACCTCAGTTGATGGTTGGGCCTATTGGAGTCAGCCGTTCACGCAGTCGGGAACGGTGCGTTTTGCCATTCAGTATTATATGGAAGACGGCGGTCCTGATGGAACAAATTCGGATTATGTGGGAATAGATGCACTTCGGGTAATAGGCGGTAAGACTGTTGATGTGAAGACATTTAATTCCACAAAGCCCAAAACGTTTGCATTGGAACAGAATTACCCCAACCCATTCAATCCTGTGACTGTTATTGGATATCAGGTGCCTGTTACCAGTCATGTAACGTTAACCATCTACAATGCTTTGGGCAAAGAGATTGCCACGCTTGTTAATCAGGAAAAACCAGCCGGGCAGTATAAGGCTTCGTTTAATGCAAGCAATCTGCCAAGCGGAATTTATTTCTACCGGATATGTGCGGGCAACTTCACAGCGGTTAAGAAACTGATGCTGGTAAAATAAAACCAGCATAATCCCCGTTTCTCTATATTGGCTATGCCCCGGATTTCTTCGGGGCATAGCCGTTTTAAATAGACGGCTTTCAGTTTCACCAGTGATCTAAATGGAATTTGTCCTTTAAATAGACTTTCTTTTGCGGGATCAATTTGGCATCCTCTGCTTTGCAGCCAAATGCTATCAGGGCTGCAAGTTCCAGATGTTCCGGAATACCAAGCACCTCTTTAACTTTTACGTTCTTTTGCGGGATATAAGTGACACCACACAAGTCCTCGGCCGTGAGGGCAAGCAAAATGTTCTCAATGCAGCACCACACCGACGCCAGACAATTCAGATCGTAGACCCGGTTTGCTGTTTCAACGGGTGTTTTTGGCTTAAACACCACTGCCAGCAATTCCGGAGCCCGTATCAACATGCTCTTCTGTTTTGGGATGGCATCAAGATACATTTCTTTGGAGAGGGAATCATAAGCTGCCAGGCTCTGTTCGAATTGTGGCATATTATTGATGTCAGGAATGCCTTCTGCTTTAACAATGTTGAAGCGTGTTTCCTGATCTTTTATCAGAATAAAATCCCACTCGCGCAAATGATTGTAGGTCGGTGCGCTTAAACCTGCCTGCAACACCCTGACAATTTTTTCCTTTGCTATAAGTGTATCGGCAAAAGTCCTTACCGTTCTTCTTTTTTCTGTTGTCTCGTAAAATTCCATTTTGAATCTTTCTTTTAAAAGGAGGATTGCAGCTAAGAATAGGATAAACCCGGCTAACGCGCCTTTGCCTGGTCAACTTACACAGATGCTTTATGGAGCATCCATCAGCAGCAACATTCGTAATCGCAATATCGTGAATTTACGTGTATTTAGAAATTCACCTCATGCTGCGAAACTCTGAAATATAACTCAGGGGGTAATCAAAAAAAGATCTTATACCAAATTCTTTGCGACCTTTGCGTGAAATTTCCCGGAGCTCTCTGCGTTTAATCTTCTCCGTCAAGGAAACTTCGTTTCCTAAAAAGTCCAACATTCGAAAATCATCGCTTGTGAAAGGTTGGTTATCAAAAAAAATCGTAATTTTGAGGACAAAATAATTTTGGGATTTTAGTCTTATGCTTACACGCCGGTCATTTTTCAAGTTATTAGCCGCAATAGGGATTACTTCAACAGTTGTTCCTGCCAATTTGCGCGATCATTTTTCATCATTCCCCGCCGATGAAAAAACTGCCACCAATATTGCCGATGCATTGAAATATGCACGTGTTGCCACTTCAATGCCGGGGAAATTTCCCGGAAAAGTTTCGCAGGTGATCCATAACAAATGCGTTTCCAATGACGTGTTTGATCAACAGGCCGTTGATGACATGGTCAAATCGGCAATGCTTGGATTAACAGGTAAGAAGGATGTTTCCGAGGCCTGGCTTTCTTTTGTTTCACCAAATGAGATAATAGGACTAAAAGTAAATCCGGTTGCCGGGAAAGAACTTTCAACCAGCGTGGAGATTGTGCGCTCAATTATTTCACAACTCAAAGCGGCCGGTATTCCTGAAAAGAATATTGTCATCTGGGATCGTCGGGAGTTCGAACTGCCGGAAGCGGGATTCACCAAAGAAGCATTTCCCGGTATAAAGATAACCGGGACGGAATGCAAAGATGAAAAAGGCTCCTTCTATGATGCCGACGGAAAACTTTACGGTGAAGCGAGGATTGACAAGGAATGGTATTATAAAGCAGCGTGCACCGACAAGTATGACGCCGAGACGCTCCCTTACATGATCAACGAGGGTGAATATTCCTATTTCTCCCGCATAGTGACCAAAGAGGTTGACAAGATCATTAATATTCCGATACTTAAAAATGCCGGGTCATCCATCACGCTATGTCTGAAGAACCTTGCGTTTGGGGCAATAACCAACACCGGCAGATTACATAAGACACTATGGCATGAAACCTGTGCAGAAGTATGTGCCTTTCCGCCGCTTCGCGATAAGGTAGTGCTAAACATAGTTGACGGCATTAAAGGCTGTTTCAATGGTGGTCCGGGTGCCAATCCCCAGTTCATAACCTATTTCAATACGGTTCTTGCGGGCAGCGATCCCGTTGCTGTTGATCGTGTTGGTTATGATATCATACTCAAAAAGCGTATTGCGGAAAACATCCAAAAGGAAGATTCTGCAAAAGGAAAGAAGTTTATGGAACTTGCCGCCGGTTTTGGACTTGGTGAAGCAAACCTGGATAAGATCCAGTGGACGAAAGATGTTATCGGATAAGGTGAACTCCTCACGGTGGTTTGGGATCACAAAAAACAGTGATAATGCAACCGGTGCCGGGAACGCGAATTCATTTGCGCTTGTTAACTCTAGTATACTCAATTTTTATGGATGGATAGTGATACGAATTGTTACGCTTCTCTTTGTGTTGTTAAACGGTTATGTCTTTTCTGCAGCTGATTCTCTCGGCGGATTACAAACCAATGATTTTCCTGAACTGAAAATTATGCATTCGGCCACCTACGACGGCAATAGTCTGTGGGGATATATTGATGGGGGTGCGGATCTTTATCTGGAATATGGTTTTGATTCTCTTCTGGTACAGGAAATTGTCTTGTCTGAAAAATCGTTCCGGGTTGAACTGTACCACATGAAATCGGCTGAAGCCGCTTACGGCATATATTCGGTAATGCATTTTAAGCCTGATGCATCGGACTCGCTGCCAGGGTGGAACTGCGTATCCCGTTACCAGGTGCAGTTTCCGCGAGGCAAGTGCTATGTGACAATAACCAATGACAGGGGGAGCAAAGAGGAACAGGAATTAGGTCTGCAAATTGCACAAGTGCTTTGGAAAAGGACAAACGATGCAGGGTTTGTTTTCCCCGAATTTTTCAACAATTCTCTTTTTGTTCAGTATCATAAAGCAATGAAATTCATGAATGGGAAACTGGGCGTTCAAAACGGATTTCAACAGTTTGAGAAATATTTGGAAGATTATACCGATTACTCATTATATGTCCTGCCACTGCATGACAGTACAGTCGATGGCGAGGTTGCGTTGATCCGGTTTGCGAAGCCGAAAAACAGGACCGGCTTTTGCGAACAACTGGGAGTCCGGGAGAGCAAAGAATTGCAACTGGTGAAGGATAAGAACGGTTTCAAGGCGATTAAGCAAATCAGTAACGGGGATCTGTTGTTGCTGGAATCGGCAAGAGAAGGTGCCGGCGTTGAAAGGGTTGTTGACGTGTTGAGGCAAATGAACAGGTAATCTCAATTGCCAGAAGGTCGTCTAAAAATCAAATTTCTATCCGTGGAAATCAGTTCAAATCCTTGTTGTGTTTCAGCATCTCATTCTTTTGGGAGTGGCTTCCAAGTCTTTTGCGAATGCCTCACCTACAATTGCCTTAACTCTTGACGTTACCGTTCCCTGATGCGTCTACAGGCCCTTGCCCACTAACCGATGACTGTCACATGATGCATTGATCGTGAGACAGGCCAGACTTAAAATTCGTTTTTAGACGAAATCAGTTAGGTTGCTCCGAAGGTGGCTGCAGCATAAATCAGGAAAAGTCCTTTCGGTCCCGCCTGGAGCAAAGCAATCTCGCGATTAACGTCTGTAAACGAAGCTGTATAAAGCAGAGTTCTGCGCCGAAAACATAATATGGCACCCGCTGAAGGGGTTCGCATTGTATGCTTTTTATTATGGGATTTCCATGCAGGGACTTAGTCTGCTATTTGAGTATGGTCATCTTCCTGCTCATTGAGACATAGCCCGCAGTCAGTCTGTAGAAATATACCCCGCTCGAAAGATGGGATACATTAAAGTTTACTGACCAGCTCCCAGCCGGTTTATTTTCGTTAACCAGAGTTGCTACCTCTTTCCCCAATGCGTTGTAAACTTTCAAAGTTACCAATCCGCTCATGGATGTTTGATAACTTATAGTAGTTGACGGGTTGAATGGGTTGGGATAATTTTGCTGCAGGGCGAAGCCTTTGCTTTCCAGATGCAGGGGCGCTGTCTTTTCTTCAATCGCCGACACAAAATCGTTGGCGTTTGGACCAACATCATTTGCCGAAAGTGGAAGATTAGCGGGTTTATTTAGGGAAAATTCATCGGCTCCAATGTCTTTGGCGAGGCCGCGCAATGATCCGTTAATGTCATACTGTATATAACCAAATGTTCCCTGCGCCGCGTCAATTGCTGGGCTTGAAGCGCTCAGCCGCCAGATGCTGTCACGGAATTCAAGTTTGGGATCTGCGGTGGATATTTGTGCTTCAGTTGCCGTTATGCCAAGTACTGCTGATTCTTTCGGGAAGAATATATTCCCTGTGTACACCGGATTAAGCGGTGCGGTGAAGTAGGTGACCAAATTGTTTTTTGATCCGACAATAATGTTGTTTGCAATAATGGGGTTAACAACGGATTTGCCGTAATTGTCGTTGTTCGTAAAGCCGATTTCAATGTTGTGGAGGTTGTTAACCAGAGTGTTGAAGGCGAATACGGTGCGCAGCGGACGGCCATGGCTTGACTGGCTCGTGCTGCCGGTGTCAACATCGCCATTGGTGATGGTGAGCGCAGCATCCCAACGTGTGCTGGTAAGGTTCTCGAAATAGTTATTGTATACCTTATTGTCTGTTTTGTATACTCTTACCCCCCCGGTGCTGTCTTTACCATTCCCAAGAAAGAAGTTCCCATAGGCCACGCTTCTGGATGTTTGGCGAAAGCACAGTGTGCCCATGCAGCTTCTGAAGGTGTTAAAACGTACGGTGTCTTCATCGGTTTTAATCGAAACAAATTCGGGATCGCCGTCGCAGTCCTCAAACAAATTATATTCCACAACAGTAAAGCTCGATTTACCCGAAAGAGAACTGACACCAATGCGAACGGTTTCAAGTTCATTGGCAATCCGGGGGCCTACGTTTCTAAAGTGGTTGTGATCTATTCTGTCATGTTGCGAAGGCTGAGTAGGGGTACCCTGAAAGCCATCAATGCGGACCATGTTACCCGAGAGGTTTTTGTTTTCGAAAAGGTTATGATCGATTCGGTTGTTGCCGCTTGCCGGTGCAGTTGCATTATACAGGTCCTGGATGATGATCCATGCCGAGCCAACTGTTTCTTTGAGAGCGAAGTGATTGCGTGTTATGCGAACATGGTTGCAGCTTTCTATTTTCACCGCAGTGCCGTCGGTACTGTTGAAGGTGAAACCTTCTATGGTGATATAGGCGGTGTTTTTCAGATCGAAGAACGATTTGTTTATCAATACCGCTCCGCCGCGTATCTTGGAGCGGATGAGAATAGGCAGTTCCGGTGTGCCCGGGACGGCAACGTTGATGTATGCATTAAGATCATACGTTCCGCTTTGTACATCGATAGTGTCACCGGGGGCAATAGCTGCTATAGCAGTCTTGAAAGCAGATGCGGTTGACACGGTAATAATTCTGCTGTATCCGGGGGTAGAAAAAAAGGCAAAGATGAGAAGAGCATACAAGATAGAATGCGTGTGCTGAAAACAAAAGATTTGCCTGTTGAGCAGGCCGATGGATTGTTGAGCTTTGGTTTTGGTTGCAATGGTTTTCATTATTTTGCAGAAACTTTCACTATTTATATAAAAGACATCATACATCAGACATAATATATGTATTTCGGGGTGTAAAAGCAAGGAAATTGAGAAAAAGACCAGGTGGGAGGCAATGCATTGATAGGCATGAATGCATGAACCACCAGATATCGATCCATTGATCTGATAGGTCAGAGATGATTCAATTGGACAAATTAGTCATTCACGGGAAGACTAAACAGCGTTACGCTGTTTGCTGCCCGTGAGTTTTCTGATCGTTCTTTGCGAGGCTCTTTTTGTGAGGTGCCATGAGTTGAACGATCATGTTGCGAAAACTTATTTACTCATGCTACGCAATGAATTCAACTGAATTGCCATGAGCTTCAGCTCGTGGATCATTCGCTCCCGTGAAATCGGCTTTAGCCACAAATCTTAGCTCTATTAGAGGCTAAAGCCTATATCCAGAGGAAACATCTATCCCACGACTTGAAAATCGCTGTTATTCAATCTCTGGTTTTGCGTAACATGAGTTACCTGGTGACATACTGCGGTCTTCAGATTCCGTTCGAAAACGAGTAAAACCAAATGAATTGGCTGAAGCAAAAGCGACTGAGGTACCACATGAGGCGATTTTATTGGGTGCAAATGTATGGAAATTCCATTCAATGGTATCCGCAAACAAACAAAATCCGCGTTTTTCGGGAAAAGCAAAAAAAGTTCTTGACTTTAATGTGCAGAAGATATAATTTTTGGTGTTTCAAACATTTGAAAAATTTAAAACGTTAGATCATTCCATTTTAAAACGGATGCACTCATGACTAAAGTTGTTATCACCCACGCCAAGCGTACGCCAATAGGCTCTTTTAATGGCGGCCTGAGCAGTTTAACAGCCCCCCAGCTTGGAAGCACGGTAATTCAAGCCCTCCTTGCAGAATCCCAAATTGATAAAAATGAAATAAACGAAGTAATTCTCGGCAACGTGTTGTCGGCAGGAATAGGTCAGGCACCGGCACGCCAGGCAGCCTTGTTTGCCGGCCTTCCCGACAAGACCGATTGCCTCACCATCAACAAAATGTGCGGAAGCGGATTGAAAGCAATAATGCTGGCACATCAGGCAATTGCCTCGGGTGATGCCGACGTGATCATAGCAGGCGGACAGGAAAGCATGACGAACGCTCCTTACCTGCTAAAAAATGGCAGAAACGGATACCGGCTTGGAAACTCGACCCTATACGACTCTATACTTCTGGATGGGTTGACCGATGTTTATAATGATGTTCACATGGGGGTTTGCGCCGAAGCCTGTGCGCGTGAGTTTAATTTCACCCGTGAAGATCTTGATACTTTTACAGTAAATTCATACAAAAAAGCACTGAAGGCAATAGAATCCGGTGTTTTTGAAGATGAGATCATACCCGTAAAAATCAAATCAAGAAGCGGTGAGACCGTTTTTGCAAAAGATGAGGAACCGGGAAAAGTGTCCTTTGAAAAAATCGCGTCACTCAAACCGGTGTTTGACAAAGCCGGAATAATCACCGCGGCAAATGCATCAAGCCTTAATGACGGTGCAGCAGCGGTGCTCATGATGTCGGAAGCAAAGGCTAAAGAGCTGGGATATGAACCACTGGCGGAAATAGTTGCTCAGGTTTCAGCATCCAAAGCCCCCATTCAATTTACTACCGCTCCAGCCGACGCCATTCAAAAAGTGCTTGCCAAAGCAAAATTAACCAAAGACCAAATTGACCTGTATGAAATTAACGAAGCATTTGCCGTGGTTTCGCTTGCCGTAAATAAACTGGTAGGCTTGAGCAGCGAAAACATTAACGTCAATGGTGGTGCTGTTGCTTTGGGTCACCCCATCGGCGCAAGCGGAGCAAGAATTATGACAACGCTGCTTTATGAAATGAAGCGGAGAAAATCAACCTATGGACTTGCATCGCTGTGTATTGGCGGCGGTGAGGCTTCAGCTGTAATTGTAAAACGCCCGTAAGGACAAAAACAATGTCACAAGATGAACGTGTAAAAAAAGAGATCATTCAGCGTTTCGGCGAAGCCTACAAGGCATTCGGCTTGAATAAATTGATGGGACATATAATTGCACTGCTCATTTATTCACCGGAGCCGCTTTCTCTTGATGAAATTACGCAGCAACTAGGGCGCAGCAAGGGTCCCGTCAGCCAGATAGTACGCAGGCTTCGTGACCGGAAACTGATAAGAAAAGTGTGGGCACCCGAGAACAACCGCAAAGACTATTACGAAATTGAGCCGGAAATATTCGAGAACGCATTCCGGAATAATCTCGAACTTATAAAAAACAATACACGTATTGCAAAGCTGCTCGAGGAAAGGGTTACCGATTTTGAAAAGGAAGGCGTGGAGGTGCTGCATGCAAGAATTGAAGAGATGGCGCACTTCTACAGTCTTATGGAAAAACACTATCGTAATTTTCTTGCAGAATGGATTGACGAACGGAACAAATTGCTTTTAAAAAATACCAGTAAGAAAAAGAAATAATTTTTACGTCTTACGTTTGAAAATTTTCAAACGATAAAAACATAAGGAACTGCCATGAACAGATTATTGAACAAAACAGCCGTTATCACCGGTGGAGCTCAGGGAATCGGAAAAGCGACCGCGGTCAAGTTTATCCAAGAAGGTGCCCATGTTGTTATTTGGGACGTTGACCAGGAAAAGGGAAACGCCACAATAGAAGAATTGCGGAATGCAGGAGGAAAAGCTCACTTTATTAAAGTGAACGTTGCTGACTTTGCCTCGACCACCGCGGCGGCAAAAGAGTCCGTGGAAACATTTGGCACGATAGACATTCTTATCAACAATGCCGGCATAACCAGGGATTCTTCACTGATGAAGATGACAGCGGAACAATGGCAGCAGGTTATTAACGTCAATCTTACCGGCGTTTTCAACTGCACCAAATCGGTTGCACCTTATATGATAGAAAAGAAATACGGGCGAATTGTGAACGCGGCGTCGATTGTGGGCCTATATGGAAATTTTGGACAGAGCAACTATGTGGCTACAAAAGCCGGTGTTATTGGTATGACAAAAACATGGGCACGCGAACTGGGCCGCAAGGGCATAACGGTTAACGTGGTTGCTCCCGGATTCATTGCTACCGAAATGGTAAAGACCGTACCGGAGGCATTTCTGAAATCGCTTGAAGAAAAGACACCGCTGGGACGTTTGGGACTGCCCGAAGAAATTGCCAATGCGTATGCATTCCTGGCAAGTGGTGAGGCATCCTATATTAACGGCGCAACGCTCAGCGTTGACGGTGGCCTGGTTCTCTAATAACTGAATTATTCATCTACTGAAATCAAGATATGCAAAACGCTTATATAGTCGGAACCGGACAGTTTGCGCCGGAAAAAATTGTACCTAATTCCTATTTCAATGAACTTCTTGGCGAAGATGTTGACACGTGGCTGCGTGAGAACCTGACTATCAGAGAGCGCCGGTGGTGTTCTTCAGAAGAATCGACTGCCGATCTTTGTGTTAACGCAGCAAACGCGGCCTTGGAAGCGGCAGGCATAAGCGCTGAGCAAATTGACCTGCTCATTATTTCAACTGATACACCGGAATATATTTCTCCTTCAACCGCTTCAGTTGTGCAATTCCGCATAGGCGCAACACGCGCGGGAACGTTTGATCTTAACTCAGCGTGCGCGGGCTTTGTTACCGCAATGGATACCGCGACAAAATTTATACAGGCAGATGCCCGGTATAAATACGTGATGGTGATAGGCGCTTATGCGATGAGCAAATATCTGAATATGACCGACAAAAAGACCGTTACACTGTTTGCTGACGGCGCCGGTGCCGTGATACTGGGCGCATCGAAAGACAGCTCAGGATATCTTACCAGTCTGTTGCACACAGACGGACAGTACGCGGACTGGATGGGCATTTATGGCGGCGGAACGCACATCCCCATAACAGAACAGGCTGTTGCACAAGGCGATCACAAACTGAAATTTGTCAAAAAATTTCCCAAAGAGATTAATCCTAATACATGGACGAGCATGATCAAATCATCCTGTGCCGCTGCGGGAGTCACCCCGGATGAGATTGCTCACTATTTCTTTACGCAAATTAATATTAATACGATACGTGAAACGCTTGATAATCTTGGCGTTTCGAGGGAGCGCGCGCATACAATAATGGACCGGTTCGGCTACACCGGCTCGGCCTGTATTCCCATGGCGCTTGATGAAGCCGTGCGCAGCGGAAAAGTGAAACGCGGCGAACTGCTTTGCTTTATGGGTTCAGGAGGCGGCCTCGCCTTTGCGAACTCGCTCTATCGTTACTGAGACAAGATGTGCAATAAACTCACCGGTGGTTAAACCGGCGAGCAAGATGAACAGCATTTAGCAATTTAATTTGAGAGTGAAAAGGATGCAAGAAAAGAAAAGTTCGATACCGGCCTATTCCTGGTATGCCCTGGGATTGCTCACGCTCATATACATCCTGAATTTTGTTGACCGGGTATTGATCTATATTCTGTTTCAGCCTATCAAACAGGAGCTGCACTTCACCGATCTACAGCTTGCTGTGCTCGGGTCCACATCCTTTGTTATTTTCTATACGCTGCTCGGCATTCCGTTTGGCAAACTGTCCGATAAACATTCGCGGAAGCGGATGATAGCAATAGGTCTTGCCGTGTGGAGTCTGTTCGCAGGGCTTACCGGTTTTGCTCATGACTTTTGGACGTTGTTCTTCTGCCGGATGATGGTTGGTGTTGGAGAAGCAACCTTTGGGCCGGCAGCACTTTCACTTATAAGTGATTTCTTTCCGGCACGGCTTCGGGCAACCGCGCAATCTATTTTTTCCTCGGCAATAACCATTGGAAGCGGAATCGCGTTCTTCTTTGGCGGTTGGATAAGTGATGCATTCACCTGGCGCCATGCATTTTACTTTCTTGGGTTCCCCGGACTGTTGTTCGTTGTATTTATCCTCTTATTGCGTGAGCCGGAGCGCGGCAAACAGGATTCAAAAGCAGATGCAGCAAAAACCGATTGGCGTGGACTCATCAAAAACAGCTCTTTCAGATACCTGCTGCTCGGCTATGCTTTTTTGGCTGTAGCAGCAAACAGTGCTTCAATTTGGGTTCCGGCATTTTTTGTCAGGGCGCAACATATGACGGCCACCCAGATTGGGGGCTGGATAAGTTTTGGCACTATTGCAGGCGGATTACCCGGAACGCTGCTTGGAGGATTCTTCGCGGATAAGTTCAAGAAAAAATATGCCGGCGGAAGAATGCTGCTTATGGCAATTCTTGCCGTGCTCTGTGTGCCGGTTTGGTTTGTTCTGCTCTATAGCAATATTGCCAATGTGCAGTTTATCAGCATCACATTGCTGCTTGGTTTGGGCCTGGCATGGCTGGGACCTGCCGCTGCTGATGTTAATGATCTTGCCGGACCAAAACTGCGCGGCCTGGCGGTGGGAATTTATTTCTTTACGGTCAATCTAATAGGCCTTGGATTCGGACCACCGATCTATGGAAAAATTAACGATGTTCTTAATGTCACCCTGTATCCCGAAGCAATGCGACAGACACTTTTGTTGAGTCCGGTCGCGTGTTTAATTGCAGGAATTATTTTGTTTATAGGAAGCAAGAAAATTGAAAAAGAAACCGGCACAAACTGATTGGCTCGCCAAGTGGGCCTATTATACACCTGATAAACTGTTTCTACGGGAATATGACAGGTCGTTGGAATGGTCCTATGCGCAATTCAATCAACGCACCATGGCGGCGGCAGATTATCTGGTAAATGTATGCTCAATAAAAAAGGGAGACCGGATAGCGGTCTACTCAAGGAACCGGGCAGAATATGTTTTGCTGTTCCTGGCTTGTATTAAATCCGGGGCAATAATGGTGCCTCTCAATTTCAGGTTAACGCCGCGTGAACTTGATGTTTTAATAGCGGATGCCGAACCGGTGATGATGATCTATGAAAAGGAATATAATGAGCAGGTTAAAAAGCTGGAAACGCTCAAAAATATTCCTCTACAGAAACAGATTGAAGACGTAACGCAATTCCTTACCGGTGATACACCGGGCGTTCAGTATGCGCCGCCAACGGAACCAACGGAAGATGACATTGTGATGATCCTGTATACTGCGGGCACGACCGGGCTTCCCAAAGGCGTTATCATCAATCACCGTATGCTGTTTTGGAACGCTATCAATACCGGGTTGCGTCTTGATTTGAATTCAAGTGACCATACGCAGAGTTATGCACCGTTCTTTCACACCGGCGGCTGGAACGTTCTTTTTACGCCGTTTCTGCTGCACGGCGGCTCGCATACGCTGTTGCAAAGTTTCAATGCCGAAAAAATTGTTGAACTGATGGAAAAGGAAAAGACGACACTGTTGTTTGGAGTTCCAACCATGCTGCAGATGATGTCTGAACTGGAGAGCTTTAAAAGCGCGGATCTTTCATCGGTGCGCTATGCAATTGTGGGCGGTGCTTCTATGCCTATACCGCTCATTAACACCTGGCATGAGAAGGGCGTGTTCATTCGTCAGGGATTTGGTTTGACTGAAGTGGGGCCTAATTGTTTTTCGCTGCATCAGAACGATGCGATACGGAAAAAAGGTTCCATCGGGTTCCCGAATTTTTATGTGGATGCCAAAATAGTGGATGAGAGGGGCCATGAATGTGGCAGCAATGAAGTGGGCGAGTTATGGCTTAAATCACCGGTGGTCACCCCGGGATACTGGCGCAAAGAAAAAGAAACCAGGGCATGCATAACCGATGGTTATTTCCACACGGGAGATCTGGTACGCAAGGATGAAGACGGCTATTTCTACGTGGTTGACAGGAAAAAGAACATGTATATCAGCGGGGGTGAAAATGTCTATCCCGCGGAGATAGAGGCATTTCTTTATACCAACGCGGCAATAAAGGAAGTGGCGGTTATCGGTGTATCCGATGAAAAATGGGGTGAAGTGGGCAAAGCATATGTTGTTGTGAATCCGGGGCATGAACTGTCGGCGGAACAGGTGCTCGATTATTGCATGGGTAATCTGGCCAAATACAAGATTCCCAAATACGTGGAAATAACCGGAAACATTCCGAAGACGGACGCCGGCAAGATAAACAAACAAGAATTGTTGAAAATGCATCAACAACTTAATACATCACATCAATCCAAATAGGAGCCACTATGAAAAAGTTACTTTTGCTCTCGTTCTTCGCTCTCGCTTTTATGTTAACATCATGTAAAAAAGATGATAACACAACCAACGTTGTTGCCTCTGATCCAATTGTTGGAACCTGGGTATCAACCGGTACCAATGTTCCTTATGGTCTGCGCGTTGCACCTTTCAGAGTTGTCAAAATAGTTGCAACATTCAATGACAATAAATCATATACTGTTATTCAAACCGACAGTTCGAATGTTCAAACGACCTATACCGGGACGTACAGCAACAACAATTCAACCTACACTGATACTGCCTCTGCATCACTGACCAAAGGTGCCACCATTATTAATATCATAGCCAATCAGGCATCACCCTCTGCAGTCACCTCAACAGGTATATACGCTGTCAGCGGAACCAGCATGACCTATGAAATTATTCAAACTACCCCGGCAATTTCCGGTGTAAACGCTCCAACGGCGGCCGGTGGATTTGGCAGCACAACAATTGGAGGAACGAAGTATGCTATCTATATTCAGAAATATGTGAAACAATAAATATTGACGGTAAAACGGTCTAAAAAACGCAGAGAAAACAGTCACATAAGTTGAAGCGGATATTTGTCCTGTTTGCGAAATCTGTCCCCTGATAGAAATAGCCGGACTTAATTTATGTGACCGTTCTCTCCCGTTTATAAATTTTAAACTGGATGCGACATCATTCTTGAAAGACCGGACTGAAATCATAGTCGTCAATAACGGCTGTGGCAGGCTGAATGCCCATAGTTATTATATATGCTCATTATGGTGTAGTCTGGCACCCGATTTAAAAACCCGTCAAATCCTGTTCAGTTGATTTAAGAATTTCCAAAGGAAGCTCGTAATGAAATATAAATTCTTTTCCTTGTTGCTGCTGCTTTTGTTCTCAACAGGACAGCTTCTTGCACAAGACACAATAACCGTAAAAAAGGTGCCGGATGCAAAGACGCCGGAATTTAAGTATATCGGTTACTGGTTTGTGCGAGGCACAGCCTCCGACATCGCTCCTACCAATGAACTTTTGCGCGGGCAGATCATTGGAAGGCTTTTTGGTCCCAATACTACTAATACGTGGGCAAAGACCGCTTCATTTTTTGAACAACGGTTTGTGCCGATGTTTATTTATACCCCTCAAATTTTGGATGGTGTTGCAACGTTCCGCAGTTTGTTCAAAATTGATATGACCTGGGGAGATGCTGCTTATGGTGTTGGTGGGAACACGGGCGGCGGCATAAATGCCGGTCAGGTTAATTTGCAAACATTGCTTGCAAACGTTGACATAAAGCCCAAGGATGCTGATTATAATGTAGTGGTTGGTTTGCAGCGTATGTTC
This sequence comes from Ignavibacteriaceae bacterium, assembly GCA_963664845.1. GTDB lineage: Bacteria > Bacteroidota > Ignavibacteria > Ignavibacteriales > Ignavibacteriaceae > CAIYTF01. The sequence continues at coordinate 3,144,668 of OY761615.1, forward strand.
GATAACGTACGCGATCCGAACCAGATGGCGGTTAGCACCGCACAGACAAGCGCATACAAATTGTGTTATTGGGGAACACAGGGGGTTGGTATCAGTGCTTTTGCGAACCTGAGCAAAACAACTCAGGCGCGGTTTGGTTATTATCAGCTTTATGAAAATCTGATTCAGGACAATGATGATGTTGCGCTCTGGATGCTGGATGTTGAATCAAGAATGCAACCCTTGCTTGAAGTGGGAGCAGATGCCTGGTTTGTGTGGGACAGAGGTAAAAGCAACGGTGGAATATCCGTTCTTGGACAAGGGCTGAACAGTACGCTTTCCGAGTATAATGGTTCAGTCAGACTTGCACTTCCAACCCAGCGGTATGAAGCAAACATTGGTTGGTTTGGAGGGCACGCCGCCTATAACCGTGATTTTCTTTCGGGCAGGTGGTGGGCGGATGGCTTCATCATGACAAATTTTGGAACTGTTGATACCGTAAGTACGGACTTGTCTACAAGTCAGTATGCAACCATCTTTGGGTATGCTGCCAATGCGATGGTAGCCTACAAATATGGAATGACTGCAAATGATAAAATTGCCGTTGAAGGGTTATATACTTCAAGTGACAATAACGGAGCCAAGGACGGAAAGATAAGCAGTGTTATCACCGGTAATGTTTGGGGTGCCCCGACGGGTATCTACAGTTCGCACAAAGCATTGTTGCTTTTCCCTGATGCACAGGTTGTAAACCGGTATTATTCTGTTGTTCACGATATTTCCAATATGGGTCTCGGAGTAACAGCAGGATTTATGAATATCAGTAAAGATATCGTTCCCAACAAATTTTCAGCTAAACTGGGACTCGCGTCTGCAATCTCGAACGTGACCCCGACAGGTGGGACTTCATATATGGGAACAGAAGTTAATGCAGAAGTGAAATACAACCTTAAGGTTTATCTGACGGTTGGTTTGAGCGCCGGGTATTTGTGGCTTGGTGACTTTTTCAATTCACCCGATGTGAAATATAACCACAGCACAACGAAGCCGAAAGATCCCTTCGTCATATTTACTTCACTCAACTGGCTGATGTTTTAGGAGGACACCATGAAAAAACTATTAATCGCTCTCTTCGCGTTCTCGGTTCTGTTCAGCGGTTGTTCCGGGTACCTCTATACCAATTCATCCGCTCTTGAGTTTAAGGATGTCGATTATGGATTCCCGACGAAAAGTGTTCTGAAGAATCCGTCAATCGCTTATATCGATGTTGGACAGGGAAAAAAAACCATTGTGCTTGTTCACGGACTTGCGAGCAACGCGGGTTTCTGGCGTTATGTCATTCCAGAACTTTCAAAACAATATCGCGTAATTGCTGTTGATCTGCCAGGCTATGGCAAATCGCAAAAGAATTATTATGCCTATAACATGAGCTTCTATGCCGCGCAGGTAAAACGTCTTATGGATGAACTCCATATTGATAAGTTTATCTATGTCGGTCACTCAATGGGCGGGCAGGTTGGTATCACTTTTGCGCTGAACTATCCGCAATATCTTGAGAAACTCGTTCTTGTCTCTCCGGCGGGTTTTGAGGAATTTCAGACCGGTGAAGGTGACTGGCTGCGCAGCGTGATGACGGTGAACGGTGTAAAGAAAACCACCGAAGAAGGCATTCGCAGAAACCTTGCGACAAACTTCTATTCCTGGAATGACAAGTGGGAATGGATGGTTGAGGAACGCACCCGCATGGCTAAGGCAAAAGAATTCGAACCGTTTTGTTATGCGGTTGTACGCAGTGTAAACGGAATGCTGGATGAGCCGACATTTGATAAAGTTGACGGGATCACGGTGCCGACGTTAATTGTGTATGGCAAGTATGATGGCCTGATACCGAATCCGTATTTGCATCCGGGGTTCACGTGTGATGTATTTGAGCAGGGTGCAAAATTGGTTCCCAATTGCAAAACGCACATGATCGATAACAGCGGCCATATGTTGCACATTGAACAGCCGGAAGAATTCAGCAGAACAGTTCTGGAGTTTATTAAATAAGAATTTTCTTTTTATTCAAACCGGACAGTGCCGGGCATTGGGCCCGACACTGAATCCGGGCTCCACGGTCTGATGTTATGGCCACATACAATAAATGAATGACTCCCCATGCAATTTCCCGAACTGAAATATGGATTCGACTTTAATCTGATCGACCTGCCTGATGGACAAACAATAGCCTATACCGATGAAGGAACGGGGAGGCAAACATTGTTGTTCATTCACGGGCTTGCAAGCTACCTTCCTGCATGGCGCAAGAACATCCGAATGTTGCGCAAACATTTCAGGTGCATTGCTATTGATCTGCCGGGTTATGGCAAGTCAACTGCAGGAGTGCATCCGGGGACTATGGCATTCTACACAATGATGATAACTCAATTCATAGAGCGGCTGGGGTTGGGTACGGTTATTCCTGTTGGGCACTCAATGGGCGGACAAATTGCACTGTCTCTGACGATAGATAACCCGTCTGCAGTCGAATCACTGGTTTTGCTTGCGCCTGCCGGTTTTGAGATATTTTCAGAAGGTGAATCCGATTTGATAAAACGGGTATTCACCGCGCAAACTTTTATTGCGTCTACAGAAAGCCAGATACGTTCAAGCTATGCCTCTAACTTTTATGCAATGCCTCTGGATACCGAACCCATGATACAGGACCGGCTTGCCATGAGGAGTTGGGCAAATTTTACAAGCCACGCTGAGGTGGTTGCCAATTCACTCTATGGTTTGCTTGACGGACCGGTATTTAAAAAACTACATACGATAAGCCAGAAGGTTTTGGTTTTGTATGGCAGGAATGATGCGCTGATCCCTCACCCGATACTACACCCCAAAGATTCCACCGAACAAATTGCAAATGCAGGGGTTGGACAAATTAGAAATGCACAACTGTACTTTGTTGAAAAGTGCGGGCACTTTATTCAGTTTGAAAAACCGGATGAGGTGAATAAGAGCATTTATGAATTTCTGTCCCCGGCAGAAGTTTAGCAGCCTCGCATCCGGCACCGTACCGGGCAGTTAACTTTTATTCCAAAACTCATTGCCCCCTCTTTCGTGATTTTATTTTCCACATTATATTACATACGCAATTAATGTGTACTCATCCTTTTCATCCTGACACCCGGGCGGAAGAACAAGCAGACTATGGAACTGACATTTTTTCTAAAAGGCATCTTTATTGGCTTCGCGATGGCTATACCTATTGGGCCCATCGGCATACTCTGTGTCCGCAAGACGCTCACCTCGGGGCAACTGCGTGGACTTGTGATTGGACTGGGCGCCGCGACGGCTGATTTGCTCTATGGCTGTATCGCAGCGTTTGGGCTCACCATCATCTCGGATGCGATACACAGGGAGCGGTTTTGGATACGATTGATTGGCGGAATACTCCTGCTTTATTTAGGAGTCAGGACCTATCGTGCGGTTCCTGCCGATCCCAAAGCTCCGCTGGCTAACGGCGGTATACTCAAGTCATATATCTCTACTGTGTTCCTGACCCTAACAAATCCTTTCACTGTTTTCGCATTCATTACGGTTTTTGCAGCTCTTGGAATAATAAACGGACTCGGATATCTTTCGGCCACAACGCTGGTGCTTGGAGTGTTTACCGGTTCAGCATTATGGTTCCTTTGCCTGAGTTCAGGAGTTGTGGTGTTTAGAAAAAAACTTGATCTTACAGGACTTACCTGGGTGAACAGAGTGGCAGGCATTCTGATTTTGATATCCGGGGTTATTGCGCTGGCCTCATTGATCTGAGTGCACGAATTTGTAATAGCGTTTCTTATATTCTTCGAATTTAATTAGTGCTATATACATATCGAGGCTGTATTAAAAGAATAAAAGGGTACGCGCCCCGCGGAGCGCATAGGCCTCAACTTAAAGACATGATAGTTCCCGATCGGTTAGCAGATTCAAATCCATTAAGGGGTTTTGTTCGCCCCTATTCAGGGACGGAGGGCTCTTCAGCAAGTTACCGCGGGCTTGCGCCCACGGTTATTCAAATTTAGCCCTTTCAGGGCATGAACAAATCACAATAATGCTAACTAATCATGGTGAGAGATACATATTGACCTTTGGAAGCGTTGTAGTTCTGACGCCTATGCGCAGAGCGGGATCCCGATGGGAGATGACCCGGATTTGAACTGATTTCCGCGGATAGAAATTCGAAATTTGACTTTTTAGAAAGGTTGTTTTCGTTAACATAACCGGTATTCTGTTATACGCATGTCGCTCTGGAGCTTTTTGTTGTGCGCTTTGTTAGTAATACTGGCAGATACAAAAACGCCCGGCTGTTTTTCAACAACCGGGCGATGACTATTGTGATAACAGATCAGCTTTATCACCTAACTGAATTCACAATTTAAACTATCAGTATCGGGACTGACCGTGAAATAAATATTTACCTGACTTCATTTAATCAAAAAGATCATTCAAATCAGGTTAATCGGTGTTGCTACTTCATTACAATCATTTTACGTGTTTGCGAATAACCATTGTATCGAAGCGTGTAATAATAGACACCGCTGGCAATGCCTCTTGCATCGAATACTGCATAGTGAATGCCCACGGGTTTCTCTTCGTTGACCAGTGTTTTTACTTCATGGCCAAGCACGTCATACACTTTCAACGTCACTCTGCCCGCAACGGGGAGTTCGTAGTTGATAACCGTTGAAGGGTTGAACGGATTAGGATAGTTCTGGCTCAACTCAAAAACCGGTTTTCTTGTTGACGTGGCAAAGTTATTCAGGTTGGTGAGTGTGTAGGTGTATTGCACAAACTCAGAACCTTCAACATCGCCATTGCTGTTTCCGGCAGGGACCTGTTTAAGCAATGCGCCGCCATCTGCTGTGCCATATTGCCCAACGGCAACATATAGTTTGGAAGGGATATACCCGAACAGTGTTTTAACGTTGAATGTTCCTTCGAGAACATTGCCGGATTTTGCCTGTCCGGATGATGCCCCGGTCCAGCCACAATAGTTGTTAGTGCTTTCATTCGCCAGGAATGCAGACCAACCTGCCACCTTTCCTGCTTTTGCCCAAGGTGCCGCAGCCAAGGCACGGAGTGAATCACTTACGAAAAGGAATACGTCGTTTCCCTGGGATGGTGCGGCTTGAGTAGCCACATAAAGTTCAGTTCCATTCCAGCCGATATACAGATCTTTGCCGTCATTGGTTGCGACCTTCCTGCTGTTGGTGGAGTCGAGATTTCCATCAATCGTAAAGGTTTGTCCGCCGCTTCCACCGCTTCCGATTTGAATATGGTAATCAGATCCGCCGTTGTTGTTCCAGGTGTTGTCGTTAAAATGAATAACGAACGCAATTGATTGAACGGCCTGTTTTGCGTTGTTAAATGGTCCCAGCTTAAGGGTGATGGTTCCTGCCGTGTCCGGTGCAGTCATCGGTGTTTCCACCGAAGCATCGGTAGCGCTGAATTTTGCCGTGCCAGCAGGCCAGTATACGGAATCAGGAGTTGCCCATGTGCCGCCGCTGTAGTTAACTCCCCAGTGGAGTTTTGCAGCAGAGGCTTTGGTAACTATTACGGTAACAGTATCATTTGGAGATATCGCTGCTGCGGGTGTCCAGGAAACAGTCTGGTTGCCTGTTGATCCGCCGCCGCCGGTGTTAGCACCAATCCAGCAATGGCGAATGGGTGATTTTGCCACGTTGTTGGCATTGTCAACTGCTTCAATATAGTAGTCAATAAGCTTATTGTTCAATCCTGTTATTTGTGCTGAAAATTCCTTTGCCTTGAAAAGCGGTGCAGGGTTTGTTGTCGGTGCGATATCAACACCGGTCATGGTAACGTTTTGCCAAGCGCCTGTGAGCTGTCCGCCGGCATATGTTTTGTAATCTGCCGGATTGGGTGAGCTTGCGTTTACGCTGTCAATACGGTATTTCAGCGTTACCGAAGCAAGTCCGCTTTTGTCGAATACATAGGACCAGACTTTCAGGTCGCTTGTCTGGTTGATGCCCCACTGTGTTCCGCCCGGATTATAGGGTGTGCGCTGTGGCAGGAAGATGGTTGGGGGCGTAAGATCGGAGCCGGTAACATTTTGTGCGGCGGTGATTGCCTGGTTGGCCGCCCGGGTTGGATGCGAATCCCAGATGCCGCCTTCGGAATTATCCCAATACCAGTAATCACTTGATTCACCAACGAGCAGATATTTCCAAGCGGCAATGGTGTTTGTGTTATTGGGGTCAATTTGGTTAGCGGTGAACACGATGTTCTTCGCCGCGGTGATAACGCCCCAGCTGTTCCGGTCAGGGCTGTAGCCATTGGAGCCCGGATTGCCTAGCCATTTCAGGTATTCCGGATCGCCATTGTCTGCACCGGCCCAGGATCCGTCTTCCACATGGATGACGTCATTCTGATCGACAGGATACATTTGCAGGTAATCCTGGATGGTTGTACATACAAATCTTGATGGATTTGCCTGCAGCCAGCTTACGAATCCCTGAAAGTTACTGTTATAATAGCCATCGCTGCCGCCGCCATAATTGTCGCCGTCATGATGAAGCACAACAAGTATGGGGTGCAGGGGATCGGTGTTGTATGGTTCGAGTTGGCTTATTACCGATTCATATTGCAACGCGCCAAAGCCGCCGCGGCCGTCTTCATTTCCCATATAGCGATCAGCAGGAACAACTACCACGCGATATTTGGTACCGTTATTAGGATCGGTATATTCGGCAAAGTGTGGCTGTCTGCCCCAGCGGGCGGAGTTCTTTGTCGGCGCCCAAAGATTATTCAGCGCAACCCAGTCTTTTGGGTCGGCATTTATCTGATCTGCTTTGTTGGGCTCATATAGGTTTCCGCTGGTGCTATAGGGATAGTTGGTCGCAGAGCGGTCGAAGTGGATGTTATCGACCAGAATCCATTCAATTCCTTCACCCACCAATGCAGGAATCATGCGTTCAGAGAAGGCGTTTTCCGGTGGGAACATCCCTTTGGAATAGGTGCCCGGGAAATTTGTTGCCAGCATTGAACGGTGAAATTGAATTTGTTTCTGAATATCGAGTTGATCGATTAGTCCCATGAGCGGGTGGAAATAACCGAACCCAACCATATCCAGACGGGGATTGCCGAGAGAGGTCTTTTTATTCTTGATGTCATTCCAGCTTGCTTTCCAGTTACTGAAGTTACCGTTGCCTCCGGCTTCAAGATTATTCAAATTCTCGATCAGTGACCCGGAGAAACTAACCTGTGCGCCAAGATGAGCGAGGCCGGCATCAATTCCTTTTTGCACGGCATTTTTTGGCCAGGAAGTGTAAGGTCCTATGCGTTGATTGTGAATATCCGCCACACTGAACGAGTAGCGATGGTTGGCATCAGTTTGTGTAACATTTTCATAGGGCCAGTAGATTGGCTGATGCATGTGCCAGAGAAAAGCGATATAGATAGGCGGGTTTGCTGCCGGTTTGTCAACCTGCTTCTCACCGCCTCGAAATCCAAAAAAGACGATTGCAGCCAGTGCAATCACCAGTGTTTTCTTCATTTATGCCTCCGAATTTTTTTTGTGTCTTCCTCTCCGGGGAAGCGTGGTTGAAAAATAATAAAATAATAATATCGTGTGTGAAACTTTGTGGCCCCATGGCAAAAAAGAGCTTAAACGATAAAGTAAGGCTGTTTTTGAAAATTTTGGAAGTCTATTCCGGTGACTTCGCTGTTAAAGAAGAACGGGTGTCTTCGTTAGTATGCTATTGACGTAAGCCATCGCAAATGTAACCGGCATTTTTAATTTGGATTTGAGAAGTTTGATGATCGTGGAAAAAAGGAAGGTAAACTGACGTATAACTGACAATTCAGCGTTTGTGAGATCATCCGGGAAACTGTATCAAATATCTATGGGAATGTTTTGGGTTTGATATCTATTAAGGATCAGCGGATCAATATAAGGGACATATTGATTCTCCAAAATTCCTGACATTTCAAATCGAGGTCGTTTTGAACAGGTGTTTTCTATTCACAAAACAGGTATAATTTTGAAATACCGGCGTAAACTACTGATGGTTGTCAAATAACCTCAATATAGAGCGTAATTACAACTAACTGTAGCCGTATCTTTATTGATTCTGGAAACGAATCCGAATATCTTAGCGCTGTTAATAAAAAAAATAAAATAAAAGGAAAGTACCAATGGTAAACACTAAAATGATTGGTAACAAAATTGCAGAAGCACGAAAGAAAATAAATTTATCTCAGGCGCAACTGGCCCAGCGACTGTCCATAAGTTCGCAGGCTGTTGGAAAATGGGAGCGCGGAGAATCCATGCCGGACATTACTACGTTTAACCGTCTCGCGGAAATTCTGAGTGTTGACCTTAACTATTTTTCGGAAAACTTCCAATCAGTAGTCACTGAAATACCTCCCATGGATTCTGCTGTTAAACAGCCTGCCGAATTGCCGTCCGGAAAGCAGAACAAAAAACTTAACTGGGATATGTCGCGCGGGAACTGGGCGGACGCAGACTTTTCGGGATTGAAAAATCTGCATGAAAAATTCAGTTCCTCCAACATGCAACGCTGCAAATTTATCGGTTCGGAATTGTCGGGACTTCTTCTGAAAAATAATAATGTTGACAGTTGTGACTTCTCGGGTTCAGACATCAGTAGTTGCCACATTCAAAGCTCCAACTTACTCAATAATATATTTAAGGGCTGTTCGCTGAAAGAAACTGAATTTTTGGAAAGTTATCTCATGGGTTGCGATTTCTCAGGGACCGATCTTACCGGAGCGGTTTTCAAATCCGGTGGCTTACAGAATAATTCAATGGCTAATACAGTCTTGAATCGCACCTCTTTTATTGCCACACATATAGCCGATATTGTTTTCGATGGTGCAGTGGAAGATTGTTATTTTGAAAACTGTGCCTTTAAAAAGGTGATATTCCAGAATGCAACACTTATTAACACGTTCTTTAAAAACAAAAGCCTGAAGGGTATCAGGTTTATTGGCTGTCAGGCCGATAGGATGACATACGAATTCCTGAAAAACGGGAAAGCAGATTTAAGCGGTATCACACTTATAACAGTATAGGGGAGGGAGTGAATAGTGTCACAAGGTGAAATCGCCATTTCAGTACAAGGATTGAAAAAATCCTATAGAAACATGCCTGTGTTGAGCGGAGTAGATTTTCAAGTTGTAAAAGGCAGTATCTTTGCACTGCTCGGGTCCAATGGCGCGGGCAAGACAACAATTGTCAAAATTCTCACCACGTTGCTTAAGCATGACAGCGGAAACGTTACCGTAAACGGATTCGACGTTTCGTTAAAACCCGGCAATGTGCGGCAGTCAATCAGCCTGACCGGGCAGTTTGCAGCCGTGGACGATATATTGACCGGGCGTGAAAATGTAATCATGATAGCGAAGCTGCGGCACCTGAAAAACCCCCGGCAGGTCACGACCGATTTGCTGAAACGGTTCGGTTTGACTGATGCCGCCGATCGCAGGGTTTCCACATATTCGGGAGGCATGCGCCGCAGGCTCGACATTGCCATGAGTCTTGCAGGAAAACCGCAGCTCATTTTCCTTGACGAACCGACTGCCGGTCTTGATCCTGAGGTGCGAATGGAATTTTGGCAGATTGTAAGGGAGCTTGCCGAAGGCGGTACTACGGTATTCCTCACCACGCAGTATTTGGAAGAGGCTGAACAACTTGCCGACCGGATTGCGATACTTCATGATGGCAGAATTATCGCTAACGGCACTCTTGCGGAACTGAAAAAGCTATTTCCCACCGCAAAAGCGGAATATGTTGAAAAACAGCCGACGCTGGAAGAAATATTTTTTGCAATTGTCGGCAAAAAGGAGGAAAAGTAAATGGATTCGATAAAGAACTATTTTTTTGTTGATTTGGGAGTGATGCTTGGGCGTTCCCTGCGCCATCATGTTCGCAGTATGGATACCATCATCACGGTAACTATCATGCCGATCGCGCTTATGCTGCTGTTTGTCTATGTCTTAGGGGGTGCAATTCAAACCGGCACAGGTAACTATGTGAATTACCTGTTGCCCGGTATACTACTCATCACTATTGCAAATAGTGTTGGCTACACGTCGTTCCGCCTGTTTACCGATGTACAACGGGGAATATTCGAGCGTTTCAACTCCATGCCCATTGCGCGTTCTGCTCCGCTGTGGGGACATGTACTGACGTCACTGGTATCCAATATCGTTTCAGTTGTCGTAGTCATTCTCGCAGCACTTATTATGGGCTTCCGCTCACAGGCGGGAATAATGTCATGGTTTGCCGTGGCCGGCATACTCGCGCTATTTACACTCGCATTGACCTGGATCGCGGCGATTCCCGGATTGTCCGCCAAAACAATGGATGGCGCAATCGCAATTGCCTATCCGATTCACTTACTGCCGTTAATCAGCTCGGCGTTTGTACCGACGAAGTCGATGCCATCGGGAGTTCGTGCCTTTGCTGAAAATCAACCGGTAACCTCGATAGTGGAAGCTATCCGGGCTTTGCTGTCAGGCCAGCCGGTTGGCCATAATATATGGGTCGCTCTTGGATGGTGCGTCGGAATTTTGGTAATGGCCAATATCTTTGCCCTAAGAGTATATAAAAAAACAATTCACAAAGGTTCTTTTTGCTGAGATGCCAACAAACGCAGGCAAAATTCCAGAGCTTGTGCTTCCGAAGAAGGGAAAAGGATGTACTGCCGGACGTCCGGGTCTTATGATATCCAAAGAGTATAGTGGCTGTTGTATATAACACATTCAGCTTAGAATTTTGTTTTTTAAAGCTTTGTTTATAGGCGCTAATCGTGAGATTGCCCCACACAAGGGATGAGGCAATTCGCCCAATGCGGGATCGCAATGACATACTGCAGGTTACGCGACAGCCACCTATAGTCTGGCAGATAGGCAAATCATCTTTTCCTGCCAAAACTGTTTTTCGCAATAAAAAGAAGAGAAAATGATGACGGCTGCCGGCAAATTGAAAATAAAGCCCCACAAGGCATAAAAATTCTTGACTTATATCGGAGACTTTTTATACATTTAGTATATCATTTATACAAAAGATGTTGTTGTTAATAAGGTGAATTAAATAGTGTTCAATCTCAGTTCTTTTCTTCTGACCTCCCCAGGTAAAATAGACTTCCAAAAAAAGTTATGTATATATAGCGCGAGCTCATTTCCCCAATACATTTTAAAATACAGCAATCGGGGAGCTATTGATATTGTTATCCAACCGTGCCGATCCGCGGGAGTGCGTGGCATTGCATGGTAACGTGGAGAAATATTTTGCATGCGGTGGTGTGTTGTGATTTTGATGAAACAAATAAATGAACAAAAAATATATACAATAGATTACTTTGCCTGTTATGGTTCAACATTTTATTCGACAATAATTCTATTCTGTCTTTCATTTGTTTATGAAAGTTTAAGCAAACTTCCCGAGAAAATCCAAAGGAGATAAATCTATGAGAAAAAAGAATATTTTATTTTTTGCACCCGCTTATGCTTTTATGCTGTTCATGTTGTTTTTTAATGGCTCCTGTAATGAAGTTGGAGATCCGGCTTTGTGCACGGAAGGATCTGTAAATCAAATTTCCATAGATAATGATTTATCAGGGACATTTACTTCGGGCAATGAAATAACTATAAATCTGACGTTGTCCTGGTGTTCAAACTTTAATGGTGGATTGGTGAAAATATGGATTTATGATGGCTCTACTGTACCAAATGAACCATATGCTAGCGCTCCTTTGGGTAATCCAAGTGCTGGGTTTCCTTGGGCGGTAAAATATACTCCCGACAAAGGTAAGTATACGATCTTTGCAAGATTGTATGATAAAGACGGTAATTATGGTGAGTTTTGTGAAAAGTTCTTTACTGTTGGTAATGGGGCCGTACCTACGAAAGAATTCAAGATTGCTGAAATTTCAATGGTAAACGATGGTGTCTTTCGGAAAACTGCAAATTATGATGCAAAGCAAAAACTGTTTAAGCCATTTAATGAGGCTTATGTTAGCATTGTTGCCACAGATCAGTGTGATGATAATCTCAATAAGCCAGCGAGTGATTTTACAGATTATGCAAGTATCAAGCGGTGGGTAAGTACCTTTATCAAACCTGATATTAATATTTCCGTAATCTGCGGTATTGACGATGTTTCCATAGCTGATTATCCTACGGCTGTTGGTTTAACTTGGCATAGAATTCCAAATGGACAGGATGCTTGGCCGTCGTTATCAATAGTTATAAATTCCAGAATAAATGCTCTAGACCAATACAATGACCTCGATTATCGGGCAAAAATGGCAACAGAAGTGGCGGTTCATGAATTGGGACATGCTCTCGGAATAAACAACGATGGGCCTTTGATAAATCCAGACCATGATTTCACCGCTACATGGCTGGATCATACTACCTGTGCAATGTGTCAAGGGCTGTATAATGGGGTTATAGACCTTTTATCTTTCTGCGATGGCCCCACCGGGCATCGGGCCTTTATTCATGGCACAGCCACCTATAAAAACAGTACAGTCAAATCCTGGCTTTATCCATAAACAAAACCCTGGAGAAATTATGAAATTCTTATTAAAGTCTATTTTAGCTGTAAATATTCTTGTATTCCCCTTGATTGCACAGCAGTCTTTGAAGGTAACTGCGACTCTGTCGAAATCAGAGTATCTTTTGGGAGAGCCGATCAATATATTTTTTGAGTACGTAAATATAGGTTCTGCTACCATCTTAGCAAAGAATGTTGGAGATGTTTCAGTAATCGTGGTGAATGAGACGGGGGATACATTGAAAGGCAATGTCACCCCTCTTGGTTTTTCCCCGGATGATTTTGATTATCTTCCCGGAGAGAGCCGCTTCAAAAATATGGATTTAAATGAAAAATTTGGAATATCACCTGATAAATACTGGTTTCAATGGTGGTTTGAGCCTGGTTACTATTACATAACAATCTTTGTGTTTTCGCAAAATAAACAAATAGAGAAAAAGTTTTTATCATTTAAAGTCGTTGAGCCAACAGGCGATGAATTGCTGGTCTTAAATAAATTGGAGGAATTGCTTTCCAATATGCACCACAAAGAGCTTCCTGCACATTATGACTCACTAATCAGCATACATAATAGTTTCCCAAACTCTGTTTACTCGCCGTTAATATTGCGGGAATTGAGCGCAATCTATAGAATCACACTTAATGATCACGGCAGAGGAGAGAGTTTCAGCACAGAATTAGTCGAAAAATACCCTTGGTCCTCCGCCGCCCAAGCCCATCTGGGCCCTGTGCTCCATTACATGAAAACAAAGCAGGAGCGGATAGAGTTTTTGAGGAAAGTCAGGGAAAACAGCAAAGGCTCCAAAATGGAAAAGGTATATGACAAAAAGTTGCGGGAAGAATTGGCAAAATGACTCTTAAAAGATTTCGAAAAACTATTACCCCGAAAATCTTAGTGAAAGAGGATATTTCAAAACTTCTGCCCATCACGGTTGTAATAAGTTTGTAATCGGAGGCAGATAAAATGGAGAGCAAATCATGAGTATTAAACGGATATTTTTAGTGAGTTTACTGATTTCATACATCTCTTTTGCTCAATGGGGCGGAGAAAAGCCAAATATTAAGGCATTCACCGGGCAGTATTCTGAAATCGATAAAATAAGCACTTTTCTGCATGATTTGGAATCTACGCTCAGAAAGGGGAGGATAGATGCTTTCCTTAAAAATTTATCGACCGATTATTCCTCCAAATATATGACGAAGATTAAACAAATTACAATACCAACTGGAAGGAAAAGCCGCGTCATAAAACATTTTGTGTCTATTAAAAACATAACTGTCTCTGTCGCAGGCAATACTGCAGAGGCTGTTTTTTTTGTTACAATGGGAGACTCTGTTAAAAATATTGAGGAAAAGATGTCTCTGCAGTTTTCTGATAACGCGTGGAAAATATGTAAATCAACTTTTCTTGCGGATTTTGTCCTTCGACATTCACTTTCAATAGACACTAATAATGCAGAAGACCAGTCCCAAACGGAATTGATGAAAAAAGCAAAACCGACTGAAAGCCAGAATACGAGTTCATCAATAGACTTGGATTTTGTTGATGTTTCCTTAGCAGACATGAGCATTAATCAATCTACTGCGGCATTAATCCAAATACCTCTCAGTTCCGGGGGAAGATATATTGTGGATAGGGAAGTTACCCTTACTCCGCCCATGAGCGTAAAGTTATTTAACAGTCCCGCCGCCGGTCAGTTTATTAAAACCAGATCAGGAAATTTAATAAGTCTAATAACAGACGTGAAGTGGAACAGGTTGATAGTCGGTGGGCAAAACACGAGTGACGATACATACTGGCTCAAATCATATGGCGATCATATTAATGAACACCGCCTGAGTTTTGCTTCAAGCGTTGCCTGTGATTTGGATGGTAATATATTTATACTTACCGACTATCCCCGAAAAGTTGTGCAATTGAAATATACTGACGACGACAGCCATGGCATTTCTTTTGTCCGCGAAGTAATCCTCCCAAATGTTCAGGACCCGAAAGATTTGTGCAACGATGCAACAATTAACGATATAGGTGTACAAAACACTATTTGGGTCGCGGACAAGTATGGAAGTGCAGTTCATAAAATAGCCGCTGACGGCTCATCCTCGGCGAAGTACACAACAGTTATTAACCCATGGGGTGCTTCGGTCAGCTTTGCTCAACCTGAAAAAATTCTTGCCAATTTTGATCAAAGTTATTGGCCTTCTTTGGCGGTGATTGATTCTGATAAAAAAAGAATACTGCTGATAACGGGTATTACGGACATGAATAACCACACCATATACGGGTATTTTAAGGCGATCAATTTTCTTCCTGAAACTAATGCTGCTTTATGTTCAATTGGATCGTATGAACTCGGGTCATCGGCAGGCTTATGGGTTGCGGATACAAACAATGCCGTGTTTCATGTATTTGATCTTCACTATGATGGTGGTTATGTCGGTTGCGTTAAAGCAACATCAAATGTCCATAATCTGTGGGCGAAACCCCGGTTTATGATGACACCAAATTTGGCAAATGAGTCGGCAGGATACCGCGGGCCTTTTATTGTGGATCAATGGGATGATACACATGGAATCACAACTTACAGAAGCAATCCTGATTTGGTTAACGTAGTTGTATCCACCATTGATGACGGACAAAATAGCGGTTGTGAGATAACAGCATCGATCTTCAATCAATGTACTATTTATGGTACTATCTATAATCCAAGTGGAAATGAGGTTTTTCCAAAACAATTAATGTGCACCGCTTCAGCATCAAGAGGCAATATTATTTATATTCAAAGATCACAAGTTGGAGCGGATGTGATTGGCAAATTCAAGCTGCATCTTTCTGTGTCAACGGACGCACCGCAAGCATGTAATTTTGAACAAGATATCTCGTTTGCCATGCCCCTCAGAGCAACACTAAATGGCCCAGAAACCTTTACCGATGCAGATGATGGGGATACTCAATTAGAATGGACTGCACACCTGACCAGCGGGTCTAATGATTGCAGTTATAAATGGTACAAGAGGAATAGTAGCAGTGACAATTGGATTGATGTGAACTGTACAATGAATAATTACCTGAGTTATTGGGCACCCAACAGTTTCTGGTTACGATGTGATATAACCGATAATTTTACCCACCTGACACAGACGATTACAAAATTTGTAAGCCATGTGACAACTTCGGGTGAACTTGCCTCAGATGAAGTTTGGCCATCCGGCTCATATACTATTAATGGAGATGTTTGGGTGCCATCGGGGAAGAGCTTGACTATTCAGCCTGGAGCTAATTTGAATTTTTTACCAGGCACTTCATTATATGTTGCAGGTGTTCTAAATGCATATGGAACTGCTGCGCAAGTGATAACTCTTGGTGGGGGAACTTCCACAACTAAATGGGGAACTATTACTTTTGAAAGTGCTGAATCAGCACATCTTGATTATGCGGTTATTAACAATGGTGCGGGAATTCAGTGCCTGTCCGGCGCCAATGTTACTGTTTCCAATTCTTCCATTTCCAATTGTGCGAATGGCATTTATATCTCTTCCGCAAATCCTTCAATTCACGATAACAGTATTAAAAACAATCCGGGGAACGGCATTTATGGAACGGGCACGGCATCAAATTATGCAAATATTTACAACAACAGTATAACAAAGGAATCAGGAACTCCCGGGTATCACACCTGCCTCGGTATATATTTGATTAATGGCATGAGCACTTACGCAGGGCATAACGACATAAGCGGGTTTAACCAGGGCATGTATTTTGGCGGCGGGTCTACGGCTCAGTTGGGCACGTTAAATGACGACCGGCCAATGCCGAACAACCGGATACAGAACTGTTTAACCGCAATAACCAGCAGTTGGGGAGGCGTTTGCGACGCCGGACAAGATGATCATACACATGCGGACAACAGTATTTTTGGAAATACCCGGTCGCTCTTGGCGGCAAATTCAAGCTACATTTATGCGGATTTTAATTATTGGGGGGGCAGTAATAATACTCCGAGTATGTACTGCGATGCAGGCAGCGTTATTGTTTTTGACGATTTGGTAGCTGAATCCGATCCATGGTTAAGACCCAGCTCATCAAAACAGGATGATGCAAAAACAGCAGTAGTGCTGCAGAAAAAAGAAGCTCCGGGGAAAGGAAGTGATATAAGGGTGGGATTGCGATTGGAACAACAGGGCAGAATTGACGAAGCGGTCACTCTGTACAAGAACATGATTAAATTTGATTCATTTGCCGAACAGGCAATGTCCCGCATCGTCAGCCTGAATTCCCGTTATAACAGAGGGGATGGTCTGGACTTTTTAAACCCTTCCAAGTTGAAGGGGAACAAGCACCGTACGCATATCAGGAAACTTCTTGCAGGAATTCAGATGAAGAATGGGGCGTACGGCCAGTCAGCCAAATTATATGATGATATAATTTCCGATCCTTCAAATGATCATGAAAAATACGATGCAATGTTCAGCAAGTTTTTCGTTTTGCTTCATGAAGCAAATGATGCCGATGGAGCCGCACGAATTCTTGATGCCCTAAAAAAACTTCCGTTGAAAAAGGTTGACGATGAACTTGTCTCCAGATTGGATATGGCTCAAACTGCCCTGGACAATTCCCTTGGCGGAAAAGAGCTTATGAACCGGAAAGCGGGCAAAGGAGTCGGTGTTGTTATTCCAGCCGAGTACAGCTTGTCTGACAATTTCCCCAATCCGTTCAACCCTTCAACGGTTATTCAGTATCAATTGCCGTTGAAAAACATGGTGTCTCTCAAAATATATGACGTTTTGGGACGGGAAGTGAAGACGCTGGTGAATGAGATGCAGGACGCGGGAAACTACTCGGTTGCGTTTAATGGCAGCAGTTTGGTCAGTGGTGTCTATATTTATTCGCTTCGCTCCGGCAGTTTTTCAGCAACCAAAAAAATGATGGTAGTCAAGTAACCCCTTCATTGGATTGCTTGCATAGCTGACGGGCAGGATTTTTCTTCTCTGCAGAAAAACCTGCCCGTTGTCCATTCATGTGGGTTCACATGTTCTCACTGGATCCCTTCCCCTCGGGGGGGCGCCGCTTTGTGCATTAGTCTCTGTCCCCCCCTTCTTGTCATTTTCCACGGGGCTGCGTTCCTCCGCAAAGCCATTTCTTCTCGCCGGGTTAATTTGCATTTTCTCTTCTGCCATCTTGCTTTCTTTCCCTTTTTCCCGTTACCTTTATGTTGAACTTCTAAAAATATTATCACCAGCATAGGTCAACCATGAACCCTGAATTCATAAAAGCAGTTGAAGAAATGTCCGAAAAATCCGGCGACATTATCCGCTCCTATTTCCGGACGAAAATTGAAATTGACCAAAAGAAAGACGAATCCCCCGTGACTATTGCCGACAGGACCGCCGAACAGATAATGCGTGAAATTGTAAGGAAACGCTTTCCGGATCACGGCGTTATTGGCGAAGAATATGGCGCCGAAAACCCGGATGCCGAGTTTGTGTGGATATTTGATCCGATTGACGGGACGAAGAGTTTCATTCACGGTGCCATGGAGTTTGGCAGCCTGATTGCTTTGAAACACGGAGGAGAGGTTATTCTTGGCGCGTTTCATCAGCCGATAATGCGGCAGCTTGTGATTGGTGACGGACAAACAACCCGGTGCAACGGTGAACCGGTCTCCATGCGCCCCTGCAAATCGCTTGCAGAAGCAACTCTGCTCACCACTGACCACCTGAACGTGGAAAAATATCAGGATATTAAAAAGTTTGAAACTCTTATGCACAAGGTGAAACTCTACCGCAACTGGGGCGATTGCTTTGGCTACTATCTGCTGGCAACCGGGTTTGCCGATATCATGATTGATCCCATAATGAATATCTGGGATTCGGCAGCAATTATACCAATTATCACGGGTGCAGGCGGCATTGTGACGGACTACCACGGAAACGATCCCGTTACCGGGGAAAGCATCGTTGCCGCTGCAAAGCAAATTCATGCAGAGGTGATTGGGGTGCTCAACCAATAAGCTGGCGGGGTGCGAAGTACACTGTATGGCTTTTAGTGGTTTGGTTTTTCCTGTTGTAGGGGTTCAAGATTTTGAACCCCTACGGAAGCGCCGAAATAACATTATTCACGAAACCCCCGGTGTTCCACTCTCTGCAACTATCTCTTGCGATCCCCTCTGTGTTTATCTCTGTGTAATTTCCTCCTTCCAAGCCTGAATTTTCCTGAATATTAGGGGAAAGAAGAAGCTGCTCAAGTTCTTCAGAAACATTTTTTATAAAATTTCCTTTAATATTTAACAGAACTCTTTAACTAAATTGGATAATTGCCTATATTAGCAGGCTTTATCTTTTTAAACCCAAAAATGCAATTTTCATTTTCTTCCAACAGGCAGGTTGCACGGGTTTGAGCAGGAAAACACAGCGCAGGGAAGCTTACTGTTAGGGGAAAATTTTCGCCCTGGCAGTAAACGGACATTTCGACCAGAGCCCGAATGGATTTTCGGTGAATTTTGGAGAATAAATAGAAAAATGTATTATTTTTTCCCTGATTCTATATTGCTTTTAAAATAAAAAAGCTGTAATTTCGAAGTTCTATAGTTTTTTGACATAATGGGCGGCCGCCGGAGTTGGAGAGCCGGGGCGGACTGTAAATCCGTTGGCGTACGCCTTTGTAGGTTCGAATCCTACTCCGCCCACTAAAAAACTGTTGAAAAAGCCGATCCCGCGGTTGCGGGATTCGTATGTTTTAAAAAAGAACATTTTTAGGCTTGCGGGAGTAACTCAGTTGGTAGAGTCACAGCCTTCCAAGCTGTTGGTCGCCGGTTCGAGTCCGGTCTCCCGCTCTAAATAGAGCAAATGCTGACGTAGCTCAGTTGGTAGAGCACATCCTTGGTAAGGATGAGGTCACCGGTTCAATCCCGGTCGTCAGCTCAAACAATATAAATTAGGATTGTTATGCGCGAAATTATAACATTAGAATGTACTGAGTGCAAAAGACGAAATTACTCAACAACCAAAAACAAGAGGACGCATCCTCAGCGAGTTGAGTTCAAGAAGTATTGCCCCTGGTGCCGGAAGCATCATGTTCACAAAGAGACTAAATAGTATTTAATACGTCAGTGGCTCAATTGGTAGAGCAGCGGTCTCCAAAACCGCAGGTTGGGGGTTCGAGTCCCTCCTGACGTGCATCTTATATTATCCGTGGTAGTATGAAAGAAAAAATAAAAGCGTTTTTTAATGATGTGGTCAAGGAGATGCGAAAAGTCACTTGGCCGACACAGGTTGAGCTTAAGGAAGCCACCACCATCGTCATCGTCATGTGCCTCGTAATGGCGGCCTTTACCTATGTCATAGACATTGGTATTACCGCAGTATTTAAGAGCGTATTTAAATAGACAATAAAGGCCTTCCGTCTGCATCCATTTGGTTCCTGATGCGGGGGAGGCATGATTGATTTAAATAAGTAATTACAGAAAAGATTGGTTTTGATGGATCAAAAGTGGTATGTCGTTCGAACTTTTTCGGGCCATGAACATAAGGTGAAGAACCTTATGGAGGCCGAAATGCGCGATAACGAAGGCCTTAAATCGAAAATTAATGAGATTCTCATCCCCACGGAGAAGGTTTTTGAAGTTAAAGACGGTAAAAAACGTTCAAAAACGAAGAATTTCATCCCGGGATATATCCTGGTGCAAGCAGATATGGACTTGCAGGTAAAAGACTTTATTCAGAATGTCCCTGCCGTTATGGGCTTTCTGGGAACGAAACAAAATCCGGCAGCACTTCTTCCTGATGAAGTGAAACGCATCGTTGGCCGTATCAAGGAAAGCCTTGACGGTGAAAGAATGGATAGTATGTTCAGGGTTGGTGACCTGGTTAAGATAATCGACGGACCGTTTAATAATTTTACCGGTGCGGTCGAAGAGGTCTCCGAAGAGAAGATGAAAATTAAAGTGTTGGTTTCAATTTTTGGAAGAAAAACTCCAGTTGAGATCGATTTTGTTCAAGCAGAATTGGAAAAATAATATTGTGATGAAAGGTTAATTAAACCATGGCAAAGAAGATTACCGGATATGTAAAACTACAGATCCCTGCCGGAAAAGCAAATCCTTCACCACCGGTTGGCCCTGCACTGGGTCAAAAAGGTGTTAACATTATGGAGTTTTGCAAGCAATTTAATGCCCGGACCGCTGAAAAAGACGGATTGATCATTCCCGTCGTTATTACCGTGTTCTCAGATAAATCGTTTACATTTATCACCAAAACACCACCTGCGGCCGTATTGTTAAAGAAAGCTGCAAAAGTCGAAAAAGGCTCTGCCGAATCAAACAGAAACAAGATTGGCAAAGTCACCAAAGCACAGGTAGAGGAAATTGCCAAGACAAAGCTGCCTGATCTCAACGCCAATGAAATTGAAGAAGCGATGAGCATGATTGCGGGAACTGCCCGCAGCATGGGTATCACAGTAGAAGGTTAAAAAGACGGATTTGCCATGAAAGTATCGAAAAGATTAACTGCAGTAAAGAAAAAAGTTGACGTTGAGAAAGAGTACACGCTGGATGAAGCTATCAGTACCCTTAAAGAAAACTCTAACGTGAAATTCAACGAATCATTGGATTGCGCCATCAGGCTGGGAGTTGATCCCCGTCACGCCGACCAAATGGTCCGTGGAACTGTTTCCCTGCCTCATGGAACCGGTAAGTCCGTTTCTGTGTTGGTGGTTGCAAAAGGCCCCAAGATTCAGGAAGCTTTGGACGCCGGTGCAGATCATGCCGGATATGAAGATTACCTTGAAAAAATCAAAGGCGGATGGGCCGATGTAGACGTCGTTATCGCAGCACCGGATGTGATGGCTGACCTCGGAAGACTCGGAAAAATTCTGGGTCCCAAAGGATTGATGCCGAACCCCAAAAGTGGTACTGTTACCATGGACGTGGCCAAGGCAGTTAAAGAAGTTAAAGCCGGTAAAATCGAATTCCGTGTTGAAAAAGCCGGAATCGTTCACACTTCCGTTGGGAAGGTTGCCTTCGACGCCAAACAACTTGGAGAGAATGCCCGCGCATTCCTCAACATGATTGTGAAATTAAGACCTGCAGCAGCAAAAGGCCAGTATGTGAAGAGCATTTTCCTCTCCACCACCATGGGCCCAGGACTTAAGATAAGCAAAGATGAATTTGGCGGACACGCTTAATCAGAATATTACGCACTGCTTCAAACAATAAAAAGCTTCCAGGTCGAGAAATCGATTTGTTAATTAAAATTTCAGGAGCGAAATGAACAAAGACGAAAAAGCTGGACAAATAGCCGAGATCGTTAAATTCTTGAAAGGTACTTCTATCATTTATTTGGTGGATTACAGCAAGATTAACGTAGCGGATATCAGCAAACTCCGAAAGGAATTCCGAGCAGAGGGCATTGTGTACAAAGTGTTTAAAAACACCTTGTTCAAGAGAGCCCTCGATGAGACCGGAAAATACCCCAAGTTGGTAGACCATCTGAAAGGTATGACCGGTTACATAGTTGCTGGAGATAATCCTGCAATTCCCGCTAAGATCATCAAGAAATATTTTGATGATAAGCAAAAATTAGCATTGAAAGCCTGCTATATCGAATCCGAATTCTACGGTGCCGATCAGTTAGCAACACTTTCAAGCCTGCCTTCGAAGGCTGAAGTTATTGCCGGTATTATCGGTTCAATCGCTTCTCCGGCATCAGGTATCGTCGGAACATTGAATTCCGTCGTAAGAGAGCTTGTTAGTGTCATAGATGAAGCAGCTAAAACTAAAGCTGCTTAATTACAACAATTGAAATAAAATATATTTAGGAGCATACAGATGTCAGAGAAGATCACTGAACTTGTAGAAAAAATCAAAGCTTTAACCTTAGTTGAAGCAACCGAATTAAAGAAAGCCTTAGAAGAAGAATTCGGCGTTACCGCAGCCGCACCTATGATGATGGGCGCAGCTCCTGCAGCAGCAGCAGCGGCACCGGTTGAAGAACAAACCGAATTCAACGTTAACTTAATCTCTGCCGGCGAAAAGAAAATCAACGTCATTAAAGTTGTCCGTGCCCACACAGGCCTCGGATTAAAAGAAGCCAAGGACTTGGTTGATGGCGCCCCCAAAACTGTGAAAGAAGCAGTTTCAAAGGACGAAGCCGAAAAAATCAGAAAAGAGCTTGAAGAAGCCGGCGCAGCAGTAGAAGTAAAATAATCGTTTCGCTATCACTTTCGATCCGATTTTTGTTATTATCCGCAAGTGATAAGGCGGCAAAGTCCGCCTTATCATTTTTTTGTATTTTATACAAATTCCTTCATTCATGGCATGCTATGATTAGTTTTTATACGGAGGTTCAGTTTGGACAATAAAAGAATTTCATTCGGTAAAATTAAGTCAGTAATTGGCGTTCCGGACCTGCTTGCAGTGCAAAAAGACTCTTTTGAGGAGTTTTTGCAGCTTTCCGAGCCCGCGAACAAGCGCGAAAACAAGGGATTACAATCCGTCTTTCTATCAAATTTCCCCATTTTTGATAACAAAGAAAACTTTCGCCTGGACTTTATCGAGTATTTTATAGATAAGCCCCGCCATTCCTTAACGGAGTGTCTGGAAAAAGGCTTAACATATTCCGCCCCATTAAAGGCAAAGCTCCGGCTTTCAACAAAAGACGTTGATACCGGAGAATTTATCAATACCGTTGAACAGGAAGTTTACCTGGGCAACCTTCCGTTTATGACGCCAAAGGCGACGTTTGTCATCAATGGCGCTGAACGCGTTATTGTGACACAGCTCCACCGCTCACCCGGTGTGGCCTTCTCGTCTAATGTCCATCCGAACGGAACACCGCTCTATTCCGCCCGTATCATCCCCCTGAAGGGATCATGGGTAGAATTTTCAACTGACATCAATTATGTCCTCTATTGCTATGTAGATCGCCGTAAAAAATTCCCCGCAACCACTCTTTTGCGCGCAGTTGGCTATGAGACCGATGAAGAAATTCTCGATCTCTTCAAATTGACCGAATTGGTCACTACCGCGAAAGTCGACATGACCAAATTCATCGGTCGTGTTATCGCCAGCGATGTTTTTGATATGACAACAGGCGAAATTTTCCTCACCCGTGAGAGCGTTCTTACCGAAGAAGACGTTGAACGCATCAGTGAGGCCGAAGTTGAAGAGCTGAAACTTATTCGTGAAGATCTCAACCTCGAACAGAATTTTATACTAAACACGCTTCGCAAAGACCCTGCTCATACCAAGGAAGAAGCGTTGTATTCTATTTACCGCCAGCTCAGAACCGGTGAGCCACCGGATCTTGAAACCGCGGTTGCACTGCTTGATAAAATGTTCTTTAACGACAAACGTTATGACCTTGGCGACGTTGGCCGTCATCGCATGAATAATAAGCTGAAGCTCACCATGCCTGAGTCCATTACGGTACTGACTAAGGAAGATATCGTTGAAATCGTTGCTTATTTAATGCGCCTGAAAGACGGCATTGAATCGTTTGATGATATCGATCACCTTGGAAACCGCCGTGTACGCACGGTGGGCGAACAACTGCAAATGCAGTTTAACGTTGGTGTTGCCAGAATGGCCCGTACCATTAAAGAGCGTATGAACATCCGCGAGACGGAAAACCCGACTCCCCAGGAATTGGTTAACGCTAAAACCATCAGCAGTGTTATTAATGCATTTTTCGGAACAAATCAGCTTTCACAGTTCATGGATCAGACCAATCCTCTTGCGGAAATGACGCATAAGAGAAGGATGTCTGCCCTTGGACCAGGCGGTTTGACCAGAGAGCGTGCAGGATTTGAAGTCCGTGACGTTCACTATACCCATTATGGCCGTTTGTGCCCAATTGAGACGCCTGAAGGTCCGAATATCGGTCTTATTTCGTCTCTTACCATCTTCTCCCGGGTTAATAAATATGGTTTCCTCGAGGCTCCTTACCGTATTGTCAAAAACGGTAAAGTGACCGATGAAGTTGTTTATCTGACTGCCGAACAGGAAGATCAGTTCACTATTGCCCAGGCAAACGAAAAGTTTGACGAAAAAGGAACCTTCCTTAACGAAAGAGTTCGTTCACGTTTCAGAGGTGAGTTCCCTATAGTGCATCCCAACCAGGTGCAATATATGGATGTTGCCCCCGCTCAGATTGTTAGCGCGGCAGCAGCTCTGATCCCTTTCCTTGAGCATGATGATGCAAACCGTGCACTCATGGGCTCGAACATGCAACGCCAGGCAGTTCCTCTTGTTCGTCCGGAAGCTCCGCTCGTCGGAACCGGTCTCGAAGGTAAGCTGGCAACTGACTCACGTGCTGTTATCGTGGCTGAAGCTGATGGAGTTGTCGAATTCGTTGATGCAGACAAAATAACCATTAATTATGATATTAAATCCGATTCGCCGGAAGTTCTTACCAGCTTCCACGATGTGAAACGGGTAAGTTACCGCTTAATCAAGTTCTCGGGAACAAACCAGGAAACCTGTATCAATCAGAAACCGATTGTTAACGTTGGTGACCGTTTGAAAGCCGGAGACGTTATTGCGGACGGTTTTGCCACTCAGGGCGGAGAGCTTGCTCTCGGACGTAACGTTTTCGTTGCATTCATGCCCTGGCGAGGTTATAACTTTGAAGATGCTATTATTCTCAGCGAGCGTTTGGTTCAGGACGACGTGTTCACTTCCTTCCATATTGAAGAATTTGAATTGCAGGTCCGTGAAACAAAACGCGGCGAAGAAGAGTTAACCCGCGAAATTCCAAACGTCAGCGACGAAGCAGTCAAGAATCTTGACGAAAACGGTATCATCCGCACCGGCGCTGAAGTTAAAGAAGGCGATATTCTCATCGGAAAGATCACGCCTAAAGGCGAAACAGATCCGACCCCTGAGGAAAAACTCCTCCGCGCCATTTTTGGTGATAAAGCAGGCGATGTGAAAGATGCTTCGCTCCGCGCAACACCGGGGCTTCGTGGAACAGTAATTAAAACAAGACTTTTCAGCAGAAAGCGCAAAGACGCAGAAGCCAAGAAGCTTGAAAAACGCGCTCTCGAGACGCTTGAACTTGAGCACTTGAAACGCAAAGAAGAATTATATCAGCGCTTTATTTCGAAAATTTCGATCATTACAGCCGGACTGACAACTACAGGGATCAGAGACCTTGATGGCTCTATTCGCCTAAGAAGCGGTGTCGCAATCAAGGAAAAAACCTTTGCTGACCTGGAAGATGTTACGAAACTGGACTATACAGCCGACTGGTTCGAATCGAAAAAAGCCAATTCGCTGATTAAACAGGTTTACAGAAACTACTTCAACTATCTGACTGATGTTGAAGAAGACTATAAGCGTGAAAAACTGAAAATTATGGCCGGTGATGATTTGCCGCCAGGAATTATTCAGCTTGCAAAAGTATATGTCGCGAAAAAACGTAAAATCTCCGTAGGAGATAAAATGGCAGGACGCCATGGTAACAAAGGTGTTGTTGCCAAGATAGTTCCTGTTGAAGATATGCCGCACCTCGCGGATGGTACCCCGCTGGATATCGTTTTGAATCCGCTTGGCGTGCCTTCCCGTATGAACCTTGGACAGCTTTACGAAACAGCCCTCGGCTGGGTCGGAAAACGTCTGGGAGTTCGCTTTGCAACTCCGGTGTTTGACGGTGCAAAAATCAGTGATGTTGATGAATGGTTGGAGAAAGCAAATATTCCGGTGGGTTGCAAAACTGCACTTGTTAACGGAAGAACCGGCGAAGCTTTCCATCAGAAGGTCACTTGCGGTTATATCTATATGTTAAAACTGAGCCATTTGGTGGACGACAAAATTCACTCACGCTCAACTGGACCATACTCGCTTATCACGCAACAGCCGTTGGGTGGAAAAGCACAGTTTGGCGGTCAGAGATTTGGAGAAATGGAAGTCTGGGCTCTGGAAGCCTACGGCGCATCCCATATTCTTCAGGAAATTCTGACGGTGAAGAGCGATGACGTCCCCGGACGCGCAAAAGTTTACGAAGCGATTGTCAAAGGACAGAATGTTCAGGAACCTAGTATTCCGGAATCGTTTAACGTTTTGATCAAAGAGTTGCAAGGTTTGGGACTCGATATCAAAATAGATCAACGTTAAACTGCATAAACTGATTTGAGGAGTTTACTTCTATGATAATGAATAGAGCACAAGAAAGTACATTAAAAGATATCACGCAGTTAACGATCACGTTAGCCAGCCCGGATGATATTCTTTCACGTTCTCATGGTGAAGTTACAAAGCCTGAAACGATTAACTACCGTTCATTCCGTCCGGAAAAAGATGGTCTTTTCTGTGAAAAGATCTTTGGTCCAACCCGTGACTGGGAATGCTATTGCGGAAAGTACAAGAGAATTCGTTACAAAGGCATCATTTGTGACCGCTGCGGTGTGGAAGTTACCCAAAAGAACGTGCGACGCGAAAGAATGGGACATCTCAGTCTTGCCGTCCCGGTCGTTCACATTTGGTTCTTCAAATCGCTTCCTTCGAAGATAGGAAACCTCCTGGGTTTCAGCTCCAAGGAATTGGAACGGATTATCTATTATGAATCTTATGTGGTGTTGAATCCTGGCCCAACAGGCTTGAAAAAGAAGGATTTGATCACAGAAGAACAGTATTTTGAAATATTAAGCTCGCTTCCTGCCGGCAACGATAAACTTCAGGATTCCGATCCTAACAAGTTTTATGCTAAAATCGGCGGCGACGCGATTAAAGAATTATTAAAGCAAACACAGGTTGAAGATTTGTTCCACAAACTCCGTGACCAGTTTGCCATTGAAACCTCACAACAGAAAAAAGACGAACTTCTGAAACGCCTGAAAGTTGTTGAAGCTTTCCGCGAAAAAGAAGGAAAACCGGTTAACAAACCCGAGTGGATGGTATTAAGCTATATACCCGTAATCCCTCCTGAGTTGCGTCCATTGGTTCCCCTCGAAGGCGGAAGATTCGCTTCCAGCGATTTGAACGATCTGTATCGCCGTGTTATTATCCGCAATAACCGTCTGCGCCGTCTTATTGACATTAAGGCTCCTGAAGTTATTCTCCGTAATGAAAAGAGAATGTTGCAGGAAGCAGTCGACGCACTTTTTGATAATTCAAGAAGAGGAAGCGCCGTCCGGAGCGATAATAATCGTCCGTTGAAGTCATTAAGTGACGTTTTAAAAGGAAAACAAGGCCGTTTCCGTCAGAATTTGCTCGGAAAGCGCGTTGATTATTCCGGTCGTTCGGTTATTGTTGTGGGCCCGGAATTGAAACTGCACCAGTGCGGTCTTCCAAAAGACATGGCAGTGGAGCTTTTCAAACCCTTTATTATCAGGAAACTTATTGAGCGCGGACATAACAAAACTGTTAAGAGCGCCAAAAAGGTTGTTGAACGCAAAGATCCAATTATTTGGGAAATCCTAGAGAAGATCATCGATGGTCACCCAGTGATGCTAAACCGTGCACCGACACTTCACCGTTTGGGTATTCAGGCATTTCAGCCGGTACTTATCGATGAAAAAGCTATTCGTTTGCACCCTATGGTTTGTACCGCATTCAACGCAGATTTTGACGGCGATCAGATGGCTGTTCACATTCCGCTTTCACATGAAGCGCAGTTGGAAGCACATCTGCTTATGCTATCCAGCCACAACATCCTCTCGCCGCAAAACGGCAGCCCGATTGTTGTTCCTACGCAGGATATCGTTCTTGGTGCTTACTATTTGACCAAGAAAAAAGACGGCGACTTTGGCGAAGGCATGGTATTCGGAACTTCCGAAGAAGTTATTATTGCCTATAACAATAAAGCTGTCGGCTTACACGCAAAAATTAAAGTCCGTATTAACGGCGAAATGACCGAGACAACCACCGGCCGGGTGATCTTTAACCAGATCGTTCCAAAAGAAATGGGTTATTTCAATAACCTGTTGGTTAAAAAGACCTTTGGCGGGTTTGTTGGTCAGATGTTCATGAAGCTGGGCAATAAAGTCACGGCAAAGTTCCTTGATGATTTGAAAGATATCGGATTCCGTTATGCAACGGCCGGCGGGCTTTCCATCAGTTTCAGCGATATGTTAATACCTGAAGAAAAAGTGGCTTTGATTGACGCTGCCAACAAAAAAGTTGAGCAGGTGCTTGAGCAGCATGAAATGGGCGTTATCACCGATAACGAACGTTACAATATTATTATCGATACCTGGACCCACACCACCAACGACGTGGCGCGGGTGCTTATGACCAAACTGAAAAACGCAGAAGGCGGATTCAACTCGATCTTCATGATGATTGACTCCGGCGCCCGTGGATCTCAGGAACAGGTTCGCCAGCTTGCAGGTATGCGTGGTCTCATGATGAAACCGCAAAAAACCTTGTCAGGCCAGGCAGGTGAAATCATCGAAAACCCGATTATTGCAAACTTTAAAGAAGGTTTGTCGGTTCTCGAGTACTTCATCTCCACACACGGAGCCCGTAAGGGTCTTGCAGATACCGCGTTGAAAACGGCAGATGCCGGTTATTTGACCAGAAGGCTGGTTGACGTAGCCCAGGATATCATTATCAGCGAAATTGACTGCGGTACCATTCTTGGTATTCAGGTCGGCGCTATTAAAGATGTTGAGGAAGAACGCGAATCGCTTTCCGAAAGAATTATTGGCCGCGTGACCATGGAAGATATCTATGATCACCGGACAGAGGATCTGATTGTTGCCGCTGGCGAAATGATCACGGAAGATATTGCCAAACAGATGGAAGAAGCCAACATTGAAACAGTAGGTATTCGTACGGTGTTGACCTGCGAATCCAGACACGGTGTTTGCGCCAAGTGCTATGGCAGAAACCTGACCAACGGTAAAATGGTTGAGGTCGGCGAGGCAGTAGGTGTTATTGCAGCCCAATCAATCGGCGAGCCGGGAACTCAGCTCACGCTGCGTACCTTCCACTTTGGCGGTACATCATCACGTATTGCAACCCAGTCAGTCGTAGAAACCAACGTCGATGGTAATGTGAAATTCTCCCGCATTAATGTTGTTGAGAGAAAATCACCGGGTCTGGTTGAACAGATTGTAGTTGGAAGACGTGGTGTTATCGAAATTTATGATGATCACGACTCATTAGTTAAGAAATATAACATTCCTTACGGTGCCCAGGTGCTTGTGAAGGAAGGTCAAAAAGTTAAAAAGAAAACAGCATTGTACACACACGATCCGTACAATGATGTTATCGTTACCGATTTAACAGGAAAAGTGCGCTTCGTTGACCTTATTGAAAACGTCACGATGCAGCAGTTAACTGACGAACAAACCGGTCACGTTCAGAAAATGGTTATTGAGCCCAAGGATAAGACCAAAACGCCGAGTATGGAAATTGAAACCGCTGACGGCACCAAGAAGAGCTATTCTTTGCCTTCCAAAGCATATCTTTCCGTGGAAGATGGCGAGACGGTTACACCGGGAACAATTCTCTCGAAAATTTCCCGTCAAACCACCAAAACCCGTGATATCACGGGAGGTCTGCCCCGGGTTACTGAGCTTTTCGAAGCCAGAAGCCCTCAGGATCCGGCAATTGTTTCCGAATTGGAAGGAATTGTACGGTTTGGACAGAGAAAGAAGGGATATCGTGAAATTTTCGTTACCGCCATTGACGGCTCTGACGAGAGAAAATACAACGTTCCTCTCAGCAAGCATACTTTGGTACAGGACGGCGATGAAATCCCGGTCGGTGAAAAAATCACAGACGGACCAATCAATCCGCATGATATTTTGCGTATTAAAGGGCCTAATGCTGTTCAGGAGTACCTTGTTAACGAAATCCAGGACGTTTACCGTCTGCAGGGTGTGAAGATCAATGACAAGCACATTGAAGTTATTGTGAAGCAGATGTTGCAGAAGATCAGAATTGAACACCCGGGAAATACAAAGTACCTGGAAGAAGATATTGTCGACAAAAGCGAGTTTTTTGAAGAAAACCGCAGAGTTACCGACTGTGTAGTGGTGAAAGAAAAAGGAGACTCCCGTTTGAAGGAGAACCAGCTTATCACCAGAAACAAGCTTCGCGAAATAAACAGCGACTTGAAACGTAAAGGAAAGAAGGAAGTATCTGTAGAAGAAGGCGAACCGGCAACATTTATCAATATTTTGCTTGGAATCACCTCCGCAGCGCTTTCGACGGAGAGCTTTATCTCTGCCGCATCGTTCCAGGAAACAACAAAAGTGCTCACTAATGCCTCAATTGCGGCAAAAGTTGATACTTTGCGCGGCTTGAAAGAAAACGTGGTCATGGGCCGTTTGATACCTGCAGGAACCGGTTTACGCAAGTATGCCAATTTAATGCTGGTGAATAATGAGCCGGAAGTGACCGAAACTGAAGAAGAGCCTAAAGAAGAAGTAACAAATGTTAAGTAATTTTGCCAGATAGCTTGACAAAAATAAAAGCGTTAGTTATATTAAAAGGCTAAATTTTTTTTGACTTGAAAATTTTGGAGTAATTTTTTGCCAACGATTAATCAATTAGTACGAAAAGGCCGTGAGAGCATTGCTAAAAAGAACAAGGCTCCAGCGTTGCAGGCTTGTCCACAAAGGCGGGGCGTATGTACCAGAGTGTACACAACGACTCCTAAAAAGCCGAATTCGGCTATGCGTAAGGTTGCGCGTGTACGTTTAACTAATAATATTGAAGTTACCGCGTATATTCCGGGCGAAGGACACAATTTGCAGGAACACTCTATTGTATTGATCAGAGGCGGAAGAGTGAAAGATCTTCCTGGTGTTCGCTATCACATCATTCGTGGTACGCTCGATGCCAGTGGAGTTCAAGACAGAAAACAATCCCGCTCTAAATACGGAGCTAAAAGACCAAAGGCGGCGAAGTAAGTTACAATGAGAAAAAAAAGAGCACAAAAAAAGTATTTAAAACCGGATCCGAAGTTTAACGACGTCGTGGTCGCGAAGTTTATCAACAGCTTGACCTTAGATGGCAAGAAATCAAAAGCCAGAAATATCATTTATGGCGCATTTGACATCATGGAAGAGCGTACAAAGAAACCAGGCTTGGAAGTCTTTAAAAAAGCGCTTTCCAACGTAGCCCCGATAATTGAAGTACGCAGCCGCAGAGTCGGTGGCGCAACCTATCAGGTTCCTATGGAAGTTCGCCCGGAAAGACGCCTTGCATTGGCATTCCGCTGGATTAAGGATTATTCCAGAAAACGTGGTGAAAAATCCATGGCAGCCAAATTAGCAGGCGAATTGATCTCTGCCTCCAACAATGAAGGCAATTCAATTAAGAAAAGGGAAGACACACATAAAATGGCCGAAGCAAACAAAGCTTTCGCACATTTTAAATGGTAATGCTTAGAAACAGAGTGAATTAGAAAAAAGGATCATGGCAGCACAAGTAGCGATTAGTAAAGTTAGAAATATTGGAATCATGGCGCATATTGACGCCGGAAAAACGACTACGACCGAGCGTATTCTCTATTACACCGGGCGTTTGCATCGTATAGGCGAAGTGCATGATGGTGCTGCTACTATGGATTGGATGGAACAGGAAAAAGAGCGCGGAATTACGATTACCAGCGCTGCAACCACCACCCATTGGCGCGATCACCAAATTAATATTATAGACACCCCGGGTCACGTCGATTTCACCGCTGAAGTTGAACGTTCACTCAGAGTGTTGGACGGCGCTATTGCACTTTTCTGTGCAGTTGGCGGCGTTGAACCACAATCAGAGACTGTTTGGAGACAAGCAGACAAATATAACGTCCCCCGTATAGCTTTCATCAATAAGATGGATCGTACGGGTGCTGATTTTTATCATGCTTTGGAAATGATCCGTGAGCGTCTTGGCGCTAATGCAATTCCTATCAACCTGCCAATCGGCGAAGGTGATATGTTTGCCGGGGTTGTTGATCTGATGGCTTTCAAAGCGGTTATGTACAATGAAGATTCATTGGGCGTGGCTTTTGAAACCTTGGATATTCCGCATGATTTGATGGAAATTTCAACAAAATACCGCACTCAAATGCTTGAAGCGGTTTCTGACGTTGATGACACCCTTCTTGAGAAATATCTTGAAGGAAAAGAAATTACCGAAGCAGAAATCAAAACGGTTCTGCGTACGGCAACAATTCAGGGTAAAATTATCCCTGTTTTATGCGGTGCGTCTTTCAAGAACAAAGGCGTTCAGGCCCTTCTTGACGCAGTTGTAGATTTTCTGCCGGCTCCCAGCGATAATCCGGAAGTTGAAGCACATCATATCGGCATTAACGATATGGTTAAAATTAAAACCGATGAAACCGGTCAATTTGCAGCTTTGGCTTTCAAGTTGATGACAGACCCTTATGTTGGAAAATTAACGTTTTTCAGAGTTTATTCGGGTACATTGAACGCAGGTTCATACATTTATAATTCTATAAGCGGCAAAAAAGAACGAATCAGCCGTCTCCTCCGGATGCATGCAAATCACCGTGAAGAGATTGAGTCTGTTCGTGCCGGTGATATTGCGGCTGCGGTAGGTTTGAAATATACCCGTACCGGAGACACGCTTTGCGATGAAGATGATCCAGTGGTTATGGAAAGAATTGTATTTCCTGAGCCGGTTATCCAGATTGCAATTGAACCGAAAACAAAAGCTGATCAGGATAAACTTTCTGATGCTCTTGTTAAACTTGCCGATGAAGATCCGACATTTCGTATTAATCAGGATGAAGAGACCGGCCAAACGCTTATCAGCGGTATGGGCGAACTTCACCTTGAAATTCTTGTGGACCGTATGCGCCGCGAGTTTAAGGTTGAAGCTAACGTAGGTAAACCTCAGGTCGCTTATCGTGAAACTATCACCCAGACGGTTACTGCCCAGGGTAAATTTGTTCGTCAATCAGGCGGTCGTGGTAAATTCGGCGATGTTTGGCTTGAAGTTTCCCCGAATGAAAAAGGCAAAGGTTATGAGTTTATCAATGGAATTGTTGGCGGTGTGGTTCCCAAAGAATACATTCCAGCGGTTTCTGCCGGTTGCCAGGAAGCAATGCGCAATGGCGTTATAGCCGGGTTCCCGATGGTTGACATTAAAGTTAAACTTTATGATGGCTCCTATCACGAAGTTGATTCTGACGAAATTTCGTTTAAGGTCGCTGGTTCCATGGGCTTAAAAGAAGGCGCAAGAAAAGCTAAACCTATTCTTTTAGAGCCAATGATGGCGGTGGAAGTTATTTCACCGGAAGAGTATTTAGGCGACGTAATGGGTGACTTGAACTCACGCCGTGGCAGGATCGAAGGTTTTGCTGCACGTAAAGACGCCCAGGTAATAAAAGCTCTCGTTCCGCTTTCGGAAATGTTCGGATATGCTACCGTTTTGCGTTCTATGACGCAAGGTAGGGCCATTTATACGATGCAATTTTCTCACTATGCTGAAGTGCCAAAATCAGTGGCTGAAGAAATTGCAGAAAAAACCGTCGGTAAAAAATCGGCTTCACACTAATTAATAAGATATTTAAGAAATAAAGGAGAATATTTTTCAATGGCAAAAGAAAAATTTGACCGCAGTAAACCGCACGTGAACATTGGTACCATTGGACACGTCGATCACGGAAAAACGACATTGACCGCAGCAATCACCATGGCATTAAGCCGCAAAGGTTGGTCTGCAATCAGAACATTTGACTCAATTGACAATGCACCTGAAGAAAAAGCACGTGGAATAACAATTGCAACGGCGCACGTTGAATATTCAACCGCAAAACGCCATTATGCACACGTTGACTGCCCGGGTCACGCCGATTATGTTAAGAACATGATCACCGGTGCTGCCCAGATGGACGGCGCTATTATAGTTGTTGCGGCTACTGACGGCCCTATGCCCCAGACCCGTGAACACATTCTTCTTGCACGTCAGGTTGGCGTTCCCCGTCTTGTTGTTTTCATGAACAAAGTTGACGCGGTTGATGATGAAGAATTAATTGAGCTGGTTGAAGTCGAAATGCGCGACCTCCTCAGCAAATATGAATTCCCTGGCGATGAAATCCCCATCATTAAAGGTTCTGCATTGCGCGCTCTCGAAGCAGGCAGCGATCCTACCTCATCATTGGATGACGAAAGATTTACCTGTATTTGGCAGCTCATGGATGCCGTTGATGAATACATCCCGGTTCCTGCACGCGCTATGGACAAACCGTTCCTTATGCCTGTTGAAGACGTTTTCTCAATCACCGGTCGTGGAACAGTTGCCACGGGTCGTGTTGAAAGAGGCCAGGTTAAAGTTGGCGAAGAAGTTGAATTGATCGGCTTGGACGCACACAAAAAGACCGTTGTTACCGGCGTTGAAATGTTCCGTAAGGAACTTGATGCTGCAATGGCAGGCGATAACGCCGGCTTGTTGCTCCGCGGCGTTGACAAAAAAGAAATTGAACGCGGAATGGTTCTTGCAAAAACAGGAACAATTACCCCACACAAGAAATTTGAAGGAAAAGTTTATATCCTTTCAAAAGACGAAGGTGGCCGCCATACTCCGTTCTCGAATGGTTATCGTCCTCAGTTCTATTTCAGAACTACTGACGTTACCGGCGTTGCAACTTTGCCCGAAGGTTATGAAGTTGTTATGCCAGGTGATAGCGTAACGTTGTCAATCGAACTGATTACAACCATCGCTATGGAAGAAGGCCTCAAGTTCGCTATCCGTGAAGGCGGAAGAACAGTTGGTGCCGGTTTCGTAACAAAAATTATCGAATAGTATAATAAAGTTTTCTCATAAAAAGGGAGTAACCAATCTCCCTTTTTATTTCTTATAGAAGTAAGGAGTTATTCTCGTGGCAGGTCAAAAAATACGAATTAGATTGAAATCGTATGATCATTTATTGATAGATAAGTCAACAGAAAAAATTATCAAAACGGTTAAGAGCACCGGAGCCGTCGTTTCGGGTCCTATTCCCTTGCCAACCAAAAAGACTATTTTTACTGTTTTGCGCTCTCCTCATGTTGATAAGAAATCGAGAGAGCAGTTCCAGTTGTCGATTCACAAACGGATCATCGATATACATAATTCAAATCCAAAGACAATCGACTCTTTGGGTAAACTCGACATTCCTGCCGGTGTCGATATAGAGATTAAATTATAATGGTTGGAGCGAAAATGCCAGGAATTCTTGGAAAAAAATTAGGAATGTCGAATATATTTAGTCCGGAAGGCAATCGCATACCTGTTACGGTCATCGAAGCGGGTCCGTGCAAGGTTATCTCAATCAGGACTACAGAAAAGCATGGATATAACGCTCTTCAATTAGGTTTCGGAGTCAAGAAAAGAAACGTAAACAAACCTACCAAGGGTGTTTATGAGAAGATCAATCTTGAACCAGCGCAGCACGTGAAGGAATTCCGTGTTGATAACGTAGCAGAATACCAGGTTGGAAACGATCTTACGGTTACCCTTTTTGCCGAAGGCGAAAAAATTAAGCTGCGTGGCAGAACCAAAGGAAAAGGTTTTCAGGGTGTTATGCGCCGTCACGGCTTTGGTGGTGTTGGCGGAACAACCCATGGTCAAAGCGATAGACTTCGCGCTCCAGGCTCGATCGGTTCATCTTCTTATCCTTCACGCGTTTTTAAGGGACAGAGAATGGCCGGCAGAATGGGCTACACGAACGTTACGATTAGAAACTTAAAAATTGTGAAGATTATACCTGAAAAGAACATTATCCTTGTTGAGGGAGCTGTTCCAGGTGCAGTTAATTCAATACTCGAGATCCTTAAAGCGAATTAAAAAAATACTATGGAATTAGAAGTTTATAAAATAGACGGAAGTCTTTCCGGAGAAAAAGTGACACTTGATGACAGCGTCTTCGGTGTTACTCCAAATGACCACGCGATCTATATGGCTGTGAAAATGTATCTTGCCAATCAACGGCAGGGAACAAGTAAAACAAAAGAGCGCAGCGAAGTTAGAGGCGGTGGTAAAAAACCATGGCGTCAAAAAGGTCGCGGCGGCGCAAGAGCCGGTTCAAGCCGTTCTCCATTGTGGAGTGGTGGAGGAACCATTTTTGGACCTCGCCCGAGAGATCATCGCCAGGCATTGCCAAAAAAAGCTGTTCAGCTGGCAAGAGTTTCAGCTCTCAGCTATAAAGTGAAGGATAATCAACTCATCGTGGTTGATGATTTTTCTTTTGACAAGCCAAAAACACAGGAATTCACCGGAATTCTTAAAGCGTTGAAAATAGCCGGCAAAAAAGTTTTGCTGTTAACTGATAACTATCAGGAAACTGTTTACAAATCAGGCCGTAATATTGAACGCGTTAAAATTTTGGAAGCCAACAAGGCTTCTACCTATGAAATTTTGAACAACCAGATATTGGTGGTCCAAAAGAGCGCTATTAAAGGCCTCAATGAGAAGAATATGAAATCGGTGACCGCGGAGGAAGCAAATGCATAACATTATTGTACGTCCCTTATTTACCGAAAAAATAGCTAATCTTACCGACGGTCAAAACACTTATGGTTTCGTCGTGAATATCAATTCCAATAAAATTGAGATTAAAAAAGCCATTGAGAAAAAGTTTAGTGTGAAAGTTGAATCTGTTCGTACCTCCATCACTGAAGGTAAGGCCAGAATGATCTTCCGCAAATCAGGCAGATTTGCCGGCAAGAGACCAGATTTTAAAAAAGCATTTGTCGTGCTGAAAAAGGGCGATAAAATTGATTTATTTGAGCAATTATAAGAGACTGAAAGCTGAGCGGAGTTTAACGAATGGCTATTAGAAAATTAAAACCGAATACCCCCGGTACGCGTTTCATGTCGATCTCAACGTTTGAAGAGATCACCAAAACAACACCGGAAAAAGCACTTCTTTCGCCCTTAACCAAAAGCGGCGGAAGAAATAATTTGGGACGTGTCACCTCGCGTCACAGAGGAGGCGGACACAAACGCCAGTACAGAATCATCGATTTCAAAAGAAATAAAGATGGAATTCCTGCAGTTGTTAACGCAATAGAATACGATCCTAACAGATCTGCCAATATTGCTCTCCTGTTCTACAAAGACGGAGAAAAAAGTTACATACTTGCTCCTAACGGATTGAAAGTTGGCGACGTGTTGCTTTCAGGTACAGGTGTTGATATTAAAGTTGGTAATGCACTCCCCTTAAAGGAACTGCCTTTGGGAAGTTTTATTCACAACGTTGAGTTAAAACCCGGTAAGGGCGGACAGCTTGGCAGAAGTGCAGGAACTTCGCTGCAGTTGGTTGCAAAAGAAGGACAATTCGCACAGCTTCGTATGCCTTCTGGTGAAGTTCGTGTTTTCAGAAACGATTGCCGCGCCACCTATGGTGTTGTTGGCAATACCGATCATGAAAACATCAGCATCGGAAAAGCCGGAAGAAACCGTTGGAAAGGCATTCGCTCACACAGTCGTGGCGTTGCAATGAACCCGGTCGATCACCCGATGGGTGGTGGTGAAGGAAAAACCTCAGGTGGTGGACATCCCGTGTCACCTTGGGGTCAGAAAGCTAAGGGCCTTAAGACCCGTAAGCCTAAAAATCGTTCGAATAAATTCATTATTAAGCGCAGAAAGAAATAAGGGTTTTAAGCGATGCCAAGATCAGTCAAAAAAGGTCCTTATATTGAGTTGAAATTACAAGGCAAGATCAATGCCTTGAATGAAAAAAATGAAAAAAAGATTGTT
This sequence comes from Ignavibacteriaceae bacterium, assembly GCA_963664845.1. GTDB lineage: Bacteria > Bacteroidota > Ignavibacteria > Ignavibacteriales > Ignavibacteriaceae > CAIYTF01. Next base: position 3,182,873 of record OY761615.1, read on the forward strand.
AAAACCTGGTCACGTTCTTCTACAATCTCTCCTGATTTTGTAGGACACACGATTGCCGTGCATAACGGACATAAGATGATTCCCGTCTATGTGACAGAAAACATGGTCGGACATAAGTTAGGTGAATTTGCACCTACACGTGTATTCAGAGCGCATCCCGGAACCAAAGCTGAAAAAGCTTCAAAGGCAAAGTAAAGAAAGAACAGGAAATTTAGAATGGAAGCTAAGGCGCTATCCCGTCACATACCTTCATCTCCGCGGAAAATGAGACTCGTAATCGATCTTATTCGTGGTATGTCCGTAGACCGGGCATTAGAAGTATTGCATTTTCAAAGTAAACATGCTGCACGTGATGCTGCAAAGACATTGCGTTCTGCGGTTGCGAATTTAATTAACAGCGAATCGAACACGGAGCGCCTTGCCCCGGAAGATTTGTTTGTAAAAGAAGCGTTTGTAGATCAAGGTCCAACCATTAAGCGTATTTCCCCTGCGCCAATGGGCCGGGCATATCGAATTAGAAAACGTTCATGCCATGTCACACTCGTTGTAGCTAAAAAGTCGTAGGAGGTTTTACTTGGGACAAAAAGTTAATCCAATTGGATTTCGTGTCGGTATCATTAGAGGTTGGGAATCTAACTGGTTCGAGAAGAGAAGTTACTCTACAAAAATTACAGAAGATGACAGCTTACGGAGCTACATCAGACAACGACTTAAAAAAGCTGGCATAGCACGCATAATTATTGACAGAACTTCTAAGAATGTTCAGGTTACCATTCATACCTCACGTCCTGGGGTTGTTATAGGTAGAAGTGGAAAAGAAATCACTTCACTGGAACAGGAACTTAGAAAAGTAAGCGGTCAGGATGTTAAAGTCCAGATCAGCGAAATCAAACGCCCGGAATTAGATGCGTTTCTTGTTGCCGAAAACATTGCAAATCAGTTGCAGGGAAGAATTTCTTTCCGTCGCGCTATGAAACAGTCCATTTCTCAGGCAATGAGAATGGGAGCTGAAGGAATCAAGATCAAATGCGCAGGCCGTCTTGGTGGTGCTGAAATGGCACGTACCGAACAATACAAAGAAGGAAGAGTTCCCCTTCACACCATTCGCGCAGATATAGACTATGCAAATGGCAGAGCCGAAACCATCTATGGCTCAATTGGAATTAAAGTTTGGATTTGCCGCGGAGAGATCCTTGGCAAGCGGTTTTCTGAATAATTAGTATCGGAGAGTTTTAATATGTTATTGCCAAAACGCGTAAAATACCGAAAGTCACAACGCGGCAGAATGAAAGGGAAAGCTCAGCGCGGAAGCACAATTGCTTTTGGAGATTATGGCTTAAAAGCACTGGAACCAGCCTGGATAACCAGCCGCCAGATTGAAGCTTGCCGTGTCGCTTTATCAAGAAAAATGAAGCGTGACGGAAAAGTATGGATCCGTATTTTCCCGGATAAGCCTGTCTCTAAGAAACCTTTGGAAACTCGTATGGGTAAAGGAAAAGGAGCGCCAGAATTTTGGGTAGCAGTAATTAAACCGGGCAGAATCATGTTTGAGGTTTCCGGCGTGTCTACCGAGATTGCGCATGAGGCGTTAAGTGTGTGCTCACACAAACTACCTATCAAAACCAAAATTAGTAAACGCCCTGATCTGGAAGCGTAAGCAGGAATAGAAATTATGAAAATGCATGAATTACGTCAGTTAGCTGACGATGAAATTAAGAGACAAATAGCGGAAGAGCAGAATAATTTGTTGGACCTTCGTTTCTCTCACTCGTTGAAACAGTTAACCAATACTGCGAAGATCCGTCATACAAAACAGACGATCTCACGGTTATTTGCCGTGTTAACAGAGCGCGAAACCACAAAACAATCTGCCCAATAGCGGTTTGAAAACAGGAGTTTATAAGTGAGTAATATAACAAGACCATTACGTAAAGTCAGAATCGGAAAAGTTGTGAGCAATAAGATGGAAAAAACCATCACTGTTGCAATTGAGAGGAGAGTCCCTCATCCTGTGTATAAAAAATACTTCAAGAAAACAACTAAATTGATGGCTCATGACGCAAACAACGAATGTTCGATCGGAGACCTGGTTAAGATAATGGAGACCAGACCTCTCAGCAAGAACAAGAGATGGCGTCTTGTTGAAATCGTAGAAAAAGTGAAATAGCAAGGAATTTTTCCAATGATTCAAGAAGAGACTAATCTAATAGTTGCCGATAATTCCGGTGCAAAACGCGTTCGATGCATCCGTGTGTTAGGCGGTAGCGGTAGGCAATATGCCACATTAGGTGATTTAATTGTGGTGTCCGTAAAATCAGCAGCTCCGAATGGTACTGTGAAAAAAGGCGAAGTGTCAAAAGCAGTTATCGTCCGTACCAAAAAGGAAGTTAAAAGAAAAGACGGATCCTATATCCGCTTTGATGAAAATGCCGCTGTGTTAATTAATAACCAAAACGAACCTAAAGGCACCCGTATTTTTGGTCCTGTCGCGAGAGAATTACGCGAAAAGCAATTCATGAAGATTGTTTCATTAGCGCCGGAAGTTCTGTAGGATAAAGAATATGAAAATAAGTATTAAGAAAAACGACAGAGTTACGGTTATTGCCGGCAACGATAAAGGCAAAACCGGTAAAGTATTAAAAGTGTTTCCAAAAACGTATCGCGTTATTATCGAAGGCGTAAATTTACGCAAACGGCATACACGCCCTACGCAAAGGAACCCACAAGGTGGCATAATGGAAAAAGAAATGGGAATTCACCTTTCTAACGTTATGTTATTAGATCCGAAATCAAACGCACCAACCAGAGTCGGATCGCAAAAGATTTTAGACGAAAAAAGTAAAAAGAAATACGCCAGAGTCAGCGTTAAATCCGGCGAAATGATCTAAGTCGAATTTGGAATAGGATTACATAAAAATGGCTGAAAAAAAAGTAGATAAAAAAGCTCCTGCAAAGGGAAAGAAAAAAGAAGAAAAAGCTGTAGAAGAACCTAAACAGGTGCTTTCAGAAGCCGAACTTCGCGTTCCTTCCCGGTTAGCCGGTGTTTATAATAAGGACATAGTTCCTTCATTGATGACCAAGTTTAATTATACAACCGTCATGCAGGTTCCCAAACTCGACAAAATCGTGATTAACATGGGTGTGGGCGAAGCGGTTTCTGACCAGAAGATTCTTGAAGAAGCGGTGAAAACCATGGAACAGATCACCGGTCAGAAGAGCATCATTCGTAAATCCAAAAAAGCGATTTCGAATTTCAAGCTGCGTGAGAATATGGCCATCGGCGTTAAAACAACGCTAAGAAGAGAAAGAATGTATGAGTTTCTTGATCGCTTCATTAACGTAGCGCTTCCGCGTGTTCGTGACTTCCGCGGCCTGTCCGATAAGTCATTTGATGGCCGTGGGAACTATACGCTTGGTATCAAAGAACAGATCATTTTCCCCGAAATTAACGTCGACAAGATAGTTAAGATTTTGGGAATGGATATAACGTTTGTAACAACTGCCCGTACGGACAGCGAAGCGTATGAATTATTAGTCGCTTTCGGTTTACCGTTCAGAAAAAAGAATTGAGTTGATAGGAAAGGTCCTGCATGGCAAGAAAAAGTTTATTCGCCCGTGAAGCAAAACGAAAAGAATTATACGAGAAGTATAAGGAAACACGTGCTGCGTTGAAAAAAGAAGGAAAATATGATGAATTACAGGAATTACCCCGTAACTCTTCGTTGATCCGTCAAAGGAACCGTTGCATGGTGACGGGCAGACAGCGAGCTTATATGAGAAAGTTCGGCGTGTCTCGTTTGGTTTTTAGAGAAAAAGCGCTTCGTGGTGAACTTCCCGGCGTTAAAAAAGCTAGTTGGTAGAAGGAGTTTAGAATATGTCAGCAGTTACTGATCCAATTGCAGATCTTTTAACAAGAGTTCGCAACGCGATTAAAGCAAAAAAAAGAAGAGTGGATATCCCCTCTTCCAATATGAAGAAAGATATTGTAAATATACTTAAAGAACAAAAGTATATTAATGATTACATGATCATGGAAGACAATAAGCAAAACGTCATTCGTGTCGCCTTGAAATATTCAAATGGCGTCAGCGCGATTAGCGGTTTGAAGAAGATCAGTGTTCCCGGGCTGAGAAGCTATTCGGGTACTGAGGAGCTTCCTCGAGTGTTGAATGGATATGGAATCGCTATCGTTTCCACGTCAAAAGGAATAATGACTGATCGCCAGGCCAGAAGAGAAAATGTCGGCGGTGAAGTTCTGTGTGAAGTTTGGTAAAAATTTTCGGCGGAGTTTGTAGTGTCTCGAATAGGTAAAAAAGTAGTTGTTATCCCCAATGGTGTTAAAATAACCGTTGCGGACAACATAGTAAAAGTTAAAGGTCCGAAAGGCGAATTAGCCGAAACGTATCTTGACGCAGTTGAAATCAAAATTGAAAACAATGAATTGACTGTTGTAAGATTTGACGATTTGGGTAAGAACAGAGCATTGCATGGTTTAACCCGTGCGCTCATTCAGAACATGATCACCGGTGTTACCGACGGGTATTCCAAAACGTTGGATATTGTTGGCGTTGGTTATCGTGCTGAAATGAAAGGTGCCAATTTGCTGATGCAATTAGGGTATTCACACCCTATTTATTTCATGCCGCCGGACGGTATCACGTTGACAGCCCCAACGCAAACCCAGATCCTGATATCAGGCATCGACAAACAGTTGGTTGGCGCGGTTGCGGCAAAGATACGTTCATTCAGAAAACCTGAACCTTATAAAGGCAAAGGCATTAAATACAGCAATGAAGTCATTAGAAGAAAAGCCGGTAAAACTGCTGGCAAGTAAATGAGGAAACAGAATTCATGATTACGAAGAAATCGAACTCAAGAGAGCGATCGAAGACAAAGATCAGAAAAAAAATGTCCGGAACACCGGAGAAACCAAGACTTACAATCTACAGAAGTCTCAATCAGATTTATGCACAATTGATTGATGACACAAGCGGACGGGTTCTCATTGGTGTTTCTTCTCTCTCGAAAGATGTCGTAGAAAGTTTGAAGAGCACAAAAGGAAAAGTTGCCAAGAGTAAGCTTGTCGGCGCATTCCTGGCGAAAAAAGCCGTTGAAAAGAACATTGCCTTGTGCGTGTTTGACAGAAACGGTTACAGGTATCACGGACGCGTTAAGGCTGTAGCCGATGGCGCTCGTGAAGGTGGATTGAAATTTTAATTTTTCCATTGCCGAGTCGTCTAACGGTAGGACAGCGGCCTTTGGAGCCGTATGCGGAGGTTCGAATCCTCCCTCGGCAGCAACAAATAAAATATATGCCCGGAGATATTGAGTGAAAAACAATAAGAGCTTAAGAGTAACTGACGCTGAAAATCTGAAAGAAAAAGTTGTCACTATCAACCGCGTTGCCAAAGTTGTGAAGGGCGGACGCCGCTTCAGCTTTAATGCGATTGTCGTTGTTGGTAATGGTAACGGTGTTGTCGGCGTTGGCTTAGGAAAAGCCAATGAAGTGACCGATGCGATTCAGAAAGGTGTTGACGACGCGAAGAAAAATCTCGTCAAAGTACAGATTCACAAAGGAACGGTTCCTCACATGGTGATTGGCAAGTTCGGTGCCGGAAGAGTTATGTTGAAACCAGCATCACCAGGAACCGGTTTGATTGCCGGCGGCGGTGTTCGCGCGGTATTGGAATCAGCCGGTGTTCAGGATGTGTTGACGAAATCAGTGGGCTCCAGCAACCCGCACAACCAGGTGAAAGCAACGCTTGATGCGCTGATCAACCTGATTGATGCCCGTACGATGGCATCCCGCCGTTCGATGACCTTGAACGAATTGTTTAACGCATAATTGAAATGAATGAGATGAAAAAGTTAAAAATAACTCAAATCAGAAGTATTATCGATCGTCCGATCGATCAAAAAAGAACCATTGAAGCGCTTGGCCTGGGCAGACCACATTATTTTACGGTAAAAAATGATACTCCGCAAATTCGCGGAATGGTGAACAAGGTGAAGCATCTCGTAACAGTTGAAGAATTAACAGAAGAATAACGGGTTTATAATATGGATATTTTAAGTAATTTACATTATGCCGAAGGCTCACGGAAAAAAAGAAAAAGAGTCGGCCGTGGCGAAGGCTCCGGTCATGGTGGAACTGCTACACGTGGTATGAATGGTCAGTTGTCACGTTCAGGTGCAAAGCACCGCAGATGGTTTGAAGGCGGTCAGATGCCTATTCAGAGAAGAGTTCCCAAGTTTGGATTTACCAGTCCATTCAAAGTGTATTATCAGACAGTTAACCTCTATCAGATTCAAAAAGCACTCGATAGCGGAAAATTAACTGCGCCGAAGATTGACGCGGCTTCTTTATATAAAGCCGGTTTATTGTCATCTTCACGGCCCTATAAAATTCTTGCTGTTGGTGAAGTTACAGCAAAGCTTGAAATACAAGCATATAAATTCAGCGCCTCTGCTAAAGAGAAAGTTGAAGCTCTCGGTGGATCAATTATCAACATATCCTAAGAATCTACATGTCAAGATTAACAGAATCGTTTAGGAATATATTTAAGATTCATGAACTGCGCCAAAGAATAATCTATTCTTTAGCGCTGTTGATTCTCGTGCGTCTCGGAGCACATATCACCATCCCGGGCGTTGATGCCTCGGTGCTTGCAGCACAGATGGCAAACCAATCAGATAACACGCTTTTCGGATTATACGATATGTTTGTGGGTGGTGCGTTCTCCAACGCGGCAATTTTTGCCCTTGGAATCATGCCCTATATCAGTTCATCAATTATTATACAATTGCTTGGTGCTTTCGTTCCCTATTTCCAGAAACTGCAGAAAGAAGGCGAAGACGGACGTAAGAAAATCACTCAGCTTACCAGGTATTTCACCGTTTTGATTGCTGCCATGCAGGCATGGGGCGTAACCATTCGTCTTTCCTCGTTGGACGTTTCCGGAATGCACATCATTCCCGATCCTTCTTTCCTGTGGAGACTTTCAGCGGTTATCGTTCTCACTTCCGGAACCATATTCCTGATGTGGATGGGCGAGCAAATAACCGAAAAGGGAATTGGAAACGGTATTTCTCTCATTATCTTCATCGGTATTGTGGACAGGTTCCCTTATGCTCTTATTGATGAATACAAGATCGTAGCAGGAAACCAGAGCGGCATTATCCCGCAGATAGTTCTCTTCATTGTTATGGTGATGGTGATTGCAGGAGTGGTCTTGATAACTCAGGGCACCAGGAGAATACCGGTTCAATATGCAAAGAGATTCGTGGGACGGAAACAATATGGAGGAAACACTCAGTTTATTCCCCTCAGGGTTAATACTGCAGGCGTTATGCCAATCATTTTTGCCCAGTCGATTATGTTCATTCCGCAGACAATAGCATCGTTTTTCCCGGAAAACGCTGTTTTGATTAAGGTAGCCGGATATTTTTCGTATACTTCTGCTGTTTACGCAGTATTTTATGCGCTTTTAATTATCTTTTTTACCTATTTTTACACTGCGATTGCATTTAATCCCAAAGAAGTTGCAGAAAACATGCAGAAGCAGGGTGGGTTTATTCCCGGTATCCGTCCAGGAAAACAGACCTCTGACTTTATAGACAATATTTTGACCAAGATTACTTTACCAGGCTCTATTTTTCTGGCTTTAATTGCAATTATGCCATCATTTGTATCAAAATTCAATGTTTCGCCAAAATTCGCACAGTTTTTCGGCGGTACCAGTTTGTTGATCCTTGTTGGTGTTGCACTCGATTCGTTACAACAAATTGAGAGTCATCTGCTGATGCGTCATTATGATGGCTTTATGAAAGCGGGAAAAATTAAGGGCAGAAGATAACAGGCATCTTTTGTGATCTATATAAAGACGGGCAAGGCAATTGATTATATGAGGGAGAGCAGCCGATTGGTTGCAGAGACCTTGCAGCTCCTGAAGAAAAGTATCAGGGTGGGGATGACGACAAAAGAGCTTGATATGTTGGCAGAAGATTATGTATTGAGCAAAGAAGCGGTGCCGGCTTTCAAGGGTTATCCTGACGGAAGCAGAAGTTCATTCCCGGCCTCGCTTTGTTGTTCAGTGAATGAAGAAGTTGTTCACGGAATCCCCGGAGACCGTGTGTTAATAAGCGGTGATATTGTTTCGCTTGATTTCGGGGTAGTTAAAAACGGATTTTTTGGAGATGGCGCTGTTACGGTTGCTGTCGGTGAAATAGATGAGACGAAACGACTCCTTTTGGAGGTGACTGAAAAGTCGCTCTATCTGGGGATTGAACAGGCAGTTGAAAACAACCGGATACAAGACATATCCTTTGCCGTTCAGACGTATGTTGAAGCTCATGGTTTCTCAATAGTTCGTGATTTGTGCGGCCATGGAGTAGGAAAAAAGTTACATGAAGATCCTTCTATTCCAAATTTCGGCAGAAAAGGAAATGGACCTAAGATTAAGACCGGCATGACGCTTGCGATTGAGCCGATGGTAAATGCAGGAATATTTCAGGTGAAGACGAAAAAAGATGGCTGGACGGTCGTAACAAAAGACGGATCAGCATCTGCTCATTTTGAGCATACAATATTAGTTAATGGTAATAAACCAGAAATTTTAACCGTTTGTTAAATGGCAAAACAAGGACCAATTAAAGTAGATGGAGTAATTCTCGAAACGTTGCCAAATGCACACTTTCGGGTACGGCTGGATAACGGGCATGAAATTCTTGCTCATATATCCGGCAAAATGCGGCTGCACTTTATCAAAATATTGGTTGGTGACAAGGTATCAGTAGAGCTGTCGCCGTATGACTTAAGCAAAGGTAGAATCACATATAGGTATAAATAACGGAGCAGATTTATAATGAAAGTACGCTCGTCAATTCGCAAAATATGCGAAAATTGCAAAATAATTAAGAGAAAAGGCGTTGTTCGCGTTATCTGTAAGAATCCAAAACATAAACAGCGACAAGGTTAATTAACGTAGTAAAGGAGAATTATTCTTGGCACGTATTTCAGGCGTTGACCTTCCAAAGAGTAAAAAAGTGTTGTATGGGTTGCAATATATCTTCGGTGTCGGAGAACATATTGCAGCTGAAATATTAGGCAAAGCAAACATTGATCCGAATAAAAAGGTTTCGGCCTTAACGGAAGATGAAGTTGCTGCCATTCGCTCGGTTATTCAAGCCGATTATAAAGTTGAAGGTGCGCTTCGTTCAGAAGTACAAATGAACATCAAGCGTCTTATGGATATTGGATCCTATCGCGGATTGCGTCACCGACGCGGTTTGCCGGTTCGCGGACAACGCACCCGGACGAACTCCCGCACCAGAAAAGGAAAGAGAAAAACAGTTGCCGGTAAGAAAAAGGTAGCTGCGAAGAAATAAGTTTTAATTTTAGGAGGTCATTTCTTTGGCTAAAGCAGTTAAGAAAACTAAGAAAAAAGCGGTTGTCGACGCTCACGGTATTGCGCATGTTAAAGCAACCTTTAACAATGTGTTGGTCGTCCTCACGGATATCTATGGTAACACCCTCTCGTGGTCTTCTGCGGGAAGAAACGGGTTTAAAGGTTCCAGAAAGAATACGCCTTATGCAGCACAGGTTACCTGTGAAGCTGCAGCTAAAGAAGCGTACGATCTCGGGCTTCGCAAAGTTGAAGTTCGGGTAAAAGGACCCGGTTCCGGAAGAGAATCTGCAATACGTGCGTTAACGCAGGCAGGACTGGAGATATCATCCATTCGTGATGTTACTCCTATTCCGCACAACGGTTGCAGACCCCCAAAGAGACGCAGAGTTTAATATTACGGAGAAATTTTAATGGCTCGATATACCGGTTCAGTTTGTAAATTATGCAGAAGAGAACGTCAAAAGTTGATGCTCAAAGGGCAAAAGTGTTTCACTGAGAAATGCCCTATTGAAAAGCGCAACTATGCACCTGGCCAGCATGGCTTGTCACGACGCAGCAAAGTTTCTGAATATGGCGTTCAGTTACGCGAAAAACAGAAAATTAAAAGAAGCTATGGATTGCTGGAAACACAATTCAGAAATTACTTTGACAAAGCAACCCGTCAAAAAGGTCGCACAGGTGAGAACCTTGTCAAGTTGCTCGAAAGAAGACTAGATAACGTTGTGTACCGTTTGGGCTTTGCTCCTTCACGGAAATCAGCCCGTCAACTGGTCCGGCATCGCCATATAATCGTTAACGATAATTTGGTTGATATCCCGTCATTTTTGGTCGCTCCCGGAGACATTATCAAAGTCAAAGAGAAGAGCAAAAAACTTGATATGATTCACAGCTCATTGAAGAGAATCAAGGACAGTATGTATTCCTGGTTGTCTGTAGACAAGGCTACCTTAAGCGGAACATTTTTACAGGTTCCTGAACGTTCGGAGATACCGTTGAATGCTAACGAACAGTTGGTAGTTGAGCTTTACTCCAAGTAACATTTTAAATATAAGAGGTTTAAAAGAATGAGCAATACGAATCTTAAAATGCCTGAGGGTGTGGTTCTCGATGAAGCGACCTATTCGTCTTCATACGGAAAGTTTACGCTCCAGCCGCTCGAACGCGGTTATGGCGTTACCCTCGGCAACTCATTGCGCCGGGCATTGCTTTCTTCACTTTCGGGTTCGGCAATTGTTGCCGTGAAATTCAGCGATGTGCTGCATGAATTTTCAACCATTCCCGGAGTTGTTGAAGATGTTACGGAAATGATCCTGAACTTAAAGCAGACAAGACTTAAATTATTAAATAAGAAACCGACTAAAGTTGAATTGACTTTTAACGGCGAAGGTACCTTCACCGCTGCGGATATCCAAAAGCAAAGCGCTGACATCGAGGTACTTAATCCTGATTTGCATATTGCTACCTTGAACAAAGGGGCAAAGTTTGATGTTGAATTGCGTATCGGTCGCGGTCGCGGCTATGTTCCTGCAACCGAGAATAAATCACCTGATTTCCCGTTGGGAATGATCGCGGTTGATTCAATCTATACGCCAATCAGAAATGTTAAATATGACATTGAGAACGTGCGTATCGGTGACAAAAACGATTACGAAAAACTGACATTTGAAGTTGAAACCGACGGTTCCATTTCACCAGACGATGCATTGACCCAGGCAGCCAAGATCCTCAGGGATCACCTGCAACTGTTCATCAATCTCGATCTCGAACCAGAAGAAAACATTGTTGAACAGAAAAAAGACACCGAAAAAGAACGGATCAGAAAAATCCTTCTCACCGGTATCGATGATCTGGAACTCAGCGTTCGCGCACATAACTGCCTGAAAGCTGCAAATATTAAAACAATCTCTGATTTGGTAAAACGTGAAGAAGCGGAAATGCTTAAATTCCGGAACTTCGGCAGAAAGTCGCTTGCAGAGCTTACTGAGATCGTCGAAAGTCTTGGTTTGGAATTCGGCATGGACATAGACAAATATCTCAGAGAAGATAACGAAACAATTTAATCCTGCGTAAAGGTGTATAGATGAGACATGGTGTAGCTGGTAGGAGATTTAACAGAACGCATAGCCACAGAATTGCGTTATTCAGAAATCTCTCTATTGAACTTTTGAAAAATAAACGAATCACGACAACATTAGCTAAAGCAAAAGAACTGCGTTCCTACGTTGAGCCGATCATTACCAAAGCTATTCAGGGCGATCTGCACAGAAAACGTTTGATCATGGAAGATTTGAAAAACAAACCGGTCGTGAAAGAACTGTTTGCTGAAATTGCAGCCACCATAGGCGAAAGAAAAGGCGGCTATACGAGAGTTATCCGTTTAGGCAAACGCCGCGGTGATGCAGCCGATATGGCTATCATCGAATTGGTTGACTATAATGCAGTTGTTAACGAACGCATTAAAGCGTCACAAGAAGCGAAAGAGGCTTCAAAAGACGAAAAGAAAAAGGCAAAAGCTGAAAAAGCAAAAGCCCTTGAAGCAACCAAAGCGTAAGTAGTTCTTCAAAGTGAATTGAAAAAGAGCAGATGTTTATCTGCTCTTTTTTTTGTGGTCTGCGTTTTGAAAAACAGGTGTGTTGTTTTGGGATAGGTATATCTCCTGACGGAGAATATTCCCATGATGTTTTTTTTCTACAAACATATGTCCCCTGCGGGGAAGAAGCTCAAAGGCAATAGGTTTGTTCCAACTACACTATGGAATAGCGCACATTAATCTGGTAAGAATTAACGTGAGCAATGCATTTCGCGGCAAATCCGCTCAATAGTTTTATCTATTTCATATCCTTTATAAAATTAAGCAGAAACTCCACGCTTGGCCGGTCCTCGGTCATTTGACCGATATATTTGAACCGGAGAATTCCTTTTTTATCGATGATGAATACCGATGACATATTTTGTTCGGAGGAAACACCGTCCCAGAAGTGCGTGAAGATCTTCAACTGCTTTGAGAGTGTACGGTGCTCATCAGCAAGCACCGGAATGAGGGTGTGTTTGCTGTCCTGTTTTATATCAAAGGTTTTCGGGAAATTTTTTTGAACCCATACCGAGTAATCAGCCTGAACAGAACCGGGAGCAGGCGGTGGCTGAGGGTGTTTGTTGTTCTCAATGCTTTGCAGTGCTTCCGGAAACTTATCCATCCAGTCTTTAATCTTTTCGCTGCTATACGGAAGAACGAAGGCAATATTCAGGTTGTTCTTTTCCTGAATGGCTGAATCAGTTTCAAGCTGTTCAAGCTCCAGGTATTGATAGGGGCAATATGCGCACCAACTGTTTCCCACCCAGCCGCGCGGAAACATGAGCAGAACATTTTTGCCGAGATATTTGGATAATGAGTATTGACCACCGCCATAGACCGGCAGCGTGAAGTCAGGCATAGGGTTCCCGGCGATAACCGTCATTGCCTGTGCAAGGGTGAATGCACTTTTGCCGTTGGTAAGGCTGGCGAACATTTTCCACTGTGAACCGCTTTTGAACATGAGCGCGTACTCACGGGTGGAGTTCAGTTCACAGCGAACAACTGCCAATCCGTCAGTAATATCAAGCAGGGAGGCATCGTAGTCTCGGTATACCTCGTCAAGCTTTCCAAGCCTGGCCAATGCATTCTCAATCATCACGTCATAGCGCTGCCGTCTGAAGCTTGTTTTGCCTGCTGCACCGTTATTGGCCAATGTGATCTTGCTGAACTCCGGATCGAGAGCAATTTCCAGGCGCCTGGCATCTGTTCCAATGATGCCGTTAAGATACTCCACTGCAGTTTGCAATACGGCTGACTCTTCCTTTTCACTGCTGAAATTTTTAAGGCGTGGGGGTGTATTGCTGCCGGAGGTATACAGGGCATTTACAATCTTCCAATGCCCGTCAATTTTTGCAGTTTGCAGATAATCCGTGAAGTTTGCGGATATGACTTTTACTACCGCCACGTCCTCATCAAGAGCAATGAACGAAATTTTTATGTGTCGCGCGGTATCGTCAAGTGCCGCTTGCCTGGCACGGGTCAGTTCAATCAGACCTGAGTAGGTTGAATTTACTAATGCCGTTCTTCCGGTTTGAATATAGTCTCTTGGGGTTGCTCTGGTAAGGTCCGGATAAACTGCACTCTCCAACCGGCTCACGTTGCCTGAATAGAGACCTTCTATATAATCCAGGGCCGTCATGTGAATGCTTATTGAATCAGCCTGTCTGGCTGACATATTCTGGGCTGCAGACAATGAGATAAGCGAAAGAAAGATGCTTAGTGCCAATAACCTGCGAACATTTTTCATCTCAGTACTCCTAAATACTTGTTGGTGTTTACGGCTTTCATAATCTTTTTCAGAATGAAAATCAAAAGAACAAGACTGCGGTAAGTACTCCCCGGTAATATAGCCAGTATGCGTTGCGAAAAATGCTCTTCCCATTATTTGAGTGTCTGGAATTGAACAGGGTTATCAGGTCTCAGAAAGATGCTCATTGAGAGGCAGTTAAACCAATGAATATACCTGAATCAAATCCTTACAAAACCATAAACGCAATTTATTGGTCAAAAAATGTTAATTGCACCGGGAATGTTATGGGAGGCTGTATGTTGTGATGGGTGGCGGGGTCTGAACATCCCTGTTTTATAAACTGCCGGGGAAATAATTCGTTTACCGTTGTTAACAGTTGCTTGATGTTTTGTGGAAAAGTTATAATTTACACTTGGTCTTGTTGTTGAATTGACGGAGGGGTACCAAACTGCAAATGACACGCTTTCTTCTCCTGTTAACGCATACTGCCGGTATGAGAGGTGCAAATATGATAACGCCGATCTGTTCGATAAAGTAACACTCATGGGTTTGTAAAGAATTTTAATAGAAATAAATATGAAAACGTTTATTTTATCCAATATATGGTTCTTGTTGCTGCTATGCTTTCTTATTAATGAATATGCTTTGTGTCAGGATAATAGTGGTCTTTGTGGATACTTAAAATCGAGGATTCTGGAGGAAAGCATCAATCCAGATGATCAGCAACAAGTCATCGATTCCTTGGATGCTTCTGATTTGTATTTAAGGAATCTGTTACTGCAATACTGTGCAGAATGCAAAATATCGGCTGCAAAACCTAAGTTACTGGAAATGCTTCAAAGATATCCGGATTTTAATAATGCAGATGACCATTATATTCCCAAAATTGAATTAAGGAGAACTCTGATTTTAAGAGCACTTGTAGCGCTTGAGGATACTTCTATTCACGTAAGCCTTAAATCTGCTATTGATAGTCTAAAGGATGAGAATGCCAGCGCAAGTATGATTTCCGAGTTCGCAGGTTACCTTATGAAAACATTTAATGATGACTTTGGTTGGGTTACAATGAAGAGTTATTTCCAACCGGGTTCAAAAATATGGATTCCGGATACATTTCTTGAACCATTCCTAAATTCTTCACGCTCGGCAGAGGTCGTGTCGATTTTGAATTATATCCTGACGACAAGCGAGAATGCCATTAGCAGATGGTCTGCAATTTGTATGATGGGGAAAGTGAATAGTGCAGATGTTACTTCAACAATTTACAGTTTTGCAATTAATGACAGTAGCGGGGCGGTAAGAAATGCAGCGCGCTCAGCTTTAAAGCGAAAAGGTGAATTGGTATTATATACGCAAGCTTTGAACCAATCTGTTGGCTCAGAGAATGATGACCCTGGGTTGACTTATGAGGCTATGATTGCCAGTGGTCAAATAGCGCTATACATAAGAGTTGTAAATTTATACACCGGCAATACAGTTCCCAAAGATTCTTTAAACATGCTATACCCGCTTGGGAACTATAATTTATATGTCCAAGACGATTCTTTAATAATAAATAATTTGGATACGTTAAAGAGTGCTCTCCAATATTTTAGTGCCAATTCCTGGATTCGGGGAAATGATCTTGTGGGAGAACTTTCAGTGTATTTGGATCAGGCAAAAACATTTTGGATTCAAAATGACAGCAGCGGGACGGTTTCTTCAATTGATAGCTTTCGGAGCAGGCTCGTGAATATATTCTGTGATACTACCGTCCTGCTTGGTCATTTTCTGCGGTTTGGTGGGAACTGGCTCCATAATGCTCCGGGCGATAGTTTAGTGCCCCAGAATCTCAGAATTAACAAATGGGCGTTGAATTATCTCTATAATGTTGCAATTGTGGTAAAAATGAAGCTGCTTCATAATTGGAAAATTGAAAAACTGATTGAGTCGGATCCAAGTTCATTAACAGTTGCAAATTTAGAGGCTGCTGTAATAATGAAAGGGAATTGGTTTTATCCTGGAAATGATTTATTCGTTAATGGCTATGACTGTTACTTTAAGATAGTTTCTGATTCAACAGCTGTAATTCACATTCCATCTGACTTGCTTCAAAAAGCTCAGAAAATTAAAATATCTTGTATTAGCCCGGTTACGGAATTTGAAAACCATTACTATCTGACCGTTAAACCCCAAATGCATAAGCTTTCCCCCGCCCTCACGCTCCCCGGTGCGGGCAGCTTCACCATAGAGGTGCCCGGCAAAGGATTCACACCTAACTCCAAAGTATTGTGGAACGATTCAGCGCGGGTGACAACCTTTGTTTCCGATTCACTTCTGAGGGCCGTTGTGCTTGAGCAGGATGTTGCTGTGGCAGGAACGTACCGTGTGAGTGTCCTTTGCGGGGACAGCCTTGACGTTCTTTCCGACTCCCTCCTATTCAAGGTAGTGACCAAACTTCCCAAACCCATCCGCCTTTTGGAGGAATCCATAGCCAATAATTGGGACGATACGTATATGGTCTGTTTCGGCTATCTTAACGTAAATACGGAAAGCGTCTATATCCCCGTGGGCAGCCGCAATCAGTTCACCCCCGGCGATGCCGACAGGGGACAGACGACACTGTTCCTTCCCGGCAGGCAGAAATATGCTTTCTGTGCCCAGATAAATGCGGGGGAAACCGTAACATGGAATCTGCTCGACCGTAAGGCCAAAATCAAAATCCCGTCCACCGCCAGCAGGAAAAAGAGCATGAATAAATAGTTTGTTATATCGGGCTTGGCTGCTCTTCTCCAATTCTTTGAGAGAGAGGGAGAAGGGCAGCCCGTGCCCGGCTTGAGACCAGGTATCCCATTTCCGGCGTTCTTCCTAAAATTTCAAGCCCTCTGCCGCCTTGTCATAATTCAGAATATTGCCTAATTTTACAACAGGCTTTTATTCAAATCAATTTTGGGAATTTATAATGAATATATTGAAGCTGACCACACTCCTGATTGCGCTAAGCCTGCAGGCATTTGCCCAGTTCTCTCAAAACAAAAATTTATGCAGTGTATTCAATGAAATGCCCTTTGCCGAGGTCAATAACGGAGGAATGGGCAGCAACGGATTTGATTCGCCGTTGGGGCCTTTTAATCCTCAATGCTTTGCCAACGAGAAGCAGTTTCAGGTTTCGGTTGGAATGCTTTCCTCTGTCGGTGGAACAGGCGATAATTTGTTAAAAAAGAATGAAAGCTATGACATGGTAACTCCCGGCACGAGGCTTTATAATAATAACAGGGACTTTTTACCAGAGATTGCTGTTAAATATCACAACAAGTATGGCAGTGTTCAGCTAAATCTGTTTTATACTCTCTCGGGTAACTTTACCAAATCGAACAGATGGTGGACAACTGCTTTTGCTATTGAACCTGCAAACGACCCCTATTATAATACGGGGCACGGTCATCTCACCGGGGACGTTTTGGAGTCTCTTTCCCCTCAATTCATAACGCGGAATACGGTGCTGCAACTTTCTGTATCTGGCTATATTGGAGAGAACGTATCCGTTACCGGAGGTTTCTATACTAACCGGTATCTGGAACAGATAAATGCAGGCGACCCTCAATTTACGGTTACCAAACTGTATACAAACTATTTCGATAATGTACAATTCCTGCTTGGGGTTAATTACCGGAACCGGAATGGATTTGCATTATATTTACTGGGGCACAGCCAATCTTCTAAAACACCTCTCCGCCCAGATGACCTTGCTCCTTTTGGTGCGGATACACCGCCGAATAAAGGGGTAGTAAACTTCCCAGGAATGGTTGCTTACGGATTTCAGTTTAACCCTTTGGGTTATTTAAAAGCATCAGTGGAAATGACTCATACTTTTTTGGTCTCCGATAATATGAAACGCGATTATTATATCCTGGATGGGCAATTGTCGTCTACTTATGCTAACTACACCTTTGAACATAGCGTGCATAATTATGAGGCTGCGTTCGGATTGCAATTTACGCCTGATGATCATTTCAGTTTTGGAATCCAATACTCAAGATATCTGAAATATGACAACGAAGCATATAATGATCTGCCTCATTATTTCAATAACTATTATGCAGAACTTTTACGCGGTTCCCCAACAGCTTTTGACCTTGGTACCCCCAAGAATTTTTACACGGTGAATGTAACAGCCGGGTTCTCATATGCCTATTATACTTTGGGAGTGTATTATCAATATCGCTCACTTGAGTACAGTTTCAATGATTACAATGTTGAAAGCTATTCAACACAATTCGTCAAAGTTGCACTTTCGTTGGGTATATAAACACCTGGGAAATTGCTTGAATAAATCAGGCGATTGTAGGGGCACAAAATTTTGTGCCCCTGTTTTTGCGGGAAGCACCGTTACGATAATATTACCGCAAATAGCAATGGCCAACTTTAAAACCCTTCCGTTCCATTCCACACTGATCCATTCGGACGCCTAAACCCCGTCCACAGAGGGGACCCAGCCCGTCCCAATTCATCTCCTCGCAGCGGTCTGCCCGATGCGTTAAACCTGTTTCAAACCACCCCGGATTTGCGTATCTTTAGAGCACTCAATTGTATATAAAACCATTATTTCTGCCCCAAATTGGTGCGGGGAGGATGGATCCAGGTAATTAACACAGGCAACAATGAACCTAAAAGTAGAATTTATCGCGTCCGCATATAATCTTGATCAACTACCAAAGTTAAGGCTTCCTGAGATAGTGCTTTGTGGTCGTTCAAACGTGGGGAAATCATCTCTCCTGAACACCATTTCCGCCGGCAAGGCAGTGGCAAAAGTAAGCTCCACACCGGGCAAGACCGAGTCGGTGAATTATTTCCTGTGCGAAGGCAAATTCTATCTGGTTGATCTCCCCGGTTACGGCTATGCCAACCGTGATAAAAAAACGGTGGAAAGCTGGGGTAAAATGATCGATATGTATTTCAGAAATTCCGGACAAATCAAGCGGGCAATTCACCTCATTGACAGCCGTCATCCGGCTCAGACGAGTGACATCGACCTTGAAGTCTATTTCAGCAATCTTAATCTGCCATCCTTCCTTGTACTCACAAAGTCAGACAAGCTTAACCAGTCTGAAAAATCGGCCTCCCTTAAGCTGGTAAAAAGCACCTACGAGGCTGCCTCCAACCCTGAAAATTACCAATTCTTTTCCTCGACGAACGGCGATGGGAAAGATCAACTGATTAAACGAATTTTACACCTCGCAGTGAAGTGATTTTCAAAATATTAATTGTATATTTACATTCTTAATTCATCAAAATGACCAGCTAAGAGAATAAACGAATACAGCGTAATGAAAGGCGTAACTTTAAAACGTGTTTTGATTTTTCTGCTTCTCATAGCGCTGGGGATAGTTATATTTAAAGTTGATTCGATCATCTTCAAAATATGCGCCGCTATTCTCTTCATTGCCACCCTTTACTTTATCATCTTTATGCGTCAGACCGGTCAATCCTCGGTGGAATATGATCCCGAAGATATCGACATGGACACCTCTTCCATTCTCAACACCCGTGAAACCGGTGACGAAACGGCCTATGGCAACGATGATGAGGGTTTCGTTATTGTTAAAAAGGGCAACCAGCATATAGGTCCCCACGCCGGATCGGTTTTTGAACCAGGGGAGGATATTAAAGGGAAATTTGAAGAAATTGCCAATGAATCACTGCCCACGGAGCTGAGCGGGAACGAACAATTTAATTTTGTCCTTGATAAGGTGCTCACCATCATTCAGCGTACGATGCATGCCTATTCGGTCATCATGTTCTGGTATCACAAGAAGAATGAAAAAATTTCAATTGAACGGTTTGCTTCCACCTCAAACGATCTGAGTGCAAAGCGGAAATTCGAAATGGAAGACGATTTTATAAGCCAGATAATGGTTTCCGGTGTGCCGCAGCTTCGCAACAGCGTTTCATCAACCGCGGAAGCGGACGTGATCAGATATTATACGAAAATACAGGGCATCCGCAGCGTTATCGGTGTGCCCATCTATTATAACGAGAAACTGATTGGTGCGCTTGTACTGGATGCAAAGCAGGCCGATGTGTTCGGGATGGAAACCATCTATGAGCTTGGAAGATTTGTTCGGCTCATCACCATTACCATCAATTTGTTTGAAGAGCGTTTTCTTGAAACGCTTTCAAAAACCCGGCTCAAGGGCATTTTGCAGTTCATGGCCCCGGTCAACTCCATCAAGAGCGAGCGGGATGTTTTCAGGATTGTGAAAGACAGCATTCCCACCATGTTTGAATGGGATGCCTTTGCCTTTGTATACTATGACAATGAACTTGAAAAATTTATAGTGGCTGACACGCTTAATAAAACCTCTTTGCAGTTCGTGGGTGCCAATCTTGAGATAGATATGAAGCACACCCTGGTTGGTAAGGCACTCACCACGGGAAACGCAGGGATCATCGAGGACACATCAACGGAAGTATATAAACGCTTCAACATGCACGAAGAGGTAAGTTTCGAGGGCTCTTTCCTCTGTGTTCCGTTGCTCTATCAGTCCCAGGTTTATGGTGCGCTTTGTTTCGAAAGCCTGCGGAAAAACGCGTATGGTGACGATGACGTCAAGTACGTAAAAAGTGTTGCATCAGTGCTCGGGTTTATTGTATATTCATATTCGGTGCAGGTGGCCCTCAAGAATCTTGGGGCCTATGACCTAGAGACAAAGCTTTTTAACAAAAAAATGTTCAAGACCTTGCTCGAAATGGAGCTTGAGAAGAACAACCAGGTTCAGACCCCTTCAACGTTGGTGCTGTTAAAGGTGGATGACTTCATCGAGCAGGAATCACTGTTCGAGGAAAGTCCTTTGCTGAAACTGGCGCAGGGCATCACGGAGCTTCTGAAATCTGACTTGCCGCCAACCTCGTTGTTGGGCAGGATCAGTGACCGGATCTTCGCGATTTATTTCTTTAATGCAACGGCAAATGATGTATTCCTGCTTGCAGACAAATTGCGTCTGAAGATTGCGCGGATGAATTTCCCCGCTATCGGAGCCAGAACATCGTTCACTGTTTCATTAGGTGTGGCATCGTGCACCGGACGCACTTCAGTTGATGATGCGTTCGGCAACGCTCATATGGCACTGAATAAGGCAGTGTCCGATGGCGGCAATAAGACGATAAATATTAATTAGGAGCGGTTATTAATAACTTTTATGTGATAGTTTTAGACGGTGTCGGGATAGGTGAACTTCCGGACGCCGCCGATTATTTTGATTCCGGCAGTTCAACACTGTATAATATATCAAAGGCAGTCAAAGGTCTTTCATTGCCAAATCTCCGGTCATTCGGTTTGGGCAACATCAGCGAGATCATTGGCGTTGAGCCGGTATCGTTTCCGACGGCTTCATTCGGCAAGCTTGCCGAAGTATCCAAAGGCAAAGACTCAACCACCGGGCATTGGGAGCTTGGCGGCATTCAGATCGATTTTGATTTTTCGTATTTCCCCGCGGGTTTCCCGCGTGAAATGATGGAGAAATTTCTGGACCTGACCGGATGTAAAGGATTTCTTGGCAACAAGGCTGCTTCCGGAACAGAAATTATTAAAGAATTAGGCGACGATCACGTCAGAACAAAATATCCTATTGTTTACACATCAGCCGATTCTGTGTTCCAGATTGCGGCTCATGAGGATGTGATCCCGCTTGAAAGACTATACGAGATTTGTAAAATAACGCGTGAAAAGGTGCTTGATTACCCCTACGTGGTTGGCAGAGTGATAGCGCGGCCATTCACCGGTGCATCCGGCGAATATAAACGCACAACCAACCGTAAGGATTTTTCGATGGATCCGCCGGCTGCAACCATTTTGGATTTTCTTTATGACGCCAAGATCCCGACCATTTCTATCGGGAAAATTAGTGAGCTTTTTGCCAACCGGGGCATTTCCCGGAAAGAAGTTTCCAAGTCGAACGCGGAAGGATGCAACATTCTTCTCAGGCTTTCGACATCGGTAAAAAACAGTCTTGTTTTTGCAAATTTAGTTGATTTTGATGTCTATTTTGGGCACCGGAACGATCCCAAAGGATTTGCCGATGCACTAAGGTCTTTTGACAACTTTTTGCCGAAATTCCTGGAAAAACTTGATGAAACAGACGCTCTGGTTATCACGGCAGATCACGGAAACGATCCGACTACGCCCAGCACCGACCACAGCCGGGAATATATACCCTTGCTGTATTACCGTAAAGGCCAGTTCGGCAAGGATCTCGGAACCAGAAAAACGTTTGCAGACGTTGGAAAGACCATTGCTGACTATTTCAAAGTCGATACTGACTTAAAAGGAACATCGTTTCTAAAGTAGAGCAGTTGAATAATTCCACCGGGATCAGTTGGCGCAGCAAATATACTGATGAACAATTGCAACAGGTGCTGGAGAACGCGCTCTCTGCCCATGGCTCAATTGCCGCTGGTGCAGTTGCGGAAACCATCGCGACGGTGCAGGATAAGCCGGTGGACGTGATTCAGGGCTTTCTGGATGCGAAAGGTGCATTTGGCGCTGCCCGGGAAGAACATGGGTGCGGTTGAACGCATTGCAATTTCTCCTGGATACTGACGTTTTGCTTGAGCATCTGAATTGCCCAAAAGAGGGGAAACCCTCGGTTCTGGAGATGCTGGCAGCTCAGGGACTGTGTTTTACCACAGTTCTCAACGCAACCGAATTGTTTCTTTGTGCATCTAATGATGGTGAGAAAGAAGCGGTTTTCAGGTTGCTTTCTGCAATTCATGTGCTCGGCATTCATCAGCGGTATGCGCTTCAGACATCTGAATTGCGCAAAATAAGCCAAAATGTGCGGGATTTGCTTTTTTTATCGGTAGCGGCAAACAATAAACTGCCCGTAATTTCGTTTGAACCGGAGAAATACGGGGGCTTTGCGGTCCCGCTACCAACAGAGTTAAAAGGTACTACGTACCTTACAGAAGGAAAACAATGATATTAGGAAAAGTTATCGGATCAGTTTGGTCCACAAAAAAAGACGAGAGCCTCGTTGGTTCCAAGATATTGATTGTGCGTCAGTTAGACCTTGAACTGAAGGAATTGAGCAACTTTACCATTGCGGTTGACAGTGTTGGTGCCGGCGAAGGTGAAATTGTTCTGGTTGCCACCGGAAGTTCGGCCCGGCAGACGACAATAACCAAAAATAAGCCCATTGACGCCGTAATTATGGCAATTGTGGACAAATTGGACGTTCACAAGAAGTAACCCCGGTAGGACTTATTTTTGAATTGAAATATTCGGGATAATTCCCTACTTTTGCATTCCACTTTAAAGTTAGATTTTTACGCATGTTCATCGCTAAAGTGATCGGCTCAATCTGGGCGACCAAAAAAGATGAGGCTCTGCAGAATATGAAAATGATTCTGATACAGCCCCTTAACGGTGATATGGAAGAAACCGGTACACCCATAACGGCGATTGATACTGTCGGCGCAGGTGCCGGGGAAACGGTGCTGTATATTACAGCCAGTGAAGCAGTCATTCCTTTACCGGTAAATTTTGCACCGGTTGATGCTTCGATAGTGGGAATCATAGATTCTATATATATCGGATAATATTTTAAGGATTTTACGTGAGAATAACGAAACAATATACTAACCGCGAAAGCCAATCGCTCGATAAGTATTTACAGGAGATCGGCAAGGTTGATTTATTGACTCCCGATCAGGAAATCGAATTGGCAATCCGCATCAAAAAAGGCGACCAGATAGCATTGGAAGCTTTAACCAAGGCAAATTTGCGGTTTGTGGTTAGTGTGGCGAAACAGTATCAGAATCAAGGATTGTCACTGGGTGACTTGATAAATGAGGGAAATCTGGGTTTGATCAAAGCAGCTAAGCGTTTTGATGAAACACGAGGATTCAAATTTATCTCGTACGCAGTGTGGTGGATTCGTCAGTCAATTTTGCAAGCGCTTGCAGAGCAATCCCGTATTGTCCGGTTGCCTTTGAACCGGGTGGGTGCTTTGAACAAGATTGGCAAAGCGTACAGTAATATGGAGCAGGAACTCGAACGTGAACCGAGCCCCGCTGAGCTGGCACAGGAACTGGAAATGGATGTGAATGAAGTCGCTGATACACTCAAGATTTCAGGCAAGCATGTTTCCATGGATGCGCCATTTGCTCAGGGCGAGGATAACCGGTTATTGGATGTTCTTCAGAACGACCAGCAGCCTACCCCCGATTATAAGTTGATGACGGAATCTCTGAAAGCAGAGATTGAACGGGCGTTATCGACCTTAACCGAGCGCGAGGCGGAAGTGATCAGATTGTACTTTGGACTCAACAAAGAACACTCACTCACCCTGGAAGAAATTGGAGAGCGTTTCAATTTAACGAGAGAGCGCGTGCGCCAGATTAAGGAGAAAGCAATACGCCGGTTGCGGCATGCTTCCCGCAGTAAAAATCTTCGTGCATATTTAGGATAAGAATGAGGTATGTAAAATTTTTTCAATCGCTCCTGTCCTGTTTGGGTTTATTTTTCATTTTACTTGGCTGCGCGCCATCGTCCTCAGTTCACCGTTACGGGCAAACTGCGGAGGGTGTAAGCGGACCTGAAAGAAACCCACGGTACAGTAAAGATACCGCTTCCGTTCCTTCGGCTTCCTTAAGGGATGCTGATCTGACCGGAAATGATGATGATTCGGAACTCGAGCCGGCCGGCATTGGCCTTTCGGCACTTGACAACGCGGTTCCACCCGCAAAACTTTCGAGAGCAAACATGGGCCTCGGTGCCAACTTTGCCAACATCATCGAAAGTATGAAAATGGCCATCGTTAAATACGATGAAACGCCCTATCACTATGGTGGCAACACTCTTGATGGTATTGACTGCTCGGCTTTCACGGGAAGCGTCTATGAACAAACGTTCAAAATGACGCTGCCGCGGTCTGCACGGGAACAATATACCATCGGTGAGATCATCAGTTCACGGGAAGATCTCAAATTTGGTGATTTGATTTTTTTCAACACCAGAAGAAGAGTGAAACCCGGGCACGTTGCCATTTATATCGGTGATCATAAGTTCGTGCACGCAAGCAGCCGGCACGGGGTGATCGTATCTTCGATGGATGACGAATATTATACCAAACGCTACATGGGTGGCCGGCGTGTAATGGATATTGAAGCGGCTCTGCAAAGCGGAGAATAACCATCTTAGTACACTTTGGAGAAAAGGACAAGCGACAGAAATGTTGGTTGTCCTTTTTTTTTATACCCGGCTGCTGAGCGAAGCAGAAGCAAACCGGATTCGAAGACATTATAATCATATTGACTCGGACCAATAAAAGAACTATGTTGTAGTAATTATGAAGAAAAAGCACTAAATGAAATTCAGTGAGGTTATCAAGCCAATAAGATATTTGGAAGCGCATACTTCCGAGGTTATCAGAGATGTTTGTGAAAATCGGAAAACGATGATCATCACTCACAAAGGAGAGGCTAAAGTTATCTTGCAAGACGTTACTGTTTTTGAACAAAACCAGGAAAGCCTGGCGTTGCTGAAGGTTCTTGCGCTGAGCGGTAAAGAAATCCGACACGGAAATACAAAACCGATTGAAGTGTCATTCAAAAAAATCCGGGAATGTATTGCCGGGTTCAAACATGAACCAAAACGCAATTCAAAATATAGGTAAGACTGTGCACGTTCATTGCGTTCTTGACGGCCGCCGTGATTTGCAGCGGTTTTTGCAGGAGCGGCTGTTTAGAGATTAAGCCGCTGTTTGCAGAATCTCATCTTCATAAAAATTTGCCTGTATACTTGCTCTGGTTACCAAAAATTACTTTTGACTTCGTATTTTGCAAAAGTACTTTGAAATTATTTTAAAGTGCCAAGCCCGTCAGTCTCAACTCATTAAAGAAAATGAATAAAAACAAGATTGACGGATAAAACAAATAACAGCATAAAAACACGGTCCGGTAGGTAGTCCGGATATGCCTTTCTGGCATCGTATCCTTCCCCCTCAGGGATGTCCATTGTTGTACATCTAAATTAATCTTGAGGGATAACTATGCGGTTACTCGTTTATTTTGATGGTCAATTCTGGACCGGATTGATTGAAAGCAGCGAAGCTGATAATTACTTTGCGAAGCAATACATCTTTGGAGTCGAGCCAAGTGATTCGGAGATTTTGGAATTCGTAAATAACCAAATGTTCCGACCGCTTCAAACAGCACAGCTTCCGGATAAACAACCAATTGCGATACATCGTAAAATTAATCCGAAGCGCCTAAAGAAGCTGGCTGCCCGGGAAATGGAAAAAGTTCCGGTGTCTACAAAGTCTCAAGCGGCAATACAGCAACAGTTTGAAGAACAGAAAAAGGAGAAGTCCGTTGTTTCAAAAGCTGAAAGAGACGCGCAAAAGGAACGGAAGCGATTGATTGCTGCCGAAAAAGCCAAGAACAAGCACCGGGGGCGGTGATGCCGAGGGCCTGACTGATTTTAACGTATTTTATCATTTTCCAAGTGTTGACATTATGACTCATAGATTGTTTTTACTTTATATGCTTTTCATTACTTGTCTGTGGAACGGTCAATCGGTTGCATCGCAAGATACTATTCGCGTGGGCAGTTACATAAAAATTATTCCGTTAAGTGAGAATCTGTTCCGGTATATCGCTTCCAACTATGATGTGCCTTCTAATGGTCTGATCTATGTTGATAACAAAGAGGCCCTGCTTATTGACGCTCCGGAAGGTGACAACATAACGGACAGTCTTCTGAACTGGATAACAAACGGATTGGGTGCAACAGTGAAAGGTGCTGTGATCACTCATTGGCACGGACAGGACAGAATGGGAGGAATTGCGGCAATCAATGCATTGGGTATCCCGTCATATTGTTCCCGGCAGACGTTACAAATTGCCAAAGAGAAAAATCTGGCTCATCCCACAATCGGATTTGATGATTCTCTCAGGCTGCAGGTGGGCAGCAAATTTGTGGAAGGCAGGTTCCTTGGTGCGGGGCACACGAAAGACAATATTGTTGTATGGTTTCCTGATGAAAAAGTTTTGTTCGGAGGATGCCTGGTGAAGGACCTGAAATCACAAACTCTTGGATATACAAAGGATGCAGATATGCAAGCCTGGCCGGTTACCATAAAAAATGTTATTGATAGTTTTACGGATGCTGCACTTGTTGTTCCCGGACATTTTAATTGTGGTGGCAAAGAACTGCTTTATCATACACTTGAACTTACCGGACAGCATATAAAATAACTGACAGAGCAATTAACCAATCGGAGAATGCAAAATGGAACATAACAAACTGATAATGCATAAGAACAAGAAGATTGCACTTGTTGCTCATGACAATAAAAAGCGTGCGCTCCTTGAATGGGTAAAGTTTAACAGGGAATTACTGGCGCATCATGAAATATATGCTACCGGAACAACCGGCGGTGCACTCGAAAAAGTGCTTGGCGTTCCAATTCACCGGTTCCAAAGCGGTCCTCTGGGCGGCGACCAGCAAATTGGCGCAAAGATTGCAACCAATGAAATTGATTTTCTGATATTTTTCTGGGACCCATTGGAGCCGCAGCCGCATGATTCCGATGTAAAAGCTCTTTTGCGCATGGCCGTGGTTTGGAATATCCCCATTGCAAATAACCGGGCATCAGCAGATTTTATTATCTCTTCCCCGCTTATGGATGCGGAATACGAACGCCTGCTTCCGGATTTTGAAGCGTACCGGACCAGAAAGATCAATTGGGGTGATGAAAATGGAAACGAAAGCTAATTTACAGCGATATCCCAAGGCAGGCTTTCCGCTGCTATAAGCTGAGGGCCTGTTTTTTATTCTTTGTTGCCCGGACTCACTATCTTCACTGATGTGTTGCAATCCATTCTCCCCAAAGCAAATGAGGCTATAAGAGTTTTGGCGAATTGTCCGTGAGGTCAATGATACCTGCTCCCTGCTTCTCAATTTTTAACAGGATAATCTGATTATAGACGGCACCGCTATCGGTACTTAAAGTGATCCCAATACCCTTACGAAAGGTAATTGTGTATTGATAGTCGCCATGTAAACCCGTGTCAAATTTCATTATGCTTTCTGTTTTTTCCGTCACCTTCAAGTATGGATCCCAATAGGCGGCATCTCCTTTATTCAGTGAAAAGTCTGCTATGATAAACTCGGGACTGCCCGCATATTTTTTATACAGAATGGTTCCGTTGCATCGAAAATAGACAGTTGACGCGGCAAGCATAGTTCCGGGATGGGAGATAACTACGGAGTAATAGCTTATGCCATCAACCACTTCTTCACTTCCAACTTTCCAAATCTGGTTTGCAATGTCGCCTGCTGTTGAGGTGCTATACTGCCAGGAGCTGACTTCACTAATGGGGAAAAAACTATCTGCGGTTGCCACCGGTTCGGTGGATTGTGAACAACCTGCAATGCAGGCGAAAAAAAGAGGAATGAAGAACAATGCTTTTCTCATCAACTCACCTATTGATTTAAAATGAACCCTCTGTTGTCGAACACCTGGTTGTTGTGCAGGAACCAGAGAATTCACCTGAAAAGATAATGGTTGTTGTCGCAAAAAGCAATACACTATTTTCCGGGCAGAGTGGCGTGTGCGTTAGTCAGCAATTATGGCCAATCCCCCTAATTTCGCATAGTCACGATTTCATTCTTAAAATATCGCTCATAGCTCTTAATAAACTCGGTCGGGTTAATGCCATTGAATTTAAGAAATGCGGCGCTGAAGGACTTCCTGTTATTAAAGCCGGACGCGTGAGCAATTCCCTCCATGGATAGGACTTTGTGTTCTCCCAGCGAAATTAACCGGATAGACTCTTTGATGCGGAATTCGTTTACATAGGAAATAAAGTTTGTATACAGTTCGCTGTTAATTGCCCTGGAAACGTAAAGCCGGTTTGTTTCAAGTTCCCGGGCTATATCGTCAAGAGAGAGATCAGGGTTGAGAAACATTCTTTTTTCTTTCATCAGGGATTCTATCTTATCTGCCAGGTCGGTGATTAATTCCTGTTGCACGCCGGTGAAATCGTTTTCTTTTGGCAACATGGTGATGAAAGGATTCTTTTTGATTGACTGGGTTTCTATTTCCGTCGCCAGAACCGTTTGATCTTTCTGCAAGACAGCGGAGGTGACCGTGACTTTTTTATCCGGTTGCACGGATTCTGGTTTCCCTTGCTGCTCTGTAAAATAGTCCCTTGGCGCCATTGCACCGTCTGCCGCTATGATCTTTTTAACCAGCAGTTTGTTTATCCGCTTGGTTCTGAAATAGAAAAGTGAAACCAGCGAGAGTAAAAGGGCAACAATAACGAAACCCGTAAGGTAAAGCACCTGTTTGCGACGGTTTTCCTCTATGCTGCGGGTATACCGGTCATAATTGTTCTGAAAGAGAATATCCATAAACTTTGTTTCATAATGAAGTCTTGTAGAGGAGTCTTTCAAAATCCCGTAGGTGTTTTGAGCATGGAAGGCATTTGTATAGTCACCCAGGCGTTCATATATTTTATAAAGCAGGGAGTAGAGCTGAAGATCCAGGTCAAGTGAGCGATACTCTTTGGAGAATAGACTGGCTTTTTTAACATAAACCAGCGCTGAATCATTATGCCCTTCCTTGAAGCATATTCCGGCTTTTGTGGCAAAAAGCTGCCCTAAAGCGCCGATGGAGTGTACGCGCTCTTCCAGTTTCAGTGTTTTGTAATAATAAAGATCGGCATCCCGTGGTTTATCGTACGCCAGAAAAATTTCAGCAAGCTGATTATAAATATATGCAAGGTGTGAGCTGTCATCGAAACTGAGCTGGTGCTCCGGCTTTCTTAAGATATACGACTCGGATGTGCGGAAAAAGTTAACCGCCTTTTGGTAATTTCCCCTGCGTTTTTCAATAAGTCCCAGGTCGTTGGTAATTACTATACGTCGCCAACGCTCCCATGCGTCCGGGTTTCCGTGCTTTTGCATGATCTCTTTGTATAACAGCTCGGCACGGTCATAATTCCCGGCGTAATAATAGAGGTCTGCTATTGTGTGCTTTTCGGCAATGAGTCCGTATCCGTCGTGCATTTTTTCAAAAAGTTCCATGGCATGCAGGGTTGCTACCATGGCTGAGTCGAAAAGGTTATTATCAGTGTACAGGTTTCCCTTGACCTGTTCCGCTTGAGCTACCAAATCCTGAAACCCGTCCTTTTCGGCCCGGCTGATTGCCTGGTTCAGTAATCCAATACGGTTTGGCAGGAGCCCGAACCTGTGTGCCGAATAGATAGCTGTTCTGATATTGCCCCACTGGAAATCCGATGCCGCGGTGATCTGCAGCAGTTTGTCAATGTTTTTCTTTGCCGAATTTACGTGTTCCTTATCAATATTTGCCAGAATACTGTCAACGAGGGTATTTTGGGCTCTGCCCTTTTGGCGAATCAGTATTTGGACAAGCGAGTCAATAGGATTCTCCCCGGCAAAAGAGTTACAGGGGAACAGACCGAGAAACACGGAAATGATCAGTATCTTCAAAATCAAGCCAAATTCTTCAAAAAAATAGTCATTCTCACAAAGTTATAAAAAAAACAGGAAAGAAGTACTGGCCCGCAAAAAACTATTTTTTGGCCGGATTTGTAACGATTTACAAATCGTTACACCTATAAATTGACATTCGCACAGGTGTTGCATTATCTTGCAGGCGTGTGTTATGATGTTATAGTGATAAGAGAACTATATGGTTGTCCGCGCTGCCACGTCCCCGGCAGCGCAGCACCATATAGTAAACAACATCAAAACCGCAGCCCATCCAAAAAACAAATAAATTAAAAAATAGTCTTGGCAATTGTGATGTTAAAAGGTATTCGCATCTTCAGGTTCTTTTTTCATTTTGACAGAGGTGTTCTTTTAGAGCTCGTTGGCTGATTTCGGTTCCGGCGAGGTTGCTCAATTGGAATAAACAGTTAATAGCCTGGCTTCCGGTTCAGAGCGGTCATATTCCGTTCTGAGTCGTAAGCGGAGACGAAGACGTCCTGGAAATGAACACAAAACCGGCATTTATTGACCGGTCAGATATGGATTTTGAATTTTTTTAGGTGCAGCGCAAGATAAATTTTCGGGCCATGCAGTGAAAATAGCTGTTTTTTGGCTTTTATGGGAAGCCGGGCCGGAGTCGGCACGGCTTTTACTTCTACCCAAAGGCTGCAATACTTGCCGAAGGGCGGGTCAGCCAAGAGTCAGGAAGGCAGTGATTAATAAATGGTTACATCTGTTAATTGATCAGTTCATTGAGTGTATGGATTTTTTAACTGGTAAAGCCTAATGATCCTATGTGCAATTTTCCCATTGAGGAAAGCATGACGAATCTCAAAGTGCAAATAATATAGTTCAGCTATTCATGTGCAGCGAAGTAATTGAAATAATTAACACAATAGTCGTCGATTACTTCGCTCACAGAATTCTCTCCACCTAATAAATGCCAACCATCACTATGATTTAGCTCCGGATTTCTCCGAAGAATCCCGTTTCCCCCCAAAATCACCTGCTTCTATTGCTGATTGGCAGTTGCCTTTTTAGTATCTTTGCCCGGGTAATTTCTGCGTTTCGGACATATCATAATGGTTCATTACGTATATATTGGGCCTTAGATGAATTTTGTTTAGGCGCCTTTAGAGTTATCGGCGTCCCGGCAGCATATGGTAATGGCCCGGACAAGGTTTTACCGGGAATGAGTACCGGGATTGTATGTTAATAAAGTGAGTTATCTGCGCATGTATAAGTTTGTGATCTTTTTACTGTTTTTCATTTCCGTGGGATTGCAGTCTGTCTTTCCAAAGGAATTCAGGGCAGCGACGGCATCTCAACTGTCCACGGCAATTGCAAACGTTCAGCCGGGTGATACCGTTACCATGCTGAACGGGATATGGAACAATGTTTCGGTTTTATTTGCGGCACAGGGAACATCAACTCAAAACATTCTGCTTCGGGCTGAAACGCTTGGCGGGGTGATCCTCACCGGGACCTCTTCGCTGAAAATTGCCGGGAAGTACCTAGTTGTTGACGGCCTTTCCTTTAAAAATGGTTACCTGACCTCCGGCTCTGTCATAGAGTTTAGGGTATCATCCACTGTCGGAAGCAATTATTGCCGGCTGACGAATACCTCAATTGTTGATTACAATCCTCCCGACAGCTCCGTAGACGTCAAATGGGTCTCCCTTTACGGTGACCACAACCGTGTGGACCATTGTTATTTAAAGGGGAAAAAGAATCTGGGGACTACATTGGTAGTTTGGCTTTCGGCAACTCCCAATTATCATCAGATTGACCACAATTATTTTGGGACACGCCCTGATCTTGGAGTGAATGGCGGGGAAACCATTCGGGTGGGAACCAGCGACTGGTCAATGTATGATTCTTATACAACGGTGGAGTATAACTATTTTGAAGAATGCAATGGCGAGGTAGAGATCATTTCCAACAAATCCTGCGAAAACACATACCGTTATAACACATTTTACGGTTGCCGCGGCACCCTGACACTGCGGCATGGCAACCGCTGCACGGTGGAAGGCAATTTCTTCTTTGGCAACCATCAGCCCAACTCCGGTGGCATCAGAATTATTGGTGAGGATCATAAGGTATTCAATAATTATGTTTCCGGAACATCCGGCAGTAGTTTTAAATCTGCCCTTACTGTTATGAATGGTATCCCCAATTCTGTTGCAAGCGGCTATTTCCAGGTTAAACGGGCTGTTGTGACCAACAATACCTTTGTGGATAACGTGAATAATTTTAATATCGGTGCCGGAAAAGACACGCAGTTGACACTTGCCCCGCTTGATTGTGTTATTGCAAACAACATTATCTATGGCACTGCGTCAACTCTCGTAAACTTTTCTGACGCTCCAATCAACATGACCTGGCAAAGCAATATTTTTTATGGAACCGCTACCGGGTTTTCAACACTCCCCGCAACCAATATTGTTGCTGACCCCAAGCTGGCAAGTACGGGTGCGGATGGTCTCAGGCATTTGAGCAGTTCAAGCCCCGCGATTGATAAGGCAACCGGCAGTTTCCCGTTTGTTATATCTGATATGGACGGGCAGCAGCGTGACAACCTGAAAGATATAGGCGCCGACGAGTACTCAGTAAATCCTGTTATTATTCATCCTTTGAAAGCTGGTGATGTGGGCCCGGGGAGTCAGGTAACAGGAATTAAAACAGAAGGCCGTGTCATCCCCAATTCCTTTAAGTTGATGCAAAATTATCCTAATCCTTTTAATCCGACAACCACCATTGGCTACCAGTTGCCCAAAACCAGCATCGTGACTCTGGCATTGTATTCAATGGAAGGAAAGCAGGTTGCGAATCTGATATCCGGAAAAGAGCAGGCGGCAGGCAGTTATTCTGTTGAGGTTAATGCAACAGAATTGAAACTGGCCTCGGGAATGTATGTGTACCGATTGAACACCTTGAATGCGGGAGATAAGAGATTTGTTCTGGCCAACAAGATGATTTTGCTAAAGTGAAAACCAGCAAAACCTATTGCTCTCTCTTGTGGTCTTGTCTGGAGCAAATACACATTAAAATAAAAACCCGCCGAACTGAAAAACAGCGCAACGGGTTTTGCTGGGATGAGTAGAGTAATGTATGAGTAATAACTAAGCTGCCAAATGAGACATCAGTCTTCTCTTTGCTATCGGCAGGATAGTTTCCTTGAATGGAAAATCCAGATCGGTTTCCAAGAGATAGGTGGCCGGGTTTGGCATCTCGGGTGATTCCCTGATCAAATCAATTTTCACCTCATTCATGTCCTTATCTTCTTCGCCGATTTCTTTCACCTGCTGGGTTTTCAATATGCGCATATCCTCTCCACTGGACGTAAATAAGGAGAGTTCAAAACGCAAAATATGAAGCAGACTCTTCTTTAAGTCAGGAACAAACAAATAACCCTCTTCCCGATATAGCGGAATAATGCCGACTTCTCTGATTTGAATATTTTCATCTACGAATTCATATATCGCGTTGGCCTCTTCCAGAATGTCTTTCAGCAGGGGCAGTGAAAACCGGATAAATTCGAATACGGTATTGCGAGGCAGAAGGTCAGATGATTTGCCATAGATCAGACTGTTCTTCATCGTGTCCACGCCTACGATTAGTTTCGGAAGACGTGCTTCGATGTTTTCTTTCTGCATGATCAGTGATTCAAGCAAAGCGGTCACTTCAATAAGCTCAGAGATTGCCGGATATAGTTTGTTCTGATTGAAATCATCGTGATAATGTTTCAATGCGGCAAGCAGCATATACTCGCTCCACTCGGCATCCTGAGCGGCCGTAATAAACGTATCAATTGTTAATGGCATCATCGTGATCTCCTTCCAGAGAGATAAATAACTGTTCTGTTGTTCCTTAAAAATGTTGTCTGTTTGCTATGCATATGCTCATTTGTAATCATCGAAGAATATTATAAAATGTTTATATGGTGCGAGGTGGTTAATTTTTGACCTTTAAAACCAGTTTTGCCTGGTGCTGCATAAGGCTAAACGCAAAGGGAGCTAAGGAGGCGCAAAGACCGCAAAGAAAACCTTCAATAACCAGCGCTTCGACAGGCTCAGCGACCGGTGCTTTGAGTTAAACTAATATTGGGTCCGCAATGTCTAACTCCTGATGTCGCCAGTCCTCATTTATTATCGATGGTAGAATATGACTAAAATAATACTTCCTTTCGCCCTCGCTCCCATGCTCCTTTCTTTGCATGCTCAGAGTCTTCCCGTCAGGAATGTTAAACAATTTACAGCAGCGGTGGCTGCGGCTCAACCAGGCGATACTATCACGCTCAGGAACGGAATGTGGGATAATGCTGCACTTTTATTTGCGGCTGATGGTGCTGTTGATAAGAACATTGTTCTTCGTGCTGAAACTCCTGGCGGAGTATTGCTTACGGGAAACTCCACGTTGCAGATATCCGGAAAATATCTTACTGTCGATGGCCTGACCTTCAAAGACGGGGGGATTAGCCATGGAGATGTGATATCATTTCGGGGAAAAAAGGGAACGGAAAGTTCGTACTGCCGCCTGACAAACACATCCGTTATTGACTATAACCCAGCAGACCGTAAGGTAAACACAAAGTGGATTTCTCTTCACGGAGATCATAACCGGGTGGACCATTGTTACTTCGCAGGAAAGACAAACCTCGGAACAACGCTCGTAGTATGGGTATCTGACAAGCCAAACTATCATGTTATTGACTCCAACTATTTCGGTCCGCGTCCGGAACTGGGTGAAAATGGCGGCGAATCAATAAGGGTAGGGACTGGAATTGTTTCAATGCAAAATTCACATACCCTTGTGGCAGACAATCTGTTTGAATCCTGTAATGGTGAAGTTGAAATAATTTCCAACAAGACCTGTGAGAATGTATACAGGCATAACACCTTTGTTAACTGTAAGGGAACACTTACGCTTCGAAACGGCAACCATTGTACGGTCACCGGGAATTTCTTTTTCGGAAATCACTTGAAAAACACGGGAGGTATACGAATCACCGGGGAAGATCATCTCATCTATAATAACTATATAGCAGGGTTAGCCGGTCAAGGTATGCGATCCGGTATCACCATTATTGGCGGAACTCCGGCATCATCAACCAGACATTACAATCAGGTGAAGCGGGTAAATATGGCGCACAATACTCTTGTGGACAACGCATCAACATTAAATATTGATGCTGCGGCAGATGATAGTGGCCGTCTTCCTGCGGTTGATTGCATTATTGCAAACAACATTTTTTCCGGTTCAAAGGGGCCATTGGTGCTTTTTCAGAATGAACCAGGGGACGTTAAGTGGAACGGAAACATTTTTTATGGAGCAGAAACGGGTTTCAAAACGCTGCCGGAAGGGAATGAAATTACTGATCCGGAATTCACAAAAGCGGATGCATTTGGCGTGATGCATCTCAGTGCAAAGAGTCCCGCTATTAACCGAGCCGCGCTGGATTATCCATATATCTCTATTGATATGGATGGGCAGCCCCGTGCTCACAAATATGATATAGGGGCAGATGAATATTCAGATGGGCCGGTGTTCCTGCGCCCGGTTACAAGAGCTGATGTAGGTCCAAAGCAGTAATAAAGTGAATATATAGGCTGATAGGTGGTGCTAAAACAGCAAATCACCGGGAGAAGTTACCTTCCGGTGATTTGCTGTAACAGGAAAATACGAATTATTCTTTTGCTGTTGTTTTCTCCGGCATTGGCACTGCATCCGTATGATTGGGCATTGCCGGATAGTCCGGCTGGCCGATATTTTTCACGAGATCAGCAATTAAAATTTCTTTGCCGCTTGTCATCGAGTGGTTTGCGGCCACACCGGTTAGCAGCGAATATGCGCCGGCGCGTTGATCTGCCGCGCGCAGGAATTTGTCTTTTTTCTTTTCAACGCCGAACACATCATTTAGCATAACCTGATCGCCGCCTGCATGAGCACCTTCACCTGTCCATACATCAGCCTGGTAGGCGGGTCCACGTAGGGGGAATATTCTGATATAGGTGCCATCGCCTTTTATTGCGCCCTGCACGTCGCTTCCGCCTGCTACATATATTTTTTCTTCCATCTTATGCTCAAGGCGTCCCCTGGTTCCGTTGAAAATGATGTAATAACCTTCCCATGAATTAAATGCGTTGAGTGAATAGCTGAGAGTTACATTGTTGTCATATTTTGCAATCACATTCATTGTATCTTCAATGTCGATGTCGGGGCGGAATACGCAGCGGTCACGGAAATAGCCGTCATAGTGCTCATTGTCCAGATAGAGTGCTTTCAACCGTTTGTCCTTTGCCAGGTCTAGTTCAAATCCGCATTTTGTTTTTTCCGGACAGGAATGGCAGCGTTCGTGAAAACCTTCCAGCCCGAAACGTTTTGCCATTTCAGGCGTATAGAATTCGCGCTTGCCTTTTGCAAATACGGAGACGGGTACGGCGGAAAGCCACCAGTTTACCAGATCAAAGTGATGTGTTGCCTTATGCAGCATGAGCCCGGCAGAGAATTTCTTATAGCTGTGCCACCTGCGGAAGTAATCAGCCCCGTGAATTGTGTTCAGCATCCAGTGAAAATCAACCGAAAGAATGTCCCCAATAACTCCGCTCATTAAGAAGTCCTTCACCTGTGAGCGGGGAGGAGAATAGCGGTAATTGAAACCAACCCGGATCTCTTTGCCATATTTTTTTTGTGCATCAATTATTTGTTGGCATTTCCAGTCTTCATTTGTCATTGGCTTTTCCGTTATCACATCGCAGCCGAGTTCCATAGCGCGCACGATATAGACGTGGTGAAATCCGTCAATGGTGGTAACTATCACCGTATCCGGTTTCGTCTCGGCGATCATTTTATCAAAATCTTTTGCTTCGTAAACGGGTATTTCTTTGGCGCCGAGTTGTTTTGCATAACCTTGGAAATATTTGGCGCGGCCAATATTGGTGTCGCAAAGGGCAACAATTTCGCAGGTGTCGCTGAATGATTTATATATGCCATCCTGCCAGGTTTGGGAGCGGTGCCCTGTGCCAACCACGGCAAAACGTTTTTTTGTGGAAAATGGCGAAAAGGAATTTGACAGGATGTTCGGGGCAAGCAACACTCCGGCTCCCAGAATGGCAGATGATTTGATGAAGTCTTTGCGGCTTATATTTCTTTTTGTGATGTCCTGGTTTTCCATTGGTTTTATCTTTCATTAAAATAATAGTATCTGAATGAAGAACTGGATAGTTATGTTTTAAAATAGGGAAAATATTGTTGGCCCGGATAAGAAAATAGATGAACTGAAGGGTGGAGTCGATGAGAGGGAGAGAATGCTTTTAAATCTAACCATCACTAAAAAGGCGCTCACTATTTATTATGAGCCAATTTTTTGTAATAGAATACTTCACATACGTTTTGCTGTACTAATTTCCCGTAGGTGGGTGTCGGATAATTCATTCCGCCTGAAATTCTGCTTTATAAAACTATATTTATATGCGCAAATCGTGAGATTGCCCCGCACACGGGATGAGGCACTTCTCCCGCGAAAACGCGGGGTCGCAATTACTTTTCCTGAGTTATGCGACACTCACCGTAGGGAATCAATGATTGTAGAGTCGTGAACAAAAAGTAATTACAATTTCCTGTTAGGGTCTAATCAATAATATTATAGCCGGAAAAGGCAAAATATTTGATAAGGTGAAAATAAAACTCACCCCCTATCCCCCTCTCTTGAAAAGCGAGGGGGAAGGAAAGCTTCTTTTTTTGGCTCGTCCAGGTTAGGGAATATATGATTTAGAACGTTTGGCAAAAAAGCAATTTCCTGGCAGCGCGAGCAGGCTGCTCGCGCTACCAGAGAAAGGGGAATTGATCCTGCTATTTTTTATCCTCGGGCAGCAGAACAACCTTTATATAGTTCTTCTGATTAAAATACGTTTGTGCTGCTGTTTTAATATCCTGAGCACTTAGAGCTTCATTCCATTTTGGGAATTCCAAAATGTATGAAGGGTCATCTTCCGCCAAAAGACAATCGCAAACGTGTGAACCCCAGAACCAGTTTTGCTTCAGGTCAACTTCGCGCGCACGTTTCTGTGTAGCTTTCACGCGTTCGAGTATCTCCGGTGTGGGTCCGAATTGTTTAATGCTGTCAATCACCTGCCATGCGGCGGCAGTTAATTCATCAACCCGTTTTGGATCGCAGCCAAAGGAAATGGTAAGATGATACCGGCCTTTGGGATATCTGGCGAAAAAGAAATATGTCCGTACGCCATAGCTCCCACCTTTTTCTTCGCGGATTATCTCGCGGAGCCGGATGTCTATCACGTCGGTAAGCGAAATAAGGTTATATTGATTGTGCCTGCTGTATTCGCAATCGCCGGTATAGATAATAGTCACGGTGCTTTTGGGTTCAATGCCGCGTTTAACCGTTTTCTCCACAATCCCGGTTGGGTTTGTTATGTGCAGGTTACGCCAGTTTTCGTTCTTGTGCTTTGCAGGCAATGTGGCAAGATATTTAAGCACCAATGGTTTGAAAGAAGCAGTATCTATATTACCGGTAAAAACAAAGGTGAAGCCATCCGCATCGGAAAAGCGATCTTTGAATATTTCTTCTGCTCTCGAGAAATTAACCTGATCAATCGTTTCTTCCGTCCAGGGCAGGAAGCGGAAGTTATAGTTGTTAAGTGTATTGGTCAATGTATCGTTATAAACTTCTTCCGGCTCGTTCTTTGTATTCTTCAGCCATGCTTTCATTTTGGCTTTATAGGAAATAAAAGCAGATGAATCAAAACGTGGATTGGTGAAATACAAATAGATAAGCTGGAACATCGTCTCGGCATCCTTGGGGCTGCACATGCCGCCAAGGCTTTCGTCATAATGGGAAATGTCCGGGTTCACACGCACAATTTTTCCGGTTAAGGCTTTCTGAAGTTCCGTCAGACTGAAATTTCCAAGACCCGATTCCTGCGCGATGTTTGCGGCGGTTGAGGCAGAGATATAGTCCTTGTCTTCAACAAGGGATGAGCCTCCCGGACTTACCACGTTAAGAAGTATTTCATCATTCTTGAAATCGGTTGTTTTTAGCAGAACCCGGACGCCATTGGATAACTTCCATTCTGTATAGTCAAGAAATGCGTTGGCGCGTGAGCTGGTTATGCTTCCCGGGTCGGGGACACCACTTACCAAAGGTTGATTGTTGACCTTGTCAATATAGGGTGTGAGCTTTTCGCCCTTCACTTTATCGAGGATGGCGGCCAGCTCTTCTTTTGTCGGGGTTTTAACTCCCTCTTTTTCGGGCGCGTTGAGAAGTACAACTCTGTTTGCGGTTTGGTTTGCCTTCTCGGATAATTTGTTCACATCTTCAAGAGAGATCAGCGGGAGAAATCGCTTGCATAACTCATACCGGTTTTCGACACCTGGAATGGGCATGGCGCTTAAGAAGTGAGTGACATATTGGTTTACGAGTCGGCCTGATTCGGTTTTGTCTTTTTCTGCAAGAGCTTCTTCATAGCGGCGCAGCAGCATCGTTTTGTGGCGCTCAAGTTCGGTGGCGGTAAATCCAAATTGACGTACCCGCTCTGCTTCACGGTACACTGTTTCCAATCCGCGTCCTACGCCATCTTCTTTGACGACTACCTGGATATAGTTTGCATCGGAGGTTCTGACAAACCGGCCTTTACCCGCATATCCGCTCAGGAACGGTGGGTCGGGCTGCATGGTCAATTCCTGCAGGCGTGCATTTAACATGCTTTCATATAAAGACTGGACAAATTCCTTTTTATAATCATCGAGTGTGACCACATTTTCGTGCGTCATTTTGGTAAATATACTGAGAACGGTGTATGGGGCTTCTTTGTCGGTTGCAATTGCAAACAGGGTTTCTTCATGTCCCGGCACCGGCGAGAGTTCCCTTGGTCTCTCGTTTTTGGGACCTTCGATGGTTTCAAAATGTTCTTTTATGAGTGCTTCGATCTGAGCCTTGTCAAAATCACCCACGGCAACCACTGCCATGAGGTCGGGGCGGTACCAGTCGGTGTAGAATTTTCTCAAAACGTCCTGCGGGCAGTGCTTGATGATTTCAATGTCGCCGATCGGCAGTCGTTCAGCATATTTTGAGTTGTGGAACAAAATGGGGAACTGCTTGTCGCGCATCCGCATCTGTGCTCCTCTGCCCAGGCGCCATTCTTCGGTAATAACGCCGCGCTCTCTTTCAACTTCACTGCTGTCAAACAGCAGTCCATGCGCCCAGTCTTCCAGTACCAGGAATCCTTTGGAAAGCAGTTCACTGCTGTCGGTCGGGACCTGAAGGAGGTACACGGTTTCATCGAAACTGGTCCCGGCGTTGAGGTCAGCACCAAATCTAACGCCTACCGACTCAAGGAATTTCTCAAGTTCGTTATGCTGGAAATGTGTCGTTCCGTTGAATGCCATATGCTCAACCATGTGGGCCAGTCCTTTTTGGTTGTCATCCTCGAGGATGGAGCCGGCGTTGACCACCAGGCGGAGTTCGGCCCGTTTCTCCGGTTTTTTGTTGGCGCGGATATAGTAGGTGATGCCGTTTTTTAACTTCCCTATGGTGACGTTGGGATCGACAGGAATGCTGTTGGATTGAGAGAAGATTGGGTAACAGAATCCTAATAGCAGAACAAGCGCTACATAATTAAAAAACTTAAACACATTAGCCTCCCGAATATATAATGAAGTAGTTTTATAAAACCATTAAGTAAATTACGAAAAATATTTCGGTTGCTTTGCAGGGGTTCAAAATTTTGAACCCCTACGGTCGGTATCAATGGTGCTAACTAAGCATAAGTTGCGAGACGCTGACGACGGAATTATCTTCGAAACGACCCGTATTAGGTAGATTCCCGTCACGGCATGATGGGAATGACATTCATTCATTTTGTTTGTTAAGCTGACACCATTGCTGTCACGAATCCGGGGCTTGTTTTGGAACAAATTCAATTAGATCGCCGGGTTGGCATTGCAACACTTCACATAGCTTTTCCAATGTTGAAAAACGTATAGCCCTGGCTTTCTCGTTCTTCAATATGGAAAGATTTGCCTGCGTTATGCCGACTTTCTCTGCAAGTTCGGTGAGCGATATTCTCCTCTTCGCCATCATGACATCCAGATTGATTCTAAGGGGCACGGTCATTCTTTCAAACGGTTAAGTCGCTCTCTTCTTTTAGCGTTACACCAATTCTGAAAACTTCAGAGATGACGAACAACAACAGACCAAACGGGATTAGTGTGTAGTTTTGTTCACCGAAGCCACGGTATGTCAGAACAAGTCCGGGGAATGATCGTCCCTGAAGAAGTGAGGAAACCGCAAATCTGCTCAATATATCCAGAAGCAATGGGGCAAATACTATTACAATTGCAACAATGCGCATTCTCTTGGCATTTTCGCGAACAAAAGGATTGCCGTTATAAACTGTCATTACTATTTTCCTGATCAGGAAAAGGATATATGCCATCCCTCCTCCGACTATGGTGATATAGAGGCATGAATACAAACTGATAATCTGTGAAGGGCGATAGACAAGAAGAGAGGTGGATAAACCGCCCATTAATGAAACGCCTTCCGGGGTTGATGACACCGCCCCCGGGTTGGCAAACATGACATTGACCGGGAACCCCATGGCGGCAGGAAAGGGGAATTTCAGGAAAAGCCCGGCAATGTGCATAATAACGAACAGGCCTGTTAATGCAATGGAACCACCATATAAAACGCTCAAATTGCTATAGATAAACTTTATACTGCGACTTTTATGTTTTTTCATATTCCAAACCTTAAAAATAGTTTGGACGAAATATAGGGGATGAAACTATGTTTGTCAATATATATTTATTGTTTATCAATAAAAAATTGTTGCTTATACCACTTGTTTTATGCGGATCGGCATTCAATCATGCGGTTTGGTCTCCAAATTGGATTGTAGGGGTTCAAAATTTTGAACCCCTACGGCAACGATGAATGCACAGCGTAACAATTTGATATGCAAACACTACGTTATATTGAAAATTGCATCATTTATCCTATGTTTCACATCAGATAATATTAAATTACTACCGGATCGGATAATGTCAGTACATCCCCTTCTTAACGGCGAACAAAATGATGATTCAACAGACGGAAAGCTGCACCAGGAAAAAGAGTTCTCGAAGCTCGATCTTCCGAAGAAACAAACCGTGAGAGCCGAGTTTTATAAATGTAAATTTATTTCATGCAATTTATTCCAGTCAAAGTTCATTGAATGCGATTTTGAGGATTGCACGTTTGAAAGCTGCGATCTGAGCCTGGCTATGTTCCAAAATTCCCGCCTGCTTGATGTGTCGTTCAGCAAGACTAAGCTGCTTGGTGTTGACTGGAAGAATCTACGGAATCCTTCGCGTTACCGTTTTACTGAATGCAAACTGGACGGGAGCAATTTTTTCAAGATGACTATACCCCAACTCCACATGCAAAACTGTTCCGCACGGGAATGTGATTTTTCTGAGGCTAATCTCACCAAGGGTGAGTTTACCGGGACTGATTTTCTGGGAAGCCGTTTCAGCCAGACCAACCTGAGTTTTGCAGATTTTTCCGATGCGATCAATTACGCAATTGATCCGAACAAGAATAAACTAAAAAAAACGGTATTCTGTCATCC
Source organism: Ignavibacteriaceae bacterium (assembly GCA_963664845.1). Classification (GTDB taxonomy): domain Bacteria; phylum Bacteroidota; class Ignavibacteria; order Ignavibacteriales; family Ignavibacteriaceae; genus CAIYTF01. The sequence goes on from OY761615.1 coordinate 3,225,732, forward strand.
AGAGGTTACCACCTTGTTGAATTATTTTGATATTGTGATAAAATAAATTTGCCTGCATCTTGCCAGTGAATGAAATTTGAACGTGGGGACTAAATTTCCACTGTAAGGGTTCAAAATCTTGAACCCCTACATACCAATTTCGGTCAATGGGTGTTGGGGGCAGTTATTTCAACCGTAATGCGTTTTGGTGCCACGTTGTTGGGTTCATCAAAATATATTGGGCGATGCGTTCATATGCCCGCTGGTTACGAATAATATGTTCATAATAATTTCGTTGCCACAACCCCCAAATGTCTGTGTTGGCCCGGAACCATTTTGTAACACCGGTTTTATATCCACGCACAATACACCCAATTGAATGGGGGATGATTTTTTGATATTCGTTTTTTTGCGTGATTGCGCGTTCATTATTTGGGCGTAGGGGTTCAAGATTTTGAACCCCTACATCCGGAGTTGGGCAACAGTTTATCTGTTTAAAATTGTTTCCATTCTAAAACATTTCGTCATTTAACGCAAATCATTCAGTAAATACGGCATCCCCCTGCCAATGACTCTGATTATAAGGGAATTGCACATTCCGGCTAAATAACTGAAAGTTTTGCCATCGGAAAGCGACCAGGTTGCGAGAAGAAAAACCGTAATAGATTCAATGGAATTCCTTAAATTTATAGTCCATTTTTAAATTCTTATAGAAACAGGTGCATCATGGATTCATGGAATTGGTCAATTCAGAATGAAGAGTTCTTAAAACTCGCAATTAAACGCTGTAAAGAGCGTAATATTCAAATCCCCACGTTCGAGCAGCTTCGAAACCCACAGAACATTCCGGCAGATATTCAAAACAAATTAGCCAAAATTGGTTTACAGGACGTAAATCCCCTAAACTTATATCGTATTAACTGGCGAAATGACATCAAAACCGGCAAAATCGGCGGCATTAATTATGTTGAATTACCATCATCCATCACAGGCGTGAAAGCCCGCATTGTCGGGTTGGTCGGAAGAAACTTCCCCACCGGTGCACATAAAGTAGGCGCCTCTTTTGGCTGCCTCATCCCGTTCCTCGTGAGCGGCAGGTTCAATCCTGACTATCATAAAGCAGTTTGGCCGTCAACCGGCAACTATTGCCGTGGTGGTGTATTCGATTCAGCGCTGCTGGGCGTGCATGGCGTTGCCATTCTTCCTGAAGAAATGAGCAAAGAGCGATTTGACTGGCTTGAGCAAATGGGTGCGGAAGTTTTTGCAACCTATGGCTGCGAAAGCAACGTGAAAGAAATTTACGATAAGTGCCATGAACTTGAAGCTACCAGTGATCAATATTATATTTTCAACCAGTTTGCCCAGTTCGGCAACAGTGCCTGGCACTATAACGTTACCGGATACACCGTTCATCAGTTGTTCAATCAATTGAATACCTCCGGAAAATTGAAACTGCGCGGTTATGTCAGTGCAACCGGATCAGCCGGAACTATCTCTGCCGGTGATTATCTGAAACATCAGTTCCCAACGGCAAAAGTGGTTGCTTCAGAAGCTCTTCAGTGCCCCACCCTGCTGCAAAACGGCTATGGCGCTCACCGCATTGAAGGAATCGGCGATAAACACGTTCCCTGGATCCACAACGTGAAGAATACGGATTATGTTGCCGCGATTGACGATGAAGATCCAATGCGCTTGCTGCGTGTATTCAACGATCCCGCAGGAAAAGAATTCCTCGCAAAATCCGGCGTTGATGCTGCCACTATTGAGAGCCTTTCCAATCTGGGAATTTCCTCAATAGCCAACTCTTTGTCTGCCGTTAAGTTTGCCAAATACAATGAACTGACAGAAAACGATGTGGTCTTCACCATTTTCACTGATTCTATTGATATGTATAATTCACGTTTGGATGAACTGACTGCCGAACTTGGCGCATACACTCCTCATCAGGCAGAGATCGATTGGGTTTCATGCATGAAACATCAGGCAATTGATAACCTGAAAGAACTTACGTATTACGACAGAAAAGCAATTCACAATCTGAAATATTTCACCTGGGTTGAGCAACAGGGCAAAGACGTTGCCGAGCTCAACGAACAATGGTACAACGAAGAATATTGGAACACCCGTTTCAATACCGTTGCGGAATGGGATAAGCTTATTGAACAGTTCAATGCTGAAGTAAAAAAATAACAGATTATGCAGAATACTTATAAAGTTATTAATGCCTTTATATGCCAGCCGGGGAACGACAGTGTTACCCCGGTGTTCGGCGATATTGAAATCTCCGGCGGAAAGATAACGAAGATAGTTCCGCGGGAGTTCACCGATGCGGCGTTCACCGGAAACAGCACTGATGCCAATGTGTATGATGCACATTGCAGAATGCTGACCGTGCCGCTAGTAAATTTTCACGATCATATTTACTCGCGCCTTGGCAAAGGTCTCAATATAACCGGCGACATGTCAAACTTTCCCAACGTGTTGAAAAACCTGTGGTGGAAGTTGGATCAGTTGCTGGATGAAGGAATGAACAATGCCTCGGCGGAGATGACCGCGCTGGAATCGATCAGGAACGGCGTTACCTATATATTCGATCACCATGCTTCACCGAACGAGACTAAGGGCAGTCTTCGCACGATAAAGCAGGCATTGAAGAAATATGGTTTGCGCGGTGTTCTCTGTTTTGAAACCACCAACCGTTACGGCGAAGAAAAAGCGAAAGAAGGGCTTGAAGAAAACCTGAACTTTGCTCTTAATGAAAGCGACGATGATTTCAAAGGAATGATTGGGCTTCATGCTTCTTTCACGGTTGATGACTCGGTTCTTCAGCGGACACGGGAAGCAATTGAAACGGCCAAAACCGGTGTTCATGTTCATCTTTGCGAAGATGTCTCCGACCGCGTTGCAAGTCTGGAAAGTTATGGTGCTTCACCGGTAGAACGATTCATCAAAGCAGGCGTCATTAATGACAAGAGCATTTTTGCTCACTGCATCCATTTGACCGATAAAGAAATTGCTGCGCTGGGTGAATATAAACCCGCCGGCGTTTTTAATATCTGTTCAAATCTGAATAATCAGGTTGGGCTTGCACCCTACCACCAGCTGCAGAAAGCAGTAACCATGCTTGCAGGAACTGATGGAATGCATGCCGATCTTTCCAAGAGTGCCAAACAATTGTTCCTGCTTGCCCGTCATACCGGCATGTCGATGAATGATGCGTTTGGTTTCTTTATTCAATTGTATTTCAGTCAGTTGAGCTTTATTAAAAAATATTTCCCCGATTATACTTCGTTACAGGCGGGTGACCGTGCTGACTTTATTATCTGGGATTATGTTCCGCCGACTCCATTGACCGGCGCTAACTTCTTTGGTCATTATATCTACGGCGCGTTGGAATATCCGGTGCGTACCGTGGTGCAGGGCGGCGAATTCCTGATGAAGGATCATATATTTGCCGCTTCAGATCAGAATGAAGTTCAGAAGGAAATCTTTAAACAGGGATCCCGGCTCGCGAAGAAATTCGCTGAGGGATAATAAACTCCCTGACTTGAACGGCAGGTGCCGGTTTCCCGATTGCAGTGAAGCCGGCAATGATCATAATGTAATAACAAAGGCGTGTGATGACATTATGATCAGTGTGTTCAAACATAGGATACCTGATCCGGAACCTGATAATAAATATGCATTGTTTGTAAACTCCCTTCCTCCTCTTTCGAAAGAGGGGAATAGTGGGGGAGTTTAATCGGGTTGTCGTGAAAAGGTATTCGGTGTATTTTTATTTTGTGTGGTGTGTGTGCTAAGGATCAAGGGTGGATGTACGATGAAAATATTAACAGAACGGATGACTTCCATGAAAGAATTTAACGTAGTCGGAAAACCGGTCAGGCGTCAGGACGCCTATGAAAAAGTTACCGGAACAGCATTATATGCTGCTGATTATAAATTCCCCGGTATGCTCTATGGTGTTCCGGTGCGGATACCGTCAGCGCATGCGACTATAAAAGCTATTGATTATTCGGCTATTCTCGGCGATAGCTCACTTACCGCAATTTGCGATCATACCGATATAAAGGGTGCGCAGAAAGTCGGCCCCATTAAACAAGACCAACCCATTTTTTGTTCGGAGACAATTGTTACTCCAGGCGACGTTATTTCGCTTCTCGTAGGCGAAAATGAAGACGCGCTTGCAGCTCTCCGGAAAAAAATTGTAATATCGTATGATGAATTGCCGGTACTCACCGATCCGACCAAGGCGCTTGACGCCGATGCGCCGCTTATTCATCCCGGATTTGGCTCCAATCTTATTAATCATTATCCTCTTCGCAGAGGTGACCTTGAGAAAGGTTTTGCCGAGAGCGATCATATTCTGGAAGAAACCTATACCACCCAGTGCATCGAACATGCCTATATTGAGCCTGAAGCCGTTATTGCTGTTTGGATGGGACCTTCAAAAGGTATCAAGATTATTGGATCAATTCAGAATCCACATACAACCCGCAATGTTGTTTCCAAAGTGTTGGGATTGCCGCTCACCAAGGTGCGCGTCATCCAGGCTGAACTTGGCGGCTCTTTTGGCGGCAAGGATGATACCATGAATATATTGTCAGCGCGGGCTGCGGTAGCAGCAATTAAAACCGGTCATCCGGTTAAGATTTGCTACTCACGAGAAGATTCCATTCTGGAATCATACAAACGCCATCCCTATCACATGAAATATAAAGTCGGTTTTTCAAAAGAAGGAAAACTGAAAGCAATGAAAATAGATATCATTGCTGATGGCGGCGCCTATTCATCAATGAGCCCATTCGTTACCTGGAGAACGGTTGTTCAGGCTACGGGTCCTTATGAAGTTGAAAATGTCAGCACAGACGTACGTGCCGTTTATACGAACAACCCGTATACCGGTGCAATGCGCGGGTTTGGTTCACCTCAGCCGATCTTTGCTCAGGAATCCATCATGGATGAAATTGCTATCCGCGTGGGGAAAGACCCATTAAGTGTTCGCCTGTTGAACGGATTCCAGTTGGGCTCGGTCACGGCAAGCGGTCAGGTATTGAAAAACCACGATGTCAACCTGCACAAAGTGCTCCATGCCGCGGTTGAGAAAACAGATTTTACCAATGCATGGACGACTAATTTGTCAGAGAACAAAGAGGTCCCGGCACAATTGAAAAAAGTTGCCGAGTCAAGTACTAATTCATTCCTGCTTGCCAAAGAAGATCTGATCTCCCCAGGTCAAACCCTGCGTAAGGGTATTGGACTTGCCTGCAGCTATCGCGGTTGTTCTCTCGGCGCGGAAGGTGTTGATGGAGCAGGTGCTTATTTCTCCCTCCAAAACGATGGTTCTGCTTACCTGCTTTGCGGTCTTGCCGAAAATGGTCAGGGATTGCACACAACGTTTAACATCATCGCGGCAGAAGTGCTGGGTATTGATCCCAATGATATTACCTATTTGGATCACGACACCAGTGTGGCACCGGACAGCGGCCCAACTGTTGCATCGCGCTCCACGCTCATGGGCGGCGGTGCGGTGAAACATGCTGCTGATACCATTCGGATGCGTCTTGAAGAAGTGTTGCGCGAAGAATGGGAATTGAAAAAAAGCGCAAAGCTTGTTTTCGCAAACAATAAAGTGATCTGCAAAACGAAGAAAAAGGAAATCTCATTTCCCGATCTGTGTATGCTGGCCTATAAAAAAGGTGTATCCCTTGCAACCATTGGCTGGTATAAGGGTCCCAACGTCCATTGGGAAGAAGAGACCGGACAGGGCGATGCCTATTTCACCTATGTGTATGGCTGCCACCTTGCAGAGATAACGCTCGATATCGCCACCGGTGTGGTGAATATTAATCGTGTGGTTGCAGTTCATGATCCCGGAAAGGTGATCAATCTGCAGGGCGCTCTTGGGCAGGTTTATGGCGGAGTGACGCAGGGTGCCGGTTACGGTGTTGTTGAGGAAATATCCTCTCATAACGGCGTGATCCGCGAGATGAACTTTGACCAGTATATTTTGCTTACGTCCAAAGACATTGACGTGATTGAACCAATTTTCATTGAAGGTGATGAACCCTACGGTGCCTGGGGAGGAAAATCTCTTGGCGAACCGACACTTGAACTTACCGCAGCAGCAATTGCAAATGCAATCCGCAACGCAACCGGCGAACGGTTCTACAATTTACCGGTCAACCTTGAAGAGGTTCTCTTACGAAAGAAATTATATCCTGAAGCATTAAAACGCGGGAGCATGTGATGATACCAGAATTGAATTATTTTTCCCCGTCAACCATTGAGGATGCAGTTACACTGCTTAGCACACAGCCCCATGGCAGGATACTTGCCGGTGGTACGGATATTATATCCGGAATGCGGATCGAATCCTCACGTTTCAGGAATATTTCCAGCCTGATCGATATTAACAGTATTGAGGAAATACGTCAGATCGCGGAAACAGCCGACACGGTCACCATTGGCGCCAACACAGCGTTTTCGAACATTACGGAAAGTGCTGTCTGTCAGAAGTATTATCCGGCACTCGTGGAAGCATCGTCTCAGGTTGGCAGCACGCAAATACGTAACCGGGCCACCATCGGCGGCAATTTCGTTAACAATGCGCCTTGTGCCGACAGCGTTCCGGCTCTGCTTGTCTATGATGCAACCATCACGATAGCTTCAGTTGAAGGAACTCATGAATTACCACTCGCTGACTTTTTAATGCGTCCCTATCAGACTCAATTAAAACCGAACGAGCTTGTCACCAAAGTGACGCTGAAAAAATTTCCGGAATCATACAGAAGTTCATTTTATAAACTCGGACGCCGGAGGGCAGTTGTAATCAGTCGTATGACCATCTGTCTTCTCGGAGAAGAGAAAAATGGAATTATCACTGATGTAAGAATAGCTACCGGTGCCGCGACACCAATTGGAAAACGCGTACCTGAAGTTGAAGCGTTCCTGAAGAATAAAACTGTGGATGACGATCTGTTCCGTGAAGCGGGCGTTATGCTGGGCAAGCATATTCTGAACGCGACCGGGCTCCGCTGGTCAACACCCTATAAACTGCCTGTTGCACAGAATTTGTGCTATCAAGGTCTCAGTAAATTATTCAGTAAATGAGTTTGAATCTCCAATGAAAAATGATATCACTTTCGAATTAAACGGTGTCAGCCATTCAATGGCGGTTGACACTCATATACGTCTTCTCGATTTTTTGCGTGAGGAAATGAATCTCACCGGTACCAAAGAAGGCTGCGGCGTTGGCGAGTGCGGCGCTTGCACCGTGCTTATTGATGGAAAGGCAGCCAACTCGTGCCTTATGCTTGCAGTGCAGATTAACGGCACAAAGGTTAAAACCGTTGAAGGTCTGGCTGACAAAGGTGTTCTGCATCCGCTGCAGGAGAATTTTGTGAAGCATGGTGCCATCCAGTGTGGTTTCTGTACACCGGGAATGCTGCTCTCTGCTGATGCATTACTTTCGGAAAACGCCGATGCAACCGAAGAAGAGATAACAACGGCCTTGGCAGGGAATCTTTGCCGCTGCACAGGCTATAAACAAATTGTTGATGCGATTAAGGACACCGCGCCGAGCTATAAAAAATAAACCGTGTCTTGGTTCTGGGCTGTACACGGTTTCTGTTTCCGGCAGATCGTTTATTAGAAGAGGCTGTTTCGGAATTATTCTGAAACAGCCTCATTCATTTTAAAGCAGTGGAATGATGTTGTATTCCGATATGTGGGCATGGGCGCTAAACCCGTGAGCAATGGTGTCACCGCAACGGTTATGTATGAGAATAGATTTGTGCCCCGGGGAATGCTATCGGTTTAAATGCTGGTCTTTTGCTCATTTTCCTGTTCCGAAATTCACTCTATAGCCATCTATGCCGCTCCCTGGAGCTAATGAAATTTGGTGGATATGTTTACCAGGGGCTGACGCCCCTGGCTACAAATATTTCGCCCCTGCCGGGGCTTCTGAAGCAACAATCCAACATGGAGGGCATCCTTAGCGAGTAAAACATTCTCAGGATTGGGAGCTTGAGGCATGGAATGGAAAGCTATCTTGCCGAAATGACTTTGTTAAGTTGACGCCTATGCGCGAAGCCGTGGGAGAAGCAATGACAATACACGTTCGTTAAGTTTACACCATTTGTCTACAAGAGGAAGGTGAAACTGAACCTGCAAATTGAGCCATCGTTAACTCTAGGGCTCTGCCACCGCTGATTCTGCGACCTTATCCGCTATGACAGCTCCCTTGTCCTTTTTGTCCGGAATATCAAACCGTACCGTCTTATCCCAAACGGTTCCCTCTTTTTTAACATGCTCAATATACATTGATCTGAACACCAGGAAAATCCAGAGCTGGCAGTAGGAAAAATACATCAGAAAAATGATGCCGAAATTCTTCAACGTGTCTTCATCATCAAACGAGAGCGTGAGCATTATCTCAAACAGAAAGAGAACAAATGCCGTTATCCATACCGTTGTATAAGGTCCGTGGAGCGGAATAGTTATAAGCCCCGCGAGACTGAGCACAAAGAGAATGTCTGAGATAACAATTGCGAAGAAGAAAATGTAATAAAGAAGCAGGGTATAGAGGATGTCAAAACCCAGCCTGCGGTTCTTCATGAACGGAATCTCTTTATAGAATTTCTTTATCACATAGTTGTTGCCGCGCACCCAGCGGACACGCTGCTTTATCCAGACCTTCCAATAGGGTGGCTCTTGTTCATAGGTTATCGCATAAGGGAGGAATTTGATCTTATAGCCATGCTCATATATGCGAATACTCAATTCGGAGTCCTCGGTGAGCGCATCTTCATCCCATCCGTTCAATTCATTAATAATTGAAGCACGCATGACAAAGTTGGTGCCGGGGAGAGTGGCAATGTTGTGCATTTGCCAGCGGCCTGCCTGAAGCATGGATTGGAAGCTGAGCGTTTCAACGTTAATGAAACGGGTTAGCAGGGTTTGGTTCTTGTTTATGGTGCGGAACTTGCCAATAACGGCACCGAGATCCTTGTGCAGAACGAGTTGTGTAACAAGATAGCGCAATGCTTTGGGGTCTGGTGTGTTGTCCGCATCATAGATGGCAATAATTTCTGCCGTTGTCTGCTTAACGCCGAGGTTGAGTGCACGTGATTTTCCTTTACCGCCTTCACCGGGAGGAACATTGAAAAGCCTCAATCTGCCATTCGAGCCGGGGATATAGGATTCCACTATCTCCCTGGTTCTGTCGGAAGAGCCGTCATTGATGATGATGATCTCCAGTTTGCCTTCGGTATATTCAAGACGCAGCATTGCTTCAACGGTCTTTGCAATAACGGTTGCTTCGTTATGGGCAGGCACCAATATCGCACAGGTAGGAAGATCCAGGTCGAGCTTGTCAATCTCTTTTTTTTCTTTTAACGAACGAATATAATTCAGGTAACCGTAAACGGTTAATACGAATTGATAAGCGATCATGAACCAGATAAGGATCACGGCGATTTCAAAAAACAGGCTGAGGTCGAGTTCAAGTGTCATTGTTTATTGCACCGCCAATCTTCTTCTTACGATTTTGAGAGCCAGATACATTAAGAACAATGAGGTCACCGAGAATATGCCGAACAAGGCAATGCCGGTTGAGGACCACAGGCTAAGCAGGCTGACCCCGTCGGAGAATTTATTGCTTGCAATTATTTGTGCATCATGATGACCGGCCGGGAGGTAAACAGTATAGCAATCATTCCCCCGCATTACCTCCGTGACATAATCATAGCCGTCAATTGTTATCCTTACCGGTTCCCGATCAAAGGACGCCAGGGTTCTTGTATCCGATTCATAGGTGAACCGGACATTGGAAACATCATAGGCGACGGAAAGAACGTTGGCCGTTATTGACATTATCCGTGTCTGCAGATCATGTGAGGAAAATGCATCGCTTGCTTTTATGCCCACTTCAATGAAATGGTGGCCGGCGGGAATGAGAAAGTGATTGTCCCGTGAAGCTGCTACAAAATTTCCGTCAATCTTCACATCGTGCTTTTCATCGGGGAGTTTCAGGAACACTGAGTAAGGTGTTTCAACAATGTAGCCGTTTGTCGTGTCCCGATATTGCAAAGCTGCCGAATTTGCATAGGGGAGGTAGAACAGATCCTGCTGGTTGATGCTCGATTCCGCATATATGGTGAACCGGCTGTTGAGCGCTGCGGCACGCACAACATGGAAACACTCCGTGCCTGTTTGAATAAGCGTCGGGAAAGGAGTAACCGCGTCGGGTTTACGGAAACTGAGTATGTTAAGATCCAACATAAACTTATTGCCGAGCAGTTCACGGTACTGACTTGATATCCTTGCATAACGGTAGGGGTCTTCCGACCAGCGCTTTTCCGGATCCTCAATCTGCAGGGTAAACTGAAATTGTTTGTTCAATCCGATGATGCGTTTAATGTCTGTGCCGATATATTCCCGAAGTTCCGGTGACCCAAGGTTGTCCAGAGCAGTAACAATCATTTGGAAACCATTTCTTTTTTGAACGTAGAAACTGAACACAGAAAGCAATTTTGTATAGATTGCTGATAGTTGATCTACGCGGAATTCAATAACATTTGACTTTGCTTGTGCACTGTTAGCCCAATAGTTTTTTGATGACGCATTGAATATTGAGGTAAGGTCATAGCCAAACTTGTTCTTGAACAGGGTTTGTGCAGAGCTGTGCATTGGGGTGAACAATTCCGGTGCATTCAGGCCTTCGCCTGCTTCGAAATAAACTTCTGCAAGATTAACTCCATCCCATTCATATTTATCAAGCAGGTTCCGGTATTCCGTGATCATTACTTCCAGGCAGCTTGCATCGGTCATGGCCATGGGATAGCGCCAACTTGGACGCACGTCTTTGCCCAGATAATTTTTTTCGCGCCATTGCGGATGATCCATCCAGAATTTCTGACTCACCTGTGGCGGTTCCAACCATGCATAGACCAATATGCCATTTGCATGAGCCAGTTCCAATAACCGCTTATAGTCATAGGTGTATTTTTCATACTGATGCCAGCCGGCAACATGAATAATGCGGATACCTTCATTTACCCATAGCTTGATGAGATCCTCGGTTGGGTAAGCATTCCGGAACCCTGGATCAAAATACATTTCCAAATTCTCACGGCGGAAGAGCGGCTGGATATTGAAGTACCTTCTTACATATTCCATCGCGAAGGGAAAATTGCTGATGCCGATTTCACTGTAAGGATCAAAGCGGGCTGCGAAATAAAGCACTTTCCCTTTTCCAAAGGCTTTCCCGCAGACAATTGGCGAGCCGTATGTTTCCTCAGTGCAGAAAAGCTCTTCATAGTTATCCAAGTCAAACTTTGCGATCACTTCGGAATTGCGCCACTGGATGTCCTGTTCGGGGAAGTACTTATCTCTGATCTTGCCAACCCTGATATGGGAATCGGAAAGTTTAATGCCGAGATCTTCCAAAATATTATTTTGGCCATCCGTCATCAAATCCCCCCCATCATTTATAAATTTTAGAATAACAGCATAATCCTGATCGGACAAGGCGTTAGCTGCTTCATAAGGGAGAAGCACGAGCCGGTAGGTGCTTAAATTAAATTTGTCGCCGGTGAAAATGGTATCGACATTGATGTTAACCACTTTAAAGATCGAAGCCATGGATGCCTGATCGTTGAATGCGGCACCGTATGCATTCCTGTCCCAAAATATGCAAACGCGCGGCTCTTTCCAGGTGACTTTGGGAGGGAAGACGCTGGTATAGAGCTTTTTGGCCTGATCGACAATGTTTTGCCATTGGCCGATTTTATGCTCCTTCATTTCTGTAGGCTCTGCTATATACATCTGACCTGGCTGTAGTTCCACGTTCTTTTTAAATTGGCCATTGACCCGTTGAGGCGAATAGGTCTTACTGATAACCTCACCATTAGTGCCGATATATTCTTCAATCAGGTATTGCTGATCGATATTCAACGTCAGTGGTTGGGAGCCGGTAAGGATAGCGCGGCTCTTTGTTCTTGTCCAAAGGTGTTCGTTACGGAAATCCAGGTACGTATAGCCAAGGCCCGATATCTTGTCAACAATAGCTTTAAGCAGATTCAGATTGACAAACGGATGGAAAAAACAGGATGCAAAGCCATCGCGGACAACCAGATTGGCTTTTGCCGCATCAACAATGTTTTGCACATAACCATTCTCAACATCCATGGAATTATCCAGTGGTATATACCCAAGATTTTCCGGATAGATCTTTTGTCCATAGAGGTCTCTATTTATCACATAGGGGAAGTATTGTCCGCAATAGATGTCATCAATGGTAAGGCGTGTTTCGATGGCGGCGCTGAAATAGTTCGGAATAACGTTGTAGAATTTCATGGAACCGGCATAGTGGGGTGTTTCCCATAGTACCGGATACAGGCCGTTTTTCATGAATTCCTGAATTCCGTCATCCAGTTTTTTGGTTATACTCTGTTCGGATTCTTCTTTTATCGGATGGTCGGTTGCGCCGTCCCAAAATTCATAGTCATTGCCCGTGTTTGCTTTATATTGGTGCGTGGAGCCGTGCATCACTATGCTGGCACCTTTGGAAACCATGTACTTGAGAGCATCAACAAGCTCCAGCTTATCAGAGATGCTGCTATTGATTCCGTGTATCGGATCGACATAAAAAGGGATGACTCCAACGAGAAAGGGAATGTTTTTGTCGGACAGAATGTCTGCTATTTCTCTCAACTTAACAGGATCAGACATTGCATTAACATCTTCAATGCGGAGGACGGCAGTGTGTGATGTTTCGTGTTGTTCACCCAGGATATCATGCAGCAGATCGGAGAAATAGAGATAGCGATCGCTTCCCAGGTTTACCATATCCAGCGGTGAGTCGGCAAAGAAATACAGATTCTTTGCATGAATGGCATAGGGCAACTCTTTTTGTTTGTTGGCGGAAACCGCAGTTGCCATTACCTGTGCTTTTTTACGGTCCAACACAGACGTGATGTTCAGATAGGTTGCGCCCTTGCCAAAGATTTTGTTCCCCGCCTTTACAAGATTGAAAATGGTTGTGGTGTCAAATTCTGACACTTTAAATCCGAAGTTCCTGGCAAAGTTTTCATTTTTTGCGCAGACTTCAGCAAGTCCGCTGTTTATCCAGATGACTTGTTTTTTTGTTTTGAGGAGATCGTCAACAAATTTTTGCGGCGGCAGATTTTTGGCGTGAAAACCGACATAAAAAGTGAAGTCGTATTTGTTCATCTCTCCGGTGTTGTATTCATTCATTCCTTTCACGACAGAACTTGTATTGAAATGCCCCATGAGGTTTACGAGTTTCCGGCCGTTTGCCATGGCAAAGTTGGACAGCTCACTTGAGCCTTCAACCACAATAAGCACCTTTTTTGTGGAACTTGCGTTTCCGGCAAAAAGCGACTGATTGAGCCCAGCAAGAAGGAGAATGATTAGAAGAGCAAATATACAGGAGGTAAAGCTGGTGAATTTCATCTCCAACACCTCAGAATGATATACAGGTAACGGGTAAAAACAACTGGATTTCTCTTTCAACTTTCTTTCCACGCGGTGTGGGGAGTCTGTAACTATAAAAACTTTGTTTATAGGGTAAAATCGACTCTTTTAAGGAGCCTGGCGGGAACAATGTTCACACGTTATTTTGCCTGTCCATATAGTTAGCGTTTAAGCATAAAGGGGACAGAATTTGACCATAAAAAAGCAGGAAATTACCACTATTAAATCTGTTCAAAATGAATTGGCTTTTAGGCAGTCCTCACGCTAATTACTGTTTGTTCAAAATGTTCCCGTAACAGTCAAATCCGCGTGTCTTGGGTCTTCTGTTTGAAAAATGGTTATTATCAACTCCATTACATTTGTGGCAGGACGAATTCCTATGGCAACTATGCGTGTTTTTCTGGCTCCTGGCTTTAGCGGTCCTTTCGGCTTCGTTTTTCGCTTTTGTGTGAAATTGGGGCATTTTTATTTGTTTTCAAAATCTGTATCTTTCCAAGAAATATTTTGCAGAAAGTTTTATGTCAACATTCAATACAAACGAAAAAATATTCTTTGGGAAAAATGGCAAACCCAAAAGTGTATTGCTTGATTACAAAGTATATACCGATATGATTGAATTGATTGAGGACGCAAAATGCGTCAAGGTAATTCAAAAACGAGAACAAGAATCGGTAATCAACGAAGTTGAATTTCGAAAAAAATTCAAATTAGTTTGATGTACTCATTAGAGATAAAAAGCTCTGTAGAGAAAGACTTTAGAAAAATTCCCCAGGTGAACCGGCAAAAAATTTGGGAACATATTCAACAACTTAAACTGAACCCCGCCGCGCCGACTGCCGCAAATTGGCAGGTACTGAATGCGATTACCGAATACGGATTGGTGATTACAGAGTAGTTTACCGGATTCTGGACAATAAACACATCGTAATAATATTTGCTGCAAAACATCGAAAAGATATTTACCGTTAAACGAGACAACGAGCAAGACAGGTTGCCCGGAAGAAACGGAGATGTCCAATTCCAGTTAGGGCTGACTTAAGCAATAGAAACGGCTGTTTTACTCAAGAATAATTGGTATGCCGCAATTAACAACAAATGTGAAAAATGGTTTTGTTTTGCTTGTCGGGCGGTCGTTGATATTCTGGACATTCGTCGGGAAAACGAGGTTTGGCGCTATGCTCACCGATAATCGCGACGATTCGAAAATAAGCGGAAGGGATGCTTCGTATCCCATCACTCCTTCAAAAACCATTGACGTTGTTGCTGCCTCATTCGGATCAATATAAACCAGATTTGAAAGGTTTTCTTTCCCCAAATACCATACAGCCGTCGGCGTCAGATAAACGTTTCCGAAGCCAAGCCTTTCCTTTATGACTATGGGTGCTGAAACGGCAAGGGCAAATCCGTATACATCTTTTCCTTTTGCCAGGTCATAGTCAAATCGTGGCTCCACTTTTACGATTCCTAAATCAAATGTGAAGTTTGCCTGGAGATTCCCGTTGGTGAATGAATTGGTTGTTGCCACATTATCAAGGAAACGGAAGTACGAATAGGAAAAGTATGCACCGATCATATCGGAAAACTGCCTGTCATAGCTGGCAGCAATGGCATACCCACCGATTTTATTCGGTAAAGTGGAATAGTAGCCCAAACCCAAAGTGAGTGCCAGGCCCATACGGTGCCGGTAGGTGAATGTGGGTGAAAAACTGTTCTGGTGCAGATTATAATCACGCGCGCGGTAAGCGTTATGATAAGTGAATTCGGAGAATATCATTAGTCGGGTGGCCCGGTATCTGTCCTGTTCAAGGCTGTCGATATGGGCAGCGTAGTCCTCAATTTGTTGATCACGCAAATTATTCCACAGGCTGAAAATAAGGTCTTTGCAGCTCTGCAGGGTATCGGGATATTTCTCTTTGAGCGATGAAATGAAATCGAGGGAGGCAAACGTAAGTGAATCTTCCCGGGCCACGATGGCATCGAAGAAAGAAACAAGAGAGTCATCAACGACTGCTTCAAAGCCATATTCTTTGTCACCTATGAGATCTTTTAGTACCTGTACCTGTTGGGCCTTTTGGGAAGAAAGCAGGGTGTCCTTAGGCAGCCATGTTGAAACAAAAATGTTGACAAAGTCCCCGGTGAGTGCATCAAGGGCAGAGTCCAGTTTTGCTTTGCTGACCGCGTAGGTCTGTAGTTTCCCTGCGTCAAGCGAGTCTTTTGCCAACGAATACAATGAGTCGGAATAGCCGTGAAAGACAGTACGAACAGAATCTCCGGAATGCTGTACAAGCCCGGCATAGGAGTGGATCTTGCCGCAATAGTCTTTCATCGTGGCGGCCGTTACGGAATCGATTTTTTGGACCGCTGACTGCAATGGCGATTGCCCCTGGGGGAACAGCGGCATCATCAGCAGAGCAAACAACAATAGGAAACGAAGCATCATGAGCGGCTACTTCAGCTTTCCGCGCACGAATTCTTTAACCTGCTTTTTTGACAGGCCAAAGTAGTTCTTAATTATCTGTATAGTGCGCCGTGAAGAAAGCCCGTCACCATACGGGTTGGCCGCCGAAGCCATCTTCTTATAAGCGGTTTTGTCAGTCAGCAGTTTTTTTGCCAGAGCATAAATTTTTTGTTCATCGAGGCCGACTAATTTTACGGTTCCTGCCTTAACTGCTTCAGGCCGTTCAGTCGCTTTTCGTAAAACCAGAATGGGAATGCCAAAGTGCGGGCCTTCTTCCTGCACGCCACCGGAATCGGTGATTATGAGTCTTGTCTTTGCCATGAAATTAACAAAGTCGGGATAGTCCAGCGGAGCGATCAGGAACACGTTTGCGATATTGTCCAATGTGCCATGAACCACTTCACCAACGATAGGGTTGAGGTGAACCGGAAATACAAAATTAATGTGGGGGAACTCCTCAGCCAGTCGTTTCACTGCACTACAGGCGGCCCGCATCGGTTCACCCCAGTTTTCACGGCGGTGCATGGTCAACAAAACGATTTGTTTCTTTTGCGCTGCAAGGTTGTTCAAGACCGGGACTGTGAAAGCGAAGTTCTTTTTCACTGCTATTTTCAGTGCATCAATAACCGTGTTTCCGGTTACAAAGACCGTTGCTTTGGAAACATTCTCTTTCAACAGTGCCCGTTTGGCGGTTTGCGTGGGAGCAAAGTGTAAGTCGGCTATGGTTCCGGTCAGCCGGCGATTTATTTCTTCAGGAAAGGGGTTCGCTTTGTCGTTTGTCCGCAAACCTGCTTCGATATGACCGACAGGAATTTGACGGTAATATGCTGCAAGACTTCCCACAAACGTGGTCGTGGTGTCGCCCTGAACCAGCACCATATCCGGGGTTTCTTTTGCAAGTACTTCGTCTAGCTTAACAATAGTGTTGCGGGTAATGGAGGCCAGGGTTTGTTTTGGCTGCATAATATTGAGGTCATAATCCGGCTTAAGGGAAAAAACCTCAAGAACCTGATCCAGCATTTGCCGGTGTTGTGCCGTTGCTATGGTTATCACGTTGAATTGTTTTGGATGTTTTTGCAGCTCTAAAATAATGGGAGCCATTTTAATTGTATCCGGTCTGGTGCCGAATATAACAGCAATTTTTTTCACTGGAAGTCCTGGTAATGGTATTACTGAAACAAGAAACTGCTTGTACAGTAAGTAATTACCCGGTTTGGGGACAACTATGTGCACTGTTCATGTAGGCAGAGGTTTTAATGAGGTTTCAGAAAGAGGGGCGTTCTCCTCCTCCGGGATGACGGGTTATTACTCACACCGCGTAATCGTTGTTATATGGAATGTCGTAAGAAGAGCCAATGAAACCTGACAGGCATATTCACCTATGTAAGCCAATACCCTGATGTTTGCGCTCACAGAGAAGAGCTGCTGAGCGTTTTTTCCGGTTCATTCACGATACCTTTTGGCAGCGTGAAGCTGAACGTACTTCCTTTTTGCAGCTCACTTTCAACCCAAATTTTGCCTCCGTGTTTTTCTACAAATTCCTTGCACAGAAGCAGACCAAGCCCGGAGCCCTTTTCCTGATTTGTTCCTTTGGTTGAAATATCCTTGTCTACTGAAAACATTATCTTCTTTCGCGCAGCCGATATCCCCACTCCATTATCGGTAACCGAAACTTTGATGGCATTTGGTTCCGCGTCGGCCTTCACCATGATCACGCCCTCATTGTTGGTGAATTTAATGGCATTGGAGATCAGGTTGTGTAAGATCGACCGAAGCATTTGATCATCTGCGGAAACATAAATTGATGCTTCAGCAAGGTTTCCAACAGAAATGTTTTTCTGTGTTGCATTTTCTGCGAGGTGCTTTATCACTTCATCAATCTTTGACCTGAGATTTATTTTTTCCGGGTTGAAATGGATAGAACCGGATTGCATTCTGGACCACTCCAGGATGTTTCCCATCAGAACATAAACACCTTGGGCCGCCACATAGATATCATGGGCGAAGTGTGCTATTTCCTCCTGTTTAAGGCTGGCGATATCCGACTGTAAAATATCGGCAATATTTAATATCGGGTGGAACGGGCTGCGCAGATCGTGGGCAATGATAGAGAATAATTTGTCTTTTGTTTGATTGAGTTGGCGTAATTCTTCCGTGTATTGTTTTATTTCTTCTTCTTTTCTTTTCCGTTCAATAACATGAGCAATTTGCCCTGCAACAAATGTCAGTATCTGCATTTCATCTTCGTCATAGGCTTTTGCGTTTTCGTAATCTTGCACTACGATAACACCAATTGTTTTTCCTTCCACTTTAAGGGGAACCCCCAGCCAAATTTCCGCCGGAGTTCCAATCAATTCCGTTTCTCCGCGTTCTCTCAAGTCCAGATCCTGCTCTGCGCTAATTAAAAAAGGTTCGCCTTTTCGCATCACATATTCAGTCAAGCCCTTCCCGGGTTTCTTTGGCGCATAAGGCGGGTCATATTTATCCACCATATAAGGGAAGGAAAGCAAATCCATAGTTTCATCATATAGTGCAATGAAGAAATTTTCAGCCGGCATCAGTGTGGCTACAACCGAATGAATGGTTTTATACAGTGAATGAGTCTCGAGGGCACTTTGCGCGGCTTCGGAAATCTGGTAGATTGCATCATGTAGCAGTTCTGATCGTTTTCTGTCCGTAATATCATGACCGATCCCGACCAGGCCGGTGATATTCCCTTTCTCATCATAGAGAGGGAGTTTGGAGGTGAGGAGCCAGTTTTTTTTGCCGTTCTTACCGAAGAAAAATTCTTCACGGTTAATGATCTTCTGCCCCTGTAAAATGACACTCTCATCATCAGCATGAAAGGCCTCCGCGATTTCTTTCTGGAAGAAGTCAAAATCGGTCTTACCGATTGCATCTTCTTCCTTTTCGCATTTTAAATTTTCCAGGTCCATCCGGTTGGAAAGTGTTTTCCTGCACTCTCTATCCTTGGTATAAATAGCATGCGGAACGTTATCAATAACGGTCCGTAATAAAATCTTTTCCCGTTTCAGTTCTTCTTCTGCAAGTTTGCGGTTGGAGATGTCTCTCCATACAGTATGCAGGATTTTCTTCTCCCCGCTGATTTCAATAGAAGTTAACAACACTTCTGCAGGGAAAAGCTCACCATTTGCCTTTTGGTGAATCCATTCAAAACGATGACTGCCTTTTTCATAAGCAATTTCCATCATTTTGTTTGCTTTTTCATATGAAGGTTCCCCATTGGGCTGCGTCTCCGGCGATAATTGCGATGGGTGAGTGTCCAACAATTCCTTTTTGTTCCGGTATCCCAACATCTTTACCGTAGCCTGATTGCAATCGATGAACAAACCGTTCAGAATGATCAAATTTGCGTCATCAGATTTCTCGAACAGGTCTTTGTATTTTTTTTCGCTTGCTTCAATTATTTTTTGTATTCGGATGCGTTCTGAAATGTCACGAAAATTCCAAACCTGACCGACATTTATGTTGTCCAATAATTGCGGACGTGAGGACCATTCGAAAACCTTCCCGTTCTTTAACTCCAGGTTATTTGTACTCTCTTCCTGATGATAAGTTCCCACCCGGTTGATAGCGCCGGTAAATTGGGAGGCATCCTGAAGCTGAGCGGCGATGTGTTGCAGGAGATGTTCATCTTCCTGCAGATCAATGTATGAATGAGGGATGTTCCATAAATCAATAAATCTTTTATTAACCTTTGCAATTTTCCCGTTGATGTCGATAACAAGAATACCGTCGGCTATTGACTCCAGAGCAGCATCCAGAAGTGATTGGCTTTTGAGGCTTTCCATATAATGCCGCTCCCTTTCGGCCTTCTCGCTATCCGCTATTCCTGCAAGTGTGCGGATTTTCCGGGCGATTAAATACGAAACCAGCGACGCCAGAATTGAAACAAATACTATAGTGATTATATGTGACGCCCACAGAGTAATTCCGGGAAAGAAGAGTTGTTTGGCAAGTTCAAAAAATGCTATGCCGGCTGAAATTACAACGAGGGTAATAGCAGTTGGCAGGACTGATGGTTTATTGTCCGTTAGAGAATTCTTATCTGCCGATTCATGCATTGATATTCCAATCTCTTACCATTAAAGATTTCATCTTTACATAATTTACAAAAACTCTGTACAATCTGCTTTTATTTGTTGGCAAGAGCTTAAAGTTTTTTCGGCCGGACTTTGGGGCGAGGGAGATTTTTACATGGGAAATGCGCCAATTGTGGTGATCGGTTCGCAAAGCGGCTCTTTCTGCTGTAATAACACAACAACTGCCGTTAGTTCCAGGGCAAGAAAGCCGGTTTTCAATGGTTTTGAAAGCAAATTCTGCTCAAGTCAGGCCCGGCTAAATTAAATGCCAGATAGCAAATAATCTTATTGCACATGCAAGTTTGTTTGCGGAATCCGGAAAATTATCGGTAATTTTGAGTATAAATATTCATAGATTTCTTCGATGCACAAAAAATATCCATTGTTGTGAACAGACGTTTACAATAATTAGAAATAGAGATCCTTTGTTCCGACAAATTATAAACCGGGGAATTTGCACCCCAAACCGAATGGCCGACTTCAAGCCCTTTGGAATGC
Organism: Ignavibacteriaceae bacterium; assembly: GCA_963664845.1. GTDB lineage: Bacteria > Bacteroidota > Ignavibacteria > Ignavibacteriales > Ignavibacteriaceae > CAIYTF01. The sequence goes on from OY761615.1 coordinate 3,246,270, forward strand.
AGACAGATGGGCTTGACAGCCACATGCCACAGTGCACCCATCTCGAAATCGCAGGACATGCAGCCCCTAAAGATATGATGACCCATGACGCAGCCGGACAAATCAAAAACCCAGCTTACCCAACTCTTTCCCGGAAATTAAACAGCAAATTGAAGAAAAGCGCAAAGGCATTTACAAAATGTCAGCTTATCGCCATTAGGGGGAGTACAAATTGTATTTCCCCGGTAAGGGCATAAGCAAAACAGCGTACCTCAGTTTTTTGAAATATATGAAAATCATAAGAAATGCACAGGTTGTCACCTATACGGTACAATTGAACTAATGAAAATAGGATTATTCAGATGAACAACGACAAACATGGTTTTAACACGAAATTAATTCACGCCGGCGAACTGAACGATCAGTTCGGTTCGGCAACCATTCCCATTTACCAGACTTCGACATTTGCCTTTGAGAGCGCTGAGGAAGGTGCCAAGTGTTTTGCCGGGGAGAGTAACGGGTATATTTATACCCGCATTGGCAATCCGACAATTGATGCGCTTGAACGCCAGTTGGCAAAACTGGAAAACGGCTATGGTGGGATCGCGGTTAGCTCCGGAATGGCCGCGGCGAGCACCATTTATCTTACACTCTTAAGTAGTGGTGATCACGTTGTCAGTACGGATGCCATATATGGGCCTTCACGCGGACTCATGGAAAAACAGTTTACCCGGTTTGGGCTTGAATCCACCTATATCAACACTACCGATATTGAGACAATCAAACAGGCCATTCGCCCAAACACCAGGATGCTTTATATCGAAACGCCTGCCAACCCGACAATGGACATTACTGACCTTAAGGCATGTGCCGAGGTTGCCCACGCAAAAGGCATTCTGCTCGTGGTTGATAATACCTTCTGCAGTCCCTACCTGCAAAACCCTTTGGATTTGGGTGCCGATGTTGTTTTCCACTCGGTCACTAAATTTATCAACGGTCACGCAGATGTAGTGGCCGGCATCATTGTGACAAAAGAAGAGACTCTTTACAGGAAATTACGCGTTATGATGATAAGTCTGGGCTGTAATATGGATCCGCACCAGGCTTATCTGATTATCCGGGGACTTAAAACTCTCTCGCTGAGGGTTGACCGGGCACAGGATAACGCGCAAAAGGCAGCTGAATTTCTGGAGAAGCATCCGAAAGTAGCCTGGGTTAAATATCCCGGCCTTAAATCTCACCCGCAATATGACTTAGGGTTGGAGCAAATGCGCGGAAGCGGTACCATGATATCTTTCGGGCTAAAAAAGGGTTTTGAGGGTGCAAAGGTATTGCTTAATAATGTAAAATTGGCACTTTTGGCAGTCTCGCTTGGAGGAGTTGAAACCCTGATCCAGCATCCCGCATCGATGACCCATGCCAAAGTTTCGAAGGAAGACAAACAAAAGGCGGGTATCACCGATGATTTGATTCGTTTTTCCGTTGGTATAGAAGACGCTAAAGATATATTGGCTGATCTTGAAAGCGGATTGGAACACGTCTGATACGGCGGGTTCATTCCATAATTCGGTTCCGGGAATATATACGGCGTATACTTCATCCCAAAGTTAGACTCATCGGTGGGTGTCGCATAACTCAGGAAAAGCCATTGCGACCCCGCATTTTCGCGGGAGAAGTGCCTCATCCCGTGTGTGGGGCAATCGCACGATTAGCGCCTGTAAACAAAGTATCATGAAGCAAATTCCAGGGGGAATGAATTATTCGACAGCTACCATCGGAATGCCGTTTTAGGCGGCATTCCGGTGATGTTTTTATATAGTTGGAGTGCTTTGTGGCGGGTGAATTACGTCATAAATGCCATTTACCACGGTAATTAACCGCTTTTCCCGTATGTGCGTTTTTCCGGGGCCGGAGTTCGATAATCTGCCTTTTTTTTCTTAAATTTATAACTTATATATTCTAAAAGACAAAGGAAACGCTCATATGACAGACTCGAAAAAGCGCGTTGTCGTTACCGGTTTAGGTGCCTTAACCCCAATTGGTTTAACGGTTGATGACTTTTGGCAGAATGCACTCGCTGGTGTCAGTGGTGCAGGAATGATAAAATCATTCGACACTTCGCGCATCGAAACGAAATTTGCGTGCGAATTAAAAGGTTATGATGCAGCCAATTATATGGATAAAAAAGCTGCAAGAAGACTTGACCTCTTCAGTCAATATGCCATGGCAGTTTCTGCGATGGCCCTTAAAGATGCAAATATTGAACCCGAAAAATTATCTGAAATTGAAAAAGAAAATATCGGGGTCGTATTCGGAAGCGGTATTGGTGGAATACATACTTTCTACGATCAGGCCGTGATTAACCATACCCAGGGTCCGGATCGCGTTTCCCCATTTTTTATTCCGATGCTCATTCCCGACCTTGCGCCCGGCAGTATCTCAATCCGTTATGGCTTCAAAGGGCCTAACCATTGTATCGTTTCCGCGTGTGCCACCGCTAACAACAACATTATTGACTCATACCTCCTGATCAAAGAAGGAATGGCTGATATTATTGTTTCCGGCGGAAGTGAAGCAAGCATTTGCGAAATTGGAATGGCCGGCTTCAATTCATCACGTGCGCTTTCAACAAGAAATGATTCCCCCGAAACTGCAAGCAGACCATTTGACTCTACACGGGACGGATTTGTTATGGGTGAGGGCGGCGGATGTCTGATACTTGAAGAATATGAGCATGCCATTAAACGCGGTGCTAAAATTTATGCCGAGCTGGTTGGTGTGGGACTTTCTGCCGACGCTTACCATATGACGGCACCTGATCCGAACGGACGGGGTGCAACACTTGCAATGCAGCGTGCACTCAAGAACGCCGGGTTGGAAATAACAGAAATCGATTATATTAACATGCACGGAACTTCAACCGGGCTGGGTGATATAGCGGAAACAAAGGCCATTAAAAACGTTTTTGGCGACCATGCTTACAAGATGAATGTTTCTTCAACCAAAAGCATGACCGGGCATCTTCTCGGCGCAGCCGGCGCGGTTGAGGCAATCGCTTCAATTCTTGCCATACGCGATGAAGTCGTTCCCCCTACTATCAATTTTGTCAACCCGGATCCCGAATGCGATTTGAACTATACGTTTAATGCACCACAGAAACGAACCATGAACTTTGCCATGAGCAATGCATTTGGTTTTGGCGGACACAATACAACGGTTATTTTCAAAAAATATTCGGTGTAGTTTTTTTTGCAGGGACATGGCTTGCCGTGTCCCTGCATTTCTTTCATCTCCCCCATAGCTGCCCTAAAGCTATTTCGCCAAATTTCCTTAAATTGAATTTATGAAATCAATTCTTTCACCATGAGAATGCCGGTTTAATGGCATACGCTCCCATCGCTTTGTTTGTTTACCGGCGGCTTTCGCATACGAAAACAACTGTTGAATCTTTGCTCCGTAATAAGGAAGCCAGGGACAGTACGCTCTATATTTTTTCCGATGCAGCCAAGGCAGAAAAAGACAGCGCGGCTGTGAACGAAGTGCGTGAATATATCCACGCACTATCCGGTTTCAAGGCGGTACATATTGTTGAGCAGGAAACCAACCAGGGCTTGGCAAAATCCATCATTGCAGGCGTAACTTCTGTGTTACGGGAACACGGCAGAGTGATTGTTGTGGAAGATGATCTGCTCCTCTCGCCTTATTTTTTGCAGTATATGAATGACGGACTGAACCTATATGAAAATGCGGAACAGGTTGCAAGCATTCATGGATATACCTACCCGGTTGACATCAAATTGCCGGAGACGTTCTTTTTGCGGGGAACAGACTGTTGGGGATGGGCTACCTGGAGCCGTGCATGGCGAATATTCGAACCTGACACAGCCAGGCTTTACCGGCAGATCACTGATGCAGGTCTTGCAAATGAATTTGATTATAATGGCTATGCGGGAAATATTAAGATGCTGCATAATCAGATTGCGGGGAAAATTGATTCCTGGGCTATCAGATGGCATGCCTCTGCATTTCTTGCGAATATGGTTACGCTTAATCCGGGGATATCTTTGGTGCAAAACACAGGTATGGACGGCGGCGGCACTCACGGCGATGCAACCTCTGTGTTTTCTACGGAATTGAGCCAAAAGCCCGTTGTTGTTGAGTTTAAAGAACCTGTTGCCGATCATGCTGTTTATGAAGCACTTGAACGATATTTCAAGTCCAGACAGCCGAGCTTACCGGAAAAACTATGGACACGATTGAAACGAATGCTGCGATAAAGCAGCACCCGTCAGGCAGAAGGCATTCGTATTGTGAACACCGAGCCTTTCCCCGGTTCCGATTTGACAGTAAGCTCCCCGCCATTTTTCTCCACAAATTCACGTACAAGCAATAAACCAAATCCGGTGCCGGATTCGTTTGCTGTTCCCTTGCGGCTGACTTTTTCATTAAGCCTGAAGAGCTTTTCCAACAGTTCTTCTTCCATTCCCACCCCGTTGTCTGCAACGTGCAGCTCAACAGTTTTCCCGGACTGATTTCCTGATACTGAAACCTCACCACCCTGATGGGTAAACTTTATGGCATTGCTGATGAGATTTCTCAATACAGCCTCCATCATTTTTGCATCAGCGAAAATCTGATACTCGCGATCGAAGTCTGCCTTAAGAGTGATGTTTTTGACTGCAGCCTGTTGTGTGAGGAACTGAAAAGTTGTGTTCGCCAGTGCATTTAGTGACACAACAGAAGGAACGGGTTTATATGCCCCCAGTTGCAGTCTTGACCAATCAAGCAGGTTCTCCAGAAGTTTATAACTTGTGGAAGCCGTTTCATGCATTGCTGATGCCATAGAATGTATTTCGCTTTTATTCAGATCGTCCAGATCCTCTTTTAACAGTTCAGTGTAACCCAAAAGAATATGAAAAGGGTTTTTCAGGTCGTGTGATATTATGGAAAGAAACTTGTCTTTGGCAGAATTGGTCTGCTGAAGCTCTGCATTTGCCAGTTGCAGCTCGTCCGTCCGTTCAAGCACTGTTTTTTCCAGTGATTCATTAATGCGAATTAATTCATCGCTTAACCGCTGATTGTTTTGATAGGTCTTCGAGAATTTCAGCGTAAGAATATAGGATTGGAATACTACATAAATAAGGAACGCGACCGGCGAATAATAACCGGTAACAATGTAGTCGAGTCCGAACAGCAGATCGTTGATGCCGACGATGAAAGGAATGCACATGCCGATAAAAGTTAATACTGCATATTCACGCTTAGCACGAATTGCTTTAAACGATACATAGAACAGATATCCGATGACAACAAATCCATAAAGAAACAGGTAATCTACCAGGCGACAGTAAAAACTATACGGAGTCACAATTACCAGCAGGGTGAATGACCCGAATATCCCCGTAGTTAATCTCAAAAAAAATGTATTGGTCTCTTTTGGGTAGAGATGCCGGTAGAACAACAAGATGGCAGGAAAGAGGTTGAGTGATATGAACCATATTTTAAAAACAAGCTCAGTGCTTATTCCCGCTAAAACGTAATGGATAACCCGCTCGCTTTCCACCACCGATTGAAGCGAAAGAAGCAAAGCAAGGAGCCCAAACGAAAGATATATTTTTTCATTGCGCAGGTTAAAAAACAGGAAGAGATGGTAGATGGCGGCAAGAAGAAGAACACCGAAACTAAAAATATAGAAAAATTGCTTTTTGTTCATATAGGAAAGAATGTCTTGCTCGTTCCCGAGGTATATGTGGTCATCTGCTCCAAATATTTTATTGTCGAAATAGTTTACGTTATTGATCACAATTTCAATGCTGTCGGTTGGAGTTGAAAAAAGTACACGTCGGGGTCGTAAAAGAGCAACGAACTTTTCCGGATCGGGTGAAGCTACGCCCTGACGGAGCATCAGCACACCATTAATCCAGAGGTCATAGGCCGCATGGACCTCAATTATATATAAACCGAGCATCTTTTTCACGTCTGGTGTGGAAAGCACGGATTTAGGGAGATTTGCTTTCAGCCGGTATGTTACGCATCCCATGTTCGGAATAGGCTTTCCGTTAATAACCTGACCGGCGATGTTGGATGGAACTTTGATATACCCGACCGGTTCGGTAACTGTGCCTGATGCAAAATCTGCCGGTGTGTATAATTTTCCCACGTAAATTTCCCATTCACCGTCCAGCTTTGCAATGCCATTTTGATCAAAAGCTGCGGCGGAGAGATCAATTGCTCCCTTTATGGCCCGGGGCTCATTTTTTTCGCATAATGCAGCCGGGGCCCAGGCGAACCAAAGGAATACACACAGGTTAAAAACACTTACACGGCAGGGGAACATTTTTTTCATAATCGTATAGTAACTTCCTGATCCTGTAAAGGACTGGATCATAGGAAAATTAATGTAATGAGCCATTTCGAAAATTAACCACAAAAAGAGATAAATGCCACTTTTTTGGTTGTGAGCCGTCAGGGCAGAAGGTTCTCTTTATACAGATCGATTACCCGGTCTGTAAGGATTTCAAGGTCAAACAATTTGCGCGCCCTTGCGGCGGCATTAAGGGAAAATCTGTTTTGTAGCTCTTTTGAACGCATGAGAACCCGAAGTTTATCCTCAAGGTCTTTTGCATTCTGCTTGATGAATAAGAATGATGTTTCATTGGCAACGGCAATATCCGGCACGCCGTCAGAGTTGGTACATACCGAAGGTTTGCCCATCGCCATGGCTTCAACAAGGGCCATTCCAAAGGCCTCTGAATGAGACGGGAATACAAAAATATCCATTGCCGCATACATGCGTACGGTGTCTTTCCTGTAGCCCACAAAAAGCACATTATCCAGCTTTAGTTCACCTGCAAGCGCTTTAATCTTTGCAGCATATGACTCCTCGCCATAACTTGCTTCGCCGACAATAATTCCGCGGCATAAGGGAAACTCCTGGCGCAATCCGGCCAGAGCCTGTAAATATTCTTCGTGTCCTTTCCCTGCGCTCAACCGTGCAGACATTCCAAGGACAATCTCTTCGGGCTTAATACCCAATTCTGCCCTTACTTCGCTTGCGTTAGCAGCCCCGGGATGAAATTTTTTCATATCTATGCCATCATGGAGTAAAACGATCTTGTCTTCGGTGAGTGGGCAGGTATCCAGAAGATTTTTTTTAATGACATTGCTTATGGCAAACGCCCTGGTAACGGAGCTGTATATCCACCGGTGCAGCATATCCTTTTTGGCAATATAGGAGCCGACATGCTTTGTAAGGAACAGGGGCAGCTTACGTCCGGAAAGCTTCATTGCCGGAGTAAGCAGCCATAAGTCCTTTGATGCATGTGTGTGGATCAGGTCAAATTTTTCTTTTCGCAGCAGTTTTGCCAGCATACTGATCTCGCCGGGATGGAAATAGGAGGAAGCAGTTGATGTATACACTTTACATCCCTGGCCGATGGCTTCCTTGTTTAAGGTGGATCCCTTGAAGCACAACAGGTGAACCTCAATTCCACGTTTGAGCAATTGCTTCATTGCCGTGAGTGTGTACATCTCCATGCCCCCCCAGCTTTTGGAAAGGCAGGAATATAATATTTTCATGCTGTTTTTATTGCCGGACGTATGTGGTTCAATGTATTAATATATTTTCGCTAATCTGGCGTTTTTATAATAGTGAAGCAGTATTTCGTCAAAGTTATACCCGCGTTCAGCCATAACGGCTGCGCCGATTTGGCAAAGCCCCACGCCATGGCCCCAACCGGCTCCCCGTAATCTGAAAAGTGCGGGAACACCGTTTTTGAGCTCGGCCTTTTCAACATAAAAGGCGGAACTGTACAAATGCGTGAGCGAAAGCGATTTGCGGATCTCAAGCTCTTTTCCGATTATCATTTCCCGTTTTGTTCCAACAATTTTCAATTTGATGATCCTGCCGGAATGGCCCCGTTCGACCGGTATCAAATCCTTTATCAGACCAAAATCAATTCCTGTCTTTCTGTTGATTATACCGGAAAGTTGTTCCTGCGAATATCTTACCGTCCATCTGAAAAAATCCTTTGTCTCCTGATCAAAGTCGGGGAGGATTTGTTCAATTATTTTTTTATCGGCTGTGTTGCAAAAAACCGCCGGCGATGTTTTAATCCATTCCTGTGCATTGTGCTCGATGCGTAAATCCAGATCCATCTCGTCGGGCTCAAACTTATAATCAACCACCGGGGAGAGATATTCATGTGGAGTGTCTTCCCACACATTTTCAAAGGATTCGGATATGCCGCCACAGGACTTTGAAAAACGGGCATCACAAATGGTATCGTGGTAAAGGAGGGCCAGGCCCTTTGTCTGCGTAACGGCCAGTTCCACACGGTCGGAGTGGATTTTGGTGATGCCCTGATATCTCTGGCAATGGTCATCGGCGCATACGTCAAACAATTCATGATCTTCGCGGTCATACCATTTTATGATCTCGGTTTCGCTGCTGGTACCGTGTCCGTGTTGCGGTGCCAGGCTGCCTTTTCGGGCTGACCGCTCAATTTGCGAAAGTATCCAACTCCGTGAAATGACCGCATGGGCTTTTAGAAGGTTATTTTTGCATTTGGGGCTCATCTCCGAAGAAATGACGCTTATAAGATATTCTTCAAGATTGATAAGGTTGATTGCATGAACCAGATCGCCGGATGCAAGTATTTTGATACTGCCGCGGAAGCTCTCTTTTTCCCTTCGCTCCCAGTGAAAGTGCGATCCAATGGTAACGTCTTTAAGAGAAAAATATTCAGCCTCCGGATTCGAGGGAGAAAAGATCAATTCGCGTTCTGCCGGAATCAGTTTCCCATTCACCACACAATACAATTTCCCCTGGCGCAGTTCAGCAGTGCAAATCCCGTTTAGGATCTGAGGTTGATCGTTTATCCGGAAATCGCCGAAAAGGACAAAAGTAATGGTCTTTGCGCTGATGATGCCAACGCTTATTACAGGTTCTTGCATGGGTATTTGCGTTTATAATTTCAATTAATAAATATAACAATATTTAGTGACAGAGGCATTTCCGGATTTCGGACTGACCGGGAGAAAGTTGAGAGGGCGGTGCAAGTGAAATTTGAGTGGCAAATAAACAACCGGTGATCGTGATTCGTCGATTTATTTTCCCAAATTGCATTGGTTCGCCCGCCTTCGGGGACGTAAGATTTGAGTGATCCATTTTCCGCGGGGTTCCCCCGCGCCCCGCAAGACGGGATGAGGCAGTTATTCAAATTGTGCCCTTGTCAGGGCACCTTTTTAGTTATACCAACCCCAAGTGAGATAATGAATAACAAAGGAGTTGAAAGATTAGGAATATTGGTTAAATAATCGGCTCAGGTAAACTATTTCCATTATAAGCCTTAAATTTCAGATGAACCGAGAGGGCTCATAGATACTCATCTGAGTTATTGGTCAGCGGCTGTAATTAAGTCTTGTGTAGACTTCCCAGATATTACAACGTGATCCCGACATTGGAATGTGAATATCCGTTCTCCCTATCATCTCCCGCGATTGCGCTTTGGGGAGGGGCGGGTTGGCTATAGTTCTTGAATCTTTTCCCCAATTTTCACATCTAACCTGCCAGATAATAACAGAAAGAATACAATGGCAGACACACATTTATATAATACGACCGTAACCTGGACGGAAGGCCGCGTCGGAACTATCAGCGAAGAAACACTCCCGTCAATAACCGTGGCTACCCCGCCGGAATTTCCCAAAGGAGTTCCAAATATCTGGTCGCCGGAGCATTTGTTTGTTGCTGCCGCGAATGTATGCCTGATGACAACTTTTCTCGCCATCGCGGAGAATTCCAACCTCCGGTTTTCGTCCTATACCTCGGATGCAACCGGCAAGTTGGAAAAAGTGGATGGTAAATTTATGATCTCAGAGATAACGCTTTCACCCAAGATAAAGCTGGTTAATGCCGCTGATGCTGAAAAGGCAAAAAAAATTATTGAAAAATCTGAAGCACATTGCTTAATTTCGAACTCGATGAAAACAACAATACTTTTGCAACCGGAAATAAGTTAGGAGAACTTCATGCCTCTGTTTGAATACCGCTGCGAAGACTGCAGCAAAAAATTTGAAATACTGCACAAATCGTCGGTCACGGAAAAAGATATTATGTGCCCTTCATGCGGCTCGGTGCACAACAAAAAGCTGCTTTCGGCATTCAGTGCCACCGGGGTGTCCTCTGCCTCCGATTCATTTGGCGGGTGCGCTGACGGTTCATGCAGCACTGGCGGCGGGCATCAGCACTCCGGCGGATGCTGCGGCGGTTCCGGCATGTGCGGACTGAACTAGATGAAGGTAGGGCGGTTTAATCAAAAGCTGATCGTTGTTCTGGTTATTGCTGCCGGATTACTGCTCATGAATAAGTTAAAACCGGGGGAGAAACAGGTGTCGCTTTCCATGGACGAATTCAAAGCAAAATTGAAAGCTGACAGTTCTCTGGTTGTTCTCGATGTCCGTAATCCCGATGAATTATTGGGCGAATTGGGAAAGATCGACAAGGCAGTGACTATTCCTCTGCCGGAGCTTGAGAGCAGAATTGCAGAATTAAATAAGTTTAAAGACCGGGAAATAGCCGTTATTTGCCGGTCGGGTAACCGTTCGCGGACGGGTACGCAGGTGTTGCGCAAGAACGGTTTCAACGCGGTGAACGTATCGGGGGGAATGATCGCCTTCCGGAAGACGAACTGAATGCCGAACCCGGGTGAGTTATTTGGGGGAACAAAAAAGATGTGTTGCATGTGATCTCTACCGCGCGACCGATAATTTTCCCTGACAAGCTTTTAATCCCGCCAAACTTTCCCTAATTTATGGTAATGATAAATACATTTACATACTCCACCTGATTTGCCGGCATTATGACTATTCTCGATGATTATCAGGGATTTATATTCGATATGGACGGAACATTGTACCGGGGGGATGAACTCATTCCCGGCGCTGTCAAAGTTATCAACCACCTCAAAGAACAATCCTTTTCACTTTTACTTGTAACCAATAAAACCACCAACTCCACTTCGGAATACATCAGCTTTTTGCAAAAGAACGGCGCAAATGTTGTTTCTGAGGATATTATTTCCGCCACGAGCGTTATTTCAGATTATATTAAAGCCAATTTCCCCGGGAAAACTTTCTTTGCTCTGGGCGAAGCTGCGTTTATTGAAGAAATTACCGCTTGCGGGCTGACGTATTGTGAGAACCCCGGCAAGATTGACGTGGTTATCGTAACACTTGACAGGGCGCTGACTCTGCATAAGCTTGAAATTGCTGCACATGCAATATCCAACGGTGCTCGTTTCCTTGCTGCAAATATCGATGATACGTGCCCGGTTGAGGGTGACGAGATATGGGATGCGGGTTCAACCATTGCTGCGTTGGAAAAGCGCACGCACCGCAAGTTGGAAATGCACTTTGGAAAACCGTCGCAGTTCATGATAGACACGATATTTGAGAAATTAAAGCTGCCGAAGGAAAAAATTCTGTTGATCGGGGACCGCCTGGAGACGGATATTCAAATGGCTGCTCTCGCGGGCGTTTCATCGGTTCTCGTCAGGAGCGGTGTTAAAAACGAGCTCACGGCAAATTCACCGGTGCAGCCGGATTATGTGATCGATTCAGTTGCCGATCTGCTGCCCGGCTGATATCAGTCGATGATATAAACGTAATTCGGAATTTTGACTTTTATTCCAGCACAGGAACCTTGTAAATCGGTTTGCTGATCGCCAACACACATGATTATGTGGTAACCGCGTGATTCAAGAGCACACCGCATCGTTTCTTTATAGTTCGCCACTCCCGAATACTTTTCGTTTTTGTGCCGGGTAATGAGCGTGTCAAATGTTTTATATCCCGCGGCAATCAAATTGCTTTTTGTGGCTTCATGATATTCATCCATTCTCCCCGTCAGGAAAATAATTTTCACTCCACGGGCAACCAGTGTATCATACAGACTCTTTACCTGTGGAATGGCCTTTGCCATTCCGTCCATCACCCATTTGTTCCACATACCAAAATCATAACCCCAGTCAAGACTCATCATATGCGGCAGATTCGAAAGCGTTGTTTCATCAACGTCAAACACCGCTGCCGCACCCGGCTGAATTTTAACCTGGCGTAATTTCAGGATGGCACTGTCAACAACCGCATCAAGTTCCTTGTCATATTTCCCTGAAGTGTAATACTGGCTGACCGCGTTCTTCGCCAGCGTTAAGTTCAATATCTCCTGCGCGGGCAGGAGGGAGGTGAAAAGGAAGAAAGAAACTAAAAGCAAATGTTTTACGTGCATATTTCTATAAATGTGAGTGATAAAAAAACCGTTCCGCTTAAGCGGAACGGTTTTGGAGTGGAGCTAAGCAGGCTCGAACTGCTAACCTCCTCGTTGCGAACGAGGCGTTCTCCCAGTTGAACTATAGCCCCGGGATTTCAAACTTTTCTTAGAACAAAAATTAACTGCCAACCTTCCCGCTGAGGCGGGACGTGTCTCCCAGTTGAACTATAGCTCCAAACCTCAATAAACAGGGCTTGCAGGTTTTTAACTCAAAATAGGGCGATGGCAAAAACACAAAAATTACTAACTTTTTACTAACCGTTCTAAAATAAGGAATTTTTGTCATGTTTCTAGCGAAAAAATCTGAGTCTTTACCTTGTGCTAGCAACAAACTAAGGACAGTGAAATGGACCCCAATTACCCGCAAAGCGAGGAGTAAAAATGAAACTAAAAAGTTTATGAAGAGATTTCCACCTCAAGAATTCTCGCCAGCAGAAATGGCAAATAATTCACTTCTTAAGTGTTACAGCTTTGCGGTTTTGCGTATGCAGTAAAATATTCTATTAAATGATTTCCTTTATGAATATTGTAAAAATAATCTGTTCACGTAGCGGTACAAATACAGATTAGTAAATAAATTGCTTTGCAATAACTTAATGGAAGACCGTATAATCAACATTGACCCTACTGCAGATTTGAAAAGTTCAAATAAGTCCAGAAATCGCCTGTTTTTCATCATGCTAATCGGTGGATCGATTGAAGGATTTATATGATTACAACCTACCATAGCGTTGTATGCCATAACAAGCGTAAAAACTCAGTAATGCCGGATGCACTTTGAGCAGCTGCAAGAACAACTGGAAGAGTTAAAATTAACAAATTTATGAACTGGGCCATTTGTAATTCACGGTCGCGTAACATAGAAAAAGCCCCACTTGATCTAGCAATCTAGTTAGCAGACTTTGAAAGATTGAATGGTAAATATTCAAGCAAGGAGAATGGAACTCTTGCAATTATTGCGTTTTGAAGCAATTTTCTCTATTTTCAAGTAAGGCAAGAATTGCGCTTCAAATAATAGCTGGTTAAAATGGATACTATATCATTAAATACAATAGATACAATTAGAAATCATTCATTAGATACACTTACAAACCATTCCGGAATATTTCAACATTGGTTTGGTGTATCAAATCAAACTGCTTTTACAACAATTGTGCCTACTATAATTACTATTCTTGTAGCTTTGGCAACAATTCTCATAAATCATTGGTTGGAAGTATCCAAAATAAAGGCGAAGAAAGTCTCAGTTAAAAGTTTTGTTAAATCTCAATTGTTAAGTATTATTGATGCAGGTCAAAAGCAAAGACAGTTTTTAGACGAATATATTGCATCGTTAAAGCAAAGAAAAGTTAGTAATTCATTCATTCAAATTTCTGCACACTTTAATACAAAACATCTCCTTACTTTCAAACAAAATGAATTATTTGAAAGCCTTGTTATAAATAGCCAAAACACTAACACTATAACAGTTGATGATTTTAGTGAATTGTTAGAGTTATTAGATTTAATAGATGGAAGTAATGAAAACATAAAATCAGCATTCAATGAATTAGATGCTTTTTCCAATAACTATATCAAAGATTGGAATGTCAGCGTCAGCAAAATTCGTGACTTACATGATTATTGGATGGCTGATAATAGTGTTTCTATTGATGAACCATTTATCAATAAATTTTTTGGAATATACAAATATTGGAGTGGGTTAGAGGATAGAACTGATATGTATGTTTTATATGATAATATAATTCTACCGACTTTAGAACTTAGCAAACGTTTTGTAAATAAACACAGTACCACAATTTTACGACCAATATTAGACTGTCAGGCTGCTTTTCGAAATTATGAATCGATTAAAGAGCTTCATATTATCTCGAATCAAGATATTAATAATGAGTTAGGCTTGATTATTTCTAGGCTTCAATCTGTAACAGACAGAATACATATATAATAGTTCAGGCAGGGCATTGCTTTCTTCTGGGCTTCTTGATTTTGGAGACTTGGTCACGGTGGGAATAAACTACCCGGTTTTGATGTTGCTAGGAATTTCCATTGGCCGGTATTCTATTCTTCCATGGAGTATCAGAAGCAAAAGGCTACACTTTCAGCCGCAACGGACCACGCATCTTAGAAAAGTTATACCGATCGAAATTCCAAGTATGATTTTTGTGAAAGGCGCTATATCCGCACAGACTACTGAAAATGTGTTAATCTCCGCCGTCAAAAGACTGTTTCATTGTAATTCTGGCAATATTCTACTAATTCCCAATAGTATATATATATTGAATTCAGGCAGCACAATTCTAATAAATATTAAATTTGCCATGCCGTTTCTCCTGACCGTCAACACTTAAAATTAGACAGCAACCGGGAAACACACTCAACGCGATTAGCCGCTTGGGTTTACTGCATAAGTCGTTCAACTGCAAAATCATACGAGAGCAGATCTTTCCAGTTCATAAACCGGTAAATGTGGGCCCGCTTGGTCCAATAGCTCTTTTTTATTTTATTTACCATGGCTATGTCACTTATCCATCTGTATTCGCGTATATGGAACCTGCGATCAGAAAGGGCAAGCTTTAATGCATCTTCAGTGAATGCAAGCCCGGTCTCCTGATTTGAAAAGACCGGAGGTCTTTCGCTGATGTTATTATTCGCGGCAAGTTCCTCTGCCGCGTTGGCGCAAAACTGAGCCTGGAATCCCAGGAGACTTCCAATTTTTACCAACGCTTTCTTCTCATAATCTGAAACGGTCTGGTCAAGTCTGCTGAGAACAAACAATCCTCTTAAATAATTACTTCTGTCAAGTAAGGTTAACATAATTTCTTTCTTTTAGCCGGTCGACGACTGGCTGTGCATTTGTAATGGTATCTTTATAATATAAACTTTTGCGGATAAATCTTTCGAATTTACTTTACCTGCAATAAGTGTGCGGACATGATATAGTCCTTCTCAATTTCCCGGCATTCATCTTCCTGCTCTTTCAGATAGTCTGCAAAAAGCCTGGTGTGCTGCGGATACTCCGTTGTCAGTTCACCAAACCGGGTGCCGAGCTTCATAGTGTTGAGCGCATTGGCTTTGCGTATTTCTTCATCCGGATGAATGATCTGGACCATCCTTTGCCGGATGCTGTTAATCAAACAGTCCGCCAAGAATATCGGCAAATCCTCCTTTTTTCCTGATGGGTCTGCCATTTTTGTCATAAGTGATTTTCCTGTCATGCTCATCATAATGCTTATCATGCCGATCGCCATGATGGTCGTCTTCGTCATCATAGAAATCATGACCCTCCTTCCGGTATGAATTCTCATTCCGCGATTCATAGGAAGTTGACAGCTCGATTATCTTTTCCAGCTCACCTTTATCCAGCCATATGCCCATGCATTTGGGGCATACATCTATTGCTATTCCGGTTTTGAGGACTTCATTCATTATTACTTCGCAATTGGGGCACTTTTTCATAACTATCCTTATCAAAATTGTTTGTTGTGTATAAAGCCATTGTTCGATACATGGCGGTTTTTATAAAAGTATTGCACGTTGGTCAGGACATGGCAATGCCATAAAAATCACTCATGTGATGCCAGAACGGGAGATTTAGGAATTTACCGGCGGTTTCCAGATGGAATAGTGGGGCTCAACAGGGCGGAGCGTTGAATTGTTTACAGTTATATAACTGACAGCGTGGCTGAACACGACAACGTTGTCAATATATATCGGATCATCTTCGTGTTGTTGTTCCAGTACCGTTTCGGTGTTGGAATGGCCATGCGGTTCTCCACAGTTTTCCGGCACGGAGTTTCCAACGCGGCACAATAACAGGGTCAAAACGAAAGAGACTAAAAACAACTTTGTCATGATGAAATATAGCTAAAGCCTTTATAATAATACAGGATTAGACGGTAATAAAGATATTAAGTTCCGCACGCGGAAATTACAGCCGGAATCCATGTTCTTTTGGAAGGATGAGTGCCAATTGATATAAAATCAAAATTGCATAAATTATTCACCATGCATTATATTAGTTTTTGTTTTATGAAAATACTGGATCAGACCTTTATTGGTGGCAGGCAAGTATAGTAAGTGACAGCAACGGTACAGGTAAACAATCGCAAATTAAAATCACAGAATCAATCTAAGGCTTTGGTATGACCCCCACATTTTTTCCCAGGCCGTCCGACTTCCGGGCGTGGCTAAAGAAACATCACAAAACCGAGAAAGAGCTGCTTGTCGGGTTTTATAAAAAGGGCAGCGGCAAAGAAAGTATTACATGGCCGGAGTCGGTTGACGAAGCACTCTGCTTCGGCTGGATAGACGGCATCCGCCGGTCAATTGATGACGAGAGCTATTCCATCAGGTTCACCCCGAGAAATCCAAAAAGTAACTGGAGCGCGGTCAATATCAAAAAAGTTGAGGAGCTTACGCAAAAAGGACTGATGCAACCTGCCGGCTTACTGAGCTTCAGCCTGCGACAGGAACACAGATCTGCGATATATACTTATGAAAACAAACCCAAAGCACTTGAACCTGCAATGGAAAAGAAGTTTAAGGCCAATAAAAAAGCATGGAAATGGTTTGAAGCGCAATCACTTTCATACAGGAAAACCGCATTCTACTGGATAATGAGCGCCAAGCAGGAAAGCACCCGCCTAAGTCGTTTGGAAACACTGATCGCGGACAGCGAAGCGGAACGGATAATTAAACCACTGAGCTATAATAAAAAAACCAAAAAAGATGACGGGGAAAATAATTGTCACCGCGAAAAACCAGGTGCATAAATAATATATAGTAACCAGTGAATTCAATAATAACCAAAACCACGCTTCCCGAAATATCATCCCTCAGCGGAAAAGAAAACCGATATGATTATCAGGACAGCTACCGGGTCACGATCAATGACCCCAAACATTCCGTAAATCCAGCAACGGCAATGCAGGCAATGACAGCGAGTACGCCTGCGTGGATAACTTCTCTTATGAAACTGCGGAACAGCCTTGTCGCGGTATTCGGACTTAAAACCGGTGATGTGAGCAAAAAGCAAGCCGCCTTGCCGGATGCATTTTCTCTGCAGCCGGGAATGCGCGTCGGGCCGTTCAGGGTCATTTCCTCCACTTCCAATGAGCTTATCGCAGGCGATGAAGACAAGCACCTTGATTTCAAAGTATCGTTGCTCGTCACGATTAACAAAGCCGATCCTCAGTCAAAAGATGTTACGCTGACCACCGTTGTTTGGTACCATAACTTTTTCGGCAGGTTCTATTTCTTCTTCGTTAAACCGTTTCACCGCCTTATTGTTAAGGCGTCTTTACGGATTATCCGATCCCGCTTTGAAAACGAAAATGCGACGTATAAATAAATCCCCGCGTTCCTGATGGTTATGCCTGCAGGATATGCAACCGATTATTCAATATGCCGGCTTATCAGTACTTTTAGCCGACAATAATGAGGTCCCTCTGTTCCCTTACCTATTGCGCAAGGGTGTTAACTTTGTAAATATTTCGCGCCTGCCGGGGCATCTGAAGCAACAATTCAACATAGATGGTATCGGACTAAATGCTGGTCTTTAGCTTATTTTACTGTTCTGAAATTCACTCCATAGCCATTTATGCCGCTCCAATCGCTCATGAAATTTGGTGGATATGTTTACCAGGGGCTGGCACCCCTGGCTACAAATATGTCGCTCGAAGGAGCTTAGGCTCTTTTTCTTTGTATGCGACACTCACCATTGGTAAAACGCGTGCGAGTTCCCAAAACGCCACGAGGCCGTCCTTTTGGAGACGGCCCCGTGAATCTGAACCAATCACATAAACTGCTTAAATTTTTGGCAGCTGTTGCAATGCTTCCTGCATTTCTTTTTCTTCAAAGTCAGCATGTTCCAGTTTCCCGGCAAAATAGGCCGAGTAGGAGCCCATGTCAAAATGCCCGTGTCCGGATAAGTTAAACACGATAGTTCTTGACACGCCTTCTTCTTTGCATTTCAATGCTTCGTCAATTGCGCTTTTAACAGCGTGGGTTGATTCCGGCGCGGGGATGATGCCTTCACATCTTGCGAACTGAACGCCGGCAGCAAAACAATCCAATTGGCTCACTGCCACCGCTTCAAACAAGCCCAGTTCTTTCAAATGGCTTACCATCGGAGCCATTCCATGATAGCGCAAACCGCCCGAGTGAATTGAAGGCGGAATGAACGAGCTGCCCAGTGTGTGCATCTTCACCAACGGTGTCAATCCGCCGGTGTCGCCAAAGTCATAAGCATAAACACCTTTTGTCAGGCTTGGACATGCCGAAGGTTCCACGGCAATCACTTTAACTTTCCTGCCGCCGCGGAGTGACTCCCCGATGAACGGGAAAGCGAGTCCCGCGAAATTGCTTCCGCCGCCCGCGCAGGCAATAACAATATCTGGATAATCATTTGTCATCTCAAACTGCGATAGTGCTTCTGTACCGATTATCGACTGATGCATCAACACGTGATTCAACACGCTGCCGAGACTGTATTTGGTGTCGCTGCTTTGTGCGGCAATTTCGACTGCTTCGCTTATGGCAATGCCAAGGCTGCCGGGGGTGTCGGGGTGCTGTGCCAGAACGGTGCGCCCCGCATTGGTCAGTGGCGAAGGACTCGGAGTTACTTTGGCGCCGAAGGTCTCGATCATTGCCCTGCGGTAAGGTTTCTGGTCATAGCTGATCCGGACCATGAAAACGTGTACGTCTATTCCGAACAACGAGCCGGCAAATGCCAGTGACGATCCCCACTGTCCGGCTCCGGTTTCGGTTGTCAGTTTTTTGATGCCGGCCTGAGCGTTATAGAAAGCCTGCGGGATTGCTGTGTTCGGTTTGTGGCTGCCCGTCGGGCTCACGCCTTCGTATTTGTAATAGATTTTTGCAGGTGTATCAAGCGCTTTTTCAAGGCCCAATGCACGGATCAGCGGACTGGGACGATATATCTTATATACTTCGCGTATGGGTTCGGGAATGTCGATATAGCGTTCCTGGCTCACTTCCTGCATTATCAGCTCCATTGGGAATAGCGGTTCAAGATCGGCCGGACCAATTGGCTGATGCGTGCCCGGGTGAAGCGGGGGAGGAAGAGGAGAGGGGAGATCAGCCGCAATATTATACCATTGTTTGGGCATTTTTTCTTCACTAAGAATAATTTTCTTTTCAGCCATAACGATAATCCTTTATTTTTTTGTATGTAATTATGTTTGCGTTTCTGCAAATAAAAACGGTTTCAGTGAGCATGTTGTTTTGCTCTTCATCTTAAGAACTGGATCAGATGAACAAAAAAAAGCCCTTCCTGGTTACAAGAAGGGCTTTTAAATAGTCGTAAAAATTTAAAAATTTCTCACCAGGTACTGTATTGGAGCGTGTGCCACCAATATACCCGGACTTGCCAATTCGATACGAATGAATAATTAGTCAGATGTTTCATAATTAATAATCAAGATACTGGAAAAAGAAGACAAAAATCAAGTAGCCAATAAACTATTTTTCGAAGTTTTTTCCGGCGACTGAATATTTATCCGTTTCTTTGCCGGTTTCCTCATCGGGTTCGTTTGGGTATCCTCATGTGGAATAATGCTCTATCGAAGCGAGGATATTTTAAACATTAATTTTGTATTTCAGATCAGGCAAAGTCATCCTTCGGCCCGCGAAAATCCGTTTCGATCCGTGTTCTGCGATAGCGGACAGTGTGCCCTTCTTTCCATATGCTCACATTTTTACCTTTCAGGTGCCCTTTGTGCCTTCTTTGATAAAACCGCCCAAAATACCCGCTTTAATAAATTGTATTTCCCTTCATTTTTGAATAATTTTAGGGTTTCTGTCTAAAAGAATACTACGACAGGTGCTGAAGATGCTCCCATCGTGGTGAACTGTTAATTTTTTATATGAATTGAGTAAAGAAATGCGCTATCCTTTTGCTGAAATTGAATCCAAATGGCAGACTTACTGGGAAGACCATAAAGTCCATGCAACCGATCTGTCCGACACCGAAAAACGGATCTATACCCTCGTAATGTTTATTTACCCCTCAGGCTCTAAGCTGCACTGCGGGCATTGGTATAACTATGCACCTGCCGACAGTTGGGCACGATTCAAAAAGCTTCAGGGATTCAACGTGTTTGAACCAATGGGATATGATGCATTTGGTTTGCCGGCTGAGAACTATGCAATTAAAACCGGCATCCATCCAAAAGACAGCACCATGACAAACATTGCCGACATCCGCCGGCAACTGAAAACCATCGGCTGTATGTATGACTGGGACAAAGAGCTCATGACCTGCGTTCCCGAATATTACAAATGGAATCAATGGCTGTTCCTTCATCTCTATAGCAAAGGACTGGCCTACAGGAAAAATGCACCCGTTAACTGGTGCTCATCGTGCCAGACGGTGCTGGCCAACGAGCAGGTGCTTAATGACGGCACGTGCGAACGCTGCGGCAATCTGGTCATTCAAAAGAATTTAACACAGTGGTTCTTCAAGATCACTGATTACGCGGAAGAACTGCTCGCCGGACTCGACACCATCCATTGGCCGGAAAAAACAAAAACCATGCAGCGCAACTGGATTGGCAAGAGCACCGGCGCCGAAGTGGTTTTCGACATTGAGGGAAGCGATGAGAAAATAAAAGTTTTCACCACACGGCCTGATACGCTCTATGGCGTTACCTATGTTGTCCTGGCTCCCGAACAGCCATTGGTTGAAAAACTGGTCACTCCCGAATGCGCAGACGGCGTTGCAAAATATCGTGAGGAAGCAAAGAAGCTCACCGAGATTGAACGCACCTCAACGGTGAAAGAAAAAACCGGCGTGCCGACGGGTGCCTATGCAATTAATCCGGTTAACGGCGAACGCGTCCCCATATGGGTTTCCGATTACGTGCTGCTCACTTATGGAACGGGCTGCGTTATGGCTGTGCCCGCGCACGATGAACGTGACTTTGCCTTTGCCAAAAATTTCGGACTCGAGATACGAAAAGTTATTGTTGCACCCGGAACGAACGCCGAAGACGAAATGACCGAAGCATTCACCGGGAACGGCACCATGACAAACTCTGCAGAGTTCAACGGAATGCCTTCGCTTGAATTTAAAATCAAAGTAGTTGAGAAGCTTGCAGCAAAAAATACGGGACAGGGAAAGATCAACTACCGTCTGCGCGACTGGCTGATCTCACGCCAGAGATATTGGGGAACGCCAATACCCATTATTCACTGCCCCAAATGCGGCGAGGTTCCTGTCCCGGTTGACCAACTTCCGGTTGAACTGCCGTATGACGTTGAATTCAAACCAACGGGTGAATCACCGCTGGCTTCAAATGCAAAGTTTATGAA
Source organism: Ignavibacteriaceae bacterium (assembly GCA_963664845.1). Taxonomy (GTDB): domain Bacteria; phylum Bacteroidota; class Ignavibacteria; order Ignavibacteriales; family Ignavibacteriaceae; genus CAIYTF01. The sequence goes on from OY761615.1 coordinate 3,267,913, forward strand.
CGTTGCCTGTCCCCAATGCGGTGCTGATGCGAAACGCGATCCGGACACCATGGACACGTTCGTTGATTCGTCATGGTATTATTTCCGTTACCTGAATCCGAAAATTTCGGACGCAATGTTCGATACGAAATTGGGCGAAGCATGGTCGCCGGTTGATATGTATATCGGCGGTGCCGAACATGCAACCATGCACCTGCTCTATGCACGCTTCATTCACAAGTTTCTGCGCGACCTTGGACTTGCAAAAACAGATGAACCGTTTGGCACCCTGGTGCATCAGGGAACAATCACCAATGCCGGTGCGAAGATGTCAAAGTCAAAAGGCAACGTGGTCAACCCCGATGATTTCATTGTTCGCCACGGTTCCGATGTGTTCCGCATGTACCTCATGTTCATGGGACCCTTCGAACAGGGCGGCGACTGGAGCGACAAAGGAATTTCAGGCACTGACCGTTTCATCCTGCGCATGTATGAGTTCATAAAGAACCATGAAAATATCTGCAACACGGGTAAAGCGGCAGCTAAATACGCGCTTGCCGATCTGAATGACGCGGAGAAAATTGTTTACCGCAAAACAAACCAGACGCTGCACAAATACAACAATGAAATTCAGAGCCTCCGTTTCAACACGGCAATTGCCGCGCTGATGGAACTGAGCGTAGACCTGTCCAAAAACTTTGCACAGTGCAGAGTTGACCTGCAGGTATATGCGCTGGAACATTTCATAACCATGATGGGCCCGCTTGCACCGCACTTTGCTGAAGAATGCTGGGAGATCATCGGCAAAAAAGTTTCACTGTTCCAGTCACCGGTATGGTTTGAAGTTGATGCCGAGGCGTTGATTGAAGATGAAGTGAACATTGCAGTACAGGTGAGCGGAAAGCTTCGCGGAACAATAATGATGCCTTTGGACAGCGATCAGGAGGCCGTTAAAGCAGCGGCTAACGCGCTCGATCCGGTGAAGAAACACATCGAAGGCAAAACCATCGTTCGCGAAATATTCGTGAAGAACAAAATTTACAACATTGTGGTGAAATAACAGTTCACTGCAACAAACAGAAAACAACGAACGCCTGACTATTCGCGTTGACAGGCTGTCTTAAAAGAATAGAGTGCACACGCCCCACGGAGCGGGATCCCATTGGGAGATAACATGGATTTGAACGGATTTTCGCGGATAGAAATTCGAAAATTTGACTTTTGAGACAGCCTCGTAATGAAATCCCCTCGGGGATCACAGCATTGCAGAAATTAAATAAAACGAAAGCATCATAACATGTTCGATATAAAATTGGTAAGAGATAATCCCGAGGCAGCACGCAGGGGACTGATCAACAAAAATGAAGTTGACTGCGTAGATGAAATCCTCGCGCTGGATGAAGAACGCAGAAAACTGATCTTCCTGACGGATGAACTGAAGGCAAAGAAGAATCAGGTCTCTGCACAGGTGGGACAGATCAAAAAAGCCGGCGGTGACGCCAGCGCTATCATTGCCGAAACAAAATCGCTGGGTGATCAGATATTTGATAACGACACCAAACTCGGCGAAGTTGAATTTAAACTTAACGAGATCATGGCGCGCCTGCCCAATGTGCCGCATGAATCCGTGCCCGTTGGCAAATCCGCCGCGGAGAATGTTGAGACAAAACAATGGACTCCGGAAGGATTTTCCTTCACGTATGAAGGCACTCCGCTTGATCATATTCAGCTTGGAAAAAAACACGACATCCTGGACTTTGAACGCGGTGCAAAAATTTCCGGTTCCGGTTTCCCCTTGTACAAAGGAAAAGGCGCAACCCTTGAACGCGCGCTTATTAATTTCATGCTCGATATGCATATCCGTCAGCACGGCTATACCGAAGTATTCCCGCCGTTTGTGGTGAACAAGGAATCCATGTTTGCAACGGGTCAGTTGCCGAAGATGAAAGACGATATGTATTATATGGAACGCGATGATCTCTATCTCATCCCCACCGCTGAGGTTCCCATCACCAACATTCACCGCGATGAATCGTTCACCGAGGCGCAGCTTCCCGTTAAGTACGTTGGTTATTCCGCCTGCTTCCGCCGTGAGGCCGGGTCGTATGGAAAAGATTCAAAAGGATTTTTACGCGTTCACCAGTTCAACAAAGTTGAGATGGTGAAATTTGTTAAACCGGAAGACTCCTACAACGAACTTGAAAAGCTGGTGGGGGATGCCGAAGACATATTACAGGCATTGAATGTTCCTTACCGGTTGCTGCTGCTGTGCAGCGGTGACCTGAGCTTCTCAGCCGCCAAATGCTATGACATCGAGACGTGGTCACCCGCGGAAAACAAATGGCTCGAATCATCTTCGTGCAGCAATTTCGAAGCGTTCCAGGCACGCCGCGCCAACATCCGCTTCCGCCGTGAAGAAACAAAAAAACTGGAATTCCTGCACACGCTCAACGGTTCAGGACTTGCGACCAGCCGTCTCATGGTTTCTCTGCTTGAGAACAACCAGACACCGGAAGGAAAGATAATTATTCCCAAAGCATTGCAGTCCTATACCGGTTTTTCGACGATAGGATAAGCTTCACAATTTTTAAAGAACAGATCATACATAAGTTTTATGTGCATGATCTGTTCTCCTCTTATTCTCCTCCCCGGGAGACGAAATGTGTGAGAAGTAGAAGTTCCCTGGTTTCACTGCTTTTCTGAAATCTCGATGCGGTTACGTTTTTTTGCGATCAATGGATGATACAATATTCATTTGCATTTCATTTTTTTTTTTTCGTAAATTATCAGAGTAAATAAGATAATTATTTTCCTGTAATTTTATTGGTGGGATTTGTTTTGATAAAGAATTTCAGAGGCTTTCAAGGGTTTAATATTTTAACATTGTTTTCCGTATCGGAAAGCAACCGTTTATTTCCTGCTTTGCATCTTGCATCCTCCACCATTATACTTCATTATTCTTTTTCTTTAACAATTGTAACTGTTTCACTAAGATATTTATTTCCGGTAGAATTTCTCTCTATGGGAAAGGGGATATAGTAAAATGTTTAACCCGTCAGTCCTGATATGCCTAGTTTGCGTTCTTGCTTGTTTTTCTTCCAACGGCTGCAAAAGTGTCACCGCCCCAAAACCGGTGGACAGCGGCAAGGTGACCCTTAAAACAACAGAGGTTACCTGCACCGAAGCATGGCTCTCACTCCATGCTGAAAACATGACGCTGCCAGCAACAATCTATATGACCGTTGACCGGGACACCGCGGCAACACTAATGCTTTCCTCAAACGACACGACAGTATATATCGACTCTCTTCGCCCCTCGCGAAACTATGTTGTCCAGGCCCTCTTTTCCTCTGCCGGTGTGCAGCATGACTCCGATAAAGTGACTTTCAAGACGATGGACACTACCAGCCATAATTTCACATGGCAGACGTTTATCTACGGCGGCCCGGCAGGAAGCAGCGGCTTTAATGATGTCGCCATAATAAGCGATACTTCAATTTGGGTTGTGGGCGAATACGGAAAGTATAATGCAGCTCACTGGAACGGCAGGGAATGGAAATTCTTCGCGTTTCAGTTCTACTATTTTCAGGGACAGCCCGACACCTATTCTTTTCCCCTTGAGGCAGTCTACGCTTTTGGCGAGAAAAAAATAATTGTTAGCGTGGCCTCACAGCTTGCATATATTAATGGCGAGGAACAGATTAAAACTGATTTTATACCTGTCTCAGCCAAAAGGATATGGGCGAAGGATACAAGTGATATATACATTGTTGGCGGATATGGGAGAATTGCCCACTATGACGGACGGAATTGGGCTGGTATAGCGAGCAGAACAACGCTTGATATGCAGGATGTCTGGGGTATCACCGACCCGTTAACCGGTGAGGATAAAGTTCTTTGCATAGCCTCAAATATTTTTTCCTCGGATGGCAATTTGGTTTTGAAATTGAGCAATAACCATGCCGATGTGATCTCCAACAAAGGGCTTTCGTGGTATTACCACCGATCGCTTTGGTTTCACTCAACTGCACAATTATATCTTGTCGGAAGCGGTGTTTATAAGAGCATTGGTGGAATAAATGTATCGGAATGGGAGGAGATCAAGCCTGTTGTTGCGCCATATTATTCATTCCAAATCAGGGGTAATGATGCAAACGATATTTTTATATGTGGGTCATTCGGTGATATGACCCATTTCAACGGGGTGACTTGGAAAGATTATCTGGGAACCGATTTGCAGAGTTTTAATGGAAATTTTTACAGTTTGGCAATGAAAGGAAATACAGTTTGCGCCGTAGGAGGCATAGATAACAAAGGGATAATTCTTCTTGGTAAAAGGAATTAACGAAAATGTTTAACCCGTCAGTCCTGATTTGCCTGGTTTGCGTTCTTGCTTGTTTTTCTTCCAACGGCTGCAAAAGTGCCACCGCCCCAAAACCGGTGGACAGCGGCAAGGTGACCCTTAAAACAACCGAGGTAACCTGCACCGAAGCATGGCTCTCACTCCGCGCCGAAAATATGGCGCTGCCAGCAACAATATACATGACCGTTGACCGGGACACCGCAGCGACACTGATGCTTTCCTCAAACGACACGACAGTATATATCGACTCTCTTCGCCCCTCGCGAAACTATGCTGTCAAGGCCCTCTTTTCCTCTGCAGGCGTGCAGCACACCTCCGATGAAGTGACTTTCAAGACGAAGGACACCACCAGCCATAATTTCACATGGCAGACGTTTATCTATGGCGGCCCGGCAGGAAGCAGCTTTTTTAACGATGTGGCAATAATAAGCGATACTTCTATCTGGGTTGTGGGCAAATTCGGAAATAATAACGCAGCCCATTGGAATGGAAAGGAATGGAAATTCTTCGCGTTTCAGTTTTACTATTTTCAGGGGCAGCCTGACACCTATTCCTTTCCTCTTGAGGCGATCTACGCTTTTAGCGAGAATAAAATAATTGTTAGCGTGGCCTCACAGCTTGCATATATAAATGGGGAGGAGCAAGTTAAAACAGATTTTATACCTGTCTCAGCTAAAAAGATATGGGCGAAGGATACGAATGACATATACATTGTTGGCGGTGTTGGAGGAATTGCCCACTATGACGGACGGAATTGGGCTGGTATAGCGAGCAGAACAACGCTTGATATGCAGGATGTCTGGGGTATCACCGACCCGTTAACCGGTGAGGATAAAGTTCTTTGCATAGCCTCAAATATTTTTTCCTCGGATGGCAATTTGGTTTTGAAATTGAGCAGTAACCGTGCCGATGTGGTCTCCAACAAGGGGCTTTCCTGGTACTACCACAGCTCACTTTGGTTTCATTCTACCGCAAGGCTATATCTTGTTGGGGGAGGGGTCTATAAAAGTGTTGGTGGAATAAATGTATCGGAATGGGAGGAGATAAAGCCTGTTATTACGTCTTATTATTCCTATCGGATAAGGGGAAATAATGAAAACGATATTTTTATCTGCGGGGGATTCGGTGATATGGTCCATTATAACGGGGTGACTTGGAAAGACTATTTGGGTACAGATATACAAATGATTAACGGAAATTATTACTCTATGGCATTCAAGGGCAATACAGTATGCGCTGTAGGCAGTGCGGACAACAAGGGGGTGATTCTTCTTGGTAAAAGGAATTAAACAACAATAAATAATAGTAAAACATTAGTCCCGATAAAATAAAAACCGGTATCGAAAGCTGGCGGGCTTAAGATACCGGCGGATTGCAAAAACAAGGTTTCGTCTGCCGCGCATTTCCATGCGCGGCCCGTTATTTTTGCAACCGCAAAATAAATATATCCCGCCAATTAATTACACATTAATTTAATAACACATGTAAGGATATGATCATGAAGCGGTTCAACTTCTTTCTTATGCTGTTTGGCTGTTTGTTATATATGAACTGGCCACCCCTTTGTCAAGCCCAAAGCCTCCATGCCGACACTGCCACCTATAAAAGGGGAGTTCAGAAGGTTGATGGTTATAACGCCGTAAGCCCTGGCGGACTTCAGTATGGCAGTAGTATTATTTTTATAGGATGTGACGGGGTCGGCAGTCCCAAGTATCGGCTTTTTTACGAATGGAATAATCTAAACAATGCAATTCCGGCTGGCTCAACCATCGACTCAGTAGCAGTGTTCTTTTTATACCAACCAATTCTTTCCAATCATTACATCAATATCCGCTATTATAATCCGGGAGTGGATTTGGATATTGCCAGCCTTGATACATTGTGGAACCGGTTAACCTGGATGCCGAGTATTGGAGAAGGTCAGGGCTTCCTGTATGGCCAGCAGGGCTATTCACGGGATACTGTAAGATCCTCCTTCCCTGCAAACAGTGTATTCGTTAACTCATTTAACAGTTCGCTAAGCAGCGGCAAATTTGTCTTGGGCATTAAAGCGTATACCGAGGGGTACGCCTATAAATGGTCGGTCAATTGCTCTTCAGTTAAACTTCAGGTCTATTATAGGTCCCCAATACAGATGGTCACCGTTGACCAAAAACTGGCTAACGACTCGTCCTATGGTTCAGTTGGTCACTTTGAGACGAACAGCTTTGTGCCGTATAGTGTACCGCATACTTTCGCCCTCCCGGTTGCTTCAACGCACTATTTCCAGGCGGATACTACTGTCGTAAATGCAGCTGGAATAAATCAAAAACATAACAGGTGGAACCAGGCAAATACGGACCCCATTAATTATAAAAGCATTAATATCCCATCCCAGCCGATAGGGATCATTGCCCGGCTGGATACTACAGTTTCCGCAACTATTGAAAACTGCATCGAAGGCTTCTCTATAAGCAATTCCGGGTCAATAACTTTCACCGATCCCTGGTTCCGGGATTTAAGCTCCTCCAAAGGCGTTGTCAATCGTGGCGTTTCCGCAATAGAACACTCACAACCATCTCCTTTTACTCTCGGTGTTTCCTCCAATTATAAAGGTGTATTTCTTAACAGATACCAGAATCCGTACGATTCCAATGTTCCCTATTATTCAATCAGTTCCCCTGTAGGCCAAACTTGGGGAACATCACACCATCTCTATTTCCAAAATTGGCAGGCATCTCCCTCAAGCAGTGCGACGTTTGAGAATGAAGTTAATGATATTACCCCGGTTGTGTTTAAAGCAACCGGCGCAACTGTTCAGGCTGTTCTTAAAGGAAGCCAGCTCGCAAGCACGTCATCAGCCATCGCGGGCAATAACCAGCGGAAAATAGTTTCAATCCCGTTAAGTTCGTCTCCCTGGCAAAGTTTCTTCATGGTCTATGAAAGCATGGGCAAGGTATGGCTCGAAAGGGGCCTCTTGCAGACCGACGGCTCCATCAGTTGGGATCTGCTAAACGGCGGTTGTCCTCTTTCCACTGCAAATGCAAAAAGTCCTTCCATCGATTATGTAAAACTGAACGGCACCAATTATCTGGGTATAACCTATCAGGAAAAAACAACGGCCGGTTACAATATCTGTTTCGCCCTGCTTGATCCCGTCAGTACGGTATTCGAAGGATATCCGTCAAGCCAGGTCATTTTTTCTGAGACCGCCGAAGCCTATGACAGTTACAACGCGAAACCGGTTATTGCATGGGCTCCACTGGTGACCTATTCATCGGGAAATACCTTATTTATTGCCTGGAAAAGGAATTCAGGAAGCAACAACGGGTATTATTATAAAGCAGGTGAATTGACCAGTCTGGATCCAAACTTTACCATCACCTGGAAAGCCGGTACAACAACGCCTCAACTGATAACAAATACAAACGCAAATTCATATGAGGCCTCTATCGCAGTGAGCAAGGAAAGGGCATCCAATCCGCTCGGTGATGTCAATTTTCATTTCTGCTTCAGAAATCAGAACAGTAAAATTGCCTATATCCCAATTGCTTATTCAAGACACTCATTAACCATTACTATTCCTTCAGCGGTTATTGTAGATCCCAACGGGCTTTATGCCACTAATACCAACCCGTCCATGATAGCCGCCAGCAATACCGGTGCAAGGATCTGTTGGCGTGGGCACATGTTGGTAGATGATGGCCCAACGTTTTTCACTGTCTTTGCCGATCCGGGAAATCCTTATTATTCCTGGCAATATGGATGGAGTTCATATTACCCCAGCATAAACAAAATTTCCGAACCGCTCAACGATACTCTGAAAAAATATTACTTCAGTTTCTGGGATGACAACGATGGTGAAAGTTATATTCTTGACAACACCCTTAACTGGGCTAATGTGCGGTCTTTGGGCCTGACAGGAGCAGACATCCAGTTGAGCAATGGGTTCTATGATGCAGGCTCGAAGTACTCAGACATTCGTGCAGTGGCACTGCAAGGCAATGCTTCCAACCCATATATATTTCAGACAACACCTAATTTTACCAATATTCCTTTGAACAAGTCTGCCTCAGCCAATCTCTCGGTGGCAAGGCAGGGTCTGGTAAAAGGGGATTCCGCATCCTTCTTCTTCGCGGTTGGTGATGTCACGGTTAACAACAGCACAATCGATTTTGTTGATATCCGGGACGCGGTTGCTCTAACTAATGTACAGGCTCTTAATGGGTTCCTCGAGACCAAACCCTTCGCCCTGACTGATGGTGCCAATTTCACCTATGGTGTGAGGTATGGCGTTGTTAAAGATAATAATGCCGGTTTTGCTCTCAATGGTGAGCAGAAAGTCAACTTCCGGATCATGCTATATGATGCCAATTCAAATGAACTCCTTGGAGAATATGACAACGTAACGTTTGACGCGCAGCATGTGAGCCAGTATAATAATTTGTCCTATAAAGTTAATACAGCCGGAATTGGCAACAGGACGGTTAAGCTGAGATTAGTGGTTTCGAATAATTTCGATTCCCAATATTCCATAACCAATATTGTTGCACAGCACAGTGCTCTCAGCAAAAAAAGCACAAAAGCGACCAATGAAATAAGCTTCAAGGGTGGTGCAGTGGTTAAGGAATATACGCTTTCTCAAAACTATCCCAACCCGTTCAACCCAGTAACGGTCATCAACTATCAGCTTCCCAAAGCAGGTCGTGTAACGCTCAGAGTTTATGATATGCTCGGTAAAGAAGTAGTCAAACTGGTTGACGAAGAAAAGTCGGCTGGCAGTTATCAGGCAGAATTCAACGCCTATCATCTCTCCAGCGGTGTCTATTTCTACCAGCTCGAATGCAACGATTTCAAGTCAATTAAGAAAATGACACTCATCAAATAGTTGAGAATCATAGATACAGACATAGTTGTCTGTTCATCATACAGTCATTCATGAACAATCATCTGAAGCCGTTCCGCCGGGACGGCTTCAGATATATTGCCGGTAATCAAACTTGGCGACGCAGTCAAAGTGCCGTTATTCTGAATGAGATCTTCTTTTAAAGTCCTCATTGCATTAAACAACTTTTCTGCTTACTATTGATTTCAAAGAAACGCATTCCTTATAACCAAGCGGAGAAACTGTTTTGGAATCGCAAGCATTGAAAAGAAATATCGCGCTCGGCGTGGTCGTTTTTATTATCACCATCGGAAACTACTTCAGACTTTCGGATACGCAAAGCATCCGGCCTGTTATCGTGGTCTCGCTCATGATCTGTGGAATAGCACTGGGCGTTATTATTGCCAACGTGGGATTTTATCTGAAGTCAAGAAAAGATGAATAAAAAAAGGGATTTCTTCAGTCAGCAAGACGAGAGAAATCCCTTTTGTAATATTTTATAAATCAACTATTGCTGATTCTTTGCCGGTTTTGTGGAAACAGGCTTTTTAGCATGTTTCTTGGGACGTGTTTTGCCGGTAGTACCGCGCCAGGTTTTCCCGCGCTTGGTCCTTCTGTCACCTCTGCCCATGGTTAACTCCTTTTATTAATGAATTACTGCAAATATAAAGATAAATGCGCTAACCCAAAAGAAGATTTCTGCCTGCAAGTAACTGAATTCCCATCAATTTGGCCATTTTGATCAATTACCGGTCTTCTGAAGTCCCGGTCAGTCGAAGAAATGGTAATTCCTCCGTCAGTGGGCCCGGGCTGTTATCTGTCACCCACGCTAAACCGCTTCGACAGGAATAGCGCGTCAAACAAAAAGATTATGAACATATAGGGGTATTTATACCGGGCATCGCCAAATGCGGTGATGGTTATAGCTATACCAAGCACGGCAAATGAAAGCAGCAGTTTCAAATTTGCATCATGGATCCAGACAGCGCGGTATTTCAGTAATCCAAAAACAAACAGAAACATCACTGCATAATAAAACAAATGATCCATTACCTGCAGAACACCCCATAGTATAAATTGCGCGGAATAAAGCGGGGGAACACCTGTTTGTGAAACACCGGTTATTGTCTGCTTAACAAATTTATAAAGGTTAAAATCCGGAGTGACCAACCGTGATACGGCAATGTCATCCCACGCGAAAATGTGGAAAATTTTCTTCGGCATCAGCATTAGCCATTTTGCCGGGTGGTGAGCAATCCACACAATAGCCGAATCCTTCCATATTGCTTGTTTTTGATGATAGGTCAGCTTTTCGGGATTTGGTATATAACCGATGCCGCCTTGCTCCTGAACACTTTCCTGATAGGCCCCGTTGGCGCGGTCGTTGGCGCCTATGAGAATATTCAACGGCCCGTTATCGGAGGAGAATACCGGTTCGCCAAAAGAGAGTTTCATCAGTAAGCCGAACAGCAACACGAAACCGGCAAATCCGGCTAACGATACTGCCGGTCCTGAGATTTTTCCCTTGCGGCAGATTCGTATGCCGCCGATGACAGCATAAGCAAGTGCGAGGGCCCAGCCAACCGGGCGAACGGCGATTGATGCCGCGCATAAAAAACCAGACACAAAATAAAGAAATCCCGGCCTGGCAAGAGCCTTTGCAGCAACATTGCCGGCTTTTATCTCTGTCTTGCTTTTGCTGTCAGCCAGCATCCACAAGTAAACACCAGCCATGATCAGAACAGTGAAAAACATGTCGGATAAATTAAGGAGTATCATTCCCAGGCTGTTAAGGTACAGCATATGCAGAATGACCGCTGCCTTGGCTATATCCATGCCGGCAATATGCTTTGTGATTTTGAAGAGCAGATATAACTGGGTGAAGTTCAGCACGATGTTGAACAGTCCGATGGTGATGCTTGAATTGAACACCAGCAACAGCAGGGTAATAACGTTTATATATAACGGTGCAATTATATAATCTTCATATAAATGCTGCGGCAGCGGATACAATGCGCTGTGCGCCACACAGTCCTGTGCGAGTTTGAAATAATAGCCCGAATCGTTTGCATAGGCAACAGGAAATTTCAGCAGCAGCAGAAGCTGCAGAATGAAGTATCCTGTAAGTACATAGGTTATGTTTGCAGTAAGCAGGCTGAGGAGTTTTCTCATGTTTGTTCCACAGCGCTTTCAGCGGCAATAAAAGCGGTTGTCCACGCTGCCTGGAAATTAAATCCGCCCGTGAGCGCATCAATGTCAATCACCTCACCGCCAAAGAATAAATTTTTATGCAGCCGGCTTTCCATGCGTTTCCAGTCTATTTCTTTACGGTTAATGCCACCGCTGGTGACAAACTCTTCTTTGTTGGGGCTCTTGCCCGTTACGGAAATGACGGATGCAGTAATTATTTCAGCAAGTGCGCGCAGTTTTGCTTTGGAAACATCCCGCCATTTTTGACCCGGGTCAATTCCCGCGGTATCTGTCATCCTTTGCCACAAACGCAACGGAAGTTCAAAACAGGAATGTGTGGTTGCCGCTTTCGCGGGAAACTCCGTTTTGTAATTTAGCAGCTGGTCCATTATCTGGTCGGTATGCCTGTCGCCGGTGAAATTGATCTTAATGGTGAATACATACTTTGCTTCGGCCAGTTCACGCGCACCCCACGCGGAGAGTTTCAATATCGCAGGACCGCTTAAACCGGTGTGCGTTATCAGCAATGGCCCGCTGCTGCTCAGTTTCAAACCGGCAACGCGCACTTCCGCATTCGGAACGGAAATGCCCGGCAAGTCCTTAAGAAAATCACCCGCGCAATTAAAGGTGAACAGCGATGGGACAGGTGGGATGATGGTGTGTCCCAATGTGGACAGTATGTCCCAAACCTGCTGACTGCTTCCCGGGGCCACAAAGAGTTTTTCCGCTGTAAGTTCCCGGTCGTCGCCGGTAGTCACTATCCAATTTCCATTCTCCGGCTTAATACTTTTAATGGCTGTGCTGAGTTTGGTGGTGATCCCAAGGCGTTCCGCTTCGTGCAGAAAACAATCGATAATTGTTTGTGATGAATTGGAAACGGGGAACATTCTTCCGTCATCTTCTTTCTTCAACTCCACACCATGCCGGTCAAGCCAGGCGATCATATGTGTGGGATTGAAACGGTGAAAAAGGGGAAGCAATTCCTTTGCGCCTCTCGGATAGAAAGCAGTTAGCCGTTTCGGCTCAAAACAAGCGTGGGTAACGTTGCATCGCCCGCCGCCGGAAACGCGCACCTTGGAAAGTGGTGCCGGTTGCTTTTCGAGAATAGCAATGTTCAGCCCGCGGATTCGTTCAGCCGCATTAATGGCAAAGAAATAGCCCGCGGCGCCGCCGCCGACCACGATTATGTCAAAATGTGTGTTATCCATTTGCTGCATTTTCCCAAATGCAGTCCCGCGTTGTTCTGTATTTGGCACAGAGGCAGAGAAGCGAATGGGTGCTTTCAGTCATCATCAATTTCAGAATGTTGTTTTTCATTTATCTTCACAAAACTGCCGCGTACCGGTGTGGGCATTTGCGAGGCAATTCCGCGAACGTTTTTCCAAATTATTTCGTTGAACTCAATATCGGGTATAGCATCCTCATCGTTCAAATTAAACATCTCGCACCGGTCGGCGCCATAGGCTGCTGCTGTATTCCTCTCATCAATATTAATTGTTGGCTCCACACTGCTGAATGTTTTGAAGTCTGCTTTGTCGGTAAGCGGTGCAACAATTGGCGTTGCGGAAAGATCGAACTGTGTCATCGGCTTCAATCCAAAGGCAAGTTCAATAGTCTTTAGAATACTGGACGTGGAATACATGGTATGATCTACGGTACCGCGTTTTATGTAAGGACTGACGGCCAACAGTATCGAACGGTGAGCATCAACATGATCGGAACCGTTTTGCGCATCATCCTCGGTTATGAGTATCAGGCTTTCTTTCCACACTTTGCTTTTTGATATCCGCTCAACAATTCTTCCAACGGCAAAATCATTCTGGGCAACACAAGCCAGTGGTGTCCAGCTTGCTTTGTGCGAGCCTGAGGTATGATCGTTGGGCATACGGATAATGCTGAAAGACGGGACTGAATCGGTTTTCTCCAGGCGTGTGAAATCTTTATCCCAGACGCTGAAACGGAACAGATCGCTTACTCCGAGATCAAATCCCGGAAACGCGGTGCAGGTGACCGGTTTCATATCCGCATCCCGGGCTTCATAGTGCACTTCGGGTTTGGATACTTTTTCCACAAATTCGCCATAGTTTCTGAAGCTCAGACCTTTTTTCATAACAGCGGTCCAAATATATCCGGATGAAGGTGCTGCAATGGGCACCCCTCCTTCGTAATCATAGCTTCCGCCTTTGCCGCCATACATAACAGGCCAGTTCTTCTCAACAAAGTCCGTTGCGTAGGCTGCCGTGGACCAGTTATGCCCGTCTGCGCTGACTTCCGCATCCGCGTAATAGTTGTCAAACAGGGCATACTCCTCGGCAATTTTGTGCTGGTTCGGTGTGATCGCTTTTCCAAAAATGGCAATGGAGGAATCGCCATTTCCCTGCGGCATGTCGCCAAACACCTGATCGTAAGTCCGGTTTTCCTTGATAATATAGAACACATGTTTAATCTTATTGCCGGGTATTCCGTTGTGCTCAACAGGCAGCACTTCCTGGTCGCCTGATGCAACTTCCTTTTTCTGGACATAGGGAGTGTTGGCATAAACCTGTGCGCTCATCTTTGCCAGCGAAGGCTCATCGGGGAAATTGATGAATGAAAGTGTGCTCTTCAATAAAAAGGGAATATACTGCGGGGAGCGGGATTCTTCCTGCGTTGGTTTTGGGCCGTCCGGATTGGGAAGTGAAGAAAGTCCCTTTGCGGAGGCAACAAGAATTTCTCCATTTGAAAGCATCCTGCATGATGTGGGATACCAGGCCGTGGGAATAAATCCAATTGCACGGGATTGGCCGGGAATGTGTATGTCAAACACCGCAAGGTAATTATTATCCGCGTTGGCAATAAGCAGCCTGGTCCCGTCAGATGAAAGACAAACGGAGTTGGGTGTGCTTCCATAGGGCGAATCCGGTGTCAGTGATGCAATGAGCGTTTCGATGGCTTTCCCGGCCTGCAGGTCGATCACAGAAACGGAATTGTTGTTTGCATTTGCCGTGAATAAATATTGCTCATTTTTGCTGAGAGCCATATCACACGGATGATCACCGGTTGCAAAGGTGCGCGTCACTTCAAGTTTATTCAGGTCAACTTCCGCAACAGCCTTGCCGCCCCACAGGGAAACATATGCGAAGGAATTATTTTTGCTGAGTAGAATGTCAAAGCACTCTGCACTCATCGGGATGATCTTCTTAATGGTTTTTGCGGCGGGGTCAACAACATACAGCTTGTTGTTTTCCTTGGTTACAGCCAGAAGAACGGAATGTGCGGCATCAAACGCAACACCGGTGACCGATATCCGTTCCTTCTTAACTGTACTAAAGAATATCGAATCTTTCATTCTCAACACCCCATTCTGAAAATCGAGTATGTAGATACCGTTGTTGTTGCCGGCAGAGGCATACACCTCGCTTGTTTGCCCGTTTATGGCCAGGCCGCGGAATGTTTTGTCGATGTTGAAGCGTTGAATTTCCTGTTTCTTTGCAATGTCAATTACCGAAAGTGTGTGTCTGTCCGCGCCGCTGTTTGAGGTGATAGCATACTTTTCATCCTTGGATATCACCATGTGCAAGGGCATTATGCCAATTTCCGTGTGGGTGCCGGCCGGGGTCAGCTTCCAACCATTGGAAAGAAGAACCACATCTCCATACTTCCCCGGCTTCCCCATATTGGACTGTTGATTGAAAATGGAACAGGCTGCCAGCAGCAGCAAAAAGGGCAAAAACAAATAATAAAATTTCATGGTGCATTTGTATGAATGATTATATAATGCCGCAATTTACGAATCAAATTGTTCAAATCATTACTTATGCTGTTCTGTCCACGGAAGCCTTTTCGAATTCTGAGCTCAGTGTGCTTAAACCCGAAGATGCAATAGAGACGAAGTTGTCGTATAAGTCCTTGAATTCATAAAGTCTAAGGCCCTCACCCTCGTTCCCTCTCCCCAATGGTGTCAACTTAACACAGATGGTGAAGTGCTGTCATTCCCATGAAAACGCATTGGCGTCAACTTAACAGCGATATTTTCGCATAATGACAGGGCCTTTTCAACTTCGAATTCCCTAATTATACATTGTTTTTGGCTGCTAAACATAATGCTATTCTATACTTCTGCTTGCTGAGTATACTTCGTGCGAAGTCCCGGAGGCGTGTGTCGCATAATACACTAAGCGCAGAATTACGCCCACAAATCTCCGTATACACGTTAACTCACTCCAAACCCGTCGGGGTTTGCAGGTCGGTAGCTTCATGTATAACTCCTGACGGAGTTATGTGGCCCTTTGCTGAATGCTATTGCTACCAATATAAAATCCCTGACGGGATTTCGAAAAGGAGCAGTAACAGCCATGTTAATCGCGTTGCAAATGCGCTATGCCCCAAACCCGTCAGGGTTTGTAAATTGGTAGCATCAATTGGAGACAATGATCCGCCAACCCCGTTCAGGGGTTGAATATGTGGCATATACTGACCGTTCGTGCGAAGTCCCGAAGCAACGATATATAAATATAGCATCGAATCTATTCATTAAATACAGTTCCGTTAGGCTGTGTCCCGTCTCGGAAGCGAACGATCTATGGAATTGTTACAGACAAACGAAAAGGTGCAGAAATAGCATCGCCTGAACTAAACCATTTATGGCTGGTACTGGTTTTGAGTCGTTCTTAAGTTGACGTCTATGCGCGAAAAGGGATCCGGTTGGTGGCTGTCGCATAATTCACTCCGCTTGGAATTCTGCTGTATGATACTTTGTTTATAAGCGTTAATCGTGAGATTGCCCCGCACACGGGATGGGGCACTTCTCCCGCGAAAACGCGGGGTCGCAATGACTTTTCCTAAGTTATGCGACACCCACCGTTGGGAGATGACACGGATTTGAACTGATTTTCGCGGATAGAAATTCGAAAATTGACTTTTAAGTCAGCCTCTGAATGTCTTGGCTATTCAATCGCTGGTTTTAAGTACTATACATTTAGTAAATCGTCACATCCCATTGGTGAACACATAGCCTGTTTATTTTCGACGGATGTGGTATAGATATAATTTGAAAAGTCGCAATGCCGTTTCGTCATACATTTTTTGTAAATTTGCCAATTGATAATTCAGGCAGAATAAATGAGCATTAAACTATTCCACACCGCCGATGTCCACATCGGTATGCAGTTCGCAAGCAATCTGTACTCCGAAGATGTTCGCGCCGGACTGATAGAAGCACGCTTCATAACCCTGCAACGCATGGTGGCAGAGGCCAATAAACGACAGTGTGACTTGTTCGTAATCGCAGGCGATCTGTTCGACTCGCTCAAGGTCAGCGTTAAATCCATCACCCGCACTGCTGAAATTATTTCTGCTTTCACGGGAGAATTTGTTTTTGTACTGCCCGGCAATCACGATTTTATTGATTCTGACGAGAATAACCTTTGGTCACGGTTCCAAAAGGCCGCGAAACCACACGTCATAGTTTTTGAACAGGAATCTCCAATGAACTTCGAGATCGGACAGACTAAGCTTACTGTCTATCCCGGACCCTGCCGCTCAAAACACTCCGCCGAAAATGCCATCGGCTGGATAGCGAACACAACGCGGAACGATGCCACACTCAACATCGGTATTGCACACGGAGCCGTGCAGGGACTTTCGCCAGACAACGATGATAAATATTTTCTCATGACAGAAAACGAATTGGCCGCCTGCAATATGGATATGTGGCTGCTTGGGCACACCCATATATTTGCGCCCAAAAACACCGGACTGATGAAACCGCTGTATTTCATGCCTGCCACTCCCGAGCCGGATGGTTTTGACTGTAAACACGAGGGCTTTGCCTGGTATATAGAAGCAGATGATCAGAAGAAGATATCCTACGAACAGATAAAAACGGGGATGCATCGGTTTTTTGATGTCGATGTAACCATTTCTTCGGAAGCCGATCTGGACGCTTTGCTTAAACGCTATGAGGGCATGCCTGCCAATAATGCACTGCTTCGTCTTGAATTAAGTGGAAGGCTGCCGCAGGATGTCCTGTCAAAACTCCCTGATCTTGAGTCTCAGTTGAAAGGCCTGTTTTATTTTGCCGATGTGCGGTCAGGCAGCATTAAGTTGGATATCGATAAGAGCTTTATTGAGGCAAACTATTCGCCGGGGTCATTGCCCTGGATGCTTCTCACAAACGTACTCGATAAATCGAATGATCCGGGCGCCGTCAACCTTGCTTATGAACTCATCGAAGGGGCAAAACAATGATCCTGCGAAATCTTCGCCTCAATCCGTTCGCCGGCGTTCAGGACCGTGTCATTTCCTTTAACGATGGACTCACCGTCATTCTGGGTCCGAATGAAGCCGGGAAAAGCGCTACCGTGAACGCGCTTTTGTCAGTGCTCTACAAAAAGACGGATATGAAAAAGCCTGAACGCGATAAATTCAGCAGTTTGTATTATCCGTCTCACGGGGGAACGTATGCGGAAGTATCGCTGCAGTTTGAACACCTGAAGAATGACTGCACGCTAACCAAAAGGTGGAGTGCCTCTCCGCAATTCCATTTTCAATACGGGGCGCACCGCCTTGATGAAGAACTCAAGTGGGAGGAATTTCTCAGGAAGCATTTCTTCCCTGAAGCTACGTCCAGGAATATTTTGATCATTTCCCAAATGAAACTCTCCGCAACACTGGAGATGCTTAAGAACGAAAAAGAATCGCTGAACAGTCTTGGTGACGTGATCCGGAAAGCCGTTCTTTCAACAGATGGCATTTCCATTGATGCGCTGCAAAAAAACATTGATGAAAAGCATGCCAAATACTTTTCACGTTGGGATGCTGCATCGGACAGACCCGAGAAGGGGCATGACATTGATAATCCTTGGAAGAAAGAGATCGGCATTATTCTTGCCGCATACTATGAGAAGCGTCGCAAAGAGGTGGAACTGAAAGCCGCGCAGGATTATGAACTTGAATACGATGCATGGAATAAACAGTACTTCGCTGAACAAAACACTTTTGCAGCACTGGATGCATACAGCAGGAACTTCGTTGAAGTTTATAACGGCGCCAAGAAGCGGGAATCCAAAGCGGAATTGGTGAAGCGCATTGAATATGAACTTCAGGAATTCTCCACAATACAAAAGGAGTGGCCCAAGAGCGAAGTCCGGCTCGAAATGATCCGTGAACAGGAAGCGGGCAACATCGAAAAGCTAGCAAAAACAGAAGCGGAACTGAAGGATGCAGAGGCATATGCCAAACTGAAACAATCTGCTGAAAAATTTGCCAAAGTTGAGGCTTTGAAAAACGAACTTGAGAAAACGCAACAACGTTTTGCCGCGCTGCAGATCATAAAAAAAGAAGACATCGTTACTGTTGAACAATGTGAGAGGGAGGCAGCGGTTAATAAGGGTAAGCTGGAGGCTCAAAAACTGAACGTGCGTATGACCGGGTTGAACGATACGGCATTTGCCGCCGGCTGGACAAAAGATACGTTGGAGACCAAAAATCTAAAGAAAGACGAGCAGAGCCGTTCAGAATTTAGCGGCAGTTTCGCGTTTCGTACCGAAAACATCTTCGTCGAAGTGTTCTCCGGCAACGAAGCCGTGGAAACACTTATCGCGTCCATCAAAAGCAATGAAACACGGATTGAAACTATTCTTGCATCCTGTCAGGTTGAAACAAAGGCAGCCTTGGCTGTAAAATATGATGCATTCATCGAAGCAGAGAGAGGACTAAAGGCTCTGGAGACCAGATTCAATGAGACGCTGGGTACTGAGGACTATGGCGTATTGCAAAAAGCTGCTGCTGCATTGGCGCAAAAACCATCACCCCGCGATAAGGAACTGATCCAGCAAGAGATAGCACTACTGCAAAAAGAGATCGGTGCCATCAGCGCTGATTGCAGATCATTGGAGCGCTCATTGAAACAGTGGCAGGAAAAGTACGGCTCTTTGGATAAGGTAAATGATTTTCTCGGCGACAAGAAGAGCGAACTTAAAACAATAAAACAGGAATTGGAAAGCTTCCCGCCGCTTCCCCCGGAGTTTGAAAATGCCGGAATGTTCATTGCACATTATGAAGAAAACAGCAAAACGCGCGATGAGGTGCTGTCAAAACTGAATCAGCTAAAAATAGTTCATGCCTCGCTCGATGCGGGAAAGCCGGAATATTCCGTTGAAGATCTGACTGCTGAGTTGCAGGAAGCAATTGTGGCATATGACCGCGTGAAAAAAGATGCGGCTGCCCTCGTACTTATACGGGAGGAACTGCTCAGTATTCGCAAGCAGTTGGATGGCAACACGTTTGAACCATTACAGAGATCAATATCGAAATACATAAGCCGGTTAACTCTGGACAAGTATGCGGTGCCTGCACTTGACGAGTATCTTCCTTCAAAAATTCAGGGCAGTGATGGAGCGTTGGCTGTTTCGCTGCTTTCAGCCGGAACTCTGGATGCGCTTGCCCTCTCAGTGCGCCTTGCCATGGCTGAAGAACTGCTTGCCGCACGCGAAGGATTTGTCATCATGGATGACCCGCTCATTAATCTCGATCCCGCAAGAAAGAAAGCCTCTGCAGAAACGATCCGGAAGTTTGCTGAAGAAGGCAGGCAGGTTGTGGTATTCACCTGTGAACCGGCACATGCCGAATTGTTCGGGGTTGAAGTGATGAAGTTGAGCGGGAGAACATTAGCTGTTTAACAGCCTGTGATAAAAAAAATCGTTGAGCGTATCACACGCTCAACGATCTAAGATAAATAGAGATGGTTCCTGATTTTTTCTCTGAGAAATCTCACGAATCAGTTTAATCCTGAGACGACCGGAATCCCGTTGTGCGAAGTGGTTATTATTTTATAAAAAGCATCTTATGCGCTGCTTTAAAGGTACCGGCTTCAATTTGATAGAAATATATTCCGCTGGCAAGCTGCCTGTTCAATGTGTTCGGATCAAAAACAGCCTGATAGGTTCCGGCGGCCTTTTCCTCATTCACCAAACTTGCAATTTTATTTCCAAGGATGTCGTAAACGGTAAGGGATACATTGCTCCGGGCTGGGATTGAGTAGCGAATTACCGTTGAGGGATTGAAAGGATTGGGGTAATTCTCAAAAAGCCGGAAATTCAACGAAGCAGCTTTTTCGCCCTTAACGTCACTGATGCCATCAAACCAATTGAAAACCATCCGCATGAATTTATCGCGCGATAGCGTTGACTCATTGTTGTTCATGCTCTCAAACCCAAAACCCATGAAAAATATTTTGGAACCCGAGGGTTTTTGTATCCAGCCGCCTGCACCGTCAGTGCCATCTGCCTTATAGCTAAACGATAAATGGAACTGCCCATTGGAAGAAATGACATCGGTTGATTTTTCGTTCACGGCACCGTTGGTGCCGTTGATCCTGATCACGGTGGCCGGTTGACCAAGGAAATCGGAACTTTTACCGTATGCTTTTTGCGTCAGAATGTTGTTGCTCTTAACCCAACTGATACCCAGTTCGTTGGCAAGAAAATCAGGATATTTCTTGCTGAGGTATTCTGCCATATTCTGACCGCTTAGGAATAAATGACCGCCATTATGGATAAATGCCGTCAGTGAGTCTATTTCTGCTGAAGTGAAGATGGTATCAGTGGCCTGGCCGCTGAAGTATACTGCAACTTTACGTCGCGATAGCAGAGCTGCGGGGCGGTTCATCACCTGTTCATTTCCAATTGCACCGGCGGTCAGCGATGAATCATAAAACTTTATAAGGTCTGGCCGTTCCCCTTTGGAAATGACTACGACAGGAGGAATGCCAAGTGTTACCTGCTGACTGTCGGAAATCACACCACCTTCACTTGAGATGGTATATTTCAGTTGAACGGTCTTGGGGATGAATGTCTCCTGTACTTTAAACGCTCCGTTCATAGTAAATGTCTTTTGACCTAATCCGCCAATTGAATCAGTAACAGATGATTTCAAAATTTCAATTCCGGGGTCGGCAATTGAAAAACTCACTGTAGACTGAGCTGATGCTGCGGGGCTGTTGTTGGTGACCGTTATTGCAACGTCCGCTGTTTCACCGGGTTCAACTCTGCCGTTTTCTGCAACAACTTCTTTGCAGGATACTGAATTGAACTTGATATACGGAAGTGTGCCAATATCAATATCGGCAAACATGCTTTGACCGCTCTGCTGAATGTTGCGAATGGAAACATAGGTTGGTCCACCCGAATAGGAATTGGAGTTGGGCACCGATAAATAATCAAAGGTAGTATTGCTCGAAGTGCCGGGGAAGATATCTCCGCCGTCGCCGCGGTTTGCTGCTGTATTTAAATCATTTCTCCCGTCTGCCTGCATTAACCCAACCAACGGATGGTTCTCATCGGTGTTTGTACTCTTTGCATCATCAATATGAAATATCAGCAGCCCTGAGCCGGGGAGATTCTTATCAAAACCGGTCTTTTGTCTGTTCTCAATCAGAAAATATTCCAACGATCCGGTGGTGTTTTTCTTCCAAAGTTTATACATGACCGGGTTGGTCCCGGCATCGGTAACTTCAAACTGTTTTTGAAAAGAGGTTATTTGTGTGGGAGTGACCCATCCGAGTTTTTGTTTGCACCATGCACTCATATGTGTGGGGGTTTCCGGACTCGAACCGTTTCCACCCCAGCTTCCGGATGCCATCAGGCACCATTGCCCAATGCCCTCTGAGGAATTATCCGTATCATATAAATCCGGAAGACCGAATGTATGCCCGAATTCATGCGCGAAAACTCCAATTTCAGACATTCCGCCACTGGTATTACTGGTGCCTTTCAATTCAGGTTCGAGCGCATAAAGTCCGTCAATAAGAACTTTTTTACCTGATACCGGATCAATGTCGTTGGTGGTATACGGTTGATTGCCCGTAACCACACCGAACGTCCATTTATGAGACCAGATGTTGACTGCTCCCGCTGCGGCATCACCACCGGGATGAATACCCGCAATAAAGGCTATACGCGGATTTCCTGAGCCGTCATAGTATTGGATATAGTCAGCATAATTTACTGCTGCATCTGCAGCTTGCACAAGGTCGTACATAAATTGCGGTCCGCCCGAAGCTGAAAGCCCTTTTGTTGTTCCAACGTATGAGTTCATCGTGCCCGCAACCGGGGTCCAGCCTTTGCATGTTCCAATTACATGAAGCTGATTATAGGAAGTCTCTTCGTAATATTGAGTGATGGTGCCTGTTGCATTAGGCCCGTCGAATAAATGAGTCTGAAAACTTGCAGCCGGATAAAGTGTGGTTGCGTCGGAATATTGTCCCATGAGCACCAACACGCGAACAGTATCTTTGGTGATCACGCCTCTGGGAATAAGCCCCTTGGTCATTTCTTCACGCAGTTTTGCACGCGCTTTAAATTTCTCCGCGAAATATCCCTCTGGATAGGACTTTTCTATTTCCTTTTTAAGTTCCTGAAAATTTGGCGGTAATGCCACTCCTTTTTTGGGCGGCTCGATTGCATGCAGCAGCGTAGTGCCTGCGAATAAAAAGAAGATAAACACAAATCTCATAATTTGTCCTTTCAATAAATAATTTTGTAATACGTTGTCCCAATAAACTGATTTACCAGCTCATGTTACTCAAACTCAGAGATTGAATAGCCGCGAGTTTCAAACCGTGAGATAAATGTACCATCTAAATATTGGTTTTAGCCACTAATAGAGCTAAGGTTTGCGGCTAAAGCCAGTTCATCGGGTGCAAGTCAATTGGAATTGTTGCGTACCATAAGCTACTAATGCACCTGGCTTAATCTGTTCTACTAAAGTCTCTGAAAATAAACGCGAAAGCATAACGTAACAGTGCTTCCAAAACCTGAAAATTCTACGTTGAATACTGCAGAATCTTTCGTGCCTGGAGTAAAAACAGAGCCATGGTAAATAGCGTAATCCACATGGCTCTTAAAAAAACAGACTGCAGGCGATGTCGCCGGCCGCTTATCAGCCAGCGCGTCGGATTTACTTCACCAACATGAGCTTTTTAACTGAAGTAAAGTCCGGTGTTTTTAACTGATAAAAATAAACTCCGGAAGGAAATGCTGACGCATTCCAAACCTTCTCATGAACTCCCGTATCCTGCATGCCGTCAAGCAGTGTTGCTATTCTTTGGCCCAATTGATTATAAACGACCAAACTCACCTGTGACCGCGAGGCAAGACTGAAGCGGATGACAGTGCTGGGGTTGAACGGATTGGGATAATTTTGAAACAGTTCATACGAATATGATTTCAGGTTATCTTTAACATCGCTCGGTGAAGCAATAGAAAAAGCTGCTGCACTTTGTGCAAACGTTGCAGTGTTTGATCCATCGCTGATACGTATCAATGCCTGGTTGGTTGGCGTGTTGGGCACCGTCCATACATAGGTGGCCGGTGATGCCGGAATATTTGCGACTACCGCAATCCAGGTAGTACCGTTGTCGGTACTGTAATCAATTTTCACGGTTGCAATTTGAGCGCTTGACCAGGTAATGTTTTGCTGGGTACCAATGGTCCATTTTTCACCGCCGGCAGGAGCTGCCAACGTTAAGGTCTGTGTTGCTCCGGTTGGAATTTTCCGCAACAGCATGCCGCCGCTGCCCCCGATGATCCCGTTAACCCCGCCATTGGCGAGACGAATGTAATACGGAATTCCACTGGCCGTCGCGGGAAGTGATTCGGCAGTCCAGTTCGTACCATTGTTGGTGGACTTATAGAGACCGGTTGAAGTTGCCGCGTAAGCTGTTGAAGTTCCCTGTATGTAATCAAGCCCTGTAGCGGCACCAATAGTGGTGGCAAGCGAGGTATAGCTCGTTCCGCCGTTGGTGGTTTTATTTAAATAGTTTGCTACACTGGGGAATCCGACCAATCCGTTTCCCGTTGCTGAACTGAAGGCCATTGTTCCGCTTCCCTGTTGTGTTGTGGTAACCGTTGTCCATGGGCCATCGGGACCGGTAGTTGAACGAAGTACTTTATTGGCCCCCGATGTTGTGCTTGAATTAACACCAAACCAGATAGTGCTGCCTACCTGATACCAGGAATTGTTCAAGCCATAAAGCGTTGAAGCCGCTGTTGGCAGATTGGAACAGACTGTCCAGGTTAATCCGGCATCGGACGATTTTACAATGTGAAATTTTCCGCCTATTGGATCACTTAAGGCCCAGAGATTATTTGCATCTGTTTTTGCAAGCGCGTCAAACCAGGCACCGGAGGCTGTGTAAACCTGATTCCATGTGGTGCCGCCATCTGTTGTTCTGAGTATCTGACCGCTGCCGGAAGCAGGACCTGTTGCCACAAGCGCGGTCTGATCGGAAAGCCCGACGATTGAATAGGATCCATAACCCACAAAACCTGCGCTTTGGAAAGTCAAACCACCGTCGGTGGAGCGTTTCACATAACCGCTGTCTGTTGAAATCCAGATCACGTCGGAACTGGCATAATCAACACCCCATATGCTGGCGGTTGTGCCGCTAATGACACTCTGCCAGGAATATGCAGGGTTGACAATGGCTGAGATATATTCATAGTCCGAATAGCTTCCGCAGGTGTAGGTAAGAAGAAAGCCGGCGGTGGCATTTGAACCTGCTGTGGCCGATACCGTAAAGCTTAAGGGCTGAGTGTTGTTGTCGCAACTGTCGCTCATGTTTAGTGCAGGGGTCACATAAGTCCCGTTTACAACAGTCGCGTTTGAAGTTAGGGAAGTCAGGCTGACAGTGAAACCGGAATTTGCGTTCAGTATATTTCTGAATTTCATTCGCAGGGAAACAGTTTCACCCGGCTGAAATACACCATCACCATTTCCCAAATCGGCATCGGTGAATTGTATATTATATTCACGGAGGGAGATAGCGGAGCTTGAATTCACTGCTGAAGCTGCATTGATCCGGCCTCTTCCCATCATGTGGATATAGGATGGATTCAAATAATCAACATTGTCTGCGGTCGCGCGGATCTGTTCAGCAATCTGGGATGCGGTATAGGACGGGAATCTGGATTTTACCAGGCCGGCAAGGCCAGCCACCATTGGTGAAGCCATGGAGGTACCGCTTAAATAGGCATAGGTGTTGGTCATCCAGGTGTTGTAAATATCATCTCCGGGAGCCGAGACGTCCAAACGGTAACCGTAGTTTGAATAGGAAGAGCGTTTATCGCTTGTGCCTGTTGCCCCAACCGAGAGTGTTCCCTGATAGGCAGAAGGGTAGTGAGGTGCCGAGGTATTATTGTTGCCGGCTGCGCAAACTACAAGCACGTTTTTCGAGATCGCATAGTCTATGATCTGTTTTGCATAAAGAGAATAGGTGGTGCCTCCCCAGCTGCAGTTGATGATCTTGGCTCCGTTATCAACTGCATAGACGATTCCTTCGTAACCATAGTAGATGAGTGCATCACCTGTGGAAGACCTTACATCGTTGCGTGCAGTCTTCACTGCCATTATTTTGCACTTATAACCCATACCGGCAACGCCAACTCCATTGTTGGTTACGGCATCGGCAATTCCTGCAACGTTAGTGCCGTGGTCTGCTTTGTCTTCAGTCGGGTTACTGTCCGCAGTACCGGCGGCTCCGCCGAAATCCCAGCCAATAGTATCGTCTATGTATCCGTTGCCATCATCATCAATGCCGTTGCCGGCAATTTCTTTCCAGTTATGCCAGATGTTGCCATTAAGATCGGGGTGATCCCACTGCACGCCGGTATCAACAATGCCGATAACAACGCTGGTGTCTCCCTGTGTTGTTGCCCATGCAGCTTCGGCTGAAACCTGTGACAATCCCCACTGGTTGCTGAAAGACGGATCGTTGGGAACGAAAGAGGTTTGATAGAGAAACCGGGGTTCTGCCCACTCTACCTCACCGGATGACTTGATATTCTCTGCGACGGTATAGGGGCTGACATCAGAGGAAAATTCGATTTCATACAGTTTGTCCAATCCGGATGCGGACTTTTCCTGTGAGGAAAAAAGACGGGTGGTGGAAATTTCACCAAGGCCCTGCATCTTTGAAAACAGAGCGCCCGGCAAAGTTGGCCGTGCACTCTTATCGGCAAGCGGTTGCTTCATTTTTACTATGACCGTGTTGGAAACCAGCCAGCCACCATCCTTGGTTGCAATGGCTCTTTTTTGAATTGTTCCACCGAGTGCCACCATGCTCAGCAGAGCGAAGAGAAGAAGTTTTTTCATGTAAATACCTCGAACCGTTAAATGTATGAATGATTAAAATTACTGACCCGTGACAATAAGATAAAAACGCTTTTCCCGGTGCCCGGGAAGTATATGGCTACTTAGTATTGACCTATAAGAGAACAATGACAGATAAAACCTGGGAAACCCTCGTTTAGTGCAAACACTGGTGGTGCTTCGCATGGAATTCCGTCGCAGGCACCCGATATAGTACTGGTTTGCGTGTATAATCTGCGTAGGGGAAAGTCATTTGAAAACCAAAAGAGCACCTGGGTCGCAGGGGCATAAATTGTTTTGGAAATACCAATGAAATATCGGTCCATTGTTTTTTGTATAGAAAATGTCACCCTTCGAAAAAATCCGCCTGCCCAAGTATCTGGCGAGTATGCGTAATCTTCAAGATACTTTTTTTAATTTATTAAAAGATTTGCTTAAAGGCAACATGGGCGGGGTAATCTTAAAGTCTTAACTTCAGTCAAAAACCCGTTTTACCGGTCGCAGGGGTTGTGTGTGACTCTGAAAAAACTGAAACGGTAAATGGCATTCATTTGAAAGGATATCCCGTTTTAACCACGAGAGAGTGGCCTGCAATTCCTACTGTTTTGCAAAATCACGGTCCATATCATTAACAACTGCCGGCTATGATATTCAATTATTCGCCTCGGACTGCCCCTCCGCTTCATTATTTTCATCCTAACCGGATTTCCCAATTTTTCGTATGTTTGATAGAGCAATTCCTGTTGCTCTCAGGCGCTGAACTGTTTTATGACATGCATGTAGAAATGAAGTTACATGGTAATCCAGATACTGAAAATTTCCTGTTACATCTCCATTTTCCAGATAGTTCTCATCTGCTTCTATTTGTTTTTCAAAAAAGGGAATCATCTGCAAAACCGCAAGCTGCTTATCGCGCTGCTTCTGGTGTGGGCTGTCTTCATTTCCGGTTCATTCATTCTCATCAGTTCAAAGAAAAGCATATTGCTCTATGATGTGGGGCACCTGCTGAATCTTGCCATCTTTCTTGTTGCTCCTGTTCTCTATTTATATTTTAAAAGCCTTTTCAGTCCGGACTTCAGGCTCTCGCTTAAAGACCTTCTCCATGCCATTCCGTTCGCGGTGGTCTTCTTCGTCCTGGTCTACGAAATCCTTCTCCGGGGCACTGTGAAATATGTTTTCTATCCCGAATCGGTCTTTGTTATTTCTCTTCTCCTGCTGCAGAATATTTGTTATTCGTTTCTCATCATGCGTCAGCTCGGAACGTTGCAGGGTGAAGACGTCGACAAATCGAAAGTGAAGTTGTACCGCTATTTTCTGGGCAGTGCTGCCACACTGTTCGCGTTTAAGCTGTTGATCTTTGTTTCCTGGAATGTTTTTCTGAACGTGGAAGTGTGTGTGTTCATTACAGGCATATTCTTCCTTGTGGCATTCATAATTATTAACTCACTGGTGCTTTTTTCGCTCAACAATCCGTCACTGTTGATCGGCGCATTCAGATATCAAAACTCCGGCATGAGCCGTGAAGAACTTGAGGAGAATCTGCGAAAGATCACCGCGCTGTTTGCCAACAGGCAGGTGTTCACCGATCCACTTATCTCACTCGAGCGTCTTTCTGCCAATCTGCAAATCTCTGACCGTGCTGTTTCGCAAACCATAAACAGAATGTGCGGACTGAACTTTAACGATTTTGTCAATAAGTACCGGATAGAATACGCCATGGAACTCATTCGTGAGGACGAGTCCCGCAAAATTCTTGATATTGCCTATGAAACCGGCTTCAATTCCAAGACCACGTTCAACAGTTCCTTCAAAAAAATAACCGGACAAACTCCTTCCGCATACAAAAAATCCCTCCTCCGGACTGCCGCAGTTTGATTATAAGTGTTTCTTTTCCCGGATTTGTCGAATAGCGGGGATGCTATTCACAACAACCTCGTGTATAAATACCTCATTCAGACAACAGAGTTTCAATAGTCAATAAGTAATTCCAGAGCAGCGATGCTCTCGTTATTCTTACGCTCCGGCGTCCTGAAAGGACATGACGTTAATAACCGTGGGTGAAACCCACGGAACTTACTCAAAAACCAACCGTCCCTGAATGGGGCGAACTAATCAATGATCTATAAGTTCAGAGCCGATATGCATATGCCAAACCCCACCGGGGAGTGGTTTATTTCTGATACACCATCTTAATAGTGTTGCTATACGTCGCGCAAGTCACTCTGAGAAAATACACGCCGGCGGCCAGGCTGTTACCCGGCCTCCAGTTGATTGTATGCTCCCCGGGAGAAAACTCTGTGTGTTCGGCAAGCGTTGCTGTTTCATTCCCCAGCACGTCAAATATTTTTATTGAAGTGGTAATACGCTCCAGTGTCTCGAACCGGATAAGCGTTTCAGGATTGAACGGATTAGGGTAATTCTGGTGCAGTCGGAATGACCCCGGCTGCAGCAAACCTTCCTTGATATCTGCTGCGCCAACTGCAGTTCCGGTTACCGGAATTTTCTTCGGCCCGGTTGCCGGCATCCCCTGATAGTATATTTTTACCGTATCGGTAAAGTTTCCGGAGTTCCCCGGAGCAAAGGAAAGCTTGATGGTGTCTGAATCAAACAGGCCCATGCTGTTTCCGGAAACCAAACCCGATACGGAAAAGAGCAATTTACTGTTTACGGTGATGCTGTCAATCACCAAATTCTTTGAACTGAGATTAAGCAACTCGAAAGATGCACTTGCCTGTTGCCCGGTTGTGCATTGCACCGCAATGGTTGTGCGGGAAATATATATGTCAGTGACGTCGGGGACGGGCAGCATCTGTGCAAGTTTGCCGCCATAGGCTCCCGCATCATTTCTGATCAACCCCTTCGAGGGTGCAAACGCATAGCCGGGTCGTAAGGGATCAGCCCCGTCCTGGCAGACTTCAGCAGTGTCACCGGCATCAATGGCAGGGGAGGAATCGGACAAGAGGAATGTACCCTCGATTAGTGCCGGGTCCCCAACCTTGTTCAACGCCGAATAATCCTCTTCCGTGATGTTGAAGCTCAGGTATTGCGGAAGTACAACCTGCTTGCCGGACGCCTGTCTGTTCCGCCAGATGATGTTGTTTTTCACCACGGGGTTTGTGGAGTAGATGAGTATTCCGCCGGCAGTACTCGTGGAAACATTCCCAACAATGGTATTGTTTTCAATGAATGCGGAATTCTGCGGGGAAGCCCATACCATAATGCCAGCCGCACCATATGAACCGGCGCCGATGTTATGATAGATGACGTTGTTTTTGATTTTTCCACCCGACCAGTTGAGAACAATTCCACAGGCATAGGCTGCCCCGTTGGAAGCTATGACGTTGTTGCAAATGAGCGGATTGCCATACATGCTGCTTATGCCACCACCACCGCCATTCTTCACCCCCGCTCCGGGCTTGAGCACGTTATTGATGATAATATTGTTGCGGATGACGGCTGAGCTGTAACTGAGGATAACACCACCGCCTTCCTGATACACCGAGCCGGAAAAAGTATATTTTGATCCTGTTCCGCCAGTGATGGTGAAGCCTTCCAAAACAGCGGTTGAATCTTCTCTGGTTATGAGTGAGAAGACAGCACCGGAGTCGGCATAGGCAGAATGACTTCCGTCAACAATGGTATTTTTTATGGTTTGTGGGTCCCTGGTGAAAATATAATTGCTGGCCACAACAATATTTTTCCCCCGGAAATTTACGTTCTCATAATAAGTCCCCTCAGCTACCAGGACTGTGTCGGAATTTTTTGCTGCAAGGACTGCCTGTTGGATGGTCATATAGTTCTGCGGCACGCGCAGAATATCGCAGTGTATATAGTTGCCAAATAACAATACTGTTGCAAAGGTCAGCAGTAATTTCTTCATTTTTGTTTGTTCCTGTGCTTTAATTGAAAAACTGCTGCAAATCTACGCAACAGGCAATACGGAGTCGTCCCGAATGATGATTTTGTACTCAAAACTCTGCGCTTATTATGAATTGTAGGCTGTTATTCCAGGATCGCGACGGGAAATTTGAAAAGTTTAATTCATACGAGCGTCACCCGTCTGATTTTTCGCAGAAATATGACTAAATTTCGTTACCCCATTTATGGGATCAACAGACAGTATCCTACATTGTGAACAACCAGTTGGAACAGAAAAGCACAATACAATGCATCTATATGAGTTTAAAACTAACTGCCGGGAACGGCGGGGAAGCGGATATGGGGTAAATGAGTAGTGCCTCGCGACTCTTCAGAACGCATCCGGCGGCGGCTTTGTTTTTGGCTGCCTTGTTTTTCCGCGTTGTGTTCTTTCTCATTGTTCAGCCGTGGGATCCTGAAGTTGAGCGGCAGGTGGTGTTCCAGGTGGATGCCTTTGAATATCATAAAATTGCAATGGATATTGTCTGCCGGCACCAGTTCACGTTGTCCTTTGAAGCCTTTCCCGATGGTGTGCGAACTCCGGTATACCCCTTTTATGTGGCAACAGTCTATGCGCTTTTCGGGGCGAAGCCCTTTCTCCCTATTCTGTTTCAACTTTTTTTGGACAGCCTTGCCTGCGTGTTACTCTTTCTCATATGCCGGAAATTTCTGTCGCAGCGGGCATCGCTGTTTGCGGCAGCACTCTATGCGGTTGACCCCTATTGCATTTATTACGCGAACACCCTGTTAAGTGAATCGCTGCTTATTCTGGCACTTCTTGCCGGAGTCTACGCGCTTTCACCTTTGTTTGAGAGATCGGAAAAATATCCGGGTGTCCGACCCGTCCTGTTGGCGGGACTGCTTTTCGGAATTTCAGCTCTCATAAAACCCATAACGTTTTACCTGGTTATTCTTGTTCCTGTTATACTCTTCTTCCTGTGGAGGAAGCGGGAGAATGCCTTACGTTACCCGCTCATTTTTATCATGGCATTTTTGCTGACACTCTCCCCTTGGTTTGTTCGCAACTATATATTGTATGGGACGCCGGAATTTTCAACGTCCTCATCATTCAACCTCATGTCTCTCACCGTAATTCCCTTTGTGGCGGAGCAGGAGAAGTCACCCGTAAAAGATGTTTTCACAAGGTTGTTTGCCGAAGCCGACACCCTTGCTGTAAAAGAAGGAAAAAACATTGGTGCGATGAGTCCGTTTGAAAAGGCATCTTACTGGCAGAGGATCAGTTTACGTTATATAAGTAAGTACCCCGCGATGTTTGTTAAAGATTACGTGTTTGGCATTGTGCACCTCTTCATTGGACTGGAAAGCAGAGAATTTGCAAAAGGATTGCATTTCAAAGCCACGCCTGAGGACCCGCAACTGGAACAGTACGTGAATCCGTTGCAGCGAAATACAACGTGGTCCACTGCAAAAAATCCCGGCGAGCTGGCAGTTGGGTTGACGGTAGCAGGTTATTTGCTTCTGTGTTATATTCTTATAATTTTTGGAATGAAAGCATCTTATACAGACAGGCAAAAAGTGCTGGCATTGTTCTGTATAGCAATCACCGTCTATTTTATTCTGATCACCGGAGCCGCGGGCCGGGCCCGGTTCAGATTGCCCTTCATGCCGTTTTTGTTTGTTTTTGCGGGTATGGGTGCCGAGGTGGTGTGGGGCTTTGTGATGCGGTCTGTTAAAAAAGGAAGTGAATAAATTTCGCTGTGAAAAACAACTAATCATTCTCTTCAACCTCAGGTCACTGAGACCTCTGTGGCGACAGTTTATGCGGATTGCTGCCTGATGCCTTTAGCAGTAAAGATAAGAGGCAAATTATCTTTATCTGTGTTTTTCAAAACTCAGATATGATCTTCCGGGGTTTCTTTTCCGCCCCAAATTCACACCCAAAATTATTCCCATGAAAATGCAAAAAAAATAATTTGCTTTTTGAAATTACCTCGTTTATATTTGTAGTCAAATGGCTACACAATGAATTTAAGACGCGACGTATTTCAGGCAATAGCGGACCCGACAAGAAGGGCTATCCTTCTGTTGGTTGCTTCGCAATCGATGACAGCAGGTGCAATTGCATCCAGTTTTGAAACCGCAAGACCGACAGTTTCAAAACACTTGCATATACTCACCGAATGCAAATTGCTTGAGCAAGAACAAAATGGCAGAGAGATTTATTATCACTTAAATCCCAAAATGATAAAAGAAATAGCGGACTATATTGAACCGTTTCGAAAACTATGGGATGACAGGTTTAATAGATTAGAAGCCGTAATGAAAAAAACAAAGTGAGGAAGCAAAATACCATGGAACAAAAAACGAAACTTGATGCTGCAGACGGAAAACAGGACTTGCTGATAACGAGAGAATTTGATTTACCCTTGGAATTGCTTTTTAAGGCATATGTGGAGCCAGACATTGTTGAGCAATGGATGGGAACAAAAGTGCTGCGACTCGAAAACAAGAAGCATGGCAGTTACCAATTTGAAACGACCGATGCTAAGGGAAACAAATACAGTTTTACTGGGGTAATTCACGATTTTGATCCGAACCGGCAAATTACGCGAACTTTTGAATTTGAGAAAATGCCATTTGGTGTCCAACTTGAGTTTCTGGAATTTGTTGGAATTACCGATGACACGAGCAGACTCACTATGCATATTGTATTTAAATCCGTAAATCACAGAGACCAAATGCTAAAGATGGGTATGGCTCAGGGCATGAACATGGCCCACAACCGGTTGCAGAGTATTGTAAATAAATTAAGATAACACCTTATGACAAAAAGAAACAAAATTATCTATTGGATTGCCACTCTATGGCTTGGGCTGGGCATGCTGTCAACAGGAGCAGTACAGTTATTCAGAATGAAAACTGGAGCAGGGGGTGTAGATAGTATAACACATTTGGGGTATCCGCTGTATTTTCTAACCTTACTAAGTGTTTGGAAAATTTCAGGAGTTATTGCTGTGATTATCCCAAAATTCCCTCTGGTAAAGGAATGGGCATATGCAGGCTTTTTCTTTGCAATGTCGGGTGCGATATTTTCACACATCGAATCGGGCGACCCAGTGAATGAAATATTTCCATCGGTGCTGCTTCTGAGTCTCACTGTTATATCGTGGTATTTTAGACCTGCGGAGAGAAAGATCAATTCATTGAATCAAAACGTGAATTGAATGAGTTTCAAGGCAACTATATATCAGTTGAGACAATTATACGCTTAACACATCCTATTATAAGATATATAATATAAAAACATGAACAACACCAATAGCAAAGAAAAGAATTTGTCCGTCGGACAAAGTGAAGAACTGCTCAAAGTATTAAAAGCCCGTTTTGAGAACAACATGAAACATCATAAAGGCCTCGAATGGGTGAAAGTACAAGAAAAATTGAAAGCTAAAACCGATAAAATGTGGTCGCTCAATGAAATGGAAAGAACCGGCGGTGAACCGGATGTTGTAGGCTATGATAAGAAGACTGATGAGTACCTTTTTATCGACTGTTCAGCAGAGAGCCCGGCAGGCCGTAGAAATGTTTGTTACGACCGGGAAGGGTTGGAGTCAAGAAAAGCCCATAGGCCCGAAAAAAACGCTATTGATATGGCAGCAGCCATGGGAGTTGAGCTTTTAACCGAAGAACAATACCGGGAGTTGCAGAAGTTGGGAAATTTCGATAGCAAGACATCGAGTTGGGTGAAAACACCTCTTGAGATTCGAAGGCTTGGTGGCGCCCTATTCGGCGATTTCCGCTATGGAAGTGTTTTCGTATATCACAACAGTGCGCCCTCTTACTATGGATCCAGAGCATTTCGCAGCTCGCTAAAAGTTTAAGTTTTGTATAAAGCATCACATTTTGACAAGGAGTGGAATTCGGTGCGAAAATGAATTGAGCAACCGTAACTACCGGGCCCTCCCCGATAAATTACTATCAGGGAAAGCCCTTGGTAAAATAGTGTTGCCTGGAGGTATATTAAAGCGATTGAGCAACTCTGTTGGCAAGATCAGCTACTCTGCATGAATAGCCCCATTCATTGTCATACCAGGCAATAACTTTAATTAGGTTTCCACCGACAACCATGTTGGTCGGGAGATCAACGATTGCAGAACGCTCATCGCCTTTGAAATCCATTGACACGATTGGATCGCCAAAGTCGCCTTTGGTAACGCCAAGAATGCCTTTCAACGATCCGGTGGCGGCTTCAATAAATTTGGCATTTACCTCATCCTTTGTAGTAGGCTTCTGTACGGTTACAACAAAGTCAACAACTGAAACAGTCGGCGTCGGTACCCGCATGGAGAAGCCATCGAATTTTCCGGCCAATTCCGGGATCACGAGACCAAGTGCTTTGGTAGCACCTGAAGTCGTGGGGATCATATTCAGAGCTGCGGCGCGGGACCGGCGAAGTTCTTTCCGGTGTCCCTGGTCGAGGATCATCTGATCGTTGGTGTATGAATGAATGGTGGTCATTACTCCCGAGATAATGCCAAAATTATCATGCAACACTTTGGCTACCGGAGCAAGGCAGTTGGTAGTACAGGAAGCATTCGAGATAACATGATGCTTTAGCGGATCGTAGCTGGCGTCATTTACACCAAGAACAAGAGTAATGTCTTCGTTCTTTGCGGGTGCAGAAATGATCACTTTTTTTGCACCGCCTTTTGTGATATGCACGTTCGCGCCTGGTTTCCCTTTGGCGGGGTCGCCGATCGCATCAATGAATATTCCCGTTGATTCGATCACTATGTCCACGCCAACTTCCTTCCAGGGAATATTTCCCGGATCTTTTTCGTTGAATACCCGGATCTCATTTCCGTCAACAACAAAATTATTGCCGGAAAGGCCGATATTCATTTTGCCGATGCCGTAATTGGAATCGTATTTCAATAATGATGCATTTGTTTTTGTGTCGAAGAGGTCATTTATTGCAACAATTGACAGATCATTGCCATATCTGTCGGTAATCGCCTTAAAAACCTGGCGTCCAATTCTTCCGAAGCCGTTAATACCAATTTTGATACTCATAATAATACTCCTATGATGAATAATTTATTTTTCAAGTAATCCGATAAGACCATTTATCGCGTTGTAAAATGGTTCATCGGAAGCGGAAGCTTTTGCAAGAACATAAGCTCCCTGAAGCACGGCGGCTACCGTAAACGCGAGGTCGCCGGCATCTGCCGTATTTTTAAAATCTCCGTTACGCTGCCCTTCCTGTATTACGTCGACCAGGGCAGAATGCAGCCAGTCAAAAGAATCCTGCAAGAGCAGCCGGATATCCTCATCAGAAAGCAAATTGGGGTCTTGGGTAAGTCCCCCGATGCGGCATCCCCGCTGGATGTTTCTTGGTCTCAGCAGGAACGATTTGAGTTTCTCCATGGCTGTCTTTCCCTGAGCCAGGCGCTCGGCGGAAATGGTCCGCATTTCAAGGGCATTTTGGCGCACAGATTCAAGAGCAAGATCGGATTTACCCTTGAAATGGTGGTACATGCTGCCCTGGCCCACGCCTGAGCGTTCCTGAATAACTTTAGGACTGGTGGCTGTATATCCACGCTCCCAAAGCAGTTCACGTGTTGTTTCTATGAGTTTTTCTTTTGCATTCATATAATTTTACATACTAATAGGTACAATTTTAATAAATTATTCTGCTATTTCCAAATGAATTAAATGTGGGGAGTTATATCCTTCGGAAAACCGTTTTTCAGAGGCTGCCGAATTATATCATTTTGGATGGATATGTGCCGGAAGTATATTCACTATTGTACTTCTATCATGTGCATTTTTGCTATATTCATACCTGAAGTCTTCAGGAGTCCTAGCTCCGGTAACCCGAGAACAATTCAGCGATCTATTTTAGCTGACAGTGGTACCAGTCCAACCAGATGAGCACGAAGTTGATTTTCTTAAATATATTAGATCAAACAGGAAAAATAAATGAAAAATGCAATAATACTGATAACGGGCGCAAATACAGGCATCGGGAAAAATGCAGCAAAGCAGTTAGCTTTCTTAAACGATACGAAAAAAAATATATCTGGCCTGCAGGAATGAAAAAAAAGCAGCCGAAGCCCAAGAAGAACTTGAACAACAGACAGGCAAAAGCATTTTTGAAATTATTGTTATGGACTTAAATGATTTGGCTTCAGTCCGAATAGCGGTCTCCTCATTGGCTAAACCAATAGATGCCTTAATAATGAACGCAGGTGGCTCGGGAGGCAAGACACCATTAACGTTAACAAAAGATGGCGTAACAACAATTTTTGCAACCAATGTATTGGGACATGTTGTACTGGTTGAAGAATTACTTAAAGCAAAAAAGCTCAATAATGTTGCTCTGTTTGCAGGAAGTGAAGCTGCCCGTGGAATTCCCAGAATGGGCTTTAAAAGCCCGGCATTAAAAACATTTTCACGAGAGGAATTCACTTCCATAATTGACGGCCAATATTTCGCTGACAGGAAATTCAATTCGCTTTTAGCTTATGGACAAGTAAAATATATTGGCGCAATGTGGATGGCATCGCTTTCCCGGAAATACCCGTCTTTAAGATTTATTACAATGAGTCCGGGCAGCACCCAAGGGACAGAAACAGCGAGTGATTTTCCCAAAGTGCATAAATTTGTTTACAATAAAATCATGATGCCGATAATTTTGCCTCTAATGGGAATGGCACATTCACTTGACAAAGGAACGAAACGAATTGTTGACGGGATCAGTGACGACACGCTTAAGAGCGGTGTTTTTTATGCCAGTAAAGAAAAAGTGTTGACGGGGCCAATTGTGGACCAAAGTGAAATATTCCCTGACTTCAGGAATGAGATCTTTCAGGATGATGTGTATGATGCCATTCACAAGTTTATCAAATAATTGGATGGGAGAAATCGAGATCATAAAACAAGGGGAATTGCCCCTAAAACTTTACCCCGTGAAACCGCTTGTCTCTCACTATGTCCCCCAATAGTTGCTCAGCAGGCGTCTCGCGTTTCTGCAATTCGCGGCAAATAATTTTGGCTGTTTCTCTAAGCTCTTTTTCTTTGTTGAGGCTCATATGAATTTTGAGTTTGGTTGTTAGTCGAACTCATCCCCCGTCCCCTTCTCTTAAAAAGAGACGGGGTGACGACGATCTGCATTTTTCAATATTTGCATTTTCTTTTCCGCTCTCTTCGAAACAGGGGTGCCAACCTAACAAGTTTTTAGCTTTTTTCCCATTAAAATGTCTAGATCATAGAAACCGCAGGTGCAGCACATTCAGTCGCCAATAATGCAGCTTTCCTACCCCATCTCTTTTCAAGAGAGGGGGCAGGGGGTGAGTTCCGCTAATGTTTCCACAACTGCCGGTCCAACACCGGTATCCTATTGCCTTGCTCACATTCGCAGACTGGAATATTTCGCAGGCTTCAAAGTCGGCAATGCCTTTTTTATCTTTGTTCAACATTCAGGTTCAGATGAAATACGCTTTCCAGCTTGTCATTGAATTGCTCCTCCCCGGTCATTATTTCTTCATTCCGGAATCGTATAACACGGCATCCCAGGGAATTCAAAATTTCTGTTCTCATTTTATCTTCTGCTAACTGAAAATCATGAACTGGTCCATCTAACTCAATTATCGTTTTATGAGTATGACAATAAAAATCAGCTATGAAGAAAGATTCCTTCCCGTTAAGATCATAAAATAAAGGGAACTGCCTGTAAAACTTCAGCCCGTGAAACTGCTTGTCTCTCACCATGTCCCAAAATAATCGCTCGGCAGGTGTATCGCGCTTCCGCAATTCGCGGCAAATAACTTTGGCGATTTCTCTAAGCTCTTTTTCTTTGTTGAGGCTCATATGAATTTTGTGTTTGGTTGTTAGTCGAACTCATCCCCCGTCCCCTTCTCTTAAAAAGAGACGGGGTGACGACGATCTGCGTTTCCAGGAATTGCATTTTACTTTTTTCTTCTTTTCGAAGAGCACTGGTATCAACTCATCAAAAACTTCACTCTCTACCGGAGACATTCACATCAAAATATCGCTGCATCAACACTTTCATCCGCCAATGATGAGGCTTTCTTACCCCTCTCTTCCCAAGAGAGGGGCAGGGGGTGAGTTCCGTTAATGTTTCCACAACTGCCGGTCCAAACCCCGGTACTGTATTGCCTTGCTCACATGTGCGGCCTGTATCTTCTCACATCCTTCAAGACTGTCAATACTCTCTTTAATTATCTTCACATTTAAAGTTTAAATAAAAACATACCTCCAAGCTTTATAAGGAATTGCTCCTCCCCAGTCATTATTTCTTCATTCCGGAATCGTATTTTCCTTGTTGAGGCTCATATGAATTTTATGTTTGGTTGTTAGTCGAACTCATCCCCCGTCCCCTTCTCTTGGAAAGAGAAGAGGGGGCGAAGGCCTACATTTTCATAATAGTTATTTGAAATAAATATATTTAGATAAATTTACTACAGTTGAAAAATCGAAATAATAATTCTTAAAACTGGGGAATAACTCTTTAATCGGATTTTCTAACTGGACTATTTTATTAACAACATCATCTGTTGTTTTATATTTTACGTTTATCCCTTTGGTGAAAAATTTTTCATCAATTTTGAATACTCTTTTCCGAAAATTATGCGTGTTCTTTATCTCCCCACATGTATATAAAAAAGGAAACAATTTATTTTCGAAAAGGTATATTTCGAGAAAAGCTATTATCTCATTCAATTCCCAAGGAACCCAAAAACGACGATTATAAAGTGCTTCAGCATCTGTCTTCTGCCTTGGCGAATACTCGGTATTAATCATTTCTTTGAAAAAAGATTCTCTTTCCCTTAGAAACAGGTTTTCTTTTCTCTTTGAAGCCTTATTCGAAGCATTGCTATCCCTCCAATATATTGGGAATAAGAATATTAACTTACCGTCCCACTTTATATTCAAATATTTCCCATCAATTAGTAGCTCCTAATTTTATATTACGAAAATTAAACAGAGAGCAAAGATAACCGCAAATAACAAAACCAACTTTAGTTAAGGCATAGGAACACTGTTAGCTCTGTTTTATCGAAGTGTAGGCACGTTAATACAAAGGCAATTATGCTTTTAAGTCATTCGAACACTATGCTAATGGAAGCTCTCATATGTAAATATGCAATTTATCAGGAACTCACCGGCAAAAAAGATAAGGGACTCTCTCTCTCTCTCTCTCTCTCTCTCTCTCTCGCTTGCTCGCTCGCTGAAGCTTTCTTCAGCTAGTTTTTGTAAGGGACGATCTCAAGTTCAAAAGATCCATCTTTTTTAATAGCCTGTTTCAACTCGATTTGAGGATTTCTAGCTTTAGCAATATGTTCAATTAGTTTTTTATCTTCAGTAGAGGTGCGATATCCGAAAATAACAGAATTCAGTAATTCTGCCGGGTATTTTTGAACATTATCCTGCTCTTTTGTTAAAATTCGCCATTCTTTTTCATAGCTCCACTGCTTCGATTTTATTAAGACTTCGATCTCTATTAATTTTTTGCCATTGTTATTCATATCTCCTGAAAATGCACTGAAGAGCGGATAATCATCCGGATAATTTACGCGCTCCAAATATTCAAAAAATGGGTCATCACTTACCTTGAATTCGAGACAAATACCTTTATGGCTATCTGCGTAATGCGAAAACATCAGAACGTTACTATTTAATTCCGATAGACAGAATATTTTAATATTTCCCCTGATATTCTCATAACTGATGGTAAATTGTTCTTGCATCAACTTCATTGGATCAGACCAATTGATTTTCGGGTGTCTTTTAGCTTGTATTTCCCAATTAGTGACATCTAATTTCGGCATTACATTGCAATCGAATGGATCGTTTAGGTCTGGTATTGAAGAAAAATATACTTCATTTGAAAGAATTATATTGAGACTATGAGGGTTAATTGGGCGATATTTGTATAAGAAATCTGGTCGTATATACTGCATAAATTATTCAATCTTGCGTTGTTCAATACTATTTATTCGCTTAATTCACTATCAGTTCTGTTTTTATATTTTTCCACAACTCACCGTTCAATCTCCTTCACCAATATACATCGAATGAGTCATTTTATGCTTTTAGTCACCTTTAATGCTGTTCTCAACCCGGCCTGCGTAAAACAGGCCGGGGTCGTACGAGGTGTAACAACCGTACTTACATTGTCGAGTAAGACGCTATTTCATTAACAAGAGTTTCTTAACAGACCGAAAATTTGGAGTGCAGAGTTCATAGAAATATACTCCGGATGCAAGATTAGCTGCGTTCCATTCAATCGAGTATGTCCCCGCATCCTTCACCTCATTAATTAATGCAACGACCTGCTGACCTAATTGATTATAGACATTCAATTTAATTAGCGTTTTTTCCGGTACTGAGTACTTTATCGTTGTTGTCGGATTGAACGGATTAGGAAAATTTTGCTGCAACTCATAGGTCACCGATTTATAATCAGGTATAACTTCAATAATTGTGATATTCGCATTCGGAATAGTGATAGAAGAGCCTGCTTTCACAATTGAATTAATAAGCTTACCGGTTACATTGTCTTTTACTTTAAGATCAACACCACATACACTGAGTACTACTGGATACATTGCTCCGCGGATCAAAATATCCTTTCGAACTTCAGTTGAATTTTCAACTGATGTCTGTGATGCAAATCGAACGTCGAATAGGCCAGCCGGCGGTACAGGAGGTAATCCATAGTTGACTGTGGCAACCGGTGAAGTGGCCAGATAAAGGCTGGCCGTGCATCCCGCTGCATCAGTTATCTTGATAGTATGCCATTTGGGATCAATAGCGTTTGGTTGAGCGATTATCTTAGGTGTATATCCCAGTTTAATAACTCCTGGTTGTGAAGCTCGAATCCAATATCCTTTACCGGGCAACAATGTAGTTGGAATTGAATATCCATTGTTGAACCCGAAAAAAAATGAACTGAGTATTCCGTTGGGCGTCGTCGTTAATGCAGTAACGGGTGCTTCAACATCATACACGCTTACCATATTCCAGCCGGTAACAAGCGGAATTGTAGTTGATTTGACTTGATCACCCCAAATGGTGTTCACTCCGGCAGGATATCTGACCCAATAGCCAGTTCCGTTGACCAGAGTAGCAACGGTATTGTATGCGGTAGTATAGCCATAAACAGGAGAGACAGCACTAGGCAGCAAAGCAGTACTACTCATGTCGGCAGCTTTTAGTGGAATACCAAATAAGTTCCATCCACTCGACAGAGAAACATCTTTGCTGATTTGTTTGAAGTAGGTAATCTTCAATGAGGAATATGCTGAAGTTGAAATAATAAGTGAATCAGTGGTTTTCATGTCAGTATGGATAAGTTCCCCGGTAATCCTATCAGAAATAATAAATGTTCCTGAAGGTAAAGCAGCATGGTTCCAGGTAAACGTCAGTGAATAACCAGTGCCTGCCTGAAAACTTAGTATCCAGGTAACATATCTATTGGTATCACTACGGAAGTCTTTCAGAGAATAGTCAATGTTGTTTGGCAATGCAAACCGTGCATCGATGAAATTGCCTGGTGGCGGTGGTGGCAGACTAACTTCACCAAGAGATGGATCTAGACCATCGGTGGCCGTCGAATCAAGTCCAAAGTTTAGCGTTTGTGTGGCATTGCCAATGTCATTTTCAGTAATTTGTATCTGCCAGGAGTTAGATGTCGCGATAGTAAAGGTATTGTCACTTATATCAGAATTACCCGTCGGAAGATCGGTAGCCCGCACTAGGCACTGGGTGAAGATCAATGATGGAATTGTCCAGGCATAGGACCCGGATGATGCTGGAATAGTATCAATTACAATATTCCAGGTAGATCCGTTATCTGTAGAATATTCTAATTTTATATTGGAGGCTCCACCACAGGCCCAAGTAATATATTTTACAAAACCTGCTCTCCAATATTCCCCGCCATTTGGAGCCAGAAGTTTTACACCAATTACTGAGAAAGTTCCTGGGCTCACATCATGGATTGATGCATTTGACGCGTCGCTTATTCTGATTTTACACGATCCGGAAAATGAATCCGGGGTTGTCCATATGTAATTTTCAGCTGATGCTGAATAACTGTCAGCTATAGTATTCCAAGTTGTCCCATTATTTGACGAATATTCGATTTTTATGTTAGTTACGCCGAAATTTTCCCATTTGATTGTTTGCTGAGATGTGGAAAGCCATTTTTCACCGCCAGTTGGTGATAGAAGGTTAAGATATCCTGATACGGCGATGGAAAACCAGCTTTCATTTCCCATACATTGTGCATTCGTACTGGTTGCTCCTTTATCATATGCGGTTACTGCAATTGTATCATTTATTTGTGCTCCATTTAAAATATATGTGGTTACATTTCCCACATCGACACAATTTAAGAAAGAGTAACCGGTATAGTTTCCCCAATATATCTTATAACCAGCTAAATCGCTTTCTTTATTGGCTTTCCACT
Organism: Ignavibacteriaceae bacterium; assembly: GCA_963664845.1. Lineage (GTDB taxonomy): Bacteria > Bacteroidota > Ignavibacteria > Ignavibacteriales > Ignavibacteriaceae > CAIYTF01. The sequence goes on from OY761615.1 coordinate 3,310,816, forward strand.
GTATTTTCACTCCTCCCGGTGCCTGTGCTTTTGCAACAGGTAAGGGTGGAGAAATAGGTGCTGAAGTATTCGGAAAGGATAGGATTGGCAAATAATTAACTTTGCTTTTTGTCGAATCTATATACCAGTCATATATTCTTGCCCTGACTGAATCAGTATTCAATGTATTCCAGTAATTATTGCTCGCATTTATGTCCCCGGAAGAAGTCCCTATATTATCATAGATATCAAACGTCTTTGTATTGTTAAGGAGATTATTTTGATTAAACACGGACGGAGCTTTCAAAAATACCAGTTTCCCATTCTGAGTGGACTCGCTATTGCTACAAATAACTAAATTGTTTGAAAATTGCACATCATTTTGCGTACAAAGTATAGCATTAGTCGAATTACTTATAAAAACATTGTTTGTTATTTGAATTGCCGGAGCATTAGACATAATGAAATTAATTGACTGACAACTTTTGCTGTCAATAAATATATTATTTTTTATTGGGCCGTTTCCGCTTGATTCTCGAGTTGGTTTTGGATTGTAAAGAATATCTGTTCCGTTGCCTGCAAAAATACAACCCTGAATTGTGCTGACGCCTTTATCGCCATATAGATTGATTGCTGCCCCTCCATTATTGAAAAAATTACAATTATAGGCACGAATATTCGAAACGCTCATATAGCTTGGTAAATCAATACCGTCATTTGAATTATTCGCAATTATTGAATTGGAGATAACTACATTGGACCATAGAGAAATCCCCACGCTATTATTCGAGATTGTACAGCTGTCAAAAGATGCTGAGCTATAAGTATCTCCGAGTAAGCCGACACCACCATTTTGGCTAAGTGTTGTATTAAAGAGAGCCCAACTGCTGCTCCAGCAGGCATAAATGCCATATGACTTGTTGTTGATTATTAAGGAGTTTACAACCGGTATTATTTGGACCCCAATTTGGTCTCTATAATTTTCGGAATATATACCATCAGAATTGCTATATCGTATGATGATATCTTTAAGAAATGGTGCTGCTCGTTTTTCAAGGAATAGACTCCCGCTATTGCTTCCTGCATATTCAATTGTACAATATTCCAAAATGCAACCGCCTGAATAATTTTTCCCACTATACACATTCTGCTTGCTGTTTTCACTAAAGTAGATATATGCCCAATCACCCGGCGTAGGATTTAAGGAAATACTTGTAAATAATATTTGTTTATCGGAAGTCCCTCTGGCATTAATTTCGCCATCAATAGATAAGCCTGTACCTGCAGAAAACTTTATTATCACTCCCGGTTCAATTGTTAACTGTGCTCCATTTGCCACTGTAACTGAGCCAGTCACAATATATGGGCTTGAACTTAAGTCCCAAAGTGTATTTGTTGTAATAGTGCCGCTGACATTAGTCTGGCCTTCTATGTACGAAGGATAAATAAATATAATAAAACAAAAGACGCAATAAATTATCCCACCAAGCCTTTTCATTGTTAACCTCCGAATTGTAAATTATTTAAATTTAACTGCTGTCAGCGCAGCTATTCCTCGTCATGAAAAATCCTTGTGTATGGTAAAAGTTTTTTGGTCTAGTGGTCCTTTTCCAATCTTATATATTCTTTTCCATGACCTCGGTGCTCTCTTCACGAACTAGAGGGCATGGATACCTTTCATTATTTACAAACTACTTATTCAGTCTCAGAGTATCCAGAGTTTACCGATGGATGTATCGAAGAGGCCATTATGGTTCAATGTTTCCACAACTGCCGGTCCAAGCTCCGGTACTGTATTGCTTCGCTCACATGCGCGGCCTGGATCTTCTCACATCCTTCCAAATCGGCTATGGTGCGGCTAACCTTCAAAATTCTGTCATAGGCGCGTGCGGAAAGTCCATGTTTTGTCATCGCGATTTTCAATAACTCCGAACTTGCCTCATCTATCCTGCAAAACTTCCGCACTTCGGCGGTACGCATGTCCGCGTTCTTGAAAATGGTCGAATACTTTTCAAACCGTTCTTTCTGCACCTGACGTGCTCTGCTGACCCGTTCCCGCACATTTGCCGAAGGCTCGCCGCCAGCCTCTGCCGAGAGTTCCTTGTATTTCACGGGTAGTACTTCAGTGTGTATGTCAATCCTGTCCAGCAGTGGCCCCGATATTTTAGCCATATATTTTTGTATCATGTTCGAATTGCACGTGCATTCCTTATTGGGATCAGTATAATAACCGCAGGGGCACGGATTCATCGCGGCGACCAGCATGAAGTTTGCCGGGAAAATGAGCGACATCTTCGAACGGCTCACGGTCACGCGTCCGTCCTCCAGGGGCTGCCGCATCACTTCGAGAACATTCTTTTTAAACTCCGGCAACTCATCAAGAAAGAGCACGCCGTGATGTGCATAAGATACTTCCCCGGGCCGCGGGAAAGATCCGCCGCCTATCAATGCCGCATCGGATACGGTGTGGTGCGGACTGCGGAAAGGACGCTCTGTTATTATGGCTTTGTCCTTTGGCAGAATGCCGGCCACGGAATGTATCTTTGTTGTCTGCAAGGCTTCTTCAAATTCCATCGGGGGCAATATGGTCGGAATACGCTTTGCCAGCATCGATTTCCCCGAGCCGGGTGATCCTATCATAATGATATTGTGTCCGCCGGCTGCTGCCACTTCAAGTGCGCGTTTCACGTTCTCCTGTCCACGTACATCTGAAAAATCAACATGATAGGAGTTTATACTCTCGAATGCCGTCCTGATGTCGCTTTGCACGGGTGAAAAAATTGCTTCCCCATTCAGGAATTGCACAACCTCATTCAGGCTCTCCAATCCATAAACTTCAATACCTTCCACAATTGAAGCTTCGTTTACCGACTCCTTTGGAACGATCATGCGTTTCATGCCTTTTTCTTTGGCTTCAACAGCAATTGGAAGTCCACCCCTAATGGGTCTGAGCATTCCATCAAGCGACAATTCACCAAGCAGAACCGTGTCTTCCAGCAGTTGCGTGGTAACTGCACCACCCTCAGATGCGAGAATGCCCACAGCAATGGGAAGATCGAATGCACTTCCTTCTTTTCGTATATCGGCCGGGGCCATGTTTATGGTGAGGCGGGTGCGTGGGAAAGTGTAGCCGCTGTTCTTGATGGCGGCGAATACCCGCTCGCGGCTTTCTTTAACGGCATTATCAGGGAGACCAACGATAGTGAATGCGGGGACTTGTTTATCGCAGTGTGTTTCGATTTCGACTATATAGGCGTCTATACCATAGGTGGCAGCGGAAAAAACTTTTGAAACCATATGCAGGAATCGTTTTGTGTTATATTCCGTGAATTATATAGCGAAACTTACAGTTTATATTATTTCTTTACAAATAGGTCGGGAGACAATTACAATGTTATATAATTCAGATACTGGCTCTAATGTCCTTATAAATGGCCCGGTCAAATTTCAACGCAACGATCGCTAAGAAGGCGCGAGGTTCGCAAAGGTGAGAAACACCTGATAAAGCCCATGCACCTCATTCATATCAAATCTCTGCGCACTTGGCGTCCAAATTTATGGGCTCACTAAATCAAACCAATGCTTTGTATTTAATCCAACTGCGCTTCTTATATTACTTCGTTTACGTTGAATTTCTAACTTGCAATTATGTCAAATATGACATATGTTTATGCTATGCATTCAATCAACAAACCTTTGGTTTGGCTGCATGGTGAAATAAAAACTCCACCTCTTTCTAAAAGTGGGAGGCTGGAAGCCGGATTGCTCATGAGAAGATTACAGGCAGGCGAGAATTTATCACTACCTCATTCGCGACCAATGCCTTCAGTCGGTCCGCATTGTCACGAGTTGAGAATTACGGATGAAGAAAGCAACTGGCGAGTTATTTACCGTCTGGATGAAGATGCGGTAATAAACCTTGAAGTGTTTCTGAAGAAATCTCAAAGAACGCCAAGAGAAATCATTGACGTCTGCAAGAAGCGAATTAAACGATATGATGAGTAAGGAAAAATGATAGCATGAAATCAACCAAGAAAAGGAAGCTCGAGGCAAATGGCTGGCGAGTGGGAAACACGGATGAATTTCTTTCGCTGACACCTGAGGAGTCAGAATATATTGCCATGAAAATGTCATTGAGCAAAAGCCTGCAAAAGGCAAGAGCAAGGAGCAAAATGACGCAGAAAGAACTTGCTGTGCGTCTTAACTCCAGTCAGTCCAGGGTCGCTAAAATGGAATCGGGAGATCCCTCAGTATCAGTTGATCTGTTGGTACGCTCGCTCTTTGCATTGGGTGTAACCAGAAAAGCGGTGGGAAGACTTATTGGTGCTGAGGCATAGGTTGTGGTTTAAGACCCGGGTGTCGATTTTTTATGCTTGTTTTTGTAACGGCTTCCTGATTACATAGTGTGACACAATGTGTAACAATGAGAAGGCCCTATGGCAACAAACCTTGCGCTTGATGACAATTTGATCAATAAAGCAGTTAAAATTGGGAAACATAAAACGAAAAAGGAAGCGGTCACCGCAGCTCTCAAAGAATATATAAGGGCACGTGAACAGCAGAAAATCATAGAATTGTTTGGAACAATTGAATATGATGAATCGTATGATTACAAAAAAGAACGCTCGATAGGGTGAAATATCTGGTTTACACTTCAGTGTGGTCACTTGCTCTGAGAAGACAGGCGCCCGGAAATGAACAGATAGTTGGACAACTGACAGATTTCATCACTCGGAGCGCGGCTGGCTTGTGCGGTCCCATCAGAAAGGAAGTGCTCACCGGGATTAAAAACACAAAACAAATCGGCTTCCTGAAAAACAGGCTCCACACTTTTGTGGATTTAGAAATAAATTTGGTCGATTATGAACTTGCTGCCGCGTTTTCAAATATCTGCCGTGCCAAGGGAATTCAGGGCTCCCCTACCGATTTTTTGCTTTGCTCTCTTTGTGTGAACAATAACCTCGCTCTGATGACAACTGACAGAGATTTTCTCCTTATTAAAGAATATATTGATTTCAATTTGGAATTTTTAAGACTGAGCCCGGCAAACTGATCGGGTTCTTTACAGCAGGTTCCAATGGTGATCCTATAAATTGTACAACACCGTAACCACAAACATTCTCCCGTCAACCGGAGCCCACACTTCATTAAATTTTGGTCCTGATGGTGAAGGAACTACCAGCGGCATATAGTCTGATTGTTTTATGCTGCCGATGTTTTCACAATTCACTACCACTTTCAAATTACCTAATTTTTTAATGAAAGCAGCCTCATACGTTGCATACTGGCGAACGCGGGTGCCATTGCTCAGATATTGCCTCCCATAATAAATCCCGCCAATATCAAACTCCCAATTCCCCTCGTCTTCAAATGAGAGTATGTGAACTATTTTGAAATCCGGTGAAAGAGGATACCTTTTATTCGCTGAATATAACCTTTCTGTCCTTTCAATCGAGGCCCCCAGGTAGAACTTTATATCTTCCGCTGTAACCCTGATGTTGGTTTCCATACCATTCCCGGTTATGGAAGAGGGCTGGTTAACCTGATAGTAACGGCCCATTGCCTGATTAAATTGCAACGCAATGGGGTTTTTGATTTCAGCATGGAAAAACACCTGGTTCAATGAAATGAACACATCTTCAAATGGTGAGAATTTATATGACCCATCCAGCATAATACTTTGAGCCTGTTCTGCTTTCATACCTGCCGTAGGAAGGATTGAGGACCCGGCAAAATTTCCATCATCTTCGGCATAGAGACCGGGTGTCTTGTATGCCGTGCTCATGCTCAGGCGGATAAACGAAAGATCATTAAATTTATACATGCCGGAAAAGTCCGGACTGAAAAATCCTTTGTATAGATTATTCCGGTCATAGCGCATCCCAATTTGCATTGTTAATGCTTTTGAGAAACGGAATTCATCGAATACAAACACTCCGGCAGTAGTCTGTAATTGTTCATCGCGGTTTTCCGGGCTCGTATTGATCCTGGTTCGTTCGTCTAAAACTGATGCACCAAATACTGCGCTGTGGTTACTAAATGAAGCGCAGGTTGTGGCCTCACCAAAATAGGTGCGTTGTTGCCGGTCCAGGGAAACGGATGGAATATCCGAGCTGTTGTTAAGATGCATAAAGCCGGCTTTCACAGTCCACGACCATGTTTCATTCAGTTTGCTGTTGCCTGAAAAATATCCGGTTATACTGTTTGTGTTGTCGTGTTGGATGAAGCCGTTTCCCAAGGCAAGCGCGTTGTATTCTCCGCCTATCCGTTTTTCATTCAACAGGGTCAGTTTGGCGTAATACTCGGTTGCAGAGTCTGCATAATAATGGAATGATGGCTCAACCACAAATTTGTTAACCTGCGGGATATCGGTGAAACCGTCATGACTGACGTCAACGGCCGCCTTATTATCTGCCGACGCATTAAGTGAAAAGCCCACATCGTTGTTTCTTTGTGAGTAATAAACTCCTGCAGCCGTCCCGCGAAAGGTGTTGGCGCTTGCAACTGCACGCAGTTCAGGTTTTCCCGTTGGTTGTCTGGTAATAAGATTAATAACTCCGCCAACTGCACCATTGCCGTAGAGCGCTGACGACGCACCCTTTATGATCTCTACCTGCTGCAGATCAAGGGGAAGCAGTTGCATAAAACTTAATTCCTGTGCAGCTCCGCCAAAAAGCGGAAATCCGTCTTTCAATAACAACGTAAATCTTCCCGGCAGGCCAAGCAATCTGAAATTTGTGGAGCCGTTGAGTAATGAAGATTGCGTCATCTGCACGGCGGATAGCTCAGAAAGCAGTTCAGATATATTTGCGGGATTCTCCATTATCTTTTCGGTTATTTCCTCATCGCCCACTATTTCAATGCGTTTCGGTGACGCGGAAATATAAGAATTGATCCGGCTGGAAGTGACTACGGCCTGCGAATATTCAATATCGGTCGGTGAAAGAAATATGCTAACCGGTCCGCCCGAAGCAACCACCTGTTCTGCAATTTGTTCAACAGCTATGCTGCGTGTAGTATACCCGACAAATGATATAAGTAATGTGTCCCGGGAGTTTTTGAAGGGGAAATCAATAAAGCCATCATTATCTGTGGCAGCGCCGGTCCCGGCAGCCTGCAGCCGGACGGTTGCCCCAGGCAGTGCCCGGTGATTTAAGGAATCCAGGATTAGCAGTCGGTGGTTATTTTGGCACAACATAACCGGAGAGATTAACAGAATAAGAAAAAAGTAAATTGTCTTGTAGTCGCGCATAAATCATTTGATGGTTTTACCGCCACCAAAATAGATATAACGGCGCTGTCAAAAATGGGAGGAAATTGGGAATAGTAGATAAATTTTTTGAGGGCAACTTCTCTTGGCTTAGTGTATCATTCCGGCAAAATACGATGCCCTTTATAGAATATTCCGATATTTTCAGTAGTTTTAACCGATAAAAAGCTGAATTTAATGCAAAGCAAAAACATAAAGTTCTATTTCGTGGGCGCTCTTTTCATCATCTCGCTTGTAATAAGCGCGATGTTGTATCCTGATTTGCCGGCACGCTATCCGGTGCATTTTGGGCTTTCGGGAGCCCCGGACAGGTGGGCCGATAAAAGTATGCTTACCTGGTTCCTCGTTCCGGGCATTGGAGGGTTGATACTTTTTATGCTAATGGGCGCGGCTCTGTTCACCAGAAAAAAACCTGAGCTCATAAATGTTATCGATCAGAAAAAATTCCTGGGGCTTTCTCCGGCAGATCGCGAACTGGTTTTAAGGGCAATGGATAATCTTTTTGTTTCTATGGCGGTGCTTGAGCAATTGCTGTTCGGATTTATTCAGTATCAGTTATATAGCGCCGCGATTCATCCACCGGGAAATATATCGGTATATTTGCTCCCCGGTGTAATGAGTTTCAGCGTTATAACACTCCTGCTGGTGTGCTATTTTCTGGTCAGGATCAGCTCTATAATGAAACAATGAGCATTAACGAAATCGAAATTCTTTATTGTGATACTATGTGAACCGGCAACGGTTCGCTTTTTTAGCTATTCCCGGAAAACATAACCCGGTTAACTATTATATATAAATACATGACTTTATCAATACTTCATCAACATCCGGCTGTTTTGAAACATACCATCATTCCGTTTATTCTGGCTCTTATTTGTCTGGCGAGTGTTCCGGTTTACGCCCAGTATGATACGATTAAAACATTCTATCCATCAGGATCAATTGAATCGCTCGTACCGGTCTATAACAAGGCTCCCGAAGGCACGGCCAGATATTTTTATGAGAATGGGACAATTAAAGAAGAACGGGAATATGTTGCCGGGAAAATTGAGGGTACGATAAAACTGTACCGTCCAGGCGGGAAGCTTCTTGAGGTGTTCACCATTGAGAACGGAAAACGAGAAGGCGCCGTTACGCGTTATGACGAAAAGGGTGATTTCGTTGATGAACAGTATTTCAGCAATGGATTGGTGCAGCCACCTCCGCCGGTTGATACGTCGGATATCTCAACAGTGGCACATGCTGAAATTCAAAACGGTCCGCCGCCACAGGTGACCGATGAAAAAAAACCAACCATCAATCAAGCCGGACCGGAAGCCAAATCCGTGGCATCCAAACCATTCACAGTCAATCTGAATGACACCCTGGTGCTGGATCTTACCTCATCCGGAAATGAGGTATTGAAAAAATTTGATCAGATCCCCGCACCGGCTCAGGGAATGAGCTATTTCAGGGAGAAGCTGAATTACTCCGCATACGCGAAAAAAAACAAGATACAGGGCGTGGTCATTGTGAAGGCAATGGTAAATGTTAATGGGGATGTCATGTCCGCTGAGGTTATTAAAGGCATTGGTGGTGGCTGCGATGAATCTGCAGAAATAGCGGTCAACTACACGAAATTTAAGCCCGCGGTTTTTAAAGGCACTGCATTAAACACGTATATTCTCTTCCCGGTCGAGTTTAAACTTTCGGAAGCTGAGCCCGGAGCCAAATAACACTAACATTCCCGGTTTATTGTTTCCCGGTTCTGTTGATTGTTTGACCTAACTGAAGGTAAACCGGTTATGAACACTGCATAACCCATCGAAGAACGTGTTTCCGCAAATCGTTTTTACACGACTGTAAATCTAAACGCCCGCAGCATTATGGCTTTCTCAAGATTGAAAGGCCGCAATTCAATGGTGTAGTTGGTGAATTCGCGTCTTAATTCATACTCCTTGCGCAAGGTATCAAAATATTTCCCACGCGTCATTTCATCCATGGCAATACCTTTCTTCAGCAGCGCCGTGTCCTTTTCAATGTTATAGACAAATTGAGCGGCTGCATTAAGTATTTCAATTATCGGTCTCTCGGAGGAGATGACAATGTGGTTGTTAACAACAGGGGGGCTGGCGATCATAAAACCATCGGTTCGGTTCAAGTGTGCATCCAGTGCCTGCTTCATGATCATAGTACCATTTATTTTGCCTTCCAGCGAATAACCGGCAATGTGTGGCGAAGCGTATTTCACCGCATTTAAAATATCCGCACTAATATGCGGTTCGTTCTCCCAAACATCCAGCGCAAGAGGAATGCGGCGTTCGGTAGTCAGAACCAGAAGAGCATCCTTGTCTGCAGTTTCGCCGCGTGAAGCGTTAATCAAAAATTTAATATTCCGTGCCTTGCCCAAGGTGCCGCGGGAAAGAAGATGAAACGTCTTGTCTTTGCCGGTCATGGTTAATGGCGTGTGTATGGTTAAAATATCAGCCTGCAATGTGTCCTCAAGACTGGCGAACGGGTAGCGAACGCCCTGGCGTTGCAGTGGTGGATCATTCACCAATACTTTTAGGCCCAAATAGGGGGCCAGTTTTGCAATTCTGCTGCCGATGTTTCCGCGACCAATGATGCCAAGCGTTGTCTCGCGCGGCGTCCATCCGTTATCGACTAGAAATTTGGCTATAAGCGTATATACATATTCTGTCACCGCGTCGGCATTGCAGCCTTTTGCGTCAGAAAATGCAATTCCCTGTTCTGCAAGATAGTCCAGGTCAACATGATCCACGCCGATAGTGGCAGTGCCAACAAATTTGACCTTTGTATCGTGTAAAAGTTCCTGATTGACCTTGGTTATGGAGCGTACTATCAAAGCATCAGCATCGTGCAGCATTGCATTGGTTATCTTTCGGCCATGTGAAAGAATAACTTCACCGTATCCCGAAAATGTTTCCTCAGCATAGGCGATATTTTCATCAACAACAAGTTTCATTGATTGGTCTTCTTAATTTGTATGTAACAATCCGGGGTCGGGTGATGACCCTTGTTTTTATTTGTAGTTGAAAATCTACAGCGGCATTGGATAATGCGAAACTCGAGGTACAAAGATATTGTCGGGTCCCCGGCCAAAAGACAAACACCGGCTTTTCCATCGCAATTACAGGGGTCATTGGGTTGTTGGCGCCAAATCTCAACGGTATTCCACATGAATATAAAAGGTCAATCTTAAAGATAACTCATTTCATATACATACAAGAAACCCGGACTTATTTTAAGGCCACCGCCCTCTGTTGTTCAGAATGAAATAATGCAAGTGGGAATAATATTCTCATAATGACTCAAAATTACTCATTTATAGGTAATTATCACACAGATTTTGCCATAAAATTCATTATTTTGATCCAATGGATTATTCTAGTTTATTCAGATTACAGGTTAAACCTCCGGACGTATTGATGCGCAGAGTAGTATTGTACTTATTCATATTTTGCCTCACGTTTTGCACGTTTGCTACAGGACTGGCACAACTTCAGCCGCAAAGTTCCAAAGCCAGACGCGGCGAAACGGTTTATTATGATGCCGAAATAGAAATGACCATTGCTCCTTGTAACAATACAATAGATCTGTTGTATTTTCCATCTCCGAAGGCTTCCCTGAAGACGATAGCTGAGAAAAACAATTTTAAGTACGTTATTAACGGCATCTACTATTATAAATCACGGGGCAAGGCAAAGCCTGCCGGATGGTATAATGACCAGGGTGTCATTCCCGGCAAACTATCCCGGAACAAAGCTTTCTCGCATATCGTACAATTCGATTTGAACACGCGGGAGTTCAAATTCATTCCTCTTAAATTCTTCAATCCAAAGAAAAGATTTTCTGTGCTTGAATTCCAGGCCGGGCCCATGATAATTGAGAACAGCAGGATTATCAACTCTTCAGCAATGCATTTCCGGAATCACGAGGGCCAGTATATCCGTACATTGCTTGCCGTTAAGGATAAAAAACAGGCGTTTTTTATTACTATCAGAACTCCTGTTTCGTTGGAAGAAGCCGCAGAGAGGATAAAGAGTTCCGAAATTGGGAAGAAAGGCTCGCTCAGTGTAATAAGCCTGGAAAGCGGAAAGGGAGTTGCTTTTTATTCCAGCGAGCATCCGGAATACAATTTCAACGAAGAGGATGTGCTGCCGCTTCTTATTGGAGTTAAAAAGTAGTACATAACTTTTATGCTCCCGCTGTCAGGAAAATTTACCATCAGCTCCATAGGCTTTCAATCCATTTCCCCCAATAAAACTTCAGTTCAGTTTCACATGCATACAATGAATTGCTGTTGAAATCCTGTCCTTTTATCTATATATTAACCATATATAATCTTGGAGTAAGTCATGACAACAGTCACGGTATCACCTAAATATCAGGTGGTGATCCCAAAAGAGATCAGGAAAAGAATGAAAATTAAACCCGGTCAAAAATTTCAGTTGATAGAGTTTGATGAGAAATTGGAAATAGTGCCAATAAAAAATATTAAGAAAGCGCGCGGTTTTCTAAAAGGTATATCAACTGATGTAATTCGCGAACCGGATCGTCAATGAATCTGGTTGATTCTTCCGGGTGGCTGGAATATTTCGCGGATGGTAAAAATGCTGATCTTTTTGCTCCGGTCATTGAAAATTCTGAAGAGCTCCTTGTGTCGGTGATCAATATATATGAAGTGTATAAACGTATTTTAGTGGAACGGGATGAAAACGCCGCAAAACAGGCTGTTTATATTATGCAGCAAACAAAAGTAATCGATGTAACCCCAACCATTGCCAGAATCGGTGCCGGTTTAAGCTTTGAATTAAAAATTCCAATGGCAGACAGCCTCATTCTTGCCACAGCAAAAACGTATGACGCAATTCTCTGGACACAGGATGCCGATTTTAAAGGTATAACTAACGTGCAATACTTCCCCAAATAAGCTCAAATGTGGTGGTCGGTCAGCGGATAGTTATTTCAATTTCTCACGAAATGCAATTCGTAACTGTCGCCATCAATTTTCGTAGTCCAAAATTGTTCTGTTTTTAATGTCCGCGTGCAGTATAATTCTCACTTGCTGAATTTATTAAATCCCCATATTAGCCAGTGTTGTTGCTATCTGATTAACCGTTTTTACCAGTCCCGGATATGATTCCGCAAATTCCTCAACCGATGCATTAAGTCCCTCGATAGATATTTTATGAAGTGTCGGGTTTTTTTCCTGCCGCAATGCCTCGTGCGACGAACGCTCCATGAATCCTGCTATGCTTTCCGCATGCTCTTTTTGCTCTTTGGACAATTCCGCAATTTCGGGCTTTAGGGCTTCAAGAAGCGAGAGGAGCTCAGTTTTGCTCTCGGCCGATATGGAACCATCCTTGCGCACTTTTTCTTCAATTTTTTCAATGGTGCTCTGTATCATGACCAATCTCCTTCAGGTGTCTTAATATTCAATACCGTAAGTAACGGTTTTTGCAAACGAGATGCAATTGGAATAATGAAACAGAATTTTGTATCCAATGGTGCGAAAAGACAATGTTGTTCGCCTGATTTCGTACGATCACATTTTCAGCCCGATCACGTTTTTGTGATCATGACAGATTCGTGATCGCCTGCCCGATATATTGGATGTAATTTGTATCCCCCCGCCTTCGAACTACGACCGTATTTTTCTATATTAGCATCTCCTTACGTAAGTTTTATTCATATATAACCGGTCACTGACTTTTTCATGGATCTTTTCAACACACTGCATGTTCAATCCTTTGGCAGTTCCAGCGCGGGGAACTGTACCCTTGTGTGGGATAACGAATCCGCCATTTTGGTCGATTGTGGCTTCCCGCCCCGTTTTACCGCGCAAAACCTGCAAAGGCTCAGGAAAAATATTTCAGAGGTGAGCGCGGCCGTCATCACCCATTCACACAGCGATCATATTCACCCGGTCACCGTCGAAACGCTTCTCCGCAACAAGATACCCATCTATTGCCACGAAAACGTGCTCGGCTCCCTGTTCAGGCGATTTTCGCACTTAATGACCGACCATTACAGGAAATATTTCCGCACATTCGATGGGCAGGATTTCAAAATAAACTCACTTGATATCCACACGTTCGAGGTCCCTCACGATTCCGAAGGTGGTTGCTTTGGGTACAGCATCACTAAAGGAACAAGCGGAAACAGGAAAAAAGTCACCATCTCCACCGACATGGGTTTTCCCAAGCCTGGCCTGGCGGAAGAATTTATTGATTCGGACCTCATTGTCATCGAGTCTAATCACGACACCGAAATGCTCGAAAGCTCAAACCGCCCGGCCTATCTGATCCAGCGCATCAAGGACATTGGCCATCTTTCCAACAAACAAAGCGCAGAGTTCGTGGTTGATATCGTCAATAAATCATATAAGCATCCCGTTGCGGTGATGCTGGCACACATAAGCCAGCAGTGCAACACCAATGAACTCGCGGAACAATGCATGACCACAGCACTTAAGAAAAACAGTTTCGACCTTACCAGAGTCGAGATGACGTATAAGAACATGCCCAGCAATCTGATAAGCATATAGCCACTCACTTTGCGTCCTTTGCGTGACCCCGATGGGGCTTCGTATACTTCGCGTTTAAGTGTGACTCCTCTTATTTTTCCCTTTTTGCAGCATTTACGAGTGACACGCTGCGCGATATACATTACATTTCACCCACTTATCCGTATATTTGCAACCTGAACTTTGAAATTAAACTTAGAACATGCATAAAAAATTAAAAACCCTTAAGGGGCTCACACTTCACGAACTTCAGGATCTCTTTCTTGACATGGGCGAGGCAAAATACCGCGCTCTCCAGGTATTCAACTGGATGTATAACTCCCGGGTAGCTGACTTCGACCAAATGCTTAACCTGCCTATTTCCCTGAGGAAAAAGCTCAAAGAGGAATATTCTCTCGTAACACTTGAAGTTGCCAAAAAAGCCATTTCTTCGGATGGCGCAACCGTGAAATTTCTGTTCCGTACAGACCGTAACAACGTGATCGAATCCGTCATAATTCCTGACGACACCCGTACAACACTCTGTATCTCTACCCAGGTTGGCTGTCCGCTGGATTGCAAATTTTGCGCCACGGGCCTTATGGGCTATAAAATGAATCTTTCCGCCGGGGAAATTTTCGACCAGTATTTGCTTGCCAATGCGAATCACGATAAACCCATAACCAATATCGTCTATATGGGAATGGGTGAGCCGCTGCTTAACTATGATGCAACGGTCAAATCGCTTGAGCTGTTTGCCGCGGAACTCACTGCCGGTATTACTCCCAAGAAAATTACCGTGTCCACTTCCGGCATACCCCAGCGTATCAAAGACCTTGCGGATACCGGTTTCAAGATCAAACTTGCCTTCTCACTGCATTCGTGCTTCGAGGATGTCCGTTCGCGCATCATGCCCATAAACGATAAATACTCGTTGAAATCGAATCTTGAGGCGGTAAAATATTTTCTGGATAAAACGGGCGGCAAGGTCACCTATGAATATGTGATGCTTGCAGGGGTCAACGACCGTCGCGAGGATGAAGATGCGCTCATCAGGCTTTGTCATAAAATGCCCGCAAAGGTAAATCTTATTCCGTTCAATTCGCTGGCCCATATGAGTCCGGGCGGCATCTCTGCTGAACTTACGCCGTCCTCAGCCACACGAATCGATAAGTTTGCCAACCGGCTGCGCGATACCAACATTACCGTGATAGTCAGGAACACTAAGGGGCAGGACATTGCTGCCGCCTGTGGTCAGCTTGCCATAAAGGAAAACGCGCAATGAAAAAACTGTCGCATGACGAAATCTCGGAAAACCGGGTAACGGTTGATACCACGCATCTTGTACAAAAGCTTCCGGTTGTTGTGCTGATGAATAACATCCGCAGTTCCTATAACGTCGGTTCCATTTTTCGCACGTCCGACGGGGCCATGATCGAAAAATTGTACCTCTGTGGATTCACTCCGGCACCCCCGCGCAAAGAAGTGTTGAAAACCGCGTTGGGCGCCACCGAAAGCGTACAGTGGGAATATGTTGAAAGCGCGCAGGCAGTAGTTGAAAAATACAAGGAACTGGGTTACAAAATATTTGCATTGGAATTAACAGAAGACAGCACCACCTATTACACCCTTGAGAAAAACGCATTCCCATGCTTGCTCATAGTCGGCAATGAAATAACCGGGGTTAATCAGGATTTGCTCGATCTCTGCGATCAGGCGCTGGAAATACCCCAGTTTGGCATTAAACAGTCACTGAACGTGGCAGTGGCTTATGGCATTTCCGTGTTCGAAATGCGCCGCGTGTTCGATACACTTTAAAAAAAGCTAAGATAGTACACAGGGCCCACCATGCAGCGAAGGCCCGAGGGGCTGATATTATTGTAGCCTTCACATATCTGTGCTTCTGATTCCTAAACACCATGGGGAACATCCCCTTATTTTGCACAATTCAGCATTGGATTTTTCATTATATTCTATTACGAAAAATGAATAACTATTGTCGAAAAATGTATTTTGTGAAGAGATATAACCTTCTGCCACTCAATCGTATGCTTTATGTTGCTGTTTTGGCTGCATTCTTCATTGTATCTCTTGCCGGTATGTTGTCTGCCCAACCGGCTGTACCCAAAATAACCGACTGGATCACCGATCTTACCGGGACACTGTCTCCACAGCAAAAGACCGTACTTGCCAATAAACTTCGGGCATTCAACGACACAACATCAAATCAACTAGCCATACTGGTCATTCCCTCGTTGGACGGAACGCCCATTGAAGACTACGCGCTTGAAGTTGGTCGTCAGAACAAGATTGGCACCAAACAATTAAACAATGGAATTCTCTTTCTCGTCGTGAAGAACGACAGGAAACTGCGCATTGAAGTAGGCCCCGGACTTGAGGGTGCACTTCCCGATGCGCTGTGTGCTTCCATATTGCGGGAAGAGGTTTCTCCTTATTTTAAGCAAAGTTTATATTTTGAAGGAATTGCCTCGGGCCTCGAAGCAATAATCAAAGCCACGGCGGGGGAGTATCATGCAACCCCGGCCAAGCATAAAGCCAAGAAAACCAGCTCCGGATTCGGTTCAATCATTTTTGTTATACTCCTCATACTGTTCCTCATCACCCGCGGACGCATAGGCATATTGCCGTTCTTCTTCGGTGGATTTGGCGGCGGGGGCGGATTTGGCGGCGGCGGCGGAGGAGGGGGCTCCGACGATGGCGGCTTTGGCGGCTTCTCTGGCGGTGGGGGCGATTTTGGCGGCGGCGGCGCCAGCGGTGATTGGTAGCTTTTTACTCTTCATAATTAACTGAAAGGTTCACAATGAGTTCTCAAAGAGTTTCCTATGAACTGACTACTACGGCATTCACGCTTGACGGGTATATCGTTGTAAAGAATCTCGGGATCGTCCGCGGTATCATCGTCCGTTCCCGTAACATATTTGGCACCATCGGGGCTTCTCTCCAAACACTGTTTGGCGGAAATATTACCCTCTACACTGAACTTTGTGAAAAAACACGTGAAGATGCCTACGAAATGATGATGCTGCATGCAACCGAACGCGGTGCAAATGCCGTTATCGGTGTCCGCTATGATGCAACAGAGATCATGCAGGGCGTTACCGAAGTGCTTTGCTACGGCACAGCCGTTGTTGTGGAGCGTGTATAGTTCATGACGTTTCTTAATCCGGCGGTTCTTTTCGGACTCTTTGCTGCGGCTATTCCTGTTCTCATTCATCTGCTGAACCTCCGGAAACTCAAGAAAATTGAATTCAGCTCACTGCAATTCCTCAAAGAATTGCAGAAAAACCAGATCAAACGCATAAAACTGAAGCAGTGGCTGCTGCTTGCGTTGCGTGTTCTTATTATCCTTCTCTTAATAGGAGCATTCGCGCGTCCTGCTCTCAGGGGCTTTGCCATCGCGGGCACAACTTCAGCCGCCAAAAACAGCGCGGTCTATATTATTGATGACAGCTTCAGCATGACCGCGATTGACGCGAACGGTTCTTTGTTCAATCAGGAAAAGCAGAAGGCACTCGAATGCCTCTCACTGCTTAAAGAAGGTGACGATGCCGCAGTTATCTTTGTCTCCGAAGCGGGGCGCAAAGACGTCAAACTTTCAAAAGATATTTCTTCCGTGGAAAAAGCAATACATGCTGCTTACCCTTCAGTGGCAACAAAAACAACCCACGAGGCAATGATCCAGGCGGCGCAGGTGCTCGGCACTTCGAATAACTTCAATAAAGAAGTATATGTCTTCACCGATTTGCAGCAGGGAAGCATAATCAAAGATTCTGCCTATACCGACCTTAGTGAACTGTTGAACAAACGGACGCACCTTTATTTGTTTCCGTTCCAGGCCAAGTCGGTTTATAACATCGGCATCGACAGTCTCCGCGTTAACACCGCGATCTTCGAAAAAGGAAAGCCGCTTTCGGTTAGCGTGTTCGTCCGTAACTATTCCGATCAGCCTGCCCGCAACGAAGTGATCTCCATATTCCAGAACAAGCAGCGCACGGCACAAAAAGGTATTACCCTCGATGCAAAATCAGCAGCGGAAATAGTGCTCGAATCACCTCTGACGGCAAAAGGATTTGTGCAGATCACTGCCTCAACAGAAGAAGATGACATTCCCGCAGATAACAAGCGCTATGCGGTTATCAACGTTCCGGATAAAATTCAAATTGGCCTCTTCGTCAAAAATCCTCAGGACGCAAAATATTTTGAACTGACACTTGGCGCGCTCGATTCATCGGGCATTTTTCAAATCAACAAAAGAAGCGCTAATGCATTGGCTGCGGACGATATTGCAAAATACAATTCGCTGTTCCTGTTCGGGTTCGATCAGTCCACGCCGCAGCAGAAGCTGCTTTCCTATGTTGAAAAAGGCGGCGGCGTTTTTATAGTTCCCTCTTCAGATGCTTCACTGGCAGAGTTCAATTCACTGATGCAGAAACTGAATCTCCCTGTTGCGCAAAACCTTCATCAGCCCGGCTCGCAAAAAGATTTATTGCTTTCTTTCTCTTCTGTCGATTATAGTCATCCGCTCTTTGCGGATATATTTCAGAAGGGAAAACCTCAACAGATACAGTCCCCAGAGATATACGGCTGTTTTCAAATCCAACCTGCTGGCAGTGCAAGAGCGCTGTTCTCCTTCGCGGATAGGAATATGTACCTGGCTGAATATGCAAAAGGCAAGGGCAAAATGCTGGTTGCTGCCTCTGCATTCGTTCCACAATGGACCAATTTCCCTTACCGCGCATTTTTTGTCCCCTTTATGTTCCGTTCGGTTTACTATCTTTCATCATTGACCGGGGTGCAGGAGAACTGCTTTGCCGGTGATGAAATGCCGCTGCCAATTCCGCAGACAGCATTTGAAGGCCTCAGGATAGTGCAGCCGGGTGGACAGGAAGATTACCTTGCTTCCT
This sequence comes from Ignavibacteriaceae bacterium, assembly GCA_963664845.1. GTDB lineage: Bacteria > Bacteroidota > Ignavibacteria > Ignavibacteriales > Ignavibacteriaceae > CAIYTF01. The sequence goes on from OY761615.1 coordinate 3,329,498, forward strand.
CTGCTGTGCGGGAAAAGAAATTCTATAACATGACCCGCGGTGGAGTATATAGCTTCGTTGCCAACAATGCTGTCTATGCAATGCGCGCGGTTAATCACCTTGCTTCAGAATCAAATACAGCAGTTTTGTCAGTTGATAAGTTTAAAGAATACGTGCAAAAAATTCATTTTGCGGGGACGTTCTCTTCATACGACCGCAGCACCGATGCCGCGCAGGCAATAAAGCAATCGCGCTATGGTGCAGAATTGTGGAAACTGTTCCTGGTTATTGCTCTTTGTGCAGCGCTTCTTGAAATGTGGATATCCAAAGCAAGCAAAAAAGAACTGGCAATAGTGTAACCGCTCTGTAAATAGAAGCATCCTGCAATTTGCATACGCATCAACGTTGTTAATCAATGATATGCCGGTAGTTACTGAAGAATTTGTCGGTTACTAAATCACTTCGATACAACGGCCATCAGCCATAACGTGTTATTCGGATGCATCTTCTTTTGTAATGGCATATTCTTAAACAGTCATAGTCATTCTGCAATCATTCATTGTTTTGTTGGGTTTGCTGTCTGCGTTGATTCATTAATCCGTTTGAGTCGACCGGAACATCCGGATGACGCTTGGCTTTGAAAAATTATACCAATCAAATCAATCACTCATGTTACGCAACGATTCCAATTGACTTGCCACGAGCTTCAGCTCGTGGATCTTTCGCATCCGATGAAATTGGCTTTAGCCACAAATCTTCGCTCTATTAGTGGCTAAAGCCAACAGTTAGATGGTCCATTTATCCCACGACTTGAAAGTCGTGGCTATTCAATCTCTGAGTTTGCGCAACATGAGTCAATCATACAAATCCTGCGCGCATTCTGCCTGGTGTCTGACAGGCCGAAGAGAGCACGGGCGTCTGTTTCGCTTCGTGAAAACAGTGCATCTGTTTTTTTGTTGGCCGCTGGGTGTTATACATATATCGATACTATGGGGCTTCAGGTCAATAATTGTTTGTTTCATATTCAGAGTTCAATGGGAACGATAGGTGTATAGAACTTCTGCTCAACCAATTACAAACGCAAAATTCGTTATTCATTTGCATTTCATTTTTTTTTTTTCGTAAATTACATACGGAACTAAACGAATTAATAAACAAATTCTCCTGGGCGGGAACTGTTGTTTTGAGCAAGTGTTTTCGAATTTCGGCAAACTTTTCTTTTCTTCATATGCTTTCATGCATTGAAAGCATCCTTTTGTATTATCTCCCTTTTGCGCAAAGAACATCCGCCAGACTGTCTTATCCGGTTAATGCTGTAACCTCCGGTGAATTTGTAATTTGCAACCCGTTAAACCACTATCGAAATAAATCTTCTATATGCACCATTTAACCCTGCGATCTGGAAAGCCATTCATGAAATCTGAGAACACAATAAAGATTGGCAAATTAATAATTTTATCAATTATCCTGTTGCTAAACATTTCCTGCAAAAAATCACCAACGGGGCCCCAGACAGGGCCAATTCTTGCGATTGAAGAAGTTGCCTGTGAATATATCTGGCTGAGGGTTAAACTGCCCGCCGGTGAATATCCTGCACGCGTTACCATTCAGGAAAGCAACAAAACCATCCAAACAAGAACAATAAGCGCGGTCGATACGCTTCTCATTATTAATGGTCTTCAGGCAGCGCATGCATACACATGCCGGCTTCAATTGTCATCCGGCACAAATTCCGAACTTCCTTTGGTAACGCTTCCCAAAACAAGTGACGACATTACCTGGCAGACCTGGGAGTTTTCCGGAAATAGTGCCTGCGAGCTGCTTGATGTGACGATGGTTGATAAGAATAATATCTGGGCAGTGGGTGAAATTTTCAGAGACAATACTTATACCTATGACTCAGCGGGGAATTTTATAAACCCTTATAATATTGTGCATTGGGATGGAAATAGTTGGGAGTTAAAAAGAATGATGTCTCAATATGACGGAATTCCGACTTACACTGGATTACGGCAAACTTATGCCACTGATGCCAATAATGTATGGTGCAATAATTACCGTTATAACGGCTCTCAATTTGTAAGGTTGGCTGTTCCCCAGAATATTTTCACATCCCTGGTGAACAAAATGTGGGTATCACCCGCCGGTGATTTATATTATGTGGATGGTGGCGGTATAGCAGCTCATTATTCAGAAGCAAAAGGCTGGAAGCGGATAAACACCGGTTTCGGTTTACCAATACACGATGTATTCGGTGTGCTCAATAAAAACACGGGCGAGAAGAAAGTTTTTCTTGCAGTAACTGGTGAGGTGAATACATCTGAAAGTAGAATCTTAACTCTTGATGGAAAGGATCATATAGATTCAGTAAAGTGGAACACAGGTCGCAATATTTGGAGCGTGTGGACAAACAACGGTAATATTGTGTTCACAGCGGGCAGCGGTGTATTCCAGAATCTATGCGGTTCCTGGAGTGCAGCAACGGGGTTCCCGCCTTATTACATGCTGAATGTACGCGGTACGGGGTTGAATGATGTTTTCGCTTGTGGAGTAATGGGTGTTATGATGCATTTTAACGGGGTAGACTGGCATTATTACCCGGAATTGTACGGGAAGGCAGATATTTGGTGGTCAATAGCCGTAAATGAGGACTGCATTGTGGCCGTCGGTGAGCGGGGTCAGAATGCGGTTATTGCAAGAGGAACACGCATAAAGTAATTGAATTTTCGAACTGGGGGATTGCAGTACGCCCCACAGTTCCATATATCCGGTGGTTGCCAGGTATTATATCATAAAAACAACGGTACTGCGAAAATTATTTCATATTTATTGGGAGCAATTATGCAATTTCTTATCAGAATGGGTGCCGTCTTTATTTTGGGTATCCTCCTCAATGTTTCACCCTCGTTTGCGCAGGCTTTTCGTTCACAGACGAATGCTGATACAACAAATACCTATACGAGGGTATCTCTGCCTCCGAGCTTAAGCAATTATATCAGCAGTAATCCAACATCGGGAATAACGATAACGTTCGATGATTCCGGCTACAGATATTGGACTCAGGAACAAAAAGATGCCGTAACTTACGCAGCCAATATTTGGAACGCGCTTCTCGGCTCGCTCAGGGATGTACGCATCAGAGTTGTATGGGATAATACCATGAGCAGCAAAACTTTGGAGAGTACAAAAACAAATTTTATCAATAATTTTGCGGGTACGTGGGAGCCTGACAAACAAATTCCAACGGCATTGGCTAAATCAAGATGCGCAACATTAACCACTACCGGCTATGATATGGAAATTTCGTGTAATCCAAATTTCAAATGGAATTACAAAACCGATGGTGTACCGGTAACAGATAATTATGATTTCACAACCGTCATACTTCACGAAATGGCTCACGGATTCGGACTTGCTCAATCCTATAGCTATACCTCGCAAACCGGCACTTTTGGAATATCCGATATTCAGTCAAACACGGCAAAATTACCCATGATTTATGATAAGTATGTTTATTCTGGCGAAATATGCCTGCTCACGATGGATGCCGCTGCAATGGGATCTTCACTTGTCGGCAATAATCTCACGTTTCATGGCGCTATGGCCAAAGCCGCTAATAACAACACATATCCGAAACTCTATGCGCCATCTTCCTGGTCAAGTGGAAGCAGTGTATGCCATCTCGATGACGCGCTGATAAAATCAGGCGATTTAAATTCACTGATGTTGTATTCAACTCCGGCAGCTACCGTTGTTCATTTCCCCGGTGAAATAGTGCTGGGAATGTTCCAGGATATGGGGTATCAGGTAAACAGGCTTATAGGATTCCATGCCCCGGTTTCAACAACCCAATTAGTTCCCGGGCAGAATTTTACGATGACCTGGTCGGATAATTTAACCACCGCCGACTATCCGTACCTGAACTTAGATTTATACCAGGTTAACCAAACAAATCTTCCAGCGGTGAACATTGTCAGCAATTATTCGACAATTGCATCTTCCGCGAACTCTATTAACTGGACAGTTCCAGGCACTTTAGCCAACGGATATTATTTTATCAAGGCTTCTGATCCGACAAAGAGCGGTGAAGTTTCCAGAAGCGAGACCTTTTTAATCTCGAATCAACCGGCACAGCCATATTTTACTCCGCCAGGCGGATCATATGCAGCAACCTTAAATGTTAAAATTAACTGTGGTACTCCAGGTGCAATAATTCGCTATTCGATAGGTGACGGCGCTGCTGTTACTGCTTCATCAAATCAATATACAGGCTCAATCCAGGTAACAACTAATACAACGATCAACGCAAAAGCATTCCTGACTTTGCCTGATGGCAGTGTTGCAGAAAGCGCTATTACTTCACAATCATACTTTATTGGCGGAGGTGTTGTTTGTCTTGATATTCAATCCAATATGTTGGTAAATTATTGGAAATCACCAACTGCGGGACCTGATTATTATTCAGGATTCATGTTAGGCAATAATACCGGAAGGGTATATCGTATTTATGCGACATTTCCAAATCCGTTACAATATATACCGGCGAACTCAGTTATAACCGATGTACAAATAGGTGATTTTTATTTTTCAAGTAATTCAAATGTAGCAAGGTCTGTTATTTTTACCTGTCTTGATCCACAAAGTTTCCCCACTTTTCCCGCGACTACAAAATATGATTTAATTGGTTCAGGGACTGAATATGGACGGATGCCATATACGGACCATTACGCCCAGTTAAAATCATTGGTCCCAAAACTTAGCGCTTCCCAAAGTTTATATGTGGGCCTTTTGAGTTCCGATGAAACTATTACAACGGCCTATTTATCTCAACAGGCAACAGCTTTACATCTTCGTATATATTATAAGCCCAACGTGGAAGTTCATCAACTTGACGAAGCAGGAAACGAATTCGGAACAGTTGGTGTACTAAGCGGTGCAAACTGGAAAACCTCTTCAAACGGCGCACTATATTGGGGCTATCCCTCGGGCTCTCCTATTGATATTCAAAGCCAGCAAACGCTTAAGCCATCGACTACACAAAAGTTCTATAAATGGACACAGCCTGATAATTATATTAATCCATTAAATAAACTATTGGGTCCGGATGTTAATGTATTCAAATCCAAATTTATAACGGCAACAGCTGGCCCTGCTATCAAGAGCTATCTGGTTGACCAACCCAATAGCCCTTCTCCCATTAATATTCAGTTTAAAGATCCATGGTTACCCGACAATCCTGATGCCGGTAAAGGGATAACGAGAAACCGTGGGATCGATGCCTTGTATAAGAATACCAATACTTCGAATTTTATTCCGAATTTTTCAACGTTATATAATGGATATAACTATAACGGTGTGTTTATTGGGGCTGGCTGGAATGAGCAATCAGGTTGGAATGCCCCATATTATTCAGCAAAGGTTGAAGAGACAGGAATCTATAAATTTATCAACTGGAGTTACGATCCTCTTAAAGCTGTAGTCCAGAATCCAAACTCGGCTGAGACACCGGTTGCTTTTAAGGCCCCGGACGCGGTCATAACTGCCAACTATAAAGGTCACCTCCTCACTTCAAACGCCGATGAACTTGCCGGAGCAGGGCAGCAGCCCAAAATTGCACAAGGTACCCGGCATTATGCTGTTTATGCATCTGCGGGACAAATATGGGGCTGCATCTCAACAGATGGGGGAACTACCTGGCTGGGTGAAAAAATGATTGGTGATCCCATTGCGGGGGGGGAGATATTAAGGAATCCGGTTGTCGTTTCCCGTGCTTATAATAATGCCACAACAGGTGCGTTAGATGATTATGTTTTCATAGCTTACGAGAAATACAATTCCGCCGAAAATAAAACTTACGTGGTTTTTAAAAGATATGAAGCTGCTAATTCAAGTACGGGAACACCTGTATTGACCTTTGTTTCTTCAGATCTCTGTGACCTGGGAACGGGAAATATCAATACTGAGCTGACAATGTGTACCACATATAATACTCAGCCTTTGATACCTGTACTCTCTGTTGTTATAGTTTTTAAGCCTGTCGCAACTGGTGGTTTAAAGAAGATTTGGTATAGTGCCGGAATTGGTGATGAAGGCAGAATACTCTACGGAAGCTTTCTAAATGTACCGACAGAAATTTCTAATACCGATGCAAACTCCCATCATCCGGCGGTTGGAGTTACACCCGATGGTTTCGGCAGTGAAATGATACATCTTGTTTGGGAACAATGGACTTCCGTTTCGGGCGGTTCTCCACTCACCTCGGATATAAAATATTGGATACCTGATAATCCAATGTGGCAATCCTTACCTGCGCCAATCAATTTGTCATCGGGTACGGGTAATACTCTAAACTATTCTCCATCGATAACGGCGTTTATTTACAAAGATCCTGTCACCACTCAGACGAAGCCAAATGCCCGCGTTGTTTGGGTCGGTAAACAAGGAGAGCAACAGGGTCAAATAGCCCCTGAAAAACCGCAAAACAGCAATGTGGTCAATGACCCTACAATCAGGGTTGTATTTCGGGATGCGGGAGATCCGACACGTCACTGGGTATTTGGCAACACCGTATGTACACCATCAATAAAATACACTACATTCAGCAGTGGTATCACGTATTTTATAGGTTGGTCACAACTTGGAACGGGCACCAATTTTAACAATTACTACGTTAATAGTTCTCTCTCCGCGGCAAACATCAGAACAATTGCCGGGGCAAATGGACGGGATATGCAGCTCATCACCGGAAACAGTCTGTTGACAACCAAGGCATTTGTTAATACAGGAAACGCGGCTCCCTATGCCTTCACTGTTTCACCCTTCCAGGCAGGTCTTGCGAAGAGTTCGGCGGATGCCTCAACATCTGATGTGCAGGCTGCGATGATCACCTCTTCTGCAGTTGGCGGTAATGTTACCTCAAAAGAGAATACTGACCTTACGCTTCATTTTTCTCTCGGTGATATCTCCGTTGACGGCAACCCAGTTGAATTTGCAGATGCGCCTGATTCGCTAAAATTCACTTCCGACAGTCTTCTGAATAAATATCTGAAGAGCAATGAATTCGAACTTACGAATGACAGCAAATTAACCTATTCGGTCTCCTACGCTCCGTCAGGTGACTCTGTTGCTCATCTTTTTGCAAATGGCGGTTCTCTTAATTTCAAAGTGCAATTGGTGGATGTTGCCAGTGCTGAAGTATTGGGAACCTTTGATAATGTTACCTATAACAGCACAAACACTACACTGCATGATAACATCCTGTACAAAGTGAATACAACCGGAATTGGCAGTCGCAAGGTAAAACTGCTTCTTATAGTCAGCAACAATATAGCAGCGGAAACAAAATATGACTATGTGCGCAGTGCCGTTGCGGAACCCGCTGGTGATGTACTGGTAAAGAGCAAATCCGGAACAGGTGAAAATGCCTATAAGGGATTTGGTGTGCTCATCAGAAATTCATCAAAAGTAAAAGAAGTAACCTTCAAAGGTGTTGAAATCAAGTCTGGAAATGCCGCAGGAAAAATCACAACTTATGATTTGTCTCAAAACTATCCCAACCCATTCAACCCCACAACGGTTATAAACTATCAGCTTCCCAAAGCAGGTCGTGTAACGTTGCGCATATACGACATGCTCGGCAAAGAAGTGATCAAACTGGTTGATGAAGAAAAGTCGGCAGGAAGTTATCAGGCAGAATTCAACGCCTCGCACCTCTCAAGCGGTGTCTATTTCTACCAGCTCGAATGCAATGATTTCAAGTCAATAAAGAAAATGACACTCATCAAATAGTTGAGGATCATAGATACAGACATAGTTGTCTGTTTATTATATGGCCATTCATAAACAATCATCTGAAGCCGTTCCACCGGGACGGCTTCAGATATTCTAGCCTGCGCCAGAACCCTTCCAACTCACATAAATCACACAAATCAAAAAAATCACAGTTCAGACGGTTAGTGCACGCCGCACTGCATCATGCACCTGCACGGGGCAGCTTGCATCCTGCACAAGTCCCTCATTAATTTCCACAATCTCAATTCGCATGATTTTGTACTTGTCCTTTGAAAACTTGTCCATTAATCAGCCTCCAGATAACCAATGTCCGTTGCGGCCACGATGCAATGAGATTCTCATAGTTATAAGATAAAGTCGGAAAACGGGTGTTCAATTTAAATTTTCCGCACCACCAACACCTCCCCTTAGCGAGGGGGGAGGCCGGGAGGGGTTCGCTGCAACACAGGGTGAATTCGAAAGCACCAAAAAGTACCAAAATACCGGTAAAAGTGGTAAAACCGGTAAAAGTTCGAAAAATCAAATCAGAAATGGCCTCTTTTGATCTGAATTCAAAACTTTTCCACTCCATGACTTTTGCCACCCCCGGTAAAACTCCGCAATAACCGGTAAAACTCACCATAAGCTGGTAAAAGTTTCCCCGGTCACTGAGCGACGCCGAAGTCCCCGGCCAGCGGGCCTTCTAACTTCCGGCCACTGAACCTTCTAACTGCCGGTCTCTGAGCAACGTCGAAGTGTCCGGCAAAATTTGACCTGCCAAAATGTCAATTATCAATTGCATTTCTCACGGTTTCGGCCTATTATTGTAGGTTAAATAGCAAAATTTCGCAAAATTGATCATTTTCAGACAGGCAAAGGAATATTTTATAGAAAACTGCTACTTTATTGTCCTTACTAACTAACATTCATTCTATAACAAACAAATAAAAAGCGGAGAAGTGTCTCATATGAAACGAATCGCAATTTATGCTGCGATGATCGGCATACTGCAGTTTTTCTTTCAAGGATGTTCTGTCCAGCACAACGACCTTGTGGTCGCTGAATATGGCTCCAACAAAATTACCCTTGGTGAATTCGAAAAAGCCTATACCAAAAACAGCGCTCAGAATAAAACCGTCGGTGATTCCTCAAAACAATACGAAAGTTTTTTGGATTTATACCTGAAATTTAAAATCAAGCTCGAAGATGCAAAAAAACGCGGATTTGATACAACCGCCGACCTGCAAAACGAATTGCTTGACTACAAGAAAAAAGTCGGCGTAACCTACTTGCTCGAGAAACAACTTGTCGACCCCAACTTGCGTCGCTTGTGGGATATGCGTCATTATGAAATGCGCTTAAGCCATTTAATGATACGTCCCGATTCAACCGGTGACGAAGCCGCAAGAAAGAAAACCCAGGCCATTTTGGACAGCATCAAGGGTGGACGTTCTTTTGAAGAAATGGTAAAACTCTACACCCAGGATAATTTTTCAAAACCCAATGCCGGCGATATTTACTATTTCACGGCCGGAACTTTCCTTCCCGAATTTGAAGAAGCTTTCTATAAAACGCCGGTAGGCCAGGTTTTCCCCGAAATCATTAAAACAAAATATGGATACCATATTCTGAAAGTGACCGAAAAACGTGAACGAATTCCGGAAGTTCATGCAGCTCATATCCTCATCGATATGATGAATGAAAAAGGAGAAGCCGATACGGTTGCTGCTCACCTGCGTGCCGATTCTGTCTATAACATGCTCACTGTTGACAAAAAGGATTTCGCTGAACTGGCAAAAAAATATTCCAAAGATCAGGGTACCCGCGATAATGGTGGCGATGTTGGCTTCTTTGGACGGCGCATGATGGTTAAGGAATTTGATGAAGCCGCATTCAACCTGAAACCCGGCGAAATTTCCAAACCTGTCAAAACGCAATTTGGATTCCACATAATCAAATTGATTGAGAGAAAACCGTTCCCGTCTTATGAAGACGACAAAGAAACGATTAAAACAAACTATAAACAATATCGCTACCAAACCGATTACGATACTTTGACTGCCGGGATGAAAAAGAAATATAATTTCAAACTGGATGAGGCGGTTTTGGACGAGCTGGTAAAGAAAACAGACACCCTGAAGGTTTCTGCTGATCTCTTTAATTTGAGCTGGTTCAGTGATTTCGGCAAAAAAACTGTTTATACGCTTGGCGATAAGGCAGTCACCGTCGATACGCTGCTTATTTACACCAATGCCCAGAGTGAATTTGGCAATCGTCCTTGCAAACGTCCGTTGCTGAACGATGCAATTAAAAAACACTCCGCCGAGCTTGCGCTGAACACCACGGCCCTCAGTCTTGATAAAATCAATCCTGAATTCGCTTCGCTGATGGAAGACTATCGCAACGGCATCTATATTTTCAAGTTGCAGGAAGAAACCGTTTGGAACAAAATTGCAGTTGACAGCGCCAAGTTGGTTAACTACTATGATAAGAATAAAGAAAAATTTGTTTGGCCGGACCGTGTTGAGTTTGCGGAAATATTCACGAAAACCGATTCTGTTATGAACTTGTGCAAAGACCTCCTTGCAAAAGGCGAGAGCTTTGATTCTGTTGCGGCAAAATATACTGAGCGCGCCGGTATGAAAGAAAAAGCCGGGAAATATGAATTACAGGATGTTAACTCCTTCGACCTTTCCAGGGAAGCAGCCAAACTGAATAAGGTCGGTGATGTTTCCTCAGAATTCGCTGCTTCTGGCGGCAAAGCTATCCTCAAATTGTTGAAAAAAGATCCGTCACACATCAAATCATTTGACGAAGCCAGAGCCGAAGTTTCCGGTGCATTCCAGGAAGAAGAAAGCAAACGCCTCGAGAATGAGTACCTGAAATCACTTGAACAGGTATATTCCCCTATTCAGCATAAAGATGTTCTGGCGCGAGCTTTCAAAGAGTAATCCCGCCGGATATGTACTGATTTGTTTTATTTTTGCCGCGCCGGTCATTCTGACCGGCTGCGGCAGGAATAAAGCGCCTGCCAATTATCTTGCCAGGGTAAATGAAAGCTACCTTACCGAAGAGTCCCTCAGGAACCGCATCGATTCAGCTTCCCTCAGTCCTCAGGTAAAAGCCGAGTGTTCTCAGGAGTGGATCAAAAATGAACTTCTGTTTCGTGAAGCCGAGCGGGCCGGTATTACCAAAGACGAAAAATTTAATTCCCTGCTTGAACAGAATAAAAGAGAACTGGCAGCCACCTTCTTTGTGAAACAACTGCTGGATAAAGCCAGCATCTCCTGTTCAGACGCTGAAGTGCAGGCATATTATGATGAGCATCAGGATGAGTTCCAGCTTGCCTCAGGAGCCTTCCTTTTTGATGAGGCCTATTTCACCAACGAACGCGCGGCACAGGAATTCAGGAATTTAACCGTACAGGATGGCTGGAATGCTGCAACCACAAGGTTTTCGGGGAATGGGGCAACAAAAAGCATACTTCAGAAGGTCTTTCGGTACGCCTACCAAACGTCAAGTGACATGCAATACCGTCTGCTTGCTATGATGGCTGAAGGCGAACTTTCGCTCGTTTTTCAGGATGACCCGTCTTCCTGGTGGGTTATCCGTGCAGGAAAATCGTACAATCCAGGCGATGTTCCACCACTTTTGGCAGTGCGTCCTATCATTGAATCCCGTATCTTGGAAATTAAGAAAAAAGAATATTTAAACGGATATATTCAGCGGTTATATACGTCTAACAAAATAGAGATAACTCCGCAATAAGCTGCCTCTTTGGAGACTCCCCTGCGGATCACTAAATTACTGTTTCTGATTTTATTAATTGAAAGCCCTAATGATTACTACTATGAAGAAGATATTTTTAACCTGCCTTTTTGTGTCCTCCATGCTTTTTGCACAGGAAACGATTGACAAAATTGTTGCAGTGGTTGATAACGAGATTATCATGAAAAGCGAACTCGATTTTCAGGTAAGTATGCTGATAGCTCAGAAAAAAGCTAACCCGAACAATCCCGGTTTGAGAGCCCAAATATTAAACTCCCTTGTTGAGGAAAAGCTTGCCTATGCCCAGGCACTGATCGATTCCATCAATGTTACCGAAGAAGAAGTAAACCGGCAGATAGATTATCAGATTAGCGTTTTGCAACAGCAATATGGCTCAAAGGAAAAAATTGAGCAGCTGTATGGAATGAGCATCGAGAAGATCAAGCGCGAACTTCGCGACAACGTAAAAAAAGAGCAACTCGTTCAAAAGCTGCAGGAAAAAAAGTTCGGACAGATTGACGCAAGCCGACGTGAGGTTGAAGAATTCTTTAACAAGTTCAAAGACAGCCTGGGAATCATTCCCGAAAAAGTGAAGCTCTATCACTTGTTTAAAAACCCAAAACAGTCTTCTGCCGTTAAGGAAAAATATCGCAAATTTGCTCAGGCACTCATTGACTCAATCAAACAAGGTGCGGATTTTGCCACGCTTGCAAAAAAATATTCTGAAGATCCCGGAAGCGCAATTGCAGGCGGTGATCTCGGGTTTGTAAAACGCGGCGTGTTTTATCCGGAGTTTGAAGCGGCTGCCTTCGCACTTGATGTCAAGCAGCTTTCTGGTGTGGTGGAATCACCGGCCGGATTTCACATTATCCAACTGATGGAACGCCGCGGCGAATCAATCAGGTGCCGGCATATCCTTGTCAAAATTAAAAATGAAGATGAAGCCGACCTTGCGGCGATTGAATTTTTAAATTCTGTCAGGGACAGCATTTTGAAAGGAAAAGGCTCATTCACCGACTTTGCAAAAAAATACAGTGATGATGCCGAAACAGCTTCCTTCGGCGGTATTATGGGAACCTTCTATTTGGAGCAGATGGATAAACCCCTGCTCGAAATCGTCGGCAAACTGAAAGACGGAGAGATCAGTTACCCCAAACGGGTTGACCTTGCGCAAGGCGCATATGGTTATCATATTGTGTGGCTTGAAAAACGGATAACACAGCATAAACCTGATATCGAAGTTGATTATGTTGATCTGAAACGTCTTACCGATGAATACAAAAAACAAAAGCTCTATTCAAAGTGGATGGAAGAATTAAAGACAAAAATATTTTGGGAAATACGACTATAAGGGATGATGCATTTTGAACACACTCTATGATAATCCTGATGCAAAAGCCGCATTAGCGCTGCAGGAAAAGATCGGCGCGATCAAAAAAGAGATCGCCAAAACAATTGTGGGGCAGGACGAGATCATTCATCAGTTGTTGATCTCTCTCCTTTCCCGGGGGCATTGCCTCCTTGTCGGTGTTCCCGGACTCGCGAAAACACTGCTCATAAAAACACTTGCAAGTGTGCTTGATCTTGATTTCAGCAGAATTCAATTCACCCCCGATCTTATGCCGAGTGATATCACCGGAACGGAGTTGATTGAAGAGGACCCGGTGACACGCCGCCGGGAATTTCGCTTTGTGCCCGGGCCGCTTTTTGCCAACGTTGTTCTGGCCGATGAAATTAACCGTACCCCGCCCAAGACACAAAGTGCGCTGCTTGAGGCAATGCAGGAGCATCGTATCACCGTTGCCGGCAAAAGCTATCAGTTGAAAGAACCGTTCTTTGTGCTGGCTACTCAGAACCCAATTGAGCAGGAGGGCACCTATCCGCTGCCTGAAGCACAACTTGACCGGTTCATGTTCAATTTATGGTTGAGTTACCCTGACTTTGCAGAAGAAGCCAAGATATTGAAAATGACCACGAGCGAATATACCGCTGACCTGCACAAGGTGGTTACCGCGGAAGAATTGCTGGGCTTTCAGCAGTTGATCCGTAAAGTCCCGGTAGCAGATAATGTTATTGAATTTGTCGTCAGGTTGGTTAGCAAAACACGGCCCGCGCATGACTCGGCACCAAAATTTGTTAAAGATCTGGTTCGTTGGGGTGCAGGCCCCAGGGCCTCACAATATTTGCTCCTGGCTGCAAAAACAAAAGCGCTTATTGAGGGAAGGTTTACTCCCGAGATTGATGATGTCCGGTACGCAGTGCTCCCCACCTTGCGGCACCGTATTATTACGAATTTCAACGCAGAGGCAGATGGTATTTCCACTGCCGATGTTATCGACAGGTTAATGAAAGAAGTGTAATGATTGAAATAACCAATCTTCACAAGAGCTTTGGCGACAAACAGGTGTTGCGCGGAGTGGATTTGACTATTAATGACGGCGAAACAATGGTTATCGTTGGTCGCAGCGGGTGCGGAAAAAGCGTTATGCTGAAACATATTGTCGGACTTCTGTCACCGGATGAAGGCACAGTCAAAGTTGAAGGGCAGATAGTCAGCGAGCTTAAGCAAAAAGCTCTGTATGAGCTCAGGATAAAGTTCGGGTATCTCTTCCAGGGTGCAGCGCTGTTCGACTCGCTGACCGTCGAAGAAAACGTAGGGCTGCCCCTTTTTGAAGCAAGGGTACGCCCGGAACAAAGCGTCATTGATGCAATGGTGGAAGAGAAGCTTGAACTGGTTGGCTTGCCTGGTATACAAAAGCTTAAACCGGCAGAACTTTCAGGCGGCATGAGGAAACGTGTTGGCCTTGCAAGGGCTCTCGTAACCAACCCGCAATATATTCTTTACGATGAACCTACAACCGGATTGGATCCGATCATGTCCGATTCAATTGACAGCCTTATTCACGAGGTTAAGCAAAAGGTGAAGGCCACCGCTATAGTTGTAACCCACGACATGTTTTCAGTGAAAAATGTGGCTGACCGGGTAGCTATGATGGTTGAAGGGAAAACGTACTTTCTCGGAACTCCCGATGAACTGCTCACTTCCAAAGACGAAATTATTTATCAATTCATAAAACGAACTGAAACGCTTTAACAGTTTCAACCGGTTGCTTCGGCTCTCCCCGATGTTGTCGAGGAGAGCCAAAATGCAAAGCAAACCGGATTCCCAAGTAAACCGTAACTCCTATCTCATGCCCGCAATCTTCACTTTCTCAACTTTATTCACCATTGCCGGTAAACTATGTAAATAGGTATAGATCGCTTCAAGATCGGATACGGTCATCCCTGCATACATGGTCCACGGCATTATTGAGGTGAATTCATCAGGCTTCACCGGAATAGGCTGGTGCAGTTCCGGATCATATGATTTGAACCGGTCTACGAAGTTTTCCTTTGTCCAGTTTCCAATTCCTGTTTCTTTGTCCGGTGTAATGTTTGCCGAAGTGAGCAGTCCAAACGGCATGGGGAACTCCCTGCCACCTGAAAAAGCTTTTTCCTGGATGATTTGTCCTCGGTTTGCCTGTGTATGGCACTCAACACAGCCAGCGGCCGTAACAAGATATTTTCCATAGGCAAGCTTGTCCGTAGTATCAGGCCTGGGCGAATGCTTTGGAAGATCAGGAATGGTATGCATAATAATGCTTACCGGGAAATCAGCACTTGATTTGTCAGGAGTGTTTTCGATAGGATGTAGCGTCCTGATATAAGCCATGATGCTCATGATGTCTTCTTTGTCCATCTGTCCGTAGTATGGATATGCCATCAGGGGGAAAAGCGGTCTGCCGTCTTTGCTCACGCCACAGGTGATTGCACGGTACAACTCGCCATCGCTCCAGTCTCTGAGTTTCGCAGGTGTGATATTGGGGGCTATGAACCGGCCAGGGAAGCCATATTGCTGATCGAACACTTCGCCGCCTTTGCCTTCTGTTCCTGCAATGGGCGGCCCGGAAAACTTGGTCCAGTCCCGTGTTGAATGACAGTCGATGCAGACCGTAACATGATATGCCAGATATTTCCCGCGCGCAAGCCGTGCCGGTGAAGATTCCACCGTCATTGTCTGAACCGGAATGTTTGGCAAATGATGAGTGATGTATATTGTTATGCCGGTAACGGCAACTATCACCACACCAAGGGCTATTAAAACCCATCTTAAGATTTTTTTCATTGTACACACACACACATTTGTTATTGGGGAGGGCAGGTAATTTAATAAAAATATGGAATTACAAAAAAAAATATTTTGGTGCCCCTTGATTTTATTATGATTTTTACTGTATCTTGGAAACTAATTATGAGACAACTAAAATCTTTTACATTCGTATCCAACTGGCAAATCCGGGTATATTGGTGGCAGCCCCTCCGATCTGATACCTGGTGAAAAGCATTTTAAATTATATTACTATTTAAAAGCCCTTCTTCTAACCAGGAAGGGCTTTTTTTATTGTGGTTAACTCATGAAAGCAATTATACTCTATGAAATTTGAACAATTTAAGGAATTTGCACTTACCTATAACTTCATACCGGTGTATGAACGGGTAACGGCAGACCTGCTGACCCCGGTTATAGCATATCTGAAACTGCGGAATGCCGGAAGACAGAGCTTCCTGCTGGAAACAGTGGAAGGGAAAGAAAGCCTTGGGCGCTATTCGTTTATTGGTGTTGATCCCGGCAAGATCATATCCAACAGGGGAATGAAGCTTACTATTCGTGATGGGGCCGAGACATCCACGGAACAAAAGAATATTTTCGATTATCTCAAGCAGGACCTTCACACGCGCAATCATCCCACGTTGCCTGAGTTGCCGGCATTTACCGGTGGTACCGTTGGCTATCTGGGATATGAGAATATTGCATTGATTGAGCCGGTGCTCAAGTTGGATGCTGCCAATGAAGAGGTGTTTGATTCAATCTTTGGTGTTTATGATACTATCCTGGCGTTTGATCACTACAAGCACCAACTTATAATTATAACAAATGTTCATATTCCAGCTGGAGGTGCAACAGAGGAATTATATTTTGCCGCTAAAGCCAGAATAAAGCAGCTTCGCATTGAACTTGGCAAACCCTTGCATATACAGTCTGACTTTGCATTTGACAGGAATGTTTCCGAAAGCATATCGGACGATGTTTTTTGCAAGCTTGTTGAGGCAAGCAAACAGAACATTATCGAGGGCGACATCTTCCAGATAGTGCTGTCTAAAAGATTTTCAGCTTCATATACCGGTGACCTTTTTAATGTATATCGTGCGCTGCGCATAATAAACCCCTCCCCGTATATGTATTTTCTCGAATTTGAAGACGGTATGACAATTATCGGAACCTCGCCAGAAAACCTGGTGAAGGTGAAGGATGGCATAGTTGAAGTGATGCCTATTGCAGGTACACGCAAGAGGGGCTCTGGTCCGGAAGAAGATAAAAAGCTGGAAGATGATTTGGTTAATGATCCGAAAGAGATTGCAGAGCATGTGATGCTGGTGGATCTTGGGAGGAACGATCTGGGCCGGGTTTGCGAATATGGATCAGTTCATGTAACTGAACAGATGAAGGTGCATCGTTTTTCACACGTAATGCACATTGTGTCTAAAGTGCAGGGCAAACTTGCCGCAGGAAAAGACTGCATTGATGCACTTCGTTCATGCTTCCCGGCAGGCACTGTGACTGGTGCGCCGAAAATTCGCGCCATGGAATTGATTAACGATTACGAACACCTGAACAGAAATGTGTATGCGGGCGCTGTTGGCTATATTGACTTTTCCGGCAACCTCGACGTTTGCATCGCCATACGTACACTTTTTGCCAAGAACCATGCTATTCACTGGCAGGCCGGCGCCGGGCTTGTTGCAGACAGCCAGCCAAAACTGGAAGCAAAAGAAATCAGAAACAAATCAGCAGTTTTACGGAACGCTCTTGAACATGCGGAGGTGATAGATGAAGATCTTGGTGATTGATAATTATGACTCGTTCACCTGGAACCTGGTTCAACTTCTTGGAAAGTTTACCGGTGATATTATTGTGAAACGAAACGATGAAGTGACGGAGGACGAAATATCCCGGATGGGTCCGGATAAGATTCTGCTTTCTCCCGGTCCGGGGCGCCCTGAAGACTCCCGTATGACGCTGACCGCTATTGAGAAGTTCGGGAAAACTATTCCCGTGCTGGGTGTTTGTCTCGGGCATCAGGCCATTGGCATTTCATTTGGCGCATCCGTAGTGCACGCTCCACAACTTATGCACGGAAAAGTCTCTCAAATTCAGCATGACAATAAATCCTTGTTTCGAGATCTTGAGCAGAATTTTACGGCAACACGCTATCACTCACTTGTGATAGATAAGGATTCTCTGCCTCTTGAGCTGATGATTACTGCATCAACCGCTGATGGCATAATAATGGGCGTGAGACACAAGGAATTTCCCATTGAAGGTATTCAGTTCCACCCGGAATCTTTCTTAACGGTTTGCGGAGAGCAGATCATAAAAAATTGGATAACACAATAATGAAAACCTATATAGAGAAAATAATAAGCAAAGAAGACCTCACTTTTAATGAGGCGTATGAAGCCATGCACAACATCATGAGCGGAGGGGTGAATAACTCCCATCTCGCCGGCTTTCTGGTTGCCCTTAAGGCAAAGGGGGAGTCTGCCTCCGAAATTGCCGGTTTTGCCAAGGCAATGCGGGAGAAAAGCTTAAAAGTGGAAACCGATACGGAAAATCTTATTGACGTGTGTGGTACCGGCGGTGATGACTCCGGTACGTTTAACATTTCCACCGCGGCAGCGTTTGTTGTGGCCGGGGCCGGTGTGCGTGTTGCAAAGCATGGCAATAAATCCATATCCAGCCGTTCGGGAAGTGCGGATGTACTGACGGAATTGGGAATTAATATTAATCTGACCCCTGAGAGGACAAAGACGGCTCTTGAAAAGATCGGCATTAGCTTTTTGTTTGCACCCCATTATCATCCTGCAATGAAATATGCAGCGGTGGTAAGGAAAGAGCTTGGAATGAAAACCGCATTTAACCTGCTCGGGCCGCTCACCAATCCCGCCGGAACGCAAAAACAACTGATTGGTGTATACAACAACCGTTCCGCAAGACTAATGGCTCAAGCTGCTTCCTTTCTTGATATGGAACGGGTTTGTTTTATTTGCACGGGGAATAAACGTGATGAAATTACTTTGGATGATGTGACAGAAGTGAATGAATATAATGCAGGAAAGGAAGTTCGGCAATACGCCATTTCCAACAGGGACTTCGGATACCAGCCAATTACCATCGCTACAATAAAAGGTGATACACCCGCGGTTAATGCAAAGATGATTTTGCATTTGTTGCGCGACATGATTGTTAATGAAGCATATTATGTAGTTTTGGCCAATTCTGCACTGGCGCTTTATTGTGCAGGGGTATCCGGGGATTTGAAAGTGTGCCTTGCTGCTGCCGAAAAATCACTTACCAGTGGCAGCGCGTATGAAAAACTTCTTGAACTGAAATACTTTGGAGAACAGACATCGTGAGTTTTCTTGATAAAATTTTGGCTGTAAAACAGGAAGAGATAAATGAACTCCACAGTAAATCCACATCCGGTGATTTCAGGTCAGATATCCTATTCTCTGGCACTACACTTAGCCTTATGGACAGTATTAAACAAAGTGAAGGGATAGCGATAATTGCGGAAATTAAAAAAGCCAGCCCATCCAAAGGATTATTGCGTCCTGACTTTGATCATCTTGCCATCGCACAAACCTATTTTGAGAATGAAGTAAATGGCGTTTCCATATTGACTGACCTCCGGTTTTTCCAGGGAGATATTCGTTTTCTGAGGGAAATAGCGGAATTCAAAACAAAACCGCTACTCCGGAAGGATTTCATTCTGGATGAATATCAAATTTTTGAGGCAAAAGCAAACGGAGCCGATGCAATTTTATTGATATCAGAAGCGCTTACAAAGGAATCCATTTTGTCTCTAACACGAACTGCACACTCTATTGGGCTTGAAGTGTTACTCGAATTGCACTCGGAAGATCAAATTGAGAAAATAGATCTCTCGGTGAATAAACTTATTGGCGTGAATAACCGGAACCTCAGTACTTTTGTAACCGACATCCAAACAACGATTGATCTCCGGAAACAATTGCCCAATGATGTGTTGCTTGTTTCCGAAAGCGGAATAGGTGATGATGAAAGCCTTGACAGGATAAAAGATGCCGGTTGTGATGCAATTCTTGTTGGCGAATATTTAATGAAGGGTGACAACATTGCAGAACGGCTGGTCCGTCTGAAGAACAGGTGCAGGAGTGAAAAGTAAGGTTTGCGGCATTACCAACGCTGAAGATGCCTTGCTCTGTGCTGAAAGCGGTGCGGATTTTCTTGGATTTATCTTTTACGCGAAAAGCAAAAGATACGTCGACGCGGAAATTGCGGCGGACATCGTAAAACTGTTACCTGCCGGCACGTTGAAGGTAGGAGTATTTGTAAATGCACCGGCAGATAAAATCAATGCAATTGCTGAAAAGCTCAAACTCGATTATGTTCAACTCAGCGGTGATGAATCACCGGACTATGCTCGAACGCTTAATACCCCGGTGATAAAAGCTTTTCGTGTCGGTGAGTCGTTCGATTATAGTGTTATTGAAAAATATTATGGTGTCATTCCTTTGTTGGATACTTTTGCTGAGGGCGCATATGGTGGAACGGGTAAAGTATTTAGTTGGGATACGATCCCATCCGATCTGCGTACTGGCATTATCCTTTCCGGTGGAATTTCTGTTGATAACGTTACTGCTGCGTACCGGCAGATAGGGCCCATGGCAGTGGATATATCTTCGTCACTGGAGCTTTTCCCCGGGAAAAAAGATGCTGATAAAGTGAAGGTGTTTTTTAGCCGTATCAATGAATTGCGGCAAGGGACTGCACAACCCTGAATCGATGTGATGCAATGTTGCTGACAATACTCAACCCCAAACTCATGTTGAGTTTGGCCATGAAAACATAACGGTAACAGAGAAGGCACAAAGAGCACGACAATAAATGAATCTATTAGTAAGGTACTTTAAATGAATTCTGATATTATATATAATTATCCTGATGCGAATGGCAAGTTTGGCATCTATGGAGGTAAGTTCGTTCCCGAAACGCTTATCCCGGCACTCAATGAATTGGAATCGCTCTATTTCGCGGTAAAAGACGAACCGGATTTTAAAAAGGAACTGCTTGCGCTGCAGCAAAACTACAATTGCCGGGCAACTCCGCTCACGTTTGCCAACCGGCTTACAGAGCACTATGGCAAAGCCAAAATATATTTGAAGCGCGAAGATTTGAATCACACCGGGGCTCATAAGATCAATAATGCACTTGGGCAGGTTTTGCTTGCGGTGCGCTTGGGAAAGAAACGCATTATTGCCGAAACGGGAGCCGGGCAACATGGTGTGGCGGTTGCAACGGTTTGTGCTAAATTCGGGTTGGAATGTGTCGTCTATATGGGCGAGGTTGATATTGAACGGCAAAGTCCCAACGTTTACCGGATGAAGCTCCTTGGTGCGGAAGTAGTGCCGGTCACTTCAGGAAGCAAAACGTTGAAAGATGCAACCAATGAAGCCATTCGTGACTGGGTGGCCAATGTAAACAGCACACATTATATTATTGGTTCAGTTGTTGGACCGCACCCCTACCCGATGATAGTGCGCGATTTTCAATCAGTCATTGGTGAAGAGACACGCAAACAAATTCTTGACGCAGAGGCAAAGCTTCCAGACTATATTGTGGCTTGTGTCGGAGGTGGAAGCAATGCTATGGGCATGTTCTATCCGTTCATAAATGATGCAACAGTCAAGCTGATTGGAGTTGAAGCAGCAGGCCATGGAATAACAACAACAAAGCATTGCGCATCGCTCACACTTGGCAGCGCAGGGGTGTTTCAGGGAATGTTATGTTATTTGCTTCAGGATTCACAGGGGCAGGTTTCGGAAGTCCATTCCATTTCTGCCGGACTGGATTATCCCGGCGTTGGCCCGGAACACAGTTTTCTGAAAGATAGCGAACGGGTATCGTATTTTTCCATTACCGATGAAGAAGCGCTCACGGCAACAAAACTGCTTGCCCGGCTTGAGGGAATTCTTCCGGCTCTGGAAAGCGCACATGCAATTGCTCACCTCAACCATCTGATGCCTGAAACAAAAAATGATGATATCGTCGTGGTGAATGTATCAGGCAGGGGAGATAAGGATCTTAATACGATCATGAAGAACATTAAACTGTAAGATTTATTTTATGCTCAGTACGCCGTTTGAATATTATTTTAAATAAAGATTGGTAATATAACTATGTCAGCTATCGCTTCAGCAATCGAAGCTTGTAATGCAGAGAAGGGAAAAGCACTGTCTGTGTTTTTAACAGCCGGGTTCCCTTCCGTAAAGAACTTTGTGGATCTCGCGGTGAGCGTTTTTGATGCCGGTGCGGATATAATTGAGGTGGGTATTCCCTTCAGCGACCCGCTTGCTGATGGAACCATCATTCAACAGTCCTCGCAGAGTGCACTGGAGAACGGGGTTACCCTACCGCACATATTCGAATTCACTGCCGCAGTAAAAGCAAAATGCAATAAACCGATAATACTTATGGGGTATGCAAATCCTATTTTGCATTATGGCATATCCCGCTTCTTTTCGGATGCGAAAAATGCCGGTGCAGATGGTCTTATCGTTCCCGATGTCCCGCTTGAAGAGTATGATGGATTTTTCGGAGAAGGAGCAAAGAATCTGGAAATTGTAATGCTTTCAACACCTGCGTCGGGTGCTGAGAGAATTAAACAGATTGACAATATGAGCAGGGGATTTGTGTATTGCGTTAGCGTTTTGGGAACAACAGGTGCGCGGGCAGGGTTTTCAGAGGAAACGATTCTCTCATTGCAGCGGACCAGGGAACTGATCACCAAAAACAAAATGCTGGTAGGTTTCGGTATTTCCAGTAAGCAGAACATACAGCAGGTGGCACCACATTGCGATGGAGTTATTGTAGGCAGTGCGGTGATAAAAAGTCTGATGCAGGAGAGTTCTTCTCAGTCGTTTAGTAACACATTGCCTCTGGTTGGCGAATTGAAAGATGCCTGCAGAAACAGGTAAATTTTCTGCAGGCTCAAAATTGCAGGATCATTCCGTTGCGGGGTTGACAGTCTGTGCTGATGTTACAGGTTCAGTCTCTTCAACGGGGGCATCCACCGTTTCTTGTGGGGATGTGGTCTCATGCTCCACTGCAGTGGTTTCTGGAATGGCTTTGGACAGCTCGCTTTCAACTGCGACGGTTTGAGCGGCTGATTCGTCGCTTTGAGTTGCAATGTCAGTTTGAGTTTTGACAGTGGCATCATCAGCTTTATTGTCTGCTTCAAATAAGCCATGCTTTTTTAGTTTGTCTTCAATCTCAAAAATTTTCTTGTTAAGATCATTGACTGATTTTTGAATGTCGGCTTCTTTCTCTTCACCTTCTTTAACCCAGCCCGCAATTTTTTCACCGAATTCTACCGAGCGGGCATCCACCATCCGCTGCCGGTTATCTTCAAGATTTTTTTGAACACGTTCCAAAGTTGCAACTGCTTTGTCGCGTACAGCGACCAGTTTAACAAGGCCTTCTTTTTGTTTTTCAAGCCAGTCGTGGAATTGTTCTTTGCGATGTTTGCGCTTGTCTTTTAATTGGGCCCAAAGTTCTTCAATACCATTCAAGTAACGGTCTTTCTCTCCCTTTTTGAGCCACAGCATACGAATGTGTGACTGTGCGTCTTTAAGTGCGCCCGATGCTCTGCCAACATTTGAAGATTCGATATGTTGCTTTGCTTCCTCAAAAAGTTCTGCCGCGCGTTTGCCGTGGTTGATAAACGTTAAGCTTTCCGATTCTTTAATTTTTGCACGGATTGAATCAATCAACTCAAACAATAATCGTTTTTCTGGGCGAAGCAAATCGTTATCCGATTCAATTTTCTTGCGAACCTCACGAAGCTTTTCGCGTGATTCCTGAATATGCGAACCGATCTTGTCCCACTGAGAGCCTTCTTTCAGTTCAGGGGCTCCGCCAAACTCAGTATCGATGGCAAGAATTTCCTGCTCGTAAGTCGAGCTGGTAGAGCCGGAAACTTCATGACGCAGACTTAAAAACTCCTGCCGGTGTGCCCTGATGGCAAGATAGCGTTCCCACAGTTTGTGCTTTTGTTCATCGGCAAACTTACCCAGCCGGTGAAACTCTTTCTCAAATAATCGTGATTGTTCGACAAAGTCGTTGGATTCAACCAATCGCTCTACTGCATCAAGTTGATAATCCAGTTCTCCTGCTTTTTGTTCCTGTTCGTGCTTGCGGTTTTCAAGCCAGGCTTTGCGTTCATCCCAAAGCTGCTTGTACTGTGCATAAAATTCGCGCTTCTCGTCGTTTGTGTAACCGCGTGACTGTTTTATGGTACTGCGGAAATTTTTGGTTAGTTCCGTGAAGGAGGTGTCTCTTACTTTTTTCGATAGTTCTTCGAGGAGTTCTTTGATATCCATATCGTCTCTTCTTTAATAACTTTTACTAATCTACGAAAATTAAATGTAATTGTTTGTTACCTTAAAATAACAAAATTTTGTTTCCAATAGCAGTTATAGCAAAAAGGGGATAATTTTTTGGATATAGTTTGTAATATTTTTTGGTTGGTTTAGGCAAATTGTACCAACATTGGCAAGCCCTTTGTCATCTTTTATACTACATGTACTCTGTTTTAACGCTGCCAGTGCGGTGCTTCCCCGATTGAGCATCCGGGTAATAATTTGAAAAGCAGAAATGACCGGTGTGCCTGCACACGTCTTTCATTCCCATACAACATCAATGAGAGGTTGCCTGGTGATATGATTGCGTGGATGATACAGCGCACAATCACCGGCTTGGAGTGCAGTTCACTTTTCTGTTCAATTTGTTTCCAGTTAAATTCAAAGAGTTTTTTGCAAGAGCGCTAATTTTTTCAGTTAGCGCTAACTGCATATTGCACAATGATTTACGAGGGCAAACCGTTGTCACGCCGGAAATCACAGGAGGCAAAAAAAGTGGGGGGAAAGGATTGACATATTGTCAGGAATGTATTATCTTTTCCGCCAAGTATATTATTTGATTTGAGAGGAGTGCTCTGTCTATCCCTTCATCCCGGGGATAGCTATGGTATTATTACCTTCCAAACCTCCTCCATATTATGTCCTTTAAGATTTTCACTATGGTTTATAACACCCGAGGCGCGGGTGTATATACATAATAGAATTTTTTTATTACGGAGGCAAACGTGAAATTTTTTCTGTTTTTTACAACGATCATTATGTTGGCATCAGTAGGTTACAGTCAGAACGCGATAGTGGGTGATGGCTTTTCGAGCGGATGGACAACAACTTCTAACTTCAAATATTTGGGCAGTAGCGCTGGCACGTCGTATATCGTAACGTCTGTGGCATCTGGAACAGGAAACAAATACTTTCGAATGGGAATTGACTGGGGTGGAGTTACCGGCCAATATACTATCAATCCGGGAAGCGATTCACCTGTATCACCGAATACCGAGTACACGTTAAACGGTTCTTCTACAGGCTCAGGCGCAATGTATTTTAATGTTACAAGCACATCGCACAATTATGTATTTAAAACAAAAGATGCGGGCTCTGCACCATCATTCAAGCTCATCGTTTTCCAGGTGCAGGGAACGGTTCAATCAATTTCTTCTGTTTCAAAAAGTCCGGCATCTGTCTATCCTGCCCAGGCAGTTACTGTTACAGCAACTCTAAGCAACAGTTTAGCTACCGGTCAAGGTGTTTATCTCCGGTATACCACGGATGGTTGGAGTTCCTCTTCAGTAGTTTCAATGTCGGGTTCTGGTACCACCTACACCGGAACGATACCCACAACAGCCAACACTGCCGGCACAGCAATTACCTATTATACGTTTACCTCAGGGAACGGTCTGACGATTTCGCCTGCAAACGCTGATTGGTACACAATCAATCTGAACAACAACGGTGGAGCAAATTATTCTTACACAGTAGGCTCGAACTATACTTCAGCGCAAGCAGGAAACTGGAATACAGCCGGTACGTGGGTTGCCGGAGTAGTTCCTGCTTCCGGAACTCCGGTTGTTATTGCGCACAATATCACTATGGATTTGAACCCTACGGTCAGTTCATTAACCATAAACAATGGTAGTACGTTGACCTCTCAGAATGGTGGCGGACAAACTTTAACAGTTGCCGCCGGTGGAACGTTTTCAAATAATGGTGGGTTCACTGCAAACGATGGTACGGTTGCGTTTGCCGGAGCGGGAACCGTTAATGGTTCTTCGACAACTACTTTTAAAAACCTCACACTGAACGGAACTCTCACTTTAAGCACCGTGCCGCATATTGGCGGTAATCTCCAATTGAACAGCGGCAATGTTTCGGTTGCGCCGATTTATGATAATGGTTCTACATTGACATATAATGTCGGTGTTGGTTACAACCGATTTGCGGAATGGAATTCTGATGGCCCAGGAACGGTTGGCACTACACCCGGATATCCTTACAATGTTGTTATTGCTGCCGGAACAGTGCATCTGAGTCTGGCTGGTTCAGTGCATTCAAACCCCGCTCTTGGCGGTGCTCTTACTATTAATCCATCTTGCACTCTGACTTTGGACACTTTACAAACAGCGGTTTCTGTTGCAGGAAACATTACCAATAATGGAACGTTAATTTTGTCCACCAATCCCGGTGGTGATATTAAGACATATGGTGATGTTAATTTTGCAAGCGGCTCAACTTTCACGGATAACGCACGCGCCATCTTTTTCCTTAAAAACGGCACACAAACAGTAACAAATGCAATCGGAACTATTTTGATCCCATATGTTATTCTTGGGCGGACTGGCGGAACCGGAACAACTGTTCAATTAAATGGAACCAACCTTACTTGTACTGCTGCCAATGGCGGAAACGCAATAAGTTTCACCAATAGCACCGATGTCATTGATATTAATGGCAGCACAGTGACTATTGGTCAGAATGGCACTTCCTCCACAATATCAGGTTCGGGTTCTTTTAAGGGTAGCTCGACTTCCAATATGACTATTCATGGAACAACGGCGGCTCTTGGAACTGTTAAATTTGTTTCCGGCAGCCAGGTTTTGAATAATCTTACCATCGATAGAACCTATTCCGGAAACGGTGTTACGCTCGGATCTGATCTTACGGTGAACGGAACAGCCAGCATTTCAAATACTGATTTAAGCACGGGGGCCTATACTTTGACACTTGGGCCCAGTGCAACTTTAACTGAGACTTCCACCAATATTGTTGTCGGTAATGTCGCAACTACGAGAAATGTGGCAAAAACGGTGAATAATCAGTTTGGAAATATTGGTGTTGAGCTGTCTGATCCAGCGGTTGACCTTGGATCGACTGCTGTTACCCGTGTAACGGGCGCGGCCAAAGGCGTAAGTATTAAGCGTTATTATAAAATTGTACCTGCGGTGAATACTGGGCTCAATACAACATTTGTTTTCCATTATAATGACCGGGCTGCCGAACTCAATGGCATAACTGAGTCAACTTTAAAAGTATGGGAAAGCACAAATGATGGAACTTCGTGGGCGTATGGTGGTAATGGTACGGTAAATACTACGGCCAACACAGTCACGACGACGGTCCAGGATTTCCTAATGGGCACTTCGGGATTTTCGGAATGGACATTAGCCGCCAATGGTACGCTCCCCGTAGAGCTCACCTCATTCACAGCAAACGCAATACAGGGTGGCGTTCAGGTTAAATGGGAAACTGCAACAGAAATCAATAACGCCGGTTTTACAGTTCAGCGGTCAACCAACAATTCTGTTTGGGAAGATGCAAAATTTTTCCCTGCGTCCGGGAACAGCAATTCCCCAAGGAATTACTCTTTCATCGATAAAGTGAAAAAAGACGGAAAATATTTCTATCGACTGAAACAACGTGATAACGATGGTACAGAAAAAGCATTCGACGCAGTTGAAGTAACCGTAAAAATGGATTGGACTTATCAGTTAAATCAGAATTATCCAAATCCGTTCAATCCCGCCACGAAGATATCGTTCTCGATAATGAAGCCGGGAATGGTGAAACTGTCGGTTTTCAATGCTATCGGTCAGGTAGTGAAAACATATGCAAACAACTATTCAGAAGCCGGTACCTACTCAGTCAGTTTTGACGGACGCGAATTGCCCAGCGGTTTGTACTTCTTCAAAATGGAAGCAGGGAACTACAGTTCAATGAAAAAGATGATGCTCGTTAAGTGATCATCCGGTATTGGGTCTGCGGTCCAGACCTCCTATAAAAATAAAATAAAAAAAGGCTGCCTGATATCCCGGGCAGTCTTTTTTTTTATTGTGTTTGACGAGACAAAACTTTCATGTGTATCTTGAAAAATGCAATAACCACGAACTTTTAACTAAGCGCCTCACCCTCGTTCCAAAACCCGTTAAGCAATGGTGTTAACTTAGTGTGATCCTGGCAAGGGAACTCACCCCCCCGGCCCATCTCTTGAAAAGAGAGGGAAGCAGAAAAATCGCATTATTGGCGGGTGAAAGTGATCCACGGATGATATTTGTCAGTGAGATTTTCTAATGAGAAAGGACAATGATTTGTTAAGCTGACATCATTGCCCAAAGAGCGAGGGAGGGCGTAATGCCTGATACTTATGTACGTTTTTACTTTTGTCTTTTTCTTATGCACGATTAGGGTTTATATGAAACCTTTTTAGAACACTCTCAACCCAAAGTTTATTTCATCCGCAAACGACAGTCTATGGCGTAGAAAAAATAACCTGGTGTTGTTTTCCCAAATGTCTGTCCGTAAAAAACAGTTGCACCAATTTGGAGCTTTGAGACTGCATACTCCTTAACGGTTAGCAGCAGGGAGGCATTAAGCTGCGCTCCGGGGCTAAAGTTTTCAAGGTCACCAAAGGTTTTATCTTTCAGAATAACAACACCACCGCCATATTCCAATGTCCATGATGCTGACAGAGAATCACCGCTTATGGCAGATAGTGCCGCTCCGTATATGTATGGATAATATTTCCCGGTACGATCTTCCGGCAATAAAATATTTACGTCCCGGGCATAAAAAATCTGCGGTTTGAAATATATGTTTGGGAGCGCGTAATACTTCAGATCAACGTATGCTGATGCAAGATACGACGTCACTGAGGGTGCGCTGCTTGAGAACGAACCAAGACCGGCATCAACGCCACCGCCTAGAAATCCGATTTGCGCCATGCCAGGGGTGGATAGGGCGAGGCAAATTGCAAAGACAAAAAAGCAAACTCTGTATTTATTCATTCCCTACATTCGCATTTTTTTATAGTACCAGTTCAATAAAGTGAGTATCATGACAGTGAGAATTAAATATGCTCCTGCATTTTCAGCAGTCATATTCTCCCAATCCGCGAGATATGCCAAATATCCGACGAACATTATTCCCATTAGCGCGAGCATTCCGAAGGTGGCATATTTAATATTCATTTGACAAACGATAGTCGCTGCTATTCCTCGCCAATGTCTTCATTCCATAGTTCAGGGCGGTTCGCGATAAAATCCTCCATCAACCTTATGCATTCTTCATCTTGCACCACCACGGTTTCAACTCCTCTTGAACGGAGCAATTCTTCTTCGCCCATGAAAGTCTTGTTTTCTCCGATAACGATCTTGGGAAATCCATAGAGTAAGATTGCCCCTGAGCACATTGAGCAAGGTGACAGCGTTGTATAGAGAACGCTTTCTTTATAAACTTTTGCGGGTTGTCGACCGGCATTTTCAAGTGCGTCCATTTCTCCGTGCAGAGTTGGACTGCCGCTTTGTACTCGTCGGTTGTGACCCCTGCCGATAATTGTTCCTTTGTGAACAATGACGGAACCAATGGGAATTCCACCCTCGGCAAGTCCTTTTTTTGCCTCATCTATGGCTGCCTGTAAAAATTCGTCTTTCATATACATCCTGTATTTTAGATCAGTTTATGTTTACTGTGTTATTTCATTCCTCAGGAGCTCTGATCCCTCAAAAACCAAGCGACCGGGAGGTCACAACGGGTACGAAGGTCGCTTCGCACGAGAAATTCTCCAATAATGCACAAAGATACCAAAAATCATTTTGAGAAAGAAAAGTGATTTAGAGCGGGAATTAGTATCTTTGGATTGCATTTTATAAGACGCAGCATAAATTATGAATACAGAAACCAAATCAGTTGACAGTTACTTAAAATTCTTTATAAGTATCATTGGCGTGGTTGTTATCGGTGCCACGTTAAAGGAACTGCAAAGTATCATTCTCCCCTTTATCATAGCCTATTTACTCTATTTTGTATTTTCCCCTCCCAATAACTGGCTGTATGACAGGAAAATCCCCATAGCGGTGATTATTATTCTTGATCTGCTCGTCATGCTTGGGATAGCGTTCGGTGTGTCACTTATCTTTATTGATCCGGTAAATACGTTCAAGGATAATTTCCCGCAGTATGCCTCAAAGCTGGATACAATAGTAAAGACAACTGCGCAATCGTATGGAATAAGGGATCCGTTCTTCCAGAATTTCTCTCTGCAACGCATCCTCGCCAAACTGGATGTGAAAGCATTGGCCGGAGGTGCAGTTTCTTCGGTTGTCGATATAACAGGTACAGTTCTCCTCATTATATTCTTTTTTGCATTTATTGTTGGTGGACATCATGGGATTTACAAGGCCTTACGCAAGCGATTCAGCTCCCGTACTCCCCATAGTAATGAATTTGGCTCTTATTTCCCCGAGTATAGCGTTCCGAAACCTGCGGAAAATGCTGACCATGCGGATAACCGCACAACCTATTCGGTAAAATTGGATTCAACTGTTAAGGAAATAACAGAACAGATACAAAAATATATCATTACTAAACTTTTTATGAATCTTGTTGCCGGCTTCCTGGTTGGGATTGTCCTTTGGTTATTTAATGTGGATTTCTTTGTACTCTGGGGGTTGGTGGTTTTCTTTTTCAATTTTATACCGACCATTGGTTCTGCGGGCGCACTAGTGTTGCCCTGTCTGATGGCACTTGTGCAAAGCGGGTCTGTTGGGTTTATGGCAATTATTGCAGCTGTCATAATGGTCATCCAAACACTTGTTTTTAATTTTATGGAACCCATGCTAATGGGCAAGCGGTTGGATCTGAACCCGATAGTGATATTGCTTTCAGTTTTGATCTGGGGTTATATCTGGGGAATCGTGGGAATGTTGCTGGCGGTGCCCCTGACAGCGATAATTAAAATAATGCTTTCCAATTCGCAGCAGCGCAATGTGAAATTTATTGTTGATCTTATGGATCAGGGATAGGGTGTTGCAGTTTACGGGTTTATGGAAAACCTGATCATCTGGCAGTGCAACGGAATTACGGGTGGATATACCAGATTAATCAGAGCACTATACTGCAACAAATTGGCTTATAATGCCAGACTTATTTCGTTATACAGATTCTTAAAGTCGTCATCGCTCAGGCAAACATCGGCAATTATGTGCCTGATCATGGCAGGAGTGATCTTGTCAAAATCTTCTTTTCTGGGAAGAATACATAAACCGCCCATATCTATTGAGCCCGGACTGAGCAACAGCTGTTTTGCTCCTTCTGCATAATACTCTGACGTCCTGTGTTTTGACCGCGGGAAAATCACTATGCGGTGCATGTGTCCAACGGTATCATAATAGGCAAGAACATTCATCATTGGTTCGGCACCATTCCCCAATAGCCTCGCGAAGGTGTCGTAAACCAATGTGAAACCATC
Organism: Ignavibacteriaceae bacterium; assembly: GCA_963664845.1. Classification (GTDB taxonomy): domain Bacteria; phylum Bacteroidota; class Ignavibacteria; order Ignavibacteriales; family Ignavibacteriaceae; genus CAIYTF01. The sequence goes on from OY761615.1 coordinate 3,360,813, forward strand.
TTGAATCGAATTAGCATTTGCTCCTTCAATGACAATGAATCTTCGTACACCGTCTTCCGGGAAATACAACGTGGTGCTCCAATCAAGATGAGCATGCACAGTGGACTTTTTCTTCGCATCGGCCAATTCACCTGTCAGGGGCAATGAGTTTTTATTGCCAGCCTGGAAATGCAGATGATCTGGCGCAGATGCGCCGCACGCAGGCCCGTTATAGAGAACAACAAAGTCATCTCCCAACGCAACACTCAGTTGCAGCATGGCGCTGAAATTTTCTTTGATCGATTGCGGACGGTGTCGTTTATTGACAATAGTCAAATGCTCCGGGAAAATGGGGAATGGGTTGATGAGCATTTTATATTCACCATAAGAAACTGACAGCTGCTCATCCGGCCGGTTTTCGTCACAGAGAAAACAACGTCGCTCGGCTATACTCGTCGGATCAACTTTTGCTGATGTGGATGAAAGACGACCCGGGTTCCATTGTTTTTTGAAATGTACTCTGTCAACGGGGACTTCTTGAATTTCTGCGTGGGCCAGGCATTCATAGCTTTCCCTGCATTGAACCCAGTCAACCATTTGTTTCTCAAAAAGGTTGTGTGCCAGGCTATATAACGGTGCCGGTTTTAAGGGCTGCTCTTCTTTCATTCTCATTTTTGAATTAATAAGTATATCGGTTTCGTTTTAATTGGATATCGCTTTTTGCATTCGATCAACTGTTGTCCGCAGTTCAAGTGCCGGAAAAGGTATCTTTATTTATGTAGTGGTGTTACTTAAACTTTAGAGACATTAACACTTTTATCTGTGTGTCCTATGTCTCACGACTCGCACAAATCTACTAAATAATTACCATTCTGCATGTGACCAAATTGGCAAATGTAGTTCCCATCTCAGTTCTGCCTGTTATTTGACAACACCAAAGAGCACGTTATTCCTGTCATTTGCCGAAATATACAGCTTATGATAAAACAGAATGGCGTTTTCAACTCAGGAAACTTTAAAACCGTCCCGGTAGAGGTTTAGGTTTTACTATTCCAGGCATAGTCCGTTCAGGTGATCAGGCTCTCATTTTGCCCGTTCGGTTAAAAAAACGGCATTTTGCCCCGGCAGTTATTTTCGTAATACAAATATCGTTGGTATTTTGTGTTTGGCTTTTATGGACTGCCGGGGTAATTAATTCGATTTGGCCATTTTAGTTCTCTTTTACGGTAGACATACAGCGGGAATGCAAATACATTCTTGCCTTTACAAATATTTGGAGACCTCGTGATTAAAAAATATTTACTGTTTGCTCTTATAACCGGCAATTCTCTGCTTTGGGGACAAACACCTGCAGTCAGCATTCCCATTATGTTGACGGACAGTTCCAAGGCGGTTACAACTCTTTTCTTTGGATTGGACCCGACAGCCTCCGATTCCCTTGATAAGGCTCTTGATGAACAGCCTCTTCCGCCGCTTCCACCCGCAGGCGCATTCGATGCCCGTTTTCTGCTTCCCAATAGCCTGGAAGCTTCGCTGAAGGATTTTCGAAAGGGTAGCTCACAATTCAACGGTACTATGGTGCATGAAATTCAGTACCAGCTTGGCAGCGGTTCCATGTGCACACTTTCCTGGACCTTACCCAATGGAATAACGGCTGAATTACAAGATGAAATTCTTGGTACCTTAATAGACGTCAAAATGAGCGGCGTGGGAAGTTACACAATAACCAATCCTGCGATAACAAAATTAAAGCTCACGGTAAATTATGCCCTCAAGGGGACAGAAACCATACCGCAGGCGCCGGTGCTTCTTTCACCCTTACAGGGAGCTTTAAATACGCCTGTCTCACCAAAGCTGGTCTGGGCCAAATCAACAGGTGCGGTTACTTATACGGTTCAGGTATCCCTGAATAACTCATTTTCCTCTTTCGTGATAAATGATTCCACCCAGACGGATACGGTTAAACAAATATCGGGTTTATTATATAATACTGTCTACTACTGGCGGGTGATGGCGCAGAATTCCGCAGGAAGCAGCAGTTTTTCAACAACTTTCAGTTTCACTTCGGTTGTCACATCTCTGCAGTGCGATGGCAGACAGATACCTGATGCCTTTTCTCTTGAGCAAAATTACCCCAATCCATTCAATCCAACCACGGTTATTAACTACCAGCTTCCCAAAGCAGGTCGTGCTACGCTTGCGATATACGATATGCTGGGGAAAAAAGTGGCAGAACTGGTTAACGAACAGAGGGCTGCAGGGCGCTATCAGGCGGAATTCAATGCTGCACACTTTTCAAGCGGTATTTATTTCTACCAGCTCGAATGCAACGACTTTAAGTCGATTAGGAAAATGATGCTGATTAAATAGGACCCCGGAATTCTGGCCTATCCCGGCGTGAAACAGACCTGTCCAGGCAATTTTGCGTTTTATTTTCAGCAGACTCAGATGCCTGGGAATGTGCATTTCTGTCAAAATATACGTTAATAACACCAAATATCCCCCTTTTGAGCAATTTTAGAAGAAAACCTTGTGTCATTTTGGCATTATCAAACAATCCGAATGGCAGAAAAACCCGTTGGGGGTGAATTTACTTATTGATTTACCCCCCCCTCAATCCGTATATTTGTAAGTTAAAGTTTTTTGGATTAAGTCGCAGGTAAAATCATATAGTGCGTAACTCAATATTCTCCTTACTCTGGTTGTTTCTCGCTGCATCTCTCTTCCCTCAGATAGTTTTCAGAAGTTTACCGGATAATAAACCGGTTGTAGGTAACCTTGACTTTTTCGAGTCATCTTCAATCCGTAAAAAGATTGTTTTAAATGGTAAATGGGACGTTTACCTCGACAGTGACAAGAAGAGAGCGAAAGCTTCCGTGGAAGTACCCTCGATCTATGAGGGCGATGAAGATGTTGTTTTTGAAAAAACTTTCAGCCTTTCAAAAGATCAGGTTGAAAAGAACACTCATGTCCTGCACCTCCTCGGCCTTAACTATGGTGCGGACATTTCGCTGAATTACTCTGTGGTTTACCGTCATCAGGGCGGTGCATTTCCGTTTCAGGTTTCTCTTCCCCCAGACCTGTTTAAATATGATCAACCCAATATACTTTCCATAAAAATCCATCCTGCAGAAGGTGAACGGAACAGAATACCTCTTTCCTATCAACTTTTCTATCCGAAAGAATATGCCGGGATATTCCGCGATGTTTATATCAGCGAAGTGCCTGCGGCTTCCATTGACCGGTATTCCGCCGAGACCATTTCCGCATCGGAAGGCAAGGCCAGAATCCAGATATCCTGTACACTACAAAGACGGAATACGAAGGTTGAAACATTCGCTTCTGAGGGCGACGGCTTTTCCATTGAAGCTTCTTTGATATCTGCTGACGGGCAGACTTCCGGTGGCGCAAATGAAGTGCACATGGAAGTGAAAAAAGGCAAAGAAAAATCTGCCTCTTTTTTTCTTGATATCTCCTCACCCCGCCTGTGGTCGCCGGAAAATCCGCAGGGTTATAGATTAAAGCTTCGTCTTCTGAAGGGGACCGATGTTATTGATGAAGTATCGCAGCCGTTTGCTGTTATTCATCTTTCACTCGATCAAAATGGTTTTGCACTTAATGGCAGTCCTTTCAAATGCGAGGGAACCGCATATGTTCCACAGAATAAAAACTACTGGAGCATGAACAACTATGAAGCCATGCGCCAGGATATCAAAATGATCAAGGAGTTGGGCTTCAATGCCGTCCGTTTCACCATGTGCATGCCGCACCCTTATTTGCTTTCTGCATGCGAAGAACTGGGACTGATTGCTTTTATTGAACTTCCCATGCAATCTACCCCGGTGACGCTGCTTGGCGATAATGTGTACCTGAATGAATCGAAGAACTTTGTCGCAAAGTGGGAAAATGCCTATAGCAACTTTCCGGCTCTTGCAGCTTTTGGTTTAGGATCAGGAAATCGCACCAGCGATGAAGCAAACTCTTTTTTCCTGAGTCAGACAGCTGAAGCATTGAAACAACAAAGTTCTCGTCTGGTTTATGCAAACACAATTGTAAATGCTCAGCCAAATGAGATTGCCGGTATCGATTTTTATGGTCTGGAATTCATTGGCACGGACCTTTCGGTTATTTCTGAACAATATGCAGCGGTGGCAAAAAAACTTGGGCCTTCAAGGGTTTTTATTGCTGGACTTATGTATCTGGTAACCGAAGGCTCATCGAGTGGATATACTAATGCCAATTCCTATGAAGCTCAGGCGAAATACTTCAGCGACTTCTATAAGTATGCAACCCACGAAGGGCTGCCCGGTTACTTTATGGGCTACATGTTCGATTATCGCTCAGGACTTCCGGTACTTATGGGAAAATACAATGACCTGAATCTGTTCCCGGTTGGGCTCGTTGGCGAGGATAGGAACCCAAATCGTCCGGCTTATAAAGTGCTCTATGCATTGCTGCACAATTTACAGCCTGTTACGGTTCCCATTGGCATTAAGAAAGACAACTCGCCGCTGGTGTTTATTATTTTTGGTATGATTCTGGCCATCCTCACCGGCTTCCTGATCAACTCAAGCAGAAAATTCCGTGAAGATGCAAGCCGTGCATTGGTGAGACCCTATAATTTTTTTGCCGATGTTCGCGATGCCCGTATGTATACATGGACCCCATCGTTCATTCTTTCACTTCTGGTCTCAGGATCAATGTCGCTGGTCATAAGCAGTTTCCTGTACTATTTCAGAACAAGTGTCACATTTGAAAAATTTGTCAGTGTGGTGCCTTACGAGTGGGCTATAAGTTTTATCAGTTATATCTCATGGCATCCGATACATTCCATTTTACTTCTGACTATTCTGGTTTGGCTGCAAATGGTGCTGTTCGCCGGGCTCATCCGGTTGGCTGCATATACTGTTATGAACCGGATATATTTTAGCAGCGCGTTCTACGTAGTTTCGTGGGCGCACATTCCTGTGCTCTTGTTGATACCCTTTGCGATCATTTTGTATCGCATCCTGCTGCTGAGCGCTGCGAATGTATATATCTATATTGCGTGGGCTGCATTCACCCTTTGGATTGCATTACGTGTTTTTAAGGGAGCGTATGTTATCTTTGATATCGCTCCCCGGAAAGTATATTTTATTGGTGCTTTAGCGTTCCTTGCCTTAGTTGCGGGAGTGGGGTATTATTACCAGTCGAGCTATCTTTCAGTGGATTATCTTTTACAAGCGATACACGAGCTTAAACCCGGAGCATAAATTTGTATTTATCAAAACTTGAAATACTTGGATTTAAATCATTTCAGCAGAAGACGGTTGTTAACTTTACCAGTGGTATGACAGCTATCGTTGGTCCGAACGGTTGCGGGAAAACGAATATAGTTGATGCGATCCGTTGGTCGTTGGGTGAACAAAAAGCGGGCACCCTGCGCTCCGATAAAATGGAGAACGTTATCTTCAATGGAACTTCAGCTCGAAAACCCATGGGTATGGCCGAAGTGTCGCTTACCATTCAAAATGACAAGGGCATATTACCTTCAGAGTATTCCGAAGTTGTGATCACCAGAAGAATTTTCCGTTCGGGTGAAAGCGAATACCTGTTGAACAGGAACATCTGCCGCCTGAAAGATATTACCAATTTGTTCATGGATACCGGTATGGGTTCAAATGCCTATTCGGTTATTGAGTTAAAGATGGTTGAATCGATTCTCAGCAGCAAAGCCGAGGAGCGACGCACTATGTTCGAAGAAGCCGCCGGTGTTAACAAATATAAATTGCGCCGCCGTCTTACGCTAAAAAAACTTGATGAAGTGAAAGCCGATTTGAGCCGCGTGAACGATATTATTACAGAGGTTGAGAAGAAAGTCGCATCACTGGAACGCCAGGCGAAACGTGCCGATAAACACAACAAGCTCAGCGTGACCCTCCGTGAACTCGAACTTGATTTGTGTGAACGGGAGTTTGCTCTCTCCAATGAACAACGTACCGAACTGAAGCTTCAGAAGGATGAATCGTTTGCTAAGAAGCTTGAACTCGAATCGCAGATAAATAAACTTGATGAGGATATCCGGGTACAAAAAGAACAATTATACGGTGTGGAGCGTGAACTCCATGCCCAACGTGAAAAGATTTCGGACAAAACCGAGGACATTCACAAAACCCAGCAAACATTGTCGGTTTCGGAAGAACGCCGGAAATCATTGGAAAGAAATATCGCCCGGTTTGCACAGGAAATTGATGAACTGACCACTCAGCTGCAAAATGAAAAGGAGAACATCGAAGATGCGGAATTCTCCATCGACGATATAACCAACCGCAGTGAACAAAAAACAGAGCAAAAAACCGCATTACGGGCGGAAGTCGATTCACGAAAAAGCGGGCTTGAAGAAAAACGTGAGAAACTGAAAGAGTATAACGAAAAAGTTATCGTGATGAACCGTGAAGTTTCCCAAAAGGAAAACACGATGCATAACCTGCTGGCTACGTTGAAACGCGTTAACACGAACATTGAAAAACAGAATCAGAGCATTCTTGCGCTTACCGGTAACATCGCAAAGACCGTCGGTTATGTTGAAGAACTGGCACAGGAAAAGTTTGACGCAGAAGAGAAACTGAATGCTGCCGAGAGCCAGTATGCTCAAATGCAGGAAGAAAAACAGCAGCTCGAAAAGGAACTTTCCGAACTGAAGGAGAAGGAACTTATCGAACGCGCACAACTGAACTCGATGCGCGATAAGATGAATTTTCTGCAACATGTGTTGGAAAGCCTCGAAGGCTTCTCCAAAGGGGCAAAGGCGCTGCTTGAGGATGGTTCCTGGAACAAAAGTGCCAAGAACCTGCTGGCAAATGTGGGTAATGCCGGAGAAAAGTACCGCTTTGCACTTGAAGCTGCACTGCAAAATAATCTGAACAGTATAATCGTTGAAACCATTGAAGATATCAGAAGCGGTATCCGTTTTCTTGAAGACAATGAATATGGGAAAGCCTCATTTTATCTTGCTGCCGATACATCAAAACGCAAAATATCTTTTTCGGAGAGACTGAAACTCTACAGCGACAAACGGGCAAAGAAAAAAATGGCTCAGGAGGAAGGATTCCTCGGCTGGTGCGATGCGCTCATTGAAACAGATGCCAGTTGGCAGCCCTTGTTTTCCAAATTACTCAGTTCTATTGCGGTCGTGCAGGATCTTCAGACGGCATTTGCTTTATATGAAAAATATGGCCGGTTCACGTTTGTTACGTTGAACGGTGATATGATTGACCAAAGCGGCTTTATTGAAGGCGGCGCTGCTCCCAAAGTTGATGAGACACTTTTTGGCAGACGCCACGCGCTTGAAGAATTGCGAAATACGCTCCCATTGCAAGACGACGCCATTCAGAAGCTGCATGAGCAAATTGAAGAGCTTGATGTGAAGATTCTCTCTTTCGACATGAAAGGCATGGCTGAAAAGAGCAAAATGTTGGTTAATGATCTGGCAAATCTGGATAAACAGATTGCACAGTTTGAGTTTGAGCGGGAAAAAGCTGTTGCTGAAATTGAGAAGAACCGTGCAGAATTGCAGGAACTGGTCAGCCAGTCGAACCAGCTTGACCGTGAACGCGAACAAATGGATCTGGAAGTGAAGGGTGCCAAATACCGTTTACTTTCGCTTGAAACGGAGCAAAAGTCATTCGAAGAATCGTTTAGGGATCTGGAATCGGAATACTCGTCGTTCTCGGCACAACTTAACGTAACAACGGTTGAACTTGAACGCCTCGCCGGTGAAAAGAAAAATCATGTCAATGCGATTGAACGCAGCGGGCAGAATATTATAGCAATTGAAAAATCGTTGGAGAAAAAACGCTCGGATATAGAAGTTGGTAAGGAAGAGATAAACATCCTTTCCGAAGTTATTGAAGAAAAAGCTGAGAAACTGAATGAACTCACTTTTGACCGTGATGTCCTTAATCAGGAAGAAAAGCAGATCAACACCCAGTTTGTTGAATTGCGCGGGACTATTAATAAATTTGAAGCCGATCAGGCCCAAGTCAGGAAAGAACGCGAACGGGTTACAAACGATGTTCACCAATGTGAGATCAAACTGAGCGAAAATCAAATTAAGACAGAGAATCTTCTGCAACATGTTCAGGAAACCTATTCGATCAAACTGGAATTAAAAGTGTTTGAGGATCTTGCCGAGTTTGATTTTAAGACTCGTATCACCGAAGTGAATGAGTATAAACAACAAATCAAAAATCTGGGTGCGGTCAACCTGCTCGCTTATTCGGAATTTGAAGAAGAGAAACAACGTCTTGACTTCCTGCACAAACAACGTGATGATCTATTCGAGTCAGAAAAGGATTTGGTTAAAACAATAACCGAGATTAACACCACGGCCCAAAACCTGTTCATGGAAACATTCGCAAAGATCAGGGAAAACTTTATTACCATTTTCCGTAGTTTATTCAATCCCGGGGACGAGGCTGATCTGCGTCTCGAAGAAAACGTTGACCCACTTGAAGCAAAAATTGAGATTATCGCTAAACCTAAAGGTAAGCGCCCAACATCCATTGAGCTTCTTTCCGGAGGGGAAAAAACCCTGACGGCTATTGCCTTGTTGTTTTCAATTTATCTGGTTAAACCCAGTCCCTTCTGTATTCTTGATGAAATTGATGCGCCGCTTGATGATGCAAATATCGATAGATTCTCCAAAATCATTAAGGAGTTTAGCAAGAATACGCAGTTTATTGTGGTTACTCACAATAAACGCACTATGGAAGCTGCTCACGCCTTATATGGTGTTACCATGCAGGAAATGGGTGTCTCGAAATTGGTGAGTGTACGGTTCAATGAGGATATGAATATTGTTGCATAATAAAATCGTTTCAGGAATTGGTGCAATTGCCGCCAAATGCATTTATCATAAACTGTCCCTTTGGATTGCTGTTTCACTTTTTCTTTCCTTCGTTGCACAGGCACAGTGGACTGTCAATAATGAGAAAGCCAAGAGACTGGTTGTTGATACTTACCAGCCGGTTAATATTCTGTCAGGTGATCTTCCTGAAGGCGGCATGTTCGTTGTTTGGATGGATAAGAAAGAAAGTATTGAGCAGGAAATTTTAATTCAGGCCATAGATGTAAACGGTAGGGCAAGATTGCGTGCAGATGGACGAAAGATAACCGAATTGGCAGGCAAAAAGGAATTACCGGTTTTAAAGGTTTCGTCAAGTGGTGTGGCTTATGTTCTCTGGAAGGATTATACCTACAATGCCATTGGTGACCTTTATATGCAGAAGATCCAAAGTAATGGCATTTTTGATTGGGGAGATTACGGTCATATAGTTGCCATTTGCAGATATTCGCCCGTGGTTTATAGCATGGCGCTCGATTCAACAGGATTTGCGTACAGTGCGTTCGTTGAAAAAATTGATTCCAGCGGCATTGAGTATGTAGTCAAATTACAAAAAGTTTCTCCTGACGGAGTGAATGTTTTTTTGAACGATGGTGTTACTGTTGCAACTTCCCGCTCTTCCAAAACCAACATTCAGGTTTGCCCTGATACTTCCGGAGGTGCCTATATTTTCTGGATTGAGGCCAGGGCGGGCAAAAGTGTTATAGTCATGCAGCATGTTAACGCAGAAGGCAAGTTCCTGCTGTCAAAGAAATCGGTAGATATTACCCAGGGCAATACAAATATCATCAATTATACAGCGACAAGATTTGTAAGCGGAGAGATCCTTACCGCCTGGCAAACCGGTCCTAAACTTAAGGAAATTTATTACCAGATAATTCAACCAAACGGAAAAGCACTCTTTGCCGATTCAAAATTGGTTTCCCCGGCAGTTAAAGCGGCTAAAAGTAATCTGTCCGCCGTTCCCTGTGCAGACAGTACAATCATGATTGGCTGGATTGCTGAGAAAACACCAAGTAAAAAAGAAGTCATGCTGCAAAAAATATCACGACACGGAGCTATTCTCTGGGGTGATGACGGTGAGGTTGCCAGTATGAAACCTTCCATTAAATATTCGGGCTCTATTTCAGTTGACCGGTTTTCAAACGTGTATGCAGCATGGATCGAGCGAAAAGATTTACTCTCCAGTGAGTTTGTCTATGGACAAAAGCTCAACAGCAATGGAGTGCGCCAATGGGAAACTGAAGGAACCCCCATCCTTGTATCCAAGAACTCTGAAAAAAGTTATCTGACTTCCTTCGCCGATAAACGGCAGGGGATGGTGGTTGTGCTTCGTGAAGGAAAGCGTTCAGGCACGGAGAAAAATGCACGCACCGAATATGGTATATTCGGGCAAAGGCTGTATGCTGAAAGAAACGCGGTAGGTGTTCTGTCTGAAATGAATGCAACCGTGGATATGGACAACGTTGTTGTTTCCTGGAAGTCAAGCAATGAAACTAATGTCCGTTCTTACAAAATTGAAAAGTTTTTGCTGAAAACGGTTCGTGATACATCATGGTCAGAAGTTGCCGTCGTGCCCGCTAAACCATTCTCAGGCGTTAATGAATACCGCTATTCGTTTACTCCGGATTCAGACGGTGTATATTTTATCCGGGTGGTTCAGCTTGTTGGCAACAGCCCAATTGCAGCTTCTGAAATTCAAAAAGTCAGCTACCTGAGAGATTTTGGCGATAAAATAGTTGTGCTGCAGAATAACCCTAATCCGTTTCCCGATTCGACAGTAATTAACTATTACCTGCCGAGAAAAATGCCGGTACGCCTGGAGTTCTACAATTCACGAATTGAAAAAATTGATGAGGTAAATCTCATTGACACCCGGCGAGGCAGAAATTCCTATACCTTCTCGGCTGATAAGCTTCCTGATGGGATTTATTTCTTCAGGTTTACAGCGGATGATGTTCTTGAAGTGAAAAAATTTGTTATTGCGAGATAGGCATGACTGATACAGACGGGAACCGTTTAGCAGAAGCTGAGATATTGCCGCTGATATCCCCTCACAGGATGAAAGTGTTCATTGATTTTGATGGTACCATCACCAAACTGGATACGGGAGAGGAAATATTCAGACGTTATGGGAAACGGCCTGAAGTTGATGTTATCATTGAACAAATACGGACAAAGGAAATAACGGCAAAAGATGGCTGGGCACGATTGTTTGCCCAGGCTCCGGGATTGCGCCTTGAAAATATTTATGATCTGACCGGCGACATACACGTAGATCAGACATTTAAAACGTTTGCTGAATTTTTAAGTGTACGGAAGATTCCGTTTTTTATTCTCAGCGACGGATTCGAAAACTATATCCGTTTCATTCTAAAGCGTGAAGGGCTTGAGGATATTCCCGTTTATTCCAACCGGTTGGTTGAAAATGCTGCCAGTGTGGTGGTGCCGGTTTTCCCCTATACGGACGAAGAATGCAACGATTGCGCCAATTGCAAACGGAATCATATCCTGGAAAACAGCGGCGATGAGGAATTTACCGTATATATAGGAAACGGGAGTTCTGATACCTGTCCCGCTCAGTTTTGCGATTATGTGTTTGCAAAGGATGACCTTTTGAAATTTTGCAGCAGAGAAAAGATATCGTGCTTTTCCTATAACAATTTTGCCGAAGTGCAAAGCGTGTTTGGGCAGTTGCTGCAAAGACGGCGCCTGAAGAAAAAAAATCAGGCAGTATTAAAAAGAAATGAAGTTTACAAGTTAGGATAAGTATGCAAAAAAAATTAGCCGGAATATTTTTCACCTATCGGAGCTATACGCCGATACCGTTCGTACTGTTAATGCTGATCATGGAGCGCCCTACGATCGTCAGTTTTCTCATCGGCCTTGCCATGGTGATCCTTGGAGAATCCATCCGGTTCTGGGGTGTCTGCTGGGCAGGCAGTGAAACACGTACCACGGGAGGAGTCGGCGGAACCTTCCTTGTTATCAGTGGTCCGTTTGCCCATACCAGGAATCCCCTGTACCTGGGAAATATTTTGATGTATTGTGGCTTTGGCGTGATGTCGTATGCCTTGTACCCCTATTTGCTTATCGTGGCATTTTTGTTCTTCGCCCTGCAATATCATTTGATTGTTTCGCAAGAAGAAGAATATTTGCGGGGGTTTTTCAAAGAGCCCTATGCAGAGTATACAAAACAGGTGCCCCGGTTTTTTCCAAGACTGACACCATATAAAAACCCGACAGTAGAGCAGCCCGAGTTTGAAATCGCAGCCGGATTCAGGTCAGAAAATAGAACTTTGCAGGCGGCAACGGTAGTTACGCTTGCCATTCTTGTGCGCTGGTATTTTTTATAATTGATGTGATATGCTGAAGTCGCCAACAAAAATTTTGATCATAGCCGGAGAAACCTCCGGAGACCTCCATGCGGCTTCATTGATGGAAGAAATTTCCATGTTGGACAGTACCGTTGAATTTCATGGTATTGGCGGTGATAAAATGATAACAAGAGGCTTACATGCCATATATCACAGTGACAGCATGGCTTTTTTGGGTTTCACGGAAGTTGTTCGCCACTTGCCTTTTATTGCAAGGGTCAAACGGGACCTCATAAAATTTGTTAAAGAGCAGAACATAAAAACAGCTGTTCTTGTTGACTATCCGGGTTTTAATCTGAATATGGCTGCAAGCCTCAAAAAGCTTGGCATTACAGTTCTTTATTATATATCACCACAGGTTTGGGCCTGGCGGAAGGGAAGAATTCAAAAGATCAAAAAACGGGTTGACATGATGATGACCGTTTTCCCTTTTGAAGAGACGATGTACAAAGCCGCAGGAATAGACGCCGAATTTGTGGGACACCCTCTTATTGAGCAGATGGACGCGTATGCGTTCCTGTCGAAAGCTGAATTGTATACGAAATATGATCTGGAGAATGGAAAGGATATTTTGCTTGTGCTGCCGGGAAGCAGGAAGCAGGAAGTGGAAAGGATATTCCCCGCGGTTGAAGCAGGAGTGGCGAAGATTGCCAAAGAATTTGCGATGCAGGTGGTAGTGGTTTGTGCCCCTTCCATTGACAGGAGCTTTTTTGAGCATCAGCAAAGCGACCGGAACTGGAAAGTGGTTGACGGCGATGCTTATAATTTTATGAAACATGCAAAGTTTGGGATTATTAAATCCGGAACGTCAACACTTGAGGCAGGGCTTCTTGGTATGCCCATGATTGTGGTATATAAGACCAGCGCGTTGACCTATGCCATTGGTAAGAGGGTTATAGCAATTGACACTATCGGGCTGGTTAATATTGTGCTAGGGAAAAAGACGGCTCCGGAATTGATACAGGATGATTTGAATGCGAAAACGTTGTATGAAACTGCAGCGTTCTACTTATGTGACTCGGGACGCTATCAGAAATACAAAGATGAACTTGCTGCGCTGCGTGGACTCATTGGAAGTAAAACCGCGGCAAAAAGAGCCGCAGAAATAGTCGTTGAAAGGCTCCATGAAGGTTAAAGAGCTCAGGAGGAGGTTTCTCCGTTCGCTTGGAAATTTACTGCTCGGAAGGGTTATTGAACTTTGGAGCAAGACGTTGAAGGTGCAGAAGAAAAACTGGAATGCATTTGAGTCGTTCCATGGGCAGGGTGAAAATCTGATAATTGCTTTTTGGCATGGAACCATGCTGCTCCCCTGGTATGAGTTCCGCGGCAATAAGTTCATGGGGCTGACCAGTTACAGCAAAGATGGTGATGTGCTTGCCAAGGTGCTGGATAGGTGGGGTTACCTGGTAACACGGGGCTCCAGCTCGCGCGGCGGAGATGTCGCGCTTGGGATTATGGTCGACTATGCAAAGCATGAAGGTTCAGTAATGGTAACACCCGATGGTCCTCGCGGACCCGCGTTCAAGTTCAAGGCGGGAGCGGTTGTTGCCGCTCAACGGAGTGAACGGCCCGTGTTGCTTATAGGCGTTGGTATTAAGAAAAAATGGTTATTGGGAAGCTGGGATAAGTTCCAGGTCCCCATGCCCTTTACGCGGGTTAATATTATTTGTTCTGACCCGGTTTGGGTGCCCAAGTCGGCAAATCGCGATCAGGTGTCCGCGTTAATTGCACAATGTGAAACCCATTTGCGTGCACTGCAAGCCGAAGCGGAGAAGTTTGACTGATGAAACTTCTTGATCTTGTGCAAACACTGTCGTTGCCGCTTACTCCGCTTTATGCGGCGCCGATATGGTTGCGAAATTTGTTCTTTGATATTGGACTTTTCCGCCAAAAGAAAGTGGATGCAAAAATAATCTCTGTCGGTAATATTACCGTCGGTGGCTCGGGAAAAACACCGATGTCCATTTATATACTCAAGACATTACAGGGTATGCATAAAAAGGTTGCTGCACTGAGCCGCGGATACGGACGGGATTCGGAAGGATTTGTATTGGTATCCAACGGCAAAAAAGTGTTGGCCGGCGTGGACCAGGCAGGCGATGAAATGTATTTAACGGCTATGGAGTGCGAATGTCCTTCAGCTGTATGCGAACGTCGTGTTGAAGGAGCTCAACAGTTGATACGCGATTTTCATCCGGATGTGATAACGCTTGATGATGCATTCCAGCACCGGTGGATTGCCCGCGATCTGGACATCGTTCTGTTTGACCAACGGTTCTTAACCGGAACCAGTTGGCTGCGAAAACTGCCGCTTCCTACCGGCAGCATGCGTGAACCGTTCAGCGCTTTGAAACGTGCTGATTGTATCGTTATTAACCGGAAGTTTTCTGAAAAGCGCGATGCGACAGACAGGCTTAAAAAATACGTCGGTGACAAACCGGTCTTTCACGCGTATTATAAGGCAATGGGATTCATTGACGTGCGCAATGGCAGAAAATATGAGCCAAAAGATTTTCAGGGGCAGGTGAGCCTGGCAGTGTGCGGCATTGCTTTCCCACATTCGTTTTTCAACGCGTTGGATTCCGTTGGCATCACGCATGAGAACCGGTTGATCTTTGTGGATCACAAACGCTATTCTGATGAAGAAGTGCAGCGCATAAGGAAGGAATTTTACGGAAAGAATTGTTATTCGGTTGTTACCACACAAAAAGATGCGGTTAAGCTGATGCAATTCAAGAACGAGCTGGATGATATTGATATATACTATCTCAAAATTGATCTGGTTCTGGAAGAAGAAGAACAATTCAGAGCTTATCTGAAGAGGAAGTTGTTCAATTGAGTATGAATTTTATAAGTTCTCATTAATTAACAATAAAGTCCTGTTGCCCAATGTTGAGCGACCGGATAAATTATCGAAACAATACAGGAGATAACATAATATGGCATCGGGTAAAAGCTCGAAGTACGTATATTTCTTCGGCGGCAAGAAAGCCGACGGTAAAGCAGAAATGAAATCTTTGCTCGGCGGTAAAGGCGCCAATTTGGCCGAAATGGTTAACATTGGCATTCCGGTACCTGCCGGATTCACTATCACTACGGAAGTGTGTACTTATTACTATTCAAATAAGAACCGCTATCCGCAGGAACTGGAAAAACAGGTTTATGATTCATTGAAAAAAATTGAAAAAGAAATGGGAGCCAAATTTGGCGATTCCAAAAACCCATTGCTTCTTTCCATCCGTTCAGGCGCCCGCGCTTCCATGCCTGGTATGATGGATACGATTTTGAATCTTGGCTTGAATGATGTAACTGTGCAGGCTGTTATTGCGCAAACGAACAACCCACGCTTTGCATACGATTCCTATCGCCGCTTTGTTCAAATGTATGGTGACGTTGTTCTCGGTTTGAAACCCGTTGACAAGCATGAACATGATCCATTTGAAGTTATTCTTGACAGAAAAAAAGCTGAACGCGGTACCTTGATTGATACCGATTTGACGGCTGAAGATCTGAAAGAATTGGTAATTGAATTCAAAGAGGAAATCAAGAAAAAAACAGGATACAGCTTCCCTGAAGATCCTATCAAACAGCTTTGGGGTGCAATTGGCGCCGTATTCTCCTCATGGATGAACGAACGTGCTATTGTATATCGTAAATTGAACGATATCCCGGAATCATGGGGTACTGCTGTTAATGTTCAGTCAATGGTGTTCGGGAACATGGGTATGGATTCAGGTACAGGCGTTGCATTCACCAGAGATGCTGCCACCGGCGAAAACATATTCTATGGCGAATATTTGTTCAATGCTCAGGGCGAAGACGTTGTTGCCGGTATCCGCACGCCGCTTCCAATTGCCGACTTGAAAAAAGACAATCCCAAGATCTATAAAGAACTTGATTCATATCGTCATAAACTCGAAAAGCACTACACCGATATGATGGATGTTGAATTCACCATTCAACAGGGTAAACTCTGGATGTTGCAGTGCCGTGTTGGAAAAAGAACCGGTCTTGCAGCAGTACGAATTGCACTCGAAATGGTTAAAGAAGGACTGATCAAAAAAGAAGAAGCAATGCTTCGCATTGAACCTAATCAGTTGAATCAGCTGCTCCGTCCAATTTTCGATCTGAAGATTAAACGCAAAATGATCGAAGAAGGCAAACTCCTTGCAAAAGGTTTGAATGCGGGTCCAGGTGCTGCATGCGGAAAGATCGCTCTTTCTGCTGAAGATGCTGAGATCATGGCAAAGAATGGCGATAAAGTTATTCTTGTTCGCATCGAGACCTCTCCTGAAGACATCAAGGGTATGAACGCTGCCGAAGGTATCCTCACCGCGCGCGGTGGAATGACCTCACATGCTGCTCTCGTTGCCCGTCAAATGGGTAAAGTTTGCGTGGCAGGTTGTGGCAAATTAAAGATCGATTATCATGAACTCACCGTTACTGCCGAAGGAAAAGAAATCGTTCTGAAACAGGGTGATTATATTTCAATCGATGGAACAACCGGTGAAGTTATTGCCGGGAAGATCGATACCCGTCCATCTGAAGTTGTTGAAGTTCTCATCAATAAAACACTCGATCCCAAAACATCGTCAGTCTACAAAATGTATGACACGTTGATGAAATGGGCTGACAGTTTCCGCAGACTCGATATCAGGACCAACGCAGATCAACCTGATCAGGCATCTAACGCAATCGCTTTTGGTGCACAGGGAATCGGGCTTTGCCGTACCGAGCATATGTTCTTTGGCGGCGACCGTATTATGGCCGTTCGCAAGATGATCGTATCTGAAACTGTTGAAGGCAGAAAAGCCGCTTTGGCTGAAATTCTTCCTTATCAGAGAGCAGATTTCAAAGGTATCTTTAAAGCTATGAAAGGCTTCCCGGTTACCATCCGTACCCTGGATCCACCGCTTCATGAATTCCTCCCACACCAGAACCATGAGCAGGAAGAACTTGCAAAAGCACTCAACATTCCTCTCGCTCAGTTGAAAGCAAAGATTGAAAGTCTTCATGAATTCAACCCGATGCTTGGTTTCAGAGGTTGTCGTCTTGGTGTTATGTATCCGGAAATTACTGAAATGCAGGCACGTGCCATTTTCGAAGCAGCTTGCGAAGCAGTGAAAGAAGGATTCAAAGTAAAACCTGAGATCATGATTCCTTTGGTCAGCGATGTCAACGAATTGAAACTCCAAAAAGAGATCGTTATCCGTGTAGCCAAAGAAGTTATGGCTGAAAAGAAAGTGAAAATTCAATATATGGTTGGTACCATGATTGAACTTCCACGCGCTGCTCTGGTAGCCGATGAAATCGCTGTTGAAGCAGAATTCTTCTCATTTGGCACAAACGATTTGACGCAGACAACATTTGGTCTTTCAAGAGACGATGCCGGTTCATTCCTGCCCAAGTATGTCGAAATGGAAATCCTCCCCAACGATCCATTCGAATCACTTGATCAGAAAGGTGTTGGCCAACTTGTTGAAATCGGTGTAACCCGCGGACGTTCAACCAGAAAAGACCTTAAGGTTGGTATCTGTGGCGAACACGGCGGCGAGCCAAGTTCAGTTGAATTTTGCCACAGAGCTGGCCTTAACTACGTGAGCTGCTCACCATTCCGCGTTCCTATCGCAAGAATGGCAGCTGCACGCGCGGTTGTAAAAGAACTGGCTGCAAAAAAGACCGTTAAAAAAGCTGCCAAAAAAGCGGCAAAGAAGAAATAAGTTAGTTTCGTAACGAGCGGCGGAGAGTCATATTGGAATGATTCTCCGTCCGCCGTTGTTATATATAAAGTCGGCTGTGCCGATGAGTTTTTAGACCACAAGAAAAGGTACGAATAGTATGAAATTGTCAGATTTTAGTTATAATCTTCCTAAGGCGAGTATTGCGAAATATCCCGCTTCTCCGCGTGATAAAGCAAAATTGATGATACTCGACAGAGAGAAGCAAACGATTGAAGTAAAGTCATTTACAAATCTGGCTGATTATTTAGAAGAAGGCGATTGTGTTGTAGTTAATGAAACCCGCGTCTTCCAGGCCCGGTTATTCGGACGAAAAGAAAAAACACAGGCAAAAATCGAAGTATTTCTTCTGCGCGAATTAAATGCACATGAATGCATATGGGATGTTATTGTTGATCCTGCACGCAAGGTTCGTATCGGGAACAAAATATATTTTACCGACGATCTTTGGTGCGAAATTATTGACAATACCACGTCCCGCGGCAGAACCGTCCGGTTCAACCACGCGACAGATATATTCAAAGCTGTTGAGAAAATTGGTGTTACACCACTTCCTCCATACATTAAACGCGAAGCCGAACACGCGGACCGTGAAAACTATCAAACGGTTTTTGCAAAAACCGATGGATCAGTTGCAGCACCTACTGCAGGATTGCATTTCACCAACCGCCTTCTCGATAAGTTGAAGAAAAAAGGTGTGGATGTTGTTCCTGTGCTTCTGCATATCGGACTGGGAACATTCCGTCCCGTTGAAGTTGAAGACCTTACCAAGCATAAGATGGATTCCGAATTCTTTGAAATTGAAAGAGATTCTGCGGAACGCATCAATAAAACCATCGAAGCAGGAAAAAAAGTTTTTGTCGTTGGAACAAGCGCTACCCGCGCTCTCGAATCATCGGTTACCGCTGATGGCCTGGTACGTCCGAACAAAGGATGGACCGACAAATTTATTTATCCTCATTATGAATTCAGGATTGCAGATAAACTGGTTACTAATTTCCATATGCCGGAATCAACATTGATGATGCTTGTTGCCGCATTTGGTGGCACCGAGTTTGTTATGAAAGCCTATAAACGTGCACTGAAAGAAGGGTTCCGCTTTTTAAGTTTTGGCGACGCAATGCTTATTTTATGAGTGTTGTTGTAGTTCTGCCCGCGGCCGGGTCGGGAAAAAGGATAGCTTCAGCAATTCCAAAACAATTCATGAAGTTCCAGGGTAAGGAACTGATCGTTTATTCTCTTGAAGTATTCCAAAACCATCCGATGGTTACCTCAATCGCGGTTGCAACTGCAAAAGCATATTTTCCGCTGCTGAAACGATTGCAGCAGCGGTATGGGATAACAAAATTGAAAAATATTGTAGAAGGAGGGAAGGAGCGGCAGGATTCTGTTTATAATGCGCTTGCTTCTCTTCATTTACAACCTGCTGACCTGGTGGCCGTTCACGACGCTGCGCGTCCGCTGCTTCCAAGACCAGTGCTCACCAATGCTATCAAAACTGCTAAACAGAAAGGCAGTGCCGTTGTCTGTCTCACGGGAAGGGACACTTTACTGCGTTCCTCCGAACACGTTTTTGAATACGTTGACCGCTCAAATATCTATTGTGTTCAGACACCACAAATTTTTCACTATGACCGGTTATTTGATGCTATGCAGAAAGCGCAAGAAGAGCATCGCCTGTTCCCGGATGAATCATCTTTAATGCATCATTATGGCAATGCGGTTGAGATCGTTGAGGGATCGCTTCTTAATTTTAAAGTGACCACAAAGGGAGATGTGGACATGATGAAACAGGTACTGGGGAATCAGTAGCCACTTTTTCGCAGTTGTGTCTGTTTTAACGGGCAGACGCTCGTTCATTTGCCTCCTCCTGCCTGGCTGTTCAATTGCAATTCCCGTTCAACGCCTATATCGGCAATAAAATCAGTATCATGTGAAACAACAAGCAGCGCACCGGCATACTCGTTGAGCATAGCTGTGAGTTGTTCAATACTTTTCAGATCAAGATTGTTTGTCGGTTCATCAAGCAAAATAAGCTCAGGGGTTTGTATGGCCGCAAAAACACATGCCATTGCGGCCCTGACGCGTTCTCCCCCGCTAAGCACGTTTGCCAGTTTAAATACATCATCTTTGAAAAACAGAAACCGCGCGAGACGAATTCTCAGCTCATGCTCGGGGATAGTGCCGCCGGAGTGTAAAAATATATTTTCGTAGACCGTTAGATTATAATCCAAAAGCGAAATGTTCTGATCAATAAGTATGCTCCTCTTTGCATTGGTGCTGAGCTTTCCTTTTGTCGGTGTCAGTTCGCCGGAAATCATCTTAAGCAAGGTTGATTTCCCGGAGCCGTTGTTCCCATTCAGCCACACACGTTCATTGCCGTGCAATACAAAAGAGAGGTCCCGGCCCCACAACGGAACCTTCCCATCAAATGAAAAATTGACATTCTCAGCAACCACAATTTTTTTTCCTGCATGTCCATCAGAGTTGGTAAAATCAATTTTTAATGTCCGTGCAGGAGGCAGTTTGGAACGGGTTTCAGTTAACAAATCACTGCTTTCATCAACCCGCTTTTGGTGCATTAGAGTGAGCTTGCTGAGTGTCTGCTCACTTCGTCCCCTGCGTTTGTTGATCACCGATTTTGGAATTCCATCGCTATGCGCCGTCTTTGCCACCTTTCTTGTCCTGATCTCCTGCTTCAGCAGAGTGGTTTCTTTATCTGCAATTCGCTTATTGAGCGCTGCCTCAGCTGCTTGAATATCCTCCCTGATGGCATTTATTTCGGCTTCCCGTTGCTCCAAATAAAAATCATAATTCCCACCATAGGACTTTAATTCGTCAGGTGTCAATTCGGCAATCCGGTCCATCAGACGCAACAAAGCACGGTCATGGCTTATTACTGCCATTCCCTTGGGCCACTGGCTGACAAAGCTATAGACGAATTGTCGCATTGCAGTATCCAAATGGTTGGTCGGTTCATCAAGAATGATAAAATCCGGCTTGTTGATGAGAAGGGCGCTCATTGCACAGCGGATTTTCTCGCCACCGCTCAATGTTGAGAATTGCCTGCCATGATCAATATGGCCTATTCCGGTGCTTTGCAAAGCCAGTGCGACTTTCTCTTCAATGTTCCAGTCGTCGTCAAGCATCCTGAAATCCTGTTCAGTTCCGTTTCCGGCAGATATTCTTGCCAGTGCATCGCACTTCTCTTCTGCGGCAAGAACGGTGAGAACCGTTTTTCCGTCTAAGGATGAAAGGTCCTGAGGCAAACAGGCAACAGTCCCCTCGACGGAAACAGCGCCGGAAGAGGCAGAAAGCTCGCCCTGCATTATTTTGGCCAGTATTGTTTTTCCAATACCGTTAGCGCCGGTAAGGCCGGTCCGCTCGTTATTGAATGCGAAGGTGATATTCTTAAAAAGATTTGAACCGTCGGGACGATTCCATGATATGTTATTGATGACTATACGGGACATATAAATTCCTTTGTTTCGTTGTTTATTTAAAACAGTTTGCTTCCCGTTCAGTAACGGGGTTTTCGAAAAAAGAGAATTTATATTTTCACGTTTTCACCAATAAAATTGATTAAAATGATATAAAGAAATTTAACAAATGCAGAACGCTTATGCAATCACTTGCGGGAAAATTGGAACTGCTCCTTTGCTTTCTGATTACACATCATCGGATAGGGGCTGGTCGAAATCAGTGTGCTATGCAATTTTTGCAATAGCTGGACATGGTGCCAAATCCTAAAAATGTGCCTGTCCGCCGGGCATACGGTTTTCTGAATGGACTGGCGTTAACAATAAGAGGCGGTCCGTGAAAGCCCTACTTCAAAAACACAAATTTTCTGCTGACTGTCTTGCTCCCGACTTGTAGTTTGTACAGATACATACCGCTTGCGACATCCTTCGCATTAAACATTACGTCATATGTTCCGGCCGGTTGTTCCTTGTTCACCAGTGTTGCCAGTTCACGGCCAAGACAATCATAGATTGCTATTTTTACCAGAGCGTTGTCATTCAAACTGTACCTGATCGTAGTCTCCTGGTTAAATGGATTTGGATAATTCTGAAATAATTGAAAGTTTAACTCCTTTGAAGTTTTGCCAATATCTTCTACGGATGATACTCCTCCTTCCCGGAAAACTGTAACACCCTGACCGGTGCCAGTCCATGTATTACCTCTTTGGTCAACGGCCACTGCATTGACGAAGTTGGTCGGCAATCCTGAATTGCCCCAATTATAAGTTGTCCAAGTTACGTCATCAAACTTGGCCAAACCCATTGCAGTACCAATCCATTTAATACCATTGGGTGCAAGTGCCAGTGAAACCACATAATCATGAGGCAATCCTGAATTGTAATGGTTAAAAGCGGTCCATATACCTTGGTCATATTTCACCAGGCCGCCTTCATAGGTGCCAATCCATATTACGCCGGCCGGATCAGCAGCAAGTGTCTCAATGTAGTTTGAGGTTAGTCCCTGCGTCGATCTTCTAAACACTGTCCATGTTGTTCCATCGTATCTTGCAAGCCCGCTTGAGTCAGTACCAATCCACTTTGCCCCGTCTGCTGCGACTACCAGTGCAGTGATTGCATCATCGGGCAAACCTGAATTGACATGATTGTATATGGTCCATGTTGTGCCGTCAAATTGTGCTACTCCACTTTTGCTTGTTCCGATCCACTTTGTTCCGTTCTGTTCTATGGCAATTGCGTGGATATTGTTATCCGGTAAGCCGGAATTCGACGAATTATATACTGTCCAGGTTGTTCCATCAAATTTTGCAAGCCCACCTCCAAGAGTCCCTATCCATTTTATTCCATTCGCTTCAATATTGATGGTGCTGACAAAGTCATAGGAATTATGAGGCAAACCTGAGTTGGATGTGTTGTAAACAATCCAGGAGTTGCCATTGTGTTTTGTCAACCCACCATCAATGGCGCCAATCCATTTCTCATCGTTTGCATCAATGTATAGTGACGTAATGTCGTTGTAAGGGAGTCCGGAATTTGAGGTAGGATAAACTGTCCAGGAACTGCCATTATACCTGACCAAACCACTCCCATACATGCCAATCCATACTGAACCTGCGCTGTCAACTATGAGTGAAATGACGTGGTCATCAGGTAAGCCGGAAGTTGAAGATCTATATCTTGTCCATGTTGTGCCGTCAAATTTTGTAACACCATACAATGAAGCTGTTATCCATTTTGTTCCATCAGAAGCAATGGTGATTGAATTCAGATAGTTAGATGGCAAGCCCGAATTGGTCTGATTGTAGATTGTCCAATCTGTTCCGTCAAATTTCACCAACCCGCCTCCATTGGTCGCCAGCCATTTTGAGCCGTCGGGCGCAATTGCGATTGATTTGATATAATTGCTCGGCATACCGGAGTTTGATTTCGAGTAAACTGACCATGTTGTCTCGTCAAATTTAGCAAGACCATAGCCCCAGGTACCAATCCACTTTGACCCATCAGGCTCAATGGCAATGGATACTACATCGTTTCCTGGCAAGCCGGAATTGGAAGCGTGATAAGAAATCCATGCAGTGTCATTATATTTAAAAACTCCATTGTCTGTAGCCAGCCATTTTGATCCATCAGGAGCTATAGCAATTGCACGAATAATGCTGTTTGATAAGGGCGAATTCGAATAGTCATAGACTGTCCATTTGCCGGCAGCATCATCTAACTTAACCAATCCATAGCCTGATGTCCCGATCCATTGTGCTCCGTTAAGGTCGCTGGCGAGTGAAGTAATATTGTTGGTGGGTAAGCCAGAGTTGGACTTATTGAAAAAAACGCATTCATTGGTTGTGCGGTTGATCCGGGCAAGGCCTCCGTCTGTCCCGGCAAATATGAAATCAGCGCCGGCGGTTAAAGCCATGACATAGTTGCCGCAGGTATAGTTGATCCATTCAGGGTTTTGTGCATGTGTCGAGGCAGAAAGAAAGAGCGTCAATACAACTGTTATAGAAAATATAAAAGGTTTCATGATTTAGACCTTTTGGGAATTTTCCAATTATCGTGTTCTCAGGAAGCGGAATTTTTCTGCCACATTTCATGAAGCACGTTTATGGCAGGCATCCTGTACGGAGTTTGTGTTTGATGAGTTCGGGTCCTCATTGATCATGATACAGAGGAGGATAGGCAAAGCCTATTAAAAACATGAGGTTAATCTGCATAATTGATAAAGAAAAGTCAAGGAATTTTAAATGTGTCAGTTATCTGAAATATGAGTTATCCCTGATTCATGTCCCATGAACATATATAGTTCAGGGCCAAACCAGATTGACGTTTGGCCCTGAATTTTCAAGACTATTTCTCCGCCATGGCGGCGTCTTTCATGCTTAGAGAAATACGCTTGCGGGGAATATCAAGTTGTATGATGGTGACATCAACAATGTCGCCTACCTTCAATGCTTCAAGCGGATTCTTAATGAATTTGTTCGCGATCTGTGAAACGTGCACAAGACCATCCTGTTTGACGCCAATGTCAACAAAGGCTCCGAAGTCAACAACGTTGCGCACGGTGCCTTTGAGGCGCATTCCCTCTTTAAGGTCTTCCATTTTCAGAACATCGCTGCGGAGAATTGGTTTGGGAACATCCTCACGTGGATCGCGTCCCGGACGCTTGAGGTTCTCTACAATATCTTTCAAGGTTGGCTCACCGATGCCAACTTCCTTTGCAACTTTAGGGATGCCTTGATTGTTCACGAAGAACTCGATCATTCCCAATGATTCTTTCATGGTCTGAATGTCGAGGTTGAACATGGAAAGCAATTTCATGGTCGCGTTGTAGGACTCAGGGTGAATGAACGTATTGTCCAGCGGATTCTTTGCTCCGGAGATCTTGAGAAATCCGGCTGCCTGTTCATATGCCTTTGGTCCAATGCCGGTCACCTCCATCAGTTCCTCGCGGCTATTGAACCTGCCATGTGCTTCGCGGTATTTGACAATGTTTTCCGCGAGCCGTTTGTTCAGGCCGGATACATAGGCAAGCAAAGAGACCGATGCGGTGTTAAGGTCAACGCCAACGTAGTTCACGCAGCTTATAACAACGTCATCCAGCTTCTTGCAAAGCAGCTTCTGATCAACATCATGCTGATAGAGACCTACGCCAATTGATTTGGAATCGATCTTAACCAGTTCGGAAAGCGGATCGAGCGCACGGCGGGCAATTGATATGTTTCCGCGTAAACTTGCCTCCAGATCAGGAAATTCTTTCTTGGCCACTTCGGAAGCAGAATAGACAGATGCACCTGCTTCATTCACCATCAGATATTGGCAACTGAAACTGTTATCCTTAATCAGCCCGGCGACCATGGCTTCAGTTTCGCGACTGGCGGTACCATTCCCAATGGCAACCAAATCAACTTTATATTTTTCAATAAATTTGGCCGTGATCCGTTTTGCTTCTTCCATGCGGCTTTTGGGCTCGTGCGGGTAGATTGTTGCACCTTCCAGATATTTACCGGTACGATCAATAACTGCGATTTTGCAGCCTGAAACGTAGCCGGGGTCAATACCCATGATCATTTTATCGCTCAATGGCGGCTGCAGGAGCAGGCTGCGCAAATTGACCGCGAACGTTTCGATGGCAGACAGGTCGGCTTGTTCCGAGAGAATGTTGCGTACTTCCTTTTCAACGGATGGGAAGATCAACCGTTTGAAGGCATCGGCAACAACGCCTCTGAGCAGTTCTTCAAAAACGGTAACCTGACTTTTAACATAGGTTTTGTAAATTCCGGCATGAATGGTCTCTTCATCAAACACAAAATCCACTTTGAGGAATTTTTCCGATTCGCCGCGGTTGAGCGCGAGGATCTGATAGGGTTTCAGTTTGAGAATGGGGCATTGGAAATCGTCGTAGACGCGGTAAATGTCCTTCTTCTCTTTGTCCTTCATCTTCTCATTAACGCTGTCCTTCAACGGATCATCATCCCGTTTGACAGATTTAAGTGCAGAATCCTTCTGCAGGAATTCTCTCGTTAATTGTCTCACTTCGGCGGTATCGCTTATCATTTCCGCGATGATGTCTTTAGCGCCCTGCAATGCTTCAATTTCAGTGTTAACGCCAAGCTCGGGGTTTATGAATTCACGCACTTTTTCGTTGAAATCGCCGGCAAATTCCGGGTTCTCCAGAATGAAGAGCGCGAGAGGTTCCAGACCTTTTGCCTTGGCAATTGAGCCACGCGTTTTTCTCTTTGGTTTATAGGGGAGATACAAATCTTCAAGTTCCTGCAGTTTGGTGCAGGCATTAATTTTATTTCTGAGTTCGTCAGTCAGTTTTCCCTGTTCCTCAATGCTCTTGAGGATGGATTCCCGGCGGTCATTCAATATGGTTAAATAGCCGAATCGTTCCTCAATAATGCGCAACGCGTCCTCATCGAGGCCGTTGGTGTGTTCTTTACGATATCGGGCAATAAAGGGGATCGTAGAGCCCTCTGCCAGCAGGGTGACAACAGTCTGCACCTGTGCAGAAGTAAAAGCGTTTTCTTTTGCGATAATTGATACGAAATCCATAGTGATAATAGAGCTCCTGTATGCGTTCAGAAATAGTAAAAATGAAGTTCAAATTTGACTCGCAAATTCGGGTAAAACAAGTTGTATAAATTAAATTTTTTGCTAGGAACCGGGTGGTGAAATATATTATTCGGAAAAATGCAATAACATCGAAGTTCTCGTATAAGTTTGAATTTAGTAAGACAAAGACGCTCACCCTTATTACAATTGTGTAAACTTAGTATATAAACTGCAAGACACTGATGACGAAATTCTTTTCGAAACGTCTTAGATTGGGTAGATCCCCGTCCCGTTTGAAGCGGGATTTCGTTGAACTCAATTTTCACGGGAATGCCGTTCGTCCATTATGCTCGTTAAGCTGACACCTTGCGCGCAGGGTGAGGGAGGCCGTTATATCTGATATTCAGGTAAGTTGTGGCTTTAGTCTTTTCCAATGTGATATTAGGGCTTATGCACACCTTCGGAGTTCCAATTGCGAAAACAGTCTAAAAACGCATACTGTGAACGATGTGAATGGCAGCTGTGCCAATCGGGATGGCTAAAAGCCGCGAAAACAACCTGAAAATGCACACTATGAACGATGTGAACGCTTTTTTGTGTTTTTAAATATCGTGAACAATTATGAATTGTTTAAACATAAAGGGATGGTGGATAGCTTTAAGCTCTTCCTCTGAAGCAGAGCATAATGCCGGGATTTTAACACGAGTTGACAACATTATCACAGGTGGAAGATGACCTGCTCATTGTTAACTCTCATCAACTATTAAGAAACGCAATCATTCCTAATATGCAAAATGCCATTTTCAACAATGAGAAAATGTTATACTGTTTTTTGCCCATTATTTGCGGCATGAATGAATTCCCATATTTTTGCATAAATTCTGTAACCTGTGCGGGGCAGCGGTCTTAATACGGGTGATCTTTGTAACACATTATTTTATAACGTCTTATGCAGATGCCGCGGCTGAATCACTATGCAGGTAGTTGCTTTATTCAGCCGGGAGTTGTGAAAATCCATGCTTGTTATTGGTTTTGGCACAGAAAATGTTTATAGGAAAAACGAAGATATATATACTTTCATTGATTCAATTAAAAGGTTACACCATGATGAATATAACGGATGATTGCATTAGTTGCTCGGCTTGCATCGATGAATGCCCAAGCAATGCGATTTATAACGCCGGCTCAGAATATGATTTAAACGGAGCCACTCACGCAGCACTTTCAGAAGACCACCCTTATGTTGTTGCTGAATTATGTGATGACTGCAAAAGCTGTGTTGAAGTTTGCCCAGTTGACAGCATTGCTCCCGTTGAATAAAACTTTTTGCAGCAACAAAACTGCTTAAAAAAACAATGGCTGTCCTGAATGGACAGCCATTGTTTTTTTAAACGGGATCCTGGCATCAATGCCGGAAATGCTTAAAACTGGACTTTGGGTGCTTTTTCTGCTCCCTGCTCGGCCTGGAAATATTGTTTTTCGCGGAAACCAAACATGTTCGCGAGAAGATTACCCGGGAATACCTTCACCTGAGTGTTGTAGTTCTGAACCACGGCATTAAAGTCGTTTCTTGCCACGGATATTCTGTTTTCGGTGCCTTCAAGTTGTACCATCAGGCTCTTAAAGTTTTCATTTGCCTTCAGTTCCGGATATTTTTCCACAACCACCATCAAACGGCTTAGGGCACCGCTCAACTGGCTTTGTGACTGCTGGAACTTCTGGAAAGCCTGAGGATCGTTAAGCACTTCTTTGGTAACGGTCATCTGGGCCACTTTGCTTCTTGCTTCAATAACATCGGTCAGTGTTTTTTGCTCAAAATTCGCATATCCTTTAACCGTGTTGACCAGATTCGGGATCAGATCAGTTCTCCGCTGATACTGTGTCTCAACTTTGGACCATTTCCCGTTCACATCTTCGTTCATGCTGACAAAAGAGTTGTATTTGGAAACACCGCACGAAAATGGAATTACAATTATAACAAAGACTGCTACCAGAGCGATTATAAGACCTTTGTACTTCACGTTCTATCCTGTTGATTATTGAGAAATTGCTGCACGTAAAGATATAAAAAAAAATCAAATTATAAGGTGTCCGGGTAAATCGGGAAAAAGGGTGAATATGAGTGCCAGCCGACCTGGCGCACCGGATTTTTACAAAAAACCAAAAAGGGTACCGAAGTGAGAAGAATGTATGAAAAGCAGTTGAAGGAAGAATCGAAAAATAGGGCGTCCGTAACTTACCAAGAATCCGAAATGTTCAATTTGTTTTGATCACTTCGATAAATTGCGGTTCATATTCAACCCCATAGCGGGGTTGAATGTCTGTCTTTTTGTCGTTGTTGGCTACCAATATACAAACCCTAACGGGTTTGATGATTTTATCTCTTATGTGGGTGTCGCATAACTCAGGAAAAGTCATTGCGAGCCCGCATCGGGCGAAGCAATCTCACGATTAACGCCTATAAACAAAGCTTTTTTACGCAGAATTCTGTGCTTAATGCATTATGCGACACCCACCTAAGGGTAAATTCCCCGCCGTTTGCGGCGAACTTAGATCAAGAACTGAGATGAATGCCCCGACCGCTGCGACGGGGTTGTTCATTTTCGAAGAGTAAATTCTCCGGCGCTTGCAGCGAATTTGTATTAAGTACTGGGCTAGATACCCATTCCGATTGCAGCGGCGTAGTTCATTATCCTGCTGCAAAGAATAGCTTTGGGCTTCGCATTAAGATGGAATTGTGTAACTGAAGGAATTCCTTTGGTTCTTACATTTACTG
The DNA here is from genome assembly GCA_963664845.1 of Ignavibacteriaceae bacterium. GTDB lineage: Bacteria > Bacteroidota > Ignavibacteria > Ignavibacteriales > Ignavibacteriaceae > CAIYTF01. Next base: position 3,390,098 of record OY761615.1, read on the forward strand.
TCTTGGCGGGGTTTCTCTTGCTGCTTTTGGGCGCAGGCAAATTTATACTTCTCCTTTTTTGCAGGTTGAGCACTTCCGAACGGTCATTTTCTCTGGTTGGTTTAACTTGCTTTTTCTCCTCCGCCATCTTGCTTTCTTTACGTTTTTTCCGTTACTTTTATATTGTACTTCTAAATTTATTATCACCAGTATAGGTCAACCATGAATTTTCGAATACTGCCGCTTGTTTTGTGCGCGTTTCTGCTTCCAGGGTGCCTGATAGTCTCGAAGATATCGTATCATATCAGCGTGGGGGAAGACCGCAGCGGCAGTGCCGTTGTTACGTTTCATGACATCCGCTCGGATGCCATTGGTAACAAGGAATTTGAGGAGGACAGGAAAAACCTCTTTGAGTACATACTCAAAAGCGATGAATTTGTTAATTCTCTCCAGTTGGAAGGGAAATTTATCAAATCCCGTGACCTAAAAATTTCCGAGGGGAAACTTACCGGCGTTGCAAAATATGACTTTAATGATGTTGAGAAAATTGAAGGCATCCGGCACCAGGATGGTCTATACTATCTGACTCTCCAGAGCGATGATAAAGTGCTTTCCACAAATGGTGAAATGGTATCCACCGGGGACTATAAAAGAATTATCTGGCGCGATTCAGCAACTGAATTACTGTTCGAAATCGAATCTGGCCAAGTCCAGCAGAAAACCAGGGACTTAACCCCCTATTTGAATAAAGCGAAATAAGTTACTGATGTATGCAGAGGTTGTCTTTTTCCTTCCGTTCAGGAAAGCATTCACCTATCTGGTTCCCGCTGATCTTGAAGAAGAAATAGCGGTAGGGAAAAGAGTCCTCGCTCCTTTTGGCCCTAAAACACTAACCGGTTACTGTGTCTCTGTCAGCGGCGAGCCTGCAGCGTCCAACATCGCAGTCGAGAAGATCAAAGAGCTCTATGAGATACTTGACCCGGAGCCACTGCTTACCTCCGATGATCTTTCTCTTTATCGCTGGATGTCAGACTATTATTTTGCCCCCTTGGGAGAAACCCTGAAACTTACCGTGCCCTACGGCAGCGAGATTCAATCAAAACGGCTTGTTGCCCCCGACGTTGCATATTGCAAAACGCTTTTGGAAAAGGCAAAAAAGAAAGCTTCACTCCGCAGCAAAGTCCTTGCCGTCCTCATTGAGAAGAATACGGTTCAAATCTCGGTTCTTCAGAAATCGGTAAAGAGAAAAAATATTTACTCAGTATTGCGCTATCTGCAAAAAGAAGGCGCAGTCTCCGTGAGTGAAGTGGCGGGCAAAGCGAAAGTATCGGTTAAAAAAGAACGATTCGTACAACTTGCAATTTCACCTGAAACCGTTTACAGTATGCTGCCCGAGGTGGAAAAGCGTTCTCCCAAACAAGTGGCGTTGCTCCTGCGTCTTCTGGAAGCGGAGGGGACTGCACTTCGCGCATCGGTGGTTGCCAAAGAGACAGAGACACCTCCCAGTGTTTTCGGCTCGTTGGCAAAACGTGGAATAATAAAGCTATTTCAAAAAGCAGTTGACAGGCGCAGGAAAGAGACTTTCACAAATGACCTGGCCGATTACCAACTTACCGAACAGCAGCAGTCGGTTTATGAGGAAGTTGAAAAATCGGTTATTGCAGGTGAATTCAAGCCATTTTTGCTTTATGGTGTGACGGGAAGCGGAAAGACACTTATTTATTTGGAGCTTGCGAAAAAAGTTCTTGAACTGGGGAAATCGGTTTTATTGCTGGTGCCGGAAATATCCCTTACTCCGCAAATCACCTCCCGGTTTTATCACCGGTTTGGTGATGAAGTTATTGTATTACACAGCAAAATTTCTCCGGGTGAGCGCTATGATGCATGGATGAAAGCGCTGCACGGCACTGCCCGGATTGTGATTGGTGCACGCTCTGCGTTGTTCGCTCCACTGCGCAACATTGGGCTTGTTGTTATTGACGAAGAGCATGATGCAAGCTACAAGCAAAACGATACTATGCCGCGGTATCACGCCCGCGATTGTGCGGTCTATAAAGCCAGCATCGCAAAATGTCCCATACTTTTGGGCTCCGCGACCCCTTCAATGGAAAGCATGTTTAATGCCGAGCAGGGTAAATATCGCTTGCTCAACCTGCCCAATCGTGTGGATGAAGCCAAGCTGCCAATCATCACGATGATAAATGTTGTGCAGGAGAAAAACCGGAAACGGATGCTCGGACTGTTCTCTCAGACGCTTATCGAGAAGATAAGGAACCGTTTGCAAAAAAAAGAAGGTGTCATCGTTCTGCAAAACCGGCGGGGCTTTTCAACTTCGGTTTATTGTTTTGATTGCGGGGAAGTTGAAACATGCGAGAACTGTTCGGTCTCGTTGGTGCATCACATCAATGAGAACTATCTGAAGTGTCACTACTGCGGGTTCGTTAAGCCGGTCCCATCGCAATGCAATCAGTGCGGATCGTTCGCGGTTAAATATTTTGGCACCGGTACCGAACGGGTTGAAGATGAACTGGCATATTATCTTCCCGATGCGGTAATTAAACGGGTTGATTCGGATTCGCTTGGCAAGATTGGATCGTTCAGCCGGGTTCTTTCCGAGTTTCGTGATGGCGCAATTGATATATTGCTGGGCACACAAATAGTTGCAAAGGGACTAGACTTTTCGCGCGTCACGCTCGTTTGTGTTGTCTCTGCCGAAACAAATTTGTGGATACCTGATTTCCGCGCCGATGAGCGCACCTTCCAGTTGTTGACGCAGGTATCGGGCAGGGCAGGAAGAAGTTCTGTTGAAGGAGAAGTGCTGATCCAGACACAAAACGACCAGAGCCGTGTTCTGCAAAAAATTCTGCTGAATGACTACATGGGGTTTTATCAATCCGAATTGTTTCTGCGTCAGAAGCATTCATATCCACCCTTTTCACGATTGTGTTTGTTGGAGATGAAAGATGAGGACCCCGACAAGGTGAAGCTTGCTATTGGTGAGTTGCACCAGGCAATTTCCCGGCATAAAAATTATCTGACAATAACACCTCCCTCGGCAGCGGTGCTGGCAAGGATAAATAAGTTTTACCGGTTCCAGATACTGGTGAAAAGTGAGAGAGCAATTGATCCTTCAGGATCGGCGTTACGGAGAGGAATAAATGAAGCCATGCAATTTTTCCACACACACTCAAAGCACCGGGACATTCAAATCATCGCGGATATGGATCCGCAAATAGTGATTTGATCAGTCTCTTTTTCTCAGTTTAAGCACAACCTGTTTTTTCCCCCGCTCAGCAACAAAGTCCTGAATGTTTGACGATGTTTTAAAAAGACTGATAACTGGTATCCGCTCAGGTCTCCCGACAGACTCTTCCGGTGTTTCCGGCACTTCCCCTATATCCTGTTTCACCTTGGTAAGAAATTCTCCGAACGTTTGCTTGCTTTTCTTTTGCACAGTATCACGGGAAGGTGGTTGCGCTTTGGATGTTTGTGGTGCTGGTGCGGCCGGGCCCGGTTTCGGTTTTGCCGGTTCGTCGAATGCTGCCGCCTGTTGCCTTGCCACATGCGGAGGGGCCACCTGGCCGGGAGGAACAGGTTTTTTTACCGGTGAAACTGGAGCAGAAGCGGGACCGGTTTGCTTCACCGGTTTTGGTTCAGCCGTGGCGGGTGCCGCAGTTGGGGCAGGTTTCTGCCTGGGAAGTTCGGGAGGAATCTGTTCCAGTGTCTGCTTTTTTCTAATTTCCAGTTGAAGATTGTCAGCAAGCGTTTCCGCGGTGCGGGTTGCCATGGTGCGCAACTTCTTTATTGTATTTGCGTTTGTGCCCGGATCTTCCTCAACGAAGCTCGATTTGACATCTTCGGCTGTGATGGCTACAAATTTTCGGTGGGGAATGGTTTTTTCCTTTTCCATCGGACTGGTTACGTCTTCTTCGTCAAAATGAACTTCATCGAATGCAAAGATAATTTCCGCAAAGACGCGATCGTTTTGCCACCGGACTTCGGATGCCTCAAGATCAAACGCATATACTTCATGAAATTTGGCTTCGCCGAAGCTCGTCATCATTGAGAGTAACCCGATTTGCTGAATGCGGAATCTGAGGAACGGATACTCCCCGATATCGCTGTATTCTTCAAGTTCTTTGATCGCGAATACGGGATCGAAATAGATAACTTCTTTTGAGCCGTCAAGATTCATCAGGAACCCATACTTGAGAAAGCTCTGATCGATCTGGGGAAGGTTGGTTAACAGGCGATAGACAATAAGATTCTTCGGTCTCCCGTCATTTATGAAACGGCAGACATCATTAAAATGAATTGGCTTTGGGTATTTGATTGCCGCATCTTTGTTGATCATCTTAAAGTTGCGGTTAAGATCAAATTTATTCAACGAATAAACAAAGATGTCATTTTTCTTGACATCAAGCGTTTCCAGTATCATTAGCTCTTTAAAATTCTCGCATTATTAACAACAGATATTGTTTTCATAAAAAGGCATTGCCAAAATAAAACTTACAAACTCATGTTACACAACGATTCCAATTGACCTGACACGAGTTTCAGTTCGTGGATCATTTTCACCCGCTGAAACCAGCTTTAGCCACAAATCTTAGCTCTTTTAGTGGCTAAAGCCAGGATATTGAGAGTTCATTTATCCCACGACTTGAAAGTCGTGGCTATTCAATCTCTGGTTTAGCCTAACATAAGTTACGAAGAAAAACAGTTTCAGAGTAAAGCCGAATTTTTGTCCTATAACAAGTTAATCGACTACGGGGATGATGTTCTGTTACCCGGGTTACTGAGGATTGTTGATCAATACACCCAAAGCCGGTTCTGAAAACACTCCATCCTACCTTATTAAAGATACGGAATCTGGAAGTTTTTAAGTAATTCCGGAAACGCTAAACTGTGATTTCCCGCAAATATTTTGCACTTTCCTCGGGGATGGCAGGACTGATATACATTCCGCTTCCCAGTTCAAACCCTGCTGCCACGGTCAGCCTGGGCACTATGGCCAAATACCAGTGGTAATATTCCGAATTGCGGTCATGCGTTGGAATTGGTCGAATAGTGATGTTATAATCAGGGTTTTGAAGCCCTTTTTTAAGTTTTTTCAACACGGTTTGCAGGTTAATTCCCAAGTCAACCAACTCTTCCTGTGAGATGTTATCAAAGGAAGACTCATGCCGTTTGGGGAATATCCAGATGTGAAAAGGTGACAGGGCAGCATAGGGAATAAAAGATACGAAATGAGGTGTCTCAAGCAGTATCCGTGCTCCGGAAGCAAGTTCTTCCTGCATGGTTTTGCAGAAGATGCATTCACCATGGGTGTCGAAATAGCGCATTGCCGTATCCATGCGGTCGCGGATTTGATGCGGCACAACGGGCAAGGCCACTATTTGTGAATGGGGGTGGATCAGTGAGGTGCCAGCCGATTTACCATGATTCCTGAAAATCAAAATGGACTCGATCCGTGGGTCTTCTTTGATCTGTTTGTAGCGTTCGACATATGCCTTGAATATCCTGAGAAGTTCCTCCTGGCTTATGTCGGTGAGTGTGGCGTTATGACGCTGATGCTCAATTACAACATCATGAATGCCAATCCCATTCATTGAAGTAAAAATTCCCTTTATCTTTCGCAAACTTTCACCCGTTTCTGCCAAGGCGGGGAATTTATTGGGCACTACACGTAACTGCCAGATTCCATTTTCCCGGTAACTAAAACGCTCGTGAGCGGCCATGGCCTCATTTCCCGGGCAGAAAGGACATGTGGCCTCAAAGTCCGGGACATCAATCTCGGGTTTAGAATTGTGCCCAAACTGATCGGGACGCTTTGCCCGTTCTGTTGCAATTATTACCCAGTCACGGGTTATGAAATTCTGTCGTAATTCCGGCATACGGTTTCCGGTTTAATTGAATGAATGATATATCAGCCTATCCAATTTCGCATCCATGTTGCAAGGGACTCCCCATTTTTTTCATGGGCAGATTTAATCTTGCAGCTATTCTGGCATTTTGTTACTCAGAAATGTAATTCTAAGTAATATATTCCGCATGCGCATAGGCGGCAACTAAAAGACACGTTAGTTACCTATTGGTTAGCAGATTCAAATCCATTGAACGGTTTTGTTCACCCCTATTCAGGGACGAAGAGCTCTAGAGCAAGTTACCGCAGGCTTGCGCCTACGCCCCGCCAGGCGGGATGATGCAGTTATTCAAATTTAGTCCCTTCGGGACATGAACAAATCACAATAATGCAAACCAACCATGCTGAGAGATACATATTGAACATTGGAATCTCTGCCGTTCAAATTTTAATTTGACACCTATGCGCATATGAGGTTATGGTTTGAACCCCTAACCTCTGTCAGCATTCTTTTTGCTTTGCAGGGGTTGAAAATTTTCAACCCCTACGGTGAGCTTCCTTTTAAAAACTTAAACTTTCTTAGTCTTCGTCCTTAACAAACATAACCAGCACCGCTGCCACAAACATCGAGATGCCGCCGACGATCAATGCAAAAATTGCATCGTTCCAGAAAAAGTGTTTCACAATAAGGCCAAGGATTGCAGCAGCAGTTATTTGTGGAATCACTATAAAAAAGTTAAAAATGCCCATATAAACACCCATGCGTTCTTTGGGAAGAGAGCCGGCCAGGATCGCATAGGGCATTGCGAGAATAGAGGCCCATGCAAGACCAATGAGAATTTCCGGTATGATCAGCAATTGCGGTGATTTAATAAAATAGAAGGAAAGCAAACCAACGCCGCCTGCAACCAGGCTTAACGCATGCACAAACTTGCGTGAGGTTTTTGCAGCAAGTGGCGGAAGCAAAAATGCGCAAAGTGCAGCAAATAAATTATATACCGCGAATAATATTCCGACCCAGTTTGCACCCTCATTATACAAGGCGGAACTGGTGTCGTCAGCACCATAGATATGGTGTGTCACTGCCGGTGTCGTATAAATCCACATGGCAAACAATGCGAACCAGGAAAAATATTGCACAACCGCGAGTTGTATCATCGTTTTTGGCATACGGCGGAATGCGTCGAATATTTCTCCGGTGCCATGGAAAAAGCCGTGATTCTCTTTTTTATTAAGCTCAAATTTTTCCACGTCTTCAGGCGGATATTCTTTTGTTCGTATCACGGTCCAGGCAACAGCACCAATGAAAGCAACCGCGCCGATATAGAAGGAGAGTGCAACGGACAGTGGAATGTGTCCCTCGGGAGCAGTGTTAGCAACTCCAAAGAAATTTGTTAACACGTAGGGGAGCATTGATGCTACAACCGCACCGGTGCCAATGAAGAAACTTTGAACGGCAAACCCTCTGGTTCGTTGTTCAGAGGGCAACAGATCGGCCACCAGGGCTCTGAAGGGCTCCATAGAAATATTGATAGATGCATCCATAACCCATAACATGCCAGCTGCCACCCAAAGTGCCGGTGAGTTTGGCATGATAATGAGCGCGAGTGACGCTAAAATGGCCCCGGTAAGGAAATAAGGGCGGCGTCTTCCCAGTCTGTTCCAGGTTCGGTCGCTGAGATAGCCTATAACCGGTTGTACGAGCAGCCCGGTAACCGGTGCTGCAATCCAAAGGATGGGTATATCATCAACATTAGCCCCAAGAGTTTGAAAAATTCTGCTCACATTTGCGTTTTGTAAAGCGAAGCCAAATTGAATTCCCAGGAAACCGAAACTCATATTCCAGATTTGCCAGAAAGATAAACGTTCTTTCTTCATAACTATAACCGCCTCCGAAGTTGAAAATAATTCTGCGTCCCGAAATATAATGTAAATTACAGGGATGCTCAATTAATAATATTCAGACAATTCGCAGCAAACCGGCCGGTTGTGTGCGAGCTATCCTTTACGTTAGATTTTTTGTTGTTTGCAATCTTTGCAATGGTTCAACAGGAAATTCCAGAATGAACGTGCTTCCTTTTCCCAATTCACTTTCGGTATATACAATGCCGTTGTGCATGGTTACAACTTCTTTAACAATGGAAAGCCCGAGCCCTGTTGATGATTCACCCCCGGTTGGCTTTGCCGAAAGTCTTCTGAATTTTCCAAACATAAATTGCTGGTCAGCTTCAGTAAGGCCGGGTCCCTCATCCTGGACGGAAATTTTAATATGTCCCAGCTCTTTGATCAACCGTATGGTTATTGTTTTATCAAAGGGAGAATATTTAATTGCATTGCTTACCAGATTATCGATAGCTTCGCGCATCCATTTTGGGTCCACTTTGGCTTCAACAGCATCTCCCGGCTCAAAGATCAGTTTTTGATTCTTTGTCTGCAGCTGTGGTGTGTTTAGAGCAATTATTCTCTCAATCATTTCCCGCAGATTTATCCTGGTAAGTTCCATTCTAAAGTTGGTGCTTTCTAGGACAACCGAATCAAGCAGCTGCGTGATGATGGAGAGCATGTTTAAGGCGGAATGGTGAATAATATCAGTAAATTTCCTTATCTGCTGCACCGGAAGATCATCTTCCAAAATGATCTGGGAGTAAGCCATGATGCTTGACAGTGGATTTTTCAAATCATGTGCAGTGATACTCAGCAAATCATTTTTGATTTCGTTAACTTTTCTCAAATCAGTGTTGGTGCGCTCCAATTCTTTTTTTGCTCCCTGTGTCTGTTCCAACAGGAGCTCTGTAGTTTCTTTTTCCGCAACCAGAGCGCTTGTCTTCTCAGTTACAATGGACTCAAGTTTCCGGTTTTCGTTCTCAACCCACTGTATCCGCTTTTTCTGTAAATAATTGATGAACCAGCTAAGGCATATCAGCAGACAGATGAAATAAAGCACCAGCATCCACCACCTCACATACCAATGTGGAAGGATTGAGAACCGGTATTCAGTAACGTTGCTGAGGAGCTGCCCGGCCTGTTGAGCTCTGACCTGAAAAATATAGTCGCCCGCAGGAAGCTTGAAGAAATCGATTTTGTTCTCGGCGGAAAACTCCGACCACTCGTCTTTTATTCCCAAAAGTCGGGTCTGATAGTTGACCCGGTTGGGGTAGCTGATGGAAGTGAAATAGATATCAATATTGGTACTGCCTTGAAACTCAGTGCTTTTTAAGGGATCATAAAGCATAACTGAATTAACTCTGATGCCCGTAACAATGGGGGCCATGGTTTGCTTTATTTCTTCTTCCGGGGTCTGCCAGTAAGCAACACCGCTTGGTGTCGCCACCCAGAGTTTTCCGCGCTGATCGAAAATAATTCCACGCGGGGTTATTGCTGAATTGGGCAATCCGTCCTTTTGATTGAAGGGAATGGTCTCCCTCCCAATTTTTAAGAGTAATTCTTTCTCAGTACCAATCCAAAGCCGTTGATCTTTGTCCAGGCAGATTGCTTTGAAGACGGTGCTTTCACCTGTGAGTTTGGGCGATATATCTGCAAGAGCATCGTTAGCTATCTGATACAGCCCCTTGCTTGAGGCAATATATATGTTATTTTCAGGTGTGATGCTGATATCGAAAAGAAGGACTAAATCCTGAAACTGATGGTGCGAAACAAAACTGATCGGCTCAAAGAACTGGTGTTGCCGGTTGAATTTATAAAGATGAAATGTTTGATCTGCATAGAGAAAATATATTTCTCCGTTTCGTGTAACTTTCAACAATTGCGAGCTGTTGGCGTTTTCAGGGAATGGGAAAAAAGTTATGCGAAAATGGTTATCGATCCGTACCACTTTATTGGCCTGCTCCACAAAGCCCCAGCACACACCATCCCGATCCAGTTCCAGGATGGATAATCTTCCGCCAATCTCGTTGGTGGTGAAGGTTTTGCTTTGATTTATCCCCTGGACATAAAGTTCACCATTACGGTATGAAACCCACAGATTTCCTTTATAGACATCGAAATTATATACCCGTTTGCCGTGGCTGCTGTGTATTCTATTATAGGAATAGTTCTGGTGATCCTTGACAACCTTATAGATGATCTCCTGATCTGAAAAATAAACATCTCCCTTCTCGTCGGTAACGAGGTTACGTATGTACGTGCTTCCGGGACTTAAGTTATCGCGATTGATTTCGGCCTGAGCAAATGCAGTCTTTTTAAGTATCGCTATTCCGTCATCTGTAGAAAGCCAAAAGGCACCTTCGCGGTCCTTAACGATATTGTTGACAGTTCTTGCTTCCAGACCAGTTACTTTTTTGACACTGTTTGTCGATGGTGTCCAGATAAATGCGCCGTTGGTCCAGGTTCCAATAATATAATTCCCATCGGGGTCTTTTTGAAAGGAGGATAGTTCAGCAAGATTGAGGATCAAGCGGGTTTCGCATTTCGAAAAATCGGGGGCGTAGTGTATCTCGCTTAAGCCATATTTTGTTCCAATCAGAAGCGTATAGCGGGCGGTTACTTTTATTGCATTTATATAAGACTGTGTCTTTGCCGGCTCATAGGGAATCTGCTCAAAACGGTCGGCAGTTCTGTTATAGCGGAAAAGATAGCCCTGCCAGGAAGAGACCAGCAGGTTATTGTCATCATCCTCGACAAATAAAAACGACCTGAAATAGCTGTCTGTTTTGAATTTGGCAGCGAAGGGATATTTCCTGGAGACCCCATCTTTGATTCGGATTATTCCGTTTTGATCGGCGATCCACAGAATGCCGCTTTTATCTTCAAAAATGCCCTTGGGAAAACAGAGCGTTGTATCGTTTGTTTTTGTAGATCCCCGTAATAGCTCAACATAATTCCAGCCGGTGGCAGTCTTTCTGATATAACCAACTCCCAAATCGGTTACTGCAATAATCTCATTTTTGGATGTTCGGAGGATGTCCTTCACATAGATGGAGGGTAATCCATTGTTAACAGACACGAATTCTCTGCTGTCGTAAAGGACAACACCACCATCGGTCCCGGCCCAGATGAATCCGGTGGAATCCTGCACTATTTTTTTAACCAGATTACTTGTGAGACCCTGTTCATCAGTAAAGGTAAAAAGGCGGTAACTTTGTCCCCGAAGCGTCCCGGAGCAGAGTAGAAGCAAAAGAATGGTCACGAATGAGGATCTGATACGCTGGATAGCCGGAGCCTTCCGAAAAATAAAAATAATCACTATCTATAATAAATATTAAATAATTACAAAAGAACAGAGGAATTTTACCCCGTTAAGAAATTGCCTTCAACGTTTAAGGGGCTTACGTGGGAAGCAATGGTGTCAACTTAGCATAGACGGCAAGATGCTGACCATGAAATTGTCTTAGGATCGGCACAGATTAGGTAGATCCCTGTTTTCGCGGGAATGACATCCGTTGACGGCACTCGTTAAGTTGACACCATTGCACGTGGAGCAAAGGCAAAAGCAGAAACGTATTCGTCCCTGAGAAAATCCGCAATACCTGTAATTTACGAGTTCAGTTTTGAAGTTTCACCGTGCAGGGTTATAACTCACAATAGAGTCCATCATCAGCAAGATTTTTGCAAGGGTAACGCCATCCCGGGGCATCATCAATCAATTCGTCTGAATTTTCGGGGCCCCAGCTTCCTGCCGGATAACCATAAACCTTAAGTTCGGGATTGTGTTTCCAGGCTTCCAGCACAGGATTAATAAATTTCCAGCAGGCTTCAACTGCATCACCGCGTGCGTAAAGAGTTGCATCGCCGTTGGTACAGTCAAGCAGAAGCCGTTCATAAGCTTCCGGAAGATGAACCCCAGACAATTCTGAATAATGAAAATCCATGTTGACTGTCTGTACGTTATATCCGGCTCCCGGGACTTTCATTCCATATTTGAGCAATATCCCTTCATCCGGCTGGATCCTTATTATCAACTGGTTGTGATTGTCCGAAGTACCGTCCAGGTAGGAAAACAATTTGTGGGGAGTTTGTTTGAAGTGGATAACCACTTCAGTTACCCTGGTTGGCAGCCGTTTCCCGGAGCGTATATAGAAGGGAACGCCACCCCAGCGCCAGTTATCTATATAGAATTTCATTGCTGCAAACGTCTCGGTTCTGGATTCAGGAGAAACGGAAGGCTCGTCCCGGTAACCCAACAGGCATTCTCCACGTATTTTGCTCGCGGTGTATTGTCCGCGGATGACATTTTTTTCAATATCTTCATCGGACAGTGGTCTCAGTGACTGGAAAACCTTAAGGGTTTCGTTACGTATGGAGTCGGCCTCAAACGTTCCGGGAGGTTCCATCGCAACGAGTCCGCAAATCTGGAGCAGGTGGTTTTGAACCATATCTCGCATTGCCCCTGATTTATCGTAATAGCCTCCGCGGTTTTCAACACCGATGCTTTCAGAAGAAGTGATTTCGACATGGTGGATGTAGTTCCGGTTCCACAATGGTTCAAAAATGCCATTGGAGAATCTGGTTACAACAAGGTTCTGTACGGTTTCTTTCCCAAGATAGTGGTCGATACGATAAATTTGATTCTCGTTGAATATGGAGAGCAGCGTTTTATTTAGTGCCAGTGCAGTATCCAGATTGGTACCGAAAGGTTTCTCAACAATGAGCCTTACGAACTTTCCGTCTGTTTCATGGTTCATTTCCTGCGTTTGAAGATTCTGAGCAACAACAGGATAGAGAATGGGAGGAGTTGCGAGATAGTAAATCACATTTCCATTGGTGCCCAATTCTTCGTGCAGTTCATTACACCGGGTTTTCAGGTTTGCATAGTCATCGGCAAGAGTTGTGTCTATTGCTGTGTAATATAATTTGGCAAGGAATTCCTTTGCTTTTTCGGGGCTGGTGTTTGCAACCAGTTTTGCGTGTGACAAACTTCCTTCCATTTTTTGACGGAAGGATTCATCGGTCATTGGTGACCGTCCCACGCCAAGAACACCGAACTCGGGCGGCAACATGCATTGCAAAAACAAGTCATAAATTGCAGGTATCAGTTTGCGTTCAGTGAGATCACCGGAAGCGCCAAAAATAACAATCAGACAGGAGACAGCTTTTCTCATAAAATTTCTTGGGGTTTGTTAAATAGAAGTGAACACACGAAGTAATTTAATTCAATATCCGATATAGTGCAAGGATATTTGAAAAAGGCCATTGATTTTGTGGGACTTCCTGCTGTGCTTCACTTCGGGTTACCAGTATGTTGTTCTTGTGCTAAGAGTCCGGTATCAGGCCAATAAAGGAGAGTTAATTATCAATTGTCAATTATCATTAAATTACCTTAAATTTAAGTTTGCAAAATACCGACGTTGAAATGAGTGCTGAAAATACATCGCGAATTCTTTTCCCCGGAGCATTAAGGTTCCCTTTTCTTGAACGGGTTCCCGGGGCAATGCTGTTCCTCCTTCTCTGTCTGCTGTTGTTAAGCGGAAACGCGGAGGCCCAGGGCCGCCAAAAGCGAAACGATCAGCAAAAAACGCTTCAGGTTGATAAACTGTTTGCGCAAATTGAACAGGGAATTGCCAAAGGCGACATTTCTCTGTTTGCCGAGTTCTTCTCTAACAGAACCTATTTAAGTTTATCGTCAGGGCAAAACGGTTATTACAGTGCAAATCAGGCATATTATATTATTCAGGAATACTTCAAAATTCACCAACCCGTACTTTTCCGGTATACCGCAAAAAATATTGAACGACTGCCCTATGCAACAGGCGTTTTTCAATATGAAGCTGCCGGGAGAAAAAAAACCGCTCAGGTTTTCATTTCCTTGAAACGACAGGGTGATAACTATCAAATTTCACAATTCACCATACGATGAAGAGCAGATCATTCCTACGGGAAAATCGTGTCCCACTGATACTTCTTTTTCTTCTTCTTGCCGCTATTGGCTTTCTTCGGATAAGGACTAATAGTACACTAGCCGGTAATGAAGCTCACTGGAAGGAAAGCCTGCCCTCCAGAATAACGCAACTCAGTGCGGATGTTCAGTCGTTTTTTGGCGTTAAACAGAATGAAGTACTTCGTCTGCACCGGGCTATGATGCAGATGCTGCAAGACAGTATGCGAACCAATCCTGCTTCAGCAGAGGTGTATCTAAAAACGATAGCTGCAGGAAACGAAAAGGGTGTCTGCTATGAACTGCTGGATCAGGACACGGCTCTAATAGCATGGAAAGAAGATACTCCGGTTTTGGAGAGTGAGATACGCACGCTTCTTCCGGATGCAGGCTCAACCTTCTTCAAACGCACGCCGCTCATGATCTGGCTTTCGGTGTTGGATAGAATTGAAAACGGGAAGAACACACTTTTTCTAATTACGTCATACCCAATCGAACGGAAATATTCAGTAGCCGGTACCAACATTATTGGGAATCTGTCCACTGAGGTGGAAAAAAAATTTCTGACAGAGTGCCGGGCGACTTATACACCTTCATCATTGCCTGCTGTTGATGGCAGGTTTATTGTTGTCCCACTAAAAAACAATCACGGGAAAGAAATTGGTTCGCTGCAGGTTAAGAAACCATCACCACAGCAGGAAGCCGAACTGCTCTTGGAAAGAAATGCCGTAATAGTGTCAGTTCTGGGAGTGATTGCCTTTCTGCTGTTATGGCTGATTCTTTGGAACAGCATTATCTCAACCAAAACGGAGACCGTTGCGGGGGCAGCCTTGCTTGTATTTTTGGCGGCTCTGCGCTGGATCATGTTCATTCTCAATGTGCCTGCGTATTTCTTTCCGGACAGTCTAAAAAATCCCGAATTCTTTGCCTCCAAATTTGGAGGCGGCATTGTAAAATCACCGGTTGAGTTTCTGCTGTCCATGCTCGTTCTTTTTATTGCATGCGTTTGGTTCTTCCGCCAATATAACCACAAGCGGAAAGCAGATGGACGGTTTGAAACTAAATCGCCATTCAGAGTTTATTTGGCTCTGTTGCTTCCGGTAGTGTTTACGGTGCTTATCATTATTCGTGGTTATGCCGCATCGATCAAGAGTGTCATATTTGATTCGTCTTTGCGTTATTATAATGAGCCGTCTATTTTGCCGCAGTTTCCACATTTGGTGATGAATGTATGCGTGTTTCTTCTTGGTCTCTCTGTTTTTTTGATGCTTATTTTGCTTTTTGGTATTCACGCAAAATTGCTTTTGGGGTTAGAGAAAAAGCAACAGAGGGCAGCGGCACTTTCTGTGACTGGAACACTTTTAATTGGCGGATACGTCTTCCTGGTTGTACAGAAGGATCCGCTTCTGAGTTACTCTCAATTGCTGGTTGCGCTTCTGTTGATTGGATTAGGCTACCTGGTCACTCACAAGCTGCACTTCCCGACCATCTATCTTATTCCTGCAATCGGGTTCTTCTCTTCGATCTCTGTGGTTATGTTCATGACCATTTTCAATTCCGATTTGGAACTGGACTCACTCAAGACGACTGCCGCTGAACTTCAACGGCCCAAGCCGGAGTTTACGCAGTTTATTTTGACAGACCTGCTCAATGAAATACAAAATAATGAAGAGGTTATTTCGGCGTTGAAGAATGACATCGAATCGTTGTCTTCTCAAGCCTTTCTGCTATGGAACCGCAGCGCCCTGGTGGAAGAACATATACCTGCATACATTGGATTCGTGGGCAAAAACAAAGCCATTTTGGGCGAGTTTGAAGCGGGCATCCAACGTTCCAGTCTACTCATTGATGAATCGGTCTATCCCGAAATTACCGGAATTGAAATAACTCCCGAGGAAACGGATGAAAATGAAATATCCGGAATAACCGGAGTTGCCCCGGTGAGTGATTCCAGCGGCGTTATCGGGTATTGTTTCATTGAAGTGTCTCTTCTTGAAAATACAGCAACATCCGGAACGGCCGCTCCTCCGTTTCAAACCAAAAAACGTACAGTGGCGGGGATACTTCCCATTGAAAACCTGAGCGTGGTAAAATTGCAGAATGACAAAGTGATATACTCCAGCGGAGATTTGCTTTATGGTGAGGAGATATTGCAAAAACTGAAATTGGGACCGTTCGATGCTTTCAATGAAATGTGGTTCCGATATGCTTTTGGCAATGAAAGTTATGTTGTTTATGCACAGAAATTGGTTGGTGATAACGGGACAGAGGTAGTGTCCGCAGCGCTCAAAGAGCGCGATATTGAGTGGAGTTTCTTCAATTTTTTCAAACTCTTCATCATTCATGCGGCCATCCTGATCCTCTTTTACATTTTTTTGGCGCTCTTCAGGCTGAGCAGACAACGCTCGCTTAACATACCTTTCAGGTCGCAACTTCTCACCGCGTTCATATCTGTGTCTGTTATTCCTGTGGTGGTGCTCGCGTTCTATAATCATTATAATATTGAGGATAAATCCACACTCGCCATTCGCTCTTCATTGACCAATCAGCTGTTAATGGTCGAAAAACGTCTCCGGTTGAAAGTGAAAGAGGGACTAACAATTGATCAGGCATTTGAGCAATGCGGCAAGGAACTGGGTGTGCATTTTTCTGTCTATCGCGGAAACAAACTCTTGTATGCGTCGCGCTGGAACTTGTATCAGGCGGGAGTGCTGCCGGACAGGCTACCAATTCAGGCCGACCTGCACCTGAACTATATGGCCAACAAAGAATACTTTGCCGGTGAAGAGACCGCCTTGCTTAATTCACTGGCATTCTACCGGGAGATATCTTTGCGCTCGCCGCAACCCTATATCCTTTGCGTAAACAGCGCGTTCAACTATGTGGCCGGAGCATTTTCACCGGTGGAAAATGATGTGTTCCTGTTCGGCATTTATTCAATGGCCATTTTCTTTATTATCGCGCTCAGCAGTCTGCTTGCAGAGCGCATTGCACGTCCCATCCGCGTACTCACCAAGGCCACGCAGTCTGTTGCCAAAGGTGATCTCAACATTGCTATTGAGAATCATGAACGGGGTGAGATCCGTGACCTGATAAATGGATTTAATACGATGACCGGGGAGTTGCAGCGGGCGCAGTCCGAGCTCGCCATATTTGAACGGGAATCGGCATGGAAAGATTTTGCACGGCAGGTAGCTCATGAAATAAAGAATCCGCTTACTCCCATGAAACTCACGATACAGCAATTGATGGCGACCTACCGGGATAAATCGCCCAATTTTGATGTTATTTTTCAAAAAGTGACAACCACCGTATTAAACCAAATTGAAACGCTTAATCAGATAGCTTCCGAGTTTTCGCGCTATGCCCGCATGCCCGGAGCCCTTTATTCCAAAATCGATCTGCTTGAAGTTCTGCAGGAAACAGTTACGCTGTTCCAGAATGAAAAAATAGCGATCAGGCTGACAGCCGGAGACTTAGCCACTGCAATGATCAACGGAGATGCGTCGCAGCTGCGCCGTTCTTTCATTAATTTTGTCCGGAACTCCATAGAAGCAAAGGCAAAGTCAATAGAATTTTCCATTCGTGAACAGGATGAACAATACGTTATTTCCGTGAGCGATGATGGGGCGGGTGTTGCCGGTGAAATGGAGACAAAGATTTTTGAGAAGAGTTTCACAACTAAAACAACGGGAATGGGGCTGGGGCTTTCCATCGCAAAGCGCAGCATCGAAAATGGTGGTGGCAGTATAGTGCTGGACAGCACCGTAACCAAAGGTGCAACATTTATCATCACCTATCCGAAGAGCAGGGAATGAACGGGAAAACTTTTACCAAATCGCAGCAGGATGCCCTGGATTATACGAGGCATATCGCGCTGACAGCAAACGCCGGTTCAGGCAAGACGTATGTTCTTACGGAACGTCTCCTGGCAATTTTAACCAAAGACAGTTCGGTAAGCATAAAGAATATTGCGGCTATTACCTTCACGGAAAAGGCCGCCAGCGAGCTCTATAAAAAAATTGCCAAAGCGCTTGATGAGCAAGTGGAAACATCGACGGATCCTGATGAAAAAGACCGGTTTATACGATTCAGAAAATACCTCGTGTCCGCACAAATAACCACTATCCATGCTTTCTGCGCCAATCTGTTGCGAGAATTTCCCGTGGAGGCAGGGATTGATGCGGAGTTTGCGATTGTTGATGCGTATTCCGCTTCGCAAATGATTGATCAGTGTCTCTCCTCGCTGCTTGAGGAAATGAAAGACGATCCGCTTCTTTTGAATGTGCTTCGCTTTTTGAAAGGTGCTGCCAACTTTTCCGTTGTAATGAACATATTTCTTGGCAGAAGGGAAATACTGGAATCGTTGCGGAAAACAATTTACTCCGGCACTAAAGCGGATGTTGTCGAAAGTCAGCGGGAAACTTATAAAGAACAGGTTCAGGCGCTTGTTAAGGGCGCTCTCGCTCCGGGTCTTGCGGCACTTAACCATGTGAATGATGAAGTGCTTGTCGCTGATGCAAAGAATAAGTATGCGTTGGAAATTAGGTCCTGTCTGGCTGAATTGGCCGTCGAAACCCCCAAATCAGGTCTTGCCAAGAATGGTGTTTACCTGCTGTTGAAAATACAAGAGCATGGTTACAAGAAGGACTTCACCCCAAAGCTTACCTATGTAAAAAAGGTTTCGGATGGGTTTGACAGACATACGCTGAATGCAATAATTGAACTGTTTGAACTTCTGGACTTTGTGGGTGGAGAAGATGACGAGTATGCCACCCAAATAGCTTCAATAGGCTATGATCTTATTGACCTGTTTGACAGACTGATGAGCAAATACAATCAGAAGAAGAAAGAAAACGCCTATCTGGATTTTGATGACCTGGCGCTGCTAACAAAAAAATTGCTTGAAAACGATTTTGTCAAGTCCTCTCTTGCTGATCGGTTCAAGTATATAATGGTGGATGAATATCAGGATACCAATGAACTGCAGTATGAAATATTCATGCCCATGCTCAATGAGTTGCAGCGGGGAAACCTGTTCATTGTAGGTGATGAAAAACAGAGTATCTACATGTTCCGAAATGCTGATCTGGAAACATTCAGCAAAACGCGAAATGACATAATCAGGAAAGAAAGTGAAACTGCCAGCATTGTGCTGAAAGAATCATTCCGGATGGCACCTGAACTGGGGCTTTTTGTGAATAGGATATTTGAAGTGTTGTTTGGCCAGCCAAACGAGATATTCAATGAGTCACGGCATTCGGACATTATTTGTGTTGAACGCCAGCCCAAGCAGGGAACGCTCACCTTTCTGATTGCCAAAAGCGGAGCCGGAGACGAAACCGCTGATGATGCTGAAACAGAAATACCCGAGGAGAAAAACAACGTTATTCGTGAAGCAGAGCTGATAGCGAAGCAGATTTTGAAGATGAAAAGTGAGTATGGATTGGCATGGAAGGATTTTGCGGTACTCTCCTATAAGAACGACGCGTTGAACGTTTTCCGCAGTGTTTTCCCAATGCACGCTATTCCTTATCTGATTTATGGAGGCAAGGGATTTACCGAAATGCAAACCGTGCTCGATATCAGTTGTTATCTGCAATTCCTGACTGATGAGCGAAATGATCTTGCACTTGCCGCCATACTAAAATCGCCCTTTTATTTGTGTGATGACACCGTGCTGATGAATATTGCCGCATGCCCGGGTGGTTCATACTTTGCCAGGTTGAGGAACTATGCCGAAAAAGACGACCGGGTAAAAGCCGCATACGATTTGCTTTCCCGTCATTTGCTTCAGGCAAAGTATTCGGGCGCACCACAATTGTTGCGGGCGATCCTGGACGATACCTCCTTTATGGCAGTTGCAGCACACCGTCCGAATGGCGACCAGATAATTGCAGATATTGAAAAAGTTGTAGCCATGGCGATAAGCAGAGAATCACAGGGGTTTCAAAATCTCTACGATTTCTCCGGCTTTTTGCGCGATTCAATTGAGGAGGGAATAGATGAATCCAAATCCTCGGTGGCGGTTGACAACGATGCCGTGCAACTTATGACCTTACATAAATCAAAGGGACTTGAATTCAAGGTGGTTATTCTGTGCGAGGCTAACCGGCGCTTTAATTCCGTAAAGCTGTCCGAAGGCACGGTATACGCGGATAAAAGGTTTGGCATCGTTACTAAAGTGCCGGAGAATGAAAACTATTTTGGTGACTACAAGACTCCGCATTTAGCCGGGCTCTATAATTTTATGCAACGGAAAAAACATCAGGCGGAGCAGAAACGGTACCTCTATGTTGCTCTCACAAGAGCCGAAGAGCATTTGGTGATCAGTGCCACGCTGAATAAAAAGGACGGCATCGACGGTAATAGTTTTCTTGCTTATATGGCGGAGGCCCTGGGAGACGGAATTGTTCAGGCAGATTTTGTTTTGGAAGGCGATATTCAATGCCTAAGCGCTGACCGTATTAATGAAACACCGGAAACGCGCCATCTCACGGCACCTGTAGCGGTACTCAATGATTTGACAGATGTGCCTGTGGTTGAAGTGCCCAACTTGAATATTGCACATGAGTATAAAATAAACCTTGCTGCCGTTCCTGAGGTTAAAGAAGCGTATTCCATAAGTGCATCAGGTTATGTCCGTTATACGCAATGCCCTCTGAAATTCCATCTT
The DNA here is from genome assembly GCA_963664845.1 of Ignavibacteriaceae bacterium. GTDB lineage: Bacteria > Bacteroidota > Ignavibacteria > Ignavibacteriales > Ignavibacteriaceae > CAIYTF01. The sequence goes on from OY761615.1 coordinate 3,410,447, forward strand.
TACCAGCATCAGCGGCTGCACGAATTTTTGGAATCTGCAAACACCGAAGACCTTGAGCTTGATGATGATCCGGCATACGAAACAGGGGATGAAAAAGCCGGCAATGATGTGGAAATCCATCGCTCCGGCAAATTACCGAAGGGATTTGCAATGCTGCGCGGGAGCATTTTGCACACCCTGTTGGAAGAGAACATCGAACCGTCGTTAGCAAAGGAAAAAGCGGCAGATCTTATTGAGGAAAGCCTGCCTGATGATGATACCATTAACATCAGTCAACAGGCGGAACAACTTGCCGCGGATTACGGGAAATTCAGGCAGAGTGCTTTTTATACCGCTATTCAGAATGAGCAGCGGGTTGAAAATGAATATGAAGTTGCTGCGGTATTGGATGATAAGATATTTCTGCAGGGCAGAATAGATCGTGTCGTATGGCAGGCGGATTGTATTCACCTGGTTGACTGGAAAACAGATCGCGTTCCTGAAAAGCAATTGAAGGAACGTTGTGTAGATTATGAAAAGCAATTGCTGTTTTATGCTTACATCGTTTCGCGATTGTTTCCCGAACAGAAACGAATTAAATTCAGTCTTGCTTTTGTGTCGCATCCCGGATTCATTCATGACGGCGAATTTACGAAAGAGGACTTTGCAAGGTTTGAAAATGATATCCGTGCCATTGTTGAAACGATAGAGAGCAGGGAGTACTCAAAGAATCTAAAGCATTGTCCAAAGTGTGTGTTTTGCGGGGAAGACGGTGCCTGTGTGGTGAATGCCTAGTGCACAGAAATGGAAAAGGAATTTAAACGCAGAGTTCGCAAAGGAAGCGCAATGAGCGCAAAGATTCTACAAACATATAGCCCTAACGGAGAATAATCTCATCGCAGAACAAGTTACATGTCATTGAAGAATAGTGGTTATTGCTGTTCGGTAAGAATTTGTTCCATGCACTTTTTGCAATAAAACTCCCCTTTAATGTCAACCTCTTCGATGCCGGCGGAAGCATGCATTACGCATTCCCAGTTTTCACAGTGCAGCAAGCCAAAATTGTGCCCCAGTTCATGATAAATCTCTTTCATCGCCCTGTTAAACAGCAACGGCATATCAGTTCTGCCAGTATAAAACTCTTCATGCAGGCGGCAGAGTGAAACAATGGAATGTTTGCCGCGCAACTGCGCTTCCCCGAATAAAAACGTAAAGATGGGAATATAAAGATCAACGTCCACCAGCAATAAGACTTTGCCATCATAGGCAGAGGTTACTTTCAAAGCCTGGGCAATAAGTTTGGTGGAATAGAACTGATTCCGTTCAACTGATTTGACACTTTCGAGATCGAGAGGCAAATCGATTACGGACACTTCGGTGCTGAGCGTCTTTTTTATGTGGTCAACAATTGCCGGGATGATTTCGCTGTTGGAAAAACCGACAGGTGCCAAAAAAACCGGACAGTTCACTCGGGTTTGCGGATGTTGTATTTATTCATTTTATTATACAAGGTCACTCTATCAATGCCGAGCAGTTCGGCGCTCTTTGATATGTTCCACTTGTTTTCGGCCAACAGCGAGGCGATATAGCGCCGTTCCAGTGAGGCCAAGGTCTTGTCATCCGCATTTGAAGCAGCAAAGCGGCTTTGGCTGATAGGCAGATCATCGATGTGAATGCTGTTCTCCCGGCAGATAACCACTGCGCGCTCAATTGCGTTTTCCAATTCACGTATGTTGCCGGGCCACGCGTATTGCTGCATAAAGGAAACCGCGTCCGGATCGATATCGTGGATCTTCTTGTTCATTGCGCTTGTGAATTTCTTCAGGAAATAAAACGCCAATGAGGGAATATCTTCGGGACGCTCACGAAGGGGGGGTAGAAAAATGGTAAATACATTTAAACGATAGTAAAGATCTTCACGGAACCTGCCGTCTTTGACCATGTCTTCAACGTTTTCATTTGTAGCCGTGATGATCCGGAAGTCGCTGGATATAGTATCGTTGCCACCCAGGCGGGTGAATTGCTTTGTATCTACAACGCGTAAAAGTTCAATCTGCACTTTTTGCGATATGGAGCCGATCTCATCGAGGAAAATAGTGCCGCCGTCGGCAAGCTCAAATTTGCCCTTTCTCCGGTAATGTGCCCCGGTGAAGGCACCTTTCTCGTGGCCGAATAATTCGCTCTCGAGAATGGACTCCGCAAGCGCACCGCAATTGACGGTAACAATGGGGAAATATTTGCGCGTACTGTTAATATGAATGGCGCGTGCAACAAGCTCTTTGCCGGTTCCGCTCTCTCCGCGAATCATAACCGTGGTGTTGGCGGGTGCAACTGTTTTGATAAGTGAGAACACTTTTTGCATATGAGCGCTTTCCCCGATGAGATTATCGGGTCGTATCATTTCGTCATAGCTTGAACGGAGTTGCTGGTTCTCTTTCCTGAGATGTATTTGCTGAAACGCCTTGTCAACAAGATGGGACAGTTCATCCGGATCAACGGGTTTGGTGATATAATCAAAGGCTCCGTCTTTAAGTGCCTGAATGGCGGTGGAAACCGAGGCAAAGGCGGTGATGATAATGACGATGGCGTTCGCGTCAATCAGTTTTATCTTTGACAACAGTTCCAGCCCGCTCATCCCGGGCATTTTCATGTCGGCCAGTATAAGGTCATATTTTTTCAACTGATATTTTTTTAAAGCATCTTCCGCACTTTCGGCAGCTACCGTTTCATAGTTATCTTCTTCGAACCAATGGAATAACGATTCACGTACAATATCTTCATCATCGACAATTAAAATTGAGCCTTTGGTGTTCATGCTTAAACAGCCTCCTGTTTATATAACGGGATTTGAATTCTAAAAACGGTTCCTCGTTCTGAGGTTTCTGTCACTTCTATGGTTCCTTTGTGCTGGGTGATGATGCCATAGGCAACAGATAACCCAAGCCCGGTTCCTTTTTTATCCTGCTTCGTGCTGAAGAAAGGATCGAATATATGCGGAAGCACATCGGCTGCAATGCCGGGTCCCTGATCCTGCACAAGCACCACCCCCATTTCATCAATTTTGGTCACCACAATAGTAAGTTTGCAGCCATCCTGCATTGACTCTATGGCGTTAATTAGTACCGAGAGAAGCGCCTGTTCAATTTTTTGCGAATCGCAAATGACCGGAATTGCTCCTTTATCCATGAATTTCGAGAGTGTTACATGGTGCATCTCGAGATGGTGTTTAATGAGCAAAATATCTTTTTCTACAATATCACGCAAATCGTTCTGTAAAAATTGTGTGTCCGAGGAGCGGGAAAAAACAAGCAGGTCCTTAACTATTCTTCCGCAGCGGGATGACTCGCTGGAAATAAGCTCAAGGAACTGAATAACTTTATCGTGCTTGCCGGTTTGGTTCTCTTTTGCCAATATTTTTGCGATCAGTTTACTATAGGTGAGAATGCCCTCCAACGGATTGTTCAGTTCATGAGCCACAGTTGCTGAAAGTTTCCCCAGCGATGCAAGCTTTTCCACCTGAACGATCTGTTCATATATTTTTTTCAGTTCTTCATTCTTGTCTTCAACTTTTTTGTTCAGGGTAGCATTCCACTGTTTTATTTCCCCATAAGCGGCATTCAAACGAAGTGACATTTCATTAAACCGTTCGGCCATAGCACCCAGTTCGTCTTTGGTATGTACATCAATTTGATAATTCAGATTGCCGTCGGCAATTTCTTTCATGCCGATATCAAGTTTTTTAATGGGCCGGTTGATGATAACGGCAATGGAGGTACCGGTGCTCAGCGCAATGAGGAGCATTATGAAAATGGAGCCGACGCCAATTGTTCTGACATTTGAAGCTACCTGTTCATCAATTTTATCGGTCGAGAGCACAACATCAAGAACACCCAACAATTTTTTGTCGGATGGATGGCATCCGGTTGAAGAACAGTCCTTCTCATTCCAGATAGGGTTAATAAGGCCCAGGACTTTTTCGCCTTTTTCGTTGTTGAATATCCGGATCATTTTGTTTTGTGGCGTTTCTGCCGTCATTTGATTCTCAACATGGCATGCCTTGCATTCCTCGGAAGAAAGAGACACTTTCCTTCCGATTTCCAGACTGTCCGTTGAATACGAAATCTCGCCAACCTTATTGTATATCCTGATCTTCTTCACATCCTGTTCACCGCCAACCGTTTTCACGATCTCATTGACATCGCCCGAGCGGTTAAGCAACATGCTGTGCCGGGCGGATTTTTTAATGATATCGCTCATTGCGTATGCATTCTTAGCCCAGGAATTAGTGATCTCTTGGCGCATCCGTGAGGAAGTTACGAGGGTATAGGCAAGAAGGGTGATAAACAAAGCACTCGTGATAACGAGGACTAACTTTATGCTGATGCTGTTGAAATATTTGTTCTTCATAATAACCAGTAAATATTAGGCAAAAATACGAATATTTTTCTGCCTGTATCGGGTTTATTCCCTGTTGGTATACTTTTTCCTGCCATTTTTTTATGATTAATCCTTTTGTATTTTAGCCGCTCGGAGATGTTACTATCCTGACCAATAAAAGTAAAATTAAACAAAAGAGGAGTCACTATGCCCATACGTAAAGCACAGGCAGAATGGAACGGTAATCTGGTCTCAGGTAAAGGAAGCCTGAAAACAGAAACCGGATCATTTAATGGTCAATATTCTTTCTCTTCAAGATTCGAAGAGGGTACCGGGACTAATCCCGAAGAACTGCTGGCAGCAGCCCATGCAGGATGCTATTCAATGGCTCTGTCAGCGGGTTTGGCAAAAGCCGGTTTCAAGCCGATAAGCGTAAAAACAGCGGATGAAGTGGTCCTGGAGAAAACCGATGCCGGTTTCACCATTACGAAGATCATTGTCCGGTGCGAGGCTCAGGTTGAAGGACTGGATGATGCCAAATTCCAACAGTTTGCGGAGGATACAAAAGCAGGTTGCCCGGTTTCACGTGCGCTTGCCGGAACCACTTTTGAACTGCATGCAAAATTGGTGTAAGTAAACTGATTTTTACCGGGGCTGTTCCGGGAAGTTGTGCCTGCAGCCCCTTAATTATTTTGACAGACAACTATTGTTAGCGAGACTGCGGCTGCCGTATCGCCACAAAATTTAGTTTGGGAAACAAATCGTATTAAATGAAATTACCCCGAATCCTTTTGCTTCTTTTTGAATCAAACCGCTTTGCAAACTCATAACCCAAAGGAAATATGTCACCCACACAGATCATTTTACTCGTTATCATCGGATTGTTTATTGCTCTTAAAATTAAAAAGAGTATTGATTCCCGTTCAATTCCCGACTACTCTGCAGCCGAAACAGCCCAAAAAATGAAAACCGGAGTGAATGTTGTGCTTCTGGATGTACGAACAGCCGGTGAACGGGCATCGCGCTCAATAAAAGGCTCAATACATATCCCATTGCAGGAAATTTCATCAAAAGTCGATCAGCTCAACAAATACAAAGACAAAGAAATAATTTGCTATTGCGCATCAGGCAGCAGAAGCGTATCAGCTGCTATTAAACTCAAAAAGCTTGGATTCAAATCGGCAAATATGCTGGGTGGAATTGGGGCATGGGTCTAGACTGTGATTTATTGGATTTTTGTGATTTATGTGAAGTAGAAGGACAAAACCCATTAACCCCAGAAAAAGCAAAACACACAGGCCACGAAGAAAACACTGAGCGCACAAAGAAGACTCTGAAGGCACGAAGAAAACGCAAAGGTCGCAAAGAAGACGCAAAGGTCGCAAAGGCTGCAAAGAAATGAAAAATTGGTAATGAAGTAGTAATAAAAGTTTGTTAATATAGCAGCCTTTTGAGCGCTATGCTGCAATACAGCAAAATTAATTTTATCTATTCAATACAAAAATTTGATTTGCCCGGAGATATGGGCAAGTTACGTTGCGGTTTATACATATTTACTAACTGTTTCCTCAAAGGAGGCTGTGTCCTTCCCGGGAAAATAACAACATAAAAAAATGAGAAATAATTATTCAAAATTGATCTACGGCCTGTTTCTGGTTCTGTGTCTTTTCCCCTTCGTTTCCTCCCCAATCGCATTGCTGGCCGGCATTACACTCTCGCTAACGATAGGCAATCCGTTTATTGTTCAAACCAGAAAAGCCACTCACAGCCTTTTGCAAGTTTCCGTTGTCGGGCTTGGATTTGGTATGAATGCAGTTGCCGCGCTAAAAGCCGGAACGGAAGGTTTTTTATACACCGTTTCGGGAATCACGGTAACACTATTATTAGGTTACGTGTTTGCCTCGTTTTTTAAAATCGAAAGAAAGACAGCTTTCCTTATATCAGTTGGAACCGCCATTTGCGGGGGCAGTGCAATTGCAGCAGCTGCCCCCGTGATTGACGCCAAGGACAACGATACTTCGGTTGCGCTGGGCGTTGTATTCATCCTCAACAGTATTGCCCTTCTACTCTTTCCGGTAATAGGTCACCTGCTCCATTTGGACCAAACACAATTTGGAATATGGGCTGCAATTGCCATTCACGATACCAGTTCAGTTGTTGGGGCTGCTTCGCATTATGGCCCTGTTGCACTTGCGACAGCAACTACCATTAAACTGACCCGGGCGCTTTGGATTATCCCTGTTACTCTTTTCGCGGGCTTTGTCTTCAAATCTCAGAAAAAAGGAGTCAAGATACCCTGGTTCATATTTGCATTCTTTATTGCAATGATCCTTAATACCTACCTGCCATCGATGAGTACAGTGTTCTCCGGTATCTATCAGGTCTCAAAGCAGGGACTGGTCATAACACTGTTCATGATCGGCTCAAATCTTTCAAAAGAAACACTTAAGTCGGTTGGGATGAAACCGCTGGCACTGGGAGTGGGGTTGTGGTTTATTGTATCGGTATTGGCACTGCTTGCGGTATAAAAAGAAGCTTGGTGAATATATTCAGGAAGCTTTTTGAACCCTTTTATGGCAATATGAATCAAACCCATAAACAAAGAACAGGTTGACTATATGTTGGAAATTCTATCAGCCGCAACCGCGGTATCAGGTGTAGTGTTATATACTATTTTACGATTGTTGAACTCCCGGATCCGGGTTAAAACTGTTGCCCGTAATGAAACAAATTTTATAAGAAAGTGATCATACAATGATAGTACTGTATACAGTAGTTGGAATAATAGCGCTCTTTTTTGGAATGCAGTTGCGCATGATTGTTGCCGCCAAGCGGGCTAAGGGCGCAAAGCTTTCCGGTCTTCAAGGAAATCTGAAGGGACTTGAAAAAGAAGGATCGAGAGGTTTGGTCTACTTTTACAGCCCTTCCTGTGGAGCATGCAAAATGCAGACGCCCATAATCAAATCCATGCAGGCGGAAAACAAAGATGTTTATTCCGTTGATATTTCGAAGGATCAGCAATCGGCCCGTATTTTCGGAATCAGGGCGACACCATCCACCATACTGGTTAAAGACGGTAAAATTAAAGAGGTGTTCCTCGGTGCCAAATCGGAGGCCACGCTCATGCAGCTTTTGGAGGTTCAATCATGAATGGCGTGAAGGCGTTTCTATTATCACTGTTACCGGATAAGCCGGTCAAAGCATTGCTCTTTGTAACAGGCGGTGCCTTGCTTGGATTCGGCTACTATTATTTCATCGGGTGCCGCACCGGTTCTTGTCCTATTACCGGGAGTCCCTATATTTCCACCATCTATGGGGCATTTATCGGTCTGCTCTGGGCTATCCCATCCAAAAAGAAAGAAGAAAAGAATTCTAATAACGATAACAAGGGATAGTGGAGCCCTATGATTGGGGAAATATTTTGAATACCCGGAATAGTGGAATAATGCCGCCCTTTCCGGGCTCAAAATTGCTTTGCCGAGCCTACAATAATATCAACCCTACAATAATGTCAACCCTACAATAATGTCAACCCTTCGGGTTTTCGCCGCAATATGAAATCTATAATAATATCAACCCTTCGGGTTTTCGCCGCGACCATCATCTACAATAATATCATCTTATTGGGTTCTGCTGCGAAGTGAAATCTATTGTATTTTAAAAGCGGTTGTTCTCAATTAGGGAAGCTACTCAGCCTTTTTCTTTTCAACGGTGCTGATGCCCAATACCGTAAATAGCGGGCAATAGTTCAGCATACCTGTTGCAAGAGGAACTATACCCAGCAAGCCGAAATACTTCGCGTCTCCCTCAAGGAAAAAGAACAGCGAGAACAAACCCAGTGCAATTATGAACCGGATGATTTTGTCGGTTGAGCCTACATTTTTCCGCATAACACAAGCCTGTCTTTAATTTGTGAAAATGAGTTAATAACTTTCTTCCAAAACTTCTTCTTTTTCAAGCTCTCTTGCAAGGGCAATCGCCGCAACGGTCCCATCGGCAACAGCTGTGGTTATTTGTCTGAACTGCTTGCTTGCTACGTCGCCAACTGCATAAACGTCAGGGATGCTTGTTTTCAGATTATTGTCTGTTTTTATGTAACCCCACTGGTCCAGGTCAAACCGATCTTTCATTTCGCTGATGTTGGGAGTCATTCCGGCGAAGATGAACACGCCATCACACGCAAGTGTTTTCAATTCGTGTGTGCGGAGGTCTTCAAGCACAACGCTGTTAACGCTGCTGCCGGTTTTTACAAACTCTCGCGGCTCATGTTCGAACAAAAATTCGATCTTTTCGTTGGCAAATGCCTTTTCCTGGGCAATCTTGTTAGCCTGCAGTTTATCGAACTGGTGAACAATGGTGACCCTGGAGGCAAACTTAGTGATGAATAAGGACTCTTCAATAGCGGAGTTGCCGCCGCCAATTACGACGACGTGTTTATCTTCATAGAACTTGGCATCGCAGGTTGCGCAGTAGGAGATTCCCTGCCCGCGGTATTCTTTCTCTCCCTTCACGTTAAGCAGTCTTGGAGAAGAACCTGTTGCAATTACAATTTTTTTTGCATGTATGGTTTCGACGCCGTCAACAACGATATATTTTTCGTCAAGATTCATTTCCGTGATATCAACTGCTGATCTGAATTCAGCCCCGGCTGCTTTGGTCTGCTCAGCCATATAGTGCATCAGCATATAACCGGATACCGGTTCACTGAACCCGGGATAGTTGCTTACAAGATGGGTCACTTTCACTTGTCCGCCTGGCAGGTCTCTGTCCACAACAATTGTTTTCAGTTTTGCCTGAGCGGTATAGATTGCTGTCGAGAGTCCTGCAGGTCCGCCGCCAATAACCAGAACATCGCACGAGGTAGAAGTTTGTTCAATGCTGTTCTTCAGTTCATCTCCACGGTAAGCCGGAAGAAGCAATTCAAGATTTTTGACAATATCTGCGCGCTTGATTCCGCCGGTGAGTTGTTCACCCACGCGTTTCCCATTATCGTAGAACAATAATGTGGGTGACGAAGTGACTCCGAGTTGAGAAGCCAGTTCGCGGTTTTCCTGTCTGAATATTTTTACGAAGGTGATATCGCGCCCGTAAATTTCACTTAAGGATTCATATTTGCTTGCAAGTGCCTCACACGGGGGGCACTCGGTGGAATAAAAATCGACTACAATTTTGCTGCCGTTGAGCACTGTTTTTTCAAATTCATTTGTCGAAATATTCGTTATGTGTTCTGTCATGGTTATGCCTCAATGTCATTATAAAGTGATATCCCCATTCCAATCAATTCTTTTATGGGCCTGCAATCCGGGGAATGAAGATTGCCGGTTTTGTTAAATGCTACTTCTGCACATCCGCCGCCGCAGGCGAGCTGCATGCTGCATGATTTACATGCGGTAATGGTGGTCACGTCCCTGTCTTCCCATTCGAAAATTTTATCTGTCTGCTTTGTTTTTTCGGGATAAAACGTACCTAATGATGACCCCGGTTTGCCTACCGTTGCCGTGCAGGCATATATGTTCCCGGTATAATCGAACGCCCATTCTGTTTTGCAACCCGTACAGGAATCGAACAGCGGAAGAGGGAGTTCGCCATTCTCAAACAGGTATTTGGATATTGAAAAGGCCGGTTTATGGAACTCAAGAATTTCCGGGTTGTTTTGAGAGAGTTTGTAAAGTGTTTCATAAAATTCAATACGGGAAAGCAATTTCTGATTGCCGGCCTGGCAGTAATGCAACTCATAGTTGCGTCCAAACTGTGTTTTGAAAAAAGTGCTCCGGGTCCATCCCTGGGCTATTGCAAATTGTGCCAGTTCGGCCAATTGTTCAATGTTCTCTTTGTCCAGCACCACCCTAAGATTTATGGTTATCTTGTTTTCAATGGCGAGATTAATTCCACGCACAATTTTATCAAATGTTGCCTGACCGCCTTTTAACGGTCTGCGAATATCGTGCATGGGACCAACACCATCCAGTGTTACCTGTATCTCCCGGATGCGGTGCTGCTTGAGAAGAGGAATATATTCTTCAAGGGCATATCCGTTACTCACGATGGCAATTTCTACATTGAGCTCTTTGGCTTTTGCCAAAAAGTAGGCTACTGTTTTTTTATTCCGGTCGCCGGGCAAAAGCGGTTCGCCGCCGAACAGTGTTATATACTTTTTCCTTGTCGAAAATTCCTCATTAACATAGTCGAAGAAAGAGTCAATAACTTCGTTTTGCAATGGTTTCGGGCTGTTGTCATATTCTGACTGGTAGCAATAGCTGCAGTCGAAATTGCAGGAATACCAGGGAACAAAAAATATTTGGACTTCATCGGTATCTCTTGCCTCTATGAACTCAAGATACTTTTCGTTATATAGTTTCTTTTCGAGCGCTTCATCCGTCAGGTAACCCTTTTCAACATATTCGTCAATATCCGTGAACTGTCCGGAGATAATTTCAGCGGCTTTTTCTGCAGAGAGTATATCCGCATTTCCCGTTAGTATGTTAACGAGATAATGATCGTTAGAATCTTTAATCTGTGAGAATATGTTATATTTTGAAAAATACATTGTTAGCCTGTTGTTTGCCTGGTATGATGCTGAGAGTATGAAAAGGTTTCAGGTATATCTGATAAAAGATAAAAATGTAGAGCCGGAACCCGGAAGGGCTCCGGCTCTGTCATGAACAATGAATGCTTAATCGTGACAGCCGGCAACGATCTTTGAGGTCTTTGCGCAGCACTGTGCAATTTTCTTGTTGGAAAATTGCTCTTTCCTGATTAATGATTTCATGTTGTCCTCCTTTTGGTTAGGGGAAAATTATCCGTTGCAGCAGCAGCCCGCGGGCTTTGTGCCGGCAACAGTAAAGCTTGCTACTTCAATCTTGCCCTTGGCGTAGGGTTTACTTTCTTCCAATATGGTAATGTCTTTGAACCCGGCGTCTGCTATCATTTTCAGATAGATGTCTTTTTCAATTGACCCAGCCCAGCATTCAGAAACCGCTACGGGATCAGTTCGATATTCCTCAGGCACTTCTGCTAGCGAGTAGATATCGCTCACGGCGAACCGGCCTCCCTTTTTGAGGATGCGGTAAATCTCATTCCAAACCGCTGTCTTGTCTTCCGCGTGGTTTATGGTGCAATTGGAGATTACAAGGTTAGCCACATCAGAAGGAAGCTTCATTGATTCCAATTCCGACTGAACAAACTGCACGTTGGAAATTTCCAGCTTTTCCGCGTTTCGTCTTGCTTTAACCAGCATTCCATCCGAAACGTCGAGTCCGTATACGAAACCCTTTTCGCCAACTGTTTGCGCCATCCTTATAACATCATTACCGCGGCCGCAGCCCAGGTCAACGCATACTTCACCGGGTTTAGGATCGCTGTGGTTCAGAGCTCCTCCGCAGGAAAGGCAGCAGGAGTCTTCGGCCAATGCCGAGTATCTTTCATTAATTACTGTTGTGTCCATTGCTTTTCACTATCCCGAATTACTTCTTTAATAACTTATCTATTGCCTGAGTGAGATCACTTTTGGGTACCAGTCCGACGTTGTTTGCCACGATGTTTCCTTTTTGATCAATTACAAACGAAGTTGGAATTGACTCAATGCCGCCATACGCCTGGGCCGTCTCCGCATCGCTATATACAACGGGATAGTTGATGCCCATTTTTTGTATGAAGGGAACTACGTCATTTTTTGTTTCCTGGTCAACAGAAATGCCGATGACCGCAACGTTGTTACCATATTCTTTTTGAATCTCGATTAAGTCAGGGATTCCTTTTCTGCATGGCGGACACCAGGTAGCCCAGAAATCCACTATTACAACTTTACCTTTAAAATCCGACAGTTTCAAGATCTTTCCATCTGTGGTATTTAACTGGAAGTCAGGCGCAGTTGAGCCGGTTGAGGCTGAGGGCTGGTAAGCTGTCATTGGCTTTTCATCGGCAGAGGATTTCTTATCGCATCCGGTGAAAAGCAATGTGATGATTGTTGCAAAAATAAGCAGATACCGCATTTATACTCCATTTTATAGCTTTTTTGAATAACTATATGTAGGATGTAGGTTTTGGAGAATGGATTCAAAACTGGAGCACGGAATGCACGGAAAATGGCGGAACGCATTGAAGCGATCTCTAAAACGTAACGCGGAAGGCACGGAAATGATATGGGGAAATTTCCGAAATATGAATGATGCGGCAAACTTGGCAATGGGATGTCGCGGGAAACCACGGAACGAATACGAAAGCAGAAGAAATTTAAGATCTGAATTATGCCTGCATCAGCAGGTAAACTCCACCCGCAATTACCAATACACCGCAAATACGTTTTATCCAGAGAATTGTTTTGGAGCCGTCACTCCAGTTCAAATATTGCTGTACCGTACCAGTCAATACACCAGCAGTTACAATAACTGAACAATGACCTATCCCGAAAGCTGCCAGATAAACAATTGAAAGCAAATAATCTGTTTTTGCGGTTTGGAACACTATGCCAAGAACAGGTGCCATATAGGCAAAGGTGCAGGGACCCAGGGCAAGCCCAAAAAGCAATCCGAGGATCAAGGCGGCAAATAATCCCGCCTTTTGTGTTTGCTTCAGGCCAAAACCACTCCAGTTGAATTTGATGATATCCATGAGATATAACCCAACGATGAAGAATATGACTGCGACAAGATAGTTGCCGGTGCTTCCTATATCGCCCAGCATTCTGCCAAGCAGTGCCGTAACAATTCCTATTAATGCGATGGTGATCAAAATTCCTGTACCAAAAACAAGAGAGATATAGAACGTCCTTCTGACACGAATTTTGCCCTGCGAACTTATGTATCCGACAATGAGCGGGATGCTGGAAAGATGGCAGGGTGACAGTATAACACTCAGAATACCCCAACTGAACGCGGCAAGTATGGCAAGCCAGGCATTGCCTGACATTGCATCGTATAAACTGTTAAAAACGCTTTCTATCATACTACTGTTTTCCGGCTGTCAGTTTCAGACCCCGGGCCAGCAAAAGTTTATCAATTTCTTTTTCGGGGTAATAACCCTCATGCCGGAAAAATTCTTTTCCGTTCGCATCCAAAAAAACCTGGGTGGGTATTATCGAAATGCCATATTGCTTCGCATAGTGCTTCTGGTCTGATTTCCATACATCATAGAAAACAACTTTAAGTTGCGCGCCGTATTTTTGTTCGACTGATTTCATTATGGGCTGCATTTTCCTGCAGGGAATACAACTTACGGAGCCTAACTCAACGAAGGTCACCATTGGTTTAGCCGGTTGAACGTTTTTGGCGCCCTGGCTGTATGTGTTAGCCTGAAACAACGACAGGAGCAGAAGCATAGTTACACTGATCCTTGTTTTCATTTGTCAGCCCTCCTTCATCCAGGTGAGTATCTGGTCGTCCTTAGGAATGTATCCTGCGCTTTTAACCGTTTCGTTTATTACCAGTCCGGGCGTTGTCATTATCTTGTAGCCAATAATAAGCTGAATGTCCGTTACCTTCTCAATTGTTGCGTCAATACTGTTTGCTGCCACGATATCACGAACTTTCTGTTCGAGTGTGCTGCATTTTTTGCATCCCGTGCCAAGAATTTTTATGACCATTATATGCTCTTTTCTGCTTTGTTAAAATATATTTTGCGCTGATTTGCTCAGCGACATGAAATAGCTTACTTCTTAATAAATTATGTTATCCAACAATTCCAACTGACTTGCCACAAGTTTCAGCTCGTGGCTCATTCTCGCCCGCTGAAACCGGCTTCAGCAACAAATCTTAGCACTGTTAGTGGCTAAAGCCAATATTTAGAGGGTACATCCATCCCGCGACTTGAAAGTCGTGGCTATTCAATCTCCGGATTTGCATAACATGAGTTAATAAATCAAATTGAACAAATACCCGACAATGACGATCCCTGTCGAGACTATCCCGATGAAAACAGCGATCAATTGCCACTTGAGTACTTTCTTGAGAATTATAGTTTCCGGGAGTGACAGCCCGATCACGCTCATCATGAATGCCAGAACGGTTCCAAGCGATGCGCCTTTCTCGAGCAGGGCCTGGACAATGGGAATTATCCCTGCCGCATTTGAATACATGGGTACACCAAGAAACACGGCAATAGGAACAGACCACCAGGCGCTCTTTCCCATCAGGCTTGCCATAAAGTTTTCAGGCACATAACCGTGGATGCCTGCGCCTACGGCAATACCAATAACTATATAGATCCATACCTTCGCAACAATTTCCTTAACAGCCTCTATCCCTGCGGTAATTCTTCCCGCGAAAGTAATTTTCTCTTCAGCCAGGTCCAGGTGTCCGGCTTTTATTTCATACACCCACGATTCCACAAACCGTTCCAGTTTAAGTCTGCCGATTATGTAGCCCGAGAGTATGGCGATGAACAGTCCGGTGAAAGTATAGAGCAGCGCGGTTTTCCAGCCGAATAATCCCAGTAAAAGAATAACGGCAACTTCGTTGATCATTGGTGCCGCGATGAGAAAGGAAAACGTGACTCCCAATGGCACACCCGATTCAACAAACCCCAGGAACAGAGGTATTGCCGAACAGGAACAGAACGGTGTTACTATTCCCAACAGACTTGCAAACACATTGCCAGTAAAAAGTTTCTTTCCGCCCAAAATTCTTCTGGTTCTCTCGGGGGAGAAGTAGCTTCTGATTATTCCAACTACAAACACTATCAGAGTTAAGAGCAACAACACTTTGGGAACTTCAAAAACGAAAAACCAAACGGCACCAGTTAAGGCTGTGCCGGTGGAAAGCCCGGCAACATTATAAACCACCAGGTTTGTGAGGGTTTCAAGATTCACATAGAAAAGAAGCCAAACCGGCAATAAGATCACAGGAATAAGATAATTTGACTTATCGTCCGTTAGTTTAGTAATAAGACTGTTCATGTCGTTTTCATTTTATGGGCATACATCCGGCGCCTTAACGGTGCCTTCTTCCGGGTTCTTAAAATATTTCTTTTGAAACCAAAGTGACACATTCACCAACCCAATCAGAGCCGGCACTTCGACAAGCGGACCAATAACGGCCGCAAATGCTTCTCCGCTGTTAATGCCGAATACGGCAATAGCAACTGCAATTGCCAGTTCAAAATTGTTGCTTGCTGCAGTGAAGGACAGTGTGGCAGTTTTTGAATAGTCTGCACCCACTTTTCTTCCAAGATAAAACGAGACCAGGAACATTACCACGAAGTAAATCAAAAGCGGTATTGCTATGCGTATTACATCGAAGGGTATCTTTATGATATACTCGCCCTTGAGTGAGAACATTACAAAAATGGTGAACAACAAGGCTATTAGTGTCAACGGTGAAATTCTTGGAATGAACTTTTGTTCATACCACTGCTTGCTCTTCAGCCTGAGCAGGGTAAAGCGTGTGATTATTCCGGCAAGGAAGGGAATGCCGAGATAAACAAACACACTTTGGGCAATCTGCCCAATGGTAACATCAACCTTGAAGGATTGGAGCCCTAACCATTGGGGAAGAACAGTTAAAAACACGTAGGCATAGACGGAGAAAAACAAAACCTGGAAAATGGAATTAAAAGCAACCAAACCAGCGGCGTATTCCGTATCACCCTTGGCCAGTTCATTCCACACAATTACCATGGCAATGCATCTTGCCAGCCCGATCATTATCAGTCCCGCCATATAGTGTGGATGGTCCTCGAGGAAGACCACTGCAAGTCCGAACATGAGCAGGGGACCGATCACCCAGTTCTGAACAAGAGACAACGAGAGAACTTTTACGTTTTTGAAAACATCACCAAGTTCTTCATATTTCACTTTTGCCAGGGGCGGGTACATCATCAGTATCAACCCGATGGCGATAGGGATGTTAGTTGTTCCACTCTGAAATCCATTCCAGAAATTCACTATTCCTGGGAAAAGATAACCGGAAAAAACGCCGGTGAACATAGCGAGAAATATCCACAGTGTCAGATACCGGTCGAGGAAAGACAGCTTTTTTGTAATGGTTGACATATTATGCCTGGTCTTCGCTTTTTGTCAATTCATTCATCAGCCAATGGGTAAGTGTTGCTTTGGTTGGCAGTTTTCCTGTGGAAACCACTTTCCCGTTAAGAACAAGTCCCGGTGTACTCATTATCCCGAAGCTCATAATATCTTTGTAATTGGTGATTTTCTCTATTTCAGCTTCAATTTGATTTTCTGACACAACGTCTTTGCACAACTGTTCCAGGTTTTTGCAGTTTGCACACCCTGGGCCAAGAACTTTAATATTGATCATTTTGGTGCTCTCCAATATTAGTTTTTTAGCTTGTGGAAAAGCGCAGTGAGAGAAGTTTGGAAATGCCCGGCAATTTCTTTTTCAAACTCTGCCAGCGGTTTCACAGGAACGAGGTCAATGACTTCCGTGCTGCTCAAATGCGAGTCATATAAGGTATCGACGGCGCCTTTCACCATCGCGGTGATGCCGGTCTTTACTTCCCGTTCGGACAGGCCAAAGGAGAGACCCAACTCATGGAGCTGCCTGAGTTGGAACCATAAATAGGTTGGCCCCATAGCGGTTGTAATGGCATATGCTTCGAGGTTATATTCATCCACTTCGGGATATTCTCCCCAAAGTGCAAAAATATCTCCCAGTTCGCTTTTTTCAAGTTCGGGGAGTTGTGTTGCATAGGCAACAGGGTTGTAGCCTTCGTTAATGTATGAAGGTGCATTTGGGATAATCCTCACAATCCTGTTAAACCCATCCAGTTGTGCGGATATTTTAGCGATTGAAATTTTGGGAGCCAGTGAAATAACCACAGCCTCCGGTTTAATATACGGGTTAATTTCAGCAAGTGTTTGCAGCATAACCGGGGGGTGAAGAGACAGGAACACATAATCGCATCCTGCTGCTTCGTGATTGTTGCCGGTGATCTGTATCCCGGGAAATTCATTTTTTAACGCCTTCAGTACTTCCGCGTTAGTGTCAGTTACAATTATTTTTGAGGGCAGTTGGTTTTTGTTGCTCATTGCTTTTAACAATATCTTCACAACTCTGCCGCCGCCGATGAACCCAAATGTTTTACTAATCATTTTTCTGCCCTTTCTCCATTGAAGTATAAAATTTGAAAAAATCAGATTTGATTTCATCGCGTATCCTGCGAAACTCGTTGAGGATTTGCTCCTCCGTTCCCGTTGCTTCTGCCGGATCTTCAAATCCGATGTGCAGTTGCTCACCGACGTTGCCAAAAAACACGGGACACGTCTCTTTGGCGTTATCGCAAACGGTTATAACGTAGTCCCATATTTCACGAAGGAATAAGTCAACTTTCTTTGGGTGGTTCTTTGAGAGATCAATCCCGGCTTCATGCATAGCCTGAATGGCCATAGGGTGAACGCCTTGTGAGGGATTTGTTCCGGCTGAATAAACCTGGAGCGCCGGATCGAAAGACTTTAGGAATCCCTCTGCCATTTGACTGCGGCAGGAGTTCCCGGTGCAGAGTATTAATATTTTAGTGGCCATTCTGTTCCTTTCAATCGATGTAATTCGTTTTATACCGAACTGTTTGTTAAATTTTTTAACGGTTACATACTGTATAGCGATCAACGGTTTTTACCATTTGCCGGTCGCTGTCCACGTCAACGCTGTTGCCAATCCAAAAATCGAGTGAGGTGAGCAGTGAAGTTATGCGTGCATCGGAAGGACGGGGATTGATAATATAATTAACCCATTTACCGTCTCTTTCCTCAATAATGAAGCCTTCTTTCTTCAAAATGCTGAGATGCTCTGACACGGTGGATTTTGCCAATTGCAGCACTTCGGTTATCTCGCATACGCACAGGGGCTTAATCTGGAGCATCTTGATGATGCGCAGTCTGTTGGGGTCGGACAGTACCTTAAAAAAGTTTAGATTTTCTTTCATTCCAAATTTCAGTTCGTTAATGACCGAAATATACGGTGAGATATTGGAAAAGGCAAGAGAAATTTTGAGATTGCGGATGGATGGGTTTATAGCTCCAAATTTGGAAAGGAAATAAAAAACATAGAATGGCACGAGTTCTGGAGTCGGTGACTTAAAAAATTCTGGTTAAAAATAAGCAATTGAATTTATGTTCACACTGGGCTCTTGATAATAAACAGGCCCTTGAAACTTCTACGTGATCGCTTTTAATGCACTCCTTTTACCATAACGGAATTTTGCCTCTTTTGAGAAGATTTAACATTATTTTGCATATATCACTAACGGTTTGAAGAGTGCAGAATGTCTTTGAAGAAAATCCCCTATAAGACCCTAAATAGCCTGATCCGTGCTTGCATATCAGAACAAGAATTTGAGCCAACTTTTACGCTGGTTAGGGAATTACGGTCGGTCAGACAAAGGAAATGTCTAACCAAAAATGAATTAATAAAAATATGTAAATGGAAATCGGCCCGGGCAATATGGCATATCCGGAAAAACACTCCGGCTGAAATAAGAAAAATTACAGGTGACGCTTTAGCGACACAAAGTGAGAAGAAAAGAATTGAGCTGCTTACCATGTTGCGGGGAGTAAGCATCCCTATGGCTTCTGCAATACTTATGCTGACTAATCCCAAACGGTATGGCGTTATTGATATTAGAGTGTGGCAGCTATTATATGAGATGAAGGCAGTGGATACTAATCCCGGTGGCAAATCGTTTAGTTCTGATCAGTGGTGCGAATTCCTTGCAATTCTCAGACAGTATGCAAAAAAACATAACGTCACCGCAAGAGTTATTGAACGAACATTATTTGCGGTGCACTTAAAATATCAAAAAGGCAATTTATATGAGTGACCATAATGAAGGGTATGACCTCCCCGGTTGGCTGAGTCCCCTCATAATCTCAATATTCGTTCACTATCCGAAGTGATTGGTTCCTCTCTCGGAACGTATCGGCTTGCCAAAGTTCATGAAAGACAAATCAGGGTAATAGAGGCCTGCAAATAATTTTGTGGTATACTGCCAAATGCATATTTATAAATACTATTTGTGCCTGTTATGGTTCGGTTGGGTGATCGCTTTGTACTCTTCACAACCCTTAGGTATTGATGACTAATGCATTTCACCGTGAGAGTTCAGCGGGGAGTAACTGATGCCTGCTCCCGGGTACTGTAAATCTTGGCAAAAAAGGCTGCCCGGAAGTGTAAATCCAGGCAGCCGTTGCATTCGAAAGAACTATCTGAGCAATTTGAGTTAATTCGCCCTGTATATTTTAGTTAAACTGAACTGTCTCCAAACCGGAAAGAGCGGACTTATTTAAAATCCGGTTTGAATCGCTTCATTTTGCCTCTTGAAGATCGGAATGGCTGAGAAAAGCTTTCTCTTCTTCAAGAAGCACTTTTTCCAGGTCAAGGAGCAACAGCAATCTGTCATCAAGCTTTCCAACGCTGGTAATGTATTCGGAATTAACACCTAAGGCAAGATGCGGTGGTGGTTCTGTAATGTTTGCTGGTAGCCTGAGTACTTCATTCACCGCATCAACAATGAAGCCAACGGTTTTACCCAAGACATCAACCACGATAATAATCCGTTTATCTTCGATGAATTCGAGCGCTTCTAAGCCAAGCTTTTTGCGAAGGTCAATTATGGGAATAATCCTGCCACGCAGATTCATTATGCCCTCGATAAAATCGGGAGAGTTGGGAATCTCGGTAATATGCGTCATTTTCATAATTTCCTGAACTTTAAGCGTTTCAACACCAAAGACTTCGTTGCTGATTCTGAAAGTTACCAGTTTCAGAAGTTCAGTAGATTCTTTTTGTGTACTTTGTAAATCAGTCATCATTTTCTCCATTAGGATTTCAGAAGTTTGCTGTGGGAACGGGACCCTGTTTGGCGCACACTTGTTGAATTCAGTTTCCCGCTATTTTGCAACTGAAATTGTCCAATTAGCGTTTCCAGATTATCTGTCAGGCGGTTTAAGTCTTCTGCCGCGCGTGCAATCTGAGAAGTTCCGGCAGCCGACTCATGAGTTACCGCACTGATGTTCTCGATGTTTTTGCTGATCTGTTCTGCCGTGGAGGATTGTTCCTCGCTTGCCGCAGCAACCTGGTTCACCAAATCTGCAACAGCGTTGTTCATTTCCAGAATTTGCATCAGGACATCTGCCACCTCCTCTGTAAGTTCCATGCCGGTTTTCACTGCCACATCTGCTTCTTCCATCGAATGATCTGCTTCCTTTGCTTCCTTTTGAACAGTCTTTATGGTATCAGCAATCTCTTTGGTGGCCTTTGTTGTACGTTCGGCCAACTTACGAACTTCATCAGCAACCACGGCAAATCCACGTCCCTGTTCCCCGGCTCTTGCTGCTTCAATGGCCGCATTTAGTGCCAGCAGGTTGGTTTGATCTGCAATGTCATCAATCACTTGAGTAATCTCGCCAATCTGATCGGTTTTTAATGCCAGGGAGGTTATAATTCTTCCGGTTTCTTTAGTGGAACTGACAATGCGTTCCATTCCCTCTTTCGTTTCCTGAATTTTTTTCGTTCCGTTCTTCGTGCGTTCGCTCGCCAACCGGGAGTTCTCTGCAGCAGTCGCCGCGTTTCTGGCCGATTCAAGGATGGTTTTTGTCATTTGTTCAACGGCGGCAGCTATCTCAGAAGACTGAGCACTTTGTTCCTGAGCCCCGGCAGCCATTTCTTCTGAACTGGAAGAGATTTGTGTTGCTGCACTTGCAGTTGCCTGAACGGCGGTTGAAACCTCACCAAGCGCACTGTTGAATGAGTCAGCCAGACTGTTGATGTTGTTCTTCATTAGAATATAGTCACCTTTATAATCACCGGTCATTCGGGCTGTTAAATCCCCCTGTGCAAGTTTTTCAATAGTTACGGTCGATTCGTTGATAGGGTAAACAACTGCCTCAAAAGTAGCGTTAAGTCCTGTTATCAGTTCTTTATAGCTTCCAATAAATTTATTGGGGTTTCCGCGCTCTTTAAGGCGTCCTTCCACAGCTGCAGCCACCAGACCATTTGACTCATTGATGAGTGATTGGATTACTGCTACGGCTTTTCCCACTGATGTGGCCATTGTTTCGGTTTGTACAATCATTTCATTGATGCTTTCGGATAATTGCCCTATTTCATCTCTGGAATTAACACTGATAGCTTTTACTCCGGTAACTATTTTAATATTAAGATCGCCCTGTGCCAGCTGCTCGCTGCCTTTTGCGAGATTGGTAATGCAGATGTTTTGAAGCTCTTGCATAACAGTTACAACAGATGCAACGCCTTTTGACAAATATCCGGAGATAAAAATGCCAAGTCCAATGGAGAAAATTACGCCGATCATCAGGATTGTCAACAGGGTTGATGCAGCCGACTCCGCCGTTTCAGTGTTTTCTTTGCTGATCAGCTCCGCAGTTTTTTCATTACTGCTGATCACTTTTTCAATTTGTCCTTCGGTAGCCAAGGCATTTTTTTGGTATTCGCCATTAATATATGTAATAGCTTCAGCTGTTTTTTGCGACCGGATCAGTTCAATGTATTTGTCGAAACAGCTATTGTTTTCTTTCAACAGGGTAGTAAGCTCCAGATACTCAAGACTGTCTGCCTGACCATTGAGTGTATATTCATAGGCCTTCATGCTTTTTTGGATTTCGCCTTCACGTTCGTTGCGTTTATTTAAAAACGTCTCAATATCTGCGGTGGAACCATTTGACAGATTGACAATGGCGATGCTGCGAATATATGCCATTTCACGATTATATGCAGTTGCAATTCTTCCAATATGGGAAAGTGAAAGAGTTGCTTTTTGATAGAGGAAAGTGTCTTTTGCCTCAATTGTCCTGGTCTTGGATATTCCTATATATCCAATTATTCCTGCTATTACAGCAACTACACCAAAACTCAGTAATAATTTAGATCTGATTTTCAGATTATAGAACCATTCCATTTAGAACCTCATTTATATATTAAGAAAAAATGTTAACTGTTCAGAATTTTGAAAAGGGTAAACTTACAGTGACGCTAATCCTTCCCGGTGGTTTACTCCGGATCATAAGCTTGCCATTATAAATGTTTACAAGTGTACTCGCGATTGAAAGCCCTATTCCGGCCCATGTGAGAGAAAATGGCATGTCTTCCCTGATATGGAGTGAATACAAAGTATTATTTTCCAATTCCAGGTCCGTTCTGCAATGGTTTTCGAGTTCCACGAAAAACGAATTTTCATACGTATAACTTTTAATGGTTATCGGTGTCTCCGGGGGGGAGTGCTTGCATGCATTCTCTGCCAGTTCGCTTAAAATGATTCGCAGATGTTCTTCCGTCGCCGGTGCCGGTCCCTCCTTCAATTCGAAAACTATATGTTCCTGACGCATGTATTCCAAAGCGATGGTGAAGCACGTTTCATAAAGAATTGCAGTTGATGAAGTGACTCTGGCTTCTCTAAGCCGGGTTCTTGATCTGGCGCTTTTTCGAATAGCTTCACACTCAAGGTATTGCGAATATTTTTCTATAAAACGCAATAATTTTTTCCCTGCATCGGTAATGCGTTCAAGCAATTCCAAACAATCGTATGAGGCAAGGGTACGCCTTTTTTCTGCGAGTATTTCGGAAAAACCGAGTATTGCCACAAGTGGGGTTCGTAATTCATGAGAGAGCAGGTGGGAAATATTCTTCGTCGATGGTGCAAAACTGTCATGAGAAACATTTTGTTTGTGTAATTGAAAGTTGATCGAAAGCAAAAATCTGTTCAGGTCAATTGGTATAATAATAAAATCATCAGCCCCCAACAGCGCAGCGTTTTGGATATCTATATTACTGTAGGAATAGGAGGTCAGTATAATTGGTACTCTTGCCGTGAAAAAGTATCGCCTCAATTTTTGCAGAAGTCCATATCTGATGTCATTTGGCGATTCAGATTCGCAAATAATCAGGTCCGGAATATATTCGCCGCTTAATGCCTGCTCGAAGAATGCCGAATCGGCAAATTGAACAATGAAACCATGCTTATTTAAAAGCTCCAGTAATAATTCCCGGGTCTTTGGTGAACTTTCAAAAACAAGAATTCTATGCATGAGAATATCCGCTTCCGGCTAATCGACTTTTCATGAAGCGATGTAAGGTGGGTCTGGAACGAGAGATGGGTACGCGTATCAGCCATGCACTATTGAACAACCGTGTACCGGGAACTTCAAACAAAAACTGATGAATTGCAACGCAAGCATTTCGTAAATACATGGACTGGAAACTCCTCTTTAACAAATCCTGTTATTAAAACTAAGACACAATCACCAAATAGCAGACAAATGATTCAGAAAACATTCGAAATAATCAAGTCTACCTTATTAAAGAGTCCCAAACATATATTCCTCTTACTTTCGCAGAGGGTGGTTCTTGAGAGGTATGTTGATTAGTTACCATCCCACAGCGCATTGAAAGTGATCGCATCACTTTAGGCCGTAAAAAAGTATTATTTACCTTTGCCGCTAAGCTTGAATTTGTACTCAAAAACATCCGATATTTTTGATTAGCTTACCCTTAAGTTAATCTTTGCGCTTCCGGTTCTGTTGATCACAACGGAAAAAGTGAGCCAATAATGGGCGGCTGCTCAGAAAAATCGGGAAGTAAATTTATAAAATCGGCACGTGTATATTTTGACGAGTGGTATGAAATGTAAAAATGGTGGTGTGAATGAACATATAGTGATGTGAATAACATTCAGGATTTACCAACAATGCGTGATGGTGCAACTTGCCCATCGCTTAGAGAAGTATTTTTCGTTTCAGCTCAACGCTAAACTGCCGGCTTACCGCTAAAGGATAATCGTAATTATGCAGAAAAACTCTAAAACAGCTGTTATGCCATTTTTCAATTCTCGAAATGTGGATTAAATTTATCAGGGCGGAACGATGAATTCGCAGAAAGTTATTTGGAGGGAGAAGGTCCACCCATTCTTTTAATAATTTTCGCGCTAAATATTTTTTCTTCTCAATTGAAAAGATGCTTGTGTAATTCCCCTCTGCGAGAATGCAGATAATATCTTTTATCATTAGTGATTTAAGAACTTCGCCCGTATTAAAAAATATCAAATCATCAGGTTTGAATTCTCGGTGGATTGTATCTTGAGAAAAATTTGACAAAGCCCATTTCCTGTTTTTTAATCTGAGCCTTATGGATTGCAGAAGATCATCAATCTTAAATGGTTTGGTGAGGTAATCATCGGCACCTATGTTCATTCCCCGTCGCAGATCAGTCATTTCTGCTTTAGCAGTTAAGAAAATAAACGGAATATCGGCAGTTTTCTGTGTTTTCTTTAGTTCATGAAGTATCTTGTACCCGTCAACGTCAGGCAGCATTATATCGCAAATAATTAAATCCGGGTTTTCGGCTTTGGCTTTTACCAGGCCGTTCTTCCCTGTATTGGCAGTTATATAATCATAAGCATTTTTCCGAAGCAAAAACGAGATTTTATCACATAGGCTTTTGTCATCTTCAATAACCAGAATTTTATACATGCGAATAATTCCTAATAATCATTTAAATATAAGGCATTTGTAAAGTGACCGTCGTGCCAGAATTTAGTTTGCTTTTAATCATAATCTGACCATTTAATCTCTCAATTGATCTTTTAGCAATTGCCAAACCCAAGCCCGAACCTGAAATATTCCCTGCATTATCTGCCCTGAAGAAGGGCGCGAAAATATGGTGCATATCTTTTTTTGAAATTCCACATCCTCTGTCTTTAACAATACAGTAAACAGAGGAACTGTTTCTTTTAATATACACAGTAATGGCTTTTCCAGCCACAGAATATTTTACGGCATTTATAAAAATATTGCCAAAAATCCGTCTGTACAATTTTTCGTTTGTTGCAGTAAACATTTTATTGGTCTTGCAGATGAGCTGAACCGTTCCGGCGTAGTGGTGTGACGCTTGAACTTCTTCCATTATTTGTTTTGTCAAACTCACCAGATCGGTTCGTTTCAGCTCCATTGGCGTTCTTTCCAAATCGGTTCTGTTTAATGATATTACATCGTCTAAGAGATCGGTAAGGTAACTGACCGAGCGTTTCATCGATCGGAATAAATCTGCTTTTTCTTTCTTCGTCGCCTGGTCGGAGTAGCGTTCCAGCAGTTCCGCAGAAAGTGAAATTGTGGCTAAAGGAGTTCTATATTCATGCGAAACCATCGAAACAAATTTTGACTTAAGGGAATTCAATTCCTTTTCTTTGATTAGTGCTTCTTTTATCAGGTGCTCAGATTGTTTCTGCTTTTGAATTTCCTCTTGAAGTTGCAGATTAACATTTTTAAGTTCGTCAGTGCGCTCTTTTATCAGATCTTCAAGGTGGAGCTGATAACTTTGAATTTTTGATTCCGAATGTTTTCTTTCCGTAATATCATGGAGGGCAACCACTAGTCCATATGGTGTGCCATCAGTCCTGCGAAGAACATCACCATTTACTTCGAAGATTATTTCTTTTCCTCCGCTGATGATAATGGGCAATTCGATACTTCCGATGTTTGAAATCATACGCTGCTTTATATATCGTTCGGCTCGTTCACGTTCATCGTTCCGGACGAATGATATAATGTTTTGCCCAATAAAGAGTGAGGTTTTCTGGCTGCTCCAAGGTTCGAATCTTTCTTTGTTGATAAATTGAATATTCCCATTCATGTCGGTCAACAAAATTAATTCTGCAACTGTGTCAACAAGCTTTCTATATAACTCTTCACTTCTCTGCAGAGCCTGTTCCGTTTTTTTGAGATCTGATATGTCGGTAAACGCTGCAATAATGCAATATTGGTTTTTGTATTGGATATATTGTATTGAAAGCAGTCCGGTTAAACACTTGCCGGTTTTTGTGCGGATGATTGTTTCCCGGTTTTTTAATGTTTCATTACGAAGCAGGGTTTTGCGTAATAAATATTTTTCTTCTGGAGTCTGAAATAAAAGAAGATCCGACGCGAATTTGCCGATGAGCTCTTTTCGGGAGAATTCAAGAAGTTGTTCAGCTCTTTCGTTTATTTCCAAAAACTGTCCTTCAGAGAAGTTAACAATGGAAATAGCTACCGGGCTGTTGTGGAAAGCAGTCATAAAATTTTCCTGAGTGATTTTAAGTTCTTCTTCAATTTGCTTCCGTTCAGTAATATTGCGGTTGCTTCCCCGTCGACCAAGCCATTTACCGTCTTGTGAATAAACAGACTGACATTCGTGTGCTATCCAAACAAGCTTCTTTTCCTTTGATATAAGACAAAAGTCAAATGAACAGGGGTCAGCGTATTCACTATTTCGCATGCTTAGGTGTTGTGAAATTATTTGATTGTAAGCAGGGTGGGTGATCAGAAGCATTAGCTCTGGTTCGTTCATAAAGTCTTCTGGTTTATAACCGGTTATCCGTTCGCAGGAAGGAGAAACATAGATGTATTGGCCATCTGCCCCCCGCCAATATTCCCAGTCATAAGTAAAATTCGCGATGGTTTGATATTTTTCTTCGCTCAGCTTAAGTGCCTCAATTGCTGTTAGATATTGTGTAATATCACATACAACAGTCAAGCGCAGACTAACCTTTTCAGGGGGTGAAAGCTTGTGCACGGTGAGATTAACATATAGTATTGAGCCGTCTTTTCGTGCATGCCGGACAGATAATTTTCTCAAAATGGCTGTATGTTGTGGCGGAGGTGATTGCAGCATGTCTGGGATATCTTCCGGGGGATGAATCTCCATTATGGTCTTGGAAAGAAATTCCGCTCTGGTATAACCATAGAGGTCCAACGCTTTTTTATTAACATCCACAAGGTGAAGAGTAATTGCATCATACAAAAACATCGGTACGGGATGATTATTGAAAGAATCCTGGTTCTTATTTATGAACTCAATAGTGTGACTGGTTTGAGCTTGCTCTTTTGTTCGATAAAAGGAAAGTTGAACCTCGGTCGGGTTTTGTGCCGGGATCAAGGTGGAGACCATGTCGAGAAATATAGTTGTACCGTTTTTGCGGTGGAGAGTATGACGTGTGGGTAGAGTGCCTGAACTTTTCAGGAAAGCATGAAACACCTCCTTATCGGGAAACACGTTTGCAACTGCATCGATCTCCCATATTTTCTTCCCCGGGAACTCATTTTGTGTAGTTCCAATCAAATCACTAAATGCGCGGTTGACAGCAAGAATTTCACCACTTTCTATACTGACCATCAGTATTCCTTCGCTGACTGATTCAAGCAACGAGCGGAAACGATCTTCATACGCCTTGTGAAGCAACACGGTGCTTTCAAGTTCGGCAGCTTTGGCGCTGAGTATATTGAGTGCTTCCCTCAGTTGTTGTTTTGTCCGTTTGTCGCTGTGCATATGAGGTGTAAGGCGTTGGTTTGTGTATTACTGAAGCGCGGTGTTATCCGAAATGACAGGAATAAAATATATTTAGAAATAGAATGCATAATGTAGCTCCGACTATTTTAGGTGTTGTGTGCTCCGAAGCACATGTCAAAATCAAAAAAATGTTATCGCTATTCTGTTAACAGGAGTTTTTTTAGTGAACGCAATTTTATCTTTGACCAGTATGATAATAGCGGATAAAAAAACTGCCCGGGGGTCGTGACCGGGCAGCATGTGTACTGTGGGGAGATCAGTGGGGGGGAATAAGAGTACAGTACACAAAATCAAACCGCTTTGCGCTGTGTAAAGCTCTTGTCGTCTATACCTGGGTTTCTCCGAGCAATGATCTCTCTTCGTCTACCAGTACTTTTTCCAGATCAAGAAGCAATAACAATCGGTCTTCCAGTTTTCCAACACCGGTAATGTATTCGGAGTTAATTCCGGTTACCATGTGTGGAGGAGGTTCCGTGATGTTGGCAGGTATACGAAGTACTTCGTTAACTGCATCAACAATAAAACCAACCGTTCGTTCAGAAATCTCAACGATGATGATGCGGGTGTCTTTATTGAATTCAGCGCGGGGCATACCCATCCTGGTGCGTAGATCTATCACCGGGATAACTCTGCCACGAAGATTGATCACTCCTTCGATGAAATCAGGTGAATTTGGCACTTTGGTTATATGTGTCATTTTATTGATTTCCTGAACCCTCAGAATGTCAACGCCGAATTCCTCCACTCCAATGTTGAAGCTCACCAACTGAAGAATTTCGGATGTGTCTTTTTTTGCGTTTTGTATTTCGGTCATGATTCTGTTTCTTTATGCTTTGATATACTTGGTGTTTTTCCGTGCTGACAAATGGCTGGACGTGTCCATTGAGCCTCTTCCGCTGCCCTGCAGTTTGAAACGACTGATCAAACTTTCCAGATTATCCGTCAAACGGTTCAAATCTTCGGCCGCACGGGCAATTTGCGATGTGCCGGCTGCAGATTCATGAGTTACGCTGCTGATGTTTTCAATATTCTTGCTGATCTGTTCTGCGGTTGATGATTGTTCTTCGCTGGTTGCTGCTACCTGATTTACCAGGTCAGCAACGGCGTTATTCATATCCAGAATTTGCATCAGGGCATCGGCAACTTCTTCAGTCAGCACCATGCCTTGTTTTACTGATTCGTCTGCTTCTTCCATTGACCGGTCAGCTTCTTTGGCTTCTCTCTGAACCGTCTTAATAGTATCGGCAATTTCTTTTGTGGCCTTGGTGGTGCGTTCGGCTAATTTTCTCACTTCATCAGCCACTACTGCAAAACCTCTGCCTTGTTCACCGGCTCTTGCAGCCTCAATAGCGGCATTAAGCGCAAGGAGGTTGGTCTGGTCAGCAATGTCATCAATCACCTGAGTAATTTCACCAATTTGATCTGTCTTTTGTGCAAGCGACGTAATGATCTTGCCGGTCTCTCTTGTTGAGCTGACGATCCTATCCATTCCACGTTTGGTCTCTTCAATTTTCCGGGTACCGTTCTTGGTGCTTTCGCTTGCCAATTTTGATTTTTCGGCAGCAACTCCGGCATTTCTTGCTGATTCGAGAATGGTTTTTGTCATTTGTTCAACGGCTGCTGCAATTTCAGAAGATTGAGCGCTCTGCTCTTGTGCGCCGGCTGCCATCTCTTCCGAACTGGAAGAAATCTGGGTTGCAGCGCTCGCGGTTGCCTGAACTGCTGTTGAAACGTCTGACAGCGCGCTAACAAAAGAATCTGCCAGTTCATTGATGCTCTTCTTCATGAGCTGGTGGTCACCTTTGTATTCCTTTACCATTCGTGCTGTAAGATCCCCGGTAGCCAGGGTAGCAAGCACATCGGAGCCGTCGTTAATGGGGAGGATGACAGCATCAAGTGTGGAGTTGATCCCGGCAACTATATCGCGGTAGCCACCGTTAAATTTGGATTCGCTGCCACGGGTGGAGAGTTTTCCTTCAACTCCGGCCTCGGTAAGCATATTAACTTCTGCAACCAGATCACGTAGGGTAGCAGAGATTGAATTCAATGCAGGTCCAAGGGCATCTTCTTTGTCAAACACCGGGATTGACACAGAAACATCTCCGTTTGCAATTTGGTGCATTCCTCCTGCAAGGGCATCAAGCTGTTCTGCCACTTTATCAACCGTTTTGGCCATCATTCCAATTTCATCCTCGCAGTCAACATCAGCGCGGGCTTTTACGTGTCCCTTTGCAAGTTCCTCAGCCATTTTCAAGACTTTGGTAACCGGCGTATTAATAACATTCGTGATATACAGCCCCAAACCGCCGGCCAGTATAACACCAACAAAAAGCAGCGTAATCAGGGTGCTTGATGCTGATTCAGCGGTGGCGATGTTTTCGTCACGGGTTTTCTTTCCTTCTGCTTCGCAATTCTTTGTGATCTTTTCGATAAGTGCATCTGTAGCACTGCCGATGGTGAAAAACTTTCCGGTTATTTCAGCCAGTGCTTCAGACGTTTTATGGGCTCGCATGAGTTCCATATAATAGACGAATCTGGCATCGTAGTCCTTAAGTAAACCTGTAAGCTCTTGATATTGATCCAAGTCACTCTTCTCGGTCAGTGTTTCTCCATACAATTTCATGTTTTTCTGGATATCCTGCGAGTTAGCGTTAAATGTTTGCATGCTCTGGTCCAATACCCCTGCGAACTTTGTGTCATCCGTTTCCTGCAGGGCTGCCAGCGCGACAGTTCTTACCAAAATACGGGTTTGAAAAAATGTCTTTGATGCTCTTCCAATGTATGCTATGGGAAGCGCTGCTTTTTCGTAAAGAAAAGTGTCTCTTTCCTGAAGGGTTTTTGTTTTGGAGATTCCAACGAAGCCGATGATGCCGGCGATTAAAGCTACAAGCCCGAAACTGAGCAAAAGCTTTGATTTCACCTTAAGATTTACAAACCACTGCATGTTTGCGTCCTTTTTTTTTTGATTTTTAGATTTTTTAATACGAGGCAGTCGGGATATTACTGTTAAAACTTTGCCGACCGACTCTGTGTAATAGCAGATTCCAAAGTTTTAACATGTACGTATTTGGTATATAAAGATAGCTGTCAGTTGGTGATCGGCTATTCTTATAAGACTTTAGCGTTTCTTATCTGTATTATCGAAGAGGGTTTAATAAATATAACCATATTGCGATGAGCGCTAAGAATTGTCGACTAGCGCGGCAATAATCAGACGAACGTGAAGGTGAGGGATGTGAAAGGCTAGATACTCAGTTCTTCTTTCAGCGAAACGGCAGCGCGTTCGCTCACAATAAAATCCTGGTTTATGTATTTCATGTATACTTTGAAAGATCGTTTAAACCAGTTTTCGATTTTATCAATATACTCGAGGTTTACCAGAGTTGAACGGTGTATCCGGAAAAATTTCTTCGGCGGGAGCGCTTTTTCCCAGTCACCAAGAAGACGCCGAATATAAAGCTTTTGCCCTGAGGTAAGGTAAATGTTGGTATAATCACCATCAGCTGAAATAGCAACGATATCACGTATTTTTAAATAATGGGGACTCTTTGCATCGGTGAGCATAATGTTTTGTTCGTAGGTTAGCCTGGTTTCGGTTTCAGCTACCTGTTGTGGTTCCGCCGTGGAAGCAGCCTTAAGAACCTTAATTCGTTCAAGGCGTGCATAGATTGCGCTGATTAGTTCTTTTACCCGGTAGGGCTTTGTTATATAATCATCAGCACCCAAAGCCATACCATGCCTGATATCGGATGACCCGGCTACAGCTGTCAGAAAAAGGAAGGGTATCTGTTTGGTGCTCTCATCTTCGGATAATTGTCTGAGCACCTGAAAACCGTCCATTCCAGGCATCATGATATCACAGAGGATTATATCAGGCCGCAATGTGCCTGCCAGTTGAATTCCTGAATTCCCTTCGGCGGCAGTAAATACTTCAAATCCGGCATAGGTAAGAACTTCGGAAAGATTTTTAACTATTTGAATATCATCATCAATTACTAATATTTTAATTTTTGCCATGGTATGTAAATGTAATTTAACAAAAGTGGTGGTTTGACTGCTCACGATTTTGGAGATTGCTGAAGCAGGAGTACTACTCGTAACGTCTGAACAGAATGGTCCCTAACTTGAATCCAAATAAGACGTGCACTATGCCGGGACAATCCTTTCGTAATAGTGCGCGTTTGCGAAAAAAAGAGCCGTCCCCTCTCATCAAAATTTTCAGGACAGAAACTCAGCAAATGTGCCGTAATAATGGTTTCTATTCCTCGCGTTGGAGGGGCAGTGCCACATAGAAAGTGCTTCCATGATTTTCCTCGCTGTCAAACCATATTTTGCCCTGATGTGCTTCCACAATTTTTTTGCAAATTGACAAGCCGAGTCCGGTGCTGCGTTCTCCGCCGGTAGACTTTACGCTGGTTTTTGCAAATGGCTGAAACAGTTTTTCCTGCTCTTCTTTTGGAATGCCCTGTCCTTTGTCAATTATCATGATAATTGCCTGCCGTTCGTTTTTGGTAAGCAGTACGTCAACTTCGCTGTTGGGAAATGAATATTTAATTGCGTTTGAAATAAGGTTGTTGAGTATCTGTTCAATCTTCACCTGATCAATATCCAGCAAAATTTCAGGTGAGTCGCAGTTAAAACTAAGTTTTATATTTTTTCGTTCCGCGACTATCCTGTTGAGCGTAATGTTGCTCTTGATCAATCCAACCAGATCGCTTGGCATCAGATTAAGATTGAGATTTCCTGAATCAATTACAGCCAGGTCAAGAAGTTCGTTAAGCAATTTTAGAACAAACTCACTTGACTGCTGAATTATGCCAAGAAACTCTATCTCGTTATCATTAAACCGGCCTTCGGATTCATCAAGGAGCAGCATACTGAAGGAGAGTATGGCACTTACGGGGTTACGTAAATCGTGAGCCGCTATCCGGAGGAACTTGTCTTTCTCCTCATTCAGTTTTTCAAGCTCGGTATTTTTCTTGCCTATTTCCCGGTGCATGGATATCAACTGGTGGTTGGCTTCGGCAAGCTCGGCATTCTTTTGAATTGCATTCTCATAAGTTGATAACAGCAAATCAATGATCTGCATCCTGTTGGAGTTGATGAAATATTTCCTGCCGCCAAAGAAAATATCTATACCCATATCCGATGAAGTGCTGCCAAGCCGCAGTTCCTTATTCAGGAGGATATAGCTTATTCGGGAAAGCAGGAAATGTTCATTGTAGGGCTTAGTTAAGAAATTGTCGGCGCCGGCCTGAAGTCCTTTAATAACGTCTTGGGGATCAGAAAGATTGGTTAGCAGCATGACGGGAATGTCTTTCAGCTCATTGTCTTCCTTTATGATCTTGCATAGGGAATAACCATCAAGCTCGGGCATCACAATGTCGCTTATAACCATTTCCGGTTTACGTTCACGAATCTTATGAAGAGCGGAAACACCTTCCCGGGCAATGCGCACACTGTAACCATTCTGTTCAAGAATGAATCGCAACTGCTCAAGCTGGGTCGGGCTGTCTTCAACGATCAATATTTCTTTTAACATATATCGCTCCGGGTCAACATAAATGGAATTTCTTAAAAACGAATGATGATATAATCATAGTATTGTAATCCTAAGATAAGTGAATTAGTGATACAAGCGTGTGAGGAACGTCCCAATTTCAGTTGCAGACAATACATAGGTTGCTGCTCCCAGCCTGATCGCTTCACCCGGCATGCCGAATATTAAACTGGACTCATTGTCTTGAGCTATTGTCAAACCGCCTCTTTGCCTTATGTTCCCCAGCTCAACCGCGCCATCTTTTCCCATGCCGCTAAGAAGCACCGCCGCAACGTTCGTTGAAAAACTCCTTGCAATGCTCTTGAACAACGCAGAAACCGATGGGCGGGAGCCATATTCGGGTAGTCCGTCACTCAGTTTAAAATGAAGGTCCTTTGTCACTTCCAGGTGAAATCCTTCAGGGGCAATATAACATTTTCCCGAACAAACTTTTGCGTCAGGTGCTGCAACCTCAATGGGCAAACAGGAAATTGTTTTCAACCAGTCACAAAATCCGGCCGTAAATCCTGAGGTGATGTGTTGGACCAGAACAATAGGAATAGGGAAATCCTGAGGCAATTGGGATAATATTTTTTCAAGAGCCTGTGGGCCGCCTGTGGATGCGCCTATTGCAATAAGATCAATCTTCTGCCGTATTTCCACTAAACCGGTAATGGGAATGGTATGCCCGCTTTTTTTGATTTCAGGTGTCTGAAAAACCCGCCGGACTACTTTAATCTCCGACATGAGTTTGACTGTTTGCACCAGCTTGGAGGCAATTTTCTCAAATTTCGCTTCGCCATAGGAGTGCGGTTTCTCTGCGATGGCAACAGCGCCATATTGCAATGCTTTGACTGAGGCCTCAACGTCCTGTGGATGGAAATCGGAGCTTACGATGATAACGGGCAGCGGGCATTCCTGCATAATGATCTTTGTGGCCTGAAGACCATTTAGTATCGGCATGTTGACATCCATAGTCAAAACATCCGGGTTCAGGTTTTTCACCAGCTCAATGGCTTCTTTGCCGTTTGCCGCAACACCAACTATCGAGATTTCCGGATCGGATGCCAATACGTGTTTCAGGAGATCCTGCATCACCGGTGAATCTTCGGCTATCACTACTTTTATCATACTGTCCTAAAGGATTAACCGTTCAATTATTTCAAGTAAATTGCTTTGATCGAAACTTGATTTGACTACATAGGCATTTGCGCCTGCATCTATTCCCCGTTCCCGGTCTTCCCGTTTCGAGAGTCCCGTAACCAGCACAACGGGGAGCTCCGCTGTTCTGGGATCTTTCCGGATCGCAACAGTAAAATCGAAACCATTCATCCGGGGCATTTCAACATCGGAAACAACCAGATCAAACTTGGCTGACTTGAGTGCGGTTAACGCATCAATACCGTCAATGGCTGTTGTAACTTCGTAACCCGCTGATTCCAGGATGTCTTTCATCAGCATTCGCGAAGTAATGGAATCATCGGCAACGAGAATCTGTCTTTGTGCCGTCGGCATACTTGATCCCGTTTTCTCGACGAATGATATGCCCGTATAGAGTTCCCGTGCTGAACGGAACAGATCATTGGTGTCCAGGATGGGAATAATCCTGCCATCGGCAGTAAGGCTGGCTCCGGAAATGTTCCTGATCTTCTTGAGCTGCCTGTTAAATGGTTTAATAACTATTTCGTGCTCATCCAATAATTCACTGAATCCAACCGCGATTTTTTCATCATTGAGATTTATGATGCAGAGAAATGTGAAGGGTTCCTCTTTCTCTTTGAAATTGTCAAGCTTCAAAATGTCCACCAGCCATACTACTGGAACAGGTGACTGGTCTATAATAATAGATGGCTTACTTTCGATGGTTGTAATGCTTGCTTTGGGAAGTCTGATTATTTTCTGGACATGAGTTGTTGGCAATTGAAAGACTTTTTCACCTGCCCTGATGGTTATTGCACGGAGCGATGCGATGGTGACGGGAAGCGTTATGCGAAATGATGATCCTTTCCCCGGTTCGGAATGCACCAATATTGAACCGTTGAGCTTTTCAATTTTTTCTTTAACGATTGCCAATCCCAGCCCTCTGCCGGAAAGGTCAGTGATCACTGGAGCGGTTGTCAGTCCGGACCGGAAGATCAAATCAAGCGTTTCGTTCTCTTTGAGTTTATCGGCTTCTTCAGCGGTAATTACGTTCTTCTTTACGGCTGATCTTTTCAGACTTTCAAGATCAATGCCGGCTCCGTCATCAATAACTTCTATTACCGCCCGTGATGCTTCTTCCTGGGAAATTCGCAACCGTATTTTCCCTTTCACGGGTTTTCCTGCTGCTACCCTAATTGCGGATGACTCGATGCCATGATCAATAGCGTTTCTTACCAGGTGCAGAAGCGGATCCTTGAACTCATCGAGAACACGTTTCTCAACCTCGATTTCTGCGCCTTCAATAATCAGCTCAATTTCTTTTCCAAGGTCCCGTGCAATATCACGGGTCATTTTGGGGAGTATATCCACCAGGTGCGAGAACGGAAGGATAAGGATTCCTCTTATGGTATCAATCATTCCATCCACATTGGTTTGCAAATGCCTGGTTTCACGCAATGAGGTTTTTTGCACTTTTGCCAGTCGTGATTCCAGTTTGGCTATATGCTCATGGTTCAGTTCAAGCAATTCAAACAATGAGCGTAAAAGTGGTTGTTCGCTCCCGGCAGCTTTATTGCGTAGCGCAGTACTAATGCCGGCATGCCGGCTCAGTTCTTTTTTCCAACTTCCTATTTTGAAAAGCACATCCTGCAACTCATCAACAATCTGCCTAAAGCGCAGTTTTGAGGTGATCATTTCTTCAGAGAAGTGATAAAGATGATCGAGTTTTTGGAATGAAATCTTTAATAAATCATCTGATGACGGACGTGAGCTCTGAGATCTGGCCGCAGGTTGCGGCAATGCATTGGCCTTGGGTCGGGCCAAAGGAGCTTTGAAGAAAGCTGCTTTCAGTTCCCGCAACGATTCCAAATCAACTTCAAGTGCGGTCTGATGATTTACCTCCGCCTCGCCGGCTGTCTCGGTATCTCCGTTTTCGCCATTGAGCTTGTTCGGGTTTTGGTAACTTTCGAACAATGCCATATGCAATCGCTGCGAGAGCATTTCAAGCGAAGCCTCAATCGCCGGCTTCTCATCTGCTTCTGAATCCAGATATGCGCCTATACCATCGATGCTTTCGTGCAGCATGTCGTAAACTGAAGTCAACTCCTTCAATTCGTTTTTTTTGAGTGCAGCAAACACGTTCTCTATGTTTTGGCAAATGCCTTCAATTTCATTAAGACTAACCGCACGTGCGGCACCTTTAAGACTATGGGCTTCGCGATAGATAAACTCCAACTGCTCCCTGCGTTCATCCTCGTTCTGGCTGCTTTCATAATGGACCAGCCCGCCTGATATGTTTTTCAGGTGCTCTTCGGCTTCTATCCTAAACGTAGCGAGTAACCGCTCAAAAAACTGTACATCCATGGGGATGGTTGCTTAAACCTTAAAAATGGTGCGGACTTCGTTCAGCTTTGCCGCAATGCCCTGAAGGTTGCGTGCAAGCTGTTCAAGTTCCTTGGTTGTTGCTGCGTTTTGTGAACTGGCAACTTTAATATTATCCATGGCTATGGCTACCTGATCCATACCGACAAACTGTTCCTGACTTGAGACCGATGTTTGCAGGGAAATATCCGTGAACATCGAGATAGTTTGTGCCAGTTGATGGATGGATTCGCGTGTTTGCTTCGAAAGCATCACGCCGGTGCCCACTATTTTTTCGCCCTGTTCAGTTGCCATCACTGTTGAATTGATGGCATTTTGAATATCGTTGAGGGCCGTTTTAACCAGGACGGTTGCCTGCTTGCTCTGCTGTGCAAGGTTTTTTATTTCCTGGGCTACAATAACAAAACTTTTTCCATGTTCGCCGGCTCTTGCGGCTTCAATTGCAGCATTTACCGCCAGAAGATTGGATTGCTCTGCTATGTCGCTTACCGAGGCAATAATGTCACCGATGGTTCTGCTTTGTTCGCTCAGGCGCAGGGCGCTTTCGCCAATGGTTGCCATTTGGCCGCCGATGTTTTGCATACCCTGAATAGTGTCTTCTGTTGCACGCAATCCGACATCGGATATGTCAGCGGCTTTTTGTGCAATAAGACTGATCTCTTTTGCTTTTTTGCTGAGCACTTCTGAGGTACGCTTTACTTCTTCAATAGTCACGGTTGTTTCGCCAATTGCGGTGGCTGTTTGGTTTGAACTGGTTGAGAGCCGTGCCGCCGCAGAGAACACGTTACCGGAGACCTGATTTATAACGCCAATACTTTCAAGGCTCTCTGAAATGATGGTGCGTAAATTATTCGTCATTTTGTTAAGTGCGTTGACGATCTTATCCTGCGATGATTTCGGCGCCAGTTGGATAGTAAGATCACCGTTGGAAATTTTTTCAACTACCAGTCCTATTTCGTTCAACGACTCCAGCATGGTGTTGAACGCATCATACAGTTTTCCGACTTCATCCGTGCGGGTAAGCTTCTCAATCGATATACTCACGTCACCCTGTGCAACAGTCTGTGATGCTATGGCAAGATTGTTCAAAGGATCGGATACCATTTTGTTTGACTGAACCAGAATGAGTGCAGTTGCTATAAAAAACACCAGCGATGCAAGCAGGATCAGGATCATGGTGCGTAAGGTCTTCTCGTTTGTACTTTGCGAAATTTCGTTCATATCCTTTTGTATTTGCCTGCTGAGGGCAAAAATGGAACTCAATACGTTTGCTGAAGCGCGGTTTTGTTCCGCTATAATTGATGGGAAATCGAGATTTTTGTTTTTTGACGCCTGAATGTGCGAGGCCGACAGTTTAATATAGGTCTCCAGCGCGTCTTTCAGCTCATCAAAGGAATATCTTCCTTCCGGATTATAGCTTTCAATATTCTTCACTGAAGACTTTTCGGCAATTTCCAGATCGGCGAAATACCCGGCTAATGAATCCGTAATATATGCGTGCCCAAGTGCAACAGCTTCAAACAGGTGAATTTTAAAGTTGTCGGTCCCGCTTTTAACCTTCGTCAGTTCAATGCGAAGGTTCAGGTATTTACCGTGTATTTCATTCTGCTGCTCTTTCAGCGATGAAAAATAGAGATAGGAATAGATAACCATCGCCAGAATAAAAAACGAAATAAACCCAAGTGCAGATCCGATTTTATTCCGCAACGAGAGATTCATAAACCATTTCATGGCAGTTCCTTTGCTGATAAGTTCTCTGTAACCCGGCAATGCCGGATGCTGTAAATGCTAACTAATTTTAAAATAAACTGTTTATAACTGATTCACAATTATCGAGGGATCGTTAATAAGCGCCGATCCGTTCAATACAATTATGTTTTCTTCTGTTATCCCGAGAATGTAATCCGCGTGAATTCCTGCGTGGGATATCTGTCCCTTCATTATTCCCGAAACCGGGATTTCTTTTATTTCACGTATCCGGTCAACCAGAACACCAAACGTCATATCCTTATCCTGCAGAACCAGCAGTCTGTTCAGGTCATTCAATGGTTCTCCCGGGAGATTAAAAAATTTGCGAATATCAAGCGCAGAGAGGATGTCACCCCGGACACTAACCACACCGAGCACATAGTTGGGTGTAAGCGGCAGCGTGGTTATTTCTCTGATAAAAAGCGCTTCCTTAAGATACCTGGTTTCTATTGCATATTGCTCATATGCCAGTTGAAAATGCAACGCGGTGAGAGTTGCTTCCTGGGTGGTCAGCTTTTCAGGCACAGCCAGCTTCTGCGCGCGCCCGGCAAGAATCCGGCGGTTCAGCTCTTCCACGTCGCTCTGTTCAAAATCAATTGTCTTGCTGTTAACGCTCATGCTCGATACATTTTCCTATTCTGGATAAACCAGAAAAAATAAGTCATGTCAAAATTCATATGAACTCTTCTCCATCCCTTACCAAGGGAGGGGGACTGAGGGGGTGAGTTTTTCCAGTTAAAAGTTTCTGCCATTTCCGGTTATGATTATATCTTTACGATCTAAAATTCAAGAATTAACTTTTAGGGTGGGTTCGCCCAGGCGGAAATGCCTAACTATATCAAATTGAGCTAAACTCAACGCCATTACCTTAGATGGCTGGATTCGTCCATGCCAATTGTACATTTCAGCACGGCACTCTTCACCACCCAAGGTGCCGCCCGAATCCCAATTTTATAATACAAAAATATACATTACCGCGTAAATACTAATCATGGATTATCACACTGCACGGTTTACCCATTTTCCAGTGCAGTGTTTACAATATTCTTCAATTCACGCACCGAGGTGTCCCTCAGCCCTTCCAGTGCACTGTTCTCGTCAGCCTTGTCAAGAAGCCGGGCGGTTATTTCCAAATATCTTCTGGCCTCTTTTGGTTTTTGTAGTCTTTTAAAAGATTGTGCGATGAAATAGTGGGCCGCGATGTTTGCGTCATCGAGGAATATACATTTTTTCAATGTTGCCAGCGCTGCATCATTCAGGTTCAACTCTGCCAGTACATTTGCATACACAAGATAGAGTTTAACACTAAGTTTCAGTTCTTCCAGTACGGTTTCAAGAAGCTTTTTTGCCCCGGGCAGATTACCGCCATCGGCATATTGTCTGCTCAGATAGAAGCAGCAGTTTTCCTTTTCTTCACTGCTGCCGGTGTTCCAAAGCCGTTTGTCGTTCAACAGTTCCCGGAACAGCAATTCACTTTTTTCAAACAACGTGTTGTCATACGCGAAAATTGCATTGGCGAGCACTTCCTTAA
The DNA here is from genome assembly GCA_963664845.1 of Ignavibacteriaceae bacterium. Classification (GTDB taxonomy): domain Bacteria; phylum Bacteroidota; class Ignavibacteria; order Ignavibacteriales; family Ignavibacteriaceae; genus CAIYTF01. The sequence continues at coordinate 3,450,426 of OY761615.1, forward strand.
AACTCTTCACGGTTGCAGTTTTTGGTTCAGCCTTGAATTGTATGGACTGTAACGGTGCTGTTGCTGTTCTCGTGTTATCCCTCGCCGCAAACAGTTCAGCCTGTTTTTTCTTATCGGCAGCGTTGAGAATATGGGCGATTCCCTGCCGGCGTTTACGGTAAATGAACAGGTTGTCTTTAATAACCGGCTCAAACAAGTCGGAGGGTATATACGATAACTCCGTCAGGCTGACGGCCAGATAGCCGTTTGCGGTCAGACAATTGGCAAATTTTTCAAGTATTTGCCGTCTGCCTTCTTCGTTAAAATACATAAGCACATTGCGGCAGAGGATGGCATCAAGCGTGTTGGTGCTGTTTATGGGTGAGGGATAGGTGTTCTCAAATAGATTGATGTATTCAAACCGGACAAGCTTTTGTATTTCCGGCTTTACTTTGAATTCGTCTTCGCTGATTTTGGTGAAGCAGGTGCCGGTGATGTTGTCCTGAATACCCCGGAATGACCAGTCACGGTAAACACCGTGCCGTGCACGTGTAATGAAATCGGTGTTTATATCCGAGCCCAGAATGGAAATATTCCAGTCGGCAATGTCGGGAATTTGTTTGGAGAGCAGTATTGCCATTGAGTATGCTTCTTCACCGCTGCAGCAGCCGGCACTCCAAAGCCGCAGTGATTTGGTACCTCTCCTCCGCTGTTCAATTTCCGGTTTCAGCAGTTCAAGCAGAAAATACAACACGCCCGGTTCACGGAAGAAGTAGGTTTCGCCGATGGTTAGATGCTTCACCAGTACCTGCCGGAATGCCGGTGTCAGGTGATTCTCTTTGAGCGCGGTAATAATTTCATCCGGATTACCGACACGCAATTCCTTTGCTGCGGCGAGTAATCCCTTTTCAAGGTCACGCTTTCTTTCGAAGGGGTAGTGCAGTCCTGTTTTTTCCTGGATGAAACTGCTTATTTGTTCAAACTCCGGTGACTGCAGATCAATTTGCATGCGGGCCCGGCAAAGTGTCTGGATGCAGAAGAATGGTCACGGTGCTCAGGTCAATTTGTTCTTCCCCGGAAAGGAGGTCTTCCACTTCAAGAAGATAAACGGGCTTGCCCTCCATTTGAAATACACCGGTTACCGGCAATACAGATGTTGCCTGGTTTTGCAGTGGAGCAATGGCGCTTTCTGCTCTTTTGAAAAACCCGGTCACATCATCAACAACCATGATGAACGAGTTTTCACCATGCTGTAGTTTAAGCATTGAATGTGAGGGGTGCAGGGGGCACTCCGGGAGTTTGAATTTCTTTCGGATATTATATACGGGGACAAGCGTTCCGTGGAAGTCAACCAGTCCCTGGAAATATTCCGACGGAGAGGGGAGAGGCATAAGTTCTACCGCCCGGAAACAATAGGGTGCGTCGGTTATCCGGATGGCGCATAAATAATTCTCAACACGGAAAAGAAGCAGATCCAGTTCCACAATGCAGCCTTTATGGGTAAAAAGTTCATTAACACCAGTGGAATTTACATGGAAATGCGCAATTTCACAATTGTTACTATAATAAACCCGGAACCTATTGAGAATATCGTGGGCATCAATTCCGTGAAAGCGAGGTTATATTCATATCCGATTGAATGACCGGCAGCAATTGGGAAGTGGTGCGGTTTTCTGATCTTTTTACGTTGTGGGTTAATCAAATTTTCCAAAATATCGTATTTTCTCCCCGTGTGTTTTCCCCATTTTCCAAAGAGCGCGTGTGTATAAATTACTGTCATTCTATAAGTATGTCCCCCTGTCCAATCCGTCCGCCATGCAGGAGGCCTTGCTTTCATTTTGCCTTGCCAACAATCTGCGCGGCAAGATATATGTTGCTGCGGAGGGCATTAACGGCAACGTATCCGGCCAGGAACAGCAGACAGATCTGTTCAGGCAGTTCATGAGTGCCATTCCGGAATTTTCCGATATCCTCTACAAAACGGACAACACGGAAGGATTTGTCTACCCCAAAATGTTTGTACGCGTCAGAAAAGAACTGGTGCACCTGGGTATAGAGGGGCAGACCAATGAACATTCAGGCAAACGCCTTAAACCCGCTGAACTGGTTGATCTTTATGCATCGGGAAAAGAGTTCGTTATTGTCGATACGCGCAACCGGTACGAAAGCGAGATTGGTTATTTTGATGGGGCGCTGCGCCCGGAAATGACAAATTTCCGTGAATGGGGAGACATTGCAGACAAACTTGCTGAGTACAAAGATAAAACCGTCGTAACCTATTGCACCGGCGGCATACGCTGTGAAAAAGCATCAGCCGTGTTGCTTGCCAAAGGTTTCAGGGATGTGTATCAGTTAGATGGGGGCATAATCACGTTTGTGAAAGAATTTCCCGACACCGTGTGGAAAGGCGGTGTGTTTGTTTTTGACGAGCGGAAAGTTCTGGAGCCGAATCAAAAACCGGAATTGAAATTTGGATCCAGATGCTTATTTTGCAATACCGATACAAATTATTATATAAACTGTCATAACCTTGCATGCGACAAATTGTTTGTCGTCTGCAAAAACTGCGCGGAAGAACATGCGTATTGCTGTGGCTCCGCGTGTGAAGAAGCAATAACAAAAAGGACAAGGATATATAAATGATGGACGATACCCCCACTGTTCTGGAAAGTGCCAAACCGCATACACTAGCCGATGAGCTTAAGCGGTGGATAGTTTCTGTTCTGGTGTTGGCTATGGGCGTTTATTTTTTTCTCAACGTCGGGCATTACACGCTGCTTGATAACTTCGATCTGATCATACATGAGGCGGGACACGCCATAATTTCGTTCCTCGGCGAAACTATCTATTTTCTGGGTGGAACGCTGATGCAGATAATAGTGCCCGTTCTGTTGTTTGCCTTTTGCTTCTATAACACCCTGCTAAAGAGCATGCAGCTTTCACTGGCATTTCTTGGACAGAACCTTATCAACATAAGCGTTTACGCGGGTGATGCAAGCACCAAAAAGCTCCGCCTGTTTGGGCCTCCGGGAGCAAAACACGATTGGAATTTCGTGCTTTCCAAATATGGTATTCTGGACTGGGACCAGGATATCGCGATGTTCTTTCTGGTCGCAGCAGGACTCGTGTTCCTCTTTGCGATAATACTTCCTCTTCTGGTCAAGGATTAAGCGGTTCTTCTTCTGCAATTTTAAATTCCGGGCTGTCGGGTCGCAGCGAATTATAGAGGCGCTTGAGTGACAAATAGGCGGTTGAGTTCCCTCTGAACGCCGCTCTCCGATAACACTCCACTGCTTTGCTCTTGTTGATTGCATTGCACACGCCTGTCTCGTATAAATAGCCCTGTATAAGCAGTGCGAGAATTGAGCCGCGTGATTCAAGCTTTTCCAGTTCCGGTAATGCTGGCAATTCGTTGCATCCTTTCTTAAGGAACAACTTTGCAAGGGCTATTCTCAGATATGCTTCCTTGTTTCCAAGGTCCTCGGCTCTTTTCCAATACTGAAATGCCTGAACGGAATCACGTTCAACATATTTCCCCTTGAAATATACTTCACCAAGTTCCAGCAACGCCGGTATCAGCTCCTTGCCTGCGGCTTCCTTCATTTCGGTGAGAAGCTTGGTGCGGTAGGACGTGTTCTGTCCGCCATCCGATTGCAAGATCGCAAGCACGTATTGCGCGCGAGGTTCTTTTTTTGCAGCAGCTTTTTCAACAGTCTGATTAAAGTCGGGATGTTCCAGAAGTTTAGACAAATAGAATCCTGCTTCGGGTGACTCGAGGCGGAAGGCGCGTAAATAATACAAGGCGGCATCAATGTTTGATCGCTTGAACATTACTCCGGTCTCATAGCATCTACCCAAAAACACATTTGCTTCAGGGCTTCCGCAGCTTGCCGATTGTTCTATGCTATTCATCAACGAATCAATAGGTGCCTGCATCAGCGTATCGCTGCCCGTGAAACCGAGTGCCAGCCGCAAATCTGAAGGGCAGCTCAGCAGGAGGGTCCTGAATTTTTCCGTATCGGAAATTGCTTTGCTTGTTTTTGCAATGTCGGTTATGAAATCCATGTCGGCGCTGGTAATGCTTTGCTGCGTATTCTGTGATTGATAGAACTGTTCCTGTTTGTTCTTTGTCTGCATCTCCTTTCTGCGTTCAATGAATTTTTCAAGTTTCTTTTTTGTTTCAATGGCAGGTTTAAAGGAGCTTGCGGCTGCCTGATCTATCCAAACGAGCGCAGTGTCATAGTCCCTGGGAACAATGAGATCTTCAGTTGAAAAGACCCCGACCAGATATTGTGCATCCGGCATGCCGTGCATGGCAGCACTCTTGATATAATTATACGCCGTGAACGGATTCCAGTTCAACCCCCAGCCATTTAAATAAAAAATGCCAAGATTATACCGTGCGGTTGGCAGATCCTGGTCAGCAGCTTTTTGCAGCCAGTAAATAGCGCGTGCCGTGTCCGCTGGGAATCCCTCACCCGTAAGGAAACGTATTGCCAGCTCCTCCTGGGCAAGAGCCTCGCCTTTGTTGGCTTTTTGTGTCAGGTAAAACGACTCTTCAAATTTATAGGAGTAATCAGGGATATAAAGCGGATAGAATTGCCAGACAATGGTCTTTTTCTTGAAGGCCAGGCTCTGTTGGTTTGTCTGCTGTGCAGTTGCAGTTGAAATAATAACGAGGAATAAACATGCAAAGGAAAGTGCAGAAAAACGCATGCCGGCTGCCCCTTTCGGGTTTAGTTTTTTAATAGTATGCAATTGGTGTTTCAGAAAAATCAGAAAAATAAATCTACAACATGAACAGTTAATAAATCAATGCCTTTATTGGTGTCTGGAGTACTATTTATAAAAAAAACTACTTCTGACCATCCCAAATTGACCATTGTGCAGCGTAAAAATCAAGGTATGTACTGGATTATTCAGGTATCAATTTAACACAATCGGGGAAGTATTGTCATTCATCTGCTTGCTTTGAACTCTATTAGAAAACCTCAACTCGTCTCAATTTACAAGTTCATATCAGAATGGAAGCCTTTCCGCTCAAGTGATGAAATTGTGCCCGTATAATCAGTGCTTCGAAGTCTTCTCTCCTTTGTGTGTAAGAGTGACAGCTTAACGAAATTTGTGAGAAGCGTCATTCCCACGAAGGTGGGAATCCACTTAATTCGAAGTGCGTGGGAAACAACGTTATAATTAGTATCGGACAGCTCATACTAAGTTGACACCATTGCTCCGAGCAGGGTGCGTAAAATACTCCACCGGTGATATGGGGCAGAGAATCAGCTCAACCCTGCAAAATATAAAAACAGTGAAGACGTACCTTAATTAATTTATTTTGGAATACTGTGGCTTTTCCTCAACACATAGCCACTCACCGGCCCAACGGAAAGTGAATGCTGCACGGTTTTTATTCTCTCAGTGCCGGCTTTCTTGGGGTTAACAACAATATCCCATTTCCCGGCAGGGAGTTTATATTGTTCAGAATTATGTTGATCTGCATTCATCAGCACCAGAAACGTTCCTTTATCATACGTCACTTCATAGCCCAAGGCAAATTCATTTTTCAGATTTGGCAGAAAAGTAATGTCATTATATTCTGCACGTCTGAACGCTGGGTAGGCTTTGCGCAGTTTTATCAAACCTTTGTAGTAATCGACCAGATCCCGGTTGAGGTCCGCATGTTTATAGTTGATATAATTCGTCTCGTTGTCTTTGTCGTAGGAGTTGTGGTCAATTCTGCCCTTGTTCGTGTCGGCAACATCACTGTTCTTGGAAATGATTTTTGTTCTGGCAAATTCCTGACCGGCCTGTATCATGGTCATGCCCTGCGACGTAAGCAGGAACAGTCCGCTGAGTTTATTAAGCTGCATCTGTCTTGGTGTCAGCTTGGCAAACTTATCCGGGTTCTCAATTCTGTCGTGTGGATTCACTTCGCCGGAGCCGATACGGATAAAATCGCCTAAGGTATAGCCGTCATGTGATTCAAGATAATTAACAGAATGTTCGGGCTTCTGGAAAAGCCCCAATGAGTCTTTGACCAACGTACCGCGCACGTAGCTCTTAATTCGTTCCAGTGAATTGTTGCCGTACCATTTGCCGAATATCCAGCCCTGTCCGTTATCCGGGTTTTCACCCTTCACACCGTTGCGAATCTGGTCGTTCCAGGCGCCCCAGCCGCGGAGAGAAAAGCCCATCGGGTCATAACCACCGCCCCAGGGTTCACACACAAACACAACATTCGGATTGATCTTTTGTGCTTCGTGAATAATGTCTTCAATGGTTAACCAGTCGAGCAGTTTCCCAAGGTCGAAACGGAATCCGTCAACATGATATTCCTTCATCCAATAGAGGATGCTCTCGATAATGAGACGGCGTACCATTGGCCGTTCCGTCTTGAGATCGTTGCCGCAATAACTCTGGTTAACATAATTGCCGTTTTCATCGGTGCGGAAATAATATTCCTTATCAATTTCTTTCAGATTGCCCAGCTCATATTCGGAGAGATGGTTAAAAACAACATCCATAATGACCGCGATGCCATTTTTGTGGAACGATTTGACCATGTCCTTAAATGCATTTACCTGTCTGCCCGTTTTTCCCTGCCATTTGTTCCATTGCAGTTCTTTCCATTCTTCGGCATAATATGCGGCAGGTGCAAAAAATGCCGCGGTCATATAGCCCCAGTGGTTGCGTTCATAGGGGTTCCACGTATTCACTTTTCCAATCAGGGTGTCGCGTTTATAGGGGAGCTCAATATTGGCAAATTCCATTGCGGGAAGAAGTTCAACAGTATTCACCTCAAGTGATTTAATATAGTTTATGCCGCCTTTGATGTTTTTTTCCGACAGGCCATAATAAGTCCCCGGCAGTTTTGCTCCCGAAGAGGAATGTGCCGTCATATCCCGCACATGCATTTCATATACAATCAAATCACGCCAGTCACGTTTGATCCATGTATCGCCCTGCCAGTCATACGAGCCTTCCTTTAGGAGGATACTTTTACGGGGACTCAGATAGGTGTTGAACGTGGTGACAGCCTTTGCATAAGGGTCCACACATAACGGCAGTCCGGCGGCAAGGTCTTCAGTGTTGTGAAAAACTTTGTAACCATAATAGACGCCATATTTTTCACCCCACAGACTAACTTCCCATACGCCATTTTCATCTTTGCTTAACAGGTATTCTTCGTGTTTTGTGTCTTCCGGTTTTGCAAACAGGCACAGCACCACTTTGGCCGCCTGCGGTGCAAACAATCTGAAAGTGGTTTGTGTATCGGCCACAAACGCCCCCAGCCTCTTGGTTGAATAGAAGGCATCAAGCTTTTCTGAGTGGACCCTGAGTGAATCCTGTCTCGGAGAAATTCTCACGCTGTCTTGAGCAGATCTAAACATGGACGCGCCAATCATTGATTGTGAAATAATAACCAGCAGAATGAATTTTAACATTTGTGGCATAATTTTACTGTAAGGATGATTAAAATAAGTTCTGTGCTAAAATTATCGAAAAAATAGCTAATTATATAAATTTTTCTTGCGGGGGAGAGAACTTATTTCCATGCAGATAAAGCAGTTATCCCAGTGTTGCTCAAGTAACAGTTGACAGCCAAACACCGTTAATGCGTTGTCTGGAGAACCCAGGCTTGTCAAGTGATTGAACCAAAAACAGCTTGACCTTCTGTTTAATTGAAAAACGAAATTGCTTCCACTTGCTTTGCGAGAAAAGTCTATTGATAACCAGTACCTGCTGTAAAGCAGACATCATCAACACTTGGGTTGAACACTTTTCACTTACAATGGTAATAAGGTGAATCCTCCCTCTCAATTGTTCTTCACTCTTCCTTCAGGAATTTGTAACTTTAAGGTTCACTTATTATAAATTATGGACATATTCATGGGAAAATATAAGATTCTTGTTTTTATTGCTCTTCTCTTTTCCGCAGCTGTGGCACAGGATACAAAAGTAACATGGGCATTTGACGGCCAGATCCAGTTACGTTCCGAGCTTGATGGCCGTGACTTTTCGAATAAAACATACCCGCTTACCTATACACTTTCACGTATCCGTCTTGGGGCAACCGCAAACGTTGGAAACAGCGTGTCATTTTATTTCCAGGCACAGGATTCACGCGTATTTGGCGAAGAGTCTGCCATTTCCACTAACACAAAAAATCTTGACTTGCATCAGGGTTATGTTAAACTCATTAAACCATTCGATCTCCCCATTACCGCACAGGCAGGGCGTTTTACCGTTGCCTATGGCGACGAACGATTCTTCAGTTCAAGCGAGTGGAGCTATATCGGCAAGGCGTGGGACGGTTTACGCCTGTCTTATGGCAGCACCTGGAAGGTTGATGTTTTTGCTTTGACCAGAAAGGACAGCGTGTCCTATCTAACCGCTGCCGATCCTGCAAAATACAGCTACCCTGCCAAATCGGTTTATAGTGCCGGTGTCTATGGTGCATGGCTAACCTTTGCTGCCGACAAGCAAAACAAATTTGATGCATTTGTTTATTATGATGTTACCCGCAGCAAATCATCCAACCTTGATTACGATTCTTTGCAGCTCACTACTGCCGGACTTACACACGCCGGCTCATATGATAATCTTTCAACGCAATTTGACGGTGCATACCAGTTCGGAAAAAACAATAAACGTGACGTCTCTGCTTATCTGCTGTCACTTCAGGTGTTCTATAAACTGGACATCCTGAAAGTTGGTCTTGGCGGTGACATGATATCCGGCTCCAGTGGGGGAGCAAAAGGGAAGTACTATACATTCGAAACACCCTATAACGCCACACACAGGTTTCTGGGTTATATGGATTATTCATTTAAAAATGCCTCAAGCAAATATTTGCTTGGCGTCAACGACATCTATCTCACCTCTACCGTTGCACCGGTCAATTGTGCTTTCAACTTTGGCCTGAACCTGCACCATCTGCTCACCAACAAACAGGATGCAAATGGCAGCACCGCACTCGGCGATGAAGTAGACCTTACCGTGAAATATGAAATGATCAAAGGGACAACGCTCACGTGGGGTGGAAGCGTTTTTGTTCCTGGCAATTCCCTCAAAACTTCATACACCACCACAAAAGGCAACAGGAACGACGCTGCTTTTTGGTCTTTCGTTATGCTGACTGCAAATTTCTAAGCGCAGTTGGTCGAAGGTATTGTAAACTAATTACTATTTTAACAACCCGGCTGCCGATTCATCTTCATATGAATTAGAATTGCAGCCGGATTGAGCTTAATGAAAGGATTACTATGAAACGTATATTGATGCTTGGCTTGTTCTTTTTTGCGGGGGCAAGTCTCATGGCCCAGCAAACTTTTACTGTTGCTGCAGCGGCAGATCTTCGCTTTGCCCTCACCGAAATTGCGAACAGTTACAAACAGGTCGATTCCACCGTTAAAATAGAGGTGATCTTCGGCGCTTCCGGAAATTTGTTTCAGCAGATTTCCAACCAGGCTCCTTTCGATATCTTCTTTTCCGCGGACAACAGCTATCCCAAAAAACTTGAAGAACAAAAACTGACAATCGGGAAATCGAAGCTCTATGCAATTGGCCACCTTGTGCTGTGGAGTTCAAAGGTTGATGTATCCAAGGGTATTGAGATACTGAAATCTGCTGATGTGAAAAAAATAGCACTGGCCAATCCTGAAGTTGCACCCTATGGCAAAAGGGCAGTGGAGTGCCTGAAATATTATAAGGTGGACGAACTGTTAAAGGATAAATTGGTTAAAGGCGAGAATGTTTCCCAGGCAGCACAATTCGCTATGACCGGGAATGCCGAAGTTGGCATGATAGCCCTCTCGCTTGCCATTTCTCCTGAAATGACTGCAAAGGGAAAATACTTCCAGCTTGACGACAGGAGTTATTCCCCCCTGGAGCAATCCTTTGTCGTGTTAAAAAGAGCCGAAAAAAACACGGCAGTTTCAAGCTTTATTAAATATATTCAGACTGAGAAAGTCAGAAAAATATTTACCAAATTTGGTTTTAAACTTCCCGGTGAAAAATAAGAACTGTTATATAGATGGATGAAGCATTTCTGGAGACCTTCAGGGTCTCCATTAAACTGGCGGCGCTGACAACAGTCATTCTGTTTGTTATTGGTGTTCCGGTCGCGTATTTTCTTACCTACGCGAAATTCAGGTTGAAAATTGTTTTGCAGGCTTTGGTCAGTATGCCGCTGGTGCTTCCCCCAACCGTATTGGGTTTTTACCTGTTGCTGGTCTTCAGTCCCAACTATTGGCTCGGCAAATACCTGAATGATACGTTCAATGTTCAACTCGCGTTTTCTTTTTTGGGAATTCTGATAGGCTCACTCATCTTTAATTTGCCGTTTATGGTCAATTCCATCCAGGCGGGTTTTGCAAACCTGCCGCTTTCCCTGCGCGATGCATCCTATACACTTGGAAAATCATCATTCACCACACTGTGGCATGTTTTATTGCCCAATATGAAACCGGCGCTCATCACCGGTGTGTGCCTCACCTTTGCACACACCATCGGCGAGTTTGGTGTGGTGCTTATGATAGGAGGCAACATTCCGGGCAAAACCCGTGTCGCATCACTCGCAATCTATGATGAAGTGCAGGCACTCAACTTTTCCGGTGCTCACAACTACGCGGCATTTCTCTTCCTGTTCAGCTTCATCATCCTGCTGTTTATTTATGGAATAAATAAAGATTACCTGCGATGGAAAAAGTTTTAATAGAGCTGGATATCATAAAAAAGATGCATACCGCTGATGGCATCCAGACCCTTGAAGGTAAGCTCAGCATAGTGGAAAACCAGTTGGTTACTTTGTTCGGAAAATCGGGAGTGGGCAAAACCACGCTGCTGCGCATGATTGCCGGGCTCACCACACCTGATGAAGGTTATATCAAAGTCGATGACGTTCCCTGGTTTGACAGTGCTGCACGCATTAACCGCAAACCCCAGCTGCGAAGTATTGGATTAGTTTTTCAGGATTACGCTCTCTTTCCCAACATGACCGTTAAACAGCATTTGCTCTACGCACAACCGGAGAAAGATCTCGGATACGTTGCGGAGCTGCTTGAAATTTTTGAACTTGAAGGACTGAGCGGACGCAAACCCGATACGCTTTCAGGCGGCCAAAAACAGCGACTGGCTGTTGCCCGTGCGCTTGCCCGCAAACCACGCATACTCCTGCTTGATGAACCTCTCTCCGCGCTAGACGGTGAAACCCGTACCATGTTACAGGAGGAGATAATCCTCGCGCATAAAAGTTTCCATGCAACTACAATATTGGTAAGCCACGATGTGGCCGAAGTGCAGCGTCTTTCGGATCAGATTTATATTGTTGAAAATGGAGGGGTAAGCAAAGCAAACTCGATGGATGCCCTGGCTGCAGGATCATGCATCATGGGCGAAACAGAAATTGCCGCTGAAATTTTTGCTGTATCAGGAAATGACGTGACAATTAAACTGAATGGCTCTCCCGTTGTATTGGCAGTGAATTCCGACACTGCTTCAAAACTGAAACCGGGTGACATGGTAACGATCACGCTTTCCGGTTCGGGAATTAAAATAAAAGAGTAAAAACATCCGCGTTGTGATGCCGGTGTTGGTTAATACATCGATCCAATGTTCAGGGTAATAAAAAAGCCGCCCAGATTTTTTTCCGGTGATCCTTCCAGGCTTTCAATTCCATCGTTAAAGAAGTGGATCAGATAATAACGTATGCTGATGCCCATGAGGCTTTTTTGATCGAGCCCAAAGTTTGCTCCGATGCCGATATAACCACCTGCGGTTACCGACAATTGTGCTTTTCTGAACGCGTTAAAGAATTCACGGTCGTACGGTGTGCTTACCACCGATGACGGTCCGGCGGCAATGGTTACATATGGTCTGAAATTATCACCCACCTCGGTTGCGAACATTCGGTATTGAACACCTCCATAAAGCGGCAGCAGGAACAACCGGTTCTTTTTCCCGTATACAGTGGTGTTGCCCCAATAGTCAATAAATTCAAATTCCTTTGGGTCCTTAGCTTCCGAGATTGAAAAATCCGCAAAATACGTGAGGTCCCGTGAGCTGGTGTGCCTATAAAAACCACCGAGACCGAATCCTCCTTCGGAGAACATTATGTCCAGCCCATATGAATTGGGCGGGAATTTTATCAATTCCTTTTCGGGCGCAATCTCTCCGATTCCCTGTGAAAATAAGGGCAGGGTGAAAAAACAGATAAAAAGAAATAATATTCGTTTCATAAAACATCGTCTGTTTGGTTAACGTGATTTTAATAATCAAATCACTTAAATTCAATGCAAATTATTGTAACTCGAAGTTTTTACTCCGGCATATACTTTGCCGGCGCGGCGTCTTTCGTTGTTGAACTTGTTGTTACAGGCATATCATTCTTTCAGTCGCCAGGCTTTACATGCTTTGCGTGCAAATAAAAGCCGCGGAATTTCTTCCGTTCATGGTCATAAAATAGGAAAAAAGCTTTAATCTTCTGAGGTTAAATCACGGCGTAACATCAGTTTCGCATCTGCACGCGATCAATAACCATTTCACTTGGCAGTGATCCGCAATCCAATTATTCCAATAATGATCAGCATTAAAAATGCAATGCGCAACGGGTCTTTCGATTCCTGGAACATAATTATCCCAAGGATGGCAGTGCCTGCGGCACCAATACCCGTCCATATTCCATACGCTGTTCCTATGGGCAGGTATTTCAGGCAGAATGCCAGGAGTCCCATGCTTATTACCATCCCAGTCAACGCAAGTCCGCTCCAAAGCAGCGACGTAAAACCATTTGCAAGTTTTAGGCTCACGGCCCAGAAAACTTCAAAAAACCCGGCTACAAGGAGGATTAGCCACATATATTTTGGTGTATTCATGGCCGTAAGATAGTGATATAGTGCAAATTTTGCAGAATATTTATCTTTGTAGAGTTATCCCGGATAATTACGATATTTTGAACTGACAATACCAAAAATTTGTTTTGTAAGATATAGGGTATAAACAAAAGATTTAGAGGTTACTATGACATTTAATTTTAACAAATTTACTGTTAAAGCTCAGGAGACAATTCAGAATGCGCTGGAAATAGCGCAGAATTTCAGCAATCAGGTTGTTGAGCCTGAGCATGTGCTCGCGGCAATGATCGAGGAGAAAAACGGTCTTGCAGAAAATCTCCTGCTCAAAGCCGGGGCCAATTCGAACAAAATAAAAATTCAGGTGGCTGAACTGTTGGAGCGTCTGCCCAAAGTTTCCGGAGCGGCATTCAACAATCTTCAGATGTCCAACAACACTATCAAATTTTTCGATGATTCCATCAAGGAAGCCGAAAAGCTTAAAGATGAATACATCTCTTCGGAACATATCGTCCTCGCGCTGCTCAATCTTCCGGGCCATGCCGGTCAATTGCTCCGCGATAACGGCTTGTCCTACGACATGGTTCTTAAAGCATTAAAAGAGATCCGCGGTTCACAGCGGGTCACCAGCCAGAATGCAGAAGACACCTACCAGTCATTGAAAAAATTTGGGCGCAATTTGAATGATTTGGCCAAAGCCGGCAAACTCGACCCGGTTATAGGACGTGATGAAGAAATTCGCCGGGTTCTGCAGGTACTTTCCCGAAGAACAAAAAACAATCCTGTTTTAATAGGTGAACCAGGCGTTGGAAAGACCGCAATTGCAGAAGGCATCGCCCATCGTATCGTTTCAGGTGACGTGCCGGAAACGCTGAAGACAAAACAGATAGTTGCCCTTGATATGGCATCACTTATTGCCGGGGCGCAATTCCGTGGTCAGTTTGAAGAACGGATCAGAGCTGTCATTAAAGAAGTTACTGACTCTAACGGCGAAATTGTGCTGTTCATTGATGAATTGCATACGCTTGTAGGTGCGGGCGCCGCCGAAGGCGCGGTTGATGCTGCCAATATTCTGAAACCTGCTCTTGCACGCGGTGAGCTGCATTGCATAGGCGCAACCACGCTGAATGAATATCACAAATACATCGAGAAGGATTCAGCTCTTGAGAGACGTTTCCAGCCGGTTATCATCGATGAACCCAGTGAAGAAGATGCAGTTTCAATTTTGCGGGGGCTAAAGGAGCGGTATGAAGTTCATCATGGAGTTCGGATCACCGATGGCGCAATCGTTGCTGCGGTGCAACTCTCCCGCCGGTATATTTCAGACCGTTTTCTGCCCGACAAAGCAATCGATCTTATTGATGAAGCTGCATCAAAATTGCGTATTGAAATTGACTCCATGCCTGAAGAACTTGACGTAGTGGAACGCAAAATACAACAACTTGAAATTGAGCGCGAAGCATTGAAACGTGAACATGATGAAGCTTCCGTTAAACGGCTTTCAGAGTTGGAACAGGAACTGTCTGGTTATAAGGAAGAACGCAACTCCCTCAGAACACACTGGACGACAGAAAAAGATAAGATTCAGATCATCCGGAAAGCGAAGAGTGATATCGAAGACCTGAAACTCAGTGCCGAAAAATTTGAACGCGACGGAGACCTCGGTAAAGTTGCCGAGATACGCTACGGGAAAATTGGCTTGCTCGAAAAGAAATTAGCGGATGAAACCGCAAAGCTGCAACATATTCAGCTCGACAAAAAAATGCTTAAGGAAGAAGTGGATGCCGAGGATATTGCCGAGATCGTGGCAAAATGGACCGGCATACCCGTAAGCAAAATGCTTGAAGGTGAGCGGAATAAGCTATTGCGCCTTGAAGATGAACTGCATAAACGTGTTATTGGACAGGAAGACGCAGTTATGGCAGTGTCAAATGCCATCAGACGCTCACGTGCCGGATTGCAGGATGTTAACCGCCCCATTGGTTCGTTTATTTTTATGGGAACCACCGGCGTCGGCAAAACAGAGCTTGCCAGAACTTTGGCAGAATTTCTGTTCGATGATGAACACGCCATGATCCGGATCGATATGAGTGAGTACATGGAAAAATTTTCTGTGTCACGACTCGTTGGAGCACCTCCGGGATATATCGGTTATGAAGAAGGCGGACAGTTGACTGAAGCCGTTCGCCGCAAACCCTATTCAGTTGTGCTGCTCGATGAAATTGACAAGGCACACCCGGATGTATTCAACATATTGCTCCAGGTGCTCGACGAGGGGCGCCTCACGGACAACCAGGGGCGTACCGTGAACTTCAAAAACACTATCGTTATCATGACGTCAAATATTGGATCACAGATAATCCAGGAGCGGCTGGATCAAATGACGGCTGAAAATGCGGATGAGATAATGGGCAACCTGCGCATGGTGCTAAGTGACCTTCTGAAGAAGACCATTCGTCCTGAATTCCTTAATCGAATCGACGATATAATTCTTTTCAAACCCCTGACAAAAAAGGAAATTCGCCGCATCGTTGATATTCAACTGACAACTGTGGCCCGAATG
Organism: Ignavibacteriaceae bacterium; assembly: GCA_963664845.1. Classification (GTDB taxonomy): domain Bacteria; phylum Bacteroidota; class Ignavibacteria; order Ignavibacteriales; family Ignavibacteriaceae; genus CAIYTF01. The sequence goes on from OY761615.1 coordinate 3,465,819, forward strand.
CTTAAAGAAAAGGGATTGCTGCTGCAGGTTGACGATGAAACAAAAGACTGGCTCGTTGAAATTGGATTCGACATTGCCTATGGCGCCCGTCCGTTGAAAAGGACTATTCAGCACTATCTTGTAAACCCGCTTTCACAACAATTGTTGTCGGGCTTGTTTGAAGATGGTGACACAATTCATGTGACAATTGGCGAAATGGGCAGATTGGTGTTCGCAAAGCAGTGATTTGATAACTGGTTGTGTGTAAAAGCCATTAGAGTATCATTTCCCTCTTGACAGAGGCACAGTTTTTTGCTATTTACGACATGTCCCTTTCGGGGGATATGGGTTACTATATGTGTGTTACTATATACCTCACGCTGATTTGATATTTTTGAGAAACATGCACCTGCCCGTTACGGGTTCTGTTGCCTGTTTATGTAATTCTGTCATTAATTGATTGGATGTGCTCCGCTTATTGCTACGTTGGAATATTTTATGACGGATTGTTCCTGCCGGCAGGTTAGTTATAACCTGCCGGTTAAGGAATATATCAAAGCCGACAATGCGGTTTTATTATATTAATACGGAGTATATGCATGTTCATTCATCAATCACGAATCGGTAATAAGGCTTATTTACCTGCCCTGTTTCTCTTTTTCTTCTCAATTTTTTCAGGCGGTCTGCTTTTTGGACAGGAACACTCGTTCCAAATCGCATTGGGTTCTCAATCATCCGGCTTACCCTCTGTAATTGCCGATACACTTCCTTCTCATATGCAGGCAAGCCAGGCTGAAGAAGATACCACAGAAGACACTGTGAAACCAAAACTGTTGCCGGACAATATCAGCTTCAGTGAAAATTTCTTCTGGGGTGAACATGGTCTGTGGCGCGCAGTGGGGTTGTCCTCACAGCTTACACCTGAAGTGCGCAAACACGAGCTTAACATAAGACGGACGATGTTGTCGCTTCACCAAATAGGAGGCTTTACCACCCTGGCGTTGATGCTAACGACGTGCTATTATGGTCAGCGTATTATTGATGGGCACAGAAATCTCTCAAATGAAAAAGATGCATTCGCTTCCAGCACTATACTTGCTTACACTTTCACCGGATTACTTTCCCTGCTCTCTCCCCCGCCGATGATCCGGAGGTCAGACGAGGAGAGCACAATCACGACGCACAAATATCTTGCCTATGCTCACGTGCTGGGAATGATCATTACCCCGTTGCTTGCTGACAATATCCGGGAACATGCCCCCGGGAGCAAACACAGCGTTTTCAATATGGACCGTGCGCACGTCCACCAGCTTGGCGGATATATCACTACCGCGCTGTTTGCTGCAGCGATGATCACCGTAACATTTTAATAGGGAAATTAATCATGAAATTGAAAATTTTAGGAACAGTTGCTCTCACCTTGGTTGTTTCAGCTCTTTCCTTTGCGCAGGTTAAGAAAATAGAAGCCGTTAAAGCAGAATCATCTATCACGTATAAATTAACTCACCCGATGCACGAGATTGAAGCAGTGAGCAAGGAGGCCTATTGTGCGGTGGATGCTGAAGTGGCTTCAAAAGCAATTAAGCATACCTATGTAAAAGTACCCGTTATGTCATTCAACAGCGGCAATTCAAGCCGCGATTCGCATGCAATGGAAGTCATAGATGCCATCTCTTACCCGGATGCAAAGTTTGTCAGCACCAATATCATCCAAACGGGTGACACTCTCTTTGTCACGGGCAAAATGACGTTTCACGGGGTTACCAATATGCTTTCGTTCAACGCTGTTTGCAAGTGGAGCGACGATAAGCTGGTGGTGACAGGGACCTTTGCTTTGAGCCTGACGGCCTACAAGGTGGAACGTCCTTCACTCCTCATGGTGCCGGTGAAAGATGATCTGTGGTTCACGTTGATACAAACATTTAAACTCAAATAAAAGCAGCAGTTGTGCCATCAAAAACATTTTTAACTTGCCACGGGTTTTATATCGTGGCAGGTTAGAATAATTACACCCTTATGAAGCCGGTTTCATACACTTTCAAATACTATTCCTTGAAAACGTACTATCGCCTTATCGTCACTTCATCAACCCTTCAATATTCTTCGCAAACCCGATAAGAAATTCGATTGCCACTTCCGGGAATTCAAACTCCTTTTTAATTATCAGTTTTATTGAATCGTTTTGCTGATGAAGTTGGATCAGATTTTTGAAATGATCCATTATGTAAGCCGCCAATGGTGCAAACTTTGTCTCATAATAGCGCGCGTTATCCCCCTTCGGCAACACTATCATCACCTGCTTCCGCTGGATGATAACCCGCTCAAACAGCGCGCGCGAGGCATAGTATTTCAGTTCTGCGCTCTTGAACAATCGTTTCACCAATGCAGGCGGCGCACCAAAACGGTCCCGCATTTCTTCCTCAATTTCGCTCAGTTCTTCTATCAGTTTTATTGAGTAGAGTGCTGTATAGTAACTCAGCCTATCCATTTGCTCGGCGATGTATGCGTTGGGAATGCCGATTTCAAAATAGGTCTCAATGGTTGCATCGGTTTTTTGTTGCGTCGCCGGGAGATCTTTGAACAGATCTTTATATTCTTCCTGCCGTATCTCCTCAACCGATTCGTTGATCAGTTTAATATACAGATCGAACCCAATTTCATCAATGAAGCCGGTCTGTTCGGTGCCAAGCAGATTACCTGCTCCGCGGATTTCAAGATCACGCATGGAGAGACTGAAGCCGGCACCGACATCGGAATATTCCTCAATAGCCTTCAGGCGGCGCACGGAGTTCTTGTTAAGCGAATTCATTGACGGCACGAGCAAATAAGCATATGCCTGGCGGTCGGAGCGTCCCACACGCCCCCGCAACTGATGAAGTTCGGACAAGCCGAATCGGTCTGCACGGTTAATGATTATGGTGTTCACGTTCGGTATATCAAGACCTGACTCGATTATCTTGGTCGCCAATAAAATGTCAAATTTGCGATGCAGGAATCCATGAAACACTTCTTCAAGTTGGGCCGGTTTCATTTGGCCGTGTGCAACGGCAATCCTGATGTCAGGAAGTATCCGTTTAAGATAGGCTGCGAACTTTTCAATGGATTGAACCCGGTCATGAACCACATATACTTGTCCGCCCCGTTTCATTTCGGCCAACACCCAATCCCTGATGTGTGCGCTTTCAAACGATTCCACCCGTGTATAAATAGGCTGCCGGTTGGGTGGCGGTGTTGCAATAAGCGAAAGATCGCGGGCTCCGAGAAGCGAAAGGTTTAGCGTCCTTGGAATAGGAGTTGCCGTAAGGGTTAGAATATCCAGATTCAGCTTATACTCGCGAAGCTTTTCCTTTGCCTTCACGCCAAACCGGTGTTCCTCATCAATAATGAGCAACCCGAGATCCTTGAAGTTTACATCTTTTGAAAGCAGGCGGTGTGTGCCAATAACTATATCCACTTTGCCTGCTTCAAGACGTTTGACAATTTCGGTCTGTTCCGCTTTAGACTGGAATCGTGAGAGGGCTTCAATGCTTACCGGGAACTGTGAAAGCCTGTCATAGAACGTATTGTGGTGTTGTTCAACAAGAATGGTTGTAGGCGCCAGCACGGCAACCTGCTTTCCGTCTTGCACAGCTTTGAAAGCCGCGCGCACGGCAATTTCTGTTTTACCAAATCCCACATCTCCGCAAACCAGGCGGTCCATTGGGTTGTTTGCCTGCATATCGGACTTGAATTCGGCTGTTACCTTTGCCTGGTCTGCCGTGTCCTCATACATGAATGAAGCCTCAAGTTCCTGCTGCCACACGGTGTCCACACTGAATGCATAACCTTTGCTCAACTTACGACGGGCATAGAGGTCAATAAGTTCACGCGCTGCTTCCTTTATCTTCTTCTTTGCTTTTTTCTTTTTATTCGTCCAGTCAGCGGTGCCAAGGGTTGAGAGTGTAGGCGAGACACCCTCTTTGGCAGAAAATTTCTTTACGAGGTGCAGGTAATTCAGGTTGACATAAACAATGCCGCCGTCATTATACAGCAGCCGCATCGATTCCTGTCTGTTTTCTCCGATGGATATTTCTTCAAGCCCCGTAAACTTTCCGACGCCAAATTCTTCATGGACAACAAAATCGCCGGGCTTGATCGATTCCAGTTTCCTGCTTTTCCCTTGTGCCTTTTTTGCCTTTGAGGGAAGCTTGGTACGATAGGGCTTGTTGAAGATCTGGTAATCGGTTAACACGAGCAGTTTTGCTTCGTGATTGCAAAAGCCCTCTTTTATTGGCAGGGTGACTATCCTTACCTTGCCATCATCGATCAAATCTGAAACGCCCGAATGCAGATCTGATATGAGGTCGTTAAACCGGTTGAGCTGCAGATCATTTTCAACGGTGATATAAACCGTATATTTTCTTGCCGAGTATTCCTGTAAAAGGGAAAAAAGTACCTTGTAGTTTGAGTTCACTGGTGGCGCGGTACCCAGGTGAAGCTCCATCGTTTGTGTATCGCCGGTAAACATTTTTTCAATTATCCAGGATGTTCCTGCAATGGCGGACCATTTGGCAATGAATAAATCATATACCGATTCATCAGCCTCTTTGATAATTTCAACAACTTCAAATCGTTCAGGATCGGGAGGTATCTCCGCATCGTCGCTGATTTCAGGATGCGCAGGTAACTTCTTTGGAACCTCTGTTGTTTCCGTTGGAACTGCGGGGATCTGACGCATTGCAGATTCATTGACAACAAACAATGGGTTGGAAAGAAATTCAAACATGGTGTCGAATGAATACTCGATCACCGCCTCTTCAATTATAGGCGGCGCAATGGTGGCCGTTTTTGCAAGCTCTATCGATCTTTGGCTTTCAGGATCAAAATAGCGCATGGATTCTATAAAATCGCCGTCAAACTCCAGCCTCACGGGGAACTGTTCGCTATATGACCAGAAATCAATAATAGCGCCGCGTTTGGCATAGTCTCCGGGTTCCTCAACAAACTGCTGCTTTTGGTACAGGAGCTCATTCAGGTAACCGGCAACGTCTTCATAGGAAATAGAAAGGCCCGGTTCAATAACCGTGGTATTCGTATCAATGGTTGCTTTTCGGGGGATGGGGGTTGTCAGCAACTCATAAGTGGCGCAGAGGATGAATGTTTTTCGTTTTCCTATCTCGGTCAAATGCTTTTGCAGTGAATGCTGCGAGTAGTCCGTAATTTCCAGAACATTTTCTCCCAGACCAAGAAGCGTCAGCTCAACGGCTGTTTCCTGCACTTCACGAATCGAGGGGAACAAAGCTATCAGTTGAGGGTTTTTCTGCGCGAGCTCGGCAATCAGCAGAGCTTTTGAAGAACCGTTTAACTGGGATATGGATAGAACAGCCTGTTTGGCGTGCTGCTTCCGGACTGCATCAGCAAACGGGGTTAGCAATTTTCGGTAATCAAACATTGTATGGTTCAGACTTTTTAAAATGTAAAAGCACACCCCTGCCGCGCGAAAAAATATCCGGCGGGGTGTAATATAACTATTCGAATTTTCTGACACCGGTCGTTTCGTCAAAGCGTAACGACCGGTTCTCAAACTATTTTGGCACCTTGCATCATGCCAATTTCCCAATACCCCAATTCACGTATTTCTGGTAATCGGGTTATCGGGGGTCTTAATTTAAACTCGGTAAAAAGGAATAGTGCTCCGCATAATAAAGCATCTGTTTCATGAAATCTTCGGGATATTCAACCTGCACATCAACCAGCTTTCCATCCTCAAACTTCGGGACCAGCATAGGATTGATGAAGCCGCGATAGGGGGCAATGTGCAGCTTCTCGTATCTCTGCAACACTTCGGCATGAAGTTCCTTGTCAACTTTAACACCGTAATTCTCTACGAGGTTTCTGGCTGATGCAAAATCACCTTCGGAAGTGATCCGCTGGGTTTCCCTGAGCAATTCTCCGAAAATGACGCGTAATTTATCGTAATCATTTATAACAAAATATGTTTTCCCGTCCCTGACTTTTCGCTCGATAACATTTTCTTTTTTGCCTTGTTCAAATGCCCAGGCAGCAATCAGCTGACGGTTTCGCATATGGGCCTCTTCAATGTTTTCGCCCGGTTTAATACGCTGCAATTGTGTCATCAGACCGTTTCGGATATATTTGTTGTATTCAGCTTTGCCCGCATCAAGAGAAGGCATGACGCCAATTTCAACCAGTTTCGGATCAACGATATAATATAACGCAACCAGATCGGCCCGTGCTTCTTCGATGGTTGAAGCATAGTTCTTCAACGATTCACGCGGGGAGCCAACACCTGCGTTGATCTGCCCGGATGCGTGTCCAATAACCTCATGCATATCCGTGTGCAGATCATCGGAGAGGCTGCCGAATTTTTTTGTCAAAGCCACCTCTTCGGGTGTATAACAAAATTCCTGCAAAGCAGCATCGGAAGATGCCAGGTTATATGCATGGACGATGTTTCCCAAATTCACCGATTTTGAACCATGTTCTTTCCGGATCCAGTTTGCATTTGGCAGATTGATACCAATTGGGGTTGATGGAGAGGTTGCACCGGATTCCACGACAACAGTAATAACTTTGGCGGAAATTCCTTTGACATTCTTTTTCTTGTGCTCAGATCTGATAGGGGAGTTGTCCTCAAACCATTGCGCGTTATTGCTTATTGCTTCAATTCGTTTTGTCGCTTCGAAATCTTTGAACGAAACCGTAGATTCATAGCCTGCTTTATAGCTGAGCGGATCTTCATAGGTCTCGATAAAACCGTTCACCGCATCCACGGAGGCCTGGGTATCTTTCACCCATTCGATGCAATACTCATCAAAAGTCCTGAGGTTGCCGCTCTTATAGAAATCAATCAGTTTCTGAAATGCTTTACGCTGCTGCTCGGTTTCGCAAACGGCTACAGCCTTTTCCAGCCAGAATAGCACTTTCTCAATTGCGGCTGAATACATGCCGCCAAGTTTCCACACCTGCTCTTCAATTTTCCCGTTCTTTTTTATCAGCTTCGAGTTGAGCCCGATTGATACTGGGCGCGGATCATTTTTATCCAGCTTACTGGCATAATACTCTTCTGCTTCTTTCTGCGTAAGGCCTTCGTAAAAATTATTGGCGGAGGTGGTTACCACATCAACACCGTCAGCCTGGTTTGTCTTCATCTTTGCAATGGTCGGATCAAACAGGAGGGGAGTGAGAAATGCCGTGAATTGTGCTACGTTTTGTCCTTTTTCAATTGGCAGGCTTGCCGCAGGCACTGAATTTATCAATTCCGCAAAGAATGCCTGTGAAAATTCCGGGAGGAATTTTAGCGATGAATAATGATGGTGGATGCCATTTGAGAACCACACCCGTTTTGTGTATTCGGTAAATTTTATGAAATCGTTCCCGGTTCTGTCACCCTTGTACTCTTTCATGATCGCTTCAAGCGTGCGGCGTATGGTAAGGTTGTATTTATAGTTCTGATCCCAGACCATATCGCGGCCGGACAGGGCTGCCTGATATAAATAATAGAGGAGCTCTTTTTGTTTGAGGCTGAGTTTGTCAAATCCTTCAATGCGATAGCGCAATATGGCCACATCGGCAAATTGTTCGGTTTGTACTTTAAAATTGTCAGTTTGCTGCATTGGCTGTGCTGATCCTTCGTTAAACATAATGGCAAATAAACAAATAATGAGTGAAAACAGCTTCATAAGCTTCATCTCTCTGTTTTGATATAATGGGTGAAAGAACGTAAAGAAAAATAAGGAATTTTTTGCTAAGAGTTCGAGGCGAATAATTGGGAAAAATCCTGTTTCACTGCTTTCCAATATAATCGCTTTTTACTCCAAATTACTCAATAGGGTGTATTCAAATCCGTAGTTTAGGTTTGCTTATTAATTTATAAAACTGACTGAATGGTGCGTTTTTATCTCATCCTGTGAATCAACCCTTTCACTGTCATACCCGCGAAGGCGGGTATCTATTCCCCTCCGATTTTGGTACAAATGTTTGCTTTGGCTGGATAACTATAATAATTTCAATTTCAGCGACTGGCCACGTTCAATAGTGAACACCTAATCAATATATTTTGGTCGGATGTATCTTGTTCTCAAGACAGGTAGTTTAGTTGCCAATACCACATCAATGCTCCACATGCGTCGCTCTGTATATTGAAAGCAACGCAGGATGTTCCTGTGCTGCTTTGTCGTCAAGGTTCAGTGGGGAAAAGGATATGCAAGCCTAGTACTCAATATGGAACTTAAAACCCGGGTAGAGCTTGGGAAGCCGTAAGATATTAAATATCATCGTTCCTGCCGATAATCGGTCAAACCAGGATGAGAGCGGCCAGCCAAAATGAACGTGGATCAGCTTTTCATTTCCCAGTTCATATTGTATTATCTGCAGGGTTCCCCTGATCATATCAAACAAGCTGACTCGGTTGGGTATGGCTATCCAATAGTAGTTTCCAATTTTTTGCTCGGGCTCTTCCAGGCGAGGCTTATAATACGTTATATACAATACGCCGTCCTTTTCGGCATCGCTTGAATCCTCCCGCATCCGTTTAAAATGAAGATGTACCTCATGGGCTTCACTCTCCGCAATGCCAAATACAATGTCGAGCGGCGTGCGGGTAACGCGCTGGCGGACTATCTGCGGTGAACGGGTTTTTGCAATACGTATTCCGGCGAAAAGGAAGAAACCGGTTATCGTTGCCCACATTACGGTTCCATAGGGGCGATGGATCATGATATAACCCAGCGCACTCACAAGAACAATGAACAAAACTATTGTGCCAATGCGCGATGTTTTGTAGGTGATCTTTTTTGATCCTTCACTATAACGATATTTAATTAATGATGCAGTGTTAATGGCGAAACTTGCTACTAATCCAACGGCATACATCTCAGCCAACTGTGCCTGGTTTCCGCTCGTAATCACCAATATTACCGTGTAGAACAATCCATTCAATACATGTATGCGGTATAAGGAATGCCGGCTGTTTAGCTTCATTAAAGGAAGGTAATTATAGCGTTCACATACTTTCTCCATCAGTTCCGCAGAGGCCACCATCGCAGTGTTTACAGCCATGATAAGCGTTACACTGGCGAGGATGCTGACCATAACCGCGAACGTTTTCCCGTTAATGGATTCGGCGATTGCGGGGATCAGGTCCGTTTCATGCTTGGAAATATCGATACGTGAGGAAAGAGCAATCATCGCAATTAACGGTGTTACAATGCCAACAGTAAGAGCAAGGAAAAGATATCCTCTTTTTATAACCTTCCAGTCTTTCACCAGGGATGCGGTTTGCAGCACCGATTCTATTCCGGAATAGGCAAGAATACAGCTTCCGATTCCGATGATAAGTCCGGAATACATGTGTGTGAACGAACCATCGGTAAAATCCCCTTTGAACTCTGTAAAACTCTGGCTGAGTTTATGTGTGAAATCAGAGTCAATATGAAATGCAGCACCTGCAAGGAGGTTCATCAGCACAAACGCGGCAAATATGAAAATGTAGAAGGTAAATTTTGCGTTCTCGCGAATTCCGGAAATATTAAGAAGAGCAATTATCCAGATAACCACAATCATCATTCCCAATTTAACCGGAATACCCATGGGTAAAAACGATGTTCCGTTTTCTACGGCACTTACAGTAGAGAGCGTAGCTGTCAGCACATAGTCCACCATAATTGACGAAACAGCAATAAACGACAGTTTCTCTCCGAAAACAAGATAGGAGAATGAATAAACCCCGCCGCCTTTTATGCCATTCACCTCCAGAATATCGGCAATCTCCACCATCCTGTTGGAGAGGTATCGTATTACAATTGAGGTAAGGGCAATATAGAAAATGGCCTTCATGCCTATGAAACGATATGCTTCAAAGGGTGCATAATAAATTGAAGTCAATTCGTCCATCAGGGTGATGATGCCAACTGCCAGCCAGGTTAACCACCATTTCCCACCCTCAAAAAAGCTTAAGGAATGCTTGGAGCGTAGAATTTTATAGAAAATAACGACCAACACTAGGTTGATCAGAGTCATGGTCAGAACTTGCATAGATCAGCTTACATTATTCCGGTTTTTATGAGTCTATCTGAATAAAAATTACGCCGGATACCATTCAGACATAACCAATTATATGACTTGTTCCTGCTGCACAAGAAGCATTTCCAAGGGAGTGAAAACTAAGAAGATTTGGGGGTAATTACAAAAGAATTGTGGTAATGGTGGAGGAATGAAGTTGCTGCGAATTGAGGGGCTGTTCTGTCGTGGCGTTTTCAGGGTTTTTCGGCATTTCCCAATAGAGTCCGCGTATTCTTGAATATTGTGATCCTAATTAAACAACCAATCCCAGAACCCGGAATTTTGGTTTTGTTGTGCCGGTTTGGGTTGAGATTTCCAGAATTCAACATATCTGGCGCTGGTGATTATTCCAACGGGGCCTTCATAGATGCCGCCATCGACAAAGCCGTCATATACCCGTACAACCAGAGTGTTTTCACCCTTTGTCTTTAGCAGGCCTTTGGGAATGTAGTATCCGCGGAATTTCTGATAATATTCACCTAATTCACTTTCTTTCGGGTTCTGCTTTATGTGTCCCGTCGACCCAATGAGTTGTCCGTTAAGATAAACTTCATCGATATCATCAATTTTTCCCAGCATTAGCACCAACGTTTTATTGGCCAGATTTTCCGGAAGTTTAAATTTTTTCCGGTACCATGCAACTCCATCATAACCGTCATATCCCTGCTTTTCCCAGAAAGAGGGGACACTGATGAAAGCCCACCTTTTGTCATCCCAGGACGGCTCCTTCCATTCAGGGTTATCGCCAAGAAAAAAACGCCATTGGCCCGATAAATCAAGATCCGGAATAGCCTGATAACCGGCAAGATATATACCCAGGTCGCCCCGCAAAATTCCTCCAGAAAGTTCTGCGTCAAAAACTCTTACCGCAATTACATTATTGCCGCCATAAACTATATAATTAGAAGGTATGGTGTAAGTGCGATACACAGTATACGCTGTTTTATATTTTGGGGGGAACGAGCCGCTTTTCCCGATCAGATGCCCATTAAAATAGACTTCGTCCACATCATCAATAAAACCCATGTGCAGTTGCAGCTTTACTGACCGCCATGCTTTTTGAAAATAAACTTCTTTCCTGTACCATGCATAACCGTCATAGCCATAGTATCCTTGCTCTTCCCAGGCGGAAGGGGCATTGATAAAATCCCACTGGCTGTCATCGAATTTGGGTGCTGCCCTTTCCATGTCGTCCCCGATGGAAAATCTCCAGGTACCATTTAACCCGAGGAGTTGTGGGTTTTGCTGACAAACCGACTCAAACTGCATTGTGCCTAAAAAAACGAGAATCAAAAATAATTTTTGCATGTCAGTTAAATTAAAACTAATTCTAATCTGTTAAAAGTGTTAAAGCGACATTATTCAACTACAGAAACAATATTGCTGCTGGTGTTAAAGTTAAATTGGTTGCATATCTCTTCCAGCATTCTTTTAACTCTGGGATTCTTTTCGGTGGTTGCATAAGTCTGCAAATCCTCAATCCCTTTTTTCTCACCCAGGGTGTAGATACTCATTCCTATCAATATTCTGGAATTGGCGTCACTCTCGCGCTGCAATTGAGCGAGCAGATCGTTGGTCAATTCGGAAACGTGGTATTTCCCGGCAAAATAGATCGCACTTTTTCTTACTCCCAAATTGTCCGAAACAATACCGGCGCGGAGATTCTGCAATCCTGTTGTATATGATTTTGAGTTGACCATCTGTTTGAATGATTGCGCCTGGGTTCCTGCTGCTGCTGCGAAGAGAACAAATACAAAAAGCGCTGTGGCTTTTATCGCGGTTTGAACTTTGCCTGTTAACATGACTGACTCCATTTTGTGTTGTGTTTGAAATTGTTGTTCGTTACGATGTAAAATTACAGCAGTGAATTGTCAGAGGTGTCACGAGGGGGTAAAGAGATGTAAAAAGTTGTCACAGAGGCACAGAATGTCTGTTGCACTTTCAAAAACTAATTGTTAAATTTTATCGGAACCATTTTGAAACCATTTTGGATGCTTTTATGGCAACTGTGACAATAAAAAACATACCTGATGATATCTGTAAACTATTGAAAATCCGCGCAAAAGCACACAAAAGAAGTGTGAACAGTGAGATCATTCTCTGCCTGGAGCAAATTGTCAGAAGCCGGAAAATTGATCCTCATGAGTATATTGAGCAGGTCCGGCAACTACGCAATTCGCTCCGTTTTATTGCGGACGCGGAAACAATTGACGAAGTAAAGCGCGCAGGAAGGGCATGATTGTAGTTGATTCAAACGTTTTGGCATATTTTTTCCTCCCTACCCCGTATTCAGAACAGGCGGAGGCCTGTTTTACCAAGGATACTGACTGGATTGCACCAACATTGTGGCGGTCGGAATTCCGGAATATTCTGGCCGGATATATGCGAAAAGCCTTGCTTTCAACAGATGAAGCAAAGAGCATTATGGGAATGGCCGAAGGATTAATGAATGGTCATGAATTTCAGACACCATCAGATAAAGTGATTGACCTTGTATCTAAAAGCAAATGCTCTGCGTATGATTGCGAATTCGTGGCGTTGGCAAAGGATCTCGGCCTAAAACTTGTTACAGCCGACAAAGAAGTGTTGCGTGAATTCCCCGGAAATACAGTTGCACTTTCGCATTTTTAGAGCTGAAAATATTCCCGAAGGGTAATTTTTGCCAAAGTTTGCAAATCGGAGCCCAATATTGAGCCTTTTTTAAAAAAGTACCAATCCCGGATATTTGAATTCGGGGTTTTTTTTCGTATAATTGGGAATAACATTAGGAGATAGTTCAAATGGCTAAACAACAAACCTTTGTTGACAAGTCGAAAAAGCAAAAACAAAGCGGCGTGAACGTGAAAGTTGTCCGGTCTGTAAAATCAGAAAAAGGCAATTATAAGTTTAATGTGCAGTTTGTTAAGCTCGACGATATCGCAAAAGTAACCGATATTAAGTAAAGAAAAGCGGCTTGAGCCGCTTTTCTTATTTTTGCTCCAGCGCCAAAACTTTATTCAACCGCCGTTCATGACGTGCGTCGTGTGAAAACGAAGCGGGAATAAATGCATCTACCAATGCCTGCGCCAGTGACCCACCAATAATTCTTCCGCCCAGACAGAGAATGTTCATATCATCGTGCTCAACACCTTGCTTTGCTGAATAGGTGTCGTGACATAAACAGGCCCGTGCGCCGGCAACTTTGTTTGCCGCTATTGATGCACCCACACCACTGCCGCATATAATGATCCCTTTTTCGGTTTCACCCGCTGCAACTCTGCGTGCAACCGCAATAGCAAAATCCGGATAGTCATCCAGTCCGTCATACACGGTATTTCCCGCATCGATTACCTCTATGCCTTTTCCAGTAAGATATTGCTTAATTTCTTCCTTTAACGGAAAACCGGCGTGATCGCCGCCAATCAGTATTTTCATTGTTCATCCAGTTTATTGTTTTATTTATTTCTTTTTTTATAAATCTGCCACCCGTCATACGCAAGGAAGCAGAAGACAGTAAGATATTCCAGAATAATGGCCCATTCGTGTTCCACCCATACATCGCCGAACGGCGTGAAGTTCGACAGATTGATGGCGAAAAACAGGGACGTGACCGCAGTCAGTTCTCCAAACGGATGCAGCACTGCAAGCCATCCAAGATACCAAGGATATACCGTGGTGCCAAATATGATCACTAAAAAATAGGTCCAGTAGATCGATTTGAGAAAGTCTTTCCCCTTGAAAAAGATAACGATGCCAAGCACTATGAAAAGTGAAGTGCAAACCAACCTTGCCCGCATAGAGTCCTGAAACACCAAAACGGCCAGTTTATATACCGAGCCGTTAAACTCCCAGTTGCGCAAATATTTGGTCAATGTTTCAAGAACTGAACGCTGCTCATTTAAAAAGGGCAGATAGGCAAGCACAGCCAGCGTTGCTGCAAGGGCCACGTAACCAAATTTTTGCTTGAGGGACAAGCGCTTAATTAAAAAGGGAAGCGCAAATATAGCATATGATTTAATGAGCAACGAAACTGAAAAGACAACTGCGCTTCGCCAGTATTTGTTCTCGGCAGCAAACAAAATAGCCAAAACAAAAAAGGGCAGGGCGGCAATATCAAGGTGAGCGTTGACATAATACTCAAACAGCGGAAGAGGCAGCCATGCATAAATGAGAAGATAATAGTCCGGCAAATTGCGCTTGCGCAGCAGCCGGATGAGAACAAGAAACAGCAGGGCATCGCACAGCAGATATACTATCTTCAGACCATACATCGATTCACCGCCGATAGCATAAGCCATGGCGAACACAACCTGCCCTCCCGGCTGATAATTGGACGTGTAGTTCTTGAATGTCACGTGATTCCAAATGGTAGAATCGCGCAAATACGAAAGCGATGTATCATTTGGGCTCATTGCATAGGGGTTATGCCCATGCATCAGCACTTTGCCTTCCCACAGGTACCGGTAATAATCATCCGATGTGGAACGGTGAGTAGGCAGCAACGTGATGCGGAATAACAACCCGAAAACAACGATGCCGGTCAGCAGAATTGATCGCGCTTCATGCGTCTGATTGGCCGATTTCCGGTATTTCCTTATATAATGATAGGCCACAAGATAGGGGAGGAAGGCAAGCGCATACAGCGTGATATGGTTTTGCATATTGGATTTAAATGCAAACGATGAATCCAACAGCAGATAAGCAATATATAAACCTTCTGCCAGCAATCCCTGCAGGAGAATCATTTGAAAATAGCGGTTCCGGAAAAAAGTTTTCATCGGTTGCTGCGTATTATGCCGGAGAATTTGCGTATGCAAGAATAAAAATCATTGTGCAATATAAGTGTCCGGTCGCTCATTTAATAATTTTAAGAAATTTGGCTGCAGAGTCACCGTAAAAACCAGTCCGGTTTGCCGCGTGTCAGCATCGCCGGTAACCTGTTCAAAACGTTCGCGATTTATTGTTCTCCTTCAGCGCCACTCGTTTGTCTGGAGCAGTCTTGCTACAGATAGCTTTTGAGCACCTTCCTCAATGCTTTCCTTTCCCGATTAAAAAACGAAAGGATATAGTTAATGCGGAATCGCAGCCGGTTTTCCTTGAATGTGATGAATGCTGATTCAGGCAGCCAGGTCATACAATAGGCAATAAGCATTTTTGGGTTTTTAATGAGCGCTCCCCCTGCCTTTCTCCAGTAGCTCCTGGCCAATGCTTTGTCACCAAAAAAATATTCCCGCCAGCCACGAATAGCAGGCAGTTCATTTTCCGTGAGACCATATGCACGCAATGAAGCGTCCGTTCCAAACATTTCTGTTCCAATTTCATACACGCGTTGATACTGTTTTTTTGTATCCATACGGGAGAGCGAATCGTTGCGGTATCGCACCATCACCAGAACTTCGGGGAATATGTGAAAATTTGCCTTGTCCTTTAGTCGCAGCCAAAGTTCATAGTCCTCGAAAATATTTTCCCAATATCCGCCATTTTCAATAATAAATTTCCGGTTATACATCACGCCAATGTGGATCAATTCATTATGGAGGGGGAGCCGTTTCACTATCTCTTCATGTCCGGGAGGTGAATTCACAACACCCCAAATGCTGTCTCCCGTGAACATTGCATATCTGCAGGAAAGTATTGTGTTTGCAGGTGCATTGCTAAATACGGCAAGCTGCTTCTCAAGACGCTCCGGCAGGGCCAGGTCGTCACCGTCCATCCGCGCAACAATTTCATGCGAGGCATGCTGCAGGCCATAGTTCAGTGCGCGTCCCAATCCGCCGTGAGGAATTTTCTCATACCGGATTCGGGGATCGTTCAAGGTGAAAATTTTTTCTGCGGTGGTATCGGTCGAACCGTCGTCAATGATGAGCAATTCGAATGTCTTGTGCGTTTGTGCAAGAATACTCTGTATCGCAGGGAGAATATACTGACCGGAATTGTAAACCGGTAAAAGAACGGTTATTGCTTTCCCGCTGCTCATTTGTTCAGTTTGAGAAAATCAGAATAGGAAATAGTATTATTTGAGGACAGCTTCATTTTTAAATAAGCGGTAAACTGCTCTTTGTCAGCCCCAAAATAGAGTTTCTCAATAAGCGAAAAGCCTTTACGCTCTTCACCCAATGAATAGTAATTACCTGCAATTGCTGCAAGTATTGCCTGTGCCTGCGGGGCAAAACCCGAAGCGCGTTCACCCCGGTCCGTTGTATAGCCATCCTGCATCAGTTTTTCGAATTCAATTTTCAGGCGTTCAATGTCTTTATAAACAAAGTCGCGATAACTTTTATTCTGGGGAAGAAGCTGATTGTTTTCGAAATGATAAATCGAAATATAAAAGCGGGATTCAGCAAAAGAAGTGAACTCATAAGCAAACCGGTCATCATACGTAACTATTTCCTGTTTGCCATCTTTGTCCAGATCTTTTATAACAAAATCGCAGTTCGCCAGGTCTTTGGTGCAGAGCACGGTTAGTGAATCATTTATGATATCCATAATGGCAATGCTGAAACAGCAATGGGCTCCACCCGTATAAAGACGGGCGGCTATTTTTACTGATTTATCGCCGGCAAAATCAACAAAAGCAAGCGATTCGATTTCGGATTCGAATTTATGTACGTTGCGAAATGCGTTATTCTTAAAAACGGCAACACTGCCTCCTGTGGCACTGTTGCCGGAGATATGGATCTGGTAGTCGCGGAAATAATAGGTTGAGTCGGCCGCTCTGCTCACGGAAAATAAACTGCTGCCTGCCAGAAGCAGGATCAGGACCGTCAACGGCCTATATAAACTTATGCTGAACAATGCTTGTTTCATAATTGCTGAATGTGACTTATTGTTTTTGTCTCGATACCGCGCACCGGAAACCTATCATCGGGCTTTTATATCTTGCAGACTCACCTCTCCGGTTTGCAACCCGGGCACTGGTCTCATCATAGAACCACGCTCCGCCGCGAACTACTTTTCTTCCGGCTGTTTTGTCAACGGGGTTCACTGCGGGTGATTGTACCTCTGAGTAGTGCTCGCTGTAACCGTCTTCGCACCACTCCCAAACGTTGCCGCTCATATCATAAATGCCAAGCTCGTTTGCCTTTTTGGTGCGCACGGGGTGTGTGGTAAAATCAGAATTGTCCGCATACCACGCAACGTCACCAATCGTGTTGCTTCCGCTGTATTTGCCGCCCCCGCTTCGTCTGCCGCCACGAGCAGCATACTCCCATTCTGCCTCCGTTGGCAGCCTTTTCCCTGCCCATTTTGCATAGTCGTTGGCATCTTCCCATGATACATTAACTATAGGGTGTTCCTGTTTCCAGCCCCAGGAGGGTGCTCTTGGCATTTTTCTTCCGGTTGCCTCGCAAAAACTATGATATTGGGCAACGGTTACTTCATTCCTGTCTACAAAAAACGTATCAAGCTGCACCTGATGAATAGGCTGTTCATCATCAAAAAAATTGCTTCCCATCATGAACTGGCCGGCTTCAACCCAAGCCATATCTTCCTTTTGCACAAACACGCCAACGGTGTCGCCGGGAACAACAGGGGGGCCTTTTCTTACCAGCAGATCATATTTATTGATAAGATAAATGGCCGTGAAAAACAGGATTAGTCCCACAGAAAGCCACACGGTGGATATCCGCTTCTTACGTCGCCGTCTTTCTATTGTTGTCCCGGGTCCCGGGTGATGGCTCGTGGTTTGAGTTGGCGATGGTTGCACCTTCGCAGGTTCCGTTCCGGGCTGTGAGACAGGAGAAGGTGGAAATTCCTTTACCGGTGTTTCATTGGTTCCTGTGCCGGGAGTTGCCAGGAATGTTTTTAACAATTGGTGAAATTCCGAAGCGCTCCGGATCCGGTCTTGCGGATTTTTTTGCGCAGCATGCATGATAATTGCAACAAGCGGTTCAGGAATGTAGGGATAGAAGTTTCTGGGGTCCTGCAGCGGTTGATAGACAATTTGCTCCATCACGCGGAATTCCGGAATATCCGGGCTTGAGAGAAAAGGAGTTTTTCCTGCCAGCATTTCATAGAGCGTTATTCCCAGGCTGTAGATATCGCTTTGCTGTGTGGCGGCTTCACCGCGTATCTGTTCGGGGCTCATATAATAGAGGGTTCCGATGTGCGTGCCTGTTCCGGTGAGCTTGTTCCCGGTTTCGATCTTGGCAATGCCAAAGTCCGTTATTTTTGCAGTGCCGTCCGGAGTTATGAGGATGTTACCAGGCTTCAGGTCACGGTGGATAACGCCTTGGGCATGCGCGTGCTCAACACCGGAAAGTATTTGCATAAATAGAGGAAGTGCCTTGGTAAAGGGGATAGGCCCGGTCTCTTTTCCAATTATCCTTGACAGTGGTTTCCCGTCAATATACTCCATAACAATATACAGGCCGCCTTCAAATTCGAAGAAATCATAAACTTTCAGAATGTTCGGATCGGAAAGCTTGCTTAAAATAAGCGCTTCGTTCTCGAATCGTTTGCGGGTGACGGGATCGCTGCAGAATTGCGGATAAAGCGCCTTAATGGCATATAGCTTGTTTTGCAGTATATGCCTTGCCTGATATACAACCCCCATGCCGCCGGAACCGACCGTGGAGAGAATCTCGTATGATTGTATTCTCTTTGTCATTGATGCTGGCTTTTATTCAAAACCGGAAAAATTAACATACTGTATTCTGCCATGTTTCATTACTGCGTGTTATCCATAATGATAAGATTATGCTCCGGTAAAATACCAATTTTGTTTGTAATGCTATCGCAAAATATGATGGGCGGAAATTGATGGACAACTCCATTTTTATCCCGGAAATTAGCCCGCCTGTGAATGCGACCAACCGCTTTAATGGTAATGTGAAGCGATCGGCAGAAAGTTGCCGGCGCCGGAATGCCACATGTGAGTGTTTCGCCGATAAGAATATGTTATTGCGAAGCCGTATTGGGCGAAGCAATTTCACAAGGCCTTAAAAGCAGGATTCCGGGCGGAATGAATTATACAACACCCACCATGAGGCTTATAGCCTATTCGACCGATTAATACCTGATTGCTGAGCAATCAATTTAGTGTTGCTGCTATATCGCATTTAAGCCATATTTTTAGTATTTTATAATTAAGCTATTACTTAGCGTCTATTCAACAGATTGGGAGTCTTTTCGTTGAAATCTTTAATTCTTCATTCTGTGCTGGTACTGATTTTTGTACTTATTCCTGAACTGCATGCCCAAAAGCTAACCGGCCGAATTTCCGGGCAGGTGACCGATGCTGTCTCAGGTGAATCGCTTATTAGTGCTGCGGTCGTAATTTATAATGACAGTTTGCGTACCAAATTTATAAAAGGCACAGTGACTAATAAGATTGGAACCTTTTCCTTCCCTGATTTGGCTGCCGGAAAATATTTTATCTCGGCCCAGTTCATTGGCTATGCGACCGGAATTTTAAGTGTGTTTATTGATGAAAAAACACCTAACCCGTTCATTAAGATCCGGTTGAGTACTCTGCACACCACACTCAACGAAGTTGTCGTTCAGGGTAACCGAGATTCCAACTTCACCATCAGCGCCATTAATCTTTCTCCTGAATTGCTTAAAATGCTTCCTTCACGCGGAGGCGAGACTGACATTTTTGGAAGCCTGACTCTCATCCCCGGTGTTACCACGGCAACTGAAATGTCAAGCGGACTTTATGTACGCGGCGGTTCGCCTGATCAGACTTTAACACTTATTGATGGTGCTATGCTCTATAATCCATTTCATCTGGGCGGATTCGCCAGTGCTTTCAACAGCGATGCGGTTAAGGATCTGAAACTCATTAAAGGTTCTTTTCCCGCGGAATATGGTGGACGGCTGTCTTCCGTACTCGATATCACGCTCAAAGAAGGTTCCCGTGAAAAAACAACAGGCGCCATCGCGCTGGGCACATTGGGATCATGGGCTTCATTTGAAGGCCCGGTCTCTGCAAAAGCCACCTATCTTTTGAGCGGACGAGCCAATTACTTAAGCACCGTGCAGGATGCGGTCAGCTCAGGTTCAAATTTGCCGCGTTATCATTTCCACGATTTAAATGGAAAATACAGCTACTATTTTTCCGAATTCGATAAAGCAACCATAAGTGCCTATTACAGTGCTGATTATCTGAATTCTCCATCGGCAAGTAAGGATGCACAATACGATGTGCAATGGAGCAACGCGGTCATTAATGTAAACTGGCTGCATCTGCAAGGTGATTCACGGTTTACGAAGATCACCGTGAGTGCCACGCATTATAACTTTACCACCATCATTCAGGATATTCTTAATTCCCTGTATCACCGTGATTTCTACGCCTATTCTTCTCTCTCCGATTTTTCAATGAAAGCTGACGGCCAATATTTCAGTTCAGCCACGCATAACATTAAAGATGGCATCGAGGTCATTTACCATGATTTTTCCATAAGCAACAATAATTATTATTCGGATGAGTTGACTTCTGATGCGCGTGCAAAACGGAACTTCAATTCCATTGAGGCCTCTTTCTATGTGCAGGACGAATGGACAATATCACCGCTTCTCTCGGCCAACAGCGGTGTTCGTATCTATGGATTTCCACAGGCAAGCTATGTGAGCGTTGAGCCAAGAATATCCGTGGCATACCGGCTTTCAACAACATCAATGGTAAAAGCCGCATTCGCTATGGGAAACCAGTTTGTACATTTGCTCACCCGGAACGATATCGTGCTTCCTTCTGACATCTGGTTCCCTTCAACCAAGGAAATAAAACCAGAGACCATCAGACAATTTGGCCTTTCATTTGAGTCGGGTATGTTAGGTCCGGAATATTTTTTTTCGGTGGATGCGTATTACAACGATATGCGGAATCTGTATGAGTATGCCGACAATGCCGTCATTTCCGTGGGGCACGCCATTGAAGAGCAACTGACTAAAGGGTCAGGAGATGCCTATGGCATTGAACTTCTGCTTAGAAAACAAAGTGGTGCTATTCAGGGATGGCTGGGATATACACTGGCATGGACAAACCGATACTTTGACGGTATCAATTACGGAAAAAAATTCTATCCACGGTATGACCGGCGGCATGATATTTCGGCCGTTTTGATTTACCCTATCAGTGACAAATTGGAGTTCGGTGCAACCTGGGTTTATGGCACCGGGCAGGCATATACCATGCCCACGGGGTTATATTCCTACCCAATCGGCTTTATAGATCAGGAAAGCACACCGCAGGAAAAAGTTTATCTCGATTATACCGGTGTTAATAATTACCGCCTTCCGGCATATCATAAATTGGATATTTCATGCACATATAAACTTACGTATGGTGCTTTGCCGCTGTCGCTTTCGTTAAATGTGTACAATGCTTATAACAGTCACAATGCGCTTGCGCGCTATTTAACTTTTGAATATGACGCAAAAACCGGAAAGAACAACCCGGTGCTGAAACAATTCACCTTGTTCCCCATTTTGCCAAGCCTAACTCTCTCGGCCAGATTTTGAGATGGTTGGCGGGAACACATATGCTTGAAAAATTTGGAAAATTTCACGATACAGAGATAACAAACGGACACATGAGAAACTTAATCTTTTTATCATTATTTATGCTTTTAATTGCGGGCTGCGGTAACGACACTGTCGTTTCGAACGATTTGGCTTATAAGCAAAAACTGGTCATTCGCGGCATTGTGCAGGCCGGTGATGTGCTGCACGTTTATATTTCAACTACGTTACCGCCCTGGACAGCCTATGATTCAGTCGCGGCTGAGGTGGTTGATGCAAACGTATTCATGGTGCATAACACCAACGACACTATCCCGCTATATTATATAGGAAATCAACAATACCGTGGTGATTATAATATACGCGCGCAAATGGGTGACCTGTATACGATATTTGCCAAATGGCACAACCTTGTTGCTACAGCTACAACAAAAATTCCGACCTATTTTCGGTATGAAAATCCTTCCATGGGCTATGATCTAAAGGCGAATGGCAAGGATACCAACTTCTACGTTCAGTTAACGGTTTATCCGAATACCGATGCTGTTTATGGCGCTGCCTGGCGGCTTAGCGGATTCAGTTATCAGGATTCTGTTATGGGGGATCTGGCGCGTTATAAAGATAGGGACGCTTCAGGAAAAGTCATCGTGAAATCACGACCTTGCCCCAATCAACTGGTTTGGTTTCGAAGGACTCTGAACCTTGAATTACAGGTGAGTTCTTATGATGAACCGTATTATAATTATTATATGTCACAGTCATCCAATCTTGCCACCGATAATGTTTTTGGGCGCAGCGGAACAAATCAGCAGTGGAATGTTACCGGTGACGGCATTGGAATATTCTGTGGACGTACAGATACGCTAATGGAAGTTACTGCCGAACTTTCTGGGGGTTATTAAGCTGATCCTGAGGATAATATCCAGCCTGTGGTACTAATGTGGTGTCCCGGTAACCGATAATTGCGCATTTTCGCTGTTTTCGGGGGAATTTGGGGCAAATTAATGCCCACATTCCTATTCCCAATAAATCTTTTCATTTTCTTTGTCTTCTATGAACTACCTCGTATTTTACCTTGTTACACTTTTTGAAATTGGAAACAACACTATATAATGATCCAGATTAAAGCTACGAAGGACGAGAAGAAGATCGTCATTCAGGGTGCACGTGAGCACAACCTAAAAAATATAAGCATAGACATACCGCGCAATAAAATGGTGGTAGTCACCGGTGTGAGCGGAAGCGGTAAAACATCGTTGGTTTTTGACACTATTTATGCCGAAGGGCAGCGCAGGTATGTTGAAAGCCTCTCATCCTATGCACGTATGTTCCTTGAACGGATGAACAAACCGGATGTCGATCTCATCCTCGGCATCAGTCCCGCTGTTGCTATTGAGCAGCGAACAGGATCACGAAACAGCCGTTCAACGGTAGGAACAACTACTGAGATATACGATTATCTTCGCCTGCTCTATGCCCGAATAGGAAAAACATACTGCTTCAACTGCGGTAAAATTGTTGAAAAGGCAACAACGGGCAAAGTGGTGGACTTCCTTGAGACACAGGAACCCGGCAGCAAATGGCTGCTCGGTTTCCCGTTGCATACCCATGAGGGCCGCAAGATGAAGGATGAGATGGAACTCATCCGGAAACGCGGATTCTTCAGAATATTTTATAAGGGCGAGTATATCGATCTTTCGGAAAAGGACTTTACGCCGAAATCCAAGGATAAACTATATATCGTGATGGAGCGGTTTAAGATCACGGCAGGGGCCATGCGTGAGAAACTCGCTGACTCCATTGAAATCGCTTTCAAGGAGGGCGAGAACCGGCTGGTTGCAATCAATCAGGAGAACGGAGAGATATCCGAGTTTAATAAATTCTATGAGTGCTGTGGCATTCGCTACGAAGAACCTGAACCCCGTTTCTTTTCCTTTAATAACCCCTTTGGGGCGTGCCCTGTTTGCCAGGGGTTCTCAAAGATCATTGGCATCGATATGAATCTGGTGGTGCCTAACCCCAACATGACCATTATTGACGGCGCCATTGCCTGTTGGCGCGGACTGCGTCTCAGCCAATACAACCGCGATCTTATTCAGAACGCAAAGAAATACAAAATACCGGTCGATGTACCCTTCCGCGATTTGACCGAAGCACAGGTGAAGCTCATTAAGAACGGTTTCGATAAGTTTATCGGCATTGATAAATTCTTTGAAGAGCTCAGAAAAGATATTTATAAAATGCATATACGTATCCTTCTCAGCAAATATCAGGGATATACCACCTGTAATGCCTGCAACGGAAGTCGCTTAAGGAGAGAGGCACTTCAGGTAAAAATTGGCGATAAGTCCATTCACGAAGTTACTCTTATGCCAATTGAAAATGCGCTGGCGTTCTTCCAGTCACTCAGGCTTTCGGAGTATGATGCCAAGGTTGCTGATGTAGCGCTGAAAGAAGTGGTGAAAAGGCTCATGTACCTCAACGATGTTGGCCTTGGCTATTTAACGCTTGACCGCTATAGTGCAACCTTGTCCGGCGGGGAAACGCAACGCATCAATCTTGCAACGGCTCTTGGCTCTGCGCTGGTTGGCACCTTGTACGTGCTGGATGAACCCAGTATTGGTCTTCACCCCAGGGATAACAGCAAACTGATCAAAATATTAAAAAACCTCCGTGATTTGGGAAATTCAGTCATCGTAGTGGAACACGATCCTGAAATGATGCGCGAGGCAGATCAGATAATTGATGTTGGACCCAAAGCGGGTAAGCACGGCGGGGAAATTGTTTTCCAAGGAACGTATGACGAAATAATGAGCACCGGCAAGGACACGCTTACGGGGCAATATCTCAGCGGAAAAAAGAAAATTCCGATTCCGGGAACAAGAAACATCAACCCGGGTAAAGCGATAACAATACACGGTGCATACGAAAACAATCTTAAAGACGTAACGGTTGCAATTCCTTTGCAGAAGTTGGTGGTGGTCACCGGTGTCAGCGGTTCCGGTAAGAGTTCACTTATCCATGGTGTACTTTATGGCGGAGCTGCCAAATTGCTAGGTATGAACCCGCCAACCATTGGTAAAACAAAAGACATTACCGGTGTTGAAGCGATAAAGGCAATTGAAATTGTTGATCAATCCCCAATTGGTAAAACACCCCGGTCTAATCCGATAAGCTACATTAAGGCTTTCGAGATCATCAGGGAGATTTTTGCTTCCACCCATCAGGCAACCGCCAAAGGCTATCGCCCGGGTTTCTTTTCCTTTAATGTCCCCGGGGGCAGATGCGAAACCTGTTCAGGAGACGGATTTATTAAAGTGGAGATGCAGTTTCTTGCAGACATCTATCTCGAATGTGAAGATTGCAAAGGGACACGATACAAAAAAGAAGTACGCGACGTACTCTATCGCGGGAAAAACCTGGTTGATGTGCTGCGAATGACCGTTGATGAAGCAATTCCTTTTTTCCATGGGCATACGAAACTGCTGAAGTATCTGCAAACCCTCTCTGATGTCGGGCTTGGCTATGTGCAGTTGGGTCAACCGTCAAACACGCTTTCGGGCGGCGAGGCGCAGCGTATAAAACTGGCTAACAGACTCACTTCCCAGGATAAGGGAACTCATACGCTTTATATATTTGATGAGCCAACAACCGGTCTGCACTATGATGACATTCAGAAATTGCTTAACTGTTTCCAAATGCTTATCAGGAACGGACAAAGCGTGGTCATTATCGAACACAATCTTGAAGTGATCAAGTGCGCGGATCATATTATTGATCTTGGCCCCGAAGCAGGAAGCAAAGGCGGTGAAATAGTAGCTGCCGGTACTCCGGAAGAAATAGCTGCAAACAAAAAATCCTGGACAGGGAAATATCTCAAGTCTGTTTTATAGCCCAGCTACCGTTTAGCAAAAAAGCCGTCCCGGAGCAGTTCCAGGGCGGCTTTTTAGTTCTTATGCGGTCTTTTACCAGACTGCAGGAATCTGATTACTTAAGGAGAAGCATTTTTCTTGTAACGATGCTGCTGCCTGCTCTCAACTGATACAAATACGTACCGCTTGCCAAACCGGCTGCATTAAAGCTTCTTGAATGTGTGCCTGCATCGAGGTTTTCATCCACCAATGTCATAACTCTTTGTCCCAGCGTGTTATAAACCACTAAAGAAACCTTTGCACTTTGTGGAAGGGCAAAGGTAATAACCGTTGATGGATTGAACGGGTTTGGATAGTTCTGTGATACCGAGAACTCCTTTGGTATAATCGGGGTATTTTCAACTGAAACTGGGCCACCCGAATACGGAATGAGTGAAGGTGTCCAATTGCCGGCATAGGTGAACCCGGCACCGGCATTCTTCTTCGAAAAAATATTAGCTATGGTATAATCAGCCGCCTGTGAAGGGGTGATTGTTGAAGGCTGACTTGTTGGTACCCAGATAACCGGTCTGCTTGCAACCGCTCCCGGTCCGGTGCAGCCATATTCGGCATACAATTCAGGGTTGGGGCCCATCAGCGTCCATCCGGCAGCGTTGAGTGTTGCGGGTTCATAACAATTGAGAAATACGGTCTTGGGATATGCCTGCCATGGTCTGCCCAGATAGAATGATACCATTGCTTTCCCATCAAATCCAATAACTCCAGCGGCCAGTGATCCGATGGTGCAGTCTTTAAATACGTAGCCGTATTTATAACCGATTTCAGTTGCGGCAGCGGTGAGGGTTCCGCCTTCCCGGTTGCAATAAATAGTGCAACTGTCAAACAATGCTACATCACGTCCGAAAATAAAATCAACCGATCCTTCGACATAGCAGTTTTTGTTATATATTCTGTCCGGACCGGTAAGTCCGCCTTGCGTATAGTACGTATCCTGATAACCAAGCATTCTGCAGTTATAATATGATTGGCGGTCGCCATTTGTTCTCAGGGCAACAGCCTGTGCGGTTGTAGCCGTGTTCTGAAATGTTATATTTTGTGCCTGGAAATCGCTCGCGTCAATTGCAACAGAATAGGAGGTGTTCGTGCCGTTGCTCAATACTCCATGCGTTGTGCGGTTATTTCCTGCATAATCATCGTAGGTCAAAATGGTGGTGTTCTTATCTTCGCCAACGAGAACCACGTTTATCTTGCCCGCGGGAAGCGTTACTTTGTCATAGTAGGTTCCGGCTTTAACATAAATAAACCAGTGCCCGGTATAGTTTGAAGGAACTGCAGCAAAGGCATCGAACAGATTGGTGTAGTCGCCGCTGCCATCCTGTGCAACCTTTTTAAAAACATCTGCCTGCGGCGCCGGTGTTGCGAATGATACTTCCTCGCCATAACCAATTCCTGTTTCGTTCACTGCATATGCGCGAACGTAGTAGGTTGTTCCCAATGCAATTCCGCCAATGGGTGTGGTGAAATCTCCGGTGCTGCCTGCTCCGACGCTGTTATAGTCGTTGGCCAGAGTTGGGGTATGCGAAGTGCTCCAGCATACGCCACGATCGGAAATTGCTGAGCCGCCCCATTCACTCACGCTGCCATGTCCTGTAGCAGTAGTATTAATAATATCAGTCACTGGAGCGGTGGTAACGGTTGGCACGGCAAGCACTGCAAGCGTGGTGAACGTAACTTCGTTTCCATAAGCAGTTCCGGCGCTGTTGGTGGCATAGGCCCTGACATAATAGAGGGTCGATGCGGTTAGCCCGGTTATTGAACTTGTGAAGGCTGCAGAAGTGATACCGTCACTCGTAAAGCTGTTTGCGATTGTTGGATTTGTACTCGTGCTCCAACATACCCCTTTTGCAGTGATGGCGGCATTTCCGTCATTTGAAATGTTTCCACCGCTTGTTGCGAAGGTGGTGGATATCAAGGTGACTGCATTGGTCGAAAGCGTTGGAAGGGTTGCCACTGAAGCCGGGTTCACGTGGGCGACAACAAAATTGTTTGTTGTAAGCGTGCCCAATGCAGTTGAAGTGCCAAATGAATTAGACAATACACTTCCGGTATTATCTGCTGTGCCGCTGCCGCCAAGGTTTACCCATGCGCCCGCGCCATCATCTTTTGCAACCCTGATATTGTCCTTGTTGGTTACGTTTACACCATCGTTCGTATCATAATTAAGCTGGATGGTTGCGGTGGCAACATTTGCGCCTGCTCCCTTTACAAAATTAAAATAGCGTGCAGATGACACCGCATCCAATGTGGAAGGCAGTGTGTTTGCCGGCGGTGCCGATTCAAAAACTTCTCCGGTATAAACCGTCGAGGTTGCAGCATCTTGAGTGATGTTTAGTATAACAGGCCGGTAAACGCTCTTGCCCAGTGGAAAGGTTAGCGTGCTTGGGGATGCGGATGCAAGCGTAATGGCTAATGGCCCGCTGATATATCCTGTCCCGGTGGTAATAGTATCGTTCGCGGCCAGCGTCATCAAGTTGGTTGCTGTTGTTACAAACATACCGCTTGTCAATACAAGATAGCCCAGCGTTCCGTTTCCAACGGTGAGAGGTGAATTAAGCGTGACTGTTGTGTTGTTCTCAACGCCATAGTTGATGTTGGTGTTCGTGCCGCCGGTGGTTAACGTATATGATTGGTTGCCACCGCCTGCAAAAATGAGGCGCGTGTTTACTGTTTTGTTTGACGGAACAACAAATTGTCCCGTGGCGCCAACTGACATATTCCCCCACAGGCGCCAGGTACCAAATCCGCCTGAACCCGCGCATAAGTTAAATTTCCCGCTTTCAACCGAAATGTTCCCTTTTACCGTAATATTATACTGCGCGGCTCCGCTGGAACCGCTACTGGTAAGGAAACCGCCATTTATTAAAATGTTACCGTTAATGGTAATGGTTCTCGTGGTTGCTGCGCTTGTTAACCGAAGTTGATAGGCAGTGCCGGTGCTTCCGCAGTTTGTAACAGTAATATTCCCGCCGATGGTAACGTTATCCCAGGCAAGATTCAGGTTTGTGGACTGTCCCACACAATTCCACTTGAAATTGTAATAATTTTGCAGGGCATTGCCTGGTGAAGCAGATGTTGTACCCGTTACAAGGCAGGTTGAACCGGTATTCCAGGTTGACATGGGTATGGACCCGGCTGCCATAGCATGCTCATAGGTTGAGCCGCTGTTGAAGGTAAACGAAAGCGGTGCAGAGGTGGATGCGGTTATCCCGGCGGTCGATTTTAAATAGCCATTAACGACAACAGAAACACCACTGTTAACAGTGAGTGCGGCTGCAACGGTTATTGTATCTTTGGCTGAAATAGTGATCGTGCCTGCAGTGCCGTCCGGAGCAACCGTTGCGTCAACCCAGGCAGTGCCATCATAGGTTTGCCACGAAGTGATGTCAGCCCAATTGCCTGACATCTTTGACTGATAGTCGCCTGTTGTTTGTGCACAGATTGACTGCCCAAACAGCAGCGTAACTACCATAAAGAATACAGTGAAACAGTTTTTCATTGATCTGGCCTTTCAAGTTGTTAAAAAAAATATGTCGGGAGATAGTTGAGATTGGAACAAGTCAGCATGGGGAAAAGCTTATCGCGGACATCCCGTTGCTGATCATTCCCGTTCGCGCTGCCTGGCACTGTTGGCTTCAAACTGATCGTTTCGTCGAAACTGCAATCTGCAAATTCCAACGAATAGCGTCCAGCTGTTTTGCCTTTTTCAGTTTTCGGCATGGTGTATTCTGCGGATGCATTATTGTGTACGTATGCCGCGAGAAGAAGCAATTGGATTTTGATCAGTCCAAAATTACGGTTGTAAGTAACCCACAATATGGTCGTTAATGAAAAGTAAAATTTGGAGCCGATTGCAGAACTGTGTCCAAAGCCAATTGATTTTGGTATCGGACTGAGAGCCGAATGGTTATGGAGAGAAAAAAAATCCAAGGCTGCAGATTGCACTTTTGTAAAGTTGGCGGGCAATACGCTCGAGACATAACCAGACGGGTGGGCAAAAATATTGTTCACGCTATAGCTGATCCTGCATTTGTATGCTTCAAATAAAAGTGACTGTAAATCATTTGATTTTCCAAAATAAACCATGATGTTGACATCACATAAATGTTGTTGCCTGTTAAAAACCAGCGCATAAACGAAATCAGGAATTGCACTTGCAGGAAACCTCCTGAAAGTCTTACCTCGGATGCAGTTGTTTCCACTTGCCCGGCAGACGGAAAGCATACCCGGCACTAAGAAATCTACTTAATCGATAAAGTTAACCTTTATTTCTATACATAATATATAAAAAAAACCGAATCAGAAAAATCACGAATCGATGAAGCGGGGAAATTCTATACTTACTCTCCGCTCTTTTGTCTGTAGCCCGGTTGTCCCTTCGGATTTATTGGTCAGCCTTTGGAGGTTCTTGGGAGTGCCGGCTCACCATGGATTGTTTGTATCAGGTAAATGGACGTTTTTTGATAGCTCATTGTTGAAAACGCATCCCGGTCTGCATAATTCCATAAGGCGGGCATTTTGAGAATAAAAAAAAAGAGGCTGCCTTTTTGAGACAACCTCTTCGAGAGAAAGAGAGAGAAGTACTTTAGTTTTTATGGTCGGTGGTTATTTTAGAAGAAGCATCTTCTTCGTGATAACCGAATTTCCCGCCCGTAGCTGATAAACGTATGTTCCGCTTGCCAGTCCTGCAGCATTGAAACTTCTTTGATAGGTGCCTGCTTCAAGTGTCTCATCAAGCAGCGTCATAACTTTCTGGCCAAGTACGTTGTATATCGATAAAGATACTTTTCCGCTTTGCGGCAGCGAGAAATTTATAACTGTCGAAGGATTGAACGGGTTCGGGTAGTTCTGAGAAACCGTGAATACCCTCGGAGCAGCCACTGTTACCTCGATAACAGAGCTGTATGCATAGCTTCCGTCATTATCAACCGTCTTGAGACGATAATTGTATTTCCCGACTACTAACTGATTGTCGGTATAGCTGTATTCCCTGGGTGAATTGCTGATGCCTGCACTGCGAACTGAACCAACGGATTTCCACGCTGCGTTTTCTGCTTTATTTGAACGCTCAATTTCAAAACGCGCGCTGTTAACTTCAGTTGCGGTTTTCCATTTTAGCGTCACTTTGCCATCAACACTTGCGGCGGTGAATGAGCTCAGTTCAACCGGGAGCAATGTGGTTGCACCTTCAGGCATCCAATCGCCATTGGGGAACGGTGAGTCTGTTTTTGATGCAGCCGCAAATATGGTTGCGAGTGTATAATTCTGCGATTCTGCCAACGTTAATTGTCTGCCATAATTCGCATTTCCTGCAATGGTCGCCCTGGTTGCATAAGAAGATCCCGGCCCATAACAGTCATATTCGGCATAGAGAGTGTTTTGATTGACTGATGCTGCCGGATCTGAATTCATGAGCGTGTAGCCGGCAGCAGCCAGTGTCGCCGGTTCGTAGCACTGCAGGAATGTTGTTTTGGGATTATTTTGCCAGGGACGTCCCAGATAGAAGCTGGTGATCGGTGCTCCGTCGAACCCTGTGGCTACGGAGGTTATGGTGCAGTTCCTGAATACAAACCCATAGGCAAAATTCGAAGTGGTTGAAGCTGCCGTTAAAACACCGCCATTACGGTTGACTTCAAGACTGCAACTGTCGAACACTGCAAGTCCGGTTCCGAAAATGAAATCAACTGAGCCGGTTATCTTACAGTTGATGTGATAGACACGGTAGCAATTCCAAAAATAATACGTGTCCTGATGACCGTATATGTTGCAGTCCCGGAAGGTGACTTTATCGGCGCTGTTTGTGATATTTATTGCAACAGCTCGTTCTCTGGTTACCGTGTCCTGGATTGTCATATTTTTGAACGTGATATTGCTCGCGTTGATTTTGATTGTTTCAACACTACTCGTTCCCGGAACATCTGAGGTCCCGCTCATCCCAACATAATCAGTGTAATCGAGGATGGTTGAATCACGTGATTCGCCAACAATAAGCACATCACTAATCGTTCCCGGTACGCTTACTTTTTCGTGATAAAAGCCCTGACGTATGAATAATTTATAAGGACTGATGCCATCATGTGTTGTCGGGATCGCGTTGATTCCGGCCTGGATGGTAGTATAGTCGCCTGAGCCGTCTTTTGCAACAACAATATTAACTCCCAATTCAGCGTTTGAGATTTGGCTTGTACCGGACAACGAGATGTTCTGTACGGTTGCACCTCCGCCCGTATTCGTCAGTGTTCCGGTGAATTGAGTTGGCCCCGTTACATTTGGGGCAACAAAATGAACATAAATCGTTGTTGCGCTCAATGTGCTTCCGGTATAGGGAAGTGTAATTGAGGAGCTGAACCCTGAGCCGCTTGTGGTTGACACTTCAAAATGGGTGGGGGCGGTGATGGTTATAGATTCCTCTGCCGGAGACAAGTAATAACCTGTAATAGTATAACTTTGTTCGGCGGAGGTAGTGTTACGATCAACATGACCAAAACCAATGCCACTTGTTGAAACCGTCATTATTGGTGAGGTTGGAACAACCGTTCCGTCTGCACAGGTGAAGTCACCCAAAACGACCAGATTGGGTGTGGTGAAATTATGGTTTATAACATTCACATTTCCAACATTCTGCCAGGTGGATCCGGAATGGAATGCACCAAAAATAAGTGATTCGCTTCCTGCTACATCTCCTGTCGTATAGTTAAATATACCGCTGTAAACCAAATCAGTGAATCCTGAAGCGTTGACTGTCCAATAGCGGTTCAGGTAATCCGTCGAGCTGGTATTGCTTGGGTGTTTAGCCCGTGTCGTATTAACTGTTAAATATGCTGAAGAATATGCAGCCGCAGAAGCAGTGAGTGTAACCGGTGTATACTCTGCTGTTCCGGAAACATCGCCGATGGGGAACAGGAAACTGCCGGAGGTGGTAACTGATCGTCTCAGTTGACCTGTGCTGTTGGCATAGATCATTGCAGTGGCAGATGGTGTGCCGGCGATGGTTGCTGCTGAGCCCAGGATTAAATTTTGAGAGCCAAGCGTAAGAACACCGTTGGTTAATGTTAAAGTCCCATTGAGCGTTAGATCTGAACCTAAGGTCAACCCCCCTGAAGAGGTGTTGTTGAACGTGATAGTGGGGCTGTTGGCAAATCCAATTGATGCGATTGATTGTGCTGTTGAACTGCTGTTAAATACAACTGCCCCGCCCACTGCATTTAATGCTTGTCCTATTTCTCCTGCTGTGTGAATGAGGTTTCCGCCAATGTTTATGGTCCCGACAGTCCCGGCCGTGCTATTGCTCGAAGCATAAAGCTTTGCAGTGCCATTGACCGTCAGGTTCCCTGAAACAGTCAATGTTTGGTTGGTTAAAACAGCTGCGGTTCCGGCTATGTCATATTCACCCCCGCTGATGGTCATATTTCCCTGCACGAGGAGCGTCCGTGATGAACCGCCTGTCCCATTATTTAAGGCGCCATTCAGAACTGTGAGGTTCCCTCCTATGGTAACCGAGGATTTCATCCAGGCCCCAAGATTGCCGGAAACATCGCAAATAACATTGCCTCCAATACTGGCAGGAATTCCAAGACCTGCATCGAGAGAGTTTAAAATATGCAGGGTTGAGCCTGCCTGAAATGTTGCAGCAGGTATCTTGGAGGAAGCAACATCTGCCTGATATTCACCTGAAGACGAGATAATAAGACCGCCGCCAAGCGCGACCGTATTAACTGATTTGTTGTCCAGAACTCCGTTAACGGTCAACGTTTTTGAGGCTGCTATTGTAAGAGTTCCTCCGGCTGCCAGGATAACCGTATTACTTGCGGATATAACAGATGAGTTGTTAATATTGAGATTATTAAAAATTGCAGAAGTAATGTTTTGTGTTGACGAACCATTGAAGACGAACGTATTTCCGGTAACATCATAAGTGGCAGCACCTGCGTTAAAGCTTCCGGATACCGAAATAGTTCCCGATGGTAATGTCCTAACGGCCCCGGCATCGTTTGTGCTTGCAAGATTTGTATAAGATCCTGCAAGTAATGTCAGGCTTGAACTACCATCATAATTGATTTGGCAGTTGGGGTCCAGTGTCCCAAATGTCAAACCGCTCGTGTTTTGAATATTGAGTGTTGCGTTTGCTGAAACATTTATCGTGCCGGTAAGAGAGTAAGCCTCAGGGATCACCAGTGAGTTTGCTGTCGTTCCATCGCCGAGTACTACTGCTGAACCGGTTCCTGAGAAAGTTACCGCCGAGCCAATTGTTGCGCCTGTTCCATAGATATAATAAGTTGTGTTATTCGAAGTGAAATCGGATGGATGTGTTCCACCACCACCCAAATCAGTTCCCCAATTTGAAGGCACCGAAATATCCGTACTTGGTGTATTATAATAATGGAGAGGGGTGTTGAAGGTTACCTCTGTTCCGTAGGCTGTCCCGACGCTATTGGTTGCATAGGCTCTTACATGATAGGTTGTAAGCGACAGTAATGGAGTCAACGTGGAAGAAAACGTTCCCAATCCGGAACCATTTGACTGAAATGCATCTGCTGTTGATGGTGAACCGGAAGTATTCCAGCAAATACCACGATCCGTAACTGTAGCACCGCCATCGGCAATCACAGTACCACCACCTGCGGCAGAGGTTGGCAATATTGACGTTATACTCGCTGTTGTTACAGTTGGCAGGGAGGCCGAGGAGGACGTGGTAAATGAAATCTGATTTCCATAAGCGGTTCCAACACTATTCGTGGCATAGGCCCGGGCATAGTAGGTTGTTCCCATTGTCAGATCGGTTAAAATGCTCGAAAAGCTTCCGGTGCCGGTGCCATTACTCGTATAAGAATCAGACGTTGTTGGTGTGCCGGCAGTATTCCAACAAACACCCCGGGCCGTTACTGAAGCTCCGCCATCTGATGTAATGTTCCCGCCTGAGTTTGCGCTCGTAGATAGAATTTCTGACGCATCTGTTGTTGTTAATGTAGGAAGTGCTGAAGTTGAGCCTGAAACGACAAGATTGTTGGCAATGAAGTATTTGCCTGAGACGCTTGTTGAATTGTAGATGAATGGATAAATACGAATGGTGAGCGTGCTTCCACTGGGCACCAAAATAGGGGTGGTGTAACTGAATGCAGTCACCGTTGAAGTGGATAAGTTGCCGGAACCGTTTCCATCTCTGATTTGCGTCGATGAGGTAAAACCATTCAACGAATAGTAAATGCTGGCACGTATGGTACTACTGCTTGCTGCCCACATATTAACACCAATTGAGGACACAGTAAAACTATTGGCGGTAGGTGATACGGTAAATTCCAGGTATTTCGTCGAAATATAATCGAGTTGGCCAGTTGGCCACGTATTTCCAGTACCCCGCAACCTTCCGCCAGTGAAACCGCCAACCGTGCTGGTGGAGTTAAATTCAAGGCCCGTAAGTACTTCTGTTGTTGCAGACACAGCACCGGACACGGAGGGTGCTGCCACTGCTGCAGTACTCATAGCCCACGTTGCAGAAGCAGCCGTTTGTGCCAGTGAAGTCTTGCTGAATGCCAGACAAAGCACAATCGCGATTAAAATAGTGAGACTTTTTTTCATACGAACATCTCTCTCTTATTTGTTTGTGAAAATTCACTGTAATCGGTTTCAGTCGCCGGGAAAACATTTCTGTACGGTCAGTTATTCCAAGGCGAATCGATTTTTGGGTACACCATTCTGTGAAACTCTACCTGTCACCATTTTTGTTTTCGGATTCCACAGATCGTTTGCCACAGCCAATAAATCGGCCACTTAATCGATAAAGTAAACCTTTATTTTGCCTGCCTCTATATAGGCAAAATTGTTTTTGAGAGAAACCATAAATCGACGAAACGGAGGGAAGGGGAGTAGAAGAAAGCTTTAACGATGCGAATTTGACGTGAAAACGCTATTTATCCACAAAAATCCCCATGAAAGCAGATTGTTAAATGCGACGAAACGGAGCGGGCTTTTATGGCTTGAGAAATTGTGCTTGTATTACAAGCGCATTCCTTTGTGGAATTTCCCCTGTTGATCATGAAAGCAGTTAGAAAGAGACCGGACTCTCTAATTGAGCAAATACTCAGAGAATCCGTTTATGTAATCAGCATTATCTGTTGATCGTAAAATATGCCGTATCTCTTATCGCGGATGCGAAGACACCAATACCATTACCGGTAAGAATAAGTTTGGGTTCGTGAAAGTTGCCGTCAAATTCTTTGACGTTTGGAGCCGTCAACACGAAATTCTTGAAGTTCTCGTCTCCGGCATACACAATAACCTTGTATGTGGAATAGAACCAGGTATCAAAACTCTGTATGGGTTGCAATGTGGTGTCGGTTGCACTTGGCAGAAGATTCATAATAAAACCGAGTTGAAACCTGTAATTATTCAGGTCCTTTTCAACGTCTT
The DNA here is from genome assembly GCA_963664845.1 of Ignavibacteriaceae bacterium. Classification (GTDB taxonomy): domain Bacteria; phylum Bacteroidota; class Ignavibacteria; order Ignavibacteriales; family Ignavibacteriaceae; genus CAIYTF01. The sequence continues at coordinate 3,501,641 of OY761615.1, forward strand.
CCGGCTTAATGTCTTTGCGGAACTCGTTGTCAAAAATAAAATTGGCCACGCTGGCCGAATCAGGTCTGATGGAGAATGCATAAAAATTTGTTGTGGCAGTCGGAATGAATTTCAGAGTGATTTCAGAACCATAGTGCAGCGTGTCACCAAGTTCTTTGGTTAACAGCCTGAAGCCTTGGGCGGGAACCGTGGTTGTTGCGCTTGTCTGCAGATTCTGACCCGCCACAACTGCATTCACCTCAAGTTTATAGGTCTGCCCCTTGGCAACAACTATTGCATCTGAATAATAGGAAAACGTCACCGGATCAAAAGTCAAACTGACCCCGTTTATTCTGACGCTCGCGTTTGGTATTATGAACGATGCAGTATCCAGTGTCTGATTAAGCGGAAAATTCCTGGTTATTTTTATGTTGTGAACCGGTTCACCGGGATAGAGGTATCCCTCCACCACTATCTTGGGCTCATAGGCAATTGACGTAATATCAATGTTCGGGTCCCCGCAGGAAACAAGTCCAGCCAGCGGAAGTAAACAGAGAATGTGTAATAAATAATTTTTCATTTTCATAGTGAGATCCAAATTTCATTAACCGGTTCAGCCGGAAGTAAAGTATAACAATTATATAAGTTCATATCGGTATTGTTTAACGCATCTGCCATTGTGGGCATGCGAAGCCCGGGTCTAAAATTTTGCAGTTACCCCGATGCTTGGCAGCAGGGGTAACATCGAAGTTTTATCAACCGTTTGCCTGAGCAATCCGTCTTTGAATTCCTGTTCGTAATCAATAAACCACACATTTTTCCTGTTGCCCGCGTTAAATACCTGGAGATAGGGCGACAGGGTCCAGCCGCTGTATTGTATTTCATACGTAATACTGAAATCCAGCCGTATATACGGAGGCAACCGGTATTGGTCTATTTGTGACGGGTACAAATTATATCCGGAGAACGAAAGCCCGGAGTGCTGAACATCATTCCAGTCCGGAACGGAATTCACCAGGTAAGCGGATGCGGGAACAGTTATGGGTTGTCCCGTTGAATACACCACATTTATTCCAATCAGCCACTTGGTGTCCCGCTTTTTGTACTCCCGGTCATATACCTGATCCCAGAATGCATTCCAGTCAAGGTTAAACACGCCATTCACTATGGATGTCCGGTCCTGACGGGGAATGAACATCTTTCCCAGGTTGATGGCGGCGTAATTGTATTCTGTTCTTGAAAGCGAGTAGGATATCCACCCTGAAATGGGTCCCACATCGCGTTTGAATATAAATTCCAATCCATACGATTTTCCGTCGCCACGGTTAAACAGGCTCTTTGTCGATCCGTAGACTGGTTTTGTCCCCTCATACGATTGCGGAGTCGCATCGGCAAATGAAAGCTGATTATACTGATAGATGCTGTTGTAAGTTTTATAATAGGCTTCAACTTCAAATGAATATATCTGATCAACTTCTTTCTGGAAGCTTAAGATATAATGCGAGGAAGATGATGGATCAATGTTATCGTCTACAGAAGTCCATATGCTGGTGAAAAACAGCCGTGAGATCCTGTTCAGGTACTGATAATATTTGCCCGTTGCGAATTTCAGACTGTAGGTATCGCCTAGGCGGTACTTGGCGCTGAACCGTGGCTCAAAGTTGACGAAATTTCTATCAGAATAAAAAAAGTTGGTGCGCAGGCCTCCTTCAATTTGGAGTTTATCAATGAGGTGGGCTGAGACGCTGCCATAGAGCATAGTGTGGCGCCTCGACTTTGAAACGTCAACTTTGCCATTCTGAAAATCCTGCTGGAGCAACCCGGCAATGAACTTCTCCTCGAATCCGAATTTGGCTGAAATGTTTTTGGCGGCATAGTACTCAAGCGCACCCTTCACGGCAAAATCGTAAAGCCGGTTTTTCTCTTTCACGTTTGCAAGTTCAAAATCAAAATCGGAACCGAAAGAACTGTAAGTAGTCCAGAGGGTAAAAAACAACTGACTGCCAAACAGATGCCGCCAGTTTGCTGATGCGGACTGGTTTCCCCAAATGTAGCTGAAACCTTTTGACGAATTTTGCTGATTGAACCGAAAGTCAAGGTTATCCTGTCCGCCAAAATAACTGAGTGTCACCTTGTCACGGATGCCCAGGTCGAGAAACGCTTTTATATTACCGTCATAAAAATAGTAGTTGGGTATATCCTTATTCCACTTTGCGTAGGTCTTGTCAATATAGGTTCTCCGGATGGAACCGGAGAGCGAGCCAAAATCACCAAGCGGGGTTTGCAAGGTGGTGCTTGCGGAAAGCAAACTCACATTCACCACTCCGGTGAATGTATTCCGGTTCCCGTCAATATTGGTAACATCAAGAACTGAGGATAATCGTCCGCCATATTCCGCGCCGAAACCGCCCTTGGATATTTCAACTTTTTTGATTGCGTACGTGTTGAAGGTGGAGAATATGCCAAATGCATGTTCCGGATTATAAACATCTGCACCATCAATCATATACAGATTCTGGTCCGGAGTTCCGCCGCGCACGTAGAGCGCCGATGAAAAATCCGAAAGGGCCGTTATTCCCGGCAGCGTTTGCAGTGCACGCAGTAAATCGGCCTCAACCACGCGCGGAATCTGATTAATTTGTGTTGAGTTAAGCTCTATTTTGGAAACCGGTTTCTCAAAAAGTTTATCAATGACGCGTATGGAATCTGCCGAAACAACAACAGCTCCGGTTTCAACCGAATGCGGTAACAGTTTAATGATTAAAGGTGAACCACTTTTCCTCATAACCTGTACAGTGGAAGAATACACTTTAAAACCCACATAGCTGCAGACAAGCGAGTAGGTTCCCGGTGCTATATCAGGAATTGCAAAAAAGCCGCTGATATTTGTTGCGCCGCCCTGTCTTGCCTCTTTCAAAAAGACGTTGGCACCAATGAGTGCTTCCCCGGAAACATTGTCATAGACAAAGCCGGTTACAGTGCTGTTTCCGTCTCCGGATTGCGCGTTGAGTGTTGCCGGGGAAATGAAAGCCAGAAATGCGAAAACGAGCAGAAAACAAAAATTCTTCATACAGCCATATTTATTGATAAGATCAAATTGAAAGCTAATTGTCCGGATGGACAATTAAGGGGATTAGGTTATAAACGGTTTATTTCGAGGATAAATTACGGATAAACCGGGTTAAGTAACAAGCCGATTTTGGAGGGTATATACCATATTTTAGGAAGATTGTCACTTGGAAATAGATTGCATGAAAAGTGCCAAATCAAAAAACTTGTTGTTTATACTGCCATTCTCTAAGGTATTGGTGCTTCGCCTGGCGGAGGGGTGAAAACTGTATAAAAAAAGCCTTGCCTCAAAATTTTTTGGAGCAAGGCTTTATAGAGTATTCTGATTTCGCCAGGATTAATTTACTCTGACATCATTTGATCTCGGGATTTTCAGGATAATTCTTCCTGATTAAATAATTTATTTGTGAAATCATATAAATCAACGGGGTTATTTGACCACCATCATTTTTTTTGTTGCGGAAAAATTGCCGGAGCGAAGCGTATAAATATAAACACCGCTGGCCAGAGTGCTGCCATTGAACACTACAGAGTAGCTGCCCGCATTTTGTATCTCATTTACCAGCGTTTTCACTTCCCGTCCCAAAATGTCATATATTTTGAGCGATACCATATTATTCAACGGTAACTCATATTTGATAACCGTTGATGGATTGAACGGGTTGGGATAATTATTGGATAAGCTATATTCAGTAGGTATAACAACACCAGTTCCCCTGCCCGCCTTCCGGTTCATAAGCTCTTTTCCGCCAAGAGAATTGTCCAGGGCGGTTTGAGCCATATCCAATCTGGAGACAAGTTCATCGTCAACCTTTTTCAACGGAAGTTTTTTTAGGGCATCAAGAATTCGTGCGGCTCCATCGGCATCATTTGCTTCATGAAGCAAAACGAAAAACTTGCTGAACATTGCATCGTATTTTTCATGATCATTTGAAGGATCGGAAATTATATCATCATATAATTTGGCTGACTGGCCGTACGCCCCATTCTTCATCTGAATTCCTGCAAGAAGTTTCCTGATATGCGTACGGTGCTTGTTCCCCTTCAACCTCGAAGAACTTAAAAAGTCCAGATCATCCCCTCTTTTATACCGGGAATTCAGGCTGACGATGCGGGACATTGCCTGTTCAGCAAACGAATCAAACTTGATCATGTTCTTGTACAGAGTGACCGCTTCGTCAATTCTGCCCTGTTGTTCCAATCGTAATCCCACCCTGATATCACTTCCTTTCCCCGGAGCTTCCTTTTTCTGCAGCACTACTGCTGTTTTTGCATCATCCTGCTTTGGTGAGCTGATCCCAAACCATGGATCGGATTCAGCTACCAAATCGTCAAAAACAATAACGCTGCCTGCATCGCAGTACATACTCGGAGTATTATTACTGCCCCCCCAATAATTATAATCCGCATAAATGTAGCTTGAATTTGCCGCCAAGAGCGACCGGGTATTTCCAAAAATACTGTTGTCCGCGTGTGTGTGATCATCTTGTCCGGCATCGCAAACGCCTCCCCAACTGCTGGTTATTGCGGTTAAACAGTTCTGTATCCTGTTGTTCGGCATTGGCCGGTCGTCATTTAATGTGCCCAACTGAGCCGTAGACCCGCCGCCAAAATACATGCCCTGGTTAAACCCGCTTATGTCGTTATGCCCTGCGTAAGTGCTCATGCCATTAATCAAATATATACCGAGGCAGGTGTGATACCCGGGAGTTCCTGATTCCTTTGTTATGCTGTTGTTGTAAATATTTGCATAATTTGATGCCGTGCCCGTTCCATAAATGCCGTTCCCCGGATTGTTTTTAATACTGTTATCGTGAATTGAAGGATTTGCGGAAGAGATATAAATACCATTCGTGCAATTGGATATCACCGAATGAGAGATGGTGACATCCGCTCCGGAAATACATTGAATACCGGCGCCATTGGAAATAGTCGCATGATCCAGTATTGAGTTTTTTGCCGCGGCACCGGTGAAGGTGATTGTTCCCCAGGTACCGGAAGTACCGGCCCGGTCGAAAACAACGGGAAAGAAATCGCTCCCCTGCACTGTTAAGACTCCGTTAACAGTCAGGGATGCGCCCGCCGGAAAGTAAACAAAAGCATCCTGACTGATAGTTAATGTATATTGAGGAGGCACAACAACTGAACCCAGCAGCGTTATTGTTCCGCTTGGCCAGATTTCATTTGATTGTAGTTCTCCGTAAGGCGTTATATAGCTTACAAATTGTGAAAACGTTTTTGTTTGCTGTGTAACATTATCGGTGATAACACAACGAATAGTGAAGCTTTTATTCTGACCTGGTGTGCCCCAAATGCACGTCGGACTGTTTGTATTTAAGGATTGCCAACCTGAAAGACCTGAAATATTTGCATCCCAAGCATAGGTAAACTGCCCCGATCCGCTTGTAGGGGTAACGTTCCAAGTCAGTACATCGCCATGAAAGCTTGAAGGGCCGTTAAAATATGCGCGGAGCGGCATAGCAAAGTCAATACTCTTGGTAATTGAATAATCAGACTGGGATAGAACACCCCAGCTCTTGGCAACAAAACGGCATGTTAACACTCCTATAGGGTTTCCTTTAACTTCAGTCAATCCGATATGTGCAATATTACCTCGCGAAGGGAGATATAATGCTGGTGAAGATAAATCGTTGATCAAGATTCCATTTCGGTACAAGTCACAATGGATTTTCTGAAGATCAAAACACGATGCAGTAACATTTACCCCGTAATCAGAAAGGCCGTTATCAAATAGCACTGAAGTTATGTTTCCTAAATCGGCTCCCTGATCATATACAGTAATGCCATGCTGATTCTCATCCCACTGGTCAATCACGTAAGGCGAACCTGATGTATGAATCCCGCTCAAAGACATTATCAGCTTTGGGCTATGCCAAGGTGCATTAGCTGAAAGGTTTGCTTTAACAGTTCCAAGATATCCTGTCCGAGAATGAACATCAAAAACATGGAATGCGCCATTATTTGGATCGGCAACCCAAAGGGCGGATGCGGGACCAGATGGATATACACTTAAGGAGTTTAGCGAACTATTTGTCTCGGCCACGTAATTGTAAACTTGGAAATTGCCTGACAAAATATTGCCTGAGGGAATGCTCATACTAGTAACAATTATTAACCTTTTTTTATCAGAGTCAATTACGGCTAAACACTTTTGGCCTGAGTCATCAAAATTTGCCAGAATTTTTTCAGGTCGTGTAAATGTAATTGTTTGGCCAGATGGATTAACAACCCCTGTAAACATTTTTCCGGAACTTACATCCGATGTAATTTTATGTACTGCATTACCATCTTTATCTGCAACCCATATTGTGTTCTGTGCTCCATTATATCCGTATGCAATATCAGTACATATATCTGCCGGATACTGAACACCCGGAAGAGTAACCTCTCGAACAAATGTTATTGTATGGTTCACGTCATCCAAGTACTTTAGTTGAAATATTTTTCGGGTAGATTCATCTAATACATAAATATTTCCATCCTGATCCAGAGTTATACTTGAAGGGGATCGCAATGATTGATCAATAGTGTTGTCTCCATATGATTTCATCCATGGATTGTTCCGGGAAGCATCCGTACCTGCAATTATTATTCTGCTCCATTTATTATCCGCGAACACACATATATTGTTATTAGTGTTTCGTCCCACTGTACCTTTTGCATCGGTCGGTTGATTAAATATATCTCTTCCAATATTTGCTTTGGTATACGCTTTATCAATATAATATTTAGGATTAGTCCCTTCATACATAATCGGCCACTGCATGAGTGAAGTTCTTGACGTATTACTATTCATCACAGATAACGTAATATCTGTTGTATTCGCAATGTCTGTAGAAATTACTGATTTCCCCGATAGTTCTTTTGTATTATGATTTAGGAGTGCTGTACAGCTATCTCCATTGCTATCGTCAACTTTAGTAACAATTCTATTTACAAAATACTCAATAAATTTTGATGATTTAACGATCTTCCAACTTTCGGAAGCCCTGGCTAAGGTCATACGTTCATTAAAAGAAGAATCCGAAGATTGCTCTCTCACTATAAATTCAACTTCTGCTATGTTATCTACGAATGAAATTTTTATATCAGTTAAATGCACAAAACATTTTATTGTCTTATCATCTTTGACCGATATTAACTTCATTATATTGTTTGCCGGAATAATTTGGCTTAAAATTTCAGGCGAAACATTACGTATTAATAATTCTTTTTTCCCATTACGGAGCGAAAATTCCAGTTCAGAAAGGACTGACCTAACACAAAATTCGTCGTACTGAATGGAGCTTGTTTTTGCCGGTACACTTGCCTTTATTCGACCTAACTGTGGATAACAAGTGTACGAAAAAATTAATCCAATAATAAATAAATATCTTACGGTCATTTTTGCTCCATTTTTAAGTGAATGCTTTTACCATTTACAAATTTTTGAGTATACAATCATTTTGAAAACAGGTACTTGGATATGAAATACTATAAGCACAAAGAAAGAAAACTAAATTATTTACCTTGCCTATTCTTTGTGCACATTTCATATATGCCTTCTGTTTTCGATTTTATGCTTTTCCCCTTCAGTTTTCGCAAATATTCAATTCGCTCCTGCTTGAATTTCAATAAACTTATACGCGCGACAAATGATTAATTGCGTAGAAAGATCAAAAAATATTTTTAATCGATTCACTGACATAAACTTAATCTATTTTTTGACTGGCAAGGACAATAGAAGATATACTTCTAAGAATATTTTTGAGCGCAAATGTCAGCATCACAGAAATTCAGAGGCTCCGACATCCTACTTTTTCAATTCTTCCTGCAAATTCTTTTCATACATTTTCCCCACTTTTGATCCTTTGCAGTTCTCTTTGATCTTTTGCAAAAACTCAATTCGTTCCTGTTTGGTCTTTTTTTGTTTCAAAACATAGCGGACTCTTGCTTGCGCAGCAGAAGTAGACGAATATTTCTCGACAATTTCGTTTTTGTATTTATCTACTTTAGCAAGGTCTTTATGCGTATAAGCGTAGTAAGCATCAAGAAGTACCAGGAATTGTTGTGAATAAACACTTCTGGGATGTTTTTCATGCAATCTTGCAAGTGCTTCGGCTGACGCATCTACCAAGTTTTTTGAAAGTATTGTTTTTGCAGAATTGAAAACGAACAACTCCTCACCTGTTGGTTTACGAACCTTAAACTTTATTCTTGTCCGCGTTGTATACCCACCTCGCAAGCCTGATTCTATTATAACGGTATAGTCCCCGGTTTCAAAGTATCCGATTGCACAACCTAAGTCCAGAAGCTTTCCAAATCTTTCACTAAGGCAAATATTCCTGTAAGTGCTTTCATTTGAGAGGTAATCACGATTGTCCGGGCTAAAAGTGGAAAAGCTAAATCTGTCATCTAATTCTTTTCCCTTTTCATCCAGCACGCTTACGCCTACAGTACCCACATCTTTCGCCTTGATTATTGCAGAGCTTACATTCGTGTGTTCAATGAACAGGTCAACAGGTTCGCCAAGAAAGTACACCTTCTTTGGCAATGAAGCAGTCACCCGCAAAGTCTGCTGCGCGAACATTGCGTTACAAAAACAGATCACAAGCAAAGCTAATCTGGATTCGTTCACTCTTGCAACACCTTCTGTAATTGTTCCTTATATATTTTTTCTATGCTATGCCCCTTACAGTTTGTTGTAATTTTCTTTAGAAGTGCAACTCGATCTTCTTTGCTATGTTTTTCTTTTAAGACTCCGGAAATCATTCCTTGTGCGACGGCAGCCCACGAATATTTTTCTACGATTTCATATCTATATTTATTTGCCTTATATTTATCAGGACAGGTAAAGAGATAACAGCTAACAATAATATCTAGAATTATTGGCGAATATACACTGTTAGGATACTTTCCATGTAAATTTACAAGTTCCTCTACTGTTGCTTTATTCATTTTGTCCGATACTATTTCCCTTGCAGAATTAAAAAAGGTGAGTTCGGCGCCTGTGGGTCCAACCACAGTAAAATGTATATCCTTTTTATTAAGTTTTCTTCCCCTAATGCCATACTTAACAACTATGGTGTATTTACCAGGCTCAAAATATCCGGCTACTCCTCCTTTGAATAAACGCTTCCCAAAGTCTTGACAAAGATCAATATAATAAAAAGTATTTTCGCCTGGCAGATAATCCCGATGGGCAGCTGAAAAGTCAAGTGAACTATAGTTGGGTTGAAATCGTTCAATTTTTCCATTCGTTATTCTTACGTCCACGTCTGGCGTATAATTCTTTTTTATAATGGCTGAACTTTCATTCTTGTGTTCTACCAGTAATTCGACAGGTTCGCCCACCAAATACGTGGTTTTTGACAGAGAAGCGGTGATGCTTAATGTTTTCTGCCCATACAACGGGTATAAAAAGCAAATCAGAATCAGGCTGTTTATATATAGTGTTTTCATAAAATTTCCGTTTTATTATTATTCATAAAGCCAGCATTTTTTACCGGCGCCGTTACTAATCTCCCCTTTAAGAAAAAACTGATGACCTTTTATACCATTACTTGCACCATGACAAAAATCTTTTGGAATGACATCATTGAAATGCATGTTGCACATAATGCACTCATTCTGGTCTTGAGAAGTGCCAATAAAATTATGAGGCGGGTCTAATGGGATTGTATAACCGCCATCATCTCCGTTTATTCCAAGAGCGTGACCTAATTCATGGGCAGATACCTCCACTGTTTGCCTTGCCCTAATATCAAGGTCAATATCCCCTGAGTTTATTCGGCCGCATAATACAAATGAAAACGAAGGGTCGCCTGTGCTGGCATTCCTCATACTTGTCATTCCAAGCATTTTCCCGTTTGCTGATATTTCGGGAATTGTCCAATCATCAATAGCACAAATCACAGAGGTATTTAATGTACAGGCAACAACACTTTTAACCCAAGAAATAGCCTGGTTTATAGATTCAAACATTCTTTCTGGAGGCGAAATATTTGGAGGCGTGTTTATTGCCAAATTTATTTTGCAATCTGTAAATAGGGTGTTGAGCCCAGTGACACCATTATAACCATTATTATTAGCTGATATAGGCCTTACTTTATTATCTCCAGTTAATATCTCGCAAATGTTAAAAACTGCGTTACCGGGCAGGATTTGTAGTACCTTTGTGCCCACATCCTGTTCATTATTAAAAAAATGAATTGTCAGTGTATAGTATTCTTTGGAGTCAAAGATATATATTACACTATAGTCTCCTTCTTCAGGTGGTTTGACAAAATTATTACCGAAATATTTTACGTTAGCAGGATTTGAGGATTTACACAAAGATAATGAAACACCTGGAGAATCATGATAATCTCCACAAACCTTATAATGAAACGATATTTTAGATGATCCACCGAACGTTATTCCTGATAAATCACCAAAACTTAATTCATAGTATTCTCCACCTGAGCAAGTAGCAGCCGTGACGTGTGAGAGAGTATACTCTTTATCATGTACGTTGTTATTTTGTGGATCGCATCCGCAACAGGCCAAAACAGCAAAAAGCAAAATCAAACTCAATAAATATTTATAAATCATATTTGTATTTCCTCTAATGTATTGATTTTTCAGCAAAAATTTCGGTGCATTGATGGCTTCCCCAAAAACCATTCTGCTTCGTTTAGTGTTATACTCACCGGTAAGCCGCTGTATAAACGTGTATCAATTCAGCCGGTGTCATACATTCCCGCTCGATTCTGCAATTCAATTAATACGGAAACGGAAAAAGTGCTGTCATAGGTGACAGCGTGGCATAAACCGTTTTCAGTCACTAATTTATCGTTGTTTATAAAACTTACAGGAGATACAGGCTCATGCCGCGGGTTCTGATAAGAAAAACTCAATTTGACCATCACTTGGATTACCTTGGTAACAACAACAAAAAACAGCAAATAACTCATCAAATATAAACACAAATGAAGATTAAACGCAAATCAATTTATTTTGGCAGACCGGTTACAACCTTTTACACCAAACCCAAGTCTAAAGCCTGTCTGCAGCTAATACCTGAGGAGCAATCCACTTATCAGCGAAATAATCCATTCATATAATTCTTTGGGAATTGCTGCGGAACAGAAAGTAAATTCAATAGCAACTATTTTTATGGTAAGGACAATCGATGAATCTTCTGTTACTCGTACTGACATTATTGGTGTTTAATTGTTTCGCGGAGGGGAATGTCCTGTCCCAACCGTATAAATGTGTTTCCGGAAAAACCCGCGCCCACGTCATTATTGATGGAAAGCTGGATGAAGCAGAATGGGCGGGGGCCGAAAAGGGAGAACTGAAATATGAAATAAATCCCGGCGATAATCTTCCCGCCAAACAACGAACAGAATTTTTTTCCACGCACGATGACAAAAACCTCTATTTCGCCTTCAAATGTTATGACACCGAACCCCGGAAGATCAGAGCTCATGAAAGCGACCGCGATCAGATATTCTCTGATGACTTTGTCGGCATCATGCTTGACCCCTACCGCGATAACCAACATGCATACGAATTGTTCGTGAACCCGTTTGGCATTCAGGGAGACCTAATGCGTACCGGCAATAATGAAGACTCAGGATTTGATATGATATGGACGTCAGCCGGGCAGGTGACTGATTATGGTTACTGCGTGGAAATGGCAATTCCCTACACGTCCATCAGGTTTCCGCAGGACGGGAAAGACGGCTGGAATTTGCTCGTGATGAGAATCTATCCGCGTGACAGCAGGTATAACTTCTGCTGGACTCCCAGTGACCGCGATAACCCTTGCTTCATGTGCCAAAGCGGCATTCTTTCGGGGCTGGACGAAGTTAAAAGTCCACTGAAGCTTGAAGTACTTCCATATATAGTGGGGTTTCAGCACAGCGGAGTTGATGACAGCGATGATCCCAATTCCCTGTTCTCCCAGGGAAAACCGCAGGGCAGGATGGGAATTGGATTCAAAGTTACACCAAATTCTGATTTGCTTATTGAAGGCGTCGTCAATCCGGACTTCAGCCAGGTAGAATCGGATGCACAGCAAATCAGCGTCAATTCTTCGTTTGCGCTTTACTATTCCGAAAAACGTCCGTTCTTCCTTGAAGGCTCCGAGTTGTTCGGTGGAAGGGTCGTCCCTTTCTATTCACGCATGGTGAATAATCCTGACTTTGCAACGAAAATAATCGGGAAGACAGGGAAACTTACGTATGCTACAGTGCTGTCTTATGATAAACAGAGCCCGTTCATCGTTCCGGGAGAAGAGGGAAGCGATTTTGTTGAGTCAGGCGAAGGCTCGATGTCGGCAGTACTTAGAGGCAAATACACATTCGGGGGAGAGTCATATGTTGGCTCAATACTGACCTCACGCAATTTCCATAACGCGGGAAATCAGCTTGGCGGCGTTGACTGGACGTACCAGTTCCTTACCAACCTCTATTTCAAAGGCCAGTTCCTGTATTCCTATACAAAAGAACTTAACGACATGAACCTGTTTGATGATACCAGACCTCTTGGAAAATCCGGCAAGGATGCTGCATTTAATGGTGAATCACTGCAGGGGTCACTGCTGCGCCTGGAATTTGACCGCTCTGCCCGCAATCATTATTTCGAACTTGATTATTATGATGCCTCCCCTCAATTCAGGGCTGACATGGGCTATGTTAACAGAACCGACGCCCGGGTTGTGGAATTCGAGAACGGCTATCAGTTTTATCCGGACAGTTCTGCATTAACCAGCGGCTATGTCTTTGCTCATGGCGGGATGACATTTAATCACGAACAGGAGCAGAAAGAAAAATATCTTATCACGGGAATGCAGGTGCAGCTTAAGGCGCAGATCAATTTGTACGTGGCCTACCTGCCCTGGAATGAGGAGCTGTACAAACACAAGCTGATCTCAAACATTAACCGCACGTCTATAAATCTCTTCACCCGTCCGATAAGTGCTCTTACAATTAATTTTTACAGCGATATTGGCCGCTTCATCAAACGCGAGGATGATCCCGCAATAGGAAGAGGACACAATCTTGGAACTGACATCACCATTAAACCTTCTGACGCGGTTCAGTCTGTTTTCAGCTATTCCCGTTTCCGTCTTTCAGACGTTAGCACCAATGAATTGTTTTTTGACGGGTATATACTGCGCAATGCCACCACTTGGCAATTCCAAAAAGGACTCTTTATACGATTGATTTCGGAATTTAATTCCTTTTCCCAATCGTTTAACGTCTACCCCCTTCTTTCCTATAAAGTCAATCCGTTCACCCTGTTTTATATCGGCTCGACCTATAATCTGCAGCAATATCAGGGCTTTAATGGCTATCGACAGACAGAACGGCAATTCTTTGCCAAAATACAATATCTCTGGAACGCGATTTGACACTTTTAAGTTGACGCCTATGCGCGGAGCGGGATCCGGTTGGGAGATAACACGGATTTGAACAGATTTTCGCGGATAGAAATTCAAAAATTTGACTTTTAAGACAACCCCATTTAGATGTGAGGGAGTTTGTTCAATAATTTCGGTTTTAAGTTGACACCCACCCTGGGGATTCAATGCATCTAAACCCTCAGAAATGCTCTAGTGTTTGCAGCAATCACTTCCCCAAGTAAAAATTCTGGTATGTTCTTTCGTAATTACCGCCGGATTGGTTAACTTTGGAACCCAAATAAGTAAATTATAAGATATTGCACGTATGATAACAAAAGATCAAATAGTAACAGACTGGTTACCAAGGTATACCGGAACACCGGTTCAGGAATTTGGCGAATACATCCTCCTGGTGAATTTCCAGGATTATGTGACTAAATTTGCGGAAAAATTCGGCGTGGAAGTGAAGGGCATCAACAAGGCTATGCCAAATGCCACTGCCGAAGGAATAACCATCATAAACTTTGGCATGGGGAGCGCGAATGCTGCTACCATAATGGACTTACTCTCTGCCTTGCCGCCGGCGGCCTGCCTCTTCCTGGGAAAATGCGGCGGCCTCAAGAAGATCAATGAACTTGGCGATATGATCCTTCCCATCGCGGCCATACGCGGAGAAGGAACTTCCAATGATTATTTCCCGCCGGAAGTGCCGGCTCTGCCCGCATTTAACCTGCAAAAGGCAGTCTCTACAACACTCAGAAATTTCAACACGGATTATTGGACTGGTACTGTCTATACCACGAACCGGCGAGTGTGGGAACACGACGAAAATTTTAAAGAATACCTTCGCTCCATTAGATGTATGGGCATCGATATGGAAACAGCTACCATCTTCATCGGTGGTTTTCACAATAAGATCCCATCAGGTGCGTTGTTGCTTGTATCGGATCAACCCATGGACCCAGAGGGAGTGAAGACCGCCAAGAGTGACTTGAAAGTGACTGAACAGTTTTCAAACCTCCATCTTGAGGTAGGGATTGCTGCGTTACGTGAACTCATCAACAACGGTGCAACCGTTAAGCATTTGAAGTTTTGAGATTTTTGACCTCAATATAATTATTGGCCCCTCCCGGCAACCAAATGGTGACATCTTAACGAGTAAACTTAACGAATACGATGAATAAATGTCATTCCCGTGAAAACGCATAGGCGTCAACTTAAAATTTGAATGACAGAATTCCTATTGTTCAATGTGTGCATTACCGTAATGATCGTGAAGGCTATTATGATTTGTTCATGTCCTGAAAGGACTAAATTTGAATAACCGCGGGCGCGAGCCCGCGGTAACCTACTTAAGAAATATCCGTCCCTGAAAGGGGCGAACAAAACCCTTTAATTGGTTTGAATCTGTTAATTTGTAGTCCAACTGACCGGTAACTGTTTTGCTATATTCGCTTAATCCACAGCACGATTGCTGCTTTTGTTCGCCCCTTTCAGGGACGGTTTCAGTTTCATCTTCCAGCCGTGGGCTCGCACCCACGGTTATTTATATTTAGTGCCGTTGGCACATAAGAAATGAAAGTCGAATATATTGCTTCATTAGGTTGACGCCTATGCGTGAAAACGGGAATCTACCTTCCTCAAGCCCCGGAAAGCTTCGGCAACTAACCAGTTTTTGCAATTCGTGTGTTTTATGCATTGCTCATAGAGCAGAGAATTAAAACTCCGCTAACAACTTATTCTTAAGACAGTTAGTTGTTAGCGATTCTACAAACAGGTTCTAATCACTCTCTTTTAAGTTGACGCCTATGCGTGAATACGGGAATCTACCTGACTCTGGCCGTGTCAGTCAGTTTTATAACCAGCGGCATACGATTAGCACTAAGTTGACCATGTTGCCCAACAACAGGCAACAACCGCACTCCTTCCTAACCTGCATAAAATGCGAATTTAAAAACAAAAAGGCCATCCCGGTAGCGGGACGGCCTTTCGAATAAAAGAAATTCGCTAAGCTTATTTCATTAAAACCAGTTTCTTGACAACCGCATAATTTCCGGTTTTCAACTGATAGAAATAAATTCCGGAAACCTGATTTGATGCATTCCAAACTATTGAATGGCTGCCTGCTTCAAGTTCTCCATTTACCAAACTTGCAACGCGCTCGCCAAGCTGATTGAAAATGTTCAACTGAACATTAGTTCTGACCGGCAGAGCGAAAGCAATGGTTGTGGAAGGGTTGAACGGATTTGGATAGTTCTGTGCAAGAACAAATCCGTTGGGAATAGTCCTGCTGGTTGAAGTTTCTCCAATTGCCGTTATACCGCCAGACACAACACTCACGTTATCGAGGAAGAAGCGATTCTTTGACGCAGTTCTGCCCGTAAATTTAATCTTGGATGTAGCGGTTCCGCCGAAATAAGGTATAACTTTTGTTACCATTCCAGTTGTTACGCCAATATTTGATCCAAGTTGAGTGTAATTTGTTCCTCCGTCAGTTGATAAAAATACCTGTATGGAGGTAGTATCGGTGCCAAAAGCCTGAAGATCAAAAGTAAGGGTTCCGCTTCCGCCATTAGTGGAAAGATCGAGACTTGGGGTGACAAGATAACCAATAGCAGATGATGATCCCATTTTAAACGTCCCGGCAGCCTGATAGACCTTTGCACCGGTCCATCCTGCGGTTGAGGTATAGGTATCTAATTTTGTTGATATGTCTGTTCCGTCCGGTGAAGCCAGGCTTCCGGCAGTTGCCTTGACAAAGTCTTCTGTTAAGACGGTAGTTTGTACCACTGCAGGGATGATACTGAAAGCATTGGCGCTCGTGGAGGTAACCGATACATTCGCCGCATCGCTTATTCTGACTTTGCAGGTTGTGGAAAGTGAACTGGGAATGGTCCATGAATAACTTCCGGTTGATGCCGGAGTAGAGGCTACAATGGTTGACCAGGATGTTCCGTCGGTTGTTAATTCGATCATCACGTTTGTTACCGAATTGGGGTTCCAGGTGATTGCGTGTTTGGAACCAATCTGCCATGATTCACCGCCATTAGGTGAAATAATTCCGAATGGAAGTGGCTGAATAATGGAGAAAACATTGGTGCTGACGGAATTTGAGGCAGCATTTGCTGCGTCACTGATTCTTACTTTACAATTTGCAGAAGCAGTTGCCGGGACAGTCCATGCATAGCTTCCTGCTGCTGCCGGAGTAGAGGCAGCAATGGTTGTCCATGTGGCAGCGTTGTCTGTGCTGTATTCAAGCATAACGTTTGTTACGTTGGCGCTTTCCCAGGTGATGTTATGCACGGTACCAATCTGCCATGATTCAGCGCCGACCGGTGAAGTTAATCTGACGCCGTCAGTAAGAATTGCTTTGTCTACAACAATGTCATACTGAATGGATGTGGTGTCGCGTGAGGCAGCCGTGGAATATCTGGTGTTATAGAGTACCAAAACATAGTTGGCATAGCTTGCTTTGTCGGTCACGTTAAAAACATAGTTATTGCCCGTGACGGTTGCTTCAACAACTGAAAGGTTGGTTGGGTTTGTATAGCTGTCAGCCTTAATAAGACGTGCGGCGAAATAGGTGCTGGCAACTTTCGGTGTAATGGTCACTGAGAAATTTGCGTTTGGCGTAATTTTCAGAAAGTCCGCACTGGCGCGCATTAAGCGTTTATCGCCCTTGGTAGATGATGAATAGGTTACCGCTGTTCCGCTATAGTTCAGGGTGTTTTCATATTTGACCACAAATGGGCCGGCTGGGCTTCCACCAGAGTTCTTGGTCAGGGTTCTGTAATCATTTGCTCTCTGGAAGTGGTACGTGCTTAGAGGAGCTGTCGTTGATTGTGTCAGAAGACCGATTGCGATGTTGTAATCTTTAATTGCGTTTACATAGCTGCTGCCCTTTGTCTTGAGCACGTTGTCAATGGCTCCCGATGTGTTGGTCTTGATATTGCCTTCAAAAATCTGTTTTGGGATAGTATTGTCATACTGATCCGTGAGGTAACGCATGAATATCCATGCGGCATACCAGTGATAGGCATAATCACTGCTATAGGTAACTGCGTCACCGTCAAGATACTCATCCCAGTCAATAGAAACGTCAGGAGTGCCGAAAATATCGGTTAAATATTGCCAGTTATCATCATCGCCGGGGAACACTTTATCTTCGGCCCAGGTGGAGCACATTTCCATCAGGTAGCCTTCCATATTGTCATATTCATAGCCGAACTGGACAGAATGGAAAAATTCGTGTGCCGCGGTAACTTCCATGGCAATCTGGAACTCTGCAGCGGTTGTACCGAAGTCAGCGTATTCGTTACGCATAACCATGTAACTGGTATAGGCGTTAACCTCTGTTTGTGTTGTTGTCAGCGGGTTGTCGCCAATGTTGGTTTCAGGGCTGCTGTACCCATACACATAGTCGCCGGCTGTGCTGCTTGAGAGATATACGCAGAATCTGCCGTTATCGGATGTTGCTATAGGAGGGCGGTTATAGCCGACTGAATCATAAAACGCAAGTGCCTTGCAAAATGCTGTGGCCATGTTTTCCACATAGTCAGGAACACCATTGCTGTTTGCGTCGGCAGTTGCAACCGCATCAGTTCCGGTTTTTGTGTAATAAAATCTAAAAAAGTTTTTTGTGGTTTCTTCATAGGTCAGGTTTAAACCGGTCGGACGTGTGTCCTGCGCCTTGAAAATTTGCTGCGCTTCAGGAGTCAGTTTGCTCCAGTTTTTTTTGACTTCAACCAGGAGCATGGTCATGTTGTGTTTTGCTCTGTTCGGCCTTTGTCCAACTTCATCGGTTGTTTTGCTTGTTATGGATTTGTACCGGTTCAGCAGAAGTTGTGAATAGTCTGCGCGGGACAAACTCGATACAGCTTTATTTTGTGCTGTAACGATCAAAGGAAAGAATACCAGAAAAAGAAAAACGAGCCATAAATGGCTTGACAGTCTATGCGTCATAAAGAATCCTATGGTTAGTGTTTGGATGTATAAACCCGGACTATACGTGCAGAGCCGGATTAAATTAGTCAAGCAAAATAGGCAAAAGAGGACATGTAAAAAAAGATTTTTTAATATAAATGTTTGCTGTTCGGCAAGTAACACCCGCCTAAATAAAGGTCGAAACACCAAAACAACAAAAAAGCCGCCCCTTTCGAAAAGGGCGGCTCAATAAAAAAACCACAATACTTATTTCATTAAAATGAGCTTTTTAACGGAAACAGTGTTTCCATTACGTAACTCATAGAAATATATGCCGGATGACTGATTGGCGGCATTCCAGGTTACTGAATGATAGCCTGCACCAACTTCACCATTAACCAGCGTTGCAACTTCCTGCCCAAGCTGATTAAAAATGCGTAACTGCACGTTGGTCTGTTGGGGAACGGTAAAACCAATAGTCGTTGCCGGGTTAAACGGATTTGGGTAGTTTTGGCTCAGTTCAAAACCCAAGGGCAATTTTGAGCTGTATCCTGACCCCCGGATTTCCGATAGACTTCCGGTTGCAATACTAATATTGTCAAGGTAGAAGCGGTTTGTCCCGGGATCTTTTCCCGCGATCTTTATCTTGGTCGCATTGTTTCCACCTGTGACGGCAACTGTTTGGCTGACCATCGCGGAGGTAGTGGGAATATCAGAACCAACCTGCGTGAACGTTGTTCCGCCATCTGTTGAGATGGAAACCTGAATAGCTTTTGCATCAGTATTATAGGTTTGTACATCAAATTTAATTGTTCCGGCTCCGCTTGTGGATGAGAAATCCAACGAAGGAGTAACAATGTATCCGGCAATGCTAGATGAACCGAGCTTAATTGCCCCGCCGGCCTGATAAACCTTTGTTCCTGTCCAGCCTGCAACCGAGGTATAAGTGTCAAGTGTTGCAGATATATCGGCATTCATTGGTGCCCCAACGCTGCCACTGGTTACTTTGGCAAAGTCCTCGGTTAAAATTGTCTGACTCAGCGGTGCGGCGGTGATAGTAAATGCAGCAGTGCTGACCGATTTTACGCTGGAGTTCGAAGAGTCACTCAAACGGATCTTGCAGTTTGCAGAAGGCGTGTTTGCAACCACCCATGAATAGCTTCCCGTTGAGGCTGGTGTTGATGCAGTCACGGTTGACCAGGAGATGCCGCTGTCAGTACTGAGTTCAATAAGTGCGGTAGTGATATAACTGCTTGTCCAGGTAATATTGTGCGTTGATTTTGCCTGCCATGATTCGCCGCCCACAGGGCTGGTAATTGCTATCTTGGATACAATCACCGTAACGATTGAAAACACATCGCTGGTGGCTGAAGCCGCCACAGCATTAACATCGGATATCCTGATCTTTGTCTGAAGTGCTTCGGTGGCCGGGGCAACCCAGGCATAAGTTCCAACTCCAGCCGGTGTTGATGCAACAATAGTATTCCATGTTGCTCCATTGTCGAACGAGCTTTCTATCTTTACATTGGTCACATTCGCACTGTTCCATGTAATGCTGTGATTTGAATTAATAAGCCACTGTTCGCCGCCCTTGGGAGAATTAAGTGCAATGAACGTGGTGTCTTTAATGGAAAAGTTAACCTTCGATACAGCAAAGAAAATATTGTCAGCAGCTTCAACTTTAATGCGTGCCGAAGTGCTTACCGAGTTGGGAATAGTAATGGTTTCAGAGCCATCATTCGGAGTCTTTGATGCCAGCACTGTTGGGAAGGTAAGGCCACCGTCAGTTGAGAGCAGAATGTTCACATTCGCGCAACTTACCGGGGTCACATTAGTGGAGGCCACATTCCAGGTTATGGTTTGTGATGAATTCCGTGGGAACACCACCGCGGTGCTGGGATAGGTCACCGTAAACGGACCGGCAGCATTCGAAACTGCAAAAGTAAGTTTATTATATGCAGTTGCGCCGCCTGTCACCTTGTTGTCACGGGCGGTAAGTCTGAATGTCAGGTTTCTTGCATAGGATGGCAAAACTTCACCGATAGTTGACGTATTACCAAGAATATCAGAAATTTTGGGGAATACTCTGGTTGGTGTCGCGACCGGGTTAAAGCTCCTGAATGCAGGGGCGTTTCCTGATGGTGCTGCTGCCGTTGTTGCGGAGCCCAAATCAAATTCCTCCCAGCAATAAGTAAGCGTATCATTATCCGGATCAGTAGCAGAACCTGTTAATGAGAAAGGCGTACTTTTCGGGATGGTAAAGCCTCCGGCTGGTACGGTGACGGTAGGCGCTCCGTTGTTGGTTGCAACTGTAACCGGGCAGGAACTCCCTGAGCCGGAGTTTGTATAGGCATAAATTTCATCGAGGCTTATTGCGTGGAAATAGGCATCGCTGTGCGGCTGCAAATCATCAGTGTCGCAAATGCCGGCATATGCCATAATGGTTGTTCCGCTTCCAATTTCATATGCAGTTGAAGCATTGCGATTTCCGCCGCCACAATTGCCGGTAGTGCTGTTGAACGGATGGTTTGCTCCAAACTCATGCCCCATTTCGTGTGCCACATAGTCAATATCATAGGCATCACCAACCGGGGAAGGGCTGCCGGTTACTCCCTGCGCTTTGCTTCCCGACTGGCAAACACAACCAAGCTGGGCAATACCACCACCGCCGGTGCTGAACACATGGCCAATATCATAATTTGCACTGCCAATTTTTTTGTCACAGGCTGTTTGGTTTTGATCTAACATAGCCGAGCCGTCACTGTCGGTATAGGGGCTGGCGCTTGATGTTGGGTAGATTAGCAGTGTATCGTTAGCTACCATGACCATTTTGATGGCAAGCTCGCGTATATAAACACCATTGACGCGGTTCATGGTAACAACCATACCGTTCAACGCTCCGGCGATTGTACCACCATAGAATTTCACGTACTCGTAGTCTGCGGCAAGGGCCAGCCTGTAGGTGCGTAATTTGGCTCCTGTGCCAAGCGATGAATTGTTGTCTTTTAATAAATAGTCAAGCTCGGTGTGAACCGCGGGATTGTCCACAACGCAATTGCCCTGATGAATCCCCTTATTGTAAGGGACGAAGTCTCTTTTATAATAGCTTATATAGTTAACGTTGTCATTCATCCGGTAGGGATCGACAAAAACAGTGCCTTCCGGTGTGAAAATCATTCCATGGAAACCGAGAGGAGTGCAATCTATCCTTCCGTTTCCGGAAACTGCATCTACCGCCTCAATAGTATAGGTCCTTAATTCTGGATATTTGGCAGCAAGTTCCGGGGCCATGATGGGTGATTCGGTAACATAGAATTCACGGTTGCTGCCATCGGGAAAGGGTACGGTAATGATGGTTTTGCTCGTGAATGCTTTTCCTGTTTCTTCCATGGGTGCATTCTTTACAACATTTCTGATATCATCAAGGTTTGAGGATATTGTTCTATAAATAGTTGGATAAATATACCGCGCTCCGTTATTGCTTTTAAGCAAGGTCTCGTTCGTATTCTTCCAAAGTGTCTGTAAATTGCTTTGCGCAGAAGATACAGACTGTGCAAGCATCAGGATGAATAGTAACGGAAGAATTCCCCGCACAATATTTTGGAACAAAGAAAATGTACCCCCCTGTTGATACTTCAACATAAATGAACCTTTCATTAGTTATTTGTTTTTGAGTCTTTGAGGTAAAAAGACGACCTTATTCAGAGTGGATTGACTTCTAAAACTATTGTCTGCTCACGTCAGGAAAACGAAGTTAGTCTGATCTGGTGCCATCAGGCGGAAATAAGGGATAAAAAAATACAATAGTTAGTACTTCCATACAAGATAATTTTACGGTAATGTAATTAAAAACACATGGGTCAATGCGGTTTTAGCATATTTTCGATTTTCCGGACAGACACAAGCCGGTCAATCAAAACTTATCGCATATACTGACCATTCAGCGGAGCAAAATGACCATCGTTACGTAAGATAAAACATACCAGTATTCGATGTTTTGTTTTGCGGGCTTGGCAGGAGATGTTCCTTTAGCTTTCGCACTCAATGCACCACACTATATAATGCAATTGACAGCAGCCCAAAAATCAGGGCAAAAAACCTTGTATTCTTTACATTAAACAGGGTGATGGCTGCGGCAATCCAGAAAAGACCCATGGCCATAGCGGAAAAGGAAAAGAGCAATTCCGGCTGCAATATCTGTTTATCAATAATGTTAAGTTCAAAAGCCCGTTTCACGGGAGATACAAAAAAGCCGAACAGATTGAATGAAATAGTGGTGAAAAGAGCAAGTTTCTTAACTTTTGCTCCATCGGTAAAAAACTCCAGTCCTGTACGGATGGAAAGCAGTAACCCAAATAGCAGGGTAAGATAATACACCTGCATTATCTGTGAGGGTGTTTTTCCATAACATATGGTTTGCAACACCATTCCTGACTGAGGAATTTGAATAACATTTCCGCGATGGTTTAAAACAACGGTGTAGCGCAGAGTGTCCGGCAGTTTTGAGGTTTTGAGTGCAGCCTGCAGTCGCTTGCCGTGCTCTTGTATTGTCAGAGGAATAATGGTCGTTTCTTTTCCATAAACGCGCACGGTTCCCGAAACCGAGTCAGCATCACTCCGGAAGAGTAACAGGAGCGAATCTTTCACTCCGATGGTTTTGTCGAAATGATAGTTGAATTCCTTTCCGGCAATTCCTAACTCCCCGTTAATGGGAAAATCCGGAGCGGTAACAGCGTTATAGTAGCCAACAGTCAGCGCAATTAAAAAAGCACCGACCCACAGTATTATGGTTTTTATATTCATTGTCTTTTTAAGTGAGTTTTCTCAACAGGAGTATCTTTTTGCAGAGATGTTACTGCAAGTTAAAGATTTGAATGGAATAAGTTCATATAAAAATTTCTCCAGATTGAAAAACTATACTTCTTCTTGTGGGCTATCCGTATAATGTGATCGAAACCTCTTTATAAAAGTCCACGTTCTCCAGAGACAGAAAGCTGCTCAAACAGTAGCGTCCTGACGCCTATTCCAATTTTATTAAATGAACGTTGCCTGAAATGGGTTTTGTTGCTTAGTGATTTGGATCGAATTTATCGTGTGATTAGGGGCACAACCGATTTTCCGGTTTGCTAATGCTATCGATCATCACATCGAGATGAACTTACCGTTTAAACCGTTTTTTCGGAAGAGTATTTTAGTGTGAGGCCGATACTTGCGCAGCACTGTCAGGCGATTTAAGAGGAAGGGCTTACTATTGTCGAAATTGAATCAGGCATATACTTTTATGCCTTTCTAAGGTCTGTGTTGCGGGGTAATAGAATACAAAAATCTTCAACAATAACTTGATTTAATCCAATTTCGTTTCTATCTTGCAAAAGCCGTTCTCAATAGCGTTGTAAGAACAGGAAATTAGTAAAGCAAATTCCGGTGGAAGTGTGTGAGCCTCTATATTTGCCTTTACTTAGTATCTTTTTCACAACGGAGGACTTCAAGCATTTTCCATATACTGTTACGATAATTATTCCATACCACACTATCAATATTGTAGGATTAGTATGAAGAAAGTTATACGGCTCATAATCATTGGGCTGACTCTGTTCCCAATCTGCCTTTATTCCCAAACCACAAATCAGGTTATTACCTTGAATCCTGCGAAGGGCTACGACGGTGTTAAAGCCTTGCCTTTCGTGAAGCTGTTTTTTTCGGTAACGGACAGCCTGGTTCTCGAGTGGGCCACCCCCATTCCCTCCGGAGGAGGTTTTGTCCGGATAGGTGCTTCAACCGGAACCTATTCATGGCAGGTTTCCGTGAACGCCGGCGCAAAGCGTGTTAGTTTCGTTCCCGGAAAATCTTTGGGATTGACCACGCACCGGTATTATGCAATGATCACCAATTCTTCAGGAAAGACCTTGACGGCAATACAGGCAGAGGCCAAATCAAACTCCAGTATTGTGCTTTCAAATGAAATTCAATTTATAATGGAGTCTTCCAATGCTCCCACGCCAACAGGGCCTAAAGGGACGATCACAACCTCCACTCCTTTATTCAATTGGAGTGCGATCTCCGGCGTTCCTGCATATTGGATCATTGTTTCCAGTACACCGTTTGTGGTGAAGACGGATTCATTAAATAATGTTACTGTGCAGGGTGCCAACATCGTCTGGGATTATATCAGCACCGGGAGCCAGGCAACGTACGGACAGATAAGTCCAAGTTCTCCCTTCACCCACGAAGCAATTCCTCTGTTCCCCGGCAATACTTTCTACTATACAATATTAAATATGTATGATGAAACGGACGTCGCTTTTGCGAGTTCTGTGTTTGGAGGTGTTGTTTCCTTCACCTATCAGAGTGCTGTTGCCATTGCGGCTCCAAACTTGGTGGCGCCGACTGAGAACAAGTCATTCAGCGGAACCTCCACTATTCGTTTTCAATGGGATCCTATTCAGGGTGCCAACAGCTATACGGTATATTTGTTTAACCGGGTGACTCAGTTCGCCGGCAGCCCGCAGGAACTTGATCTTCCAATGTGGAATGGAACAACTACCAACACTGTGATCGATTTTGCTGCCCGCCAAAACCTGATGAAAGGGAAGTATGTTTGGTTTGTGGTCCCGAATACTTCTACAGGTGCCGGTAATCAGAGCGTTAAAAGGACGTTCATTTATGACGTCCCAATGAGTACGCTGCGGATCAGGCTGCTTAATGTTGCCAACGGTACTGAATTGGTTAACTACAAGGTCGTTATCAACTCCACAACCGGAGCCTATTCTCCATCTGTTCCCTATATCGTGTCCAACAGTTCTTCGGTAACAGACAGTATTCCAACAGACGTTTATCGGTTTACGGCACAAAAGGTTGGCTTTTTCGATTCTACGTATACCTTCGCCGTAACCGGTACAAAAACCAATCCAACGCAACTATCACTATATGTAAGACAATATCCGGCTTCCATTAGCGGAAAAGTGGTCGACCAAACTGGAGCTGCAGTGCAAGGCGCAACGGTGCAATTGACTAATATTTCTACTAATGTTAATTCTTCCATTTCAACAAGCACAACCGGTGATTTTTCGCTGGGCCTTCCGCAGGCGTCTTATAGGGTCAATATCAGTAAACCGGGATATCTCTCTCCGGCACAAACCACGTTGACGGTTGACCAGTCACAAGTTATTGTTTCAACTCCCTATCGTCTTGTGTTGGATAATGCGGGTATCTCCGGCAAGATAGTCAATGATAATAATGAACCAATACAATTGGCTGTAGTCAGGGCAACTAAAGGTGGAACAGTTCAGGAAGTATCATCGAATGGTAATGGCTTTTACTCCTTCCAGTTGTCATCTGGCAGTTGGACAATTGAAACCGGCAAATCAGGTTTCGTGAGCCCGTCACCATTAACAGTGAATCTTGCAACCGCTGATAATTTACAGAACCAAAATTTAATACTTATCCCTCGTGCAAATCAGCTCAGTGGAACAGTATATAAGGTGATCACCACCGGAACGCAGAGTACGCTGTCTCCATTTGCAAATGCAACCGTGACTGCATCACCCGTCAGCGGGCAGGTCGTTACCACAGTTACAGGATCAAATGGACAGTTTGCCATGAGTTTGCGCACGGGTTCTTATAACATCAGTGTAGCGGCTCAGGGCTATACTCCCAACAGAACACCACAGGTTACGCTTGGTGTTGGAGAGACCCTCAGCGGTATTGACTTCACGATGAATCCAAATCCGAGCAGCATTTCCGGATCGGTGTTTGAAACCGGCAATGTTCTCCTGGCCGATGCAATTATTTCTAATGGAACGGTATCGACAACCTCACTCCCAGGTGGTAGCTTCCAATTAAGTTTGTCCTCAGGAACCCACACTCTCACAGTTACCAAACCGGGCTATATTACACCTAAACCACTTTCTGTTGTCCTGACGCCCGGACAGACACTTTCCGGAATAAGCTTTTTGCTTGACCCGAATGCTGCAACCATAACCGGATCTGTTGCAAGTCTTGGCAATTCGTTGGCAGGTGCAACAATTACGGCAAAAAAAGGGACAACTGACTCCGCAACTGTTAAAACAAGCGCAACCGGTGATTTCGTGTTGAGTGTTCAGCCGGGTAACTGGACGTTAACTGCGTCAAAACAGGGTTTCCTTACGGCAACTCCGGAAGCTGTGTATGTGGGTGCGGGTCAAACCAGCGCTAACCATAATTATTCTCTCGTTTCCAATACGGGCACCATTAAAGGAATTGCGTCTGGCGGAAATACACCCATTCCCGGTGCTACCGTGTATGCAAAAGATAAAAACAATGCAGCCAATACGTTTTCAACTCTCTCCAATGTGAACGGTGAATATCTGTTGACCGTAACCGCTGGAACAGAATATACGTTCCTGGTTTCATCTCCAGGTTATACGACTTATAATAATGCCTCCGTTTCCATTGCTGTAGCGGGATCCGCACAGAACATCAATGCAGTATTGAATCCGGTAGCAGCTTCAATTAGTGGAAAGGTGCTCGATAACGAACAACACCCCATAAATGATGCGGTCGTGTATTTGATTAATCCACTTACCGCAGCGGTGGTTGACAGTACCATGTCCAGCGTCACCGGAGAGTATACCATCGGTTCTGCCGCCGGCAATATTCGACTGCGCGCTTTCTATCCTGGCTACACGCGGGATAGCGTATCCATCTCGGTCACACTGGGACAAACACTGTCAAATATCAGTTTCAAGATCACTCCCAATTTTGCACTTTTGTCTGGCAGCGTTAAAGATCAAAACGGTGCTGCTGTTTCAGGTGCATTCGTTTCACTTTCAGCCGCTGATGGAGGTGGTTCGGCTGAATCAGGTACAGACGGTGCTTTTAGTATAACCAAATTGGTCGGTAATACGTTTGCTCTTTCTGTCAAAAAATCTGGTTATGGCGATTTTAGTCAGCCTTCCTATGTTATTAATGATGGCGAAACAAAAACACTTTCGGTTACACTGCAAAAACTTGTCGGTGCGATTTCCGGACAGGTGCTGGATAACGCAGGCTCTCCGATAGCACAAGCTTCAGTATATGTTACGGATACCCTTACGGCTAAAGCGTTTTCAGCTTTGTCGGATGCAACCGGTAAATATGCTTTCGCAGGATTGCCGCTCGCGGCATATAAAGTAACCGCCGTAAAAGATAAATATTCATCATCCTTGCAGGTGCCGGTCACACTTTCGACCACCTCGCAAACGGCTGTTGCAAACATTAACGATCTGGTGAAGAGCACCGGTCAGATAAAAGGCACTGTTACTGATAATACAACCTCCGCTACTCCGATAGCGGGAGCAACTATCACTATTCGTGGCTCCAAAGGTGCCGGTAATGCAATCACCGATCTGAGTGGAAAATTTACTGTGACTGACCTTGTCAGTGATACGTACAACGTACTTGCTCAGAAGCCGGGATATGCTTCCGATTCTCTTAAAACAGTTGTTAATGCAGATGCATTCCAATTGAAACTCCAATCAAGTAACGTTCCAATATCAGGAACAGTTCGCAATCAGCAGGGAAATGCACTGGGCTTTGTTGCAACGGTTAAAGCTTCTTCCGGTCAAACCGTTTTGGTCACCACCACCGATGCAGCGGGTAATTTCAGCTTTGCCAACGGAAACAAGGGAACTCAATACGATATCTTCACGGAGATATTCAAAGACGGTTATTCCAACGCCCATAGTATTAAAACAACACCGGTCGATGGATCTGCATTGACTTCAGTTGCCCTTGCTGTTGAAGTTCGAACCGGTACCATTAGCGGTAATGTTGGAGTTCCGTCAGCGGCCATCAATGTTAAAAATCAGACAACGAATGAAGAGATAAACAGTATCTCGAGTTCTGACGGCAGTTATGCGGTTAAATTCCTGCTAAATGGAACATATACCGTTACGCCGACCAAGATAGGGTACTCATTTAGTCCTGTCTCGGCAACAGGTGTTGCTGTTGCTGTAGGCGGTTCGGCCACTGCAACTTTCTCGGCTACAGTAAACGCAGGAAACATGGCAGTTGGTGTCAAAGATAATAATAGCGCGCCGCTTGATTCGGTGTTGCTGAACATAACCAGTACTGACAATCTCTATTCATATTCCGGTTTAAGCACGGCCGGTGCATATACATTCAACAACATTCCTCCCAAAACCTATATTTTGCAGGCAGCTAAAACTGGGTATGGCACGCAGACAGTGAATGTTGTGGTTGCGAATAATGCAACTGCTACACAAGCGGTCACGCTCACCAAAAATAGTGTTCAAATCAGCGGATCAGTGTCTGCCCCAAACGGGAGCATTGCCAATGCAACTGTTATTTTCAGGAATAACTCAACCGGGCAAACCTTTTCCGTTGCGTCGTCTTCAAGCGGTAATTATGTATTTGGCAGCCTCCCGGCGGGAGACGCTTTAATTACTGCGGTATATTCAGGATATAATGCAGATACTTTGCACTTAACGCTTGCGCAAGGTGATTCAAAGATTGCAAACATTTCGCTGAAACCAACTTTTGTTAATTTAACGGGACTGGTGACCTATAACGGATCCGGGTTGGCCGGCGTATCGGTGCAGGCTCTTTCATCAAATAGCTATACCGCCACTACCGACGCCAATGGTACTTTCGGCTTTAAAAACCTTCCCATAAAGATCGGAACCAATGATACAACGCTTTATAAGGTTACGATTTCGGGCGCTGATATACAGTCCCAAACAAGATCCCTTGCCATTGCGGCCACCCAGGTTGCCTCTACAATTCCGATTGCCGCCTTTGTGGTTCCGAGTGGAAAGATCAGTGTGACGTTGACTGATGGAGCGAACTTCCTTGAGGGTGTTAAAGTGGTCTTCCTGCGCCCTGATGGAACTCAACGGGAAATTGTCACCGATAACACTGGCAAGTTTGAGTCCGCAGCAAAACTATCAGCAGGAACTTATAAGCTTAGCGTGTCAAAGGAAAATTATCTTACACCGAATGATGCACTGACTACGTATGTGCTCGTAAACGATTTTGGCTTGTTTTCTGCCACACTTCCTTTGCGATACAAAATAACTCCGCTCCCGTCTATTGATGCATCAACTCCGGATACTCTGACGATTGCGTATGGAGGCGATCTGCCTGCGGGAGTTACCGGAACTATCATGTATAGAGTAGCCAATGGTATTCAGGATAGTGTGAAAATGGTAGCCAATACCAACAAACATGTACTGACTGGAATTATTCCTGCCTTGTCTACGCTTGCCAAAGTGACCTATTCGGTAATAATCAGAGAACCTGCCAGCGGGGCGGTTTATACCAGTGGAAGTTATTCGTTACAACCCGAAGCAGGCGGAATACTTTCCTCGGTTTCATTTAATCCTGCCATTGATAATACCGTTCTGCGGACGAACGATACGTACTTGATAAGCACGTTAATCCGTGACGGAAAGAACGTATCTTTGTTGGATTATTTTAATGGAGCTGCTCCTGTCGGATCTGTCAGTTGGTCTGCAAATGATACATCTGTTGTGTTTAGCTACCCAACCCCCGACAGTAAAGACTCTGTGAAAATTCATCCGACAAAAGACGGTACTTATAAAATTACGGCTACCGTTTTATATAAAGGTGTTACGGTTTCTCAGGTCGCCACCGTCACTGTTGGAAATATTCCATTGAAGAGCATTGACGTTACAACAAGCAATCACTCGCTCAGCAATAAATCAAAGGGAATTCAATTTGGTTACACGGGCGTTGATACGGCAAAAAAATCAGTAACCCTTGGAACTAATCTTGCGTGGTCGATACAACCCAAAGAAAGTGGCACTATTGATCCATCCGGATTCTTTACTCCAATTGACTCAACGTTCATTGGTACGGTTACGGTTCAGGCACTGGATCAGATCAGTGGAAAAAAAGGTTCAACTGACGTATCGGTTTACGCTGACGTCTACCCCAATTCCAGCCTTACACTGACCGATAAACAAGGCATGACTCTGGTCGTGGTTCCGAATGCCGTGCATAGCCAGGTGCGGTTAACACTAGCAAAAGCCCAGTTCGGACCGGGAAAGAAATATTTTACTCCGGTAGGCGCAACAACGTCCTACGTTGTATCCGATAAACAGTATTTCATCGTATATGACGCCGATATCCCGATCGCAAACGATACTCTCTTCGAGAAGTTGACGCTGCAAGTTCCGGTTGATAACTCCCTGCGTTCCTTTGATGGGGGAAAGAGTATCGGAATTTACAATACCGGTTCGAATGATTGGAGCCTGTACTCAACAACAGATGGGACCGTTGCAAATTCGTTAACTGCGAAGATATCCAAGTTTGGCGAGTATTCGATACTCGTTGAGAATGAACCTTTGGGAATTGCATATGCTTCGGTTCTTCCGACACCATTTTCGCCAAAAATTGCGCCGGTAAAAATCGGCTATAAATTAAATACCCAGCAGCCTCCTGCAAGTGTGACCATTAAAGTGTTTAATATGCGTGGAGAACTGGTAAGCACGGTTGCTCAGAATGATTTGCAAAATCCAGGTATTTATGGCTCGAGCAGTGGTACAAAATCCATAACCTGGGACGGAAAGACAACCGACGGATTGGAAGCCCTCAACGGACGATATATCATCCAGATAGTCGCCAAGGACCCAACCGGCGAGGTTTCTAAACTCATCCCTGTAGTACTGGTGAAATAAGGAAGGATGGACAATATGAAAACTCAAAGAAATGTAATTTCAATGAAAACTCTCTCAATTTTATTGGTACTTGGTTTCCTCTGCTGCTCTTCAACGGTGTTTGGACAAAAATCTTCCATCCCGGCGGCTTTTGTCGATGTTGGGATGGGAGCCAGACCGGCCGGCATGGGTGGGGCCTATTCCGGTCTCGCCGATGATATAAATGCACTGACATGGAATCCGGCTGGGTTGATCAACCTTACCGAAAAAGAAGCGCAATTCACCAACGCCAAAATTTTTGGGCTGATCACCTACAATACACTCTCATTCGGAATGCCTCTTAAAATAAATGAGACTCCGCAGGCTGCCGGTTTATCGCTGCTTTATTCTGGCGATGAATCCTATCGTGAAATGACCGTCACGGCTGGTTATGCCAGGAAAGTCGGGCCGGTTTCCATTGGGGCAAACCTCAAATACCGCTATGCTTCTTTTGGAAAGAATACACTGGAAACAGGCGTTTTTACCCCGGAAGAGTATCAGGAAGGTCTCTTGAATCAGGTGCGCGGATCGGCCAACGGTTTGGGCTTCGATCTCGGTGTTCTGTATCAGTTCAACGAAAAGATCAGAATGGGATTGATGCTCAGGGACATTTACTCGCCCGTGAGCTGGAATTCTGAATCTGACAGTAAGCTTGCCCAGGGAAAATACACGGAGACAGTGCCCTTTGAAACCATTGTCGGCACCTCTTATAAGGTGTTTGATGAACTGACCATTACTGCTGATCTCCAGCCGGCGTTAACGAAAGATGTCTCCAACATGATTCGTGGTGGCGCGGAGTTGAAAGTGTTTAAGTTCCTGTTTGTTCGTGCAGGCTTGCAGAATATGATCAATGATCAAAATGATGAACGGTTTGTTTTTGGCGTCGGCTTAAATATCGGCGTTAAAAAATCAACCATTCATTTTGATTATACGTATCTTCTTGAGCAGCTCGCCAATTCAAATCGTCTCACCATCAGTTTTTCATTTTAAGGAAGGAGAACAAACATGAAGAAGTTAATTCAGTTATTTGTTTTGTTCACACTGACAATATCTGTCTCTGCTCAAAAAGATACTCCTACAATGAAATACTTTAATGGAGGAAATGTCAACTTTAATATGGTCTTCGGGGTTAACACTATGGGCGGCGGGCTTGGCTCCGGCGGCTTCGGCCGTGTTATCGCACCGGGGATCAGCTTTGGTGCTGCCAGCATTTTTACCGATCCTGCCGAACTGGCATTGTTGAAAAAGCCGGTTGTGTATCTTGATACCAAATTCGCAATAACAAACAATACGATTGGGTTTGACGCTACCAATGAAATGAATAAAAGCATTACAACCGGTACGACGTCCTTTTTGAAAGACACGACAACGTTTATTTTCAAAGCCGGTAATCCAAGAAATGATACAAAAGTGTCAAGCTTTCAATTCGGTCAGGGTGGAGAGTTCGGTGCCTTTGCGCTTGCCCTCCCCATGAGCGATAAACTGACGCTCGGTTTTGGTGTCTATTATCCGTTCAACCTTTCAACCTCGTTTCAGCTTTCAGGCATGAGCATGAAGCTGCAATCCCTCAAGAAAGTGTCTGGCCAGACCATTAATATTGATCTTCCGCTTAGCTCCAGTTTCGCGTCGAATTTCGATTTTAATGTTAACTCAATAAGCTTCGGCGGAGCTTATGAAGCAGCGGATACCAAGTTTGGCAAAACACTTGTTGGCTTCTCTCTCAACCGTTATGAAGTTTCAGAATATATTAACCTGAATCTGCGTGTGGATGGTATGCTGGTTATGAAGAGCGCGGAATACCACTTTAACGATCCCAATGATCAGAATATTGACTTTGCAAACGGAGAAAGTAATTCATTCTATTACATGGCCAAAGGAAACTTCAAAACCAGCGGTTGGGGATTCAGGTTGAGCGTTATTCAGAAGTTGGAAAAATACAATTTCCTTATCGCCCTAGATGTAGTCCCTCATTTCAAAATGACTGATAACAACATTGTTAATAAAAGCTACCAGCCAAAGTTCTTGACAGGCAGTATCCTCGGGAAAGACGAGAATGCAATGGACATCGTGGTTGATTCGCTCTCTTTGGATAAACCAAACCTGACGGTAGCCACCAAGAACAGTTTCTCAAACACGGCTGAAACAAGCTATCCTTCAACGTTAACGGTCGGTGGAGATGCAAAAGTCGGAGCATTTACGTTTGGTCTTAACTTTGTAAAATACCTTACTGATTTTTCCTTCAAAGTTGATAAGTATACTATTGGTAAGAAAATGGACTTCTCCACGAAATTCAGTGTCGATGTTCAACTTAACGATAAAGTGAAAGGCTGGGGATGGATATTGCTTCCCATCCGTGCATTCCCGTTCTTTGACCTGGACGGCTTTGCATTCCAGTTGTTCGGTAAAATGACGAAATACAAAAACCCCCGTTACCGTTTTGAAGGCGGTCTTGTTGTTGGTGATGGTATTGCTGAAGGCTTTGCGGATCAGGAACAACAAAAGAATCTTAAAGATGGACTGGGAATGCCCCTGCCTACCGGCATTGCCATTTCAAGAGAATACACCATTTTTGATAAACTGAATGTTGGTGTGCTTGTCTTTGGTTTCCCTGATTTCGCGTTCAGATATGGAATTGCGTACGAACTGTAATTAGCCCTACTTTAATATTAAGGCTGTCCAAAAGGTCGAATGTTGACTGGCAGGGCAGCCTTTTTTTATTGGATTTATATTGTGGGCAGGTTTGCAGCAGGGAAAATGAATATGAGTTCTTGGGCATCTAAACAGGGAGTGAAATGCTTTTCTAAATTCCCGATTGTTGAGACCTACTTCTGAATAATTTTCGAAAGTACTATCGCTGAAAATTACCCGAAAGAAATCTGTTTAGATCATAAATATGATACACGTCCTTTGATTTGCGATACAGTCGAAGAGGGATTGTTTTCCAGGTGAACGTATATGCCTGGGCTCCATGCGGATCAATTCCGGGGTATTTAATCTGAAGACGTGACTTAATTTTTTCAAGTTTTTCAACGTAGGGCAGATAAATCAACTGTAATACTTTATCTGTTAGCGTACGTCTTCCCAATTCAATTGTCCCGTTAGAGATGAAGCGCAGATAATGAAAGTGATAGAATATTAATTCGAAATCACGCCTGGAGGAATGTTCCATCCCAAAGAGTTTTTCCCCTTCAAGATAGATCCGATATTGCTGAACGTTCCATGCTGCAACGCCACCCCCGAGATGTTGCAGTGAATATACACCGTCAAATCGGGTCTCCCAATCGTTCAGATATCCCTGGTCGCCAAACTTCCCGTCTTCATGCCGGGCATAACACCATTCCAGGCATCGCTCACGCCACCAGACTAAGGCCTTCATTCCCCGCTCGTCATTGTTGAAGGTTATGAATTGAACACAAAACTTCCCGTTTTTGTCGTCTTTTGCATATTGTGGAGAATACCGGTGTTCAGTCAGTAATATCGACCGGCTGCCAAATTCGGCAAAAATTGGTTCCGGGGAAGAATAAAAATAAAGATCTGCATCCACGTAGGTACATTGCGGCAGCTTAAATTTTTCCAGGCAATAGAGAATGGATGAGGACGTACAGGTCCAGCAGTATTCTGCACGCGATCTGGTCGGCTTTATAGCGAGTAATTTTTCGTCCTCAAATTCATTCAGCGAAATGATAGTGGCGTTTTGTAATTTTTCATTTTTGAGTATTTCACAGCACTTGTCGTCGAATGCGAATATATACAAGTGAAATTTACCAGCTACAGCATTTAAAGACTCATACATCGCTAATCCCCGCGAGAGGTAATTGGTATCAAATAAAGTGCAGTAATTTCTCATGTTCAGCCCAACAGTGATTTAATCTTTTGAGCCACCACAGGAATGAGGCGGCTAACGGAAATTCTTTTTATTGACTTTCCGGAATCTGCCAATAATCTTGCGAATAGTGCATTTTCAAATGTTTGCACCCCTTTATCCGCAAGCTCATAGGCAAAACCATGCTGCCCAATAATGGTTGCCATTGCCCATCCAAGTAGCAATTCCCGCTCGGTGTTCAGATTCTTAAAATTGTTAACGTAAAGCATTTCTCCCCAACCGGGTGCCGGTTTGTGGGAAAATGATATCAGCTTCTTGCGCAATGCACTTGTTGCCAGTTTTGCTAAAACACCGTTTGCTATTCGTTGTGACCCTTTTACCCGCAGTTCAGCAAGCCAGAATTGTTCCTGACTCATTTGCTTCAGGGTGACAAATAACTTATCCTCTCCTTTATACGCATCAATGAAACCAGGTTCGAATTCGGCAATGATCATTGATTCCCTGACTTTTTCAGACAGCGAGAGAAACAAATTCAGATCCAGCCCCTGCGAATCCGTCTTAAACCAGTCCACATAATCAAGACCGGCTTTTTTTAGTGCATCTGAGAGCAGTAACGATTTCAAGGTGATCTTTCGTTCCACTTTAAATTTCTCGGCAAACGCCCATTGACTCAGAGATTCAGCGTCCGGTTCGAGAGCACTGGAGCAGAATGGTGATTTGGTCAAATAAAAATCCAGATCACCTGCGATGGAGGGGTGAACCAGCGAGTTAAAGACGAGTAATTTTCTGAAAGAAGAATTACCTTTTTCCTCAATATGCAGCTCCCGGTTGTCTGCATCAAAAGCCAGACAAATGGCATAGGGGGCTATTTCCTTCCAATAACCATGCAATGCGCCTGAGGCCCCAACGTCTATCAGAACAGGGGGTTTGTTTGCAAAAAGAGGTAATGAAAAAACTTCTTTAACTAGTGAGTTCATATTGTTTTATTCGCAGTAAGTAAAAATACGGGTAAAAGTTGAAAAAGATTGGGCGCAATTTGCTGCATGTACCGCTTCAAGCCCGAAGTAGGGTCGGCAAAAGCAGCTGCTTTAATACGCAAGCCACCTACTTTTTCAACCAATTCATGAAAATCAGCAATTGATAATTGGTGAATATGGCCGGTGGAATACCAGGAATACCCAAAAAGCATTGGCCGGGGCATCCTTCCGTTGGCCAGCATGTCAATCCGGTTCCGGTAAAATCCAAAATTGGGGAATGATATAATCAGGTTGTCCGCTACCCGTTTCATTTCCGACAGCAGTATTTCCGGATAAGAAACCATCTGAATGGTTACATTGCAAATTGCATAGTCGAAGGATTTGTCTGGAAAGGGTAGCGGTTCATCAATTTTTCCCTCATTGACATCAAGCCCCTTTTGCCGGCAGGCTGCTACTCCGCTTTTAGAAATTTCAATACCCGAAACAAGCGCCTTTTTCTGCTCCTTAAGCATTTTGAGCAGCGATCCATTGCCGCACCCAAGATCAATAACCCGGGCATTCTCGCGTATCATGGACGCTATCAGCTTATACTCGGCCCGGTTTTCCTCAGGGCAGTCGGTATAGTCGTAATTCCGGTTGTCATTAAACTTTGGAGAATTGATATCCATTCACGGCAATGTAATTTATTAGCTGATTCTTAAAAATACGAAACTTTTCACAGGCGTGGTAATTTCTCTTCCCATTGTGGTCCGTTTCTCACTTTTTTCTGTATTTAATGCTGCTATTTAGTATTTTTCTGTTCTTGGAATTAAAGCAATTTTTGAATTTCTCCGGTCCGGTGCCGTGAAAAAGGAACAATTTATGAAATTATCAGTGCTTGTGCTTATTGCTATAGTGCTCTGCCCTTCATTTTATGGACAAACAAAAGATGCGGTGCCTCAGGATAGTGCAACGGGTGTAGCTAGGCTGAATACTCCCGTTGAAAATGTTCAGTTGTTGCCTGCCGGAGCCAAGACGGCCTGGAACACGGTGTGTCCTGTTATGGATGAAGATGTTGATCCCGCCCTGCCAACTCTTCAGTATAAGGGAAAAGTAATAGGTGTCTGCTGCAACGTGTGCCTAAAGAAATTCAAGCAGGACCCCGAAAAATATTTCTCGCGCCTCACAGAAGATGGAAAAGCGATCAAGGGGAAGGATAAAGAAAATTAACCACCCTGCTTTTTATAGTTGGTTGATTCTTCCGGATGATAATTAATGACTGATGAACAAATAAAAATACTCGTTATTGACGATTCTGACTTCCTGCGGGAAGCAATTAAAAAATTTCTTGAGGATTACGAATGCGATGTTCTGGTCTCCTCTGATGGTGTCACTGGTATCCAGGCTATTGTAGAAACAAAACCGAACCTTATTTTTCTCGATCTTCTCCTGCCTACGATAAATGGGATCGACCTGCTTAAGGTGGTTAAAATGTTCGATGAGATAAAGGATATTCCCATTATCCTCATGACGGGAAGTAAAGACACCTATCTGATTAATCAATGCCTTGAATTGGGAGTCAGGAAAGTTCTCACCAAACCACTCACCCGTAAGGCCATTTTTAATGCGGTTGAGGAAGTTATCGGTGATAAAATTCTTTCCCGGGTCAAGCTGAAAAAGCTTATTGGCGAGCCGGATAAAAAGAAGGAATCAGAAAAAGAACTAATACGCCCGGTCAACCCATCGCAAATTAAACGTGATCTGGTCCGGTTCTTTATTAAAACCATAGAACGAAAAAAATCGGATATCATTGCATCACTGGAAGTAAAGAATGAGATTATGCTTCGTAACATCATGCATGAGCTGAAGGGGACGGGTTCCACTATCGGCTACCCCAGACTCACTCTTCTGGGCGAACATCTGGAAAGAAAGATAAAAGATAAAATGAATGAGAATGAGTGGCGTGAAGTTGAAATCTTCACCATGGAAGTTCTCTCAATCCTCGACCTGATTCAGGATGAAAACACCTGATATGTTCCACTGAAACTCACTTGGAAAACTGATCCAGGGAACAAAAAAGTTTTTTTCTCGTCCCATTAGAACAAATAGGGACAGGTAGCAGCACTTTTACATTTTTTTTACATATGAGGTTCACACATGAAACGCTCTGAATTCGCATTTTTTCTCGTTGTGTTGTTCAGCTTCAGCTTGTTCAGCCAAAAGACTGACCCAAAACAAACAGCGATCACCGTATATAATTCCAATATTGCGGTTGTAAAAGACACGCGCTCTTTGAATCTCCCCAAGGGAAATTCCATTGCCAACCTTATTGATGTTGCTCAATTGATTGACCCCACCACGGTCAGAATCAAATTCAACGGTGAAGTGCTTGAGCAAAACTATCAGTACGATCTGGTCTCGATGGATAAAATCCTGAAACGTTACATTGATAAAGACATTCAACTTATAAGCGAAAAAGGCGAACTCCTTGAAGGAACGCTGCTCTCGGTATACGGGAACCAGGTCGTTTTGAAGAAAAAAGACGTGGGCCTGACCATGCTGCCCGATGTTTCAAAATACCGCTTCGGCGTTGGCGAGCTTCCGGAAGGGCTCATCACAAAGCCCACACTCCAGTGCTTTTTAAATGCAGAGAAAGCCGGCCAACAGGACGTTGAGCTTTCCTATCAAACTTCGGGCGTTTCCTGGCATGCCGAATACGTAGCGGTTCTTGACGCGAAGGATAAAGAGATCGATTTGAATTCCTGGGTAAGTGTGCAAAACAACTGCGGCACTACCTTTAAGGATGCACAATTAAAACTCGTTGCCGGTGATGTGAATATTGTTCAGCCCAAACGGAATGCCGGATACATGGCAGACTATGCAGTGATGGCAAAAACAACCACGCAACAATTCACGGAAAAGGGCCTGTTTGAATATCACCTCTACAATCTTGAGAGAAAAACAACGCTTTCCAACAATGAGACCAAACAGATTTCCCTGTTCGAAAAGCAGGGTGTTAAAGTAGATAAAAAATTCCGTTATGATGCCATCGAGTCCGGCGGCGACCAGGAAGACAAAGTTAGCGTAGTCATCCAGTTCGAGAACAAAGAATCCAATAACCTTGGCGTTCCTATGCCCAAGGGGAAAGTCAGGATATTCAAATCCGAAGGAAATTCTCTTGAGTTCATTGGTGAGGATGAAATCGATCATACGTCCCGTGATGAAAGAGTAACACTTAACATTGGTTCAGCCTTTGACATTAAAGCCAAAACGGTTCAGGTAGATTATAAAAAAATCACCGAAAAAGTGTATGAAACCACTTATAAGGTTACCGTTAAAAACCACAAAGACGAGGCTGTGAATGTGGAAGTGAAGAAAGATGTTGGATTGCTGTGGACAATGAAAGAAACTTCATTGGATTACAAAAAGGAAAACGCCTCCACCATTTTGTTTAACGTTGCGGTGCCGGCAAGAGCTGACAAAGATTTTACGTTCACCATACGCTATCAGTATTGAGAAGGTTTTAGCATTTTCTGAAGAGGGCTATTAAGTGCTAATTTGAATCCCGGGAAAACAACTTATTCCCGGGCTAAAATTACAGTGAGCAACTGATTCTCCGAGGGTACCGGTCTAACCATTCAATGAATGCCGGGATCGATGTGTGATCTGCATCTCTTTTGCCCGGATTAACCGGGCAACATGGAATTTTCGGGTTATTCTGTCTGTTGTTGTAGTATGGCACTCGTCACTTTGACCATACTATGCGTAATTGAGGGCTATTCAGAAGTATTTTCACTGTTTACACCTGTTTTTGGTCACTGGTGTCGCACAGCATGGTTTTCCGGAAAAGTTGTCATTGTTAACTAAATCAATTTGTTTTTTTGGAAAATTTCTTATGTTTACTCAATCAAACTTGAATTTAATCACTTAACCCTAATGCACGTATGGAAGTATGTTTTTGGGGTGTTCGGGGTTCAGTCCCGTCACCGCCAACTTCAGCACATCTGAAGAAAAAAATCAGTCAGGTTCTTGCTTTAGCCGCAGATAAGGATATCTCGACCGAAGCAAAGAGAGAAGCTTTTCTGTCCGGGCTGACCGAAAAGGAGTTGGGCTTTCTTGGGGGTAATACCCCCTGCGTCGAATTGAGGGTTAAGGATAAAATATTCCTGTTTGATATGGGCACCGGTTTGCGGGAATTTGGCGAACGGTTAATCCGCACCATCCCCAAAGAACAAAGTGTTGAACTCCACATTTTCATCGGTCATACACACTGGGATCATATTCAGGGATTTCCCTTTTTTATTCCTGCCTATCGTGAAAACGTTACCCTGCATTTCTATTTCGTTCATCCCCATGTTAAAGAACGCCTGGAATTGCAGCAGGATTACCGCTTTTTCCCGGTCTCGCTGGAGTTCATGGCATCCAAAAAGCATTTTCACCAGATCGAAAACAATTCTGAATTCATGATTGATGATATTGTCATCAAAACAACCGAATTGAACCATCCCGGGAAATGCTTCGCGTACCGGGTTGAATATGAAGGCAAATCGTTCATCTATGCCAGCGATGGCGAGTATAACTATCTACCCAACAATAAGATCAAAAAATATATCGACTTCTACAAAAATGCCGATATGCTCATTTTTGATGCACCGTTCTCTTTCTCGGAAGAAATTGAAAAAATTAACTGGGGACACAGTTCCGCACTTGTGGGTATCGATATTTCAACAAAAGCCAATGTAAAAAAACTGGCGCTTTTCCACCACGCTCCGGAAAATGATGACAACGCGGTGTTCCATTTATTGAAGACTGCCACGGAATATAAGGAACAGAACTACATCGAGTCCAATCTCGAAGTGTTCCTTGCCCGTGAAGGCAGCGTGCATACCCTTTAATAAAAAAGGCTGTCCCAATTAAAGGACAGCCTTTTTCATATCTGTTTTCGCAAAGTTCTTAAAGCGCACGATCCCCGGCACGCCGGAGATCGTTTTCGCCTGAAACCTTTGTCAGTTTTTTGCCTTGAATTCATTCATGAACGATACCAGATCTTCCACACCCTTTTTGGGGAATGCGTTATAGATCGATGCACGCAAACCACCTACTGAACGGTGGCCTTTCAGGCCGTCAAATCCTGCTTTGGTTGCTTCGCTGATGAGTTTCTTTTCCAGTTCTTCGCTGGGCAGACGGAAGGTCACGTTCATAAGTGAACGGCTCTGTGGCTGCGCATGCCCCTTGAAATAGCCATTGCTGTTATCTATGCAGTCATAAAGCACTTTCGCCTTGTCCAGGTTCATTTGGTGCATAACATCAAGACCGCCAAGCTTTTTGAGCCACTTGGCAACCAATCCGACAACATAAATGCCGAATACGTTACAGGTATTATAAAGTGAATCATTATCAACGTGGGTCTTGTAATTCAGCATGGTATGCAGAGTGTCAGACGAGCGGACAAGCAGATCTTTTCTGATGATCACCAGGGTAACACCTGCGGGGCCCATATTCTTCTGTGCGCCTGCGTAAATCAAGCCGTATTTCTTAACATCAAGCTTTTTGTGCAGCATATCTGATGAAGTGTCGCATACGAGCGGAACATCACCAACTTCAGGTTCACTTTTCCATTCGGTACCGTAGATGGTGTTGTTTGAAGTGAAGTGTACGTAGGATGCTTCCGGATCAAGCTGCAATTCAGCCTGCGTGGGAACACGAACAAAGTTTTCACCTTGCGTAGATGCGGCAATGTTAACCGTGCCAACTCGTTTTGCTTCGGTTACTGCTTTTTTGGACCAGGTTCCGGTAACAATATAGTCGGCTTTGTTGGCCGGGGGCATCAGGTTTAAGGCAACCATTGAAAATTGAAGACTTGCGCCACCCTGCAGGAACAACACTTCATGGGTGTCGGGAATGCCGAGTAATTCCTTTAAATCGTTCTTTGCATTGAGATGAATTTCGTCATAGGTTTTGGAGCGGTGTGAAATCTCAAGTATTGACATCCCAACGCCGGGAAGTGCAAATAAGTTTTCCTGAGCTTCAAGAAGTACTTCTTCAGGTAATATCGCGGGACCCGCGCTAAAATTATATATTCGTTTCTGCATGTTCGTGCTATCCTTTCAGAATTGATTTTAATAAGTACCTCTAAAATATTTCAAATTCCGGTAGCAATCAAAATATTCTTTTGGATATTCTTCCAGGGATGCAACAATTGGTATAAAAATCCCATTTTCCTGAATTAGTGCTCTTTGTGCGGCAGTGCATAAAGAGATCCTTTTAGCAGCCTTTTGGGTGATACCGTAAAATCAGCTTTGCTTTCTTGGTGGTCTTAGTGTCTTCTTGGTGTCCTTTGTGTTTAACTCCTTTGGTGCGATCAATGCATCTGGTTGCGGCTGGCTGCATTGTGTTCTTGAAAACCCTGTTGAAGTGTAAACGCTAAGGTCGCGAAGTATGCGCGAAGATCGCAGAGAAAAGCCCAAAGCTGGCTCTGCGATCTCTTTGCGCGCTCTGCGTTTAAATGCAGTTTTATCGCTTAAACACATTCAACATTATGGCCTTTATCCCTGCAAAAACGCATTCTCCAGTACAATTGCTTTTGGGAACAGGATATTGTTTTCCAGGTGGATGTGTTTGTGCAAATCGTTCTCAAAGGCCTGCAGCTCATGATAAAACGCCTTGAAGGTATTGCAGGCATCCTGCGGCGGCTGATAGTTATTGCTCAGGCGCTGAATTTCTTTTAGTGCATCTCCGGCGCTCACATGCTCAGCCTCCATCACCCTGATGGGCATTTGAACCGATCCCAAAGTGTTCACGTCATAAACTTTGCCGTTCTTTTTTGCCAGTGCCATTTGTTTAATGCGCGGGAACAATATCTTTTCCTCTTTAAACATATGGCTGTCCAGCTCCGCCTTCACTTGCTCAAAATACCCGCTTATGGGAAGCACTTCCGGATGATTGACACCATGCGCGTTTACCACGCGTGCGGCAAATTCGGAAATGATGGGCGATTTTTCCCGAACATAAGCGTGATGGTTAGCCTCAATATAAGCACTGAGAAAATCCAGATCCCATTGTTCATACCTGTCAGATGTTGTATCAGGTGTGGAAATGGCTTTCCGGAGTTCAGCAACAACGGCATCCTGCGCAAGCTCATGTTTTTCGCATGCATCCTTAAGTAACACGTTCCCGCCACAGCAGAAGTCTATTCCAAGTTTTTGGAAAGCAGCTGCCGTGGAAAAATTTTCTGTCACAATCTCTGCCACTGTTTGGTTTTCGAATTCGTTAAGTAGTGTGTCCATGTTTTTCTCTTTATTTATTTCAAATAATCTGTTTGTTGTGTCATGGCAACAGAGATGTCATCGGCGGATTCGGCAGAAGCGCAGCCATTGTAAGTCATCGTGTA
This sequence comes from Ignavibacteriaceae bacterium, assembly GCA_963664845.1. Lineage (GTDB taxonomy): Bacteria > Bacteroidota > Ignavibacteria > Ignavibacteriales > Ignavibacteriaceae > CAIYTF01. Next base: position 3,544,872 of record OY761615.1, read on the forward strand.
ATTAAAATTCCGCATTCCGGCTATCCGGTTTGATGACATCTCTGAAAACATGACGGTTATTTCTTCAAAAATTTCAATGAAAGCTTGAATACAAAGTAAACAAGCACCATGGCCCCGATGCCGAAGATGCTATCGCCAAAAGCCCGTGTCCAGCGAAGGTTGTTCATCAGCGGCGTCTGCAGGAATTCGGAACTCCTCGCATACCAGTAACCATATTTCACCGAAGCCCATGTTTGCATAAGCCCGACAGGAAGCAGGCTGAAAGTCACCATTGAAAACAATCCGATGTTGATAGTCCAGAATGAAAACTTCAGCGGTTTCTCACTCCATTCAATATCGGGACGGATTGAACGCAGCGTAAAGAGCATCAGTCCGATGCCAAGCATTCCATAAACACCGAACAGTGCTGCGTGACCGTGAACGGGGGTGGTATTCAATCCCTGCATATAATAGAGTGCAATAGGCGGATTGATCATGAACCCGAACAATCCCGCGCCCAGCATGTTCCAGAATGCCACGGCAACAAAATAGTAGATAGGCCATTTGTATTTTTTTACCCAGCCGCTGGTGCGGGACAGGCGGATGTTATCCCATGCTTCATAACCAACGAAGATAAGTGGGACAACTTCAAGGGCGCTGAAAACCGATCCGAAAGCCAGTGCGATCATCGGTGTCCCGGAGAAATAAAGGTGATGCAGCGTCCCGACAATTCCGCCGGAGAGGAAAATGGTTGATGCCATTACTGTTGCCCGTGCCGTTGTCTTGGTGCTTATAAGCTTAAGACGGGAGAACAGGAAAGCGATGACCACGGTTGCAAAAACTTCGAAGAAGCCTTCAACCCAGAGATGAACTACCCACCAGCGCCAATATTCCGCAATTGCCAGGTTGGTGTGCTTCCCGTAAACCAGTGCCGCACTGTAAAATGACGCGATGGCTACGGAGGAAATGAGGAACAACGTTAAAATATCTTTTTGATCATCTTTTTTCTTGAGTGCCGGTTTGATGGCGCGGACCATAAGTACCAACCAGAGAAGCAATCCGATAAATAATGCCAGCTGGAAGAATCTGCCGAGATCGATATATTCATAACCGCTGTGGCCAAACAGGAACCAGTTTTCAGGATTCATTTTATTCATCACGCTCAACCATTCACCGGCCATCGATCCGAGCACGACCACAAGTAGCGCGCCGAAAAGCACGTTCACACCGAGCCGCTGTCCTTTGGGTTCAACACCGCTCACGGCGGGTCCTATATAGAGTCCGGCTGCAAGCCACGCGGTAGCGATCCAGAAAATGCCCAGTTGGGTGTGCCAGGTGCGGGCAACAGTATAAGGCAGATACTCTGCAAGTGGGATGCCATAAAAGCTGTTTCCTTCAACACCATAATGCGCAGTGATGACACCAAGTATAATTTGCAGCAGGAACAGCCCCGATACTATCCAAAAGTATTTTATTACCGCTCGCTGCGATGGGGTGAGCGTTGCACCCAAGAGCGGGTCATTATCAGGGATCTTTTCCATTGGCGCTTCATGCGTCTTGCCCCCAAGGTACCAGATCATGCCGCCGATGCCTGCAAGCAGAACAATGATGCTGACGCCTGTCCAAACAACTGCTTCTCCGGTTGGGTGGTTGTCCACCAGCTCTTCATGCGGCCAGTTTCCCGTATACGTAACGTCATCATTCAAGCGGTTCGTAGTTGCTGCCCAGGCAGACCAGAAGAAGAAACCGCTGAGTTTTCTGGCAGACTCTGCATCTGTCAATGCGTTTTTCCGGATGGCATATTCATCGCGGCCTTTGGAAAAAACATCAGTATAATAGGCAATGTTCGCTTCAATCGCCCGGGCCCTCACTGGCTCGATGACAATTGAGCCGTCACCCGTGTTATAGGTGTTCTTGCGCATCATTGTCTGTAGGCGCGATTTGAGTGCTGCCTGCTTTTCAGTCGGCAGGTTCAGATAGGATGCTGAAAATTCAGCTTTTGCCCAACTGTCCAGTATAAGCATCGATTCCCTGTGCAGCCAGTCCGCCGTCCAGTCGGGTGCCACATAGCTGCCGTGACCCCAGAGTGACCCGACTTCCATGCCGCCCATTGCCTGCCAGATATTCTGGCCGGATTCAATATCAGCTTTTGTTAATATAACCTGTCCATCGGTGGTAATAACCTGAGATGGGATGGGAGGGGCTTCCTGGTATATCCTGACGCCAATCCATCCCAGAATACCGAAAGAGACTACAATGACCAATGTGAACGCAAGCCAATATTTCTTCATGTGAACCTCATTATTACGGAATTATAATACTATGCTGACTAAACTAGGGAAATGAGGTTTGGGTTTCCTTGACTTAAGTCAAGGAATGAAAATAAACAGAAATGTGGGTGTGTTTTTCTGTGGTGCTGGTATATCTAAGGCGTAGGTATCTGCACGCTGTAGGGGTTGAAAATCTTCAACCCCTGCGATCAAATTTGTAAATGTTGGCTAGATTATCATCTTATACCCAACACCATGCACAGTGATGATCACCGTCGGGTGGTCGGGTTCCTTCTCAATTTTCTGGCGGAGTTTCACAATGAAATTATCAACAGTTCTTGTTGTGGGGGCTTCATCATAGCCCCAGATATCGTTCAGCAGATCGTCACGGCTCACGGTTTTGTTGCGGTGTGACCAGAGATATTTCAGAATTTCAAACTCTTTATGGGATAGTTCGAATGCTTTTTTCTTTTGGTATGCAGTCAGGAATTTGAAGTTAACGGTCAACAGTCCTATTTGAACGTCCTGTTCGTCTTCCTGATGTTGAGGTATATCTTCAACCCGGCGCAATATCGCTTTGATGCGCGCCAGCAGTTCACGCAGACTGAAGGGCTTGGTTATATAGTCATCGGCGCCCAGCTCAAGGCCAAGCACCTTGTCTATTTCTTCTCCCTTTGCCGTAAGAAAAATAACCGGTGTGGTCACTCCTGCAGCCCGTGCCTTTTTGCATACTTCAAAACCGGACATCTCCGGCATCATAACGTCGAGTATGATGAGATCGAAAGCGCTTCCGGTGATTGCCGCAAGACCTGCTTTTCCATCCGACGCTGTGGCAACGGCAAAGCCTTCGAATTCAAGATTATCTTTAAGGCCAAGGATCATATTGGGTTCATCATCAACAACCAATATGCGTTTCATAATTCACCTTTTGTTATTGCGTTCGCAAATGCATTTATGTAAGGTTCAAGCACCACGTCAGCGTGAAGCGGAAAAGCCAGACTATTCTTCTGCATCACAGCTTCAATCTTTGCCAATAGCTGTTTTGTTCCGCGTCCCGGAATGAATTTGTTCTTCCCTGACGCGATAAGCTTCCGGAGAGAATACAGTTCGTTAATAATTTTCTCACACTGCTCTGCCCTCACGGGTGAAGCGCTGCGTGATGTTTCCAGCAGCAGGCCTTTTGCATTTCTCAGGCGTTTTTCAATTTCATAGAGTGAGGCAAGTGACTGCCCCATGCGAAGTTTCAGCGCCAGTGAAGCATTCAACAGTTCAATCCCGACAACCACTGCTACATTTTGTGCAATTTCCAAAGCCTGCTTTGCGCCATGTGAACCCATGCTCACGTGATCTTCAATGCCGTTGCTCGTGGGAATGGTATCCACACTTGCGGGGTGGGCCAGTATTTTATTCTCTGCAGTAAGTGCTGCGGATACATACTGCGGGATCATCATACCACTGTGCATGCCTTCTTCCTTGCGCGGGCCGTCGGGGGTTTGCGTTATGGAGGGCGTGAGGAATGCCGGAAGTCGGCGGTTCACATCGGGATTGATCAGTGCTGCAGTTCTTCGTTCGGAAAGGCTGCCCAATTCAGTTAAAACAATTTTCAGCAGATCGGCTGCAATGGCAACCGGCTCCCCGTGAAAGTTTCCGCCGGAAATAGCCTTCCCGCTCAAACGTTTTTTATCGAAAGCAACATTGATTAGCGGGTTGTCGTTGGCTGAGTTGCATTCAATAGCAATAGTACGCTTTGCATATTCAATAGCATCCCATATCGCGCCAGTAGCCTGCGGAGCGCAACGGATCGAGTAGATATCCTGCAACGGTTCTTTAACCGGCTGCAATTCTTCCCTAAGCCCGACCTTCTTCTCCAGTTTTTGAATATTAATATCTTTGTGGTAGAGGCGGTAGTCGGTTCTGGAATCTGGTTCAAATATCAGAGAGCTGCCTGCCAGATTCTTCCGTATGATCTCGGCCGCTTTCTGCTGCCAGGGGAACGGACGGAGCCGGTGGATGAGCGGATTAAACGCATCCACAGTGCTTAGCATCGCCTCTGTGGTCATTGAGCAGGCCGAGAGGGCAGCCGACACCAACTGTTCTGCTTTGAACACCGAGATGGCAGTAAGCGCCGTGGTGAACTGCGTTCCGTTATTAAGCGCAAGCCCTTCCTTGGCCTGAAGGAATAATCCTCCGCCGATGGGTGCAAGCCCGGTTGTTGCATCCACAATTTCGTATTCATGTTTCTGATCAACCTTCCCTCTGCCGGATGTTTTCTTCCGCCGCTCCACATTTCCGTGTAGCGTCTTGTCCTTCGGTTTATAGGGGTTGAGAATAAACACTATTGCCATATGGGAAAGCGGTGCAAGATCGCCGCTGCCGCCCACGGACCCTTGTGATGGAACCACGGGTGTAATGTCATGATTCAGCATATCGATGAGCTTTTGTATTACCTCAACGCGAATGCCCGAGAAACCTTTAATGAGCGTGTTGGCCCGAAGCAGCATGGCGGCCCGCACAACTTCACGCGGGAAACTCTTGCCAACGCTGCAACAATGGCTTGCTATCAGATTGTATGATATTTTTGCAAGATCATTGTTAAAAATATCACCTGAGCCTGAAACAAATTTATGCTTGTTGGCCCCAAAACCCGTGTTTACACCATAAACATAGGGCGTGTTCTCCGCGCCATTCTGCTTCACTATTTCCTCAACGTATGCGCGGGAAGCGGCTATCTTCTTCAATGCCGTTTTTTTAATTATAACGTTGTATTCGCTTTTGCTGTCGAAAGCAACTTTGATTATGTTTTCAAAAGTTAGTGAATTGCCGTCAAGGGCTAGTGTTTTTGTTTTTAGTGCATTGGCCATATTACATGCTCAAAATTTCTTTTACTTTTTGTACCAGTTGATCCCGTGAAACCTGCTGCTGTGCTTTGGCTTTCCAATCTTCCTTGTTTTGAATGTCGCCGGACATTTGTGCGCCCAGTGTGAGATTGCGCACGGTGGCAACACCGGCGGCAAACTCGTCTCCGCCCAACAAAATGGCCACGGGAGACTGGATGCTGTCAGCATACGCAAGCTGTTTCTTTAAATTTTTCTGCGTGCCGTAATATACCTGCACCGCGATATCGTGTGCCCGCAATTCCCGGGCTATCTTTTGATATTCGCCCATGAGGCTCACATCAAACACGGTTATGAGCACCGGACCTTTGTAATCGGTTTGCAGGCTGTTGCTGAGTGTCAGCAATTCAGCAAGCCGGTCAACACCAATGGATGCGCCGGTAGCCGGAACGTCAACGCCCAGCAAACGTTTCACCAGTCCGTCATATCTTCCGCCGCCGCAAATGGAGCCAACAGAACGCTCATTACCTTTTGCATCGGTGAATGACATGAGAGACTGCACTTCGAAAATGGGCCCGGTGTAGTATGCCATGCCGCGCACGAGTGACGGATCGAAAACAACTTTGCCCTCACCGTAGCCAAGCGCGGACAGGATTGAATCTATTTCCTGCAGTTCTTTCAGTCCGGCAGTAAATATATCGTTTGCTTCATATTCGTTTGAAAGGCGGTCAATTAACTGGCTGCGTGTTTGCTCGGTTCCGTTGATGGAGAGAAAACCGGTAAGCTTTTCGATGGAGGTTTCAGGCAATTCTATTCCGGGAATGAAAGCTCCGGAAGGATCTTTTCTTCCCTTGCCCAGTTCCATGCGTACGCCGTCGATGCCGATTTTATCAAGCTTATCGATGATGCGCATTACCGCGGGCTCCTGTGCACTGCTTCCGATATTAAGAGCGTAGAACAGCCCGTTTAAAATTTTCCTGTTATTTACTTTGATCATGAATGAAGACGCGGGCAGCCCTATTGCTTCCAGAGCCTCTGAAAGGATCATGCATATCTCGGCATCGGCGGCAATGTCTTTGGTGCCTACGGTATCAAAATCAAGTTGCCAGAACTCGCGGAATCGGCCCGGATCAAGTTTTGTTTCATACCGGAACACGGGTCCAAACTGAAAACGCCGGAATAATTTTGGGCTGAAATTGTTGGGGTTGTTTAAAATTGCCGGGCCCCAGAGCTTTTCTGCATAGACGCGGGAGAGCGGGGCAGTGAGGTCATAGCGCAATGCCAGGAACTGATTCTCCATAATGAAGTTTCCATCCTGATCAGCAATGCGGTTTCCCCGTTCATCAAGGATCGGTTCAATTTCGGGGTTGCGGAATGAATACACGCCCTCGTCAACGGTATCTGCATCGGGCATATATTTGCCCAGGCAGTCGGCATATTCCAGTACCGGCGTGTCCCATTGTTCGAAGCCGTAATTCTTATAAACCTGTTTAGCCTTGTCTATGATGTGCCAGCGAAGTTGATTTAATTGGGGAGTAATATCCCTGAACCCCTTTATTTTTTGTGGAATGAGTCCGCGCATAGTGTATTTCAGTGCTTTGTAAATAGTTTCAAAAAGTATAAATATTCATGTAAAATGAGAAAGGTAATATAAGTGTTTTCGGGTAGATAATCAGAGGGCAGTTAAGGTTGATACGAATACAACTTAGTTGTTTCTATCAGTTGCGCTTCATGCTGCTATACTGATTTAGGCCGTTTTATTCCTCAACTCACAAGGCGATTAGGGTAAAGGGATGGTAACGGTAAACGTACTTCCTCCGGTTTGCCCGAGCTCAATGTTTTCTGCAATGCTTTCCGCCCGGATAGCTCCCCCATGTTTTTCAACAAATTCCTTGCATAATATCAGCCCCAACCCGGTGCTGGGTTCGTTATCGGTGCCTCTTGAACCGGTCTTTTCTCCTAATTTGAACAGCTTCCCAATAATGTTCTGAGGGATACCAATACCGGTATCAATCACCGAGATAACACTCATTCCATTTTCATTCTGTTTGGAAGTCACAGTAATTTGCCCGTTTTTTCGGGTAAATTTAACGGCATTCGATAATAAATTTCTTAGAACGGACGAAATCATCCTTTCGTCGGCAAAAATTTTAAGACCTGGAGGACTTTCGAGGGTTATTGAAATTTCTTTCTGTAGTGCCCGTTGCCGCACGGAATCTTCGCATTGGGAAAAAATTTTTGAAAAATCGAGCTCTTTCGGAGAAAAAACAATTGAGTCTCGCTGAAATTGTGCCCACTCCAATAAATTACCCAATAAGGTATAAATATTACTTACTGAATTGCGTAATTCGGTTGAAAGACGCTTAATCTCATCGGCTGAAAAATCGCTGCTCTCCGTTGCCATAATTTCCGTTAACCCCAGCAAGCCGGATACCGGACTTCGCAAATCGTGAGCGATAACAGAAAAAAATTTGTCTTTTTCGGCATTGAGAGTTGACAGTTTGTCGTTTTGTACTAAAATCTCATCTTCTGCCCGCTTGCGCTTGATTATATCCCAAGATAAGTCGGCAAGCTGCATCGCATAGGCAACATCATCATCCGTGTAGTTGGATGTTTTGTTGCCAATCCCAACAACGGCAACAATTTTATCAAAGCGGGTAATGGGCAAAAGCATTTCCCGGATTATCGGTGCGTGCCCGGCAGGCAATCCTTTACGATGCGGAAGAGTTGCATATTCATTATGAATAACAGGCTTGCGCTGACGTATACAATCCACCCAAACCCCGGCTTTGTCAATATCGTAATGTTTCCCGCTTCCCTCTGCCGTGCACATTTCTTCGGTGGTTTTGGTTGACCAGGCCTGAAGCTGAAGTGTTCGCTCATCCTCCTCAACAAAGTGGAAAAAGCCTATCGGGCTGTCCGAAAGAGCGCAAATTTCGTCTACAGTCATTCGCATCAGGGGCATGAGTGAACTGGCTGCTGAGATCTCGATCAACCGCATGCGTGCCAGGTGGATTGTATCAGCCAATTTGCGCTTGGTAATGTCGTATCCCTGTGCGATAGTGGCCAGCGGCGTTTTACCATCCTGTGCAAAGAGTGTTGCTGAATTCCAAAGTACTGTGCGCGGGCTGTTGTTTTTATGAATAATTTTAATTTCTATTGCATCCAAGCTTTTACCGGTACTTGCATCTCGAATATATTGCATTGATTCTTCAACCATCGAGTCAGGAAATAAAATCTCAAGTGATTGTCCGAGAACTTCAGCTTCACTGCGACCCGTGAGGAACTCAAACGCATGATTAAAGCGCAGTATATGAAATTGTGGATCCCAGACAATTATAGGTGCGTTGGCAGAATTAATGAGGTTTTCAAGGTTCGTGTTTGCCTCCCGCAATTCCTCCTCCATCCGTTTCCGTTCCGATATATTGCGTATGTTGCACTGGGCCACTTTACGATTATCGACTTCATACACGTTGCTGACAAATTCAACATCTATTTTGCTGCCATCTGAGGCTTTAAGAGGCAAATTGTCATAACGGATGTATTTGTTTTGCTGCAGTTCAGTAAAATTATATCGATTCGCAACAACATCCTCCGGAAAACCGAACTCCCAGAAAGGTTTTCCTATGAATGCATCAAATGGATAACCCAATAAATTGATCATATACGGATTAACGTCGAGTATCGATCCTGTTTTTGCATCCAGTATCAATATCCCGTCTTTTGCCGTTTCGAACAATCGCCGGTAGCCTGCTTCAGCCCTGTGAAGCGCTTCCGCGGTTTTATATTTTTCCAATAACAGGCGGGACCGCTGATGCCTCCAAACATAGATGACGGCAATTCCCAAAATTACCAGCAACAACGAAATAAATACCACCATTTGCCAAAATCTTTCTGCAATCGGGGCATAAATTTCTGCAATATCCATTTTGGAAACCAGGAACCAGGGCGAGTTCGGAATAGTGCCCACATAGGCCAAAACAAAGGCTCCCCGGTAATCTGTTCCCTCCATGACTCCTTTCTTGCCCAAGACCGCACCCGCTCCCGGTATGTTTTTACTTGTCAGCGGGATGTGCATGGTGAGTGCTGCATTTTTTTCAAATCTCAGTTCATTGAGAAAAACCGCATCGTTATTCTCTTGCCTGAGTAATAATGTCTCGGCGGACTTACTTATCGTTGGCCACCTGCTTATGTAGGGATAGAGAAAAAGTTCAGGATCAATATAGAATGCGATAATTGCAATTACCCGGTTTTTTTCCAAAACCGGAAGTAATAACGCCAGATAGATTTTTCCATTTTTTTCGCTCCGGAAGAAATCCTCAAAAATAATCTCACGTGTTCGCAGAAGTTCAGGAATCCTCCGGCTTATAACGGAAGGAAGAGGGATCGGGCTTCCGGGAACGGATAACAATGATTTGCCCTGAAGATCAATCATGGTAATATTGTCATAATCGAACGCGTCCAGATATTTGGTAAACCATGAACGGAGCTGTTCGAAGGCTTCGAGATCATCCGGCTTTTCCAAATACCGTTTTACCAGGTTTGAAAATGCATAATTTTTATGGAGCAGTAATGCATCCCCCATTCGTTCATTCCGGTATTGAATGAGCTGGAACATTTTCAAATCGGCAATGGAGGAAAGTTGTTCCTGCGCATTTGCTTTGGACTCAGTATTGAATTTTTGAAAATACAAATACCCTGTGGTTATCAATCCAATGCCTATGACAAGGAAAATTGAAAACAGAATATATAATTCACGTGTCGCTTCCTCATCATGCAAACGGCCGCGTTCCCAGATTTTAAGACCATTGCTTATGGTAAGAGCAGCCCCGAGCAGAATAAACGCAAGTGACGTTGGCAATGCCGGCGGAATTATGCTGCCTCCATAAAATGCAGGAATATTGAAAACATAGCCGAGGAACAAGACTGAACTAAAGGAAAACACCAGGCAGGACATTATAAACGAGAGGATCACCTGATGTAATTTTTGCGATGAGAAAAAAGTAACCAGATAGGCCAACCCCGTAAAGATAAATCCGGTTGCTGTCAATGGGGACATATGGCCGATTACCAGGACATCGCTTGATTGTGTGATCGAGATGCCCAAATGCTCGAGCCCGGATTTTATGCCAGCAAACCATAACAGAAGTAAAGTGAGCGAAATGAGTACACACAAGGAGCTTAAAATAATTCCTGCAAGAAATGCTTTTTTGTTCTGTGGCGAATGAGCGTAAACATAATTTACTATGCCCATAAAAAGAAAAAGGAGGGCCGTGCTTGGTGCTATTGGAATAAAATTTGAACCAAAGTTGGTTAAAAGGGGATAGTGGAAAACCCATCCAAGTAGGGCCAGAATGCCTATTGATGACGAAACAAATCCGCCAACCCGCGCTACTTGTTCGGCAAAATGAATTTTATGTCTTTGCATGTGGCTTCAGCATTGTTCAACAATCGTCCATATATAATCAAGTGGTCTAATTATTCGCATGTCAATGTAAGAAAACCGGTCACAGTAAATATCGATTATTATGCAATTTCCGCAAAAGCAGGCAAATCTATTGCGGTATCCAAATTTCATGACTTTTGCTCAATATTCAGCAATAGTGCTTTGGTCACAAGGACGATAAGAACCAAAGATTACGTAACTCTATTGTAAGAGAAAAAATTGCTGTTCTCCGCACTGAAGAACTCCTATAAGTAATTTGGTGCTTTGGTTTGTTAAATTAGTATAAAAATTTGAGAATATATATACCCTGAAAGGGTATTCCCTGAAAAAAGGTTACCTCTGAAACAAACGGGACAGCGGCAGAACGGAAATCAAATGTGGTCATTTCACCCATCTGTGCTATGGGGCTATCGAAGGGGAATGTGCGAATTTGGGAGTAATTCAAGGTAATGTTAAATCTTCTATATTCTAATCACTGTGGCATAAAATTAATGCATTTTTTTCTTTCCTGAATTCATCATAATTTTCGGCCAGAGAATTTAAAGGTTATTGATTGAAAAAAGTTGAGTATGAAAGCCTTGCAGCGGTAAATACCGTTTATTTTGACAGGCTTACAAGCGCGTTTGATACTGTGTTGCGAAAAGGTTGGTACATCTTGGGCACACAGGTTAAAGAATTTGAACAAAAATTTGCTGAATATCTTGGTGTTAAGCATTGTATCGGTGTGGCCTCAGGACTTGATGCGCTGATCCTTTCCCTTCGTGCATTTGATTTTGCACCCGGCGACGAGGTTATCGTGCCGTCGAATACCTATATTGCCACCATTCTGTCAATTATGCACTGCGACCTTAAACCTGTACTTGTTGAACCCGATATCAGAACCTATAACATTGATCCCGGGAAAATAGAAGCTGCCATCACGCCCAAAACACGTGCAATCATGATTGTGCATTTATATGGCAAATCATGCAACATGGCTCCTATACTGGAAATCAAAGAGAAGTATGGACTTAAGCTGATTGAGGACTGTGCGCAATCACATGGGGCAATGTGCAATAAACAGGTTACGGGAACGTTTGGCGAATTTGGCGCCTTCAGTTTCTATCCTACCAAGAATCTTGGTGCGCTGGGCGATGCCGGGGCGGTGGTCACCAACGATGATGAACTGGCACTTGCAGTTCGCAGGTTCAGAAATTATGGGTCGGATATTAAATATTACAATGAAGTTGTAGGCTACAATTCCCGTCTTGACGAGATGCAGGCCGCTTTTTTGAATGTCAAAATTCCCAGCCTCAACGAATACAATGCGTATAAACGCCGCCTGGCATCGATGTATCTGAACGGACTTTCCGACAAATTTATTATGCCTGTCATTGAAGAGGATTTCTTTGATGTATTCCATGTGTTCACTGTCCGGCATAAGGAACGTGACCGGCTGAGAAACTTCCTGTTGGAGAACGGCATTAAAACCGAAGTCCACTACCCTGTCCCGCCACACAAACAAAAGGCCATGCAGGGTGTCTTCGGCGAAGCAACATTCCCGGTTTCAGAAGAGATACATAAAACGATAGTCAGTTTACCACTTTCATTTGGGCACAAGCTTGAAGAAATTGAATATGTCATCGAGGTGATGAACCGGTTTGAATAGAATGGTAAAATAAGTGAAGGCAAAGTCCGCCCGGGAAACTCAGAGAGGTTCAAAAAATTCGTCTATGACGTATATTGAAAATCCCCCTGCGCTCTTTGCGAATTCTCTGCGTACTCTGCGTTAAATGTTCACTGTTTTTGACATTGAATAAATGCAAAGTGATTATGAAAAGAAAAAAGTCGCATATATTAAAGAAACGATGAAGAAAAATGATAGCTATATTAGATTACAATAAAGATTACGCACAGACTCTTGAAAAACTGCTTGACGGCTCAGGCATTGAAGCAAAAGCGTCAATGAACGAATCAATTTTGTGCAGAGCGCAAGAAATTGTTTTCCCGCCTGTTCCCGAAATTTCCGGTGTCCTGCGCAAATTCCACGTGCTAAATCTGTATTCACTCTTGCGAATGGTAAAAAAGCCGGTGCTGGGCATCGGTTCCGGCGTGGAACTCATGCTGGAATATGCTGTCGAAAAAAAGGAAAGTGCCCTTTGTTACTTTCCGGAACTGAGTCAACGTTTTGGTATTCAGGAAGAAGAAATTAAACCAGGATTATATCCCGTAACAAAAACAGGTGAATCACTCTTGTTGCAGGACATTCCTGATGGGACAGAGTTCTATTTCAATTTTACGCTTTCTTTCTCCAATTCCAATATCGTGAGAGCTCATTTTTCGTATGGAATCGATTTACCCGCCGTGTGTGAGAAGAATGAGAATTTCGGAGTAATGTTTGATGTTCTCGCCTCCGGTGATAACGGTTTGCTGGTTATGAAAAATTTCGCAACCCTTGCCGGGAAATCGTGCTGCATCTAAAGCACAAAGCAAAGTCTTCATTCAATTCACCCGGCCTATTCTTGCGTTTGCATATTTGTACAACATCTGTTTTTGCGGATATTTCATAGACTGCCCATAGAAATTGGGCAATTATTTAAGCATGATCCCAATCCCTTCCCTCCTCTGGCCTTACTGTATATTTGTTATTGTTGAAAAGCACTTTCCCCGAATGCTGCTGATGTCCAAGATAATTCCTGTTTACTAAATATCAGCGCAAAATGAAAAAAGTGCATTCTTGGCTCATCCTGTAAATTGATCCCATTAATGTCATACCTGCGGAGGCGGGTATCCATTCCTACCCAATTTTTATACAGCTGTTTTGTTTAGCTGCCTGATAGCAGTAATTCATATTTTTGTTAATTACCGCATTCAAAAACGGTACTTGAAAATAATATATTTTGGACGGATGTGCCGAATACCCGGTTCTATACACTAAGTAATAAGTCAGTATCAAATAAACAGACCAGAAATTCGATTATACACTGGACCTTTCACAATATTCTGTGAGCCAGGGGTAATTGATTTGGGTTCAATTCTGTGCCATGCAGCGAATTGGGGCATTTGTTCTTTTTTTTTGTCAGCAATTATAATGTGAGTTTACGTGAAATATTTTTATGTGTACCTTTGGCTTTTTCTGGGAACTGAATTATGTGCGCAATCAGGGGCATGGCTGCCCGGCGGTGCCGATGAAGCCCGCCCGCGGACCTTGCTTAAGCAATCGGAAATTTCAGCCGTTAGGGCATCACTGTCAACGCCGGCGTTTAGTGGTTTGTATGGCGAGATATATGCCAATGCCCTTGCCGTGGCACCCAGCGAATCCACTGATGTCGCAAAACTTGCAAGAAGCCATATCGCAAAAAATGCCGCCTTCGTTCTCCTGATGAACAAACAATATGATTCGGGCTCCATTAACGATTTGGATCCTTCCACTGCAACGCAATTGCAGGCTAAGGTAATTTCGCTACTCGAAAACATTGCCGCCGATGTAGACCGGATCACCATCGTAAATCCGGCAATTTATGACAGTTGGCAATGGCGCAGTAAGGAGTTAATAGACTATGCATGTGCTTACGACATCATGCTCGGAGCCGGTGTTGACGAAACAATGCTTGCAACCGGCAAAGCCAGGATCCAGACCTTTGCTGCAAATCTCTATACCGAATCAACCCGGATGATTGCGCCACCCACCTATCCTGTAAGCTTTTTTGATCTTGTATTTAACAACCACGCGCTGATGACTGCATCAGCATTGGGAATGGCAGCAGTGGCACTGAACGATGCGACCAGCACCGATGCCGCTGCCCAGCCCCAAAGCTGGATCAACGTAGCAATGTGGAATATTGAGAATGTTTTTTTTGTGGCTGATAATCGGCAAAGTGAGCCCGGTGTGATGGCCGGTTATTATGAGGGTCCGGGCTATCTCAGATACAGCATGCGCAATTGCCTCCCCTTCTTCCGCGCGATGGGCTATTTCCTGCCTGCTTCTGCGCCGTTGCAATATACCTGGAATTATACACCCAGGACTATAGCAAATCCATATACTGACAGCAGGTATGAGTACATCTACGATTGGGTGACAAAGATCAGGATGCCTGACGGCAGAATTCCATCGGTTGAGGACACCTATATGACCGATTACTTTCCGGAACTTGCCTTGACAGGCAAAACAAAATATAACTGGGTTAATGCCTATACCAAATTAGCTAATTCAAATTCCTTATCCTCACAACTAACCGGTTCCGGGGTTGACCTGCGCGCTAATTATATTGCTGCCTCCCCCGCGGTGGGAACGTTCCCGGATAGCGCGTTGGTGGCTTTGCCGGCATCCGGCAATATGGTGTTTCGCTCGGGATTCGATTCATCAGCAATTTATATGCACGTGGCCGGGAAAAACGGCAATGCCCGTGTTAATTCATTTGGGCACAACCAGGCTGATGTATCCAGTTTCATGATCTGTGCAAAAGGCGAAATACTGGCACTTAATCCCGGTTATATAAGCTATGACCGGCGAAGTGAAGTTGGAAATGCGGGCAATCACAACATGATCCTGGTAGATGGCGCGGGTCCGCTCATTGGGGATCCGCAATATGCACATGATACTGACGGCTATATTCAGAAAACGTTTTATACCCCGATGTTATCATATGGTGAGGTAGCAACGGCTTATGGAGATGCAGCTATCACCCGGCGATTCCTTTTTGTTCGGAACTCATATTTTATTAATGCTGATTTTATTTCTGCAGGCGCAGCGCACAATTTCACATGGCAGTTGCATGGCTATGGAATTGAAAATGGCAGCGCTTCTGACGAAGGGGTGTTTTTTGACAGTCTGAGCAGAGAAGAAGGGGTATGGCAGAAGGGCAGTGAGTCGCTTAAGATGCACACCACTGTTTCCGGTGGGATGAGCTCCTTCCAGAAAGTGACGAGTGAGCACGAGTTTAGCTACAATGTTTCCAAAAACCACACTGCCGTTTATGCCAATAAAAATGGGGTAACAAATGCAGAGTTCCTGACAGCACTTTGTCCCTATACCGTTTCATCACCTCAGGTAACAACATTGCAGGCATCCCCGCTGACAGCGCTAAGGGTGCTTCAAGACACGCACACTGATGTTGTCTTCACGCAGGAAGGCACTGGGCTGGTTGCGTTAGACAGCATGGTAAGCGGTTTTGCACATACATTGACCTCCGATGGTGCAGTTACCTTTTTCTCAACTGCAAATGTTTCCGGGGATTTTGATCAGGCATTTTTGAAAAATGGGTTCCAACTTAACTATGGCACCCGCGATATTATTCATGCAACCGTACGAAGCGATATTGCTTTACAGTTGACCGGTGACCTGACCTGGCAGGGATATGTTGGCAGCGCCAATACACTTCGTCTGAATGTAAACGGCAACGTACAGTCGGTGTCCGGAAGCGGCGTGCAATCATGGATGCAGGCGGACAGTGCTCATGCATCCATCACTTTTTCGGGCCCCTCAAATTTTACAATAGTGATGGATTCATTTCTGCCTGTTGAACTGGTCTCTTTCAGCGGATCGGTAGCAGGTAGCACTGTGAAACTTTCATGGGCCACGGCTTCGGAAGTTAATAATTATGGCTGGGAAATAGAGCGCACAACGCGGGAGAATGTCGCATGGGAATCAATTGGCTTTGTGCAGGGAAACGGAAATTCGGTTGCCCCCAAGTCCTATACCTGGACTGACGCAAAGCCGGTTGCCGGAGAGAACCTGTACCGGCTGAAACAGAAGGACGTGGATGGGAAAATTTCATACGGCCCCATGATTTCGGTGGTTGTTCCGGTTGCCAGGACCTGTTCCCTTGAGCAAAACTACCCAAACCCATTCAATCCAACCACGGTAATTGCCTATACCATTCCCGATGCTGCCAAGGTCACCTTATCGGTCTTTGACATAACCGGCCGACAGGTAGCCCTGGTGGAAAATGGCCTGAAGGCTGCCGGGCGTCATGAAATCGTGTTTGGTGCCGGAAATTTGCCCAGTGGATGCTATTTTTACACAATTCGTGCCGGCAGCTTCCTGGCAACAAAGAAGCTGATGGTGGTGAAGTAGAGACAATAGGTTCACCTTAGTGAAATTTGTGCAGAGTGTCATTCCCACGAAGGTGGGAATCTACCTAATTCTTGCTTCATAAGTAACGATTTAATGATTAGCGCCTACCAGACTGCGTTAAGTTGACACCATCGGTGAGGTTGGTGAAGAGCGCTATCTTCACCACGAATTGAATTATCGGTTACCTGTTTAATTTATATTGACAATTGCCGTGATTATGCATAAATTATCTATATAATTTGAATTTATGGCTATATAGCTGTAAAAATTATCAAAAATGTATATGTTTGTGTTTATATACAGCAAAAAAGGTCTGATATGATAAAAATAGATGAAATAAAAATCCGCAATTTCAAGAATATTCAATCCGCAGATATTGTCTTAAACGACTATAACCTGATAGTGGGCCCTAATAACTCCGGCAAATCAAATTTTCTGCAAGTATTCAAATTTCTTGACTGGCTATTCTCTTCCTCTATTGATGATGTTAAATATGCGTTTGAATCTGATTATTTTGGCCCTATTGGAAGGGTAAAGCCAAGTATTGCATCTTACCCAACAGAGACTGAGTTGGAATTAAAATTTTCGAATAGTTCAACAGGGCTTATATTCGACTACATGATTTCAATACTCTGGAAACCTTCTGCTGATGATGAATTTATCGGTAGAATTAGTCGGGAATATTTTTGTTACAAAGCAGCCAACAAACCAGGCCGCTTTATTAAGGTTTTTGAAAGAACAAGCAATAGTGTTCAGTTTGGCGAAGAATATGGTAACACGAAAATCATTGATGAGGTGCAAAGTTTTTTTAGTGTTCTCAGGTTATTGTATGTCTTACCTGATAATAAGAATCCCTATAATAATGAAGTTGAATCATTGAGTGATCTTGTTAAAAATCCGGTTTACTATTTTGCAAGCAATGAATTGAATAATGCTTCGTATCAAATCAGGAAAGATGAATTTGGTAGAATAATCGCTTTCGATCTTGCTGAAGAGATATCGAAGATAATTGAGGCGGGGAAGATAAAGCTATTCAAATCAGTTTTATTTTCAACACTCAAAATACGTGATGTGAAATTAATAGAGCCTTCTGTCGGCGCACCACCATACGAACATAGAAATGTATTATTTGGACATTTTGATAGTTATAAGTCAAGTTCTCTTTTATCTGACGGATCTGTTTTGATGATCTCCTTGTTGACAAAAATCCTATCCTCAGACAATTCAATCCTGCTCATTGAAGAGCCGGAAAACTCATTGCACCCCAAGGCCCTGGTAGAGTTGAACAAATTCATGAACAGTTTTACGGACGAGAAGCAGTTTATTATTGTTTCTCACTCGCTCACCCTACTTAATTTAGCCAATCCAAAGGATGTTATCATCGCCAAAAGTGACGAAAACGGACAAAGTACATTGGAAAATGTATCAGGGAGAAAGGATATTCTTAAGAAACTCAAAAGCGGGTATGCGGATTTCAGCGATATTGTCTTCTTTCCGGAAAATTCCGAAAATGAATTTGATTGACATCCGGCAATGAACCCAAACTCGATACTCTTTTTATATGAAGGAGAGACGGAGAGAGAGTTTTACAATATTTTGTTTCAGACCTGTGTCGAACAACGAAGCATTCGTATCACAAAATCCAACATGCATGGTGTCGGGAACATTAACAAAAAGGTGAAGAAAAAAATCGCCGCATTTCTGGATGATAAAAAATCGATGGGCCAAAACAAAATCACGGTGATAGTAGCACATGATCGTGACGGGGACCGGGCGACCGAATCCAAATTGAATGTGATGGGGCTCAAAGAACAATTTTGCTTAAAGAAATCACGCGTTGAGGACATTTGGGAGGTTATTGCGACCAAAGACCTTGAAACCTGGCTGTTTCATGATGTTGAGGGACTTTTTGACTTTCTGAATATTCCGCAAAAGAAGCGAAATTATGCAAAATATCTGAATGTTGAATCCCTGAATAATGTTTCATTGTCGTCTCTTTTCAGAACTTGCGACAAATTATATTTGAAAGGTGACAAAGCAGAAGGCCTGCTTCTTAAACTGGATATCCGAAAGATTTTGGCGAAAGTGCCTGAACTTCAGGACTTGGTGGTCCAAATTAATTCTTTGTGTATTTAGTAGCGACAGGGGTAAGCTGCCCTGAAAATGACTTGGTAGCCCTGAAGATTGCCCGAATGTCTGTTGGCCGGAAACGGCAAATTTCGGCCAAATCCTCATAATTTATCGTTAATTACGCACACATGACCCCTCTTCCGCCGCAAAACGCGCATTTTCAGGAATTAAATTCCAGCATAATAAAATTTCCCCCTGTAAATTTGACTTTTTGGATAAGTATTGCTATTTTAGTGGTTCTGTATTGGAATGTAAAGTTTTTTTTGGAGGTACTTCAGTGAAACAAGAAAGAATCACAAGATTTTTTCCACCCGAGCAAGCAAATAGAAAATGGTATATTGTCGATGCTTCGGGTCAAACATTAGGACGTTTGGCAACCAAGGTTGCTTCAGTTATTCGCGGCAAAAATAAAGCGGAATTCACCCCGAATATGGATTCAGGCGATTTTGTTATTATTATTAATGCTGAAAAGGTGCAAATTGCCACCAAACGCGAAGAAAATAAGAAATATTATCATTATTCAGGCTACCCGGGCGGCTTAAAAATCCGTTCCTTCCGCGAATTGCTTGAAAAAAAACCGGAATATGTGATTGAGCATGCAGTTCATTCTATGCTCCCCAAAAACCGTTTGGGAAGAAAGATCTGCAAAAAACTTAAAGTGTATCGCGGCGCTGACCACGGACACGAAGCACAACAACCGGAATTATTGAGTTTATAAGGAGTTGGAATGAACGATCAAATTTTTCTTGGCAGACGCAAAACATCAGTTGCAAGAGCCCTTTTCAAGAGCGGCAACGGAAAAATTACCATCAACGGCAGACCGTTGGATGTGTTTTTTAACCAACGCGATAATCGTGAAGACGTGTTATTGCCGTTGAACCTCACCGAAACTAACGGACAATATGACATCAACGTCCGTGTTAACGGCGGTGGAACAACCGGGCAATCTCAGGCTATCCGTTTGGCTATTTCCAAAGCCCTTATCGATTTTAATCCGGAATACCGTGCAAAACTTAAACCACTCGGCTTGCTCACAAGAGATCCCCGTATGGTTGAGCGTAAAAAATACGGTAGACCTAAAGCACGTAAGAGATTCCAGTTCTCTAAACGTTAATAGTTACAGTACATTATTTAATAACACTCATATTTCCAGATTTGCCCCCTGTGTCCTGCTCAAGGTGGGATGGACGGCAAAGATGAAGGAAATAGAAGACAAACAGGAGTAATAACATGGCTCAGATAGATATTCCACAATTAGTGGAAGCCGGTGCACATTTCGGACACCTTACCCGCAGATGGAATCCGAAGATGAAACCCTTTATCTTTATGGAAAGAAACGGGATTCACATCATCGATCTTAAAAAAACTTTACACCAAATACAGGTTGCCGCAGATGCAATGACCAAAATTGTATCTGAAGGAAACAAGATTCTTTTTGTAGGGACTAAAAAACAAGCACAGAATATCATCGACACTGAAGCCAGAAGAAGTGATATGTTCTGGGTTTCTCAACGGTGGTTGGGCGGAATGCTCACCAACTTCTCCACCATCAGAAAAAGCATCAAAAGACTTCACACCATTGTGAAATCAGAAACTGATGGTACTTTCGAAAAAATCACCAAAAAAGAACGTTTGATGCTTACCCGCGAAAAAGCAAAACTTCGCTCGGTTCTCGAAGGCATCGAAAACATGATGCGCCTTCCGGGTGCTATCTTCGTCGTCGATATCAAAAAAGAAGCAATTGCCGTTCAGGAAGCCCGTCGGTTGAACATTCCCGTGTTCGCCATCGTTGACACTAATTGTGACCCCGATGTGGTAGACTATGTCATCCCGGCAAACGATGATGCGGTCAAGACAATTGAACTCATCACCAAACACCTGGCTAATGCAATTCTCGAAGGTGCTGCAAAGGAAAAAGAAGTACGTGCCGAACAGAGTGCTGACGCTGAACGCCAGACAAAAGAAAATGACAATAAAGAAAAATAAATTTGAATCAGGACAGATAAAAGGTATATAACATATGGCAGCTACAATAACCGCTTCCCTGGTGAACGAACTTCGTACCAAGAGTGGAGCCGGAATGATGGATTGCAAAAAAGCGCTCGTGGAATCCGACGGTGATATGGAAAAAGCTATGGACATTCTTCGCAAGAAGGGTGCTGCCACTGCCGCCAAAAGAGCCGATCGCGCCGCACACGAAGGCGTTATTCTTACTAAAGTTTCAGATGACCGCCTCCAGGGCGCTATCATCGAAGTTAATTGCGAAACCGACTTCGTTGCCAAATCTGATGACTTTATGAATTTTGTGCAATCAGTGCTTGAAAAAACCTATACCGCTAAATCAGCGGATGCAGCAGCTTTGCTTGCTAAATATCCGGAATTAGTGGACGCTTTAAATGAAGTGATCGGAAAAGTCGGTGAAAAATCCGAAATTTCCCGCGTCTCACACACAACCGTTGAAAACGGCTATATTGCTGAATATGTACACCCCGGCAATAAAGTTGGTGTGATTCTGAAATTTGTGAATGTTGCAGCTGACAAGCACGAAGCATTTGCTCCGCTTGCACGCAATATCGCTGTTCAGGTTGCAGCAATGAAACCAATCAGCGTTTCACGTGAAGATGTTGATAAAAACATCATTGCCAAGGAACTGGAAATCTATCGCGACCAGGCGAAGATGGAAGGAAAACCGGAAAATGTTATTGAACGCATTGCAACCGGAAGACTTGACAAATATTACAAGGAGATTTGTCTCCTTGAACAGGATTATTTCAAAGATCAGAGTAACTCGCGAACGATTGCTCAACTGATTGCCGAATTCAATAAAGAACAAGGCACGGCAGTTTCGATTCAATCCTTCACGCTGTATCAACTCGGCGGATCAAAATAAATTATTCAGTAAAGGTCTTAAGATTTCTTAAGACCTTTTTTTTTGCTTTTTGCAGCAACGGAAAGAGGATGTTTATATGTTGAAATTCAAACGGGTACTTCTAAAACTCAGCGGGGAATCGTTGATGGGAAATAAAGGCTTTGGCATTGATCCCGATGTCCTTGATTTTTTTGGAACAGAAATTAAACAGGCGCATGATGCCGGCGCCGAAATCGGGCTTGTCATCGGAGGGGGAAATATCTTCCGCGGACTTAATGCCCATACCCAGGGAATTGACCGTGTGACCGGCGACCAAATGGGTATGCTGGCAACCATGATCAATTCACTGGCACTTCAGAATGCCTGCGAGCAAAAGGGAGTGTTCACCCGGCTTATGAGCGCCATCCACATGCAGGAAATTGCCGAGCCGTATATTCGCCGCCGCGCCATCCGCCACCTTGAAAAAGGAAGAGTCGTGATATTTGGAGCCGGTACCGGCCATCCCTATTTCAGCACAGATACCGCCGCATCGCTCAGGGCAGTGGAAATTGAAGCTGATGCCATTATGAAAGGAACCAGAGTTGATGGCGTTTTTGATTCCGATCCGGAAAAGAATAGCGATGCAAAAAAATTCGAAAATATTTCGTATATCGATGTGCTCAATCAAAATCTTCGCGTAATGGATCTGACGGCTGTCAGCCTGTGCAAAGAGAATAATTTACCTATGATAGTTTTCAATATGAACAAACCCGGAAATTTGCTTGCGGTTTTGCAGGGCGAAAACATCGGTACAATGATCAAAGATTAATTACGGCTTCAAACTTTCTTTTTCGCATACATTATATTTTGTATTTTTGAAAATCAATAATTGAGAGACTTATGGAAAGCATTTTTAAAGAAACAAAAGCCAAAATGGATAAATCGATTGAGGCACTCCGGCAGGAGTTGGCCAACGTTCGATCAGGAAAGGCTACAACCACGTTGCTTGACAGCATCAAAGTTGACTATTATGGAACAATAACTCCTCTCAAGCAGCTTGCAAATTGTACCGTTCTCGATGCTCACACGCTTTCGGTTACACCTTGGGACAAATCGGTTCTTCAGGCTGTAGATAGAGCTATTCTTGGCGCAAATCTTGGTCTCAATCCGGTTAGCGATGGAACCAATCTCAAAATTCCCGTTCCTCCTCTCACTGAAGAGAGAAGAAAAGACCTGGTGAAATTGGTCAGGAAATTTGGTGAAGATGCAAAAATTGCAATCCGCAATGTACGCCGTGAAGGTAACGAGCATCTGAAGAGAAAACAAAAAGATGCCAAGCTGTCTGAGGACTTGTTAAAAGAGTATGAAGATAAAGTGCAGAAGGTGACCGATGATCACATCAAAAACATCGATGAGGTTCTGAAGCATAAAGAAAAAGAGCTGATGGAAGTGTAGTTCGCTCCGGCATGCGTTAAGCTATGTCCCGGATGCTCTGCGCAGCAATTGCTTACTTGCAGATACTATTAAACTCACCCCTCGCTTTTCTCCTCGCATGAGAAGAGAATTGAGGGCGTGAGTTTTTTTATTACCAAATCTGTCATGTCAGGCAATGATGCCAACTGAATTCTGATTCGTTCATTACATCAGATAAAAGCAATAACTTGCCTAAGTACCGGGTATTACAGCTTCCAGTGCTCTTTGAGAAAGTGAATAAGATAATGGCTTAAGTCGTAATATATTGAGGTATTTATGCGATAAGTTAGTTGTTAATACATTTCCCCGGGTCAAATCTGTGTCCTTCACAAGGCTTTTAATTCTATTAAGACAACCTCTTATTCAATACCTGTTCTTCTCGTGAATGTGCAACCCATACACTGTGGGTGCCAGGCGGTAAAGTTCGTCAATTTGTGCGCGGGTCAATAGTTTGGGTGCGCCGAGTGCTTCGGCAGCCAGCATAACTTTGGCATAATGCTCCAACTTCTCCATCCGGTTGTAAGCTTCCGCAATCGTCCTGCCCACACATACTGCTCCATGATTCTGTAATAAAAACACATTGGCATACGAAATTGCCTCGTTCAGCGATTCCGGCAGTGCATCAGTGGAAGGGGTAGCATAAGGGCAGAGAGGAATTCTTCCCAGTGTTAAAATTATTTCCGGAAGCAAGGGGACATCTAATGACTTTTCCGAACAGGCAAATGCAGTTGCCACCGGAGGGTGGCAGTGAATTACCGCCCTGACATCCTGACGATTCTTGTAAAGATGAAAATGGAGCTTGCTTTCCGTGGAGTATTTGTTTTTTGCAAACAGCAAAGCGCCATCAATTGTGGTATGCACTATATCATCCGGGGTTATTTCACCCTTTGGCCGACCCGATGCTGTTATCAATATGGTGCCGTCCGGCTGACGCAATGATAAATTGCCGTCCGTTGCCGCGACAAACCCCTGCTGATGAACTTTATGACAATAGGCTATCAGCTCATTTTTTGGCAGCATGCGCTTCCAGTTGTTCCATTATCTTCATATTGATCAACCCATCCTCGCCCGTAACACGAGGGTCGGTATGTTTAATGAAAGACAAAGTGATCGATTTCAGCGCGCGATGCAGTTTGTTGGCGCGTTTACGGAACGCAAGTTTTCGTTCACCCTCAAGCAAAATAGTCATCTTGGCAGATGAAAAACGGTTACCGACAACATTTTCAATGTTGATGCTGCCTTTGGTTCCCAGTAACTCAATACGGTTGAAGGCCTTTGCACAATTTGACGAAACACAGAAATAGGCGAAGCCTCCCTTTTCAAAACGAAGCAGACCACTCGCGTAGTCTTCAACTTCAATCCGGTAAAGCAGGTTGTCAAGCACACAGGAAACAGGTTCGACTTCACCGTTGAGAAATCTGAAGACGTCGATCATATGTGTGCCAAGATCACGCAAAACGCCGCCGCCGCTAAGTGTTTTTCTGAAGCGGAAATTATCATCCGGCGGGTAATTAATATTAAAGTTCGCGTTAATTGAAAGCAACTTTCCGATTGTTTGTTTTTCAATCAGTTCTTTTGCTTTTTCGATAAGAGGGTGAAACCGGAACACATAGTTGACGGCAAACAATACATTGTTTTCTTTGCATACTGCTACCATTTGTTCGGCTTGTTCCGCAGTGAGCGCCAACGGTTTATCACATAGAATATGCTTGCCGGCCCGGGCGGCTGCAAGCACATGTGCGTGGTGATCGTTATTTGCGCTGCCGATATAAACTGCATCAATATCTGATTTCAGAAACGCTTCCAGGTTATCAAAATGGTTTTGTACGGAATATTTTTCGGCAATCGATTTTGCACGGCTACTGCTTTTGCTGTAAACCGATACAAGTTTTGCCTTGTTAACATTCAGCAAAGCAGGAATAATGGCGTTCTCGGAAAATTTTCCAAGTCCTATAACGCCCCACTTTAAGCGCTTTGTTAAGCGGGTCCTGATCTTTAACATCCGTATTCCTTTATCATGTAAATTCTTTGAAATAGGCATCGCCTGTTCCGGTTCATTGGTGCTTTGGGTAAAATCTGTCCGGCATATGCATGCGGTACAGGATTCAGATTTATGTGTGCAAAGTTACAACTTTTCCGGGAAATTTTTATCACATCATTGGACATGGAAACTCCATAGCCATAAATGAAAAGCCGGATGAAATTAATCAATCCGGCTATCCATTTAGAGAGGAGGCAAAAGCAGTTTGTTTCCGCGAAACAAAGTCACGGTCTTAAATCGACCGTTGTTTTCATTCCTGTTTCATTTATTCTGCATCAGCAGCGGAGGCCGGGAAACGCTTTTCTTAGTGCTCGCTGCGCCCGATGGTTTGCTGACATGAACGAAATTAAATGCGTTGTTGTCACAATATAATAAATCACCATTATCCACATATTGACTTCCATCCAGATCGGTGGAAGCATAACCGGATACAAAACGGAAGGCGTCATTGTCAATAAGCAATAAATCGTTGTTATCCACAAAACCGGAGTGGTCAACATCCCCAACATAAACACACCATTTCCCATTTTTGAATAGTAAATTACTGCCGTATGCCTGCGTTGCGGCTGTTGTAAAATCGTATGTTGTGCCATTATCCGTAAAGGTGATAGGGCTGGAACTCCAGGTCTCCAATGCGTTCTTGTGTTTCATAACCAGATAATAGGGGATTCCGTTACTTAGCCCTTCAAAAGTAAAGGCCAGAACTCCCAGGTTGGTTGAATATGCTTTCGCTGTGTCAATAAGCGAAAAGGGGCTGGTAGCACTATGCAGTTCAGCGGTTATCGTGTCCCGCACTGTGCTTGTGCCGTTCCACATACTTTCCAGAAGCTCGGTAACTGTCAGTGCATAGGGCATTGGCGTCAGTGATTTCGATTGCGTGCTGAAAACCACTTCCGGATGTCCCTGATTGGCTTGGGCATTCCATTGCAGCCAGGATATATTCGGATGATTTCCAAAATCCCCGTTGAACAGGCCGGTATTATGATAATCAGGCAGCGTCTGATTTGAGAGCCATGTCCCGTCGTTGTTGGCAATAATCACAAAAAAAGAAACAGTCTGCGCATTGGTAATACCCGGGAATGCGGATATATCGATACAAAACTCAAGACCATGATCAACATTAGTGGTGCGGTTAAAATCATTCCGGTACGCCTGAAGCAAATCGCCGGTTGTGCCACCCAACCCGGCTTCAATACTGGCGGGAGCAAAGATGGTCGGATTACCGGACTGATCGCTGCTTCCAAGGCCCCCTCCCTGGATCGCGGTACTGGATCCATACCTCTGTGCATCACAATAGAGCGGTGTCCCGCTGTTACAGGTCCACGAGAATGCATAATCGGTTTCCATGCCGAACTGTGTTCCCGCGAGTCCCTGAAAGAATCCGTTAAACCCGGAGGGAATGGAATTGGGATTATCCTTCGGGATCCCGTTGTAACCACTAAAATTTACCAGCAGCAGAAGCTTATTCCAATTCTGTTCAATGATACCGCTGATACCTACATACATTCGGTTCCCGTCAGTGTAATATTTGATAGAGCCCAATTGGTTTGAAGGCGACCAGTTCGCTGCCCCATTCCAGCTTGCCAGGCCGGTGTATTCGGGTTCGTTGATGAGCCCATCAATAGCAATAGGAGAAGTAAATACAAAATTCATGCTGGTCAGGTTAAACCCTCCCACAGGAAAAGTGATCGTGAGTACATGTACTCCCTGAGGCAGTGTAATGTCAGGGATGACAACATCGCTCCAGGTGGAAAAGCTGCCGGTAGAGGGAACGTCTATGGTTGGCCCTGTATTATTTCCATCAATTTTTAGTTGTATCTTGCTTCCGCCTGCCGCGGATGCAACTCGCATCGTGGCTGTGTAGGTCCCTTTTTTTTCGATATTCACGGTGTATTTAAGAAATTCATCCGATGCAATCCAGCCAACGTTATAGCCATTGCTTTTTGAATCGGTGCACAGTTCGATATCCACACCGTCGTTGCGATACTGCCCTCCGGCATTGCTGCTGTCCTGATCCGCGTAGGCAATGCCTGTTTTACCGTAATCGTAATTGGCTGCATAGAGTGTTCCGGGAATGGCATTTGCTGCAAAGGGCTTCAACACCTCGCTTCCTGGCTCACGCAACACGGCATCAATTACACTGCTGTTAATAAAAGCATTTTGCAAAAGCAGATTATCCGCAAGTTTATCAAGAGCTGCAACTGCATACTCAACAGTTGGCTGCGGCCCCAGACCTTTCCAGTATTGCAAGAGCGTTTCATATTCAACAGGTTTCTTTATCCTGCATAATCCGGAATTCGATTCAACTTTTTTATACGTCCACCATGCCCAACCGATGTTGTTTTGTTCAAGCAATTTGACACAGTCCGTATACCAGGTGTTAACGTTCTCGCCTGATTCTCCCATCCATAGCGGTCGCCCGGATTGTTCGCGTAACGTGATGTATGATGCAATGGCGGCAGGCGTAACGGCATCCCAATACTTGTGAAAGCTATAGGACATATTCACGTCCCATGCCGGGGTGAGCCCTGTAAAATCGGTTGAATAATTGTTCCCTTCAATAATTATCATATGGTTGTTATCAACTTCCCTGATCGCATTGGTGATCCGAATATAATAGTCACGAAGTATTTCATTGTTCGATCCAAGGTCGGCGCTGCACTCGTTCAGCAGATCATAACCGCCAATCCACTGACGTCCCGCGTACCGCTGGGCAATTGTTTTCCACAACTCAACTGTTCGCCGCTGATTTACAGTATCCTGCCATAATGAAGGCGATGATGCATCATAGTCGCTTGTATATTGGTTGTTTTGTCCGCCGGGGGCACAATGCAATTCTAGAAACAGATACAAATGATTGTCTTCGCATTGTTTCAGCAGGCTGTCGATTAGTGTAAACCCTGATTCCGAATAAACAAAAGGCGTTTCTTTTGGGGTTAAAACACTGTAATGGATCGGAAGACGAATAGAATTAAATCCGGATGAAGCCAGTTGCGCAATATCCTGTCTGGTCACAAAGTTGGAATAGTATTTTGTGTAAAATGCATTTGCATTCGCTGTCCCGATCAGAGCTTCGATTTTATTCCTAATCTCCGTCGGTGACTTGGCGAAGTCTGACGTTAACAGCATATACCCTTCAGGCACAAGCCAGCCTCCCAGACAAACACCCCGCAACAACTGCGGTTGATTGGCACCATTGACAATCTGATTTCCGGATGCATGCAGAAAATCCTGGGCAAAAAGCCCTTGACCTGTGCACATGAACAATAAAACAACAAATGAAGCAATATGGAAATAAGTAACTCTGGTCATAAAGGCAATGTCCTTTGTCTCTTTAATATGAATAACCTTATCTGTTAACCAGCTTTAATAACATATTCACTTGGTTATCTGGCTGCAGTACAACAGTTGTTTACTTTTCCCCTGTCCGCTGGATGCTTTTAACAGGCTGTCCCAAATGTCAAATTTCGAATTGTTATCCGTGGAAATCGGATCAAATCGGTGTTATCCGTGTGCATTCAAATTCTTTTGAGTTGCCTTCAGCTTTATCACCTTCCCGGCATCCGGTGCTATTTCAAATAGACCATCTTTTTGGTTTGCAAAAAGGAATTTGTCCGGTTCATCTCGATAACCTGCAGGCGATAGAGATACATACCGCTGCTAAGTTGATAGGCCGCTGCGTTAATCGGCAGCGAATAATAACCGGCAGTCTGCACCTTGTCAATAAGCACGGCAATCTGCTGCCCACAAAGTGAATAAAGTTCAAGTCTTACCTTCCCGTCAACCGGTAATTGGTAATCAATTCTGGTTGCAGGATTGAACGGATTAGGAAAGTTCTGATTGAGGGCGAATGTTGTTGGCAAGGCAACGGATACGTCTATGGTTTTGCTGTATTTGTAACTGCCGTCTAAGTCAATCATTTTTAAACGATAGTAATACTTTCCCAAGGGGAGCTTATTGTCGTTCACTGAATATGATTTGGGAGAATAGCTTGTTCCGGCAGCCTGTACTGAGCCTATCTTGCTCCAGTCCTTTCCGGTTTTCATTCTCTCAACTTCAAATAAGGTTGTGTTTATTTCTGTAGCGGTTATCCACTTCAGAGTAACTGTGCGATCCGTTACATCGGCGCCAAATGAACTCAGCTCGACCGGTAAGGGCTTCATGGGTGATGTGGCGAAATTTACTTCAGGATGACTTTGATTAGCTTGAGCATTCCACTGCATCCATGAAATATTGGGATGATTACCAAAATCACTGTTGAATAACCCAGTGTTATAATAGTCCGGGAGGGTTTGGTTTGAGAGCCAGGTCCCGTCGCTATTTGCGATAATTACAAAAAAGTTCACGGTTTGGGCATTGGTAACTCCGGCAAACGCAGAGATATCAATGCTGAATTCAAGGCCATGATCCGGATTGGTAGTGCGATTGAAATCACTCCGGTATGCCTGAACACATCCGCCGGTAGAACCTCCTAAAACGTTTTGAACATCAGTGGATACAAAGGTTGACGCGTTGCCAGACTGATCACTGCTCCCGATGTTTCCCCCTTGGATTGCGGTGCTTGCACCATACCGTTGGGCATCGCAATAAATTGGCGTCCCGCTGGCGCAGGTCCATGAAAAGGCGTAGTCGGTTTCAATTCCGAACTGTGTTCCGGCGAGTCCCTGAAAGAACCCATTGAAACCGGAAGGAATTGCATTAGGGTTATCTTTGGGAATACCGGTATAGCCGCTAAAATTAACCAGGAGAAGAAGTTTATTCCAATTTTGCTCGATAACACCACTGATACCGATATACATGCGATTGCCATCAGTGTAATATTTAATTGCACCCAATTGATTGTTTGGTGACCAGTTTGATGCACCGGTATACGATGCCAGGGTAGTATACTGTGCATCATCAATTATCCCATCCACTGTTGGTTGAGCCAGACAAACTTCTGTAAAAGAAAAAACCAACAAAATTAATAGCAATTGTTTCATGTGCTTTCCTTTTCTTTTAGAGTCTAATAATGAACATGCTGAACTTAAACTATCGCCGGATATCTTAACAACAAAATATATACTGTAACTACATGCATGCTTAAGACTATATTAAATCATATCACTAGGTGATATAACAAATCCTCAGCGGCACTCTCTCCCCGGAAAACTACCATTACAATAACATTTGTGAAGGATAGATAATTATGCATTGCCTATGTGTAGTGCAAGTAACCTGGATAGGGTTATGTGGCTTTCCAATGTGGTCTGTGAATACCGATAGAAAATACAATTACGAAGTGCTTAACTCAGGATGGGGGAACATAAACCAATTATTCGTAAACGATTTAACGGACAGAACCATCAGTATTGGAAGTAATGTTATATATGTGCAGGTTAAAAGTCGCAATTATCGTGCCGGATGTTTAGACCTTGATTGTTTTGGAAAATAGGATTGAATTATGGTCTGTTTGCGAAAAATTGGCTCTGCTGTTATTATTATGATAACACCCGTTATAAATATAATAATGAACAATTGTTCAGCAATATACCCCCAAACTGTCTGCCGGGTGCAGAACGAACGGTTTAAAGGTAAGGAATATATATTCTAATTGTGCAAAAATTTGGAGGTGTTGATAGCGCGTCAGGTTTTGCTTAAGCCTTTACGGCAATTCTTCTTTTACGGTAAATAGCACCCGTTGCCAGACCAAGGAGCGCAAGCAGACCAAGAATATACCCCGTGCTCAAAGGAAATGGCCTGGTATAGTTTGAGGGCAGCATTCCCGTATTGCCAACAAGAACAAATCCCGACCAGTAATACGGATTGGAAGAAACACTGGCAATAAAACTTAGCTTTGCCTCCCGGAGCGCATCTGCTTTTGATTTCCCGGAACGCAGTGAAGCATAGAAGAGTTTCATAAACTCAGCGGTATAGTGGTCGTTCACTTCCCACATCGAAACAACTACGCTTGCTGCCCCTGCATCAAGAAATGCTTTCGTCATACCAACAACACCTTCGGATGCTTCATGAATGCCTTCACCTGAATTGCAGGAGCTTAAGGCAACCAGATCAGCATGCAAATTCATCTGAGCCACTTCGCCTGCTTCCAAAATTCCATCATTCAGCGTGTCATTTATGGAAGAAAAAAAGATTGCCGGTTGTTTTCCTATCAGCCATGAATGGGTTGACAAGTGGATAATCCCGCTTTTCCCCGCAGAAAGTTTGAAGTTCGTTTCGGTTGCATTTCTCCCATTATAAAAAGATACGTTGCTGAAGTTATCCCGGATAGACTCGATTTCATCCTCTGAATATTTAAGCGGATAAAGTGTCAGGTTTCTGGGCATACCGGGTGTTTCATCAAAAAGGCCTCTGCGTTCAGCGAATAAGCCAACATTTGTGCCGAAGGACGGATTACCCATAATGAGTGCATTTGCGGTTTCTTTTCTATCCCGCTGCATCAACCTGGTGTATATTTCTGCTGAAGGAGCTGAAGACAGAGTATAGTGATTGACCAGATAATCCACTCCGGCATATTTATAGGGGCTCTCATTTGTATCAAATGATTTTACCAGCAGCTCCAAAGGGAATGAATAAAACTCTTCCGATGGGACAAAAACTATTTCCGCATTTTCCGGAATTAGGGCAAAAGCCGGTTTGAAGAACTTTTCATATAACTGATTTGCCTTCCCCGCATGAAACGCGAACAGATCGGAATTGATCTGCACTTGCTTTTTCGTGTCTTTGGCAAAACGCAGGCTCACCTGCGAAAGAAGATCCTTTGCTTCCTGTTTGCCTGCAGGAACATCGATGGCGGCAAAACCTTTTTGGGAAACTATAAAAAACCAGCTTTTTGTTTCCTGTGTGAACAGTGAGACAATATAGCTGTGATCATCCAATTTTGTTTGAAGAGCTGCCAGATAGGATTTGGGCGATTGGATATATCCTGCATCCTGAAAAAAACCCGAAAGCTGGCCTTTTAATTCCAACGCGTGCCGTTGACTGAGCAGTGAATCAACCTGCACCCGTGTATAGAGCCCGCTTTCAATCATCCAACCGAGTTCCTGATATTTTTCAAAATCATCCTTTGAAAAGTTTGCATTCTCAAACGCTTTTTCATTAATAGCGTAAAATGAATTTTTTGCACGTGCATGGTCAAGAATGGTGAACGCGGTTTCGTACTTGCCTTGTTCGATAAAATAATCGATTACCTTTCTATACAGGTCATACACGGCTGCTCTCCGGGAAATGTGAAGCTTCTGATAAGAAAGCAAACTTGAAGCTACGTTTTCCAATAAACTGGTTGCGGCTATATAGGCTGCTGAGGCTTTTTCCGCATCGTTAATTTTCCGGTAATAATTTGCCGATTCAAAAAGAAAATTTGCTTTCGTTTCCGGATGTGTGCACTGTCCAAAAATCCGTTCACCTGCAGCAATAAATTTTCCGCAGCTCAAAAAATTATGCGTTTCCGTTGCGTAACTTAAATTGGCTGTGTAGTAGGAGATTTGCTCACTGACTGACATAGAGGAGAGGGATTTTCCTGCGGCACTGAGACAGACCGCGGCTTCTCGTAATTTTCCGTTTTCAATTTGTAAGCCGGCAATGTCCAAAAGTATCCTGTATCTGTCAGCAGCAAGTCCATATTGTTCTGCAATTTTTTGTGCCTTAACAAGATAGGCCAATGCCTGTGGCAGGGAATCCAGTCCGTAATACGATAATCCGGTTTGCCTGTAGAGCTTGGCGATATCCTGAGGCGAATTCGCTTCACTTTCTGCTCTGGACAGGGATTCATTGCATATCTGAACTGAAGCCTGATATCTGCCTACGCTGTAGCTTAGTGCACTGAGGCTTAGGTTGACCGCTGAACGCAGGTCATACATTTTGGCGCTCTGCAGGAGGGCTTGTGCCTTTTCATATAGTTTTATCGCCTCGGTATAGTTCCCGGTATTTGTATAAACATCTCCAAGCCCTATTGAGTTAAGGCAATATGCGCGGGGCGAATTCTGTGAAAGATTCTGTCCTTTTTCAAATGATGATTTTGCAGCAGGCAAATCCCCGATGGTCATATAAATATTGCCAATGTTTGCATAAAGCAGTGATAGCCTGAAACGGTTGTTTATCAGTGAAAAATACTTCAGCGCGTTTTTATATTCGGCAAGTGCACCGGAAATTTCGTTGGCGTATGAATAAGATACACCAAGTTCGCCGCTGGCCAGACCGCTGCCAAATGGATCGTTGATCTTTTGTGCCTTTGCTTCTGCCGATCGGTAAAGGTTCCTTGCTGAAGTTAAATCTCCTTCCTGATCCTTGAGTATCCCAAGGTTCACCAACGCACGGGATTCATAATTCACCAGCTGGGCTTTTTGTGCAAGCGCAAGTGCATCAGAATAAAACGCTTTTGCTTTGGGAAAATCCGCCTGATAATACGCGGCCAATCCGCGTAAAAGCAGTGATTCCGTATAGGTTGACTGTGTCAATTCAATATTTGTTTTATACCTGCTTAATATTTTTGCCGCCTGATCCATCTTCCCAATGTTAATATAGCAAGTGACCAAACGAAGTGCGGCTGCGGCCGAAGTGGAATCATGTTGCAGATATTTTTCATAAAACACTGAAGCTGAGTCGAAGCGGGAAGCTGCCTGGTGAACAGCGCCGCGGAAATATAGCATTTGCTGCGCTGCGTTTCCGTTTCCATTTGCAAGGACAAGCTTTTCAACACTGCTGGAGTTGCCGGTTGCCGATGCGGCAAAAACCAACTCATCATAATACTCATGCAACACAAGAGTTGGAGAAAATGCCTCGGTCAGTTTGTGGTACATACCTGCATAATCAGACTGACGGCGAAGCTGTACCGATTCCAAAACAATTTTCTCAACAGAAGCTTCGGGAAACTGCGCAATTTGAGTCTTTATACTGTCAGAGGAAAACTGCTGTGCTGTGAGTTGGGTATACAGTTTGTGGAACTTCAGAGCTGCTTCAGGATCCGTGGCATTACTGCTTTGTGTAGCAGGAGAAATAGTATGCTCTCGGGGAGAATTCGCCAGATGGGTTTTCTGTATAAAATAGAAGGTAACAATCACTGCAGCAATACTGCTGAGCGATATAAGAATTATACGCGGGAGAACAGCCATCAAATACTTCCGCATTTGGCTATAACCTCGCTGCGATATTTTTAGAGGGAGCTAAAGAAATGGTCAGGCAGATTTCTGAAACTGCGGAACCGCTGATGCTTTGCAGGTCAACGCGATTCCCAATTGGATTTTTTGAATACATACGATCATTCCCATACCTGTCTGTGTAGTATACTTCCGGGGTTGTTTCAGATATGTTCAATAAGTTGTTTGGATTCATCCATCATCGCTCCTTTTTCATCAATCACCTTTCTGAGAAGCTGCTTTGCCTCATCCATTTGCCCGAGCAAAATGGATGCTTTGGCTGCATAAAAGGCTGCATCCAGCGAGATGTTCTGCAACTGAGGATTGTCATTCAGTGCAATGCACTTCAGGAGGTGATCTTTGGCTTTGGCCAAATAGTCTGCACGATAGTTGGGAATAATCAGTGCCACGTGACCCTGTGATGCATGGAGATACGTTAATCCAAGAAGGTAATTCGAATAAAAGGCATTCTGCCTGTCAGCTTTGGTGTAGCTCTCAAGAAGTGCGATGGCACTTTCATATTTTTTATTCTGTATCTGGAATTGCGCTTCCTGCAATTGAGGATTATCCAATCCACGGGTAATGGAGAGCGTTTGCAGCGATTTAAGATTGCCAAGTGTATACCGTTTGGGAAGAAACACTTCAGGAAACAGGTTCAGTCCCGAATAAAAAAGTCCGAATACCAATACTGCTGCTGCAGCATAACGGAACGCGGGCAAATAGAATATCGCTGTTTTTCCTTTTTTCTTCCCGCTGGTAATCGGTTTATCGCTGAGTCGGCTTTCCAGATAAACATCTAAGAGTTCTGTTTCACCCTGCAATTCGTTGAATGTTTTCATGCAAACGGCACAGATTGCCAGGTGGTCATCAATTTTCGTACGCCTGGCGTCATCAATCGTACCAAGCGCCATCTCCGCTAACTCTTCAGCAGTCGGATGCCCCTGCGCCAGAATGGCGGTCAAAATTGCTTTTTCGTCCGGATTTAATTCGGAGAAATTATCTGGTTCGTTCATGTTACTCTGTGTATCCATTTTTCAAATGTTAACCAATTTTTTTGGTCGTTTTAATAATTAGTCAAGCTATTTTTACAATAGTGACAAACAAAATGAAAGTATCTAATCCTTCATGGTTTTTTGCAGTTCTTCAATTGTCCGGTAATAGATCTTTTTCACGGCATCTATGGATTTATTGATGTTATCTGCTATGTCCGGAAAAGAGAGATCGTCAAATATTCTCATTTTGAGAACAACCTGTTTCTCCTCCGAAAGCTCTTTAAGGGCGTTCATGATCATTTGCACATCGAACGAAGAACCGTGGTCTTCCGATACTCTGCGCTTTTTGAGCGTTTGGTCGATATCGTAGAATTTATGGGCCTTATTCTTTTTGTAATAATTGATAAAATTCAGGAAAAGTACCCTGCGGAGCCAGTTCTCCAGATTATCGATCTCTTTAAATTGATTTTGGAAGGCGATATAAGCATTTTGGGCCAAATCCTCGGCGTCTTCCATGGACTGTATCTTCCCAAGGCGATATTTTGACTGAAAATAGCCCAAGGCCAAATTCAGCACTATTTGGGCCAGTTTTCCAAATGCTGTGCTATCCCCCGCCTTGCTTTGGGTCACAAGGGTGTCCAAATCAGTGCGCTTGAAGGTCTGGTAGGATAAGTTTTCCAAATTCAATGTTTGTATGTCACTATTAATTAATTTATTTTACTAATTACTAAGATATGAAATCGCAAAATATAATAAGAATTGAATTTTTGTTTGTGCTCTCATTTTTTCTGTGTATCGGCGATAGTCTGGTGGCACAGCCCCAGCTTGTTGTCCTTCCCAAGGAGATACATTTCAAAAGTCAATTCTCAAAATATACGCGCATTACCTTTCTGAACACCGGTAACCAGAATCTTAGTATTGATAGTATCCGATATGGGTACGATCGGTACTTTTTCCGGTTTGATAAAGGTTCGGGTTATACCCCTCAGATCGCCCCGCATGACAGCCTGTTCATGGATTGTTATTTGTTGTCTTCCGCTATGATTTCACTGAAAGACATCAATGACTCCATGATGATCTATACCAGTCCGCCGTTTAAGGTGTATAAGGTTAAAATCCATGTAGATTTTTTTGAGAACGAGTATAACATGGGCACAATTCAGGGGTATGTGAATCAGGGTATTTCACCAGGCGGGATGAGGGCCTCCGTGTATTTCTTTTTCAATGGCAAATACCTGATCGATAGTGTCAGAACTGACCCTTCCGGATTTTTTAGCAGGGAGCTTCCCCGGGGTGATTATATCGTTGGCGCTATGTCAGATTCAAGTTATTTGACTTTTTCACCGTCTACCACCAATATTTTGAAGTCACCCATAGCACGGGTACGCAGGGATTCTACTACTTCATTGAATATTAAACTTGTTAAATTTTTCAACAGTGGACTTTCTTTTGGCGGTTCAGTCACCGATTCAGTAAGCAATTTACCGGTTAAAAAAGGCGTCGTCATTGTTAAATCAGGCACGCATACTCCGGGGGTTTCTTCCAAAATAAGTATTGCTGACACCTTAGACGCGCTTACCTTTTTTATTTCTCCGCGTGGCGATTATTTGGCAAACCGGTTGCCTTCCCAATCCTATTACTATGCACAAGCTTTGTCGGACTATTTTTTACCGAGCTATTACAGTGCAAAAAACACTCCCGTTCTGTTTTGGCAAAAGGCTGACTCAGTGCAGGTAACTGCAACACACAGCAATATTAACATCAGCATGGTCCGGGACTCTTCTTATGGAGCAGGTATCATGAGTGGAACAATTACCGCAAACAAAAGCACGGCAGCAAATGTTCCCGGTGCAATTGTCTATGCTAAATCCAAAGCAAACGGGCATATATACCTTGCGGGAAACTCTTCGTCCTCCGGCGAATTTAATCTGTATGAAATTCCCTTTGGTTCATATACGTTGATTGTGCAGCGATTTGGCTATCCGGATATGGAGTCTTCTTCATTCACCATCGATAGCCTCAATCCGAAACGTGAACATATTTCGATTTTTAACGCTACTGATATCGAAGTAACTAAGGTTGAAAAGTCTTATTTGCTGTTGCAGAACTATCCCAATCCGTTCAACCCTGCCACCATGGTTGCCTGGTCAATTCCCTATGCAAGCGATGTTGAAGTGACCGTTTATTCTTCCCTTGGGCAGAAAGTTGCCGACCTCTACCGCGGATACCAGAGCGCGGGCTCATATCAAATGCAGTTCAACGTCAGGAATACGGCTTCAGGAGTCTATTTTATTAAACTCACCACAAACCGCGAACAGAAGATAATTAAGGCGCTGGCTCTTAAATAATCATACGCATATCACTGAAATTCATTTCAGACCTTTGCCCCTATTTCTATTTAAAACAAACAGCTCTTTTGGATATCATTACCCAATCCTTCTGAACAATGGTATCTATTTAACGAAATTCGTGAAGAATGTCATTCCTGCGAAAGTTGAGTGCAACCTGTCGGCAGACAGGCCGAAATACCGCTTCGAGCGGGGCAAGGATCTGCATAATTCTAGACGTATGAGAACCGTTCCAATGATCGCCCAATTCCAATTTATTGTTTAAGTTGTCCCCATTGCCAACTTACCAAAGAATGTTATTTCCTCCATTGATATTCTATGCCTGCTTTAAGCCATCTTCCCGGCAAAGGTATTCCGCTGATATCCAACGATGCATCATCAAATACATTAAGAGCTGCCAACGAAACATTGAACATTCGCCAATTAACCGATAGCTTGGCATCGCATATTATGTAACTGTCCAAATTGTACCGGTTTTCATAGCGGACAATCCAGTTCATTATAAAGCCCAGAGGCAGTTCATGAGTTGCGTCCACTACCAGCTGATGTCGCAAAATGTCCAGAATATATTGTGATTGTTGTGCTGAGTTCGCTATATCGGATGAGAGCCAGGTATAACCAAATTTAAGCTTGTTAACAATGGAGTACCCCGCAACCGGGAGATTGCTCAAGGTCAGCCCCATGTCGAGTCCGGTGGTATTGATGTTCGTAATGTTCTGTGCATACCATGGCACAGTAGGGGAAGAGCGGACCCAGTCAATTAAGTTATGTCCATGCCGGGTGAAGCCGTTTAGATCGGCGGCAATGTTCCCGGATGTGAAATTGATGCCTGTTTCAAAAGTTACTGCCGTCTCCGGAACCAGAAGCGCGTTTCCTTTTTGCACGGGACTGCTGTAATAAAGTTCCGTGAAGGTGGGAACCCTGAATGCTTTTCCGGCAGAAGCATGCAGATTAATTGTCTGACTCAATTGATATACGAAATTGATGCCTGGAAACGTCTTGCCGCCATAGTCATTATAGTTATAAACAGAAACGCTTGCCAGCATTGTCAGGTCCTGTGTGGGCAATATAATCACTTCGCCGGTTACTCCTCCTTTTTTTCTCCTGTGATCGCCCAGATTGGTGCTCACAATATTATCGAAACTTAGCTCACCGCCAAGCACAAGCGAATACCCGGAACCTGAATAAAATGAATTTAACTCAAGACCATACGCATCGGTACTGTGATCGTTCGTATAACCGGAGGGATTCTGATAATCCAAAAGATAGTGGTCTTTATTGTTTCTCCAATAAAGTGATGGCGAAAGTGAGATTTCCCCCATGGTTAAATCAACTCCGGATGCCAGGAAAAAAGTTTTTGTTTTTTCCCATTGGTTAAGATATTTGGGAGAGTAGAAACTGTTGGCGCCGAAGGCACGTTCTGTATAGCCGGCGGAAACGTTTGCGCTTCCTGAAGAAAAGGGAATGGAGGAGTGCGCAAATGCGGTTGTAATGGTAAAGTCTGTATTATGACGATAACCGTCAGATTTTGATCTTGAGAAGGAAATTAAATTGGACGTTTGTTCAAGTGGCGTCGAGAGGGAAGCGCCCCAGTTGTAATAACCAAATGAGCCGCCGGATGTGTTTATGGAGAACCCGGGCTTGTCACCCTTTTTGGTAATGATATTAATTACTCCCGAAACAGCATTGGGTCCGTAAATACTGGATGATTGTCCTTTAAGAATTTCAATTCGTTCCACATCGGTTGTGTTAATGGGCAGGTTCATATTATGATGTCCGGTTTGCGGATCGCTCATTTTCACTCCATCAAGCATTACCACCGTTTGCTCAAAGCTGCCTCCCATTATGCTTATGTCCGATTGCACGCCTTCTGGTCCGCGCTTCTTCACATCCAATCCGGATGTGTATGGAAATATATCCTGCAAAGTGGTCGCCGGTGCATTCGCAATTTCAGCCTTTGTTATGCTAATGACGTTTCTGGACAATTCACTCAATGACGAGAGTATCTTCGCTGATGTTATCACTACGGGCTCTTTATACAGAAAAGTAGTATCTTGCTTTTGTGCCTCAATAGCATTTGAAAGGGGGAACAGTAAGGCCAGAAATAGAGCCATGGCTCTGACTGCAGCAGAGTAATTTATTCTCATGAGTTATAATATCTGATGGTGAATGGAAAATCAGTAACACACTATCCGGAAATGTATACCGGTAAGTAATCCCCGGTTTGCAGCTGTATCTGCTGAAAAGAGGAGTGCGATCGTTTACAATATCAGTTCGTACAGTGATTGAGTCAGTATGTCTGCTCTTTGGGAACCGACCTTTCCGGAATCAATTCTGTCAATTGAGATGAACTGAAGTACTTTACTGGAGCTCTGTCTGTATCAGGTTCGCCAAACCGCGAACAAACAAAAAGCTGTCTTAAGAGTTTGCCATGGCATAGTCCTAAGACAGCTTTTGGATTAAGGATTTTTATCGCTCGGCTATCGGTTTGTATTTCTGTGCCACACCGCCTGTATAAATTTGTCTTGGGCGGGAAATTCTTTGACCCGGTTCCTCGCGCATTTCTTTCCATTGTGCAAGCCAACCAGGCATTCTGCCAAGTGCAAATATTACGGTGAGCATATAATTTGGCAGCCCGATTGCGTTGTAAATAATGCCGCTGTAGAAATCGACATTGGGATAGAGTTTCTTTTCTATAAAGTAATCATCTTCCAACGCTACCCGTTCCAGGTTTTTGGCTATTTCAAGAAGCGGGTTGTTGACGCCCAATTCGGCTAACACCTTATCGCAGGAAGCGGCAAGTATTTTCGCGCGGGGATCGAAATTCTTGTACACGCGATGTCCAAATCCCATAAGCTTGAAATCAGAGTGTTTGTCTTTTGCCAGCTCGATATATTTCCTGTAGTCACAGTTATCCTGGCGTATCATTTCAAGCATCTCTATTACTTCCTGATTGGCGCCACCATGCAACGGTCCCCATAAGGCACCAACTCCCGAAGCAATCGTTGAAAATATGTTGGCGTGGCTTGAACCGGCCATGCGCACTGTGGAAGCGCTGCAGTTTTGTTCATGATCCGCATGCAGGATCAATATCTTATCGAGAGCATCTTCAACAACCGGGGATATCTCATACGATTCTGACGGAACCGCATACATCATACGCAAAAGATCTGCTGCATAACTTAACCCATTCTTTGGGTAGACGTAGGGTTGGCCTATCGATTTCTTGTAAATAAAAGCAGCTATCGTTTTAACCTTTGCCAAAAGGCGAATGATATTCAAGTCTACTTCACCTTTTTGACCTGTTTCAGGGTAGTATGCGGAAAGACAGGCTATCATTGAAGACAATATGCCCATTGGATGTGCAGGAGGCGGGAATGCCTCAAACATATGCTTCATATCTTCATGAATTAAACTATGATGAGTGATTTGATAGTTGAAGTTGGTCATCTCCTGGCTGGTAGGCAGTTTCCCGTACAACAAAAGATAACATACTTCAATAAAGGTTGATTTTTCTGCCAGAACTTCAATTGGATATCCACGGTAGTGGAGTATCCCTTTTTCACCATCAATGAATGTAATGGAGCTTTTACACGAGCCGGTGTTCCCATAACCCGGATCGTAGGTGATTGCTCCGCTTTGTGCTCTGAGTTGTGAGATGTCGATTGCGACCTCGCCCTCGGTTCCTTCAAACACGGGAAAGGAATACTCCTTGTCCCGTAGAATAAGTTTTGCCTGTTCCATGGATAACCCTTTTGATTGATAAACGCTAATATTATAGAATTGCAAACTATAAATTTGTAAACAAACATCAAATAATATTTACACTATTTTACCCCGTTATGCACCGGCCAGGTAAGAAAAACAATGGCTGAGGCTATAGAATTCCGGAAAAGACCATCCCTGAACCATCGCTATAATTCGCCGGCTCAGTGTAATGGGGAAATGGAACCCCTCGCCAGTTTAGCTTTACTTCCAGTATAGCAACTTTCACAATGGTGACAGCCCGGTGTTTAATCCCTGGTTTCCGGTTTATTCTGACTGTTCCATTGGTTAGGGGTGATACATAAACAAAGGCAGATTCTAAATTAGTTCAACAATCGGCTGTCTTTTTTAAGGTTCTCCTGTTTTCGTCTGAAAAATCCTGTTTAGCAAAATATTTGTGTACTCGACACCTTATGCCCCTTTCCAAGGTTATATAAATCTTGATTTCAACATTTCCATCGGAAACAATATAATTACCTGTAAATCGGTAGAAGTTTTATTACATTCACGCATATATAAATAAGATATTTTACTATGCTTCAAAATGTGCAAAAATTATTCGACCTGCGCTCCGATCTGGAATCATTTGATAATGTTCATACCGCTATTGAAAATGGCGTCAGCTTTCGGGGAACTAACCTATGGATACTTGTATTCGCCACGGTCATTGCTTCCGTCGGACTTAATATCAATTCAACAGCAGTGATCATTGGCGCTATGCTCATCTCTCCGCTGATGGGGCCAATAAACGCAATAGGTTATAGCGTTGCGACCCATGATTTCGGGCTTCTCACTCGCGCCTTAAAAAATTTCTCATTTGCTGTAGGCGCCAGCCTGGTTGCGTCCATGATCTATTTTTATATCACCCCGGTCAGTGCTGCGCATTCTGAACTCCTGGCCCGTACCAGCCCTTCTATCTATGATGTTCTAATCGCTTTTTTGGGTGGCTTTGCCGGTATTATTGCCATCATTAGTAAGCAAAAAGGCAACGTCATTCCGGGAGTGGCCATTGCTACAGCATTAATGCCACCCTTGTGCACAGCCGGCTATGGGCTCGGAACAGGGCAACTCGGTTTTTTTTTCGGGGCGTTTTATCTGTTTACCATAAACACAGTTTTTATTGCTATTGCTTCTTTGCTCACTGCAAAGGCTCTTAAGTTTCCTGTCATTGTAATCATCGACCCGGTAAAAAGAAAATTCATTAATGGAATTGTTCTTTTGGTTATCGCCTGTACACTTCTGCCCAGTATTTATCTGGGCTATTTGCTCGTAAAAAAAGAAAAATTTCTGACGAATGCGTCGAATTTTACTAAAGATATCAGCTTTTTTCAGGGGAGCTATTTGTTAAAAAGCGAGGCTGACGCAAAAAATGGCACCATTACGCTTCTTTTTGGTGGCAACAGTATTGGCAATACTGCAAAACAGCTTTTATCCGAAAGGGCAAGGGCTTTCAATCTGCCCGATGTGAAGTTAATTTTTACAGAGGGATTAACGCTCGATTATTTGCGAAAAAATCTGGGTTCATCTCTTAACACCGACGAGCGCGATAAATTAATAATGTTGCTAAATGCAAACCAAAAAAAGATTGACAGCCTCACTGATAAAAGTGCTTTTGGCAGTCAACTGCTGAAGGAAATTAAGCCGCTTTTTCCTCAGATTGTTTCTTGCGCATACACGGTAACTTCAATGTTCGGTGGAATGGATTCAACCGGGAATGAAATAAGTAAACCCGTCAGTTTGATCGTTCTAGGAGTCAATAATAAAGCATTGAAAGAATCTGAGAAAGTGCGAATAAAGGAGTGGCTTCAGTCGCGGATAGAGAGTACCAATATCCTTGTTTTATATGAACACTTCCCGGTCGTTCGGTATAAATAGGGGCTTAGCAATAATAATCATCTAAGTCATGTATATGTTTTTGCCTAAATCAAACAGCTCAGATGATGAAAAGCCAAAGGAAGTTTGATTCGATAGATTTGTTTAGAACAACGACCTAATATCTCTGCATCTGCTTCGGGTTTCGGGTGCTAATGTATAAACTGTTCTTCGAATTTTCAGTTCCTGAGCAGCGGAAAGCGGCAACATGTCGGAGTGTACTCTGATATGTTGAGCTTAACTACTTATCATTGGTAATCTTGAACGATTGAGCTACATAGGATTTCGGCAAATAATCATCAGGTATCGATATCCGGTTCCCATCTCTGATTGATGAATAATGCGGAGACATTATCTCAACACCTGCTTCATTAAATTTATCCTGAATATTTGCATGTAATGCAGAGTAAATCCCTGCCATCTTTTCAGGAGTTTTTGTATAAGCATTGATTTCATACGAAACGTAAAAATCATTCAGGCTTGTCTGCAAAACAAAAGGCGCCGGTTCTCTCAAAATATCCCCGGTAGCTATAGCGGCTGCAATCAATAACTCATGAATCTGTTTCCAGGGCGTGTCATAGCCAATAGTGACAGTTGTATGCAAGATAAGGGCGGACTCCTTTGCTAATGTCGTATAGTTTAGTATTTGCCCGGATAAAGCAATTGCATTCGGAATAATAACATCAACATTCTTAATTGTCCGGAGCCGTATCACAAGAAGATTTTTACCGGCAATATCACCCATTGTACCGGCTATATTTACCCGGTCACCTGTCTTAAATGGTCTCATATACGTTAACACAACACCCGCCATAATATTGGCGATCGATGATGAAGAGCCCAGCGAGATTAAGACTCCGAGAAAAACAGTTATTCCCTGAAACATTGGTGAACCGGAGCCTGGCAAGTACGGGAAAATAATGATTGCCGCGAATCCTATTATAAGGAAGCGTACCAACTCGAAAGTAGGTCGTACCCATTCAGTTGGAAAATTTGCAAGTTGAATTTCGTTGCTTTCAACGGCATCAGCCAAGAGTCGCAATAATTTGATGAAGCCATAAATAATAAATAATATAACGATGATGGCAAACAGATTAGGAAGGTATGCGATTATAGAAGCAATGGAGGTTTTTACCGGGAGGAAAAGATAAGAAAGTAATTGATCAGCCCAGCCGGCAGTATAAACCGTTAAGCTAAAAACATAAACAATAAAGAGGTACAATACCAAAAGTATCGATGCAAATTTAGAAATTTTGACCGTTGTCTGCCAGAACGTGAATAGTTTTTTTCGTGTGAGTAATGATAATACCGTGTTGGCGGTCTTTTCCGCTGACAACAATTGCCAGCTTTCAAGGATAATTAATATACGGCGAAACAAATGTTTAAGTATGTTCAAAATACTTATTACC
The DNA here is from genome assembly GCA_963664845.1 of Ignavibacteriaceae bacterium. GTDB lineage: Bacteria > Bacteroidota > Ignavibacteria > Ignavibacteriales > Ignavibacteriaceae > CAIYTF01. Next base: position 3,589,468 of record OY761615.1, read on the forward strand.
GCAATTAAGGACAGCAATAATTTCAGGATGGTAACTGCCACGCTGTCAAACGAGTTCGTATTAAGCCAGGGAACCAGATGCAGAGTATAGATTACACAGAAGTATACAAGGGTAATATTTGCAATCGAATAAAGGGCTTTGATTAAATCAGTCGTAAATCGTACCAAATGACCGGTATTTAAAAGTTCAAGATCCTTTATGTGGAGCAGTGTCTTTGGAGAAACTGCATATTTTTTAAGCTTTGTGCCAAGGAACAGAATTCCTTTCTTAAATGAGATGAAGAGAACCAGGGAAATAATTATAACAATCAGAGCATAAATGGCCCTTTTGGTAAACTTTTCAAGAGAAAACTCAGAAAGATAGGCTGATAGTTTCTTTTGGTAGATATGTTTGTATTTTTCTGCCAGTTCTGCTCGGGAGACGCGCTCAAAGGCTGCATCATCATCAGACACGGACATCAGTATGATGTTGTCAATTTGTATATTGGTGAAGCTTCCTGTATTCTGCGTAACAATGGAGTCCGGATTTAATCGCTGTTCAACAAAATAATCCAGTTTCTTGTGTATTTCTTCAATCCGGACCAACGGCGAGAACGGTCCGATTTCGGCCTTTATCGTAAGAAGAGTATCGCCTTCCCATACGAGCGGAATGCCGGGAAATTCTGGAGGCGTCTGAAAACCGCAAAGAGAATACGCAAATAAAATAGAAATGAATAAAAAATTACCACGATTTCGGAATAGCTCTGTAATCATAACCAATTGTTTCCTGGAAATATGTAATTTGCTGAATATTTCAATTCTTTCTAAGCGCTTACTTGTTTACGTAATTTACCGAGTGGGACTGTAAAAACAAACCTGCTGCCTTTTCCAGGAGTGCTTTCTGCCCAAATGTCCCCATGATTTTTCATTGCAAATTCCTTACAGAGCACCAACCCCAGGCCAGTTCCTTTCTCCGATTGGGTACCCGGTTCAGATGACTTTGCTCCGCTTTTAAATAGCGTTGCCAGCAATGCCGGATCAATTCCTTTCCCGTTATCAGCTACTGAAATCTCAACAAATTGATCTGTTAGTGAACAGGTTAGTTTAATTTGACCGCCTGGATACGTATACTTAATGGCGTTATTTATCAGGTTTCGCAGCATCGTTGTAAGCAGCATCTTATCAGCATACACCTGTATATCTGGCAATAAGTTGTTCTGTAGTGTAATTTCTTTTAAGAAAGCCCGTTTTAAGGGAATCCTCATAATCTCTTCAACCAGTTCATTTAGTGAGAGTATCTGTGGTGAATAGTCAATTCTTCCTGAAGATAACTGCATCCATTCAAGGAGATTGTTTAGGGTTTCATAGGTGTCTTTAGAAAGTGCATATAGCTGCCTTGCCGGGTAGGCTACATTTTCAAAGTTTTTGTTCTCACACTCTTTGAGAAGGATCTCTGAATATCCGAATAATCCCAGAAAGGGGCTTTTAAGGTCATGCGCCAGAATCGAAATCATTTTGTCTTTATCGTTAAGAATTTGCTCCAGTATCAGCGATCGTTCATTTAAAATCACAGCACAGGTAATCTTTGTTTTTGCAAACCAGGCCGTTAACCAGATAAACAGGACTCCTGTTGAACGGTTAAAGAGCCGGAGTAAAAACACAGCATCTTCTGAATGAAATATGAGTTTCATCAGAATTAAAAGCGTACATAAACCTGCCAGCGCAAATGGCAGATTTGCTTTTTTCGTTTTAAGGGAGAGGATAATTATTAGAGCATAGAATACCCAGGCGACTGTTCCTATCGGCAAAATGTAGTCAATAATGAAAACAACAATAGTTAGTATCACCAGCAATGGAGTAATTATAGCTTCATATATCTGGTTTTCATTCATATTACTCATACAACACTTCGCCTTGTATCTTATAACAATTAATAAAACCTGCAATACTGTAACAGATGGTTTTTATACCATACCTGCCCTACTCTTGTTTGCCTCCCAATGGAGATATACGAAGCAGGGTATAACCTACACCCCCTGACAAAATAGAAGCGATGAATATCCCTATTCGTGCCGTGTCAAAAAACTCCGTGCTTCCCGGAAAAGAAAGACCTGCAATAAACAAGGACATAGTGAACCCGACACCGCCCAGCACGGACGCTCCATATAGTTGCTTCATTGAAGTACCCGCCGGAATTTCCGAAATTTTTAATCTTATGGCGATATAACTAAATAGAAAAATGCCAAGCTGTTTGCCTGCGAATAGTCCGATTATCACACCAAGACATACCGGATCGGTTATAAGGGTCATCATATTCCCGCCAATAACAACACCGGCATTTGCAAGGGCAAATAGCGGAATAATGAAGTAGGTTACCCATGGGTGCAGGTTGATTTCAAATCTTTGCAGCGGGGTCAGAGAATCCCGGCAATTCTGCTCCAAAGCCTGTATGATCTCTAGTTGCTCCTCATTAAGCCTCATACTTAAATTTTTATTGGTCACGCTGGCAATTTCGTCAACAAATCTCTTTGTAGATTTGATGAAGCCGGGAGTGTTTAATTTGCTTTTTGTCGGGATAGTAAATGCGAGAATAACACCCGCTATCGTCGGGTGTATTCCCGATTGAAGAACGGCAAGCCATAGCCCGATGCCAAGGAGGATATAAACTGTTGTACTTTTAATTCCCATATAATTGGCCAGCAGCAGGAGCATAAAAAACAATAGTGCAATCCCAAGAGCCGCCAGCGAGATAGAGGCAGTATAAAATATAGCGATGATAATTACCGCGCCTATGTCGTCAACAATGGCAAGGGCGGTAAGAAATACGCGCAGCGATGTCGGGATCCGATCCTTGAGCAAGACAAGTATTCCGACTACAAACGCAATGTCTGTTGCAACAGGTATTGCCCACCCGCTTTGCCCTTGTTTACCCGCATTACCAATCAGGTAAATAACCGCGGGAAGTGCCATTCCTCCAACAGCCCCTATCATGGGCAATAGTGCTTTCTTAAAGCCCGATAATTCGCCCGAAAGCAGCTCTCGTTTAATTTCGAGGCCGACAACAAAGAAAAACAAGACCATTAAACCGTCGTTGATTACCTCGAGTATTGAAAAGCTGAAGTTATATCCGCTAATTCCTATGTGTATCGGGGATTGCAATAACGCTGTAAAGAAACTTCCTGTTGACAGATTTGTAAGTAGGAGAGCAAATATCGTTACAACAACCAGTAAAATGCCGGCAATTGCCTCATTTTTCAGGAACTCGGTGAACGGTACTATTTTGTTCCTAATACTCTGTCTGTTCATTTCCCTTTTCCACCGGTCTTCCGTTAAATAATACAGCCATATCTGAGCTCATTTTAAGATTATTAGTATCTTCAAATCGAACAATATTATTAGCTGCGGCAATAAGTTCAAGAAATTTCATTTTTTTAGGATGTACACGCAAATCCTCCTTCATAATCCTGAATCCTGTAAGAAGCAGTTTAATTGCATTCTCTTTGAAATAAAACACTGGCGGATTCAGGTTCACATAAGCGTTTCGTAGGATGTTGTTAATTGCATTCTCACAAAACTCTTTCTCATAGCCCAGCGCCATTCCCTCCCTGATAAATATGCGGGCTTCATGATCCCATACGTTTTTATCCTGCATGATCAGGATCAGGAGCGCGCGCAGAAGGTTACTGTTATCTAAAGTATGTTTAATCGTGTCTGTTATGTTTTCCATATTTTTCATGTAATTGTCTTTCGGTGAATCTATTTTTTACTAACTTCAATTGTGCAGAAAAGTCCATGCCCGCATCCAAGACCCTGGGGCAAATCTAATTCCATGTTCCTGAGAATACACGCAACCTGCGGGCCCATAACGCTTGCCCAAAAATCAACCACCGGGAACCGCGAAGCGTTTGCTTCAAGCCAGCTAAGCATCTGGAGCTCTTCTTTCAAATCTGCTGGAGCAGCTTCCTTGATTGCAGCCGCCACTATATATTTCCCCTTTATTAACGCTTCCAGGAAATCAATAGTGCTGTTCCAAATGTTGGCATAAGAATGTATCCTGTCATAGGCGTTTGGATTAGTTGACCGAACAGTTTCCAAATGCGAAATATCAGTACGTAAATTGCCTATGACACCACGGTAATCACGGTCAAAAAATCTGTTAACTTCTGTTCTAAGCAACAGTGGATGATTTGAATAATGACCTGTCTCCATATGTCTCCCAACCAAAATTGAACGGTCCAGACAATTTACGCTCACTTGCCTGTTCTCTTTAACCGCCACTTCGGCAATCAGTTCACGCAATTCGGTTGCTCCCCAAAACCGTACATAGTAATCCTCCACGGTCGCAGTTCCGCCCGGCACTGACGGATAGAGCCATTTCATGTTATATGGCTGTAATTCAATATCTGAGCTTTTCCAATAATTAGGCCATTCAGGTGAATATTTCCCGAATAAGTCAAGTGCCACTACAAATTCATCGGTATTCCCCGCAAAAATTGCTTCAAGCAGTTTACCCAATTCGTCCTTCCGCAGATGAGACGGGGAAGAATAACTGGAGAAATAAACATCAAACGGGCCCTTCCCGAGAAATGAATGGGATTCAGCCAGGTTTTCTTCAAAAAATTCTATGTTGTTCTTTCCCCGGTAATTATTTTGTCCCTGCTCAACCATTGAAGGCGATATATCAACCCCCAGGTATTTTTCAATTAATGCATCATCCAACACAAAATCGCGGTGAGTGGTCGTTTTGTTTGCCGGTGGAATATGGGTCAATAATTCATAACCTTCACCGCTTCCGCTTCCCAGATCAACTATTTTTAGCCTGTTCTTCTTTCCCAATAAATTAAGAATGGGGCGGCGAATTGCTGTCTTTATTGATATATCTTCCCAGTATTTCCTGACATTATCTTTTTTTCCCGAAAGCCCACCCTGGTCAAGTCCATAGAAACCCTGCTGTACTGCGGTTTCAAAAAATTCTGTTCTTTCCATTTTATATCCTTTATCAAAATTAATTTTCCTGCTATTCAGACCTCGCATTCACGATACCGGAAATCCCGGATGGGGGAGTTCCGTAAAAAGCAATAGACATACTAAGATTTACCCGGTATAAAAATATAATCTAATCATATAGGCAAACAGTATTAAAGTTTTGCTTAGTATTAAAATGCCCCGAATAGTTTTAACATCATAAGTATTAGGCCTGCGGCCAGTGCGATTACCAGTACAATTGCGTAATTTCCGGTATCGTCTTTTTTATTTGGAGTTTCCATAATCCGTATCTCTTTTTATTAAATAATTCATGAATACAACAAAACGCGCCATTTGAAATAACAAATTGCTGCAACCATTATTGTATCTAACGAACGAAATATTTGAGAAATCTCAGGATGTCGGAGGTGCTTTGTTTACCGGTTTTAGGATTGATGGTATGAAGGACTTCGTTTTTGCAGCAGTATTAACAATTGCGCAAAATAAAAGATCAGAATGGTATATAGAGGAAGTAAATTCAAGTTTAACATCTGAAGTTGGTTGAGTACTGCTGCCAACATGTTTCGGTATCTTGAACGGACTAAAACAGAGCTGCCCGGGTGAGGTATGTTGCGAAGTGACGGTTTCCTCAAATAAAAAAGATAGCTTTCCGTTGCCTGCTAAATGTAGCAGGCCCGAAAGGACATACACGCAAATCAAAAAAAAGTAACCAAACCGTTTCACTTGTTCACCAGTTATTCAAACTGAATTAAGGTACTCAATTTTTATTCCAATTACAACGGAATTACAAATGACTGGTGGTGAAAAATCTGTCGCTGGGTGAACCCATGCGGCAAAAGATGCTTGTTTTCGTTGAATCGCAGGCAGGAAAAAAAATCTGTGCGGGCTTTTCGGTTTCTAAAATTTTCGTTTGACAAATGGTTTATAAACCTTAATTTGTACTTACGTAAAAAAAATAGGAAAACTGTGCGACGTATTAGTTACATTTTATTGTTATCGATATATAGCCTTTCAGGTTTTACCTATCTGGTATGCTTCGAATATGTATCGTTATTCGATAAAAGTACTGTTACCTCTAAAACCTCAGCTCCTATTCAACTTTCGATTAACAGTTTTAAAGTTCCAAAGCATACACTTCCGGTTGCTTTTTCCGAATCAGCTATCCATGTATCTGGTAATCACGGATACCGTTTGTTTTCATTTGCCTTGCCCTTTTGTATACGTGTAATTGATAGCTCGCTGCCAACTAATCCTGCAAATTCTCGTCCTGTAAATAAAGCCCCTCCAATCGCATAAAACATTGTTTTATGGTAATTGTCTGCATTCATGGTTTCTCTTGAATTCGCAGTCAGTCTCTTTATTATTTCAACTATTATTGGTAGTTGTTTAATCTTGAAATTAGCTAAGCTGGCTTCTTTCAGATTATGCTTTTTCTTATAGCACCTTATAGTTATTGGACTTTTGAATACACAAATACAACCTTGCAATTCTCGTGCAATTTTCGGGTTGTTGGTTTGTGCTTTAATTTATAAACCATACTGATTTTGTTTAGTTCAAATGTCCCCTTTTTTAATCAATAATTAATCAATATCAAATGAAAGGTCTCTTATGGGTCAACAACAGTTGCTTTTAATCGTTCTTGGCGTAATCATAGTTGGTATCGCTATTGTTGTCGGTATTAATTTATTCCAGTCCAGCGCTGTAGATGCCAATCGCAATGCAGTGATTCAGGATCTTAATGTCCTTGCAGCCAAAGCTCAGGAATATTACAAAAAACCAGCATCTTTGGGTGGCGGTGCAAATTCATTCGTCGGTTTCACAATGCCTACAGGTCTTAGTAATAATGCAAATGGTACATACACAATTTCAGTTGCCGGTACTGCTAACGGTATTACATTTCAAGGTGTAGGTACCGAAACAGGTAATGATGGGTCGACAAAGGTCAAAGCTACTGCTGCAGTGACTAAAACAGCTCAGCAACCCACGGTTGTAATTGCTAATTAAATTTTAGGTTTTGCAGCTGGCAGGAAATGATCTGGCAGTTTCTGTTGCATTTGACAGGGTAAATACATAGGAATCCTGCCAAATTGCTCGATACAGCCATTATTCAGTTCTCTTTTAAGTCTGTCGCTTCGTCCGGATCGAGAGGGCAGGGTTCTATTTGAGGATAACTCAAATTTTAACTCCCCAAAGCCGGGCGAACCGATGGAACCAGGGAAAATATATCAACGATTCGCTCATTAATGCTTGTTGATTTGGCACCAAAAATCCGTTTGCACCCAGATGTGAGTAGTATAAAGAAATTTGCCCTAATAAAATTTTGATTTTTAACGCAAATTTAATAAGTTCTTATACAGAATATGAAAATTGTAGTAAATAAATTACGTCTGGCGTATAAGAGTAAACGTTTAACTAATTAGCGAGTGTTGTATGAAAGTGCACTTCCTCTATTGAGAAGTGCATTTTTTTTGATATGAAGTGTAAAGAGATTATCACCTATTTGGATGACTGGGCCCCCCCGGGGGTTGCCTGGGACAGGGATAACGTGGGATTGCAGGTTGGCTCTCCCGAGGCCGAAATACAAAAAATTTTACTTTGCCTCGAAATTACACCTGAAACTCTTGACGAAGCCCTGAAGCGAAAGTGTAACCTTATTATTACACATCATCCGTTCCTTTTTCAAGGCCTAAAAAAAGTAAACCTTGCTGCTGACAAAACTGCCCAACTGTTGGCTACGATTATTAAAAACGACATTTCAGTGCTCTCATACCACACAAACCTTGATTTTACCAAAGATGGCGTAAGTTTTCAGCTCGCCAAAGCCCTTAAACTCCAATCTGTTGAACTTTTAACCCCTTTTGAAGCAAAACTATCCAAAATTATTGTATTTGTTCCTTTGGATGCTGTAGAGAATGTTGCTGCGGCAATGTTTAATGCGGGTGGCGGAAGGATTGGAGAGTATACCGAATGCAGCTACCGCTCCGTTGGAGAAGGTACATTCCTGGCCTCAGAAAATGCTAATCCTGCAGTTGGCTCCAAAGGCGCACGCCAGCAGGTTGTTGAAACCCGGTTGGAAGTGCTCGTCGATAATTGGAAAATTTCTGGCGTGGTTGCGGCAATCAGACGGGCTCATCCTTATGAAGAGCCGGCAATTGATATATGCCCGGTGAATAATTCACAGAACTTTTATGGTGCCGGGACCATTGGAACATTGAAGACCGCTCTGCCATCAACGAAATTTTTGTCATTTGTGAAAAAAGCCTTGAAAGCGAAACATATTCGCTTTACCAAAGGTGCAACAAATTTGATTTCTAAAGTAGCTGTTTGTGGAGGAAGCGCCAGTGAAATGCTACCGGCGGCAATAGCCCGTGGTGCTGACGCTTTTATTACAGCTGATATCAAATATCATACTTTTCAGGATGCCTGGAACCGGATATGGCTAATAGATGCCGGGCACTACGAAACAGAAGTTGTGGTGCTTCCTGAAGTTAAAGCCAGACTTATTACGAAGTTTCCTGAAATTTTAAATAATATATATATAACGGATCATTCCACTAATCCGGTTGAGTTTTATTAATTAAAGAGGACTATTCCCATGAAAGAACGATTATTAGCCTTATTTGAACTCCAATTGATAGACGATGAGTTGGACCAGCTTCAATCTCAGCGCGGGGACCTTCCGCAACACGTCCGCGAACTTGAGCAAAAAATTATTCACCTCAAAAATTCTGTCCAGGCAAAAGAGCTTGAGAAAAAGGAAAGCGAACAAAAACGTGACCAGAACACTGCTGAGATGGAACGCCTTGACGAAAATCAGAAAAAATATAAAGCGCAGTTATATAATGTCCGGAACAACAAAGAGTATGATGCTCTGACCAAATCCATTGATCAGGCTGAGGAAGAAATCAGCAAACGTGAACTTGAAAACGAAAGCCTCATTGAACGTGAAAAACTGCTCAGCGAGGAGATCGAAACTTTGCAGCCCGGCCTGCTTGAATTTGAAGCCGAGCTTAAAGATAAAGAAGGCGACCTGAAACTTATTGCGAAAACCAACGAACATCAGGAACAAAAAATTCGTGAGAAACGCGCAAAAATTGAAGTTAAAGTCAAAAAGCCCGATCTTTCCAAATATTTGCACATCCGGAAAGCAAAAGCAGGAAAAGCAGTGGTTACTATCCGACGCAATGCTTGCGGTGGATGCCACAACGTTATTCCGCCAAACCGCCAGCTTGAGATCCGTAAAATGGATCACGTATACAATTGTACAAGCTGCGGCAGAATAATTGTCCCAAGTGAGCTTGCCGAATCAGTTAACAAAGAAGAACTGATAGCCTAGAGCAATTGCAGACATTTAAACAACAGCGGCCGTCCCAAAAGGATGGCCGCTGTTGTTTTTTATTGTATTAAAACCTGATCTTGCATTGGAAACAGACAAAAACGGTAAATACATAAATGTCTGGTCTAAAGCCCTCCCTCGCTCTTTGGGCAATGGTGTCAACTTAATAAAAACAGGCGTGATTTCATTTGATACTCTCACTCCAACTATCGCCGTTATAGTACTTATGGCCGCCAATAATGCGGATGTTCTGCTCCCCTCTCTTTTTAAGAGAGGGGAGGGGGGTGAGTTCCCTTGCCAGAATCACACTAAGTTGACACCATTGCCCTTTGGGAGAGAGAATGAGGGTCTTAATCTTATAAAATCCAAATACTTATACTAAATGCTTTTTGTCATTGCATTTTTAGGCTAAAAACTTACATCCGTAATGTGGATAACAGCCACAATGCCGTTCTGCTATTTAGCCAGGATCATTTTCTCCGCAATGCTGTAATTGCCCACACCCAGCTTTACGATATACATTCCACTTGCAAGTCCTGAGCCATTGAATTTTACCGAATAGCTTCCTGCCCGTTGTTCCTTGTCAACCAACGTGGCAACTTCTGTTCCGCAAATATCAAAAACTTTCAGCGTGATCTTTCCTGCAATTGCCACATGATAGGTAATCACGGTGCTTGGGTTAAAGGGATTTGGATAGTTTTGCGCCAGCTCAAATTGAGCGGGTGCCTTGTGCAATTGTGTGCCGAACCCGGATGCCAACCAGTATTCATCGGCACCGATATCCGGTACTTTATTGACCCTTGCCTCACCATCAATATCTAGTGTTCCAATGCTGTCAACCACGGCGCCGGCATCAATGGCGGGGGAGCCTGCTTTCAGATGAAGGTCGGGAGTGGTGGAGTTGATGATCAGCGGGTCGGTGAATTTTGCATTTGCATCATTGCCGGTCCCGGTTTTATATGCTGCAAATGTCGAATACGTTACTTTCTTCCATTCCCACGTACCGTCATTTGCGCCGCTTGCAGAAAAATATAGATTATTGTCGACAACGTTCCCGGTGTTCTGGGTATAGGCATTTGATATGAATATATTCTGACTGTTCGTCCAGATGATGTTGTTCTTGAAGACGTTGTTGCGCGTATCATATTGAACATAGAATTCACCATTGCCGTTCTTAAGCCGGTCATTCTGAAACAGCGTGTTGTTGACGATCTTGCAGTTCTCGGTACTGCCGCGTTTTGTGTCATAGCCGCCAATAGCTATGCCGGCGATATCACATAAATAAACAAAATTGCTGCGCATGGTTATATTGCTGGTCGATTTGCCTGAATGTTCGCTCGCAAGTTCAATGCCGATGTTGGCATTGTGCACTGTGTTTTTCTCTATGACAATATCTTTTCCGCCATCCACATAGATGCCGTCAGCACTCCGGTCACTTCCATATGCCACGTTGCCATAGGAATCAATATTATAAACGGTGTTACCGCTTATGAGTCCGTTCCTCGCCTGGTCGTTTGCGGATGCAGTGCCCTCAAACCCAATAGCATCAATGCCGATATTGTTGTTATCGTGCACAATATTGTTGGTTATCCGGAACAGCTCAACGTTTCCGTTCACTACCAGTGACTCACTGGAACCAAGCTTCAGCGCGTATAATTCATTTCTGTCGATTAGTACGTTGTTTATTGATTTCGTGCCCGAGGTGCCATAGACCGCTATTCCATGTGCATCGGTACCGGAACTGGATGTTCCGTTATGCTCAATAGCGTGAATTTTGTTTTGCAGAAGCTGAATGTGGTCACCGGTGCCAGATATGTAAATCCCAACCGGAACCAGATTCTTTGTCGAGGTTTTATAATTTCGCAGTTCAAAACCCTGAACGGTAATATAACTCTTGTTGGCAATCAGAATTAAGCCGTTCACCGAACTTGGAACGGTTAACCCTGTCCCGTCAATAATGGGACTCTCATTCGGGTAATTACAAAAAGTGATGGGGCCGTCGGAAGCATTTCCCGATACAGCAATAGTGACAGCTTCATTGTAGACGCCTCCCCGAACAAACACGGTGCTGCCGGGTGTGGCGGAAGAAGCAGCTTTCTGGATTGTTTTCCAGGGTAAGTCAATGGTACCTGAATTTGAATCACTGCCAGTCGTGGCCACATAGAAGTTTTGCGGAATCCCCGGCCAAATAAGTTGCAGTGGAAACAACACCGCCAGAAACAGAAAAAAGAGTTTTTGCATGCTAATATCCCGGAATGTCGTTGAAAATACGTTCAAATATACATAATGAAAGGAAAAATACCCCTTTAAAAATCGCTGCTCAGGCCGCCAGAAGCTCTTGTCGCAAATTGATCGATTTAAACCTTATTGCGTCGTCTCTGAGCTCTTTGTGCTGCTGCTCGTAAAAAGGTTGTTTTAAGCAAACTTTATGGCGATGCTGTTATATCAGCTTTCATTTTCTTGGTGTCCTTCATGCCTTCTCGGCGCCGTTTGTGTTTAATTCCTTTTGGAGGGTCACTGATTCGGTTGCGGGTGGCTGCGTGGTGTCCTCTCTGTTTCTTAGCGCCGAAATAAACTTAAATACCCGGCTGTACCCCGTTTATCATATTCTCCCGTCAAGATCGGTATTTCGGAATCCGGCTTTCGTTTTCTCCACCTCCTTGCATGGGTTTTGGCAAGAAAATCCGTAAGTTTGTGAATTAATTAACCCGGAAATATAAAAGGCTATGGACGAAGAATTACTTGACCAATTTGAAGATGACGATGATGCAGACCCCCGCTCATTCGAAAAACAATTTTACCAACTCGATTACCTGATCGCTGACCGCAATTTTACTGATAAAGATGAATTGGAAAAATTTGTTGATGAAGTTTTCCAGAATCAGGACAAATGGGATGAGTATGCCGGACAGCACAAACGGACGCCTGAGGAAGAAGCACAGGAGTTATGCTATGATGCATTTTCCGAAAACGAACCGGAAGACCGCATTAAACTTGCACGCAAAGCGTTACAAATTTTTCCTAATTGCGCGGATGCGTATGTTATCCTCGCCGAGGAAGAAGCATCCTCTGAAAAGGAAGAGCTTAAACTTTATGCCAAAGGCGTGGATGTCGGCCGTCTTGCGCTTGATCCCAAGTTTTCGGAAAACAAGGACGGTAACTTGTGGAGTGTTACCAAAGCCCGGCCATTCCTTCGTGCACTTGCAGGAAAGGCATCAACCCATTGGACTTTGGGTAACCGCCAACAGGGCATCGATACCGCCCTTGAACTTCTTGAGTTCGATCCTGCCGATCATCAGGGAATCAGGTATTTATTGCTGTTCCATTTCATTGCTGCGGACAAAATAAATGAAGCGATCAGATTATTGAAGAAATATCCCGATGAAAATGTATATCCTTGGGAACTTTGCAAGGCATTTCTGCTTTTTATCCGCCAGGGCAATTCGGCCAGAGCGCAAAAAACGCTGAAAAGCGCAATCGAAATGAATCCGTTCATTGGTGCTATCATTATATCAAATACTGCGGATGCAAGCCTGAAACAATACCTGGATCAGGATGATGAGATGGTTCAGGAATCGTTCCTGTTTATGTCACTGTTCATGGAAGTGTTTGAAACACATCCTGACGGAGCACAGGCATTTCTTGCAGAGGTGCTGCTGCTGCACGATTATATTGTGAAACAATTGAAAACAATCCTCAAAAGCGAATAACAACATCGTAATGACGTTGATCTTGTCTATAAAAGTTAAACAAGCGCGTTTACCGCGCTTGTTTTGTTTTCTCATGTCCCAATCTTTTTCCGCAGGTGAAACCTGGTGAAGGCATGATTATGCGATTCCTGAGTTCTTATAGCCCTAATCTTGCTTTAGAAAAACATAAAAGCGATAGCTTACATAAGCATCAGGAATTACGCCCTCCCTCGCCCTTTGGGCAATGGTGTCAACTTAACAAACACAATGATCGAATGTCATTCCCGCGAAGGCGGGAATCTACCTGTTCCGAGCCATTTCAAAGACAATTCCGTGGTCAGCGTCTTGCAGTTTATGCTAAGTTGACACCATTGCCCTTTGGGAGAGGGAATGAGGGTGAGGGCCTTGGTCTTAAAAGATTTAAGTGCTTACACGAAAAGGTCATTGTTAATGCATTTTTGTGGTGTAAGCTCCCCATTTTGGTAATGCTGTCTTTGTTCATGATTGCCGGGCCAACCGGCTCTGCCCAATCTCAATATCCAAAACGTGAGCTCCGTGGAGCGTGGATTGCCACCGTTGCAAACATTGATTACCCATCCTCCGGTTTCGCTTCATCAGAAACCAAAACCACAGAGCTCATTGCACTGCTGGACAGACTTAAAACTGCAGGCATTAATGCGGTGTTCTTTCAGGTAAGGACCGAATGTGACGCTTTATATCAGTCGCATATTGAACCATGGTCGTATTGGTTAACAGGCCGGCAGGGCAAGGCACCGGTGCCCTTTTTTGATCCGTTGCAAATAGCAATAACAGAAGCTCATAAACGCGGTATGGAGTTGCACGCATGGCTGAACCCCTACCGGGCCGTGAAGACATTTGGCGAGTATGAATTATCACCTGAACACGTTACTCAACGTCATCCGGAATGGATATTGTCCTTCAGAGACCTAAAGATGCTTGATCCCGGGTTACCCGCTGTACGGAACTATATCCTTTCAATAGTTGATGACCTTATCAGCCGCTATGATGTCGATGGCATTCACTTTGATGACTACTTTTACCCTTATGGCCCACCTATTACTACGGAAGATAAAGCAACTTTTGCCAGATACGATTATGGGTTTACCAACATTGAAGACTGGCGCCGGGATAACATTACCAAGCTCATTCACGGTGTCAGCGATCTGATAGCAGAAAAAAAGCCAAGGGTTAAATTTGGCGTTAGCCCCTTTGGTATTGTTGAAAACAAGTTTGCCGGTACAAACGGCTTCGAATCCTATCACGTATTATACTCCGATCCGATAACCTGGTTGAAGAAGAAGTATGTTGATTATGTGCTGCCGCAAATCTATTGGGAGATAAATCATCCAAAAGCCGATTTTGCAAAACTGGCTCCGTGGTGGGCTTCGGTGAATAATGGCAGGCATGTGTATATTGGACATTATGCCAGTAACTGGCTTTCTGCAAAATATGCAGGCTCACCTAATGAAATCGAAAACCAAATACGGTTGGCGAGAACAATTCCCAATGTTCTTGGATCGGTTTTCTTTAGTGCAAAAACCATCGGGCAAAACTGGAAGAATTTTACTGACTCGTTACTTTATAAATTCTATCTGTATCCTGCACTGATCCCTCAAATGAGCTGGAAAGACAGCATCCCGCCAAATGCGCCGCCATCGGGTACGGTTAATTTTAAGGATGACCAGGTGCAGTTGACTTGGGATGCGCCTTTGCCGGCGGTGGATGGGGATACCGCTTCGGCTTATGTTATATATAAGTTTCAAGTCGCCGGGGCTATTGATATTGATGATCCGCGTGCTATCCGTGCCATTGTTCCAGCAGGGCAACGCGTCTATTCGGAATACGCCGGCTATAGCGATTATATATTTATGATAACAGCGCTCGACCGGATGCACAACGAAAGTCCTGCTTCATTGCAGTTGAAAGCGGTAAGATAAAACGGGCACTCCAGGGATATATCTGGAGATCGGTTCCCGGTTTGGTGTCTGATAATTCCAGGCAAATGTCGTGCGCTGAAGAATAAAAAATATCTCCCTATTTTTATATGACCCATTATTTTCAAACTAAGTATATATAAGCACTCATGCCTGTAAACAGTAAAGCTCCCAGAAATCAAACTCTGGTTTTGAATCCGGAGGATGTTGAAAAATATTCCCGCAAACTAATCACTCTTTCAACTTCGGCATCTGTTGCGGAGGTCACCAACAAAACCATAAATCAGGATTTGTTCAGTGCTGCCGACCTTTTACCGAGGGGGTTTGTTGATCTCATGATCATCGATCCTCCGTATAACATCAAAAAAGATTTTGGCGATATGAAGTTCAAAGAAACTTCATCGGGTGAGTATGTTGACTATCTGTTAAGCTGGCTGCCCAAAGTTCTTCCGTTCCTCAAAGAAAATGCATCGTGTTACATATGCTGCGACTGGCGTTCAAGTCCGGCTGTATATGAAGCGATGAGCAGGTATTTGTTTGTCCGGAATCGTATTACCTGGGAGCGTGAAAAAGGCCGAGGTGCAAAAACAAACTGGAAAAATAGTTTAGAAGATATCTGGTTTGGAACCGTCTCCAAGGATTATTATTTCAATGTTGACGCGGTTAAAATTAAACGAAAAGTCATAGCTCCCTATAAAATTGATGGCAAGCCAAAAGACTGGGAGGAAACAGAAGAGGGCGGATTCAGAACAACACATCCCTCAAATTTCTGGAACGATATTTCAATTCCTTACTGGTCGATGCCTGAGAATACACCGCACCCAACGCAAAAACCGGAGAAATTGATAGCTAAACTGATCCTGGCTTCTTGCCCTCCGGACGGCCTGGTGTTTGACCCGTTCCTTGGGTCCGGAACAACATCAGTAACGGCAAAAAAACTTGGCCGGAATTATTCCGGTATAGAGATAAATCCGGAGTATTGCTGCTATTGTGAAAAACGCCTTGAAGCTGCCGAAACAAACAAGCGGATTCAGGGATATGAAAATGGCGTGTTTTGGGAGAGAAATTCTCTCAGTTCTCAAAAGAACCGGAAACACGCCAATGCAAGCAGTTCGCAACCGGGCAACCGATTATATGCTGAAGAAGAGTGAGTGTTCCAACAACACATAGATTTATGGTGACCATTACAGGATAGACAATGTCCATCGAAGAGAAGATAGAGATAAGTATCCGGAAGCAACTCTTAACCAACCGAAGGAAGAACCTTTTGTATTCCGGATTGGACGAGACAAATCATTTTGTGTCCGACACAAAAGACCTGCTGCTCAATCATAAAGCAGAACTGCTTGAGATTGATCGTGAACAACGGTCCGGCAAATGGATTGAAATGATGACTCAATTGGCGTTCAATACCTTTTGTAACTCAAATCAGTTTCTTGACCTTCGCGCGGAAGACTATTCAGGGTTACGAACCATATATAAATCACTCTGGGACGACATCATTCTTGCCCTGGCCAGTGATGACATAGACTTTAATGCTCTTCAGCATACACACCTGAACCGGCTGACACTTTGGCTTACTGCTTCCAACATTTTTATAAAAACAATAAATAAACCTGACGTTGAAGAAATTGTCGATGTAGTCTGTGCCGAGTATTCTGCTGTGCTCCAAATACAATTATTGGGTATTGACTTATCCGAACTGAAAGAACCCATTCTGGATATTGGCTGCGGAGAAAATGCATCCCTCGTTTCCTATCTCACTGCCCTGGGATTTGATGCATATGGAATTGACCGGCTAACCGGACTTCCCGGCAACCGTCTGATTAGCGTGAACTGGATTGACTTCAACTTCAAACCTGGTTATTGGGGCTCCGTCATCGCCAATAACTCATTCACGCTTCATTTCATCCATCATAATGCCAGGCAGGATAGCGAATATGTTGTGTATGCAAAAAAATATATGGAGATACTAAACTCTCTGCTGCCTGGTGGCACCTTTTACTATGCACCTTCTGTCCCCTTTATTGAAACATTTCTTGCGCATGAAGACTATCTGGTTGAAAGAAAATCAGTGGGGGATAAGTTTCAAAGCACCAGAATACAAAAGCTAAGATGATTCCAGGCGGACAGAATTAATTCTGCAATTATTGTTGTTTAACAGGTTATGATAATTCATGCTTCTCGTTAGCATACGATTTCGATCGTGGGTTTTAAGTCCCATTACATAGCTTTGAATTTCGTTACAAGTCAGGTGATGGTTGCATAACTTGAGGTTTAAAATAAAAAAGCTGCCTTTTGGAACGAAAGGCAGCCATATTGACCGATATATTAGCGTTTATCGGGTCAATGTTTTTGTTAATATTCCTGCGGCATTGCCAGCAATTGTTCATAGGTGAACACCGGTCCGTCTTTACAAACGTATACGTTGCCAATATTGCATCTGCCACATTTTCCCAAACCGCACTTCATTCTGTTTTCAAGCGTGGTAATAATAGAGTCTTCTTTGAAACCCAGTTTCTGAAGAACCGGCATAGTGAATTTTATCATAATGGGAGGACCGCATACCACGGCAACAGTGTTCTCCGCCGAAGGAGCGGCTTTGGCCACAATGTTGGGAACAAAGCCGATCTCATCCTTCCACTCAGAAGTTTCACCTCCCGGATCAACAGTATAAAAAGTTTTTATATCCGGTCTCTGTTTCCAGTCTTCCAGTTCGCGTTTGTAAACCAGGTCAGCAACGGTACGAGCGCCATAGATGATAGTAATATCCTTGAACTTTTCGCGAAGGTCAAGCACGTTCCAAATCAGGCAACGGACAGGTGCCAGTCCAATTCCTCCGGCTATGAAGACAACGTTTTTCCCTTCCATCCGTTCAAGCGGAAACGAATTTCCATAGGGTCCGCGTAAGCCGATTTCATCACCGATGGTGAGCTTTCTCAGCGCTGAAGTAACTTTCCCGGCTGTCTTAAAGGAACACTCGAGATAGTCTTTGCGGGTAGGCGAAGACGCTATGCAAAACGTACATTCACCTTCACCAAATACAGAATATTCGGCAAATTGCCCTGCGAGGAACGAAAAATTGTTCTGCTGCTCTTTGTCCTTGAATGCCAGTTTAAAAGTGCGGACATCCGGAGTCTCATCAATAACATCAACAATCTGAAGCAGTTCCGGTTTATAAATATTCATAGTGGTTTATACTCTTAAGTCTCTTACTAATTCGTTATTTTCAGGTGATTAATGTCAGCAACAATTTCTGCTATATTAAGTCCAACGGGGCAGCCTCGTGAACATCTGCCGCAACCGGTGCAAAGATTGTCACCAAATTTATCCTGATAGTATTTGAATTTATGGGAAATTCTCTGTCGATAGCGTTTCTCCTGAGTTTCCCTGGGGTTGTGCCCTGATGCGTGTTTAGTGAAAGAACTGAACTGACAGGCATCCCAATTTTTCATTCTCCTGCCGCAGTCAACGGAACAGCTTTCATCAACAATATCAAAGCAATGGCACACAGGGCATGAATATGCACACTGCGCGCAACCGAGGCACGTTTCACCGGCTTTATCCCAGAATGGATGCTCAAAATTGCTATCGAGGAATTGTTTAATCTCGTTTAGGTTGAATTGGGGCTCCGGTGCTTTCGATTTATGTTGCAAGCGTTGCAGATCCAGAAGTTCAGACTCCGCGAAGAAACTGCTGAACTGTGCAATAAAGTCTTTTCCTTTTTCCGTTATAACTTTGGCCAAAAATGAATTGTCAACCAACGGTTTCAAAAAAATGTCTGATCCTCTTTCGCTTGCCTGATGCAGTCCAACTGAAGTGCAAAAACAATATTCATCGGAAAAATCGCATTCAAGCCCAATAACGGTAAGTTTTTCCAAACGCTTGTTGAAAAGCTCGTCCTTATAATCCCAGTTAAAAACTTTTGCTAAGATGGGAAATGAAGCTGCATCACAAGGTTTGGCACCAAATAAAACTGTCTGGGGAATTACTTCGGGGTTGTCAACAAGGTCAACGCCGTTGGTCTTTTGATTGAAAAAGAATACCGGCTCCCTTTGAGGGAATACTATTTCCTTCGCGGAAATATGTGTCGGAGAAGTATTCCAGGACAGATCAATTGCCTGGTCATCGGTAATAGGTGAATACGCCAAATCGTCCGCACCATAGCCAAGTATGTTCCATTTGCTGACGGTAAGCTGTTGGATGAGTCCGGCTAACTGGTCTTTCCTCAGTACATATTGATTCATATGCTTCTCCATGGGGTTGCTGGAACGGGGACAAGCCATGCCCGAGACTCGGTTTTGTCCCAACTAATAAGGTTGTTGCTCATTTTATAAAATCTTCCCTATCATTTATATTATACGTGCCAATGAGTGTAGGCTCTTCAGGATTCATTCCGGCTTTGTATCCATATTCCTTCATAGCGATCATGCCAAGCTTCATATTCAGCAATGAAAGCGGGATATCAACCGGACATGCGCGGTCGCATTCTCCACATCCGGTGCAGCGGCCTGCCTGATGAAAGGCTCTGGTTATATTCCATGCAAAATTCGCACGTATGCTTGCACTGCTTTCAATCCACCTTGGGGTTGTTTTGTCAACAACACATTGTTCGCAATAGCAGTTTGGGCACGCTTGCCGGCAGGCATAACACCTTATGCATTTTTCAAACTCGGCTGCCCAAAACGTGAATCGGTCATTTGCAGACATTTGCTGCAATCGCTCCATTAACGCGGCTTTGGACTCATCTCTTTGCAATTCGTGTTGCACAGATACTGAAACAAGCTCGTCATAGAGGGGGGGAGTTTTCACTTCGCAACGGAGGCACTTTGAAGCAAGGAAACCCGGGCCGTCAGTCAAGCGGGTGTCAGATCTCACTCCAGTGCATTCCACGCCAATAATATATACTTTGTCTCGTGCTATCTGATTTTCCTGGATCAGCGAAACAATTGAACGGGCGTCACAACCCTTTACAACGATACCGGCTTTTTTATTTTCCGGAAACGGAATTCGGGTTAGATAAACGGATAAATTATTTACTGCATATTCAGAAAACACCAGTTTCTCTGCTTCGGATTCGTTTCTTGCAACGAAGGGACGCAAACGCTTCCCGTCCGGCTGCTGTGTGTAACCGATAATATATTCAGTAACGCCGTTTGCCAGTAATTCTTTACTCAACTCAACTAAGGTCTTCATTTGGTACTTTTTCTCCGTGTTTGAACGGCTCTATAGTATAATAAACACGACATCTTTCAATCCTGCATAATTGGTTAACCGGCTGAACTGCTTTTTTCCGGAACTTCAATCGCCGATTCGGGGAATGCAAGCTCGCTGTTCATCTCCTGATAGGGAGTAAATGGACCGGCTTCCCGAACCTTATCAATTACGCCATTAACAATATCGACCCATTTTTTCCCTTCGGATGCTGAGACCCAGGAAAAGTGGAGCCGCGTATCATCTATACCAACAAACGTCATCAGCTCCCGGAAGAAAACCCATCGGCGTCGCGCGTGATAGTTGCCGGCAGTATAGTGGCAGTCTCCCGGGTGACATCCCGAAACCAGCACGCCATCCGCACCATTTTCAAATGCTTTAATAATAAACAACGGGTCTATTCTTCCCGTGCAGGGAACTCGAATGAGGCGTGCATTTGGTTCCTGCTTCATGCGAGACGTGCCTGCAAGGTCTGCGCCGGTATAGGTGCACCAGTTGCATACGAAACAGACAATTTTAGGTTCCCAATTCTTTTGTTCTTCCATAAACTCTAAAGTAGATTTATTATTATGATAAATACGTTCAAACTTTTAATAAACACAGATAATTATTATCAGTTGCTCCGGTATTCATGCCGGGGGCAACTCGTGCGATTTGTTTTTTGGCCTTAGCCACTAATGTGTATCATGTCTTGTATAGCACATAGAATAATCGGGCATTACACTTGAGAACGCACCTGCTATCCAATTTGCAACACCTCTGAGAGTGCCTGAATCTCAGAATACAATTGCTCATCGGTAAAACCGACAAGCTCAATGGATTTGGATGGGCAAGTTGCGTTACACGTACCGCAACCCTGGCAAAGCCCTTCGTTAACATACGCGATGGTAGATACGATCGCACCGGCACGGTTACGAATATCTTTGCGTTCAATTGCGTTATAAGCGCAAACTTTTTGGCACGAAAAACAACCCGCGCAAGTTGATGCATTAACTTTTGCAACAATGGGTTCCCGTTCCAGAAAATCCGAACCAAAAAGCACCAGCGCCTTCGCGGCTGCTGCAGAAGCCATCGCTACCGAGTCCGGTATGTCTCGTGGTGAATTGCACGCGCCGGCTAAGAACACTCCGCCGCTGCTTGTTTCCACGGGACGCAATTTGGGATGCACTTCATTCAGGAAGCCATATTTGTCATAGGGAACACCAAGTTTTTGTGCAAGCTGCGATGAGTCACTTTGTGCCATCATCGCGGTTGCAAGAACCACCATATCGGCATTTATGGTCACTGGTTTTCCCGCCAGTGTATCCTCACCTTTAACTACCAGCTTGCCATTCTCTTCATAGACTCTGGAAACACGGCCGCGAACATATTTCACGCCGTCTTCTTCAATTGCGCGCCTAACAAATTCCTCATACATCTTGCCGCCTGCACGGATGTCCATATAGAAAACATATGCTTCTCCGTCATGTACTTTATGCTTGTAGAGCATAGCATGCTTGGCTGTGTACATGCAGCATATCTTGCTGCAGTAACTGAATCCTTTGGACATATCCCGCGAGCCGACGCACTGAATGAAAACAATTTTTTTCGGTTCTGTTTTATCCGAAGGGCGCAGAATTTCTCCGGAGGTCGGTCCTGACGCGCTAGCTATACGTTCGAACTGTAAACCGTTCACCACGTCTTTAAACTTGCCATAGCCATATTCGCCATAACCTTTGATTGGACTGTCTTCCGGCTTTTTGTCAATTGTATAAAGCTTATAGCCCGTGGCAACAATAATTGCACCAACGTCTTCAGTCACAAAAGTGTCCTGCTGTTCAAAATCAATTGCCTCCCGTCCGCATACTTTTTTGCACATCTGGCACTTGCCGGATTTATAATAGGTGCAAACACTGCGATCAATAACAGGAATATTCGGGACGGCTTGAGGGAAAGGGACATACATTGCCGGTCTGGTGGCCAGTCCTTCTTCGAATTCGTTCATTGCCGATTTCTTGATGGGACATTTTTGTACGCAGAGACCGCAGCCGGTGCAAAGGTCAGCATTAACCGAGCGTGCTTTTTGTTTGATGGTCACTTTGAAGTTTCCAATAAATCCTTCAACGCTCGAAACTTCCGAGTAAGACAGCAATTTAATTCTTGGATGCTGATACACCTCCACCATACGTGGAGTTAAAATACACTGTGAACAGTCAAGCGTTGGAAAAGTTTCCGAAAGCTGACTCATATGACCGCCAATTGAAGGATCCTTTTCCACAAGCACCACGTCAAAGCCTGCATTTGCAATATCCAGAGAAGCTTGAATGCCTGAAATACCGCCGCCGATAACCAGTGCTTTTTTGGTAACCGGAACCCGGATTGGTATCAGATTTTCATTCCGCTTCACTTTCTCAACGGCTATGCGCATTAAATCAATTGCTTTTTTGGTGGCGGAGGGCATGTCGTCGTGAATCCAACTGCAGTGTTCGCGGAGATTTGCAATCTCGACCATATAGGAATTCACTCCGGCAGAAGCAGCAGCCTTTCTGAAGGTCCTTTCGTGCATGTGCGGTGAGCAGGAGCCCACCACTATGGCATCAAGTTGCTTCTCCTTAATTGCCTGCTTGATAAGATTCTGCCCGGGATCCGAGCACATATACTTATAAGCCTCAGAGTGAGCAACACCGGGAAAAAAAGATGCTGCTTTTGCAACTTTTGCGCAATCAACTGTGCGCCCGATATTTTCACCACAATAACAAACAAAAACGCCGATTTTCATAAGTGTTCAGCTATTCCAAAATCATAAAATTATTTTTCATTCAAAGCCAGGAGGGCTGAAGTATCAGTAAAATGCAAATCCAACCCAAGTTCTTTGGGGGAGATACCCAGTGCCAGTCCGATTAATTCACTAAGATACAGGATGGGCATTGCTTTCATTCCGGGGTCCTGTTTCAATATCCCTTTTTGCCGCATATCAAGATTCGAATGGCACATGGGGCAGGCAACAATGATTGCGTTTGCTTCGTTAGCTGCCGCGTTATCAATGATTTGCTTTGAAAGTTTCTCAACCACCGGAGTGTGCGCAATTGAGTGTGAAGCGCCACAGCATTCCGTCTTAAATTGCCAGTCAACGGTTTTCCCGCCAGCTGCTTCAACCAATGCTTCCATGGTTACCGGGGCTTCAGGATCATCGAAGTTTGTAATATCGTTTGGCCTAACAAGCAGGCAGCCATAGTAACAGGCGGCTTTTATCTGACTGATATCCCTTGAAATTCGTTCATGTATGGTTGCGATGCCGGCTTTATTAAATATCTCGATGAGGTTATAAATTTTTTGTCCGTTGTGATAAGGCTTCTCCAGAACAAATTCAACCTTGGCACGCATTTTTTCATCATGTTTCATCTCGTGCTGTGCGTTAACTAAGCGGCTGTAGCAGGCAGCACAGGGAGATACGATCTCATCAATGCCTTGCTGCTGGGCAAGCATGATGTTCCGAACCGGTAATGCCACGGAGAGAACATGACTGGTTGCATGCCCGGAAGATGCACCGCAACAATTCCAGTCCTCAAGTTCTGTCATGGAGATATCAAGTTTATTAAGCACGCCAATCAGTGACTTATCAAATTCTTTTGCAGTCCCTTTCAGGCTGCAGCCGGGGAAATAACCCAATTTCATGCTTTACCTGAACCTTTCTCCGGATTATTCCGGTCATCGGCAATTTCAGCACGTTCAAAAATACGGGTGATCTCTTTTCGGCCTTTGATGATGTGTGGGATAAAAGCGAGTTTATTTCTCAAAAGCATGGCAGGGGCTACATCAACATCTTGCATGAGGTGCCCGGTGCGCAGTTTGTACTCGCCGATGAGGCCCAGTTCATAGGCTCTGCCAAACCTCTTTATTTGAGAGAGAAATGCCTTGTGGAAGTTAACGGAGTCGCTGTCTGAGGCGACATAACCTTTTTCGATTGCCATCTCCCGCAGCGCGTCCATAAAGTGGGCAAGATTAAACTCCTGCGGGCAGCGGCTTGCACACAACATGCAACCGGCACAGGCCCATATAGTCTTGCTTTTAAGGGCTTCTTCGTAGAGTCCCAGCTGAATAAAACGGACAATTTTGTTGGGGGAGTCATCGACAAAGTCTCTGACGGCACATCCGGCAGAACATTTTCCGCACTGATAACAAAGTGCAGGATTCTGGCCGCTTAGCGCAGTCAGTTCTTCAATAAAGGGGTCAGCATGATGAGTTTGCATTATATTTTCCTGGAACCACAAGTTCGCGGTTTTTTTACCGTTATTATAGTTAGTCTTCACAGGTATGCAATTAGTGTGCCTGAAATTGTATCATATTATACATAACAGACCGTGTTTACGCTATAAAATTTCTCTGAAATGAAAATTAATAATTCTATAAAATTCAAATTGGTTTATAAGTGCGGATACTTGCGTTGTATGAACTTTTGCGGATTGTTAATTAGGCGGGCGTGAATTGTTCGTCGGTTGTTCCGTTTTGAGGATGGATATGCCAAATTGTTCATGGAGGATAGCTGTGGCTTAAGTCAATTAGGCCACTCACTGAATTCTCCTGTATAATTCGTCATAGTGAACCGTGGTTATAGTAATTGTTTTTGAGTGCATCGTCAGATTTTTTTTGCGGAACCGTATGTTTCCAGGTCGTAATCAATTTGAATCTCAGGCATGGCCATGCGGCGCAGCTTAACCCCGCTCGATATAAAGAATTCCTCTGCCAGTGTATCATGAAACTCCGAGAATATTATGACCTCGCGAATTCCCGCGGCGATCAGGGATTTTGCACAATTGGTACATGGCATTGTTGTAACATAGGCAATGGCATCTTTGGTGCTCACACCATGAGAGGAGCATTGGAGGATGGCATTCATCTCTGCGTGAATGGTTCGTATGCAATGATTGTCAACAATTCTGCAACCAACATCTTCGCAATGTGGTTCTCCGGGTACAGAACCGTTATACCCCGTGGAAAGTATCTGCTTATCACGAACCAGCACGCAACCGCAATGCATGCGCGGACAGGTGGCCCGTTCGGAAACAAGCATAGCTACCTTTAAAAAATAATCATCCCATGACGGACGTTTGTTTGTTTGTTCGGCTTTTTTCTGTTGGCTCATGCTGCTGTATGTTTTGAGTGTTTATTTGAGATAGTTGACAGAACGCAAAATATAACAAATATTTCGTATTCACAATATTCCCTGTCCGCCGGAAAAAGGCTATATTTATATAATAAATATAGTGTTTTGTGGGGTATCTCCCCTGAATCTAATGATTGGAAAGCTCATGAGCGAAAAAAGTTCAAAAAAAGTGAACCTTAAAAAAAAACTGCAAAAAATTAAAGTCTTGTTGACCGATGTCGACGGGGTACTGACCGACGAAGGAATGTATTATACTGAAAATGGCGCGGCAATGAAAAGATTCAATGTGAAAGACGGCATGGGAGCCTCGTTGCTCAGGGCTGCCGGATACTCATTGGGTATGATCACCTCCGATGTTTCACTCATCAACCGCGCCCGGGGTGAAAAAATGAAAATGGAACATATCGTTATCGGATCGTATGAAAAATTGAACGAAGCTAAAAAAATATGCGCCGAACGCGGATGGACCCTGGAAAATGTCGCTTTTATTGGTGATGATGTCAATGACCTCGATCTCCTTATGGAGGCTGGATTCAGTGCAGCCCCTAAAAATGCCGTCCCCCAGGTAAAAAAAGTGGTTGATTATATCTGTGAAAGAAAAGGTGGCGACGGGGCCTATCGGGAAATTGCGGAAATGCTGCTTGCCATGAAACCTAAGGTAGACGTCATTATTCAGACTCCATAATCAACAAGACCCGATTTGCAATTGGTGCCGGCATTGAAGGTGCCTTACCCTGGTTAACGGGGTATATCGGTTCCTGAGCAATAATAAGGGGAATATTTTGCCGTTCCCTCTTTAGTTTTGTGGCTGCCTGGATCAATTAGTATATAAAAGGTTGCCCTTTGATCCTGTTATGGGCGAATTTGATGACTTTCCCGGTTCGAAAGCAAATTCTGGCCGCTTTTATTTTGGCCGGTGGAAATTATTTGGGGAGGCAAAAAATTCCAATTTTATTGTAAATTACGTTTTAATATTTTTTCACATTTACACCGCGAATACAAATGAAAAGGCTTTTCATATTTCTGACAATTGTGGTTTTGTGTGGCGTGTCCAATGCCCAGGAAAAAAAGTTTTTTGATTCTCCGTTTGGGCTCGGTGGCGGATTCTTGCCCTCATGGATCGTTCCGGACTTTTCTCCCATTAACGCAAAACTGGCCGGATTGGGAACTTCAGACTTTTCCTCCGGTGGATTTTTTGCAACCGGTGGCGCTGGCTATGTTTATGTTGGATTTATTCCAGGGTTGCGGATTGGCGGACTTGGAATCGGTGGGTCCACAAAACAAACCGGTGTTGTTGGTGCATACAAAACTGAGGTTACGTATAACGCAAATTTTGGCGGCTTTACTGCTGAATATACATTGCCTTATTTTCGTAAGGTCGCCGTATCAGTCGGCGCAATAATTGGTGCCGGTACTACGTCGCTGCAGGTCTCAAGATCCCAGGGAAATTTTTCCTGGAATGATATCTGGGCTGAAACTCCTGGTGCAGCACCCGCAAACAACAGTTTTTCCAGGAATATAAAAAACACTTATTTTATGATTGCTCCAACAATCAATGTTGACATCCCGGTGCATCGGCTCATTGCACTTCGGGTCGGTGCCGGATATTCCCTGGCGCTCTCAAACAAATGGGAGTTGGAAAATGAACAGGAAGTACTTTCTGTTCCGAATGATGTGAAAAGTGGTGGACTATTTATCTCCACTGGTATTTTTATCGGATTTTTTTCTTACTAAAAGGACTATATGAAACGAATATTGGTTACCGGCGGTGCCGGTTTTATTGGCAGCAATTATGTCAATCATATTCTTAAAGAACGTGATGATTATTTTATTGTTAATCTTGACAAACTGACCTATGCAGGAAATCTTGCCAATTTGGCTGCTCTGGAGCATGAACCACGCCATGTGTTTGTTAAGGGTGATATACGAAACCGGGACTTGGTTACTTATCTTTTCCAGAAATATGAGATCACCCATGTAATTAATTTTGCTGCCGAATCTCATGTTGACCGCAGTATTACGGGATCGTTTGATTTTTATCAAACAAACGTCCTCGGAACTAACGTCTTGTTGGAAACAGCACGACGTTTTGAAGTGAAGAAATTTTTGCAAATCTCGACGGATGAGGTCTACGGCAGCCTGGGTAACACTGGGCTTTTTACTGAGACAACACCACTTTCACCCAACAGCCCCTATTCATCTTCTAAGGCGGCATCGGATATGATGGTCTCGGCCTTCTATCACACCTATGGAATGCCGGTGGTTATTACCCGCTGCTCAAATAATTATGGCCCTTTCCAATTCCCGGAAAAGTTGATCCCGCTAATGATACTGAATGCTCTGAATGATAAACAACTTCCCGTTTATGGCGATGGTATGAATGTGAGAGATTGGATCTACGTTATTGACCATAACAAGGCAATCAATCTTGTCTTCGAAGAGGGACGTATTGGCGAAGTCTATAATATCGGCGCCAGTAACGAGATGCCCAATATCGAAATAGTGAAATTAATTCTGCAAAAATTGGGTAAGCCGGAATCTCTCATCAAATATGTGACTGATCGCCTGGGTCATGACCGGCGTTATGCCATCGATTCGTCTAAAATTCAAAACGAACTTGGTTGGAAACCGGAATTCAATTTTGAAGAAGCAATTGAAGTTACCGTTCAGTGGTATTTGAAGAACCCGGAATGGTGGAAAAATATTCTGTCTGGGGCCTATCAACAATATTATGAAACTCAATACGGGAAACGGTAACTGGTTTTATGTATAACAGAACATCTAAAACTATGAGTAAAGCGACGTTCATTTTCAACGCTAAATTTTTCCTTTTGTTCCTGTTTATGTCGCTTAGCGCGGACAGTTGGGCACAAAACACGCAATCTGCTTCAGCACAGCTTTCCAGCGTCAGCGGTATCGCAGTCACCATTGGTGGATATGCGCCTTTTACCGGAACTTTTACCGTACTGCCCTTTGAACGGGTAGATCAACTGGTCACCAGGGTCTTTGATAAGACGGTTTATCCTTTACGGGATATTGTTCTTAAACGGAAGTCAGGGGAAACGATCAAAGTTGACCTCTCTCTCTTCAGATCCAACGCCGATTTTTCCATGAATCCGGTCCTTAAAAATGAAGATGTTCTTATTTTCCCTTGGGTTAATCTTGATTACAGCTTTTTTAACATTTCCGGGGCGGTTAAGATACCTGGTCGCTATCAATTTGTTGATGGTGATCATCTTGCTGACATTTTACAGATCGCTGGTGGCCTCAATCCCGCATACGAAAATGTTCATGCAGTGGAAATATCCCGGCTGTCCTATGATGGTTTAAAAGAAGAAGTTATTAAAACGGAGATAAAGGACAATCCGGAAATTCGCAGGGGCGACAGGGTTAGAATTGTTGCTGACGAGACCTACCGTCGGAATTTCGGTACATATATATTTGGTGAAGTAAAACGTCCCGGCTTTGTGCCGGTTACCAAAGAGAATAATTCGCTTTCCTCCATTCTTGAAAAAGCCGGGGGCCTGATGGAATCCGCTGACAATGAAAAAGCAATAATCTATAACAGCAGTGATCTGTCAGCTATATATATTGACCGGCAATATAATCTGGGTGGGGATCAGGCCGGACAAATTCAAAAGACAAATGTCCTCGATCAAATAAACCGTATTGAAAATAGCCTGTTCTTGAGAATGAGCAATCTCGCTGATGAAGATACCAGCTATTTCAATATTGAAACCAGACTCAGGACGTTATTTAGCCAATCCAGGATCAACATTACGAACTTCCGGGATACCAATTCAGAGGCCGCTCATTATTATGTCAAATTGGGAGATTATGTCTATATACCCCCAAAAGAAAAATTTGTTCATGTTTTTGGACAGGTGAGCAAACCGGGTGACGTTGCTTTTACCAAAGGGCTAAGCTATCGTTATTATGTCGAACGGTGTGGCGGGTATTCCGAACTTGCAAAAAAGGAAGTCATGATCATTACCGGAGATACCCATGAATGGATTTCAGTGGAAGACATAGATGCCACAGCAAAATTGAAACCGGGGGATTTTCTCTTTATACCCAAAAAAGCGATTCATGGGCTTCCGTATTATATAGATCTGGCTGCTAAGTATTCAACAATTGTTGGAGCCATTGCAACAACTGCTCTGCTAATTGTCCAGATAACTAAATAATAACCACTTAGGAAGTTTCATCTATGATCCCTAAATATAGTGCATTCATTTTTTTAACGGTCTGTTGTATGGTAGGTCTTTTCTCAAGCTTGTTTGCCCAACCGGTTCGTGGCATCGCTCCACCGGAATGGAGTAAAAATTGCTCTATATATGAAGTTAACTTAAGGCAGTACACACCCGGCGGCACGATAAAGGAATTTATGACCCATTTGCCTCGCCTGAAAGCTATGGGCGTCGGCATTCTCTGGCTTATGCCCATTAATCCGATTGGCGAGGTGAACCGGAAGGGAACCCTGGGAAGTTACTATTCAGTCAAAGATTATTATGGACTCAACCCGGAACTTGGCACAAAAGCAGATTTTGCAGAGCTGGTAAAAACAGTGCACAAAATGGGAATGCACCTCATTATTGACTGGGTAGCCAATCACACCGCGTGGGATAACGAACTGGCCAAAACGAACCCGGAGTATTTCAGGAAAGACAGCGCAGGACATTTCGCCCCTCCGGTTCCCGATTGGAAGGATGTTATTGCGCTTAACTATGAGAATAAAGATCTTTGGAACTACATGGCCGGTGCCCTTGAATATTGGATCAAAGAATTTGATATCGACGGCTATCGTTGCGATGTTGCTGGAATGGTACCCACTCCGTTTTGGCAGTACACCCGCCCGCGTCTTGAAAAAGTGAAAAATGTCTTCATGCTTGCAGAATGGGAAGATCCAAAGTTGCACGAAAATGCATTCGATATGACCTATAGCTGGACGATGATGAAGCTTATGATTGATGTGGCGCAGGCAAAAGCAAAACCTTTCGCCATTATCGACTCTATTAAAAGCGACTTGAAGAGTTTCCCCAAAACGGCGTACCGGATGCGTTTCACTACAAACCACGATGAAAACAGTTGGAACGGAACATCAACAGAACGGTTTGGAAAAGCTGTTGATGCCGCCAATGTTATTGCCGCCACAATGCCTGGGATGTTCCTGGTTTACAGTGGTCAGGAAGCCGGCGAGAAGAAACGTCTCGATTTTTTTGAAAGAGATCCCATTGTTTGGGATGAACATCCAAACGCAGCTTTGTTCACGAAGCTAATTGCATTAAAAAAACAAAATAAATCTCTCTGGAATGGCAAATATGGCGGTGAATTTATTCCATTGACTGATTCTGCCACCGGACTTATCGGGTTTCAACGGCGTATGGCTGGAAATTCTGTTGTGGTTTTTGCGAACATGACAGACAAAGAACAAACCGCTTCGATAAATAATTCTTCCCTTAAGGGAACTTTGAAAAACTATTTTAACGGTCAAAAAAAATCCAACAAGGGCCGGCTTGATGTTTCATTGAAGCCGTATGAATACCAGGTTTGGGTGAAAGAATAGCAGAGATCATGGCAACATCCTATGAGAGTGTGATTGGACTTGAAGTCCATGCGCAACTTATTACCGATACCAAAATATTTTGTGGATGCTCAACTAAGTTTGGTTCTAACCCGAATTCAAATGTTTGCCCCATTTGTCTGGGGCATCCGGGTGTGTTGCCTAAGCTAAACTATAAGGTGGTTGAATTCGCCATCAGAATGGGCCTGGCAACCAATTGTACCATAAGTCCACGCTCCATATGTGCGAGAAAAAACTATTTCTATCCTGATTTGCCCAAAGGCTATCAGATTTCGCAATATGACAAGCCCCTGTGCGAAAACGGCCACATTATCGTCTACCCCAAAAACGGCATTCCCAAGAAAATCCGTATCCTGAGAATTCACATTGAAGAGGATGCCGGAAAGTCAATTCACGATCAGGGAGAAGATACGCTCATCGATGTTAACCGTTGTGGGGTTCCATTAATTGAAATTGTTACTGAACCGGATCTCTCCACTGCTGAAGAGGCGGGCTTGTATCTGGCAAAAATTAGGCAAATTGTACAATACCTGGAAATATGTGACGGTAATATGGAAGAAGGCTCTTTGCGATGCGATGCAAACATTTCCATTCGTCCGGCCGGTACAATTCCGCTTGGCACCAAAACCGAAGTGAAGAATATGAATTCATTCCGGAATGTGGAAAAGGCCATAGCGTTTGAAATCGGACGTCAGAAAGAACTGCTGGAAGACGGACATAAAGTTGTTCAGCAAACGTTGTTGTGGAATGCCGACGATAACGAGGCTATCCCCATGCGTGGTAAGGAACAGGCGCACGATTATCGCTATTTCCCCGATCCTGATTTACTGCCCATATTGGTTTCACAGGATATGATTGAGGAGATTAGGGCGGGTTTGCCGGAACTTCCTGAGGCCAGAGCAGAACGATTTAAAACGCAGTACAACCTTCCGGAATTTGATGCGGACGTCCTGACACAAGCCAAGGACATTGCACAATACTTCGAAGACGTTGCAGCTCTTGTCTCTGACCCGAAACTTGCCAGCAATTGGGTCATGGGAGACGTCCAGCGGATTCTCAATGAACGGAAAATAACCATCCGCCAGTTCCCCATTACTGCTCAAAACATGGGAAAACTCATCAGCCTGATTGAAAAAAACACTATTAGCGGTAAAATAGCCAAGGATGTGTTCGCAATTCTTCTGGAAGAGCAAAAAGATCCGGAACTTATCGTCCGTGAAAAGAATCTAATTCAAATAACCGATGAGTCTGTACTAAGACAACTGATACTTGAGCTGACCGCAAAATTCCCTGAGGAAGTGCAACAGTACAGAGACGGAAAAGAAAAAGTATTCGGTTTCTTTGTTGGACAGGTAATGAAAGAATCAAAGGGCAAAGCAAATCCACAGGTGGTAAACACTCTGCTGCGTGAGTTGCTTAAATAATATTTTAGACTTTAATTAACCATTTTTTAAGAGAGAACTAGTGTTCCATGGCGCTATCTAACGAAGCTATAAAATCAAAATTTAAAAAATTCCTGGGAATAAAAACCGAAGAAGAACTTAAACATGAGAAAACTTCAAAGGAGAAGGCAATTGATTTTGTTAAATCCTTTGGTTCTGCCCTTTTGGCAGCCTTGTTTATTATAACATTTATTATCCAGAATACCCGTATCCCGACGCCTTCTATGACAGACACTATTCTGGTGGGTGATTTTGTTCTGGTGAATAAATTTATTTACGGGTCATCTTCACCGCGTTATATTCCGTTCACTGAAGTGGCGCTTCCCTTTTTTACACTTCCTTCAGTTCGTGAACCCAGAAGAGAAGATATTGTCGTGTTTGAATATCCGGGGAAAAGGGATGAACTGAAGCCGGAAGCTCTGAACGTTAATTATGTTAAGCGCTTGAAAGGCTTGCCCGGCGATACTCTCGAAATCAGGGATAAAGTTGTTTACGTGAATGGTAAGGAGTCCTGGATTCCGCCCTATATCCAATATAGCGGTGGGTGTTTACCCAAAGGATTGGAACAACCGGATATTTTCCCATATGGAAGACCCTGGAATAAAGATAATTATGGTCCCTTGGTCATTCCGCGAAAAGGGCAGGTGGTAAAACTTACACGCGAAAATGTGGAAGAGTGGCGAACCATTATTGACAGAGAATACGGAGAACGTGTTGTTGGTGAAAAGGATGGAAAGATCACCATTAAAGATGTTCCTGTTGATTCCTATACCCTGACAAAAGATTATTACTTTATGATGGGAGATAATCGCGACGACAGCTATGACAGCCGCTTTTGGGGAGTTGTACCTCGTGATTTGATTGTTGGCCAGGCGTTTATGAGCTTATTTTCCTGGGACCGGGAAATACCATTCAGCCACCCCATTGATTTGCTGTTATCGGTTCGGCCTGATAGAATATTAAAAGTTTTGAAGTGATTCTTTCTTTTAACATAACTTTTGCAACAGCCATTATGCAAAGCATACTTTTGGGAATGAGAACCTATGGCCGGAGCATTTCAGGCAATTATCACCCGTCCGGATGGAAATAAATTATACTCCATCCGGCATGTCACCAGAGCAAGAACAAATTTTTTGGAGATAGCATGGAATTGTCACACGTAAATGCCGGAGGAAAAGCAGCGATGGTTGATGTTTCCGGAAAAGAGGCAACTGTGCGTGTTGCATCTGCCTCGGCAAAAGTTTTGCTCACACCACATCTCATCGCATTAATTGAAAAAAACGAAATTGCCAAAGGTGATGTGCTGGCAGTTGCCCGCATTGCCGGCATTCAGGCTGCAAAAAAAACTTCAGAATTAATACCTCTCTGCCATAATATTTTTATCTCCTCAGTTACTATTGATTTTACCATTGACAAAGACTCGGCATCCGTTCTCATAACTTCTACGGCAAAAACAGATGCTGTTACCGGAATTGAGATGGAGGCTCTCACTGCGGTTACTATAGCCGCCTTAACAATATATGATATGTGCAAGGCGGTTGAAAAATCTATTGGTATTCAGGATATCCGTTTGCTCTCAAAGAGCGGTGGAAAAAGTGGTGATTATGTGGCAAGCGTGTAAAGAAAAAGCCCCGCCACTTTTATTCTTATAATTCAAAACACAAGAATAAATAATTCATCTGTCAAAATGAAATTTTAATAATAATAATTTTAATTTAATTCTTTTGAAGTTCAATTTGAATTTCGGAAATTATCATTGATAGTCTTTAGCAATTTTTTGATGAGGCTTAGATGATCCGGTCGTTTTTCTTTTTAGTAACGTTTCTTTTCGATTTCCTCACTGCGTTGTTCACACCTGACAGATATTATACCATATTTAAAATACAAAGATTTGGAATCCGATTGATTATTTGCAATAGTAATCACTAATAGCAATGCCGGTCTTTCGATGACCAAAAGTAAGAATAACTTGTCCTTTTTATTCACATCATATGGAGCAATTATGCTACGAAGTTATACAATGGTTCTTTTTATGCTGCTTCTTTGCCTGTTCTTGGAACGAACTGCCTATTCGCAAGGTGCGGCTACTGGTGCATCAATTATTGGTGTAGTCACTGATGAATCGGGAGGGAAACTTCCTGGTGCAACTGTTGTTGCCGTTCACAAACCGTCGGGAGTGTTATACGGCACTTCTACAAGAGAAAATGGCCAATTCATCATTCAGAACGTTCGCGTTGGTGGCCCATATGAGATTACAACATCGTTCGTCGGCTTCCAAAAGCACATTGACATGGTTACAAGTTTGAAACTGGGTCAGGAATTTACGCTTAATGTCGTACTCACTGAGTCAGCGGTACAAATGAAGGAGATGACAGTATTCGGAGACAGGAATCCTATTCTTAATTCCGGGAAAACCGGTGCCGCTACAAGTGTTTCACGCGAACAAATTGAAAGCATCCCCTCTATAAGCAGAAGTTTTCAAGATTTTTCCAAACTTTCCCCACTCTTTTCAGGATCGCAGCAGAGTGCCGCCGGTAGGAATAACAGACTGAATAATATCCAACTTGACGGAACTCAGTACAACGATCTTTTCGGCTTGGGAAACAGCGGAACTCCGGGCGGACAAGCAAACACTAACCCCATTTCCCTGGATGCTATTCAGGAATTTCAGGTCGTGATTGCCCCGTTTGACGTTCGCATGAATGGCTTTACCGGCGGTGGCATCAATGCCGTTACCAAGAGCGGTACCAACAAGTACGAGGGCTCTGTTTACTATTATAACAGAAATCAGGATTTCGTCGGAAAAAGTCCTGATGCTTTGAAAACTAAACTCAGCAATTTCAGTGAATATCAAACCGGCTTTCGTGCCGCGGGTCCAATTATTGAGGATAAACTTTTCTTCTTTATCAATGGTGAGTTAACAAAAAAGAACACCCCAACTCCCAATCCGGCGTTAGTTGGTGCTCCGCAAAGTATGCTTGATTCCATTGGTATGATAAAAAGCACTTTGGTAAATAAATATGGTTATGACCCCGGTACAGTTGACCCCTTCACTGCAGAGCGTCCGAGCCAAAAAGTATTTATCCGGTTCGATTATAATATTGCACAGAACCATAACCTGACTGTCCGTGACAATTACGTTTCTGCGGAAGATAACATCATTGCGCGAACCGCGACCAACATTACTTTTAGCGATCGGGATTATACGTTCAAGAATAATACGAACTCCCTTGTGCTGCAATTAAACAGCACCTTTGGAAATTCGATGGCCAATGAATTTATCGCCGGTTATACGAGAATACGCGATAAAAGAAGCATCGCTACTGCATTCCCGTCATTGCGTATAAACACGGGTTTTGTTGGACAATCAGTTTATGCCGGTTCGGAAGAATTTTCGATCAGGAACGGTTTGGATCAGGATATATACGAAATAACGGATAACTTCTCCTACTACCTGGGAAATCATACGTTTACTTTTGGTACACATAATGAGATGTATAAATTTGCAAATCTTTTTACCCGGTATTTCTATGGCTATTATACCTTCAATTATGTGAAGGATTTTGTTGCGGGAACACCATCAACGTATAATTACCGGTATGCGTTAGGAAATGATCCGGATCTGGCCCCTTCATTTAAAGCATATCAGTTCGGCGTCTATGCTCAGGATGAATACACTGCTATGCCAGGCCTTAAAATTACTCTTGGTATCCGTGTCGATATGCCTAAATTCCCCGATTCACCTGCCAAGAATGATTCAGTTGCAAAATATTATGGCAATTTGGGATTGAATACCTCAAAACTGCCCGATTCAAAACTGTTACTATCCCCACGCCTTGGATTCAATTGGGATGTGAACCGCGATAAATCCATGATTTTACGCGGCGGTGTTGGTATCTTTACAGGGAGAGTCCCTTACGTTTGGATATCAAATCAATACAGTAATACCGGTGTTGATTTTGCCGATATTTCACAACCAAAACCCGGATTCTTCAATACAGATCCTTACTCTCAGCCGAAAGCAGGTCAGTCCGGCTTAAAAGTCGGCGCGTCAACGGAAGTCGATTTGACCGACCCCAATTTCAAAATGCCGCAGAATTTGAGGGCTAATCTTGGTTTTGATCAGCAGTTACCATTTAATATGGTTGGAAGTGTTGACTTGTTGTATACTAAGGATTTTAATGATCTCTTATACAACGATCTGAATATTACCGCGCCTACCGGAACAGCTCCTGATGGCCGTCCAACTTATACCGGTGCCCGTATGGCTC
Organism: Ignavibacteriaceae bacterium; assembly: GCA_963664845.1. Classification (GTDB taxonomy): domain Bacteria; phylum Bacteroidota; class Ignavibacteria; order Ignavibacteriales; family Ignavibacteriaceae; genus CAIYTF01. Next base: position 3,626,066 of record OY761615.1, read on the forward strand.
CTTATTTTCAGCGTGTAATGCTGTTCAAGAACACAAGCAAGGGCTTCCAGTTCAATGCTACGGCTCAAGTACAGGGCGAGCCGATATCGAGCATGCCGGTCAGCCTTGCCTATGCATATGGCCGTTCAATGGATCAAAATAGCGTTCAGTCCAGCCAGGCCCAATCTCAATTCCGTTATAACCCTATCTCTGGCAACCCCAACGATCCTGCGCTCACAACTTCGAGCTATGAATTAAGGAATCGTATCGTTGCCAGCATTGGTTACTCGTTTGAGATTTTTATGGCTGCTAAAACAACCATCTCTTTGTTTTATAATGGACAATCAGGACGCCCCTTTTCATATATCTATAGCAACGATGCAAATGGCGACGGTCACGATGGCAACGATTTGATCTACATCCCTAAGGATGCAAGTGAAATTATTTTCGTTCCTGGTACCAATGATAAAAGAACCCCAGCGCAGATTGCCGAACAATTTGAAACCTATATCAACAATGATGATTATTTGAAAAATCATCGCGGCAGAATTGCAGAAAGAAACGGCGCGAACGAGCCATGGATTCACCAGTTGGATGTCCGTATTGCCCAGCAGGTTCCAGTTCTTGTCGGACATAATTTTGAAGTATCTCTCGATATTCTCAATTTCCCCAACATGCTCAAATCAACTTGGGGCTATGTGAAACAAGTGGCAAACCAAACAAGCCCAATTCTTTCATATCAGGGTGTTGATGCAACCACGCACAAGATGAAAGCATCATTCACTAATAAACCTGATCCGTATACCAACGATAACTTGATATCTCGTTGGCAGATGCAACTCGGCGTACGTTACTCTTTTAATTAATGTAGCTTGCTGCATGCTAAAAAGCTCCTCCGTAGATGCGGAGGGGCTTTTTTTTTGACCTCGTATCGTGTACGCAGGTCGGCAGCCCTCTAAAGCTTACCTCAGAAAAATCAACCAATGATTTGAATAACGGCAAAGTGCGGCACATGTATTCTTGATCCTGAAAATAATTGAGAAATTTTTCGCACATTAGGTAACACCTTTTGGAAAATTCCATCGTACTGATGATTCTTCAGGAATAAATAGCTTATGAAAGAGTCCCATAACCACCTCCTTGCAGTTTTTCAAGCTGTTCTGGTTACCTTTCTTTGGTCCACATCATTTATTCTTATAAAATGGGGGCTCAGGGATATACCTGCATTATCCTTTGCAGGATTGAGATACGGAATTGCCACAATCTGTTTTTTGCCCTTTATATTCCGGGAAAAGCATCGGAAAGAACTTGCCGCGCTGACTCGCGGACAATGGACTAGGCTGATTTTTTTAGGAGTCGTTTTTTATACATTCACGCAGGGTGCTCAATTTTGGGGGCTTTCACTTCTTCCCTCTGTAACCGTAAGTCTTTTACTGAATTTTACCCCGGTCGTTGTTGCTTTGCTTGGTATTGGTTTTCTTAAAGAAAAGCCAAACCTGAAGCAATGGGGCGGTGCTTTTCTGTTTATTTGCGGTGTAGTCGTCTATTTTTTGCCCATGCATCATGATTTTCGCCAGTTCACCGGTGTGACGGTTATGCTGTTTGGGGTGCTGGCAAATGCAGCGGCTGCAATAATGGGGCGCAGTGTTAACCGGCAACGCTCGCTCAGCCCAATTGTGGTTACCTTTGTAAGCATGGGTGTTGGTGCTGTCATTCTTTTGGCAGCGGGCTTTTGCCTTTCAGGGTTTCCAGTCATAAGTGGCGTAAATTGGTTAATTCTGCTTTGGCTTGCCACCATTAACACCGCAGCAGCTTTCACACTTTGGAACGTGACACTGCGTTCACTATCAGCCATGGAGTCGAGCATTCTTAACGGGACCATGCTCATCCAAATAGGAGTGTTGGCGTGGGTCTTCCTTGATGAATCTATCGGGCTGCTGCAAGGAGTGGGTATGGGAATTGCTTTTGCCGGTGCGGTCCTGGTGCAAATCCGGGAAAGCAAAAAATAGATACGAAACACGACCAATGAAGGGAACAGCGCTCCCCTCATATGATATCGTTCAAAATAGTAACCTGAATTTCTTTGGGATAGGAGTGATTAAACAAATTAAAACACTATCTCGAAAATTTGAAAATGCAGGTTTTTCTCTAACCCGAAAATTGCTATTTTAAACCAATAATTTCACCGGCAAATATTTGAATCGTATAATCATCTTCGTCTGTCTGTTTTCTTTCCTTCTGTTTGCGGGGGAACCTCCCTCTGACAAAGCCAGAGGAATGTTTATGGTCGTTGGTGTGGGCCCTAAAGTGCCGGTTGGCGATTTTCAAAATACGTCGATGATTGGGTATGGAGTGAATGCCGAATTGGATTATACTGATAACGAGTATTTGCCTATGTTCCTGTTCGCCAAACTCGAATTTCTGCATTTCCCCGGATCTCAGGAACTCTATCAAACCAGCAACTATTCGCATTATTCAACAAACCTCCTTCCTTTTTCGGCCGGCGGACGCTATTATTTTGCTCCGCTTCTGCAAAATATCGTTTTGGTTATGCCTTTTGTTGAAGCAAGCGGACACTTTGCAATTTTCCAACGCCTGCAGCAGTATAAAATATCTACCGCTTTGCCTAGCAAATTGGAAGATGGTTCTAAATTCGGCTTTTCCGTTGGTGTCGGTGTCTCTATGTTTATGATGGAAATGCTTGCCTCATACAATTATTTTACCAGTAATCAGTATATCGGTCTGGACCTTAAAGTCCGGCTTCCCTTATATGTTTCCATTTAACCTGCTTGCTGCCATCGTATTATCTTCTTGTGGCCCACTTTTTTTGGCTGTGAATTGCTGCGTTGTTCCGATTGATTTAAGTAAAGTAAAGTAAAGTAAAACACATGCCGGACATCTATGAATAAAACTGAATTTAAATTTATTATAGTTCAGATTGAGAATAAGGTTGCAACCCTTACCATCAACCGCCCTGAGAAGCTGAACGCACTCACTACTTTACTTCTTAAAGAACTTGATGCGGCGCTGACCGACCTCGCTACCGATGACGAAGTTCATGTCATAATAATTACGGGTGCAGGTGGAAAAGCCTTTGTGGCGGGAGCGGATATTGCAGAAATGAATCAACTGACGGTGGCGGAAGCAAAAATATTCTCCGAATCAGGCCAGCGTGTGTTTTCCAGAATCGAAGCCATGGAAAAACCCGTCATTGCCGCGGTCAACGGATTTGCATTTGGCGGTGGTGCGGAACTGGTTTGGGCTTGCCATATCCGCCTGGCCGCTGAGAACGCGGTCTTTGGTCAGCCGGAAATTAATCTGGGATTGATCCCTGGCTATGGTGGCACACAGCGATTGCCGCGAATAATTTCTGAATGCAGAGCTGTTGAACTGCTGCTGACCGGTGAACCATTTACTGCACAAAAGGCAATGGAACTGGGGGCACTTAATGCGGTTCACTATCCTGAGCAACTGATGGCAGAAGCCAAAGCCTTGGCAGACAAACTGGCCGCTAAACCGGCGCAGGTGGTTAAGCTGTTGTTAAAATCCGTGCATGCCTCTCTGGCCGGATCTGAAACTGGGATGGCTTCTGAAGCAACATTCTTTAGCCAATGTTTTGCTACAGCAGATTTTAAAGAAGGTACCTCGGCGTTTCTTGAAAAAAGAAAACCGCAATTCACCCATAAATAGGAAATTTGACATTAATACCAAAAACCGTCTATTGATTTTTCTCTCCGGCATTGCATTGGTGCTTGCTGTTTTTTTCTTCAGTCTGAACCGGAATAAACCGCTTACTCCTCATGAACTGAAAATGCAAAATAAAATGGGAAGCAAAGCTGCAATCGATACGCTAATGCGGTCACTGAAAAGTTTTGGTATTGACGATTCACTTATAAGGCCAATGAATCGCCGCGACTTAAAAAAGGCTAATGTCGGCGCAGGATTTTTGATTACGGTTCCTTATGACGTTGCTGTACCTTTTTTGCTTCAGGACATTGAGGTGCGTTTCAACACGATGGCCGTATTTGTCTCTTCCTCCGAAAAAAAATCGGGAATTGAAACAGAGACTATGATAACGGACAGTTCGAGTTGGAAAGTTATGCTGAAACTCTCCTACAATGCTGAAATGAGAAGAAATCCATTTCAAATAACACCCCTCATCAGGTTGTCTAAGGACATTTCGGATGAAGAATTTGGAAAAGTTCTTGCAGGCTGCGATGGCTTCAGTTTCCTGTTTTCACTTTCCAAGACCTCAGTTAAACAGGCTGAACGCGCTGCGGCCGCCGGATGCCATTATGTTGTTGATATTTCTGATCTCAGCGAGGATCAGGAGTATAAGCTTGATGTCAAATTTTCCAAGAAACGGCTCAATCAATCTCTGGAAGAAATTTTAAAGAGCTTTCCTGCGGCAAATTATTTTTATGCGCGGTCAAACGCACCTTTGCGCGCTTCAACCATATTTCCCTTTGTTAAAAGCTGGATGCAAAAAAGGAATAAAAATTTCTTTTCGGAAAAGGAACTCCTCATGGTACCAGCCCTGATGCCCCAGGACTCAGGCGATCAGGTTATTGCAAAAATGGTTGAACAATCGAAGCGTACAGGAAAGAGTGTTGTCACCGCGGGTGCCTCAGAAAAGCAGGTTTTGCTGAAAATTCTGGCAGGAACAGAAAAGCTTGGATCCCGTCGCGTACCCGTCGATTCCGTGCTGAAGCGCTAGTGGAGATTGTCTTCCGATCTGCAGATAAACATTTTGATTATCTAGTGACTCCCAGCGCAGGCATTTACCTTGACATAAAGCGAACCTTGACGAAATGTCATTCCCGTAACACATACGCGTCAGCTTAACATTGTTGGTGAAGCATTGTCATTCCCGTGAAAACGGGAATCTACCTGCTTCGAACTCCATCAGTACACGACAATCGATCTCAGTTTCACAGTTCATACCACTTGCATGTATTTGCCATCGGGCAAGGAAGCCGGGCACGCATAATTAGCGCCTTCAAACAAATCCTTATAAAGCAGAATTCTGCACCGAATGCGTTATGCAACACCATTAGAGAGGTGAAATTGAATACTTGATCTTGAATTTCAAATCAGGAAAGCGAACAATAAACCACCATCTCTAATTCATTGCTTTTTCCCTAATTCCATGCTTAGGGCGCCACTTAAGCAGCTTGCTGAGTTACTTATAATTTATGCAAATAGTCCGGTCTTTGTGCGTAGGGTATTGGATCTTCAAAGCCGGCCTGCTGAAAGCCCCGCAAACGGAATGCACAACTGTCGCAAACACCGCATGCCTCGTCAGTTGATTGGTAACACGACCACGTCAAATGCAATGGTGCACCCAATGAAAATCCGGTTTTAATAATGTCGCCCTTCGTCATGTTGATTATAGGCGTTTTTATTCCAATATGAGAGTCCGGTCTGGTCCCTTCCTTTATCATTGCCTCATATGCCTTGTAAAACTCCGGTCTGCAGTCAGGGTAACCCGATGCATCCTCATACACGGCGCCAATAAATATCTGATGCGCGTGCAACACTTCCGCCCAACTTACACAGGCAGAAAGAATGTTTGCGTTCCGGAAGGGAACATAAGACGATGGAATTTCCTTGTTCTCCAAATCGGCTTTGGTAACCGGCATTGAAGAGTCGGTGAGAGACGAGCCGCCTATCTTGGTGAAATGTGAGAAGTCAATTATTAAACGATGTTTAACGTTGTAAAAATCTGCCAGGTCATGAAATGCCTGCAATTCACGTGATTCGGTGCGCTGCCCGTAATTAAAATGGGCGAACGCCAATTCATATTCTTTGTTTGCAATAGCCGCCGTAACACAACTGTCCATGCCGCCGCTCACTGCTATTACAGCTAATGGTTTATTCATTCTAAGGATTCTTTGTTGATAAAAAGTAAGTCACCAATATAAGGACAAATCGGCGAAATTATACAGTATTGGCAAGTGTAAAGTCTGACAAAACAATACAAGTACAATTCTGTGGCAAAAAAATTCCTAAACTATTCCGGTACAACTCTCTTCGCGATATTTTTTATTTTCTGTTGCAGGAACATCTTTGCGCTGACACGGGCGATATGCCATGAAAGGGCATCCCCATGAATAACTGTGTCATCCCGTTGTATGGGTGCAACTAACGGGCATTTCTTCACCATTCTATCGCAGCCTATGTAGGGGGCAAACACAAACAAGCATAAATGGTCGAAATACATCCTTAGTGCTATTGCGCGTAAAAGTGCCCTTTGTGCTTAATTCCTTTTTGGGGGATCACTGGTTTTGGTTGCGGGTGGCTGAATTGTTGGCTTAATACAGTATAACATTTATAACTTTGCCGCTGAAATTGCATGTGTACCAACAAAACCACCGTTGCACCCTGTTTGCTTGGTCATCTTCTCTTGTTGGTTTTCAAGCATATTTTCCTCAATTTCTAAATAGAATTTATTTATTTCTGACAGTTTGCTTTCAATAGCTTGAAAGCACTGAATGAATTATGCATAACGCTTTTTTGAAAGGGTGACTGATGCACCAACGTTACAATCTCTCTCTGGTATCCGTGTTTCTCTGCTTTATCTCTGCAGCATTCTTTTATTTGGGGATGGTGGTTACACACCATGATCTCACTCCGCCTAAACCGGTTGCACCTGTCATTGGTGATGATGATGATCCTGAGGCTGCGCTTGAGTTCCGTTACCGGATGATCGCGGGAGAGGGTAACACCCTCGATCCGCTGGCACGGATGCGAGCAATTACGCACACCCGGGAAAACAACTCATCAAAGGCCCTCGAAAAAACGGTCGGTGCTCCTTCCTGGGTTAATCTGGGACCCGGAAACATTGGCGGGCGTATCCGGTCAATCATTATAAAACCAAGCAATACAAGTGTACTGCTGGTTGGCGCCGTTGCCGGTGGAGTTTGGAAATCAACCAACGGAGGAACATCCTGGATACCGAAACTCGATAATGGTGTTCAGTTGGCAATTGGCTGTATGGTTGCTGACCCGGTTAATGAGAACATCATATATGCCGGAACAGGTGAAGGTTGGGGTAATTCTGATGCCGTTTATGGAGGTGGTATCTATAAGTCAACCGATTTTGGCGATACCTGGAATCTTCTTCCGGCAACTATAGCTGATGCCTGGACCTTCAGAAATGTGTTGAGACTGGCTGTTGATGCCAATGGGGTTATTTATGCTGCCACCAAAGCTACAAACCGGAAAGATGGCATCGGATCATATTATACAACAGGTGGCATTTTCAAATCGACCGATGGTGGCTCTTCATGGAAAAAAATCAACTCGGCAACTGCATCCGATAACTTCTTTAATCCCAAAGACATCATTGTATTGAACCCCACAACGCTGCTTTGTGCCACCGGCCCGGATGCAACTGTCCTCGGAGGAATATTCAAATCTACCAATGGCGGCACCGCGTGGACAAAAATTACTGCGGGCCTGCCAACTGCAGACTATGACCGGATCGCCTTTGCAAAAGACCCCGCCAATGCAAACAACATTTTTGCGGTCTTTGGCTCCAAAGTCATGACCTCACCAATACTCGGACTGGAAAATATCTACAAATCCACCGATGCCGGATCCACGTGGAGTGCTTTGCCAAAGCCCCCAACATTGCAGTCAACAGGTGACAAGTCATATCTGAATGCTCAGGAATGGTATGACAACGTAATTGCCGTGAACCCGTTTAACTCCAATGTGGTTTTCGCCGGGGGAGTCGAGCTTATCAAATCCACCGATGGGGGGACATCCTGGCAACAGACTTCTTATTGGCACCCCTATTACGGTTCACCTTTCTCTCACGCCGATCACCACGCGCTCGTGTTCGATCCGGTGACCCCCGACGTTTTATATGATGGGAATGATGGAGGGCTTTTTAAAACAACAGATGCCGGCGCCAGTTGGACCAGTCTGAATAACGGCCTTGAGATAACACAGTTTTATGGAGGCGCAGTGGCGGCATCCGGAACAATTTTCCAGGGCGGCACTCAAGATAACGGACACTTGCAATATACCGGTTCAGGCACTGTCTGGGATCAGGTGTATGGCGGTGATGGCGGCTATGCTGCCATCGATCAGAGCAACGCGAATGTTGCTTACGAAGAATACGTCTATCTCGATATTAGTAAATCAACCGATGGGGGAGTGAACTGGAATTCCTGTACAAACGGTCTGACTGATGCAGGCTCTTCCTCCTTATGTCTGTTCATTGCTCCGTTTGCTCTCAATAAAGATGCATCCAATGTGATGATTGCAGGATCCGATAAAGTATGGCTTACCACCGATGCTGCCAACAACTGGAATGCGATGAGCAATACGCTTGTCCCTTCGGCAAAAGTGAGCGCCGTAACCGTTGCCAATGCAACAGCAACCTATCTTGCATTTGCCGGAACCACTACCGGAAAAGTATTTAAATGTTCCGACCTTAATTCCACACTCGGGCAAAGCAATGTGTGGACCGATATAACTCCGCCTTCAAATAATGGTGCCTATGTGCGCCGGATTGTGCTCGATCCGAATGATAAGAAAAAAATCTATGTCTGCTATTCCGGTTACAATAATAACAGCACCGCAAAACACGTCTGGTATTCTGCCGACCAGGGAAGTTCATGGATCGATATTTCCGGCAATCTCCCCGATGTTCCGGTGCACACACTTGTTGTGGATACCAATACGCCAACAACTCTTTATATAGGCACTGAAACCGGTGTTTATCAAACTACTGACAGGGGAACTTCCTGGGTTAATACTACCTCGGGAATGCCAACGTTCATTCCGGTTGAGGAACTGGTTTTGCAGAAAAGTACCAACCGGCTTTTCGCGTTCACTCATGGAAGAAGTGCCTTCATGACAACAACACCGCTGTTAATACGTAATAATGAAAGTGAATTGAAAGAAGGGATGACAATGCTGTTGAAACAGAATTATCCGAATCCTTTCAACCCTTCCACAAAAATTTCGTTTGTGCTGAGGCAGCGGGAAAATGTATCGCTTAAAGTATATGATGCAAAAGGCCGTGAGCTTGCAACCCTTCTCCAGACGGCCATGGAAGCCGGCGAACATACTGTCGATTTTAATCCGGAAAAACTGCAGGCGAATACACTTCCCAGCGGTGTTTATCTTTACGCGCTGCAGGCGGGTGTGACAAGGGAAGTGAAAAAAATGGTGTATATAAAGTGATGTATTGCCGGTAGCAAAACATCACATCGATATAGTTTATTTACCATCGTACGCAACGATTCAAATTGACTTGCCACGAGCTTTAGGTCGTGGATCATTTGCACCAGCTGTAATTGGCTTTAGCCACTAATCAGTGTTACGGGTACTGGCTGAAGCCTTTGACAAAGCAATGGGGCAGTTTGCGTCACTTTAGATGTTAACGCTAATCTTGAATCGGAAATAGACAAAAGCGATTACTTACATAGCTCTCAGGCATTACGACCTCCCTCGCTCTTTGAGCAATGGTGTCAACTTAACGGGCATAATGTACAGGTGTCGTTCCCGCGAAGGTCGAGTGCATCCGAGATCCCGGTTGGAGAATTTGGGTGAGGGTTTTGGTCTTATTAGATTGAGGTATTTATAAGATAGGTTAGTTATTATTCTATAATTCCTCTCCCTTCAATAAGTTTGTCAGCATAAAGAGGACCAGTACAACTTAGGGAGAAGTCATTCTGGATCTTAAATACATAGGAAATAAATATATTATGAGGGTCAGGGTATGTCAGCAATAAAAAACAGTTTTATGTTTTTAATCATCATGTTTCTCGTCGGGGTTGCTTTGATTTCCTGCAAAGAGTCAATCGGCCCGATAGAAAAAGGTATGGAAAACACTGGGTTTGCACTTCAACTTACTGTTAAAGACCAACAGGGAAACGCAGTTCCAAATCTGAAAGTTTTTGGCGGCAATAAAATTAACGTATTGCCCGGAAATGAAACCGGGTCCGCCTGGGCTACTGCAGTCTATAAGGCAAAACTTGTTGTTCAGGACACCGGGAAAACAACCATTCTTTTTCAGGACTCGATATATATTGTCCGCGCTGAAACCGATATTGCCCAATCAAACGCTTATTTGGGAACAACAGACCAGACCGGGATTTTCAGGACTGAAGATAAAATACGTTTTCCACAATTGTATGATCTTCCGCGAATGATACTAACCTCTGAAGTGGAGCCGCAACCCATGGGAACCTTTTCTGTTTTGGACTCTTCCTGGTTTATATTGTATGACACCCTGACCAAAAAACTACAGCGGGTTAATTATGTGCTCAATAAGAACAATAATGCATTCACCGTTATTTGGCAGCCCCAGCAACAATTCAAGGCACCTGCCATGCAGGCCACGCATCCTTCTGGCATAGACAAAATCAATAATCTCACGGGCAATGGGCTATTCCCTGATCTGACCTGGAAACTATCGCAAAATTATCCAAACCCTTTCAGTATCTCAACGGCTATTCAGTTTACCCTGCAGGCCAATGGCTATGTAACCTTGTTCTTGTATGATCTCAAGGGGAATCAGTATAAAACATTGGTGATGAGCAATCTGATGGCCGGGCAGTATATGGTTTTTTATAATGACAATGAATAGACATAAAACTCTTCCCCTTTTAAAAAGGAGAGGCCGTGAGGGGTTATCTTTGTCGCGAATCCTTTTCCTCGAACAATCGCAGAATTGCAGTGTTATTAATTTACCTTATGTGACCAGCGTTAGAACGAAGGTTTTAGATAAACATTGAAATCCGATTTTTAAGCCCTGTAAGGGCGGTATTATTGTAGAAAAATAACAGTCAGAATATTTTGGAGCCCGGAAAGTGCATCATCCCGCTTGCGGGGGGCGCCACAGTGGCATCAAATGTATATCATTCGTTCTCAAAGATGGGGAATTGGGTTTGATCATTCTGCGCCATAGAGCCTAATGAATGCCGAAAGTAGCACGCTTCTTTTCTTATCTTTTGGCCGCTAGTGTATAAACCTGTCGACTTTTTATATTTCCGGCTAAGTTGGCATTTTAATAAAATGCATTATTTTTGTTGAGGGAATTTAATGTCACTGCGACCAGGTGCGCTGTTGAGTATCTGTATGCAGGAGGATTTACTTATCTATAAGACTGTTGAAATGTTTTTATGGATACATATAAATCTGTATAAACGAAAGCAATGTTATAGTCAAAAAGACAAAATTCACTTTCTCTCTTAATTACTGAAATGAAGGAATGTTTATGAAATCAGGGGTTGTTTTGACCACTTTATTCGTGATTTTCATCATGGGTTGTTCAAGTAGATCAAGAGATGCCTATGTCCACAAATATTCCAATTTAGTAGCTCTTACACGACAAAACCAAGTTCAACTCTTTGCCATAGTAAATGATTCTATTAGACAAATAGGTAAACTTGATTTCCCTCCTTACAGTAATGTTATTATTGGAAATAATGGGTGGATCGCTGCCATTCCTCCTGCTGCCCGTTTTAGTGATTCTGCAATTAAAAGGTGGGCGCATACATTCCCTCGTGAGTTTCTCTATATGAAAGAGAATAATATGATTATGCTGGGGAAAATTGACCGTTATTATAATATTACTTATTTCCCAACAATCAAATTCCCACATGATCATCTAATCGAGACTGTTAAATTTTATGATGACATTATGTTCATCGCGGGAAAGGGCACTGCCGGTTTAGGGGTGAAAGGATATGGTGAGAAGGCCAGCTTAGTAAACCTTGATGATCCAGAGAAAAAAATCATCCCCCTCGATATGCCAGAAGCTTTAAAAAAGGAAGGGAAAAGCATTGATGAAATACTATTTCGTGGTAATAAAATGATCTTAGTGGATGATTGTATCTATCCAAAATATTTATTTGAATATGATATAACATGTTTAATCACTCCTAAGTTAATAAATCAGTTTTCTCTTTACATACATGGCTCATATGAAAAGATTGTAAAGGCACAAATATCCGAGAAATACATTACTTTAATGTCCACAATTGTTGGATCGGGAGGAAGTGCAAAAATTGTTACGGTACTTGATGTAAATACTTATAAAGAGGTTAATGAGTTCTGGTCCTCTATGCCGGCAGTTGTGTTGCCCAACGAAAAAACAAAAGAGCTCCAAATTGTTGATTGTTGTCTGGTCGGAAATAATGTTTATTTTGTCGCTGATACTAATAAGGTATATTTTAAAAATGTATATGACAAAAATGCAAAAATAGGCGATAAATATATTGATGTAAACCGACTAAAGAATGTAAAAAAAATATTTTCTTTGAATGGCCACTTATTACTTGTTGATGGCGACAATTTTGAATTGCTCAAGTTATGATGTAAGCATATATTAAAACCAAATGTTGTAGCGGTTACTTATGTGATAGCGAAATTAAAATAATTATTTCGGCTTTTATTTCAACATGCAAAATTGGCCAACCGTTAACCCGTCCGAGTACAAAATGAATAATAATCAAAACAGTCCCATAGAAATTTCCAGCCGAAGTAACCAGCAACTGATTATTCTGCAAGTGTTTGGGAAGGTCTGAAAACATCTGTTAACTTTATTCAACAGGAATTCAAATAATGGGAAAATCGGATAAACCGCTAGTTCTTCTACGCGCTAATAATACGGTTGCTCATATACATTTCTCAAGAGAAGAATGATTATCAAAATCCGTAAGGGATGGCATTATTGTGGGATTTAAATAAAAGACACAACAGAACTCCCCAGGCATGACTGCATCGTTCATTTCCGCTGCGACTTCCTCCGATATCATAAATCCATCATGACAAACCCTTTCCAAACCAACGCGAAATCGTCGAAAACCGCAGTTTTAAAAAGCTAAATTGTGTTCAAATAGCTGACGATTTCATCAAGAAGACATATCTGTTTGAAATATTCTTTAAATAGTGTACATTTGTACACTATGAAACAGAAAGTTTTCTTCTCGGAATTGTATAAACGCGAAATTAAGCCAACTGAGGCCGATTATTGGGCTATTGTCCAGGCTGAGCTGCTCTACCGTATCACGGACATGAAAGAACGGGACTGCAGTTGCATGTACTGTAAAGAAAACCTTAAGAAATTCGAAAAAACACTAAAATCACTGCGAACTCAAAAGTCGAGTAAATTGAACTGAACGGAATAGACCCTGGCACTCTTCCGGCCTGCTTCATTTCTGTGAAACATCGTAATCCGAATTTAAAAGCCCTGAAAGGGCGAAATTATTGTAGGGCGGCATTGTTGTAGGGCAGCATTGGTGTCGGGCTCCTGCCCCGTGCAGTGCACGCCACACTACGTTGTGCAATGCACCATGCAATGCCCCAATCTGTGCACCGTGAGCTTGACCGCGTAACCATTCATTAAGTAATTTCTCTGTTAATTATTATCTGTATCAATAAACAAAAGTTGACACCATGCAAAACCTCAGCACTGCAAATCACGGCTTTGAATTTATCAGGTCGCAGGAAATCAACAACAGCAATTTCCGCTCACTGCAATGGATTGTGATCGGGTTCCTTACTGGTGGCGCGGTCATCCTCTCGGAAAAACCAAAATCCGGGAAGAATATACTCGCTCTCGATATCACCCTTGCAGTCTCCAAATTATTGCGCGCTATGACCAGACAGGCAATTCTCCGTAATCTGACTGGCAGAGGTGATCTGACTGCATCATCACAGGATTTCAACACAGATAATGATTAACATCGCGCAAATAAAAAAATGCGCAAAAGGTGGTAAAAGTGGTGGAACTTATTTTATAACAATAACTTACAGCACTTAAAACGGTAAAACTCCGGTAAAACTCCGGTAAAACTCCGGTAAAACTCTGGTCGAACTCGGTGGAATTTAACATGAATCATGGTCGAACTTGCGTTGGGCCTCCCTTTGCGAAAGGAAGGGGATGGGTTGTTTTTATCGGGTTCCACTAAGGTTATACTATCGCGTATAACCTAAGGGCCAGCCTGAAGCTAACGCTTAGAAGGCCTCGCCAATTCCTATCTGAAACTCAAACAATTCCTTGAAGAAAGCCTTCTTAAAGAAATTTTTCCTGTTATTGGGATCGTAGGATTTAACGGCAAAGTCCACTCTGAATGGTGCGAATGCCGAATAATACCTTAGGCCAAACCCTGATGCAACGGCAACCTGATCTGGCCTGAATATTTTGTACCCCAGCCAGGTATTGCCAAAGTCAGTAAAAACAACTGCGCCAATTTCCGGGGTGAATTTATGCCGGTATTCAAGCCCTCCCTCCAGCAGAAAGGTTCCACCAACAATAGAAACAGTCGAATCGATGGCGGAGAGCACCAGGTCCTCCGAGGGAGCCAGCTCGCGGGCTTTCCAGCCGCGCACTGAATTACTGCCACCAACAGTGAATTTTTTCACACTTGGGATGTCGATTTCATTTCCCGCGTAACTCTGTATATAGCCAACTTTTAATTTGACTGCATAAGCCCGCAGATTGTTTCTTGTTGTGGCGGGAATGTAAAAAGCGCTGCTTATGGTGGATTTATAGAAGAGCAAACCATTATAATCATGACCGATAAGTTTACTCAATACGTTGTTGAATAAGTTTGCTTCTTCTATCAGCAGTCCCAAATTAAAACCCTTTGTCGGAAATATGACGTCATTGGCCTTATAGGCTTTCATGTCGGCGCCAAGAATCGAAATGGACTGACTGAGGGTTGGGTGTTTGCCATTTTTGGGGAATGTCTGATCAACCACTTCAAAATTGTAATAGGCTGTAAGGAAGTTTATAAACGTGTAGCGGGGCAATTCGAACTCAAAGCTGATCTTGCCTCCAATTGAGCGGACATTAAGGCTTTTGTCCTTGTTTGATTTTACATAACCTTCCAGAGTTCCGAATATAGGCTTCCCGAATACATAAGGCTGTTCCACTCTTGCCGACCCTTCGTAAAACCCGTAAACGGTTGTGTCTTGAAGCGAAAAAGTTTTAACCAGGTTTTTGGGATTTGCCCGGACAATATCACTGACACCAAATGATCCGCTCAAGGTCAGTTTGCGCGCGCCTCCAAGGAAATTCTTCCGCGTGATGACACCGGCCAAACCGAGGTTAAAGGAATTTTGCTGGTTGTTCATGATTATTTCCGGTGAGAATTCATTCATGAGCCCAATATTTCCGGTTAGCGCCAGTGGCACCGTTTTCCCCACCGTGTCCTTGATCACCGGGGCCAGAATCACCGTGTTAAATAAACCGGTTCTGAATAACCGCACCTGGCTCAGGCGAATCTTTTCAAGACTATAGAGCTCTTTCTCTTTAATTCCCACTATTTGTTCAAGCAAATCCTCTTCCACTTTCTCAGCGCCCGGTCCGTCTTTTTTGATCAGCAGTTTGCTTATCGAATACTCTTTGCCCCCGTCGAAATAGATCATCACATTTGCAACATTGGAAACCGTGTCCTGGATAACCAGTGTACTGTCATAGCGGGCGGTCATAAATCCATTGTTTTCCAAAACCGTTATTATGCTGTTGATCGACGCCATCAGCGTACTCTGGGAAAAACGCTTCGTCGTATCCGATGGTAAAAGGCCTTCGACCTCATGTTGCAGTTCATCTTTGAGGCCCCTCAGTCCATACAGGCTTATTTGTCTTATACGCGAAAAGTGTCCTTCGTTGATGTTATAGGTGAGCACCACTTGCTTCTTGGCAGAATCAACCTCATAGGAATAGGTCGTCTTTACGCTAAAGAAACCATTGGCAATATAATACTCATTCAATGAACGGGTGTCGCTGTAAATAAGTGTGCTGTCAAAATATTCAGGTCCCTTACCAAGACTGGTGAATGAGTGAAGGAACTTCCACACCCACATAGGCGTTTCCTGAGAGTTGATCAGGTCTTTCAGTGCAGGAGAAGAAAAGGTGTTGTTTCCATGAAACTCAATTTTGGTAAGTTCATATTTGGCACCCTGTTCCTGAGCAAGCGAAAGCGAAGTGCACAGGATAACAAAAACAAGAATAAGTAATACGTGTTGCATGGTTTGAGCCTGCAATAGAGCATGCCTGCACCGCTCAATCAATCGATTTATCCTTGTTTACCGTTTTGAGATTGGGAAACTGATCCAGCATCATTTTCAGCAAGTAGTTCTTTTCTGTTTCGCTTGCAGGTGGAGCCGAAATAAAAAGATTTGGGGCTTTGTCTCCCGTCATAAATAAATGACCTTTTATAAGACCTCGCGTTTTTGGATTCAGGACGTAGGAATATATCTCTCCGCTTGAACTGCCCATGAAGAAATCACCTGAATCATAATACAGCGATTTGAATACCGAATCCTTGTTTTGAATTGCATAAAACGAAGCATGTTTCAACGCGCCGTCAAGAACCGGAGAATTATAAAGGGTGGTAAGGGTGTCGCCCCGCAGACACATGATCTGAAATACGATGCCTGCTTTGCCGGGTGAGCGTGTCTCATAACACACGGCATATTCTTCAAAATCACGGGTAATAAATTGTCCGGAGACTTTGATGAAGCTGGTTGTTCCGAGCTTACCGGCCAACAAGCTGTCTGCTGTAATGGCCTTGCCTGATGCCGAACCGCTTTCGGGCATGTTGTTTGCTTTCTTGTCGCATCCGGTAAGGATTATGCTGAAAAAAAGCAGGGAAATCCAAAAGTTATTCCCCGATAATGACTTTGGTGCCTTTTTGAATGATAGGAGATAATTCATCTATACTTTCGTTACTAATTGCAATGGAGCCGTCCGTCCAGTTAAAAACGAACGGCAGATTTTTAAATAAAAAATTCAGGCGCCCTAATCCATGGATGCCAATGTCTCCGCCCAGGCGCGAATCAGCTTTGGGGCTTTGATTCAAATCCGATTGATAACGGAGCGACTCAAAATCTTCTTTTGAGATGGTTCCCCGGTTTTTCGCATCAGTAAGATCCTTGAGATTGGGGTAGTTGATCTTATAAAATTTGTAGTAGATACTGTTCTGGTCAATGTCGCAAACTTCATATTCGCCAAACGGGGTGGCTTTGTCGTCCGCCAGTCGTTTTGGCTGTGAATTTCTTCCGAATACAGCACGAAAATTCTTGACGAGTATACTGTCGCCCTCATATAAACCCAAAGTATAGTTTTTCCGGCTGATCCGGATGATGGGATTTTTAAGATCGGTGATGTTGTGCGAGCGCATCTCTTCCGCGAGTGTGTTTTCACGAAGGTTTATAATAACTCCGTAAAACATACATCCTGCAATGAAAACAAAAATGCTGACAACAAAGAGTATAATTCTTTTGATCATTATTGGCTTAATATATAGAACGCAATTTACGGAGGTAGGGGCAGACCGCAAAAGCCGTAATCAAACTTGCTGACTTTCCTCCCGCCCTGTCGGCGTGCTATTTTGTTTTGATCGATCTTCCTTTGTCTTGACTGAAAAGCCATTCCAGGACAATTTTGTCAGAAAACACTTTTTCCCATATTGCATGTCCTTCCTTCTCCATTTCGGTATAAAACGGGCTCCCTCCCGCCTTCCGGATTGCGGCAATCATATTCCGTGATCGTTTAACGCTCACCACCGGATCTTTTTCGCCATGGAAAGCCCAAATCGGAATGGCAGTAAGCTTTTTAGCCTGCGCTTCATCTCCGCCACCACAGAGGGCCAGTGCAGCCGCAAATTTGAATGGATATCTGCTGATAAGGTCCCACGTGCCAAATCCACCCATCGAAAGCCCCGCGATGTATATCCTGTTTGTATCAACAGGATATTCCCGGATGAACTCATCAATCAACGCAATAAGCGCCTGCATAGGCATCGACGGCGTCTCCTGCATAACATGATGCTTGGCCGCCCAATCAACCTCGGCCCAGCGGTGCTCCTTCGGGCATTGAGGAACTATTACAAATGCCGGGTGATTCTTTCTGATTGCTGTGTCGGCAAAGTGGGCTACCCCGTTAACCAGTTGTGCTTCGTTGTCGGAACCGCGTTCGCCGGATCCGTGGAGGAAGATCACCAGTGGGTAGCGCTCACGGGAGATGCCCGTATCGTGTTCATCATAGCTATACGGTAACAGAAGCCTATAGGGAAGCGACAAACTGTCATGACCGGAATAGGTGCGTTTTTCAAAAGGTGACTTTTGTGCATTGCTAATCATAGTAAGTCCAAGGCATAAGAAGAAACATGCGGAAAGGAGTATTCTTGTGTTCATAAGGTGAATGTAAGATAGTGAATTAAAACACGATTTCGCTATACCTTAATTTACTGAAATTGCCTGCGAATTTCCAAAGAACATTCAGGAGGTTATTTCCCTAAGTGAGACAGTGCGGCTCCACTTTTCTGGCATTCCTGTTATATACTCAATTCTTATGTTATTGCCTGGTAAAGTATGGGCGATCAAAGAAAAAGGAGCCGTCATTTTCAGGGCGGCTCCTTTTGTTTGCACGTTTTTGGGTGGGAAAATTTTATTGTGCTATTCTTGCTGACGATGCCTTGAAGGTAATGCGTGGGCCTGGTTTTTGTCCCGGTCTCAATGCTTCTTCATAAGCAATGGTCTGGTAAGCAACGTCGAACGTTATCCTGTCAGCAGTAATGCTTTTTATTCTGATCTTTGCAAAGTGCATATCCATAGTTCTTATCACATACGTGTGTCCAATTTTGCAGTCTTCCTGAAATGTGGGGGACCATCCACCGGTAGGTGCCGAGGTGATATCATAGATGCTGCCGGTTGCGCCCATGTCTTTTATTGCAGAATCGTCAAACACGTTCAGTTTAGGATATCCGGTTGTATCAATTTCGAAGAAGAAATCGGAATCCAGCGAATTATATTTTACTACTGAAAAAGTTGCACAACTGTAACCGGCATCATTGGGAAACCGGCGATAGTCATAGATCCGTTGATCGGCTTTTTGTGGACGGCCTATTCCATAAACATCTTCACGGCTCAATTCGCTCTCGTTGTTATCATAATCATAGGCGGTTACTGCGTAATAGTATTTGTTTCCGTTGGTCAAATTATTATCATAAAAATACGTTCTATCGGTTGAACCCAACAGGGTATAGCGCCCATCATAACTGGTACTGTAATATACGTTGTATCCCGCAAGATCTTTTTCACTGTTTGACAACCAGGAGATATAAACGTTTTCATCACCATTTGATGTCTGTACGCCTGTTGGAATGGCAGGAGGTGTGTAATCATAACTGACCGTATCTATGTACCTGTCGTGTTCATCACATCCGGTGAAGAAAAACATCCCTGCTATTATTGCTGCTGCTAAAATTCTACGTTTCATGACTAATCTCCGTTTTTTAAGTTCTTTGAATATAGGGATTCAACTAACGTGCCAGATTTTTGCCGCGAAAATCGGGCATATATGAATAGGCGCAAAATTCATGTCTATCTTTGTAGACAGTTTAGTATTATATAATGGAATAGGCTTTGCCGTGCTTATTGCAAATATACTTTTTAATACGCGGAAAGTTTTTCATAGGTTGTGTCGGTAGTGAAACTTGGGCTTCTCTCTTGTTCATCAGGATAGTGTAATCGGGAAATTCATTCTGGTAAAGGGTAAATGTGTCTTGAATTATTCAGTAAAGCAGGTCAATTAACATCAGTTGTATAGCACCATATTGCTGTCCAAGATAATTCCTGTTTACAAAATATCAGAGCAAAATTGATAAAAATAAATGCATTACTGGCTCATCCGGTAAATTGATCCCATTAATTTGATACCCGCGAAGGTTGAGTGCAGCCCGCCTTATATGTCCGCAGGCAGGCCGAAATCCTGCTTCTGGTGGGGCGTGTATCCATTCCCATCCAATTTTTATACAGCTGTTATATTTTAGCTGCCTGATAGCAGTACTTCATATTTTTGTTATTTGCCCCATTCAAAAATGGTACTCAAAAATCGTTTATTTTGGGCGGATGTATAGCAACAGATGCATTTTATAAAATAAAGATTTGGAAAAAGAAATCATATCTGTAAGTTCCAATCAGAATAGTAAGCGTTTTTTTAATTCAGAAGCTGTTTTTTTGCTTTTTGAAATAGAAAACTATCTCAAATAAAAAATAAACAAATTAAAAATTACGGAGTTCGAATGACAAAATTTAAAGCAGGTGAAACAATCGTTAAACAGGATAGTCTTGGAAAAGAATTCTATATTCTGATAAAGGGTTCGGTGGCAGTAATTAAGGATACCATACGGCTGGCTGAATATACCGAACCGGGTACGGTTATCGGAGAGATAAGTGCAATACTGGGAACCCCGCGCACCGCAACAATTGTCTGCGAAGAAGACTCAGACTTTATTGTGATAAGCGGACTTGGTGAGAAGGAAATAATCGAAAACCCAGATATCATAATGTATACTCTTATTAACATGGCTGAGCGACTTGCCGCTATTACAGATGGGTATACCACCGTGGTCAATAAGCAGCGCTTTTTTGCTCTGCAAAAATGGGGATTGGTTTAGCCTGTAATCAGATTGAAATAAGCCTGCATTGTGGATTTCAGGCCCCTTGAAAGCATTCGTTGCGCACCTAAACCCAACTTGACTGCCATCAGCATCCATGGGTTTTAGGGCATTTTTTTACCCTTTTTGAGCTATGCTCACCATCCTCTTGGTGATTTCTAAAAAATGAAAATCCTTCACCTGCCTTCTTCCCAACAGTGAGAGAATTCACGGCAAAATTGGGCAATATTTAGCAAATAGCAAGATTTTAGGTTTGGCACTTTTTTTGCTCTTTCCCTTGCGATGACTATATTTTTTTTCAAAGGATACATCATATGAAAAACGTGATCGCTTATATTCTCTTTTTGTTCTTTATTGTTGCTCTTTATGGCGCTGCCTTCGCCAGTGCGGGCGATGAACCTGCCGGCAAAAAAGTGTTTGTTGACGCAAAATGCAACACCTGCCACGCGGTACAGTCGGTTAAAATCGACACAAAATCCAAAAAACCTGCTGCTGATCTCTCAACAGTCGGGTCAAAACACAAAGCTGATTTCATGAAAAAATATCTGGTTAAACAGGAAAAAATGAACGAAAAAGCTCATCCGGTAGCATTCAAGGGTTCCGACGAAGACCTGAAAAAGCTTTCCGATTGGCTTGGCTCACTTAAAGCAGCAAAAAAATAATTCAGAACCGAAAAAAATAAAACATCACTATGGCAACTCACCGCTACATCCGTCCCCGCTTCTTCACTTGGTTGGGTAAATGTTCCTGGTTTTTATTTGTAATTTGTGCGTTGTTCGCTCCGGTGAATTACGCTCAAGCAAATGAAGACTGCCTGAGTTGCCATAATGATGAAACCCTCACGATGGATCGTAAGGGTAAACCGGTCAAACTTTTCGTAGACGAAAAAGTGCTCGGTGTTTCAGTCCACAAAAAGCTGCAATGCATTTCCTGCCACGTTGGTTTCGATCCCGGCAACGTTCCCCACAAAGAGAACATTCAACCCATTAATTGCCAAAGCTGCCATAAAAACGCACCTGTAAAGCATCTTTTCCATCCACAAATGCTTAAGGCGGCTGCCAATAGTGAGTCAAAAGCACTCAACTGTAAAGGCTGCCATGGCACGCACGACGCCAAACAGATCAAGGTTGCAGGGGCCAAGGGCACTCCGGTTTGCGCCAATTGCCATTCCGGTGAGTCCAATGATTTTTCCCAGTCAACCCATCATGCTGCCGGATTACGCGGCATAAAAGAAGCTCCAAGCTGCCTTACCTGCCATGTTCAGCAAATAACCACAAAGGGTTTTGCCGGCGATACGGTCAAAGCAAAACTTGCTCAGGAAAAACTTTGTCTCACCTGCCATCTCGATGACCCTGCTGTTCGCAGCAAATTTTCCTATAAAAAGGGCTTTATCCAGTCCTATGAGCAAAGTGTTCACGGCAAAGCGCTCAGAGAAGGAAAGGGAAAAGCCGCGGGTTGTGTCGATTGCCATGGTGTTCATAAAATTCAGGGCAGTGGGGATAAAGAGGCCACAATTGCAAAGCAGAATATTCCTGCAACTTGCGGCAAGTGCCATGTTGAAATTGCAAAGCAATATGCCGGAAGCGTTCACGGCATGTCTGTTGCCAAAGGCGGCAAAGACGCCCCCGTATGCACCGATTGCCACGGCGAACACAATATTTTAAAACATAACGATCCCAATGCTGCCGTTTCATTCAAAAATGTGTCCGAACAGATTTGTTCGAAGTGCCACAGTTCAATGAAACTTTCCGAAAAATACGGAATGGCTGCCAACAAGTTTCAAACGTTCAAAGATTCCTATCACGGACTGGCTCTGGAAGGCGGATCTGCATCTGTTGCCAACTGCGGAAGCTGCCATGGCGTCCACAACATAAAAGCATCAAGCGACCCGGAATCGCAGGTCAACAAAAAGAATTTGGCAAAAACCTGCGGTAAATGCCACCCAGGGGCAAATGCCAATTTCTCTGTCGGTTCAGTTCACGTTAATGTCACGCAAAAAGATGAACCCGTTCTGTGGTGGATAGTCAGAATATATCTTGTCCTTATTGCACTCACCATTGGTGGAATGTTCTTACACAATTTTATCGACTTCATCAAGAAGGCGAAACTCAAAAAAATGCGCCAGCGCGGTTTGCTTCCCCAGCACCATCATGGCAGATCGCTCTATTTGCGCATGACCGTGAGCGAACGTATTCAGCACGTATCTTTGATGCTCAGTTTCTTTGGGCTGGTTTTCTCCGGCTTCATGCTCAGCTACCCGGATGCCTGGTGGGTTAGACATATCAGAAATTTTGTTCCGGGCGCATTTGAACTTCGCAGTATATTCCACCGTGTTTGCGCGGTTGTCATGGTCACGGCCAGTCTTTCACATCTTTTCTATATTATCTTTACCCAACGGGGCAGACAACTGGTGTTTGACCTGTTGCCGCGCCTGAAAGATGCACAGGATGCATGGGGTGTGGCCAAATTCAATTTGGGCTTTTCAAAAGAAAAACCGCTCCTTGACCGTTTCAGTTATGTTGAAAAAGCAGAATACTGGGCGCTCATTTGGGGAACAATCGTTATGACCGCTACGGGTTTGATGATGTGGTTCGATAACACATTCATTGGGCTCTATACAAAAATTGGTTGGGATATTGCCCGTACCGTGCACTATTATGAAGCATGGCTGGCATTCCTCTCAATCGTTGTCTGGCATCTGTACTTTGTAATTTTTAATCCGGATATCTACCCGATGAATCTCGCGTGGATCAAAGGCACAATTTCTGAAGAGGAAATGGCCGATGAACACCCGCTGGAGTTGGAACGAATTAAACAAAAAGAAGCGGAGACCTTTGATAAACCCGCTGACGAGACAAATAAAGATTCCGGCACGAATTGATAGTTCTTTGAATAAACCTCCCTTATCCCCGCAAAGATCTGGGAGGTTTTTTCGTTTAATCCTAATCTTGCATTAGAAAAAGACAAAAACGATAACTTACATAAGTATCAGGCATTACGACCTACCTCGCCCGTTGGGAGAGGGAATGAGGGTGAGGGTCCTGGTCTTAATAAATTGAAGTATTTATACGATAAGTTGCTGTTATTGCATTTTCCAGGCTTAAAATGATTGTTCACTCTTAACGAATGTACACGGTATGAAAAAATATCTTCCCTCAGTATTTCTGAACCCTATATCGATGGCAGGAGCCTTCCTTGCCGCATTGAGTTTTGGACTGATCCTGTTCCTTATTGCGCTTGACTTGTTCGCGAAGGAATCAAGCCCCTATATAGGCATTCTCGCATTCGTTATCCTCCCCATGTTCCTTATCCTCGGATTGCTGCTGATCTCTTTTGGTGCTTATAAGGAACGCCAGAGAAGAAAACAGGGCGATGCAAGCATTCGCGAGTTTCCGATCGTCGATTTTAATAATCCCAAACACCGTTTTGCGTTCACAGCATTTGTGGCTATCACGGTCGTCTTCCTGGTCTTTTCGGCATTTGGCAGCTTCAAGGCATATGAGTATACCGATTCCGATGAGTTTTGCGGGACGGTGTGCCACACTGTTATGGAGCCTGAATATACTGCCTATAAAGATTCGCCACACTCAAGAGTGGGCTGCGCAAAATGCCACATCGGTTCAGGTGCCGACTGGTTTGTAAAAGCAAAAATTTCCGGGTCGTACCAGCTTTATTCGGTAACGTTCAATAAATATTCACGGCCCATCCCAACGCCAATCGAAAATCTGCGGCCTGCTCAGCAGACATGTGAACAGTGCCACTGGCCCAAACATTTTTATAGTGAGAAAAAACTCGACCGCGAATATTTCCTTCCGGACGAAAAAAACTCCCGCGAATCAATCAAAATGCTTATCAAAATCGGCGAAGGAAAAACCGACGAGGGTGTTCGCAGCGGCATCCACTGGCACGTGAACGATGCCAACGAAATTTATTACGGCTCCGATAAATCACGACAAAATATTCCATACGTGGTTTGGAAAACCAAAGACGGAAAAGAAGAGATATTTCAAAGCACCAACGTTGCTAAGAACGTTATTGACGAGGCTAAAAAGGAAATGCGCAGAATGGATTGCCTCGACTGTCATAACCGGCCATCACATATCTATCACCAACCCGATCAGGAAGTGAATCACGCTATTTCAATGGGCCTTATAGATCGCTCTTTGCCCTTTATCAAAACCGTTGCTGTTGATGCTCTTGAAAAGGATTATGCGAACAAGGCCGAAGCGCTAAGCTCCATTAACGACTATATAAGTACTTTTTATTCGGGCAACTATCCACAAGTAGCAGGCAGCAAAGCACAAAGCGTTTCGCAGGCTATTGCCGCGGTTCAGAAACTGTATGGCAGAAACTATTTCCCGGAAATGAAAGCGGATTGGAAACACTACCCGAACAATATCGGGCATTTGTATTATGACGGCTGTTTCCGCTGCCACGATGGTCAGCATAAAACGTCCTCGGGAAAGATTATCAATAACAAATGCGAAAGCTGTCATACCATTATTGCGCAGGAAACCCCCAAAACCGGCAAGCGAATGGATGTGGACGGCCTTTCCTTTGTGCATCCCGGTGAGTTAAGTGGTTCCGTGCAAAATCAGAAATGCACCGATTGCCACGGAGTAAACAAGAGCAAACTGGCAAAAGCCACCGAGTAAATATTTTTTTTCTGATGCTGGACGAAAATGCATTTTGTCCACTTCTGCGGCAAGCTCAATTCTAAGTTTTTTTGTAGGCCGGATTGTTAATCCGGCCTGCTGGTTTTAAAGCAAATCATCGGACGGGAGAGGGAGATCATATTGATACCATTGAAGTCGATATCTCCACCTTTTTTTGGATTTCCTATCCGTGCAAATCCGTTAAACCCGCGTACCATCCTCTTCTTAACCGACTTCGTACGACACCCTTATACCTGGCAATAAAATCGTTAATGATTTTTCTTATTCATACTTCACTTCAAACATATCCAGAATCAGTCCATGAAAGAAGGTAAGCCGCAGCATTTCAGTCAGGCCCTGTAAATCGCTGCTGTCAAAATCATATATAACGTGCTGGAGGTTCTCAAGGAAAAATGCTTTTGTAGAGTCGGAGAAGGGAATTGTCCATTCGGGGCTGTTTATCCGTTCCAGAATTTTCAACTCAAGATCCTCAGCGTGGGCCTCAAATTCCCGAAGCTTTTTCGGATTCCTTGAAGCAAACACATACTGAACAAATGGCATCCCGGTAATTTCGGCTATCGCTTCCGCAAAATTAAGCCCGTGCGGATAGAGTTCAGAGGTGAAATTCAGGTCTCCGCTCAGCAAAATATTCCGGGTACCGTCAACAGCTTCGTTTTTCGATACAGAAATGGACACATCCTGATCGTACATCTCGTGAATTGCAATTTTGCCAAGCACTGCCTCCACACTGGAGATATCGCCGGCTAGTACGATGCTTTCGATGGTCTTTTCTCCCTTGGCAAAATAGAGATAGGAATTGGCTATACTGCCTTCAAAAGAAATTCCGCATTTGGGTGAAACAAAGAAATCCTTATGCTGCAGCAAATCCATTGAGGGAATGAGAGCGATGTCTGCTTTTGATTCCAAAAGCTGTTTGCTCAGAAGTGCGGCCTCTTTGAAAACAATTGAGTCCTGCAATTCGTGAGGTAGAACCTTGGCCAAAAGCGTGGAGAAAATATTGTTGGGAAGTGCGATGTTCATAATTGGTAATTTCTTTTTTCGGAAAATTAGTACTATTTATGCGGAGATACAACAACCAATGAAACGGCGAATACCCTTCCAAATTCTGAACCCTGCAAGTATACAACTAAACCCTAATCCTGCATCAGAAAAAGGACGAACATGATAACTTATATAACATCATGTATCACGCCTTCAGGCTGACTTAAAAAACGAATACTCGAATTTCTATCCGCTAAAATTTGTTCTAATCCGTGTTATCTCCCAACCGGATCCCGCTCCGCGGGGCGTGTGCATTCTATTCTTTTAAGACGGCCTGAGTGCAATCAATTATCACTCGCGCCCGTTATTGAATGGTGCGAATACCGCCAAAGCAACTTGCCCCAATTCTTCCACCAATCCGGGCACTTGATACTCCTGCTGATTTTTTCATTTTCATCCATCCGCAAAACCCGATCTTTAATACATTATTTGTACATTCTACCCTCATAATAATTTAATTATCAAAGAAATCCCCAATCCATGAATCAGGAAGACCTAATTACCAAAACAGCCGAATACGTAAGAGCCACGCTTCACTCCGAAGGTTCCGGGCACGACTGGTGGCACGTATATCGCGTGTGGCGCACAGCCAAAACCATTTGCAAAACCGAGAACGCCGATAACGCAGTTGTTGAACTGGCGGCACTGCTGCACGACATTGCCGACTGGAAAGCCTATGACGGTGATGAAACAGTTGGCCCGCGTGTTGCCGGTGACTGGCTCAGAGCGCAAGATGCGGATGCGAAACTTATAGCAGACGTGATCAGTATTATTCCTGCAATTTCGTTCAAAGGAACACCGGATGACAAATCAGTATTATCATTAGAGGCAAAAATTGTACAGGATGCTGACCGCCTTGATGCCATCGGCGCTATTGGCATTGCCCGCGTTTTCAGTTATGGCGGCAGCAAGGGACGAATTATATATGATCCAGAGGTTAAACCGATGGAGCATAAAACAACAGAATCATATTTAAAAAACGAGAATCCGTCAATCAATCATTTTTATGAGAAACTGCTCTTGCTTAAGGATTTGATGAATACTAAAACGGGGAAAGAGATGGCTCAAAAGCGGCATGATTTCATGCTGAACTATTTGGATACGTTTTATGCAGAGTGGGGGGGGAAATAGGCTGCCCCGACGCACGTGTCGGGGCAGTTCAGTTTAATCGCAACTATAATTGCTCAAACCGTGCAGTAAAATGCCTAAGCATGGGCGCTTCATAAACAATTTTATATCCGCGGATGCTCTCCCGCTTTCTGAACACCTCGTGGATAATTTCAATCACATAATCAATGTGGCTCTGTGTATAAACACGGCGCGGAATTGCCAGCCGCACCAATTCCATTGAGGGTGGAATTAACTTGCCGTTTTCATCGTTTTTCCCGAACATCACACTGCCAATTTCCACGGAACGTATGCCACCTTCAATATAGAGCTCGCAGACAATGCTTTGTCCCGGGTATTCATGCGGAGGAACATGCGGCAAAAAGCGCTTTGCGTCAATATAAATCGCGTGTCCGCCCGGCGGCTCAATAAAGGGAACTCCCTCGGCGCGCAGTTTATCGCCAAGATATTCAATACTGCGGATGCGATACTCCATGTAATGCTCGTCCAGCACTTCTTCCAACCCCTGTGCAATTGCTTCAAGATCCCGGCCTGCAAGTCCGCCATAGGTGGGGAAGCCTTCAGTTACAATCAGCAAATTCCGGCAGCTGATGGACAGATTGTCGTCATTCATGGCAAGGAAGCCTCCTATGTTGACCAGCGCGTCTTTCTTCGCGCTCATGGTCATGCCATCTGCATACGAAAACATTTCCTGCGCAATTTCCAACAGGGACTTATCGCGGTAACCCGGTTCGCGCATCTTGATGAAATAGGAATTTTCCGCAAACCGGCAGGCATCAATAAAAAGAGGAATGCCGTATTTTTTGCATACAGCCTTAGTCTCTTTAATGTTTTGCATTGATACCGGTTGTCCGCCGCCGGAGTTGTTGGTAACAGTTATCATTACCAGTGGAATATTTTCAACACCAGTTTCTTTGATGAACGCATCCAATTTTTCAACATCCATGTTACCCTTGAAATCGGCACGGATTTCCGGATGCTTTCCCGTTTCATTAAGCAGGTCAACAGCTTCGGCCCCGCTGAACTCAACGTTGGCGCGAGTGGTGTCGAAGTGTGTGTTGTTCGGGATCAATTTGCCCTTGCCGCCAACTATGGTGAATAGGATTTTCTCCGCTGCTCTTCCCTGATGTGTGGGAATTATATACTTGAATCCGGTAATTTTCTTAACTGCCGATTCAAAACGGTAGAAGCTTCGTGATCCTGCATAGGATTCATCCCCACGCATAATGCCGGCCCATTGCTCCGCGCTCATGGCCGAAGTACCGCTGTCGGTCAGCAGGTCAATTAATACATCGTCTGCTTGAATAAGAAACGGATTATACCCGGCATCTTTCATTATGCTGATCCGTTCTTCCTTCGTGGTGAAGCGGATAGGTTCAACCGATTTGATTTTGAAGGGTTCTATGATTGTTTTCATGTGTGCATGCCAATATGAAATCTGTAAATTTTTGTTTCACTAATTTACACAATAGGCGGGAATTACCACGTGAGAGTTGTTATGGCCGCACGTAATAAAATAAATGGCAAATGTTTTTGTGTTGCTGGTATTGTAAAAAAAGAACTTAATTAAACCCTAATCTTGCATTGGAAAATAGGCAATAATGATTATGCATAACTATCAGGTATTACGCCCTCCCTTGCTCTTTGGGCAATGGTGTCAACTTAACAAATTTTTTGCCACTTCCCCCTTAGAACACCCACTTGGAGATCACAGTTGCAGCACTTTCAGCCGCCAATAATGAGGATTTTCTACTCCCCTCTCTTTTCAAGAGAGGGGGCGGGGGTGAGTTATGTTTACCGGGTTCCACCAAGTGACATCATCGCCCTTTGGAAAGTGAAAGGGTGAGGGACTTTATCTCACTAAATGCCTTAGCCACTAATATGTTGCACATTAGTTGCTAAAGCCAATGGTTAAAGCTTCATTGTACGCAATTTAAGTTCCAAAATTGCATATAATGGGCGACTACTTCATATACAAAACCTTAAGCATCTTGGTTTCCGTCAAAGTATGCAGCCGCACAAAATAGACGCCGCTTGCAATATTCCTATCACCGCTCATTTGCGGGTTCCAGGCAATTGAGAAATTGCCTGCCGGCTTATATCCGCAGAACAATTCCGCCACTCTTCGTCCCATTATATCAAAAACATCAAGCGTAACGTTAGATGCTTTTCCCAGCGAAAATGCAATGATTGTGGAAGGGTTAAAGGGATTGGGGTAATTACGCAACAGCGCCGGGCTTTCCGGCAATACATATTTGTCGGTACCGGTTAAAGTTCTCTCGATGAGTGTCATGTTTGTCATACCGCTTCTCCCTCCCAGACTGTCCACTGAAACCACCGCATAATACATGAGCGATAGATAATTAAGTGAGTCTTTGAAGACATAAAGCGAATCGAAAAAATATCCGGTCTGTTTTCTCTGAATAGTTGCTATTTCAGCCCACGGGCCCAAAGGATGGGGAGCCCGAAGAATGATGTAGCTTTTCAATGGAGCATGTAATCCTGGGGCTAAAAAAGATTCTGCTGCCGTTCCCCATTTTATGGTAATTACAGGATTGGCCAGTGTATCAATGCTTATTAGCGGTGCCGGTGCCTGTATGCCGACGTTATACACGCCATGTGCCGGCGTCAGTTTCGGATCAAACTGACCGGTGGGCAGCGAACTGTAATTTGTCAGAGTATTGCCCGTATACATCTGAATAGCCCTGTCGGCCACATCTCTGATTGATACGACATCAGAATGAACATACCAGGGAAGGGGGTGAGTCTGGAGGTAATTACTTCCAACCGGACCATAAGCTTCAGGGTAGGATAGTGCTGTATACCAGCTCTGCACCGGGTGCATTCCTGATCCGGTTTCCAGGCTTGCCTGAGTACTTCCACCCAAATCTTTATAAATACTGTCTGCTGCAACTCCGGCACCATAGCCAACAACTTCGGCAACAGTAAATTTTGCCACTGCGCCAGGTGCAAGAAGGTAGGGTCCAAACCCATAAGCATGGGTCACCGGCTGTGCGAAGCCTAATTTAAAAGCTGGTTTTACTCTGCCCATCCAAAACAAATTATCAGCATAATTATTTGAATCAGCGCTTCCCTTGAATGGACCAGTCTTTCTTGCGCTAATATCATAAAAAGTTCCGATCTTTACCTCATATAGATTTCCGTTTTCGTACCGGCATAGGTATGGCTGGTTAATCTTGTTGTTTTCATCCCAAACATAAGAGGTGTCAGCTGGAGCTACAAAAAGCTTAGTGTTTGCCTTGGTTATTAGGTTATCGTAATCATAATGCAACACCATAATTCCAACTGCCTGCGGGGAGTTTAACCCACCACGCTCTCCTTCCTGGCTCCACAGATCAAACAAATTCGTAGTATCGGGTTTCCCGTTTATATCAACATTGTATGAAAGCCATCTTTTAAGGTCAAACCGGGCAAACTGATTATTGCGGTAGCTTCCCTCCGACCATTTGTTGAATTTTCTTTCATAGCCGAACATCGAGGGACTCAGTGAATAAGTCCACGCGAGAAAAACATCGGATAAAGTATCTGTTGTCGGGTTGGAAATTTCATATTCATAAATGATGAATTGATCATACCCCGGAAAGCTCCATGCACGGCTGGTGCGTGTAACCGTAAGACCGGTTTTTACGCCGGTCCATTTGGAAACAATGATCTCTTCTGCCTCGTTTGGATTAAAGGCAGCATTTACGGTGCCGTCTTTTTTTATGGGGTAGTTTTCGAACCGTTCAACGGTGCCGGGCATCGTATAAATGCCTTCAATGTCTACTGCTTTGCCGTTTGCATCTGAAACAGCCCCGCAATAATCAATAACGCGTGTACCATTTTTTGTGGCAGCCATATGAAAACCGCCGCCCATTGAATTATGTTGGCCGGAATACAGTTTCCTGTCAATGATCATTCTGGAATTGGGCGGCCACTCCATCGATGGGGGTACACCATCAATAATGCCACCTTGACCGGCATCATAGGGCCTGCCAACTTCGCCGGTATTATATACAGTTTGATGTAACATGCCGCGTTCGTGCACTTTGAACTGGCGGTTTTGGGGAAATGAATAATGTGATAGCAATACAAATGTCAGCAACAGCAATACTAATTTGGTTTTCATTTATTGTACCTTTATAGGTTCATAAAAATAGCTCACCCGGATATGAAAGACAGAAAAAAAACATTAGCGGTAACAAGCGCCTGCCATTGATAATGCCTCAATCATCTGGTTGTAAAAATAATAAAAAATCCTGCGGGATAAAACTGTGAGCAGAAAATGCTTACAGGGTGAAGTGCCCCTTCAGCCATTCTTTAACGCCCGTTTCCAACATTTATTGCGTTTTCAGCCACGCTCTTATTTGAAAAACGCTCTATTCTCTCTAACTTTAGCCATGCATAATTATAAACTCACCATACAATACGACGGCTCAAAATATCACGGCTGGCAGATCCAGCAGAATGCACCCACGGTGCAGCAAGTCATTGCCAGGGCGTTGGAAACACTTTCCGGTGAGCCCATATCACTTATTGGGGCGGGGCGCACCGATACCGGCGTGCATGCGCTGGGCCAGGTAGCCAATTTCCGCTGCGAAAAGGACATTGATATATACCGCTTTCAGTATAGCCTGAATTCCATGCTGCCTTTTGAAATTGCAATTAGCGAAATGATCGAAGTTCCGGAGGAATTCCACGCCCGGTTCGATGCCGTTCGCAGAACTTATTGGTACTTCATCGCGAAGAGCAAATCGCCGTTTTATAAAAACTATTCGTACTTCTATCATTTCAAACTGTCGGCGGACGTACTTAATGGCTTCGCTGCCAGGTTCGTCGGCGAAAAGGATTACCAGGCCTTTGCAAAAGAGCTGCCGGGAAACGGTAACACCAATTGCCTGGTGCATGATGCCCGTTGGCGGGACACCGGGGATATGCTGCTCTTCAGGATCGAAGCAAACCGCTATCTGCACAGTATGGTTCGGCTCATTGTGGGAACCCAATTGCGCTATGTGAAAGAAGAACGTTCACCCGGCGAAATTGATACTATCTTTGAAACGCATGATAAACAACTGGTAGGACAATCTGTTCCGGCGCAGGGACTGTTTTTAACAAGAGTACAATATGGCGTAAACGCTCATCTTTGATAGCAACGGTGTCATCTTAGTGGTAAAAACTATTCCTGCCATTGCGCAAAGTTGGCCCCTTTATCCGTGATAGGATCGGTATTTTAAAAGCCAGGGGCGACGTTCTGTAGGGATAATTCGGCAAATTGTCCCTATATTTCCAGTATAAACACTTACTTATTGAAATATTTGTGTGTTATTTCAATTTCCCCCTCAAATTATCAACGTGCGGCCAGTGCCGGCGCCTGATAATGAACGATTAATAAACTATACAAAGGAACTGCTATGAGTCCGGAATTTATTGCACAATTACATCCGAAGATTGTTCACTTTCCTATCGCACTTTTAATTACGTACGCTTTTCTGGAAGTATTGGGCGCAATTTTACGCAAAGATTTTATATCAAAAGCAGCAGCCATTATTCTGGGGCTTGGTGTTGTCAGTGCAATTGCAGCGCTTTTCACCGGCGACCAGGCACTGGAATATGCTAATGTGGTTGACGCCAGCGATGTGGGCCCCGTGCCAATGAAGCACTTGACGGAGCATGAATATTGGGCTGATATTACTGTTTGGTTTTTTGCGGCACTGTTGGTGCTTAGGGTGCTTTACATTTTGTTCGTGGTTATAAAGAAAAAATACCCGCAGTTGCTCCATTCAGCAAAATATGGGTTCGCCGTGCTTGCGGTTGCAGGATGCTATTTTGTTTTTAAGACCGGAGAAGCCGGCGGTGAGGAAGTGTACAGAACATCTCTGATTAAAAAGCTGAATGATTATGAAAAGGCAGTGAAGGATTCAGTAGCGGAAAAAACTGCTGCGGACTCTTTGCTGAAATTGGGCGCCCCGGATTCTGCCAGTATATCTTCGCCATCGGTAAGTAAATAGTTTGTTCATAAAAAACTGTCTCAAAAGCCAAATTTCGGATTTCTATCCGTGAGAACCATTTCAACCTTGGTTTTATATTAGAAATGACTAAAGCGATACAACTTACATAAATATCAAGCATGGCGCCCTTACTCGACCTGTTGGCAAGGGTGTCAACTTTACAAATTTTTTGCCGCTGCCCCCTGGAATAGCTCACTTGGAGATCACGGTTGTAGTACTTTTAGTCAACAATAATGCGGGTATTCCGGGGGTGAGTTATGCTTACCATGTTCCAATAGGGTGACACCTGCCACTGCCCACTTAGAACATCTCACTTGGAGATCACGGTCGCAGCATTTTTAGCTGCCAATAATGCAGATGCTCTGCACCCATCTTGCGAGCGCAAACTTGTTTTGTAATGAAAGTGGTATACGTGTTTATTCTTATGCACCATCTTGCAACTCTTGGAATACAGATAACTGGTTATAACAGAAAAACAACAGCTATGATCTTTGAGCACTGAAAGGGCGGCATTATTGTAGGGCGGCATTGTTGTCGGGCTCCTGCCCCGTGCAGTGCACGCCACACTACGTTGTGCAATGCACCATGCAATGCCCTAATCTGTGCATCGTGAGCTTGACCGCATCACCATTCATTAAGTAATTTCGCTTTGAATTATTACCTGTATTAATAAGCAAAAGTTGACACCATGCAAAACCTCAGCACTGCAAATCACGGCTTTGAATTTATCAGGTCGCAGGAAATCAACAACAGCAATTTCCGCTCACTGCAATGGATTGTGATCGGGTTCCTTACTGGTGGCGCGGTCATCCTCTCGGAAAAACCAAAATCCGGGAAGAATATACTCGCTCTCGATATCACCCTTGCAGTCTCCAAATTATTGCGCGCTATGACCAGACAGGCAATTCTCCGTAATCTGACTGGCAGAGGTGATCTGACTGCATCATCAAAGGATTTCAACACAGATAATGATTAACATCGCGCAAATAAAAAAATGCGCAAAAGGTGGTAAAAGTGGTGGAACTTATTTTATAACAATAACTTACAGCACTTAAAACGGTAAAACTCTGGTCGAACTCGGTGGAACTTAACATGAATCATGGTCGAACTTGCGTTGGGCCTCCCTTTGCAAAAGGAAGGGGATGGGGATGGGTTAAATTCATGGTTTGTTCATTGAAATCTTGTTATCCAAAAACCTTCAGGCTTGGGATCTGATTCTCTCATCCTTCAGGGTCCTCATGTCCCTCAAAAATATCTCCTCAATTCTTTCACCTTTTTTATTAATTTCCAGTAAGATTTTAGGCAAAAAACAGACGCACGATGAACAAAATTGACCAGACCCTCATTGAAGATGTATTCAGCAGCCGCATAAGGGCTTTTCATAAATTGATGAAATTCAGGATACGCGATATCCTTCTCGTATCCAGCCTTTATGACTTCTATCTCTTTGAAGAGGACGGCAGGCTCTATGAACTGATACGTCAGGAATACCAGGTGCTTAACCTCAGCCAGGCGCCCGAGATAACGCATGTAACTTCGGGTACTGAAGCACTTGAGCTGGCCCTGATGGAAGACCGTTTCGATCTGGTCATCGTTACCTTGCATATCGACGATATGCACCCTGTTAAATTTACCCAGATGCTGCGACAGGCAGGTCTTAATATGCCGGTCATCCTGCTCGCCTATGACAATAAAGAGCGCAAAGAACTCTCCCGCAACTATGACGATTCCATCTTCGATCGGGTGTTCATCTGGCAAGGTGACTACCGCCTCCTCATCGCAATTTTTAAAAACATTGAAGATAAATTTAATATTGAAAATGACACGCACACGGTGGGTGTCCAAACAATAATTCTTGTCGAAGATAATGTCAAGTTCTATTCATCCTACCTTCCCATTATCTATCGTGAAGTGTTCGATCAGTCCCAGCGGCTTATTTCCGAAGGAATAAATCTCTCGCAGAAATTTTTACGCATGCGCGCGCGCCCAAAGATCGTGCTTGCCACCAATTACGAAGAAGCCTGGCAGTATTTTCAAAAATATCAGGAGAACATTCTTGGCGTTGTCACCGATATAAACTTCCGCTATAACGGTGTGAAAGACCCTGAAGCCGGAATAAAACTGGCTATGCGCATCAAAAGCGAGCAGGGTGATATCCCAATTCTCCTTCAGTCAAGCGACCCGGCAATGGCACGGGTGGCTGAACATATCGGTGTCTCGTTTCTGCATAAAGGCTCAAATCATCTGCTGCACGATCTGCGGATGTTCATGTTGAAAAATTTTGGGTTTGGCGATTTCATTTTCCGTATGCCCGATGGAACAGAAGTTGGCCGTGCGCATAACCTGCAAACATTCTTCGAAAAAATGCGAACGGTGCCTGATGAATGCATTATGTTCCACGGTGAACGGAATCACTTTTCCAATTGGTTGAAAGCACGCACGGAGTTTTGGCTTTCATTTCAGTTTCGGCCGTTGAAGGTCAGCGATTTCAAATCAGTCTCTGAACTTCGAAAATTGATCTTGGACTCAGTCAAAATCTATCAGGAAAATCGTCAGCGCGGAGTCACTACCGATTTCAATAAAAATACTTTTGATGTAAAGTATGGATTTGCTCGCCTTGGCGGGGGTTCTTTGGGCGGCAAAGCGCGTGGACTCGGCTTTATTAATGCCTTCATGAACAACACGCATCTGCGGAACAGTTTTCCCGGCATCGAGATATTTGTGCCTGCTGCAATTGTCCTTGCAACTGATATTTTCGACAAGTTCGTCGAAGATAATTCACTTGAATTTTTTGAGCTGAGTGAAGCCCCGGATGAGGAGATTCTGAAACGGTTCGTTGATACGGCACATTTCTCTCCCGATATTGTTTCACGCCTTAAAGATTTCCTGGAACTGGTGCAGGAACCGCTGGCAGTGCGTTCGTCAAGCATGCTTGAAGATTCGCAATTCCAACCGTTTGCCGGTGTGTATAAAACCTATATGCTGCCAAACAACGCCCCTGATATAAAAACCCGATTGCAGGAACTGATTGTTGCAGTGAAGTGTGTTTATGCTTCTACTTTTTTCAAAAAGGCCCGCGATTATATGCATTCCACTGAATACAGCCTTGAAGAAGAAAAAATGGCGGTGATCATTCAGCGGCTGGTGGGC
Source organism: Ignavibacteriaceae bacterium (assembly GCA_963664845.1). Lineage (GTDB taxonomy): Bacteria > Bacteroidota > Ignavibacteria > Ignavibacteriales > Ignavibacteriaceae > CAIYTF01. Next base: position 3,662,483 of record OY761615.1, read on the forward strand.
AATAAACACAATGAACGTTTCTACCCCGACTTTGCCGGTGTTGCGAAATCATTCAACTTTTATCCGGTTGCTCCACAAAAACCGGGTGATGGCATCGCATTAACGGGTCTTGGACTGGGAAAGATTGTTGTGGAGGGCGGCAACACGGTACGCTTCTGCCCAAAATATCCAAAACATTTGCTGCAATTCTTTTCCGCAAAGGAAACCTTGCGAAGTTCACAGCAGAAATTTTTTGCTCTGAATATGGACGGCCAAAATGCCCTCTCCCATGAAACAGATATCGAAGCGCTCGTAAAAGAATATGATCTCTCAACGGCAGAAGATGATGGAACGCTTACCTGGGTGGGGTCCACCTATTCTGCTGATAACGATGCTATCTCCGATGGGCTTTCCCGCAAAGGGAGAAGAGTGGTTACGTTTGCACCGCTCCTCAAACATAAGGTCTTTCCGCTCGCGGAGATCCTTGATTCCATACTGAACATCGGCACCTGGGGTATGGGAACGCAGGTCGAAATAGAGTTTGCTGTCCGGATGACCGATGAAGAACATCAGGTGCGCGAATTCGCATTGCTGCAAATGCGCCCGTTGGTTATCAGTATGGAGTCTGAAGAGCTTGAGATCGATTCGTATGCACCTGATGAACTGATATGCGAGAGTACACAGATTTTGGGAAATGGTTTTATCGATAAAATTTACGATGTGGTGTTTGTCGATTTTGACACATTCGACCGTGGCAAGAGCAGGGAAGTAATGCTGGAAGTAAGCAAATTTAACGAAAAACTGGTAGCCGCTAAAACACCCTATGTGCTGATCGGTGTCGGACGCTGGGGAAGCCTTGATCCGTGGCTTGGTATTCCCGTAACATGGGATCAGATATCAGGAGCTTCGGTCATCGTCGAATCCGGTTTTAAAGATTTTGACGTGATGCCTTCGCAGGGCTCACACTTTTTCCAGAACCTTACCTCATTCAGAGTTGGCTATATGACTGTGAATGTTGCCCGTGAAAATGGTTTTATCGATTGGGAATGGCTGCGGAAGCAAACTCCGGTGGAGCAATATGCTTTTACCAGTCACCTTACATTTAAAAACCCTATTCAGGTAAAGTTAAACAGCACCCGGGGCAGAGGAGTTATCCTGAAACCCGTCACGCAGTGACGCATAAGCGTCAACGTAACATGGTTAGTGAAGCGTTGTCATTCTCGTGAAAACGTATGGGCGTCAATGTAGCACGGTTGGTGAAGTATTTTCATTCCCGCGAAAGTGGGAATCTGTCTAATTCGAGCTATATCTGGAACAATTTTGAATCAGTTTTAGCGATTTGTGCTAAGTTGATGTCATTGCTCTTCCATAAGGGCAACCAGATCGGCAAAATCAATTTTAATCAGTTAAATCAGTGGTTATGAATACATACGCAGCCTTTGAAACAGAAATAGCAATACGCCAGGATGATATTGATCTGAACAATCACGTTCATAGTTCAAAATATTTTGACTATGTGCTTCACGCCCGCTTCGAACAGATGCGGCTGAACTACAAAATGTCGATGGAAGAGTTTATGGAACGGGGCTATTCATGGGTTGCCAGCATCGCGCATATCGAGTTCAAACGTGCACTTTCACTTGTTGACAGTTATGCAATTGTGAGGACGCAAATCGAGCATATCACCGGTGCTCAGGTAAAGGTGCTTTTCTGGATTATTAACAAGCGCACCAACAAGGTTGCCGCCGAAGGCTATGGCCTCTATACGCTCGTTGATATAAAGAGCGGAAAGGCTGTTAGAATACCCGAGGATATCATGCAAAAATATACAGTTCAAAAGGGACACGAAAAGTCGCCCCTGGTATAGCGTGCATTTTTATCGGCCAATAAACCAGGTGAAAATGGTGTTGTAATGAGTATCCGTTTCCTGATTCCGGTAATTCTGCTTGTGATGGGAACCGCGCACGCCCAGGTGCCACCGGATAAATATGTCTTTCTGATAATAATAGACGGGGCCAGATATTCGGAAACGTTGGGCGATGCTTCCGGTAAATATACTCCCCGCATGCTGGCACTTTCAACCCAGGGTACTGTCATTGACTCCTTTATTAACGATAGTGTCACCTATACCAACAGAGGCATTCCTGCAATCTTGGGCGGATCATGGTCAGCCCCGCGGGATACAGTGATTAATGGAGTGAGTACACTCTATGCATCAGTCCCCTCCGTCTGGGAATATTTCCGGAAGAAATATCACGCGGATTCCTCTTCAGCAATATACTTCATGAGAAGTATTGAAAGTCCATGGCTACCAAGTTATCATCCTGACTATGGGCCTTCATATTGGCCCTGGTACAGTCTGGAAGGCAACTCTGATATTGAAGTTTGGCATAGTGCGAAGAGCAAGATATTAGCCTATCACCCCCGGTTGGCGGTTTTGTATTTTACCAATGTTGATGATGCGGGCCACGCGGGAGATTGGCCGGAGTATACAAATGCCATTAGTGTTGTAGACAGCATTGTTGGAGCACTATGGGATATGATTCAAGCCGATGATGTGTTAAAAAATAAAAGCACGGTTATCGTGACCAACGACCATGGACGTCATTTGGATACTGTCTCAGTTGGCTTCTCCGGACATGGTGATGCATGCTGGGGCTGCCGGCATATTATGTTTCTCGCACTTGGCCCGGATATTAAACAAGGCTTCCACTATTCTGCCCTGAAAACAATTCCGGATATTGCGCCAACAATCGGCAAAATTCTCAATTTCTCCACACCCTATGCAACAGGCACACCTCTTGAAGCCGTCTTTTCAACCTCAGGAATTGCGGGGCATCCGGTAAAGCCTGAAATGTTCGCCTTATCACAGAACTACCCAAACCCGTTTAATCCCTCAACAATGTTGCGCTATCAAGTGCCCATTACCGCGAAAGTATCTTTAAAAGTGTTTGATGTTTTGGGTAAAGAAATTGCCCGGTTGGTTGATGAAGAGAAATCGGCTGGCAGCTATGAGGTTGAATTTAATGCGTCAAATCTTCCCAGTGGAGTTTATTTCTGCCAATTCAGAGCCGGCACATTTGCTGCCTCCATGAAATTGTTGCTGCTGAAATGAACGCCAAACTAGGATGAAAAAGTGTTGAATAGTAATATCCTTGCTTTTTTGGCACCAATTCGTGCATTATTAATTCACCATTCTGCATTGAGAAAATCCCCTGACTTTATGTAAATTACTACCCTATTTTATCAAGTATCAGGAAAAATATGAAGCTTTTACAGTGGGCATGTATTGCCATATTGGTCATCACCGGGCAGGGACGTCTGTTTGCACAGGCCGACTCCATCGAAGTGTTCATCATCGAATCCTTCGTTTCTCCCGAAAATCCCGGAGTGCTGCAGTTGACCTTTAATACAAGTATCCCTTGTAAATCCAAAGTGTTGATAGCCGATAAATATCTTATTGCGGTTTCAGATACCATTACCGATACGCATAAAAAAGATATCGATATTACCAAATATCGTTTCGATTCAACCAACTCAACTTTCAAGGCAATACTCACCGATTCCGCTGGAAAAACCAATGAAAGCGACATCTTTGAGATCAACCTGCCCGTTGCTGACCAGGGTCAGCCGGTTGAAAGCAAAAACGCAAGCTGGACATCATGTTTTGTCGGCGGCATAACGTACCTTATTCCCAATATAACCTTGAATCTTGCATCCGAAAATGGCAAGCTGAATGATTTTTGGGGCTTCTCAAAAGAATTCCCCCTGCTTTGCCATTTCCAGGGAGGTTATAACTTCCCCAAATCCTTTATTTCTGCAGAGTACTCATATGTCGTCAAATTTGAACATAAGAATTATATGAGACTTGGCTATAAATTCCTGTATGAAACCAACTTCGGCGAATATGTTGTTATTGGATTGAACGGATTTACTAATTTCAAAGGCTCAAACGGCGTCAGCCCGGAAATTTCCTGGGGTATTATCCCGGTTCGAGATGTTTTTACTTTGTACATTAGATACCGGTATAACACCGATTTCAGAACACCGCGCACAGAGTTTTCTGAAATTTCTGTAGGCCTTTATTCCTGGTTTTTCTCGGCTCATTTATAAGCCGGGATCTTCTTTACTAAATCTGTGAGTGGTTGTTATTTCTGGAAGGTTAGGTGCATCCAAAATCCCGCTCTGAACGTGGCACATGTCCCGCTCCTATCGGGGGTAATCAACCGGCTTAATCATGTATGCACGAAGTTTTGCGAAGAGGGTTCTTAGTAACCGCTCTCAAATAGTAATACTTGAGCTGGCACCGTTGCCGGCTCAAATGATTTATAACAATTTTACCATCAAACCCACTTCGCTCCGGCGGATCAGTTGTGGGTTTTTTATTTGGACCTGTTGGCAAAAATTCATGAACGACGAACGTCTTATATCTGTATCGCAACTTACCGGACTCATCAAAATCATCCTTGAGGAAAATTTTGATGATTTGCTTATTATTGGAGAGGTTTCAAACTTCAAAGCCTATCCATCCGGGCATTGGTATTTCTCTCTTAAAGATGAAGACGCGGTTATTTCATGCACCATGTGGAAGTCAGTTAATTACTATGCAAAAGTAACGCCCACTGATGGAATGAAGGTTATTATTACCGGTCGGCTTACCGTATATCCCCCACGCGGAAACTATCAGGTTGAAGTACGTTCGATAAAACCTGCTGGTGAAGGTGAATTGTTCGTTGCGTTTGAAAAATTAAAGCATAAACTTTCTGCCGAGGGATTGTTCGAGCCTGAGCACAAGAAACCAATACCAACAATGCCTATGCATATTGGTATTGTAACGTCTCCTCAGGCTGCTGCACTTCAGGATATGATCAGCGTGGCCAAAAGAAGATTTCCGCTTGCAGAACTGATCATTTCGCCCTGTCAGGTGCAGGGAGCCGAAGCACCGCGTTCCATAATTGCAGCAATAAAAGAGCTTAACACCCTTTTGGACCGGAAACCTGTTTGCGAGGTTATTATTATTGGTCGTGGCGGAGGCTCTATTGAGGACCTCTGGGCGTTTAATGATGAAGGCGTTGCAAGGGCTATTTTTGCTTCAGCAATACCTGTTGTGTCCGGCGTCGGGCATCAAACCGATACTACCATTGCTGACTTTGTTGCGGATTTGCGTGCCCCCACTCCCACCGCGGCAATGGAGCTTATAACCCCCAATGGCGATGACCTGTTGCAGGAGTTTGCTGCTTTCCGTGAGAACTGGTTTCAACAGATATACAACCAGCAGTTGGACAATTATGATGCGGTCATAAAAAGTATGCGATCCATTCAGTCCTCTGCCCAGCGCCTCCTAAATTATGGCTCACAGCGGCTGGACCATGCAATGTACAAATTTCAGGAAAAAAGCAGAAACTATATGCAGACCCGGCAAAATCTGCTCGCGTTGCTACATAATAAAATTATAAATGCCAGCCCGGAAGGGATACTAAAAAAGGGTTTTGTTTTAGTGGAGCAAGCGGGTAAATTTGCAAAACGATCGGTGGATTTATCACGGACAGAACCATTTACAATAACATTTTTTGATGGAAAAGTGAGAGCAAGAACGAGTGAAGAAGAAAGATAAAGAACCGGTGACGTTTAAGGAAATGATATCCCGTCTTGAAGATATTTCGCAGGCTCTGGATAGTGAAGACCTTGATTTGGAGCAGGCAATTGAATTCTATGAAGAAGGAGTAAAACTTTCCGAGGCGTGCATCAAATCCCTGAAAAACGCCGAGCTTAAAATTTCAACCCTAAAAGACAAACTTAACGAATTGCAGAAGTCCTGAAGTTCAATAATCTATTAGTTACCGGAAGTTGCACATATGTCAGATCAGGAAAAATATTCAGTTTTAAATAAAATCACTTATCCCAGCGATATTCGCAAACTTGATATCAATGAGCTTAAAACACTCTGTGCTGATATTCGCGAATATATGATCGATGTTATCTCTCAGGTTGGGGGACATTTTGGGGGTGGTTTGGGCACTGTGGAACTGACTGTTGCATTGCATAAAGTATTCAATACACCGGATGACTTACTTGTCTGGGACACCGGACATCAGGCCTATCCGCATAAAATCATAACCGGCAGAAAAGATCAGCTGCACACCATACGTCAACTCAATGGCATTTCCGGATTTCTTAAACGCGGCGAAAGCGAATATGACTCCTTCGGTGCGGGGCACGCCACCACATCCATTTCAGCCGCTGTTGGTATGGCAACTGCCGTCAGGAAACTTGGCCTGAAAAAGAAAGTGGTTGCCATTATCGGTGATGGCGCGATGACAGGCGGCATGGCCTATGAAGCAATGAACAATGCAGGCTTTTTAAAAAGCGATGTTATCGTTGTGCTCAACGATAATAATATGTCCATCGCCCCGAATGTGTGGCAGATTTCCAACTACTTTACCGAGATGATTGCGCACCCGGAGTATAACCGTTTCAAAGGTTATGTATGGGATTTGACTGGAAAGTTGGACACCTTTGGTGACCGCCTTCGCAAGATAGCAGTCCGCCTGGAAAATGGTTTGAAATCTATTGTAACACCCGGAATGCTGTTTGAAGCGCTTGGGTTCAGATATTTTGGCCCGGTTAATGGGCACAATGTTAACAATATGGTTAAGATATTTGAACAGGTTAAGGAATTCCGTGGCCCTATCCTCATCCACGCCATCACCTCAAAAGGTAAAGGCTATAAACCGGCAGAAGAACATGTGCAACGGCTGCATGCTTCAACACCATTTGATAAGACTACGGGGAAAGCGTACAAGTCTTCAAACACTGCACCGTCATACACATCCATTTTCGGAAAAGCACTTGTTGAAATTGTCAGGGATCAGAAAAATGTAATGGGGGTGACCGGTGCTATGCCCGATGGTACCGGACTTAGTCTTTTGCAGGATGCTTACCCCGAAAACTATGTTGATGTGGGTATCGCTGAAGAGCACGCAGTAACATTTGCTGCCGGTATGGCCACTCAGGGAATCATTCCTGTGGTTGCCATCTATTCCACTTTCCTCCAGCGTGCATTTGATCAAATGGTGCACGACGTTGCGCTGCAAAAACTTCACGTGGTGTTCGTGCTCGATAGAGCCGGATTAGTCGGCGGTGACGGCCCCACACATCATGGAGCGCTTGATCTGTCCTATCTTCGGTTGATACCCGAAATGGTGGTGATGGCCCCAAAAGATGAAGCTGAACTGCGTAATATGCTTTACACTGCAGTGCAATACAAAAAAGGACCTATTGCTCTGCGCTATCCCCGCGGTTCCGCAATAGGAGTTCCTGTTAAAGAAGGATTTGAAAAACTGGAGATCGGTAAAGCAGAGACGTTGGTTGCAGGACACGATGTTGCGCTGCTTGCCGTTGGCGTAATGACCCAATATGCTTTAAACGCCGCGGAGAAACTGCTTGAGTCTGGTATCAATGCCGAAGTGGTGAATATGCGTTTCATCAAACCGCTTGATGAAGCTACGCTGCTTGATGTCGCAAAACGGTTTCAGAAAATTGTCGCTCTTGAAGAAAGTACCATTGTTGGCGGCTTTTCGAGCGGTGTGGCAGAGTTTTTCATTGATCACCAACTGAAAAATGACGTTCTCCGTATTGGCCTTCCAGATCATTTTGTCGATCACGGAACACAGGAGGAGCTGCACCGGCTTCTTGAAATTGATCCCGTGGGTATTGTCGGTAAAGTGAAGGCCTTTTGTGGAATTGATAAAACGGTCTCAACGGCGGTATAAGAAGGTTAATCACACGCACACTACGTATTGACCTGTGATACCGTAAGCAATCAATAGGCGTCTTTATTACGGCGCTAAATGGCGGAAAAGGTGTCCATTGCAGGACATTTAACAATTTAGTAATATAAAACCATAGCTTTCTGGAAATCATTAGTCCTATTTTGGAGTATAATTTATTAACAAATTATTATGGCTGAAGTGAAAAAAATACTCCTCGTTGATGATGAACCCGATATTCTTGAATTTCTGAAATACAGTCTTGAAATGAATGGCTTTGAAGTTATCACCGCCCTGAATGGTGTTGATGCGCTTCTCAGTCTTTCGCAAAAGCCGGATCTGATCATACTTGATATCATGATGCCAAAAATGGATGGCTATGAAGTGTGTCAGCGCATTAGAGAGAACCCGGATTTCAAACAGACACCGCTCATGTTCCTCACAGCCCGCTCCTCGGAAAAAGATGAAATTAAGGGATTGGAGTTGGGCGCAACCGATTTTATTTCCAAACCTATCTCGACCAATAAATTAATTGCAAGGGTTAAGACAAATCTCCGGAAAGCAGAACCTTCCCCGGTTCCCAAGGACCAGCGTACTGTTATTGAGATTGGCCCACTGAAGATTGACCGCATTAAATATGTAACCCTGCTCAATGGGCAGGAAATAGTTTTCCCACGAAAAGAATTTGAACTGTTGTTCTATTTGGCCGCCAGTCCCGGCAAAGTGCATAAGCGCGAAGCTATACTTCGTGATGTGTGGGGTGCTGATGTTTACGTGGTTGACCGGACAATCGATGTTCACGTCAGGAAGATAAGAGAAAAGCTCGGCGACTTGGCTGACTGCATTGAAACCCTGAAAGGAGTTGGATACCGTTTCAAAGATTTTGCCTGAACCGTTTCGCATCCGCATCCGGTTCCTTCTGAACGCGTGGGATTATCTTCTCCTGTATGTTATAACCCTGCTGGCTGCATTCTTCCTGAACAAAGAGCACTCATCTTTTTTTGTTATTGTCCTGATATTGACTGTTCTTTTTTTTCTGATTGCAGTAATATTTCATTGGAAACGTAGGAAAGAACTGGATGAAATTAAGGCTGCGATTAAAGGTATTAGCGAAAAAAAAATAAATACTCCGGCTGATGTTGCCCTAAGTCCTCTGCTCGATGGTCTGGAAGAGGAGATCAGATCCATGCTCAGTCGCCAGCAGCACGATATCGATTATCTGGAAAAGCTTGAAAAAATGCGCACGGAATTTCTTGGCAACGTTTCCCACGAACTGAAAACCCCCATATTCGCTGTTCAGGGATTTATTGAAACTCTCCTAAACGGCGCACTTCAGGATCCTAAAGTTAATCGCGTGTTCCTGGAAAAAGCCAATTTGCATGCCGGCAATTTGAGTGCACTGGTTAACGACTTGATCGATATCTCCATGATTGAAACGGGGGAGATGCGCATGAGTTTCAGGTATTTTCCCATTAACCCCTATCTCGCCGAAATTGTAAACGAATTCATACCCATGGCCTTAAGCAGTGGGCTTAATCTGGAATTTCTCCCCGCCCCCACTGAGATCGAATTGTTTGGTGACAAGGTAAAATTGCGCCAGGTGATAACTAACCTCATTCATAACGCCTTCAAATATAGCGAGAAAGGAACCGTTACTGTTAGCGTGCAGGACTGGGTGAAGTTTGGAAGAATTTCCGTAAAAGACACTGGGATAGGCATCGCTCAGGATGACATTCCACGGCTGTTCGAGCGCTTTTTTCGTGTGGATAAAGCCCGCTCCCGGGCTGTCGGCGGAACAGGCCTTGGCCTGGCGATCGTTAAACACATAATTGAAGCGCATGGCTCACGGGTGGAGGTTTTCAGTGAGTTGGGAAAAGGCTCTGAATTTTCGTTTCTCCTGAAGAAATAAGCCCGGACATTTGAGGAGTTGCTGAATCAGGAAACAGGCAGTCTCAAAAAGATCCGGGTCTTACATTGCGGGAATCTTGCGACGGAATGCCTAATCCCGTGCGCCGGGCAATCTCAACAATTTAGCCTGAAAACGAAGCAGCAAAGTTGCTGCATTTCAAGTGCAACTACTTTTAAAACAGCTCGATGTCCTCTTTCTTAACCACAAAAACAGCCCTCGCCATAAAGATCACAACGGATTCCCTGACATTTGCATGGTAAACATGCATTATCGGGTATTGAATTGAACGATCCTACCTACTTTTGATCACAAACAATAGTGGTATTTTTCGTATTTTCCATCATTAATACTACGATTTTATGCTGCCTAAAACCCACTCCGGGAAACATATGTATGCGGCATTTTGAAAATAAGAAAAGGATACCTTCGTGAAAGCGAAAATCGATATCAGTTTATACCCGCTGAATGAAAATTTTATCAGTATCATCAAACATTTTATCAGCCAATTGCACACGCATGAGGGCATAACCGTGGAAACAAATCAACTCAGTACTCAGATATTTGGCGATTATGATCAGATAATGGCATTGCTGACCGGAGAGCTCAAAGACGTTTTTCTGCAACACCGCGCTGTGGCAGTGCTGAAAGTGATTGGCATAAATGAAGATTGACCGGCAAGAAAAAACTAACATAACTATTCTGATAAGGACTGCCGTATGAGCGCTAAAACAATTAAAAAAGACAAGGTCGCGATAGAACTGAAATATACCGACCTCAAATGGTTCTGCGATCCTGAACAGTTCGATTTTGAATCCACTTCCGAACTGCAACCCATGGAAGAGATCATTGGGCAGGAACGGGCTCTTTCAGCTCTGGAATTAGGGGTTAATATTAATAAACCCGGATATAACATCTATATTTCCGGTCTGTCCGGAACCGGCAAGGCAACCACCGTAAAAAAAATGCTGGAGTCAATTGGCGAGGGGAAAGCCAATATTTTTGATTATGTCTATGTAAATAATTTTGAAGAACCCGATTACCCGATACTCCTCACTTTTCCCGCCGGTCATGCCAAGGAATTCAAAAAAGACGTCCGCGCGGCAATGAACTACCTCTCTGAGAGAATTCCTGTGCATATGGAGGCCGAAACCTACCGGAAGAAACGGGATATTATTGTCGGGCAATACAAGGATGTTGAATGGGAACTTTTCGAAAAATTCAAAAAGAAATTGCAGAGTGATGGTTTCACGCTGAAAGAAATTGATCAGGATAATGATAAAACACCACAAATCATTCCGCTCATCAATAACGAACCCGTTCCTATAGCACAGGTGATTGAAGCCGCTGACCAGGGGAAAATTCCTGCCAGGAAGCGCGACAAAATTCTTAACCACTATGAAAACCACCGGCAGAAACTTATTACCATTTTCCACAAGGTGATGAAACTCAATCAGAAAATGCATGAGGACCTGGATGAGCTGGAAAGAACAGAAGTGAGCGAAGTTCTGGAAGGCGTGCTGCAGGATGTGCTGGACAAATACAAAGAAGCAAAAATTCAAAAATATCTCCATGAAATGAAGGAGAGCATTTTAACCAATCTTTGGATTTTCAAGAAGGAAGCCGGAGAGAATGAATCAAGTCGTATCGAAGCACTTGATACATACCTGAAGAATTTTGAAGTGAATATTATTCTCGATAATTCCAACACGGAAAAAACACCCGTGCTGGTGGAAATTTCACCAACGTTGACTAACCTGTTCGGCTCCATTGAACGCGTGGGTGATAACTCGGGGAAATGGACAGCCGACTTCACCACGATCAAAGCCGGCTCTTTGCTTAAGGCCAACGGCGGTTATCTTGTCATTCGCGCCGTGCACGTGTTTGAAGAACCTGGCGTCTGGCAAACCTTGAAACGGGTACTTACCTATAACAAGCTTGAGATACAGGAAATTTATACTTCACATTCTCTTCCTCCAACCTCGCTGAAACCGGAACCTATCGAGATAAATACTAAAGTGATCCTCATTGGCGGTGCATATTGGTACTCACTCCTTGCACAGAATGAAGATGACTTCAAAAAAATATTCAAAGTAAAAGTCGATTTTGATTCCATCGTGAAGCGTTCGGATACCATCATGGTTGAATACGCACGCGTGGTAAAACGGATAATTAAAAATGAAGGATTGCGGGAATTCGATGCTTCCGCCATATCGGCGTTGCTGGAAATTGCTGCACGATATGCTGAACATAAAGAAAAGTTCACTACCCGGTTTTCGTTTTTGGCGGATATCGCAAGAGAGGCGGACTATTGGGCAAGAAAACAAAATTTGGAAATTGTCACCAAGCACTCTGTAAAATATGCATTTGCGAAGGCCAAGGAACGCCACTCACTCTCCGATGAAAAACTGACCGAAGGCATTATTGATAATCAAATTCTCATAGAGACAACAGGTTCTCGCATCGGCTGTGTTAACGGACTTCTTTATTTTGAAGATGAGTCCTATGGGTTTGGCAAACCGGCCCGAATCACTGCTTCCGTTTCCATTGGTGAAGGTGATATCATAAACGTTGAACGTGAATCCGGGCTGAGTGGACGCATTTTTGACAAAGGAATGCTCGTCACAACCGGGTTCATCCGCGAATTATTCGGAAGGCATATTCCGCTTTCATTCACGGCCAATTTTGTGTTTGAACAATCCTATGGCGGCATCGACGGAGATTCAGCTTCAGCAGCGGAAATCTTTGTTCTCCTTTCCTCGCTCGGTGAAATACCATTGAAACAGTCCTTTGCAGTAACGGGATCGGTAAATCAAAAGGGTGAGCTACAGCCCATTGGCGGCATTAACGAAAAAATTGAAGGTTTCTTTGAGATTTGTGCGAAGCGTGGACTGACTGGCGAACAGGGAATAATAATGCCGGAGCAGAACATAACACATCTCATGCTCAACGATGAAGTGGTCGCCGCCGTTAAAAACGGAGAATTCCACATCTATCCGGTTAGAACTATTCAGGAGGGCATTGAAATATTGACGGGAATTCCTGCAGGCAGCAGGCGATCCGATGGGAAATTCCCGCCGAAAACTGTTTTCGGTATTGTGGAACATCATCTTCGGCATATGTATAACATTCTGAATCACGAAGAAGACAAGAAAAAAACCGTGAAAAGAAAAAAATAATTTGAAAGGCTGTCAATAATGATCCAGGAAATCAGTACAATTTTTGCAAAGACCAAAATACTTGGCACACTTGGCCCGGCCACGTCCACCAAAGATGCGATTAAAAATCTTATTGATGTTGGTATTGATGGTGTTCGTCTTAACTTCTCTCACGGGAATTATGATTTCTATAAAGAACTGTTCAATACCATAGAAGAGGCGTGCAAAGAAAAAAGTACTCCCCTTGCCGTGCTTCTCGACCTGCAGGGCCCCAAGATTAGAATTGGTGAACTGATTCGGCCTGAAATAGAAATTCAGACCGGTGCACGAATTGAAATCACTTCTGAGAAGATAATTGGTGATGAAAAGATCATTTCGACCTCATATGCCCCACTGCCGCAGGACTCACAAATCGATGAGATCATCCTTATTGATGATGGGTTGCTTCGTCTCCGTATTGTGGAGAAAACACCAAACTCAGTGATATGCGAAATTGAAAATGGTGGCATCCTGAAGCCCAAAAAGGGGATGAACCTGCCGGGAATGAAGCTTTCCACGCCGTCGGTCACAGAAAAAGATTTGCAGGATCTGGAATTTGCATTGGGTCATCATATCGATTTTGTGGCCCTCTCATTTGTACGCCAGGCACGTGATATAACCATGCTTAGGCAGTGGATGAAAGAACGGGGCCATGACAAACCCATCATTGCTAAAATTGAAAAACGGGAAGCGGTTGATAATTTTGATGCGATTTTGAAAGTCGCTGATGGTATTATGGTTGCCCGTGGCGACCTTGGTGTGGAATTGAATCCGGAGGATGTTCCTATTATTCAGAAGATGATCATTAAGAAATGTAATGCCGTCGGTAAGCTGGTTATTACCGCGACACAGATGCTTGAATCAATGATCACCAACCCAATACCAACCCGTGCGGAAGCATCGGATGTTGCAAACGCTGTGTGGGACGGAACTGATGTTGTTATGTTAAGCGCAGAGACATCAGTCGGCAAATATCCTTACCGGACCGTTACCGTTATGAATAACATTCTTCTCAAGGCTGAAAGCAATCCGCAGCAGAGGGGAAAATGCATATATGCCATTCCCGAAACAACGGAAGAAAATCTGTTTGATGCAACAAATCATGCCATTTGCTCCATCGCCGATCAGACAAATGCTGCCGCTATTGTTGTTCTGACGCACCAGGGCAGGGCTGCTAAACGGTTGTCCAAATTCAGACCGACGGCCCGTATAATTGCGGTTTCTGACAGCATTGAAACCATAAATAACCTTTGCCTGAAGTGGGGAGTGACGTCGCTGTTCTACCACCACATTTCAAAGGAAGGGTTTGTGATTGACGACATCAAGCAAATGATACTTGAGTCAGGCCACGTGAAAAAAGGGGATCTGGTGCTATTCACTGCGGGCGCACCCTATTCTGAGAAGAGCAGGCTCAACTGGATGAAGTTCGAAGAGATGGTGTAATAGTTTAGTGCCTTTTACCCATCTGTTGGGTGTCGCATAACCCAGGGAATGTCATTGCGAGCCCGTCAAGGGCGAAGTTGAGTGCTTCCGAAATCTCGTTACGGGGCAATCTCATGATTAGCGGCGATAAACAAAGTTTATTAAAGCACAATTCCGGGTGAAATGAATTGTGCAACAGCCTCTTTGGCTGTCGTTTTTATCTTTGCCGACCATTACGCGACTTTAAATGCGAGATAGAAAATGACACGGTGCTAGCCGAAAAGGGAATTGCAAGGGGGCAACGTTTGGTGATATAGTGTTTTAATTTCTCATCGTTGCGTTCTGGCTCCCATTTCCGCTCGACTTCTTTAAATCTTTACCTGGTTTTTCTTCCCTTTTAATGGCACCTCATCCTACGTTCCGTCATTAGGTAAGTCGCTAAAATTACTCAGATCTGGATCTGTGGCTCATTTATCTTGGACGGAAGGCCAAATAATGCCATTTTCCCCTGTTCATTAAACTTAATAGCCGTAATCGGTGTCCAACAAGGTGAATGAGCAGCATTGATAACCTATATGAATAAAACACTAACTACAACAACATCCGTGGTAAACAAAGGAGCGTTATTGTTTTCCTCTCAGTTCAACATTGATCCTTCGACCAACGCTGCTTCACAAAAGAAAATCCCATCAATTAGTTTCACCCAATTCCCGATAAAAATTTGCACTATGCCAATTGCCGGAGCTCTCTTGTTGATCTGCAGCAGGATCATAATTGCTGGCGCCAGGCAATAAAACCAAAACGAGAAATGTTATGAAAAAAAAACTGCTTATTTCGATTCCTGTGATAATTGCCCTTTTGCTTCTTTCCTACTTCCTCTTTTTCAATCGTTCGAAAAAAACGGCAGAATTCACTTATGCCACTATTACCCGGGGCAGCATTAGCCAGACTATTCTTAGCACGGGGACCCTTCAGGCCGTTACAACCGTTGATGTTGGAACACAGGTATCAGGCAAGATTGCCAAATTGTTTGTTGACTTTAACGACGATGTTCGGAAAGGCCAACTGTTGGCCATTATTGATACAACAAACCTCGTTACACAGGTTCACGATGCCAAATCTAACCTTGCAAAAGCAAAAGCGGACTATCATCAGGCTACGGTAACGCATCAGAAGAACAGTAAACTGTATGAGCAACATTACATTTCGGAATTGGATTTTATTTCCTCGCAGACAAATGTGGAGGCTGCCTTGGCTGCCATGCAATCCGCAGAATCCGCGCTTGAACGGGCAAAAACCAACCTTGGCTATGCTTTCATCTATGCACCAATAAGCGGGAAAATCCAGAACAGATCCATTGAAGAAGGACAAACAGTAGCTGCCAGCCTTTCAGCACCTACGCTCTTCACTATTGCAGGCGACCTGACACATATGAAGATATTGTCTAATGTGGATGAGAGCGACATCGGCCAGATTGTTGTTGGGCAGAAAGTCGACTTTACCGTGCAGGCGTACCCGGCAAAAAAATTCTGGGGAGAGGTGGTGCAGATTCGCATTAATTCACAGGTCGTTTCAAATGTTGTCAACTATACAGTCGTGGTAAACGCCGAGAACCAGGATTTGGTGCTTCTTCCGGGAATGACCGCTACCGTTGATTTTTACATCCAGGAGAAAGACAGTGTGATGGTTGTGCCAAACTCCGCATTGCGCTTCACTCCACCCGACGATATGTTGGCAGAATTTACTGCTGAAATGGAAAAACAGAATAAAGATAAACCAGACAGTCTGAAGAATCTTATTGCCAAACCAAGAGGCAACGGCGGGAAATCCGGGAAGTCACAGTTTGGCAGAGTCTGGTATTTTGACGAGAAAAATAAATTGCAAATGTCTCCTGTGGTTCTTGGCATCACAGACGGAAAATTTACTGAAATTGTCAAGGGAAAAGCAGTGAAAGACGGAATGAAAATTATTACCGGTGTTGTAGATCAGACCGGCACTGCGGCTGCTACACAAAAGAGTCTCATTGCCCCGACTACTGGCGGTCAGGGCATGAGAAGGGGAATGTAACTCTGTATGGATAATATAATTATTGAGACCAGGAATCTGGTCAAAACATTCACTGTCGGTGAAGTTGAAGTGCGGGCACTGAAAGGCATCAATCTCAAAATTCATGAGGGTGAGTTCGTGGCGATAATGGGTGCGTCCGGTTCAGGTAAATCTACGTTTATGAATATCCTTGGGTGCCTTGACCAGCCGTCATCCGGCGACTATTTATTGGATGGTGTTGTGACCAGTACGCTTGACCGTAATCAGTATGCGGAGATTAGGAACCAGAAAATCGGTTTTGTGTTTCAGGGGTTTAATCTTCTCTCAAGAACCACAGCTATGGAAAATGTGGAACTTCCCTTAATGTATGACCGGAAGCACCGGATCAAGGATCCAAAGAAAAAAGCAATTGAGGTATTAACGAGGGTTGGGCTGGTGGAGCGTATGGACCACGTTCCGAACCAACTTTCCGGAGGCCAGCAACAGCGGGTTGCCATCGCAAGGGCACTGGTGAATGAACCGGCGCTCATTCTTGCTGATGAACCCACAGGAAATTTGGATAGCCGCACTTCGGTTGAAGTATTTGGACTGTTCCAGAAACTGAATAGTGAAGGAATAACAATTGTTCTGGTTACGCACGAACGCGATTATGCCAACTTCGCGAAAAGAATTGTTGAACTTCGTGACGGCAGGATAATCAGGGACACACTTATTGAGCGACCGTTGGTTGCAGCAGAGGAAATGGAAAAATTGCTCGAAACCGAGAAAAATTATGAAGCTTAAAAATATATTAGTTGCTGCCTTAAAGAGTATTCTAAAATCGAGAATGCGGAGCTTACTTACAACGCTCGGAATCATTATTGGTGTTGCTGCAGTAATTGTTATGGTTTCCATTGGAGAGGGTGCACAAAGGCAGGTGGAACAGCAAATTGCCGCTCTTGGCTCCAATCTGCTTATTGTGTTTCCTGGTGCGAGCACAGCCGGAGGCGTTAATCGCGGGGCAGGCTCAAGCAACCGTTTCACTATGGAAGATGTTAATGCCATAAAGGATAATGCCACCTACATTAAAGCTGTGTCGCCCATAGTACGTGCCGGTGCACAGGTTATTGGAGGCGTTGGTAACTGGAACACCCAGATCAATGGCGTCTCACCGGAATATCTTGATATCAGGTCGTGGCGTCTGCAGTCTGGCGAGTTCTTCACAACCAAAGATGTTGTCGCACGCTCAAAGGTCTGCATCATCGGTTCAGAAGTTAAAAAGAACCTGTTCCCCAACTCAGACCCTATCGGTGAATTGATTCGCATAAGGAGTGTACCTTTTAAGGTGATTGGGGTACTGGAAGAAAAGGGGCAGTCGGCAGTAGGCACAAATAATGATGATATTATTCTGGCCCCCTCATCCAGTGTGCTGGACAGGCTCAGCGGCGGCCGGTATATCAATTACATACAGGCCAGCGCAGTTACTTTGGCGCAAATCGGACAGGCCCAGGCTGAGCTTACAAGGATCATGCGTGAAGCTCACCATTTGCACGATGGCGATGATGACGACTTTACCATCAGAAATCAGGCAGACCTTACCGAAGCCGCAACCGCAACGACAAAAGTGCTGACCCTGCTGCTTGGTTCAGTTGCTGCTGTTTCGCTTGTTGTCGGTGGAATCGGGATCATGAACATAATGCTGGTTTCGGTAACAGAGCGGACAAGAGAGATTGGCATCCGGCTCTCGATTGGTGCCAGGGCGACCGATATTCTTGTGCAATTTTTGACTGAGGCGATCATTCTCAGTTTATCCGGTGGTTTGATTGGTATCTTGCTGGCCTTTGGCATTGCGTTTATCCTGAATAATTATTCAAGCCAACCCGCGGTCATACAACCGGCCATTATCTTCATATCGTTTGCATTTGCAGGAGCGGTCGGCATTTTCTTTGGCTTCTATCCTGCAAGGAAGGCAGCAAACCTAAATCCTATTGATGCTCTGCGGTATGAATAAAAACTTTAAAAATGGAATTACCCCGATCATGTCACATAAAAACGTTATATATATTTTGACAGCTTTTCTGCTTTTCATTCAGACTAACTATGCACAGCAAAAGCTTTCTATTCGCGATGCAGTTGTAAAAGCACTGAATAACAATACCTCAATTCTTAAGAGTGCCAACAACCTGGACGTTTCCAAAGAAGCAATTAAAACTGCTAATGCCAACCTGCTTCCCACGGTAGGTATAAGTGGAGGATATAATTGGCAGAAAACGGAGGGCAAGAACAACCCATCATCTTCAGGCGATAATGGCCGTTGGTCATTAGGAGTCGGAGGCAGTGTTGATTTGTTTGATGGACTGGCAAACTACTCCGGCATCAAACAAAAAGAGAATACCTTCAGTGCCGCGCAGTACGATTATGAAAAGCTGAAGCAAGACGTTGCCCTGCAGGCAATAACAATGTATCTCGCTATTGTGAGTGACAAAAAATTATTGGATTTCCAGCGTGAAGACCTCAAGTATAATCAGGCGCTGGCGGAGAAAATTAAGCAAATGTACGAAATAAAAGCAGTGGCACTCACAGATGTATATTCGCAGAGTGCACAGACAGCAAATTCCGAACTCACCGCTCTCCAGGCGGAAAACAATTATGAAAAATCGCAAATAGCACTGCTTAATTACTTGGCACTTGATGTTTCCGGAACCTATACCTTCTCGCTCGACAGTGCAGATATCAACGATACTACGGGTATTCCCAATGTACTGTCGGAACTTATAGCAACAGCTCAGGCAAACAGGCAAGACTATAAAAGTGCTGCCTTCAAGGTTAGGGCTGCAGAAAACCTGCTGCAAGTCGCTAATGGATCATTATACCCCAAAGTGACAGGATCTTATGATGTTTCGACAGGTGCATCTGTTTTGGGTGACCTGTTTTCGCAGAGAACATATTCCGCGGGATTATCTGTGAGTCTGCCAATATTTTCTCAGTATTCCATTGAGGCATCCATACAGTCAGCAGATGTGCAGCTAAAGAATCAGCGTGAGGACCTTTCAGCTTTGGAGCGGCAAATTAAAACTGATGTTAAAAATTCCTTTCTTGATGTGGAAACTGCCAAAAAACAATTTGACGTGTCAAAGAAGGCACTTGAATCTGCGGAATTGAGCTGGCGCGCAAAGAAAGAAACATACACTCTGGGAGCCGCATCCTACCTCGAATTGCAATTGTCGTATAACAACTACCTGCAGGCCGAATATACAGTCATCAGCAAAGAATATAGTTACATTAATTCACAATTCGCATTGTTGGCAGCCATCGGGAAGCTGAATCGTTAAAACAGTTTTAGACATCATATAGGGTGCCGCATTTGGGGCAGGTGACCTGAGGCTTGTTGGTCCCAAAACCGGATGGTATCTTCAACTTCATTCCGCAGGTGCACTCAATAAATGAATAGTTCTTCATTTTCAGCAATGAGTCTTGCACAAGGCGGTGATTTGCTGTCGGGGAAAATGTGGCTTCTTCAAGAAGTAAGCGGATTGCAAAATTTTTGCTTATTCACATCGGCAAATGGAAGCCTTAGGGTGTGGGCTAAAGGAACACCACGATTTTATCTTCTGCGGGATGATATATGCATTCCATTCCGTAAATTGCATTTCATGAAACGAACACCTTTTATCATCAGTTTTGTTTGCGGAGTAATTTTTATCTTCGCCGGAATAGTTAAACTGTTCCCCATCAACTCATTTGAATTCCAATTAGTGAATGGGCACATTACCAACTATTCCCTGGCGCCCTATTTTTCGAGATTGCTGATTGGCATGGAAATAGTTCTTGGCGTTTTTCTACTCCAGAAGGGCTGGTTAAAAAGATTGTTTATACCCGCGGCAATTGCTGTTCTGCTAATATTCTGTTTTTATCTTTTATATCTGATGATCAGTGGTGGGGGTGCCAACAACTGCGGATGCTTCGGCCAAATAATACCCATGTCCAATCTTGCTGCCTTGATCAAGAATACGGTTTTAATCATTTCATTGGTATTCACATACCGCGGCTTGGATGCGGATAAACAGGCTAAACCACTGTTACTTGTGCTTGTGCCGGTTATTGTTTACGCGGTTTTATTCGCTGTTATGCCCATAAAAAAATATGTTATTCCTGAGAAGCTTCCGGTGCAGATGCCGGTACGTGACACCAGTTTGCTGGTTCAGCAGATGCCAGGTGAGGGGAAGAAACCGACAGATGTTTCCCGCCAGGTAGTTGTTAAAAAAGACAGTATTCAAGCGAAACCAGTACTGCCAAAAGTTGCATCGGTTTACACAGCATTTACCGGGTTCACCGTGCGTGAAAAAGCTATGTCTGTTGATCTTAATGCAGGTGAGAAGATAGTTGCGGTGTTGAGTCTCGACTGTGATCATTGTTTGGAAGCAGCAAAAGAGTTGGGTATGTTGAGCAGTAAAAGAGGAATGCCCAAGGTGTATGCTCTGTTTCTTGGGGAAAAATCTCAGGTGCAGCCGTTTTTCGAAAAAAGCGGCACTGAATTTCCGTATATGGTTTTACCGCCGGAGCAGTTCTTTCCATTGTTGACAAAAAGCCCCCCGCGAATTACGTTTTTAAATAATGGTAATGTAATTGCCGAATGGATGGGCGATGACTTTGCGGCAGCTAAACTTATTAGCATTATTGGGAGTGGTAAATAGTATTTGAGTTTAATGTCTGAGTTGTGATCGCTGGTGTTGGCGCCTCAAGCCAAATTTTTTGTTGATAAATAAGAGCTTCGCCCGTATTGTATATGTTCCTTAAGGCAATTCGCAATCTTTTCACAACCCACGAATAATTTTTATTCAATAATTCCAATACCCGTATATTGGAGTATAATATATTTTGGAGTATGATGATTTCCCGTTTTCGTGAACCGGTAAATGGTTTGACCCATCTGTTCGCCGCTTGTCTTGCCGTCATTGGTCTGGTGATCCTCATGTTTGCCGGCCCGCATACATACATTTCGGGCCTGGCCTTGCTTTTATATGGCATCTGCCTCACCCTCATGTTCACCTCCAGTGCTGTATATCACCTGACTAAGGCTACGCCAGAGGGGCTGAAAAAATTGCGCAAGCTGGACCATTCTGCTATTTTTCTAACCATTGCCGGAACCTATACCCCCATTTGTCTTTACTTTTTCAATGGTTTCTGGCAGTGGGGCATGCTCACCATCATCTGGATTGTGGCGATTGCCGGGATTGGATTCAAATTATTATACATTGGTGCCCCGCGCTGGATATCTACCATTATTTATCTTGTTATGAGTTGGTTCGCGGTAGCAGGAATGGGGGAGATACTTAGAACGATGCCGGGAGGAGCGCTGTTTTGGTTTTTCGCGGGTGGAGTTTTTTATACTGTGGGCGCAGTCATGTATGCAATGAAGAAGCCAAACTTTTTTAACGGAAAACTTGGCTTTCATGAGATATGGCATGTCTTCGTGATTTTAGGGGCTTTCAGTCACTATATGGTGATCGCCGTATTTATAGCACCGTTCTTTTAGGTTTCAGGATTTGACCTGGTCATCCTGGCGCTTTTAGGTTCACGAAATTTAGGGGGAAATTATGGGATTTGAACATTTTTTTGCGTTTTAAAAATAATTCTCTATCTTGATTTTAAGCAATAATTTCATTCGGTGACAGAATCTAAGGTGATCCTTGGAATTTGTCTATCGGTCAAGGGTAAGGAAATCGATTTTGTGAAAACGAAGGGCGTGTTCGTTTCATAAAACCCTTGCCTGCGGTATTGCTCATAACCACACTCTTTCACTTAACATTTTTCCGCGCTTACAGGCTTTGATCTGCGAGTGCGTCAGATCCATTATTTCTGCTCAAGAGTAAATATGCGTGAGAACAGATTAAGGATTTGAGCATTATACCCAGACAAGGCATGCTATACTTTGATTTGATAAAATCCTGTTTTGGAAATTTTGTGCCTGCCTGATGGTCCTTGGATAATTAAGGCAGGGAGGTCAAATAATATTTGGAAAATAAAGCAGGTATATACATTTCCCGGCGGGAAATGGGAAGTTGTTCCTTTTTGTACAGCGAATTATGGTAACAGACTTTTGCACTGGCGTGATAAACAGAAGTCGCTAAGTCACCGGACATTTTTTTTGTGTGTTATTTAATGATGTTTAAACATTTATGGAGGTGAACAGATGAGAATGATCTATTTACTCGTAGTATTATTCCCTATCAGCATTTTTGCTCAGGTAAACGGGCAAAGAAGTATTACGGAAGCACTTGATGAAGCCGGCCGGTTAAAGCCCGGCATATCGGGTTCGTTCAATTCTGAGGGCTACCAGATGGCCTATGGGCCAAATGGTGAACCGGTATTTCGAAACCCCGATGCGAAAACCAGTTCGAACACTTTTGCTTTTGGAACCCTTGGAAGCGGAAGGATGGGGACTAACGCAGATATTAAGTGTATGGCCGCTGATGGACTCGGAAATATTTATGTCGGCGGCTCATTTACCATTGTTGGAGATGTAGCAGCCAATTTCATTGCAAGGTGGGATGGCAGTGCCTGGCACAGCCTGCCATGTGGAACTTCAAACGGAGTGAACAATGCTGTATACTCAATTGCGGCCAACGGAACAACAGTTTATTGCGGTGGTATTTTTACCACACTTGGGGATGGTTCTTCTGCAAAGTACATTGCAAAATGGAATGCGACTGCAAATACCTGGTCCAATCTTCCTGTTGGCGCCTCAAACGGGCTTGGCAGCTCATGTGTAGCCGTCTGTATTAACGGATCCGATGTCTATGTCGGCGGAAATTTTACAACGCTTGGTGATGGAACTTCCGCAAAATGCGTGGCAAAGTGGAATGAGACGACGAGCACTTGGTCAACATTGGCCAGCGGAGCCTCAAATGGAGTAAGCTCTCGGGTAAATGCAATTGCTGTCATCGGTTCCGATGTGTATTTGGGGGGCCAGTTTACCCTGCTTGGTGACGGAGCAACATCCGCAAATAGAATCGTCAAATGGAATAACGGTACTTGGACCACGCTTCCAATCGATGCTTCGAACGGGGTCGCCGGTGAGGTCCAAACATTCGCTGTGAGTGGAACTGACCTTTATCTCGGAGGATTCTTTACCAAGCTCGGGAACTCTACCACAATTACAAATTACATCGCAAAATGGAACACGCTCACGAGTACCTGGTCAACTATTCCTTCCGGCGCCGGCTTCGGACTAAATGCCGCCGTGTACTTCCTTAAGGTAGTCGGGTCTGATCTATTTGTTGGCGGAAACTTTACGCTGCTGGGCGATGGCACCACATCAGCTAAATATATAGCGAAATGGAATATTTCAGCCGGAACCTGGTCAACTCTACCTAAAGGTGCCTCAAACGGGTTTAGCTCGGCGGTAATGAGCATTGGTTCACTTGGAACGGATGTTTATATTGGCGGGACGTTTGGGCTCTTCGGAGATAATACAACTGCTGCTTATTTTGTGAAATGGACGGGAAGCGCCTTATTGCCGGTCGGAACCAATTCAAGTGGAACCACAAATAGTGTTTATGCTGTAGCGGTAAATGGGACCGATATTTATATAGGCGGTATATTTATTTCTCTTCCGGATGGAACAGTGGCGAACCGGATTGCCAAATGGAACGGAAGCAATTGGTCCACCCTGGGCGTTGGATCAACAAACGGCGTAAACGGGCAGGTAAGTGCAATTGCAGTAATCGGTACAGATGTTTATGTGGGAGGGGTTTTTACCTTGCTCGGTGACGGTGTAACATCGGCAAAATATATAGCCAAGTGGAATGGCAGTTCATGGTCAGCACTTGTAAACGGTGCCTCCAACGGCCTTAATAGCACCGTTAATGCACTGGCCGTAATTGGAACAGATCTTTACGTGGGAGGTGCTTTCAATTTTCTTGGAGACGGCGTGACTTCGGCAAAATATATAGCAAAGTGGAATGGCAGCACTTGGTCAACACTGGCAAGCGGCACTTCCAATGGCGTAAGTGGTACCGTAAACGCACTTGCTGTCAGTGGTACGGCACTTTATGTAGGAGGTGCATTTAGCGGATTAGGCAACAATACTGGCGCCCTACATATTGCCAAATGGGATGTTTCGACCAGCACGTGGTCAACCCTGACAAGCGGTTCCTCAAACGGAGTAAATAGTACGGTAAGCGCCCTTGCGGTCAGCGGAACAACGCTATATGTCGGCGGCTCATTTACTGCGCTGGGTGATGGAACTTCTGCGCTTCGAATAGCAAAATGGAATGGAAGTGCCTGGTCAACCTTCCCAATTGGGGCTACAAATGGGCTCAGTGGTTCGGTTACTTCATTGGCTGTGGCAGGATCCAACGTATACATCGGGGGCACATTTGCGGCCCTTGGTGATGGCACGACTGCCGCGGTCCGCTTTGTCAAATGGAATGGAAACAGTTGGGAAATCCCGGCTAATGCCGCAAACAGTACTGTGCGCGCCCTGGCGTATAACTCTTCCGATCAGAAGCTGTACATCGGCGGTACGTTTACCATACTCGGCGGAACAGTAGCAGCATATTACATCGGAACTCTAAAAGATGCCCCTGCAACACGCACGCTTGCGTTAACAGCGCTCATACAAGGCCGATACAACGGAACTATATCGGTGCCCGACACGCTTACTGTCCTTTTACGTAAAAACTGGTACCCCTACGACATCGCCGATTCAGCCACCACCTATGCCGATCCAACAGGGGCTTGTACAGTTACCTTCACGGGGAATTCAATATCAGACTCTTCATACTATATCGTGGTTAAACACAGAGGCAGTATAGAAACCTGGAGCGCTGATGGCGTCGCCTTCACCGGTGGTTCAGCATCATACGATTTTACCACCTTAATTTTCCAGGCTTATGGCAATAATTTAATTCAGGTTGGTTCCAAATACTGTATTTATACCGGTGATGTGGACGCATCGGGCTTCATAGACAATAACGATCTTTTGCTGATTGATAATGCTGCGTTTGTTTTTACGAGCGGGTATGTTATTTTCGATGTTGATGGAACCGGCTTTGTTGACAACAACGATCTGTTGTTATGTGATAACAATGCATATAATTTTGTGGCAAAGAAAACTCCCTTAACACCATCGCGAAATTCCCCAATGCCACTCCGCCGATATCATGACCGGGTAGAAAACAGGCAGTAAAACCGTTGCAGGACTCTGCTTTCAGTTTATAGACACACAGAAAATGGCCGGGTTGTATTTGCAGCCTGGCTTTTTCTTTGCTGTTGCAAGCAAGGGCGGTACCAAAGGCAAATCACTGAGATTCAAATAGGTTGTTTCTCTCTATGTCTCCCCGCGTTTTTACCGATCACCGGATTTACGGACTGGATTCGTACGTCCCGATTCTTTGATTCCTAACCGCTTTTTGTTAAATTTACAACTTATGTGATTAAATCCCTTCCCCGGTGTGTGTGTGAGTAGTTTTCTTTGTTTTTTGCAAAAAAGATGAACTATTTTGTCCGGGAAATGATTTTTAAATAGTATAACGGAGAACTAAAAATTATGACCAATGACGATATTATCAATAATATAAGTGATGTAGAGAACGAAGAGTGGCTTTACTCATTAGATTACGTACTTAAGAACGGTGGTCCGAAGAGGGTTGTGGAAATACTCCAACAGCTTCAAATCCGTGCTCACAAGGCCGGTGTCGAGGTCCCCTTTACCGCAAATACGCCTTATATTAATTCAATACCACGTGAAAAACAACAACCTTATCCAGGTGACCGGGAAATTGAACGCCGGATAAAGAGCATTGTCCGCTGGAATGCCATGGCAATGGTGGTGAAAGCCAACAAGAACGAGAGCGGGGTAGGCGGACATATTTCCACCTATGCTTCTGCGGCCACGCTTCTTGAAATTGGCTTCAACCACTTTTTCCAGGGCAAAGGCGACAATCACGAAGGTGATTTAATATTTTTCCAGGGGCACGCTTCACCTGGAGTTTATGCCCGTGCATTCCTTGAGGGCAGAATTACCCAGCAGCAATTGATTAACTTCAGACGTGAACTGCAGCCGGGAGGCGGGCTCTCTTCCTATCCGCACCCTTGGCTGATGCCGGATTTTTGGGAATTCCCAACCGTATCCATGGGGCTTGGCCCGATCATGGCAATTTACCAGGCGCGTTTCAATCGCTATCTGGAGGATCGCGGACTGAAACCAAAGCAAGGCAAAGTGTGGGCATTTCTTGGAGACGGTGAAACTGATGAACCGGAAACACTTGGCGCTATTACGCTTGCGTCCCGGGAAAAACTTGATAACCTCATCTTTGTTATTAACTGTAATCTCCAGCGCCTTGATGGTCCTGTGCGTGGAAATGGAAAGATCATTCAGGAACTGGAAGCTGCTTTCCGCGGTGCAGGTTGGAATGTCATTAAAGTTATCTGGGGCAGTTCATGGGATCCTCTGTTTGATGCGGATGTTAACGGCAAACTGGTTCAGCGTATGAATGAAGTTGTCGATGGTCAGTATCAGAAATATTCAGTTGAATCAGGGGCCTATTTCAGAAGTGAATTTTTTGGCAAAGACCCGGAACTGTTAAAAATGGTTGAACACCTTTCCGATGAACAACTCCACGAGATGAGACGTGGCGGACATGATCCGGAAAAAGTGTACGCCGCTTTCAAAGCAGCAGTGGAACACACGGGCCAGCCAACGGTTATTCTTGCCAAAACGATCAAAGGTTATGGACTGGGCGAAAGCGGTGAAGGTAAAAACATCTCGCACCAGCAAAAGAAATTAAATGAAGATGAATTACGGGAATTCAGAACCAGATTCGGAATCCCTATCTCCGATGAAGATGTAGCATCAACACCATTTTATAAGCCTGCAGAAGACAGCCACGAAATGAAATACATTCGTGAACGCAGGGAAAAGTTGAATGGATATGTCCCCAGCAGAAAAGTTGACATTCTTCCCATTAAAACACCTGATGAAGCTCTTTTCGAAGAGTTCTATGAAGGAACAGCAGAAGGGAGAGATGCATCAACAACCATGGTATTTGTCCGCATTCTTGCCAAACTGCTGCGTGACAAGGAAATTGGAAAGCTTATCGTTCCTATTGTTCCCGATGAAGCCAGAACGTTTGGTATGGAAGCACTCTTTCGCCAGATAGGAATTTATTCACACGTCGGTCAACTCTATGAACCTGTTGACAAAGACAGCCTTCTGTATTACAAAGAAGCCAAAAACGGGCAGATACTTGAAGAGGGGATCACCGAAGCTGGTGGTATGTCCTCTTTCATTGCTGCCGGAACATCCTATGCTAATCATGGGAAGAACATGATCCCGTTTTTCGTATACTATTCCATGTTCGGAATGCAGCGCATCGGCGATCTTGTTTGGGCTGCCGGCGACATGCGCACCAAAGGATTCCTGGTTGGTGGAACAGCCGGAAGGACCACACTCAACGGTGAGGGCTTGCAGCACCAGGATGGGCACAGCCACTTGCTTGCGTATTCGGTTCCTAACCTTATTTGCTATGATCCTGCCTATGCATATGAAATTGCAGTGATCATTCGCGACGGTATTCGCAGAATGTACGAAGAACAGGAAAGTGTTTTCTATTATATCACGGTAATGAATGAAAACTACCAAATGCCTCCCATGCCGGAAGGAGCAAAGGAAGGCATTATCAAGGGTATGTATAAGTTGAAACCTGCAGCAAAGAAAGGCAAACTGAAAGCACATCTCTTTGGATCAGGTACAATTCTGAATGAAGTGGTGAAAGCGCAGACCATTCTTGAGAATTATGATGTGGCTGCCGATGTTTGGAGCGTTACCAGTTATAAGGAATTAAGGAAAGATGGCCTGGATTGTGAGCGTTGGAATATGCTGCATCCAACAGAACCGCCCAAAGTTCCTTACGTAACTTCTTTGTTTGACGTCAAAGATGATGCGGTGTTTGTTGCATCATCAGATTATGTCAAGACACTTCCTGATTCAATTTCCAAATGGCTGCCAAAGAGTGTGGTTGCGCTTGGCACAGACGGATTTGGCAGAAGTGAAGGACGCAGGGAATTGCGCGACTTCTTTGAAGTGGATGCGCGGTACGTTGCGGTTGCTGCGCTGTACGCTCTGTCAAAAGAAGGGAAAATTAAGGCAAGCGTTGTGGCCAAAGCCATCAAAGAGCTTGAGATCAATCCTGAAAAACTTAATCCGATGATTTCGTAGGAAGAATTTATTATGGCAAAAGAATTTATGCTCCCCGAGCTTGGAGAAAATATTGAAGCGGCTGATGTACTTCATGTCCTTGTAAAAAAAGGTGACCTGGTTGAAGTTGATCAGCCTGTGTTGGAAATTGAAACAGACAAAGCAACTATTGAAGTCCCCGCTTCATTCGCGGGACGGATTAAAGAAGTATATGTCAAGGATGGCGAAAAGGTAAAAGTGGGACAGGTGGTCTATACTGTTGAGGCAGTTGATGCAATCGGTGTTACGGTACCTGAACCTGCGGCTCCCGCGGCCGTTGTTGAAACAGCAACTGAAGAAGCGGCCGTTATTGCAGCTCCTGCTGCCCCGGATGTACCGGTACATTCAGGCGAGGCTGTTTTTCTTGAAATGAAACTGCCTGACTTAGGCGAGAACATTGCTTCTGCAGATGTGTTAAAGATCAATGTGAAGGTTGGTGATGTCTTAAACATTGATGAAACGGTGCTTGAAATAGAAACCGATAAAGCCACGATTGAAGTACCCTCTACGGTAAGTGGAACAGTTGTCGAGGTTTATTTAAAAGACGGTGACAAAGCCACTGTTGGTCAGGTCATTCTAAAAGTAAGTTCACAGCCCGTTGCGGTTGCTGCACCGGTCCCAGTCCCCGTTGTTGAAAAGGCACCGGCACAAAAGCCCCAGGCCGCACCGTCTGCCCCACCTTCTCCGGTTAAGGAAATAGTTAAATCATCTGCACGTTTTGTCCCGGTTGATTCACAACCGCCCATTTTAGCTAATCCCGCGCCCGCGGCCCCTTCTGTGCGCAGAATTGCCCGTGAACTTGGGGTTAATATTAATAATGTCAAAGGCACAGGCGAACACGGACGCATTTCAATGGATGATGTTAAGGCTTATGTGAAAAGTCTTAATCTTGAAGCAAGAGCCTCAAGTGGGGGCGCTATTGGACTTGGCATTAAGGCGGAGAGTCTGCCTGACTTCACAAAGTTTGGTCCGGTTGAAGTGCAAACAATGTCAAATATCCGCGCGAAGACCGCTGAACATTTAAGCTATGCATGGGCTACCATTCCTCATGTTACGCAATTCGATAAAGCCGACATTACGGATCTCGAAAATTTACGCAAGTATCTTGCCCCGGGAGTTGAAGCTAAAGGCGGCAAACTTACGGTGACGGCAATACTCATCAGGGTTATTGCATCAGCCCTGAAGCAATTCCCGAATTTTAATTCGAGTGTTGATCTTGAGAAGAAAGAGATTATTTATAAAAAGTATGTCAATGTTGGTGTAGCTGTTGATACAGAGCGAGGGCTCATTGTCCCTGTCATTCGTAATGTCGACAAAAAAAATGTCACCGAAATCTGCATTGATATGAACGCCATTTCTGCCAAAGCAAAAGCACGGAAGATAAGTCCAGACGATCTGCAGGGTGGATGTTTTACCATTTCCAATCTTGGTGGTATTGGCGGAACCTATTTTACGCCAATAGTTAATTCACCGGAGGTCGCAATTCTTGGTGTTTCCCGCGGAGTGATGGAACAGGTATATAAGAACGGGCAGTTTGTGCCGCGTCTTATGCTTCCCTTATCCTTGTCATACGATCACCGTATCATCGACGGTGCGGATGCAATTCGCTTCCTGCGTTGGGTGATCGAAGCCCTTGAACAGCCATTGAAGCTGTTGATTGAAGGGTAATATTTAGCTCAGCATTCTCGCGCTAAAATCGAAATTAAACGCAAAGAGCGCAAAGAGAATCGCGAAGATTAATCTCTGCGTGCTCTGCGCCTTCTTAGCGAACTTTGCGTTAAAACTCTGAAAATATTTTGAGTTTTGATTAACATAAATTATGGGAGCTTATCATGTATGAGAATGATATTTCCTCAATTATTGTTGATTCTGCACTTAGGATTCACAAGCCACTGGGCCCTGGTTTATTGGAGTCAGTATACGAAAAATGCTTGGCATATGAGCTAAATAAGAAGGGGCTTTCAATCGAGGTGCAACGGGGAATCCCCCTCTCTTATTATGATGTTTATCTTGATTGTGGGTATCGCGCGGATATAATTGTTGAGAATAAAGTCATTGTTGAAATAAAATCTGTAGAGGCGCTGAATGACGTTCATCTTGCACAGATATTAACATACTTACGATTATCAGGCTGTAAGCTGGGGCTGTTAATAAATTTTAATGTCTGCTTGCTCAAAGAAGGTATTCGTAGAGTTGTGAATGGATTGTAGAAGATTACTGTTTATAAAAATCATTAAAAAATAGTATTTAGTAAGGATAGAATAACATGAGTTCAAAATTGGTAGTTATCGGTGCGGGCCCCGGTGGATATGCAGCGGCATTTCACGCGGCTGATCTTGGGATGCAGGTAACACTTATAGACAAAGAAATGAATCCCGGCGGCGTGTGTTTATACCGTGGTTGTATTCCCTCCAAGGCACTGCTTCACGTTGCAAAGCTTATTGATGAAACGCATGAAGCTGCAAAATGGGGTGTCGAATTCGGTGAGCCGAAAATCAATCTCGATAAGTTGCGCGACTTTAAAAACAACGTCGTTAAAAAGTTAACCGGCGGTTTGGGAGTTCTCTCAAAACAGCGGAAGATCAATTATGTGCAGGGTATGGCGAAATTCCTTTCTTCAAATAAACTTGAAATTGAAAAAGCCGACGGCACGAAAGAAGAACTTGAATTTGAAAACGTAATCGTCGCAATTGGCTCTGTGATTGCAAATGTTCCCTCTCTTATGATTAACAGCAAACGGTTGCTGAACTCAACCACGGCGCTTGATTTGCCGGAAATTCCAAAACGCTTACTGGTAATCGGTGGCGGCTATATTGGTCTTGAACTTGGTTCGGTCTATCAGGCGTTGGGCAGCAAAGTTTCGGTTGTGGAAATGACCGCGGGTCTTCTCCCCGGTGCCGACCGTGATCTGGTCTCTTTCCTCGAAAGAAGGATAACCCCAAAATTTGAAAGGATCATGCTCAGTTCAAAAGTTGCCGGATTGAAAGAAGTTGAAAACGGCATTACTGTTTCTATGGTAGATAAAGACGGTAAGGCGTTTGAAGATACATTTGATTATGTGCTCATGTCGATTGGAAGAAAACCGGTAACAGCCGGTCTGGGATTGGAAAACACTAAAGTTACAGTAAATCAACGCGGCTTCATTGAAGTTGACAAGCAACTGAGAACGCAGGATCCGCATATCTTTGCAATCGGGGATATCGCGGGTGACCCGATGCTTGCACACAAGGCTTCGCACGAAGCGCGTGTGGCAGTCGAAGTGATCTTGGGACATAAAGCAGCATTTGAACCGCGTGCTATTCCTGCCGTGGTGTTCACTGACCCTGAAATAGCATGGGCCGGTTTAACTGAAACACAGGCAAGGGAATTAAAAATTCCGCATGAAGTGGCTAAATTCCCTTGGGCAGCGGCAAGCCGTGCTACAACTCTTGACAGATCGGATGGAGTTACGAAACTCATTATTGAACCCGGTACCGAACGTATTTTGGGTGTGGCTGTTTGCGGCCCCGGCGCCGGTGAACTGATAGCTGAAGGCACTCTTGCCATCGAAATGGGCGCTACTGCAACCGATTTAAAGTTGACAATACATCCGCATCCAACACTTTCGGAAACTGTGATGGAAGCAGCAGAGGTGTTTTTTGGAGAGAGCACACATATCTATCGGCCCAAAAAATAGACACTGGTATTCCGCCTATTTGATATGAACTTAATAAATATTGGATGGGTTTCATCCAACATCAATAAAGATTAAGCAATAGAGATGGTAAAGTAAATTGAAATTTGCACAGAAAAGAACTGAAAACGACGGAAACAAATAACATTTTTACGTCAGGAAATAGCATTCATTGGGCAAATATCCAAACACAAAAAGGATTTGCTGACGCCTTTGCACTTGGTGCACAGGTCGTTGACAATATAATAGGTCTTTTTTGAGAGGGGAGGATAGGAGACAGACGCAATTTTATATTGCGAATTATATTTGAATATGGCTTTTGCGGGGCATTCCAATTGGCATGCACCGCAGTTAATACAATTATCGTTGATCTGCATTGTTATGCACCTCTGCTAAAATTTTTCACCATTCGCCTCACGCAACTGACTTCCAACGGCCCTGATCCTTCCCCATATGGAATAAAAGAACAATATCATGGCACATACCTGAAGCAGTGAAAACAGGGAAATGGCGTAGTGCAGATAGAGCGAAACGATCAGCGCGGAACTTATCTCAGTAATAAAGCGCAGAGTTGTGGACGCCGTGAGCAACCAATATACTATACGTATCAGGTCGGGGTTATAGTTTTTATCATCCTTGGCGGGGCGCGGGAAGAACCACAGTGCAACCCCCATGATCATCATCATGACAGAGCCAACAAGAATAATATGCGTATGTGCCGAAATGAGTGCTCCGGGGTAACCGGAGTTAAACACATTGGCCGAAAAGGACATATACAGTCCGGTCAATACTCCGGTTACAAGGAATATAATGCTCGTTTTAATAAAGTAGCGGACAGTAGTAAACATGGCATTGCCGTTTTATGTATGCAAAATAAGTATACCACCGGCTGGTCCGGCTCTCCGGATATTCAGTCCGTGTTTTGTATAACGCAATATAGAATGCGAAGGCTGTGCTATCCTTGACTTAAGTCAAAAGCGAGAGAATTATTTTGTAAGTGCTTTGAGCCTGTTGTAATCGAGAATCGTGATAGTCTTGCCTTCAACTGCGATAATTCCTTCATCCTGAAGCTTTTTAAATGTTCTTGAAAGCGTTTCAGTAATGGTACCAAGATAGCCGGCCAAAGTTGCTTTCAACATGCTCAACGTTATCGACCTCTGGCTGTCCTTTTGAGATGGAGATTCTTCCAGTTCCATGATGAGATAATTTGCAAGTCTCGCGGTTACCTCATTTGTGGTAATACTCTCAAGGCGAGTGGTCAGTTCACGAAGTTTCTTTGCAAACCCTGTAATTATCTTGAAATAGATTTGCGGGTGGGCTTCAATGAAGCGGATGAAATCATCTTTTGGGATAAAAAACACTATGCTCTCCTCCAGGGCCTGCGCACTGACCGGGTAGTGTTTCAACTGTTCAAAGAGTGGTACCTCGGCAAACGGATCAAAAGGCCGCACCAGGTGAACTATTGATTCCTTCCCGTCGGGTGAAAGCGTATATACCTTAATCCGGCCTTTGAGCACCAGGTAAAACCCCGTGTAAACGTCTCCCTGAAGAAAAATAGGTTCATGCTTTTTCAGGCGTTTTACGCTGCTGAATCCCGATATTTGCCTGAGTTCGCTCACTTCAAATTGGGAAAAAAGCGGAACGTTTAGTAAGGTAATGCTTTTATTTGGCTGTGGCTCTTTGAGATTCGCTGACAGTTTAGACAATCTGTTTCCCATCTGTTTGAATAAATTCTATAGGGGCACCGTTCTCTTCGATAAAAGCGACAAGTGTGCCTTCCGAAGGGCTGTTCGGCTCAATTATTACTTTTTTGCCCTTAATTGCTTCATATACATCATCAACCAGAAAGGCTACATGTGGAACATTTTTTACGATTTCCGGAAGATTGCACCCTTCCTCATATCGCATCCATTCTATACCGTATTCGCTTTGTTCATATCCGGAGTGGTAGATCTTGTGATCAGGTAAATATTGTTCTCCGGGTTTTGATTCCCTGGTGGGAATACCCAGATGATGATACTTTAAATTCATCGGTCAAGTTCCTGAATTAGTCAATAGTTATGTTATTATGCCAAAAGGTGCTGCCAGCCATTATCAAATTCTATACTTTTAATCAATGAAACCATAAAAATCAGCTTGATCATTGGCACTACTTCAGAAGAACAATTGCCCGTGTTTCAATTGCATCATTTACTTGCAGTCGTAAAAAATACGTGCCGCTTGCAAGATCGTTCGCAGAAAGATGCAGCGTTTTACTGCCGCTCTCCTGCCATTGGTGAACAATTCCTTTTACCCGTTTCCCGCTAACATCATACAGAGACAGATTAACAATTCCAGCGGTTGTAAGTTTGTATTCAACAGTTGTCATTCCATTAAAAGGATTTGGATAGCACGGCTTAAGCGAAAACTTCTTGTCTTGTGGCGCCGTTGTGCCTTCGACATGCGATGGTCCATTAGGTAATAGCGAAATGAGCATTGAGTCGAGCGTTGCCCGCCACAAACCCCAACTGTGCCCTTCCGGACGTTCCAGCCAGTCGAATTTAAAACCGTGTAATTTCAACGAGTCTCTGAATGGGCGCATCCAGGTATAAGTTTCCTCAAAAGTGCCCCAGGCTGAATAATATTGCACGTCTTTTGGCGGCGCGGGCAGAATCAGATTGAGAACCTCGTTATTGTTGGCATAAAAAGCGGGGGAATGAAGTCCGCAAATGCCGAATACATCGGGATGGTTATAAACGATCAATGCAGAGATATTGGCCCCATAAGACGTGCCTATCACTACCCTGTGTCGGGGCGATTTAATTGTATGATAGTTGGCATCAATATAGGGAACCAGTTCGTTAACAATGAAAAGCCGGTAAGCATTTCGCTTTGAGCCGGCATACTCTTCGGTCCGGTTAATCGGCTGTATGAAAACACCAATAGCAGGTACGATCTTATTGCTGTCCAGTAAATTTTCAATTACGTTCTGAGCGCTTCCCAAGCTCAAGTATTCCTGTCCATCGTGAAAATAAACTGACGGATACATTTGTGCACCTATACTGTTATAACCTGGAGGCAAATAGATATAAAGCTGATAGGTGGCTGAAAGGTTTGTGCTATATATGGTCTTATTTATGATCGTTCCCCGCGGGGCACCGCGCAGATTTATTGCCCATGGCTGCACATATTCCGGCATGGCAAGCTCTGAATTGGGGCCATATCCCCCGGAACAGGTGTGTGAATTTAAGGGGTCAAGTATATAGTTATTCGTCGGAATAATAAATTTATAATCGAGCCGGGCATTCAAGGGAAAGGGAGCGGAATAGTAGAACAGGTTCGTCCCCGCAAGCTTGGTCATAGATGTGGTTATTCCCCAGGAATTAAAGTCCCCGGTCACAACTGCTGAGGCCGCAGTTCCCTGATACAGGAACGATGCGACGTTTCCGTTGACGACCGGTCCCCCTCCTGCTTGCTTCACTTTTGTGATAAAGCTGTCAACCATTGCCTGTCTGGTTGTGCTGCTGGATATGGGTGCAATATCCGATAAAAATCTTTGAAAGTCGGGTTGTGCAAAGATCATTTGTTGAGCTGTGATCAGAATTATAATGTAAAGATATTTCTTCATAGTGCTTACGTTTTATGATAGCTAAAGTTAGGGTGAAAATTTGTCTGACACAAATACATTATTGCGGGCTTTCCCTTAATAGCGGAGGCAATTTTACCTTCGCTAAGTCGAAAGATAATTAGTGCATAGTTTGCGTTGATTCCTGACTTTTATTACAATCCTTTTCATAAAATCTTGGTAAATTTGTTTTGCGAAACAAAAAATATAGATAAAAATGAACAGCAACATAGCCGAAGCGCTCAACTTGAAATCACATCCGGTGGCAATCATTCTAACAGATACCAGGCCTGATGAGGCCATCCAATTCAAGGAAGGGGGCTGGGGCTGCGTTGCCAACATGATGATAGCTGCAAGCAAGGGTAAGACGGCCGTGTTCGACCGGAAAACATTCGGTTGCCAGGGTGGTGGTACAGGGCTGGGTTTTGGTAATTGCTACACAACCTTGCCCATTCATAAATTCCTGTCAACGGGATTCGATGAGTACGTTTATAGTGACGGTCAAACGGTTGCCGGACGGGAAGGTGAATTCTATTGCAAGAGTCCTGAAAAAGCGCTCGAATGGGTAGAAGGCATGCCCATGCGCGAAGTGCCTGCCCGGTATGTTATGTTTAAGCCACTCGGTAAGGTTTCTGATGGGGAGGCCATTTCTTCGGTCCTTTATTTCGTAAACCCGGACCAACTGTCTGCATTGGTAGTGCTGGCGAATTACAACAGTGGGAAATATGATAGTGTAATGGCCCCGTTCTGCGCTGGTTGTCAGTCGCTGCTCTTCGGTTATCAGGAGAATGAACGCGAAAACCCACGTGCGACAATTGGCTTTTTCGATATAACCGTCCGACGGTATGTTGACAAGGATTTACTGTCGTTCACCATACCCAACAAGCTGTTCCTGGAAATGGAAGCAAATGTTGAGGAAAGCTTTCTGAAGCGTAACCCGCATTGGGAGCAACTGCTGAAGAGGAACTAGTTAATAACATTTTCATCAGCAAATGGTCTGGCAGGGATTTATAATGCATAAAAAAAAGCCGTCCATCACTGAACGGCTCTAAAATTTAATTAAAAAAATTATTTCTTTCTATTGTGGTAGGAAGTATGCAATATCTCATGACTTACATGACTCCCGGGTTCCACGAAGAATTCTTTATATAACGTCTTGATGGATTCGTTTTCATACGAACGGCGATGACTCGATTTTTTATCGATCTCGTAAAGTGTTTTCATCCGCTGAATAACCTTATCAGTTTTTTGATGAATGGGCTGACCGCCGCCGTTTATACAGCCACCCGGGCAGGCCATCACTTCGATGAAGTGATATTTTGAGGTTCCGTTGCGTAAGTCGTTCAGCACTTCTGGAACATTACCGATACCGTTTACAACGGCAACATTAATAACGGTTCCGTTAATATCAATGCTGGCTTCCTTAACGCCCTCAGCACCTCGTATGGCACTCAATTCCATATTCTCAAGATGCTCGCCGGTCAAGCTGTGATATGCTGTCCGCAATGCAGCTTCCATAACACCGCCAGATGCACCGAAAATCGCGGCAGCTCCGGTCGACTCTCCGAGCGGATCGTCAAACTTACCGTCGTTCAGGTCTTCAAAATCAATACCGGCAACTTCAAAAAAGCGTACCAGTTCGCGTGTCGTGATAACCGCGTCAACATCCGGCAATGAGTGTTCACTTAATTCCGAACGTGAAGCTTCGAATTTTTTAACAGTGCAAGGCATAACCGACACAACAAATACATCATTCGGATTGATGCCCAGTTTTTTTGCATAATAGGTCTTCAGAACTGCGCCTTCCATTTCGTGCGGTGATTTGCACGAGGAGACATATTTCAGCAGATCGGGGTAGTTGGTTTCGATGTATTTAACCCAACCCGGGCAGCAGCTCGTGAACATCGGCAGCGGTTCATTATTGGTGATCCGGTGTATCAGTTCGTTGGCTTCTTCCCATATGGTCAAATCGGCTGCAAAATTCGTGTCAAATACTTTTTTGAAACCTAAACGGCGGAGGCCGGTTACCATTTTGCCGGTGACATCCGTGCCAAGCGGCATATTGTATTCTTCGCCTAAGGTTGCACGTACTGCCGGAGCCACCTGGACTATTGTATATTTCGTTTTTGACTCAAGAGCAGTTGAAACGGATTTCACGCTGCTGTTCTCGCGAAGAGCGGCAGTAGGGCAAACCAAAACGCATTGCCCGCAAAGTATGCAATCGCTGACGTTCAGTCCTTTATTGTATGGAGTAGTAACGATGCTCTTGAAACCGCGGTTCACAAAGTCAATTGCGCCGATTTTCTGGATTTCGTTGCAAACGCGAACGCATCTGCCGCAAAGAATACACTTGGCCGGGTCACGTTCGAGTGATGGGCTGGAAACATCAACATGATGTTGTTTCGATTCACCATGAAAACGGTGTTCGCGCAATCCATATCGTTCTGCCAGCGTCTGCAATTCACAATTTCTATTGCGAACACACACCAGGCAATCCTGTGGGTGATCTTCAACCAGCAGTTCCACTATCGTTTTGCGTGCTCGCCGTACGCGTTGCGAATTTGTTTCGACATTCATTCCTTCGCTGACGGGATACGCACAAGAGGGCACCAAACCACGCATTCCATCAACTTCAACCGAACAAATCCGGCAGGCGCCGCTTGGAATAAGATCTTTCATGTGACAGAGCGTAGGTATCGAAATACCTACTGATTTAGCCGCTTCCAGGATGGTCATCCCTTCTTCAGCTTTTACTTGTAATTTATTAATTGTTAATTCTACCATGATTTTCCTCGCTGATATTCAATTCGTTAGTTGATGTTCACGGCGTCGAATCTGCACGCTTCGAAGCACATTCCGCATTTGACACACTTATCTTCCACGATGTAATGTGCATGACCCTTCTCGCCCAGGATCGCCTGGTCAGAGCATTTGCGCACGCAGACACCGCAGCCGGTGCATTTGCTGTTGTCGATTGTGTATATCAGCAATTCTTTGCAGACACCTGACGAACATTTACGTTCGTACAAGTGTTCTTCGTATTCTGCCCGGAAATATTGCAACCCCGAGAGAACAGGGTTAGGGGCAGATTGTCCCAATCCGCATAGTGACGTATCACGGATAACACCCGCCAAACGCTGCAAATTGATCATTCCTTTAAAACGTTGTAATTGGTCACTCTTAGTTTTTGTGAACCGGTATGAAGTCGGAACGCGTTCGATAATTTCAAGCATCCGCTTGGTGCCTTCACGGCAGGGAACGCACTTCCCGCATGATTCATTCTGTATGAATGTGAGGAAGTATCTTGCAATATCAACCATACAGGTGTCCTCATCCATAACAACAAAGCCACCTGAACCCATCATCGCACCAACTTCCTTGAGTGATTCGTAATCAACTTTGGTGTTAATAACACTTTCAGGAAGACATCCACCGGATGGTCCGCCGATCT
This sequence comes from Ignavibacteriaceae bacterium, assembly GCA_963664845.1. Classification (GTDB taxonomy): domain Bacteria; phylum Bacteroidota; class Ignavibacteria; order Ignavibacteriales; family Ignavibacteriaceae; genus CAIYTF01. The sequence goes on from OY761615.1 coordinate 3,701,750, forward strand.
GAACTGCTTTAAACCGTTTGCCGTTTGGTATACCGCCACCGATGTTAAACACGACTTCATGAAGCGTTGTCCCCATCGGAACTTCAACGAGACCGGTATTGCGGATCTTACCGCTGAGTGCGAACACTTTTGTTCCTTTGCTCTTCTCCGTTCCAATTTTGGAGAACCATTCAGCGCCGTTTCCAATTATGGACGTGACGTTTGCGAATGACTCAACGTTGTTAATAACGGTCGGCATGCCGAACAATCCCGAAATAGCAGGGAATGGCGGGCGCGGTTTAGGCATACCGCGCTTACCTTCGATAGAGGCAATAAGTGCGGTTTCTTCACCGCATACAAAGGCACCAGCACCTTTTTTAATCTTCAGATTAAAACTGAAGTCGCTGTTAAGAATGTTGTCACCAAGCAATCCATATTCTTTGCAGAGTTTGATTGCGTTGTTTAAGCGCTCAATTGCCAATGGGTATTCAGCGCGGCAGTAAATATATCCTTCAGAGGCGCCTATCGCGTAACCGGCAATGATCATGCCTTCAACAACACGGAACGGATCACTTTCAAGCACTGATCTGTCCATAAAGGCACCCGGATCGCCTTCGTCAGCATTACAGACCAGGTATTTTTGGACGGACTTTTGTTTATAGGCCAGTTCCCATTTTCTTCCTGTAGGGAAGCCGGCTCCGCCTCGTCCGCGCAACCCGCTCTGCAACACCTCGGTGATCACTTCAAACGGTTTCATACGTCTCAGTGCTTTGTCAATAGCTCCAAAACCACCCATCGCTATATACGCATCGATGGAGACGGGATTAATGACACCGCAATTTTTCAATACAATTTTCACCTGTTGTTTGAAGAACGGATCATCATTCAGCAACGGTATGTTCTTGGAATGAGGTTCATGTGCTCCAAGAAGTTTTTCGGTAAAAATATCTTTTTCAATTATTGTTTTTTGAATCAGCTTTGCTACAATTTTAGGGGTTATTTCACAATACGACACCCGTGCTTCTCCGGGCAGTTTGATGTCAACAATAACTTCCCGGGCACAAAATCCTATGCAGCCGGTTGGTTCAATAACCGCATCAATTTGCAGTTTGAGAAGCTCTGCGCGGATGGCTTCCTCAACTTTTTTTGCACCCGAGGCGAGTCCGCAGGTCCCCATACCGATGAAGATAATGGGCAATTCCTGTTCTTTATAGGTGAGTTTGTTGTTGAGGCTTAAATATTTGTCGCGGCATTCTTTATTGTGGTGGCAGAGGGGTCCTTCAATAGCACAACGGACGAAGAGATCACAGGGCTTGTCCTGCGTGTGCCAACATTCATCACAACATTTATCCAGGAACGTGTTCATGCATTCTCCGCTTCTACCGATTTGTCCTGCAGGACGGCTTTCGGTTTTGCCGTGTATTTTTTAACAATGTTTGGAATATCTTTGGTTGTTATTCTTCCATGATAGTCCTCGTTGACAGTAACAACCGGTGCGATGCTGCATGCGCCAATGCAGTTTACCAGTTCAATAGTAAATTTCCTGTCTCGTGTTGTTTCGCCGGCTTTAATACCGAGCGTATTCTCAAGGGCAAAGAGGAGATTAGCCGAATTTTTAACATGGCAGGCTGTGCCACGGCAAACACGGATTACGTTCTCGCCCAACGGCATTAACCGAAATTGGTTGTAAAAAGTGGCAACGCCGTAAACACGGCTAAGGGGGAGGCCGACATACTCGGCAACTTCCGTCAGTGCATCTTCGGGAAGGTATCCGTATAACTCCTGAACTTCCTGGAGAAGCGGAATTAGCGAACTTTTATCTTGTTTTGCATAATGTGCAAATATCTGCTGATCCATAGTTTCTCTCTTAGAGTAATAAATGTTAATTGCGGATAGCAAGTTTGATGCCAAATGCCATAAATAAAGGGGCTTAATTTTGCATAATTTGTGAAGCGTTGGTTGATATTTGGCAACCGTTCTTGATTTGTAGAGCGGAGTTCTCAAAAGGGACAAAGATGCGCCCGTTTTTTTGGCACGAAAATGGATATTAAGTTTTTCGCGATTTCTCTGTTAAGCCAGGAAGCGCTTACCTGGAAAGGTGTCGCGCTACTCGGGAAATGTCATTGCTAGCCCGTCTCCGACGAGGTTCAGTACTATCGAAATCCGTGAGCTGATAGGCGTCAATTTAACGAACAAACTCTTCCGGCGGAAAATTGGAGGTGAATAATCGTTTATTGCGAAATTGAATCGGAAGCCAGGAAGTTGAATAAAAGTCGTTACTCGTCTGGGGGTTGCAGGTGGATGTCGAAGAATAAAGCCACCCCAACCGTTGTATTGGGGTATATATGAGCTGGTTTCAAAAGCTGGATATTTATACTTGCCTTTGACTTTTAACACTTTCTATTATCGGAATTATGCACCCGGGATGTTTAGGCAATCCATTGTTTATGGCATAATTCAACGCATTGGACTACTGAATCTTTGGGCACCAGCAGTGATATTCTGAATGACGTTGTCGTAATTCCCCGGACAACGATGCTGTTGCTTTCAAGCAATTGGAGCGTCTCATGCAAAACCATATTGTCATCATTTATTCCGTCACCAATCAGTGATACCGCCCCAAGACCCTCTTCGATCCGAATTTTATCACTGAATATAGATACCAGTTCAGTTTTAAGGGAGTCCCACGAGAAAATATTTTTTGTTGAAAGGATAAACGAAAGCTGGTTGTATCCCTTGCATTCATCAGAACTGGAACAACTCAATTCCTTCATTTGGACGCTTAATTCTTTCAAGCGGTTTAAGAGCAGAGAAAATTGTTCCTGCTCTATCTGCATCTTAATACGCACAATATCATTTTCGTGCACGACGGCTTTTACACCTTTCAATTGTCCCGGTGCAAGTTTGCGGACAACGGTCTCTTTTCCTGGGGCAAAAGTGCTTCGTGCATAAATGGCTATTTTGGATTCCTTGGCAAACTGGACTGCCTGGGCATTGAGCACCTTTGCCCCGGCAGTGCTCATCTCCTGCATCTGTTGATAGGATATCTCCGGCAGGTGGCGGGCATCTTTTATGATTGCGGGATCTGCCGAATAAACTCCATCAATGTCTGAATATATTTCGCATCGTTCGGCATCAAGCGCTGCAGCAAGAGCAACGGCTGAGGTGTCTGATCCGCCCCTTCCCAGGGTGGTAACATCCCGCCGGTAACTTACTCCTTGAAATCCGCCTATAACCACCACTTTTCCTGCTGCCAGTTCATCCTGAACCCGGAAGGGACGCACCTCGATCACCTTGGCATCATTATGCCGGTCATTGGTGATAATGCCGGCCTGTGAACCCGTCAGTGAAACCGCGGCTATGCCTATTTCATTAAGCGCTATGCATAAAAGCGACATAGTGACACGCTCTCCCGTGCTTAACAGCATATCCATTTCACGTTTGGGTGCGTCGGCTGAAATTTCCTGAGCCATTTCAATGAGCTGATTGGTGGTTTTTCCCATGGCGGAAACGACAACCGCCACATCATGTCCCGATGCCTTTACAGTACCGATTATTTCTGCAATTTTTTTTATTTTATCGAGTGTGGCAACGCTGCTACCGCCAAATTTCTGAACGATAAGACTCATATAATGATCCGGAGTAAAATTTTAAATTTTTTATTGATACAATTCAAATATAGGGGAAATATTGGAAAGATGAATTGAGAGGGCGTGCGTGACGGGCACCCCTTTTCCCATGTGTCGATTTACAAGCAGGAACTCGAATGGTACGTGGATAACACGGATCGAAACGGATATACACGGATATAATTTAAAAAGGTAGGGTCAATACAGTTTAAGCGGTTTTCTTAATTTTTTTTTCTTTTATCCGCGTTAATCCGTTTCAATCGATGTTCCTGAAGATTGGGGTCCCGTTATGACTTAAGAAAAGTCATTGCGAGCCCTTCTGGGACGAAGCAATCTCACGATTAGCGCCTTTAAACAAAGTGTTATAAAACACAATTCAGCGAGAAATATACCATACGACAGCCTTGCAGGGATCCGTGTACCGCTTTGATTTCGAAATTAGAGTTAAAAATTTACGCAATCTTCGCGTATTGCAAATTCTGCGAATAATGATGCGTCAAATTTGATTTTATCAAAGCATTGTCTGGTTTCACAAGATGGTGATCCTTCTCCACTATCCTGAATGCTTCATCTTTTGTCTGAAATACCAGTTCGATGTCCTCGGCAATATTTGCAAACTTGAACTCTGGGAAACCGCTCTGCAGAATACCAAAGATATCACCGGGCCCACGCAGTTTCAAATCCATCTCTGCTATCTTGAACCCGTCGAGATGTTGCACAAGCGTTTGCAGCCGGATAGATGCTTTGAATTTTTCAAGAAGGATAGGGGACAGGTAATCAACCTTGCCGCTGAAGCGTTCGGATTTAGCGGCAATCTCATCCGGTGCTACCAATATGCAATGCGCCTGCATTGTGCCCCTACCCACTCTGCCGCGCAGCTGGTGAAGCTGACTTAGCCCAAAATGATGTGCGTCATGAATGATCATGATGTTTGCATTCGGAATATCAATACCCACCTCAATGACCGTGGTGGAAATGAGCACGTCAAATTCCTTTTCCTTGAACTTGAGCATCACTTCTTCTTTTTCTCTCCACTTCATCCGGCCATGCAACAGTCCAACTTTAACATCCTTCAAATAAGTGGATGTGAGCTCTTCATAGTGCTGGGTAGCAGCCTTCAGTTCGAGTTTTTCTGATTCTTCAACAAGGGGAAAAACCACAAATGACTGGCAGCCTTTTTTTGCTTCATCAACCACAAATTTATAGATCAATGGCAGTCTGCTGTCACCACGCAGACTGGTGCGAATGGGGATTCTGTTCTTGGGCATCTCGTTGATGATCGAAACGTCAAGATCACCGTAAAGCGTCATGGAAAGAGTGCGGGGTATGGGTGTTGCAGACATGACCAGGCAATCTGGCGCTTCACCTTTTTTAATGAGTCGTGCACGCTGGATTACGCCGAACCGGTGCTGTTCATCAATTACCACGAGCCCAAGTTTATTGAAGACAATATCTCCTTCAAAAATGGCGTGTGTACCAATTATTATTTGTGATTCCTTGGCCAGTATGCGTGTTGTTTCAGCAGCACGCTTCGATTTGGTTTGTCCGCCAAGAAGCAATGAGCAACTGATGTCATGTTCGGGATATTTTTCTTTTAACAGGCTCAGCAGGTGCGAAATATTCCGGTAGTGCTGGTCTGCAAGAATTTCAGTTGGTGCCATTATAGCTGCCTGAAATCCATCATCCACCGCAAGCAGCATTGCTATGAGTGCAACAATTGTTTTGCCGCTTCCTACATCCCCCTGCAACAGGCGGTTCATTGGTTCCTCTTTGGACAAATCGTGATAGATATCTGTCAAAGCATTTCGTTGTGCACGGGTAAGCGTGAAGGGCAGCGAAGCAATAAAGCGCTTCACCAGATCGGAATTGATTTTCTTTACTGTTCCTTTGATCTTCTCCTTAAAAGTGTATTTCCTGAGGGCGACAATAAGCTCAATATAGAAGAGTTCTTCAAACTTAAACCGTCTTTTAGCTTCCTCATAATCCTCAGTGCTCTCCGGATAGTGCATATGAAGTATTGCTTCTTTCAACGGCATAAGCTTATACTTTTCAAGCAGGTTCTGTGGCAGAGACTCTTCAATATACTGTAAGTAACCATCAACGGCGAATGCAATGATCTTTCTGAAACTGAGATCGCCAATATTTCGTTGGCGCAATTCTTTGGGAATGCGGTAGAAGGGAATAATCTTCCCTGTGCTGAAAAAAACCTGAGATTCATCTTCAGATATGGCATCAAAGTCAGGGTGTGAGAATTGCAGATCGCCGTATTTTGAAATAGCTGGTTTGGCAGAGATGGCAAAGGTATCACCGGGGTGGAAGCGGTCAACAAAGAATTTGGCACCCTGAAACCAAACACACTGGAAAAATCCAGATCCATCTCTGAAGGACACCGTAAGAATTTCCTTGCCGTGAACGTGTCTCGAATCTGTTGAGACAACTTTCCCGATTATTGTGATCTCACCGGCATATCCCTGTGCAACATGCTTGAAAGCTTCGTTGGAATTGAGGAGGTTGCTTCTGTCAAGGTGTCGTGAAGGAAAGCAAAACAGCAGATCTCTTATAGTGGTAATTCCGGCTTTCTCAAACAGCGCAGCACGTTTTGGCCCAACGGTCTTGATATACTGAATAGAGGAAGAAAGCTTGTTCGCAGATTCTGTCATAATGCTATCGACTGTGGAAGTAAACTGCTTTTTGGTAAAATGTTAGATGCTTTGCCAAATGTTTGAGTTGCCATCGGATATGGTCCCAACGGCAAATCACTTGACTGTTGTTGCTTCCTGGTGGCCAGTAAGAAACAATGGAAGTTATCTTATAATGCTGCTCTTATGGAAACCGTTTGTGTAGAGCCTAAATCATATTTAAACGGTGTGAAGGCATAATCTACGTTAACTATGTTCCACTTGAAACCAATTCCGGCCGTAAATCCCTTTGCTTCATATTGTGTCATATACCCAAGGCGCAGAGCGAACATTGAATTATAGATAGTCTCAACGCCAAAATTAATATGCGAATCAGTTAATTCGGTATATTTTTGGTACTCAACTGAGACCTTAGAGGAAAACAACTCATGATAAGCCGGGATAGCATAAAGAGCTCCAACACGTAACTCGGTTGGCAGTTTGGAAGTTTGGTTCCGCAACTCGGTCATTGATCCAAGGTTTTTAAGTGCAGCAGCCGCGGAGAGATTTGGAATGATTTCGTTATAGGTAAAGCCAAAATCAAAACCGTATCCCTGTGCCTCATCGGAGAACATGTTTTCGTAGAGGAACTTAAAGGCAAAACCGGCATTGAGGTTATCCGTTATCTGGAAGCCTGTTGCCAATGCACCGGAAAAATAGTGTGCATCAAATGACCCTATCTTGTCACCGGCTACTGTCCGTTCCGGAATATCGCTAACACTGGTTGAGTTCAACCCGATCCCCAGCGGGAGGCCCCAGAGATCAAATTTCACTGCAAGCGCTTCGGCAGATACATCCTGTATCCATGAATTATGCATAATAAAAATTTCATTTCCTTTCATCGTTGCAAGATTTGCCGGGTTATAAAAGATGGCGGTAGCATCGTTTGAGAAGGTGGTGCCGTTATCTCCAAGTGCAATATTTCTTGCTCCAACTCCAATTTTCAGGAAAGAGAGCCCGGTCAATCCTGCGGATTGCGAGTATAAATACTGAAAACTGAAGGTGATGAGTATGAGGAAAATTGTTCTTTTCATAAACTACTTTAAATCCAAATGATATAATACTTTTTAATAAACATAAACTATAAAACTACTGTCTGCTGCCCAATTTTACAAGTCTGAAATCGGCCCTGTACTTTCCCCTTTGTTTGACTTTCCATCTGCTAATATCTGTTCCATAGTCATGCTCCCGTCTGTTGAGCAATGGTGTCAGCTTAACGAATGCACAGAACGAATGTCATTCCCGTCACGTCGTGCCATGTGTTAACGTAATTTGCTTTCTGACGATTGTCTTTCACGTGAATGCTGAGTGCAGCCGAAATCCCGCTTTTAGCGAGGCGCTTGTCCCGATCCTATCGGGGGGAATCTATCTAATTCGAACTATACCTGAGACAATTTATTGGTCAGCTTGCACTAAGTTAAAACCCTTGCCTGGCGCCTTATCCCAAATAACTCAACCGTCTTCCAGATCAGATGCCGGATACTAAAACAAAAAGCCGATACCGATTGAATGCCGGGGCGTTTGTGAATATTGTTCCACTGCAAATGCATAATTGAAGCAAAGCGACAATTTATCGCTGTAATGGTGATTAAACGCGAAGCCCAATGTTGGTTGCATGAGCTCATCCCCGTTGTTCAAAACGACGTTGTCCAATCCTGCGCGTACTGCCAGCTCAGGAATTACTTGTGACTCACCACCTAGGCGCAGCAATCGTCTGCCATAGCTGTTGAATTCCAGTTCCGACGAGAACAGGGCGTTAATGGAATTCACAAAATAGCTCACACCAATCTTCTTTGTTGTCGGGAAAAGCGTAGAGGTTGAAAGTCCATTTGTGCTGTACAGACTCGATGTATCCCATTTGTAAGTTGCATTCAAATCCTGGAGAACTAAAGCTACCTTCACATTGTCCGCAACCGAATAAATAATTCCCAAATCAAATCCTACGGCCGTTGAAGTGATTTTCTCATACAGCTTGTAGTAATAGAGTCGTGCACCGAATCCGATGGCAACCTTTTTCGAAAACTTATTGGCGAAGGCAAAGAACAATAAGTTTTCCGATGTTTTTAATTGTCCGGTCGGATTGTCATCATTATCGCGGCCATCAATATTGCTGACACCTGAATTGATCAGCCCGATGCTTAACCCCGCTGTTGCCTTGGGTTTTCCCGCGGAGTCTCTGGCGCCAAATTCAAATCTTCTGGTGAAGTTGATGAAATTCAAATGGCGGTCAAGACTGAGAAACGTATAGGAGGCTTCAGCGTAGTTGTCCTCCTGAAACACAGAAAGGGCAGGATTGTAATATGCTGAGAGATTGCCGGTGGTTACAGCCGAGAGAGCATTTCCCATTGCTATACCACGTGGCAGAAAACCCATTCTGCTGAATTCACCGGGAGCCGCATTAGTGGGTTCAAATTTTGGTTGGGCATATGCGATGATCCCAACGGCTAAGAAACAAAGTATAAAGTGTAATGTTTTCATTCTAAAACCATTATTTTGCCAAAAACCGGATCCTTGGACCCAATGTCAATTCTATAGAAGTAAACGCCGTTCGGAACAACATTCCCCGAATCATCTTTCCCGTCCCAGAAATCAACAACTCCATTCACACCATCGGTCGCAGTTGTATTGATAACGCCAATGGGGTTTCCCCGTTGCGCGTTCTGAATAACTGTTCTAATGTACTTCATTGAAAAACTAAAAATCCGTATGGTAACCTGTTCAGAGCTCCCGCCCGTTGAATACTTGATCTTACAGATATCAGTCTTTGGTGAAAACGGATTGGGGAACGCGTGAGAATCAGATCCGCTTGAAAGTTTCTGTGATGCAATATATAATTTCCAATCATTTGTCCATGCCTGTGCGTAGCCCGATTGAACTGCCAAGCCTTCGCTTGATCCCAGCCATAACTGATTTCCATTTGTGGAAAATGCCGCGGCATAAAAAACACTTGACTGCAAAGTCACTTTTGTCTTTGAATCAGTTATCTTTCCTGCAACCAGCCATGAGTCTCCCAGGTTAGTAGTCCGGAATGCACCGTCCTCTGTTGGAAAAACAATAATATTCTTATTCACCGCACAATTATAAGCTTTGTGATCGCGGAGTGTTGTCTGCCATGTGGCTCCGCCGTCTCTGGTGAAGCTTACTCCGTTCATTTCGGTATTGTCGGTGGCTTTCCAGGTTACGGCCCAAAGCGTTTTATCATATTCATTGAATTGCAATCCAACTACAAAATTACCGGTGATTGCATAATCAGGGTTTTTCTGGTGATTGAATTTTACCCAGGCGGTGCTGTCATTTGATAATGGAGATTTTAATGCATCCGAAGTTTTGTTAATTCCATCGGCGGTGCCAACATATAACACGCCATTTTCCGCACTTGCCACCGAGAATACCCGGTAATTATAATTGTCCTGTGAACAATAAGTCCCGCTTACCGGTGAAAGGCAGAAGGTATAACTCAGGTTTGTATCTGCCGGATTGAGGCTGTATTTGGAATCCGGCGGCAGAACAACCCGCTTCCACGGAGCCTGTCCGTGAGTTGCGATGAGGCTGTCAATCCTGTTCTTGCGGAGCCCGCCTGCGAATGATGCGATCCAAATAACATTACGGGTTATCGCGATATCGTAGGTAATGTTCTGCACACGAACCGTCACGGGCAATGCATGCAGCATGTTTTTGCCTTGATACCCATACGTCTCAAGTGAATCTTTCAGCGAATCAATCGGCTGGGGAACGGTATACCAGGTGGCGCCGTTATTGGTTGAAAAGCGCAAACCTGAACCTTCCGGAAGTGCACTTCCACTTACGTCTTTTGAATGTGCAAGTGACGCCCAAATCGAGTGGGTAATTGTATCATAGGCCAATGCTGAAACGCTTTCTGTACCGAAATCGTTGGTGTTGTAGTAGTTTGTCCACGAGAGTCCGTTATCCATGGACTTGCTCAATCCGTTGGAAGTCGCAAGCCAGATGGTGTCGCCAACAATAAGAATATCATTAATTGCGTTACTTGAGGGGTTTTCATCATTGATCTTGTTGAACGTTTTCTGTTCCCCCTGAAGGTGGAATCTGAAATTTTTGTTCTGCGCATATGCGGCAGTAAACAATACGAGTAAGAGAATAAAGCTTTTTTTCATCATTGCAGTGTTATATCATGTTTTAAAGTATCGCTGTGTGCTCCTGCACGATCCTTCGCATAAAATTTGAAATGGTATGTTCCCTTGGTGTTTTCCGGCCCGAATGCCAGTCCAAGCGAATAAATACCATCGTGGGCAGTTGCGTCCTTAAATTGTCCATCGTCCATCAGATATAACAGGAGTGGATCGCCGCTTGCCTGCACAACCTCAATGGGAACGCTTACGATATCCTTGGCCCCGTCGGCGTCTGAAACTTTCAGCGTAAACAGGAAAGGAATGTTATCGTTGACCACGATTGTATCGGGTATGCTGCATGTAAAATTGCTTATTACCGGAGCAGTGTTTTTCCCGATAAAAAAGAATGATTGTTCGGCGCAAATGTTTTCAAGGCCGTTCAGCATCGTTAGTTTATATACAACCCGGTAGGTCCCGTTGGGCATCGAAGTGGACAAATTTCCTATTCCGGTGAAGAGGGAATCGCCGGCAACAGTATCACCATGGATGGATTTCCCGTCATCATACAACTCAGCAGTTTGTATCAGGTAACTATCACTGTATAACTCTACTGAAACAGAGCTGAGATTAGCCGCGTTTGTAGCGCGTAACTGATATGTCAGCACTGAATCCTTGGTGATAAAAATATAACCGGGAAGCGATTTTACTGTTGTGGCAAGTGATTGAGTACCGGTTGCCATTGGTGCCGCCGGATCGACCGCTGTGGAAAAATCCTTCACGCAGCCATTCAGCAGAATACCAATGGCTGCGGCTGAAAGAAAAAGCATTATTTTAAGTTTATTCATATCCTGTTCACTGTTAACAAATGTAATTTTACTGTTTTCAAACGCTGATTTTATACAATCGGTGTTTTCTGCTCACCTGGTTATTGAAGAATGAATGGTGAAGGCGAAAAACACAAAATAAATATAATCATTGAAAAATATCCCAAATATTTTCTTTTTGGGTCAAGTTCCTCGAAATCATAAATGGGGGGATGGTTTACTTTGATCACGAGATAAAGAATAATGGACCAAAACAACCAGCCTATCCAGCCAATTGGGATCCAGCTGAACGCAAATGTCTTCAACACACCCAGAAAACCCAATACGATGAGGATGATCATTGAAATTGAGGCAATGTGATGATGTTTTCTTTCTCCAAAGGCAGCATAGCATATGTGCCCACCATCCAGTTGTCCTACCGGAATTAAATTCATGCTGGTCACGAATAGTCCGAACCACCCGACGCAAAGGAACGGATAGTGATATATTTCGCTCATTGGCGGCACAAAATCATGTGATGTTGTTAAGACGTTCCTTAGAAAAGAGAAAAGCAGGGTGTCGCCAAATATGAGATTAATGCCACCTTTGCCGTAGTCCACGGTGCCATAGTCGGGGTGGATATGTAACAGAAACTCTTGACCGGGGAGATGCGTGAATCCGTAAACCAGAATCAGGATGCAGGCAAAGAAGCCGGCTATGGGGCCGGATGCACCAATATCGAACAGGGCTTTCTTTGTGGGTATTTGTGACTTTGTTTTGATAACCGCGCCGAGGGTTCCGAAGTTAAGGAATCCGGTCAGCGCAGCAAACGGGATAAAATAGGGGAGTGACGTTTTGACTTGATGATAGCGTGATGCAAAATAATGACCGAATTCGTGGCATGCCAAAAAGAACAGAATGGAGCATGAATACGGAAGCCCTATCAACAATTCTCGCACATCGAAAGGTGATGTTAGACCCCGCTGCCATTCCACCCCAGCAAGCGTGGTGGTGATAAACGTCAGGATGAAAAGAAAAAGAGGAAACCAGAATTTAAGCTTTTCCTTTTGCTCTTTGTAGTCTTTCTGATCAGAAGAAAAAAACGGGTCGTTGGAATATTCTGCCATTTTAAAAATCTATTGTAAAACCGATAGAAGATGTAGTCTCGTGAAGATTATAAAATTCTCCGTGTATATTGTATCCGTTGTAATAGGAATATTGGACTCTGAAACCGGGACCATAGGGCTCGCCGAATTTTATTCCCGCCATCACTGTGTTATTTATACTTGTTTTATCAAATGTGACGCTCCTGAAGTCATAGGCGGCAAACGGGTTAATGCTTCCGTTGAACAACCTGAGAAAATATTCAATTCCGCCATTAAAAATGACTTTATTTTTATTTTCCGGAATGACATGCAAAAGATACGTAATTCCCAGATATTCTCGTGATGATGGAGTCTGATAAAATGGCGTACATTCGAAAAATTCCCGACTGTAAATATGCGGTCTCAGGTTGTTAATCCAATAGGCCTGTGTTGTTGCCGGTGAAACAGTCGAATCTGAATGTCCGTCAACAAAGTGTGCGCTTATGTGGGAATAGCGGAATCGGAGCCCAAAAGCGCCTTTGTCGGTTCCCTGCAGCCATGTTGCATTTACGCCGAACAAATAGTCAACCGCTTCAACGGGAAATCGGAAGCTCTCTTCTCCACGCAGTCTGGTATAGGTGAAGAAGTCAGCACCAAAACCAATGGTTGTTTCTGTGAAGGGCTTTATGTGAATAAAATCTCTCGAAGCGCCGATATCCAATCTGATATTGTTATCACCGCTTGTGAACAGAAAGCCGACCTTGGGCTCAAGAAAATTAGCGTAAAATGGTTCCACTACCAGGTCTTTGGGGAACATAACTGTGCCTGATTGAGCAAGAGTTGTTGCAGTTGCGAGAACAGGAAGTATATAAAATAGAATTTTACGCATTATCGGGGTCCGTTTTTTCTGAACTGAATGACTTCTGAATTTTTTGTTTTATAAGTTTATGGTATCCATACCTCAATTTTGAGGGAATGCTCCTGACGGCATAGCTTGTCACCGGAAAGGCAAATGAAGGCTCAAAATAGCAATTTACCGTGCAGCCCTCGCAAAACGAAAAACGTCCTTCCATCTTTTGAAATGACTGAATTTTCTCGGATGACCGTAGCTCTTTTATTGGCCGGTCGATTAAAACTTTCTCGTTCGAAAAATGATAGCACGGAAGAATAATTTCATTTGAAGGAGAAATAACAATCACCCGTGTGACCGCTTTACATGCCGGCTTGGCAATATGGTTGCCGCCGTCCTTCCGCAGTTGCAGGTAAGAGTCATTGAGATAAATGGATGATTTCCCTTTGACAAATGCTCTAATGAAATTAATGGCATCATCATGAAGCCCCGGGTTGCCAAAATAGCTGAATACCGGATTGACAATGAGCACCACTTCGTGCTTCTTTGAAAGTTCATACATTTCCGGCAGCTTCTGGTAGGTTTCGTTTGTTACCGTGAAAAGTATATCAGGAAACTCCCCGAGCTTTTTCGCAATTGAAATTGATTTGAGAACGGATTCAAAACAGTTCACACCGCGGATTTTATCATGTTCGTCCTTGTCAGGCGAATCCAGCGAGAAATGCAGCAAATTAACGTGCCCGGCCAATGATTCCGCATACTTTGGATAGAGCAGGCAATTGGTTGTGATGCTGGTTCGCATCTTGTAACCGCGTGCTAATTTTGCCATTTCGGCAATTTGCGGATGCAGCAGGGGTTCTCCGCCGGTTAAGTCTATGAACCGGACTCCAAGGCTTTTTAGTTGCACAATGTTGCTGGCAAAATCTTCAAATTTTGCACGGGGCGTGTTTTTAAACGCGTTATGATCGCCGAAGTGGCAGAAATTGCAAAAGGCATTGCAGCGGTATGTTACGTAATAATTACAGAGAATTAGCATTTTATTGATATATCCGGTCTTTCCAGGTGACTTGCCTGTCTGGCAAAACAACAAAAGGCAGCAGCAAAACATAAGCGAAATAATAGATTTCAAAAGCCCAGAAATATTTCACGGATGAAGCAATACCCAAATCTCTCGAAACCAGCACCAATAACCAAAAATCAAGAAGTATTTTGGTAAATATTAACCAACCGATAGTGGCAGAAAAATGAAAAACTGCCAGGATAAAGCACAGGTGCGTTAACCAGGATGTCCCCATTCCAATAAACCCGATAAGGGGAACTTTGAGACCGCCAACCCCCCACCGTTTCTTTTGGTGGAACAATGATTTCATATCAGGGCAGGGGAGCGATTCTACCAGTGCGGCTTTATCAAAGGGAAAAATGATCTTGTATTTTTTGAGGTTTTTAATTGCCATGAGCAGATTAAAATCCTCGGTCACGCTGAAGGGGAGGCTTTGATAACCCCCAACTTCATCATACGCTTTCTTCAGATAAGACATATTGTTGCCAATACAGCTCAAAGGCACTTTTAAGTTGATAGTCCCGCTGGCAACAGTCAGCAGATACAAAAAATCAAGATTCTGCATTCCGGTCCAGGGCCCGCTGACTTTTTGGTGGGTGAACCCATTTACCATTGCCACGTCTTTTGTATAATAGGACGCGAGAGTCTTTGCCCAGGCAGGCACCACGGTGCAATCGGCATCTGTTGTCAGTATTACCTCGCCTGTCGCTATCGAAAGCCCATTGGCAAGTGCGTTGGTTTTTCCCTTCAGAAAGCCAATCTCTTTGCTGGACTCAATGTGCCTAAATTGAGGCTTCCCGGCAACAAACTGAGCAATCAGCTTGCCCGTTGCATCGGTGGATTTATCATCAATAATAATGATCTCAAGTTTTCCGTCAGGGTAATCGAGTGCATTTAATGATTGGAGGCACTCGATAATGTTTTTTTCCTCGTTCCTTGCCGCAACAATTACCGAGACATTGGGCAGCTCTTCCTCCGGAAGCCGGGGAAACTGCTGTTTTGTTCCAATGAGAAAGAGAACGGTCTGCGCCAGATAACCGCATAAAAGAATCAAAAATATTATTTCAAACATTCTTGCGGAGTTCCGATAGCAAAATTCTGTGAGCGTATAAAATCATTGACTGATATAATTCCATCTCGAAGTATAGAAGCATTTTTTGTATTGTCATGCATAACGATAATCGCATCATTTCGCATGAATTGAACAGCAAATTTAAGAAGATTTAAGTCGTTTTTATAATCAAATGTGAGCAATGACCAAAGTACTGTTTTTAGATTTTCCTCAGCTGCTGCGCGCACTATGGATCTGCTGAATCTGCCGTAGGGCGGTCTGAAAAATTTCGGCCTGGACCCGGTTATTTGCTCTATCAGTTCGGAAGTTTGGCGTAATTCTTGTTTTACCCCAGCTAATGGAGTTTTCCGCAAATTAGTATGGTGAAAGGAATGATTCCCGAGCATGTGACCTTCGGCGCTTATCTCTGCTACAAGTCCACCGGTCTGCATTATATTACGTCCAATACAGAAAAACAGCGCCTTTATACTCAAATCCGAGAGAATTTTAAGCAATTCAAGGGTTATCTTTTCATTGGGACTGTCATCAAATGTGAGCAGAATTTTGCCGGTTTTGGAGCGCCATTGGATGTCCGGGAAAAGTATCGATCCAAATGAAGACGGGTCGTATTTAAGTCTGGATATGCTACTTCGCATGCACCCTTTCTTTCCATCTGAACGTACCCATCGACCCGATCAATGATGCTGCAACAATATATGGCGCGTGCACAATTTGACATATGATGAAGGCATCCAAACGGAATGGGAATTGGAGTATGGGTCTGCCCCGGTGCAAAATGAGTAATTCCAAAAAGGCTTTGAGAGTGCAAACAATCAGAAAGCATGTGAGCAAGTTTTGGTTAATGAAGAAAGCGACCCAGGGAAATACAATAAGTAATACGAAAAATAAAAACACCGGCACAAGGGTTAGCAAAACAAATGGTTTCTCGTAATAAAGCCCTTTGCTTCCCCATCGTGAACGCTGCTGCATAAATTCGCTCACTGTTGCCACCGGATCGGTCGTAACCACGGCCTCGCGTTTTAACAGAAAAAGGACACGGTGCGTGCCCAATTCATTTACTTTTTTCATTATCAGTTCGTCATCTCCGGAGGATAATCCATGCTTGTCACTGAACCCATCGATCTTATCGAACATAGCTTTACGGTAGGCAACATTTGCACCATTGCATATAGCCGGTTTTTTTAGTCCAATTAGCCCTGCACCGGCCAGCACCAAGCCGGCGAATTCCATGGCCTGCATCAATCCAAAAAAAGAAGAATATTTTTTAAACACCACCGGCCCGGAGATGAAGCCTACATCTTCGGAAAAATGCTCTGCCATGGTTTTCAGCCATAACTGGTTATACAGGCAGTCAGCGTCACTGGTGATAATGATCTCTCCGCTTGCGTCAGCAATTCCTGCCGCAAGGGCATGCTTTTTGCCCGAACCTTTGCCGGTTTCCGCGAACAGACGAATCAGTTTACCGCGTGAAAACGGAAGAGATTGTATAATTATATCAGCAGTATCGTCGGTTGATGCATCATCCACGTAGATCACTTCAAATCTGTCCGCGGGATATGTCTGTCCCAGAACACTTTGTATGTTGGCAATAATGTTTTGGGATTCGTTTCTACAGGGGATTACAACCGAAATAAAGGGAGTAGCATCCGAAAGAACAGACGGGGTTTTCTGTACGGCTGTCAGGCCCTTTAGTATAAAAAGGAGAAATAAAAGATAAATACTTGCCGTAGTGAAAAATAGAACGAGGAGTATAGTTTCAATCATCTGCTCTTTTAAAAAAGAGCACCATTCCAATGAGGGAGGGAAGTGCGATGTTTATAATAAAAACTCCAATAGCCGCGCTGAACCCCGCTGCTTCGGAGATGGAAAATTGTTTTGCAAAATATACCGATGCACCTTCTCTTATTCCCAATTCTCCAAGTGAAATAGCAGGAATGATGGTCTTTGCGAAAAACATCAAACTGCCTGCCCACAGGGTTTCAACAAAATTGGCCTCGGGGGCAAAAGCTTTAAGTAAAATGGCATATTGCAAAAGAAAACATGCGTAAAATGCAATGTTAAGGAGCATGGAGTGCCAAAGTGTGCGGCTGTCCAGGTTTTTCAATAGTGAGAATTTATATGCAATATTTTTAAATATTTTGATCTGCTTTATTTGCTGAATAAGAAAACTGTTCCAAAGGCTTTGGTGAGTCATAAGATAAGAGACCAGGAGAGCGCCAAGGCAAAAGACGATGAAAAGACCGGTTGTAATGTAAGAGGACACCTGCCCTCTAAAATGCAGCCAGATAATGGCGGCAGCAGAACCAATGCCCAGCGTGACGAAAAGACTGAACAACTTGTCAACCGTAGTGGCCACAGTAACCTGAAACAACCCGGTGTTCCGCATGGCAAGCTTTCTGCCTACGTATTCACCAATTCGTGCAGGAGTGAAAGAACCTGCTGCAATACCATGCATTAACGAAAGAAACAATGTCCTGGGATCGCTGACACCAAGGCATTTATCACTGATCAGCTTCCATTTCTCGAACTGCAGATAAATATTCAGGGCAGAAAGAGCGAATGCAGCAATAAGAAGAGTGCTGTTGGCAGTCACAAAAATAGTGATCACATGTTGGAAGTTTATCTTATGAATAAAATAAACAACGATGGCCGCCGAAATAAGCAGTTTTCCGAACAGAGCGAACCGTTCTTTCTTTCCAACTGCTTTTTCAATCGCAAGGATCTCTTTCGCGTGATGATAAAAAGTGTTCATTCCGTGTTGGAATCCCTCAGGCAAGTTTTCGTTTAACGAGACGTCTTTTCATCGCTTCGACTTCTGAAAGCGTACAACCGAATTTCCCAAGATTGTGTTCATCGCTGCGTCTGCCTCCATGGAAATCCGATCCGCCGCTGGTGAGCAGAAAGTAAGATTCCGCGAGCTTTTTCAGGAATCGCATTTGTTCGCCACCATGGGAAGGGTGACTGACCTCCAAACCGTCTATTCCGGCTTCGATGAAATGCATAATGATGTTTTCAGGCAGATTCCCGGGGTGAGCGATGAGAGAAACGCCACCACATTTGCTTATGGTCTCACAAATATATGAGGGGGAAATGTAAACTTTCGGCTCATAGCAGGGGGCGTTGTTGGCGAGGTATAAGTAAAATGCTTCCTGAAAAGTTTTTACATATTCTTTCTTGAGCATAAGAGTTGCAATATGCGGACGGGTAATAGGGGCACCGTTTGCTTCGTCAAGAACCTCAGAAAGCTCAATGGGAAACCCCTTTTGTTTTAACCGGTTCAAAATTCGTTCTGCACGGTGTGTCCGCTCTTTCTTAAAATAATCGAGCAGTGTGCAAAATTCATCCGATGTCCGGTCAATAAAGTAAGCCAAAATATGAACTTCTTTGCCTTCATGCGAGGCGCTGAGCTCTATTCCTGGTATCAGGGTCATATTATACTGGATTGCAAGATTTTCTGCCTCGTCCAGTGCGTCAAACGTATCGTGATCTGATATACTGAACGTTTGGATCCCTGCATCCCTGAGTTTCTCTATTAGCCCGGCAACTGGATAATAGCCATCTGAAGCGGTTGTATGAAGGTGAAGATCTGCTATTTGGCCGGCCATAAATTATTGGAATTTTTCCTTAAACTTTTCATAATTCAGGATGCGGAGTTTATTCCCATCCATTTCAATTAACCCCCGCTTTGCGAAGGTGTGCAGGGTTCTTGATATTGTTTCCCTCGAAGTTCCGGCCATATTAGCCAGATCATGCTGAAAAGGGAGCTTTTCAATTTCAACAACGCCTTGCCTAATCTTACCAATATCATCGGCTAGCTGGAGAATTACTGTTGCTACTTTTCCTTCTGCATCTTTGAGGGAGAGCGATTTAATTTTCATGTCTGCAGCGCGAAGGCGTTTAGTCAATTCCTGGAGCAACGAAATTGAAACCTCCGGGTGCTGGTATAGCAAATCAAGAAAATCAGAACGCTGAATGATAAATATTTCAGACTCTTCAATTGACATAACATTTGCCGATCGGGTCAACCCATCAAGAATTGCCATTTCACCGAAGAAATCAGATTCACTCATAATGCTGAGTATGACTTCTCTGCCATCGTCACTTACTCTGAAAACCTTGACTTTTCCTCTGATGATAACAAAAAGTGCTGTACCGGACTCGTGCTCCATAAGGATGGTAGAATCTTTATCAAAAACTTTCGTTTTGCCGAGTTTTCCGATTTTCTCAAGGGTTTCCTCTGCCAAATCGGCGAAGATAGGCACATATTTCAGGAAATTATCGCTTTCAACCATTCCTGCTCCTATAATTGGGTGATAGATACAAAAATTTCAATGAAAAGTAACAGTTCATAACTAAGAAAAGTAAGTTATAAAAATTATAGTTATAATCAAAAAAATTGGGGACAATATTCGGGCCGAAGAGTCTTATTTCAAGGGCAGAATCTGCGCAAAAATCCAATGGAAATACGGTGAAAAATATGTAGCGCTCCTGTAACCCCGAACCATTATTTGGCGCAGGCAATGATGTTTTTCGGGAAAGCGTTGTGGGTAGTTTTTCTCCTATACCGGTATCTTCTTCTTATGGTTGGCCGGCAGTAACTCCGGCAGTTTTGTGCATGACGGTTAATTATGAACAACAGCAAGTAATAACCGGGCTTGTTCAAATGCGTTTCACAGTCGCTCCATTTATCCAATTGGGGCAGAGTTTTGTCACTGCCATAAGACTTCAAAATATCACCTTATTTACTTATATTTACACACTATGTAAGATAAAATATGCAATACCGCTCAAATTTGGCTGTAAATGGATTTATTGTTGCCATTTACTGTTTGCTGCCATGTTCGGCTCTTCCCCAATTGATTTTTACAAATTGTAAGGCTCTTAGTAAGCTATAGGTTATTGAAATTATGCACAACAGAAACGAAATTAATAAACGCAAAACATTTGCGATCATAAGTCACCCGGATGCGGGCAAAACCACTTTAACGGAGAAACTCCTTCTTTACAGTGGGGCTATTCAGATTGCGGGTGCGGTTAAATCAAATAAAATCCGGAAAACCACCGCCTCCGATTTTCTTGAAATTGAACGGCAGAGGGGTATCTCCGTAACAACCTCCGTTTTGTCGTTCAATTATCATGAACACAAGATCATTTTGCTGGATACACCCGGGCACAAAGACTTTGCTGAGGATACGTATAGAACCTTAACTGCCGTTGACAGTGTGATACTGGTTATCGACTGTGTTAAAGGCGTTGAAGAGCAAACCGAAAAACTCATGCAGGTTTGCAGGATGAGAAAAACACCGGTGATAATTTTTATCAACAAGCTCGACCGGGAAGGTAAAGATCCAATCGCGCTTTTAGACGAGCTTGAGGATAAGCTATCCATTAAGGTCAGACCTTTGACTTACCCTCTTGGCAGTGGCTATCAGTTTAGAGGGGTTTACAATATTTACAAGAAATCGTTCGCCTTCTATGGCACCAATAAGCAAAAAGTTGAGGAAGATGTAAGAGTGTTTAACGGCTTATACGACCCTGGGCTTGATGAAACATTTGGAGACGATGCTGCAAAGCTTCGCCATGATGTGGAGCTGATTGACGGCATCTATGATGATTTCAAAGTGACTGAGTATCTTAACGGTGATCTGGCGCCCGTGTTCTTTGGCAGTGCAGTCAATAATTTTGGTATTCGGGAGTTGCTGGATACTTTTGTGGAAAATGCACCATCGCCCGTTAAAAGAGAGACAACGGCTGGTATTGTTAAGCCAGGCGATAAAGATTTTAGCGGTTTTGTTTTTAAAATTCACTCAAATCTCGACCCGAAGCACCGTGACAGAATTGCATTTCTGCGGGTTTGCTCCGGAAAATTTGAAAGAAATAAATTCTATCTTAATGTGCGGCTGAACAAGCAGATCAAATTCGCCAATCCTGCCTCCTTCATGGCCCAGGATAAAACGCTGGTGGACGATGCTTATCCGGGCGATGTTATTGGCCTGTATGATTCCGGCAACTTTAAAATTGGAGATACTCTTACTGAAGGCGGTCATTTCATGTTCACCGGCATTCCGCGGTTCTCTCCTGAAGTATTCAGGGTTGTGCGTAATACTGATCCGTTCAAGACCAAACAGCTCGAAAAAGGTATTCAGCATTTAACGGATGAAGGGCTGGCACAATTGTTCACCCAAAACCTGGGTAATAAAAAAGTTATCGGGGTTGTTGGTGAATTGCAGTTTGATGTATTGAAATTCAGACTGCTGAATGAATTTGGAGCAAGCGTCGAGTTTATGTCGATGCCTTCTTACAAGGCATTTTGGGTTAAATATGACAATAAAAACGATATCGATGAGCTGAATCAGCTTCGCTCACATTGCCTTTATTATGATAAAGACAACCATTTGGTCTTCATTGCCGAAACTGAGTATTCGTTAACACTGGCAAAGTCAAAGAATCCAAAAGCGAGATTCCTCTCATCAATTGAACATAACGACCAAACCTTAAAACTTGACAGTGTGGCTTGAGGCGAATTAAAAAACTTTCGGAGTTCAGGTAAGCTGTTGAAATCGGGGCAGGCCTCCGCGAAATTTATTGCATGGAGGCAGTAGTCAGCATTGACGTCTTTTTATTCAAGTTTGCCGGTCATCAAAAAAAATCCCGGACCATTTAACGGCCCGGGATTTGTTTATCAGCTGATCAAGCTTATCTTTCCCGTTCGTTTTTCTTTGCACGTTCAGGTGCTTTTGTCTGAGGTCTGCTTTCTGTTGCAACCCTTTCCTTGGCAGGTGCAGTCCGGTTTTCTCTAACGGCGGGGCGTTCCTGTTTCGGTGTCTGACGGTTTTCTTTTATCGCATTGTTTTCTGCTTTTTTCTCAACGGTTGGTGTGCGCTGTGTTCTGTCAACCGTATTTTCATTTCTGTTTTTTCTTTCGGTGTCTGTTCTTACTGCTCCTGTGTTTGCAGGGGTACGGACATCATTTCTCTGCTCTGGCTGTTGTTGCCTGGTTACCGGAGTAGCCTCATTTTTCCGTTCAATTCTGCTGTCAGTTTTTGTCCCGGTCTTTTCAAGGTTGCTGCGTCTTTCGCCAACTGCCACACGACTCATTTCCAAGGTTGAATTTCTTGTTCCGCGAACTATTTTCATATCCTTAATTTCCCGGGTCCTGGTTTCGGCTCTGGGTATCCCCACTTCAATCCGGTTGCCATTATTACGGGTTCCGGTTCCCTCTTTGAAGGTGATTTGACGTTCTGTGACTGTTGTGCGCGTGCGTCTTTGGATCAGATCGCGGTCCAATCCGCGGTTTGCAGCTACATTATCTTCATACCGGTAGTTGATGTGCTCAACCGTGCGGCTGTGTACTCTGTATTTTATCCGGTCACTGATAAAATAGTTTGCAACATAAGGGTCACAAAATCTTTTCATTGGCACGAAATTCCAGTGATTATAATGGACAACATATACTTGTGTGAACGTAATACCGACTCCAATAGAGAACCGTGCATACGGAGGAAGCGGTGTCCATCCAATATAGTCATCGTCATATCTCCACTCAACCCAGGCAGGTGCCCAGTCATAATCCGGTACCCAGATCCATCCATAATAATCGTCGTTATACCATCTGCCATAGTGATATACAATGTCACCATATGGTTCGTTGGAATTCCAGTACCATCCATACCGTGTCCATTCCCAGCCGCCAAATGCATAAGGTGACCAGTTGTTTCTCACGCTGAATGGACGCCAGACCATCAATCCGTCTTCCAATTCAATCCACTCACCATGCGGGGCAAGGCGATCATAAAAAAAGGCAAACGAAACATGTCCATAAGCCGGAACCGGTTCGGCTTTTACCGGCGAATAAAGCAGTAGGAATAAACCACATACGAATAATTTCATCATCGATTTCATCACAGCCTCCTGTGCTGGTGTTTAAGTTCAATAATAATATAGCAAGAGCCGTGCCATTAATTTTGTTGATTTTCACTGCTTTTATATAAATCTTCTGCAATTGATTGACTAATAGAATGGACAAGTGTATAATTTTGCAGAAATTTTGGTAGTCCCTGCCTTCATGTGTATGGTGTTGTAATATAGTTCAGGGGGGAGTTTGGGTTGCAGACTTTCAGCAGGGTGTGATTTTCAGTTTTTGGGTGTCATTAAATCCTGATAGAGCAATTACAAGATCTTATTCAATACTTTGCCCAGCAATTTATCGGCACCGAATTGCAAGTCATCTTTGGAGATCACTTCCCCAACGAGAATATCGTTAAAAAGTATGGTCATCCACTCTTTGGAAGTTTGCAGGTTTTGTAGAGTAAATAGAGTACTTTCTTCATTTACGGTTTTAATATAGTTCGCACTGATCCAGAGTTCATCGGGCTCGCCGGCCAGCCGAAGCCGCACATGGAGGGCGCTGTTTTTGTCATCAACGTCCACTGCTATGTGGGTTATCATACGCTTTACTTTTATTATTACCTGTAAGTCTTTTTCGGAAAGACCGAACAGACTTAGTGCTTTCTGTCCAAAGGAAGAATCCGCGTTGTTTATTAATCCTTCCAATAGTTTCAGAACGGCGGCACGTACCGGATGCCAGAAAAAATTGGTTATTCCCATTATTGGACTCTTTTATAAAATTTAAATTTCAAAATACTGTTTCATGAATGACGAAAACAGTGCTTGTATTTTTGGACTACTGGGATGCTAAACCCCTTTGCTCACCGGGATACACAAAAGCATAACGAATTTTGATATGACAAATGTAAAGAAACCATGCCGGCGTAAGCTTTTCTCATTTTCAAGGGCAATGTTTTCAGCTTTCCGGCAAATTATAGCAAGCTCTCACTTCTTCGAATCCGTAAACTGACTCGAGTCGTTTTATTGTGAAATGACCTTCAGCCATTTGGATAAAATGATTTATAAAAATAAGGTTTATGGATGCCCCGGTTATGGCACCAATAACTGGGATCATTTCGACGGCTATTTTATCGCTGACGGTTACACCGAATCGGGAGACAACCCGGGCCATGAATTTAACAATCGGCGGCGACCCTTCCTCTATGAGCCCCTTCCTTACAATATATTTGGCTGATTCTTCGAGAGTTTTGGCTAGCATAGCCCTGGTCGCATAATATGAATTCTCATCCGGCTTGAGCGCGCTTCCGCCTCCCAATGCAAAAATTTCCATGCAGTTAAGTTTGCCTTCCGCGGAAGTAACGTCAATGCCGTTGGCCCGGGCAATGTTGATAATGGACCGGAGCATGATGGCTGTTGAGACGGGCAATTCAACCGTTAGGCCCGCAAGGCCGAAGAAGCCGCCGGTTCCACCACTCAGGATTGCTGCAGCCCGGTCAATTTTTGTTGAAGTTAAAAAACTTCTTTTTCGGGGAACGGTTCTGTTGACTATGCTGATTGCCTTCCTTAGTGATAAGGATACGGCTTCGTGAATTTTATTCTGGGCATAAGCGGGTAATACATTCATGCCGAATTCAACAGGCTTACCCAGTAAATTCATTAATCTGATCGAATAGCTCAGGTTTGTGAGTTGGTACTTGGCAATTTGAATTTCTTCGCGATGTCCGGTGGAAATCATAATTCATACTCTTTAGCTAGATGAAAGCAACTCTTATATGGTAAGCATTATTTTCAAAAAAGATCAATTACCGATTAATCCGGTAATTTTTGCGTTATTGCCCAGATCGCCAGTAGGTAATACCGGGAGCGAGAAAGCAATTCCCTTTACTTCAAAAAAGAGTACTTAATCACACGAAATAGTTACAGAAAATATAATCGAATTCCTATGCTATTCAGGGAGACCAATACATACGTTCTTTATTTTTCAAGCCATCATCTCCTATGATTAACAATCTTCTCATACATCCCGCCAAACACTACATTCCGCGCAACGTCGCTTGACAGAAAATCGTTTGGAAATCCCATTTCAATCTTACTCACTTCATCAAGTCGTGCAACCTGTTCTGTACTCAGTTTCACATCAACACAACCAATGCTGTCCTTGATCTGTTGAGCATTTCTTGAGCCGACAATGGGAATTATCTGCTGACCACGGTGATAGTGCCAGGCAAGCGCCACGTGCGCCGGTGTGCAGCCCACCTCACTGGCAATTGCTACCACTTCCTTTGTTATCGCAATACTCTTATCGTTCAGACGCTTGCTGCCCGGTTTCAATCTCCCGGGCGATTCTGCTTCTCCCAGGTATTTGCCTGTCAATGCGCCGCCTGCAAGCGGACCCCAGGAGGTGATGCAGAGATCAAGCTCCTTTGCCATGGGCATAAGTTCACGTTCTGCATCACGAGTGATGAGGCTGTATTCCAATTGCACGGCAACAAACGGGCTCCATCCTCGGAAATCCGCAATAGTATTCGCTTTTGAAATGATCCACGCGGGCGTATCGGAAATAGCTATATATAACACTTTCCCGGCACGTACCAGATCATCAAGCGAGCGTAACACTTCCTCAACAGAGGTTGTGAAATCCCATGCGTGAAGATAGAGCACATCAACATAGTCGGTTTGTAAACGTTTCAGGCTTCCTTCTACGGAGTGTATCAAATTCTTTTTGTGGTTACCGCCATCGTTTGGATTGCCGCGCTTGTTGTAGAGCGTATATTTGGTGGCCAGCACTATTTCGTTACGTATGCCCTGCATGAATTCGCCAATGTAGGTTTCGCTTGTTCCCTCTGTGTAGCGGTTGGCGGTGTCAATAAAATTGCCACCGGCTTCAAGAAAGGCAGTAAATATTTTTTTGCTCTCTTCTTTGTCCGCGCCATAACCCCATTCAGGGCCGAAACCCATGGCACCGAGGCAAAGCTCAGATACACGCAATCCGCTGCGTCCAAATAATTTGTAGTTCATGTATTTTGTGCTCCTTTAAATATAAGTTTTAGATGATGATTCTTGTTCGGGGATAACTTAACGGTTGAATATGCTGAAATTTCAAACAACCCGCAATTGCAATGGAAGAACCGCCGGCTCCACATTCATGAAGTTATCAGGTCAGGGTCGATTCGATATGTATAGTCCGGCAATCATTTTGTAGTGCCGTTTGTCACCGCAATGCGCTGTTCATGCATCTGTTCTTTATACAAAAGCAGCATTCACTAAATTTGAAAAGCGATTAAAAACATACTCAGATATTGTATCTGTATGAGTTGAAAATCAAATCATTAGTTAATAAATAATTATAACAGTATAGGATGCTGAACAGTGAAAAATGCACTTATTGTTTATCACAGTAAAACCGGGACCACCCAAAAATTTGGAAATGAAATCGGCAGTTTATGCACTAAAGCCGGTTTGAGAACCAACACAATCTCAATCAATGAATTTACCCGGGAAGCTCTTGACGGTGTTGATTATGTTTTTCTCGGATGTTGGACACATGGGCTGATGGTGCTTTTTCAGCATCCTGATGAGCAGTGGGTCAAGTTTGCCAAAACCCTCCCGGAACTTAACGGAAAAAAAATTGTATTATTTACGACCTATAAGATAGCCACAGGAAGTATGTTTAAAAAGATGAGAATGCATATTAAATGCAACTCCGATGATGTCGTTTTGGAGCTCAAATCACGGGATGGAAGCTTTTCTGAAGGCTATGCGGATCTGTTGCACACGATCCATGTGAATTAATACGACCAGGTCGAATCGCTGTTTTACCGCGGGGAAGACAACTAGAAGCTAAACAATCGGCAGTTCGATTTGTAACGCAGTCTGGTACTCATGCAACAACGTCGGCAATCGATTTTCGTAATCAAGATATGTGGGTTGCTTATATCTGCACTTCCACACCTACCGGGCAGTGGTCCGATCCCATAACGTCTGGCATGATGAAAGCATTGGCAATTTTATTAGCGAAATTTTCGCTTGCGAAGAAATAGTCAATACGCCACCCCACGTTCCGTTCGCGGGAAAAAGTGACCTGATGCCACCAAGTGTAGTTCTCTCCCTCGGCATTGAACATTCTAAACGTGTCCAAATAGCCATGTGAGATGAATTTATCCATCCATTCGCGTTCCATGGGAAGAAAACCGGAAACATCCTCGTTGTCTTTGGGCCGTGCAAGGTCGATCTCTTTGTGGGCAGTGTTAAAATCGCCACAGATTAAAAGTTTTTCGCCTCTCTTTTTCAGCTTATTGACGTAATCAAGAAAAGCATCGTAAAATTCCATCTTGTATTGCAGGCGGTCTTCCCGGGCCTTACCGTTGGGATAATAATTATTAATCAGCGTGAAGTCTTTATACTTGGCGATGATAATACGGCCTTCATCATCAAACTTGGGAATGTCATAACCGTGCAGCACCTTCTCTGGAATGACTTTTGTGTAAATCGCCACACCGCTGTAGCCTTTTTTCAGTTTTGAAGAAGAAAAATATGAGGTGTAGCCTTCAATATGAAGCAGTTCAGCAGCCAATTGACCCGGCTCAGCCTTGGTCTCCTGAATACACAAAATGTCCGGACTTTCTTTCTTCACCCACTCGATAAAACCTTTTTTTTGTGCAGCCCGTATACCGTTAACGTTCCATGATAAAATTTTCAAACTGCTGTCCTTTGCTGTAAGCGAATAATAATTTTTGGAAGAAGTCGAAAATAGCATACGGATCACACTGATGCAACGGAATTTTGCGGATTCCAATAAAAATAGCAGAACATTGCCCGGTTGGCAAAAAAAAAGGCCATCCCATGGGGGACGGCCTGCAAAATGGATCTAAAAGAGATTCAGTTAAGCGATTGTTACATCTTTGCAGAGGTAAACGTTTTGAATCGTGTTCAACAAAGCAACACCTTCGGCCAGTGGGCGTTGGAATGCTTTTCTTCCGCAAATGAGGCCCATGCCGCCTGCACGTTTGTTAATAACAGCAGTTTTGGTTGCATCGGCGAGATCGTTTTCCCCTGAAGCACCGCCGCTGTTGATAAGTCCGGCTCTGCCCATGTAATTATTCATAACCTGATAGCGGGTCAGATCAATCGGGTGGTCGGTGGTAAGGTCGGTATAGACTTTTTTACTGGTCTTGCCGTAATTCTTTAATGAAAGATAACCGCCGTTGTTTTCAGGGAGTTTTTGTTTGATGATGTCGGCCTGAATGGTGACGCCAAGGTGATTAGCCTGTCCGGTTAAATCAGCAGAAACATGATAATCTTTATCTGATTTGAATGCATTGTTTCTGGTATAGCACCACAGAATGGTTGCCAGTCCGAGTTCGTGTGCATATTGGAATGCTTCACTTACTTCTATGATTTGGCGGGTGCTTTCTTCTGATCCGAAATAGATTGTAGCGCCAACTGCAACCGCGCCCATGTCAAAAGCCTGATCGATTGATGCGAACATGATCTGGTCAAATTTATTGGGGTAGGTCATTAACTCATTGTGGTTGATCTTGAGGATATAGGGGATCTTGTGGGCATATTTTCTTGCGGTCAAGCCGAGTACGCCAAGTGTTGAAGCAACCGCGTTACATCCGCCTTCAATGGCGAGTTTAATAATGTTTTCAGGATCGAAATAATCAGGATTTGGTGCAAATGACGCTCCGGCGGAGTGTTCAATTCCCTGATCAACCGGAAGGATTGACAGATACCCGGTTTTGCTTAACCGGCCGGTATTATATAAGGTCTGTAAATTTCTGAGTACATTAATGGGGCGATCGCTGGGGGCAAAAATCCGGTCTACGAAGTCTGGACCAGGCAGATGAAGTCTTTCTTTGGGAACTTTGGCAACATGGTTAAGAAGCTGATCGGCTTCGGCTCCAAGCAGGGTGCGAATATTATCTATCATGAAGGTTTCTCCTAAATAAGTTATGTCAATGATAAAGACAAAGAGTTTAATTAAGCATTTAAAGATACGGAGAAAACTAACCGCAAAAAAAGGAAAATTCAGTCCGGTTTACCTGTCCAATTTGAGATCAATACTCCTTTTCGAATTTCCAGTGTTGTTGCCGTCTTCCGGGTTGGGTACAGGGTGTTTCCAAAATTTACCAGTTGACACTGCTTAAAAAATGAAGCAGCCTAAAATAAAAGTGAAAATATGCTAATTGCGCTAAAACAATTGTTCGAGGCAATTATTAACTAATTACCTATTTTATATAAGCAATTATTGCGAAATAGATCTCGCTCCAATAAAAGCGAGGCTTTCGGAAAACTGATGGCAGAGCGAGATC
The DNA here is from genome assembly GCA_963664845.1 of Ignavibacteriaceae bacterium. GTDB lineage: Bacteria > Bacteroidota > Ignavibacteria > Ignavibacteriales > Ignavibacteriaceae > CAIYTF01. The sequence goes on from OY761615.1 coordinate 3,731,156, forward strand.
TGTTATGTTCATCTTTGTTTGATGTGGCCTCATTATTTTTAACAAACCTTCATTGGGAAGATCCAGAAATGAGGTTATCGATATGTCAACATCGAAGATAATAGACGTTGATGAGGGAAAATGTGTTAATTGCCACCGTTGTATTGCTGTTTGTCCGGTAAAGTTTTGTAATGACGGAAGCGGCGACCATGTTTTGCTGAATGAGGAGCTCTGTATTGGCTGCGGCGAGTGCATAACAGGCTGTCCGCATGATGCGCGTGTAATCATTGATGATTTTGATGCCGCCTTAATCGCGCTGCAACGCCGTGAAAAAATTATTGCGATAGTTGCACCGGCCATTGCGGCCGTCTTTCCCGGTCAATATCTGCAATTCAACGGCTGGTTGAAATCTCTGGGTGTCAGCGCGATTTTTGATGTGAGTTTTGGAGCTGAACTCACCGTTAAAAGCTATCTTGAATATATTAAACAGGCAAAACCCACTACGGTTATCAGCCAACCATGCCCTGCATTAGTAACCTTTATTGAGATCTATCATCCGGAATTGCTTCCTTATTTGGCCCCTGCAGATAGTCCGATGATGCACACTATTAAAATGGTGAAGAATTTTTATCCCAATTTCCGTGATCATAAAGCAATGATTATCTCACCGTGTGTGGCAAAAAAACGGGAGTTCGAGGAAGTCGGTCTTGGCGATTATAACGTCACCATGAAAAAAATTGAAGATTATCTGTCCGGTAAAAAGATTAGCTTGTCCACATATCCGAAGGTCGGCTTTGATAATGACCCGGCCGAACGAGGTGTTTTGTTTTCAACTCCTGGCGGATTGTTGAGGACCGCGGAACGGGAAAATCCGGATATCTGGAGTGTTGCGAGGAAAATAGAAGGCCCGAATACGGTGTACCATTATCTGAGTCATCTTGAAAAAGATATTAAAAAGGGAATTGCTCCTCTCGTTGTGGACTGTCTTAATTGTGAGCTGGGGTGCAATAGCGGTACCGGAACAAACCGGAGTAAAACTCAGGACGAGATTGAAAGCGCCATCGAAAAACGTAACCATGAGATGCAGCAACAATATAAGAGCAGCGGGTTACTCCGCACAAAAACAGGTGCAAAACTGCGCTTGCATCAGGTCATGAATAAATTCTGGAATTCTGCTGTTTATACGCGCTCCTATAAAAATCATTCAGACCGGGTCAGAAAAGCAATTAAAATCCCAACTAAGAGCGAAGTGAGCAAGATTTATCAGGATATGCGAAAAGACACTGACTGGGAAATTTTAAATTGCGGCAGTTGCGGCTATCATAACTGTGAGGAAATGGCCACAGCCATTTTCAATGGAATAAATAAAAAAGAAAATTGCCACGTTTATGTGAATAGGAATTTACAAGATGGTGTAGCCTTGATTCTGAATGAGATGGAAAAATTCGCAGGGGGAGACCTGACAGTCAATATTTCGCATTCTGAAAAAGGCGAAATAGGACGTTTATTCGACGGATTCAACCAATCGGTTGAAAGTATTCAGGCTCTGTTGCGCACACTATCCGAGGTGGTGCAGGCTACTGCGGCTGCCAGTAGCCAGATATCAGCATCAACGGAAGAAATGGCGGCAGGCGCAACCGAACAAAGTTCACAAACAAACGAAATTGCAAGCGCCATTGAGCAAATGTCAAAAACCATCATTGAGAACACGAAGAATGCTTCTCTTGCCTCAAATGCAGCAAAAGTTGCCGGAATAAAGGCCAAGGAGGGTAACGCAGTGGTGAATGGCACCATTGAGGGAATGAATAGAATTACTGAAGTTGTTCGCCAATCAGCCGATACGGTGTTTGCATTGGGACAAAGCAGCGATAAAATTGGCGAGATTGTTCAGGTGATTGATGAAATTGCGGATCAAACCAATCTTCTGGCACTTAATGCAGCCATTGAGGCTGCCCGTGCCGGTGATCAGGGCCGTGGGTTTGCCGTGGTTGCCGATGAAGTGAGAAAACTTGCAGAACGCACCACAAAAGCAACCCAGGAAATTGCGAAAATGATTAAACAGATTCAAAAAGATACCGGAGATGCAGTAGTGACTATGCAGGCAGGCACCAGGGAAGTTGAAGCAGGCAAACAACAGGCATCACAGGCAAAAGGGGTGCTTGACCAAATTGTCAACAGTTCTGCTCAAGTGACTGATGTGATTGTGCAGGTGGCGGCGGCAAGTGAACAGCAATCATCTGCTGCTGAGGAGATAAGCAAGAATATTGATGTAATCAATAACGTTGTTCAGCAGTCAGCCACAGGGGTAACTGAAATTGCCCGTTCTTCTGAAGACTTAAATCGTTTGACGGGTAGACTAAATGATCTGATTGATCGATTCAAGATTGATTCTGATCAAAGTAGGCATGTATCACATGCTGCGTGCTCTCAAAGATTTCTCCGTAATTAATTAATATGGGCTGGAAAGCACTTAGCCTTACGGCCCATATTTTATGTGTAACCTTCAGTGCTTTTTATCGCGTCAAATAATCGATGATAATGGGGGCTTTGGGTGCTGGTATGAGGGCAAAATAATGCCTTCACAGCGAATAATAGGTAAAAAGATTCCTTCAATTGGATGGTATCAGTGCTTCCAATCTGCTGTGAAGAAGCTGCCCGCTTTCCATTTGGCGGAAAGTTGATCTGCCTCGGCTTCACGCCTGGAAAAGAGAATTATTATTCCGTAAATGCTTATTTTTATATATCGAACACCATTATTTTATTGTTGAGTGTATAAACAGGTATTTATGGCATTGTTTTATTCTCTTCTCCATTCGCATATTTCTGATTTGACAGACCGGAAAACAGTCATGTTGTTTCTTTTACTGTACATGTTATTTCCGGTTGTAAACCTCCATGGACAAGTCCAGATTGACTCCATTCTGAACAATCTGAAAGGTCAACCCGACACCACCATAATTAAAGAACTAAATGACCTCTGCTAGAAAAACAGAAGCAACGCACCTCAGTTCTCACTTGTCTGTGGCGAAAAGGCATTGGAATTGTGCAAGAAAACGGGGAACAAAACTCTGTCATCCCGCACGCTGAATCTTCTTGGGGTGTGCTGCCGGACTTTGGGCTATTATGATAAATCACTTGCTTACCTCTCGCTTGCATTGGTCAACGCCGAAGAAACCGGCAACAAAATTGAAGTGGGCTTCGCAGAAAATAACATTGGTTCTGCGTATCGTCAGAAAGCGTATTACAAGGCAGCCATGCAGCATGTACTCAGGGGGCTCTCCTTTTTTGAATCAGTCAACTATAAGTTTGGTATTGCCTATAGTAATATTACCATCGGTTTTATTTATCAGGACCAACAAAACTATTCAAAGGCGCTTGAGTTCTTTAATAAGGCTTACCAGTTACGAAGTGAGATTCAGGATACGGTTGGCGTTGGTAATGTTCTTGCCGAAATAGGGAAAACGTATGCTCTCTGTGGCAATTATTCGGAGGCCATGAAGAAATTCAAGGAAGCTGAAACGACGTTCGCCAGAGTTGGAGATAACGCTGGCATGATGAACATCTGGAGTGGTATTGGTGGCGTGTACCTAAAGCAGAAAAAGTATCCTGAAGCGTTGAATTATTATGTCCGCTCCTATCAAACAGCAGAACAGATAGCCAGCATAAGAGGTAAAGCGTTGAACGGGCGGAATATTGGGTCGGTTTATGCGAATATGAAACGCTTCGATGAGGCGGAGCAATATCTTCGGCGTGCCTTGGAGATTTCAGAATCTCTTAATGAATACGTTCTTGTTCTTGACTGCTACCATGCCTTTGCAAATTTTTATGAACTGAAGAGGGATTTCTCCCACGCACTCCTCTATGAAAGGCTGTATTCTGAGCTCAAAGATTCAGTTCTTAGCCGAGAAAATATTTCCGGGGTGAGCGAAATGGACGCCGTCTATCAGAACGAAAAGGCCAAAACAGAAAACGCGCTTCTGCATAAAAATATTGAGCTCTCCACAACTCAACGCAACTTTGGCATCGTGTTATCACTGCTTTTCATATGTATATCTGCTGTTGTATACTGGAAGTATCGGTACCAGCGGCGTATGTTCACTGCCGAAGAAGGCCTGCGTGAAAGCAGAAGGCACTATCAGCAATTGTTCGAAAATTCCTATATGGGCATCTTTCATGCTGATCCGGACGGTAAATTTCGGAGGAGCAATCAGGCGCTTGCTGCGATGTTTGGCCATGGTTCACCGGCCGAATTCATTGCAGAGATGAAAGACCTTGATTCAATGCAAATATATTTGGCCGATGCAGATACAACATCTCATAAGCCTGAAAACTGGGTTAACGCTGAAAAAACATACACAACAAAAGATGGCAGCCTGCTGACGGCAAAGCTCACTATCCGGAAGGAACTGAATTCTGATGGATCAGTTGCCTATATTGAAGGAATTATGGATGATATCACTCTGCGCAAACAAAACGAGGCGGAAATCAGAAGGATCAATGAAGAGCTTAAAGAGTTGAATGCAACCAAAGACAAGTTTTTCTCCATAATTGCGCATGACCTTAGATCGCCGTTTCAGGTTCTCCTCGGATTCTCCGAAATTCTGTCACAGGATATCGAACAATTGAGTCAGGAAGAAGTGAAGAAGTTAAGTAAAGAGCTCCATGAAACAATTGAAAAACAGTATGCTCTCCTTACGGATCTGCTGGATTGGGCAAAGCTGCAAAGGAGCGGTATGATCTTACAACCGAAGCCCCTCTCGGTGTGCAAGGAAGTTCAGTCGGTGATTGACTCACTGGCGGTTACCGCGTCTTTGAAAAGAGTTGTTGTTGAATCTGAAATTCCTGACGAGTGTTCGATTACGGCGGATCCAAACATGCTGCAGTTGGTCTTGCGCAATCTTATTTCAAACAGCCTGAAATTTACGCGACAAGGTGGGAAAATTAAGATAAACGCGACCGTTTCAGTTCCTTTTGTTGAGATGAGTGTTGAAGATAATGGGGTTGGAATATCAGAAACAGACATAGCTAACTTATTCAGGAGTGATGTTCTTCTGAGCACAGAAGGAACCGCGAAAGAGAAGGGAACTGGTCTGGGACTTGTTTTGTGCAAAGAGATCGTTGAAAAGCACGGGGGACACATTAGTGTTGCAAGTAAACCGGGAAAAGGCAGTAAATTCAGTTTTACCGTGCCTACTGCCTAAGAAGTTGTGTTTTTCTTTTCAAAACACTGCCATATGCCTATATTACCGGTATGATTTTACATTTTTACATTTTACGGAACCATTTGGTGCCCTTTCTTTTCTCGTTGGCATCGTTAATGGGAATATTCCTGCTGCAATTTTTAATGAAAGCTGCCGGCCAGCTGGTGGGTAAGGGCTTGGACTGGTGGGTGATTCTTCAGTTAGTCTCCTATAACCTTGCCTGGATGGTGGTGCTGGTGGTCCCTATGAGCGTTCTGGTGGCTACCCTTATGGCCTTTGGTTCCATGGCCCAGAACAACGAAATCACCATTATGAAGGCTAGTGGGGTTAGTCTGCTGCATATGATTGCGACCCCTTTCACTGCGGCAATTGTACTTGCCTATTTGATGATTCTGTTCAACAATGATGTTCTCCCAGATGCAAACCATCAGGCGAAAATTCTGATGTATGATATTTCGCAAAAGAAACCAACTCTTTCCTTGCAGCCTGGCGTATTCTCTCAGGAAGTGAATAATTATGCCATTTTGGCCAGATCTATTGATCAAAATTCCAACATGCTCTATGGTGTTACTATATATGACTATTCAAGCCCTGCAAAAATTAATATCGTTACCGCAAAAGAAGGCAAAATCTATTTTTCGCCTGATCTCACCAAGTTGCTGATGGACCTAACCTCCGGTGAAATACACGAATCCGAAACAGATGGTACTCCCATGTATCGCAAGCTTATGTTTACCCGTCACCGTATCGCTATGAGCGCCGATCAGTTCGCGTTTCAAAAATCAAGCAATATGAGCAGGGGTGACCGGGAAATGAGTGCGGCTACTATGCGCGGTAAGGTTGACAGCCTTACCAAAATAAAAAACACGTACAATATTTCTGTCCAGGCCGATCTTAAAAAGATCTTCTATGGGGACAGCACGGCAAGACGACAACCTGTTCAGCTCAATAGCGTAACCCCGCAACAGCGTTGGGCAAACTGTCTGACTGAAGCGCTTTCGGCAAAAAACACGCTTTTCTCTTCGGCAACACATGCTCACATTATTCAGTCCGAGATAAACAGGTTGAAAGTAGAGATTTATAAGAAATATGCCATCCCTACGGCCTGCGTGATATTCATTCTTTTGGGAGCACCGCTTGGCGTAATGATTCGTAAAGGCGGTTTTGGCATGGCGGGAAGTATAAGTCTGTTTTTTTTCCTGATCTATTGGTCTTTTCTGATTGGCGGTGAGAAACTGGCCGATCGAGGTATTATTTCTCCATTCTGGGGCATGTGGGCTGCTAATGTTGTTATGGGTGCTTTGGGCATTCTGTTAACGTACAAGTCTTTGAAGGAAACGGTAACGTTGGATTTTGATTTCTTAAAGAGATTTATGCCAAAAACATGGCGGGCAGTTGAACCGGTGCAAGAATGAAAATAATTGACAGATATCTGATTCGCCAATTTGTTCAGACGGTCATTTTTGGTCTGATGGCGTTTATCCTGATTTTTATTGTTGTTGACATGATGGAGAATCTTGATGATTTCCTTAACCAGAGTGTTGCCAAGATCATTATTCTCAAATATTATATGGTTTTTGCCCCCGAAATAATCAGGCTGTTATTACCGGTAGCACTCTTGTTCGGTGGGTTGTTCACTGTGGGGAAGATGTCCAATTTGAATGAAATAACCGCCATAAAAGCCGGCGGTGTGAGTATGTATCGGTCAATGCTGCCGCTGGTCATCACCACCATGGTTATATGTGCCGGTGATGTATATTTCAGCGGCTATATTGTTCCGTTGGCCAATAAAAGCAAAACGCAGATTGAGCGCAAATATTTAAACAAGGGTCACGCCAATGCCGAGACCAACATCTTTTTCCAGGATACGAAAACCCGGACGGTGAGCATTGGATACTTCAACGAGGAAGTGAATCAGGCATCGAGGGTTGGTATACAGGAATTCGATCCTTCGGATGTCACGAAGTTGAAAATGCGCATTGATGCCGTAAGCATGCGCTATGATTCCACCGGAAGACGGTGGATACTGTCCAATGGAACACAGCGGGTTTTTGCCAACACCAGCGATCATATATCGCATTTTCCAGCTATGAACCTGGATGATCTGCATTTCAAACCACATGATCTGATTGTGAAACAGCAGAAACCCGGAGAAATGAACCTGAGCGAACTGAAGGAAACAATTGTTAACCAGAGTCGGGCGGGGAATGACCCCAGAATCTGGCAGATTGAATACTATTCCAGGTATTCATTCTCGTTGACGGGTATAATTATAGTGTTGTTTGGTTTGCCCTTTTCAACAAACAAACGACGCGGTGGTCTGGCTATACAAGTAGGTGTTAACATTTTAATTACATTTATTTATCTCGTACTTTACAAAGTTGTTGAAGCATTCGGTATGAACGGCGGATTGCATCCCATCCTCACCGCATGGTTGGTTAACGCCGGTTTTTTTATGGCAGCGATTGTGAATTTGGTAAGGGTGAAACAATAAGGTACGACCATGCCAATTGGCGCTTTGCCAATACAACGCGGGATAACGGATTTGTAGTCTTCATGGTTTTTGAAAATACCGCATTAAGCGGTATGTTAATTATATAGTATTAATTTGAACGTAAGGTCTCGGTTTGAAACATATCGCATTAAATTCGAAAATATATCTGGCAGGGCATTCAGGTTTGGTCGGTTCTGCAATTCATCGCGAACTAACAGCAAAAGGTTTTTCCAATATTATAGGGAGAACGATTGATGAGCTCGATTTGACCAGACAGCAGGATGTTGAGCAGTTTTTTAAGGCAGAGCAGCCTGAAGTTGTTATCATAGCGGCGGCTAAAGTAGGCGGCATTCTTGCAAATGATACTTACCGGGCTGACTTCATCTATCAGAACATGATGATCGAAGCAAATTTAATTCATAATGCACATCTGAACGGGGTGAAAAAGCTCATTTTCCTGGGCAGCTCCTGTATTTACCCTAAACTGGCACCTCAACCGCTGAAAGAAGAATATCTTCTCAGCAATTATTTGGAACAAACCAATGAGCCGTATGCCCTTGCAAAAATCGCCGGAATTAAATTATGCGAAAGTTATTTCCGGCAATATAGTTCAAATTTCTATTCAGTGATGCCAACAAATCTCTATGGACCATACGATAATTTCAATTTGCAAACCTCGCACGTGCTTCCGGCGCTTATAAGAAAATTTCACGAAGCAACTGTTAATGGAAGTCCCTACGTTGACGTTTGGGGCAGCGGGAAACCCCGCAGGGAATTAATGTATGTTGAAGACCTTTCCCGGGCAATTGTATATCTCCTGCAGACCATTGATGCCGGTGATATCTATTCAAAAGGGATTTCGCAAGTCAATATCGGTACCGGGAAGGATGTCACTATAGCTGAACTTGCGGCTATCGTTGCTCAGGTTACTTCATTCAAAGGCGAGATCAAATATGACATTTCGAAACCGGACGGAACTCCACAAAAATTGCTGGATGTTTCACGAATCCATTCTCTTGGCTGGGAACATAAAATAGAACTTCCCGAAGGCGTTGCCATGTCTTATAAATGGTATTTGGAGAACGTGGTTAGTTAGTTTTCCGTACGCTGAAGAGTAAATAGACAGCCACTCCAACAGCCGCAACCACAGCGGCGGGTTCCCAAAGAGTGTCAAAGGATGTATTGGCCGGAACTACAGGACTTAGAAAACTGTACGATGCAGATTCGACTTGCTGCCGGTTTTCAAGTCCAATGGTGTCGGTGCTGCTCAAAGAAAATTTTTGAGGAGTCTGGTCACCCGGTATCACAAGAAAACTGCCCCTGAGGCTGGCTTTCCTGATAAGCTTTACATCACCAAAAATTCCATCCCTGGTTAGATTTTCATATACTATTTTTGCATCTTCGACAGTGTATACCAGCTGTATAGTGGAGGTTCCCACTGATTGGCCTGCACTATGAGACTTCATTCTTGCAAATGCAGCCTGAATGTTTGCGTAGAGAACCGTATGACTTCCCGAAGTAATGATCTTAAGATCGGCGTTGTGCATGCTCTCGCCGGTTATGTGTAAAAATGAAGAATCAATGAGAGCCGCAAGCATTTCCAAATTGGTTTTTGTGTGTTGCTGCGCAAAAAGTGAAGCGGTTACGATGATCCAGACAAAAAAAAGTTTCATTTTCATTAGAGCTTCGGGGTGAAGAGTTTTAAAATAGTATATGCTATATAATTAAAATTCCCGAAATAAGCACTTTGAATATTATGCTTCACAGATTCTGCCGCCTGTCGTTATTTCTTACTGACTATCACCTGTTCAATGGAGCTGCTGGTATCGCCCTGTCGTGTGTCTGGCCAGCCTAGGTGACCTTTCAGACACAGAAGTGGAAACTCCTAAATCAGCTTTCGTTCAACAAAACTCACATAGGCGTTTCCGGCAATTATGATGTGGTCATACACTTTTATGTTCATGATCTTCCCAGCCTCTGCGAGTGTTCTGGTGATCTGGATGTCCTCATTGCTGGGCTCCGGATTTCCACTGGGGTGATTGTGTACAAGGATTATGCTTTTTGCTTCATATTCAAGAGCTGTTTTGAATATTTCCCTGGGTGAAACCAGGCTCATATCCAATGTACCCTCGGATACTTGCTTGTGAGCAATTACCTGGTTGGCGCTGTTGAGGCAAATAATAAGGAAGACTTCATTCACTCTGTCGCGGAGCAGCGGGATAAGAAAGTCTGCAATTTCATCGGGGCTTGTTATTTTCTTTTTAAGGATGGAGCGCTCCTGCGAGAGGCTTCGTCTGCTTAGTTCAAATGCGGCAGCCAGAGTGATAGCTTTATCTTTGCCGATCCCTGGTATCTTTTGTAATTCTTTCAGGCTCTTTGTTGCAAGCCTGGCAAGGTTACCGGAGCTGTTAATTAATTCCATTGCCACGGTGAGCACGTTTTTTCCTTTGAGTCCGGTGCGAAGGAGAATAGCAAGTAGTTCCGCATCGGTCAGATTATGGGCACCGCGCAAGGCCAGTTTTTCCCGTGGTCTTTCTTCCAGGGGCATTTCTTTTACGGTAAATTGCATAACGGAAAATTCCTCCTGCTAAAATCATTGGAGCTGAAATTTCGGTTTTGCTGCCAACCAAATAAATTACCTCAGAAAGTTACTAATTAGGAATAATTTGAGCAACAGCCTCCACAAGTGCTCATTTTGGTAATGCTTCCGGTGTGCCCCGTTGTGTTTCCAAATGGATCAGATTGTGATTTTGCCGTTAATTTCCTAAAACAGCAAAATGAGCATAGTTGATTACGATGCCAGTTTCCCCGCTTTTCGTAATTTAGTACATCAATTTTTACAAAATCAGGTTAATTACATGAGCTCCTTACCATTATTAGATCAAATTATACAAAAAGCCGCCTCACGCAAAAAGACGGTACTTCTTCCGGAATCACACGATGACCGGGTACTAAAAGCAGCAGCCGAAATTACAAAACTTGGATTCGCACAGGTCATTACTCTGGGGAATGAAGACGTTGTGCGGAAACGGGCTCAAGAACTTGGAATCAGTTTGCAGGGTGTGCGGATACTCGACTTCCTCAAATCGGAGAAGATGAGCGATTTCGCCAACCTTTATTTCAATAAGCGCAAACATAAAGGGATGACTATTGAGAAAGCGCGTGAGACTATGACGCGTGACTTATTCTTTGCTGCAATGATGATTGCCGAAGGGATGGCTGATTGCAGCGTTGCCGGTTCATTTGCTTCCACCGGTGATGTTATGCGTGCCGGTATACAGTGCATTGGAATGAAAGAGAACATCGCGGTTGTTTCCAGCTTCTTCCTTATGGTTTACCCGGAGTTGGTCTATAGCTTTGCAGATTGCGCAGTGGTTCCGAATCCTGATGCAACTCAGCTTGCTGACATAGCAATTTCAACTGCTGATAATCACCGGAAACTTACCGGAGAAACGCCCTACATCGCCATGCTTTCGTTCTCAACGAAAGGAAGTGCTGAGCACGAGTTTATTGACAAAGTCCGGCAGGCAACCAAACTGGTTCAGGAAAAACGCCCTGACTTAATGGTAGACGGTGAACTGCAATTTGATGCCGCGGTTGTTGATTCTGTCGGTAAGAAAAAAGCACCGGGAAGCCCGGTCGCAGGACAGGCAAATGTTCTGGTATTCCCTGATTTGCAGGCTGGCAATATCGGATATAAAATTGCTCAGCGGTTGGGAAAAGCCGAAGCAATCGGACCGGTTATTCAGGGATTGAAGAAACCCTATTTCGATTTAAGCCGCGGTTGCAGTGTTGAAGACATTGTTAACACCGCCGCGATTGCATCGCTAATGGCAGAGTAGATTGCACCTCGCAGCCTAAGTTGCGGGTTCCATAGCAATCTGGTCGATTGGTTTGAAATCGGAAATACAGATGCTGTCTCAACATTCAGTTTTGAGACAGCATTTTTTATTGTTGCTGTCACCGGGAGGAAATCTCTGGCATGGGTATAACTCCTACGGAGTATGGGATGTTTTTTTAATTGATAATGCTGCAAATATATATTCCCTCACGGGATATTGGATGCTGTCTGCTGTTAATGCTAATGCAGGTAGTGAATTGCAGTCGTTGGGCTTATCGTTTAGCAAAATCTGATATTGAAACATAATTTTCGGAAGCTAATCATCCCGATTGCATATGAGCAGAAAGCAGAGTGAGAATAGTAAGCAATTCCAGCCATGATATGATCGATAAAAAGGTGAGGAAAGAAATCAAATAAAAAACGCGAGGTCGTCTTTTTAAGACAGCCCCGCGTTATTAATTTCAGTATTCAGAACTAAACTATGGCAGTTTTGACTTTATATTTGACTGATATTCGTCGATATAGAAATTGGGATGTGAGCCCGAGGTGTTATAGGACAGAACCGCCACACCGGCTGCTGTAAGTCTCGTCTCAGTTGAGCTTATTCTTTCGATAGGATCAGGATGTGTGCTTAAGAACGTTGCAATAGAGTTGCTTTTCGAGGCGACCAGCCCCTGGTCTCTCATTTTTTCAAAGAAAAATTTAACACCGCCGGCATAATATTTTGAACCGGTAAGGTATTTGAAGGAATATTGATCTGCTTCATCCTCATCTGCCCGGCTGTTTGAGAGCAAGAGAGCTCCGGTGAACAGCTCTGAGGCGATGGTTGCCAGTGCACCCGGATTTTGTCCAAGGATTATGCCCAAAAGAACTGAAAGGCCCTGTTGTTTTGTCATTCTGGTTGATGCGTGACGACGCTCGGCGTGTGCGATTTCGTGTCCCAATACGCCAGCCAGTGCAGCTTCATTGGGTAGGAATTTCAGAATACCGGTATAGATGTATACGGGGCCACCGGGAAGCGCGAATGCATTCAGGGTGCTGTCGTCTTGAATAATGTGAATTTTGCTCTGGTAGTTATAAAGATTTTTTTTCTCAATCGAGCTTGATTTTAATACTTCGCCAATGATGTTTGTGGAAATATAAGAAGTGACGGCTGCCGAATTTCCGCCCTGATAGGGAGGATAGTGCGCTGGGTCATTCTGTATCTGGATCATCAGCGAGTCGCCAAGTTTAATATCGTCTTCATCGGTGAATACATTTAAACTTTGAATTACCGAATTGGCCGTGTCGCATGCAGGGCCCGTTATTGCCGCGAGGACTAATATGAGTCCCAGGGCAAATGTCTTAAAAGAATTCACTGTATAACCTTACTGTAATTAATAATTTTTTCTATCGTCAGAGACGCCTAAGTTGTATGTCAGAGTATCCTGTTTTGCTGCTCTCAGAGCAGGTCTGCCATCCTTATTTAAAACTGTTCTTTATTCGGATGCACCAGTTGCCACATTTGATCGGTGATCTGATCCAGACCTTCGCCGGTTGCGGCAGAGATATAAAACGGTGTAATGTTCTTTTCAAACTTAATTTTCCGGAGTTCCTGCCGGGCATCTTCATCCATGAGATCAAGTTTGGTCAGGGCAATTATCTTTTGTTTCTCAACCAATGTTGGGCTGAATGTTGCGAGTTCATTCTTGAGTACTTCAAAATCTTCAAGGATCGTTTCTGAAGAACAGTCGATCATATAGCAAAGTGCGCGTGTGCGTTCGATGTGGCGCAGGAACTGAAGACCAAGTCCTTTTCCGTCAGAGGCTCCTTCAATGATACCCGGGATGTCGGCGACCGTGAAACTTTGATAGCCTTTATAGCGGACTATCCCAAGGTTTGGTTCCAGCGTGGTGAAAGGATAGTCAGCGATTTTTGGTTTTGCCGCGGAAATTTTCGAAATAAGGGTCGACTTACCGGCATTGGGAAATCCAACCAGTCCTATGTCTGCAATCAGTTTTAATTCAAGTTCAATTTTCAGTTCTTCGCCGGCCCTGCCGTTTTCCGCGAACCTGGGAGCCTGGTTGGTCGGGGTTGCAAAATTACTGTTGCCCTTACCGCCTTTGCCGCCTTTGGCTATGCAAACTTTCTGGCCCACCTGCGTGAGGTCGCAAATGATTTTACCGGTGATAGCATCTTTAATAAGTGTTCCAACAGGTAATTGAATAATAATGTTGGCTCCCCATTTGCCGTCCCTGAGTGAATTTTCACCCGCGGCACCATCATCGGCTATATAGCTTTTTTTATATCTGAAATCCAGAAGGGTGTTCAGGTTTGCATTGGCCTCAACAAAAACGCTTCCGCCTTCACCGCCGTTGCCGCCTGAGGGGCCGCCCTTTGGAACATATTTTTCACGTCTAAATGTAACAGCACCATCGCCACCGCGTCCGGCTTTAATAAAAATTTCCGCAATATCTATGAACATTATTGTTCTCTTTCTTCCATGTACTTTTGAACGCGGTCCTCAAGAAGTTTTGCTTCTCTGCTTGTAAGCGGATTGACGCGATATGAATAAAAAACTGACGTTAAAATGAGCTTAGCCTGGTCATAGGAAGAGCAGGCAGCAATTCTCTCGATCGTATTCACGAAATCAATCTGATCGTTCGCGAACAGGGCGCTGATCATGCGCATTGTTTCTTTTGTCGTAAAATATCTGAAGAGTTCGGACTCTTCTTCCTCTTCTTCAGGTTCCTCTTCCGTTGCGGGTTCTTCCTGAACGGGCTCCTTCTCCGGCAGAGGTTTTTCCTCCTCCTTTATTTCTTCTTCCGGGGGTGCCGGTTCTTCTTCGGTGCTCTCTTCATCCTCTGCTTCAGGTTCTTCATCTTCGTAAATGAACTCTTCGTCATCAGGAATATTCAGGTGGATGGGTGATTCCTCAATCTCATTGCCGATCTCATCCGAAACTGTTGAGGTTGAGAACATATCACTATCCGAAAGATCGATATCCGGTTCTTCACCATCTGCATCAACAAGCGATTCCAGCTCTTCTGCATCTGTCACTTCATCGGGTATAAACTCAGAAATCTCATCAACCTGTTGCTCTTCCTCTTCTGTCGACGGTTCTTCCGGCTCTTCTTTGGATTTTGCATTCACCGCAGCCATAGCCTCCTGAGCAGCCTTTATTTCCGCAATTATACTTTCTGCGGGAACACCGTCAAAAGTTTTAGGTGCTTCGGCATCCCCGATGTGACTTTTTGCTGTGTCGTCGCCCAAAAGCTGAGTGGTCAGCAATTCAGTTATCTGCAAAGATACATCCAATTCAGATTCAGTCTCTTCGCGGGCCGGTTCTTCCTCTTCCTCCGGTATGGCCGGAAGATCTTCCTTCTCCACCGGGGGTTGACTCTCAAGCAAGAGTGCATCAATTGTCAACTCATTGCCGCCCTGCGCTTCCGTTTCATCTTCATCGCTGATTTCCATTGTCCGAACGACAGGTCCTTTTGAGAGCAGCGTTTCTTTAATGTCCGCAATGGAATATTTTTGTTTTGGATCTGCTGAAAGTTGCTGTCGCAGCATAATCGCATGGTCGGATAAATCGGAGTCTTTTAAAAATGCTTCAACAGCGCCCGTTGCGAGCCGGTCTTTAATCGACTCACCCATGTTCAGAAACTCAGCAAGAGAAGTTAAGGCATCGTCAATAAACAGTTCCATTTGCGATGAAACCAGTTCTTTGCGGAAGACGATGAACCGTTCCGAAAATTCATTTTTAGAGAGAGACAGAATTTTTTTGCGTTCAATGACCCGGGCGAAATATTGTTTATAATATTCATAGAACCAGGAATAGTTTAACAACAGGCGCACTTCTTCTGATGAGCGCGATTCATCAGGATCAAAAATAAACTTGCGCAGGGTCCAGTGTGGCCGCAGCAAAAAATTAACGTTGAAATTGACAGCACGCTGCACCCGCATCTTGACATCCTCAAAAGGGATCAGTTTGTTCTTTTTTATCTCGGCGGCAATTGCTTCAAAATGTTTTGCGGTTTCCGGGCCGGAATAGTCAAAATCTGATTTCTGCAGAAGCCGTTGTCTGTCCAAATAGATGAGATAATCGATCTCTGCGGAGATATATTGTGTAATGGCGGGATGCACCCGTGCGTTGGCCAGGTTTTCCAATGTGAAAAACGAGCCAAGTTTTTTAATATTATTCAGTGAAAAATCGGTGATGAACTTGATTTCCCGTTCAAACATGTGTCAACTCTCTATAATCTGGGCAAATATACGGAAATCCGGTGAAAGAGTAGAGGAAAAATTGTACGCTTGACAGCATTGAGATGGGCATTTTGAGGTCAGCTTTAGGTGCTTTGTTTCCGGGCGGGCGTATCGAATAAACCGGGATTGGGGAGGAGAAATGTGGAGAAATCAAGCAGTTTTCATTTTAAAAAGATTTCAAAGAACAAGCTGACTCAGTGACCGAGTATTTCGACTGGCCCCAAGAGCGGAATTGAAAGATCAGTGACCGGAAATCCGATGACCGGGGGCTGTGGTGATAAAAGTCAATGAACTCCAAGACCGGGCGATTTCACTATAGCCCCAGTACCAGATGAACAGAAAAGAACTCACCGCTTGGCTATCTCTCCTGAAAAGCATTAGTGTCAGCTTAGCAGTGAGACTTACTACTTGAGCAATAAAAGCCCCTCACCCTAGCCCTCTTCCGAAGGACGAGGGAACAGAAGAACCGCATTATTGGCGGTTAAAAGTACCACAGCGGCGATATTTGGAAGTGAGGGGTTCCAAGGGAATTATACAGGTTTTTGTTAAGTTGACGCCATTGCTTGAAAAGCGAGGGGTAAGGAAAGTTCGACCATGATCCATAGTAAGTTCCACTAACTTTTACCGGAGTTTTACCGAAGTTCCACCGGTTGCGCGTCTGTAAGGCATTGTTTTTACATAAGTTCCACCACTTTTACCACCTTTTGCAACATTTTTTTGCTTGCGTATTGTCAACTATTACAGAGCGCGAGCCAGTTTTAACCAATGAAAGGAAAATGTTCTCAGATTCCTGATTATAGGAATTGTGAAGTACCCAGGCTCCAGGTTTTTATGAAGCAATTTCTGAATGCCGGTGAAGATGCGAGGAACGAGCGTTTTTATCCGGGATTGCAGTTTGCACGTGAGACTGTGCGTGTTCCCGAGAGGAGATATCCTGACCACCAACCGGCGTGTTGATGTATCATGGTTTATAAGTTTATGTGACAAGATGTCTTCATAACTCTGATCTGTTTTGATTGAGTTTTCCATGGAATTCAGTTTTCTGCTTGTGTACCAATTGTACCTATATTTACGCGGGAAAGTTAGTCAGATTGAAGAGTGAAGGTCAAGTGCATGGTGCATATATTGGGGCAGTGCACAGTGCATTGCACAACGTCGTGCGGCGTGCACTGCATGGGGTGGTGCATAGGGCAAGGTTAGGGAATGGTGCAATTTTGCGGTAGCGTAATTTTTTTTCCTGTTTCAATTATCTCTTTTACAAAAGGATTATCCTGGGTGAAGTCTTCGGTCCTAAAAGGATGAACTTCGAGATCATAAGATGTTTGTATTACAAATTTTGCCAATTGCTCTCTATCCAAAAATCGATTACCGGCAAATTTATCTGAGACAACAGCTAAATCAATATCACTATAATCGTTTGGGTTGCCATTTACATAGGATCCGAAAAGGTAACAGTCGCGTAATGGAAACTCAACACCTGCCAATTGGATAAACTTGTTAAGTATGCGGTTTATATCTTCTGTGCTATACATGCCCAAAACTCTTCTATCAGTTTCATGTTTATTTCGGTAAATTCTTTTGTGCACTGCTTGAAAAACTCAAATTTATAATCCGGGTATCGTGTCTCCAGCTGAAAACTGTTGACACGGTTTAAAAATAATTCCGCTTCTTCATTCAAGGGGAAATTTGCCTCAAATGCAATTTTAAGAAGATTGTGAGTTCTGGGTGGAAAATTGTCTTCGTGATTTTTAACCCACAGGGCCTTCAATGCTTTTTCCAAAGCCAAGTGCCCGATAAACAACGCCCAGTCATAATTAGCCGATAGAAAAATATTTTTCATGGAGGATAAATCATGCTTTGAAGATTCAATCCAATAGTTGATGTGATCTAGTTTTTCCATACAAAGGTTTCCAATTACTCAAACGAATATAATGAGATTTACTGATAAAGAGAACAGAAATACAGGCTTCTCCACAGGGGCATTGAATTGGATTAATGATTTTATCCAGCAGGTCCTTTATTAAAAGCGTGATTGTTTTTGAAAATTAACGCAGGGGTATGCAATTATTTGAGTTGATAATTAACTGATTTATTGATTAATTGAATCGGAATTAATCAAAGATTAACAGCGAAGTATGCCAACGGTTCCAGGAATTGGTTCTTTCAGATTTCATTTTTATTCAGATGAATATAAAGAACCTGCACATATACACATCGCAACTCCGGATGGAGAATGTAAGTTTTGGCTAAATCCGGTTTTATTGGCAGAAATAATGGTGTTCCCCCATACCGGTTGCGGGAAATTGAAAAATTGGTTTATGAATATGAAGAGTTTTTAACAAAGAGTTTTTATGAATTCCACAGTAACAGATAAGGCTATTTCATTAGAGCCGGCTGCAATAAGTGTCCGCACAGAAGGGCGTTTCATTTATATTGAATTGTCCGATGGGAGAATAGTTGGTTTCCCGGCAGACCGGTTCATCCGATTAAAGGATGCGACTGACGATCAACTGAAAGAAGTTGAGATTAGACTGAATGGGTATGCTCTGAGATGGGAGTCCATAGACGAAGATTTAACAGTCCCTGGGATTGTAGAAGGCCGGTTTCAACTTCCTTTGTGATATAGTGCAGATCGGCTAGCGTAGTGCCGCGGAAATAACTATACTCCTTCATGGCACTGACTAGTGTTGTCATTCTCCCGAAAGGGAATCTAGTTCGCTGTGTGAAAGATGGATGCCCACTTTCGCGGGCATGACAGAATGCTTCTCAAGTGTAAAGAACCGTAAGTGGCGCAAACAATTGCAAACAGCACATTTCTTCACACTCCGGCACGAGTAGGCACAATTTTAATTCTGTTAAATATCCTTAACATATCCCCTGTTCCCAGCATTTCCTTAATCGCATAAAAAGCACACCCTGAAGAAATATCAGCAAATTATTTCGCCGTAAACAACACCTTATAGCGCTCGCGGAAATTATACGCCAAAAACAGATTTGATGCAAATACAAAAATTGCAACAGGAAGGCCTTCGGGAGCCACAAATAAGTGATAGAGAAATATATTCAGTGAAATGGGAAAAATTGCAATAGTGGCAAGCGTTGTATACCGGCCTGAAAGGAACGACAATGAACAGACCAGTTCAGTTATTTTGATCAGCGTCAATAAGTAACCGGTGGCATGCACACCGTCCATGAACAACTTAACATTTCCTTTCAACTCTGGCTGTGGTGCCAGCTTAAACAGTACGATCACGGATGCGGAAAGAAAGATCAGGCCCAGAAGCGAACGAACAATAATAAATGCTATTTTCATGGTATTCTCTCTGTTAATCCAAAATTCTATTTCAACAGGTTACAATAGTTTGCTTTTCATTCGGCAAAGGCAAAGCTCTGCCAGAGCAGTTATAACACATCGAATTACCCGCAAAGTTCCCGAATGTCGAAACGAGTTCAGCGACATCCCAGCCAGGCTGCCCGCGCCAATGCGCCGTTACTCTTCCGTGATAAGATATTTGTACTTGTTGTACAGGAATGAAATGATGAGCAACAGCACGCCCAGTGAAATAAACAGGATCGTCTTCAGTATTGTATCCATCTCGGCGATATCATAAAAGAATAGTTTTATCAGCGTTACACCAAACAAGACCATTGCCATCATTCGCAGATGCCGCTTTGAGTTCCGGATGCCCAGTATGATGAGCAGCAATGAACAAACACCCCACAGAATGCTGACGCCAAGTTTATATAAGTTGGTTGACCCCAACAAATCGAACCAGTGGATAAGCTCACTGGTTAGAAGCCAGATGCCAACAATATAGGCCGTCGATTCCAATCTGTTTTTGATACCAGGCCAGAAGACTTCACCGCGAAGGAGCGCATATGTTTTCCAACCCAATAGTCCGAAGAAAAACAATGAAATGTACCTGATATAGATGTTTATCAAGCCGGCTGAGACTCTGTCATACAAACCTGAGTGTAAATAAGTCCGCCGGAGAATGCTCAGGTCATATAAACCAATCAATAAAAACACCGTGATGGTTACCATATTCAGCCAGAATGCAGCCAATCTGGCATTTGTATTCCTGAATTTTTTCCCGGCAAATTGTGCCAGTGCAGTGAGGAAGAACAGTGTATAGTTAAATATCCACATAGTCCCCAGGTCACGTATGTTTTGGTTATAGGTTGTGTCCGGAATATTGTTGCTCTCACCTGACATTATTGAAATGCGGGAGTTCATATATATCTGGCGGACATATTCCGAAAGCTCAAGCTCAAAAGTGAAATAGAGCACAATTATCAGCATCAGCGGGAGAACAGGCTTCAATATGGACTGCAGTTCCTTAGACACTTCATCCACATGGGTTGTGCCTGTCCGTTGTCTGAGCAGGGTTATAAAGATGAAACCGGCAGAGACCAAAAGTGAAGTAAAGAAAGTCAGGTTGAAAAACGGGATTATATGTTCAGGGTCTCCCAGGGCCGTAGCTGGTGCATACGTCCGGGACCAGTCATGGATCAGGCTGCAAAAAATAACTATCATCAGAGGGTAGGAGAAGAATTCAAAAAATTTATTTTTCTTTGCTATGCCGATCCAATACATAATTGCAGCCTCTGCAGCCCAAATTATGGTGACCTGGGGTCCGTTCAGTTGAACGGAAACGGACGTCGTGAGCAAGATCCAGCCAATGGTTTGCAGAAAGAAGTCAAGCGGGGGCACTTCCTCTTTTCGCATGCGGAGTATGCTCCAGACCATCAGCCAGATGCAGCCACTTATAAGTGTGAACAGGCCGGTATAGTGGGTGCCTGATGCACTGTCGTTCAGTATGGAATAACCAATGCCAAAAAACAGAACACCGTTTAAGAGGAGGGCAGCGAACACATCTGCTGCTTGTCGTTCTTTTTTTACCAGCAAATACGTAATGAATGCTGTAAAAAATAAACCGAAAAAAACAGCAAGAAATACCAACCCGATGGTGAAGTGCCTGAATGCATCATAGGAATTGGAATACCAGGAAACATAGATCAGCCACGAAAGCAGGAAAGAGGAAAAGAACAGCGGTTTCCAACGGCGCTTGAGTGCAATGAAGAGAATGCCGCAGTTGATTATGGTCATATAGCTGAAAAGAATGTGCACCCTGCCTGAGTTATCGCTTAACAGAAAGGGCACGGCATAAGCTCCGACGAGGCCAATGTGAGCGATGACCTGAATATCATAATCAAGAGCAGCTTTCACTGTGATAACGGTGAAGAGCACCATCAGCAGGAACGCCGGCACCTGGGGTATAAGGTCATAAAAACTGTATGCAGAAAACGTGACGAAGTACATGATGGCCATGGAACCGCTCAGCAGAACGGCGCTGAAACTTTTATACTCTTCTTTAAGTTTCAGGGAAAATCCTGCAAGACAGAGACCTGCAAGATAGCCCAGAATAATCCGGGTAAGTGGACTTATAAGCTGGTGGTCAATTGCATATTTGGTTCCAATGCCAACGCCAATTATTGTAATGAGGATGCCGATTTTATTGATCAGGTTTTCGCCGATGAATTTTTCCATCGCGAGTTGGTTGGCCTTTTTAGCGCTATTCAGTTGTTCGCGGAATGATTCTGATGACATTGCCGGTTTTGGTGCTGCTGTGGGAACAGCAGCAGAAGCCTGATGCACAGCATCACTGATGGATTCACCCAAAGCCGCTTTTGCAGGGATGGTGTTAGCGGTTGGAATTGAATTGGGCTCTATGGCAGGCTCGATTTCTTTTTGCGTAGTGAGATCATCGAGGCTCTTTATATTCGCAACTTCCCTCAATAACTCATTGATCTCGTTGCGCATCTTTTCATGCTGCAGAGAAAGCGCTTCAATTTTTGCTGCAAGCAACTTAATTCTGTCCCGGGAGTCATCCATGCTTTATCATCATCCTGCTTAATAAGGTGCTAAATTAGGGAAAATATCGATAGGATGAAATAATGGCTGCTGATAGAATGGATAATTATGGACGGGCTGGGGAATGATCATTTCATTGCGGGTAATAAGGAGGAGAAAACACAAAGGGCACGAAGGAGGCACAAAGGGCACAAAAAATAGCACTGAATGCATACCGGGAGAAGTTAAAAAAAAGAGGTCGCCTTCTGGAGACGACCTCTGAGTTGTAAAACAAAATTGTTCTAATTCAAACCGCGTGATTTTAACAGTGCGTTAACGTTTGGTTCTCTGCCGCGGAATTTTTTATACAGTTTCATCAGGTCATCGCTGCCGCCTTTTGAAAGGA
This sequence comes from Ignavibacteriaceae bacterium, assembly GCA_963664845.1. Lineage (GTDB taxonomy): Bacteria > Bacteroidota > Ignavibacteria > Ignavibacteriales > Ignavibacteriaceae > CAIYTF01. Next base: position 3,753,176 of record OY761615.1, read on the forward strand.
TATTTTCCCTAAATGATTTTGCGGTTGCTTTGTCGAACAGTCCTTTCTCGGTAAACGCGCCGAATGCGTCGGCATCTAGCACTGCTGACCAAAGATAGCTATAGTAGCCTGATTCATAACCCCATGATGCTATATGGATAAAGTTAGTGGTCATATAGCGCGGCCAGATTTCAGGGATAAGACCCATCTTCTTAATTGACGCTTTTTCAAATTTGGGAATGTCCAATTCTGCCGGATCTTTCACTGTGTGATAATCCATGTCCAGTATTGAAGCGGCGGTATATTCCAATGTTTCAAATCCCTGGTTAAAGGTCTGTGCCTTTTTAATTTTATTTACCAGGCTCACCGGGATCACCTCGCCGGTTTTGTAATGTTTGGCATACTCTTTCAGCAGTTCCGGTTGGAGTGCCCATTTTTCCATGATCTGTGAGGGCAATTCAACAAAATCCGTTGGGACTGATGCGCCGCTTGGATAGGTGACATGTTGGAAGAGACCATGGAGCGCATGGCCAAACTCGTGAAACAATGTTGTAACATCGTCGATGCTGAGCAATGCCGGTTTGTCGGAAGTAGGTTTGGAAAAATTGCCGACATTAAAAATGACAGGGGAGACAAATTTACCGCCGATATTAGACTGATCTCTGAATGCTCCGCACCAGGCGCCATTAACTTTGCTTTCGCGGGGGAAATAGTCGGTGAAGAGAACGCCAAGATGTGTTCCGTCGGCTTCTTTAACTTCAAACGCTTTTGCATCGGGATGGTAAACGGGGATGTCTTTCCGTTCGGTGAATGTAATGCCGTACAATTTTTCCGCAGCCAAAAAGACACCGTGGATAACATTGTTGACTTCAAAATACGGACGGGTCATTTCCTCATCAAGATTGTATTTTTCTTTCTTCACCTGTTCGGCGTAAAACCACCAATCCCATGGCTGCAGTTTAAATTTATTTGGTGACTTATCAATAAGCTTCTGCATTTCGGCAACTTCCGCTTTTGCACACTTTACTGTCGGCTTCCACATGTCTTTCAGGAATTTGAATACTTTTTCGGGAGTTTTGGCCATTTTCCTTTCAAGCACAAAGTCCGCATAGCGTTTGTACCCCAAGAGGTGAGCTTTTTCAACACGGAGCGAAACAATTTTGGCAAAGTTCTTGTTGTTATCCAGTTCATCGTGATTGTTGCCGCGGTTCATATAGGCGCGATACATTTTCTCCCGGAGTGCTCTGTTTTCTGCATAGGTGAGGAACGGGAGCAACGTTGGTTTATCGATGGTGAAAAGCCATTTCCCGGTCTGACCTTTTTCTTTGGCTTTTTCGGCTGCTGCCTGAACGGATGCTTCCGGCAGACCTGCGAGGTCTTCTTTTTTATCGATCCATAATTCGAACTTGGCATTTTCGCGGCGTACATTGTCTCCGAATTTGAGCACAAGCTGGCTCATTTCATCGTTGATCTTCCGGAATTTTTCCTTACCGGCTGCATCCAGGTTTGCACCGCCGCGTACAAAATCAAGATAATTGCTTTTCAAAACAATTTTCTGTTCTGTGGTCAGTTTCAGTTTTGCCCGTTCATCATACACTGCTTTTATCCGTTTGAATAAATTTTCATTCAAAAAGATATCATCGGTATGTTTGGTGAGCATTGAGGTTATGCTTTCAGCCAGCTTCTGCAACTCGTCATTGGTGTTTGCGTCTTTCAACGCGCTGAACACCCTGCTGACCCGGGTGAGAAACTCTCCGCTTTTTTCGAGAGGCTCTATGGTGTTGGCAAAAGTTGGTTTTTCCTTATTGTCCAATATAGCTGCAATTTCTGCTTTTTGCAGTTTTATCCCTTCCTCGAAGGCAGGGAGATAATGCTGTAATTTAATAAGGTCAAATGGGGGAGTGGCAAAGGGTGTTTTCCATTCCGTAAAAAAAGGGTTGTCCATGTTTTTTTCCTGTGAAAAAGTGCTTGTCGAAGATAACACCAGCAGGATAAATAGAAAATACAAATATTTCATTTGAGCATTCTCCTTGGTAAGTTAATAAAAATGCAAACTGATGTATGAAATATGCGGAAAGCCCAAACGAATTTTTTACCGTTTATCCTTATCTGGAGCCAATTATGGAAAGTTCAGAGGGTATAGATTGGCTTTTTTTATTGTGTTCGCGGTTTGAGAACATTGGCGAAAAGCATAATTTTGGTATCAGCTACTTATTTAATGGGAATCCTTATAATGACAACTGAAAAAAAAGAGGAATTGATAAACCGGATAATGGCTGTAAGCCCAAGTGACAAGGCCAGGTTTGGACAAATGAATGCCGGACAAATGATTTGCCATTGTACCGATCAATTACGAATGGCGTTTGGCGAAATTGCCGGTTTAAAACGACAACATGTGGATATGGTGAAAATACGTGAAATGGCATTAAGGAATGAGACGCTTCCCACCGTTGATGGCCTTGATCAAATTGCCGGAGAGGGTACCAAACCGGGTGAGTTGGAACGTGATAAGCAGATACTGGTTGACTACCTGAACAGGTTCATGGAAAGCGATGAAAACACGGAATTCTCATTTCACCCCTACTATGATGAAATCGGCAAAAAACAATGGGAAAGATTGGTTATTTATCATCTGAATCATCACCTCGCTCAATTTGGAAGGTAGTGTGAACAATGCATTTGCTTTCTTTTATATTCATGATCCGGCAGAACAGGAACAATGATGTTGAGTAACCGATCGTTTGTAAAAACCTTTTGGAGCTTTTTCAAAAAGAGCACGGGAGCATATTATTGCGGGCTGCAATTTGAAATGCTGTCTGCATCATTCAAACCAGTAATGATAATAGCAACTCTGATCATTGTTGGGTTTAATTCTTTTCCGCTTTATGCGCAGGCTGGACCTGCAGTAAACCCCTTAACTAACTCGAGCGGTAAGCAAGAAGAAAGAATAGGCAATCACAAAGCAGTATATGACCGCAATGGTGCACTGCTACCGTGGACTTCGTGGACGGATGCGCTAAGCCGTGAGATGAATTGGTATTTACAGTGCCCTCTTGAATTTGGGTATCCACGATTTGTGTGGATGACATTCATGACGGGGAATTACCTTCCTGATCCAAACAGAACAGATTTTATCCCGGCAACTCAAAACGGAATGGGGATAATCTCCTATCTGAAGTATTATACGTATGACCCTCTGAAAAATAAAAAACTGATTGCCTGGGCAAAGTATGTGGGTGATTATCTGGTGAAGGAAAGCTGTACTCCGGACAGCGGGGCCTATCCCCGATTTACCCGCTCAACCGGTATCTGTGCAAAAATGCCGCAACCACCGGACTGTGGGACGCAAGGGGATGCGCCTTATGATATCCAGCCCGACAAGGGAGGAATTGCCGGATATGCACTGCTTCTGCTATATAAACAAACCAAGGAAAAAATCTATTTTGAACAGGCATTGCACAATGCGCGTGTGTTGGTACAAAACATGCGCGACGGTGACTCGCTTCATTCCCCATGGCCTTATCGCGCGGACTACAGGACGGATGTTGCGCGAGGTGATGTCTCTTCCAACATGACCTATATCCTGAGACTGTTCGATGAACTGTTGGGGCTGAACTATGATGAGTTCAAAACGCCGCGCGCCCGGCTTTGGGATTGGATCAGGAATTATCAGATTCCAAATGCTTCCAAAGACGGTATGCTTTGGGCACAGTTTTTTGAAGATCACCACCGGCCGGAGAACCGTAATGCCTGGTCACCGCTAAACATGGTGCGGTACCTGATTGAGCGTAAGCAGGAACTTGATCCCGATTGGCAAAAACATTCACGCGAGCTTATTGATTTTGTTAACCGCACGTTTACCGGTATACGTTCCGGCGTTACCGTATGCGGTGAACAGGATTTTGACCGGAATCCGTGGGGCGGAATTGTTTCCACCTATGGAGCAGTTCTTGCAATGTATGCAAAGGCAACTGGCACAAATGAGTTCAAAAACCTTGCCCGTGGGGCCCTCAATTTTGCAATCTATGCAACGGATGAAGACGGGTGTCCCGGTGAACAGGCTTCATATCCGTGCCGGGGCGGATGGCAGGAGGATGCACATACCGATAAAATTCATAACTTTCTTGATGCGATTAATGCGTTTCCCGAGTGGGCCGAATAACGGTAAAGCTTTGAGTACGTGAGTAAATGAGACGCGATCTTTTCGGGAAACAAAGTTGGCGAAGGTTTTATATTATTAACTTATGTTACACAAGTTGTGGTTAAAGCCAAAAGTTTCCTTGATATGGAGTCCCCGGCGTAAACGCCGGGGGTACAGAAAAGCTGAAATATCAGATATAATATGAGCTCAGCATAAAGCGCAGGCTTGAGCCCAAACTGCGTAACATGAGTTATTAAATTTACTGAAGAAGAGATATGCTGAATTATTTTATTCAATTGCCAACACCAATGGGTTTTTGACAAGTGCTTGAATACACTTATGCGGCAGATTAAAAAGTTAATTAGAAAAGAGTACCTATGGTCAGAGTAATTTTTTTGATTACCATATTTCTATATGTTTCCGATGCTGCGGTCGCATATCCGGTGCTTACGGGCAAAGCGAGCAAAGCGAGTCAGCCTTCAATTGAATACACGTATCTGCCCCCATTTGGATCAACCGATCTGTTGAAAGGGAAAACGCATAATGTGAATCCCGCCAATTACAAGGTGGCAGTATATATTTTTGTTGAAGGAGCCGCATGGTGGACAAAACCAACTCTTGCCGCACCATTAACGGTAATATTGTCTGACTCCACCTGGCAGTGCAAGATAGCGTCCGCAGGCAGTGATGTCTACGCGGTGCAGATAGCGGCATATCTGTTGCCCAATGGGGTAACACCACCGGTGCTTAGTGGCTCTTCAGATCTGCCGGCTTCGCTGGATACACTTGCGGTGGCAAGCATTAATGTAACCCGTTACGGAAAAACAATTCAATTTTCCAATCAGGAATGGTGGCTGAAAAAAAGTCTGCTTTCGGTTGGTCCGGGACCCAATTATTTTTCCGACAGCACCGAGAATGTTTGGGTTGACCAACTGGGGCGTCTGCATTTGAAAATAACCAAGCGCGGCAGCACGTGGTATTGTACCGAGGTTATCAGCAAAAAGTCATTCGGGTATGGGAAATATACATTTGATATTGACAGCAAGATTGGTCTTGTTGACAAGAATGCCGTGTGCGGCATATTCACCTGGGACAATGCATCCGCGCAGACACACCGGGAAATTGATTTGGAATTTTCGCTTTGGGGAGTGGATCAAACGCTCAACGCCCAATATGTGGTGCAACCCTATACTAAAACGGGCAATATTTACCGGTGGAAATTGGCAGGCGAAACGGCTCCTTCGCGCCACAGTTTTGAGTGGCGGGCCGACAGTATATATTTTTTAAGCCTAAAAGGTGACACGGTCATTCGTAATTGGAGTTATAAGGGAACCAGCAATCCATCACCCGGAAATGAAAATGTGAGGATTAACTTCTATCTCATTAACGGAATACCTCCGGCAGATACAACGGGCCTAGAAGTCATCATAAGTAAATTTGATTTTAGCAATGCTCCTGTGCAGGTTGCCAATCCCGGTGTTCAGCCTGATTCCCGGAGGCAATTTACGTTGCTTCCCAATTATCCTAATCCGTTCAATCCTTCGACAATGATCAGTTACACGATTCCGAAATCAGGAATTGTATCGCTAAAAGTATATAACATGCTGGGGAAGGAAGTAGCCTGTCTGGTGAATGAATCGAAAAGCCCAGGCGCGTATACTGCTCAATTCAATGGTGCTGATTTACCGAGTGGCGTTTATCTGTATGAGTTAAGGATAAACGAATTAAAAACATCGCATAAAATGATGCTGTTGAAATAGGACGACTGATTAATCTGATTTGACCGCCGGTTAGGCTGATTTGAATGATTTCATTGATTAAGTGAAATAGAAATAAATATAGGATCACTATGGTACAAAGAGTAATAGGCGTTACTGAGAGACCTCCGTTTGCAGAAAGCCTGCCCTTGAGTTTTCAACATCTGTTTGCCATGTTCGGTGCGTCGGTTCTGGTGCCGGTGTTGTTTAAAATTGATCCCTCAACCGTGCTGCTGATGAATGGTGTTGGCACATTGATATACATTTTAATTACCAAAGGGAAAATTCCGGCGTTCCTCGGTTCAAGTTTTGCTTTTATTTCGCCCGTGTTTCTTGTTAGTGCTTCTTATGGTTATCCGACTGCTCTGGGTGGCTTCATTGCATCGGGACTTGTCTTCATCACCTTTGCCTTGTTATTTAAATTTCTGGGAACAGACTGGATACACGTGGTGTTCCCTCCAGCCGCAATGGGAGCCATCGTGGCCATCATTGGGCTTGAGCTGGCGCCTGTTGCCGCCAACATGGCCGGCCTTATTCCACACGATAATCAGCCGCTTGATCTGCGGGTTGTTACGGTTTCGGTATCAACCTTGCTTATTGTTATCCTGGGCTCCGTTCTGTTTCGCGGTTTCATGCGTATCATACCAATTTTAACCGGCATTGTTGCCGGTTATGTAATTGCAATAGTATTGGGACTTGTAAACTGGGGAATCGTTTCCATGGCTCCCTGGTTTTCGCTGCCCACTTTTTATTTCCCGGTATTCAATATCTCAGCCATTATCATTATCATTCCTGCATCATTGGTTGTGGTTGCCGAGCATATAGGGCATCTTATTGTTACCGGAAATATCGTGGAAAAGGATTTGACCAAAGATCCCGGGTTACACCGTTCGCTAATGGGGGATGGCGTGTCAACGGTTCTGTCGGGGTTTGTTGGATCTGTACCGACAACAACGTATGGGGAGAATATAGGAGTTCTGGCAATAACCAAGGTGTACAGCGTTTGGGTAATTGGCGGCGCTGCTGTTATTTCCATCGCGATTTCGTTTATTGGAAAACTCTCGGCAGTTGTGCAGACCATACCTTCTCCTGTTATGGGAGGTGTTTCACTCATGTTGTTTGGCGTTATTGCCGTTTCCGGAATCCGGATGCTTGTCGAAGCCAAAATTGATTACAGCAAACCAAAGAACCTCATTCTTTCGGCATTTGTTTTCACCGTTGGGCTGAGCGGCGCGCAAATAAAGATAGGATCAGTGGTTCTGGTTGGCATGGCCTTGGCAACGGTTGCATCTATTGTTATAAGCCTGGTGTTTAAATTGTTTGAAAAAGCCGGATGGATGAACGATTAAACAAAGCACCGCACCGGAGCGAACTCATTTCAAACGGGGTGGTCGTTTTGTATTCAGGCGCGTATCTCCGAAAGGCAGCAAAGCCGTGGGCTCGTTTTGTCTTTTGGAGAGGGAAGTAATTTATATTCGCTGTTAGTACTAAAATCGAGGATCATATGAGCTGGTCAGCATATTATGAAAACTTGTTCAGACAGCTTATGCTGTTGTTTCTGCCCCCTTTGCTGAAGACGGGTATCTATTACGGGATATTCAAAAAGCGGGGATATACTGCAACAATCAAGGCTTGTTTTCTGGCCGCATTTCTGCCATCCATAGTTTTAATTGGGATACCAATACATATTCCCGAGATACTAAATTTCTTCATTGTCATTGGTACCGGTCTGGCCATCCTGAATTATTTTTCCAATGTTGAGCTGTTCCCAACCGGGTTGACCGTAGTCCTGATCACCGAGGGGATATTCAGATTGCTTCTGGATTTGCTCTTATGATTTTTACCTATGGCCGGTGCAAAAAAGCGGCAAACCTTTTTACCTGTATATAGCGGAAACAGGTTATCCAATGAGCTCGTCAGTTATTTTAATAGCATCTGAAATACACTTTTTGCAAACTGTTGCATGCAGAACTCCGGCTGCCATAGCCTGACGCCCTTCTTCGGAAAGGAGATCAACACCAAGCAGGGTGCGGCAGTCTATCGCATTATTCATTTCGATAAATTTTTTCTTGAATGTCTGGATACTGGCATAGGACATCTCTTTGCGCTTGAGGTTGTCCGATTCTGTTTTGCAGGTTGCAATTCCAATTGCCATGAATGCCCCGGTTGCGGCACCGCAGGTCTCCTGCAGGCGTCCCATTCCCGCACCAAAGCCGCATGCCGTTTGCAAGAGCAGCTTTTTGTCCGCACCAAATTCTTCGGCGTATGAAGCAACCACAGACTGTGCACAATTAAGGCCTGAATCAAATAGTGTTAAAGCATTTTCAATTCGTTTAGTTGTATTTTCCATGATATTCCTGTATGTTAAAGTTAAATTACATGAACCGCACTTTGTTTCTAAAAACAATTACATCAAATTGTTCAATGCCAAATTAAGCCGCGGGCTCAAATGAATAAATCGCTTTTGAATAAAGCAGGCAATGCTGATGCGGTTCAAAAACTGTTATAATTGCAGTTCTAATTTAAAAAATTAATCGTGTCTCTCTTAATGAAACATTTGCCCAAATGCTTCAGGCCGCCAACTCCGGGGAAGTTCCATTTTTTTCTGCGTTAACTCAGGGCAGTTCTGTTGAGTGGAACAAATTTTTTATGAGCGCTCAAGAACGAAAATTCGGTATATAACCTCTTCTCGGGTCCCGAAAAATGCAGGCGAAATGAAAAATCCTTATCTGCTTTGCAGCAAGTAAATTTAATTGCACCGGCGTCCCGGTTGCCAATTTTATCTTTTGGATTGATGTCGCCAACGATTCCAAGTTCAGCCTCGATAGAGAGGTCGGAAACCGGATCTCCGTTGTTGACAAAGTAGCAGGTGAGTGTATCCTCGGCAGCAATTGCCCGCATTATCCGTAACAGGGGTGTTATTGTTGTGCTGATAACGGGTTTATTTTCCATCCCCTGAGATGGTGATGTATAAGCTGAGGCAGCTGCCTGTTGCTGCTGCTCTTGCTGCCAGAGTTGGTTTTTGAGTTGAAATCCTTAATGTCGGTTAGGGGGACAATAACTGCTTTTTTAATTTTAGTCTGATGCTTTGCTGCTGTTTGTGAACAATTTATAAGTCTGATGTGAATTCCATGCTGAATAAAGCATACACCTGCATCTCCAGTAACATAAAACAAATTCTGCTTAATATCAATTATATTGGCCGGACATGTGCGATGTTCACGATCTTATGCAAGTGAATATGTCCATGCTCATGACTAACTGCCTTGTTCCCCGTATTTCCTGCAAATGCCGGCTTGTTTATCGTTTTACTGTTCAGTATTTTCAGGCATATTATATAAAGGTTACCCTCCATGTCTACGGAAAGCAAATCAGGTTTGGTTCAGCGTGTGTTTGGTGAATATGGCAAACTGCTCATTACCGGCGTCTTTGTCATTATTTGTGTTGTTATTGCTACCCGGGCGTTTGTCAATCGCAACAAGGCTCAGGAATTGATCAGTGTCACCGGCATCGGGTCCATCAATTTTGAAGCGGATCTGGCCGTTTGCAGCGGTGAGTTCAGGCGGACCGATAATAATCTGCAAAACGCCTATAAACTCCTCGATGAGGATAAAAAAGTGGTTGAATCCTATCTGAAAAGTAAGGGCGTGACAGATAAGGATCTGCTCTTTACTTCGATCAGTATCAATAAAATGTTCAGTCAGGTTAAGGAAGGGACGATGGAGAAGAGCGTGTTTATGGGGTACCAGCTTTCCCAGAACGTACGTATTGAATCATCGAATGTTGACAAAGTTGAACAGGTGTCAAGAGAACTTACCGAGATCATCAACAAGGGAATTGAGTTTTACTCGCAGCCACCATCGTACTATTATACCAAGCTTGATGAAATCAAGCTTGCAGTGATTGCAGAAGCAACCAAAAATGCGCGGCTCCGTGCTGAAAGCATTGCCAAAAACGCCAAGGGTGACCTGGGCTCACTTAAAAATGCAACACTGGGCGTTTTCCAGATAACGGCACAGAACTCCGATGAAAGCCTGTCATGGGGCGGCAACTTCAATACAGGTTCCAAGAAGAAAACGGCAACCACAACAGTGAGGTTGTCGTATAGTTTGAATTAGCCATTCCGGGATAGATGTGCCGGCTTGTATTCAGCAGCGGGTTTGCAAAGGTAAAAGGAAAGCGCGGGGGTGACAAGTAAAGTATATCAGTGTAAATTTTGTTTGTTGCGCAATTTCGAATCATCATTTTGCTCCTGTTTAGGTCACAGGCCAAAATACAGCGTTCATCGTGAAGTCCCTGTCGATAATTATTTGATCTTGCCGGTGTCAGATGAGGGACAATTATATGAGGCAATGGTTTCATTGAATTGTATGGAATACTATTATGGCGTTTGGTTTTGCTCCTGAATGCAGTCTGGATGTGCATCTTAATGGCTTGACCCCAAGAGAATTCTTAGTAATAGGAATTGAAGCTGCGCAAAAGAATGGCTGGGAGATCATTTTTTGCAGCGAAAGCGGGTTTACAGCCGGCATAAAACCGTCCGAAAGTTCCTGGAGCGAAGAATTCTCCATTATACTGAAGGGTGAAGTTGCCACACTGAAAAGTGAAAGCACCGGTGACCAGATTGCGCGATGGGGGAAAAACAAGGAAAATGTAACACAATTCACCGTAACCTTTTATGAACTGAAAAGCTCCTTAACACCTGCTGAAATTGACTGCAAATATGAAAAACTGTCGCTGGAGTTCCCATCACCCGGTGAGGATATTCTAAACCAAAACTTTCCTCAATACATTAATGGCAAAAAGCTTCGCGTCTCTTTCTCGCGAGCGATTGCATGTTGTCATGTTACATCGGTCATTCTTTTTATTAACATGGTATTCTTTCTTCTTATGGCTGTGGCAGGCACAAATATTTGGCAGGCAGATCAGAACAGTCTTATTTTCTGGGGCGGTAATTTCCAACCGTATGTTGTGGATGGAGGGTGGTGGCGGCTTCTATTCAGTTGTTTTGTTCATGCCGGAGTGTTTCATCTGTTAATTAACATGATTGCCATGCTGTTCGTTGGTTACAGTCTTGAGCCGATAATGGGTAGTGCAAGATTTGCGACAGCATTTGTTATTTCAGGAATTTTTTCCGGGATCACCAGCATATACTGGAATGAATTGACTATAAGCGTGGGGGCATCCGGCGCCATTTTTGGCATGTATGGGGTTATTCTTGCTCTTCTCCTTTCTGATATAATAGAAATAGAATCGTACACAGAACTGATGAAAAGCATTGGAGTTTTTGTGGTAATTAACCTGTTGGTTGTGCAAAACGGGAGTATTGACAGCCCCGGTCTCGTGGGTGGATTTATCAGCGGAATTATAGTGGGATATGCTTTTGTACCAAGTCTAAAGCGTGACCAGGAAGTAAGCATAAAGGTGCAGACAATAGCTGTGTTGCTAATCGCAGTCTTTGCAATCATGTTCTATTGCTTAAAGCAAATGCCAACCCAGTATGCCGAATATGAAAAAAAATATTTGACCCTTGTTTCGATGGAGACTATGGCTCGGGAAGCAGAATATTTGCCATACAGAACGTCAAGGGAAAAACAAATTGCTGAATTACGCAATAGAGGTATCTATTACTGGAATGAATGCTTACGGTTGTTGCCGGAAATGGATTCGTTGAATATTCCGGAGATCCTCCATGATAAGGTATATAAGCATACAAGATATTGTGAAGTGCAGTTACAATGTTACGAGCTGCAAGCCAAAGCACTGAGCGGAGATACAAAAAAGTATGACGAAGAGATTGAGAGCCTTAGGGTAAAAGCAAATGCTATTATGGAAAAGTTAAAGGAACTTGAAAACAAACGTTGGAATAAGTGAGCTTATATTCAGGACGTTTTTTTATCAATTTATATTTCAGCGGCTGTGGAATTCGCCGGAGTTTGGCAAACACTCTTTTGACAGCAACATTGCATCAACTTGAATAGATTTGCGAATATTCCAACTGAATTCAACCGCCCTGTTATTCTGTGCTCCGGATAATTTCTTCTGCCAACATTTCCCCTATTCTCCTGTGCCCCAATGCATTGACCCTTATTTTGTCATCACAGAAAAGAAAATTTCCCTCAGTGTCGTTCTTGCGCCAAATGTTCATATACCGCACATCCTGTTTTCCAACGGCATACTGCAAATACCAATGCAGAAGCAGGGATGTAAGATTTTCGGTAAAGGATATCGGTCTGGGAACAGGGCTGGTAACAATGAGCTTGATTTGATGCAACGTACAGAAGCTATTTATTGCATTGAGAAGTAACTGTGTTCGCCGTAAAGGCAGAAACAGATTTCCGATAATAATTCCCGCCGTATAATTTAGCTCTTTTCCAATCAACCGCAGGATGTTCCTCCGCGGTGAGTTTTGCTGTGAGGAATTTTGTTTGTCGGATCCAGCAGTTGCACAGTTTCCATGACTAAACACAATTGCTTTCCCCAGAATATTAAAGGAGTTAACCACCCTGTCCTGTGAGTCGTGATAACGATAGAAAAATTTTACTCTGCGTAAAAACGATTCAACCCGGCAGTGGAAAATAAGAAAATCAGGTTTTGAGATGTTCGATTGGGTCAATATCTGATCCATAACTCCGGATAAACTGTTATACCGGATCAGGGAAATGTTTATCTGTCTGGTGGATTTGCATTCAATTTGTTCTTTCATGACTGAGTGATACAGTTCTGATGAAGAAATATTATCCTGAAAAGGAAAGCACCCTCCGGCTATCAGTACAGAAATTTCATTTTGCATATTGTATTCTCCGTTGCTCCAAATGGCGGCATGCTGCAAGATATTCCTGGGGTGCGATGAGTATTCCTGCGTTATTTATTGCCATGCTTGTTCTGTCGCGTTTGTGAGCGCGGTATTGTTCGACCACATTTTGAGCAAAGATGTTTACGTCCCCGGTTGTCCCGTCATTCATCAACGGTGCTTTTGGAAGAATAGAATTCCATGCCTCGTGGAATAATTTTGTTTGGAACAGGGAGAGGGTCACTTGCCCATAGCCCTCCGGGAAAAGCCGGTCAAGTTTTGCTATCGTATGCAATAAGGGCGATGCCTCTTTCAAGTGCAGGCAGGGTGAATTTATAAATCTGATATGATGCTTCAGGCAGGAGGTTTGGATGTCTTTTATCCATTCCCAATAACGGGCTGAACTTTGGTGACAGAAAGGAAATATCCCCAGTGAGTAATTGAAATCACAATGCCCGAATGCAATACGAGTGAAAAGCTCAGATTTAATCTTCAGAACGGTTTCAATATTCCCAAATGCTTCTTTTGTTTCGATAATTGGTATTATCTGTCTGACGGGAATCCTATTGAGGCGGACCAACCTGATGAAATGTGACAGGTCGCCTGGCGAGGAAATCTTTGGAAGGAAAATAGCATTTATCTGAAATTCGGGAGGCAGGGTTTGCAACAATGCTATGTCGTCATTAAGCTCGTCTGAACTCAAAGGATTCACTCTGATTCCAACAGCAGGGGCATTGTCGTTTGCAGCCAGAAGGCGTATGGAGTCAATAATCTTATGTTTTTCAGCAATGCTGCCAGGCACCTTCCCGGATTCTGTGCCGGGATCCATGAAAAGATCTTCTAAGTCAAAACAAAGTGTGGCGCCGAGGCTGTTTACCTGAAGTGCAAATTCCAGGAGATTGGAACGCGAGGCATTTGTAAAGTGATATATTTCATTTTTCATAACTAATCCCACATGAGTTATTTTTATATGGTTCGCAAAATATGATCCAGTTTGTTACATAATGGCTCTATGCCAAACAAAATCACATCAATACTGCCGCTGAAAAAATCGCCATAAAGAAGTAAAAAAGCAAGAAATAATTACCGAAACTGTTTGGGCGGACTTGAGGGATAAAATAAGTAATAATAAATTTCAATTTGTTGCGTAATTTTATTCGTTATTTTCGCTCCCTTCCGGATGACGAACCGAAAAGCATCGTTCAAGGTAAAGTTCCTGTTGCCAATTACAGGATTTTGTCATTGTCTGATGGGGGCAATAGAGTGAGGTAATAGTTTCGTTGATATAAGGGATAATACTATGGCATTCGGCTTTTCACCAAAATACAGTGAGGAAATACCATTAGCAGATTTAACTGCTGAGCAATTTCTGGTCCTGGCTATTGAATCTGTCACAAAAATTGGCTGGAATATAGGCTATTTGACGTCGAAAGAATTTACCGCGTATACTAAAATATCATTGGTCTCATGGAGCGAAGAGGTAACGGTAACTATAAATCCTGCAAGCGCTACGGTTAAAAGCGAATGCACCGCCAGCCAGGTTATGGATTGGGGGAAGAACAAAGAAAACGTCGAAAAGTTTATTGCAGCATTCACGGAGATAAAAAATACTTTGACGACTGAAGAAATGGCAGCAAAGTATGAGGCGCTGAAAGCAGATTTTCCTGCGCCGGAAAGTGAAAATGCAGTAGACTCTCCTCTGGCAACAAAAGGAAGGGCAAAAGGGTTCTTTTCTTTATTTGTTCCGGTTGAAGGTTTTTATGTTACCCCGATTCTGGTAAATATAAATATTGTTGTGTTTATCGTGATGGCTTTGATGGGCGTGAATATAATACAGCCGGATACAAGGAGTTTGGTGACCTGGGGTGCTAATTTCGGGCCATATACAATTGATGGAGGCTGGTGGCGGCTTATAACCAGCTGTTTTCTGCACATTGGGATACTGCATCTGATGATGAATATGTATGCCCTGCTCTATATTGGCATACTTCTCGAGGCATTACTCGGAAGAACCCGATTTATTCTTGCGTATTTTTTGACCGGATTGTTGTCGAGTGTCACCAGCGTCTATTGGCACGAACTGACAGTGAGTGCCGGCGCATCAGGGGCCATCTTCGGACTATATGGTGTTTTTCTTGCGCTGCTTCTCTCAAACCTTATTGATAAAGGTGCACGCAGAGCTTTGTTGCCAAGCATTTCGATATTTATCGGTTTCAATCTGTTAAACGGGTTGAAGGGAAATATTGATAATGCTGCCCATATAGGAGGCCTTCTCAGTGGCATTGTGGCGGGATTTGTCTTTGTTCCCGGCTTGAAACGCGAGGAGGACATTGGCTTGAACGTTCAAACGATCACAATGCTGATTATTGTAGCATTCGCTGTAAGTTTTGGTCTAATCAAACAAATCCCCAATAATTATGCGGAATACGAAAAAAAATATACGACTCTTGTTTCGATGGAAACAATGGCTCTGGAAGCAGAACAATTGCCGGAGGGGACTTCTAAGCAAAAGCAGATAGCGGAATTGCAGAATACCGGAATCTATTATTGGAAGGAATGTATGCAATTGCTGCCCGAGATAGAAGCCCTGGAGTTACCCAAAACCCTCCATGAACTGATTGATAAACATAAAAAATATTGTGAAGTACAACTACGTTGTTACCAGTTGCAGTCCATGGCATTGAGCGAAAGTACTAATAAATATGACGAAGAAATTAAGAATTGTCAAGAACAGGCAAAGGCATGTTTCAACCTGACTGGGCAAAATGGACAATAAATACCTGAATCCAAAGTTCCTTTGCCGGGCGGAACTTCCACCAAAGGTAACTGATAAGATTCAAAACGCATTTGACGAATGGATATTATAGTCTGAAAACCAAAACTAATTAAACATAGGTAAGAGTCTCTTGAGGATAAGAACTTTTGCTTTTAAGAATAGGCCTATGGAGAACGAACTGCTATTCATTATGCAAAAATTGGAGCTCGAATTGCTTCAGCCGGATGTGCGCAGATCTGCGGACAGATTAAATGAACTGCTGGCCGATGATTTTATCGAGATCGGTGCATCAGGCAGGCAATATACCAAAGAAGATATTCTGCGGATTTTACCAACCTCACCTGAGTCTCAATTTACCATTCAGGATTTTACCATTAAAGAAATTTCATCGGATACAATAATGGCTACGTATAACGTTGAACGTACCACACATGGTACAGAAGAAAAAACGTTGTCTTTGCGCAGTTCGTTATGGCGCAAGCACAAAGGTCATTGGCAGATTTTCTTTCACCAGGGAACATCCCGTATTAAATAATCCCTTCGCATTCGTCTCTGATCGTTGAAATTTGTATTTTTACCTGGCCGCAGTTCTATTTATTCACAGCACGAAATCCGCTCTGAATTAAACGCTACAGGCAACAGAAGCCGGTTAAAACCGCAACAATATCATAAGGAACTTAAACAATGCATTTCGAAATCATTCGGGCAGCTTCAGAGTTCGTGGACTCGGACGCCGCCATTAATCAAATAATCGGTGACTATGTTTCATCCCTCGAAAAGATGGGCGGTTCCTGCGTAAGTGTTGCAGCCATTGAGACGACAGCGCCTCTGTTTTATTTCGTTGTTACCGGCGGGGTGGAGAACCTGGTTTTGAATCTGCAGAAAAAACGTGTTCCCTCTGTTATTAATGAACCTGTTTTTCTTATTGCTCATCCGGCAAATAATTCCCTCCCCGCCGCGATGGAAATACTGGCAAAGCTTCAGCAAGATGGCTGCAAAGGAAGAATTTTTTATTTTGCTTCACCTGATGATGCCGACTCACTCCTGGCCATAAAGCAGGCAGTACAGGATATCGAAGTCTATCGCACTCTGCACGCATTGCGGCTGGGTGCCATCGGCGAGCCCTCTGACTGGTTGGTGGCCAGCAGCCCGGCACCGGAAGTGATCCGTGCCCAATGGGGTCCGGAATTGGTCCCCGTCCCGTTGAGCAGAGTGCTGGCGCTTATGCAAAACTCCAATGAAAAAGAATTGAAGGAATATGCCAGTGCACTTACACATCATGCGGTAAACATTGTGGAGCCTTCCGCTGCACAAATCGAAGATGCAGTCAGTGTTTATACGGCGCTGAAACAGATCATCAGTGATTATGAACTGGATTGTATAACGGTGAGATGCTTTGATATTGTTCTTCAGGCAAAGACAACAGGGTGTTTTGCTCTTTCCGAGCTTATCGACGAAGGAATTGTTGCCGGATGTGAGGGGGATATTATGAGCGTGATTGGAATGATCTGGAGTCAGGCTCTCCTTCGGGCCATTCCCTGGATGGCTAATCCGTCCCGGCTGGATGAGAACACCAATACACTGTGGCTTGCTCATTGTACAATCCCACGGAAACTCCTTCAGGATTATACGCTGCGTTCCCATTTCGAAACCGGTCTGGGAGTTGGTATACAGGGTACGCTGCCGACAGGGCCTGTAACTTTATTGCGTATCGGCGGTAAAATGATGGATAAGCTATGGATATGCGAAGGAACCTTGGTGCAGAATGGGGCTGCAGAAAATTTGTGCCGCACGCAGGTTGAAGTAAAAATAACAAAAGGCGGAACCGTATCTGACTTGCTAAAGGCACCACTTGGGAATCATGTCGTCGTCCTGCTTGGGCACCACAGGGACCGCCTGCTGGGCTGGTGGGAACAAATGTTAAATTAAACTGTGAATTATTTTTCCGGGTCAGATGATCCCGGGAAAACTAAACACGGGTGTTGCAGAAAGTTTTGCAAAACTACAAAGCCTCCGACGTTGATCCGGAGGCTTTGTGGTGAAAAGCATTGAACATACTTTATTTCAGCAGCAGTAATTTCTTTGTCTCAATAAGGGGGCCAGCTTTTAGCCTGTAGAAATAAATGCCGGTACTCAATCCGGAAGCATTAAAGTTTGTTGAATAGGTCCCTGCCGGTTTAGTAGCGTTCACCAGTACCGCAATTTCATTTCCCAGAATATCATAGACAGTTAACGTTACTTTACTTTCTGCTGACAGCCGGTAGGTTATCACCGTAGCCGCATTGAAGGGATTTGGATAGTTTTGGGCAAGAAGGAATTGTTTTCCCTGTGCATTAGGCCTGTTGTCGCTAACAAGGCTCACACCACCAAGTGTAGTATTCAGGATCAAGCCGTTATCGCCGGCAATCCATCCGTTTTTGGCATCAACAAACCACACTGAAGCGAGGTTGGTGTTGCTGTAATTTGTATTCACCAGTTCTCTTTTCCATGATGTGCCACCATCTGTGGTCATAAATATACTTCCATTGTCACCTACTGTCCACGCGGTTGAGGCGTTTATACAGTGAATAGAACGCAGATTGCTTGCATTCAGATACTGTGTGGCCCAGTTTGCACCCCCATCGTGCGTGGTGCATATTTGGCTTCCCATTCCAACAACCCATCCGGTATTCTGATCTGCAAAACGTACTGCATAACCGGATGCCCCGTTCACCGGCATCCAGGTTGCTCCGCCATCAGACGTATGGATAAGCGAACCGAACCAGAGTGCCCACCCGACATTTGCGTTCATCATAGAGAGCGAGTAAATGGTTCCGCTATTCCCATTATACTGAGTGTTCCAGGTGTTGCCGCCATCGGTGGTTTTGAGCATCACTGCCTGGCCAAGATTGCCACCTACAGCCCATCCGGTATTCTGATCAACGAATTGAACAGCGAGCAGGTCACCTGTTGTTGTTGAATTGAGTGACGTCCAGGAATTTCCTCCATCTGTTGTCTTTTTGATGACGCCGCCATTCCCCACGAACCACCCGGTTGAGGAGTTAACAAAAAAGAGTCCGTTGATTGTTGTGTTTGTGTTAGTTGACTTTGGCGACCAGGAGGCCCCTCCGTCAGAGGTTGCAATAAGTGTTCCGTTTGAACCGGCTGCCCATCCTTTTGTTCCATTCACAAAAAACACAGCATTAAGCCTATTATTGGTTTGCGTGGTCTGCGGAAACCAGGATATGGTCGAAACGTTTAGCTTAATGTTTTTGTCACCGGGATGATAGAGTGGATTATACCAGTCATAGCCGTATTGCGAGGGCAGATCGTTAAATCCAAGATAATAATTAAACAGCTTCTTGGTAACATAAAGGGTGAACGCACCGGTGACCGGATTGGAATTGGTTTGGGTGAATCCTGAATCGCTTACGCTTGCAAAAACTCTAAAAGATATATTATTGGGAATGTTGCCGTCAACGTAAACAGTCCCCTTCAGAGAATCATTCGCCAAATAGCCAGTCAGATCGATACGCAAACTGTCTCCCACGTGCAAAGAAATTGACACTGACTGCGGTGAAAGATAGGCCGGAGGCATATTGTTATCAGCCTGAATACGCCAAACCGGATAGGCTGCGATATCTGCTGCCGAATAGCCGAACTGGAAAAATCCATTTCCATCTGTGGTGGTGTTCCTGTCACTATAATTACCGTTGTTGGGCCAGGTGCTGATTCTGACGTCGGCGAGCGCCTTGCCGTCTTCACCTTTGAGGTAGCCAACAATTTTTGCAACGGGTTGCGCAAAACTGAAGTTCACCCCGGAGTAGCTTTTCGAAAGCACAATGGCAGTGTCGGTTGGTGTTGAGGTGTAAGGCGAAAAATTATCACGGATATAGATGCTATATTTGACACCGGCAGCTCTTTGCGTGAAGTTCAGTGTATAGTTGCCACTTGCGTCAGTCAATGCCAATGTCTGAAAATTGCCTGACTCTTTTCCTTCACCGGTAATAATAATATTTTTTGAAGAAAAAGACGGCGGAGGAATTATTGTTCCGGATATAGTATATGCCGGGGAAATCATTGGATTAACAGTGCCGGTAACCAGTGAAACAACGTTGTTGTTGGAAAAACGCAAAACATACTTTCCCGGTGCCAGATCAAAATCCGGCATGGTAAGTATCAAGTGTCCATTGACAAGGCTGTCCATATCGCCAGGCCCGTTTTTCCCCGAAGCATCACCATCTGTTTGTGTAAACACCCCAAAAATTGACTTATCTGTGGCGGGGTCAATAACACCATTGCCATTCAGGTCGGCCCAAATTTCACAAATCATAGTGCCGCCGGTGGGGATGTTGCATTCCCATGCGGTGCCTTGTCCCTGGGTACTACTGAAATTTGCGGAGAAACCATTGACCGTGAGGTTTGTTATTTGTGCACTTGTATCAGAGCAGAAAAACAAAAGCGAAAAGATTGCCGGAAGAAACCACCGGAAGACTTTCATTTGTCGTATTCCTTATATAGGGTTGCTATTTAGAATAAGAAACAAAGGCTGAATGCCCGCTCGCGATGAGTGACGACTGTATGCGTCTATTTTTGTTATACTAATATCAAACTAACCATTACGGGGGGCATTGTCAATGAATAAAATCAGTTATCCAAGAGTGATAATGTATAAGGTGACTGGGAGCACTAAGGCCAATTTATTGAAGTGTTTGCTTTTGAAGGGTGCAGTGAACATTATTATCCGGTAAGGAAAGGACTTTGCTTTTGCTATCGGGGAAAATGCAAAACAAAAAACAGTGCGGCCTGCATTGATTTAGGGATACATCACTTGACAAGATGCATAAAATCCTTAAACTCCGGCGATTTCAAAAACACGGCAAGCTCCTGTTTCAGTTCTTCGGTAAGTTGTTTCTCTTTGTCGGCGATCTGTATTATGAATGCTTCTGCCGCCGGATTGTTTGCGTCGTGTTCAATTAGCGCTATGCTTTTCTGCAGGATGTAGTTATCCCTTACATTACCACTCGCATTCTGCAAATGAGCTATTGAATCATAAAACCGTTTGAATTTCTTCCTGTCATAAAAGCCGTAGAACAATTCCATTGAATAGCGTAAACGCCTGAAGGCTATTCTGACCAGATGCAGGTTCTCTGCACTTTCCTCAGTGAAAAAAGCAGTGATCGTTTTTTTCAGTTCTTTCATTCTGGATTTCAGAATGATGTCCGAAGCCTCAGGAAACGTTAATTGCCTCGTAAGATGTCTAATTTTCCATTTTGGTGCAGCCATGCGAACCCATGAGATTAGATTGATGAATTGGGAATACAACGTCCCCCAGGATAGCAGGTGTTCTGTTTGAAGTCGATAAAAGCCGTTCGTCTTGCGTTATATTATTGGTTTTCGTTGCCATAAATCAGTTTTACTACCTGTTGAAGACTCTTGCAAATTTAAATAACTGCATTATGAAAGGCAAATCACAGGAGTTAGCTTACCGGGATTGAGGGTAGGTTTTAAGATGGGGCTCTTAGAACATGGGAATATATTAAAAGCCTGGCAAGGAATTTCTTGACTCAGGGACGGCGGAACTGAGCAAAACAGGCAATGGGGCACTGTCGTATTAATAAAACAACAACCGGATTTGGCAGAAACTTATATGGGAAAACCGAAAATGGAGTGTTCATCTTAATATAGCACGAAGTATTATTGCAGATTGTGCAGGCTGGGAGAATGACAAATAACCGGATTTGGCTGTCGTCGGATGGAGATTTCACGTGACTTTAATAAAATAGGCTGCTCATGATTATGAGCAGCCTATTCCTGAAAACTCTACATTACTTGTCAAAACCAGGTAAAATTATTTCAGCAGTAACATTTTCTTTGTTGACTGGAATGAGGAGACCTTGTCTTTTCCTTCAGCAGAAAGACGATAAATATATACACCACTCGCAAGGTTAATGGCATTAAACGGAACAGTATAGAATCCAGCTGCCTTATCTCCATTTACCAGGGTTGCAACTTCTCTCCCGGTCATGTCATAAACTTTGAGGAGTACTTTGCTGTCAATGGGCAGTTGATAGCTCAAAGTAGAGGTCGGATTGAACGGATTTGGAAAGTTTTGCTGCATGGCAAATATGTTTGGAATTAACTTTTTGGTCACAGGTGAAATGCTTGTTGGTGAAACAGGGAATTCATCGATAAAGGTGCACAAACTGGTAACGTTGGTGTTCACGGTTCCGACGTAATAGGTTATGCTTACACCGGCGGCAACGGTTCTGCGAAATGTCATGTTTAACGGGGCGGTGGTTGAAAACCCGCTTGGACAGTTTAAGGCAACTTTCATCACCATAACGGAGTCCATCGATTCTATATATCCACCGAAACCTGCGCCAGCTATTGCGTTTGTTGCAAATTGTAAGCGTCCTGGTGTGTAAGCGAAACTAACTGTCGGATTTCGTGGAATCAACAAAGTTGGCATCCCACTTGAGATAATCTTTAAAGTCGCATCACCATTTAAAAAACTCTTGTTAAAATCCCAGAAATACTGTCCGCTGGCATACTCGATACCGGATTCGTAAGTGTTCTTAAACCACACCTCAAAGGTTAAGAGGGTATCATTTACTTTGGTAGTGTTCATCACTCTGACGGTTGAGGTCATATTGGTATCTCCGGCCGCCAATGCAGAGTCACTCCAAAGCAACGTGACTGCCATAGCAATGAATACCGAAGCAATAATTTTTTTCATGTTCTTAGGTCCTTATCTATGATGGTACAAATTAATAAACTATACTGATCATTGGAATCAAAATTTCAAGTACAAGCAATACGACTAACAATAATGAGGATTTCTCTGGTATGGAACAAACGCCTGCAAAGACATTTACCATTATGCTGGTGACGGATGAAAAGGGGCAAAAACCAAGTCAGTTATCTATCCATAAAGCTCCATACACGCAGAAAATCCTGTTTAAGCATTCCGACTAAAATAATAAAAAACAATCAAAAACAAAGAGATGTTTTTGTGCACTGCAAAGAAACCAGGAGTTAATCCAAGCCTGCCTGGAGAATATCCCTTTCGTAAAACCGTCTTCACGGTCATTGTTTGACACACCATTATTTTCGGATTCCGGCTGAATTCTACACCGTACCATGGTTCCCGTGTTCAGGGACTTTTCCGGATCGGAAGAACCTCAGGAACTGATTGATCTTGACGCAAGGAACCGCTTTTTTATGTTTTTCAGGGTATTTCTTGGGGAATTCCAAGTTAAAATCCACAAACAGATTAAGGGGCACTGAATCCTGACCCAAAGCGGGATAGGGTTACTTGCGTTGCCCAGCCAATTGAGGGCAAAGATTCTTCATGAGATGAACACGGTAATGGGGGGAGGAAATGCTGAAGTGGCGTCAAAAATGGGGCGCGATTCCTTAGGGGCGCCGGAGTGTTAGAAAGGTACATTCGCAGGCGAATGATCCGTGTTTTCCTCCCGGGAGAAAGCAATATACCGGGTATTTGGACTTATTCGCCTGAATAATTGAAAATCCTGTTTGACATATGGCAAAAAATCTATAAGTTATGATAGTATATTTAGTTAGACAGATATTGCTTATATATAAAATCGACTCTTATCACTCAATCATAATAAATAAATATCAGGTACCTTCATGAAAACCAACAAATTCAACGTTGCTCCCGTTGTCTCAGCATTATTGTTAGTGCTGTGCTTCGGGTTTGCATCAAGCGCTTTCGCCCAGGGGACAATTGGGAAAATATTCACAAAAGCCGAGGCCGACAAACAGTTTGGGCCCGTGCTTAAATCAGTTACAATGAAAGTTGAAGAGGTCAAAGCACTTCTCAGCAAAACAGGGGATTACGTCATGTTTGACTTGTCGGGAGATCGTGTACGTTGTCTGGACGGGAAAAGACAAGCATTAAACAGTTTTGGCAAGACAGCAACCTCAAAAGACGTTTTTCACAAATACAGCCGAAGTAAAGTGGAAGAATTGATCTCGCTCGGCGATGGTGCAACCGTAACCTTTGAAACCAGAGCAAATGTTTTCTCAGTTACCAGTGGTGCGACAACATTGGAGCTGTCAGTTTTTTGTCCTCCTCTTTGTAACGAATAAGAAACAAACTTGTTACGTTTCTTTTATTATTTAGAAAACTTTATATGGCTATTCCCAGCTATCCGACAACGCAAGAACCGGTTTAACTATTATTTTATTATTCTGGCCATTTCCGGTTTAGCTGAAGTAATCCTTTTATTACTGAATATTAGGGTGGGATTTAACGGAATAGCTATGTTATGTTCTTTGCAAATACTTATGCACTCGTTTACCTCTCCAAAGGCCAAAATAGTGAGGAATATCCTGTATGTGCCGAGTTTAAGTTTGTTGTATTTAATGGAACTTTCTCCATTTAAAAAGTATTTTGCGGAAGTTTTTCTGATTATGCATGCCATTATTCTGTTTATTTTCATCAGGAAGTTTTTGCTTGAGGCTGTACAGTTTCGTGCGTATGGTGTTTTTCTCGCGAGCCTGGTTATATATGAGTTGTCACTCACCATCAGACTGTTTTTTGCTGTAACGGGAACTGAGATCGGCTACAGCTATTATATCATATCCATGATCCTTGAGACCGGAGTCGGGTTATTTTTTATTCTTTTTTCTGAAGACGATCCCCGGCTGGCCATAAGGATGAAGATATAAAACAATGTCCTCCATATCTATTGTTAACTATTAAAGACAGACAATGTACAGCTTTTTCAGCCTGGGTAACCCGCTTTTTTTCATCTTGCTTACCATGTTTGTGCTCTTCACCATCATCTATGTGGTAGTTAAACAGTTGATCATTCCCATGGAGCGCAAACATGCGTTGGAAAAGACGGAACTTGCTCTAAAGAATGAAAAATTAATTTCGCTGTTCACTACCCTGAGCCCTGATCCTGTTTTCCGCTTTGATTTACATGGTAACATTGTGATGACTAATGATGCGGGGCGTTACGCAACCAGTGGGAAGGATGTTATTGGGAAGAGTGTAAAATCGCTCTTCCCACTTCTTGATGACATTTCTATTCCTGATTTTATCAGCGGAGCCAGGGAGTTGCTTGCAGATGCAGTGATGGGCGATGCCACCTACCATATCAAAGTTATCGGAATTTCCGAGCTCGAAGTGGGACACATTTACTGTGCCGACATCACCGAGCGAAAAAAAGCAGAAATAGCCTTGCTCGCAGCCAAAGAAAAAGCTGAAGAAATGGACCGGCTCAAAACAAGCTTCCTCGCCAATATGAGTCATGAGCTGCGGACACCGCTGACCGGGATACTGGGGTATTCTGAAGCGCTTCAGGAAGACATGAAAGATGATGGGGACAGGCAGTTTGTGGAGATAATTCATTCAAGCGGCATGAGATTGCTCGAAACACTTAACCTGATACTGGACTTATCAAAACTCCAGTCAGAAAAAATGGAAATAGTAAAAGAGCGCTTTGAGCTAGTGGCTGAAACAAGAAAAGCTGCGGCCCTCTATTTACAGTTGGCTCAGAAAAAAGGGCTGACATTGACTGTCGATTCTGCCGAGCGGGAAATATTTGCCAATCTTGATCAAAGAATATACAATCAAATTGTTACAAATCTGGTAAACAACGCGGTTAAGTACACCCAGTTTGGCAGTGTTACGGTTAAGATAAACCGCTTTGACATAGATGGAAACAAAAAGGTTAAAATTGATGTTATTGATACGGGGATAGGAATTCAGAAGGAAAAACAGCCAGTGATCTGGGAGGAGTTCAGACAGGTAAGTGAGGGATATGGCCGGTTTTTTGAGGGGACAGGTCTGGGATTAACGGTAACCAAAAATTTCGCGGAAATTCTGGGTGGTGAAGTTCTGCTCGAAAGCGAAATTGGCAAGGGGTCCACGTTCAGCGTAATACTGCCCTGTCTGTAGAAAACACTTAGGGGAAAATGTCAGTTCGGCTTCTTGTTTTGCTTAGTATGGTTGAAAGTATTATCTGGCTGTTTCCCGCCTTTCGGCAATTCAGCGGACGCTATTTTAGCTTTTTCTGCTGTTTGGCGTTGGCCAGTTTGCTTCAGCTTTTCTTTGTCTATCTGCATATCATAAGATTTACCAATTATGTTAATCTGTTTTTTAGTATCTATATGGTATTTTCTTTTCATCAAACAGGCGGAAAAGGAATATACAAGACCACCTATGGGATAAGTACCCTGATTTTAGTGGGCGGGCTCATTCAACTTCATAATCATCGGATTGAGTTGCTATGCCTTATTTTCGTCTGGATGGTAATTCTGTCGTTTCTGCTGCGAAGGATAATTTTGGAAACAACCGCGAGCGGGTTCTCTGACATTTTAACGGTTTGTCTTATCCTCTACACGCTCTCCATTCTGCATAGAATCTATTTCGCCTTAAGCGAGGCCAAACCCGGGCTCTATTATTATGCAATTACTGAAATATTTGAATGCATTATTGGGCTGTTTTTTATTTTCTTTAAAGAAGAAAACAAACTGTTGTATAGTAAAATAAAACAGGCGGTTCATTTGAATTGTATGTCCACATGGGTTTTTGGTTAAGAAGATGAGAAGTCAACACAGTGGAAGTTTTCATGGTAAAGAAAAGCTCCCTGAACATTATATAGCAACTGGAATTGCGGGAAATAATTTTAATCAAGGTTTTCGGGATGTTCTACCTGCTTTTAGTCTTTGAGGATTTAATCTGGATTTTTCCGGCTGTTCGCCAGATAAGGGGACGGCTCTCTTTTTATTTTTTGAGTCTTGCCTGTGCCGGTTTTATTGAATTAGTGGGTCTGATTTTACCTCGATTTCATATTCATGCGCCACGTCATTTTTCACCTAACTTCAATATTTTTGTTTCAATTCTTACCATATATTTTCTTTTTGTAAGCGAAGCCCTCAGCAAACGGAAGTATATTTTAATTGCACTCATACCTATTGTAGCTCTTATGCTGATTCCCTGGCAATCCTTCAGATCAGCAACAACAATTCTTCTGATATGTCGGATAGTGATCATGGGTGTGTTTATTAAGGATCTTATGGCTGAAACTGCAAAGAGAAGCCAGTTCAGTTTGTTCCTTCTTTGTCTAATACTATATGAACTCTCACTTGTGTTGCGGATGGGCTTTGGGTTAGCGGGCACGCAGGTGGGACTTATGTATTTTTATACGTCAATGATCTTTGAAACAATGCTGGGAATATTCTTCATCCTGTTCAGGGAAGACAGTAGAGGAATAAAAATCCAAATTGGCAAAGGAGCCTAGTTGTTTTTGACTGCTGTCCTATAGTCGATATATTAATTTTATCATAAGGAATGACTCGTGAAAATTTTGAGCGCCAAGCATGTTTTCCGGAAACCGGACATATTGTTGCTGCTAATAATACATTTTTCATATAGGATTGGTTCATGATAGACCAGCTTGGAATTCTTGAAAATTTTGTCTGGCTGTTCCCGGCACTTAGTCAGCGCGGGAAAAGGCTTTCATTTTATTTTTACATTCTTGGTGGCGCCGGATTTGTGGAGCTGATATTTTTGCTGAATCATCGATCCCTATTCGCTGACGAGATCGCATTTTTTGTATCAGCATTGACGGTGTATCTGTTGTTTGAAAATAAAAGACTGCGTAAGTGGCGGTATTGTTTTATAGCACTATTATTGGGAGTAACCACCACCGCATATTTCAAACACTTTGGGAGATTTGAGCTATATCTCTTTTTGCTCAGTCGCGTGGTCATCTTGGGAGTATTTCTTAAACAACTTATATCCGATTCGCTTATAAAACAACAGTTCAATCTGTTCCTTGTCTGTTTGGTCCTTTACGAACTTTCAATTGTTTTGCGCATTGGCTTTGCGCTGACACAAACTCAGGTTGGGCTCTACTATTATCTGGTTTCAATGTCATTTGAAACAATGCTTGGCATATTCTTCACCCTGTTCAGGGAAGACAGTAGGGGAATAAGACTCAAAATCGGAAAGGCTGTCTGACATTCTTTTTTAAAGCATGTTTTTCTGCTTATATTTTAGTTTCGAATTACCAATCGCAGGCGACCATGGATACAACAGCACTGTCACTCATTACCTTCAATAAGTCTGAGGCTCACTCAACAGAGAACTTCACGTTGGATGACCTGGCTCAATTGGATAAATCAGATGTTCTGTATTGGATCAATGCCGAGGGAAGCAGTTCCAAAGAACTGATTGATGCAGTGTACCGGACATTTGCAGTGCCGGACTATTTGCGCGAGAACATGCATTTGATCAGCACACAACGACCTGCAGTGAGGTTTTTTGATGACTTTCTTCTGTTTAATCTTAAAATGATTGGGGCAAAGCAGGCAAAGAGGGAAGTGGAACCGGAAAGACTGATAATGCTCGTTGGGTCAACTTTTATATTCACATTGCAGGAGGGAAAACCCGGGGACGTTTTTGATAAAGTCCGGGAACGCCTCCTCAGCGGGAGGTCTAAATCAAGACAAATGCGGATTGACTTTCTCTGTTATGAGCTGTTGGATGCTATCATCGAATCCTTCTATCAGACACTGGACAACGTGGGTGATGAAATTGAAAAATTTGAGCAGTCCATTTTCTCTATGAAGGAGAATAAAAAAATGTCAGGGGTTCTACATGGAATCCGAAATAATCTCCTGATCGTCAGAAAAGCAGTCTATCCCTTACGCGATGTTATCTATGATCTGGAACGGCTCGAAAACTCTCTGTTTCAAAAAGACACGGAAATGTACCTCCATGACCTGTATAATAGGGCAATGCAGGAATTGGAAACAATTGACTTGTACCGCGAATTACTGGCAAGTCTTCAGGACCCGTACCTCTCAAATCTAAGTCAAAAGCTCAATGAGATAATGAAGATTCTCACTATCATCACTACCATTTTTATTCCACTGAGCTTCATTACCGGCTTCTACGGAATGAATGTCGATATTCCCGAATTGCACTATCGTTATACCTATGCAGGCATTGTTATTGTGATAATTCTGGTCACAGTTGGAATGCTGGCCTGGTTCAGGCGAAAAAAATGGATATGATGCTTCCTGCAGATTCCGGACTCTTGATTATTGTCTTAGTCTGCGTCTAAAAAATGCGTTAATTGGCTCATTTGGCTAACTATGTGCAGAATCCTTCTGTTTCCCTTCCAACTGCCTACAAATTTCACCACTCACTATTCCTAAAACGCCTAAAAACGCACTATAGTTATATATACACGCTATTAATTACGAACGAAATTAGCGCCTTATACTAAGAATTTTAGATTGGACATGCATTTTTCTCTTGACAAGTGCTCAACTGAACACTATATTTGTAGTAAACATTAGAACACTATAATATGAGCAAAAATTTAACAGATCGTCAGGAACAAATTCTTTCATTTATTGAAGAATACATCAGAGAAAACAGCTATCCACCGACCTTGCGGGAAATAGGAAACCGGTTTGGTATTGTTTCCACGTTTGGCGTGCAGCGTCATCTTGATGCCCTTAACAAAAAAGGATTTTTGAACAAGGGAGCCAACACCAGCAGAACCCTCTCACTGGTGCGGCAGGAGAAAACAGCTGAAGTGCTGCCTTTCAGGCAGGTGCCGGTCGTAGGCCGTGTGGCAGCGGGTGTTCCCATCACTGCCATAGAAAATCTTGACGGAAATTTGCTCATTGATAATGCATTTCTGAAGAACAAAGACGAACATTTTGCCCTTAAAGTAAAGGGTGATAGTATGATTGACGATGGTATCTTTGACGGCGATTTTGTTATAGTCTGCCCAGCCACTGAAGCCGAACATGACGAAATTATTGTTGCCATGCTCCAGGATGAGGCTACAGTCAAGAGGTTCTATAACAGGGCAGGAGTTATTCAATTATTGCCGGCAAATAAGAGCTTTAAACCTATTATCATAAACAATTTTGAAGAATTCTCGATAATAGGTAAAGTAGTAGGTGTTATGAGATGGATGGCATGATATTTGGAAAGATATGAATATGATTAAGACAGAGATATTTCACGAAGCGATAAAGAACAAGATAAAGGTACGATTCTACTACAATCTGAACGAGCAGATAATGGAACCGTATTTTATCTTTGTCGAAGAGGACGGGACAAAAGTACTCTACGGGAAATCGAATAACGGCAAAAAGAAGATCATGAAGTTTGATTTTAAGAAAATTGCCAATATTCGTCTGCTCCCCAACGAGCATTTCACCCCGATCATCCCCACATCTACTCAGCTCAACTAAGTACCGTATGGAGACTGTCATGAATGCGAGAAAAGAACTAATTGATCTTCTGGTTGCCCAATTTTGGGCTGACGGCTATAAAATTATTCATCGGCTGTTTGGTAACTATCTCACTAATCCACCATTGGTCGGAGAATATAAGATTGATATTTTGGCCCGGCGCGGCAATCGGTTTGCAATTGGGCTGATCCTTGAGGAAAAGGATTTTAAGAATCCCGATTTACACCGTATGATCGGCTTTTTGGGAACCAGAAAATCCAGGTTTGCAAATTCGGATGCACTCCTGTATATCGGAGTTGAACCGCACCTTTACACAAAACTGGCAGCTATTCTGCACAAATTGGATCAGGACACAACCAGGCATATCAGGTCATTCCCGTTGCAAATGGCTCCCGATTTAACGTTGTTCACGTCTCAGCCGGTTCAGCATCCCTCAGCGTCGTCTTTCTTCCGATGATCACTCGGCGTTTGCCATGGTTATCGTTTGAGTTCGAAGCGCTCGCGGAAATCTGCTTTTAAATCCTCCCTGGACGAAAACTCCTGTGCCTAATATTTTGCCCTTGAAGCGTAATACAGCCTGTCCTTTGCGGTTAATGGTGTCCGCCGTCTTTACAATTCCTCCATCAAGGTAGATCCTGACCGATTCAGTTGAGTCGCAGTCCAGAATTCCGTTAGTGATGTGCTTTGCAAGAATTTGTGCGCCATTCGTATGAAAGATCAAATTTCCATATTTGTCCAACGCGGCAATTTTCAATCCCAGACGTGAATGCGGTGTAAAGAACCCGCCATCCCAGTCCTTAGAAACCATAAATATATCCAAAGCGCGTTCATAATAATCATATGAATCAAGGATATCAGCCGATACACCAAACAATTGCTCAATCATCTCGAGCGCTTTTTTGATTAATGGATTACGGGTGAATTTTGTCTGACGTTCCCTGGAAAAGTGCTTTGGTGTCCGCTCCATACTTTCGGTTTTCTGAAGTTTAGCTACAAAGAAGCCCTCCGATTTGGTTACCAGTGGATCCAAACGCCTGCACTTTCTGACTTCACTGTTTAAAACTTTTTGGCCAAACTCTGAAAAACCGGTTGATGATTCAACAGGCAAAGTCACTTCCTGAAGTTCCACGGGGTATGAAGTCAGAACAGAATTTATCATTTCTTCATTTTCTTCCGTTGTGAGTGTACAGGTGGAATATACCAGCGTACCTCCCGGCTTCAACGCTTTGATTGCGGAGATTAACAATTTCTGTTGAATAAAGGTCAGCTTTTTAATAAGCTCTTCATTCCACCAGGAACTTACTTCGCCCTTCTTCTGCAGTATACCAAGACCACTGCACGGGGCGTCAACCAGAATTCTATCGAAAAACTCAGGATAAAAGGAGGCGATTTGCTCCCCAGGCATTTTGAGAATTGCTGCATTGAACACGCTCATGCGCTCCAGATTGAACGTAAGAATTCCCACGCGGTTATGCTGAATTTCGTTCGCAACAAGGCTTCCCTTGTTGTGCATCATCTGAGCCAACATGGTGGTTTTTGAACCTGGAGCAGCACACATATCAAGAACACGTTCATCCGGTTGCGGATCAAGCACCAATGGAGGCAGCATCGAAGAGAGACTCTGTATATAATAATTTCCGGTGATGTGCTCAATGGTTTTGCCAAGATTTCTCTTTTCATCCAGCACCACGCGCAACGCATAGGGGATGCCATCAACTTCGGAAAGCTCTATGCCGTAGCCGGTTTTAAGACTTTCAATAAGTGCGGCTTTTTCAGTTTTTTCAGAGTTGTAGCGAATGTAATCGATTGGAGCATCACCGGTATAGGTGCAATATCTGCCAGCCCAGTCTTCACCATACAGTTGCGTTAAATAGGAAATAATATTTTCGGAAAGGGGAATGGTGTTTTTTTTCACAGAAGCACAAGCCGTAATCGTTGCAAAATATTCATCGCCGTCTGTTGCGCTTTCTCGGGGGTAGGGAAGGTTCCTTTGTAATCCATAGAAATTTTTGCAACCAGTCCCATAAAATATTTTTCATAGGCGCGGACTGTTTCTTCAATTTGTTTGTCATTATCCGGCAGCAGAAAAACCGGGAGTCCTGAAATTGCGGCATAGATATAATACTTCGCCTTGAACAAGGATGAGAGTGTCAGGATCACTTCGCCGCGACTGTTCATAATCTGATATTCACCAAAAAATTCCGGTCCAAGGGTAATCCTTGTATCGGGCAATACTATTTCCGTGGCACTGGCGCTCTTTAAGAAGTCCTTGGGAAATATTTTAACTTGCTTGAGCAGTTTTTCGTACCACTCTGCAATAAACTCTTTTTCAGTTTTATTCAAGGCCAAGTACTTTCCGGTAATATGCTTCATATTGAGGAATAATCAGCGATTTATCGAAAACAGAGACGGCGCGCTCCCGAGCTTTCGACGAAAACAATTTGTATTTTTTTTCATTGGTTAACAGATCAACGGCATATTTTGCCATGCGCTCAACATCGCCAAACTCAGCAATAAATCCGGTTTCATTATGTCGTACCAATTCAGGCAGCCCCCCAACGCTGGATGCTATCACCGGCAGTCCGCAGGCCATGGCCTCGAGAGCAGAAAGGCCAAAACTTTCTGACTGGGAAGGAATGAGGAACAGATCGGAAGCATTGAGAATATCGCCGAGTGCTTCCTGCTTGCCAAGGAACACCACTGAGTTGCCTAAATCAAGTTCGCGTGCAAGGCGTTCACAGTCTGAACGGTCCGGGCCATCGCCAACCAATACCAATTTTGCAGGTATATCCTTTTGAACCAATTTGAGTATGCGAAGCGTATCGGATACGCGTTTTACCACTCTGAAATTGGATACGTGCACCATTATTTTTTCACCGGTGGGCGCTATGTGTTTTCTGAAGGCACAGGCGTTTTCCGGTTTTAAAAAATTCGAATCGATGAAATTCGGAATGACCGTGATCTCTTTATCAATTAAATAGTTAGTTTCAGTTTTTTCTTTCAGGTAGCGGGAAACCGTTGTGACGCCATCACTCTGCTCAATGCTGAATTTAACCAGATGAAGAAAGGATGGTTCAAGTCCGACAAGGGTTATATCGGTCCCATGCAATGTAGTGATAATCTTCAGATCTCGCTTGTCCTTCAGTATTTGCCGTGCAAGAAAGGCGCTGATGGCATGCGGAATGGCATAGTGGACGTGAAGCAGATCCAGATTTTCATAGGTGGCAACTTCAACCATTTTGCTGGCCAATGCAAGGCTATAGAGGTTAAACTCAAACAGGGGATAGTTTGACGATTCAACTGCATGAAAGAAAATATTCTCCACGTAATGGTTTAACCGGAAGGGCATCGCGTAACTGA
Organism: Ignavibacteriaceae bacterium; assembly: GCA_963664845.1. GTDB lineage: Bacteria > Bacteroidota > Ignavibacteria > Ignavibacteriales > Ignavibacteriaceae > CAIYTF01. The sequence continues at coordinate 3,786,223 of OY761615.1, forward strand.
TAAAATGGACTTCATGACCCTTTAAGGCAAGTTCCTTACCCAGTTCCGTGGCAACAACACCGCTGCCGCCATAGGTGGGATAACAGGTAATTCCAATTTTCACAAATTTATTTCCAATTAATTTTGTTCATTGAGTCGAACGGCATTTGATTTCTGTGCCGTACATTTCTTGAAAAGTGTGACCGGAGATTGAAACAAGGGATTCAGGGTGAAAAGGAATAGTCCGGATATCACACCCAAGTCCGGCATATAGCATCATTGCCATTAACGTTGTCCAATACACCGCCCTGGTTATAAAACATTATTTTGGTATCAAAGGTTCTATTGTCAGTATTAAAGTTAAGACAATCAGAATGATAATGGTAGTCCAGGAAATAATGTTCTTGATCCTGCTGTTTACCATGTCGCCCATAATATCTGTCTTATTCACAATTATGATCATAGAGATAAGAACCACGGGTAACAGTATACCGTTGATGATCTGCGTCCAAACGGTAATAGCAATAAGCGGCGCATTTGGAATAAGGATGATCAATACGGAGACAACAATAATAGCCGTGAAGAAAAAGTAAAATTCCGGTGCGTCACGAAGCTTTTTATCGATGCCCGCCTCGAAACCAAATGCCTCGCAAATATAGAATGCGGTTGCCAGCGGCAAGATAGCTGCTGCAAAAATGGAAGCTATGAAGAGACCAAACGCAAACAGAAAATGGGCAAATTCCCCGGCCAGCGGCTTAAGGGCAAGGGCTGCATCTTTTGCATCATTGATCTCGGTGTGGGTTTTGTTAAGCGTAGCTCCGCAAGCCACAATTATGAAGAATGCCACCACCACTGTTAATATGCAGCCGATAGCCACATCAATAAGGGTATATTTATAGTCTTCTTTGGTGAGACCTTTTTCAATTACTGCCGATTGCATATAAAACTGCATCCAGGGCGCAATCGTTGTACCGATGATACCTATAACCATCCCGATGTAAGCGGTGTCATATTTCATTTCCGGTTTGAGTACGGCCCGCCCCACTTCATTCCAGTCAGGTTTTGCCATAATAGCAGAAACGACATAGGAGAGCAGGAAGAAACTGAATATGAGGAACAGCTTTTCGGCGGAACGGTAATTCCCTTTGACCACAAAGAACCAAACGGCAACAGCCGAAAGAGGCACTGAAATGTATTTGTTGACACCAACCACCTCCATGCTTCCCGCCACTCCGGCGAATTCAGTGGTTGTGTTGCCAATATCAGCAATGATCAGTCCCAGGAAAATAAAGAAGGTGATCTTCACGCCGAAACTCTCGCGGATCAGGTCAGCCAGCCCCTTGCCGGTCACGATTCCCATTCGTGCATTCATCTCCTGCACAACCAATAGGACGACGAATGCCGGGATGAGGGTCCAGAGCAGATGATAGCCATATTGCGCGCCGGCAACCGAATACGTGGTTATACCGCCTGCGTCATTGTCCACGCTGCCGGTGATAATACCGGGGCCGATCAATGCGAGCAGCATAAGTAAGTTTTTGCGGAAATTTTTCTTACTTGGAAACTTCAAAGTCTTGTCCTCCGGTTCACCAGGCTTTAATTATCCAAAATTTCGTCGAGAATGTCATGAATTACTACGTTCCCTACAATTTGCATCTCGTGATCAACAATGGGGATGCTTAAAAGGTTATATTTTGAAGCGACCTGGGTCAGTTCGTCCACTTTATCGTCATCATAGAAATAGATAATATCTTTGTGCATAAGGCTCTTCAAAAGTTCTTTTCCATCAGCCAGTATCAGGTCCCGGAGCGAGACTTTTCCGGTCAGTTTCCCCTTTGGATTGGTAGTATAAATATAATTCATAAGCCCTTCTTCAGGCTTATTCTCCTTCAAATATTTGATCACCGCTTCAACGGTGGTGTCGCTTGGAAATGCAATGAATTCGGTACTCATGATACTTCCGATGACCTTGTCATCATATTCCATCAATTCCCGTATTTCATCGCGGGAATCCTGTTCCATTTCAGACAGCAGTTCTTCTGCCTTGCTTTCTTCCAACCCATCAAGAATATCTGCCGCTTCATCGGATGGCATCTCTTCAAGAATGTCTGCTGCTTTCTCTTTTGAGAGTCCTTCGATCATCTTGATTTGGACGTCTTCTTCCATTTCCTCAAGAACATCGGCGCCGCGTGCATTATCCAGTCCTGAAAAGATCTTCATAGCGGTCTTTGCATCGAAGTCTTCGATGATATCTGCCAGATCTGAAGGATGCAAAGTGTTTAATTTATCGTAGGTGCTTGAAAGTACCAAATTATCATTTGATGAAACGAGGGTTTCCACATCGCTCCAAAGGATCATCTGGCTGGGGAGTTTCAATCCCATGTTCGCGAGAGTTTTGGCTACGCCGAGTCGCCGCATGAGTCCTTCAGTGCCAATATCAACGGCTACCACGAAAGTGCCGGTGTTAAGAACAACAAGGCGTATATCATTAACTCGAACAACCTTTCGCCCGTTAATATCGATGATTTGTTTGTCCAGGACATTCTTTTTTAAGAGAAAACAATCGGAAATATCGACCTGTTCGGGTCGGTTGCAGGTGATGTGATAGGTGGAATCCTGTTGCGTGAGGACAAAATTTTTCCAAGCTAAGGTTTTAATCCCATCAGGAGTTTTAACCAGTGCTGCAATAACTTGCGGGTTTTGGGTATCGCCGGTTACTGAGAAGTCAACCAGCTTCCCCATGATTTGAAAATCATGGGTAAATACACGACTATTTAAAATCCGGCTGAGATAGAGGCTTGTATATTTCACAATACAATTCCTTTCCTTAGATTATTCGCTTGGATTAACGCAGAGCTATCCCATCGAAGGCTACTCGTGGTTTATTAATAAATGCACGGAGAGGTATCGTTGTTTAGCAGGGCTGGATAACGATTCGTCCGTAAAGGTTTTAATCAAAAACTCAAATTACAAAAGAAAAGTTGTGTATAAAAGTCATTACGACAAAATTGCTTCGCTCCGGATATTTTTTTTCGTTCTTTTCCCGAAATATCGTACAATAAGTTGCTCATTAGCGTTATATCCAATAATTTACCCCCCTGTAAAATTTTTATTCAAGAAATACCCCGAGTGCACCTATGAGTCATTATCAATATCGCTGCTTCGATTGCGGCACATTATACTCCGCCGCCGAAATAGAGAGTTCTTTCACCTATCTTTGTAAAACCTGCGGGACGTGTCAGCGGAATATGCCGCTGAAAGGCGTTTTGGAAATTGCCTACGATTTTGTTGAGGTGGAGAAGAATCTGAGCAGAGAACAGTTGCTTGCCACACAACCGGGCAGATTCTGGCTTCATCATGCGCTCTATCCCATCGATGCCCCTTCAGCAGCGGAATTGCAACTGTTTGAAAGACTCCGCCTGACGCAGACGCCCGTGGCGGAAATTGCGACAAAATTTGCGGGGAATTTTCTGGCTTTTGATGATACCCTCAATCCAACGCTTTCCTATAAGGACCGCGCCACCTCGCTTGTGCTTGCCAAAGCTGTACAGATGAACATCACTGAAATTGCTGCTGCATCAACCGGGAACGCAGGATCTTCGCTTGCGGGGCTGTCTGCACGGCTGGGTATCAAGGCTCACGTGTTTTGTCCGGAAAGAATTCCACTCGGCAAACGTATCCAGATTCAGGCTTTTGGTGCCAATATCTATCTTGTTAAGGGCAGTTATGATGATGCGTTTGATCTGTGCCTTGATGTAGCAGGAAAAAAGGGCTGGTATAACAGGAATACCGCATACAATCCGCTTACCATCGAAGGCAAGAAATCGTCTTCCATCGATATGTTCATTTCGCTCAAAGGTAAACTGCCCGATACCGTATTCGTTCCTACGGGGGACGGCGTCATCATTTCAGGAATTTATAAGGGTTTTTATGATCTGCTGAAATTGGGCTGGATTGAGAAATTGCCTAAACTGGTTGCTGTTCAGGCTGCGGGAAGCGATGCGCTTTTCCGGTTCATGCGCGATAACGTCTTTAGCTTCGAACCCGCGGATACGGTTGCCGACAGTATTTCTGCCGGTTCACCGCGCAATTTGTATATGGCTGCTCATGCCGTAAAAGAATCCGGCGGCGAAACAATTTGCGTTTCAGATGATGAAATTCTTGACGCACAACAGGACATTATCCGTGAAACAGGCCTGATGATTGAACCGGCGGCTGCGGCTGCCTATGCCGGGCTTAAGCAATATATTACTGCGGGGAAACTTGCTGCCGGCGAAAAACCAATTGTCATGTTCACCGGAAACGGACTCAAAGATCCCCAGTCTCTGTCAGTTAAAAATCCTCAACCTGATGCCAGATCGTATCAGGATTGGGTCGATCAGTTGGTATAAGCCGATGGGAGATACCTCAGCTAAAATCTGTTCGCTGATCGTTGCGGCAGGGGCTTCGTCCCGGTGCACGGGCTATAAACCGCTTTACCGGTGGAACAATAAAACACTAATTGAACATATAGTTCTTAAGTTGTCAGCAGTCAGCGAACAATTGGTAATAGTAACCGGGCACAATGCTGAGCTTTTGGAGAGCAGCCTCACCAGCGTATGCCCTTACGAAGTGCTTTCCAAAACAACGTTTGTGCACAATGCCGGGCACAAGAGAGGAAGTTTTCCTCACTTCAGGCCGGCTGTGCTGCATTGACGGGCGATTCGTGGGTGCTCTATCATTTTGTTGATCAACCTGCATTGCCGGCACAGTTCTTTACGGAGTTCGTTGCACAGATTGATATAGGATCAGATTGGATCCAGCCGGCATACAAAGGCAAGAAAGGGCATCCTCTTTTGCTTTCGCCGAAAACACAACAATATATCGGCTATGCATCACATCTCAGCACCTTAAAGGATATTGGAGAGAACCGGCAAATCAACAAAAAATTGTGGGACTGTCCTTATCCGGAAATCACTCAGGATATTGATACGGATGCAGACTGGGAACGATTCCTCAATCTAAACAGGTGATCCTCCCAAGACACCGGCAATCGGCAGATATATTTTAAAGGTTGTACCTTTCGCTGCTTTACTGATCACGCGTATGACGCCACCGTGAGCATTAATGGTTCGTTTGACAATCGAAAGACCAAGCCCCGTTCCTTTTTCTTTTGAGGTGAAGAACGGTTCAAAAATATGCTTGAGATACGATTCTTCTATGCCACAACCATTATCCGCAATTTTTATCAGGGCACACTCGGTTCCTTGTTCCAGGGAAATTTCCTGATTGGAGGTAATGTTGCTCCGCATTTTGAAATACTCATTTTCGACATTCAGCTCGGAGTCAGTCAACTGTTCTTCCAGCACAATCTTTTCCGTCGATATAATGATCCTCCGTTGAATTTTAATTTTTTGCATATCGAATGATTGTGTTGCATTGATCAACAGATTCAAAATCCCTTCACGCAGTGAGGGCGCATGCAGCATTAACTCCGGAAGAGAGAGGTCAAATCGGGACGAGATTTTTACCGCTTTCCGGTGTGCCTGCATCTCCACAAATTGCAGACAATCCAGGAGGATTTGGTTGATGCTGTCTTTCTTGAACATGAGGGCAGCCGGTTGAGCGAAATTCAGCAACTGTTTAATTACATCTTCCATATGCAGGATGGAATCCAGTGCAACCACCAGCGAACGTTTTTCCGTTTTAAGGAGCCGTTTCGATTCGTTTTGGAGCTGTAATATCATTTTTATTGAGGTGAGTGAATTGCGGAATTCATGCGCGATCATTGCGGACATCTCCCCAACGGCAACAAGCTTTTCCGTGCGAATAATCTGCTGCTGCAACTTTTTGCGGATTGAAATATCTCTTGAAACAATTACACCGCGTTTGGAGCCTTCGACGGTGATGTACTGTTTCCCCGCGCTTTCGAACCACAACCATTCGCCGTTTTTATGCCGCATCCGATGATTTATCTGCCCCGTGAGCTTTCTCATTTCCTGCTTCACAACGGTCATATCATCGGGGTGAATGTATTCAAAAATTGATTTACTGAGCAGTTCTTCAGACCCATAACCCAATGTTGAAAAATAATTTGGACTGATATAGAGGAACTTCCCTTCAGCATCGATCTCACTTATAAGATCATATGAATTTTCCGCAAGAGTTTTATAGCGCTCAATACTCTCCCGGAATAGTTCCAGCGCCTGTTTGCGTTTTGAAATGTCAATCACGATGCCAAGATAGTGGGTGAGCTTTCCCCATCGGTCATACCGTAAACTGGAATGGTCGTCAATCCATACAAGTTTGCCGTCATTCATAACGATCCGGTATTCCTGCGTGAATTCCATAATGTTTTTTGTGGCACAGCGCTCCATTTCTTCACGAACGCGGGCGCGGTCACCGGGGAAAACAATATCAAAAAATTGCAATTGGCCGTTTTCGAAATCCTGAGCAGAATAACCGAATTGCTTAATATTATCCGATACAAATTCCACCGTGAGCCGTTCAGTTGCTTTCCTCAAAAAGACAATGGCCGGACTCTTATTGATGATGCTTTCCATCTCTTTCAGTTTAGTGTAGGTCTCCTGCAGGGTTTCCTCGGCAGCTTTAAGTCTGGTTGCATCAATCATAACGCCAACAATGCCGCCGATAGTGTTTTGCGCGGTAAGATAGGGTGCTTTATAATATACGAGTTTCCGGTTCGATCCGTTTGAGTGGAGAAAGTCAGACTCATAGACTTGCATTTCTCCGGTCTCATAGATCTTCTTATCCATTTCCTCGTGCAAGCTTGCCAGTTCAGCGGTCATGATATCCCGAGTATATCCACCGACAATGTCTTCCCGCTTTCTGCCTACATACTCTTCAAACATATTATTGCAGCCCCGGAAAAGACCATTGACATCCTTAAAGAAAACCGGATTGGGAATTGCATCAATCAAATGCTGAAGAAAGACATTTTGCTCCCGGAGCGCAAGTTCTGTTTGTTTCCGTTCGGTAATGTCGAGAATAAAACCATCTCTGCGGGTTAATAATCCATTTTCATCAACCTGTTCGGTGAAACGGTTGGAGACCCATCTTTTTTCCCCATTCTTGCGAATGATCCGGTGTTCTATATAAGTCTGTTCCGTTTTATTTTTTCGCGAATTAAAAAACCGGTAAATGTATTCACGGTCTTCTTCTGCAACCATTTTTATCCACAGTCCGGGATCGTTTTCATAGTCCTCCGGCTTATAACTGGTTATTTCCTCACATCGCGGGCTGTGGTATGAGGCAATTGGCTCACCCTTCTCGTAGAGGACGGTATAGAGATAGCCGTCGACATTATGTACCAGGGAGCGAAAATGCTCGGCATTTTCAAAGAACTGCGATTTCACGTTGTTGTTTTCGTTCATAAGAAATTATTCTAAATTTACAGGTGATAAGTATAAAATCTTCCGATGGAAATCAAGTGGGACCTCTTTCGACCGGTAAATTGACTTTATCCGCGGAAATTCGATAATTAAGTTACTAAACAGTTTTTTATCATAGGTTATCTTTCTTATGCAGTATTCAATCTGGCTGGCTTACGTTTCTTTTCCGATCACAACGGCAACATATTTTGAAAAAGCGTTTCGCAAGGAACACAAGGTTGCTACCATGGGGCCCAAGATAACGGACGAAATAATTCGTGCCTGGAATCTCGAAAACCTTAAGAGGAAAGTAAAGGACCTGGATCATACTATCCATCCGGAAGCGGATATGAAGGAACTGACCCAGGATTTAACACGATCACAATTCCCGGATCTTTACCTGTGGATTGAATCGGTTCCCGGCTACAATCCACGGAATCTGAATGTGCTTCCCTGTCCAAAGGCCTGCTATCTTATTGACACACACCTGCATATTGAAACTCATTTGGAACGCGCAAAGGAATTTGATTATGTTTTTCTGGCACAGCGTGAATATGTTCCTGAATTCCACAAAAAAGGATTAACCAACACGTTTTGGCTTCCGCTGGGATGTGATCCGGAAACTCATGGCAAGAGCAGTCTCCTGAAGAAATTTGAAATTGGTTTTGCCGGCACGGTTAGCCCCGGAAGCAGGCGGGAACAATTGCTTCGTGCGCTATCCAGTCGTTTCCCGGTTGAGATACAGCGATGTTTCCTTGAAGAAATGGCCGCCCTGTTTTCTTCTTCCAAGATCGTATTCAATAATGCTGCCCGAAATGATATGAATATGCGGGTGTTTGAAGCACTGTGCTCCGGATCATTTTTGCTGACAGATAAGGCGCCGGGCTCCGGGCTGACTGAACTATTCCGGGATGGCGAAGCATTGGGTTATTATGAGGATGACGACATTGTTGCCCGCGCTGAATATTATTTGAAGAATGGGAATATTCGCGAAGATATAGCCGCCAAGGGACGTGAGATGGTTTTACGGGGACATACGTACGAACACCGATGCAACGATATGCTGGCACTCATCCAGGGGCAAAGAAATGATACACCGGATATTGATGAACTGCGTGACAGGTCGCTTGATAAAAAAATATATGCCATGCCCGAGGTCTCTCATCCCCCCAAAAAGGAGTATTCAATTGAAGATCTTCTGGCTGTTGAATATGAGTACACTGCTCAACGGAGTTTTATCATTCCGGTGCTTGACCTTACCTCGCAAACAAAATATAATTTTGCTACTCTCCTGGACGATCTGGAACATATTGAAGGTGATGTTATTGCGGTGTTCAATTCGCCGGAGATGGCAACTATGTTTAAAGACCATCCCCGCATCACCTATTATGCAATTATGAGTCACAACTTTGGAGTTGCCCGCGGATGGAACATTGGGCTCGATATGTCCAATGCACCGGTTTCCTTCATACTCAATTCCGATCTGCACGTTGAAATTAACGCCATTCAAAAACTTGAAGAAGCTTTATATATGCTGCCGGATGCAGCAATAGTGGGACCTGAAGGGGGGTATATTGATTTTCTGCAGGCGCAAGATATTCAGCGGTTTACCAAAGGTACATTTAACAAACCGATCCATGTTGATAATGTTTCCGGCTTTTTCTTTGCCGTTAAAACAGATCTTTTTCATGATGGCGTGTTGACCTTTGAGAATAAATTCACACCCTGCTACTTCGAAGAGTGGGATATGGGTATTCAGGTAAAAGCTAAAAAGCTTAAAGCATATATAGTTCCGGTGACAGAGTATGAGCATGAATTCAATACCGTTGGGAGAACCGGATTATTGCAATATATGCGGAGCGAAAAGACCGTGCTTGAAATTTCCGAGATCAACCAAAAGCTTTATTGGAAGAAGTGGCTCAAGGATGTTGATACGAATGCTTCAAATGAACATTTGCGCAGTCTTTGGTTCACGTATAGAAAAGCCGAGGGAGAGAACTTTCTGGCTCAAAATAATTTGGCCGAAGCAGCTAAAATATTTATGGAGATAGTATCCCGCGACGATGAAGACGTTTGGGTTAATTACTATTTGGCACTGATAGCACGCAAAATTGGATCATCGGATGAAGTGCTGAAATATGGCAGGAGAGCACTTGAACTTGACCCGACCTTTACGCTGGCAAGAGAACTGCTGGCAACTTGAAAGACTAGCGGTTAGCTGCATATGTGGTAAAACTTTTATCAAGTGCTTCCACCAGCATTTCCCCGAGCAATGTGTATCCTGTCGCCGTTAGATGCACTTTGTCTCTGACGCAGAGATTTTGTTTATACCAGCGATTCATGCAGCCATAGCCACCGAACACCGGCACCGGATCCCAATATGCACAGTTATTGGTAACGGCAAAATGTACCATTAACTTTTTCAGTTCCGGCAGGAACGGGTTTGACTTTTTCTTTTTCACGTAAGCATCGGTGGTTATGCCAAGCAGAATATCTGCCCCGGGTGCATCCTGCCGGACCAATGCCACCAGGCGGGCAAGATTTTCCTCAATGTATTCCTTATCGATTCGCTTCCCAAAAATGTCATTCACGCCCAAAGAAATAATCACCAGATGAGGTTTGTACATTGCCAGATGGGCACGGGTTGCAGGTGATTCACAGAAATACTTAAATGATTTCCCCGGAACTCCGTATGCTGTATAATTAATCGTAATCTTTGGCAACAAGGTTGTGTCTCTTCCCTGATAACCACCAATGCCTGTCACTGCTTCAGTCTGAAATCCTCCGGGTGAAAATCTCGATTCTAATCCGGATACCGGCAGTTGCAGCATGGCAACAGAGCCCGATATAATGAGTGATTGCTCCAGAAAAGCACTTCCAAGCTTCCGCTTTTTTGCTTTTCTGGTGTTGACTGTTGAAGGTGCCTTTGCAGAGCGTTTTCTCCTTGTCCCCGATACAACTGCTTTGCTGTGTTTTCCTTTCTTCCCCCGGTGAACAGTACTGTGCTTCGCACGAATTTTTATCTTGGGGGTGATAACCGTGGTCTTTCCTTCGCCGTACAGGTCATGCAGGTGCTTTGCAACGGAATTGGGATAATATTTCCCCGCTACATGAGAGTCCCCGATGTGGTAAATCGAAATGCCGGGAGAAACATCGCTTTGCGCAGAAAGCATATTTCCAAAGAAACGGCTTAACGCAATTGCATTGCCGATGGTGTCCGCATCCCTGTTGATCCGAATTCCAAGATTTTCAGTGGAGACCAACAGAGAGTCCTGAGCGTCATGGTAAACCAGCGAGTCGCTTTCAATTTCCGTATCCTCCATAAAAACAGAGTCTGCTTCTGATGCGGCTTCACGAAATGCAACAAACGGAACTGACCGTTGTTGCGGTAGCATGCCATTGGAAACAACATTTGCGGAAATCCCAATTATATTGAGTGCAACGAGGACCAAAAACGGAAACAAAATATTTAACCTGATAAACTTCATAGTCCTATGAATTAAAATTCCAGATAAATGAACGGTTTGGAATCAACAGAAACCGTCTGATAGATAATATATATACTCGCTGCGATGAGAATGGCCTGAAAGAACCAATGCATGACGCTGAATTTTCTGGCGGCCCAATCCTGTGCCCTTTGAGGCAGAAAATGAGTGGTGTAGCCTAATAGCATCATGAAGAAAACGCCATAATAAATGGTGAACCATTTTCCTATCACGTCTAAATCAAAATTGTACAACATCTTTTCGAACACCATCAGCGCAGATGCCAGACTGCTGCTTTTAAACAGCACAAAGGTTGCTGCAATGAACAGGAAGGATAATCCAGCCCAGACAGCCTTAATGCTTTTATGCCGGAATTCATTTTGATTTGCGTTCCGCCACGACGCGGTGAAATATTCTGTCACCAGCATGAGGCCATGCAGCGTTCCCCAAATAATGAATGTCCAGGCAGCGCCATGCCAAAGCCCTGAAAGCAAAAAGGTTGTCAGTATGGCAACTACGGTTGCCGCCTTACCCCATGAGCGGAGCGCCAGACTGAGCGGACTGAAAAGATATTCGTTGAACCAGTCAAGCAGGGTGATATGCCAGCGCCGCCAAAACTCTGTGACCGTTTTTGCCGTAAACGGGGCATTGAAGTTGTTTTTTATTTCGAGGCCAAACAGGAGTCCGAACCCGAGTGCCATATCTGTATAACCAGAAAAATCGCAATATACCTGAATTGGTGATGCAATTAATGCCAGAAAATTTTCGAATCCGGAAAAATATACCGGCGATTCAATTACGCGATCAAGAAAGTTCATCGCGATAAAATCTGCTATGAACACTTTTTTGAACAGACCGGTTACTATCAAAAAGAGCCCTGCCGAGATCATAGAATTGGTCAAGGTCAGTTTTTTGTGAAACTGGGGAAGCAGTTCTCTGGCGCGGGAAATGGGGCCGGCGATAATGGTTGCAAAAAATGATGTGTAGAGCAAATAGACCAGGAAATCTGTTTCGGGTTCTTCCAGTTTCCCGCGGTATATATCGATGACATAACCCAAACTTTTAAAAACATAATAAGATATGCCGATAGGAATGAGGATAGAAGCGGGAACGAATATTTCAGTCGGATTTACGAGAACACTCCATTGAGCAAGGAAAAAGTTGGCATATTTAAAGAAGGCTAGCGCTGCCAAATCGATGAAAGTAGAGCAGATCACCAACCAGGTTTTGTGCTTCTCCGATACTGATCTGTGGATCTGTCGAGCGATCAAAAAATCGCTCGCGGTGATCAGCAGCAGCACAACAATGCCCGGACCGCTCAGTCTGAAATAGAAATACAGACTGAATACGAGCAGCAGTTTATTCCTTACGTCTGGTTTTGAAGGAACAAAAGAGAACACTGCATAGAGCAGCGAAAAGAACGCAATGAATTGCACCGAAGTGAACGCAATGGCAGATGGAGTGTGCGCAAATACTGTGGTTATAATGTTTTCTATATCATTCATGTGCGGTCACGGTATGTTGTTTCTTTTTTTATATGCCGCGAATTCGCGCAGGATGTGCGATGCCAGTTCATTGGCAACAATTCGTTCACCGCTCAGGGAGAAGTGCCCGTCTCTGGCAGCCAGGCCCTTATCTGCCCATTTGAGGATAGAGTTGGCACCACCCATCGTTTCAAATAAATCCCAGAACGCGCAGTTCGATTTGAGTGCGGCGTCTCGCAATGCATCACGAACCATAGGGAGCCCCGGATAGGAGCGGTATTCGCCATCATACGACTTTGCCATATCGCCAACCCCTACAACCAGTATGGATGCATTGGGCAGAAGTTTCCGGAATTTGGAGAACAGCGAGAGATATATCTTCTCGATATAGTCTTTGCGTTGCATGTTCAGTATATAGGGAACAGAATTTCCGCCATACTGGAAAATTACCAGCCGTGTATCCAGATATTGCAGTTGCAAGGTGGTAAATGCATCATCAAGTTTAAGAAGACCGTCGCCGCTATGGCCGCGAATTCCATAATTATCTACCTGCAGCTTGTTGTCGCCATCCAGAAACAGTCCGTAAAAAACTGCAGATTTATCACCTTCGATATGGATGCTCAGTCGGGTTGCAATGTCTGAAACCGGGATATCAAGTTTATTAAGCTGATTGTTCCTATAACTTTCCGTATCAAAAAGATTGCCGCTGTAAACAACTGCGCCATTCTGACCGGTAATTGAAATGAACAAATTCCCATGGACTTTCCCGAACAGCAGGAACGCTTTGGAGAATGTTCTGCCTGAAGAGAACTTAAATGAGATATCGGCACCTTTAAAATGCCTGATAGTGTTTTCCGGTGTAACGGGAGTTTCGGCTGTTTGGGTGGTATCGCCGGACTCGAGTGAATCGGGAACAGAACTCTGTTCAACAATTTGGTCGGTGAACTTGAAAGCGCAGCCTGAGAGGCCATAGAATTCATTTTGCGGCAGGCGTTTTGAGAACACGTTGTATTTAATGACATTTTCACTGCTGGAGCGTTCATAAGATACCGGTATGGCCACGTCAGCCAGAGGGATGAATCCATATCCGCTGCCGCCAAATTGCGCCTGAAGTTTATTGCGAAGTAAAGAGGTGATCCTATCGCCTTCAGTCTGGGAGTCGCCATAATGTGCAATGCGTATGGTCTTATTGTCAGATTCGGAAACCATCGCCCGGAAGAAATTATCCAGTGCAAAGCCCGAGCCCACAACGGGGTTGATGAAGGTCTTCGCATTATTCAAATTCATTTCACCGCCAGCGCCGGACTCACGCTCAATATAGGATGAAATAAGACTATCTGCAGAAGCGTTGTCAGCCTGCCTCTCGAAGTTGAATATCTTCTCGAAAGGTTTAAATTTCAGCACCAGTGGAACGAAGGGAAGTTCCACGTGAGATGCGAATGCAGAGAACAGCAACAGCAACAAGTCAACCGCGACAATTATTCTAAGAGTTTGTTTTTGGGTATTCATTATAATTTAGTTTATCCCTCAGCGGGCGCTCTTTTTCAAAAGAAGTAAGTGCGAAATTACTCAAAATCGGGCTGGCAAAAAAACTTACTTTATCACCTCAAACCGCACGGCGGCAATGCCATCGCGAATCATATCCAATTCCTGGGCGGCGCGGCGGGAAAGATCGAGAACCCTCTTGAAATCCTGCGGGGGCCGGTCGTTTATGCGGACTATGACGGATTTGTTGTTTTTTAAGTTTGTGACTTTAATACGGGTGTTGAAAGGGAGTGTCAGGTGGGCGGCGGTCAGGGAGTCCTGAGAAAATTCTTCACCGGAGGAGGTGGTCCTTCCGTCAAACTCGTTCCCGTAATAGCTTGCTTCTCCAATGTTATCGAAATATTTTTTTACCGACATGGCATCGCTTTTCTTTGAGTTTGATCTGGTTCTTGAAGAGCCACGATCAACATAACGGCCGGAAGTGCAGTTCCAGGAAAGAGAAGCCATGAGGAGCACCAGCGTGATAATAACTGGTGTCAACAAGTTCAGGTTTGTCGATTCCGGGCGAAGGGCAGTGTGTGCAATGGGAGTCATACAATGCAATTTCAGTATGTTTTTATTATAAATGATTTGACGGTTTTGTTATGACAAAAGCAACCATCGTTTACAGTAAACACAGTTCAATGGCTTCCGACAGATGATCCACACCGATAACTTTTATACCGGAGGTGTTTTTCAAAGTTTTTAAGTTTGATTTTGGCAGCATTATTTTTTCAAAACCCAGCTTGCTTGATTCCTGGATTCGCTTCTCAACATTTGAAATGCTGCGGATCTCTCCGCCCAACCCCACTTCACCAGCAATGATGAGCATTGGGTCAACCTGTCGCTCGCTGAAACTTGAAACCACTGCACAGCATGTCGGCAGGTCGATTGCCGGTTCATCGATGCGCAACCCGCCGGTGATATTTAAAAACACGTTTGCCGCGGAAAGTCTTTGGTTGTTCCGCTTTTCTATCACGGCGAGGAGAATGGATAATCTCCGAAAGTCTATGCCATTGGCAACGCGCTGCGGGTTGCCGAAATGCGAAGGTGTAACCAGTGCCTGCACTTCAATCAACAGGGGGCGGGCGCCTTCCACGCTGCAGGTGATCACCGATCCGGGAATGTTCATTTTTCGCTCACGCAGGAACAGCTCGCTCGGATTGACCACCTGGCGAAGTCCGCTGTCGTGCATTTCGAAAACCCCGATTTCGTTCACACTGCCAAATCTGTTTTTCTGTGCACGGAGAATCCGGTAATAGTGTGACGTTTCACCTTCGAACATGATCACGGTATCGACAATATGTTCAAGAATTTTTGGACCGGCGATCATTCCTTCCTTGGTAATGTGCCCGATGATGATAACGGTGACCCGCTGCTTTTTGGCGATGTCCATGAGTGCTGCTGTGCACTCGCGCAATTGTGTCACCGACCCCGGGGTGTTTTGTAGTTCTTCAGAGTATATTGTTTGAATTGAATCAATGATTACCAGCGTCGGTTTGACTTTATCGATGGCACCGCGGATGATATTAAGTTCTGTTTCCGGCAAAAAGTGCAATGTATCCGATTTCAATTCAAGGCGGTCAGCCCGCAACTTGATCTGTTCGGATGATTCTTCCCCTGACACGTAGAGAACCGTTTCTTTCATTGCCGCGGCTGCCTGCAACACAAGGGTCGATTTACCTATTCCCGGATCACCGGCCAGAAGAATAATGGAGCCGGGTATGAAACCGCCGCCCAAAACGCGGTCAAATTCTTCTATGCCGGTACATATTCTTCCGGTCTCTTCGGTTTGAATGTCCTTGAGCAAGGTTATTTGCGATGCAGGGTAGTTGCCGGATGATGAAACTTTTTTCCCGGTGTCGGGAGTGAATATCTCCTCGTTAAAGGTATTCCATCCCTCACATTCAGGGCATTTCCCCAACCAGCGGAGTGATTCATAACCGCAGGCCGAACAAACGAATTTTACTTTTTGTTTTTTCGTGGATTTTGCAAGCATTACGCGCGCAGCTCCCTTACCTTCTCAACAATTTTGGGAAGTATTTCCGCCGAGGGGAATCTGAGAATTTCATTGCAGAAAGGTGAGAGCTCAGTGGAGACAGGGTTGATCTCAACCACGAATTTACCAAGTTTATGAGCGTTCATGGGAAGATATGCAGCAGGGTAAACAATGCCGCTCGTTCCGATGGTGAAAAGTATGTCGCAGTTCTCGACTGCCGCCTGTGATGGGTCGAACTGATCGGATGGAAGGTTTTCGCCAAACCACACAATATCCGGACGGATCAGTCCGCCGCACTCGCATTTAGGCGACTCTTTAGCATCTTCGAAATCAACGAAATCGTATCTTTTCTTACAGTTGATGCAATAATTTTTTTCCATGTTGCCGTGCAGCTCATAGATTGTTGAGCTCTTTGCCCGCCGGTGCAGGTTATCAATGTTTTGTGTCACGATAATAACCGATTCGAAGTATTCTTCAAGTTGCTTAATTGCATAGTGCCCCGCGTTAGGTTCAGTGGCATGAATAACTTCGCGGCGATGCTGATACCATTCCCAAACAAGATCGGGATTCCTCATGAATGCATCAAAGTTGGCAAGCTCTTCAGCACTGAATTTTTTCCAAATGCCGTTTTCACCCCGGAACGTTGGGACACCGCTTTCGGCAGATATCCCTGCGCCGGTAAAAAACACAAGCCTCCTGGCAGTTTTCAGTTTATCAATTAAATGGTCGCTGAAGTTGTACATATTTGAGCCTTTTCGCAATTAGTCTGAAATGATTCAGGAAATAGAAATACCTGTAATTTTACTACCCTTATGACGGCTGTCGCATAACTATATCTATTGCAGAATTCCTTGAAATGAAGCTTTGTTAACAGGTGTCAATTGTGCAATAGCTCCATAGCGGGATTTCAGCCTCTCTGCAGACAGGATATAAGCATTCAACTTAGCAGATGATTTTCGGCAATGACAAAATGCTTGGTTATGCGACACCCACTCATGGGGCTATTTCTTCATTCAATTAATTGAAGAATTATGTTTCCGGAGGAGCATCCCCGCAATTTGCAGCGGGGTTACTTCCCACGGTAATTATTTTCTTATTATATCGAGCAGTTCTTTTGTTTTTTGTTCCATTAAAGCCTGGTCTCCACGGCTTTCCACGTTCAGGCGTATGATCGGCTCGGTGTTGGACATGCGCAAATTGAAACGCCATTCCGGGTAATCGACCGACAGCCCGTCGAGGTCGCTTCGGACTCCTCCCGTGAATATCTTGTCGATTTCAGCGATCTTCGCTGCAGGGTCTGCAATGGTGGAATTGATCTCACCCGAGCAGGGGAATTTTTGAATCATTTCGTCCACCAGTTCGGAGAATTTCTTCCCCTCTACGGACATAAGCTGAATGACCAACAGGAAGGGAATGAGCCCACTGTCTGAATAGGCATTTTCGCGGAAATAGTGATGGGCCGACATTTCGCCGCCATAAATGGCATTTACTGCACGCATTTTTTCTTTTATGAAAGCGTGACCGCTCTTGGAGAGAACCGGTATGCCACCGTTTTCTTTAACGATCTCTTCTGTATTCCATGTCAATCGTGGGTCATGGATGATTTTTTCCCCTGGACTCACTTTGAGGATGGATTTGGCAAGAAGACCAACAACATAGTAGCCTTCAATGAAATTGCCCTTCTCGTCGAAGAAGAAGCAGCGGTCATAATCTCCATCCCAGGCCACGCCCAGGTCTGCTTTATTTTTCAGAACGGCATCAATGGTTGGTTTACGGTTTTGCTCCAGCATGGGGTTGGGAACACCATTGGGGAAGCTCGAATCTGGTTCAAAGAACAGTTTGACCATTGAAATGGGAAGGACTTTTTCCAGAAGCTCCAAAGCCGGGCCTACGCAACCATTGCCGGCATTCACCACAACCTTTAGCGGGTTGACCTTTTTAGTGTCATAGAACTTATTAAGGTTGTCCAGAAACTCTGTCATAATATCGCGTTTCTGATAGGAGCCTCTCTTCTCTGCCTTGGGGGGTAAATTCCCCGTAAGTATATTTTTTTCAATAACTTGCAGACCAGAGTCATAGCTTATGGGAACACTGTTTCGGCCAACGAATTTTAGGCCGTTATACTCCGGTGGATTATGGCTTGCGGTTATCATCACGCCGCAATCGGTTCCCAGATAGGAAGTGCCATAATAGATCATTTCGGTACCGCATAGTCCGATGTCGATGACGTCAACGCCGGAGTCCTGGAGCCCTGCTGCAAGCGCCTGAGAGAGCGATTCGGAGGAAGTACGGATATCCATACCAATGATGGCCGTTTTGGCCGACACGTATGCAGACAGAGCCCGACCAATGTTATAGGCTAATTCCGGGTTAAGTTCTGAGGGCACCTTGCCCCTGATATCGTACGCTTTGAAGCAGGCAATTTTTTCCATGAATGCTTTTTCCTTTGACAATGGGAATAAAAAGATATAATATTGAAACTTATAATTTCAGGCAGTTATTTCCAAACAGCCAAAAACCGGGTAAGAATTTTTTCTTAGGAAATTCTACCCCAAAATAATATGTTTATACCGAAATTAAAGGAGAATATTATAGCTCATTTGGATACTGTTCAGCAGCGTTTTACAAAGTGCAACAATGCTCGCTGCAACTCAATATTTTTAGTTTACCCCGAAGAAATTGCGGGAGATCTTGGTTATCTTTGCCCGAAGTGCAGTTCAAAGCTACTGAGTCATCATGTTATTCAGTGTGCGAGTTGTGCGACGGTTATTAATATGGTACGGGCCTCAGACCATGAAGAAAAGGCAGTCTTCACGATTGATAAGTGCTCGCATTGCATAGGAAGCATTGAAGATGAATGGGCCATTGAGCCAATTTATCAGGCTGATTCCTATTTTTGATTTACTTTTATTGCCCACATACAAAAATCACATTACGACTTCATACCCAGGCACTTTTTTTAAACTGCCCTAATGGGTATATTATATTTTGCCACAGGTTGTTGGCAGTTGGGCTATAAATAAGCTGTTCGCCTGACAGTTGTTGCCTGACTATAAGCAGTGGCTGAGTATGCTTATCAGGTAGAACGTACTCTGCCGCTTCGCCCCAAACTGCTCTTGAAAGCTGACCCGACGCACTCCCAATAGTTCCCAAATAATCCGCCACCGGGTCACCTAAAATTGTAAAAGTGCAATTTCAAGGCAAAAACGACTTGTTTTATGTAATTTCACCGAATATATTCCTGCCCGCTATCAACTTCTTTAAAAATTTTTCGACAATAATTAACAGGATAAACCATTTAAAACTCAGAGATGTGATGCGAACTTTCAGGGTCTTGGTCGTAGAGGATGAAATTATCGCAGCTACTTTCATCAAGCGTGTTCTTAAGGAATTTGGTTATGAAACAAGCGGTCACTTTACAACAGGTGAAGAGGCCTTGGCGTTCATCGAGACCAATCCGGTTGATATTGTCCTTATGGATATTGTTCTTGAAGGTGAGTTGGATGGAATTGACACGGCAAAAATTATTACCCAAAAATTTGATATCCCCGTACTTTATCTGACCTCCTATAGCGATGAACAACGGATAGACCGCGCAATTATAACCGAGCCCTTTGGTTATATACTGAAACCCATTAATGAGCGTGAACTGCATGCCAATATCAGGATGAGCGTTTTCAAGCACGATCTGGAAAAAAAGCTCCGCACCTACGTGGTGGATTTGGAGCAACATCAGCACAAGCTCGAAGAACAGGCAATACAGCTTCAGGCGTCCGAAAAAAAACTAATTGAGCTTAATGAGAGCAAGGATAAATTGTTCTCCATCATTGCTCATGATTTGCGGAGCCCCTTCAATGTTTTGTTGGGATTCTCGGAATACATTGCACAAGATGCTGACCGGATGGAAAAGGAAGCATTGAAAAAGCTGGCAGGGGAGATGAATTCCTCGATGAAGAATATTTTCTCTCTGCTGGACAACCTGCTGGAGTGGGCACGTATCCAAACAGGCAGAGTAGACCTCCAACCCAAATTTTTTAATCTTGCGGAACAGATCAGGCTTCTTCTCAAGTTGTTGTCCCCCTTGCTAACGCAAAAGGAGCTTCATATTGATATCAATGAAATTCCGCAGGTGGAAATATTCGCAGATATCAGCATGTTCTCATCGGCCATGCAAAACCTGCTCACCAATGCCATAAAGTTCACACGGCGGGGAGGAAAGATATCGCTTGGCATGAGAAGCGACGAAAATTTTTATCATATATGGGTCTCCGATAATGGAATGGGGATTTCAGAAGAGAAGAAGAAAGAACTTTTAAAACTGGGATCGAATATTTCAACTTACGGAACCGAGAATGAACCAGGTTCAGGTCTGGGGCTTATACTGGTGAGCGAGTTTGCACAAAAAAGCGGCGGTGCGCTTTCATTTGAATCGGAAAAAGGCGCAGGGTCGAAGTTTACGATAAGTCTGCCTGTCCCCACTGTTAAGCCGGAAAATCTTAATTAAGTTGAATAGAAATTATGCTGGATAGTTGCCACATATAATTCGTATTGATAGTTACTTACCTTCTCTTAAGCAGCAGCCGGTCGTGATACAGCTTTCCAATAATTGCACCATAGATAAATACAATTGCTGAATAATAAAGCCAAAACGCAATTGCAATAATAAGTGCATAGGCCCCGTATATTTTCCCATATGTGGCAAAGTGAAAGAGATAGTACCCGAAAACCTGTTTTGCAGTTTCCCAAAGAATTGCAGCCCAAACGGCTCCCACGAACACGGCTTTCTTCCGTATTTTGACGATGGGGACAAAATGGTAAAGAAGAGAAAACAAAATGATGATCATGGAAAGTGAGAAGATGGTAGTAAACAGCTTTTGGAAAATGCCATATTTAAGAAATTCAAGTTCGACATAGCTGTTGGAAAAATTCCTGAGGACGTCGATGATGGGAAAGATCAATGATGAAGCAAGCAGAAGGATAATGGTTACAAAGATCAGAGCAAAATCCCGCAGCAATCCCAGAATGAAATTCACGTCCTCCTTTGCGCCAAAAATGGTGTTTAGTATAGTCCGGATAGCACCCGAAAAACCACTGGCGGCGAAGAGCATTCCAAACAATCCAACTAATCCTGCGAAATTCTTAAAGGCTACAACTTCCTTAAGCCGGTTCTGCAAAACCTCCTTTATAAAGTCAGAGTAGGTATCATACGGAATGGCAGTATCAATCAAGGTGTTTATCTGCATTGCCACTGAGGCCGAGCTCAGAAAATTACCGAGTACCCAGAACAGGATCAGAACAAACGGGATGATGCAAAGCAAGATGGAAAAAGCCAGCCCGCCGCTGAATAAAAAAACATGATACCGGTCAATGCTGTTAAAGAGATTAACGGCATAATACACAACAGCGATCGCAAGGTTTTGCAATCGTTTGGATATTTGAAAAAGCAGCACAATTTTCCGGCGATAGTACCGGAACAGTGTGAGCATTTTTTCTTTCAACTTTGCCATCCATTCTTTGAGGGCGTATGGTGTTGCAGGAAGGCTGCTTCACAACCATGCCACCGTCCGTGTTTTAGATATAAAATTCTTTTATTCATAAACGTTCAATCACGCCGGCAATTCGTGCGAGAGACAATGTAATGTGCCTAATCCCCATACTAAATCCACGGCATGGATGCCGCAAACACTGCGACCGGGGAACAACTCCGCAATTATGCCGAGCGCAAGCCGGTCATTGGGATCGTTGAATGTTGGGACGAGCACGCAGGAATTGCCAATATAGAAATTGGCATAGCTTGCAGGCAGGCGCAGCCCGTCGAACGATAATGGTGCCGGCATTGGCAGGCTTATAACATCCGGTTTTGAACCGTCAGCCAGGCTTGCGCTTTGCAGACGCTCATAGTTGGCTTCCAGAATGCTGTAGTTAAGCTCTTTGGGGTTGGATTCTCTGCATGTCAAAATGGTGTTTTGATTTACAAATCTGGTAATGTCATCAACATGGCCATGGGTGTCATCACCGTGTATGCCGGCTTCAAGCCAGATGATATGCTTTACGCCGAAATAGTCCTTAAACACGCTCAGGTATTCCTCTTTGCCAAAACCTTCATTACGTACCTGTTGTTTGGGATCCAGCAGACATTCTTCAGTGGTGATGAGTGTTCCTTTGCCATTGACATCGATCGCACCACCTTCGAGCGTTACGGCGAAGCCTTTATAACCCGCTTCGATATAGGGGCTGGAAAGTTTCTTGCTGAGGAATGCAGGGAGTTTGACATCCTTCTTCCAGTTGTCATACTTGGACCACGCATCAAAATGCAGGTCAACAACCAGGCGCTGTTTTGTTTTGGTATCTTTCACAAATGCGGGGCAGGAATCACGCATCCAGTTTCTGTCTGTCTGGGCTATGAGGAACTGCACTTTTGCAAGGTCAACGTATGCTTTAGCCAGCAGCCGTTCGGCAAGCGCCTTTTGTGTGGCATCCTTCACTATAAGGATCACCGGTTCCGATTCCGTAAGCCGTCTGATTATGTCAACATAGACCCAATAAATGGGGATGAATTTTCCCGGCCAGTCGGTTTTGTTTGTTGGCCAGCAAAGAATGGTTGCCTGATGTTTTTCCCATTCTGCAGGTAAGCGATATGCCATTATAGTATGTCTCTCTGTTAACTAATCAATAAAACGTTTGGTGATATCGCCATAGGCATCCACCCTGCGGTCGCGCAGGAAAGGCCAGTTGCGGCGGACAACTTCCATTTTGGTCAGATCAACTTCCGCGTGAAGTATCTCTTCCTTATCTGTTGAACCCTGAACCAGCATAACTCCCTGCGGATCACAGATGAACGATGATCCCCAAAATTCAATTCCGGCTTGAGATGCTATTGGTTTTTCCAGGCCGATACGGTTTGCAGCGGCCACATAGCAGCCGTTGGCAATTGCATGGCCTCGCTGAACGGTTATCCAGGAATCGCGTTGCTTTGCGCCGTGTTTTTCCTTTTCCGCCGGATGCCATCCTATGGCAGTGGGGTAGAATAAAATTTCTGCGCCCTGCAAAGCGGTAAGCCGTGCACCTTCGGGATACCATTGATCCCAGCAGATGAGCACACCCAGTTTTCCATAGGCTGTTTTGATTGCCTTGAATCCAAGGTCGCCCGGTGTGAAATAAAATTTCTCATAGTATGATGGATCATCGGGAATGTGCATCTTCCTGTAGATGCCGGCAACTGAACCATCCTTGTCAATAATAACCGCGCTGTTGTGATACAATCCGGGTGCGCGCTTTTCAAATACCGGCACAACAAGAACGGTTTTAGTTTTTGCGGCAAGCTGCTGCATGCGCTTTGTTGTTTCACCATCAATGGGTTCCGCGAGATCGAAGAGATCGGAATCTTCCGATTGGCAAAAATATTGTGAGCGGAAGAGTTCGGGAAGGCAGATAACCTGCGCGCCTTCTTTTGCTGCTTTGCTTATCCATGCTTCTGCTTTTTTCATGTTCTCCGCGAGAGAGGGGGCAAAAGCCAGTTGCAGAAGAGCAACCCTGTAAGTGTTTAGTTTGTTGTTTTTCATTAGCGATATTTAAAAATGTTACAAAAATAATAATGAAGATTATACAATAATGCCACCACTTCGGTGACAGTTGCATAATGCATTTAGCGTTGAATTCTGCTTTGCAAAGCCTTGTTTTTAGGCGCTAATCTTGAGATTGCCCCGCACACGGGATGAAGCACTTCACCCGATGCGGGCTCGCAATGACATATTCTTAGTTGAGCAACAACCTCCGAAGGCCGGGGTTACCGAAGTTTCAAAAATCCTGGCCTTTAAGCCAGGGAATACAAAATAAATTGTTAATACTCTTTTTCGGAAACAATTTTGCTTGCAGGTGAAAACTCCGTACTTTTTTTCAATTTTCCCAACGAATACTCATCCCTTGACCATAAGGTGCCGTCTTCATGATAGATTTCCGTTGTTCCATGAAGCCGGTTGGCTTCATAGTGCTGTTTTGACCAAAGCTTTCCATTTTCATACCAGATTAGTGCTGCACCGGTTCTGAAGCCTGCCTTGTAAGGCATTTCCGAGCGTTTCTTTCCGCTTGGATACCAGGATGTTTGCAAACTGTCCAGCTTACCATATTTATAGAATTGTTGCCCCTGCATCTTGCCGTCCTGGTAAAAATCAACCGACTCTCCATGGAGGTATCCGTCCCGGCAAACATGTGTGTTTTCAATTTTTCCGTTTTCGTAATAGGTGGTTGTGGTTCCCTGTTCTTTTCCTTCCACAAACATGGCTTCAACACTAACCATTCCGTTTTCATAATATTGGATGGACTTTCCATCACGCTCACCATTTTTAAAGGGGGTGGCAGTCATGAGTTTTCCGGATGGGAAATAGCCTGTGAAAAGTCCTTTGGGTCTGCCGGCCGAATAGGCGCCGGATTCTTTAAGTTTGCCGTCATCGTTATAAGAAAAGAATTCGCCTTCCAAAATATCGTTGACAAAGGTGCGCACTTCACGGAGAATTCCTTTTTCGGAATAGGCAGATTGTGTTCCGTTTAATTTCCCGGAAACGTAGAAGGCACACTCTTTCAGTATTCCGGTAGGATAATACGATCGTTGTTCCTGTATGCCTGAAGACGGGCGGGTTATTTTCATCCCGGAGAGCGTTCCGTCTGCAAAGCGCGTAACAACAGTATCCTGCGATTGTATGAGGCACGTGAATGCCGACAGCATCAGTAAGACAATTGAGATTGTTCTCATTTTTTCTCCGTATAATCAATTATTTCGTTTATGGTTCCATCAGCGTTGAATGTTTTTTTTGTGAGCAGAACGCCATCACGGTAATACATTTCGGCCACCATTTTTTCATTTTCACCATACTCGCGTACAAAGCCCTGCAACATACCGTCAAAGAACTTTTCTATCTTGGCCCAAACGCCGTTTTTGTGGTACCAGGTAATAATGGTGGGTCTTCCGTTGCGCATCTCTCCGGTTAGCAGCAGCAAATTATTTTCGCGGTATTTTTTGAACTCACCATCAAGAACTCCGTTGGAAATCGCGGCCACGGTATCGATGCTTCCGCTTTTATAGTAGGTGAAGTAAAGTCCGTTTGGTTTTCCGTTCTCGAAATAGGTTTCCGACATCAGTTCGCCGGATTCGTAATAGCGCTTTTTAATTCCTCTCGGTGTCCCGCGGGTAACGTCAACGGTTGACATGAGCTTTCCGCCTTCATAATATTCGGTTACCTGTCCTTGCAGAGTGTCGTTTATAAAAAAGCTCTCCTTCTCCAGGAATCCGGACGGATAATAGGTGTGGGTGTACCCTTGTTTTTTCCCGTCTTTAAGCTGATACTCTTCTTTAATCACTCCGTTGGGATATCGTTTCCGGATGAATTGTTCAACGGATTGAGGTTTTCCCAGATAATCGTAGCGGATACGGTCAAGCAGTTGTCCCCGGTCATAGGTGTCTTTCACGCGGATATCACCGGCGGAATCGTATATGTACAGGGCTCCGTCCAGCTTGTCGTCTGTATAGGTAGCATCAACGGCAATTCTGCCGTTTTCGCTATAGACAAATGATTTGCCCTGCAGCTTATCGTTAACAAAATATTTTTCAACTTCCTTTTTGCCGCTGGTGAAATACGTTATCGAATAACCATTTAGAAAACCGTTGTGGTATTTCCAGTCACCCTGCAGCTCCCCGGTCTTGTAAAACGTTTTGGAGATGTTTTCAAGTTTTCCGTTGACATAATTTTGAATTGACCACAGTTCCCCGGATTCATAATACCATTTTGATTCGCCTTCACGTTTCCCGTTGCGATAGTTCCACTGGATGCTGAGCTTCCCGTTTTCGAAATACCAGTATGACAGGCCTTCTTCTTTTCCTTTAACGAATGACCAGTCCTTCCAGACTTTTCCGGACGGATAATATTCAACAAATTTCCCGTTCAGAACGCCATCTGAATACTCGCCTTCGGTTTTAACTCCGCCGTTGGGAAAGAACGTTTTTTGGACTTCATGTTGCGGGCTTTGCGGCTTAACATTGGTTGAATCAGCGGTTGCCCCGGGCAGGGAAGCACTTATCAGTATAACGTAAAAGAACGATTTGAGACCATGCCGCCGGATGAGTATCCAAAGGGCAAGAGGGTTAAGAAGCATTAGCGGAAACCTCATTCGGCTTCCTCAAACTCGTAGAGACAGGTATCACCCAATTGCCGGTACGGCTCGATCTGAAATGCAGCTTCGTCTTTTTCTTTGGTTTGAATTGAACGCTCAATGATCATTATGCCGCCGGGTGCAATAAGTTTCCTTGTCTGAATGGCGTTAACCACTTCATACACATCATACGCAAAGAACGGCGGGTCAGCTAAAATGAGATCGAACGGTTCACCGGTCCAGGATTTTACAAAGGCAATTGCTGATTGTTTCCGGATAGAGCACACATCCTTCAGCCCAAGCTTTTCGATATTCTGTGCAAGTGCCTTGCCGGGAACAAAATTTTTCTCCGTGAAAATGACCGATGCCGCACCACGGCTGATTGCTTCAAACCCGAGCGAACCGGAGCCTGAATACAGATCCAGAACAGAAATGGAGTTAAAGGATATTTTATTGGTCAGGGAATTGAAGATGCTTTCGCGCACCCGTTCCGTGGTTGGCCGTGTCAAATCCGATTGTGGAGCCTCAATGAGTCTTCCTCTCAGTTCACCGCTTATTATTCTCAGACGCATAGTTTATGAGAGCCGGTAACAGGCGCCGGCAGCCGACGCGAATGAATAAAAATGTTCTTTGAGGATCTTTGACGTCGCCAGTTTGGAGTGAATGGTAAATCGCTTAAACGGATTCACCGGATAAATTTTCAAACGCGTATATTCTTCAATGGAGCCGACAAATGCCGGAGAAAGGCGGTCAGCAAAAAGAAACGCTGAAGACACCTGTTTAAGATCAACGTTGTATTCGGCGAGGGTTTGTAATTCTGCGTGGAGTGTTGCACCCAAATCGCCTTCGCTCTTCATTTTTTTTGTCCGGAGATAAACCGGTTTTCCGTTCATCAGGAGTTCGAACGAAAGCGTCCCGTTATCGAGCAGGAGGCTCAGATACAATCCTTCATTAACTGCAGGATAGTTCAACAGCAGTGCGCTGTCGCAGGAAAAATGGGCATATTCAACAGCCTGCAGCAGAAAACTGTTCTTTCTGCTGAAAGATGCGGCGAGGCGCAAAAATTTACGGTTGAGCGCAGCAATAATGGCATAACTGTTTTCTGTCAGTTCGTTCTCTTCAATTTCGTAGAATTGCATGGAAAAGTCGTCCGCAGATTCGTGCGGAAACAATTGTGCAAACTCCCAATTGAATTGCGTCAGCAGATCCTGCCGGAGAAGCGTATTGTCGTAGGGCAGGCGAACAATACGAAAACATTCCGGTGGGAGGGCAAGGAATAACGCCTTTGCGTTCACCGGGTGACGGGCAACCAGTTCATTAAAGGTAGATTGAAGCTGGGACAATATTTTGGTCTCTTTATCCGTGAGGAGTTGCAGTTCCTCATCGAAGTATGCTTCATCCAGATACTCCAGAATATACTCGTTGTTACGGTATATGAACTCCACGTATTGAATTTTTGTGGAGGTAAGGTATATGCCAGAACGGTTTTCCAGTGTTGCCATTGTACGTTAAACTTCTGTTTCTTCCATTGTAAAATAGGAAATCCTCAGTGAAGAGAAATTTGTTTTCTTAGTTTCTCGAATTTTGCTTTGCCGATTCCTTTGATATCCATCAACTGTTCAGGCGACGAAAACCGCTTTATCGAGTTCCGGTATGCAACAATTGATTCAGCAGTTTTAATACCCACGCCGGTTAACGTCGTAAGTTCGGCCACCGTCGCTTTATTAATATTGACAATACCGATGGAGCCTTTTGCAAGTTTCTCAACCGGAGCTTCCGTCGTGGTTGTATCCGGGGTCGCGGTGCTGTCATGGAGTGCCGCACTGCGGATATCCTCGACGTTGAGCCGGTATCCTTCACGTTCGTTCGCTGACGTTATTACTGCTTTGTATAGGCTGTCTTCCTTTTGATAGGAATAACTGTGACCGCCAGGGAACCGGACATCGGCAATTTTCCAGATGCCTCCAAGAGTTGTCAGGATCAGAAAGAAAAGAATAACCCTTATTTCTGTTTCGGTAAAGCCAAATTTATTTGAAAGCTTTGTAAGTATCTTCACAAATAACAGCGGTTATTATAAGCCAAATCTCTTGAAAAATCCGCTGCCGTCATCAGCTGACTTAGGGCTGATGTTAGGCATCTCCTGCATCTCTTTGAGCAGTTCGCGTTCTTTCACGTTAATTTTCTTGGGAACGATCACATTGATCCTTACCAGTTGATCGCCGGCGCCGTGTCTGTTCAGATGCTGAACACCTTTTTCACGCATGCGCAGTAGTTTGCCAGGTTGAGTTCCCGGATCAATTTTGAGTCGTGCTCTTCCGCTGAGTGTTGGCACATCGCATTCTGCACCCAGTACGATGTCGGGATAACTTACATATAATTCAAATATGATATCATCGCCTTCACGTTTGAAGAATTCATGAGGTATTTCCTGAAACACGACGAGCATGTCACCGGCAGATCCACCGCGCAGCCCGGCATTTCCTTCGCCGCGCAATGTCATGTAGCTGCCTTCGCTCACTCCGGCAGGAACGTTGATGGTTACCGTGGATTCAGCCTGCACTCTTCCGTCACCCATGCACTTTTTGCACGGTTTGTCTATGACCATGCCCTCACCGTTACAATTGGCGCAGGCCTGGATGTTGACAAACTGGCCAAATACGGAGCGGGAAACGGTGCGCACTTCACCCGTGCCATTACACGATGGACAGGTTTTAAGTGTAGAGCCCTGATCGGTTCCTGCACCTTTGCAGGAGTCGCAGCTTGTATACTTTTTGATCTTGATCTTTTTTGTGGCACCGGCTGCAATTTCTTCAAGAGTGAGTTTCAGGGTTACCTTCAGATCGGAGCCAGGAGAGCCCGAACCTCTGCGCCGGCTTCCACCGCGTCCACGCTGAGAGGTATTGCCAAAAAAGTCATCAAAAATTGAAGACCCGCCAAAAATGTCGGAGAAATGGGAGAAAATGTCGTTGACGTTGGAATATCCATGGAAGTCCTGTCCTTCGCGCATTCCGCTAAATCCATAGCGGTCATAGCGGGCACGTTTCTCGTCATCGCCCAACACTTCGTAGGCTTCGGTAGCCTCTTTAAATTTTTCTTCAGCTTCTTTATTGTCCGGATTGCGATCCGGGTGAAACTGCATTGCAATTTTCCGGTATGCTTTTTTTATTTCATCTTTGGATGCCGTCTTGGCAATTCCCAATATTTCGTAATAATCGCGTTTATTCATACTTATTAGTTTTCCTCACTGGGGTTAGTTTCCTCTGCCACTGCATTCTCCTGCTCTGCCGCAACAATAACCTGAGCATGGCGAAGTACGCGGTCTTTATAGGTATAGCCGGCCTGTACTTCCTGAATGACCGTGTGAGGAGGGTGAATTTCAGATGGCTGCTGATACAGAGCATCATGATAATGGACGTCAAAGGGTTTTCCGACCACGTCAATTCTTTTAATGCCCTGGTCGTTCAGGAATTTCATGAATTTTTCATAGATCAGTTGGACGCCCTGTTGCAGGGTTTTCACGTCCGATTCCTCGGTGATGTGTTGAATTGATCTTTCAAAGTCATCAATAACAGGTAGGAGTTTCCCCACCAGTTTTTCGCCTGCATATTTCATGATGTTTTGCTGTTCCTGGTCAGTCCGGCGCTTGTAGTTATCAAACTCCGCCATCTTACGCATGAACTTCTCTTTCCAGTCGTTTCGTTCCTGCTCCATTGCAAGTAGGGCAACATCTTTTTCATTCAGATCCGCGCGCAGTTTTTCAAGTTCTTTTTCGGTTTTATTCATTTCATTTCCTGATGCTTCAACCTTCTGTGTTTCTTCAGGAGTTACTTCAGCATCATTATTCTTAGGTTGTTGATTTTTATCTTCTTTTATCTTGTTGTTAGTATGGTTATTCATTAATTGGCTCCATTTATTTTATACTCAAACGAAGCAGAGCTTCGTGCCTGCGCCACCTGCCCCTTGCAAAAGCAGAGTAATGGCGGCAAAATCTTATTGTTTTGTTAAGGTTTCAGTAAGCAATTCACCTACATAGTTAACAATTGCTACAATCCTGGAATACTCCATTCTTTTGGGGCCCACGACACCCAGAGTGCCGGTTATGCCACCAATCTGATATTCTTTTGAAATCAGGCTGAAATTATCCAGCTGAGGGACTTCGGTCTCAGCACCTATAGATACACTAACCGCATTTTGGCTGTTTTCGTTTCCTTTTTCGAAGACGTGGATAATAATATCTTTATCCTCAATCAGCTCTATCACTCCCTGAAAACGGTCCGGGTTTTCAAATTCCGGTTTTTTTAACAGGTGTCCGGCTCCCGAGATCACCGCCTTTTCGCTGCTTGATGAATCCTTGAATATTTTATCGACAGAATCGAAAAACACTGTTAAAATCGGGTGTAAATCAGTTGCATAATCTTTAATTCGTTCATTGAACGTTTTTCGTATTTCTTCAAGTGCCAGTCCGGCAAGGCGTTCATTCAACAGTGTTTGCACCTGTTGAATTTGCGTTTCCTTAATCTCGGCATTTATTTCGAGTGTGATGGTTTTTACCAGGCCCATGGCGACTGTAATAATGACCAGTATCCGTGAGGAACTGACACTGATGATCTGCAGTTTTTCCAGCTTACCCGAATCAAGTTTGGGGTAGAGGACACAAGCAAGCTGTTGTGTTATATTGCTCAGCAATTTCGACACAATGGAAAACAGTTCATCCGGCTGGTTTTGCAAGGCGTCAATTTGAGCAGAGATGGATTGTTTTTCCATCATCGGAACGTCCTCAAGCGCCATTAGCGTATCCACATAAAACCGGTAGCCTTTGTCCGTTGGAACACGTCCCGCAGAGGTATGCGGGTGCCCGATAAAACCGGATTCTTCCAGATCGGACATTATATTCCGCACGGTTGCGGGAGAGAAATTCAGGTTGTATTTCCTGGTAATATTTCTCGATCCGACCGGGGCTGCTGTCAGAATGAACTGCTGAACTATAAACCTGAGCACGTTTTTCTCGCGCTCGGTTAGATCATCGCTAAACATTGGTAATTGGTACTCTTTTAAACCTCGAAATATACTCAAAAAAAGGAAATATTTCGCCTTACATGTTTATGACCTAAATCCTGGTTGTGCGAGATATAGCGATTTTCATTCAAAAATGGCCCAAATGCGAGGAATACCCGAAAAGAAATATGCTCAGTAGTGCTGCCGGACGTTTGAGCTATGCCAGTGGCGCCGATGGAATACCGATTGCATCAACTCATGGAGAAGTTTGCGGGAAGAAAAAGAGGCGAGGGAGGTTAGCGGCTGTTTAATTGGAACGCCGGGCAAAAAAAAGCGGAACGCAATTCCGGAGAATTGGGTTCCGCATAAAAAGATCGATTACGATGACAGTATCAGTTCACTTTTTCTTTGTCACCGGGAAAGGGGGTGAAACCAAAAGCGTTTCCAGGTTCCTGCCCTTCGACTTTTATTTCACCAAATCGCGCTTCAAATTTTTCAATATTGTCGCGGAGTGCAAAGAGCAGCATTTTTGCGTGCTGAGGAGTCGAAATAATTCTTGAGAGAACTCTCGCTTTAGGCAATCCTGGCACTATTCTCGTAAAGTCTATTACAAACTCTGCAGGAGAATGAGTAATGATGGCCAAATTGGAGTAAATGCCTTCGGCTTCTTTTTCACCCAATTCGATATTAATTTGCTGTCCAGCCGGCTGATCTTGTTGATTCATCGTATTCCTGAATTATTTATTTCGGATTTTATCTGCACTGTTAAAAGCTGCTGTTGCTTCGTTTGTCATGCCGAGCACTGAATATACTTTTCCGAGCAATTCATACGTGGGGGCATCGTCTTTTTTCGTGTTGACATATGCTTCCAGATAGGGAAGTGCTGTACGGTATTTTTCTTTAATTGCAGGGTCTTCTTTTCCTGCATCATCAGCTTTCTTCTGTAAATCGACACCCCATTTTACATAGGTAACTGCAAGATTGTAGTCTGCATTCAAATATTGCGGGTCGATCTTCAGTGCGGCCTTGAATTGTTCTTCCGCGTTTGCATACTCATTTTTGCCAAGATAAAGAACAGCCAGGTTATAACGGAAGTACTTGTTTTCCGGATCTTTTTCAACGCCTTCTTTGAAGGTTCCCATGGCTATTTCAGCTTTGTTTGCGGCTATATAGGAATTAGAAAGGAGAACAAGAATGTCCTGATCGTTCGGATTGGACTTTTTCCCTTCCTCAAGCACGGCAATGGCTTTATTAAAGAATTCAAGTGAAGCCAGGCTGTCCGCGGCCACTTTTGATTTATCATATGCTGTTTTTGCATCAGCACCTTTTGAATAGTAGATTTGGCCAAGGCTGCGGAAACCATCAGCCGAGTTTTTCAGCGAAACCAATTTGGTCAGGGGCGCAATGGCTTCATCGTTTTTGCCCAGATTAAAGTACACATAGGCTAAGTTTTTATACGTGTCGGCTGAATCCGGTTCGGCTTTGATGCCGGAGTTGAACAAAGCGGCTGATTTTTCAAAGTACATCACTGATGTGTCTTTGTTCTTTGCAGACTGGGCTTTGTTGAAGGCAGCAACTGCTTTGTTAAAGCAGTTGCCCCAGAATGCTTTCCTGGAAACCTTAATGTCTTTTTCGTATTTTTTGCTAATTTCAAGTGACTTAGTATAATTGGTCACCATCTTGTCAGCGTCTTCCCTGTCGGCGTATAAAAGCCCGAGGGTATAGTAGCCTTCGTCGCTTTTGGGATTCTTGGCAATTTCCTTTTGCAGTGCTTCAATTGCCTTGTCATAGTTTTTCTGCTGGATGTACAATTTGGCGCTTGTCATCTCAGTAGACGCGCAGTCAAAACCTGTGAAGGATAAGAACATGAGCAGGGCAGCTGAAGATAATAGTGCGAAATATTTTTTCATATGGGCTCCATAAATATTAAAGTTCAGTTTATAAAATTACAGATAATAGTGGCGATTCCCAAATCCGGGAGGAAATAGTGTTAGGGAGGTCATGGCTGTGGTGTAATACCGCTTTCCCAGGGGAACAAATCGGCTATTACGTCCTCCGGAGTGCTTGACCCGTGTCAGGGATAAGGGTTTTTACTGCCCATTAAAGAGGAGGCTTTCAGGTTACCCGTAAAGACTTGGGGCAATATATTTCAGGGAAAAATTTTGCCCTAAATTGACAATTTATTATTTTAACACCCAGATTATTAACAAAACAATCCACTTTGTAACCTTTGGGGAGAAAAATGCACGTTTCATTCGCATCACCGGCTCTTTTCGTTTTAGCTTTTCTCGCTTTTACCACAACCGTTATACCTCAGGTGCCTTCCCCGCATGCTGATTGTAATCTGGTATTGGGGTCAAGGATTGTTTACAGCTCTGATTATTCCGCTTCTATGCGTGAGATACTGAATAATAGAGGCGGCGATGTATCAGGCCCCGGTTTGTTCTATGGTTTTGATGCCGGAATGGATTTTAGGGTATTTTCCTCATTTTACCTGCACCCCAATATTCGCTGGATATTCAGTTCCGTGACATCTTCTGAGAGGGACGAAAGAGCAAGTTCCTATGAGCTTAATTCGTTTTTTCTGCCTGGTGTGGAAGCAAAGATGTATTTCCCGATAACCGGGAACCGTTTCTTATATCTTGGGGCCGGAGTGAGTGGGGCCAGTTTTTCGACAAAGTACCAGTTCGAAATGGTTCCGAAAGGCGTTTCCGAAACGTATATGCTGGGTTTCATGTTCACATTTACAAGGTACAACGTTGGTATGGAACTGGGATATCAGGTAATTCCAATGCAGTTCAGCCGGAGCCGGTATGAGGGCTATTATTATCCTCCGGATCGGCATGATCAGGACTTTGGGGGAATCTACTTCTCGGTGAATGCCAATATATCCTTATTTGACTATCATACGGTGCCTCTCGAAGAGCAACCTAATTAGGCTGCTCAAATGAAAAACACCAAAATTCCTATGAAGATTTACAGCTTGTTGAACAGTGTTCGAACCGGCTTAGCGCTTTGGTTGCTTCCACGGACGGACAACCGGATACATCTTACTGTTACGTATATCAATTTTCCTTCACACATTCTATACTTAATCTACACAAATTAATGGAGCCTTCATGAAAGCACTCAGGTCACTGTGTCTTCTGCTCATTGTTCTTTCTGCTGCCGGTTGCCAATACACATTGGAAACCCTTACCGGTCAGGAAAAAGCATTTCCCAGAAGTAACCAAAATTCGATAACATTAACTTCAGAAACGAAGCTTTCGGTGCCGTTTACTGAAATCGGGCAGGTTCTGGCTGTCGGTTCAACTTCTGAGGAAGCAATAAGCAGACTGAAAGGTCAGGCGGCTACCTATGGTGGCGATGCAATAATCAGATTACAAACAAAAGTTACCAGAAGGTATATCTACTTACTGTTTATCCCAATACCTATTGATTCATATTGTGTTACCGGAACCATTGTTACAAAAACAAATAAAGTAGGATGATCCCATGAAATTGTTAACGAAAAAATTCTTTGTATTATTTCTGTTTTCTGTCCTGTTTGTCGGATGTACTCAATCCACCTATGTCTATAACAGTGGGGTAGAGAGACCCAAGGCGACCATCGCAAAAAACATTCAGATATTCAGCGAGGTAACAATTGAAAAGCCATACTATGAGTTAGGTGCAATTGCCGTTACCAAGACTTCGGAAGAGCATGGTAATGGATTAAAAACGCAGATGAAGGAAGCCGCTGCAGAAATGGGTGCTGATGCAGTGATCGCTTTCCGGTTTGATTACGACCTTTCCGGGAACGTGCAGGCAATGGGAGTAGCAGTAAAATTTAAGTAATATGACCGGTGCTTTTTAGCTGCTTTGCTGGAAACCGGCATAAACCCCGTGAATAGGGAAATATAAACCAGGTTCACGGGTTTCTTTTTTTTGAGCTTTCCTTACTATAATGTTGTTTATTTTATGGGCTAACCGATTAGGTGCAGATATAACCGATAATGGCCGGATCAGTTTGAATGGTATAGTAAGGACGGGAGCGGACCAGAGCGGGTGTACGTGTGCTGATGTTAAAAAGAGCAGGGTGCCCCTTTGGAAGGAGCACCCTTGAAATGGTTCAGTTTGTTTCTGGTTCCGGGGCGAGTGAAAACGCCGGGAACGGCTTAAGCATCCGGCCGAAAAACTATCCTCTGAACAGCATTAAAAATGGAACATTGTTAACGAGGAAAAACCACAAAATGCTTATTCCCAGCCAACTGATGATAACGCCGGCGATATAGTTGGTGCTCTTTTCTGCTTTCGCAAATTTTGCAAATCCAACGCCCATCAAAACATAAGCGATGATCGTCAGAGGATCCAGTTTTGACAGTAGCAATAAGCCAAACGATTTTGGATCCGCTTCGGAGAACATCGCAGCATTTAATCCAGTGAATGATTTTTTCAATATCAGAGAGATCACTGCCACAATGAGAATGTTCACCGCGCTGATGTATCCAACAATACCGTTGACGAACATCACCTGTTTAAATCCCAGTTCTGCCTTGAACCCATATTTGAACAATACAAAATAGAAGCCGGTAATGACAAAAAAGATAATGAATCCCACTATGAAAATGGGAATTGCCTGAAAGGCCAGCCCAACAGGTGAACCGATATAATCTATTTGTTTTTCCCCAATATCCCTGGCCCTGGCAATTTCATCAGCCGATGTACCTTTTTTCATCTGTTCTTCGAAACGCTTCTCCATTTGTGTTCTGGCTTTTTGCTTCACTTCCATTTTAATTTCAGGGACGGAAAGAACCAGAATTGATGAGAGAATGGTTGCCAACAGGATCACGACAACGGGCAGAAGCCAATCAATCGTTTCAATGGGATATTTTGCGGCTTTGGCGAACATTGCGCCCGGTTCGGAGACAAGAGAAATAATTTTATCGGTGTGGGATTGTTTGTCCTCCGGTTCTTCATTTTCGGTCTGAAGGTCATTTTCTTCGCTCATAGAAGTTCCTTTCTTTGATTGGGTGACAGCAAGTTGTTAGAAATTTCAAGTATAAAGATAAGTAAAAGTCTGAAAGTTTACTTATACCCGGATCATTCGTTTTCCAGCAGCCAGCCCTCTGCAAGATCGGGGGTAACATCGTGGAGAAAGCGTGAAGGTTTTGAAAGCGTGGTTCCCGATTCACGGTCGAATATGTGCATCGGATAGGTAACGAACAAATTTTGTTTTGCACGGGTTGTCGCCACATAGAGCAGGCGTCGTTCTTCTTCCAGTGATTCCAGATTTTCCGCGGAACGCGTGGAGGGGAAGAACCCGTCAACCGCATGGATAATAAATACAGAATGCCATTCCAGTCCTTTGGCTGAGTGAATGGTTGAGAGTGTTAAATAGTCTTCCTGCTTGTCCTCCTCACCAAGATCAGAAACGCTGTCCAGCGGAGGTTCAATTGCCATATCGGAAAGCAGGCTTTCCAGCGAACGATAGTTTGACGCAATATTCAGAAATATATCGACGTCCTTTTTGCGTTTGTTGAAGTCGTCATACTTCTCTTTAAATATTGGATAATAGAACTCAACGGCCAGTTCAACTTTGTCGAACATAGTCATCTCTTTTGTGCGGATAGTATAAATAAGCTTGAAAAGCGGGAACAGTTTTTCGCTGATAAGCTTTTCATTATATGACTCGGGGTTATGCTGAACAGAAATTCTTCCTTCCGCAAGTGCATCCAAAATACGCTGAGCTGTTTTGGGTCCCACTCCCTCGTGAAGCAGCAATACCCGGTACCAGCAAACAACGTCTTTGGGGTTGAGCGCAATTCGCAACAAAGCCAGGATGTCCTTGATGTGCGCCGTCTCTATGAATTTCATGCCGCCGAATTTTTGAAAGGGGATGTTCGCCTTGGTGAGTGCTATTTCAAGATCAAACGAGAAGAATGAAGACCGGAAGAGAACGGATATCTCGGACAGCGGTGTCCCGGATTCGTGCAGGTCGAGAACTTTTTCCACAATGAATTGCGATTGCAATTCAACACTGGCTGCGGCAAGGATCATGGGCAGTTCGCCGGAGTTTCTTCTGCTGAAAAGGACTTTCTCGTATTTCTGGACGGCTCCTTCATAAATGCGGTTTGCAAAATTCAGCACCTGCGGAGTGCTGCGAAAATTTTCCTCAAGCTTTATTATGGTAACATCGTTGAACAGCGACGGGAATTGCATGATGTTTTCAAAATTGGCGCCACGGAAAGAGTAGATTGACTGTGCATCGTCACCCACAACCATAATGTTTTGTTTAAGCTGGCATAACCCGCGCACAATTTCCGCCTGAAGATGATTCGTGTCCTGATATTCATCCACCATAACGAATTTAATGGATTGAATGAGGTTCAAGGCTGACGGAGATTTTGCCAATAGGAAGTCCCTGAGGTAAACAAGCAAGTCATCATAGTCCAAAAGGCTGTTGGCTTTTTTATAAGAAGCATACTTTGCCTGAATTTCCTTTATAGGCTCTATCTCTTCACTGAAGTGTGGATACTCATTTAATACGATATCAGAGAGAGCACGGCCGGTATTTACTGCAAGGCTGAAAATTTTCTGAAGTGTTGTCTTCAGTGGGAAGCGTTTTTTGTCTTTTACAAATCCACCCTGTGACCGGATAAGATTAATGACATCCTCACTGTCGCCCTGGTCCAGAATGGTGAAAGAGGATTCGAAACCCATCAGCCTCGCATTTTTTCGCAGAACGGTATTTGCAAAAGAATGAAAAGTGCCGGCATTGATCCGGTCGCAACGTTTGTCAAGCAGAAGTGTAGCGCGATCCAGCATCTCTTTTGCCGATTTCCGGGTGAAGGTAAGCAGCAGAATGGATTGTGGATCATAGCCTGATTCAATAAGCCGGGCAAGACGGTATACCAGCGTACGTGTTTTGCCGGTTCCGGCGCCTGCCACAATGAGGAAGGCGCCTTCTTCCGCACATACCGCTTCATACTGGGCGGGATTGAGAAGGTTTTCGTAGTCAATGGTGAAGTTGGCTTTTTTTGTTTTGCCGGACTCCAATTCCTTGTTCGAAAAGCGCGTTAGTTTATACTTCTTTTCCATTCCCGCTCTTTAAAATTCCTTCTGCGCATTGCCAGCGGCTTGTCAAGTATTTCACGAATAAGATACGCTTCACGGATATTGGATTTAACCAAAAAAGTTTCACGCAATGCACGGGCCCGTGAATTAAGATACACCGTGTCGATTGCAAGCCCTTGCTGTCTGAATGCCTCGGCGTTTTCATCGGTCATTGCCTGGAAAACACTTTCAACTTTTTCCTGGTGGCTCTCAATTTTCGCCTTGTCGATCACAGATTCTTTATAATAAAGAGGAGCGGAAACCGACTCCTTTGTCTGTGCTTCGTCCCTTTCTTTTGACCGGGCCGCCTGCGTCGAAAATGCCGGCTGCACGGATTTCTGCTGCTGTACGCCCAGCATGTCCCTGAACTCTTTCAGTTCATCAAACCCGGCGTATGCATTCTTCTCTTCCATGTCATCCGCAACGTCGGGGAATGAACCATCGTTGGGATCATAACCAGGCGGTCGCGATCCCTGTCCCTTGTTCTTATTCTTGAACAGGGGGCTTAGTACGCTGTAGATGATTATCAACAGTAAAACAATAAATTGAAGTTTACCCATAGTCTGTCAGCTCAGCCTAGCTTTTCTTTTCTTCGGGTTTGGCTATGGCTTCGCGCATCTGCGTATCAGCCTGTATATTTTTCAGATTGTAATAGTCCATTATGCCAAGATTACCTGAACGGAATGCTTCGGCAATTGCCCGTGGAATTTCGGCCTCTGCTTCAATGAGTCGTGCCCGCTGCCGGGATACTTCAGCAATCATTTCCTGGTCAAGAGCAACTGCGGCTGCACGGCGTTCTTCCGCCCGTGCGCGAGCTATTTGCAGATCTGCCTGAGCCTGGTCTGCCATCAGTTTTGCACCGATGTTTGAACCGACATCAACATCCGCAATATCAATGGAAAGGATTTCGAATGCCGTTCCGGCATCCAGCCCTTTTTGCAACACCACTTTTGAAATAGAGTCAGGGTTTTCCAAAACCAGTTTATGACTTTCGCTTGACCCGATTGTTGAGACAATACCTTCACCGACGCGCGCAAGCACAGTCACTTCGCCGGCGCCGCCGACCAAACGCTCGATGTTTGCCCTGACGGTAACGCGGGCAACTGCCTTTAGCTGG
This sequence comes from Ignavibacteriaceae bacterium, assembly GCA_963664845.1. Lineage (GTDB taxonomy): Bacteria > Bacteroidota > Ignavibacteria > Ignavibacteriales > Ignavibacteriaceae > CAIYTF01. Next base: position 3,825,414 of record OY761615.1, read on the forward strand.
ATGCCGTCTTTTGACATGGCGGCAACCAACGGTGTTTCAATGACCTTTGGAATAACCGACATTTTGACTGCTTCCAGCACATCGCGTCCGGCAAGATCAATCGCGGTTGCACGTTCAAAACTCAAACCCAGTTGTGCTTTATCGGCAGAAACCAATGCTCTCACCACCTGATCAACATTGCCGCCTGCCAGATAGTGGGCTTCGAGCTTGCTGATATCCAGGTTGATGCCGGCCTTGGTTGCCGTTATCATGCTGCGTACAATGATTGTAGGCGGAACTTTACGGAGTCGCATTCCCATTAAGTCGCGGAAAATGCGGAGTTTTACGCCGCTGAAATATGCGGTGATAAAAAGCCCGATGGGCACAAAATAAAAGAAGATCATTAAAAAGAAAACGATGAGAACAAGGATCAAGGCTGAAAAGCCGGTTACTATTTCATTCATTAGAATTCTCCATTCTTGAAATTTACAACAGGAAATATCGAAATAATTATTGACAATAGATAGCGGAATGAAAAACTACCGGGTTAGGCACCCTGAATCCGAATATAATTTGGTCACAAGAACATGGAAAGCTGTAAACACCTCCCGGGAGTGCGTGAAATTCAAATTCAACACCCGGTTTTTACACCTTTTTTATATGCTTATTGGAATCTCATTGCATGGCAGCCGCAGCAGGCATTAGTTGCCTGGCAGGCTGAGCATTGGACAAATTTTCAAAGAACACGCATAGGATTAAGGGAATTGAGAGTACGGAAATTGATGAGCAACTCATGTTACGCAATGATTCCAACTGACTTGCCACGAGCTTCAGCTCGTGGATCATTCTCGCCAGCTAAAATCGGCTTTAGCCACAAATCTTAGCTCTATTAGTGACTAAAGCCAACATATAGAGGAGGCATCTATCCCACGACTTGAAAGTCGTGGCTATTCAATCTCTGGTTTCGCGCAACATGAGTGAGTAATATATGCAAGATGCATGGTGCAGGTGCATGGCGCAGTGCACAACGCGGTGCGGCGTGCACTCACCGTCTGAACTATGATTTTTTTGATTTGTGTGATTAATATGAGTTGGAAGGGTTCTGGCGCAGGCAAAATGTCTGAAGCCGTCCCGGTGGAACGGCTTCAGATGATTGTTTATGAATGACTGTATGATGAACAGACAATCATGTCTGTATCTTTGATTCTCAACTATTTGATGAGTGTCATTTTCTTAATCGCCTTGAAATCGTTGCATTCGATCTGGTAGAAATAGACGCCGCTGGAGAGATGCGAAGCATTGAATTCTGCCTGATAACTGCCCGCGGATTTTTCTTCGTCAACAAGTTTGACTACTTCTTTACCAAGCATGTCATAGACTCTGAGCGTTACACGACCTGCTTTGGGAAGCTGATAGTTGATAACCGTTGTGGGGTTGAACGGGTTGGGATAGTGCCAAGAAAAACAATTACTACAAAAACCTCCATTATGATGTATCCATATATTCCCCTTTCCAATCAGCTTATTTTAAGGTACCCTCAACCAGATAGGCCTTTCGGCCATCTCCACCAACCGCCACTATCATATTCCCCTTAACTGCAATAGAAATAAATGTCATTACTTTCCCATTAAAATCATCATAGGATTTCCAAGTTGAACCATTATAGTGGAGAAAAAGCCCAAAATCACCTGCCACAAAAATATTATTCAGTCCCGTTCCCCGGATCTGATTGGAATAATTGACGGAAAACCCAGGTACTTCCTTCCATATATTACTTTTATTCGTGAATATTCCCTCACCGCACACAAATACAGGAAATCCCTTATCGGTCCATAGGGAATATGCTGCTCTGCCGGTACTCCAAAGAATGGTATCCGCCTGATTACCGGAAATTTTCAGAATTTTTTGTTCACCTCCATGATATTTGCTTGAAACTGCGCAAAGAATTGTCTTTTTATCCGGAGCGCCCCATATGTCGTGTATTTCCTGAGTCGTATTGGACGTTATATTGTACCATGCACCGTTCTGATAGTGTGCAATTTCTCCATTATTTCCAACAGTATAAAAATCAGTACTCGATGTACCCCACATTTTATTCTCAACAAAAAGAGGGTTAATGAATGACTTTGTTTTGAATTCACTTCCGTCCCAATGCATATATGAAGTTAACCATATATCATTTTTGCCGAAACTAAGAATATCTCTCGGAGCTTCCAGATATTTTTGACCATATTTGTCATACGAATAAGCACGTTTATAGGAAACGCCATTTCTTTCCAATTGTACAACGCTATAATAAATTGGGTCCCATGCGCCCAGCGAATCAAACAAATACACTTGCCCACCCGCCTAAATTGTCGAGTCATCAACAATAGCAACACCATTTAGTTCGCTACTTGTATAATCACCAATGGTCCAGATTTTTAAGTCTATGTCATGTCCAGTTGTATCGAGAGTTGTTGCGGATGCAATTGCAGAACTGTCGGAAGATTGTTGGTTGCCTGATTTGGCGGCAAAGGAGTAGTTATGGAGCGGGAGTAATCCCTCCAGGTAGAGAAGAGTGTCTTTATTATTCAACATAAAGTTCAGAGCGGGTTTTCCATCGGCGGATACAACAATATTGGCAGGCAGTTTCTAATCGCCTGTTTTCAGTTGCAGCCAGGCTTCGGTTGCAGCCGTTTCAACAGACGTGAGGGATATCTTCGGTTCAGGAAGTACAATAACCGGGCTTGTTGTTTTGCAGGCCATACTGGAAAGCGAAGCTGCAAAGATGACCATAAGAAAGCTCAATCGAAGTATGTTTTTTTAACCATCATAAACATCCTATTGCCCAAAAAAAACTGGAATGCTAATATTGGGAATGATCGTTATGGCAGCAAGAGCTGAATTAATGTTTGTTTCAGAGAGTCTGACCGAGATATCAAAATTCTGCTGAGCATTTAATTTTGCCGGATATTGAAAGAGCAGAAAAACCGCAATCAACATCCAACTTTTAGAAAAATAATTTCGTTTCATATAAATTTCCTTAAAATTTCTTTTCCAAAATAATTTTGTAATTACTAATAAACCATTTTACCATGATAGACAATAGCTTTATACCCAATTCCTCCACTGGTAGCTCCAAAAATGAATACCTCATTCTCGAACACAAGTAGCGAGTACAGGTTGTCATTATAAGCTTGTTTATAAAACTGATCGAATCGTTTCCAGCTTTTCCCATTCCAATGGATAATCAGATTGAAATCACCTAACAGGAAATAGTTCTTTGCAGAAGTACCCCTGATCGCTTCAATAAAAGTGTTTCCTTTAGGTGGGAAAATGGGTGTCCATTTTTTTACTGAACCCTGAAAGCTGCCGCCCCAAGGGCTTAAAATATAATTATCTTTGCTAAATCCCCATAAAGATTTAGCATATCCAACCGGATTACTGCCGTTGGACTGAGTATTCTGATCATATAATGTCATCCACGTCTTTCCGTCATAGTGAAGTAGCACACCGCTTCCATTATCATCATTTCCACCGCAAGCATAAATATCGCTATCCGAAGTGCCCCAAATGTCATAAAGAAGTTGCTGCGTATTACTTGCCATAGAATTCCACTTTGTTCCATCATATTTCATGATAATTCCTTCTCCACCGACAGCATACAAGTTTTTCGAAGATGTTCCCCAAAACTTTTCTATTCCGTAGAGAAAACCAATGTCATATTTACTCCATGTTTTACCATCCCAATGATAGGCGACGGCATGGGGATTATACACTACCCCATCGCTTCCTCCCACCCAAATGTCATTGTCTGAAAAGCCGTATATAGTTCCCATTGCAGCAATTAAATTCATGGGTGACCACTTAACTCCATTCCAATGCATAACGCAAGTACCATAATTACCTGGCTCAGGGTCATAAATAAACCCAACTGCATAAATATTATCCGGCCCAGTACCCCAAGCATCGGAAAAATCAGAACCTTGTGATCCAAGTGTATCAATTTGCCATATGAAATTGTTTGACGTTGAATCCGGTTCAGGCGATTTTTGCTTTTGTTGTGTCGGACTGTCTTTACAGGAATAAAGGAAAACGATACAAAGCAAGGGAATATACAATAGTTTCATGGGAGCCTTAGACTTGGTTGTTTACATAAATGGATGCGCCCGTAAACTGAAAGATATTAACTGACGGGAATTGGCGCATGTAGAATGTATCGTCAGTTTCAAGTTGAATTTTAACAATATAACTGCCACTGAATTTGTATCTATTAACCCCAAGAGGTAATCCAGTTACTGCATTCTTTTCACACCATTGATTTGGGAATAGATGAAAAAGAACGCTTCCGTTTTGCGTGGTGAGAATGAATTCTACTACCTTTACTTTTTGATTTGCGAGAACATTCAAATAGTCGTTTTGATCCTCATCTGCCCCAATATTAAGGCTAAAATATGGCTTGGCTGCATGGATATTGCATGTTAAAGAGATTGCAACCTTATCTGCAGTTACAGAGTAACTTAGGGTCAGCCCATTTTCTTCCGCTGACTTCAAGTACATCGCTCGTTGAAGAAGCCACTCCGAACTGCTATTGGCCTCTGCTATCAGCTTGGACGGATACATCCACAACTGCAAAGAATTATAATATTGAGTTACGAGGGTTTTTACCCAAGCGGGAATTGAGGAAAGGTTTGGGTCAGTGTTTAATTTGTCCGGTAAATTCAATAATGCTGCCGTAACCTGAGAAGACGTGATTACTGATGGGCTTATAGTCAGGTCAGGAGAAACCGAAAAAGAATAGCTTACAGTTTGTCCAGAGACTACCGCGTTACAGGAAAACCCCATAACTACTCTTAATGAATTTTGATCAAGCAAAATGTGGGGAAGAGATAAATTCAACGAGTAACTTGAGACCAATGCGGCAGGGACGCTGCCCTGATAAACGCTGCCAAGTCCCAGTGAAGTATACTCCTGATTTAACGCCCTGTTAATCATTGTCGAAGTCAATTCAAAATTCATTGAAAATGAATGATCCCCGGCATGTAGAAACCCGCCGGACAGGATCAAAAAACTAAGAATTACAATATGCCCCGTATGCCGAAGCACATCAAAACATTGGTTGTGTGCGAATGTTTGTCGGGGAAAAGCCCGCAAATGAGAAGAGAAAAGCCATTTCATAAAGTCTCCAAAATTGGTTTAAAATTATGTTAAGAAATGATTATTTTAAACCGCAATATTGTGAGAGTAGAAATGCAGCTTACCAGGCTGCAAGGGTCTTCATTTACTCTGCAAATTGCGATTTACCCGATGCCGTGTTACAAGCGCGGTGTCGGGTTTTTTTATTGTTATTGTTAGTCCGGTACGTGCATCCCTTCTCCGCAAAAAGGTAACTCCACACCATCATTCCAATGCATGTGAAACAGAATCCTCCATACACGAAAGAATATAGTATCACCCTGGTCTAAAGTTGAAGAAAAGGAAGTTGAGAGTATGGCAAACAGTATGTTATAACCAATAAACATGGAAGAGTAGATATAACAGCAGAAAGCGTGCTTTTGCGGTCTGAAAGCAATTGAAGAAACAAAAATATTTTCTGAATCCGAATATAAGCTCAAAACAACAGTTCCCGCCCAGGAGAATTTGTATATTAATTTGTTTAGTTCCACTTATAATTTACGGAAAAACAAAAATGAAATGAAAATGAATTTACCACACCCCCGTCCAAAATAAATTGGATTTGTGTGCAGCAGATGAATGGCACAATTGGCCAAATTTGAATTATGATAATTATAAAGCCAAATTAAATATTCGCACAGGATTTCGGCCTGTCGGCCGATAGGCAGGAAGCACTAAACTCGCAATCACATTCCCTGAGATCTGCGACACCCACCGCAGGGGCTCAAAATTTTGAGCCCCTGCAAGGTATCCAAATTTTCCTGTAACTCGCAGTACAGTTAATTGTTCTCACGTTCTCACCACCATAACCGTCATGTCATCTTCAGGATGGCTTCTGGTTGAAAATTCCACAGCATCGGTTAGAATAAATTCACTTATGTCCCTGGATTGGTTACTGAGTGAGCGCCGGATAGTCTTTTCCAGGCGTGATGCCGTATAGGCTTCACCCTGTTTGTTTGTTGCCTCCGTTATCCCATCCGAATAAATGAGGAAGGTATCGCCATCGGTGAACGGGGCCATAGTTGACTGATAGACTGCTGTCTTCTGCAAGCCAAGGGCGAGTGAAGGAGTACGGATCTGTTCAATGGATGCATTCTTTACATGCAAAACAGGATGATGTCCGGCTGTGATTATTTCAGCGGTGTGTTCTGTCGGATTCAACCTGATAGCTGCAGCGGTGATAAACTGGCTTTTCCCCGTGATCTGGCACATTGTCCGGTTGAGCTTATCGAATAGTCCGGTTAAGGTGGTTTCTTCCTGCAAGAATCCGGTTAGTGCACTTTTCATCATGGCGGAAAGGATGCCTGCACCAACGCCATGTCCGGAAGCATCTGCGAGAACAACCAGATGTTCGTTGTTTGGTAACGAAAAACAATCGTAATAGTCGCCGCCAACTTCCTTTGCCGGTATCATCTGACCCTGAATTTGCAGGTTTCCCCGTTGGAAAACACATTTTGGAAGCAACTCCTGTTGAATTTTTCGGGCAACGGTTATCTCGGTTTCAAGCTGCACCCGTTTCTTTCCCTCGCCGCCAATAACAAAAATGAAGACGATGTAGCCGCTTACAATGAGAGCTATGGTAAATATGCCAAGTGCAGTTCGCTGATCATTGTACCGTTCAACATCTGCTTTTTGCAAAACAATTTCGGTGTCGGTGGTTTTTGGCTGGTTATGGGTGACTGGTGAAAAATAGTTTTCCAGAGGCCTTTGATAGGTCATGGCAAAAGTGAAGAGAACAATCGAAGACATGAGAAGAAAAGGTCTCTTGCCGAACAAAATAATTGCTGCCGAGAAAGCTCCGCTGAAAAAGGTGGTGAAGATAACCTTGAACAAACTGATATCGCCATAGAGCTGCCTCATAAAAATACCCAAAGGACCAATAGCTGCAAACACGAGAAAAACCGCAAGTGCCAACTGTCGCAAGGCTGCAGGCGACATCTCGTTCCAGATATTAAATCTTCCTTCTTTGTCTCTTTTGGCTCGTTTCATACTCTGATTATACATAAATGATTGGACGCCAATAACAATGAGAAACCAGCATGCAAAGGAAAAGAATATGGATGCAGTCGAGGACTTTCCCCAAAAGGGAGCAAAATTGCTGTTATCAATGAGAATGGTTACCCCGCAAAGGGCTAAAAGCAAAATGCTTCCGTAGAGAAAGGCCTTATTCTGTGTCTTCATTGCCGTAAATTCATTGTTGTTGGTTTCCGGAATAAATATACTCGAATTCTTCCGAAGCTGTATAAAGAATTTTCGTTCCGGGGCGCTTTGCATGATAAGTGGGGAAAAACAGGTATCAGCGGGAACGTCAGGGCCGTTCCTTTTTGTTTTGAAAGAGATGCGGTATAATTGTATTTTAGTCCATAAGATTAATTGGAGAAGTTTTAATGCAGGAAGTAATTCGGGCAACAACAATTTTAGGGGTTATTAAAGACGGAGTAGCAGCTTTGGGCGGCGACGGGCAGGTAACACTCGGAAACACGATAATGAAACAGAATGCAATGAAGATCAGGCGGGTGATGAATGGAAAAGCGCTTTGCGGATTTGCCGGAGCTTCTGCCGATGCCTTCACGCTAATGGAACGTTTTGAAGATAAACTGGAACAATACCGGGGAAATGTGCAGCGTGCTGCCGTTGAACTGGCCAAGGAATGGAGATCGGACAAATATTTGAGGAAACTGGAGGCAATGCTTGCCGTGGTTACCGCAGACAGCGCACTTATTATTTCTGGTAATGGCGATATCATTGAACCGGATGATCAGATTGTGGCAATTGGTTCCGGCGGAATGTTCGCCCTTTCGGCAGCAAAAGCGCTCAGGGAATTTTCCCAACTTGATGCCAGGACGATAGTGGCTGAATCACTCAAAATAGCTTCTGATATCTGCATATATACAAACAATAAAATTCACATTGAAACAATTGAGCAGTAAAACAAAAGATTAAATATGAAGTTTTTAGATAAAGAATTTACACCATCACAAATAGTTGACGAACTAAACAAGTTTATAATTGGGCAAATGGATGCAAAGAGGGCTGTTGGTATAGCGCTTAGAAACCGCTGGAGAAGACAACAGGTGCAAGGCAAACTAAAAGATGAGATAATGCCCAATAACATAATTCTCATCGGGCCCACGGGAGTTGGAAAAACAGAAATCGCACGCCGCTTGGCCAAGCTCGCACACGCTCCTTTTGTCAAAGTGGAAGCATCAAAGTTCACTGAAATCGGGTATGTCGGCCGTGACGTTGAATCCATGATCAGGGATCTGGTTGAAACGGCGGTTAACATGGTTCGCATGGAAAAGACCAATGAAGTGCGTGCCAAAGCAGAGCGCCTGGCTGATGAACGCATTCTGGATATTCTGCTTCCTGCGCGACGTAATCATGGCACCACGGTTGAAACTGAAGAAGCTGAAACCAATGGCGAAGAACCGGTTGATGACAAGAACGTGCAGAATAAAAATTCGCGCGAGTGGATGCGTGAACGCCTTCTGAAAGGTGAACTGGATGACCGGCTGATTGAATTTGATACCACGCAGCCCGCAGTTGGCATGCAGATACTGGGCCCCCTGGGCGGTGATGAACTGGGAATTAACATCCAGGATATCATGAGCTCGATGATGCCGAAGAAAAAGAAGAAACGCAAAACCAAAGTGAGCGATGCACGCGAACTGATGGCGCAGGAGGAAGCCCAGAAGCTTATTGATATGGATGCTGCACAGCGTGAAGCCATTGAACGGGTTGAACAGGCAGGCATCGTGTTCATTGATGAAATTGATAAAATTGCAGGCGGCGGGAAAAGCAACTCCGGCCCTGATGTTTCCCGGGAAGGTGTGCAGCGTGATCTGTTGCCCATAGTGGAGGGATCCACCGTGAACACAAAATATGGCTCAGTTAAAACGGATCATATACTTTTTATTGCTTCAGGTGCGTTTCACGTTTCGAAGCCTTCTGATTTAATACCGGAGCTACAGGGAAGATTTCCTATCCGTGTTGAATTGAAAAGCCTTACGGAAGAAGACTTCGTTAAAATTCTCACTGTTCCGGAAAATGCACTGTTGAAACAATACACGGCATTGCTGAATACTGAGGATGTGGAACTTGAATTTTCAGATGATGCCATAAAAGAAATTGCCAGTATTGCTTTCCAGGTGAATGAGCAGGTGGAGAATATTGGAGCAAGGCGGTTGCATACCATTCTTTCAACATTGCTCGATGATATTCTGTTTAGTGTTCCTGATAAAATGAAAGCAGAAAAAGTTAACATTGGTGCTGACACGGTTAAGGCCAAACTGGAAAAGATTGTGACCAACAGAGATCTCAGTAAGTACATTTTATAAAAACAGAAAACAGCTGTGCAGCGCATGGAAAACTATAAAGCTCTCACTCGGGATGAATTGCTACTGATTGTTCATGAACGCGACCGCAGGATAGCGGAGCTGGAAGAGACCAGTAAAGTGGCCATTGAAAAGGCCGAAAAATATCTTGACCGGTATAAAAACTATCTTGAATCACTTGGATTTTTACCGGTTGGCGTGTTCCTCACCGATTACAGCGGAAACTATGTTTTCGTAAACCAAAAGTGGTGTGATCTTACGCGTATTTCGCATGGCGAGGCCATGCATAACGGTTGGGTCGATTCAATTGACAGCAAATACAGAGAGCAGGTGCTGGCTGAATGGAACAAGTGTCTTGCTTCAAAAAGTACTTTTTACGCGCAATATGAATTGGTCTCGGCAGAAGGAAAGCATGTATGGGTAAGTGCATCGGCAAACTGGCTTTCTTCTGATTCCAGTTCGCCTATAGGATTTCTTGGAACAATAACCGATATATCGGCAGAAATGCACAACCGCGCCGAGATGGAGGCCACCTATGCGCGGTTGAAAAAAATTCTTTCCAGCATGCAATCCGGTGTTCTGGTTGAAGATGAACACCGCCGTATCGTTTTTACCAATGACGCTTTTGTTAAAATTTTTTCCATCCCTGTTTCTCCTGATCTGATGATTGGTGCTGATTGCTCAAATTCTGCAGAAGAATCCAAATCAGCATTTAAGAACCCGGTGGGATTTATTACAAGGATTGAAGAATTGCTTAAAAACCGGCAAGCTGCCACCGGCGACTTGCTTTATCTCAATGATGGACGCGTGCTTGAGCGGGATTATCTTCCCATTTACATCAACGAATCGTATCGGGGACACCTGTGGCAATATAGCGACGTGACCGAACGGAAGCTTGCAGAAAAGCAGCTCGAAGAATATGCCCATGGACTCAAGGCCTCAAACGAAGGAAAGGATAAATTCCTGTCCATTCTTTCTCATGACCTGAAAAATTCATTTACCAGTATTGTGGGGTTTTCTGATTTCCTGTATGAAGAAGTTGAGAGCAGCACAACCGAGGAATTGAAGGATTTTGCCAAAACCATTAATGAGTCCTCCAGAAATGTGTTTACTTTGCTTTCCAATTTGCTGGAGTGGGGCAAGATCCAGTTCGGCAAACTTCAATATAACCCGCAGCAGATAAAGTTTACTCCGTTTGTTGAGGAAATAATAGCAGTCCTGAGTGCATCATCAAATCAAAAGGATGTTGAGGTGCAGATGGATATTCCCGACGGATGCGAGGTGTACACCGACAGGCAGATGCTGTTTTCCGTTATCCAGAACCTGATTAACAACGCGATAAAATTCTCTCCTGAAGGGTCGGCAATAGTTGTCCGGTCTGTTACCACTAAAGGCGTTACGGCTATCAGTGTAACCGATCATGGCATCGGCATGCCCGAGTCAACCGTCAATAATCTGTTTCGCCTGGATAAAATTGAAACACGCGAAGGGACCAATCATGAAAAAGGTTCAGGGCTCGGTCTCTTGATTACGGGTGAGTTCATTCAAAAAATGGGTGGGAAAATACATATTGACAGCGAAGAAAAAGTTGGAACTACCATCACGATAGAATTGCCCGGGCAATAATCAACCGGCATATCTTATCTTTATGGACCATTGCCCGGTCAGCATGCATAGTGCTGGCAACAATGGCAAAACTGCTCTTGGTAAAGGTGAGTGATTCTGCTTGCTGCGTATTATTTGACTTTGACCGCAATTGTTTGAATCTCTTTTCCTTTTTTTACATCCAACTTGCAGATTTACAAACACCTATTGGATAAAATTGTTTTATGGAATTATTACAAAAGATCAAAGAAGCCGGTTTAACTTATACATCCTATAAAGAAAAGATGAAGCTGATCATCGAAAACACTGACCCGGAGGCTTTGAATGAGCTTGATAAGGAGCACCTTGGGTTCACCAAATTGAATCAGCACCGGATGAACCGTGTTGAGAAGACCTATGAACCATCTGCTGAAATGAAAAGACTTGTGGAAAGTATTACGGCTCCCCAGATTTGGATGATCCTGTCTGCTGTGTGGTGCGGTGATTCGGCGCAGAACGTTCCCGCTATTGTTAAAATGGCCTCGCTCAACCGGTTGATTGAGATTAAGCTTCTTGAGCGTGATGAGCACCTCGACATTATGGATCAGTTTCTTAGCAATGGCTCACGAAGCATCCCGAAGCTGGTAGCATTCGACACAGCAGGTGAGATACTGTTTGAGTGGGGAAGCCGGCCCGCAGAGGCGCAAAAAATTGTAACTGAATTAAAGGGACAGGGAATACCCAAGGCAGTGTGGGAAGAAAAGCTGCACTTGTTCTATGCAAAAAATCGTTCAAAAGCCCTTGAGGCGGAGATGATTGAAAAGCTGCAAGAGGTTGTTGCTGCTGAAACGATATCAGAGTAACTTCGAAGTGCGGTACCAAAGGAAGTAAGAACTTCACGCAGGCAGCGCGAATGTTGTCAGGTTTGTGGAAGTATTTCCCTGTGATGATCATCAACAAACAAAAGAATGATCAGCCCGACGACAAAGAAAAACAACGTCGTGAGAATGGCTGTATGCTGGCTTCCAGTCAGGTAGCTGCTCAATCCGAAAACGGTTGGGCCGATGATGGCAGAGCTTTTGCCGAAGAATGAGTAAAACCCGAAGAACTCTGCCTTTTTTTCAAGCGGTGTTAATTTGGACATGAGTGACCTGCTGGCCGATTGACATGAACCCATCGAAATGCCTGCAAGAACTCCCACCATATAAAATGTTGACTTCGTTTCAGACAAATAAGCCAGTGTCACCGTTATTATCCACAGAAGTAACGTGATTATGATGGTTCTCTTTTGACCTATTGAGTCAGCCACAATCCCCAGCACAACAGAACCCAGGACGGCAGTGGTTTGCACCATTGCAAAAAATATGAGAAGCTCAACTGTGTTGAAATGAAGTGTTGTGCTGGCATATATACCTGAAAAGAAAATAACTGTGTTCACTCCCTCGATATAAAAGAAAAACGCCAGGAGAAAAATAGCAAGGTTTTTAACGTTGCGGATGTGCGAGATGGTAGTAAGCACTCTTCTGAACCCGATCTTGATGTAGGATTCCTTGCTTGTCACCTTTTGACGGGTATCTTTAAGGAAAAGAAAAAGCGGCGTGGCAAAGATGGCAAAGAATGCGGCAGCTATCAAAAAAGTTAAAGGACGATTATCCACGGGAATGTTGCCGTTCTTCACAAACGGATACACCACCAGCAGTGTGGTGAGCGAACCAAGATATCCCATGCCAAAGCCGTACCCACTCACCCGGCCATAGTTCTTGGGCGCCGTGATCTCGGGAAGGAATGCGTCATAAAACACCACGCAGGACTGATAGCCGATGTTAGCGATTATAAAAAAGAGCAGGCCGAAGAAGATGTCGCCTTTTTTTATGAAGAACAGGAGCGAGGTGAAAACAATGCACTGCAGGGTGAAATAGAGCAGGAAACGTTTGATCCCTGCGGAATAGTCGGCAATGGCGCCAAGAACAGGCGAGATGAGCGCCGTAACGATCATGGCAATACTGGTTCCCAGGCTCCAGTAGAAATCGCCTATTGGCTGCCCATCCGCAACAACTTCCTTAAAATAGACCGCGTAGAGAAACGTAACAACAACAATTGAGAAAGAGGTGTTGGCAAAATCAAAGAGCGTCCACACAAAAATCAGGAACGGGGAAGATGGTTTGCCCATCTTGTCGCCGGAACTATTTTGTGGAATTGTCAATTAAACCTCTTCCTGTTTTTTGCAGTTTGCCTTCTGCTTTATAATCCTCAACAACTTTATTCAGCACACCGTTGATAAATTTGCCGCTTTCCTCGGTACCGAATTCTTTCCCCAGTTCAATCATTTCATTGATGGTTACTTTAGTGGGGATATCGGTGAAATAGAGAATTTCGGTAATGCCCATTCGTAAAATAAGTTTGTCAATAACAGCCAGGCGTTCAAGTTCCCAGTTATCCAGCCTTGTGGAAATGAGTTCGTCGGCTTCCTTCTCGTGCATGAGGCTGCGATGAACCAGGTTCTGAGCGAAATCAATTCCAACCTGGTCTTGAATGTCACTTAGCAGTCCACTGACGAGGGTTTCGCGTGCATCCCGGTTAAATTCCATTGCATAGAGAATTTGCAAAATACGTTCCCGGATAACTCTTCTCAGGGATTTTTCAGCCATTAGTATTCCTTCTTGTGCTTATGCTGCTCAGTGTTTCGTTTTGGGAAACAGTGGTTGCGCATGGCGTTTATTTAAATTTCCAATTTTTTCAATTCGGTTCAGCGCAAGTCGTGCTGAAGCCTCGGTAGTCGGTATGTTTTGCTCACGTGATATCTTGAAGATTTTCGTGAGCGTGTCGTAAATGCCTTCTGTTTGTTTTTGAGCGCGGTCTCTCCGGTAGCCTTCCAGTTCATTTGCTATGTTGATCAGCCCCCCTGCATTGATAACGTAATCGGGTGCGTAAATTATTCCGCGTTTCAGCAGGGCAGCTCCATGCACTTGTTCATTTTCAAGCTGGTTGTTTGCCGATCCTGCAATAATGGATGCTTTGAGCTCCTGTATTGACGTGTCATTGAAAACAGCACCAAGTGCCATGGGAGAAAAGATATCACACTGGGTCTCAAATATGTCCGCAGGAGAAATTTCGGTAAATGAAATACGCTTTCTCAGTGCCTCAAGTTTTGCTTTGTTGGGATCGGCAATAAAGAGTTTTGCACCTTCGTTTGCCAGATAATCGCAAAGGAACACAGAAACTTTACCGGCTCCCTGAATGACAATGCGTTTGTCCTGGAGGTGGTCGCAGCCCCAGGCTTCCTGGGCACAAGCCTTGATGCCGATGTAAACGCCATATGCAGTCACCGGAGACGGATCGCCTGAGCCGCCCAATGCCGCAGAGATACCTGCAACAAAATTTGTTTCAAGCCTGATCACTTCCATATCGTCAACCGTTGTTCCCACTTCAGTTGCGGTGATATAGCCTCCGCTTAATCCGTTAATAAACCGGCCAAACGAGCGAAGCAAGAACTCGTTTTTGACCTTTGCCGGATCGCCCAAGATGACCGCTTTACCGCCACCCAGGTTAAGCCCTGCCGCTGCTGCCTTATACGTCATGCTCCTTGAGAGCCTTAACACATCGGTGATAGCCTCTTCTTCAGAAGCGTAATCCCGCATCCTTACGCCGCCAAGAGAGGGCCCAAGCACGGTGTTGTGAATTGCAACAATGGCTTTTAGTCCGGTCAGTGGGTCTGAACAAAAAACTATTTGTTCGTGTTCATTTGATGCTAATGTTTCAAACAGATTCATTGTCTTTTTTGTTATTCATTGATGAAATAATGGTTCGATAAGGCAGTTCTCAAACAATCGGCCTTGAACCTGCGCGTTCTCACTTTTGAGTGTTTCTGCGGTGAAAAAGCAGAAAAGCCGGCCATATAGTCAGGATTTTGATTTTATCGTAACTTCTTGAAGTGCCTTATGGTGCCCAGCAAAAATTGCATAATCTCACTGACAAAGATACTATTTATTTTCAACATTTTTGAATGGCATGGCTCTTCCGGAAGCGCTTTCTTATACAATAAAAATTCCCTTGTATTTATTTATGAGAAACCTATTTTGTCGTATTGGAAATTGACAAAATCGTAAAGACATAAGGAGAGACTATGGACCTTGAACAATTGCGCTATCCTATTGGAAAAGCCCCGCGACCAGAGCATATAAGTGCCGACGACATTAAAAAATGGATTGACGAAATTGCAGCTCTTCCTGCAAAGTTGCGGTTGGTTGTGGGTCGTTTGAACGAAGAGCAATTGGATACACCCTATCGCCCGGATGGTTGGACCGTTCGACAAGTAGTGCATCACATGGCCGATAGCCATATGAATAGTTTTATTCGCTTTAAACTGGCGCTTACTGAAGATAACCCAACCGTTAAACCCTATGAAGAGGCTGCGTGGGGCGAACTGCCGGATGCGAAAAACTTTCCGGTGGAACCTTCTCTCGAAATTTTGGACGGCTTGCACAAACGTTGGGTTGCCTTGCTTGCCGGCATGAGTGAAGACGATTTGGAGAAAACTTTTTTTCACCCGGGTTATAAAACCACCAATTCCCTCGCAAAAACAATTTGCCTGTATCACTGGCACGGCTTTCATCATCTGGCCCATATCACAGGATTAATTGAGCGTTCCGGCTGGTGATCCCCAAAGTAAAACCAATGAGAACAGACAATATTTGTGCGTGCGGTAAATATAAAGGTGAAAAAAATGTAAAAGTAAACGCTAAAGGAGCGTGGGAGGCATACATGGGTCTCCTGTCGGCCATGAACTAATTTGAGAAAGGCAGCACATTTTGTTATTTTATAAAACGATTTACCAAAAACATTGTATTTTT
Source organism: Ignavibacteriaceae bacterium (assembly GCA_963664845.1). Taxonomy (GTDB): domain Bacteria; phylum Bacteroidota; class Ignavibacteria; order Ignavibacteriales; family Ignavibacteriaceae; genus CAIYTF01. Next base: position 3,841,318 of record OY761615.1, read on the forward strand.
TGAAACTACGATAATGACAGAAGATCAAAACGAGCTCATTTTGCGGAAGCGCGAACACCTCACAATCTGTGAGACTGATGCCGCGTCTTTCGACAAAAAGACGACAGGGTTTGAACGATATGATTTTCTGCATTACGCGCTCACCGAAGTTGAACGGGGAAAAATTTATTTTGCCACTGATTTTTTTGGCAGGAAAATAAATTTTCCGATGCTTATCTCCTGTATGACCGGCGGAATGAATGAGGCCGATTTAATAAATAAACAGCTTGCTAAAGCAGCCGCGCGGTTGCATATCCCACTTGGTCTTGGCAGTCTGCGCTATGCCTTGGATACAACAGAATTTGACAAAAATCTGCTGGATATCCGCAAAACCGCCGGCAATATCCCGTTGATGGGAAATATTGGAGCAGCACAGCTCGTTCAGGAATCTAACGACCTTCGTCGTTTAAAACGTCTGGTGCGGCTGATTGACCTGGATGTATTCGTGTTGCACCTCAATCCTCTGCAGGAACTGCTGCAAAAAAATGGTGATACTTCATTTAAAGGACTTAAAAATGCAATTGCCGAATTTGTTGCCGAAATTGGCATCCCGGTAATAGTGAAGGAAGTTGGGTCAGGCATTTCTGCGCATGCAGCCAGGGAGTTGCTTGCACTAGGCGTACAGGGAATTGATGTTGCCGGCGCAGGTGGCACCAGTTGGGCAGGAGTTGAGATATTACGGAACGATAATGAAAAGGGAGCCGAATTCTGGGATTGGGGCATTCCAACTGCTCAATGTATTTCGAGTATACGGCCTCTCAAAACAGAATATGAATTTATGCTCATCGGGTCCGGCGGAATAAACACTCCCATGGATGCAGCAAAAGCACTTGCGTTAGGGGCAAATGTCTGCGGCTCGGCACGCATCCTGTTCCAGGAACTGCGGCAGCGCGGCGTTGAAGGGGTGATCGCCCTGGTTGAGGATTGGTTTGATACAATTGGGAAAATTATGTTTTTAACGGGAGCACAAACTTTGCAGGAATTTTCAGCGAGGGTGCTCATAAAGAAAGAGGATAGCTTTTGAGCGAGAAGGAAAAATTCTTAAAAATATATAACAAAGAACGTTCACTTTTTGATAAAAAACTTACCGGTATCCTGAATAAAAGGAAACCGGAATCATTATATAAACCCGCTTCATATATTCTGGGTTTGTCCGGAAAACGTCTCCGGCCGTTTTTGGTTTTGCTTTCTGCAAAAGCTGCCGGCGGGAACTATAAGTCAGTGGGAAATGCGGCACTCGCTCTTGAGATGCTGCACTCGTTCACACTTGTTCACGATGACATTATGGATAATGCTGATTTGCGGCGAGGGGAACTTACCCTGCATAAAAAATATGACTTGAGCGCTGCAATTCTTTCGGGAGATGTGTTGCTCTCTATTGCATACGAATATCTTTTGCGGGATGCCAAAACAAACATCAGCTCTGTTGTTGGTCATTTTACGCATAGCCTTATCGAGGTGTGCGAAGGACAGGGCCTTGACAAGGAATTTGAAAGCCGCAAACAGGTGAGCATTGCGGAATATCTGGTCATGATAACCAAGAAGACCGCGGTGATGGTTGAAACATGTTGCGCAATTGGCGCGTTGCTTGCAGGCGCAGACGCAAAAACGGTGAAATGCCTGAAAAGTTTTGGCTTGAATCTGGGAATAGCCTTTCAGATTCAGGATGATCTTCTGGATATCATCGGCAACGAAAAGAAATTTGGGAAAAAAATCGGCGGCGATCTTATTGAAGGCAAAAAAACCTTTCTGCTGCTGACGGCCCTCGCAAATGCAAAAGGCAAAAACCTCAGCGCGTTGAAAAAAGTGGTTGCCAATAAAGGAGTGCCTGAAACTGAAATTCCCGGTTACCGAACGATTTATGAGAACGTCGGAGCAATTGCCGCTGCACAATCTGCAATACAGCGATACACAAAAAAGGCTACAAAGAGTCTTGAAGCATTACCGGACAATGAAGACAGGGAAATTTTGTTTTGGTTATCCAATTTACTCATACAGAGAACCTATTAGATGATTGAAAAAACAGTTGAAATTGTGAGCCCGCACGGGCTGCATACCAGACCGGCAGCAACCATTGTTAAGCTGGCAGCAAAATATCATTCCGAGTTTTTTCTTAACAAGGATGGACTCAGGATAAATGGTAAAAGCATCATCGGGGTTATGACCCTTGCAGCAGTGAGGGGATCGTTCCTCGAACTGGAATTCGATGGCCCCGACGAGGAGGCTATGGCTAATGACATCATTGATTACTTTAAAAGAGGCTTTGACGAAATTTGAAAGGACTTAAAGAGTTACTCAAAAATTCCGAAAATGCGATTGCAGGCGTAGCGGCTGCACCCGGACTGGTTATTGGGACGGCGCATCTCTATAAACGGGAAATATTGTCCATTGGTGATCAGGACATCGAAGATGTTGAGGGAGCGATCTCTGCTTTTCATGATGCCATTGCCAAGGCCAAGAAAGAACTCGCCAAAATTTTCGAACTCGCCCGTCAAAAAATGGGAGATGAACGCGCCGAAATATTTTCGGCTCAGCTTATGATCCTCGACGACCCGATTTTAGTGCAAAATATTGAAACCCGGATCCGCAAAGAGAAAAAACTCCCTGAATATATCGTTCACAGCGAGATCACCAAATATCAGGATCTGATGATCGTTGCTGACGAGTTCTACCTCAAGGAGAGGGCACTCGATATCGATGACATTAAAAACCGGATCATCAGGAATCTGCAGAAGAAACGGTTGCAGTCAAAAATTACCGCTGGCGCCATTGTGGTGGGTGAAATGCTGACCCCTGCCGACACCATTCTCTTTTCGAAATCGGATGTGAAAGCATTTGTTACTGACCGCGGCGGTCTGACCGCGCATGCGGCAATCATTGCGCGTTCATTGGATATTCCGGCAGTAGTTGGCGCACATACGGCCACACACCGTATAAACGAAGGTGACCTGCTCATCATAGACGGATTCAATGGCTTTGTGTTTATTAACCCGACACCAAAGCAGCTTGACTTTTTCAAGGAGAAAATAGCCATTATGGGAAAGATCAATGAGGAGATGAAAGAACTCATTGACCTGCCCTGTGAAACAACAGACGGACACAAAATTTCTATCTTTGCAAATGTTGACATAACCGGTGAAATTGCTTTGGTTGTTACCAACAAAGCCGAAGGAATTGGTTTGTTCCGTTCTGAACAGATTATCGAGGAATTGGGCGAGTTGCCTGATGAAGAAGAACAATACAACGTTTACGCAAAACTGGCTTCCAGAATATATCCCCAACAACTCACCCTGCGCGCATTTGATATTGGTGGTGACAAGATTAAAATCTGGGAATTCAAAGAAGCAAATCCTTTCCTCGGGCTTCGTGGGGTGAGATTCCTGCTTGAGAATCCTGAGATTTATAAGAAACAGCTTCGGGCTGTGTTGCGTGCCAATATTCATAATAATATCAACCTGATGATACCAATGATCTCTGAAGTTAAAGAGATCATTCAAACGAAGAAATTGATTAAAGAATGCTGCGCTGAATTGGACCAGGAAAAAATCCCCTATTCGAAAAAACTTAAATTGGGCATTATGATTGAAGTGCCGGCGGCTGCAATGATGACTCCTGAGTTCGCAAAGGAAGTTGATTTTTTCAGTATTGGCACCAATGACCTGATCCAATATATCATGGCAGTTGATCGTGGAAATGATCAGGTTGCCAATCTATATCAGGAGTTTAACCCGGCTGTCCTGCGTACCATTGCCTATGTTATTGCAGAGAGTGCAAAACTCGGTAAACCGGTCAGCCTCTGCGGTGAAATGGCTGCCGACAATCAGGCTATTCCATTGTTGGTAGGTTTGGGACTAACATCGCTGAGTGTGACTTCATCGGCAATTCTTCCGGTCAAAAGAACAATTCGATCGTTTTCCTATGTGCATGCAAAAGAACTGGCCGAACATTGCATCGCGTGCAATGGTGAAGATGAGGTTGTTAAACATCTGAAACATTTTTTTCAGGACGAACATATTCCAAGAACCAGGACCATTTTATAGTTTGACGTTATTCATCCTGGGTAACTTATGTTACGCATACTGTGGCTAAAGCCAAATTTGTTTTTTGTTGCAGTCCCTTGCCTAAAGGCCAGGGTTATTGAAACTTCTGAAATCCCGGCCTTCAGCCTGTCTGCCGATCAGGTAGGGCTGGGCAATATGAAACGAATAAATCCCGGGCTTTAGTCCAAAATTCATATACTTACATTAGCAGTGAGTTGTTTTTATTAACCTGTTTCGGGTTTAAGCGCATAGGGTTAATGAGGAGTTACTGGTAAGCGGCTAGTTTGTATTGCAATTGGAAATGGGGTGGAAGAAGTTTAGCGTATGCCGGTCTCCGGCGGGTATTTTTATTTAATTCATTTATTTAAGAGAAAAAATCATAATGCAAATAGAACAATATATTTCCAAATACGACCCGGATAATCTTTTCGCGGTTCTGAAAAACTCCTTCCAACAGATTGAATTTGCCTGGAACGGTGAGTTCGATCTTACGGCGCTGAAAAACAGCAGAATTGATAACATCATTGTTACCGGTCTCGGCGGTTCGGCAATAGCCGGAAATTTCGCTCAAAACTTTCTGAAAGACGATTTGAAAATTCCGTTGTCCGTTAACAGGAACTATCTTCTGCCCGCATACGCGAATGAAAACACCCTGCTTATTGCTTCATCCTATTCCGGCGAGACAGAAGAAACCATTTCTGCCCTTGAAGATGCAATAAAAAGAAACTGTAAAGTTATTTGTATCACCACGGGTGGCACTATTGGGAAAATTGCTGCGGCAAATCATTTCCCGGCAATACCGTTGCAGAAAGGTTTTCAGCCGCGCTTTGCTTTTGGTGTAAGCTTTTTTACGCTGCTTAATATATTGCAGACCATTGGGTTGATCCCTGATCAGTCGGGCATCGTGAAAAAAATTATTGCGCTGTGGAAAAAACGCGGCGAGGAATTTTCAACCGAGAGCAACAACGCATTCGTGACAGCAGAAAAAATTCTCGGGAAGATCCCCGTAATTTTATCCGCTGCTGATTACACCGATTCAGTGGGTGTGCGGTTAAAAGGGGAGTTTAACGAGAACAGCAAGCTTGCAGCTTTTCATAATTCGCTTCCGGAACAAAACCACAATGAAATTGTCCCCTGGGAATATCACAACGAACAACTGTTCCCGGCAATAACCATTGAAATTCTGGATGAGGAATATCATCCGCGTATTCAGAAACGATTTGAAATCATAGCGGGACTCATCAAGAAATCTGGATGTGAAATAATTTCCCTCAGCAGCAGCGAAGCAACTTTCAAAGAAAGGTTATGCGATATTCTTTATTATGGCGACTGGATATCTTACTATGTTGCCGTGTTCAGAAAATTTGATCCAAAAGAAATAAACTTTATACATTTTCTCAAAGCCGAACTGCAAAAGTAAAAAAGAAAAAACGCCGATTAAGTCTGTTCAAACAAACTATTGTTCATAATTGATTGGCAATCTGGAAAATTGACAGCGTGTGGGTCTGGTTTTGAAAACAGCAAAACCAGATCTTCTGTTGATCACCAAACCCAAATACTATTCTATACTTGCATGATACTGATTCTCCTTAAACGCTAACTTTGCAAAAAGTTGTGTTCGCCGCCTTGAAAACCCGCTCCTTTGTTCTGTTTCCTGTATGATATTGCGAATATTCTCTATATTGTATATGGTTTTTGAAATTTTTCCAATTTAATGTGCGAAGTATTACCGGTTTGTTTTAGTATGAAAAAGTCCGGGTATTTTTTGGCGTTTGCAATTGTTTGTTGTTGTTCTGCAGTTTCGGTATCGCAAAACTACTCAATCAAAAATTATAGTATCAGGGATGGATTATCAACGAACAGTATTCTTGACGCTGCTCAGGACATAAGCGGAAGGATGTGGTTTGCCACCAACGATGGTGCTTCGGTTTATGATGGGTCGCAATGGACAAATTATTCGTCCAAGAACAGTATATTGGAAAATAACTACCGCAGAATTTTTGCAGATAGTGCCGGCGTCATCTGGCTCTCCCCTAATTACTCCACCAGTTCCATCGCTTTTCTCTTCAACGATCAATGGAACAAAATACCTCCAATCACTCCGAAAGAAAAGCCGCCGACTGATATAACCGGATTAGCGGTTTTATATCATAGCGGACAGGCAGTTGTATGTGCCACTTCCCAGCATGGTTTTTTCCTCTATCTAAATAATATCTGGCGCCATTATTCAAAAAATGATGGCCTTGCGGATGATGTTGTATACTCCGTAACGGCAGATGCCGAAAAATTATATCTTGGCACCAGACATGGTATTTCCATTGTGGAAATTTCCGGGGCAGGAGACGTGAGGATTTACGCAGATGAATTGAGGATTTCTGAACCTGTGCTTGGGGTGTTTTTTGAAAAAGCACCAGGAAGTCTTACCGGTACCAGGAAATGGATTTTTGGAATCAATTGGATTGGTTATGAGGAAAACAAGAAAATTGTTTTGCAAAATGCCCGTTTCAAACTTGGAGGCTTTGGAGGAGTTGGCCTTCTGCATATGGCTATTGACAAGCGTGGGGCGGTATATTTTGGTGACCGGTTTGCCAAATATAAATTAGATACAACTATGCATTCATTTATACGCCTTTCCAAAGAAGATGGCTTTATCTCAGATGGTGCAACTTCTATGTTCTGCGATAAAGAAGGAAATGTCTGGATAACTGATACCAGGGGAATTGACAAAATTACGTATCAATTGTTTCAGAATTTTAGAAAATCCTCTGGTTTGCTCGAAGATGAAGTTTCTGCCATATGTGAATATAGTCCGGGTAAGTTTATTTTTGGCCATAATAGAGGCTTTACCTTATTCTCTAACCAAGGTGCTCACAAAGCTGTGACAACGAGCAGTCGGGGAATTGAAGGCCGGATTCTGGACATCTGTCAGGATAATAAGGGGCATATATGGTGTGCAGCCTCCGAATTGGGGTTAATGCAAGTACGTCCTGATGGAACCTACAAGACCTATGCGTTTGATGGAAAAAGATCGGTCTCTTCTGTTGTTTGGAGCCCGACATATGGATTGCTGGTGTGCAGTGGTTCTGTTATAAAAAGTTTTGATGGCAACAAGTTTCAGCCTCTGCAGAAGTATCCCAATGTGGCCATGTCCATGCGTAAGATGTTTCAGTTTTTCGGAAATGTTTACACGGTATCAAACCAGGGTGTGTTCCGTTTGAACGGTGATTATCTGGTCCCACTTATCAGATCTTCTGATACCCGGCAAAAAAATGTGTTTTCGCTGTTCTCCGAAAATGGCGGAGAGAATTTTCTTATTGGATCGGAAGGAGGCCTTTTCAGGTTACGCGATGGTGTATTTTCAAAAGTTAATGAACGTGGTTTATCAATAGATAAACCGGTTTATTTCATAACCAGGGACGCAAATAAATGCATGTGGTTCGGAACTGCCGACGGTGTTGTCAAGTGGGATGGGCAACATCCACAGAAAGTGTACACTGTTGCTGACGGCCTTGCAGGATATGAAACGAACCGGGCCGCCGGATATCTTGATTCGCAAAAGTATTTGTGGATTGGTACAAGCACGGGGCTCTCCAAATATATTGGCAAAGCAAGTGACGATAACTTCCCGGCTCCTAACGCAAGCCTGTCAGATATAGTAACCAACTTCCAAAAGTCATACAGGCTCGACCGGGATATTGAGCTTGAATATAATGAAAACAACCTGTCGTTTCATTTCCGGGCAATTTCCTTCGTTAACGAGTCATCGATCGAATATAAAATCATGCTTGAAGGATATGATAAGGATTGGCGCCTTGTTTCCCACGATCAAATCTCCAGAATTCAATACAGTGACCTTCCTACGGGGACGTATCGTTTTCTTGTCATGGTCAGAAACCACTTTACGGACTGGAGCGCGCCATCGGTTTCGGGAACCATAAGAATTAAAAATCCGTTTTATTTGCGGCTGTGGTTTATTATTCTTGCTTTGTTCCTGTTCTGTGTCGCGATTTTTCTGTTTTACAAATATTATCTGGCCAGGAAATACTCGCAGCATCTGGAAGTTATGGTTCAGAAAAGAACTGATGAGCTGACCAAATCGGAAGCTGTTCTGAAACAGACGCTCGATAATTTGGAAGAGCTGGTTAAAGAGAGAACCTATGAACTTGCACAGGCTAATGAGCAGCTGTTAAAAGAAATTGAAGAGCGGACACACTTTGAACTTTTCCTAAGGGAAAGCGAAGAACGATTCCGGAAACTCATTAATGAAAGCTGGGATGTAATTATTTTGACCGACAAAAATAATGAAATCATTTTTGTCAGTTCCGCAGTTGACCGGCTTCTGGGATATAGAGAAGTGGACTTCTATGGGACCCAATGGAAAAAATATATTAATCCGGATGATTATGAGGGGTTTGTCGAAGAATTTACCAAGGGAATTGCCCACCCCAATGAGATTTTGGTCCTGGTATTCCGGTGCCTTCACAAGGATGGATCGTGGAGGTGGATAGAAGCAAATATGGTTAACATGCTTAATGACCCGAGTGTGAATGCCATTGTTTCGCACTGCCGGGATATAACTGAAAAAAAGGCTGCTGAAGAAGAACTGAATAATTATTCGAAGCAACTTGAAGCACTGAATGAGTCAAAAGACAAGCTGTTCTCTATCATTGCTCACGATCTGCGTGCACCATTCACCGCGATATTGGGTTATTCATCAATTTTGAAAACTGAAAACGAAGCGTTAACCCGTGTTGAAATGGAACGGTACACAACAAACATTGAAAACGCGGCCAAGAACACACTGCTGCTCATCGAGAGTCTGTTGGACTGGTCACGCACGCAACTCGGCGGCATTCAATTCAACCCAAAGAAATTATATCTTAACGAAGTTATTACGGACATCCTTCACCTGCTTCATCCGGATTCAGTCAATAAATCCATCGCATTGACCTCCCAGGTCAGTGTCAGTGCGGTTGTTTTTGCCGATGAAAATCTTCTTAAAACCATTATACGCAACCTGGTACATAACGCCATTAAATTCACTCCTGAGGGTGGGAAGATCACGGTCTCCTCCATACGGGTGGAGAATTTTATTGAAATCTCTGTAAGTGACACGGGCATTGGGCTCCCTCCAGAATCAATTCCACATATTTTTGAGTTGGATACCCAACAATCGAGACGCGGTACGGCAAATGAACGCGGAACAGGATTGGGCCTGCCACTCTGCAAAGAATTTGTTGCAAAGCATGGAGGCCAGATATGGGTAGAGAGTGTCGAAGGAAAGGGTACAACGTTTACCTTTACGTTGCCGATGTAATTAGGTAACGCGGGACTGTTATCTGATAATGTCAGGGTGTTGCAAAAGTTCTATTGATTTACCATTGTATCAGTTTATTCCGCTGCTCTCCCGGTATTTGACAACCAACTATACATACTCAAAGAAATCAGAAGAATCAGTTTAATCAGTGGTACTGTTTTCTCAAATGGAAATTTTGTTCTGCTACTCTTCCTGTATTTGACAATCAACTCCGCATTCTTAAAGAAATCAGAAAATCAGAAAATCCGAAAAATCAGATTAATCAGTGGTACTACTTGCTCAATATCATCTTTTTGGTCTCCGTAAGTTTTCCGCTCCTGAGCGTGTATAAATAAACACCGCTTGCCAAATTTGCTGCGTTGAATTTTACTTCATGGTGTCCTGCAGCTTTTTCTTCATTTACCAGAGTTGCGGTTTCTTTCCCAAACAGATCATACACTTTGAGCGTTACAAAACCATTCTCCTGTGTTTGGTAGCTGATGGTTGATTCAGGATTGAATGGATTGGGATAGTTGTTCTCCAGCCTGAAGGTTTGTGAAAAATGTTCGTCACGAACATCAGTGGCGTTTGTTACCGTGATTGTTTTATTCGATGCAAAATTCCAGCCATCCCCGGTATTATCTCCATCGGTATTAACGCTGTTGCCAACGGCATAAAGAGTTGCGGTTCCTGCAGAAGTCGGGGCAATATAATCAAACGTGAAGACAACTTTATTGTTGGCGGGTGGCTTCGGCATCGTATGTGTTAACTCACCAACATCAAGTTGAAGAAATTCTTCGCCGGGATTGGAAATAAGTTTTCCTGAACCGGCAGCAATATCAACACCGGCAGCTTTCAATGGCCCACCGGTAATCGTTACCGTGAAAGTTCCTTTTCCTCCCCGGGATAGTGAGGAGGGCCCGGAGATCACCACGTTAACTGCGCTTGACTGGGTATGGCAATCACATCCGTTTCCACCTGTCAACTTTGTCACTCCGATGTAGCCGCTATAGTGAGCCATGAAGAGAAACGAAAAAAAGACAACAAAAATTATTACGGTTATAAATGAATGACCGGCTTTCATAAGTTGCTCCATAATTATATAAGTTCACACAACACGATAGAGAAAGGAAAATGCAGCCCACTTTGTGGACTTTGTCGTAAGAAAAAACCAAGAATATTTCTGAATAACAAGTCCTTTTAACAGGTAGTTAAGCAGGTTGCCTTGGATCTAAAAATAGTCCGGGTCACACACACTGGACCCGGGCTTCAAGGAAGCTGACAGGAAGTTTCCGTCGCTATTTGTTCAACACCATTTTGTGCGTTTCGCTGAAGGAACCACTGATAATGGTATAGAAATAGACACCGCTCATCAGATTCTCTGCATTAAAATTTACTTTGTGCTCGCCGGCCGTTTGAAAACCATTGACCAGGGTTGCCACTTCTTTTCCGGTGATATCATATACTTTGAGGAGAACATTTCCAGCCTCACCAATGGAATAGCTGATTGACGTTGAAGGATTGAACGGATTAGGGAAGCATTGCTCCAGTTTGCAGTTTGCCGGTGTGATGCCATTTTCCTTAATATCCGTTGCCGCTATCGAGACAACCATGTTGGGTGCATTGTTCCACCCGTCACCGCTCTCGCTGCCGGTGTTGTTCACACTGTTTCCTACGGCATAGATAGTGGCCGTGGTTCCTGTGGTTGGGGCAGTATAATCAAAGGTAAACACCACCTGGGAGTTTGTTGGTGCTTTGGGAGCCTTGTGTGTTAATTCAGCACTGGAGAGTCTAAGGCCTGTTTCTGCCGCATTGATTGCCAGCGTTCCGGCACTTGCTGCAATATCAACCCCGGCAGCTTTAAGTGGGCCGCCCGTGATGGTGACTGTATAGGTTCCCTTCGTTCCCTTAACCAAAGTTTTTGGTCCTGCAATCACAACCGAAACAGCAGTGTTCTTGGTATGGCAATCACAGCCGATACTGGACGATTTCATTGTCCTGCCGGTTTTGCCGTTCATATCGGCCAGAAAAAGAAAAGAACAAAAAACAGTTATCAGAACTATTGCCGTATTGCCTCTTGTTACCATGGATTTCATGTACCCTCTTTACACTTAGTTGATAGACTAAACAATTAATAATATTAAGCAATCGGAGCATATTGTTTGTTATTTCGAACAATATTGATCATCCGCCTAAATCTTTTAGTTTTAATATAAATAGTTGCGAATTAGCAAGATAAGGGACAAAGATAACGGACTTTTATGGAAAAAAGTAGTTTTCCCTCGCAATATTTTAATGGATTCGAAAATCAGGTCATAGTGACTGTCGCACAAATAAGAATATGTCATTGCGATCCAGCGTAGTCGCGGGAGAAGTCGCGTGCATCAGCTATTCCGTGCGCGGGGCAACCTCACGATTTCTGTCTGCCAACAAAGTTTTGCAAAGCAGAATTCTGCAATGTATGGATTGTACAACACCAACTATCTGGTGGAGACAGAAATTTTTTGAAAAGTATTTAGCACAGAGCATTCTTGAACAGCTCAAGCCAAATAGGGCAGGTATATATATTAATAAGGCATGTTACGCAAACACAGAGAGTGAATAGCCACGAATTTCAAGTCGTGGGATAAATGGACAATCCAAATGTTGGCTTTAGCCACTAATAGAGCGAAGATTTGCGGCTAAAGCCAATTTCATCGGGTGCGAAAGATCCACGAGCTGAAGCTCGTGGCAAGTCAATTGGATCGTTGTGTAACATGAGTTAAAAAAACAGCCTTTGCGGAAATCTACAGAGGCTGTTCGTTAATAAGAAACTATTTGTAGTCTATGAGCAAAAGCTATTTTTCCGCTTTCCCGTTTCCGGCATTGATCATATCATGCATGATGCTGTGTTTTCTGCCATAAGCAAAATAGATGACCATACCAATTGCCAGCCATCCAAATAACCTGAGCCAGTTCTCAACAGGCAGAGAGAACATGAGGATGAGGCACGTGATAATTCCCAAAACAGGAACCAGGGGAACAAACGGTACGCGGAACGGGCGTTCTGCTTTGGGATTAGTTTTGCGCATGATGAGTACCGCTGAGCAAACCACAACAAAGGCAAACAATGTTCCGATGTTAACCAGTTCCGCAAGGATGCGCAGTGGCAACAGACCACCAAGTGTTGCAACAAACAGACCGGTGAGAATTGTCGATTTCCAGGGAGTCCGGAATTTTTCATGCACGGCTCCGAAGAAACTCCGGGGGACAAGGCCATCACGCGCCATTGCAAGAAAAATTCGTGGTTGGCTCAGCATCATCACCAAAAGCACTGAAGTTATGCCGGAGAGTGCACCCAATGAAACAATAAACTGTGCCCAGCCCAGCCCAACCTGACGGAATGCATCAGACACCGGTGCATCGATGTTAATTTTATCGGAAGGAACCATACCCGTAAGCACTGCTGAAACCAGAATGTAGAGAACAGTGCAGAGGATGAGCGAAACAATGATACCGATCGGAACATCTTTCTTGGGGTTTCTGGCCTCCTCAGCATGCGTGGAAACAGAATCGAAACCAATATATGCAAAGAAGATCATCGCAGCCCCTGCCAAGACACCAACCGGTGCTCCATGCACTTCTTCACCAAGAATGGTCTTTCCAAAAAAGCTGAGGCCTGAATAACCATGCGGAGCAAACGGCTGCCAGTTCGCGGGGTTAACATAAAATGCGCCAAGCACAATAACCATCAGAACCACAGCAAGCTTTATGACAACCATGGTTATATTGAATCCGGCGCTCTCTCTGATTCCTTTTACCAGGATTGCAGTGATGATAAGCGCAATCAGAATGGCAGGAAGATCAAACCAGGTGCCAGTACTTATAAACTGCCCGGTGTCCGGATTGAAATCCAGGGGCGATCGCTGGAACTGAGGCAAAAGTTCATATTTGAATATGCCCATAAAGTCCTGGAAATAATGCGACCATCCGTGCGCAACCGTGGCCGAGGCAACGGCATATTCAAGAATTAGATCCCAGCCAATTATCCAGGCCAGAAGTTCGCCAAGAGTTGCGTAAGCGTAAGTATAGGCTGACCCGGCAACTGGAACCATGGATGCAAATTCTGCATAGCAAAGTGCGGCGAAGATACAGGCAATGCCTGCAAAAACAAATGAAAGAATAATGGCGGGACCCGCTTTGTCGTGTGCAGCAATGCCGGTTAATACAAAGATACCGGTGCCAATGATTGCGCCAACTCCAAGAGACGTAAGGGCGGCAGGACCGAGTATTCTGCGCAGCCTGTTTTCTCCTTCTAATTCTTCGAGCAGGACGTGTAAAGGTTTTTTAGCGAAAAATTGATTCATGTAAATAACCTCGGATAATTGGGGGTTTTGATTTAAAAATCCAAGATAGAAATTTATTTAGACTAATAAAAAAGGAAAGTGAGAGAGATCGGCCTTATAGTCGGGAAAAATCTCACTGAGGGGGTTCACTGAACAAGTATCATTCAGAGAAGCAGGATAAGGAAGGACACGTACAAGTGCGAAAGGGGTTCGAAATCCCGGTCTTCCAAATCATTTACAGGTCTTCCTCGTTTTGAATTAACTGTTCGAGCGTTTCACGCCTGCGTATCAGTTTCCATTCAGAGCCGTCAACAAGAACTTCAGCAGGTCGAAGGCGTGCGTTATAGTTGGACGCCATCACCATGCCATAAGCACCGGTTGAAAGCACGGCAAGCAAGTTGCCGGACTCGGGCTCAGCAATAGTCTGTTCTTTTCCCAGGAAGTCACCGCTTTCACAAAGAGGTCCGACAACGTCATATACTTTGGCTTCGCTGCCAGACGGGATAACCGGAATTATCTGATGGTAAGCTCCGTAAAGGCTTGGTCTGATAAGTTCACTCATGCCGGCATCAACCACCAGGAAGTTTTTCTCACCGTTGGTTTTTAAATAGAGGATCTTGGTGACCAGAGCAGCCGAATTTGCCGAAAAATATCTTCCAGGCTCCATGAAAATTTGCATACCGGAATGCTTCAGCTTATCCAGAAGTGTTTCACGGAAAGCCGTGACAGGAAAATCGTTTTCGCCGGCATACTGAACGCCAAAACCGCCTCCAATATCCATGTGGTGCAGTTCAATCCCGGCTTCTTTCAGACGTTCGCATACAGCCAAAATTTTGTCTATTGCTTCTGCGTATGGTGCAATGGATGCAATTTGTGAACCGAGGTGCATGTCAATTCCGGTAAATTCAATATGTGAAAGCGACCTGTCCAGATAAATAGCTTCTGCTTCGCTAATGGGAATACCGAATTTGTTTTCAGCCAACCCCGTTGATATATACGGGTGCGTAAGCGGATCAACATCCGGATTCACTCTAAGCGCCACACGGGCCTTCTTGCCGGAAAGTTCAGCGATCTGATTTATGAGGTAAAGCTCTGACAGCGATTCAACCTTAAACTGGAAAATATTTTTATCCAATGCGTAGGAAATTTCTTCGGCAGATTTTCCAACACCGCCAAGCACAATTTCATCTGCCGGCACACCGGCCTGTTCGGCCCGGTACATTTCACCCAGTGAGTTTACGTCAGCGCCGCATCCCAGCTCATGCAGGTGACGGATAATGTTGATGTTGTAGTTCGACTTTACCGCGTAGAAAATTTTATGTTTGCACCCGCTGAGTGCCTGCGTGAGTGATTGAAAGCGGTCAGTGAAATATTTCTTGCTGTATACATAAAGTGGTGTGCCTACGGCTGAAGCCAGTTTGCTTATACGCACATTTTCGCAATGAAGTTCATTTCCCTCCAATCGGGAAAAATAGTTTCCTTGGCTGAGCGATTCGAGAAGTGAATGTGTGTCCTTGCCGGTTCCGGCTAAATTGCTTTTAGTGTTTTCCATTTGTCAAAATAAAATTTTAAAGTAATCGTTGTTGAATATAATATAATATAGGCAGGCATTGCAAGCCATGCTCCGGTCAGGCCGCCTTTCATTGTTACGCCAAACAGGTAAGACAGCGGAACCAGCACAAAAATATTGGTGATGACTTCGGCTGCCATAACAAAAGAGGTCTTGCCAACCGACTGCAATCCGTTTGCAAGTACTATCCCTATGCCATAAAGTATCTGTGCCACACCTGCAATTTTCATGGCGGGTATTGCATAGGCGATAATCGTACTGTTTTCGGTGATGACCGAAAGCAATACCTGGGGAAAAAAGATAAACATCACCGCCAGTGCGGACGTGTAATAGGTTGCAATCAGGGCAGTCTCAAAGCCATAGCGTTTTGCAAGGGCCAGATCACCCTTGGCCACAGCATTGCCCACCAGGGTCTGCACTGTTATTCCAAAACCTATGCATGGCAGGAACGACATGAACAGCGAGCTGATGATTGCCTGGGATGCAGCCTGTTGTGTCGTGCCGATAATGCCGGTGATTGCCACGAAGGAAAGAAAGCCGATAAGGATAAACACATTCTGAAAGGAAACCGGGGCGGAAAGCCTTATAATTGCCCGCATAACCGATTTATCGATTTTGAAATTATGTATAAAATGAAATTGATGAGCATAGCGGGGATAGGATGAAATTACCAGATAATAAAATGCATCACAAATGGTGGCAAGAGAAGACCCCAGGCCCGAGCCGGCAACTCCCATCGCGGGGAGACCGAATTTACCATATATGAGAACATAGTTGAAAAATACATTAAGCAGGTTAACAATGATGCCGGAAACCATAAATACACGGGTATGACCTGTTCCAAAATAAAACCCGCGGAACGAAACAGTGATGAGAAAAAAGGGAAGCCCGATCAACCTGAAGTAGATAAATTCACCGGCCAGTTCGCCAACCTGGTGATCCTTGGCAAAAAGCTGCGCGAATGCGTGCGATCCCCACATGCCGATGATGGCGATGAAAATGCCGGTTCCCATCGCGATGAGAATTGAATTGGAAAGCGCACGGCTGCATGCAGAAAAGTTGCCTTCTCCATAGCGGCGCGCAACAATGATCTGCGTGCCTGTGGCCAGGCTCGAAAAAAAGCTCACGATTGCCCAGGTGGCTAAAACGCTTATACCCATCGCTGCCAAAGCATATTCCGCATTGCTTAAACGTCCGATCATTGCTGCATCAACAATGGATACAATCATTTGAGCTGACAATCCGGCTATGGCAGGAATGGCGAGGTGTAGGATCTTCTTATAATGTCCGTCTTTATGCAGTAGTATCATGGACGCGCAAATTAATCATTATCCAAACCTTAAAAAAATTAATCTTTTGTTATATTTCAGAGTAAGATTTTACTCGACAATTATTATCTGAGAGGCGATTTATGGAATATCAACGGTCTGCGGGTGTGTTGTGTCATCCAACATCACTACCCGGCAAATATGGCATTGGCGATCTTGGCCCTGAGGCTTATCATTTTATAGACTTTCTTGCATCATGCGGACAAACCCTGTGGCAGGTTTTCCCTCTGGGGCCAACCGGGTATGGTGACTCCCCATATCAATGTTTCTCGGCTTTTGCGGGTAACCCGTTTATGATCAGTCCCGAACTCTTGTATCAGGATGGTCTGCTGACCCGCGAGCAGGCAGAAAACAAACAGACCTTCGATCCGCACAAAATTTCTTTCGGTGAGATCATAGATTATAAAGTTTCACTTTTGAAATTGGCATACACTTCTTTTAAAAAACACAAAGCACATCCCTATGTTGATGCATTGGCTGCATTCGACAGGAAAAACAAATCCTGGCTTGATGACTATTCGCTGTTCATGGCAGTGAAAGCGTTTCACGGTGGTGTTTGTTGGACTGATTGGGATCCGGCAATTGCACTGCGCAAACGCGGAGCGGTGAAGGAATGGAAAGAGAAACTGGCTGATGATATTCTTTATCAGAAGTTTATACAGTTTGTTTTTGCCCGTCAATGGAGTGCAGTGAAAAAATACGCCAACGATAAAAACATAAAAGTAATTGGCGATCTGCCTATATTCATTGCCTACGACAGTTCCGATCTCTGGGCAAACAAAGAATTGTTCACCGTTGATGAAAACGGGAAACTGATTTCTGTTGCCGGTGTTCCGCCGGATTATTTCAGTCCAACCGGACAACTTTGGGGCAACCCGCTTTACCGTTGGGATGAAATGGAAAAAGACGACTTCCTCTGGTGGCGCAAAAGGTTTGCACACCTGCTCGAAATGATCGATATCATCCGGATTGACCACTTCAGAGGATTTGAAGCCTTTTGGCAGATCCCCGGTGACGCTCCAACCGCCCAAACAGGAAAATGGGTTAAAGCTCCAGGCAAAAAATTGTTTGCTTCTGTTGCAAAACATCTTGGCGACATTCCCATTCTTGCCGAGGACCTTGGTGTAATTACCAAAGGGGTGGAAGAATTGCGCGATCATTTTGGATTCCCCGGAATGAAAATTCTGCAATTCGCCTTCGGCGCAAAAATGGAAAAGAAATTTCTGCCGCATAATTTTGTGAAGAACTGTGTCGTCTATACCGGTTCACACGATAACGATACCACCCGCAGTTATTTCGAAGTGGCCAAAACTGAACCCAATGATATCTACGAATTCACCCAGAGATATCTGCATTATTATGGAGAGAATATCTGCTTTGAGTTGATCCGTGCTGCATATGCCTCAGCGGCAAACCTGGTTATTATTCCCCTGCAGGACATATTAAACCTTGGGAACGAAGCACGTATGAACTTCCCCGGCAGGCCGGGTGGCAACTGGACCTGGCGCTTCACCTGGGATCAGGTGGACGGTGCAATGCCGGCTGCTTATCGTCAACTCTGCGAGCTTTATGAACGCCCGCCGCTGCCTAAAGAAGCGGAATAAAATATAGTATGTTATACGAAGCCGTCCCGGGAATTTTAAGTCCGGGACGGCTTTCATATTTTAAAAGGGATAGCTTAGGTGTTTCGTTCTGAATGATGTTTCAATTAGCGCTAATGTAGGGATTCAAAATTTTAAACCCCTACGGTTAGTCTGAAATCGACACAAACAAAGTTATAAAACAGAAATGAGATCATATGCTGTCAAAAGTTAAACAGAAAATCCCCACTCTGGTTTTCCGATGAAACATCTTGCCGGCAATTATAGATGCTGTGTTTGCCTGAAGGAATATCACCTTTCCGCATCTACCTCTGCTTCTTCAGCAACATCACTTTATAAACCGTCGTTGTCTTCCTTGGCACAGGGATCATTGGGATGGATTGGTTATAGCTGAGCAGATAGAGCATTAGGGGATCAAGGGGATGTTCCTGATATATTTTCAACGCACCTTTTGTCTGGTCCCACCGTGCTGCTACCATATCGCCGTTTTTGGGCTTGGCCGAGAAGGAGATCAGCACCAGATCACCCGGAGCAACAAGCGGCATCATCGAGTGCCCGAATTCTTCGTCCACCCGCAGAAATACATGATCGTTGGGGTTGTAATCAAGCACGTCAGTTTCATACCAATCGTCATAAGCAATCAACTCACCGACCGGGCCTGCCGGAATGGATGCTTCTATTTTGAAACGCTGTGGTTCGCGGACTAAGTTTTGAGATTCCTCTGCCACATAAAAAGTCGATCCACTTTCGTTGTCTTCCGGTTGCAAACCCTTCCGCATGGATTCAAGGATGGCCAGAATCTCTACATAATAATCGTGATCAAGCTCATCGGCCACGTTGAGCTGATAGCTCAACACCTGCCGGGACACACCCAACTTTCGTGCAAGAAACGATTTCTTGACGCCAAAAGTGCTAATCAGACTGTTTATTTCCTGTTGTCTTGTCATGGCTTCACAACTAAAATTATTATTTCTGTAAAGTTAGTAAAAATTATCTTGACAAATATAACAATATTTTCATAATTTTGTCAAAAATATTTTTACAAATAGTTAAATATTTTACAAAAGGCAAAATAATTGCAATAATCTATAAAAAGGACAGTTTCAGGGTGCATTATGAATTACAATTGGATGAAACAGGTTGAGAGCTTTGAACTACTTCCCTGGGAGTATCAGGAAATGATAGGCCTGCTGGGGGTTGAGCATTTTATCCGTCTCCTGCAGTCGTTCGAAAAATCAACAGTATATTTTTCAGAACGGAATCTGATCCCCTTGCTTAAAGATTACATTGAAACGCGCGAGCACATCCCCAACCGGCTGCTCGCCCGGGAGTTGCGGGTCAGCCTGAGGTTTGTTTACAAAGTGAAGGAAGAGTCCCGGGTGAGAAGAAGGCGGCGGACTCGCGGCAATTAGACTAGTGCGTCCACCAACGCCGCCCGGCAAGGCGGTTCAGCTCCAGTTTTGAAAGCAGCAAATTATACTCCGTTTGCAGTTTACTCAATAATGCATCCTGATAGTTTGTTTCTGCGGTGAGCAGCTCAACACTGGTGATAACTCCTTCTTTGTAGCGTTCAGTCCCCAGTTCAACTGCCAGTTTAGCCTGATGTAAAAGCGTATCCATACTCCGGTATTTTATCTCGTTCTTCCTGATTTCCAACCCTGCATTCACCACGTCTTTGGTGAGTGCTGCCTTTTGGTATGCAAGCTCATCTTTTGCCGATTCCAGGCCTGTCTGTGCCATTTCCAGTTGGATATGTGGCCTTGATCCCGGAAGAATGGGGATGTTGAGACTGATGCCGTAATCATAATTGAATTTTACGTCAAAGATATTTGGAGCAAACGCGTTCTTATATCCCAATCCGCCAATTAAATTCACCGTCGGAAGAAAAATTTGCTTTATGGCCGTGATGTCATATTCCGAATAACTTATTTTCTTTTGGGAAATGATCAGTTCGTGATTTTGTCGGAATGCCAGACCAAGCACGGAATCGCGGGCGACGTCATACATAGCATCGGAAAAAGTTGTGTCTGAAATTTGTTCCACGCCGGTTCCGCCGGTCAGCATATGCAACAGAGCGTATTGTTTGTAAAGCTGCGTCTGCAACTCGGTAATACTGTTCTCAATGTTTGTGTACCGGACCTGTGTTGTTACCAGATCATACGTAAGTGCATCACCGTTTCGCAGTTTAGCCTCAATTATATTCAGATTTGATTTGACTAGCGAAAGCTGCAGTTGTTGCACGGCAATATTTCTATTAAGAAATATTACTCCGTAATAAAGCTGAGCGACCTGGTAAGCAAGCTGTGAGCGGTAACTCTCTCTGGTTGCTTCTGATATGGCAACATCGCTTTTAGCGCGGGCAACATTCGCCGGCGTTTTGAAATCGAGAAGCGGCTGCACAACATTCAGCATAGCGCTGTAATTGTCAGCCGGATTCATTTGCAGGGACTTCGTTATTCCTACTCCCAATGGAATTGACACTTTTGACGTTGGATTTAAATAGAGATATGATCCGTCAACATTGACAATGGGCATATATCCTGCTGCACTCATATCCGTTTTCAGGTTGCTGAGACGAACCAGTTCCGAAAGGGAATGCATCCTGGGAAAGTTTGTCAGTGCAGAGTCGGTTAATTTTTGCAATTGACTTGGTACATGCAGTGTTTCCTGTGCAGAAACAAGTGTTGAAAAACTAATGAGAAGTGTTATTAATAAATTTTTCATAAACTATTTCGTTTTAATTAATGTGTTGCTTCGGCAATTTCTTCGGCAAGAGCCGCAGGCATCGCCCCGGCTCTTTTTTTCTTTCTGGTGAAAAACAACAAGGGAAAAACTACCAGGATCATGGATGCAGAATAGAGGAACGCATCCAGGTAGCTGAGCAGATAAGCATGTTTCATAACGGTAAGATCCAGAATCTGCAATACCTGGTTTTGTACATTCGCGGTAACGGGCAGCTTTGCCTGAAGACCCTGCATGAGAATTGAACTTCGTTCCAATAATTGTTGACTGCCCTGGTAGATATTCGAGATCAAATCAGTGCGGTGAATAATGTAGCGTCCGGCAATGTAATTATTTATAATGGCAATGCCGAAAGAACCGCCGAGCTGTCGCATCATGTTGTTCAGTGCAATTCCCTGAGCCATGTCTTTTGGCTCCAGTCCCTGCACAGCAAGTGTTGTTAACGGCACCATCAGCAATGCCAGCCCGCCGCCCCGGATAAGCAGTGGCCATGTGAAAAAGCCACTGGAAACAGTGATATCTGCACGGGACATCATGAATCCGAACAGCATAAGTATTATAAATCCCAGCACAATGAAAAACTTTGGATTGGTGCCTGCCTGCAATCGTTTTCCAACTATTGGCATCACTATCAGGGACAACAATGACCCCGGAAGCAAGGTAATTCCCGTTGCAAAAGCCGTATAGCCAAGCACTCGCTGTAAAAGCAGGGGGAACACAAAAACGGAAGTGAAAAGCGCAAATCCAACAATAAACGTGAGTATGGTTGTGAATGCCAGATTCAAGTCTTTCAATATGCGAAGATTCACTACCGGATGCTTTTGCCGGAGTTCCCAAAAAATAAAGGTTATCAGCCCTACAACGGCAATAACGGAAAACCAGACAATCTTCGACGAGTCAAACCAGTCTTCGCTTTCGCCCCGCTCAAGAACATATTGCATTGCACCAATTCCTATAGTGAGCAGCAAAATGCCATTCCAATCTATCCATGGTTTTGTCAACTGCTCGTCATCCGGTTCGATGAAACGGTAACTCAGATAGGTTGCAATGATTCCAAACGGCACATTCACATTGAATATGAGCGGCCATGAGTAATGGTCGATAATAATTCCGCCGACGGTAGGACCCAACGTGGGACCAATTACAATTCCCATTCCGAATAATGCGCCGGCCAGTCCGCGTTGATTCTTCGGGAATGCATCAAACAGGATTGATTGAGATGTTGACAGCAACCCGCCTCCACCCAGTCCCTGCACAAACCGCCAGAACACCAGCATCCAAATGGAAGTGGACTGCCCGCACATAACGGAGGCAACGGTAAAGAGTATAATAGACCCCATGTAGTATTGTTTCCGGCCGAAATAGGCGGCAAGAAATCCGGTCATGGGAATGATGATCACGTTTGCGATTGCATAGGAAGTGATGACCCAGGAGATATCCTCGATGGAAGCACCCAGCGTTCCAGCCATTTGATTCAGTGCCACGTTCACAATTGACGTATCGATCAGCTCCATTATTGCAGCCGAGATCGTGGTGATGGCGATAATTATTTTCGCTATTTTGTTTATTGACATGACCGGTTAGTCCACTGGAGCAGTAACATCAACGCTCATGCCCGCACGCAGCATGTATTTATATTTCTCAACATCTTCAATTTCTATACGAACCGGAATGCGCTGGGTAACTTTAATGAAATTCCCGGTTGCATTATCAGGCGGCAACAAAGAAAACCGCGCGCCTGTTGCATTGGAGATTGAAACCACCTTGCCCTTCAATGGCTGCTTGGGGAAACCATCAACAATTATTTCTACTTCTTTGCCGACGTGAATATTCTTTATCTGGCTTTCCTTGAAATTGGCAACTACCCATAGTTCCTGGCTGTTCACTTCAGTGAATACCGGCGCACCGGGCTGAATGAATTGTCCCTGGTCTACATTGCGTTTGCCAATGGTGCCATCGGCGGGAGCATAAATATAGCAATAGGAGATCTTCAACTTCTGCTGTTCAATCCGTGCCTTCTTCACCTCAGCCTGTGCATGTGCCCGTGCAACCTGGGAACGCAAAATGCTGAGTCGTGTATCCGCAACCTTTACATCACGGTAACCGGTTTCAAGTTGTTTCATGGTTATATCATAATTGGACTTGCTGTCATCAAACTGTTTCTTTGTAATTGCATTCGATGCAAACAATTCCTTGTCCCGGTTAAAATCGCCGGTGGCTTTTTCTTTTCTTAATGCTATCACTTCAGCATTTCCCTTTGTGGAGGAAAGAGTTGCTTCAGCGTTGGTCAAAGAGGCATTGGCATTCTCAATATCGGAAACAGCCTGATCATAATCAGCCATCATTTCTTTAAGCTGCAGATCCAACTCGGTAGTATCCACCACCATGAGCAACTGTCCTTTTTTAACAGAAGCATAGTCATCCACGAGCAACTTATCGACGTAACCTGAAACCCGTGAAAGAATTGGTACAAGCCGCATTTCTATCTGTGCATTATCAGTCTCTTCATGACGCAGTGCATCCCAGACCTTTATCCCGATAACGATCAGAATAATCGCAACCACGGTTGGGATAACCACTTTTTTGATAATTTTCTTTTTCGGCTGTCCATTCTCCATCAGTTTTTCCTTCATTTTCGTTTTCTTCATAGTCTATAATTATTTGTCCGTCTGCTGGCGTTTAACACCATCCCGGTCATCCTGTAGCTTTAAAACCCAAGGCGAGCAATACCTGAAAAGACGGATATCATTAGCGAATATTGTATAATTAAATATATAATTTAACACATAGTTGATATAAATATAAAAAAATTACATCAAATTTGATGTAATTTGGTTGTAAACTTAGACATTATTCCTTATTATTACAAATAATTGTGGTAAATCTTTCAATTTTATATCTGGATTGATGTATTTCTATGAAAAAAACAGTTGAATTGGTTAATCAGTGGGCGGATTTTGAATCCAAACACCCGAACGCGGAAATAGATGATTTTTGCCTCTATTATCTTTCCAAGAGCAGGGAAAGTAAATCATCCCGGCAGCTTTTTAACGGATTCATGCCCCCATACCCTGATACGGTGCTTCTTAAACTGCTTGACTGGATAATTCGGTTGCACCGGGTATATGCAAATGGAGCAATGACAGACTTAAACCTCAGGCAATTCGATGAGTTTATTTTGTTGAACGCTATAGCGAAACTGGGAAATCCAAAAAAAACCGAGGCAATCAATGTAACAATCCATGAACTCTCAACAGGACTCAATTTGCTCGCAAGTCTTAAAAGTCAGGGATATATCACCGAGTGGGATGATCCGGCAGATAAACGCTCAAAACGATTGGCTATAACTCCTGCCGGTGAACTGATTCTGCAGGAGTGTTACACTAAATTCAGGATGGTGAGTAAGATCATATTAAATGATATCCCAAATGAAGATATTGAACTCTGCATTCTGCTTCTTAAAAGTATTGAGATTAAATTTTCCGGATTGTGGCAACATCATAAAGGAAAAGACATTGAAGCTATTTATAATGAAATTGTGGGAGTTACCCCAAAAAAGGATATGAAAAATGAATAAGACTATTTTGTTAAACAGACAACCTGTGGGCAAACCACAGAATATACCGGAGTTGACTCATGACGAATTTTGAATTTGCGAATCCGACGAAAATACTGTTTGGCAGGGATCAGATAAGCCGGTTGGCAAAAGAGATTCCCGAAAAGGCAAAGGTACTATTGCTATATGGCGGCGGGAGCATTAAGAAAAATGGCATTTACGATAAGGTTAAAGCAGCACTTTCCCGGTTTGAAGTACTCGAATTTGGTGGCATTCCGGCAAACCCCGAGTATGCCGTTTTGCTTGAGGCTTTGGAAGTAATTAAATCACAGAAGGTCACTTTTCTGCTTGCAGTTGGTGGCGGTTCCGTGATCGATGGTACAAAATTTTTGTCAGCCGCTGCTTGTCATGAAGGCGATGACCTTTGGAGCATGGTGAAAGGTGGAAAGCCCGCGCTAAGAGGAATGCCGTTTGGAACGGTTCTCACCTTATCGGCAACCGGTTCGGAGATGAACGCTTTTGCCGTTATTACCCGGAATGAGACAAAAGAAAAAATCGGCATGGGCGGCCCGGGATTATATCCACAGTTCTCCATTCTTGATCCTCAAGTTGTAACTTCAATTCCGCAAAGGCAAATTGCAAACGGACTTGCCGATTCTTTTGTTCATGTGCTCGAACAATATATGACCTATCCGACCGGCGCTTTGCTGCAGGATCGTTTTGCAGAGGGCATATTGCAGACAATTGTTCAAACGGCACCTGTGATTTTAAACAATCCGTCAGACTACACAGCCGCAGCAAATTTTATGTGGGGCTGCACCATGGCGCTTAACGGATTACTGCAATGCGGAGTCCCCGGAGATTGGGCAGTGCATGCCATGGGCCATGAACTGACAGCCTTGTTCGGCATTGACCACGCAAGAACATTGGCTGTCATTGCACCAAGCCACTATCGCTATAATTTTGAAAGCAAAAAGGAAAAATTGGCTCAGTATGCGGAGCGTGTTTGGGGAGTGACCGGTGGTTCTCCTGAAGAAAGAGCCCTGGCAGGAATTGATAACACCGAAGCGTTCTTCAATTCGCTGGGAATTAAAACCTTGCTTTCCGAGTATACCGATGAGTATTTAGGAACAGCAGAGATAATTTCCAAACGATTCACTGAGCGCGGCTGGCTTGGATTGGGTGAAAGACGGAATCTTAAACCTTCGGATGTTGAACAAATAGTTAAAATGAGCTATACCAAAAATTAGCCCGGTGCTGCAATCACAATGGTTGAAGGCCAGGGCTGGTACAAAACCACAATCACTACAAGACCTCTGACAGTTAAGCCTGTTAGTGTATTCAAGACATTAACAGGCTTTTTATATTTAGAAAAACAGTCATGCTTTATCTATTTAAACGCGCGCATTTTGATTCCAGATATGTGAAGAATTTTCCCGGTTCGCGTGAGATTTCGAATCTTATGTTGATCAGATCTTTCTGCAGCCGGATGTATGAAAGACGGAAAGTCATTCCATGGGCATTTTGGTCACTTAAAAATACGATGGCAGAATCTGAAGTTGAAACAGTGTAATTAATCACGTGCCCTTCATTATCGAAGTAAATGCTTTTATCGTCACTGGAGTTTTCCCCAGGATATACTACCAGGAGATCGTCGTGAATTTGGGGTACAGCATTTTGCTTTCCGTGCAGTTCGGAATGGTTGTGTCTGACAAGTACTTTCCCCTCCAATTCCGGGAGCAGGGAGAATACACCATTTGTGGAATCATTTCTATCCGCATTTTCCCATGTCCCCGTCAACCAGGAATATTTAGACCAGTGGTCTGGTTTTTGTGCATAAGCCGTGAAATAACAGAGCGCGATCAGTAAATACAGGGTTCTTGTGAGCATGGTATAATCCTAAATATATAATAAATTTTCACAACTGAATAAAGAGCAGGGTGTTAATAACTGCTTTTCAGCATTGATCCGCTATACTATCTGAATATTCTCAGTCCCGGTCCTGAATCAAATTCAACCCTGTTATCCGTGAGAGTATTTCCCTGCTTATGCCTATTCGTGCCGGAGCAAATTTCGGATTGGTATTCTCCGTGTTTTTTAGCCTGGTCGCGAAAAAATATACCTGATTGCCTGTTTCAACATATCCTACCCACCAGCCTATATCAACACCGGATGTTTTGGCCCAGGATGCCGCCCACCCGGTTTTGGCGCGCAGGATATAGGACGCTGTGGAATCATTGATAATGATATGCTTAACAATATTCTGGTTACGTTTTGAAAAGGGGAGTGTTCCCTTATACAGTTTTTGCAGAAAATCGATTTGCTGCCGGGGTGAAATCCTCATCTTTCCGGTAAGCCAGAATTTATCAATTCCGCCGCCAATATTCCTGTTGCCGTAAGCCGCTTTATCTATCCACTGCTGCATTTTTTTTGCACCAACACGCCGTGCAAGTTCCTGATAATAGGGCACTGCAGAAACTTTAATGGCGGCTGCCAGGGTGAGGTCATGGTTCCAGGCCTCAACCGGGCGCGTTATGCCATCCCATTTGATAACGAAGTTTTCATCCGCGATAACACCGGTTTCCAGTCCGATCAGCGAGTTGCAAATTTTGAATGTGGAGGCGGGAAGAGTCGTTATATCAAAATCTGCTTTGTTATAACAGATGAACGTATCTGTCCCCAGTTTGTTAATGAAGATTGAACCGGTAACATTAGCAGAGTCGAAAAAGGGCTTGTATTCCGGATGCTCAATGAATATTTGGGCAAACGTCGAACAGGTTAGTAATACGGTGATAAGTAAGACGTGTTTCATAAAAGCTCATCAATATTATTTTCTGAAAGGTAATAATAAAATCGATACAAATATATCGGATGCAATAAAAGTTTCCATGAAATTACCGTTTCGCCAACAAAGGATCCAGGCCGAAGCAGGATAAGCAGACACCTTACGAATAAATGCAACTTATTGGGCCAGACCTATTGTGGATGGTAGCCTTTCCTAGCGAAAACACGAAAAAGATCGAGGTCCGGGAAAATGGAATTATCAATCAGCGCGTAGTCATATATCTTTTTAACCATCGCCACCGTTTTACCCTGATCACCCAACCGCTGATACAGATAACAGCTCCCGTAGTATGCAAGAATATTCAGTGAGTCGGCAGCAAGTGCCTTGTTGTAATATCCTTCGGCATTCGGATAGTCTCTTGCCATAAAACAGGCGTCGCCCATGATGCGAAACGGTTCAGAAAAAAAGGAAGGGCAGGTTTTGATCGTTTCATCAAATTCGTTTTTTACTGTAATGAAGACGTCTTTCCTTCCCTCGCGGAACAGATTGAGGTAATGCAATAAGTGCGTGTAATGCCGGATAAACTCCGGGTTGATCTTCCCGGTCTGTATTGCCGGATTGTTGAGCCGCTTCTGCTGTTCAGTTTTTCGGGCATAGATATAAAGGAATTTGCCGGACGAGGTTGGAATAAACTGGTTGAAATAATCGGCAAAGAATCCATTAACCGCGAAGAGCGCTCTTTCCGCATACGCGCTTGGTTTGGTGCCAGTTGAAAACAGTATATAATCGGGCTTTCTGCTAACTACGTATTCCGCGTTGTATCTTTTTTCTTTCCATGAAACCTCGGGATCGTTGGATATCTCATCAATCGTCTGTGGATGACGGGCAATGGTCTCATCAGTTAATCCAAGCATATCGATGATGGTTGCATCGGTATAGTAGGATAACGCGCCAATGGTCGAAGCAGCAAGAGTAAGTCTCTTGTTTTTGGCTGCAGCCAGTTTATTCAGAATATCGGCTTTTTGCTTGAACTGGTCGACCAGCCCGATTTCCTTATCGGTCATTCTGCTGATTTTTCTTTCGTTGCCACGGAAGTTTCCGAAGCTGAATGCCAGAGTGAACAGAACCGTCAGCACCGTAAGGGGAATTTGCATTTTGCTGTTTCGATCCTGCAAATAGAGAGCAAGATACAGAATACCCAGAGTCCAGAGCATATAGAGCAGCGGAAGAACAGGAAGCCAGAATCGGTGGAGCGGCAAAACATCGCCACCGATACTTATCACATAGAGGCTGTAACCGGTGATCAGCAAATATAAAAACCCCAGTTCATAACGTAACTTTTTCCCCGCCAGCGAGAGCAGAGGCAGCATCAGAACAACTCCATAGAGAAGATAATCTTTCAGGAACACTTCAAGGTAAGCAAAGCCTTCTTTTAAGGCGGCAGCGGAGAAGTTGGCTTTTGCATAGAACGTATTGGGGAGCAAGTGGCCGTAATAATACAGTCTGAAAGAAGTATGCAAAACAGCCGGCAGCAAAAAAATCGAGACTGTAATAATTGAGTTTCGGGACAAAACGGTATTGGTAAGATAGCCAGGCTCAGCGCCTCTGCTGTTTTTTACAAGGTGTATTGTCGAATAGAGACAAAACAGAGCGCAGAGGAGATAACCTTCGGGACGCGTCAATGCTGAAAGCGCCAGAAATCCGGCAACGAGATAGTTGTTGTTCCATTTCTCGTTGTTATTCAGGTAAAAAAACACTGCTGCCAGGTTGAAGAAACCAAACATCGTGGTTTCCATCCCGCTCACCGCCCAATAACTAAATGCGCCTGTGAGAGTTAGCATTAGTACGGGTAAAAAGCTAAGCAACGAAAAATAGCGGGCTTGTGCCTTTGTGCGTCCCGGTGCGGCAAGCAGTTTTCTTCCGGTCAATTGTGTAATCTGCCAGGTAACAAACAAAATCAGAATGCCGAAAAGAACTGAGAGATATTGAGATGCATCAATGATGTTGATCTTTAAATATGCAGGAATGGTCAGCAGCATAGTCCACAGAAAATTGGTATAGCCTTCAACTCTTTCTCCGGCATTGAAAACAAGCCCATTTCCTCCAATGAAGTTCCTGACGTACCGAAAGGTAATAAACGCATCATCCTGAACATGACTGACTGCAATTGTCAGGTAGACAAATAATCCTGAAAGCAACAGGAACAAAGACACTTTTACTATGGTGAGAGCGTTGAAAGGAGTTGTCTTTTGGACTGTTTTGTTGTTTTGTGCGCCAGGTGTTTTTTTTGCCATGTTGCTCAGAAGTAATTTGAAAATGTAGTAAGCAATCTAAACATTTTCAGCATTTTCATCCTTATGGCAGCTGTCGCATAACTCGCTCAATCTGGAATTCTGCTTTATAATGCTTTGCGTGTTGTCTCCAATCGTGCGGTTGCCCCGTAACGGAATTCCGGCTCGTCTGTCAACAGGCCGGAAGCATTCAACTTCGCCCTTCACGGACTCGCAAAGGCTTATTGTTTGTTCTTTTTGCATTGTTTGCCGGTGGCAGTATTTATGTAAATTTACTTTGACAATTAATACTGATTATCAAACCATTGGTGATAAAATGCAAAACGTAACAACTGCTGCTCAGGTTATTGCTGAACTCAAAAAACACACTAACGAAAAAAACATTGAAGGGATGAAGCGTTACGGGATAAAAACCGATAACGCTATTGGTGTTGGGATGGTGCTCCTGAAGGAAGTTGCCAAAGAGATCGGGAAGGATCATGCACTGGGCATGGACCTGTGGGCCAGTGAATATCGCGAGGCGAGGCATCTTGCCTATCTGATCTCTGATCATAAACAACTTACCAAAAAACAAATGGAATCGTGGGTGAAAGACTTTGATTCGTGGGATATTTGTGACGGGACCTGTATGCATCTCTTCCGCAAGTCACCCTATGCATTTGACTATGCGTTCATCTGGGCAAAGAAAAAAAGTGAATTTGTACGCCGTGCGGGTTTTACTCTGATGGCCACTCTCGCGGTGCATGACAAGAAACGCGATGACAACGAGTTCCTCCATTTTTTCCCCCTCATTGCAGAACATGCCTCGGATGAAAGAAATTTTGTTAAAAAAGCGGTGAACTGGGCGCTGCGGCAAATTGGAAAAAGAAGCGCTTTTCTGAAAAGAGAGGCATTGGCCCTGGCCTATGAAATACGCGAACAGGAATCAAAAGCAGCACGCTGGGTTGCCAACGATGCCATTCGCGAACTGGAAAAGAAACAGTTCTAATTTAATGAGAAGTATTTGTAGTAGATTAGTAACTCATGTTACGCAACAATTCCAATTGACTTGCCACGAGCTTTAGCTTGTGGATTTTCCGCACCCGATGAATTGGGTTTAGCCACAAATCTTTGCTCTATTAGTGGCTAAAGCCAACAGTTAAATTGTGCATTTATCCCACGACTTGAAAGTCGTGGCTATTCAATCTCTGAGTTTGTGTAATATGAGTTATTCAATAAACTGCAAGTTATGGAAATAATTGGCATGCCTTGTAGGGGTTCAAAATTTTGAATCCCTACGAGTAATTTTAATCGAGGGTGACGCCGGGCGGTTTCCGTAAAGGTAATTGCAATTGATGGAAAATTATTACTCGATCTCACTTTTCCGCATTGGTCAATCACTTCCGCTCTTTCTTATGAAAATGATTTGTTTTATCTTGCTGAAAATATAACCATTAATGCCGGAAAACTGTTGAAGCTGGTCAAGATCGATTCAGGCACTTGTTTGTTTTGCCGCTGTATGAGGATGAGTCTGCTTGCACTCATTATTCTGTTATGCATTCCCGGGCAGGGCAATGCGCAATTTGTTTATTTCGGACGAAACAAAGTTCAGTTCAACAATTTTGAATGGAAAATTCTCAAGACTGAACATTTTGATATATACTATTACGACAGTCTTTTTTCGATCGCCTCAATAGGTGCAAATATTGCAGAAGAGGCATTCACCGAATATCAGATTAAATTCAATCACTACATTGCTCACAAGATCCCGCTCATTTTTTATAACACCCATAACCATTTCGAGCAGACAAACATTACTCCGGGCTTTATTCCTGAAGGGGTAGGTGGCTTTTTTGAATTTGTAAAGGGCAGGGTAGTGATTCCCTATTTGGGTTCCCTGGGGCAATTTCGCCATGTTATCAGACATGAATTGACCCACGTGTTTATGACAACCAAAATTTTACGTACGATGAAGGAGCACCGGATTCCGGCAGAAAGATTTCCACCATTGTGGTTCACTGAAGGTTTGGCTGAATACATGTCGACCGAGTGGGATGAGCAAAGCAATATGGCCCTGAAAGATGCCGTGTTAAGCGGTTATTTCAGGAATCTCCGGGCCATTGAGGAAATATCCGGGTCCTACCTTATGTACAAGGAGGGGCAGGCCTTTTTGGAATTTGTTGCCCATGTGTATGGCCCTGAAAAGGTGCAAATGCTTATTGAAGATTTCTGGATGTATGAACGGTTTACCAAACTTGTTGAATACGTCCTGGGGGAAAAACTCGAAAAAATTGATGAACGCTGGGAATATTTTCTGAGGCAGAAATATTTTCCGCTTTACCAACGGTTTGCACCTTTCACCCAGAACGCAAAAAAACTGCCCCCCACGGGATATTCATTTTCTCCGGTGCATTACAGCGATGCCAATGAAGACGCTATATATTTTGTTGCTAATGCAGACGGATATGCTTCAATTTATAAAACAAAAAAAGACACCGTGGAAGGAGAGTTTCTCCCTCCCGAGCTTGTGTTGCGCGGCGAAAAGTCAGAAGACCTGGAAGCCTTTCATCTGTTGCAGCCGGCAATGAGTGTAACGAAAAACGGTATACTGGCATTTGTCACAAAGTCGGGGGAACATGATCTCATTCATTTTTATGATATCAGGTCCGGAGAGGAGATTGGGAATTTTGGCACTTCATTTTTGATCAGTATTTCATCCCCGGCTTTTTCACCCGATGGCGGGCAGGTTGCCTTCTCCGCGATAGATACACGGGGGTATACCGATTTATTTATTCTCAATTGGCAGGACGGTGTTTTACGCAGATTGACTGATGATTATTATGATGACAAAGAACCTTGTTTTTCGGCTGATGGCAAAGAATTGTATTTCTCTTCAGACCGGACAACGGGAAAATATGCAGGCCGGTATAACATTTTCAGCATGTCACTGCTCACCGGGCATATAACCTACAAAACCTATACAGGGTATAATTGTATCTCTCCCAAGGCATTTAACGACAAAATTTATTTTGTGGCCGAGAAAGACAGTATTAAAAACATATTCTATACCGACTCATTTCCCGATAGGTTGTCGACCGCCTATTATCAGGTTACCAAATTTCTTGGAGGTGTATATCACCCATGTTTCCATGGAAACAAAATCTATTTTTCCGGTTTCGAAAACGCTGGATTTAAACTATACGAATTTGATCTGTCCAGTTATTCTCCTGACACCCTGCCTATGCGGATAGGATATCCCTCAAAACAATGGGCGGCCGGCTTCTATAACGCTTCCGCTGAAAAGGGCGTCGTCGCCTATGAAAAGGAATACACCCTTGATTATATGCAAAGTCAGATAATCACGGATCCCATTTTTGGAACGCGGGGCGGTGGTACATTGCTGCTCAGCGATTTATTTGGCAATGAATATTATTCGTTCCTTATTTACAATACTGCCGAAGTCCAGTCGGATTTTCTCAAAAGCTTTAATGTGGCGCTTTCCAAATATTCACTGGAACGACGTACCAATTATGGGTTCGGTATTTTTAACTTCAGCGGCAGACGATACGATATAAGGGATTCAGATGAATTCTATTGGGAACGAAGTTATGGAGGCTATTTTGCTCTCTATTTCCCGATATCAAAATTTGACAGGATTGAAGCGGAGATAACTGTTGCCAACTCCGACAAAGAGGTTATTGCCAATGTTCTGGAAAGATCGGCGCTGCTGTGCTCCAACACCATCTCCTATACGCATGACAACACGCTATGGGCATACACGGGGCCCATTGACGGCAACCGTTTCGTCTTTTTGCTTGGCTATACTTCTGACGTAAAATACAGCAACGTGAACTACTATTCACTCATTGCTGATTACCGCACCTATCTCCGTCTTGCTCTTCGCTCAACGCTTGCTTTAAGAACTTCCGTCTATTATAATGACGGAAAAGAAGCCCGGCGCTATTTTGCCGGCGGAAGCTGGGACTTGCGCGGGTGGGACCGGTTTTCAATCCGCGGCGAAAAAATGTGGCTTTCATCCCTGGAACTGCGGGTACCTCTCATTGATCAGATAAAACTTGCAACTCCTGTTATTGATATGGGCTTCTATGGAATTCGCGCTGCTCTCTTTTTTGATGCGGGGAGCGCCTGGGATAGAAATTATGAGACTACCTATGGCAGCGTTGGAGCAGGTATGCGGCTTAATCTGTTTAACATTATTGTCTTCCGGTATGATATTGGGAAAAAGATTGAACAAAACTTTGGTTCATTTCAGCCTCATTTGTTTTATCAATTTTTCTTCGGTTGGGATTTCTGATGAATTGCGATTTTCGTTTTTTTAGGAAGTCAATGAAGATAAGGCTGGTATTGTTCAGCCTTCTCACCATGCTTTTGTTCCATGGCTGTTCAGCCTCCAAAATAGCACTTGACATAAAACGTGATGACTCACCTTTTGATCTTTATGGGAATGATCAGCAGCGCAATTTTCGGGTTTCAGCAGCGCCTATCGACTCCCTCCAGTCCCTTTTTGATCTTGACGGTTATGGCACATCCATATCGGCAGCCCCTCTGGTGTATGGCGGCTATGTCTTTTGTCCCGATCTCGCCGGTCGGCTATACTGTTTCTCATTGTTCACCGGTAAAAAAGCCGGGGTGCTTAAATTAAAAGGATCAATTGCGGCGGCACCGGTCTTTGCTGATCATTGTATAATTATTCCGTTAAGCATTCCCGGCGCGAATTCGTCAGATGTTCTGATCTTTGACTTTATTAACAATAAAGAGATTGCCAGAAAGACTATAAAAGGATATATCACCAATAATCTGTTGAAATGCAGCGATGGCGTTGTGAGCGTTACGGAAAATGGTATGGTTGATAAATTTTCATTTAGTGGCGAATCCCTGTTCCACAAGGAACTCAAAATGTTTGTGCACGGATCACCCGCTCTATGGGAAGAAAAAATATTCATTCCATCCGATGAAGGAAACGTAATGGTGCTGAATCAAAAAACGGGAGAACTCGTCTCGGTATTTGAAGCAGGTAACAGCAGGCTCTATGGCATTTCCATCAATAAATCCCGCCTTTTCGTTCCGTCGGAGATTGGTTGTGTTTTCTGTATGGATGTATCTACAGGCAAAATTTTTTGGCAGCACAACATGGATGGGGCTGTGCGCAACAGTGTAAGTTTGGATTCCGCTGTCGCTTATATTGGCACTTCAAAAGGTTCCCTTTGGGCCGTTTCCATTGATAGTGGGAAAGTGTTGTGGGACTACAAATCGGATGGCATACAATCCTGTCCGGTAGTGCTTACCGAAGAGAACATACTGAGCGGAAACCAAAACGGTAACTTCGTTGTTTTGGATAAATACTCAGGGAAAGTAATTTCACAGTATAAATTTGGGAACAGAGTGCGCACGATGCCTGCACTCTATGGCAATTGGGTGATTGTAGGGTTTGATTATGGAGAATATCGTGTTTTTACCCGGAGGAAGTAGAATGCCTCTTCTCAGTGTATTGTGTCTCATACTGAATTTTTGTGCATTCGGACAAATGACAAAGGACACTCTGTATATTGAATCCGGAGAAGAACATACGGCTATATTTGTTGATAGTGTTTATTTTGGCATGGACAGTGCTTTGGTTCCGGTATTGCCCGGCATCCATTACGTTGCCTTCGCAAGCAACCAATGGGTGTGGAATTCTCCTGTCGGTGTAGACGGCATCAAAACAAGCGGAATTGGGGAGCGAAAGCATATTTCATATCCACATCTGCCTGATACTGCCGGAATGGGAGAGAAAAAGACAATGCAGTGGTCTTCAATCAACACAGCACTTGAGCTTAACAAAACCAATGGATTGCCCAAAGAAAAGTTGTTTTTTCGAACTAATTTGTTTAAATATCTGACCGGTAGTGTAATTGCGTTTGGAGCAGCCGCGGCATATTTGAAAATAAAAGCAGATAACAGGTATGATGATTATCTGTTAACGCAAAACAGCGGAACATTACGGGAGACAAGAAAACTTGATACCTATAGCGGCGTCGCATTCGCATTAACCCAAATTAATTTGGCAGCGCTTGTATATTATTTTTTGGCAGATCAATAGAACTCTGCACTGGAGAAAACGTGACTAGAATTTTAGTGGCTGAAGACAGCGAGATAAATCAAAAACTGATCGCACACCTTTTACGACGTCTGGGATACGACTGTTTAGTAGTGGATAATGGCGAAAAAGCTATTCAGGAACTTGCGCGGCAGAAATATGATTTTATATTTATGGATGTCATGATGCCGGTAATGAATGGGCTGCAAGCAACCCGGGAGATTATGTCCCTCTATTCTGAAGCCGACAGGCCGATTATTATTGCGCTTACAGCCAATACGGAAGACGCAGACAGAGATGCCTGTGTAAAAGCAGGAATGAAAGGCTTTCTCGCCAAACCCATGCAGCTGGATGATGTGAGAAGAGTAGTTGAACAATTTCTGACGAGCGAATGAACAAGCGCTGCGACCGGCAGCTTTAATGTTGGAACTCTTTAGTCAGGACGTAACCGAATTTCTTATTCCGCGGTTTGAGTCTGAAACCACCTGCCATGTTTCCGGGCTATGATCCCAGAAAATACCTCAATAACGTAACAGAGAACGAATGAAGATATGAATGATGATGTGAAGAAAAAGCTTTCGATTGGATTAGGTGTAGTACTTTTAGTGGCATGTTTTCTCCTTTTGGGAATTACCCGGCTTGCTCACTTTGGCAATAAAACTTTGGCAAAGGAACCGGCAAAATTGGATTCGATGATAACAAACGAACATGGAAGCACAACAATGGATAAAGTGATCAAGACTGATGATGAGTGGCGGAAACAGTTAACGGAAGAACAATTTAGGGTAACCCGGCAAAAGGGTACTGAACGTGCTTTTACCGGGCAGTATTGGGATTCCAGGGAAAAAGGAATTTATACCTGCGTGAATTGCGGCGCTGAATTGTTTAGTTCGGTTCAAAAATTTGATTCCGGATGTGGATGGCCTAGCTATTGGGCACCGATTGACGAAAAGAAAGTGGAATTGCGTCCTGACAGCAGTTTCGGGATGGTTCGTACTGAGGTGGTTTGTGCCAGATGCGGCGCTCATTTGGGACACGTGTTTGACGACGGACCGCAACCCACAGGGGAACGGTATTGTATCAACTCTGTCTCGCTTAATTTCTATAAAAAGTGATGTAGCTGAAAAAGCAGAGTGGAAATGTTGAACTGATCATAGCCGGCCGGATTTGTTTATCAGTCTTTGTCCAACCATCAAAATCCCTGCAAGCCAATATAAAAAAGAAACCTGACCCGTTGTTGAGCAACAGGTCAGGTCACTTGATGCAAATTATGCAATCGAATATTTTCCGGCGGGCAATCTGTGTTTATTGCCGCTTGTATTTATTGATTTAGGTTGTTAATGGCGTATAGCACCAAACTGTTGTTCTGGTAGTAAAAAAGATAAATCTCTTTGTTATGGGCCTCACCATCCTGATAGGAAAGATGAACTTCGTATAATTGCACATCTTTGGGAACCTTACAATAAACTGCCGGGTCAATCGATTTTCCTGCAGTATCGGTATAGCCGTTAGGCAGGTAGCTGACTTTTTTGTCAAATTCGCTGGGATGAGGGAGTGTTGTTTTTGCTAATTTAAAAAATTTGGCATTAATAGCAATTTTTTGGATGTCGGTAACCGTTTTATCCTCTGCAACCTGTCCAAGAACAAAATAGTGCAAGGGCAGGGCAAAACAGCTCTTTAATGAATCAGGGCTCTTTTTCTGCGCCGTTAGGGTAAATTGCTTCCATGCCTCTGCAATGTTCCGTTTTACGCGTGTTTGTGCCTGAAGCTGCATTGCGGTCAATAGGATAATGGAAAATAAAATAATCGCTTTTTTCATGTTGTGTTTTCCCGGATTAATAATTACAATTCAACTGGGTTAATATGGACCTCCCGGTTATCTGGTCTCGAACAGGTCAAATCAGACAGCCGGTTTCCTTCCTTTAATAATTTCAAAACATAACATAACGATTTTCGAAAACATACTGAAGAAAATTAATCTGTGGCGGTATAAACGGATTCTGCTTGAAAAACCGCTTTTAGTAAACAATTTTGAGAATTTTTACGATTATACCGGAAAAAACAGGTGTTTTGAGAGAATATCAGGTTAACTTCCGGAGAGACCATAACTTTCTTAGGTATCGGATACTGTGCTGCAAAACGGACCTGTTGCTTTTTCTGTTAAAAAACCTCATCTGGCGCAGGAAAAATGATTTTTCTTTGCTGCTTGTTGAAAAATTGACAGCTAAGCAAGATAGTGAGTAATGGTACTATTAAAATTGCATGATTTTCGCGAAATGGATTGCAGAAATGCAATTGCGTATTCGTTTATATCCGCGTATGGTGCCCGGGTGCATTTATTGGTATTTGAATTAATGAAGTGACGGTATTTGTTGCAAACACAGCTAATATATCTTAGATTTAGTTTCCTTTTGTCTGTTGATCTTGCATTTTGCAGCTTTTATTGCACATGAAATAAATAATGGATAGAAATTGCCATGACGAATGTGAAATTTGTGATTTGGAGTTGCTTGCTGTTATCAACTCAGTTTTTAATCTTCCCTCAGAATAATTCTTCCACTTCCGATGAAAACTCTCTTGAGTCCCTCTTAAATATCAAGATAAGTTCTGCCTCCAAGTTCTTGGAAACCTCAACTTTGGCCCCTTCCTCCGTATCGATTATAACGGCAGAAGAAATTGAAAAGTTTGGCTATCGGAGTTTTTCGGAGATTCTGAATTCAGTGCGGGATTTTTATTTGAGCTATGACCGGAATTACAACTATCTTGGTGTACGCGGGTTCAGCCGTCCCACCGATTATAACAACCGTATTTTACTTACGGTTAATGGGCACACCATGAATGACTTTTATTACGGGCAGGCTTCAATTGGCACTGACTTTACTATTCCCTTGTTGAGTATTGCAAGAATAGAGATTATCCGGGGTCCCGGCTCTGTTGTTTATGGAAATAACGCCATGTTTGCTGTTATCAATGTTGTAACAAAAAATGGCAATACTTCTGATAGGGTTCAGTTCTCGGCGGAAGCTGGTGGGGCAGGCACATTAAAATCTTCTTTTGGTGTCGGTCACGAAATTAATAAGGATTTATCTTATTTCTTATCGGGTATGATAGGGGATACCAAGGGGCGCGATCTTTATTATCAGGAATTTGACGCGCCTGAAACAAATAAGGGGATTGTACAAAACCTGGATTGGGACAAGTATTTTGGCATTTATGCAATTCTGTCCTACAAGCAGTTCACCCTGCATGGGTCTTATGGGTCACGGGAAAAAGGTGTGCCAACAGGATCCTATAACACAACATTCAATGATAAAGCTGCAAAGACAATCGATTCCCGGAGATTCCTGGAATTAAAATATGAAGAAGAGTTAAGCTCAGATAAAACTATTTCTTTTCGCGGGTATGCAGATCACTATGCATATCAGGGATTTTACCCTTATGCGATCATTGATCACGATTCCAACGGAGTGGCCTGGTATGGTGCAGAGGTGATGTTGCGGTGGG
The DNA here is from genome assembly GCA_963664845.1 of Ignavibacteriaceae bacterium. Classification (GTDB taxonomy): domain Bacteria; phylum Bacteroidota; class Ignavibacteria; order Ignavibacteriales; family Ignavibacteriaceae; genus CAIYTF01. Next base: position 3,880,471 of record OY761615.1, read on the forward strand.
ATATTGCCACTGCAAACCGTCTGATAGTTGGTGTCGAAGATAAACATGCAACGCAAGCCGAATATTTGAATTACGTTGAAAATGAAGTTGCCACGTACAACAACAATAGAGCTCGTTTTCTGTCCCTTTATCTGCAGGATGAAGCACAATTAACCGATGAATTGATGGTTAATTTTGGAGCGCGCTTCGACAAACAAAACAATTTTAAGGGGATATTTGCTCCTCGTCTTGCGGCCGTTTATACCCTTTCAAAGCCTACCACGCTCAAATATATATATGGCGAAGCTTTCCGCTACCCCAATTCATATGAATTATACTACTTTGACCCGTCTTCACGATTTAGGTTGAGCGAAAATCTGGATGAAGAATGGATAGTAAGCCATGAACTGATCCTTGAACATAAGCTCAACGAATTTATGCATGGGGTGTTTACGGTTTACAACAACAAAGTAACTCATCTCATAGATCAGGTATATGATCCGGCCGATTCTTCTCTTCAATTCAAAAATGTGGGAAAAGTTAACACTACCGGTTTGGGGCTCGAATTGAATGCTATTTTTGATAATGGCTTCTCTGGCTATATACGCTATTCTTATCAGGTTGCCAAAAACACCGAAGCGGATTCCAAGCTGTCGAATTCTCCCATTAGTCTTATAAAGACGGGCTTTTCAATTCCTTTCCTTGGATTTTTCCGGTTTGCTGCTGAAGGATTTTATGAGACCGAAAGGCTCACTGTTTACAATACTGAAACCAAGCCCTTTTTGCTGGTCAATGCAAATGTTTCAGCAAAAGTGCTGAATAACAGTCTCTCGTTTTCGTTACGAGTGACAAATCTCTTAAATACCACTTACTCCTATCCGGGTGGATTTGAGCACGTGCAAAGTGCAATTGTTCAGGATCCGCGAATGTTTAACGTGAAGATAACCTATGAATTCTAGGTATTTGAAAGGCAGCAGGTGCATTCACCTGTTTCTGCTTGCCTGCTTTATGGCAATGTGTGCAAACTGTTATGCACAACAAATAGATGTACCCGTCAAAGTTCAGATCCCGCTGTTTTTCAAAATACTTTCATTTGACCGGACACTTAAATATACAGCGGATAAAGAGGTTATTCTGGGGGTGGTTTACCAGGGACGAAACAAATACTCAAGAAGCGTAAAGGAAGAAGTTGAGGATTATCTTTCAGAGAATGCAGGATACATCGGGAATTATCCGGCGAAGGCAGTATATATTGATCTGGACAGGAATGATTTATCTGCGGTTTTGAGTAAATACCGGTTTGCGGCGGTATATGTTGCTCCGCTCAGAGTATATGATGTGAATGATATCATTTCGCTCACACGGGGGGGCGGCATTCTATCCATTACCGGGGTCACCGAATACGTTGAAAAGGGAGTGTCAGTTGGAATCGGGCTGAAATCGGATAAACCAATGATTCTGATGAACCTTCGATCAGCGAAAGCCGAAGGAGCCGATTTTTCTTCGCAATTATTAAAACTCGCTAAAATAATAGAGTAGTAACATGGTCGTTGGTATACTTTCCAAACTTAATAATATGGCGATTCGGGTAAAACTGGTTGTGCTGTTTTCCGGTTTGATTCTGGCAATAGCTGTCTTCATATATATCTATTTCCCGGCAAAATATGAGGCGCTGGTTGAAAATTCTCTTTTGGACAAGGCAAACAGCATCGCACTCGCTGCTGCACACTCTGCCGCTCCGGCAATAATTTTTGAAGACACAAAAACGCTCGGTGAAGTGGTTGAGGGAGCCAGACAGAACGGGGATTTGGTATATGTAGTGATCATGGATGCAAAAGGGAGAATCCTTAAATCCTATAATCAACAAGTGGCCGAATCAGTTGGCTATAGGAACTTGATTAATTCTGATCCGGGAAGGCAGAAAATTGTTAAGGTTGGTGCTCCTGCCTATCAGGAAGAAATTGAATGCGGAAAGCTCTTCCTTGGCATGTCAACAACCGAAATTCAGAGCACCATTGCAGCCAGCAGGCAGAATTTTGCGATTATCAGCTTTTTGATTCTGGCGGTTGGCATCACCCTTGTTTTTGTTATTGCCAAAATTATCACCGCACCATTGCAGGCCATGCTGCAAACTTTCCAAAAAATTGCTGAAGGCGATCTGACACAGCGTTCCGTAGTCAAATATAACGATGAAGTCGGAAAGCTCTCATCTGCCTTTAACCGGATGGTCGGTAACCTCGAGAAAGCATACTCCGATTTGGATTATCTGAATAAGAATCTGGAACTGAAGGTAGATGACCGGACAAATGAATTGAAAGCCGAAATCCGGGAAAAACTGAAATCGGAACAAAAACTGCGGGAGAGCGAGCAACGGCTGCGGAAAAATGTTGAACGCGGAAATATCCTGTTGCAGCTTTATAACGATGCTCCACAATTCACCGACAAGCAATTGTTTGACTATGTACTCCTGCAGGCTGTCCATTTAACAGACAGTCTTATCGGTTTTCTGTATCAGTTGACTGATGATCAACAGACGGTCATTCTTACTTCAAAAACTGATGAAACTCATAACGGAACTCAGGAGGAGATGACAACGCATTATCTGCTTAAGGAGACCGGTGAGTGGATGGATTGCGTGAGGTCACGGGGAGCAATTCAATTCAACAGCTTCACGCAAACTTCAGCACATAAAGGCCTTCCCATCGGGAGACATCCCCTGGTGAGAATGCTTTGTGTTCCTATTATCGAAGACGATAAAGTAGTTATGGTAATTGTTGTCGGCAATAAAATACTGGACTATGAAGACCAGGATGTGCTCCAGGTGCAGTTGGTTGCAAACGAAGTGCTTAAAATTCAAAAACAACGTCTGCTTGATAGGCTGCTGAAGGAAAGCGAAAAAAAATACAAAAAAATATTTGACAATGTGCAGGATATTTTCTATCAGATAGATAATAATGGTGTGATACTCGAAATAAGTCCGTCCGTTGAAAAGTATTCGGGTTACAAAAGGGAAGAGCTCATTGGAATGCCCATACACAAGCTCTATGCCAATCCTGATGACCGGGGAAAGTTTCTTGCTGCTCTGGCTGATCGAAAGGAAGTCACCGATTATACACTTAAACTGCGCTCAAAGGATGGAACCTTTGTATACTCATCAATTAATGCCCATTTGTTGGCTGATGATGATGGAAACATTATCGGTGTGGACGGAGCGCTTAGGGACATTACGGAACGACGTTTGGCTGAAGAAGAAACAGAATTAAACAAGGAGCGCTTTCGTGAACTGTTCGATGAAGCTCCAATTGGCTATTACGAAATCGATCATGCCGGACGAATCCTGAATGTGAACAAAACAGTCAGCGAGATGCTGGGCTATAGCTCTGAATTGTTGATTGGGCAGTTTGCCTGGGTGCTGAGTGAGGATCAGATAAAATCCCGCCAGGAAATAGAAGCTGAATTGCGTGGTGACGGTCTTCTTAGGCAAAATTATGAAAAAAATCTGGTAAGAACGGATGGTACGTTTCTGCCGGCACTTTGTGAAGATAAAATACTTAGAGATAAGTCAGGAGCAATCGCCGGCATCCGGACCGCGTTCCAGGATATTACCAAACGTAAGCGGGTTGAAAATGAATTGTTGCTCGCCAAGGAGAAGGCTGAAGAAGTGAGCCGTTTGAAATCCAGTTTCCTTGCCAATATGAGCCATGAGTTGCGGACACCTATGATTGGTATTCTGGGCTACAGCGAGATACTTGACGCGAAGTCAAATGATCCCCGTATTCGCGAAATTGCACAGGTGATCAACATGAGTGGTCAACGACTGATGAATACACTAAACCTGATCTTGGATCTTTCACGGATTGAAGCGGGAAAACTGGATTTGAATATCACCAACGTTGATATCATGGGCATCATCAGGGAAGTCTGTGGCTTGTTTGAAGAAACTGCGAGAAAGAACGGACTCACGCTTGCAATTTCCTCCGGGTTTGAGTCACTCAGACTTTCTCTGGATGAATCCATTTTTCGGGAGATCATGGTGAATCTTATCAACAACGGCATCAAATATACAGAGCAGGGAGGGGTTACGGTTGCTGTCACCACCGAAGAAGTTGATTCTGCCGGATGGGCGGTCATCAAGGTTCAGGATAGCGGAATTGGGATAGCCCCAAAAGATATGGATTTGATATGGGATGAATTCAGGCAGGTCAGCGAAGGCATCGGGCGAGGGTTTGAAGGCACCGGGCTGGGGCTTACAATCACCAAAAAGTTTGTCGAAAAACTGAAAGGTGAGATTTTTGTTGAGAGCCAATTGGGAGTTGGATCGGTTTTTACCATACGACTGCCTGGAATAATAAAAGAGATTACGGAAGAAGTCAAGGTTCAAGAGCCGGATCGGCATGCAGAAACTATTCCGGTTCAACTTCACACCGGTATTCTCCCGGATGTGCTTTATGTGGAAGATGATCCGATCGCGTTCGACTTATTGGAAAGACATCTCGCGGGCATCTGCAAACTGGAAAACGTTGTGAAGGCTTCTGATGCGTTGAAAAAGGTTAGGGAAAAGCAATATACCGCAATTTTAATGGATATTAATCTCGGACGGGGAATGGATGGTTTGGAGACGACCAGATTAATCAGAAAGATTGCGTCCTATGAAAACACGCCGGTGATTGCAATAACAGCCTATGCAATGATGGGTGATAAAGAAGAATTCTTGGAAGCAGGATGCACGCATTACATCTCAAAACCATATGACAAAAAAGAGGTCATTTCACTGGTATCAAGAGTTCTCTACCCAACCCAGGCATGATTATACCAAAGGCCCGAGGCTGTCGCAAAAGTCGAATTCCTGTCGGCGGAGGTTAGTTCAAGTCCGCGTTATCCGTGTGCATTCCAATTCTTTTGAGACATCCTCCGCATGTTTAGTGCTGTTTTGCCTTTGCAGATCACAGATCCGTTAGTCCCGTTGGTTGGGGTGCGGCATTTTCCACAGCATCCACTCCTGATGGCATGGGCAGATAAAATCTTATGCGCTGTATTGAACCATCACGTTTTGTAAGCCGATTCACTTTCTTATGAATGAGCACACTGTGTTCAATATGGATATCATCCTCAACGATGGTGCCGAGTAAGTAAGAGGTGCCTTTGATGAGCACGTTCTTTCCCAGATGCAGCGGAAATTCGTCACTGCCCGTCATGTTTACACTGGATTCTATTTGGCAGTTTTCGCCAATAATGATGTTGCCCTTCACGATATCCCCGCCGTGAATTTCAACATTGTCCCCAATTACGAAACGTTGGTTTGCAAAACAGGACAGGTGGGCATTTTCCCGAATGGTGACATTCTTTCCGAATTGTATGTTTCCACTGATGTAAACATTCTTTTTCAAATCAACATTATAATTCAAATTGACGCATTTCCCGATATAGACACCTTTCCCGATATGGATATCAAGCGGTATTCCCTTTTTGTCCAGTTCAATAATGTTTGCAGCCACACATTCGTCAATAAAAAAATCGTCCGGGTCGTCAATCTCAATGATATTTTTAAGGCTTTCATAAATTTTTTTGCGGAAGATGGTGTCCATTTCTTTCAAAACGGATTTGTCGTTGAACCCCATCACAACATATTCTTCCCTGGGACTGGATGCGCCTACAATATAGCCTTTCCTGTTGAACAAACCGATCAGATCAGTAATATAAATTTCCTGTTGAGCATTTTGGCTTGTAATGGAGAAAACAAGATCATGCAGCTTTTTGCTGTCGAATGCATAAACGCCTGAGTTGTACTCGCGGATGCCCAGAAGCTCTTGTTTCGAGAAGGCGTAAGTTTTTCCGTTATACGAAGTTGTATAGGGTGAATCTTCTGAGAGTGCAAGAATATCTTTGTGTTCTATAATCTCAATCACATTATTGGCGTCTTTGCCGGAGGATTGTCCGTTTGTATCAAAATCCTTTACCCGGACAATTCTTCCATACGCATTGGTTTCCTGAGCACCTTCGAATATACCGGTAAGAACCATCATATCGCATTTTTGATCAATGAATTTTTGCCGGAATGATACGATGGTGTCTTTGTCGATCAGGCCCATATCTCCCGGGAATACATAAATAATGCCTTCGAAATTCTTTTTAATTTCTGCGAGACCAATTTGCACTGCATGGCCGGTTCCTTTTTGTTCAGCCTGGTAAGCAAACACGGTATTCTTTTGTTTACCGATCACACGCATCACATCATAAGCCTTGATGCCCACCACAATAACAGCATTAACCTGTGGGATGGCTGCTGCACAAGACCGGTATACGCGCTCAACAGTGGTGACGCCCCAAATCTCATGAAGCATTTTAGAGCGATGAGACTTTATCCTCTTGCCATGTCCCGCAGCTAATATAATTGCTGCTTCATTTGACTTATACTCCAGTTCTGATGACAGTTCTTGCTTGGTCGCAATGATATTCTCGTTTGAATTCACGCCATATCCTCTTTCATGAAAAATTTGAATTCTATTCGTTTAATTTACGAATGAAATTCCAAGTTTGACAACTAATTCGTATAGGAATGGACAGTTGCAATTCCATATTCCAACCAGGGAACTATGGCCGTTGTCACTCTTCTGCTGCAATGGTAACTGATTAAGTCATGTTACGCCAAACCAGAGATTGAATAGCCACGACTTTCAAGTCGTGGGATAGATGTACCCTCTAAATATTGGCTTTAGCCACTAATAGAGCTAAGATTAGTGGCTAAAGCCAATTTCAGCGGATGCGATTGATCCACGAACTGAAACTCGTGGCAAGTCAATTGGAATCGTTGCGTAACATGAGCGATTAATTGAATTAGGTCTCTATCTCTCTGAACAGCCAGTATAAATAAAAATACAAGCCAAAAGAAAACGCAAGCTGAAATTGTTAAATGGACCGGTTTCACAATCAATAGTATTTTTAACCTTAGTGGAGATTCATGTGTTTGCCGCTAACACAACACGCGGAACTTAAACGTTTAAGTATAATTTTGGGGAGGAAATGGTAAATCACGAACTGAATTCCGCAATTTTTGTATTTTTATTTTTGCGAAACTATTGCTCAACTTGAGCAATTATTAACTTTGATGATATGGAGAATGAGATGAGGAAATGGCACGTTCTGCTTTTTATCATGTTTTTGACCTGTACATGGGCTGTTGCATCAGCACAAAGCCCGGTTAAGTCAGATGTTTATTTGCAGGGATTTTACTGGAATTCACCTCCCGGGGGAATTTGGTATGATTCACTTGCAAAACTGGCACCGAGACTTGCTTCAGCAGGATTCGGCGGTATCTGGTTTCCCTCGCCGGTAAAAGGAGCGGGAGGCGGCAATTCCATGGGATACGATCCTTATGATCATTATGATTTTGGCGATTATAATCAGAAGGGAAGCGTGGAAACACGATTCGGCAGCAAGGCTGAGCTTCTGAATGCTATCAAGGCTTTTCACACTGCCGGTGTGCAGGTGTTTGCAGATGCCGTATTGAATCATATGATGGGCGGCGAATCCAGTGTTCCCTATGAATGTAAACCATCGAATTCAGGTCTCCCCGATTCAGCATACCTTATTTTTAATTATCCCTTTGGCAGCGGCCGCTTCAAAAAAGACGCTTCGTTTTTTTACCCCAACTCAGCTCATTGTAACGTTACTGCACCCTATCACGGGCCAACGGATCCTATCTATCGCTTTGGCGAGTGGCTTGACAAGGAAAAGAAAAATGTTCAGGACAGTCTGATTGCCTGGGGCGTCTATCTTAGGCAGACCATGGGCTTTGACGGTTTCCGACTGGATGCGGTGAAATCAATTGACCCTAATTTTATGGGTATATGGCTCAAAGGGGCCAATACCAATGGTTATGCTGTTGCAGAAGACTGGAGTGGGACCGGAGATATTTCAGCATGGCAGGCAGCCGTTGTTGCTGCCGGTGGTGGCGTCTCCATGTTCGATTTCCCCTTACGGTATGCTTTGCAGGATATGTGCAATACCACTTCAGGTGGCTATGATATGCGCAATCTGGACGGAGCCGGATGCGTCAATGCAGGTATGTCGGGTTACAATGTGGCCACCTTTGTGGAGAATCATGATTTTGATCGTATCGGCTGGGATGGATCTGTCGACAACGGGCACAACCCGGTATATACAAACAAGGATATGGCATATGCGTATATCATTTTTTCCGAAGGACGGCCTTGTGTGTTTTTCAAAGATTATTTTGATTATGGCTTCAAAGGAAAAATCGATACGCTGATTTGGATTCGTGCAAAATTCCTGGGCGGCGGCACTACAAAACGGGATGGACTTTCAGCCTGGGGTATTCTCGAGGGAGGCAATGCAGATCAAGGTGTCGTCGGCCCCGATTTTTATGTTGCCCGGAGAGATGGTTATGGTTCACAAAAAGGCGGGTATCTTGTAATCAATGACAATGCGAGCAAGTATATTGATGTTTGGGTAAATACAAACGAACCGATTGGCACAGTATATAAAGATTTTACGGGAAAAGACGTTAACAAAAAGGTTGTAGGGCCAGACCATGCCGGCGGACCAAATCGCCTTAACCTGTTCGCGCCGGCCAGAAGCTACACTATTTATGTCGCTGATACTTCACAGTCCATAAACTATCCGCCGGTTATTTCCACTGTCCCGGATATGGTGGTCTACACCAATGCACCCATGACTTACAAAGCATTGGCAAGTGATGCAAACGACGCCTCATTAACCTATTCGCTCACCGGAAATCCAACGTGGTTGTCAGTATCTGCCGGTGGAGTGCTCTCAGGAACCCCTGCAATGGCTGATACCGGATCGAAAGCGGTAGTGCTCAAAGTTGCCGATCCCAAAGGTCTTTTTGCAGTTGACACTTTTACCGTGTCTGTTATCAGAAACTTTGCGCCGCACCTGACAGCTGTTAAAGATACCGTGATCATTGCCACAAAACGATTCGACCTGCAGGTTATAGCAACAGATGCCGATAAAGACTCGTTGCTTTTCACCCTTACGCAGGCTCCATCGTGGCTGAACATTGGTATGACCTCAGGCATGCTCAGCGCAACTCCTGCAGTGAAGGATACAGGTGCTTATGCGGTGAAGCTTTTGGTCACTGATCATAAGGGTGGCTATGATTCATTGGGGTTCAAACTGACGGTGCGGAAAGCACAAGACAGCGTTATCCATACCTATGGCAAGCCATTGCTGGACGGTGTTGTCAATGTTGCCTCAACTGACTGGTTGGCAGCATGGCAGGTGACCGCGGATCCTGACACTGACAGCAAATGGAAAGCTGCCGCCGGGCTCCCGCTCAATAATGAAATAATGGGGCTGTTTGCCACCTGGGATGCTGATTCATTATACCTTGGTGTAAGCTATGTAATCAATGACAGTAACAACACCATGATGGTCTATTTGGATGCAGGTTTAACGGGTGGATGCACCAATTTTAATTCTACCCAGGGTTATAATGGCGCCTATCCAAAAAATATGCGGTTCAGACCTGCTGACGGAGTTGATTATTTTATCGCAGATTACCTGCACCTGACTCCAAGTTTCTACAAAATCTCAGGCGTGTCAACCACTGATTTGACAAAAAAGATCGATGGTAAAAGAGGTCCGTTGGGCCACGACCTTGAGGCCGCAATTGCCTGGAATGATATCTATGGTCTTGGCGCTGGTAAAATTCCTCCGGGTGTGAAGATCAAAATGATTGGTCTTGTTGCGGGTGGTGACAATTATGGTGCTGGCGATTCGTCTCCTGACAACCCAACCGTTGATGGAACAAAAGGCCCGGACAGTCTCATTAATCTGGCTGTAATTTCACCGGATGTCAACAACGATGGATTGCCTGATCCTACAGTGATTATCTCTGACGTGAAGCAGTATTCTGTTTCCGGTAAACTACCGGATTCGTATAACCTTTATCAGAACTATCCGAATCCGTTCAACCCGACAACAAGAATTTCGTATGATATTCCGGAAAAGGCACATGTTCGACTGACCGTTTTTGATGTCCTTGGGAAGGAAGTTCAGACACTGGTTAATGACGACAAAGCTCCAGGATCATATTCTGTGGAGTTTTCCGCTCGTTCTCTTGCGAGCGGTGTTTATATCTATAAGTTGTCTGCCGGCTCAGTTACTTTTTCGAAAAAATTTATATTGCTTAAATAGCTTTTCAGTTGAGAGGAGGCGCTCAACTTCTCAGACAGTCCTCCCGGTTCCGAGGCGAAACCGGGAGGAACCCTGAGACACTTTTAGGGTAGAGAAATCCCCATGATTTATGTCACGTTAGGCATTTTTTATCGCAATTGCACAAAAAAGGTGCTACTGTTTTTGAAAATTTGAGTATATTCGTTGACACAAAATAATTTATGATTGATGTTTGGACTAGTTAACAATAAAAAAGAATATCCCGAACTTGGTGGTGAAATCCACCAGGAAAGAAAACGTCGCGAAAGAAATACTCTTATTGCATTTGGGATTTTTGCTCTAATACTTCTTAATATGATCCTTTATTTTCTTACTCAGGATTAATGCCTTTAAAAAGGCTATGCCTTGATAAAGCCTTAAGATTTTAAAAGGGAAGACAACAGGTTTTTAAAACAGCAGGCGCATCCCCGGATCACCTGCTTTTTTAGTATATACAGGTAACTGAACCCTACGGGATTTCACCCCGGTTAACAAAACACCTAATCAGGCAGTATCTTCAGGGGATATAGAACGTATTATTCGGGATTCATATTTCTCTGCTTTTTACTGTCACTCACCTTAAAACTCATTTCTTTCCGGCTGACGGCTACACCCGGCCAAATACAGCCCAACCACTATTATATCCCGCAAATTATGGTTCTTTTGATTGAAGTTCCTTTCATTTTCAATATGCTGTAACTGATAATAGGCCGGTAAAACAATTCCCCCGCAAATTGTTCTTATATTCAATACATTGACTGTGACAAAAAGGAAATTCCATGAACTCAAATGAAGAGATACTGGCACTGCTGTCTGAAGCCACAAAAGGTATGTTGCTTGTCAGCGAAGTGGATTACCCGTTGGACCCATTTATATGGGCTGCCAGCGGCAGCATATCGGTCAGTCAGGCAAATATCAGAGAGCTTACTCATATGCCAGAAGATTGTCTGCTTGAAGAGTGCGAGCTCGCTTTTTTATTTAGACATGTGATGGTGGAGAAGTCCTGGCAGAATGAGGAAGAAGTACAGTTGGTGAAACGGTTTCAGTCGCTATACCGATTGTTGAATAACATTCTTTCGGATATAAAAGTCTTCCGGTTGGGAAGAATTGAGATTAGTGTTTACATAATTGGCCGGGCGCCCTCGGGTGACCTCGCGGGATTGATCACAAAACAGTTTGAAACATAAAAAAAGAGGCTGTCCGGATTTGGACAGCCTCTTTTGAATTAAATTGGACAGGTGTTAATTGGATGGTCCGTTATCGACAACCGCCTCAATTTTTGCCTGAATTGCCTGTGGTACATTAGAGAAAAAGTCAAACCCTGTTAAGGCTTCAACCTCATCAACACTCACGCGATAGGAACCCCAACTGTTGAACGGTCCCAAATCATTATTCATTATCACCGCGATGCATCTGGTAGAGTCGGTCACGCGTGAAACATCGTTGGTGCCGGCTGGCAATACCATAATAACTTTCCAGGTTTTTGCCGGAACAGCTATTTTCCCGCCGGCAATGCTGGTCATATAGCCGTTAAGCCCTGTTCCGCCTTCACCATAGGGTCCCGATACGATATATAATTTGTTACCTTGTTGAGCCAGGCTGCGGCAATATCCCTCAAGCACTTCCCATGGTCCGCCATTCTGGGCCTGTGTTTGCGGAATCATGTTGGTCATGAGGAAAAGCGTGTCGTTGTCCGGTTCGGTAATTGTTCGGTCAGCCGATGGGCACATATGGCCTCGTGAAAAACCTGTACCGGAATAATCTCCGGTATTAACCATATACCAGCCTTTGGGGAGTGTACTGTCTGTTTTGAAATCGCCTCTGGAGGCTGAACCAATCCACGAAGCATCCAGTTCCCAGCTGGTCCAGTTTGGAATTCCCCGGTCACGGTTATACGATGTGGCATATTGGCCACGCTGAATAAGGTAATTTAGCGGGGTAGTGATATCAGTGACCGCATTACTTGGATTTCCCATGGTGAGGTTAACGTTTGTTGTAACAGGCAAGATGCCTGAAACTATACTGAAGGTCTGTGCGCTGGATGTCCCTCCGCTGGGAGGTGCCGTATACACGCTAACATTGGCTGTTCCGATGGTCGCTACATTTGCTGCCGGTAAAGCAGCCTGAAGTTGTGTGGCGGAAACAAAGGTCGTGGTCAGCGGCACACCATTCCAATTAACGACTGATTTTTTAACGAAATTTGTTCCCGTGACCGTTAAGGTGAAGCCGGCGCTGCCAACAGTGCATGTTGTGGGGCTAAAATACCTAAGCGTTGGTACGGGACTGTTCACACCAGGATTAATGGTAAACACCAGGGGAGCAGAAGAACCTCCGTTAGTTGTGAATACATTTACATTAACATTGCCCGGAGCAGGAAGACTGGCCGGTTGAATGGTTGCCTGAAGCTGAGTAGCCGAAATATAGGTGGTTGCCAGTTGAGTTCCGCCCCAGACAATAACCGAAGCAGGTATGAAATTGCTGCCATTTACTGTCAAGGTGAATGGACCCGCGCCGACCGTGTCTGATGTTGGGTTCATAGAGCTGATCACAGGCACCGGATTACCGGAGCTTGAACCATAGCTGCTTATGGAGATATCATCCATATCAATCCGGTAGGTGGACGAGGTATCGGTTTTTCTGATTTCAAAACGGATCAGGCCGCTGACATTCACCGTGAACCGCGCCGTATCAAAGGTGGTATGTGTTGTGTTAACTGTTGATCCTGCCTGGTTCCAGGTACTTCCGTCATTGGTCGAATACCATAATTCCCATGTTGTGGGGCCGTCAAAACCGTTGTTATATTTTGCATGTAATATGCTGACGTCTCCCGCTCCGGAAGCGAGATTGAACATCATGGTTAATTTACCTTGCAACTTGATGCGGGCTGCAGCCACACCATTTTTAACATCATTTGGGTCTTTTCCAATCAGTGCATTATTCAGATTCCATGTACCGGTGGCAAGTTTAACATCTGCTGCTGCATAACCGCCTTTTGTTCCGGTTTCGAAGCTTTCCTTTGTGATGGTAATGGTCCCGATTACAAAAGACTTGGCGATCGAGGAGCCACCGCCAGGTGCGGGTGTGAACACAGTTATTGCCGCCGTGCCCTGGCTGGCGATATTGGCAGCCGGAACCAAAGCCTGAAGTTCTGTGGCCGAGATATAATCGGTATTTAAAACGGTTCCGTTCCATTTGACTTCAGATGACGACAGGAAATTGGTACCGGTCACCGTTAACAGGAAATCGGGGCCTCCGACTGAAGCTGTGGTTGGTGAAATAGTTTTAATTGCCGGAGCCGGGTTAATGGCTGCGCTGAAGGTAACGCTGTCGATGTTGTTGAAAGCTACTGAATCCTTCGACCCGGTGTTTTTGTGCATGACCATGCTTTGGGTGAAGGTAACACTGTCAACCGTGCTGATGACAACGGTATCCTTCAAACCGGTATGTTCATGAACGATCAGTCCTTGAGGAAAGAGCGAGCTGAGACTTATGGCAAGAAACGCAAAAAGTAAAGATCTGATTTTCATTATATACTCTTCCTCTATCTCTATTTAATTACAAGCATTTTTTTGGATAAACTGACCCCGCCCACAGTCAATTTGTAGAAATATACTCCGCTGGCAATGTTGTGAGCATCAAACTGTTTGGTGTATTGCCCGGCAGGTTTTTCTTCATTCACGAGTGTGGTGATAGTGTTCCCCAGAATGTCATAGACTTTCAGGGTTACAAGTCCTTTCTGGGGAACAGCAAACGTTATTGCCGTTGTCGGATTAAACGGGTTGGGGAAGTTTTGCGACAGTTCATATTTAGCCGGGGTTGATCTGTACGCATTTTCAACAGGCAGCAGTATACCAGAGCCGCTGTTATCATACGTAAACCGCTGTATTTGAGAGATAGTATCCGTTACCACCAGACCGGATTTCAAAGAAATCTGCATGACTGTACCGCTGGCATCAAATGTCAGTTTTCGTACGGCATCTGTTGTTGCGTACTGTCCGGTGCCACTGTACTTTTTAATGTTCAGGTATGTCTGTGAAAACACCTGAACCGAAGAAACGCACAGAAGAAGAAGTAACCATTGAAACATTTTCATATATGACCTTTTCCTAATGAAGCTATTAACTGAGAACTTAAATTCAAGATAAATAACCTGACAGATCAAAAAAGATCTGAAATAGGGACGTACAAAATACTCTAATTGTTGAGTTTTTCCTAGGTTATTAACCGGGATATACTTATTAGTTGGCTCATTCCGGGCAAGATGACATTTGGGGGATAAAAAAAGCATGCCCCTTGCAGGGCATGCTCACTATATCGGGTAAAATAAATTAATTTGTCGGACCGTTATCCACAACGGATTCGATAGCAGCCTGGATGGTTGTTGACACATTCGAAAAGAAGTCATAACCTGTTAAGGCTTCGATGGAATCGACGCTAACGCGATAGGTACTCCATGCATTAAAAGGTCCCAGATCATTATTCATGACAACTGCAATACAGCGGGTGCTTGATGTTACGCGTGAAAGGTCGTTTGTCCCCGCAGGAAGAATCATGATAACCTTCCATGTTTTTGCAGGAACAGCCACTTTTCCGCTGGCGATTGTGGTCGCGTATCCATTCAATCCGGTTCCGCCGTTTCCATATCCCCCGGAAATAATATAAAGTACGTTGCCGGCAGATGCAAGGGATCGGCAATAGGTTTCCAAAACTTCCCACGGTCCCCCATTGTTGGCTTGAGTCTGCGGAATAATATTTGACATGAGAAAAACGGTATCGTTATCTGACAGATTCAGGGTGCGGTCTGCTGAAGGGCACATGTGACCGCGGGAAAATCCTGTGTTGGTATAATTTGATGTAGTGACCCGATACCACCCGGAGGGAAGAGTTACGTCAGTAATGAAATTTCCTCTTGTTTGTGAACCAAGCCAGGCAGAGCTTAACTGCCAGCTTACCCAGTTGGGAATACCCCGGTCACGATTATACGACATGGCGTACTGTCTTCTTTCGATAAGGTAATTTGCAGGGAAACTGACGTTATGGGTTGCGCCACTGGGATTTCCCATGGTCAGGTTGACATTGCTTGATCCGACATATACAGTGAACGTCATGGCTGATGTTGTGCCCCCGCCTGGGGTGGGAGTGAAGACGGTGACGTTTGCTGTTGTTGCGCTTGCAACGTTTGCTGCAGGTACGCTTGCCTGTAGAGTTGTTGCAGACACATAGGAAGTTGTTAATGCTGTGCCATTCCATTTAACAACAGATGATGAGATAAAATTAGTGCCGGTCACGGTTAGTGTAAATGCAGAAGAACCGGAGGCACAACTGCCGGGGGAGATTGAAACAATACCTGGAGTGGGATTATTGGCTGTATAATCACTCGTGCCAATATCATCGAAATTCACCCGGCTTGAGGTTCCATCAGTTTTCCTTATTCCGAAGCGGATGTTGCCACTGATGTTTATGGTGAAGGATGCCGTGGCAAGTGTTGTGGTTGAGGTGGTGACCGTTGAACCGGTTTGTGTCCATGACGATCCACTGTTTGTTGAGTACCACAATTGCCAGGTTGAACTGGCATCCGATCCATATTTGGCATGCTTGATGGTTACGGTAGACGCACCGTTTGTCCGGTCGAATTTCATTGTTAGCGCGCCTGAGAGCCTTACTCTTGCTGCCGCAGTGCCGCTTTTCACATCGCTTGTGCTGGTTCCAATTAATGCATCGCTAAAATTCCATAGCCCACTGCCCAGGGTAATATCTGCTGCGGCATAGGATGTTTTCGATCCTGTTTCAAATCCTTCTGCAAGCGGGGCAAGGTGTAGTGCCGGCGGTGTGGAATTTTCGATGGATGACGGCGCATTTGTCGTCAGTGAAGATTCCTTACAGCCTGAAATGAGAATAAAAGCAAAACACGTGACCAGAAAGAACGTTGTAATTGACTTTACCATGAGGACTCCTTACTTAGAATTAATGAAAGCTGATATGATTTTCACAATTTCTGACAGAGCACTTCGCGCAATTAAACAGAATCAAAAAATATTTTAATCATCAATTCCCTAAGGATGGAGGACATAAAAGCAAAGTATAGTATAATAAATATTCTTATGAAATGAAAGACCGTAGGATAATAGCCTGCGAAGCCGGGTTTGGCCTGCTTAGTTTTTTGTTCGGTCTTTTCCCTTAAGAACACAAATTACAGTTGCGGAGAGATGAAACATCCTTGAATACTTATGACGCAGCTCTAAAGCGCCTTAATAACTAAATAACGAAAACTTTCGCAAAGTATGATCGGCTGAAACGTTTAACAGGCAAAAAAGTGTTACTCTGCCGGGCAAGCGGATAAACAAGATGCTGCCCCGAAGCGTATCACCGGCAAACAATGGTAACCATCATCAATACAGAGGCGTATTTACTCCAAACCTGAAATTGTTGTCATCCCGGTAATTCAGTTTCCATGCAAATTCAAAACGGAAAGGAATGAGCGGATGACTGATGCCAAAACCTGCCTCATAGAAGGGACTTTTATATTCGTGAACCGGTTTCAATGCAATTTGTTTTGATGCATCAGATAAATATGATAGTGCGGAGTTGCAAAACAGGAGCACCTGCACATCTTTCTTTTGAAGGAATGTCAGCCCAAACAGCCGCCACAGCGACGAGCCCGCGGAGTATTCAAGGCTCAGGAACGCGCTTCTGTCAGACAGGTAGGAATCCCTCTTTAATGTCCGCAGGGTGGCATCTTCAAAGAAACCGTCACTATTCCCCGGAACCGGAGTCAGGTATTGATAGGGCACTGGGCCGGTTGCATATATTCCTTTAAGATAATAGGCCAAAGAATTGGTTGCAGAAACACTCACTGCTCCCCGGAAATCGATGGAGTGCGTGGCGAAGTCAAGTCCGCTACCAAGAATTTTCTTTCCGGATATGCTTGAATGCAGGGTTACGACCGGTATTGCATTTCGCCCACCGACTCTTCTTCGGTACATGCCATCTTCGATATAATCTCTGAAATCAAACTTCAGTCCAAGTTCCAGGAAGCGGTATGTTCCATCATAAATGGCGTTGTTGGCGTTATAGCTTTGTTTGCTTTTATGTAACACGGGAGGAGGACTGCTGGTGAATGCGGTCTGATCTTTATTGCTTGTGTAGCCCGCGTTCAGTGAAAGCACGGGGAAAATTTCGCTTTCAGCGTTAAACGAAAAACCATCGCGGTAGAGATAATTGTCTGTTTCAAAGTATGAGCACAGGGTGATTGCGGAATTTATTAACTGGTTCATAGCAATGTGATGCCCGAATTGCATAATCAGATCGCGGTACAGGTGCAGGCTCAGATGCGTTGTCCGGTAGTCACCAAGCCGGTAATCTGCAGCCAGGGTTCCCTTCCAGCGTTTGTCGCTGAAGCCATAGTCTGATGTGATGTTCGTGCGGAAGCGCTCATCGAACAAACCGGATGCAGAGAACGAGGACATGAGTGTATGCCCTTCAACCCTGTTGAAACGATACATACCAAGCGGAGCCGGTAGTGAGTACGTATCATTCAATGCATAGGAAAATGCGAAGGGAGAGAACGAAGCTTTTTTGGTTTTGTTTATGGTGCTGATGCTGTCAATCTCTTTGTATGCAGCAGATTCTTCCTGTGAAGAAGCGATTCCCTGAACAGAGGACCAATACGTTGAATCTTTCTTGTCCGCCGATGTACTCACGGTTATAACTGCTTTGGTGAACAGATCGTCGCTGATGGGAGGATTCATTTCATATTCGTAGAGGACTGACTGGATATCCAGTTTAAGTTTAAACAGTTTAAAGTAACGAATACCGATCATCAGCCGATAGTCAACAGGCATGTAAATATTTTGGTCACCAAAGGGAAGAAACTGTTGGACAATTTTAATAGTGTCGAATAGTCCGCCTGAGTTTGCAATACGGTTAAGGCGAAGATCAACCTGTTTGAGGTTATAGGACGAACCCTCTATATAAATGTCGCCAATGAAGCCCGGATCCAGCGTGTCTGCGGGGGACATGCGTATTTTATAAACAGCTTCAGTATCGATCCGGAGCGTATCCAGTATGTAGAAATAATAGTAGGAAAGTGCACCATCCGCCAGCGGACTTACCATTGAAGTGTTGAAAAATTTAATGTCATCAGAATAAAAGTTTTGAATTACTCTTCCGCCGGTCAACGTGTTTATATTGGAGGGAAGATTAGCTGTCTGTTTCCGGGCAATGATCTCTTCTTTTTGTTTATCCGGCTTTTTGACAAATCCCTTGCTCTGATTCTCAAAGATGGCGCCGATTTTCATTTGTGAAGTATCGCTGTACCCAAGTGATACGGACGCGGAATTATCACCCAACGAAAATTCCTCGGGTGCTCTGATAACCGCCTTTGAGGTTGCATAATAGATGTAGGAGTGAAGATTATTGTTCCTGATCTTTTTTTGAGCGATGGCTTTTTCAATAATAGCATTTGCGGGATTCATTCCGGGAGTGATAGTAACGCCTGGCAGATGAATGAAGATTTGTGCGAGCTGGAAATCCATGTGTTTGTTTTTGGTGAGCGGAACGTTGATCGAATCGGAAGTGTAGCCCATGCACGACGCGATGAGATTATAACTTCCTTCGGGGAGTTTTAATTCGAATACACCTTCGCTGTTCGCAGTGGCACCGTTTGGTTTGCCCGCCACCCGGATGGTGGCAAACGGGAGCCGCGCTCCGGTAGTTTTGTCAATTACTTTACCGGAAACCGTATAGCGTTGCGCAGACATAAAGGGCACCGAAATCAAAACACAAAAAAGCAATGCCGCAAACCTCATTAGATTCCTTTCGGGGTCAAAATATAATAATTCATTTACTGTAACAGTGTCAGTTGACTTGCTGCGGGTTTTACTCCATGGGTTGAGAGCCTCAGGCAAAATGGCTTTGGCCACAATTATTTGATTTGTTGATGGCTAAAGCCAATAGTCAGTCAGTGATTTAATACTATATAGAAACATTTCGCTGTCTGTAAACCGTGTTTTGGTTCAAAGTATATAAACTGACAAGGTAATAT
Source organism: Ignavibacteriaceae bacterium (assembly GCA_963664845.1). Taxonomy (GTDB): domain Bacteria; phylum Bacteroidota; class Ignavibacteria; order Ignavibacteriales; family Ignavibacteriaceae; genus CAIYTF01. Next base: position 3,899,690 of record OY761615.1, read on the forward strand.
ATGAACCATGCAAAAATAACTGAACACATTTCTGACAGACGGCTGATTTTTAAGATGGCGCTATGTTCTGGGGTGGGCAGAGGTTAATGTGGCAAAACAGTCAGGCCTTTGTCCGCGAACCAGGGTTTTATTTCCGTGCGCAGTCTGCCTGCCTGAACAGCGGGGTCTGTATCACAAAGCTTTTGAGCCTCCTCCATGCTGTCGACTTTAAATATGAATATGCCGCGCAGTTCTTTGTCGTCGAGAAAGGGTCCGGCCACAAGCAGTTTTCCCTCCGCAGCCAGCCGGTTAATGTTTTGCATGTGTCCTGCCTGGATTTTCTTCGTATAGTCGTTTTGTTCGGGTGTCCATTTATCGCCGCGATACAGGAAAACCATATAGTACGTACGCATATTGGGCATATCGGGGACTTTCTTTGTGGTATCCTGCGCAATAGCGGCACAGGAGCATAATAACATAATAAGCAATGCTGTTTTCATTGAGTACTTTCCGGTTCAATTAATTGTATCAGGAATGGATACCGCCACAGTTTTGCGCCATAGCATAATTCCTGAATGGTAAAATACGGGGTGGATAGAACCACTATCCGGATGGCTCAAAATTGAAAATTATGGGGAAATTTCCAAATTGTTTTGTGTAGAAGAAGACAGGTTATTGGTGCTTGCCTATCGCTGAATGCTTTTCGCTGGACTACATGTTTTCTTTTGTGAGAATCCCATCAAGTGAAAAATAGGAATGAACTTTCGAATTAATTATTGAGGCCTTTCCGTCAATCGAAATTTCTATATCCATGTCGCCTCTTTGATTCTTGATACAATATGTTTTATTATCATAGATCATGTCGCCGTTACCGTGAGCATTCATGTTCATTTTCAAGGTTTTGCTTTCGGTAGCCAGTGTGAAACTGTAGTCTATATCAAACAGCGAAATACTGTCTCTGATTTCCTTCAACACGAATGATTTGATGACGTCTACTTTTATTTCACCAATTCCGGGCATTGGAATGGCAAACGGTGTTCGCACTATAATGGTATCACCCTGCGTCATACGTTTCATGGGAAATGAATAGTTTTTGATGGCACTCTCCATCGCTAAAACTATCGAATTACGTTGATTGTCGTTTAAGTTTCCCCCAGTGAGAGCTTTGTAATGGTACCGATAACCGGCATCAATATATCCGGATAACGTGAAATTATTCAATGCCTCCATTTGTGGCATGGAAGTCTCATTGTCGTTCACCGTTATTCTTGTATTTGAAGTTCTTATCTTCATTTCAACAGGATAGCAACTATCGGCTTGCCGTACCCCAAATTCACTGAGTATACTTTGCTCCAGATTCATATTCATTAATACGGGATTTGCAGAAGCGTTCTGATCTGGTTGAAGGCCTGGTTTAATATCCATTGTGGCAGTTGATTTGATCCTATACTCAAGCGTACAGTCCGGGTCCGGATAGGGGCGGAGTAAAATTGTTTGAGCATTTATCCCTGTGTTCATTGCAAAAACACAAAATAGAATTACATCGCGAAATAAAGTAAAATTGTTTCTGCTTTGACAAATGTCATGTTTTGCCATTATATTGAGCATTATTTGTCCCATATGGTTGGAATTTAATGTTTAAAATACGAAATTTTAACAGGGTCGCAAACGATGTAGGGAAGATTCAATTATCCATGACCCGATAAGCAGTTGTTCTTCACAGCATGTGATTACAGATGCCCGGCATTATTTAGCAAAGGTTCCACTTCCCATAGTCTGTTCTCTTCTCCATAGCCAATTGTCAGTTTTTTTATTACGTTATAATCAATGATTCCATGCATTTTGAAGCGAATGCTCATTTTGGCAAATATCAGATATATCCTAAAAAACAAGGAAACAATACCCGGTATTGGTATGAAAATACAGCATGTTCTACATAATCATTTGGCCTCAGGGAGTTCAGCTCAACGTTTTATTGCCGGTTTGCCGGTGGTTTGCGATAAGTTGAGCGGCTGTGCGTCCGGATTTTTATTGCTTCTTTTCATCGTGGTATATTCGTCAGCAATAAATGCGCAGGATCTTTCGCAAACTGCCCTTCCTCATGATGCAAGGACCCTGGTAAACAACCTCCGCGCCTATCCCGGCGATCCTTCTTATGACATCGCTTATTATAAACTTGACCTGAATATAAACTACGATCAGTCCATGATTTCGGGCGCAACAACAGTAGGCGCTACAGCCGCTCGCGATGGTCTTGTCTCTTGCTATTACGATCTTGCCAGCGTGCTCACAACGGATTCCGTGTTGTGCAACGGGATACGACTGGCTTTTGCACACCTTCATGACACGCTGCACGTTGACTTGAACAAAAGCTATGCGAAGGGTGAGCGGTTTGATGTCATCGTATATTATCATGGCAATCCCGCAAGCACAGGCTTTGGCAGTTTCACGTTCGGCACTCACAATGAAGTGCCCGCTGTTTATACGCTTAGTGAACCCTATGGTGCCAAGGATTGGTTCCCCTGCAAAGACACTCCGGGAGATAAGGCGGATTCAGCAGACGTTATTATTACCGCTGTTAATTCTTTTAAAGTGGTTTCAAACGGATCGCTCATCAGCGAAGAGGAACTTCCGGGAAATATGCGCAGAACCCACTGGCATGTTTCCTATCCGATTTCCCATTACCTGCTCATGATAGCCATGACAAACTACCGGGTATACAATCTCTATTGGAAATATACGGCCACTGACTCCATGCTGGTGACCAACTATATTTACCCGGAGACCTTTGATGTCGCAAAACCGGCAATAGACCAGACCCCGGCAATGCTGACCTTGTTCAGTAATTTATTTGGCATGTATCCGTTTGTGCGGGAGAAATATGGACATGCACAGTTTGGCTGGAGCGGCGGAATGGAGCATCAAACGTGTACTTCACTAGGCAGATTTACTGAGGACTTAATAGCGCACGAATTGGCCCATCAGTGGTTCGGTGACCGCGTGACCTGCAAGGACTGGCGCAACATCTGGCTTAATGAGGGGTTTGCTACCTATGGGCAGGCGATTTATTACGAAGCCAAAAATGGCGCAAAGGGACTTGAATCATTTATTGCCGCGCAAATGATAAACGCCAAACAGGCCTCTGGTTCCCTGTATCTTTCTGATATATCCGGAACCGCTTCAATATTCAACTATAACCGTTCCTATGCGAAAGGATGCATTGTGCTGCACATGCTGCGCAATGTTGTGGGAGATTCTACGTTCTTTGCAATCCTCAGGGCTTATCTTGTGAAACCTGAATTGAGCTATAATGTGGCCACAACGGAAGACTTTAAATCGGTTGCGGAAGCAATTGCCGGCATTCCTTTGAAGTATTTCTTCGATGAGTGGATTTATGGAAGTGGTTACCCGATATATTCTCCGACGGTGAACAGTTTCAGGACCGGGCAAGGGGCCTACCAAACAGATATTATTCTCTCGCAGTTGCAAAAAACCGGAACGTTTTTTACGATGCCTGTTGACCTGAAGTTTTCGGACGGAACTCAGGATACCGTGATCAGGGTGATGAACAATCAAAACGATCAGGCGTTCAGTTTCCTTCTCAATTTTAAGCCGGGAGCATTGTACATTGATCTGGCCAATAAAATTTTGAGGGATGTCACAACATCCGTATTCCCCGGTGAATTCGAACATCAGCCGGATTATGTGTTGCAGCAAAACTATCCTAATCCGTTCAATCCGGCAACCACTATCATATTCACCGCCCAGAAGGCGGGTAATGTGCGTGTTAATTTGTATTCGGCCTCGGGTGAACTTATTGCGGGGTTATATAGCGGTTATACGTCGAGAGGGCCGCATGTAATACATTGGGATGCACGAAACTATGCAAGCGGTGTCTATTTCTATTCGCTTGAGGCTGAGGGACAGAGAGTTACCAAATCTTTGGTGGTTCTGAAATAGAGGGAATGCCAGATTAGTCGATCTGTTATTGAATTGTATAGCCCTAAAATGAAGAAGGGTACACTATTCCCTGCCGCTCATAGACATCAACTTAGCACAGTTGGTGAAGCGTTTTCATTCCCATGAAAATTGAGTACAACCGGTCTGTCTGCAGAAAGGCCGAAATCCCGCTTTAGTCGGGCCGCATGCGCGTCAACTTAAAATTTGAACGACAGAGCTTCCAATGGTCAATATGTACCTCTCAGCATGGTGGGTTAACATTATTATGATTTGTTCATGTCCCGAAGGGACTAAATTTGAATAACCGCGGGAGCAAGCCCGCGGTTATATGCTCAAGCGCGCTCCGTCCCTGAATAGGGGCGAACAAAACCCATTAATGGATTTGAGTCTGTTAACCCATAGATGACTATTATGTCTTTTAGTTGCCGTCTATGCGCGAACGCGGGAATCTGCCCGCTTCGAACTCTATCAGGAAACCACAATTGGTCTCAATTCCACAGTTTATACCAGAATGGAAGCCTTTCCCTTTGAGCAAAGGAGCTGATCTCCGCATACGTAGCGATTTGGAGGTGAGGGGTTATGCTGTATAATTATATTTTACGCTGACTCCCAAACCATTCTGCGGAACACGGGTTTTAACAGATTTTCACCGATCTGGGGGACGCCTCAACTACTCTTACATTGTACGAATGTTCGTGATACGAAAGACATAACATAATAACACACCTCGCCAACGCATATATGTTGACGAGGTGTAAAATGGTTTTTAGAACAATTACACTGTAATCAGCTCAGCAAAGCTCTTGCTATTACCATCCGCTGAATTTCCGATGTGCCTTCGTAAATCTCGGTTATCTTCGCATCACGCAGATAGCGCTCAACCTGATATTCCCGCACGTAGCCATAACCGCCGTGGATTTGGATGGCCTCAAGCGCACACTCAACCGCTATCTGTGATGCGTATAGCTTTGCCATGGCAGCTTCCTTTACGTAACTTTTATGTGCGTCTTTCAAAGCCGCGGCCTGAAACGTTAATGCCTTTGCTGCTTCAACTTTCACAGCCATGTCTGCCAGCTTGAATTGAATTGCCTGATGATTGGCGATCTGAGTGCCGAATGCTTTCCGCTGTTTGGCATAATTTACGGATGCTTCAAGTGAAGCAACAGCCACGCCAATGGCCTGGGAGGCTATGCCGATGCGTCCGCCGTTCAGCGTGTTCATGGCAAAATTAAATCCTTTGCCTTCTTCCCAGATCAAATTTTCCTTTGGGACACGGCAGTTGGTGAACGTGAGGGAGCAGGTATCCGAACTGCGAATACCCAACTTGTCTTCCTTTTTTCCATGCTCAAATCCGGGTGTGCCTTTTTCCACCAGAAAGGTTGAAATGCCCCGGTGTGCTTTTTCCTTGTCTGTCTGAGCCATCACAAGATAATAATCGGCGCTGGTGCCGTTGGTGATCCAGTTTTTGATGCCATTGATTATATAGGAGTCGCCATCCCGTTCGGCATAAGTGCGCTGATTGGTGGCGTCGCTGCCGGCCTCGGGCTCGGAGAGCGCAAAGGCGCCTAGCTTTTGTCCGCTTGCCAGGGGGGTCAGATAGCTCTGTTTAATATGATCGGAAGCATAAGTCTCCAGTCCCCAACAGACCAGAGAGTTATTGACGGACATAATGACGCCAAGGCTCGCATCCACTTTGGAAATTTCGATCATGGCAAGAACATAGCTGATGGTGTCCAATCCGGCACCGCCATAGTCCGGCGAAACCATCATACCGAGAAAGCCAAGCTCTCCCAGCTTTTTTACAATGTCGTAGGGGAATTCCGCTGCAATGTCGCGGGCAATGGTGGACGGAGCGATCTCTGCTTCGGCAAATTCCTTTGCCGTCTGCCGTATCAATAACTGATCTTCAGTTAACTCAAAATTCATGTGCGCCTCTTGAAGGATGAGTGGTTATATTTTTGCCTGAAAGATAAAACAAAAAATCTGAATTGCAACCACCTCGAATGAGTTTCATCTCTCTCAACAGATTGAACGGTAAGGAGTATTATAGCTGGACAGGATGAGGGAATGGATAGGCATTAAATGTAGGGGTTCAAAATTTTGAACCCCTACGGAATTCGTTTACTTACTGCAAATTTAATTGGTTACTGGACTGTTACGTACTTTTATCAATTCCGCTGCTATGCTGATGGCTATTTCATCGGGTGTTTCAGCGGCAATTTCCAATCCAACCGGGCCGTGAATTTTTTTAATCTGTTCGGGCGTGAATCCGGCTTCCTTCAAACCTTTAATTATAGTCGCTATTTTTGAGATGCTTCCCATGGCGCCAAGGTAACGGAATTTCAAATGCAGAATGCTTTTAAGCGCTCCCAGGTCCGAAACGCGGTTTGACGTTACAACCACAGCATAGCTTTTCAGTCCTTCTTTGATAAATCCGGCGCAAGCTTCATAATCGCATATAATGATTTCATCCGCGTAAACATTGTTCAAAACGGTTGGGGCCGTAAGTCGTGGATCGAACACCACCACATAATAACCAAGGGAGTTCATGATCTTGCAAACAGAGAGCCCTACGTGTCCGCCGCCAAGAACGTATATAGTATCCGGCTGACCATAGAGTTCACGATATTCCCACTTCTGGCCCTTCTGGGAAAATTTTCTCAGTTCGGTCACTTCCTCGGTCGGTGTGTTATATTCGAACGAATCTTCTGTTAACCTGAGCAGCCCGTCTTCGTGATTTTTCACGGCGGTAATGATCTTTTTGATCACCGGAAGATCCCGGCTGTCCAGACGGTTCATTGAAATGATCTGGGTACCGGAACAAAGCAGTCCGGAACTGTGTTGCACATTTTTTTTGTGCTTTTGCAGTACGAGCTCTGAGCGTCTGCGTTTTTGCTTTGCAAGCTTCTGTGCGACCTTGATCATGTTGAATTCCATGACACCACCGCCAATGGTGCCGCGGATCTCGCCCGCGAGCGTAACACCCATCATAAAGCCCACTTTGCCGGGCGATGATCCCACAGAAGAGACCACATCGCAAAAAACAGCCACGCCATCTTTGCGGATAGCTTTTTGTAAGAACAGCCAGAACTCATTGTCGTTTATCATAAAAAGTATCTTTGTTGAAGTTTTTGAATAATCTGTCCCCAAGATAAAGATTTTATTCCGGGTGTGGAATGATGAATTAAAATGTCTGCATTGCGGTGGCTTTTAATAAGGCAGCGATTTAGACTCAATTTATCCCCCGGCTTTTCATAAATTAGGGTCTGAATTTTTCTAACCACAATACCCGGATTTGATGAAAAGCAACGCAATTACTCCCGTAATACTCACTGCAATGGAACTTGAAGTACATTACGGAGAACAGATAATTTTGGACAAGGCTTCGCTTAGTGTGCATGAAGGTGACCGTATTGGTCTGGTTGGCCGCAATGGCGCAGGCAAATCAACATTTTTGAAAGTTATCTCAGGACTTCTGCAGCCCGATTCCGGCGAAGTAGCAAAACGGAAGGATCTGGTTATAGGTTTTCTGTCCCAGGATTTCACCCTGGATGAGAGCATGAATGTGCACGATAATATTAAAATTGGTGCAACAAGGGTTATTGAATTGCTTGATGAATACGAGAAATTGCCGCATGACTCGAACCGGAGGCATATTCTTGAAGAGAAGATTGCCCAGTTGGATGGGTGGGACGTTGAAAGAAAGATCGCGCTTCTGATAGACTCGCTGCACGCACCGGATGCAGGACGCGACATTGCAACCCTGTCCGGCGGGGAAAAACGCCGTGTTGCCCTTTGCAGGGCCCTGATATCGCGTCCGGACCTGCTCATACTGGATGAACCCACCAACCATTTGGACACTGAATCCATTGAATGGATTGAAGATTTTCTGGCTGACTATAAAGGCACCTGCATCTTTGTAACCCACGACCGGTATTTTCTTGACCGGATCGCCAACCGGATTGTTGAACTTGCATCGGGTGAATTTTATTCTCACCAGGGAAATTACACTGATTACCTGATCAACAAAGCTGAGCGCTATGCAGTTAAGGAAGTGGAAGAACGCAAACGGCAAAACTTTTTGCGGCGGGAACTTGAGTGGGTGGTACGCGGGCCAAGGGCCAGAAGAACAAAGGCAAAAAGCAGGCTTGATGCCTATCATGAAGTTGCATCCCAGGAAAACATGGAAGTTGAACTTGATGTGGATATGATAATTCCGCCGGCAGAAATTCTTGGAAAGAAAATTCTCGAACTGCACAAAGTTGGGATCACCCTGGGCGGTCGTACCCTGTTCTCCGATCTTGATTTTATTTTCGAGAAAGGACGGAAACTGGGCATCGTGGGAAAAAACGGAACGGGCAAGACAACGTTGTTGCGGGCCATTCTGGGTGAAATTATGCCCGATCATGGGCTTATTGAGATGGGAGAGAAAACGGATTTTAATTATGTCGATCAGTCACGCCTGCTGTTGAATGACGAAGACACGGTGGTTGAGGCCATCGGGCAGGGAAGTCAGCAAATAAAGTTTGGCAAGCAACAGATAACGGTCTGGAATTACCTCAAACGTTTTCTGTTTACTGATGACCGCATTAACACAAAGGTAGGCAAGCTTTCCGGCGGCGAAAAAAGCCGGCTCACACTTGCCAAGATAATTAAGAACGGCGGAAATTTTTTGCTGCTCGATGAACCGACCAACGACCTTGACCTGCCAACACTGCGTGTGCTGGAAGAAGCTCTCACGGCATTTGACGGGTGTGTTGTGGTGGTCAGTCACGACCGGTATTTCCTGAACCGGGTGTGTAATGGTATTCTGGCATTTGAGGGGAACGGCTCCATGCATTTCAGTGAGGGGAATTATGATTACTATATTGAGAAGCGGAAGGCACGATTGAAAGCCCCCGCTGTTGCAGCATCAGCGGCAGATAAAAAAGAAGTGACCAGACAGAAAACCAAAGAGAAAAAACTGCCTTGGAAAGAGGCCAAAGAGCTTGAAACCATTGAAGAAGACATCATGAAAGCTGAAGCGGAGGCAGAAAGAATAGAAGCGCTGTTTGCATCGCCTGACTTTTACGAAAAGCACTTCGATAATCTTGACGCGCTCACTGCGGACCTTGATAAGGCAAAGAAAACAGTGGTCGCTCTCTATCATCGCTGGGATGAACTGGAGCAAAAGAAACTGGAGCTTTAGAGGGAGGGCACTCATGTGCCTGATACACATAGAAATTTCGGGCTTAGTCACCTTCCTCATACGTCTGAGATCAGGCATCACAGAGTTTAACTAATAGCTGCTTTGCGAGTATCAAGTATCTATACCATGGAATTTCACCTTGCATTTCAAAATGAAATTTCCCATTTTGGGAACAAATAGCATACCTTTTTTATGAGAGTTATTGCGCGAAATACTTTGATCAGGTTCTGGGAATCGCACCCTTTGGCTGAACAACCACTTAAGGCATGGTTTGATGAAGTGAGGTGCGCCTCATGGAAAACGCCACAAGAAGTAAAAGCTGTGTTTCGGTCAGCTTCTGTTATCAGTAATAAAAGAGTGGTATTTAATATAAAAGGAAATGACTACAGATTGATAACCGACATTGAGTATAAGCTTGGACTTGTATTTATTGTCTGGATAGGTTCACATAAAGAGTATGATAAAGTTGATGTAAAGGACGTAACCTATGATAAAACCGATTAAAAACAAATCACAATTGAAAAAAGCTGTTTCACGGATCTATGAATTGATGCATAAGAACCTGTCGGTTAACAGTGACGAATTTAATGAACTGGAAGTATTATCCATTCTTGTAGACAGTTATGAAGCGCGTTGTTTTCCAATTGACAAACCGGATCCGGTCGAAGCAATTAAATTCCGAATGGAGCAAATGCAGATTGATGCAGCTCAATTGGCTAAAATACTCGGCTCAAAAAGCAGGGCCTCAGAAATTTTGAACAGGAAACGCAAATTAAGTCTTGCCATGATCCGTTCATTAAGCAAGAACCTGAATATTCCTGCAGAATTACTGATCAGGGCTTATTAGAAACAGGTCAAGTCAAAACCCGGTATTTGAACGGCTAACCCACTGGAAATAATCATCGGTTAACGGCGAACGTTTATTTTGTCAGGAAGCCAACAACCTTTTCTCCCTGAACAAGTATTGCAATTCCTCATATTTCTTTTTCTTACGTTTTCCTCATTCGGTTTTATTCCCTTACATTTAAATACTACAATATATCGGAGTTTACAAGATGCATAACGTCACGTTCTTTTTCCGTGCGTTGGAAGACGGATACAATGAACAGACAGCGGCGTGGGCCTGGACAGGCGCGACTATTGATGCTCTTATCGCGGTGATAGGGCAGAACAGCCATGGAACAAGCGGAGGAATTGAATCCCTTGCCGTGGAACAGTTTTTTTCATCTTCTGCCATCCGTTCCTATTTGGAGAAAGTACAAACTGACTATTTTGTGCTGTGCCTCAGCCAATCGGAAATTACCCCCGGTCAATTTGCAATGGAACGTTTGATTCAGGTTTCAGAGGCAACCGGTGCGGGAATGATTTACGCTGATTATCTTGAAACAAAAAACGGCGTTACCGGACCACATCCGTTAATTGAGTATCAGAAAGGGAGTCTCCGCGACGATTTCAATTTTGGCGGCCTGTTGTTCTTTAAAACTGCTGCCGCGCGTGAAGCTGTTGCAGCAATGGATCAGGACTATGAACATGCCGGTCTCTATGACCTGAGATTGCGTATATCAGAAAAACACCGGATTTTGCACCTGAATGAATATTTATATACTATGTCTGAGCCGGATGTTCGCAAGTCAGGTGAAAAGTTGTTTGATTATGTTGACCCCAAAAACCGGGCAGTGCAGATTGAAATGGAATGGGCTGTTACCGCGCATTTGCTTCGCGTTGGAGGCTATTTGCACCCTGAGTTTGACTTTATCGCCGTGAATGAGCAGGAATTCCCTGTGGAACTATCGGTGATCATTCCGGTGAAAGACCGGAACGCTACCATAGGCAATGCGATAGAATCAGCGCTTAAACAAAAAACAGAATTCCCTTTCAATGTTATTGTCATCGATAACCACTCAACCGATGGCACTTCCGAAAAAGTGGCTGCGTACGCAAAGAGTGATAATAGGGTGATACACATAATTCCCGACAGAACTGATTTGGGAATTGGCGGATGTTGGAATGTTGGCGTTCACAGTCCGTTGGCGGGAAAATTTGTTGTTCAATTGGACAGCGATGATCTCTATAACGGTCCGGATACATTGAAGAAAATTGCAACTGTTTTCTACATAGAGAACTGTGCCATGGTCATCGGCTCCTATCAAATGACCAATTTTGCATTGGAAGAAATACCACCGGGTTTGATTGATCACAAAGAATGGACACCCGAGAATGGCCGGAACAATGCATTACGTATAAACGGGCTTGGTGCTCCACGCGCGTTCTATACGCCGGTGTTGCGCAAAATAAATTTCCCCAACACCAGCTATGGCGAAGATTACGCGGTGGCATTGGCCGTAAGCAGGATCTATCAGATTGGCAGGATATACGAGCCTCTTTATTTGTGCCGGCGCTGGGAAGGAAATTCCGATGCATCGCTCGGCACTCAAAAACTCAACGAATATAATTTTTATAAGGATAAGATCCGCACACTGGAACTTGAAGCAAGAATACGGTTGAACGCGGAGAACAACAAACAGCCATGATCCTTTCGAAGTCAGGCATACAATCGGTCAAGTTGACTGAACTGGTTGAAGAATACCGCAGCAAAAGCGAGCTGGAGAAATTGGTGTTTATCGTACCGACGAACCGAAGTGTCCGTGAACTGCGGATGAAATTTATCTCAACCAGCGCAACACGCAGTATTCACCGGCTAAATATTGAAACGCTGCAGTCTGTTGCTGTCCGCCTGCTTGGGCAGGCCGGCATTTCTTTGAAAATGATTGACGATGCCGCCGCGTATGTTTTTCTTCGGCAGGCGGTGGGTGAAAGCAAGGCAGAGTATTTTAAACCGTATAAGGGCGAAATGCCGGAAGGTGTGCAAAAGCGTTTGCTTGCAGTGTTTGCCATTTGGAAGCGGGAGAACATCACGGCAGCCGATCTGCTTTCGGAAGCTGAACACCTGCAGACAGAGTATGAAAAAAACAAGCTGCAGGATATTGTCCGCATTTTTGAAATTTATCAGAACAAGCTGAAGAACACGGGCTATGCCGATACCGGCGATATTTTCAGGTTGATCTGTTCCAAATTTGAATCGCTCCCGGACCTTTTCAAGGGGGCCTATCCGGGCGCAGAGTATACCATTGTTCAGGGGTTTTCCGAGTTCGCTGCACTCGAAGTTGAATTTGTAAGTCTGCTCGCCAATCTTCCACAGGCACAATTGTTTCTTGATTTTAATTATCACATTGGTAACCGCGAAGTGTTTGGCTGCCTGGATGAGGTGTATCAGAAATTTCAGACGCGTGGATTCAGTGAAGTGGAAGATGCCGAGCCTGTAAGGACTTCAGCATTCACGGCAGCATTGAAAAGTAAATTATTTTTTACCCGGCAGGTGGCGCCTGACCGCCGGTTTCAGGAGCACATCCAATCCTTTACGGGGCGAACACTTCCGGAAGAGGTGCAGCTTATTGCGCGGGAAGTGAAGCGGCTGTGCACTGAAGAACAGGTGCAGCCCTCAAAAATTTGTGTTCTCTTTAATCTCATCGATCAATATGCGCCGGTTGTCCGTGATACATTTCACGCATATGGTTTGCCGCTGAATCTTACCGACCGTCCGTATCTCCGCTCTCTGTTGCCTGTTATTGATATACTCAGTTACTTTGAAATCCTGATCGGTGATTTTTATTTCAAGACGGTGTTTAAGACCTTCTCCGCGGGGTTGATCCCGCTGGAGAAATGCTCGGTGTATGATTTTCAGTGGGTGGCAGAAGAGTTCAACGTGGTGGGCGGCAGAAAATATTGGCTGCAGACCCTGAAGCAGGCAAAGGTCAAAGAGCATAACGGTGATCTTGAAAAATATGATGTTGACCGCGTGGAGCGTGTTACCAAGGCTGTTGAATATATAGCCAAAACACTTGATCCGTTCCGGGGTGAATTCTCCCCCGCGGAATTCAGGAAACAGACAAAGAAGCTGATCTCCGGTTTTAATTTCATATCGGTTATGCGGAGTTTCTCTACCATCGAAGCCGGAAAAGTGCTTGGCGCGGTTTCCGGATTCCTGGAAACGCTTGATGAAGTGACCGCGTTGCTTGAGCTTGAATATGGAAAAGATATCAGGAAGCGTTTGTCGTTCTACCTGAAGAATTTGCAGCAGGCATTGAGTTTTACGCGTTTCACCGGGCGGGAACCGCAACGATACGGTATCACCGTCACAACGCCTAATGAAGCACGTGGATTGAAGTTCGATTATGTTTTCATTGGCGGTCTGTTTGATGGAAATTTTCCGTCACGCTTTTCCTCCGATCTTTTCACGCCGGAGAAGTTGGCAAAATCTGAACAGCGTCATCTTTATGACCAGCAATATGCGTTCTATCAATCTCTTGAAACATGGAATAAAAGGGTATATCTGTCCTACCCGCTGAAAGGTGACCAGCAGGAGCTGATGCCTTCGCGTTTTCTCGCTGCATTCAAGAAAGCATTCGCCGTCACAGAGGTTGAGCCAACCGGTTTTACTACAGACTTTTACAGTCGTGGCGAACTGTTGAAGGCAATTGGAAAAGGCGCATTCTCGGCGGTTGATAAGGAAAACTACAGCCACGTATTAGGAGAACTACCCGCAACCATCGAGAGACAAATTGAAGTCAATGAAGGACGCAGGTCCAATCAGGAAGCATTCGCTGCCTATAACGGAGTTCTGCAAAACGAAATTCTTTCAGAAGATGCTTTGACCAAACTGGCTAAAGAAAAAGACAAATACTATTCAATTTCACAGTTCGAGAGCTACGCCGGGTGCCCCTATAAATATTATGCTGAGCGTGTTCTCCGCCTGCAGGAAATTGAAGAACCCGAAGAAGAAGCGGACTCAAGGACGATTGGCTCAATACTTCACGATATTCTTGACCGTTTTCTTTCCGATTGCGTGGCCAACGATATCAAACTGTCTGAGTGTGATGACGCTGTTTTCTCTGCCGCAGGTAAAAAGCTTTTCTCCATAGCAAGGGAAGTTGTTGAAAGCGAAAATGCTCATGTTACGTTATCTTTCTGGGACAGGGAACGTATTCTGGGCATTAACGGAAATGAAGAGCAGTCCATATTGTTTAATTTCCTTTCCTATGAGCGCCAGCCGGCATTGTTCACTCCGGCGTTATTCGAAACGTCATTTGGAAAATTCGCCGATAAAGAAGAGAATCCGCCCATCCTGATTGATGAATTAAAATTACGCGGAAAGATTGACCGCATCGACGTGAATGAAGAGAAGAAAATTTTTACTGTAATTGACTATAAAACCGGTTCCGCACCCAAGAGGCTGTTGGTAGAAGACGGCATATCATTGCAGTTGCCGATATATCTGGAAGCGGCCAAACAGGTGCTGGAGGCGAAGCATGGTGGTGAGTTCAATCCATCGATGCCTGAGATTTACCAGTTGAAAACCAAAGTGAAAGATCTGGGCAGGATTTATCTTGGTGAATCAAAAGCGCATGGTTCGTTGTCTGCTGCAAATACGTCCGATGAGGATGTGGCGGAGATGACAAAAAGCGCAGAGGCAATGATGAAAAACGCCAAAGAAAAAATTTTGCAGTTCAATGCCCAAATGCAAAATGGTGTTTTTCCGGTGCAGCCATATAAAAAAGCGGGTTACAATCCCTGCCGGTTCTGCACTTTTGCGGCTGTGTGCCGCATCAGTGAACTTGATGCCGGTTAGTTGCCCCTATTCCTCTTCCTGAATACTGTTGATGATGCCGTCCTTTATTTCGAAAATGCGGTCGGCTAGTTTCACGAGTCCCGCGTTGTGCGAAACAATTACAAACGTTTTTTTCAGGTTATCCCGCAACGATTGAAACAGCGTGTTGATGATCTCGCTGTTGGCGGAATCGAGATTACCGGTGGGTTCATCGGCAAAAATGATATCCGGGTTATTGGCAAGTGCGCGGGCAATTGCCACGCGCTGCTGCTCGCCGCCGGAAAGCTCTGCCGGTTTATGGTCACCCCTGTTTAGTAATCCGGTAAGTTCAAGCAATTCATCCGCCCTGTGAAGGGCGCTTTTTTTGCTTTTTCCGTTAAGCATGAGCGGGATGGCGATGTTTTCACCCGCCGAGAATTCGGGCAGCAGGTGATGGAACTGGAACACGAACCCGATTTTATTCGAACGGAATTTTGATATCTCTTTTTCGTTCAGTTTATGAACTTCCACACCATCTATGAGCACCGTGCCGGACGTTGGTTTATCCAATGCACCCAGAATGTGTAAAAGCGTGCTTTTCCCCGCACCGGACGCGCCGATAATAACGGAAATTTCGTTTTGATAAATATCAAGGGAGGCGCCTTTGACCGCTTCGAAGGTCTTTTTCTCCATGATATAGGATTTGGTAATGTCGCGAGCCTGAATAATAATTTTGTTGTTCATGCCAAGTAAATTGTAATTGATATTGTTAATATAGGGAAGCTTGGGGAGAGGAGGAAATGGGGAAATGGTGTCAACTTGACTAGTACCGTTCACGAAAGTCATTCCCACGAAGGTGGGAATCCACCTAATTCAAGCTGTATCGGAAACAATTTTACGATCAGCATTTTGCGGTGTACACAAAGTTGACATCATTGGGAGATGCGGAGAGGGATGTCTTGTGTGGAAAAAATATGGATGCGTTTCTATCTGGAACCACGCAGATTTGGTTTTTCAGACTATTTGCTTCCAACAGTAAACGACACTTTTAAAATTTGCTGCAATAATTCCGCCCTTTCAGGGCTTTGGGCTGGCATCGTTAAAATGTTGCTACAATAATTCCGCCCCCACGGGGCTGGCTTTGTGCCTGATATATTTTTGTGGAAAATAAAAGCTGGTTTTAGCAGGCATATTGCCGCGAAAACCCGAAAGGTTGACATTATTGTAGGCCCGAGAGGACGACATTATTCTTTTAGTTTGGCAATTCGGTTTTATACGATGTGTCGCACCTACGGAGCTCGTGATTAGACCAACAGAATTTGTGCTGAAAATTAAGGTAGAAAATTTGCAAATAATTCCTTATTTGCATAGATTATACAAAATAATATAGATCAATATATACTATTTCAATAAAATGGCTAAAAAACTTAAAATTGCCTCAATTTCTCCTGAACTTGTACAGGAAAGACTTCGTTTTGAAAATCCCTGGTGGGTCAGTGGCACAATAGAAGACGAATTTGCTGAACTTCCACCACGATTATATTTTAACTTGTTTTCTCCATTAATCGCGGAAACCGAGATTAAACGGGCTGTTGTTTTGATGGGCCCGAGACGTGTTGGGAAAACGGTGATGATGCATCATGCAGTAGCCGAGCTGCTGCTGAACGGAATTAATTCTCAAAAAATAGCATTTATCAGTATAGATAATCCGATTTATCTGCACTTGGGCTTGGAACAACTTTTTTCCATGGTACGGGAGACTGTAAAAATTGCAGAGAAGAAAGGATGGTTTATTTTTTTCGATGAGATACAATACTTAAAGGAGTGGGAAGTTCACCTTAAATCTTTGGTTGACAGTTATCCGGGTAACAAATTTATTGTCTCAGGATCTGCCGCCGCCGCGCTGCGCCTTAAAACCACAGAGAGCGGTGCGGGTAGATTTACCGATTTTATGCTTCCACCACTTACCTTTCATGAATACATAGCAATGAAAAATTTCGGTCATTTAATTCGTCCTTTGAGTATTACATGGCAGGGGAATCTGATGGACTTCTACGGTACGATAAACAATAAAGAAATAAATGATCATTTCCTTAATTATATAAACTTTGGCGGGTATCCGGAGATAATATTTTCGGAAAGAATGCAGGCAAATCCTTCACGTTATATAAAAAACGATATCATCGATAAAGTCCTTTTACGCGATTTGCCCAGTCTTTATGGTATTCAGGACGTTCAGGAGTTGAATGCATTCTTTAGTGTTCTTGCCTATAATACAGGCAATGAAGTTTCGCTGGATGCACTTTCCCAGAACAGTGGAGTGGATAAAAATCTTCTAAAAAAATATATTCAATATCTTGAATCAGCTTTTCTCATAAGGGTTGTCAACCGTGTTGACGCCTCGGCAAAACGGTTTTTACGTGCAACTTTTTATAAGATATATCTTACGAATCCAAGTCTCCGAACCGCCTTATTTGGCCCGATAAATTCGACAAATGAACATTTGGGAAATTTAGTGGAGACAGCAATTATGGCTCAATGGCTTCATAGAGATTGGTACACTCCATATTATGCAAGATGGAGTGAAGGGTCTGAGAAAGGCGAGGTCGATTTGATTGGACTCAGTGCCAAAAACTTAAAGCCTTCCTGGGCAGTTGAAATAAAATGGAGCGATCGTTATTTCAATAATCCTGGTGAACTGAAGTCGCTGTTGCAGTTTTGCAGGAAAAATAATTTATCATCTGCTATGGTCACATCTATTGATAAATCGGGGACAGTTGAATATGAAGGTATAACTTTGCACTTCGTGACTTCAGCAATGTACGCATATACGGTGGGTGCTAATACAATAGAGCAGAAGAAGGACAAGAACTGATGCAGAAGATGTTATACCTGCTTCCTCAACTCATCCAATAACGTCTTAAAGTCAGTCGGCAGTTCTGAATCAAATTTCATAAATTCTTTGGTGGCAGGGTGGATGAAGCCGAGGGTTTTGGCATGAAGGGCCTGACGCGGCATTATCTCAAGAAGATTCTCCACTCTGGCGCGCAGCTTGGGCGTCTGTTCGCCTGCGTGAATGGAGGTGCCGCCATAGGTTGCGTCACCAAAAATTGGTTTGCCAAGGTGCGAAAGATGTACCCGTATCTGGTGTGTTCTGCCGGTTTTTAGGCGCATGGAAAGCAGGGACGTGAATGCAAATTCCTCCAGCACTTTATACATGGATACTGCATGTTTTCCCTCTGATTCCGTCGCGGTGAACTTCTTTCTGTCCTTCTTGCTGCGTGCAATGAATGTGTCGATTGTTCCTTCCGGCTCTTTCATCTTTCCCCAAACCACTGCCCAATATTCCCGCTCAATCGTGTGTCGCGAGAACTGGACTGACAACTGCGCGTGTATGTCTTCGTTCTTTGCAATTATCAGTAATCCGCTGGTATCTTTGTCAATGCGGTGAACAATACCGGGTCGTCCGGGTGTGTCATTAAACTTGCTCAGGTTTTCCGTGTGATGCATGAGAGCGTTAACCAGTGTCCCGGTATAATGGCCGAACGAAGGGTGCGCAACCATACCTGCGGGTTTATTAACCAGAAGCAGGTATTCATCCTCATAGACTATATCCAAGGGTATTTCTTCGGCTTCCGTGAATTCGGGACGGGGAGAGCAGGGGATGGTCACTTCAATGAGATCAGCGGGCTGCACGTTGTAGTTGGCTTTTTTCAGAATGCCATTAACTTTCACGTAACCGGCATCAATCAGTTTTTGAATGCGTGACCGGGTGGCGTTTTCCAAATTATTGGTGAGAAATTTGTCTAAGCGTTCTTTTTTCTTTCCATCCGGCATTTCAAACCGATAACATCGTTCTGTTATCAAATTTGCCATGTCAGGTGTTGGAGGTTAGTGGCTTGGAATCGGTTATTACATCTCCATCATGAGCCGTAGCTGCACCATCATTGTTCGCGGGGGTAACGTCAGGGCTGACAGCCTGTTCGCCGGAGACCTGTTGTTCTTCGCCTTCCACAACGGTTTTTTCGCTGTCCGGTGCAACCGGTTCATCGCTTGTTGCAACGCCGGGCTCTTCCTGGTTCTGTTTATAAAAAAGAAGCATTAGGCAGACACCGACGGTGACTGCGGAATCTGCAACGTTAAATATGGGAAAGCTTCTTGCACCATAGGAAAAATGGAGGAAGTCAACAACCCGGCCATAGAATAGGGGGGCGTAATCGTAAAACACACCATAGAACAGCCGGTCAATGAGGTTCCCTAGTGCTCCGCCCAGTATCAGTGCCAACGAGAGCCTGAGACTGAAGTTGTGTTTCCGGACCGTGTAGAGATAATAAAAAAGACCGATGCTCGCGAGAATGGAGAAAAGACAAATGAACAGTTTTATTGTCGGGGTCACTTCAATACCGAATGCCATTCCCGGATTTTCAACATAGGTAATGCGAAAGAAATCGCCCATCACCGGCAGACTTCGCCCGTGAGACATGCCATCATGATTAAAATGCAGAAACGGAATGGCAAATCCTTTGATATATAATTTGCTGGCCTGGTCCAATAGAACCACAATAAGAGTCGCGAATAATGCCTTCAAAAAGAGGTCCTTACCTTATAATTAACTGATTCCAAAAAAGATGCAGCGACTGTGCCGCCCATAAAGATTAAACAGAACACAAACTCAAATACAAAGGGCAAAAAACCACACTATAAGACAGAGCAGAGCGCCAAATTGTTTCAGAGCCAATATGTCCAAACAAGCCTGATGATTTTCAAAATGATCCTCATTCCATTATGGGAAGCGAATCACAAAAAAAGTTACTATACGGCCTGCTTACAGAATTTGTTTAAGCAGGCTTCCGTAAAAATCAGGGTCTTCTGTGTTTTTCCTGCTTGTTTTTAATTTCCACGCATAACTGGGAGTGTGGAACAGCTTCCAGTCGCTCTTTGGGAATTAACGGACAGGTGTTGCAGAGCATTTTAGGTTCATCAATGCATTCAATACATAAGCCATAAGTACCGGACTCGATGCGTTTCAGTGCTTCTTCAAGATAGCCCAGGAATTTATTCTCACGCTGCGCGTACAGATAAATTTTTTCCCGTTCCATTGCATCGGTTCCCTGCTCAGCCATGTGCAGCGAGTAGGGTGAGTTTTCGTTTATATATTCCCCGGTAGTCGGGTCAAGAACCTGATCGCGAAGATTTTGCAATTGGTCCATGATTTCGCTCTGCCGGGCTATAATGAGCTGTTTAAAATGTTCGAGCTCAGCTTTGCTATAGCGCACTTGAGTCGGCTGTTTCTTTGGCTTTGCCGGTTCCGGAACTGGTGCTGGAGCCGGTTTAACAGCCGAAGTTTTTTTCTTAAGAGTCACAGGTTTTTTTGCCTCCGGTTTGGCAGTAATGGTTTTCTTTACCGCCGGGGTTACAGGAACAGATTTACTGGCCGGCTTTTTCACGGGCACAGCTTTTTTTGCCGCCGGTTTTGCGACAATGGTTTTTTTCACTGCTTTCTTCGCAGCAGCAGCCGGTTTAGTCGATTTATTAACGGCAGCTTTTTGAGTTGCAGCCTTCACCGCCGGCTTCGCCTTTTTTACCGCCACTTTTTTTACAGGTTTCTTTGCGGTAACAGGTTTTTTAGCCATAACGATCCTCCTATTGGTTTACGCGATCTGTATTTGAAATTTAACTTTTTTATTATCAATCACATCATCGAACATTGCTTCTGCCATATCATCGCAAAATGATATATCCGCAGCAAGGGTTTCATTCTTTATGTACTCAGAGAACTTCTCAATAGCTGCAACAATGCCTGCTTCTGCTGCCAGCCTTATTTTTATACGGTCAGTTACCAGGAAACCGAAATCTTTACGTACGTTTTGAACCCGGTTTACAAATTCCCGCGCATAACCTTCGGCAATAAGATCTTCTGAGAGCTCGGTGTCAAGGGCTACGGTGACACCTTCTTCACTTTGCACTATCCAACCCTGAATTTCATGGCGGATAATATCAAAATCATCTTTCTCCACAATAACCTGATCTTCGCCTACGGTAATTTCGAGCTTTCCGTCTGTCTCTATGGTTTTGATCTGTGCCGGAGTCAGTTCGCGGATGGCATTGGCCACCGGATTAACTTTCTTGCCGTACTTGGGACCAATAGCCTTGAAATTCGGTTTTGCAGACTTTTGAACAATACCTTCATCATCGGTTAATACTATCATTTCTTTAATGTTGAGTTCTTCCAGAATGACCGTATTCATTTTTTCGAGTGCGTCACGATGCGCTTCATCCACTGCAACCATCATCTTTAGAAGCGGTTGGCGGACTTTCAGGTTATGCTTAGCGCGCATTGCTCTGCCAAGTGTTACCACACGTTGGGCAATGTCCATCTTCACTTCAAGCTCTTTGTCGCGGTACCCTGATTCGGGGAATTTTGACAAATGTACCGATTCATACGCTTCAAGCCCGGTTGCATCGTTCAAACGTTTATAGATAACTTCAGCCATGAAAGGAACAAAAGGTGCAGCCAGTTTGGTCACCGTCACCAGGCATTCGTATAACGTTTGATATGCAGCCGTTTTATTATCATTCATTTCCGATTTCCAGAAACGGCGCCGGCAACGGCGAACATACCAGTTTGAAAGGTCGTCAATGACGTACGAGGAGATAAGCCGTGAAGCCTTAGTAACGTCATAGCCATTCATAAGCTCAGTATATTCCTCAATAACCGCATTCAATTTCGAAATGATCCAGCGGTCAATCTCGGGACGCGTCTCGTAAGGTACCAGTTTCTGTTTGAAATCGAATTTGTCGATGTTGGCATAAAGCGTAAAAAACGCATAGGTGTTGAACAGTGTGCCAAAGAACTTGCGCTGATAATCAACCAGATCATCTTCATTGAACAACGTTGGTCGCCATGGCGGACTGTTGGTTATCAGATACCACCGTGAAGCATCGGCGCCATATTTCTCGAACAGAGCAAATGGGTCAACTGTGTTGCCTTTTGATTTGGACATTTTTTGTCCGGCCTTGTCAAGAATAAGATCACCAACCAGAACGTTTTTATAGGCTACGCTGTCAAAAAGCAAAGTGCCCAGCGCGTGCATAGTATAAAACCAGCCGCGTGTCTGGTCTATTCCTTCCGAAATATAATCAGCGGGGAAATTCTTTTCAAACCATTCTTTGTTTTCAAACGGATAGTGGAATTGCGCAAACGGCATTGCTCCTGAATCGTACCAAACATCAATGAGCTCCGATGTGCGTTTGAATATTTTACCGTTACGTTCGAAGAATACTTTGTCAACAAATGGTTTATGCAGGTCAATGGAAGGGAGGTCTTTAACGGATATCCGTTTACCGTCTTCTTCAATAAATCCTTCACTGAACTCGGCAATGGAACCAACTGCAAACATTTCGCCGTCTTCGCTAAGCCATATAGGAAGCGGAGTTGCCCAATAGCGGTCGCGTGAAAGTGCCCAGTCCTTGTTGTCTTCCAGCCAGTTGCCAAATCTGCCGGTTCCCACTTCGGGTGGTTTCCAGTTGATTGTCCTGTTCAGTTCGATCATCCGGTCAGCCACCGACGTGGTTCGAATGAACCAGGATTCGCGTGCATAATAGATGACGGGGACATTGTCAAAGCGCCAACTGAATGGGTAGGAGTGTTCAATCACTCCTTTCTTGTAAAGCTTGTCTTCGTATCTTAATTTCAATATAATAGCTGCGTCGGCGTCTTTAACAAACTGTCCAACGTAATCAGTCACTTCCGCGGTAAAGCGGCCGCCGCGGTCAACAGGTTGAAGCAGCGGAAGGTCATATTTCTTGGAAATTTCATAATCATCCTGGCCGAATGCAGGGGCGATGTGAACTATTCCGGAACCGTCTTCGGTGCTGACAAAATCAGCAAGGATCGTGTAAAATGCCTTCTTTTCCGCTTTTACGTAGGTCATCAGTTGTTCGTAATCAATACCTTCAAGGTCAGCACCTTTCATCTCTTCCAGGATTTCATATTCACCGTCAAGAACTGCGAGGCGTGCCTTTGCAAGCACCATCTTTTTTTCTTTGTGCAGCACTTTAACATAGTCAACATCTTTTCCAAGTGCCAGAGCAACATTGGAAACAAGCGTCCATGGAGTGGTTGTCCATACGAGGAAATGGAAATCTTTGTCTTTTGCCTTGAACAGGATGTACACAGACGGATCCTTGGTCATTTTGTAACCAAGGGCCAATTCGTGCGATGAAAGCACGGTCTCTGAACGCGGGCATTGGGGCACTATCTTATAGTCTTTATAGATCAGTCCTTTGTCGAACAATGTTTTCAGTGACCACCAAACCGATTCGATATATTCGTTTGAGCAGGTGACATAGGCATTGTCAAAGTTGATCCAGTATCCCATGCGCTGGGTCATCTTCTCCCAAAGATCTTTGTAGGTGAATACGGAATTGCGGCATGCTTCGTTATATTTTTCAACACCAAATTCCGGGATCTCACTTTTCGATTTGATGCCCAGAGCTTTTTCAACTTCAATTTCAACCGGGAGTCCATGAGTGTCCCATCCGGCTTTGCGGTGCACCTGATAGCCCTGAAGCGTTTTATAACGGCAGATAATGTCTTTCAGTGTCCGGGCCATAACGTGATGGATGCCGGGCTTGCCGTTGGCCGTCGGAGGTCCCTCGTAGAAGGCAAATGATTTGGATTCGTCTCTTGTTGAAATGCTTTTTTCGAAAATGCCGTTTTCTTCCCAGAAGACTAATATTTCTTTTTCTAAATCGTTATAATTTATCGGTTCAGGAATTGGTTTATACATAGATCAATATTTCGTTTAATGCTCAGTAATTTATTCTTTAAAAATCTTGTGATCCCGCCGGGATCAATTAATTTGCTAAAATTTTAGTAACTCATGTTGTGTGCACGTTCTTAGTGACTTGCCCCGGGCTTCAGCCCGTGGACCAAAGCGTTGGATGCACAACCTTAAAAGTCATAGCTGTTCAAAACACGCATTTGCATAACCTGAGTTATTAACTATGACTTCTCAGGTCTCTTCATATTTTTTTATAAGCTCTTTTTCAATCTGAATGAACTCACGGAGTTCTTTCTCAATTCGTTCTTTCTTCAATAAAACGTTTTTTGCATTCAGTTCGGCTTCGTTCACAATCTTATTGGCCTTCACCTGTGCTTCGCGAATTACCAGATCGGATTCCTTGCGGGCATCTTTGATGGTTTCTTCAATAAATTTCAGTTTTTCTGTCATACCGGATATCTGCAGTTGCTGAAGGAAAACTTCGCAAATTGCCTGTCCAAAAAATCCCATGCTGCCCAAAATAACATTTCGCAGTGCAAAAAGAAGGATAATTTCTCCGGTCAGTTGCGGTGTCTGGAAATATTCACGGAAAAACGCGATAACCGAGATCGATACCAGGGCGGTTGCGACAGTGACCGCGAAGATGATCTTTCCGCCGGTGTGCCAGCCGAACGATTTGTTCATATAATAGCCGCAGGCAAAACAAAAAGATGAAAGAACAACCCAAACTGCAAAATTCAACTCGCCAATCTGAAACAGCTTTGTGTCCAGAAAGGAGGAGGTGAATATGAGCACTCCCAAAATGAGAGGCGAAGCGTATGAGAGAAATGTTTTGCTGTTCATGATAGTCTTTTTATAGTCTCTTTCATAACTAGAGTCATCTTCGGTTCAGCTTTCATTGCGGCATCAATAACTTCTTCAAGGCTGACCGGTTTAAGAGTGTCCGGGAAACATTCATCGGTGATGATGCTGAATCCCAAAACCTTCATTCCCATATGATTGGCAACAATACATTCCGGAACGGTGGACATGCCAACAACATCTGCGCCGGTGGCGCGGAGAAAACGGTATTCTGCTCTGGTTTCCAGGTTCGGTCCGGCAACGGCAATATAAACACCTTTGTGCATTTTGATCTGGTTCTCAAGTGCCACTTGTTCAGCCAGCGCTATAAGATCATAAGAATACGGTTCACTCATATCGGGGAATCGGGGTCCCAGATCATTTTCGTTTTCGCCTATCAGCGGGTTGTCTCCAATGAGATTGATATGATCAAGCATGACCATGATGTCTCCCCGGCGGTAAATCGGGTTCATCCCGCCACAGGCATTGGAAACAAGTAACGTATCAACTCCCAGGAATTTCATTACGCGGATGGGGTAGGTGATCTGTTGCATCGTGTACCCTTCGTAATAATGAAACCGGCCCTGCATGGCAACAACATTTTTGCCGCCGATAGAGCCAAAAATCAGTTTTCCCTTATGCGATTCAACGGTGGAAACGGGGAAAAAGGGGATGTCGGAATACTCAATTTCGCAATGAATTTCAATGTCCTTAACCAACCCGCCCAGTCCGGTGCCGAGAACGATGCCGATTTTATAGTCTTCTGAAGTATGTTTTCTGATGACGCTGAGCGTCTCAGTAATTTTTTGTTTTAACTCGCTCATATAATCTTTTCTATAACTTGATCAATATTTAATTGGCGTCTTTTTTGCAATTCACTGGTCTTTTTCTCGGCAGCAGGAACGTATTCTTCTCCCGCGCTCTCAACTTTCATTTCTAGCAAACTGGACTGTGACGTGATTATCGCTTTAAGCCGTGAAATAATCAGATCACGCTCTTCCCTCAGCTGTATAATGGAATTCCGTACGTCGTTAGCCTGTTCCTTGGCTTTGTCGATAATTTGCTGAGCCTTGATTTCAGCTTCTTTCATCATGAGTCCGGACTGCTTACGCGTGGACTCGATAGCTTTGGAAGAATTTTCCTGTGCTTTCAGGAGCGTTTCCTGAAGATTCTTTTCAATCCGGCGGAATTCGGTGAGCTGCGTATTTGTTTCCTCAACCTGCTTTTTCAGCGATTCGTTTTCGGCCACAATTTCTTCGAAGTCGCGCGATATCTGTTCAAGAAAATCCTGCACTTCTTCAGGGTCGAACCCGCGAAGTTTTTTGGCGAACTCATGCCGTTTGATTTGTAAAGACGTTATTCTCATAAAATAGTTTTATCTGTTATATGTTCGATTCCCAAAAATCGCCGAGCCTATGCGTATCATAGTGGCACCTTCGGCAATTGCTTCCTCAAAATCTCCTGTCATTCCCATGGATAAATGCTCCAGGGGATATCCGGATCGTTTCATTTCTTCGCGTAATGTTGCAAGCGAGTGAAATGAATCGCGGATAATTTTCTTGTCATCCACAAAAGGCGCTATGGTCATCAGTCCCACAAGTTCAAGAACTGGCTGTTCTCTGATAAAATCTGCTATTTTGAACAGCTCTTCCTTGTCCAGAATACCCGCTTTGGATGGTTCCTGACTTGTCTTGACTTCAACCAGGCACTTCAGGTGTTTTTCCTTTTTTGCAGCCTGCGAGGCAATTTCCTTTGCCAACTTCAATGAATCAATTGAGTGGATATAGGTCGCAGCGTCGACGACATATTTTACTTTATTGGCTTGCAGGCTCCCGATAAAGTGCCAGGTTATCTGGTCACCCAGTTCAGCAAACTTGTCCCGGAGTTCCTGTGCTTTGTTTTCGCCAAAATGCACTACACCCGCCTCGAATACAGACCGAATTGCATCGGTTCCATAGGTCTTCGAGACGGCAATCATCAGGACGTCTTCAGGCATTCTGCCGGCATTTTGGCAGGCATTTGCGATCCGCTCCCGTAAACGGGCTAATATATCTATAATCATAACAAAATAAGATAGCGAATGTATGGGTTTTAGTATCAAAAATCAATAAAATTCACTTGCTACCCTCCCGGTCGATGTGAATATGGGCAGTTTTGGCAGGTTTTGATGAAAAAATAATGCGGTCGTGGGGCATTTAAGGTTTTTTGTGGGTGTCCCCGGCTCTTCAATATAGTGCCGGAGGCCGAAGGGAGTCATGATCATATAGGATAGGATATAAAACTATAAAATGAATATCTTTTTCATCCCGGGAAATTTTACAGCCATTCATGAAGACCATATGTCCCTTAAGTGGAAAAATTATCCGGCATTTTCTTCTTTTTCTACGGTGAAGCTATGCCTTGGATACAAACCTCTATCCGGCGGGTAATAACCTCAGGTGGAGAACACCCCCTCGTAAGGGGCATGGCGAGCGCCCCCTCGTAAGGGCGCATGGCGTGCGCCCCCTCGTAAAGCAGGAGAGTGGTCTCAGATGCATAGCACCGATCCTGGATTATGAATGTTCACTGTCAGGTGTACTCCTTCAAAACACAAAGAACACCGGGAATTATTTGTCAGTGTCCGGGCATCACTCATTTTTTGCTTCCATAAAAGAGCAGTAGAGGATTTGCAATCCGCCTGGCCCAGGCAGATTCAGTATGCTCGGCAAGAGGATCTTTTACAAACACAAAATTTTCACCTTCTTTGTAACCCTTGGCTTTCAATACTGCCAGCATGGAATCAACGCCCGGTTGCAGCAAATTTTCCAGGCCTACGCCTCCATTGTCGATATAAAGGAAAATGTCTTTTTTCTCCTTTGTCTCGCGAACAGTTGTTACATAGTCAAATCTGTCGATTAAAAAGGCAGGGGAGAAGCAAGCTGCCTTGGAAAACACCCCGGGGTATTCCCAGGCCAGCATGAAGGAGATCAATCCCCCCATCGATGAACCGGCGGTTGCCGTGAATTCACGTCCGGGTTTTGTACGGTAGGTGGTATCAATCATTGGTTTAATGACATTTACCAGCAACTTCATATAGTTTTTCCCGGTATCCGAGTTGGAATATTCAGCCGAGCGGTGGAGCGTGTTATTAATTCCCACGATGATCATCGGTTCAATGGCCTTGCACCTTATCAGGCTGTCGGCACGTTCATCAACTTCCCAGTCTGCACCAAAGCTGCTGGTGGCCGGGTCAATGATGTTCTGTCCGTCATGCATGTAGAGCACGGGGTAGCGTTGGTTGGTGTTGGTGTCGTAACCCGGTGGCAGCCAAACAATGAGATCGCGGGTACGTAAGCCCTCGCTTTGTATATTCCGGTGATATTTTACGGTTCCGGTTATTTGTCCGCGCGGTTTCCGTTCTGATGCGTTATTCCAAAACGGGATAACATAGCCAAGAGTTGTATCACCGGTGACAGTGAATTTCAGGTTACCCCTGACTACTCCTTTTTGGAAAAGTGCTTCAGTTGCCCAGGAACCTTTGGTAAACTTGAATTCAAGTTTGGTGCCTTTGGTAAACGAAAATGTTTTTTGAAAGTGATTGCTGCTTTTCTTCTCAAGAGGAACTTTGGAAGCATCCCATCCGCCCAATTGTTCATCATTCCCGGCAATATATACATTTTCGTTTTCTCCCACAGAATCGGCTGTCACCAGGATAGTAACGTTCATTAAGCCTTGAGGAAATATCACTGCTGATATAAACGCGATCAGTAACAGGGCACGGTATACAGGATGCATTTTTTTGTCTTAAAGTTTGATTGGTAAAGAATAAAATTAAGACGAATAAAGGTTAATTCAAAAAACGGACCGCTGATTGAAGCTGATGCTGTGGATTTCTCTGATCTGATATCAGAGTGTTAATTCTATGCTGCCAGCGGTGAAAGTCCAATTAAACTCACGATTGCTACCCCGACCGTTTGCTCAATGGTATCACCTTAACGAAATTTGTGAAGGGTGTCATTCCCACGAAGGTGGGAATCTACTTTATTCGAGTTATAGGAGTAACAAATTAATACTCAGCTTTTACGGGTCAATGCTAAGTTAACGCCTTTGCCGCTTAGTTCACCAGGGCTGCCTTTCTATGCATAAATGCCGGTAGTAATAGCAGATGTCACTCCGTCTTCGCGACGGGTATAACATCTGATCATAGCTGGCGGAAATCTTTTAAGCAATTCGGGCCTCAACCACTTATCCGGTAATGTGCAGTTTTGTTCCGGTTGTTGCAACGGTATATTGTTTAAGCGGGCTGCTGGCCGGGCTCCGGATTACGGCTCCGGTTGTTGCCGAAAACTCCGACCCGTGATTGGGACAGTATAAAAGGCCACTCTGATATTGCACGGCAGTGCCTTCGTGGGTGCAAGCCTGTGAAAAGGCCCGGTACGTATTCGATCCGGCGTTTATGATTATCAGTCCGTTCTTCGACAATGAACCGCCGGCATTTAACAACGCTGCATTTGCAGAGTCGGAAAGGTCTATGGTAAAATCAACATTTGATGGTGCCGAAGCTGCTGTTGGGCTTGAGCACCCGCCGATGCAATATGCTGCACCCAGCACGGCAACACCGGTCACTGATTTAATAAGGAAATCACGTCTGTCCATCTTGTCCTCTTTAGTATGATACAGTTACTTGTTCAAACGGCATAGCCATTGAGTGGAACCCTGACGTTGTTTTGTCGGATACCTGGTCTTTACACATTTGCTGGAAATATTCTCATAGATAACACAAAAGAATAGTATGAATTCCGTCGAACCTGGGACAGGTAAAAATATTGCTCCATTGAATGGCGGTTAGTTCTCCGCGGAATTAGTAATTTATTTTTTGCAAGGCTTAACTTATGACGGAAAGCTATTTGCGAAGTATTGTGTGTCAGGGCGCAACTATTAGGATTATTTACCGTATGTTTGAGGATGATTTCGCTAAGAAATTAGCGTATTTTTTTTTATTTTCCACAGATATTGGATTTAATTTTCAAGCAGGTTTTTCAATGATGAAGTCCAGAATTTATCTCATTCTTTTTGCAATGCTTTTATCCATTTCCTGTAACAAGGATGCGACAATAGTTGGTACCGAACCGGCCACACCAGATACTCAAACTGCATCGGTGTATGTCTCGTCTCCAAATGGCGGTGAAGACCTCAAAGCGCAAGTTGCAACATCCATTACATGGTCTACGGTTAATGTTACCAATAAGCTCCACATTGAAATAAGCACTAATGCCGGTGTCAGTTGGCAAACCATTGCAGATACTGTTGCCAACAGTGGTAAGTATGCATGGACACCCGGTGATGCATTTGTAGCAGATTCCTGCCTGATACGAATATCGGATATGACGAATTCCAAGGTTACCGATATCAGCAATAATTTTTTCAGGATTCTGAAGAATGTTAAAAAGGCCCTCGCACTGACAGCTCCCAATGGCGGAGATTCGCTTACCGCCGGTCAAACATTTACCATTACGTGGCAGTCATCCAATATCTTACACCTCAAATTGCAATATTCAACAGATGCCGGTGCTTCCTGGTTGCTGATAAACAGCGCGGCTCCTGCTGCGGCCCAGAGTTACGTGTGGACAGTTCCTAAAACCGTTTCTTCGCGCTGCAGAGTAAAAATTTCAGACACGGCCACCGTTGATACCATCAGCGCTTTCAGTGTTGCCAATTTCAAGATCGTTACTTTACAAAATGTGGCAATCAGCAGTCCAATTGCCAGCGAAATCCTCTATGTTGGTGCATCCTATGAAATCAGATGGATAGCCTCGTATATTGCAAATGTCCGCATTGAACTTTCTACCAATAACGGAGTCAACTGGAGTGATATTGTTTCCAGTACACCAAACGACAGTTCCTATATAATGACCATTCCCAACGCCACATCGGACCTGTGTAAACTCAGGATATCAGATGCGTCCGATGCCACAACCTATGCCGTTACGTCATATACGTTTTCCATTCAGAATCCGGTAGTCCCCACTCTATACGTTACCAAACCCGCCGGGGGCGACAGTATTGTTGCAGGCTCATCCTACTCAATCAAATGGACTTCATCTGCACCCGGGAAAGCAGTAAAAATAAGGAAAGCCGTGCTGGATGAAGTTCAGTCTCGTCCGGTGGCAATGAAAGCAAATGCAACCCAATTTGTTAAAATTGAATTTTCAACCAATAGTGGCAGCACCTGGAAAACATTAGCCGGTGCAACACAAAACACAGGCACCTGGATTTGGTCCGTGGACACAACAGTAAATTCTTCCAATTGCCGTATCCGGGTGAGTGATACAACAACCGGCGGACCTACAAGTACTTCTTCTAACTTTACTGTTTATATTCCGCAACCTAAAACAATCACGGTCGAGTCCCCCAAAGGGGGCGAGGCCTGGGAAGCAGGAACGGTTAAAGTTATTTCCTGGACATCAACCGGTCTGACAAATCTTAAACTTGAATATACTTCCGATGGCGGAAACACTTTCACCACCATTGCCAATAGTGTAACTGCTTCGAATAAATCATATAACTGGACTGTCCCCAACACACCTTCGACACTTTGCATGGTGAGGATATCAAGCACCGACGGATCCGTTAAGGCGTTGAGCAGCAGCAACTTCTCCATTACCCCGGCACAGTCTATCACAATAGTGAAGCCTAACGGCGGCGAATCACTTACTGCTGGCGGTTCGTATGATATCACCTGGTCATCTTCCAACATTACCGATGTCTCTATTGATTATACAACAAACAATGGCGTGAGTTGGCTGCCCGTTGTTGCATCAACTCCTGCAAATGGCTTTTATACCTGGAGCCCGCTCCCCAATATCAATGCAACAAATTGCCGGATCAGAATTGCCGATGCCCGCGACGGCTCACCAATTGCGCAAAGCGAAAAAACCTTTTCAATTCTTGCTCCGCTTACCATAAGGGTTATTGCTCCTAACGGCGGAGAAAAAATTCTCTCAGGTTCAAGCACCACCATTTCCTGGGTCACTTCCGGTGGCAGTGTCACCCGTTTGGCAAAGAAGGGAAGAAATCTGGTTGCTGATTCGCCAAATGACAATCCGGGAATTCCTAATGTAAAAATAGAGTTCACCACAAACGGCGGAACCTCCTGGGATACAATTGTCACATCAACACCGAACAACGGTTCATATATCTGGAACCCGGTCCCCAACCGCAACTCCGGCATTTGCCGCGTCCGAGTAAGCAACGCGGTAAGCGGAATTCCGAATGATGTTTCCGACAGTGTTTTCAGCATTCAAAATCAGGTGTTCCAGAGCATCACGGTTAATGCACCCAACGGCGGCGAATCGTTTGCTGCTGGCGGATCAACAAACATTACCTGGACTAACACGGGTATTGAAGCAGTTTCCATTGATTATACAACCGATAACGGCACCAATTGGAATTCTGTTGTAAAGAATATTCCCGGGAACGGTATCTATCAATGGAGCCCAATCCCAAGCATCTCTTCGACTAATTGCAAGATCAGGATATACGATGCCCTTGACAGCATCCCCCTGGTTGAAAGCAAAAACACCTTTACCATTGTTCCGCAACCTTCAGTAACTGTGTTGACTCCCGCGGGTGGTGAGAATCTGACCAGCGGCACAGTCCACAATATTACCTGGACTGCACAATCCATCAGCAAGGTTAAGATTGAGCTTACGGTGAACAATGGTTCAGACTGGACCACCATTGCCGACAGCGTTATAAGCAATGGTGTTTATGCCTGGACAGTTCCAAATCTGTTCAGCACACAGTGCAAAATCCGGATCAGCAACTATCAGGGTGGAAACCCGTACGATGTTTCGAAAAATGTTTTCACCATTACCAATCAATTGACGCAAACAGTCAAAGTGCTGAAACCAAACGGCGGTGAAGTCTGGACGGCCGGAACAACCCAAAGCATCACCTGGGCAAACAGCGGTATCGATTCAGTGAAAATTGATATGACTACCGATAATGGTGTGCATTGGTCAACAGTCGTTGCCAGGACCCCGGGTTCGGGAATTTATAATTGGCTGGTTCCCTCAACGGTTTCTACCAACTGTAAAATCCGGATCAGTGATGCAACTGATGGTCTTCCCTCAGCAACAAGCGACAGCACTTTTTCAATAACGGCTCGCCCGACTATAAACGTTGTTTCTCCCAATGGCGGTGAACGCGTTGCCTCAGGCGGTACGTATAACATTCAGTGGACGTTCACCAGCCAGGCAATCAACGATGTTAAAATTGAGTTGTCTACAGATGGTGGTGTCACGTTCACCCAATCAGTAACGGCAAGCACACCAAACTCCGGCAGCTATGTCTGGAATCCCGTTCCGGTTGTCACGTCCCCCAGTTGCAGGATCCGCGTAAGTGATGTATTGAATTCATCAGTAAGCGATATTTCAGACAGCAACTTTGTCATCACCGTTCAGGCGACACAAACAATTTCGCTCACTGCCCCCAATGGCGGTGAATCACTTACTGCCGGGGGCAGTTTCCCCATTACCTGGACAAGCAGCGGTGTCAATCAGGTCAGTATTGACTATTCCACTGATGGGAACAGTTGGACAAATATTGTCAGGAACATACCGACAAACGGTTATTACCTCTGGACGTCAATTCCGAATATCAGTTCCACCAACTGCAAAGTGCGTGTCTATGATGCCGTGGACAGCATCCCAAGTGCACAGAGTGCTAATCAGTTTACGATCCTTTCGGCACCAACATTGACCGTACTCGCTCCCAATGGTGGTGAGTCACTCACCAGCGGATCACCCTATACAATTCGTTGGAACGCAACAAGTATCGTCGCGGTTAAAATTGAATTTTCCAACAATGGCGGCGGCAGCTGGGTAACAGTTGCTGATTCCACACCAAGCACCGGCTTATATGTTTGGACCGTGCCTGTTGAGAATTCAAATAATTGCAAAATCAGAATCAGCAATCGAAGCACCGGTGTGCCTTCCGACGTATCAGACAATGTTTTCAGTATCAGCAGCCAGGCCGTACAGACAGTCAAAGTCACTTCACCCAATGGCGGTGAAACCTGGACAGCCGGAACCAGCCAGAACATTACGTGGGCAGCCTCCGGAATCGATACCGTGGCAATTGCATATTCTTCAAATAACGGCATCAGTTGGAATACCGTTGCCGCAAAGGTCCCCAGCAATGGATTCTATACCTGGCAAAATTTACCCCAGATCAATTCCACTCAGTGCCTCATTAAAGTAGGTGCGGTATCAGGACAGCCTTTCGATAAGAGTGATACGGTATTCACCATTCAGGTACCCGCCAAATTGAAAGTTACGGCTCCGAATGGCGGAGAACATATATTGGCCGGAACAAGCTACACTATATTGTGGTCTACGCTGCAAGGTGCACCGGCCCGCGCTGGCAAAACAAATCTGATCAAAAACGCGATGCAAAAAGCATCGATACCGGCAAACGGAAATGAATTCCCCGAAAAAGCAACAAATGCCATCGCAAGTGTGCGTCTTGAATTTTCAACAGATGGCGGCGATAATTGGACCGGTATTACAAACAACGTTGCCAACACCGGAAGCTTCGTCTGGAATCCGGTTCCGAACATCAGCACTTCACTTGCACGTATCCGCGTCAGCGATGTTCTTGACGCATCAAACAACGATATCTCGGACAGCAATTTTGTTATCTATAATCAGGTGCAGAAAAGCATCACCGTGAACACTCCCAATGGCGGAGAATCTGTTTCAGCCGGAAGCTCATTCAATATCACATGGACAAGTGTTTCGGTTACTTCGGTGTCGATACAGTTCTCCACCAACAACGGCGTCAGCTGGTCAACAATTGCATCTGCTATACCAAGCAGCGGCTTTTATACATGGAATCCGGTTCCCAATGTCAGTTCAACCAATTGCAAGATCAGGGTGTTGAATTCTGCTGACACATTGTTATATGACGAAAGCAATGCACCATTCACCATTCTGCCGCAACCAACCATTTCGGTGTTAACACCAAATGGCGGCGAACAGCTCCAAAGCGGCAACTTGTATAACATTACCTGGACCGCTCAGGCAATCGGGAAAGTGAAAATCGAATTGACCGTTAACAACGGAGCGGATTGGTCGGTTATAACAGACAGTGTTACCAGTACGGGAAGCTATTCCTGGTTGGTCCCTAATATTACAAGTTCCCTGCTTTGCAAGATACGGATCAGTAATAGCACAACAGGTAATCCCTCAGATGTTTCCGACAATGTTTTTGCAATCAGCAATCAGTTGCCACAATCAGTTAAGGTGCTGGCTCCAAACGGCGGTGAAAAATGGGAAGCAGGCATTGTTCAAAGCATTGTTTGGGCAAGCAGCGGCATTGATACCGTTAAAATTGAAATGACAACAAACAACGGTGTCAATTGGTCAACGGTTATTAATAAAACACCAAGTAACGGCATCTATAATTGGTCGGTTCCTGCAACGGTTTCAACCAATTGCAAAATCAGGGTCAGCGATGCCTCGGACGGAACGCCGGCTGATGCCAGCGACAGTTCGTTCACTATTTCACCGCAACCTACAATTCGCGTAGTTACACCAAACGGCGGCGAACGGATTCTTTCCGGAAGCAGTTATACGCTTCAATGGACGAGTACCGGTTCAATAGCCAATGTCCGCATCGAACTTTCTACCGATGGTGGCGCAACGTATGCCACCACCATTGTACAAAGTACGACGAATAACGGAAGCTATACCTGGGATCCGGTGCCTGCAATTGTTTCCTCACAATGCAGGATCCGGATAAGTGATATACAGAGTTTGGCAGTCAATGATATCTCGGACAGCAACTTTGTGTTGACCATCTTGGCCGCCCAAACCATTTCGGTAACTGCTCCCAACGGCGGTGAATCGCTTATCGCCGGAAGCAGTTCCCCCATCACCTGGACCAGCAGCGGTGTAAGTAGCGTCGGTATTGATTATTCTACAAACAATGGTGTGGCCTGGACAAATATTGTTTCCAATATTCCAAGCAATGGTTACTATCTCTGGAACCCCATCCCGGCAGTTTCCTCAACAAACTGCAAGGTTCGCATATATGATGCTTTGGATACACTGCCCGTGGCGCAAAGCACAAATCAGTTTACCATAT
Source organism: Ignavibacteriaceae bacterium (assembly GCA_963664845.1). Lineage (GTDB taxonomy): Bacteria > Bacteroidota > Ignavibacteria > Ignavibacteriales > Ignavibacteriaceae > CAIYTF01. Next base: position 3,935,217 of record OY761615.1, read on the forward strand.
TACCGGCACCCTCGATTTCAGTGATCTCACCAAATGGCGGTGAGCAGCTTATCAGCGGCACAGTCAAGAATATTCTTTGGACATCATCGAATATTCTGACAGTTAAAATCCAACTCACCACGAACAGCGGTGCAAGCTGGGTGACGGTAATTGATTCGACGCCAAGCAATGGCTCCTACGCGTGGACAGTTCCTGCCCTGAGTTCAAATCTGTGTAAGATCAAAATAAGCGAACGTACAGCAGGCAGTCCGTCTGCACAATCCGCAAGCACGTTCACGGTAATTCCCTCATTGCCCCAGACCGTAACAATGCTTTCACCCAATGGCGGTGAGAGCCTTGCGCCGGGAACAAGTTATCCAATTAAATGGGTAAGCAGTGGTATTGATACGGTAAAGATTGAGCTCACTTCAAATAACGGAGTAAGCTGGACAACAGTCGTAGCAAAAACAGCAAGCAATGGCGTCTATATCTGGTCACCGGTTCCTGCCATCAGTTCAACGAACTGTAAGATCAGAGTGAGCGATGCGGTTGATGGCGATCCGTTTGGTGAAAGTGCAGCGGTGTTCTCTGTGTTGGCTCAACCATCACTTAAACTGACTGCTCCAAACGGCGGTGAACGGATATTGGCCGGTTCAACTTATACCATCGCATGGAACACGAACTTTGCCAGGAAGGCAATTGTAAAACGTTCAGTGGTTGATACTAAGGGAGGAAAGCAACCCGACAGTCCGCTGGACATTTCAAATGTGAAACTTGAACTGAGCAGTGATGAAGGTATAAACTGGACACCAATAATCCAGAGTACTCCAAACGTCGGTACGTTTGTCTGGAATCCGGTTGCAAATATTAACTCTGCATTGTGCCGCATACGCGTAAGCGATGCAAGCGGAACCACTGCAAGCGATATTTCCGACAGCAATTTTATTATCTATAATCAGGTTGCCCAATCCATCAATGTTAAAACTCCCAATGGAACCGAAGTTCTTACTGCAGGCGGAGCCTACGACATCACCTGGAACAGCGTTTCGGTAACAGCCGTTACCATTGAACTCTCAACCAACAACGGAGTTAACTGGAGCAGCATTGCCAACAATGTTGCCAGTACCGGCTTCTATCACTGGAGCCCGATACCAAATGTGTCCTCAACAAACTGTAAGGTGAGGATTTCAGATGCGGTTGACAGTCTTCCCTATGCTCTGAGTAATTCAACCTTCAGCATTTTGCCTTCACCGTCGGTAAGTGTGCTCGCGCCAATCGGCGGCGAAAACCTCATAGGAGGACAGGAGTTCACCATATTATGGAATTCGGCCAACATTGCAACGGTCAGGATCAAACTGACGACTAACAACGGTGCGAGCTGGGTCACTGCTGCAGACAGCGTGGAAAGCAAAGGAACCTATACCTGGACAGTGCCCTCAGTCAATTCCAATCTGTGCAAGATACGTATCGAAGAACGCGCTACAGGGAATCCTGCAGCCGAGTCAAACAACACGTTCACCATTGCAACGCAGGCACCGCAGTCAATAACCATAACCGCACCTAACGGCGGAGAGAAGTTCCCCTCAGGAACCACTCAAAGTATAACGTGGACAAGCACCAGCATTGATACGGTTAAAATCGAATTTTCAACCGATAACGGTGTCAACTGGCAAACCATAGTCAATAAAACGCCGAGTACCGGTTTTTATTCATGGTCACCGGTTCCGGCATATTCATCAACCAACTGCAAAGTACGTATCAGCAGTGCGGCTACGGGTAATCCGTTTGCAATGAGTGCGAATGTATTTACCATTGCTCCGCAACCTGCAATAAAAGTGATTGTACCGAAGGGCGGTGAAGTTTGGATAACCGGATCAACCCAGACTATTCAGTGGTCATCAACCAACCTCACTGCGGTTAGGCTTGAGTTCACAACGAACAATGGTGCTTCATGGACAACCATCGCTGACAGTGCGGCCAGTACCGGACTCTACACCTGGACGATCCCTGATCTTACTTCTACGTTGTGCAAAGTAAGGGTAAGCAATCCGGCTGGTGGTTTGCCATATTCCATTTCCGATACCAATTTCACTATCAGCAATCAGGTGCAGGAATCATTGGTCGTTACTTCTCCTTCCGGTGGCGAAACGTGGGAAGCAACCTCTTCGCATAATATAACCTGGACGGCAAGCGCCATCAAAAAAGTTAAGATTGAATTTACGACAGACAATGGTTTAAGCTGGACAACCATCACAGACAGTGTTGCTAACACAGGTCTGTATCAGTGGAACCCGATCCCCAACACACCTTCCACGTTGTGTAAAGTGAGGATAAGTAAGGTAGCAGCGGGGACACCGCTTTCTGATGTCAGCAAAGCTACATTCACCATTAATCCACAACGCAAGTTGACCATCGTGTTCCCGAACGGCGGAGAAAATCTTACTGCCGGAACAAGCTATCAGATCACCTGGACATCAAGCGGCGTGTCGGCTGTTAATATTCTGTACGTGATCGGGAACAGCGGTGATACAACTACCATCGTAAGTGGCGCGCCAAACAGCGGCACCTATTCATGGAGTCCGTCAAAACCGGCGTCCGGATATAAAATCATCATCACCGATGGCAATCAATCCCTGCCGGCTGTAACAGAATCCGTTGGATCGTTCACGGTTCTTCCTGAGCCTTCAATAACGGTGTTGGCTCCCAACCACGATGTGCAACTGCCCGGTGGTTCTACGTACGATATCCGCTGGCAGAGTATCAACATGTCGGCAGTTAAAATAGAACTGACAACCGATAACGGCGCCAAGTGGCAATCGATTGTTGATTCGATCCCAAGCACGGGTATCTACACCTGGTTGGTGCCAAATATTAATTCGGCATTGTGTCGTATACGGATAAGCAATCAGGCGGGCGGCCTTCCGTCGAAACTGTCGGATTCTACATTCACCATCTATAGTTTGCAGACGAAAAAGGTCACCGTGACCGCGCCAAACGGCGGTGAAAAATATCCGATTGGAACTTCACAGGTCATTACTTGGACCAGTGCAGGTATCGACAGCGTTAAAATTGAATATTCAATTGACGGCATAACCTGGAACACTATTGTTTCAACCACACCGAGTACCGGATTCTATTCATGGTACCCGGTCCCCAATGCGCTTTCGACTAATTGCATTGTCCGTATAAGCAATGTTAATTCAGGTTCACCCGTCGATCAGAGTGATTCTTCTTTCAGTATCATTCCTCAGGGTTCAATATCGGTTATTGCTCCAAGGGGCGGCGAAATATTCATCTCAGGCACCACCGAAAACATTCGCTGGTCATCGCAGAATATTCCCAACGTCACTATTGAGTATTCCTCGAACAACGGTTCAACATGGAACGCGATTGTCTCCAATATTCCGAGTACGGGTCTCTACTCCTGGACAAATATTCCGGTAGTTAATTCAAATCAATGCCGGGTCAAGGTAAAAGATGCCGTTAATGGTGTACCCTATGATACGTCAGGCAAAAACTTCTCCATTGTACAGTCAAAGCAATTGCGGGTAGTGTTCCCTGATTCATCTGCTGATATAATTTCTCAGGATACCACGTTCCTGTGGTATTCCGTTGGTGTCTCTAAAGTCAATCTGGATCTGTCACTTGACAACGGATTAACCTGGAGTTCACTGGCTGCCAATATTACCTCGTCAGGTGCATATTCATATGCTATGGTTCCGGGAGTTGTTTCATCGCTTGCCCGTTTCCGTGTTACGGATGCTGCGGACCCGACACTATATGACATGAGTAACGGAACCTTTGTTCTCGGTTTCAAACCACCCGCGCGTGTTCGGTCTGTAACTCCTGCAGCCGGAGGTGCCTATAACGTTACCTGGAGTGCAGGCCCCGGGAAGAAGATTCTGCAGTATTCAGCCGATGACGGGAAAACATGGGTGGATATTGAGGAAAATGTGTTTCCCGAGGGCGAGACGGAACGTACTACAATTTATCGTTCAGCCGTGAAACAAACCGGTTTGAAATTCCGCGTACTCGATAAAGAAAGCGGAAAGCTTTCCGAAGAGAAACGGCTCGAATAACAGGAATACTCTATTACGGAAAAAGGGACAGGCAATGCGCTTGTCCCTTTTTTTTGGCAGCAACGCAGAATACGCTGAAAAAGCATATCCAAATACTGCATTATTGAATTTCAATTCAATATCCATCTGACAGGTTCTGCCGTTTCGACTTCTGCAGCAGCGCCTGGCCGCGTTTTCCTAAATTTCTTAATTCTGAGAATTCAAGCTGCAAAATTCTCTATCTTTTGGGGTAAAAACCGCTAAATACCCCCTAAATTGGGCTAAAATTAAGTCATATTTCAAGGCACAAAATTTGCATGCTAACCCGTTAACATTTTTTTTAATAATAACATTATTTGATATGGCAATAAACAGTATAGTAATGGTAAAGCAAGTCCCTGACACGGCCAATATTTCCGGCCAGGTTATGAAAGACGACGGGACTGTTAACCGTGCATTATTACCCGCTATTTTTAATCATGAAGACCGTGTAGCTCTCGAGTTGGCATTGCAGGTGCAGGACACCTATGGTGGCAAGGTATCCGTAATTACTATGGGACCCCAAAGAGCCTCCGATGTGTTGCGTGAATGTCTCTATATGGGTGCCGATGAGGCGTTTCTCATCAGTGACCGTAAATTTGCAGGAGCTGATACTTTGGCTACGTCTTATGTGCTCTCTGAAGCTATAAACTTAATTGGCAACTATGACATCATCTTTGCAGGCCGCCAGGCAATTGACGGCGATACCGCTCAGGTCGGGCCACAGACAGCCGAAAAACTGCACATTCCGCAAATAACCTATACTCAGGAAATCCTTAAAGTCGAGGACGGAAAACTTTCGGCTAAAAGAAAAATTGAGGGTGGTTATGAAATTCTTGAATCGCGTCTGCCGGTTCTGATTACCGTGCTCAAGGATGCTGTGTTCCCAAGACCTTACAAGGCCAGGCGCGTTATGACGTATAAAAACGCCAAAACGCTGATGGAGCTTGAAAAACTGGCTGAAGGAAACTCGCTCTTGTATGTTGATCAGTTGAAAGATGAATATATGGCGAAGAACCTGTATATAAAGACACTCACGTTCGATGATCTGAAACTTGACGTTGAGCGTTGCGGTGTAGCCGGATCCCCGACCAAAGTTCACAAGGTTGAATCGGTGGTTCTTGGCGGCGGACAGCATGAGCTTTTCGATGCAACTAAAGCAGGCATCGGTGCGCTCATAGATAAATTAATGGTTGATCACATATTTGGATGATGGGTAATGGAAAAAAATAATGACGTTTGGGTTTTTATTGAACAGCATAACGGCAAAGCATCCGATGTAAGCTTTGAGCTCCTTTCAAAAGGACGGAAACTTGCTGAAACCCTGCACGGAAATCTTAAAGCTATAGTCATCGGACATGACGTAAAAAAACTGGCAAAAGAAACATTTCACTTTGGCGTGAATGAAGCATTTGTGGTTGATGACCCTGTTTTGGCAAACTATCGCACCATGCCATACAGCCGTATATTAAATGAACTCGTAGACAAGCACAAACCGGGGATCTTCCTGTTCGGTGCTTCAATTGTCGGACGCGATCTGGCACCAAGAGTGGCTTCACATACAAAAAGCGGTTTGACTGCCGATTGTACCGACCTGCAAATTGCCGACGTGAAATATCTGCGAAACGATTACAAGGACCTGCTTCTTCAGATCAGGCCTGCATTTGGCGGCAATATTATTGCAACCATTATTTCGCCGGATATTGCAACACAAATGGCAACGGTTCGTGAAGGCGTTATGCGCATGGAGCCGCTGGACAAACCGGTTAACGGAAAGATTACCAACATCCCCTATGTTGCTTCTGAATTCGACACTATTGTTGAAATAATTGAACAGCATCGCCAGGAAAATAAAGTTAACCTGAAAAGTGCTCCCATTATTGTGGCCGGCGGCTACGGATTGGGAACCAAAGAGAATTTTCGCTTCGTGCAGGAACTGGCTGCCACCATTGGCGGCGAAGTTGCCGGCAGCAGAGCGGCAGTTGATGCAGGATTCGTAACTCCTGACCGTCAGGTGGGGCAGACCGGTGTGACCGTGCGGCCCAAACTCTATATCGCTGTCGGTATTTCCGGTGCCATTCAGCATCGGGCGGGGATGCAGGAATCAAATAAAATAATCGCCATTAACAGCGACCCTGACGCGCCAATTTTTGGCGTAGCACACTATGGCGTTGTTGGCGATGCTTCCCAGATACTTCCTTTATTTATTAATGTGTTTAAGCAAAAGTTGAGATAAGACTATGCCAAATTACTTTCTGGAAAACTCTGACCTTGTATATCATTTCAATAAAATTGATTTGCGCGAAGTTGTAGACATCACCGAAGACGGTTATAAACAGGCTGAGAAGTTTTCTCACGCTCCTGTTGATTATGACGACGCCAAAGAGAACTATAAAAAAATTCTTGAAGTTGCCGGCGACCTGGCAGGAAATTATATTGCCCCCAATGCTATGGCTGTTGATGAAGACGGTGCCGTTTTCAAAGACGGGAAAGTGACCTATGCTGAAGGAACCAAAAAAGCAATTGATGTGCTTTCGAAAGCTGAACTGATGGGCATGATACTTCCGCGCGAATACGGCGGATTAAATTTCCCCACATCCATTTACATGATGTCGGTTGAAATGATCTCCCGTGCCGATGCATCGCTGATGAATATTTACGGTTTGCAGGATATTGCCAAAACATTGGCTCAATTTGGTGATGAAGATCAGAAGGAAAACTATCTTCCCGGATTTGCTTCCGGTAAATTCACCGGCGCAATGGCACTCACCGAGCCCGATGCAGGCTCCGATCTGCAGGCAGTCAAGCTGTCAGCTTATCAGGATGAGAAGGGGAAGTGGTTCCTCCGCGGTGTGAAACGGTTTATTACCAACGGAAACGGTGAAGTGCTTCTGGTGCTTGCCCGCTCTGAAGCATCCACAAAAGATGCTCGCGGCCTCAGTATGTTTGTATGCTATGGCGACGACACGGTTGTTGTCAGGCGCATTGAGCATAAACTCGGCATTCATGGAAGCCCGACGTGCGAATTGCAATTTAACGACACTCCGGCCGAACTGGTCGGGCAACGGCGTTTTGGACTTTTGAAGTATGTTATCTATCTGATGAACCGTGCCCGTGTTGGCATTGGCGCACAGTCGCTGGGCATTGCTCAGGCAGCGTATGAGGAAGCAGTGAAATATGCCAAAGCTAGAGAGCAATTCGGCGTGTCTATCTATCATCTGCCGGTTATTGCCAACATGCTCATCGAAATGCGGGCATCGCTGGAAGCCTACCGAACACTGTTCTATGACACTTGCGTATGGCTTGACAAAAAAGAAAATTATGAGCAGCTGATCGATAAACTGAAAGCAGAAAAAAAATCGTTTGCCGAAGCCAATGAAAAGCTGAAAGAGGCTGCCCGGGTGCTTGCCTTCCTGACACCGCTTACCAAATATTTCCTGAGCGAAGGCGTTAACAAGATTGCCTATGACGCTATGCAGATACATGGCGGAACGGGTTATATGAAAGAATTTTCCGTTGAACGTCTCTATCGTGACGCGAGAATTACCAACATATATGAAGGAACCTCACAGTTGCAGGTTGTTGCTGCCGCCGGTGGTGTTCTTAATGATGTTCTCGGTGAATATATCGGCAAGTGGCTTTCCGCCGAGTATAAGGGAAATTTGCAGGATATGCTTAAGTTGCTGTTGGAAATACGCCAGATTTATGGCGACTGCCTCAATTATTTGAAGAACAAAAAAGATGCGAGCTATCAGGACGTGGCAATGCGCGAATTGGTACAGACATATGGAGATCTTTATCTTGGCTGTATGTTGCTCCGTGAAGCAAATGAAGACACAAGACGCCTGTTCACTGCACGCCGCTTTATTTTGGAAGCGCACGCTAAAGCATATAAACATAAAGAAGTAATACTTTCCGGTGTCTATTCGGATATATTACATGCTGATTCTATTTTAATCTAAACGGCCATATTTTACGGAGCACCCATGAAAAAACCGAAAAAAATCGTCTATCGTTTTTTTGATGATCATGAAGAAAAACACTATGTCATCAGCAGCTTTGACCATACACAACTGGAAGAACTGCTTGAGAAATATAAATCGAAAAAAACGGAAGTAATTGCGAAGGATTTTATTTCTTACCTGAAAAGGCGTGACGAAGAGGCCGAAGAAGTTACGGTAACAGACTTTTATTTTTAATTGTCATTCTTTTTATGCCGGTGAATGAAGCAATTCGTTCACCGGACTCTGTTGCTGCGGAATCGCGCTTTCCCCGAAGTTTGCTCAACAAAAAACACCAGCGAGGTTATTTCATCTCTCAATTCGTATAACTGTTGTTTATACGCCTTTGTCTGTTCATAATCCGGATTCTTGAGTCCCTTAAAAAACCAGCTTTTCTTCTTGGGGGACGGAAGTTCCTTATCAGTCATTTCGAACAGATTCTTCAATTTTCCTTTTAAATCCTCTGAAAAGGTGTTGTCTTTGTACACATCATAAATATAGTTGCGAATATCGGTTTTAATCATACTGCACTGATAGACGGTAATATAGGTCGTATCCAATAAAATATCGATCTCTGCAATAAAACATCTGAGGGCCTGCATCATAGCACTGTTAGACATATACATATAAGCTTTCATTAATTGCGCGTAAGTTATACAATGTAACCTTACAATGCTTTGACAAGGGAAGCATGGACCCTGGTTTAACCTCAATATGTGACATTCGTCACAAATCTTGGATGATTGGGGTATGTGGATGTATACGTGAAAACATAATTGGGGGAATATTCGTTCAAAATGACTGCTGCAATAGGAAGCAAAAGAGCCATAACGTACAATAAATCACAATCTTGCACTGCAAAAAAACAAAAGCGCTAACTCACTGGGTATTACGCCCTCCAGCGCCCTTTGGGTAAGGGTGCCGGCTTAACCTAAGTGTCATTTCCACTAGGGTTGAGTGCAACGGTACTCGCGTTGCAAATGCGCCATACCCCAAACCTGTCAGGGTTTGCAAGTCGGTGGCTTCATGTATTTATGTGGCCCTTCGCTGAATGCTGTTGCTGCCAATATAAAATCGCTGGCGGGATTTCGAAAATCAGCAGTAGCTGCCATGTAAATCGCATTGCAAATGCGTTATGCTTCAAACCCGTCAGGGTTTGCACATTGGTAGCATCGATTGGAGACAAGGATCCGCCAACCCCGTTCAGGGGTTGAATATGCGGCATATAGATTTAACAACATTCGGTTAGTGCATTGATCAGAATAACATTTATTATCGATTGACCGCTCTTTAACCTCTCACACCAAACCCGTCAGTGGCAATGGTGTCAACTTAACGAATTTGTACAGTCATTGCGATCCCGCGTTCTCGTGGGAGAATCCGGGCATCCGATATCTCGTGTGCAGGGGACATTAGTTCAGCAGAAGGCGGTGGCAGAAAAAAAGGGATTTAAGCATAAAACGAGTGTTCTATACCCAATCCCTGATTTCAATTACAAGGCGGAATGCTAACTATTCAACAACCAGCACGATCCAGGCGTCTTTGAATTCTTTAAGCTTCCAGAGGCGGGCCCGCAGATCTTCGGCATCGGTCTTTATCGGGAAAGCAGGGGTTACCTGAACAACAAACAACTTTACCGCGTCATTGTATGAAACCGTCAATTCATGGTTGACTTTCTTTTTCGAAATTGCAGCAAAGTGGTCTGCTTTTTCCATTGTGGTGAAGGCGCCAATTTGTACCGAATATTTGAGGGGCTTTGCTGATTCTTCTTTTGCCTTGTTGCTTTTCTCCAGGGCGGCACGCATTTCCAGATTCTTGTTGGCGGTATCCGGGACTGCTTCCTCAAAAACCATAACGGAATCTTTGGATGATTTTTTGTCGGTGCCGTCTGTCTTTTCAGTTTCAGAGGAAGAACATCCGATGAGGGTAGCCAAAAACAGTAAAGAGAGCAGACTGAGAATTTTCCTGGTCATCATTGGTTTCCTTATAAAAAAAATTGCAGAATGGAATCTGTCCATTCTGCAATTTATTACTTTTCGATTTTAAAGTCTAATTAAAACAATAAATTATCGAACGATCCGGCCGGGAATACAGGCAATCCTATTTTGGACAGCGGGAGCGCTTTGTGGAAATACAGGCTTGTGGGTAAGCTTGCAACGTTGATCTTTGGAATTGCTGCACCAAACTTGGCGTTAATTGCCGAAATGAATGCGTTAGCAAGAATGGCATGTCCCTGATTTGTAGGGTGCACACCGTCAAGTGAGAACAGTCCTCCGGTAATGAATGAAGAGCGGAATGAAATTCCGTCAAACACCGTGCCTTGGGCGGTTGCATCATTTGCGCGAATATCGCTTAACACCTTGTTGGCATCCACCAAAACAAAGTTTGCCTTCGCAGAGACAGAGGAGGAAATGGAATTGTTGAAATTCTGCACGGCATTCTGTGCCGTCACCATTTCATCCGGATCAAGAACCAGGGAGTTCGGGAATGGATTCAGCGGATGAAATCCGAACGGCTGGGTAGTATCGCAGCCAGCGGGAACAGCGAGATTATTGTCTCGCCAGTATTTTGCTGTTTGTTGTCCCAGCAGAGGGGCATAGTTGCTGGCAATCAGGGTGAAAAGAACGTTATATTTTGCCAGGTTCAGTGAATCCACCGTTCCCAAGCCTGGGCCGAGATCGGTATGCCGCTGATAGTACATGGTATGATTGCCAATTGATTTTGCAACAGCCGGTCCGACCGTTGTGAAAAAAGGAATTGACGTTACAGACGGAATGTTGCCAACAGCAACTTTTGTATTTGGGAGTGTGTTTGTTATCGAGTCAACTAATCCCTTGTACAGGGCATCAAATTGGGCAGCCGAGGTTGGCGCTGAAGGTTTGGTTCCTCCTGAAGTTGCAAATCCAAGAACATCATTGTTCCCAATCCACAAGGTTAAAAAGGTTGGTTGCAGATTCTTAGCCTGGTTGAACATAGTAGATCCTAATGCGCTGCTGCGAAGCACTACCTGGAAGAAAGGATTATTCCTCGGTGCAGCAGCCTGCGCTGCGAAATCAGTAGTGTAAATTACATCACCAAGAACTGCACCGGGTATGCCGATATTGTTAAACGGCGCTGCATAGGAAGAGTTTAAGGGTGTTCCCTTATCAGCCGGGTTTGTATATAATACTACACTACCCGTGGAAGTATTCAATGATTGAATGTCAATGCGTCCACCGATACCAGGATTCGAGATCAAAGGCTGCACATACGAAGTATGTACCTGATCTGCAATCTGTTTCGGGAATGAATACTGCTGTCCGTCCTCATAGAGTGAACTGGACTGATAGCCGGATGTAATACTGTTTCCGATTGAAACCATGCGGGTGAAGTTTGCCGAGCCTGTTGCAACCGCTTGGGTTGAAGGATCGGTTATGTCCGATCTGTCCGCGCAGCCTGCAAAGAAAACAATGGTTGCAAGAAAAATTGAAATGCTGATATTATTAATTTTTTTCATGTTTGTATTCCTCCGTATCAAAATTTATATGATAAACTTAAGGAAACAAGATTGGCCGAGGAATTATACGTTCCATTAAAATAGCCATTACCTGTCGGGGTATAGGTAACTTTCGAGGTGTTCACGGTGCGTTCAGCGAAACGCAGGAACAACCAGGCAAGATCCAGTCCAAGATTATCGGTGAATTGGTAGCCAAATCCCAGGGAGAATCCCAGGCGGTTTGATTCGGGGAGTGATGCATCAACATACTCATCTTCAACAGGGCTCTGGTCATAGAGCAGTCCACCGCGTAAGGCAAGCTTTGATGTGTATTGATATTCCGCACCAAGATGGGCAATATAGGCATTCTGATAGGAACGTGGTTTTGCAATCGGTTTCTGAATTCCGTCATCGAAGGTTATCTTCAACGTATCGTAGCTTGACCACCATACATATTGAAAATCTGCACTGAGCAATAATCGGTCAGCAACACGGTAGCCGGCTCCAATCACCAGTTGTGCAGGCGATTTAAGTGTGGCCGCGATGTTGCCATGAGGCAGAGCAGAAAGAAATGAAGACGGGCCGGTTGAGACCGCTGTTCCGGTGAAATCATATTTTACTTCACTGCGATAGGATACGCCCAAAGTAAAATCTTTGGTCAGATTAGCAAGTCCGCCAACAGTAAATCCGATGGCTGAATTGGTTTTGCCTTCAAGGTGTACAGCACCTTCGCCGAATGCCGGCATTGAAGAGCTGAGTGCAATTCCTGCTGCCCGGTCAATGGTAACGGTTCCCAGGTTATATTGCAAACCGGCACCGAGAGAGAACATATCGTTGATCTTATAGGCAACTGTGGGGTTAAAGCTGAACGTCTTGAGTTCAATGTCAACCGTGACAAATCTGCCGCGCCAGTTTGGATCCCATTTGGTTCCAAGTCCGAAAGGCGTATTAAAACCCAGACCGACAAACCAACTGTCATTTAATTTGTAAGTAGCATAAGCATGGCTGGGGAAGAAGACCTGCTTATTCATATCGCTTTGTGCTATAGTAGGCGAACTCACGGAATTTCCGTATGGTCCACGGAAAGAAGATGAAGGCACGATCATGGTCGTACCGATAAGAGCCTGAAAGCCATCCAGGCGGGTGATTGCGGCACTGTTGTAATAGATCGCCGAAGGATCATTTGCAATTGCCGTAAATGCGCCGCCCATTGCCACCGCGCGCGCGCTTTGTTCGTTGATCTGGAAACCGCCAGCGAACAAAGATTGCGTACCGATAAGCAAGAACAGCGAAAAAAAGAAGCCACTAATTTTCACGCTACCTCCTTATGAGATTTATGTTGAGTTACTCTTGTACATGATTTCCCGTCATTGGTTACGAGAGATCAAGAAATAAATAGGTTGACCTATTTCTTGCTTTCTCGCAGGGATTTATGCCGTGAACTCATATTCAGGGGAATAACAACCATACATCACTTACAGGAAACAAACCCGGATCTGATACTCGGGGCATGTTTGTATTGCGTTCTTTTCTGTGTGGTGTGCCCTGTGCATTCAAAGATGCCTGCTTTGCAGGAAATCTTCAAAGTCTTGAATAACTTAAATGTTTTTTTTGAGATGTGCACTATTCCAGCGAGAACAATTTTGCATTCTTTTCGACTGCCTGTTTCTCTGCAACGTGCATCTGTTTTATGATTCCCGAAAACGGTGACTTGATATCGTTCTCCATTTTCATCGCTTCCAAAATCATGACCGATTCGCCAAACTCTACATGGTCCCCGACCTGTTTCTTTATTTTCAGGACTAGTCCCGGCATGGGTGACACTGCCGTGCTGCGATGAGTCTCTTTATGTTTCTTTTCAGCTATCGCGGCAGCCAATTCTTCTAATTTTGTACGAACGGAAGCTTGAAAATAATTCCCTTCTACCAAAATTCCAAAAGGATTATTTTCGCCCGACACCCTTGTTATGGTGTATACTTTGTTATCGAACCTGAGCAAATAGGTGTAACTCGACTTTTGGAGCAGTTCATACGCATATTCTTTGCCGTCAATCTCAACAAGTAACTCACTTTTCAGCACAATATTGAGCTTTTTACTGTTTACCGATACCGCAAAATTATTCATATTGTGCCTCTGTCCAGTGGTTGAGAGAAGAGGATTGCGCTTCTGTGCAGGGCGTGGGCGCAGATGATTTATTCATCTTGAAAAGCACCGCGAACAGGCCTGCCACTTCACTGTGCTTTTCCCCGAAGGTTTCCAGCGTTTGTGCGGGATCCTGCGAAAGGAATTCTTCGTCAATGAAATCTATGGTATAGAGACCGGAAATAAATTTCGCCTGTACCAGCACCCATTTCAATAAGGGAATATTTGTTATAAGTCCGCTTATTATATAGGTGGAGAGAGCATAATCCATTTTGCGAATGGCGCTCCCGCGGTCCGGTGCCCAGGTTATTATCTTTGTCAAAAGCGGATCATAGTGTACACTTATCTCGGAGCCGCGCTCAACGCCCGCGTCAGTGCGTATGCCGGGCCCTGAGGGCACGCGATGATAGGGAATGGTACCAATGGTAGGCATGAACCCGTTCGATGCGTCCTCGGCGTAAACGCGCGCTTCAATGGCATGACCGTGCAGGTGAATGTCGCTTTGTTTAAAGGACAGCGGCTTGCCTTCTGCAATGGCAATCTGTTCACGGACGAGATCAATGCCGCTTATGAGTTCTGTTACCGGGTGCTCCACCTGGAGCCTGGTGTTCATCTCCAGAAAATAGAAATGCTTGTCTTTATCCATCAAAAACTCGATGGTGCCGGTGCTGTAATAGTCACAGGCCTTTGCCGCGTTAATGGCTGCGAGGGTGAGCTTTTGGCGTGTTGCCTCATCAACAAAGGACGATGGTGCCTCTTCAATGATCTTCTGATGCCTTCTTTGAATGGAACATTCACGTTCAAAGAGGTGTGCATAGTTGCCCTGCTTGTCGGCTATTATCTGCACTTCAATATGCTTGGGCTGTACAATGAGTTTTTCGATATAGACTGAATCATCGCCGAAAGCCTTGAGTGCCTCGCGCTGTGCCGAATTGAATGCCTCCCCGAACTCTTCCTCATTGAATACCTTCCTCATTCCCTTCCCGCCGCCGCCGGCAGATGCCTTGAGCAGTATTGGGTAGCCAATTTCCTCCGCTGATTTTTTGGCGTCGGCAATATTGGTGATGGGTGACGTTGTGCCGGGAACAATAGGGACGTTGTGCGATTTCATGAGCTGCCGGGCGGCGGTCTTGCTGCCCATCATTTCAACCGATTTTGCGGATGGCCCAATGAACGTAATTCCCGCGTTTACCACGGCGGTTATGAATGCTGCATTTTCTGAAAGGAAGCCATAGCCGGGATGGATTGCATCCGCACCGGCTTTAATTGCGGTCTCAAGCACCAGAGGAATATTCAGGTAGGTATCGCGGGCGGTCACTCCGGGCAGATGCCATGATTCATCAGCTTGGCGCACGTGCATGGAAAACTTATCGGGATCCGAATAGAGTGCGGCAGAAATGATGCCGAGCTCCTTGCAGGCCCGTATTATCCTGAGCGCGATCTCGCCTCTGTTTACGATGAGTATTTTTTTGAACAATATCTTCTCAAATTAATGATACATCCTAAGCCGCAATGGGTCTGAAAATAATAGCGATGGGGAATTTAATAAGTTTTTGTTAAGAAAAGGGAAATTTTTTTGACGGACAAGGTGTCTTGTTCCCAATAATAATATCTATTGGATTTAGATTGCTTTTTACATAGTTTTTAGTAAAGCTTTAATTTTAGGTAATTTCAAGATACTTAAATTTTAATCAATCCCAAATTCATAGGCACCTGCAGAAATTAAGATATATATAGGAATTCCGAGCTCTTATTTGCAATTATTTTGCTCAAACTAAAAAATGATAGTCAAGAGACAGTTCATTAGAGATACTCCAAAACTTCATAGCGCTTTGTCTGTTGTACGCTGTATAAAATAAGTGAAGGTCTTTACATGGAAAATGAAAAAAACTATAAAGCTGAATCAAATCCATCAAGCAGAATGCCATGGTGGGTAAAAAGCATTTTCTTGATGATGTTGACAGTCGTCGTATCATACAAAATTTTAATCACGCCATTTAATTTTAGTTTCGATTTCCCCTCATTCATGTCTTTATTGCTTGCCTTATTCTCTGTTGGATTAGCAGCACTATTCTATTTCAAAGCAACTGAAACAAGTAATTCCTTTTACGATAACACGTATAAATTTACACGGGAAATTGCAGGTCTCTTGGTTAGGATTGAAAGTGGATTTGGAGAAAAGTTAAAGCATTTGGATGAAACCTATAAAATTATGCAAGAAGGATTTGATAAGCTTCCAAGCAGACTAAATTTTAAGGAAGCTGAGAAAGAGTTAAAAAAGGAAGAAATGGAACTGCAAAAAATCATTTCAGAAAAAGATGGCATGATACAAGACTTAGTAAATAAATCCCAACTTCAGGAAGGTGAAAAAATTGAATTCTTGAATGAATTACAGAAAAAAGAAAGATCTCTCATAGAGGCAAGAAATGAAGTCAATAATTTGCGTCGCGAGTTGAAGCATCAAAAGATTTTACCAGCAAATCCATTTGATAATATTTTAACAAATAAGGAGGTCAAGGAGTTATTGTTGCCCATTATTTCAGTAGGAATGGATCCTATGATGCTTATATCGGCTTCTGATGGTGGGCTAAGGAGAGGGTTCCAGAGTATCATGGGGAGACTATCAAATAATTTTATCCTATGGCTGAAAGGTAGGGACCTAATAGATGAAGATAATTCGCTAACTGAGCTTGGAGTGGCTATGCTTCGAAAATTGGGAAATGCTATGTCAGAATGAACAATTTACTGTCCTCATTTTTATGTATTGGTATATTTAAATATTATTGGCTCTTCAAATATAAATAGACGAATAATATGTAATGAACGTTTTGCTCTAATGTTGTTAATTATAAGGAATTTGAGTAGTGGATAAAGAAATAATACCTTTTATCAGGAGCAAAGACTTTGTTCTTGTCCAAGAATTGGCACATGGTTCATGCGGGAAAACAGTATTGCTAAAAGATGAAACCATTGACGAATATTTTGTTTGCAAGAAGTACTCTCCTCTAGATGACGCAATGAAAAATGAACTTTTCGATAATTTTATTAGAGAGATTAAAATACTTTATCTTCTTTATCACAGAAATATCGTTCGAATCTTCAATTGCTATGTTTATCCCGAATTTAAAGCTGGCTTTATTATAATGGAGTATGTTAAAGGGAAAAGTATTGAGGATTATTTAAGAGTCTATCCGGAGAGAATAAACGAGATATTTACTCAAGTAATCGATGGCTTTACTTATCTTGAAAGAGAAAACATTTTACATAGAGACATAAGGCCTAATAATATTCTGGTAGATGATGCAGGCTTTGCGAAAATTATTGATTTTGGCTTTGGTAAGCAGATTAGTTTACCTGGGGATTACGATAAAAGCATAAGCCTCAACTGGTGGTGTGATATTCTACCTTCAGAGTTCAAATCGCATATATATGATTTTCGTACTGAAATATATTTTGTTGGAAAACTATTTGAGTCAATTATTGGGGAGAATGAAATTGGTGCTTTTAATTATAGAGGGATTCTTGGCACAATGACAAAAGTTGACTATCTGAAAAGAATAGACTCGTTTCAGAAAATCAACGGCGCAATTTTAACCAATAAAGTGGAAGAGCTAAATTTTAGCCACGAAGAAAAAAGAATTTACCAAACTTTCGCAGATGAGTACATCAGCATTTTTGCGAAAATTGGAAAGGAAGTACAATTTTCAACTGATAATGAAAGAATAATAAATCGACTTGAAAAAGTCTATAAATCTTCGATGTTAGAGGATTACGTACAAAATAGCCAAGCACTGGTATTGTGTTTCCTAAGTGGCGGTCCTTATACTTATTATAAACAAAATAAAGTATCAGTCGAATGCCTAAAAGACATGCTGGATTTATTAAAGAAAAGCTCTACCGATGAGCAAAATATTATTATAAATAATCTTGTGAATCGACTCGCAAATATTGAGAGAATTACTGAAGAAAAGACTGAAGATGATAATGACTTACCATTTTAGTCTATCCAACTAAAGGTCAATAATGATTGAACATCGAGAGAGTGACATGTCTCGCATTACGAGTTTGTTTATTGTGGAGATTACTTTGCATATTCATCTCATATTATGGCCCTATTCGTAGAAACATGAACGACATTATAAGGACATTTCGCGATAGGAATTAATCTAAAGGGAAATGAGAGCAAATTGAGCTTATTTATCTATAATTAGGCAATAAAGCATTAGCTGACTCGCGCAATTTGTTTTTTAATTCGATCGTAGGGGCTCAAAATCTTGAGCCCCTACGAATTATCACCAGGCCTTTTCCCTCCCTAAAACCACACATGCACATTGTTAACTTATTTAGTCACAATAACTTCCACCACCCCAGTGCACAGCGTCATGCATTGTGCACTGCACCATTTCCTGCACGGTTCGCTTGAAAGCGACCGGATTATCCGCCTATATTGTCTTCATGCATTTCCGGCACAAGATGGCCGGAGCAATGCAATTCCATTGCCGGTTCCGAGATTTTCACAGGGAACTATGTTTTGGAAAACCACCAATCATCGTTCATTGAAATCATGTTATAATACAAATGCCATCTTACGCAGCAACAACCTGGCTCTGGAATTGTGTTGCCCAAACGCCGGTATGCTGCAAAATGAAAAACGTGGAAAAGTGTTCACATCGTTCACAGTTTGCGTTTTTGAGCAAATTTCGAAACATTTTTACCCTCAACTATGAACACTGTGAACGCCGACGGGCAAAGCGTTCATAGTTCGGTAATCCCGGATATGGGTTTTTAAGGGGTAAAATAACGTGTGTGGAAAATGGATGCTGCAAATGTACATCTCCTGATAGAGAAAGATCGTTTTTTTGTATTGCTGCTTTATCAACTTTTTCTTACTTCGTGGCCTTAGTGTCTTCTTGGTGTCCTTCGTGTTTAACTCTTTTTGAGGTTGCCTGGTTTGATTTCGGTTTGTTTCATTGGGCGCTATTAAGGTTCATTCGAAGCCGATGCGGCAGAATTATCACTTCCATACTCACCTATGCTGCACTCCTCAATTCAACACTTTTACGGCTTTTTCGATGATACCCTTGGAATAGCAACCAACGATGCGTGGCTCATTAAGGTGTGTCCCTCTGAGCCGGGTCGGGCAGCAATAAATGACCGGAGCCAAGCTTTTTTATTTGACAGCAGCAATTATTCACCACATCAAAGAGGATGCCGATGAACAAATTTTATTTCCTTGCAGTAACACTGATTTGCTTCACGTTTGCCACCCCTGCACAGGTGGCCCCGGACGAAGCACTTGCCAAACTTAAAGCCGGCAACAAACGCTATCTTTCGCAGACCTTCAAAACCAAAGATTTTGCCGCGCAACGCGAAGAGCAGAAAAAAGGGCAGCACCCCTATGCCATTATCCTTACCTGTGCCGACTCCCGCGTACCGCCGGAACACATTTTCGACGAAGACCTGGGTCAGCTTTTTGTTGTCCGGGTGGCCGGCAACGTTATTGATGAAGTTACGCTGGGAAGCATCGAATATGCTGCCGAGCACCTCCATGTTCAATTGCTTGTTGTTCTTGGGCACTCAGCCTGCGGTGCAGTTAAGGCCACCATCGAAGGCGGTGACTTTGGAAAGAACATCAATGTGCTCGCCGGCAAAATAAAACCCGCCGTTGATGCAGCCAAGGCACAGGCATCGGATAAGAGCCTTGTCCTTCCGCTTGCAGTTGAAGGAAATGTTGAGTTGCAGGCTGAGCATTGTTACAGCGAGAGTGAGATACTGCAGGAACTGCGGCATAAAAACGAGTTCAAGGTAATGTGTGGCATTTACCGCATAGAAACCGGTGAAGTGGTACTTTCCGAGCCTGTGATGAAATTTGAGGAAGGACATGCACCCGGGGCTGAACCAAAGAAAGAGCATGGCGCAGAAAAACATGAATTGGGAAAGCCTGAGTTGAAAATGGAAAAATCCAAAGAGACTTCAGCAGTTGGTTATCAGTTTGGTTCAGACTCTCAGGTAAAGGGAACGATCTTTTCAGATGGGAAACAGTACAGCTTTCAGGTGTCCTCATGGCGCAATAAGGCAAAAGCGGAACGGGAGGCAGAAAAACTGGCCAAACATAAAGACCGGGTATTCATTATGCCCTTTACCCATCCTGAAACTCGTCAGACCTGGTACCGCGTAAGAGTGGGCGCCTTTCCAACAATTACCGATGCCGAGAAATTTCAGTCGCGCATGGAGTGATTCACAGGGAAAACCGGCAGATAATTTTCAGTATAAAGCAGGACACTACTGCCCCCAAATGATTGTAGGGGCTCAAAATCTTGAGCCCCTGCTTTGCTACACGTTAACAAAAAGTCCCTATCCCTTAAACTCCACAACGGTAATTCCTTCACCGCCCATTTCCACCGGTGCGAAATAGAAATTCTTAACGCCGGAGTGTCCTTTGAGAATATCACGCACCATCATTTTCAACACGCCGCCGCCTTTGCCGTGAAGGATCTCAACGCGGTCCAGGTTGTTGGAATAGGCCGAGTCGATGAATCGTACTACGTCATATTCAATGTCCTCGGGCTTTTGTCCGCGAATATCAAGACGGTAAGCGGAGGGAGATATCAGTGTGTCGCTGCCCGTGCTGCGCAGGGCCTTTTCTTCTTTTTTGTCGGAAAGGTCCAGATCGCGGAAAGGGACAGACATTACCAGTTTCCCAATGAGTACTTTTGCCGTTTTCTTGTGCGCGTCAATTTCCAATATCTTGCCGACCGAACCTGAATTGCTGATCTTAACAATTTGATCTTTCTCAAACGTTTTGTTTTCCCGTTCCTTATCCGTCTTCTCGGGAATGTATTCGTTCAGGTTGCCGCGCAATTTGGTTACTGCCTCGCGGGCTTTCTTAACTTCCTTCACTCCGGCCTGAGCTTCCTTGATGCCCTTGATAGTCTGCTCAATTTCCTTGTTGGCATTAAGCAGGAAGGTTTCAGCCTGTTCCTTGGTCTTCTGCAAAATGTTGGACTTTTCGATCTCCAGTTTTTCAATACGCTGCTGATACATGGTCGAGAGACCTTTCAGCCGCGAGTTCTCACGTTCTGCCTGTTTCAGCTTCTCACGGAGTTGGCGTTCCTGCTTCTCAATTTCAATAAGCGTCTGCTCAATGTTGTTCTGGTTGCCGGATACGAAACTCTTTGCCTGCTGAATGAACTGCTCCGTAAAGCCCAGGCGTTTAACAATTTCAAATGCATAACTGGACCCGGGCAGACCTTGTTTCATCAGGTAAGTCGGTGTCAGTTTCTCCGTGTCAAATTCCATGGCGGCATTCTGGAATCCCTCATGAGAATGTGCAAGCACCTTAAGGTCACCATGATGCGTTGATGCCAGCACGAAGCTTTTCTTTGCCTGCAGCGTGAACAGAATGGACGCTCCCAGTGCAGATCCGGCTGCGGGATCAGTTCCCGTGCCCAGCTCATCAAGCAGCACCAGCGACGATTCCTTTGCCGATTCCAGTATTGCTTTGATGTTCGAAAGGTGTGAACTGAATGTGCTCAGATCTTCCTCCAACGACTGCCGGTCACCGATATCAACGAAAACGCTGCCGAAGAAGGGGAATGAGGAGTCAGGTGACGCTGGAATGTGAATTCCTGAAAAAACCATCAGGGTAAGCAAGCCAACAGTTTTCAACACCACGGTTTTGCCCCCGGCATTAGGCCCGGTGATAACGACCACTTTTTTATCACGTTCAATTTCCAGAGTCAGCGGAACGGTGTGCTCTCTGCCCAATTTATGCAAAATGATAGGATGGCGTGCATCTTTCAGGTAAAACCGTTTGTCGTCAGTAATAACCGGGAAACCGCCGATGATCTCAATGGAATAATGCGCGCGTGCAAACAGCGAATCGAGATAGGCTAGGGTTTCCATTGAGCTGCGCAGGTGAACGCTGTGCTCGCCGACTTTCCTTGTCAGTTCTCTCAGTATACGTTCAATCTCTCTCTTCTCCGCGAATGAAAGCGTTACCATCTCATTGTTAAGGTGCAGTGTCTCTTCCGGCTCGATATAAACCGTTTGTCCGGTTGCAGACTCCGAATGAATGAACCCGCGTATGTGCCGTTTATGTTCCACTTTAACGGGAAGAACCACTCTGCCATCGCGCAGCGTAAGAAATTCTTCGCGCAGTAAATCCTGTTCTGCAAGATTTTTGGAAATTTTTGCTACCATCTTCCGCAGCTCGATATTTTTCTCCTTAATGTCGGAACGGATGCGTTGCAGGTCACGGCTTGCATTATCGCGCACTTCTCCGCTTTCATCGAACACGGTTGAGAAATGGCGTTCAAACAGCTTGTCGACGAACAGGTTTTGCGTAGATTCGGCAATTTGGGGTGCAAGCGAACTGGTTTGCTTGACGTATTGGTACACCGTTCGTGAGCACACGGCCAGGCGCAGAATTGCCAGAAGCTTCTTGGAAGAAAGCACGGCGCCGTCAACCCGGCTCATAGAGATGTCCTCCAGTATATCCGGCAGTTCCTCAAAGGGTGGTGCTTCGGTCTCAATGAGCAGGTTCTTTGCTTCAGTTACCATGCTTCCTTCGGTGATGGCGTTATCGATGTTGCCAAAAGGAAGCAGTGCAAGAACGCGTCGTTTGCCCAGTTCAGTAACCGCGTACCGTGAAATAAATGCCAGTGTCTTGGGAAATTCCAGGACTTCAATTGTGCTGTTATTCATAAAATTCGTTTTGTTTATTCAATAGTTGTTTCATTATTGTGTGCGCATTTTGCGCGTTCCCCGGGCTCTGAGCCTGTGAGACTGTTTTATCATGAGTGAAGCCGCGTTTATTCAGACCGGCATTTAATAAAAACATTTTCAAAATCTCTCATTTTTTTGTCTTCTATGCATTGATGCGCAAAAAAAATATTATTAGATGACTCATTTGTGATACTGTTGTGTCAGCTTTTCGTTTCCCTGGTGTCCTTCGAGCCTTCTTGGTGTCCTTTGTGTCAAGTTCCTTTGGGGGATCACTGGGTTTGGTTGCATCTGGCCGCGCTCTGGTCTTAGTGCATCCCTGGTGTCCTTCGTGTTCAGTTCCTCTTTTAGGGTCACCGGGTTTGGTAGTGGCTAGCTGTGTTGTGAACTAAGCGTTAAGGCAGACCGTAAAAGTGCGCCTTGCGGACAGGCACCCGGAACAATGCTGCTATACTACTTGCTCTTGACTTTGGTCGAATCACGCGGCGTACGGATATGTCGCTCAATGAGGGGGGCACCACCGGTCACTTTCTCAATAGCGGCTGGAAGAATGGAAGCAACTGTTCCATACATCATGGATTTATCCCGGCTTTCTTTTGCCGGAGAGCCGAAAATATTCATAAAATAAAAAGCCGCACTGAGAAAGAACAAAATTTGTAAAGAGCCCACAAATCCACCAACAATGCGGTTGATAAGATTATTTACCTTATCAAATGGATGAATGACTCTTTTTAACAGTGAGGTAATAAAGATCACCAGGACAAATATGAAAAACCCGCCAAGCACTTTGGCAAATTCCGGTTCAACGCCCATCACTTTGTTGAGAAAAGTTCCTCCGGGAACAGCGAATTTAATTCCAAGGTACACTGCCAGAAAGAATCCGAGAGTACCAATCAATTTTCTGACAAATCCGTCTTTATATCCGAGAACAAACGCGATGGCGCAGAAAACAAAGATGATTATGTCAAGAAAACTCAAGCGATACCCAGTACTTTCTCAACAACAGAGCGGACCACTTTACCATCAGCTTTGCCTTTCAGCTCTTTCATTGCTGCCGGCATAAGCTTTGAAAAATGCTCTTTGGAAACAGCATCAAGTCCTGCCGCAAGTTTCTTTACTTCGGCAATAACTTCCTCTTCGCTTAGCTGTTTGGGCAGGAATTCCATCAAAATGTTTAATTCGGCTTCTTCCTTTTTGGCAAGTTCGGGGCGGTTTGCTGCCAGATAGAGATCCATTGCCTCTTTCCGTTTTTTTACCGCGGTATTCAGCATTTTCAACTCATCATCAGGGGTAAGTTCTCTGCCGGCGCCGCTTTTTTCAAATTCCAGAATTAGTGCCCGGATCGAGCGCACCGTTTCGAGTCTTGTTTTATCACCTGATTTCATGGCGGCTTTCATTTCCGCGCTGATCTTTTCTGTGAGGTTCATCGTACTACCATTGTAATTGTATATATCAACCCCAAAAATAGTAAAAAAGTGCCTCGTTTTACAGCCCGGCATTAATTTTCGTAAAATATATGGTATTTTAGCATATAAATTATTGCAACAGACTAAAGATGAGGATTCCTTGCTTTTGTTTTTCGCCAACGATTTTCGAAATTCGTCAAATGCACGCCTGATCCTGCAACAGGGGGTAATTCTATGCTAAACTACGTCTGGGCTGCATTAATTTTTCTTGGTATTGCTGCCGCGCTGACCACTGACATCAGGGATGTTGCCAACGATACATTCCGCAAAGGCCAATCCATTGAAGCCTCTGTCAAGTTCACCGATGCCAAACTAACCGCGCTCAAAAAATTTCCTGCAGTGGTTTCCATCGCAGCAAAAACAGCATCCGCATTCTATGGCAAGGAAATCGATAAAGATATAAGCTTCAAGGCCGAAATTACCCCAGTGTCCGATACATCGGCCACGGCCTATCTTAAAATTGATGAGAACGCTCCTGCCGTAATCAGAACCATTGCAAAATCATCAGGAAATGAAGATGACATAAGCGCCACAATAGCCTGGCATGGCCATTTGGATGCTGAGACCGCGACCATCATTCAGTTAAAGCCTGAAGAGGTATCGTTCTCCAAAATTAATGAAGTGACTGCCGCGGTTCTTGATTATGCGGAACGGGCTGTTACTATATCCCTGGGACTTATAGGCGTGATGGCTCTTTGGCTTGGGATTATGAAAATTGCAGAGGCTGCAGGAGTGATAGCGCTATTATCAAAAGCCCTTACTCCAATTACCCGTTTACTCTTTCCTGATGTGCCAAAGGATCATCCGGCAATTGGTGCAATGATAATGAATATCTCCGCTAACTTCCTCGGGTTGGGCAATGCGGCAACGCCTTTTGGACTGAAGGCGATGGAAGAACTTGACAAGCTTAATCCGGAAAAGGGGACAGCTACAAACGCCATGTGCATGTTCCTCACCATTAATACGGCGGGAATGACACTTATTCCGGCAACTGCAATTGCTCTCCGGGCGTCAGCAGGAAGCAGTGAACCGGCTATAATTATTGGAACGTCGCTCTTTGGATCATCCTGTGCAACCATCATGGGAATTTTGAGTGCGAAAATTTTGGAGAATTTTCCACTGAGGGGCAAATCAATTTTTCAGGTTTTCCGCGAGAAACTGAAAACATTTATTGCGCTTGGTGTTTTGATAGCGTTAGTGACCGTATTCCTCAAAGCGGGCGGAACTTCTGTTTTCCACAGTGCATCAAACTCGTCCGGAACAATTAAAACAATCATTCAAACCGTCTCAATTGCAGCCATTCCGTTCCTTATTGCGTTCTTTATTTTGCTTGGATTTATTAAAAAAGTCAAAGTATATGAGCAATTCATCGAAGGAGCCAAAGAGGGTTTCAACATAGCTGTGCGAATAATTCCCTATCTGGTGGCGATGCTTTGTGCAATCGGTATTTTCCGGGCAGGCGGTGCTATGGACTGGCTTATCTGGCTGCTGAAATTTGTTACGGATCCGCTGGGAATGCCGGCAGAGGCTTTGCCTATGGCATTGATGCGTCCGCTCTCGGGAAGCGGTTCACTGGGCGTTATGGCGGAAATTATGGCGGTTCACGGACCTGATTCGTTTATCGGGAAACTGGTATCCACCTTCTATGGCAGTTCAGAAACAACATTTTATGTGTTGGCTGTTTATTTTGGTTCTGTGCAAATAAAGAAAACGCGGCATGCGTTGCCTGCCGGCCTCATTGCCGATATTGCCGGAATGCTTGGAGCACTTTTCATCGTGAGAATGTTGTTTGCGTAAACAAGGCAGGTTTTATTCAGGCCCTTTTGTTGTGCAAAGCCGATACACCCGGCTATTTATAAAGAAAGCCGCAGATTTAAAACCTGCGGCTTTTTTTACAGATCTAATAAAGGAACATTTTTCCGATACATTGTTCCTTTTCAAAAATTTTGGTTAATCAACCACCTTAAATTCAATTCGCCGATTGAATGCTTTTCCCTGTACAGTTTTATTGTCCGAAATTGGTTTGGTTGCTCCATAGCCAATCGTGGAGAGACGGCTCTCTTCAACACCCTTGGAGATAAGGAACCTTTTCACTGCATCAGCGCGTTGTTCAGACAGTTTTTGATTTGCAGCAACTGAACCAACGTTATCTGTATGCCCCTCAATTTGCACTTTCAATGCATTGTTTGCTAGCAGGATTTGAGCTGCATTGATAAGGATTGGATATGCTTCGGGACGGAAGGTGGATTTGTTCGCGTCAAAATTAACTCCAATGAGCATCCAATTGCCATGTGGATTTACTGAACCTGATTTGCTGTCGAAAGAAGCGGATGTTGGTACGTTCCGTTTCACGATGTCTTCAATTTTATTGTAATCTACATCAGTAGCAGGTTGCTGTGCATATTTTTTCACAATATCTTCAATCTTCTGATAGTCGGTTCCGGAAGCAGCATCCTGTGGCTTTGTCATACCGTGAGCTTCACAATAGTTTGTCTCAGGGCCTCTGTCTATGTAATAGGTTACACCGAATTCGGCCGTAAGATAGGAGTCGAGATTTCCGCCAAAAAGACCACCGCCTTTTTGGAATACACCATCAAATCGGTCGGTCGAAACCTGGTCCATGGAAACCTCAGCTCTTAGATCCCAATCTTTATCCAAAGCTAATTTTCCGCCGGCAATAAACCTTACTGCAAGTTCACCGATAGTGCTGTTGTTTTTAGTGCCAACCGCATTCTTTAAGGTATAATATAACGCACTTCCTCCCGCGCCACCGTAGAGCTTCAACGGTTTGCAACTGCTAAACGTGTAGAGATAATCCCATCCTAATCCGATGGTGGTATTCTCGGGTCCTTTTTTCTGCGGGGGGGTCAGCAGGAATCCTTTTGAGCTAAAATGAAGATAATCCAGCTTCAGTCTTAGACTGCTTACTTCATCGAAATCCCGTTGAACGAAAAAATGGCCGCCATAATCAAAAGATTCGGCGAAAACATCACCAAACATGCGGGGAGAAGTTAAACCAAAGCCCAAGGCCCAACCATCACTGTACGTTTGGGCTTGCGAAAAATTGAGTGCAAGCAAAAAACAAAGTAATATGCTCCACTTCATGACCATACCTATAGGTTAATGAGAAATGTCGTAATTATATGATCTAATACGGTTCCAGTTAAAACCTGACTTTAATAAGTCTATGAAATTACCTGAAATAACATTCAAAATCAATAATTTAATCACAAAATTTTTCCTTTTCAGGATTATGAGATTTTTTGTAAATTTGTTGTCTGAATCGGGGTGTAGCGCAGCCTGGTAGCGCGCTTCGTTCGGGACGAAGAGGCCGTAGGTTCGAATCCTATCACCCCGACCATTTCTGATATTTTCTTCGTCCCGCGGCCATTTTCAATAGTTATTGATTCCTTAATACCGTGACTTTTAAGACATTTTTACTCGCATTTATACCCCTTTTTGTTGCCATCGATATAATTGGAACCGTTCCAATTTTTATCGGGTTAACGGAGGACTATTCTGAAAAGGATAAAAAAAGCCTGATAAGCGAGGCTGTTTTAGCGGCCTTTATTATCGCGGTCATCTTTCTGGTTGGCGGTAAGATCATTCTTCAATTCCTGGGAATCACCATCGATGACTTCCGGATAGCCGGAGGAATCATTCTCCTGATCCTTTCCATAAACGATATTCTTTTCTCCTCCGACGAGCGAAAAGTGGGCGGCAATAAGATTGGCATTGTACCTCTCGGCATTCCCCTCATAATTGGCCCGGCAGCGCTCACAACCATATTGATCCTGGTTGACCAGTTTGGTTTCTATATGACGGTTTACACAATGCTGCTCAATTTCATCATCGTCTGGCTGGTTCTGTTCTATTCGCGCTATATTATCCGTGTTATGGGTGAAGGCGGCACCAAGGCATTTGCCAAAATTGCAGCATTGTTTCTTGCCGCAATTGCGGTTATGATGATCCGGGTGGGTATAGTTAACCTTATTAAAGGTTGATTGCTGGATTCTGCTTGAATAATTTGAACAACATGTTTCATATTTCGCTCATGGTGAAGCCGATAGGCTCTTTCCTTATGTATTCTCCCGACTTCCCCACAGACTATTGTCAATTATCCATTACCAATTATTATCGTGCTTAAAGTAAACGAAATTTATCGATCAATACAGGGTGAAAGCTCCTTTGCCGGACTGCCTTGCGTTTTCATCAGGCTCACCTACTGCAACTTACGCTGCACGTATTGTGATTCGGAGTTCTCCTTTTTCGAGGGGAAGGAGATGACTATTGAGCAGATACTCGATGCGGTCGATTCGTATAAAACGAATTTGGTTGAATTGACCGGCGGTGAACCGCTTGTGCAAGGTAAGTCGCATGAACTGATTGCTGCGCTTGCTGAACGCGGGTACAAGGTTCTGCTTGAAACCAGTGGAAGCCTGCCCATAAAAGACATTGATAAAAGGGCAGTCATCATCATGGATCTGAAATGCCCGACAAGCGGTATGGTGCATAAAAACTTATATGAGAATATTACATTCCTTAAGCAGTCCGATGAAGTGAAATTCGTCATGGGAAGCCGTGAGGATTATGAATGGACAAAAAAAATAATTAACGAATATCAATTAACAAATAAAGTATCTGTTCTTTTTTCCTGTATTTTCGGCTCGCTGGAGCCAGTGCAATTGGTCAACTGGATGCTTGAAGACAACATTACCGCACGTTTTCAGTTACAATTACACAAATTTATATGGCAGCCTGAACAGAGAGGCGTTTGAAGTATGAAAATATCCAAAACTTTCTATTGGGAAATGGGACACCGTTTGCCTTTTCATCAGGGCAAGTGTGTTAACCTGCACGGACATTCCTATAAAGCTGAGGTGATGCTTGAAGGCGATATTGATGCCAACGGGATGCTGCTTGACTTTTATGATCTTAAACTAATTGTAGGTCCTTTAGTTGAACAATTGGATCATGCGTTCATGGTGAATGAGAGCGACGAAAAACTGATCCATCTGCTCACCGAGATGAATTCCAAAATGTATGTCACCAAATTTCA
Source organism: Ignavibacteriaceae bacterium (assembly GCA_963664845.1). Classification (GTDB taxonomy): domain Bacteria; phylum Bacteroidota; class Ignavibacteria; order Ignavibacteriales; family Ignavibacteriaceae; genus CAIYTF01. Next base: position 3,964,160 of record OY761615.1, read on the forward strand.
TTCCACGGCAGAGAATATATGCACACTTTTTCTCCAGGAAATCAAAAAATTTGATCTTCCGGGCAATATCAAAAAATTACGTGTACGTGTCTATGAAACAACGGACTCGTTTGCGGAAGATTCATTATGACAATCAATATCCGGAGCCGGTATGCGATATAAACTGCTTATCGAATATGATGGTTCACGCTATTCAGGCTGGCAGATCCAACAAAACCAGTTGACCATACAAGGAAGAATTGCTGAGGCATTGCTCAATAATTTTTCCAAGATTCGTTTTGATCTCCAGGGAGCCGGTAGAACAGACAGGGGAGTGCATGCTTTGGGGCAGGTCGCTCATCTCGAGCTTTCTGCCTCCGTTGATCCGGAAATTCTGCAATTCAAACTAAACGACAGCTTACCCAAGGATATCAACATTCTCAGGGTTACAAAAGCATCCAATAATTTTCATGCCCGGAAGGATGCGGTTGGGCGGAGTTATATTTATCAAATTGCCAAACGCCGCACTGCTTTCGGGAAAAGCTTTGCATGGTGGGTTAAGGATAGCCTGTCGGTTGATAAAATGAATGTGGCTTGCGCTGGTTTGAAAGGTTTTCACGATTTTTCATCTTTCTGCGAAAAAGATGATTCCGGAACTGGCACTAAACTTAATCTGGAAATCCTGGAGATCAGAGAAACCGGATCATTGATCATTATACGATTCAAAGCCAGATATTTTTTGTGGAAAATGGTTCGCCGGCTGACAGGTGTGCTTGTAGAAGTGGGCAGAGGCAAACTTTCAACAGCTGAAGCAACTGGCTATTTGGAACGGCCATCAGGGAAACCGGCCGAGCTGACTGCTCCACCGTCCGGACTGTTTTTGGAAAAAGTTTATTATGATATTGAAGAGGAGAGTACAGGTATTCAGCCTGCTCTGTTTGCGGCGCTTGATTAAGTGAAAGCCGGGTGTTATTTGTTCCGGCTTTCTTCCAATTCTTTCAGTTTCTTCTCAAGCTCTTTGATGCGGTCTGCATAACTGGGAAAACTCCTGTAATGGGCCTCAAGCTTAAGTGCTGTTTTAATTTCCTTAGCGGGATAGCCGAAATACATACCGGCTCTGTTTATTGATTTTGAAACTCCGGACTGAGCGCCGATAATGACACCATCAGATAGCTCTATATGTCCGCTGAGTCCGACCTGGCCGGCCAACACACAGTTATTTCCAACCTTAGTGCTTCCCGATACTCCGCTTTGAGCAGACATCACGGTGTTTGAACCTACCGTAACGTTATGCGCAATCTGTACCAGATTATCAAGCTTAGTTCCGTTTTTAATGATGGTTGAGCCAAGAGCTGCACGATCAATGGTAGTGTTGGCGCCAATTTCAACATCATCACCCACAACCACATTCCCAATCTGCGGAATTTTTATATAACCACCCTTGCCGTCCGGCGCAAAACCAAACCCATCAGCTCCAAGAACAACTCCCGGATGAAGGATAACCCTGTCACCAATGACAGTCTCTTCCCGGATACTTACGTTCTGGAAAATGAGGCCATTCTCGCCAATGGAGGAATTTTTCAGTATAACGGAGTTGTGGTAGATCTTTGTGCCGTTTCCAATTCTGCAACCTGCCTCAATAACAACATTTTTTCCTATTGCAACATTTTCACCGAGTTGAACACTCGGGTCTATGGCTGCTGATGCATCAATTCCGCTTAAATCGAATTTAGGGGAGAAATAGGTGATAAGTATTGTCAGAAAAGCTTTGTTTGGATCGGGTACTTCAAGATACGTAATGTCATCTCGTGTTTTGTTGAATCCCGTTTTTACAAAAATTGCAGTTGCCTGTGTTCCAGGGAAATATTTTTCGTAAGCGGGGCTGGCAAGAAAGGTTAGGTCACCGGATTTCGCATCTTCAATTTTTGCGAGGTTCTGAATCGTATTGTCAGAATCACCTGAAACGATAGCCGAGGTTAACCCGGCTATCGTGGCTATGGTTAATATCATTTTTTTGGTGGTGGTTGGTTAGTATTGTTATTTACCGGAGCGCCAGGTTGAGTTCCCGGGGTTTGTGCATTCGGATTAACAGGGACATTGGGATTAACCGGATTGGCAGCGTTTATATTAAGCGCCTTCATCACCAGATTTGTAATGTCATATTTATCTTTTGCATAAAGCATCAGGGTGCCGCCACTGCGGTCGAACACGAAGTCCAGATCCTGGTCCGCTGCAACTTTTTTGATTATTGTGAATACCTTGTTTTGTACCGGTTTCATGAGCTCTTCCTGTTTCTGGAACAGTTCCCCGTTGGTACCAAATTTCTTTTCCCGGTATTCTGAAATTTTTTGTTCCATCTTAACCATCTCTGCTTCCGTCTCGGCTCTGTTCTGATCGCTCATGATTAACTTACGTTTATCATAATCTTCATACTTTGCTTTCCATTCTTTCTCTTGTTTGTTGAGCTCGGTCTGCCATTCCAGGATGATCTGATCAAGCTGCTGACGGGCATCCTGTGCATCCTGCAGCTGATCCATGATGGTATCCGAATCAACATATCCAATTTTGAGCTGTGCTTGTAAGCTGGGAATAAAAAAGCATAAACCAACGAGGAGACTAACAACGATGTTCCTCATACTTTCCTCATTTCATTCTGGGTGTTAGATAATACAGTATTTTTTTTCATTTTAAGTTTAAAGCTCATGAAACTTTTTACAAAAAACAACGTGGAATTATTTCCCTCTTTTCAATTTATCCAGAACTTTGAAGGTGATATCAAATGATGAATCTGCATAAAGCAAGAGAATTTCGCCGGTTTTGTCGAAAACAAATGACATGCCTTCTTCTTTGGCAACACCCTCAATGGCTTTGAAGATTTTTTCTTTCACAGGCTTCATGATCTTTTCCTGTTTCTGAACAATTTCGCCGTTCTGACGGTCAAATTTTTGTTTGTTGAATTCTTCAGCAGCCTGTTGTTTTTGAACCAATTTCTGCTGAGCCTCAGCTTTTTGAGCTTCTTTCATCATTGCAGCTTTTTTCTGATAATCAGCATAATCTTGTTGGAGATCCTGCTGCAGGGAGTCAATTTGAGCTCTCCAGCCTTTGACAATGGCTTCCAGCTCGCCCTGTGCTTTAATGGACTCGGGATATTGCTGAAGAATTACCTCGGAGTCAACATATCCGATTTTCAAAGGGCTCTGAGCATATACTGCGGCAGTTGAGAGCAGTAATAAAAATAAAAATGCGAACTTTTTCACGTTAGATCCTTTACTTAGTATTATGAATTAAAAACCTTTTCCGAACTGGAAGTGGAACAGCCATCCAGGATTCTGTCCGGTGACTGCAAATCTGTCGAAACCGTAACCAATATCAAAACCGATCAAACCAATGGGGTTGATCATAACACGCGCGCCAAAACCGGCCGACCGGCGAAGATCGAATGCACTTGCTGTCTTGAAGTCCCGGTACACATTTCCGGCTTCTGCGAATGCAAGCACATAAAGTGGAATGGGCTCAATGGAAACGGCAAACCGGAGTTCGGTTGTATATCGCATTGATACTTTTCCACCAATAACATCGCCTGAGGAGTTCTTGGGTCCAATGGAGCGGTCATCATAACCGCGCAAAGGCACTGTGGCAATAACAAGCCCGTTACCTCCCATGTAATAATATTCAAACGGATTGATGGGGGTTCCTGATTCCAGTTCCTCAATATATCCGAAATCTGCTACAGCATAAAATGCCAGGCGTGAACTGTTGAATATCCGTTTATACCATTCTGACTTGAAATTGACTTTGAAGTAATCAACGTTTCCAGGAAGGAATGGGCCGCCTGAAATTTCACCATCCAACACTATGTTTGAACCAAGTGAGGGGAATATGGGGTTATCCACGTTCTTTCTTGAAACCGTAACACCCAGCGTGAACTGACGGGTAACTCCTGTTGCATAGTAGGACCCTCCGTCAATAACGTTATTATGCTGGAATCGTAAGAATCCCTGAATATTGAAATAATCATCAGGCCATTTCAGCCGGCGGCCAATGCGGGCGGTTATTCCTGACTGGCGCATATCATAAATATACTGCTGGCGTGTATCGAAGAGATCCAAGCCAACAAGGGTTGGTGAATCCATAAGCCATGGTTCGGTGAATCCAAGGCTGAATGTCCTGTAAATGCTTCCCACGCCAAACTGCCAGTTGAAACTGAGCACCTGACCGGCACCCATGCTGAACGGATCTGCCATGGAGAAGTTTGTCAGGGTGACCCCCATTGCTCCGCTGAAGCCGAATGAACCGCTATATCCAACAGATGCATTCAGATAATCGCTCGACTTTTCTTCCACTTTATAGGTAACATTAACCGTGCTGTCGTTTGCAATCTGGTAATCTACACCTTCCTGATACAGCTTTTCGACATTGAAAAACTGAAGGTTGGCCAATTGTTGCAGGCTGCGTAACATAAGTGCGCGATTGAAATAGTCCCCCGGAATACTGTACAACTCACGGCGGACGACTTTATCCTTCGTCTTATCATTCCCGATAATATCCACGAAGCCAATTTTAAACTGATTGCGCTCCGTGATCTGGATTAAAATATCAATTGAATCTTCGGCGACTTTGGTTTCGTTGGTTTTCAGGTTAAAAGTGAGATACCCGTTGTCAAGATACATTGAAGCAATATCGTTCTGTTTTTCGTTTTGACGAAGATTCTGGTTAAACTTCTCGAGATTAAAAACATCACCCTTGGCGAAACCCAGCTTTTCCGATAATTGCGCGTCTGTATAGAGTTTGTTCCCTTCCCATACGATGTTTCGTACTTTATATTGCGGGCCTTCATATACATTCAAATAGATGTCGAGGTCTTTTTTGCCATTGCGATAAACGAGCGAATCGGATAATATTTCAGCATCCCGGTAACCGTTTTTCTTGTAGAAGGATTCGAGAAGCTTTTTGTCTTCTTCATATTTCTTCTTGTCATATTTTGCGCCGGACCAGAATTTCCACCATTTGGCTTCTTCTGTTTCCTTAAACTCGCCCTTTAAATCGGAAGCGCTGAATTTTTGATTACCGGAAAACACAATTTTCCTGACCACAACCTTTTCGTTTTCTTTGAAAACCAATTTAAGCAATGTTCGTGTTTTGATCTTTTCGATCAGATGTGAGTAATAAACATCACTTTTTTCATAGAGCGTCTTGTATTCATCAGCCAGGTTTGCAGAGTTTCTCCATACCACATTGATGCCGTCTTTTGTGGTGTCTGCTGTGTAATATTCGTAATATTTTGCAGTAATTTCGGTGTTCAAATACCCGTCATCTTCATAAAGTTTATTGATGAGTATTTTGATACGGTTAACTTCCTGGGGCTTCAGGATTTGTCCGCGAGTTAAAGTGACCTTTTTTTCAAAGTCGCTTTCTTTCAATTCATCATTGCCCTCATAAACAAGCTTTTCCAATCTGGGGTACTCGTCCACCTTTATGACAAGAAACACGCCTTCATTCACTTTTTTCTCAATTTCAACCTGAACGTCAGAGAAAATATTCAAAGACCAGAGTTGTCTGATAGCCGTGATGGTTTGATCTCCGGGTACCTGAATTTCTTCTCCAATTTTTAGGCCTGAATTCGCAATAATGGTTCGTGGCTCTGCAGACTTATTGCCGGTAACGGAAATCCCGAGGATCTTATAATTTATTTTTGCTGTCTGTGCCTGAACAAATGAAAGCGAAAAAAGGAAAATAAAAACAAGAGAACATAGTTTGTTGGCTGGGATACAATTTTTGATGGTGCTGCCCTTTTTATGGTTTATCGTTTTTAGACGCATGGTAAATTTGTTCACTGACCTTTCCAAATCTTCGTTCGCGTGTTTGATAGCTGTGAATCGCCTCATACAGATGATTCCTTCTGAAATCTGGCCAATAGACCTCAGAAACAAAAAACTCTGAATAAGCGACCTGCCACAATAAAAAATTACTGATGCGGAACTCACCGCTGGTTCTGATCACCAGATCCGGATCAGGTGTATTGTTTGTATTGAGATAGGAGCTGAATATCTCAGGAGAAAGTTCGTCAATATCGAGCTTCTTCCGATCCACATCCTTATACGCTCTTTTAATTGCCTGAACGATTTCCCATCGGCTTCCATAACTAACGGCCAGAATAAGCTCCATTTTGTCATTATCCTTAGTGAGCTTCTGAGCATCAAGAAATTCCTGACGTACTTTTTCAGGCAAAGCCGACAAATCGCCAATAGTTCTAACCCGTACGTTTTCCTTGTTAAGGTGATCGATCTCACGGCGCAGGGTGTGTACCAGTAACCGCATTAGGGTAGAGACTTCATTCTTTGGGCGTTTCCAGTTTTCTGTGGAAAAAGTATACAGAGTGAGATATTTAACACCCAATTGTCCGGCGACTTCAACAATATCGCTCACCGAATCAACTCCGGCTTTATGGCCGGCAATCCGGGGATAACCTTTCTGTTTAGCCCATCTGCCATTACCATCCATGATGATCGCAATGTGCCGGGGAATTTCACCCTGGGCTAAAAGCTGGGCCTGCTTTTCTTTATCAGTTAATGGCGTAGTTTTAGACACAATACTCAGTAAAATTTAACTAAGTAATTTAAGGAATCTTTTGAAAAGATAAACGCAGATTCTCTGTAGTTTGAGCGAAAAATTTTTGCACAGTTTTTTGGTTTTTTCATAACAATTAGTCGTTTTGGAGTGGGAAATAGTTCCCATTTTGCAGGGAAAACCCAAAAAAAGAGCCCAAAAGACTATTTTCCTGTCTTTTGGGCTCTTGAAAAGGGGATACAGAGCTTATTTATTCAGCTCTTTCATATATAAAGACGCCTGGGCGTTTTCAGGGTCAAGTCCCAGAACAATTGTCCATTCGGCTTTTGATTGCTCTTTATTCTCGTTATTGAAATAGTAAATTGCGAGATATGAATGGGCATCAACCAATTGTCTCTTATATTTTACGGTGTCCGGGGTATACTGAATGAATTTTTCATATGCCGATTTGGCAAGTCCGGTTTTGGCATCAGAGTTAATTGCCACACACGAAAGCGACAACCAGTAATATGCAGGGGAGTAGGTAGTATATTTTGCAGTCATTTTTTCAAAAACTTCTTTTGCCTGGACATAGAGAGAGTCAAAATAGTATGCTCTCCCCAGATTAAAGTAGTCCAAGGCGTCAGATGCTTCAGCAAATTTATTGATCTTTGGGTCAAGAACCGAAACCAGATCTTTCCACTTTTTCTGTTTGTTATAGATTTTACCGGCCTCGGAAAGTGGTTCGCTCTTGGTAGTATCCTTAAGGTATTCATTTTTATAGGCTAAAGCGGCAAGCGAATCTTTCCCGAATTTCTGAAGAGTTTTAGCATAGCGGTTATAGTCACGGGCATTTTTTACTGAATCCGCATTTTGCATGAATGTTTCAAGGGCGGACAGAGCTGCAACGGAATCGCCAATTTCGAAGTAAGAATAGGCCAAAGCACGCTGATACGCATAATCTTTAGGATCAATTGCAAGAACCTGATTGGCTTTTTCGATTGCAGATTTGAAGTTTTTGGCACTATAGGAAATGGTGACAGAACGTTTCAGTTTATCGAAAGAAGGTTCTGTATACTTCATATACAGATCATAGGTAGTGTCGGCACCGACCCAGTCATGCACACGGTAAAACATTTCAGCCAGTTTTTGATAAGCAACGGGGAAGGTCGCGTCGGCCCGGATAGCTTTTTTATACTGATCGTATGCTTCGGAGATATTGTCCACGTTTTCATATACTTTTGCACGCTGAATATATGCACGAAGTGCGCCTTTATCATAATCTACAGCCTTCTGGTAGTTTTCAACTGCCTGCGAAGTGGTTTGGGGCTGTGCCACATAATAGTCGCCAAGAATAATGTAGATGCGATAATTTTTGCGGTCATATTTGATAGCCTCATCGGTGAACGCTACCAGTTGTGCCCTGTCAGCATCGGACTTTGCATTCAGAAATGCAGCCGCCAATTCAATATAGAGTCTGGCATCTTTGCGACTTGCGATGTCCTTAGCCTGCTCAACAAGTGCCGGAACTGCAGCAGCATTATCTTTTAGGAAAGCGACACTGATCTTCCCGGCAAGATTGTAAGGATTTTTCGGATTGACTTCAAAGCCTTTGTTAAAGAACAAGGAGGCCGAATCTACGTTTTTTGCAGCCAAAAATACTTTTCCCGCCCAGAGATAAGCCTCAGCGTTTGCCGGTTCTTTTTGTACCCAGGCAAGTGCTGAGCTCTTTGCTTCAGTTAATTTTTCAAAGGTGATGAGTTTTTCAATGGACTCAGCATTCTGCGCCAGGCAGAGTACTGAAACCATCAGGGAGGCAAAGAAGATTTTGAATATTTTCATTCGTTTCTCTCTTAAGTGAGTTAATAATTAATTTGAAAATCTGACTAATCGAACAGGCATTGTAGCAGGAACCAATCCGGATTTCAATGCAATTCGTTGTCCTTTTTCTCCAGCCAGAAAAGATGCATAACCGGTTGCCAATCCGACGCGGCCTTCAGTGTTGATCGCGTATACTCCCCGCATAAACGGATATCGCTGCAGCGCTAAATCAGCAAGATACGGTTTATAATAAAATCCGCCCGCTTTTGCTGTATCAGGTGGTGCCACTTCCAAAACACGTATCGTCGATAAAAAGGACTGACTGGTGGAATCAGCATCATCGCTGATCCAATTTAAATTAATAAAGCCAATTGCGTTCTTGTCTTTTGCAACCGCATCCACCACTTCCTTGCAGGAAGTCAGGGTCACAGAATTTCTAAAGGTAACTTTTTTTCCAGGTAAAGTATCGCTAAAATAACGAACTATACTCGATTTATTGCCATCAAAAAATACTTTGACTTCAGATTTATTACGCGATTCCGGGCAGAATTGGTTCCATTTTGAAATTTTATTGCCCAAGAGCTCCAAAATTTTCTCCATCGAAAGCAGGGAATCGGGGTTTGCATTATTTGCAACAACTGCAATGCCGTCAAAGGCCAATTTATTAATAGCAGGCTGACGGTATTTTTTTGCAAAAATGCTGCTTTCTTCAGCGTTCGGCTCCCTTGCAGCAATAACAAAGAAAACGCTGTCATATACCAAAGATTTGAAAAGTTCTGCCTCGGGCATATACGTAACCGTTATATGTGCCTGTGGATATAGGGCCAAAAAAGTATCTTTCCAGGTTTCAGACAATGGCTTAAGAGTCTCATCAACAGCAATCTTAATAGATCCGGTTGTGGGAGTATCATCAGCCCGCGGTTGCTGATTTTGGTTGCAGGAATACAGAATAAGCATCAGCGGAAGAGAAAGGAACAGCAAAGCTTTTCGGCTCATCATCGTTTTCCTCCTTAAAATTTGTGTTTCATTGCATTACGTAAAAAGTTGGTTCAAAACAATTTTCAGACCACCTCAACCGAAACTGAGATGGACATAACTGGAAAGGGAATCCAACAGTTACCTGATTTACAACTAACCGAAAAATTCCCATATTTAAATATAGTAATGCTATGAACTTATGCAAAGTATCATCAATGCGGAAATTGGGCCTTGTGATTATTTTTATGCCAAAAATGCCCTCATCCCAGATTTGATACATCTTGAATACCAAACTCCGGCTTACAGGGAACATACCGACCCAATGGCTCCGTTCACAAAAATAGTCCCTGCTTTTAACAAAACAGGGACTAACAAAGTATACATACAAATCTATGTGTTCAGGTAAGCCGATGTAATCAACTCATTGTAATCTTCCTGCCGCGTTTTCATCTTCGAACGTATTTTCAGTCCTCAGCTTTTGCGCGATATGCTGAAAACAAGGTATAACTTTAGTTAATCCTGAAAACTATCGGGAGAACAATCTGTACTGCGACCGCTCTGCCGTTTTGTTCGCCAGGGTGCCATTTAGGCATCAAGCTGACAACGCGGAGTGCTTCTTCATCGCATCCACCACCGATGCTTTTGATTATCCGGGGATCTTTAACGATTCCATCTTTAGTAATAATACATTGAACCATCACTTTCCCCTGAATCCCTGCCATTAGTGCGATTTTGGGATAGACAACTGAATGAGCAAAAAAGCTCATCATGGACTCGTTTCCGCCTTCAAATGCCGGCATCAGTTCAACCCATTGAAATATCGGTTCAGGAGCAGGTGCTGCTTTAACCGGAGGTTCGAAATTATCTATGTTTCTAGGCAGGTTTTCGGGAATATCTATGGGAGCATTTGGATTAGCAGTCCTAGTAGCCGTGCCTAAGTTATCACCATCAACAGGAGCGGTATACGGGAATTCAATAACATCCTTTATGGTTGGGGCGTGAAACCCAGTAGTTGTAATCAGGACCGGTGTTGTTGGCAATGGAATTGTCGGGGTTTTGATGGTCGCGGGAGGGGTTGCTCCTATCAAAATTAAACCACCGTTTCCGTATGTTGTTGCGGGTTCTACGGGTTTGATTCCTTTAACGTAGTTCAAGATCAGGGGAGAACTCAGGCCCAGGATAAACGCAGTACAAGACAAGATCAGTGCCAGTGTCAGGAATCTGGAATATTTGCTGCGCAACAGATAAGCGCCATACTCGCGGTTTTTTCGTTCGAAGATGATATCATTGATATCAATCTTGCCAATAACTGCGGCAGAAGAGTTCGGTGTCGTCGTTTTCATGATTTGTACTCCTCAATTTATAGTTTCGAATGTGCCAGGAAAAAGTTCAGCGTTCTAAAGTCTACAAAAGTCAGAGGAAGTTTCACCGGCCCAATTTTTCAGGAAGTTGTTCCGATGATGTTCTAAAGGGCTCTAAGTAATAAAACCAAAACAAATGAAATAAAGTTCCAAATCTGGTATTCAAAGTTTTAAGGTTCTTCTTTTAGCTTTTAGACGCCGCTATTTCCTGTGGGTTTCAGGACAAAAGGAGCATCTGCGTTTGCTGCCGCGTTGTTTTATCAGGTTGTCAAATGACCGCACAACTACAATAAAATTGGTTCTGAATTATATATATACAATTGTACAATTAAAGGCAAGCAGAATTTAAAAAATAACCGGCTCTTGCCTGCTTTTTTAATTATCGGAATAATTTGCTGGAAGTTTAGCGCCATGTTCACTGCAGGAATTCGAAGGAATTAGGATAGCACATAAAGATCCCAAAGAAGGCTCAGAGGACGCGGGCAATGTGAACAAAATTATTGGAATTTGAGTTTTTTTACTTGAAGGAAAAAGAAAGTAGTGGGGGAATAATATGGAGAAGATTGGACCTGATAACTATTAGTCGTTACCGTCTTCCTCTTCATAGTCTTCAGAGTCTTCGGGAATGTTCCTGTCCTGGAATATCGAATAGATTAGGCGGTAGAGTCTGAAGAGGCCGTAGATAATGAGAAGAGCACCGAAGAGTGGTTGCGCAAAAGGGGGGAAGTTCTCAAATAATGGCTGTGCCGTTATAAGTAAAACTCCCACCCCGATATAAATCAGCGCCATAAAGCCAGTGAAGCCGCGGGAAATTGCGCTCCACATCGGCTTTATTGTAATTTGAAGATAATTGGAACAACTACCTGAACGAGAACGGTACGTCCGTTTTGCTTTCCTGCATTCCACTTCGGCATCAATTTGACGACGCGGATTGCTTCTTCATCGCAACCGGCACCAATACCCTTGGCAACCTGTGCCGAAGTAATGGAACCGTCTCTGCCAACTACGAATTGAATATATACTTTGCCTTCAACTCCTGCGCGGCGGGCAATTTCAGGATATTTAATGTTTTGACCAAAGAAACTCATGAGAGCATCATTTCCGCCGGGAAATGTAGGCATTTCCTCAACGAACGTAAATGGTTTCTCTTTCTCAACTTCAACGGCCGGTCCACTGCTGGTGGCGGTTGGGGTTGGGAGATCGATGTCACTTAAGTTGATGTTCTCATCGGCTTTTGCTGTAACTTTTCCGAGCTCAGCATCTTCTTTGGGGGCTACATAAGCTTCTTTAACGTCTTCATCTGCTACAACTTTAGGAGCTACAAACTCAAGAGTAGTTTTTACAACCTGCTCTTTGGGTTTTTCAATTTCCTCTTTATCCTTTTCCTTTTCCTTTTGGATAGTGTTGAGGTCAAACATCTGTTGTGCATTATAGTTGAGCTCTTCTTTCTTTGCTGTTTTCTCCTTGATAAAGGTAATGATCAGAGGCGAACTAAGAACAATCACGAAAAAAAGACTTGCTATAATTACAGAATACGAAAGGAATCTTGGATAGCGTTTACGCAGAACGTAGGCGCCATATTCACGATTTTTGTGCTCAAATACAATATCATTGAGATCAATTGTTACGGGTGCGGCAGACGTGGCTGCCTGTGGTGTTGTGCTCATAGACAATTCATCCTTTCCTATAATTTTGTATCTTCAATGTATTTTTTTTCCTCAGGCTTAACATCCACGAGAAATACTGAGCTCATCTTGATTGCGGTGATATTCACTTCATCAAGGATATCGACAACGTTTCCATAGTTAGCGGTATCAAGCGCCTTTATGAAAAGAAACAATTTATCTCCATGGTCCCGTTTTTCTGCCAGAAGAATTCTTCTTATTCCTTCTGCCGAAAAGTCAGTAACTTTTATTTCCGGCTTATCAGCAATAGTTTTGGAATAATAGTAAATCTTCCTATCTGGTCCGAGAACCACGTTAACCGTACCTTCTTTTCCAACTGAAGGACCTTTATCTTCAGTCTTTTTTGTTGGATCATCTTTAGCAGGCCACTTGATTTCCATGGTTTGCGGTTTGCTAAAGGTTGTTGTAAGCATAAAAAAAGTAACCAACAAAAATCCGAGATCAACCATTGGTGTAAGGTCAACTCTTGTGGAAGCTTTCTTGGCTTTTTTCTTGCCACCTTTATGTTTTCCTCCGCCTTTCGACGAGGTATCTAGTTCAGCCATATTAAACCTCCGTTATCTAGTTGGTTTTGCTTTTAAATTTGTAATCAGGTAGTATTGGAGTTCATCGGCATCCTGCAACGCATCAATAGCTTTCTTGAAGAAAGGATATGGAGCGTTTGAATCGCCACGAAGTGCAATTTTCGAAGGCGATTTGGTCAGACCGGCATTCTTTGCTTTAATAAGATCAAGAACTCTGGTATAATAGGTCAACAGAATAAGATCCGAACTTCTTTTCTCCGTTCCGGCTTCACTTGTTGTGGTGACGGTCGTATCTATACCGGTATTAAGTCTTTCGACCTTACCGTCCGGATACCGGATATTTACTACTTTATCTTCCTTTTCAATCTGGTTTTTTAGCGTTTCACGCAATTCCGCGTTCAACTGCAGCCAGATTGGCAACTTTGCTAATGGAACATCCACATTGGTTTCAAGGGAAAACTCTCTGATGATATTTTCCTTGAGTCCGTTAGGGACATTCGGTGACAACAGAATGGTGCTGCTCGCTTTATCGTAAACAGCTGAATAGTCGAGGGAAACAAACTTCTTGTCGAACAGTGTCCTCAGAAGTGTCTCGCGTCGTGGCTGTCCATCGAGAGAGAAGAACATGCGCCCGACTTTGGTCATATCGTTATAGGCGATAGCAACCTGAACCATGTTGCTTTCCGGAAGTTTAATTTCGGAAATAGACTTGGGCAGATCAACCAGAATCGGGTTTTCTGTTTTGAATTTTGTTGTAAGCATAAAGAACGTCAACAGAAGGAAGGCGACATCGCACATCGCGGTCATATCTATTGTCGTACTTTTACGCGCAATTTTTACTTTTGGCATCGTTATAACCTGTCTGGATTAATTTATTAATAACGAGCAGCAAAGTTCTGCGTAATCGCAACTCCGGCTTCGTCGATGCTGTAAGTCATTTTATCAATTTGAGTGGTGAAATAGTTATAAAAGATAATCGATAAAGCAGAAGTACCGATACCGAGAGCGGTATTGATAAGAGCTTCTGAAATACCGTTTGCGAGCTGAACTGCATCCGGCGCACCGGCCTGTGCCATAGCGGTGAATGCCTTGATCATACCGATAACTGTTCCAAGAAGTCCCATAAGGGTAGCGATAGAAGCGATGGTTGCGAGGATAACCAAATTTTGTTCGAGCATTGGAAGCTCAAGTGAAGTTGCTTCTTCAAATTCCTGTTTGATAGCAACCAACTTTTGGTCTTTGTTATGCTCTTTGTTGGTGATCATTTCTTCATATTTGATCAGACCGGCTTTGATAACGTTGGCAACCGAACCTCTGTGTGAATCGCAATTTGTTTTTGCAGTTGCGATATCGCCTTTTGCCAAAAGCTGATGGATACTGGCTACGAATGCAGCGATTGAGCCTTTTCCTTTAGCGCGGGTAATTGTGATGAATCTTTCTACGGTGAAGGTCAGAACCATGAGGAGCAAGCTGAGGATGATAGGAACGATGATACCGCCTTTATAGATAACACCAAGGAAATTTCCCGGAAGCGGATGTTTGTCTGGGTTGCCGTCAACAAAGTTGCTTGGATTTCCCAAGACATATTTGAAGACACAGAATGCGACGACGAAGATAACCGGGATTGCGATTGAAGCAAAACCGGTAAAAAAGGCTTTGTAGTTATTCTTATTTTTACTCACAAAGAACTCCTTACTGTTGAATGATGAAACAATGATTTATTCGTTTTTTAAAAAAATATCCATTAAAAATACAGTTTCAATGAAATATTAGCAAAATAAAAAAAAATTCATTTGCCTTGAAATATACTGAAAATCTATATTTCCGTTGATGTTAAACCGCGTAAAATGTAAAATATCCCAATTCCACCCCTGATTCAAGTCAGATAGGCTTCGCTTTTAATCAAGGTGAAGCATTTCCGGGGCTTTTCAGTCTCCGCTTAGCCATAGTTAATAACAATATTATTTATGACGCAATTTTTGCCAGCAGGTAATCAGCTCCCTTTCCGATGGCATGTTTTATTCCTTCTGGCGTAAAAGAATAATGTATAGCATGTTTTGGATCCATTCCCAGAGATTCAGCTTCCTGACGGAACTCACCCGATGTGGTCATCAAGTATACCTCAGCCCGTCCACTTTCGCGCGCCTTTTCGATCAGGTTTCTGATGGTAGTTCTGTTGAATTTCTTGCTTGAGTTGTCAGAACCATCGCTGATGATCAATACTTCATGCAATGCAGAGTCAGGGAATCTATTACCGGACGTAATATCAGTCAAGAACTCTCCCACTGCATCATATAAATCTGAGCAATGGTCACAATCAAATTTTTCCGGATTAATGGGTGTGAAATGGGAAAGGTCTGGAACAAAAACTTCTTTTTGGTTTTGGGAGTTAAACATAATCAACAATCCCGACGCAAAATGTTCTGCCGAATGGCGAAGTGCTTCATTGATGCTTTCAATCATCGTGGATTTAAGCCCGGTCATCGAACCGGAACAGTCGCACAGAATTGAAAGGATTCTTTGAGATTCCATAATGTGCCTTTATGAAGAAAAAATAATTTGTCAAATGAAATTAGCAGGATAAATTTCGTAATTCAAAGAGAATTCGTAACACAGGAAGAAATATTCCGGCGATTTATTATGCCGCGGACAGAAGGGGTTAATTAAATGGGTTAAAGATGCTAAAAAGGGGTATGGAACGGGGGGCCGGCATCCGGTTGATGGGAAAAGTGACAATCTAATGAGCACCATTTTCGAATGTCATTCCTCGTTAAAGGGATTTCTGTTTTAGTCGAGAGGAGGTCGGGCCTTTTAACTAGCAGCGCTTGCCATTGAAACATAATTAACTTACTCCAAGGTACCTGCCTAAGTTGGCATTTATCGGTAAATTTAATTCGGAACAATTGGTCGGCCACTATTCAGGTTATATTTTTATATCATTTTCAGTAAGCGAAATAAGTTCATCATCAGAGTAATTAAGCAATGTAGCTATTCGCCCTTCCTGATTAGCAATAATTTCCATCAGCACATTTCTGGCAGTGCGTGCATTCCCGAAGTTATTATCGCGTGCACCATAAATTTTTGTCAATTTCTCTTCCAGTTTCAGCAAGCCGGCAGTAGTGAAACGATAGCCGCTGGAGGTAGCCATACCGGTAGTTATGCTGACAAGTTGTGCGGGGTTGTAGTCCTCAAAAGAAAATATATTAGTAAAGCGGGAGGTAAGTCCGGGATTTGATTCCATGAATGCCTGCATTTCGCGGGTATATCCCGCAACGATAACAATAAGCTGGTCTTTATAGTCTTCCATTCGTTTCAGCAGGGTATCAATGGCCTCTTGCCCAAAGTCATTGCCGCCGTGGGCAAGTGTATAGGCCTCATCTATAAATAGTGTTCCGCCGAGTGCTCTTTTAATTATTTCGTCAGTTTTTATCGCTGTTTGGCCGGAATATCCGGCAACCAGTTGGGCACGGTCAACTTCAATAAGCTGCCCCTGTTCCAGAATGCCCAATTCCCTGAAAATACTGCTTATTAGGCGTGCCACCGTAGTTTTACCGGTTCCCGGGTTTCCAAGGAACACGGAGTGTAGAGGTTTTTGAATAACCTGCATGCCACGGTCTTTTCTTACCTGGGCAATTTTCAGGCTGTTTACTAATCGATCAATTTCAGCTTTCACTGAATCAAGTCCGGTTAGCGCTCTCAGCTCATTCATCAAATTTTGAAGTTTTTCCGTGTCACCTTTAACCGACTGGGTGCCCTTTACCTGTTTTTTCGGTAAAATATCTTCGAGATCTTTAACCAGAATAGTGGTTCGTATCTCATCATTCAGGTTGGTTGAGGGTGTATCGCTTAACCGCAGATTCATGCTGCGGATGGCAGTGTCGAAAGTGTTTCTAACCAGGCGGGCGTTGCCAAAGTTTTTATCCCTATTCCTGTAAAGGTCGTTGAAATGTTTCATCAATAAATAACGGGCGTCCTCAGCCAATTTGACTTTGTTGCCGTTGGCCATGCGTTCGAAGATTTCCATTAACTCGTCGGTTTTATAATCTTCAAAATTAAATATTTTGGTGAATCGTGATTTAAGACCCGGGTTGCTCTCGAGAAACGATTTCATTTCTTCCGTATAACCAGCGGCAATGACTATGAACTTTCCACGGTCATCTTCCATTCTTTTAAGCAAAACGTCAATTGCTTCCTGGCCGAAGTCGGCCCCCGCATCTTTTTTTACCAGCGTATAGGCTTCATCAATAAAAAGCGTTCCCCCAATCGATTTATTGATCATAGTGGTAGTCTTTGGTGCAGTTTCGCCAATGTGCGTGGCAACCAGTCCCTGCCTGTCAGTCTCAACAAGTTGTCCTCCCGGCAAAATGCCCAGTGCAGAATATATCTTGCTTATTATCCTTGCGACTGTAGTCTTTCCTGTGCCGGGATTCCCCAGAAACAAAATGTGCGAAGAAAATTTATTCTTGAGGTCTTCTCCCGAATCGCGATAATATTTGGCGAGTTTAATGAGTTCAGTAACATCACGCTTTACCGAGGACAATCCGGTCAGTTTGTTAATCTCAGCAGTAGCCTCCAGAAGCAGTTCATCGTTAACCGGGACCTGAAACTCTTTTTTGGCCCCTTGCCCAATAAATATTTCCTGAATATCGATTTCGGTGATAGTTGTCAGTTTTTCTTTGGTACGCTCGTGCTTAGCCAGTTTCAGATAGCGCTTGCTGACTTGAATTTTCGCGTCTTCGAAAACCTTTCGAACGGTGCGGGCATTCCCAAAGTTTTTGTCACGTGCGCGGTATAGTTTGGTAAACTCTTTAAGCAATAATTTATCTGCCTGCTCTGAAATGCGATAGTCTTCGTCTGTAACCATTTTCCTGAAAATCAACATCATCTCGTCCGGCGTATAATCATCAAAAATAAAATGATGGGTGAATCTTGATTTCAATCCTGGATTTGCTTCAAGAAAATCCTCCATTTCTTTTGGATAGCCTGCGGCAATAACGAAAAACTCTCCCTTGCGGTCTTCCATTCGTTTAAGCAGAACATCAATTGCTTCCTGTCCAAAATCAGTGCTCTGACCCTTCTTGACAAGGGTATATGCTTCATCGATGAAAAGCACATTTCCCATTGCCTCTTCAATAATCTTTTCGGTTTTTTGAGCCGTTTCACCAACATATTGACCGACCAAGGCGGCACGGTCAACTTCAATTATTTCGCCTTTTGGCAGCAGTCCCATACCTTTATATATCTTACCCATCAGACGTGCAACCGTTGTTTTGCCGGTTCCCGGATTTCCCAGAAAGGTTGCATGCACACTCACCCTATCCTGAGCTTTCAGGCCAAG
The DNA here is from genome assembly GCA_963664845.1 of Ignavibacteriaceae bacterium. GTDB lineage: Bacteria > Bacteroidota > Ignavibacteria > Ignavibacteriales > Ignavibacteriaceae > CAIYTF01. The sequence goes on from OY761615.1 coordinate 3,982,392, forward strand.
CTGCCGCCGTTCATTCATTACTTCCAAATAGTCAACCAGTTCGCGCACGCTGTCTTTTACACCGCTTAATCCTATTATGGAATTCAGTTCCTCAAATACTTCTGCAAAATTCACTGAAGATGCTTCTTTTGTAGATTCGGGCGTGCCAGATTCAGGCACCTGATGCTCTTCATCTCCTAACACAAAATGTCTCGTGAATATTTTTGTGCGGTTGATAAAAAACTCCAGTCGTGCGTCTCCACGGGTCCAGAGCGGATTTTTTTGAAGGTCGACCTTTTCAGGCAGGCTATACATCTCCCAGTCTTTGGGAATGGTTGAGGACACCGAAGTCTGATGAATTATTTCATCATCCAGAAACCAGGCAAAAAAACAATTGTGAGTGCTGTCTGCTTTGGTGTAATTAAGATTTTTCAGTATGAATTTTAAGCCCAGGGTGAGTTTTGAGCTGAACTTGAACTTTGCCAGATTTGATTTTTTATCGTTATCCGGATCGGCTGTGGCGTTGAACATACACAGCTCCGCAACTTCAACAAATTGATTTGGATGGCATTCCAATACTCCGGCAACCTGGGTTGTATCAGGCACACCGTCCTTTTTTGTATCTTCTGTTTTTTTTTCGGCCAGTCGTTTATATGCGTCCTTGAGAGCGGCAAACCGTTCGTTGCCTGTCAGGAATTTTTCATTTTCTTTTAATTTTTCTTCGAACACCGAAACCTGGTTCATTCTGAACATGGATTCCATTTGGAGCAAAAGAATTTCAGGTTCGCGGAAGCGTGGTTGTTTAAGGAGTGTGTTGGCCATAAGCAGCGAAAACCAGTATTCCTTCTGGCCTAGTGCTTCCTGCGCCAAAGTCAATATTTCGGATTTGTTTCCTTCCTCAAGGTTTTTTAGAGTTTTTTTTGCGCAGTTGAAATATTTGCGCAACGATTTCCACGAGGGGTTGGCGTTATTGTCAATCATTAAACTCAGATCATAAAAGCTTAACGCACGGTCTGTTTCCCCGATGCTTGCCAACGACTTGGCTTTATTCAGGTATGTCCAGGCGAGAAGCTCCTTTTGTTTTCCCTCAGTCATATTGAAGTCATAGATAGCTGCTTCAAAACTACTCAATCGCATTTGTATATAGCCGCGGTACATTTGGGTCATCAGGCTTTGGCCGCTGAGCTGTTTTGAAATGTCCAGATATTTTTGTGCTTTATGTGGATCTCCGTTTTCCAGGCATGCCCAGGAATAACAAACGGCAGCATCAGCACTGTTTGGTTGGTCCGCAATTAATTTTTCCGCTATGGGCAATGCAAGCCGGAACCGGCCTTTCCATAAATGCTCAAAGGCTTCCTGCTGAAGGGTGCTGAGTGTTGATGCTTCCGTCATGGTTATTCTATATTTCTAAGTGTGTCCATTAGCTCTTTGTATTTAAGGAGTTTCTTTTGGGCCTTGTCGCCCATCCGGGAAATTCTGACTGATGTTTTAAGTAATTTTTCATATGACTCAGTGAGCTTCATATACTCAATGAGGATAGCCCGGGAGTTTTGCTCACCTTTTTGCGGCAATTCCTTCGCCTTTTCAAGTATCTCGAAATACTCTGTGAAGGTTTGTTCATCCTCATCAAGTGCGGGTCTATCGGTTGCCATACATTCCTCACGCTGAAATTATATTAAAGGGAAAACTCACATCTTCTTTAATCTCTTCGCCCATCTCTTTGATATCGTCATCGTCTTCTTTATGATACCAGTTGATCTCAACCTGGCCTCCACTCTTGTGGTAGTTTTCCAATTTATCTATCATATCGGACAGATATTTGATGGAACTGGAGTTCAAATAATCAATTTTTATTGTCAGCACCAGCTTTCCGGTTACCTCAAGAAAATATTGCTGGATCCAATCAATTAATGGCTTGAAAAAATCAGTAGTGTTTTCCGGATAGGAAGATCCGGAAAGTTCGAGCAGCCCGCTGGAACAGTTAAAGTTAACACTCAAGGTGTTCTTTGTTTTGGCCAAATGTAAATCAGTCATGGTTGTTTGCCCTCTGCAATCTAATTGTTAAAGTGATAAAAAGATTCTGATGTTCTTGCCGTTCTGTGTAGAGTATGGGATGCTTGGATTTACGTATCATTTCAATGAATCCGATCCCGCCACCTTTTGAGTCTTCTGGAGATTCTTCTCTAAGCTTTTGTTTATAGAGTGCTTTTAAGTCATCGTTGTTGAGGGAGTTATATGTATTAAGTGTTTCAGCTATTTTTGCTATCTGCTCCGGTGTTGTGAGGTTTTCGGCGGATAGTATGATTTCTGATGGATTCCCCGTTATTGAAAAGGCGCCTTTCCCTGATAATGTATTTTCTTGAGTCATAACCTGTTCAGCAGAATAAAAGCCAATGTTTTGCAGCAGTTCGTTTGCGCAGAACAATACGGTTTTGAATTCCTGGGGCGTCATGACTGCTTCATAGGCCCCTGAGAGATAGTCGGTGAATGCAATCATAAATTGATTGTTGCATATTCCTTCATAGGAATAGGTGAACAAGGTGGTTCCGGATTCGGACCAGATTGACATCTCGGGAGAAATCATCAATACCTCAATCGTTTATTATCCCAAATATTGTGATGTTATCGCCTTGTATCTCATTTCTGCGATAGACGCTGAAATCCTCTGCCAGCCTCATTGGTTGTGCAAAATCAATGGCAGGCAGAGAACACATGAATTGTCCGATAATGCCTGCCCCCTAAAAGTAATAATAAAAATCACCAATTTCTGCCTCTTTTAATTGCTGTTTCCACTTACACAGACTTAGAAATAATTGCCTTTAAAAGTACGAGTGCTTCATCAAATTCATAACTATTGAGTCTGTTCATAACGGTGCCCAATTCCTCCTTATATTGTTTTACTCCGGACATGCCTAATATCTCTTCGAGCATTTTGCCTGCCTCAAAGTCATTGTTCTCGACAAGTGCAAGCAGGCCGGAAATGGCATTTTGAAATTTATCCAGATCCAAACCTTCGTCCTCTGCAGCTTCTTCCAGGTACTCGGTTCGTTTGCAGCTTTCAAGCCAAATGCCAATTTCAGTAAGTACCAGGTCCAATTCATCGCCAAATTCGCCAAGTATTTCGTCACTGTTGACCAAGTCTGTTTTTTTCAACTCAGCCTCGACAAACGCTGCTGTCTGGTTGAGCTTTAGGGCTCCAAGATTGCCCCCGACGCCTTTCACCGTATGAGCAATACGAATTGCCTGTTCCTTATCATCTGTTTTTAAGGCTTCCTTGATTTCAGCAATAACGTTCTGATTTTTCAGATAGAATTTTTCCAAAAGAGTAATATATAGTTTTTTATTCCCGCCGACTCTCCGCAACCCGTCCTTTACATCAATGCTGGTGAATGTTGGCAGGGCTACCGCGGGCAGCGGTTGCTGTTCGGTAGTAATGGCAGGTTTTCTTTCGCCGGGTTTTATCCATTTTACCAACACCCCAAATAGTTCATCGGGATCAATGGGTTTGGTTACAAAATCCTGCATCCCTGCCTCGAGGCATTTTTCTTTAATCCCCATCATTGCGTCGGCGGTCATTGCAACAACCGGAAGATCATCGTATTGTTTCAATTCCCGTATGAGTCGTGTGGCGGTGTATCCATCCATCACCGGCATCTGCAAATCCATGAAAACGATATCATATTTGGAGGGGACACCGGAAGCTTTGACCTTTTCAAATGATTCTTGGCCATGATTGGCGATCTCTACAATAAACCCTCCTGCTTCCATAAGCTCAGATGCGACCTGCTGATTAATTTCGTTGTCTTCGGTCAATAAAACCCTTGCCCCTTTAATCATCTCCATTTTCTGAATATACTTCATGCCTTTTCCGGGGTGGACTCGTTTTGTTCGTGCTTCCTTCCCCAGTACCTCCATGATCGTATCAAATAATACGGAATACGAGACTGGCTTATTCAAAAAGCCTTTTATTCCCATGGCCTTGGCCTTTTCTGCAATACCCTCGCGACCAAAGGCGGTTACCATAATAATAGTAGGGGCTTTTGTTTCAGGGCGCTTGGAGATGCGTTTTGTTGTTTCCAATCCATCCATTCCCGGCATTTTCCAATCCATGAGCACAAGTTCGAACGGATGTTCTTTTTCCTGTTCAATAAGTTCAATAGCCCGTTGGCCTGATTCAGCAAGAAATACGTCGAACGAAAATGTCTCAAGAGCCTCCCGGAGAATCATTCTTGCAGTCTCATTATCATCGCAAACCAAAACTTTTAGTCCTCTCAAATCAACTGAGGGAACATACTCATCACGTTTCTGTTCTTTTTGAATTGCAAACACCGCATTGAAAAAGAAGGTGCTTCCTTTCCCATATTCACTTTCCACCCAGGTAGTGCCACCCATCAGGTCAGCCAGCTTCTTGCTAATTGCCAAGCCGAGTCCCGTTCCTCCATATTTTCTTGTTGTGGAACTGTCTGCCTGGCTAAAAGACTGGAACATTTTTTTTAATTGTTCAGGAGTCAGCCCGATACCGGAATCACGGACAGAGAATCTGAGTTTAATTGAATCATTAAAACGTTCCTCAACCTCAGCATTTACCACAATGTCGCCCTGTTCTGTAAACTTTACTGAATTGCTGCAATAGTTGGTTACGATCTGCCCTATCCGCAATGGATCGCCAACGAGATTGAGCGGTACATCTTTTGCAATATGTATTGAAAATTCAAGTCCCTTTTCCTGTGCTTTTTGTGAAACAAGATTAGATACCGTATCCAATACCTGTTCGAGGTCAAATTCCGTGTTTTCAATGGTAAGCTTACCGGCTTCGATTTTCGAAAAATCGAGAATATCATTTATTATTCCCAACAACGCAATGGCAGACCGTTCAATTTTAACAAGATAGTCCAATTGTTTGTTGTCAAGATCGGTTTTCAGTGCGAGATTCGATAGCCCAATAATCGCATTCATGGGCGTGCGGATCTCGTGTGACATTGTTGCTAGAAATTGACTCTTTGCCACAGTGGCAGCTTCAGCATCGCTTCTCGCTTTTGCAAGTTCAGTCTGAATCCGTTTGATATCAGTTATATCTATAATTGAACCAACCAGACAATCAACCCCATCATAATCAAGAGGAATGAAGGAAACCAAACAGTTCCTTAGTTCACCGGTTCCGTAACGTTTGAAGTCAACTTCATAGGAATCGACCATTCCGGTGCTTTTCAAGATTTCAACTATTTTGCTGCGCTCTTCCGGATTTGCATACCATTGACTGGGATGCATGGTTGCAAATGCTTCAGCATCAATTTGTTGAAATTCCTGCATTGCCATATTGAAACGGATTATTGCTCCATCGTCTATTCTGGTAACAGCCGTTGGTATTGGCATTGCATCCACAATCCTATCTGCTGACTCCTTGGCTTTTGCAAGTGCCACGGCAGCCGCTTTCCGTTCAGTAATATCGGAAAAGCTTATCACTGAACCGATAACCTCAGTGCCCCGCCTGATGGGAGTTGCAGTATATTCAATGGGGAAAAAACTGCCGCCTTTGCGCCACAAGACCTCGTCATCTATCCTGCTTGTTCTTCCCTCACTGAGTGCCTGATTCATTGGGCACTCAGCAGCCGGGTAATCAGTCCCGTCAGGACGATGATGATGAAACAGCGGGTGTGGTTTTTGGCCCAGCAATTCTTCAGGGTTATAGCCAAGCATGGTTTCTGCGGCGGGGTTTACAAAGGTTATAAAACCTTCTTTATCCGTCCCAAAAATTCCAGCGCTGACGGTCTCCAAAATATTCCTGTTCCGTTCCTCAGCCTCCAGAACCGATTGTTCAATTTTCTTCCTGTCGGTAATTTCAAAGCTTATAGCCAGATATGCCGCGGGTTTTCCATCCTCTCCGAAAATGGGAGCAACTACCGCATCTATCCAATAGAATGATCCATCTTTGGCCTTGTCTTTTAACTCTCCACGCCATGGCTTTCCACTGCTGATTGTTTCCCAGAAGCCCTTCCATTCCTCTGCGGTCAAGCATCCGGAATTGAGAATTCTGTAATTTTTCCCTACTAATTCAGTGGGCGTGTATTGCGAACATTTGCAGAACAAATCGTTAACATAGGTGATATTTCCCTGGAGATCGGACATCGAAACAATTGCTGTTCTGTTGAGTGCGGTGTTTTGCGACTCTAATTTACTAAGCGTATTTTTGAGTTCTTTGGTCCGTTCCTCTACCTTTATCTCGAGCGTTTCTTTTGCCATTTTTAGGGCAAGCTCATACTCTTTGCGTTGAGTTATGTCGGTATGGGTTCCCACAATTCGGGTTGAAATCCCTGCTGCGTCTTTTTCAACAACTATACCCCGGTCCAGTACCCAAAATGACTCGCCGTTTTTTTTAACTCCCAGATATTCCACTTCATAACTTGTTCCATTCATCAGCGCTTTCATCACCGCATTCGCAGCAGCGTCCTGTGTTGACTCATGTCGCAGTGCGTACCACTTCTCAACGGTGGCAGGGAACTCATTTGGCTCATAGCCGAATAATTCATACATACGTTCACTAAAATAAACCTGATCGCTTCTGACAAACCAATCGAAGATGCCATCATTGGTTGCCTGGAATGCAAACTTAAACCGATGCGTGACATCCCTTAATTCCATTTCCTTTTTTTGAATGGTTCCAGTCATGGTGTTGAATGCCCGCGCCAACGACCCAATCTCATCTTGTGAGGTGATAGCAATTGATTGAAAACCATTACCCTCGGAAATTGCATTTACTTGTTGAGTGAACTGCACCAAAGGGTTGGAAATACGTTTGGCAAGAGAATAGGTTATCCCAAGAAAGATCAGTAAGGATATACCACCAATAATAACCGATAAATGCTTTCTCTGATCGATAAAGGCGAGAAGTTCCTTTTCCTTGACGGCAATACTGATGCTCCACCCTGACCTTGCAATGGGATGATAATATGCCCACACAAACTGTCCCGGTTCATCATCAACACGCAGAATTGCCTTTCCGGATTTACCGGCAAGCATATTCCTGCCTTCAGCATGAGTATCCTCAGAATTAATCGATGAACCCGTGATAGTGAGAATATTATCCTTGTATATTCTCCTGCTGCTCGGATGATAAATGTACTGGCCGGTCTTTGAAACGATTATAAAATTCAACGATTTATAGAATGATGTGTCAACCAATTGCCTGAATTTGGAGAGATCAATCCTGACGCTGGATACGCCAATGAAAGCAGTATTCTTATATATTGGTATTGATATACGGGTGCATAAGATTTTTGATTCACGGTCAATGAAGGGTTCCTCCCAGTATGGTTTGCCGGTTTGTTTTGGCAGCTGGTACCACTTCTCTTCAGGCCGGGTATAATCGATCAGGCTGGAGACGTCCTGTTTGATTAATTTTCCGGCTACCAACGTAACAGAATTCATGCGTAAAGCTCCACCCGTATAGCTCTTTTCGAATGAAAACCGGTTTCCAAGAATCAGCGGGCTCTTTTTAAGATTTCTCTCCAGGTATGAATAAGCTTCTTCCTCCGTCACAAAATCGGAGAATCTGACGTAGTCCGCGCTGTTTGCTGCTATCATTTCCACTTGTGCAAGCTGCATGTCAACCCGTTGTGCCATTTCCTTTGTATGCATTGACAGGAAACGATCCAGGTTTTTGACTTCATTATTATAGGTAATGCTTTCCGTGATCAGGAAATAGCTGAGGTAGATCAAGAGGGTCGGAACAAGAATAAAGAACAGGATCCGGTACTTAATTGTCAGTTTCATGAATCATCCTACAAAAATATTGCCTTTTCTGGAATAGCTACGGCCGTATGGTTGAACAGCAAACAATAGGAAAGTATAAACGGGGATATTAACCCCACCTACCTGGTCATCCGGAGGAAATTTTACACCAAAGGTTATATCATCGTGGTAACAAAAAAACTTCCGGTATGTCCGGGCATTAAAATTCAGGATACTACTATTTTAAAATAACTGTTTTTCACTTAATAACAATGACACATGAGTTTGTTGCTGCTTTGTGCCAATCCGTCTTCGATAGCCGGAGAACGCAGGTGTGGCTTGAGTGGTTTTCTGCATTCCTCTTTGAGAGCAATGGTTTCGTCAAACCGAAATATTCCTTAATTTAATAGCAATCTTTTTTCACCAATAACCTGGAGTTCGTATGCCTTTAATGACCTGGGATGATTCGTTGAGTGTTAATATAAAAAGAATTGACGAGCAGCATAAAAGATTGGTCAATCAGATCAATCTTCTGCATGAAGCAATGAGTTCCGGAAAAACACGGGAAGTACTTGGTCCCATTCTCGAAGAGTTGGTAAATTATGCTGTTTATCATTTTGGTACCGAAGAAGAGTTAATGGTGAAATATAATTTCCCCGGCTATGAAGAACACCTCAAGGAACATATGGATTTTAAGGAGAAAGCCGGTGATCTGCTTTCCCGCTACAAAACCAGTACTATTATTATTTCAATAGAGATTTTAAATTTTCTTCGAGACTGGGTGACCAACCATGTGACGGGTACGGATAAAAAGTATCAGGAATTTCTTAATACGAATGGAGAGTTCTAAGCATTATTTGGCGGGTAGTGCTAAGCATTTTTTGTTAATTCCCGGGGTTTCGAGAAGAAACCCCGGGAATAAGAATATTATCCGATACTTGCCTTAATAAACTCCCGGTTCAAGCGGGCTATATGAGTAATTTTGATTTCCTTTGGGCATTCAGCTTCGCAGGCACCGGTGTTGGTGCAAGAGCCGAAACCTTCCTTATCCATTTGCGCAACCATGTTTAGTGCACGAGTTGTACGCTCAGGGTGACCTTGCGGTAATTGTGCAAGATGCGATACTTTAGCCGAAACGAACAACATGGCCGAAGCATTTTTGCAGGCGGCTACGCAGGCACCACAGCCAATACAGGCGGCGGCATCCATTGCGGATTCGGCAGTATCATGATCTATCAGTATGGTGTTCGCGTCAACTTGTGAACCGATGCGGGCTGAGATATATCCGCCGGCCTGCATGATGCGGTCGAATGCTGTGCGGTCAACCACCAAATCCTTAATAACGGGGAAGGGGCGTGCCCGCCAGGGTTCAATGTAGATTGTATCGCCATCTTTGAAACTGCGCATATGCAATTGACAGGCGGTAATCCCGCGTTTGGGGCCATGCGCCCTGCCGTTGATATACAAACTGCAACTGCCGCAGATACCCTCGCGGCAATCGTGGTCAAAGGCAACAGGTTCCTGTCCTTTGGCAATCAGTTCCTCATTCAATACATCCATCATTTCAAGAAAGGACATATCTTCCAGAATATCATGTACGGCGTAGGTCATGAACTTACCTTCTGTTTGAGCGCCTTTTTGTCTCCATATATGCAATGTTAAATTCATCGTTTTCACTCCTTATTTATAACTGCGGCTGCTGAGGTGAATGGATTCAAAGCTTAAGGCTTCTTTATGCATTACCGGTTCGCTTTTGACGCCGGTATATTCCCAGGCTGCCACATAACTGAAATTTTCATCATCGCGTTTTGCTTCATTTTCTTCGGTCTGATATTCTTCACGGAAATGGCCACCGCAGGATTCATTCCTATGTAATGCATCCCGTGCTATCAATTCACCCAGCTCAAGAAAATCAACAACCCGTCCAGCTTTTTCAAGTGATTGATTGAATTCTTCACCACTACCAAGAACGCGAACATTTTTCCAAAATTCCTCGCGCAGCGACCTTATTTCATCAATTGCGGATTGCAGGCCTGTTGCATTGCGGGCCATGCCAACTTTATCCCACATGATCATTCCCAGCGCTTTGTGGAAGTGGTCAACGGATTTCGTGCCATTGATGGAAAGCAAAGTGGAAATCTGTTCTTTAACCGCTGACTCGGCTTCCTTAAAGGCTGCATGCTCAGTGGTCACTTTTTCCAAACCGCCTGAGCCGAGATAGCCACCCATGGTATTGGGGATAACAAAATAACCGTCAGCGAGTCCCTGCATCAGTGCAGAAGCACCAAGACGGTTTGCGCCGTGATCAGAGAAATTCGCTTCACCGAGAACGAAGAGCCCCTGAACATTGCTCATTAAATTGTAATCCACCCAGAGGCCGCCCATTGTATAGTGAATGGCCGGGTAGATTCGCATAGGCGTTTTATAGGGGTTTTCACCGGTGATTTGTTCATACATCTGGAACAGATTGCCATAACGTTCTTCAATTTTTGCCTGGCCCAAACGGTTTATTGATTCGGCGAAATCAAGATATACTGCTTTCTTCGACTTACCAACTCCGCGACCTTCGTCGCAAACCTGCTTGGAGTTACGTGAGGCCACATCCCTTGGGACGAGGTTACCGAATGCCGGGTATTTACGCTCCAGGAAATAATCGCGTTCATCTTCCGGAATAAGATCAGGTGAACGTTCGTCTCCGGCTTTCTTTGGAACCCAAACGCGCCCGTCATTTCTGAGGCTTTCGCTCATCAGTGTTAATTTCGACTGATGGTCTCCACTGACCGGGATGCAGGTTGGATGGATCTGCACGAAACAGGGGTTTGCAAAAAGTGCACCTTTTTTATGAGCGCGCCAGATGGCAGTTGCATTACAACCTTTGGCGTTTGTTGAAAGATAATAGGCATTTCCATATCCGCCCGTAGCTAGCACAACCGCATCAGCAGCAAAAGATTCAATTTTGCCGGTTACCATATCCCGGGTGACAATTCCCCGCGCCCTGCCGTTAATAAGAACTACATCAAGCATTTCATAGCGCGAATACATTTTAACCTGGCCAAGGCCTATCTGGCGGGTCATGGCGCTATAGGCACCAAGCAGGAGCTGCTGCCCTGTCTGTCCACGGGCATAAAAGGTTCTGGAGACCTGAGCGCCACCAAACGAACGGTTATCGAGATAGCCGCCATATTCACGTGCAAAGGGAACGCCAAGAGCTACTGATTGATCAATGATGTCGACACTTAGTTCAGCAAGCCGGTGAACATTGGCTTCGCGGGCGCGGAAATCGCCGCCTTTAATGGTGTCATAGAATAAACGGTAAATGGAGTCGCCGTCGTTTTGATAATTTTTGGCAGCATTAATGCCGCCCTGTGCTGCAATACTGTGAGCCCGGCGTGAACTGTCCTGGAAGCAGAACGTTGAGACGTTATAGCCAAGCTCGGCAAGGCTTGCAGATGCTGAGGCACCTGCCAAGCCGGTGCCAACTACAATAACAGTGAATTTTCTTTTGTTTGCGGGATTAACCAGCTTCAAATCCATTTGATGCTTGGTCCATTTTTCGGGAAGTGGCCCGGACGGAATTTTTGAGTCAAGTGTCATGTTAATGTCCTCCACACGTGCAGGGAAAGTATTTTAAATACTGGAAATAGATGGGCATCGAGGCAAATCCGAGGGGAACCAGAATCGAATAGAGTAAACCCAGTCCTTTAATTAACGGTGTATATTTCTTGTGATTCAGTCCTAATGTCTGAAACGCGCTTTGAAATCCGTGATTCAGGTGAAGTCCGAGGAAGAGCAGGGCAATAAGGTACAAAACGGCGTACCAGATGTTCTCGAAGTTTGCGCGTACTGCGTCATACATCGAGGCTTCGTGCCCTTGCAGCATGCGTACATCAATAAAAAATGACTTAACATGCACCACGAGAAAGAAAAACACCAGCGCCCCACTCCAGATCATTATACGTGATAAGGGGGAACTGGTTTCGTTTCCCGGTTTAACCGCATAGGCAACGGGTCTTGCTGCTTTGTTTTGAAAATAAAGGATAACTGCCTGCGCTATGTGCAGGATAAATCCAAGTGCCAAACCAACCTCAATCACTCTGAGAGGTGGGAATGTGCTCATAAACTTTGAAAAACTATCAAAGCTTTCTTTGGCTGATGCGGGATTTCCGAAGAGATTTGAGTTGCCATAGAGGTGGACAAGCAGAAATGAGCAGAGGAATAAACCGGTCAGAGCCATTATGATCTTTTTTCCGATCGAGGAAGTCAACGTTTGCGTAAACCAACCCATTCAGGAACTCCTTCTATATGTGAGACCAATCATACGTGTTTTCATAAATATAAAACTGAAAATAATTATTTATGAAAGAATAAAGAAATCAAATAATATAAACTTATTACGTATATATACGGTGCGCGCATGCGGAATGATTTAATTTGTGCAAAATGTGCCCGGAACGCGAAAATTCGTGCTGTTTTTTCCCATTGTTCAATTGGTACTGCTTCTATCGTCAAAGTGCAGGTAAATATTCGGCCTTGCTGGGGGCATAGAGTTTTTGGAATGACCACCATATGAGTTGAAACGCCATTGAGTGATGTTAGGGAGGAGTACCTATCGTTGTGTTGTTTTGCGGAATGCTAACATCGGAGGCCCTAAATAATTCGTTGAGCTTTGCTGGCAGAATAATTACATTACTATCATTATCTGTTTCTCTTCTTGACAAACCGGTCAATGCTGAAAAATATTTTTACGGTTGAAACAAATAGATACAGATTGAAACTATTCTTACAGCAGCGTGGCGGAAGCTGTCTGCCATGCACCTGAAGTGCCTTGGTTGTTTCAAAATTTCCCCAATTCGTTTTATCCGACTACAATACTTATCTATCAAACTGCCACAAATGGTTTTGTATCGTTGAATATGTACGATTCTTGGAGGTGAGGGTGCGTCACTGGTTAATGGATATAAGGAGACTGGCACTTATAGGGCTGTGTTTAATGGATCAGATCTGCCGGGCGCGCCCTATTTTTACAGACTTTCAACGGAGAATGGTTTCATAGTTACCAGAAAATTCATGCTTGTTGAATAGACATCTGTCTGGGGCAGTTAAATATCTGCGATGATAAGTAGTCTGGGTGATACTACTTCCTGAGTTCGTAATGACTCAAGATGTTATTTTGACAGAGCAGAATTGTTGTGTATTCATCAAATACTGATGCATGGGGGCTGTGTGCGTATTTTTGAGTGGGTCGAAGGCTGTTTGTGGGCACTTCCGGTTTATTGACGGAAAAATCGGATGTTTTCGGAAATGCAAGTTCTAGCCAGAAGATTCTGCATATCCGATCACCCGGGGAGATACTCCATTAATTCCGCAAATCTATAAACCTAAACACTGCCAAATTTCCCTCAAACTCTCGTATATTTGCTTATTAATAATCAATAAAAGTGAAATTCATAGAAACCCAATCAACTCAAATAGTATTGCCTGGTCTGAACGAACAAATCCAATTCTTTATGCAGGAATATCCCTGTGATCAGAAAAAAGGACTCATCATCGGTTCCGGGCTCCGCGTCGCTGAAAAAATGTTCGAAGAAGCCGGCGCTTCTGTTGAAACTATCATTAATGACGACTCACTTCTTGTTACAGAGCGCCTTTTCTCGCATAGCGTAAAATACATGGATTATTTCGCTACTGATTTCCCCGAAGCATCATTCGACTTCATTTATGCCCAGGCTTCAATTTCCCTGCCTGAACGGAACAAGATAATTAAGGAATGCCTCCGCATTCTTAAACCGGACGGAGTTTTTTGCGCCGGTGAAATAATCAAACGCGATAACAAAACGCCACAGTCTGTCATTGATATCTGGGAAAAATCAGGTATTGCTCCTCCAACGCTTGACGTTGTTCTCAGGACCTATGCTGCTGCCGGGTTTACTGTTGCCAATTCTGTGGATCTTACGCCAACGGTTGTTAAAGTATATAGAATGTATGCCGGCATTTTTGAGGATGAAAAATCGCTTCTGACTGACGAAGACATCCATTATATGCGTAAAGACCTGAAACGTCTGCGTCATGAGGTGAACCTGTTTATTAAAATGGGGGCAAAAAAACATATGCTTTATTCTGCTTTCCTGTTGAGGAAATCCAATTGAAAAGAACCGAACAATACATCATTCGCATAGATAAATATGTTTTTGAAGGCATGGGACTTGGTTTGCTCTCGCCTGATCATCAGGAAGTGCCTGCGGATATCGAGGGTTTTAAAATTTTCGTCCGTTTTGCCTATCCGGGCGACATTGTCCGCGCAGAAATAACAAAAGTAAAAAAGAATTTTGCTGAAGCTGAAATTAAAGAAATACTGGTTGCCTCTCCGCACCGCGTTGAAGCTCCCTGCCGCTATTTCACCTTTTGCGGGGGCTGCAAACAACAGAACCTTGATTATGCCGAGCAGATATTTTATAAGCAGAAACAGGTGGAAGAGCTCTTTTTCCCGTTGACGCAAACACAGGAGTTTGTTACAGAGCCTATTGTTGCATCTGAACACATTTTCCAATACCGGAATAAAATGGAGTTTTCTTTTTCCGATATGCGCTGGCTGCCGGCAGAACGTCTGGCCACAAACCCGGAGGAAAAGGCGCTGCTTACCCTTGGTTTTCATCCTCCCCGCGGATTTAATAACGTGATGCAGATTGACGAATGTTTCCTGCAGCCTGAGACAGGCAACAAAATACTGCGGTTTACCTCGAAATTCTTTTCCGCACGTAACACAACGGTTTACAACAGTAAACGTGAATCCGGGTATTTGCGGAACCTCGTTATCCGGCAGGCATCGGCAACCGGCGAAATCATGGTTAACCTGGTCACTTCCGAACGTAATGAACCGCTGATGAAGGAATATGAAGCGGAGCTGCTGAAAACTGTTCCCGAAATAACTACGATAATTAACAATATAAATTCCAAAAAAGCCATGATAGCCACCGGGGAATATGAATTTGTTGATTATGGTAAAGGGCAAATAATCGATAGCATCGGAAAACCGAAATTCCTCATCAGCGCGAATTCGTTTTTCCAGACAAACACCGTGCAGGCCAGGATACTATACAAAACTGCTTTGGATTTTGCCGGCTTCACGGGAAATGAAATAGTATATGACCTTTATTGTGGCGCCGGTTCAATCTCGTTGTTCATTCATGAAGCTGTTGATGCTGTTTATGGGCTTGAACTGGTTGAATCAGCGGTGTCCGATGCCAATGAAAACAAAAAACTGAACGAAGCTGAAAACGTTCACTTTTATTCCTCCGACCTGTATAAATCGTTTATCCCGCTGGTGGAAGCGAATTCGCTGCCTTCGCCAGACGTAATCATTGTTGACCCACCGCGGAATGGTATGCACAAGAACACCGTGGATGATATCTTGCGTTTGTTGCCCACTAAGATTGTATACGTAAGCTGCAATCCGGCAACACAGGTGAGGGATATTCAACTTTTGGAAACCGCTTATAAACTGATAAAGATTAAACCTGTTGATATGTTTCCTCACACATACCATATCGAAAACGTGGCCCTGCTGGAAAAAAGGTAAGGTAGAACAGAAACGCTGCATGCTGTATGAAAAACAAAACCACATCAATTGCTTTGTCACTTTTGTTTCTCATCCTGGCACCGGTGATCGTGTTCCTGTTGTATGAGCTGAACACTACCGACGAAAATGAAAAATTGCTTCAGTCGAGTTACAGGAGTCAGCTTTCCACCATTATTTATTCAGTAAATCAGTTCTCTCTGGATATTGCGTATAGCTGGGGAAGGGAAATGGAAAATTATTATCAGGCCAAAAGCGGAGCCAAAGCTGCTCCGCGGTTCACCGGACTCTATTCTTGTGTGAAGGGGGTTCTAACAGTAGACTCAACACTTGATAAAGAAAATATCATATATTCATCAGCTCTCCCCGTTTCACGGGATATTGCATTTGTGAGCCAAATGTCCGAAGCAGCAAAGGTCCGTGTGAGGAAATTGCTGAACTATCAAAAATCCGGTTATCAGAAGGTCGAAGCGTGGGGGCATCCCAAAAACGACTCTTTATTCTATTATATTCTGCCTGTCAATCCGGTTGATGAGACACCTAAAATTGTAATCATTGTGCTTGATAGAAAACAATATATCAGGCAGGTTTTGCGTCCACAGTTGGACCGCACCGCGGGCAGTTTCTTCATTTTTGAAATTTTCAACGAAACGACGCAGCAATCACTCTATGCCACTTCTCCAGTAGCCATCAAAGACCTGGAAAACGTTGAAAAATTGTGGCTGCTGCCTGATTGCAAAATGGGAATTAAGCTCCGTACCGGAGCCGTTTCAGAATTTGTGGGCAAACGTACGGTAACGGTGTTGGTCATTTTCGGATCGTTGTTGGTTCTGGTGTGTCTGGGTGGTTTTTTTGCTATTCGTTCTGTACGAAAGGAGTTGATGGTGGCCCAGATGAAAGCCGATTTTGTTGCCAATATATCGCACGAATTCCGTACTCCGCTTTCACTCATCTCGATGTTCGCAGAAACCCTTGAACTTGGCCGTGCGCGTACGGAAGAAAAAAAGAACGAGTACTACGCAATTATTTATGGTGAAGCCCAGCGACTCAGCAAACTGGTTAATTCAATACTCAATTTCTCACATATGGAATCGGGGAAAAGAGCATTTCACTTTAAGGAATTTTCGCTTCAGGATCTGGTAAACGACATTATCCGCGCATATCAGTTTCACGCTCAGCAGAAAGGGTTCACTTTTACGGTTCAATTGCCTGAAACCCCATTGATGGTGAACGCAGATTATGACGCCCTCTCCGAGTCAGTTATTAATTTGATTGATAACGGGATGAAATACAGTACGGACGTTAAAAAAATAACCATAAGTGCCGGAGTGAAGCAGAGTTTTGTTTTTATTGCGGTAGAAGACGCGGGAATTGGTATTGCCGCAGGCGAGAAGAAAAAAATATTCGAGAAATTCTACCGCGTTTCAACGGGAAATGTACACACCGTCAAAGGCAGTGGCATTGGGCTTTCAATTGTTGATCATGTTATATCGGCACATGGCGGGAAAATTGAAGTGGAGTCTGAACCGGGGAAAGGGAGTATCTTTCGGTTACTCCTTAAAAAAATATAAGCCGCGAACGTCCTATCCTTCATAAATTCAAAGAATCTCCTGATTAAGAAAGCATAATTCAGGCGGAATTTGATAATGCAACAATATCCCATTAGCTAAATCAAGCCCGAAGAACAATCGCTCACAATCATTAAAGTAATTTATAATTCTTTCGATAATTCAGTTGAGACAAGTCAGATTGTTTTACTGGAAACCTGCAAATGTACGTTTATGTCACACGTGCAGATTTTATATCGAAAAATCCGGGTTTTACAGTGGCTCAGTTCAGGTATAATAGTTTTACGTTGATACATAAAAATATCAACAGAATTCCGATAATTTAGCGGCACCTCAGGATGAGGATGCGACAGTAAACCGAAAGATTCTTTTATGAAACGGATTGAGTGGAAGAATGACTACAACATTAATATACCCGCCATAGATGCACAACACCGGCGCCTGGTTGAGTTATTCAACGAACTTGCCGAAGCTAAGCAGAACAATAGAGATACTGAAAAGCATAGCAGAATATTAGGCCAGTTAGTTGGTTATACCAGGAATCACTTTGCATACGAAGAAAATTTCATGAAAACCATTAATTATCCCTTGCTGAAGGAACATCTGGACCTTCATAAAGAGTTAATTGAGCAGGTAGTTAAACTATTGGAAGACTACAAACGAGGGGACACCAGTATTACCGATAAAATATTGGAGATAGTGGTTAATTGGTTCGTGAGGCACATATTGGTGGAAGACCGGAAAATTGTAGCTTATTTTTCGCCGCGGCAGGACGTTATGTCGAGTCAGGCAGTGGCAGAATGAAACAGCTTATTATTACCGGCCTTAAAGGACTCATATTCTGGTATAACGTTTTCATAAAACAGGACCGGATTCAGATCGTTACTGATTGATAATCTGACATACGGGTAATTAGTAATTGTAACTCCGTGGTCCTTCCAATCACACTGCGCAGCCCGTTCTGACATAAGCGGGCTGCGCTTTTATTTTATTCAGCGGACAAGTTATTTTGTCTCTGCGGAACGAAATGAATTTCGGCAATTATTTTACAGTGCATGTTGTTTTGGGGCTTTTCTTGTAGCGGGAAAAGTGGAAGTACAATTAATTATGGATCACCATCCAACGGGAAGCGAGTTTACCATCTGATGGGTACGAACAAAATACTGCGAATTTGCCCAAACCTGATAATGAAGAATCTTCAGAAAATCATTCAGTAGTTTCCGTTATTTCCGTGATTTCAGTGTTTGGAAATGAAAGAGCCATCACAAAAGTCCACCGAAATATGTGCCGCCAGACCCGCCGTCCTCGCCTCACTCCGGAGGAAATCGAGGTAACCCGGGTCAAATTCAAGGAATACATAGAAAATACGCCTTTGCCAATCGTATCTGAGTTTGCCTATGAGATCGACGTTTCAAAGCAGATATTCTATGATCATGAGGAATTAAGGCCGCTCACCGAACGCGCCACCCTGAAAAAGGTCGCTGCCTATGAACGCGGCATGATCACCGGTACACGTGAAGTAGCCGCCTGCATCTTTGCCCTCAAACAGCATGGCTGGAAAGACCGCCAAGAGGTCGAAAATGTGGTAATTGATAAGAAGAAAGCGAAGAAAGAACTCGAAAGACTTTTCGAATAATTTTCATTCTTTTCGAAAATTCATTTTGCAGCGCCTTCCATGGCTTTAGACGTGGAAACCGTTGTTATTGATAAGAAGAAAAAGAAATTACAGAGTGTTCGAATAATTTACTTTTACGGCTCCTTCAATTTGTGCCTTAGCTATTTTTTAATGGCATTTTTGAACCAACCATATTTATTGATAAATTCATCTGCAATTTTTTCTTCATCTTCACTCAATTTTAGTTTATACAAATAAACAACATCGAAGGAGAAAGCTTTTACACCATCATTTTTTTCTGTTGCTATTCCGATAACAGTATGTATATTCTGAGTATGTCTTCTTAAAATCAGACATCGCCCAGCTAATTCAAATCGTCTTTTCTCCCTTGATTCGTTTCGCTCTACTGACATAAAGACATAAACAACTCCAGAGTATGAGGCAACTGGCCTTGCCCGTATATCCGGTTTTTCAATGAAATCAAAAAATTCTTTTGATAATAATATTCGGTTGCTGCGCGATTCCTTAGCCATTGTGCGAATTATTACCTCAAATTCTTCGTAATTATTATCTGTTTCTAATTCGTTAGATTTAAATATTCCAATTAAATACTCAATTATATTATCCCAAAAATAACTGTCTATAATTTCCTTTTCCCATATTTTATTAGCATTGCTGTTTTTGTATGTGGCCCACAAGCCTGCACCAACAACTGTAAGAGTGCTTTTTGTATTAAGCTTTTCGAAGTTACTTAAATAGAAAGCCAGCAAATCCTCTTCTCCTCCCTCAATATGTACTTTAGATTTATTTTCTAAGGTAAAGAAAGATTCTTTTGAACTTAAATATTTTACAAAGTCGACAATCGTATCCAATTTGGAAATAAGGATTCTTGTAGAAATAGAATCAAAAACATGGATGAAACCTTTCCCCATATCGCCCCAGAATAAGGGCATCTTCTTTTCTCCCCCAATTACTACAGCAATCCGATAATAGATGCGCTCCGTCTTTTTAGGTAAATTCGGGCCAATGCTCCCATCAAATAGTTTTAAGCGCTCAATTGTATTTAGATATCTTTCAGCTCCATAAATTTGGTTGAAAGATTTTTCTAAAGCAACCTTTTGCCATCTATTATAATCAGTTTTAATATCTCCACTATCTGTTGGAATAATTTCTTTCACAGATATAATAATGACCATAGGATCGCAAACTATAAGGATATCACACAATTCATTGTCTTTCTTCCCCTTTGGGTTTGGATAGCTCCAAAAACTGAGGAATGAATGTTTTGTTAATTCAAATACAAATTTTTCTGATGGTGTCATAGGATATAATTCAATTATATCAATAAAACTCTTAGAATAATGAACATTCGTATAAACCAAATAGAAATTAGGGAGGATTGCTAATCAATGTTTTTGGCAGTCAATTGAATTTCTTTCGCTTCTTAATTCGTCTCGTCCTCATTTCCCATCTTCACAGTTTCATTATTTATATGTTCATTAATGATATCTAAGGCTGTTTTTACCCGTTGTCTTGATTTTTTGGAGTTCATGAACGATATTGAAAATGATTCAAATATTAGAAACTCAATTGATTCTAAATAGGATTTAACCGCTTTTAAAAGTTCATGTTTAGATATAGAATAATGTGTTGGAATAAAGTGTGTTAATTCATTCCGTACGAGCTCAGCGATCCAGAATATATTTCGTAAATCACTATCTGTTAATATTAACTCCTTTTGCCCGGATAGTCGCCTCATCCAATAATAATTGTCTTGGACTCTTGCCAGTGCGCTCCAAAAACTAATAAGTTTTTCCTTTTTTTGTTTTGCGTTATTCCTTTTCGCAGGTTTGCTATATACTCTTTCCCATTTTATCCTGTATGCAGAAGTTTTATATTTATCAATATAGAAATGGACTTGGTTGCTCTTCATAATAATTGTTGAGTTACACATCTCCAGCCAGAGATTTTCTTGGCCCCTGTCTATAACATTATAATAGTCTCCGTTCTCCAGAGCTGAAATACAAAACGAATATAATGTGTGATGAATTGCAAACGCAAACCATTTCCATTTTAGGTTATCATCTCTTACTAAAAATTGCGCTGCTGTTTCTAAAGAATCAATAGCGTTTTCATTTACATCAAGGTGAAGCCAATGTGTGTCCTCCCGGTTCAGTTCATAACATCCTTTTACTTTTGGCACTGCATCTTCGAAAGAAAAACTATCATCATCATTCATCTTTATCGTTCTTTCTGTTTATTGGTCAACTTTTTCTCTCAATTTTTCTTCAAATCTTCCAACATAATACCCAAAACTGTTCGTTCTCGTTACCTCTGTATCAGGAATCAATAAATATTTCTAGGGCTCTCTCATGTTTTGCGGAGTATATGTCGTAGCGTTATTAAGTACAGTATCTTTGTGGTCAGTTTTGCGCTCCCCGGTAAGTTCTGCCACCATTATTTCCTCTTCCAGAAGCTCAAATTCAAATCCTTTGGACACGTTAAGTCCAGAATCTTTGAACCAGGCTTTTACTTTTTCCTGCAACAGATTCATGCGGGGGATTTCTATGATGTTATTTATATAGGAACTCACTATCGATTTATAAATAATTTCGGCTTCTTTCACTATTTCATCAACAAAAAGGCTATTTAGTCCAGTTAATTTCTCTCACTAATGGTGAGAGAATTATGTTCTCCCCGTATGTTTCATAAAATTGCTTCATTCTCCATAGGTTTTGAGCGGAAAATCCTTTGCCGCCGGCAACATTTGCCGCAAGATAAAACGCCAGGTTCTCTACTACACTTTTACCCCAGTCCTCCCGTTTTATTTTTTCACTTATCTATTTCCCAATATTCCAGTATAATTCAACGAGAGCGGAATTTACTATTTTCAGCGTTTCACGCCTCGAATGTTCAATTAAATTCCTAATCTCTGAAAAGGATAATTCTGTTTTGTTTACAGCGTTGTCTGTCATAGTAAGTTTAGTATGATTTATTTTACTAATGTTGTCCCGATTACTCTAGGCCGTCGATCCGCTTTGAACCATTCGATATCGAAGGTGTAAGCAGGAGCGGAATTATTAGAGGTTTTCCAGCCTTTGGTCATCTTGTCGAAACCCTATCCGCCGTTTTCTTCCAGGCTTGCAACACGAAACAGTTATGCAATTATAGGGATAATATACTATCGGTCCCGCCGGGGATTATGTCATAAATATTTCGCCAGCACCGCAGGTACCTCCGAAAGTGCGAAATCGATTTTCGATACATCCTTGGCGCCTGCAGTTGCCAGGTGGGGCTTTCCGCCGCCGCCGCCGTTTAGCAACTTTGCCAAATCGCCAACAATCTTTCCGGCATTTAATTTTTTCTCTTTGATCAGATCATCGCTCACCACACAGACCAGACCAACTTTACCATCGATCTCTGAAATGAGTACGCCAACTCCGGATTTGAGTTTATTGCGAAGTTCATCGCCAAACGATTTTAATTCGTCAACCGAACCTGCTGCCACTTTACCGCTGACATATGCAATCCCATCGACGGATTGAGGATTCTCAACTATGCCGGTCAGTGCCCCAAGCTTTTCTTTTAATTGGTTCTCCTGAAGTTCTTTCTCAATCTTTTTCTTCTGCTCAAGCAATTCGGAAAGCTGCAATTGAGAATCTTTTACTTTTTGAATCTGTGCATTCAGGAAGCGTTGTACCCCGGCACCGGTGAGTGCTTCTATTCTGCGCACACCGCTTGAGATAGAGGATTCGTGTACAATTTTCAACAGCCCAATCTGCGATGAGTTCTGTACGTGGGTTCCGCCGCAGAATTCCATGGAGAAATCGCCAAACTGCACAACATTCACGTTGTCGCCGTATTTATCACCAAAGAACATGAGAGCTCCCATTTTCTTTGCTTCTTCAAACGGAATATTCCGGTGATGATAGAGTGGATGGTTCTTGCGCAACTCTTCATTAACCAGTGTTTCGATGTCTGCCAGTTCAGCATCACTGACCTTTGAAAAGTGTGCAAAATCAAAACGAAGGTGATCCGGATCAACAGCAGAGCCAGCCTGTTGAACATGTGTTCCAAGTATTTTGCGCAATGCGGCATGCATAAAGTGTGTTGCGGAGTGGTTCCGCATGATATCCCAGCGACGGTTCCTGTCCACTTCGGCGGTAATAGCCATTCCTGTTTCCAACACTATATCAGAATCGTTTTTCACCACGTGGATGGTAGCATTATTGCTCTTGGTGACGTCAACCACTTCCAGTTTTTGGTCGCCGGCATAAAGAACTCCCAGATCATCAACCTGGCCGCCTGATTCCACATAAAACGGCGTTTTGTCAAGGATCACAAGATCAAGATTGGCATCACGTTTCTTTGCAATGATGTGTGAGTGTGCTGTCAGCTCCTCATAGCCTGTGAACTCGGATTTCAGATCCAGCCCGCCTCCAAAAACATCAAGACTGGCAACCTGGACCTGTACGGATGACAACTTGTCCTTTGTTGCTTCACGTGCGCGGGCCCGTTGTTCATTCATGCGCTTGGTAAACTGGGCTTCATCAATAGTAAGGTTTCGCTCACGTGCCATCACTTCAGTCAAATCGAAAGGGAAGCCGAAGGTGTCGTATAATTTGAAAGCAGCATCACCCGATATAACGGTGCTTTCTTCTTTCTGTAAAGTAGAAGCAATCTCTTCAAAAAGCTCAATACCTCTGTCAAGAGTGCGATTGAAACTTTCTTCTTCAGCGCGGATGACCTTTTTTACCAGGTCCTGATTTGCCTGAATGGAAGGGAATACACTGCCCAGCGTAAGGATAATTACATCAGCAAGATTATACAGGAAAGGTTCTTTCAGATTCAATTTTCTGCCATATCGGGCAGCCCTGCGCAAAATTCTGCGGAGCACATAGCCCCGGCCTTCGTTGCCCGGCACCACACCATCGGCAATAGCAACAGTAAGCGTACGAATATGGTCTGCAATAACGCGCATCGCTATTTTGTTGTCTTCCTGTTCGTAGGGGATGCCTGATACACGGGAAATTTCGTTGATGATGGGCATGAATACATCAGTATCATAATTTGATGGTTTGTTCTGCATCACCGCACAGACTCTTTCGAATCCCATACCGGTATCAACGTGTTTAGACGGAAGCTCGTGCAGTTTGCCTGCGGCATCACGGTTATACTGGATGAATACCAAATTCCAAATTTCAATGCATTCGGGCACACCCGCGTTCACATATTTCGGGTTCTCATAATCATCGGTTAGGTTAATATGAATTTCCGAGCAGGGTCCGCATGGCCCAGTCTCGCCCATCTCCCAGAAGTTGTCTTTTTCGTCAAATTTGAGAATGTGCGCCGGATTGATGTCTGTTTTTGTTTTCCAAAGTTCGAGGGCTTCATCGTCGGTGCGGAACACTGTGGCATAGAGGCGTTCTTTGGGAAGTTTCCAGACCTGAGTAAGCAATTCCCATGCCCACTCAATGGCTTCTGCTTTGTAATAGTCACCAAACGACCAGTTCCCGAGCATTTCGAAAAAAGTGTGGTGGTATGTATCATGCCCCACTTCTTCAAGATCGTTATGTTTGCCACTCACGCGAATGCATTTTTGTGTATCGGCTGCCCGGGTATAATCTCTTTTCCCTGTGCCGAGAAAAACATCTTTAAATTGATTCATACCGGCGTTAGTGAACATGAGGGTAGGGTCCTCAAAAAGAACGACCGGGGAACCGGGAATAATTTTGTGCCCTTTGGAGGCAAAAAAATCCAAAAATTGCTGGCGAATGTCGCTTGAAGTCATATAAGGTTGTTTTTGTAATGTTTATAAATAATAAGCCGGAAATTAACAAAAATCCGGCTGTTTTGCGATTGGTTTTTCAATAGAGCGAAAAACTATAATAGTGCCTCTATCTGGTCAAGCACCGCGTTCATTCTGCGTGCAACTGCCAGTGTTGGCTCCGGCGTCAGCATATCAACCCCGGCTTTTTTCAGCAGGGAAAGCGGGTAGTCCGATCTGCCGGCTTTAAGAAAATTGATGTAGCCGTTCACGGCGGGTTGACCCTCGCTTTTCACTTTTGCAGCAAGCGCTTCCGACGCGGCAAACCCCGTGGCATATTGAAAGACGTAAAAATAGTAGTAAAAATGAGGAACGCGAGCCCATGTATAATGTTCTTCCGGATCAATGGTCATGTCCGTTCCCATATATTTTGCATAGATGCCTGAATAAAGCTCTTTAAGCGTATCCGCAGTCAATGGGCTTCCGCTTTCAATAGCCCTATAGGCCTGCAGTTCAAATTCAGCGAACATGGTCTGCCGGTAGAATGTTGCCGTTATATTATTCAGATAACGTTCCAACAGGGAAAGTTTTTCCTCCCGCGTTTCTGCGTTTTCGAGAAGGTATTCAAAAAGCAGAGCCTCGTTAAAGGTGGATGCAATCTCAGCAAGGAAGATGGAATAATCAGCATATACGAATGGCTGCGATTCGCCGGTGAGGAACGAATGCATGTTGTGTCCCATCTCGTGCGCGAGGGTGAATACATCATTAAGCAGTCCGTTCCAATTCAGCAATACGTAGGGATGAACACCGTACGTGGTCCCCGAAGAATATGCACCACTGCGCTTTCCCTCTGTTTCGTACACATCAATCCACCGGTTTCCAAATGCATCCTGCAAAGTAGCAAGATAGTCCGGCCCCATGATCTTAAGTGAACTGGTTACTATTCCTGTAGCTTCCTCATATCCATAAATTCGTTCGTTCGAAGTTTCAAACAGGCTCACATATACATCGTAGGGGTGGAATTCAGGAATGTTCAATATCTTTTTCTTCAGTGCTATCCACCTGTGCAGTGGCTGCAGGTTCTGAGACACCATTTCGATCAGCGTTTCATAAACTCTTACAGGGATGTTGTTGGCATTTAGTGATGCTTCAAGTGCGTTTTCATATTTACGGGCTTTTGAGAAGAACAGTTTTGCTTTCAGATTGGCATTAAACAGGTTTGCGAGGGTATTTGCATAAGAAATATAGGGTCTATAATATGCTTTGAACGCCTCTTTCCGGTAATCGCGGTTCATGGAATAGAGTGCAGCCTGAAAGCGCCCATGGGAGAGTTTTACTTCATTGCCTTCTTCATCGATTATTGAGGGGAACTCGAAATCCGCATTGGTAAATACCGAAAACGTGTCATACGGGAATCCTGCTATGTCTCCGGCAGAAGCCAGCAATTCTTCCTGTTCCGTGCTCAACATGTGCTTTTTTACGCGGAGCAGGTCATCAAAAAAATGTTTATATATCTGCAACTCTGCCTTGGTTGCATAGAATTGGTGCAATTTATTTTCGTCAATTGCCAGCAGCTCGGGTCTCATAAATGCTGACCCGGATGAAACGCGGGTATAGAGGCTCTTGATTCGGTTATCCATGCCGAGGTATTTGGTAACCCGCATATCCTTATCCTTGGCAAGCATTGCATAAAGATAGAGCCGCTCCAGTTTTATTGAGATCTCTTCATCAAACCGGAGAGCAGCAAACAGCAGATCGGCCGAATCACTCAATTTCCCCCGAAAACCCTGCAATTGTATGTGGTTCTGTTCAACAAACGAAAAATCCTCTTCCCAGAGTTCTTCTGTGGAATAAATATCAGACAGGTCCCAAGTATGTTTAAGATCAATTTGCTCCCGGTTTTGCAATCCAGCGGATTCAACAGCGTATGTAATAAAATATTTGTTATAGTCGAAAGAAAGCGTTTTTTGTGAGAGAACCATCATTTTCCTTTTTGTTTTTCGTAAAGATACATGGTTTTTAAGAGAAATGGACTGTGAAAATAGTGGTATTTTATGTTCCTGTTAGTTATGTGTTAATTTGTAATGCAAACGACCTAATTTGTGTTTCGGGAATGTCCTCATTTTAGTACTTTCATGTCCTGTAAATTAGTCGCATTTATCCCTTCCCCATGCAAATAGATTGAAAAAAATTATTTAATTTTGGCATGGAGATTGAATATACTATAAAAATACTGAAAGGCTCTTCCAATGAAAATACGGTTCACTCTGGTTATTATATTGTTTGTATTCGTCGCCATGTCGTATGCTCAAAACCGTGCTACCATTATCAAGCTTGGTTATTTTAGTCCCGGCGTGACTGACGGTGGTTTTATTGTCGGAGCTCAGTGGATGCGGGAGATTGATGAAAATCTTGATATGGGTGTTTCTCTTGATTGGTTCAATAAAAACTTCACCGATCAGCGGCTTGTTGCCGAGTTTAATAAATACGACGCGTATGGCACCACCAACGAGTTGCGGGCAAAAACCAATCTGAATTCGTTTCCCCTTATGTATACCATGAACATAAATTTCCCACTCGAGCGGGGGGTGAATCTATATGCAACAGGCTCACTTGGGCTTGATCTCCTGATAATTAACTACCGGAATTATCAGAACCCGGTAAATGATGAGCTTAAAGGAGCCGTTGGTTTCAGTTGGCAGATCGGCGCAGGAATTGTATATCGTCTGGGCAGAAGATCGGATTTGATGGGCGAAATAAGCTATCATAATGCGGAACCCAGTTGGCAATACACGGTGGATAACCATGTGTTTGAACGTTCGTATGATATGTCCGGTATAATGATCAGAGCCGGAATAAAGTTCTATTATTAGGCTTTTCTAGCGGAGGGAGATAACGAGAATAGTCTCAGTTCCTTCGGGAGTAATGTTATATTTTAGTTCGGTTGCGTGATAGCGCATCAGATAGAGCCCTCGTCCGGAGTCCTTTAACAGGTTTTCAGGTTCAGTGGGGTCAGGAATTTGAGATGGATCAAAACCTGTCCCCTGATCCTTGACTCTAATGGTCAGTTCTTCCTCATCCAGATCAGCCTCAATAGTCACTTTTTTCTCGGCATTCTTTTTATTCCCGTGTATCATAGCATTAGTTGTTGCTTCGGTTACTGCGAGCAAGATGCCTGGCAAACGCTGGGGGTCTATCCCGGCTTCCAGAGCAAGAGTGTCTATTAAGTCCTCAACCTTTGAAAGGTGTTTGGGCTCACTGAATATTTCGAGTTTGTAGTGTTTTATTTCCAAGTCTCAAAAATTGTTTAATTGAAAATAAGAAAAAAAGGAAAATGAGCAATCATAAATTAATAATACAATTAATTTGAAAGGTAGATTGTCTCATTGCGGGTTCGTTTAGTCTGGTTATAAATTCATACCATCCGCTGAGCCTGAATTGGAGATATTCCTTCATTTTCGCCGTAATTTCAACAGAAGGGCCTATGCTTTTATAGGAATAATCCTGTGTTTTCACGCGAACAGCATAGGTGAAGCCCTTTACGGTAAAATAGCGCATCCCGATTGCGTAACTGACACTATGCCACGAAGTAACCAATTGCAGATGCAGGAATTGTTCGTGATTCTCTCTGAGGGGTGCCATCGTGAATTTTTTCCAGTTCATTGAGCCTTGTTCAGAGATTTTCAGGTAACCGGTTCCTTTGAAAAGGAGCTTTCTGCCCAGCACCAACAGGAGGGAGTCATTAGCAAGCATTTGACGGAAAGAAAAGCTGCGAAGGCTTTGGTTGATATCCTCATAATCGTAAATTGTATAGTTTGAAAGAATATCGATAGTGGAATGATTGGTGAAGTCATCAAACTGGAGGTCGGTTGCAGCCTGAAACCTGAGTATTTTGTTCTCATCATTGTTTGAACTGCGTGCGGAATGAATGTATACCAGATGATGCAGAGTGCCCTCAAGCATAGCGCCGACCGAAAAAAACGGAAACAATTGCTTTACATAATTGACACGGACTATGGACAGCAATTCGTCCCGGTCATCATAATTCATATCGCTGGGCGTATCGTATTGCAATTTTGAATGGGACCCAATAATGGACAACTGATCTGATTTGGAGAGTTGCAGTTGCGTAGCCCATGAAAGAGATATACGTTTTGAAGTGTTATTCATCAATTCTTCTGTTTGCAGAAGCTGGTTATAGGTTAATTCCGGTATGTTTGCTCTTCTGGGGATGACCCTGCGTTCATCCCGTTCCTGGAAAAGAATTTTAAACCGTGAATCAACAACACTTGTCCGGTAGCTAAAATCCGCCTGTGTTTCAATGCGAAATTCGTTTATTTGATTTGGAACGACGGATGAACTGTAAGCCTGAGGCATATAAAAATAATTCTTGTCGATTTGCCTGCTGATATAGGCTGCATAGAGCCCGGCACTGAGTTCAGGAGAAAAGTTCACATTCGCCAGCCGGTTTTCAATTCCATAGTTCAGTTCAGAGCGCTGTTGAATGTTCCTGACAACCCCCATTTCCCTGTTCGTGATGGAATCGGAAAGGACATAAAAATCGTTTCTTTGGCGTTCAATAAAGAAATGAAATTCATTTTTCAGTGAGAGGGCCTCAGGTGTTTCAAGCACCAAAGAGAAATGGTTTGCCTGGTTTCTTCTTGGCGAAATTGCTTCCTCCTTTACTTTTAATTCTGCAGACGCAACCATGTCGAAAACAGGTTGTTTCCTAATGTTACTCTCAAGTTCCAGCATAGAACCTTTATCAGTCACCTCAATCTGACTGTTTCTAACCCATCCGCCGGATAGAGCAATATAGGCAGAATCATTAAATGCATATTTCGAAAACAATTCGGTTGAAGAGCGATTAGTCGAATTAATTGCAATGTTTCTAGAATCCTTAAAGTTTAGGTAGTCGGTCAAAACCCCCATCGAGATATGTTGATTGGCTGTATAGTTTGCACCAAAGCGGAACTTATGTGTTTCGCGGTTGTTCTGGTCAGCGGAACGAATGGTGGATGTAGCAAAGTTGTCCAGTAAAAAGGCCTGAAATCCAAAAGCACGCTGTGCGAAGGACATATCGTTTTGGAAATTATATGCTGTGTTCTGCTTATCAAAATTGTATGAAATACGATTTGGGATATTGGTCATCGAATAAAAGAAAGCAGTGTCCTGGGCGCTCTGCGCCCTTAGCAAGCCGGCAAGGCACAACGCGACACAGACAGTAACCCGCTTCATTTCAGCAGACTATAGATATCGGATGTTTCTGGATACCTGCCGGGGATGGCTTATGCTGTCCCTGCTGTTTGCCCGGGATTGTTCTTCCTCCGGTGTGGGGCAAAATCTTCTCGTTAAACACCGGAACCAGTTCAAGGTTCATTGTTCCGGCTTTCACAGGCAGCATAGAACTCATATTTATACCCGTGAAAACCGGATGGATTTGATACAACCAAAGGCGGTTTGTCCTGAGTGTAAACCACTGCATGTTGCTGAACTTTTCTTTTGTTTTATGCTATAATTCAAACGTTGTCCCTTTTGCGGGGATCTCCACGTTTTTGAATTTCTCTTCAACAAGCCGTGCCTTCATTTTTTCCTGCTGATCTGGATCGCCATGCACCAGGAAAATGGTTTTCAGCTTTTCCCGGTCCAGGGTCTTGCAATAATGTATTAATTCATTTGAGTCAGCGTGAGCAGACAGTGAATTGAATACGATGACTTCTGCTTTTACTTCATAAGGCTCGCCGAAAATGTTTACCGGTGACATTTTTTCAACAATTTTTCGGCCAAGGGTGTTGTCGGCACAGAAACCGACAATGAGAATGATGTTCCTGGGGTTTGAGATATTGTTTGCAAGATGATGTTGGATTCTTCCTGCCTCCGCCATCCCGGAAGATGAGATTATCATGCATGGGCCTTTTACGTCATTTAAGGCTTTTGATTCCTCAACGGTCTTGATGTATGTCAACTGACTGAAACCGAATGGGTCCTTGTGTTTCAAAATAAACCGAGACGTTTCAAAATCGAAACATTCAGGATGATCGCGGAATACTTTAGTGGCATTGACGGAAAGCGGGCTGTCTACATAAATGGGAATGCGGGGTGCTTTTTCCTCATCAAACAACTGGTTAAGGAGATAGACGAGTTCCTGGGTTCTGCCAACACTAAAAGATGGTACAATTATCTTTGCTCTTCTGTCGTTGGCCTTTTTTATAACCTCAGCCATTTTGTTGCCGGATACCGAATACGAATCATGGAAACGGCCGCCATAAGTGCTTTCACAAACGAAATAGTCGACATCGGGAATTTTTTCCGGATCGCGCAAGATAGGGAGATTGGGTCTGCCAAGATCACCGGAAAAAGCAAAACTGATAATGCGCCCATTCTCGGCTACCATCAGATGCACCAACGAGCTGCCCAGGATATGTCCTGCATCATAGAATGTTAAACGTACTTCATCGGTGATGTCAACTTCGGCATGGTAGGGCTGAGATACAAACAGCTTTATGGTTTCGTCAACATCTTTCTGGGTATAGAGCGGTTCAAACAGCTTTTTACCCTGCCTTGCCCGTTTTTTGTTAACGAACTCGAGATCACGCTCCTGAATATGAGCACAGTCCCGTAACATTATTTCACACAGATCGCGGGTAGCGGCAGTAGAATAGATGACACCCCGGTAGCCTGCTCTTACCAGGGTTGGCAGATTCCCCGCGTGATCAATATGTGCATGAGACAGGATGACAATATCAATTTCATTAGGGTCAAATAGGTCAAATGTCCGGTTAGTCTCGAAGGCATCTTTTCTTTTGCCTTGGTACATTCCACAGTCGAGTAGAATTTTGCTTCCGTTCACCTGCAAGAGGTGCATTGATCCGGTTACTGTTTGCGCAGCGCCAATAAACTCAATTTTCATTTCGTGCTCAGGTTTTTATTTGATAATCAAAAATACCAATTGTCCGGCTCATTTAACAAGAAAATAATCACCGCAGGCATAAAAGGCTTGAGACGCTGCTAACCGATGCCGATACAGTGGTAACGTACTTCATTCCGGTGGTTGTATCAACAGTCGGTTACATCTGCTCACTGATAATTATAGTTCATGATCGTTTTATCAGTTGTGTGAGTTTTTTTCTAAATATATGCATAAGCAATTCGCTATTTAAAAGCATGAGTACTATATTTACGAAGAATTGCATTGAAATTTTACACTTTTGATATATCCAGACTTTTAAATGACAAATTCAACTTCCTATCAACCAGGAACCACAATCGGAAGCTCCTTATTCCGCCAGTATCTTAAGCACCAATCTGACTGGGACTGGGTTTTAGTAGGGCAGAATGTATTCTATATATCCCCGGATCTTTCGGATAGACTGTTCCTCAATTCTGAAAACGGGATTTCTGAAGATATGAATTTGCTCAGTGAAAATTCTCTTCTTGCGGTCAATGCGTGCTTTGCAAAGCAGGACAGCACCTCTGAAATTGAAATTCCCATTCATTATGAAGTGCCGGGTGCAGCCGGTTGCCTGCACCTTACACGGATTAAGCAGTTACAAACACCTGAACTGACTGACAGAATGCTCCTTGGAAAACTATGTAAGGGTGAAAAAGCGGATAAAAAGAAATTTGAAGGCAAAGAAACACTTAATTCAATTTTCAATAATTTCAGCGATGCGGTTTTTGTAAATGAAGTTTTGGCAGACTATACTCCGGGGAAATTTATCGGGGTGAATGATGTTGCCTGTCGAAAGCTTGGTTGTACACGAGATGAGCTGTTGAGACTCTCTCCATTGCGCCTCGTCCATTCAATAGTACCGCGCCAATCCATTCCCCAAATAAGCAAATCGCTTCACAAAGATGGCATAATTACCTTTAAAGGCTTTTTTACCGCGAAAACCGGGGAGAAGACACCGTTTGAAATATCTGCACGACTGCATCTTTTCGGTGAAAGCAGAGTTTGCATTTCAGTTGCGAGGGAATTGCCGGCAAGCGTTGCCATACAAGACGGACTTGACGACTCTAGCCGACACTTCGAAGCATTTATGCGACACTTGCCGGCAATAGCCTGTATCAGGAATGAGCAATCCCGCTTTACTTATGTTAACCCGAGTTTCGAAAAGTATTTTGGTGAACACCTGGTTGGAAAATCACTGAAAGATATATTCTCCCCGGATGTAGTTGCGGTCTATGAGCAGGCCGCACATGAAGTACTTAAATATGGAATGACCGCAAAAGAGTTTCAGCTGCCCGATAGAAAAGGAAAAGTAAAAACATGGCTCATATATTC
Organism: Ignavibacteriaceae bacterium; assembly: GCA_963664845.1. GTDB lineage: Bacteria > Bacteroidota > Ignavibacteria > Ignavibacteriales > Ignavibacteriaceae > CAIYTF01. The sequence goes on from OY761615.1 coordinate 4,014,906, forward strand.
CTTCAAGCTTCCGTGCAAGGATAGGGCGCCGCTGATAGGAAGCGTTGGCATTGACATATCCGGGCAAAAGGATATTGAGGCCGAACTGATCAGGGCAAAGGATCATGCCGAGCAAATGAGCCGCTTGAAAACCGCGTTACTTACCAATCTTAGTCATGAAGTGCGCACGCCCATGAATGGCATTATTGGATTTTCTGAAATAATGCTTGATTCTACCAGTGATCCCGGTCTAAATCATCAGGCTTCACTGATCTATAATTCCGCAGTGCGGCTCATGCGCACGCTTGACTCTATGCTGAAACTTTCCACGCTTGAGAGCGGGACGTATGAGTATAAACCACAACTGCTTAAACTTACTGACACCCTTTCGTCAGTGCCGGCACAGTACCGCAAACTGGTTGAGGAAAAAAAGCTTAATCTGACCCTTCATTTTGACGAAGACCTGCAGGTGTTTGTTGACAAAGAAACAATTCAGGAGTGTTTTGGCAATCTGCTCGAGAACGCTATCAAATTTACCCGAGTTGGTTCTGTTAAGGTTACTGTCAGTACAGTTTCAATGCAAAACAAAAACCACGCGAAAATTGAAATTTCAGATACGGGTATAGGCATCAATCCTGAACACCATCATTCAATTTTCGAAGCTTTTAAGCAAGTCAGCGAAGGATACAACAGGGAATTTGAGGGGATCGGACTGGGCTTGACTATTGTGCAAAAGGCAGTCAAGATTATGGAGGGGACTATCACTGTTGAAAGTGAACCTGGGAAGGGCTCAACCTTCGCAATGCTAATTCCACTTGTTGACCAATTAACTGCTAATTCGGGTAAGCCTGATTTGAAGTCAGAGACTTCGAGGATTCCGGTATTACACGGTGTGGAATGCCCCTCCGTTCTGTTGATAGAGGATAACATCTCGAATATTGAATTGGTACAAATATATCTGATGAATAAATGCCATCTTGACTACTGCAGTTCTGTTACCCAGGCTCTTGAAATGTCAGCCGTGAAGCAGTACCATGCAGTGTTGGTGGATATTAACCTTGGACCGGGACTTGACGGTATGGAACTGGTAAAGCGTCTGAAAGAAGTTGCCGCCTACAAGTATGTTCCCGTAATTGCGGTTACCGGCCTGGTCACCAAGGGCGATCAGGAGCGCCTTGAGGCAGCCGGTTTTAATGATTTTATTCCCAAACCGTTCTCTCGAGCGGATATGCTAGACTGCCTGGCACGGTATTATCCCTCGTTAACTAAATTTTCCTAAACTGCCTATTCTTTAATAAATACCAGTGAGATCCATTCATCCATGGTATTGGTTGCTATCTTTTTCAATCCATGAAATGAATATTTTTCGAGAATAACCGGTTCATCTTCGCGCAGCAGACCCGAAAGCAACACTATGCCACCGCTCTTTGCTTTGGCCGCAATTTGGTCGCTCAACTCAAGTAAGGGGTTCCGCTGAATGTTCGCAATAACAATTGAAAAATCCTTTTCGGGAATGTCATGCAATTCAGCAGTACGTATCTCAACCAGATTTTCCACATTGTTTTGCTGACAATTCTCCTTTCCGTTTTCATTGCACCATTCGTCATTATCGAATGCAATGGCAGAGGCTGCTCCAAGTTTGATGGCTGCTATTGCCAGGACGCCTGTTCCTGTTCCAATATCCAGAATTGTATCTCCTGGTTTGCAATACTTTTCAAGTGCCAGGATCATGAGCTTTGTTGTCTGGTGTTCACCGGTTCCAAATGACATCTTGGGATCAATGGTCAGCACAATCTCTCCGGATGCTGCTTCGTAGTCCCGAAAGCTTGGTTTTATTACGAAGGTATCGGATATTTTATTTACTGTAATTGTCTTTTCCCACTCCTCGTTCCAATTCTTGTTTTCCAGAATAGTTTCGGTTAATGTATAGCTGGCAAGAAGCGACTCAGCAATGAGCTTGTCAAGATATTCGCGCAGCGCAGTTGAAATAAAATCTCCGGGAAAATACAGTTTGATTTTATTCCCGGTAATATCTTCAATTCCCAATGGCTCAAGCTCCCAAAGCATTTCGGTAACTAATGAAGGGTTTGTGGATTCAAGTGTTATTTCTATTTCAGTATAAGTTTGCATTGTTTAGTTTTCTCCGTTTCGTCGGGAAACGACGTTTAATATTAGATTTTTTGACTGTAAAATTGCTGTGCTCCGGAAAACCGGCTTGGTCTTCAATTTGAAGGCTATGCGATATCGCTTTAGCAGAAGCGCAAGAATGGTTTTCATTTCAAACGTTGCCATCTGGTGGCCGATGCACATGTGTGGTCCCTGCCCGAAAGAAATATAGTCATATCGCTCAGGGAATACATTATCTTCGTTTTTGAAGCGGTCAGGATCGAACTTCTCCGGCTGGTCCCAGTATTTTTCGTTCCGGTGCAATGTATAGGGAGACATCATTATCCATGCATTGCGTGGAATATAATATCTGTCTATCACGTCCTCCCTCAGGGCTACGCGATGTAATGACCAGACCGGTGGATAGAGGCGCATTGATTCTTTGATGGTTCTGCCGAGGACAGTAAGTTCGCTGACCTTTTCCATTGTTAAGTTTCCGTCCGGAATCACGCGGTCAACTTCTGCTTCAAGCTGTTTTCGGAGGCCGGAGACCTTATCAATGGAGTATAGCGTCCAGGTTAATGCTTCAGCAACGGTGTTATAACCTGCAAAGAGCAGCGTTTTGATTTCGTCGAGTGCCTGGTCAATGGTGATCTCGCCTCTGTGATACGCATTGTAAAGAAGTGTCAGAAACATGCTCTTTTCCGATGAAGCGTTGAAAAACTCCTCAATGATCTGCTGGCCCAGCCCATTGAGATATTCAAATGCTTCAGTGACAATCTTGGATCTGGACCGGCCGAAAGGAATTTTTCGTGAAACGGCGACGCGAATTTTATTACGCGTATGATTTCTCAGATCGGCAGACTGCATAATATCATCAATTGCATCTATTACCGGATCTGTATGTATTTCCAATTGCGGTGAGAGCATTATCTTCGAAGCAATTCTTAGGCTCAGGCGCTTCATTTCAAATTCAATATTTACAACCGTATTAGCTTCTCCGGGTTCCAGATGCGTATCGAAATAATCCAATGTTTCGTCAACGACTCCGGTGAAGTGTGTTTCAACCTGCTTTTCGTGAAATGCAGGGCTCAACGTTGCAAACATTTTTTTCCAGAGATCATCATCAGCTCTGGATAAGCCATTTCCAATTAATTCTCTAAATGGTTCGAGCGTATGTGCTCGCGGATAATTCAGGTAGTTATCCTGCAAAACATGCCTGATATACGCGGGGTTATTTATAAAAAACAATTCCTGCCCCAAAACACCGATCTTAAAAAGGTCTCCCTGCTGCCTGGCCAGCCGGGCTATTGCCTCAAGTGGGTTGGACCTGAACAGGAAGGCATAGCGCAAAAGTGAGAAAAGCGAAACTTTTCTGATAGGTTTCAGTTCATCTTTGTTAAATGCTGTCATGTCAGGGCGTTTCTTTCAGCGTATGTGAATTTATGTTCTTAATATAAGCATCAATATCGAATTTTCGTTTACACCCATTATAATTCATATAGCGGATTTTCCCAAAGATTGCTCTCTCAAACCAGGCTCTGTCATGCACTCCCCCGATTGACCATGCGCAACCGGTATATCCGTTCGGATCTCTTCCGTCCAGTCCATATTTGTCATTAAGAAAGATGGCTGTGGCAAGCGCATGAGAAGGCGATTCCGACCATTCCAGAATTTTTTTTGCCCAATACATGCGCATGTACCCATGCATTTTCCCCTGATGCTTCATTTCAAGTTGTGCCGCATTCCATAAGGTGTCATGCGTCTGTGCATTTTCAAATGCAGCAAGGTCATAGGTAAATTCCCGCACATCTGTGCAATGAGCCGCAAGGGATGTTCTAGCCCAATTTTGAAAACCTTCAAATGCATCATACCGTGTATTGTAATAGCAAAAATTATCCGAAAGCTCTCGCCGGATAATAAGCTCCTCGAGAAAAGCCTGGACAGATGCGGATTGGGGAAATCGTTTAGATGTTTCAAGGGCAATCCGTTGTGCTGAAATTTGCCCGAAGTGCAAATAAGGCGATAGATTTGACTGACCGTTTAACGAGGGGTCGTTTCTGTCTGCGGCGTATTGCTGAAGGCGTTTTAAAAAAAAGGACTCCATTGCATCAAGGGCCTGTAATTCTCCAGGCTGAATCCATTTGACTTCGCCGACCGTTTTATCAATCCGCAACGATTTTTTAACCTCAGCCCAGTTTGTCGCGGTAAACAAGGACCCCGGCACTTTTTTTTGTGGCTGGAGAGACGGGAATTCGTCAAGAAATTCTGGAAGCAGTTTATTCATTTTAGGCCGGAATGTGTATGCCGCAAATTCCTCCTTGGGCGAGGCGATTTTGCATGGCACAATGTTATGGGCATCAACCTCATAAAAGGGAATGGCGATCTTGTCCGCAACTTTTTTTTTCCAAAGTCGTTTTATCCGCAGAGGATCAAAATCTGCTATGAGGGCTGAAGCCTGAAGTTCATTGACCATCCTCGCCACCGTTTTAACCGGTTGCCCCACCAGGAGAAAAAAAGGAATCCCCAGATCAAGCAGAATGGATTCAGTTAATTGCAATCCTTTTAACATGAAGCCATATTGCCGTTCTGTTGCCTCCTGAAAAGAGGGAACTAATGAGAATACAACGCAAGCGAAGGTGCCCTTTTGTTTGGCCAGGGATTGGGCAAACAGAAGAGCCCAGTTATCTCTTGCGCGCTGGTCTCTGCTCATCCAATAGACGACCGGTCCCGGGCGGATATCGCCATCTTTTAAAATTCGAGCCCTCGCAGGAATCATGATCCTCTACAAAATATTATGGACGTAACCGTTAGTAGTTTAAATTTCGGCTGTTTCGTTTTCCAGACTGAGTTGTGAAATGAATCAGACGAATGAACCTTAGAAAGTTAAAAAATAACTGTGCATTTCCTGCCTGTTTTTCTCATTTTTTACAGAAACAGCTGTTTTTTTTTCAAATATGGGAAAAAGTGATTGTTCCTGTACAAATTTTGTCTGTTTGAATGCCTGTTTTTTGGCATAAAATTGGATAAGTAGTGCCAAGGTCTTACAACTACTATTGATGAAAAGTATATTATTTTACAGCCCGGATTTAAATCTGTGCGCCAGTTTATTGATGTTTTTTGGCGATAAATATTCCGTCACTACAACAACAAATCTCGATTCCATTGAGCCAATAATGAACTCTCTGGCTTTCGATCTTCTTGTTATTGACGGCGAACCGGAGAAAAAGGTTGAAGAAATCTGCAAAAAACTGAATGAAAGCCACCCGCAGTTGCCGGTTATCCTGACCTATGTGTATACCATAAAATACAAAGAACGCGAAGCTTCACTCAAGAATTACATTGAAGCCATTTTCTATAAACCGATCGATTTGTTTGAGGTTTCCCAAAAAATTGACCGGATGATGTTTCAGTTCAGTTAAAATAACTTCAGGTTCGTACATCTCACCTTTAACCTGTTTTCCTTCCAAATTTGCCCTTTTTGTCAATTCATAACAATTCTGCATTTGATGTCCTGCTGTTCGCGAGCTAACGATATAGTGGAGCCGGAGTACCTTATCAGCCGGCAGAAGCTGTTTCCTTCTCAATATCCTGCCTCATTTTCTGACCTATTCTCATTCTGAGACGCGATAAGGTAGTAAAAACCTCGATTTTACTTCCTTTTCAAATGTTTTTAGTGGCATATGATTTGCCATTAATAGTTGTGTCTGACAAGTAATAGCGCTTTATGTTATTTACGGCAGTTACTGTCGGTTATGATTCAGGCATACATCAATTGTTTCTCTGCTTAATTGTCCGAAATGGAATGGAACTGGTAATTGATTCACTTATAATTATCAAGGAATAGTGGAAATGAAACTGAATTGTTTGATTATCGATAATGAACCTGCTTCGGGGAAATTTATCGAATTTTACGTGCGTCACTCAGGTGATCTAAACCTCGTCAACTCCTGTGAAGATTTAACACAGGCAGAAATGATCAATGAAAGGAACCAGATTGACCTGATGTTCCTTAATGTTGACTTACCCGGTCATAACGGGCTGGAAGTTCTCTCAGGGAATAAGATGAAGTCGATGGTTATTTTGGTGACCGCGCAGGATAATCTTGCAGTGCAGGCATTTGAATATGATGTTGTTGATTATCTGCTAAAACCATTCTCCTACCCACGATTTCAAAAAGCAGTGGAACGAGCCAAAAAACAATATGGGATGAATGGACGGAAATCTTCAGATTGTACGCTGCTGATTAAATCTGCCGCATTCTGGTTCAGGGTGCACTTTGCAGATATCATTTATATTGCGGCTGAGGGCGATTATATGCAGATTGTAACGAGAGAAAAAAAATACCATACGTATGGAACCATGAATGAAATGTTTAACCGCCTTCCTGAAAACCACTTCAGCAGAGTTCACCGCTCATATATTGTCAATAATTCATATGTCAGTCAGGTAAATGAAAACCACCTTGTTGTGGGCTCCATATCCATTCCTATCGGTGTCTCTTACCGGAAGCAAATACTCTCAACAGCTCAGGTGAGCTGATTAAGTATCAGTAGTTTTGGGTTGATAAAAATGCCAGCCTCAGAAGATGTAAATCCGTAAAACTGACTTCGCCGTTATATTTTTCGTAGTATTCGGCCAAACGTTCAGGTGGATTAATCTTAAACTCACTGAGAATTTCCTTCTGTAGTTTTGGACTTGCAGAAACCTTTTCGAACAATCCCTCGAGTCGTATCTTTTTACCTTCAAGAACATATTTAACCAGGTGGGCAATGATGGTTTGCGCCTGCACTTTATTCCGTGCCGCTATTGCGTCAATGGACATACCCGACTGGAATAATTCTCCGACCTCAATATGCCTGGGCTTTGGTTTTGGTTTCACAATGGATGGCACTGGTTTTGGTTCTGGCTTTTTCTGCGGCCGGATATTGTGCTCTTTGCAATATTTCAGGATCACAGTAAGGAATGCAGCGCCATACCTCTCTAGTTTAACCGCACCCACCCCGCTTATCATATTCAATTCATTTTTGGTCTGTGGATAAGTGGTGGCCATCGTCGTGAGTGTTGTATCGGAGAAGATCACAAATGGCGGAATGTTCATGCTGTCTGCAATTTCTTTCCGCTTTCTTCGCAACAATTCAAAAAGCGCCGAATTGTATTGTTTGCTCCTGTCTCTGGATGTCAGTTTTTCCTTTGCAATTTCAGCTTCACGGACAAGACCATATACTTTTTCGCCTTCAAGCAAAACTGCGTATGCCTTACGCGTAAGTTTAAGGCTGCCATATTCCGGCTCCCGGAACAATATCTCTTTTCGTACAAGCTGCTGGGCAAGGAAGTGCCACTGTTTCTTGGCAAATTCTTTTCCAATTCCATAAACGCTCAGGTTCTGATGTCCGTTGCTGAATATTTTATCAAGTGATGCACCGGAGAGTACATCAATTATGTAATTGGCACCGAATATTTCACCGGTTTTTTTTACGGCGGAAAGAAATTTTTGAGCCGGAATAGTGATGTCACTCAGGTCTTTGGGGTCTGTCAGACAATTGTCGCACATGTCGCATGACTGGGCATGATAGTCCTCGCCGAAATAGCTGATCAGCGGGACGCGCCGGCAGCCGTCATATTCTGCATATTTTACTATCGCGTCCAGGTGCATTTTTGCGGACTCCCTTAACAAAGGGTCATCACGCTGTTCAATAAAATAGTTGATTTTAACCGTGTCAGCGTAGTTGAAGAGGAGGAGACAATCGGCGCGTAAACCGTCGCGTCCGGCTCTGCCAATTTCCTGGTAATACGACTCAATGTTTTTTGGCAAGTCATAGTGAATGACGAAGCGGACGTTTGACTTGTTTATACCCATACCAAATGCGACCGTCGCGATGATGATTTGCACTTCATCCTTTATGAACAGTTCCTGATTATTGTTCCGTTCCGCGTCACCCAGTCCCGCGTGATAGGGCAGGCAGGAGAAGCCCCTTCCGGCCAAATCCTCGGTGAGGCTGTCAACCTGTTTGCGTGAGAAACAATAGATGATGCCTGATTGCTGTGGATGTTCCTGCAAAAAGCGGAGCGTTTGTCCGAACGCATCCTGTTTGGGCAGAACCTGCAGGAACAGATTGTCACGGTTAAAGCTTGCAAGAAATCTCCCTGCTTTGGGAATGTTCAGATTTTTGACAATGTCTTCCTGCACACGCGGGGTTGCAGTGGCGGTGAGTCCCACGCAGACCGCATTGGGAAATTTTTTGCGCAAGGTTCCCAGTTGGCGGTATTCCGGTCTGAAATCGTGTCCCCATTCGGAAATACAGTGTGCTTCATCGACTGTGATGCAGTCCAGCTTAACTGACTGCAGCAGAGCAACTATCTCTTCTTTGGCAAACGATTCGGGAGCAAGGTAGAGAAGCTTGGCAGTGCCATTTCGCACGGCGGCGAAATTCCGGTTATAAACCTGTTGCGAAAGAGAACTGTTAAGCAGCGCAGTCTCAACTCCCAGTTGACGGAGCTGCTCCACCTGGTCTTTCATCAGTGAAATAAGTGGCGAAATAACTACAGTCAGTCCGTCAAAAAGGAGGGCTGGTATCTGATAGCACAGTGATTTACCACCACCCGTGGGCATGATGACCAGGGTGTCTTTTTTCTTTAGAATGTTTTCGATGATGTCATGTTGGAGCGGCCGGAATGAATCGTAACCGAATATCTCTTTTAATACAAGTTTTGCTTTATCCATGTGTGCAAAATAGGAAAAGTGCACGTAATTCTGATGAGGAAAATGAGGATTTTGATGGAGATTGTTATTGTTATGTAACAGTCGAATGCCTCAAAAACGGATCATTGAAATTGCGGCAGGTTTGCGTTTCGTTGTAATCACCATGTTTATAAGACTGAATTTGTTCCTCAAAACGGGTGACCAAGGCCGAAATGCTATCCCTTGCCTGAAGCTTGTCCACAGAAACTCCCTATAAACTGAACAATTAGCGTAAATTTGATTAGAAATCAACTAAATGTAAGGCGTTTACACGTAAAAAGAAACCACCCCGCAATTGTGTGCTGGAACAAGTAGCCTACAAAATGCATAAAAAAATTACAAAGAGGAAATACAGAAGTCAAAAAAGCGATACCTGATAACATCAAAAAATGGAATGCCCGCGTCGAAAAACGCGGGCATTCATTGAAAATAATCTCACTGACGAATTATTTCAGAAGTAACATTTTCTTTGATGAAAAGAAGTTTCCGGAGCGGATAGTATAGAGGTAGAATCCACTCGGAAGATTGTCCGCTGCAAAGCTAACTGAGTATTCACCCGCAGCCTTTTCCTCATTTACTAACGTTCTTACTTCACATCCAAGTGCATCATAAACCTTTAGGGTTACCATCCCAGGCAGCGGTATTGCATAATTGATAGTGGTTGTTGGGTTGAACGGGTTGGGAAAATTATTGGACAAACCATAGGAAGCCGGAACAATAATTTTCGCTGCTTCGCTAACTTTATGAGAACTTACAGTTTTGCCTGACATTGAATTGACAAGCAAACTTTGGGCCACAGCCAAGCGGTCGACCAGTTCATTATCAACATTACTAAGCGGTTGTTTCTTTAGATAGTCCAAAACACCGGCGGCACTGCTTGTATCACTTGCGTAATGAAGCAAAATGAAAAATTTATTGAACAAGGCATCATAGATTTCGTGGTCATTTGAAGCATCAGTAATAATATTATCAAACAAGCTTAATGCCTGCAAGTGATTACCATCCTTCAATTGGATTGCAGCAAGAAGCTTACGGATGTGTGACCGGTGCTTGCTCTTTGCCAATTCTGCGGATGTAAGGAAATCCAAATTGTCCGAAATTTTGCCGGCAGATTTAAGATTAACCAAACGCGACATTGACTGTTCTGCAAAATTGTCATATGAAATCATATTTTTGTAAAGTGTTACTGCGTCAGTAATTTTACCTTGCTGCTCCAACTGCAGGGCATGTTTGAAATCGCTAGTCTTACCGACTCCTTTTTTTTGCAGGGTCATTGCTTTTGGCGTATTTTCAGTTACCACTGAGTTCACTCCTGCCCAAGGGTCGGTAGAAAGGACACAGTCTTCATAATCTATCCAACTTGTACCATCACATGACATTGTCGGGGTAATCTGACTACCCCAATAATCGAAGTCGGCCCAAATCCCTCCATTTTGATAGGCCTTTAGCGCCAGGGTATTACCATAAATGCTGTTAAATGATCTCGAATGTTCTTCTTCTCCTGCGTCACAATATGCTGACCAGGCAACAGCAAGTGCAGTATCGCAATTGCGTATTCTATTGTTTGGGTTTAAATAGAAATTATCCGAGAGTATAAATGAAGCGTTTGAGCCGCCACCGAAGTACATTCCCTTACTAAACCATCTAATATCATTATGTGCGGCATATATACTCATTCCATTTCCAAGATAGATGCCCGTCCCTGAACCATATCCCGTGGTGCCGGATTCTTTTATCAGTTTATTGTTATAAATATTGGCGTGGTAATATGTTGAACCGCTGCCATATATACCATGCCCGGTGGTGTTTAGAATTGTATTATCGTGAATCACAGGATTTGAGTCATATATATAAATACCGTTTGTGCAGCCGGTGATCTGTGAGTTTGCTATTGTTACATCTGCTGCCAGAGTGCACTGAATGCCGGCCCCATGTGCGACCGTAACGTAGTTCAAAAGCGAGTTTCGTGAGCCTCCTCCAATAAAGGTGATCGTGCCCCAGGTAGCGGCAGGCACAGTTCTGTCAAATGCTACATTACTGCCGCTGCTACCCTGAGCCAGCAGAGTGCCGGAAACGGTGATTGAAGTGCCGCAAAGGCAAATTGCTGGTGCTCCGAAATAGGGAGCAGCAAATAAGCTGAGTGTATCCCCGGTAGGAATACTAAGATTACAATTAAGGCTCAAGTTTCCATTTACCGTAAGTTTTCTGCCATTTTGCTGAAACAGAACAGTACCGCCCGAACCAAAATTTAGTGTAACATTTGGCGGAATTGTGAGATTCGACTGTAAAAGCAATGTACCATTAATAGAATGATCAATCCATGTGCCAAATTGAACTTATCGATCTGCGCACTATCTGCCTGATCGTAAATAATCCTAATCCTTTAATCCTATTTAAGTAACAACATTTTTTTTACATTTCGGAAACCATCGAGTGAAAGCTGGTAGAAATAAACTCCATTGCTTAACTGACCGGCCGTAAAAGAAACGGAATGTTTACCTGCAATTTGTGTTTCGTTAATCAATGTTTTGATTTCACGGCCAAGAATATCATATATTTTCAAAATAACTAATCCGGTATGCGGTAATTGATAATCGATTGTGGTTTCGGGATTGAACGGATTGGGATAATTTTGAAAAAGCTCAAAATTTACGGAACGTGAAGAGGTAGGAGAAACATTTATAAACGATATACCGCCATTTGTTGTATGTAATAGAGTCCCTTCCTCGCCTATTACCGTACCATTATTACTATCAGTAAAACAGATACCTCTCAGAGTATTCCGTGTTACAGACTCACACTGTAACCAGTTATTTCCGCCATCAGTAGTATGTAATATTGTTCCGTTAAGCCCTATGATGGTTCCATTAAGATTATCAACAAGTGAAATTCCACAATATGTTATATTGGGTGATCCACTGCTGAATTGTTTGTTCCATGTTATACCGCCATCAGTAGTATGCAGAATTGTCCCATATGATCCCACAATAGTTCCGTTATCCTCATCAGTGAAAGAGCATGCATAATAGAAATTATAATAATCAATCGCACCGATACTTACCCATGTATCTCCGCCATCAGTTGTTTTTACTATTGTTCCGTAACCGCCAACAGCGTAACCTATCTGTTGTGAAGGGAACTGAACAGAATAAAGTCGGTTTTTAACTCCCCGGTTTCTGCCAAACCAGGTTTCGCCGCCATCGGAGGTCTTTAATACTGTATCGCCGACAATTATGCCGTTATTCGCATCGCTAAATGTAATACTATATAGAAAGGAGCCAACTATAATCTGGGCCCAGGAATTTCCGCCATCTTTGGTTAAAAAGATTTGTCCATTGGTTGCAAAACCAACTGCTTTTAAATTATTAATCAAATAAATTCCGGTGAGTAAAAAATTGGGACTTTCATTCATCTTTTCCCAATGAATTCCGCCATCCGATGTCTTCAAGATTCCCCCTCCACCTACTGCAATGCCATTATCTTTATTTGCAAATGAAACTGATTGAAGACCTCCAGTAATTAATAATCTGGATATCTGATTCCAGGAAATACCGCCATCCGATGTTTTAAAAATAACACCGTATGAGCCAATTATCATTCCATGCAGAGAATCGCTGAAAGAGACGCCTTGGAAACTAAGCGTGGAATCAGGAACGGAACGACACCATGTTAAACCGCTATCAGTTGTTCGGAATATTTGGCCATTTACACTAACTCCGACTGCATGGCTCTTATTGGCAAAAGATAATCCAAAAAAACCAGGATTATCATATTTTACCCAGGTCATTCCTCCATCAGAAGACATATTGCTGCCGGTATAGATTATGCTGGAATCCTGAAGAGAAATTGTGTGATAATCATGAATATCATCCTGTGGGGGAAGAATATTCCAAGTTTCGCCGCCATCTAAAGTTTTTAAAAGTGTACCCTTATAACCGCCGATCACCCCTTCAGATTTATTTAGGAAAGAGACGCACATAAGGCCGTTACTTGTCCCACTATTTCTTAGCATCCAAACGTTGCCGCCATCTGATGATTTTATGATTAGCCCGGAGGAGCCGACAACAGTAATGGTAACAGGATCCTGGAAAGCTGCGGCTCTAAGAGAAACAGAAGTTTGGCTATTCTGCCTTGTCCAAACCAAGCCGCCGTTTGTCGTAGTAAGCACTATGCCGCTGTCGCCAACGACTATGCCGGTACTAGCATTAGCAAAGGCAACCGAATAAAACGTGGCAATAGTACCTGAATGCTGCCGCTGCCATGTTACGCCTCCATCCGTTGTGCGGATTATAGTGCCGGCATAACCGACTGCCATACAAATATTGGAGTCTATATAAGCAACCGCACACAAATAATTGCCCTGAGGAAGATTGCTTTGCCAGCTCCATTGTGAAAAAGATGATGGAGAAAAAAGGAGAACAACTAATGCAAGAATATAAAATAATTTCATAAACCATCCCATGATACAATAGATCGGTAAGCATTCCCTCTTAGGGAAATTGAGCGCTGCAGTGTCCATACACATTAACAATAAACAGTTAATCAATATATTGGAAATAAGCAGGAATTTTGGGTTATTATAACAACGAAATTGCAAACAGGTTATGTCAGTTTGATGACTTTGCCTCTCTCACAACTGCATAATCGTTTCAAACAACGCACGAATCCTAGATATATTTTGGATTAAAGTCAAGAATTTTTTTTCTGAAGTTGAACTATGTAGAGTCATATTACCTCCATTTAATTATTGTTCCATAAATGACCTGTATTGAATCGTCATTATTAAACTCTATTAGAAAAGAAGTTCAGGTGCATAAGAAACATGTATTAACCTGTTATTTCAGAAATAACATCTTTCTGGTTTCGCTAAATGCCCCTGTTTTCAACTGATATAAATACACTCCGCTTTCAAATTGACTTCCATCAAAAATACATGTGTGCTTCCCGGTAGTTTGTATACCATTAACAAGTGTTTTCACCTCGCGGCCAAGAATGTCATAAATCCTTAACGTAACGAACCCGGTTACAGGGATCTGATATTCAATTACAGTTTCAGGATTAAATGGATTAGGATAGTTCTGCGCGAGTTTAAAATTGTATGGCGTTGCAGCCGGGAAATTATCATTGATAAATGAGACCCCACCGTTTGTTGTATGCAGTATAGTCCCGTAATCACCTACAACATAACCATTGTTATTGTCAGAAAAACAAATTCCTCTAAGAGCATGGCCAGTTACAGGCTCAAGCAATGTCCAGTTTTCACCATTATCCGAGGTATGCATAATGGTTCCTTTCAACCCTACAATTGTCCCATTTTTTTTATCGGAAAACGCTATTGCCCAAAGCGTTGAAGGTACAATAGCCGGCTGCTTGCTCCAAGTAGTTCCACCGTTTGTTGTGTGAAGTATTGTTCCATAAGAGCCCACTATTGTTCCATTCTCAGCATCTGTGAACGCGACCCCATAATAGGAATTATTATCACTGTTCACCGCAAGAGTTACCCATGTGTCTCCGCCATCTGTGGTTTTGATAATAGTGCCATAACTTCCAACAGCATATCCTGTTTGCGAATCAGGGAAATGAGCCCCATAGAGTGTGTTCCACACTCCACGGTTCCTGCCAACCCACGTTTCCCCACCATTCGTTGTCTTCAAAATAGTGTCACCTACTATTATGCCATTATTGGCATCTGAAAAAGTTAAACTATTCATAAGTAAACTCATGTATGAAATATTAGATGACCATGATTTGCCACCATCATTTGATAGAATAATCTCTCCATTAATAGAAATAATCACTATGCGTTTTTCATTTAACAGGAAAACTCCGGAAAAATCACCTTCAAATTTTGCACTTATTTTTTCCCAATGATTTCCCCCATCTGAAGTCTGCACCGGGTTATGGTCACCGCCTGCGGCATAACCCCATGTTTTATTTGCAAATGATACAGAGCTCAATCTCTCTGTGGTTAATGATTTTGATATTTGTTGCCAGGTGATGCCGCCATCGGATGTTTTAAAAATAGTACCGTATAAGCCAATTATCATTCCATGCAGAGAATCACTGAAAGATACGCCCTGCAAGTAAACACTTGGGTCAGGGACATAACAACTCCATGTCAAACCGCTATCAGTTGTTCGGAATATTTGGCCATTTACACTAACTCCGACTGCACGGCTCTTATTGGCAAAAGATAATCCAAAAAAACCAGGATTATCATATTTTACCCATGTGATTCCCCCATCAGAAGACATGGCGCTTCCTGTGTATATTCTGTTAGTATCCCTGAAGGTAATTGTATAATATTCATAAATATCAGCTGGTGGAGGAAGGATATTCCATGTTTCGCCACCATCCGTAGTTTTTAAAAGTGTGCCACTATAACCTCCGATAACCCCTTCAGATTTATTTAGGAAAGAGACGCACATAAGACCCTTGCTTGTCCCACTATTCTTTATCACCCAAATGTTGCCGCCATCTGATGATTTTATAATTAGGCCGGAGGAGCCGACAACAGTAATGGTAATAGGATCCTGGAAAGCTGCAGCTCTAAGAGAAACAGAAGCTTGACTATTCTGCCTTGTCCATACCAAGCCACCGTTTGTCGTAGTAAGCACTATGCCGCTGTCACCAACCACAATACCGGTATTTACATTTGCAAAGGCAACCGAATAAAATCTGGCAATTGTCCCGGAATGCTGCCGCACCCATGTATTGCCGCCATCATCCGTACGGATAATTGTGCCACCATCGCCGACAGCTGTACATGTGTTAGAATCAATATATGATACAGAATATAAGTCGTTACCTTGCGGCAAATTACCCTGCCAGCTCCATTGTGGAAATGCCGTTGACAGAAAGGAGAAAATAAATATTAGCAGAAAGCAGAAGTTTTTCATAAACCAACCCAGTTTAGACCGAAATAGTAAAGTTTCAATTACAAGATATTATTCGCAACTGATTGAGGTAACTATACCACAAAGATTCTTTCCTGCATAACAGGCAGAAGCTGATTAAAATTAAATAGCAGATATGAAATTGAAAGCAGGAGAGTAATGTTTAACGATACAAGCTGCATAACAACCGCATAACCGATAAAACAAACACATGATATTTAACCATAACTTGGCTTAAAGTCAAACTGGTTTTCAGAACAAGTAGTTAAAATATCAATCAAGGGTTGTGATGTAGCAATAATTGCGGTTTATTTTATAGGTTGTGTTTGACTTGCATTTCCCTGAAAGCGAATTTTGAAAATATCAGTTGTACATAAGAAATATATAATTTTTATGATACGTTACAGACAGTTGCTGCTGCATACTAATTTGGAATCTATTTTACAATTGATATTATCGTTAATAGAAGCAGAGATTTTATTTGAAGAAAGCAAACAAAAATTCACTTTGACTTTGTTGGACTTAGGCTGGAAAAGGAAGGATTCACTTAATTGATAATATTTTCTGCTATTTCTGTAAATCCGATTTCTTAAAGTTATATTTTGATATGAAATATTCAGGAGTAAATTTTACACCAATACGAGCAAGAATCTCATCGCGTTTTGCAAGCTCGGAATCAACGTTTTTTTCACGAACATTATGAATTTCGGTGCTTCGACAGGCTCAGCAACCGAATGAGAAGCAAATTTACTTATGGCTAGTTTGACTGTCAATTCATTTATGAACCGTTCGACTAAATGCTCATTAAATAGATTGTTCTGCATTCTCAGCAGCCAAAATAAAACAAAATGAAGTGCATCAAAGCAAAACCGCAACCTAATCCGGTTGATTTCACAAAATCAACAGCGCAATATATTGCCGTTCATCATAATGCAATCTGGGAAAAATCAAAATCTGCGTTATATTCGTATAACAAAAATTGAATAATCTGAAACTTCGGAAAACACCAGTGATCACCATTAGGAACATAAAAAAATACTTCAAAGAGGTTAAAGCCGTCAATGATGTCAGCTTTGAGATTGGGAGCGGTGAATTTGTAGCACTCTTGGGGCCAAACGGAGCAGGGAAAACAACCCTCATGGAGATGATGGAAGGCATCCAGTTCCCTGATAGTGGTGAGATAACCATTAAGGGGCTGTCCTGGAAAAAGAATCCAGACGAGCTGCGCCGCATTATAGGTATCTCCCTGCAGGAAACGTTTTTCATAGAAAAACTCTCCGTACTGGAAACCCTGGAACTATTCTCCTCCTTCTATGATCTACCCGCGGAACGTGCGGCAGAAGCATTGAAACTTATTGCGTTGGAGGAGAAGAAGAAGGCTTTGGTAAAGAATCTCTCAGGCGGACAGCGTCAGCGGTTGGCGTTGGGCGTTGCCCTGTTGAATAAACCGGAAGTGCTGTTGCTCGATGAACCAACTACCGGCCTTGACCCTACCGCGCGCCGTGAATTGTGGGAGATTCTGCATCAACTGCGGAAGGAGTCAGGCATGACTATGATCCTCACTACACATTATATGGAGGAGGCTGATTTCCTTTGCGAACGGATTATTATTATGGATAAGGGAGTTATTCTCGATCAGGGAACAGTTGACGATTTGCTGTCAAAGAATGCGAGCGAGGAGATGATAGAGTTCCGCACGGGACGCTCGATGCTTTCTGCTTCCGATTTCCCGGCACAGGATCTTATTAAAGCATCTCCCATTGGATCCGACAATCGCTGGGAATTGCGGGTGAAGGATATCAGTCTCTATTTGCCGCATCTTCTTGAAGCATTAAGGCAACGGGGTGTTACCATCGACTCGCTTGAGTGTCGCAAAATGACCCTTGATGACCTGTTCATTCACTTAACCGGGAGAAGCCTGAATGAATAGACTATTCAAACAATTCGTCCAACTGATGTTGGTGCAGGTGCGCGAGTTTTATCGCGAACCGGAAATTTTATTCTGGGGCCTGGGGTTCCCGATTGTGATGGCATGGGTGCTTGGAATTGCCTTTTCCGGTGACCGGCAATCTACGCGGAACATCGCCTGGGTTATTCCCGGCAAGCACGCAAAAGTGGAAAACAATCAGTCTTTTATTCTGTCCCGGTTTGGTGCAGACAGCAGTTTTGGCTTGAAAACCGATCCGGTTTCCGGTGCGGTGACTTTCACTCTAGGCAACAAAAACGAAGGAATGACAACCTATCGTCTCCTTCCTGCAGAACAGGCGGCAGCAGAACTGCTTGTAAGAAAAGGCGTGGCTCCCCTGATCCTTCTGGATAACAGGGATAGTCTTGTATATCGTTTCGATCCCAAAAACTCGGAAGCATACCTGGCATATCTGCAAATAGCAGGTGCCGTGCAACAGGTTAAAGCCGGAGTGCAGCACGGGGCAGAAGTTGAAAAACTCAGCGCTCAGGGAATGCGGTATATCGATTTCTTCGTACCCGGACTGCTTTCGATGAATATGATGTTCGGCATCATGTGGGGAGTGAGCTATTCCCTTATTGAAAAGCGTTCCAAAAAACTTTTGCGGCGGATGGTTGCCACTCCAATGAGCAAATCGATGTTTCTTGCTTCATTTATTCTGGGAAGACTTGCTCTCGGCTTATTTGAAGCATATGTGTTGATCTTCTTTTCTCGGCTTTATTTTGGCTTGCAGATACAGGGAAGCCTTGCGGCTTTCTTTTTGATTTACATTGCCGGGACGATATGTTTCAGCGGCATGGCAATTGTGATGTCATCCCGTTCTGCCAAACCGCAAACCGGCAACGCGCTTATAAATCTGGTAACCATGCCCATGATGATTTGCTCGGGTGTGTTTTTCAGTTATCATAGTTTTCCCGAGGCGGTGATCCCCATCATTCAGAAGTTTCCGCTTACTATTATGGTGGATAATGTGCGCAGTGTTTTCAACGAAGGTGCCGGCGTGTTGGATGTTATACCAGGAACAATACTGCTGACGGTGGCTGGCATTGTTTTGTTTACCGTTGGGTTGAAGGTTTATAAATGGTATTAAGTGGCTTGTGGAGATTAACGGGACAGCAATTTCTATTGCATACTATCAGTTGTTGAGCTCCAATTAAACACAAAGGCCACAAAGAAGGCACTAAGAACACAAAGATTTTAAAATGGTTTCTCCCTCGTGACCTTTGTGCCTTCTTAGTGTACTTTGTGGTACGCTTCTAAAATCAGATTTATAAAAGGTGATCAGGCGATAATGTATTTTACAAAGACTATTCTCAGCAGACTAATCTCAGTTCTGTCCCTGTTTCTGATAATGGCCTTGCAAATACCGGCCCAACATGCCGGTAAAAGCACTACGGTATATATTTCTTCAAGAAAGAGTAATGCTTTGCTGACATACAGGCTGGAAAAGCAAAACGGGAAACTGGTCATGCTGGACAGCATTCCTCTTGGCGGGGAGCCTGCGCCAATGGCTGTCAATCCCGGGAACAACCTCCTTTATGTCGGGCAGCGTTCAGCAAACAAAATTTCCACGTTTCGCATAGATAGGGAAACGAATAAGTTGACGTTGCTGCAAACTATTCCGGCGGTTGATAACCCGGTATATTTGTCAACGGACCACACAGGACGTTTTCTGCTCACTGCCTATTACAATGCCGGGAAAGCTGCCGTATATGCGATCAATTCCGATGGAACAGTGAGAGATAGCGCGTTGCAAATAATCAGTGGTTTTGTTAATCCACATTCCATTCTGGCGGACCCGTCCAATAAGTTCGTTTTTATTGCCGATAAAGGCGGGGACAAGATATACCAATACACCTTGGACTCTGCAACCGGAAAACTGACGGCGAACGTGCCGCCTGTTGTTATTACACCCAAAGGAACGGAGCCAAGGCATTTTGTCTTCTCAGGGAAGAAAGGCATTGTTTATTTTGTAAACGAAACAAACAATACCGTGACAGCATATCATCAGGATGCGGACAAAGGTACTCTTAAACCGTTTCAGCAACTTTCCACGTTGCCTAAAGATTATAACCGGCCAAATAAAACCGCTGATATACATTTAACGCCGGACGGCAGGTTTTTATATGCATCCAACAGGGGCCATAACAGTATAGTGGTTTATTCTGTTAACCCGAACACCGGGAAGCTTTATTTTATCCGCTGTTACAAAACTGTCGGTAATCCGCGTGCTTTCGCTATTTCCCCGGAGGGAGATTATCTGGTAGCAGCCAGTGAAAATTCCAGCGATGTGATGATGTACAGTATAAACAGGAGAACGGGCGCCTTGAAGGTGCAGCAGAAATTAACTACCGGTGAAGCGCCGTCCTGGGTGATAATTTTGTAGAACTGCCCGGCCTGACCCTATCTGTGATTGTCCGTTGCGAATCCGTGTTTCCGAAGGAACCGTGTAGCCTTCGAATTTTCCATGTATTGCCGCAAAACGGCAAGAATGGGGGATAATAAATACTCACCCCCGGCTCCCAAAATAATCTCAAACAATTTAAAATATTTTCCCATCTCACCCGTCTTATACGGTATAGACATTGTATATTTTCAGATGGAAAATGATAAGTAATTCACTAAGTATCGAAATGCAGAACATCACCGAAAAGCACACTTCCGGCAACAACCGGAAACGGCTGCTGGATTTCATCCGACGGAAGATATCCAACGACAGTGATGCAGAAGACATTCTGCAGGATGTTTTCTATAATTTCTGGGATACTCTGCAATCCGAACCTATTGAACAGGTTGCCGCATGGCTCTACCGTGTGGCAGAAAACAAGATCATCGACTGGTATCGCAAACGCCGGCCGGTTTCGCTCGATGCACTGAATGCCTCCAGGAGTGAGAGCGGTGAAGATGATGACAGTTTCCTGCATCTTGAAGACATGTTGTTCAATTCCGCTGAAACACCCGATGAAGTGTATGCCCGTTCAACGGTGTGGACCATGATCGGGGAGGCGCTGGATGAACTGCCCCCGGAACAGAAGGAAGTGTTCGTTATGCATGAACTTGACGGAAAGAGCTTCAAAGAGATTTCCGAACAGACCGGTGTGTCGGTGAATACGCTCCTTTCCCGCAAGCGCTATGCAGTTATCGCATTGAGGGAACAACTTCAGGAACTATATGATGACTATCTGGCACGTTAACAAACTTTAAATACATCACATGAGAACTTCTATGAGAAACAAATTTTTTAAGATACCGCTTTTTATCCTTCTTGGCATTGGCGGTGTGGCACTGCTTGGTCTGCTGCTGATGAGTCTTTGGAATGCACTGCTCCCGGGACTATTCCACGCACCTGAGATCACTTTTTGGCAGGCACTTGGCCTTTTCATTCTTGCCAAATTGCTTTTTGGCGGAATGCATTCCGGGCACCATGCCAGAGGAATACGGCGCAGGCACTACGGGAAGAGATTTGAGGAACGCCTTGCCAACATGACACCTGAAGAACGTGAAAAATTCAAGAGTCAGTGGCATCACTGCGGTTGGGGTCCGGATCGCTATTCCTATGACGACAAAGATGAAAACACCGGACAGCAATAAATAATTAGATTGCGCAATGCAGCGTGGGTATTGAATGATCAGCGCTGCATTCCACAATACATCCTTCAAACTGATTAATAAGCTGTTTGCTCGGGAGCCAATACGGCAGAATCCGATACACCAATTATTCGCTTTTTGCTTTTTATTTTTTATCTTAATTGCATGAATTCACTTTTAAAGCTCAGATCTTTTATAATTCCTTATTGGAAGCGCTCTGTCGGGGCGCTTTTTTTGCTCACGGCTGTTGTTCTGATGGATCTTTCCCTGCCATGGTTGATCCGGAGGATAATCGATCAGGGGATTGCCGCGCACGATCAGGGCGTGGTCATTCATACTTCACTGCTTATGCTGGGGATGGCGGTTCTGAACACCCTTTTCTCTATTGGGAACAATTGGTTGTCCGTAACTGTGGGCGAAGGCGTTTCACGCGATTTGCGCGAAGCACTGTTTATCAAAATTCAAAGCTTTTCATTCGGCAATCTGGACAGGCAAAAGACCGGCCAGCTGATTGTACGCCTTACCAGCGATGTTAATTCGTTCAAGCATCTCACGCAAATCACTCTGCGTATTGGAACCCGGGCACCGTTCCTGTTCATCGGCAGTCTCATCTTGATGTTCAGTACCAACCAACATCTGGCAATGATGGTGCTTCCCATACTTATAATCACTTCCATTATCATTGTCTTTTTTATCTATAAAACAGAACCGCTTTTCCGGTTTGTTCAACAAAAACTGGATGCACTGAATACCGTTCTGCAGGAAAACATTGCCGGTGTGCGGTTGGTGAAGGCGTTTGTCCGAGCGGATTTTGAGGCAAAGCGCTTCGAACGGGCGAATGAGGACTTCGCGCAGAAATCCACTCGGGTTATGCAGTTCATGTCCTCCATGGCACCCGCTCTGATTTTCCTGGTGAATATCGGAATGGTGGTTGTTGTCTGGGCTGGCGGCATTGAGGCGATCAAGGGAGAAATGTCTATTGGGCAGATCGTGGCATTTACCAATTATCTGCTTACCACAATGATTCCGCTGATTATGATGACCATGCTTTCAAATGTATGGGCAGCGGGATTTGCCTCGGCAAAACGGGTGAATGAAGTGCTTGACGATGTTCCGGAAATACAGGACTCGAAAACACCCTTAATCTGGAAAGAGCCGTTAGCCGGCAGAATCCAATTTGAGCATGTCTCTTTTCACTATCGCGGAAATGCTGATGACAACGTTCTTGAAAATATAAATCTGACCATAGAACCACGCACAACTGTTGCCATTCTTGGGGCAACCGGCACCGGGAAATCAACCTTGCTGCATCTTGTTACCAGGTTCTATGATACAACCGAAGGCAGGGTTTTGATTGACGGCATTGATGTGCGGGACCTGAAACAGGAATTGCTGCTGAGTAAAATAGGGGTCGTTCCACAGGAAAGCATATTATTTTCCGGAACTGTTCGCGATAATATCCGGTATGGGCGCCCCGATGCAACCGATGATGAAGTTATAGCTGCCGCAAAGGCAGCGCAGGCACATGAATTTATTATGGAGCTTTCACAGGGCTATGACACGCATGTTGAACAGCGGGGAACAAATTTTTCCGGCGGCCAGAAGCAAAGGCTCGCAATTGCACGGGCTATATTACCTAAGCCACGCATACTGATCCTCGATGACAGCACCAGCGCTGTAGACGTTGAAACAGAAATAAAAATACAGGACGCACTGGAACAACTGCCGGATAAACAAACAGTATTAATTGTGGCGCAACGCATCAGTACGGTGTTGAAAGCAGACAAGATCATCGTTATAGACAAAGGCCGCATCGCGGCTGAGGGATCGCACAAAGAGCTTCTTGCTTCAAGCCCCATTTACAAGGAAATCTATAATTCTCAGTTGGGTGAAGGCTACAGTTTTGATGACGAGCTCTCCGCTGGGAAAGGGGATGCACAACATGAGTAGACAGGCAATGGCCCCTCAACGCCCCGGGCATCCAGGGAAAATTGAAAAAGCAAAAAGTCCCAGGAGTGCATTTTTGCGTCTGTGGCCCTATCTCACGCAATACAAAAAATCACTCATTCTGATAATCGTATTGGTAGTTATTTACAGTGTGCTTGGACTTGGGGGCCCTTACCTTCTTTCGCTCGCAATAGATGGGTTTATCTATCACAAAGATGTTGCCGGATTGATCAGGCTTTCTTTGCTTATGCTGGTGGTGTATCTGTTGAATAACGGCTTTCAGGTTATTGCCAATTGGCGTATGTCATCCATATCGCAGAATGCACTGAAAAGCCTCCGGCAGGATCTGTTTGTGCATTTGCAAAAACTGCCCCTGAGTTTCTTCGACAGGAATACTTCCGGTGGATTGATGAGCCGTCTGACGAACGATATTGACGCAATCAATCAGGCAGTTTCACAGAATGTAACGTCCCTCGTTGCAAGCTTTTTGACAATGATTGGAATTCTTGTCGCGATGTTCGCGTTGAATTTCTGGCTATCCCTTGTGACCGTGGTTATGCTGCCAATAATGTTTTGGTTCACCCAGTTCGTGGCACGCTATACGCGAAAAGGATTCCGGGATTTGCAAAAGCATCTCGGTGATCTCAACGGAACGATGGAAGAGTATATAAGCGGTCAGAAAGTTATCACCGCGTTCAGAAGACAGGACACCGTTGTTGAGGAGTTCAGGAAAAACAACCAAAGTGTTTATGTTTCCGGTGTATATGCCAATACCTATGCACTTCTGTTAATGCCGCTTACCAGTGTTTTGGGCAATCTCTTTGTGATTATTATCGCCGGTTTTGGCGGTTGGCTTGCACTTCAGGGACTGGTTACTGTGGGACTTATTGCTGCGTTCATTAATTATGGCCAGTTTTTTATTCAGCCCCTGCGGCAGATATCCATGATGTATAATTCGGTTCAGGCTGCGCTGGCCGGCGCCGAACGAGTGTTTGAAATTATGGACACGGAACCTGAAATTGAGGATGCATCCGATGCACTTCCACTGGGGAGTATAAGCGGAGATGTTTCATTCAACCAGGTATGTTTTGGATACCGGCATGATTCATTGGTAATAAAAAACATGACCATTAGTGCAAAGCCCGGTGACATGATTGCACTCGTGGGCCCCACCGGAGCCGGTAAAACCACAATTACTAATCTCATCACACGTTTCTATGAGATCAATGCCGGCAGCATTTCCATTGACGGACAGGATATTCGCCATCTCAGGAAAGCGGATTTACGGCGGCAATTGGGACTTGTTCTTCAGGAATCGTTTTTGTTTTCGGAATCAGTAATGGAAAATATCCGCTATGGCAGGCTGGATGCAACCGATGAAGAAGTTATTGCCGCGGCCAAAATGGCCGATGCCGATTTATTCATCAAATATTTGCCTCAGGGATATCAGACCGTGCTCTCAGAACGGGCAAGTAATATAAGTCAGGGGCAGCGCCAGCTTCTTTCAATTGCCAGAACTATGCTGGCAAATCCCGGTGTCCTGATCCTTGATGAGGCGACGAGCAGCATTGATACTCGTACTGAGGTGCATATTCAGAAGGCAATTTTGCAATTGATGAAGGGGCGCACAAGTTTTGTTATTGCTCACCGCCTGAGCACCATTCGCGATGCGGATCAGGTGTTGGTTATTAACGATGGACAAATTATTGAACAGGGCCCACACACCCAACTGCTGGATAAAAAAGGGTTTTACTTTAATCTCTATGTCAGTCAGTTCAAGGGACAGGAAATTTAACCGCAGACTCAGCCCCACTATATCCACCGCTGGAAAGAATACTATTTCAAATAAACCAGTTTTCTGGTCAAGGTTGTTGTTCCTGCGGTCATCCTGTAAAAATATATTCCACCGGCAAGGCGGGATGCATCAAAATTTACTGAGTGGTTTCCGGCAGTCATCATTTCATTAACCAAAAGTGCTTTTTGGCTTCCCAGCAGATCAAACACTGCCAAAGTGACGTGTCCGCTTTCAGGGATAGTAAAACTGATCACCGTTGCAGGATTGAATGGATTGGGATAATTCTGTACAAGAGTATATCCGTGGTGCACGTTGGCAGAGGTGCTGTTGACCGCAGTAAGCACACTGGCAATGTTGGAGAAGGCCGAATTGCCTGAAGTGTTCTCTGATCGTATGCGATAGTAATTGTTTCCTTTTACCACAGTGTCAATATAGCTTTTGGAATTGGCAAATGCGGTAGCCAGATATGACCACGTAACGCCGTCATCGGAGTGGTCAATCCTAAACTGGTCTTCATTTTTTGCATTATCACTCCAGCTCAATTTGATCAGATTGCCGGAAACTGTTGTGGCAGTAAGACCAGTTGGGGCGGCAGGCAGATTTATTGTTGCACTTTTTTGAAGTGAAAAATCCGCAAACAATACCGATTCATCCCTCAGATAGGAGATACTATTCAGGCTCCGGTAGAGCCCATATTTGGGCCTCATGTATGTTGAGCTTTCCCTCCACAAGGCGAGAGTATCATTACTGTAGTTAAGCAGAATTTTATCATCATTCACTCTGCGGATAACCAAGCTGTACGAACCTCTTTCGGTATAGGTAAGTCTTTCATAGGCCTCGACCCACGTACCCTTGAATGGCGCGAGATCGGTTGCGAACAAGGTGGTCGTTTCGCCGGTCACCGGTGCAGTAAATATAAGCTGCAGTTTATCGGACGGTGAAACACTATACCTTGGCGTTATGGTCATGAGGGGGCTGTCAGCATCAGGCCCGTCTCCAGCTTTGATTTGGTGAATATGGCAGAAATTGGGTGATGGCTGGAATCCCGAATCCAGAAAAAATTTCCACCGGTGCATAAAGGTTTCGCCATGAAAGCCCACCATCGAATCCGGGGAAGACCCGGATGTCTTTATCTCTGTCCGCTGTCTGTCGGTGTTAATGCAGCGGTCATCATCCAAATCGCGGTGTAAGGTAAAAATAAACACGAACTTCTTTAACGCAGGGTTCCATTCTTCAGTAATGTGCCTGACGGCATGTTTGCAGTCCGGTACTTCATACCCGTATTTTTTAGAGCTGATAAGAGCATAGGCATCACCGTTGCTGTCTCCCTGCATAAAAACCTGAGCGCTGTTAATAGGACTCAAGATGAGTAAAAGGAGAATAATGAGTGATTGTACTGTCTTTACCATATCGAAGTTTTTATAAAGAAAAATTGTAAATTATTGCCATCAGGACTTGTGCAACCTCGGGAGCTTTTGCTTCTTGCCAAAGTGAACGGGGCTATGTCCTGTAGGATTTCATACAAGCTGATGCCTAATATAAATATATTCATAAGTTGAAAAAAGAGGGGGATTCGGTTTTTTTTAATAAAAAACGCCCCGAAAGGTTTTTCCTCACGGGGCGTTTTAGTTTCTATGGTCTGATTTAACAGATCAGTTTGGGCTATTTGGTTCTTACGAACTCAATCCTCCGGTTTTTCTGTCTGCCTGATTCAGTCGTATTAGGGGCAAGAGGACTGTCAGGACCGAAACCTTTCGTGGTAATGCGTCCGGGATTTATACCCTTGCCGGTTAGGAAGCTTTTTACCGATTCAGCACGTTCCTCTGACAGTTTAATATTTTTGGCACGTGTTCCTACATTATCGGTATGGCCATGTATTTCGACTTCAATGTTCGCATAGGAATTAAGGGTTGCAAACACTTTTTCCAAAGTTTGTGTTGATGATGGCAGAATTTCTGCACTTCCGGTTTTAAACTCGATACCTTCGAGCGAAATGGTCTCGCCGAGTTTAGGTTGCTGAACAACGGTTGGGTGATCATCGTTTTTGTCCAGAGGATTAGTACCCTGGGCAATTTCTGCACCGTCGCCAATGCCGCCCCCGTCAGTGTCAAATTTCAACGGATCAGTATGATATTTGAGCACTTCATCACCATCTGAAAGAAGGTCACCATCAGTGTCCATTTTCAGCGGGTCAGTATGGTAGGTAATAATTTCAGCGCCGTCTGCAAGTCCGTCAGCATCAGTATCTGCTCTGAATGGGTCGGTGTGGTGAACGTGTGCTTCATCACCATCGGAGAGTCCGTCGCCATCAGTGTCCCATTTCAGGGGGTCTGTATGAAATTTCAACACTTCGTCACCGTCTGAAAGACCATCACCATCGGTATCCCTTTTCAACGGATCTGTATGATATACCATGACTTCATCATAATCGCTAAGGCCGTCTCCATCGGTATCTTTCAGTAATGGATCGGTGTGATATTTCAGCACCTCATCACCATCAGTAAGGCCATCACCATCGGTATCCGGATTGTGAAGGTTGGTTTTAAGCAATTCTTCCTGATGGTCGGTTAACCCGTCGCCATCGACATCATCATTTTGTTTTTCAAAGGGAACGGTCATTCCAATAGTAAAATTATAAAACACGCTTCCGGCGTTGGCAGAGCCCATGTAGGCCATATTATTCGAAACCCTGTAATTGATGCCGGCACTTACTTCATACGATGTGGCGTTATTCATATTAAACTCAAAACCAATACCGAAGGGAATGGTGGTTAACCAGCCGGATTCATTCCCGACACCCCCGAATTTTTGCAATGAGTAATACATTTGACCTACGCCCGCATAAATATAAGGTATAACTTTTTTTGCAAGGGGTGGGCTAATGAGCAAACGTGCATCAAGGGGAAACAAATCCGTAGAAAAACTTGAACCTGTTACATCATTCCCCGTGAATCGTCCGGTAGCTGCGCCAATTTCGGCTTGGAGGGCAGGAGTCACCTGTGTACGGAAAAAACCTCTAAGGTAATAGGAATACTTCAATGCATGGCCAAATTTATAATCATCTTCGGGGAGAAGGGGACCAAGTTGAACTCCTCCTTTCCAGCCATCATAAACGAATTGGGCTTTCAATTTAGAGTTACATCCAATTCCCAGAATGATAAGCAGCGCAAAAAACAGTGTTTTTTTCATGGTAGACTATTCTATGTTGAAAAATAAAGAATTTGTTCGCGAAACGAGAAACTGACAGATTAGTAAACTCAAATATAACTCAAGGACAGGAAATTTAGATATGAAAGTTACAAAGTTAACGCTTAATTTCAAGTTTTTAAGAAATTCTGTTATTTCAGAAGCTTGTTGTATTTTAGAATAAGGAATTTGCAAAAATGCAGTTCTCCGCATTGGTTCTCCGTAATCAGGAGAAAAAACGGAAAACCGGTGCACCCGTTTAATGTTTTGATCAGTAATGAATAATCGATCGATTATACAATATACATGAACAACAATAGAAAAGCACACCTATGTTAAACATAGCACTCTTTGGTCCTCCGGGAGCCGGTAAAGGAACCCAATCCGAATTCCTCATCAAAAAATATAAACTCTTCTATATCTCTACCGGCGATCTCCTCCGGATTGAGCTTGCCAACAAAACTAAACTTGGACAAGAAGCCCAGAGTATTATCGCCACAGGCGGTTTGGTCCCCGATGAGATCATTGTGCAGATCATTGAAAAAACTATCACTGAAAATCCGGATGCAAACGGATTCCTCTTCGACGGTTTCCCCCGTACCTATATCCAGGCCTATATTCTTGAGGGCCTCATGATAAAACTTAACACATCGCTCAATTGCCTCATCAGCCTCGATGTTCCGGAAGAAGAGTCGGTTAAGCGGCTTCTGAAACGTGGGGAAAGCTCGGGACGATTAGATGACAACGAAACCGTTATTAGAAACCGATTAAAGGAATACAACGACAAAACGTTGCCGGTTCTGCAGTTCTATAAGGATAAAGGTATCTTTATTGAAGTTGATGGAACAAGAACCGTTGAAGAGGTAACCGTTGATCTTCAGAAAATAATTGAGCATGAATTAAGTAAACAGCTATTCAATGTTGTGCTTTTCGGTTACCCCGGATCAGGCCGAGGTTCGCAGGGGAAAGCAATCGCAGAAAAGTTCGGACTCGAATACGTAGCCACTGGTCGTATGCTTGAACAGGAAATTGCTGCCAAAACTGAGACCGGCAGGCGGATAACCGAGCTTTATGAAAACGGCCAGCTTGTGCCCGATGAAATCGTAATTCAGTTGATTGAGAAGAAACTTGCGAACTCTAATGGTGCCAAAGGATTTATCTTTAAAGGGTTCCCGCGAACTCTTGTGCAGTCATATATCCTGGATGGAATGTTGAAGAAGCACGGTTCATCCATATCGAAGATAATTGAAATTGAAGTCCCTACGCTTGAACTTATTAACCGGTTGGATGAACGAAGCAAGACCGGAAAGTGCATGCCCTATGACAGCAGTACCGCAAAAATTGTAAAGCGCCTGCAAGAGCATGAAACCAAAACTGTACCTGTTATCGAAAAATATAACCAACTGCACGGGGTTATAAAGATAAACGGCCTGGGTACATTCCAGGAAGTATTTGACCGGATATCGTTTGAAATTGAAAACGGTATAAAGAATATGAGGTAAGTTCGACTTCGCTCAGTCACCAGGCTCCACTCAGGTAACCGTATCCAACTGTGTAGATTTACCGATGCAGGGGTTCAAAATTTTGAACCCCATATCGTATATTCGCATTAGTTGCCAGATAACGGCAGCCAAACTTTTACGGTTACACCGGGCTTGTTTTCCTCTCCAATTACAGAGGGGCTCTCAATAGCGATCTTGCCTTTATGCTGCTCAATGATCTGTTTCACAACCGACAATCCAACACCCATTCCTTCAATATTTTCGTGCTTCGAGGCTTTCGCACGAAAAAAATCCCTGAAAACATGGGGCAGGTCATCCTGCGAAATACCGGGACCGTTGTCCGATATCATGATCTGGATATACTTATCTTCAGTTTGTGAAATATCCACGTGAATCTCGCCGCAGGCCTGCGTGTATTTTGCTGCATTGTTCAGAACGTTTGAAAAGGAGAGAGTTAATAAGAATTTATCACCCACGGTTATAAACGTTTTTCCCATCTGCCTGCTTTGAGAAACCTCAATTTGTTTCTGTTCCATAACCGGAGAAAGTTTGGAAAGAAGCTCTGTAATTGTTTCTTCACAATCAACGGGCTCTTCGCTCATTTCGTTAAGCAGCTTCATCCTGGAAATTTTCAGAACGGTATTAGTCAATGCCACTGCTTCGTCTGTCCTTAGAAGCGCCCGTTGAAGCCGTTCTTCAACCGGCTCCGGAATGCTGCCTAGGATTTTTTGTAATACGATCCTCAGATACGAAGCAACTGCGGTAAGCGGTGATTTTATTTCGTGTACCACTGCGATGACATACCGTTGTTTCCGGTGCTCTGCTTCTTCCACTGCGGTAAGCGCGTCAAGTAGTTTTTCCAATATAGCACGGAAGTCCCTTGATATAACAGTGGTAATGGTCAAGGTTGCCAGTAATACAAGAATAAAAGTCATAAGTGTGGCAGCCACAAAAACCAGGGAATTATAAACGGGATATTCGTATAGCGCAATGATAGGCAGGTGGGCAATCAGTCCATAATACTCCATAAAAGCAAAGCCTGCAACCATCAGGATAATGCACAGTGTAATTATTGCGGTATTCATAAGCGACAGCAGCAATCCGCTTATTATTACGTGAAATACAAATAAGTAGAGAAACGGAGATTCAATACCGCCGGTAGCATAGACAATTACCAGTAATGATAGCAGATCAAGCCCAATCTGACACAGTGAAAGCGAATTTAATCTTCCCGGATACAATGCCTTCACTTTTTGTTTGAGCAAGGCGGCAAAGATAAAATTTTGACTGAGCAGCAGCACAAGGACAAACACAAGCAGATAGTATTGCGATGAGGTAAGCCAAACGGGAATCACCCAGCGGATGGATAACAAAAAGAGCAGGAAGGAAGCAATAGCCAGAAACCGGACTTTTACGAACCAGACATTCCGGGTGTAAAGCATCTCCCTATATTCGGTTGAATCGTCGAGTGACACTGAGGTTGGTACATTCATTTCATTTGCCTGTCCATTGGAAAGCAGAGCGAACTGCTTTTCTGCTCTGCAATTTTGTAGTTACACTTCCAGTTTCAGAATCTTCTGATAACTGCCGTTTGTCGAACCCGGTATCCGGTAATAACAGCCATGGGCAAGCTGACGTGATGCCGGCTTGCCCATGCAGAAGGATCAAACAATAAAATTGCCGCGCTTGGTATAGTGCGTGTGCAGCAATTTGTGCGATTTATGGCCACAGGGGCCATCGGTCAGGAATTTTTCGTAGATATATTTAACATGCGGGTTTTCATGTGACTTCCGCAGTGTTAACGATTCATCTTCAGCATAGATAGCTTCTGCGCGTTTCTGACGGATTTCCGGTGAGGTTGGAATCGGTTGTCCACCGCCACCAAGACATCCACCGGGGCAGGCCATAACTTCAATGAAGTGAACATCATTGAGTTCGCCTCTCTTCAGCATTTCCATAACGGCACGTGCATTGGCAGTTCCATGGGCAATCATGAATTTCACTTCAACGCCCTCGAGGAAACTCCAGGCCGGAAGAACATTTTCAAGTTTTACCGAGGCTTGTTTAATTCCTTCGAAACCACGGCATGGTTCAATGCGTAAGTTTTCGAAGGGAACTTCACGACCGGTTACCAGTTCGTACACGGTTCGCAATGCAGCTTCCATAACGCCGCCTGTTGCGCCAAATATTAAACCGGCACCAGATGCATCACCGAATGGATCGTCAAAGTGGGATTTAGGCATTTCGGGCAGGAATATGCCGGCTTCCTTTATCATCTTAGCCAGCTCACGCGTGGTAAGTCCGAAGTCAACATCCTTGAAACCGGAAGAATCCATTTCGGGACGATTGCATTCGAATTTTTTTGCCGAGCAGGGCATAACCGCAACGGTTACAATGTCAGCCGGATCAAGACCTGATTCTTCTGCGTAAAATGATTTGGTTACAGCACCGAACATCTGCTGAGGTGATTTTGCTGTGGACAGATGATCCAGATAGTCAGGATAAAAGTGCTCAATGAATTTTACCCATCCCGGTGAACAGGAAGTGAACTGGGGAAGTTTTACAGACGTGTCTTTGTCGACAATCGCCTTCTTCAACCGCGTAAGTAACTCGGTACCTTCTTCCATGATGGTAAGGTCCGCTGCAAAGTTGGTATCGAACACTTTGTCGAAACCAATTCTGCGCAGGGCGGTATTGAGTTCGCCGGTGAGCGATGTGCCTGCTTCCATTCCGAATTCCTCGCAGATAGCGGCTCGAGGTGAGGGTGCCGTCTGGATAACAACGTGTTTCTTGGGATCATCAATTGCACGCCAGATATCGTCGGAAGGATCATTCGTGAAAAGGGCACCGGTCGGACAGCGGTTGATGCACTGCCCGCAATTAATGCAGACAACTTCAGCCAGTGGCCGTTCCATGAAGGTCGATATATGTGTCTTGTCGCCTCGGTCAACCGCTTCAAGCACGCCAACTTCCTGCAGATCTATGCAGGTGCGAACGCAGCGTCTGCAAAGTACGCATTTGTCCATGTCCCGCTGGACTGAATAGGATGATTTATCTATTTCAAACCGCTTTTTATCCGGATGCCCAAACGTGAAACCGTCAACACCATATTCTGAAGCCAGCGATCTGAGCTCGCAGTTTTTATTTCGTACACAGGTATAGCACTCGCCATAATGCTCACTCAGCAGTAAATCAATAACATGCCGCCGCGCTTTACGCACTTTTTCGGTTGATGTTTTAATTTTAATTTGTGAAGTAATAGGGAATGCGCAGGCTGCCTGCAGCGTTCTCATGCCCTCAACTTCCACTACGCATATGCGGCAAACCCCGGCGATGCAGAGGTCTTCGTGATGGCATAACGTTGGGATCTTAACCTGATTTTCCCTGCAGGCCTCAAGAATTGTTGACCCCAGAGGAACCTGGACTTTTTTCTCGTTGATTTCAACGGAAATCATAGCACCTATTTGCGTCGGGTCATTTGGTTTTTTGATACGGAGTGCCTGTTGGCTTATTGGGGCGCGGGATTCAACTTTACTATTCATGATGAACTCCATTTCCATTGTGTTGAAATACTTCTGCTGAAAAATTTTCCAGGACCGAAAGGAATGAATTGGGGCTGGACTGTCCCAAACCGCACTTCGACGCAACCTGCATCGTTTGTGCCAATTCCTTCAGGTTGCGGACCTCAGCAAAGGTGTATTTTCCGCTCCGTAATTTTTTAACTCCTTCAAGAAGCTTAACATTGCCCACGCGGCACGGAGTGCACTGTCCACAAGATTCTTCAACAAAGAACTCCATGAAGTTTTGCAGGACATAGAGCATATCCCTGCTTTCATTGAAGATCATTATCGAACCACCGGTGGCAGCATCTTCAAAAGCCAGCTTGCGATGGAAATGAGATTTGGGAATGCAAACGCCTGAAGCGCCGCCCACCTGAACCGCTTTTGCGTTCTTTGCTTCAACCAATTCGAGAATTTCCTTTAGGGTGATGCCCCAGGGTAATTCGTATACGCCTGGTTTTGCACAATCGCCTGAAATGGAGAATAGTTTTGATCCGGTTGATTTATCGGTGCCGTGAGTGCTGAACCATTGGCCGCTTTTCAATACAATATGGGGAACGGCTGCCAGTGTCTCCACGTTATTGACCACAGTAGGGCATCCCATAAATCCGGTATTTACAGGATAGGGAGGCCGGTTCCTGGGCTCGCCACGGTGTCCTTCAAGCGATTCGATGAGTGCAGTTTCTTCTCCGCAAACATAGGCGCCGGACCCAAGACGTATTTGAATGTCAAAACTGAAATTTTCTGTTCCCAGAATATTTTTCCCCAACAGATTCTGTTTGCGCATATCTGCCAGGTAGTTCTCAAGAAATTCCAGCATATAGTAGTATTCGCCCCGCAGGTAGAGTATTCCAATTTGAGCACCGATTGTATAACCGGCAATCACCATACCATCAAAAACAAGAGCGGGGTATTCAAGCAGAAGTACTCTGTCCTTGAATGTACCTGGTTCGCCTTCATCCGCATTGCAGACAATAAATTTTTTCTCTGCTGAAGCCGCTGCGGTGATCATCCATTTGGTTGAGGTTGGGAATCCTGCGCCCCCGCGCCCTTTTAATTTGGACTCACGGAGTTCGAGGAGAATATTTTCTCTGCCCATTTGAAGGGCTTTTTTGATTGAAGTACCGGGATCATAGTCGCTGAAGAGAACAACGCCTTTTCTGATGGTTTTTTCTATTTGTAATTCTTCCATGATGTCCTCTTCACTTTATTTCACTGAGAATTTCGACGGCTTTTTCGGGTGTAACTTTAACGTAGACGCGTTCGTTAACCACCATTGCCGGTCCCTGGTCGCACATGCCGAGGCAATTGGTGAACTCGAGCTGAATTCGCTTGTCTTTGGTGGTTTGCCCAAAGGTAATTCCAAGTTCACGTTCAATTGCATGGACAATGTGGCATTTGCCAACCATATCGCAACTGATTGTCTGGCAAAGCCTGACAATATTTCTGCCCTGAGATTCAGGGTGCAGGAATGAATAGAATGAGATAACACTGTATACTTCAACGGGGTGTATGGATAACTGACGGGCAACTTCCTGTTGCGCAAAATCAGTAATACATTTATGTCGTAACTGCAGAGCCTGCAGAATCGGGAGGAGAGCGGATCGGTCTTTTCCGTAGGTTTCGGTCAGATCAATGATCTCGTCAACAAGTGAATTTCTTTCATATACCAGCATTTCGATTCTCCGGTGTTTTTTTGAGGAACTTCTCTACTTTTGAAACCAATTCATCAGGTGAGATTGGTTTTTCGACAAATTCATCCACCGGAGCCATGGTCCCGGTGGTGAACTCGATGCCAAGGGTTTTCGAAATAGACGTGTACATTATAATGGGAGTTTTTATTCCGGAACGGCGGAATTTTTGGGCAAGGAAGAAACCGTCATCAGGTTCATTCATGATGACATCAAGGATGATAAGATCAGGATTCCTTTCCGTTACGATCTTATATCCGTCATCCGGATTATTGGCGGTCAGAACATCGAAACCGCGTGCCCGGAGTATCAGGCTGCTGGCATCGAGAATATCGGGATCATCATCAATTACGGCGATCATAGCCATATTGTAGTTCCTTATTAGTTGACTAAATGAGGTTGATTTAAGTTCTCCAGATTCTGAATCCTAGGAAAATATAGAGTAAACGTCGAGCCATCTCCGAAGGTGCTCTGACATTCGATCTTTCCGTCATACGATTCTACTATTCGTTTGACTATGGAGAGACCGAGTCCTGTACCGTGAATGTTTTTGGTTCTTTCGTTTTTTGCTCTGAAAAATTCGGTAAATAATTTGTTTTTTTCTTCCGGCTTCAGCCCGATGCCGGTGTCACTGATCTGAATGATAACGGATATCCCGTCTTCCTTTATGGATATGGTAATCGAGCCGCTTTCTTTATTGTATTTAACAGCGTTGCTTAGCAGGTTCAGGAAGAGGCGTTGCAATTCGTTCTGATCAGCCCGGATAGAAATCTTCTTTTCTGCCGCAGGGGACACGATTTGCAGATGCTTCTTCTCAATGTCGATCTTAAGCAGTGCAAGTGTTTCGTTGATTACATCTTCCAACGCCAGTTCTTTTATTTCACGAGTTACTTTGTGCATCTCCATGCGGGAGATGTCAAGCAAATCGTTAATCATAAGCAGCAGCGAGTCTAATCTGAAACGGGAACGTTTCAGGAAATCAGTTTTCTGTGCTTCCTCTACCTTGATTTCCGGTTTGGTAAGAATATCAAGGAATCCTATAGTGGCGGCAATGGGAGCCTTAAGTTCGTGCGCCACCATGGAGACAAACTGTGATTTGAGAAGTTCAAGTTTTTTAAACTCGGTGATGTTCTTTAGTACCAGCACTACACCGGCCAATGTGCCATCCGGTTGTTTAACCGGTGAAATGGTCGCTTCGATGTAGATCTCTTTTTCCACATCTGTATTTATCTCAATGGTGAACGAGTTTTCCTGGCGCTCTTCCTTAAGAAAGTTGACATCCAACAGTGAAATGATCTCAGCTGGAAAGTGCTCAATTATGGGAATACCTATTGGCATATAGGGAATATTAAGCAGTGAGAGGGACGCCTGGTTGCAATAGACAGATTCGCCGTTTTTATTGATAACCACAACTCCATCCCGGAGAGAATTTATGATGGTTTTCAATCGGGTGCGCTCGAAAGCAACTTCCAGCAGGCTTTCCTCACGCTCTTTTCTCAGCCTTTCAGTTTCAAGCAGCAGTTTTCGTTTCTCAATTCCCTTGCTCAACTGCTGAATCAGCTCCTCAGGAGAAAATGGTTTGAGGATATAGCCATCGGCCCCCAGCTTGGTCGCTTCGATGGCCGTTTCATAAGAGGCGTATGCGGTAGCAATAAAACAAATGGTATAAGGCCGTTTTTTCCTAATCTCGCGAAGAACTTCGATACCGTTAATATCCGGCATCTTCAAATCGATAACGGCAAGATCAAAATCTTTTGCCGTGGCCAATGAGATACCATCTGTTCCGTTGGCTGCTGTCTCAACGTGATATCCTTCTCCCTGCAGAATCCTTTTTACGGCGTTCCTGAGGGCTTCCTCATCATCAATCAGGATGATGTTAACGGCAGCCGCTTCCTGCATACGCGTCTCTGATGAATTTTCTGCCACGCTTATTTCTTTGCCACTTCGTAATACTGATCAATTTTTTGGATCAGATCTTCAACCGATATCGGCTTATTCAATACGGCATCACATTTCAGCCATTCCTTTTCCTCGGCAGTATAAGCTTCAAATTTGAAACCGGTAACATAGGCCGCAGAGGTCATCATTATGACGGGAATTTTTCTTCCCAGTTCGGTTTTCTTGATCTGGTAGGTTAACATAAAACCCGAGTCCATTTCTTCCATCATAAGATCGGTTGCCACGGCGTCCGGTTTTTTCTCATTAAATATTTTTAAAGCTTCTTTTGAATCTGTCGAAGTATATACAGTATAGCCTTCATTTTCGAGAAGAGCTTTTAATTGGCTGATGATATCAGTGTCGTCGTCAACAATGAGGATAGAACGATTTGTCTTCATGATGTTCCTGTTTAGTTAATTAAAGATTCACTTAAAGATAATTTTTTTGCCAGCTTGACGGAGAAAGAGGAGCCTTCACCCACCGTGCTTTGAAACGAAATGTCACCTTTGTGCATTTTGATAATACCATATGCGATGGCCATGCCCAGCCCGGTTCCCTTTCCGATCTTCTTGGTGGTGAAGAAGGGGGTGAAAATGCTTTTGTAATTTTCGCGGGGAATGCCGCAACCGGAATCGGTAATGAGCACCTTCAAGTGCTCATCGGCTGCATCCTCAATTTTGAGTGAAAGCTTTTTAACCGTGGACGATTCCATAGCTTCTGCTGCATTCATAATAAGATTCAGAAAAACCTGTTCAATCTGATCTTTGTCGGCTTCAATCACCGGATCACCGGCATCCAAATTCATTTCCACTTTGACTCCCGCGAAGGCTGCCTGTGGTTTCACTTTTTTTACAATTTGTGAAAGCAGCTCAAAGAGATCGAATTTTTGCAGGGAAAGTTTTCCCTGACGCGCGAAATTTAAGAGATTTGCAACAATATTTTTGCACCGGTTGGCTTCGGTCATTATAATACTCAGATCATCGGAGCACCCGTTGCCTGCTTCTTTTTTCTCAACTTCCTTTTTTATCAGTGATGCGTAAAGCATTATGGTCCCCAGCGGGTTATTGATCTCGTGCGCGATGCCCGCTGCAAGCTGCCCAATAGATGCGAGCTTTTCAGCAGAGTGCAATTGCTCCTGTGTGGTGCGCAGGGTTTCATAGGCATGCTGCAGTTCATCGATGAGGTAGGGCAGGCACATTTCCTTTTCAGCCAGATTTTTTGCCACGGTTACGGCAAACTCTCTGCAGGTGAAATAGCCGCAGGCACCGCAATTTAATCTGTCCTGTGCAGAAGCTTTATTAATTGTGGCCAGTATCTCGTTAACTTTTTCTTCTTCGGGTGTGGCGCGCCGCTGGTCGCAGTTCTCAAATTCCCGGTGTAAGTCCAGATTTCTGCTGTTATAGAGCTGGCTCTGCCAAACTTTTTTATCAACCAGATTAACGCTGTCTTTTATGAACTCGATAACTTTTTCGCGTCGGCCATAATAGTTGAGGCTTGAATCTATTCCAGGCCCGCTTATGCACCCTTCACAAAAGAGAATGTCAACAAACTTTGCATTGATCTGATTATTGGTTATCTCGTCGATGATTTCGAGGCATTTGCTCTTTCCTTCAACTACGATGATTTCTTTTTCCAGAATGTCACCGGACAATTCCGCAGTTTTCAGCAGACCACCGGCAAGCGGATAGGTTTTTCCCATAAACGCATGTGGAGGATCAAAATCAGATTCTTCAAGTTCATCAATTGCTATCCCGGCGCCGGTGAACATGTCCTTAATTTCAGCAAAGGTAAATGCAGCATCAACCGAATTACGTACGCTTTCACCAAGGATTTCAGCTTTTTTTGCGGTGCAGGGCCCTATAAACACAATTTGGTAGGACTCGTCAAAAGTTGTCCGCAAATAGCGGCCAAGGGCTGCCATTGGGGAAACAATCTTTGCAAGATTAGGAGCCAGTTCGGGCCGGTATTTCTCAATATAGTTGCATACAGCAGGGCAACTCGAACTGATGATTGTTTTTACGTCAGAGTCCTGAAGTTCTTTTGCATAAAGGGGACTGATCAGATCAGCTCCGAAGGCTGTTTCAATAACCTTATAGAAACCAAGTTTTCGCAGTGCTGAGGGGACTTTTTTGTAGTTCGAGTGCCATGAAGCGGCAAAAGATGGGGCAACCATTGCAATTGCTTTCTGCGATTGCAGGGCGGCCTGCAATTCGGGAGATACCCAGGATAATACTTGTTTTGCTCCTTGTGTGCAGACCTTAACACAATGCCCACAGGCAATGCACCTCTCCTGTACAATAGATGCTTGCCCATTGACAACCAGTATTGCTTTGGCAGGGCATTCCCTAATGCATCCATAGCATCTTTTACAGAGATCGGGTATAGCTGTTATTATTCCATTCATACAGAAGCAAAATATATAATCCTTCTCCTGCCTTTCAGCATTTAAAGTGCCAAACTATTTCCGGAGAATGGGCAATTTTAAGGACTTTTTAATCTTTTGATGCCCGGATGAGTCAATTATGGACAAGATGAAAATATCTGTTGAAAACGCGGTAATCCTTTTATAAACAATAAGTTAACGTAGCTTGATGACCATGGCAACGGGTTATGGCTTCAACCGGTCGGTGTGGGCTTGAACAAGAGTAGGGCAAAATTCTATGCACTATTGATTGAATTTCTTACTTTCAAGAAAGCCCATTCTTCATTTATAAGAATACTTGCCAAATAGAAAGTGACACGGAAAGTATGGGCCCACCGTTTTTTCGTGTTAATAGACATCTATCCACCCGTTTCCCATAGACCGGCTACGAACATCATTAATATTTTTTAATCCATTTTTAAGATGGTATTAATGAAGGAGTGGTAACTTTGGTCTGTAATTAGTTTAATTCATTTCTATAATCTTATTAAGGAGACAATATGTCACGTTTAGTAGTTGCATTGTTCGTTGTTCTTGGTTTAGCTTTCGGTTCTTCTTTTGCTCAGGATGCTCCTAAAGCAGAGAAAAAAGCTGACAAAAAAGTTGAAGTAAAAAAAGAAGCTAAAAAAGCCGACAAAAAAGAAGCTAAAGCAGAAGTAAAAAAAGACGTTAAAAAAGCTGAAGTAAAAGCTGACAAAAAAGACGCCAAAAAAGCTGAAGTTAAAGCCGACAAAAAAGAAGCTAAAAAAGCCGAAATGAAAGCTGACAAAAAAGAAGCTAAAAAAGCCGAAATGAAAGCTGACAAAAAAGAAGCTAAAAAAGCTGAAGTAAAAGCTGACAAAAAAGAAGTCAAAGAAAAAATGAACCCAGCTAAAAAAGAAGTCAAAAAAGAAGCTAAAAAAGAAGCTAAAAAAGCTGAAGCAAAGCCAGCCGAAAAGAAATAAGTAATTATTTCACGGTTCTTGAATTTGAGGAGAGTTTTTAACTCTCCTTTTTTTTTGCTATTTTCGGTGTATGAAGATACTTGTTGTAGAAGACGAAAAAAAAGTTGCTTCTTTTATCAAAAAGGGGCTCGAAGAAGAATATTATACGGTTGACACCGCGCATAACGGTAAAGAGGGTTTTGAACTGGCCCTGAGCGGTGATTATGACCTCCTCATCCTTGATTTGATGCTGCCCTATAAAGACGGCATTTCCATTACGCGGGATCTCCGCGCACAGAATATTGTTACTCCCATTCTCCTGCTGACCGCCAAAGATAAAATTCAGGATAAAGTTGAAGGACTGGATGCCGGGGCTGACGATTACCTCACTAAACCTTTCGCATTCGAGGAACTGATTGCCCGTTCCCGGGCCCTCCTCCGGAGAAGCGAGAATGTTAAATCCCTCGTGTTGAAAGCCGGCGAACTGAGCCTGGACACGCAGACGCATCGCCTGTCAGTGGGTGATCAGGAACTGGACCTTACCCCTAAGGAATATGCCATCTTGGAGTTCCTGATGCGCAACAAGAACAAAGTGGTCTCCAGAACCAAACTGACCCAGCACGTATATGAATACAATTTCGACACGGACACAAACGTGATTGATGTCTATATTAATAAGCTGCGCGGCAAGATTGAACAGCACACCAAAGCGGAGCTGATCCACACCGTCCGCGGCGTGGGGTATGTGATTAAGGAGGAATAGTCTAAATTATTAGTTATAACACAGCAAAATAACCTGTTTCACAGACATTGAAATTAAACTTGAAAACTTGGTATTAAAAGTTAAAAACATATGGGCTCAGGAATTATTAACTGCTGCATACACCTTAAAGCATATTCATCAGTCATACCTGCTACATAATCGGCAATAATCATTGTGGTTGGCGTTTCTTCTCTTTTGTAAAATGATTTCATTTTTTGAAGATATCCGGAAAAAGAGAGATCAA
Source organism: Ignavibacteriaceae bacterium (assembly GCA_963664845.1). GTDB lineage: Bacteria > Bacteroidota > Ignavibacteria > Ignavibacteriales > Ignavibacteriaceae > CAIYTF01. Next base: position 4,056,154 of record OY761615.1, read on the forward strand.
TTTTCTTGACCCCCTTCGTATTGTATTTCCGCCCATCGAATCCATTTCGGTCGAATAGTTCATTAAAATAAGCAAAAAGTGTTTTAATAATATTTTCCCCGTCGCTTCGCCATTTTACTATTGCTGGATGACAATAAATCCTCTGGTTATTAAAGTCCCGAAGCTCCAAAATCAGATTATGCTTATTTTCAGAAAATAGTAAACTGTCTTTATCGGCCGAATTTTTTATTAAATCGAGGACGAGAGTGTTAATTATTTCTCCATTTGTTTTTCCTAATTCATTATAGATTCTTTTTGGAATATCTTTTACTTCAAAGAATTTTGCTAGGTAAGCATCTTCAATGTCTCTGCCAAAGTAAGCAATTTTATCGCTCAACCTAACAATACAACCTTCATAGGTCACTGGGTAGTAAGTTCGGTCCTTGATAGTATCCAGATTTATGAGCTCTTTTCTTGGGAATATTTCCCTTTCAAATTTTTCACCACAATGACAGATTATTCCATCTTTGACTGCATACGTGAGATTTAGCCCTTCGCCATTGTTGGCTAAATACTCCACAACCCTATACCCATGAACTTCGTGTATGAATGAGTTTCCTTCGCCTACTAGGTCATTTAAAATTTTTTCTCCTGAATGCCCGAAAGGTGCATGTCCTAAATCGTGACCTAGACCTATCGCATAAGCTAATTCTTCATTTAAGTGCCATTCCTTTTGCGATGAATTCAGCCCTTTACAAATTGAAGCAGCAATTGAAGCAACATGTAATACGTGTTCTATTCTTGTACAAACGTGATCGTTCTGGGGTGAAAAAAATACTTGGGTTTTATGTTTTAATCTTCTGAATGGCATTGAGTGAATGATAGCGGTTTGATCTCGAAAATATTCAGTCCGAGGATATACATCCCTCTTTCTTGTTCTCTTCAGTAATTGGTCATCGCTTAATGGATTATTTTTCATGTAAAACAACTCCTATTAAAACCAAAATTTCAAATGCCCGATTTGCCAAATGAGTTTGTACCATAGTTTGATTTAGAAAAATTTCTTCCCTCTTGGATGTTACGAAATCCCCGGCCAATCAACCGGGGATTCAATAGTTGTTTTCTTAAAGCAGCGTTTTTTCGGTTTCGCCGTCGAAGAAATGCAGTTTGTCCGCATCCAGATATAATGAGACTTTGTCAGCCGGACTTGGCTGGTGTTTGGAAGGAATACGCGCGGTGAACTGTATCGCATCAACATCGAAATAGAGGAAAATTTCATTTCCCATCGGTTCAACAACGTCAAGTGTTACCGGCACTTCCTGCAGTGCTGTCTTGTTTTCTGTGACCGGTGTATCATGAATATCTTCAGGTCTGATACCCAGCCAAATCTTTTTCCCGAGATGATCTTTTAATTTTTCTGCAGATACCGTTGACAATGAAATGGACAGGTTCTTTCCGTCACTGGTGAACTTAATACCATTGTCAGAATGCAGTGTCCCGGAAAGGAAGTTCATTGACGGGCTGCCGATAAAACCCGCAACAAATTTATTTGTCGGGAAGTTATATAAATTCAGTGGTGTATCAATTTGCTGGATGATGCCGTCTTTCATGACAACAATTCTGTCACCCATGGTCATCGCTTCAACCTGGTCGTGGGTCACGTATACCATTGTTGCATCAAGACTCTTATGCAGTTTGGAAATTTGTGTTCTGGTCTGCACACGCAATTTTGCGTCAAGGTTGCTGAGGGGTTCGTCGAATAAAAACACCTTTGGTTTCCGAACTATCGCACGACCCACTGCAACCCTCTGGCGTTGGCCGCCGGAAAGGGCTTTGGGTTTTCTTTGCAGATAATCCTCAAGACCAAGAATGGTTGCTGCTTCTTTAACGCGTTGGTCAATCTCTTCCTTGGGGAATTTTCGCAGTTTTAATCCGAATGCCATATTTTCATAAACAGTCATGTGCGGGTAAAGCGCGTAGTTCTGAAAAACCATCGCGATATCCCGGTCTTTTGGAGAAACGTCATTAACCAGTTTGTCATCAATGAATAATTCGCCTGATGAAATTTCTTCAAGACCTGCAATCATGCGCAAGGTTGTTGACTTTCCACATCCGGAAGGTCCAACCAAAACCACAAATTCCCGATCTTTAATGTGAATGTTCACATCCTTGACTGCCGAGTTTCCGCCTTCATACACTTTCGATACATTTTTAAGAACTACATCTGCCATTTTAATTACCTGATAATTATATTCAATTGTTTCAAAAATTCCGGGTTGGAAATATTAACACATCCAAAGTTATCAATTTTTCCGCCATCTTTCAATAATAATGATAAGATAGCGAACGCCATCGCTATCCGGTGATCGCCAAAGGAGTCAAAAACCGGGGTAGTGCCGGTCTCCGGGATACCGTCCGGGACTGCAAGTCCGTCGGGAAATTCCTCCACTTCGAAACCGGCAGCACGTAAATTGTGCACCATGGAGGCTATACGGTCAGATTCTTTAACCCGGAGTTCCGCCGCGTGATGGATCTCAAAATCGCCTTCCGCAAACAGACCGCAAATGATCAATATAGGAAGCTCGTCAATAATGAGAGGTACGGAGCCACCGGGAATGAAAATATTCTTCAGTTTGCTCGATCGCACTATAACGTTACCCACTGGTTCATGGAGTGATGATCCCGTTTTTTCAATCTGTATGTCACCGCCCATTTTTTGCAAAAGCGTAAGATAATGGGAGCGCTGGGGGTTTAGCGATACATTTTTAATTACAAGCTCGCTGTTTTCCGAGAGCAGGGCAAGTACCACGAAAAATGCAGCCGAGGAGACATCACCGGGTACAGTCATTTCAAACGGCTTGGGATAGTTGGCCCGTGATGCGGTAATGACTGTTTGTGACTCAACTGTTTTAACCGGCAATTCCAGCATAATTTCAGTATGGTTGCGGCTTTGCAGCGATTCAGTTATTGTGGTCGGTTCTTCCATATGCAGTGCGCTGAGAACAATAGCGCTCTTTATTTGAGCACTGGGAATGGGCAGTAAATATGAAATGGGCTTGAGGTGATCAGAGGGAGAAATTTTCATCGGCAGACAATTTGCTTCGTTTGGCTGCAGATTGCCTCCCATCAAGGCAAGGGGATCAATTATCCGTTTCATGGGACGTTTGGAAAGGGATTCATCGCCGGTGAGTACAGTGGGGAAATCCTGCTGAATGAAATACCCGGCAAGCAGCCGTGCTGTGGTGCCAGAATTTCCGGCATAAAGTTCGCCGGCAGGAGCCTGACATCCTTTAAATCCTCTGCCCTTTATTTCATATGTGCCTTTTCCGCCGGTTATTTCCACACCCAATTGTTTGAATATTGCCCGGGTTGAACCGACATCTTCGGAGAAAGACAGATTTTGGATCCTTGAAACGCCATCCGCCATTGCTGCAAAAATAACAGCGCGGTGCGAAATCGATTTATCGCCGCGGTATTCCAGCTCGCCCTGAACACCCGATATTTTCTTAAAGCTCTCCATGTACTCCTGTTAATCGGCGGTTATTGCCTGTTATTTAAAGAGGACACCTTGTCCATCAATTTGCTCTCGGTCATCTTTGCGTTATGCATACCTTTTAAAAGTATCAGAATTTGTGCCCTGAAAATTCTCAAATAAGCAATCATTGAAAGTAATAAAAAAACATGAAAGGGTAAATGAGAGAATTCATGTAAAACCCGGAATTTGAAGAAAAAGCGAGAAAAAATGCAGTCGAAACCCAAATGTTCCATACATACGGAGCTGTTTGTTGGGACATGCGAACACAAACCTTCTGTTCAATGCGCATACCCGGGAGAATTCATAAAGCTGCGTTTTGCCGGAACCAGGTAGAGCCAATGTAACTGGAATGGATGATCATCAGTAGCGGAAAAATTGTATTTCAATAAAATCATGAGTAAATTAAACGTATAGTTCTTGTTCTTAAAACTCATTTGATAAGTAACTACACTGGGAAATAGTATGAAACAATTCTTGCTTGCAATCTTCATTATCACATCAGCGCTGTGTCTTGCCCAGGAAACCGCTACCATCGATTCAAAGGTAAGCTCTGTTACCATCTTTCGGGATCGCGCGATGGTCACAAGAGAGGGAGAAGCCAAATTGGGCAAAGGTATCCATAAAGTCATCCTTTCCAATCTGCCAAATGAGTTTGATGACGCATCGGTGCGGGTATCCGCATCCGGCCGAGGGGTCATCAAAATCCTCGATGTTAAAGTAGAATACAAAGCGGCGGTTGAGGCGCCTGAGAAAATAATCCTGGCAATTGACACGCGGATTGATTCACTGAAATTGATCCTGGGAAAACTTGTTGATGAGATTTCGTTGTTTAAAAAACAAAAGGATGTTCTGAACACTTTCAAAGCGCAAATTTCAAAGGGTCTGAATGGAAAATTATCAGCCGGCAAGTGGCAGACAAGCGAATGGACAGATCTGCGAAAATATTTCGAATCCGGATCACGTGAAATTCTTGACGGACAACGGATCGCTGACCAAAAGCGGATCAGGATTGAAGAACAGATAAATTTGGCTCTGAAAGAAAAGGCTCAACCCGGCAGGGAAAACAATAAAAGCTACAAAGAGATACAGGCATCTATAGAGATCCCGGAGACGGGAACCGTTGCTTTGCAGGCATCGTATCTCATAAGAAATGCAAATTGGAGTCCTTTATATGACATCCGCGTAAATTCATCAGAAAAAAAGGGAGAGTTACATTTCTTTGGCATGATACGGCAATCAACAGGTGAAGATTGGAACAACGTTTCAGTCATACTTTCAACAGCTGAGCCATTTGTGTTTAAGGATTTACCTTTGCTTTCACCCTGGTATATTGAAAGACATTCAGAAAGATATCCGGAAGCTGGTGCTAACTATATCCGCGGTGGGCGTTCGGATGCCGTTGGTTCCTATTTTAATGGAGAAGCAGTGAGCGGGAAAATTCCGCGCGTTCAGGAATTCTCCACAATATTCAACATAACCACAAAATACGATATACCCAGCGATAACAATGCTCACAAAGTAGAAGTTGCTGTTACCACGCTCCCAATCAGTCTCGAATATACATCTATACCCAAGGTTTCTGCAAACGTCTATCTGCTGGGAAAGATGATCAATACCGGCGATCAGACCTGGCTTGCCGGTGATGTGAATATTTTTATTGATGATGATTATATCAACCGGACCATATTTAATGATGTTCTGCCGACCGATACACTTGAGCTTTCACTCGGGACGGACGCACGAATAAAAATAGAAAAAGTTCTCGTGAATAAATTTCATCAGACAAAAGGTGTTTTTAACGGGACAACAAAGATCACTTATGACTATGAATTGCGTCTTACAAATAACAGTAAAACTCATGAAACCGTGTCTGTGTTCGATCAACTCCCTGTCGCGCTGGAAGAAGTTATAACGGTCACACCCGTCGATCCCGCGCTTTCATTTAAAGACTTACCCGCAAACAAGGAAATTGCCTGGCATCTGACACTTAAGCCGGGGGAGAAAAAGATCGTTCCGTTCAAGTTCAGTATTGAATATCCGTCATCACAAACTATCTACGGATTGGAGTAGCAGCCATGAAAAGCATGAATAGTAAATTACTGGCCGTACTTATTTCCCTCAGCGTGGGTCTGAATGCACAGAACGTTCAAAATGCGAAATCCCGGGTGACAGGAGCCGTTGTCTTTAAGTCAAGCGCCCAGGTTACCCGAACCGCAGAAGTAAATCTGGTAAAGGGTGTACAGCAGGTTTGTTTTTCCAATCTGACCACGGATATGGTGGACCAGTCAGTGGGGATAACAGCAAACAAAAATGATAATATTAAAATCCTTGATGTCATGGTCAACCGCAAAATGACCACCGAAACACAGCAGGAAAAGATAAAGCTTCTTGAACATAAAATCGATTCCCTGAATGCACTCCGAAACTTGGTTGATGTTGACTTGGGTGTACTGACCGGAACCCGGGAGTTTATTGAGTCAATAAGGCCGCAGCAGGTACCGCAACAGAAATCGGTTCAGGGTGTTCAACCGGATTATTCCATGTTTCTTAAGGAGTGGGCAGGGGCAATGTCCCATCTGGATGATGAACTCGCAAAAACGCAGGATGCTATCCGCGCAAAGACACTCAGAATAGCGCGTATTCAGGATGAGATTGCTGAGATTCATCGCCAGATCACCAATTCAAGCGGTGTGGTAAGTCATGATTTCAAGGAGATCATTGTAACTCTTGAGGCAGGCAGGAAACAACGCGCCACGCTCTCTGCTTCATATATAGTACCAAATGCAAAGTGGTTTCCACTCTATGACGCCCGGGTAAACTCGGGTGATAAAATAAACGAATTGAGCTACTATGGGATGCTGCAGCAATCCACCGGAGAGGACTGGAATGACATTGATCTGACCCTTTCTACTGCAGAGCCGAAGACCACAAAATCGCTTCCTCACATGGACAATTGGTTTATCGATTTACGGCCAATTCCTGTCCGGCGTAAAGAGGAATCAGTAAACACAAACGGAAACTCGTTACGTGTGACCTACGAACAGAATTGGGGCTTGCCCGCGTCGAAGGGAGCCATCACCGGCTATGTGACAGACATAAAAACCGGTGAGATGCTTAAAGGTGCAAATGTTGTAATTGAGGGGACAAGTAACGGAGCACAGACAGGTTCGGATGGGAAATTTTATATAGCGAATATCCCAGTGGGTACAAGCCGTTTGAGGATATCATATATTGGTTATCATAACAGGAGTGTTGATATTGTGGTTCTGGAACGGAATACAGCTTCGGCTACCTTTCCGCTGTATAGTAAGGCGATAGCATCAAGCGAGGTAATGGTTATGGCAGACCGACCACTTATTAACAAGAACGCAACTAATGCAAACAGTATAACCTCAGATAGTCAAATACAGTCTGTGGGAGGTTCAACTGAGGAACGAAAGCCACGTGAGCGTGAAAAATATACCAATATATTTGCCAATGATTTGGCAACCAATTTCGTCGTCCCGGCAAAATATTCTATACCCAGTGACAAAGACGTTCACAAAGTTACAATCGCGATCGAAGAGATGAAGATCGATTTTGAACATGCTACGATTCCCAAGCTGAATCCGCGGATATTGCTGAAAGGAAAAATTGGCAACAAAAACAATTACCCCTGGCTTGGGGGCGAAGTTAATATTTTTGTTGACAGTGATTTTCTCAATAAAACTACAATGAAGACCATTGTTTCGGGTGACAGCCTCGATTTAACGCTTGGTTCAGATGATCTGATGAGAGTTGAAAGAGTGCTGGCGAACAGGAAAAAAGAGGGACCTGCATTGTTTGGCAATAAAATCAGTGTGACATTTGAATATGAATTACGGCTTTCAAACAACCGGAAGACAGAAGAGACGTTAGTAATATCGGATCAGCTTCCAATATCCTCAAGCGAGGATATCATAGTTGAGCCGATTGAACCGTTTGTTGTTTTGAAGGATTTGAATAGAGAACACAAGATCGAATGGAGAGTCACATTGAAACCCGGTGAACGGAAAACAGTTCCCTTCAAGTTCAAAGTGAGTTATCCTAAGGAAATGTCCGGCGTTGGGATCTAAAATCAATAAAAAGTTGTTTTGTGTATTAAGAGGATTATCTTATTGTAGTGAGAATGGGCTTGATCATGTCGAATATTGTCAATGCGAAGAGAATGAATGATCATTTACCGACAGCAAACACATTCAACTCCTCAACGGGATTGAGATTTGCTTAGCTATGATCAATGCTACCAACGTGCAAACCCTGACGGGTTTGGAGCATGGTGCATTTGCCAAGCGATTAATGCATTGCGATACCTATGATACAACGAGAATCTGGACTAATTCTGGAAATCCCGGTAGGGATTTTATATTGGTAGCAATGCGCATTCAGCAAAGCGCCCATAACTCCGTCAAGAGTTATACCTGAAGCCACAAACGTGCAAACCAAAACGTGTTTGGTGCGCAATGTTTTGAAAATGTGATGTTTTTTTGGAAAATAGGGAATGGCTGGTATTACGATAGAACGAAGCACATTCAACCCCTGCACGGGGTTGGCGGAATGCTCCTCAATTGTCAATGCTACCAATGTGCAAACCCTGACGGGTTTGGTGGAATGGTTCCCAAAGGCGATAGTTGTTTTTTTGACAACGAGAATGGTTTGTATTACACGAGAACGAAGCACATTCAACTCCTGCACGGGGTTAGCGGAATGCTCCTCAATTGTCAATGCTACCAATGTGCAAACCCTGACGGGTTTGGTGGAATGGTTCCCAAAGGCGATAGTTGTTTTTTTGACAACGAGAATGGTTTGTATTACGATAGAACGAAGCACATTCAACCCCTGCACGGGGTTGGCGGAATGCTCCTCAATTGTCAATGCTACCAATGTGCAAACCCTGACGGGTTTGGTGGAATGGTTCCCAAAGGCGATAGTTGTTTTTTTGACAACGAGAATGGTTTGTATTACATGAGAACGAAGCATGTTCAGCCCTTGAATGGGGTTGGCGGAATGCTGCTCAATGGTCAACGCTACCGATGTGCAAACTGACGGGTTTGGGGCGCATGAATCATTGGTCTGAAATTAATAAATTGAATCGACTTTGAAAACAATTCCGTGATCTAAAATTGAAATATTACATGAAATCCCGTAGGGATTTTATATTGGTAGAAATTTGAATTCGATAAAAAGATTTCCAACTCCGTCAGGAGTTGAATATCTTGAAGAAGCTTCCTTTTAATCAAAAACAGGAGAATTTCCTATGGCTAATACCTATACGCAAATATACCTCCATATCGTTTTTGCTGTTAAGGGCAGAACCAATCTCATCCCACAATCAAAGAAGGTGGAATTATATAAATTTAGAACCGGTATTGTAAAAGCACGGGGGCATAAATTGTTATGTATCAATGGCATGAGTAACCATATACATATACTTATCGGCTACAATCCTGAGGAGGCCCTTTCAACTTTGGTGAAAGAGATCAAACGATCTTCCACAAATTACATCAACAAACAAGCATGGTTCCCGGGTAAATTTTATTGGCAGGAAGGTTATGGGGGCTTTTCATATTCCAGATCACAGCGAGATGATGTTGTACACTACATTCAAAAACAGGAAGAACATCATCGGATAAAAGGATTTCGTGAGGAGTATGAAGAAATTTTGCAAAAATTTAATGTTGAGTATGATGTAAAATACATTTTTACGGATATGGATTGAATAATGTTTTATGGTTGAATTGGGGGGTAACGGGTTGGATATCACAGGTACGATAACGCATGTTGGTATAGTTTTCAAATAGCCAGACATATTCAACCCCTGAACGGGGTTGGTGGAATGTTTTCCTTCTTTCAATGCTACCAATATTCAAACCCTGACGGGTTTGGAGCATGGTGCATTTGCCACGCGATTAATGCATGGCAATTCCTGCGAAAAAGCTTTATGCGACTAAAATCTGAGATGTTTTTAGAAATCCCGTAGGGATTTTACATTGGCAGCAATAACATTCAATGAGGGGTACCTAACTCCGTCACGAGTTATATATGATTGAGGTGCGGTAGTATCAGCGTTGCAGCGCGATTGCATTGATCGCGCTGCAACGTAAAAAAACAGGGGATTATCCCATAGTTGCCAGGATGAACATCTGCGCAATCAAAATCCGGAGAAACATTGCAAACGGATACACCGATGCATATGCGGTTGATTGTGCCTGTACCGGCGAGAGCGAATTGGCAAATTCCAAAGCCGGCGGATCGGTCATAGTCCCGGCAATCATACCGCAAATTTTCAGATAGTTAAAATTCATTAATCGTGCGACTATACCGGCAATCATAATTGGAACAAAGGTGATCACCGCTCCGTAGAGCATCCACCAGTAACCACCATTCCAAATGGTGTTGACAAAATTGGCTCCGGATGAAAGGCCCACGCAGGCAAGAAACAACACGATACCAATCTCGCGGAGTATCATATTGGCGCCCGGTGTCATATAAAAATCAAGTTTCCCAATCCTGCCTTTGTGCCCAAGAAGAATCGCTACCAGCAACGGGCCGCCAGCCAATCCAAGCTTTGCCGGTGCGGGTATCCCGGGAATAAAAATGGGAATGCTCCCCAGAATAACACCAAGAAAAATTCCTGAAAAAATAGGGATAGTGTTTGGCATTGCCAGTTCTTTGGTGGAATTGCCCAATTCTCTTCTGACTTCCGGCAATAATTCCTTTTTACCGACTACGCGGACTGTGTCACCGAATTCAACGTTAGTTTCAAGCGAGGGAAGAATTTCCATCCCGGCGCGGAAAATCCGCGTGATGTTTGCTTCGTATCGGCGGTAAATACCAATCTGCTGAATGGTCTTGCCGGCATATTTTCTGTTGGTCACAAGGATATTCTCCATCGCCAATGAACCACCGATCTCCCGCTTCTCACCGACTTTTACTTCGCCGATTTTCAGATTCAGATTCTCGATATGGCTCGCTGTTGATACACCATAGATCACGTCACCCTCTCTGATAATTTCTGAATCAACGGCAATCATGAAATTTCCGTCCCTGAAGATACGTGAGACGACAAGTTCTGTATCGATCATCTTTTTGATGTATTCAACATTTTTTCCAAAGAGATGCGGATTTGAAACTGTTATCTTGACGCTTTCAAGTTTTGCTGTGGTAGTGTTTAAACTTTGGGTATAATTTTCGGCTTCATCTTTCACTTTTATCCGGAAAATTATCCGGAGAATTATCATCACGAGGATAACACCCAGAACTCCAAAGGGATAGGTCACCGCATATCCCATACCCGAAAGAACTGCACTCTGGGAACCATTCTGTGCAAATTCGGTTAATACCTGTTGTGTTGCACCAAGACTTGGTGTGTTGGTCACTGCACCTGACATGATGCCGGCGATGAGTGCAGAAGGAATTCCCATAAAAACAAGAAATCCGTAACTGATGATGCCATTCAGCAAAACAACGCCGGTTGCGAACAGATTAAGTTTTAATCCTTCGTTTTTAAACGTCGAAAAGAACCTGGGTCCGATATCAAGACCAATTGAATAAACAAAGAGTATGAGTCCAAATTCACGCATAAACTGTATGGTAGACCCTTCCATGCGTGCACCCAGATGAGAGATCAGTAAGCCGGAAAAGAGCACGCCTGCAATTCCCAGTTTAATGTTCTTGAACTCAATTTTTCCAATGGCTATTCCCATAAACCCTGCAAGGCAGAGGTAGAGAATAGTTGAAGCCGAGTTCGTGGTTGTAAAAAGTGTAACTATAAAGTTCATATACTGTTGCTATCTGAAATTAAAATTATAAAACGTTTGTGGTTTAGAGCGAACAAAAATTGAGCGGCTAACGGAGCTATGCAAGAACTTAACTCATTAACAGAAAACCGGAAACAACTTAACGTTCGGTCTTTGCCTGTCTCTTGCCAAATTTGCGATATAGCTTTTTCAACTGATCAATACTGCATTACTGGATATTGTGCCTGTTTCCACACTCTTATCCTCGTTCTGTCTTTGTTTATGTCATATACAGAGAAAGATCAGTTGTTAAAGTTGCGGGTAAAACTGATGTGCAAAAACCTTATTAAACCGAACTCAATTTACCTAAAATCAGACAGAGAATCAAGGATGGAGAGCGTTCATGCATAAGTGCAAATTCCGGTTATTTCTGCTGTTAGGAAGCACAAACCACGGAGTTGATGAAGTTGCCGATTATTGCGCAATAACAACTGTTTTGATGTAGTCCGCGTCGCTCAGATAAGGTAATTAAAACCTTTTGGTAAGGTCGATATAAAGCCGGTTTCCGTTGCCGGATTTCTCATATACCCCCTCGTAATTCAGGGACAGCATAACTGAGTGCAATAAGGCAAACGATACGTTCCCAAACAGTACATTTTGCACATATTTGGTGCCTGAGCTTGAGTACTCATATTGAAAAGTACGATAACCTATGGAGGCATACATATCTTCCAGAACGTTTTTCGATAATTCAAGGCTTCCGGTCATACCCTTCAGGTAGCTTCCTGTCAGGGTAGTAGCATTCAACGTTGCATCAGTTCCTATCCAGGGCAGTCCGGAAAAATAGGCGAACATGCCGTAGTTTTGTGATGGTCTGGAGTCTTTCATTTGTGACTGGAGCGAGCCATTGAGACCAATAGATACTCTTCCAAAAGGCTGACAGGTTACATTCCATCTCAAGCCTTTTAGCAAATCATTGGAGAATAAACTGTCGAGATAAGTTTTATATGTTTCATAATACACCACGTTGCGCCTGGCATCATAAGAAAGGCTCAGCGAGAGCTCACGTATAGGTGTGTATCTCACCGAAGAATAAACACTGGTCAGATCCAAAGCACTTTTCCCCGTACCGCTCTCAACTTTATAGAGATCAACTTCTGAAGAAACAAAAATATCCGTTTTTGTGAGAAAATTATTGCTGTGTTGAAGGTAGAGAAATCTGCGGTCAGTTTTAGATTTGTAAGTTTGATTAAGGAATGCCAGTGTATTCTCCATACCCACCCCGTCACTGTTTCGGTCAATGCGCGCTGCGTATCCGCCAACCTGGAGCAGGTTCAAGTCTACACCATTATCAGTGATCGATGGCCGTGAGCCAACCACCACGCCGAGCATAAACGAATTAACGGAAGTTTCAAACTGTAATCCGTCCACGGTTCCGGCGTTTGCCATGCGGTAGTTGAGGTGGCGCCCACCCCATATGGTCGATACACTGTCTATACGATAAGAGAGCGCAAGATCATAGACGCGTGCATTATTGAACGGGCTTTTCTTTACGGTTTTCCATTCGCTTCCACTGAAAGATAAAAGCATATAATTGGTAAGCGACAGCTTAGGTACAAAGAAATTATCTGCGGTCAGGTTCACTGAACCTCTCCAACGTTGCGATTCATTCCCGGCCCCGGAAGTGAAATCGCTTGCGGATAATAATGATACCCGCCCCTGCCATTTCATTTCATCCGGATGGGCACTTTCCTTTGTTCCAGTTGCTCCTCGTAAAAAGGTCCGGGGTTTTAATCCACTTGTCGGTTCAACGGGTTTTTCTTCTGCTTTTGCTCTTGGGAAGGCAATAAACTTTTGTCCGACAGTGAAGGGTGCGTCATGTTTCCCAACTTTTTCTCCCGCCAATGAGCGTGTAGATAAATATCTGATAATTATACCAGGCAGTGTATCCGTCTTTTCAACCACATAGAGCGTATCTCCGGTCTGCAGGCCTTCAGTACTTTCAAACTGCACGTAGAAGTTCTGACTGGATATAAAAGTGATCTTGCCCTCAACGGCTGCCCCCCCTTTATGTTGTGCATAGAGTGAAAGCATCAGAAACGGTAGTAATATGCTCACTCTCATTGTAGCTCAATCCTTTGTTTCAGTGCTTTGCCCGGACTATCTCCAAACGCGTTGACATTCGGATGGCATCCTGATGCCCAACAGTCGGTTCGATGCCCGGTCTTGTGTTCCTTGATGAAATCTTTCTGGTGACATGTCATACATTGCGGAACGTAACTTGCAGTGGATACGGTATGACAATCTTTGCAGAGTTTTGCCGAGTGTTTGGCTTTGTAATTATATGTCGGATGACTATATGAGGGAGCAGGGACCCATGCTGTTTGGCTATGGCAGGTTACACAATCCTGCGAAAAATTTATGATGACATGCGGGGGATTAACCGTCTTGGTATAATTTGACTGATGACATCCATAGCAAACTTTCGGAGTATTTGGATAAGTGCCGTTGTGACAGGTCGCGCAATTTGTGGCTATGGCAATATGTGCGCCCTGAAAGGCGAAGTAGGTTGCATGCTGCGGGAAATCAGCGGGTTTCCATCCTGTTGCAATGGTCTTATGACACGTAGCACAATCTTGTGAAAGGCCTAACGTTACGTGCGCCGGGTTTTTGCTGTTTTGATAATTGGTCAAATGACAGGATTTGCATTCTGTTGGTGTGTTTGGAAAACCACCGGTGTGGCAGGCACTGCATTGTGTTGTTGCATGCACACCCGTGAGCACAAAACCTTTGGTGGAGTGATCGAAGCTTGCCGGTACCCAGGCTGTTTTTGAATGACAATCCGCGCAGGCTTTGGGATATCCGCCCGCAGTATGTGATGGATTTTTTGAACCTTCATACGCCGTCTGGTGGCAACCGTAACAATCTTTTGGGGTTGTGGCATAGGCCGATGTATGGCAATCGTTGCAATTGGTTGATGCGTGTTTGCCGTCCAGCGGAAACTGCGTGGTTGCGTGGCTGAATGATGAAGGCTTCCAAGCTGTTGTTGTGTGGCAGTTTGAGCATGCCTGCGGGAAATTGCCCAACGCATGATTAACAACCGTGCTCACTGTTATTTTGTCCTGATGACAGGCTTTACAATCCGTGGCCGTTGTCAGGTATTGTGTCTTGTGACACGAATTGCAGGTAACAGTTTGATGACTGCCTGTTAACGGAAACTGCGTGGTTGCGTGACTGAAAGATGAAGGCTTCCATGCTGTTGTTGTATGGCAATTAGAGCAAACCTGCGGGAAGTTGCCCAATGCATGATTGACAACTGTACTCACCGTTATTTTATCCTGATGGCAGGTCTTGCAATCGGTTGGGGTGTTGGGATATCCGCTTTTATGGCAGCTTGCACAGGGTGTAGTGAGATGACTGCCGGTTAAAAGGAAACCGGTTGTTGCATGATCAAAATTAGCCGGGCTCCAACCTTGTGTGGTGTGGCAGTTATTGCAGGTTTTTGGATAGCCACCCGCCGTATGATCAGGGCTTTTTGCATTTGCATAATCAGTTATATGACAGGAATAGCAATCGCTTGCGGTTGAGGTATATTGGGTTGTGTGGCATTTGTTGCAGCTCACCGTCAGATGCTTTCCTGTAAGAGGATACTGCGTGGTGCTGTGATTGAAGCCTGAAGGTTTCCAGGAAGTGGTAGTATGGCAATTCGAACATACCTGTGGGAAATTGCCCAGTGCATGATTAACAACTGTGCTTACCGCTATTTTATCCTGATGGCATGTCTTGCATTCAGTTGAAGTTGTAAGGTATTGTGTTTTGTGACATGAATTGCAGGTAGCAGTTACGTGGCTGCCCGTTAACGGAAACTGCGTTATTGCGTGGCTAAATGATGAAGGTTTCCATGCTGTTGTTGTATGGCAGTTTGAGCATACCTGCGGGAAGTTGCCCAGTGCATGATTGACCACTGTGCTCACGGTTATTTTATCCTGATGGCAGGTCTTGCAATCCGTTGGCGTATTGGGATAGCCGTTTTTATGGCAGCTTACGCATGCGGTTGTGACATGAACGCCTGTTAACAGGAAGCCTGTTGAGGAATGATCAAAATTTGCAGGACTCCAGCCCTGCGTGGTGTGGCAGTTATTGCAAGTTGTGGGATAGCCGCCGGCGGTATGGTTTGGCGATTTGGCGTTTGCATAATCTGTTTTATGACACGTATAGCAATCACTTGCTGTTGAGGCATACTGAACCGTGTGGCAGGTGTTGCAACTCACCGACACGTGTTTACCCGTGAGCGGAAATTGTGTTGCACTGTGATTGAAGGATGATGGTTTCCAGGTTGTTGTTGAATGGCAATTCTGGCATGTATGTGAGAAATTACCTAAGGTGTGATTGACAACGGTGCTGACAGCCATTTTGGCCTGATGGCAGGTATAGCAGTCTGTCGTCGTTCCCTGGTATTGCGTTTTGTGACAGGCATTGCAAGTTGCAGCCGGGTGGCTGCCGGTTAACGGAAACTGCGTGGTCGCGTGATTAAAAGCTGATGGCTTCCATGCAACAGTGTTGTGACAATTAGAACATACCTGTGGAAAGTTACCCAGTGTGTGATTTACTGTGGTGCTTACTGTTGCTTTGTCCTGATGACAGCTTTTACAATCAGTTGAGATGTTGGTATATCCATTCTTGTGGCAGCTCACACAGGTTGTGGTTGCATGAGCGCCGGTCAATGCAAATTTGGTTGCGTTGTGATCGAAATTCGCCGGGCTCCAACCCTGTGTCGTGTGGCAGTTAAGGCATGCAGTCGGAAATCCTCCGGTCACGTGGTTTGGGTTTTTGGTATTAGCGAAAGTTGCCTTATGGCAGGAATAGCAGTCTTTGCTCAAGCCGGTAAAAGAACCCCGGTTATGGCAACTGTAACAATTGGCAATTTTGTGTCCCAGTTCAAGCGGAAAAAACGAATGGTTGAATTGAGCTTGTCGCCAGGCAGGTGAAGCAGAACTATGGCACTCTTCACAATTTTGTGAAAATTTTGCCAATCGGTGGTCAGGATTCTGTGCTGCAGCGTATTGTGCCGCATGACAATCGTTGCAAGCGATGCCCTGTATCACAAAATCCAGATTCTGATAACCTGAATGACATTGCTTGCACTCAGCCTTTGCATGATTGCCAACTAATGCAAACCGGGTTGCCTGATGCAGCTTATTGGGATTATTGACAATCCAGCTCTGCGGCGTATGACACCGTTGGCAATCAACTCCAACGCTGTTTTTGTGAATGTCAGTATGACATCCGTTGCATTCAAGCCTGGCGGAGGAAAAAACCAGAGAGACATGGCACTGCCGGCAAGCTAACGTTTTATGCTGACCAACCAGCTTAAAAGGGGTAACATCATGGTTGAACTTAGAGGGAACACTGTTGATCTTCCAGGAATTGGCATCGTGGCAAGTTGCACATCCAACGGTAAAATTCTTCCCGTGCGGCGACTGGCACAGTGCCGCAGCCGAAAACAGCAAACTAACTATCAGGCATGACAGGTAACGCATTTTGCATCTCCAAGCTTATATAATATATACCGTTCATTTCCATGGTGCACTTCTTTATGACATCGTACGCATTCAACTTTGGCATGAGCGCCTATCAATGTAAAACTTGTTCGGTTATGATCGAATTTAACCGGGTCCCAACTGTCGTTAACGTGGCAGCGCAAACAATTGTTGTTATCCCATTCCCTGAATTGTCCAAGGTGAATATCTTTGTGGCAGCCTTCGCAATTCAAGTTGAGCGAGGCAAATTTATAGGTTTTTTCTCCGGCAGAATTTGGCCACACATGGCATCTGGCGCAGGAAGCTTTTGCATGTTTTCCCAGAAGCGGAAACTTTGTTGAATCATGCGCAAATGTTATTTGCTTCCAGGAGGTGTTATTGTGACATACTTCGCATGCATCATCGACCATGAATTTGCTGCTGATCTCATTTCCATGAATGTTTTTATGACAATTAACACACCGTTCACCCCTGATGCGAAATTGCCAGTCAGTCTGTTTGTGATGACACTGCACACAGGGAATTGAAAGATGGCTTCCCGTAAGCTGAAATTTCAAAAGCGCATGTTTATCAATTGAAAACAATGACGGTGAAAAGCCTTCGATGGTGTGGCACAGATTGCAGTTTCTGGTTTTACCATCCCCGTCAGTCAATTGCCCTTTGTGGAAATCCTTATGGCAATCCACGCAATTTTCATGCTTTGGACGAAATGAATTGCTTTTCCCGTGGCATGATTCGCAAGCCACAGTCCGGTGCTTCCCGAGTAATGGATAATTTGTTTTGCCGTGGTCAAATTCTTTACTGTTCACCTGATGAAAGCTTTGCGTGCTATGACATTTTTTGCAGTCAGTTCCGAATTTTCCAGAATGGAAATCTTTATGACAGGGGGTACAGTTGCCAAATGGCAGACCTGTGAATTTTTGGGAAGGTTTTCCGTCTTTCACTTCTTTGGTATGGCACTTGGTACAGTCCAGGGTGCTATGCTTACCGGTGAGAGGAAATTTTGTCTTGCTGTGATCGAATTTTGCCACTGTTTTGAATGATGTTGTGTTGTGGCAGCCGGAACAGTTTTCGCCAAGTGATTTGCGGTGAAAATCCTCATGACAGTTAACGCATTGCGTCTCAAGCCCAATCCAGGTGCCTTGTTTCGAACGGTATTTGGAAACTTTGATGAATTTAGTCTGATGGCAATCGGCGCATTTTAGCTGCCCATGTTTTCCTGATAATTCAAACGCTGTTTTCCGGTGGTCAAAATTTTTGGTGTCAAACCGGATAATTTGAAAATTTCGCCCATGGTGGTCTTTGTGGCAGGCAAAGCAGTTCTGCGATTTTACTTCACTGCTTGCATGGTAACCGCGGCCTTTTGCAATAAGATTCTTTATTTCCGTGTGGCAGTCAAGGCACTTTGTGCTGGATACCTGTTTGCCGAAGTCGTGGCACTTGGTACAATTGCTCATTCCCTCAAAAGGAGCATGAGCATTGACAAGTTCACCGGGTGAAATTTGTGCCTCCAGCCGCGAAAAGCAGGCGAGCAGGAGAAAAAACAGCAGTGTCGCATTCTTGAAATTCATACCTGATTGCCGGTGTAGTCAATGAGCAAAATAGTTTTCAACATGTCTCAGTTCTTTCTGTGCGAAAGCAGAACTTGTCCGAATTTCTTCGAAATGGAAATTCCAACCTGATTGAGAAATTGATTGGGAAGCTCGCCGCCAATAAGCACATAGACTAGGTCATTGGGAATTTCTGTTGCCGGGCTTTCCCCTTCGGTAAGTGACACGACGGTATCTTTAATCTCAATTACCTGTGAATTGAGAACTACCTTTATGTTCCCGGAATCTCGCGCGGCTGTTATCCGGTCCAAATTTTTGGATTTAAGCCTGGTAAAAGCATCTCCGCGATAGGAGAGCGTTACTGTGTTGCCTTCGTCATGGAGCAGGAGAGCTGCTTCAATTGCTGAATCACCACCGCCAACAACAAGAATTTTTTGATTTTGTATAAGCTCAGGTTCAATGAGACGGTAATACACTTTTTCCTTTTCTTCTCCCGGCACCCCGAGTTTTCGTGGTGTTCCTCTGCGTCCTATCGCAACCACTACCGATCGTACGGTATACGTTCCTTTGGATGTGGTAATGGTAAAAACTCCTTTTTCTTTTTGGATGTTCAGGACTTTTTCAAACTCATTTATGGTTATCTGGTTTTTTACCAGAATGTCCTGCCATAGCGAAAGCAACTCAGCTTTTGATGTCTCTTTTAATTTGATTTTTCCATACAGTGGAAGTTCCATTGGTGAGGTCATTACCAGTTTGGTGCGAGGGAAATGATATACTGTTCCACCAAGAGAATCCTGCTCGAACGTGATATAGGATAATTTGTTTTTTACTGCACTCAGCGTTGTGGAAATTCCGGCAGGCCCTGCTCCGATGATAGCCACATCATAGTCAGCATTCAAATTTCTGTTTATTTTCGCTGCTATCGCATCAATGGTTTGTTTGCCTTGTTCAACTGCATTTTTAATCAATCCCATTCCTCCAAGCTCACCGGCAATAAACATCATAGGAACGTTAGTCTCAAATTCCTGGCTTAGGTGGGGCAGGTCAACACCGCGTTTTTCGGTTCCAATACACAGCGAAATGGCTTGAACTGGGCAGGCATTAAAACAGGCGCCGTGCCCAACGCAGCGTGATGCGTTAATGGTTTTGGCTTTGCCGCTGACAATTCCCAATATATCCTTTTCGGGACAAGCTTCAATACACGCGGCACTGCCAATGCACATGCCGTCGTCTATAACCGGGTGCAAGGTAACTGGTTCATAAAGACCAAACTCTTTTGCCTTTTCAATTTTTTGTATTGTCTCATTGCTCTTTTTCGATGTTCTTCTGAGGTAGAGATAAACGATCAGCAATGCCAGACCCAGCGTGATGACATATGTGCCAATGGTGATAAGGTTATCCATTAATCATTTCCTGTTAAAGAAATTATCGGGAAACAGCGACCGTGCATTGCGGTGCTCCAGATTACCGGAGGACGCAGCAGTAGGGTTATGCGCATCAAAAAATCCATCGGTAGCCAAAGGTGATGGTAACAACGACGTGAATTATCATGATAACAAACATGATAACCGCGAAAGGCAAATGGAAGATGTGCCAATGATGCAAAAAACGCTGCATGGTTTTCAGCAATCTGATTTTTCGTTCAAGGAGCAGTTTTGCTTTTAGCAACGGCAGCACATTTCTTTTGATCGTATCCTGCGGAACTCCCAACGTTAGCAGTTCCCGTGCAATTTCCGTAAGTCTGCCGCGCAGGGAAAAATAATCTTTGAACAGGAATGAAATAGCCATTGCGCCTGATTCGACAGCCGACCCTTCGGATTCTATCATTGCTTCAATCCTACCAATTATCACCGGCGAAAGATTTGCTTCGGAACGCAGCCGTACGGTGAGCCCCTCATTCAACTCTGCAATTTCACCCATGCTCAATTCATTTCCCTGTATACTGCGCGGGATTTGTATATATATAAATCGGCCAACCACACCACTTAAAACCACCGCCGTCATGCTCCAAAAACTTATTGCAACAATACCACCGAATTTGAATTCAGTGTGAAAGAGCACGAAAAGGGGACCGATGGTACAAAGAAAAATGTGAAACTCCAGCCAATGCTTCAGAAATCCAAGGTTGAAAAGCAATTTCGTCCGCTTGCGGAGCATGTAGCTGCCAACACCAACAATTATCATCAGCGTACCAAAAATACCAAAGGCATGTCCGAATGCTCCTGAGGGTTTCAAGGAGTCATATTTTGGGGAAAATGGTTTTTCCGTAAAGGGCAAAGAATAGTAGTCCCACCCGTTATATAACAGTAGGAAGAGGGAGCCTAACGTTGCAAGCAAAAAACTTGCAATATAGATTCTATGTACGTTTTTTTTCATGGGAAATATGATGTTAGATGAATGCTAAATCACAGTTCCCTCATTATAATAATTCACACAGAGGGGAAAATGCTCCGGTTTCAGAAATCAGAGCAGATCATTTGTTTAAGTTAAAGAAAAATCTTGCAAAATCAAGTGGCCAAGGCCTGAAGCCGGCCCAAATTATCCTCCGGTTTTCGTCGGAAAACGAATGGGACAGAGAGTGCAAATAAAAAATTGCTGAATCATGGATTGAGTGCTTGGAGCCTTTTTCTGTTTTCCGATGACATTAGAGAGGTTACTTTCACTGAGCGAGCGGAAATGGTTTCCCATACTTTCATTGCAATAACTCTGCCATTGTAACCTGTTTGCGGTCTGGAACTTCATTGATGAATTTAGTATATTTGCTTCAGGTGAGATTATTGAAAGTATAACATCCGCATACCTAAATGAAGCCCGGATGACATTTTGAAGGAGACAAGATGCGATTAAAAATATGTGCACTTATTATATCATTCAGCTGTCTGATTTCCGTAAACCTTATTGCCCAACCGGAACATTATGTCAAAATACAGATTGGTAATATTCGCTCCTATAATCAGGAGGTCATCCGACGGGATAAAATTCATATAATAACTGCCATTGACAAGGGATATTTCTCCGACGATACTGTTATGAAATGCACATATGACAAAGAGGGTCTCCTGACTGATTCAATCGGTTATGCCTTGGGCTCGCTGGCCGAACATTACACGAACCAAATGAATATGAACCTGCCAATTGACCCCGAATACTGCGAAGATGGTCGTCCACTTGAATATAGGTTTCGTTTCCGGTATAACGCGAAGGGTTTGCGCATTTATATGGCAGAGCATCATGCAGCAGTGGATGCAGCAACCGTTCCCCCGGTCTACTCGGACCGACTGATAACGTGTTATTATGACACAACAGACAGGATAACCAAAGCTGATTATACAAATGCGAGAGGATTAAAGATGCAGCAGGATCTCCTTGAATATGACGCTGCAGGGAACCTGACTGAATGGAAGCAGTATCATGCGGGTTCAGATGAGAGCTTTACTTGCAACTATACCTACGACAGGAACAATAACCTTATTGAATATACAAAGACTGATGCGGCAGGCGACTTTGATCTGAGAGAACTGTTCACCTATAATTACCTGGGTAAGCTGGCCACTTGGGAAGATGTTTCAAAAACCGGGCTTATCCTGTATCGTCAGGATTATACCTATGACCAAGCTGGGAATATGATTGTGTGTCTGGGATATATAGAGGGTGAAGATTTCAACACTAAATTGGAACAGACTTTTGATGCTTATGGAAACGTTATTAAATCTACCGTATCACGCGGACATATAACCCGTTCGGGTGATTTCAGGTTTAGAGAGTCAAAAAGGAGAAGAACGTACGTAAGTAATGACGATAAAAGCCTGATCGAGTTTCAGAAGTCACTTCGGCCAACCGGAGGGGGAACAATTGACCGGTTCGAGTATGATCAAAATGGACTCATAGTAAAAGCGCATGATTGGCGGGGAATGGAGTTAATCTTTGTGTATTCTTATTTCGAATAACGGTTGAGAAACTACTTTCTCAGATACCGCTCAACCAGGCTGGCTGTTTTTTCGGTGGGTTCATCAGAGTACATATTTGCTGCCAACCTTTGTCTCAATGCCTCATATAGTACAACGGCGGTGGCAACTGATACGTTAAGGCTTTGGACCATCCCTTCCATCGGGATGAAAACGGGGGTGTCGGCAAGCTCCGTTGCCTCGTCAGAAACACCACGGTGTTCATTTCCCATCACTATCGCACAAGGCTTAGTGAAATCAATTTCGTAAATACTCTTAGCGCCCTCCACGAGGGTGGTAGCATAAATTGCAAGGCCCTGGGCCCTCAGCGACTCATAACACTCTTTGATTGATACGAATTTTTCGCGGTCAACCCATTTGAAAGCTGATGCAGATGATTTTTTGCCAATGTGAGGGAACTTTTCTATTGAATATACCAATGAAACCAGGGGAATGCCCACAGCATCGCAGGTGCGCAGAATGGCACTCACATTGTGGGGGTCGTGAATGTTCTCCAGAACAACCCGCAGATCGGGTTGACGTCTGGACGCGGTTGTGGTTAACTTGGCCTGACGGCGGGAAATCTCTGTCATAATGCAGGTGCTTTTCCGGAGACTCATAGTGGCGGAGCCTCCATCAGTTGCTTTAGTGCGGCACTATTTGTTAAAAATGAGTTTATATACTTTAACCCGGAAATTATCTTTTGTTTTATCAAGTTTAAATTTGACGTTATCCGGTAAATTAAGATAATATTTGACCTTTGCGGAAATTTGTTCCAAAGCTTCATCCTCAGTTGGTGCCCATGCATCACAACCTTTGATGGACTCGATATCCGCTTCGAACCCATCATCGGTTTTCTCAACTATAATGGTGAGGATCAATAAGTGCTCCCGGCAGATGTAGCCGTGCCTAATACGATTTTAACGCTGGCGCTCGCACCGATCCGGTCCGCGCCGGCTTCTGCCATAGCTTCGGCATCTTCTTTGGTGCGGATACCACCGGAGGCTTTTACACCTACTGCAGACCCGACAACATAGCGCATAAGGGCAATGTCACCCACGGTTGCACCGCCTTTTGAAAAACCGGTCGATGTTTTCACGAAATCGGCACCCGCTTTTTTTGAAAGGAGGCAGGCGTGGACTTTTTCTTCATCGGTAAGAAGTGCTGTTTCGAGGATAACCTTCAGAACCAGCAATTTGGATTTGGTGGCCAGTGCCACTTGCTGAATGTCGTTGAACACATAGTCGTGATTTTTGCTTTTCAGCATGCCCACGTTAAGCACCATATCAATTTCCTCGGCGCCGTTTGCAATTGCTTCTTCGGCTTCCGCACGTTTCACTGCCGTTGTGGTTGCACCAAGCGGAAAACCGATTACGGTGCAAACTTTAACGGGTGTGTTTTTTAACAGGCCGTAGCAAAGCGACACATAACCCGGATTTACGCAAACAGATGCAAAAGAATATTTTGCTGCTTCTTCACAAAGTTTCACAATTTCTTCAATTGTGGCTTCCGGTTTAAGCATGGTATGATCGATCATTCGTGCCAGATGCATGTCAGCAAGTTTGTCGCCAACGCCCATACCGGCGGCAATTCTGTCCGCACCGGAGTTTACGATGTTTTTTACGGCAGTGGGCTGAGTGATGATGTTGGTTTCCCAACCTTTACACGTGTCACCGTTACAATAAAAATCTCTCAGTGCTTTTTCGAGCAATACCTGAGATACAATACGATTAATGTTTTGATTTTCCATAGTGCATACAATTAGAAGTTTTTAAAAATTTGTTTTTCTTTTAAATTGCGAAATTCTGACATGTGAATTCAGAAGTTCATTTGTCTTAAGGCTGTTTGTCTTTTAATAATCCATTCTGCAATTTATATGCAAGCATTGTGTTTTGCAACAACAGGGCAACGGTGGTTAATCCCACACCGCCAGGCACCGGAGTAATGAACGATGTTTTGGGCGCTACTGTTTCGAAATCCACGTCACCAACAATGCGATAGCCGCGGGGCTTGCTTACGTCGGGAACTCGGTTGATACCCACGTCGATTATTACCGCTCCGTCTTTTACCATGTCCGCTTTGATAAAGAGGGGCACTCCAATTGCAGCTATTAAAATATCCGCATCGCGGGTATATTTGCCAAGATCACCGGCGGCAGAGTGGCATACGGTTACCACGGCGTTGGCGAACGGTTTTTTCTGAAGCAATATGTTCGCTATGGGTTTCCCCACAATATTGCTTCTGCCAACCACCACTACATGCTTGCCCGAGGTCTCGATATGGTAAAATTTGATCATCTCGTGAATGCCGGCAGGGGTACACGAAACAAAACCTGTTGTTCCTATCATCAGCTTGCCGATATTCACCGGGTGAAATCCATCAACGTCTTTTTCCGGCAGGATGCTTTCGATGATCTTGTTCTCATCAATGTGTTTTGGAATAGGGAGCTGAACCAGTACGCCATTACATTCCGGATTCGCGTTATACTCCTGCACAATTCTGATAAGTTCAGCTTGTGAGGTTTCCTCCGGTAGCCTGAGCACTTCTGATCTCATGCCAATAGCATCGCACGTTTTCTTTTTACCCTTGACGTAACTTTCTGAAGCGGGATCATTTCCGACCAGAATTGCTGCTAAAAACGGAGCCGGTTTTCCCTCCAACGTCAGGGATGAAATTTCCTGCTGTAATCTTTCCAGAACACTTTGGGAAACAAGTTTCCCGTCCATCAAGGTCATGTTAAACTACGCCTGTTTAATGAAATCGGGGAATAAAATGCGTTCAATATAGGTCGTTTTTCCTGTTTCGGTGTCAACTTTGAAGAACAGGCCGCAAATGTGGACTTCGTTTTGCGCAGTCTCATATTTTTGCGGTGTCTGATAGAGGAAGCGGTTGACCGCTGCCTGAGTTTTCATGCCGATAACGGAGTCATACGGGCCGGTCATTCCGACATCAGTGATGAAGCCGGTGCCGCCCGGGAATATTCTTTCGTCTGCAGTCTGCACGTGAGTATGTGTGCCAAAAACCATGGAAACCCTGCCGTCCAAAAATGATGCGAGAGCTGCTTTTTCGGCGGTTGCCTCCGCGTGAAAATCAATAATAATAATATTCGTTTCTTTTTTGATCTTCGCAATAGCATATTCCGCTGCACGGAACGGGCAATCGATTGTTGCCATGAACGTCCTTCCCTGCAGGTTAAGGACACCGATTTTATGCTCGCCACACTCGGCAATGATCATTCCTTCCCCGTGAGTGCCTCTTGGGTAGTTAAATGGACGGAGTGCCCTTTTGTCAGTCTGGATATATTCCTGAGATTGTCTTTTATCCCAGGTATGATTTCCACCGGTAATGACCGAAACACCCAGGCCATAGAAAATATCGGCTTCGGTTTTGGTAATTCCTTTACCGTCTGACGAGTTTTCCCCGTTAGCAATGATGAAATCGGGGGTGTATTTCTGTTTTAGGCTCGGCAGCCAGGTCTGTAAGAAGTCCAGTCCGGGTTTACCGATAGTATCGCCTATGAAAAGGACGCTGATTTGGCTCATAAAATCTTTTAAAAGTGAACGTATAATATATTGATTTACGGGGGATAATTAAACAACAACCAATGAATAACCAGGAATATTCCAGATAAGCTAAATATACGAAGACCAGTGAGGTGGAAGGATACTCCCCGGCAGCAAAGCCTATCCTTTTGAAAACTGGAAATTATAGCAAACGGAAGGGAAAGTGTACTATTTCAGCAAATGTCCGTTTTCGCTCTTAAACAATGACACTGCATATTGGCAAATTGAATTAGCATTCGTTCGGCTTTTCGAATATGTAAGCCAAATGACATACTGCTGTTCATTTTATACCGGAACACCAAACCTGACCACAGTGCGTCCATTCTCCTCTGTGTCAAATTCCAAAAACCCGCCATAGAGATCAAGAATTTTTTTCACAATCACCAGACCAAGACCGACACCTTCGACAGATATGTCGCTGTTGCCAAAGAAATTGAACGTTCCGATGTTAGCAACATCGGCATTGTTCAGACCCACGCCACAATCGGTAATGGAGGTAACATAAAACCCATTTTTCTGGAGTGCCCGGATAACGATGGGACTTGGTTTTCCTGAAAACTTGAGTGAGTTTTCCAATAATTCGTTCAGCATTATTTCATAGTGACGCTGGGAAATTTTCATTCTTCCTATTCCCAAATGGGTTGTCAGGTCCGATTCTCTCCCCACGTCAGCTGCCTTCTGCCTAAGTTGAGCGGCCAGTAACTCCGTGTCCGGTTCGTATATTTCCGATATGTTATTGAGCCGCACGGTATTGTTAACAACCAGTGTAGTCAATTCGGTATAGATAAGAAATTTTTCAATCCTCCTGAGCAGACGATTGCCTGAGGCCCTGATTTTCCCGGCCATAGATCGCAAATCTTCCCTGGAAAGATTTTCCGCGTCATTTTCGATGAACTCGGAAAAGCCCAATATGCCAACCAATGGTGTCCGCAGTTCATGCGGCACTTTCCGTATCAGCGAGTCTTTCACCTCTTCAATCAGGTGCAGGCATCTGTCGTTTTTCATTAGCCGTGCTCTGATTGCATCCAGCAGGTCATCCATGTCAAATGGTTTGGTCAGATAATCATCGGCACCAATCGACATTCCCTTCCTGATATCTTTTATTTCAGCTTTTGCCGTAAGAAAAATAAACTGTATCCAGGCAGTTGCCGGATTGTTTTGCAGCTTATTAAGCAATTCATATCCATCGCAGTAGGGCATATAGATGTCGGCAACAATTAAATCAGGAAGGTATATAACAGCAAGATCATAACCGGCCAATCCGTCTTCCGCAACAAGCACTTTATATCCTTCTCCGCTGAGAATGGCTTCAAGATTAGTTCGAAGATCGGCGTCATCTTCAATTACCAAAATCGTATACATACAAACCTCAATTTTGTTTGTGACAGTGTTTTTATAAAACCAATACAAAACATAAAGTACCGTTTGTTTTCATTTATTAATTATATCAAGCGGTAGTAAAACGGTAAACTTTGTGCCTTTACCGATTGCCGTTTCATACATGATCTCGCCATAATGAAGATCAACGGAACGTTTCACAATCGAAAGGCCCAATCCCGTGCCTGTTATTTTCATGGTATTCTTCGCCCGGTGAAATGGTTCAAACAGGTGCTCCCTGTCTTCTTCCGGAATCCCAATTCCTTCATCGCTCACAGTAATTCTGAGCTTTTGTTTTTTTGTGAGGAAAACCTGCAGCTCAACCTTGCCTCCCTGAGGCGAGTACTTAAATGCGTTGGTCAGGAGGTTTTGCAGAATAAAGCGGAATAATTTGGGGTCAACAGGAAATTTTGTTTCACCAGGAAGATAGTTGAAAATGAATGTGTGATTCTCATTAATATAATGTTTCACTTCCTCACTTATTTCAAGACAGAATTGCCGCAAATTGGTTTCCTGAGGAGTAAACTGAATTATTCCACTTTCCGCCCGGCTGATGGTAAGCACGTCATCCAATAGTTTTGTCAGGTTGATAACGGATTGTTTTACCCGGTTAAGATGCTCATCCAGTTTCTCATCGCTCCATTTTGTCCGATAGCGGTGGATTAGCTGCGCGGAGGACAAAATGGAGGCCAGCGGCGTTCTGAATTCATGCGATGTTGTAGAAATGAACCGTGATTTCATCTCACTCAGTTCTTTTTCTTTGTCCAGCGACTGTTCCAACAACAATTCAATGCTCTTCTCTTTTTCCAATTGTTCATTCAGTTGGTTGTTGGCCCGGAATAGCTCATCGGTTCTGGTTTTTACCAGTTCTTCCAGATGTAAGCGGTATTGTTCAAGTTCATCCTCAGCCTTTTTCTGTTCCGTTTTGTCTAAAAGAATAGATAGTACGCACGGTTCATCGTCAATTTTTATTAATTCCATGGAGTTTAGTACGGTCACTAGGCGTCCGTCTTTAGCTTGCAGTGTTGTTTCAATATTCCGGACAGGAATGTTTTTGGAAAGCATTTGGACCATTTGTCTCCGGTCATTCGAGTTACACCAAACTCCCAACTCATAAGCTGAATGGCCTACAAGTTCTGCATGGGAATAACCAAGAATTTTCTCCAGAGATTCATTGCAATCAATGATCAGTCCATCGTTGATTTTGGTTATTGAGGTCGCTGCCGGATTTACATGAAATACTTTGGCGAATTTGTCCTCGGATTTTCTGAGTATCTCTTCGGCCAGTTCGCGTTCCTCTTCCTGCCAGTTTCTTTGCAGCCGTGCTTTAAGAATTGGCGAAATGTACTCAGCAATGCTTTCCAACAATGCAGTCTCATGTTCCGTAAAACCGGATTGTCGCTTGACTATTGAAATGAGCCCGATGCTTTCATTTCTGTACACAATGGGTATTGCGCCAAGCCAATCACCTCCCCGATATTTTTCCAGTAAAAGAAAGGGCTCATCCGTGTAAAATGCTGTTCTATGGCGGATTGCTTCGCCCCAAATGCTTTCTTTCCAGGAAGTGGCAGGGAAAAAAGCCGTATTGCCTTTTATTTGGCAACGAAGTCCTTTATACTCCTCATGGCCCGGGACAAGCATATCGCCGCTTTTATCAATATAGCCGAAAATGCCAAATGAGCCATCGATGATTTGCCGCAGGATTGTTAACACTGCAGAATAAATTTGCTCATCAGGTGAGGAGAGGAAAATATTTGCAATTTGGCTCATAATTGTCTGACGCTGTTCCGATAGCCTGATCTTTTCTTCTGCCAGTTTTTTTTCGGTAATATCCCGACTTACACCTACAAGGCGTAATTTCCCTGTTCCGGAATCCACCGAAACTTTTGCCCGCCAGTGGATCCACCGGACAGTGGAATCCGGTCTGATTACACGAAATTCCATTTCCACAGCGGAAAGGGTTTCCACACACTCCGCAAATTTATTTTTCAGCAGTTCTCGGTCAGCAGGATACACAAATTGCCAAAAAATGGAACTTATACCCCCCTGAAAATTCTCGGGTAACCCCCAAATCTCTTCAATCTCTTTAGTCCAGGTGCCCATTGTCTCGTCAAGGCCAATCTCGTAAACACCAATATGCCCAACCTGAAGAGCCAGTTGCAGGCGATGTTCACTTTTTTCAAGCGATTCTTCTACACGTTTGCGCTCTGCTCTGTTCCGCAGTGTTATAATACCAAATGCAAGATCCCCGGCAAGTTCCTCAATAAGCTGAATTTCGTCCGGCGTAAAAGCATTGCGTTCAGAAGCATAAATAAGCAGTACTCCAAACACTTTTTCACATTCATCTTTTAAAGGAAGAGTTATGCAAGAGTTATATCCTCTGTCAAGAGCACTTTTGCGCCAGGGGGCCATTCGGGGATCGGTTGCAAAATCCTGAATGCAAATGGTCTCTTTATTACGCACAGTGTTACCGGCTGGCCCCTGTCCATGTTCCGAGTTTTCTGCCCAACTAAGCCTGGCTGCATCGATATATCCCTCATCGTAACCTGCCCAACCCATCGGTCGTATTGTCTTTTCATCATCGTTTTCTGCATAGCCAACCCAGGCCATACGGTATCCTGCTTCGCTGCAGATGATCCGGCAAATCTCGTTTAACAAGGTCTGTTCATCTACAGCTCGCAATAATGTTTGATTACAGCTGCTTATTGCTCGCAATTCACGGTCCAGGCGGCGTTGCACTTCCTCAGCCTGTTTGCGCTCAGAAATGTCAACCATAACACCGGTAATACCAACCACCTGCCCATCTTCCACAAGGGGTCTGGCTGATGTACGAACAAAGCGCAGTGTGCCATCCATATGTTTAATGCGAAACTCATGCGGTTTTCTTTCGCCATTCAAAGCATCTTGGAAATGGTATGTCACTGCCGGGTTGTCCGGATCGAAAATAAATTTGCTAAACTCCTGTCCGATGATCTGTTCAGCCCTATATCCGCTTAAATTAAAAATAACGGGGCTGATATAAGTGATCCTGCCCTTAACGTCCGAACTGAAAATCACGTCGTTTATGTTTTCAACCAGCGCGCGATAGCTGGCCTGGCTTGCAGCTAGATTGTTGCGGGCCTCTTCCAGATCTTCCAGCATGTTGAGCAATGCCGCGGATTTTTCCTCAAGGTAAACACGATTTTGCTCCAACTCCGTGAGCTGCTGCTGCAACAGGGGATAGTAGCTCTTGCGAAGCGATCGTTCTCCAAGGCCTATAATCCTGTCACGTAAAATTGATCTGCCGTTATCTGGCTCAGAGTGCCTTTCCATACAGGCTTTCAATTTCTTTCACATTCGTCTTCCGGGGATTTGTTACCAGACAGGGGTCATTGAATGCATTCAATGCAAGTTGGGGAATATCCGCAAGGGTGACTCCAAGTGCACCAATAGTTGTAATAATACCTGCATTCTTGCATAACAGGGATATATCATTTAACAAAAGTTTTTTACGTTCATCTGAACTCAATCCGCTGAGAGGACTCCCCATTGCACGAGCAATCTGATCATACCGTTCGGGAACAACTGAGTAATTGAAATCCACGACGTGCGCCAACAGGAGTGCATTGCACATACCATGTGGTAGTCCTAAAAGTCCGCCAAGACTGTGCGCCATAGCGTGTACCAATCCAAGGCTGGCGTTTGAAAATGCAAGCCCAGCCAGCATGCTTCCCAGCATCATGTTGTTGCGGTATTCTATATTCTCGGGGTTTTTGACAGCAGGTACCAGATTCTGAACCAGCAATGGAATGGCCGCCAAAGCGTTAATGTCAGTTACCGGAGAACTTGCATTGGATACGTATGCTTCAATGGCATGAACCAGCGCATCTATGCCGGTGGCCGCGGTCAACTCAGCTGACATGGTTGTAGTGGTTTCGGCGTCGATGAGAGAAACATCAGGAACTACAGCCTTGCTGATGATTGCAATTTTCACCATCCGAGCTGTATCTGTTATGATGGCAAATTGCGAGACGTCTGCAGAAGACCCGGCTGTAGTTGGAACACAGATCAGCGGTGGCCCTGGCATGGGAACTTCATCAACACCCTCAAACTCAAGAACATTACTTTGATTGGCGTATGCAATGCCTATGCCTTTTGCGCAATCCATTGGGCTTCCACCACCTACGGCGATGATAATATCGCAGCCATTGGCCTGATAGAATGCAACACCGGCAGAAACCTCACCGTCTTTTGGATTGGGAGTGACATCTTGAAAAATTGCCGAGCCAATATTCTCCTCGTTAAGCGAGGCTAGTACCTTTCGCACCCATCCAACATGAAGCACACCGGGATCGGTGACAATCAATGCTTTTTTTGCACCGAAGTTTTTTGCATAACGACCTATAAGCGTTAAAGCCCCAACTCCATAAACAAATTCCGGTGCCACAAACTTGCGTAGTTCCAATGTATCATTGGCATTCATGGTGCATCTCCATTCCGTTGACTGTTTTATTTTCCATTCCGGCTATTTGTTTCTTCAGTTCAATCATTTTCAACTCCCGGCTTATTACGAGTTTTTCCAACCGTTCCAGTTCCTCTTTTCGCTTGCGCAATGCTTCCAGGTCCAATCTTCTCTCGGTGATATCTTCAAGCGTAAGCACCACTCCGTCAATCCCCCCAAAACCGTCCAGAAGAGGAGCACCGTTAATTGAAACACAGACCTGGCGTTCATTGGGCCAACGTATCATGTGCTGCATACCATACACAGGTTCCCCAGTTATTATCACTTGGTTAAAGGGGAGCGCTTCGCTTGGAATTGGTTGACCTTCATAATCGGTTATGTGCCATTCCGGGGAGTTGTAGCTTCTTTGTGTTATTTCATTTTTGGTTAATCCCAACACTTTCACCGCCTGTTGATTGGCGAAGGTGATCTGTCCATCACGGTTGACTAAAGTAATACCAACTGGACTTGTTTCCATGATCTGGCTGAGAAGCATACGCTCATGTCGCAATGCCTCTTCCGCTCTTCTTCTGTCGGTAATGTCGCGGATAGCTTCAATTGCACCCACTATATTATCGTTCCTGTCCTTTAAAGGTACTGCCTTAGCCCAAATAAAGCGATTTTCTCCTCCTTTGATGGGAACATCAGCTTCAGTTAAAAGAACATCGTCATCTCTTTTTACATAGTGATACAACTGCTCAATATCTTCATCTGGTCTTAAGATAAGGTCAATCAATATTGGTCGCCGGGTTCCGTAAAAGGGTATTGCATATTCATAATCACCTTTCCCTAAAATCTGTTTCGCGCTGACTCCTGTCATTTCTTCAATTGCCTGGTTCCATGCAATCACTTTTCCTTCTGCGTCAATGGCAAAAGTTGCATCGGGCAGGAAATCGATGATATCGGAAAGCCGTTGCTCGGATTCTTTAAGTGCTTCTTCGGCTTGCTTGCGCTTGGTGATGTCCCAGTTCACTGTCAGGATAGCAGGTTTATCCATATAGGTTATGGGGATTGCAGTCACCTCAACATCGATGGATTCTCCGTTCCAGCCAACGTATTTTTCTTCGATAGGCATGACCGGTTTGTCGGTTTCCATCATTATTTTAATTCTGGAGATAACTTTTTCCCGGGAGTCGGGATGAACAAAGCTGAGAACGGGTTTGCCAACTGCCTGATCAAGGTTGGGCAGGTTGAAAAGGCGTAATCCTGATGCATTAATGTATACAAGCTTACCTTCACTGTGAACCGCTATACAGGCCGGATTGTTTTCTATCAGGCGGCGCCATCTTTCTTCGCTCTCCCTGAGCGCTTCCTCAGCGCGTTTTCGTTCAGAAATGTCAATTGAACGAACCACAACACCAACTATATTGCAGCTTTCAGTCCTAATAGGATGGTATGAAACCTCGGAATATAATTTTGACCGGATTTCACTGCCGGAGCTGACTTCATCGATAAACATCTCGCCCTCCAATGCACGGTCAAGATTTTCTTTCATCTTATCCCTGTCTTCTGTGGCGAACAGATAATCCAACATGCAATGGCCCAGCTCAATATCGGCACCGGACTGTGCTTTAATCACCTTTGCGTGCGCCGCGTTAAAACTGGTATATCGATAATGTTTGTCCACTGAATAGATTAAGGAATTGGTATTTTCAAGTATGCTTTGCATGGTTGAGTATTGTTCGACAAGGGCTTCTTCCACGCTGGTACGTTCAATCAATTCCTGTTGTAACAGATTGTTGGTAAGCCGTAAGCCGGAGGTCCGTTCAGCTACTCTGTTTTCAATTTCACTTTTATAATTTAGCAAAGCAATCTTGGCTTCATCAAGCTGAGTTTTGATTTTCTTCACCCGGAGGTGTTCAACAATTTCCTTGTTTAGCATTAAGGAAACAGTGTTGAAAAATATGGGCAATTGATGCGTCAATTCAAATCCGGAGTCTGGTAGATTCTCCATTTTCAACACGCCGGTTGTTTGAAATTGGAATTGCAGGGGGATAGCCCGGTCATAACGCCTGGGGACTTGGGCAGACTGCGTTGGCGTTCCATTGGTACTGACTACAGAATCAAGTGGCTCGCCTGTTTCAAACACATTGTTTACCAGTGGATCATGGAGGTGGGTTATTGACGTTTTTTTGCCATGTACATCGGAATAGAAAAGAGCGTCATCTATTTTATAATAAAGAATAACATTCTCGCCCCCGGTAGTGTTGGCTACGTATTGTAATATGCAATCGATTATGGTGTCCAGACCCGATATAGTGCTCGTTCTTTTTATCAGTTCAAAAATCAATTCAAGGTTCACTTTATCCGCTGTCAGTTCCCTGACGTGCTCCCCCAGATTCTCAATTTGTTCTCCGGAACTACCATAATTCTCATCCATACTGGTCCTTTGGTGTCATGTGATAGCTGTTGCATTGTTCATTCGTATCATTTGAATCTGCGGTCTGGCCATATTATGTGGACAGGTATAAGTCTTCCGGTCTTGCCTTGTGCAACAATTGCCTGCTCTGCCATCAAATCCGATTGTTGATCAGTCAGTCCCATCACTGGCATCATCAAAGTGTGAATAATAATAGGTGTAATTCGAAGCGTGTGGCGGTTGCCGGTTTAAATCATGTGGGTTGTTTCCTTTCTTTGATAAGGATGAATGTTGGCAGCAATGCACAAAAACGAATTGATAAAAGCTTTGAAGCAATCAATGCACATTCAAAGCGTTTGCACATCACCGCATAATCTGTTTGGTGGTAAGTTACTGAGAAGGGAGCATCATATTCAAGTGAAAAATAATATTTTTTTGTTGAGATTGGCCAAAATTTCACCGATTGGAATTATGCTCGCCCTTTTTATTATAAGAAGTTGATCGGTTTGAAAAATACAGATACTGCGGAATAACCCGGGTTAATTTAAAAAAATCCACCAGCCCTTCATTCAGAAAAGCTGGTGGGAAATAGTGCGTATTATTTAAGAAGAGTGAATTTCCTCACTTCGTAAAAGTTTCCGGCACGGATTGAGTAGAAATAAATTCCGCTCGAAAGGTTTGCCGCATTAAATGCTACGGAATACCGCCCTGCTGGTTTTTCTTCATTTACCAATGTGGTAACTTCATTGCCGAGAATAGTATATACTTTCAGTGTTACGTGTTCTTTTCCGGCCAAACCGTACGAAATAGAAGTTGTTGGGTTGAAAGGATTTGGAAAATTCTGTAAAAGTTCATACCTGTAAGGCTTTTGCGCGTTTTCTGTGGCTGTACTGTTATCAATGGTGAAAACTTTTTCACTTATGTCGTATGCGTCCAGATCGGTATAATCAGAAATTTTCACACGACATAATCCGGATAAGGAGTTTGGTATAACCCAGGTGTATCTGCCAAGATATCTGTAAGCTGAATCTTGTATGCTCATCCAGTGCAATCCATCATCCAGCGTATATTGTATCTTAAGTTTGGTTGTAGTATCGCTGGTGCCCCAGTGATCCACAGTGGTGGTCCAGGTAATGTTGTGCAAGGTGCCGGGTTTCCACACTTCGCCTCCATTTGGTGACCCTAGTATTATGTGGTAAGCAGAAGCTATCAGATAAGGAGAATTGGTAAAAGCCGCCCCTCCCATACCTATTGCAACAGCAACGCCGGAAGGACATACAGAAATTGAATTAAATTGCTGGCCATTTGCACAATCCTGATGTATCCACGTCTCTCCGCCATCCACTGTCTTCAGAATCTCCTGCAAAGAACCCACGGCATAACCGCGATTTAAACTTTCAAAGGCAACTCCACAAAGAAATTTCGAGGAAGGGCCTGTTTTCTTTTGCCAGGTATTGCCGCCATCGGTTGTTCTGAAAATGGCCTGCGACCGGCCAGTATAGCCTCCAACCAATATTCCGTTTAAAGGGGATGAAAAAGTGATGCCAAAATACCAGTCATTAACGAAACTGTTATTTAATTCAACCGTTGACCAGGTCATCCCACCATTATCAGTTCTGAAAAATACTCCATTTGAGCCACCGGTAAAACCGGTTTTTTCATTCAGAAAATAAACCGTGGTGAGAATTTCAGAGGTAATAGACTTTGAATTCCAGGTCAGACCGCCATCAGTGGTTTTAAGCACCCTGCCTGAATAGCCAACAGCCCAGCCGGTTTTTTTGTCCAGAAAGAACATGCTCGTAACGTCCACGGCTGTGCCAAAGGAAGACTTTCCCCATGTTGTTCCGCCATTAGTGGTCCCCATTAAAACTCCTGCATATCCGGAAA
This sequence comes from Ignavibacteriaceae bacterium, assembly GCA_963664845.1. Lineage (GTDB taxonomy): Bacteria > Bacteroidota > Ignavibacteria > Ignavibacteriales > Ignavibacteriaceae > CAIYTF01. The sequence continues at coordinate 4,092,125 of OY761615.1, forward strand.
CCAATACATTGACGGAATCGAATATTGCGAGGCATGATAGGAATTCCGTTCCCCCAGTCGATTGTGGTAACCAGCTTAGGCCTCCATTTGTTGATTTCGAAATGCTTCCACCGGCACCGATCATCCATCCCTTCAGGCTGTCTGCAAAAGCAACTGATGTGAGTGTCTGTGTGGTGTGTGATTTCAAGGCAATCCAGTTTGCGCTGACGGGCGAGATCGTAAATAAACCGGTGCTAAGGGCGTATACAGAAGAATCGGTTGTTGAGGTAATTCGTATTTTGCAACTGTCAGAAACCGGTTTTACGCTTTCCCATGTGTACTGACCCAAATCAGCAGAAACTGAATCAGTGATAGTATTCCAATTTTTTCCACCATCAATTGAACACTCAATTTTAACCGTTTGAACGGAGTTTAGCACCCACTTAATACTGATCCAGGAACGCGTAAAAAAGTACTCACCGTTTGCCGGCGATATAACTGAAAGCCATGGAATTGCGGGGTCCCGGACTATTGAAAACAAACCGTTATTAACAGACGACAATAAGGTGTCCTCCACCGAAGTTATCTTTATTTTGCAACTGTCAGACAATGTATTGGGTATTTTCCAAAAATACTCACTGGTTTCAGTTGCTATTGAACCGGCAATTTCGGTCCAGGTGTTCCCTCCGTTAATCGAGTAAGCAATTTTAACATGCCCCACGAAATTGAGATTCCATTTAACTGCAACAACGGAGCCGGCGCTCAGTTTGTCTCCACTAATGGGTGAAGTTATGGTGATGGTTGGTATAAATGCACCAAAATGATTGACGATCATTGAGCCCGCTTCTCCCACAGCAAAAGCTTTATTTAATGGAGTAAGGCAAACGGCGTTTAGTTGTGAGGTGACACCAACGGTGTATCTCTTCCAGTTGCTGCCGCCATCGGAGGTTTGAAGAACTTCGCCTTCAGAACCGACAGCCCACGCACAAAGTTCATCATAAAACTTGATGGCACAGAGGAAATTTCTTGAGGGATTACTTTGCGGTACCCAGGAATTTCCACCATCGGTTGTCCGGTAAATAGACTGCGATTGACCGGTAAAACCACCAACTACAACTCCGTTTTTAGGAGTTGAAAAATCAATTCCGAAAAACCAATCTCCTGTGTTAAGCGAAATATTGATCCACGAAGCTCCTGCATTTGTTGTCTTGTAAAAAGCACCATCAGCCCCGGCAACAAAACCAATGCTGTCAGTAACAAAATATACTGAAGTGAAAATGCCGCCTCCCACATGATTGGTGGTCCAGGTTTTCCCCCCGTCGGTTGTTTTCTGTATCAGGCCATTATAACCGACTGCCCACCCCGTAAGCAAGTTGAAATAATAAGTTCCAACTATGTTTTCGGTTTCACTGTAGGGCAGTTGCTCCCAATTGGTTCCTCCGTCGGTTGTTTTTAGACAAATGCCACCATAGCCGGAAATGTAAACGTTCAGTGAATCGAAAACTTTGATTGATGACAGGTGATGAGTGGTGCCGCTGGGTTGAGTCACCCAGCTGGTTCCTCCGTCGGTTGTTTTGAAGATCTGGCCATTGCCGCCGGCAATCCAACCTGTTGAATCGGTTGCGAAACCAACACTGGTGAGTGTATTTGTTGTGTTCAGGTTTTGTGGTCGCCATTGAGGTGAGGCTTTAAAAGTTAGAATTAGAATCAGAATAGCTGTATAAGCGAACTTTTGCATAATAAGTCTCCCTAATAATGAATTTTCAAATTCTCATATCAAATATAGTTATGCGTTTACTCTTATCCAAAGGTGGGTTAACTTGAAGAGGTAAGTGTTGCATAACTTCACACCTGTAAAAATCAGGGCAAACAACCAAAATATAAAGAGGCACTCCCAAAAGTGAATTTTATGGAGAGCCTCTTTAGGCCTGTTTTTTAAACTATATCTATTTTAGCAGAAGCAACTTTTTCACGGATGAGAATTTTTCACTCTTTAGAACGCAGAAATAAACTCCCGTTGGGTGATTAATTGCATTCCAGACGACAGAATGATATCCAGCATCCATTGCACCGTTCGTTAATTCGGCAACCTGCTGGCCAAGCTGGTCGTAAACTTTGATTGAAACGTTCGCCGCCTCGGGCAGTACGTAATTAATTTTTGTTGAAGGATTGAAAGGATTTGGATAATTCTGCTGAAGTTCGTAAGAAGTCGGTTTAGCCAACGCATTCTTATCGGTGCCAGTAATTATCGTAGAAAAAGTTCTGTTGCTAATGGCGAAAATGGTTGAATCGGAAACGTCTGAAATTCTTACCTTACATGTCGAAGACAGAGTATTAGGGACTTTCCATACATACGAACCACTACTTGCCGGTGTTGAGGCAGTGATTAGTGTCCAAGTGCTTCCACTGTTGGTAGAGTATTCGATTTTTAAATTTGTGACCAGATAGTCTGACCATGTAATTTGATACGAAGAACCGATCAGCCAGCCTTCACCACCAATTGGGGAGAGTAAGGTTAAAGACGGTTTGTTTATTAATCGCAACACCGTTCCGTTTGCACCAACTGAAAACCCTCTGTTTTGCGGGCTCATGCTTATCCAATCGAGATCACTTGTTACATTCGAATTAAAACTTACCCAGGTTTCACCTCCATCCATTGAGTGCATAACCTCGCCTTTATAACCTGATCCCCAAATGTTTAATGTGTCGGTATGGCAAACTGAAATTAAAAATTTATTTGATGGGGTCGTTTTTCTCACCCACGTAGCCCCGGCGTTAGTTGTTTTATAGATTGCCTGATCTTGCTCAGTAAATCCACCAACCGTAAAACCGGTTGTTAGCGACACAAAATCAACTCCAAAAAACCAATCTGAAGTACCAGGGCTCTTATCAACCCATGTTTGTCCGCCATTTGTGGTTATGGTTAGTTTTCCATTTGTTCCTCCCAATACCCCGTGATTGACATCTGTGAAATATATGGAAGTATAAGTTTCAGCAGTTATTGATGGAAAGATTGTCCACGTGTTTCCACCATCTGTAGTTTTTATTATTTTGCCATCATAACCCGCAACCCAACCATCATTTGCGTTAAAAAAATAAAGACAGGTTAAATTGGAGCTTACTCCGGGCCATATCTGTGCCCAAGATGCACCGCCATTTGTTGTCTTTAAAACAGACCCTCCGTGGACGGCAATATAAGCGATAAGTGTATCGACCGAAAATATCTGCGGCATTGGATTGGTTAAGCCTAAATTTTGGCGAATCCAGTTGTCTCCACCGTTTGTTGTTTTAAAAACCAAACCGGAATCTCCGGTAATCCAGCCTATGGTCGGATTTGCGAAATTCACGCATCTCAGGCGTTGTGTTGTCCCGATATTCTGTTGCTCCCAGTTACAGGGTTGCGGGGCAGGGATTGTAAACTCACCGCTGCTTGAAATTGTAAGATTTGGGTTCGCAGCATCGGTTATTCTGATCTTGCAATTCCCCGAAGGAGTATTGGGAATTGTCCATGTGTAATAACCCGGAACGGCGGAAATTATATCTGCAATAACAATCCAATTAACCCCCGTATTTGTACTATATTCAATTTTTATGTTTGCTACTCCATTGCTTGCCCAAGTGATTCTCTGAACTGTACCAATTCCCCAAATCTCATTTCCTACGGGCGAACTTAGTGATAAGGATGGCTGAGGGATGGAAAATACTTTTGGGCTTACAGTATATATATTTGAGTTGGAAACGTCCGTAATTTTTATTTTACAGTTGACAGACGGTGTATTTGGCACGATCCAGTCATAAGAGCCGGAAGCGGCCTGAATTGAGTCAACAATGCTCGTCCAAGTAGTTCCGTTGTCAATAGAGTAGTAAATTTTTACGCTTGTAACATTGTATGAGTACCATTTTATATTATGCGTTGAACCGATTTGCCATGTCTCACCACCAATGGGAGAGGCTAAAGACAATAAAGGTTGGTTTGAATATCTCAGCACGGTGCCGTTGTCGCCTACTGCATACCCGGTGCTTTGTGGTCCCCAACTTATCCAATCTAGTTCAGTGGTTACGTTGGAATTTTGGCTCACCCAAGTTTCGCCACAATCAGTTGAATGCATGATCACGCCGTCATAGCCGGCACTCCAGACATTAAGAGAATCGGAATGGCAAACTGATATTAAAAATTTAGCGGACTGAGTTGATTTTCTTGTCCAAGTTATTCCTCGATCCGTTGTCTTATATATCGCCTGATCCTGATCTGTAATTCCTCCTACAACAAAACCTGTAGTCGGAGAGACAAAATCTACTCCGAAAAACCAATCTATTGTACCTGGGCTTTTATCAAGCCATGATTGCCCGCCATCAGTCGTGATAAATAATTTCCCTTGAGTCGCTCCTAGCACCCCATGACTTGAATCAGTGAAAAACATTGATGTAAATATTGTTGAAGTTGTTACCGGAAGGATCTTCCATGAAGTTCCGCTATCTGTGGTCTTTAAGATAGTGCCGTTATAGCCGGCAACCCACCCCACATTTTTGTTAATAAAAAATATGCAATCCAGATTTGAGGTTGAACCTGTTTTAATCTGATTCCATGTTGAACCACCATCAGTAGTTTTTAACACATACCCGCCAAATGAGGCAATATATACTGTAAGAGTATCCACTGAAAATATTTGGGCCAGTGGGTTGGTTGTGCCGGAGTTTTGAAGCGACCAATCATTTCCGCCATTTGTGGTTTTTAGGATTTGACCACTATTTCCAGTCATCCATCCGGTTGTCGGGCTTGCAAAGTTAATACATCGTAGCAGTTGGGAATTGCCGACATTCTGAACTGACCATTGTGCTTGGATAAAATAACTTTGAAAGATTATTAAGAAGAGAGTAATGCAAGCCTTTTTCATAAATGTACCCTGATAATTGTAAATATTACAACTATAAACTAAAGAAATTCTAATTTGGAATCAACAACTGTTAGCTTGTTTTCTGAATCTTTCAGAGTAAATTACCTAACGCTTGTAGTTGGGTAGTTCGTTTTGCGGCTTATTCAACTTAGCTTTGTTCCATAGTTCCCAATCATGCCAAAGAGCACATCACTAATAAGCTGCTTTCCCGGCAACGTTTTATTTCTGTCTGTTTATTTGCTTGTTCTTTATACATTTTTTTGGGGGTGCCATGTTTTTGTCTTTTGCAGTAATTAAGTTGTTATTAAGATAGCACCACTTTTATTTGATACATATCTGGTTGTCTTTTATAGACTTATCTCATTTTCATTATTCTACTTATGCTTAATTGCATTACAATGCAATAACTGCAAAGCAGAGGGTATTAAATCAACTTCATATCCTCCAAAAACGGAAATCTTTTCCTCGTTGCTGGCACTTCTCCGGGGTCAATCTCGACTACGCCAACAACATTGGATATTCCCAATTCAATTAAAATGCTTCCCATTGGGTCAATAACTGCGCTGCGGCCATTATAGCCCAGAGCAGGATCTTTGCCAATTCTGTTTACTCCGGCAATAAAACACTGGTTCTCTATTGCCCGCGCTTCCAGAAGTGCCTGCCAGTGGTTAATACGGCTAAGCGGCCAGTTCGCAATGTTTACCATCAGGTCAACTCCTTGCTTGGCATAAAGTCGATATAATTCCGGGAAGCGGAGATCGTAGCAAATAGTTAGTCCAATGCGCATTCCGTTGTCCATCACTACTGCAAGATCTCCTCCCGCGGTATAATGCATACCCTCGCCGGAATAGGAAAAGGGGTGCATTTTCCGGTAGACACCCTGAACGATACCGTTTTTATCTGCATAAAGGGCACAATTATAATTATTGCCGTCTTCGCCCAACACCAGGCCGCCAATAACTGCTGTGTGATATTGCTTCGCGATTTCGCAGAAAAAAGAAACACTCGTTCCCTGTACATCTTCAACAACTCTGTCCGCGTTCATTGTGAATCCCGTAAGTGACATTTCAGGGAAGATCAGCAAATCAACCTCTGGTGGCGAAGCCTGAAGTGTCTTTTGTATTTCCACCATACTCGCTTCTTTATTCTCCCATACGGGCGACATTTGATAGAGTGCCAGTTTCATATGCGGATTCCAGTTTTTGGCTTAATTATACATTCTGAAATTAAGTATATTGCATCTAATAAATTGAATTAAGTATACAAATTTTTTGATTATGATGCTACCCGGTGAATTAACCACCTCCCAGGATTCTGCAATGAAACAACTCTATGAGTTTCTTGACACCCGCGGCAACTGTTTCTTGCTGAAAGGCTACGCCGGAACAGGCAAAACATTTCTCATCTCCCGTCTCACGTCCTGGCTTGAATCCAAAGATATTCCCTTTGTGCTCGCTGCGCCTACGGGTCGGGCTGCGCGAATGCTTGCTCAAAAAACGAACCAAAGCGCCACCACAATACACTCCCTCATTTATACCGGGGGAGAGGAAACCGTGCAATCTGTGCACACCATGGATCAGGCGATGCTCAGCTTCACGATGAAGAAATTTCAGCACCCTGCAGACGCAGTATTTATTGTGGATGAGTCATCCATGATTGCAGACAGCGGTGGCAGCGGTGAGTTTCTGAACTTTGGCAGTGGCAGGCTGTTGTTCGATTTCCTGACACACATAACATTGAATTACAAAGAAAACCCAAAACGATCAAAGCGCCGCGTTATTTTTGTTGGCGATCCCGCTCAGCTTCCGCCTGTCAATCAGCCTTCATCTCCGGCACTTTCTGCTTCGTATCTCAAAACCGAATTCAATCTTGATTCCCTGGAGACTGAGCTGACTGAAGTGGTGAGGCAGGAGGAGGAAAGCGGTGTGCTTAATTTTGCCACTGACCTCAGAAATTCACTCATAGATCAATCATACAGGTTCCCGGCATACACCGTTTCACCGCAGACACAGGTGCTAAGAAAAGAGAACTTTATTAAATTATGGCAGGAAACTGCCACCAAAAACCTGGATGAAGTTGCGGTAATAACCTATTCCAACGAACTGGCGCTGCATTATAACCGCAGCATACGAAATCTGCTGTTCCGTACAAAAAACGATGAACCACGGAGAGCTGACCGGCTGCTCATCATTAACAACAATCAGCACTACAACTTTTTGAACGGTGACATTGTTGAGGTTAAACAACTTCTTTCGGAAAGGGAAACCATTTTTTCGAAGAACCCCTACAGTGGAGAAGAGTTCCAGTTGCATTTCCGCGATGTGCTCCTGCAGTGGCGTGATGCCAATGGCGAAATGCATGAGAGAGAATGCAAAATACTGGAGAATATGATGAGCTCCACCAAAGGCGGTCTGGGACGTGATGAATACGCAGCGTTGCGGGCCCTTTCGATCAAAGCAGCCGGTCTTGATTATCCGAAAAAAACCGGGAAGAAACGTGGTGCAAAATTGCTAGAAGAGTATAAAAAGAAAGTGCAGGAAGCGTTGCGGGAAAGCGAATATCTTCATGCGCTGCAGGTGAAGTTTGGGTATGCGCTCACCTGTCATAAGGCGCAGGGTGGCGAGTGGAAAAATGTGTTTATTGATTTCCAGACCTTCGGGTCACGGAATACGGAACCCTATCTGAGGTGGGCGTACACTGCAGTAACTCGCGCCAAGGAGACGTTATATGCAATTAATCCGCCGCTTGTAAGCACCCGGACACTGGCGGAAACATCAGGGGATAACATCAGTTATGTTCGCATAGATGAATAGTGGGCACTTGGTTTTGTGAAATTATTAAATTAGGATTAAGCAACAAGGAGTGGTTATGGACAAAGAACTTATCAAACAAAAAATTTTGCAGGCCGTTGAAATACTGAATGAATTGGACATTGATCTTTGGATGACCTTCATAAGGGAAAGTCACACCATGCCGGACCCGTGTATTGAAACAATAGTCGGTGAGCATGTCACCTGGCAGTCAGCATTTCTTATTCACCGGAGCGGTGATACAACAGCAATAGTGGGTTCATTGGAAGAACCGAATACAAATTCGGTCGGCCTTTATAAGAACATTGTTGGTTATGTTCAATCGGTTAAGGAACCTTTGGTTGAGTATCTGACCAGGATGGATCCCAAGACAATTGCCGTTAATTACTCATTGGACTCAAATTTGGCAGATGGTTTAACTTACGGAATGTATCTTTCGTTACAGAACCACTTGAAAGATACACCCTATGGTGCGCGTCTGATATCATCTGAAAATATTATTGCCTCATTACGCGGAAGAAAGTCATCTGCAGAAGTGAGGTGTATTCAACAGGCTATTGACGAAATGCTTGCAATATACAACAAGACCACCGGTTTTATTCGTCCGGGCAAAACTGAGCTTGAACTGGCGGCGTTCATCAAAGGTGAAGCTGCCAAATTGGGGAGGGAAATGGCTTGGGATGAAGAACACTGTCCGGCAGTGTACACTGGTCCCGAAACTGCCGGTGCTCATTCGGGTCCAACTGACCGTGTAGTAGAAAGGGGCCATGTTCTGAATATGGATTGCGGAACCAAGTTTAACGGGTATTGCTCAGACCTGCAACGGACCTGGTATATCCTTCGTGAGGGGGAGACAACCGCGCCGGAAGAAGTGATGCATGGTTTCCGGACAATACACGAATCGATAACACGCGCGGCCAATGCTTTGAAACCGGGAGTGGCCGGCTGGCAGGTTGATGATGCGGCCCGTTCATTCATTGTTGCCAATGGTTATGAAGAATTTCAACACGGGCTTGGACATCAGGTCGGCAGAATTGTCCACGATGGCGGCCCTGGCCTCTATCCACGTTGGGAACGATATGGTGCCTTGCCATTTACACCTCTTGAAAAAGGGCAGGTGTTGACCATTGAACCCAGGCTGCTTGTTAAAGGATTTGGTGTGGTTACCATTGAAGAGATGGTCCAGATTACCGATGATGGTTGTGTCTTTCTGTCCGCGAGACAAAACGATCTTTGGCTTATCCCATGAGGTTGGTACTGAACTGAATGCCTGAATTATTTACTACAGCATATCTGGATAGTATAAGGCAAGAAAAGGTCAGGCTATTTAACTAAATATGCCTGACCTTTGCAGTTAATGCAGTTTGAATGCAAAATCCGGCAGCATTGGTAAAAGTTATCTTAAATCTTCCGTTGCAGAACGTCAGTCATTAGTGCTATGAGATCACTTTTATCAAACGGCTTTGAAATATAATCCGTGCAGCCCGCTTCAAGGAATTCTTCCTTGTCACCCACCATTGCAAAAGCCGTGATTGCGATGATCGGCACTTTTTGATATGACTTGATTTGTCTTATCATCTTTGTTGTCTGTACACCATCGGTTCCTTTGCCCAGGTTAATGTCCATCAGTATCGCGGCATATTCTTCGGTGTTGACTTTCTTCAGCGCTTCTTCTGAGGTTTCTGCAAAATCAATTGAACAAATGCGTTTCAGCATCAATTCCACAAGGTTGCTTGCGATTGGATCGTCTTCAACATATAATACTTTGGGCAATCCTTCCTCCATGGTTGGTTTCTTCACTGTTGACCCGGATCCGCTTACCCCATCTGAAGGATATGGGGAAGTTTCGTCGTTAGTTCCAGGTTGCTGGAAGCGTACCGTGAATGTGGTTCCCACCTCAAAGGTGCTTTCCACCGATAACTGACCATTCATCATCTCAGTAAATTTTTTGGTGATTGTCAAACCAAGACCGGTTCCTTCAAATCTGCGTCCCAGCCCCTCGCTCACTTGTCTAAACTCCTCAAAAATTACGTTCAGGTTCTCTTCTGAAATACCAAGTCCGGTGTCTTTGATCTTAATTGCAACCCAGGTATTGCCATCTGAATTTTCCATGACAACTTCCAAACGTACGCTTCCCACCATGGTATATTTTATTGCATTATTGATCAGGTTATTGAGTATTTCCCGGAACATGCGTTCATCCAGGGGCAGGTATATCTCTTCAACCGGAATATCGATCTTAAGTAACAACTTCTTTTTGTTGGCCGCCGGTTCAAAAACCTTGTGTATTTCCCTGATAATCGGCACGATGTTTAATTTTGTAAAATTAATTTCAAGCTTTCCTGCCTCAATGCGCGAGAGATCGAGAATCAGGTTTAAGGTTTCCAGAAGTCTGGTGCCGCTGGAGTGAATGGTGTCGGCAAATCTTTTGGTACTGGCATCAATAGCTTCGGTGCTGAGTATTTCCGAATACCCCAGGATACCCATCATGGGCGTTCGTAATTCGTGGCTCATATTTGCCAGGAAACTGGATTTCAGGCGGCTCATTTCTTCCGCTTTTTCCTTTGCAAGGTTTAGTTCTTTTGCAACCCGTTTTCGTTCTGTTATATCCATCTGGATACCCAGAAACTGTTTAATCTCGCCCCGATCATTTCTGATTGGAGTGATAAGGGCATCTGACCATAATAGTTCCCCGGATTTTTTTTTATTGAGAAATTCCCCGCGCCAGGCTGTTCCGGAGAGAATGGTTTCCCATAGATTGGCATACTCCTCGTTGGTTGTATGTCCGGATTTCAAAACACTTGGTTTCTTCCCCAAAACTTCGGTGGCTGAATAACCGGTAATCTCCTCGAAGGTTCTGTTCACATATTCAATGTTTCCGCTGAGGTTGGTGATGATAATAGCCGCCGGGCTCTGTTCAACCGCCATCGAAAGCTCTTTGACTTTGTCTTCAGCGCGCCGTTGTTCTGTTATATCGGTGAGAACACAGTGCGTCTGTTTAAATACGCCCGTTGAAGTAAGGGCAATTCGACCGTCGAATGCAACTATGGCATTTGCCCTGTTCTTCTTCACCATAACATATTCACTGTGGATCTTACCGGTTCTTTTAAAGAGCTCAAAGCGTTGGGTGAATGTGTCAATGTATTCAGGGAGCAGCAATTCACCAAACCACTTACCAATTACTTCATCGCGTGAATATCCCATTGACTGGAGCCAGGTCTCATTAACCTCAGTGATAATAGCATCTTCGTTGAGTGACTGATACCCTACCGGTGCTTTATCAAACAGAGCTTTGAATCGTTCTTCACTCTCCAGAAGAGCAATTTCGGCATTTTTGCGGTTCGTAATATCCTGAATAACGCCTGCTACTAATACCGGCACCTGTTGCGAATTATATAACAGCTCAGCTTTTGAGTGCACATATCTTATCTCGCCGTCATTCGCGCGTCTTATTTGATATTCTGCGTTATATTCGGCTCCGCTGGTTATCAGTCGTTGTAAAAGCTCATCCATTTTGGCGCGGAATTCCGGGAGTACTGCATTCTGTACCTGTTCCAAAGTAAGCTCATTTTCTTTTCTTGTGAAGCCATAAACGGAAAAGGCCTCCTCAGAACCCCAGATACGTTTAGTCTTAAGATCCAGTTCCCAATTTCCCACTTGGGCAATTCGCTGTGCATTGCGGAAACGGTTCTCCAGTATATTCCGTTCGGAAATGGTTCGTGCCTGTTGCAGATTCTTCAGGGCAAGGCTGGACAGTTGTTCTGCAACCAGAAACAGTGCGTCGCATATTTTTGCAAACTGTTCTTTAGGCAGCGAGGGCACTTCTTCAAGTGCTGAACGAAATTCTCTCGGGTCGGCACCAATCTCATTTCCATAGGCGAGAATTGTTTGCCGGTCCACCGATTCATCCAGAACCTGTCCTACAAGCCAGCTGGCTATATGTTGATCTCCGACACAAATACTTGCTCCACCATCCCATAATCCTCCGCTGAGGCACGGTTGCAGGATCGCCCCTCCTGGATTCGTTCGACCAAGGGCAGCATCTGAATGATAACAGTTGGCTAATCCCTTTTCTGTTTTCCGGATTATGTCCTTGCACAGTCTGCAAAAATTACTGGCCTTGGTTATGGGCCTTCCCTGGCTGTCGGTTATTAAAGAAGCCACACCCCAAGCGCTTGACAGTGCGTCCTGGATTTTTTGAATTTCGTTAACATCGAACAGATCTTCAAATTTAATATCGGTAGTGTCTTCAAGTGGGTTGGTGAGCGCAATCAGTTTGTGCTGAAGAGCTTCTTCGGCATCCTTTTTTGCTTTCTGGCTCTTTTTTCGGTCAATCGCCGCGATAATGGCTGGAACAAGCCGTGTCAGGTTATCTTTAATGAGATAATCATCAGCACCTGCCTTCATACACTCAACAGCGATCTCCTCGTTGGTAGACCCTGTTACCAGGATGAATGGAGTTGCAGGGGCAAATTGATTTCTGAGGAGCAAAGCATCCATGCCGGTGAATCGGGGCATGGAATAATCTGAGAGAATGATATCCGGGGAGAAAGATGAGAGTAATTTGAGAAAGTCGTCGCTGGATGCGGTATTTTCGGTTACGAATGCAATACCACTTCTCTTTATTTCATATTTAATGAACTCGATATCGGAAGGCAGATCTTCCACTAATAATATTTTTAATATCCCCATGAATAGCTGCACCTCATTAAATTAACAAAATATAAAAGGACTGTATTTCCCCAAATTATACAATTTCCTGAAACACAGCAGTTCTTTGGCATTATCTCTAAGCCAGGTATTGGCAATTCGTTCGTAGCATAACACATCGCATTCTTGTCCGAAAATGACGTAAAATAAGCTCTCCGGTAAAATTATCGAAAATATTGTCAATATTTTAAATTATTTGTAATAAGACCATGCAGCGCTTGGGGAGCTATATCCCTTCCGCGGTGGTTTCTTAAGCCGGTTTTTTACTGGCACCTCACCCAAAAAGGCTGCAACTGCCTATAGGGCTAACTTTTTGAGTGCATTTCATTGGGGATTTCGTTAAAAGCAAGCCAGTAAACTCCAATATGGCTTGCCACGTTAACGAATTCCAGAAAATCAACCGGTTTTCGTATAAAGCTGTTAGCCCCCAGATCATAACTTGCCAGGACATCTTGCTCTTCTTTCGACGACGTAAGAATAACCACAGGGATATGCCTTGTGGTGGGTTCTCCACGCAATTTTTTAAGCACTTCCAATCCGTCAATTTTTGGCAGTTTCAGATCGAGGATAATGAGAGCCGGTAATGGATCAATCGGTCTTTCCTTATGAGCTCCGGTGCCCAGCAGACAATCAAGCGCCTCAACTCCATCACGAGCAACAACTATATTGTTGGCGATGTTGTTCTTTTTCAGAGCCCGAATTGTTAATACTTCATCATCGGGATTGTCTTCTACCAAGAGAATAGTTTTTACCGTTACCACTTAGAGCTCCTTCTTTGGATTAAGAGTAAAATAAAATGTAGCACCTTTTTCAACTTCGCCGTCGGCCCAGGCTCTGCCGTTGTGGCGGTGTATAATACGTTGAACCGTGGCCAATCCAATACCTGTACCGGTGAAATCAGTTGGATGATGAAGGCGTTGGAATGGCGAAAACAACTTGCCGACATACTGCATGTTGAAGCCGGCTCCGTTGTCACGAACGAAATATGCTCTTTCGTTTTCAATCTCTTCTACACCAAAGATAATTTTGGCAATCGGTCTTTTGGAGGTAAATTTCCAGGCATTTTCCAATAAATTTTGCATCACTGATTTCATCAGACTGGAATCTGCCCATTCCGTCAGGTCGGGCGTAATAATCACGTCAACCACCCTGTCCGGGAAAGAGTGCTTCAATTCAGTTATAATGGATTCTGTCATTGCGCTCAAATCTACAGGGGTGAAGCGCATGGTGGTACGGGAAACCCTGGCAAGCTGAAGCATGTCATCAATCAACAACGCCATACGTTGTGCTGCTGAACGCACACGGTTAAGGTAACTCTTTCCTTCATCATCTAATTTTTCGTAATAGTCCTCAAGTAGTGCCTGACTGAACCCATCAATACTTCGCAAGGGTGCCCGAAGGTCATGGGAAACAGAGTAACTGAATGATTCCAGTTCCCTGTTTGTTGCCTCGAGTTGCTGAGTGCGTTGCAGTACTCTTTGCTCAAGCTCTTCATATAGCCGCACGTTCTCCATAGCCCTTGCAGCAGCATCTGCAAGTGTTTGCAGTAGTTGCACTTCAATGTCCGAAGGGGAATAGGGAGTGCTCCAGTATGCTGCTATCACGGCAATTGGCTCAACAATCATGACTGGGATCATTGCGATGCTTTTAATTAACGACGTATTATAGTTATCCAATTGAATTCTTTTGTCACACGAAATATCTTGAACTATTGCTGACGTATGGTTTCGGATTACCCAGCCACTCAGGCAGGAATCGAGTGGCGCCTTTTTCCCCTTCCATGATGGCGAAATGGCATCATCCACTCCAAATCTGCAATTTCCATCATCGAAAAACACTACTGTAACACCGCTTGAATTTGCCAGCTTTTTGGCTGAAGAAAACGTAATTTGTTCAATGGTTGGTAAATCGTGAGCCGACGAAAGATCCTTGACGGAACTGATCAACTGGTGGAGCAAAGTATTTAATTGGGTGACCTCAATCTCTGACTGCATCCGTTCGGTAATATCATACGACAGGATGACCACGCCCTCGGGGATCGGTTGTATGCTGAGATCGAACCAACCCCTGTTGCCATCAGGGAAGGTGAACTCATTTATCAAACGTTGCGATTTCCGGATTTCCAGACATTCCTTTATTTTTGCAAAGACTTCAGTTGTTTCGATACCGGGCCACATATCCATATAGCGTTTTCCAAGAAGCTCGGTTTTCGGACGGCGATTTTGCGCATCGGCGGGATCGTTCAGGTAAAGATAACGCCAATCGAAACCAATGATCTGACACCCCTCAAGCATAATATCAAGCGTAGATCTGAGTCTTTTTTCACTTAGCTTGATTGCTTCCTCGGCTCTCTTCTGTTCAGAGATATCGTGAACAGTAGTGATTACATAGTTTTGGCCTCCAAGTTCAACCTGATTCAGGTTGAGCGATACAGTAAGGGCCTTTCCTGTTTTCGTATAGACTACCTTTTCATGCTCACCTAATGCGCCATATTTTTCGATATCTTCAAGTGTATGTTCCTGGCTTTCCGGCGGTATAATTCCCAATTCAACTGAAGTTTTTCCCAGAACTTCAACTTTGCTGTAGCCAAATAGATTTTCAAATGCCTCATTCACATCAGCAAAGGCATTTCCTGGAAGCTTCGTTAACGCAGCCGGGATTCCGGCCTTACCGAAAAGTACCGAATACTTCAATTCGCTTTCTCGGAGAAAAAGTTCAGCCTGTTTTCTTTCGGTGATGTCCCGGGTTATCGAAAACAGATGATCTGAGCCGTTCAACGAAATTATTGTGGCAGATATCAAAACCGTAATTGGGCGTTTGTCCTTTCTTAACAGAACCGTTTCAAAGTTTTTTATGCGCTTGGATGCAGCCAACTCTTCAACAAATGCTTTTCTCTTTTGTGGGTTTGGCCACATCGTAATTCGCAGTGAGGACTTTCCCAAAACGTCTTCACGACTATACCCGGTCAATTCGGTAAACCCATCATTCATATCAACATAAACTCCATCATCCAAACGGGTAATGGTCAATGAGTCCGGGCTTGTTTGGAAGGCATTCGCAAAAAGCTCTTCGGCAAGTCTGTGCTGTTCCACTGCAAGTTTTAGATTATTATATAAGGCAAGGTGGGTTTTCACTCTTGCAAGAACTTCAATAGCGTGGAACGGTTTGCTGATAAAGTCTGCAGCCCCAGCCTGGAATCCTTTTAACTTTGATTGTTCATCCTCCAATGCACTGATAAAAATAATTGGAATGTATTTTGTCTTTTCATCTGTCTTCAATTGCCGGCATATCTCGAAGCCATCCATTTCCGGCAGTTTTATGTCGAGCAGTATTAAGGAAGGTGTTTTTGCCTTAATGCTTCGTAACGCCAGTTTTCCACTCGTCACAGGCCTCACCTTATAGTTCGCACTTTCAAGAATTTCTATCAGGAGCTGCAGGTTTTCTCTTTTATCATCTACAGCAAGTATCTCCTCTCTTACAGAAGAATTTATTTCAAGCTGATTCATTGCCTCGCCTTTCCAATTGTTCTTCCAATAAGGTGAGCAATTCTTCGTGCCGGATAGTTTCTATCATTCGTATTGCCGTCGTTTTTATGTCATCACTAAGTGCCGGATTTTGTCTGATCACGCTAATGCAAGCCTCCGAATCCAGTTCCTCCAAAGGTTTAATCAAGTCTTCAATAAATTGCCGGGAAAATTCATGTATGTTTTCACTTGACAATTCGCAGGGTTCTTCTGTTAAAATTGCTTCCTCTTCGTATTGATAGGCTATTCCCAAATGTTTTGCAATCGTATTCAACAGGTCCATTTCATTAAACGGTTTTCGAACGAAGTCGTCACAGCCGGAATCAAGCACCATTTGTCTTTCCTCTTCAAACACATGAGCCGTTACGGCAATAATTTTTGTTTTCATACCGTTTGGTAGATCTTTAATTATTTTGGTTGCCTCGATCCCATCCATTATCGGCATTCTCATATCCATGAGGATCAAATCCGGCTGCCACGATTTAAATTGTTCAACAGCTTCTTTGCCGTTGCCCACATCCTTAATTACAATGCCAAGAGGCTCAAGTAGCTTGTGAAGCAGCAATCGGTTATCCGCATGATCTTCTGCAATGAGAATTCGTGGTTTTTTAAACCCATCTGCAATTCTCACAGCTCTGGCCGATCTTAGGTTCGTAGTGTTTGTTGAAAGATGAATCACAGTTACAGGAATAGCAAAGTGAATAACCGTTCCCTTGCCGGGGTTGCTCTCTAACCCGATTTCCCCGCCCATTAGTACAACAAATTGTTTGCTGATGGCTAACCCCAGGCCGGTCCCGGATTCTCTTATGTCGTCGTTGTTGAGCTGAACAAATGAACTGAATATTCGTTCTCTGTCCTCCCGCTTAATACCAACGCCGGTGTCCTCAACCTCAAAACGCAAATTCATTTTTGAAGCTGATCTCTTTCCGGTCACGGTAACGCGGAGGATTATTCTCCCACGATGAGTAAATTTAGTTGCATTCCCAATGAGGTTTATGATCACTTGCCTTAGCTTTGCGGCGTCGACCAGAATATGTTGCGGCAAATCTCGTGCGAGCTCAACCTCGAAAGCCAGTTCTTTCTCTTTGATCTTTGGTTCAAGCAGAGCACCGATCTCAACAAGCATCCGGGGCAAGTCTGTGTTCTGTTCTTTAAGGATCACTTTACCCGTTTCAATTTTTGAGATATCCAGGATATTGTTGATTAGTTCCAGCAAGTGTTCACCGCTTCGCACGATAATGTCCGCGTAGGCAAGCTGATCCGCGGAGTCGAGAATCGGACTTTTCATCAAACGCGAGAATCCGAGGATAGCATTTAGTGGGGTACGAAGTTCGTGGCTCATGTTGGAAAGGAAAATACTTTTTGCCTTGCTTGCAGCTTCCGCCTGCTCTTTTGCTTCCCTGGCCTTTCTTTGCGCTCTTCGCATTGCCTCAGCTACACCTGAAATTAGTGAGCAGTTCAGAAAAAAAACGGCCAACCCAAGCCAATCACCAGGTTTTACTATTATTGCCTGATAAATAAAAGCCGGCCAGATATAAAGAACTATGAAGCACGAGAGCGCAGTACCAAAGAGACCTGCGTACAGACCGCCATATAACGCAGCCATCATTATAGCCGGATAAAAAGTTAACCAGGTGAGCTGAGTGCCAAGTGCTCCCAATGGCCAAACGCGTAATAGCACAGCAAAAAATATGAGCGCGATAGTGACCAGAAAAGGTTTACTCTTAATTATTATTCTGTGTGTCGGATTCATGGTTCCTCGTATGCTGCAAATCAATTATTAACCGTATTTCTGTTATCTTAGGTTTCGTCAGCCAAATGACCCGAAGAGAGAAGTTCTCTGCTCTTTCCTCTGTGGAATGAGGATCGCACAAAAACAGCGCTATCCCATTCCAAACATCTTATGCCCGCAATATCTCCTTACGCAAACATCCGTAAGTGCTCAGGCTGTTTTTAAAATCTCATTCATCAGAGTGAGGAGATCCTTTTTGGAAAATGGCTTTGAGATATAATGAGTGCACCCGGCAGTGAGAAATTCCTCTCTGTCCCCAACCATGGCAAAAGCGGTTATGGCCACAATGGGAGTATGCGTATAGCCCGCTAATTGTCTAATCAATTTTGTCGTTTCAACTCCATCCGCTCCGCTTCCCAAATTGATATCCATTAAGATTGCGGAGTATTGTTTTGCCTTGACTAATTTAATAGCCTCTGCGGAGGAAGCCGCCAAATCAATTTCACATATCTTGTTAAGAAAAAGTTTGACAAAATTGTGCGCGATGGGGTCATCTTCCACATACAGCACATAGGGCAGGGTACTGGAAGACAGAAGATCAGGAGTCTGAACAAAGGCTAAATTGTTTTCATCATACTGCAGGGGCTCACTGAGATCTAAATTATGTTCTGGGAATCGAATGGTGAACGTTGAACCTTTCCCGACTTCACTTTCAACTGAGATCATTCCACGCATCTGTTCCACCAGTTTTTTTGCAATGGTTAATCCGAGTCCTGTCCCTTCAAAATTTCGGCCCATGCCTTCGCTTTCCTGTCGAAATTCGTCAAAGATCAGGTCAAAATTCTTTTCTGCGATACCAATGCCTGTATCGGTTATCTTTATGGCAACCCACGAAGTTTCGTCAACTGCTTCTTTCTCGACAGAGATGACCACACTTCCTTCATTTGTATACTTGATGGCATTATTGATCACGTTATTCAATATTTCTCTGAACATTCGCTCATCCAGAGATACATATAACAGGTCATATTGACAGAGAAGTGAAAGAGAAATATGCTTTTTACTGGCGGCTTCTCCATAAAGATCAATCTTCTGTTTAAGGATACTGATAATGTCGATGGGTGACAGGAGAACTGACAAATGTCCTGACTCAATGAGTGAAAGATCCAGAATAAGGTTTAAGGTTTGCATCAGGCGCTTACCGCTTTTATTGATTGTTGCGGCAATGTTCTTAATGCCAGGATCATTTGTTTCGTCATTCAATATTTCGGAAAATCCGAGTATTCCTATCATTGGGGTTCTGAGCTCATGGCTCATATTGGCAAGGAAACTGGATTTTAGACGGTTCATTTCTTCGGCCTTTTCCTTTGCAAGGTATAGCTCCTGTTCAGCCAGTTTTGCTTCAGTAATATCCTGAACTGTCCCCTGCAGAGTCACGATTCGGTTCCCCATACCCCTGATAATATTATGTCTTACTGCGAAAAACCGCTCTTTGCCATCAATGTGAGCATCGCTGCGATAAACAAGAAGTGAAAGCTCTGAATTGTCTGAGCGAAGTATATCCTGAGTGAATTCAAGAACCCTGTCCCGGTCCTCAAGGCAAATAAATCTGGCAAGATAATCCTCATAGGAGATCAATTTACTGCCCTCCTGCTTGAGATTTGTTCCGTACAAAGTGAAGAATTGATCATCAACGGAAATTTGGTTAGTTGCCACATCAAACTCCCAATAAGCAATTTTCGCAATGTCCATCGCGGCTTGAAGGTTCGTTTGACTTTTTAATAAAGCTCTGTCCGTTTGTTTTCGTTCAGTAATGTCCTGAACAATTGTTCTGAGTCCGGTAACTTTCCCCTCACTGTCTCTTATTAAACGGTCGCTGAGCAGAACGGTTACTTCTATTCCGTTTTTGCGCATAAAAACACGCTCTGAATTCTCTCCCATGGGATAGGCGCCGGCCAATTTCCCTATAACGCGAATCTTTGAAGCTTCCTGGTTTTTGAGAAACAGCCAGACATGGTAACCTATCATTTCTTCTCGTAGATACCCGAGCATGTCCAGTTCGGTCTGGTTAACCAGTACAATTTTTCCTTGTGCATCAATCTCATGATAACCCACAGGTGCATGATTGAACATATCCCAGAAGCGAGCTTCACTTTTTGACAATGCTTCTTCAGCCATTTTCCTTTCAGTTATATTTCTTATAACTGCAACCAGATAATCACGATCGACAGTGACGTATTTAAGACTTACCTCAACCGAAAATTCAGAACCATCTTTGCGGCGGTGAATGCCTTCGATTATACTTGGGAGGGATCGGCTCCTGGCCGGTGAATCGCTGAAGAATTCCTCCCGGTCAAGATCGGGGGAGACATCAAATATGGACAATCCAAAAAGCTCCTCACGGGTGTATCCCAGTGTTTTCCAGGCTTTGTTGTTTCCGTTAAGAAAGCGTCCGGTGTGTGGGTCAATCACTTCGATAGCGTCATTCGCGCCGTTTATGAGTGCCTGGAACAGTCTTAAGTCATCTTCAGCTTTTTTTCTCTTGGTTATATTTTGAATGTGGAAAATGGAATACTGAGGTTTCCCCTCTGAATCCCGAATGAGCGTTACGTTCACCAATCCCCATAATGTGCTTCCATCTTTTCGAATATAACGTTTTTCGAAATGAGCTTGGTTCAATTCTGCGTCGAACGGTCTGTTGCTTTCATTAGTGTCGTCAACATCATATTCTTCATGTGTTATATCCAGAAAGGATTTCGAAATGAGTTCTGCTTCGCTGTACCCAAGCATCTCGCACAGGGCTGGGTTAACTTTCATGAATTCCTTTGTCGGGCTTATTATTGCCATACCCACGGAAGTGTTCTCAAAGGCAAGGCGGAATTTTTCATTGCTGTCCTGAAGTGCTTTTTCAACTGCAATCTTAAGCCGGATCGTGTTACTCTTTTCAATGGCGGCTTCCATTGCGGGCACCAGGCGGGTAAGATGTTCTTTAAGAATGTAGTCATCTGCACCTGTTTTCATAAAAGTAACGGCTGTTTCCTCATTCAGTGAGCCAGTCACTAAAATGAAGGGGACTATAGCATCATATTTTCTGGTAAGTTCAAGTGCCTGCATCCCGTCAAAGGTGGGGAGTGAATAGTCAGACAATATAATGTCCGGACTAAATATGGGTAGAGCCTCCAAAAATTCCTCCTTTGTTTGAACTATAAGTTCTGTATGGCGGATACCTTTTTTATCCACTTCGCGAATGAGCAATGCTGCATCTGCCTTTTCGTCTTCCACTATCAGCATTCTAATAATAGAGTTCATGTAGAATTTGCCTCAAATTTCTTTATGCTTCTTTGTCGTTTCTTCTATTCAATTCCAATATGGTATTGGTTGCGTATCTATAATGGGTATTGGTAAGGGACCCTGACCATATAATTGTACTCGGTTTTAACGATTGGATTAATTATTTCATACCGGTTGCGCTCTTTCAAAAAGGTATCTTGTAAATAATGGCTATAAAGTGATTGTACCTTCATCATCGCAAACAATTTGGGTGTTGACTAGAAGAAGAATTACAAAAAATGTTTGGGAAAATATCAGGTAAGCTTTTCTCCATATCCAAAAGGTACAAAATTGGTCCAAAGATTCTGCGTGTATAAGATTGAAGTTCATTTCCCCAAAATTGAGAGGCATTTCTTCCCAATGGATCATCAGTAATCATAAGATAACAGAAATTGCATGATTGTAAATTACTGTAGCAGGCAGAATGCCTGAAATCGGTACAACCGGGAAACCTCCTCCAAATGAAAGCAGGTATTTTTTTACTGTGCAATCGGGAAGCAAGTCGAGGGTTATGGTTCCGGAACAGATAATTGGATTGAAAGGCAGTTGAAGCTCCCCAGTTAATGATGCTATACTTGAATGATTGCGCATAAAACAATGCAAATCAATAATTGAATTATAAACACCTTGCATCTCCAATAATGCCTGAAGATGCATGCAGCAAACAAAGTACTATGGGAAAAAACACTCGATCGACTTCGTTTCGAATACATTCTGATTTGTTCTCGCAAATCATAAGATAAAAGTACAAATTGCTTTCACCCTTTTATCAAAACAGATATTATTAGTATAAGCATATAATATTTTACAATCAAGAAAAAAATTAGCTTGAAAATCGATCGGACACTGTCTTTGATTTTCCACACAGTTGCGCTGATGAAATTGCCGGTTGTGGCAGGGTACAAAAACAAACAAACCGCGAAGCATTGAAATGATTCGCGGTTTTCATGTTTTTTGGAAAAGCTGCTTAACTTGTTGAGTCGTTAATCGCCTTCATCATATCCCAGCACAGGCTGTAACCATTTTTCCATTTCTGGCAGACTCATTCCCTTACGCTTATGATAATCCAATACCTGATCCTTATATATTTTACCCGTAGTGAAATATTTGGACTCAGGATGTGCAAAATAAAACCCGCTCACCGCTGCGGCAGGATACATTGCCATTGATTCAGTTAGATGTATGCCGGCTTCCTTGTCTGCTTTCAATATTTCGAATAATGTTATTTTCTCCGTATGATCAGGACAGGCCGGATATCCGGGCGCAGGGCGGATGCCGCGGTACGATTCTGCTATCAACGCTTCATTTGAAATTTTCTCATCATCGGCATAGCCCCAGAATTCTGTTCGTATGCGTTGGTGCAGGCGTTCTGCAAATGCCTCTGCAAGTCTGTCCGCAAGTGCCTTTGCCATAATCGCATTATAATCATCGTTTTGCTTTTCAAATTCGGATACAAGAGCATCAAGTCGCAGGCCCGTTGTTAAGGCAAACATACCAATGTAGTCGGTAATGCCCGAGTCCTTTGGCGCTACATAGTCTGCAAGTGCAAGATACGGTGAATCAGTCGCTTTTTGCCCTTGTTGACGAAGCGTATGAACTACTGTCAGTACACTTGACTTTTTCTCGTCACCATAAACTTCGATGTCATCAAAACCAATGCTGTTTGCAGGGAACAACCCATATGCCGCATTTGCCGTAACAAGGTTCTCGTTCACAATGCGGTCGAGCAATTCTCTTGCCTCATCAAATAATTTCTTTGCCTCTGCTCCGACATGAGGGTCCTCAAAGATAGCGGGATATTTCCCTTTCAATTCCCAGGTGCTGAAAAAAGGAGTCCAATCAATGTATTCGTATAATTCCGCAAGGGGATAGTCTTTCAGATAATGTACACCAAATTGTTTTGGCTTTTTGATATCAGCAGATTCCAATTTCCAGACGAATCTTTTTTTCCGGGCTTCCTCCAGGGGTGTGAAGTTTTTTTGTGCAACACGTTTCTTGTGCTGCTCGCGAAGAACTTCATATTCATTGTTCAACTTCGTTACAAAATCCGGTTTAAGCTCCGGATTGAGCAGGGAGCTTACCACCGGCACACTGCGCGAAGCATCCAGGACATGTATTACCGGTTGAGAATAGTGCTGGGCAATTTTAACAGCCGTATGTACGCGGGAAGTTGTTGCTCCGCCTATAAGGAGCGGGATTTTAAACTTTCTGCGTTCCATTTCTCTGGCCACGTGGCACATTTCATCCAGAGACGGGGTGATAAGACCGCTTAAGCCAATAATGTCCACATTTTCCTTTTCAGCGGCATCAAGAATTTTATCTGCCGGATTGAGTACTCCAAGGTCGATCACTTTATAATTATTGCAGCCAAGCACAACGGCTACGATGTTTTTGCCAATATCGTGCACGTCTCCTTTGACTGTTGCAAGCAACACTTTGCCGGCCTCCTTCAGATCGCCGGAAATTGCTTTCTGGGCTTCGATGAAAGGAATGAGAAATGAAACTGCTTTTTTCATGACCCGTGCACTTTTAACTACTTGCGGAAGGAACATTTTGCCTGCACCAAAGAGATCGCCAACCACGTTCATTCCTTTCATGAGGGGACCTTCGATTATGGCAAGCGGTGCATCATACTTCAGCCGGGCTTCTTCAACATCAGCCTCAATGAAATCAACAATCCCTCGGACAAGTGCATGGGTCAGCCGTTCTTCAACGGGGAGTTCGCGCCATTCATCCTGTCTGATGGTACTCTTGTCTGCCTGTTTCAACGTCTCGGCAAACTGTGTCAGCCTTTCGGTTGCATCGTTTCTTCTGTAAAGAAGTACGTCTTCCACCAGTTCCAGCAAATCTTTTGGGATATCGGCATACACAGCCAATTGGCCCGCGTTTACAATCCCCATATCAAGTCCGGCCTTAATGGCGTGATAAAGAAAAGCTGCGTGCATTGCTTCGCGCAGTGTGTCGTTGCCTCTGAAAGAAAATGATACGTTGCTAATGCCGCCGCTGACCTTTGCGTAAGGCAGATTTTGTTTGATCCACCGGACGGCCTCAATGTAGTCAAGTGCATAGGTATTGTGCTCTTCAATTCCGGTGGCAACTGTCAGCACGTTGGGATCAAAAATAATGTCCGTCGGTGGGAAACCGACTTCTTCTGTTAATATTTTATAAGCCCTGCTGCAAATTTCTATGCGGCGGGCGAGCGAATCGGCTTGTCCTTTTTCATCGAATGCCATGACAACGGCGGCTGCACCATAACGCAACACCTTTTTTGCCTGTTCCTTGAATACTTGCTCGCCTTCCTTTAAACTGATGGAATTTACTATACACTTTCCCTGTATGCATTGCAGTCCGGTTTCTATGACGCTCCATTTTGAGGAGTCAATCATAATGGGAAGCTTGGCAATGTCGGGTTCTACGGCAACCAGATTAAGAAAGGTCCGCATCGCTTCGACGGAATCGAGCATTCCTTCATCCATATTCACGTCAATTGCCTGCGCGCCACCTTCCACCTGATCGCGGGCAATGGAGAGTGCCTCCTCATAATTGCCGGCAAGAATAAGACGTGCAAACTTTCTCGATCCGGCAACATTGGTCCGTTCGCCGATATTAACGAAGTTCGTTTCCGGTCGTATTGTCAGTGGTTCCAATCCGCTCAGTTTAAGGAACTGTTCCGCAGGTTTTGGCTCTCTCGGTTTAACTGTCTTCACCATTTCGGCAATCGCTCTAATATGATCTGGGGTCGTTCCGCAGCAACCGCCAACAATATTGTAGAAACCTGCTTCGCCAAATTCCCGCAGAGTCTCGGCCATTTTTTGGGCGGTTTCATCATATTCACCAAAGGCGTTAGGCAAACCGGCATTCGGATAGATGCTGATAAAACAACTGGCAGCTTCAGAGAGCGCTTCAATGAATGGGCGCATTTGTTTTGCACCCAAGGCGCAGTTCAGTCCAATGCTCAACAGGTTTTTTGTATGGGCAACTGAAATCCAAAAGGCTTCGGTTGTTTGCCCCGAAAGGGTTCTTCCGCTCATGTCAACAATAGTACCCGATATCATTATCGGAATTTCGATCCCTGTTTCTTCAGTATAACGACTGATCGCAAAGAGCGCTGCTTTCGCGTTTAAAGTATCAGTGATAGTTTCAATCAATAACACATCAACCCCTCCCTCGATCAGGCCCTTGGCCTGCTCATAATACGCATCAGCCAGTTGATTGAAGGTGGCGGCCCGGAATCCGGGATTGTTCACGTCTACGGCAAGCGATAAACACTTATTGGTAGGCCCAAAGGCGCCGGCAACAAACCGTGGTTTGTCCGGCTTCAAGGCGGTGAATTCTGCAGCAGCTTCCTTTGCCAGTTGTGCTGATTTGAAATTCATTTCGTAAATAAATTCACCCGTTTGGTAGTCTGCCTGGGCGATGCTTTGTGCGCTAAACGTGTTGGTTTCAATAATATCGGCGCCGGCCTCCAGATAGGCCCGGTGGATATTTTTTATGATTTCCGGCTGAGTTATCGAAAGGAAGTCATTATTTCCTTTCAAATCAAGGGGGTGATCCTTAAAACGCTCGGTGCGGAAATCGGTTTCAGTCAGGTTATGCCGCTGGATCATGGTCCCCATTGCACCATCGATCACTAAGATACGCTTTCGGAGGAGCCCGGTTAGTTCTGTAAATTTATTATCCATACTATTAGTCTGAGATTTCAATATTGTATATACTTTGTAAAAACATCAAATATAATTAAATTATTCTCTAATATATAATTTAAAAGCTACAGGTAAATAATGATTATTGTAACAGGCGGCGCAGGGTTTATTGGCAGCGCTCTTGTATGGCGGCTCAATCAACAGGGAAAGAACAACATTATCATCGTCGATGAACTCGGAAAGGATGAGAAGTGGAAAAATCTGGTAGCGCTGGATTATTTGGACTTTTACAATAAACAGCTGTTTATCGAAAAAATCGAGAAAAATGGCATTTCGTTCAAGATTGACGCAATCCTTCACATGGGAGCCAATTCTGCTACTACAGAAAAGGACGCGGACCATCTGATGTCGAACAACTACGAATACACCAAAAAGCTGGCAACATTTGCTTTAAATAACGGGATCCGCTTTATCTATGCATCCTCGGCTGCCACCTATGGTGACGGTTCCAGAGGATTCCGTGATATCGATGACGAATGTATTAACCTGCGGCCCCTTAACATGTATGGCTATTCCAAGAACCTGTTTGATATCAGAGCATTGAAAAAAGGTTTGTTGAGCAAAATTGTTGGTCTCAAATATTATAATGTATTTGGTCCCAATGAATATCACAAAGATGATATGCGCAGTGTGGTGCACAAGGCATTCGAACAGGTGCGTGATACGGGAAAAGTCCGGCTATTCAAATCCTACCATCCGGATTATGCAGACGGTGAACAGAGACGGGATTTCGTCTACGTAAAAGATGTTGTGGACATGACACTTTTCTTCCTGGATAAACCGGATAAGAACGGTTTGTTCAATATCGGTTCCGGTGTGTCCCGTTCATGGAAAGATCTGGTGACCGCCTTGTTCACAGCAGTCGGAAAACCGGTGAATATAGAAATGATTGATATGCCTGAAACTCTCAGGGAAAAATATCAATACTTTACAGAAGCTGATCTCGGAAAACTCAGAAAAGCAGGTTATAGCAGAAAAACGATGTCTTTGGAAGATGGCGTAAAAGATTACGTCCATACCTATTTGCTCAAAGGAAAATATTTAGGTGACGAATGACCAGCTAAAGCTGGTCATCGTCTGGCAAATCTTCGTCATCATCGAATGCATCAAAGTCTTCCTCGTAGAATTCATCTTCGAGGTCGTCGATATCTTCGAATTCATCTTCGTCGGCTTCGTCTAAGTCATCATCTTCGAAATCATCATCGTCGTCGTCAAAGTCTTCATCGTCATCATCAAAATCTTCATCGTCATCAAAATCCTCTTCTTCCTCTTTCTTGGGCTTCTTGGCGTCAAGGATCTCATATACTGTTCTCAGCAGAGCGTCTTCACTGTCTGGTGAAGGAAGCTGTGCAGGTTCATTGTTCATCGGTATAGCTTCGTTATTCTCTTCCGGAATGTTTGAGAGAACCATAATTTATTTACTCCTCAAAATAAACTTGTGATAAAAGTTGTTGGCTAAATTACATAAAATTCTTTTTATGAAAAAAAACGAAAAATTATTTGTTACAGAATAAATTATTCGCTTTCATTTCTCAGTAAATTTATTTATTAATGCTACCTTTACGCATTCGGGTACGAATTCAGAAACGTCAGCCTGAAACTGTGCCAGATTCCTGATTATGGATGAATTCAAATACGTATATTTTTCATTTGGCATCATAAACAATGTGCGTACTTCAGAATCCAGTTTGTGATTCATTAGTGCCATTTGAAATTCGTATTCAAAATCGCTGATAGCGCGAAGACCCCGGAGAATGGCTAAAGCACCATTCTGACGGGCAAAATCCACCACCAGTCCATCGAAACAGGCAACTTCCACATTTTCAATATCAACAAGACTCGTTTTCAAAAACGTTAACCGTTCCTCAAGACTAAATAACGGTGTTTTGGCAGTGTTTATTGCCACTGTTACGATAATTTTATCAAAGAGCACACTTGACCGTTTTATGATATCAATATGACCAAACGTAACTGGATCAAAGGTCCCCGGATATATTGCTGTTCTCATATTTCTTTTCTATTTACGATGTGTAAGATTAATTTGCTGCGTCGGCATAAAATGAAGACAGGCATACCTGATGCCATCTTGTTTTGCTACACCATAGTGGCGAGCCTGGGCAGCCGGACAGTTTGCTTTCCGCATAATTACCGTATTGCCAATACGGCGATTACCGGTAAATGCGAGAAATAAATTACTATGCGTAAATAAATACCAAAAATAAAACCTCTATGCAAGAGCAATAGAACAGAAAGATCTCAGTATCGCATTTTTGTCGTTTTCAGACACCAATTCCGGATGAGTAACACTTTTTCGGGAGACGTCACTTCCTTGCAATACGGTTAACTGTCAAAATGCAATTAAATATAAAAATTATCAGAACTAAACAAAAAGGCATTAATCTTCTCCCAAATTATCGTAATTTTCTAAACATAATTTAAATCATTTAAGTTACCGCCATGAAAAGACGAGATTTTTTTAAAACTTCAGCAATTCTCGGCCTCTCAACTGCAGTGGGCCTTTCTTCAACAAATATTTTTCCCTATATCTATAGACATTTGCCTGAAGCACCTGCGCTTCCCTTTGACCTGGTTGCCGTCAAGAATGGCGACCCGGTGCAGATGTTCGACAAAGCCATCTCGGCTATGGGTGGCATGAGTGCATTTGTAAAGAAAAACCAATCTGTCCTTATAAAACCCAATATTGGATGGGATGTCACTCCGGAAAAAGCCGCAAACACTAATCCGGCACTTGTGCGCCGGATCATACAGTCCTGTTTTGCTGCCGGCGCCAAATCAGTACATGTGTTCGATAACACCTGCGACAACTGGAGCCGCTGTTATAAAAACAGTGGAATTGAAAAAGCAGTCAAAGATGCCGGCGGAATACTTGCCCCGGGGAATACCGAAAATTATTATCAGGATGTAACCATTAAAGGCGCAAAACGGCTTACGAATGCAAAAGTGCATGAGCTGGTCCTGCATTCCGATGTATTTATTAACGTTCCCATCCTGAAAAATCACGGTTCCACGAAACTTTCCATTTGTATGAAGAATATGATGGGGGTTGTGTGGGACAGAAAATTTTGGCACCGCAACGATCTTAATCAGTGCATTGCGGATTACGGCCTTTTCAGAAAACCAGATCTAAACATTGTTGACTGTTATGCCGTGATGAAACAAAACGGACCGCGGGGTACTTCAGTGGACGACGTGGTAATAATGAAATCGTTGCTGCTCTCGAAGGATATGGTGGCTGCCGATGCTGCCGCCACAAAGCTTTTTGGCATGCAGCCGGATGATATTTCGTATATTAAATTGGCAGATGAATTGAAAATTGGGACCAAAAATCTTGATAAGATCAGGATTCAACGGTTGAAGGTCTAATTAAGGTGAAGTCTGCAAGTTAATTCATGTTATATCGCTCTTTAAAAATAGCTCGCGTGGTTTTTTCGCTCCTGGTACTAATTCTCGCATTGGTGCTTTTTGTCGATTTCACAGGCTTAGTACCGGCTTGGGCTGCTAAACAGTTTGCTTCGCTGCAATTCATTCCCGCCGCGTTAGGTGGGGCCCGTTTGGTAGGCAGCGCGTTGGTTATTGCCGCTGCAATTTTGCTCTTGACGTTCCTCTTTGGAAGAGTATATTGCTCAACACTGTGTCCGCTCGGGGTTTTGCAAGATGTGTTTGCATGGATCAGCCGTAAATTCCGGAAAAAATTCAGATACAAACCGCAGCGTAACTTTCGTATCATCCGGTATATTGTGCTCGCTCTGTCAGCCATTTCATTCATTTTTAGTGCAGGTTATTTCCTTTCGTGGCTGGACCCCTACAGCAATTTTGGCAGAATATCAGCAATGCTGTTTAAACCGGCTGTGCTCCTCGTTAATAACGGACTCGCCTTTTTCGCCCAAAAATTTGGCTGGTATTCAGTAGCCCACTATGACTACAAATTTCCTGAACCGGCAGCAATTGCCTGGTCAGTAATTTTCCTGTCTGGTTTGCTGTTGCTAACCTGGCGGGGTGGCAGAACATTTTGCAACACCCTTTGTCCGGTGGGGGGATTATTGGGCCTGGCAGCAAAATATTCATGGTTCAAAATCAATATTGACAGCACAGCCTGTAAGAGCTGTGGTGTGTGCGAATGGAAATGTAAGGCGGGTTGTATAGATAAAGAGAACAAGACAATCGACATGGAACGCTGCGTGATGTGTTTCAACTGTCTGGACACGTGCCCCACCAGCGTTATGTATTTGCAGACGGGCAAGCCACCCGTATCCGCTAAACCTAAGGCAACCATGAATGAACATCGTCGGGATTTGCTAAAAAGCTTCTCATTATTAGGGCTGTTGGCGCTGATACCCGATGGTAAAGTAATTCAGGTGTACAAGGATAGCTTGCTCAAGATCGTTCGAAAGACGCCTGTTACTCCGCCCGGTTCAACTGCTGCCTACCGGTTTCATGATACCTGCATTGCTTGCTATCTTTGTATAACCAAATGCCCCACGCAGGTTCTGCAACCCTCAGTTACCGAATATGGGATCTCCGCATTTATGCAGCCGGTGTTCAATTTCAAATATGGATTCTGTAATTTTGAGTGCAACGAGTGCTCACAGGTTTGCCCCACCGGTGCCTTACAACCTGTGGAAAAGGAGCAAAAGAAGCTGGTTCAGCTTGGCGTGGCAAAATTTGTTAAGGACAATTGTGTGGTCTACACACAAGGTACCGATTGTGGAGCCTGTTCCGAGCATTGTCCCACAAAGGCAGTGCAGATGGTTCCGTATAAAAACCTGACAGCGCCAGAAGTGACCGAAGAGCATTGCATAGGATGTGGTGCCTGCGAATATGCCTGCCCAACCAAACCATACAAAGCAATATATGTTGAAGGGTTGCCGCTTCATGGCCGTGCAACAAAAAAGAAGTCCAAACAACTTGTCCCCGTGAACACTTCCGGGGATGAATTCCCGTTTTAGCACGGGAGAATCCGAATAAAATATTCTTCTTCAAACCGGATTGTTTAGACTGCAAATAACTGCAATTTTACCTGTCGTATCCTCCGCACTTTATTTAAAACAACTGTGTATAAATTTGACACTAATTAAGGTATGCCGGATGCTGTTTCATACCACATTTTATTCGTAATTTGGCAATTATTATTAATTAAATCAGTAGTGGAAATGAAGTCAGTTATTTTCAGGTTTTTCTTTTGCCTCGTAGTCCTTTCCTGTTCGCAGATTTTTGGCCAGTCGTATAAATTTGCCTGGCTTACCGATTTACACATTGGTGCTGCAGGAGCAGATTCAGCGCTTTTAAGCTGCGTCGAAAGCATTAACGCGCAGGATAAAATTGCCTTTGTGGTGGTGACCGGGAATATTTCCGAAAAGGGGAAAAACGCTGAATTGGAGCAGGCAAAAGAAATTCTTGATAGTCTGAAAGTTAAGTACTACATAATCCCGGGAAGCCACGATACCAGATGGAGCGAAAGCCTGGGGTCAGAATTCCGGCGGTTGTGGGGTGACACAAAATTTTGTTTCGAGGAGAAAAGTGCAAAATTTATTGGTCTGAACACCGGAATATTGTGGTGTGGCGGGGGTGGGCATATTGATCCGGAAGATATGGCTTGGCTGGATTCGGTTATGATTAACACTCCATCAAAACAGAAGGTCGTTTTCCTTTCCAGCAACCCCATGAACGGCGAGGTCGATAACTGGTTTGACGCAATAAATGCTTTAGCCAAAGGAAATATCAGGCTTCTGCTTAATGGCGGAGCGCACGACAACCGGCAATCAGAAATTGCAGGTATTCCGTCATTTACTTCACGACCTGTTTTCAAACAAGGCGAAACTCCTGGTTACACTGTTGCTTCGGTTTTTAAGGACAGCATTCTGTTTTCGGAAATGCTGACCGATAACTCAGTACATGACTGGGGAGCTGCAGCGCTTTCGGAAAAGTATGCAGTCGGAACCATTGACTCGACTGGGTTTGATAATTATATGGTCGAGTTTAACTGGATGATCGAATTAAAGAAAACAATCACCGCTCCCGTTACAGTGGCTAATAATAAGATATTTGCTTCCACTGCTGCAGGAGATATCTTTTGCTTTGATATGAAGGGGAACACCTTGTGGAATGTTCAGGCACATGCGCCGGTGAGCGGGCAAATTGCGATAGCACAAGCGACCGGCGTTGTTGCAACCATTGACGGCGATATTCTCACCTTTGACGCCGAAACCGGTAAACTGATCCAGAGCATTGGAACCGGAGAGGCGCTCACTTCATCTCCACTGATTATTAAGATCCCTTATCAGAATGACGAAGCGCAAGCCGTTATTGTAGGAACTGCCGGTGGGAAACTGCTTTGCTTTGAACTTTCATCTTTGACACTGATTTGGGAGAACAAGAATGCTGCAGGGATGATCCAGCGCAGTCCGGTTCTCATAAAAGACCGGCTCATATACGGAAGTTGGGATGGCTCACTTTATTGTATTGACAAAACCAGTGGTGCTCTTAACTGGAAATGGAACGAGTCGAAAAGTTTTTATTATGCACCTGCCGGATGTATGCCGCAAGTTAATGAATCCGGGGTCTACATTTGTACTCCCGATAAATTCGTTTCCAAAATAGATCTGTTACTGGGTAAAACGCTTTGGCGAAAAAAGGATTTTGATGCTTCGGAATCAATTGGCATGAGCAAAGACAAGAAGCAGTTATATATAAAGAGCCAGTCCAATAAATTCTATAGTGTTAACGCCGCAGACGGCAAGAAGATTAAAGAGTGGAATTTGAAATACGGATTTGATACCACGCCCATTGAACCGCTTGCGCTTGAAGACGGGGCAATGCTGGGAACGAAGAACGGCTATGTGTTTAAGGTGAGTTCTTCAGGTATACAAATATTATTTTATATGGGCGCTGCCCGGATTCATAATATTGTACAAAGCGGGGCGAATTCGTTTATTGCCTCCAATATGGATGGAAAGATCGTTTCATTTTCGCTGCAGGAGGCTCAATGACCGCCAACCGTTTCAAGGGAATTATTTTTGATATAGATGGCACCCTTTCTTCAACCAACGAGTTGATATTCGCATCGTTCAACCATGTGGCAGAAAAGTATCTGAAGAAAAAGTTGAGCGACGAAGAGATCATTGCTTTGTTCGGTCCACCGGAAGACATCATTATTGAAAAACTTTTCCCGGAAGTTCATGCCAAAGTTAAGGAAGATTATTACCGCTATTATGAAGAAAACCATGGCCAGGTAAATCTCTATGAAGGGCTTTTCCCGCTTTTGGAAAAATTGAAAAAAAATGGTGTAATACTGGGCATTTTTACCGGTAAAGGCCGGGTTGCTTCCGAAATAACACTCCGTGAGCTTGATATCTACTCCTATTTCAGTCTGCTGATCTCCGGGGACGATGTTGTTAAACACAAGCCTAGTGGTGAAGGAATACGAATGTTTTTGGACAAGTTTCATTTACTGCCTGATGATGTGTTAATGATTGGCGATGCTCCGCCGGATATTTTGGCAGCCCGTGAGACTGGCGTTCACATTGCTTCCGTTGTATGGGACAGCTATGCAAAAGATGAAGTTATCGCGATGAACCCTGATTATATTTTTTATACAGCCGAAGAGTTGCAGCAATTTATTTACGTAGGGGATAGGAACTGAGCAAAAAAATTCTCTTGGGGTATCTTTTGTAATATCATTTCTCGGGGGCAGTGAAGCCTAAAGTTGGATTGCTGCCGGGTTTGTCTGGTAGTTTGCCAAAACACAGAACTTTCCCTATTTTTACTGCACCTTTTGCAAAGGATCCTCCATGTTTCTTTGCAGATTCTGGGACGCTGTGGTAATTGGAATCAGGTGGACGTCCGCCGGATTTTCAACGGAACTTTGTGCGGCGTTATATTACTCTGAAGTGTTTGGCTGTTTATTTACTTATTGGGATTCCCTTCCGTCATTTTCTGCGAGAAGTGTTGTACCCAACGTCAAACAAATTTTCGGGATTATTTCAGTGCTGTTTCACTGACCTGCTCAAGTTAACGAATTCAGTTGTTGATTACCCTTGGTGGTCAGGTCGATATTAAAAGGAAAAGAAATGAAAAAAATGCTTTTGGTGTTATTTGCCGTTGTGCTGTTAAGTGGTGCAGTGTATGCACAACTTCCGACTTCCACGCTTCGTGTTTTACTGAATGGTAAAACCAGTGATACCACATCAACGTTTTCACTTTGGTTTAAAAATACTTCCACGGCCAGGGTGCAATATGCAATGGGGCAGTTTGTCTTGGATTTTAATGCAACTTGGCTCAAAGGCACGGCAACCTTGGCCATAGTTTCAAGCGATCTTCCTGTAAATTTACACCCAAGGAATCCTACAATCAGCTTGACAACTAACCCAGGGCAGTTGCGTTTTGCTACCAGCCCAGTTCCAGGAGCGGGAAACGGGTGCTGGATCAAGGCAGGTGATTCCATTCTTATCTTAACTGCTCAAATTACCTGTCTAAACGGATTCACTGCGGTTCCACCCAATTTGGTCTTCCGTAGGGAAAATCCGAAAGTCAGTATTATATACTACATAAATAATTTGCTGGTCGCCGTTACAGATTCCTCCACCTTTTTTGATTGGGCCCTTGAGCCACAGATTTCGCTTATTTCTCCAATTGGAGGTGAAGTATTTACTACCAAAACGGATGAATATATTGAAGGGATGTCCCGTTACATCTCTATTATTAAAATTGAGTATACCCCTGACGATAGGACTTGGTTCACTATTTGTTCTGTGGATGCAGCTGATGGTGTTTTTTCCATTGATTGGACCCCTCCCAATACACCGTCAACTCATTGCAGAATAAGGGTCAGCGATGTCGATCATCCTGCAGTTTTTGCGGTAAGCCCCAATACGTTTACTATTCGCGCCGCCATACCGCCTGCTGTTGATCTGCAACTTTCAATAAAGGACAATGCCGGTGGAAATCAATATCTGCGCTTTGGAATAGATCCGGCTGCCACCGATAGTATTGATGTAGCTCTGGGAGAGACGGAAGCTTCCAAACTAAATACTGTAGGTGTGTTTGACGCCAGATTTATTGGAACACATATTGCAATTCCCATTGGATTTGGTTTATATAATGATTACCGTCAAGAAAAATCCTCGTTTTCTGGTAATAAAACATATGAATTAAAATATCAGCCAGCAACAGGGGGAACAACCATCACTATCCAGTGGGAATTACCGGACAATATTACTGGTGTGCTGCAAGATATATTGACAGGAAATATGGTGAACAAAAAAATGAAAGGGAATGACTCCCTTATTATTTCTGATCTCACTATAAGTAATTTAAAAATGACAATTACCTACGGATCTGTCCGTAGCAGTATCAGGATGCTGAAAAATTGGAACTTGGTGTCTGTACCAGTCGCAACGCCTGATATGAGTCTGTCTTCAGTTTTTCCCAATTCGATCAGTCAGGCTTTTACCTATGACAAGACCTACAGTTCGACCACAAGTTTGAGCAATGGAATTGGATATTGGCTTAAGTTTTCCGACAGTACTACATCGACGATTGACGGTGGTGGCATTACCCGTAAAACTATTGCAGTTGCAAACGAATGGAATCTGTTTGGTGTATACAACACTAGCGTTTCAGTTGGGGCGGTAACCTCTACGCCTTCCAATATTATAACGTCCCCTTTCTATGAGTACGATAAGGGCTATAAATTGGCAACGACCTTAATTCCTGGCAAAGGATATTGGGTGCGAACTTCACAAGCTGGCCTTATCAACTTGAATCCAGCACTTGAAAAGGTGAACGCGATGGCGGAAGTGCTTCCACCAAAAGAATGGGGAAGAATAACAGTATCAGACGCTGCCGGCAGATCGACTACGCTTTATACAGTCGTCGGTGAGATCCTTACCCAACAACCAATGCGTCAATTCGATTTACCGCCAATGCCGCCGGCCGGGACATTTGATGTTCGTTTCGGCTCGCAAAGCAGTGTCGAAAAGCTTGGTGCCGCAGCAAAAGATATTTGGATTCAAGGCGCTCGGTATCCTGTTCATATCAGTATTGATGGGGCAGGGCTGGTGCTCAGGGACAAGGCAACAGGAGGAAAGCTGTTTAGTGCGACGGTGAATGGCAAAAAGTCTGTCCTCCTCTCCAATGAAAACATTGATCGGTTGGAAGTAGCGGCTATTGCTAAGCCGGTTGCTTTCGGTCTGTTGCAAAACTATCCAAATCCGTTCAATCCAACAACAATAATTACCTATCAGGTGCCGTCCAACGCAATCGTAACAATCAAACTGTACGATATACTTGGCAATGAAGTTAAGACGCTGGTGAATGAGCAAAAGGATACCGGCGAGTATACCATTGAACTAAATGCGGCCTCTTTAAGCAGCGGTGTTTATTTTTATTCGATGAAAGCCAATAGCTTTACTGCAATCAAAAAGCTGATGTTACTAAAATAGTATGACTTTGTAGTAGCAAAAAAGAAGTACGGGTGGTAGACCTTGGCCATCACTATTGGTGTTCTTGTGCTAAGAAGAAGATAATAATGTGAATTTTAGCGCGTCTGTGGATTTTAATCCGGAATACTGAATGTTATCTGTTTTTTTACTAACTTTAAATGCTTCTTTATAGAATGATGGATCATTGATTTTCTCTGGTTCTAAAAGGCTGCTTCGGTAATTGACCGGAATGATGCCAGGTTTTTAGCTTATCCCCCAACTTATCTGGAGATACAATGTTTAGGAAAATTTGCTGCTTATTTGCATATTTAGCTCTTAGCGTTATTGCACTTGCTCAGACGCCGGTTGTGAATATTCCTCTTACCATAACGGACGACAATACAGCAATTGTAATGCACTTCGGCTTGTCTCCCTCTGCAACAGACACACTGGATGCCTCGTTGGGTGAACTACCCCTTCCACCCATGCCGCCGACCGGTGTTTTTGATTCACGCTTTATGATGCCGGCCCCTTCGCTGGACGCATCGCTAAACGATTATCGTAACGGCACCTCTTCTTTCAACGGTTCAAAGGAGCATCATATTGCTTGGCAACTTGGAGAAGGAACTGTCTGCCGGATTTCCTATGCTTTGCCTCTCGGAGTAAGTGCAAGACTGCAGGATGAAGTTACGGGCTCCCTCATTGATATGGCCCTGACGGGGACCGGAAGCTATACAGTTACATACCCAACTTTGGGAAAATTGAAAATGACTGTTACCTATGCGCTGATGTTGCTTGTACCCGCTGCACCGGTTCTTTTGCAGCCGCAAAATGCTGCCATGGGAGTTGCAACCAATCCAAAATTAACATGGGCAGCATCAACTGGGGCCACGCAATATATTCTCTTTGTATCAGATAACAGCGAGTTTACCACAACTGTCTTCTATGACTCAACTTTGACGGACACTTCAAAACAACTTAACGGGCTTGCAAAAAGTACTACCTATTTTTGGAAAGTTTCGGCAAAAAATGCCAGTGGCAGAAGTGCCTTTTCCAATGTGTTTAGTTTTACCACGTTGGTAAATGCTTCCACTGGTTCGGTTATTATCCCTATAACAGTCACCGACGACAGCAGTTCAACCAGTCTTACTATTGGGCTTGATGCCTCCGCCACTGATGGTATCGATTATGCACTGGGCGAGGCACCACTTCCCCCGGTCCCTCCCGCTGGTGTTTTTGATGCACGTCTGATTATCCCGAATGGAGACGCTTCATTTAAGGATTATCGACAAGGGACTGATTCTTCGACTGCAGCTATAGTTTACCACATCCAATACCAACTGGGGTCCGGAAAGAAATTTTCTCTCAGTTGGAACTTGCCTGCTAAGGATACGGCCAGATTACAGGATGAAATTACGGGAGCTCTGATTGATGTTCCCATGGTGGGTTCAGGTAATTATACGTTGGGACTCGCTGTCACCAATCTGAAAATAACTGTTAACTATAAGTCAAGTGTTGCCACTGAACTAATTAACCATAAAGCAACATTGCCGGAGAAGTACGCTCTGCACCAGAACTACCCGAACCCATTCAATCCAAGTACGATACTCAACTATGACTTGCCCGCAGCCGCTCAGGTTACCTTGAAGGTCTATGATGTGCTCGGTCATCAGGTTGCAAATTTGGTCGACGGGTTTGTTACTGCCGGAATACACGAAGTCCAATTCTCGGCAGCTAACCTGACCAGTGGATTGTATTTTGCGCGTTTTGAAGCAAGGCTTGGCAGAAACTCGTTTGTTGACGTGCGCAAAATGCTGTTAATGAAATAGGGCAGCTGATTCGGTTGATTTCGTGATACAAGCATAACTCCCGACGGCGTTATGTGCCCTTTGCTTCATGCAATTGCTGTCAATAGTAAGTCTACCGGGATTTAATGAAATTGCTCAATATTACACCAAGGGTGCAATTTCCCAACAAGGATGCATTACCGCGGTAATATCTATACATTAATCACACTGCAAACGTATTATTCGGCAAACCCGTAGGGTTTGTATTTTGGTAGCCTTGAAAGAAGGAAGATGAATCCCCAACCCCGTTCAGGGGTTGAATATGCCCGGCTGTTTGGAAACAAAATTAATGCTAAACATTGCCCAACAAGCCGCCCCGAGTTACCAGGGCGGCCTTGTTTTTCATGCCAAATTTATGTTTCCCGTTATTTTTCTGATGCAATTACCATTTCTTCAGAGGAATCAATTAAATCAGCTTAATCAGTGGTACTATTTCAATAAGATCAGTTTTTTAACCGACGTGAATTTTTCTGTCCTCAATTCATAGAAATAAATGCCGGATGGCATATTCATTGCATTCCAGTTAATTGAATGATAGCCCTCGTCCATTGCTTCGTTTGCCAGTATGGTAACTCGTTCGCCAATCTGATTATAGATGGTCAGGGTCACATTAGTCTTCTCGGGCAAACCGAATTTTATGGTAGTTACCGGATTAAACGGATTCGGGTAGTTCTGTTGCAATTCGAAGGCAATTGGTTTTACCATTAGCTGAACATTAAGAACGCTTATCGCCGGGTTATCGATTATATACTTACTGTTATTGAGTGTGGTGTTGAGCATTTTACCGGTAACCGCATCGGTGACTTTTACCGCGGCTCCTTCAGTGCGAATCTCAACAGGATAGGATGCGCCAGTAATCTGAATTTGCTGTGCATCTGTTCCCAATATCTCAACGCTACGCTGCGTACTGTATCGTACATCAAAGAGCCCGGAAGGGGGAAGTGGTGGTAAGTCAAATGATGCCACATTTGCTGCCTTGGTTGCCGCAAACAGAGTGGACGATTTTCCGTTCCTGTCGGAGATGATGATCTTTGTCCACTCTTTCTCGATAGTTGCCTGAGCACTTATCCCTGCTTTTGCAACCGTTCCCAGATTGAGTGTCCCGGCCTGGGTTGTTCTTACCCAGTAACCTTTTCCGCAGGTTAGAATTGTGGGCACGATATATCCGTTACTGAATTCATAGAACGGTGAGTTAATAATATTTGCCGGTGTAGTTGTTAGTCCCGCAATGGTTATGTCATTTGCATAAGCACCAATCAGATTCCAACCGGCGACCAGGGGAACGGCATTTCCGGCCTGTCGGCCACAGATGTTTACTGTTGCGCTTTGTGGATAGCGTATCCAATAGCCCTTGCCGGGGTTTAATGAAGTGGCTGTTTGATAGCCATTGCTGAAACTATACGCAGGAGAGTTTAGCAGTGGGAAGAGAACACTTGGAGTTGTATCATTGGCAACTACCGGGATGGAAACCATGTTCCATCCTGACGTCACGAACACATCTTTGCATATTTGTTTTGAATAGACAATTTGCAATGCGTTGATCCCCGTGTTGGTAATAACGAGGCTGTCCTGCACGGTCATATTTATATTGACAACCGTTCCGGTGATATTGTCCTTCAGGAAGAAAGAGCCTGTAGGAAGTGTTGCTGTGTTCCAACGAAGCGTAAACGGATATCCGTCAACCCCGGGCTGGAACCTCAGGAGCCATGTAGCGCTTTTCAATGTATCACTTCTTATGTCGGTCAGTGAATTTTCCGATGGTGTGATAGGCAGTTCAAAACGCGCATCGAACACACCGCTGGGAGGAACCGGTGGTAATGCCGCTTCACCGAGGCTGGCATCAATACCGTTAGTGCCAACCGGAGAAGTGCCAAAGGTTAGCTTCTGTGAAGAAGTAGTGCCTTTATCCTTAATGTTGATTTGCTCTTTCCATGTAGTATTTTCTGCAGGAATGGGGGCTATTGAGGGAACGATCACGAGAAGATTCCATGTGGTATCTTTGGACGGATACCATATCACCCGGTCTACTCCGGTTTCCCATCCACTGTTTACAAAACGTTCATCCGGATATGCTTTGAATTTAAACCTGGTCGAATCACCATGTACACCTCCCACGGTTAATTGTGCAGTATATATTCCTGGATGAACCGGATCCGGTGCCATCTTTCTGACGGGAGTACCCTGGATAATCCCCAGCATATCCCAATCAAGCCCCATAACCAGGATTGAATCTTTCGCCGGATCAAAATGTCCGGCACCGGTTCCCAGAATTCCTGAGAGGTCAGCCGTAAAATTGAGGGTGAGTAACACAGGTGGTCTTTCGAAGAAGATACTGTCGTTATTGAAATAAACAGTTGGCAGTGTCTGGTTTGTGCCTGTAACCCGGAAAACTCTGTTTTCATTGGTTTCCCATACCTCTGTACTCTTTACCAATTTGTAGTTGTAAAATAGTCCATTTGATGCGCTTGGAAAAGTAACTGTGATAGAATAAATGCTATCGGAGAGCGAAGGTGCGTTTAATCTGAACTTAACGCCTTGCCAGTTACCGTTTGTATCACCGGCATCGGTCTGGAAATCACCTCGTATGAACAAACTGTCCGAACCCGGAGTGAAGGCTTTTTTCTTTATCTGCACGGCCATATTGACTTTGAAAGTGGTTGTACTCCTTACTGGAGGAGGAGGAATGGGGCTTATTACCGGGGTTAATACGGGAAGAGTAATAATCGAATCTTTTGTCGGGAAAGCTATTTTGCGATTATCAATGGTTTCCCATCCGTTATTCACAAAACGTGCATCGGGGAATGCCTTGAACTTCCATTCAGCCGTGTCACCAAACGTTGATGCAACAGTCAAAGATCCGGAATACAGACCCGGTGTTAACGGATTTGCTTTCAGGGTGCGGTTTACCGGTGAAACCATTGACTGACCATTCCAATCCAATCCCATGACCTGAATGGAGT
This sequence comes from Ignavibacteriaceae bacterium, assembly GCA_963664845.1. Classification (GTDB taxonomy): domain Bacteria; phylum Bacteroidota; class Ignavibacteria; order Ignavibacteriales; family Ignavibacteriaceae; genus CAIYTF01. The sequence goes on from OY761615.1 coordinate 4,133,054, forward strand.
CCGAGGTCGGATCAAAATATCCAATCCCGCTACCGATGAGCGAAGTCATATCGGCAGTAAAATTAACCGTCATCTTGACGATAGGTTTTGGGATATAAATGCTGTCATTATTAAAATAACCGACAGGTAAATCCATATCAGACGCTGCAACGGTAAATTCCCGGTTCCCGCTTGAAGTCGGAGAGTTGATTTCCCATGTGTCATTCTTTACGAATTTATACTGCATAGCTTTCCCGACTACCGTAATGGGAAGCGAGACCGTTAGAGAATAGATTGAATCACTTGGCGTAGCAGGTGAAAGCTTAAACTTATGTCCTTGCCAGTCACTTACATCGCCGGCATCAACCTGAAAGTTGCCCCTGATGACAACACTATCCATACCTGGGGTAAACGCTCCCTTTTTGATCTGGACAGACATGTTGGCCCGGAATTTTACCATGACATTTGTAGACTTGATAACATCTGCTTGAGGCAACAATTGTGCCCAGCATTGAGAGGTGGTTAACAGGATAAGAACGAGTAGAATTTTTTTCATAACATGCCTTGTTAGTAAATAGGATATGCGAACTAAATTCATAAACGTAAGAAGCGTAATTTCGTGATCCCGGCAACTAAAAGCAAATTTGATTTTCGGAGTGAGCCCTGACTCACAGGGATGGGGATGAGTTCAAAATGCTGCAAAAAAAATCTTTTGGCTAACCGTTAGTATTTTATTTAAGTTATATACAATAATTTATTTTATTGACAGTAATGGGTCGTTATGAAAAAGCATTACATCTTTTTTGTCTTTACTGTTATCCTCTTCTCTTCTCCAATTAAAGCACAGTGGATTTGGCAAAATCCTGTTCCGACGGGCAATGTGTTGTCTGCCATCAAATATATCAATCAATCCAAAGCATTTATTGTAGGCGGGGGAAGCACCATCCTTTGTTCAACTGATAGTGGTAATTCTTGGACGCTTGCACCTGCCGGTAAAATGGGGCATCTGTACGATGTTGATTCGTATGGGGAGCAGCTAATTGTGGCTGTAGGTGAAAACGGTTTAATCGTTAAATCGGTTGATGGCGGTATAACCTGGACTTCGAAAATTCTTCCTGTCCAAACAAATCTCTTAAGTATAAGCATTATCTCGCAAAGCCTCATGGTAGCTGCCGGCGGCAGCAAAATCATCAAGTCTACAGATGGGGGTGATAGTTGGTCGGTTCCCACTGCACCAGAGCTATTACAACTGAGGGATGTTTTGCTGGTGAGCACAAAAATCGGGTATGCAGTAGGTAGCGCGGTATACCGGACCACTGATGCCTGTCAGTCTTTCATTAAAATGAATCTCCCTTATAGCGACCAGTTTCTGTCAATTTCCTATCCTTCATCACTTGCAATTTATATTGCTTCCGGGCGGGCGCTCTACAAATCAACCGATGGTGGCATTACCTGGAGCAATCCGGCTGTATTTAAGGATTTCACTGCAACAAAAATTTCTTTCATCACCAATGATCTCGGATACGTTATTGGCAGCAACGGAACAGTTTTGAAATCAACCGATGGAGGCGTGAACTGGGAGCTAATCTCCCCTCCGGTGCTGCAATGTTTAAATGGATTCACAGTAACTGCGTCTGGTGATTTGCTGGTCTGTGGTGATGCAGGAATCATTTATAAACAGAGCAGCGGCAATTGGAAGGCTGTTACTGAAGCGGTGTGTCGCGACCAGATTTCTTCTATTCATTTCATTAATGCAACGCAAGGATTGGCCTGCGGTGCATCCGGACTGATACTCAAAACATCCGATGGGGGGAAAACCTGGAATAGAAAGACAACCGGGGTGAACGATTCACTGAAAGCCGTATTTCAGGTTAGTACTTTAACTGCGTTTGCAACCGGTAACAATTACCTTGCGTCGAATGATGGCGGTAACTCCTGGGAAACAATTTCTTTTCCAACAAATTCGTGCATGAATGCTATCTGCTTTGCAGATCAAAATAATGGATATGCCTGTGGTGCCTTTGGTTCAATTGTTATAACAACAGATGGAGGTAAGACATGGAGACAAAAAATCAGTGGGACAAGCAACGAATTAAACGGCATTTGTTTTATCGATAAATTTGTCGGCTTTTGCGTTGGGCAAAACACCATTCTTAAAACCTCAGATGGTGGTGAAAGTTGGAATAAAGAACTGGAGGCAAACGGACCGCTCTATGCAATTTCTTTCAAAGATAAATATACCGGGCTTGCATTCGGCGGTACTGGTTCCTACGCACTTCTTTACGGCACTTCGGATGCCGGAAACACCTGGAACTTAATGACGCCTCCGCCAGGCAAAGGGTTATTTTCCGGGAAGTATGTTTCAGGCACTTCAGTCTATACCGGAGGTTGGAATGGTGCGATCTTTATATCAACTGATGATGGCATATCCTGGACTAACACTTGCTGGCAGGCTGAGACGCCTATCCTCTCCTTAACGTCAATAAACGATTCCACGATATGGGCTTGTGGATATGGCGCAATATTGCGCTATGGCTCAAACCTGGCAACGCCCGTTGAAGAGAAACCATCTCGCATTTCTAACACTGCGCTTTTGCAAAATTATCCAAATCCATTTAATCCTTCGACAACTATCCGGTATAAGATTATGGAAGCAGGGAGAGTGCGTCTGTTGGTTTATGATATCCTGGGAAACGAACTGGCTTTGCTTATTGATGCAATGAAAGGCAGTGGTGAATACCAGGTGGAATTCGATGCATCAGGATTTGCCGGCGGGATCTATTTTTGCAGACTAACGGTTGATGGTAAGTTGGTTGCAGTCAACAAACTGATATGTGTGAAATAATTCGTTAAATAATTTATATGCACAAATCTTCGCAGAATATCTGCGCATTAACCACCGGATAAAAATCATCGAATGGATTATCGGCGAGGAGCCTGACAGTGTCGAGGCCGCAGGGGCTGCACCTGTCAAGTAATGCTGCGGTTACAACAGCTTTTCTTTTCCCCAGCGGTGTATCCAAAGAGCTTGTGACTGTTACCTGCTTATCATGAGCCATTATCTTTTGAATAATGTCCATCGACGATAGTATCCCGCCAAATACACCAGGTTTAATGATTAAAACATCTGCCAAATGTTCTCTAATCACCTGTTCAGCAGTGTTTGTGTCAATAATTGATTCATCTGCTGCCAGTGGAATGTGCGTGAAATTACGCAGTGCCCTGAATTGTGCAAAATCAGCTACCGGCTCTTCGATATAGGACACCGGCAGATGATTTATCCCCTGGAAAAAAGTGACGGCGTAGCTGAATTTCCAACAACGGTTTGCATCAAGCCTGATCTCCAGTTTGTCCCCAAACGCGTCGAACACCGCATTGACTATCCGGATGTCGTCGTCTAGATACTTTCTGCCAACTTTCATCTTAATACAGCGGAATCCGGTATCCATCAGTTCGCGAATATGCTCAATGGTTTCCTGGGTGTCGAGTATGCCAATTGTTGCATTAACCGGAAGAGAAGTGAGCGACCTTTCTTTATTCAAAAGTTCTGTCAGTGGAACAGCATGAATCGAAGTATAGGCTTGCAACAAGACCTGTTCCAAACCACTTTTAAATGCCGGATGACTTGAAAATTGATGCAAAAGCGTTACTATATCTTGCAACGAATTCAATTCTTTTTTCTCATTCAGATGAGAATTAAAGAGATTGAATGACAACTCAACGGTCGCCGTGTTTTCTGAATTGAACCCAGGCAGCGGTGAAACTTCGCCGGCAAACTCTTTGTCATCGGCAACGATTTTTATAATCCAGATGTTGCGTTCATAAAATGTAGTATGCCCTGTAGTAAGCGGTCGCACCAGTTTTACTACCATCGGCAGAAGTGCAGTTCTTGAAATGATCAAAGCAATGCTCCGATTGAAAAAAGCAGGCCAAACAAGGCTGAGAACTTTGCCGTAAGTTCAAGAAGTCCATTGAGCTCTTCACCGTTCAGCTTGTAAAGCAATACGATCATCCTTCCGGCAAGTGGTAACGATAGCAGTGGGAGGAGCAGCCAAAATGAATAGTGCATAAAAATCACAAGTCCAATAGGAATGCAAAATGCCATGCATATGAGCAGTATGTACTCTGCTTCTGTGAAACCTTTGCCAAATTTAACGGCAAGAGTTTTTTTGCCTGCCTTTTCATCCTGTTCAATATCACGGTAGTTATTTACCACGAGTATGGCGGTAATAAGTGCTCCAACGGGAATTGAAGCTAGCAATGCCGTATTGGACCATTGCAGCGTATTAACATAATAGGTGCCGGTTGTTCCAACAACACCAAAAAACAGAAAGGAGAACAGATCGCCAAGTCCGTTATAGGCAAGTGGGTAGGGTCCTGCTGTATATAAGAATCCCGCAATGATGGAGAGCACCCCTACAATAAATATGACATAACCGCCAATCCACACCAAATAGAGCCCCGCGAAGAATGCAGAACCGAAAACTAGGGTGATAGCATTACGCATTTCGGTTTTTGAGATGAGGTGCGCGTTCAATACACGCAACGGACCAACGCGTTCGGCTGTGTCGGCTCCTTTTAAATAATCGAACAGGTCGTTGGTAAAATTTGTTCCCACCTGAATGCATAAAGAACAAAAAAGCGCTACCGCTGTCGCAAGCCACGAAAAATGATGGGTCATGCCAGCGAAGGCACCGCCAACAATTACCGGCACCACGGCAGCCAACAAGGTTTTGGGGCGCGAAGCAAGAAGCCACGCGTGTGGTTTTGAGATGGTGTTTTGCATCAGAGATCCGTTTGTCTCATCTTATGGAAGGCGGGGGAATTTTTCGAAATCGGGTTTTCTCTTTTCCAAATAGGCTTTTTTGCCTTCCTGAGCTTCTTCACTCATATAGTACAGCAGGGTTGCGTTCCCGGCAAGTTCCTGAATGCCGGCCTGCCCGTCCAACTCAGCATTAAAAGCAGATTTAAGTAACCGGATTGCCAGTGGCGACATTACGAGTATCTCCTTTGCCCATTTAACGCCTTCGGCTTCCAATTGCTCAACCGGAACAACCGTATTGACCAGCCCCATGTCTTTGGCCTCCTCAGCATTATATTGGCGGCAGAGGAACCATATTTCGCGCGCTTTCTTCTGACCAACAAGTCGTGCCAAATAGCTTGCACCAAAGCCGCCGTCAAAACTGCCAACCTTTGGACCGGTCTGTCCAAATATTGCATTATCTGCAGCAATGGTCAGATCACAAACAACGTGCAGAACATGCCCGCCCCCAATTGCATAACCGGCAACGAGGGCTATCACCACTTTGGGAATGCTGCGAATCAATTTTTGCAAATCCAAAACATTCAACCGCGGAACACCATCGCCGCCCATGTAACCTTTGTCAGCGCGTATTCGCTGATCACCACCGGAACAGAAGGCATACTTGCCGTCATCGGCCGGTCCAAATCCCGTCAACAGAATTACACCAATCTCTGCATCTTCTCTCGCGTCGATAAAAGCCTCATACATTTCCTGTACGGTTTCAGGCCTGAAAGCATTTCGTACTTCTGGTCGGTTGATGGTTATTTTGGCGATACCATCCATTTTTTCATAAATAATATCGTCGTAAACTTTTGCTCTGTTCCAGTGAAATGGCATAGTATGATCTCATCCTAATGAAAGATTTTGAATAAATGAATGAACTAAAGTAGCAAATTCGACAGGTTTTTCAATATGCGTATTATGACCTGCACCGGCAATAATCGAACAGGCTGCGTTTGGCATAAGTTCCTTCATCCTCTTCTGAATTGCGCTGTATTTTTTGTCCAGTTCGCCGGCTATCAACAAAACGGGTAATGAAATCCCTTTAAGATCATCCCAAAGTGGTTTCATGGTACCTGTTCCAAACTCCTTAAGCGAGTTTATTAGTCCTGTTTTGGAGTTCTGCATTTTTTCTGAGCGGATGAAGTCTTGGGTGGAAAGAGGAAGCTGTTTTTGTGTTCTAAATAATTCAAGGGAAAGCCAGAAATCAACAAACTCCCCAATGCTTCCGTTGATGATCCCATTTATTAATTCTGTATCAGCCGCTTTACGTTGCATCCGTTCTTTGTTGTCATAAATACCTGGGGAAGAGCTTTCCAAAATGAGGGCAACCAGTTTGTCGCTATGCTCGGTTGCAAATGAAAGCGCATACCTTCCGCCCATTGAGTATCCAAGCAAAACATTGTGTTTATACCCGAACTCTTCCAAGAGCTCAAGCAGAAGGACATTAAGAGTTTTACTGGAATAAAAGCCCGGATCTTCGGGTGTTGAACTGTCGCCAAAGCCCGGCAAATCCACAGTGATCAAAGCAGTATTGTTCATTGCGCCGGGAAAAGGGAAATGCCATTCTTCTTTTGAACAGGCAAATCCGTGCAGGCAAAAAAGAGCAGTGCTCGTTTTCTCTGCCGGCCTTTTATGTTCCACGGAAAGACGTATGCCCGTGCGCGATGTATAGATCATTGATTTATTATCAGTGAATAAATAAAATTGGTCACGGTTTTCCCTACCTCTGCAATGGTTTGTTCTCCGATGTTCTCCATGGTATCGTTAAGCGTGTGCCAGTATGCTCTTCTGCCCAGCGCTTCATCAGCCCCAACCAATTCAGCATCAATTATATCGATGGTGCGCAGGCCTGCGTTGTTCAGCGGCGTATGATCATCATAGATGCCATATTTTTTTTCATTCACAAACGATCCGGCACCAACCTTAGCTGCTGATTCCCAAAAGAGGTCAACCACCTGTTCAGCTGCCTGAACTGAATTTTCTTCTTTATAGAATTTTGCTTCCTTATCACCCACAAGATCAAGGAGAATGCCGAAAGCAGGGGAGTAATCATTCTTTGTTGCCGCAAAATATTTGGAACCAAGGCAAAAGTTATTGAGCTCAGAATGTTTGCCATAATCCTCGCCATCAAAAAACACAAGATCAACCCCGATTGATGGTCTGTTTTCGTGCATAACTCTGGCCAGTTCTAAAAGTATACCAACGCCGCTGCCGCCATCGTTAACGCCCAGTATTGGCGTGTTGTGTTTTGCTTTGTCTTTTTCCGCATCTGCCCAGGGACGCGAATCCCAGTGTGTGCAAATGAGAATGCGTTTTTTCTGTGAGGGGTTAAACGATACCGTTATATTGGTGAGCTTAAGCTTTTCACCATCATAGCCGTTTAGCTCAAATTCCTGCCTGCCCACACTGTCCGCCAGTGGAAGTGCAGTCGAAATGATGTACTCTTTTGCTGCTTCGTGAGCTTTTGTATTTGGTACACGGGGACCAAAAGAGGCAAATTTCTCAATGTTGCCATATGCCTTGGCTCCTTCAAAGGTCGGGACTTTTGACGAGGAAGAAAGCTCATAAGCAGGTTTTTCCGGCTGCTGCTCTTCTTGTTTTCCACAACCGGAGTACAGGGAAACCACACTTGCTATCAATATCACAATTCCAGTTTTTTTCATGTAAAGAGAACGTTCAATTTGTTATCAAAAATTATCAGATCAACCCATAATATACGGCAAGGCGACAGATTTTCAGCTTTCCGATTTGGGCAATGAAGGGAAAAACCGGTGTAATGGTTATTGGGCAAGTATCTTGCAAATTTCATCCTGAAAACCCCGAACCCATGAGGCACTCTCAGTATAATTTTCAAGCATTATGGAAAATGCATAGATATGGGAATTTGATGAGGTGACATACCCGGAAAGACAACTGACGCCGCTCAAAGTTCCTGTTTTTGCCATGACTCGTTTTTCGGCAACAGTGTTTTTCATCCGGTTTTGCAATGTGCCGTCAACACCGCTTATGGGTAACGTTTCGATCAGGTTATGGCACACCGTTGGCCTTTCATGGTAGAGCCAGGAAAGCACTCCGCATAGCAAAGCAGGGCTGACAAGATTATAGTGTGACACTCCAGACCCATCTGTAATGCGGTAATTGGCAGGGTTAAACCCGCTCATTGTAATAAGGCTGTCGATATACCGGATACCGTCCCGGGCAGAAATGTGGTGCGTCTTATTTTTACTTCCCAAAAGCCGTAGCAGCATTTCTGCATCAAGATTATCGCTGGTCTTGTTCATCTCCAATTGTACCAGTTTTGGGTCCCGGGTAATCTCTGCAATCAGGTGACTTGGGCCCTCCGGGGGTGAAATCGAAAGCTTTCCTGAAAGATCAATTTTTTGCGCCGCAAGACGTTCCTTCATGAAATAAAGAAAGAAACCCGCCGGGTTTTCAATATTAAGTGACGCGACTATGCACGTGTCGGTTCGTCCTTTTGTCCCCTGAAAAATTATTTTATTCGTGTGATTCAAAAAGTCTCGGGTGACGGTAACATCCCAGTCATTTTTTTTTGCGGGAGACAGTTTGTTTGCGAAGGTGAAATAACGGGAATCTGGTTTGGCCGCAAAAGAGAGAATAGAGCCTTTCTCAGAGCAATTGAGTATAACGGTAGTGGAGTTTTTATTGATCGAAAGAGCTGAAAGCCTGGGCGCATCAGGGGAAGGATCGTCGTCCCACATCCAGCCTTCGCCCCAGTACAGGGAATCGAGGAAAGATTGATCTGCGGTAAGGTTTCCTTTAATTTTTTTAATTCCTGCCTTTTTCAAGGCATCGGTAAAAGAGTCGATATCGGTAACTGAAAAACAGGGATCTCCTCCGCCGGTAATAACCAGATTGCCGTCCAAAATATGCCCCCTGATTTTGCCTGTATACGATAATTTTGTTCGGAAGTACGTAGTCGAATCAAGAAAAAGGAATGCTGCCGCACTTGTAAGAAGTTTCAGGTTTGATGCCGGACGGAGAAGCAGGTTCTCATTCTTACGAAATATAAAACTGCTGTCAGTCAGGTCAGAAATGGTAATTCCGCAAATGGTAGTATCGAAAAAGGAGCCGTTTAGAAGGGATTCGATTAGTTTTCGTTTTTCAGTTGGAGTAATCCCGGTTTCATAAGCATGCAGACCGTTCTGAACAGGAGAGTGTTCTCCGGGTATGTAGCTGCCTGGATTAAAGTTGCTGCCTCTTTGAGCAGAAACAAAGCAATGTAACAAAAAGACAATGCCAATTATTTTTAGCGGCATTAAACCATGTGGAAACTGAAACATGAAGGAAATATACAATAAAACAGGAAGGGAGAAAACAAAACCTGGAGAGAATTGCTAAATATGAATCTAGTTTAACTTGACCAGAGTAAAATTGACAGTATTGTTATAGGCAGTGAACTGGTATTTTACCCCGTTTGTTCCGTCATCGCCTTTTTCTGTGCCAATTCCCTGTATGGTGATTTGGGTAGCAGTTCCTGCGGTTGATATGGTATAAGTTCCGTTCTGGCTAGATGCAAGCATCGTTGGAATGGTGAACCCAACAAATGAGCCATTGCCGCCACCGAATCCGGTGGGACGTTTATAATAGGACTGTGCGAGGTGTCCGATGTGATGGAGATCGCCAATAACCGCGGACCGGTTCTGATCAACAGCATTAGCCTGAAAAAGATTAATCCCGACTACGACTGCAATCCCGACCACGATTACGCTAAGTACGATTAATAAAAGCTGTTGTTGTCCCATATTTCCTTATTAAATTTCCCAACGGGGTATAAACTCCGTCGGGATCAAATTAATTATTTATTGCTACGCTTGGTTGTTGAGCTGAATTAGTAACCGTTGCAGTTGCTTTTACCTTGGTCGATCCGTCATTCCCGGTTTCAGTCCCTGTGCCGGTGAAGATAATCGTAGTAGCAGTTCCTGCTGTTCCAATTGCGAAAGTACCGTTGGCATTGCTTGAAAGTCCGGTTGGCATCGTAAAACCAACAAAAGAATTTCCACCACCGCCTAATGAAGTTGGTTTCTTATAATATTCCTGTGCTTTTGAGGCTAGCGTAACCAAATCCTTAATAACTGCATTTCGGTTCGCATCCACTGCACTTGATTGAAATAAATTAATTCCAACCACTATCGCGATTCCCACGATGATTACCCCTAAAACAATAAGAAGTAACTGTTGTTGACCCATTTTATCCTTCCTTCAAAAAAAAAGCTGCCGGATGTACATTTCCGGCAGCTTCGAGACTAAAATTAGTTATTTATAGCTACAGATGGCTGTTGTGCACTGTTGGTAACGGTTGCCGTTGCCTTAACCTTGGTTGATCCGTCATTTCCGGTTTCAGTTCCTGTTCCGGTGAAGATGATGGTGGTTGCAGTTCCAGCAGTTCCAATTGCATAGGTTCCGTTAGCATTGCTTGAAAGACCGGTAGGCATGGTGAAACCAACAAATGAGTTTCCGCCGCCGCCTAATGAAGTCGGTTTTTTGTAATATTCCTGAGCCTTTGAAGCTAAAACGTTAAGATCCTGAATAACTGCGTTACGATTTGCATCGACAGCGCTGGATTGGAACAAGTTAATTCCAACTACGATAGCGATACCAACGATGATAACGCCGAGCACGATTAAGAGCAATTGTTGTTGACCCATGATGAACCTTTCGGATTGTTGTTGTAAGAATAATGTAAGTTGCTTTCATGCGGTAGATAGCAACTAGCATGCCAACCGGTTTTCCCCTAGTCTAATTAACTCATTTTTGGTTAAAACTCTGCTGTCAACCCGGTATTTAGCGCACATATATTGCGAATTGGACGATTTTAAGTCGATTTTTACCTGTGCCGAACCCAATTAGGCGAATGCTAGTAAGTGGCTTGTAGACCGACTCTGCATATTCACGAATTCCGAAAGAATTACCTCTCACGCTTAAATCGGTAAAAATTACTGGTAATTTTTTCCGTATTGGGTGTGCAATAAGCTTGGCATTAGCTGGGTAAGTGCCTAAATGGAGTCTAAAAGGCTGAACCATATGCCCGAATAAGTGGAATGTTTTTTGCAGTGCTCTATAATAGTATATACCTCTTACGGTTTGCATTTGGTCAACGTTTGCTGAATGCCCGGCGCGAAAAGTTGTCTGGAAGAATGTAAACTTCTCCCCCGGTTGCTATGCGTAAGGACACTGTTTTTGTTCTATGCATTTGTTATATTAAATATTATTATTTTTATGAGAAACAGATAGTCTGCAATGGGAACTGGACAAATGCTCTTTACGCTTTTTTCGATGATGTTGCTTGGCATGATAACCGTGCGGGTCAACACCAACCTGTTAAATGCGCAAGACACCTCGCAGAACTCGAAATATGCACTCGTTGCCGTTTCCTTGGCTAAATCCACCATCGAGAGCGCAAGCAGGTTATCCTTCGATGATAAAACTTTTAATAAATCAATAACGGCAGTTAGTCAACTTACAGCTCCCTCCGCACTGGGCATTGAGTACGGGGAAATTGCCAATAAGGATTCCACATACGACGATTTTGACGACTATAACAATTATAGCTTTACCACTGATACCACATTGAAAACGGCTATTTTTAATATTAGGTGTTCTGTGGGCTATGTGCAACCCACAGCTCCTGACGTTGTGGTTAACACTCAAACTTGGTGTAAAAAAATGACGGTGACGTTAACAAGCAACCAGATGAAAGATACCATCCGAATGAGCACTGTGTTTTCTTATTGGGTATTCAGGTAACAAATGGGTTATACGACAATACTCGATATTATTGGAGCTATGTTTATTGGCGGCATCCTGATGCTTTCGCTTTTTCAGGTGAATTATAATACTATTGTTAATATGGGATATTATAATACCGATTATCTGTTGCAGGCAGGATTACTCAGTTTGGTAGAAGTTATTGAACGGGATATGCGACGGATCGGGTATAGTCAAACGGTGGGGGTTATTAATAGCACCAACGATGCTATCATACAGGCTGATACTTCCTCAATTACTATTGTGGGCGATGTTGACAACAGCGGCAGTGTTGATACCATCAAATACTATCTCGGAGCAACAGGAGAGATGGCCGTCACTATAAATCCCAGAGATCGTTTCATTTACCGGCAGGTAAATGGAGGTACTCCGCAAAAAGTCTTTTTTGGCGTAACAATTTTCAGTCTTGTTTATTTTGACTCATTCAGTGCACGGCTGAGCGCTCCGGTTCCCCGCGCAGAGACTGGAAGAATCGCATCTCTTCAGATTTCCATTCAAGTTGAAAGCGGTGACGCGTTCGATCAAAAATATGCTGATATTTATTGGCGACAAATTCGCCTTTCCTCCAAAAATTTGAATAACCGGTGATCTATGTTTGGAAAAGCCTCAATATTTCTCGTTCTTGGCTTCAGTGTCATTTTTATGATTTATACGGCAAATATCTTGAATACAACCGGCAAAACCGTTGATGTATTCGTTCAGTATTATAACGAATCAGCAGCGTCCAAGATTGCACAGGCCGCAGCCAATCTCGCCTGTTCTTCATTTTTCCAATCTGTTGGAACTGGTACGTTATGGAGTGCAGGTTATACGAACCTTTCATTTGGCGGCGGTGTCATTAATGTTATAGTTACTATGCCCGGGAGCGGAAACCTGGTAAAACTGACTTGTCTTGGCGCGTATGGTGTTCGTGGAACAACCGGTTTTATTGAAGATACTGTCATTGTTACCCTGCAAAAAAGCAATTTTGCCAAATTCGGTAATTTTTATAATAGCGTGGGAGGCGTTTATTTTGCCACGGGTGATACCTGTGACGGTCCTATTCATTTTAATACAACCTGTAATGTCACGGGAAATCCGGTATTTATGGGAAAGGTAACCTGTCTTAATGGTATTAGCGCCTCAGGAACAAGCAATCCAAAGTTTCTTGGTGGCTACCAAAGTGGAGTTTCCGTCCCTTTAACTGTGACTAATACCGCAGCCTCAATGATAGCACCAGCCTCAACTGCACCCGGTGGAAAAATTTTTCAGGGAAGCGGGTCAACTCCGTATATTAATGTCGATCTGACGTTTAACAGCAATGGTACTGTGACATACAAAACGATGTTGGGATCGGATACGAACCAGTTCTCGACGAAGTCAAAAACTTATTCCTGGAGCGACCCTACTACAGAGGCATTATCATCATTTGCTCCCAATGGTGTTGTGTTGGTGAAACAGGGAAATGTAAACGTTCATGGGATACTTGATGGCCAAATTACCATTGCTGCACTTGATGACGCATCAAAAAGTCTCAAAGCTGGTAATATCTTCATTACTGATGATGTCGTGTACAAAGTTGATCCACGTACCAATCCAACAAGCAACGATCTTTTGGGGTTGGTTGCGGAAAGCAATGTTCAGCTTAATTATCAGAAAACTGCCGGTGATATTACTATTATGGGTTCATTATTGGCTCAGCGTGGTTCATTAATTGTGGAAAATGTCGATAATTATTCATCAATCAGTAATCTGAAACTGTTTGGCGGTCTTGTTGCGAATTCGCTTGCCGTCACTTCAAATCCTTCAATTACCCGGGGATACCGTTATAACCAGAAATATGACGAACGTTTCATGAATACCACACCGCCCTATTTCCCTGCAACGGGCACTTATGAAGTCCTTTCCTGGTTGGAATAGAACATGCATAATAATCCGGAATTTCTTATATTGGAAGTGACAATTCATTTTTTAAGTATACAATTCATACTCTTTTCTAAGGTATGAGGAGTTATTTTTTCTACGGGTTCCATACCTTTTTTTACTATGGAAGGGGACTCTCTTTTATTGGGTACTCCCAAATGGAAGTTGGGAATGCAATCTTATCATCCGCGATTGACACCCATGACAGTGCTCCAAAAAAAACAAGTTCATATTAGTTTCATAAAACAATGTAATCTCTAACTGAAAGGTTCAATAATGAAAAAACATTATATATTAATTCCCGTTCTCTTTTTCCTTGCATTCGCACTTGCAGCATGCAGCGATTCCACTTCAGACCCTGTTGGCTCATCACCTGTTGCTGCAAAAGGTTCTGCAAAGATCACAACATTTCCTTTGGGTGCAAAAGTTTTTATTGATGGAGCTGCAGTGTCATATACCACACCTTACCAGTATGACAGTTTGACACCAGGTTGGCATAAAGTTAAAGTTGAATTTACTTTGCGTATTTTCAGCGCCTCATTCTCTAAGGATGATAGCACGGTTACAATTAATGATTCTGTCAATGTAACCAGTTCTACAGTTGCTTCGAAAACAATCACTGCTTACAATCTCAATGCTACTTATACCGACAAAACCGTTTATGAAACAAATGCTCCGGCATCTGTCGGTGGCAGTGCTGTTATTTTAGCAACAGGAACGGTTACAACCTTCCCTAATACTGCAATGGATATTTATTTCCGCAGTACTGATTCTCTTATCTCAGCCATTTTTTCAAACCGGACGGATATAAAACGCGAAACTTATTTCCATGAGGGCGGAGCTATTGCCTCTTTTGATGATGAGACGATCAATCCTCCTGTCTATAGCTCAACTGATGCAACATGGAAAGAAGGAATGCCTTATAATGACCAAGCGAAGTTTTACTGGCTGTATAATGATGACGGACACTATTCAAAAGTTAAAGTTACCAGTTTTGGTAAAGCATCCGACTATGCTTATTCAACTTTGGCGTGGAAGTTTTATAAAATGAAATAGTATGAATTTGGTGATATGAGTTTACGCTTTAAACCAAATGTATCGTCCTAAAAAAAGTAGACACTTTTTATTAGGTTAAAATAAGTAATAAATTACTAACAGATAACCCCTGAAGGGCGTAGCCCGAAAGGGGTTATCTGTTTATCGATGAACCTCGTCAGGAGTTTTCATCGATAAACTCAAATGAGGTCGCTCAGTGTTATATATAGCAATACTCTCTTTGGCAACCTTCCGAACAATCTCGACATCCCGGAATCTGATCTCCCCAAAAAATTCTTCCTTCAACGTCCGATTCATTCGCTCCGCCAAGGGATTTTCATACGGATCTCCCCCTTCCGTCATGCTTACCTGAATATTATTCTGCTCCAACAATGCTACGTATTCTCGACTGCAATATTGCAATCCTCTGTCAGAATGATGGATCAGGCCTGACAACTCTACCCGGTTCGCTAATGCTTCCTTTAAGGCAGACAGGCAACCCTCCGCACCAAGACTTTCATTCACACAACTCCCCATAATCTTTCTGCTATAGGCATCCGTTACCAACGACAAATAACAAAATCCCGCTTCTGTTCGAACATACGTAATATCGCTTACCCAGACCTGATCCGGTCGCGTTATTTCATATCCTCTCAGCAAATTCGGATATTTCCGCAACCAGTGTTTTGAATTTGTCGTTTTCACATAGTGACGGCGTTTCTGCGCCAGCATTCCATGCGTGCGTAGGATGGCAAATAGTTTATCGCGCCCTATCTTAATTCCATCCTGAACAAAATTTTCTTGGAGGCGTTTATAAAGCTTCCGGGTTCCCAGACGCGGCATTCTTTTACGCAGCTTTTGCACTAAAGCGATTACTTTTTCCTCGATAACCGCCTGCTTCTGTGCTGCCTGCTCACGTTTGTAATATGCCTGCCTGCTTACGCCAAACAGTCCGCTTATTTTCGCGACGCTGAATTTCTCCCTTTGTTGTCGACTGTGTCGGACAGTTTGGCTAAATATTTTTTTCGTATGTTTATGCCTAACTCCTGCTCTGCAATATCCATTGCGGTTTGAAGTATGGCTATTGATGCTTTGGCATCTCTGAGTTCTCGCTCTAATCGGCGGATCTCTTTCGCGGGACTTGGTTTGACAGACATAGTCGTTCCTTTTTGCCAATCCAATGTACCGTAATTCCGAAGCCATTTCAAAACTGTACTTCTGCCCTGAATGCCATACTTCTTTTGTGATTGGCGATACGTGTAATGGCCGGCCTCTACTTCCGCCACAACCTGCAATTTGAAGGCCAGGCTATAGTCGTTTTGAGTCCTACGGGGACCCGGCTCTCGTCCGCGATAACGCATAGGTCGATTCCTTTCTTGTCAACCTATTTCAGGACGATACAAAATGATATTTTTAAGAGGCTGTCTCAAAAGGGCAGCCTTTTTTAGTAGTAAACCGGGTACGGGCGATAACATCAGTGTTCAGATCAAAGACACGGTTGGATGATAATGGGAGGTGTTAGCTTAAGACAAATGTATCTGCCCTTAGATAAGATCAGAAGCCGGGCAGCGGCAAAGAACCAGCGTCCTGTCCGGTGATTATCGATAGGTGAAATTATTTTGCCTTCCGTTTATTATACAATTGCTGTATCTTCATTTTACTTTAAACCATCTAAGTAAGTATTACTCCCTGAATATTTCGTGTTACAAGGAATGAACAGAAAAGAATTTTTTATAAAAATTGGATTGCTCACTGCCGGCCTGGCATTTTTGAACTCGAAAACCACTCAGGCTAAAACTGCAAAACCCTCCAGTGAATTGAAGCCGGAACCTGCATCATGGAAATCCGATGAGATTTGCATCAGTTGGGTAGGGCATTCCACCGTTCTTATTAATTTCTATGGAAAGCTGATCCTTACCGATCCGGTATTATTTGATGCAATCGGGTTTTCTCTGCTGGGGTTAACCATCGGACCCTCGCGCTATTCGGCTCCCGCGCTAACCATTGATGAAATTCCAAAGCCGGACCTGTTGCTGCTGTCGCATGCACATATGGACCATATGGATTATCCTTCACTGCAATCCCTGGCAAACAAATATAAGGGGCAAATTGACGTGCTGACAGCGTTCAATACAATGGATGTTATTGAAGATCTTCCCTGGAAATCGTTACAGGAAATTGACTGGGGCAAAAACACCATTATAAACGATATTAAAATCAAAGCGCTCAAGACAAGGCATTTTGGGTGGCGCTATCCCTGGGAACGGGACCGCTCTAAAGGCTATTTCCTTAATGGGCGAAGCTACAATGCCTATGTCCTGGAAAGAAACGGGAAAAAATTATTGTTCGGCGGTGATACGGCGCTTACCGACGACTTCAAGAAAAGCAGCGAAAAAGTGGATATCGCGATCATGCCTATTGGCGCCTATTACCCATGGCGAATGAATCATTGTTCACCGGAGGAGGCTCTGCAAATGGCACACGATCTGGAAGCAAAAGTCTTTATTCCCATTCATTGCAAGACTTTTAAGCAGGGAATGGAACCGGCAGACGAGCCAATGAAACGGCTCCATGCAGAATTGCCAAACTATGTGATGGTGCTCGGGTTGGAAAGCATCGGAGGAACATTCAGAACGGCGTAATCCCCGTTTTCTTGACAGAACTATATTTGTGCCGCCAATTCCAGTTCACCTTGGTTAACCTCAGTCAATTTCTGCAAAATATCAGTATAAAAAAATATTGCTCTACTGAATCCTTTTAAAACCGGCTGCATCAAACTCACTAAACAAAACAAAGGAAAAACACATGAAAAACGTTATAGTAGGAACTGATACTAATTTTGATACAGAAGTTTTAAATTCGGAATTGCCCGTACTGGTGGATTTTTGGGCGCCCTGGTGTGGCCCCTGCCGGATGGTTGGTCCCGTGGTGGAAGAACTCGCGGACCAGTATCAGGGAAAGCTGAAAGTCGTCAAGGTGAACACCGATGAAAATCAGGAAATTTCCATGCGTTATGGAATCAGAAGTATTCCGACGCTGGGTGTTTTTAAAGGCGGACAAATAGTTGACGGTGTGATTGGTGCGGTAAGCAAGCAGGCTCTGGAAAGCAAAGTGCTGCCACATATGAATTTGGGAACAAACTGATTAATAAATGATTATGCAAAGACGATTGGATGGAGAAATCTCACCACAGTTATAATGTGGATAGGGGATTTCTCCTCCTTAAGTCCTGAAATGATGGGTTATTAAGGATTGCACCGGGCATGAAACTTGGGACTTGCCCTTAATATAAATTATCCACCAGCCACTGAAATAATGGCTGCATCTTCTTATAATGCGCCATGCAAAACTTTTCCGTGTTCTTGAATATATCCTCAGGTACCGGACTAATTTCCAAAAATACGTCCATTCCGGTAAAAAGCAGTGCTTCTGTTGCGGTTTCGGACTGATAGCCCCTTGGTATCTTTTTCAAGGTCTTTTCACCAATTAAATAGCCTTTCTTTTCCAGAGACTTATGCAGTTTTAGCAGTTCCTCGGCCTTTTGTGGGTTGGAGACAACATTGCGGTATTTAAGCAGAATGTCCTTCGGGAAAATATATGTCCCTGCCGCGAGGATAAGTTTCTTCTTCTCGATGTGGAAATAATAACCGGCAGACTCATTTTTATGACGCCCCGGCTCCCAGAAAAACAAACCCATATGCGTTTTAAAGGGGGTTTTGTCTTTGCTGAAACGTACATCACGGTGCAGGCGGAAAATAGTTTTGTCTATTTTGGGAAGCGCGACAATGTTGGGCGAAATTGTCCTTAATTCCTCGCCCAAATTAAGCACCAGTTCCTGAGCGGGTAAAAGAAAAGATGCTTCATAGAAATCCCTGTTTTCCTTAAACCAGGTGTTCGAATTGTTCTTCTCCAGCTTTTTCAGAAAGTCAATGGTATATTCGAGAAGGTGCTTAGCTTTAACAGGGACTGATTTATTCGCAGATGCCATGGTCATTATTTCTCTTCAATTTTGATAACTGTTTCATTCGATTTATGCATATCAAATTTTTCGCGGGCGGTACGCTCCAGTTTCGCGGGGTTATTTTGGGTCAGCGAGTCTTTCATAGCGCGCAGAATATCATTTTCCCTGCGCAGAGAGTCGATCTGATTATTTAGTGTGGCAAGATCGCGTTTTACCTGACTCATTTTTAAATATCCTACCGGATTAAAGATCAGAAAGCTTAGTGCAAGTAAAAACAATACCAGTAAAACTAAAATTGAAACTTTGAGCTGTGGAAGCTTCATAGCAAACTGTCTTTTACTATTTTATCGATGAGTTGGGTGAATGAAATACCGGCAGCTTTTGCCATCTTTGGAACAAGGCTGGTTGAGGTCATTCCCGGTAAGGTGTTCATTTCCAGGCAATAGATGTCGCCGGACTCTGTCAGTCTGAAGTCAGCTCGTCCGTAGCTCTTACATCCAAGTGCCTGAAAACACTTCAATGTAAGTTCCTGAATGGCGAATGAGGTCGCCGGAGTTATATCTGCGGGAACAAAATACTCAGTCATCCCGGATGTATATTTGCACTCGTAATCATATAAGTCATGTTTGGGTTTAATTTCAAGAATTGGCAGCACTATATTATCGATAATGCCGGCCGTCAACTCTCGCCCTTTGATAAACTCCTCAACCAACACTGCGTTTGAAAATGTAAACGCCTGCTCAATTGCCGGGATCACTTCAGCACTCGTAGAGCATACACTCAATCCGCAGGTAGACCCCTGATCATTTGGCTTTACAACACAGGGGAAGGATAATTCTGTAACTATTCGGTTCAGAATGGTTTCCTTGTCATATTTTCGGTTGGGAACAAAGACCTCTCTGGGAGAATCAATTCCATGATCTTTCATGATAATTTTTGACATGTGCTTGTCCATGGCCAGCGAACTTGAAAGTATGCCTGAACCGGTATATTTTTTCTTCAGCAATTCAAGTAATGCCTGAACGGTGCCATCTTCTCCGTATTGGCCATGAAGACCAAGAAAAACAGTATCAGCCTCCTGAACCACGGGCAACTCGAAGGCAGCCAAATAATTTTTTTCTGATACCGGGGCGACGTCTTCGGCTCCGAAAAACAATGCAAGGTCAGCCGGTTGGTTTTTCCCATACGCTGGGTCAATAACGGAAACTTTATATCCTAATTCCAGTAGCGCGGAATAAATTGCTTTTGATGAATGTTTGGATACTTCTCTTTCGGATGAAGCACCTCCTGCTGCTAACAATATGTGGGTGTTATTATTCATTTCGTTTATATAAATGGTAAAAAAATAATGGTATAAGTTACATATTTAACAAAATTTAGTGAAGCCCTGATTGTACTTTCAGTAATAAAAGACTATTGGGTTGATTGCCGTGAGATATTTTACTTCCTCATCATGCCTGTATAACCAACTCCTTAAGTCACTTCCATCCAATTGGTTGAAAAGAACTTCCTGTAGTCATGCCGTTGCAGGCGGGCATACAAAGGCGAATTACTAAAATGGACTGTTTAAAATATTGCCTTGAAATTCCAGATTGTATAACATGATCCTGAATGCATATGATCATGCAGGCCGGATTTCAGATGCACTCAGCCTTCAGTTCGTTATTTGCTTGATTATTTGCAAAGCATTGGTAAGCGCTGCCATCACGGTTTCAGCAGGCACGGCTATATTGAGTGCAAGGTTGCCAACGTCACGAACGAGAACGAACTGCGGATTTGCATCTTTGCTCTTTTTATCATATGCCATAAACCCAACGATTGTTTGTGGCTTCAACTTTGCCAATTGTTTTGGGTAAGGAATTGACAGCGGCAACACGGCAAATGTTTCTATTTGTTCCGCCGTTATCATCCCGATTTTGTAGCTGAGAATAAAAGAGGCAAACAATCCTGCACTGACTGCAATCCCATGGGGTATCGTAAAATTACTCGCGGATTCAATTCCGTGAGCGAACGTGTGCCCCAGGTTAAGCACCTTACGCAAATCGGATTCCGTTTCATCCTGTTTCACCACGGATGCTTTGATCCGGATTGCCTCGTGGATAAGCGGATGCAACACCTTTGCGTTGGCAGGGAACCCTGCCTGGGTGAATTTACATACGTCTGCAAAGAATTTCTTGTCGCTGAGAAACGCATATTTGAGCATTTCACCACAACCATTGATAAACTCATCTCTCGGCAAGGTTTTCAGGAAAGAAAGATCGGTTAGAATAAAATCCGGCTGATAGATTGTTCCGATGTTATTCTTTTTCCCTGAGAAATTGATACCGTTTTTGCCTCCCACTGAACTGTCAACCATGGAGAGAAGGGAAGTGGGAACGTGAACTATATGTACGCCCCGGCAATAGACGGACGAAAGAAATCCGGCTATATCACCGCAAACACCGCCGCCTATGGCAATAATAACCGAATCCTTGTTGAATTTCTGGCGTGTCATTTCTTCGGCAATTTTGGCGGCAACGGTCAAGGATTTTGATTTCTCTCCGGCGGGCAGTTTATGGAAAACAGTACGCCCGTTTAGTTTTTTGAATACCTTGTCAATTTTCGCTTTCCATAAAGCGGAAACATTCCCATCGACAATAACAAATCGATTTGAGGGAAGCTTGTGTGATGCCAACAATCCGGGTAACTCACTGAGAATGTTTGTCCCGATGTAGCAAAAATGATTTTTTGACGGTGTCTCTATTTTAATTTTTTGCATAGTCTAACTTAAATGATTTTGATAAAATTTTCTTTAACTGGTCCACGCTGTAACCAATTGAATAGTTTGCGGCTTCATAAATGAGGTCTGCCTGTTCATAATACTTTTCTCGCTCTTTAAGCATCCCGGTAATTTTTTCAATTGCCTTCTCTTTTGAGAGGATGATATTATCGGTCGTTTGAAACAATGGCCGGTCCGTTTTGAACCGAAGCCGTGCATAGATCTTTTCCGGTGGTATACGAAGGTAGATCAGTTTTCCTGCTCCCCGGATCAGTTGCAGATTCTCCGGCCGGAGAATGGCACCACCACCGAGCGCGACGATAACACATTCCCTTCCCGCAGTCTTCACCAGTTCCTGATGTTCAACTTCACGAAAATACGTCTCGCCCTTGGTCTTAAAAATCTCAGTGACCTTTTCACCGCACACGGCTTCAATACATTTATCGAGATCAATAAATGTCCATCCAAGTGTGTTGGCGAGAATTAGTCCGATTGAACTTTTCCCGCTTCCCATAAAACCGGTAAGATAAATTCGTGAAATCTGTGCTTCCATATTCAAAAGTAACTCTTTATACCCAGAAAAAATACTATTCCATTAAGATTTACTTTTGAATCGAAATCCCTGGGCCCAAATGAAACGGTTTCTCCTTTGATCAAAAATGTATCCTGCGTATACCTGTTTTTCATTTTGATTTGTGCATCGCGAAATTTCATGCCGAATGTAGCCGATACTGCGTTCATAATCCGATATTCAGTTCCAAGCAGCGTTTGTATTCCATAATTGAGTGTTCGTTCACGGGTCTCGCTGAGGTTTTGACCTGCCTGGCGGATATGCCTGCCAAAATAATAACCCACGCCTCCGCCAATAAAAAACGTGAAATTCCCGGGCTTGAATGGCAACCGGTAAACCAGATCAAGTTCAATCGGGAACACTTCATATCCGTCAACAACCGCCATCCTGTTCACTTCACTATTCACAAGCACCGTGCGCAGTGTGGTATAGGTTGTGCGCTGCCATTCTGCTTCAAATAGTAAATCCAGATCATGCCCAAGTTGCCAGGTAATCTGAAGCGAAGGAGATATAATGTCCGGTAATGATGTTGCACTGTTTCTGAGAGCAGGATCCGCGGCATTGGGGTTATAGTAAATATCGGCTTCAGTAGTATAGAGCGCTGCCGCGCCAATTGACCATTGCCGGTTTTGGGCAAATCCTGAATTGAAAATAAAAACTGCTAACAGAAACGCTGAAAATTTCATTTCCCAAAGATAGACAGCTTGTTTAAAAATAAAAACCCTCTTCAGGAGAAGAGGGTTTTTATTTTTGTCTTATATAAGAACGTAAAAGTCACCATGTCCGGGCTCGTGCGATCAAAAGCCTGGAACGGTTGCTAGAAGAACATGTACCTTCTGTCAGATATTTTTGCATCTGCTTTAAGCTTTGCTAACCATTGGTTGTAGATTCCCTGACGGCGCGAATTGCCAATGTTATCACGCAATATGTCATACTGAACTTTAAATGTGTTTTCGTCAAAGTTGTCACGTTGCGTTACTTTAATAAGGAAATAACCGTGGGTGCCTTTAACGGGTCCAATAACTTTGTTAAGCGGAGCATGAAATGCTTTTGCAGCAAAGTTATATTCCAAACCAACAGTGGGGACACTGCCGTCTGTTTTGAAGTTCTGGGCATTCCCGACACGCACGCTGCTGTTAATTTGAGCGGCACGATTAATATCGTCACCGATCTGGCTTTTGACTGACTCGGCAAGCTGTTTAGCTTTCTCAAGTCTTTTTTCCTTGATCAAAAGTGCTTTTGCATCTTTCTCAACAGCATCAAACTTGCGCACACCGGGTTTAATGTCTTCGGCTATTTTGGCAACCACATAACCTCCTGAGGTTTTCAGTGGTTTCGATATTGAGTTCACGCTGTTGTCAAATGAAAAACTGATCAACGAGCGGGCAGCACCGATATTGGGAATGTAGTTCGCATCTTTTGAAAACTCGGCCGATTCAACTACCTGGTATTTTTGCGCTGTCGCTTCAGATTCAAATCCGTTTTTATCGGCAATGAATTGGAAGTCAGCTGCTTTCTGATAAACCATGTCCTTTGTTCCGGCCGATGGTTTGACCACCTGAGCAATTTTTTCATAGAAAAATTTGCTGGAATTTTTTCCGGTAACTTTAATGATATGGTAGCCGAACTGGGTTTTTATGGGTTTCTGAATCTCGCCAATTTTACCGGTGAAGGCTGCATTGTCAAATTCTGGAACCATTCTTCCTTTTGCAAACCAGCCAAGGTCTCCGCCTTTGGCGCCTGAACCCGGGTCTTTTGAATATTTCCGTGCATATTCTTCAAAGTTGGCACCGCCTTTTAATTCAGCATACAACTTGTTTGCAAGCTTTTCAGCTGCCGTATCGGTCCCGCTGATAAGAATATGGGACGCTGAAACAACAGGATCTTTGCTTTCGGTGGTCTTGGAAAATTGATATACTGCATACCCTGACGGTGATGCAAAGGGGCCAATGATCTGTCCTTTTTTGGCTTCCATGACTTTTCTGGTAACCTCAGTTGGGAATACCGAAATGTCTGAGGAGTCTTTAACTACCTGCATGCCCGAATATGATTTCGCAAGCGAATCCAGGGAGAGCGTGTCGCTCGCTGCCAGGTCTGCAAGGCTTTGCAGTGACTGACGAACGCTTTCCGTATCGGCATGTGAAGCCTGAATAGGGAACAGCACATACTTAATTTTGCGCAGTGCATCAACCGAAAACTTTTCCGGATTTTCATTGTAATATTTCTTCACTTCATCAGGAGTAACGTTTATAGTGTTCTCAGGGAAGAGAGAAATATCAACCAGTGCATAGTCAGCAGTCATTTTAAGGTTCTGATCAATAAATCTTCTTTTGATCTCCCCGGCTGAAGGCAGAGCCGCAGCATTAACCGCTGCCTGGAGTTTCTCGGTATAGAGTTGTTCTTTCAACACGTCTTTAACGGTTTGAATGATCTCTTTGTTACGCGGGTCTTTAATCGCATTTTCATAAACGTCGCGACGAAAATTACCGGTAGAATCAATAAATTGTTTCTTCAGGAAGTCTGGTGGGTTAGGACCAAATATCCCGTCATTTACTTCTTTATCTGTAACAACAATATTATAATTATCTATCTGTTGTTTGGTTAAAGTTCTGGAAATGAAGTCTTCCCACATTTGGTCGCGCAACTGATCAATATTGTCATCATCGAAATCGGTCTTATAAGCTTGCTTATATTGTAGACGATATTCTTCAACTTTTTTGGAAAATTCCTGATATGTAATATCTTTTCCATTGACAGTTCCTATTAAATTACTGTGACCTCCAAAGATTTCCATAATCCGGGAATCCTGAAGAACCATGAATAAAATAAAGAGAACTCCAATAGCGATAATAAATACCGGCGCCATCGCTCGCATCCGGGTCAATAAAGGCATGGTTAGAAAACCTCCAGTTTTGTATTATATTTGAAATCAAACTTTTAAAATAGACACATATTAGTAAAAAATCAAACTTTTTATGCAACAAGCTAAAATGAAACAACATCGGGGGGCTTATGCCCAAAAACGGCAGGAAATCATAAGGGCCGCCGAAAAGCGGTTTATCCGGCATGGATTGCATAAAACCACCATTGAGGAGATAGCCAGGGACCTGAGAATCGGCAAAGCTTCCCTTTATCACTATTTTTCTACTAAGGAGGATTTGTTCAATGAAACTGTCAAATGGCAGTCTTCTGACTATCTGCAGGAAGTCAGCCGCATCTTCAATAACGAATCTGTTACCCCTGTGACAAGGGTTGCCTCCTACCTCATGCTCAAAAAGGAGTTTGGAAACCGTTATAAACTGTTGGAATATGTCCTGAATGCACTGCTCAACGACAACTTTCTTCCGGGAGAGGATGAACTGGTCCACTCACTTGTCTCAGGTGAGGCTAACCTTGTCCAATTGGCTTTGGCTTCCTGGCTTCCCAGCCAAAATGAACAAATGTGCAAAAAACTCGGGTTCGCACTTACTATCCTGGGAATGAGCCTGAATACGTCCGAAAAGATTTTTTCGAAAATATTCATCGGTAATGATCCATCTGCCGCCTCATATAAAGAATTTATTGACCTGTTGCTCAGGGCTCTTGCGCTTGAACCACCAACTCAGCCGGAGAAATTTCAAAATCCCTCAGTTTCCTGAGGTAAAAATTACTGTTTCCTGAATGCACAGGCTGCAATTTAACCTCTCAGGGTAAATTTCCCGCAGCTTGCGGCGAATTTGTATTAAGCTCTGAGATTGATACCCCGTCCGATTGCGGTGGAGAATTTCATCACTGTTGGTGAAGCACTGCCATTCCTGTGAAAACACGAATCTACCTGCTTATAGACCTATAATGAAGTGAAAATCAGCCGGAACTGCAAAACTCAGGTAACGTGTAAAACATTGCTTATCAGGATATTGACGAAGTCCTGCAAAATTAAGGCTTATACAGGCTGTCTTAAAAGTCAAATTTTCAATTTCTATCCGCGGAAATCCGTTCCAATCCATGTCATCTCCCAAGATCCCGTTCGGGGTGCGTACCCTTTTATTCTTTTAATACAGCCTTATTTAGAGGTGATGGATTCTGCTGGATAATATCGTTTTAAGTTGGCGCCAGTTCGAGCCTACCGGGAGCATACTAACTGCTTCGGACTCAGGAAGGTGCTGACATACCCCTATCCTTCTTTTATGAATACCTTTCCAACTTAAACTTTTCACCCAGATATAACCTGCGTACTTCTTCATCTTCAGCAAGCTCGGTCGCCGTGCCCGCCCGGAATATCAATCCGTTTATCAGGATATAGGCTTTGTCAACAATAGACAATGTCTCGTGTACATTATGGTCGGTTATAAGAACTCCAATGCCGCGCGTCTTTAAGTTAGCAACAATTTTCATGATATCCTCTACCGCGATAGGATCAACTCCGGCAAAAGGTTCATCAAGCATGATAAAACTGGGATTTGTTGCCAAAGCCCGGGCTATCTCTGTACGGCGCCGTTCACCTCCGCTGAGCTGGAAACCAAGGCTCTTACGAAGCCTTGTTATATTAAGATCTTCCAGAAGCTGCTCAAGTCGTTCCTGCCGCTCTTTTTTCGTGAGCTTTATCATCTGCAGGATGGCCATTATATTATCCTCAACAGATAATCGCCTGAATATCGAGGCTTCTTGGGGTAGATAGCCAATCCCCATCAGTGCCCGTTTATACATCGGTCTGTGGGTAATTTCCTCATCATCAAGAAACACCTTCCCGGCATTGGGACGTATCATCCCGACCATCATGTAAAATGTGGTGGTTTTCCCGGCACCGTTAGGTCCAAGCAGGCCAACAATCTCACCTTTACTCACTTCTATGGACACTTTATTAACCACGGTGCGTTTTTTATATATTTTTACCAGATCGGTACTGCTGAATTTAGTTTTGTCCATCATTATTTCAATTGTTTCTAATTATCATTTTAGGTGCTTTCCTGTCCTTTGGCTTTATTACCCGATCTGCTACACAAATTGGTTAAAAATAAAACCCTCTGCAAAACGCCAGGACAGAAATATGTTATTTAAGCATCGGTTTTTGTGCTGCTTTGTGCATCTCCAGTGCGTCTTTCAATCGGGAGTTCACTATACTGCTAAGCAACTGTTCTTTTTTTGGCTTGTCGGTAAACAGAACAAATCCCGGCAATGAAAATGTCTTTTCCCTGTTCTCGACAAGATTTTCGGGGTGATACTCGTTTTTGGGATCGCCATACATTTTCACATCCTGAACTTTTTTATCCTTAAAAAACACCAGTATTGTTCTTGCACTGGCTTTGATGATGCCGTTCGTCTCTTCATCTTCATCATAAAAATAGTAGTAGGAAAGGGCATTCCCCAGAACCTCTGTGCGGTGCAGTTGATTTTCTTTGAAAAAAAGTTTTACCAGGTTTCCGGAAATCTGATCATACCGCTTGGGGTATTTTTCGTTCTGTGAAATGAGCATCGCATTTTTCGAAATGGAAATGCTGCTGATTTTGTTATCCGCCAGATATATTCTGATAGAGTCGCCGCTCATTTGAGAAAGCCCATACCATAGTACCGGGATACGGCTTGAATCGGTTTGCTTCCATGTGTCAATATGTCCGTCCTTACGGTTAAACCAGGAGACGTCGTTAACCGAGGAAAAATCACCCCGGAGAATCTTCACTGAATCCTTGGCGATGAAAAGGTTCGAGGTATCGCGATAGGCTTCCATCCTTACCGATCTGATCATCATAGTATCAACCCTGATAATGGTGTCCCGGCGGTCATTATAAGTGGTGTCAAACTGCACAAGGAGCGGATCTTTATCTATCAGGCTGTAATTCTTCGCCCGGTAGTCTTCAAGATGATTTCCGAAAATGAACAAACCGTCTTTGGTGTTGTGCAACAGGGTGTTGGAAAATGCATAGCTGATTTTTTCAGTCCGTAAATGAATGAGACTGTCCGAATAAATGGTGTTCTCTGATTCGACAATTTTTACATTCTCATACGCGGTCGCATTGTTCAGTTTACGATAGTATATGAGTCTCTGTGAAGTGAGTGTCGAGGCGGTGTCATAGAGCTTGACGTTGTAACGGAAATTGGCCTGTTGGAGCTTAAAGAAATACTCTCCTTCGGTTGCAGTCAAAATTACTTTTTTATCGTCAAGTTCAATGCCCCGGTTTGAAAAGGCTCTTTTTTCATTCCCATAATAGAAACCCTCAGGCGTCTTTATGGTTACTGTATCTTGCTTAATGATCACGTTCCCCATTAAATGGGCATTGTTTTGCAATAAATATTGCGTAGCCCTCTCACAGGTAATTACCACATTACCCTGACGGAGTACTACATGCCCAATAACTTCACGGACGCTTTGTCCGTTCTCAACTCTTCCAAACAGTTCATCACCCGTAACCAGAATAGGGTCCGAGTTCTGTTGCGCCGAAACCGTGATAGATCCCACCAGAAACAGTACTAAGACTAATACATGTTTCGGCATTGATGAAAATGCAATGGAAACACTGTATAACAGGTTAACCCGTCTCCCAACTTCCCTGTTTGAAGAATGCTCCCTGAAGAGTCCCTGCATTGACTCAGCCATTTCAATAGCAGTGTTAGAGCCATCAGTTTTAGGGAAGAAAGATTTAGGGGCGTTTTCAGTTGCTAAATTTATCATATTGCACAGTGAGGTTACTTAACTACTTATCAAATGTTGAAGCGTTGGTTATATAAGTTATCCGATGAATGACATAGTTCCGGATGAACTGATCTGATTCAAAACCATACCCCTGAATCTTCTCTGTAGGAGTAATGATCGTTACAAACTTATCGGTTGTTATAAGTTGTTTCTCGTTATTCCAGCTCAATTCTTCGGTCAACAGCGTCACCCCGGAATCATTCTTGGTGATCACGTTTTCATAGGCGTAAAGGTTCTTGTTCCGGTCGTCAACTTTTGCGCGTCGTGAGGTCAATGTGCTGGACTTCCTTTGAAAACGGTCGAAGAAATCGATATGTACCGAATCGTCCAGCAGGGTTTCCTGCGTCTGGGTAAACATGCGCAAATGGTTCGTGTTAATAATAGCGCGTGTTTGCCCGGAATCGGTAAAAACAATCGTGGAACCCCAGCTTTCCTGAGCTGGAATCTCTTTGGTATCAATGTTCAGTTGTTTTGGTTGCAGCTTTGGCGAGTTGCAGCCCACCACCAGATACACTAAGGGGATGAGGAAGAGTAATGACCTTTTCATCGTATCTTTAATCCCAAATCAACCAGGTCGTGCAAGTGAACAATTCCAACCGGTTTTCCTTCTTCCGCTACGATAAGAGCAGTTATCTTAAAATTCTCCATGGTTTGCAAGGCAAATGAGGCTAACACGGTTGGTGCCATTACTTTTGGCTTCCTGGACATAATATCCATAGCACGCATGTCCTTTATATCGAGTGTTTTTTCCAGAAGGCGGCGCAAATCACCGTCGGTTATGATGCCGGTCAATAATCCTGATTCGTCAACTACGCAGGTCACTCCCAGCCGTTTTGACGTAATTTCAAGAATTGCATCTTTGAGTGAGGTTTGCTCATGTACACTGGGAACCTCATTTCCCTTTTTCATAATTTCGCTTACCCGTAACGAAAGGCGTTTTCCAAGGCTGCCGCCAGGATGAAGATTGGCAAAGTCTGCTTCGGTAAAACCGCGCATTTTCAGGAGAGTGACAGAAATTGCATCTCCCATGGCGAGTGAAGCTGTTGTTGATGCAGTCGGTGCAAGATCAAATGGACAGGCTTCCTCATCAACTGCAATATGCAGAATAATGTCAGCCTCGCGTCCCAGCGGAGAGTCAACTTTTCCGAACATGCCGATGATAGGAATATGAATACGCTTAAACATCGGAAGAAGCGTTATCAATTCTTCGGTTGCGCCGCTTTTTGAAAGAGCTATTACAACATCCTCTTTACGAACCATGCCTAAATCGCCATGCATGGCATCCGTTGGGTGCAGATAGATTGCAGCGGTTCCGGTGGAGTTCATGGTAGCAACAATTTTTCTGGCGATAAGACCGGATTTGCCCATCCCGGTGAGAACAACTCTGCCTTTGCAGGCCATTATACATTCTACTGCCTTGACGAAATTTTCATCTACTGAAGTCAGCAGATTGTTTACCGCTTTAACTTCGATTTCAATGACATTTTTGCCATTTTCTATGATTTCCTGAGAGGTCAAACTTTTTCCCGTATTTTTATCTATAGATTTAAGATACAATTTAGTAAATTACTCAAATTTATTTAGTAGTTAAAACACATCTGTCATGCTCAAAGAAAAGAAGTTTGAATTAGTATCCAATTATCAGCCATCCGGTGACCAGCCCGAAGCCATCCGGCAGTTAACAGAAGGCATTATGCGAAATGAGCAATTCCAGGTGCTTTTGGGGGTTACCGGCAGTGGAAAGACCTTCACTGTGTGCAATGTGATTGCGAACATCAACAAGCCAACTTTGATCATTTCTCACAATAAAACCTTGGCTGCTCAACTTTATTCTGAGTTTAAGGGCTATTTCCCCAATAATGCGGTTGAGTTCTTCATAAGCTATTATGATTACTATCAACCTGAAGCATATGTGGTCTCAAGCGATCTCTTCATTGAAAAAGATTTTGCGATAAATGAAGAGATTGATCGTCTGCGGCTGAAAGCAACCACTGCACTCATTGAAGGCAGGCGGGATGTCATTATTATCGCTAGTGTAAGTTGTATCTACGGAATCGGCGCTCCCAAAGAATATGCCGCACAGATAATCTTTCTCAGGAAGGGTGAAAGCTATCCCAAGAAAAAACTGATGCGTGACCTGATTGATATATACTACATCCGTAATGATGTTGAGTTCACCAGGGGAACATTCCGCTCGCGTGGTGACGTGCTCGAGATAATTCCTGCATACGAAAATGAGGAGGGGATCAGGGTAGAGTTCTATGACGATGAAATTGAAAAAGTGTCCGTCATTGATGTGGTGACCGGTGATGTAATTTCAGAAGTGGATTCCATCGCTGTGTATCCGGCTAAGTATTATGTCTCCGATAAAGAAAAAGTTAAAACAGCTATATTGACTATTGAGGCCGAACTTGATGTGCGATTGAAGGAACTGCGTGCAGCCGAAAAGTATTTGGAAGCACAACGTCTGGAACAACGCACGCGGTTTGACCTTGAAATGATGAGGGAAATTGGCTATTGCAGCGGTATTGAAAATTATTCCAGGCATGTTGACGGTCGTGAACCCGGTTCAAGACCATTTTGCCTGTTTGACTATTTCCCCGAAGATTTTCTCCTGATCATCGATGAATCGCATGTGACGGTTTCGCAGGTACGGGGTATGTATAATGGAGACCGGGCCCGGAAAACTACTCTGGTTGAATATGGGTTCCGGCTCCCCAGCGCATTGGATAACCGCCCAATGAAGTTCGAGGAATTCTATCAGTTTATGCATAATGTCATTTTTGTCAGCGCAACTCCCGCGGATTATGAATTGGAAAAAACCAACGGCGTCATAGTGGAACAAATTATCAGGCCTACGGGTTTGCTCGATCCTGAAGTCGAAGTGCGTCCCGTTAAAGGTGAAATTGATGACCTCATTGGCGAAATACGCGATCGGGTCAAGAAGAATGAACGCATTTTGGTTACCACGCTGACAAAAAAAATGGCTGAAGATCTTTGCGATTATCTGGATAAGCTTGATATCAAAGTACGATACATTCACAGTGATATCGATGCTTTGGAACGCGTAGAGATATTGCGCGATCTCCGCCTGGGCGATTTTGACGTACTCATCGGTGTCAACCTGCTTCGTGAAGGATTGGATATGCCCGAGGTCTCCCTTGTTGCAATCATTGATGCTGACAAAGAAGGTTTTCTGCGTAGTGAACGATCGCTGATGCAAACAGCAGGCAGAACTGCCAGGAATGTGAATGGTAAAGTAATTCTCTATGCTTCAAAGATCACCGATTCAATGCGAAAGATGATGGATGAAACCTCACGCAGAAGAAAAGTACAATTGGAATACAATAAAGAACATGGAATTGAAGCAAAAACGGTATTTAAATCGTTCGATGAGATCATGGCATCCACTTCAATTGCCAATCTGAGGAAGAAAGACGAAAAAGAAGAAAAGTTTTCGTTTACTGCCATTGCAGAACCGGTGATCAAATATATGAGCAAAGATCAAAAGAAGGAACTTGTTGAGCAGATGCGCGCCGAGATGCTGCAAGCTGCAAAAGATCTTGAATTTGAGCGCGCTGCCCGAATCCGCGATGAAATGGAAAAACTGAAAAAAATGATCGAATCGAAGAACTAGCTGTTGTGCCCTGTCAGGTGCATCAATTTGTTCCCGTTTCGGGGCGCTCTCGGTAAACCCGGTTGGCCGTTTTTTTGCAAGCTGAAATATTTTGACTGTATGCGGACATTTAGTGGTTGGCAATATAGACCACTGACCAGTAAAACCACAATACTAATTTCGCCCTTGAGAATTTTTCCCCCAACCGATTTTATCCGCGGTTTAATTCTTCACTCACACCTCAAGAGAGATTTCAAAAGAACTTTCCATACAATAATTAAATACATCGGTTCAAAATCTCCACAATAACCATTTAACAAAAACGCTGTGTAATCCATTTTATCCTCACCGATGCTGGCTGCTCATTGTTTTTTCGTAAGTGCTTCATTACTGGACAATTCATAATTGCCACAGCGAAACCCATATTCAGTGAAATGAATATTTATTCCTTATTGATCAGGAATATTTGAGAATTTCGACATTTTTAATTAATAATTGACGTAAGTTGACTAAATTTGCGAATAGTTAAAAAAACAGATACCTTGATTTTATGTCAGATTATGTAATAGTTGCGGCTGGCGCTGCCCTGGGCGGCGTGCTTCGGTTTTGGATGGCAAGCGAAATATATAAACATGTACCCCCGTTTTTTCCTTGGGGAACGCTGGTGGTTAACATTCTTGGCAGTTTTCTGCTGGGTGTGTTCGCCTTCTATCTCCGGGATCAAAAAATGCTCTCCCCACAAATGTGGATATTTCTTTCAGTTGGCTTTTGCGGTGGGTTTACCACCTTCTCAACATTTTCGCTTGAGACTGTTAACTTATTGCGAAACGCGCAAATTTTGTACGCAGTGATGAATATTTTTGCAAGTATGCTTCTGTGTCTCGGTGGCACTTTATTGGCATACCTTTTGTTTAACAGATAGAATATTCATCTTTCTGATGATATATAATTTACTCATAGGATAACATATGCACCTGTCAGGACAGGCTAAGTTGCTAAGAATTTTTCTGGGAGAGTCTGATCTTCATCAGCATGTCCCGGTTCACGAGCGAATTGTCGCAGAGGCGCGTAAACAGGGCCTTGCTGGCGCTACGGTGTTCAAAGGCATCATGGGATATGGCGGCACCAGCAGGATCCATAGTTCAAAATTCTTGGAATTATCCGAAGACCTGCCGCTGATAATTGAGCTGGTTGATGAACTCGGCAAAATTGAGTCATTTATACCCACTGTTGAGAAGATTTTTGAAGAAGCAAATTGTGGCGGCCTTATTACCATGGAAGCGGCCGAAATAATTAAATATGTCGCCAACAATAAATAGTTATAAATTTTTGAAAGTAATTAAGTCAGACAATATGACCTCTTTGCATGAGTAAAAAAGTTTACCCGTTCCGATAGCGATAATTTGTAAAGTGTTTTTGCAAAAAACTCTAATTTTAATAAAAAATAAGACTCTCGAGGTTGCAAATTCATGTATTGTCGAAAGCTTATGACTTTCCTATTTTGTAGAATTAATCATATAATAAACTAAACAGAGATAAACGATGGCTAAAGATGTAGAAATACAAATTCTTGACGAAGTTACGGTACGGTTTGCGGGTGATTCCGGCGATGGAATGCAGTTAACCGGCACACAGTTCACGACAACAACAGCTTTGGCTGGAAACGATTTGAGCACATTGCCCGATTATCCTGCTGAAATTCGCGCCCCTGCCGGAACTCTGTATGGGGTCAGCGGCTTTCAATTACACTTTAGCAGTGTTGATATACAAACCCCAGGCGACAGCCCGGATGTGTTGATCGCCATGAACCCGGCAGCGCTGAAAGTCAATCTGAAAGACTTAAAACCGAATGCTACAATCATAGTGAACACATCAGCTTTCGATGCGAAGAATTTGCGTCTGGCTGAATATGCAGTTAATCCTCTCGAAGACGCCACGCTCCAGGGTTATAATGTTATACCTGTTCCGCTTACGCAGTTGACGATGACAGCGCTTGAGGATTTACGCCTCTCCAACAAAGAGAAAGAACGCTGCAAGAATTTCTTTGCACTTGGACTCATGTATTGGTTATACAACCGTCCTCTGGAACGAACGCTCGCCTGGATTGAACAAAAATTCAAGAAGGATCCCGTCCTTTTTGATGCAAACCAGAAGGCACTAACCGCTGGTTATTATTATGGTGAAAACACCGAAATCTTCTCTACCCGGTATACCGTTGAACCTGCTAAATTGGATCCCGGTACCTATCGTAACATTGCCGGAAACGAAGCTACGGCTCTTGGTTTGCTTACTGCATCAGTTAAATCGGGACTGCAACTCTTCCTCGGTTCCTACCCAATTACACCGGCTACCGAAATTTTGCAGGAGTTGAGCAAGTATAAAAATTTTGGTGTAAAAGTGTTTCAGGCAGAAGATGAAATAGCTGCAATTTGCTCTGCCATTGGTGCTTCCTATGCCGGGTCACTTGCTTTGACCACCACTTCCGGTCCGGGACTCTCTCTTAAAACCGAGGCAATTGGTCTGGCGGTTATGACGGAATTGCCGCTTGTTATTGTTGACGTACAGCGTGGCGGCCCAAGCACAGGTTTGCCGACAAAGACCGAGCAAGCTGATCTCTTGCAGGCCATGTACGGACGAAATGGTGAGGCTCCCATTGTGGTGCTTGCCCCAAGCAGTCCGGCTGATTGTTTTTGGATGGCGATTCAAGCATGCAAGCTGGCACTTAAGTATATGACACCGGTTATGCTTTTAACTGACGGTTATATTGCAAATGGTTCTGAACCCTTGCGAATTCCTGAATTTGAAGACCTTCCTAACATTGAAGTTAAATTTAGAACTGAACCCGAGGGCTTTGCCCCCTATCTCCGTGACGAGAATCTCGCGCGGCCTTGGGCAATTCCCGGAACCCCTGGATTGGAACACCGCATCGGTGGTCTTGAGAAGAAACATATTCAGGGTGGCATCAGCTATGATCCCGCTAACCATGAATTCATGGTAAGAACCAGAGACGAAAAAATTAAGGGTGTCGTTCAGGATGTTCCCGATCTCGTGGTCGATGGTGAACAGGAAGGCGATCTTGTTGTAGTGGGCTGGGGTGGCACTTACGGCGCTATTCGCGAGGCTATAACGTTGAGCCGCAAGAAAGGGTATAAAGTTTCGCAGGCACATTTCAAATATTTGAACCCCATGCCGAAGAATACTGAAGCAGCTCTCAAGAAATTCAAACAGGTGCTCGTACCCGAATTGAATCTTGGACAGTTTGCTGCCATGTTGAAGAGCCGGTTTCTGATCGATGTTATTCAGTACAACAAAGTCCAGGGCTTGCCGTTTAAGGTTGCTGAACTGGAGAATAAGATTGCAAGCATTCTGGGAGACTCCAATGGAAATTAATAATGGAAACACGATGGTAGAAGAAAAGATAAAATATACAGCAAAAGATTTTGCAACAAACCAGGAAGTCCGCTGGTGCCCCGGGTGTGGTGATTACTCAATTCTTGCTCAAATGCAACGCACGGCTCCGGATATCGGTGTACTTAAAGAAAATATGGTGTGGGTATCCGGTATTGGATGCTCAAGCCGTTTCCCATATTACATGGACACCTATGGTTTTCATGGAATTCATGGTCGTGCCCCGGCTGTTGCAAGCGGTGTGAAAATTGCCAATCCAAAGCTTGCTGTATGGGTTGCAGCCGGTGATGGTGATTTGCTGAGTATTGGTGGAAATCACTTCATTCATGTTTGCAGACGAAACATGGATCTGAAGATACTTTTATTCAATAATCGTATATATGGTTTGACAAAAGGTCAGTATTCTCCTACCTCTGAAAAAGGGAAGATAACCAAGAGTACTCCCTTTGGGAGTATTGATTTTCCATTTAAACCGGTGTCTATGGCTATTGCCAGTGGTGCCACATTTGTCGCCCGCTCCATGGACAGAGACCCCAAACATTTGCAGAAAATGATTGCCCGCGCAGCCAGCCATAAAGGTTTGGCCATGATCGAGATTTATCAGAACTGTAACATCTTTAATGATGGTGCCTTCGATCAGCTCACTGATAAAGACGTCAAAGACGAGAATGTCGTTTATCTTGAACATGGGAAGCCCCTCGTTTTCGGCAGAGCAAAGGACAAAGGAATTCGGCTCAACGGCTTGAACCCTGAAATTGTTGATCTGACAAATGGTGAATATTCGGTGAGTGATTTGTGGGTCCATGATGAGCACGATGAAAATCCTGCCAGGTCTTTCATTATGACACAGTTCATCGAACTCGATCATTTCCCCACACCGCTTGGTGTGTTCAGACAAATCGAAAAATCAACTTACGATGGTGATGTGGAAATGCAAATCAGTGATGTGAAGGCTAAAAAGGGTGAAGGTGATTTGATGAAGCTTCTCCGGAGCGGCAACACCTGGAAAGTGGAATAATAAATACCATTTCGGTAATATCAATAGTGCAACGGCTGTTTTTCGACAGCCGTTGCTGTTTTAAAGTGCTTTGATTCTGTGTTCGCCGCTGCAATAGAATGGCAAGTTGAGTTAACAATCCACATAAAACATTTTTTTGATTCCATTCCTTGTTATAAATTGGATGTGGCATTTATTGTGTTTTTGAATGAATTCCAAGGCACGGTATATAGTTTTTTTATGTATTATGGCTCTCCGAATTGGTATCTACACATTATTACAATCACACAAAACCAGAGGTCCTATGAAAATGCATATAGCTCTTTTCGCTCTAACACTCATGCTGGCACTTTTCGGTTTGGCATGCCGAGCGATCTCCGAAGAAACTCCTGCCGGAAGAATAATCTCAAAGATAGAAGCAGATTCGCTATTTGGACCGGCGGTCCAGTCTGTTACTATCAAATCCGATTCTGTAAACAATTGGGTTGCAAAAAGTGATTCCAGGCTTATGTTTGCCTTAGAAAATGGGCAGGTGGTTGTTTTGCGCAATAAGCGGGAACTAATTGCACCAGCCACTGCCGTGGTTTCTCCGGCGGCGGTTTTTCATGCTTATGCAAAAGCCAAAGTGGCACAACTCATCCTTTCCAGTAAAAGCCCTGATGTGTATTTCGAACAGCGTTCTAAAGTTTTTTCTATCACTTGTGGTGACAGTACGCTTGAGTTTGGAGTCGGGTGTCCTCCGTGGTGTGAATGATGAGTACTATTAAAATAATGAGGCTCTTATCCACAGTAGTGGATATTGTATGGATTTTCCCTTTTTTAAGGCAGCGTCATAGCCGGTTTCGCAACTATTTTTTTCTTATCTGTGTTGCTGCAGTAGTATCAGACCTAATGGAGCTGTTTCATTTTCGCCTAAATTTTGTTGATTATTTTTATTTGCTTATATCCGGTTTAACTCTTATCGCGGTGTGGAAAGGCGGCACTTTTAAAAAAAAATATATCCAGTATATCCTCGTGCTCTTTGTAACAGCTATCGCTTTCGCCTTTCGCAAAGGTGAACTGGCCTTTGTAATCTTTCTGATTTTGCATGTATGTATCATATTGATATTTCTAAGTAATTTTGTTATGGAATCGCTTTCTTCGAAGTCTATTAATCTATTCCTGATTTTTATTATGCTCTATGAACTCTCGCTGGTTTCGAAGATATTTATGTCTTTGATATACTCAGTCCCAAGTTTATATTATTATTTTTTTACTACCATTTTTGAGATAATGCTTGGAATTCTGTTCTGTTTCATAGTTGAGTCAAATCCATGGCTTCATATTAAATTAAAAGCATGACCATTTCACTGAAATGTCAAGCTGCATAGAGATGTAATGGAATATTTTTTTAGTATTAACAACCCGTTGTTCTTTATCCTGTTGACAGGATTTATCTTGTACATTCTTATGTACACGATAATTACGAAGTTTCTTATTCCATTGCAAAGAACACACGCCGAAGAAAAAACAGCGCTTGAGCTGAAAAATGAAAAAATGAAGGCCCTTTTTACCACATTCAGTCCCAATCCGGTGTTTCGGATTGATCGCAGGGGAGAAATTCTTCTTTCAAACGATGCAGGTATGGCAATTTTTGGCGAAAACAGTCCAATTGGAAAAAAAATTGATGAAATAATTCCATCCAGCCGTCAACTGGATATTGAGGATATCATCGATAACCTCAAGGAATTAACCACTGATGTTACGATTTTTGACCGTGACTATAACATCACCGTTAAAGGGGTGCCAGACATGGGGTTTGCGCACATTTATTGCTTCGATATTACTGAACGGAAAAAGTACGAAGAGGATTTGGAGTATACCAAATGGAAACTGCGGGAACTTGCTGCTCATTTGCAGGACTTACGCGAATCCGATCGAAACACGGTTGCTATGGAATTACACGATAATATTTGTCAGAGATTATCTACCATTAAACTGACAGCGGAGAATTTTGACTCTGCTCTTTTTGCCAATGCACAATCGGCAATCCGCTATCAGGATATGATTAAGATTATTGATGATCTTATTGTGGACACCCGCGAACTGTCCTATTCTCTCAAGCCCAGATATCTCGGCGATTTTGGTCTTGTTCCGGCTCTGCAAACACTTATCGATCAAACGGTGAATAAATCGGCAATCAAGGGCTCTTTCAACCATTATGGCTTTGAGGAGCGGCTTGACCCAAAACTGGAAATAAATATATACAGAATAATTCAGGAACTGCTTAATAACATTATGCGACACTCCGAAGCAAGCTGGTTCATTGTTCAGATATTTAAAAATGAGTCTTCAGTTAAAGTTATGGTGCAAGACAACGGGAAGGGATTGGGAAGGGAACCGGACACCAAATGGCAGGGCTTGGGGTTGTTGAACATTCGGGAACGGGTCAGTTCCTTTAATGGTATTTTAAATTTTGAGTCTCAGGAAAATAAAGGTACAGAAACAATTATAGAATTTCCCAAAGGATAAGGTTTGGAAGAAAGTATAAGAATTCTGGTAGTGGACGATCATGCTTTGGTTAGAAACGGCATCATTTCTCTTCTCATTACCCATCCCGGGTTTGAAGTTATTGGAGAGGCAGAAACTGGGCACGAAGCGATAGAAAAAATAATTGGGTATCAGCCCGATGTAGTCTTGCTCGATATTTCTTTGCCTGATATCACAGGAATAGAAGTTCTGTCAAAGGTTCGGGAATGTGAACAGGCTGAAAAGGTAGCATTTCTCATGGTCACCATGTATGATACAAAAGAGTATTATTATAGGGCAATCAAATCAGGTGCCTTAGGGGTGATAAACAAAAATGCAGGTAAAACTGAACTGTTTACCGGTGTTTTACGGGTGTCTGCCGGGCAACGCTATTTTGGTGAGAATGTTAGTTCGGATGAAGTCGACAGAATTATTGCTGATTTTGACAAGAAAAAATTCGAGGCTAATGACCCGGAAAAAGTGAGCCTTACTGAACGGGAATGGGAAATTATGTTTGGATTGCATGATGGACTGCTCTCAAAACAGATTGCAGAAAAGCTTGGTATAAGCGGAAGAACGGTTGACATTCACCGGACGAATATCATGCAAAAATTCCAGGTTACCAACAGCAACGAGTTATTTGCGAAACTGGAGACAAGTGAAAAGCTTAAAAGGATTATGAATTCGAGAGAAATTCCAAAACAGTTCTTTTGAAAATTTTACCGGGCGCGGAGTACTTCATTAATAAAATTCGACTGAAAACGGGTATTCATCTCCTTTTACACGGTTTACTTTCCACTGCAGTGGTTGTAAGTTTGAAAGATCATCGGTCCCGCCCAGAGAAATCGGCTTGATGTGGTCAATTTCCCAACCGGTGCCAGATTCGGTATCGCCATATTTGTGTTTATCAATGAATGCACCACTATTATCTTTTCTCCGAAAATCTGGCGATAAACCCGGTACTTTCGCTGCTTTTTTCCAAACCGCATCAATGGTCTTTTCGCTAAATGGATATCCGTATACGTTTGTATTGGGCTTCCTCAAAACCATGCATAGATTCAAATTATCACCTCTCAAGGGTTGATGTTTGTTCAAAGGTAAATATATGGAAGCAACTTCTTACAAAAGGGGTACTCGTAAATACGCACACTCAATACACGCATTTATAAGTTCCTGAATTAATAAGAAGGTACTTCCTATAAAAAAGTAATTGACGCTATACTCCACTTTTTTTACTCCCACATAGCGTCAATTTTCTCTCAGCTCAGCGACCCAAAATCCAAATTTTCAATTCCATGTGACAGTTTTCAAACAGAATATCAATTCAAATTCTGAATGTAATATAAATACAAAAAAACCTCGGCGATATAGGTATATTTACCTATATGAAATTAAAAAATAATTTTGTACATTCTCTCAATCTGGAGTGCTCTACAGAAGATCAAAAAGCCTCGACACCTGCATTCCATCTGGTTTTGCCTCATTTGCTAACCTCTATCAACAGACAAACTGCCGTTTGTTCTTTATTATGATTGCCTATCAATTGGGTCATTATATTCTTCGCTGAATTAGTTCGTGCGTGGGAAAATCTTACATTCGTGGTGCAAAGCAGGGCTGTCATTGCGTTATTCCTTTGTCACTAGCAACAGTTGATATTTAAAATAACTTCTCAATAATTGGAAATAACTCAATTTACGCTTTCTTACTAATGAAAATCACCCCCCAAAACCCTCAAAATTCATCAGTTTTATGGAATTCCGAATTGGCACTAAGTTTGGATACCTTAAGAAAAAATAATAATGGACACATTTTATGATCAAAGGATATGTCGAAATTGACCAGGAGATATGTAAGGGGTGCGAAATCTGTGTAGACGCCTGCCCACAGGAAAGTCTGGCGCTTTCCAGCCATATAAACCACAATGGTTACCGCTTCGTTGAACTGAAGGAAGATAACTGTACGGGTTGTACAAACTGCGCATTGGTCTGTCCCGATGCGGCAATTCGTGTATTTCGTCAGGCAAAACCCAAAAAAGCGGTTTAGGAGAAAGGCAAAATAGTATGACACAAGAAAGAACAGGAGGACGGGAAGTCCGCCTCATGAAAGGCAACGAAGCCTTGGCTGAATCAGCTATCAGGGCAGGAATGCATGCCTACTTTGGTTACCCCATTACCCCCCAGTCGGAAATTCTGGAGTATTTAACTGAACAAATTCCTCATAGGCATGGGGTTGTTCTACAGGCCGAAAGTGAAGTAGCGGCCATCAATATGATTTACGGCGCTGCAGGTGCTGGGAAAAGAGTTATGACCACATCATCGAGCCCGGGAATAAGTTTAATGCAGGAAGGGCTATCCTATATTGCCGCGGCTGAGCTTCCTTGTTTGGTGGTAAATGTGCAGCGGGGCGGTCCCGGTTTGGGAACCATCCAGCCTTCCCAGGGTGATTACTTTCAGGCTACAAAAGGCGGAGGGCATGGTGACTATCATCTTATTGTACTTGCACCAAACTCCGTACAGGAAATGTCGGATTTTGTATTCGACGGTTTTCGCCTCGCGGAAAAATATCGTAACCCGGTAATGATCCTTTCTGATGGTGCAATCGGCCAAATGATGGAAAAAGTGGAATTCCAGCCTGAAGGCTCTCTTCCATATCCTGAAACCCCTTGGGCTACCACCGGTAAACCTAAAACACGGGAACGGAATTTCATTACCTCCCTTCATATGGAATCCGAAAAAATGGAACTTATCAATCTCCATCTTCTTAAAAAATATGAAGTGTTGAAACAGGAAGAAGTTCGTTTTGAAGAATACCGCACTGAAGATGCGGAATTTCTGTTCACCGGATTTGGACTCGCTGCCCGGGTTTGTCACAAAGCAGTCGATTATGCCCGTGAAAAGGGTATAGCCGCCGGATTGCTTCGCCCAATTACGCTTTTCCCTTTCCCTGAAAAACGGTTGGCCGAACTTGGCTCGCAGGTAAAGGCAATTCTCGATGTCGAAATGAATGCCGGACAAATGGTACAGGATGTCAGGCTTGCAGTTAATGGCGCATGCCCGGTCTTCTTTAAGGGCAGGATGGGTGGAATGATTCCCTCACCGGAAGAAGTCTTTGCCAAACTTGAAGAAATTGTTAACTCATTTATTGCCGTGGAAGCATAGGAGAATATGATGGAAACTGAAATTTTAGCTCCGGAAATCGAACAATTCGATTGCGTCTATACTAAACCGGATACTCTTACCGATCTGCGCTTCCATTATTGTCCCGGTTGCGGACATGGAACAGCGCACCGTGCCCTTATGGAAGTTGTTGACGAATTGGGCATTCAGGAGGAAACCATTGGTGTCGCTCCTGTCGGTTGCTCTGTGTTTGCTTATCAGTACATGAACATCGATATGTCAGAGGCTGCCCATGGAAGAGCTTGTGCCGTGGCTACCGGCATTAAACGCGTTCTACCAGAGAAGTATGTCTTTTCTTATCAGGGTGATGGTGACCTTGCCGCCATTGGTACTGCAGAAACCGTTCACGCTGTCAACAGAGGCGAGAACATACTGATCCTGTTTATTAACAATGCTATCTATGGAATGACCGGGGGACAGATGGCCCCAACAACTTTGCCAAATCAGATCACCTCAACGTCGCCATACGGCCGGGATGTTCACTCTGTGGGTAATCCGCTTAAGATCACCGAAATGATC
The DNA here is from genome assembly GCA_963664845.1 of Ignavibacteriaceae bacterium. Taxonomy (GTDB): domain Bacteria; phylum Bacteroidota; class Ignavibacteria; order Ignavibacteriales; family Ignavibacteriaceae; genus CAIYTF01. The sequence goes on from OY761615.1 coordinate 4,175,744, forward strand.
GCTCAATTGCCGGGTGCCTATTTTGTGTCTCGTCACGCCGTTAACACACCCAATAATGTCCGGAAACTGAAAAAAGCCATCAAGGCTTCGTTCGAATATCAAAAGCTGGGCAAAGGAACATGTTTTATCGAAGTCGTTTCAAATTGTCCGTCGGGCTGGAAACTGTCCCCGCGTGACTCAATGAAGTGGATTGAGGATAATATGTTCCCCATGTATCCATTGGGCGACATTAAAGTACCGGCAAAAATCTGAAAGGCATTATATTATGAAAACTGAAGAAATTATCCTCGCGGGATTTGGCGGACAGGGTGTGCTTTCCATGGGAATGGCGCTCTCCTATTCAGCTATTATTGAAGGGAAAGAAACAACATGGATGCCATCCTACGGACCTGAAATGCGTGGTGGAACGGCCAACTGTATTGTTATCATAGCCGATGAAAAAATAAGTTCACCCATTTTAACCAGGTTCGATTCCGGCATCATTCTGAACGAGCCTTCACTCGAGAAGTTTGAGCACTCCATTAAACCCGGGGGATTCCTCTTCTATGAGGAATCAACAATAATTGCACCTCCCGGCAGAACCGATATCACGGTTATTAAAATTCCGGGAATTCGGGAAGCTGAAAAAATGAAGAAGAAACAGGTGGCAAACATGATCATGCTGGGCGCCTATCTGGAAGTTTGTCCGGTTGTGAAAATTGAAACAGTTCTCGAAGCACTCAAAAAAGTTCTGCCCGAACGGCATCATCACCTGATACCGTTAAATGAGCAGGCTATCCTACGTGGCAAAGAACTGGCTGCACAACAGATTTCGCTAACTGTTTAACTTAGTTTAAAGGATATATAATGTCTGAAAAAGAATTTCAATGCGGACATAACTGCAGAAACACCTGCTCAATGCTCAACGAAGCTTTGAGGAAAGAGACGGCATCTATCAGATTCTACGAATCGGTTTATGATGAATGTACCACACCCGAAGTCAAAGTTTTTCTGGGTGAAGTCGTTGAAGAGCGCAGGGCTGAAATTTTGAAGATCATTCAAAAACTGAATGAAATTCACGCTCGTTCCCAGGCATTGGATGGTATAGCTTCAAGCTTTGCTTAAGAAACAAGAACTGCCTTAAAGAGATATTGTTGCATGTCGCAAGCTGCCTGTCCGCTCAATTATTCGATGTTTATGCGAATGATGTCCCGATGGCAGTATGATACAGATGCAATGATGATCCGGATGTGGAGGACTTGTGGTCGGCTTTTGTAATGAAAAACAACGCGTCATCAACAAAGGAACAACTAATGGCAAAAACAATTCTGGTTATTTTGATTGGTAAACGAAAAGAATCCGCAGTTCATCTGCAGCAAATATTAACTGCATGGGGTTGCATTATCAAGACAAGGCTCGGTATCCATGATGGCATCATGGAGAACTGTTCGGATGCAGGACTCTTGATTCTTGAACTCTATGGTACTCCTGAACAAAAGGATGAACTTGCCAGAAAAGTATCTGTTCTGCCGGGAATCTCCTCGAAATTAGTACATCTTGAGACACCTGTGGAGTCGGCTGAAGCCTAAATCTCCTTACTCATAACTGGTCCAGGAATGTAGTTTTCGGAGGCTGTCACAAACTGGCAGCCTCTTTGTGCTACAACGCATTAAAAGGTTGTTTTTTAGCAAACTTTTTGGCCATGAAGTTTTATCAGCTTTTCAATTTCTTGCTGGCCTTTGTGTTTAACTGCTTTTCAGATCATTGGGCTTGGGTGTGCCCAGCCGCGTTGTGTGTTTGTGAGTTGTTCACCTCTACACATGCCGGCCCGGCGGGCTTATTGAAGATGTACATAGAACTTTCCCAGTCACTACAATTAGATTAATCAACGGTTAAATCAGCACCTCATTTAGGGTTTGTTATATGGATGTTGTCTAGTATATTGGACACATCATTCTTGTATAATAGACAGTCGGTTTTGTTTAGCCAAAAAACGTCTTGAATTTGAACTGAAAATTTGGCTCGTTTTTTGCAACCAGACAATAAGCATTTTATAAGGTATATCATGAAAACTAAATTGTATCTCGTCGTATTGGCTTTAACCACCGGAATTTTCCTGTTTCCGGGATGTTATACGCATTTTACTTACCGGGATTGGAATTCTCGTGGCAGAAACGATGGTTATACCGATAACCGAAACGAACAAATGACCGAAAACGATAGCGAAGCAACCACTGACTCAACCTATTCAGATGATGATCAGGTAATTAACAATTACTATTATGAAGGTTTTGCTTCACCACGCAGGCATTTCTGGTATTATTACCCCTCATATGGCTTTGATATTTCCTTTGGCAGGATATATGACCCGTTCTGGGGCGATCCTTGGTGGGGATGTGATCCAGGTTTCTATTCTCCTTACGTTTACTATTATCCTGGTTGGCATAATTGGGGCTGGTATGGTGACGGATTTGCATATGGCGGTTACGGACATCATGGCGGACATCATTGGGACGAATATAAATACCGCTCCCACAACGATGGTCTGGTGAGAAACGGTGGCAGAGGAACTGTCTTAAGAGGCCGTGATCTAACCCGTCTTTCATCCCCCTCCAGAACCGGAAATATTGCCGGATCAGTTATTCGTCGTGGTGGAACTGATATATCAGGAACCGGTAGAACAAGACCGGGAACCACCATTGTTTCCAGACCATCGAGAACCGACCCGACAGTTGGAGCAACACGTGGCGCCGGTGTTTCACGCCGCGACCCTGCTGTTACCTCGGGTACGGGCAGAGGGATAACCCAAGGTGGTGGGAGAAAATCTCCTACTGCTATTGACGGTTCAGTTTCAACGAGCAGAAGAGGCTCAACTGCCGTGAGGAGCCAAGGTTCCAGCGAACGTAAAAATATAAGATCTACCGATTCTCGCCAACAGCGCAATAGTTCGGCCCGGGTTGGGAGAAGTCAAAGCAGCAGAAATGAACAGCCAAGGGGAATGTCCCAGGGAAGGCAATCTGCACCACGGAGCGGCGGAAGTATCAGCAGACCATCTAATGGAGGAGGCCGTTCTTCTGCTCCGGCTCCACGAAGTGGCGGCAACAGCGGCAATAGCGGCGGACAACGCAGCAGCGGTGATTCTGGCAGAAGGCAAAGGTAAAGAGGGATAGTATGAAAACCATATATTTGGCTTCGCTTGCAGTATTCTCTTTTTTGTTTTTGAACGGATGCTACACAAAAATTTTGTGGGATGTTGATGATCCTGTAGCAGCAAGCTACTCATCCGATCAGGAAGAGATAGTCAACTTTTACCCTGGTCCCTATGCCATCTTTTATACTGACCCCTGGTGGCCGGTTCGACCTCCATCGATAGGTGGACCAGGTGATCCGATTCATCCGGGGCATCCAAAACCCATCCATCCCGGTGAAAAAACAGCTAAAACCGATACACCGGCTGAACAACCCATTGATCGTGGTCCGAGACCAGGGCCAACCGGAACAACTATTAATCTTCCTCCACCGTCGAGCGGTGGTGGTGGTGCAGTTACTTCGGAACGTCCACAACAAACAACTTCGACCCCTGTACGGGAGCGAAACACTTCAGATGACCGGAAAGACACTCGAAATAGTGGAAGTACAACAACGAATAAGGAAAAGAAATGAGTAGGATATTTTGTTTTTCAGTGCTAGCTATATTGCTGTTTTCTGTTGCTTCCACGCAGGCACAGATAATTGATGATGCACTGAGATTGACGACTCCCGGCGTGACATCGAATGCCAGAGCTCTTGGAATGGGCAATAGTTTTTTGTCGGTCTCCGATGATGCATCTGCCATTTATTTTAATCCCGCTGGGTTGGCTCTGGTAAAACGAATGGAAATTTCGGGCGGTCTTGACTATCAGAAAATTTCCAACTCAACCAGTTTTTATGGTACCAATACTGATTATTCGAACAGCAAAACTGCTTTAAATCAGTTTGCGTTTGTGCTTCCGTTCCCAACTTATCAGGGAAGTTTCGCAGTTGGCATTTCATACAACCAGTCCAAAAATTTCCTGGGCGCACTCAAATATGATGGCTTTAATCCAGGCCCTACAATGATAAAATCTCTGGCCCAGGGGAATAAATTTTCTCTTCCCTATTATTTGTATCTTGCCGATAGCATGGGAAACACGGGAATAACCAATGGATTGCAACAGTATGGAACTTCGCTCAGCAGTGGAACTCTTGACAATTGGAATTTTTCTGCGTCGTTTGAGATAGCCAAGAACCTGTTTTTTGGAGCTACCTTGGGAATATCCTCAGGAAAATATAGCAACAGTTGGGATTTTACTGAAGAAGATATTAACGGTACTTACACTAATATCGCAGCGGACCCCATGTCCCCAAGCGACACAAAAGGATTTACCAGTTTTAATATGAATAATTCGCTCGACTGGGATATCACAGGATTTGAATTCACTGCCGGACTTCTTTATCAACTGAAGCAGTATGGCCGGATTGGGCTTACTATTGCATTGCCAAAATCCTATACTGTCAAAGAGACATTCGGATCAAGTACAAAAAGCCTGTTTAATACCGGGTCACCGGTAACGGATTATTCCGAGTCAAAAGTTGAATATGATATTTCAACTCCGTTTATCTTTTCACTTGGCGGATCATTCAATATGCAGGGGTGGTTGGCATCAGCAGATGTTTCCTTCATTGATTATACAGAGATGGAATTTTCGAATCCCACAGGAATTGAACAGACAGTGTTCACTGACCTGAACCGCTCCATCAAAGAGCAAATGCGTTCAACAGTGAATTACAATTTAGGTGTTGAATATACTTTCGCTGACTTGGGATTGAGGCTGCGCGGCGGATATTTCCTGCAGGCTTCACCTTATAAAGATGCTCCTTCATCATTTAACAAAAAATATTTCACCTTCGGATTTGGTTTCCTCGTCGAGGAAGCGGTTTCAATTGATCTGGCTTATCTGCATGGCAACTGGACGACCTACGAAAGTAATTACGGCGGCTATTCTGTGACCGATCAGGATATCAAACTCTCAAAACTGGTTGCTTCATTTTCTTATAGGTTTTAGTGCAGGAACAAAACGAACCATGCGCGGAGGCTCCGATAGAAGCTAAGATAGCCCGTATTGAAAGCAATACGTACTACGCTGTGCCTCTAGCCGATCCTTCGCGCATTATTCGATGTACGCTGCGGGGAAAATTCAAAAAAGATTTCAGGCTAAAAAAAGAAAAACTTTACACTACCGATATTTGTGTGGTCGGCGACCAGGTTGAACTCATCATGAATGAAGATGGCACCGGCGTTATCCAAACCATTTGCCCACGAAAAAATCATCTCTCCAGAAAAGCACCAAAAATTAAGGGCGCGTCCTATCGGGGCGAACGTCTCGAACAGGTGATAGCAGCCAACCTTGACGCACTCTACGTTGTTATGTCGTTCCAACGTCCCGAATTCAACAATAAAGTTTTGGACCGTTTTCTTGTGGTTGGCGAAAGTGCACAAATTGAAGTTGCCATTATCATGAATAAATTCGACCTTGTGACCGATGAAGATCAAGACTGGATCGAATTTTATGAAGATCTGGGCTATGCGGTCTTTTGCACCTGTGCCAAAACAGGCGCAGGCGTGGCCAGACTCAAGGAGTCTTTCCGGGGAAAAACAAGTCTCATGTGGGGGCAATCAGGGGTAGGGAAGTCCTCCTTGCTTAACAATATGTTCCCCGGCCTGTTGCTTTCAACCAGCGATATCAGTGAGTGGTCAAACCGCGGAAAGCATACCACGGTAAGTGTGCAAATGTTTGAGATTGATGAAAATTCCTTTATTGTTGACACCCCGGGTGTGCGCGAAATTGATCCGTATGGCATCAGGCAAGAGGATCTGAGCCATTATTTCGTTGAGTTCGTGGATTATATCAATGAATGCAAATACAGTGGCTGCACCCACAACCATGAACCCGGATGTGCCGTTGTTGAGGCCGTCGAAGCCGGGGAAATCTCAGAATTCCGCTATGACAGCTATCTCCGCATGCTCGACACCACCGAAGACGACATGTTCTTTTAATCTCATACCGAGCCTTTCTCAAAAGTCAATTTTTCGAATTTCTATCCGCGAAAACCCGTGTTATCTCCCAACGAAATCCCGCTCCGCAGGGCGTGTGCATTCTATTCTTTTATGATAGCCTCTGGGTAGGTGAGTTTTCCTTTGCTATTTAAAACAACAAAGGCTGCCCGTTTTCCGGACAGCCTTCGTATCGAAATAAATGTATCGTCCTGAAATAGGTTGACAAGAAAGGAATCGACCTATGCGTTATCGCGGACGAGAGCCGGGTCCCCGTAGGACTCAAAACGACTATAGCCTGGCCTTCAAATTGCAGGTTGTGGCGGAAGTAGAGGCCGGCCATTACACGTATCGCCAATCACAAAAGAAGTATGGCATTCAGGGCAGAAGTACAGTTTTGAAATGGCTTCGGAATTACGGTACATTGGATTGGCAAAAAGGAACGACTATGTCTGTCAAACCAAGTCCCGCGAAAGAGATCCGCCGATTAGAGCGAGAACTCAGAGATGCCAAAGCATCAATAGCCATACTTCAAACCGCAATGGATATTGCAGAGCAGGAGTTAGGCATAAACATACGAAAAAAATATTTAGCCAAACTGTCCGACACAGTCGACAACAAAGGGAGAAATTCAGCGTCGCGAAAATAAGCGGACTGTTTGGCGTAAGCAGGCAGGCATATTACAAACGTGAGCAGGCAGCACAGAAGCAGGCGGTTATCGAGGAAAAAGTAATCGCTTTAGTGCAAAAGCTGCGTAAAAGAATGCCGCGTCTGGGAACCCGGAAGCTTTATAAACGCCTCCAAGAAAATTTTGTTCAGGATGGAATTAAGATAGGGCGCGATAAACTATTTGCCATCCTACGCACGCATGGAATGCTGGCGCAGAAACGCCGTCACTATGTGAAAACGACAAATTCAAAACACTGGTTGCGGAAATATCCGAATTTGCTGAGAGGATATGAAATAACGCGACCGGATCAGGTCTGGGTAAGCGATATTACGTATGTTCGAACAGAAGCGGGATTTTGTTATTTGTCGTTGGTAACGGATGCCTATAGCAGAAAGATTATGGGGAGTTGTGTGAATGAAAGTCTTGGTGCGGAGGGTTGCCTGTCTGCCTTAAAGGAAGCATTAGCGAACCGGGTAGAGTTGTCAGGCCTGATCCATCATTCTGACAGAGGATTGCAATATTGCAGTCGAGAATACGTAGCATTGTTGGAGCAGAATAATATTCAGGTAAGCATGACGGAAGGGGGAGATCCGTATGAAAATCCCTTGGCGGAGCGAATGAATCGGACGTTGAAGGAAGAATTTTTTGGGGAGATCAGATTCCGGGATGTCGAGATTGTTCGGAAGGTTGCCAAAGAGAGTATTGCTATATATAACACTGAGCGACCTCATTTGAGTTTATCGATGAAAACTCCTGACGAGGTTCATCGATAAACAGATAACCCCTTTCGGGCTACGCCCTTCAGGGGTTATCTGTTAGTAATTTATTACTTATTTTAACCTAATAAAAAGTGTCTACTTTTTTTAGGACGATACAAAATCTTAAAACGATTTACGCGTTAACTTCTCTTACAACCCATACTTTTACGTTAGCCGTAACTGCTGAGTGCAGTTTTACCGGAACTTCATAAATGCCGAGGGCTTTAATAGGATCTGCAAGTTCAATTTTGCGTTTGTCTATTGCGTAGCCTTTTTCCGTCAGGGCATCAACAATGTTCTGTGAGGTCACTGAACCAAAAAGTTTATCTTCTTCGCCAACCTGAACCATGATCTGAACTTTTTCGTCATTGAGCTTATCCGCAATTGCCTGTGCTGCATTGATTTCTTTTGCGCGGACCTTGTCGGCCTGTTTCTTTTCCTGGGCAAGCGTCTGGATGTTTCCTTCGCTGGCTTTGAATGCGTATTTACGCGGGATCAAATAGTTGAGTGCGTATCCGTCAGAAACATTGACAACTTCACCAATGGCTCCAAGAGCGTCAATAGTTTGTCTTAAAATAACTTTCATAACAATTTTTCCTTTCTACAGTCGATTAACGGACGTTATCAGAAACGTATGGAAGAAGCGCCATATGGCGGGCACGTTTAATGGCGAGTGTTAACTCACGGTGATATCCTGCGCTGGTGCCGGTAATGCGTTTCGGGATAATTCTTCCTTGTTCGGAAACAAATCGTTGTAAAAGTTTAACGTCTTTATAATCGATGTACTTGATGTGCATCTCGGTAAACTTACAGGTTTTCTTGGTTTTCATTAAGGGTTTCATTTTTAATCCTTATAATTTCTTGTATTCATGATTATGATGTGATTATCTGATTCTAATGCGAATCACCTTCTTGAGGAGTTATTGCAGGGTCCGTATGGACGCCGAATATCCTGTCAAACGCGTCTTCGCTGTAATCGGTGCCGTCTTCATCAAAGAAAACGGATGATTCATCCTCTTCACCGGAGTGCCTTGTCCGTTTGTTGAGGAATTGAATTCTTCGCGCTTTGATTTCAACCACCGAACGGTTCGAACCGTCGTCGCTTTTCCACAGTCGGCTTTGCAATTCTCCATCAACGAGAACAGCAGAACCTTTAACTAATCTATCGCGGCAGCTCTCAGCGAGCTTATTCCAGGCAACAACTCCGACAAAACAAACATCTTCCTGCCAGGCACTGCCACTATCCTTGAACTTCCTGTTCGAGGCGATAGTGAAGTTCACTACAGGCGTCCGGTTCGTCGTTGTTCTGAAAATGGGATCTTTCGTCAGGTTACCCGCGATGATGACGTAATTTATTTCAGGCATCTTTAATTCTGCCATGTTAGTCTCTTCTGAGCGCTGGCATTATTTGGATTTATCCAGCTCTTCAGGAGTGACCGCGATTTCCGGTTCAACAGCGATAACACCTATTGGTTCTTCAGCTATTTTCTCCAGTGCTTCTTTTTCCTTTTGATCGGAGAAATGCTCCAGAGCAAATTTGCTCAATTTGATGGTGAGAAAGCGAAGGATAGTTTCGTCCAACCGATACACCCGCTCGATAAGCGCAATTGCTTCGACAGGTGCTTCGAATTGAAAGATCACATAGTAACCAATCTTGCTTTTTTTGATTTGGTATGCTAACCGCTTACGACCCCATTTGTCAACACGAAGGTTTTCGCCGCCGTTGTTGATAATGGCATCCTGTAACTTGGTCAGAACCAATTCGATTTGTTCGTCTTCAAGTGCTGCGTTTATTATAACGGCACTCTCGTAGTTATGTTTTCGCATGAATGACTCCTTTGGACATTTAGGTTCTCGTCGCGAAATCGAGAACAGGATTTATAGATGAGTTATTTAAGGTTCAATAGTGTTTTCTGCTTCAGGCAGTGATTCAGGCTCAGCAGCGGATAGTGATTCGGTTTCTGCTGCCACTTCGCCGTCTGCACCGTTTTTAACTTTGGGTGCATCATTCGGGTTATTCCCCGGATCCTTTAACTGACTGTTCTCATCAAGCATCTGCTTGAGGCCGCCGTTAAGGAATGCTTTCACCAACAGATGACTGTAGCTGAAGGCACTCATTGCCTGTTCATGTTCTTCATACGTTAGCTTTCCCAGAACGAACTGTGCCATCTTGCCTTTTTCATAAGGACTTCCGATGCCAAAACGCAGCCGGGGAAACTGATTCGTATTCAAATGGTAAATAATGGAATATATACCATTATGTCCCCCGTGGCTCCCGCCGAAACGGATGCGCACTTCGGACAGAGGAATATTCAGATCATCATACACAATCAGCATGTCTTCAGATTTTAATTTATACTGCTGCTGAAACTGCGCAATTGAGTTTCCTGAATTGTTTACAAACGTTGTTGGTTTCATCAGCGCGAACTGATTCCCCTCATGAACACCTTCTGCGGCATAGAATTCATATCTTGACGGAATAAGAGAAAGATTGAATTGTTCAGCCAAATAGTCGATGAACATAAACCCGACGTTATGCCTCGTGAGCTGGTATCTACCTCCCGGATTTCCGAGTCCGATGATAGCTCTCAATTTATTCTTCCGTTGTTTTTTCTTTACCTTTGGCAATCACTTCAGGTTCAGTAATTGCGTCTGAGCCTGTTGCTTCAGTTTCAGCGGTTCCCTTAGGATGGCTAACCTGAACGATAACGGTATCATCGCTGTGTTGTAATTCAACACCGGCAATTTTAATGTCGCTTGCATGAATAGCCTGCCCGATTTTGAGATCGAGAATGTCGAGCTCAATGTGTTCGGGAATATCCGCCGGAACGCATTTAACCGTGACTTTGTGATGGAACTGTTGTAACAATCCGCCGTCACGAACTCCTGCCGGAATTCCGGTGAAGAGAACTGGAACCTCAACTTCGATTTTCTCGCCGCTCACTAATCCTTGCAGATCAAAATGAAGAATGCGGTCCGTAACCGGATCAAACTGCACATCTTTAAGAATACAGTCATATTCCTGCTGATTGTCTAATTTGACATTTATAATATGAGCTTCCGAGGTGAACACGAAAGGGTTGATGGCGTTTTCGAGGACAGCGACCGGGATTGGTGCTATTGTCCTGGCGTAGAGAATTCCAGGGACTTTCCCGGAATGGCGAATAGCGCTGAGAGATGGTTTCGATACTTCTGTCCGAATCACAGCATCCAAGGCTTTTTTATTCATTATGGTTTGTACTCCTAAAAAGAAACAAGTTACGATTTATCAATATCAAATAAAGAACTTATCGACGCATTGTTATAAGTTCTGGTTATTGCCTCGGCAAATATACCGCTGGCACTCACAATTTCAAGTTTGTCGAAAATTTTATATTCAGGCATTGCAATAGTATCGGAAATAAAAACCTTTTCAACCTCCGAATTTTTCAGATTTTCTACCGCGGAGCCCGATAATACACCGTGCGTGGCCGCAATATAAATTTTCCTCGCGCCATAGGATTTTAGCGCTCTTACTGCATTTATCATCGTGCCGGCCGTGTCAATCAGATCATCTACCAGCAATACATTCTTGCCGTTCACATCACCAATAATGTTCACCACTTCGGTAACATTCGGGCGTGGTCGCCGTTTATCAATCACAATAAGTGTTGCATTCAGACGTTTTGCATACGCTCTTGCCAATTTGATGCTTCCCACATCAGGTGACACCACTGCCATATTCTCATCAATATTCAGCAGTCGGTTCGTTAGAACTGACGAACCATATAAATGATCAAACGGTATATCAAAAAAACCCTGAATCTGTGAAGCGTGTAAATCCATTGATATCACTCTGTCTGCACCTGCTGTAACAATAACATTTGCCATCAGCTTGGCCGCTATGGCAACTCTCGGCTGGTCTTTTCTGTCCTGCCGTGAATAACCAAAATACGGAATTACTGCCGTGATCCGTTTCGCCGAAGCACGCTTTGCAGCATCTATCATCAACAAGAGTTCAAGCAGGTTATCAGCCGGAGGATTGGTTGACTGAATGAGAAACACTTCAGAACCGCGAATATTCTCACCGAACTTCACCCATATCTCACCGTCACTGAATCGACGGGATTCCAACACTCCAAGCTCGCAACCAATATACTTCACAATTTTATCGGCTAATGCCCGGTTGGATGATCCGGAAAATATTTTAAACCCGCTCAATTTGATATCAAGTTTATTACAAAAAAATTTTGACCCTAAATATAGGTATTATTTATTGATAAATCAACAAATTCTGGTTTTCGCGCTAACCGCCCTTTGCCGCAATTCTTACCGGAAACAGGGGGGGACACCTGACTAAAACATAAGGAAATTATACTAACTGACAAAGGGAATTACCTCTCCGGAAAGATTTACTCCCGCTAATCTAAAAAGAATAGTGAGAATCCTTGACTTTTTTACGCGTTCTGGGCATATTTATGCTATGAATAAAGATTTTGTATTTCCCACACGTGAATCAGCCCGTATTCACGTGAGTGTTTCGGGCTTGGAACTTCTTGCCGATCTTCCTGCGATTATATTTGTTCACGGCTTTAAAGGCTTTAAAGATTGGGGATTTGGGCCATATTTGGCACAGTATTTTGCCGATAGCGGATTACCGGTGATCAGATTTAATTTTTCCCACAACGGGATAGGGGACACGCCTGATGAATTCACAGAACTGGAAAAATTTGCCGGAAATACCTTTAGTCTTGAAGTAAACGAACTGGGGCAGATCATCGATGCGTACCTTTCAGGCTTCTTTGCGGAAAAGGTCTTTGGCAAATTTTTCCTGCTTGGTCACAGCCGGGGCGGTGGGATAGCACTCCTAAGTTCCAACCATTCTACCCACATTTTGGGAACGGCAACTTGGGCGGCCATCTCGACGGTAGATCGCTGGTCGGAACGACAGAAGAAGGAGTGGCAGAGACTCGGCTATATTGAAATGCTGAACACCCGCACACAACAGAAAATGCGTCTCAACAGCCAATTATTGGAAGACGTTGAGCTGCATAAGGACAATTCACTTAATATTCTGAAAGCTGCCGCCGGGCTTAAAACCCCGGTCCTGCTTGTTCATGGGGAACTTGATATGGTTGTTCCTATTGCTGAGGCATGGTCAATCTATGGGGTTTTAGACGGATCAATCTCCAGGCTGGAGGCTATTCCACGAACAGGACATACATTTGATATTGTGCATCCATTTGAAAAATGCAGTTTTTCTTTTAATATTGCACTGCAGAAAACATTAGATTTTTTTACTGAACAGATTTAAGAGGACACTATGGCTTTTTTCCCGACCGCAAAAACATTATCCTTACCATACGCGCAACGCGTTGAAATGCTGAAAAATGTTTTTCTTGCCATTTTATTTGCAATTATTACAGCATTAGCTGCAAAGGTCGAAATCCCTGTTTCTCCGGTTCCTTTCACCTTGCAAACAATGGCGGTTATCATGTCGGGTGTCATTTTAGGCAGTCGGTTGGGTTTTCTTTCACAAATTATGTATCTCGGGATGGGGCTTGCCGGTCTGCCGGTTTTTGCTCATACAGCCGATTTTTCTTTTGGCTTTGGCGTTCTCCTTAGCCCAACAGGCGGCTATCTGCTGGCCTTCCCTCTGGCGGCCTTTGCTGCCGGCAGCATTGCTGGCAAGGATAGAAGCTTACTTCGTCTTGCACTTTCATTTTTTGCAGGAGAAGCAACTATCCTGTCGATGGGAACACTTTATTTGAATGCATTCTTCTTTCATGATTTGGCAAAGAGTTTTCAGTTTGGCTTCGCTCCGTTCCTGATATGGACCATAGCAAAAATTATTCTCGGCGTCGGTTCTTCAAAAAGCTATTTTGCAGTAAAAACAAAGATTAAAGAATAACAGGCTGTCGGTATTTTCCCGATGAAGACTGTTATTTTCAGCTATGTGTTCATTGGTGCCCTTGCCTGGTTTTTCCGGAACATAGGCAACATTATTTCCTGGATTCGGCTGGGAAAGGCAGAAAACCGCCTTGATGCAGTTTCGGGAAGACTGAAAAATGTGCTTACAATCGCATTTGGTCAGAAGAAATTGCTGCGTGAGCCCTTAGCAGGGATAATACATTTTTTTATTTTTTGGGGATTCAATCTCTTTTTGTTTGGAGTTATTGAAACCTTCATTCAGGGATTTTGTCCATCGTTCGATTTTAGCGGTTCGGGATGGTTCTATGTCCTTGTTACCGGCGTGCAGGATATTTTTGGACTCATTGTCCTCGCAGCCATTGGGCTTGCACTCTTTCGCCGGTTTGTTCAGCGGGTGGGCCGTTTGCAAACCACTGGTAAAGGGATGGCTGATGCTGCTTTTGTACTGGTGCTGATTATAATTGTTGTGATTTCAATGTTCGGGCAAAATATTAATCATATTGCCCTGCAGAACTTTCAACTGAAGTGGAATGAGTTTCGTCCGGTTTCGTACTTTTTCAGTTTGAGGATATATGGTTTTTCGAACGCTCCCGCAGCATTCAATTATGAAGTGTTTTGGTGGCTGCACACTCTGACGGTGCTGACTTTTTTAAACTATCTGCCGTTTTCGAAACATTTTCATATAATCAGTTCGGTGCCTAATGTCTTTTTGGCAAAATCAGAGGCAAAAAAGAACATCATCGCGCCGCTTGATCTTGAGGATGAAAGCGCGGAATCGTTTGGCGTTGCTGATATCAGGCAGTTTACCTGGAAACAATTGCTGGACGGGTTCTCGTGTACGGAATGCGGCAGATGTACGTCGGTTTGCCCTGCAGCCACAACCGGCAAGTCGCTTTCACCAAGGAAAATTATTGTTGATATCAGGAAACGGACTCAGGAATTTGGCCCGGTTTTTCTTGCGGAAAGCATGAGTGAACGTGTTGCCGGAAATACTCTGGTGCATAATTATATCACCGACAAAGAATTATGGCAGTGCACCACGTGTAATGCATGCGTTCAGGAATGCCCGGTAATGATTGAGCATGTTGACGCGGTGGTGGATATGAGGAGAAACCTTGTGCTTACGGAATCCTCATTCCCGGCAGAATTGAACAGCGTTTTCAAAAGCCTGGAAACTAATTATACACCCTGGGCGTTCAATAAAGCTGACCGTGCAAATTGGGCAGAGGGATTGGGAATTAAGACGATGGCAGAGGATCCTTCGGGAGAATACCTCTTCTGGGTTGGCTGCGCGGGTTCCTATGATAACCGGTATAAAAAGGTTTCACGGGCATTTGCCGGGATAATGCAGGCTGCCGGCATGGATTTCAGGATTTTGGGCACCGAGGAAAAATGTAATGGAGATACTGCAAGAAGGCTGGGAAATGAGTATCTTGCACAGACAATGATGCGGGAAAATGTTGAAACCCTTAACGGGTACAACGTAAAAAAAATTGTAACAGCCTGTCCCCATTGCTATAACTCGTTGAAAAAAGAGTATAAGCAATTTGGCGGCAATTTTGAAGTGTACCACCATACCGAAGTGATTGAGAAGGTTATTGCGGATGGTAAAATAAAATTACGGTCACTTGAAACACCGGCAAAGGTCACGTATCATGACTCCTGTTATCTCGGAAGGTATAATGATAAATACGATGCCCCGAGAGAGTCGTTGCTTGCAGTTGGCGGCGTTGATTTGGTTGAGATGGAAAGAAACAAGCGCAAAGGTTTTTGCTGCGGGGCAGGTGGCGGAAGAATGTTTCTTGAAGATGTTGAAGGCACCCGTATTAATGAGGAGCGTGCAAGAGAGGCTCTTGACACCGGAGCTGAGGTTATTGGGTCTGCCTGCCCGTTTTGCATGACGATGCTGACAGATGGTGTTAAAGCACTGAAAGCTGCCGGAGATGCGCAGGATACAACTCTGAAAAGAGATGATGAGGGAAAGGTTATTATTAAGGATATTGCAGAGATCGTTTTTGAACAGCTCGCGGATAATACCCGTTAATCGAAAGCGAACTGCCCGGCCACTGCATCTGTTGACCGGCGGTAAAGAGAATTTAGTTCTACAATAGTTTCTAAACGTACTTTTTTATTATAGTTTTTTTCACATAAATGAAAGGATAACACAATGGATAATTATCAAAAATTACTGGATTTTGTTCAGAGCTTGCAACCTGATTTCGCAAAATTCTACGAAAAAGGACAGGCAGCAGCCGGAACCCGTTTGCGCAAAGGTCTCAGCGAATTGAAAAAATTAGCTCAGGATGTGCGTAACGATGTTCAGGATGTGAAAAGCGCAAGAAAAGAAACCAAAGCTGAATAATCCGGTTTTTTTTAGTTTACGTAGTGAACCCCGGTAACGCAAGTTATCGGGGTTCACTTTTTTACTCTCTGATACTAAATCGTTCTGGCTCGGGATCATGCTGTCCACAAAATTTTAACCTTTAACGAGGTAAATCGTGCATTCATCAAAATTGATCTCCCACTTATAACCCTCTTTTGATTCCCACCCATATTTATTCGCCTTTTTGTCCCACCAATCCTGAAATCTTGTACTGGTTTCCCCCATATCTTTTACCAGCTTTTCATATAATAGTTCATTTTCGGGAATTAAAATCTTTGACAATTCTATAAGGCCGTTTTTCCTCTCAAATAAGGACTTAATTTCTTCTTTCTCTTCCTGGGTTACTTTCCCAATTAATTTTTTCATTTTCTATGGCTTTCATATTAATATTTTTTCATAAATTTTTTACTTTCAAAAGGATCCAAATAATCTATGTCCGGGATCTCTGCTTCAGTTTGTCCTGGTATAAACGGCTTCATTTTATCAAAAAGCTCCTTGGAACAATTCCGCTCCAAATGAGAGACAACGCATTGCTGGTGTGATGGTGTGTTGACCTCTAACGTTGTTTTACGGTTTAAATAAACACATCGTTTACATTGAAAAGCATCACATTCCCTGCAAATGGGCGCATGTTCCATTTTATAAAGCTGTCTGTTTTTAATTTTTATTCCGCATTTAAGATCACCAATAGAATCATCTTCATCTTCAAAATAGAATGCCGGGCAAATATAAAACCTGCCGTTTGGGGCGAGCGTAACATGAAGTACACCGGCTTCACAATTGTTCATTCTTGGCAGCACAAGTCTGTCTGTAAGCAGATTCAACTCATTGTTTTCACCGGAAAGCAAAGCCGTTTCGTAAGATGCCTTGAGCTTTCCTAATTGTATATTATACTCTTTGAAATCCGCATCGGTAAATGTGTCAATATCCAGCAAAACTATATGTACCCGCCTGCAGGACTTCAGATCCTCTGCAATGGAGAATAAATCCGGAAGATGTTTCTTTTTTATTCTTACGATCACATTTGAATACTCAGACTTTTCAGAGGTATGAGCTGCAATGTTGTCATCATGGTTAAGGACCAGAATGTCTTCGCTGTTATTAAGCATTGTCACAGACGGAGCTATGACAACATGCCTAATGGTGTGCATAACATCCCAATACTCTTTGGGGAGCGTCTTTTCACCAGGTAAAAAATTAATTGTCAAATTTTCCTTCTGAGCAAAGAGAATAACGTCTTTGAGACGCTGCAAGTCAATCAATTCCGATTTACCGTCAGGACTGGGATAATAGCAAAATGAACTTGCTGATTTATTTATGATGACACTTGAGAACAATTGCCTCCTGCTTTTAATTGCCCTTTGATAAAATTGACAACACTTAACGATTAAAAAAGTCAAATAAAAATTTTTATCTAATTGTTTAAGATCAGTATGGTCGCAGCAGTCTTTTTCATAAGCATAATAAAAATTGCAGATCCTGATTTTGGCAGGGGATTCGAGAGTGATCTCCCTGTTATAAATGATGGCCTGTTATAACATAAATTGCTTCAGATGTTTATTGATTGAGATGCATGATGTGAGCAGTGTTCGTCGATAGAATGTTGTTGATCTCAAAAAATGTTTTCCGGTTGAAACTTATTTGATGTCTATGCAATGTGGACAACTAGCATATATGGTCAGGGTTATGAAATTTAAATCCACGGTGTAATAAAGACTTTATGAGTGCAAAAATTGATTGCCATTCCCAAAAGAATGGGTGTCTCTCACTGCGGCGCAAAAAACAGTCACCGCATATTTGGCAAATCCGTCAAAAAAGTAAACCACAATATCCCAATAAATCATTGATACCGGTTGAGACGTATGGTGTTGCTCGTTGTCAAAACTAATGGCGATACGATATTGGTGCGAATAGCAAATTGCATCGGGAGGGGAATTGATATCTGAAAGGCAGGAATAACGATTTTCTGAAAAAACTGTCTTGTGGATTCCACCCAATAAGATAGTGCGGCAATCTCTCCACAAATTAAATTTAAGAGTTTTCCATTTACCTCTTGACAAACACCACGCCGTGGAGTATATTTGTAGTGTTCATATGAACACTATATATGCTGGCCTCGGCAAATCCTTAGTTCATATGGCAAAAGTTTGTTAACTGTTACTTTTCACAACTATATTCACAAAAAGGACGGAGAAAGATATGACATTTGTTCAGGCATTTTTAAACGAGTTGAAGGCTGAAGCCGAGACTACAAAGAAGATTCTGGAACTGGTTCCCATGGACAAAGCGGACTGGAAACCACACGAGAAAAGCATGGAACTGCTCAGGCTGGCTTCACACGTTGCAGAGATTCCGGGGTATGCAATTTCCACTCTTACTGCTGATGAGCTGGATTTCACTAAATTCGAATATAAACCTTTCATTCCTGATTCCAAAGAGGCTCTTCTTGAGCATCTTGCTAAAAACGTAAAAAATGCTCAGGATGCATTTAACAGCGTTTCCGACGACGATTTGTCAAAACCGTGGACTATGCGATCAGGCGAGCAAATATTTTTTACTCTCTGTAAGTTGGAAGTGTTGCGGAGCTTTGTCTTTAATCATTGGGTGCATCACCGTGCCCAGCTTGGCGTTTATCTCCGCCTGCAGGGCATCCCGCTTCCGGGCAGCTATGGCCCAACCGCTGATGGACAGTGATTTATTCTGCTATACGCAAAACGCCCGGAGAGTCTTCTTCCGGGCGTTTTTTAATCTTACTGGGTAGACTTCTTTATCTCTCCTCCAGCATCATCCGGTGAGCCGTATACTATTTCAACAGCACCAATTTTTTGGTTTCAATCATTCTCCCGGTCTGCAGAGAGTATATATATATACCAGAGGTTAATCCTGCACTCTGGAAATCAACCGAATAATCACCTGAAGGCTTTTCCTCATTTAGTAATGTTGCAATTTCATTCCCAAGTGTATCATAAATTTTCAAAACCACAGTACTTTTTTCCGTGACCCTGAAATCGATTTTGGTTTGCGGGTTGAAGGGGTTGGGATAGTTTTGGCCTAGTTTCATGCCTTTGGGTGAGTGTTTCATATCAGGGGTGGATGTAATGGCAGGTATGGTAAATTCTGAAGCGGGAAGCGCTTTTCGGGTCACCTTAATAAAACTTATTGCACCTTTAAACCAGGAACGTGGATCCTGACGTGCCCCGATGGATACCTTTCCGTTCAGATCGATCTGCTTATATAGTACTTTTCCCGAAAGCAATTCACTTCCATTAACAAATTGGTGCATTGCTGAACCGTCATACACCAGAGCAACGTGATACCACTGTCCGGTTGCAAAAGTTGTGTTTGAATCAACAAGCGTAACACTGTTTGGAAGCGCTGCTGTGTCAGACTTTATATAAGTATCAAGCACCCATCTTTGAGATGGCAGTATCCGTATTTCCATCAGAACACGTCGATTGTCATTCGTCAAATTTCTAAAGTGCAGGAAGCGCTGCTCGTTGGTTCCCTCAGCAAGTGAGGTATCCGGTCTGAAGAAAGCTTCAATAGTGAAAGCGGATGCGGTTCCAATAGGGTTGCCGTTGATCAATAACGCCTGATTCGTGCCGTTAAAAAGTGCTGCATTGCCGAAGGGTGTGGATATTATCGATGGCAATAGCGTCAGTGGACTGGCAAAAAAGCCTCCAATGGAATCGGTGCGGTTAAGGAACCAGGTTGTGCCTGTTGTGTCAGAAACCATACCTTGGTGTGTCGGCGTTTGCGAAAACAAGTTTGTCGTGATGGCCAAAATTACGGCGGCGAATAATAATAAAGTATAACGCATGGCAATGTTCTCAAATAATTCGTAATTGATGTTAAAATTATGTTCTCCCGGGCCCTATACCTTGGTCCTGTTATTGAAAACAGGGGAGCCATTGGTATTTTTTTTCTCCGCAGTGACAGAAAATTTGATGCAGAAAATGCATGGGCAAAAATACTTGTTTTTGCTCAATTAAAGAATTAATTGCCTTGTTACTGTTCGCAAAACTTCCCGATAAAAGACAATAGTTTTTTTTCTTCCATTTCCCAATTGAATTTTGCTTTGGCCAACGCCCGGGCATTCGTGGAATGGTGCATGAGTAATTCCGGTTCAGTCAGATAGTTTTTAAGCAACTGCACTACGTGCTCATCATCATCCGGGTCGACAAGAAAGCCGAATTGTTCCACCGGCAAGTCGGTTCTGAGGCTTGACAGATCTGAAAAGATGACTGCCTTTCCGGCGGTAACGTAGTCGAATACTTTTATGGGAAGCGAATTAGTATAAAAATCATTAACATCTCTGAGATCAATTGCTACATCAGCCTGTTCAAGACACTTGAAAAACCCTTCATAGCTTGTCCATTCATTCATGGTCAACGGGATGGAAGCCGATTGCCTCGCGTACCAGGAATTGAAATATTCCTGTTCTGCCTCTGAAGTAAACTTGCCGATGATCATTGCCTTGAAGTGTTGCTTTTCTGGTAGAGCCGATAGCCGGTCAATGAGATTAAGGAACCGGTAAAATCCGCGTTCTTTTGTCAGCAACCCCGTATAACAAAGGGTTAGTTCTTTTCCTGAAAACATTTTGGCATTTGCGGAGACAAAGTTCACGGAAGGGAAGTAACCAATTTCAATTGAAGGCTTGGAAGAGGCAAAGGAGTGATACCGTTGGAACTTCCTTTTTTCACCATAGAGGAAAGCATCACACAGCAGGCATCCGGAGATTAGCTGGAAGTATAAAAGGGAATGCTTCAGATATTTCCCAACGCCTTCGTTGTGACGGGTCACATTTTCCGGATACCATTCCGTGATGTCATGGATGATGGTGATTCTTTTGGTTTGAGTAATCTTATATAAAAAAGCAGCATGGATGGTGAACACTTCACAGCAGATTATAATATCCGGATCAAAGTTTTTCAAAGCGGAGTTGAAGAATCTGAGCTTTTTCTCATAACTGCTGCATTTGGAAAACAGCACTTCAGGTTGATAGCGGGTTAATGCCTGTGCAGGGGGAATGGTACTAATAATAATCACCTCATATCCGTGCGAGAGCAGAGATTTACCGATTTTGTGATAAATTCTTTCGTCATCGGCCGGATGCCCCGAGGTGATTATTGCGATTTTAGTTGACATAATATGTGAAATAGTTAAATCCGAGCTTGAACGCAAACGATAATTTTCGTAATTTTGGGCTTACGGAAAGGTGCAGGAGTGGTTGAACTGGCACGCCTGGAAAGTGTGTGTACGGGAGACCGTACCGTGGGTTCGAATCCCATCCTTTCCGCCGGAATATGCCGTAACGTGTTATAACTAAATGCGTTACGGCTTTTTTAATACCCTAAACACGCATATTACACACAGTTCAGACGTTTTCCTTCGACTCTGCAACTACCTAAATTTTTATTAATTGTTCAAATATAGCTCAAAAATAAATATTTGGGTAGAGTTTTCTATACAGCGTTTGCACGTTTGGTTTGTTCAATCTTTGCAACTTATACCGGAAGCAGAAATAGACCAGCGGTATTGTTTGAATGTCATAATTGTATCTCATCTCAAACACCGGAATATTGCCTTGTATGCCAGATTATCTTATACCTGGTCACCGCATCGGCTACTCTCTTGAATGTCTGAATGCTATACCAGGCTTGGTTACAATCAAATTTTCATTACTTTTATTAAGCAATATTTTATTAAATAATGACAATTGTGTATAAACTTAAAAGCGAAAAGATATACGGAATATATTGTCTTGTTTTAATCGATATTGTCTGCTGAATGCTAACTGGCGGGAGGATGAAAACCATTCTACCTCAAAGCCGATATAGAAGCTCTAAAGTGAGATTTTTAGATGTGAATGTGCTTATGCGTTATGCAAATAAGTGAATGGCCATAATAAACGAATATTCAGCATCGAGTTGCGAGCAGAAGCGGTTCTTAATTAATCTACGGGACATAAGTTCTCCATTCGCTGCCGGTGCAGCTACTCTTTTAATCTATTTCGTGAGAGTGGTTATTTCAGTAAGGTGAAAAGCAAAGCCAAAAAAATGTTTTCTGCAGCAACTCGATGCTCTCGTGCGGGGTAGCAACCCAAAGGATAACAAAATGTGCGCTCACTAAATGAGGTTATATCAATGAAATTATATGTTGACGAGAGCGGAAATACGGGTGAAACTTCAAGTAATGACTTAAAATTTAACTTTTATGAACAACCTTATTACGTATTAGCTGGAATTCTTGTAGATGATGAGCTGACAGAAAAATTGGAAAAAATGGTGCGTAATTTATGTGCAACATATCGTCTGCAGGGTACTGAGCTTAAGGCTAAAAATCTTTATGAAAGTAAACCACGGTTAATTATAGACCTCATTGAATATCTTGTTGTTAATAGAGTTCCAATATTCATGGAGTTAATGGATAAGTTGTACTATTTGCATATTATGATAGTCGATCATTTTCTTATTCCAGTAAACTCTTTTCCTATGAATGAAGATTTAATCTTAATTAGAAGGATAGTTGCGTCCGAGCTTGGAGGTTTCTTGAATCTTAAAATATATCATGGTTTTATCAAGACTGTGAAGTTATATTCAAATGAATCATTGGAAGATTTTTATCGTGTTTTAATAAAACATTTTGAAGAGATCGACGCATTTATGCATAAAAGCTTTGTTGAGCAAACTCAAGCTGCGTATTTTGAACGTAAATTTGTTGATGAAAATCAAGCATTAAAGGACTTTTCCCCATTGCCAGACGAAAACCAAAAACAACGACTTATTCATTTACTTCCCAACTATAATGCATTTTCCAATATGATTTTCAGAACGCAGTTTTATGTTAACGAATTTGCGAATGGAAAATTTGATATAGCGCATGATATTCAGGAACAATTCAGTTTTATCTATCAAAGTGCATTAACTAAAATGAAGACTTTTGATTTCGCAAGCCTTAGTGAAAACTTCGCAATCGGTAAAAAAATCACCAGAAATATTGATGAGAATATTGAGTTAAAATTTATAGATTCTAAGGATTCTATCTATATTCAGTTAGCTGATATATTGTCAGGTGTAGTAATGCGGTTTTGGAAAGACTTCACTGAAAGAAATGAAGGCAAAATAAAAAATTATATGCCGGCTATAGCAAAACTTTGCAGTCCGGTTGTTGGCCCTTCAAACGGAATTAACTTTGTTGTTCCCGAATTTGACTACTACAAATTTATGAAACGACTGAATGGCATTTAACAATATTTGAAATTATAGCTAACAGGAATAAATCATGGTCACAAATGAAATAATCAGGAACCGGTTCCGAGAATTATATGATCAAATGAGCAAGATCAAATATGATCGTCAGTATTTCGTGGTTGATAGTAAGGATTGGGGTGAATGGGCTAACGCGGTCCTGAATTTGTTAAGTATCAGTTATGGCGAAAACTCCAATTATTATAAAAATTTTGATAAGTTATATCATCATTTTAACTACTATGAATCAGAGCTCAATATTGGAAAGGGAATCTTTGCGGCAGCCAAAATAGATTATGAGAGTGGGTTTTATTTTTCCCTTGAAAAGCAAATTTCGGGTGAAATATTCGGAAATTTTATTGTTTTAGCTAAAACAGCTTTATCTGAAAACAATAAAGATGTAGCTGCTGTTTTAGCCAGTGCAGCTCTTGAAGATGCACTTAAAAAATATGCAATACTAAATGGGATAGATGTGAATGATAAAACCATGTCCGAGGTCGTGAATGGTCTAAAATCTAAAGGCTTAGTCCAAGGAGCTCAGAAATCACTTCTTGAGTCTATGCCTAAAATTCGCAATTATGCGATGCATGCTGATTGGAATAAAATTACACCACAAGATGTTGGCGGTATAATAGGCTTCGTTGAACATTTTTTGTTGAGTAATTTTTAATAATCATAGGATGTATAACTTGTCTCCGAATTTGAATGACATTCTCGCGAGAAGAATAAAATTTCCAGACTTTCCTCAGTCAGCGAAGCCCTCTTTCCTTATCCAAACATGTGTGATTTCACCAAATATGTATTTTCGATAATCTTCCGGACCTTTGTAGGCTTCGGCCATATATTCTCTGGCTTCCAGAGTGCAAAAATCGTCGGGTCCCGGGGTCGTGATTTGTGTCAGTTTGCATTCGATGATTAACCTTGCTTCTGTAAAGGACATATTTCCGGAAGGGGATTGGATACCAGTTAATCCTACTTCACTCATTTTGTTACTGTCCCTCCCTGATTTGCTGCCAAGGAACAGTACCTGCTTCATGTATTGATGCGGGAAGTATGACATAGTGTACGTTTGCTCCTTTTGGATCAGTTCAAGTGTATAGCGGCCCGACTTAAGTATGCACCATGTAGTGGGCTTTTTAAAAAGCAATCCCATGCCGCCTCCGCTTGCTGTCATTGAATTATACCATCCTTTCTTACCTGCGGTAACAACCGGGAAAACTTTTCCCACTAACGTGAATACGTTATCGGGCAACTCCTCCGGCTGAATTTCCGTAAAGAGTTGGTCAAAATTTATTTCTTTCATATTTGCTTTAGTTGTGGCTTTCATATTGTGTCTTTCATTTAAAAAATTGGTAGGTTGATATATATATGGTGCCCCGATCGTTGCCGCATTTGTATCAATCACTGCCGATGGAATTTTGACCGGGAGCTGATTTGGGAATATACTTTGCATAAAGAACGGATGCTGTGATTGCAATCAGCGTTGCTGTTGCATAGAGCAAGACCGGACTGTAATAATAGATAGTGGCTGCGCCCAAGGGGATGAGCACATTGTTTGCTGAATGCATGCTTTGATTTACACCCTGTAATTTTCCTTGTTTACTCTCATCAATTGACCGGGATAATTTTCCATTGTACGTCGCGTCGAACAAACCTTCGCCGGAGATTATGCATATTACTGCAAGCGAAATGGTAAGAACTGAATGTACGGAGATGCCCACAAGGATCAATCCCAACCCAGTCCCAAGACCGGCTAATCCGGCTATACCGATGCTGCGTTCGTTGAAATGTTTCAGTAACCAGGGCAACAGTAGCGCGCGGGGAAATATATCACTGATGCCTACAAGTGTCAGTATAGCGCCAATGAATGCCGGCCCCCACTGATAAATATCTTTAAGGAAAATGACAAAGTTAAACTGGAATACTCCCAGGCCAGCATAAAAAAGGATACCGATTACGAGTAGCAGTTTAATTTCTTTCAGGCTGAATACATCTTTGAAATGCGACCAGGTGTTGAAACTATCAGCCGTTAGTGGATTCGCTCTTTTACCGGGGGGAAGGGATTCTGGCAGCAGAAAAATGACTGCAAGGCAGGAAAGGAAGAGTAAACCGGCTGTAACGAAGAAGGGAAGCCAGTATGCGATGCTTCCCAATAAGCCGCCTAAAGCTGGCCCTCCCATGAATCCCACTCCCATAACGGAACCGATGTAGCCAAACCATTTTGTCCGCTCCTCCGGTCCGGTTGTATCCGATATATAGGCAAACAGTGTACTGATATTCCCGGCCGTTAGTCCGTCTATAATACGTGCGAGGAACAGTATCCAGAGCGCTTTTGCTATTCCAAAGAGTATATAGCCTGCGACAGAACCCAACAGGCTGATGATAAGAATGCTCTTACGTCCGTACCGGTCGCTCACTGCCCCAAATACGGGAGCTGCAAAAAACGTACAGGCGGCGAATACCGACAGTAACGCACTCATGCCGACAACAACCTGCTGGGCAGGGAGGTATTGCCCAACAATAAAAGGCAGTAGGGGCAGCACAACAGAAATCCCAACAGAATTCAACAATACGATCACGACGATAATCCACAATGATTTCCTTTTCGGCGTCATTTTTACGTTCATTTATTACCCATTTGCTGCACTGTCTTCCTTTAGGTGAATTAATTGATACTTTAAAAATATTGGGTATTTTAGGGATAAAATAACCGTAA
The DNA here is from genome assembly GCA_963664845.1 of Ignavibacteriaceae bacterium. Classification (GTDB taxonomy): domain Bacteria; phylum Bacteroidota; class Ignavibacteria; order Ignavibacteriales; family Ignavibacteriaceae; genus CAIYTF01. The sequence continues at coordinate 4,201,483 of OY761615.1, forward strand.
ATATCACAAAAATAGTCGTAAAGGACATCTAATGAATAAAAGTCAACGCCAGACAGAACCGAACGTCCTGAAAAAGTTTGCTGATTTATTAGGGACTAAAGTAAAAAAACGAAGAGTGGATATCCCTGAAAGATATGGTAAGGGGTATTGTAAAGGAATCGTGTTTAACGAGCATATAAGGATGCTTATCCTTAATTACGAGCTTACTGATAATTTTGTTATTACAAATCCTGATACGGATGCTCCGCCTAGAATGCTGCTTTTCAAGTTCCAGAATATTTTTCCTCCACCTGAAACAACAGCAACGGGAAGACCGGTAAAGGCCATGCCTTCAGTTTTAATTGCGACCAGGACTATGAATGCCGACGTTGTTATTCCGGTCCACTCGCATACCGCAACTATTAATATTGAAGTGGATGCCGACTACTTAAACGGGCTGTTTGCCTTTTCGGATAAATCACCCGTTTTGCAAAGCCTTCTGGCGAATAACCAGCCGTTCCTATTTGAACAGATCATGTATCCTTCATTGCAGAAAATTGTGGATGAAATTGTGAGTGACCCGGCCGGTGAAACATTTGAATCGTTTTTCCTGCGGGTAAAGGCGGAAGAGCTTATCTGCAGGCTTTTAATGGAACTGGAAAAGCGGGATGAAAAGCATCTGTATGCATTAAACAATAATGATATTCAAACCGTATACAAAGTAAAAGAGCAAATGCTTGAACACCTGGGAACCCCGCCGGTCATTAAAGACCTGGCAGCTGTTGCCAATATGAGTCCATCGAAGCTGAAGCGGTTATTCCAACAGGTCTTCGGCAACAGTATTTTCAGCTATTACCAGGAATTCAGGATGCAGGAGGCAGCGCGTTTGTTGAAAGAGGGGAATCTGACTGTTTCAGAGGCAGGTTACCAGATGGGCTTTACAAACTTGAGTCATTTTTCGCGGGTCTTCAATGAACATATCGGGAAGAAGCCGAAGCGGTATAGTAAGGGGATAAATTAAAATAATACCGGCGCTTTTGCAGGGCATTTAGTATTTTGAAAACGATGAGAAAATGCTTCGCTTTCAGGATCGTCTTGTGTCTTGACTCTTATTTAGTACTGGCAGAATTTGAACTCGTCCGCTGCAGTCGGACAGGTTCAGGAGCTGCCAGCTAAGAATACCGGGGGGCATACTACTTTTACAGGTGATTTCATTTGGCTACATTATTGCTCTCTCCCATTAGTCTGTTAACAACGTAATACCCGTTAAATCCGCTTTCCCGTTTTTCAGAAATTCATATGTCATCCGGTCGGCATAACTGTCGATAAACCGAACACCCTTCAAATTCTTGTTTTTAAAGAATGTGTTAATGAGTGTTGCATTCTGGAAAGTAACTTTTTTAAAGGCACAGTTTTCAAAATGACAATCCTATATTGTGCCATTGAAAACAATATCGGCAAACTGAGTTGAAATGAATGAAGTGTGATTCCAAGCTGTATTAGACATTGGGTTGTTCTGTAGACCACCGGGCTTAAACGCCGCTCCGGTAAAATCGGAGTTGGAGAAATCACAGCCCATTATGTAGCTTTCGGAAAACTCAGTTTCAACCAACGAACAGTCCTTAAATGTATTGTTTAGTAAGTTGGATTGATGATTGTGGCAGCTGCTTATGTCGGAACCTGAGAAGGCACAGCTATCAACATTATTGTTTTTGAGAAGAAGCCCTGACAATTCCGGGGCGATAAACTTGCAGCGCTGCATATTTCAAGAGTTGAATTTTTCATGCAGATTTTTAAAACCGGAAAAGTCAGCATCTACCCGGTTCCCTCGCGACATATCTCAGTTCGTTTTTTTCTGTTTCCATGAGGTCGGTTCAGCAGGCTGCATGGTCAAAGGCTCAGCAGGCTTCATAGCCGTGGCCGCTGAGTGAAAGTTCTCTGAAAAGTAATTAAGATCAACATCCAGAATTTCCGCGAGACGGTTAAATGTAGTGATGTCCGGCATTGATTCTCCGCGCTCCCATTTCCCGACTGCCTGTGAACTGATGGAGAGGCGCTCAACCAGTAGGACCTGAGAAATATTTATTTTCTTTCGTGCTTCTGAAATTTTATTTCCTATCATGATAGTGTTTACCATAAGTACTTTCCTTTAGTTTAATTTAAGTTCTATTGATGCTCCAAAGATATCCGGATTCACTTCCGTAGTTAATAACAATTCGGCTACTGTTAGTTGTCATAACGCTATTAATGTGTGTTATGCAGTAACAGCTGGTTGGATATGTTGGAATTTACAATAAATGGTTATTGGGGGGAATAGAAACCTATTTGGAACTTGCTTTGAATCTATATCCGGGGAATATTTTGTAAGTTCATGGATGTACGAAAAATATCTCTGCTTTGGTCAAGGGCGCCCTTACACACGAGACAAACCCTGAAGAAAAGGACAGGATTAGCCGCCATTACTCCCTTTATAATCTCCGGGACACGTTTGCATCGAATATGGCCAACTCAGATACTGAAATGAGTGTTGTCCAGGAGCTCATGGATCATACGGATGTTCAGATAACCAGGCGTCATTATGTTGAGATTAAGACCGATTTCCTCCGGAATAAGCTTGAAAGGGCGAGGGAATTCAATGCGTAAAGTGCGAAAAATCCAGAAAATGTGTACAAATTTGTGTACAACTCCAAAAATCCCCTAAAACTCTTTAAAACAGAAAACCCTTATAAGTTTTTAATTTATAAGGGTTTATGTTTGTACCGCTGTCGGGATTTGAACCCAAGACCTCTTGATCCACAATCATTCCTACACATTTTGGATCAGTGCGAAAACAGGCTAAAAACGCAGTTTTTTGGTGAAAAGTGGTCTCAGTTTTGTCTTTTTGTCCTTTTTCGGACATTTTTTCGGACATTTTTTGTACAGGGAGTGTTTCCATATGTACATTACCAAGGAACCGAAGTCACCCTTCTATCATTTGATCTATTTTGATGCCACTGGGGAGCGAAAGAAGGTCTCAACGAAGCAAAAAACACGTCGCGCTGCTGAAAAGTATATGAAAAATTTCAGTCCCTGTGATTATAGCGATGTGGTACAACCGCTAAATACGCCTGTTGAAGCAGTTAGTGTACGGGAATCTTTTGAAAATTTAACTCTGAAAGTCTTCAGGGATGAATATGAGCTGGTAATTAAGCAGTCCAAATCCCCGAACTATCTTGCCTCTGTTAAAATCTCTTTGAAATTTCTGATCGCGGAGGTCGGAGACATACCGCTCAGGTGTCTGGATAAACGTACCCTTGAAAAATTTCTGTCCAAGACATTTGAAAGAAGCAAACAAGTGGCAACCTTGTTTTACAGAACAATAAAAGCTGCGCTAACTAAAGCTCATGAATGGGAATACATTACTGAGAATCCTCTGAGGAAATTCAAGATGCCTAAAATCGCGAATCCTTTCCCTGTTTTTATTTCCCATGCTGAGTTGATGCAGATTTTAGGAAAAGTTACCAGGGAGGAGTTGAAAAACATTTATCTCTTAGCCTACTATACGGGGATGCGGCGGGCCGAAATAACGAATCTGAGATGGGAGAATATTGACCTGGAGAAAGGGTTTATTGCTGTCAGTAATGGAAATGGATTTACCACCAAAAGCAAAAAGGACAGGATTGTTCCTATCTGCGCACCTCTTTTGGAAATCCTCAAAAAACTTCATGAAAATAAAACGAACGAAGTATATGTTTTTACAACCAAGGAAGGGGAGAAATTCTATGATGATTTGGTTGGGAAGCAATTCAAGAAAGCCGTCCGGGCAGCAGAGATGAACGAAAAAATACATTTCCACACCCTACGGCATAGTTTTGCCAGTGCTCTTGTCCAGAATGGAGTATCTATTTATGTAGTTAAGGAATTGCTCGGGCATGAGGATATTAGGACTACTGAGATATATTCCCATCTGCAAAATGAGAGTCTGGTTAAGGCAATTACAATTTTTAATTGAAACAGGCTAATAAATGTCTCGGTGTTCTTTAAGGTCGGTATTTTATTTCTAAAGTACGGGGAAATCCATTTTTTTGGACTATTTCTCGGATTAAAACAGTTTTTATCGTAATTTTACATATTATGGTCCGTCCTCCGAATAAGCCTAAATATGTATATTTAATTTTACTAAATAAGAATTTCAATTATGAGTGAAGATCAAAAGCGCGTCTTGGAACAACAACTCTGGAATATCGCAAATACGCTGAGAGGCAAAATGAATGCTGATGAGTTTCGGGATTATATCCTGGGATTTATCTTTTATAAATATCTATCCGAAAAAATGGATATTTATGCTAATAATATTCTAAAACGTGATAAAATAAAATACCGGGATATTAAAGAAAATTCGAAAATCGGTAAGCAATATATAGAGGCCATTAGAGAGGAATCTCTGGAGAAATTGGGATATTTTCTTAAACCATCTGAATTATTTAGCGAAGTAGCAAAACGCGGTAATGGTAATGGCAATTCAGATATAGAAAAAGAAAATCAAAAAGAAAGTAACTTCATCCTTGAAGATATTCAAATAATATTAACAAATATACAGCTTAGTACAATGGGTACCCCGAGCGAGGAGGATTTTGATAATCTTTTCGAAGATATGGATCTGAATAGTACAAAACTTGGCAAAACTCCAGAATCTAGGAATGAAATTATAGCAAAGGTGCTTTCGCATCTTGATAAAATAGATTTCAAACTTGATCATACAGAACTAGATGTGTTGGGCGACGCTTATGAATATCTTATTGGACAGTTCGCAAGTGGAGCTGGTAAAAAAGCAGGTGAATTTTATACACCCCAACAGGTAAGCATTGTTTTGGCAAAATTGGTAACAACGGGTAAAAGCAAGCTTAAATCAGTTTATGACCCAACATGTGGTTCAGGTTCGTTATTGTTGCGTGTTGCTAAGGAGGTAAAAGAAGTAAGTAATTTTTATGGGCAGGAAATGAATCGCACTACATATAATCTTGCTCGAATGAATATGATTTTGCATGGAATTCATTATCGTAAATTTGATATTAAACAAGAGGATACCTTAGAACATCCTCAACATATTGACAAAAAATTTGAGGCTATTGTAGCAAACCCTCCTTTTTCAGCCGAGTGGAGTGCTAATCCGTTATTTATGGGTGATGACCGTTTTAGTCAATATGGGAAACTTGCCCCGTGTAGTAAAGCAGATTATGCTTTTGTTCAGCATATGATTTATCATTTAGCAGATAATGGTTCTATGGCAATAGTTTTGCCGCATGGCGCTTTATTTAGAGGTGGTGCCGAACAACATATTCGTAAGTATCTGATTGAAGATAAGAATTATTTAGATGCTGTTATTGGATTGCCAGCAAATATCTTTTATGGTACTAGTATCCCTACTTGTATTATGGTTTTTAAAAAATGTAGGGAAAATCCTGAAAATGTTTTATTTATAAATGCTGCAGATTATTTTGAACGTGGTACTCAAAATTTACTGCGATCTTCTGATATTGACCGAATTATAACAACTTATCGTGAACGCGTAGAAGTTGAAAAATATAGTTTCTTGGCTACTCTTAAACTTATTGCTGAAAACGAATACAACCTAAATATTCCTCGGTATGTGAACACTTTTGAGGAAGAAGAAGTAATTGATATAACGGAAGTTGCAAGGCAATTGAAATCACTTGAAAAAAAAATGAAAAATACTGATAAAGCATTAATATCGTTTTGTAAAGAGCTTAAAATTGATACGCCGTTCTAATTATGAATAAATTACAATCCAAAATACCACAAATAAGATTTCCAGAATTTAAAGATTTTTGGAAACACCGTAGCTTGAGTGACTTTCTAAGTGAATCCAGAAATAGAAATGAAAACTTAAAGTATAGTAAAGATGAAGTGCTTTCTGTATCGGGTGAGTTTGGTATTGTTAATCAAATAGAGCATTTGGGTAGAAGTTATGCCGGTGTTTCAGTACGTCAATATCACATTGTCGAGGTTGGTGATATTGTTTATACAAAAAGCCCTTTAAAAGCAAATCCTTTTGGAATAATAAAGCTTAATAAGAGCAAAGCTGGAATTGTTTCTACCCTCTATGCTGTTTATAAAGTTAAATCGAAAGAAGTCTATGGGCTTTTTTTAGATTACTATTTTTCGTTAGATGCGAACACCAATCGATATTTACGACCTTTAGTAAAAAAAGGCGCAAAAAATGATATGAAGATAAATAATTCATACGTTTTACATGATCGGATTTATGTTCCTACGCTCAAAGAGCAAAAGCGTATAATCTCTTTTATTTCTATTATAGATGATAAGATTTCCCAGCTTAAACAAAAAAAATCTCATTTAGAGAATTATAAAAATGGAGTAATTAAAAGAATCTTTTCGCAAGAATTGCGGTTTAAAGATTTAGGTGGAGCATCTTTCCCAAAGTGGGTAAAAAGATCACTAAGTGATATTGGGAAAACATATAATGGTTTGACTGGGAAATCTCTTGAGGATTTTGGTAGTGGTGGCAAGCCATATATTCAGTATAAACAAGTATTTGATGATAGTCGAATTGATGTTTCAAGATTTGATTATGTCAGGGTAAATAAAAACGAAAATCAGAATTTAGCAAAATATGGAGATGTGTTTTTTACTATATCATCTGAAACTATATCAGAAATAGGGTTTTCTTCAGTTCTTCTTGATGAGATAGAAGATTTGTATTTGAATAGTTTTTGTTTTGGTTATCGAATAAATACTTTCACAGAATTAAAACCTGAATTTGCTGTCTATCTTTTTAGAAGTCCTGTTTTTCGCCGGGAAGTGATTAAGCTTGGACAAGGAAGTACAAGGTACAATATGTCAAAAGTTGAGTTTTTAAAAATTGAAGTGCTTCTTCCAACAGTGGAAGAACAGAATAAAATATCTAGTTTTTTGCAATCGATAGATAGAATTCTAACTTCTACTATTGATCAAATACATCTCGCGGAGCAATATAAAAAGGGCCTCTTACAAAAAATGTTTATTTAGCATATGAAACAAACTAAAATTATTTTACTGCATATAAAAGAACAATATTCAAATATTGACTATTATATAAAAATTGTAAATAAAGTTGAAGAAAATGTAGAAACAAATCCTGATATAGCTATTGAAAGCTGTAAATCACTTATCGAAGGTGTTTCAAAATTCATATTAAAGCAGTTGGATAATACATATGATAGTAGACTAATTGACAGTTTAGATTTTCATCAATTATTTAAGAGAACATTTAATAAATTATCTGAATATTGTGATAATATCGAAGAGGATTTTATTAATAGAGTAAGCTCATTAGTCCATTTAATTGGTGAACTTCGGAATAGAAGGGGCGATATATCTCATGGGAAATTATCACCTAAGGCTCAAATCAGCGATTCTCATTTTTCTAATCTTGTGATGCATGTGACGGATGCTCTTGTTTTCTATATCTTGAGTTGTTTCTCAAGGATAGAAATTCAAAAAGAATTAGAATATGAGGATAATCAAGAATATAATGAATGGCTCGATGAGCAGAATGAATTTAGAAATTTGAGTTACAGTAGAGCCTTATTTGACCAAGACATAGAGGCTTATAAACAGGAGTTACTAAACTATCAAGATTCAATCGAAATAGAATAAAAAATGCCTAAACAACCTGAAGCTATTTTAGAGGAACAATTAGTTATCCAATTACAAAAAATTGGATATAAATATGTATTGATTAATAGTGAAAAAGATTTGATCTCTAATTTGAAATCACAATTGGAAAAGCACAATAATGTTCAGTTCAGTAGTACAGAATTTGAGAAAGTTCTTAATATTCTTAGCAAAGGTTCTGTTTTTGAAAAGTCTAAAGCTTTAAGAGAGAAGCAACATCTCATTAAGGATAATGGCGAAAATTTATATTTCGAATTTCTCGAAACTGAGCGTTGGTGCAAAAACGAGTTTCAGGTTACCAATCAGGTGACAATTGATGGTAAGTATAAGAATCGTTATGATGTCACCTTACTTATTAATGGATTGCCTCTGGTGCAAATAGAATTAAAGCGGCGCGGAATAGAGCTTAAGGAGGCTTTTAATCAGATAAATCGCTACCAAAGACACTCATTCGGATCAAATTCGGCACTTTATCAATATATTCAAATTTTTGTTATAAGTAATGGCGTTAATACAAAATATTATGCTAATAATAGGTTCCAGTCTTTTAAGCAAACGTTTTTTTGGACTGATAAGGAAAATAAACGGTTAACTAACATACTGAATGGTTTTTCAAATGAGTTTTTAGAGCCTTGCCACATTGCGAAAATGATATGCAAATATATTGTATTAAACGAAACACAAAAAATATTAATGGTTCTTCGTCCTTATCAATATTATGCTGTTGAAGCTCTGGTTGATAAAGTTTTGCATAGCCGAAATAACGGATATGTTTGGCATACTACCGGTTCAGGCAAAACATTGACTTCATTTAAGGCCAGCCAGATTCTTATAAATGTACCGAAGGTTCTAAAAGTTGTTTTCGTTGTTGATCGCAGAGATCTTGATTATCAAACAACTAAAGAATTTAATAGTTTTAGTAAAGGTAGTGTCGATGGCACCGAGAATACGCGAGCATTGGTGAAGCAATTTTCAGATGACACAAAACTTATTGTTACTACTATTCAAAAATTAAATACTGCGATTAGTAAAGCCCGGTATTTAGCAAAAATGGATAATCTCAAAGATGAACGAATAGTTTTTATATTTGATGAATGTCACCGCTCACAATTTGGTGAAATACATAAACGTATTAATAAATATTTCAACAATCCTCAAATGTTTGGGTTTACCGGCACCCCTATTTTTGTGGATAATTCTGTTAAAAATGAATTGGGGAAGCGTACTACAAAAGAGTTATTCGGTGATTGCTTACATAAATATGTTATAACCGATGCTATTAAAGATGAAAATGTGCTTAAGTTTTCAGTAGAATATATTGGAAGATATAAAAGAAAAGATACTGCTGCGGAAATAGATATTGAAGTTGAGGATATTGACACCAAAGAGTTAATGGAGTCGACTTCTCGAATAGAAAAAATCGCTGATTATATATTAGCAAATCATAACCGTAAAACTCATAGCCGGGAGTTTAATGCAATGTTTTGTGTCAGCAGTATCGAAATGCTGATCAAGTATTATGATATATTTAAAAATAAAAAAGATGATGGTCAACATAATCTAAAGATTGCCACCATATTCAGTTATGCAGCAAATGAAGACGATGCTGATGCCAATGGATTCATCCCTGAAGAGGTATCCATAGTCGGAGAGCCTAAGGTTTTATATGGATTGCAATCGCACAGTCGTGAGAAATTAGATGAATATATCGCTGATTATAATAAAATGTTTGAGACCAATTTTTCGACTTCTGACAGCGAGTCATTTTACAACTATTATAAGGATATTTCAAAAAGGATGAAAGAGAGGCAGATTGATATTCTGCTGGTTGTCAATATGTATCTTACTGGTTTTGATTGCCCTCCATTAAACACAATTTATGTTGATAAGAATCTGCGCTTTCATGGCCTTATACAGGCTTATTCACGTACGAATAGAATATTAAATGAACAAAAGTCTCAGGGTAATATAGTTGTCTTTAGAAATTTAAAAAATGCGACGGATGAAGCAATAACATTGTTTAGCAATAAGGAAGCTATCGAAGTTATTATTATGAAGCCTTATGAGGATTATGTTAAGAAATTTAATGCGGCTTTTATTGAATTACTTAAAATTACTCCTACTGTTAATAGTGTTAATGAATTACAAAGCGAAGATGATGAGCTTGAGTTTATCAAAGCTTTTCGGGAATTAATGCGTATAAAAAATATCCTTGTTGCTTTTTCTGATTTCAAATGGCAGGATTTAGCCATGTATGAGCAATTGTTTGAAGATTATAAAAGCAAATACCTTGATCTTTATGATAAAGTTAAAAGCAGTAGTCAAAAAGAAAAAGTCTCGATTTTGGAAGACGTTGATTTTGAACTTGAATTAATACGCCGAGATGAAATTAATGTAGCCTATATCATACAGCTTTTAATCAAGCTTAAATCAAAGGTTCAGGCTAATGTTACACAAACCGAGAATGAAATATTCAACTTATTAAATTCCGAAGTACATTTGCGCAGTAAACGTGAGCTGATTGAAAAGTTCATACAAGCAAATTTACCACAAATAGATGCTTCTGAATTAATACCAGAAGAATTTGAAAAATTCTGGAATGCAGAGCAACAATTGGCTTTTGATAAAATTATTTCTGATGAAAATTTGTCCCCAGATAGAACGCAGACCCTTATTGAAGATTATATTTATGCTGAACGTGAGCCTTTGCGCGATGAAATATTGGAATTGCTGGAAGGGGAACAGCCAACTTTGTTAGAGCGCAAAAAAACGGGCGATAGAATTTTGAAGAAAATTATAAAATTCGTTGATACGTTTATTAATGGTATTGTTGGCGAATAAATATCAGATTTTTTCTGAAGTATATTTATATCTAGTTGTCCTCCTTCGCCAGCCAAAGCCCTGGCTCGTTTTTGTACTTCGCTCCGCTTCGCATCCGCTCAGTTATTCCTTACGTATCTTAATTTTCAGTTTGTTTCCAATTGCTGCACTGGCCTACTGGCTTACCGGCTCGTCCTTTGTCCGATTGCCGCCCGCCAGACAGCCTGATCACATCATAAACGCCGTCCAGGCTCGTCCCTCGACTGGTACCGGCTCTCCTAAGACCAGGATGGACACATTAGAGGAATTTATGCCAGCAACGGGTTTCGTGGTTCATTTAGCCAATCCCATCTGCTTATAAACCATTCGCGCCTTTTAACGTTCGGGTGGGTAATAGTTTATCCCGCATCAATCGATAAAATTATTATATTGCGGGAGGTGGCAAGAAGGGATGCAAGTCAAGGTTGCGGCTCAGTCGCTCCAGGGTGGCACTAAGCACGTCCTCTCCGCCCCTCGATGCTCGTTGCTGCGTCCGTGCGCCGCCCTTACGCTCTTTCGCCTGACTTACATAATGCGGGTTCTACAACAATATCTTTTATGGTTTTGGTTGATTGAATATGTCGTAGAACCGGACATTATGCAAACTTGCACCCGCCACCCTTAATCTCATAGTTGAAACCCACCTTCACAAAAATGCGCTTCCATCGGCGATCTTTCATTCCCTTTATTCCCGTTGCTATCCCGCAGCCTCCCCCACCCTCCGCCCTCAAAACGTTCCAATGATTCACCGGTTTGTTTTCTGTGCTTTCCGCTTCGTGCTTTTTCGTCGCAAAGGGTTTGCATCGATAAATATTATAAAACCCTTCACTCCTCAACGCACCAAGCTTTTCGTTCCGTTGGTTGTCTTGAGTGCAACGTTGCCTGCACTCCCTTGCGTACGTTCCGGCAACCTTGCAGTGCCCTCATTCTATTCCTTCGGCTTCGTGCAACCGTCTCTCCGGGGCTGTGGATGGCTGGGCGGCTGGCTTCCGGGAACGGGTTGCTTGCCGTCGGTAACAGGTTGCCACTTCGGGCTCAAGTATATTTTTTTTGTAGGTGGCAAACCTGCACCGCCTGGCTTCGCTTACCCCGTCCCTTCAGCAGTCCCAAGTGCCGCACGCCACACACTCGAAAGCCCCTCCGTTCCTTGATGCACCAAGCCTTCTGCCTATACTGCTTTCTTTGAGTGCAGCTTTGCCCGGCTCCCTCGGCATATCAGCAAGCCTCGTTCCTCGCTTGCTTCGGCTGCCATCGGTCGATGACGTGCAAAACTGCCTGCCTGGCGGCAGACAGGCCCAAATCCCCGCTCGATGCATCGCGTTTGGTTTCCATGCCCTCCGGGCTGGCCCAATAGGGCTTGTGCTTTCGGAATAAGGGGTTCCGCTGACGCGGAACGCCCCTGAATCTCATTCTGAGCGCCCCTTCCCCCCAAAAACAAATTTATGGCGCACGTAATCTCAGGGCAAGGGTATATAAACAGCCCGCAAGTATTTGCGCTCCGCGCTGATTGGTATGCGGTCTGCCCTTGCCCTCAATGCGCCATGAGCTCCAATTTCTTTTTTTCGTGGGGGGAATGTGCTTTTTCGAAAGAAAGAATCCCGTCCTGTTCGGACGGGGGAAAGGAATGGCTCGATTATGAAATCTTCGCCAAGTATCGTTTTGATGCGCTCCCGTCCGTCATGGAATTTAAAGTGCATCCGGCGCCCTGGTCAGGCACCTCGATTCCGTGTTTCACATTTCCGCGAAAATGGGTCTTTGGATTCTTGGGCATTTGTTTGCCCGGTTCAGGCGCTTGCGTTCTTTGCCGTTGCTTCTCGGGAATGGAAGTCACGGCCTATTATTTCATTCAAAAAATCAGGAGGTCTTTTTTCATGAACAGGTCCGAAATCTATGATGCTATCAATACCAGGATTCTTGCGAATCTTGAGAACGGCCAGCTCTTTTGGCGGCAGCCTTGGAAAGGCGGTCTGCCGGCCAACTATATCACAAAGCATGTTTACCAAGGCATTAATTTCTTGCTTCTCTGTATGGATTCAGTCTCAAATCCATTTTACCTCACGTTCCTGCAGGCACAGTCTAAACAACTTCGTATCAAAGCTGGCAGCAAAGGCCGTCAGATAACGTTCTATAAACTTCAGGATATAGACAACGTCCTGCCATCCGGCGAGCTCGAAACGAAACGTTTCCCATATCTCAAATTCTCATATGTGTTCAACCTTGAAGATCTGGAAAACTATGAAATTCCGCAGCCTACTTTATCCGTTCCGCTCGATTTGTTAAACGAAATCGTTTCAAATAATTCTGTCGATATACGCAGGAATCTTGAACGTTGCTTTTATAACGAGCAGGAAAATTATATCTCAACTCCGGATGTTTCGCACTTCACTTGCGAAGAGGAATATTTTGCAGCTCAGTTCCATGAACTCATTCATTGGTCAGGCCATCCGGAGCGGTTAAACCGTGTCCGGCATCTTGCCAAAGGCGATGAAATCTATGCATTTGAGGAACTCATTACGGAGATAGGCGCAAGTTATTTGCTCGGGCTTTGCGGTATTCAGAATGTTCTTGATAATTCCAGCGCATATTTAGAAACCTGGCTCCGAAAGGCCAAGGGCGATAATTCCTTTATCCTGTCAGCGGCCATTGCCGCGCAAAAAGCGGTCAACTTTTTAATCCCACAACCGGAGGCCGCTCTCTGAGCGGCTCCTTTTACAAGGAGTTTTCTTTATGTCAGATAATGATTTCAGGCTCATTAAATCCCATCCGTTTATGCCCGGTGATTATGTGTATTACCATAATTGCGCCGGTGATACGATACCCACAAAAATTTTGGCTGTACGAACTATTCAGGTAAAAGTTGCACAGTCAACTATTGCCGGCCACGGCTCCACCTGGGTATCCGCTAAAAATTGTGAATTTCAAAACCAACCAGAAGAAAGGTCTCAGTCATGAAGTACTATCATAAAACCTATGCCCGTGATCCGTATTGGACGACCGCGCGGTTCAACTCAAAATGTTCCTGTGGACAGCAGATCAACAAAGGCGACCGGATATTCTACTATCCGGCAACGAAGACAGCGCTTTGCCCGAAGTGCAGCGAGAAAGCCGCTAATGAATTCGCGTGTGCTGTCCAGGACGAGGATTTCTATAATTCTCAATACTAAGGCATAAAAAAAGCCCGGTGCTGGGGGGGACACCGGGCCGCTGTTGTTAGTTTATCCCGCAGGTGAAGCGGGACAAACGAGGCACTTCAAAGTTAGGAAAAATTTGTTCTTGAACCAATCGTATCGTCCTTTTTTCTCTGCCTTATTTCATTCAAAACCTTACTTACGAACCTGTCCGAGCAGCCAAGTATAGTTTTCAATTCTCCTGGTGTGTATTCGGCAGCATGTTCCTGTATAAATTCCCGCATCATATTCATGATAATAAACGGCCCAAATCTATAGGTCGCCTTTTCCATATTATGGTGTAGCTTGAAATACGTGTCTAATCCGAGGGTTTCTATCATCAGTCATGTGTCCTCAGAAACGCATTTCTTCAGATTAATTTCATTATACCATTTTATCATGATTGCACCTTTTGACTTTAATAACCTTTGATTATTTGATCCGCTTCCCGCACACGTTTTGTCAGGATGATGATGGGGCATTGTTCGTTATAAATATCCTCGTTTCCGGCAGCAACTGCCAGCGCCAGAGCCCAGAAACGGTCAGCATGGCCTGTCTCATTCCGGTTAGCCTCAAATACGATATTATTGCTTGGAGTGATGCTTTTCTTAATCGCGTGAATATCGCTTATCAGGTCCCGTTCATCCGGGAGCTCAATTCGCTGTTGTTCCATCATGGTCTTAACCCGTAGCACCATTTCCTGTTTAATCTGTGCTGTAAACCACACCGGCTCAATAAACGGAAATTCATTTGAGAGATCCTCTGCCAGGTTATTCCCGAGTCCGGTAGCGTCTATCATCCCGGCAGATATTTCGTTCTTTTTTATAGTGTCGGAAATTAACCGTAACTGACTGGCATAGCTCATATTCTGCCATGTTTCCATGAACTTAAAATAGAATTTTCCCTGGGAGAGAGTGGCAATATAAACGCAGGTGAGATCCTTCTTTCGGCCAATATCTATGCCTATGAAATTGGTGCCATCGGTGTTCTTTTCCTCGCGGGCGATGCACTTCTGGATAAGGTCATACGGGAAGTAGGAGGTAGCCTCATCTATGAACTGGCACTCGAACTCCTGTCTGAAGGAATCCTCGTCGAAATTGCGTTTTATTACCTCAATATTGAGCTTACAACCCATTTTAATTGCAGAATAACAGTCAATTTGTGACCTTTTAAAGTCCGGAAACCCGTTTATATCGGTAAATATCCGGTAAAACATGTTCGATTGCCCCAGGGGAGTACTGCAAATTGAGATTTGATACTTGGAATTGGATGATATGGAAGGTAGAAGGGCCTCGAAAATACGGTCAGCCTCCGGGTGGAGGGCAAATTCGTCCAATCGGACATCTCCGGGGAAACCGCGTATTGTTTCCGGCTTCGAGGGCATGCAGTAGATAGATTTCCCGCTCTCGAATACTTTCTCGGTCTGGTTATTCTTTTTTAGCTTAACGCCCCAGAGTTTTTGGTAAATTTCTATTCATTTTTCGACATAACTCATAAGCTTATTGCTTTGCCGCTGCGAGGAGGACACCAGCAGCTGATCAATTTCGTCATGGTAACACCGTTTTACCGCCTTATAAGCAATGGCAAAAGATGAGAATCCGATCTGCCTCGACTTATTGACTATATCGAAGGTCTCTTTGCTTTTTGCATAATCTGATTGATATTTATAAAGCTTCATAGCCTTTCCTTTTAGTCTGAGCCTGGGCAATCATCGAGTTTACCAGCAGTGGCTGGCAGAACCGAGAAGCGGTCACTGAGCGAAGTCGAAGCGCCGCTACTCAAAAAGCTTTTCAAGTTCTTTTTTCGCTTTTTTCTTGTCAATAATCACGGTTTCAACTTCCTGCCGGTCCTTCCATCCATGTTGCTTAAGGGCAAAGATGCATCCGGCGGTTTGCAGGGATCCGTCGATCATTCCTTTTTCGTAGGCGGCAGTTTTCTTCAGGTTGGCCAGTTCGGTCAGTTCGCGCAGTTCTTTGTTCTCGTAGAGGAGCTGCCGGTTGATCCGCTTCATATAGGCAAATTCATTGATCTTCGGGAATTCATTTGTCTCGATATATTCGAGGAATTCAGCCTTTAGAATCTCAATTTCAGCCGGGGAATGCTTTGGCTTCCTTCCGGCTTTCTTTGGAGTCTTGCTTGTATTAATTAAAGTATTACAGCTCTTTTCCATAATTATTAAGTATTTATAAGTAAGTAACTTAAATAATTAAGGTTAAAAAAACAAGAATATTCTATAAAAATTTCTTATATATATATCTGAAGAAAAATTTCTCATTTTTATGGGATTGATATGTTTAATTATATAACACCAGAAAATGTTCTTTCTCCACGGGATCGGTTAAGTCACCTTCAGGTTTTATATGATGGTGGAGAAGCTGAAATAAGCATTGCGTATGGCTTCTGGGATGGAGTTGACTCTCTTTTTATCAGATGGAATGGAGAAAATATAGACCACAGAACTCTTGGAAACCCTCAATCATCAGGCCATGCTACTTGGTTTGCTTTGCCAGATTTTTTGAAAATTTTTGTGTTAGATTTTCTGAATAAAGAAAAAAATGAAAGGAAATTAGAGGTTTCCGATGATATTCTTTTAGAACTATTGAAAATATTCAAATAGTGGTTAATTAAGAATTGTGTGCGGTAATATTTCCCTGACTTTTCGGATCAATATTATAACACAAACTATAATGTCTTGTATTACGAATTTTATTTTAGCTCATTTCATAATTAAAATTTTAATAATCTAAATATAGGTGAATAAAATGAATGAGAGTGGTGAAAACAAGTCAGTAGATCAATCAAATCTGTCTGAGCAGATTCCCTCGATTTCTCCTCAGATACCCCAAACTTCTCTAATAGATTTAGTGAATGTAATATCAGATAGAATTGAACCTATCATTAAATTAGTTCAAATTTTAGCTGAAAAGAATATTATGGCAAAAGAGTCCGCTGCAAAATTCAAAATTAGTATGTCATGGGTCGCGGTTTTTGTAATTGTTATCATTGTTGGAGTAGCTGCATTGATGACCTGGATTGGTAAGTTAGATGGATCAACATTTGGTTTTCTCTTAGGCTTGGTAATTGGTTATGCACTCACATTCATACGAGATACTATTAAGCCTAAATCGGAATAATTCCTCATATTAGATAATTCGGAACTTCTCTTTCGATTTAGCGTGAGCAATCTTTTTTCACTTTTTAAAAATTGCACGTTTTTTTAATGATATTTTATGGATAAGATTAATCAACTGAATGCATCTATTGTTATCAATGAGCTCTTCACTATCGCCGAGAATAGTTTAGGCCAAAGTATTATAAATGCATTTGTTCCTTTAGGTGGTTTCAAAAATATGGATGATTCGAGAGTTATAACAGATGCTTTTGATCATGAGATGAGTGAGATAGTCCCGTTTATACAAGATTTTCAGGAAGTGTTCAATGATCCCAATAGTGACATTAGGCGTCAATGTCGTTTGCTATTATTAATTTATTGCCGAATTATGGAATATGATTTCCAATATCTTATTATTTATAATTTATTGCGTCTTTTATTAAATCAAATTCCTGATTGGAGGTTTCGAGTTATAAGGAATGGCAAAGAGGAAGTTTGTGAAACTCCCTCTTCAAAAATTGACGAAATTTGTTCCCTTTGTAACAAGTTAGCTCCTAAGCCTGGGATCGGTATGTATTTAAAATTATTATGGAAGCCTGATATTAGAAATTCATTTAATCATTCACAGTATTACATTGATCCCAACGGAGCGTTTGTTAATACGAGATTATATTCTCCTACAGCTGATCGAAAACCAGCAAAACCTGTATATGCGTTTCAAGAAATAAAGG
Organism: Ignavibacteriaceae bacterium; assembly: GCA_963664845.1. Classification (GTDB taxonomy): domain Bacteria; phylum Bacteroidota; class Ignavibacteria; order Ignavibacteriales; family Ignavibacteriaceae; genus CAIYTF01. The sequence goes on from OY761615.1 coordinate 4,219,008, forward strand.
AAATAAGCGATTCTTCCATATTATTTTTTGATGAATTTTTTAAGAAAAAATGTCATGTTATTAAACCGTTTAAGACAGGTAATCCTATTTTATTGCAACAAGGGTCTAAAATAGTGTGGGACCTTTCCAATAAATGTTGGTATTTTAGTAATGAGAGTATAATTATATAAGAGGTTATTTTAGACTAATTTCATCTTTCTTCAAATTATAATTCTGCTGATAATATCTCTCAGTAAACTTCACACCCATTCCGGCCAAAATTGCATCCCGCTTCGCTAAGTCAAGATCTACATCCTTCTTCTCATACATTATAAATTTTGGGGTTGTTGAATCGGCGAAATTAACAATGGCCATCTTGTCGATAATCTCATTCATGAAACGTTCCACGATCCGGGCATCTGCCTGGTTCACGGCTTTTTCTCCGTCCTGCTGCACACGGGCAGCCGCGAAACTTCCCGTTGACTGCTGCTCGGTTGTATTTGAAACGGTCAGAAACGCCTTGGTGATCTCCTGATTACAGTGGTTTATCAGTGATTGGTAAAGATTAGCCGAGTCGCCCTTCCCGGCAGCGTCCATCAGTTCCACCGCGTCCTCTTTGTTTATCACCGCAACACCATCTTGTACCATGTTCCCGAGCATATCAAGAAATTCTTCCCGTTTCTCCTGCGTTGTTGCCTTGGGTGTCTTCCCGAACAGGAATGGCATCCCGTATTTTTCAGTCATCTTCAGCCAGAACTTCATGCCTCCTTTTTTGAAGGTTACGCTCCAGAATATTTTCGATGCTATCTTTTCTCCATAGGGGTTGGAATACGTTGGCTTGTTTCTTGCAACCACAAACGCCAGCGGATCAGCCGGTGTCCCGTCCGCGTAATTTACCAGGTTCCTTATCCGTAGTTTGTTTTCTGTGTCATAATAGAAATATTGCTGTGGCCTGTCTTCCGGCTTTGCCGTATAGAGTCCGTTCTTGTATTCCCAGTTGAGCACAAAGGGCTGGTACCCGTAAAACACGCAATTAAGTATGTTGTCGATAAGGCCGTAGAGGTCGATTTCCTTGAGATAGTTTTCAAAAAACTGCATAACCTGTGGGGTAGTGTTTTCATTCTGCAGCTCGAATTCCATATTCTGTACACCGCTTTTCCGTTTCTCGAATACCGCCGAAACCTGCGGATCATTGAGCAAATCTTTGAAACTCACTCGTCCGGAATTCTGCGCTTTCAGGATTGTGTCCGGGTCCGGCATGTAAAGCAATGAATAGGCAAATAATTCCTGTGCCTGTCGTGTTGCTAAATCTGCATTCTGTTGAGTCTTCTTTCGGTTGAACTTGAACATTTTATTTCCAATGGATTTTTCCTCAAAAATAGTTTTTCCAACCCGCATACCTTATTAAAGTGTGCGGATGCATGCCATTATCTTTGTTTCAAAAACTATTAATGGATCCTGTTATGTTGGATTATTTCGAAATATTTCATACCGGTACGCACACCGATTCAGCCGGAAATCAAAAGGCATGGACGGAAGATGATCTTAATAAGATTGCCAGTACCTATAATGATCAGACCGCTCACGAAGCGCCGCTGGTAATCGGCCATCCGGAAACAAATCAGCCTGCCTATGGGTGGGTTGAATCCCTCAAAGTGGAAGGCGGCAAACTGCTTGCAAAGGCCTCCCAGATAGTCCCTGAATTCGTTGAAGCTCTGAAATCAGGGTTATTCAAAAAACGTTCTATTTCGCTCTATCCTGATATGCTGCTTCGTCATGTCGGTTTTCTTGGCGCGGTACCCCCGGCCGTAAAGGGCCTTGCCGATCTTGAATTTTCCTCAGAACCGGAATGTATCGTAGTAGATTTCGAAGAATCACTTCCTGATCATTCGCTTGAAGACGTGAATCAATCTATACCTGTTTTAGAAAATCATCCTAATCAGGTAAATCAGATAAATCAGCGGTCAGATAAAGACGCGCGTATTGCCTCCCTTGAATCAAAGGTATTTCAGTTGGAAAGTTCTGCGAGATCGAAAGACTTCACTCAATTGCTCACAGATAAGGTTAAAAGTGGAAATATTACGCCAGCTCAATCCGAAATAATTCTTTCATTTTTCAACGAAATCGAGCAGTGGAATTTGACAGCAATAACTTTTGCCGAAGGCAAACATCCTCGCGACTTCCTGAAAGAGTTTATTGAGAAACAGCCCAGATTCCTGCCGGAAGCACCGGTAATTCCCGCTACGGAGCCGGAAGAAAAGACTCTGACGGTAGATGAAATTGCCAAAGTTGCCCGAGAATATGTGGAAGGGCAGCAGAAGCTCGGGAAAACAGTAACCTATGCCGAGGCCGTAAAATCAGTTGTAAAGTCAACGTAAAGGTTCAAAAAATTGAATCATTAAATTCACCATTAGTAATAATAAATCATGGATAAATATCATGGCTAATAATCGTTTAACTAAAACATTCGTTGCCGGTGCTGCAATCGCGGCGTACCGGATCGTAAAACCCGGCGCAGATGATGATCATGTTGTTCAGGGCGCTGCCGCATCCGATTACCTTATCGGCGTTTCCGACAATCTTGGGGCCGGGTCAGGGGAACGGGTTGGAGTTGTTTTTTCCGGTATCGCGGAAGTTGAATTTGCCGGGGTTGTTACCCGCGGTCAGTTTGTCACTGCCGATTCCAACGGCAAAGGCGTTAATGCAGGTCCTGCCGCAGGTACAAACAACAGGATAATTGGTATCGCTCTTAATACAACGGCAGCAGGGGATATTGCCCCGGTATTGCTGGCTCAGGGCTCAGTTCAGGGCTAGTAAAAGCGCAAACAGTAATTAATCAATACTCATAAGGAGTCATACTCATGTTATTTCAAATGCCCGTTTTAGATGAACTGATTGCAATTGCAGTTGCCTATCAGAATAATGATTTCATTGCAAAAAAAGTACTCAAACCCGAACCCGTCGGAACTCAGGAATTCAAATACCTGAAGAAAAACAAAGGTGAACGTTTTACAATCCCCGATACCAAGGTTGGCCGCAAAAGCACGCCTAATATGGTTTCGTTCGGCGGAACGCTTGCAACCGATTCTACGGATGGTCATGCGCTCGTTGATTTTGTTCCTGCCGATGATATTAAAAATGGCGCATCTACCGGTTATGATCCTGTTGCAAACTCGGTGGAATCCCTCATGAATCTGATCCAGTTGGACCGGGAAAAGAGAACCGCTAGCCTTTTGTTCGATACGAACAATTATGCTGCCGCCAATAAAAACACTTCACTTGCTACCACAACGCTTTGGAGTGCGGCATCTACCAGCGACCCTATGACGAACATTCTCACGGGAATTAATGCGCTTCCTATGCGGGCTAATGGAGCCTGCATGAGTTACGCGACCTATCAGGCGCTTGCAACGCATCCCAAAATTGTTTCGGCTGTGTTCAAAAATTCCGGCACATCCGGTATCGTTCCCGCTCAGGCTATTGCTGATCTGTTTGGCTTCAAAGAATTCTTTGTAGGCGATGCCTATTACCAGACGGCTGTCAAAGGTCAGACAGAATCCTATGCCCAGGTATGGGGCAAGGCAATGCTGCTTTACTACAAAGACAGACTTGCAAGCATCAATACAGGCACAACGTTCGGTTTCTGCGCTGAATTCGGCAAGCCTGTCGTCGATACCTGGGAAGATAAGATGCCCGGCGTTGGCGGTGGTTTGATGATCAAAGTCGGTGAGAACGTCAAAGAAGTTCTTTGCGCACCTGACCTCGCATATTTAATCAGCCCGACAGTCGCATAACGTAGCGGCGCAAGGTCAAAATTTAGGTTACTGAGCGAAGTCGAAGTATGTATTGTGAACCATTTGACTTGTTAACAGATATTCCGGTTCTCCACCTCATTGCATTGGTGAATGATGAGAACAGGCCGCCTTTGGAGTATTCAGAGGACGGTGATAATGGAGGATGGACATTTTATGACCCGGATGATGATACCGGCATGCGTGTCCTCGCAGCGTGTGTTGATGCTTCTGCAGCCATAGATCCCTATTTGGTGGAACGATTCAAACTGCCGTTAACCGTTCCTTGTCCAAAGCTCAATAAGATTGCCCGTATTCTGGCTCTGTCCTATCTGTTTAATCGTCGTAGTATCATTTACTCGGTTGATTTTGCAAAGAACCTTGAACGTGCAATAGCCGATCTGGAAAATATTCGGGATGGCAAATTGTTGGTGCCTGAATTGGAATCGCTGCTCACTCCTATACGGAACATTTCGAATAAAGTTTCCACAGATCAGTTCTTGTCTACTGATTTTCTGAACAACTATTAAGGTTTGCAAAATGGACAATCCTTTTTTGGAAGAAAAGAGTCTTGAATTATTAAGCGCCCCGGCATATAACTGGCGCTTTCTAGAGAAAGAAACTTGTTACTTGTTCGGACCTGATTGTGACGGACCAATTCCCCGAGCCTTTCTTATACTTGAAGATGGATATGCCGGAATAAAACCTCCCGGAAATGGTGAACAATATTTCCCGGTAAAGGCTGGTATGTTTATGCCTGGAGCGATTGAGGAAGTAGTTGAAGACAATGGAGTTGCAATGCTGGTATTTTTCTAATGGAAACACAGACAAATCACTTGCTATCGGCTGCCGGACTACTCATTACCATACTCTTTGGCATAATAAGCACGTTCTTCTGGAACAAAGTAAAACTTCAGGACCAGGCAATCTCCGATCTGCAGCAAGGGCAAAAAGATATTTTGGACAAAATGGATAATCGTGAGACTACAACTCTTCTGCGGTACGAACAGCTTTCTAAAGAACTGAGCGCCGCGGTGCTGGACATTAAGACTACGATTCAGGCCAGCGAATTGGACAGGGAGAAGTTCTTCACCCGTAAGGAAGAATGCATCCTGCACAAAACTGAAATAGAGAACAGATTCAATCGTTTGGAACAGCAATAATGAAAAAAGAATTTTTTAAAACAATAATTGCAAACAGTAAGGATATCAAGACTACGCTGCTCGGTATCCTGCTTCTTTCAATGGCATCTGCTGTATATATGCACCTGATAACGGGAACCGAATTTGCTTCCATTATCTCAGCCCTTGCAGGGATGGGGTTTATTTTCGGCGCCGGGGCAAAGGAATAGTGCAATGATCGGCATGGGCAGCCAGATAGGCAATGCAGCGAATTTTCACAGAAGCATGGGCGGATTTGATTCGGTAACGTTATGGTATGACATGTATCCCGCACCGAATGAATACATGGCAACCGCTATCTATGAGAATGGGCTCAATGTGTTATCCATAGCTAACAGGAAAAACAATGCCGATATTCTTAATTCCGTGGGTGATTCAAACGGGTGGATTGAAAACGGTTGTTTATTTCTGCAGAGCAATTCACAGCCGATTTATAGAAGCAATACCTTACCGTGTTTCAATTATCTGCAGGATGGAACTATCTATTTGGTAATGAGATTTGATCCCCTGCATCTCTTCAACAGCGAACTTTTGTACATTACTAATAATCCCGCCATCGGCGATTGTTGGATTAAAGCAGCAGTATTTTTGGATGGCTCTGACCTGTTCTGGAGATTCTCTGCCCGCGATGCAGGTCAGCCGGAAAACTATTTTATAACCTCTGAATTTCAGGTACCGCTACACAATGGTTTTGTATTCCTGAAAATGCATCGTAATTCATCACTCCCTTTTATACAGATTTATGATTTTTTGACCGGTATTGAAACACCAGGTTTAGAAACTGGTGCCGGAGCCGGAGGTGTTGATTATGTATTCAGTTTTGCCGGAGGTTATAACTTTTTGTACGAATGCATTTTTGAAGCCGGCATTCCTCAGGCAGAATCAGTTATTACAAATTATCTCATTCAAAAATATTCTCCATTATTATAAGGACACTCATAATGTTTAATGTAAAAGTCGAATCCGTTCCCGTCAAGGTTATTTCAGCCGTGCAGATTAAAGTGGCATCTGTTGAATTATATGCGTCCGCTAAGGTCGAAGTAAATCTGTTGGACTCCAGTAACAAAATCGTTGAAAGAAGAGCGATTCTCATCACCGGAGAAGAATACCAGGGATGGAATGACGATTCCTACCTTGAAGCGCTCGTCTTGAGTAAACTCAACTTTACAAAATATGTCGAACCGACCCCTCCGGCGGGTTCTTAGAAATTGAAAGGATAGAACCATGCAGCCCGTTATTTATCCTTTCCCGGAAACTCAGTTCTGCAAAACGGAAACGGCAAAATCCGGAATTGTGCTTCATCATACCGTTAGCAGTAACGCCGCGTCCTCCATTGCCTGGTGGAAACAGACCCCGGAGCGGGTGGCCGTTGCCTTTATCATTGAAAAGAACGGCACGATCTATCAGCTCTATGATCCAAAATATTGGGCATGGCATATCGGGAAGGGTTCTTCCACGGCTGATAATCAGCAGTTCATAGGGATAGAGCTGGTCAATGAGGGGCCGTTGGTTCATAAATTCTATCCTGACTTTTCCCTCTACTGGAATGATGGCAAAACCGTATTCAGGGGTGAGGCTACTACTCTGCAGAATACCTGGAGGCGCTATAAATACTTCGCCAAATATACGGATGCTCAGTATATGGCCCTGCATTCGCTTATCCTCGGCCTGTGCAAGACATTTTCCATCCCGGTGGAGGTAAACACTTCATTTCAGTATGATCCCTCGTTTTTCAGCTTTAAGGGCATTGTCTCACATCATAACCTGCGGCCCGATAAAACGGATGTTTCCCCGGCATTTGATTTTCAAAAACTTATTCAATTATTTAAGGAAGGATAGGTGTTCTATGTTCAGTCGTGTTTTCAACTGGTTGCCAAATCCCGCCTGGGTTCAGATATGGCTTGTTTACCTGATTCTGTTTTTGTTGCTCTTTTCGGCGTGTTGCCCCAGTCCGGTAACCGAGGTCGTATATAAAGATCGGGTAATCTCTGTGACGCCTCCGGTTATTCATGACACTCTGAAAACTATTGTCCGTGACACGGTCATAACCGGTGAGAAGATCAAACAAATAACCGATTCTGTAAGTGGTCTGATCAGGCTCGACACGGTGATCAGGTTCAAATATTATCCCCGGCAGCAATACGCCGATATTGAAGTCAAACCGGATCCGGTGAAGATTTATCTGCATGATACGGTATTGGTTAATCACTATGAACCCGCGGATAAAAAAGAAACCTTTGCTTCCCTCATGGAAAAGTTCGGGCTAATCGCTGCCGGGTTCGCAATAGGCGTCCTGGTGTCATTATTGCGGAAGTAACATGCCTGGCACATTGGTACCCGTTTCTTATGATTGTGGCTCTCGTCAGCTTGATCTTTTTGAATATTGCTTTTCATTGGAAATGAATGTCCCGGCGGAATTTTCCGGTACACCTCTCACTTTCAATTTGATTAATATTGGGCCTGTCTTTTATGCATTTGGTGTACCGTCCCCGAGTCTTATCTACCCCAATTATTTTGAAGTATCGCTTAAATGCCTTGCCGAACCGGATGTCTTTTTCGCATTCCTCCTGCTTTGCAATCCTTCCCCGGTCTGGTTTTGCTGTGATAAAAAGAGTAAGGTTACCGGTCTGGCGGAACGGCTCCTGCGGAGTACGGTCAATATGAAAAAATTGCGTGCTTCAACAATGACTGGTCTCTTTTCGTTCGCGATTCTTGATACGGTGACTGCATTAAATGATCACTTGTATAATTCCGCCCTGATGCACAGTATTTGTTATTCCGATGATGGCGCCGTCGGGCTGCCCACATTCGCTGAAGGAATACGGATGATTGCAAACTACGTGGAACCGTGTACTATTTTGTCGATACTTACGCAGATGATCGTCTCAGCGGTAATCACCACCGGGCAAACCCCGGTCTTTACAACGCAGTCTGTATTTGATCTGAGGACTTCATGGTTCTTTGGGGTAACTCCTTGGTGGTGGGAGCCGCAGCCTAATACGCCGGATTGGAAAAAGGATATTGGCCCAAAATTTCCTTCTGTATGGTCAGATATACTCGATTGCTATCTTCTGTCGACACAATCTCTTGTCCTCTACACTGGGTATCAGAAAGCTAAGGTAGTGCCACTGTTTTATGATGGCTCGCCTGTATGTACCTTGGATGCAGTCAACATCCTGGATTATGAGCTTTTTAATGCAAATTGCCCGGATGATGCGACCATAGGCTATTTCACAAGACATTTTGCCACCGATCCCGCGCACCCGATATTGAGTGAAACAAGCGCATATCTCTTCTTCTCCAATAAAGACTGGAATACTCTCTATCCAAATACGGCACGGCTGCTCTCAAATCGGTATATCTGCTATTGGTCAGGTGATTCACGGTATGACGGTATGGAGTTTAATCTCTATCCTACCGATCCAATGTTCATTTCTACAGATTTGCAGTATTGGCCTGAATTCTATGACTACAGCCATGAAGTAAAGAGTGACTCGTTTTTGAATCGGGGCAGCAATGGCAATTATTCAACGCAGTATAGCCAGCCGCATCCTGCCGGATCAGGTAAGGGGAGTCTATTTACGTTCTTCATGTATTCGATGGAGAGAATGTATGCCTTAAACGCACTTGGTATAAAGGTCAGGCTGAAAGGCTTGAACTACCCTATAGAAAAATTTTTCGTATTCCCCAACGAACCAAATTACCCTTTCAAAGGAAAAACATTCAGATGCAGGCGCTATTCCATTGATCTACAAAAAAATGAAACTATCCTTGATCTGTTTCCGGCATAATATACGAGTCTGTAAATACGATTGTGTAAATGGCAAGTAAAGCTTTACAAATAGCCTGCTATTTGTTCAGCAAACATAATAGAAAAATGTCCAATAACAATAGACCAGTTTCTCACTGGCAAGTTCCATTTTTTAGCAATATCCCGATAAGCCAAGTACAACATTTTTTTCAATGAATCATCATTGGGGAAAAGCGTTTTCGCCTTGGTAACTTTTCTGAACTGTCGATGCAATGCTTCGACTGCATTCGTGGTATAAATCATGGTTCTGATTTCCTGGGGATACTTGAAGAAAACTGCAAGGTTGTCCCAGTTTGACCGCCATGATTTTAAGGCCAGTATATATTTTTTACCCCAAGCATCTTCAACGCTCTGCAGGTTCTGCAAAGCAAGTTCTTCCGTGGCAGCCGAATACACCGTTTTCAGATCACGTGCAAATGCCTTCTGGTCTTTAGAGCCCACGTACTTCATGGAATTTCTGATCTGGTGAACGATGCAAAGCTGTATCTCGGTATTCGGGAATACGGTGTTTATCGTATTGGGTAAGCCTTTTAATCCGTCAACACAGGCTATACAGATTTCCTTAATACCACGGTTCTTCAACTCGGTCATTACCAGGAGCCAGAATGCCGCTCCTTCGGCCTCGCCGACCCATAACCCAAGCAAGTCTTTTCTTCCCTCAATATTCAGGCCCAGACACGTATAAGCCGCTTTAGAAGCCACTCTTTTGGTAGTTTCATCTCGTACCTTGTAGTGAATAGCATCAAAAAAGACAACAGGATAAACAGCCTCCAGCGGACGGTTCTGCCATTCATTCGCCAGCCCATAAATTTTATCGGTAATATGAGAAACCAGAGTCGGACTTATATCGGCACCATAGATGTCTTCAATCTGGGCCTGAATATCCCGGGTAGTCATGCCTCTGGCATACATGGAAATGATTTGGTCTTCGATTTTTCCTAATCTGCTCTCATGTTTTTTAACAACAATAGGATCAAATTCACCATTACGGTCCCGGGGAATTTCAAGATCAATGGGCCCGTTATCGGCAGTAACGGTCTTCGGGAATTTTCCATTCCGGCTGTTACCGGATTTATTGCCGGCTGGTGAGTGTTTTTCGTAGCCGAGATGTTCCGTCATTTCAGCTTCCAGCATGGACTCGATAGAGGCCTTCATGAGCTTTTTTATAGCGCCGTCTTTGCCCATAAGGTCGTTGTAGGTTTTTGCTTTTCCGAGGTCTTTTTTGAACTGCTCGAACAGTTCGTCGAGGTTTTCCATAGGGTGATACTCCAGAATTATTAAATGGTAAAATGAATTAAAATGGCCCAAAATCCAAGGCCGAATTTTTTCGAGTCCGCGGGTACTGCTGCACTTCACTCGCCTTCGCTACGCTCCGGCATCGTTCCGTTCCGCAGTACCCGCGGACTAACCATTTACACAATCTATGTTACACTCCCTAATATACGTATCCTATTAAAATTTCAAATTCATAAAGTTGGATAAATTAATCCCAATTTGGCATTAATTTCAGTATCTGAGAAAGCACTTTGAAGTGCTTCCTTTGCTCTATAATCTATTAATTCCTCACAATTAAGGTCTAAAACTATAACTGTATTTTTACCCAAATCATCATTTCCGACTGCTATTATCTCAGATTTTGATAAAACATATTTAATATGTGCAGAAGGATCCTCAAATATTGGGTGTACAATAGAAAATTGGCAACGTCTGTATGCCTGGTCATAAATGCTTAAGGTTCCTTGCTGCCTTTTTCTGTATTTATTACACGGAGGACATGCCAATACAAGATTAAACGCTTCAAAAGTAAATTCCCGTCTGTGGGATTTAGGAACAAAGTGGTCTATATGGCTTTCATGAAAAATAGAAAATGGTAAATTGCAATAGATACATTTATGATTCTGGGCGCTTAATAAGTGCGCTCTTATTGCTTCCTTAAGTTTTAATAATGTACGCGGGATATTCTTATCCCAGTTAAAAGTATCATCAAGAGGTGCGGGCATCAGTGCTGCAGTCTCTTGTGAATAAGTAAATGGGTCTGTTAAATGTATTTTCATAATTTTGCTACGTATGCTTCAATCTCATTGAGAATCAAATTAATTGGATCGTCCTTTGTAAATTCAATATTTTCCAATTCACTTAATAGCGGCAAGAATTTTTCTATTTCAATTGTATTATCGTTTATCAGTTTAATTAACTTTCGTAAAGTTAAATCAACAAAAAAATTTCGTTGAGAGGCTAAACGGAAAACTCTATATAGAATGTTTTCGGGAGACCATCCATAAGGAGAATATGATAAGGTGTCTGAAATAATATGATCATTTTCTAATGATAATGTGATTATCTGTGAAGTATCTTTATTCAAATCTGATATTAAAAAATGGGAATGAGTGGCTATAATCAATTGATATCTTTCAGAAGAAAATATCTTATGTAAAAGATCAAGATATTTAACTTGCCAATTGGGATGCAAACTTATTTCAGGCTCGTCAATAAATATTAAAGAAGATTGAGTAACTTTTGAAGAAATATTAATTAGCTGAGAAAATATATTTTGTTCCCCAGAACTTAATGCATAGTAATTAATTTTATCTTGCTTTTGTAAAATTATATTAGACGGTAAAATTAGATTGTATGAAATTGCATCGCGCAAAAGTTCAAGCTTATTGGTATCTTCATTAATTTCTCCGATAATATCAAATTTAAAATAGCCGTTTTCTTCTCTTCTGCGGCATAGATTCAAAAAATCCAAAAATTCTTTTATTTTAACTTCATCTTCGGTCAAGCTTTGATATTTAGCTGATCTAAATACGCGGGATTTAACACTTTTCCTTTTTATTAAATATTTTTTGAATTCATCAATATTTATGTTTGTTTTGTTTTGAAATAATAATGAACTACTAAAGCGGAATTCGCAGGAAATGAAGTTTTTATAATTTAGAAATGAGAGAGTACTCTCAACGTGCTCTATAGACTTACTATTTATTCGTATGTTAAGTAAATTTGTAATAACATTTTTCTGGACAGTAGAGATATAAATAGCATTTGATGCGCTTTTAAGGCCTATATAGTGATAAAAGCCGTCATTTCTACTACTAAAAGCGTATCTATCGTTAAACATGAAAGACGAAGCGATCAAGCTAATAGGGGCAAAATTAATTTTAGAAATATTTTTGAAATCCTTCCTGCTCTTTCGGTTAATCTGCAGAATTGATTTTTCTTTAATCACAGTGCAGTTATGATAATATTCATAAGTCTGTTTATAAACAGAAAATCGAATTAAAAATTTCAGGTTTGTAAGGCTGGAGTCGCTGTTCGTTTTTAAAGACGCTCGAATAAAAAAATCATTTAATATGCGCGCAGTGATTGAAAGTATGTTGCTCTTGCCTGTCCCATTTGGCCCAATTAATACAGAGGTGCTTGTATTGCTCAAATAATTATTTATAGAGCTGTATTCGATTTTAATATCACCCAAGAAGGGATGGTTTAATAGTTCAAGAGAATGGAGCTGTATCATATAATATTGTCTTTGTGTTAAATTATTATTTACTAAATTCACCCAAAAATTTCCTTTTAGGGGTTAGTTTTACGATTGCTTCTTTAAGTATTTGTTCGTGTTGCGTAAAAAGAGTATCACCCCATTTTCCTGATAAGCTGCCCTCCTCGTTCAACGTGATAATGTATTGAAATTTTAAGTTTGTAAACGGGGCCTTGTGGAACAATTTTATAAGATCGTTATAGTTTGCCTTGTCAACTCCGTCCATAACCGAATCGTGTATTAGAAAGCGTGGGGCATTATATCCTTTTTGTATTGAGTAGAGCAGTACTGTTAGATTGTAAAGCATTACTCTTACTCTATTTCTAGACTTACCCAATATTTCATGATGTTCAAATACTTTAATATCAAATTTAACGCTATTTGAAAGCTGCTTAATATCAAAGAAAAAGGTATTTACATCATCTGGTAATTCAAATAATGAACTATATAAGCTGTCATAAATGGATCTAATATTCAATTCTTCAGTTTTTATTGAGTCTTTAAATTTGGAAAATTGAGACTGTATATCTGCAATATTTCTTTTTATGATACTTAAGCGTTCCTCAAGCTCTGAAATGACCTGTAGTTTTCCCTCTAGCTCAGATACGATTGTTCGCTTTTCAAGTAATTTCGAATAGGCGTCTTTAATGTTTACCAATGCGCTTGACGAAGAAAGTTGCCTGAATATAATCGCTCTTTCCTTGTCAAGCCTGCTCATTTCTTGTTCTTTTTCAATAATTAATGTCAGTAAACGGTTCATTTCGCTTTTCAAAAAATATTTCCTTGAACTTACAATCCGTTTTCTAAATGAAAATGCTTCCTCAAGCGTATGAGTAACTTGAGAGCCGAAAGATGTATTTATTTCATTATAAAGATCTTCAATTCTATTCAGACTAAGCGGTGAAACTTTTTTTAAACTCTCCGCATAGATGTCAAGTTTTTGCTTATATTGAAAAATATCATATGCTAGATCGTTTATCTCTTTTGAATATTTGGATGCTTCTTCAGAAGAAATAGCTTGATTTTTGGATAAATGGTATTCTTCGAGATCTTCATTTAGTTTATAAATGTCACTGTTTAGTTTGCTTATATGATGTTTTATTTTCTCAATACTTCCAATGCCAACAGTCCTTTGGATGCTTAATTTGATTTGAGTGATTGATCTTTTTAGAGCTGTTTGTTCTTTGAATAATGAATTGATGGTCGAAAATATGAGATTATCAATATTTAGTAAATAAAGGTGGTATTGCATAAGTGCGGCGTGACTCTGATAATCAATATATTTAATTGGATCAGGATAATCCTTTTTATTTGGAGATAAAATGTGCACATAAAAAGCCAAAAGCGACCTAAACCAAAATGGATCAAAATTACCTTCATAATCGTCACGCCCAAAAACTAATTCTCCCATCTTCCCGCGAAATGGCTCTAAACCCAATTCTTCTACTTTGTTGTTCTGTCCAAAAATAACAATTCTTGGGTCATCGAAGCTCCTTCGTATTGTGTATTCTTTATCTGAAACTTCAAATATGAGATTAATGTTGGTTTTGGTAAGCTTTTTAAGTTGCCAGGCGACCCAAAGTCGCGGCAATACTGCTTCGGTAAAATCTGCGCCAAGCGCAAAATCGATAATATCAAGAAACGTAGATTTCCCAATATTGTTTAATGAATCCTTAGTTTTATCTGTCCGAAGCTTGTCCTCTCTGTATCCGTAGACAAAATTAATTCCATTTATAAAATTAATTTCTTTGAATGCGACTTTACCTGTGCAATATAACTTTTTAAGATACATAATATTTATTTATCCTCATTTTGCGGAGACTTTTCTTCTAAGTCAATATTAGAATCTTTATCTGTAAATTCAATAGAGTTAGCATTTTCTGAATCTGAGATTATGTCATCTGCTGGCTTAGTCCTAACTAATTTTATGTCTGAATATGAGTAATCAATGCAGCCGGTTAGCCAAAGAAAAGTTATAACATCATAAAATAAATCCTCGTCGGGATGAACTTTTGCGCTTCTTGTAAGAGCTCTAAATAGATTCTCAAGGCTATAACTTTTTCGCTTTAATAATTTGATTATAATCGCACCCAAAACGAGGATAGAATTATTTAAGTTTTCGTATTTAGATGGGGTTATCATAATTCGTCTCTAAACAATTTTAATTGTTCAAGGTTTCGATTATCAACTAATTTTGTATCTTTCCTATTCCTTGCTCCGATATCACACCGTTCAAAAAAATAAATAATAATCCCATATGCGCATGAAAGAGCTGACAAAGATGTCTTAAAATGTGACTCAATCTCAGTTGCTAGTTTATTAAAAACATTCCCGTTGATTGGACTATTTGGTGTAGGTGTATTTGCTAGGTTTACAAACTTTTGTTGAACATTTAGTCGCCAGTCAGTTACAAACGTTGTATCCTTAATTTCTTTGAATTCTATTAATCTGCTGAAAGCAAAATAATAATTAAATGAATCCCGGTACGCGTGTGCAAAGCTATCTTGGGCTCTAGAAAAATTAAATTTCAATTTTCGCATAAGTGATGTCGTCTTCGAATATTTAAAACCATTTAATTCGGGTTTGGGTAATGGATTGGTGACAACGTTAACCAAATGGTCAGCGACTGCATTAAAATCTCTTAAGAGGCCTTTTATATCAACGGTTTCAAAAGCGTACTTTGTGATTGGATCGTCTTCCCCTAATATTTCTTGCTGTATATTTTCTGGTAGTTTTTTTATTTTTTTTGCTAGAATACTTGGCGCCCATATCTCCAGTTTTGTCCCATTAAGGAACTTATTTAATTCTAATTCTTTATTTGGGTCCGGATCTAAAATTCGTATACGTGTGGTAAATAGAAAAAGCGTGCCACATTTCGATGGAAGTGGGGTTTCAGGAGGCGAAAAATACTTTTCGTCTTCATATGGTACAAAAACGGTAAATGCTGAAGTTCCAATAATCAGGTATTCGTCTTGTAAAAGACTGCCTCTGATTTTATTTTTCCCATTTTCATAATATTTTAGGTATCTGTCGCAGAGCTGTATAAAATCAGATTCGATCAGATTTGCAATATATTGCCTGATATTATCAATTTTTAGCCCCATATAAAGTACTCTTGATACAGGTTTATGATAATAGTTTTGTTTTGAGGGAGAATAACCCCAGTAATTGTCAAATATAAGCTGGTTTTTCTGAAAATTTTACCAAAAAGACCCATTTTACACCCAGAATAAATAGGAAATCTGTAATTTTCGAGCAAAGCCTATCAAATTTAGAAAAGAACTAATTATGAAAAATAATCAATATTTTGGTTTCAATAGCAATAAAATATTGGGAAAAGCAGCAGAAATGTCCAAAAAAGATGGAATTTCATATCTGAATAATGCTTTATCAGCCTATAATAAACGAAATGGTTTACATGATCCGGATTGGGGAATGGGGAAATCAGGCTTTGTGGAGGAGATTCAAAATGGGATTAATGAATTAGTTAATACTCAAGATCAAAATTTAAATGTCAATATTGTAAAAATCAATGCCCGTAGTGGCCTTTCTGATGTTGTCCGTATATTTGAATCGATGAAAGAATCAGGAATCATCTCCGCTAAAACTGAAGTTTCGCAAATTGTAAGTATATTTTTTTCTGAAAGTGTAGATAATAAACGAGCTATTGATACGTATAATAGGAATAATTCTGAAATACGTAATGACGAGTCAAATTCTAATAGCAAGCAGCTTGTTGAGTTCACAAAAATTCTCATTACGAAGTCTTTCGGTCGTAAGAAAAAAGTGTTAGAAGAAATAGCTGATCACATCGTTAAGGAGCAAAAAAAACCGTAGCTACGGTATATACGGTTTTTAAAAGCATTCTATCCTTAAATATCACCAGTAACTTTTTAATAATTATAAAAGGACTGGTATATGCCTATAAATAAACCAGATGATCTAGTTCATCAAATAGCTCTTAAACTTGCTAACCAAGCATTTGATTGTCTTGACAACCAAAAGCGGCTTGAAGCCCTCAAATTCCAAGTAACCCAGAATAGTGAATTGGTAAAACTCCGCTTGGATTATTTGCATTTCCTAATCCAGTATATAGACTGCAGTAATGAATTGAAAAATGAAGCTATCTCAGCTTTTGAGGTATTCCTTGCTGGTTCATTGCTAAATGAGGAAATTTTAAAACAAAATAGCTGGAAAGATAAGTGTTCTGCCTTGGCTTGTAACAGTGCGGAATTCAACCGCAGAATTCAGGCCCTGCAGCACAAAATGGATGCGGTCAATTTATCGCGTACTGATAATACGGCAGATATGGAAATAGCGGCTTATACAATTGATGTTATTTCTCTTTTATACAGGGTGGTGGATCAGTGCCTTTGCAGTGCTGAAGAATCGCTTTGTGAGCCAAAAAACGTGAAGGAGGAATAATATGAATGCGAATGCCGCTGATTTAGTACGCGATTTGGGAGTCGATAATCTCCGCAGGTTGTTTGTCATGCTTGAAAGTGAGATGCCCGATGGATTACAGGTCAAAGAAAGTAATGTTCCACAATGCAGTCCTGGTAGCCCTGATAAGCATGCCGTTCCTGATAATCTGAAATGGTTTGAATTCCGTATTGAGTATGAACGGTACATCCGGTCAACTCTTTCGGAAGCATACTGGGCTTCGGTTAAAGCTTCCAATCTGCACTTCGAAAGGTATTTCGGGCGGGATATTCTTCTAAAGAATATTGGCCTGAAGGAAGCCGAAAATTACATAGTTGATCTCCAAAGCAAGGTTAAAAAGGGTTACCGGGTATATTTCAGGAATACCAAGGCGATGTTCAATAAAGCAATGGACTGGTCCTATATCGAACAGAATCCCTTCCTCAAAGTTAAATTGCCGCGTAAACAGGACTTAAAACCGTTATTCCTTGGCCCTCAGGAGCTTGCAAATGTCTCAGGGCATATTAAACATGCTACAATCCGGGAGATGATAAATTTCGGTTTCTATACCGGCTGCCGATTAAGTGAAATAGTAACGCTTACCTGGAAGAATGTGAGTCTTGCCAACCGAACAATAACCATTGGGGATGAATCATTTATCACCAAGACCAGGAAGCAGCGAACAATTCCTCTGTGCGATCAGGTATTTAATTTGCTTACCGAACGTCTCAGGGTTTCCCGGTTCGGGGATGACTGTAATGGTGAAAATATCATCAATATGCAGCAGCGGGAAAAGTATGTCTTTGCCAACACAAAAGGGGCAATGATTTCTAAGGATTATGCGTCAAAGCGATTCAAAAAAGCCTGCAGCGCTGCCGGGCTGGATAGCGGATTCCATTTCCATACGTTACGTCATTCTTTTGCTTCTAATCTGGTACAATTGGGTGTTCCGTTATACACGGTAAAGGAATTGCTTGGCCACAGCTCGATAGTTACCACACAGATATATTCTCATCTCAATATGAATTCGCTCCGGGATGCCGTAAAGGTTTTTAATCCTTCCCCTTCGCGTAATGAACCCGATGCCCGTTCGTCCGGTGTTTTTGGATCGGAGGCGAAAAATGGATAATAAATTATTCGACTTGCGTGCGGAAGCAAAGCGATACCACGAAACCCTTGGCTGTAACGTTCTCGCGCTGGAAAATAAAAAGCCTGTCGGCGAATGGAAACAGTTTATGTCCGTAAAACAATCCTTGGAGGATATTGAGACTTTGCGTTGGGATAAAGCTACCGGCATTGGTTTCGTCTGTGGAGTAAATGATCTCTGCGCCCTGGATTTTGATAAGGTTCAGAATGAAGACTCAATTGCTGCACTTGTTGAAGACCTCGGATTGGGTATTAATTATGAATGGGCGGCTCAAAGTGGCAGCGGTAATGGCTTCCATATTTGGCTCCGGCTGCAGGGCGACCGTGGGCCGCTTTATTCTATATATGGTAAAGAAGCCGGTGTCATAAAGCTCAAACCTAAACCGGTGAATGATGATGTTCCCTATCAGCATTTGGAAGTTCGTCTTAGAGACTGTCAGACGGCAGTTCCGCCTTCTTTGCACGAATCCGGGCAGCGGTATCGTTTCCTAAATAAAACGGGAGGCGGAATAATGGCGGTCGTTTCAATCGAAAAACTTATTGAGGTGATCCGGAAACATTGTATTCTCCCTGAAGAGATGAAAACTGTTCCTGCTCCTCGTACAGCTATGAAGAAAAAAGGCAAACATGAATTCAACCGGTATACCGAAAAGCGGCTGTCTAATGCTGTCAACCACCTTGCTGCCAGTTTACCGCCTGATTGCTATGATGAATGGTTTAGTATAGGCATGGGCCTGGCTTCTCTCGGTGAAACCGGCAGGCGGTATTTCCTTGAGTTGAGTCTTAAAAACCCTAATTATCACGATACGGAAGTCTTTCTTAACGATAAATTCAATGGTTTTCTTCGGGATTATGACGGAAGGACAACCCTTGGCACCGTTTTTCACATTGCTAAAAAATATGGAATGAAAGAGGCCGAGGTTGTCTTCTGGTTTCTGGATGAGGACAGCAAGATTCAGTTGATAAGAAATAAATTTATTGAATTTCTTACCAGTAACGGGTTCTTCCGTTGGTATCCTGCCAAAGAGTCAATATTTGTTCGTCTCGTTGGCAATATAGTGGAAGAAGTGTTCATCTGTCATATTCAGGATTTCGTTCTTGATTATATCAGGAATGTACTTCCTGATCCAGTCGAACCTGGTATAACAAGAGGCATGCTTGAAAATGCAATATTGCGGAGTGTTAATACCTATTTTGGTGAAAATTTTCTCCGCAGCCTGCCAACGTTGGATCTCGAATTTCAGAAAGATTCAGCCGCTTCCATGTACTTTTTCTATTCTAATTGTTTTGTCGAAGTGACTCCATCCGGAATCATGCGCAAACCTTATACTGAATTATGCGGCTGTATCTGGAAAGAGACCATCATGCAGCGGGTATTTGAACCGGGTCCGTCGGAAGGGGATTTCAGTAAATTTATTTCCAATATCTGTGGCAGTGATGCTGAGCGTGTGGAGGCGTTCAAGTCAATGTACGGCTATATGCTCCACCATTTCAAGATTCCCTCCCTTACAAAGGCAGTAATTCTGATCGACGAAAAACTCAGCAGCGGGGCTGCTGGCGGCACCGGGAAAAGTATAATCGGCAATTCCTTCAAATATTTTAGAAAGTGGCAATTTGAAGACGGGAAAAATTTCGATTTCAAAAAAGGTTTTCCGTTCCAAAAAACTGAGATCGGCGACCAGGTACTGTTCTTCAACGATATTGGACGATATTTTGATTTCGAAAAACTTTTCAATCTGATTACCGATGACTGGACAATTGAAAAAAAACACCGGCAGGCCATCAGCATCAGGAAAGAGGATGCCCCTAAGATTATCATTGCATCCAACTATATGGTAAAAGGCAGCGAGGAGTCTCATATGAGGCGTCAGTACATATTTGCCCTTGCCGATTTCTATGGGGCGAAACGTCAGCCGGTACAGGATTTCGGCAAAGAGTTCTTCGGTGATGACTGGTTGGATGAAGACTGGCGGGCCTTTGATAATTTCGGATTGGAGTGTGCTCAGCTCTTTTTACAAAAAGGGCTGATTGAGATAAATTTCGATACGGTAATTGTTAAACGTCTGGCTGCAGAAACTGATGGAGATTTTGCTGAATTTATTGCCGATCAGGACTGGTCTGAGCCGATCGTAAAAAAAGAATTACTCGAAAAATTTCAGTCTGCGTATCCCGGTCATGAAAAGATGATGTTGAATACCTTCTCAAAATGGGTAGAACGGTATGCAAAATTCTATGGCTATGAGTACGACAAAGACAGGAAAGTTAAAGGTGAACGTGTTTATTTTCTCAATAAAAGGTAGTTTTCCCGTGGAAATGCCAAAAATCCAAAATAAAGTGAGAAAAAGTACACACACAATTCAGAAATGGTGAGTGTGTGTAACGAATAAAGTAACGAAGTTTTGTCCTTTTGTCCTGCCGCTCATGAATCACACCCAATAAAATTAACTTGCCTTCAGAACTGAAACTCCGTATTTTTGCATTAGTAAACGCCGTAATTCCTTATAAATAAAGCTTTTATACAATTGTGAAAAATCATTACGATTTTAGAGCGGTGGAAAATCCGGGCGTTTCGCGGAATGATTTTCATTGAAATTATGTACAAAAAAGCCGTGAAATTTTCGGACATTTATTCGGACATTTTTCGGACAAAACATGTCACCATACTTGCATTTATCACAGGGTGAGCCGGGCGGTTTAAAACAAAAAACCCCGAATTTGAACTAAATTCGAGGTTTCTTTGTACCGCTGTCGGGATTTGAACCCAAGACCTCTTGATCCACAATCAAGCGCTCTAACCAACTGAGCTACAGCGGCATCTTTAAATGATCCTACAAAGTGGGCGTCATTTTTTGTAAAAGTTTGACTACAAATATAAAAAAATCCCGCAAATATTTCATACTATATATCATAAAATTCAGCTAAATTAGACTGATAATTAAAGAGATAGTAAAAAAAATCATGAAAAAAGAGATAATCGCCTACTTTAAGAAGAACCCGGGCTCAAATATAAAGTCCCGGAAACTTGCCCAAATTCTTTCCATAACGGACGAACACGGCTATGCTTCACTGAAAGCTCAACTGCACACGCTTCTTGAAGAGGGCGTTCTCACCAAAGACGGGAAACGCTATTCCCTGCTGACCGCACAAAACAGAAGCTCCATGACCGGAACCATCCAAATCACCCGTGACGGATTCGGCTTTGTTGTTCCCGATTCAAAAAAAGTACCCGACATTTTTATTGCCGAACGGAATCTGCACTCCGCCATGAACGGCGACCGGGTGGAGATAATTATTTTCCAGATACAGAAACGAAAAGCAAAAAATCTGGAAGGCGAAGTTGTAAAAATTATAAAACGGAAAATTGAAGTAGTAGCAGGAACCCTGCGTCAGACCAAAAGCGGATGGAAAGTGGTACCCGAAAGAACTGGAATCACTCAACGTATTGGCATTGCTGATGAAGATGCTGCCGGTTATGAAAATGGTGAACGCGTCATCGTTGGCGATCTTGTCTGGGTATCCGAAACATCCGGCTTCATGGGAAAGATTTTGAAAAAATCCGGCGGCGAGGGAATGTCGCTTGATGATGAGTACATGACCATCTACAGTGAATACGGACTCAATCCCCAATTCCCCTTGCCCGTAGCACAGGAAGCCGCCGATATCAAACACCAGGTCGATGCTGAGGGTTTGAAAGGCCGGGCCGATTTCCGCAACGATATCGTGATGACCATTGACCCGGTTGATGCAAGAGATTTTGATGATGCCCTCTCCGTAAAACTGCTTGAGAATGGCAATTTCCAGTTTGGCATTCATATCGCCGATGTATCGCACTATGTCACGCGTGACAGCGAACTCGACCGTGAGGCAGAACGGCGGGGGAACAGCGTTTATCTGGTGGGAAAAGTGATCCCCATGCTGCCTGAAGCACTCTCCAACGGCATTTGCTCATTGGTCCCAAACGAGGACCGGTTCACCTATTCCTGCGTGGTTGAGCTTACACCGCGAGGCAAACTGGTGGACTATGATTTTACCAAATCCATAATCAACAGTAAACGGCGTTTCACCTATGCCGAAGTAATGCAGATCATCTTGACTAAAAAAGGCGATTTTGCCGAGCAGATACTCACCCTGCACAAGTTCGCGCTTATGCTTCGTACCAAACGTATGGGCAGTGGCAGCGTCAATTTCCATTCCAGCGAAGTGAAGATATTCCTTGACGAGGCCAATCTCCCGGTAAGAATGGAACGGGAACCCACCGATGACAGCCACAATCTGGTTGAAGAGTTTATGCTTCTTGCCAACAAGCTTGTCGCAACCTATATCAAGGAAAAAGCTACCCATGGACAGGAAACATCGTCAGTGTACCGTGTGCACGATAAACCTGATCCGGAAAAGCTCAGGGACTTTATTAATTTCCTGAAGACTATTGGTTATGATAACCTTCCTCCGATTGAAAAGATAAAGCCCAAAGACCTGAATGGGATTATTGAGCGGGCACAAGGAAGGCCCGAGGAAGTTTTGGTTAATTCGCTTGCCATCAGATCCATGGCCAAAGCTGTATATGCAGCCAAAAATATCGGGCACTATGGGTTGGGTTTCAAATATTATACGCATTTCACTTCACCCATCCGGCGCTATTCCGATCTCTTGGCTCATCGCATCTTGCATGGTGTGCAAACCAACAACAAAAAATTCCTTTATGGCTATTCGTTCCTTGAGAGTCTTTGTGAAAGAATATCGTTCACCGAGCGTAATGCTGCCGAAGCCGAACGCGCGAGCAAGAAACTTAAACAGGTGCAGTTCATGAAATCGTTCGTCGGCGAGGAATTCGATGCCGTCATATCAGGTGTCACCAATTTTGGCCTCTTTGTTGAGGTACTCGAATATTTGTCTGAAGGTCTGTTGCGTATGTCCGACATGAACGATGATTATTATGTCTATGATGAGAAAAAATATTCAATGGTAGGACGGAAAAAGAAACGCGTGTTTCGTTTGGGCGATCCAATCCGTGTAAAACTGGTCCGCGTGGATGAGATCAAACAGGAAATGGACTTCGTTCTGGCAGGCTAGGCCACCACTTTCTTATGGTTTGTTTTCAAAACGTAATTACAGGGGCTCAGAATCCTGAGTCCCTGTTGTATTTTAAAATGGAATTGCCGTGAGCCGGATTTATGTTGTGACGAAAAATAGAAAAACAGATATCCCGGATTATTGGTCTGTAACCCGGGGTCATAAATTGGAGCCTCAGTTGTTATCAGCGAGGCGATCATCAAATGCTGGCAACAAACAGCTTTGCCCATGCTAACCAATTCTAATGCCTGCAGTTGGTTTTGAAGATAAACTTAAATAGGTTTGAGAAGTGGATTATGGCAGGACGGTCAGAAACCGGATCGTTTCGTTAGGGATTAAATAGTTTACACAGTTCAATACCTGGTGTAATAATTTCAGATTAGGCGGATATGAAAGCAATATTTCTCATATGTTTTTTGTTTACTGCATTTCTCATGCAGGCACAACCGCTTGTCCCTTTCCCGGCTGACAGGCAAATACAAAACAGGGCATGGGCTGTTGCCACATTATTAAGCATACCACAAGACGCTGTATGTCTCACGTATGATGACAGCCAAAGCGATTCCGCTCAGATTTCAGATACCTGCTTTGCACGGGCAGAACTTGCGTACCGGGATCAGGATTATGAAAAGGCACTGAAGTATTACAAACAAAGTGTAGTTGCTGACACTGCATTACGCTGCAAGGCTTATCCCCGCATGGCACGGATCCATTTTGCTTTTGGGACCGTGGCGCTTGGCAATGCAGATTATGAAATCTCTGCATTTAATTATAAAGTTGCTGTAACGTATGATGCAACCCTGGCGCAAGATATCTCGGCAGTCTTCAGGAACATTCAGAAACATCCAATTCTATATACAACACTTTCTGTCGTCCCGGGTTTGGGGCAGCTGGCAAACGGGAAGACGATAAAGGGAACATTGCTATTCTCCCTTTTTTCCTTCTGTATGCTTGAGGGAAACTACCTGAAGAACAAATACACTTCTGGCCGGGATTTAACCGGAAGTAACCCCGTCGTCTATATAAATAACCTGAGTAAAGTATGCTATGGAATAGCTGTTGCCACGGTAATCTACAGTATGTTCGATTCATATATGGATATAACGGCGTTTAACAGAATGTTTTCAATTAAGGCGGGGGAACAACATGCTATGGCAGGACCCCGTTCGTTCCAGTCGCTTTTTTCATTAAACATTGCACTGTAGGGTTCAAAATTTTGGACCCCTGCATTGACAATATGCTTAAAATTGATCTCAGTGATATTTGAAAATTTCTGAGATACCGGGAAATGCCGACGAAATAAACCGGAAAAGTAAATTATTCCAAAAAAAATCATAACACATTAGGGACTTATCAGTATGAAAATGCTAATTCCTGTTCTCATGCTCATTATGACACTGTTTACAAACGCGCAAACCATAAATACACTTTTGAGTGAAGTTGCACTTAGGGACAGTGCGGCAAAAGCTGAGCAAATGCTTAAATCAGGGAACTGCGAAGAGAGTATTGCACTATACCAAAACCTGATGGCACTGAACCCGGAGAACAGACAACGCTATGCAACAGCAATTGCGGAAGCCTGTTTTGCCCAGGCAGACTCATTGTATAAACAGTTGGATTATGAGAAGTCAATTGAATTCTTTGAAAGAGGTATTGCAAGCGATTCCCTGTTGAAAAGCAGGGTGTATCCACAAATGGCACGGATATATTTAGTGTTGGGGAATATTGATTTGAGTAAGGCAAATTATGAAACATCAGCAGCAAACTATAAAAAAGCATTGGCCTGCGATTCCACGCTGTTGCATGATATTTCCATGGTGTTCAGCAAAATACACAAAAACCCGTTGGGCTATACGCTTTTGTCGTTTATCCCCGGATTAGGGCAGATTGCAAACGGGAAACTAACCAGGGGCTTGATCCAGTTTTCCGTGTTTGCCTTTTGTGTAGGCGAAGGAGTACACTTTCAGCAACGTGCCAAAGATAGCTTTGCAAATTCCGATGGTCCTTTTGACCTCGATGCGATCAGGAGTGCGATCTATTTTGGTGTTGCTGCCATGCTCGTCGTTTACAGTATTATCGATTCTAACATGGATATAACTCACTACAACAGGTGGTACTCACTCTATCCACCGGCACCGGTTGAGAAAAAACTCGGTGGATTCAAGTCGCTGTTTTCCTTTAATGTGGCGTTATAAGTGTTGCCCTGTTATATAAGTTTTACCGGTTGAAACTTAGGGGCTCAAAATTTTTAACTCCTAAGGAAAGAAAACTTGATTTATTTCAGGTAGTTGATCTTTTTTGAAATCATTTGGCCCCCGGCCTTTAAGCAGATAATGTATATACCCGTCGCAAGATTGATCGCCTGTTTGCCTGTATCAAAACGAAATGTATTGTTCCCGGCATCGCACCACCTGTTTTCCAATGTTGCAATTTTGCTTCCCATGATATCATAAAGATCAATCTTGACATTACCCGCGGTTGGAATTGAATACGATATTATCGTTGACGAGTTGAACGGGTTTGGAAAATTTTTTAAGGTGAGATTGCTTTCTCTTGCCAGGAAGGGAGATTGTTTTTCTATCGCGGTTATATTGTTGAAACGCGAGAGGGTGATTGATATACGATAAATAAAGAGTTCCATAAGGCCGCGTCTGAAACGGTATTGCCGTTTGCAAAACCCTGTATCTTGCGCGAATATGGAGCTGTCAGACATTCCTATACCATTGGTGGTATCATCTTTTGTCGAGTAGCATACCCTGCTTCCGGATTGCGTATACCTGAACAGGCTGGAAAGGCCTGCGCTAAAATCCCAAACCAGTGAATTGTTGTTAACTCCAATTTTGTGGGAATCAGTCAGTGCTTCGGAAATATCGAATGTGTATTGTGATACTTTGAAAGTATCATAATAGCCGCCGGCATTTTTAAAAATTGAAAAACCCTTTGAATGCAACGAATCGATTTCCAGCACCTGCCAGATTATTGAGCTGTCGTTTATGGCGTTGGATATAATCTGCAGTGTTACCACGCCTGAATCCAAATCGGATTCCAGCATATAGCCCATGTCGTTATCGGTGTAAGAATAGTAGTATTGATATGTATAGGTGTTCCCAACATGAAGCGGCATCATATCATAGACCGGACTTTGTCCCAAAACAAGAAGGGGAGAGACAAGCAAAAAGAAGAAAGCAAAAAACTTTGAATAATTAGTAATCATTTTCCGCCTGAATATTAATGTTACGTAAATATTTATTTTTGATGCAGTCCAAAATTTACATAAGCATCCGGACAGAAGATACTTAATCAGCCTGCTATATGCAATGGCATTCCAGAGGTGCCCCTTGCTTTGTTGATTAAAGAATTTGTCTTGGGTGGGAACAGCATTGTTGAA
This sequence comes from Ignavibacteriaceae bacterium, assembly GCA_963664845.1. Lineage (GTDB taxonomy): Bacteria > Bacteroidota > Ignavibacteria > Ignavibacteriales > Ignavibacteriaceae > CAIYTF01. The sequence continues at coordinate 4,245,331 of OY761615.1, forward strand.
GTGCGGCATTGCTTACACACGTGAATCTGCTTATTACCATATTGGGTGAGTAATATAAAGAACATTCAGGTCAAAATTTTTGGTATTATAAAAACAATTGCGAAACCAAAAGGTTTCATATATATTAGCAACCGAAAGGTTACACATTATGAGAAGAGACGTTTTTCAGGCTATTGCCGACCCGACCCGGAGAGAGATTTTAAGCATGATCGCTTATAAACCGCTCAATGTTAATTCGGTGGCTGGGCATTTTAGTGTCAGTCGTACCGCCATTTACAAACACGTTAAAATATTAACCGAATGCGGCCTGGTGGTTGTTGAGCAAAAGGGACGCGAACGGTTTTATGAGGCAAGGTTGGGAAAGCTTGGTGAGGTATCGGATTGGATTGAGCAATACCGGAAATTATGGGAAGAAAGGCTTGATTCTCTTGAAGAATACCTGGAAGTATTGCAGGCCAAAAAGAAGACTAATTGAACAAGCAGCTTAACAGACCCACGGGCGTGGGGTTGTTTTGAGTGAGCGGATAACAAGCGATATGCAGCTTACCAGTAACTGATGGCTGCAAGTGTGTGGCAAACTTAATTTAATCTATTCAGGATCAGTCATTTTTTGAAGGCAAGTATACTTTCAATCTGATCGCTATTATTAACTTTATCTGAAAGAAGGACACTATGACAGCAAATCAAGGAAACGACCTTGTTATTACCCGTATTTTCGACGCACCAAAGGAATTGGTGTGGAAAGCGTGGACCGACCCGGAACGCATAATGAAGTGGTGGGGGCCTAAGATGTTCACCGTCCCACACTGCCGGATTGATCTGCGTGTAGGAGGTTCTTATTTGCTTTGTATGCGGGATCAGGATGGAAAGAACTTTTGGACCACCGGCGTTTACGAGGAAATTGTGCCATTCGATCGACTGGTTCATACTGACTGCTTCGCAGATGAGAACGGGAATATCATCCCCGCCTCATATTATGGGATGCCTGGCGATGATTGGCCTTTGGCAATGAAGGTGATCTTGGTTTTTGAGGATTTGAAAGGAAAAACAAAGATGACTTTGAGGCACATTGGTCTGCCGGGTGCAACCATGAGCGAAATGACCGGAACGGGCTGGAACGAATCATTTGATAAGCTGGCAGAAAGCTTGAAATAATTTCTGCTGAGCATTTATCACAAGCGCAATTAGAACAGACAGAATGAAATTTATTGGTGACTAAACACGAAAGGAGAATGACGATGCATCAAGGAAGCGCAACAATAGGAAATACTGCGGACAGGGAAATTATAGGGACACGGGTTTATGATGCGCCACGAGAACTCGTTTGGCGGATGTGGACTGAGGCGGAGCACATTGCAAAGTGGTGGGGACCAAATGGTTTTACCAATACAATTCATGAAATGGAAGTGAAGCATGGTGGCGTGTGGCGTTTTATTATGCACGGACCCGATGGTACGGACTATCCAAACGAAATACATTATACGGAAGTTGTAAAACCTGAACTTTTAAAGTATGATCAAAATGGTAAAGAAGGCGAACCCGGGTATCACGGGGTTACCGTAACATTCGAAGCCATTGGAGAGAAAACCAAAGTTTGCATGAGAATGGTGTTTAATACAGCTGAAGAACGGGACATGATCGAAGAAAAATATCATGCTGTCGAAGGCCTGTATCAGAACCTGAATAAACTCCATGTGTATTTGCTGGAACTGCCGGATGCCGGATAAAGGACTCAGGCTATCAGTGTGTGATCATTTGGTGTGAAAAGTTACTTCCTTGAGTTTGTAACAAGAATAGATTATTATTGCTAAATAAATTCCAGAAAACTGAAAGAACCATTATGAATCAGAAGGAAATTATTGGGGAACTTAAGCTGCAATTAGAGCGGCATTTCCCGGATTTGATCCGCAGTGTAATACTATTTGGCTCTCAGGTGAAAGGGAATCAACATGCTGATTCAGATTATGATGTTCTTATTGTTACTGCATATCCTGTTGATTGGCGGCTTGATGACCGGATATCCAATATTTGTTACGATGTAATGCTGAAGCATGATATTTTGATAGATTATAAGACCATTGCAGAATCTGAGCTGTTAACGGTCAAAGGAGCTCAGCCTTATATAATTGATGCACTCGAGACGGGAGTGGTGGTTTGACTATTCCGGAGGAGAGCAAAAAGGCACTTATTGCCTACCTCATCAATCAGGCAGAGAGCATGATTGATGAGGTTGCATTCCTTATTGATAATAAAAAAACTTATTTTTGCGGTTAACGGGATATTGTTGCGTCCTTTGAGGTCCTTTATTGTCTGAACTAAGATGTGTGTGATTCATTTGATGGTCATGATTATTCCCGAGATAGGATTAACAGCCCCCAAAAAAACAGGGCAAATCAGTTCAGTCTACATTAAAGGAGTAATCAATATCACATAAATCACAAACATTAAATAAATCCAGGTTCGGACGTTTTTCATTTGCGCGTCCAAATTAGCAATCAGGATTATTTCTGCTATTGTATATGATGGGCTAATTCTCTATTTTTTGAACAAAAGTAAATCAGGAAGAAAGCAATGATCCAGAATTTGTCGAAGCAGATTGACAGTTTAAGTTTGCAGGAAAAGATCCTTCTGGTCGAAGAACTATGGAATAATATTTCAGAAACTGCTGCCACGCTGGGACTCTCTGAAGCCCAGAAAAAAGAGCTTGCCCGAAGATTGGAATCATTTGAAAAAAGTCCGGAATTGGGGCGCCCATGGGAGGATATAAAACGGGACATCGCGAGGTTGTAGAGCCGAAGTGAGTATAATTTTTCATCCTGCTGCCGAGCGGGAATTTTCAGATGCTTTTCAGTGGTATGATAAACAGGTGAAGGGTTTAGGTGCTGAGTTCTTCAAAGCAATTGATGAAGCAATTCAGCGCATAGAAAACACACCTCTCATATTTCCGGTTTGTTATATGACCTTGCGCAAAGCAGTGATAAAAAACTTCCCCTATATAATTCTTTTCCAGATCGTTCGCGCAGATATAAAAATCATTGCCATTTTCCACACAAGCAGAAATCCATTTAGTTGGACTGAAAGAAAATAGAGACGTTGTTCTATGTGCTGCCTAGTTGCAGCTAAAAATGATAGCTTAAACGCTAAGTTTGCAAAGCAACGCAAAGCTAGAATGAGCATGCTTCTCATACATGTCCCCTTGGCGCTCTTTGCGGTTAAAATTGTCCGAATTCGCAACTATTTAAATTTGCAATTTCTACTCCAATTCCTTATTTTTGTTGCTCGGTACTATTATGTATGCCGGGATGGCGGAATTGGTAGACGCACAGGACTTAAAATCCTGTGGGAATTAGTTCCCGTGCCGGTTCGACTCCGGCTCTCGGTACTACGTGGGGGTTCTTAGCTCAGTTGGTTAGAGCGTCTGCTTGACGTGCAGAAGGTCATAGGTTCGAATCCTATAGAGCCCACTATACAATTCGGAGGCAACTCCGATTTTTTTTTATATATACGTCTCAGATCTATGAATACAATTACTGTTACTTTCCCTGATGGGAACAGCAAAGAATTTGAAGCTGGACTGTCCGCATTCGAGATCGCTAAATCAATCTCCCGGAACCTGGCTGAAGATGCAGTCGCCGTAAAAATTAACGGCGTTGTCAAAGAACTCCATACCGTGCTGAACGATTCAGCCACTGTCCAGTTCCTCACATTCGAAGATGCCGAAGGGAAACATGTCTATTGGCATTCAACATCGCATCTGATGGCGCATGCCATTCAGTCGCTGTGGCCTGAAGCGCGTTTCGGCGTTGGACCTGCAATCGAGACGGGGTTCTATTATGATTTTGATATTAATACGAAGCTTACCGAGGACGACCTTCGCACAATAGAAGCGAAGATGATGGAACTGTCAAAACAGAACCAAAGTTTTGTACGTTCCGAACTTTCCAAGGCAGATGCGCTTGAATATTTTGGCAAAGTGCAGGATCCGTATAAAGTTGAGATCATCAGCGAGATTGACGAAACCGCAGAGGCTATCAGTCTTTATAAAGAAGGTGACTTCACCGATCTTTGCGTTGGTCCTCACCTTCCGTCTGCCGGAAAAATCAAATTTGTGCGTTTGCTTACCGTCTCAGGTTCCTATTGGAGAGGCGACGAGAAGCGCAAGCAATTACAGCGCATCTACGGAATCTCCTTCCCCAAGAAGAAACCGCTTGATGACTATATCGCTTTCCTTGAAGAAGCAAAAAAACGCGATCACCGCAAGCTCGGAAAACAACTTGACCTGTTCAGCATCCACGAGGAAGCCGGCGCGGGACTCATATACTGGCATCCCAAAGGCTCCATGATCCGTTTGCAGATTGAAAATTTCTGGCGCGAAGCACACATGGCCAATGGTTATGAGCTGCTGTATACACCCCACGTGGGAAAGAGCTGGCTCTGGGAAACAAGCGGTCACCTTGATTTTTACAAGGACAGCATGTATTCCGGCATGAAGATAGACGAGCAGGATTATTATGTGAAACCGATGAACTGCCCGTTCCACATTATGATCTATGAGACCAAACTGCGCTCCTATCGTGACCTGCCGCTCCGGTGGGCTGAATTGGGCACCGTGTACCGCTATGAAAAAAGCGGCGTTCTCCATGGTCTGATGCGTGTCCGCGGGTTTACGCAGGACGATGCGCACATTTTCTGCGCCCAGGAACAAATTGGCGACGAAATTAAAGAAGTTATCCGTTTTGCCAAATACGTCTGGGACGCATTCGGCTTCAAGGAATTAAAATATTATCTCTCTACCCGGCCTGAAAAAGCCGTGGCCGGAAATGATGAGCTTTGGGCAAAAGCCACCAGCGCACTTGAGAATGCAATGAAAGATATGGGCATTGACTATGAAGTTGATGATGGCGGTGGTGCTTTCTACGGTCCCAAAATTGACATTAAAATCAAAGATGCGCTTAACCGCGAATGGCAGATGAGCACCATCCAGTTTGACTTCAATATGTCAGCACGCTTCAACATGACCTATATTGGCGAAGATGGCAAAGAACATCAGCCGTTTATGGTTCACCGGGCACTTTTAGGCTCAATTGAACGCTTTTTCGGCGTTTTGATCGAGCACTATGCAGGTGCATTCCCCATGTGGCTTGCTCCGGTGCAGGTGGTTGTGGCTCCAATTTCCCAGAATTTCCTGGAATATGCCAAATCTGTCACAGAGCAGTTGAGAGCAGCCGGTTTGCGGGTTGAACTCGACGAAAGCAACGAGAAAATTGGCTTCAAAATCCGCCGTTCCGAGACAGATAAAGTGCCCTATACCGTCGTGGTCGGGGAGAAGGAACAGGCCTCGGAATCGATTTCTGTGAGGAAGCATAAAGTGGGGGATCAGGGTGCATTTCCTATTTCCGATTTTATTGCTAAATTACAGGTCGAAATAAATAATAAAATTGTTAACTAGGTAGGAGTTCGCTATCGGCCAGGCAGAAGAAATTCGCATAAATGAAGACATCAAGTCTCCACAGGTTAGGGTAATTGATGAAGACGGAACACAGTTAGGTGTTTTTCTCGTAAAGGATGCACAACGGGTTGCACGTGAACGAGGAAGAGATCTTGTTGAAATTGTTCCAAACGCAGTGCCCCCTGTTTGCAAAGTGATTGACTTTGGAAAGTATAAATACGAAATCCAAAAAAGGGAAAAAACGCAGAAGAAAAATCAACATGTATCATTACTGAAGGAAATTCGTTTCCACCCCAATACCGATACACATGATTTTGATTTCAAAGTTAAGCACGCAGAGAATTTTCTTGAAGAAGGTCATAAAGTGAAAGCAGTGGTTATGTTCAAAGGCCGCGAGATGGCTTACATATCACACGGTGAAGAACTTCTCAATAAGTTTATCGAGCGCATCGCGGATATCGCGAAAATAGAAAGCCCTATTAAAATGGAGGGCCGGTTCATGAATGTGATAGTTGTACCGCAGAAAATTAAAACTAAGAAAACCAACAAATAGGATAGAGTAATGCCTAAAATGAAGAGTAACCGCGGCGCGGCAAAGTCCTTCAAACGGACTGCGTCGGGCGGGTTCAAAAGAAAAAAGGCTTTTAGGAGCCACATTCTAACATCGAAGAGCAGGAAAAGAAAGAGAAACCTCCGTGAATCGGTTATGGTTTCCCCCTCCGATGTAAAAAAAATCTCAATAATGCTTCAATAGAAAGAGTAAGTCATGCCACGTTCAAAAAACAAAGTAGCATCGAAGAGACGTCGCAAGAAAATCCTTGGCATGGCCAAGGGTTACTGGGGTGCGCGCAAGAACGTCTTAACCGTTGCTAAAAACCATGTCGAGAAGGGCCTTCTTCATGCCTACCGCGACAGAAAAATCAAAAAACGGAATTACCGCGCAATGTGGATTGTCCGTATAAACGCTGCTGCTCGCCAGCATGGAGTCAGCTATTCCCAGCTTGTCAATTTGCTTGGCAAAAAGGGCGTAGTTCTTAACCGTAAATTGCTTGCCAATTTAGCAGTTGAAAACCCTTCTGTCTTTGCAGATGTGGTTAAGTTCGTAAAATAATAATTTTAACCCTCCGTGGCATGTTATATCTATTGCTGCGGAGGGTTTATTGTTTCTTGTCTGAAAAAATATGGAACAGAAAATACAAACTATCCGCACTGACTTTGCCAACGCATTAGAGTCAGTAACTTCCATCAAGCAGCTTGATGATGTACGAATCACTTTCCTCAGCAGGAATGGTTCAATAGCCTCGCTCTTCGAAGAACTCAAATCGGTCCCCAAAGAACAAAAACCCCTGCTTGGCAAAGAACTCAATTTATTGAGAAACTATGCCGAAGGTCTTTTTGCACAAAAGAAAGAACTTCTTGAAAGTGCCGGCGTATCTGCCGCTGCGGCCATCGATCTCAGTCTTCCCGGAGTGGCATATGAAGCCGGAAGCAAACATCTCCTCACCCAAACTTTGGATGAAATAAAATCTATCTTTAAAAGTTTTGGATTCTCAGTCTCCGGCGGACCGGAACTGGAATCGGATTTTAATAATTTCGAAGCTTTGAATTTTCAGTATGACCATCCGGCACGGGACATGCAAGACACCTTCTTCATCACGCAGGAATTTTTGCTGCGCACACAGACCTCTCCGGTGCAGATTAGGTTGATGCAGAACAGCAAGCCACCCATCAGGGCAATTATGCCCGGCAAGGTGTACCGCAACGAGGCAGTCAGCTCAAGAAGCTCATGCTTCTTCCATCAGGTTGAAGGGCTGTATGTTGACAAGAACGTCACCTTGGCCGAACTGAAAGGCACATTGGTCGCCTTCGCAAAACAGTTCTATGGCTCGTCGCTCAAATACCGGTTCCGGCCAAGCTTTTTCCCGTTCACGGAACCAAGTGCCGAGATGGATATCACCTGCTATATATGCGGTGGCTCCGGGTGCCGCGTTTGCAAGAACTCAGGCTGGCTTGAAATTCTCGGTTGCGGCATGGTCGATCCGAATGTATTTGTAAACGTCGGCTATGACCCCGAAGAAGTTTCAGGTTATGCTTTCGGTATGGGCATCGAGAGAACGGCCATGCTGAAATATGGCATCACCGATATCAGAACATTTTTCGATAACGATATTCGCTTCCTTAAACAGTTTAAATAGACATGAAAATTTCAAGAAATTGGCTTTCAAAATACATTAATCTCTCGGACATAGACATCGATACCCTCAGCCACACGCTCACCATGGCGGGGCTGGAAGTTGAGGATGTCGTTTCCGAAGCAAAAATATACGATAACTTCGTGGTTGGCTATGTAGAGGAAAAGATAAAGCATCCCAATGCAAACAAACTTTCACTCTGCAAAGTGTTTGACGGAAAAGAACACAAGAAAATTGTATGCGGCGCACCTAACGTTGAAGCGGGACAGAAAATAGTGCTCGCTATGGTAGGCGCCATTGTTCCTGACGGCGGGTTTGAAATTAAGGCTGCAAAGATCAGAGGCGAAGAATCCTTTGGGATGATCTGCTCGCAAAAAGAACTTGGACTGAGCGGCGACCACAGCGGCATTTGGGTATTGCCCGAAGACGCTGTTCCCGGTATCAGCCTGGCAGAGTTTCTGGGCAAAACAGATGATGTGCTTGAAATTGGCATCACGCCAAACAGGCCGGATGCACTCTCGCACATTGGTGTTGCCCGTGATGCATCGGCACTGTTCAACCGGACATTATGTCTTCCTCAGGCAAAAAGCGATGACCGCGATGCCAAAGACATTCATGCTTATGCGAGCGTTGAAATTCTCGATACAGAAAACTGTCCAAGATATGCTGCCAAGGTGGTGAAAGGCGTTACCATTGGTGACTCTCCCGATTGGATGAAAAAATCGCTTGAAGCTATTGGGCTCCGTCCCATCAACAATGTTGTGGATGCCACCAATTATATTCTTCATGAAACGGGACAACCGCTTCACGCTTTCGATCTTGATATGGTTGCCGGACATAAGATAATTGTCAAATGCGCTGAGACGAAACAGGAATTTATAACACTGGATTCAAAAAAGCGTGAGCTTGACGAACTGTGCCTCATGATCTGCGATGGCGAAAAACCGGTTGCGCTTGCGGGTGTTATGGGTGGAGAGAACTCAGAGGTTACTGCCAACACGAAAAACATTCTGATTGAAAGCGCTTATTTCAACCCAAGCAGCGTACGAAGGACAGCAAAGAAATTTGGTCTCAGCACCGATGCATCCTATCGTTTTGAACGCGGTGTCGATTTTGAAAACACGCTTAACGTGGCAGAACATGCCGCTGAACTGATTGTTGAAATTGCTGGCGGTGAGATCGTCCCCGGTGCAATCGACGTCTACCCCAATAAAATTGAACGTAAAGAAGTTGTTCTCCGCTACGCGCGGGTTGAACAGGTCTTGGGCTATCCGGTAACGGATACTGAAGTAAAGAATACCCTGCAAAAACTCGGACTTGAACTCATTTCTGAAGATGAGTATTCTTTGAAAGTCAGGGTCCCGGGATTCAGGCCTGACATCGAACGCGAAATAGATCTGATTGAAGAAATTGCCAGAATTTATGGTTATGACAACATTCCCACAATTGAATCAATGACACTACCCCTTGCGCCGGTTTATGATGAGACAGAGCTGATTGACCGGATTCGCGGTTTTTGGTCCGGCATTGGATTCAACGAAATAATCACCTATCCTCTTATGAAGACCAAAATTGAGGAAGAGAAGCCAAAGACTATTTCGCTTCTGAATGCCCAGAGCTCGGACATGGTCGATTTGAGAACATCATTGCTGCCGGGAATACTGAACACCATTTCCAAAAACATCGCGGTGGGAGAGAAAACCCTGCGTATTTATGAGGTGGGCAAAACCTTCGTGAAAAAGAACAAAACGATTGGTTCATTTGCCGATTTCGACGAAAAAGAATATCTCGGGGTTGCCATAACCGGACTTGCATCCAAAAAAGAATGGTATTCCAACGAAAAGCGCTTCGATTTCTATCATTTGAAGGGTTTGACGGAAGCCTTTCTTCAGAAGATTTCTCTTGATAATTTGTATAATGATTCATATAATCACACAGGAAATAATCTGTTTGATTATTTTTTGACAAAAACACTGAATTCGGAAGCCATCGGCATCTGTGGAAAGATCAAAAAAGACATTCTGCAGAAATACGATGTTGATCAGGAAGTTTTTTATCTGGAGTTTGATGTGGAATTACTGCAAAAAACGGGTAAAAAAGACAGAAAGTTCACTGAGCTTCTGAAATTCCCCAAAGTGGTAAGAGACGCTGCCTTCGTAGTCGAAAAATCAGTTGAGGCAGCCGGAATTGAAGTATTCATAAAGTCTTTGCCGCTGGTTTTCCTGAAAGAAGTGCGGTTATTTGATATTTTTGAGCACGCATCATTGGGCGAAACCAAAAAGAGTCTGGCCTGGACAATGGTCTTCTATAATGAAGCCGGCACTCTTAAGGACGAAGAAGTTGACAATGAGTTTAAAACAATAATAGCAAAAGTGATTGCAGAATTTAACGCTGAATTACGGAAATGAACAGCAAAGAAAATAAGTTTGAGCAGCTGATAGCAGATCTGGACTCCGTGGAGAGCAAGGTTGCCGATTTGATGAACGCGCTTCATGAGAGTGAAGAACGCCGTTTTGATCTGGAAAAGAACATTTTGCAGTTACGAAAAGAAAATGAGTTGTATCGTATTAAATACGAACAGATAGTTAAGGACAGCGCGAGTGCCAAAGCTGATGGCGCGAAGCAAGACACTGCCCAGGAAGTTGACCGTGAGAAGTATAAAGCGAAGCTTTCTACCATCATCACACGGTTAGACGGTTTTCTAAAAGATACATAATTTAATTCACGGTGACGGAGCTCATCGGCATGGTTGAGAAGAAAAAGCTAAAGATAAAAATATTTGATAAAGAGTATTCGCTGTTGGTCGAAGACGAAGAGATAGCGAAAGAACTGGCATCATATGTTAATAAGGTGATGGAAGAGGTGAGGAACGAACTGCCGGATCAGCCGGCGCAAACGGTTGCAATTATTGCGTCACTTAATATTGCCTATGATTTTTTCCTGGAAAAAAGCAAGAACAAAGAGTTACTCGTTCAGGCTTCGGACCGGATCAAGAAAATAAAGCTTCTGCTTAATCATTCTGAAACACCCGTCTCATTATAAGTTTCCGCGCTGCCGGATGTCAATATCATAAAAGAACCAACTTTTAATGACATAGGGAGACTGACTTTCGACGTGTAACACAGGCCTTATCCCTTCGGGGACTGTTCCATCGGCACTTGTGCCGCTCTGGAGCTACATTGGAAGTGTAAAACGTTTGAGCTCTTTCCCGAATTTTGGTCGCTAAGGTTCTTTCTATGTTTCATGATCTCCGGCAGTCGGTTATTTCACCGCAAATCCCTTGGAGGAAGAATGAACAATTTGATTCTATGGTTACTTGCCTTAGATGTAGTTTTGATTCCGGTGTTTTTCTATTTGGGTTGGTTCATAAATAATAAATTGGGTAAAAAAAGCATTGCTGCGTCCGAAATTCGTTCAAAGGAAATGACTTCCCGGGCTGAGAAAGATGCTGCTTCTTTTAAACTAAATGCCGAACGTGAAGCTGAACAATTAAAAAAAGAAAAATTACTTGAAGTAAAGGACGAATTCCACCGCAAACGGGTTGAGCTGGATAACGAACAAAACCAAAAAAAGCAGAAAATTGCCAACCAGGAGCGCCAGCTCCATCAAAAAGAAGAGACCATTGAACACCGGCTGGAAGCTGCCATCCAAAAAGAGAAAGAAGTTAAAAATCTCGAGCGCGATCTGACCACCTTGAAGCAGAATTTGGACACCAAAGCCACCGATTTGGACCAACTGGAAAAGGAACAGAATGAAAAGCTTCAAAAGATATCGGGTCTGACGGCTGAAGAAGCCAAAGAGATGCTGATGGAGAATATGGTTAACGATGCACGTTCCGACGTTAACAAGGTTGTTAAAGAACTGTTTGACCGCGCTAAGGCAGAGTCCAAAAAAGAAGCACAAAAGATCATCATTCAGGCCATTCAACGAACTGCCGCCGAGGTTTCTGTTGAAACCACCGTATCGGTTGTCCAGATTCAAAATGATGAGCTTAAAGGCCGCATTATCGGCAAAGAAGGGCGCAACATCCGAGCATTTGAAGCTGCCACGGGCGTTGACGTTATTGTTGACGATACTCCTGAGGCCGTTATCCTCTCATCGTATGACATGTTCCGCCGCGAGATTGCCCGCATTTCGCTTGAACGACTGATAGCTGACGGAAGAATTCACCCCGCACGTATAGAAGAAATTGTAGCTAAAGTCACCTCCGAACTGGAAGAGGAAATGTTCAAGGAAGGCGAGCACACCGTTCTCCGCCTGGGTATTCATGGAATGCACACTGAGATGATCAAACTGGTTGGACGCATGCGTTACCGCTCAAGCTACGGACAAAATTTGCTGCAGCACAGTGTTGAAGTTGCCTATCTTACAGGAATTATGGCAGCAGAACTTGGTCTTGATTCCAATTTGGCAAAACGTGCCGGCTTGCTCCACGACGTTGGCAAAACAATGGACCGCATTGTCGAAGGGCCTCACGCGCTCATCGGTTATGATTTGGCAAAGAAATACCGCGAACATCCGATCATTTGCAACGCTATCGGAAGTCACCATGAAGATATGGAAATGGAACACGCCATTGCACCATTGGTGCAGGCTGCGGATGCCATTAGCGGAGCCCGTCCCGGTGCCCGCCGCGAACCAATTGAAGGCTATGTGAAGCGTTTGGAAACACTGGAACAACTGGCAAAATCGTTTGAAGGTGTTGCCAAAACCTATGCAATCCAGGCAGGCAGGGAAGTGCGCGTGGTTGTTGAACACGAGAAAATTGATGATGTGTTTGCCGATAAACTGGCATACGATATTGCGCGGAAGATCGAAACCGAGATGGAATACCCGGGACAGATCAAAGTGACCGTCATACGCGAAGTCCGAAAAGTTCACATCGCTAAATAGTTCGTTAATGGTAAAATAACCATGAACAAAAGTGATCATGTTCTAAAATCCCCAATTCAGCCTTTTACTTCCTCCCCCTCTCTTTTTAAGAGAGGGGCAGGGGGGTGAGTTCGCCGGTTTGTGAACCAGCCCGCCTTGTACCCGCATACCCATTCTTTTCATCTAATTACGTAACGACATGTTTTCTTAACAAAATCAGGGGGGTGAGTTCGCCGGTTTGTGAACCAGCCCGCCTTGTACCTGCATTCCCGTTCTTCCCGTGTAATCATTCAACAGCATATTTTCTTATCAACATCACTGCGGTTCCAATGAAATCTCATTACACAATTAGGCGATCCACGTCATGAAGCTTAAAATTGCCGTAACCGGTGGCATCGGTTCCGGCAAATCTCTTTTTTGCAGATACCTGGCCGAAGCCGGGTATCCTGTCCTCAGTGCTGACGAGATATCGAAGCAGCTCCTCCAGAATGATGCATCCCTTAAATTGACGATCACTGAAACCTTTGGTGCGGAGTCCTATGCGGATGGCGTACTTAACAGGGAATATCTGGCGGGAAAAGTGTTCGCCAATGCGGAAAACACCAAAATTATGAACGCGTTGGTGCATCCGGTGGTTATTGCATATTCGCAGAACCTGTTGGACAATCTGTTGAAAACAAACCCGATAGTGTTTTACGAATCCGCGCTTGTTTTTGAGGCTGATATGGTCAAACTGTTCGATAAAGTGGTGCTTGTGGTTGCCCCGGAGGCTCTCAGGATACAACGGTTGGCAGGCGGAGACAGTGCAAAGGAAGCCGGCATCAGGTCAAGAATGGCAAAGCAGCTTCCCGATAATGAGAAGCGTTCCCGCGCCGATGTGGTGATCGTTAATGACGGGACTGAGGCCGATCTGCGAAAAAAAGCGTCGGAGTTGGTGACAACGCTCCTTGAGGACAAGTACCACTAAAGGGTTTAACCCATTTCTCGGCGTTCTTTGCGCCTTTCTTTGCGAACTTTGCGTTTAATTCGATTAGGCTGTTTTTAACGCTTCGATTTTTTTTCAACGCAGAGCCCGCAAAGAATTCGCAGAGATCGCAAAGTTATCATATCTATTTCTCCGCGTTCTTTGCACTTTCCTTTGCGAACTTTGCGTTTACCTCCTCATTCAACCAATTTATTAAATTTGCAATGCGATTTGGTTAAGGGCGGAATTATCGATAATTTTTCTATTATATTTTTTGGAGTTTTGGTGCAGGCCATAAATGCAATTATCGTAAAAATAGTCCGGTTAATGCCAAAATCATTGGTTCGGCTTTTCGCTAACAGATACATCGCGGGGGATAAATTGGATGACGCGGTTGCTTTTGTTAAGAAGCTTAATGCTGACGGCATAATGGCAACACTGGATGTTCTCGGGGAGTCCATCACATCAAAGGAAGAAGCAATAGACGCAAAGGAAAAGGCTCTGGAAACTCTTTCCGCGATCCACACCCACAAGTTACAATCAAATCTTTCAATCAAACCCACACAATTCGGATTGCTCCTCGATGAGGAATTTTGCTATCAGCAGGTTCGTGAACTTGTTGAATACGCGAAGAGCATTAATAATTTTGTGCGGCTCGACATGGAAGACTCAACCACAACGGACAAGATAATAGCTTTGTTTGCCCGTTTGCGCGCAGAGTATAAGAATGTTGGCATCGTGTTCCAGGCGTGCCTGAAACGCACCTATGCCGATGTGGAGATCCTTAATGAGTTGAACTCAAACTACCGGCTGTGCAAGGGCATCTATATTGAACCCGAAAAAATCTCCTACAAAGGAAAACAGCCCATCAGGGATAATTACCTGAAAGTTTTGAAACTCATGCTGGAGAACAAACAATACACCGGCATTGCAACCCACGATGAGTTTCTGGTTGACGGTGCACGTGCAATCATCAAAGAACTGGGGATCACGCCCGATGCGTATGAATTCCAGATGCTGCTCGGTGTGAGAGAAGATCTCAGGCAGAAGATCAGAAAACGCGGCGAAAGACTGCGCGTCTATGTTCCTTTTGGCAAGGACTGGTATGCTTATTCCATCCGCCGTTTGCAGGAAAATCCCAACATGGCAATGGACATAACCAAAAATCTGTTCAGAATTAATTGATGAGAGTTCTCGCGTTCGAATCTTCATGCGATGAAACGTCGGTCGCAATTATAGAGAATGATGTTGTAAAAGCCAACCTGATCTCTTCGCAGGATTTCCACACGCTTTATGGCGGTGTTGTGCCCGAACTTTCGAGTCGGGCACACATACAAAGAATTAATCCGTTACTGAAAAACGCCCTCGAAAATGCAAACCTCACGCTGGATGATATTGATATTGTTGCAGCCACCGCGGGGCCCGGTCTGATTGGGGCATTGATGATTGGGCTGGTTTATGCAAAGGGACTTGCATATGCAACAGGCAAAAAATTTGTTCCGGTGAATCACATCGAAGGGCACATGTTTTCAGGTTTCCTTATGGATAAGAAACCGGAATTCCCGTTCCTGTGTCTGATGGTATCCGGCGGCCATTCAATACTGTTCTTTGTTGAATCGTTTACCCGGATAAAACTACTGGGCACCACGGTTGATGATGCCGCCGGTGAGGCGTTTGACAAAGTTGCAAAACTTATGGGACTCGGTTATCCGGGCGGCCCGATGATACAGAAATACGCGCTGCAGGGAACCGAAGGTGCCATGCTATTTCCCATTGCCCAGGTTCACGGCAGGTTCGATTTTTCGTTCAGCGGACTTAAAACTTCGGTGTTGCGGCACGTGCAGAAATATAAATCCGCGCATACGGAGCTGCCGGAGCAGGAAAAAGCCGATATAGCCTTGGCATTTCAGAATGCGGCAGTTGGTGCCCTGTTGAGGAAAACAAAAAAGGCCATTCAGGAATATCGCCCAGCTTCTCTGACGCTTGTCGGGGGAGTAGCGGCAAATGCCGCATTGCGCAACGGTATGGTTGCACTGGGAGAGAAATTTCGAATTCCCGCCATCATTCCGGATTTTGATTATTGCGGCGATAACGCGGCTATGATAGCATTCCGGGCCAAGACTATCAGCGAAGCCGGCTATGAATATCCATTTGATTACGAAGCATTTCCGTCGTTTAGTTCGCAGTTTCTTGTATAAATCAGATTTCTTCATCTTTCATTTGCTTCAATTACCCTTTAGCAAGTAAATTACCCCTTGAATTTGGAACACTTGGGAGCTTTTGCGAAAAAGCTTCCCAAGTGCCGGATTATGGAATAAAAACGTACATTTATCACAGGAAAAGCAGCACTGGATTTATTCAAGCAAACTTCTGTTACGCAAAACCCGGACGGGCAGCAAAAGATAAAATTTTCCGAAATACTCAGCAGGAGACAACTCCTGCTTGTTGTGTTGCTGTTTGTGCTTGTTTTCGCCTGGTTGGTGTACGTGTTTTTCTCTCCCAATTATTATACGGTTGCAGCTCCACACTATTTTGTGCTGCACCGGGGTGAGAACTTCACCGTGCTCACACAACGGCTGAAGAAGGAACACGTAGTTAAGAACACATTTGTCTTTAAGGTTGCCGGTGTGTTGCTCGGCGGCTCGGCGCGTGTGGTGCCGGGAAAATATGAAATCCCGAATGGGCTCAGCTATGTTGCGCTGGCAGAATATTTTATCCTTGGTAAGTGCGATCGGGAAATTGCCGTGCATTTCCCCGATGGCTCCTCCACGGAGATCATAGCAGCAAGACTGGCTGCGTTGGGCATTTGTCACCGCGATTCGTTCTATGCATTCTATAGGTCGCCGGAGAGCGTGCGACGGTACAAGATTAAAGCCGACAGTCTGATAGGGTACCTGATGCCCGGAGATTATACGTTTTACGAGAGAAGCCGTCCCGAGGATGTGGTCGATTCCATGGTGAACAACTTCAACACTTTTTTTGATGAGAGCAAGGTTGAATTGGCGGAAAATCTGGGACTTTCCAAAAAACAATTGATCACGCTTGCTTCCATCGTGGATGGTGAAACAAGAAAAGTAAGCGAGATGTCAGTTATTGCTGGTGTATATCTCAACCGCTTGCGCATTGGCATGAAACTGCAGGCTGATCCGACGCTGCAGTTTGCACGGGGAGGCCCGTGGGGCAGGGTTGACGGAGCGGCATTGAGGATCAATTCGCCCTATAATACGTACAGGTATCAGGGATTGCCGCCCGGCCCAATAGGAAATCCGGGGAAGGCTGCTATCAATGCCTCGCTGTTCCCCATGCGGCACGACTATTTGTTCTTCGTGGCCGATGGCACGGGAGGACACACGTTCTCAAAATCCTATACGGAACATAAGAAGAAAGCTTCTTCCTATATTAACAGAGTTTATGGTCACACAGGTAAAAAATGAAACCGACGAAAATTGTATTATTTATTTGCAGTTGCTTAATCATTTTGCAGGGTTGCGCAAACCAGCAGGCGCCAAGTGGCGGCGATGTTGACCGGATACCACCAAGAATTGTGCGCTGTTTCCCCGACTCAAATTCCATCGACTTCAAGAAAGACTATGTCGAATTCAGGTTTTCAAAATATGTCGATAAACGTTCTTTCAGGGACGCGCTGTTCATTTCCCCCACTATTGACGGTGAGATGGATTTTTCATGGAGCGGGAAGAGCGTTGAGATAACCTTCGAAAAAGGATTCAAACCCAACCGCACCTATAACCTTACCGTCGGCACCGATGTGGTTGACTATTTTGCAAAGAACCGTATGGCAAAGTCATACACGCTGACCTTCTCTACCGGCCCCACAATAGATAAAGGTGTAATTGAAGGAATGGTATATGAGGATAAACCCTCCGGTGTTATGGCATATGCATATATAGCAAGCGATACACTCGATATCACCAAACACAAGCCGGAATATGTGTCACAGGTTGGCGAAAAAGGTGATTTCCGTTTCAACGGTTTGGCGCCTGCAACCTACCGGGTGTTCGTGGTAAAAGACGATTTCAAAGATTTTCTGTTCCATCCGGAAAAGAATTTGATCGGTGTCCCTTCCCGTGATGTTACGATTTCTGCAACGGATACGTTATACACGGGGCTGCACTATTTCCTGACTCAAATTGATACGGTGAAACCAAGGCTGGTAAGCGCCAACATGACGGATCGCTTTCACGTGCTTGCCGGTTTTTCCGAGGAACCGGATGTGACCAGGCTTGGGCTGGACAATTTTTCCATCATTGATTCAACCCGGGGGAAGACCTTTAAACCGGTGTATGCTTTCAAAGGAAAGGCAAAGCCAACGGAATATGTTCTCACGGTTTCAGAACCGTTTTCCGATTCCAATAAAGTATATCTTAAGGCTGAACATGTTTTTGACAAAGCGGGGAATGGAACAGCAGTTGATTTTGCATCGGTGCTGACCAATCAAAAAGGAGATACATCTGCGCCTCAGCTTATCAGGCTCGATCCGCCAAACAGGGCCATTGACCAGCCGCTGGACACGGCGCATATGGTGTTTGGTTTTGATGACGGCTTCGCGGTTGATTCGCTGAAGTCATCAATAGCAATGACCGACACGACGAAAAACACTGTCCCCATTAAAATTGTGAAGATAGACGATGCTGCATTCAGTGTAACCCCGGCACAAAAACTGAAGTCGAACACGATTTATAAGATCACGTTCCCGTTCAATAAGGTTCGCGACAAAGCAGGCAACAGCATCGATTCGCTGTACGAATACCGTTTCACCACTGCAAACGATTTGGACAATACCGGCGTGCACGGAAAACTCACGGGATTTGATGAAACGAAAAATCCCACGCTTGTGCTGAGCAGCCTGGAGAACGCTCACTTTGTGTATATAACGCTGCCCGGCAGGGAAGGCGTGTTTAATTTTGACAAGATCAAACCGGGGAAATATAAACTGTACTGTTTTTATGATATCAACAAAAATGGTGTCTGCGATGTCGGATTCCCGGCACCCTTTAAGCCTGCAGAACAATTCACGTTCATGGCAGATACCATCAGCGCACCCGCGCGCTGGGCAGTTACAGATGTTGCATTTGATGTCAGCGGGATGAAATAACAGTGGGAATGAATGATCCATTGGCTGAAGCTCATGGCAAGTCAATGGGAATCGTCGCATAACATGAGCTGCTGACCGAAATAATGACACGGTAGCTGGTGTTGGTGTTACAGAATTAAGAAGCAAAGCAGTGATTTGCTGATTAGCAGATTACTCTTTGCAACAAGGACTCAGGTGAGTTTACAATATTATAAATTATTGTTTGCAGAATTAAATATGAAAAGGTGAGATATGAAAAAATCGATTATTGCATTTCTTATTCTGGGCGTTTTTACCACCGCCTACCCGCAATGGCAGCAAACCAATGGGCCTATTGGCGACGACGTAACAGCTTTTGCCGTACGTGGCATGAATATTTTTGCTGGGACAAATGGTGGTGTTTTTCTGTCCACAAACAACGGCTCCAGTTGGGCAGCAGTCATCAATGGTTTGACAACCACTAACGTACTGGCTCTTTCTGTTAGCGGCACTAATCTAATTGCAGGAACCAGTGCCGGTGCCTTTCTTTCCACTAACAATGGTACTAATTGGGAAGCGATCAATAATGGGCTGATGAGCTTTGGTGTTCATGCACTTTCGGTCAGTGGTACTAATCTTTTTGCCGGAACATATGGTGGCGGTGTCTTTCTTTCCACTGACAATGGCACAAATTGGGCAGCAGTCAACAATGGTTTGACAAACACTACTGTTCTGACTCTTTTAGTCAGTGGCACTAATCTTTTTGCAGGAACCTGGGGTGGCGTCTTTCTTTCCACTGACAATGGCACTAATTGGACAGCAGTCAACAATGGTTTGACGAACACGGCTGTAAGAGCTCTTTCTATAAGTGGCACTAATCTCTTTGCAGGAACTAATGGCGGTGTCTTTCTTTCCACGAACAACGGCACTAATTGGAAAGCGGTCAGCAATGGTTTAAAGAATAGCTATGTATATGCTCTCACAGTCACTGGTGCTAATCTTTTTGCAGGAACATTTGGTGGCGGTGTCTTTCTTTCCACAAACAACGGCACCAGCTGGACCGCGGTCAACGAGGGGTTGACTACCGGTATGGTTATAAGTCTTTCCTTCATTGGCTCGTATATTTTTGCCGGAGCTTATGGTGATGGTGGCATCTTTCGTTCTACTGATAACGGTGCTAACTGGACCACGGTTAGAAATGGTTTAACGTACACTAAGGTACTGGCTCTTTGCATCATCGACAATAATCTTTTTGCTGGAACTTCTGGTGGCGGTGTCTTCCTCTCCCCGGATAATTGCACTAGTTGGATGGCAGTTAACCCTGATTTGACGACCACTGAATTGACGACCACTAACGTATTGTCTCTTTTTGTCAGTGGCACGAACCTCTTTGCAGGAACGAATAACCACGGTGTCTATCTTTCTACGAACAACGGTATAAGTTGGACAGCGGTCAACAATGGCCTGACGAACACTTGTGTATATGCTATTTCGGTTAGCGGTAAGAATCTTTATGCAGGAACCAAAGGCGGTGTCTTTTTTTCAACTGACAATGGCTCAAACTGGCTAGCTGTCAACAATGGTTTAACGAACACTGCTGTATCTACTCTTTCCGTCTGCGGCACCAATCTCTTCGCAGGGACCAGGGGCGGTGGTGTCTTTCTTTCCACTGACAATGGTACCAGTTGGACAGCGGTTAACAATGGTTTGGCGAACGGTACTGTTCTTTCTCTTTCCGTTAGCGGCACTAATCTTTTTGCAGGAACCTTGGGTGACGGTGTCTTTCTTTCTACTGACAATGGCACTAGTTGGAGAGCTGCCAATAATGGTTTGACGAGCACTTATGTATATGCTCTTACTGTCAGCGGCCCTAATCTTTTTGCAGGAACTAATGCAGGAGCCTTTCTTTCCACTGACAACGGGACCAATTGGACAGCGGTCAACAATGGTTTAATAAAAACCAGTATCATGGCTTTCTCTGTCAGCGGCACTAATCTAATTGCAGGAACATATGACTATGGTGTTTGGACACGCCCTCTGGCTGAAATGATAACCGGTGTAGACGACAAAACCAATCCAAAACCATTAGCGTTTTCTCTTCAACAGAATTATCCAAACCCGTTCAACCCTTCAACAAAGATTGAATATACCCTGCCAACCGCTTCAAAGATCACCGTGAATGTCTATTCGGTAACAGGTGAGTTGGTTGCCAACGTGATGGATGGCTTTCAATCTGCCGGCAGCCATGCAGTTTCGTTTAATGGCAATGGACTTCCCAGCGGAATGTATATTTACCGGATTTCTGCCGGTGAATTTGTGCAGAGTCGGAAGATGATTTTGCTGAAGTGATCTTGGGCCGAACTGGTTTATTGAGAAGGCTGTCTTTGAAAAGGGCAGCCTTCTTTGTGACAATAAGAGATAAAGGGAAGTTACAGAACAGTTTGGGATGAATTCATCCTGTTGGAATAAGGTTATTTCCGCGGCGCAACACTGGTGAGCAAGCCAATCCTGTATAATTAGCGCTTTGAAGTCTCCTCTTCTTCAGGCAATGATGTCAACTTAATAAATTTTTGCCGCTTTCCCTTTGGAATATCTCACATAGAGACCACAGTTGCAGCACTTTTAGCCACCAATAATGCGGATATTCTACTCCCCTCTCTTTTCAAGAGAGGGGCTGGGGGTGAGTTATTTTTACCGGATTCCTCTCAGTTGCCACCCTTGTCCCTGTGGTCAAAAATAAATCCCTTTCTCCATCAATGTATTTTCCCTAATTTTCGACCATTCAAGTAAAATAGTCAAAAAATGGAATATGCCCATGGCAGACAAAAACGCGGTTAAAACAAATACGATCATCTTGGCGGCAAAAGAACGCTTCGCACGATTCGGCTATCCAAAGGTGACTATGGATGAAATAGCCGCTGACGTGGAACTGGGGAAAGCCTCGCTCTACTATTATTTCCCCACAAAGGAAGATCTGTTCCACGCGGTCATAAAAAGTGAACAGGAAGAGCTGACCCGGGATCTGCAAACCATTCTTGACCGGAAGTGCACCGCCACACACAAGCTGATGCTCTATGTGGAGATGCGCCTGGGGTATTTTCACAAACTTATGAATCTTGGGTCAATCAGTTTCCACTCCTTTACCGGTGTCAACACGCTCTACGCCAAGTTGTTTCAGGAACTGGAAAAACAGGAATTTGAACTGCTTGAAAAGATTGTTGAAATGGGAATAGTCTCCGGTGAATTCGATCCCAAAACCTGTAAGCGGACACTGAAGGTTTTTCTGCATATGCTTCACGGGCTGCGGCTTCGTTTTATGAAATCAACGGGAGCGGTTTTCACCGATGAATCCAGAAAAGAACTTGAATCAGAAATGATCGTTGCAGCGGAGATTTATATACGCAGCATTAAAGCTCATAAATGAAATTATTATAGAATCAGGATTATAAAGGTTTAGTTACATGTCAGAAAAAGAATTGGATCCTCTCGGCAACGAGATACTGCAAAAACCAGAGGACAAGGAAGCAAATTCGCCATTTTACAGGAAGAAACGGTTTTGGATACCGCTGTTCCTGCTCATAGTGGCCATTGTTGGCGGGTACCAGTGGTACAAGGGAACATTGGGATATATATCATCCGATGATGCATTCATCGATGCTGACCGCATGGCAGTCAGTTCGAAAATCCTCGGAAGAGTTATCAAACTCTATGCAACAGACGGAGACACCGTAAAAGCGGGTCAGGTTTTAGTTCGTATTGATTCCACCGATCTGATCAGCCAGAAAAACCAGGCGGTTGCAGCATTGAATCTGGCCAATGAGAGCATCCCGCTCAGCAAGATCAACATTGCCAAAGCAACTGAAGATTTTGAACGGGCAAAAATACAGATCAGGAAGAACATTATTACCAAAGAACAATACGACCATGCCCAGAAGGCACTGGAGGCCGCCAATGCCGAACTGAACATCAATAAGTCTAAGATCGAATCGGCCAAGGCGCAGTTGGATGTGATCTCAACTCAGTTGAAAAATACGACTATCTGTGCACCTATGGATGGGGTCGTGGCAAAACGTTGGATACTCGAAGGAAATGTGGTGCAGCCCGGAGAGCCAATTTATTCTGTGTATAATATGCAGGAAGTATGGGTTACAGCTGATCTTGAGGAAACAGATCTGGGACAGTTGCGGATAGGCGACAACGTGTCTATAACTGTTGATTCCTATGCCGACAAAACATTCTCCGGGAAGATACTGAAATTGGGCACCAACACTGCATCGCAATTTTCTCTTATTCCGCCGAGCAATGCATCGGGCAATTTCACAAAGGTTACTCAGCGTATCCCCGTGAAAATTTCAATTGATCCCACAGTAAACGGAAAGAAAGTTCTGTTGCTGCCGGGAATGTCGGTTGAAATAAAAATCAAGACCAGGGAGTAAGTGATACTTTGAGAGAGCGTTTCCGCAAGTTTATTCCTTCGCTCCACCAGGAGCATGAATCGTTCAGTTGGTGGGTGCTCCTGAGTGTTATGATTGGCACGTTCATGGCTGTCCTGGATTCAACCATTGTAAATGTCGGACTGCCGAAAATGATGGCCATATTCGGCACCAGTGTCGACAAGATTGAATGGGTGTTGACGGCTTATATGCTTGTCTTTGCCGTTGTGCTTCCGTCCTCAGGCTGGGTAGCCGATCATTTTGGCTATAAGCGCACCTATTTCATGGGCATGTTTCTGTTTACTATTGGTTCCTTCCTTTGCAGTGTTTCCTGGGATGAAAATGCGCTCATCATGTTCAGAATTGTACAGGGTGCAGGCGCAGGGTTCCTGATGCCGGTTGGTCTGGCAATTGTTACCCGTGAGTTTCCTCCCGAAAGGCGCGGTATGGCCGTGGGATTTTGGGGCATTGCAGCTGCAGCTTCAGTCTCGCTGGGGCCGCTGGTAGGCGGATTTCTTATTGACAATTTCAGTTGGCATGCACTGTTTGATGTGAATATTCCCGTGGGAATTGTCGGACTTTTTGCCATTTGGCTCATCCAGCGCGAACACCGTGCATCAGTCTCACGGTCATTTGATTTCATCGGTTTCCTTTCAATGGCAGCTTTTCTGATCTCGCTGCTGCTGGGGCTTGCCGATGGAAATGCCGCGTGGAATACGGGCGGGTGGACATCGCATTTTATCCTCAGTTGTTTCGCCATCTCATTTGTTTCGTTCGTCATTTTTATAATTGCCGA
Source organism: Ignavibacteriaceae bacterium (assembly GCA_963664845.1). GTDB lineage: Bacteria > Bacteroidota > Ignavibacteria > Ignavibacteriales > Ignavibacteriaceae > CAIYTF01. Next base: position 4,269,108 of record OY761615.1, read on the forward strand.
ATTCACGGTAGAACATCCGCTCCTGGATTTGAAGCTTCTTGGCATCAGGAATTTTGGCATTGCCAATGTGATGCTTTTTCTGTTCGGTATGGTGTTGTTCGGAAACTCATTTTTGATTCCGCTGTATCTGCAGAATTCACTGGACTATACCGCTATGCAATCAGGAATGGTTTTTTTGCCTTTGGGAATGATACAGGCGCTTGCTTCACCATTTTCCGGATACATATCGGATAACTACAGCAAGAAACTTCCGGTTGCAGTGGGAATAGCACTGGTGGCAGTCAGTTTTTATTTGTTTCACTTCCTCGAACTTTCGACTGAACATGCGCAGTTCATGATCCCCATGTATATGCGGGGGCTTGGGATTGGCCTATTGTTCACTCCGCTCAGTTCAATTGCGTTGGCGGATATTCCCCGCGAGAAGATGGCACAGGCATCGGGCCTGTTTAACACCATCCGCCAGATTGGCGGCAGTTTCGGTGTGGCAATACTCGGAAGTCTGCTCACACGACGGAATATCTTTCATACGCAGATAATTGGACAGAGTGTGGATACGCATTCAGAAGTCTTTCAGCATACGGTCACTTCAATAAAATATTATGTGCGTGAGGCAACGGGTGCCACGGGAAGTGATCTGGTTGCCAAATCAAAGCTGCTGATCTCAAAAAATGTAATGGCACAGTCATTTGTACAAAGCATCAATGACGACTTTTTCATCGGTGCCGCCATAACCATTTTTTTGCTTCTGCCTTTGATGCTGTTAAAAACCGGTAAAAAACCGGTTGGTGAAAAAATAGAATTATTGGATTAATTGAATCTCAATGGAATTTTTTATGCAAAAAATTATATTATTTGTTTTATTGGTTGTGTTGGCAGGCAGCCCCGTTCTCCATTCGCAGTCGAATGCCGGCAGCAGCCTCACCGTTAATGAAGCTCTTAAGAGGGCAGTTCAAAACCGGCCCTTGCTTAAACAGAAAGAAGAGGAGTTGCAATCACTCCATTACCGGATAGAACAGCAAAAGAGCTCTTATATGCCGGAAGTGGATGCACAGGTTTCCTACTTATTGATGGGGCCATTACCGTCCTTTTCCTTTGGCGGAGAAAATCTGGAACTCGCTCCGGCGAACAACTATAATGCTGTTATTGCCGCCAGACAGATACTTTATGATTTTGGCAAACGTGATGCACAAGCCAACCTGCTGCATTCATACCGGCAAACCATTATCGATGAACAAAACGTTATCAAAACGGAATTAACCAACCAGACAGTGCGCGTGTTTTATGCGATCCTGTTCCTCAAACAAAGTATTATTGAAAAAGATTCGGAAGCCACAACACTGAAAGAACATCTCAAAATAACAGAAGGTAAAATTGCAAGCGGAACTGCTACGGACTATGATGTGCTGAGCACCAATTCCAAAATTGCCGAGATTGAGAATGCCGTTATTGAATTGAAGAGCGAGCAGACAAAACAGGAACTTAACCTGAAAGAACTGATTGGAATGAATCGCCGTGATCCTGTCGCAATCAGTGGTGACTTTTTTACGTCTCTTCCGGTGGTGAATTCAGATTCTCTCGTTGATGTTGCCTGGGCGCAACGTCAGGAATTAAAACTGGTCCTCGACGCGCAAAGCTCGGCAAAATTGCAAAAAGCATCTGCCTCGTTGAATGATAAACCGGTACTCCGCGGTGAAGTGGTATACGGATTCAAAAATGGTTATCAGCCAAATATTGATGTGCTGCGCGGGAACTGGCTTGTTAATCTCACGTTGGGCATTCCCATTTTCAACGGGAATCAGACAGAGAACCGGGAACACGAAATAGAAGCAGGGCTTTTGGCAAGCGATCAAAGACTTAATCAGTTGAGAGAGACAGTGAGCACAGAGGTTTTCCAGGCGGTAAATGAATTGAAGTCAAACCAGGAAAAGCTTGCGGTCACGGAAAAGCAGATTGGCTATGCATCAAAGTCACTTGAACGGGCACAATATCAATATGACAGCGGTTCGGGAACAAATCTTGATGTGCTTGATGCTGCAACTATGCTTACCCAGGCACGCATGATGCGTTTGCAGGTAATGTTTAGGGAAGTGCTAAATTTTTATTCGCTGAAGAAGGCAGTAGGGGATAAGTTGTTTGAATAGTTTGTAACTGTACAGGGCGAATCCGAATCAGATTCGCCCTGCATAGTAAAAACTAGAGTTCCAGTGGTTTCAGTTTCTTCATTATTGACTGGACAATAACCTTCGTGTTTTCCTGAATGAGCGCAATGTTTTTTTCCGCGGCTGCCAGCAGCAATGCGGCATCCTTCGAGTCAGGAAGCGAATTGCAATTTATCAGCACATTCATATACGCGCCATTTGCTGCTGCAGTCACCAGATAACAGCCGACGGCAGCATCGGAAAGTGAATTCTGGTTGCCTATCTTGCCTATCTTGCAAAGCAACGGCAATACGGTTGAGCATTTCTCTATCACCGTGAAAGGGACCTGTGCCGCTTCCAGAGTTGCAGCCTCAATCTGCAGCTTTCTTTTCTCCTGTTCCTCCGGTGTTCCCTTCGGCAGTTTGAATGCAGCCATTACGTTGTCAAATGCCTCATTGTCCAACTGTGCATCTTTCAGGAGATCTGTCTGCAGTTCCTGAAGGGAGTCTCTGAGCGTAATCACTTCTTTCTCAACATCCGCGTATTTCTTTTTGCCAACAGTAAGGTTGCATACCATTATGCCTAAGCTTGCTGCAAGTGCTCCACAGAAGGCGCTTACATTGCCGCCTCCGGGCGTGGGGGAGTTTGACGTTACGTCATTAAGATAGTGCTGAATTGTGCTGGAAGTATTCATATTCCCTAATTGGTGTTAAATAAGGTAATCTATTATTTTTGAATCCGCATCAAACGGATTCAGAGAGCTCAATCCCAGTGTTTCTGTGGCCAGGCTGACTAATTCCTTTTCCGAATAATCTTTTCCGTTGGCATAATAGGTGCCCGCCTGAAGCAACGCGTCAAGCGGAGTCAGTCCCACTATCTCGCTTCCCGTCACTTCGACGCCAAGCCGGTGTGCTTCTTTTTTCACTTCTTCAAATGCCACATGAATAGGCGTAACCATATAATTGGTGAGATTCATACTTACCTGTGTTATGCCATAATTTTCAAGCTGCACACCCATGCCTTTAACCGCTTTTAATCTCCCCGGTTCTTTAACCGGTTTGCCGTCCACCTTTATCTGCACGCCATTGGCATCGCGTTTCATTCTGCCGGATTCCCGAAGCACTTCCGCTATTTCTTTTGCAAACGATATGTCTTCTGATTTCAGATTCACGTTATAGGCAATAAGAAAGAATCGTGCCCCGGTTATGATTCCGCCAAGTTTGGGGTTGCATACTGAGGGCCCGAAATCCGGCTTCCATTCCGGAAGCGCAATTTTTGCGGGCAATCCTTCGTATTCACCTTTGCGTATATCCGGAAGGCTTTTTCGAAATGCGACTGATGATGCTTCTTCATAGAGATAAACGGGGACGTTCAATTTTTCTGCTATGATCCTGCCGTACGCTTTTGAAATTGCTACACACTCTTCCATGGAGGTATTGCGTACGGGGACAAAAGGCACAACATCAATCGCGCCAAGACGGGGATGCGCTCCCTTATGCTGCCGCATGTCAATTTCTTCTGCAGCTGCCATGCTAAGCGCAACAACGCTTTCCAGAATGCTGCTTTCGTCACCGGCAAGTGTTACCACTGTTCTGTTGTAATCATGATCGGGTTCAAAGCCCAAAAGCTTTGCATTGAATTTTCCGTCAACGCTTGCTTTCATTTTTGCTAGCGCCTGTTCGTTTCTGCCTTCACTGAAGTTAGGCACACATTCGATTATCTTCATTGGTGAAATCCTGTGTTTTGGTAAATGACTTTACCTTTTTTAATAGTCATGCAATTTAAATTCTGACCGATGGTGTAGAGTAGATCTTTATAATTATCCGTGTCCAAAACTGCCAGATCAGCCTGTTTTCCCGGTTCCAGACTCCCGGTCACCTTTTCCAAACCGATGGCGTTTGCCGCGTTTATTGTTACTGTAGCAATGGTCTCTTCAATGGTCATGCCCATCTGAAGCGCTCCCAATGCCATTATAAGGTGAAGATTGGGGATGTGGGATGAACCGGGATTAAAATCAGTTGCAAGCGCCACCAGGGCGCCGAAGTCGATGAGCAGCCTTGCGGGAGCATAGAGGTGCTTCAAAAAGAAGGATACTCCAGGCAGAAGAACCGCGGTCGTATTACTCTTTGCTATGCTTTCAATTTGCGATACATCCAACACTTCAAGGTGGTCAACACTCACTGCATTATTGGCAAGCGCGGTTTCCAAACCTCCAACGGAATGAAATTGCTCTGTGTGAATTTTGGGGATCAGTCCATGCTTTATTGCGCATTTAAATAAGTGATCGGTCTCTTGTGCACTGTATGCTGTCTCTTCGCAAAACACGTCACAATACTTTGCCAGACCATGCTGTCCAACAAAGGGTATCAGGTGATCGGTGAGCAGTGAAATATATTCGTCCCGTCGGTGGCTGTATTCGTGTGGTATGATGTGCGCGCCAAGAAATGTGGGGATCAGATCAACCGGCGTTTGTGCCTGCAGCGATTTGATAACGCGCAGTATTTTAATTTCTTCATCATAATTGAGCCCGTACCCGCTCTTTATTTCAACAGACGTAACGCCAAGACTTACAAAATAATTTATTCTTTTTTCGGTGAGGTTCAACAGCTCTTCCGCTGAAGCTGCACGGGTAGCCTCCGTGGTCACTCTAATCCCACCGCCTGCACGGGCAATGTCTTCATAGGTCGCACCCGCAAGCTTCATGCAAAATTCATCTGCCCGGGAACCTGCAAACACCGAGTGCGTATGGCAGTCGATAAGGCCGGGGAGAATGGTTTTTCCCTGAAGGTCAATCACTTGTTCAAAATTTGATTTGTTCACCGAAACAGAAGGAATAAAGTCGGCAATTTTGCCATCTTCAATCAGGAGTGCGTGATCTTCGAGGATTCCAAGGTCTCTCATATCTGCACCGCGTTTGCTGTTGGCTCCGTCAGTGGAAACCGTTAGGATTGCGGCAGCATTAATGAGAAGGGTCTGCATAGATTATTTTTGTCTTATATTGACGGTGTCCTGTGTGACAACAGGGTTTTTGAATCCCAATTGGCGTAACTTAAATTGCAGTTCGGAGGCGTGGTTTGCGTCCGTTATATCACCAACTTTTATTTTATAGAACGGTGCCTCAAATTCCAAATACGTTTGTGAAGCAGTTTTTGAGGCAATAACGCTATCCTGCATCTTTTGGGCTTCCTCATAACTGTCTGTGCTGAGCAATTGCACCCTGTAGCCCGGTGATTTTGTCAGTCGTACCGGCTTCACCTCGGGTGCAAACTGATACCACGCACCGGGTGTCGCAGGAACCGGTTCCCCGGTGTTGACAAACGAGAGTTTGGTTTCATACGGCGCGAAATCGAATTTAGGCGGAGTGGACTTTTCTGTTGAGGCAAACCATTGTTCTGACTCAGGGGATGCATCGGTATTTTTCTTGTCACCATAGCGGTCGCTGATGGGAACAGCGCCACATCCGGAAAGCAAAAGGGCAAGCAGAAAGAATGATGGTTTTTTGGGAAATGCCATATAAAATATTTTTTTCATTGGGTATAATATACCAAGAATTTGATTTTTTATTTGAAAAAAAAGCAGTGCAAAAAACGGGAGACGCGTTTATGGTTCATTATCTCCTGGCTGTTTTAAGCATTTTATTAATTCTTATTCTTTGTCCGGGAAATTTGGAAATCCCGAAATATGGGACGAAAAAAAACCGTGAGGTTTGCTCACGGTTTAAAATCAGGTCGCCCAGAAAGCTCATCTTCTCAGTATGGGGAAGAAGCCTGTTATTTCCTGGATCTCGTTTACAATAAAATCCGCCTTCTGGAGATATTCACGTCCAAGCGTGGATTCAACTGCTATGCAGATCATTCCGGCTGCTTTTGCTGATTGTACTCCCAGTGGAGCATTCTCAATGACCACGCACTCGGAAACGTCCAAACCGAGCGTCTGCTGTGCAATAAGGTACGGGTCCGGATTGGGTTTTGCGCGGGGAACATCATCGCCGCTGATGATGAAGTCAAACAATTTCTGATGTTCCAGATCAACTGATTTTTCCATATTTCTCCGTGCACAGGCGGTCACCAGGGCGGTCGTGTAGCCGCGGTCCCTAAGTTCCTGAATCGTTTCAAATGCATTGGGGTAATAAGAAAGTTTTGCTATCTCGCGGAACAATTCCCGTTTATCTTCAATAAATTTGCCATGATCTTCGACAGGCAGGTTGATGTTAAATTGTTTAATAAGCAGGGGTAAAATTTCAAAGGAGTTCATTCCCTCCGTAAGCAAAATGCTTTCCTCAGTAACGCTGCCGCCGACGCGTGCAAACATCTGATCCCAGGCAAGGTAATGATAATGGAGTGAATCAACAATAACGCCGTCCAGATCGAACAAAATAGCTTTAATCATGTAATTTTCTTTGGTTTTTAAATAACTCAGGCAAAAATACGGAAAAACATTTAAAGTTGACGATGCAGAATTACAGCCGCATAAAAAAATGCAAGTCGGCAATTCGCTTAAACCCCTCTCGATGGGCGTCACATAATGCAGAAAACGCTTAATTCTGCGTCACAAATCTCCGTTATTCCCTTAAACCTCCCGCCCCAAACCCGTCAGGGTTTGCACATCGGTAGCATTGGTCATAATGGCGCAACTCCCAACCCCGTTCAGGGGTTGAACCTTTCATGATCAATGAATTCATCCTAATCAGGTTAATCAGCGGTAAGTGGTAAGTTGTAAGTCAATAATTTTGCTACAATCCCTAACTTAGAAAAAAATTGTCAATAAGCCAGCATTTTCGTAAATTTAGGTGACAAAAAAAAGAAAAACCTATAATGGCTCCAACAAAACGCTTAAAAATCCTATTTGTGACATCGGAACTTTTCCCCTTCATCAAAACCGGAGGTTTGGCTGACGTTTCGGCAGCGTTGCCTCAAATGCTCACCGAGCTGGGTCATGAAGTGCGTATCCTCGTGCCTAAGCACGGTGCTATTGACAGCAGGAAATACAAGATACATGATGTTGTCAGATTGAAAGATATTAACGTGAAGATTGGCGAAAAGGAAGTACTGTTTTCTGTCCGTTCGTCTTTTCTGCCGTCTCCGAAGGTCCGTGTACAGATATACTTCCTCGATAATCAGGAATATTTTGGTTCGCGGAAGAGCCTTTATACTGATCCGATTTCCGGTCAGGAATACCCCGACAACGATGAGCGCTTCATCCTTTTGAACCGTGCCGTTTTTGAACTGATTACCAAATTAGGATGGATCCCTGACATCATCCATTGCAACGATTGGCAGACCGGCCTTGCCCCTGCTTATTTGAAAACTGTGTACAAGGACGAACCGCAGTTCTCAAGCTTTAAAATTTTATTTACTATACACAATCTTTCCATTCAGGGAAGCTTCTCCAAGAGCTCGTTTGAAAAAACAGGATTGCCCGCAAACCTCTGCAATGAGGCATCGGGAATTCTGCACGAGGGCAAAGTGAACTATATGAAAAGCGCTATGCTTTTTGCCGATGCCATTACAACGGTAAGCCCCAATTATGCAAAAGAGATCATGAAGGATAAGGACTTGAGCGGCGGTCTCAACAAAACTGTTGAAAAACGCAAGAAAGTTCTTTCTGGTGTGGTTAACGGAATCGATACCGACGAATGGAACCCCGAAAAAGATAAACATATCAGCACCCAATACAGTGCAAAAAACCTGTCCGAGAAAGCTGCTAACACCAAGGCGCTCCTCGAACGCTTTGGATTGAAATATGAAGAAAATGTCCCGGTTATTGGGATGGTTTCGCGGTTATTTGACAGCAAGGGAATGGACCTTGTGGTTGAGGCTTTCCCAAAACTGATGGCAGAGAACGTTAAAGTTGTACTGCTCGGAACGGGTGACAAGAAATATCACCAGGCCTTCGAAAAGTTTGGCATGAAATACGGCGATAAGTTTGGCTACTATCTGGGATTTAGCGATGAACTGGCGCACTGGATTGAAGCGGGTGCAGATATGTTCCTGATGCCGTCTAAGTATGAGCCCTGCGGCTTAAATCAAATGTACAGCCAGGTTTACGGAACTGTCCCCATCGTTCGCGAAACGGGTGGACTCGTCGATACCGTCACCAGATTTAATGACAAAACAGGCGAAGGTACCGGTTTCATGTTCAAGGAATATAAGGCCGAAAGCCTGTTGAAAGAATTGGCCCGTGCATTAAAAGTGTTCCAGGATAAAAAGCTTTGGGCAAAGATTATTAAAAACGGAATGAAATCAGATTTCAGCTGGCAATCGTCAGCCAAGTCATACATTGAGCTCTATAAGAAAGTTCTCAGTATCTGATGTTTGAGAGTTTCATCCGATAACAAACCTTTCCTGCCGGAGATTCTGCATGCTTACTGGTGTAAATGTGCGGGAAAACTCCGGGGTCAAACTATTTCCGGAACTTTTAAACGTAACAAGGGTCTAATCTCTTCATTGGGCTGAATTGATTGGAAAGACCCACTGTTACAATCAGGCTTTGGTGCTGAACCGTAAAAGGCCCATATTGGTTATGACAATACACGCGAATATAAAGCGATGATTTTTTTACTACAGCAAAAATTATTCAAAATGGAAGTTAATGCGTAATATTTTAATTCCTCTACTGTTTTGTCTCTCTGGCCTGTACATTGCCGGCTGCAGCGATGATCCAACCTCTCTTGGGAAAGATTTTTTTTCAGGACAGAATTTAAAACTTGATTCGTTGATAATTAACGCGGGTAGCGACAGTGTTCACGCTGTCACGTACTATAAGGCCGTTCCTCTCTATTTAGCCAGTTATTTGCTGGTCGGAAATGTGACCGGAAGCGAACCCCTGCAGGCGTGGACTGCGATAAGGTTTACCCCCGCCACCACTTCATCAACCTACAAAACCTATCTGACCAACGGGACACTAACCGTCAAGACGGCACAAATCGTTTTAACTCCCTATTATCAATACGGCGATACCACCCAGTCTTTTGCAATGGGATATTCACAGATAACACACTCCTGGACAGAAAGTCGTTTTACTTCTGACAGCGCTATGTTATGGGATGACAAATCATTCACCCCGGCAACTTTCACAAGCCAGCCATCTGCAAACATTCTTGATACGCTGAATATTGATCCTGCTACCGCACTAAACTGGCTGAAAGCCTGTGTGGATACGCCTTACACCGAATATGGCATTTTATTAAAACCCGCATCATCTGTCACCAACAGAATAATCGGTTTTGATGCTTCCGGCGCACCTCCAATTCTCTACCTGACCTTCACCGCCGGCACGGATACAACTACACTAACCGCATCCTATTATGCTACCTCGCAAACACACGTTGTATATCCGGCTCCCTCAAGCGGCACCGATTCGCTGAGCGGGAAGTTCGTTCTGAAAAACGGCATTTCGTCCACCGCAAGGCTGTCCTATCCGTCAACTGCTTTGCCACCCAACGCCATTATCAATAACGCAGTATTATCGATTGTTGCCGACACGCTCAACTGTAAGTTCGGGTATGCCGACACCGCACTCTATAAATCATCGCTTTATGTCTATTCGGAATTGTATGACACATCGGAGGCAAATTTGCCCGATGCAAATTATATCGGCTCTCTGAGTCCTTCAAATGGCGTTTATTCGGGCACTATCCTCAGACCCGTGAGCAGGGAATATTTGCTTTCCAAAGGGCTTAATTTAATTCTGCGAAGCGGTTCCTATCAGGATGGAGTTGAAAAGTATGTGTTTTTCGATCCTTCCAACAGTGACCGGGCGAAAAAACCTCTTTTGAAAATCTACTTTACCAGGAGAGGGACTAATTAATGAAACCTTATAAAATCGTATTTGCAGTTGCTTTTTTGGTTTGCGCCGGTGTTCAGGCACAAACCCCCTCGGCTTATTCAGCCTTTAATTTCGGTATTCTGAATGAATTTAAAAGCGCACGGAATATTGGTTTTGCTTCCAGTGGCGTAACTCTTGATGACGCTGACTTCCTGAATCAGGATAACCCGGCGGCCCTGAGCCGAATTGAATTGACAAAGGTTGAGGCTTTCATTACCGCCAATGGTTTGACAAGCTCTAACAGCCAGGGTCTGAAAAAATATTATGCATACGGAGAATTGGGCGGGTTCGCGCTTGGATTTCCGGTTTATAAACCCTGGGGCATTGGCTTGATGTTGGGGTTGTCACCCTATTCAAATGCCAGGTACAACATGAAATCAACCGATAATACCAATCCCTATTTCAATACGGCAACAACTGAAACCAGTCTCCGCGGCGGTCTTAACGATTTGCATGCCTCCATTTCATTTGTCGGACCTTATGATATTAAATTAGGCGTTAAATTCCATCATTTATTTGGCAATACCGTTTTTAGTTCCAAGATGACCTTTGGCAACTCGGATGTCGCCTCTGCTGAGTATTCAACTGAATATGAGGACCATGGAAGCCTTATAACCCTTGGACTGATAACTCCCGATTTTAAATACGGCGGTTTGGATAATATACGGTTCGGGTTTTCTATAGATGCGAAAAGCTCCATTAAAACAGATACATTTCTGGTTCGCGTCGCTTCTACTGTTGACGATACAATTTCAACGGGTAACGGAACTACCGATATACCCCTCAAAATTATTGCAGGCGTTTCCTTCAGTTTCAACGAAGGTTACCGGGGAATGCTTGAATATGCTGTGCAGGATTGGGCTTCCGCAGGCGGATTGCGCGTGGCAGGGCTTTATACCCGTGCCTATAACCGGTTTTCGGCCGGCGTGGAATATCGTCCGCTAAAAGATCAAACAATCGATTTCGCCAAACCTGCCTATAGAGCCGGTATCAGTTATGAACAGTTGCCGCTGACTTTTGCGGGCACCGGCATCAATCAGCTTTCTGTTTCGCTCGGTGCGTCTTTTGCCGTGTCCTATCAGAATCATATCGATATCGGAGCAATGTATGGGCTTCGTGGAACAACTGATAATAATCTTCTCAAGGAAAATATTTACCGCGTCAGCATAGGCATCAGCCTTGGTGAATTGTGGTTTATGCAACAAGAACGTTAGGTGTTATATGTTATCATATTTAAAACAGTCTGATCCTGAAATGGCGGCCATCATTTCCTCGGAAATGGAACGCCAGCAAACAAAACTTGAATTGATCGCGTCGGAAAATTTTGTGAGCCCTGCCGTTCTTGAAACGGCCGGCTCTGTGCTTACCAATAAATACGCTGAGGGATATCCGGGTAAACGTTACTATGGCGGATGCGAATTTGTTGATAAAGCAGAAAATGTTGCCCGTGATCGTGTTAAAAAACTCTTTAATGCCGAATATGCAAATGTGCAGCCTCACAGTGGTTCGCAGGCTAATATGGCAGTGTTCATGTCCTTTCTCAAACCAGGTGATACATTTTTGGGTTTGAGCCTTGCTCATGGCGGTCATCTCACGCATGGTTCACCGGTTAACTTTTCTGGTGTCCTGTATAATGCTGTCGGTTACACGCTCGATAAGGAAACCGGTCTGCTCGATTACAACATTGTGGAAGAACTTGCCAAAAAACACCGTCCCAAGATGATAATCACCGGTGGCAGCGCCTATTCCCGTGAATGGGATTATGCGAAATTCCGCCAGATTGCAGATTCCATAGGAGCCTTTCTGATGTGCGATATGGCTCATCCGGCAGGACTTATTGCGGCGGGGCTTTTAAATAATCCACTGTTACACTGTCACGTGGTAACATCCACCACGCATAAAACGCTCAGGGGCCCACGCGGCGGTCTCATCCTCATGGGAAAAGATTTTGAAAATACCCTTGGAATTAAAACTCCCAAGGGTGACAGACTTAAAATGATGTCGGAAATTATTGACAGCGCGGTAATGCCCGGAATACAGGGTGGTCCGCTCATGCATATTATTGCTGCAAAAGCTGTGGCGTTCGGGGAGTGCCTCCAGCCCGGCTTTGTGGATTATTGCAAACAAATTGTTGTCAACTCAAAAACCCTGGCTGCTGAACTTGTGGCAATGGATTACAAAATCATTTCCGGTGGCACAGACAACCATTTAATGCTTATTGATTTGACCAATAAGAACATAACCGGAAAAGCCGCAGAACAGGCATTGGAAAAAGCCGGCATCACGGTAAACAAGAATATGGTCCCGTTCGACAGTAAGAGTCCCTTTGTAACAAGCGGCATCAGGGTGGGAACTCCTGCCGTTACCACGCGCGGGATGAAAGAGCCCGAGATGAAGGAAATTGCGAAATTTATCGATCTCGCAATTAAAGCTGCCGGCGACGATGAAGAATTAAAGAAAATAAGTGAGGCTGTGAAGACGCTCTGCCTGCGGTTCACGCTTTATTCTTAAGCCACAGTTGAATTCCATTGGAAGAAAACGAAAATCATTCAAAACACAAAGCTCCTGAAGCCGAGATGACCTTTTTTGAGCATCTGGGTGAATTGCGGGGCCGGATCATTAAAGCACTTATTGGTGTGCTGCTTGGTCTGTTTGTCTGTTTGGCCTTTGTCAATCCGCTTGTGGAAAATGTCCTCCTGCTGCCTGCAAAAAATTCTCACATGGATCTGCAAAACCTTAAACCGTTTGGGCAGGTCATGGTCTATTTTCAGGTTGCGTTGATTGGCGGAATAGTTGTCAGTCTGCCTAATTTGTTTTATCAGTTCTGGAAGTTTATTGCTCCGGCACTGAGGGAGAATGAGAAGAAATACGTAACCCGGATAGTAACCTTTTCAACCGGTTGCTTTTTGGCTGGCGTTGTTTTTGCTTACTATGTCATGCTTCCCATGACTCTGAGCTTTGCGGTAACTTTCGGATCGCAGACCATCAGGAACCAGTTTTCCATAGATGAGTATATGGACATTATACTTAGTGTCATGCTTGCCTGTGGCGTCATTTTCGAACTTCCCATGATCTCGTTTTTTTTAAGTAAATTGGGCATACTTACTCCAAAGTTCATGCGGAAATACAGAAGGCACGCGATCGTTATTATTATGATCCTTTCCGCGATTCTGTCACCCGGCACCGATCCGGTGTCGCAGATGATTCTGGCCGTGCCTCTGTTGGTGTTATATGAAATCAGTATTATTGTATCCAAATTGTCTATGAAAAAGGTTGATGTTGAATCCACTCCGTGACATTTCACGCTCCGTTAATGAAGAGTTGAAAACATTTGAGTCTATTTTTAAAACGACTATCAAATCAAAGGTAAACCTGGTCGATTTGGTTGCTTCCTACATTTTAAAACAAAAAGGGAAGAAAATACGACCGCTTCTGGTGATCCTTTCGGCAAAAGCATGCGGTGAAGTAACTCCCCGGACGTACCGCGGAGCCGCGCTGGTTGAACTGCTGCACACGGCTACACTGGTGCATGATGACGTTGTGGACAATGCTGACAAACGACGAGGCCTGCCTTCTATAAATGCAGTGTGGAAAAACAAGATCGCAGTTCTTATGGGAGACTATCTTCTTTCCCGCGGACTGCTAATTTCAGTTGAAAACAAGGATTATGATTTTCTTGAAGTGATGACTAATACTGTCAAGCGAATGTCCGAAGGTGAATTGCTGCAAATTCAAAAAACCCGGAAACTTGATATTGATACCGAATCCTATTTCCAGATCATTTCCGACAAAACTGCCTCTTTGTTCCAGACCTGCTGTGAAATTGGGGCCCAAAGCATAGCAACTGATCCCAAGGTGCATGAAGCGATGAATAAATTTGGCGAGAATTTGGGAATTGCATTTCAGATCCGGGATGATATTCTGGATTTCGGAACTCCATCGAAGTTCTTCGGGAAACCCATCGGCGGTGATATCAAAGAAAAGAAGATCACGTTGCCCCTCATTTATGCTATGAGTACCGTCAGTAACTCCGAACGTGAAAAAATTAAAGGGCTCATCAAAAACGGATCGAAAAAAGCGAACTTAACTAAAGTTATTGACTTTGTTCATGAACACGGGGGAATAGCATACTCTGACAACGTTGCCAGGGAATACGGCGAGAAGGCAAAGTCCTACCTCAGCATAATTCAGGATAGCCCTGCACGTCAGGCACTGCATAAGCTGGTTGACTTCATTATATCCCGCTCAAACTAACTTGCAGTTAACTGCTCCTTATAATTAAATCCCTTTAGCGGCTCACGAAGTGTGAGAACCGGGCAGGGTGCTTTCTTAACCACTTTTTCCGAAGTGCTTCCGAAGAGAATATGTTCCACGCTGCTGTGCCCATGCGAGGAAATGACAATCAAATCTATATTTTCCTGCCTTGCATAATCGATGATTTCACTGAAAGGCTTGCCAATCCTTACGGTTATCCTCGATGGCAGTGTCTCGGGAAGCTGTGTCTTTATCAGTTTCTGCAGTTCCTCTCTGGAACGGGCTTCGATCTCCTGTGTATCAATGGATGGCAGCGTGATTTGTCCCATGCTGAAATCAGGACTGTAAATAACGGGTTCAATTACGTAAAGCAGATGCAGTTCCGCCTGGAACGGTTGGGCAAGAGATGAAGAATAAAGAAGTGCATTTTTCGAATTAACCGAAAAATCTATAGGAACGAGAATTTTATGCAATATCCTTTCCATGGGTCAACTCCTTAAGTTTTTGGTTTTCATCATACAACTGGAAATATTCCTGGTTCAAATCGCGTAATCGTGTATTGATAATCTTTGTAAAGCCAAGCAATATCGTTATACCATCTTTGGGGTGTTTCCTGATTATATCATCCAAATCCGGTTTGAAAAGCACTGACAGTTTCGAATCGGTGATGGCGCGTGCCGAGGCTGACCTTTTTTCACCGTCAAGCAGGGCAAGTTCACCAAAAAAATCACCCTTGGTGAACGATGCGAGTTGCAACACCTTATTATGCCCATTGGAAACTTCCACTGCTATTTCACCTTCAGATACAATATACAGTCCAATCCCCGGATCGTTCTGATAAAACACATATTCACCGGCAACAAACTGCCGTTGATGCATCGTTTGTACCACTTCATTCATGATCTGAGGTTTCAATTCGGCAAACGGGGGCATTTCGCTCAGCAGATCAATTAAATCTGAATGGTCCATTTTCTTATTAAAGACGTTGGCCCAAAAACTTGAATGGATAATTTTCACATCATTCTGCATAGTGTTGCCCGTTAGTTGAATAATCCTGATTCTGCAAGCCGCCACAGTTTTTGACAGGGGAAGCGGTTCTCATAAAGTGCGCGCCCGATTATGACGGAATCCACTCCCACCGGCAGCAGCGTCTGGAGGTCGAACAACTCATCTTTGTTGCGAATGCCGCCTGAATGCGTCACTTTGCATCCGGTGCCAATTGCAATGGATTTTGTCAGCTCAATATTTGGCCCGCTCATGGTGCCGTTCCGCAAAACATCGGTTACGATGAACCGTTCCATCCCCATTTCTTTCAGCCTAAGTGCCAGTGCAATTGGCGATATACCGGTTTTGACTTTTCTTGCCTTGATGACGATTTCGTTCTCTATCACATCAAGAACGCCAACAACTTTTTTGGCACCAAACTCGGCAAAAACTCTTTCAAATTCGCGTGGGTTTTCAATCATCATTGTTGATACTGCAATTCGTGCAACACCACAATCGAATATCTTTTTTGCATCTTCCAGGGTCCTGATGCCGCCTGAATATTCGAACGGAATGATGACGTTGGAGCAAATGTCGGAGATGATTTTCAGATTCTCATCGGACTGGGTCTTAAAACCATCAAAATCTACTATATGGATCATCTTGGCATTTTCAGCGCGCCAAATGGCTGCCATCTCGGTGGGGTCACTGCCATATTCCGGCACGTTAAGTTCAGGAATGCCCTGAACAACTCTGACGGTTTTACCATGCTGAATATCGATTGAAGGAATAACTAGTAAATTCATTTTCTCTGATTACCGGATTCATTAAAAATTTAACAATTCTGACATTTGAAAACGGTCAGATTCAGTTTTTCAAATATACTATACTTTTGCATAATTCGATATGGCGAAAACAATTGGCGTGATATATTCGAAGTGTAATGCTTGTAGCTTAACCGGGGAGAAGCCACAAAGAACGCACAAAGAAGACAGACAGGACAAAGAACGATTTGACTACAAAAACCCCAGCATTTAAGGCGTTGACTTTTTACACGGCGGCAATTGAGATTATTTGCTGCCCGGCGATATATGTTTGTATATCTCTCCCTCAGTGAGTCTGTCCCCAAAAACCAATTTCGAATTTCTATCCGCGAATATCGGTTTACATCAGGGTCATCTCCCAAAGGTGGGTGTCGCATAATTCAGGAAAAGTCATTGCGAGCCCGCATCGGGAGAGGCAATCTCACGATTAACACATATAAACAAAGCTTTATTAAGCAGAATTCTGTGCTTAATGCATTATGCGATACCCACCAACGGGATCCCGCTCCCCGCATATGCGTCAACTTAACGAAAACGATGAACAAATGTCATTCCCGTGAAAATTGAATTCAGCGAAATCCCGCTTCTAGCGGGACGCATAGGCGTCAACTTAACGAACACAATGGATGAATGTCATTCCCGTGAAAACGGGAATCCACCTTCCTCAAGCCCTGTAAAGCTTCGGCCACTAACCAGTTTTTGCAATTCGCGCTTTTTATTGCGTTGCTCATAGAGCAGAGAATTAAAACATCCGCTAACAACTTATTCTTACGACAGTTAGCTATTAGCGATTCTGCAAACAGGGTCTATTTACACTCTTTTAAGTTGACGCCTATGCGTGAAAACGGGAATCCACCTTCCTCAAGCCCTGTAAAGCTTCGGCCACTAACCAGTTTTTGCAATTCGCGCTTTTTAATGCGTTGCTCATAGAGCATTGAATCAAAACATCCGCTAACAACTTATTCTTACGACCGTTAGTTTAGCGATTCTGCAAACAGGGTCTAATTACACTCATTTACGTTGACGCCTATGCGTGTGCGGGGCAATTTCTCCAATTTCGCCTAAAACGAATCCTAAACACTGTGTTATACGCGGATTGTATTAAACTACACCCATAGTACGGGAAGATATGTTTGTAGATGGCATGGGAAACAGTGAGCTGTTTCTCCGTCAGGAGATTTACCTTTGTTACCATGCAAACAAACACGCGACTGTTTTTTGAAAACAGCCGCGTGTTATTTGTACCTAATAATAACAATCCGAAATAACGGAAAAGGTTAACCCTGAAACTTCACCATTCAGAATTTATTGTCCCCTGTCCTTTCATGTCAGGCTAACTATAATTATCAATCTATTTCAACAGGACAAATTTTTTCGTATCTGAATAGGAGCCTGCTGTCAGGCGGTAGAAGTAAACGCCGCTCGCCAGATTGATTCCGTTGAATTCGATTTCATAATTCCCGACGTGAACGTTGTCGTTCAAGAGGACGGCAACTTCATTCCCGAGTACATCGAACACGCGTAAAGCAGTCTGACCATTTTCAGGAACCGCAAACCTGATCCGGGTAACCGGATTAAAAGGGTTTGGATAATTTTGTTCCAACCGGAATGTTGATGAAATCAGTCCAGCGTTGCTTACGTCGTCAGGTTTGGTCAGGTGAATCCTGTTAATGGATGATTCAGCAAATCCTCTGACTCCGCGCATGTCTGATGGCACTGCAAAATACATGCTGTTGTTTGCGGTCAGATATTTGTTGTTGCCTGTATATAATGAAGCAACATGAAGCGGTATGGCGGGAGTGTTAACGTTGTACACAACGCTTCCCGCGCCGCCATTAACAGCAACAAGATGGTTTCCCAGATAATTTACCGTTGAGCGGTCATACTGGAAATCAATCCAGGGAAAGGGAGACGGGGTGTAAGCCGTTGCAAGCTTTACCGGCAAACCGACACTGCTTATGTCGTAGATGCCCAGTGTGTCGTGATATGTTGTGAATAAAAGGTTCTCAGCTATATCAAAGTTCGTATTGTAGGGCGAAAAGGTCCAGGCTGTTAAGGAGTCCAGTGTTGCCGCACTTCTTACCACGAACGAAGTATAGTTGTTGGAATAATCGTTGGCGGTGTGTACTACATAATTGTTCTTGAACCGTATCGAGCTCGCATAGGAGATCGTTTTTTGTTTCACGATCATGGGTGATGCAGCATTGGAGAGATCAACTAGGAAAATATCCGATCCATCGAACATAGTGGCCATAGCACCGTTTACATTTATCGAGTAAATATCCTTTCCCGCCGGCATATACTTTTGCAGAACAGGCGTCAATGCCCAGTCAGGCCCTACCGTATAAATGGTGAGCGGGCCTGGTCCAAAAAGACCGGAAGTGACTGTTTGTGTCAGAACATAGAGACGATTTCCCTGTAATTTGACCACCTTCACTATCCCGGGAATGTTTACGGTTTTCAGGTAGACAAACGAATTATCGGTGACCTTATACATGCTCATGGCAAAAGCAGAGGCTGGTGCCGCATTGTTTTGAATAGCAAGGAAAAGCGTATCTCCCTGAAAGTATGCAAAACTGAAATATGATGAACCCGAAGGCGGCTCTTCACCAAATGAATACTGGATGGTGGAGTTCCAAAGCTTTGGGTGCACAATAATAGAGAGGCTTGTTTCAGCGGAGAAAGTGCCGTTGTCAAGATTTAAGCTGCAACTGTTCAGCCCGGATGCGTAAGGATGAAAATATGCGGTTTTTGCCGTTGGGAAAGAAAAGCTCCCGGTTCCTGACCATATAATGTTTTTCAGTGGCAGATTCTGTGGGTCCGATGATAGCGATGCGTCAACCAGAACCGAATCGCCCAGGCTCATTTCCGGTGCAGAAAAGCTGAACGCTGCTTTTGGAGGTTTAATATTTGTTGCATAAATAACTGTGCTCCCGGTTGCCTTTTTGCCTTTTGCAGTGGTTACCGTAACACCTATCTCATAGTTTCCGGCTATTACCGGGGTGAACGAAGCAGATATTCCGGAAGGCGTTATTGCTGCGGTGCTGCCGGCAGGGGCTGACAGCATTTGCCATGAAATCTCCGAGATGACATCGTTGAAGTCAAGGCTGATAGTGTCAGCCAACATGGCAACCGACGTGTTAATTGCGGCCAGGGGAGTTGCCCGGATACTGACCGCAATACGGTTTTTAATCAAATCCTTAAGGCTTGAGGCAGTGAATTTTAGTATGCGCAGATTATGCAGGTAGGGGTCGACAACAGTTGTACCCTCTGCAATCTGAGAACACAATTCGGCATAAACTACTTCCTTTGTATCGCCAACCTCCAGCGTAAAGGGACCGCAGGAAAGCCCCAGGCGCCGGTCGCCGGCAGGCGTCAGGTTTCCATCAATCCATCCGGTGTTTTGCAATGGATCGCCGGGTAAGGCAAATGTAGTGGAATTCCCTTGTGGGTCCCTAAAATAATTGCCGGTAGAACCTACCCGTCCCTGGAAAAAATTATAGAATGCAGAGGCACCGCTGCCTAAGGGCGGATCGTAAAGTGAAGGGTCACCGCTTGCAAAATAATAGAAGGCTGTCATAGGAAGGTTTTTCATCCCGGTTACAATTTGACCATTTGAATAACCAACATCGCCGGCGTTTCCGTTCACTAGTGGTCCTTCGAGAAGTTGAAAACCAACGGCAGGAGGATTACTGCCGTATGTGCCGTCCATTGCATTGGCATTATACCCAAATCCCAGATTCAACAGTGTATCACAACCGGCAAAATCGTCCGAGGGCGTCCCAATATCCGGGTCAGACCAAAGGGACAGATACGTGTCAATTACAGGGTTGAGGCTCTTATTGATCAACTGGTATTTTCTGAAGTAAACACTCCCGAAATTTCCGGGCCTTTGGTATGTCCATAACGTTGCATGAAGTTCAATACCGATAGGCTGTGAGCCATAGAGTTTTGTTGTGTTGGCAGCATTCAGGTCATTGGCAATATAAAAAATCGTCTGAGCTGCACCCGGAACACCGGGGATATCAATTCCTGGTTCATATGTTCCGTTGTTGTTCTTATCGGTAAACGGGGCACCATCGCTGGCAGGCCATTCATTCCAGTCCTTGTGATATTGAGCAATGATGTCAGTTCCGGACATACCTTCATCTGATATTTCCCTGCTTAGGTCAGCAGTGGCATAATCAGGGCGAACACGGTATATGCGGTTCTCCGGTGCAAAGGGGTCAGCAGCAACACCGGGACTGATAATTTTTCCCGGTTGCAATCCACTGTTATAGGTTGAGCCGCCCACGCGGATTTCATTATTCACTTTTCCACCCCAGAGCAAGCCTGATGCGAATATTGGCGAAAGGCCACTCTCAGCCGGGAAAAAGAATCCCGGGAGTGTTTGCGGTTCATTGTAATCGGTAAAGCCATTATCAAATACAAAGGTGGAGATGTTATTGAGATTGAGCTTGGTGAAGGATGGTGTGCCTTTTATTTCCGCAGGGCGCGATGCGCGCTTTTGTTTTTCTGAAGCATATCCTGCAGTTATAAAGATGGAGAGAGCCAAAATAAAAGTAAACAGATGTCGCATAGTACCTCGTGTTTAATTGTAATAAATTGCTCTATATAATGAACCAATAAAAACGACCGCCTCGTAAGAAGATTACTACGATGGTGGGAAGTTTTGAAGAACAGAAGTCAAGGGGTATACTGATGGGCATAATTCACCGGTTCTTTGAATCATGTAGGGAGTAGGAATTGAAATCTGTTCTGCCGAACACCGACGCGTTGTTTATACAGCATCTTGTGTTTTTGCTAAGTAAACTTATAAATATTTTACCAATTATTAAATAGCAACATCCCGAAAGGTTAGGTTAACACCGGCGAAATACCCACTAAATTGATGTGGCGCACATCTTCGGATTCCGGCATTTCAAGGCAAGGTCGATGAAGCTTTTTTTTGTGAAGGCATGCACGAAGGTGAAAACGGTAGGGGTTCAAAATTTTGAACCCCGCGATCAATTCTGTTGGCGAATAACGCTATCTCGTCAAATGCCGGTATTTAAGCCTGTGTGGTTGGTCGTCTTTAATGCCAAGACGCTCCTTGCGTTTGGCCTCGTAGTCAGAGAAGTTTCCTTCTGACCATACCACTTTGCTCTCTCCCTCAAATGCCAGAATGTGCGTAACTATTCTGTCCAGGAACCAGCGGTCGTGACTGATAATGAGCGCGCTGCCTGCGAAGTTTTCAAGCCCTTCTTCAAGTGCGCGCAGGGTGTTCACATCCAGGTCATTGGTCGGTTCATCAAGCAGCAACACGTTTGCACCGGACTTCAGCATCATGGCCAAATGAACGCGATTGCGCTCTCCGCCGGAAAGCATCCCTACCAGCTTTTGCTGGTCAGCACCGGAAAAATTGAAAGCCGCGGTATATGCACGTGAGTTCATTGTCTTCGTTCCCAATGTGATGGTGTCATCACCGCCGGAGATCAGTTCCCAAATGGATTTGTCTGCCTGCAAGGCCTCACGACTCTGATCCACGTGAGCCAGTTTAACCGTCTCACCGATTTTCAATGTTCCTTTGTCCGGTTGTTCCTGCCCGATGATCATCCTGAACAGGGTTGTTTTACCTGCGCCGTTGGCGCCAATTATGCCAACAATGGCGCCTGCGGGAATGATAAAGCTCATATCTTCAACAAGAATATTATCACCATAAGCCTTCATAACGCCTTCGGCTTCAATAACCACCTTGCCCAGGTGCGGACCGGCAGGGATGTATATCTGTAATTCCTTTTCGCGTTTTGCCGAGCCTGAACTTACCAGATCCTCATAGGCGCTGATCCTTGCTTTGGATTTTGCCTGGCGAGCCTTGGGTGACATGCGTATCCACTCAAGTTCGCGCAGCAGGGTCTTCTGCCTGTCAGTTTCTTTCTTTTCTTCAAGAGCCAGGCGCTGTTGTTTTTGTTCCAGCCATGAGGAATAATTTCCTTTCCAGGGAATACCGTCGCCGCGGTCAAGTTCCAATATCCAGCCGGCAACGTTATCAAGGAAATAACGGTCATGGGTTACGGCAATAACGGTGCCTTCATATTTTTGCAGGTGGTGCTCCAGCCAGGCAACGGTCTCGGCGTCAAGATGGTTTGTCGGTTCATCCAGCAGCAGGATGTCCGGTTTTTTAAGGAGGAGGCGGCAGAGTGCAACGCGGCGGCGTTCACCGCCTGAAAGCACTTTCACCGGGGTGTCGCCATCGGGGCAGCGCAGTGCATCCATTGCCATCTCTAGGCGGGAGTCCAGGTCCCATGCATCAATCGCATCAAGCTTTTCCTGCACTTCGCCCTGCTTCTCAAGCAAGGCCGTCATCTCATCGTCAGACATTGGCTCGGAGAACTTTTCGTTAATGGCATTGTATTCCTTCAGCAGTGCCACGGTTTCGGAAACAGACTCTTCAACAATTTCTTTCACTGTTTTGGTGTCGTCCAGGTTGGGTTCCTGCTCAAGATAACCAATGGTGAATCCCGGCGAAACAGCAGTCTCGCCGAGGAATTCCTTGTCCACCCCGGCAAGTATCTTCAACAGCGAGCTTTTTCCCGAGCCGTTGAGTCCAATGACGCCGATCTTTGCGCCGTAAAAATAGGAGAGATAGATGTCCTTGAGGACTGCTTTTTTGTCATAGTATTTGCTTACTCCAATCATGGAGTAGATAATTTTATTTACTTCTGGTGCCACGGAAATTCCTGATAAGATATTTGAAATTTTGTAAGTGCAAGATACAATTTTTGGCGAATTCACGGAGGGAAATCAACGGGGCAGGGGGCAGATAATTCAGAACCATGCGATTGTCTGAGCAGTGAAGGGTGATGGTGTCAACTTAATGAGCACTACGAACGGATGTCATTTCTGGGAAGGTTGAGTGCAACCTGCCTGTCGTCAGACCGGCCGAAATCCCGCTCTGAGCGGGGCGCATAGACGTCAACTTAACGAACACAATGGACGAATGTCATTCTCGCGAAGGCGGGAATCTACCTAATTCGAGCTATACCATAGACAATTTGCTGGATAACGCTTCCAATTTATACTAAGTTGACACCATTGTTTTAAGGGAAACCAATAAACACGGACGAATTCCCTCCCTTTGCGAAAGGGAGGGATACAGGGTGGGTTCTATTTACATCTTATCAAATATATTACCTTTTTGGGTTATCATATTATTGATTGGACCCTGAAATTCAATAAATGGATTGCTCCTAATAATCTCCCAACGGGAGTAAACAACAATAACCGTGGGTGAAACCCACGGCTGCAATAAGAGAGCGAACACGCCCCCGAAGCGGGGCGAACATAAGCTCACAGAAGACCTGCAAATAAGTACAGATAATGTATGTACAGGTAATCGTAAGCTGAGGAGCCGGGGTTGTTTACACATTCCCGCTCCACAGCACAAATCCTCCCACATCGTTACCGGGTGCGTTGTCAGGGAACACATTCTTGTGTGTTTATGTTCAGGGATGTTTTTTTGCCCTAAAAAGCATGTCCCCGGATCGCGCTGTTTGATACTGTTCTTCTGAAATAATTACATGATCCGATAACAAAAAGGAAAACGAAGATGAAGGCATTTTTGGCAGCGATATTACTGGCAGTTGTATTTGCGGGTTGCAGCAAGAACAACCCTGTAAGCGCGAACTCTGATAACACCACAACTGTGCAGAGCGAGGCACCCTATAGTGCAATTTCTATGTATAAAACTTCCATTGCAGTTGCTGCAGCGGAAACAGGCGTTGTTTCCGATACCGGCACCTGTCCGCACGATTCGCTGCGAAATGCCCATATGCTGGATTCGATTAAAGCATATCTTTCACTTACCGATGAACAATTTGTTCAATTGAAGACACTTGGCGACACGCTCTTTGCGCAGCTCAAGGCAATCCGCACGCTTGAAATAGGCAAACAAATTTCCCGCGATTCAGCACATGTGCTGGTTGACCAGCTCAGAGCGCAATTTCTTGCTTCGGTAAAACTTATTTTGACAGCAGACCAGATAACCCTGTTTGAAACATGGATCACTCTGTATTGGGACAGACCACGGCACGATGGTGGTGGTCATGGTGGCCCCGGCGGAGAAGGCCATGGCGGACCAGGCATGGGCCACGGCGGTCATCATGGCGGCGGTATGCACTAGGCAATGCGCTAACTGCAAACATTTGAATTTTATAAAGGTCTGGCTGATGCCGGGCCTTTTTTTATGATGGTAATTCAAGAAACATAGAATTATATTTACATGGGTCTATAAAAATAAAATCCGTTCACTGCTTGGGTTGAGCTAAAATTTAGGGATGGCAGATCAATCACGGAAAACACGGAAATAATAAGGGTGATCACGTAAATGATGATGGATAGACAATTCGATGATCTCCTATAATGGGAAAGCATGCGAATTTGGTTTATTGCACTCGAATGATGTATGGGATAGTGATGCGTTTCCTTTATTGCAATTCTCAAGCGTTTCTTAATTTACAGTGTCATTATTTCCAAAAAAGGGATACTTCATGAAAATCAGAGCATTGTTAATACTGTTCCTTATTTTCACTGTTGCGGACAAATCGCAGAATATCAGGGCTCTTAATCCAAACATTGGTAAAATAATCAATTATACTGCGGAGGGACAGAGTGAATGGGAAAGAATAATTGAGATCGCGAAAAAAGAATCAGATGATTACTCAAAATACTCCCCAAAAGAGAGGGAATTGATTGATCAGCTTGAAACGGGAAGTGGCCCAATAACGGTGGGCTCAGGTTGCAGTTGGTATTGCGGCGGGGGACCATATATAATAAAGGCTTCCTCTACTCTTGAATCAACAAAACATGCAAACTATAAAGTTGAAAACATTCATGATTTTAATTTATTCACGGCATGGTGCCCGGGAAAATCAAATACCGCAATAGGCGAATATATTGAATTCTTTTTCAAATCGGGAAGCCCGAGAGTAAATGAGATTATTGTTTATGATGGTTATTCTAAAAATGAGAACCTGTGGAAAAAGAATGCAAGAGTGAAACGTTTTAAACTTTACATCAATAATAAGCCATATGCATTTCTTGATCTCGCAGATGTAAGTGCTCCACAAACTTTTCGCATATCTCCAGTCCGTTCCAATACAAAGAACGTTGATATGGTTTTCAAATTTGAAATTATTGATGTTTATCCAGGGACAGAATATAGCGATGTAGCAGTTTCAGAGATTAATTTTAATGGACTGGATGTCCATTGTTTTGGCAGGGGAACAAAGGTTAATCAACCTGGCAATAAATTCAAAAATATTGAAGAGATAGTTCCGGGTGATACAGTGATGTGTATTAGCCCCCGAAAAGAAGGGATGTCACCTGTTGTCGTTGAAAGAACAGAGAAAGCTTATCATAATGATCTAGTAAAATATGTTTTTGAAAATGGCGACACACTTATTTCGACAAGAGATCATCCTTTTGTTTTGGAGAAAAAGGGTTGGTCGTCTCTTCTGCCTGAAAAAACTAAAAAGTATAAGTCCTTTCCAAAAATTCAAACAATTGAAGTCGGTGACTTATTTGGTATGATCGGGAGTGATGATAAATGGACAACAAACAAACTCATCAGAATTGAAAGTTTAGCGGAAGGGCAGGAGACTTATACTATCTCAAAAGTCCATTCAGGCAATAATTTTATGGTGAACAGCTTGTTGGTTGGTGTGGAAGAATTATAAGGTAATGGATTCATCAAAAGACCAAAACCACTTTGTTGGATGGCGTGGAGCCGCCATAACCTCTGCACTATCCGGCTGAGGATGCTGACGTTGAACAGAGCTTCTAAATATAGGAGACGAACCCACTCATAGCCCGTATATTAACAAATGGCGGAGAATGACGACCTGTATTTTAATATACAGGCAGATAACAGTATTAAATGATGAGCATCAAGTGCTGCCGCATTGCAGAGCCATACACCCTATGCCAACCCCTGTTTTTCAAATTCTCATTAACTTCCCCCTCGATTTCCCTATATTGCACAGTTGAATTCCAAATAAGTCCGCCCCAAAAGTAAGGAACGGAATGAGCCGTATTCATGTTGAGATAAGAGACAAGGCATAACAAATAACATAAACAACAACTGACCCCATTATGCAAGGCCTGATACATATATTCTTTAGCGCGCTGATGCTGAGCCTGGTTCACGCATCAATCCCTAACCATTGGCTGCCATTGGTCGCCATCGGTAAAACGGAAAAATGGTCCCGCAGGGAAACGCTTACGGTAACGGCCATAGCAGGTTTCGCCCATACACTCAGCACCATTATCATTGGCATAATTGTCGGTCTTGTCGGCTACAAGCTTTCATCTTCTTACAAAACCATCACAACCATCGCGGCTCCGGTGGTGCTGGTAACCCTTGGTCTTTTTTATATCATTAAAGATCATCTTGAACAATCACCCGGTCACCACCATCATCATGTTGAAATTGATGAAAACGTGAAAGGGAAGTCCAAATCTGCCATTATCATCTCGCTTGCGGTTGGCATGTTCTTCTCACCCTGTCTGGAAATTGAAGCATATTTTTTCGTGGCCAGTGCAATGGGCTGGGCAGGCATTGCTACCGTTTCTATTGTCTATCTTGTTGTGACGGTTTTCGGGATGATGCTGCTTGTTTTCCTTGCCGCAAAAGGCATTGAAGCTCTTGAATGGCATTTCCTGGAACATCATGAGAAGCTTATTTCCGGAGTGGTACTCATACTTTTGGGCCTTTTTGGCTTTTTTGTTCAATTCTGATTCATAAACTTCGGGTTATTCTTCGTAGTTCCATCAACCTGTTCGATGTTTGCACAAATTTTCTGTATCTGAATAATTGTTTATATTTAAAGGATACAAATCGAAAGGTATATTATGGGACAACAACAATTGCTCTTAATCGTCCTTGGTGTTATAATTGTCGGAATTGCCATTGTGGTCGGCATTAATATGTTTCAATCAGCAGCAATCGATTCCAACAGAAATGCTGTAATAAAAGATCTTCTCACCCTTTCTTCAAAAGCCAAAGAATATTATAAAAAGCCTCCTCCATTGGGCGGCGGTGGAACCACCTTTGCAGGTTTCGTCATGCCCACCGGTCTTGGCAGTAATGCCAATGGAACCTATACCATTTCTGTAGCCGGAACAGCTACCGGTATCACGTTTCAGGGCATAGGCACCGAAAAAGGTAACGATGGATCAACCAAAGTCAAAGTTACAGCGGCTGTAACCAGTTCTGCAATGACACCAACCATTGTTATAGCTAATTGACAAACCTGTTGCCATAGTTTAACGTGGCATAGATTCTTAAACTGAGCCCGTGCGCAAAAAAAACGCACGGGTTTGGTATCTCCCCAAAAACTGATCTGCTCCACGTCCAACAGGCATTTATCACATTCTGTGCAAAATGAAATAATGGCTCCAGAGTGGTTATTATTACATTTGCGCGGAATAAAACAGTATTCCATTCGCTTCGTTTTATTTGGAACCGGGTAAACACAAAACACTAATCTTTGTTATAAGTAAAAACTTCCAAAATAGTATAGGCACACTATGCATCTTTTCGAAGACATTCAACAAATTCTCAGGCAAGCGCAGCAAAATGCCTCGCGCAGCATCAATAAAACTATGGTGGATGCGTATGGGCTGGTGGGAAAGCGAATTGTGGAAGTAGAACAGCAGGGCGAAAGTAGGGCCGCTTATGGTCAATCGCTCATTAAAAATATTTCTGGACAATTGCAGAGGGAATTCGGAAATGGGTTCTCAATTGTAAATCTGCAAAATATGCGTTTATTCTACCTCGAATATCAAATTCAGCAGACACCGTCTGTTAACTTGCAAAACCAGGAAAAGCTCTCATATTTGAGTCAAAAACCCGTAATCCCTGATTTCCAGCTTAGCAGTATTTCAATAAGTTAGAAAACCGATAATTAATGAAGTATCGAATTTACATTGATGAGGTTGGTAATAATGATATTGGGAGCTCAGAAGATCCTAACCATCGGTTTCTGAGCCTTACTGGAGTTGTATTCGAATTGGAATATGTCAGGACTGTTCTGACTCCAGATTTGGAATCGCTAAAGATACGCTATTTTAACAGCCACCCAGATGAACCTATTATTTTACACAGAAAAGAACTGATCAATAAAAAATTTCCCTTTAAATCGCTCCTTGACCCTGATATTGAAAAACGATTCAATGATGAGTTCTTGTTTCTGTTGGATAAATGGAAGTTCAGTACAATTACAGTCTTAATTGATAAACTTGAACACAAAAAACGTTATACTACCTGGAGATATGATCCCTATCATTATTGTATGACTATATTATTTGAACGTTTTCACTTACTCCTAATAAAAAATCAACAGAAGGGTGACATGATGTTCGAAGCTCGCGGTGGGAAAGAGGATATGCGGCTTAAGGAGTCGTATAAGAGAATATTTGAAAACGGGACTGATTGGGTCAACCCGGAAGAGGTTATTAATACTTATACAAGTTCCGAATTAAAAATTAAACCCAAGTCAGCGAATATTTCCGGTATACAACTAGCTGATTTGCTTGCTCATCCATTATATCGGTATGCATTGCATTCATACAGGTTGCGGGAAGATACCAATGATACATTTAATGATAAAATCATGAGCGTTATTGAGTCGAAAATTTACAAGGTGGGTAATAAGATGGATGGGTTTGGGCTGAAGCTGTTACCATAAAAAACCCCGCAAAAGCGGGGCAAAGGCTCATTCGTCCTTCCACCTTCGGTAATCCGAATTGTTGCAAATATAAGCATATGGTAAGGCAATTTCAAATCTTTTATATCTGACGAAGACGCTTTTTAAATGAAAAAAAGCATATGGTTTCCCCTGCTGCTGAACTATTTCCCCAAAATTGTTTTAATCCCCAAGAGATTATCTGACTTTCAGGATCTTAGGTTATAAAAATCGGGGTAAAAACTGCGGTCACTTGCTCGTTCCTTCTCCTGCATTTAATTTTAAACCTCCGTATTTTTTACTATATTTCCTGTTGATTACAGGGCACTTTTCGAAATCGCGGTTAACCTGCACCCATGTGGCACTTTTTGCCCCCCCGGATGCCGTTATTTGCAATAAAAAGTGGTTTTTGATGCCCTTTTATTTTTTACAGCTATGGAAAAATTGTTCAGGCAAATGAAAAAAGTGTATTGTCTTTGCTCAGCACTGATCGTGTGTTTCTTCTGCCAAATGACCGGATTAGGCCAGGCAAACCAAAAGGCTAAACCAGCCACCGACACGGCGCGTTATAAGCTAAATATGAACTATGACTACGAGATAGCTCTCTACAAGACATACAAGAAGCGACAGGCCGATATCGTCATGCTGGGCAATTCCATAACCCACGGCGTTAACTGGAATGAGCTGCTCGACCGTAACAACGTTGTGGAACGGGGCATCCCTGCCGATATACTTCCCGGCTTTTTGGCCCGCCTTGATTACGTCTTTAACCTGAAACCCCGCGTGGTGTGCATCATGGGTGGCATCAACGACGTCTATAACTGGACTCCGGTGGATACCATTTTCAGGAATTATGTACAGATAATCGAGGCGCTGCGGCACAAACAGATCAAAGTTGTCGTCCAATCTACACTGTTTGTTGCAAAACGCTTCCAAAGCTCGGCAGACCGGAATCCGGAAGTGGAAAAACTGGATAAACTGCTCTTAGCTTATTGCAAAACCAACGGAATTGAGTACCTTGATCTAAATGCCAAAATGTCTAAAGACAAGTGTTTGCGTGAAGAATTGACGCATGACGGCCTGCATTTGAACGCAAACGGGTACAAGATTTGGGGCGATGAGCTGGACAGGATTTTACGAAGAGTAGCATTGTAGTTTTAATAAAAATAAATTTCACTTGAGGTTAATAAATGAAACAGTTTCTAAAAAATGGCAATCCATTTTTTCTGATGGTAGTCACCTTGTTCTTTTTACATATTATGGTTTATATTCCTGACGGATATCAAATTAAACTATTCGGTTTCGAGTATAAGGTTAAAAAGCTTGACATGCTGCAGGACGTCCTTCCTGACGTTCAGCAGGAGCAACAACCACAATCGGGTGTTGACGCAAAAACGGTTAACCCTTATGCAGCATCCCTCTTTTCCGTTGTAAACAGCATGGTGGCGGATAAGGAAAGTGCAAACATGCCGGAAGCACCGCAGGCAGCAGCAAAGCAAAAAATTGAAAACCCCGGAAGCCTGAAGAATTTCTTCGCCGCGGTTAAACTGGCAGGCTCAAAGAGAGTCCGTATTGCTCACTATGGCGACTCCGCAATTGAAGGCGACAACATTTCCGCCGATCTGCGGAAGAACCTGCAAACCAAATATGGCGGCAATGGTGTCGGAATCATTGGCGTCACTCCTTTGGATGTTCAGTTCCGTACAACAACAAATGTTAAATTCTCAACCGACTGGAAGACTTCTTCCGCACTTTCAGCAAATTCAGAAAAACTGCCACTGGGCATTAATGGCTATATCTACCAGGCTTCTGCAAATTCATGGGTCAGATATGAAGCAAGCGGCAGATACAATGCCAGGAGTTTTTCTTCTGCACGCGTACTCTACACTTCCGACAAGAACTTCTCCATCAAATACAGCTTTGATGACAAAACAGAAATGACTGCCGAACTGAAAGCTTCCAAATCTCCGGCAGAATATGTGCTGGATGCAAAGGCTAAAGTTAAATCCGTAAAGATCACCGTGGTCAATCCATCCAAGACCTATTTCTACGGCGTTTCACTTGAAGACGGAAATGGGCTGTACCTGGATAATTTTGCGCTCAGAGGAAACTCCGGTGTTGCTCTCCGCGAAATGGATATGAACACCCTGAAGAGTTTCAACAAACTGCTCAACTATCGTTTGGTTATTTTGAATTTCGGTTTGAATATTGCCGGTGCGGATCAAAAAGATTACGGCTGGTATGAGTCCGCGATGGAAAAAATTGTCAATCAGTATAAAGAGGCATTTCCGGAAGCTTCTTTCCTCGTCGTCAGTGTGCAGGATAAGAGCATGAAAAAAGGCACGCAGTTTGTTACCGAACCCGGTGTCCCTAAACTTGTAGAAGCCCAGAAAAAAATTGCACTTAAGACCGGTGTTGCCTATTTCAACCTCTACGAGGCAATGGGTGGCATGAATTCAATGAGCGATTTTGTGAGCCAGGGTCTGGCAGAAAAAGATTATACGCACATGAAGTTAACAGGTGCAAAGAAACTGGCCGATCTGATTACCGATGCTCTGCTCGAGGCAGGGAAGTGATCAACTAAGCTCTTTTGATATACAGACCTGACATTATTTTAAACAATAAAAAGATTTGTTATGACGTTTTCAACTGTATGGCAGCGGTGGGAGCACAATGCTCAAACTTCACCCGACAGGGATGCAATTGTATTTTGGCGGGCAGCGGAAGAACCCTACCGTTGGAAATTCCGGGAACTGCTTGAAACAGCGAATAAATTTTCCGTACAACTGAAATTGCAGGGCATAAAAGAGAACCAGGTGTGTGCCATAATCATCAGGCACAATAAATGGTTCTACCCGCTGTATATGGGCATTGTCGGTCTTGGGGCAATACCCGCGGTACTGGCTTATCCTAATCCGCGTCTCCACCCGGATAAGTTCCGCGATGGAATCCGGGGTATGTCGCATAATTCCGGTTTGGACTGGATATTCACCGAGCGTGAACTTGAACCCATTTTACAGCCATTGCTCGAAAACAGCACCATTCATGGCGTTCAATTCCCCTTGGAGTGGGACCTGGAAGCTGCAAACGAACAGGCGCAGAAAGAAGTTCTGGAAGCGCGTGCTAACCGGAAACCGGAAGATGCCTTCCTATTGCAGCACTCATCAGGAACAACCGGTCTGCAGAAACCGGTGCTTCTTTCAAACCGTGCCGTACTTCAGCACGTTGACAATTATGGCGAAGCTATCGGATTTAGCCCTGAAGATAAAGTAGTAAGCTGGCTTCCACTCTACCACGACATGGGCCTCATTGCTGCTTACCATTTGCCGCTGGCATTCGGAATGACAAGCATTCAGGTCGATCCTTTCGAATGGGTGCTTGCACCTTCTCTTCTGCTCGAAGCCATATCTTCAGAAAAAGGAACATTGGCATGGCTTCCAAATTTTGCCTATAACCTCATGGCTGATAAGATTGATGATTCGGAGTTGGAAGGCATTAACCTTGAAAGCTGGCGGCTGGTTATCAACTGCAGCGAGCCGGTGCGGCACGAAAGTCATAAGAGATTTCTAAAACATTTCGGCAGGTATGGTTTCAAAGAATCAGCGCTTTCCGCGTGTTATGCAATGGCAGAAACCACTTATGGTATCACGCAAACCGAACCGGGTGCCATGCCCAGAATGATCCTGGCAGACCGGCAGCAATTGGCAGCCGGCTTTGTTGAAATCATTTCCGATCCCGACAAGGCAAGAAGCTGCGTTTCCTCCGGGAAGATCATCAAAGGCTGCAAACTCCGGATCGTGGATGATAAAAGACAAGACGTACCCGAAGGCAGGGTAGGCGAGATAGCTATCAGTTCAGTCTCCATGTTCGATGGCTACAGAAATTATCCCGAAAAAACCGCCGAGGTGCTGGATGGTGACTGGTATTACAGCGGTGATTATGGTTTCATGTACGAAGATGAATGCTATGTCATTGGAAGAAAAAAAGATATTATTATTGTCGCGGGAAAGAACATATATCCCGAGGACATTGAAGATACAGTGACCAAAGTAGAAGGTGTTCTACCAGGCCGTGTTGTTGCCTTTGGCGCGGATGACGAGGAGTTGGGAACCGATGTTGTTGCCGTGCTTGCTGAAAGCAATGCCGTAACACCTGAAGAGAAAAAGAAATTGAAAATGCGTATCCTCAAGGCCGGCATCGACAACGACCAGAACATAGCCCGGGTTTATATTGTGCCTGCACGGTGGATGATCAAAAGCTCTGCCGGGAAGCCAAGCAGAAAAGCCAACAGAGAAAGAATTTTATCAAGTAACGAATTTTTAGTGGAGTAACAACATGATCTCAGATAAATTTAAACAGGCAATTTTAAAAGAACTTAAACTCGATGATTTTGATATCAAAGATGAAACTCTCGCAAACACCGTGCCCGGTTGGGACTCACTGAATCACATCAACGTTATACTTGCCATCGAAAAGGAATTCCAGGTTAAGTTCAAAAGCATTGAAGTTTTGCGCTGCAAGAACCTTGGTGACCTGCAGAAACTGGTGGACAGCAAATTGGCAAAATAAGTTTATTCCCGATGGGTAACGCTCTTTTGGCTTCTAACGTCAATCCAACAGCGACATAGATACTGTAAGATTAATTAATTTAAGTAATCTAAAAAAAATGATATTCGTTTTGGATAACGGTGACTGATGCAAGAGAGCGCTCACTGCGGAATCTCAAAAAGTTAAACACAGATGAAAGAATCACGATAAATGATGGGACTCGACCTTCAAAAAATACTGCAACTCTTCCTATATGACCGGCATGACAGGTTCATGCTCGATTCCTCATTTTTCTTTTTTCTGTTCATGGGTGTTCTCTTATTCCTTTTCCTGGCCAATAACGACAAGAAACTGCGCTATTTCATCCTTACCGGCTTCTCCTTTTTCTTCTACTATCGCAGCGGTGGATATCTTCCCCTGGTCCTCCTTGCCTCGGCAGTGATTAATTTTTCTCTCGGCAAGAGGCTGCTTAGCAATACCTCGGACAAAGCAAAACAACTGTGGCTTGCTGCCGGTGTTGTTGCCAACGTGGCCTTGCTGGGCTATTTCAAATACGCCAATTTCTTTCTGCAAAACATTGCCGATTTGAAGCATCAGCAATTTGAACCGCTTACCATTATTGTGCCCATCGGTATCTCCTATTTCACGTTCAAGGCCATGAGCTATTTGTTCGACATATATTACGGAAGTCTTGAAGAGGAGTACACGTTCTCCGATTTCCTTTTATATCTCTTGTTTTTCCCCGCTGTTATGCTGGGCCCCATCGATAAAGCCAGAAATTTTCTGCCACAGGTTAATGCTGACTATGCGCTCAGTAAAGAAGATGTCGGAATCGGTGTATACCGCATTATGCTCGGACTTATTAAGAAGATTGTGATCGCTGATTATATTTGGATAGTGTTTAATCCAATCCTTGATACACCAGAAAAATACACAGGCGTCGAGATCGTGATTGCGATTTATGCCGTTGCCATAAAGTTGTATTGTGAGTTTTCCGGATATACTGATATCGGTATAGGGATTGCCCGGCTGATGGGATTCCGTTTGACGGAGAACTTTAACTTTCCCTATAAAGCTAAAAGTGTTGCCGAGTTTTGGCGGCGGTGGCACATGTCCCTCACCCAATGGATACAGGAATATCTCTTTACTCCCATGCAGTTCTCTCTGCGGCACCTCAAACTGATTGGCAACGTCATGGCCGTGATTATTGCCTTCTTGCTCTGCGGCATGTGGCATGGGTCAAGCTGGAACTTTATCATTTGGGGAACACTGCACGGTTTTTATATGGGCTTCGCGATGCTTATCAAGAAACCCAAAGAGTATATCTATAAGGTCACCAGGTTTGAAAAAATAGTTAAAACAAAAGCCTGGGGCGTTGTGCAGGTTATCATCACCTTCCATTTGGTCACCTTTGCCTGGATATTTTTTAATACACCATCGCTGGAGAGCGTTGGGAAGGTTTATTCGCAAATTACCACGTTCTTTAAGCCAATGGTATTTTCGCAGTTTATTGCTGCTTACCCGCAGGTAATGATTGTTCTGGTTGCCGGGTATGTGTTGCATTTTACCCCGAAGATCGTCAACGAAAAACTTGAAGCATTTGTCATCCGTATGCCCCTTATAATCCAGGCGCAGATGCTGGCATTGGTTATTTGGTTTGTTACCCAATTCAGGTTTGCCGATTCGTTTCCCCCGACGTATTTTAACTTTTAATTATCGTCATTTGTTGGGTTCGAAGTGTCTGGAACGAGCGCCATATGGTTATGAGCGGGTGCTTTTTCCGGAGATAGACTATTGATCGATAACGAACCTGAAACCGGATCAATTTACTTTAACATAAGTGACCAGGCATTTGAACGGAAAGCCTCAAATGCTTGTTTATATGAAGATATGTACCCGATTGCACGGGAAAGGAGGGTTTGCAACCCGGATGACTGGAATTACTCATTTTGTAAGGATACTGCTGCTACCCGGAAAATTTAAAACCCTCACTCTAATCTTCTCCCAAAGGGTAATGGTATCAATTTACTGGCAGTACTTAATACTCGAGAAATAAAAGCCCTCACCCTAACCCTCTCCCGAAGGGCGAGGGAACAGAAGGGCCGCATTATTGGCGGCTAAAAGTATTGCAGCAATGATATTTGGAAATGGGAGTCTCCAATGGACTTATGCAGGTTTTGTTAAGCTGTGACCAGTACCAAAGGGAGAGGGAATAGACATGCCATAAAAACTATGGAGTTATAAAGTACGAAATGATAAGTGGTGTTGTGAGGTGGGGGCATTTGGTGTGTTGGGGATGAGGGTTTTGAACAAGCGTAATGGAAAATAAAGATAAGAACAGATTCGATCTCAATATCATATTGACATTAAGCTGAAAGGTTGTTTCTATGGGTATTTTTGTATCGGAAGGGTTAAGGCAAGTTGCAGTAGCACAATCCAGAGAATTGAGGAAAATACAGACCATAGCTGAAAAAACGCTCTGGGATCAATTAAAAGAGAAAAAATTTTGTGAGTTGAAAGTAAGGAGACAGCATCCGGTTTTTTATGAAGATAATTTTCGAACTTCGTTCTTCATAGCTGATTTTTATATTTACAGTAAAAAGCTTATAATTGAGGTGGATGGCGAAATACACAAACATCGAAATGTGTACGATTCAAAACGTGATCAAATTCTCAGAAATCTGGGATATAATATTATTCATATTAGGAATGACGAAATATTTTCGGATATAAAAAATGTCTTATCAGAACTGAGGCTATTTATTGAAAGCATACAAGTGAGAGAAGATAATGAGTCTGATTAGCGCTTGGAAATGACGTATTCCGAGTAGAGTTTTAACCCTAATCTTGCATTAGGAAATATGCATAATCAATAGCTGACATAAGTATCAAGTATTACGCCCTCCCTCGCCCTCTGGGAGAGGGAATGAGGGTGAGGGCCTTAGTCTTAATAAGTTCATGTACTTATACGAAAAGTTAGTTGCTATTGCATTTTTCGGGTTTTAAAGAATCGCTTAAGTTTTAGCAGGTTCAAAAGCTCCTAACCTTCGGGTATTGGTGTCAACTTAGTATACAAATGCTATGCCTGTCATTGCGAGGAGTCATCGACGAAGTGCCTCATCCCGTGTGCGGGGCAATCTCAAATCTATAATATGGCACTCTGCCAGGTTAATGTGTGAGATTGCTTCTCCCGCGAGAACGCGGGATCGCAATGACTACCTTGGGTCGTTAAGTTGACACCATTGTCCGAAAGGCGAGGGAATGAGGGTGAGGGCCTTAGTCTTAATAAATTCATGTACTTATACGAAAAGTTAGTTGCTATTGCATTTTTCGGGTTTTAAAGAAGCGCTTAAGTTTTAGCAGGTTCAAAGGCTCCTGCCCTTTGGGAGAGGAGAAATAAAGGCGAGGGGCCTGCAGTGAGCCGGATAATATATGGCTCTTTTGTTAGTTCTTTTTCTCTTTGAGATGAGCATGGAATGAGAGTTATGAAGGTTTTCAATAGAATATGAG
The DNA here is from genome assembly GCA_963664845.1 of Ignavibacteriaceae bacterium. GTDB lineage: Bacteria > Bacteroidota > Ignavibacteria > Ignavibacteriales > Ignavibacteriaceae > CAIYTF01. Next base: position 4,305,918 of record OY761615.1, read on the forward strand.
AGCTGGAGTTTAGATCCGTATACAACAAGGAGCGAAGTCCCCTGTACTGACTTCACCAATACACCATTAAAATGATTTGAGTAACAATTATGAAACATACTTTAACCCTCATACCCGGTGACGGAATTGGGCCGGAAATAACGGCTGTTGCCGTCGACGTTATTAAACACGCAGGCGTTGAAATTGACTGGGATATCCAGGAAGCAGGTGTCACCGCGCTCGACAAATATCGTGACCCGCTTCCGCAATCGGTCATCGATTCTATCGCCCGCAACAAAGTGGCGTTAAAAGGCCCCCTGATGACCCCCATCGGAAAGGGCTTCAGGAGCGTGAATGTTGCTCTTCGCAAAGAGTTTGAACTCTATGTTAATCAGCGCCCTGCAAAAACATTCAAGGGAATAAAATCGCTGTATTTTGACTCAATTGATATACTCATCTTCCGCGAAAACCTCGAAGAGTTCTATTCCGGCATCGAACACTATATCGACAGCAGCCGCACAGCCGCCGAGACCATAGGCATTATCACCCGACGTGGTTCAGAACGGATCATCCGTTATGCGTTTGAATACGCGAAGAAATTTGGGCGGAAGAAAATAACCCTCGTGCACAAGGCAAACATTCTCAAATATACCGGCGGCCTGTTCCTTGATATTGGAAAAGAACTGGCGCTTGAATATCCTGAAGTGGCGTTCTCGGATAAAATTGTGGATAACATGGCCATGCAAATGGTGATGAATCCCCATCAGTTTGATGTTATTGTCACCACTAACCTTTTTGGCGATATACTCTCCGATCTTGCATCTGGACTGGTGGGCGGATTGGGTTTGGCCCCCGGGGCAAACATAGGTGACGGCATTGGCATTTTTGAAGCAGTGCACGGTTCAGCGCCCGATATCGCCGGGCAGAATGTGGCAAATCCCTGCGCGGTCATTCTTGGCGCTGTGATGATGTTGGAATACCTTGGCGAAATTGAAGCTGCGAGAAAAATTGAAAAAGCGGTAGCCAACGTAATTGAAAAAGGCGAGTTCCTCACCCGGGACCTGAACAAAGAAAATTATGTCGGCACAAAGGAAATGGGCCATGCGTTAATGAATGAATTGGATAAGTTGATTCTATGAGAAAAAATCTTCCGCTGACCCTGATCTTTATTGTTGTTTTTGTTGATCTGCTCGGTTTTGGTATTCTGATACCCATACTTCCCACGTTCACCAAGGTTGAATTGCATTGCCCTGAATCCTATGTGGGAATTGCTATTGCAATCTATTCTCTGGTACAATTCCTGTTCAATCCTGTATTCGGGACACTGTCCGATCGCCATGGAAGAAGGAAGATCATCCTGTTTACTCTTTTCCTGAATGCCATAGGGTATCTCATATTTGCCTATACACACAGTTTTGCCATGCTCATTCTCTCCAGAGTGGTTGCCGGGCTGGGCGGCAGCAGCATTGGTGTAGCTCAGGCTTATATTTCTGATGTTACCACAAAGGCCGAGCGTTCCAAGGGTATGGGAATGATCGGTGTGGCCTTCGGACTCGGGTTCGTTTTCGGTCCCATCATAGGCGGTCTCTTATCAAAATATGGATATGAGGTAACCGGGTTTGCAAGTGCCGGATTCTCACTTCTGGCCTTGACCTTCAGTTTCTTCTATTTACCTGAATCAAAAAATTTCGCTGTTACCGATGCTCCGGTTCCTGAAGCCAAACGAAAGCTTATCAATCCCCAGGCCTTTAAACAGGTTTTCAGCAACCCAACTTTAACAGTTGTTATTATATTATTTTTTATCATTACTTTCTCCATTGCGAACATATATGGAACATTCGCGTTGCTGGGAACTGTGCACTATCATTTCACCAATCAGCAGAACGGGTACATATTTGGCGTTGTCGGGTTGGTCTCTGCCGCTATTCAGGGAGGTATGATTGGCCGATTGAGTAAACGTTTCACCGACGTGAAGCTGATAACAATGGGTTCCGTATTCATGATGCTGGGGCTTGCGTTTTTGCCTTATGGGGTCAATTTTTGGGGAGTTGTCCTTGTCACAGTAGTTCTCTCAATCGGAACAGGTATTGTATCTCCGGTATTGCTCAGCCTTGTTTCGAAAGTTTCACCGGAAGGGGAACAGGGATTAACGCTTGGAGTGAACCAATCCATGTCGGCCTTTGCCCGCATGCTGGGGCCTCTTTGGGGCGGATTTGCCTTTCAATTTTTAGGCTATCAGATTCCCTTTCTGACAGGAGCCGTACTTACTTTTTTTATTTTTCTATACTGTGCTTCTTTTTTATCCAAGCACGTCGCCCATTAAACCCCGGAAGAACTGAAGCACCACATGTTTACTTTTTCTAACATTTCAATTGATAAAGGCCTCTTCCTGGCACCGATGGAAGATATCACGGATATTTCTTTCCGCCTGGTGTGCAGAAGATTGGGCGCTGATTTTGTTTTCACGGAGTTCGTGAATTCTGAGGGCCTGGTACGTGGATCGGAGAAGACACACAAAAAACTGGAGATCTGCGATGAAGAGCGTCCGGTTGGTATCCAGATCTATGGCAGCAGCATCGAATCAATGCTGGGAGCAGCACGGATTGCAGAATTGCAGAATCCCGAAGTTATTGATATTAACTGTGGCTGCTGGGTTAAAGGTGTTGTGGGATGCGGCGCCGGGGCAGCAATGCTCAAAGATCCCGAACTGATGCAGCGGATGGTTGGCGAAGTCGTTAAATCCGTTTCTGTTCCTGTCAGCGTTAAAACGCGGATCGGGTGGGACAGCAACAACATTGTAATTGAAGATGTTGCAAAACGGCTGGAAGATGTAGGCGTTGCCTATCTTACGGTACATTGCCGCACCCGTGTGCAGGGCCATAACGGCGATGCCGACTGGAGCTGGATAGAAAAAATTAAAAACGTGGTTTCCATTCCGATCGTGTTGAATGGCGGCATTATGACTCCCGACGATGTGGTGAGAGCATTTAAAGAAACACCTGCCGATGCACTCATGATCGCCCGCGGAGCCATCGGTAATCCATGGATGTTTTCGCAGGCAAAGGCTTTGTTGCGAAATGAGGTGCCTGAAGAGATTACATTTGGCAAACGGATTGCCTTTTGTTTGGAGCACCTGCGTCTTGCTATACCTATCAAAGGTGAACGACGGGCGGTTATCGAACACAGGAAATTCTATACCGGCTATTTGAAAGGACTGCGCAATGCTTCCAAAATACGTGCGCAAATAATGGAACTCTACGATTATCAGAACGTTGCTGAATTGCTGCACAAATACATTAATGAGCTCCGGCAATTTGAAGCGGAAACTGCTGCCTTGGGCAAACCACCTTTCTCCGGGCACAATCTGCCGGAGGGTATTATGCCTTCTGTCCAAACCGAATCTGTAAAAAATGCTGCTGAGCAAATGAATTGAACAGAGCTGCGCTGCCCGCGCTTTCAGCGCGGGTGATCTCAAATGTATTTCTTCCTCCTTTTGTACTCTGCTTTTCCTTCATTAAGACGGTTCTTGCACGGGAAACCACACCCTCATCCATTCCCGTTTTCATTATTGCCGGATGCCTCCTCCTGGTTGTTCTGCCTATCGCGTTTTTTATTGGCCTCATGAAACTTGACAAAGTCTCCGATCAGGATGCAATGGAACGGACGGAGAGAACACTTCCCTATCTGTTCGGTATAATTTTGATGGTGACGGGACTTGGGTTTCTGTTATATCAACACGCGGCAGTGCCCGTGGTTCAGAACTGGATATCCATCTTTCTGAGCATTGTATTTGTGCTTCTTATCAATCTGCGTTGGAAGATCAGCGCGCATTTATGCAGTTTTACTGTGGCTTTTTGCAGTCTGGGCGCTGGTGTTGATGCACGTTGGTTTGGTGTCCTGCTTCTTGCACCCGTTCTGGGATGGTCGCGCATTCTTCTTAAATCCCATACCGTCATGCAGGTTGTTGCGGGCATCTTGTTGGGTATTGCTCTTTCATCAATATCATTTGGAGTAGTTAATCTGTAATGAGCTTGTTTTCTGAACTTACCGCACATCTTGAAGAGATAACGGATCTGATGGAATTCCGGTTGGAAAATCCATTTAAAGTGAGCGCATTTCGCAATGCAGCCCAAACCCTCTCCAAAGCCGGTCCAGAGGCCGAACACCTGATAGCGGAAAAGAAAATCGGAACAATGAAAGGAATAGGGAAGGGGATTGAAGCGGTTATCTACGAGTTTTATGAGAAACACGATTCGGAGACCATGCGGGAGTTGAGGAAGGATATTCCGGAAAGTCTGTTCGAGCTTTTTAAGATCCACGGACTCGGTGCCAAAAAGATCAATATACTTTTCTTTTCACATCAGGTGAAATCACTTACTGATCTTAAAAACCTTTGCCTGCAGAACAAGGTTGCCTCCATCAAGGGGTTTGGCGAAAAAACGGAGCAAAAAATTCTCTCAGAAATCAAACGGATTGAAGAGAGCAGTAAATTCATACACCTGGATTTTGGCTGTATTCTCCACGATCGTATCACTGCAATTTTGCAGCAGGCAAAAACCATCAAAGAAATTCGATTAACGGGTGAACTGCTCAGAATACGTGAAGTTATTTCGAAAATTGAATATGTGGTTTTTGCCGAAAGCACCGATTCGTTGCTGGCTGAGCTTAAATCATTCTTTGCTCCGGACAGCATTTCCGCTGCCGGTTCTTCAGTGTTCATCGATGCATTTGATGTTCCCGTTGAGCTGCATCTGGTGAACACACACACATTGCTTGAGCAGATGTCTTTTGAATTATCCTGTGATAAAAAATATCTTGAAAAAATTGGTTATCAGGCACCCGCGGAATTCACTGATGATATTGCTATGTATAATGCTCTGGGCATTCCTTTCACTCCTGTTGAACAAAGGGAAGCAGGATATTATTTCGATAAATCTCCTACAGGGAAGACTTCCGATTTAACCTTTCCAGAAGCCGGGTTACTGCACTTTCACACAACCTGGTCCGATGGTTCCAACACGCTCGGTGAAATGGTGAGCGAGGGGATGAAACTGGGGTTTGACTATTTTGCCGTTTGCGATCACAGCAAAACTGCAGCCTATGCCGGTGGGTTGCGCGAGGAACGCGTATTGCTGCAGGACAAGGAGATAAAACAACTGCGGAAGACACTGAACGTAACACTGTTTCATGGCGTGGAATCGGATATTGTTACGGATGGCAGTCTGGACTATCCTGATGATTTTCTTGACCATTTTGATTTTATCGTTGCTTCAGTTCATTCGCAGTTTAATCTGAGTGAAGAGGATATGACCAGACGAATAATTAAAGCAGTTGAACACCCAAGAACAAATGTCCTGGGGCATCCGACAGGAAGGCTGCTGCTCAGCCGTGACGGGTATAATGTTTCGATGCAGAAGGTGATTGACGCGTGTGCGGCGAACAAAACAGCCATCGAAATAAATGCCCACCCGCATCGTCTTGATCTCGATTGGCGCTGGATACCGTATGCACTCGAGAAAGGCTGCCTGTTTTCAATCAATGCAGATGCACATTCGGCAGAGGCTATCGCTCTCACCAGGTATGGCATCATGATTGCAAAAAAAGGCGGGTTGAGAAAAGAGCAGGTAATTAACTATTTTAGCATTGATGAGTTTTCCCGGTTTATAAAAAAATAATCGGGGCGGCTTAAGTTGAATAGGTGCGGTTAAAAGTTCAATAATCCAAGGGGAATGACTATACAGCATCGCTCTGATGTAGCAACCGCCCTGAGCGCAGAATTAAAACAAGAAAAGAGAATTCCAATGACAGATTTAAAAAGATTTATCCGTTCAGTTCCTGATTTTCCCAAACCTGGTATTTTGTTTTTTGACGTCACCACGCTGTTTGCAGACCGTAGTGGGCTGCAACTCGCCATTGATGAACTGTTTGTCGCAGCGCATGGAAAAGGGATCACAAAAGTCGTCGGGATCGAATCAAGAGGCTTCATTCTTGGTGGTGCACTTGCACAAAAACTGCACTGCGGGTTTGTACCGATCAGAAAACCCGGTAAACTGCCGGCTGAGAAAATTTCCGAATCGTATATGCTTGAATACGGAACTGACAGTATCGAAATCCACGCGGATGCGATACAGCCCGGTGACATAGTTCTTCTGCACGATGATCTGCTGGCAACAGGAGGCACCGCGCGGGCAGCCTGTAATCTGATTGAACGGTTGGGTGGTAAAATTGCCCAGATATCATTTCTTGTTGAGCTGACTTTCCTTCCTGGAAGAGCCAAACTGGAAGGATACGACGTCCAGTCGCTGATTCAATACGATTCGGAAGAAAAGCCCAACTGAATTTTGTTGGCAGGCAGACAATCGTGTTTTGGTGACTAATGGGATATATTTATCCCTGAATGCACATTAGTATCACTGTGCCAAGCCAGCCCTGTAGCGAGTTGGGTTTACATATTCCTCGCCTAAACGGCAATGGCGTCAGTTTAATGAAATTTGTGAAGAGTGTCATTCCCACGAAGGTGGGAATCTATCTTCCTTTACTCTGGAATAATACTACGAATTCGTTTTATTTGGCAAGGACCTTTAATGCTATTTCCACTTCACCGGCGCGACTAGCACCACAAACTCTCCTTTGACAACATAGGAGGGGAGTGCTTCTTTTACCTCTGCGGCTGTGCCTCTCCAAACTTCTTCAAACATTTTGGTAAGCTCACGGCACACGGCAATTTTCCTTTCGGGAATTATCTCAGCCAGCTCACCAATTAATTTCTCGATCCGGTGCGACGATTCAAAGAAGACGAACGTCTTGTCATTTTCCAACAATCCTGAAAGAAATTTCTGCCTGCCCTTTTTTTGCGGGATGAATCCTTCAAATATAAATCCGTCAGTTGGCAGTCCGGCAATACTGAGCGCCACAATGGGAGCGGATACACCGGGAATGGGTACAATGTCAATTTCGTTCTTTACTGCTTCCGAAATGAGGCGTACACCGGGATCGGATATGGTTGGCGTCCCCGCATCGCTAATGAGCGCAACAGGTCTGCCTGTGCGAAGAATGTCAATAACTCTTGCAATTTTGTAACCCTCGCTCTGGGCATTGAAGGAAACCAGTTCCTTGTGGATGTCGTAGTGCTTGAGCAAATTCGAAGTGACCCGCGTGTCCTCACAGAGAATGAGGTCTACGGTTTTAAGTGTTTCCAGAGCACGCAGCGTGATGTCCTGGAGGTTACCAATAGGGGAGCTTACAATGTACAGCATAGTGTTCACTTTTAAAACAGGAAAGGCTCCTGTTTGGGAGCCGCCTGTGCAAGTAGTTTTGTAAATATAATTTATTTGTTCAGTAAATGTAACGCTTCTCTGATTTTTTCCAAACCCAAATCTATTTCCTCCATCGAAATACAAAGCGCGGGTCTGAACCTGATGCTCCGGTCTCCGCATCCAAGAATGAGCATTTTCTGTTCATAAAGCAGGTCTTTGAAGTGGTTCCGCTCTGCCTTTGATGGCAGATCGAACGCACAGAGGAGTCCCAGTCCTCGGGCATGCGATATCTTGTCGGGAAAGTCATTCTGAATAGAAAGGAGTCCGTTTAGTAGGTAGTTACCCACCGTGGCGGCGTTCTCCACCAGGCGGTCTTCGTAGATTATTTCAAGCAACTTGGCTGAACGCACCATATCTGCGAGATTGCCTCCCCAGGTGGAGTTGATCCGGCTTGATTTCCTGAAACAATGTTCCTCAATGTCATCAATCCTGTCGGAAACCATTATACCACATGTTTGTGCTTTCTTCCCGAAAGAAATAATATCGGGCATCACATAGTGTTGGGCGGCCCACATTTTCCCGGTCATTCCCATGCCGGTCTGCACTTCATCAAACATGAGCAGGATATCGTTTTCGTCAGCAATCTGGCGTAGTTGGAGGAAAAATTCCTTGCGGAAGTAATTATCGCCACCCTCGCATTGAATTGGTTCAATGATGATCAAAGCAATATCATCAGGGTTGTCAGCAATTGCTTGTTTTATCTCCTGCAGCGCTTTAGCCTCAGCTGCAATTATTTCCGGTAGATGGGCTTCAACCGGAAAGATAATTTTCGGGTTGCTGATACGCGGAAAATCGAACTTGGGGAAATGATCTATTTTAACCGGGTCTGTATTTGTCAGCGAAAGCGTATAGCCGCTTCTTCCGTGAAATGCCTCCCGGAAATGTATCACTTTGTGCCCACGCTCCGATTTCAAGCCTTTTTTGAAGTTTTTCCGCACTTTCCAATCAAAAGCTACTTTAAGTCCGTTTTCGACTGCTGCTGCCCCACCTTCAATGAAAAACAAATACTTCATCTCCGCGGGCTTTGCAATAACAGAGAAATTATGCACAAATTCTGCCATAAACACTGTGTACATGTCAGAATTTGATGGTTTATGCAATGCGGCTTCCAGCAGCTTTTTCTGGAATTCGGCGTTCTCCAGTTTGGGATGATTCATCCCGAGTGGGTTCGAGGCAAAAAATGTGAAAAAATCAAGGTATTCGGTTCCGGTAATGGCATCGCGCAAATAGGCGCCATGGCTGTTTTTAAGATCGAGAATGATCTCGAAACCGTCAATAAGCATATGCTGTGAAAGAAGGGATCTTACTTCACCGGCTGAAACTTCTTTATGTGATTGCAGAAAATTATGAACGTGCTCAACTTTCATAATTGAAACTCCTTATGAATTAAAGCGAAAAATTCGTTATTTAGTGATCAGGACGGACGTGGGGGCCGAATACGTGCTAAAACACGTTTTCAAATTTGGAAACGAAGTAGCTCCGGTGTGAAATCCGGGCAACCGCGTTAAGAGCAGACAGGGTGTTGAATTGTTCTTGTTTCATGAAGAGAAAATACTGTTTTTCATGATAATAGTCAAATCCCCGGGCTTTAATAAAATTTGGAAATGCTGTCAATTAATGTTATTTTAGGTAATTCATTCCGCCCTTCTAAGGGCGATTTTTGTTTATTTAAGATGATATAAAAAAACCGGTATATGCCTGAGCTTAGTGTTGAAGAAAAACTTCGCGTAATTTGCGAGGAAACCGTTTCGGAAAATGGATTTCTCCTCATCGACTTCAGAATTCGCAAACAGAAAATCCATACCAGTATTGAAATATATGTCGATAAAAAGGATGCTCTGACGCTGGATGATTGTGCCGACTTAAGCAGGATCATTGCTCAGAAACTGGACGAGGCAAACCTTGAACTGGAAAATTACCGGTTGGATGTTTCTTCTCCCGGAGTGGACAGGGCATTGATCTTTCTCGATCAGTATTACAAACACATCGGCCGTACTTTTGATATCACCTTTACAGACGAGTCAGGGAATGAAGTCAATCTCAAAGCCGCTCTCCTGCGGATTGAGAATGAAATGCCGGTTTTTCAAACGATAAAAGGTATGGAATTGCACGTTCCATTTAAAGCCATAACAGCAGCAAAGGTTTTAGTAAGATTTTCATGACGGAGGAAATTCATGAGTATTGAGTTAGTCGAATCGTTTTCATCTATGGTCCGCGAAAAAGGAATTGATAAAGATCACCTTGCCGGAATCATTGAGGAAATTTTCGGAATTCTCGTTAAAAAGCGCTTTGGTGAAGAAGCGAAATATAATGTGGTGTTCAACACTGATAAAGGCGAAATAGAGATTTTTCTTTCGCGCGAAATTGTTGATGTGCTCACCAATGAGTTCACTCAAATTACGATCGATGAAGTTAATCTTAAAGGAAATGAAGATGAACTTGAAGTCGGTGACGATTATGTGGAAAAATTGAAACTGGCCATTTTTGGCAGAAGGTTGATTACGTTCGCCAAACAAAGCCTGAATCAACGCATCCGCGAACTGGAGAAAGAAATTATTTTCAAGGAATACCAGCAGGTTGTCGGTGAAATAGTCATTGGCGATGTTTACCAGATCAACAAAATGAGCATCCTGGTAAATCATAATAAAAACCAACTGGTGCTCCCGCGCGAAGAGCAGATCCCTTCGGAAAAACCGAAAAAAGGTGATACGCTTCGCGCTATCGTTAAAGAAGTTGTCAAAGGGAACAAAGGACCTGAAATTATTATTTCCCGTGCCAGCAACGAGTTCCTGAAGAAATTATTTGAAATTGAAGTTCCCGAGATTTATGACGGGATCATCGACATTAAAGGAATTGCAAGAAAGCCCGGCGAGCGTGCCAAGATCTCCGTCTCCTCACAGGATAAACGCATTGACCCTGTCGGTGCCTGTATCGGTATGAAAGGTGTCAGAGTTACCGCGATTGTACGCGAACTGAATAACGAAAATATTGATGTGGTGCACTATTCCGATGACCCGAAGATGTATGTGCAAAGAGCATTGCTCCCCGGTAAGATCAAAAAAATCGACATTGATACAAAAATTAAAAAAGCAACGGTATTCGCTGACTCGGATCAGGCTGCCCAGCTGGTTGGACGCGGCGGCGTTAACATCACTCTTGCCTCGCAATTAACAGGCTATGAGATCGAATTCATCCGTGAAGAAAAAACCGTTGATGAATATGAAGAAGACATCGAATTGATTGATCTCCGTAATGAACTCGGTGAAGATACTTATAATATATTAATAAATAACCGGTTCGATTCAGCTCTTGAAGTCTTGCGTGCCGGCAAGGAAAAATTGTCGCTTATTGCAGAACTTTCTGCGGCGGAAATTGACAAGATACTTGCCCTCATTCAGGCTGAACTTGAGGAAGACTAAGATACTGAGGAACAGAATAATAAGATATGTCTGATATCAAAGAGAAGAAAGTAAGAGTAGTTGCGGTTGCGGCTTCCATAAATGTCCCATCCGAGGACATCATCCTTTTCCTTCAAAAGAAGGGACATCCGGTCAAAACGGTTAATTCTGTTGTGACGGACGAGATGATGATGGAGCTGGATGCGCACTTCAGAAAACAGATTGAAGGAGCAAGGAAACACCAGGCGAAGGTTGAAGAATATAAAACCATCGTCGGTACCATCCGTTCTCAAAAAGACGAAAAACCGGCCAAGGATGAAAAGCAGGTTAAAGCTGCCAAACCTCTGGAAGAACCTGTTGAACAACCGTCTGCCCCGGTCGTTGCGGAAGAAGTTCCTGTTGAACAACCTCCTGTTGTCCCTGAAGTGAAAATCGCTGCGGAAGAAATTCCTGTCGTGGAAGTTGCTGCACCTCAACCTACCCCTGACGTTGAAGAAAAACCGGTTCAGGCTGAGGTTGAGAAACCAATCGAAACCGCACCAAAAGTTGTTGAGCTGCCGGTCCCCGAGCAAAAAGCAGAAGTGCCTGTCCAGGTGATTGAAACCCCCGTCCCAGCAGCACCTGCTGTTGTGGAAACAGCACCGGCACCACTAGAGCCGGAGGTGGAAGCCCCGGTAAAAGACGCTAACGATACCGGTCTTTCGGTACCCAAAAAACTGGTAGGTCTGAAAATTCTTGGAAATATCAACGACAGAAAACAGGCAGCTTCGGCTGGCGCTTCAGGCGCTGAAGGCACCTCTGCCGCACCGGCAAAACCTCTCACTGCCGCTGAAATTGAGAAAAAGAAGAAGAAAAAGAAAAAAACCAAGGTTAAAAAGAAAGTAGATACTCCGAATCCCGAGGATCTGCTTGTTGTAAAGAAGAAACAGAAAGTCAAAAAATTCGAAATCGATCAAAAAGAAATTGACAAGAACATCCGGGTTACCATGCTTGGTATGGACGAAACCGCAGCAATGTCGGTTCGCGCCAAAGAAAGAAAACGGAAAAAGAAAGAACGTCTGGAGCAATCGCAGAGAGAAGAGGAAGAAAAACTTCTCGATCTGAAGAAGATCAGCGTTCCCGAATTCATTGCCGTGAGCGAACTTGCCAATCTGATGGATGTTCCCGTTGGTGATGTTATTTCCAAGTGCATTAGCCTTGGCCTTATGGTTTCCATCAATCAGCGCCTGGACGTTGACACCATAACTCTGGTTGCTGACGAATTCGATTTTGAAATTGAAATAGCCAAAGAATATTCCGACAACACGCTTGAAGATAAACCGGACAGAATTGAAGATCTGGTCTCCCGCTCACCGGTTGTCACCATCATGGGACACGTTGATCACGGAAAAACCTCGCTGCTCGATTTTATCAGAAGAGCTAATGTGGTTGCAGGTGAATCTGGCGGCATTACTCAACACATCGGTGCTTATAAAGTATCACTTCCCAACGGAAGAGAAGTTGCATTTCTCGATACCCCCGGTCACGAGGCTTTCACCGCTATGCGCGCCCGTGGTGCACAGGTTACCGATATTGTGGTGCTCGTTGTGGCTGCCGACGATTCGGTCATGCCCCAAACCATTGAAGCAATCAATCATGCTCAGGCAGCCAATGTCCCAATTATCGTCGCCATAAACAAGATCGATCGCCCCGAGGCAAATTCACAAAGAATTAAGCAGCAATTGGCCGACCGGAATATCCTCGTTGAGGAATGGGGCGGCAAATATCAGTGCGTTGAACTTTCAGCCAAGACCGGTTTTAATGTTGACGTACTGTTGGAAAAAATTCTCATTGAAACAGATATGCTCGAATTACGGGCAAATCCAAACCGCGAAGCACGTGGTGTTATTATTGAATCTGAACTGGACAAAGGACGCGGCATCACCGCAACAGTCCTTGTGCAAAAAGGTACCCTCCATGTTGGCGATCCATTCCTGGCAGGTGTTTTCTTTGGAAAAGTCCGGGCCATGTTCGATGAACGCAACAACCGTGTTGACGATGTTCCGCCATCCACCCCTGTTTCCGTTCTCGGATTTGAGGGCGCTCCTCAGGCTGGTGATGTGTTCATCGTTATGGAATCGGAACGCGATGCCAGAGATATTGCAACCAAGAGACAACAATTGAAACGTGAGCAGGATAACCGTCAGGTTAAACACCTCACACTTGATGAAATTTCCCGTCAGATCAGCATCGGCGGAGTAAAAGAACTTCCTATCATCGTTAAAGGTGACGTGGACGGTTCTGTTGAAGCTCTTGCTGATTCTTTCATGAAACTTTCCAACGAGGAAGTTATCGTGCGGGTTATACATCGCGGTGTCGGTGCAATTTCCGAAAGCGATGTCTTGCTTGCCGATGCGTCAAACGCCATTATTATTGGTTTCCATGTTCGTCCGCATTTGAATGCCCGGAAACTTGCTGAAGCCAATAAGGTTGATATCAGGATTTATAACATCATCTATAACGCTATTGCTGAAGTGAAGGCCGCGCTTGAAGGTCTGCTCTCACCAATCATCAGTGAAGAGATCACTGCAACAGTGCAGGTTCGTGAAACCTTTAAAGTGCCTAAAGTGGGCACGGTTGCCGGTTGCTATGTTACTGAAGGAAAACTCATCCGTAACAACAAAATACGCCTTATCCGCGAAGGTATTGTCGTGTTTGAAGGCGATCTGGATTCACTGAAACGTTTCAAAGATGATGTGCGTGAAGTTGATGCCGGTTATGAATGCGGATTATCAATCCGGAACTTTAATGATATTAAGAACGGGGATATTATTGAAGCGTTCAAACTCATTGAAACCAAGAAGAAACTGGATTAATAGTATTTATAATCAGGTCAGAATATAATGTCACACAGGATTGAAAAAATTGAAAGTCTTCTCAAGGAAGAGATCAGCAAGATTGTCTTATTTAAATTGAATGATCCTGCTTTTGGATTCCTGACCGTGACTAACGTTAAGGTATCTCCTGATCTGCGCATCGCAAAAGTGTATATCTCGATTTTCGAAAAGGAACGGCGCGCTGTCGTCCTGCAAAAACTTACTGATGTTTCTCCGATCGTACGATCGGAGCTGTCATCACGCACCACAATGCGCTACACTCCGGAGCTGAAATTCTTCCTTGATGATACCCTGGACTATGTTGAAAAAATAGATGCTCTTATCAAAAAGATCCATGAGGATGATAACAAAGACTAATCTTCTTTTCGACAATTTTGTTTCCCCTCAGGGCGATGTTATCCTTATCGATAAACCCCTCCGATGGTCATCATTTAAGGTTATTCATTACCTGAGAAAAAATTCTCCGGTAAAAAAAGCCGGGCATGCGGGCACGTTGGATCCGCTGGCCACGGGACTGCTTATCGTGTGCTCAGGCAAAAAAACAAAAGAGATCATTTCGTATCAGGATCAGCATAAAGAGTATCAGGGCGCCTTCATTCTCGGGAAGACAACTGCCTCTATGGATGCTGAGACTCCTGTTTTGCTTGAATGCGATTATTCTCATGTTACCGATGAAATGATATATGCAATGGCTAATGAGCTTAGCGGAGAGCAAATGCAGGTCCCGCCAATGTACTCTGCTGCAAATTTCCAGGGCAAAAAACTCTATAAAATTGCGCGCCAGGGTAAAGTGGTCCATCGTGAGCCCAGAAAAGTATTTATAGAACAATTCGCTATCACCGAAATTAATCTGCCCGTTGTGAAGTTTGTTGTCGCCTGCTCCAAAGGTGTTTATATCCGCACGCTGGCCAACGACTTTGGCGAACGGCTCGGGTGTGGTGCTTATTTGAGTGAACTGCGCCGGACCATGATTGGTGATTATCATGTCGATGATGCGCTCACACCGGAACTCTTTACTGCTGAATATGCAAAATCCTCCCATCCTGAAATTAACGAAACGGTAGCCTGAAGTCCCCCATGCAAATAGTCCGCGATTTGGCATCTGTCACCTACAACAAAAACAGAATTATAACCGTTGGCACCTTTGACGGTGTGCATCTGGGCCACAAGGAAATTTTCCGTGTTATGCGGGAGCGCGCTAAGGAGATCGGTGCCGAATTCACCGTGGTCTCTTTTGAACCACATCCCCGTTTGTTTTTGCAGCCAGACGCAGGCATAAAGCTCCTCACTACACTGGATGAAAAAGCAGTTCTCCTCGAGAGCTTGGGAGTTGATACGTTCATTGTTCTGACTTTTGACACCAAACTTTCCCAAAACAGCTCCGAAACATTTTTAAAAGAATACCTGTTGGACAAAATCGGCTTTTCCGAAATTGCCGTCGGGTACGATCACCGGTTTGGGAAGGGAAGAGACGGTGACGGCGAAACAATAAGAAAATTTGCCCAATTTCATGGGCTGGTGGCACACACCATTGATGCTGTCGAGTATCACTGCACCTATGTAAGCAGCTCCCTGATCCGCACTTCGTTGATAAACGGAGGGGTGAAAACAGCAGCAGAATTACTTGGACGATATTACTCTTTCAGCGGTACAGTGGTTCAGGGTCTGCAGCGTGGAAGGCAGCTTGGCTTTCCCACCGCAAACGTTGCTCCAATGGATGACTTGAAACAAATGCCCCAAAACGGCGTATACGCGGTTTGTGTTGCATTTGATGGCAAATTGTTCCATGGTGTGATGAATTCGGGCACCAGACCCACTTTTGACGATAAAACCGAAGTATTCCACGAGATCCACCTTTTTGAATTTGAGGGCGATATCTATGGAAAAGAGCTTCAGGTTGCGGTAATTGAGAAGATCCGGGATGAAAAGAAGTTTGGCGGAGTGAACGAACTGGTGTCTCAGATCAAGGTTGACGCCGGAACTGCCAAATCAATTTTAAGGAAAATTCAGAAACCTTTTGTATATTTCTAAGTTAACTAATTTGCTTTGGTTAAATCTGAGGCAATATTGTATGAATCAAATGGAGAAACATAATGACTAACGACGAAAAGTTAGAACTAATCAAAAAATTCGGTAAAAACGAAAAAGACAGCGGGTTAACCGAAGTGCAGATCGCCATCCTTACAAAAAGGATCAACGAACTGACAGATCATTTCAGTGTTCACAAAAAAGATCATCACTCCCGCCGTGGACTGTTGATGATGGTAGGTAAGAGAAGAAGATTGCTCGATTACCTTGCGAAAAAAGATATCAACAGATATCGTGCAGTTATTAAAGAATTGAATATAAGAAAATAAGACAAGAAAGAAGTTAGGATACAGATAATGGCGGTTAAGAAAGAAATCGAACTGGGCGGAAGGATTTTATCCTTGGAAACAGAGAAATTTGCCAAGCAGGCAAACGGTGCAGTTATGGTCACTTACGGAGAAACAATGGTTCTCGTGACTGCAGTTGCATCCGAAACTGCAAAAGAAGATATTGACTTTTTCCCTCTCCAGGTTGAATACCGCGAGAGAGTTGCAGCTGCTGGAAAATTCCCCGGTGGGTTTATGAAACGCGAAGGGAAACCTTCAGAAAAAGAAGTCTTAAGCTCACGCTTAATTGACCGCCCTATCCGTCCCCTCTTCTCAGACGCATACCGGAATGAAACGCAGATAGCTGCAACTGTTCTTTCCTTTGATGGCGAGAACGATCCAGACATCCTGGGTGCAATTGGTGCATCAGCCGCTTTGGTTTTGTCAAACATCCCGTTCCTCGGCCCGATTGCCGAAGTACGCGTCGGCAGAGTCGAAGGCCAGTTTGTTATCAACCCAACGGTACAGCAGGTCGCTCTCAGCGACATTGAACTGATTGTTGCCGGAACAGATGATTCCATCATGATGGTTGAAGGCGAAGCAAAAGAACTCGGCGAAGAAGTGCTGCTGGATGCTCTCCGCTTCGCTCACGAAGAGATCAAGAAGGTTATTACCTTGCAGCTCGAACTTCGTGAACTGTGCGGCAAACCGAAACGCGAAGTGGTCGTTAAGGAATATGCCGAAGGATTAAAAGAAGCCGTCTATGAACTTGCAGCAGAAAAATATGCTGTTATGGTTGCTACCATTCTTTCCAAAGAAGAACGTAGCACGGCAAAAAAAGAATTGGCAGTCGCCGTTAAAGAAGCTCTGACAGAGAAATTCCCTGAGCAGGAAAAAGCAATTGACGTGATCTTGCATGATCTTGAAAAAGAGCTCATGCGCCAACGTATTCTTGAAAAAGGTTTGCGCCTTGACGGTAGAAATACCGAACAGGTGAGACCAATTTCCATCGACTTGGGACTTCTTCCCAGAACTCATGGTTCAGCACTGTTCACCCGGGGTGAAACCCAGAGCCTTGCTAACTTAACCCTTGGTTCAAAAAATGACGAACAGAAAATTGATGGGTTGCTCGAAGAATATACCAAACGTTTTATGTTGAATTACAACTTCCCTCCATACAGTGTCGGTGAAGTTGGCAGAATGACTGGTCCTGGCAGACGTGAAATCGGTCACGGAAACCTCGCAGAACGTTCTCTGAAGCAGGTTGTTCCTGCCGAAGCAGATTTCCCCTATGCATTACGTATCATCAGCGATATTCTTGAATCAAACGGGTCATCCTCGATGGCTACGGTTTGTGCCGGAACTCTAGCGATGATGGATGGTGGTGTTCCTATCACCCGTCCGGTTGCCGGAATTGCAATGGGTCTCATTAAAGAAGGCGACAAGTTCGCCGTGTTAACCGATATACTTGGCAACGAAGATCACCTCGGTGATATGGACTTCAAGGTTGCCGGAACCGACGTGGGAATCACCGGTTTCCAGATGGATATTAAAATCCGTGGTATATCGTTTGAAATCATGGAAAAAGCACTTCATCAGGCAAAAGCCGGAAGAATGCACATCCTTGGTATTATGAATGAAGCTATCAGCGCTCCCCGCGCCGACCTTTCAAAGTATGCACCACGAATGCTTACTATTGAGATCGAACCCGAACAAATTGGCGGTCTTATCGGATCTGCCGGAAAAACCGTTCAGAAAATTCAACGGACCTTCGGTGTTGAGATAGCTATTCAGGATAATGGTATGGTTCAGATATCTTCTCCTAATCTCGATAACGCACAACGCTGCCGCGACTACATTGAAAAAATGACCAAGCAGCTCGAAATTGGCGGTGTCTATGACGGCGAAGTTATCAAATTGTTGGAATTTGGTGCAGTGCTTGAAATTGCACCCGGAAAAACCGGCCTGTTACACATCTCTGAGATTGACCTTAAGAGAGTGAATAAAGTGACCGATTATTTCAAAGAAGGAGATTGGGTTAAAGTTAAACTGCTGAAAATTGACAACGGCAAAATGAGCCTCAGCAGAAAAGAAGTTTTGAAAATGGAACAAGGCGAAGCCAAAGAATAGAGATGCCCATTAGACATTTTTAGTCAGCGTTATATGCTTAGTTCTGCATCATTTGTTCTGTTTGGTGCCCTCCAGGTACTTGTACTTGTGGTGACCCGTTCAATGAAACAAAATGCTTACTCAATCTTTTGGTCAAGTTTGAAGGTGTGCGGTCGGTGGAATACATACGACCGCATCTATTATCTTACGCAGAATCAAAAGAGTTTTACAAGACATGTTAAAAGAAATTATAATAAATTCTTCTACGAATCAGACGCGGGTCGCGATTACCGAGGACGGGAATCTGGTCGATTTTTTTGTCGACTACCCTGAAAACCGCAGAACCGTAGGGGATGTTTACCTGGGGAAGGTTGCCCGCGTACTTCCGGGTATCAAGGCCGCTTTCATCGATATTGGAATGAAGCACGATGCATTCCTGCATTTTTCCGATATCGGACAACGCACCAAAGATCTTCAGGCCGTGCTCGATGACGAGGACGATGAAGATGATGCCGGAGATCATATAAGTCCATTCGGCACTCCTGTTGCTGAAGGGCTCAAGATCAATGCCGTCGAATTGATAAATGGGGTCCCCAAACTGCAAAAGGGGCAGGAAATTCTCATCCAGATCACCAAGGAACCTGTTGCAAACAAGGGCGTTCGCGTAACGTCATCAATCTCCATTCCCGGCAGATTTTGCGTATTGCTTCCCTTCGACAACAAAATCGGCGTATCAAAAAAAATTCAGGAATTTAAAGAACGGAAACGGCTTCGGTCCATTGCCCGTTCCATTCTTCCCAAAAACTGCGGATTGATCATCCGTACCGTTGCAAAAAACCAACCCGAAGAATTGCTTGCTGAGGACTTGAAGTACCTCAAAAAACAATGGGAAATTCTGGTCGATGCAGCAAAGAACGAACAACCGCCCAAATTGGTCTATCAGGATCTCTCAACAACCATCAGCGTTATTCGCGATCTGTTCACCTCTGAAGTAAACCGTATCTATATCGATTCCAAGAAACTGTATAAACAGGTAACTGAATATCTTTCATCGGTTCACGAAGATTGGTTGTCCAAAGTAGAGCATTACAAATCAAGCAAACCGGTTTTTGAATCATTCCATATTGAAGAACAGATCAGAAGTCTCTTCACCCGTAAAGTACACCTGAAAAGCGGTGGATATCTCATTATTGAGCATACCGAGGCCATGGTGGTTATTGACGTTAACAGCGGGAAATATGCGGCAAACAAGGAACAGGAGCTAAACTCCCTCAAAACCGATCTTGAAGCTGCCCGCGAAATATCCCGGCAGTTAAAACTGCGCGATATCGGCGGTCTTATCGTTATCGATTTTATTGATCTTGAAGATGATCGCAACCGCAAAAAAGTGTATGACGAGCTTAAGAAAGAATTCAAAAAGGACCGGGCAAAAGTTTCCCTTCTGCCTATGTCCGATTTCGGTTTGATCGAGATCACCAGACAAAGAATCCGGCAGAATATTATGCAGGCATTAACCGAAGTTTGTCCCTCCTGCAACGGCAGCGGATTATTGGTTAAAAAGTCACATATTCTCTACGATGTGGAAGAGTGGTTGAAACGTTACAGCCTTGAAGGAAAAGGACGATCCATCATTCTGCTCTGCAGACCTGAATTAGCCACTAATCTGTCAGAAGGATTTATGAGCAAACTCTGGAAACTGCGTTTTAAATATAAATTGTTTATCACTCTTCAGGTTGATGAGAATTTCCCGCATGAACGTTTCAAGTTTATCTCCAAATCCACCGGAGATGATCTTACCGATGAGTTCATGAAGGAACAGTAAAACAGCATATATTCAGAATATAATTATCAAATAATTTAAACTTGAGGTCCTTATGAAAATATTTATCGATACCGCGAACATGAAAGAAATTCGTGAAGCGGCCGCTTTGGGTTTGCTCGATGGCGTTACTACCAATCCTTCATTGGTCGCAAAAGAAGGCGCTGACTTCAGAAAGCTACTCGATGAAATTGTTGCTACTGTTGATGGCCCTATCAGTGCCGAAGTCATTTCTGTTGACTATGAAGGAATACTGAAAGAAGGAAGAGAACTGGCAAAAATTCACAGCAATATTGTTGTTAAAGTTCCTCTCATCAGAGAAGGTTTAAAAGCCGTCAAAACATTCAGCGAAGAAGGCATCAAGACCAACGTTACACTTTGCTTTTCCGCTTCACAGGCCGTTTTGGCTGCCAAAGCTGGCGCAACCTTCATCAGCCCGTTTGTCGGACGCTTGGATGATATAAGCACCAATGGTATGGAATTGATCTCACAGATCGTTCAAATCTATCGCAACTATGATTACAAGACTGAAGTTCTTGTTGCAAGCATTCGTCATCCGCTGCATTTTGTGGAAGCATGCTTAATTGGCGCAGACGTCTGCACCATGCCTTTTGGCGTTATTGACAAACTGTTCAACCATCCGCTCACCGATCTCGGATTGGAAAAATTCCTGAGCGACTGGAAGAAATTGCAGAAGTAAACAGAAGTTAAACTCAAAAACAACGAGAAAATAACGGATGCCAAAACAGACTAAGTTCTTTCAGGCCCACAAAGCCGCCAACGCAAAAATAGTTGAGTTCGCGGGTTATGAGATGCCTATACAGTATACATCAATCCTTGCTGAACATAAATCGGTCAGAACCAGGGTCGGTGTTTTTGATGTCAGTCACATGGGACAGATATTCATTAAAGGAGCAGATGCCTTGGCGTTTGTTCAGAATATCACCATTAACGATGCTTCCAAATTATTCCCGGGTAGAGTACAATATTCTGCCATGTGCTATGAAGACGGCGGCATCATCGACGATCTTTTGGTCTATTGCATTTCGCCTGAAGAGTATTTGTTGGTGGTTAATGCTTCCAACATTGCAAAAGACCATGAATGGATGGTAAAAAACAACACACTGAATGTTTCCATTGATAACAAAAGCGATGAGTATTCTCTGCTTGCTGTTCAAGGCCCGCATTCACAAAAAGTGGTTGAAAAATATTTCGGCCATCCAATCACCATGGAGTACTATCATTTTTCACATGAGAAAAAAGACGGACTCGAATTCATCCTCTCGCGGACCGGTTATACAGGCGAACTTGGGTATGAACTCTATTTCATAGGTGATGAAGAAGCCGCGCTTAAAGTGTGGAAGGATATTTTTGAAGTTGGTGCCGAATATGGTATTGAACCGGTTGGACTTGGCGCCCGCGATACGTTACGCCTGGAAATGGGTTTCTGTCTCTACGGAAATGACATTGATGCTTCCACAAATCCGCTTGAAGCAGGTTTGGGGTGGATCACCAGACTGAATAAAGGTGTTTTCATTGGCAGGGAAGCTCTCCTCGCCCGGAAGGAAGCCGGATTAAAACGAAAATTGACTCCGCTTACTTCCGGGGATAGGACCATTCCACGTCACGGATACGATATCAGCGTTAACGGAGCTAAGGTTGGAGTTGTTACGAGTGGGGCTATCAGCCCTGTACTCGAAAAACCCATTGCCATGGCGTATGTTGATGTCGCTGCTCTTAATGAAGCAGCAAAACTGAATTTCATGATTCGCGGCAAAGAATATCCGGCAACCGTGGTAAAACTGCCTTTTATTGAACGATAACACGTTTTATCGGTAATGCGTTTTATGCCGGTTCATGAAACGAATGTGCTCTTATTACTTAATGAACTTGCTCAACAAGTTCATTTTATTTTAAGCCCGGTGCGATGAAAGTAGATTGCAGGTTCATCCCGGTGTTTCCGGACAAGCCGGATCTGTCTGACAAAACGGCCGTTGTAATTGACGTTCTCCGGGCTACGTCATCCATTGTTACTGCCTTTGAGCAGGGTGCAAGGGAAATTATTCCTGTTGCGTCAATTGAAGAGGCACGCAACCTTTTTGGCAATTCCCGTGAAGGGGAAACGGTTCTCCTTGCAGGCGAAAGGAATGCTGAGAAAATTGACGGTTTTCATTTGGGGAATTCACCGTATGATTTCGGTGCGGAACGGGTAAAGAATGCAAGCATCATTTTAACCACTACCAATGGCTCCAGGGCACTGGTGGCCGTGAGAGTGGCAAAACTGGTTATAGCCGCCTCGCTGTTAAACGTTTCAGCGGCAGCGGATAAAGTTCTGTCTTCAGGCAATGATGTTGAAATTGTTTGTTCAGGGAGTGAACTGCGGTTCAGTCTTGAAGATGCTCTTTGCGCCGGATTTCTGGTGAATGATATTCTCGCGCGGAGTCAAAACACAGAGTTGTCTGACTCCGCAATTGCTGCTTCAGTTCTGGTTAAGCAATTTAAAAAAGACGTTGTGGGGGCGGTGCTAAACAGTGAGCACGGCAAAACACTGATAGAACATGGATATGAAAAGGATGTCCGTTTTTGTGCACAAGTGAACAGTTCAAATCTTGTTCCGGTATACGCAAACAGCAGGCTGACCATACGCTAAACGATTTTTATAATTTTCGCACGTTTACGACAGAGACCAATGGCAAAACGATTACATAAAGCAGGCACTGAAGAAAAGAAAGCGCCAGCGCCGAAAGAACATTTCGCTCTTTCCGCCGAGAAAAAAAAGAAGATCGTCGGTTTTATACTGATCATACTCGGTATTGTTTGCTTCCTCAGCATTATCTCTTTTCACCCGGATTCTGATAAAGGAAAGTTGTTCTCCTCGAACGAAGTGATACAGACGGTTCAGACTTCACCTCTGGCAACCACGCCACAACCGGCGGTTGATGCCAAAAACTGGCTTGGTGTATTCGGTGCCAATCTGGCGTTCACCCTCATAGATAAGGGATTCGGTTATTTTTCCATAATCTGTTCCTTCCTGTTTTTAATGTGGGGTTATGGTTTTTTCACGGAAATCGATCTTAAACGCAAGTTAAATATTTCCTGGTTCCTCTTTCTGCTTGCAGTAATTCTTTCTTCATTTTTTGGAGTGCTTCTCAACTTCTTCCCATCCCAGTTCAGTTGGATGCAATTTACCTGCGGTGCTGTTGGCCGGTTTATCTCTGACAACCTGAGAAGCTTTCTCGGGAACGTTGGCGCTCCCATCGTGCTCTTGGCAGCCCTCATTGTGTTGTTTGTGTTTGCTTTCGATCTCAAAGTTGAAAAAATGGTTGAGAGCGGAAAAACAGGCGGTGAATCAGCCCTGCGTAAGCTTTGGGAAATGATAAAACGTCTTTTTGCGGCCAAACCAAAAGATGAAGAAGCCCCGGCTGACGCAATTCCCGCCAAAATAAAAACCAAAGCAACTGCCGTCAGGGAGAAAAAAGAGAAGAACAAACCGGAAGCTGATGCAGCTCCTGAAGAACTTACGGCAGAAGAAAAACAGGCGCAAATAACCATCAACAGGATCGAGCTGCAAAAGAACGGTAAGACCGGCAAAAAAGGCAGCCGTGAACAGGCTCTTGATGTGGAGATTAAAGAAAAGTCTCCAAAACGCAATGCGGAAGATGACGCTGAAGAATCGGAAGCAGAACTTTTAAATGAGATTGAAGACGATTCCAAACTTCCGGACCCATGGGATGAGAACATTGATTATGAGATGCCGATCATTGACGAAGTGTTGGAAAAAGTGGTCGATGAAGACGTTGAAATTAACGATCTGGAACTGAAGGCAAATGCCCGTTCCCTTCAGGATAAGCTCAAACTTTTTGATATAGACATTGAAAACATCGAAGTGTTTCCAGGGCCGGTTGTCACCATGTATGAAATAACACCGGCTCCCGGGGTTAAGATCAGTAAGATCGTCAGCCTGGAAAACGATATTGCAATGGCACTTTCTGCACGCGGAATTCGAATCATTGCACCTATACCCGGTAAAAGCGCCATCGGTGTTGAGATACCTAACGCCAAACCGCAGGTTGTGTCTGCCTATTCCATTTTGAGTTTTGTTGAAAGTGTTAAAGATGAATCCGGAAGGGTTTATATAAACGGAACACGTGCAGAACTTCCTCTCGGTCTGGGAAAAACAATTGTTGGTGATGTTTTTATTGGCGACCTTGCAAAAATTCCCCACCTGCTTGTCGCAGGCTCCACCGGCTCTGGAAAAAGCGTTGGCATCAACATGATCATTGCCAGCCTGCTGTTTACCAAGAAACCGTCAGAGCTGAAGTTCGCTATCATCGATCCCAAGAAAATTGAACTTTCATTCTACCAAAAACTGCGCTATCACTATCTGGCCGTTTGCCCGGATTTGAAACAAGACATTGTAACCGATCCCAATAATGCAAAAATTCTGCTCAAGTCACTTGAAATAGAAATGGACCAGCGGTATGACATGCTGGCAAATGCCGGCGTGAAAGGCATCATCGAGTATAACGCGAAAGTTGCTCATCCCGATAACCGGTTGAAGAATTCAAAGGATATTAAACACCACTTCCTTCCGTATATCGTCGTGGTTATTGACGAGTTGGCCGATTTAATGATGACAGCCGGACGTGAAGTTGAAGAACCAATTGCCCGCATTGCCCAGTTGGCCCGTGCAGTTGGCATTCACCTTATCGTGGCAACGCAGCGGCCTTCCGTGGACGTTATCACCGGTATGATCAAGGCTAACTTCAACGCGCGGATAGCCTATCAGGTGGCCACCAAAGTTGATTCACGAACCATTCTTGATATGAATGGCGCCGAACAATTGCTGGGTAAGGGCGATATGCTCTATCTCCCTCCGGGAACGCCAAAGCCAATCCGTTTGCAAAATGCTTTCATCAGCGTTGAAGAGGTGGAGAACCTCACCCAAATGATAGGGAAACAGGCCGGTTATTCTAAACCGTATTTCCTCCCGTCATTGCGCGACAAGAAATCAACCGAAGAAAAATCTTTCGGTGAAAATCTCGATCCTATGTTCGAGAGTGCTGCACGTGTTATTGTGCAAAACCAACAGGGCTCCGTATCGCTTCTGCAACGAAGGCTTAAATTGGGCTATGCACGCGCGGCCCGTATTGTTGACCAGTTGGAAGAATACGACATCGTGGGACCCAATGACGGCAGCAAAGCACGCGAGGTGAAAGTGAAAAGTGAAGAAGAACTTGAAACAAAATTGAGAACAATACTCTAAGGAAATTATGACAGTTAACAGAAAAATTACAGGCTTTTGCGCATTTCTTATGCTCGTCTTGTCTTCAAACGGTATGGCGCAAAGTGCTGAGGAATTTGTCAAGGAAATACAACAGACCTTTGCCGCATACACTACCTATCAGGCATCTTTCATTCAATCCGGCAGCGGGATGTCCGGCACGGCAGGGAAGTTCATCTATAAGAAGAACAATAAAATGCGCATAGAAATGCCAAAAATGACACTGATATCCGATGGCGTGACTGTGTGGAATGTTAACAAAAAAGACAGCAAAGTGGTTATATCTCGTTACAATGAAAAAGATGCCTCGCTTTTTTCCATTCCTGATCTTATCGAAAAATATCCTGCCAATTGCACACCTGCTTTGGAAAAAACTGGCAAGGGATATATTCTGACGCTTACGCCAAAAGACAAAAAGCAAAATTTCAAGTTGGCAAAACTCAACTGTAATGCTGGTAAAACAGTGACCTCAATTCAAATCACCGACTTGTCCGGGAATAAAATCACCATCACCCTGAGCGAACCCAAAACCAACAAAAAAATTGATGATGCACAATTTAGTTTTTCTCCTAAAGAGGGAATAAAAATAATTGACCTTCGGTAAATTATCCGGGCATAAAAAGGAAATCTACGGTTTCCTTTTTTCGCTTGCACTCGGTATTGGCTTCCTCTATCTGGCATTTCGTGGTGTGTCGTTTCCTCATTTCATCGCCTCGCTCAGCAAGGCTTCATTGTTGTGGATGGTTATCTATACTCTTTCGACTATACTTTCGCATTTTTTCCGGGCCCTGCGTTGGAAATATTTGCTTCGTTATATCAAAAAAGATGTCTCCCTGCATCATGCATTTGCATCGGTCATGATTGGCTACGGTTTCAATAATCTGGTTCCCCGGATGGGCGAAGTGTCGAGGGCAGTTTTTCTTGGGCAGTATGAAAAGATTTCAAGAATATCCGTTCTCGGTTCCATTGTTGTTGAACGCCTCATTGATATGATTATGTTTGGTCTGGCGGTTTTGATAAGCGGATTAATCTACAGCTCCAACCTGAACCAAACCTTCGGATGGCTGCGCCTCACCATGATGATTGGCATTATAGGTATTCTTCTTGTCGTTATTTTGCTGGGATTGGTTATCTGGAAAGAACAAAAATTGGCTCCGCTTATTGATTCGGTACTTGTCAGGTATTCAGATGAAACTGCAAAAAAAGGGAAACTTTTCGTTGGCAAATTGGTTTCGGGCTTCAAATGTTTCCAAACGCCCTGGGATGTGACCATTGCGTTGGTGCTGAGCATCGCCATCATGCTTAATTATGGGGTTTCGTCCTATTTCGGGTTCCAAATGCTCGGTATGCAAAACTGTACCGCAGGAATGGCATGGGTGACCATGGCTATCAGTTCCATCGGCGTTATGATCCCCACTCCCGGCGGAATCGGCTCCTACCACACCATAACCAGATCCGTTTTGCAGGGACTATATTTCTTTGATGAAAATATCAGTTTTTCGTATGCTTTTTTAAGTCATGCGCTTACGTATTTTACCATCACCATAATTGCAGTAATTTATCTCTTTGCTTTCAAGCAACGTTTTGGCAAAATAAGTTTGGGCAGTATATTCCGCAATGGTAAGGAAACAGTTTAATGAATAAATGGCTTTGCGTTATTGTCATATTGGGCAGTTCATTTATCCTTCGGGCACAGATCGATGTGAAAGGATCAATGGGAATTAACCTTATTTCAATTCCCGGTGTACGTGATTATCTTAATACGAATTTTGCACCGTCTGACCAGCAACTATCATCGTTCAGCACTTCAATTGCTTTTGATGTTGAGGCTGGCTACAGGATTGAAAACACCCAATACGCGCTGGATCTTGGCTTGGAAACCAATTCCTTTAATTTCGATCTGTATGGAAGCAAATATAACCTGGCGTATACAACCATTCAGCCTTCTGCAATGATCTATACAGTGATGGCGGGAGAAGGCTATAAATTTAAATTCGGCGGTGGCATCGGGCCCCGGTTTCTAACAGTATATGAAACCATTCCTCCAATACAGGAAGTAAAATATACGGCAACCGGTTGGGGAATTCTTGGAAGAATTGATGCGGGAACTGCTCTGTCGCGGTCAACATTTGCGTATATTGGCGGTGACATAGGATATAACCATTATCCTGTCCCGCAAAACGGATCGCAAAAAATGGGCAGTACTTCCATAAACGCAACAGGCGTTAAGTTTTCTGAGTTCTTTGTGGGCATTAAACTGGGTGTTATTTATTCTTTTTAATTGATAAGGAGACTATGTGAGTATCTTTGATGCTATTATTCTGGGCATTGTTCAGGGTATTTCGGAGTTTTTACCCATCAGCAGCACGGCACATCTTACCTTTTCCGGTAAGATCATGGGGCTGATCAGCGAGGCAAACCCAAAGGAATGGACCGAGTTCATGGCTGTCATTCAATTGGGTACATTGGCTGCGGTCTTGGTATATTTTTTCAGCGATCTGGTCAATATTGCAAAAGCATTTATTACCGAAGCATTTATTCAGCGGAAAAGATATGGCATGCAATCAACCGAGTCTAAATTGGGTTGGTTGATCATTGCCGGGTCCATCCCAATCGCGGTGCTGGGGCTAAGTTTCAAGCATATAATTGAGGGGCCATGGACCAAAAACCTGTGGGTATTGGGTGTCAGCATGCTGGTGATGGCTGTTGTTCTGGCAATCGCGGAAAAGACAGCCCGGTTTAAAAAAAATATTGAAGACATAACAGTGTTGGACTCGGTGCTTATCGGTGTCGCCCAGGCTTTTGCACTGATCCCCGGTTCTTCCCGTTCGGGAACATCAATCACCGGTGCCCTGTTTTGTGGTCTGAAACGTGACGTGGCTGCCCGCTTCTCCTTTCTGCTGAGTATTCCTGCCGTATTTGCCAGCGGTTTACTGGAGTTTAAACAAAGTTTGCCACTTAATCATGATAAACTGGTTGATATGGGCGTGGCAACTCTGGTTTCCGCGGTTGTCGGATATATGGCCATTGATTTTCTGTTGAAATATCTGCGCAATAATTCAACTTTCGTTTTTATTTGGTACCGCGTAATGCTTGGTATCGTGATTTTAAGCTTATTATATTTTGGTACAATTCAACCATAAGGAAAGGACAAGAATGAAACATTTATTTGTATCGCTGCTTTGCATGACGCTTCTCCTTGGCTTCGCAAATTTGCAGGCTCAGGATAAACCAGTTTCGAAGAAACCAACTAAAGAACTAACTAAAGGAAAAAAGAAGAATACTATGGAAGTTGCAATCATGAAAACGACCATGGGAACAATCGAATTGGAATTGTTTCCTGCCCAGGCTCCCAAGACCGTTGAAAATTTTGTAGGTCTGGCAAAGAAAAATTATTACAACGGTATCATCTTTCATCGCGTAATCGATCATTTCATGATCCAGGGCGGCGATCCTACCGGAACTGGCAGAGGCGGAGAAAGCATCTGGGGCAAATCATTTCAGGATGAATTCTCACCCGATCTGAAACACGATAAACCTGGAATTCTCTCCATGGCTAATGCGGGTCCCAATACCAACGGAAGCCAGTTCTTCATCACTCTGGTTCCCACTCCGCACCTTAATGGCAAGCACACCATTTTTGGACAGGTTATCAAAGGCATGGACGTTGTTCAGGCAATTGGCAAAACCCCGGTGGGCAGAGGCGATCGTCCGGTTAAAGATGTTAAAATCGAATCTCTGACAATCGTTACCCGCGAGAAATAATATTGCTTAACACTGCCTGAGGCCGATTTGCTTCAGGCAGTACTTTTTTTTGACTGTTTCTTTAATGTACTGACTTCCCGCGAGTATTTAAAGCCTTGTGAAAGCACAGGTTGCGAGGTGAAAGGCTGTCTTAAAAATCAAATTAGTAACTCATGTTACGCAACGATTCCAATTGACTTGCCACGAGCTTCAGCTCGTGGATCATTCGCACCCGATGAAATTGGCTTTAGCAACAAATCTTAGCTCTATTAATGGCTAAAGCCAACATTTAGATGATACATATATCCCACGACTTGAAAGTTGTGGCTATTCGATCTCTTAGTTTGCGTAACATGAGTTAGTTATTTATATCCCTGGAAATCCGTTCAAATCCGTGATATCCGTGTACCTTTTACTCTTTTGAGACAGTTTGTTTATAATACTTATGCGATTCTTTTCAACCGTATTAAATCGGGTACGGATTTTTTTTATTTATACTATTAGCAAATACAAATGGCAGCGCAAACATCTACCGGAATCGAACAGCTCATAAAGAAAAAGCAAACCTTGCCGGTTTACTTCCTCTATGGCGATGACTCGTACCAGGTGACCAAAAATCTTGAATCGCTGGAAGAGTTCTATTCTGCAAACATAAACAAAGATTTTGACTGGCGTGTCTTCCATTCCAAAAACGATTTCAACGAAGTCTGGGGCGAAATGACTTCGTTCCCGTTTTCCTCAGAAAAAAAACTCGTTGTCCTGAAAGAAGCTGAATCACGGGAGCCAAAAGATTTTGAAATCCTCGTTAAGTATATAAAATCCCCCGCAACAACCACGGTGCTGATTGTTACCTATGACGGTAAAATAAATGCCAAGCATAAAAAGTATGCTGCTGCCATAGCAGATTCCGGCTATGCATTTGAGAGCAAATCCATGCGCATTGACGGTCTTGAAGAGTGGATAAGCCGGTATGCCGGCGAAAAGGGGAAGGTGATAACTAAAGACGGCGCACAACTGCTCATTGAGCAGTCAGGCGAAGATCGCTCCATCCTGGAGATGCAGCTGAATAAAATACTGTTGTATATTGGTGATTCGCAGTCCCAAATAACAAAAGAAATTATTCTTGGGCAGAATGTAAATACCAAGACCTATGAGATATACGAAATTGAGAACGCGCTCAGGAACCGTGACAAAAAGGAAGCATTCAAAATAGTGTATACGCTGCTCGACTTGGGCGAGTCCCCGTTACCGCTTATTGGTTACCTGAACAACCTGTTCCTCAAAATTGCGCGCGTTGCCGAGCTTTCCGGCAAAAACATGGCACAGCAGGATATAGCAAAAGTAACCGATATATTTGTTTGGAAACTGGATGCATTCAGGGCAATGAGCCGGACCTATCCGCTCGAAAAAAGAAAAAAAATTGCAGAAGCATTGTTGGCGGCAGATGTTTCCTGCAAAACCTCACAATTTGAACCCAAGTTGATAATGACCAATTTGCTGACCGAGATACTCAATTAAAGGCTCAGTTTTATGAAACCAAAACAGTTAAAAGTGGCAAACGGAAATTTTCAAATTGTCTGGAGCGATGAAGATATCTGGACTATTCCCGTAACCTGCCTCAGAGATGAATGCCCCTGCGCGGGCTGTAAAGGCGAGACTATATTGCTCCATACCTATCTTCCTCCCAAAGCTGAGAAAAGCCCTGACAGCTATATGATAACAGGAATTAAACCTGTTGGCGGTTATGCAATTCAAATTTCCTGGAAGGATGGGCACGATACCGGACTATACTCATGGGAATATCTTAAACAACTCGTAAAGGATCAGGCCGACAGCACTAAACAAGATTATGAGCCGCTGCTATGATCACGCGACGTGAAGTGAAACTTCTGACTTCCCTGAAACAGAAAAAATTTCGTGAACTGCACAAACTGTTTTTTGTGGAAGGCCTGCGCGTGCTTGAAGAAGCTGTTAAAAGTACCTATCCCTGTGTGCAACTGCTGGCTACTGAAACTTTTCTTCAAAAGCATGCTGAACAATTGGAAAAGCCGCACTTCAAAAAGATATCCACGCGGATCATACCAGAACTGGATTTTAAATCCATCAGCGATACACAGTCACCGCAGGGCATCGGCGGCGTGTTCCGCATCCCCGAACAAAAGATCACCAAAATGCGCAGCAACTTTATTCTCTATCTCGACGGTGTTTCAGAACCCGGCAACGTGGGCACCCTGATTCGCTCGGCGCTTTGGTTTGGCGTTAAAGCCATAATCCTCTCCGCGGATGCAATCGATATCTATAATCCCAAAGTTATACGCAGCGCGGCAGGTGCATTCTTTTTTGCTGAAGTTATTTATGATGATGAAGAACGGTCTGTATTGAATAAATACAAACGGAACGGGTTCTCTGTTCTGGGTGCAGATATGAATGGTGTTGATTACCGGGAAGTGGCCGTCAACGATAAAACGCTGCTCGTTCTTGGCAATGAAGCTAATGGCATCAGTCAACAGGTGGAAAACTTGCTAACCAGAAAGATCATGATCCCACGGCAAGGCGAAGGGGAGTCGCTCAATGTTTCCGTAGCTGGGTCAATATTGTTAAGCCGCTTGGTACAGGCGCCTCACCAGACATTCTGATCCCGATCTGTGTAACTCCCTTCACATCCGCGTCCCGCGGTGGTGCATAAGTGTCAACCTATAATCTGGATGACAGAGATATAATAATCAATATGTACTTCTTAGCAAGGGAAGTTAACGTTATTCTAATTTGTTAATGTCCTGAAAGGACTAAAGTTGAATGACTGCATGATCCCGTCTGGCGCACACGCGACAACTTAACATGGTTATTTCAGCATAATTGCTTTTGTACTCCACTCCTCAAACTCTCAATTCGATAATGTTTTGCTCCCTAAGAATACCATCCATGTTGAATTGTTGTTTCAGAAGCCCCGGCAGGGGCGAAATAGTTATGCCGGCAGCATGGCTTCGCCGTAGAAAAGATAAAAAGCTAAAGCTCCAATCGGAGCGACATATTTGTAGCCAGGGGCGTCAGCCCCTGGTTGAGATATATCCACCAAATTTCATGAGCTCCGAAAGGAGCGGCATAAATGGCTATGGAGTGAATTTCGAAACAGGAAAATGAGCAAAAGATCAGCATTATATCCGATACCATTCCCTGGGGCACAAAGCTTTCCTCATACATAACTGTTAAGTTGACGACCATGCGCGTCCTCGCGGGAGAAGTCGAGTGCATCCGAGATCCCGTGTGCTGGGCAATCTCACGATTAGCGCCTATAAGCAAAGTTTTAAAGCTGAAATCTGCACGGAATGTATCGTGCAACAGCCTCGTATGCCCGCGGTAACTTGCTGAAGAACCCTCCGTCCCTGAATGGCGGCGAACAAAACCCATTAATTGGGTTGAACCGGTTTGTCAATAAATATCTATCGTGTTGTTAATTTACCACCTGCTCGCGAACGCTGTCTCTTTGTCCTTCTCACTTTATAACATGTCGACAGGTTCGCCAATTAAAACAAAATCCCGCTCTAACATATTTTTTGTCAAAGCGGGATTTTTAAATTATCAAAATAAAATGCTACCGGCTGACTCCGCTTATTGAAAGCAATGAATTTCCGTTTGGTCCTGATGATTTAAGTTTAATTGAAATCGGCTTGGCGATATTGATCGTATCTACTGAATCATATACCTGGAACTTAAACTTTGTATAATATTTGCTCTGCGTATCCGGCATCTCAAAACTTGTTTCCCCGGCTGTCTTCACGTTATCGCCCTCAACGGTTACGCTGATATTGGTGCCTGGTGCCAGTGGATTCCCATTTTCATCCTTAACCTCAAACGTAAAATCCTGTGACCCTGCATTGGGGATATCGAAACTTGATGGTGAGATAGTTAAAACCGGAATACCGGAAAACAGAATATCCATCGAGGTGGATATCGTCTGCGAATTTTCATCGGCCGTGGAAGCCGTTACCGTTGCAAATCCTGCTCCCCTCGTAGGGTGAATTGGTCGGGGTTCCGAAGATATCAGGCTCACTGTTCCGGCACCGATGGAAGACGTCTGGGCCATTCCTTCGATTATGCCGCCGGTTGTTGTAAAATAAACGGAGGTGTTGGGTTTTACCGGATTTCCGTAACGGTCTCCCAAATATGCAGTCAGTTTGTCCTGCTGGCCAAATATGTCATACCCCGCAAAATTCAGATACTGGGCTGCGATGCCGAAGTGGCTTTGCTGCGGCAGACCGCCAAAAATGGTATAACTGACCGGCAGTGAATAAATGCTGTGATCGGTAAGATCAACCTGTGCAATCACCTGCACCGGACCTGCCTTGGTGCCTGAGGTGAGCACAACAGTAGCCCGTCCGGTGGAATCGGTATAGACCAGTGAAGGTTGCGGACTGAGGAATTCACCGCCGTTTGGATGCCCGCCAAAACTGAATTTCACCAGCGTTGAGTGGCTGGCATCGATGGCATGCCCCA
This sequence comes from Ignavibacteriaceae bacterium, assembly GCA_963664845.1. GTDB lineage: Bacteria > Bacteroidota > Ignavibacteria > Ignavibacteriales > Ignavibacteriaceae > CAIYTF01. Next base: position 4,339,291 of record OY761615.1, read on the forward strand.
ATGAATCCACAACCTGGAACACGAGGCTTCCGGTTACCGGTGAGCCGGGACCCTGAATGCCAAGCGAAGTTGCAGACTGACTGTAAAGGTAAATTGCCGCCGGAGGACCGCTTTTGGTCGAAGCTGTTCCAACAAGAGAAAGGATTCGGTTGCCAAAATTGTTAACGGCGTTCTTGGCGACGTATCCGGTTAGCGTGTCCGGTTTATATCCGGTTTTGGTTGCAATAATAAGGACAGTTTTGCTGGTATCAATGTAGAATTGAATGGAATATTTTCCGTCCGTGCCTGTGTATCCCGAGGCAATTCCCGATCCGTAATATATAGTGACGAACGCACTGTCCAGAACGGTTTTGGTGGCGGATTCAAGTATTATTCCGGTTACGGTAACGTTCGTGGTGCCGGTGCTGCCCCCGGTTCCTGAATTGTCTATTACTGGGTTGCTTGTTGACTGGCAACTCATAAAAAATAACAATGGAATAAGCGCCAAAACTGCTGCAATGAAGAAAAAACCCGGATTTTGTTTCATATTCCTAAGTCTGCTGATTGTAAAAAATAAAATTAGTCGCATTAGCCTTTAATGTCAAGTAATAACTGAGTTTCTGACTGATTTGGCCGGATTATTTGCAATAGGGGAGTTGCGGTCCAGTATAATCTTTACAGGCTAATTGGTTCATCCATGACCCCTTCTGTGAATTGACGCTTTTGCTGACATGCCACTAATATTGTGCTGCATGCACGCCGATTTAATGCAGGCTGTCATTCCTGTCACGCAGTGACGGGAATCTGCCTAATCCGTGCTTTTCAAAAAGACCATATGATTACACAGATGCCGAGCTTTACTGAGTTGAATGTGGGTTATTTGCCCGACCAGGTTCTAAATAATCATTCCTCCAAACTGCTGCTCAATTAATTGCTAAGCCTTGTTACGCAAAATCAAAGATTGAATAGCCACGACTTTCAAGTCGTGGGATAGATGCACCCTCTAAATATTGGCTTTAGCCACTAACAGAGCTAAGATTTGTGGCTAAAGCCGATTTCAGCGGGTGAGAATGATCTACGAGCTGAAGCTCGTGGCAAGTCAATTGGAATAGTTGCGTAACATGAGTTACCAACCCAAATTTCATTTGCATTTCATTTTTTTTTTTTTCGTAAATTATATACGGAACTAAACAAATTAATAAACAAATTCTCCTGGGCGGGAACTGTTGTTTTGAGCAAGTGTTTTCGAATTTCGGCAAATTTTTCTTTTCTCCAAGTGCTTTCATGCATTGAAAGCATCCTTTTGTATTATCTCCCTTTTGCGCAAAGAACATCCGCCGGGCCGCGTTATCCGGTTAATGTAGTATTCCCCAGTGAATATGTAATTTGCAATCCATCAAACACTATTGGGAAAAACATCCCTATACACAATTTAACCCTGCAATCCGGAATGCTGTTCATGAAATATGAAAATGCAAAAAAGATTTGCAAAGCAATAATTTTATCAATTATTCGGCCCAAAACTTTACGTGGCATCGGTTGTTCGATTTATTCTGTTCCGCATTCGATACTCTTGGGAGTAAACTGCCCTTATGTATTTCGAATAATCCGGAATGAACTATAGACAATTGATACGTTATCTTTCTGAGATCAAGGCGTGTAGCCTTTGGCAGGTGCATCTCTGATATGGTCGACCAACAGAACGATAAATATAAATTAATTGTCCATTATTTAGAAGGAGATAGTATGAAGTTTTCCGCTCAGCAACTATTCGCTTACCTGTTTTTGGGGATGACTCTCTGCGGTTATTGCCAGTCATATTTTGTTAGCCCTGCATTTTCTCATTCCAGCCTGCTAAGCGGTCAGGGAGGAACGGGGACATCGGTACTTACGGACGATCCCTTTGCGTTTTCTCTCAATCCGGCTCAGTTAGGTTCGTGGAGCAAAACCAACAACATCGGTTCACATTTTTATACTTCCAAAACCAATCTGTTTCTTGGTCGTGATGTCACGTTTGATAATCAGGCTGTTACGATTGGTTTGAATCTGAAACAGGCAGTGCGCAATCTGGATATAAGTGTTGGATTTGGATTCATCAATTCCACGTTGGATCGTGGGACGAAGGGCTTTTCTTACATCGGTGGAACCGATCCCATTGTTGTCAGCAATCTCACCGATATTTATAAAGCATACGCTTTGGGAGTGGGGCTCCATTCATTTATCGACCTTTCCTTTGGGTTTACCTGGAAACACGGTACTCTTAATCACCCTGAAAATCCGGAGTATCTGAAATATACTGACGGAGACAGCAAGATTGATTTCTTTGATTATGGTGTGCTTATGAATGTACCGTTGCATGAATATATACTTCCCGCTCAACGAATTGTCGAAGGATACGATCCGTTCATTAATCTGAGCATTGGATTGGTTCGTCGTAATCAGGGAGATAATATATATGTTGGAGCTGCTCGTGGTTATGCGGCGGGCCCGCGGCAGACAAACCTGGGCTACTCTCTCAACTTTGGCACTGATGCAGCTTTCTGTAAACGGAAAGTAAAAGCATTCTCGGTTACATGGACAACCGAAGCCGAACGATTTCTTTATGAGAATTCTGCCGGAGCGGGTGACGAAGATATCCACTATGCCGGGGGGCTTGGCGGTATTTCGGTTATCAGGAATTTGATTGCAAGGAAGGGTGATGACCAAATAATGTGCCGCCGTGGTTTTGGGGTTGAACTGGCGGGCTTTTTGACGATAAGCAGGGGAAATTTTTCAGGAGCCGGAGCCGGTTATGATAAAACATATGGTTTTTCTGTTAAAGGAAGCGGCTTGTTGCAGCTCATAAATTGCATGGCAAATTCGGAAATTATCGAGTATCTGGTTAACCATTTTGATCTGCAATTTCATCAGGGAACGCAGCATTATGCCTCCCTTCCCGGGATGGACTTCAATGGTCTGGTCCTTATCGTTCATGGATTTTCCCTGGACCGTTCATTACGCTTGCTTTCCGAATAACAAAATAAATTAATTTTTATGAAAACAAATAAAAGATATTTCGCAAAATCAAAACAACTGATATTTGCCTGTCTGTTGTTTTTGGGAGCACTTTTACTTCTGGAATCCTGTAAGAAGTCCTCAACAGAACCGGTGGATTCCGTGCGCGGACCTTCGGAGAATGTTGCACCGGGAAGGCGTGATTATGTTTGGACTATGGATACCCTCGAAAGCCATGGTGAGCCCCTTTACATGATAAAATTGTGGGGCAGTGCCCCAAATGATGTGTGGGCTGTGGGGACAGGCGCATCAGAGCTTGTCTTGTGGCATTACGACGGGAACAAATGGGAAACAAATCTGGGGACTGAGCAATCCACCATGTTTTCAGCAATTTATGGCTTTTCTCAAAATGATGTTTGGGCGGCGGGGGATGGCGGAATTATTTGGCACTATACTGGCAGTTGGCACCAATCTGCCTCCCTGCAGCCTGAAGGTTTCCCCCGTGGTCTTTCTTTTGAGGATATTTGGGGGCCCAGCCCGAATGAGATATACGCAGTTGGAGCCGCGCAAAACAGTGAAGGATATCCTCACGCGATGATTTGGAAATATAATGGTGCAAAGTGGGACTCGATCTCGGTGCCTGAACTTTGCGTATATTTTAAAGACATCAGAATTCCAACGGGAACGAACGATTTGTTGTTGGCCGGGGTCTCTGAAATGCCAGGATCAACCACTTACTATGTATATGTTAAAACCGGGAACGAGTTCAGGAAATTGTATGAAGGCACTGAAGTAGCTCACATAATCACAGTTGACGGTCAATACCTTGTTCATATTGACCGAAGGTTGTTTTGTTATTCAGATGGGAGGCTTCTTCTCTGGAAAGATTTCTCGAATATACTCCAGTACCCCTTGTTTTTCCCCAGAAATGCCAACGATATCTTTTCACTTAATCACAATGGTCTGCTGCATTGGAATGGGACAGATGTTTCTGTTCTTTACCCGTTGGACATGTATATAGGAAAGCCGGCCCTGTTTGAAAAGGAAGTTTTCTTCTTATTTAAAGATTTTTATCTTTCTACCGGTTCCAGATATAATATGATTCTGCATGGAAAGCTAAAAGATTAAGGTAAGAATTTATAAAAAAAAGAAGGAGGTCGCGCGGCAACGCTTCCTCCGGTTCGTTGATGAAATCAGTATCGGCCGAAATGCCATTCGCAAGCATTTACATAAGGATATAACTGTGGGTATACTGCCAAGCGAAACTTGACGGTTTAATGGACAAGTATTCTTGGGCAGAAGCTTTTGGAAAATCATACCCATCAAAAAAATCTTAAAAACCCTATGTGCACGCCGCACTGCATTGTGCACTGCACCATGCACCTGCACGGTGCATCTTGCATCCTGCACATATTACTCAGTCATGTTACGCAAAATCAAAGATTGAATAGCCACGACTTTCAAGTCGTGGGATAGATGAACCCTCTAAATATTGGCTTTAGCCACTAACAGAGCTAAGATTTGTGGCTAAAGCCGATTTCAGCGGGTGAGAATGATCTACGAGCTGAAGCTAGTGGCAAGTCAATTGGAATAGTTGCGTAACACGAGTTACTAACACAAAATTCATTTGCATTTCATTTTTTTTTGTAAATTGAAAACGGAACTAAACAAATTAATAAACAATTTCTCCTGGGCGGGAACTGTTGTTTTGAACGAGTGTATTTTGATTCTGTTGAGTTTTTCTTTTCTTCATGTGCTTTCATGCATTGAAAGCATCCTTTTGTATTATCTCCCTTTTGCGCAAAGAACATCCACCGGGCCGCGTTATCCGGGGAATGCTGTATTCCACCACGAATATTTAATCTGTGTTTCGTTAAACCACTATCGAAATAGATATTCCATATTCACCATTTAACCCTGCAATTGAGAAAGCCATAAATGAATTTGCAAAAAGCAATAATTGTCTGTAAAGCTGTACTTTTATCAATTTTCGTGTTGCTAAACAGTTCCTGCAAAAAATCGCCCACTGGCCCATCCGTTGACGACACAACCCCCGGCAGACGGGACTATGTGTGGACGGTGGATACCATACCTCCACAGCACGGCTTTTTTACCCGTATTTGGGGAACTTCGCCAGATGATATTTGGGCAGTTGGGGTTTTTATGAGTGAAACAAAATCACTTTGGCATTACGATGGGAAAAATTGGAGCCAGCCCCCCCAAAAACAAATTATCAGCGGTCAGGTACTCTTTGGCTTTTCCTCCAACAACATTTGGCTCGGAACAACAAGGGGGGAACTTTGGCATTATGGCGGTACTTCATGGGACCTATTTCAGAAGCCAAGTATGGACGCATATAATGAGATAGTTATCAATGATATGTGCGGAAAGTCCCCAGACGATATTTACGTAACCGGAAACGTTTCGGACACTGCGGGGATGAAAATAACTGCGATTATGGAGCATTTTGAAGGGAAGACATGGTCTTTTGTTAAAATCCCCGAATTGGAGCAAATATTTTATCAGATTATACACGATGATATTGAAGACACCTATCTCATTGCTGCTGAATCTGTGCAAGGTTCCCCACATTATTTTCTCTATACGTTTAAGGAAGGAAATCTGAGGCAAATCTATGCAGGTGATGATCTGCTGAATCTTGGTAAAATGAACGGCAGAGTATATTTCAGCCAGTGGACCGTGTTCAGCAATCGTCATGCGATCAACAAATATCAGAACGGGGGTGTAGTTCTCGTTAAGGATTTCAGCCCAGCATCTATAGGGTCCGGTGTCTTGGGCCGCTCGGAGAAAGATATATTGATTTTTGGTTACGAAGCCGACTCAACAAGCGGCATTGCGCACTATGATGGAACAGACCTGAAAATGCTCTTTAAGTTTCAAGTAGATTATTCCACAAGAATATTGTTTGACAAAGATGTATTCAGCATGGCATTCGATTTTTTTAATCAGAACCAGTATTTTATACATGGAAAGCTGAAAGAATAACCTTCTGATTTTTAATAAAAAGGGATGGCGCGGTCACGCCATCCCAATGAATACAAATAAAACAATGGTGTCGAGCCATGCAGAAGGAATTCCTCTGTTTGTCTTTATTTGTTTCTCAAATATAAATAATGACCACCATTATTCATATCGCGAGGTTAATTATGTTACGCAATTTTTTTGTTGCCTTTCGTTTTGTCTGTTTGCTTCTATTTAGTGGCGAATTGCTACCGGCAACATTCACGTACTCTGGGCCGACTGAAGTTATTGTTCCTTACACGAGTCTCATGGCAACAGGCACGTATAATTTTTCCTATTCCGGCTTGGATAAGCTTTACTTCCCCAAGGTGGTCATTATGCTGGACGGGACGATATTAAATACGGGCCGGTGTTCTCCCCCAAATACCTTTGTTCCTGCTTCCTATAATATTACTTTTTCACCCGGAGTGCATACGGTCAAATTCGGTTTTTCTGGTTTGGATGGGAATTGTAATAATTTGACAAATCCGATAGAATATTCTTTTACTGTAACCTGCTACTACAAAGTTCAAATTCAAAATAGTTTTCAGGGTGGACTACTGTATGTTAATAATTATACTACACCCGAAAACTCCCCAACGCAGATTGGGTATGTAGGGGATTTATCTCTTCCTATTGGAGCAATCGACCAAACAATTGGAGAAAGTGATTGGGTGTGGAATTCAACGGGAAATAATCAAAGCTTATGGAATAAAAAAAATGTTCAGACAACAGTTTTTGTTCCTATTTCATCATCTCGAAACTATACAGCCCAACTTACCAACTCCGATGTAAGTGCGCTAATTCAGGCGGAGATGAAGAAGAACTGCAGAATATCATTGGTTAAAACCCAACCCGAAATTAACGTAACTCAAAACGCTGACGCACAGTCACCAATTGTCGTGGGAAACACCGGCAGTCTCTCGGCCCCTGCAAGCATCACCGATGCCAACAACACGGTATATAAATTCAGCCGTTGGTCAGATTATTTTGCAAACGAAAATCCAAGGACAATTTCACCGACCAATAACACCACCTACACGGCAATTTATAAGGCCCTTTCGGCAACCAACAGCAGTTCAAATTTCGCCAGGCCGGGTGCGCAAAATTGTCAAATCCGATCCGACCACTTCTTACCCGAATGGTATTCTGCACAATGTGTATGAGAGCATGGGGCAGATATGGTATGAGATATCAACCGATAATGGCGCCACATGGCAGATACAAAACAGCAGTTTGCCCATCTCGGGAAGTAACTCCTGCCTGAATCCAGTTGTGGCATATAACCATATGTACGGAACAGATACTTATATCGCAATTACGTATTTCAGGGCAACTGGCAACAACTTCTATGATCTGGTAGTGGTCGGTTTCCACTATACCAATAACCTTACTCCGGTATATTCCTCTCCCTGTGTTATCAGCAGTTCAATGTACCGCGGGACAAACGAAGAGCTGTTTGCTGCCGTTGAGATGGGCTACTATAATAATATAATGGTTGTCTATGGATCGACCTCCTCAAATAACTTATTCAGCTGGTACGGATCATTTGGCGACTACTACGGATTATCCCAAATTGGGTCGGGAACTATTATCGGAACAGTCAGCAAAAAAAAATCCCGCGCTTACTTCGCTCAAAACTTCCACTGGTTCAGGTACTTTCTATCTGGCTTTTGAAGGAGGAGACCACGCCATATACTATAGCATTCTTACTCCGAGTGGGACTGATATATATAACTCAACAATCCAGAATATATCCACCGGTTCAGGCTTCACACAGCATAACGATCCTACAATAATTGTTCTTTCTGATGGTGAAGCACGCGTGGCATGGACTGGATATGGGACCCTCACTGATCCTGCTACCGATGAAGAGTACACGGAGTATACAACCGTGTTTCGCGGGGTGAACAGCGGCAACCAATTCTGGAATTTTGACGATTACGTGCGTCAGGCCAGCATCAACCGCACTATGGATGGCGTAAATGGCGGCGGATATCTCATCGGCTGGGTTAAACAGTCCGGGAGTACATACCAGAACTATTTCATGAAGAACAATGAATTCTACACATTCCGTGATTTCGGAACAACAGGACAGAATCTTCAGGTTACGAACGGGTTTCACACAAGCGGAAACTATACCGACATGATGGGATTGGCCCTGAACACATCGCAAAGTCCATATAAGCTTACAAAGTCTTCCAGTTCGGTTATGCAGAAAGCTCTGCCCAACAATATATCGCTCTACCGTTCAGGCACAGCCTTCCGCGACAGCGCGCAATTCCGCTTCCGCCTGGGAGATATTCGCGTTGACGGCAAACCGGTGGCATTCCCGGAGATACCGGACTCCGTGGTCATCAACACGGTTGAAAGTGCCAACAAATATCTGGTCACGCAGCCATTCCTGCTTACTGACAATTCTTCATTCAGCTACAATGTGCTCTATGCCGTTGTCGATAAGGCAAATGCACTGGGCGTGTTGAGCGAAAACGATAGAGTATCCTTTAAGCTCCGGCTTGAAGACGCCTTAACCGGTGAAGTGCTGGGCTCTTATGATGAAGCAGTCTTTTCTAAGGCAAACCTTAGCCCGTATAAAAATGCCGGTTATGACGTGGATGCAAACGGCATAGGTTCAAGAACTGTAGTGCTGCGTTTGGTCGCCGGGAGCAACTCTCCAATGCAATACGCGGTGACACAGAAAGTTGCTTTTGAGCAGGTATTGGATAAAAAAATGCTGAATAAGGTCAGTTACAACGGTAAGGCAGTTGTAAAAGAATATGCCTTATCGCAAAACTATCCCAACCCGTTCAACCCTGTAACGGTAATCAACTATCAGCTTCCCAAAGCAGGCCGTGTAACGCTCAGAGTCTATGATATGCTTGGTAAAGAAGTGATCAAACTGGTTGACGAAGAAAAATCCGCAGGCAGTTATCAGGCAGAATTCAACGCCTCGCACCTCTCAAGCGGTGTTTATTTCTACCAGATCGAATGCAACGGTTTCAAGTCAATTAAGAAAATGACACTCATCAAATAGTTGAGGATCATAGATACAGACATAGTTGTCTGTTCATCATACAGTCATTAATGAACAATCATCTGAAGCCGTTCAACCGGGACGGCTTCAGACATTTTAGCCTGCGCCAGAGCCCTTCCAACTCACATAAATCACACAAATCAAAAAAATCAAAGTTCAGACGGTTAGTGCACGCCGCACTGCGTTGTGCACTGCATCATGCACCTGCACGGGGCAGCATGCATCCTGCACAAGTCCCTCATTAATTTCCACAATCTCAATTCTCTTGATCCTATTCGTGTTCTTTGAAAACTTGTCCATTACTCTGTCTGCCAGGCAAAAAATGTCCGCTGCGGCCACAATGCAATGAAATTCCAATAAGCACTAGAAAAAGGTGTAAAACCGGTACTTCAATAATAGTTTTCCGCACCACCAACACCTCCCCTTTCCGAAAGGGGAGGCCGGGAGGGGTTCGCTGCGACACAGGGTGGATTCGAAAGCACCAGACAGTACCAAAATACCGGTAAAAGTGGTAAAACCGGTAAAAGTGGTAAAACCGGTAAAACCGGTAAAAGCGGTAAAACCGGTAAAACCAGTAAAAGTTCAAAAACCAGACTGAGAATAGCGTTTTTCGCCTCGTATTCGAACTTTTTCACTCAAATAAACTATTACCACCCCCGGTAAAACCCGCCGCAAACCGGTAAAAACTTCCCCAGTCATTGTGCTCTCCAGGTCACTGAGCGCAGTCGAAGTGGCCCGGTCTTCCGCTTCCAAACTCCGAAGGAGTGAAATTATTGTAGGGAAATTATTGTTGTTACCAATAGTAATTAATATCAGACCCCCGAAGGGGTGACATTATTTTCCGGGTTGTGCATATCCCCAAAAACAAATAAACGAAATAGTGGTTATAGTGGTAATAGTTTGCGTTTAGAACCCCAATTCCAACCTTTTTTCTTCTCAACTTTAACCACTATTACCGCACCGGTACTGTGCAGTCATCTCCTCAATCAGCGTAATCATCCTGCATTAGGTGAATCTGTGGTAAGATCAGCTTAATCCGTGGTTGTGGAATAGGCCGTGATGATGGCCCCACCCCTTAGTTATTGGCTTTTTATTGGATTAAACGTTTTGTATATTTGCAGCTTAAAAAATCAAGACTACGGGTATATGATCGATTTCAAATCGCTGAACGCTGAACAAAAAGCTGCTGTAACCTATAACGAAGGACCTCATCTTATTGTTGCCGGTGCAGGCTCAGGAAAAACAAGGGTACTCACTTATAAAATTGCCTATCTTTTGGAAAAAGGATATGACCCCTCTTCAATTTTGGCGCTGACTTTTACCAATAAAGCCGCAAAGGAAATGAAAGAACGAATCCGCAATTTAATTGGCTCAAAGGCCGATTACCTGTGGATGGGTACTTTTCATTCCATTTTCGCCAAAATTCTAAGGGTCGAAGCTGAGCACCTTAATTATACGAAGAATTTTTCTATTTACGATACTGAAGATTCAAATTCGCTCATCTCCAATCTCATCGATGACTTTAAACTTTCCGACGACTTCTCCAGTTCTGCGCAGGTCAGGCACCGGATCAGCTATTTCAAAAACCTGATGATCCTGCCACAGGAATATCTGCAGAATCATGCAGTCTCCACGGTAGATCATAAATTTGGCGAACTGTTTGCCAAATATCAGGCGCAATTGGCTGCCAACAATGCAATGGATTTTGAAGATCTGCTCCTGAAACCGGTTGAATTGTTCGATAAGAAGAAAACAGTACTGCAGAAATACAAAAAGAAATTTGCCTATATACTGGTTGATGAATTTCAGGACACCAACGTCATTCAATATGAACTGATGAAGGTGCTCTCCAGCAAAGACGGCCTCATTTGTGCTGTTGGTGACGATGCCCAGAGCATCTATAGCTGGCGGGGCGCGGAGCTAAAGAACATGCTCAATTTCACCAAGGAGTTTTCCAAGGCTAAAACGTTCCCGTTGCAAAAAAACTATCGCTCAACCAAGAACATTCTCGCTGCTGCCGATTCCGTTATCAAGCGTAACGAAAACCAGCTTGAGAAAACCTTGTTCACCGACAACGAAGATGGCGAGCTGCTTACCCTGGTGAAATGTACCGATGAAAAAGATGAAGCACTGCAAATTGCAAAGATCATCAAAGAAGAGATTCACCACAACAAATTCTCCTATAAAGACTTTGCCATATTCTACCGCACCAATGCCCAGTCACGGGCAATGGAAGACATCTTCCTCCGTGAAGGCATCTCCTATGTCATCATTGGCGGCATCGAGTTCTATAAACGCCGCGAAGTGAAAGACCTGATCGCGTACCTGAAGGTTATTGCCAACCAACGCGATGAGGAAAGCCTCCTCCGCATCATGAACTTCCCCCAGCGGGGAATTGGCATGACCACCATCAGGAAGATGATTACCTTCGCGCGCAAACATAACATTACGCTCTTCGAAACCATGTCGCGCGTGTTCGAAGTAATTGATATCAAGGAACGAATTCAAAAGCACGTCAAGAATTTCAAAGTGCTGCTTGATAAATATATCAGCCTTAAAGCAAAGCTTTCCATAAGCGAACTCAGCCGGTCACTCATTGATGAATTACAGTTGATACCCGCGTTCAAAGAGGAAAACACTATCGAATCAATGGACCGCCTGGGTAACATCGAATCGTTGATGGCTGCCATCACTGAATATAACAAAACCAATGCCGAAGCAACGCTTGAAGATTATCTCCAGGAAGTTTCACTGGTGACCGATCAGGAATTGAAAGACGACAAAACCAATGTTGTTTCGCTGATGACTGTGCACAGCGCAAAGGGACTCGAATTCCCCGTGGTGTTCGTCACCGGATTGGAAGAGGATATTTTCCCGCTTTCAAACAAGTTCAGCTCCGAAGCTTCAGTGGATGAAGAAAGACGCTTGTTCTACGTGGCGCTCACCCGCGCGGAGAAAAAAATATTTCTCACTCACGCCAGAAGCCGCTACCGTTTTGGCGAAGTGGCCTATCAAAGCCGCTCACGTTTCATTGATGAAATTGCTCCGGAATATGTTTCTGAAGACGACGGATCAGCAGCACGCCGCGCTAACCGTAAATCGAAAAAAGAAATTTACTACGAGTATTTCGAGAATATCGATTACGTCGATTTCTCACGCAATACCAACGTCAATCTTAAAGTCGGCTCACGCGTTATGCATGAAAAATTCGGCCTTGGGAAAATTGCCCAGGTAGTTGGCGCCGGTGACAATCAAAAAGTTACCGTGATCTTTGAAAACAATAACGTTAAACAACTGATGCTTAAGTTTGCAAAATTGAAAGTGCTTAACAACTAGCAAGCAATTGTCGCTTCGGGGGTAATTCAGAAAAAAAGTTGACATCTTTTCCTAATTGAAAATATGTTTTTATATTTGGTGCATAGTTTCGCTCAGGAGCGCCGGATACGTATTAAACGATGTCATCATTTGGCGCAAGGTAAGTTACTAAGGTAAATTATTTTCTTTCTGAATTTAAAGGAAGCGTTATGATAGCCCCGAAAAAATTAGCGATATTAGTTGGCGGTGGCCCCGCCCCTGGAATTAACAGTGTTATTGGTGCAGCAACAATCAGGGCTGCAATAGAGGGTATCGAAGTTATTGGGATCAAAGACGGATTCCAGTGGATCATGGAGGGAGACATTTCACACACAAAAGATTTAACCATTCAAAACGTCAGCCGCATTCACTTTCGCGGTGGGTCCTATATCGGCATCTCCCGCAGCAATCCGACAAAAAATCCAAAACACCTCGAAAGCACCGTAACTTCACTTCTCCGTTTGAACGTTGATAAACTCATCACCATTGGCGGTGACGATACCGCATTCAGCGCGATGAAAGTTGAAGAAATGGCTGCAGGAAGAATTCACGTTGTGCATGTTCCCAAAACCATTGACAACGATCTTGACCTCCCGCATGGAATTCCAACCTTTGGATTCCAAACAGCCCGTCACCTCGGTGTGGACATTGTAAAAAGCCTCATGGTCGACGCGCAAACCACTTCACGATGGTATTTTGTTGTCACCATGGGACGCAAGGCAGGCCATCTTGCTCTCGGTATCGGAAAGGCAACCGGCGCAACCCTCACTATCATTCCTGAAGAATTCCCGGATAATGTAAGCAAGCTTACACATATTGTCGATATTCTTGTCGGCGCTATCATCAAGCGTTTGAGCTATGGAAAATCCGATGGTGTAGCAATTCTTGCCGAAGGATTGGTCGAACACCTCGAAGCAGCTGACCTGCAGGATATGGTTAACATTGAACGCGATGCTCACGATAATATCCGTATTGCCGAAGTTAATTTTGGCGAGATATTGAAAACAAAAGTTGCCCAGCGTTTGAGAGACTTTAACCTGAAGGTAACGATTGTTGCAAAGAATATTGGCTATGAACTCCGCTGCGCAGATCCAATCCCGTATGATATGGAATATACCAGAGATCTCGGATTTTCAGCCTCACAGTTTATTCTGAACGGCGGGAATGCAGCAATGGTCTCCATTCAGAACGGCCATTTTGTTCCCATGTATTTCAAGGACATTCTTGATCCAAAGACAAAGAAAACCAAGGTTCGTATGGTTGACCCAAGTTCCGAGGCATTTGTTATCGCAAGAAGATATATGCTCCGCCTTAATGAATCCGATTTTGAGGACCCGCACGAATTGGCAAAATATGCTGCAACCTGCGGTGTCTCGCTTGAAGAGTTCAAAAAGCAGTTCGTCTACCTGATAGAAAATGATATGCTTTATCGCAGTATAAAAGAGGGTAAGGTTACCCTTAAAGGTGCGGAAAGTAATGCGGTTTATGAAACCAAACCAAAAAAAAAAGACACGGACATAGATGACCTTGTAGTGTAATTATTAATAACGGCTGTCCCGGAAATAACTTCGGGACAGCGCTTTTTTAGCTACTTCGGCAATCCTTTAACATTTCTTTGATTCTTCAGTGCTTCTGCATACCACTCAAATTCATCAAAAAACGGAATACTCCTTCTCTCGTAATCTCCGTTGACTGATGTTCCATCTTCATGTATCGACTCATGCGATCTGGAAATAGGAAGAGAGCGGGGAATTGCAATTGTCTTTAATTCCGCGCAAATTTGCCGTAAGTGCTCAGCGGCTCTTATGCCACCAAACGGCCCGGCAGAATAGGATATGATGCCGGTTGGTTTATGGAAATATTCTTTCCGGAAATGGTCAAGCAGATTCTTCAGGGCGGGGGGTACACTGTGGTTATATTCCGCCGTGATCATGATGAATCCGTCAGCTGCATCCAAAATAGTGTGCAATGCAACAAATTTTTCTTCCGGTTCAACCATTTCCAGAAACATCTTCCCAAGCATGGGCAGGTGATATTCAGCCGGGTCAATTATGGTTGTGTCGTGTCCGCGTTGTTCAAGCATCCGCTTGGCAAACAGCGCAATCCGGTTACCATCACGGTTTTCCCTGACAGTACTCAGTATAAGAGCTATTTTCATTTCTATGTCTGTTTTCTGTATATATTCATTATATATAACAATCAGAATGCCGAAAAGTTGCATATAAAGCAATTTTGTTCTAAATCAGGCAAGTGTATACTGTTACCCGGTGTGTGTGATTATTTGCAACTTTTTGGTAAGCCGGCGATGTTTTAACAGGAACGATCAACCAATCAAAGGAATTGCACAATGAAGAATCCCATGAACTATATTGTAATTTTGCTGCTGCTACTGATACCTCTGGTCAGCATTTCATGTGGAGGCTCATATGCTCCCTTGCCTACCGTCAACTACGTCGACGCCAACCGTTATCTGGGCAAGTGGTACGAAATTGCCCGCCTCCCAAATAAATTTCAATCTCAATGCGAGCAAAGCATCGCGGAATACAGTCTTCTTGACAGTGAAACCATCCGCGTGGTCAACCGGTGCCGTCAAATTGATACCGCCAAGTCCGATGAGGCGCAGGGAAAAGCATTCATTGTGCCTAACACGGGCAATGCCAAACTCAAAGTGCAGTTCTTCTGGCCCTTCAAAGGCGACTATTGGATTATCGCGCTCGATACCTTGAACTATCAGTACTCAATGGTAGGAGAACCCGGCAGGAAATATTTGTGGATACTTTCAAGAAATCCAAAGCTGGAACCTGAGATTTTTTCGATGCTGAAAAAGCAGGCAACAGAACAGGGTTTTGATGTGACGAAACTGATAGTAACAAACAGTGGTTCAGACGGTTAAATGAAAAAGGCTGTCCCGTTATAATATTATGGAACAGCCTTTAAGAGTTAGTCTGTCAGTTACATCGTCACCATACAAACCATTGCGGCATCAGTGTAATCAATACAAATCAGCTTCAATCCTGAGTGCATCCGAAGTCCCGCTCGCGGGAAGTGGTGCAATCAGTGGTGCAGACAGTTTTATTTATCATCAACCACTTCAAAGGTAGCATCTTGTACTTCTTTGTCCTTGCCGCCTTCAGCTCCCTGGTGAGGAGGAGGGGGAGCCTGTTGGCCGCCTTGTGCACCCGGATCAAAACCCGGTGCGCCTGCACCCGGCTGTTGGCCTGGGGCACCCGCCTGTGCGTAAAGGTTCTGTGCTATTTCATTCCACGTTTTCTGGAACGAATCAACTGCCTTCTTGATGGTGTCATAGTCGTTTGACTTCTGAGCATCTTCCAGTTCGGTTAATTGTCCTTCCAACTTGGCTTTCATATCTGCAGGAATTTTGTCCTTCAGTTCTTCCATCTGTTTTTTGGTTTGGAAGACGAGGCTGTCTGCCTGGTTTTTAATGTCAACGAGGTCACGTTTTTTCTTATCGTCTTCAGCGTGTTCTTTTGCAACCTTCTTCATGTTTTCGATATCGTCCTTTGAGAGGCCGCTCGAAGAAGTGATGCGGATGCTTTGTTCTTTGCTCGTTGCGCGGTCTTTCGCGGTTACGTGCAAAATACCGTTGGCATCAATATCGCAAATAACTTCAATCTGGGGAATCCCACGCGGTGCGGGAGGAAGTCCTTCCAGATGGAATTTCCCAAGTGTTCTGTTGTCAATTGCCATTGGGCGTTCGCCCTGCAGAATGTGAATTTCAACAGAAGGTTGATTGTCGCTTGCGGTTGAGAACACTTCACTCTTCTTTGTTGGGATGGTTGTGTTAGCCGGTATTAATACCGTCATAACGCCGCCAAGGGTTTCAATTCCCAGGGAAAGCGGAGTTACATCCAGCAACAGAACGTCTTTCACTTCACCGGTTAATACGCCACCCTGAATAGCTGCGCCGACGGCTACAACTTCATCCGGGTTAACACCACGATGCGGTTCTTTTCCAAAGAGAGCCTTAACCAGTTCCTGAACTTTAGGCATTCTGGTGGATCCACCAACCAGGATGACTTCATCAATCTCAGCGGTTGTAACACCGGCATCTTTGATTGCGCGTTCGCAGGGAATTCTTGTCTTCTCAATAAGATCATCCACCATTTGTTCGAACTTCGCACGCGTGATGGTGATGTTCATGTGCTTAGGTCCATCCTGCGTTGCAGTGATGAACGGAAGATTTACATCGGTTGTCATTGAAGAAGACAATTCAATTTTAGCTTTTTCGCCGGCTTCTTTCAGGCGCTGCAAAGCCATTGGATCCTTGCGGAGATCGATGCCTTCCTGTTTGTTGAACTCATCGGCAAGATAATCGATCAGTCTCTGATCAAAATCGTCACCGCCAAGATGAGTATCGCCATTGGTTGACTTTACTTCAAATACACCTTCGCCAAGTTGGAGAACCGAAACGTCAAACGTTCCTCCGCCCAGATCATAAACAGCAACAAGTTGTTCTTTATGCTTTTTGTCGAGACCGTATGCAAGGGCTGCCGCAGTTGGTTCGTTGATAATACGGCGAACTTTCAATCCGGCAATTTCGCCGGCGTCTTTGGTTGCCTGGCGTTGTGCATCATTGAAGTATGCAGGAACCGTGATAACGGCTTCAGTCACTTCTTCGCCAAGATAGTCTTCTGCTGTTTTTTTCATTTTTTGCAGGATCATTGCGCTGATCTCTGGCGGTGAATACACCCGGTCGCTGATTTTTACTCTGGCTGAACGGCTGTCGCCCGCGATAACTTCATACGGGATCTTTCGCATTTCATCGGTTACTTCATCAATGAAACGACCCATGAAACGTTTAATACTGAATACGGTATTCTTAGGATTGGTGATCGCCTGGCGCTTGGCAGGCTGGCCTACTAATCTTTCACCGGACTTGGTGAATGCCACCGCTGACGGGGTAGTTCGTCCGCCTTCGGCATTTGGTATCACTACAGGTTCATTGTTTTCCATGACCGCCACGCACGAATTCGTCGTACCGAGGTCTATTCCTATTATTTTACCCATTTTATCTATACTCCATTGTCTGTAAAATTGTCATAGTTTGTGAATTAATTACCTATATAATACAACTATTGTGCCATGATCCTATCTCTGTCTAAAATGATGGGACGCCGGGAAAATAAATGAAATTCATACAAATTGCATGTTTTTCCTCACGCATCGCACCTGTGGGTGAAATCGTTGTTCGGGCGGGTTTGGGCACCTGCCAATTTGTCCATATTAAGAACTGAAGTGCGAAAATTGGTTGTTTTCTGTCCGTGTAGCATCAATTTGCGTAGTTGCACGTCCGGACCATCGGGTAGTAAATCTCCAAAAACATGGATTGAGGTGACGATCTGGTTTTGAAAAATTGAGAAGTCTTTATACATTGCGGACGCATCTCAATGGTTTTTCTGTAACGGATTGAATTGATAGAAAAATTGACAGATCATCTGAATAAACCCGGGAAATACGGGAATGCTTAACAATGGCGCATTAGTGTGACTAATTGGCGCAGTACTAAATTGTCAAATTGACACCATGGAAAATAAACATACCTCATACACTTTTGATTTTACTTCATTCAATTTAAAGCTTGAAACCGAATGGCTGGGACGTAACTTCTCACTTATTGATGAAACTGATTCCACTAACACCCTCCTGCTGAAGCGGGAGAATGGGTTTGAGGAAAATGGCTCGGTGGTTCTTGCCGAGAAGCAATTGAGCGGAAAAGGGCGCATGGACCGGACTTGGTATAGTGCCAAGTATGAAAACCTTACTTTTTCGCTTTTAATCACCAATAAAAAGCTGTTGGAAATAAACCCGTTTGTTTATACGTTCGGGTCTGCAGTTGCAGTGGCAAGAACGCTCGATTCTCTGTTTCAGGTGCAGACCGGCGTTAAATGGCCAAATGATCTGCTGATCAGAGATAGGAAAATTTGCGGTATATTATCAGAGAGCGTTATCTCGGGCGCCAGTTTTACCCGGTTGGTAGTCGGCATTGGGTTGAATGTTAACCAGACAAATTTTGTGGGTGACTATAGAATTCCTCCAACCTCGCTTGCTGTTGAATTGGGAACTGAGGTTTCGCGGGAACGGTTACTTGCAGAAATACTGAATGAGTTCGAAGAAATTATCCTGTTGGGTGAAAAGAATCCGCAAAGAGTGCTGAAAGATTGGAAAGACCGCTGCCCCCTCATGGGAGATAAGATCAGCGTCCAACAGGGAAGTGAGATATTTGACGGCGTTTTTGACGATGTTGATGAAAATGGCGCTTTACTGCTCCGGACAAACGACAGGACTATCACATTTCATTATGGTGAAGTGAGTATTTTACAATGAAATTACTGACTATTGATGTTGGTAACAGTTCAATTAAAGTAACCAAAATTTCCATGGGGCAGATAGAATCCTATGTCCGCCTCAACGACCGAAATTTTGCGCAACAAATCAAATTCGAAGATATCTATGCAGTCATCATTGCCTCGGTTAACCCAAAGGTACTGAAACTTGTTCTTGCACAGACACAGAAACGTTTCCAGGGACACGTGTTCCAGCTTAACTATCAATCTCCGTTCAGTTTTACTAATGCATACCGGCCTCCTGCAACGCTTGGCATTGACAGATTATGCGGCGCGGAAGGTGCTGCCTTTATGCACCGGTTGACAGGTGGTTCTTCCGATGATACGATTATAACTGTCGATTTTGGAACGGCAACAACCATTAATCTGATCGAACAAAACGCCTTCATTGGTGGGTATATTATTCCGGGAGCCCGGCTTTCATTAAAAGCACTCTCCCAGGATACTGCACTGCTCCCCAGTCTGGATATGAAAGGCACAATACCGGAAGAGGGAACTGACACTAGAAATTGTATGGTCTCAGGAGTGGTCCTTGCAGGTGTTGCACTTGTTGAAAAAACCTGCCAAACCATTTTGGCAAAACAGGGAAAGGAACCGGAAGTTTTTATTACCGGCGGTAATGCCGACTATTTTTTACCCTTTCTCAAACATCGCTATACTTTTGTGAAGGAACTGACCAGCCTGGGTATGTTTTCCGTTGGGATGAAGCTGTTGGAGCTGAATGAAAAATGATAAAGAGCTCATTTCTGCTTGGAAAATCAGGTACATATCTTTAACTTGCAATAAAAATCGGAGATTTCCATGAAGATAAAAGTAATTGAACGCTACGAAGCTGTTATCCTTGAGTTAAAGGGAAATGTTATGGGTGGCCCCGAAGCTCAGGAATTCAGTGACTCGCTGAAAAAATTAATACAAGAAGGTAAAACAAATATTGTTGTTGATCTCGCTGACGTAAAATTTATGAACAGTTCCGGACTCGGAATGCTAATAAGCGGGTTAACAACGGTTAAAAACGGAAACGGTCATCTGAAACTGGCAAACGTGACAGAGAAGATCCATAGTTTGCTGATGATCACCAAGCTTATAACCATCTTTGAGACATTTGATTCGCTTGACGACGCAGTGAAAAGTTTCACCGCATAGATTCAGGTTTTTAAATTTCATTCCGGCGTAACTGCCGGATTTTTTTTGTCCGCTTAGCACAACGGAGATAAGTTTATGAAAGCATCAGTAATTGTTGGCAGCCAATGGGGTGATGAGGGAAAAGGCAAAGTAGTCGATTTCCTGACTACCCAATTTGATATTGTTGCCAGGTATCAGGGAGGCGCCAATGCAGGGCACACCGTTGAGTTCGAAGACAAGAAATTTGTTCTGCATCTTATTCCGTCAGGCATACTTCGTGATGAAGCATTATGTGTTATTGGAAATGGGGTAGTATTGGACCCTGCTGCGTTGATTCAGGAAATAAAATTTCTTGAAAATAGCGGTATAACGGTTTCAGGCAGATTATTTATCAGCTCCAATGCGCACATGATCATGCCGTGGCACAAACTGCTGGATTCAATACAGGAAAGTGGTAAACTTAAAATTGGCTCAACAGGCAGGGGAATTGGTCCGTGTTATACAGACAAGGCATCCCGGCGCGGTATACGTGTGATGGATCTTCTTGACAGTTCCACTCTCCAGGCCAAAGTGCAATTCAATATTGAAGAAAAAAAGCAGCAATTGGGCGGAAATACCGGTCTGCAGGAACTGGTGCCGGAAAAAATTGTTGAAGAATATTTGGCGTTCGGCCAAATTATGAAGAACTATGTTTGTGATACGGCTGAATTGCTTAACCATTCGATGAAAAAGCGGAAACGCATTCTTCTTGAGGGCGCTCAGGGGGCGGCTTTGGATGTTGATTTTGGAACCTACCCCTTCGTAACTTCCTCCAACACAATTTCAGGCGGTGCGTGCAACGGTTCGGGTATTCCCCCGGTAAAAATTGGAGCAGTCATCGGGATCATAAAAGCGTATACAACCAGGGTTGGCGAAGGACCTTTCCCTACAGAACTGCACGGAGAGACAGGCGAATTGCTGCGAAAGGCGGGCTTTGAATTTGGCGCTACCACCGGGAGACCACGGCGATGCGGCTGGTTTGATGCAAATCTGGTGCGGTATTCGGCAATGATTAATGGTATTACTACAGCCGCACTCACCAAACTTGATGTGCTGAGCGTTTTTGAAGAAATTCCAATTTGTATTGCTTATAAATTGTATGGGAAGAGGATCACAGGGTTTCCAACAGGGCTGAACGACCTGGCAGCATTGAAACCAGTTTATAAAATATTTCCGGGATGGAAAGGGCAGGACATCACCAGATGCACCACCTATGAAGAGCTGCCGGAGAATGCCCGTACATATATTCACGCCCTCGAAAAATACGGTAAGATCAAATTTTCCATTATTTCCGTGGGACCTAAAAGAGAACAAACCATAATCCGGTAATTTATGAATCTTAAAGGCGGACCCGCTTCCGTTCAGATCAAAGTTAGTCTTCTGATCCTCGCCATTTTTTTTGGCGCGGGCACTCTCTGGTATACACACCTCCTCATTGAACGCCTTGAAAAAAAGGAAAAACAAATAGTGCAACTGTTTGCTGACGGCTTGCAATATGTTGCCAACGCCAACAGCGAAATGACCGATATTACCTTTTTGTTCGAGAACATAATTCGTCCTATCGATTTTCCGATGATCCTTACTGACCGGGATGATAATCTTGCCGTATACGATCAGACCTCTATCAGAAACATTGAGTTCGATCAGAAAAAAAACAAAGAGGAACTTAAGAAGTTTTTCGAAACCACCCTTCAGGAAATGGACAGTTTTCATAAACCCATTGAGGTGAAATTCGTTAACGGGCAAGACACCATTGTTATTCAAAAAATTCATTATGGTGAATCGAGACTGATTAAGCAGTTACGCTATTACCCCTATCTGCAACTGGTCCTCGCATTCTTTTTTCTCGTTATCGGTTATGTCAGCTTTAGTCAGATCAAGCGAAGCGAGCAAAGCAATATATGGGTCGGCATGGCAAAGGAGACGGCACATCAATTCGGGACGCCCATTTCGAGTCTCATGGGCTGGCTGGAACTATTGAAAAATAACTATGCAGACCCAGACAAAGTGCAGGACATTGCCGAAGAAGTTACTGACGATGTTGAACGGCTTAATAAAATCACTAACCGGTTTTCGAAAATCGGGTCCAAGCCGGAACTAAAAGAGAAAAATGTGACTGAAGTGATTCAGAAAGTGGTTGATTATTTCCAACGCCGCATCCCGCAAACAGGAAAACGTGTCTCGCT
This sequence comes from Ignavibacteriaceae bacterium, assembly GCA_963664845.1. Classification (GTDB taxonomy): domain Bacteria; phylum Bacteroidota; class Ignavibacteria; order Ignavibacteriales; family Ignavibacteriaceae; genus CAIYTF01. The sequence continues at coordinate 4,361,385 of OY761615.1, forward strand.
GACAGTAACAGGGAGTCCGGAAGCAAATTGCATGTTGTCGGCAGAACTGTTCGAATGGGTAATTGAGAATCTCATTAAGAATGCATTGGATGCGATTGAACAGCGCGACGGGAAAATTGAATTCATCATTATGAACAACAAAAACAAAGTTGAAATTGATGTTACCGATGATGGCAAGGGCATTGATATTAAAAAACGCAAAGATGTTTTTCGTCCGGGATATTCTACAAAACGCAGAGGCTGGGGACTCGGTTTAAGTCTCTCCAAACGAATTGTTGAGGATTATCACGCAGGCAAAATATTTGTTAAATCATCGGCTCTGGGGACAGGAACCACATTTAAAATCATTCTGCCAAAAACCAAAAAATAGTTTCAACATCCACTTGTTGGTGGCAATATAATCAGAGAAATGAATTAGTCTCGTTTTCCTGCCGGCAAAAGACTATTTTTGTAGCAGACAATAAAGAAAATCTGGAGCGAAAGTACGTTGCAGATTCCTAAAAATAACGTTAGTGCCAAAATTTTTTATAAAGGAAATTGGTATGAAAATAAAAACCCTTCTCGTTCTGTTATCTTTTTTCATGCTACCCGTTTTGAATGGCTGCTGGGTGGCTCAGGAAAGTGATTATAACCAAAGAAGCACTCCAACAACCAGAACCGTTTATGATGAATATAACGCAGATGATCTGAATTCCTATGGCCAGTGGATTATGACTCCGGAATATGGCCGTGTCTGGAGACCAAATACAAGCCAGGGCTGGCAACCTTATGCCGACGGGCACTGGGTGTATGATGGCCGTGACTGGGTTTGGTCTTCCTATGAACCGTATGGCAACATTGTCTATCACTATGGCTATTGGGAATATCTGGGAGGTCATCAGTGGGTGTGGATTCCTGCCAATACGAGGTGGTCTCCAGCCTGTGTTGATTGGGTATATTATGGCGACAGAGTTGCATGGGCTCCCCGTCCGCATCCGGGGCATTCTTTCGGCAACCCGTGGGATCGCCACGATTATCCGGTGTGGATAGTTGTGAACAATGGTGATTTCTACAATGATCATGTTTATACACATAGAATTTCAGATGTTTCGAAAGACAAAGGAAGATTCCGTGATGACCAGATAATCCGGAGACAACCTGACGTCAAGATTATTGAGCAGAACACGAAAACCCCCGTTACAGTTACCCGTGATATTATCCGTAACGGAAGAAACACCGGCGGAACACAAATAAAGAAGGATCCTACCCCGGCTCCTCCTCCGGTTGTTAAAACACCGGTACGCAAGGAAGAACCTTTGCCACCAGTTAAAAATCCTGATGTAAGGACACCGGTTGAGAGAAAAGATCCTGAAACAGGAAACACCAGAACGCCTACACCTGCAGTGAAGACTCCGGCTACAACAACACCGACGGTGAGAGACCGCAAGGAAGCAACTGGTGACGTCCCTTCACCTGCAGTAAAGACACCGGTCGTTGTCAAACAACCTGCAACCGCTAAAACCGCTGCGGAGGTGAAGAAAGATACCAAAAAGGGCAAGATGACCACACCGGCAACACGAGCCGCACGTACGGAGTCTGCAGCCACAAAAACACGAAAAGCTGCCCCCGCTGTTCAGAAAACGGATCCTGCTGAAAAGGAAAAACCGGCAGCTGAAAAACAACCGGAAAAGCGTGCTGAACAAAGATAATGTAAAGAACATTCCGCTAACTTCAGAAAAGTTTATGGTCGCTTAGACCTAACCTTTAAATCAATAGGCCGAAGCGTTACGCTTTTTTGAGTAGTGCTTCGGCCTTTGTTGTTTTTGCAATATTCGTGAGGTTACTAAACAGAAAATGTATCGTCCCAATGCTCTTGTTACTGATTCTTGCGATTACTATTTTATTTGGCAAGCTATTATTTACTCATTGGATAATAATGGATCTATATGAAAACTGATATTACTTTTAGAGCAATGACTCCCGATGACTGGAAGGAAGTGGCAGAAATCTACCGGGAAGGTATTGAAACAGGAAATGCAACATTCCAATTGGAGGTCCCCGCCTGGAGCGAATGGGATGCTGCGCATTTACCACATTGCCGCATTGTTGCCGAATGGGGCTTGCACGTTGTAGGTTGGGCGGCTTTAACTCCGGTATCAGGAAGATGTGTATATGCGGGTGTTGCAGAAGTGAGTGTCTATGTAGCCGCTCAGCATCAGGGTAAAAAGATCGGCGCCCGGCTTCTTGAACGGCTTATCAAAGCAAGCGAACAGCATAACTATTGGACTTTACAGGCTGGAATTTTCCCCGAGAATTTGGCAAGCGTTAAACTTCATGAGGCTGCCGGGTTCAGACATGTTGGCCTGAGGGAGAAAATCGGGAAAATGCGCGGGGTTTGGAGAGATACGCTGCTTCTGGAGAGAAGAAGTAAACTTGTCGGGCTGAAATAATATTACTGTAAATAACAAGTAGGTAACACTATAAAGTGCTGGCTTCGGCTTCACTCCACCCATAAGGGCTTTACTCAACCACTGGGCTATGTCCCCATTTGATTGAATTTTGCTGAGGCGGATGATCAGTGTCGCCGACTTAATTCGGGCATTAAAACCGGTAGCGGATAACAATTGATGAATTACTATCTTCGTTGGCTGAATTTTTAAAACAGAATAGTTTAAACATAGTTCTAAATGAAGGAGAACAGATGAGCAGTAAAATAGCATTGGTGACCGGTGCCAGCCGGGGGCTCGGGAAAAATATGGCACTGCGCCTGGCAGAAAGAGGAAACGATGTGATAATCACCTATAACAGCAAAAAGGCGGAAGCCAATGCTGTCGTTGCTGAGATTGAAGCGCTGGGGCATAACGCCGCCGCGCTACAACTCAACGTAGGTGATTTGGCCTCTTTTGATGCGTTCTTAAACGATGTTTCGAATATATTGCAGGTAAAGTGGCAGACAGATAAATTCGATTTTCTTATCAATAATGCAGGGGTAGGTGCTACCATACCCATTGCTAACGTAACTGAGACAGATTTTGATAATTTGCTCAACATTCATTTCAAGGGTGTTTATTTCCTGACACAAAAAGCCTTGCTTAAGATGAATGATGGTGGTGCAATTATTAATCTCTCCAGCGGTACTACGCGATTCTGTATAGGCGGCTATTCGGTTTATGCCGCTATGAAAGCGGCTATTGAAACATTCACGAAATATCTTTCCAAAGAAATTGGGCACAGAGGAATAACGGCAAATGTGGTGGCTCCGGGAGCTATTGAGACCGATTTTAATGGTGCGGCAATACGGAACAATCCGCAAATGCAGAGTTTTCTTGCAGCACAAACTCCATTGGGAAGAGTGGGCCAGGCCGGCGATATTGGCGGTGTGGTGGCATTTCTTTGTTCTGATGATGCACGTTGGATAAATGGTCAGCGAATTGAGGTATCCGGCGGAATCAACTGACCAAATGCTCTTTCATTGAGGTGGCATAAAGAACTTTCCACATGTCTTCACAATGATGTTTTCTGAGCCCTTGAAGTATTGTCTGATCATGACAGCCGTTCATTGATCAGGATTCCTTGTTAGTGCCGGTATCATTGGAATAATTACATAAACCGTTGAATAGCGCCGTTCATCATTTAAAATCGGGCCTCAGCCAACAATTGGTTATTTTTATTCACTGAATCCTGAGCTTTTCCAGGCTCATGCAAGGGTTGCCACTTTTACTGTCAAAAAATAAAATCAGACAAAATCATGAAAACAAAACTATATCTGGTCATTCTTACTTATGTTGTTCCTCTCGAAACCATTGATGCGCTGGCAGAAGCGCATGGTAAGTTTCTTGACAAATATTATGGACTACGAAAATTTGTTTTTTCTGGGAGACAAAACCCGCGTGTCGGAGGAGTCATTCTTTGCACAGAAGAATCAGTGGAAAGTGTTGATACCATTTTGAAGGAAGATCCGTTCAGAATAAATGGCGCAGCGGAATATAAAATTATCGAAGTTCAGCCAACCAAATATTCCAGTGCCTTCAAATCGGTTCTGGATAGTTTTGACCAGGAATAATTCATAAGCGACAAACGCAAACTGCCGGGAGTATGGGCATAATGACAGAACTCAAGAAAAATCTTTCAGGCCACAGCATGAAATCAGGGTTGATCATGCTGACGACAATATCTTTCTGCGTTTTTCTCTACCATATGCTTACCGGAATTTTTGCACCCTATGGCTATTTCATTGATGAGTTCTATTATGTAGCCTGTTCCAAACGCCTGGCTTTTGGCTATATTGATCATCCTCCGCTATCCATCTTGTTGTTGGCAATAAATCGTTGGCTCCTTGGTGAGTCGGTAGCCGCTTTGCGTTTTCTTCCGGCACTGGCATCAGCGGGAACAGTGTTCTTTAGCGGTTTAATAGCCCGGAGACTGGGAGGCTCCAAAACAGCAATGTATATTGCAGCACTTGCAACAGGCTTTGTTCCCATATACCTGCTCATGGGCAGTTTCTATTCAATGAATTCGTTTGAAATATGTATATGGGCCGTCATTTCGTATTATGCCATCAGGTTGGTGCAGGAAGATAACCCAAAGCACTTCATTGTAATCGGGATTTTTCTGGGGCTTGGTTTGGAAATGAAGCACACGATGATTTTATATGCAATTGCATTAACAGCAGGGCTGCTGTTAACACCCCAAAGGCGGCTTCTGCGGAACCGGTGGTTCTGGGGCGGCATGGCAATTTGCGTTCTGCTGCTTATTCCCAATATAATATGGCAATACGTCAATGGTTTTCCGTCAGTCGAGTTTTACCGGAATGCCATGATCAACAAGAACATTCCAACCGGACCGTTGAAAATTATTATCATGCAGTTTATCTTCACCAATCCGTTCGCGGCTCCGCTTTGGATAGCAGGTGTAGTGTTTATCTTCGTTTCAAATGAGTTGAGAGAGTTCCGTTTTTTGGGAATTACCTTCGTACTGTTGCTGGGCATAATGCTGCTGAGCCAGTCGAGCCGCCCCGACCGGATTGCTGCAATATACAGCGTCCTGTTTGCAGCCGGTGCCGTTGCTGTCGAAAAAATAAGCATCCCGCGGATAAAACGAACCTTAACTTTTGCCGCACCAATTCTGATCTTCGGTGGCGGCTTATGGCTGCTCCCGGTGGTAACTCCGTTGCTGCCGCCGCCCATGCTGATAAAATATGTCGTCTCAACCGGACTTCCGTTGAGTGTGGAACGGGGTAAAACCACCCCTGCAGTGCAATGGCTTGCCGATAGGTTGGGGTGGCATGAGCTTGCCTCAAAAGTAGCAGGTGTCTATCATGCTCTGCCGCCGGATGAGCAGCGCAATTGCGTTATTATAAGCACAAACTATGGCGAAGCAGGCGCGCTGGAGCTTTACGGAAAAGAATTTGGGCTGCCGCCTGTTTTTGCAACTCATAACAGTTTCCATTCCTGGGGCCCGCCTTCTGATTCGGTAAAAACATATATTGGCGTGTATGTCAATCGCGAAGATCTTGAATCAAGATTCGAGAGCGTGGAAATGCCGGCGGTTCAGACGTGTGAATATTGCACACCGCCGCAACAGCGAATCCCGATTTATGTTGCACGTGGGCCAAAATTCTCGGTGCAAAAGGAGTGGCCGGGCTTTAAGTCATTCGACTAAGAAATTGATTCTTTGGAAAACAGGGGATGCGCTGTTATCTTGGATTTTCAGGAATTCAAATTGGAGTGTGCTATACCTGACGGCACTGTTACAGCATAAGGTTTTGAAAACACCTTGATAACAGCAGGCACCATGCTAAAATAAAAAGGTGCATGGTGTATCCGGCAACCGAAATTAAATTAGAATGAGATTTATGAAAAACACTACTGATGAAATAAGAAAACGATTTGATGCAGACGTGGAACGATTCTCAAACCTGGAAACAGGCCAAACTGCCACTATGGATGCCGCATTGGTGCTTGGCCTGATTGAGAATTGCATTTCTGCAATGCATCCGGATGCTAAGCACGTATGTGACATTGGCTGCGGTGCAGGTAATTTTACTCTGAGAATTCTCAGGCAAATACCGGATATTTCCTGCACACTTATTGACCTGAGCGGAAATATGCTGGCGAGGGCACAGGAGCGGATAGCATCGGCAGGCGGGAAGATCGAAAAGGTTTACCAGGAAGATATCCGCAATCTTGAACTGCCGTCAAATCATTTTGATGTTATTATAGCCGCTGCAGTGCTTCACCATCTGCGCTCACAGGAGGAATGGGGCGCAGTGCTGAAAAATATACACTCGTCCCTCGTCAAAGGCGGCACATTCTGGATTTGGGATTTAGTGGTCTATGATGAAATGCATGTTGAGCAACTTCAGCAGGAACGTTATGCAGATTATCTGATACAACTTAAGGGGGAAGACTATCAGCGCGAGGTATTTGCCTATATCGACAGGGAGGATACTCCGGTCAGTTCTTCCTTCATGATCATGAAAATGCTTGAGGCCGGATTTGGTGAGGTTGAGATCATTCATAAGAACAGTAAATTCTGTGCATTGTATGGCAAAAAATAAATCCCCGGAAATTATCTCGTATGTGGCCTTCCTGCGCGCTATAAATGTTAGCGGCTCAAAGGTTATCAAAATGACCGATCTGAAGGAAATGTTTGAGTCGGCTGGAATGACAAAGGTGAAAACCTATATTCAAAGCGGGAATGTCCGGTTTGAATCATCAGTTCCTGACGGTCAAAAACTAAAACGTAAATTGGAAGATCATCTGGAGTCAAAGCTGGGCTACCGGGTAACGGTAATTATCAGAACGCTCGCTGAATTGGTGGCGGCAGTGGCTTTGGATGTTTTTAAACAATATCTCAATGATCCTGAAATAAAACTCTATGTATGTTATATGGAGGAGAAGCCAAAGGAGCCCCTGCAAATTCCCCTGGTTGCAGAAAAGGAAGGGCTCCACTTCATAAAGATGATAAATGAAGATGTATATGTCCTCAGCGGAAAAGTTGGCGATCACTATGGATTCCCGAATCCATACATCGAAAAAAAATGCAAAGTTCTCTCCACCTCAAGAAACTGGAAAACGATTTGCAAAATTGTGGGGGATAAATAAAGCGATCCGGGAAACGGTTCCACAAAGGGATTTCCGATTCCCGGAACAAAGAGAAGGGGATAGAATCAGGGTTATAATACCCCGTATCCCGGTCAGCTCATAGAGAGCATGCGTTCTAATGGATGTAACGCTTTCCCAATCAGGTTTTGAGGCAATTCAATCTGCGGAGATTTTGTTGCCATGCAGTTATAGAGCTTTTCAAGCGTATTGAGCTTCATGTAGGGACACTCGCTGCAGTTGCACATGCTGTCGTTCGGAGGGGCGGGAATGAATTTTTTCCCTGCTGCAAATTTTTCCATTTGATGGATTATGCCCGCTTCAGTGGCAACAATAAATTCAGTCGCGGGATCATCAATAACAAATTGCAGCAATTTGCTTGTCGAGCCAACGTAATCAGCATAACGTAATATGTGCTCTTCACATTCGGGGTGTGCGATGATCTTTGCAGCCGGGTGTTCAATCTTCAGATCAATTAATTTTTTCTCGCTGAATGCCTCGTGCACAATGCAGGCCCCATCCCAAAGTTTCATTTCACGTCCTGTGGTTTTCATCAAATATGCGCCGAGATTTTTATCGGGAGAAAAGAGTATGGGCTGATCTTGTGGAATTTGCCGGATTATCTTTTCCGCGTTGCTGGATGTGCAAATAATATCACTTGCGGCTTTAACCGCGGCAGTGCAATTGATATACGTGATGGCAAGGTATTCAGGATGGGCTTTCCTGAATTCCAGAAACCTGTCTGCCGGGCAACTGTCTGCCAGTGAACAGCCGGCTTCCAAATCCGGAATGAGAACCAATTTATCCGGGTTTAATATTTTAGCTGTTTCGGCCATGAAGTGTACGCCGCAAAACACTATCACGGAAGCATCCGTTGATTTGGCCTTTCTTGCCAGTTCCAGGCTGTCGCCAATGTGATCAGCCAAATCCTGAATATCACCGGTTTGATAATAATGCGCTAGTATCACCGCATTAAGCTCGGTTTTCAGTCTCAAAATCTCTTCTTTGTAATCAATACCTGATTTTATTTCATCTTGTAAAAGCATAATTCATACCAATATTTGTAAATAAGACAACTTTGTCCGTTCTTAATAATGAAAATTAATTCTCAATTATAATAATACATAATTTAAAATGTTCAAAAACAGTCAAAAATAACGTTTTAGTTTTGGCACACCAATTGTATAATACTACCGGAACAAGGAAAATGTTTCCAACATAGCACCCTCCTTATAGTAACACACACACAACTACCGTGGTCACGCCCTCTTCCACGGTAGTTTTTTTTATACCCTTCTTGATTTTCCACTGAAATACTGCCTCGGATGTTCATCTGAGCAACTCTTTATATAACGTATAGGTTTTTTCAACACTGGCATCCAGTGAAAGAAGTCTCCCGGCCTTTTCCATGAAGTGCAGTCTGCGGCGTTCAGCCTCTGCCGGGTTTGATAGATATTTTTCAATTCCGGCAATCAGACCATCGACGTCGTTTACGGGAACAACAAAGCCATCAGCGTTTTCATCAAAATCCAATTCAATTCCCGGATAACGGGCGGCGATAATTAGGTTGCCTGCAAATGCCGCTTCTCCAAAAGTTCTGGGAAAACACTCATCGAACGAGGGATGCACCAGAACGTGAGTCCCCTGAAGTACTCCCGGAAGATCTCTGACATTTCCCAAAAAATGTACGGGATTCCCCAACTCGGCATTTAGATTTCGGAGTGCCTCGTTCTCGGGACCATCTCCGGCGAGCATGAAGCTAAGCGCTTGTGTTGCATTGCGCTTCACCTTTACCGCGGCTCTTATATACACATCAAATCCCTTTGCTTTCACAAATCTGCCTGCACTTATAAACTTGATGGGCGATGCTGTTTTTTCGAGGGGAGTGGAATTCTCAGCAAAACCGCCTCGGATGAGAGCAAACTTTTCTGAGGGGAATTGCATTTCGTTTTGGAAATAGTCCGCAACCCGTTGATTGATGGCAATAAGTTTGTCAGCATTCAGGTGCTTCAGTAAGCCCCCCTCTGGTAGTATTCCATGATTGGTTTGAACGGTCCTTATCGGGCAAAATTTGTGAACCGCCGCTGCCATGTTTGCATGATAGTGATTATGGGAATGCAAAATATCCAGATGATATTTCTTTGCAATGCAATAAACGTTATGGCAAGACGAGATAAAGTGGAAGAATGAGCGTGAACCATGGCCAAAATTTGCAAGAGTAATTACTTCGATTCCCAGATCGGTAAATACATCAATTGAGTCGCCACCCGTGCAGCAGATAATGAACTTAACCGACGGGTATTTTATCCCAAATCCTTTGACCAGATCCAAAATGTGTTTGGTAACGCCATCATTATTGTTAAGCTGGTTGGTTAGTATTCCCACGCGCAAAGAAGCTGAACTATACATCGTCTTTCGTTCTCAGCTTTTTATATTGGCAAGCAATTCAGCCAGATGCGCGGTCAATACCCGGCGGTCATATGCTTTTGCTGCTTCGATATTAGGCTTAATAAGATGGAGGGTCTGAAAGAACCGGTCTGGTGATTCATCATATCTGAACAGCATTCCCGAATCCGTTTGTTGCAGCAGTTCTTCAATATCCGGATTATCATCCGCGAAGGCAATAATGGGGTTCCCCGTGTGCATATATTCATACAATTTGCCGGGGATGTGCCTTTTTTCTGTTGCGCACACCAGCAGATAGTTGGCCAGCAAAATTTCTTCCAGCATCTTTTGGTAGGGGAGATATCCCACAAAGTCCGTAATCTCCTGCAAGCCATTATCCATGATTGATTTTTTTACAAGCGGAGAGACCGACCCGATAAAACGTATGCGGAACTGTTCACCATTCGCACGGCGCTTCGCAATTGATTTCCAAAGAGTCACCGGGTTCTGAAAATCAAAAATATTGCCGGCATGAACAATGATCTTCTCTTTACGGTTTTGCTTCACCGACAGATCCACTGCGGGAAAGGCATCTGCATCATAACCCCAGTTCAGAACCGCAGATTTATTTGCAATCGAAGGATATTTTTGTACGAAGTCATTTCTGGTCGAAGGTGTTACGAAAATATTGAGTTTTGCTTCAGTGACAACCAATCTTTCAAAATAGTTATCCGCCATCAGTGTTAGCATACTGCGTTTCATTCCCTGGTAATAAGCAATGTCAACCCAGGGGTCAATAAATATGGGTACATGCGGAATTCCGAAGTGCCCGGCTAATCTTCTGCCTATCAGGTGGGTGGAATGTGGAGGCCCGTTTGTTATGATATAATCAAACTTTTCCTTCTTGAGCAGCTCATAACATTCAGATACCGCGTAAGGATACCATCCGATCCTTGCATCGGGTATGAACAAATTCATGCGCAACCAGACAGAGAGTTTGTGAGTAAACGATTTATTCTCGGTTGAAATGGTCTCGGATGCCACAAGTTTTTCGGTCGCGGGTTTTCTCAATAATTTACGGTACAAGTCAAATGGCTCCCAGGCTTTGGTTCTTATAACCCTCAGTTCCTTGGGAACAAGAGCCAGCATACTGGTGTCTTTTTCCGTGAAGCTTTCTTCGTTAACGGTCACGACCACTGGCTCAATGCCAAATTCGGGAAGATGCGCAACTAATTTTAGGGGTTGCAGTAGGGAGGCTTTCCCGGAAGGTGGCCAAAAATAACTGAAGAATAGGGCTTTTTTCATATCAGGGTTATGGCTTTCTCCCAATGAACCTGATGACGGAACCCGGCCCGGTGTGAAATGGACCTTCTTTCAGCTCAATTTCTTCTTCCGTAAGGTGAAGAAAGTCAAATTCTATAAAATCAGAAATGACTTCTTCGAGTGAATAGAGTAAGTCAGGGTCTTGCGGCCCCCCTGAGCTTTTACCCAACTGGTTTTTACTGAATGCTTCAAAAATGAGTGTTCCGCCCGTTTTCAGAGCGTTAGTGAGATTCTTTATGAGAATGGTGCGGTCATCTTGCAGCATATGCACAAAGATAAGCCCGACGGCGTCGTAAGTTTCCGGAGTTGGTATGTATGAAGTGAGTTCTGCAATGGAATACGTAATCGATGTTCCATTTTTTTTTGCCAGCAGTTCTGCTTTTTCCTTTCCCGAAGTGCTCCAATCGATTGCATCAACCTGCCAGCCTTGTGTTGCCGCGAACACTGCATTTCGCCCTTCTCCTTCAGCAGGAAGAAAAAGCCTGCCGGAAGGCAGTTCCAGCAACGATGAGCGGAAAAACTCATTCGGCTGTTCACCATAGACATATTCTGTCTCAGAAAATCGTTTATCCCAAAAATCGGCATTCATGTAATACGGGCATCCTGTTTATTCACTAAACTGTTCCTAATGAACATGCTTTTATTTAACTTTAGAATAGTAATTTATTAATTTTTGAGTAGAAAACAGCTGGATGAATGCTTCTTTTTTGAGAAACTTACATAAGATAATTGTTGTGGGTGACAAGGTCTTGATAAAACCCACTACCGATCAGGAAAAGACGAACTCAGGGCTATACCTGCCTCCTGGGGTACAGGAGCGGGAAAAAGTACAATCGGGATATGTCATTAAAGCAGGTCCGGGTTATCCCATTGGTGCGAACACAGAAGACGAGCCCTGGAAGGAAAGCAAGGAACAGGTGCGGTATATCTCGCTGCAGGTTCGGGAAGGCGATCTTGCCATTTTTATGCGAAAAGATGCATTCGAGATTGAGTATGAGCAGGAGAAATTGGTGATCATTCCTCATGGTGCCATTCTGATGTTGATAAGGGATGATTTCAGTTCCGAATTTGGGGTGTGATACCATTTTATTGTCATAAAAGGGTTCATCTGAAATTTAAATGGCAAAACAATATATCTTATACGGAAATAGTTAACCTGACTCGATTATTCGAATAATATCTCTAATTTTTCGACTACTTTGTTTTTCTTTATCTCCCTTGGGGTTGGTATAACTAAAAAGGTGCCCTGAAAAGGGCATAACATGAATAACCGCGGGGGAACCCCGCGGAGAATGGATCACTCAAATCTTACGTCCCCGAAGGTGGGCGAACCAATGCAACCTGGGAAAACAAATCGATGAATCACCCATTACTGGTTGTTAATTTGCCACTGAAATTTCATTTGCACACTAAAAAGAGGTTCATCTGAAATTTGGGTGGCAAGGCAATTTAGCTTATGATGGAAATAGTTAACCAGACTCAATTATTTAACTAATATTCCTAATCTTTCAACGCCTTTGTTTTCATTATTTCACTTGGGGTTGGTATAACTAAAAAAGTGCCCTGACAAGGGCACAATTTGAATAACCGCGGGGGAACCCCGCGGAGAATGGATCACTCAAATCTTACGTCCCCGAAGGCGGGCGAACCCAATGCAACCTGGGAAAATAAATCGATTAGCACCCATCACCGGTTGTTAATTTGCCACTCAAATTTCATTTGCACACTAAAAAGACCTTATTGCAAGAAAAATGACCGTTTTTAGGGAGAAAATTTTTGAAAAAATGAAAAAATGGTAGTATATTAATGGTTTATATGAAAAATTATTTATTAGGAGCATAAAACAATGGCAAGACGTTGTGAAATTACCGGAGTGATACCGATTTTTGGATGCAGCATTTCACATGCGCATAACACCTCCAAAAGACGTTTTCTCCCTAACCTGCAAAAGAAAAGAATATTTGTGCAAGAATTAAACCGTTTTGTCACGGTTAAGTTAACAGCCCGCGCAATCAAAACCATACAGAAGAATGGCACAGCCGATTTGGCTGCTATGATCAACAAAAAGCTCATATCCATTCGCTAAAATTTTAAGGGACTCAGATTGCAAAGTTTGAGTCCCTTTTTTCTTGCCTATAATTTCCCCCCAGCTGATTTTAGGTTTCTCGGATTTAAGGATATATCTCACCTGTCGGTTGCTGCCGCTTAACCAGGCATTTTCCAATGTAAGAAGTCATCGACGAAGTGCCTCATCTCGTCTCGCGAATAGGCGTCAACTTAACAGCCATGTTAATCGCATTGCAAATGCACTATACCCCAAACCCGTCAGGGTTTGCACATTGATAGAATCCATCAATGACAATGATCCTTCAACCCCGTTCAGGGGTTGAATATGCGTCAACTTAATTTTGCTGTTAGCTATAACAGCGCTCTGTAATATATTCCACCGGATGGTTATGGAGCCACGTAACCGAGTTCTAATAAGCCAATCAATATGATGAATTCCTGAACCATTATAAGATGTTTCAAACTTATTTAAGCCGGATTCCGGTGAATAAAAGCCCTCACCCAAAGAGCAATGGAACAGAAAAGCCGCATTATTGAGTGCTAAAAGTCTCATCTCCCTCCTGGAGAGGAGATACAGAGGTGAGGGATTCGCCTCTGTTATCCTTCAAAAACATTGTTCTTAACTGGACGCCTAGGCGTGCGTGGGGCAATCTCACGATTTGCACCTATAAACAATACTTTTTTAAGCAGAATTCCGTGCGAGACATATTGTACGGCACCCTCTTATAGGGGAAGCCTCTGTTATGATTTTATTCTCCCACCAAACATAAATCCCCATACAGAGAATAATCGCAAAGGTGATCATTGGCTTTCTGTTAAGATCATGTTGAATTCCTGTTTTATGTAGGGGTTCAAGATTTTGAACCCCTAAAGTGAATAGCCCCAATTCGGCTAATCGGTAAAGGACACCTCTTCTGCAACTGGAACAATCCAAACGACATAATTTTCACATCTATGCATTATCAGGCGTGGGGTATGGTTATCGACAGCACAAACTGCAATGATGTTGCCCAGCGGTGAAAGGGTTGGGAGATAGATTTTCTTTGTTCTCTTCCCAAAAGAAACATATATTTTGTGATTATTTTTTATAAAACGTCAACTCTTCCTCAAAGGGAAGAATATGGACAGTATATTAACAAAAGGAGCGAATATGTCTGATAAAAAACCTTTTGTCCCATTTGTTTCCCCTGAAACAAACATGGCGGAGTTCACACTCCGTGCATTGATCATAGGATTAGTCCTGGCCGTTGTCCTCGGCGCTGCCAATGCTTATTTGGGCCTCAAAGCCGGAATGACCATTGCCGCAACGTATCCGGCAGCAGTCATTGGTATGGCTATCCTGAGATTGATGAAAGGGACAATCCTGGAAGAAAATTTTGCGAGAACTGTCGGTTCAATTGGTGAATCAATCGCAGCGGGCGCTATTTTTACCATTCCTGCTTTCTATATTGCCGGAATCTGGGATAAAAACAACATGATGAACGATTATTTTATCGCCTCTGCAATCATGTTCGCAGGTGGTATTCTTGGAATCATGTTTGTTGCGCTTCTGCGCCGGGTTATGGTCGAAGATCGTGATCTTCCTTTTCCGGAATCAGTTGCAGCTTCCGAAATTCACAAAGCCGGTCGCGCAGGCGGAACCGGTGCTAAATTCTTATTCCAGGCAATGGGTATCGGTGCCGTTATTCAGGCGCTTGGACAGTTCAAATTATTTGCCACCAGTTGGGAACATTTTGTAACGTTTGCAAAATCTGCAATCAAATTGGGCAAAGCAGGAACCGCAACTGCCGAAGGCGGGATGGTTCTCAGTACACCGGGCATCAGTCCTGCGTATATGGGTGTTGGTTATATTATCGGACCCAAACTGGCATCATTGAACTTCAGCGGCGGCTTGCTTGCCTGGGGTTTTCTTGTTCCTATCATTACCTACTTTGTTGCTCCCTCAATTATGCCCGATCTGCTTAACATCAATCCCGGGACTGCAACTTTCTCTGCAACTTTCCAGCGGGATTCGTTACATGTTCTGAATTTGGCAAGCACAGATTCAGTGTATTTCAAACAGGTGACAGAGACCAAAGTTGGTGACAAAGTTACTACCAATACCGGAAGAGTAGTCCTCCCGGCAACTGCATTTAAGCTTGAAAAGGGGACCTACTCATTTGAAGTTCCTGCAAGTCAGAATCAATTAACCAGCGTAACCGGTATTCAGGTAACGCAAGGGAACCGGACATTCTGGATATCTGCCAAGAGTGTAGATATGGCACCGACCGAACCTTCCTGGATTCTGTTATCCCAGATGATCTGGAAGTTTATTGTACGCCCGATAGCCATCGGCGGCATGTTGGTTGGAGCAGGTCTGACGCTTTTCAGAATGCGCAAGAGCCTGGCTACCGGTATTGCACGCTCCGTATCTGACGTAAGGAAATCTGCATCCGGCGGAAGTATTACCAGCCGTACAGACAAAGACATTAATTTCAAGTTGATCATGCTTGGAATTGCCTTTGCATCGGTGCTAACCTTCCTCCTCTATAATTATTTTGCGAAAGATCCTTTTGCGGCGCTTGTGGCAACCGTTGTCATGATCATCGCGGGATTTTTCTTCGCAGCCGTTTCGGGATATCTTGTTGGAATTATCGGTTCCAGCAATAACCCCATCAGCGGACTGACACTGTCAACTCTGATCATCGCAGCCTTGCTTATGGTGCTTCTTGGCATGAAAGGCAATCAGGGCGTTGCGGCAGTTCTTGGAGTTGCAGCAGTCGTGTGCGTGGCTGCCGCGGTTGCCGGTGAAATGCTTCAGGATCTGAAAGTTGGCCATATTCTTGGTGGTACTCCCTGGCGCATGCAATTGGGAGATATCATTGGAGTTGGTGTTGCTTCAGCTGTTATGTTCCTTCCTTTGGTTGTGTTGCAGCAAGGCGATATCAATGCCGGCAAAATGGCAGCAGTTCCTTACGAAGGTGGATTTGGCAGTGCACAGTTGGCATCACCCCAGGCAGGCCTTATGGCTTTGCTCTCACAGGGAATTGTGAAGGGTGAAATGGCATGGCCACTGATCATTGTCGGTATGCTTATGGGTGTTGGTTTTATCCTCATGCAGGTGAAAAGCCCCATGCTCATTGCCGTGGGTATGTATCTGCCGCTTGAAACCACCTTCGCCATTTTTATCGGCGGTATGGTGAAAGCAATTGTTGATATTTACAATACAAAGAGAAAACACAACGATGCTCAAAAGGCACGTGTTGAGAATACCGGAGTGTTGCTTGCAGCCGGCTTAATTGCGGGAGAAGCGCTCATAGGCCTTGTTTTTGCGGCCCTGGCGTTTTTCGAAATACCGTTATTTGCTTTCTTCAAGAGTCCTTCGATCTATGTCAGTCTTGCAGTAATTGCAGCCATCTCGATCTATCTGATCATGGTCCCTGTTAAAAATGCCGGGAAAGCTGATGAACCTGCTCCTCCGACAGCAGTGATGTAGACCGGTCTCAAAAAGAATGAATTTTTTTCAGAGACGAAAAGTTTTGAAGGGAATCAATTATTTGGAATTGGTTCCCTTGCGTCGATACGAACATAAAAGCAGGGAGGAGGACTTGGTAACAGTTCTCACTCCCCGTTTTGATAATCCGTTTTTACGGAAGTATTTTGTTAATCGCAGAAAAGCCACCTTTGTTAATACCCACCTCGACGCGCTGGGCAGCGCAGTCTGGCTCAAAATTGACGGCGTTAAAAATGTTCAGCAGATCTGCGATTGTCTTTCCGAAGAGCTTGGGGATAAAATTGCGCCTTGCGAAGAACGCGTTACGCGGTATTTTACCCAGCTCTACCTAGATAAATTTATTTCATTTAAAGAAATTGAAGAATAAGGAGTTAATTCATGGGAAGTGTTCTTGGGCATCTGAAGCCTGAATTGGTGTGGAATCATTTTGAGGAGATATGCAAATATCCCCGTCCTTCAAAATTTGAAGAGAAAATTGCGGCTTACGTTGAAAGCGTTGGCGTCAGAAATAACCTGAAAACGATTCGCGACAGTTTTGGAAACGTGATTATTTATAAACCGGCAACTCCGGGAAAAGAAGACCTGAAAACGGTTACGCTGCAGGGGCACATTGATATGGTGTGCGAGAAAAACCGCGGCGTTGAACATGACTTTGATAACGATCCGCTCGATATCTATGTTGACGGCGATTGGGTGAAAGCAAAAGGAACCACTCTTGGTGCCGATAACGGTATTGGCGTGGCCGCTGCCCTTGCTGTTATTGAAGATAAATCACTGGTCCATGGGCCGCTTGAATTCCTTTTCACCCTTGATGAGGAAACAGGACTTACCGGTGCTGCTAATCTGGACACCACGGCTCTGAAAGGTGCCATCCTTTTGAATATGGATTCGGAAGAAGAAGGAACTTTATATATCGGCTGTTCAGGCGGAAAGAATACTGAAGCACGCTTTGCCTTTTCACAGGAAGCCGTTCCTGCAAACTCAACAACATTCGAAATTAAAGTTTCCGGCCTTGTTGGTGGACACTCAGGACTCGAGATTCACACCGGGCTTGGCAATGCACTTAAAATTCTGAACCGTTTATTGTGGACTGCACAATCCAAATTTGGACTGCGCATCTCCAAAATGGAAGGTGGAAATAAACATAACGCCATTCCCCGAGAAGCCTTCGCGGTTGTCGTTGTTCCTGCCGATAAAGCGGCTGACTTTAAGAAATATGTGGTTGAGTACAATGTGACCGTCAAAAAAGAAAATGCCACAATGGAACCCAATCTGCAGGTTGTTGCTGAAGATCATGCTTCGCCTTCCTTCGTAATTGATGCACAAACCCAAACCAGACTCCTCAATGCTCTCTATGCAGTTGCACACGGCGTGCTCAAGATGAGTGCCGATATCCCGGGCCTCGTTGAGACCTCGACAAATCTTGCAACCATGACCTCTGACGATAAGGAATTCTATGTTGTTACAAGTCAGCGTAGTTCAGTTGCATCGGAAAACGAGGAAGCAGTTGAGATGGTAACGGCAACATTCCTGTTAGCCGGTGCTAAAGTAACAAACGGTGACGGCTATCCGGGATGGACACCTAATGTTCATTCAGAGATCCTTGGTTTGTTCAAGACTACGTATAAATCGCTGTTCGGCAAAGAGCCGGAAGTGAAGGCAATTCATGCCGGATTGGAAACCGGTATCATCAGTGAAAAATATCCCAACATGGACATGATCTCTTTTGGCCCTACCATGTTTGGAGTGCATTCACCTGATGAACGGTTGAATATTCCATCGGTTATTCCGTTCTATCAATTGCTCACAACAGTTCTGGCAACAATACCGAAAAAATAATTTGTGCTTGTGAGCAGATTATTTTATACCGGTGGTTGCTGCGAATAAGCAGGTAACAAGTTTATTCGCGGCAGCCACTTTCGGGTATAAAGAACTTTCCGATACTCGATAGGCTTTCATCGGAAACTATTTATGAAAGAAACGAATAATACTTTACAGTATGTTAGGCAAATTTGTTCTTCGACCGGAATTTTATGTATCCGGTGAATATTATCTCGAAATTAGTCATTAAAAGTAAGAACGCATGGAAAATCCTCAAACCGTAAAACCACAACCCTCCGTGTTCCTCCGTTGGTCAGCATTATTATTGATAAGCCTGGCTATGTTTGGAAATTATTATATCTACGACAGTATCAGCCCGCTTGCAGATCTGCTAAAATCCCAGCTCCATTTCAGCGATGCCAACATTGGACTGCTGCAAGCCATCTACAGCTTCCCGAACATCATCATGGTTTTGGTCGGCGGTGTTATTATAGATAAATTCGGAACCAGACGTTCGGTTGTGCTTTTTACGTTCCTGATTTTTCTGGGTGCCGTTTTTACCGCGCTGAGCGACAGTCTCTACCTGATGGCAACCGGAAGACTTATTTTCGGTTTAGGCGCGGAGTCAATGATTGTTGCAATTACTACAATTATCGCACGTTGGTTCAAAGGAAAGGAATTGTCCTTTGCTTTTGGGCTTAACCTCACGGTTGCCCGCTTAGGTTCCTTTCTTGCCCTTAACTCACCAACCTGGGCAAGACACCTTTATGAAAACTGGCAGGGGCCTTTGATGATAACCGTATATGCAGGAACTTTCGCGGTTTTCTGTATCATACTATATTATTTCATGGATAAGTATGCCTCAGCCAGATATGAGCTTCCCAAAGAAGGAGCTCAGGATAAAATTGAATTCGGTGAAATTTTCAAGTTCAATTCCTCTTTCTGGTTTATCTCGGCATTATGTGTCACTTTCTATTCCGCGATGTTTCCGTTCCAGACATTTGCCATTAAATTTTTTGAGGATGTTCACGGCACTACACGCGAGGTCGGCGGCAATCTTTCCAGCCTGCTAACTTTGGCTGCAATGGTGTTCACTCCCTTGTTTGGTTTGCTTGCCGACAAGATAGGGAAGCGTTCCTATCTCATGATGTTCGGCTCTCTCCTGATTGTTCCGGTATATTTGATAATGGCCTATAAAATTGACCTTGCAAGTCCGCTTGGTATTCACGGCGCTTTAAATCTCAATTCGGACTTCTTTGACGTCCATTCAAGCATACCCGCCTATATTATGGTTCCCATGGCAATGATGGGTATTGCTTTTTCGTTGGTGCCCGCAGTTATGTGGCCTTACGTGGCATTGGTGGTCCCGGAGAAAAAGCTGGGAACGGCATATGGGTTAATGACGATGATCCAAAATATTGGTCTGTTTGGCTTTAACCTTCTTATTGGCTGGGCTAACGACATATCCGGTGCAGGCGCAGGTAATCCGGGTGGTTATCAGCTTGGTATGTGGATATTCTCTTGTCTGGGCTTTGCCGGCCTGGTGTTCTCTTTCTTCCTCAAGCGAAGCGAGAGAGCACTTTCAGTTGAATTATAAGCAGCTTTACTGTATTTTACTCCTTTCGGAAAATCCGGAGGAGTCATGAAACCGATACTGGCATTTTGATAGAGTGAATTGAGCATGTTGCTGAGAAAAATATTCTTTTTGTTTCTTCTGGTAACGTCTGTGCATGCACAGGAAATGGGTTTTGGCTGCCTTGGTCTTGTGGGCGGTTTTGTTGGCTATGGGATCCAACAGTATCAACCCGGCGGCATCAATGCCTATATTCTGGATCTCAATGAAGTCTATAAAGGTTCAATGGTCACTGAGCTTTCCAAGTTTCACCAGATGCAGGGGTATCGGCTTGGGCTGAATATTTATAAAAAGGACTTCAGCGGTTTTATTGTCTCTTTTAAAACCTCATACCAGGCATTGTCAGAGAAGCAGGAAGTTACCATCCAACAAGGCAGTTCTGTGCCTACCATTAATACCTATGAAACACGATTGAAAAGTTACAGCGTAGGGACGGATGTTGGAATGCAAATCACCAAATCATTTCAATGGAAAGTGGTGGATGCCTGGGTTTCATATAATACCATTCAATTCAGTACCCAGACTAATTCTGTATACGGCATTATCGAGTCCAATACCTACAAGACGCCTGAAAAACAGTTCGGGTATTCACTGGGGACGGGTTTCATTTACTACCTGATTGAAAAATATGTCAGTCTGGAAGGCTCTGTAGGCATCACGACGTTGCATGCCAATACGCTACAGGACGAATCCGGTAAATCCCTCCAGCTTATCAGTAATAACAAAGAAGTTACGCATGCCATACAAAGCGGTGGTCTTGCCGCCTCGTTTCAATTAAATCTTAGTTTCCCACTTTGAGGTACATCATGAAAAGCACACCTATAGACAAAGCAGCCCGCATAGCAATTGTCGATTGCATGGGAGCCAAACACGATGAAAAATTGCTGATTGTGAGCGATGAAGGTAAAAGGGAGATTGGGCTGATCATTTTTGAAAATGCCAAACAACTGGGATATAGTGCCCTGTATTGCGAAATGCCGTTGAATGAGCGGGACGGACAGGAACCACCCGATGAAGTGGCTTCCCTCATGCAACTGTTCGATGTAATCTTTTGCCCCACCTCAACCTCGCTTACCCATACAACGGCAAGGCGAAATGCTTCGCTCAACGGCGCAAGGGTAGCAACTTTCCCGGGTATTACCAAAGAAGTGATGATCCGGGGTCTTAATGCCGACTATCAGAAAATTGAGGCCTTGTCAAATGAACTCAAAGATATTTTGGAGAATGGCGAGAACGTAAGAGTGACAGCGCCAAACGGTACTGATATCTCGTTTTCAATCCGTGGAAGAGCTGCCTATGCTTCTAAAGGGCTGTTTCATGCAAAAGGTGAAAGTGGCAATCTGCCTACCGGCGAAACCTATTGTGCACCAATTGAAGGATCTGCAAATGGCGTGTTTATTGTTGACGGGTCAATGGCGGGTCTGGGGTTAGTTAAGAGTGCAAATATCCGGATCGAAGTGGAAGGCGGCTATGCAGTGCGCATAACCGGTGGTGCTCAGGCAAAGAAGCTGGATAAAATTCTGCACGATGTGGATTCGCCTGATGCATTTAATATTGCAGAGTTTGGTATTGGAACAAACGATAAGGCAAAGCTCAGCGGTGTTCTCCTCGAGGATGAAAAAGTTATGGGCACTATCCATATTGCCCTGGGAAACAATAAGTCCATGGGCGGGCACGTTGATGTTCCTGTGCATCTGGATGGCGTGGTGAAGAGTCCTACTGTTTGGCTGGACGACAAAGTATTGATGAAAGATGGTAAACTGCAGCTGGCGAAATTCAGGCAACCGATTTAGGGTGTTTGTTGCAACTCGAACCGGCAGTTCGATCTGCAACACAAACGTATTACGCCAATATCTTCGACAAATTCTGATACCCTGATTTACTCACCTCAAGCGACTGACCGTTAATGAGTTTTACCCGGTATGTCTCCTTTTCGAATAATTCTATTTCTTTGATATATTTAACGTTGACCAGGTATGACCGGTGTATCCTGATAAATTGTTCAGGCGGAAGTCGTTCTTCTATTGCTTTCATGGTTTGTTTTTTCAGGAATTTGGCAGTCTCAGTTTTTATCTGAATGTAATCATCCTGCGCCTCTATATAGACGATATCCTGTAATTGAAGAATATGGATCTTTGAGCCATCCTTCACCGGCAGACGGTCAAGTATTTTCTTCTCAGATTCAACATATGTTTTCAGGTTCTCAATTTGAGTCTGCAATGTTTGACGGTTTTGTGAAAGGAATTTTTCCAGTGCCTGGTTGAAGCGGGCTTGCGAAAATGGTTTAAGCAGATAGTCAATGGCATTTGCCTCGAATGCCTGCACGGCATACTGATCATACGCCGTGGTGAAAATTACACTCACCGGTTTATCCAGAAGTTCAAGCAATTCAAACCCGGTGATCTTGGGCATCTGAATATCCAAAAAAATAATATCCGGTTCGTTCTCCTGGATCAATTTAAGGCCCTGGAATCCGTTGGAAGCCTCTCCCAACAGTTGGAACCCGGGAAACTCAGCAAGGTATTTCCTCACTATCCGGCGCCCTAGTTCCTCGTCATCAATAATCAAAACTTTGAAAGTTTCTGCCATATTCACTAATTATTATCCAAAGGTAATGCTAATATAACGCGAAACTTTGAATTCTCTTTAGTGATCTTCAGCAAATCACTTCTTCCGTAAAGCAGAGCGAGCCTGCTTTTAATATTTGACAACCCGACGCCGTTTCCTTTTTGCTTCCGCTGTGAGCAATCATCCTCGAAATCGTTTTCCACCGTAAGTATAAGAAAGTTATCGGATTTGGCCGCGATCATGTGTATGGAAATGGCTTCAAGCGCTTCATAAACACCATACTTAATTGCATTCTCCAACAGTGGCTGCATTATCATATTGGGAACTGGGCTCTCGAGCAGGGACTCATCAATAGTCTCGGTATACGTGAATTTGTCCCCGAAACGGATTTTCTCAATTTGAGCATACAGATTCAACTGACGGATCTCTTCCCTCAGGGGAACGGTTTGCCGCAAATTGGTTGAGAGTGTCGACCGAAGGAAGTCCGCGAGCATAATAGTCATTTCCCTTGCGTTTTCGGGATCTATTGAAGTGAGAGCCGCTATAGAATTAAGGCTGTTGAAAATAAAATGCGGGTTGATCTGAAATTTCAGTGTTTTAAGTTCAGCTTCCGTAAGAAGGTTTTTGAGCTCGGTCTCATGCTTGGTCTTTTCAAGCAGTTTGTCATAATACAGCAGCAGGTAAACAAATATCTGAATGACCAGATAGATCAACACGCCGATAATAAGGCGCCAGATAACTGTACCATTATAGAAATTGGCTTCCTCTGGTCGGATAAAAGATTTTATGAAAACGTAATAATGAAAGCTGGTCCAGATGCCTGAAATCAGGATTGCTCCTGAAAGGTGGGTAAAAGCAAAAGAGCCAATATTTGACTTGTTGAATTCAATGAATTTGGATGAGTAGGGTAGGGCATAGATCAACGCCGCAAACAGCGAAGCTGTTAAAAAGGCATCGATCAAAGCCGTCTGGACGGACAGATTTACTGCCACCAGAAGGTACATCGCGTACATAATGAACACGAGAACACTTATAAGCAACGCGCTCCATAACCGTGATATTCTCTGGATAGACCAGGCTGGTGCGAACGTTGCTGTTGAACTGATATTGTTTGCAGTTTGTTCAACTGGTAATGAGTTTTCCACTATATTGGTGCTTTCCTGTAGATTAATGGAATTTAACTTCACCGCCGCCGAATATCACGGTACCTTTTATTCTAAGTGTGCTTGTCTGATCCAAAACAAGGTTGGGATCCCTTCTCCATTTATTTGAGAAACCGCCAAAAATTGGGGTTACGTCAATCACCACTTTCCAGTTGGACGGAACGATAACTTCAACGCCGCCAAAAATTGCCACAATGTCAATAACCTGTTCTCCGGGCGCAAGCTTGCATTCGGTCAAATCCAGTTTGCTGCCTCCAAAAACAGCAGTAACCGAGCCACCCTGGAAGTTTTGGGAGTGAAAGTAACGTTCTCCTCCTCCGAATATTGCTACTTCTTCAATATGGTCATCAGAAACCGTTTCATTTTTAACGAACGGATCAAACTTGTTTTTGTATTGCTTATAATTCCGGTATTCACGGTTCCTGAAGATGATATAAACGCCAAACAGGATCAGGATAAGTGGGAAGTTAACATGACCGGTTATGGGAATACCAATAACCCTGAGTGCTATGATGAATCCTCCGAGAGCAAACATTATTGAACCAAGAATTTTGTTCCTGTTATTGAGCATGAGCACCAGCCCAATCAGCAAAAGGGCACCGGGGAATGAAAACACGAGATGGACGATATTTTCCTGAAGAAAACCAAGATTTTCCAGTAAAAAAACCATGCCAAAAACAATCAGGACAAGTCCAAGAATGTTTCTGGGCGAGTAATGTGATTTTGAATCCATATTTATATCCTTTTTCAGATTTTTGCAGTATTTATGCATAAAGTTATGATTTGGCGCCAAATTGTGGAACAACAAATCGGTAAATAGCGGGAATTCGTCGGTAAAAATAGTTTGCGAAATCTGCAAGAAATATTTTAGTAAAAAGAAAAAAATTTATTTTTGCAATTACCGAAGTAATTAATAGTTTCGTACTCAAGTTAACGATCCAACCACAATACTATTTTTATATTCGATGAAAATCTCTCGTCATTATGTATCTGAATTCGGTTCCCATTATAGTAATATAAATTTCGATTCCAGAAGTTCTGAAATCAGAAATCCTGATGGGACGCTTGTGTTCCGTATGGAAAATGTAATTGTTCCATCCTTCTGGTCACAGGTTGCAACCGATATTGTTGCGCAAAAATATTTCCGTAAAGCAGGTATACCACGGATTCTAAAAAAGAAAAAAGAAGAAGGTGTGCCTGAGTGGCTGCAGCCTTCTATGCCTGATACCGAAGCACTGCTTCGTCTCCCCGAGAACGAACGTTATACCTCGGAGACAGATGCGCGTCATGTGTTTAATCGCCTTGCCGGCTGCTGGACATACTGGGGCTGGAAAGCAAAGTATTTTGCCGATGAAGATTCTGCGCTTGCCTTTTATGAGGAATTACTTTACCAGCTCATTCACCAAATGGCAGCACCAAACTCGCCGCAATGGTTTAATACCGGATTGAATTGGGCATACGGCATTACTGGCCCGGCGCAAGGACATTTTTATGTTGACTATAAAAGCGGTGAACTGCTGCAATCGGCCGACGCCTATACGCATCCGCAACCACACGCCTGTTTCATACAGTCTGTCCAAGACGATCTCGTCAATGAAGGCGGCATCATGGATCTGTGGGTGAGGGAAGCACGACTATTCAAATATGGTTCCGGTACAGGGACCAATTTTTCAGCAATCCGTGGATCAAATGAATCACTAAGCGGCGGCGGAAGATCCTCCGGGCTGATGTCATTCCTGAAGATTGGTGACAGGTCTGCCGGAGCAATAAAATCGGGTGGAACTACACGACGGGCTGCAAAGATGGTCTGCCTCGACCTCGATCATCCGGACATTCTTGAGTTTGTTAACTGGAAAGTGATTGAAGAACAGAAAGTTGCTGCACTGGTAACAGGGTCGCAATTGTGTAATCTTCATTTGAATGCAATTATGCGGGCCTGTTATGAGGAACACCCGGAGAATGATCAGTTCAATCCAAAGCTTAATATGAAGCTCCAAAAAGCAATTGGAGAGGCACGAAAAGCACGAATTTCACAGAATCTGATAGACCGTGTTCTGCAGATTGCAAGGATGGGTTTCACTTCAATTGACTTCCCGGTCTATGATACTGATTGGAATTCTGAAGCCTATGCCTCTGTTTCAGGTCAGAACTCCAATAACTCTATCCGGATTGCCAACAATTTTATGGATGCAGTTATAGCCGACGGTGAATGGGGCCTTATTAACCGGAGTGAGAAGAAGAAAGCTATAAAGGAAAAACGCCAACCCAAGCCATCAAAAACAATTTCAGCAAAAGAGCTCTGGGATGATATTGCGTATGCGGCGTGGACCTGCGCGGATCCGGGGGTTCAATTCCATACAACAATTAACGAATGGCACACCTGCCCGGCAGACGGAGAGATACGCGCTTCCAATCCATGTAGCGAGTATATGTTCCTTGATGATACGGCCTGTAACCTCGCTTCAATTAATCTGATTAAGTTTTACAATACTGCTACACAGAAGTTCGATATAGAAGGATACCGGCATTCAGCACGCATTTGGACCATTGTTTTGGAAATTAGTGTGCTCATGGCTCAATTCCCCAGCAGGGCAATTGCTCAGCTAAGCTACGATTTCAGAACGCTGGGATTGGGTTATGCCAACCTTGGCGCTTTACTGATGGTTCAGGGCATTCCTTATGACAGCGAAGAAGCATTTGCCATTTGCGGGGCCTTAACGTCAATTATGCATATGACTGCTTATGCAACATCGGCTGAAATGGCCAAGGAACTTGGGCCATTCCCGGGTTATCAACGCAACCGCGAACACATGCTCCGGGTGCTCAGGAATCATCGTCGTGCGGCATATAACGAAGATAAAAGCGAATATGAAGAATTGACCATTACACCGGTAGGTATTGATCCGGTTTATTGTCCTTATGATCTTTTACAGGCTGCGAGAGAATCCTCAAATCTTGCCGTTGAACTTGGAGAGCAATATGGCTATCGCAATGCACAGGTAACCGTTATTGCCCCAACGGGAACAATAGGCTTGGTGATGGATTGCGATACGACTGGTGTTGAACCTGATTTCGCGTTGGTTAAATTCAAGAAGCTTGCCGGCGGTGGTTATTTCAAGATCATCAACCAGTCAACCCCCCCGGCATTAAAGAAACTCGGCTATACGGATGATGAGATTACAGAGATCATCAGGTATGCCAAGGGTTCTGGAACACTTGCCGGTGCGCCTTATATTAATCATCAGGCGTTAAAAGCACGGGGCTTCACGGAAGAAATTATCCAGAAAATTGATGTCACGCTTCCAACAGTGTTTGAACTTACGTTTGCCTTTAACCGGTATGTGCTTGGTGACGAATTCCTTACCACTGAACTGGGGTTAACTCTCGCCCAGCTAAATGCCCCCGATTTCGATCTCCTGAAAGCTATGGGCTTCTCGCGTCAGGAAATTGCCATGGCAAACGATTATGTCTGTGGAACCATGACCGTTGAAGGTGCACCATTTCTGAAGGTTGAACATTATCCTGTGTTTGACTGCGCAAACAAATGCGGAAAAACCGGATCGAGGTTTATCAGGGCAATGGCGCACATCAGAATGATGGCTGCTGCACAACCGTTTATATCGGGAGCCATCTCAAAAACAATTAATCTGCCAAACCAGGCAGTGGTCAACGATATTAAAGATGCCTATTTTGAATCATGGCGCCTGGGCCTGAAGGCTAATGCTATCTATCGCGATGGCTCAAAATTGTCACAACCGCTCAGCTCCTATTTTGACGATGATCTGGAACAGATTCTTGAGGACAGAGAGAACAATGACATTGTTAAAATTGCTGAACGTGTGGTGAACCGCTACATTGCACAACGCAAACGCCTTCCGGATCGCAGAGCAGGTTATACACAAAAATCAAAGATCAATGGGCAGAGCGTTTATATCCGGACCGGTGAATATGAGAATGGCCAGTTAGGCGAGATATTCATCGATATGCATCGCGAAGGTGCAACAGTGAGAAGTCTTTTAAACTGTTTTGCCATCTCCATTTCGCTCGGTCTGCAGCACGGTGTTCCCCTTGAGGAGTTTGTTGATGCCTTTGTGTTCACCCGTTTTGAACCGAGTGGCATCGTGAGCGGAAATGCCAAAATTAAATTTGCAACCTCTATTATTGACTATATCTTCAGAGAACTTGCGGTGAGCTATCTCGGCCGTAACGATCTTGCGCATGTTAATAATGATGAAGAGCCATCAATGCCAACCTCACGGAATATTGTTCGCAGTGTGTCTGATGATGCAAGTGATTTTGAGACTAATACTGCGGATAATGATTACGAAGCCCCTGCCGCTGCCAGTTATAATTTCTCGCTTTCCTCACCGGAGAACGCCCACAAGGAAACATTGATTTCCGATGAAGCTCTCATGTTGCGGAAAAAAGTCAAGAATGCAATAGAGCAGGGCTACACCGGCGATGTTTGCACCGAGTGCGATAACATGACTATGGTCAGAAATGGTGTCTGCCTCAAGTGTATGACTTGCGGCGCCACTACAAGCTGCAGTTAGACCTGCAATAAATTTCAATTACAGCGCGGTCCCATCGTGCACTGCGCTGTAATACTTCTGCTCAAGCCCGGTCACTAAAAAAAAGTTGTTGCTGCATACTCTTTGTAGTTGGCAAATCTCTTTTCCAACTCTAACTCCTCCAAATGACGCCAGACAAGTATGTTGACAATACCCAATGGTGCCATTACCAATGAAAATACACCACCGGTGTACAAAGGCGGACCTGCCATCCACAGGATGAAACCCAGATACATAGGGTGCCGGATCCTTGAATAAACCCTAATCTTGCATTAGAAAATAAACAAAATCAATAACTTACATAAGTATCGAGTATTACGCCCTCCCTCGCCCTTTGGGAGAGGGAATGAGGGTGAGGGCCTTAGTATTAATAAATTCAGGTACTTATGCGAAAAGTTAGTGGCTATTGCATTTTTCGGGATAAATTCCTTTTGTTCTCAACAGAGAAAATTAAGGAGTCGTACATTCAAAAAAAATTATTTTGAAATACTCGGCTTTTTCATTACATTTAATCAGACAATATTATCCGATTAAAGATAACGAACTATGAAGATCCTCAAAACCTTCTACCATTTCATTATTCCTCCGGAAAACTGGCGGATGCCCGTGCTGTTTACGCTCGGCGTGTTGCTCGGTTTGGGTCTTATGATACTCCGTGTATCCAATGCATTTTCCTATCTCTCCGACGATCCCGAAGCATGCATAAATTGTCACGTCATGACAACACAATTTGCTTCCTGGCAGCACAGCAGCCACAGAAGGGCTGCCACTTGCAACGACTGCCATGTCCCGCATGACAACGTGTTTCGCAAATATTATTTCAAGGCAACCGACGGATTGCGGCACTCGACAATCTTCACTTTGCGAATGGAGCCTCAGGTTATCATGATTAAAGAGGCCGGGCAGACTGTGGTGCAGGAGAACTGCATCCGCTGCCATGAGCATCTGGTCAGTGAAGTATCCATCGCGGCAGTTACCAAGGAGTCATCAATGCATGGTGATGGCAAGCTTTGTTGGGAGTGCCACCGTGAAACGCCGCATGGCAGAGTGAACAGTCTTTCAGCCACACCTTTTGCAAGGGTGCCGGGTGTAACGCCGGTATTCCCCGAGTGGATGAACAAACTATTTCCTGAAAACAAAAAACCTTAATACAATACTTAGTCAGGATACCTTATGAAAAAGATTACAAGTATAATAAGTGAGAAACCCTGGGTCGCGTGGGCCATTTTTGGCGGCACCGTCGTCGTCGTTTTTCTTGTCGGG
Organism: Ignavibacteriaceae bacterium; assembly: GCA_963664845.1. GTDB lineage: Bacteria > Bacteroidota > Ignavibacteria > Ignavibacteriales > Ignavibacteriaceae > CAIYTF01. The sequence goes on from OY761615.1 coordinate 4,390,754, forward strand.
CTTTTCGGTGCATCAATACTTCAGCGCCGGGGAGAAACCTTGGCGCGTATGCAGATACTTAAACCGATTGCCGAATGGGAACCGCGTAATGAGGTGTGGGGAGAGAACTTCCCCAGAGAATTTGAATCCTATCTAATGACAAAGGATACCGCGTTTGCAAGCAAGTATAATGGTTCAAAAACAGTTGACGAACTTGAAAGGGATCCGAATCTGGTGATCCTCTGGGCAGGGTACGCCTTTGCAAAAGAATATAATCAGTCGCGTGGCCATTACTACGCCATTAAAGATATCAGGGCAACACTGCGTACCGGACAACCACAACCGGCAACCTGCTGGACGTGTAAAAGTCCCGATGTGCCCCGTTTAATGAACCAGATGGGCGTTGGCGAGTTCTATAAGAAGCATTGGGATGAACTGGGTGATCAGGTGGTGAATACCATTGGCTGCCAGGACTGCCACGACCCCAAAACAATGAATCTGAGGATCACTCGTCCGGCTCTGGTTGAAGCGTTCCAGGCACAGGGTAAAGACATTAAGCAGGCAACCCATCAGGAAATGCGTTCGCTGGTCTGTGCACAATGCCACGTGGAATACTATTTCAAGGGAAAGACGGAGAAATATTTAACCTTTCCCTGGCAGCATGGCCTGACAGTTGAAGATGCTGAAAAATATTATGATGAAAACCAGCACGTTGATTATGTCCATGCACTGAGCCGCACCCCCATATTGAAAGCTCAGCATCCTGATTTTGAACTTACCGCCCAGGGCATACATGCCGAACGGGGAGTGGCTTGTGCCGATTGCCATATGCCTTACAAATCCGAAGGAGGACAGAAGTTCACGGATCATCATGTGCAGAGCCCGCTGAATAATATCTCCCGCTCGTGCCAGGTGTGTCACCGCGAGAGCGAGGCAACACTCATAAAGAATGTGAACGACCGGCAGGATAAAATCGTGGAACTTCAGCACCGTTCTGAGGATGAGATAGTGAAAGCACATATTGAAGCAAAGATGGCTTGGGACAAAGGAGCCAAGGTAGAGGACATGAAACCTGTACTCGCCCTCATACGCGCAGCTCAATGGAGATGGGACTATGTAACCGCGAGTCATGGGGCAAGCTTCCATGCTCCGGTGGAATGCGCCCGGATACTGGGTGATGCAATTCAAAAGGGAAGTGAGGCACGGCTTCTTTTATCAAGAATCCTTTATAAGCTTGGCGTAACAGGACCGGTGGCAATGCCGGATATTTCGACCAAAGAAAAGGCTCAGAAATACTTGGGCTTGGATATGCAGAAGTTTCGTGACGACAAAAAGGTATTCATGTCGACCGTGATCCCGGAATGGGATAAAAAGGCAGCAGCGAGGCAGGGAAAACTAAACTATTAATTTGATAGAATAAAATAAAGTAACGTACTTAAGGGAAGGTCTGCATCAGGCCTTCCCTTTTTTAATGCGGAGCATTGAACATTCAATGTGATCAGATGTTCAAAATTTCTTCAATCTTCTTCAAAGTGGGTAATCTCCCAATTAATTAATGTTCATTAATTCCATTGAAATTAAAGGAGTTAGCGGTCTACACATAATTCCCCGGAATCAATGGGAGTGTAGCTGTTTTTAGGCAATAAACGACCTGTACATATTTTATTATGCTGTATGAGGAAACTTCTATTATATTGTTATTTAATGAGTTAACACGATTTAAATAATCAGGTGAACCGGCCTGCAAGACCAGACCTGCAACCGTTTTTACGGAGCACGGCAATGATGTCAACGTAAAGTGCTTCTATTCAGCAGAACCCCTCACCACTAAATATGCTCTCCCTAAGGAGCAATGGTATCAACCTAACGAGTACTATCGACGGATGTCATTCCCGCGAAAGCGGGAATCCATCTAATCCGTGCCATCTGCGTACCCTTTTATTCTTTTGATACAGTCTCATCTTCAAAGTGCTAATATGCGTAGCACAGGGAGGGGAGCACGAAACTGTTAATCTGCACATTTCTTTGGCCGTGCTCCCATATGCGCTGGGGTAGTTTCTGTAATATTATGGCTGGGTATGAACGACTGGAAGTGCCAACCAAAATGGCGCTCCCTGGCAGGCGGGCCTCACGCTTTGGGGCATTCCATTTTTATCATTGCGCCAAGGGAGCAGAGTTAATGGGGAGCACGGTAAAGTGAGTAAGCGTGAAACATGGGCTGTTTAATCTGGTTGCATTTCTGATTATGTTGGCAGTGAAGGTTTATCCGTTTTATGCTTCTCTGGCAGCATCGAAGAGCATAGATTTGTCAGAACACTTACTGAAGGAGTTTGGCAAAGGCTTCTCTGTCGATAACCTTGAGAACATGAGGCGTTTTATCTCACGTATCCAATAAGGCTGTCTCAAAAGTCAAATATTTGATTTCTATCCGTGGAAATCAGTTCAAATCCGTGTCATCCGCGTACCCTTTTTATTCTTTTGATACAGCCTCATCTGAAATCCCTGATTTTCAGCTAAGTTGGTCCCACTACCAGATGCTGATTCGAATAGCAAACTTGGACGAAAGCGCGTTTTCGAAATTGATTTCGTTTTATTGATGTTTTTTTTCCCGTCTGTGCTTCGTGTTCTCTTTTCCGCATGTCCCGCGAAGCAGTTTCATTTTCCCATAGAATATCATTACATTTACTTGATTTCTAATCAAATTTACGCTATTTGTTCAGTTTATAGGGAGTTTCTGTGGACAAGCTTCAGGCAAGGGAAAGCATTTCGGCTCTGGTCGACCGGTTCGAAAAACAAATCGACTCCTACAAGCACGGCGATTACAACGAAACGCAGACCAGGCGCGATTTCATCGACCCTTTCTTTAAAGCCCTCGGCTGGGATATGGATAATCAGAACGGCTACGCCGAAGCCTACCGCGAAGTTATCCACGAAGATAAGCTCAAAATAGGCGGAGCAACCAAGGCCCCCGATTACTCCTTCCGCCTCGCCGGTGGAAAACGCCTCTTCTTCGTCGAGGCCAAAAAGCCAAGCGTCTCCGTTAAAGATGATTTGCAGCCGGCCTACCAGGTCAGACGCTATGGCTGGAGCGCCAAACATCCCATCAGCATCATAACCGACTTTGAAGAGTTTTCCGTGTATGACTGCACGAAGAAACCTAATCCAGGCGACAAGGCCTCCGTTGCCCGCATAAAGTATCTCACCTGCCGGAACTACCTGAACGAATTTGAATTCCTCTGGAACACCTTCAGCAAGGAAAGCGTGCTGCAGGGAAGCTTCGATAAATATCTCCTCAGCGATACCAACAAAAAAGGAACCACCACGGTCGACCGGGAATTCCTCACTTCCCTGGACGACTGGCGCACCCAGCTTGCCGTTAATATCAGCAGGAACAATCCGCAGCTTGATGAGGACGAACTTAATTTTGTTGTCCAGCAGACAATCGACCGTATCATCTTCCTCCGCATTGCCGAGGACCGCGGCATTGAGCAGTACGGTATGCTTAAAGAATCCATTACCAGGGGTGATAACTACAAGAATCTTTATAACCTCTTCCTGCAGGCAGACGATAAATACAACTCCGGTCTGTTCGACCTTAAAAAGGATAAGCTCAGTAAAAATCTTGTTGTAGAAAATAAAACGCTAAAGAAGATCCTTAACGAGCTTTATTATCCGGAAAGCCCCTATGAATTCTCCGTGCTGTCCGTTGAAATACTCGGCAGCGCGTATGAACAATTCCTCGGCAAAGTGATCCGTATCGATAAGCATGGCAAGGCGAAAATTGAGGAAAAGCCCGAAGTCCGCAAGGCAGGCGGCGTTTACTATACTCCGCAGTATATCGTTGATTACATAGTAAAAAATACTGTCGGCAAACTCATAGAAGGCAAAACGCCTAAAGAAATAGAAAAAATTAAGATAGCCGACCCCGCCTGCGGAAGCGGAAGCTTTCTTCTGGGAGCTTACCAGTATCTGCTTGACTATCATAAACACTATTATTCGGAAAATGGCACCAAAGTCGGACTCTCGATAAAGAAGGGCTCGCCGCTCACTCCCGATGGCTCCCTGACATCCACCGAAAAGAAGCGGATCCTGCTTAACAATATCTATGGCGTAGACATTGACACTAACGCGGTTGAGGTGACCAAGCTCAGTTTGCTTCTCAAATGTATGGAAGGGGAGACCTCAGCCAGCATTTCAGAGCAGCTTGCCCTGTTCCATGAGCGTGTTCTTCCTACGCTGGACTCCAACATAAAATCCGGCAACAGCCTCATCGATACTGATTTCTATGAATCGAAACTCGATTTCGGAGAAGACCGCAAAATAAAACCCTTCAGTTGGCAGAAAGCCTTTCCTGAAGTCTTCAAACAGGGCGGCTTCGATGCGGTAATTGGCAATCCGCCCTATGTCCGGCAGGAGCTGCTCGGCGACCAGAAAGATTATTTCGCATCAAAATACCTGGTCTATCATGGCATGGCCGACCTGTACAGTTATTTCATTGAAAAAGGAATCGGTCTGCTAAAGCCAAATGGCCTTTTCGGAATAATCGTGGCAAATAAATGGATGCGTGCCAACTATGGCGAACCACTCCGCAAATGGCTTAAAAAAACTGCAATTGAACAGATTATCGATTTCGGAGATTTGCAGATTTTTCAAGGAGCAACAACGTATCCTTGTATTCTTATTTGTAAAAATTCCCAATTTCTAAATACTCTTGATGTTACAACCATAAGGACACTTGACTTTTCTTCACTTGAAAATTATATAAATGATTTCAGCGCATCTATGCAACAATCCTCTCTTGAAGATAGCAATTGGAACCTTTCTTCAGATCGTGATCAAGGTTTACTTCATAAGTTAAAGGAAGGGGGAATTGAACTAGGAGAGTTAATAAAAGGAAATATTTTTCGCGGAATTCTTTCGGGACTTGATGAGGCCTTTGTTATTAATGCTTCAATAAGAGAAGCTCTTATTCTGGCAGACAAAAATAGTGACGAAATAATAAAGCCTTATATGGCGGGTAAAGATATTAAACGGTATCAGATACCTAAGCAAAATAAATTTATCATATTCATGCCTAAAGGATTTACTAAACAACGCAGTCTTGGATATAAAAGCCCATGGAAATGGTTTGAAGAAAATTATCCATCAGTTGCGGCACATCTGAAACAATTTGAGGTAAAAGCCAAAAATCGATATGATCAAGGTGATTACTGGTGGGAACTACGTGCCTGTGATTATTATGAAAAGTTTGATAAGCCTAAAATTATTTATCTGAAATTTCAGGTAAATCCCGCCTTCACATTTGATGTTGATAAATTTATACTAAATAGTGCCGGCTTCATTATCCCAATAGATGACAAATATCTTATTGGTTTATTCAACAGTTCGCTTGGGTGGTATATTATAGGGAATATCTGCACAAAAATTCAGGGCGGGTATCAATTAATTTGGGATTATTTTAAACGATTCCCTGTACGTCTGGTAGATGAATCAGATGAGTATGGAAAAGCTATTCGAAGCGAGATTATCCGTCATGTTGAATCGCTCTTGCAACTCAATAAGGAAAAACAATCCGCCAAACTGGAATCCCAGATAGAGCAACTCCAATCGCGCATCGATTTTCACGAAGATAAAATTAACCAGGCAGTATATCAGCTCTATGGCCTCACCGAAGACGAAATTAAAATTGTTGAAGATTCAGTAAATTCATAAAATAAGTTTTTAAGTCAAATGTCAAATAGTATTTTTAATAGGTCTAATAATGGGTAAAACGATCACCACGTATCTTGTTGATGGAAATCCGCAGGGCGTACAGGAAGTATTCATAAGTAATAAAATATGTAAAATGCTGGTCATTCCCAGGGCCCGTCTTGCAATCATAAACGACCGTCCGGAGTTGCTAAACCCGGCTTTCTACATACTGCTTGGAGAAGATGAAAACCAGCGGCCCAAGGCGTATCTGGGCGAAACCGAGAATTTCAGGGAGCGGATTAAAAATCACGATACCAATAAGCCATTCTGGCAGAAAGCATATGTGTTTATTTCCAAAGACGGCGCAATGACTAAGGCCGACGTTCAGTATCTTGAACATCTTTCACTTGCCACTGCTGAAAAGGCCAGACGATTCTCGCTTGAGGAAAATAAACAAACCCCCAAGGCGCCTAATTTACCGGAGCACCAAAAGGATAGTATCGATGAATTCTTCCTGGATGTCCGGCTGTTAACATCATTTATCGGTTGCAATATTTTCGATATCATTGAACAAAAGAACAAACACCTTTTCTTTACAAAATACAGGAAATGCAATGCAAAAGGTTTTTATGACGAAAACGGGTTTACGGTACTGAAGGGAAGCCTTCTTGCCAACGATACTGTCCCTTCTTTTTCCTGGAAAGAGGAACGGTCTATAATTTTGAAAGAGTTCGCGGTGGTTAAAGATGGCAATTTTATTTTAAATATTGATAGGACGTTTTCCAGTCCCAGTACCGCAGCAGATTTTTGTATAGGCAGCAGTAACAATGGTTGGCTAACCTGGAAAGATAAAGATGGCCAGACGCTGGACACTGTCTACAGAAAAAAGCTTGATGAATAGAGCCCCTTTTTATGGTAGAGCGAATAGTATCTGTGGAGTATTCTTATTTAAGGCCATGTGATATTAATCAGGGATTCATTTAGATTAAACATTCTCAGTAGTTGAATGATTGAGTCATGTTTCGCAAAACCAAAGATTGAATAGCCACGACTTTCAAGTCGTGGGATAGATGTACCCTCTAAATAATGGCTTTAGCCACTAATAGAGCTAAGATTTGTGGCTAAAGCCAATTTCAGCGGGTGCGAATGATCCACGAGCTGAAGCTCATGGCAAGTCAATTGGAATCGTTGCGTAACATGAGTGATTGACTGATGCATTTGGTGAAATATTGTTTTGGAGATAATTTATTATAGAGTAATAAATAAAAAGAACAAAAAATGCAAACTAAAAGCAAAGAATCCCGATCAGCATATTTATTTAATCGACATTTACCCAATACATTTTCCTTAATAAATGGGTGAATAGATTTGTTTCAAAATATGTTTCAAAAATTTTGGACGATATTGAAAAATATAACGCGAATAAAAATTAATAGTATTAACCCCTGGGGTTAATAAATAACTTGCATTCGTCATGATATGAATATATATTTCAAATCAAAAAAAATCGAAAAACAGCTTTCCTCTGAAAGGGAAATTGACCGGCATTTTGGACGGAATGCCCGTCTCGTTAAAAGGCGTCTGTAGCAATTCCTGGCCGCAGATAACCTGGCCGATTTCAGCAAACTGCCGGCAACCGGCTTTCACCTGCTTGGTGGTAACAGAAACCGGCAAATGGCTGTAAAACTTGAACATCCCTTCCGGATCACTTTCGAACCCTCTGCACAGGAAATTCCACTGAAAGAGAATAACGAGATTGAACTTACCGCCATTAAGGCGATAACGATAATTGATATTGAGGATTATCACTGATGACTGACACATTTTATTCATACGAAAACCTTCCCGATTTTGCAGTGCCGCCGGGTGACACGCTGATTGAAACCCTTGAAGCGTTGCATATGACCCAGGCGGATCTTGCTAAACGGACCGGCAGGCCGCTTAAAACTATTAATGAGATCATCCGGGGAGTTACCCGTATTCTTCCGGAAACCGCCTTGCAGTTTGAACAGGTACTGGGTGTGCCTGCATCATTCTGGCTAAATCTTGAACGCAATTACCGCGAAATTCTCGCCAGGCGCTTGGAAAAGGTAAACCTGGAACAACAGGTCGAAGCCTCTAAATTGTACCCCGTTGCTCAGCTCCGTACCTTGGGCTTTCTGCCCGATGTAAGAAAACCGCTTGACATTGTACAGGCATTGCTCTCCTTTTTTGGCGTTGTCGATCTGCAAATTGTCCCCGGTCTCTATGAAGCCGCCCAACTTTCATTCAAAAAATCCGGCGCTCACCCGGTGAACGAACATGCAACGTATGCGTGGCTCAGGCAGGGGGAACTTAAGGCAAAGGACATTTCATGCGCTCCGTATGAAAAGGCGGTGTTTATGCAAAACCTGAAAAAGATCAGGGACGTTATCCCCGATCACACAACCGGTTTCATTCAGGAGATGATCTCCCTTTGTGCTGCCTCCGGCGTGGCCTTAGTCTTTGTGCCTGAAGTCAAAGGATGCCGTTCTTATGGCGCTTCACGGTGGCTCACTCCGGATAAAGCGCTCATCATGCTCAGTCTCAGGCAAAAAAGCGATGACCATCTGTGGTTTACTTTTTTCCACGAAGCCGCTCATACCCTGTTCCATAAAAAAAAGAAAATCTTTATCGACGGGTTGGATGGTCAGGTACAGGATGAAAACGAAACAGAAGCAAATGTCTTTTCCGCTGATTTCATGATCCCGAAAGGGCAATTGGCAAATCTTACCGGCAAATTTTCCATTCTGAGAGCAGACATAATTGCCTTCGCCAAAGAACATAAGCTAACACCGGGAATTGTGCTTGGCCGCCTTCAACACGAAGGGCGTATACCGTTTCAAACGCCGCTCAACAGCCTCAAAAAATACTACGAATGGTCATGATATAGCTGCCGGCAGATAGTAAATGCGCGTTTGGCATAAGCCTCCTTATTCCTTTCAATAGTAAACATTTCACGCTGTTCGCTAAATTTCGCAAACACGGTTATAGTGGTAATAGTGGTTATAGTTTGCGTTTTTGATCCAATTTCACGGCATTTTTAACCCCCAACTATAACCACTATAACCGTTGCCACATAAAATGCACGTAAATTATTCTCCCAGGTCAGGGGTTCCCAACAACAGAAAGCGGGCACACAAAAAATCAGTCATAAAATTTTCCTCCAAATCCCCTGAAGAACAAATCGGATAGGTGAATACCCGCAAAATGCACTTGCTATCGCATAGAGCGTTTTGGGCGTCGGATTCCTCTCGTTGGTTATGGCGTACACCGGTTCCCAAAAGTCCGGAGCAAATTTGGCCTTGAAACCATCCAATCCCTCAAAATTGTAAAACGACCGCCCATACAGTCTGGTGAAACGCAGCACTGTCTGTAACCAGAGCGGCTGCCGGAATTGCGGTTCATAATGCATTGATAATGGCGATAATCCCAGGGTGACCATCTCAGCATTGATGGTGTGCAGATGCCGGATTGCCGCGTGCAGCATAAGCTCGGCGGTGCCATTGGGTGCCTCTGCCGAGCGTATGGTTTGTTCAATCAGCCAGCCATTGCGGCGGGGAATGGGTGTAGCAATACAAAATCCAACAACCTTGTCTGATTGCTTTGCCACAATCACCACGCGGTCCCCGAGGTTTTCAAGGGTATTGGGCTCAATCAGGAAATGCATCGGGGGAAGACGCAAACCACTGACCCACTCCGCAAGGCATTGTTTGAGAGCCGGTAGGTGCGCTGTCAGGTCGATACCGGTCGCTACTGATACACTGACCCCTTTATTCCTGGCACGGGCTTCCTGCGCACGCAGGGATGGCTTGTTATAAAAATGGCTTAACCAGTTATCGGGACGCCATACCGGTTGCGCTCCCAACTGTATATGCGAAATTGGTGCGTGGTTTGACAGCTCGAGCGCAATGCGCTCCTGTGCACCGAAAAAACAAACCAGTTTGCGTTTTGCCTGTGCAAAATGCAAAAACTCATTCAGCGTTTGCCCGAGGTGGTGTTCTTCTGCAATTGGTGATCCGGCAACGATGAAATGCGTGGATGATTCCACATAACCAATAACGGCAGCGCAGGATGCAGAAAACCAAAGGGAGATTCCGGGATTGAGTATCTGGTAACTCATGGTATTCCATCCCGAACGGAGTATCAGGCTGCGTGCGGCAGCAATAGCTTCGATACTTCTGCCGGTTACCGGATTTCTGTTGGACGGCGATCTCATATGTTTATGGACATTACGCTTGGCTGAAATGAGAAAATGCTAATAGTCGTGCAAAAGGTATGAAATTTCAGAATAAGAATAAGCCTGTTCAATGACGCGTTGCTCTTTGTTTGTCTGAAGCGGAATAGGTGGATATCTCTCAGGTGTGTCTCACAAGCAGATACCGGTTTCCGGAGGCTGCTGTCTGATTCAGTTACCCTGTGAAAACAGCAATACCCTTTAACCACACTCGTTCCTGTTTATACAAATCCGTCTTGAACCAACATTTGTAAATTGGATATTCCGGAAGCAATAGTGGTGTTTTTTCTGTTAATCCATGTCCACCGCATGGATAGTGCAACCGGTTCTTCGTATTACCTTGTTGCAGTTTATTTTCACATATAATCAAAAAATTACTTAGTTTTAACTACAGGTATTAAAACGAAATTGATGTTGCTGCTTTATGAAAGAAGTGTTCAAAATAAACAGACTGTCCATACCGGATGCCGAAAAAATTGCGGCATCGGTTAATGAACCACATATACATCACTTTGAGGAGCTGCTTATAGGCATGGAAGGACAACTGGAGCATTTCATCGATTTCAAAGAGTCCGTGTTCAATGCCCCCTATGTCAGCTTCGTCACCAGGGGAAAACTGCACCGTGTCCGTCCAATAATCCACGATGGCAAATGCAGCCTCTGGCAAATTCGTTTTGCGTCCGATTTCCTTCCCGAAACAACGTTCCGGCTCTATTCCTACTATCATGATCACGCAAACATTGAAATGAACGACGACAGTTGTTTCCGCCGCATGACGGTGCTTTGCGAAATGATGTCCGGTGAGATGGACCAGGCAAAACCCAAACTTGCACTTGTGCACGATCTCCTTAAGGCACTGTTCACCATGATTGAAGGAGAGCATGAAAAATACGCGGTGCAGGATGAACGGGTGCCAAAAACGCATAACACCACCTTCAAAAACTTCCTTAAGATACTTGAAGATAATTTCAGACGCCCCGAGGGCGTTGATTTCTACGCCGATAAACTGTTTATGTCCTCACGGAATCTTAACCTGATATGTCAGAGCATTTTGCATAAAAGCGTGTCCGAGATAATTGAGACACGGAAGCTAATCGAGGCAAAGAACCTGCTCATTTATTCCGAAAAACCGGTTTCCGGGATCGGGTTTGAACTGGGATATAACGAAAAAGCATACTTTACCGCTGTATTCAAGAAAAAAACAGGACTCACCCCCACCGATTTTCGCGAAGAAATGTACAAGATCATTTCCTGAAATCACAATTCTTCTTCCCAAAACTGATACCACCACCCCTTCCTGTAGCTGTATCTTTACAGTGAATATTTTAATAATTAGTAATCAAACAACATATACAATAAACAAGGAAACAACCAACATGGCACAAACAAAATGGACTGTAGACCCCGCCCACAGCGAACTTTCTTTCAAGGTAAAACACCTTATGATCACCAACGTGAAAGGCGAATTCAAAAGCTTCACCGGTGAAGTTCTTTCTGATGGAAACAATTTCATTGGCGATTCGATCACTATGACATTGCAGGCTGACTCAATATTCACCAACGCCAACGACCGTGATGCGCACCTGAAAAGCGCGGATTTCTTCGACGTGGAAAATTTCAAAGAGCTTACTTTCACCGGCTCCTCACTTAAGAAAGTTGATGACGAAAACTATTCGCTAACCGGCACTTTGACTATGAAAGGTGTGAGCAAAGAGATCACCCTCGATGTTGAATTCGGTGGAGTGAACAAAGACCCCTGGGGCAACGAAAAAGCAGGCTTCTCAATCAGCACCAAAATCAACCGCAAAGACTGGGGCCTTAACTGGAACTCTGCCCTGGAAACGGGCGGCGTTTTAGTCGGCGAAGAAGTGAAGATCAGCGGCGATCTGCAGTTCGTAAAACAGGCATAAAAAGGTGCGTTCTGAATGCAACTCTTTCACGGGGTGCCGGGAATGGTTATCATTTCGGTACCCCCCTTTTATGAACAGACGAACATGTATACAGACATCAGTAACAATACCATTGGCACAAAAATTTATGAAACTAAATACACTCGAAAAACTGTCGGACACATTTGCTCACACGGATAAAATGCCGGTCCTGTTTTTGGGACACGGAAGTCCGATGAATGCTATTGAGGAAAACGAGTTCGTTACCGGATGGCGAAACATGGGAAGCACTCTCCCGAGGCCGAATGCAATCCTCTGCATTTCTGCACACTGGGAAACGCGCGGCACCTTTGTTACCGCCATGGAACAACCCAAAACAATTCACGATTTTGGCGGATTCCCACAGGAACTTTTTGCCGTGCAATACCCTGCGCCCGGAAGCCCCGATCTGGCTATGGAAGTAGCCGGTGGTGTAAAAAAAACAGGCGTTGGCCTGGATGAAAAATGGGGCTTGGACCATGGCTGCTGGAGTGTAGTAAAGCATCTTTACCCGAAAGCAGAGATTCCCGTTGTACAGCTTAGCCTCGATTATTATCAGGCACCGCAATATCATTATGAACTCGCGAAAGAGCTTGCCTTTCTCCGCACAAAGGGCGTGCTTATTGTAGGCAGCGGCAACATCGTGCATAATCTGCGCATGCTTGCCTGCGATAAAATTGATGAACCTGGGTACGGGTTTGACTGGGCCAATGAAGCAAATGATACGGTAAAAAAATTAATTTTGCATGGCGATCATAAACCATTGATAGATTATCATTCACTGGGTGAAGCATTTAAATTGGCAATCCCGACACCGGAACACTATTTGCCCATGCTGTATGCCATTGCTCTGAAAGAAGAAAATGAAGAAGTGACTTTTTTCAACGATAAGCCCATCGCCGGTTCTCTCAGCATGACATCGCTTAAAATTACATAGAAATATTATTTCCCGTTCGGCGATATATGTTGTAGGGGCGCATGGCGTGCGCCCTCCGTCGCGTTCATTACGAATCATTTCGCATTGGGATTGGCGCAATGCGTGCGCCCTCCGTCGCGTTCATAACAAATCATTTCGCATTGGCATCAAACCCGTAGGGGCGCATGGCGTGCGCCCTTGTCGCGATCATAACGAATCATTTCACATTGGGATTGGCGCAATGCGTGCGCCCCATTCGCGTTCCCAACAAATCATTTCGCATTGGCATCAAACACGGGCACCGTGATGAAGAACGTGCTGCCTTCATTAGGCTTGCTTTCCACCCAAATATCACCTCCGTGCTTCACAATAAATTCCTTGCAAAGCAAGAGTCCAAGCCCATTGCTTGGCTCGTTCTCTGTTCCTTTGGACTTAACTTTTTCGCCCAACTTAAACAGTCGCTCCACAATTGCATCCGTCATGCCAATGCCGTTGTCGGCCACCGAAATTTTTATCATGCCTCTTTCTGCATCAATTGCCTTTACGGTTATGCTGCCACCTCTTCTGGTGAATTTTATGGCATTTGATAACAGATTCCTGAGCACACTGTTAAGCATACTCTCATCTGCCCGGATATACAGCTCGTCCGGCATCGAATAGGTTATGGCAATGTCTTTCTGCGCGGCGTTCGACTTTATATGTTCCAGTGCCTGCAAAAAAATGACTTTCACGTTCAACTCCTGTGGCGTGAAACTGATTGCCCCGGTTTGGAATTGTGCCCACTCCAGCAAATTTTCGAGCAACTTAAAAATGTTTTTTACTGATTCGTTTGTGGCGTTACCGTATTTGCGAAGTTCCTCCGCTGACAGATTCGGGGTTTCATTGGCAAGCAAATCGGTCAGGCCCAGGAGACCATAGAACGGACCTCTCAAGTCATGAGCTAGAATGGAGAAGAATTTATCCTTTTCTGCGTTAAGCATGGTCAGATGTTCGTTATTCACGGCGAGTTCTTCTTCTGAGCGCTTGTGCTGGGCTATATCCCATGACATATCTGCAAGAATGGATGCTATCTCGATATCACGCGGGGTATAGTCCTGAAGCTTATTGCCTACCCCCAGAATAGCCACTATCTGATCATCTCTGAACAATGGTATAACCATTTCGCGAATAACGGTTGAATGACCTTTGGGCATGCCCTTCTTGTTCGGGAGTGATGAATAATTGTTGTGTATCAATGGTTCACGCGTTCGTACGCAATCGGCCCAAACACCGGCCTGCCCGATGTCATAGTGCAGCCCTTTCCCCTCTGCCTTGCAAAACTTTTTGGTTGTATTTGATGACCAGGCTTGAAGCGAAAGCGTTTTTCGGTCTGAACCCAGAAAATGATAGAAGCCGATTTGGCTTCCGGTAAGAACTTCCAGTTCATCCAGAGTGGCCTGGAGAAATTCGTCCAATGTGTGTGTGGCGGCAAACTTCAGCAAACGAAGTCGGGCAGCAATAATGTTCTCTGTTCTTTTCTGTTGAGTGGTATCGCGGTTGCTCTCCCTGCGACCAAGCCATTTTCCTTCTTTGCTATAAACGGGAGTGCTCGTCTGGCTCACCCAGTGAACCTCCCCGTTGGTTGCAATAACTCGGAATTCTATTTCAAGATCCTGTTCCCTGGCGTGATGTTGAGTCTTTTGAAAATAAGCAGCAAGTCGGGGCCTGTCCTCCGGGTGCACTATTTCCATCATAAGCTCAGGGTCCGCCAAAAACTCAGCCGGCTTTCTCCCGGTAATTCGTGCACAGGAAGGGGAGACGTAGCGATAGGTGGAATCGGGCGCGCGCCAGGCTTCCCAGCCATAGGTAAAGTCTGCAATAATGCGATATTTTTCTTCACTCTGCCGGAGCGCATCATCCTCTGCCTTTTGTTCTGTGATGTCCATGCAAATGCCGGTGAAACGGATTGCCTGACCGGCTATATCCGTAACAGTTGTACCAATGGAAATTATCCAACGTTCCTGTTTGTTGGGAAGCACTATTCGGTATTCGCTTTTAAACAGGGTTCCGTTTTTGATGGCACTATCGCGTTGTTCACATACGGCATTGCGGTCCAGCGGATGGATCACCTTATCCCATGCGTCAAATGAAACATTGGTATGATCAGGAGCAATGCCCAGGATTCGGAAAAATTCCGGTGAGTAACTAAGGTGCTGCGAGCTTATGTCCCAGTCCCAGACACCCGCCTTTGTTGTTTGAAGTGCCGGTTCCGGTCGCTTGTTTTTCGACATCAATTCCCCGTCCCTCATATTCCAATCCAAAAGTGATTAGTCGAAAAATGCTTTCTGTGTTTCATTTCCAATCCTCAATCGTTCTGACTCTTCGGTCATGTCTTCTTATGTGTCACCAGCTTCACATGTATCGTATCGTTTCAGGCTTTATTATCGCAAAATATATAGCCAGATCATCGTTCTTCCTCTTCAGCAAAGTAAAAAGAATAGTGTCTTAATCACGTGCTTTTTGTCACAGGCGTAAAATAAATCCAAATCTGCATGAAAGGGGAGAATGAATTGAGATTGCTGATTCTCAATTTTAGGGATTGTGTAATCTGTGCGGGTTGAAGTAAAGCGCTAATTATTCAGACAGAATGTCAAATAAAAAGAGGCTGTTTCAAAAGTCGAATTTCAAATTTCTATCCGCGGAAATCTGTTCAAATCCGTGTTCTCTCCCAACGGGATCCCGCTCCGCCTGGCGTATGCATTCTGATTCTTTTGAGACATCCTCTTCCGTTTTGAAATTATCTGCTGATAACCGGTACTCTGCTCTATTCGCCTTCCGGTTGTTCACCAAGTGCCTGTTTCAGGAATTCCTCGGCAAACTCATGCAATAAGGTGGCAGACTTATCGTCTTTTGTGGCCCGTTCAAGGGTTTCGGCCAGCAAATGCACTGTTTGGGCTGTAAAATGATACATGTCATTAACCAGCATATCTTTTGTCCAAAGGTGCAGCCCCATTGCGGTATTCTCTTTTTTGTCCCACACCGTGAAAGCAAGTGCATTTGCCTGAAAGTCTTCCCCCGTCCCTGTATCTTCTGCGTTCCAGGAAATGCTTTCGGGAACATGCGTGCTGTCTTTTTCAACGGTAATTCTGATCTCGCTTTTCATACTGATATCCTGTCTTTCATGTGGGGGAAATAAATAATTCATGCTGCCTGTTTGAGACTGTCTACGGGAATTGGCGTTCTTGTAATCCCCGGTATACATTTATTGGGGGAAAGTCCATTATTAAAAACAAGGGGAGGAATCCAATTTCATAACATGAACAAACAACAGTTTTAAAGATAATAAAATATTCAATTTTTATTGGGCTGGAAAGGTACAATCCGTGGCCGTAGCACTTAAGATTAGGTGTCCATGTCAGTGGGCAGGTGAGGGGGAAGGTTCCAATTGCCCGCTGGTTAGTTTTAAGGCTTACAGTTTGTTATTTTTTGAACAAAAAGTGAGATTCTAGATAACTTTTTATATATTTCATTGTGAATTATCAAAATTTGAACTATTGACCACGATATGAACGAAACGTACTATTTTCTGCTGCTGGCCATTTGTTTCCTTATAGGAGTCAAGGTTGTACATCATTTTTTGATCAGGAATTCCAAATTAGGGAAGCAGGCATTGGCAAATATTGACATGAATGTACCGGCAATACCTGTATCCTTGGAAGGTGAATCCAAACTATTGGAGTCAATCAACCGTCTGGAAGTTGAAAATAATGAGTTAAAGGAAAAAATTAATTCACAACTTCAGAAAAATGAGTCACTTCTTAAACATAACGAAGAGCTCTCCGCAATCAACCGGGAGCTGACTGTCCAAAAAGAACGGCTTTACGCAAGAAAAAAACACCTTGAACAACTGCAACTGCGCAGGGATGAATTGTTCGCAATGGCAATTCACGATCTCAAGAATCCGGCCGGCGCCCTCAAGGGATATGTGGACATCCTCCGGTCCTACGATCTGAACGCTGAGGAGCAACAATCCATTATGGAAAATCTGCTCAAACTCTCCACACGGATTATTGAAATATCCCAATCGGTTTCAACCATTCTTGCAGAGGCTGAAAACACCGGTGGTGTGCAATGCAAACTTACCTTCCTCAAGCCGATAATTGACGAGGTATGCGATCAGAATCGGGCCTATGCTGAAAGCAAAAAAGTTACCATTATAAATAATGCTTCTTCTTCTGTTCCTCCAATTCCCCTTGATGAACTGAAAATTGAAAAAGCGATTGAGAACCTGCTTAGCAATGCGATAAAATTTGCGAGGGAAGGGACAGTCGTTGTGGTTAATTCTTCTTTCGATAAAACCAATGCGATAATTGAGATTTCGGATACGGGCGTTGGGATGACAGTTGATGACATTGCACGGGCTTTCGGGAGGGGAGCCAAACTTTCTGCCCAGCCAACGGGCAATGAAACCAGCTCAGGCCTGGGCTTATGGATCGTAAAAAATATTATTGAAGCGCACGGAGGAAGAGTTCTGTTGGACAGCACACCCGGTGTCGGGACAAAATTTACCATTCAGTTACCATTCCAAATTAAAAAGGACAAAAACCTCATTTCCGGACGTCCTGAGCGTCCTTTTGTTGAGAGCCCTTCCAGATGGGACCCTGATCTGGAACAATAGAGGTGAGTGAACAGTGGGAGTATATTGGTGTTTTTAATTATTTAATCTTTTCAGGTACCCCCATTTAAGTTCACATTCCCGGCATCGCTTTTTTTATTGGCATTATTACGGTCGTCTCAATTGAATTGAGTGCGAATTTAGAGGATTTGAACTGCTCAACACAGATTAATACCGCAAGTTTTATACTTTAAGGTAACCCCCGGTACACGCAACAAAATGAAAAGACCATCAGGAAACACTCCAATCTGATATCCGATATTATTCCCTGTATACAACTCGTCCGCTACAAAATTGCCAATTGGCTTTCTTATAGCGGACGTTTGCAAATCATCCGGTGATCTGACTGATGTACAAACCACCGGACTCATTATAGTGGCAAAACCTGCGAAAAAATATACTGTTACAACGAACTGAATGAATATCCCACTTCAACCTGCAACTGACTCATTCTTATGTCAATTGTCTGCTGGCCTGGTGCTTCCAACGGATTTGCGCCTGATACGGTGACCGCCGGGGCATACATCAGGGCAAGATTTAACTCATTATGATTTCCCATTGCTTTGGTAAAACCGCATGTGATGTGATGCTGTACTATTCCGGGAGCCAGAATATTAAACAGCACTTCACTTGAAGGAACAGGTTGCGTTCCATAAGAATATCCCGCCATCAGTGTCCAAGCGGCGTTTACTTTATACATGGCACCAAATTTCACTACGCTCATATCTTTCCAACCGAATCCGGCACCTCCACTCTCACCTAAAAGCGCAGCCCTAATATTTGGCAGAAAGGAGTTGTTTATGGACCTGATACCGCTGTAATTGATTTGCTGAAAATCAAGCAGTAATGTCCACTCGGGATTAGGAAGGAAGCCGACACCAACAGTCCAGCTCGCCGGCACATCAAAACCGCCTTCCTCGGCAAACAACCCTTTGTAACGGTCAAATTTGCCCATTGCTATTTTTGTTTCATAACTTGCCCCGATTTTGAACATGTTGGCAAATGTACCCTGATAGCCGATCTTTCCACCGAAACCGGTGGAAGTGGAGAAGGAATTCCCTGACAAGCTTGCCGGATCGCTGGAAAAGCCTCCAAATGAAAGAACTCCTTTTGCAGCAAAACGCTGCCAGCCAAAAATTGCACTCACGCCAATTGCCTGATCTTTTGAGAATTCGTACGCGAATGTGGCAGCAGCGAACATCTGTTCAAGGTTTATACCGGTGTTTGGTGAACTGGGATCATAAAAAACAGCTTTTGGGTAATTGGTGTTCATCCCTCCATTGCCATAGAATGCCAATCCAATTGCCATAGCCGGGTTGATTTTGTAAGACCCGCCAATAGTTGGCATAATAAACGATTTTGAATCGCTTTCGGTATTTCCCGGAGTCAGGCCGAAAGTCCCGGGATAGCCGGATGGGTTGCCTGATATGGTAAAATCTCTGCTTGGGCTGAACAGAGCAAGGTTAATATCTATCCTGCTGTCAATAGCAACTATTCCGGCGGGATTTGAAATGGCACCCAATGAGCTTAGTGAAACAGCCACACCTGCTCCGCCCATTGCGGAATACTTGACTCCATAACCGTGACGGAAATAACCATCTGTTGCCATAGTGGCTGTTGAGGAAAGGATAAAAAGCGATAAAATTACCAATACCACAGAAAATTTTTGACTGCGCATAAACATGCTCCCGAAGGTTGTATTTGATTAAGTTATTTGTAATGCATGGACATCTGTCGGTCCAAAAACCTCAATATCCAAAAAATATTCACAGGTAACTTAGAGCAAGTGCTTGACAAAGCCAAGAAATTTTTATAAATTTGCTATAGTAAACTATAGCATCATAAAATAAATTATAGCATGTCAGAATATTTAACCGCAAAACAGGTAATTGACCTCCTCCATATTGACCGTACCACACTCTACAGGATGTTGAGGGAAGAGCGTATAAAAGGAATAAAGGTCGGAAGTCAATGGCGTTTTTTAAAGACCCATGTAGATAACCTTATCCAGGGAAAGACGGAAGAACACGTGCCCTTGGCTGAATCAGCAAGAGATATTTTTCCCATCCACTGCATTCAACCCATTCAGGAAGTATTCTCTGACATCATTCAAACGCCTACGGTCACTGTTGACGCGGATGGAAATCAGCTCACTCAAATAAGCAACTGTTGCAGGTTCTGTGCTCTTATCCAGACATCGGAATCCGGGTTGAAGGCCTGTCAGAATTCCTGGAAGAACCTCACCTATACCGAGGCACCGAACGCTGCTTTAAACACCTGTCACGCCGGGCTCAGTTATTCAGGGGCAAGTATCCTGTTCGAGGGAAAGATTGCCGCCAAAATTATTGCCGGACAGTTCTTCACTATACCAAGAGATGAAAATTTCATTGAGTCTGTAAGAACCATGGCTGAAAAGCACGGGCTGGATGAGACTGCGCTCATTCAGGCAGCGCGGGACATCCCTGTCATGGATGGCAAGATTAGGGCGCAGCTGGGGAGTTGGATACTAAAGATCGCAAAAGCGTTCGAGAGAATTGGACAGGAGCGCAAGGAGCTTATGGACAAACTGAAGAGTATTGCAAAAATCAGCACGTTCTGATTTGTTGAGGCGTTTCATTTGCGCCAATCGGCCAAATAAAAAATAAAGCACGTATTACAAAAATCATAATTTTACAAAGAACCATCGAATGAGAAAATCAGTTGTTATTCTCCTCTCCATAATGGGGCTGTTTGTTCTGATCTCTGTCCTCTTTCTTGGAAAACCGGCACAGAGTACTGAAACCCTGACAGCACTTAAGACCAAATATGCAAAGAAACATGTTCCTTCCGTAGACCACACTAAATTTGAAATACTCAAGAAAAAATTCTCTTCACCGCAAGAGGTGACGGCGGCCTGTTTATCGTGTCACACCGAACGGGATAAGGAAGTGATGCGCTCATCTCATTGGAATTGGGAACGGGAGGAGTTTATCAAGGGTCGCGGTATTGTATACATAGGGAAGAAGAATGCGATCAATAACTTTTGCATCGGTGTTGAAGGCAACGAGCAGAGCTGCGCAAAATGCCACATAGGATTTGGCGTCACTGGTTCAATGTCCACTTATACCGATAACAAGAACATCGATTGCATGGTGTGTCATGATAATACCGGTACCTATAAAAAGGGTGCAGAAAAAGCAGGTTATCCGGATCCATCTCTTGATTTGAACAAGATAGCCCAACACCCCGGGCGTCCGCAGCGCACCAATTGCGGCACCTGCCATTTCTTCGGCGGCGGCGGCAATAACGTCAAGCATGGCGATCTGGAACAGACGTTATTCGATCCATCAAAAGAACTTGATGTGCACATGGCTTCCGCATCTTCGGATATGCAATGCGTTGAATGCCACATTACGACCAACCATAAAATGCTTGGCAAAATGTATTCACTGTCCTCAATGAACAGAAACCGTTCAACCTGTGAACAGTGCCATACAACATCTCCGCATAAAGATGAGGTACTGAATCATCACATCGCAAAAGTCGCCTGCCAAACCTGCCACATTCCAACTTATGCAAAAGGGAATGCAACCAAGATGGAGTGGGACTGGTCAACTGCCGGGAGACTGAAGAATGGCGAAGCGTATGAAGAGGATGATGCCGATGGCAATCACACCTATATGTCAATAAAGGGATCATTCAAGTGGGCAAAGAATGTGAAGCCGGATTATGTGTGGTTCAATGGCACGGCCGATCACTATATACTGGGCGATAAAATCACGGACACCACCAAGACAGTTGAGATCAACACGCTGCACGGATCATACAATGATATGGACTCGAAGATAACACCGGTCAAGATACATCATGCCCGCCAGATATTTGATCCGGTTACCGGGATGCTGATACAGCCAAAGCTTTTTGCAACAATGAAAGGCGAGGGGGCATTCTGGAAGGACTTTGACTGGAACCTGGCTTCAGCAAAAGGCATGCAGGAAGTTGGATTGCCCTTCAGCGGAAAATATTCGTTTATTAATACGGAAATGTACTGGCCGGTAAACCACATGGTGGCGTCGAAAGAAAAGAGCCTTGCCTGCGGAGAGTGCCATACACGTGAAAATGGACGACTTGCAAAGCTTCAGGATTTCTATCTGCCGGGACGAAATTATAATGCAACGCTCGAATGGTTGGGGAAAGCTCTTATTCTGCTGACTTTACTTGGGGTTATTGCTCATGGCGGGTTCAGGATCATTTCTCACCGGAAATTGAAAGGAACGAAATAACATGCAAAAAGTTTTGATCTATAAAGGGTTTGAAAGATTCTGGCACTGGATGCAGTCTGCGCTTATTATTTTTCTTGCGGTAACAGGTTTCGAAATTCATGGTACAATTTCTTTCTTTGGCTTTTCAAACGCTGTACACTATCACAACATCGC
This sequence comes from Ignavibacteriaceae bacterium, assembly GCA_963664845.1. GTDB lineage: Bacteria > Bacteroidota > Ignavibacteria > Ignavibacteriales > Ignavibacteriaceae > CAIYTF01. The sequence goes on from OY761615.1 coordinate 4,412,592, forward strand.
TGCCAAAGTATTTATTGTACTCATAATATTTGCCATTTTCTGGCATTTCACCACCGGTGAGTGGCGGCAATATCTTCCCACATTGAAAAACCTTCGCGCACAGATTAACTATTACCTCGTGGGCATTTTTGCCAAGGCACCGCATCCTACCAAAAAAACGGTTCTCAGCAAATTGAATCCTCTTCAGAAGCTGACCTATCTGGGTTTGAAGCTTTTGGTCATTCCCGTTATGGTGACCTCCGGATTGTTGTATATGTTTTTCCGCTATCCTCAAACAGAGTCTATCCCCGGTTTGAAGATTGAATCACTTGGTGTTATAGCATTTTTCCATACTGCAGGTGCGTTCCTGCTTGTTATGTTCATAATTGCCCACCTGTACCTGATAACCACCGGAACAACACCAACCTCCAATCTGAAGGCGATGGTCACCGGTTATGAAGAACTTGAAGATGCTGCGGGCGAGCATAAAACCGAAATTAAAAAGTAAAAAAAGAAATTACCGGAAAACAATTTATGAAACAGACAACCTATATGAATCCCTACCTTGCCGGTTTTTTGCTTGGCATGGTACTTCTTATGACAATTTATATAACAGGACGCGGCCTGGGAGCCAGCGGCGCGGTGAAGAGCGTTGTTGTTGCAACCGTAAACACGGTAAGTTCCACGCATACGGCAAATGCACCTTTTTACAAGGACTACGTGAAAGAACATCCCGAAACACCGTTGAAATCATGGCTGGTGTTTGAAGTGCTGGGTGTTATTATTGGCGCATTCATCTCGGGGCTGATATCGGACCGGCTCAACTTCACCCTTGAGAAAGGACCCAAGACAACTTCCCTGGTTAGGATTGTATTTGCGTTGATGGGCGGTGCCCTGTTCGGTCTTGGAGCACAGTTCGGCAGAGGCTGCACCAGCGGGGCGGCTCTCAGCGGGATGGCAGTGCTTTCAACCGGAGGCTTCATCACCATGATGGCGATATTCGGTACCGCTTATGCGGTAGCATACTTTTTCAGAAAACTGTGGTTGTGAAATTGCAGACTGTTGTGATTTATATTGATCTCATTCAGATCACCTGTTTATGGAAAATAGTCAAATAAAAATTTGAAGACCTCATCAGAGGCAACATAGAAACGAACCCTTTGCCGGGTATTTAAAACGAAAATTTTATAAAGAATTAATCAATTAGAGAGATTACAGATGGGACCATTAGTTCCTGATATTATTGGAAATGAATTGAATTATGTTGTGGCTTTGCTTATCGGCATGGCATTCGGGTTTGTTTTGGAACAGGCCGGATTTTCCTCTTCCAAAAAACTCGTGGGCGTTTTTTACGGATATGACTTTGTGGTTCTCCGGGTGTTCTTCACCGCGGCTGTTACAGCGGCACTTGGTGTGATTATTTTTTCGCACTATGGGCTGCTTGACATCGATATGGTATATATAAATCCAACATTCCTCTGGTCTGCAATTGTCGGGGGTGTTATAATGGGTGTGGGATTCATCTTTGGCGGCTATTGTCCGGGTACTGGGGTTTGTGCGGCGGCAGTGGGTAAAATCGATGCAATGTTCTTTATGCTAGGCGCTTATCTTGGCGTGCTGCTTTTTGCAGAAGCCTATCCGCTTGTTGAGGGATTGTATAAAGGATGGGATTTCGGGAGTCCAACCGTGTTTGATTCTTTATCCATGTCGAAGGGTGCATTTGCAGTTCTGTTGACCATGGTTGCCGTTGGTGCATTTTGGGCTACAACTTTAATTGAAAAAAAAGTGAACAAGGGCGTTGTAACCGATAAGACCCCAATAAAATATTATGCTGCATTGTCGGTGATGGTGGTGCTCGTTTCGTTAACAACCCTCTTTATGCCCGACAGGAAAACTTCGCTGCTTGGGAAAGTGAATGATACATCGTTTATGCAATCGCAACAGGTCGAGGTGATGACAGCTGATGAACTGGCTTTCCGTATAATGGACGAGGATCCGAAACTACAGATTGTTGATGTGCGGGATGAAAAGCAATTCAATGCTCTTGCTTTGCCGGGAGCAGTAAACATCCCATTAAAAAATCTGTTCAGCAAAGAGTATAGCGATCTGCTGGGTGATAAAAACAGGAAAAAAGTATTTTATGCAGATGATGAAGACCTGGCAAAGAAAGCTGCGGTGGTTTCTGCCATGATTGGCGGAGAAAATGGTTGTGTGCTTGCCGGAGGGCTAAATGGTTTTCGCTCTTCGATTTTGGCATTTTCAAAACCCGAAGGGCAGCTTTCGCGGCAGGAAATCGACACATACCGTTTTCGTGAAAAAGCAAGTGTTGTTATACCTGAATTGATAAAAAAGGCCAGGAACACGGTTAAAGCGCCGAAAGTCATCAAGAAAATTGCGGGTGGGTGCTAGGCAGGAAGCAAAGAATTTATTTACCATGGAACTCGTGAATAACCGCAAAGAGTGAGACATTTGTTTTCCTCTTTGCGGTTTCTTTATAACTATATGTGCATTTAAATAGTAAATGCGAATGTCAGCAGTGGAAACAAAAAAATCAGCCAAGAGGTCTGAACGTTGTAGTAATAATCATGTCTGCCGATGCCTCTTGATATTTCCATTCTAAAAATATATGTTTGCAACAGATGCTTTACCTATTCCGGACAATCCGGTGTTCATGAATTCTTAATAACAAGGAGGCATTATGCCACTCACAGGATTATTAGGGCCACATTCATTGACCAACGAAGAGATTGACGCGCACGTCAAGAAGAACGTACCGGGTGCATTTGCGGTCGGTATCGAGCGGGATGAAAGATTCTACATCCTTAAAGTAAGTCGTTCTGACGCCGATCTGAATGGCCGTCTTCATGACCATGTGAAGATATATGATGTATTTAAATTCATTGAGCTGGCCACTCCCGAAGAAGCATTCAATAAAGAATGCCAGCTCTATCATGATTTTGAACCCCGTGATAACGATTATCATCCCAAACCACCTGAAGGAACGGAAATCAAGTGCCCCATTTGTGAAGGTGAGGAAACTGAACCCAAAAGGGGCTTTAAAAAATTTCTCTAACGGGAAATATTATTCAAGTCGACTGTCTTGCAATCTAAGTGGTCGAAAACCGTTAAAACGGTTTAAGTTTCGTTTTTGTGTCTTTTCGTTATCAACTGGCTTAAGCCGGTTGATAACGCGAAGCAGCATTGCTTCCCAACCGTTTTAATGGCTTATCGTCTCTGGAATGCAAGATAATACTTGACAAATTAATCTGGCTCAAGCTAAACGTTTACCGCTTGGCTGCCGTCAAATATAACCTGCTCCACTTTAATGGTGTGGAGTTCATCAGCAGGAATTTTAAAAGGGTTTTTGTCCAGAATTAGAAAATCAGCCAGTTTGCCGGGTGCAAGTGACCCTTTCTCCTTCTCAGAAAATTCCGCATACGCAGCGTCAATGGTATATGCGAGAAGTGCTTCCTCAACAGTTATCTTCTCCTGTGGGGTGATTACAGTCCCTGCATTGTTGTTCACTTTTCTTATTACGGCTGTCTCTATCCCGGCAAAGGGATTACAGGTCACAATGGGGAAGTCGCTGCCAAAACAGACTTTGACGCCGGCATCAAGAAGCGACCGAAACGTGTAGGCCTCATTCAATCTTTTTCCTCCCAGACGTTTTTCCATCCAGGGACCATCGTGGAACAAGTGATGCGGCTGCACGCTCGCAAGCAGGCCAATTTTTCCCAGACGGGTAATGTCGGATTTGCGGATATGTTGGACATGCTCTATCCTGTGTCTGCATTGATTCAGATCATCTTTCAGGACTTCTTCAAAAAGATCGATCAGTTCGGCATTCACCCGGTCACCAATTGCATGAATCGAGAGTTGCATTCCTGCAGCGTTTGCAGCCTTTGCCAGTTTTAATAATTCTCCGGAGGTGAGGATATCCATGGGTATTCCGTGATTACCGGGGCTGTCTGTATAGTCATCAAAGAAATATGCGGTGGACGAGCCAAGGGAACCGTCGGCAAAAACCTTAAAGGAGCCGCATTTGATTTTATCTGTTGTTGCCGGCAAAGCATTACTGCCGGATATATAGCTTTCCAGAGTGTCAATAGGCAGACGGGCAAAAACACGACAACCCAGTTTTCCCTCCTCCTCGAGCTTTTTCATCACCGGAATCTGTTCGGGGAGGGAAATATCGTGCACAGAGGTTATGCCGTATCTTCTCAGTTCTTTTTGTGTCTCGAGTATTGATGCTGTAAGCGAAGCACTGTCCACCGGTGGAATATGATTTGCAACAAGCAGAATTGCATCATCACGCAAGATGCCGGTTGGTAGCCCATTTTCGTCTTTTTCGATTGATCCGTTTTGCGGATCAGGGGTGGCTGACGTTATTCCTGCCATCTGAAGCGCACAACTGTTGGCAAGTGCGGTGTGGTAGTCCATTCTGTGGAGCAACAGGGGAGTATCCGGAAGCAGCTCATCAATCCATTGCTTTGCAGGTAACTCCTTATGTTGCCAGTTTTGCTCGTTCCATCGGCCACCTAATACCCATGGGTTGTTGTTTGTGGCGGCATAGGTTCTAATCCGTTGGATAAAATCATCTTTGGAGGCAGCTTCGGAAAGATCAAGTTGCAAGAGCATACTCCCTCCCCATACGAGATGTACGTGCGAGTCAATAATTCCGGGCATGACAAATTTGCCATGAAGATCAATAATAGATGTTTCCTTATCGACGAGATTCCCGGCATCTGCATCCGATCCGCGGAATAGGATTTTGTTGCCTTGGGTTATAACAGCCTCTGCCCAGGGAGCATGGCGGTCAGCAGTGAATATTCTGGCGTTGGTATAGGCTGATTTTTGCATACGTATTAAATAGATTATTAACGATTCACATTTTGCAATTTATAATGACGTTATTGCAATATTACTAATTCTTTGAGAGATTTCTCTACTTTGTTCAGATGCGGTATATTTACATGCTGATATCATAAAATTTGTGATTAGGCCGGATTGAAAATGTGAAATAAAAATCAGCCCATTTAACCATTTATACAATATTAGTGGTTCTGAAACGTCTAATAGAATATAATGTAAAATTAAAAGTTTGAGAGAAAATGCCAATATTTATTTTTGTCTTCCTGGGAATTTACAGCCTGGCGAATTATTACGTTTTAAACCGGAGTCTTCAGGCACTTCATTTTCTGCCCACGTATGCTAAAGTGGCAGTATGGGGAGTTTTTATCCTGGGGACTTTCTCGTATATCCTATCAAAGTCACTCCTGTCGAAAATGAACAACGTTCTTTATGACATTGTCCTTTGGTTCGGTTCCGTCTGGTTCGCGGTGATCCTGTATTCTTTTCTGCTTTGCATAGTCATCGATCTGTTGCGCCTTGCGCGTCTTGGGCTGATGGCTCTTAACAAAAACACCTATATTCCTGCTCCTGCAGGATGGATGGTCTTTCTGTTTGCGGCAATTCTGATTATTGGGTACGTAGGGTATGGCTGTTACAATTTCAGAAATATTAAAGTAAAAGAACTGGCTTTCGATTTGAAGAATCCCGCCAAGGAGGGAAAGGATATCCGCATTTTATTCTTTTCCGATGCACATCTGACCCCTATCAATAACGGCACGCTCATGAACAAAGTGTTGGCTATCATCGGGGACTATAAACCCGACTTGATATTGCTTGGCGGCGACATAGTTGATGACAGAGCTGAACAACTTGACCGGGCAAAAATTGGCGAACGGATGAAGCAGATGAAAGCTCCGCTTGGGGTTTATACATGCCCTGGTAATCATGAATACATTTCCGGCTATAAAGATGCCGCAGCATACATTGAGGCTCATGGTGTCACCATCCTGCGAGATAGCGCTGTCAATATTGGCGGGTTCTTCACGGTAATTGGCCGGGACGATAACAGCGGATTACATGTATGGGGCCAACGACGGTTGAGTATTCAGGAATTGGTGAACAGGACCGATAAAACGCTTCCGGTGATAGTGTTGGATCATCAGCCGTTCCACCTTGAACAGGCGGAACAGGCCGGAGTCGATATTCAGCTTTCAGGGCACACCCATAACGGGCAAATGTTTCCAGCTAACCTGCTTACTGAGAAAATATACGAAAAGAGCTGGGGTCTGTTGAAAAAAGGCAAAACCAATTTCTATGTGTCAAGCGGCATTGGCGGGTGGGGACCTCCTGTAAGAACTGCAAGCGATGCTGAAGCGATTATCATTAACATTCATTTCACAAAATAGAACGCAAGTTGCTGAATGCCATTTAAGCTGATGTCCGAACACCGGAAGGGAACTGCGATGATCCTGTTTGCCGCGCTCCTTTGGAGCAGCGGTGGACTTTTCATTAAACTCATACAGTTAAACGCGTTCCAAATTGCCGGAATAAGGAGCATCTTTGCGGCAGCCACCTTCATTGTAATATTTCGCAAAGAGGTATTTTATTATTCCTGGTTCACCCTGCTCAACGGGGTTTTTTATGCCGGGATACTCATTTTGTTTGTAATGGCTACAAAGGAGACAACGGCGGCAAACGCGATCTTTCTGCAGTACACGGCGCCTATATATGTTTTGCTGCTTGAGCCTCTGCTTCTGAAAACCAAACTCCGTTTGATGAATGTTTTGACCATCTTTTTTTGCTTTCTTGGCATGACTCTGTTCTTCGTGGGTAAACTTTCTCCGGGTAACTTTCATGGCAACCTTATTGCCATTGCCTCCGGCGTTGCATTTGCGGGGTTTCTTCTAGGGATGAAGAAGAATGAACCGAAATTTCAGGTTGCATCAATTTTCTGGGGCAACCTCCTTATCGTTCTCATTTGCTCATTCTCCCTGTTCGATCATATGAGGCTGACTGCAGGTGATCTTTCGATGACCGCATTTCTGGGCGTTTTCCAAATAGGAATTGCCTATGCCGCATGTACATACGGATTGAAACGGGTGGAGGCCATAGAAGCGTCGTTGATTTCAATGCTGGAACCGGTGCTGAATCCGGTTTGGGTTTTTATAGGTTATGGGGAGTCGCCGTCATTTTTTGCCATTATTGGCGGGATAATTATCATGGCGGCAATTGGGGTGCGAACAGTAATTGTTGAACGGGCCAAAGCTTCAATACAGAGAATCTAATTCTCCGACAGTCATTTTAATGAGTTCTATGCGAACATTGTTCGCACGAATAATTGTAAAAGTAAAATGGTCAATTATGATTTCATCCTGTGGTTTGGGGATGTTGCCCGTGTGACCTGTTATGAACCCGGAAATAGTTTCATAATCTCCCTTGGGGATGTTCAGCTCGAAACGTTCATTCAGATAATCGATCTCGGTTTTGCCGGAAAGCAGGTAGCTGTTTTCGGAAATTTCCCGGCATACATCTTCTTCAATGTCATACTCGTCTTTAATCTCTCCGAATAATTCCTCCATAATGTCTTCCATGGTAACAATTCCTGCAGTTCCGCCAAATTCATCTACTACCACGGCGAATGACGTGCCCTGGCTGAGGAAATCATTCAGGACATCTATGCTTTTTCTTGCTTCAGGAACATAGACCACTTTACGCATTATTTCCGATAAGCTCTTTGGCTCTTTGAAGAGATCATAACCGAGCACAATTCCGCGAATATTATCCAGATTGTCCTGATAAACCGGTAGTTTTGAATACCCTGACTCAACAAACGTGTCGAGCACTTCGTTAATGTGAGCATCTATTTCAACCCCGATAACTTCTGTTCGAGGGCGCATGGACTCATACACCTTTTGATCCCGGAGCTGCAGAACTTTGTTAATGATGTCGCTTTCTTTCTTGGTTACAGCACCGGCTTCTTCACTTTCCTTGACGAGTTCCTGCAAATCCTCGCGGTCGAAATAGCTGGCGTAGGCCCCTTGGTCAAGTTTCTTTTTCCCGGTCATGAGGGAGGGAATAATGGAAACAATTTTAATCACCGGTGTTAGTATCCAGCTCAGCCACATGAGGGGGATAACGGTGAGAATGGTAACCAGATCCGGATACTCACGTGATAGGTATTTGGGGAACAACTCACCCAGAATCAGAAGAAGCAGCGTGGAGAACAGAATGATCTGCCATTCCTCCATGTGTGTTGCGAACATAACTGCAAAAATTGAGGCAAACCCTATGTTGGCAATATTGTTCCCAATGAGCGTTGTCGAGAAAAACTTCTCCTGATTCTGTGAAAAATACAATGCATATCTGGCGGCGATGTTGTTTTTCCGCGCTTTCACTTCCATCTTTAATTTGTTGGAAAGGACAAACGCGGTTTCACTGCCCGCGAAGAATGCGCTTAGCAGAATAAAAAAACCAAGTAAAAGTATTTGTGTTACCATACCCTAATTTACGGATTTATCAGAAAACAACGGTCTCTTCATATACACCAAACGTTTTTTTAAGGGTTGAGACCATTTCGCCAAGGGTGACATATTTCAGTGATGCTTCAATAAGCGGGGGCATCAGATTATATTGGTTCTCCGCGGCGTACTGAATTTTTTTGAGTGCCTCTTCCACTTCCTCCATATTCCGCGAGGCTTTTAGCTCACCGAGACGCCTTTTTTGAATTGTTTCCACTTCAGGTGGAATGTAGAGTATGGGTATCTCTGTTTTTTCGTCAGGCTCAATAAATTCGTTAACACCCACTATCACCCGTTTTTTTTCTTCAACCTCGCGCTGATAGCGGTATGCTGAATCCGAAATGTTCTTTTGGAAATAGCCGGTGTCAATTGCAGGGATAACACCGCCCAGTGCATCAATTTCGGCAAATATCTGATTGGCCTCTTCTTCCATTTTTGAGGTGAGTGATTCGATAAACCAGCTGCCGCCCAGCGGATCAACTGTGTTGATCACTCCGGTTTCGTATGCAATAAGCTGCTGGGTTCGCAAGGCAATTTTTACGGATTTTTCACTTGGCAATGCCATTGTTTCATCCATAGAGTTGGTATGTAACGATTGCGTACCACCGAGCACACCGGCTAACGCCTGAAAAGCAGTTCTGATGATATTGTTTTCCGGTTGCTGCTGGGTGAGCGTGCAGCCCGCCGTCTGCGTGTGGAATCGGAGCCAGCAGGAGCGCGCATTTTTTGCCCCATACTTTTCTTTCATTCTTCGGGCGTAAATTCTACGGGAGGCTCGAAATTTTGCAATCTCTTCAAAGAAATCCAGGTGCGAATTGAAGAAGAAAGAGAGCCGCGGTGCAAACTCATCTATATCCATTCCCCGTTCAAGGCAAGCCTCGACATAAGCGAAACCGTCTGCCAGGGTATAAGCCAATTCCTGGACGGCAGTTGATCCGGCCTCGCGAATGTGATAACCGCTCACCGAGACCGGATTCCATTCCGGAACCTCCCGGCCGCAATATTCAATCATATCCACAATTATGCGCATTGAGGGTAGTGGCGGATAAATATATTCTTTTTGCGCGATGTATTCCTTAAGAATATCGTTCTGCAGTGTGCCGCGAAGTTTTTTGATGTCCACCCCCTGTTTCATGGCGGCGCCAAGATAGAATGCAAAGATCATTGCAGCAGGGGAGTTGATAGTCATAGAGGTCGATACCTTATCGAGAGGAATTTTATCGAAGAGTATCTCAACGTCTTTTAATGAGGAAATCGAAACTCCGCAAATTCCCACTTCGCCTTCGCTTTCGGGGGCATCGGCATCCCATCCCATAAGTGTTGGCAGGTCATAGGCAACAGAAAGACCGGTTTGCCCATGCTGGAGCAGGTAGTGAAATCTTTTATTGGTGTCCTCCGGTGTGCCGAATCCGGCAAACTGGCGCATGGTCCAGAGCTTGCCGCGGTAACCGTTTGGATGTATTCCCCGGGTGAACGGAAATTCACCGGGAAAGGAAATATCATCAAGAAAATCGCTTTTCCCGATATCCTCGGGTGAGTATAAAACATTTACTGGTTCGCCACTGACTGTTGAAAAGTTAGTCCCGGCGATTTTTGCGCCGTTGACTTTTTTAAAATAGTCGTCGCGAACTTTTTGAAATTGTATCTTGTCCATAGGGCCCTCTATGAAGCGTGAGAAATTGATCCAAAAAATTTTGACCAGTGAATATAGAAACAAATGGGGGATTAGTTGCAAAAAAAATGGGGGCAAAAATCCAAATCCGGGATTAGTAACTATCGGAAAAGAAGCAATAATAAGGTAAATGGCTAAAGAAGTATTTCCCGGAAATGTTTATTAGTCGGGTTTTGAGATTTTATTGCTTTTTGTTTTGGAATATGATAAAAAAAAGGCTGCCGGTTTTGCCGGCAGCCTTGTATCTGACTTTTTATGAAGATCACATTACCAAAGCCATAATTGCTTTTTGTACATGCAATCTGTTTTCTGCTTCATCAAACACTACCGAATTAGGGGAGTCGATGACTTCATTAACCACTTCATCGCCGCGATGGGCAGGGAGGCAGTGCATAAAAATATAGTCATCCTTGGCGTGTTTTACCAATTCGGGGTTGACCTGGAATTTCATGAACACTTTCTTCCGGTCCTGAGCTTCACTTTCCTGACCCATACTTGCCCAAACGTCGGTATACACAATATCTGCATCTCTGACTGTGGCAATGGGGTCGTCAAGAATTTCAACTTTTGAGCCGAAATACTTTGCGTTTTTAAGCGCGTTGTTCACTATTTGTTCCTGTGGCCTATAACCAGAGGGCGAGGCAATTGATATGTTCATACCAACTTTGGAACAGCCATGGAGCAAGCTGTGCGCCATATTGTTTCCATCGCCGATATACGCCAACTTCAGTCCTCGCAGCTCCCGTTTTTTCTCGAGAACCGTAAAGAGATCCGTAAGCACCTGGCAGGGATGCAGGAGATCGGTTAATCCGTTTATCACGGGGATAGTCCCGTAACGTGCAAGATCAATAACGTCCTGATGATCGAAAGTACGGATCATTATGCCGTCAAGATATCGTGAGAGCACCAGAGCGGTGTCCGAGATATTCTCGCTTTTTTTCAGTTGCAGGTCATTTGGCCCGAAATACATGCCGATGCCGCCGAGCTCATAGATACCCACTTCGAAAGATACTCTTGTCCGGGTTGAGGGTTTGGAAAAGATCATTCCCAGTTTTTTCCCTTCAAGGATCTTGTGGGGCTCGCCCGAGAGGCGCCGTTGTTTTAATGATTGACTTAATTCGAAAATCTGCCAAATCTCTTCATGCGTTAGATCATTGATCGAGATGAGGCTTTTCCCTTTCATATTTACTGCCATTAATTCGTCTCCGGTTTACTTAACTATTTGTGTTCCATTATGTTCGAGATCGGCCAAAGCGGATGAATCCGTGATTATGGTTCTTTCGCCGCCATTTTTAACAAACTGAATAGCAGCCATTACCTTCGGTCCCATGCTGCCGGCTTCAAATTCACCATTGGCATGGTAAGCGCTTGCTTCGGCAACTGTCAGCTTATCCAGGAACTGTTGATTTGGTTTTTTAAAGTTGATAGCAACTTTTGGAATATCCGTCAAAATAAAGAATTCCTGTGCATGAATTTCCGTGGCGAGCAGCGATCCGGCAAGATCTTTGTCTATAACTGCATCAACGCCGGTAAGCCAGCCTTTTTCATCCATACAAACAGGAACGCCGCCACCGCCGGATACAATTACAATATAGCCCATACCGGAAAGTTCTGAAACGGTTTTCCGGTTGAGGATTTGGACCGGTTTGGGAGAAGCCACAACACGTCTCCACCCTCTGCCGCGGGAGTCTTCCTTAAATTGCCATCCGTGAGCTTCAGCCTGTATTTTGGCTTCTTCTTCCGTGTAATAGGCGCCAACCGGTTTTGTTGGCTTCTGAAACGCAGGATCGTTTTTATCGACAAGAACTTCGGTGACCAGTGTTACCACTTCCTTGTCAATTCCTTCTTCATGAAGGACGTTTTTCATTTGTCGTTCAATCAGATAGCCAATGCCGCCCTGTGAATCTGCAACGCAGATATCAAGCGGCATTTTGGGGATGTTAAATTTGCTGAACCCTGCTTCGTTCCTTAGCATGATGTTGCCAACCTGCGGACCATTGCCATGAGTGATGACAATTGAGTCAAACTTTTTCAGCAGTGTGGCCACATACTTACAGGTCTGATAGGTGTTAAGCGTTTGATCTTCTATTGATCCACTGTCATCACTTCGGAGCAGGGCATTCCCGCCAAGTGCTATTACGGCAGTACGTTTCATATAAGTTTCCGATCCTTCAATACTTTTTCGATTGTTAGTTCTCCGGTTTCTTCAATGTTATACCGTACCCGGGTGAACGGTTTATTTATTTTCAGGAGCCGTCCCAGGTCTATGGGTGTTCCTATGATCACGGAATCGCAATCGGTGTTGTTGATTGTGTCCTCGAGATCCCGCATTTGTTTTTCGCCATAGCCCATTGCCGGGAGAAGCTTCCCGATTTTTGGATACTTCTCGTAGGTCTTGGTAATGGAGTCCACCGTATAGGGGCGCGGATCAATTATCTCCTTTGCTTTCAGATTCCATGCTGCTATCATACCGGCACCGTATTCCATCTCACCGTGGGTGAGGGTAGGGCCGTCTTCCACAACAAGAACTCGTTTGCCTGTAATCAACTCGGGTTTATCCACGGTGACAGGGGAGGCACCTTCAATGACCAACGCATTGGGGTTAACTGTTTTGATGCTGCTTCTTACGAATTCAATATCCTCTGCTTTTGCAGAATCAACTTTATTAATGACGGCAACATCAGCCATGCGCAGGGCGGTATTGCCCGGATAGTATCTCAGTTCGTGGCCTGGTCTGTGCGGATCGACAACGGTGAAAGTTAGATCAGCCTCATAGAAGGATAGATCGTTGTTCCCACCGTCCCATATGATGACATCGGCTTCGGTTTCTGCCTGACGGAGAATGGCTTCGTAATCAACACCTGCATAAATAACACCACCGGAAGCTATATGTGGTTCGTACTCTTCAATTTCTTCTATCGTGCATTCGTGAAGTTTTAAATCTTCCAGGGAGCCAAAACGCTGAACTTTTTGTTTTACGAGATCACCGTAAGGCATAGGATGCCGTATTGCTACTGCTTTTTTCCCGTTTGCACGGAGCAGATCGGCAATTTTTCTGGAAGTTTGAGATTTTCCGGAACCTGTGCGCACTGCCAGGATGGCAATGACAGGTTTAGTGCTTTTTATCATGGTGTTTTTTGCGCCCAAGAGGGTGAAATCAGCACCTGCCGCATTCACCACTGAAGCTTTCGTCATAACATACTCGAAAGGAACATCTGAATATGAGAAAACCACTTCTTCAATTTTCAGATCTTTTATAAGGCGGGTCAATTCGGCTTCTTCATAAATCATGATGCCGTTCGGATACAAATCTCCGGCCAATTCCGGAGGATACATCCTGCCATGAATATTGGGAATTTGTGTGGCGGTGAACGCCAGGACATTATAGTCTTTGTTTCCCCTGAAGAAAACATTAAAATTATGGAAGTCGCGACCGGCGGCTCCCATAATGAGCACTTTTTTTGAGGGCATAAATAATCCTACATTGTTACTCTACTGTTACGCTTTTTGCGAGATTTCTTGGTTGATCCACGTTTAATCCTTTTTTTACTGCGATATAATAGGCTAGCAATTGCAAGGGAATAACACTCAGGATCGGTGTCAACATGCGGATGGTTTTCGGTATTTTAATCGAATAATCTGCATAGTTGTCAATCTCAGTGTCATCCTCGCTTGCGATGGCGATAATGCGGCCTTTTCGCGCTTTGATCTCCTGAATATTACTCATGATTTTATCATAGGTTGAATCCTTGGGGGCTATGAATACCACGGGCATGTTTTCGTCGACCAATGCAATGGGTCCGTGCTTCATTTCAGCAGCCGGATACCCTTCGGCATGGATATATGATATTTCTTTTAATTTCAATGCGCCTTCCAAAGCAACAGGGAAGTTGTAACCTCTTCCCAGATAAAGGAAGTTTTTGGAATCTTTGAATACTTCGGCAATTACTTCGATCTGATCGCGGATGCTCAATATTTTTCTGATCTTGTCGGGAAGCTGCCTGAATTCTTCAATAATCACTTTCCCGTCAGCAAGGCTCATATCTTTTTTTCGCGCCAGTAAAAGCGTGATTAGCGCAAATACCGTTAATTGTCCGGTAAATGCTTTAGTGGATGCGACGCCTATTTCCGGGCCTGCATGAATAAATACACCACCGTTGCTTTCGCGGGCAATTGTACTGCCCACAACATTGCAAATGCCGAGGCAAAGTGCTCTTTTTCTCTTTGCTTCTTTCATCGCGGCAAGAGTATCGGCTGTTTCACCGCTCTGCGAGATGAAGAAATTGGCGTCCCCGGATTGGATAATGGGGTTGCGATAACGAAATTCCGAGGCATATTCCACTTCGGTAGGAACTCTGAGATATTGCTCGAACATATATTCAGCCACCAGACCTGAGTGCCAGGATGTTCCGCATGCAGTCAGGATAAATCGTTTTGCATCCGCAAGTTGATCCATGATATTTTCCAAACCGCCCAGTTTAGCGGTCCCTTCCTCAGGAAGCAACCTTCCCCGCATGGAGTTCAGTACGGAATCGGGTTGTTCCATTATCTCTTTTAACATGAACGTGTCATACCCGCCACGATCAAGTTCATCCAGCGTCATGGTCACTTCAGTTATATCCTTGATAATATCTTCATCAAGAATGGTTTTGGTCACAAATCCTTCGGCAGTTATTTCAGCCACTTCACCGTCATCCAGGTAAACAACCTGTTTGGTATAGGAGAGCAGAGCAGAAACATCCGAAGCCACAAAATTTTCATGTTCTCCAATTCCAATAACAAGTGGTGATCCCTTCCGCCCGGCGATCAATACATCTGGTTCTGAACTGGAAAGAACGGCTAGACCATAAGTCCCGTCTACTTCTGCCAGAGCCATACGGACTGATTTAAAAAGGTTATTGCCCTTTTTTAGGAATGAATCGATTAAATGTGCCAGAACTTCTGTATCGGTTTCAGAGGCAAATTTATACCCCTGTTTCAATAAGCTGCTTTTTAAGGTTATAAAGTTTTCGATTATGCCATTGTGGATTATAAACAAACCACCATCATTCGTCGCGTGCGGGTGTGCATTCAACGCATTTGGTTCACCATGCGTAGCCCAGCGGGTATGTCCAACCCCAATAGGGGCTGACAAATGTTCACGCTCCAGTAAATCTTCCAAGTGTGATACTTTACCTTTGTCTTTCACAATAACCGATTTACCGTCAATAATGAGACCTACGCCTGCCGAGTCATATCCCCGATATTCAAGCCTTTTTAATCCCTCAATAAGAACCGGGACTGCGTCCCTAAATCCAATATATCCTACTATACCACACATTTTATACCTTTAACTGGAAAAGTAAAATTAATGAAATTAATATTCACCCTAAATATGCACTTTTAGCGGGAATTTCCCATGAATCCATTACTAATTACTGCAAATATTTGCGGATGCGCACATTATTAATGTATTGCCAATAATGGCATAACTAATTTAACTTTTAAGCTCAATACGGTGGGTATAAAAATTTCTTCTCTTGATTTTTTTGTTTTTACTTTTCGAACACAGCGGACCGCAAATGATTCCACATTTCGATTTTCAGGAGAAAGAATCAGGATTGATGCATATTTCCCCTAAATTACTGTTCTTTTCCACTTCTCTTTATGCCTTTTCCCCATTTGCTCATAAATATATCAATGCCCACTGCGCAAAATGGAACCATTACCATATGGAGCATGGTCTGATAGCGCGGAAGGACAAAAAACAGCATTGCTGTTATTGTGGAAAGAGCGAAATAAGAATACTCAAGGGCAAAGGTTTTAACAGAAAATGACCTTTGAATACCAGGCAAAAAAGGGATCAACAGACCGATGGATAGAATTCCCGTGATCAGTATTTCAACGTGAGTGTCTTTTGTGTTGAGAACCCATAAGTCAAAAAATTTTGTGATGGTATTCTGAACGTATTGCGATGGATTTTTCGAAATGTAGGAGATAACATCCTCCTTATATACCCGCTCCATTGCCATTTCCAGAGGGAGCTGTTTTTGTGCAGCTAGTACACGCGGGACAAAATCGGGCCCGCTCCAACTGTTCATATCAATTTCGTTATTGCCGCGATAGACATTCATCCACAGATTCGTGGTCACCGGAGTAACCTGGTGGAAGTGTAAATAATTTCTTATGCCCCAGGGGGCCAAAAACACAACAATAAGGGCAACTGAAACGGCGACCATCCTTTGCTTTGTCAGATAGTATAAAAAAGTTAAAGAAACCATGGCAAACAAAAGGAATTCGGACCGTAAATAAACAAGAAAGACACTGAGAACACCTGTAATTACATACACTTTTCTGTCCGGCTTACCGGCTCGTAGTTTGTGACACATGATGAGAAATAACAGGATCAAACAATGATAGGCAGCTGTCGGGGTGAAGGACTTAACTGCATAGATAAACTCCGGGTTTATGGCCGTCACTACGGCCGCGATAAAGGCAGCCCGTTCCGAAAACAGCTTGCGCGTATACTCATACACCAACCAGACAGCCATGGTTGATAACAGTGCCTGAATAGTTAAGAGCAGGAGATTCCGCAGGACTATGTGCCTCACAGCAATAAACGGTGTCAGAAACCATACATACCCGGGCGGCATATATGCCGAAACTTCAGGCGAAGAAGTCGGAGCCCATTTATATTCAAAACGTGAATCGTGGTAGTAGAATAATGAATACCCTTTGCCTGAAAGCAGGTTTTTGGCAATTTCACCATATTCATAATAATGCTCTGTCCTTAAATTGGTAAAGGGGATGATTCCCACTCTGAGTACAAAAGCCAGCAATATGATGTGGCGAATATGGACCTTCATTTGGCAGCCCAGAAGACTTTACTGTTAGGATGGGGCGTCGAACGGGTTTTGCAGAATTGGGTGATATGATCCGCTGAAATTGTTATTTTCATTTCTCCTGGCGTAAGGTTAATGTCATTTCTTATAATTATACAGCCACTCCCGATAAGGTGTGGTCATCGGGAGTGAAACTCAGGTAAATAAATGTGTGTGCAAAGGTTTTATTCCGCTGCCTCTGCGCCGAACAGTGCCCATTCTTCCTGTGAAGGACCATATGCACCGGGAACACGAAGTCCGGCCTGGCGCATTAGAACAGTGAGCTGTGCACGGTGATGTATCTGATGCTTAACCAGCATTACCAATACGTTCCCCTTCGTGAACTTCTGTCCATACATTTCAATTTCATCTGATAGATTTTCATCATGCCACTGGGCAGGGAGTGCAGCAATGAAGCTTTCGTTTGCCCGTTTATAGCTGCTTTCAATTTCTGAGGCAGAAGAGGGGACTGCTTTGTCATCAACCGGCGCATCAAACCGGATCCCGGCTGCCTGCATCATCTCGCCAACAGTGGCAACAATGTGCCAGGCTATTTTGCCCAGCGATCTGCCGCTGGGGGTTACACGTTGAGCCAGTGATCCATCGGTTAATTCGTGGAAAGTCTTAATGGTTGTTCCGGATTCATATTCCCAATCCGCGAGGAATTCAGCAATTGTTGTATACATAGAGGTTCCTTTATTCTTTTGGCCATCTGATTATCCGGTTTGCCGGGAAACCGGAATGTTTTGCAAGCGTGGTATAAAACTAAGAAAAATTGCGGCTTAAATAAAATGCTGAGTGCTTTTATGATCAGTTTTGGTCGGGTGGGGCCTGTTATAAACTGATGAGCGAGTCTGAAAAACGAAACATATTACCTCATTGCATAGCTGATTTGCAACCCGACTTCTTTATGATGATATAGTGGTGCGATCGTGAAGCGCGAAACCGTTTCGCCGTCGGATGCTTTAGCCATTGGTGCGATAATATTGCCAAATGAATATCCCAGAGCTACTGCCAATGGAAAATCACTGTACCAGTGCATACCCTTTGCAACAAGTCCTGAGGCCACCGCGGCACTGATTAAGTACCCTGTAGGGCGCAACCAGGTTAATTCAGGGAAATTGTTTGCAATAACGGTCAATGTGGATATGGTGGTTGTCATGTGCCCAGAGGGGAATGCGTAATATTTTGCCTGGTTTTTTTGGTACGCAGCAAGTTTTGGAAATGTTCTCCATTTCCCCGAGGGCATAGATGATGCAATTGGGGATTCTCTTCCTGAAACCCTTTTTAATGCCTGTACCAGTAAACCCGAAGCGAACATGGACTCGGCAATGTTCCCGGCTGTTTTTATCAGACGCGAATCGTTGAACAGCCAACCCCCTGCTAGAAGTGTTCCCGCCAGTATCAGATGATATTTCCCGTCGCCTATGTTGACAAACGTTCCGGCAATTTGGTGAAAATCATCATTCTGGAAATAATACTTCCGGGTGTTTCTGTACGCATTATGATCCGTGATATTTAATACTCCGGTCAGTGAAGAAATAACCAAAACATCACTTATCAGTTTCGGATCGTTTAATCCCTCCACAAAAGATGCAATATCCTTGGGAGTTCCTATGAATGACTCCAGTATGGGCGAAAATTTGTCCGGGAGGGTCGCTTGTGAGCCGGCAATTATTGAATACTGGGGCGAAAACAACAGCGTATCGGCCGGCTGTCTTTGATCCAGCCGGAACCGGTTTTCCTGTGCGAATACAACTGAACAGAGACTCAGCAAAAACAGAATCAGTGTGTATGCCTTTTTCAAATGGTTTTGCTCAAACAGTATCAATTAAAACTCTACATTGAGTGATAATCCGGATTCAAGTGCTGTAACAAAAGGAGTAACTGAATAATTTACTGTACCGGAATGCGCCTCATCCTCGTGCAGATATTGCTCCCGGTGCGCAACCAGTTTACCGAATGCATAACCGATAGCTATCCCCAGCGGATAATCACTGTACCAGTGAATGCCTGTATTAACCATTCCCACACCAATTCCGGCAGTCAATAAACAGGACATGGGTACCATCCACGATTTGCATTCAGGATAATTTTCGCAGATGAGAACAAAGGTTGCCACAGAAGTACATATATGCCCGGAGGGCATAGCATCAAAAGCCGGAACATGTTTGTGATAATCAATTTGGTTCGGAAAAACCCGCCATCTGCCTCCCGGCGCAGTGGACACGAAGGGCGACTCCCGCCCGGTCATATGCTTCAATATTTGTACAACGCCGCCACTTCCAAGCACAACTTCAACGATCTGACTTCCCGTACGCAAGGCTCTTGTGTCTCTTCCGATCCATCCGTATAAGGCAAAACCGGCGGCAAGCCCAAATTGCGTCCGTCCATCTCCGAATTCCTTGAAGAAAATACTCGATCGGGTGATCCATTTATTGGAACTATACCATTTGTTCGATTGCTGCCAGGTTTCATCATCCATGGTCAACAAAACCCCGGTCAGTGAACCAATCCCAAGAAAATGAGATACATTGCCTGCGTTCCAAACGTCATGTTTTGCAAAAAGCCAGGCATCAGTGGGTATATTAGTTATCATGTCGTACCAAGCCAATTGGGTTTTCGATTCAGAACTGACAGAGGAGATGTTTGCTGCACCAGGTATGCTTAAGGGGTGGTTTGTACTATCCTCAAGCAGAACCTCCTCCTCACCCGCCTGCCCGCAAACAGGTACGGTTCCATTCGTTAAAACTGCTGAAATGCTGGTTCCAAATGGTTTTAATGGTATTGCTGCCAGACTTTGATTATGCAGCGTAAAACATAAAAATAACAGAATAATTACGAGTTTTCCCATGTATACAAATACGAAAATGATTAAAGTTTAAATAATTGAATTGATAGCGATAGTGCTTTCTGATTACCAAGGTCGGGAATAAACTGTTAAAATATAGCTCTTTTTTGAAGTGAGGAACAAAGCAAAAAAACGGTATCAAAAATTTTTCCTGTTTTGCAATTGTTATGGCGCGAAAATAAGCCGGGAATTGAATTTCTTGCGTTTAAGAGAAATGGCGGCATGTGATGATGAGAACATGCTGTATCACCGGTTGTCTATTCTAATATTATTTTTGTATTTTTGGAAACCGTGGTTCGCACTCTGTTGGTGTCTGAATTTTGAGGCATTAATTATTCGGAAATCCCCAACGTTAGCTGAGCCATTTAATCATAAAAAGACAGTCAAATTAATTATCTTCTTTTCAGCAAATATTTCGGAGGCAGCATGAAAAAGATATTCCTGGTACTGGTTCTCAATTGTATTCTCTTCGCTCAAAGCGTTCCTGTAACAATTCATTTTCGTCCACCAATCAAAACATTCACCACTCTGCGTTTAGTCGGTTCTTTTAACGGCTGGAATAATGCGGATCCCGCGATGGTGATGAAAGATAGTGATGGCGATGGCGAGTATACGATCACAGTTTCATTGGCGGCCGGAACGGACCACCTTTATAAGTTTTGTATGGACGCGAATTGGAGCTATGCTTATAACGATCCTGATAACCCACGTATAAAGACCAGCGATAATGATAACTCGATGATGCTCGTCAAGGATCCACTTATATCATACCTGCTGCCAAAGGGTATCGATTCAAAAAACAAAGAGTTTGTTGACACAACCAAAGCGGGCAGTCCGATACGGGTTATTTATGCGTTTACGGCAGCTAACCCAATTGATCAGTCGAAAATAGGCCTGACAATAGATGGAGTTGCTGTCCCGAATCCCTCACAATATTATGATACTGCAAAAAAAGAGTTGCTTTATGTGCCAAACCCGCCATTGGCAATTGGCGAGCATGTGGTCGTGGCTACTGTTGCCTCTGCCGCAGGGGCAGATACCGTTACTTCAAAATTTTTAAGAAACCCCAATCTGGTTGTTTACAAAACCCCGGTAGACTTCTACTATGATGCGAACAACAAAACCGTTGCGTTCGCACAAACATTGACCGCGGTTTCGCTGATGGGTCCCTTTAACAACTGGAACGATGCTTTTAACCCAATGAAGAACAGTAACGGGAACGGCGTTTGGGAAACCACGCTGATGCTTCCTGCTGATTCAGTTGACTACAAATTTAAACTTAATCACTCCGATTGGGAGAACGACCCGGATTGGGCAGCAACCAATTCATTGAGCGGTAATAATCTTATCATTGTGAAGGTGGACTCTTTGTCCTCCATCAAATTGCTCTCCCCGTTGGAAAACCTGACCTTTAAGAAAGATACGACGGTAAACTTCAAAATTCTGCTTCGCCCCGGGGGAAAATCTACCGGAATTGATGCCACTTCAATAAAACTGCTGTATGATGGCAATACAGCCACAAATACCTATAATGCTGCAGATTCGACGGTTTCAGCTGCCATTGCATTTACGGGAGAAGGTCGCCATACGGTTGATATCTCATTTAAAAATAAAGAAGGTATCCTGGCACAGCAGGTATATTCATATTCAATTTTCAGTGCCCCCAAGGGCGTGTATGTCGTTGACGGAATTGGTGATGAACAATATACCTATCCGGCTGGGGTAATCGCCGGCGCGGCTGACATTCTATCTGTTGAAATTCAGGAAACGGATAAACACGACTCCCTGAAGTTCTCCATAAAAATGAAAGATATAGATGACCGCACCAGACTGGGATTCCTTATCAATAATCCGGTCACTGCATTTATCAGTGATCCCAGGCAATTGGAAATAAAACTTCCCGATTGGAATGGACAAGGCGTTTTTGCTTCTATTGGTGTGCCGGGAAACAGCTATCAAAATGCGCAAATTGAAAACCGCTTTCAGATAACAAACAGCCCTGCAACATACAGCTCTGACTCAATTTATGTTAACAGCAATGCAAAGACGAGCAAGACGTTTGAGTTTACCGTAAGTCTTGCATTCCTGACCAAGCATATGGGTGGATGGACACAGGAACGGCAGTTCAGCGTGTTCTCCTATCTGGCAGCAGAAGATAAAAGCGGCAACGGATATGAAGTCACTGCAGCCAACGGCGGCAGCAGTGCTTTTGAAGATCCGGATGTTTATGACGCAGCTTTTATCCGGAGCAATATGTGGCAGAAAAGAATTCTTAACAACTATATCCCCTCGGGCACCCGGATGGCTGTTCTCGACGGAACAGGCAGAGGGCTTCTTACGCTTACGGCTGGACAAATTTCAGACAGCCTGGCTACAAAAGAAACCTATGTAACTTTTTTGACGCCCGGTGTTACCTACTGGTATTCAAATGTAACCGTCCAGGGACTTCTAAGTGATTCGAGTATTAAGCATATTTCGTTTGTATTCAATGGGACGGCAACACCTTATGATGTTTCAAACGCGAAATTCGCAATTCCCGTGGTGCTAAAAGAAGGTGCTAATACGGTTGTTATAAAAATTACTGACTCCAATAATGTTGTTACCACCTCTAAAGAACTCGTGATGACTTATGCCCCTGATAAAAGGCCGGCAGTCACGCTATCCGGAACTGTGAGCAGCAGAGACGTTACGCTTACCGCAACTGCTTCCTCGCCAATAAATGAAGCACTTATGTATGAGTGGTTTGGCGAAACGTCAAATCCTGCATCGGTGGTACTTGCTTCAACCACCAATACGGTGACCTTTGCGCTGCCCAAAGTTGACGGGCAATATATCTTTGGAGTGAATGTATCAACACCAACAGACAATTCAGCTTACGCCAAATTGGTTGTAAAAGCTGTTGGCGATGTGATCACCGTCTATGGTCCGGAAGATAATTATCACGCAGCATGGGTTGATTCTGCAATTGTGTATGAAATATATCCCCGGTCGTTCTCCGCACAGGGAGGGTTCCAGGGAATCACTGCAAATATTGCGAGAATTAAATCATTGGGAGCCAACACTGTTTGGCTCATGCCGGTTTTTGAAGGCCCCTCTATTCACGGGTATGAAATAACCAATTATTATGCGCTGGAAAGCGATTATGGAACCAATGCTGATTTTGTGAATATGATAAGTGCCTTCAAAAAAAATGGTCTCAGGGTGATTTTGGACCAGGTGGTTAATCATACAGCGCTCAGCCATCCGTTCATGCAGAATGTATACAAGAACAAAGAATATTCTCCATGGGCTAACTTCTATATCTGGTCAGGTGAGCCGGGAAATTCCTCCTACGCTTATTATTTTGACTGGACCTCACTGCCGAACCTGAACCACAACAATGCGGATGTCCGGAAATATTTTATTGATGCTTCGAAATACTGGGTGGAAAACTATCAGATTGACGGTTATCGTTGCGACGTCGCCTGGGGTGTTGAGGAAAGAAATAAACAATTCTGGCCTGATTGGAGAAAAGCTCTGCACAGCCTCAATCCTGAAGTCTATCTGTTGGCTGAAGCAAATTCATCTGACTCAACATTCTATCAGAAAAGATTTGATTCTGCATATGATTGGGATTTGAGAAATCTCATGATCAATGTTCTCAACGGATCGAACACACTTGGCGATCTGCACAAACAAGCAGTCAGAACGAATCCGACGTATGCACGTCCATTCCGATTTGTTGAAAATCATGATGAGACCAGAGCTACTTCGATGTTTGATACAAAACGTTCATTGCTGGAACATACGATTATGTTCACTCTGAACGGAATACCCCTCATTTATTCGGGCGGTGAAGTTGGAGAGTCAACCCAGAGGAATCCGATCAACTGGACCGACGCCGATAATCTGCGTCCATATTTTATACGGCTGGTAAAGATCAGGAAAGACTATATCTTTAATCCTGTTATCAGCAGAGTGCAAAACACGGATACCGCCAAAGTATATTCATATGCTTCCATCAGCGGAACGAAGACCATACTCACCGTTGCAAACTTTAAAAACAGTTCGCTGACAGTGAATCTTGATCTCTCGAAACTGCCCTATGACGGATCGAGTACGTATTACCTTACTGATCTGTTCGGCGGAAAAGTTTATCCGGTTAAACCGGCAGACAGGACCGCATGCCCCGTTATTCTGAGTAACTACCAGGCCCGTGTGTTTTATTATGGAATAGATTCCGTAATTGTCGCAACACCGGTTAAGGTTGATGACAGCAAGAACGATGCACGTCCTAAAGAAATGGCATTGTTCCAGAACTATCCCAACCCGTTTAATCCGGTTACGGTGATCAAATATCAGATCAGCCAGCCTGGTCGGGTATCTTTGAAGGTGTATGATATTCTTGGTAAAGAAGTGATGACCCTGGTTGATGGGTTTACCGAAGCAGGCACATTCAACGCGACATTCAACGCGACGAATTTGTCAAGCGGTATCTACATTTATCAATTACGTGCCGGTAACTTTGTTGCCAGCAAGAAGATCATTCTGTTGAAGTAAGCACTCTTACTGCGGAGGTTATTCACTGTGCCGTGATCGGTGCTGGTGAATAACCTCCGTTCTTTTTTGTTCGTATGAACACCTTCATGAGTCCTCTGATCCTTTATTTTACCCCATCACGTTAAACGGAAACTGCGCCCGGAATGAAAGCAATTCATGCCGGTTACTGCTGCTTTTAATAAAGACCTCAACTATGCCCACTGCTAATTTGTGTGTTCTGTTGTTTTCTTAGACTTAAATTATTTCTTATACTTATGATCAAATTTTACCGTGTTTTAATGCACATACACTTGCAAAATTAATTAATAACCAGACTTTGAATATGAAAACAGCAGGAATTATTGGCGGCATAGCGCCGGAATCGACAATCGTTTATTATAAAGAAATTGTCCGTTTGTTTCGAGCGGTACATAGTGGGAACGACTATCCGCAGGTCATAATTAACAGTATTAACATGACTGAAATGCTGAGCTATATTTCGACCGATAAACTGGATGAACTGGTTGATTACTTATTAGCGGAAGTAGGCAAACTGGAACGGGCCGGAGCTGATTTTGCTGTGCTCGCTTCAAATACTCCGCATCTTGTTTTTGAGAAGCTGCAGGAGCGTTCATCTCTCCCGCTGCTCAGCATTGTTGAACATGCCTGTCAAAGTGCAAATGCATTGCATCTTAAACGTCTGGGACTGTTTGGGACTAAATTTACGATGCAAAATAGTTTTTATCAGGATAGGTTCCGGAAAGATCACATCGAAGTTATTACGCCGGATGCACCCTCCCAAAATTATATCCATGAAAAATACTTCAATGAATTGGTTCATGGGGTCGTGCTGGATGAAACAAAAATTGAATTACTCGGGATTATTGAGGGGATGAAACTCCGCCATAACATCGATGGTTTGATTTTGGGGGGAACAGAGTTATCTCTGATATTGAAAGACGGAGATGACCCTTCTGTCCCAATTTTGGATACTGCCAAAATACACATTGAGGCGATAGTGGAACACATGCTAAAAGAGGATAGATGCTGATTCGATGTAAAGGAAATTCAGCTCTTCTTGCATAAGGTTTTGTTATGATAATTAAAAGAAAACTTACCTTTCACATCTATAACAGGCGGTACATATATAATGAAGCTCAGTGATGTCCCATTTCTCCGGTTGCACAATCAGCAAATAATCAAGACAGAGCAAAAAACAATTGGTGAGTTGGTATATACCATGGGCGCTTTCCAGGCTCAGGACTATACCATGGCAAAGTGGGCTGTCGGTGCTCGTTTATCTGGTTCAACCGAAGCGATGGTGGAAACAGCCATCGACAACGCAGAGATAATCAGAACGCATGTATTGCGTCCAACATGGCATATTATATCGGCAAGGGATATCTACTGGATGCTTGAATTAACTGCCCCGCAGATACGCACGGCAATGAGATCAAGTGATAACGCGTTGGGGCTTACCGATACAATCATGAAGAAAAGTCAGAAGGTTATCGAAAAAGCATTACTGGGTGGTTACCAATTGACACGGGATGACTTGGTAATGGAACTGCAAAAAGCGAAAATTAACACACAGGCTAATCGGGTGTCGCACATCCTGATGCGGGCTGAAGTTGACGGTCTCATTTGCAGCGGAAAAAGGAGTAACCGGAAGCAAACCTATGCTTTGTTGGAAGAACGCGTACCCTTTAAAACCACAAAAAGCAAGGATGAAGCACTCGCGGAACTGGCAACAAGATATTTCACCAGTCGTTCGCCGGCAACACTTAAAGACTTCATCTGGTGGTCCGGTTTGCCGGTTCGGGAAGCAAGACGTGCCGTGGAAATGTTGGGACCGGGTTTCGCATCAGTGGTGATTAATGAAATGACCTATTGGCACAACGGTTCATCATGCTTGCCCGGAAAGAAAGGCCATGCCGCTTTTCTGTTACCTGCATTCGATGAGTATATCATTGCTTATACGGACAGGAGTGCTTCGCTTCCATCGCAGCATAGTGCCAGGGCCGTCAGCACCAATGGAGTGTTCAGACCGGTAATTGTAATTGAGGGCCAGGTGGCCGGCATCTGGAAACGTACAGTCATAAAAGACAAGATGTTGATCGAGACTCAATTTTTTCAGTCGCCGGATGTGAAAAATTCCAGGTTGATTGAAAAAGAAGCAGAAAGAATTGGGCGTTTCTTCGATAAAAGGGCAGAAGTGAAAATTGGATTATACTTAGTGATGATTGACAGACTCAGTAGCAATATAACTTTTTGAAAAATGTATCAAAATCGCTAAAACAGAAACAGAAGAGAGAGAGTACTATGGCCAATTATGTATATATCGCAACAAGTCTTGATGGCTTCATAGCAGACAGCAATGGCGGATTGGACTGGCTGCTCCAAATTTCAAATCCGGATAAGAGTGATTTTGGCTTTGGAGATTTTATGTCTGGCATTGATGCCATAGTAATGGGCAGGAAAACATATGAGACAGTTTTAACGTTCGGTGAATGGCCCTACACGAAGCCGGTGTTTGTCCTGAGCAATACGATGAACGAATTGCCTGAAAGATTGAATGGATTCGCAAAAATTGTTAAAGGCGGGTTGAAGGCAATAATTGCCGGGCTTCAGGAACAGGGATACAACAATTTATATGTTGATGGCGGACTTACCATACAAAGCTTCCTCAAAGAAGATCTTATTGATGAATTGATCATAACCCGGATACCGGTGCTTTTGGGTGGAGGGATCAGTTTGTTTGGTGATTTGGCGAAATCACTTTCGTTCAGACACATCAAAACCGAAGTAATGATCGGAGCGTTGGTAAAGAGCTTTTATGTGAGAGAAAGGAATGTACTGTCATTGTAACCGGTTTACTGTTACCTGAATGCGTGCTTCGCACTTTTCATGGGGTGTACGACAAAATGGACAAGGATTATATAATCGCGTCATGGAAAACCGGGTTGAAATCAGTAAAATTCACAAAATTGCCGAAAGGACTCATTGTGGGCGAAGCGGCGTTAAGTGAATTGAAAAAATAAAAAGTCAAAGAATGGTTCACCAGTCAGAAGAACCGGGAAAACGGATATGAATATGAACATAGTCTGAATGAAGCTGTTCAGGAAATAGGAAAATCCATTCTTCAGGCGAGTGCCGCGGAACTCCCAAGAAATAGTCATGAAAAAAACTTCTGACGAGTTTCGGGTATATTACGATTCCGAAAAATCACTACATGCATTTCTCGGGAGGAAGTTTTACGATGAGTTCCTGTATGCAGAATATGTTGTGTCACGCGGGGCGGCAGACAGGGTTTGCGGAAGCATCGGAATTGATAAAAATACTTCATGGCGTTGACATAACGGTCAAGAAATCGAAAGGGTTAGTCTTTATCACGGGGAGCATACCAACATTGCATTCCCATTGCAAAAGGAAAGAATCAGCGAATGTAATGCTTCCGGGACAAAAACAGAACCCCACTATATCATGATGGATGGCACCATGCTCTTTGCCCGCGAGGGAAAATGGAAGGAAGTGAAGTTGGGCGTATATTCAGGGCGCAAAACAATGTTGGCATGAGTAAAGATCGGAACGTAATGCTGCATTCTAAATATGTATCACACATGGGCGGGCACGAAAAATCCCTGAAACGCATTAAATAGTATTTGGATGTGATAGAAGAGAAAATTTTTATAGCCGATGGGGCAAAATGGATATGGTCTTGGGTGGATCAGTATTACTCTGATTCGGTGCAAATGCTGGATTATTTTCATGCGAAAGAGCATTTATGCGATTACGCAAAAACCAGATTCGCAAAACCGGAACCGATGTATCAATGGGTAGAAGAACGATCGGAACTGTTATTGAATAACCAAATAGAACAGGTTATGGAAAATATAGGGTGGCCGCCCAAGAGATCAACTACTGAAGAAAAAGGTACGAGGGAAAAACTCATTTCGTATTATCGGGGAAATCTTAAACAGATAAAATATAAAGTATTTAAGGACTCTGGTTAGCAACAGGTTCAGGAGCAATGGAGTCTGCTCATCGAACAGTTATGCACAAGCGGTTGAATTTATCTGAGCAGAGATGGACAAAAATCGGAGCTTGGCACATACTGAATTTATGGGTGGCCGCCTGGACCGATTGCTGGAAAATTATCACCGGTTTAACCCGAAAGTTTCTTAGGAACAGAATGTCGGACACTCGAATATTTTGATATAATATTCTGGTGCGGTATATTTACCGTATTAATAAACTTAACTTCGAGTCTGTAAACCTAAATCGTCAACGATATGGTTGAAGACCAGTAAGTCGGTTGCGACTTCTCTAATCATTTTTATGATTTATGACGGGTTTATCGAGAAATTGGTGAGCCTCCCGTGTTTGGAAAGAAGTTAGTTTTGAGTCATTTTCCTGTCTGAGCAGTATTGTGCTAATCGATAGTAGTATATCTATCAGTGTGCTATATTGTTTATTATAGGTTGTTATCCTATCTAAGCATTGCGATACTTAGCATAGGTCGTTACTCTATTTAAGCATAAGTGTGCTTCATGTAGGTATAATATATCTCAAAACTTTCTACAGAAGTAATTTCTCAGCATACATTCCCGACAGCTTGCGGCGAATTTATTCTGATATTTATGATTGATACCCAGTAAGTTTGCTGCGTGGTATTTCATTCCCTTTCCTTTCCTCGGCTCATATCAATTCTAAGTCGTACCGGTGAATTTACCTTAAATGGGATTGCACTTGACGAAACAAATAAACAAAAATCTGGACCCAATCTGGGAAAAAGCCGCTATACTCGGCAGTATGTGGGGCTCAATAGAAATTATTGTGGGAAGTTTTCTCCATAATCTCCGGATACCAATGACCGGAACAATCCTTTCTGCTGTTGGCGTTATCCTGCTTATTGGAGGACACTATCTGTGGAAGGAAAAGGGGTTGATCTGGCGTGCGGGAGTGGTCTGCGCACTTATGAAGTCGCTCTCGCCGAGCGCTGTAATATTTGGCCCCATGATCGGTATCATGACCGAAGCATTTGTGCTTGATTTCTTTATACGAATGTCCGGACGGTTCACAATCGGAGTTTTCATTGGAGGTGGGATTGCCGTATGTATGCCATTTGTTCAATCAATTATCAGCCTCCTTATCACCTACGGATTCAATATTGCCACACTATACGTTGGGGTGTACAAAATAGTCACAAAGAATATCGGCTTGCCAAACCTTGACATATACCGCGCGCTGGGAATATTTTTTTCGCTAAATGCGATCTTAGGTTTTTCCGCCGCGTATGCAGGAATCGCTGTTGGGAAAAGAGCAGCCACCGATACACTCGATACAGTTCCGGCGTCTGTTGAAGGAAAGAACTCTTTGTTTCCGCCTGTAATCACGTTGCAGAAATTCTCGGTCGTATTGCTGATAGTGAACAGCGCTCTCATTCCGATAATGCTTTTTGCAATAAGCAATCTAACCTTGCTCTGGTCATCACCGCTGGTAATAGTATACTCGGTACTCATGGTGAAGCGATATCCAAATTGCTGGAAAAGTCTATCCAGAATTAAAATCTGGGCAGGAATGCTCTTCATCACCCTGCTTTCAGGCCTGGTACTTGGCGAGATAATGAACAACAATCCAGGCTGGACGTTGAGCGGGATATTCATTGGTCTGCAGATGAGCTTACGGGCTATCTTTATGGTGGTAGCGTTCAATGTCATTGGTGTTGAGTTTCGCAATCCGAAAATCATCGATTGGGTCCTCCGGCGTGGATTGGGTCAGCTTGCCACGGCCCTGGAAGCAGCATTCGATGCGCTTCCAACATTAGTCGCTGCTCTGGGCGAGCAGCGCAATGTGTTGCGCCATCCTGTCCTTTCGCTCTCCCGCCTCTTCCTTGTAGCTCAGTGTAGAATGGAACAGATCAATGCAGAGAATTACCATAAGAATAAAATATTCATTTTAACCGGCGCACGAGGCATCGGTAAAACAACTTTTCTTTTTCATCTTATTGAAGCACTCCGCAAAAAAAATATTGAGACAGGCGGAATATTATCCCCAAGCATTATACAGGACTCTGTGCGGCTTGGGTATGACGTTATTAATATCAGAACCGCAGAACGCGCCATACTCTGCCGTAACGGATCCGGAACCGGCGGAGTTACTATTGGTGAGTGGGGCTTTCGTAATGAGGGAATTAACTTTGGTAATAAAGCGCTCGATTCACTTTCCCTTAGCGGCTGCCGGTTGGCAATTGTTGACGAAGTCGGGCCATTGGAACTTGAGAGTAAAGTCTGGTCCCTGTCACTTGATCAATTACTTGGTTCATCTCCCTGTTCATTGATTCTGGTTGTGCGCGAAAATCTGATTGAGCGTGTTGCAAACCACTGGTCATTTATTCCGGAAGCCATCTGGAAAATCGATGAGAAAAATGCAGATGAACTACTGACAGAAATTATAGACGTGATAACCGGACCTATTAAGCAATCATAACATAAGGAACACTATGAAAAAATTACTCATTCCACTGATCATTGTTTGTTTTTTACGGGTTGAGATGTATTCCCAAACAACTCCGCCGCCAGTTAAGGGTAAAGACAGCCTGAAAATCTTTTATCTGGGTGAAGTTCTTGTAACAGGGGCAACAGTAAACAATGGTTCACCATTTCAACAAAATAATATCGCTCAATCTGAAATTGAGAATAACCATCTGCTTGATGCTTCACACGCAATAAACTTTCTGCCTGGCATATCGCTTTCAAACGTAGGCGGACGTAACGAGTCGATGATCTATATACGCGGCTTCGATCTGCGGCAGGTACCGGTATTCATTGACGGAATTCCCGAGTACGTACCTTATGACGGATATGTTGACCTTGCCCGTTTCACCACATTCGATCTGTCGAAGATCACCGTAACGAAAGGATTCTCATCGGTATTGTTTGGATCAAATGCGATGGGTGGGGCAATCAATCTCATATCACGGAAACCGTCACAGAAGTATGAATATGACGTATCCGGCGGTGCGATGAATTCAGGAGCGTATGATTATGCAATTCATCTTGGAACGAATCAGGGATTGTATTATGTAACGGGCAGTGCTTCCAAACTGAAACAAAACTCGTATCCACTTTCCAAATCGGTAACTGCAACCAAAATGGAGAATGGTGGCGAGCGTGACAATTCATATCGTAAGGACACCAAATATAATATCAAAGCGGGATATACTCCCAACGAATTTGACGAATACTCTGTCACCTATATAAACCAACAGGGCGAAAAAGGAAATCCGGTTTACACGGGAATCAACCCCTTCGGTACAATACGGTTTTGGCAATGGCCCGATTGGGATAAATTCAGCGAGTACTTTATTTCAAAAACACTCATCGGCGATAAAACATCAAACAACAATGTTTTGCTGAAGACAAGATTCTTTCACGACAAGTTTAAAAACACTATTTTTGCTTACGATAATGCTTCCTATAATACTATGATAAAGAAAAGCTCTTTTCAGAGTTATTATGATGATGACACCTGGGGCTCTGTAATCGAAGCATCTACTGCAATGTTGACAGATAATCGTATTACTTTTGCAGCACATTGGAAAGAGGACATACACCGCGAACATAATCTGGGTGAACCGATAAGGACTGTGAAGGATGCAACCATTTCAATCGGACTTGAGGATGCTTACACGGTAACCTCCAAACTGACTTTCGTTGGCGGGTTGAGCTATGATTTCCGCAAGGAACTGGAAGCACAAAGTTACAATAGCACTACGAAAACTATTTCGAATTTTGACTTGGCAAACACGCATGCGCTGAATGCACAACTTGGTGGCTATTACAATTTATCCGACACTAGACAATTATCCTTCAGCATAGCGCGCAAAACGCGCTTCGCAACAATGAAAGACCGGTATTCCTATAAGATGGGAACCGCATTGCCGAATCCTTCCCTTACACCGGAACAGGCGATCAACTATGATCTGGCATATCGGGAAATGCTCAGCACAATCGGTCAATACAGGGTAAGCGTATTCTATAACGACCTCCGGGATGTTATCCAGTCGGTAAGTAATGTGCAGGGAACTCTCAGCCAAATGCAGAACTTCCAAAAAGCGCGTTACTTCGGAAGCGAAATCGAAATTGATGCCCATATTCTTTCATTTTTAAGCGCGGGCGGTAACTATACATTCCTGAAACGGGAAAACATTTCGAATTCGAGTGTAAAGTTTTTAGATACGCCGGAACATAAAATCCTGCTGTATCTCAATGTATTTCCAATATCTGATCTGGAAATTATTGCAAGCACTGAATACAACTCTGCACGTAACAGTACAAGCGATGGACTATATCAGGCAGGTCCCTTTGCCGTTTTTAACATCAGCGCATCGTTGAATTTGTTGCATATGTTTAAGCTGGATGCGGGAGTTCAAAATCTTTTTGACAGAAATTATGAACTCACCGAAGGATATCCAGAGCCGGGAAGAACATTTTATCTGACGCTGCACATTCATAATTAATTGAGAACAGCCTGAGCGAAAGTTCAGGCTGATAATTTTTTAACACTTTTATTGTAGAATAGTAAATGGAACTGGAAAAAAAACTTATTGCCAGTATTGAAGGATACGACGATCTGGTAAAGAATGTTTGTATAGGAATAACCTGGACAGCAATTGAATCACGATACACCGGGTTGAGCTGTACATACCAAACGAAGGATAAGGCCGACATAGAGAATGCCGGCGCATTAACTACATTCACTGCAGCTGAACTTGCAAAACGGCTCCTGTCATGGAAGCCGCTGGAAGCTTCGGTTGGAGTGGCAGCTCTCAGCTCCTTGATTGAGCCTTTCGGTATGAAAGGGAACGCCAAGGAGTTCATAATGGATAAAGTACCTGGGAAAATAGTCTCAATGGTAGGACGGTTTCCGTTTTATCAGGAGATTGCAGCACTCGCTCGGAAGTCGTACCTGCTCGAGATTGACCCGGTTGGAGATGAGCTTCCTTCATTTGCCTGCGAGGAAGTGATTCCCAAATCGGATCTCACGCTAATCACCGGAACAGCACTGATTAATCATTCACTTCAGCGCTTGCTGGAGCTTGGACAAAACGGATATACGGTAGTGCTGGGACCATCCACACCTTTGTCACCAGTACTTTTTGATTTTGGCGCAGACATGGTTGCCGGCTCAAAAGCAACAAGTTATGAGGCGGCAGCAAAAAGCATCATGCAAGGAGTGCGGAAGACAACAAAACTTCTGGGAGTGGAGCAGTTATGTCTTTTCCGTAAAGACATAAAAATGCTATAAGGGGCAATTCAGCAATCAGTTCTTGTTATGTCCGCCACGGTCAAGTTGCGAAAGGACCACGTGTTGGAGCTGTGACATATGGCTCGCCTCCAGATATTGATGGCAACCTGACAACAACACACAGCATATCTGTGTCTATTGAACGCGATGGTGTCAAGTTAACGAAATTCGCGCAGCATGTCATGCCTGCTAAAGCTTGAATTTGCCTGAAGTGCGTTGTGTGAGATGCAATTTATCAATGAGCTTCCGACAATCCATGCTAAATTGACACCGGCTCGTATTAAGGGACATGACAAAAATTGATTGGTTATTCCCACTGGCACTTCATTCGTTACGGCATACAGAACAGATTAAGGGAATTAAGGCAAGCCGGCAAAAAGTCAATTGACAAAGTTTAAAAGCAAAAAGGGCAAGATGCCATAAACATCATGCCCTTTTCTCATATTAAAAAAGCTATCTTTTCTTGAATATCAAATCACGTCCTGCACTTTTTATGGCACCCTCAAAGAATTTCAACAACTCGGGATATGAAGCCGCGGGAAGCTTTTGTGCCGGCATTAGAAGCGTGCAGGTTACCAGGCAATCTGTTCTTCCCTTGTTTACTGTATAAGTAAATTTCCCACCCATTGGCCCGGTGAGGTTGGATTCTATTTCCCCGCCCTTGAGCACATAACCCCTGGGATAGGCTACCTTGCAGGTGAATTCCAATTTGAACGGGCTATCGAAAAATATGGGTCCCTTCCGTGATGGGGCAAGCAGCTTGTCATGAAGGAGTGTGAATACTGTTTCTTTGGGACGGACAACTAAAAAGGTATCAACCGGCTCCGCTTTCACTGTCGAAAGGCCGGTGATTGAAACTTCGGTGTTACTCTCCTCAAACAGGTCGTTTGTAACAACGGTGTCAATTTTGGAAAACAAAGGAGTACCAAATAATGACCGGAAATGCTCTTTAACCGAACGGCGATTCTGTTCATACAGTTTGTAACGGAGATTATCGGCAAACGACCCTGTGTGGTTTGTATGCAAGGTGTCCGTTACAGACAGATCATCGTTGATCGTCATCCTATGGTTTTCACTTAAGATATTATTGCCGGGACCACTATTGAAGGTGTAGTTTTTGAAGGTAAAAAAAGTATCCGTTGGATTTATAACGCAAAGCTCAATGCCGTTCAAAAACCACGGTGTGGAATAGGCGTTTGCGGTCGACTGGTCGAAGTCAAAAAGCTGCTCCTTCCCATCTATGGTTGCCTCAACGCCCAGCCGGTCAAACCATGCGGAGGTCACTACCTCTTTTTCATAAGCCCCTTTACGTTGGTCACGGATCAAAACTACCCGTGACTCGACTTTCCATTCCTGCAATATTCGGTACATGACAAAAGCCACGTCAGTTGGATTTGCATCCCGTTCCTTAAATATTTCATCAACCGATTTCTTGGGAACTATGGTGCTTCTGCTTGAGATGTTGAAAAAACGCTTCAATGATGAATATACATCATTAATAAGTTTGCTGTCGATTTTTTCTGGCTTTTCCGGAAGTTTTAGCGAATCAAGATTATCGCTGTCAATGCTGCTCCTGTCTATATAATGATCAAAATAATATTTACTCCATGAATTCCAGGTATCGATGTTTTTCCCGTGGATGCTTTTAATTACAAACCCGGTCATTAGAGCAGATTCTTCGAATGGTTGCCCGTAGGCTTCTTTGGGAACCGAATTAAGATTGCGAACTGACCAGAAATAGGTTTTCCCCGAACCATAGTCCTTGCTGATCTGCTCGATTTTAGGTTGTCCTACCTTTTCCTCGGGGAAGCTTGCTATATCCATCTCGTATTCACTGGGCATCGTTAGATAAGAGTTGGAGAATAAAACCGGGTCAACATCGTTATAGAAAATCACTCCGCTTCCTACGCTGCTGAGCGGTTCATTATGCTGATATTCAATTTGTACTACATCTCCTGGGGCAAGGTTCGGGATCTTGAATAATATTTTGCGCTTTCTGGTCTTGCCGTTGTGATCAGTCAGGCTCACTATTTTTTTAATTTCCTTTTCTGGCAGTTCTTCCAAAGCGCCTGAGGCCTTAAGCACCCGGGCCCGTGCCATGAAACCGGCCGGGAACTCATCGCCATAGTCTTCCCAATAACTATACTCAAAGCTTCCATATCGGGAAACGGCTGCTTCATTGAGCAGTTTTACGATCATGCAGCGCGTCGTTATGATGGAATATCCTTCAATTTCATAATTGAGATACCATATGGTTTCGTTCTTCATGCTGATGGATTGTTCTTTTACGATGATTACTGCATCTGCTTTCGGAAATTTCTCCGGTGTTACTTGTCCCAACAATTCTGCACTCGGCATATTACGAAAATATTCCTGTGCCTGCAGTGTACTCAGGCAGAAGGCCAGCGAAATTATAATGAGGTATTTCATAAGGTGCTCATCTTTGTAAGTTTAATGTTCTTTTTCATATTCCCTTGAATTTTCAGGAATTGGTCCATGAATGATATGCGGTCTTCTTCGGTAAACGGACCCGTGGGCAGGGAAAATTTTTCTTTATATATAAATGAAGACTGCTGTGAAGCGTCCTTCTCGCGCAGATTATCTAATGTCAGTTCCACTTGAATGTGATTATAATGCGGATAATAAAAAATATCCTGTTCATTCTGCTTTGAGGGCAGTGCCGGCAATAAGTTGGGGAAAATATGGGGCAGGGTAAAATAGCTTATCGTGTCAATTGTTGTCAGTGCATTTGGTATCTTCCCTTTTACGAATATCTCATATCCTTTTTCGTTTTTCTTTCCGACAATGTTTTCGAATACAATGCTATTGTTAAAATACTCCTTTACCCATGAGGATAAATACGATTTTAGGTTATTGGTATTCATTACAAAATCGAAAAACCGGAATTCGACGCCATATTGTCCATCAAGCTGGAATCTGAGCTCTCCTGCAAGATCTGCATGTCTCCCGGTTAAACTTCCTGAAACCGTCAGCAGATTCTCTTCATTTTCGGCAATTTTCATGAAATGGCTGTTATCCTTTTCAATGATAAGTGCTGTTTGATTTATAAGATCGGCAGTTGTTAAGCCTGGCTTGCCATCCCTGTTTGTGCCATCATACCAGTAGTCTTTCACTCCATCGGTGTAATATAGGATCATATGATTAAACTGGCTGACGGCAATATCGGTAAAAGCTGCAACACCTCTTCCCCTGAAACATAAGGCCGGAGCTGTCTTTATGCCGGCACATTTTGCCATAACAGAGAGGAGCGTTGTGTAATCTTTACAATCAGCATAACCACGTTGGAGAATGACATTGCAATCATTCGGAATGAATCCGCCTTTGTCCAGATATACCTGTTCATACCGCATATGATTTTGGCAATAATTAAAGAGTGCATTCAGCTTTTGAAGATCGGAGGTTAGCCCCGCAGTTAACTCCGCAGTTTTTTTCTTGATTTCTTCACCTGCGACGAAACGGTGTTGTATCAGATTGTGATACCAATTCCCAAATCCTCGCCAGGATAATGCTGCCTGGCTTTCCGGCTGGGGATACGTGAATAATACGGTTGGCCATGTGTACCTTTTTGCGAACGGATTGTTGGATGTTGTTTTTTCAACAGATTGCCATTCGAATGAATAGAGTTTGGAGTTATCCGAAAGAGTTTGTTCCGATGGAGACAGACTGTCGTTTAGCACTTTCCATGAGGCTGTGAAATGTTCCGGGATACGAATTTGCAGGCGGATGTTTGTTGAAGGGACTTCCGCGATTGCTGTTGAATAGTTAATCCCCAGTTGCGGAAGAAGCATTTTATGAGTGGTCACCATTTCTAAAATATCACCCTCGGCAAAATAGCCTTTGAGAAATAGTACCTGGACTGAACCTTCGGAGATACTTTGCGACGAACTCGTCGCAAAACTATAAAGGTCCTGGTTTCCTAATTTTTGGACGGTACCATCTTTCTGCAACAAACGGGCATGAAATCCGGTCAGTTTATTAATGTCATCGTCGATCACTGTCAGATACTTCATCTGTGATTTGTGATCAGATCCAATTAATAGTAATACATGTTCACTGTCTATTCTGTCTCCGCCTTCAGTAAACGTATATGAGGTATTTCGAAAAATGATTTTATTCTCTTCCCCGGGGGTTTCATGAAATTGCCTGATATAGGATTCTTCAAAAAATGCTGTGCCGCAACCCGTACATAAAAAGAGAAGAGGGAAAAAAAGAAAATAATGTTTTAACAAAGAGACCTCCCATATTATTGAAGTTTTCAGACGAAGATCATGCCTAATCAATTGTAACATATCTTCGTCGGGGTATTCTGTCTATATTGGTGAACCCCGTCTGCCGGTATTTGCGAACCCCAAAAAACACGCCTCTTGTAAAATTGGAGATGTTGTCTGAGTCAGCCAGGCTTACAAGCTTCAGTAACCCTGAAACTGCAAATGTGTTGTGTCCAATATATTTAAATAGTGAATGATCTAAATTAAGGAAATTGGCAAAAACAACAAATGATTCAAGCGCGCGTGAAGCAAAAAGACGTGCGATAATAACCGTAGTGAGCTACTATCTTGTTAACATGATGCCCGGTCACATAGTGGGGAATGCCAACAAATGGTGAGACGACCTGCCGGTCATCCGTTGAGAATTGGAATTGGTACGCTGGCAACAGTTCAGCGGGCTTTTTATTTATTCCGGGACCGGTATTCAAACTTTGACGGGTTAGTTATTAAGTCATGTTACGCAGTTTTGGCTCAAACCCATGCTTTATGTTGCACTCATATTCTCCGACCTAAAGTGGCTGTTCCACAACTAAGAATATGTCCTTGCGAGCCCGCATCGGGCGAAGCAATCTCAAGATTAGCGCCTATAAACAAAGCTTTAAAAAACAAAATTCTGCGTTGAATGTGTTATGCAACAGCCACTAAAGACCGGTGTGATAAATATCTGATAATCCAGCTTTTCTGTAACCCTGACGTTTACGCCGGGGATTCCATGCCAAGAAAACATTTTGCTTTAGCCACAGATTGCGTAACGTGAGTTATTATAAATGCATGATGGTTTCAGTGGTTGCTATTGCCGAAAGAAGAGAAATGTCCGCAGTTTTAAAACAAAAACAGTGACCAGTAAAAATTGTGATGTGTACTATAAACTGTTGTAGGAAGCTTTGTCCTTCGCTGCGTTTAATATCAGGAAATAACTGCCCGTGCCATTGCGGACAGTTATTCCCGAATGATATATGTATCAATATGCCCGGGGAGTAATAAAGCCTCCGCATCATATATTGCTTAAAACACTCCGGCTAGAATTGTACCTGAAGTGAAAACGTCATGTTTCGCGGGAGACCGGGCTCCAGAAAATACGGAGTACTCGCTTTGTCCGGATTAATGTATGCCGATGCGGCATATTTCTTATCCAGCAGATTATTTACCGATAAATTGGCACCTACCGAGAACAGGTTACCGATACGAAGTGGCTTTGCTATACCAACAGATGCGCTAACTATCATATACGCGGGCACTTCAAGTGTGTTCGCATCATCAACAAAATATTTTCCCAGTCCACTCAGGTTGACAGAAACATAAGCTGAATTCAACTGCTCACAGGTATATATAACTGTTGCATTGTAGAAGATATCAGGTACGCCCGACATTTTGTTATCCTTGTAATCGGCCGCGATATCATCCTTCAGCGAGTCGTTTGATATCAGATGAAACAGGTACTCATCATATTTATTGCTTGAATACGTAATGGCAGCTTTGCATGCCAGGCCATTAAACAGATTTACCGAGGCTCCTGCTTCAATTCCTGTTCTGGATGTCTTGCCGGCTGTAACGTAGAAACCACCGTTGCTATAAGGAATTATATCATCTGTCACCGAGATATGATACAATGCAACGTTGTAGCTGACGGATTCGAACATACTGTTATTGTCGAAAACGATGATCTGTTTTGTTCCCGCCTCAATGGTTGTTGAAACTATCGGTTTAAGCATTGGATTGATCAGGTAGTTCGCATATTGTCCCGGAGGATCGGTCTCGTT
Source organism: Ignavibacteriaceae bacterium (assembly GCA_963664845.1). Taxonomy (GTDB): domain Bacteria; phylum Bacteroidota; class Ignavibacteria; order Ignavibacteriales; family Ignavibacteriaceae; genus CAIYTF01. Next base: position 4,452,199 of record OY761615.1, read on the forward strand.
CCCTGCAGGTGCTTCAACTCCACCACCAAGATTGGCATAAACCGAGTGCGTCGGTGACAACCGGTAGGTTACCCCAAGTTTTGGTGTAACTTTTTCGAAGCTTTTGTCCTCGACGGAAGTGGCGGCTGTAAGGAAGCTTTGGCAATAATAGGTTACCTTGTCATATCGCGCACCGGCAATAACACTCAGGTTTTCATTCAATTTGAATTCATCCTGAATGAAGGAACCAAACGTATTGGCTCCTTCACGTTTATTGTCTTTCAATGTTCCTCTGGTGCTGGCAGCGGTAAGCTTATAGAACAATATTGCGCCGTCCTGGTATGCTTCATCCGCGCCGACAAGAAATTTGTTTTGCATGCCGCCGGAAAAATGCAGTGTGTTTGAGTACGTGAAATTTCCGCCTGTATGATAGCGGTTAAAATCCCTGAACGTGTTTCTTTCTGAGCGCTGTAGATATTTTGCGCCAAGAAAAGCCATCGCCGAAATTTCGTTGTTCTCATTAATTGCATGATTGAGAGTCGTTCCAATGCGCCCCAGCCGGTTATACCGTCTTTCGTCTCTGCTGACAAAAAGGGAATACGCCTGGGTGGGGTCGGCATCAAACTGGGCTTGCGAAAGCGGACCCGGTATGTGAAACAAACTGCTGGACCCTGCTAGATAGACGCCAAGTTTTGTATTTGCTGCCAACTGCGTAAGAGTTCCCAGATTAACAACAGTTCTTTTTGATGATGAATGTTCCCGCCATCCGGTATAGTCAAGGTCGTTGATTGAGCCGAAAATAATACCCGTGCCCACGGTTGATCCAAAACTGATCCCGGCTTTTTTGAATCCGTAGCTTCCGCTCATACCCTGTAGCTTGATGAAGGATTTGTCAAAATCCGGCACGGACGAAATGTTTACAATTCCCCCGGAAGCATTTCCCCAAAGCGCGGAAGCGTTTGAGCGTACGATCTCGATGTTTCCGGCTCCCCAAAGATCAATCTGATCAAACGAGGTGCGTCCGTCCGGTTCAGTTTCAGGTATGCCATCCACCATGACTCTGATCCCTCGTGAGGTCCCGGCATTTGATTTTTCTCCGGCACCCCTGGCTCCGAAACCGCGGATTGTGAGTCGTATGTCCTGACCGCCGGCGCGGCTTTGAGCAAGTACTCCGGGAACAGCATTCAACACTTCGTCCAATCCGTAGCCTTTCACGGCTGGTATCTCTTTGGGTGTCAGCACCGAAACCGCGTAGGGCATTTGTATGTTTTTAGCTGGATATCTGGCAGAAGATATCAGGATTGCATTCAATTCATAGGTTAGTGTGTCTTTTTTTGCAGTCGATTGTCCATTAAGCAATTGGAAAACCAACAGCATAAAAATGCATAGAATTTTTTTCATCTGTAATTTCCTTAAAAAATAATAGAGTATGATCCTGATGCAGCCTGCATGATGCTGTTTGATCAGGATGTTTTGTCACATGTTGGATTTTTCAGGAAATCTGGGGAGGGGGAGTTTCAACGTTGCTCTTGAAACCGGCCCATTTGTCAACGTGACCAATTGGCCAGTTTTGATTTGTTTCGTAAGGTTCAATGGAAATAATATCCGGAAGGATCACTTCGGTAATAATGTTTTTGATCGCACTCTTTAAGGGCACATTGGTGTTGGAATCGAGCTGATCGCTGAAAAACTCGTTCAGTGCATCCTCGTTGTCATCCGCAATGCAGTAAAACGTTTTTTCATCACCCGCAACTTGGCTCCATACGACGTCATACATTTTCCCCCTGAACCGTATCTCTTTTTCGTCGAGCACTTCAACTTCAGATGATGAGCTGATTCTCACGATATTGTCCATAGCAATGCCGGCTCTGATCTTCTGAACAGCCTGCTGCTCAAAAAGATATGCAAGCTGGAAATAAATGAGGATAAACCCGAAGTTGTTCACCACGAGAAATGCTATAACAAGTGGAGAAATGAACCTTTTCAACACACTTTGTTGTTTTTTATTAAAATGTTGTATAATCTGTAATTGTCAGGGCATTAATATAAGGAAAAGCTGAGAATGTAGTTGTATTGAACAGCGTGATAGTAAAATTCTGTACCACTGTATTGGCAAAAAATCATAAATTGGAACATTAGTATAAAATCAAAGAAACAGGTGTGGCATGTTGCGAAAAGTGAAATACTCCAAGCCGGAGGACGAATTTAATGATCTGGGCCTGGGCTCCAAATTCTCGGAGCAAAAACAACGGCTTATTGACCGCAACGGTGAATTCAATGTACAAAAAAAGGGAATGCCGCTCTCCGCGTCTTTCAGTGTATACCATGAACTCATAAGTATGAGCTGGTGGAAATTCAATCTGTTGGTCATAATTTCGTTTGTTGCACTGAATATGGTATTTGCATTCATTTATATGGCCATTGGGATTGAGCAACTGGAAGGTATCCGTGCAGTTTCAGCAGACGGGAAGTTCTGGGATGCTTTCTTTTTCAGCGGACAAACGTTAACCACGGTCGGGTTTGGCAGAATTAGTCCGGTGGGATTTCAGGCAAGCATGGTTGCTGCGGTTGAATCGATGTTTGGGCTTTTGGGATTTGCGCTGGCAACCGGATTACTCTATGGCAGATTTTCCCGCCCAAACTCAAAACTTATATACAGCAATAACGCGGTGATTGCTCCCTATAAAGACATTAACGCGTTCATGTTCAGGATAATTAATGCCAGGAAGAATCAGCTTATTGAAATGGAAGTCCAGGTGATGTTTTCACGTCTCGAAAAAGCGGATGATAGGGTTGTACGGCGTTATTATCAGCTTGAACTGGAACGGAGCAGGGTTAATTTTTTCCCCTTAAGTTGGACGATTGTTCACCCGATAACCAAAGATAGTCCGTTATACACCTGTTCACCTGAGGATTTACGAGAGTCAGACGTTGAGGTGCTGATAATGATAAAAGGATTTGATGATGCGTTTTCACAAACCGTTCACTCCCGTTCATCATACATGTTCAGCGAAATTGTGTGGGGAGCAAAATTCGAAAATGTATTCCTCAACAATCCCGGTGAAAAAACCGTGTTCGATATGGCCCGGTTTCATGGATATCATGAAGCAGAGTTAAAAGCGTATTAGGTGTTGAGGTCTGTTTGAAAATGCGAATGCATACACCTCACAAACGTCATGAGGTGAGAGGTTTCCGTCGGGGCGACCGGCCGGTCGCCCTAACGCACACACCTGGCAAAAGGCATCCTGTGAGATAACACAGATTAAACGGATTAGCTGTAATAAAAAAGCTGTCACGTCAACTCCAGAGGAATTACTGTGACCGCCTTATAAAAGGTAAAAACTGACTTAGTTGTTCTTCACCCGCACAAGCTGTGGCGCTTTTAACTGGATCAGTTCATAGGCACCGAACAGTACTGAGGTGAAGAACAGGTCGCCCAGCAATGTTGTATGGAAGAAGGGAATTGCGGCCGTGTAGCACATTCCAAGGCCCGCTGCTGTTTTGGGATACATTCCCATGGTCATCCACATGCCTAAGTTTGTGATAACAAAGAATAATACCGATGAGGTGACAGATGCAAGCAGTACGCTTGTTACGGTTCTCTTCTTGCTTAGAGACATTCCCAGCAGAATGATCAAGGCGAACGACCCATACACCGCGAACATGGTCGAATGGAAACCGAGCAGGAGGTCAGTCAGGAACAACGCGGCAAACGGAATAACGAACGATTGCCATTTTTTATCGAAATAGGCACCGCCGAACAACGCCAGACCACCAATAGCGGTAAAATTCGGGTAGTGGGGGAGTAGGCGCGTTAATGCTGCACCAAGAACAAGCGCTGTAAGAAAGAAAAATTTGTTGCTAAAAACTGATTTCATGGTTTCCTCAATTATAAAAATTTTAATAGTCGATTCTCAATAGTTAAAGTTACGAAGTACTATAAGTTAAAATCAAGATGTACGCCAAAATAGGCAGAAATTCCCGGAATTCCATACCCATAAACTTCTTCATACCGCTTATCTAGTAAATTGTTTATCCGGGTATAAAGTTCCGCAAAATTTGTCACCCGGTAAGATGCTGCAACATTAATGAGCTGATAGGCACCCAATTGCAACCGGCTGCCCGATGAAAAATTCTTATCGTCTTTTTTCCCAACATAAATCAGCTCAACATTACATTGTAAATCAGCGATAGGGGAATAATCAACCGTGAAAGCGGCTTTATTTCGCGGTCTGCGGATAAGAACTTTGTCATAATCTGCGGGAACTGTTCCCTTGTCAATTGCATCAAGGTAAGTATAATTTGCACTTATGCCAAAGTTGTCAAACGGCGCAAACCTGATAAATGACTCAACCCCGTCAAAATTGGCTTTGTTAATGTTTATCGATTTGAACAATGCATCAGTTCCAAGCATGTCCTTGAGCCGGGAATGAAACCAGGTGACACCAATTGAAGCCTTCGAAACCGGGATCATCTGTTCAATTCCTACGTCAACGGAATTGCTTTGTTCGGGCTGGAGATCCTTATTTCCATAAACCGGGTCAAATAACTCAGTAAGTGAAGGCGCCTTGAAACCCTTTGAAAACAAAGCCTTGAGTTTGGTTCCTGTTGATTTGATAAACCATACCGGCGCAATCTTATAGGTAAAAATGGAACCGAACTGGGAGTGATTGTCGTTTCTGGCACCCAATGTCAGAAAGACCGATCCGTCAACGCTCAGTTTATATTGAATAAAATAACTGTTAATTATGGACTTACTGTCCGGAAGGATACTGTTCCACTCTCCCCAGGCGGAATTGGAGAGGAAAGTTGATGCGGCATCCTGCACTTCATATTCATATCCGGCTGTGGCACTCATTAATTCGTTTATGCGGAAGTTGATCTGGTAATCGATCTTTTCTCTCCGGCCATCATAAATGCTGGTTGAACTTGAAGCGTTATTGACTGAGAAGTCATACTTATATTTTCGTAAATTCCTGCCGAATGTTCCTCCCAGCTTCATATCCAACCCGATCTCTGTGATTGAGTATATGCTTTGAAGCCGTGTTGCAAATTCTTCAAGATCAAACGTGTAGGTTGGATCATCACCAAACCGGCCGCCAAATTGGTCCATATCCGTTTTCGCCTTCGTAAATTTGCCGTTCAATGCAAACTGCAAGCTGGATAAGGGCGTATAGTCAAGCTTGCCTGCGAAAGTTGAATTTCTTGAGCCATCACGCTCGGAGTTTCCATAAGCAGTGGATGCAGAGGAAAATCCTTCGCTCTGTTCAGTTCCCGCTGAAATCATCATTCCAAGAGGGCCTGCTTTTTTGGCAAGACTTATCCGGTTTGAAAACGTGTTGAATTTCCCGGCTTCCGAGGTGATGCTGATTGTGGGGGCTTCCTCTGCGGATTTTGTGATGATATTGATCACTCCGCCCATTGCTTCCGATCCATAGGATGCGCTTTGTGCTCCCCGAATGACCTCAATACGTTTGATTGAATTAACAGGGATATTGGCAAAATCTGTGATGTTTGCTGGATCGCTCGTCATATTCTGTTGAATACCATCAATGATCACCAGAACGTGACCGGCATCCTGGCCGCGAAGCATAACCGTTGCCACCTGACCTGGCCCACCGACCTGATAAAACTCGAGTCCGGGCACGGATTTCAGCACCTCATAAACGGAAACATTGGCCGATTTTTTTATGTCCGCATCAGTGATTACTGTTATCGAAGAAGCTGATTCACGCAGGGGAGCATTGACCCGGTCTGCCGATACAATAACGGTGTCGGGAAAATTGTAGGTGTCCGGCTTTTTGACCGTTTGGGGTTTCACGTTGTGTGCAATAATGAGAACAAGACTAAGAGCCAAAAAAAGATGTTTCATGAAGTTACTCCTATCGGATTAAGGGTTGTAACTTCGGGGGAAAAGGGAGATGATAAAGCATAATTTATCATTATAACCTCACCCGCGAAGGTTGTGAATGTCTTTATGGCAGGTCTCCTGACTTGAGCCTGCTACGCGCCTTCCCGTTGTTATCAGTGGCTTTGTGCGTAGCATTTTTGAGCTCTTACAGTTGCGCGACAGTTCCGGATTCACACCGGATTCCCTATTCTCCCGGATTATTATTCCGGGCACCGTAAAGTTTTAATTGAAGTCCCAATATAAAAAATATTTTGGGTTTTGAAAAAACAGAAATGTGTCGGCCTGTTTTATTTCCCTTTGGAAATAAATCCTCTTGCTGCAAGCCAGCGTTTGCATATATCGGTCCAGCCTGCTTCAGTGCCGCCCTTTCCCAGACCAAAGCCATGTCCACCGCTTTGGAAAAGATGCAATTCTGCCGGCACGTTGCTTTTTCTCAGTGCCTCATAATAGAGGATGCTGTTCATAACGGAAACTGACTGATCGTCTCCGGCCTGGAAGACGAGGGTCGGGGGAGTGTTGTGCGAAACATTTTTTTCACAGGAGAAATACGTTATCATTTTTTCAGATGGGCTTTTCCCCAGCAAACGCTGACGCGATCCGCTATGGGCAATATGTTCATCCATGGTAATTACGGGGTAGCCGAGTACGGTGAAATCAGGACGTGCGCTCACCGGGTCCGAGGCATAAACTGAATCTGCATAGTGAGTCGACAGGGATGCAGCCAGATGCCCGCCGGCTGAAAATCCCATGATGCCGATCTTGTGAGGATCAAGGTGCAATTCGCCTGCGCTTCTCCTGATAACCCGCATTGCTTCCTGTGCATCCTGTAATGGGCCAAATTCCTTTTTCTCCATAATGGAATCGTTGGGAAGACGGTATTTTAAAACGATGGCTGTAATTCCCAAACCATTTAACCATGTTGCGGTTGCAGAGCCTTCATTATCCATGGCAAGCCTTGTATAGCCTCCACCCGGAGCAATTATTATCGCGGCCCCGCTGGCCGTTTCAGCTGGCGCCTCATAAATTGCCAGCGTAGGAGTTACTACCCTATATATGCGTATCTGATTCTTCTCAAGGCGCAGTGTATCTTCGGTATAGGCGGAGTTCTCAATAGCTCCGGGGATTATGCCCTTCCAAACCTGAATTATTTTTGTTTGCGGAAAAGCGGCTGCTACCACAAAAATTACAGAAAAAAGCAACAATTGCAGTTTGTTCATATTATTTCCAAAATACCTGAAAGGTTATATAATCTGCGTGAATGCTTGTGAAGCGGTTCAGCGCTCTGAATAAGTCAGCATCACTCACTTTGGAAAAATACAAAATAGTGGGGGAATTGCATGAAGGCGAGAACATGAATCTCTCTTAGCTACTGTTATCCAATAGCATTTCTGGTTTCTTAAAATCGATATAAGACCGACAAAAATAATGTAATATTACCGCATCCGGTCTACTAATCCATTTAATGTCATACCCGCGAAGGCGGGTATCCATAGCCATCCAATCCTTAGGCAAATGGTTAGTCTGGCTGTAAGATTACGATATTGCAAATTTGGTGAATCTTTCAGTGCACGCAAAAATTTGTCATTCTGGGCAAATTTGCTCGTTGCCATTATTTCGATTCTCTGGTTATCGCAACCATCCTGATTCTACAACTTCTCATTGTTTCCGGAGCTTCGCGCACAGCCGGCAGTTAACAATTTCTTAACAATATCATAACATTGCTGTTACACAAAACATGCATCCCCGGGCTATATTTAAACATCGGTTTTGAATTGTTTATGTCGTTAATCATAATTAGTAAAAACTCAATAGGACAAAGCATCCATGAAAAAGATTCAATACAGATTTGCCTTTTTGGTCCAAAAAGTAAAACGCTTCATAGAAATATACAAATCCCTCGATACCTAGAAATTTTCTCCGGACTTACGGGCATGTTGCAAAACTAAGACTAAGTCTTTGCGATCTCGCTTGCGCATAGGCGTCAACTTAACGAACACAATGGACGAATGTCATTCCCGTGAAAATTGAGTGCAACGAAATCCCGTTTGCTTCGAGTGTCTTGGCTGGATAATCCCATTTCGAGCGGGACGCGTGTCCCGATCCTATCGGGGGGAATCTACTTTCCTCAAGCCCTGGAAAGCTTCGTCAACTAACCAGATTTTGCAATTCGCCTGTTTAATACATTACTCACAGAGCGGAAAATTAAAACATCCGCCAACAACTTGTTCTTACGACAGGTAGCTATTAGCGATTCTGTTAACAGGGTCTATTTACACTCTTTTAAGTGCCTATGCGTGTGAGGAGTAATCTCATGATTCGCGCCTATTAAAAAAAGCTTTACAAAGCATAATTCTGCGCTGAATGCATTATGCAACAACCACTTACTTATGACGCAGACAGAATTATTCGAAGATTGCATGCCATTGAGAAATTTTTAGTCTGCCGATATAAAAGAATGCTACGGGCCGAAGTGTAGCCTTAACAGGTGAAGGGGGGAGTGTATCGCAGTTACCCAAAAGAACCTACATTGCCATGTAAGAATTAAATTACGATATAGCATAAATCGTAATTCCCTGTGGCCACAATCATTTCCTCCTGTATGACGGCCAGAACGACCAATAGTCTTCTCCCAACCAGATGAATTGTATACAATTCAAAAAGCAAAATCACCCAAATTGAATTACTAAACCACCAATAACTATTATCGTCATTCCAATCCAAGTGGCAGTTGAGATGGACTCATTAAAAAAATACCTGCCAAACAATATGCTTATTACAACAAAGACTGCCACATAAACACCCAACAATCTTGAAAAATCCCATTTAACGGTGTTAACCATTATCCCGTAAATTCCCAAGATCACAAATCCTCCGGCAATAAACAAAAAGCCTGATCCGCGCATACCCTTCCGGATAAGTGCATCACCGCCCACTTCCAAAATGCCTGCAAGTATAAAGATCAGGAGCGTTTTTAAATTTCCCATATGGTAAATCCTGTTAAACATTAAATATATATATCCCTTCTATAAATAGGAAAAGTTGTGATTTGGTTCCACGAAAAAATTATTTATTTCCGTATGCAAATAGGCATCAACTTAACAGCGATATTTTCGCATAATGACAGGGGCTTTTCCCTTTCGAATTTCTTAATCATACATTGTTTTTGGCTGCTAATCATAATGCTATTCTATACCTCTGTCCGCTGAGTATACTTCGTTCGAAGTCCGGGAGGTGGGTGTCTCAAACTACATTAAGCGTAGAATTCCGCCCACAAATCTCCGTATACACGTTAACTCGCCACAAACCCGTCAGGGTTTGCTGGTCGGCAGCTTCATGTTTTTCTGTGGCCCTTTGCTGAATGCCATTGCTGCCAATAGTAAACCTGCCAGGATGTCGCAAATCAGTAGTAACAGCATGTAAATCGCATTGAAAATGCGCCATGCCCCAAACCCGTCAGGGTTTGCACATTGGTTGCATCTGTGCGTGCGCTCTAAAAACATATAACCATGTAAAATGGTTTACTGCACCTCTCATGAAGGCAAATTCACCTCTTCATGTAATTGGCCATGGCCTTTACGAAATCTTTATGGTTCCGGCCACGATATTTATGGTTCCTTAATTGTCCCGTGGTCTCATTGGAAGTAAATTAGCGGAGAAAAATAACAATGCTTTGAGACCATAGTATGACAATATTCAAACCTCAATTGGAAATCAGCAAGCTGTTCTTGTCCCGCCTCTGTCATCTGTTGAAACCAGCCCAATCCGGCGGGACTGTATGGACATTAGCATTAATAAAAACTCATCGGAATTAAAGTGAGGAAACAATGATGTACATTAATATTGCTATTATAATTTGTATTATTGTTTGGTTGATTGCCGACCTGACAAAACCAGGGAGATCCCGGGAACGGAAAGAAAAATCAATTCAAAAAAATACTAAGGAAAAATGAGAATGTGTAAATACATTTTTATCGTCGTGGTTTGGACGTTCGCAATTACATCCCTGCAAGCCGAGAAATTTTCTTCCATTGCACCATTCGATACACTCCCTGCACCGGCTGATCTGCCTCCATCAACTCCGTTGATGAACATTCTGGAGAATGCAGGCGTGTCAGGATTTTTTAAGGACTCAGGTATCAGTATTTTTGGCTATGCCGAAGCCGGATATATGCACGATGCCACTGCTCAGGGCAAACATGACGGCCCAACTTTCATCGGGTTTAACAGCTTCAAAGACGAGTTGATTTTTGATAAGATCAGTTTGAATGTCGAAAGGACTGTTGATCCGTCTGCCAAAAAACTCGACATGGGCTTTCGTCTTGAAGGTATTTATGGCGCTGACGCTGCTTTCATCCATGCAAACGGGTTAGGGGATTTGCAGCATGGACGCGAACAGACAGATCTTCTCCAGGCCTATCTTGATTTCTCGCTGCCGGGTTTGCCGGTAAAAATACGCTTGGGTAAATGGTTGGGGCTTGCAGGCTTTGAACATTTCAGCGCGAATATTTACGGCGCGTTTGGCAGTCCGGCGCGGGGGCACTATTCTTACAGTTATCAGTTCCTCTTTGCCGAAGCAGGCACTCAGACAGGTGCACTTGCAACCTGGGTAATTAACCCTCAATGGACAATTGATGCCGGTATGACCAGAGGATGGAATCAGTCCACCAGAGATGCAAACAATATGCTGGATTTCCTCAGCCGGATTGTATTCACCCCGACGGAGAGTACCACAGTTTCGTTAGTTATAACTGCAGGACCTGAATTTCCTTCGGGTTTCGGACCTGATCTTCCCTCCGGAGACAATACGAATTCATGGACAGCCCTGGATTTGTTACTGACGCAAAAAGTTTCGGACGATCTGCTGCTCGGTTTATGTTTAGATTACGTGACCGCTCCCCAGATTCCGGCATCTTCCATCGGTTCTCCAAAGTGGGGTGGCGCTGCCGGATACCTTAGCTATACAATAAATAAAAATGTTACACTAAATTCACGTCTGGAAGCGTATTCAGATGCTGCGGGAGGTTTCTCTGCCGGGGCACCCCAAAGTGCTAACTTCTATGAAGCAACTCTGAGCTTTGCTGTAAAACCTTTGCCGGGGGGCTATACGCTCTCGCACCTGTTGCTTCGTCCTGAAATCCGCTACGATCTTTCTGATCAACCGCTTTACGGCGCCGGCGACAAGAACCAGTTGACCTTTAGTATTGATGCACTTTTTACCTTTTGACGATTAAGAATCAGCATCTGGTGACTTGCTAAATTCTTCCGTTTTCTTCTGAAACAGGACAAGCCTCCGGCAGCAATGATCCGGCCGGGGCTTTACTGTGCACGATATGCTGTTAAGTTCGTTTTTCTCTTTCACAAAACTGTTTTTTTGCTTATTCGTTCATCTTGCTGGTTGTCTCGGGTGTTTTATGGGTTTTGTTTTTCATTTATCAGCTTACCCCGTTGCTGTTTTGAATGTTAGCGTGAACGTGGTTCCCTGATTTTTTACACTGTCAACCTGCAAAGAAATCGCATTTACTTTGCAAAACTCCTGTATTAATGCCAGCCCCAGCCCATTCCCTTCATAAGGCCGGTTTAAACTTTGATCTTCTTGCGTGAAGGGATTAAAAATATTCCGCAGGAATTCCTCGGTCATGCCAATGCCTGTGTCGCTTACGGTAAGCACAATGTTCTGAGCAGTCTTTGCCACTCTTACAGAGACCTCGCCTGTCTGCGTGTATTTAAATGCATTGTCAAGCAAGTGGGTTACAATTTGTTGCAGCGAATATTCATCGGCTTTAACCCATAGCGCTTCATCTACAGTAATAAGATTGAAGAGGATGGAGCTGTTCCGGGAAAGCTTGTCACCCGTCTTTGATAAAAAGGGGATAAGTTCATCCTGAAGGTTTAGTAACCTCATGTTCATTTCATAGGAGCCGCTTTTCAATTCAGACATAAGCAGAATAGACTCTATCGTCCTTATGATCCTCGCTGAACCCGCCTTCATACTGTCGAAAAATTTTTTCAGTTCCTGGTCCGCGGAAGTTAATAGTTCATCTTCCAAGATGCTGGCTGCACCGTTAATGATGTTCAGTGGGGTCCGGATTTCATGCGACATCTGGTTCAGGAACTCGGACTTTAATTTGGCTGCCACTTCTGCCTTGTTTTTGGCAACGATCAATTCCTCTATCATTTTCTTCCGGTCTGTAATATCTTCCTTTATGATAAGATAGTTCGTAATGTTTCTTTCATCGTCAACCAGCGGGGACACAGTCGCATATTCCCATATGTGTTCTCCGTTCTTTTTCGTATTCCGGATCTCGCCTTTCCATGCATTACCCAGTCGGAGCGAGGCTAGAATATTGTGCTCAGCTTCGGCGGGGAGCAATCCTTCACTAAAGAGGGTCAGTCTTGAACTTTTAATTTCGTCTGTCGGATAGCCGGTGATCTCCGAAACTTTTGGATTAATATATTCAAGAGTGAATGCAGGATCGGTAATTATTATGGAAATCGGGCTTTGTTCAACCGATTGGGACAGTTTCCGGTTTTCTTTTTCGAGGAGCTGTTTGTTTTTCCATTCCAGAACAAGCTGATTGAAGTTGCTTATCAGATCCTGTATCTCATCCCGGGTAGTGATCTCCAGCTTGTAATCAAGATTTCCGCTACGGATGATCTGTGTGCCTTTTATAAGCTGCTTGATTGGTCTCAGGAATAGCCTGGCTGTCCAATATCCCAGGAAAAGCGAGAGCAATCCAAAACTGATTATCAGTATAATGAACAATGTTTTTAATTTCTCAAGGGCAGGCATAACCACTTTGGCGGAAACATCGTCCACAATAAAATATTTATCCGTACGTGCCTTGCTTCCTGAAAAGATTGGAGAATACTGAATGATACGTCCCTGGTAATAAAGCGTTGTATCAGGTTTGTCACTCAAAATATTAAGTGCAATCTCTTTTGAGTAGTCATGAAAAATATTCTCATCACTCCTGTTGGTGAAGAGTGAATTCCAGTTGTTCTTTTTCTCCGAGTGAAATATATAAAATCCCTCCCCGTTGACGATGAATATTTTCTTTGAAGGCGTGTTGTCCGCCGGTACTAATAGTTCAAATAGGTTTTCCGCGCGTATATTGACTGTCACTATCGCAACAACCTGTTCGGACTTATTGTAGATGGGGAGGATAAAATCAACAATGGGTAAAAAGTTTCCGGTGCTTGGGCTCTTGATCTCAGCCGGAGAGAGGAAAATCTCGCCGGGATTCAACTCACTTACTGCATGTGTATAATAATTCTTTGGCGATTTTGAAAGCTGCTCTTTGGGAACGATTTCGGCTTTCCGGTTATCGTTAAGAACAGACAGAATCTCTTTTCCTCGTTTATTCAGCAGGCTTGCTTTCAGATAAAAATTATTCTCTGTTACAATATTAAGGAATTCTTTCTCAGCATTGCTCTGGGACTCGCTGCTGATTGTCGCGTTATCATCCAGGTTCGCTAGCAATTTTTTTAACTCGGTTGATTTCATTACAAGGGTGATTTCACTCTCAATCTTCGTCAGAAAAAGCGTGGTCCTGGACTTCAATCCCTTTATTTCGCTCTGCATATCCCTGATGTTCTCAGATTGCTTAACGTCAATTTGCTGCTGGACGGTATATATGCTAAGAAGGATCAGCGGCACCGATGAAAGCAGGACGAAGATAAACGTAAGTTTACCTTGTATTCCGAGTGCAGGTAACAAACCTTTGATGGGGTTTTTCATACGGTTAACTGTAATGCCCTGATTTTATTGCGTTATATTTCTTGTAACGGTTCCCTTGGCGGGAATGGAAACGTCCTCAGATTTTATCTGCACGTCTTCGTGCCAGAACGTCAGGCGGTATTTTGCAGCAGGAACGTTATCAATGTGGTATTCGCCGTCATCATTCGATACCCCAAAGTAAGGCGTGGTAAGCACCACAATATAGGCTGACATATCATGATGGATATAACAGAGTATGGGAATAACTCCAGGCTGATCGCACATAATGGATTTTTCTGTGCCGGGAGAGTAGGTGCCAAAATCAAATTTTTTAGGTTTACTGTTTGAAAAAACGCTGTGCCTGATTTTATCGCTGTTGGGGAAAACCACTTTTGTTCCCACTAATACGGGGAGGACATGAGGTTCAAAATTCAGGTTTATCTGATCCATAACAGCTGCCTTTGTGGGTGGTGGAAAGCTGGATTTCTCCACTGGTTGCAGGTAAACCACTACGTTGTTCAGATATTCATCGCTTACTTTAACCTTTCCCTTTATGCCTCCGGCAAAGAGCAGGTTTGCCGGCTGAAGTAAAAGCAACCAAAGGAGAACATATTTCGTAATCATTGACCGGTACCTTTTATTGGTGATATTAAAATGCAATCATTGAATTCAATAGCAGTGTCTGATACGGATGAGCGTTATTGGCATATACCGTTTTCCCTTTTACATTCCGGTCACCGTTCAGGGTGATGACGCCTTCTGCAGATAACCGGATATTTGCCCTGTATAACAGCGTGATATTGGGGATCAGGCAGATGTACTTGTCTCTGTCCTCATTGTTTTTCCAGGAGTTTGCCTTCTCAAGTCTGAGAGCGCCTATAAGCCAGGGATATATCTTATAATTTCCTTCAACAAATGATGCTACACTTTTAAGGGGCTCCAGATCTTTTTCCGGGCTGTCATCCTTCCCGGCAATCAGCCCGCCAAGAATGTCAAGTCTGTTCAGGTGTAACCCAACATCTGCACCAAACCGGTTGAAGTTGTTGTTATAAGTGGAAATCGCGGTGAGTGGGATATTGCTGCGAACACCCCAATAGCCGTAAACTCCCAACGTAAGGGACTTTTCTGATTCATTGGAATAAGCATACATATAAGAAGTATCTTTCCCGTTAAACCCGGCCCCGCCAAATTGATAGGCAAGTCTTCCATAATAGTCCTTTCGATCAGTGGGATCATTTACAGTTTTATTTTCGCCATTCACAACGCCTGCGGCATAATAAATTCGGTTTTGAATAATGCCATTAACTTCCAAACCCGCCTGTGCATTGCTCGATTTCCAGAAACCGGTCGCGTCATAGCGCAGTGTTATCGGGAATGAAACGGTCAACCGTTGAGTCCCTGTATAGCCGTCAGTGATGCCGGGCTCAAATTTCCCGACCCGGATGTTCAACAGATTGCTGGGTCCGGCTACACTGTTGAACTGGAAGAAAAAACGAAACAACCCCAGTGCATTTTGTCCTTCCATATAAGCTGCCCACTCTCCAAAGAATGCAACGTCCTCGCCAAATGCACCGCCGAAGAGAAAAACCAGGTCACGTGGCATGTTAAATTCTGTACGCGAGTTCCCGCGAAAAGTTCTCACGCTGTCCGTTATGCGTAATTGCGCATAAGCGGCCAAAGGGAATGATTCAGGCAAAACTCCTGGCCAGATGGCCTCTGGCCACAATTCTTTCCATTCCTCAGCCCCCAGCTTCACGGGCTTTTCTTTGATTTTCTGAGCATCGTCAATAGGCAGGAAATATCCATTCCTGCGGAATGCCTCACCAAATGCATTTCGTTTTGATACTGCTTCATGACAGGTTGAGCAGCTGGTCTTATACTTCCGCGCAAACGACGGTATTGCTATCACTTTTATATAAAAAACAACAATAAAAGCAACAACCAGCCAAATGGAGATGGACGGGATTATGGATCTTCGTCTCATAAAAATCTCATTATAGTTAATTAAATATGCTGATGATTTGATCTCGAAAGAAAATCATTGTCAGCGCACACACGTTGGGAGGTGGAATTAGTTCAATTTCCCGGTAATGCACATGCAAACCGGTTAACATCAATACACGCTCCAAGAATAACAAATTTTAGCACAATAGTAAATAAAAATTATTAATAGCTTGGGATATGCGATCTTTAAATCAAAAGAAGATTCCCTTCTCATCCGAAGGATAAGGGTATCAGTCTTGCGTAAATCGCCGGGCACGTTGCACGGGCTCTTTTAACAGTACTGCTCGAAGGTGACCGGTAAACATTATTTGGGGAAAGTAAACGTTTACTAAACTTTTAACGAACGAACACCTCCAACCCCCTAATTCCCTTGCGTACGCCCCCCGCTTTTTTTAACTTATTTGCATACAATATATTATTATGCAGATAGTTACGACTGAAATCGAAGTTTCCTCCAAGGGGAACTGTGATATTATCGACCTGACTTACCGTGTACAGGAAATCATTCAGGAATCAGGGCTGCGAGAGGGTAGTGTACTCCTTTTTGTTGCCGGAGCAACTGCCGGGCTCACAACAATAGAGTATGAACCGGGCCTTAAAAAGGATTATCCTGAGTTTTTCGAGCGGATCGCTCCTGCAAACCGGCGATATCATCACGATGATACATGGAATGACGGTAACGGTCACTCGCATATACGGGCATCATTGCAGGGCCCTTCCCTGCAGGTTCCTTTCACTCAATCGAAACTGTTGCTTGGGATTTGGCAGCAAATCGTGCTCATCGATTTTGACACCCGGCCCCGAACTAGAAAACTTATTATTCAATTAACCGGAACTCTTTCATGAATTCTTTCAAAAATGTGCTGTTTCTTCTTTTAGCCTTAACTGCCTCATCTGTCTTTGGGTGGGGGGAACATGGGCATAAGCTGATTGCGAAAAAAAGTTTTCTCTTCATCCCTCATGATATGGCGATTCCCGCCTCATATATCCCATATGTAACTGAACACAGTGTCGATCCTGACAACCGGAAAAAGGAAGATAGAACTGAAGCTCCGAAGCATTTCATGGATATTGATTTTTATGCAGAGTATCTCGCCGGCACTGAAGTGCTTGACCAACAACAGTTAATTGCAAAGTATAAAGATACGGTTACCAAAAAGGGAATCCTTCCCTGGGCAACCATTGCAACTTATAAAAGCCTGGTAGATGCATTCAAAGCCAACGACCCAGCCAGGATCAAACTGTATATGTCGGATCTGGCTCATTATGTTGGTGATGCACACCAGCCAATGCACACTATCGAAAACTATAATGGCCAGCTTACCGGCCAAAAGAATATTCACTTCAGATATGAGTCCGATATGGTCGATTCAAATCTGGCTGAAATTGAAGGCAAGATTGGGGCTATGACTCTGGAGCCCGTAACAAATCTGGAACACTGGATATTTTACATCATTCATGAGGCAAATTGTCTCCAACCGGTGCTCTTCACCGCAGATAAAGTCGCCTATGCGGCTTCAGGGAATACGTTCAATAGCAATTACTACCACCTTATGTGGTTCTATACAAAATTTGTTACGTTTGATCAGTTCAACAAAGCATCAAACAGACTTGCTCAGCTTTACTATAAGGCATGGCTCGAGGGCGGCAAACCCAAACTGACAGAATAGTTCTTTTATTTCTTAACTCGGAGGCACACATTATGAGGCGTATTTTCTTTTGGCTCTTGCTCTCGACTGCTGCATTTGCACAGGGTCAGCTTATAAGCTGGACACCCTATTTTGTGACTGCAGCAGATTCCTTAACCGTAACTTTTGATGCTACACAAGGCAATGCAGGACTTTCCGGATATACCGGTGATGTCTATGCACATACCGGTGTAATCACTTCTGCAAGCACTGCCCCAAGTGATTGGAAACATGTGCTGACTGCGTGGGGCGTCAATACCCCCGCAACTAAACTCACCAAAATTGGAACCAATCTCTATCAGTTCAAGATCAAGCCAAGCATCACCACTTTCTACTCGGTGCTGGCAACTGAAACGGTTCTTAAAGTTGCATTTGTTTTCAGAAGCTCAGACGGAACAAAAACCGGAAAGACCGCTGATGGCGGCGATATCTTTCTTCCGGTGAGTTCAGGCTCCGGAATGAGTGTTGCTGTCACGGCTCCATCAAGTTTCCCGGTCATACTTGCTGCAAGCGAACAATTGGCCATAAAAGCTACTGCAAATCTTTCTGACAGCGTGTACCTGTATGTCGATAATGTACTTGTAGCCAAAGACACGGCCAAATCGCTAAGCTATACCTATACGGCTTCTTCCACGGGAAGAAAACAAATTAAAGCAGTTGCAGTTAAGGGAGGTGCTTCAGTAGCAGATTCAGTGTATTTTGTTGTAAGACCACCTGTCCCGACAGCAGAACTTCCTGCCGGTATGCAGGACGGTATTAACTATAGTGCAAATGCAACAACTGCCACTTTGGTGCTTTATGCACCGATGAAAAACTACATTTATGCAATTGGCGAATTCTCCAACTGGGATGCCCTCCCTGCCAATTATATGAGCAGGACATCAGATGGAAACAGATGGTGGGTCACCTTGACTAATCTCTCTCCCGGTGTTGAATTGGGATTCCAATATTTGGTCGATGGCACAATGAGGATTGCCGATCCATACAGCGAAAAAGTGCTTGATCCTGATAATGACCAATATATCACTTCAGCCATGTATCCCAATATGAAGCCCTATCCTACAGGAAAGACCACACAAATAGTGGGTGTACTCCAAACAGGACAAGGCGCCTATAACTGGCAGACAACAAATTATCAAAGACCTTCAAAAGATAACTTGGTTATCTATGAACTTCTGCTCCGTGACTTCAACGCATTGCACACCTATCAGTCGCTCATTGATACGCTCAGTTATCTGCAGAATCTTGGAGTTACCGCAATTGAACTCATGCCGGTTAACGAGTTTGAGGGAAACCTCAGTTGGGGATATAATCCCAATTTCTATTTTGCACCGGACAAATATTACGGCCCCAAAAACGATCTGAAAAAGTTTATCGATAAATGCCACTCGGTTGGTATTGCGGTTATTTTGGATATGGTGCTCAACCATAATATGGGAAGCAGCCCGCTTGCACGCCTCTATTGGGATGCTGCAAACAGTCGTCCGGCTTCCAACAATCCGTGGTTCAATGCGGTTGCAACCCACCCCTACAACGTGGGAAATGATTTTAATCATGAAAGCACGGCCACACGCTATCTTATTGACCGGGTTAACAGTTACTGGTTAACGGAATTTAAGGTTGATGGATTCAGGTTCGATCTCAGCAAAGGGTTCACCCAAACGTATAATACTGATGTTGGTAAATGGGGCAATTATGATCAGTCCCGCATTAACAACATTACCAGAATGGCAGACAAAATCTGGAGTGTTGACGCAAATGCATTTGTAATACTCGAGCACTTCGCTGACAACAGCGAAGAAACGGTTCTCGCCAACTACGGTAAGGGTATGTTGCTTTGGGGAAATGCCAATTCCAATTATAATGAAGCATCCATGGGCTACAACGATGGCGGAAAATCTGATTTCAGTTGGGTATCGTGGAAAAACCGCGGTTGGAACCATGCGGGAGTTGTTGGTTATATGGAATCACATGATGAAGAACGTCTGATGTATAAAAACCTCATGTATGGTAATGTGAGCGGAAGCTACAGCATCAAAACGCTTACCACGGCATTGGACAGAATGAAACTGAATGGCGCATTTTTCTTCACGGTTCCCGGACCGAAAATGATCTGGCAGTTTGGTGAATTGGGCTATGATGTCTCTATTACCTCAACACCCGGCAGAACCGATCAAAAACCCCCTCATTGGGAATATTACAGTGACCCTTACCGGATGAAGTTGTTCAAAACCTGGAAAGCATTGCTTAATTTGAAAAAGAACTATCCGGCATTTGGCACCAGCAATTTTTATCTGACCGTTAGCGGCGCCCAAAAACGTATCAATCTTTATGATCCAACAATGGATGTGGCAATTGTCGGTAATTTTGATGTGGTCAATGCGTCCTATACTCCGAATTTTTCCAAATCAGGATGGTGGTATGACTTCTTTTCAGGTGACAGCCTCAATGTTTCGAATCTGACAATGAACATTGACCTGAAACCTGGCGAATTCAGGATCTATTCAAGCGTCCGGTTGCCGAAACCTGATGTTAATCCGTTAACCGAAACTGTGGATGAGCGTATTGCCGGGGCTGTTCCCAAATCATTTGTACTGGAGCAGAATTATCCAAATCCGTTTAACCCATCCACCATTATCCGGTATTCAGTTCCGGAACAGGGCAGAGTCAGGGTCTCGGTTTATGATGCACTTGGAACCAAACTTGCTGACCTCATCGATGATGTTAAAGAAGCCGGAACCTATCAGGCTATTTTCGATCCGTCAAGACTCGGCAAACAGATTGCCAGCGGTGTTTATTTCTATCAGATAGAAGCAAACGGTTTCAGAGCTTCCAAAAAAATGATGTTCTTGAAATAGTATTCGGGAAACCGTATCTTTAAGGCTGTCTTAAAAAGCCATTGAAAACAGGTTGCAACAGTTTGGCGCCATAAGTCAACTGTAAATGAGAAACAGGTCCACTTGGACCGCTGGTCATTGCAACAACATTTCACCGGAATTTTGAGACGGCCTTTTTTGTTTTATTATTTGGAAGAAAACTGCGAAATGATACCAACTCATATTGAACATATCGGAATTGCCGTTAAAAACCTTGAGCAGGCTATAGCATATTATAAAGATATTCTCGGTCTGTCCTGTTACAACATTGAAGAAGTACCTGATCAAAAAGTGAAGACTGCATTTTTTATGGTTGGGCAAACGAAAATAGAATTGCTTGAATCAACTGCTGAAGATGGGCCTATCGCAAAGTTTATTGAGAAAAAAGGTGAAGGAATTCATCACCTTGCATTTGCTGTCAGTGGTCTGTCAGCAATACTGCCCGAAATAGAGGCTAAGGGCATCCAACTCATTGACAAACAGCCAAGAGCCGGTGCTGAGGGATTGCAAATTGCGTTCGTTCATCCCAAATCCACCTTTGGTGTTCTCACTGAATTTTGTGAGAAGCCGTAATCATATAATTGCCTTAAAAAATGCCGATTCCATGCTCTTGATTATTCCGGAATGGACCAATAGTCTATTGCAGTTCACCTTGCTTTCTATGAGGCTCTATCACAAGTCAAGTTCCGGATTTCTATTTGTGGAATTCAGTTCAAATCCATGTCATCTCCCAACGGGATCCCGCTCCGCGTGATGTGCACCATTTAATTCTTTTAATAGAGCCTCATAGCTTTTATATATTGGCCTGCAAAGGTTTTCAGGTAACCGAAGCCTAAACGATACACATATCTGAAAACGTGATTTTTTATCAGGTTCTGTTGCTATTTTGTAACGTCCTCATATTGCCCGGTATGGGGAAAAAATATAAGGGGAATTATTCTGACCAAAATTCACTTTCTTTCCCATTTGTGTTTGTTCTTGCAGTGTATTATTTTCCCGCAAAACATTTTTTATTATTCGAAAAAAATGTGTATAAATATTGCTTATTGCTTGACATTTAACAATAATTTATTCACTTTAAATGCTGTAATAAGAAATAATTGGTGCTCTCTATCACAGCATCGAAAATACGGTCCTCTTTGTTCTTAATAAGTATCCTCTTGCACGTATAAAATTTTAGCGAAAATATATTGATACAGGATCATAGCAAATAAATCATTTGGCGAATATTCTGTTTTCTACACTAAAAAAACGAAAGGAGCAATCTATGAGTCACAGGGTTACCTTTTTCTGTTTTCTTCTCTTGGTTCCATTTCTGCTGTTTGCAGGGACCTCTGGAAAACTGAAAGGAAAAATCACTGACCTCAAGACGGGTGAACCGTTGGTTGGAGCCAATGTGGTTGTCATGGGAACATCACTTGGTGCCCAGTCAGGAATGACAGGAGAGTATTCTATCACAAATCTCTCAGCAGGGACGTACACGATTAAGTGTTCATTTATCAGCTATAAAACGGTAACCGTTCAAAATTATCGTATTTACGCTGATCTTACTTCCGAACTTAACTTTCAACTTCCGAGCGAAGGTCTGCAGACCAGCGAAATCGAAGTAATTGCCGTTCGGCCACTTATCAACAAAAACTCTACCAATGCTAACCGCATTACTACGAGTGATGAGTTGAAAACGTTACCGGTTCGCGGACTCAATAATATCATTGCCCTTACTCCTGGTGTTGTTTTTCAGGATAAGACAGTGTTTATTCGTGGTGGCAGACAGGACGAAGTGGGATTCTATCTTGAAGGCGCATCAATAACTGACCCTGTCGTCGGCGGCCGTGCGGTCACCATCGTTCAGGATGCTGTCGAGGAAATTCAAGTCCAATCCGGTGGTTACCCTGCAGAATATGGCGGCTCCAATGCCGGTATTATTTATACGCAAATCAAAAGTGGTACCCCCGAATTTAAGGCCTCAGCAGAATGGGTCACTGACAATATCGGTTTCAAAGGAAAATCCGCCCGTTATGACGGTAAAAAACAGCTTGGCTCCTACTGGTATGGATACTCGGAATTTACCGGAACCATGAGCGGGTCTTTGTTGGATAAAAAGCTTAAGATATTTGGTTTGTTCAACAATAACTATCAAGCGGACCCCAATCCTCAGAATTATCCAGGCATTAATCTCGGAATTATTGGCGATCCGGTTTCGCATGATACCATTAACCTTGTTTATCCGGCCGGAGCACTTTCCAAAAATGGAGTGCAGAATATGACGGGAACCGGTTCTATTCAATTTGACATGAATCCCATTATTCTTCGCCTTGTTGGCACCTATACGGCACGTGGTTTGGACAATCCATGGAGCAGTGCACGTGTTTCGGGTGACATTGCCAATATGTTTAACCAGGCAAGAACCGAGCGCATTGAATCTCAGGACGCAGCTTTCAGCTTGAAGGGTACTTATATTGCCTCCCCTACAACTTATGTGGAACTGACTGCGGGTTATTCGTTCAATACAACACATCTCTTCGATCCTTTCCTGCAGGATGATTTTCTGCATTATGGCGATAGTGTCGCAAATGCGAAAATGGGATTCACATTTTCGCAGGCATTTCTCCGGCCAACTCAAAAAACCATTTTTGAATATAATTTTAACTCCTATGGCGATGTTGTTGCCGGCTATCAGAAATCGGAAAGGAACCATATCGATCTTTCCGCAGCCCTTACTACCACACTTGGGAATGTACATTCCATCAAAGCTGGCGGCGGTGTGCAGCTATATACGATAAGAAATTACAGTTTCGGAAATGAAGGCCTCTTTGCAATTCCTGGGCTGTTTTATGCTAATGATTTGAAACCTGACACAAGCGCTTCGAAGCAGACACATGATCAAATCATTATCGGACGCGGTGTGAACAACTATGGTTACGACCTTTATGGAAATGTCTCTGACAGCGATCCAAATGCAAAAGCAAAAAAACCTATTCTTGCCAACTTCTATATTCAGGACAAAATTGAATATAAAGATCTCGTGTTGAACATTGGATTGCGGTACGATTATATTCAAACCGATAACAAACAGTTAATTGACCCGACAATGCCCGATCTCACAATAAATAAAGAAACAAGCGCGATCAATTCAGCGGGTCTTGTTGATGTTCCGGTATTTAGCGGCATCAGCCCTCGTCTTGGTTTCTCATTCCCGGTAACGGATAGAACTGTTTTCCATGCGCAATTCGGAAAATTTGTTCAACAAACCCGTTTCCGTGATATGTATCAGGGCTTGTATGCCACTGCATATAACCTGCGTGGTGGTTTTGAAATCACCGCCCCGGTTGGCTTTAACATCCGTCCGACTCATACAACACAATATGAAGTTGGCTTCAACCAGCAAGTGGGCGAAGTTGCTTCGTTTGACGTTACGGGATACTACAAAGATATTCTTGATCAGGTCGTTTTCGATAAAATCAAAGTTGCAAAAAATTCCAAATATCAGGATTACAACGTTCTGACAAACGGTGATTTTTCAACTACCAAGGGTGTTGAAATGTCTCTTAACATCCGCCGTATTGAACGTTTGCAGGCAAATGCATCTATTTCATTCAATGATGCCCAGGGAACCGGCTCGTTCCCCAATTCAAACCGCGGTATCATTGGCGCACCGCTTGATCCGAGTGCCGGTGCTTTTAAGCCTCAGTACATTTCTCCATTGGAATACAACAATGCTTTCAGAGGAAATATAAATCTTGATTACCGGTTTGGGGTTAATGATGGACCAGGTTGGCTGCAACAGGCAGGGTTAGCTGCTGTCATTGCTTTCAATAGTGGTCATCCTTATACCCGTGGTATCGGTGGAGCTGATCTTGAAGGCGATGCTCGTAACCGCCAGCCAATTGAAGCGCTCAACTCCTCAACCACTCCCTGGTTCTTCCAGGTTGACTTGCGCATCGATAAGTCGTTTACCATTTTTGATAAGCTTACTGCTAACATCTATATAAATGTTATTAATCTTTTTGATGCACGTAACATAGAGAACGTCTTCCTCAGGACCGGATCTGCAACGGATGATGGGTACATTAGTGATCCTAAACTAGGTGGAGTAAAGGTAGCCAAGAACCCTGAGTATCGGCAATTCTATCAGGCGATCTATCTGGATTATGCTCAACAATACCAGGCTGCGGTTACCGGCGCCCCTTATACTACATCACCATATTTCTACGGACCGCCACGTCAGATCAAACTTGGCGTCCGGCTTGAGTATTAACATGGTACAGAGTAAAATAATAGGAGTCATTAATATGAATTCAAAACGTTATAGTTTTTTAATAATCCTGCTTCTCTGCATGACAGTTTTTTACTCAAATGTCAGTGCAGTGGGAAAGGACAAGAAAGAGAAAGCTCTCTCCAAAGTCTTGGGGAGTCCTTCACGAACTTTCTTGAATATCAACAGCATTTCAACACAGTTCTACAATAATGGAAGTTCAGACATTGATCCATCCGGAAATTCCGGATTGGTATATCCTAAGGGAAGCGGAAAGACAGCAATGTTTCAATCCGGTTTGGTTTGGGGTGCATACTATCCGGGCGATCCTCAGCCCCGCGTCGGTGGTTCAGCCTATCGCCAGGGCTTAACGCCTGGACGTATCCTGCCCTCCGGTGCTGCTGACGATCCGGCTGGCTCGCTTGTACGCATTTTCCGGGTTCGTCCTGACATTTATCCCGGCGGCCCGGTTGTTGATCTGAGCTCAGCAGCAGCTGATGAAGGCTCCGATCCGAAAACAGTGCGTGACCAATATGAAGCTGACTGGAGAGACTGGCCCTATGATCAGGGGGCACCAGGCTGGACGGATACAGCCGGAGTTAAACACCCCGGAGTTAAAGGCGCATCCCAAACTATTTGGTTTGTGAACAATGACCTTAGTGCACAAAACACAACTTATATGTATGGTGCACAGCCTCTTGGCATTGAACAACAGGTAACCGTATGGGCCTATGCCCAGACCGGTGCCTTGGGCAATATGCTTTTCCGCCGCTATAAACTGATCAATAAATCTAATGTTAGTTTCGACAGCATGTATGTTTCCCAATGGGCTGATCCTGATCTTGGTAATGCAACCGATGATTTTTCAGGCTGTGATACCTTATTAAGCTTGGGATATACCTATAATGCACAGGCTACAGATGCTACTTATAACCCGCTTCCCCCGCCTGCGATTGGTTTCGATTTCTTCCAGGGACCGGTTTTAAAGGGTGTTGCTGGCCAGGATCGGAACAAGAATGGTGTTGATGATGCTGAAGATTACGCAATTAAGAATAATCAAAAAATAGGTCCGGGCTGGATCAACCTGCCTATGACTTCATTTTATTATTTCGCTAATGGCGATGCATCGGTAACTGATCCTACTCAAGGTTCTCCTGAAGGCTCCACCCAGTTCTATCGTTTCTTCAAAGGGCAGATAGGAAAAACAGGAGTACCGTTCGCTGATCCTTCCGGGAAAGTTACTCCGTTCGTATTAAGTGGTGATCCAACTACCAGATCCGGCTGGGTTGATGGTGTTTCTCTTCCCGCAGGCGACCGTCGTATGGGGCTTGCAAGCGGGCCGTTCACCATGGCTCCGGGCGATACTCAGGAAGTGGTGGTTGCTGAAATTGTTGCAGGGGCAACAACAACCCCGTTTGTTGACCGTTTGGCTGCAATAGGACTCTTGAAGTTCTACGACAAACTGGCACAAAATGCATACGATAACTTCTTTGCTATTGCAAGCCCTCCTCCGGCTCCAGCCGTGAAAACGGTTGAATTGGACAAAGAGATCGTTCTCAATTGGGGCGATGACGAATCGGCAGTAATGAGGACTGAATCAAGTGATGAACTTGGATACAAATTCCAGGGATACAACGTGTATCAGCTCCCGTCTGCTTCAGCAGATTTGTCTTCCGGCAAGAGGATTGCTACCTTTGATATAAATGATGGAATAGGTAAAATCCTTGATGAATATTTTGATGCCAACAGTGGCGTCGTGTTAACAAAAGTTGTTCAGTTTGGTACCGATAACGCCGTTAAGCGTTTCCTCGATATCAAAAACGACGACCTGAATGGTGGAACACCGCTCATTAATGGTGTGCGGTATTATTATGCAGTCACTGCATACAGTTTTAAAGATAAAGCTGCACCAAACAATTTGGAATCTACACCGACTATTTTCACCGTTGTTCCAAAGCCACCCGCGCCGGGAACAAGATATTCACAATCACACAACGATACGCTGTTTGCAGCCCATACTGCAGGCGTAAGTGATGGTTCTGCAATGGCACTGGTATTAAATCCTCAGAAACTGACCGGACACACGTATAAGGTGAGCTTTACTCAGGATACTTTAGGTAACTATTTATGGAGCTTAAAAGATTCTACAGCAAATACTGTCCTTCTGAAAGACCAGACAAATCAAAGCGGTGATGAAGAATATCAGTATGTTGATGGAATGGAAGTTAAAGTTCTTGGTCCTCCGGTAGGAGTAAAAGAATATACAGTTCCTTCTGGTACACGTCGTTTCACTTCTAGTGGTGGCACCGGTCTTGGATTTGAAGGTTGGGGTGGCGCAATAGGCTTTGCAAGCCCCAGATCAGTTTTTGGAGACGGGACATTTTTCATTAAAGTTGCCGACATTAAAAATGTTCTTCTTAAATTAGCCAAAGTCGATACAACTACTTGGAACCCAACATTCGACCCGGCAGATCCAAACGTATCTTATGGATATCGTTGGGGACGTGGATTCGGGAGTGGTGTTCCGGCTGATCCTAAATTTGCTCCATATATTGTCAATCCAAGTGGTGGTTATTCCTTCCAGGACTTCACCAAGAGCGTTCCTCTTTCAGCTTGGGATGTCACAACTGATCCGGCACATCCGCGTCGGTTGGCTGTTGGCTTCCTTGAGAATAATGCTGTGAATGGTTTGGTAGACGGCAAATGGTGGCCTGGTGATTATAATGTATATGATAATACTGCCGCTACTGGCCCTCGTGAATGGTTGTTTATTTTCGATGCTGATTACAGCGAAACGGTTAATCCTGCCTTTGCAACAGAAGTAACAGGCGGCGATCAGCCAATCATGTACTTCCTTACTGTTAACCGGAGAGGAAGTGTTCCTTTCTCCGAGGAAGGAACGGGAACGGATCAGTTCGAAATTATAGCTAATTATGTGAACACAACCGCCGATCAGTTTGTGTTTACCGCGAAAGCTCCTACGTATAGTACTGCTACGGCTAAAACTGATGTTAACCACATTAACGTTTGGCCTAACCCTTATTATGGTGTTAACCCGCAGGAAATCAACAAGTATAACCGGTTTGTTACTTTCAACCACCTGCCGCCCAAAGCGAAGATCCGCATTTTCAATTTGGCCGGCGTGCTCGTAAGAACGATCGATCATATTGCAGACCAGAACGAGCGTTGGGATCTTGCCAACCAGTCGGGTCTCCCGGTTGCTAGCGGTTTATACATTGCGTATATCGACATGCCGGATCTTGGTGTTACCAAGACCTTGAAGATAGCTATCATACAAGAACAACAGATTCTTGATAGATTTTAATAACGGGTAAAAATTGTAGGAGATACAATGAACTATATGAATAAAACAGTAACGGTACTACTGTTGCTCTTTGTAATTGCTTCGACATGCTTTGCCGGAGGCGGTAACCGGACAGGAACCGGTGGAGCAGCTCAATTGCTTATTCCAGTGGGCTCCCGTGGAATTGCACTGTCAGGTTCGAATATTGCTACGACCTCTGACATCGAAGCAATCTACTGGAATCCCGCCGGCTTGGCTAGAGCCGAGTATGGCACAAATGTGACCTTTTCTCACATGAATTATATTGCTGATATTGGTGTTGAATACGGAGCCATCTCTTCTAACATCGAAGGGTTGGGTGCGCTCGCATTTGATATCAAGTCTATTTCTATTGGCGACATTCTGGTTACTACCGCTCAGGATCCTGACGGTACCGGAAAAACGTTTAATCCTTCATTTATCACTGCTGGACTCACTTTCTCAAAGGGACTGACTGACAGAATTTCAGTTGGTACAACCGTGAATCTGGTAACTGAAACTCTTGGTGATGTCAGCGCTGCCGGTGTGGCCTTCAACATCGGTTTGATGTATGACCGCCTTGGTGACATTGATGGGCTCAGCTTTGGTATTGCCATGAAAAACATTGGACCTTCAATGCGCTATGGCGGTTCCGGACTTGACTATGCAGCCACTGCTACCGGTTTCAACCGGGGCCCAACACAATTCAAAGTTGAAAGTGCAGCATTTGAA
This sequence comes from Ignavibacteriaceae bacterium, assembly GCA_963664845.1. Taxonomy (GTDB): domain Bacteria; phylum Bacteroidota; class Ignavibacteria; order Ignavibacteriales; family Ignavibacteriaceae; genus CAIYTF01. The sequence continues at coordinate 4,480,683 of OY761615.1, forward strand.
TTGCCTTCAACCTTCGAACTTGGATTCGGTTATAAAGCATACGCTGACAACATCAATAATGTTTCTGTTTCCGGCAGTTTCCAGAATAACAACTTCTCCGGAGATGAATACCGGGTTGGTGCAGAGTACAGCTATCAGAAAATGTTCTTCGTCAGAGCCGGTTATGACTCCTCACCGAAGTCACAATCTGAAGATTTCATTTACGGTTTCTCAGCCGGTGCCGGTATTAATTACGCGGTGCAGGGCTTGGGCGTCGAAATCAATTACGCCTTCCGTGATGTTAAGTACTTTGGCGGCAATCACGTATTCGAGATCAAGCTGGGTTTCTAACCTAAGTCTTGAGTCCTTTTATAAAGTCCGCTTCCTTCTGGAGGCGGACTTTATTTTTATGCGGAAATCCTTATGGTGCACAATCGGTTGATGCCTGTGGTGGTTGCCGCATTACCCGGAAAATGTCATTCCGAGTTGAGTGCCTTTGAAATCCTTTAAACGGGTGCCGAATAACAATGGGACAGTCATTGCCTGCCTGCATCTGCGCTGGAGGATGGCATCCTCCCCTGTGTGAATAGATGTCAGCTTAACTCACCTTGTCATTCGCGTCCCGGTGGTGGGTGTCTCCGAATTCAGTTAGCGCGGAATTCCGTCCACAAATTTCCATATACACGGTAAGTCGCCTCAAACCCGTCAGGGTTTGCAGGTCGACAACTTTATGTATAACTCCTGACGGAGTTATGTGGCCCTTTGCTGAATGCTATTGCTGCCAATATAAAATCCTTGGCGGGATTTCGAAAAGCAGCAATAACAGTCATGTTAATCCCTAATCTTGCATTAGAAAATAAACAAAATCAATAACTTACATAAGTATCGAGTATTACGCCCTCCCTCGCCCTTTGGGAGAGGGAATGAGGGTGAGGGCCTTAGTATTAATATATTCAGGTACTTATGCGAAAAGTTAGTGGCTATTGCATTTTTCGGGTTAATCGCATTGCAAATACGTTATGCCCCAAACCCGTCAGGGTTTGCACATTGGTAGCATCCATCGAAGACAATGATCCGCCAACCCCGTTCAGGGGTTGAATATGCGGCATATACATTTAACAACATTCGGTTAATTGTTTTGCTCAACAATGCGAGGGCTGTTACGAAAACGGGAAACGGTCGTGCTGCAACCATCACAGCACATGTTCGGAACCTATTCGATAGCATCTAACGGATAAATTTGTCACCCCCTTTCTGCGACACCCACCCCTGGGACTCAGAATATCGCCGCATCTCTTTGGGCTATACACGTGGCGTTCCGATGGAACTCAAAAAATGTAATATGTAATTGTTGAATGCCTGTAACCCCGGCAGGCCCAGCGGGCCGATATGCGTATAGAAAATGACAACACCCGGACGATCAAAGAGGCCCATCGGGCCGGCATGTGCATATGTCTGGAATTCATGTCGCCCCCTTGGTGGCTGTCGCAGAATTCATTTAGCGCAGAATTCTGCTTTATAAAGCCTTGTTTAAAGGCGCTTATTGTAAGATTGTCCGCACTCAGGATTTCCGCAGCACTCAACTCGCAATGACTTTCCCGGAGTTATGCGACACCCACCAAAGGGAATATATCTCCTGACGGAGAAAAACGGCCTCAATTTTTTCGTGTACTACAAATATATTTCCCATGACGGGGAATAATCGCAAATGCAGAGCATCACATAAAATGACCGTAAGCATTATGCTACAGAGGCTGCCCCCAAAATCAAATTTTAAATTTCTATCCGCGGGAATCAGTTCAAATCCGTGTCATCTCCCAACGGGATCCCGCTCCGCGGGGCGCGTACCCTTTTTTCGTTTGATTCAGCCTAAACACTCTGAAATAGAATACTAAATAAACACGGTCTCTTTATACTCGCCAAAAACTTCGCGCAGAGTGTTTGATATCTCTCCCACACTCGCATAGACACGAACTGCATCCAATATGAAAGGCATCAGGTTGGCATCGCTTTCGGCGGCTGATTTCAATTGCTGCAATTTTAATGCAACTTCATCGGCGCTGCGCTGTGCCTTTATTTCACTGAGGAATTTAATTTGCTCTTCCTGGACTTTCATATCGATCCGCAGCAAATTTTTCTGGGCTTCTTCTTCAACGGTGAATTTGTTTACGCCGACCACAATTCTTTGTTTCGCCTCAAATTCTTTTTCGTATTTGTATGCGGCCCGCTGAATCTCTCCCTGTTGGAAGCCGGCTTCAATTGCCTGCGCCGCTCCACCCATCGCATCAATTTTCGTGATATAGTCGATCGCTTCCTTTTCTATCTGGTCCGTCATCGCTTCAACATAATACGAGCCTGCCAACGGGTCAACGGTGCTGGTAACGCCGCTTTCATAGGCAACAATCTGCTGTGTCCTGAGTGCTATTTGTACCGCGCTCTCGGTGGGAAGTGCTAGTGCTTCATCCCGTGAGTTGGTGTGCAGACTTTGTGTTCCACCAAGCACTGCCGCAAGAGTCTGAATTGTTACCCTGACGATGTTATTGTCAACTTGTTGTGCTGCAAGTGTTGAGCCTGCAGTTTGCGTGTGGAAGCGCAGCATCCATGAGCGGGGGTCTTTTGCCTTGAATCGTTCCCGCATGATCTTTGCCCAAAGTCTGCGTGCAGCACGGTATTTGGCAACTTCTTCAAGCAGATCGTTATGCGCGTTGAAGAAAAAGGAAAGTCTGCCGGCAAACTTATCAATGTCCAAACCTGCATCTATTGCTGCCTGAACATAAGCAATACCGTCAGAAAGAGTGAAACCAACTTCCTGCGCTGCAGTTGATCCTGCTTCCCGGATATGGTACCCGGATATGGAGATGGTGTTAAACTTGGGTGTCTCTTTGGTGCAGTACTCAAAAATATTGGTAATGAGACGCATAGAGGGCTTTGTGGGGTAGATGTAGGTTCCCCGGGCGATATATTCCTTCAGAATATCATTCTGAATGGTTCCGCTCAGCAGTCCCCGTGCCACGCCCTGTTTCTCTCCAACGGCAATATAAAGAGCCAGCAAAACCGCTGCCGGTGCATTGATCGTCATTGAAGTGGAAACTTTGTCAAGCGGTATCTGATCAAACAAAATTTCCATGTCCGCCAGTGTGTCAATTGCAACACCAACTTTCCCTACTTCCCCATACGCAATCGGATCATCGCTGTCATAGCCAATTTGTGTTGGCAGATCAAAAGCCACTGATAATCCTGATTGCCCCTGTGAGAGCAAATAGCGATAGCGCTCGTTTGACCCCCTGGCAGTGCCGAATCCGGCATACTGGCGCATAGTCCAGAATTTACCACGATACATGGTTGGCTGTACGCCACGGGTAAATGGGTATTGTCCCGGAAATCCAACCTCACTGTTATACATTTCGGGGTTCGTATCACCGGGAGTGTAGAGTGCTTTCACCGGCGAGAAGGAAGCCGTAGTGAATTCGGCTTGTCTTTCCGGATTCTTTGTAATTGATTTTTTATAATGAAGTTCTTCCCATTCAGTATAGGAAGATTGCACTTTGGCAACTAACTCTTCTAAATTCATGTCGAATAAACCTGTCAGAACGTTTTCAAAAGAACTGGAATTATTTAATCTTGAACAGCGATCTTTATAAGAGGATCGCCTTTTGCCACCTGAGAACCAAGTTGAACATAGAGCTTTTCAATAACGCCGTCCCGCGGTGCACGAATATCGTTTTTCATTTTCATTGCTTCAAGCACAAGAAGACTGTCGCCGCGCTTTATCTGTTTACCAACGGCAGTATATAACGCAATGATCGAACCGGGAATTATCGCACTGATCAGATTGGGATCAGGGGGCGTATATTTTTTACGCTGCTTATACTTGGTCGTATAGGTGGTCTGATACTTCGTATCGTCTATAACAAGGGTTTCTGTGTTTTCGGTACTCATATCAGAATGGGGGTACTCCATGTTTCCTGAAAGGTCTGGCTTCCTGCTTGCTCGCGCTTACCTTCAACGAGTGGATAAGATACTTGCGCGTTTCGGCTGGATTAATAACGCCGTCAATGTGTCCGTTTCTTGCGGCTACATAGGGGTTTGCAAACTTTTCTGTGTATTCTTTAACTTTTTCTTTGCGCATGGCATTCGGATCTTCGGCGGCAGCAATTTCTGCTTTAAAGATAATGTTCGCAGCTCCTTCAGGTCCCATCACCGCAATTTCAGCGGTTGGCCATGCGAACACGAAATCAGCACCCAGATGTCTTGAGCACATAGCGATATATCCTCCGCCGTATGCTTTTCTTAGAATGATGGTGATCTTGGGTACGGTTGCTTCACTATATGAATAAAGCAGTTTTGCACCATGCCTGATAACGCCGGCATGTTCCTGGTCGATGCCTGGAAGATATCCCGGAAGATCGACAAAAGTGACAAGAGGAATGCTGAAGGCATCGCAGTACCGGATGAAGCGGGCTGCTTTGTCCGATGAATCAACATCGAGCACGCCGGCAAGCACCAAAGGCTGATTGCCGATGATACCAACGGTCTCACCATTTATGCGGGCAAAACCGATCACGATATTTGCAGCCCAACGTTCCTGTACTTCAAGGAAATCAGAATTGTCGATGATGGATTTAATAATGTTGCGGATGTCATAGGGTTTTGAGGGCTCGGAAGGAATAATCTTGTCAACATCAAATTCAATCTTTGGAGCTTTAGGTGTTATGCCGTTAGCTTTTTTCTGATTATGCATTGGGATGAATGACATCAGGCGTTTTATCTGGTCGAAACATTCAACTTCGCTTTTTGCAAAGAAGTGCGCGTTACCGGTCATTTCAGTCTGAACGCGTGCACCGCCTAAATCTTCCATTGAGATTTCTTCACCAAGCACGGACTTAATAACTTCCGGCCCGGTAATGAACATTTTGGAAATTTTATCAACAACAAAAGTGAAGTCGGTCAGGGCAGGGGAATAAACCGCACCACCGGCGCATGGGCCAAGGATTACGGAAATTTGCGGGATCACTCCTGATGCCATGGTGTTGCGGTAGAATATTTCACCATAACCTGCAAGTGAGTTAACACCTTCCTGAATTCGGGCACCGCCTGAATCGTTTATGCCAATAAGCGGCATGCCATTTTTTATTGCAAGGTCCATGATCTTGGTAATTTTCCGGGCGTGCATCAGTCCAAGCGAACCTCCGGCTACCGTGAAATCCTGAGCAAAAATGCCAACAGGATATTCGCTTATGGTTCCGGTTCCGGTAATAACACCGTCAGCTGGCAGATATTTTTTATCAAGACCAAAGTCTTTTCCGTTGTGTTCAACGAACAGATCGGTTTCCTGAAATGAATTGGGATCGAGAAGATATTCAATACGGTCACGGGCATACATTTTGCCCATCGCAAGCTGTTTTTCTACAGCCTTAGAGTCTTTTTTGGGGGTTGCTTTTTCGCTTCTTTTGAAGAAGTCGCGTATTTTGTCCATTAAAGCCATAATCAACCTAAATATAAGTAAAAGGTAACTTCAAAATTAGCTATAAATTACGTTGAATCAAAAAACAGCGGAGAATTAGTGAAACACAGCACCGGAACGAAAATGGATGGGTACTGTTATACAACTATTGAATGCTGTGATCTCGGCAGGCCCATCGGGCCGATATGTTTATAGAAAGTGACAACACCCGGACGATTAAAGAGGCCCATCGGGCCGGCATACATGGCGAAAAACATAATTCACCAGTCATCGTTGTAATATCATGCATACGTGGAATTCATGTCGTCCCCTTGGGGTCTCAGAAAAACGCTTCGTTCACCGGGATGCATCCTCATTAATAGGTTGCGCGCACTGTTCAATAATTTCGTTTTTAAGCATGCCCCCAACACAATACCCAAAATCCTTTTTAATATAAAGAAGCGGTACACTTACCATGAACGAAACTAGCCTTAAGTAAACGTTTACTGTAGAAAATTGCTCTTAAATGGTTTAGATGGATAAAAACAACTTTTAATAGGTAAATTTGCTTCGCAATAAAATTTTCAACGGAGGCAAATCATTTTGAAAAAGTTACTGTTAGTTACGATTATAATAGCCCTTTCACCGCTTTTTACTGCTCTGTTGATGGCACAGTCAATTGGAAATGTTACCGGAATAACCCTCTCCGGAAATACTCTTCAACTGACATCGGGCACCGATATGGTTGTTTTCCAGGCATGTTCAGATAATGTCATCATGGTAAATCTCAGGCCAGGCGGAATTAAAAGTCCCGACACACTGGTCGTTGGCAATCCCCAGTGGGGAGCCGCATCGGTTTCAATTGACACTACCTCGGATCCCATAACAATACAAACTGCAAAATACCGGATGGAAATAGCGCGCAGTCCCATGCGGTTCCGTGCTTACGATGCTGCCGGTCAATTGCTTTGCTCAGAACCACAAACTGGGGGAATTAATCCGGCAGGAATATATCTCACCACAACAGGCGGCAATTTTTATGGCCTGCATAATAAAAGATCAGGATCACTTAAGCTTACAACAGGCGGAAGCATCTCAGCAGGAAAGCAGGGAGAAGCAGGGGCACCTTTTGTATGGACAACCAAAGGTTGGGGAATTCTTGCCGATGTTGAATCGGGTAGAATTGATTATTCCGCAACCAGTGTTAATTTTTTCAGAGGATCCGGCAGCGGAAGTACGAATATCAGTTGGGCACCGGCACATCCTACAATAAACGATACCATTACCGTTTCGGTTGCATCAACAAAAACTGGCTCACTCCATTGGGGAGTGAATTACAACGGGCACACCTGGACAGCACCCGATTCGGTTTACTGGCCCAAAGGAAGCACTCTCTATTCCGACAAGGTCGCAGTTGAATCACCTATGACAACTTCATCCCAAGGTGTGCTTAGTGTAAAGATTGGGCCCTTCAACAATAAAAAGCAGGCTGTTACCAGTCTTGCCCTTACTGCGCATTTCTCAGACAATTCATGGGATAATAACAGCGGTAATGATTATCACATCGACTTTTCTTCAGCAAGTGACTCGATTCCAAAGAAGGTTGATATCGTGTTTTACCTGATGTTCGGCAGCCCGAAAGAAATATTCTCTGGAATGACTGATGTGACTGGCAAACCACCCTTGTTCCCGAAATTCACCTTGGGTTTCATTAACAGCCAATGGGGAATCGACCAGACCGAACTTTTATCGATGGTGAGTACCTATCGTGCAAAAGGAATTCCCATAGATGCCTTTACGCTGGATTTCGACTGGATGGACTGGGGTTCGGATAACTATGGCGAGTTCAAGTTTGGGCCAAAATTCCCCTTGGCCGCGAATGGCGTTTTAAGAGATTCTCTTTTAAAGGTTGGAATGAAACTTACCGGCATACGAAAACCACGCGTTCACAGTGCAACGGTTGAGGGTCAATATGCCAAAGCACAGAACTTCTTCGTTGACTACGTTACCGACTATTTCAGCGGCAAACAGGTGGGCAGAATGAACTTCAACAAACCTGATGCCCGGCAATGGTACTGGAACAGTTTCATTAACCAGGGCAATGCTTATGCCAATGGCATTGTTGGCTATTGGAATGATGAAGCGGATGAATATGGAAATAACTTCAATTTTCTTCAGATGCAGCGTGCAAACTACGAGGGGCAGCGCCAGTATAACAATAAACGTGTCTGGTCTGTAAATAGGAATTTCTTCCTGGGTGCGCAACGCTATGCCTATGGCCATTGGTCTGGTGATATTGGTACCGGTTTCAACACCATGGCAGAACAGGCACCGTTCATGCTCTCGAGCATTTTGGTCGGTTCTTCCTGGTGGGGAATGGATATCGGCGGATTCAACGGGCATCCATCCAATGACAATTATTATAGATGGATTCAGTTCGGTGCGTTCGTGCCCATCTTCCGCGTGCATGGAACGCTGAACGAAAAACGCGAACCCTGGTTCTATGGCTCCGAAGCTGAGCAGATTGCATCACAGTATATTAAGTTGCGCTATAAACTTCTTCCCTATATATACACAGCCGCATGGCAGAATCACCTGACAGGATTGTCCATTGCGAGACCACTGGTTTTCAACTACCCGGACGATGCAACTGCTACAGAGCTTACTGATGAGTGGATGTTTGGCGATAATATGCTGATTAAACCGGTGCTTACACAAAACGCATCAACGGTTTCAGTTTACCTTCCCAAAGGGAAGTGGATAGATTATTGGAACGGTAAGGTATATACTGGTCCGCTGAACCTTAATTATTCAGTCAGCAATTCAACAATGCCCATTTTTGTTCAGGCCGGGGCTATTATCCCCACTGCACCGGTTGGGAACTACAGTAATGATCCACTAACGCAAAAAGCCCTCATACTAAGCTGTTATCCCGGTGATAACGGAAAGAGTTTCGTATACGATGATGATGGTGAAACCTATCAATATGAAACAGGCGCATGGGCAACAACGGCACTCTCGCAGGTGCAAACATTTAGCTATACTGAGCTTTCCATCGACGCGCGTATGGGTGCTTTTACCCCTGCACAACGGGATTATATAGCAGAGTTTAATTATATAAAGAACAAACCGGATTCTGTGTCGCTCAACAAAACAAAATTGTCACAAAGCACTGCATCGGTCGTTCTAAACACTTCAGAGCTTGCCTGGGCCTACGATGCAGCAAGTGCGAAGTGTTATGTCAGAATCCCGGATAATGGCGGAGCAAATGCGATCCGGCTGTACGGGCAACGCTTAACCGGCGTTGATGACGTGGTTCTGCCGGCTTCCTATGCATTGTCTCAGAACTATCCCAATCCGTTCAACCCGACCACCATGATAAACTATCAGATACCTTCAGAGGGCGTGGTCACCATGAAAGTGTATAACGGACTTGGACAGGAAATACGAACCCTCGTGAATGAGAATAAAGCTCCGGGAACCTATCAGGTGCAGTTCAATGCAACAGGACTCCCTAGCGGCATGTATTTCTGTCAGTTGCGCGTCAATAACTTTGTATCCAACAAGAAGATGATGCTGGTCAAATAGTTCCACATCCCGTGAGCGGGACTTCGGCCTGTCTGCTGTCAGTCATGAGGCACTCAGGATTAACCTGATCATTCTGATTAGTCTGAGAGGATAAGGCACACAATTATCCGTAGGGGTTCAAAAATTTGAACCCTTAAATTTTACATGGGCAGGCCAGAACTAAAAGACGCATCCCTTCCCTCCCTTTGCGAAAGGGAGGGACACAGGGTGGATTCGATTTGCGCCTGAGAGTAAGGGCCTCAGTTTTAATAAATCAAATACCTATACCTAAAGCTCATTGTTATTGCATTATTCGTGTTTAATCATTTAGATATGATACGCCACTTTAAACACAACATTCCTTCTTTCCTCAAAACTGGCACCGCTGAAGAACGCTCCTTTTATTAAATGTTCATGATCGAGAATATTGGTTACATATACTGAAGGCTCAATAGAGTGCCCGCTGCCCAACGCAAACGTGTAACCTGCCGAAGCATTCAATATCCACGAGGGGGAAGTGTGTCCTCCCTGATTTAAATCAAACAGCCCGGTCTTGTAATCATAGGCATCGTTACCATTATTTAATCCTGAAACATAGTTTGCAGAGCAGTTCACAAACCAATTCTCAGGCTGATAGTTCAAGCCCACAACCACAGACAACCGCTGGTCATGATCAAGATCAAAAGGTGCAGTGCTTTCATCGGCCTGTAGAAAACCTCCTGAAACAGGTCCCGTCCCGAATGCGTGAATTATGGATGAATTCAAATATCCGGAAAGCGGACTCTCCTGATCCGTGTAGGTTGCCGCAAATTCAACCCCGCGCACAATAATTCTGTTGATGTTCACATTCACTTTGATAGTGCTGGAACCAAGTGTCTGATCATCAAGTCCGGGAGATGATTCTTTGTAGAAGGCCGCAAATTTTGTATTGAATCCGTTGTTCCAATTTCTGATGAATGCAGCCTCGAACAGATGATCCTTTTCCGGTTGAGTTATCGTGCCGCTTGTGCCCAACTGGGTTGAAACAGCGCCAAGATTCTCGATGTTTGTCGGCATGAACAATCTGTCATAGCTCAACGAAAAACTGTTAAGCTCATCAATGAAAAAATGCCACTTGATCCGCGGTGAGAGCTGGCTTTGATCGGCGACTGACGGTGCATTGTGTATATCATACCGGAGACCAAGATCAAGCCGGGTCCATTCATAAGGGTGCCATTGCGACTGCAGGAAGAAACTTGCATCGTGACCCGTGAAGTCCGCCACATTCCTTTGTTTTTCTCCCAGCTCATTGAGGAACCGGAAATCTTCCGTACCAGAGGTAAGAGTATAACTTATTCCCGCGGAATATTTGAACTGGTGCGAGAGGCTGTGATTGTATTTTGTTCTGAAACCATACGTGGCAAATGTTCTTTTCTGTTTAACAACATAGCTCGCTACGCTGTCACCCGGAAGTGTTACGCGATTAACCGAATCACCTGCAAAGGGAATATAGTCCAATCCGCCTTCGCGAACGAATCCGCCGACGAACAGATCCTGTTCTTTATCCGGTACAGTTGAGATTGTATGGAACCACGATATCGTTTGGAAGCCGTTATAAGATTGCTGATCATCGAGAATGAAACCTTCGGCGGGATCAAACGGGACTTGCGTTACCGTCTTGCTGTAATTCAGATTCATGGTAAGGTAATCATCCGTCCCAAGAAGATAATCAAGCTTGCCATAGGTGAAATAATCGAAGCCGTGATCGTGGTTAAGCTCCGTCACGGGCTGATCGATTCTGCGGTCCGATTCCTGGCGTGTACCGGAGAAGAAATAACCAAGCTTTCCCAGGTGATCGCTAAATGACAAACTTTGTCCGTTGGAATTGAGCGCCTTGAATGAACCAACACGGCTGCCGGTATTATCAGCACTTGAAGTCAGATAGCTTCCCGCGAATGTTGACGCATCTAAATGAAAGCTTCCGGTAGGTACTTTGTTCTCAATATCCATGATGCCTGCGATCTGTCCACCGAATTCGGCAGGGAAACCGGCAGTATAGAAGTTTACCCTCGTAATCACCTTAGGGTCAACAATTTCGTTGAGACCGCCGAACACCCCAAGCGGAATGGGTATCCCATCAACAAGATACGTGAATTCACCGTGCTGTCCGCGGATATGTACTTCACCGGTAGGTGCCTTGGATGCTCCTGCCAAATTCTGTTGGATAAGGCTGGTCATTCCGGAAATAGGCGAAGCATGATAAGTCTCGCCTTCAAAGGTTTGACGTCCGGTTCCTACGTCAATAATAGTGGCTGCCTTGTTTTCGCGGTGACCTTCGACCAGAATTGCGTTCAGCTCAACTGCTTTTTCCTTCAGCTTGACCTCGCAGGAAAGGTGAAGTGAGTCTACAATAACGGTGTCTTCAAAATCCGCATAGCCAATATAGTGCGTGGCAATGCTGTATTTGCTCTCTGCAAGATCATTGAAAAATGCACGTCCGAATGGATTGGTGACCGATTGCGCTATAATGGAGTTGCCTTGTTTAAGGAGCACCACCACCGATTGCAACCCTGACGACGTATTGTTATCGAGCACGGTTACTGTGAAATTAATAGTCCTTTTTCCGGTTGCCGGGTCGATTACGCCTCTGGTGTTTGCTGAAACTGCAATGCTTCCCTGTGTTATAAAAAGAATTGTTAGTAGCAGTGCATTGAGTCTGCTTCTCAGCAGATGTAAAAATAAAAAACCAAATTTTAATAAGTTCATAATGTATAATTTTCCTTCAAATTTATATGAGTAACTCATGTTATGCAACAATTCCAATTGAATTGCCACGAGCTTTAGTCGTGGATAATTCGTGCTATCTGAAATCGGCTTTAGTCACAAATGTTAGCTCTATTAGTGGCTGAAGCCAATATTTCGAGGGTACATCTATCCCACGACTTGAAAAGTCGTGGCTATTCAAACTCTGATTTTGCGTAACATGACTGAGTAAATATCCCTCTCTGATATACTGGCAAATTCTGGTACATGCCGGAGGTATTACAAAAAAGCAATTGCACACCGGTAGCCGGTCATGAATTGATGATCAGACCAGAACAGTGCGAAATTATTCTATAAATGGATTATAAAAATGAAGGGGGAGCGCGTGGGGGAAGATGCCTTTGAACAGGCTTGGGAATAAATAGATTTATTTGCTGGCAAACCGGAAGCTCATGAAAGTCCGCGGAAACCGAAATTCCCTGCACCGGCAGGGGAGTGTATTGATGGATTAAAAAGAAATTAGCCAGGAACGAACATTCATGGAATAAGCCTGGCAGTTCCTGATGTGTGGTCGGGAAACTATTCTCGGCACAGGAGTTTGGTCTTATCTGTACTCGTCCGTCCGAAACCCCGTGATTGTGGAGTATCGAGAAGCAGAGAGCATAGAGATAGAATACGAGCATTGCCCGCATCATACCTCCGGAGAACCACACGAATTTTTTATTCCATAAATTCATTGTGCCCAAGAACGGGATAAATTTTGAATTATACAATGGAGAAGTTTTTCACACACCCATTCTACAACTGTGCATTCGTCTTCGGCGCCAAATATTTGTTGAACAAAAACAATCCGGTCGCGGTGGCAACGCCTATCATACTGAATGCTATCCAAAGCAAACTCGGCTGGTTCCACTGGTCAACAAACACAACGTACATCTTTGCACCCAGAATGCCGCCGATACCGCTGCCCAGCACACCATACAAAAAGCCGTAACCCTGGTAGATCGCCTTCTTGTCAGGTGGAGCTATCAACCCAACATAGCTGATGAACTTGGGATGCGCTGTCATTTCTCCAAATGAGAATGTCATGATACCGGCAATAAATATCCAGGGGTTGGGAGATATTGCCAGCATGGCCATGCCAATCGTTCCCAGGATAATTCCGCCAATCATGGTGGGCAACGCCTTTTTGTCTTTAACAAAATTGGAAACGGCTATCTGTAAAATGATAATCGTCAGTGCATTGATTACGGTCACGTGCTCAACATCAAATTTCCAGTTAGCATTGGCAATAAAAATTCCCAGCACGGCATTTACAGCGTAATTGACCGGTGTCATGTCAACGTGCTCTTTCAGATACCATAGCACCGTGTCGAACATCTGGAAATAGAGTATCCAAAAGCCTGAATAAATGAAGATCATCAGCATGAAACGGAAGTCCTTGAGTACAATGGCAGCATTAACAAAAACATCTTTCAGCGAGTTTTTGTTCGGCTCTTTCGGAGGCTCTTTGTAGGCAAGCAGATTAAGTATCAGAAGCCATCCGGTTCCCACTGCAGCCATAATAAAAACATATGACCAGGACAGCGCCTTCAAATAAGGGATTAGAAGGAGAGGCACGAGAAATGCGCCAAGGTTGATGGCCCAGTAATAAATGCCGAATCCCAGCGTGGAGTTTTTTTCCGTAGTATTGCGGGCAATGGTGCCCGAAATGATCGGTTTGAAGAAACCTGCACCTAAAGCCATAAATATCAAACTGAGAAACACCAGATTATACGAAGTTGCCAAACTGGTAAGAAAATAGCCGGTGCTCATAATTGCGAAGGCGAAGAACAGGGTCTTCCTGTACCCGAATTGTTCCGCAACTGCACCCGAGAGAATGGGGAGGAAATAAAGCAGCGGCTGTATCACGCTCTTGATTACGCCGATGCTTTCCTTGGAGAATCCCAGTCCGCCTTCTTTGCTTGTCATCACCAGATATATGGACAACACGGACATAACTCCGTAATACGAGCCGCGTTCGAAAAATTCCATGATGATAACCACCCAAAAGTTCTTCGGGAAGCTTTTTAGTGTTGTCAGGAACGGGACTTTTTCGTTTGTGCTCATCGGTCGGCCATTTTCACTTTGTCGAAAAATATTTTGTTATAGGCATACATAAGTATTGTGGCAACAACACCAATGCCAAGAAGTATCCAAAAAACCTGACTCGGATGTTCGCTGGTTTTGCCATATGCCTGATAGATCTTTCCACCAAGAACCCCGCCGAATCCCCACGCAATGGCAATTGGCAGGAACGCGAATCCCTGATACATGGCTTCCTTCCCGCGCGGTGCAAGGTCGGCAATATACTCATAGAAGCGCGGTGCCTGAGTCTGCTCACCAATGGAAAACACTATCAACCCGGCAATAAACAGGGGTATCGAAGGATGGAACAAAATCACCAGCCAGGTTGCACTGGAAATGGCAAATCCGAGAATAATTGCCCAGATTGAAGTCAGGCGTTTTGTCATATAGTTTACAACCAGCTGCAGAAGTATAATGCCCCATGCGTCCACTGAAATAATCAAACCAATGGGTGCATCAGGTGAAATGTGATCTGAAATATAGAAGGGGACAATTATGTAAACCTGCCAGAACATCAGCCAGTAAAGCGAGAATATCAGGAGGAAAAGCATGAATTTGAAGTTCTTCACAACCTCAATCAGGTTTTTGCCGGTCTGAACCAGGGAGTGTTTCGGGAAGTCGGCTTCGGTAACCGGATTCCGGTAAAATATGAGCGTACCCGCAACCATCAGGAAACAGGAAAATGATGAAAGCAGGAATACCTTGTCCATGCCGAAATCGCGCATGATAAAATAGGCAATCAATGGCCCCAGTGCTCCGCCTATGTTCACCAGCCAGTAATAAATCGCATAGCCGAAAGATTTGGTTTTGGGTGAGGAGGTCAGCCCCACGGTTCCCAACACGCTTGGTTTGACGAATGAACCACCAATAGCCGTGAAAATCAGGATCACCACCATTGAACCCCATAAACCGAGATTCTGGAATATCGGCTGAAAAGTCTGCATGCCGGCCGCACCAATGAGAAAATAGCCTGCACCCAGAACGATGAAGGCAAATGTGAATGCCTTGCGGAATCCAATTTTATCCGCTATTGCTCCGGCAAAAACTGGCAGGCCATATATCAGGAAGCCAAATATGGAGGTCAGCCACCCAACCTGGACTTCGTCTTTGAATATATTGCGTAAATAGATTGCAAGAATGGTCATTTGTCCATAATAGGCTATCCGTTCAAATAACTCCATTATATTGGCAACCCAGAATTCACGTTTGAATCCGGTTTTCACGTCAACCACGAATTGGGAAAACTTCGAAGGATCAGAGACGGTGTTTGTGCTCATTAAGTTCCTTTCCTGAGAAGGGAAAAATTTTTATCTATAGCGATTTGAATTAATGACTTTTAATATAAGCTAAAATGCTGTATTTTTAACGTTTTAACTAATGAAAAAAATATGCGAAAATTCCTTCAGGCAAGTCTCCTTATCGTTATAGCGCTCATTTCCTGGAAGTGCGCGGCAACAGTGAACACTGCAGCAATGAGTGACAAAGAACGCTTCGATTACGCCATGTCTATCTTCAAAAACGAAGATTATGAAGTGGCCTTAAAAGAGTTCGAAGCAATAATTCTGCAGTTCCCCGGCAGTGAAGTGGTTGATGATGCACAGTTCTATCTGGGTCAATGTCATTTTAACCGGAAAGAATACCTGCTCGGAGCCTATGAATTCAGCAAATTGATCAAAAATATGGCTTCCAGCACCTTTGTGCCCGAAGCTCAGTATATGCTGGCCTCATGCTATTACGAATTGTCCCCGGCTTACCCCCTGGATCAAAAATATACCAAGAAGGCAATTGAAGAACTTCAGGCATTCATCGATTTTTTCCCTGCTGATCAGCGTGTGCCGGCAGCAGAAACCAAAATCAAGACGCTTTACCTCAAACTGGCCGAAAAAGAATATCACAATGCGCAAATCTATGAACGCATGGAATATTATACTGCTGCAATACTTGCCTGTACAAAGGTAACGGAAACATACCATGACACCAAGTATGCACCCATGGCGTCATATAAAAAAATCAAACTGTTGCTCATTAAGAAACGCAACATCGAAGCCGCCGTCGAGATAAGCAGCTTCCTGGCCAAATACCCCAACGATGAAAACGCCGCCGAGGTAAAAGAATTGAAAGCCTCGCTTGAAAACAATAATCAGGCCGTAACAAAGGGATGAAAGACCCGCAGCCGGTCAGACTGACCGCAGTGCAAATGACGGAATTAGTGCTTCCCCAGCATACAAATCAGCTGGGGAATCTGTTGGGCGGGCAGTTGATGCACTGGATAGATATTTGTGCTGCTCTTTGTGGCTATAAACTGAACGGCAAAGTGTGTGTAACCGCGTCAGTTGACAAGATCGATTTTCATTCTCCCGTTAAACTTGGCGATGTGGTAAATCTGTCCGCTTCGGTTAACCGCGTGTTTTCATCATCCATGGAGATCGGTGTCAAGGTTTTTGCCGAGTCTTACCGCGAGAACAGAGTGGTACACTCTAATTCAGCTTATCTCACTTTTGTATGTGTGGACGAAAACGTTAAGCCGGTCGAATCCAGAAAAGTATTCCCGGAGTCGGCAGATGAGATAAGAAGATTCCAACAAGCCCTTGCAAGAAGAGACTACCGGTTACAACAGAGGAATAAAACCCATTAAGTATTCGATTGTTATTTCTCTGATACTTACCTGGTGCACCACTGCACAAATTCCCCTCAATAATTTTCTACGACTAACATCAAACGAACTGGGCATTAGTGCGGATAATATTGCATTGTTACAAGAACAACCCGGCAAAGTATTGTGCCTTGCCTGGTCATTGGCGGCCAGGAATGCAGAACTGATTGAGCTTTCCGATTCAAACATCGCCATTACAAAATTCCGGGTGCGTCTGCCATATAAAATAACCAGAATAGTTCCCGTGAACCGCAGTCACGACAGCCAGTTTGTCTTCGTTTCTTCGCAAAGCAAACTTGCCGGGGTGGTAAGGCTCTTGCCGGATCACACCTTCAAAATTGAAACAACCTTTAAACTTGCAACAGTGCCTTCGGATCTGGTGAGCGTTGACGTCGACCAGGATGACAACAGGGAAGTGCTGGGGTTTGGTGCAAATTTCAGTGGAATACTTACTGTCGATTATAAAAATAAAACGTGGCGGAACAAAACCCAGGAACGAAACAGGAATTTTTCCACGGCTGCGGTCGGCGATATTAATGGTGATTCCTATCCCGATTTTGTGGGGTTCGACGTTAAATCCGGAAGCGTGCATTATTACCATAACAACAGCCGGGGTGAATTCCAGTTGGTGCGTTCACTGGTATACCGCATTCTTCCCGAAAATATGTGCATCATTGACGTTAACAAGGACGGCTATCCGGATGTCACCTATACATCTAACACGAGCTTTGAAATAGTTTTCGGCGACAGCGTTCATTCATACTCGGCAAAGAAGAGCATCATTCTGCAAAGCCCGGTGGCGGCACTTTCATTCGGGGACTTTAACCATGACGGGAAACCTGACATCGCATACTCGACGGCGAATGGAAAAGAAATGCATATACTGTTTCAGAAATATAACGCAGTGTTTTACCCCGCAGTGCCTTATCTCTCCGAAGGCACCATTTCCGATTTCCAGGTGCTCCGCCTGGGGCATGCCGATTGCCTTCTGGTTCTTGCAAACGAAAGGCAGCTTAAATTTATTTCACCGCTGACAAATTTCACTGCTGATTTTGCTCTTGCCATCGGGTCGGGCAGCCATGTCTTTATTCAGCCCAAAAATTTCTCCGAAAAACTTTTTCTCCCGATGATAAACATCAGGAACCGCTCATTGGAGTTTCTCACTTCAACCGGGAAGGGCCAGTTCACCTATTACAGTGCGCCGCTGTTTGCAAATTATACCAATGGGTTTTATGATTTTGATCCCGAACAAAAGGCGGAATTCTATTTAAACGATGAAAAACGGAAAAACCTGCAATTCCTGTCCGTGGATCTGAAAAGCGGAAAAACGGAACGGAAATATTTTCAGTACGACGGTAAGCTTCTGGATGCTGAACTTCTGTTCCCGGCAAAAGATGATAAACGATTGGGCCTGCTTATCCAATCCGGCAATACGGTTAAGCTCGCATTGTATGACAAACGCGCTCAGGCATCTGCACCGGTGCAGTATTCAGTAGATTGTCCGGGATGCAGGTACGGTCGCATCCAGACAATGAAATCAATAGTGCTGGCCGATGCAAATGAAGGTAAATACGCCTTATATAACTGGGGCCCCGCGGCAAAAGCAAAAACCCTGCTTTTTAAAAATGCACAGGCTGAAGTAAATAAACCGGAAGGTTTTTTCACCGGTGATTTTTTTAATGACAGAAAAAGCAGAATCCTTACTATCTTTGCCGATGGAAGTGCTTACCGGTATAAAATCTCGGGTGGCAACGACCGTGCAGGCAAGATTTTCAATGAGAAGGGCGGCGGCGATGTGCCCGAGATCAGTCTCGGCGGCTCCTATTCGCTTGGCCCCGAACATGAAAGTTTGCTGCTCCTATATAGTCCGCAAACACTGAATATTTACCGGCTCAATATCGATCGCTCATCAAGAGCCTCGTTAAAAACGGTTGCTCATAACATTGTCCCCGTCTCCTTGCTTGCAAAACATATGGGACGAGGTGAAAATTTTTTATTCGTAACGCAAAAAAACGTGGAGGGTGTTTTTGTTAAAAAGATTACTAACTAGTGCTTTCCTATTGGCATTATGGAGCACAGATATTCTGCCGCAGGCTTCATTGCAGCAGAAGGCAGACTCTGTACTGTCCAACTATATCCACTTGCGTGAAACCGCTGAGAAGGGGAATACTCAGGCAGCAGTTCACGGCAAATGTGGCTTTGGAGCAAGCATGGCCGCCCATCTGAGCATCGCTCATGCTTCACCTGCCATGCTGCAAAAAGCAAAAAATGTGTTGGATAGACCCACTACCGAAACCAGCGTGGTCTCGCCCTCAGGTTTTTTCAGAGTCCATTATAATCGTACCTCCTCGGTACCTCAATACGATGTGGCAGAACTTTGCCGGGCTCTCGATTCATCCTATGCTTTTGAAGTTGGCTTTTTGGGGTTTCCCGCCCCGCCTGCTGACGGAACAAACGGCGGAGACAGTAAATATGACATTTATGTTGTCCCCACCAACCCTGATTATGGTTCCACGGTGCCTGATTATGAGGTGACCCCCGGATCGCAGACCTATACGTCATACATGATGATCAACAACGATTTTTCCACTTACCCCACAAAGGGTATTGATGCCGCCCGCGTGACCGCGGCTCACGAGTTTCACCATAGTATACAAATGGGAAACTATATTTTCCGTTCACAGAATAGCGAGATTGTCGATCAGTTTTTTTATGAACTGACCTCAACATGTATGGAAAAATTTGTGTTCCCCGGCATCCACGATTATATAAACTATCTTGATAATTTCTTCAATAGCCCATCGGTGCCCTTTGCTGAACATCAGGGCTACGACCTTGGTATATGGAACCTGTTCCTGCAAAAAAAATATGGCTACGGGTTTATTAAAAAACAGTGGGACCTCCTGAAATCAACAAGGGCAATGAATGCAATTGCGCTTAGCCTGGTTGATGAGGGCACAACCTTCCTGACGGAATATGCAACGTTTGCAACGGAATGCTTTTACACTGGTTACCGTGCGCATTACCGGCTGGGAAGTACCGTTTATTTTGAGGATGCGGGACTGTTCCCCGTCTACAGCCTGGTCAACCGTGCTACGCTGTCCTCACGTTCCACGTCAATGATGCTGAATGTCTATCCGACGTCCATAAATATTTTAACCGTTGTTAACAGGCAGTCGGGCCTGAATGATACTCTGCACATTTTCGTCACCAACGGCGATGTGAAGAGCGGCATCGATGCACTTGCTACCACAAAACCGGTTACCTATCAGGTTTCACTTGACCCACTCAATGGAACTCAACAGGTGGGTGACTATTATGTCAATATTTCAATGGATGATAAAAGTTTTTCGCAGTCAGGATTCTTTTTAAACAATGTGCAGACTGATGGAACACTAAACATTGCCAGGGACAAGCCGGATGTGTTTCCCAACCCCTTTGTCATCAAACAGTCAATGAGCTCGTGCATATATTTCCGGCTGAAACCTAATGATGCAGATGAAACTGTTGATCTTTCAGTTTACGATATCAGTATGAACAGGGTGTTCTCGGGTAAGCAAACGGTCATGACGATCGGGAAGCCCCTGATCAAATGGGACCTGTCCACGGAGAACCCAGGCGGGAAACTTGCCTCCGGAGTTTATATCTATCATATTAAATCAAAACTGAACGAAATTACCGGCAAACTGGTTATCATAAATAAATAAGCAAATGAACTCATATCAACTAGAAATTTCGGAACTTCAAAAAGTTTACAGCAGAAGAAATATCTTCGAGCATGTGTCGGTGCAGTATGCCGTTCCGGGCATTTATGGTGTTGCCGGTTCCAACGGGAGCGGGAAATCCACCTTCGTTAAGATCATTGCCGGTCTCCTGCTGCCAACTTCGGGCAAAATTCGTCATACCCTGAATGGCCGGGAACTTGCTGAGGAAGATACGCTCGATCATACCGGGTTTGCATCACCTTATCTGAATTTCTATGAGGAATTTTCTGCAAGTGAGAATATCCGGATGCTGACAGCTATACGCGGTATGCAACCCGATGCGGACTATGAGAAAATGCTTTTTGAACGGTTTAAACTCTATGACCGCAGGAATGACCAGGTGAAAGCCTTTTCATCAGGAATGAAGCAGCGGTTGCGGCTCATTTTTGCGTTTTTTCACCGGCCGGAACTGGTTATTTTGGATGAACCAATAGCGAATTTGGATAATGCAGGAAAAGAGCAGATTTATAATCTGGTACGTGAGGAACGCGAATCCCGGATAGTGATTATCGCGTCAAACGACGACAGCGATCTGGCTCTGTGTGACAGCATCATCAATATTGAGGAATTCAAAAAACGATGACAACTCTGCAGATTTTCGCCCTGTTCAAAAAAGACCTCCTTTCAGAGGTCAGAACCAGATACGCCATTAATTCGCTGGTAATGTTCGTTATTGTCACAATCAGTGTAATTCTGTTTTCCGTCGGGAGTGAGACCATTGCCCCCAATTTGGCAGGCGGCTTGTTCTGGGTAGTGGTTTTTTTCACGGCAATGTCTGGCCTGGCAAGGGTTTTTGTGACCGAGGAGGAGCGGGGCACCACTTTGACGTTGCGGCTTTTGGCAAAGCCGTCATCCATCTACTTGGGAAAACTGCTTTTTAACGTGGTTTTAATATTTTCAATGAACATCGTTATTGCGGTGCTTTACTCGGCTGCTTTTGATTCTTTCGTAATTAAAAGCAAGGACGTTTTCATTGTTACTTTTATTTTGGGCAATTTTGGCATCGCCTCCGCCTCAACCATTTTGGCTGCCATTATTGCGAAAGCGAGCTCAAAAGGCACCTTGTATCCCGTTTTGAGCTTCCCGATCCTGCTGCCTCTGATACTGATTTTGATCAATGTGACCAAATCATGTATCGATGGCACGAGTTTTGTTGATTCTCAGGTAGAACTGTTAATTCTTGTGTGTTATAATATCATGATGATCACTGCTTCGCTACTTTTATTTGATTTTATTTGGAAAGATTGACTAATTTTAATAATTAACAACTGACAACTAATATGGCTTGGAAAATTTTCCTTTATTTTTTCATTTTGGCAATTTCGGTTGTGGGAATTGCATTTCCCATTGTTGAGAATCCGACTACCTGGTACCAGTATCCGCTGATACCGGCATTGGGTGAGAATGCGAAGATCATTTTCTTCCATGTTCCAACTGCCTGGCTGTCCAGTCTGGCATTCCTGATGTCAGCCTATTTCAGCATACAATATCTCAGGAAGAAAAATCTGCTGGATGACCTGAAATCCTATACTGCTGCCCAGATAGGCATTGTTTTCTGCATTCTGGCCACCGTAACCGGGGCAGTCTGGGCAAACTACAACTGGGGCAAACCCTGGAGCTGGGATCCCCGTCAGACCAGCATTTTCGCCTTATTGTTGATCTACGGTGCCTTTTTTGCCCTTCGGTCGGCAATTGAGGATCCGGAAAGAAAAGCAACGCTCTCGGCGGTCTATTCGCTTATTGCATTTGTAACGGTGCCATTCTTCATCTATATCATGCCGCGCATGATGGTGAGCTTGCACCCGGCTTCCAAAGGCGATGCAAACACCATAAATTTTAAAATGAACCCGAATATGCGAAACGTGTTCTTCCTTTCGCTTACCGCGTTCAGCATCCTGTTCTTTTGGATGTGGTCTCTGGGATACCGGTCTCTGGTTCTTAAAGAAAAATCTAATAAACTATTACATTGAGGATATTGATGGATTCCCTGCAGGTTATTACAAAAACGGACTCCTTGCAACATGCATTGGACTCTTTGCAAAAACATTATAAAGCCGTTCCGGCTCCACAAAGTGACTCGTTATATATTGTGTTGAGTATTGTGATCATCGTATGGACAGGCATATTCTTATACCTGTTCAATCTGGACAGACGCTTGAAGAAATTGGAAAAAGAAGAAAAGGAATAGTGATATGAATAAGAAGTATTTATTAGGCGGCATCGTTGTGGTGGTTTTTCTGGTTATTACCATTGTTCTGTTTATGCAGAGCAGCGTACAATATGAAGAAGACCTCACGAAAGTTATGGCTAAATCAAAAACGATCAAGGCAGCAGGACACTGGGTGAAAGAAAAAGGTTGTGATCAGAACAATCAGGATAAAACGCTTGCCTTCATCATGGCCGATGACAAAGGAAATGAAATGAAAGTCAAATATGCCGGCGTTATGCCCAATAACTTTGAAGTAGCTTCAAAAATTGTTGTCACCGGCAAATATGTCAATGGTACCTTTCAGGCCACCGATATTCTGACGAAGTGCCCTTCGAAATATCAGGATCAAAAAGCGGCTAATTCGTAACAACAGATGCAAAACCCTTTTTAGGAGAACCTATGGCTGGAAATATTCTTGTAACGCTTGCCCTCGTGCTGAGCGTTTATTCGATGGTAATGTATTTCTTCGCGTATCGCGGGGCAAAGAACACCCTTAACTATGCACGCGTGGCGTATCACGGAATGGCAATGACGGTACTGGTTACCGCAACGTTTTTTCTCTACCTGATACTTACCCATCAGTATCAGTATAAATATGTTTATGAATACAGCAGTAACGAACTTCCCGTCGGATTTCTGATCTCGACCTTCTGGGCAGGGCAGGAAGGAAGCTTCCTGTTATGGCTTCTGTTGGCTTCCATTCTCGGCATCTTGCTGCAATCCTACACGGCTAAACGCGGCGATCTGGAATACCGGGTAATGACGGTCTATACACTGTCTACCACCTTTCTGCTTATATTGATCTGCCCGCTCCTTAAAAGTCCCTTCGCGATGATATGGAGCGAACAGGTGCCCATTATTGCGAATACCATAAACCCTGAAATGATGCAGGTCAGTTATATCCGCGCGTTTTTTGATCAGGTTACAAGTGCCGGTGCTCAGCCAAGCTTTGCCGATATCTATCCTTTATTGCAGGCAAATAATATTCCCATAAATGAATTCCTCATTACCGGTAAAGGATTGAATCCACTGCTCCAAAATTTCTGGATGCAGATACATCCTCCAATCCTGTTCACCGGATTTGCACTTACCTCCATCCCTTTCTCTTTTGCAATTGCAGCACTCATGAAAAATGAGTACAAAGATTGGGTTAAACAGTCTTTCCCCTGGATGCTTACTGCGGCAGGTGTTTTGGGGCTCGGCATCATGATGGGCGGCTATTGGGCCTATGGTGTTTTGGGATGGGGCGGTTACTGGGCATGGGATCCTGTTGAAAATTCCAGTCTGGTTCCCTGGCTTGTTTGTGTCGCAGCAGTGCACACGTTCTTGGTTCAGCGTAAAACACAAAACAAGCAGGACACGCTTGGAAAATTTACCCGGACAAATTTGATTCTCTCCATTCTGGTTTATGTTCTTGTCATATACAGCACTTTTTTGACCAGAAGCGGAATTCTTGGCAATGCCTCGGTTCACTCATTTGTCGATCAGGGCAGGGCGGTGTTTATCATCCTCCTCCTTTTCATCATAACGTTCCTTGGACTGGGTGTGGGAATGCTCCTCTGGCGCTGGAAAAGTTTTGCCGTTAAAGTTGAGCAGGACGAGTCCCTGCTGTCACGGGAACTGGCTTTGTTCACGGCTTCGGTTACGCTTTGCGCATCTGCATTCATTGTCGTGTTTGGCACTTCGCTTGCAATGGTGGAAATATCAATTCCTCCCGCGCTCTATAGCGAGCTGCATGTTCCGTTGGCAATCATAATCGGCCTGCTAAACGCGCTGAGTCTTTCTGTTCGTTGGAAGAATTCCACCATGAAAGAAGTGGTAAAGAAACTGACGTTTTCTCTGATTATCAGTGTGGTTGCAACTCTTGCCGTCATCATCATCGGTGGCGTTCATAAACCCATGATGGCGCTGCTCTTTTTCTCATCGGTCTTCACGCTGGTGGTTAACGCGGAACTTGCCTATAAAGTGATCAGAGGGAACTTCAAAATGGCGGGAGCGTACATAGCGCATATTGGAATTGCCTTGTTCCTGCTGGGCGTTATCGGCTCTGCCGGCTACTCCAAAGAACAAACCGTTGACCTGATCCGTGGTGAGAAGCAAATGGTGTTTGGCCACGAAATGACCTTCACCGGCTATCGTCCTCTTGACACAGACGCGAAAAAATTCGCGTTCAGCATAAAGGTCACTGACGGAAAAACGGAAAAGCTTATCAAGCCGGTTATGTTCCAAAGCGAGATGAACGGAGGCCTGATGCGTGAACCGGATATTCTTGAGGGACTGACTAAGGATTTTTACGTCTCTCCATTGGGATATGACGAAAAAGACGGAAGCAATGCACACAATGCCAAAACCGAAGTTCTGGGAATTGGTGAAGAGAAAAAACTCGATGCGGTTTCCGTTAAATACGTTTCCTATATCGCACCTGACATGAGTTCCATGCAACAGGGCGGCGACTTCCAGTTGGGTGCAAAACTCGCAATCACAGCTAATAGTAAAACCGTTGAAAAAGACGTGGTGATAAAGAAAGTCGGCAGGCAGATGGAAAACGTTCCCGTTGCCGTACCCGAACTTGGTTTGAGTATTCAGGTCACCAACATTGATAAAGACTCCAAAGACGCCACGGTTGCAATTACGGATATGGCAAGTGCTGCAACTGCCGCTGTTGGTCCCAAACAGGAAGTTCTCTCCGTTACTGCAAGCATCAAACCATTCGTTAGTTTTGTTTGGTTAGGCGTGGTGGTAATGGTTCTTGGTTTTGTTGTATCCATGATCAGAAGGCTCAAGGAATCGCTTGTCGTTTCAGCATGATCAATCTTAATGATTTAAATGCAGTGGCTGCCTCGAAAGGGCAGCCACTGTGCGTTTAAAGACGCTCTATCCATAATCTTGCATTGGGAAATGACAAAGCAAAGATTTTTAACTCTATTGTGCTTTTTATGTCCTGAAAGGACATGACATTAATAACCGTGGGTGCAACCCACGGCCACGATAACGCTGCCATGTCGCCCCTGAAGGGGGCGGACACAATCCAATAATTGCTTGATTCCGTTTACCAACAAGCGTCAATCTTATCTTTAATCGATACCATTTCTGCTGTTGTCGGGAGGATGGGCAGAGGTAAGCTGTTACCTCTTATCAGGAATAATTCTTTTGGGTAGTCCACACCATGGGTTTCTGCGCACCCAATGGTGTCAACTTAACGTGAACCTGCTATTTAAATAGTTATTAATTCATGTTCCCCACCCACCACAATTGGCTTGCCACGAGTTTCAGCTCGTGGATCATTCTCGCCAATAGCAATTGGCTTTAGCCACAAATCCTGGCTCTATTAGTGGCTGAAGCCATCATTTTGATGTCCCCTTTATTCCACGACTTGAAAGTCGTGGCCATTCAATCTCTGGTTTTGCGTAACATGACTAATTAATTTCACTTGAGATTTAATTCGCATTTTGCTTAACTGCTAAAGATAATTATTCAGGCAGCTGTTTTCCGGGTGCATGGGATATACATGAGAATTTACGGACTGTCTCAGGAACATCTGTCGCGAACAGAAGACAACATTTGTCCTGACGAAATAAATTCCAGAAAATGTATATTTTAGGAAGTAAATTTATAAAATTATAGTTATAGGGCGGATTTATGAAAAGTATCTTTTTTATCATTTTAGTATTCTTCGCTAATACAGGTTTCACTCAGAATTTTTGGCAGCAGACCAATGGACCATTGGGTGAAAACGTTTTTTCAATGGCTGTTACTTCCGCTGGGAAAATATTTGCAGGGACCGGATCGTTACGGATGGGGGTTGAAGGACACGGCATATTCTGCTCTACAGACAATGGCAACAAATGGTTCAGGGTAATTGATGGACCTGCCGATCATGCAGTGACAGCAATCGCAATTAATGCTTCCGGCCATATTTTCGCAGCAACAAGCAGTTCTAACGGATTAACTCCCTGCAGCGTTTATCGCTCAACAGATGACGGGAAAACGTGGGTTAAACTTTTCTCAAGCCCGTATATCTATGGTCACTACTCGCTTGCCATCAATGCAGAAGGACATATCTTCACCGGGACAAACGGCGGCGTTTATCGTTCTACTGACAACGGCAATACCTGGGAACCAAAATACGAAGGTATTACCCCGGTTGGGATATCGGCAATTGTAATTACTTCGAATAAAAATCTTTATGCCACAGCATTTCTGGGACTCTTTCGCTCAACAAATAATGGCGACAATTGGGTGCAGATATCCGGTGGTTTGCCTGGTGGAAACGTTGGTGCGCTCTGTATTTCAAAAACGGGACAATTGTTTGCCGGCACAGACAGCGGTGTATTTCGCTCAGATAAAAATGGTGAAAACTGGGTCTCTGCAAATAATGGTTTGCCAAAAGGTAGTTTCAATAGAGCCTATCCAAATATTACATCGTTTTTCGTTGATCCAACCGGGAATATATTTGCGGCAGTACAAGGGTATGGTGTGTTCAGGTCTGACGATAACGGTGATAACTGGACTCTGGTGCAGAACACCATTCCAGGATATACCGCTAAGGTTTTCTGCATTACCACCCAAAATACAATACTCGAGGGAACCTATGGTTCCGGTATATTCTGTTCAACTGATGGCGGAAATACCTGGGCTGCAAAAAATTCCGGTCTTCATTGCCTTGGTGTTAGCAGTATTTGCATTAATAAAAGTGGACATATTTTCGCGGCGAATATGGGTGCTGCCGGTGTTTTTCGGTCAACCAATAACGGAGCTGACTGGGTTCAAATAAATGAGGGTCTGCTCTATGGGTTGGTCAATTTGGTAATGGCAGACAGTAATGGAAATTTATTGCTGGCAAATTATTATGAATTAGCCCGGTCTACTGATAATGGTGATCACTGGGTACAAATCGGCAGAGGCTTGCCTACATACCAGTTTTCATCGATAGCAATAAATTCTGCCGGGCATATTTTTACGTCCTCAATGGATGGTCTGTTCCGGACAACAGATAACGGACAGACATGGGTGAAGTTACTTGTGAACGTCCAATTTGTATTTGTTAATAAGAATGGAGACATCTTTGCCAGAGCGAATGATGGCCTTTATCGTTCCATCGATAGCGGGAGCACCTGGAGCCTTTTACCGTTAAGCAGCAAGAACGGCAATCTGAAGTTGTTGGCAGTCAATGCGGCGGGGTATCTCTTTGCCGGAATATATAAGGATGGCATCTATCGCTCTACGGACAACGGCAACAGCTGGACGAAATGCAACAACGGTTTGACAGATACCGGTATTCAGGCACTCTATGTCAGTCCGGCCGGAGAACTTCTGGTTGGAACGGCTGCCGGTTTATTCAGATCGACGGACAACGGAAACAACTGGACGGCAAATAACACCGGTCTTGCCGACAGCAATATTCTTGCTGTCGCGGTCAATCCCGAAGGATATATTTTTGTGGGTACAAATACAGCCGGGGTATTCAGAAGCGTGAATTCAACTACCGGGGTCGACGATAAAAAGATACAGCAAAAAGGATTTTCCCTTTCGCAAAACTATCCCAACCCGTTTAACCCTGCCACGGTTATCAAATATACTGTGGCCTCTGAAAGCAAAGTAACACTAAAGATATTCAATGTTCTCGGAAAGGAAATTACCACGCTGGTCAATGAAGAAAAACCTGCCGGGAATTTCGAGGTAACATTTAACGCGCGCGATCTGCCGTCCGGAATATATTTTTATGTGCTGAGGGCAGGCACAGTAAACCTGACCAAAAAACTGGTGTTACTGCGCTAAAAGTGCGGCGCTCTGTTGGGAAATTGAAGAAATTGTATTTAATGACAATCAAATTCCCGGTACTTTTTTTGTATCGGGAATATGCAATCTCAGTTTCAGTTTCACCGGCAGGCTAAACAAATTCACCTGCCAGCTTCAATCAGTCTCTAATTTTGCGGTTCGTTGTTCTCCGGGGGAGCGCTTTTTAACTGCTTCTGTGCGGCATAGTGGGCAACAATCATTCCGGCCCCGGTGAAGGTAAATATGAACAGTGGGGGAGCATCATGATAATGCATCGAATTTTCCAGTGTTATCCCGAGTCCCAGCCCTAAGCCAAAAAACAGGCAGATGATGCCTGACTTCAATAGCAGCAAACCATCCGATTTTTGCTTATACGTTTCCATCATACTCTCCGGCGTGAACCCGCGTTCTATGAACATCTGCCTCTCCTTGGAACGGAGATAGAAGAAGGCCACGAGAACCAGCCCAATAACCAGGAGGGCAACAATGGGTATAAATACTGCAATTTCCTCTGCGCGTGAGAACATGTGTGTTCCTTTCGTTTTACGTAGTAATGTTTTTCTTTATATCTTATGACAACCGGATTTATATTCCGGTTACAAAAATTTTTATTGTAACCGATTTGCTGAACCTGTGGTCTAAACAGTATATGGATAATTTTTCAGATGCAGAGATAATCGATTCGATCTTGAATGGAAATTCGGATGACTACCGCATTCTCATCAGGCGCTATCAGGATAAAGCATTCTCACTGCTTAGGAGAATGCTGAGGAATGAAATGGACGCCCGGGATGTGCTGCAGGATGCCTTTGTTAAGGCGTTTCTGAACCTGAAATCCTTCCGGAAAGAAGCGAAGTTTTCCACCTGGCTGTACCGCATAGTCTATACGTCCGCGCTAAACAAAATAAAAACGGTCAAAAGAATGGCGAGCACACATGCCTTGCCGGACGATGCTGCGCTGCACCCGGATATGTCGCATGTTGAAACCAGTGACGTTTTCAGCAAAGAACTAATTGAAAGTATTGTCGCCGAACTGCCGGAAACCAATGCAGTCATACTGCAGCTTTTCTATTATGACAGCCTTTCCTGCGAGGAAATAGCAGGCATCACGGGATTGACGTTGAGCAATGTTAAGATAATGCTCTATCGTTCACGCAACATGATAAAAGAAATTATTGAAAAACGGAAATTAAAGAGTGAATTGGTATGATCCACCTAACCGATGAAGAACTGCAGGACCGAGCGGACGGATTGTTGCCCTCCGGCAAAACCAGGGAGTTTGAAACGCATCTCAAACTATGCAGTGAATGCAGGGATAAACTGCAGGGCTATTCCACGGTCAGAACCGGATTACTGCATATGAAATGGGGAGCGCAACCCCAGGACGTTGAAACTCCTGTTATGCTTCGTATAATGAAACTCCGGAGCGTTGATAAGTCAAGCGTGCATTTTATTGCGTTCATCGTTGCTTTGTTCGCCTTGCTTATTACAGGCAGCGTAGTGGGCTTTTTTATGTCACTGCCGGCTGCGCATACCGTCCGGCTTGAGACAATTCCCCTGAGTTCCTACCGTGAGATTCTTACCTCCGTTATTATAAAGGTGGTTGACTTATCCGGTTATCTGTTCACAGCAAAAGCCAACTATGTGATACTCGCCATTCTATCAATTCTTTTATTCATGTCGTTGGATTTTCGAAAAACGGGGAAGAATAAGTCGGTGTGAGGTGAGAGCCCTGAATCTCTCCCCCAACTAAATATGATGGGGGAGAGAATAGGATAAATGGTCAGTGCTGAATAAATTCCAGTTCAACTGAGAAATCACGCTGTTCGCCGGGGCGAAGCGTAATGTTTTCCGCGCAATCTTCTCTGTTAAACGCGTCGGTTATTTGTTCCGACGGCAGAAATGCAATTGCTGAACGCTGACGATCAGGAAGATCATCGCCTGTATAGGCATGCAGTGCGCCGCGTGTTTGTTTCAGGGCCAACGCCGTGCCTGTCTCAGGGTTTTCAAGCCGGGAAACCACCAGCCCGTCAACTCCCGGTGTAAGATGTGAATAGCACACGTTAAGTATTCTGCGTCCCAGCATCCGTTTCTTTGAATAGACAAAATAACGGAAATCGGACCCGGGCAAATTGGAAAGCGGTGTGAAGGTCATTTGTCCCCGGAAGGGAATGAAAGAAGCATCTGTCAGCACCAGCCGCTCGGCGGGTATTGAGAGTATGGTTGTGTCAATCAGTTTGTCGCTCACCCGCAAATACGGATGCCAGCCGCAGTAGAATGGTGCAGCAGTCTCGCCCATGTTCTTTCCGCTGATGGTTATGGTGAGTGCGGACCCTTCAAATTTATATTTTACAATTACTGCCACTTTAAAGGGATAGCCCTCGCGTGGATTGGTTATGAGGCTTTCGCTCATCAGTTCAACTTCAACGGCAGTATCCAGAATATTGAGATAGGAGACTTCAAAATTTTCACGTGCTATTAAACCATTTACAACCGATCGGTCATCGGGATCGCCTAACTTATAGGACGTGCCCTGAAATTCATAGGTGTTGTTCCTGATACGGCTGGTGAAAGGCGCCATGATCCAGGACCGGTAACCCACGCCCTGTTCCATTTCTTCATCGTTGGCAAATCCTTCAATAATTCCCAGCGGGCCCCGGTTTGATCTAACGTTAAATGACAACAGCGTTGCGCCCATTTGTGCGATCTCAAATGATGAGCCATAAAAATCATCTGATATCTTAATGGTGGAAAACTTCCCAAAACTCTTTTCTTCAACTTTAAATCGACTCAATTGTCTGCCTTTCTAAATAAATCTTATTCTAAATATAAAAAAAATCATTGTTCAATACTGAAAAATTATTCGGCTGAAATCAACTCCGGCGCCGCCAAACAATGCGTGTTTGACTCTGCCCATGCTAGCTTGCTCCAAACAGAAATTACTTGTCTCACGCAAGCATTTTCCGGTAAAGCTCCGCCTGCTTTTCATTCATCGCTTCCCAGGTCATAGGGGCCACCGCCAGCCGTGCTGCATGCCCAACCTGATAGCGCAGGGCAGTGCTGTCAAGCAATTGTCCCATAATTCCAGCCGGTTCCGGTTGGTCTTCTCCTCCGAAGATAAATCCGTTCTGTCCGTTAACAATGCACCCCGCGGCCTTTATCTGATGATGCACAATAACGGCACACTCGGCTGCCATCGCTTCAAGCGTCGCAAGCGAAAACGTCTCCTTTGGATAGGCTGAAAGAAAAATATCGGACTCGTTCAATAGTTCATTCCATTCCTCAAGCGATCCCTTGGCTCCGGTTTCAATTGCATATCCGGGCAATGCACTGAGCGGGTCGCAATGTTCAAAACCGATCAGAACGAATTGCAGTTTTTCTTTCACTGTTTCCAGTGACCTGATCACATTAATAATGGCTTCTTCCCGTTTTTCAAACCCTCCCATTGCCAAAACCCGCAGTTTACCCGAAAGGTTCACCATACGGTGCTGGTGAGAGAAGAAAATCTTATCGATGCCTGGTTTTATGGTCTGTATTTCTGCTTTGGAATGATACAGCGTATTCCCCCTGATTGCAATATCCTGATTGAAAGCAAGCAAAAGATCTGCACTCTTGAAAATGGCTTTCTCGGCCATTTTGTTTTTCCACCGGTACCACATGGAAAGCTCCGGTTTCAACCGATCCTCATCTGCAACAACCCCATGAACCATATAAATGAGCCTGAATTTAAGAAATGGCTTAAGCAGCATGAGAAAGAAACAAATCCGCTGAAAACAAAGCAGATGGACCACCCGTGGTTTTGTCTGCCAAATATGCAAAAGGAACGAAACCAAACCGGCTCGGAAACAGTTGTTCTGCTCACCAAACGTATCAAAGAAAAACAGTTTATTGAAAAAACCGGTGTGTTTCTTACGGTATGCAAGAAGCTGAATATTGCTCTGCTGGATGAAGATTTGTGCAGTCCTTGAGGCATATTTCCCGGGTCCGGTGAGATAAGCATTTTCACCGTCGGGAGCAATCAGCAATAGGTCAGGGGTTCCGGGTATGGGCATGGTGTGTTCTCCTGACTATTGCAGAATTTTTAGTTTAATAATATTAATGAACTGGATGCCGAATATCAGGTATTCGGTTAAAACGGTTACGGCTGCGGCAGCATATACATTCCTGTAGTGTAAAAGGAGCACCAGATCCAAACTCAGATTAACCAACACAGCAACAAAAACAGCGGTTGTGGCCTGACGCTCCTTTTTTGCCGCGTTAAGCGTTATCCCGGTGAAGTTATTCCATAACAAGCCGGGGAGCGCGAAGATCATTACCGTTACCAGGCCTACAGAGCTGACATAGGGCATTCTATAGAAATAGAGTATGAAAAACTTCGCGGCCGCCAGTACGATAGCGGTAAAAAATGCGGCAATCATGCTCAGCATGATGAAGTTTTTAATAAAATTCTCTTTGGGAATATAGCCTTTCGAGGCAAACAGCCCTGAAAACTCGGTGAAAAGCGGGGTCAGGATGATGTTGGCAAGCGCCTGAGGACCCTTGTAAATGGAGTAAGCAACCGCATAAAACGCCACCGGGTTGTATCCCAAAATACTCTGTATAAGCACGGTGTCGGCCTTGTCATAGGTCCAAACTAGGATAACGCCCAGCCCCATGGGCAAAGATGATTTGAAAATTGACTTTATGGTCTCCGGATGAATGCGGGTGAACTTCAGCGTATAACCCTCCCTGCGCAGAGCCGCCAGCAGAATAATGAAATGAACTACCCCGCTCAGCAAAAAGGTGGAGGTTATTATCTCCGGACTCTCCCGCAAAGCACGCAGCGTGATGAACGAAACTACCAGAATGAAGCGGCTGATGGAGAGAAGAATGAAAGAGGTTTTATACCGGTGCAGGCCAAAATAGATGGCATTGCACATGTTGTTGAGTGAATAAAAGGCAATTGCCAAAACGATGGTGGTTGAAAGAGCCAGAACCGCATTTGAAAAAAGAAGAAAATAGAGTATGCTCAACAACAGATAGGGAACCATGAGGATAATACGCAGCGTGAATATCTGATTGATGCGGTTGAGCAGGAATTCTTCTTTGCCTGCAACAGCACGTTGAATATAGAAATTGAAACCGCCTTCAAACACAGAGATGCTGATGTTTGCAACGGCAAATGCTGCAGAGATTAAACCAAAATATTCAGTGGGCAGGGATCGGGCGAATAGAAGGAAGAGAAAAAAGAAGGTGGCTTTTTCCAATATATTTGCCAGAAAAACATAAGCTCCTCTGGAAAGCAATTCACGAAAATGTGAAAAAAATTGTAAAATCGAAGTCATAGGAGAAAGCGGTTATCGTGCTTTCATTTTGTTACACAACACTGTTATTACCATATTGAACAGAACCTGCTCACCCTTGTACACGTTCAGCCTTTAAATTAGCAACTGCCCTAACCCGGACGCGCCAGAGCCCAAAAAAGACGTATTCCTTCCCCCTTGCTTTTCTAGAGAAGGGGACAGGGGGTGAGTTCTATTTTGCCTTATCAAATATTTTGCCATTTCTGGCTGTAATAGTATTAATTAGATTAAAAAAAATTGCCCACGACATCCGGATGTATGACCGCTACCAGCGTAACGCATTCATTAACCCCGAAGTCGTGGGCGAATACCAAAAAAGATTAACCTTTGTAGTTAATGGACTTCAAACCCAGATACTGAGCCTGTTCGCCCAATTCTTCTTCAATGCGGAGAAGCTGATTGTATTTTGCAATACGCTCTGTTCTCGAAGTTGAACCGGTCTTTATCTGTCCGGCATTGGTTGCAACCGCGATATCGGCAATTGTCGTATCTTCGGTTTCGCCTGAACGGTGGCTGATAACGGCGGTATATCCGTTTTTCTTCGCCAGTTCAATTGCATCCAGGGTCTCGGTGAGGGTGCCGATCTGGTTAACTTTAATAAGGATCG
This sequence comes from Ignavibacteriaceae bacterium, assembly GCA_963664845.1. Lineage (GTDB taxonomy): Bacteria > Bacteroidota > Ignavibacteria > Ignavibacteriales > Ignavibacteriaceae > CAIYTF01. Next base: position 4,514,894 of record OY761615.1, read on the forward strand.
AGTTTGCGATGCCTTTTTCAATACCCATTGCAAGACGCTGGGTGTTGGTTACAAAAAGATCGTCTCCAACCAACTGGATCTTCTTTCCCAGTTTGTCGGTCATCAGTTTCCAGCCATCCCAGTCATTTTCGTCAATTCCGTCCTCGATGGAGATAATGGGGTATTGGTTGACCCATGATGCCCAGAAATCAACCATTTTTTCTGAGGAAACTTCTGATTTGTCCGATTTGAAGAACTGATATACTTTCTTCTTCTTGTCATACATTTCGCTGGTAGCCGGATCAAGAGCTATGCAAATGTCTTTTCCTGCTTTGTAACCTGCAAGATTGATGGCTTCCAGAATAACTTCAATTGCTTCAACGTTTGATTTCAAATTTGGTGCAAACCCGCCTTCATCGCCAACAGCAGTGCTGTAGCCTTTTTTCTTCAATACACTCTTCAGCGTGTGGAACACTTCGGTTCCCATACGGAGTGCTTCTGAAAACTTGGGAGCGCCAACAGGCATGATCATGAATTCCTGGAAATCCACGTTGTTGTCAGCATGGCTTCCGCCATTGATGATGTTCATCATCGGGGTAGGTAACACTTTGGCATTAACGCCGCCCAGGTAACGATACAAGGGCAGACCGAGCGCGTTTGCAACTGCTTTTGCTGCTGCGAGCGAAACGCCAAGGATTGCATTGGCGCCCAGATTGGTTTTGTTTGCAGTACCGTCGAGAGCCAGCAGCTCTTTGTCCAGGGCCACCTGATCGAGGGCATCAAAATCAAACAACGCGTCGGCAATAACCGTGTTCACGTGTTCCACTGCCTTAAGAACGCCTTTTCCCATATAACGGTCTTTGTCGCCATCACGCAGTTCGCAGGCTTCATGTTCACCTGTTGATGCACCACTTGGAACGGCTGCGCGGCCAAACGTTCCATCTTCCAAAATAACTTCGGCTTCCAAAGTCGGATTTCCGCGTGAGTCTAATATTTCCCGGGCTCTTACTTCATCTATAAAAAACATGTTGATTCTCCTTTAATTAATATATCAGAATGCAAACCGAAAATTACTGAAAAATTCGGGAAAAATTGTGCAGTAACCATAAATATTCCAAAATCTTTTAAGAGAGCGTTGCGGTCTGATATAATTTGGGTTCATCTCTAATTTTTTTCAAAATAGTCTAAAAGGTGCATTCAGCTCCCATTCTGAGATTTGATCCTCTTGCTGTCACACGTCTCGTAGTGACGCATCGAAGTCAACTTAACGAAAACACAGAACATATGTCATTCCCGCGAAAGCGCATAGGCGTCAACTTAAAATTTGAACTACTACGCTTCCAACGGTCAATATGTATCTCTCAGCATGACTAGTTGGCATTATTGTGATTTGTTTATGCCCTGAAAGGGCTGCATTTGAATAACCGTGGGCGTGAGCCCGCGGTAACTTGCCGAAGAGCCCTCCGTCCCTGAATAGGGGCGAACAAAACCCATTAATGGATTTGAATCTGCTAACCGATCGGCAACTATCATCTCTTTAAGTTGACGCCTATGCGTCTGGCGGGTCATGGGCGGCAAGCCCATGGTAACCTGCTTCAGAGTTTTACGTCCCTGGAGGGGCGAACAAAAACGATTAATTAGTTTGAGTCCGTCTGCCAGTGGGAGGCTGTCGTATCTTTGAGTGGCTGTCTATTCACGCGCAGATATAACAAAAAACGCCGCAAAAACTCAGGTCTCTGCGGCGTTCAAAATCATACTTCGGCAATTCCCAAATTACGGGTTCTGCTGAATTTGCTTCGCATAATCGTATATCCAGTCATAGTCCGGTGCAAACAGCGGAGCGGCCGGGATCTGCCCGCCGAATCCCAGTCGCCTCACGGCAAATGAAGGTATCGTACTGGTTTCAACCGTCTTGAAGGCCTGCCAGTCCACGTTGATGCCATATTTCTGTGCAAGCTCAACGGTGTGGCGGTCAAATTTTTTCTTTATCCGGTCGGAAACAATCTCCGTTCGCAGGCGGTCCTTACGCTCTTCGAACGTTTGTTTCGGATGCTCAACATATTCCTCCATTTTATCCAGCAGTTTAAAAATGGAATAGCCTTCAGGCATTTTAAGCGGCCCGTAAACATCGCCCACTTTCATATCCCATGCAATCCGCCCAATGTCTCCCAATCTGTCCACGGGTGTAATGCCATAGGCGCCATCGGTCAGCTTCGTGGCAGCGCGTTTGTTGTAAGCATGTGCCAGCACTTTGAACTCCTCACCGTTTTTCAGACGGTTCAGAATGGTCTCAACGGTCTCAAGCGAGTCAGTCAAAATTTCCTGCACGCTCACAGCTTTGGGGTATACGTAATCGCGGTTTTGCTTTTTATACAATGCTCTTGTCTCATCATCGGTAACATTCACCGAATCGGCATATAGCCTCCGTAACATCTGGGAGAGATAATTATCCCGCCACATGCCAACCTGCCGCACAACTTCAGGGTCCTTATCCATGTTCATTTTGCGCCCTTCCGCTGCAAGGAACTCACTCTCAAGATATTTCCGCGCCCGTATCTGGAGATTTTTAAATATACTTTGCAGACTCACGTCCGCTATGCGGAACCCTTCAAACGTGAATGCCAGGATGAAATCGGAATAGGTGTTGGCAAAATATTCAGTGACAACAAACGGTTTTTTCAACGAGTCCGCGCTTATCAGCGATAATATTTTTGCCGCGTCCTGGGGCTCCAGACTGACGATGGTGGTGTCCGCCATTCCCATGTATTTCTTCTTTTCACGCAGATTTGTCGAAAGATGCACGGCGAACGATCTCAGCAGGGCAGCATCTATCTCGGCCTTTTTGTTGTTGAAAAACTTATAGAAAAACTGTTTGTACCGTTCGTTCTCTTTTCTGGTTTTGAGCACCTTTTTTGCCAGTTGCGTCGTGCGGTCAGTCGGATCACCCGGGTGGATTGTCATTTCCTGTTTCAGGTTGACGATGTGGAAAATATACCAACCGGCAGGTGTATAGATGGGCTGCGTATAGTTGTTCCCGGTTAAGGCATACAAAGCATCCTCAACATCCTCTGCCATCTGGCCATATTTCACTTCCTGTGGATTTTTTTGCAGGCTGTATTCATCGCGGGTGGAAACCACGGTATCGAAATCGGCACCTTTTTGCAGAACATTATAAAGGGCAAAAATTTCCGTGGAGTCTTCCGCGTAGATATAACGCACGTAGAGTTTGGTTGCCTGCCGGCGTACCGCTTCATCAAGTTCGGCATCGGTATAAACGGCTTTTCCTCTGATCTCATCCATGTACAGTTTATCCCGGATGAACATGCTCTCAAACTGGCGGGTGGCTGAAGTGATGGCCCGTGAAGTGTCCAGGTGGCGTTCTTCGGCATCAAGTGCCCAGAGCTTTTCGGCAATCAGACCGTGCAGAAAATTAAGCCGCGCGCTCTCGATGGTCCCTTTGTTCTGGGAATAAAGAGTTGGAGTGAATTCATACCGTTCCTGCAGATCGTGTTTGGATATTTTTTTGCCGCCGGCACTTCCCACAATTACATTATCGTCGGGGCTTTGCGCAAAGGTAGAGCACGCTAAACCCATGCATATGAGCAATACTAATTTTTTCATGCGCCTCAGAATAATTTGATAATTATATAAAATAAACTCAGAAAGATAGCAATATTAAAAAAAACACGCAGGCTAATTTATAGTCCCCTGCCTGTTATCTCCTTTAACGCGTAAGTAATGTCGCTGAATTTGAACTGATAACCCGCATCAGTCAGCCTTGCCGGCAGCACCCGTTGGCTCTTGGTTATCTCAACAGATGCCTCACCCATAACTGCCTGCAGCACAAAACCGGGCACGGGGAACAGGGAAGGCCGGTGCAGGGTTTTCCCAATCACCTTTGCCAGCTCTTTCATCTGCACCGGATGAGGCGCAACCGCGTTATAGACGCCCGATGCCTGGTTGTTCTCAAGCACGTATGCAAAAATGGCGCACGTGTCCTCAAGCGAAATCCAGGAGAACCATTGCTTGCCCGATCCAAGATGCCCGCCAACAAAAAGCCGGAAGGGCAGAAGCATTTGCGGCAGCGCCCCGCCTTTGGTGGTGAGCACAATTCCCGTCCGCACGCTCACCCACCGGGCACCATATTTTTCCGATTGCCGTGCCGCATCTTCCCACGATGAACAAACATCGGAAAGAAATCCTGTTCCTTTGGAGGATGCCTCGGTGAGAATTTCGTCTTTCCGGCTGCCGTAAAAACCCGTTGCGGAGGCACAGATGAACGTTTTGGGGAAGTGGTTGATCGATTTGAATGCATCAATTATCGCCGCGGTCGATGCAGTTCTGCTGTTCAGTATCTCCGCTTTGTAGGCTGCGTTCCAGCGTTTCCCCACAACGCTTGCACCTGCCAGGTGGATAACCGAATCGATCTCAGCCAGTTTTGCCGGTTCATTGATGCGGTAATTGCTGTCCCATGAAACAAAGCCGTCGGCAACGGTTGCCAGATTTTCGGGAAGCTTTTTTCTGGTGGTGAGGACAATAATATTGTGTCCCCCGTCATGCAGTCTTGCGGCCAGTTCTCCGCCAATCAGTCCAGTTGCTCCGGAAAGTAAAATGTTCATAAATTCCTTTTTTGCGCCATGTGTTTTATGGGGAAGCGAAATTTTGTATAATTCATCTTGTAAAAATAGAAAAATTACGGTTTACTCTCCTGCCCAATCGCAATGGGCTGGAAACAATAATCCTGATAATCAGGCTGTCTTAAAAGTCAAATATTTGATTTCTATCCGTGGAAATCCGTTCAAATCCGCGTTATCCGCGTACCATTTTACCCTTTTGAGACAGCCTCTTAGGGGTGGGTTCACAGTTGTGATGTTCTTTATCAGATTCTAACGGTATCCTGTTTGCAACGGCTCTTATTGTCGAAACAAAGTATATTTCTGAAATAACCTATAGTTACCTATGCGCGAACGACTGCAATTTATAGACCTTCACCGGGCCATCGTCATTTTAGTTATGATCGAAGTCCACGTGTTCAATGCGTTTATGCAAACTGCCCTCAGGCAAACCGGGTGGTTCCACACGCTGAATTTCATCAATGGCCTTGTTGCTCCTTCGTTTTTGTTCATCTCGGGCTTCATCTTCGTGTTCACCACGGAAAAAAAGATGGACGAATACCGCAAGTTCTCGGGTGTTTTCTGGAAACAACTGGGACGCCTCCTCGCTATATGGATAATTGGCTACAGCGTCCGCTGGAACCTGTTCAGTCTGCACGAGATGGTGGCCTATTTCCAGGCGGAACAATGGGCGGACTTTTTCAAGGTGGATGTTCTGCAGACTATTGCGGTCGGGTTGCTGGTGCTGTTCGCCCTGCGGCTGCTCAAAATATCCACGCCACGCCTGAAATGGACATTGGCGGCCCTGACGGTGCTGGTGGGCGTGTTGTCACCGTTCATGTATATGATCAACTTCCACGGGTTTTTGCCCTGGGGTGTGGCGAACTATTTCAATAACACCGGCGGATCGTTGTTCCCGCTGTTTCCCTGGCTGGCATTTCTGTTTGCCGGCGGTGTGGTTGCCACGCTGTTCCAGAAAGTGAAAGGCGATGCCGCCCTCACCAAAAAATTCTTCACCCGGTTTCTCATTGCCGGAGTTGCCATGATAATCCTCGGGCACCTGCTCTTCACCGGTAACTCACCTATCTATATCTGGGTACCCCAGCCAAACATTTTCTTCCTCATGGCACGGATAGGGTACGTGTCGGTGATCTTCTACCTGTGCTGGCTTGTCTGTCTGAAAGTCGATTTTTCCAAATCGGCTGTGCTCGATCTGAGCAAGGCATCGCTGCTTGCTTACTGGCTGCACCTGATGATAATATACAAATACCTCTGGGCCAACCGCGGGCTGAGCGACATAATAAAGAATTCGCTTAATCAGTATGAATGTATCCTTGCAACCATTCTTATGATACTTGTTGTGCAGGATGTTGCCATCGTGTGGAACCGGCTGAAAGAGAACCGGCCAAAGCTTGGTATGTATATTGGCAGGGGAGTGGTGTTTCTGCCGCTTGCCTATTTCCTTTTCCGGTGGTGATATAACCAAAATCACACCTGCGGCTATGGAAAAATATTATGCTTGATTGATTGCAGGTTTTCTGTTTTATTGGCATTATTGTTCGCTGGCTTTTAAGAAGGTACTTTCCTTTGGACACGGATGTTGCGGTTCCGTAAATCACTATATACTCAACTAAACTACAGGAACAAAGGCCATGGATGCACTGACAGTTTTAAAAGGAGATTATTCGATCAGCACGGATAAGGATAAGCTCCAGCTTGACGTTATATTCTCCTATCTTTCCGAACGGTCATATTGGGCCAATGAGCGGCCTTACGCAACCTTTATCCGGTGCGTGGAAGGTGCGTTATGTTTTGGCATATATCATAAAGACCGGCAAGCCGGCTTTGCCCGTGTTATCACCGATTTTGCAACGTTTGCCTATCTGGCCGATGTGTTCGTGCTTGAGGAATATCGTGCGCAGGGACTTTCGAAATGGCTGATGGAAGTCATCATGTCCCACCCCGAATTACAGATAGTTAAACGGTGGCTGCTGGCCACAGCCGACGCCCACGGTCTCTACGCAAAGTACGGCTTCACCCCCCTCGGCAAACCCGAACGCTGGATGGAGAAAATGAAGTGACGGGGGAAATGCGTGAAGGATTGACTGGTTTAAAGTCACCTTCATTACAGTAAGGCCCGAATCTGAAGGGACAGACAAGGGACAGGTAGGTGGTCAGACAGGTGGCCAAATAGGTGGCCAAAAGGAACTGTTGCCAAAATTAACCGCTAAGCAGCTCAATGTTTTGAGCCTGATAGCGGGAAATCCGTCTATTACCAGAAAAGAGCTTGCAGAAATTCTTGGGATAAATGAATCTGCTGTACGGAAACATTTTGATGCTCTGAGAAAAAAAGGCTTTATTGAACGTATTGGAAAAACTGCCGACAGCAGCTGGATAATCCTTCGTTCACCTGAGGAATTAAAGGAATAAACCAATCTCTCGCTATTGGTGAGAAAAATTAACCGGATCAATAATATAGTCATTTTATCTAGGGCTATAACGGCGGAAGAAAGCGAATTTTAGCAGAAGCTTTGCGCTGATAAACAAGTAAAGATATAATCCCTAATTGTACTTATTTGTTTGTATTGGTAAGTTAAATCTTTTATGCTAAGGAAAACTTGATTTTTCAATGAATTGAAAGACATGAAACAATTTAAAATAAATATCGCTTTCCCGATCACAAACCTGTGCCTTATGGTTAATTTTGATAGGTTACAAGAGTCAGATAAAACTAATTTCTTGCATGTATTTGGAAGTTTGGAGGACTACTTCATAGCAAAAAGCAATTTCGAGCTTCTACAAAATAGCTACTTACTATTTAATTCATCTGTTGAACTGATAATTGATGAAAATAGTTTTAATCTCGGCTTGCCAAAATATGTTTTTGATCAGGCAAGAACGCTTCCGTTTTTTTTTCTCAAGAAGGAAAATAGTACTATTATGATACGGCTTTCCGGAGCCGATGAGGAAAGGGCAGCGGAAATTGTAAAAGAAATATTTTCTAATCCAATTATTGAATTCAAGACAATTTGGAGTAAATGGTTTAAGGACGGGGCCGTTGATACAGAAAAAGTTCTTGGTAATGAAACTCCCATTGTTGTGAATGGTGGTCTGCACACACGGGCATCAGTTGACATAATAAAACATGCGGTGAAATTTGAATCTGAAATATTCCTTTTAGGGAATAAATATTTCGCTAATGCCAAGGATATCATTAGCGTCATGACGCTTGCCACCAGTAAAGGCGAAAAGATAAATGTTTTTGCCTGTGGGAATGATGCAAAACAGGCTGTGGAAGCGCTTTCGATTTTACTTTCATTAGACTCACTGGGATATATATGAACCATTTTAGTTTTTTTTTATTACAATTTATTTCATCTCTGCTTTCATTGGGCTTTGTAGCCTTGCTTATTTATGTTTTCCGTGAATGGATTAAACGGGCAATTGATAGCTATTATAAGAATGCGGAGTCTGAAGAGACATTTAAAAACCAGGTAAAGCTTGACATCATGAAGCAGCAGATGCCAATGGCGATTGAAATGGTAGAACTTATTTATAAGGCAAGAAATTATGCAAAAACGATTTTAGATAAACAGACTGCTTTAGTAAAAGAAAAGGAACTTTTCTCTCAAAGTATAGCGCGGTTGACAGAACGATTGTATCTATATAGAGTCTTAATGGATCAGGATGTTTTCGAAATAATTCATTGCGTAAAACGTGCGGGTCAGGATTTTTTTTTATATCTGGATGTTTCGGATAGGGCCGAAAATTTGAGGAAGGGCGAGCTTTATTTCTCTAAAGAAATATATGAAAAAATGAACAGCCTATACGAAATTATAGTTCGAGTTTCCCCAAAAATACTATTTGCTAAAAACAGGCAAAACAATAAGTTATAGTTCCGTAATTACCATGAAAGGAAAAAGCAATGGTTGCGCGGAAAAAAAAACTGCCTGCAAGACAAATAGTAATTCAACTTCAAAGATTATTGCATGATTTCAGCAGTAAAGTCAGTATAGGGCAAAAAGGGACGAAACGTCGGTTTATTGCAGAAGCGATCAGCGGTATCCTTCTGAGCGGAAGTTCAGTTCTTAGCCGCATAGCATCAGCGCTCCTTAAGGCTAATCACTCATTCCATGGCATAGAGAAGCGATTGGGATATGAATTACACAGCGAACTCCAAACGACCCTCCTCCGTTCGAATGCAAACCAAATAGTCCACCACAGTGGCTATTTGGGGAAAGAGCCCGTCTTTGCACTTGATTTAACGGACATTAATAAAGAAGGCAGTCATGTGTTTGAATGCATGGACAAGGTTCATGACGGATCAGAAGGAAAACTGGTTGATGGTTATTGGAGTGTTGTTATCGAGGGAATCCAAAACAAGGGGGAGCATATTCCTTTGTATATGGATATGTTTTCGACAAAAGCCAAGGGTTTTACCAGTATAAATACCGAAATCAAAAATGCCGTTGAACACATAGTAACTATTTTTGGATTGGTTGGGCATTGGATAATGGATCGGGGATTTGACAGCAGCTGGAACTTTGCCTTTTTCAGCAGCATGCGTTTATCCTTTATAATTCGCGGGTATAAAGTTCGGAGCGTTATGAATGAAGGGGGGCATATGGAACTGATACAGGATATTGTTAATAAAACAGAACTACCTGGCAGATATCCGTTTTATCAATACTATATGTTACAGAAAAATGGACGCAAGATGAAATGGGCAAAAAGAGAAACAAAGATCAAATACGGGTACTGTACAATAAAGGTAGTACCGAATGGGAGTACGGTAAAAGAAACGATCCCTCTTCAAGTAATTATTGTTGAGGGGATAGAGAAAGCCGGCGAGCGAAGCTATTTTTATACTAATGTTCCCATCAGGAAACTGCGTGACGCTTTAGCAATAGCAAAGTTATATGGGAAACGATGGGGCTGTGAAGAAGGGATTCGGTTTGTCAAGCAAGCGTTAGCGCTTGAAGATATCAGGGTACAATCATATAAGGCTTTTCAGCAACTGGTCGTGCTGATTCAGATAAGTATCCTTGCGCTGTGGAACTGTTTGCAATACCTGCAAAAACGACAGAAGATGTTGTTTACTTGGCTTATAGATTTTAGCTTCTTAAGAAAAAAACGACCGCTGTTTCTGTTCTATAAACTACTGGAATCCATCCAAAAGCTCTTCGCTATAGAACTCTATTTAGCGCTGGTGGAAAAAGAGTGATTATTTTTGGGGAAACTCCAAAAATTATAGATGATGGGTATAAACAAATAAATGATTATTTTCAGAAAAAGTATAAAATCGGGGAAGATATGCCAAGAGATTAATAGCTTACTAAAAAGAGTCGATTAATTTACTGGAACCATCCTAATCATTTGGCAAAACATTATCGTTACATAAATTTGAAACGCAGTAGCATTATGGATCTCCCTTGGGGTCGATATAACTAAAAAGGTGCCTTGACAAGGGCACAATGTGAATAACCGCGGGGGAACCCCGCGGAGAATGAATCACTCAAATCTTACGTCCCCGAAGGCGGGCGAACAAACGCAACCCGAAAAACAAATTGATGAATTATCTGGCACTGGTTGCTAATTTGCCACTGAAATTTCATTGGCACCATAGCCGGCAGGTTCACATACTGTGATTGTATTTGCAATAATTCAATTGCAATATTCAGTAAAATATATTATGTTCTTAAATTATGTTTGTTATATTCATAAATAACGCAAACGGTGAACTTATAAATTTTTCAAGTTATAAGTTTAAATCATTTTTCGAATATAATGAGTTATGATAAAGAATCATCTCCAAGATATTGCTCTTTTAATTGGAGCTATAATCCAAATAACAGGGTTCATTAGCTACTTTAGAGAAATAGCAATAAATCCTGTATACTCTCTCACAATCCTGATAATTGGATATTTATTAGTTACGTATTACTGTTTATATAGAATGTTAAAAAAATCAATTACTGATTCTTCTATGTTAGATATAAAAAATATGAGTATCAAAATGAAATATTATACTTATAGTAGAAGACAAAGAATTATGGCTATTCTGATTTTATTTATTTCTACAATAGCGACATTTAGCTTGGGTTTTACGGTTATCACTAAGACCAAAAATCCTATCGCTGAGCCCCCAATGGCGCAAGTGTATCAAATTGCAAATAGAACCGCTTATTTTGATTTTATCAAAATTTATGCAGTTAATTGGATTGGCGGCGGTGCCTACGCAATTAGCGGGAAAAATGAATATCCATTAGCCTATATACAAGATACAGATCATTTAGAAAAAATGTCTCGTTTTTACGGCACTGCTTGTGCGTTAAAATTTGATCTTGAAACGAGAAATGATATAGGACGGGTTTCTATTGATGATATAATTGTAAAAGTCTCTGATTATAAACCATTACCAAAATACGAAGCAATGCTTCCTGCACCTTTTGAAGAAGCAAATGTCCTTTATGTTGAGATAGATAATCCATCTAGAAGTAAAACAAATTTTTTCCCTGCTATAAAAAGGATTGATCATGGTAAAGTTAAGGATATTGGAATTATGTATTTGGAGTACAAAAAACCTGAAACATTTATTCTAAGAATAAATGCAAAAAGACCGGGCATTTATACAATTGAATGCCAAATGATTGTGAGATATAAAGACCAAACCGAAAGGATCTATTTAAGCAGTCCTAGTGAATGGTTATTTGACAAATAATGATTAGCAAGAGGATGACTCAATAAAATATTTGAAATGTATAGCAGGTTATGTAAATTAAATCAAACTTCAATTCGAATATTCTATTACTTGTGCTTAAATGTATTGATAATAATTCCAGTTATTTATTGTGGGTAATTATTCGAACAAATTTTCCAGCTCCTTTTTAGCCTTTTTCTTATCGATTACGATATTTTCAACTTCCTGGCGGTCTTTCCAACCATGCTGTTTGAGGGCGAAAATTCAGGCGGCCACTTCCAGTGTCCCTGTGACCATGCCGCTTTCATAGGCGGCCACTTTTTTTAAGGTGGCGCGTTCGGTGATTGGCCTTAGTTCCTCATGATCATAGAATATCTGCTTTGAAACGTCGATTTCGTAGGCAAATTCGCTTACTATCGGCAGCGGCGTATTTTCAATGTATTCTTTGAATTTTATCCGGATCGACTCTATTTCCTCAGAAGTGAGGCAGGGACGGCGGGTCTGGCGGCGCATGTTACGGTGGACTTTGGTAATGGCACGCTCATTTGTGACCACTGAAGGCACGGAAGACACGGAAACTACTGAATGATTTTCGGATAGTCCCGGATCATCAGATTAGGGCAGAGTGTCAGAATTTTGTTCTCTTTCCATTATAACGTAAACTCACGTTCTGTTAGATAATGATTATAATATTTTTGTCCTGTACTTTTCTTGGCGCAAGAAAAGTACCAAAAGAACATGCGCTGTAAAATAATTGCTAAAATTCATTTCGTTCCGCGGCGGGAAAACAACTCGCTCGCTTCTCTCGCTCAAACAGTTTTTCCCGCTTTTCGCTCCACTCATGAATTTCTTCACGCAATTCTTTTAAGGCGCGGGAAAGCTTCAATTTGAACTGAAAAGAAATTTTAAATGAGAGAATGAAAGCGAACTTTGTTTTTCCATTATATCATAAACTCACCTTCTGTCAAATTATACTTTGTTTTGAAATATTCGGGGGTAAACATAATTTTATAAAGAAAATTTTATTCGATAACATTTTAAGTTCTTTCTTGGTTCTCTTTTTGTTGATCACTATAATTTCGCCTTCCATACTGCTTTCTCCCAGAGAGATTTCTCCCAAGAGATTCAACATTCATGATGTGTGAGGGCGAAAATACACGCGGCAACTTCTAGGGTATCTGTGTGATCCATCCGAAATCCCGCTCGCGGGGCGTGTTTCGCACCCGTTTCAATTCACTTGTCATCTTCTCAGAGTAATCAAAAATAATCTTGAGCCCATAGGCGAAATCCCGCTCGCTCATACGCGTCAACTTAACAGCCATGTTAATCGCCTTGCAAATGCACTATGCTCCAAACCCGTCAGGGTTTGCACATTGGTAGCATCCATCAAAGACAATGATCCGCCAACCCCGTTCAGGGGTTGAATATGCGGTATATACACTTAACAACATTCGGTTAATGAAATGCTCAGAATAACATCTATTATTTTTATAATAGAGTTCCGTTAGACTGTGTCCGGTCTCGGCGCATAGGCGTCAACTTAATTCTGCTATTAGCTATAACAGTGCTCTGTAATATATTCCACCGGATGGTCACAAAGCCACGTAAGCGGGTTCTAAAGAGCCAATCATAAGATAAATTCTTGAGTCATTAAACGATGATTAAAACTTATTTAAGCCGGATTTCGGTGATAAATGCCGTCACCCTAACCATCGCCCAAAGAGCGATGGAACAAAAAAGCCGCATTATTGGCTGCTAAAAGTCTCCTCTCCCTCCGGGAGATGCGATATAAAGGTGAGGAGTTCGCCTCTGGTATACTTTAAAAATATGGTTCTTAGGTTGACGCCTATGCGCTCGCCGGGTGTTTCAATCTTGAGGCCTCCGAAATCCCGCCCGCGGGGAGTGGTTCGCGCCCGTTTCAGTTGTTGTCTTTTCATCGTCATCAAAAATTCCTCTTCATTTTAAAAATCAGCGCAATCATTGGTAGTGCACGCCGCACTACGTTGTGCACTGCACCGTGCACTGCCCTCATACAATTGACACATACTGTGCACAACACTATTTTAGCCGTATATATATCCGATATAATAAATGGAGAAAACTAACTATGGCATTCCAATTCATACACGATACCGACCTGATGAACCAGTCACTGCCACCCGTCACCTGGCTCGTTAATAACCTGCTGCCGCAAGGTCTCTGCATTCTCGCCGGTCGTCCCAAATCCGGCAAGAGCTTCCTCGCACTCAACATGGCCATCAGCATCACCCGTGGCCGAAGGGTGCTCGATTTCTTCCCCTCCAATCCCGCCTGCGTTCTCTATGTGCCCTATGAGGACTCCTTCCAACGTATGCAAAGCCGCACGCAAATGCTAAGCAAAGCCCTGCCTGGCAAATCATGCAACCCCGGACTCATTTTCCCGGAGCGGGTTTCAGGCTCGGACGCAACCGGCACCGGCACACTCGACTTTCCCCGCCTCACAAACGACTGTGCCGAATTTCTTGAAACGGTACTCAAAAAAGTCCCCGAAATAAAACTCATCATATTCGATACTCTCCAGCGTGCATTGGCAAAAGACAAACAAAACAGGGAAAGGTGGCACATGGATGACTTTGAACGCCTTGCCATCATGCAGCGCTTCGCCCTCGAACGCGGCATCTGCATCCTCTTCATCCATCACTCCAAAAGGAACAGCGTCGATGACGATCAGGACGCCTTCTCCGGCGCTCCCGGCCTCTTTGCACTCGCCGATGTCACCATCCTTCTGGAAACAACAGGCAACGCCGATGACGTTAAAAGCAGCAGCATCCATATTCAGGGCAGGGACATTCCCGACACCAACCTCCCGTGCCTCTTCAATAAGCGCACCTGGCGATGGTCCGTCTCCCTCGAAGGCAAATACTGCACGGCTTCCCCCGAACGCCAGGATATCCTCCACATCCTCTGTGACAACGGTAAACATATCATGACGGTAAGTGAGATAGCCGAAAAACTGGGCAAAAGCCGTAACCTTGTATCCCAGCTTCTCAAAAAACTGCTCATTGCCGGACTCGTAAAATCTCCTCGCTTCGGATGCTATCAGTTAACCGAGTGGGACGACTTATAATCCGGAAAATAAAAACACCAAAAAGTGTTCACATCGTTCATAGTATGCGTTTTTGATTCATTTTCACAACATTTCCCCCTCCAACTATGAACGCTATGAACGCTCAGACTCTTAACCGTTCATAGTCTGCGTTTTTGATTCATTTTCGCAACATTTCCCCCTTCAACTATGAACGCTCAGACTCTTAACCGTTCATAGTATGCGTTTTTGATTCATTTTCGCAACATTTTCCTCCCCAACTGTGAACGATGTGAACGCTCAGACCCTCAACCGTTCACAGTTTGCAGCCGCCCTCACCCTCACCCCAACCCCAATGGTGTCAACTTAACGAATGCTCTGGGCTAATGTCATTCCCGCGAAGGCGCATAGGCGTCAACTTAACACGCTCTTGGGCAGGTGTCATTCCCGTGAAAACGGGAATCTACCTGCTTCGAATTCTATCAGTACACGGCAATTGGTCTCCGTTTCACACTTCATTCCAGAATCGAACCCTTTTCGATAGTAAGGAAGCCGAACCCCGCATATGTAGCGCTTTGAAGTACCGCGGTGGCGGTATTTAGAGGTGAGGGGTTCATCTCAACAATTTCGCTGTTAAGTTGACGCCTATGCGCGAAGGCGGGAATCTACCTAATCCGAGCTGTTTCATGATAAATACTATAGTCAGGGTACCACGGTTTCTGCTAAGTTGACACCATTGCCCCAACCCTGACGCCCGCAACAGGCATTCCCCGCCGCGTAATCAGTACAAGTCCTGAAAAGACTGAATTTGCATAGCTGCATCATTTGGTCTGCAGGACGTGGGTATGTTTACAACATTAGGTTTCTATGTTCTACTTCAGTCCCGATTGGGGCAGCGTGACGGACCAGGTATGTTTACAACATTAGGTTTCTATGTCCCGAAGGGACTAACATTGAATAACCGTGGGTGCAACCCACGGCAGCTTCAGCAAAACACAGTCGCCCCTGAAGGGGGCGGACACCAATTTTAACCACCCGCTGCGCTAATGTCTCTCCTCTCATTTCACAACATTTTTTTGTATTTTAATTACCTGAATTGTCAGGGCATAACAGACAAGGATTGTTTTCTGATACAGATAACCGGATGATGCATTTAACTTTTTATAACTATACCCTCGAATTAAAACACCAGTTCACTCTGGCGGGCAGCAGCAGGATAACCACACCCGTTGTCCTCGTCGAGATCGAATATGAAAACGTTACCGGCTACGGTGAGGCTTCCATGCCGCCCTATCTGGGCGAAACACAGCGTACCGCCGCGGATTTTTTCAGGAAAGTGGATCTTGAACAGTTTACTGATCCGTTTGAACTGGAGACCATTCTTGCTTATGTTGATGCAATTGCACCGGGCAATTCCGCCGCCAAGGCAGCCATAGATATTGCCCTGCATGATGTGATCGGCAAACTGCTGGGTAAACCCTGGTACACGCTCTGGGGCTATAACCCCAGGAAGGCGCCATACACGGCATTCACCATCGGCATCGACACGCCCGACATGGTGAGAATGAAAGTGCAGGAAGCGCAGGAATTCAAGATCATCAAGGTGAAACTGGGTGGGGAGTCGGACCGGCAGATGATTGAGGCCGTGCGCTCGGTTACGGGAAAACCAATAATAGCCGACGCGAACCAGGGCTGGAAGGACAGGCAGCTTGCCCTGGATACTATCGAATGGTGCGCTGAAAAGGGCGTTCTGATGATTGAACAGCCTATGCATAAGGATAATCTGGAAGATCACGCCTGGATAACGGAACGCAGTCCCATTCCGGTGATAGCCGATGAATCGGTACAGCGCCTGTGCGACATGGAAAAGATCAAAGGCGCGTTTTCCGGCGTGAATATAAAGCTCATGAAAGCAACAGGAATGCGGGAAGCCAAACGGATGCTCGAAACTGCCCATGCCTTCAACATGAAAGTGATGCTCGGCTGCATGACCGAAACCTCCTGCGCCATCTCCGCTGCCTCACATCTTTCCCCCATGGCAGATTGGGCGGATTTGGATGGAGCATTATTGATTAAAAATGATAAATTTGAAGGAACGAAAATAATTAATGGAAAGATTGCAATAAAAAACCGCCCCGGGACCGGAGCGGTGAAATTATTTTAACTAACAACCACCAATACACTATGAAAAACCTCATATTAATTTTTGTGATCATTATGGCTACAAATGTTTTACAGGCAGAAAAGGGTGACGGAAACAAAATTTTCCCGTTCCCTTATGAAAAATTCACCATGGATAACGGATTAAAGGCAATCCTCATTCCGTTCGACAGTCCCGGCCTTGCAGCATACTATACGGTTGTGCGCACCGGCAGCAGGGATGAGTGGGAACCGGGCAAATCCGGATTCGCTCATTTCTTTGAGCATATGATGTTCCGCGGCACCGACAAATATCCCGGACACGTCTATGACAGCATTGTAACCAGTATTGGCGCCGATGCCAATGCCTATACCAGCGATGACTTGACGGTCTTCCATTTGAACTTTGCCTCCGAAGATCTGGACAAGGTGATGGAAATTGAATCGGACCGCTTCCAGAACCTGAAATACAAAAAAGAACAGTTTCAGACGGAATCCGGTGCTGTGTATGGCGAATATCGCAAAGGAAGAACCAATCCCTGGGAAGTTGCCATCGAATCACTGAGGGATATGGCCTTCGACAAACACACCTATAAACATACCACCATTGGTTTTGAGCGCGACATTAAAGACATGCCCAATCAGTATGAATATGCGCAGAGCTTCTATGACCGTTATTACCGGCCGTCCAATGCTGTTGTTGTTATCGTGGGTGACTTCGACAAGAACGAGGTCAAAAAAATGCTGGTTAAATATTATGGCAGTTGGAAAGGTGCATATACCGCGCCCAAAATAGAACCGGAACCGGTGCAGAAAGAAGCACGGAAAAAAGAGATAACCTATACGGGGAAGACACTTCCTTTGGCAATAATGGGTTATAAAACCGATGCGTTCTCCACTTCGAACAAAGATTATCTGGCAACCTATCACCTTGCTGACCTTGCCTTCGGCGAAACAAGTGAGTTATATAAGAAGCTGGTCATACAGGAACAAAAGCTCCAGAGCCTTTCAACCAACCCCGGCCCTTCACGCGACCCCTATATGTTTGAGATATACCTCGAAATAAAGGATGAGAAAGACATCGATTACGTGATTGGCGAAGTGCGGAAAACCATTGCAAAATTTGGCATTGAAACCGTTGCCGATGCAAAACTTGACCAGTTGAAAATGAGGAATAAATACGGGTTCCTGATGGGACTGGACAGCCCCAACGCTGTTGCCTCAATTCTTCCGCAGTTCATCACCATGACGGGCGATATTGACGCGGTTGACGCGTTTTATGCCGGTCTGGACTCGGTTACTCCGGCCGACATCATGAACTCCGTTAAGAACTATTTCAAGGCATCGAATGAAAACATCATCATTCTGAAAGGCACAAAAGAATGAAACGCACTATTTATATTTTCCTGTTAATGGCAATTACAATGATACAGGCACAGACTATGGATAAAAACAGAGTTGTTGAAGTAAAAAGCATAAACGATCCTACGATCACGTTCAGGATTGTTTTCAACGCGGGTGCGCAATATGACCCGGTTGGAAAAGAAGGATTGGCCTACTTAACCTCGCAGATGATAGGCGATGCCGCTTCCAAAGTTAATTCCTACGAACAGATACTGGAGAAACTGTTTCCCCTGGCCGCTTCGTTCTCGGCAAATGCCAGCCGTGAAATCGTGGTGTTCTCGGGCCGGGTGCACAAAGACAACCTGCAGGCCTATTACGAATTGTTCACGCAGCAACTGTTGCAGCCGGGTTTCAAGGATGAGGATTTCAGCAGGATAAAAGAAAACGCAATCAATTATATAGCAACTACACTAAAATATTCCAGCGATGAAGAACTTGGCAAGGCCGCGCTCTATGATGCGGTTTATTCTGGAACACCCTATGCTCATCCCGTCCAGGGAACAGAAGCCGGTTTAAAAGCCATTACGCTTGATGACGTGAAGGCTTTTTACCAGACCTATTATAACCGGAATAATTTTGTTCTTGGAATAGGCGGCGGTTACGAAAGTTCAGTGGTCGATAAAGTCTGGGCCGATCTTGCTAAATTGCCTGAAGGCCAGCCTGTCCAGCCACCGGCGATCAAGGCAAAACCTGTTGAGGGACGGAGCCTGGTTGTTGTGGACAAGGGCGCTGCTTCCACTGCAATATCAATTGGTTATCCGATTCCGCTCTTGCGCGGATCAAAGGAATGGTATGCGCTTGCAGTTGCGAACTCCTGGATGGGTGAACACCGCAATTCAAGTTCACATTTGTATCAGGTGATTCGCGAAGCACGCGGGCTCAACTACGGTGACTATTCCTATATTGAACATTATCCAAACGGCGGACGCCTCAGTATGCCGCCGGTCAACGTTCCCCGCAGAGAGCACTTGTTTGAAATCTGGATTCGTCCCGTTCCAAACGAAACCGCGCTGTTTGCCCTGAGGGCCGGTCTGCGCGAATTGAAAAAGCTGGTGGACAACGGCATGACCGAAGAACAGTTCTCCACAACACGGAATTTCCTGAAGAAATATATTCTGCACTATGCACCAACCACATCAACGCGTCTGGGCTATGCACTCGACGACAAGTTCTACGGATTGAAGGAATCGCACCTTGCACAATACCGTGCGGCTTTGAATACGGTCACACTTGCAGATGTGAACAGCGCGATAAAAAAATATCTCCAGTATGATAACCTCAAAATTGCGATGATAACCGGCGGAGGCGATAAACTCGTTGAGAAGATAGTCAGTGAGGCTCCGTCACCCATTACGTATACGTCGCCAAAATCGCAGTCGGTGCTGGATGAGGATAAGATCATCTCCGAATTCCCTCTGCACATCAAAAAAGAGAATATCAAAATCGTAACGTTGGAAAAGCTTTTTTAGGCAATGAACAGCAAGTTCTCGGATAATAACAATGAACTGAGCCGGCCTCATCTCCTGATGCCGGCTCGTTTCATGCAACCATGGGCAAACAAGGATCTGGTGAAACAAGTGATCAAAAGTGCATTTACCAAATATGTGGTTTCAGTAATTCTTCTTCTGGGAAACCTCTCTTGCAGCGCCGCAGGAACAGTGGTCGAAGACCTGAATATACGCATCAATCAGGTGGGGTATTTCCCCGACCAGGTTAAACTCGGTGTAATTTTTGCCAAACGCCCCTTGAAGTCCACTGAATTCATCATTTTTGAAGCCGGAAGCAGAAAAGAAAAATTCAGAGGCCCGCTTTCTGAGAACAAGGGAGTCTGGGGGAATTTCAATTACCATTACTACGCCGATTTCACGGGTTTTACAGAAAAGGGAACATATTATCTGGAAATGGGAGGGAAGAGGAGCCCCGTATTCAAGGTGGGAACAGCGCTGTATGAACACATGACCGATTCATTGCTGACGTTTCTTGAAGTGCAGAGATGTGGACCCACCAACCCGAAACTGCACAAGGTATGTCACCTGTTCGATTCGCCAAACGTCGTGGGAGACAACACGGTTGGCAAAACCGACGTAACCGGCGGATGGCATGATGCCGGTGACTATATAAAATTTTTGAATACAACGGCATATACAACTTACATGCTTTGTTTATCCTACGAACAGAACAAAGCCAACCTGCAAAGTGACAGGAACCACAATAACGTACCGGATATCCTTGAGGAAGCCCGTGTAGGGCTTGACTGGCTGCTCAGATGCAATTACAAGGGCACATCGCTCATCGATCAGGTGCAGGACATGAAAGACCATGATCAGTCATGGCGGCTTCCGGAAAATGATTCGCTGCGCTATCAGCGTCCCGCGTTTCGCGGCATCGGGAAAAACACGGTTGGTATCTACGCTGCAAGTTTGGCAATTGCCTCGCGGGTATGGAGAGAGGCGTTGCATGATGAGGCGTTTGCAAATACTCTTTTAACTACGGCTGAAAAACTCTATGCCGTGAGGAATCAGGTTCCGGATATCGCGCCGTCAAATGCCGGGATGTACGTTGACCGTGGATATACCGCGAAACTGGCAATTGGTGCCATCGAGTTATACAAGGCGACCAATAAACCCGAATATCTCAATGACGCGAAATCACTTGCACTGCGCACCCAGCCTGATTATTGGTGGAGCTGGGGTGACATTAACGCGCTTGCCTATTTCCGGGTGGCGCCCTATGCCGCTGAACTTAAAGACTATTTGCTAAAAAACATCACGCAGTTTAACACTAATAAAAACACCAACATTTTTTCCGAGGCAACTTCATGTGCGTGGGGGACAACAAACACCCTGCTTGGAGCCGCATTGCAAATCATTTTTTGGAAAAACCTGACGGGTTCAAGTCAGTTCGACTCCGTTGCCACCTTGCAGGTTGATTATGTATTGGGACGAAATCCCTGGGGCGTATCATTCATCTATAATTTTGGAACAGTTTTTTCAAAAAGATTTCACTCCCAGGTTGCGTTCTTTAATAAAGGCTATTTACCCGGTGCAATTGCAGCCGGGCCGGCACCGGAATCGGTTCTTAAGGCGTATACGATCAAACGGGAAAGCAATCAATATGCTGAATTCAACTCGGCAGACGTGAAGTATTATGACGATCGTATGGATTACATCACAAACGAGCCAACAATTGTGACAAATGCCACGGCGATTTTCCTATTCAGTTCACCGCTTTTTTACCGGAAGTAGTGTACTGTTTTGGGACGTCTGCAAATTATATTGTATTGATATGAAACAGAGAGAAATTATAGTTGCGCAAATTGTTCAATTATTGAATATTTTCGTTGGCATAAATATTGCTCACTTAAGTATTATTAAACCGAGAAACGATCATGATGAAACGTAGAGTAAATCAAGTAAAAACAGGGTTGGCGTTAGTGGATAAGGCCTGGGGCGGGTTTTACCGCGGCGGTACCTATTTACTGATTGGGCCCCGTAAATCGGGCAGAACCCTGATGGGATTACACTATGCTATGGAAAGCGCAAAAAACAAGGAAGTATGTCTCTACTTCACGAGCATGCGTCCAAAGGATTTGATGATCCATGCCGCTTCAATTGATTTTGATTTGCAGACCTATATGAATCAAAATCTTATCATCGTGGTTCGTGTTGCACCGCCTACCGATATTTACGAAACTGAAAACCCTGATAACTTCCTGGTTGAATATCTGAATGATATCGTTACGGTTATTGAGCAATATCAGCCGGAACGTCTCATATTCGATGAATTGACGCCTTTTGTTGGTTTTGAGAACCTTGGATTGTTGCAGCAGACCTATTTGCAGACAATTGAAGCAATTGAAGAGCGAAACGTTACAAGTCTGATGGTTCTGGCAGAACCCGCAACGCCGCTTGCACAAATGATCGTGGACTCATTGGCTCAGTATTCAACGGCTATTATTTATATCCAGAAAAAAGTTGATGAAAATGGCACCCAGCAGCAGGGTGGAAGAGCTACTATTACACCGAATGTGGGGCATACGGAAGGGCAGTTCTCATCCGATTTTTACATTGAGCCCTATCGCGGGATAATGTTCGACTATGACAACCAGGCGCGTTTCCAAAACCCCTTTGGCAGTCATGACTCCGATATGAACAATGAAAATGCTCCGGCAATGTCTCAGAACAATTCGCAGAAGTATAAACCCATCACTAATGTGGATAGTCCTTCCGATAAAATATCATTTACGAATTTTTATGATCTGAGCGAGTTCAGCCTGCTTTTAAACAATCAGATAGCACTATATAAGAGCACCGGCCAGCCCTTCACGCTAATATCCATGAAACTGGATCCCATTGCCGAGCAACAGCGTATTCTTACAATTAATCAGTTGCAAAACGCCATCCGGCTTTCAACGGATAAAAAAGATAAGTTATGCGTGGTTAAGGACAAGATCCTGATCCTGATGGGTAAGGGTGAGGACAGGAATTTAAATTCATTAGTCTCGAAAATCAAACAAAATTTACCCAACAACGATTCAAATTTCCTTAGTGTTATCATGAAATATATCTATGCATTCACATATGAAGTCAATGACAGCGTGGTGAATGCAGAATCAATACTAAGCGAAATTCTGGAAGAAGAAATCAGATAGCAGAAATATGGCATTTCTCCGTGTTTTCGTCGCCGCACTATGCATAATCCTCAGTTCTGTACAACTCTTTCCCCAGGGAGGAGCCGAAGTATTCAAATCTGAGGCCCAGGCAATGATGCAAAGGGGAAAGTACGGCGAGGCAATTGATCTGTTGAATAAATTTATTGCTGCCAGGCCGCAACTGGTTGACGGTTATACAATGCGGGGTTTATGCTACGAAAAACGCGGCCAACTTGAGAGTGCCGTTTTTGATTTCCGGTCAGCCAGAAAACTGGCTCCCTCCAATGCAGATGTTAACAAGAATCTGGACCGTGCAACCAAAGCATGGTACAGTAAACTCAACGACAAGATTAACGGTCACAAACGCGAAATAGCCATCAACCCCAATATTCCCATAAACTATCTTGAAATTGGCAAATGTTATAAAAATCTGGGTGAGTGGACAAAAGCTGAAGATTGGTATGACGATTATCTCAAAAGGGAAGAAGCCTCAGCCGATGAAGTTATCCGCTATACCGAAATTCTGGCGCGAAACAACCATATCGAAAAAGGTGAGAAGATCCTCAAACGGTATGTTGAAAAATATCCCCGTGACCACCGCCTTTGGAGCCGTTATGGCTATTTCACCATGTGGCTGGGCAAGAAAAAGATTGCCATTGAAGCATTTAATGAAGCATTGAAATTCCGCCCCTATTTCAAGGAAGCCCAGGACGGACTTATACAGGCTCAGGACCGGCCTTACATCTATACCTATTATGACACAACTGCGAAGAGCCGGGAAGGGATAAAAGAAAAACAACAGCCGGAATATATCATTGATAAATATTACCGGATGCTGAAACAGAATGCTGCGGATACCACAACGCGTTTCGCTCTGGTGGAAGAACTGATCAAGGCGAACAGAACAGAAGAAGCCTATGAACAGTTGCAAATTCTTTCAAACGATTTTTCCGGTCAGCCAAAATTTACCGAGTTATGGGATACCGTAACTGCCAGAAGAGATAAGTTTTTCGAAGTTAAGACAGCGGAATATCAGCAGCGGCTTGATAAAAACCCCAATGACAAAGAGGCTGCAGTGCATATGGCTGAAATATTGGGACGTCAGCTTAATTATGACGGTGCTCTTGAAATCCTGAAAAAATATTTGGCCGGGAAACCGGAAAGTGAAGACCACGACGTGCGTTTTCTCTATGCAAAATATGCCGCGTGGAACTACCAGTTTGAAACCGCCATCGAGCAAATGAACATTCTGCTTGCCAAAGAACCGAATAATCTGGATTATCAGCTTTTCCGGGCGCAGGTGGCAGTGTGGACAACCACTGACAAGGATTTGGCACATCAGTACTTGGATAATGTTTTGGCAAGCGACCCCAAGAATTTGCAGGCAATTGTGGGCAAAGCTACCTTGTTTATTCGCGAACGGAATTTTGACGGCGCCAAAGAAAAAATTGAAGAGGGGAACAAGATCAGTCCCAACAGCAAAGAAATTGAAAGCGTTCAGAATTTTTATGACGTGACCATGGCGCTGGAAGAGGACAGGAAAAATTTTGAAATTCTGGTTGATGCCCGCGAGACTGCCGTAGCAGGTGACTGCCCCGGATCACTCGTCAAATATGATGACTATTTCTCAAAGATCAAGGCGCCCAGCAAAATTGAATTGCTGGAATATGCCGACATAAATTCCTGCGCCAAAAATTTCTCGAAAGCACTTGAGATATATGACAAACTGCTGGCGGAGGAATATGATTATGATGTGGCAGTGTTGAAGGCAAAGGCATCGCTTTGGAGCGGTGACTCAGTTGCTGCGCTTGCGCAATTTCAAAAATTGGCGAAGGAAGACACCACAAGCTTCGATGCGAAGTTCTACCTGGCGGAGACCTATGAATCGTTCAAGAATTATGACAGCGCAAAAGCTATCTATGAAGCTCTACTGAGTTCCACGCAGGACACAAACAAAATTTCCCTGCTTACGAAAAGAATTGGTTGGATTCCGACGGGCGGAAGCGGTACAAGCATTTTTTCAAACTTCCCTTTGTTCACAAGACTTGCGCCAACTGTCTCCTACTATGCCGATAACATGGACCTGAGCTACGTTTCTGCAAACGGGCTGATTGAGTTGGGTCTCACGTCATATCTTTCTGTGGGTGCTTCATTTGGCAGGGTCTTCCTTAGCGGCTCAGCAGCCAAGATTGGAATTATCAATACTTACTTTACCACATCAAAAGTGCATTTGATGCTTTACCCGCTGAAGAATTTCTTCTTCTCCATCGGATTAGGAAATCTGGCATATTCCAATGTGAACACCGATGCCGGAGATCTCCTCAAGTACCAATCGGGTTTGCGGCGCGGCATTTATGATTGGGTGCTCAAATATGAGAAGGCAAAAAACATCTCTCTTTCGCTACGCAATGAAAAAACTGATGCAGTATTGTTGCTTTATTCAGCACCGTTGGCAAGTTTGCAATATACTTCCACCATGTATAAGTTCGAATGGTATTACTACCTGAGTTCGCTGGTGAAATTTGATGGGCATTTTTCTTACATCAAGGTTGAGGGTGATGAGAACGGAACAAATGCAGGAAATGATGTTCAGTTGCGAATCGGGAAAAAATTTACAGAGAATATTACCGCAGGATATGAATACCTGTATACCAATTATGCCAGTGATTATGTCTTGGGTAAATACTATGCCCCCAAACGATTTGTGGCCCACTCCATTTGGGGCGAATATGAATATGTCGTGGATGAAACGTTAAAACTCACCGGCGGCGGCAAATATGGTTATGTGCCTTCAAGCGATGTAATGATCAGGGAAATTTCCGTACGCGGTGAATATAAATTGTCTACTACGTTTGTTGCTTCAGGACTCGTCTCGTTGGGCGAGAGTTTTCGTGACACCCAGAGCTATTCGTACATGTCAGCCTATTTTTCCGTTTACTGGAGTATTTTTTAACTGAGTGTCAATGGCCTCAGCAAGGGCTGTTTTTAAGATACCCGATGCCCATGCAGTGCATCACAAAGATTCTTATAATGGTTCGATATGATGTTAAAGCGCTATTTTCGAGGCTGAACTTTTCGCCGGTTCATCTTGATGACGCTTTTTTTTCTTCATTACAACTCAATAGAATGAGAGATGAATGCCGGGTCCAAAATGCGCAGTATTTTTGGAGTACGGTCAATTTTGTTATATTTATGCCAAAAAAATGGAATTCAAAGCAAATTCCACCTGGGATCGATTTTATGTGAGTCGTTTTTGAATGGTTTGTTTATCCGGGTATAATTCAGCAACTTAGACACGGTGATTATGATATGATAGTAATGTGTACAATACTTAATGTGTAGGAAATTCATGTGCAATTTTAGAATTTACAAAGTGATGAGGCAGCAAAAATCTACTTTTTTTTCGGCCCTTCTTATATTCTTGCTATTTCCTGGAGTTCTGTCAGCAAAAGAAAACGTGACCGTTTCCGGAAGAGGTGTTGACAATCCAGGCAGCTCAGTGTGGTATTCTCCCCTTGATCCGGGATTTGTTCAGGTTACTGAGCGTGATAATCTTGATTATTCCGGAGTTATGGTAATTCACGGGAAAAAAATTCCCATCAAAGGAAACGTTGCCCAACTGAAATATTTCTTTGATGCGCTTAATGCGGCAAAATCGAAAAAAGTGCGTGTTGCACATTGGGGCGATTCGATTATTCTTGGAGATATTATCACTGAAGGCATTCGCGAAAATCTTCAGAAACAATACGGCGGCAACGGCGTTGGATTTGTTTCCATTAATTGCGATGATTATGGAATGAGGAATTCTACGGTAGTGTCCTTTTCGAATGACTGGAAAGAAGGTTCAGCCTTTAAAAGAAACGCTGACAAAATGCCGCTTGGTGTTAATGCTTCAGTGTATACCCCAGTTCCAGGAAGCTGGGTAAAATACGAACTCGGAAAAGTATCCCGTACAGTGAGAAGCCTGGTGAATGCACGGTTATTTTATGCATCAGCACCTGCCGGTGCTGTATTAAAATACAGCGCAAACAATGGTCCGGAGCAATCAGCGAAATTGGAAGGCGGTGCCGGTCTAAAAGAACTGGATATTTCGCTTAGTTCCGGAACCACGTCGATAAGATTTAATTTTGGTTTCGGCGGCGGTTTCTTTTACGGTGTGAGCTTTGAAAACGGTAACGGTGTGTATGTTGATAATCTTCCCATCAGAGGCAACACCGGTGTTGCACTTGCGGACCTGCCGTTAAATCTTTTAAAAGAATTCAATCAAAAGATGAATTACAGGCTCCTGCTCATCAATTTTGGAGTAAATGTTGTTTCTCCGGAGCACACCAATTATATGTGGTATGAGCAAAGAATGGAGAAAGTCATCAATCACCTAAAGGAAGCATTCCCGCAGGCAAGCATTCTCATTATCAGTATCGGCGACAAAGCAATTAAGAAAGGCACTCGGTTCATCACCGATCCGGGTATTCCGGGACTGCTTAAAGCACAACAGTCGATTGCCGAAAAAA
Organism: Ignavibacteriaceae bacterium; assembly: GCA_963664845.1. Lineage (GTDB taxonomy): Bacteria > Bacteroidota > Ignavibacteria > Ignavibacteriales > Ignavibacteriaceae > CAIYTF01. The sequence goes on from OY761615.1 coordinate 4,541,955, forward strand.
ACGGTATAGCATTTTGGAACTTGTTTGAAGCAATGGGAGGAGAGAATTCAGTTGTTGATTGGGTTGATGCAAGCCCTCAACTGTCTGCAAAGGATTATTGTCATCTTACAACAACAGGAGGTCGATTGGTTGCAGATCTTTTCTGTGAATCGCTCTTGAAAGAGAAAAAGCAATAGGCTAAAATTATCAGAACATTGAGCCATCACAGCAAAAGTGATGGCTTTTCGTTTTTTTGGCTGTCCGTGATGCCAATCACGGGCAAAAAATACTTATGTTTCATTATCGAACAGGCCCAAAAAAGATTGTTCCATAATGAGAGAGCAACTAAAAACTCCTTGCGAAATACCATCAATTATTGTGATTTTACTTGGCATATTTATTGCTTCTTTAGAAAAAGCTTGATTAAAAACACGGTAAGTTCATATGTCTGCAAAACAAAAGATCAGAGAAACATCAATCACGGTAAAGAATACAGAGGCCTCGGCTGCTGATACTACCGGGAAAAAGCGGAAGATCGTTAAGCGAATGATCTATTCCGGTTTTGCTTCTCTTTTCATGATCTCGATTATTCTGACAACCTTACCGATGACCGTTCTTTCTTATAGCTCACTGTTTGAATACTCAACATTGGTTTCGCTCTTCATTTTTTTAACAGTACTTCTTTTCCGCTATTTTGTTGTTCTTATTGCTGCTTACCTTTACCTGACAAAGTATACATTTAACACGGTTGAAGGCTATTATCCGTTCGTTTCCATTATTGTTCCGGTATATAATGAAGGGAAAGTTGTTCGTGAATCGATTCTTTCACTGCTTCGTTTAGACTACTCCAACTATGAAATTATTATTGTAAACGACGGTTCAACCGATGATACTGCCGATGTTGCACGAACGCTGGTGGGCTATCAAAAAGGTTCTTATGGCGATGTGAAGGTTTCCCTGATAAACAAACCTAATGGCGGCAAAGCAAGAGCACTTAATGCAGGGATCAGTTATTCGAAGGCGGAGATTGTTCTTTGCATGGATGGTGACTCGCAGCTTTCTGAAGATTCGGTCAGAATGGCGGTCCGTCATTTTTCCGATGCTGAAATTGGTGCTGTGGCGGGAAACGTTAAAGTGCTGAACCGCAACAAACTGTTCACTGATTTGCAGGCGTTGGAATATATAGAAGGTTTGAACATGGCGCGGGCGGCGCAGAGTTATTTCAAGCTGGTTAACATTATTCCCGGGCCTATTGGCCTTTTCCGCAAAAAAGCAATTGAGGATGCGGGTTATTATTCAAGCGATACGTTTGCTGAAGATGCCGATCTTACACTCAAAATATTGGCCCGCGGATGGAAAATTTATTATGAACCAAGGGCAATTTCGTATACAGAAGCTCCGGAAAAATTATATCAACTGCTGAAACAACGTTACCGTTGGACACGGGGAATTCTCCAGGCCATCCGGAAGCACAAAGCATTATTAATCAACCCAACCATTAATTTTGGTGATTCTGTTATTTTATGGCAGATGTTTTATGAAGCATTGATCTGGCCGGCGATGAACATTTTTTCCAATATATTCTTCATTTTCGTCGCTTTGGTATATGGGTTTTCAAGCCTTATTGTATTCTGGTGGGCCGGTTTGGCGCTCCTCGATTTAACATCGGCCATTTATTGTATTGCCGTGGAAAAGGAAGAATTTCGTTTGATACCTTACGCAATTATATACAGGATGTTTTTCATCCTGACCATTGATATTTGCAAAGCTATGTCTACTGTTGAAGAATTCCTCGGGTTCGAAATGACCTGGGGGCACTTAGAGCGAATTGGTGCTCCCAGTAAATAATATTTTATAACGAAGGCACATTATGGAACTGATACCGATACTTGCGACTATTATTCTCATGGCAACAATAAGCACATTTTTCCTGGCTATTGGTGCTTATGTCCTCTACAAGATCCGTGAGAAGAAAGGTGCCCAGGTAGCAAAACTGGAACCACAAACAATTAGAGCTGAGTTGGTTACTCCTGAAGCACTGGCTGAACAGGCCCCTGCCCAGGCTGAACAACGGGCACCAGCTCCAAAACAATTCGAGCGGCCTAATCCGCCCTCATACCGTCCAGCTATGGAACCGATATTTGTTCAGAAGAAGGTATCTCAACCCACACCGGAACGCGTAGCTGCTCCGGCTCCTGCACAGGCAAGGCAGGAAGCACCGCGCCCGAGTCCAGGCCCGGCACCGTCGCAATCAGGTGAAAGAAAGTTTATGAAATTCACGTCCGAAGGTTATGTCTCTGCCAAAGAAGATAAGAAACAGGGAGCAGTAAAGTGGAGATGACAAAAAGATGGGGCTTGCCAATCAATGCTCCACTATTGATTGTCTCCGGGTTGCTGATTCTCGCAGGATCGTTTTTCACCTATTTATATGTTTTAAAAGGTGTCTATGGAAGCTTTGGTCTGACGGACAATGCGAGCGGGCTTCCTTTTGGTTCGGCATTCATGAAAAGCAGTGAATATAAAATTGGTATTCTTTACTCCAATTATACTGAAAATTTATTACCGCAGGGAAGTACCTGGCAGAGCGATAATATTGGTGCGTGGAAGAAAGTACTCGCGCAGTACAATTTTACGTATACTGTTCTCCATGACAGTGATATTGAAAAGGGTAGACACTACGGGTACCATTTGTTGATCCTTCCTGGTGCCAAGTCCATGAGTGATGAGGAAGTAAACGGAATTAAGCGATTTATTGACAAGGGTGGTTCGGTATTCAGCACCAGTGGTACGGCATCCTTCTCAAATGATGCAAAATGGCGGGGGTGGGAATTCTTCTCCGAGGTATTTGGTTTGCGTTTTGTTAAAGAAATCCGAAAAGAAGAACAAACCCGATTTCTCACATTGCGCGGCGGTTTTCCACTGACCTCAGGCATACCAACCGGTTTTCCTCTAAAAATTGCAACATGGGACCTGCCGATCGCGATGCAGGTCTTGGAACCTCGTACCAATCAAGTGAGCTTCTGGTTCAATATCCGTAAAGATACGATGCTGGTAAAAGAAGGCTTGATCAAATCCTGTGGTTCTGCGTATGGTACGTATGGCGCAGGGCGATTTGTCTGGCTGGGATTTGAACTTAATTCAGTACTCGGTACGAATGAAGATTTCGTCTATTTCGATAAATTTATTCACAACAGCCTGAACTGGCTGTTGTATAGCCCGATTGCGAACGTGCAGGATTGGCCAAGCCAGTATAATGCCGCAGCGATTATTATACCGGTTGTATCCGGGCAACCGCAAAACATCAGGAATATTTTGCCGATGTTGAAGCAATATGGGGCAAAGCCGGTGGTACTGATCGATCCGTCTGTAGCAGAAACCGATCCGCAGTTGGTGAGAGATATTGCTGCTGCCGGTGAGATAGGTGTTATTGTGGATATTGGGTATCTTGCATTTGCGTCCGATACGGTGAACAAGCTTAACGATTTTGCAACTCAATTCAGCAAAGTGAAAGCGGCTGCCGATCAGATTAAAGCGATTGCGAACAAGGAAGTGGTGGCTATCTCACCTCTTTACGGGTTCTTTGACGAAAACACTATTCTTGCCATAGCACAGGCCGGATATAAATACATAATATCCGACTCGCTTTCCGACCGTTCTGTTCCGAAGGTTGTTATTAAAGGTAACAAACCCGTGATCATTCTTTCCAAAACGGGGCGGGATGATTTTGAAGTTATCAGAGATCTGGGACTTGCACAACCTGAATTTCAGATTTATACCTATGATGAAGATATTGAAAAATCAATTTTTGAGGGAGGGTTATATACTTTCAAACCGCACACGGAAGTGCAATGTACACCCGAAAATGCACCAGTGGTGAAAAATCTAATTGATTCGCTGTTGGCCAAAAAAACAGTTTGGCTTACGACTCCCGATGAGCTTTACAACTGGTGGATCAAACGGAACAAAATAGAAATGCGTATTGAAGCCCGCAGCGGTTCCCGGATTGCGATCACTCTTTCCAATTCAGGAAAGGAGCACATCTCTGACTTTCTGGTGAGCATCGATATGCAGATAGCAGTAGATAATATAAAAATTTCTTCCGAGATCATTGGAACCGTTATACCTCCATTCACCTATGAAAAGAGCAGCAGGATACTGCTGATGCAATTGAAGAATCTGGCCCCCGGCGAGTCCCGGATATATTACATCGATTTTGAAAGACCGAGAGCGTAAGTTTAATGAAGCGAATTTTCCTACTTGTTTTGGCGTGCCTCATGACGTCTGTTATTTTTTGGCAGGGATGTGCCAACAGCATTACCGGCCCCACAGACAGGACCCCTCCTACCTTGAAAGTGACGGCACCATTATCTGATTCCAGAATATTGATTGGAAAGATGGTCGTTACGTATGAAGCATCAGACGATGTTGGACTAAAAACAGTAGGCATGAGAGTATTTGATGATCAGGGTAATGTTTATCGTGAAGGATATTATCCATTGAGTAATGGTTCGAATCCAACGGTTTATGTCTCGACCGATACGGCAGTTCTGAACAAAAAAATAAGTTATGTAGTGATTGCGACCGACAAAAGCAATAACTATGCAGTCAGCGACACGATGAAAAATATTCAGGTGTTGAATTCACTAATCACACCAAGTGCCCCGCTTGAACTTACCGGTTTTTTAATTGATAATACCAAATTGTTTAATCTCACCTGGAATGATACTTCATCCTATATACAGGGATATGAACTTTGGAAAAAAACCGGACTCAACGGAGCATGGTTTAAGTTGAAATCATTTACCGATATTTCCGTTTTCAATACGAATGACAGCAATGTGGATACATCGGTAGTCAATCTTTATAAATTACGTTCTTATAATCCTGTTGGTTATTCCCCATTTAGCAGTGTGGTAAATACCTATGGTGGTGGCTATGATACAACGCTCGTGGCACCCTCGTGGTTTTCGGCCACAGCCTTTGGCCCCAAAACCGTTTATATGAGCTGGAGAAACGCCAGTCTTAGTTCCAAAGTTGTGGTAACCAAGTTCATTATTGAGCGCAAAAGGGATTATGTATCGGATTTTGAAGCAATCAAGGTATTACCACCCAACACGTCAAACTATACTGATACTGATTCCAATTTGACAGCTGAAAGAGCTTACGATTACCGTGTAAAAGTATTTTCGGAGAACGATTCGTCCTGGTCCCGTTCTTCGCGTACCACCACTTTAAAAACGGGCTCTTCTTCCACTCCCTGGCTTCCCAGTCCTCCCCAATCTTTGGTAGGATTCCTCATTGATAATACAACGTTGTACAATATTACATGGACAGATACTTCATCTGTGCTTGGTTATGAACTTTGGAAAAAAATTGGCATTAATGGTACCTGGTTTAGGTTGAAATCATTCACAGATAACAGAACCTTTAACACGAATGACAGCGGCGTTGATACCACAGTGATGAATTTATATAAATTGCGTTCATATAACAGCACCGGTTATTCAGGTTTCAGCAGTATAGTGAATTCCTATGGCGGAGGATATGACACTATGCTACTGGCGCCCAAATGGGTTTCGGCGACTGCGGTTGGTTCACATAAAGTATATGTAAGTTGGATAAACATTAATGATGGTACTGTTAACATAACCAAATATATTGTTGAGCGGAAGGAAAATTACGCTTCGAATTATACAGCGGTGAAGGTATTGCCACCAAATTCAACCAATTATACGGATTCCGATGCAACCATGGCAACGGAAACTCTTTATGATTACCGGGTAAAAGTATTTTCTGAGACTGATTCGGCATGGTCCCGTCCTTCGCATGTGACAACGTTGAATAAGCCGACAAATCCTAAGGCGGTTAAAAGTGATACAACAGCAACCGGAATTCTGTTGACCTGGTCAGAATCCAGTTGGAATGCGACGCAAACGATTATTGAACGGAAATCGGTGTCCGACCCAACTTATCAGCAGATTGCAAGTATTCCCGCATATGGGTTGCGCTATGTCGATTCACCCCTCACCACGGGAGAGACCTATTCTTACCGGGTGCGGGTAACTGACGGCAAAGGCGTATCTGATTATTCGGATGAAGTGGTTCTAACGCTCAAGAAAACCTCTTTGGCCAACAGATCGAATGTTCCGAACCTTTCTCTGCCAAAATGAAAAAGGTTGAGAACATAGTATTCGTTATTGAAATTAATTAAGCATAACACACATATGGAAACGCTCGAAAATCTTAATCTGGACATCATCAAAAAGCTTTGCGACATAGTCCCGGATCCGTTTGTTGTTTTCGAGAACAGTCGCAATATTGTGTATTTTAACCAGAAAGCAGCTGCATTCTTCAAAATACCGGATGATTCAGCAACGCTCCATGAGCTGTTTAATTCCGCATCCCAACAAAAATTGGACAAATTGATTGATGAGAGCAGCCGGACAAAAAAGATTATTCATGAAATAATTTCGTTGGAGCTATCTGATTCCACTGCCATCAAAGGCGATTTGACGATTTCTGAGGTAGTGTCAGATCAGTATAACCGTTATTTTACGCTGGTATTCTCCAATAATTATTATTGGGGAGCTGATCAAACGGCAAACAGGGTAACTGTCCGTCAGGAAGAAGTTGAGCGGATAATTGGCAACCCACGTATTCTGCAAATCATTGATGAGATTAGATCGTCCTATCCTTTTACATTTCTCGGAAAGAACAAGATTCAGCAGGAGATCAATAAACTGGATGAGTATTTCTGGATCAAAGATGCCAATGATTTGATAGTTCTTTCCAACAGGAAATTTGCATCCAATTATGGGTTGAAAGTTGGCCAGATTGAAGGCAAGTCGGAAAAACATTTTCTTCCTGCCTATTATTTGGATTTCTACAGATCAATTGAGTCTTATATTAAAGAAACGCTTAACGCGTTGATTATTGAAGGAGTTCCGTTCAGGGGTTTTTCCAATTGGCAAAATTATGAAACCATTGAGATACCGCTAAGCGATGCGGAAAATCATGTGCTGGCTATCATAGGAATTTCGCAAAAGAAGAATAAGTTTGCCGAATCCGGCGGATTGCGTGAGAAAGCTCTTTTCGAAAATGTTAATTTACCGGTGGCGCTTTTTAATTTTGAGGAGAATCTGTTAATAGCTTCAAAGCAATTGCGAGGTCTAAACGCAGATATCTCCTGGTCTGATACCAATATGTTGGAGTTGTTTGGAGAAAAACACATCAGTCGGATACACGATTTTTTGGAAAATGCGAATATTAATTCGTTCACCATTCCTGAATTTGCTTTCCAAAATGCCGAAAGTTCTTTATTTTCATGTGTTTTGGATAAAGCAATTGCGAAAACAGGGTCGCAGAGTTTCATTATTGCGACTTTTATTCCAAAAATTAGTTTTGCAAACTTTGAAGATTTAATAAAATACAAAGGTAAAATGTTTGACCTTTTAGTCCGGTTTAATCCGGAACCGATATTTATCTATGATACCGAGAATCTTCGTTTTCTCGAAGTGAATGATGCCGCATTGGCGCTCTATGGGTATCGCAGGGAAGAGTTTTTACAGCTTGATTTAACGGATTTATATACTCCAGAGGATATCCAGTCATTACTGGACTCCGCTCCGGCGCGGGACAGTGTCCCTACATTTAACGGACCCTTTAAGCACCGCAAAAAGGACGGATCAAATATTCAGGTAAAAATCGCCAAGAGTTCTTTTGATTATGAAGGACATGACGCGCATTTTAATATTATCCACAATGTGTCCGACCAGGCACAATCTTCCATGGATACAGCCCTGTTTAATTCGATTTTTGATATCACGTCCGATATCGCTATCCGTACTGATTCTGTTGGGTTTATTGTTGAAGCCAACGAAGTAGCACAGAAGTTCTTTGGCAAAGGTATAGATGAGCTTGCAAAATCGTCAGTTTTGGAATATATAGCAGATGAAAATCGTGGTGACTTGAATACGAAGGTGTTTTTCTCCGGTGAGAGTACACTGGTGTCGTTTGCTGCAAGTTTCAAGGACGCATCTGGTGAGTTTCATAATTGTAGCGTAAAGGCGCTGCCGGTGCTGAGTGACGATAAAGCCATGGAGACTTTTCTGCTGATCATCAATCCACAAACAGTACCAACAGAAGTTATTAAAGAAGTTCCGGTTGAAATTGTTCGCGAAGTTGTTAAAGAAGTGATCAGGGAAGTGCCAGTCGAACGCCCGGCAGGGTTAAATAATGGTGCAGGGCAATCAACAACCGGTTTGGACCTATCGCAAATTTCCATGATGTTCCATGAGATACTTACCCCCATTAATGTTATGCTTGGGTTCATTCAGGAAATAAAAGATGGTCTGGAGAAGCCAACCCAGGATCAAAAAGAAGCAATTGATTATATTAATCAGAACCGCGATAATCTGCTCAGCATTATGAATGCGGTTTCCGAATATGCGCAAGTCAGATCCAAGAGCGCTGAGCTCAACCCTTCAGAAATTCAGTTTACGGAGATGTTTGAAGCTGTGTTAAAAGATGAACGAGACAGCTTTGATCAGATGAAAAAACAGCCGGCAATTGGCAAGGTTTCTTCATCACTGGCATTCTATAGTGATGAGGAAAAATTCAAACAATTTCTTGGTTTGTTTACCAGAATTTCTCTTCATATATCCGACGAAAATCTTATATATGTATCTGCAAGTCAGCTTGATGACTTCTCTTTTGCAGTCGTCATACGTGATGATTTTTCAAAAGTGACTGAGAAATTGCAACATAATTTTGAGCAATTTCTCACGGGAAAATCTAACCAAAGCCCCAAAGTATTCAGTTTGTCGCGGTATAATTTTATGGCATTGACATCAGTTCTGGAAATTCTTCATGGTGAATACTATGTAAGTCATCGCAGTGGAAAGCCATACGAATTCGGATTTAAATTTCCCATTAATCTGTTTGAAGAGCGGGGAGAATCAGCAGCTGATCAAGGGTTTGTTCCCGAGGAAGCACATTCGAAGCAGTATATGGATACTCATGCCACAAACTATGACGATGTACAGCCGCACACGGCTGGAATAATCAGTACCGATTCACGGGAAGAAATTGCCGTAAAAGCACCTCAACCGGAACCTGTTTCTATTGAAGATAAAAGTTTTGGCTCGTTTTCTTTTGACGAGGAGAAGTTTGAACCGGTTACCCACAGTCATCCCAAGACGGAAGAAGATGATTTTGTTGTTCCTGCTGACACAAAGTTTTCTTTCCAGACGCCACATACACCCCGGGATGCATCACGTAATAAATATGAACCGATTTCCGACAGTTTTACTTTTGAAAGTGCGGTTGAACCGGAATCCGCTTCGTTAATGACGCGAGAGCAGGTTGTGGAACGTACTGCTTCCCATGCACCAGTTCAAGCACCACCTCCTCCTGCACCAGTTCAGCAGGCACATACAGTAGAACCAGTGAAAGCTTTTGAACTTTCGGCAATGAAATGCCTTTATATTGAAGATCAGGTGGATTCACAGATCCTTTTTAAGGTTCAAATGAAGGAGTTGCAGGAGATCAAATTTGCCGTCAGTTTCGAAGAGGCGTTGCCATTATTGATGGCTCAAACGTTTGACTTCATTGTAATGGATATCAATCTTCAAGGCGAATACAACGGCCTTGATGCACTTAAGATGATCCATCAGATGCCCGGATTCCATAAACTCCCCATCATTGCTGTAACGGCGTATGTGCTTCCGGGCGACAAAGAGAAATTTATTGCCGCCGGATTCAACGATTTCATTTCAAAACCAATCTTCAGGGAAAAACTTATTGAGTCGCTGGAGAAGATATTCAAATAAAGGTAATGGTGCATTTTTATGATTGATCTTCGCAGTGACACGGTAACCAGGCCATCCCAGGGGATGCGAAAAGCGATGTATGACGCTGAAGTAGGGGATGATGTATTTTCCGAAGATCCTACCGTCAACGAATTGCAGCAGTATTGTTGTGATCTGTTCAAAAAAGAAGCAGCCCTTTTTGTAAGCAGCGGAGTGATGGGAAACCAGCTCTCATTGCGTACCATAACAGAACAGGGTGATGAGATCATCTGTGAAAAGAGCTCCCACATTTTTAATTATGAATCAGGTTCAGCAGCAGCACTGAGCGGTGCGCAACTCTATCCGGTGGATGGTAAAAGAGGCGTGATGGCTCCCGCGGATGTTGAAGCTGCAATTAGACCCGTTTCGGCATACTATATGCCTAAAACAAAAGTTATTGCAGTTGAGAATACGCATAATCGTGCCAGTGGAGCAATTCTACCTCTGCAAAGCATTGCGGCATTGAGGGCCGTGGCAGATAAGCACCATTTATTATTTCATATTGACGGTGCGAGAATCTGGAACGCAAGCATCGCATCGGGAGTTTCTCTGGATACCTATGCATCTTATGCGGACACCATGTCTGTATGCTTCTCCAAAGGCCTGGGTGCCCCGGTTGGGTCACTTGTTTTGGGAAACAAAGAGACTATTAATAAAGCCTTTAGGATTCGCAAATCCTGGGGTGGGGGAATGCGGCAAATTGGTGTTTTGGCGGCTGCAGCTCTCTACGCAATAAAGAATAATTTTCAAAAGTTGGACGAAGACCACAAGAAGGCGCAAATGATTGCGCAATTTCTGGCAAAGCATCCTGATATTGAGCTTGACTCAGCCTCCATTGACACGAACATAGTTATCTTCACTCCAAAGAAGATAACTGTGGAGGACCTCATATCACGGTGTCAGGAAAAGGGATTATTGCTTTCTGTTGGCACAGCAACTGCCGTAAGAGCAATCACACATCTTGATGTCTCTTTCGAACAGACGGAGAAAGCACTACAGATACTTGAACAAGTTCTATAATAAGGTTAGCAATTGTCCAAAGAATTACCCGTCATTGACTTATCACTTTTCAGGCACAAAATAACTCTGCATGTCCGCTTCAACGAAGTGGATATGCTCGGGGTTTGCAATAATGCAGTCTATCTGAGCTTTTTTGAAGAGGGGAAAATTCAATATCTGAAAGAAGCAAAAATGTTTCCACTGGAAGGTTTGTTCACTGATGGTTCTGAATATTTTATTGTTCGCAATGAAGTGAATTACCGTGGATTTGCGCATTATGACGATGAGCTTGATATTTATACGAGGATAACTGCAATCGGACGATCCTCGTATGGGTTTGCACATGTTGTTGTGCAAGCCGCAAGCAGTGAAATTATTGCTGATGGTCGCGGAGTGATGGTTCATGTTGATCCGCTTACCCGAAAACCCGCACCAATTGCGGAATCATTCAAAGCTGCTGTGAGAGCATTTGAAAAAACTCCCCCTGAAACTGCATAGTGATTGTATATAACACGCAGGAGCTGAACATTTTCAGCCCCGACTAAAAACCTGCCCGCTATCGTTAGAATTTCTGCAACAGATAAGCATCATTCCCAATACAACATCCGGTCATTTCTTCTTTTTATCATCAAACAATTTATCATCCAGCCCAATGTTCACTTTATAATTGGTGAACTGCATTTCAACTGAGCCTTTGGTGAGCTTTTGTTTGTTCTTTTTGTGCATATCATCTTCATCGGAGTTTCCATCCATGTTTCTTGAGATGCTCATATTCCCAACATCAAAACTGAAGACGATGGATGAAGGGAGCGGATATTTTTTTATTAATGAAGGGTCATACTCCATGTTAAGTACCATTGATCCGCCGATTTTCGTGATAACATCCAGCTTTCTGAAAACCAGCACTGATTTATCCACCCATGCAGTGGTGAGAATTATGTCGCCTTTCTCGCCAGCCGGGATGATCTTAATAACGTAACAGTTGTTGTTTCCAAGCTTTTCTTCCCGTTCAATGTAGCTTGTGTATTCATTTTTCAGCAAGACCAGCGGTGAAAAGAACTGGAATTTTTTTGGTACAAGGGAGAAATGATCTGATTTTAATTTGATTTTGTCAGGCTGCTTGTAATACAAAATGGATGTTGATTCCGGGATTTTTAGGAATTCAACATTTGTCTTGATCCTGATATCGGCCTGATAATCCTGTATTTTCAGAGTATTCTGTTTCATTTTTTCAAGAATACCGTTCGCGGAATTTCCCTGAGCGAACACAGGTGATGCGAGCAGAAGCAAAACTGCTGCGCAAAGAACAAACCAGAGTGCCAAAAACCTTTTCATGACAGAATGTCTTTCTTATTAAAAATATAGAGAGTGATGCCGTAAAAGCCCAGCGTGTGTGCCAGAAGAATGGCAGCTGATTTAAATGCCTGTGTGAGTTCTGCCGGTGATTCGAAAAACAAACGCCAATCCATCATATAATTGGTGAACAGGTAGGGTTTCAGTTCCCTGAAAAAGCCGAATTCGAGAGAGGACATAATGACGAATACAATGATAACCGCCATCGTGGACACGATGGGGCCGATTGCATTTTCCACCATGGACGAGAACAGAAAAGCAAGCGATGCCACTGTTGTCATGCTTAATGCGGCAAATCCATAGGCCAAGGCAAAACGCCAGAGAACATCTTCGCGTGCAAAAATAGTGATTTCCTTCTTGATCACGATAAGCTCTCCAGGCCCGAAAATAAGAAGTCCCAATCCCAGGCTGACCAATGCAAGCCAGGCTACCAGAAGAACTGCATAGATCAATCCGGCAATGAATTTCGCGGTGATAATTTTTGTCCGGGAAACAGGGCGGATAAGAAGCATCCTATAAGTCCCTGCTGATGCTTCACCTGCAAGCAGATCTCCTGTTACAAGGGCTATCAGGAAAGGGATATGGATGAGAAGGCTGCCCAAAATAATGTGCGCTATCAAATAACCATTAAGCAGGTTGCCCTCGAAAATGAACATTCCCCGCAGCCCCTGAGTCAGGAACTCAAGAAAATGTTCGCCTTCTACATACAGAGATATCTGAATGACCGGCACCAGAATGCCAATGGCCAGGAAGCCAATATAGGTACGCCATTTTTTGAAAATTTTATACAGTTCAGTAGAGATCAAGGTAAGCATTCCTCAGCCCTCCTTCTCGGTAAGTTTCAGGAAATACTCTTCGAGAGAGCGTGAAGGTACCATTGCACGGATCTCCGAGCCGTGTTCAAAGAGCAGTTTGGCGAGCAGTGGGATCTGCTGTTTATCCATATAAACAATAAGTCTGGATTCGGAGGCGCTGTCGACGCGGACGTTTAGGGTTGCTTCGTTTATCGTTTTAACAGCTTTATCCACGTCGTCCAGTTCTAAAGTTACCTGCATTTGAGAAGCATTCAGGAGATCGGAAACATAACCTTCAGTGACTGTTTTCCCTTTATTGATGATTGCCATCCGGTTCGCCACAATTTCCACCTCGTAGAGGATGTGGGAAGAGAGGAAAATGGTTTTTCCCTTTTCTTTACGCAGGTAAAGGATAAGGTCTCGTATTTCCTTCATTCCCTGTGGATCGAGTCCGGTGGTGGGTTCATCCAGTATTATGAGATCAGGATTGTGCAGAAGGGCCTGTGCAAGCCCAAGGCGCTGTTTCATTCCATGTGAGAATGTCTTTACCTTGCTTTTAAATCTTTTCTCAAGACCAACCACTTCCAGAATCTCCATGATCTTGGCATTGGTGACTTCGATGCCATACAATTTACCCAGTATTTCCAGATTCTTAAAGGCTGAAAGGTAGCCGTAAAAATCAGGTTTTTCCACAATTGCACCTATACGGCGCGTTATCTCGTTGCGGTCAGTACGTATGTCTTTGCCAAAAATCTTTATATCGCCTGCGCTGGGAGTTATAAGTGAGAGCAACATGCGAATTGTGGTGCTTTTTCCTGCGCCGTTTGGGCCCAGGAAGCCAAATACATCGCCTTTATACACGTTGAGATTCAGGCCATCCACCGCGGTGAGTGACTTGAATTTCTTCGAAAGAGCGGTTATTTCGATGATAGTTTCGTTATCCAAAGTCTTCCTTTAATTAAATCTATCCTAATGACAAAGTTAGAAAATTTCGGGGAATATTTTACTCGTTCTGTGATGAAAGGTTTAAGAGAACTGACTACAGGCTATATATAGCTATCGGTGGAAGCGGAGCCCAATATTATGATGCATGAAGGTTTGCGGGGTTCAAAATTTTGAACCCATACGAGCCAAATCGCATATGCAAATGTTTAAATGGTCAGGAGACTGCAGTTCTGGAGCACGCCCTATCCCGTAAAAACGTTGCACAAGTTTTACTGAAGTTTTTGGTTTATACTAAAAATATATTAACCAAAAATATTGTAATCAATTGTTATTTAAAGAAATAAGACGTGTTCCGAAGGTGTGCACAACATTATACACAGTTTTCCAAATTTGTGGAAAGTAGATTTGTGCCATGCTCCCGAAATTAGCAATATTCCCGGAGCACGATGGAATATCGTGCTCCGTATGGAGATGCTCCCAACACTCAAATGGCATTGCAGGAATAAAAAAACCATGGCATCGATAATTTAGGCGGGAGTTAGTCGTTAGGAAATTACCTGGATAAAGTTTAAATTTGAACTAATTAGTTCAAAACATAGATTTGATAGTATATGATTTCGAAAAAAACAAAAATACACGAGTTCAGGAAGAAACTGATTATTAAAGCTGCCCGTGAAGTATTTGCCAAAACAGGGTTTACCGGGGCTACTATTGAGGAGATTTCTGCGCATGCAGAAGTAGCCCGGGCCACGCTCTATAAGTTTTTCACGACCAAAGAAGAGTTATATCTTGCAGTTGTGGAGGATGCCTTTGATGAGATAGCAAAGCTTACCCGGGACACAATGCTGGCTACTATTTCAACAAGGGATAAATTCGAGTTGTTCGTTACCCGACTGTTGAACCATTTTAGCGAAAATGCCGGTTTCTTTGGATTGCTAATGCAGCAATTCGGTGCAATAAAGCTTGACGAACAGAGTAAGCTAAAGCTTCATGAGCGGCACAGGGAATTGGATCTGCTGCTGACGCAGGAACTTGATCGGGGTATTCAGGATGGAAGCATCAAACCGGTAGATTCTGTAAAGGCAGTTCAGGTTTTTAATCACATGGTCTATGGATATCAGATGGCTAATCTGATGAGTAAAGCCAGCTCCAGCTCAAGAGTTGATGAGGTGAATCTGCTCATGGAAATATTTTTCAATGGAATCAGTCTGAAGGAATAGTATGAAGAAGAAATACATGGTGTTGGGCGGTATCTTCATTTTACTGATCGTTTATGCCGTTTACCGTTCATTCTTTGTTTTTGAGACCGTGAATACCGTTGCGGTGAATAAAGGCAAGTTGGTCACCCTGATATACGCTACAGGCACGGTGACAGCAGATTCTCTGGCGACACTCCGTTCCGAGATTGCAGGAACGGTGATTTTTACCAATGGAACAGAGGGAACGTTTCACAGGAAAAATTCAGTGATCCTCAGAACAGATGCTGCTGATCTTGCATTAAGGATAAAGCAGTCAGAGACTGATATTGCCACTGCTGAAGTTGAATTGCAGGATAAAAAAATTAATTATAAGCGTTTGCTTAGCCTGTACAAAGGGAGTTCTGTTGCAAAAAAAGATCTGGATGCAGCAAAACGTGATTATGACCTTGGAATTATTGCGGTTGACCGGAGCCGGATAATGCTGGCAAAGGAAAAAGAGGCACTTTCGAAATCGGAAATGAAAACGCCGTTTGATTGCGTGGTCATCAGTTCAAAGGTAACTATCGGCGATAATATCGCATCAAATACCGAATGTTTCAGGGTTATTGCTCCTTCTTCACTGTTGGTTGAGGCCGAGGTGGATGAACAGGATCTGGGGAAAGTATTTACCGGTCAGCAATGCCTGGTTGCCTTCGATGCTTTCAGAGACCAGAAATTTGATGGGAAAGTCTATCGTATTGTGCCGGAAACCGACAGGACCACAAAAACTTCGAAAGTTTTTGTGAAACTTGACAGGATACCAGATAATCTGAACACAGGTATGACGGCAACAATAAACATTGTTGCCGGGGTTAATGAGAATGTTCTTGTTATCCCCAAAACAGCAGTTGTGATGAAGAATGGCAGGAACAGCGTGTTTGTGGTTGAAAACAGCAAACTGCGGGAGACGGAGGTTAGTCTTGGCGTAAGTGAAGGGAAATATAGCGAAGTCTCCTCGGGCTTGCCGGAAGGTTCGGTGATAGTGGCGGAACCCAAGACAGAATATGTGACCGGGAAAAAGGTCCGGATAAAACAATGATGCTGCCCGGCGTGAGAATGCATGTGGGTGTGAATTTTCTTCGCCATTGCGAAAATTATACTGCAATCGGATGCACAAGCAATGATTGAATGGTTGCGTTTCATTTTTTCAATTGCATCCCGTCATTTGCTGGGTAAGAAAAAGCAAACCCTGCTGGTTATAACCGGTGTAACCATCGGGTCGATGGTAATGATTGTTACCCTTGCTCTGGGTGAAGGTATCGTTCAGGATATCCAAGACAAAATTATTGAAATATCTCCTTATATCGTGGTGAAGGGGGAGAAGGAAATTGGAAAAGAACACCTGCTGTTCGACACGCTCAAACCGGCCACTTCGTATTCCATTCATTCACGTATACGTCCCGATGAAAAAAAGGAAATTAAACCCTATATGGAAATTGTATCGATCATTGACAGTATTCCAATGGTTGATGGCGTGTCACCGTTTGTGCTAACCAAGGGAGTCATGCGCCTGCGAACGGTATCGAAACAGGGAATTATCAAGGGGATTGTTCCGGCACGTGAGAGCAGTATTGCCCACCTTGAAAAAAACATTGTGACCGGCAGCCTGAACGAATTAAATTTCACCAAAGACGGCATTTTGCTGGGGAGTGGAATGGCAAAAAAACTGAAGGCAACCTATCATGATATTATCAGTATAACAGGCGAAAGCGGCAAAATGCTGAGTGTTCGGGTGGTGGGAACTTTTGCCAGTGGTTTCAGTGCTGTTGACGACAACAATGCCTTTGTGAATCTTAGTTTGGCGCAATTGCTTAATGGAATTTCGGAAAATGTGGTCACGGGGATAGGTGTACATACCCGCGAACTTGATGTGGTAAATTCCACTTCTGTGATGATTCGCAGGCTGACGGGGTACAAGACAGAAACCTGGGAAGAGACAAATGAAAACGTCATTACACTTTTTAAAAGGAATAACGGTATCACGCTGTTCCTGGTGCTGTTTGTTTTTATCGTATCGGGGTTTGGGATTGCCAATGTGCTTATCACCATTGTTTTGCAAAAGCAGCCCGATATTGCCATTATGAAATCAATAGGGGTGTCAGGGAAATCCATACAAATGATCTTTCTGACAGAAGGTTTGCTGCTGGGAATAATTGGTGCAGCTGTGGGTGCGCTTGCCGGGTATCTGGTTGCCAACCTTATCGGAAGTCTGCCTGTGTCCTACGGTGAAAACGCTGTTGTGCGGAGTGATCATATCGCGATTGTACAGCGTTCGTATTTTTTCATACTCACAACCGTTTTTTCTGTGCTCATAAGCGCAATATCAGCCTATGGTCCCGCGCGACGGGCTGCCCGGTTGAAACCGGTAGAAATTCTGAAAGCGTAGCACATGAACAGGCAGATAATAACAATTACCTTCCGGCAGTTAACAGCAAAAAAACGGCAGCTTGTTCTCACCATAGCGGGGATTAGTGTGGGGGTGATGGTGCTCATAATTTCCATCTCGCTGATGGATGGCATTCTGCAGAGTTTCATTCAAAAAATTGTTGACAACACTCCGCACATCATTGTTTCCAGTGAAAGGCTTCGGCCGGTAACACCGGATATCCTTGTGGATTCAACAAAGGGCAGTGCAATCAATTTCATTCAGCATACGTTCAGGACTGAAGAGGATGTTATAAAAAACTATTCCGGTGTTTCAGAAATAATAACCGACGATAAAAGGGTGGCATTCGTTTCACCGGTGGTTCTGCTTAATGAGATTGGAATGTTCGGAACATTGACTCAACCGCTCCAGATCCACGGGATTATTCCACCACTCGAAAATAAAATTGCGCGGTTCAGCGAAAATATGACAGAGGGAGATTTTGCAAACTTGGAGCGCACACCGGACGGCATTGCTTTTGGGGCTTCGATTGCGAAGGATATGGCAATACAGACGGGTGACCGGATCCAATTGACTTCTTCAACAGGACACCTGTTCAACGTGAGGGTAATAGGCATTTTTTCAACCGGATTAAATGAAGTGGACAATAACTGCTATGTGAACCTGAAACTGGCGCAGAGTATCGGCGGATTCAGGGAGGACGAAGTGTCGCAACTGTATATTCGGGTAAACGAGCTTGCAAAGGATGCTTCGATAGCCAGAACAATAGAGGCTAAAGCCAACTATAAGGCTGCCACCTGGGAAGAGAATGCCATGGGTTTCCTTTCATTGTTTAAGATGATAACCATGATAGTTTATTTCCTGACATTCTTTGTGATTCTGGTTGCCGGATTCAGCGTTGCCAATGTGCTGATAACCAACGTTCTGGAAAAGGTGCGGGATATTGCAGTGCTGAAATCAATAGGCTATAAGCGCAGCGAAGTGACAACTGTATTTTTGTTGCAGGGATTATTCGTCGCGGTGATTGGAGCAATAATTGGATCGTTGTTGGGATATTGCATGATAGAATTGCTTGCATCAATTCCGGTGCAGGGGTCTAAAACGGGTGCTATCCGTTCTGACCGGTTGGCTATGGGGCGCAGTATCTGGTATTTCATTTCTGCTTCCGGATTTGCGGTGCTTATAAGTATGTTGGCATCGGTTGGGCCTGCAAGGAATGCCGCGAAAGTAAATCCGGTTGATATTTTACGTGGAGAAAGATAATGAGTGATTTGATCCTAAAGTTAACTGATGTGCGAAAAGAACTATCAATAAAGTCGGACGGACAAGTGGTTACCAATGTGATTCTTCCTTCCATTTCACTTGAAATTAAAAAGGGGGAATTCACTGCGATCACCGGTCCAAGTGGTTCCGGGAAAACCACTTTACTCTATTTGCTGGGCGGACTCGATAAGCCCGATTTTGGCAAAATATTTCTTGATGGTGATGATATCACTGCCATGAATGAAGAGGCATTGGCCGAACTTCGCAACCGGAAATTGGGATTCGTGTATCAGTTCCACTTTCTGTTGCCGGAGTTCAGTGCAATGGAAAACGTGACCATGCCAATGCTTGCGCGGGGGAAATATACAATGACTCAGGCCAGAAAAAAAGCCAAAGAACTGCTTGACCTGGTTGGCATGAGTGACAAATACAGCAACAAGCCCAACCAGCTCTCAGGCGGGCAGCAACAGCGGGTTTCAATAGCGCGGGCGCTTGCCAATTCTCCCGTTCTCATTTTGGCCGATGAACCGACGGGAAACCTGGATACCAAAAATTCCGGAATGGTGTATGAGTTATTTAAAAAGCTGAATAAAGAAACCGGTCAGACAATTGTGGTTGTTACTCATGATCCTTCCTTTGCTGTCAAGTGCGACCGGGAGTTGGTGTTGGTTGATGGGGAGATAATTAGCGATATGCAGAAAACGGGGAACATCCCCTGACAAACGGAAGTGTGTGCCACAAGGCATGGCAACTGGTTAAAATTTTTGCTACCTTTTCTTTTTGCAATTAAAGGACACGGTATGAAAAGGTTGTTATTTGTTCTCGTGTTTATTTCGACATTTCTCCCGGCCCAAATGCTCAATATAAAAGGGAAGATCATATCCACAGCCAATAATATTACCGTTCTCAAGGTCTGGGGCAATCACTATGAGCGTGGCTTTGCACAGGGGTACCTTCTCCAGGATAAAATTGATTCCATATATAGAAATTATATAACCGCTAAGTTTGGCACAGCGCTTTGGCAGAACGCGCGAGACGTGATGAGGAGTGATGCAAATTTCAGAATTGATCAGGTATTCATCAACGAGGCAAAGGGGATTGCTGATGGTATGAGGGCTGCTGCAAACCACAGCTATGATTCGCTGGATGTTATGGCTGCCAATTCATTTCTCGATCTTGCAAGTTATGGCGGTATCTCGCCACCGCGCAGTGACTTCAATCTTGGATGCTCCTGCCTGATGAGTTGGGGAAACGCAACTCCGGGTTTGGGAGGTAAATCTGTGATAACCCGGCACCTTGATTGGGAAATCGACCCGCGTCTTTACCAGAACCAGGTAATGGTAGTCCATCTTCCGGCTGAGGCCGATGAGCAGCCCTGGATAATGATCGGGTTCGCGGGGCAGATATCGGTGTTGTCGGGTACCAATAAATCGGGAGTGTCGGCATTCCAGCATGTGCTACGGGGAAATTTTGGCCGCTCCGATCTGGGCATGCATTATGAACCAATATGGTTCAGCATCCGCAAGGCATTGGAGAAGAAAGATTTTAACAACGACGGAAAGAACAACACGAATGATGTTCGGGATGCGCTACTGGCAAATCCGCAGGGGTACTCTGCACCATGCATTATAACCTCCAGTGCACCTTCCACTCAGAATGCAGACAGCCTCATCGCTCTGGTTTCGGAAGTGACGCATGTTGCTCCAACGCATTCATTCAGGAGTACTTCATTTGCCGATGGAATTCCCGGAAGCAATTTATACGCGGCTAACAATGCCATTGGGACGAGTGACTCCGTATGGTTTCGCGACCGGTATTCTTCCGTTATGCTTGCGATTGGGGCAGGGGATAATCTCGACTCGCTGAAGAACTGGGAAGTTATGCGCGACTCTTCCAGAGTAGTAGGAAATAACATTCAATTTATTCAGGTGATCCCTGAATTGAAGTTGTTGAAGATGTCAGTGTATTCCAACGGCCTGGTGGCCTATTTAAATACACCTGTTTGGTTTAATTTGGATAGTTTATTCTCAACTCCGGCAGCAGTACAGGATAAACACAGCAACGGTTTGTCCCGTGATTATTTTCTGGGGCAGAATTATCCCAACCCATTCAATCCGGTTACGGTCATAAGCTATGCAGTGTCAGTTCCCGGCAAGGTATCCATAAGAATATTCGATCTGTTGGGCAATGAAGTGGCAACACCGGTGAATACGTATAAACAGACAGGCAGCTATACCGTTTCGTTCGATGCATCAGGTTTGGCAAGCGGAACGTATTTTTATTCGATGATGTCAGGTGGCTATATATCGACGAGGAAGATGCTGGTGGTGAAATAACGACCACAGATTTACCAGATTAAGGATGATTTCATTGAAAATGACGAATTGGATTCGAATATAAGCACAGATTGATATTTATACCGGAAGTTCCCATTTGTGTTTCCAAATGGTTCCATGATGTTTTTGGGGTGGCTGATTTTTGGTGGCTATGCCGGGAGCATATACAACTCCTAGCGGAGTTGAGGGGTTTCCGCACTTGATTGTTCTACCAATGTGCAACTCCTGACGGAGTTGAAGGATCCAACTTTGCGCTGCGAATTACCAATATTAAATTGCTAACACTATTTATGCTGATTTGATAATGTATATGTTGTCTCAAAAGAATCGAATGTACACGCCCTGCGGAGCGGGATCCCTTTGGGAGATAACACGGATTTGAACGGATTTTCGCAGATTGAAATTCGAAAATTTGATTTTTGAGACAGCATCTTCAAGTAGCAGCCGACAAATCCCCAATTTTTTTCAGCCTCATGACGGGTTAACCATGGTTTAGCCATAAGCATATCTAAGCTCAAATACGTTCTTCTGCCTGTTGTATATGGTATACCGGATTAGTGGATAAATTCAACATTTTATCGAAATCTTTCCTTTAAATAATCCTCAAATTCCGTGTTATAAGTTGATTTTATGTATTTTGGCGTTATAAAATTAACCTAATCTGCAAAAAGTCTTTAAAAACAAAAGAACCGTTTTATGATGAAGAAAGATTTTAGATTCCGGGAAATCCCATATAACTACACTTCGTTTTCCGATAAAGAAATTATTCTGAAGTATTTCGATGTTGCAACCTGGAATGTATTAGATCAACTGAGATCGCAACGGATAACCGGGCGAAGTGCCAAGCTGCTTTATGAGATCATCGGCGACATTTTCATCATTGAACGGAACCCCTATCTGTTTGAAGACTTTCTTTCCAATGCCAACCGCCTGCGTCAATTACGGAAAATTCACGATCAACGTTTCAATGCTATTTTGTTGGCATCAAAGGATAACCCGTTGGTGGAAATACTTCTGCAGAAAACAATATTGATTAACACGGAGTTTTTCAGGCGCTTTTCAAGAACGCGCGCGCTTCGTAACCGGATAATCATCGCTCTTCGTCGGGTAACAGGCAGCAAAAATATTCATTTCTCACCTTTTCACCGTGTACTGCACACAACTGATGCAACCGACTGGCGCGTTGAATATCCATTTACGGTTGTTTATCCGGATACGGTTAATGAAATTTCACCGCTCATACAGACTGCGCGTGCATTGGGCCTTTCTATAATTCCGCGTGGTGGAGGCACAGGACTCACCGGTGGAGCAGTGCCTGTGATGAAAAACTCACTGATCATCAATACCGAAAAACTAAGCAAAATATCTGAAGTTGCAATAGTATCGGAAGCCGGATTGGACATCCCGGTGATTACGGCTGAAGCAGGGGTGGTTACCGATAAGATAATTGAGCATTGTGAGAAACTGGGTTATGTTTTTGCTACAGATCCGACATCGGCATGGGCTTCGACAATTGGCGGCAACGTAGCAGAAAATGCCGGTGGGAAAAAATGCGTCATGTGGGGAACCGCTATTGATAACATATACTCATATTCGGTGGTTGATGCGAATGGCGATATACTGAATGTTCAGCGCGTAGGGCACCCATACCGGAAAATTCTCCCTTCGGACACAGTTACCTTCGAAGTGGTAAAATACAACGACAGGAAAGAAGTTGCCCGGAACTTTGTTGTTCTTAATGGTACCGATATTCGCAAGAAGGGTCTTGGGAAGGACATCACCAACAAAACGCTCAATGGGCTTCCCGGGATTCAGAAAGAGGGAGGAGACGGTATTATTGTATCGGCACAGTTTGTACTCTACAAACCATTTACATTCAGCAGGACACTCTGCATCGAGTTTTTTGGCCGAAACATGGTCAATGCTGCCAAAGCGATTGTTGCAATTAACTCTGCCTTTGCAAAAGATGATTTTGTATTTCTGACGGCGCTTGAACACTTTGATGAGAAATATGTCAGGGCAATAAATTATCGCAATAAATCTGCCAGGAACGAGATACCCAAGGCGGTGCTGCTTATTGATATCGAAAGCAATGATGCAGAAAAACTTGAAACAGCCTGTCGCAACACCCTTGAAATGATTTTGGCTTTCAATGCGGAGGGTATATTTGCAAAAGATGAACGCGAGCAGAAATTGTTTTGGAATGATCGTAAACATCTGGGAGCCATTGCGAAACACACCAACGCCTTCAAGCTGAATGAGGATGTTGTTATACCTTTGGAACGGTTGCCGGAGTTTGCTGACTTCATTGAGCTTCTTAATTATGAAAAAGAGACAGCAAACTATCTTGCAATAATTGAAAAAACAAGGGAATGGTTGGCAATTCCAAAACCTGAAGGCGAAGACAAATGGCCTGAAGAAAGGGTTTCAGGATACCTTGCTGTGTTGCAAGGCGCTTTTGATAAATATTCGGAAATTCACAGTGCTTTGGTTGCGTTAAGAACCCATAACGCAATAATTGCTGACAGAGGAAAGACTATCTTGCAGAAGTTACAGGATAGTGAGATCATATTGTCATTCCCCGATCATATTGTAGAGAGTTTCAGGGAAACCTTTCACGGGTATGAGACTCTTTTAACAGACTTCAATGCACTTGTGGCAGCTGAGCAGAACCGGAGGGTTATTATTGCCACGCATATGCATGCCGGGGACGGGAACGTCCACGTCAACATTCCTTCCCATTCGAGTGATTATCAAATGATGCAGGAAGCCGACGAGGCAGCATCTCTCTCTATGCGCGAGGCCGTGCGGTTAGGCGGGGTGGTCTCCGGGGAACATGGTATAGGGCTGACAAAACTGAAGTTCATTGATAAAGAAATATTGGACGAATATCAGAAGTACAAAAAACAAAGCGATCCCGATGATCTGTTCAATCCGGGAAAACTTGACAGTGACTTTCCGTTGCACCGGATATATACGCCGTCATTCAATCTTCTTGAGTGTGAAGCAATTATTCTTGAATCGACCGATATCGAAAAACTTTCCACGGCAATTGCTTCATGCGTCCGGTGCGGGAAATGCAAAACAGTGTGCAACACGCACTATCCCGCCAGTACCATGATGTATAACCCGCGAAATAAGATTCTGGCAGTGGGACTTATAACCGAGGCGATATTGTTCTCTGCTCAGACGTTGGAAATGAAATCATTTACGCATTTTACCAAGCTCAGGGAAATTGCAGATCATTGCACGGTTTGCCACAAATGCCAGGTGCCTTGTCCGGTGAAGATTGATTTTGGCAATGTTTCCCTTACGATGCGGGAACAGTTGGTGCACAGAAAAAAAACGTCACCAAAGCTCTTCACCGCAACAGCTCTGTTCTACCTTGGTCGCAAAAAATATGTTATCAATAAGTTGTTTCGCCTGGGGATGCTTAATTTTGGATATTCGGCTCAGAGGCTGGCTGCATTCATCAATAAACCAATTGCAAACCACTCGGCAAGATTGCTGCCCAAATTGGGTGAGATACTGAGAACGCCTTTTCCAAAAAGTGGCGCCAAATCGTTACGCGAAGTTTTTAAATTATCACATCCGGACACATTTTACAGTTTTGAAAATACCGCATTAGCGGTAAAGAAAAGTGTGGTCTATTTTCCGGGGTGCGGTTCTGAACGGATGTTCCCTGAGATTAGTATGGCCACGGTGGCAATGCTCTATAATGCCGGAATTCGTGTGGTTATTCCGCACGCATATCTTTGTTGTGGCTACCCGTTTTTGGCAAATGGCAAAACCGGGCAGGCCGACCTGAAGAGTTATGAAAACCGCGTACTGTTTCACAGAATAGCGGACACGATTGGGTATATGAATATTGATGCGGTGCTGGTCTCTTGCGGTACCTGTCACGAAATGCTGGCGAAATATGAAATCGGAAACATTTTTGATGGTGCCGTTCTAATGGATGTTAACGAATATATAATGAGAGAAAAGTTATATTCAAATGGAAAGAACCCGAACGGAAAAATGCTTTACCATGAACCCTGCCACAATCCATTAAAACATTATGGTCAGGAAAAGGTGTTTGCATCATTATATGGAGATAGTGCTCAGTTGATCCCTGATTGTTGCGGCGAAGCAGGAACGCTTGCCTTGTCCCGTCCCGATATATCCGGCACGTTGCGGGAGAGGAAGGGAAAGAATATCAAAGCAATAACGGATCGGGATGTGGAGATTCTTACAACCTGCCCCAGTTGTGTGCTGGGCCTTTCCAAGGCAGGGAACGGGCACAAAGTATCAGGGAAATCAATGATAGTTTACAATGCCGAACAGTTCATAGGCTCGGATTGGAAGAAAAAATTTGTTCAGGCCGTGAAGAAGAACGGGGTTGAGAAAATAATATTTTAAGCGAATTGAGTTTCGGTTATGCGCATTTTCTGCACGCTTCGGGCACGTTTGGCTCCTTTGGAGATTTGGGTGACCTAATGTTTGGCATAGTTTTACACATTTTGCTTCTCCGGAGTTCAAAACTGGTGACACCATATTCCCACAAAATATATATCGAACTTGGCAATAAATGTTTGCCAATACTCTGCTGTTTAACGTAAGAGCCTAAGTCACATCACATCGTCTTTTCTTCATGTGCACTTTGAGTTGATTTCATTTTCCCTCCAATTTTTGGGTATTTTCACGCCTGAACTTTGTCCACACATCAGGATTTACCTTAAACTCTACAGGAAAATTCGTTATATTTTGTTCCCAAAATTTCACTTATGGTATTCTGTTCTCCAGGGTGAAGGGACGGGCAGCATAACTTTCGCCTATGTATCCAATTCAATAGGAGGGAACCTAATGCTGCCAAAATTTAAAACATTTGAGTTATTATAGGATTTTTTTGTGAATATTATTGATGAGCATGGCCGCACTTTTCGCACACTGCGTGTGAGTCTTACGGACATGTGCAATTTCCGTTGTGTATATTGCGTGAACGGCGATGCGGGAAGCACGCCATTGCCTGCGTCAGCGAGGTTGAGTTATATTGAACTGGCCGAACTGATTAAACAACTTTCGAGTCTTTTGGATATTGAAACCGTCCGGTTGACCGGCGGGGAACCTTTGCTGTATTCGGATATACTGCCTTTAACCGAACTGCTGCAGGCCAACGGCACAAAGAGTATTAAAATGACTACTAACGGTTACCTGCTTAAACAGAAGGCAGAAGCTCTCGCTGCTGCCGGTATTAAAGAGATCAATGTATCGCTTGATGCGATTGATGAAGAGATATTTGCGAAGGTAGCGAAGGGAAATTATCTGAAAAAAGTTCTGGAAGGAATTGATGCAGCAATTAAAAACGGAATTGCCGTTAAGCTTAATGCGGTAGTGATGCGCGGGCTGAACGAAAGTCAGATTGTGCCATTGCTTGAGTATGCGATGTCCAAACAAATTGGACTGCGGTATCTGGAACTGATGCGCATGGGATATTTATTCTCGTCAAAGTTTGATGAGTACTTCTTTCCGCAGCAAGAGATATTGGATATGATCGCAGTGAAATATCCGTTAAGTTCATCACCATCAAGAAATCCGTCGGCTACGGCAAAATATTGGAAACTGGAAAATGGCTACGAATTTGGCATTATTGCAAATGAGTCGGAGCCGTTCTGCTCTGACTGCGACCGGCTTCGTTTGGACAATTTTGGCAATGTATACGGATGTCTCAGCGAGATAAAGAGCGAGTATATTGCAGACATAGGAAACAATGAAGTGGCGCTCACGGAAAAGCTTATCCTCGCACTCACCCATAAACAACCGTTGAAATTCAAGGGAAGCCCACTGCGGATGATATCTATTGGTGGATGAGCCAACTGAACTGTAATACGATTTGAGAATTGGACAATTTTATATGAAACTGCAAATTACTACCTATGCTCTTGTAAAAGATTTCTTTGGACAGCATTTTGAGTTGGAAGTGAAAAACCAAATGACCGTAACGGAACTCAAAGAAGAACTTATCCGGTTAAAACCCGAAAGCGCGGGTATTATCAACAAATGCCGGTTCGCCGTGTACGATACGATTGTTGGCGATGATGTAATTTTACAGGAAAATGCTGATGTTCACATTATCCCACCTTCCAGCGGAGGGTGAGATGAATACAATAACCGATAAATCAATAGACATAACTTTATTGCTGGAGCAGGCCCATGACCCGGATGCCGGAGGTATTGTACTTTTC
Source organism: Ignavibacteriaceae bacterium (assembly GCA_963664845.1). Taxonomy (GTDB): domain Bacteria; phylum Bacteroidota; class Ignavibacteria; order Ignavibacteriales; family Ignavibacteriaceae; genus CAIYTF01. The sequence continues at coordinate 4,569,320 of OY761615.1, forward strand.
AGCGGGGAAGTACGGAACAGTCACGCAGGGAAAAAAGTGACACACCTTTTATATGAAGCGCACATTTCACTAGCTGAAAAAACCTTACAGGAAATTTTGCTTGCTGCCAAAGAAAAATGGCAATTGCGTCGTGCATTTGCCGTTCATCGCATTGGGCAGGTAGGAATTTCCGAAAGTGCAGTAGTGGTTATCACTTCACACACGCACCGTGATGCAGCGTATCAGGCTAATCAGTATATTATTGACCGTATCAAATATGAAGCACCAATATGGAAATGCGAATGCTTTGAAGATGGAACCCACGAGTGGGGTGGGGATTGCGATTGTTTTGCAGTTGCTGAATGAATGATGAATAGTTTTTCGATAATTCTACGGCATTGATATTCTGACTCCATCAAATTAATTCTGCGCATTTACCATTCATGCATGATTAGTGTACTCCCTCAAGCGTAAAGACCACTAATTCTCATATAAACTTTGAAAGCGAGGCTGGTTGTCATTTCCTGACAGAGTTCGCAGCAGGTAGATTCCGGTTTTCACGCATCTGCGTCAACTTAAAGAGATGATAGTTACCAATCGGTTAGCAGATTCAAATCCATTAATGGGTTTTGTTCGCCCCTGTTCAGGGACGGGGGGCTCTTCGGCAAGTTACCGCGGGCTTACGCTCCCGCTCCTCGAGACGGGATGATGCAGTTATTCAAATGGAGCCCCTTCAGGGCATGAACAAATCACAATAATGCCAACTAATCATGCTGAGAGATACATATTGACCGTTGGAAGCATAGTAGCCCAAATTTAAAGTTGATGCCTATTCGTTTTCACCAGTTGTTTCATATGCGTTTTCGCGCATTTGACCACAGGGGCCTAATTTGGACAGTTTGCACAACCATCTAAAAGAAATAAATAAACTATTGGCTACTCACTTCCTGATTTAGTACTTTTCGGGTTAGATATGTTCTTTTACCTGTGTCATCTGTTTAAATTACTAACAAGTTTATTGGCAGTTAAGTATGATACTCTACACTAATCCAAACGCTCCATCCTGCATCAGAGAAATCTGTAAATACCCATCTGAAGAAACTATGAAAAGCGTTAAAGAAATTGCAGGCTCTGAAAAAGTTGTCTTTGGTGCCATCTGTCCTTGTGGTTCGGAGGTGTTTACGGTTGAAATTGAGGATGGGATAGTTTATCTCGTTTGTGTGTTATGCGGATTCAGATTTATTATATTTGATCCGTATCGGCATGGGGTGAGTGCACTATCCCACACCCAAAAACGTGAGCAATCCTCGTTATATTTGGAGTATAAATGTTCGAAGTGTGGTAATACGGGAGTGAATATCAATATCGCACTCCGTTATCCACCTGATGCCGAACTAAAGGAACTGAGTGAAAAGCTGAAGGAAAAAACGGAGGATTTATTTGTTTGGTATACTTTGGCGGTGCGATGTTCTGACTGCGGCAAAAGGGAAGTTATCCTGGAAACTGATTGTTCCTGACCGGTATTAAAATAATGGCCGCTTTTTTCGATAATTATGGAAAAATGAAGAGAAACCCAAATGATCAGAATAGCTTTAGTGGCATGTTTTTCAGTTTTGTTATGCTCATGTTCGACTATAATTAACAAGACGACCCAGGAAATTTCCATTAAATCGGAGCCAGGCAACGCCAAATTGAGCATCGACGGCAAAAAATTTGGCACAACACCTCAGGTAGTCAATATCGACAGGGGAATGAATCATCTGGTGAAACTTGAACTGGCCGGATATGAGCCTTATGAGATCCAAATAACAACCGAGATGTCCTCCTGGGTATGGCTTAATGTATTTAACGGGTTTATTCCCGGGTTCGCCATCGATTATTTGAGCGGTTCAATGTATTGTCTGTTTCCAACAGATATTGCTGTGGCTTTGACTCCATTACCCGTTCCCGTTGTTGAACCACCAAAGAAACGATAAGTGAGTGTTGGATCTTCTGACAGGATTAATTTGACTAAGAGGTAAAACCGGCACCCATCGATGCCGGTTTTTACTTGGGGAAATGGCTTGGGGGAAATATTATTTATTTGTGACGGGCAACGTACTCGTCAACTCTCTTCAGCATACGGTCTTTGTCCTGATCGTTCAGGAAGCTGGCTTTAAATGAATTGGCTGCTATCAGATGTATGTCCTCTTTAGTCAATTCCAATGCCTCTGCAACTGCCGAATAATTCTCATTCATGTAGCCGCCAAAATAAGCCGGATCATCTGAGTTCACTGTTATCATCAAGCCTTTTTCAATCATCAGCTTCAACGGGTGTTCTTTGAGATCGGTGACCACTTTAAGTTTCAGGTTGGAAAGGGGGCACACCGTTAGTGGCATCGACAGTCTCGCAAGCTCCTCAACCAATTTTTCATCATCCAGTGAGCGGTTGCCGTGATCGACACGGGTCACCTTGAGATGTTCCAAAGCTTCCCAAATATATTCTGCCGGACCTTCTTCGCCGGCGTGGGCCACGGTAACGAAACCAAGTTCAAGTGCGCGTGCAAATACTCTCTGGAACTTAGTTGGAGGATGCCCAAGCTCTGAAGAATCCAATCCAACGGCCGCAATCCATGCTTTAAAGGGCAGCGCCTCTTCAAGGGTTTTAAAAGCGGAATCTTCATCCAGATGCCGGAGGAAACTCATAATCAGTCGTGAAGAAATATCATATTTTTCTTTTGCATCGGTTAGCGCTCTGAAAATTCCTTTAATAACTACTTCGAAATCAACGCCGCGGTCGGTGTGCGTTTGCGGGTCAAAGAAGATTTCGCAATGCAGGACATTTTGTGAATGGATTTTCTGGAGATAGGCCATGGTCAAATCATAGAAATCCTGTTCGTGAAGTAAAACGTTGGCGCCTTCATAATAGATATCCAGAAATTCCTGAAGATTATTGAAGTTATATGCCTGTTTCAGCTCTTCGACGGAAGCAAATTTAAGCGGGATGCCGTTTCGTTTAGCTATTTGAAACATTAGTTCAGGCTCAAATGTCCCTTCTATATGAAGATGCAATTCGGCTTTTGGAATGCCGTTAATAAATTGTTCTGTTACCATAGTATTTTCCGTGTGCGTCCTTGTGAAAATAAAATTAAACTGCCCTCAAAAATGGACTCGAAAAATAGCAAATTTTTCCGAACTGACAGCACGGATTTTTGGAATGGGGCGGAGCCGCAAGGATGTTAACTTATTAGGCATCGGACCTCGACCAGATCATTGAGGAGTCATCGAGAAGTGTCTCATTCCGTGCACGTTGCAATCTCAGCACCTACCCGGGGTAACTTGCTTGGTTAAACGGTGAGATTGCTTCTCACGCGCAAGAATGCGGGATCACATAGATAAATCAAGTCTGTTAAGTTGACACAATTGGGGACTGAGGGAGGGCGACCCTGGGAAATGAGAAGCGTGTTCTCATTTCCTCTGGTTGATGCTATTCAATCGGGATGATCTCTATTTCAGCGTTCCCATTGCACGCTGCAGCCGGACGTGAGCCACCTGATAATCATAGAGCGATTGTATATAAAGTACTTCGGCGTTAAAAAAAGATACCCGAGCATCGGTTACTTCGACCGGTGAACCGACTTCCTGTTTGTATCTGGCCTCTGCAAGCTTCAGGGTTTCGGTGGCCTGGGTAAGTAAAGACTTGCTGGCCTCAATTTTACCCTGGGCGAGTTTCAAATTGTAATATTGTTGTCTTACATCCAAAGTAATGGATTGCTGTGTAAGGTCAAGCTGGGATTCGGCTATCTTTACATTAGTTTTGGCCTGATCAATGCCTGCATCCAAACCAAATCCCTGGAAGAGCGGAACCGAAAGCGTTAATCCGATATTCCATGAATCCAGAAATTTTTGATCGTAATCGAAACTGCGATAAAAATAACCACCAGACGCGCTGAGCGTTGGAAAACCGGCAGCCCAAGCATTGGTGACCAGTGAATTTCCCGCATCGATTCGAAGTTTACCCGCCAACAATTCCGGACGGTTATTCATTGCATTTTCGAGTGCGGCAGCTTCATTTATGGTGTCCTGTTTAGACTCCAGGATATCGCTGTAATAAACCTTCCCGTCATCATGGAGTTTCTGATTTATTGTGTTCTCCAACTGCAGTTTGCTGATCTGAACATTGTTTTCTGCATTCAACAGGTTCACCTTTGCATTTTCGACATCAGTGCTTGCCTTGAGAACGTCAAATTGAGGTGTTTTGCCCACGTTGAAAAATGCTTTGGATTGTTCAAGATGTGCTTGCGCTTGTTGCAGTACATCCGCGCTGGCTTCCCTCAGCCGTTTTGCTTCAAGATACTGGAAATATGCCTGATACGTATTGGCTACTATTGTTTCCCGCAACGAAAGCAAGTCCTGTGATGAAGCACTCTGCAAATCGGAGGCTGCGGAGATTTTACTGAATGTTTTCCCGAAGTCGTATATCAGTTGCTGCCCCTGGACACCAACAGAGTAGTTATTATAGAACGATGTTCTTGAAGTGGGACCACTGAAGAACGTTCCACCATTCCTGGTTACTCCGGATTGTATCGATAACTGAGGGAACAATGTCGACCGGGAAATGGTGGAAGAAGCCTCTGTAAGTTCCACTGCATTCCGTCCTAATTTGAGCGAAGTATTGTTTTTTAATGTAATCTCAACACATTTCTGCACCGTGAGAGTATCGACCTGGGCGAAACCCACGACAGAAAGCATAAGAAATGAAATGACTGTTATTCTACAATTATTCAACTTCATCTATCTTCTCTTCTTCCGGCATCTTAGACCTGAAACGTTCTTCAAAAATTGTGTACAGCGTCGGTATAAAAAACAATGTAAGGAATGTTGATACAGATAGTCCGCCGATAACTGCAATGGCCAATGGAGATTGTGATGATTCACCACCCATTCCAAGCGCGATTGGAATAAGTCCAAGTACGGTGGCCAATGTAGTCATGAGGATGGGGCGTAAACGTGTCCTTCCAGCGCGGGTAACGGCTTCATGCAGTTCAACACCGGATTTTCTTAGTTTGTTAGTATAGTCGACAAGGAGGATCCCATTGGAAACCACAATACCGATCATAACGATCACACCTTCGAATGAGGTTACCGATAACGTGGTGTTTGTGAGGAACAAAGCCCAGATAACACCCACAATGCCCAGTGGCACGGTGAACATGATGATAAAAGGATCAACCAGCGATTGAAATTGTGACGCCATAACCATGTAAACAAGTGCTATAGCCAAAAGAAGTGCAAGCCCAAGATCACTGAACGTTTTCTTTTGCTGCTCAATATTACCACTTAGCTGCACCTGCAGTCCGGCAGGGACTATAATGCCAGCCAGTTTATCAGCGATATCTTTCGAAACACTGCCCAGATCGCGCCCGGTAACATTTCCTGTGACCTCGACAATTCTTTGCTGATATTTCCGGTCAATCTGAATTGGGGCTTTACCTAAGTTAACATCAATTATGTTGCTTAGTTTGACCAGTTTTCCCTGCGAGTTGGAGACGGTGAGGTTGCCAATATCGTCAATTTTCTGGCGGTCCAGTTCGGACAACCTGATTAAAATGTTGTACTGATTTCCGGTTCCGGGATCAGTGAAGACAGATCCAACAGATCCGCTAATAGCAGTAGTGATGGTGTTTGAAACCTGTTGAACATTTACACCGAGTGCCCCTGCTTTCTCACGATTGATGGAAACACGGAGTTCGGGTAAATTCAACTCACGTGTAATTTGGACATCGGTGGCTCCTGGCGTTGATTTAACCGCGTCTGCAATTTTTTGTGTAAGTTCATTAGCTGCTTCAAAATTCTGACCACTTACGATAACATCAATAGGAGCTGAAGACCCAAAATTGAGCAGGAACTTGAGGAATCCGCCCGTTGTAATGAAAACCTGTGCGCCGGAAAGCCGCATCAGTTTTGGACGCAGCGATTTTACAACATCGAAAACCGACCGTTTCCGGTCATCTGGCGGAACCAGTGTTACGCTGATGCTGGCGGCGTGACCACCGGAGTTTCCACCAAAGAAACTACCGCTCTTTGCTGAAGGCACGCCGATATCGGAAATAAGTGTCTGCACTTCCGGAATATCTTTTTGAATTATCGATTCAACTTTTTTTACGAAAGTTTCTGTTTCTTCAATTCTTGTACCAACAGGAAGTTTAATACTTATCGAAAATTGGCTTTCATCAGTATCAGGGAAAAACTCGGTTCCGACAAATTTGAAGAGAAGGAATGATAAGACAGAAAAACCTATCACGCCAAAAATGATGATGCGTCGGTGCCCCAGCGCAAAGATAAGCATTCTCTGATAATAGGCATCAAGACGATCCAATGCATCTCTTGATTTGATCTGCAACCGGTGTGACCATTTTGTGGATTGGGTGTCGGCTTCACGTTCAGCGCTCAGATATTTGTAGCACATGAGTGGTGTAACGGTTCGGGAGACGAAGAATGAGGCGAACAATGCAACAGTGATCGTAATGACCAGCGGAAGGAAGAGCAGCTTCGCAATTCCAGTGAGGAATATAACCGGAAGAAACACGATAACTGTTGTAAGCGTTGAAATGAAAATAGGGGCGGCAACTTCGCCGGCTGCGTCCAGAGTTGCCTGTAATTTTGTGAGTTTTTGATCTTTCATCATACCATAATGGCGGATGATAGCTTCCAACTCAACAATTGAGTCATCAACAAGCCGCCCAATACCCAACGCCAATCCTCCAAACGTCATGATGTTCAATGTTGTTCCGCTGAAACGGAAAAAGATGAATGTCACCAGAATGGAAAGCGGAATTGCCAAAAAGATGATCATGGCGCTTTTGGCATTGCGGAGAAAGATGATAATGACCAGCATTGCCAGGAAAGCGCCCAACAGGGCCTCCTGTTTCAATCCGCTGATTGATTGTTTAATATACGTGCTTTGATCGCCGGCGAGAGAGGCTTTTACTGATGGTGGAACTTCACGAAGGTTTGTTAATGCTTTGACGACGCCATTAACAACATCAACGGTGTTTGCTCCGGAGGTCTTTTGCACTCTCAGGATCACGCCACCTTTCCCATTGTTCCGGATAATTTCTGTTTGTTCCTGAAAAGAATCCTCAACCAGAGCGACATCACGGATGCGGGTGACAGACCCATTCTCGCTCCTGATAACGATATTTCCCATGGGTTCAACAACATTGAACTGACTCTCGGTACGCAGGGAGTAATCGAGCACACCGGTTTTAAGGTCACCTGAGGGGACGATCAGGTTGGAAGATGAAATAGTTTGGGTGATCTGAGCCAGCGTCAAATTGAGTGCTTCCAGACGGTTCCGGTCAACTTTGATATGGATTTCGCGAATACGACCACCAACAACTTGTGCAAAAGCCACTCCGGGGAGATGCTCAATCTGAGGCTCGATGACGTTATATGCGAGATCATACATTGCCCGTTCATCAAGATCGCCTTTGAGCGCAATGGTACAAACGGGAATATTGGTGATATCGAACCGCACAACCAATGGTGTTGATGCTGATGAAGGGAGTAGGTTTAACACCCGGTTCACCTTTTGAATCACATCAATCAGGCCAATATTGGTGCTTGCATCCCAGTTGAAATAGACCCGTATTTGGGAAACTCCTTCGCGCGTTGAGGACTGAACATAATTGACATCATTTGTTGAGCTGACTGACCGTTCGATTGGAACTGTTACCGTTTGTTCCATATCGATGGGGTTAGCGCCGTTATTAAATGTTATAACTGTTACAACAGGGATCTGAATGTTCGGCAGCATATCAATGGGTAATTGAGTCACTGATACATAACCGAGCACGAAGACGGCTATCGCCATCATCAGAGTTGTTATGGGGTATTTAAGTGCTAATCGTGTTAACCACATATTACTTCGAAATCTTCACTTTCAGTTTATCTTTTATTAATGTCTGACCTGATACAATGACTTTATCTGATTCGGTCAGCCCTGAGAGAATTTCAACATTGTTATTGTCGGTAATACCGCGTGTGATTGCTCTCTTAATCACTGTGGTATCGGGTTGGAGCAGAAAAACATAGTTCCCATTGTCATCATTCAGAATCACCTGAGTAGGGAGCACCAGGGAATTGGGCTTCTTTTCAAGTACTAACTTAAAAGTTGCAAACATCCCTGGCTTGAGAGTCCTTGACGTATTCTCAATCTGCAATTCTACAGTCATCGTTCTCGTTGAAAGATCAACGGATTCACTGATTTTGGCGAGTTTGGCTTTGAAAGTCTGTCCCGGAAGAGCATCAGCCTTTACTTCGATATCCAGAATGTTTTTCAGCAGCGGCACGTCTCTTTCTGGCACGTTGAGGAGCGTTTTAAGTTTGTCGGTATTCATTATTACAAAGATTGTTGAGTTCACCGTAGCGCCACCAGTGGAAATATAGGTGCCTGCATCCAGCAGCCGTTTGGTAATGACACCGCTGAAAGGAGCCGTGACTTTGCAATAGCTTAATTGAGTTGCAGCGTTTTGATAATTTGCCGAAGCTGCATCCCGCTGAGCCTGTGAAGCTTCCATAGTAGTCTGTGAATTATCCAGATCCTGTTTCGCAATAAGGTTTTGTTCGAAAAGCGTTTTATTTCTTTCGTAACTGACTTTATTGTTTTTGTATGTTGCTTCTGCCTGAGCCAGGTTCGCCTTGGCCTGTTTGAGGTTTTGGGCATATATGGTGGTATCAATAAGAGCAATTATCTGGTTTTCCTTCACATTGCTGCCTATGTCAACGAATATTCTTTGGAGGTTGCCGCTTACCCTGGCGTAAATGGTGGCTTGTTGGACCGGAAGGATGTCGCCAGTTAAATATTCGCTTTTAGTGACATCCATTCGTTGGGCAGTGCCGGCAACAACAACCGGAACAGGGAGGCCCCGCTGTGTTTCCGTCGCATTTTTCATTTTTACATAAACGATGAATGCAATCAATATGATCACAATGACAGAACCAATTATTCTTTTATTTTTTAGCATGATACGTTCCTTGAAAGCAGAACTTTAGTAAAGTAAATATTTGCGTAAATTCGATTATGAAACCGCTCATATACCATCGGCATTCAATTACCGAGTGACCCAAACGCTAAGACTTCGATGTATTGTAATGACCGAATCCTATTTGATAAAAAAATCGCACGGAGATGGTTGGCGTCGTATTCTTATGTTATAACGTCTAAATTATTTGAGACAGTATATTCCACCATTGATCTTCCCTCAATATGGGTATATTCCGCCACACAATGTAATTTGACAATTGTAAGCTATATTTGGTTTAACGGTTAAAAAAATCAATTATTTTGCCAGGAATTATCAAGAAAACTACGATAAAACGCCATCTCAACCAACAGGAAAGATTGAATTATAGTTCAAAATATCAGGGTTATCATATGGACGAACAAAAATTTGGATTTATAATTGTTGGCACCGGTAACATTGCCAATACTTATGTAACTGCGATTAACAATATTCCACTTGCTGAAGTGGTCGGGCTTGTATCACGTTCAGGGAGAAAACCTTCAGCCCTGAGTGCTTCAAGTAATGTCGAAACAGGGGATCAAATAAAAACCATCAGAGCGGGTTTCGACGCGGTGATAATCTGCACCCCTAACGGCATACATCATTCGGGGGTAATTGAAGCGGCAAAGCTTGGCAAACACGTTTTGGTTGAAAAACCACTCGAAATTTCGATAACGGCCATGGAAGAGATGATCTCGGCGTGTCGAAGCGCAAGTGTGAAATTGGGTGTATCATACCAACGGCGGGTGAGTGGAGACAACTTAATGATGAAAAAATTATTAATGAGCAGAGCATTGGGAAAAGTATACGCCGTTGACCTTGCTGTTAAGAATTTCCGGGATGATGCTTACTACCAGAATTCAGCATATAGGGGGACACGCGATATTGATGGTGGAGGTCCATTCATGCAACAGGCATCCCACTACATTGACCTTTACGCATGGTTTTTTGGAAGGCCACAAAAAATTGAGAGCTATTTGAGGACATTTACCCATCAAATTGAAGTTGAAGACCATGGTATTGCAGTCTGCCGGCACGCTGATGGTATGCTTGGAACCATTATTGCTTCAACGGCTGTAAGACCGGGTTTCCCGGCTAAACTGGAAATCCACTCTGAAAAAGGCACCGTAATAATGGAAAATGATTTGATAACCACTTGGTCAGTTGAAGGGATGGAAAATCCTGCGAGGATACGTACCCCGCAGGGTCACACAGGTGCAGCAACCGCTGCCGTTAGCGACACTACTAACCATGAGCTTATCATTAAGGATTTTATAAGTGCCGTAAAGGGGGACCGGGAGCCTTTAATCAACGGGGAGGAAGGGCGGATAGCAACAGAGATAATACTGGAAATTTACCGGAACAACAGAGGCTAAGGGTGCTCAGATCGAGAGGCAGATCCAATCTGGTGCAATGGTTTTTCATCAGGTTTTGAAAAATGAGTGATGCCTGGCAGTATTTTAAGTATTTTCGGTATCTTGTTCGTGTTACTGCGAACGCCATTTTTAGTTGTGATTATGTGCCTGTACTTCTTATTTTTGCGAAACATTATTAATCTATTATAGCTGATATTATGCCATTATCAATAAACCCTGCAACCAACGAAACGATTGCTTCGTATGAGGAATATACGCCGGAGCGTATCCGGAGTATTCTGGACTCAGCGGATGCCGCTTTCTTATCATGGCGGAAAACGTCCTTTCTGGAACGCTCGGAGAAAATGTTTAAGGCAGCACAGGTGTTGCGTAACAGGAAATTTGAGTTTGCCCATCTCATGACAACTGAAATGGGAAAACCCATTACTCAGGCTGAGGCTGAAGTGGAAAAATGTGCATGGCTGTGCGAGTATTATGCTGAAAACGCTGAACGCTTTCTTGCGGATGAAACAATAATGACGGATGCATCCCGAAGTTTTGTAACGCTTCAGCCTTTAGGGGTGGTGTTGGGAGTGATGCCCTGGAATTTTCCTTTTTGGCAGGTATTCAGATTTGCAACACCGGCTTTAATGGCTGGTAACACCTGTATTCTGAAACATGCGTCAAATGTTACCGGGTGTGCTTTTGCTATTGAGTCGGTTTTTAGGGAGGCCGGTTTCCCAATTGAGGTTTTCAGAACAATTATCACCCCCGGTAGCCAGGTGGCAGATCTGATAAAACTGCCCATTATTAAAGGGGTTTCTTTGACGGGGAGTACGCCGGCTGGAATTTCGATTGCCAGCGCAGCTGGTTCTGTATTAAAGAAAAGCGTACTTGAATTGGGCGGCAGTGACCCCTATATCGTATTAAAAGACGCTGACTTGAAAGCTTCTGCTGAAGCGTGTGTAACTGCCCGGCTCATTAATGGAGGACAGAGTTGTATTGCAGCCAAGCGATTTATTATTGAACAACCGGTATATCGCGATTTTGTTACCCTGTTTCTGGAGATCATGCGTTCCAAAATAATGGGTGATCCACTGGACAGGGAAACAGATTTGGGACCCCAGGCGCGAATGGATTTACGGGAAGAGCTGCATTTGCAGGTTGAAAAAAGCATTGAACAGGGTGCTTCATCAATAATGGGATGTGTTATTCCCGAAATGCCCGGAGCATGGTATCCGCCCTCGGTGCTCATAAATGTTGAGCCTGGTATGGTTGCTTTTGATGAGGAAATGTTCGGCCCGGTGGCAGCAATTATAAGCGCTAAGGATGAGAATGATGCGATGATGCTGGCAAATTTATCTGATTTTGGATTGGGTGCAGCGCTGTTTACTGCCGATATTGAAAAAGGGGAATACCTTGCAAAGCACAGCCTCCAAGCAGGGAGTTGTTTCATAAATTCATTCGTGAAATCGGATCCGAGACTTCCGTTTGGCGGCATCAAACAATCCGGTTATGGCAGGGAATTATCCCACTATGGGATAAAGGAATTTACGAATATAAAAACCGTGTATTGTAAATAGAGCCGGATGCAGGCTGATACAATAAATTCATTCGATCATTGTGCTGCATCGAAGTTCCCTTGGTTTGATGCCGGTGATAGCTCCCTATGGTTAAAGCCGGTATAATCCATTTACAAGCAAGAGTTTTAGGATATTCAACTGATTTGGGATGAATTTACCATTAAACAAATGAAACTATATTTTTTAATTACAATTTTCAGAGTTACATGAATCCGGAATCAAATACGTCAGCAACTACAACAACTATTTCATTTATCAAAAAACTTCTCATTGGCTATCAGGGGTGTAATTTCACGGTTAAACTGTGGGACGGAACTGTGCTCGAAAGTAAACCTGGAACGAAATCGCTTTTCTCAGTTGTTTTTAAACATCCCGGCGCGGTGCGGTCATTGTTTTTCCCTCCGTCGGAGATGCGGATTTGCGAAGCGTATTTTAAGGATGATTTTGACATTGAAGGCGATATACTTGCTCTGTTGGAAAACGCAGAACAGTTGAGTGTGCGGAACTGGAAGCTGAAAGATTTTCTGCATTTTATTTTGGACGTTCTCAGGCTCCCTAAGGATCCCAGAAGTAAATCCGGGACCAATGGGGGAGTTGCACTGGCAGGTGAAAAATATACCACAACACGTGATAAAGAAGCTGTGCAGTTTCATTATGACGTTTCGAACGACTTCTATTCTCTCTGGCTCGATGAACGGATGGTCTATTCCGGGGCGTATTTCTACGATGAAAATGAATCATTGAGCCAGTCACAGTTGAATAAACTGGATATTATCTGCAAAAAACTGCAGCTCAAGCCTGGCGATAAGTATCTTGATATCGGCTGCGGGTGGGGTGCGTTGCTTTTTCACGCGGTTCAGAATTACGGTGTGGACGGTACTGGAGTAACACTAAGCAAAAATCAGGCAACATTCATCAATACAAAGGCAGCCAGGCTTGGGCTCTCTGACCGGATGCATGTTGAAATGAGAGATTACCGCGAACTTCCGGCAAAAAAACAATTCGATAAACTTTCCAGCGTGGAAATGCTTCATCATGTGGGTGAGAAAAAACTACCACACTATTTCACACACCTAAAGAATCTGCTTAAAGACGATGGAATGAGCTTTCATTTGGTTATTACCAGTAATGCCGCAAAAGGTAAATATAAGGGCCCCGCTTATGCGGATAAATATTTTATGCCGGACTATCAGCTTATTCCTGTGTCAAAATATGGCGAATATGCAGAGGCGGCAGGCTGGGAAATTATTGATACTGAAAATTTAAGGAAACATTATATGTTAACCGCTGCACAATGGCTCCATCAGATGGAAGAAAAACATGAGGAAGCAGCAAAACTATGTGGCGAAGTCGTTTTTCGCGCATGGCGGTTAAGTTTTGCGCTTATGTCCTTCGGTTTTAAACATAATCTCATCCAGATGCATCATCTTCTTCTTGCCAAGAATCCAAAAGGAAGTTACAGCAACCCAATTAACCGAAGCATCTGGTATAAAGAATGATCAACTGGGGGACGTTACTTGTGTGCTGTCCTCTGAGTGCGTTGTAAATCGAATTTTAGGAGAGACACGATCAAACCGATGTTTGTTGATGTTATCCTTCTTTAGATGGGTTTGCACGGATATCTTTTTTCTCTATTAAGAGTTTTCGCCTTTCAAACTTTTCTTCGATCTCATATTCCTTGATAATAACTCCGAGTCCAGTTAGTGAAAGCATCTCATCAATTATCGCGTTGCGCAGTTTTGCACCTTGTTCAACGTCAAAAACCCCATTCTTTTCCTGTCTGGAAATATGTTGGAATATGGTGAGTCCCTTGCTCAGTGATTCGTTGGTGCGGTCAATTTCTTCTGGTGCCTTAAAACGTATCTTTTGCCAGAACTGGTTGAGCAGGGCCTTCATCAGCTCAATCGTTTTCACACTGCTTTGAATGCCCAGAAGGAAATCTTCACCTGAATCCATGAACGCGATGGTCAGTTTTGCGTTTTTGTCCTCACTGATGCGTGTTATATATGAGTGCAAACGGTGCAGCGATTCAAGAATCATCCCCAAGCGTTTAATTGAGAGACCGAAGCCATCAAAATCAACAATTTCAATTTCCATAAGGCGATCAAGATCACCCCGTGGTGATAGTTTTGGAAGCATCACATTGGCATCAATTGTTTTTGTGAAAGCAGCCAAGGCTTTAATGTTGGCAAGCAGTGTCTGAATTGTTTGATAATATTGAGGAGAGGAAAATATCTCGGTGTTGGTTTTGACCGTGTTGAATATGGTCAGAACAAGTGCAAGTTGTTTAGGTTGGAATATCGTGTCAAGTCCCAGGGAGTCGGAAATAACTTTGAGGCCGGGGCTGCATTGCAGAGTGTGAAATCCCTCGCGTACTTCAAATATGATGTTGGCCAAATCTTCTCTTACTTCTTCAGATATTTCGATTGTTTCAACCGAACTCAGAATCGTGTCAAGCCGCAGGGAGAGTTCATTTACCTTGAGCTTTTTGGTGATGTCCTGAATATTACGGGCAAAAGTAATTGTTTGCATATTTGCTCCATTCACATGTGAAATTTGTTTGCCCAGAATATACGGTTTTGGGAATGATATTCTATTCAGTTTTAATCAGGCACAATGATCTTCAGACTGAATATGACAAAGCTTGCACCTGCGAAATGTGCCAGATCAGCTTCGGAATTGAAAAGCCTGTTTTCGTTTCAATTTCCTACAGGTTAACAAGGCAGTGAGATAAAACCCAATTCCGATTATATAAATCTTTCTTTTACTACTGCTGCTGCCCGATGAACTTTGTCAGGAGGCAGTATCTTTGGTGAACACCAGCAGTTTATAGCGCCAAAGGTTTTTCTTATAGGCAAAATATTGTGCGAAGCACGTCCGGTAATGATTCCTGGGGAAAAACGATGTTTTCTTTATGAATGTATTGTAGAGGAAAGTTCCGTACATGCCGGGGAACCCAATCAGAAATATCCTCCGTACAGCTCGTGATACGTTCTTGTTCACGTCATCTTCTTTGGTGAGCTGGAATCCGAAATTTTTGGCGGTTCCGGACATGGCATCAAGGGTAACGGTATCGGATATTGCCCAACCATTGAGCATTATTGCCATTTGCTTTTCATCGTCAATATTGTATTCGTAAGGCTTAAAATAGTCGCCGATGAGTATGCGTCCACCCGGTTTCAATATTCTTTTGGCTTCACGGAAAAAAGTGGCCTTATCAAGGGTTGTCTCAATACTTTCGATGCCCCAGATGACGTCAAAAGTGGCATCGGGGAAATTTGTAAAATTATAATCCATTGTTATAAAATCAGTGAGGTGTGCAACACCTCTTTCTTTTGCGCAGCGTGTTGCAGTTGCCACCTGTTTGGCACTTAAGGTTACTCCGGTAACCTTACAATTGTATTTTTTTGCAAGGAATATGGCGGACCCGCCAACACCACAGCCGGCATCAAGCACAACATCGGTTGGGGATAATTGACCCAATTTTGCCAACCGTGTGTTTGTGTTAAGAATTGCATCTGCAAGACGCCAGATTCCCGGCTCATAAATGGCATAATGTAAACAAAGTGTTTCTTTAAATTTCCAGTACATACGGTAATGCACTTCGGTATTATCATAATAATCAATTATGTCTTGATTGGTAAATTTCTGCATTAAGGATTTCGGTTTAATTTGAGTATATTTTAATCCTTATATTAATAAAAACTCAACCAAAAAAAAATTGGTAAAGTTGCGAAAATCTTTTAATCGCATTCGCTTAAGTTGTGCAAACCAGGCTATTGTTACAGCACGATTGCAAAACTTTTAAAAGAGGATCATTTATTTGTGGTTTATACCACGGCAGGAGCAGTTTTTCGTGGCTATTGCCAGGAATTTCAACCAGATCAAATGAGCAGATTGCGTAACAAGAGTTAATGAAACAGGAATACATGAAGAGAGCAGTAGTTTGAAACCGTATTATGATGTTATAGTTGTTGGTGCAGGTCCGGCAGGTTCCATAGCTGCACGTACAGCGGCTGAAAAGGGAATGTCCGTGCTTATGCTGGAGAAAGACCGGGATGTTGGATATCCTGTTCGATGCGGTGAAGCAGTCAGCAGGAAGGGAATTGAAGAATTTGTTCCATCGGACAATGCCTGGATAGCAGCAGAAATAGAGTCATTTGCATTAATAGCGCCAAACGGTAATGAAGCACGGCTGAATTATGGCGAGTCGATCCTTGTACTTGAACGACGGATATTTGATTATCATCTGGCAAGCAACGCTGCAGGGGCAGGTGCCATGGTCTTGACCAGAGCGTATGTTAATGGGTTAATCATCGAAGGTGGCGCGGTATGCGGTGTTATCTATCAACGCGCCGGTGTGCAGCATTCTGTACGATGCAAAACGGTGATTGCTGCTGACGGTGTTGAATCGCGTGTAGCCAGGTGGGCCGGCATTCGCACGCATTCAGATTTTCGCGATATGGAAAGCGCGGTGCAGGTTACCGCATCGAACGTTGACATTGACCAGAATACCCTATATTTTTATTTTGGCAGGGAGGTGGCTCCTGACGGTTATTTGTGGGTGTTTCCCAAAGGCGGCAACAGGGCTAACATTGGACTAGGCGTCAGCGGAATGATCGGCAAGAAAAAATCTGCCTTGGCTTATCTCAATGACTTTATGAAAGCACATTTCCCGGATGCAGCTATTCTGACTCAGGTTGCCGGTGGTGTGCCCTGTGATCTTACGCTGCCGAAGATATCGGCCCCTGGAATATTGGTTGCAGGAGATGCAGCCAGGCACGTCAATCCGTTGAGCGGCGGTGGTATAGTGAGCGGCATGATTGCGGGCAAAGTGGCAGCAGAAATTGCCGCTGAAGCGATTACGACCAACAATTTGGCCCATTTGATGGATTACGATAAAGCATGGCATAACAGGCTTGGAAAGCGGCATGAAATATATAACAAGCTCAAAGAAGGTATATATGACTTTTCGGACGCTGTTTTCAACAGTCTTGCAGATACGGTTAATAAAATCCCCATACAAAAACGAACTCTGGGGAACATATTTGCGCACGCGTTTGTAAACCGGCCATCTCTGCTCTTGGACGCAGCAAAAATTTTCACGAGTCTTTACTAAGAACTTTGTGCTTTTTCTGTTGAGACATGTGCACTCAATTCCGAACCGGGTTATTTGCCTGACTTTCACTAAAGGTCTAAAAACGTAATTGCCCATCAATAACGCTATGGGCATTTTTGTGGGTAGTGGTTTTAGAAATTATTTCAGCAAGGTCAACTTCGCCGTTACAGAAGAGGAGCCCGTTTGTAAGGTGTAGAAATATAAGCCACCTGCCAGTTTGTCTGCATTGAAAACAACACTGTGCGCACCCTGATCCTGACTCTCATTTACCAAGGTACTGACAACCCGCCCCATAATGTCGAATACAGTTATTTTGACCATCCCTGCTGTTTTCAATGTATACGTAATTCTGGTTGAAGGGTTGAATGGGTTTGGATAATTCTGCCCAAGTTCCAGGGCTGATGTGTGTTTTATTGGACTCCCTGGCGAAATACCAGAGGGCCTTGCCCAGCAAAAATCGATGGAAGTGGCGGATGCCCTGGCCCCGCAATAGTGTAAGCCGAACATATCTTCCCGGGTGCGCAACAAATTGTAATGGTTGAGAATTTGAGTATAAGTCCCCGCCTGGACTTTCTCTCCGATTAATAAAGTTGCAATTTGATTGGTAGGGGTGTTATCGTCCTCATCCCAGGTCAGAATGAAAAGGCTGTTATGTGTTTTGGCCCATTGGATATATCCGTCAAGTTTGCTTTTCAACCAGTTATCGGCGGTTGTTATTGTATTGGGATCAGAGCCATTATGCATATCATTGTTCATATTGGGAATGATGAAACATAAAGCAGGAAGCCTTGAAAAATCGGTTGGCAATGCTGTAAGGTGCTGGTTTGCCGCCGGTGGAATGCCATTGACACCACTGCCTTGCCAGTTCACCCAGGGATTATGTTTTCGTGCATATTGTCCTGAGGAGGTTGCATTGCTTCCCGCGGAAGGGAGATCCTCAGAATAGCCTACGAAGGTGAATCCGGCGGCAATGAGATTGCTGCCAAAATTTGCAGTGGTGAAGGGCCAGGTTGCAGGTACATTGTCATTGGTCACCCCCTGATTGGAGCCGGAAAAAAGCATAATATAGTTTGGCTGACTGGTGTGAGTCGCTGCATCAAAGGCAGTAAAGAGGGCTGCTTTTAGATCTCTTGTTAATGAATTTATGTAGGGCGCAGCAACTGAGCCAATGACTTGTGAATACGCATGGTTTTCCTCGATCAAGACTACCACATGATCCGGGCGTGGAACAGTGTTCTGGCCCAATATCAGATTAGTGAAGAGGGTAGTGAATAGTAATACCTGTGAATAGTTCAACATTCTGGTTTCCGGTTACTTATTAAATTTATAGTGGATGGAAAATTGAGGGCAATTTTGTAGACATCTCGGATTCTTAAGAGATCAAAAACTGACCTAAAAGCTGGAATATGGAACTTTCTTATCCGGAATGTGATAAATGTGCTTCATCCGCTGATCTGTGGCTAATAGCCAAGGAGCTGATAAGCTTACATTTCGGGGGACTTGGCAAACATGGCTAATTCACATAGTACCGGAGGTATATTTTCACAATTGAGTATAATAGCTATCAGTACCTCGGTTTTTACAGTCGGATTACACCCCAAATTTCGCTATTTTAATGGTTGGAGAAGAATAGAATTATTCAGAAATCTCCTGTGGGCCGTATTGTGCTGGGGCAACTGACCGGAATAGAATTATTTGGTTTTAATTGCCAAAATCGAAAGAAAGAAATTGAGAATACGCTAATTTTTTTGTAATTTACTGCGTTTATATGGAGAATCATGTATGAAATTATCGGTCAATAGTAAAGTTCTTGATAAAGCCTTATCCCGTGTATTTCCGGGAGTTCCATCGAAAACAATGAATCCGGTGGTCGAAAACTTCTCAATCCAGGTTGTGGATGGCTTGCTGTATGTTACAGCAACAAACGAGGAGATATTCCTGCAGTGCAACTTACCTGTCACTGCCGATGAAGATTTTGATTTGCTTACAAATGCAAAACTCTTCTATGATATTATTCATGCTCTACCCGATACGATGCTCACTATCGAGTCGATAGATCATTCCAGATTGCAGATCAAAACAGATACCGGTGTTTATCATGTTAATTTTTCCAATGAGGAAACGTTTCCACAGATCCCGGTTGTTACTCACGAACATGAGTTTGCTATTCCTGGTGCTCAGCTTAAACGGGTTATCGACGGCACATCGTTTGCCATCGACAAAAACAATCAGACCAGAATGGCAATTACAGGAATGCTTATGGATTTTACGGCTGCCGGCCTGGTACTGGTTGGTACGGATGGGCATAAGCTGGTGAAACGTACCTTGAAAGAGTTTACCTCGGAAAACCCGGACCAGATTGTTGTTCCTGAAAAAACTATTGCGATCCTTGCAAAAATTTTGGATGATCAGGAAGTGACCCTGTTTCACAATTCAACATTCATTCATTTTCAGATGTCTGAAGTATATCTTATTTCGAAATTGATCACTCAGAAATACCCCGCGTATAATAACGTTATTCCCCTTGAAAACGAGAATC
Source organism: Ignavibacteriaceae bacterium (assembly GCA_963664845.1). Lineage (GTDB taxonomy): Bacteria > Bacteroidota > Ignavibacteria > Ignavibacteriales > Ignavibacteriaceae > CAIYTF01. The sequence goes on from OY761615.1 coordinate 4,588,942, forward strand.
TGTTAACTGTTGATCGTGCACCCTTTGTTGAAGCCGTGCGCCGTATGCTGTTGTTCTCAAATCCCCGGTTTCAACAAATACGCTTAAGCATTAAACAGGATACGGTCGAATTGTTTTCCGAGGATGCGAATTCTCAGTCCAGCGGGCTCGATACTTTGCCTTGCGAATATACCGGTGATTCGATGGATATTTCGTTTAATCCAAGCTTTCTGCAGGAAATTCTGCTCCATCTGGATACTCAAAAAGTTGTCTTTCAGCTCGATACGCCTACACGGGCATCGGTTATTCTGCCGATCGACAGCAAGAATGAAAATGAAGACGTTTTATCACTGTTGATGCCGGTGCGCTTGACCTCATATTCCTGATGGCAGTTGACCGGCTTTCGATTACTAATTTTAAAATTCACCGTTCATCAGAATTGGACTTTTCCAAGCGGCTGAATTTCATTGTAGGTGGGAATGGGCAAGGAAAAACAACAATACTGGAAGCTATATATTTCCTTTGTACCACAAAGGGATTCCGCAGCCTGACTGATGCGGAATATTTACGGTTTGGTGAATCCTCGTTCGAGCTTTCCGGAGTTTTCAGTGGCGGAAATACACATAAAACCCGGATCTATTATTCAACTGCTGAAGGAAAACGGACTTATTTTTTGGACGGGAAGCCGGTTTACCGTGCGTCAGGGATCATTGGGAAATTCCCGGTGGTATTGCTGACTCCGGAAGATCAGGAACTGACCCAGGGAAGTCCTACTGCGCGAAGGAAGTTTGTTGATTCAATTCTCTCCCAGGCGAGCGATTATTACCTGGAATGCCTCCTGGATTATAACAAGGTGATCAAACAACGCAGCGCACTGCTGACCTTGATTAAGGAGCAGCAGCGAAAAGAGTATTTTACGCAGCTTGAAGTATGGGACGATAAACTCGTTAAACGTGGTACTGAGATCATTAGAAAACGGAAGCAGTTTATTACTGACTTTACTTCCTATGTTGAGACTGCGTATCAACGAATTCTACCGGAGGCTGAACATCCGGAAATTGTCTATAGCCCCCTGGCGGGATTTGACGGGGAGATAGATGAAGAAATTTTCAGAAAGAAATTGGAAGAGCGGAAAGGTGAAGAACTCAGACGGGTGATGAACCTGACCGGACCGCACCGCGATGATTTTGTGTTCCGGATAAATGGAAAAAATTTAAAAACATACGGTTCGCAAGGCCAGCATAAAACCTTCCAGGTTGCACTTCGGTTTGCCCAGTTTTATTATCTGATGGATATCACGGGTGCAAAACCGATTTTTTTGCTTGATGATGCATACAGTGAACTTGATAAAAAGCGGGCATATAATATCAGCGAATACTTAAACGACGTCGGCCAGGCATTTATTACCATGACAGACTTTTCGAATTATGAGTTTTTAGTTAATAAATCAAGTGATCAGGTACTCAATGTCAAAGCAGGACAAGCATCGATCGGAACGTGAATCGGCAGTAAGCCTTAGCGATATAATTGCCAAGGAGCCCATGTTAAAAAAAGTGCATGAGTTGCTTCTGAACGGTGAAGTGATCGAGAAATTTTATGAGATTTTCCCCGGATTGGTGGGTATAGCAACACCGGCAAAGTTTGAGAAAAAAGTTTTATATATCACAGTTGACTATTCGGTGCTCAAGGGAGAGCTGAAGTTTCATGACGCCGAGATAGTCGAGAAGATAAATGGTTTTTTTAATGAAGAGCGGGTTAAAAAGATCCGCTTTAGTTCATGAATGTTTAGTGAGAATAATAGGATAATAAAATAATATGAGCGCTGAAGAAAAAAAATCTCCCCAATCTACGGAGAATGGTGACTATAATGCAAAGAACATCAGCGTCCTTAAAGGACTGGAAGCTGTCCGGAAACGCCCGGCTATGTACATCGGTGATGTTGGTACACGCGGATTGCACCACCTGATCAACGAAGTTGTTGATAATTCTATCGATGAAGCTCTTGCCGGATACTGCGATACCATTAAGGTAACCCTTCAGAAAGACGGTTCCTGCTGTGTAGAAGACAATGGTCGCGGAATTCCGGTTGATATGCATCCCGAAGAAAAAAAATCTGCCCTCGAAATCGTTATGACGGTTCTGCATGCCGGAGGGAAATTTGATCATGATAATTATAAAGTGTCCGGCGGTTTGCATGGCGTCGGTGTATCAGTGGTGAATGCGCTCTCTATGTGGCTCAACGTCGAGGTTAAAAGAAACGGAAATATTTACGGGCAATCCTATAAACAGGGAGATCCGCTTGGAGATGTTAAGATTATCGGGAAATTAAAGAAACCTGAGACCGGAACCAAAACCACCTTCTTTCCTGATAATACTATCTTCCGTACAACAAAATTCAAATTCGATACCGTTATTGAGAGAATGCGTGAGCTCGCCTACCTAAACAAGAATATATCTATTCGTGTTATTGATGAGATTGAAGGAGAGGATCAGACATTTCATTTCAAGGGAGGCATTACAGAGATGGTTAAATATCTGGATTCTTCCCGCGAGGCTATGCATAAAACCGTATACGTAGAAGGCGAAAAAGACGGCACTCCGGTAGAGGTTGCATTCCAGTATAATACTGATTTCGGCGAGAATATTTTTACCTATGTGAACAACATTAACACGCATGAAGGTGGAACGCATCTTGTTGGTTTTAAGTCGGGACTGACCCGTACGCTTAATACGTATGCCACGAAAAACAATTTGATCAAAGACAATAAAATTACGCTTAGCGGTGACGATTTCCGTGAAGGACTTACAGCGGTGGTGTCTGTAAAAGTACGCGAGCCACAGTTTGAAGGCCAAACCAAAACTAAGCTTGGTAACAGCGAAGTCAAATCTGCGGTTGAAACACTTGTCAATGAGAAACTCGCACTGTTCCTTGAAGAGAATCCCTCAGTTGGCAAAAAAATCATTGAAAAATGCTTACGTGCCGCGGAAGCACGAGAAGCTGCCAGAAGAGCCCGCGATTTAGCGAGAAGAAAAAACGCCATGGATTCGTTCAATCTTCCCGGCAAATTGGCTGATTGTTCCATAACGGACCCAGAACATTGCGAAATATACATTGTTGAAGGTGACTCGGCAGGTGGTTCTGCAAAACAGGGCCGTGACAGAAGATTTCAGGCTATCCTTCCATTACGTGGAAAGATACTGAATGTTGAAAAAGCAAAATTGACAAAAATTCTGGAGAACAACGAAATCAGAGCTATTATTGCCGCGATGGGTGGAGGTATGGGCGCAGAATTTAATGCGGAGAAACTTCGCTATGGAAAGCTCATTCTGATGACAGATGCTGACGTTGACGGAAGCCATATACGCACCCTGCTTTTGACTTTTCTCTACCGGCATATGATCGAGCTGATCACAAGTGGTCGCGTGTTTATTGCTCAGCCACCGCTCTACCGTATTAAAAAAGGTAAAGAAGAACACTATGCCTTTGATGAAGCGGAACGGGATGAAATATTAAAACGTTTGAAGGTGAGTCCAAGTGATATCATTACTGCGGAAGGCGAAGAAGCAGCCGAGGCTGGTGAATCTGAAGCCAAGATAAAGGGTGTTCATATTTCGAGATATAAAGGTTTGGGAGAAATGAATCCTGAACAGTTATGGCAAACCACCATGAACCCGGAAACAAGAACGCTTCTGCAGGTGTCGCTGGACAGTGCAGCAACTGCGGATAAAATATTTGAGACTCTCATGGGCGACGATGTTGAACCGCGCAGGGCATTCATAGAAAAACATGCCAAGTACGTCAGAAATCTTGACGTTTAATTAAAGAAATGAATTTAAGAAAAAACAGAATTTAGTATGACGACAATATTCGATAAAATCATTCAGGTCTCGTTAGAAGAAGAAATGAAATCCTCCTACATTGATTATTCAATGTCGGTGATCGTGTCCCGTGCACTGCCTGATGTTCGCGACGGACTCAAGCCTGTTCACCGCCGTGTTCTTTTTGGTATGCATGAGCTGGGAATGGCACACAATAAACCATATAAAAAATCAGCAAGAATCGTTGGAGAGGTCCTCGGTAAGTTTCACCCGCACGGTGACTCTGCCGTTTATGAAACGATGGTCCGCATGGTGCAGGACTTTTCGCTTCGCTACCCGCTGGTTGATGGTCAGGGTAATTTTGGTTCGGTTGATGGTGATCCGGCAGCTGCAATGCGTTACACCGAAGCGCGATTGGCCAAAATTGCAGACGAAATGCTACGGGACCTGGATAAAAACACGGTTAATTTTACTCCGAACTTTGACGATTCACTTCAGGAACCGACCGTTTTGCCATCCTATTTGCCAAACCTTTTGGTTAACGGATCAAGCGGAATTGCCGTGGGCATGGCTACAAACATACCACCGCACAACTTAACGGAGGTTGTTGACGGATTGGTTGCGCTTATTAAGAACCCCGATATCACTATTGAAAAACTGATGAAGTATATAACCGCACCGGATTTCCCTACGGGTGGTATCATCTATGGTTACGAAGGGGTTCGTGAAGCATATCTGACCGGTCGAGGCCGGATTATTGTGCGTGCCAAGGCGAATATTGAAACGCTGAAGAATGGCAGAGAAAATATTATTATTACCGAATTGCCTTACCAGGTGAACAAGGCAAATTTGATTGAGAAGATTGCCGATCTGGTTAAGGAAGGGAAACTGGAAGACATTTCCAATATCCGCGATGAATCTGACAGAGATGGTATGCGAGTGGTAATTGAGCTGAAACGTGACGGGCAACCGGCGGTCATTCTCAATAATTTGTTCAAGCATACACAGATGCAAACCACTTTTGGCGTTATCATGCTTGCTTTGTTGCACGGCGCTCCCAAAGTGTTTAATCTAAAAGAAATGATGCAGCATTTCATTCTGCACCGCATGGATGTCTTGATCAGAAGAACCAAATTTGAACTTGACGCTGCTGAACGCCGGGCTCACATTTTAGAAGGTTATATCATCGCGCTTGATAACATTGATGAGGTTATCGAGACCATTAAGAAATCACGAGATGTTGACACTGCAAAAAATAATTTGATTCGAAAATTCAAATTATCCGAGATCCAGGCCAAAGCCATTTTGGATATGCGTTTGCAACGTCTCACCGGTCTGGAAAGAAAGAAAATTGAGGACGAATACAAGGAAGTTATCAAGTTGATTGAAAAACTTCGCGGTATTCTGGAAAATGAAGACAGAAGAAATATGATCATTAAGGATGAACTGCTGCTTATCAAAGAGAAATATGGAGATGAGCGCAGAACTGAAATCGTTTATAAATTCGAAGAGTTCTCCCTTGAGGATATGATTGCCGAAGAAGACGTCGTGGTCACCATCTCTCATAAAGGTTTCATCAAACGCTTCCCGGTTAGTGGTTACCGCAAGCAGGGAAGAGGCGGTAAAGGAGTGACCGGAGCCGGAACCAATGAAGACGATTTTATTGAACACATGTTCATTGCTTCCACGCATCAGTATATTTTGTTCTTTACCGATAAAGGAAGGTGCTATTGGTTGAAGGTGCATGAAGTGCCTGAAGGCGGACGTACTACCAAAGGACGTTCAATCATCAACCTTATTGAAAAGGAAAAAGATGAGACTATTTCAGCATTTATTACCACCAAGGAATTCAAGGATGATCAGTACCTGATCATGTGTACCGAGCAGGGCATTATTAAAAAGACTGTTCTCTCTGCTTACGGCAACGTGCGCAAGGGCGGAATTAACGCGATAAACCTGAATGAAGGCGACAGGCTTATCAGCGTGAAGATGTCGGAAGGTACCAACGATATAGTAATTGGAACTTCTCATGGATTTGCCATCAGGTTCCATGAATCTGATGTTCGTGATATGGGCAGAGTTGCAACCGGTGTCCGTGGCGTTAATCTTGGCGCAGGCGATAAGGTTGTCGGGCTGCTTATTATTAAACGCCAAGGTACTATTCTGGCTGTTACAGAGAATGGCTTTGGGAAACGTTCCGATATTGCTGATTACCGCATAACCCACCGCGGTGGCAAGGGTGTTATAACCGTAAAAACTTCGGATAAAGCCGGACACATGATAGCAATGATGGAAGTAACCGATGCTGAAGAGCTCGTAATCATTACTACGGGTGCTATGGTCATCCGTCAGAGCGTAAAAGATATACGGGTAATGGGACGAAACACAGTCGGAGTCAGGCTCATCAGACTGAAAGAAGGGGATGCAATTGCAGATATTGCGAAGATCCTTCCGGAAGACGATGAAGCCCTGCCTGAAGCGTAAAAAAATCTGTCTAAAATAGCACATTTCTTAAAGGCTGTCTCTGAAAAGAGCAGCCTTTTTGATTGTTGCGTGGCGGTGCTTGCCTTAACCGCATCAACCGGGCTCGAGCATGCTTTTCGAGATCCAAGAGATGAGAGCCTGTAAACCTGAAGGCTCCCGATAGTGTGCATCATGAAACAGTTTGTTATGATAAGTAAATTCCATATTTTTTCTATCCAATATTATATCATTTTCCGTTTAAGATACATGTGCACGGTCAGAATGGTAAGAGCCTGATGTCGGAAATTTTACCGATACGGTTGTTAAACCTGTTTCGTAATTCCTCATTGCATTCATCCTTATGCAAGTTAATCCTGCTATCAATTATTGTTAATTCCTCAGGCTTTGTACTTGTGTATAAAGGATTAGAGATCATTTATAAAAGTCTTAATCAGGTTGAGCTCACATTTTGGGGCGATGGGGCAAATTATAAACCTCTGTTTCTTTCTGATAAAGAATTGTTAAGCAGCCGCTTCGAACGGATAAACACGCGCGAGTTTAAACTGGATGGGAAGATGTATGACTTTACCTGCGAAACAAGGGACAATGATACAACTTGTTTTATCTGCAAACTTGATATAAATGAAAATATTCTTGATGAGTTTTTGACGAACATGGTCAAGGAAGAAAATCATGCAAAAAGCCGTACCGTAAAGATTCTAAGCAACACACAGACGATTTCTCTTATTACTATAACAGCTCCTTTTTTCAAATCAACACCACAACTGCATTTTTGTGCAAATGCCACACTGTTTGAGGAAAATGTTCTTGAGGGTTTCTCCTCTATTCCCAAACAACCACCCACTTTGCTTCTGTCATAGTTGACCGTTATACCGTCAGCTTTTTCAGTATGAAAGCAAATGTCATTCACCACAAGTGGTAAATCATTCAGCTTTTCTGAAAGTAAAGATATCTGAAAATCCCTTGTGTCATATTGTTCCTTAATATGAATCCCGTGTAGGGATTATTCCAGGCATTCAGCCATCAGATATTATTGAGACTAACTTTTTGAACAGTCGATTAAAGGTTCATATAACGGAAAGGTAGTGAACCTGTTAGTACTCCGGCTGTCATTTATTATATAATAACATGAGATTAAAAAATGAAAAAAATGTTCTTGATTACTATGTTTGCAGGGATGTGCATACTAAATGCTCAGAATGCTCCTGCTCCTGATAGTCTACGGTTCTATCTGTATCCGGGTTCTGTAACTATCCATGAACCCCGAATTGCGCTTCCGCTGATGCGGACCCCCTTCTCAGTGTCACTTATTGAAAAAGACAATTTGCAAAATGCCGCGAAGTTTATTTGCGTGGATGAAGCAGTCAGATATGTGCCGGGTGTTAAAGTGGATAACCAGGCAGATGGCGAAAGGATCCACTTTTCAATTCGTGGTCAGGGAATTTTGTCTGAGCACGGGGTTCGTGGTACGCGCGTTCTTCTGGATGGAATACCTGTTAATGACCCAACCGGGTTTGCCGCTGATTTTTATGATGTTGACTGGAGCAATGTAACCTCGCTTGAGGTATTAAAGGGTGCGGGTGCTTCTCTCTATGGAGGAAGTGCGTCTGCAGGACTTATCAATATCTCGACGCTTAATGGTTTTGATAAAACGATTGGCACTATTGTCGGAGGAGATTATGGAACCAACAATTCTGCGAAGGGCTTCCTGCATCTTGGTGGCAAGGCATCAGAGCAGACAGAATGGAGAGCTTCATTTTCAAGAGCGCTGGGAGATGGCTGGCGGACACATACTCACTACCAGGGCAATAACGCAAGTTTGAAGTTCATGTATACGCCGTCAGATAAATTCACCATTACTCCGGTTTTCAACTATGTCCGTTTCTATAATGAAAATCCGGAAGGAATAAACCTGCTGACCTATCAAACCGATCCGCAGAAGCCCAATGATGATGCTATCCCTTTCAATGAATATATGGAAACCGAAAGAACAACATTTGGTTTCACGGGTAAACTTGGCCTGAGTGAAGCGTTGGCATTTGATTTTTCAGCTTACGGAAAAGGAACAAATTATACAGAGGCCAATAACCATTTTTTCCAACGGAGAAGGATTGATGCACAGGGCGGGAACTTGCAATTTTCGCATCTTTCACAGTGCGCCGGGTTTGCCAATTCCGTATCGGTGGGCGCAGATTTCCAGCATCAGTTGATTTATGCGAGGACCAAGCCAAATGAGCATTCCCAGGAACTTAATATCCTTATAGCCTCAGAAACAATTGTACAACGTGAAGTTGGTGCTTACCTGATTGACAAGGTTGAGACGGAGAAAATCACGGTTTTTGGAAACCTGCGCTATGACAACATCTACAATCAAGTGCTGGATGATTTCCAAAGTGCTGGTTCTAATTATTCAGGTGACAAGAAATTTGACCAGGTAACAGGGAAAATTGGAGTTGCATATAAGCTGTCCCCCAACCACACCGTATTCGCAAATTGGGGAACAGGGTTTATGCCTCCGGCAACAGAAGAGTTGCAAATGAATCCCAAAAGTGCTGCCGGTTTTAATGATGAATTAAAAGCTGCCAAATCAGCCGGCACTGAGGCTGGTATGCGTGGTTTGTTAAACAAGGACCTTTTCTATGATGTGACGTTGTTCTACCTCTCCACGGATAATGATTTTGACCGCTATCGTATTCCTGGTCAGGGAGATCAGACGTATTATCATAATACCGGTGCCAGCAACCGATTCGGTGCAGAAGTTTATGCACATTATTCACCGATACCTGCTGCTTCATTTCAGGTAGCATATACTTTCTCAGATTTCAAATACAATCTTTCAACACCGGTTAAGGTGGTCATGGATGATAAAACCGTTATTAAATATGTAACCGATGGTGCCTATTTGCCAAATTCTCCGGTACATCAACTGAATTTCGAAGCAGCTTATTTCGTAATTCCTAAGCTCAGACTATCAGCCGAAGTGGAAGCAATGAGCAAGTGGTTTATTGATGGTGCAAATTTGGAGACCGAAAAGGCAGCCGGATATGCACTCTTGCATTTGAAAGTATCATATCAATTTGAATTTGCAGGGAAATCACTTGACCTTCATATCGCTGCAAGAAACATTTTTGACAAGCAATATCTTGGTTTCACTGAACCTGATCCGGGCGGCAATGCCTATCAACCAGCTGCCAAACGTCAGTTTTTTGTTGGTGCAAAAGTTTCTTTGTAATCGGGAAATTGTATGAGGGGACTTATGGAAGGGCGGGTATTCTATCTGCCCTTTCTTTATTTTTATTAAATCCTTGGCTTAGGGCACTTTTTTTTACCCCTACTGCTTTTTACATGATGAAAGAAGCATTATTCCATTGCAGACCGTAACTACATTTATTATAATGAGTTAGACTCTTTGTGCTTGGGGTGGAGTACGCATATCACACCAAACGATTTTTATGTCCCCCTTCAATCTCCTTCATTACTATTTTTACATCAACAAGTGAATCAGTTTACACAGGATTCAGTGAGCGAGTTTCCAAATTAATCTGATAATCTTTAGAGCTTTTCCTTTTTATAAGTCGCCGGTGGCATTTCTGACCGGTAAACAGTTTTTAATAATAATTATTTTTCGAAAGGATCTATATGAAAAGAAATACACACTGGTTTATGTTATTTGTATTTCTCTTTCTGGCAGCTGGGACGATGCTGCTTCAGGCTCAGGTTCCCGCTCCGGCAAACGTAACTGCTACCGTAGTTGATCTTGGTTTTCAACCACAGGTTAAGGTAAGTTGGGATGCTGATACAACTCTTGGCAGCTTTTTCCCAAGTGGTGACACCTCCATGGGAGGCCATCATATGGGTGGTGACCCCATGCATCATGGGCTTTTTTACGAAGTGTATAAAAAAGAGGGTGACACCGGAGCCTTCAAGCTCTTGGGCGCGAAAGTTTTTGGTTCTTCCATGCTCGACAATCGTGTAAAAACAGGAAAAACCTATTCATATTACGTTGTCGCTATTAAGAACGATACAGCAAGCGCGAATTCCAATGTTGTTTCTGTAACTATTAAGGAAGTTGCTTGGGCTTATATTTATGGAGTAGTAACTTCGGACAGTAATAATGCTCCAATCAATGATGTACGGGTACAACTGATTGGTTCGGCAATCAATTTCCGATGCCCAGTCGCAGAAACAGACAAAGAGGGGAAATATTCCATTAAAGTTCCGGCAGGCGATTATTCGCTGTATTTCTCCAAACGAGGATATACCTCAGAATATTATGATAACCAGTTAACCTATGATGCGTCGACGAAGGTCACAGTAAAAGGTGGTGATTCTGTTGCTGCCAATGTTTCTTTGGCTGGATATGTGCCGCCGATAACGTATACGGTGAGTGGTGTTGTCATCAGCGAAACATGTATGCCTCTAAAAGCAAATGTTGCGGTCTATGTTCTCCGCAACAATACCTATCATTGGAGTCATCAAAACGTAAGAACTGACAGCACCGGATTATATTCATTTAAAGTACGAAATAATGATACAATAGTTGTATTTGCCTCCGCAGGACGTGAATACATTCCTCAGTACTATGATAATCAGACAACGTTCAATGAGGCTACCAGGATCGCCATTTTCGGTGATGTTTCCGGGATTAATTTTGTGCTGGCGCTCAAACCTGTGCTTCCAAATGGTATCACTGGAGTTGTGAAGGATTCTGCCGGTGTGGGTGTAAAAGCGCACATTGCAGCATATACCAAGGCTAACGGTAAGCTTGGGAAATCCTATGCTGCTATCACAGATTCACTTGGTAACTATTCATTTGCCAACATGGCGGTTGGGAAATACATTCTAAAAGCATATCCGTTCGATGATTATCGTCCTACCTATTTCAGGTATGATGGAACCCAAGCCATTGACTGGAAGAGTGCCGACTCCGTAGTGGTTGATTCGCTGCATGTAACGGGTGACATTAACTTTACAGTTGTTCCACGTGCCGATTCAGGGTTTGGCGGAATACATGGAATCGTTCGTTCAAACAGAGCAGCAGTTTCCGGAGTGTCGGTTTATGTGCTGGACGCTAATTCAAATATGATATCGTATGGTATTACTGACTCAAGAGGGGCCTACAAGATCTCTGATCTTTCAGCCGGCACCTTCAGGGTTGTTACCGACATGCCAAACTACAGCACATCAACCACCGGCTCTTTTGCCATAAGTTCAACTACATCGCAAAGTGTTGTTGATTTGAGTCTTGCGACGGATAACGCAACAGCGGTACAAAGCCAAACCGAAGCGAAAGTTGCTTCTTTTGCACTGCACCAGAATTACCCCAATCCGTTCAACCCGACCACAACAATCAGTTATGCTATTGCTGAAGCGGGTGACGTGAAACTTACGGTTTACGATCTCTTAGGGCGCGAAGTTATCAACTTGGTGAATGCCAATCAGACAGCAGGTTCTTATAGCCTTGTATTCAACGCTGGAAACATTGCCAGTGGTGTTTACATCTACAGGTTGCAGGTTGGTACGCAAACCATTTCCAGGAAGTTAACTCTGCTCAAGTGATGCTTCTTGGGATTAGCTCTGAAATGCCTGCCTGAGAAGGTGGGCATTTCCTTTAATGGTAAAATAGAAATGTTGCAAAACCGGTTGAGTAATAGGTCCTTTGGGCTTTTCAAACCGAACTCTAATAATGTTACCTATGTTCAAGTTGGAAGGTAGGTTAGGATTACCTGAAGATCCTCCGGTTAATCTGGTAAATGGTCTGTTACTCTTCATGGCTGGCAGAATAGACCCATTTTGAGAAAAACGAGCTAAGGTTTTTTTGAGTTGCAGTTTCCATTGCTAGTTGGAACTCAGGAGTTGTTACAGATTTTCCAAAGTATTCTCTGGTATAGGCGCGGATACCTTTCCAAAAAAGTTCGTCACCGAGTTCCAGCTTTAGTAAATGGAGTACATATCCCCCTTTGTCATAAACCAAAATGCGGTCATCACGGGTTGGTTTGTCCCAGTCAGGAAAAACAAGTGGCTTATCTATCCCTTTTTCGCGGACTTTATCATAACCTGCTTTAATCGTTGCCATTTCCTTTTCATAGGCAGCATGGCCGAACCGGTGTTCCCGGTATGCGGCAACCATAAAGGTGGCCATCCCTTCATTAAGCCAAAAATGTCGCCAGTCACGGCAGGTAACCATATTACCCCACCACTGATGCGCGAATTCGTGCACAAACATCCCAATTGCTTCAGAGTCGGTTAATGCCTCTTTAGCATATCCGGTATCGATAACAGTGAAACTGTTCATTTCCTGCGCAGCATGTCCGGAAACCAGTACCTGAGTATAAATTGGATCAGGGTAGGATACACCAGCTCGTTGTTCAAAAAAGTTAAGCATGTCCGGTGTATCGGCGAATATTGTTTGTAACTGTTCGCATGAAAACCCATCTGCGAGGTACGAAAGCTTTGTATTCCCGGAACTGTCCATGAATGAGGTGAATTTTCCAAAGGCAAATCCATAGGTATAGGAAGGCAGCGGCTTATCCTGGCACCATATATGTTTTATTCTGCCATCAGGCAGTTTGCTTGCGGAAAGCAGGGAGCCGATTCCAACACATTGAAGATCGTGAGGAAGTATAAGATGCAGGGTGAATGCGGCCCTTTGATCGGGAGCATCAAGGCAAATCATCCACTGACTGGTACTAAACCCTGTATATGCAAGATGATCAGCCGGGAAAAAAGAAAGTCCATAGCGTGGTGAACCGTGGAAGACTATATGGACTGATTGTTGAGTATCAATTGGAATTAAGTCAGGAAATTCAAGGGTAAGATATTTCCCAATTCTGATATATGGTAAAGGTTTTCCCAGCCAATAAACGCTATCGATTGTAAGATCACCGCAAGCGAACTTCAGCGACCTGATCGAATTTGAGGGAATAAGCACTTTTATGGTCTCTCTGCCAGAAATGTTTTTGATTGCATCCGTTTCCAGTTCCAAAGTGTATTTTGACACGAAAAATGGAGAGGAGGAGGTTACCGTTGGTTGTCCCAAAAGCAAAATGGGAAAGAGGAAAAATATTGCAGCAATGCCACGCACAGAGATACTTTCAAGAAGTGATTGATTCATATTACGGGTTTGAAAAGTCAAGTTCGTGTCCAATTCGAAAATAATAAATAACTTTTATTAAAATAATCATCATGTCTCATACAAAAACAGGGTTACGTCCCATTTTGTAACAGCTTCCCCTATTTTGCAGGTTAAGGTGTCAGCACTCTTTCATGCTCATAAAATGACCCACGGATGGAGTGCGACAGACATAACCTAAAGATGGGTGAATCTTCAAAATAATTATATTTCACTGTTATAATGAGGGAAAAGTCACTATAAATGTTGTTCCTTCATTTTCCTTGGAATGAACTTGAATGGTTCCCCGATGCATTTCCACAAAATCCTTTGCAATAACCAATCCGAGTCCCGTTCCTTCAATCCCTTCGGTGTTGTGTGCCCGATAAAAGGACTTGAAAATATTTGGCAAATCACCTTGCGGGATACCAATCCCTTCATCCGAGATATAAATCCTGAACTCTGTTTTGGAAAATTCCAGTTTTAGTATCGGGTCTGTTTTACCGACAGAGTATTTAAATGCATTGCTGAGGAGATTTGACAGGATGTGTTCGAATATTTTTTTATCAACGGAAACAGGATGCGGAATTCCCTCAATGATGATCCGGACTGATCGTTCATCTTTCCGGAGAGAAAAATGCCGAAAGATAAGCTCGCGTGAAATTTTTACAATATCTTCAAGTTGAGGTTTGATTGCAGTTGGCCCGCTTTCGGATTTGGCAAGCAACAACATTTTATCCATGATATTGGTCATTCGATATACTTCAGTTGTGATGCGTTCTGCAATTTCCTTGAGGTGTTGTTCGGTGATCACCTTTTCTTTTTCGGCAACCATACCCAGCATGTCAATGCTGGATTGAATGACGGAGAGCGGAGTTCGAAACTGGTGGGAGGCAGTTGATGCGAACTTTGATTTAAGTTGATTGAGCTCCCGTTCTTTGTGATATGCCTCTTTCAGTTCTGTTTCTGTTTTTATACGCTCGCGTTGATCAAGAACGATTGCCAAAAGATAGCGTTTATCGTCGATGAGTACCGGTGAAGTTCTGAACCGGACAGGGATTCGCTCGTTGGATTTGTGACGGAAAAAAACTGTGTTGGTCAGGAAATCCGGGCTGCTTAATTCTCCTCCATACTCGCTATACAACTTTTGGTAGTCATCGGGAAATACCAGAAAGTCAGGTCTGGTTCCAATCAGTTCTTCCTGCGCATATCCGGAAAATCGCAATAAACTTTTATTGACATCAGTAATACGCAATTCGCTTAAATCAATAAGGATAATGGGCTCACCGGCAGCTTCCATCAGCATTCTGTATTTTTTTTCTGACTCCACCAACTTGAGCTCGGCGATCTGCTGCGATGAACAATCGCTGAATGTTCCATTTAGCAGGAGGTTTTGACCCGTTTTGTCCTTAACGGAGATTGCCCGCGCCTTGATCCATTTTACTGTTTCATTTGCCAAGGTGATTTTGAAAATATGATCGGCAAACCCATCCTCATCAAAGGAGGGGAAATTAAGAAGGCGGGAATAATCCGACTTCGATGCGAATTGAAGCAGCAGACGGGAGTCCTGATAGAACGCTTCAGGTGCCACATTGAACATTACTTTTGATGCAGGGCTGATATAAACCCATTTTTCCTCACCCATATCATAAGACCAAACAACTTCTTCGATGTTGGCCAGAATATTGTCTCGTTTGGTCTGGACATCAAATAAATCCTGTGTTCTTTGGTTAACCCGCATTTCGAGCTCTTCATTTGTCCGTTTCAGAAGATCTTGGGCCTTTTTCTGGTCAGTTACATCATTCACTAAGACAAGATGAGCGGCTTTGCCCTGATAGTTTATCGAATGCGAATGAATTTCCACGTTGATAAACATTCCGGATTTTAAAATATGCCTCCAGTTGCGGCTTAAAACAAATCCTTCTGTAGCCTCAGCAAGCGCATTCATCAGATCATTAATCTCATCTTCCGGGATAAGTCGCAGAAGAGTCATTTCGAGAAATTCCTCTCTGCCATACCCATACTTTTCGATGGCGGCGTCGTTTACTGCAAGGAATTCGAGTGCTTCAGCTGCAAAAATCCACATAGGTTGCGGGTTATTTTCGAAGAGTTCGCGATATTGTTGTTCGCGCCTGTTGAGGAGCTCTCGAGCTTCTCGCTGCAGGGTTACATCACGGATAGTCAGGGCAACAGCATGAGGCAAATGCTCCCCATGCGCAAAAATGGGGACGGCGTTCAAACTTGCCCAGAATTTTGATCCATCCCGCCTATTAAATCCCATTTGTATCTGAATAGACGGTTGACCGGTTTTCAAAACATTAAATACCGGGCTAAACTCTGCAGGAATGGGATTTCCCTCTATATCAAATAGCTTTATCAATGGATAAAGATATTTTCGCCCCAGAAGCTCTTCGCGGGATACTTCAAACATTTCGATGGCATTGTTGTTTGCAGCTATGTACCCTCGCCGATCGTCATATACCAGGATACCCTCAGCGACAGATTCAAAGATTGACCGGTAGAGTTCCTCATTTTCACGAAATTTGTTTTTGATCTCAAGACCTTCAGTAATATCCTGAAGGAAACCCAGACAAAGCCGTTCATTATGGAAGAGAATACATACTGCCCTGATTTCCAGACGGAATTGATTTCCGTCTTTTTTTTTGGCGTTGGTTTGTATGGTGATTGGCTGTCCAAGGGGAATGGACTTCCACCCCGCTTTTGCTTCCATTGGCAGGATAGCTGTTTCCAGATCGAACACAGAAATTTGCGTAAACTCTTCCTCCGAATAGCCAAAAAGCTTGCGAGCCTCTTCGTTGACATTGCGGAATCTTCCGTCCATATCATGTACAAAGAATGCACCTCCGACATTAGTGACGGGTAGCTGTAGTTCATCTTCGAACTTGTATAAGTTGCTTTTTTGCTGTTGAATATTTGTAATGATAAATGCAAAAAGATAACCCGATTCAGCATCCGGCTCCGCCAAAAAACAATTTATGGAAGCCCATAAATAATATCCATCTCTATGCAACATTTGTTTTTCGGCTTTATATATATCCTGTCTATGTGTTCCCATACTGGCAATATTGAGCGCGAGTTCTTCATGGTCAGCGTTCAGGAGTAACGCGTATATGGATTTTCCAATGAGCTCGAACGGTGTGTAGCCTAGAATCTCCGTCATGGAGGTATTGCATTCTTTTATCTCACCTTCATTATTAACTGCCAGCATACC
This sequence comes from Ignavibacteriaceae bacterium, assembly GCA_963664845.1. GTDB lineage: Bacteria > Bacteroidota > Ignavibacteria > Ignavibacteriales > Ignavibacteriaceae > CAIYTF01. The sequence goes on from OY761615.1 coordinate 4,605,567, forward strand.
GACAGGAAAGTTAAAACTGACCTGTCTGGATTTATTATCACTATTTAAGCGGTTTTCATATATGGTTTTATTGGGGATTTCGCGGCCATAGAAGGTAACCATTTCCTCATCAGGAGATTGGACGATGGTGAATGAGAATATTTGTTCGGAGACCGGTATTTGAATGCAATTCATTGTACTGCTGTTTTTGAGCTCAGCCTCGTAGTTTTGCCAAATCATTGAGATCATTTTGTCAAGTTTACGCCCCCCAGTGTTGAACAAATCAGAAGCGGCAGTATTCACAAATAGCAATTTGCCTTTCCCGTTGCAGGAAAAAACAGGAGTGGGGCACAGATCCAGAATTTTGGAAATTTGTTTTTTATTGATGTGTTTTAACAGTTTTGTCATTTGCGAATAATATGTTTGTTTGCCGGTATAGTAAAACTTAGCATACTTAATATAAGGTTACTCATGCGAGAGCGCAAAATTGGCGTCCATGATTTATGCCTCATGCAACTATTTTATTGCCGAATAAACAGTGGGAGATTTTTTGAGCGAAGGGGGCAACCTACTTACCCTACAGCTAAACGTGAAAAGACAGAGTGAAATGACTTAAAAAACGAATGGCAATTATTGCTAATAAGCAAGGCACAATAATAAAATCACAGAAACTATTATTTTGTTTTGAAAGTATAGAAAAGTGTTATAATTTACTCGGCTAAAAATCTATTAACCTATAAAGATGCATTTATGAAATTTTGTTCACAGTTTGCCACCCGGATCTGCTCCGTTGCTGTTCTGACCGTTTTTTTAATTCTTCCTCAGCTTGAAGCGCAATCTTCTGCAAAGCCTGACGCTGATTATTACGCAACAGCATACAAATTATACGGTCCTGCTTTAAGAACCGAATTACACAATATTATTAAAGGGCATACCAGTCTTGGCTATGATGGTTTGTACACCGCGTATCCAACAACCGATATAAAGCCAAACGGGAAAATGTGGGACATATATTCTGATGTTCCGAACGGAACCCCTGCTTATGAATTTACCTACGGCACAAAGAAATGCGGAAGCTACAATAGCGAAGGTGATTGCTACAACCGTGAGCATTCATGGTGCGACAGCTGGCTTGGTGCTCAGGCAACTGCACGCGCCGATCTGTTTCACATGTATCCGACTGATGGCTACGTAAATAACCGCAGGAGCAACTATCCCTATGGAACTGTAGCTTCACCTACCTGGACCTCAACAAATGGCAGCAAGCTGGGTCCCAATACCTATCCGGGATACTCGGGAACTGTATTTGAAGTTATCAATGCATACAAAGGCGATGTCGCCCGTTCTGCGATGTATATGTCCTGCCGGTACTATACAGAAGATGGTTCCTGGATTGCAACTCCTGCAACAAACAAATCGGAAATATTACCATGGTATGCCAATATGCTGTATGATTGGAGCATCCAAGATACCGTGAGCAAAAAAGAAATCGACCGCAATAATGCAATTTATACTTTTCAGCATAACAGAAATCCGTTTATCGACCACCCGGAATTTGCTGCCGAGATATGGAAAACAACAATGGCACCCAGCGTTGTATACGTTAAAAACCTGAACAGCACCACAACCCTGATAGATTTCTCACGCTATCTTGATTCAACCGTATCAGTCACCAAAGCAAATTTTGTTTTTGATAATGGAATTGGATCCCCCGTGCAAGTGATTTGGGGCGTAAACAACGATGTTTCCAAGTTACAACTTATCACTTCCGCTTTAGTTAGCGGTACACACTATACACTCCAAATCAAAAATCTTAAGAGTATTAACTCCATTGCAATGAGAGATACCTCAATAACCATTAATTTGGGCGGAACCACCTATGTGCAGAATGTTACCGGTGCCATTCCCGGTTCGTTTGAGCTTGAGCAGAACTATCCAAATCCTTTCAATCCAACGACCAATATCAAGTTTGCTCTTAAAGAACGCAGCAACACAACATTAACCATCTATAACCAGCTGGGTCAGAAGGTAGCAGTACCTGTTAATGAAGTGATGGAAGCCGGGTACCATTCGATTACCTGGAACGCATCCAGCCAGCCCTCAGGTGTTTATTTCTACGAATTGAGAACAGAAAATTATTCTTCGGTTAAAAAATTAGTAGTTATGAAATAGTTTTCTCAGAAAACAGAATTGGAAAGCCGTCGGCATTATCTGCTGACGGCTTATTAATTTTAAAGCATTGGTTATCTGGCTATCAGGCGGGGGCATAACGCATTAAGCGTGAAAAGACAGTTCTCTCGGCCCGGAAACAGCAATAAAGTTGACCTGATGTCAAAATGATTTAAAGTTGCTCGACTTTCACCAGTATCCTGCCGGATATTTTAAACCGCGCATATTTATCTTTATTGACTTTCGGGATGCAAAACTCTAATTTATGCATCATATTGTACCTAGTATTACTGATAACCAGGCAGGACACGGAATGTTCTGGCTTGCGATTAAGGATTATGGTGTACATCCCGGGAAAGGTTGCATGTAGATTTTTGTTTTTAGTTTACTCCAGAACCTGAGTCCGACTTTCTTTTTCTGAAGATATTATGATAGTAAATATATTTTTACTTAACGATGAACAAGTGATGGTTCAGCAAACCATAGAAGAAGAGTGAGTAAAATGATGAATAAGAAAAACCTGAAATCAAATGTAGCAGAATCTCTTCGACAAAGAGCGGAGGAGCAATATGCAAAAAAACAACCTGTTGAAGAAGAGCGTTTTGCTGAGGTTGACGTATTGAAGCTGATTCATGAACTGGAAGTGCGTCAGATTGAACTGGAACTGCAAAATGCGGAGTTGCAACAGGCAAAAAAAGAGGCTGAAACAGCTGTTGCCAAATATGCTGCATTTTACAATGCTTCACCCTCAGGATTTATTACACTAGATCGTGACGGCATGATCAGCGAGATCAATGTCAGTGGGGCCAGATTGTTTGGCAAAGTACCTTCTTATTTTGTGCACAAAAACATCCGGTTGTTTATTTCTCAAAATAGTTTACATGAATTGGATGATTTCTTGAGAAGGATATTTGCAACTAAGCAAAAGGAGACTGGGGAATTTTGTTTAGCTGAGCAGGGCAGCACTTGCAAAACACTTCATATTGAAGGGGCGGCATTTGCTGACGAACCTAAATGTCTTTTAACTCTACTCGACATAACTAACCGCAAACAAGAAGAGACAAGAGCCAGGGAGATTGGGGAAAACGCAAAAAAGAGCAGCGAACTTCTACGAGGTATTATGGAAAGCCCCAAAGGTGTGATCGTTTTTGCCTTGGACAGGAATTACTGCTACACAGCCTTTACCATCTCTCACAAAGAGCAAATGAAAACTGTTGCCGGGTGTGACATTGAGATTGGTATGAATATGCTGGATATTCTCGGCAGAACGGGGTATGGAGAAACTGCAAAGGCCAATTTTGACCGTGCGCTGAATGGTGAATATTTCATAGTTGAGGAAGTGGTAGGCGGGACTGGTCCTGGTAATACTTTTTGGGTGAACCGATACTCACCTATGTACAATAACAGCGCCGAGGCTGTTGGGTTAACTGTTTTTGTAACAGAGATAACCGACCAAAAACGAGTGTTGGAAGAACTTAGGCAAAGCGAAGAAAAGTTTAAAGCGATTGCGAATTATGCAGCAAGCTGGGAAGGTTGGTTCAGTTCAGAAGGAAAGCTATTATGGATGAACCCTTATTCAGAAGCCCTTACCGGTTTTAGTCCTGAAGAGTATATAGCTGCCGAAGATTATTTATCGATGGTGATTGCCCCGGAAGATATTGACTTTGCAACCAAACAGTTTATGGGAGCGATCCATGGGTCCAGAGGTGATAATGTGGAGATTCGCAGCATGCGGAAAGACGGTTCAAAATTTTGGGTCTCGGTTTCCTGGCAACCGATTTTGGATGCAAACGGTCAATCACTCGGGTTCAGGACCAGTACGAAGGATATAACCAAGCGCAAGTTGGTGGAAGAAGAGCTCAAAGAAAGTGAGATGCGGTTCAGGAATCTTTTTGAAAATGCACCGGTCGGCATTTTTAATTCACTTCCCGAGGGAAGATTCTTAAGCGTAAATCCTATGATGGCAACGATGTTGGGTTATTCTTCTGTGGAAGAGGTGCTTGCAACTGTTACTGATCTGGGAACTCAAGTTTATGCCGATCCGGAGAAACGTGGACAATTATTGGTGAAAGTTTTGACACAAGACGGGTGGATGCATGAAGAAGCTTTATGGCAGCGTAAAGATGGAGACCTTATAACGGTTGATATGACAATCCGCAAAGTGGTGGGGCTGGATGGTGAAATTGCCTACCTGCAGGGATTTATACAGGATATCACCTTAAGACGGCATGCGGAGGACGCGCTGAAACAAAGCGAAGAAATATTCAGCCAGTTCATGGAACACAGCCCCATCTACGTATTTTTCAAAGATGAAAACATCAGAGCTATCCGGCTTAGCAGGAACTTTGAGTCGATGGTGAATATGCCATTGAAAGAAATGCTTGGTAAAACAATGGATGAACTATTCCCTTCGGATATGGCAAAAAAAATGGTGGCAGATGACCTCCGCATATTGAAAGAAGGAAAAAAAATAGAGATTGAAGAAGAGCTTAACGGGCATTTATATTCGACAATAAAATTTCCTATTAAGATAGCTGGGAAGCCAACCTTTCTTGCGGGATTTACTATTGACATTACTGAACGGAAGTTAGCAGAAAAGGCTTTGAAAGAAAGTGAAGCCAGTTTGCGTGAACTCAACGCAGCCAAAGATAAGTTTTTCTCCATTATAGCGCACGATCTGAGAAGTCCGTTTAACACAATCATTGGTTTTAGTACTATGCTGACGGAGCAGATTGAAGAAAGAAACTATGAAGGGATTGGGGCATATGCAAAGAACATTTTATTGTCATCGCAACGAACCCTGGCTTTGCTTATGAATTTATTGGAATGGTCACGTTTACAGACAGGAAGAATGGAATTTTCTCCCGAATATGCTGATATTATTGTACTTATCAATCAGGTGATCGACTTATTACAAGATTCTGCCAAACAAAAAGCTATAACCATTTCAAAGATATTGCCACGTAGTGCGCCTGTGTTGGCTGACAAGGCAATGATAAGTACAGTATTGCGGAATCTCATCTCAAATGCCGTTAAGTTTAATGCCCCGGGTGGAAAGATCGCCATTACGGTAATTCATAAGCAAAACGAATTAGAAATAACGGTTCGGGATAATGGTGTGGGAATAGAAAAGGATGATATTGGGAAATTGTTCCGTATAGATCAAAGCTTTTCAACCAAAGGGACACAGAATGAGAAAGGGACAGGCTTAGGTTTGATACTTAGCAAGGAATTCGTGGAAAAGCATGGTGGAAGAATATGGGTGGAAAGTGAACCGGAGAAGGGGAGTGAGTTTCACTTTACACTGCCCAGAAGCTGAAAGGGAAAATGTTTGAAATTTGAGAATATTGCCCACGAAGTTCATGGTGAAAACGGGTTCGCCTGGCGGATATGAGTACTACCGGAATGAGTGGCTCAAATATTTATAAAAATAGACATTGCTCCGCCATACGCCAGTCGTGGTGACTGGTGCCAGAATTGTCCATGGAATTTGGCGCTGATTTATTTGGCTGACAGAGCGGAGCTATTTTTTTGAGTTTTTCTTCTCAAGTTTAGCTGCTTTTTTTTCTTTATCTGTTTTCGCAGGTGCCTTTTTGGTTGATTTTTTGGCGTCTTGACCTTTGCTCATGGTATTTTCCCTATGGAATTGTTGAAAATTAATCGGAGATTAAGGTAACTATTCAAAAGACTTATGGCAAGCTAAATTTCAGAGGCACGCAAATGGTGAATGATACAGTTTTTGCTTTTACAGGGTGTTTTCGCATGTTAACCATGCTGAATTTGAAGAAGTTGTATACAATTGACAAGAAAAGAGTCCGGTTTCTGAAAATAATCTCTTTATTATACATTCAATTATAATGAAAGCCAGAAATTATGAAAACGTCGACCGGTAAAATTATAGGTTACATGATCATTCCGTGCGTGATCTGTCTTTTCGCAGGTTCAGCGTTCCGGTATTATTATCTGAGCCCCAAAGCCGACCGGGAGATGCTGACGCAGATTTCCACTATTGATGCGGTGCTTATAGGTGTATATGACGGGTTTGAAACGGTAGCCCAATTGAAATTGTTTGGTGACCTGGGGATTGGCACCTTCGATGGTCTTGAGGGAGAGATGGTCATGATCAATGGCAGAGTATTCAAGATTCGGGACGACGGAAATGCTTATGAAGCAAGTGACAATGAGACTTCGCCCTTTGCATCGGTGACGTATTTTGATCCTGACGTTACGGCAAACCTTCCGGGGAACATGGACATAAACAGTTTTAGCATTTTTTTGATTCTACCAGTTCAACACTGAACTCCTTCTATGCTATACGAATAGATGGTGAATTCAGTTATGTCAAAACAAGATCGGTACCCAGGCAACAGAAACCATACCCGCCCCTTATCGAGGTAACAAAGAACCAGAAAGAATTTGAATTTAAGCATGTCAAGGGAACGGTAATTGGCTTCCGGTGTCCGGATTATGTGGGCGGGATAAATGTGCCGGGCTATCATCTTCATTTTATCACCGAAGACTTCAAACACGGTGGGCACCTGCTGGAGTTTGTTGTTGAGAATGCAACCATTGCGGTAGACCGTACTCCCAGATTCCGGATGTTGCTGCCACCAGAAAACAGCGATTTTTACAAGAAAGATTTCTCAAAGGACTTGAGTAAAGAGCTCAATAAGGCAGAAAAATAGATTCACGATACTATTTTTCCAATAGGCAGATATGGAGCCCGACCTCATCAAGAGGCAATAGTATCAACATTCTATGGCCTGCACGACACTGACCGTGAAATCCTCTAAGAAACGGCTCAGATTATGCAGATTCGCGTCAAGGCACTTAGGCGTAAACCAGAAACGCTGTTATTCTTCAGGGACCCTCACCTCTAAATCTCCTTTCCCGAAGGCAATGGTGTCAACTTAGCGTAAATGATAACTCAGTAAACTTTTAATAGTTCTAATACAGCACGGATTAGATGGATTCCCGCCTTCGCGGGAATGACATTCGTTGACGGTATTTGTTAAATTGACACCATTGCTCCAGAAGGAGAGGAGACTTCGAAGCCCTAATTATATTAAGTTGACGCCTATTCTTAACGGCTGGAAGGGTATGGCCTTCTGCGTTTTGTTAACATCATTGCCAAGAGTAATGCCCTATACGGAAAGTTGCGTGATTTTGTTTATTGCTCCGGAAGGTGTATTTTAATTCGAATGCAGAGTATACGGGTGTGCCCGTGTGTTGAATAATATTCATTAGCAGGAAGACGCCTGGAGCGATCATATGGCAAGTAAGCTGACACAAAAAATTACAAGTTACCCACTGAACCGGTATAGGGTTGATCTGCCGGAGTTTATTGAAACAGTAGGGAACAAATATTTTCTTTTATACCTGATAAAGTGCCTTCTTGGTGCATCGGCCTGTTTCTGGTTATATCAAAGTTTTCCCAATCATCAGTATATATGGTCGTTGGTATCGGTGATCCTGGTTATTGCACCGGAGGACAAGGATTCCATAAAGTTTTCGCTCAACCGGATAGAAGCCAATATTATTGGGGCCACCATAGGGATGGTCTATTATATTGCTGCCGGGATAAACCTGTTGACCCTGCTGCTATCCATACTTACCACAATTGCCATTTGCACGTTATTCCGGCTGGGAAATTCAACACGCACTGCTCTGGCAGCGGTGATAATTGTGACGGTTCTTGAAAGAGAACGGGGCAACTGGCACATAGCGTTGGAGCGCATGCTGAGCGTGTTTATAGGCTGCATGATCGGGGTGATCATAACGCTGGTTTTTTACATGATAAACAGATCAGGGAAGCACGTAAAAAGCGAAGACGTGGCAGAATAATGAGTTATGGTGAGCCATGCGCTCATATAAGATGCAGCATCACAACATTTTAATTGCATACCTTACCAACATGGCAAGACACATGACTATGACAATATAGCGCAAATATTTTGGGTTTATTTTAAAAAGCATGTGGGATCCCAGCCATGCACCGGTGAATTGTCCTGCCATCATCAGAATGCCCACGGCCCAGAATATTTTTCCGACAAAAAGGAACACAATTAGCGATGCAACATTGGTGGCGAAGTTAAGCGATTTTGCAATGGCAGTTGAGTCCAGCAACCCCTTACCCCGCAATGCCACGCCGGCCACAATGAAGAATGATCCCGTACCAGGACCGAACATACCATCATAGCAACCGATGGCAGGGACAACCAGATACTGATATTTCCGTTTGGATAGTTTTGGATTCTCCAGATCCTCTTCCACTTTTGGGGAGAACAAAAAATATGCAGCAATGACAGTAAGCACGATGGGTATGATAAACGAGAGATACTGAGTATTCAGAAGTTGAACCAGCAGGGTGCCTATTGTTGCGCCGATGAAAGCAGTCAGCATTTTATGCCTGATCTCGCCAAAGACAATTTTGTTCTTCCATAACATCATGAATGTGGCTGTTCCTGAGCCCATTGTGCTTTGGAGTTTATTTGTACCCAAGGCGAACAGGGGAGGAATGCCGCTCATAAGCAGAGCGGGGATAGTAAGTAAGCCGCCGCCCCCGGCGAGGGTATCGATAAACCCGGCCATTAAAGCAACAAAGAATAAAAATGCGAATACTTCCACGGGTAAGCCAGACAAATGCAAAAGAGACCTCAAAAAAGTGAGTAAGCAATTTAGGGCACGCGGTGAAGTTATCCAAAGGGAACGGGCAGAGATCGTCAATGTGGCACCGGAGAATGTATTACTTTGCTTATACCCGAAAAATGCAATAGCAACCAGCCTTTCGTATAAGTACCTGAATTTATTAAGACTAAGGCCCTCAGGGCGCAATACCTGATACTTATGTAAGCTATTGATTAAGTTTATTTTCTAATGCAAGATTAGAGTTATATTTCGCTCATGCATTTCATCTGTTTTGGCGGATGAATCAAAAAGACAACCAATTATTACGGTGAAGGTCTGTATGAAAAAAATACTCTTCCTCATGTTTCTCCTGGCTTCAATAACCTGTGTTTTTTCGCAAACGCTGCATTCCCCGGGAAATATCTACACAGTAATTTTTTTCCTGGGCGCAAATGGTAGACCGGTTTATTCGGTACTATATAAAGACAAACCTGTTATCCTGGAATCCCGGCTTGGAATCGAAATAAAAAACATGCCGGATTTTGCCGACGGACTGCGCATAAAAGATGTTACAACATCTGAATTTGATGAAACATGGTCACCGGTGTGGGGAGAGGAGAAGCAAATGCGCAATCATTATAACGAAATGACAATCATTCTGGCGAAGAACGATGCGGAGCTTCGTGAAAGAACCATGATGCTGAGATTCCGCGCCGCAGATGACGGTATCGGTTTCCGTTATGAGTTTCCCCGACAGGATAATCTTTCCTATTTTACAGTAACGAATGAACAGACCCAGTTCAGCCTGACAGGTAATCATAAAACGTTCTGGATACCAGGTGATTACGATTCTCAGGAATATAACTATACTACCGGGAAACTGTCGGATGTTCACGCATTTGCCTACCTGAATCCAACTGCAACGAGCGCGAACTCGATTATTGCAGACAGCGCAGTGCAGAGCCCGCTGCTTATGAAAACGGATGACGGCATATATCTCAGTGTTTTTGAGGCTGCTTTACTGAATTACCCTGCGATGCATCTTTTGGTTGACCGGAAGAATTACCGGTTGACAGCTTACCTTCCGTCAAATGCCGTTGGCTCTAAGGCCTTTATGCAAACTCCTTGTCAGACTCCCTGGCGGACGGTGATTGCCGGTGAAAAAGCGGCTGACATATTGACTTCCAGACTTATTTTGAATTTGAATGAGCCCTGCAAAATGAAAGACGTGAGTTGGATCAAACCACAAAAATTTGTCGGTATCTGGTGGGAGATGCATGTGGGAAAATCCACATGGAATTACGCGGATACATCGAATATAAAACTTGCTGACATGGACTGGAGCAAGCTTAAGCCAAATGGCAAACACGGGGCTACAACAGAACGCACGAAAACCTATATTGATTTTGCAGCCCGGAACGGATTTGGCGGTGTTCTGATAGAAGGGTGGAATGTGGGCTGGGAAGACTGGCATGGAAACCAAAAAGAAGAGGTGTTCGATTTCGTAACTCCCTATCCGGATTTTAATGTTCGGGAGTTACGGGACTACGCCAAACAACGGGGCGTGAAACTGATCATGCACCATGAAACCTCATCGTCAGTTACCAATTATGAACGCAGAATGACCAATGCATTCCGTTTCATGAAAGAAAATGACTACGATGCGGTAAAAACCGGTTATGTGGGAAAGATCATTCCGAGGGGAGAGGTACATGACGGGCAGTGGATGGTGGATCATTACGTGAGAGTTGCGGCAAAGGCCGCTGAGTACAAGATTATGGTGGATTCACATGAATCGGTGCGTCCGACAGGGCTTCAGCGAACCTATCCCAATTGGCTGGCGTGTGAGGCTGCACGCGGAAACGAGTTCAATGGTTGGAGCGTGGGGAACCCGCCTGAGCACGAAACCATTTTACCGTTTACACGCCTGTTGGGCGGACCAATGGATTATACACCGGGAATTTTCCAGATTGACCTGAGTTATTATACGAAGGGCAAAAGGGAAAAAGTACACACTACGCTGACAAAACAACTTGCCTTGTATGTTACGATGTACAGTCCGTTGCAGATGGCTGCAGATCTGCCTGAAAACTATAACCGGTTCGCCGATGCTTTGGAATTTATTAAAGACGTTGCAGTGGATTGGGACGACACCAAAATTCTTGAAGCTGAACCCGGTGATTATCTGAGCATTGCCAGAAAAGCAAAAAACACCGAAAACTGGTTTATTGGCGCGATAACCGATGAGAACAAGAGAGAGGCAGTATTGGAGCTCTCATTTCTTGATGCAGGCAGAAAATATAAAGCGAAGATTTATCAGGATGGGAAGGACGCGAAATTTGACAGCAACCCCATGGTTTATACCATAAGGACAATTGAGGTGGACAGTAAAAGTATATTGAGGATTCCACTTGCAGAGGGCGGCGGTTGCGCTATCAGTATTGTGCCGGAGAGATAGGAAGAAGTTCTGTGCACTTCAAATGCCAGGCAGTGGAATGCACTAATGAACCCACCCGAGTATCTACTGAGCATAAACCTCAAGACGTTGACGATGGAATTGTCTTCGAAAAGGCTCTGGTTAGTTAGCGTCCCCCCGATAGGATCGCGACAAGCGTCCCGCTCGAAATGGGATTATCCGGCCAAGACACTCGACGCCAGCGGGATTTCGTTGCACTCAATTTTCGCGGGAATGACTTTTGGTCATTAACTGACACCATTGCCCGGAGGGCGTAACCAATTGCTTTATGGCACGTTACGGCTCTTATATTTTCCAAGGCAATTGGATGTTGATACAAACCTTTTTGGAAAAGCTGCGAAAACAGTCCAAAAACGCATACTGTGAACGATGTGAACGGTGACTATGGCGTGCCGGTCATATTTAAGCTGCGAAAACAGCTCAAAAACGCATACTGTGAACGAATGAACGGTGACTATGGGGTGCCGTACATATTTAAACTGCGAAAACAGCTCAAAAACGCATACTGTGAACGAATGAACGGTGACTATGGGGTGCCGTACATATTTAAACTGCGAAAACAGCTCAAAAACGCATACTATGAACGATGTGAACGGTGACTATGGCTTGCCGTACATATTTAAACTGCGAAAACAGTCCAAAAACGCAGACTATGTACGAAATGAACGGTTTTCAGTGTTTTTAAATTTCGTGAATAAATGTGAAATGTTTAAGATTGAAGGGAATGCTGACGCCTCTAAATTGCTCATCTGAGGAAAAGTATAAAACATGCTTATTATTCCCGATGCGGAATTTAGAGGGAATTTGGACTTTTTTGATTAATTTTGGGGTGTGCATGGCTTGATTTAGCCTAATAATGCAATAACAATAAATTTTTTGTGGTAAGTTCTTTATTCGATTTGAACTAAGGCCCTCACTCCCATTCGCTTTGTCGTAGGTCAATGGTGTCAACTTCGCATAAACAGTAAGATTCTGACCATGAAATTGTATTTGAGACAGCCGGATTAGGTAGATTCCCGTCCCGCTCGAAATGGGATTATCCGGCTTCGACACTCGATGCCAACGGGATTTCGTTGCACTCAATTTTCACGGGAATGACATTCGTCCCTTGTGTTCGTTAAGTTGACGCCTATGCGCGTTCGCGGGAATGACATTTGTTCATCGTATTCGTAAAGCTGACACCATTGCCCGTGGGGCGAGGGAGGGTGTTGTAATTGTTTTATTGCACGTTCTGGTACTTGTGCCATTACGTTTTATTGTACCTCAAGTTTCAACTTGCACATAATGGACTTTGTTGATAAATGTTGGGTCAGTTCCCATTTTTCAATGAATTACCAAGCTATGTATGCAGAATTGCAGAGAATCGAGCCAAAAGTGAAAAATATCCACAGAAAAACAGTGAAATGAAATTAGAAGATTTAGGGTTTAACGAAGCATTAGAAGAATTCAGGGCCGATAACAGCAGTAACGGTTTTGAAACGGGGAGAATTATAACCGAGCATAAAGAACGATATATTGTTAAGACACCCGCGGGTGAATATGAAGCGGAGATAACCGGCAATATGCGTTTCACCGCCAAAAGGCGCGAAGATTATCCGGCTGTTGGTGACTGGGTCTCGCTTATAACCTACGATGCTGATTTTGTCATAATACACAATATACTGCCAAGATCTTCGGTCATTAAACGTCAGGCGGTTGGCCAGTACGGCGAATTTCAGATCATTGCAACCAATATTGATTATGCTTTTTTGGTACAGGCAGTCGACAGGGACTTTAATATTAACAGGCTTGAAAGGTATTTAACCATCTGCAATTCATCACATGTTGCACCGGTGATACTTCTCAGCAAGACTGATTTGATTGATGAATGCCGTCTTAGCGAGATATTGCAGGATATTCAGGCGCGAATCAGCGACGTTCCGGTTATCGCTTTAAGCAATGAGACAGGCAACGGGTTGGATGCAATAAACCGTTTTATGGAAAAGGGGAAAACCTATTGCATGCTGGGGTCGTCCGGCGTAGGAAAATCGACTTTGTTGAATAACCTGGCGGGGAAAACGATAATGAAAACGGATACGACAAGCGCGAGCACCAACAAGGGAAGACATATAACCAGTTACCGGGAACTCATAGTTCTTGAGAATGGGGGAATATTGATTGATACTCCCGGTATGCGTGAAGTGGGCATTGCAGACACAGCAAACGGGCTTGAGATCACTTTTAATACTATCGTGAGTCTTTCGTCAAACTGCAAATTCAAGGATTGCACGCATGTTCACGAAACCGGTTGTGCTGTTCTTGAGGCTGTTGAAAAAGGAGAGATCGACAGAGCCTCATATCAAAATTACCTCAAAATGGAAAAAGAGAAGGCCTATTTTGAATCGACAGTTGCAGAGAGAAGAAGCAAGGACAGGGAATTTGGCAAGATGATGAAGAATTATAAAAAGGATTTGAAGAAAAACAAATTTTGAGAAAATGGTGCGGATATGAAAAAAAGAACAGACATTGATATGGTTATAAGACCGGAGACAGAAGACGATTTCAGGGAAACGGAATTTTTGACCAGGGAGGCTTTCTGGGATCTTTTTAAGCCAGGATGCGATGAGCATCTGATGATCCATAATTTGCGGCGGGTTCCGGCGTTTGTGCCAGAGCTGGATTTTGTTGCCGTGTATGAAAACAGGATCATTGGAAACATTATGTACTCCAAGGCAAAGGTGGTAGGCGAGGACAGCTGTGAGCACGAAGTTTTATGTATGGGGCCGTTGAGCGTTTTGCCATCGTATCAAAGAAGCGGCATCGGTTCTAAGTTGTTTAATCATTCCTTGGTTTACGCGCGACAATTGGGATTCAAGGCGATAATTATTTTCGGGCACCCCGACTATTACAAGCGTTTTGGTTTTGTGAATGCGCAGAAATACCATATCACAACCGAGGATGGCGAAAATTTTGATCCGTTCATGACAATGGAATTGGTTGAAAACGGACTGAAGGGAATTGAAGGGAAGTTTTATGGCGATAAGGCTTTTCATGTTGACAAGGCCGAATTGGAGGAGTTTGAAAAAGGATTTCCGTTCAAAGAAAGTAATTTCAAAAAGCCGTAGTGTTGCTTTGAGGTGCTGACAGGAATGTTGAAATTTGGGCAAATTATATTGTGGTACAAATACAATTGCGGTGGAAAAACTACAAATGCTCAACGGTACAAAGCTCATGATTTATGTATTTCGGCTATTTCCCATCATCTGAAATAGCGGTATTTGCCCCCTTCGGGGACGGCGCTATACAACCGTACAGCCTCCGTGGGTTAGACACCCACGGTTATTCAAGGGTATGCCCTTTCAGGGCATAAAGCATATGTTGGCACTAACAATTATTTCCGACAGTAAATGCAGAATATTGTGAAAAAGAACTACATATCGTAATAATTGGACGGCGCTATACAACCGTACAGCCTCCGTGGGTTAGACACCCACGGTTATTCAAGGGTATGCCCTTTCAGGGCATAAAGCATATGTTGGCACTAACAATTATTTCCGACAGTAAATGTAGAATGTTGTGAAAAAGAACTACATATCGTAATAATTTATTGCTGTTTCTGCTACCGAATATGTGCTTATATAGTCGCTATAAAGCTTTTCCAAAAATCTCTTTGCAGTACTATTTATTATTATGCAGTTGATTTTGGCTTTCATATAGACTCTGAAAGTAGTGGCTAATTAATCATTGTTTTGTGTAACACGAATTATTACTTATCAAATAAGTGAGTTGCAGTTTATGAAACCTATACTGTGCTTTCTTTTGATCCTTGATTGTTGCTGTATATTTCCGCAAACTGATTATTGGGCCAGCCAGGTGTATTTCAGCGGCTGTC
This sequence comes from Ignavibacteriaceae bacterium, assembly GCA_963664845.1. Classification (GTDB taxonomy): domain Bacteria; phylum Bacteroidota; class Ignavibacteria; order Ignavibacteriales; family Ignavibacteriaceae; genus CAIYTF01. The sequence goes on from OY761615.1 coordinate 4,620,689, forward strand.
GGATAAATCACATACCCATAGGAATAACCATTCCTGACCGTGACAAAAAAGCACGAATGATAATCAACGCGATTATTGACGGGTGTTCTTACCATGATTTGCAACAAAAATATCCGGATAGTCTCGATAATAAACTGGAGGAGCTCATTTCCGGGAAGGTTATTGAAAGAAACCGGGACAGTTTCAAATTACTGTTTCCGGTGGTTGTTGGTGAAAACCGGGCTAAGCTTAGAAACATGATCCGCAAACGAATGGATGAATCGGGGCTTAAGCTGGATACATTGATCGTTGCGCTGAACCGTTACGTATCAGGTGATCCGCGAATGGTGTTTCATTTGTTGTGGTCACGTATCATAGATGACTGCTGGTGGAATTTGTACAACTCTGTTTTCGAGACTGATAAGGGGCCTCCCAGCATTGCATTTCTTGTATTTCCGCCGCACCCCTATCAATGCGGAACTAACTCCGATTATTCTTCCGCCAATGATATGTTTGCATTCTCCTGGAGCTATAATCTGTTTAACGATTCATTCAGTGTGCCTTCGGCAAAATCATTCTTCAATTTGGCAGAGAATAAGGCAATTCCAAAACCGGACAGGGATTTTTTTCTGGAGCACGGATTGACCGATACTACCGGGGTTTCGTTACTTTTCACGTATGTTCAGGGTGACAGGCTTGACAGCTTATGTGACACATTGAAATCAGTTTATATAAACAAAATCAAAGGGTTGTTTGATTATTCTGAGTTGAGCAGGATATTTCAAATACCTGCCGCTGATCTGTTTATTGTGGCAGCGCATGAAGTTGCGTATGAACTGATAGGGATGCTGCATGAAAGGAATTCGGTGTTCATACCAATCATCTTGAAGAATAACCCGGAGTTAAGACTCAGATATCTTGTTTCTGTGAGGTTTGCTGAGAAAAGGGTTGAGATGGGGAAGTGAGGTTGGTGATGCGCTGCTGAGGCAAATGAGAAGAAAGGAACAGTGCTGGCTTGTTAATTTGCCGGAGTATAGACAGGATATATCAAAACTGATTGAAGTCTATTAACGGATCAGTTGAAGAGGTGAAGTGGTTCATGAGAATTGCATGGGAAACATTAAACCCGGATTTTCTTGTCTGGAACTGGTCTCTGGGATCAAGGCAGTTATGGCGGGATAAACCCAAAGATCACCTTTCTCGCTCAATTTTTCTCCTCGTTCTGAAATATTTGGTTATTTTGCATACATATTCTGCATAAATCTCAGAATAATTGCGGCTTTTTGCGGCATAAATTGATATTTTTCCCATAATTTGGACGTCATAAATGCTAAACGGACACCAGGAAATAGTTGGCTTTATTTGGAATATTGCGAATAAACTCAGGGGGCCCTACCGTCCGCCGCAATACCGCAAGGTCATGTTGCCAATGACCGTTTTAAGAAGATTAGACTGCGTTCTTGAGCCGACCAGAGACGTGGTTCTGGTTCAGTACAAAAAACTTAAAGACAAAGGGCTCAAGGGGAATGCTCTGCACACAGCCCTGGCAAAATATGCCAGCAAAGACCGTCAATATCCACTTTATAACATCAGCAAATATAATTTCAAAAGGCTACTTGAGGATCCCGAGCATCTTGCCAAGAATCTGGTTACCTATATAAACGGCTTTTCTCCTAAAGCAAAGGAGATTTTTGAGAATTTCAAGTTTGAGACCGAAATCGAGAAGCTGGATAAAGCCAACAGGCTGTATTTGGTATTAAAAGAGTTTGCGGATCTGGATTTGCACCCTGTCAGGATCCCTAACATACAAATGGGGTATTTGTTTGAGGAGTTAATCCGTAAATTCAATGAGCAGGCGAATGAAGAGGCAGGAGATCACTTTACCCCTCGTGAAGTTATCAAACTGATGGCTCACATAATGTATACAAACGAAGAGGATATTTATAAAAGCGGAATCGTGAGGTCAATTTATGACCCTACGTGCGGGACTGGCGGTATGCTATCGATTTCTGAGGAATATATTCGCAGCCATAATAACAGAGCTAACATTATTCTCTACGGACAGGAGTACAATGATGAGTCATATGCTATTTGTACTTCCGATATGCTTATAAAAGATGAACCAGCGGACAATATTGCATTAGGGGATACTCTTGGTGACGGGAAAACTTTTGATGGTCACAAGGATAAGAAATTTCACTATATGTTTTCTAATCCACCCTTCGGCGTAGAATGGAAACCCGAAGAAAAGTATGTTAAAAAAGAGCATAATGACTTAGGGTTTGACGGGAGGTTTGGTCCTGGACTGCCAAGGATAAATGACGGTTCATTATTGTTTCTGATGCATATGATGAGCAAAATGCATCCCTCGCCTGCTAAAAAGGGGGATGGCTCCAAGATTGCAATTATCTTTAACGGCTCTCCATTATTTACAGGCGGCGCAGGTTCTGGTGAGAGCAATATACGCAGGTGGATAATAGAAAATGATATGCTTGATGCTATCGTGGCATTGCCTGACCAGTTGTTTTATAATACAGGAATTTTTACGTATATCTGGTTCGTATCCAACAAAAAACCCCAGGAGCGACGCGGCAAAGTTCAACTTATTGATGCGACAAAGCAATTCCAGAAAATGAAAAAGAGCCTGGGCAATAAACGTAATGAGTTTAATGAAACACACATCGAAGAGATAACGAAACTTTATGCAAAATACAAGCATAATGCAAAAGTTAAAGTTGTAATCGATGGACAGGAAGAAGAACGGATTTGCAGCAAGATATTAGATAACAGAGATTTTGGGTATATAAAAGTTACTGTAGAAAGACCTTTGAGATTGAATTTTTCAGCTTCTGAGGAACGGATTGCTAGACTGCAAGCGGATGAAGCATTTCTGTCCTATTCTACTGAAAAACCAGTTAAAGGGAAAAAACAAAGCGGTAACTCAAAATTACAGGAAGATATAATTTTCGCGGTCCAAACAATTGGTGATGAACTTTACAAGAATAGAGACTTATTTGCTGAAATACTGGACCTGGCTTTTGAGAAAGCAGAAGTAAAATTAGATGCAAAGCTTAAGAAAATTCTACTTGCTAATTTTTCTGAAAAAGACTCAACTGCTGATATTTGCCTTGATTCTAAAGGCAATTATGAGCCTGATTCAGATTTGCGCGATACAGAAAATATATCTTTGCCAAAGAAGATTGTTATGCCTTTACCTTTAGGATACGACAATGAAACTGGATTGGATGAGTTTATCGAAATTGTTAAAGAGCATTGCGAAGATTACATGAGAAAGGAAGTCCTGCCGCATGTTTCGGATGCCTGGATAGACTATCCTAAAACAAAAGTTGGATATGAGATTCCTGTTAATAAGCATTTTTATGTTTACCAGCCCCCAAGAAATTTAGAAACTATAGATATGGAAATAAAGACTATCGAGCAAAATATATTAAAAATGATAGGAGAGGTAGTCTTTTGAAACGAACTCAATATCCAAAATATAAGGACACTGGCATTGACTGGATTCCAAGAATTCCAGAACATTGGGATGCTAAGAGAATGAAGTTTGTTGCGAATATTCAGTTCAGCGGAGTTGATAAGAAAAGTAGCGAGGATGAACCTGAAGTTCAACTTTGTAATTATGTGGATGTTTATAAAAATGAAACAATAGATAGATCAATTGACTTTATGAAAGCTACTGCCTCGCAGCGAGAGATTAATAAGTTTAGGTTAGAGAGTGGAGATATTTTAGCTACTAAAGATTCGGAATCCCCATATGATATTGCCGTTCCTGCTATAGTTTCTGAAAACTTTGCTAATGTGCTTTGTGGGTATCATCTCGCACAGATTAAGCCAGATAAAAATATTGTTTATCCTTCGTATTTGTTCAGGGTATTTCAAGAAAAAGGATTTAATAAACAGTTTATAGTAAACGCAAACGGCATTACAAGATTTGGTGTTGGGACAGATGTTTTTGGATCCGCAATAGTATCGCTTCCACCATTTGAAGAGCAAGTATTTATTGCCAATTTTCTTGAACAGAAAACATCGCAAATCGATAATCTAATAGCCCAAAAAGAACGACTCCTTAAATTGCTTGAGGAAAAACGAATTGCACTTATTACCCAAGCCGTTACAAAGGGATTAAACCCTGATGTTGAAATGAAACCTTCTGGCATAGATTGGCTTGGGGATATTCCTGAGCATTGGAACGTATCTCAATTAAAGAGAGTTTCAGACATTTCTTATGGCGTTGGAGGAGAAATAGATAAAGGTTTAATCACAGGCACAAATCTTTTATCACTTCCAAATGTTACTTTTGAAGGGAATATTCTTCTCATTGATGAGTTCTACTGTGAACTAACAGAAAAAGAAAAAGACGAAGTGCTTCTCCAGAAAGGGGATCTTCTTTTCAACTGGAGAAATGGGAGCTCTGATCATTTAGCCAAGACCGCGATTTTTAATCTTGATGGTGAATATACACATGTCTCATTCTTATTAAGAATTCGCTTAAAAAATGGACATGATTCAAGATATTTCCGATACTTAATAAACAGTTTAAGAGCCACTGGATTTTTTTCATCTTCCAAAGCAGGTGTAAATAATACATTTAATTTAAGCGAACTTTCAAATCTATTTTTTATCGTCCCTAATTACGATGAGCAAAGGTCAATCAGTGATTACCTTGATACTGAATTAGAAAAAACAGAAGATCTTCAAATCATAGTAACAGAAGCAATCGAGAGTCTAAAAGAATATCGAATCTCACTAATAACATCAGCGGTAACAGGACAAATAGACGTAAGGGATTTTAAGCAGGAGCAGGAGCATGAAAAAGTACATTGAAATACGTTTCGAGGAATCAATAGAATTATCGCTCACGGGAAATGGTGGGTACAGCAAAGGAAACCCGTCAGCGTTCGACTCCAAGATCGCTTTGTTCGGGGAGGATGTTCTTCAATTCGTTTCTACTTCCCAACCGACAGCTTGGAAGCACATAGTTGATTATAACGGAGATGCAGCAAAAGAATCTCTCCTTAATGCCTTAACTACAGAGTTAAATAATAAGGGTTCATTGTTTGTTCTGCGGAACGGGTTCAGGTTTTTCGGCAGGACATTCAAACTCGCTTATTTCAAACCAAACACAACCCTAAACCCCTCGGCAAAGGAAGATTACGACAAAAACCGTGTAAAAGTGTACAGGCAGGTTCATTACAGCGAATCCCACCCAAACCTTTCCCTGGATATGGTTTTAGCCATAAACGGCGTTCCAGTGGCCACATTGGAGCTAAAAAACGCATTATCTGGGCAAACTGTCGAAAATGCCAAATGGCAGTATAAAAGAGACAGAGATCCAAGGGAGCTAATATTTCAGTTCAAAAAAAGAACATTGGTGCATTTTGCGGTAGACACAGAAGAAGTCTATATGGCTACAAAACTGGCTGGAGATGATACATTCTTCCTGCCTTTTAACAAGGGATTTAATCTTGGCGCTGGAAACCCACCGCAGGAGGATAATTACAGGACAGCATACCTATGGGAAGATATTCTTACCAAGGACAGCCTGATGGATATAGTCGGAAGATACCTGCATTTAGAAGTATCGGAAACCAAAGTCTACACGGACAAGGGCATTGTAAAAAAACAAAAAGAAACCATGATATTTCCGCGATTCCACCAATTGGATGTGGTACGGAAACTAATCGATAATGCCAGGGTAAAAAGCTCGGGACATAATTATCTTGTACAACATTCAGCAGGGAGCGGCAAGAGCAATTCAATAGCATGGCTGGCATACAGGCTGGCATCTTTACACGATGAAACAGATGAGAAGATTTTCCATTCCGTGATCGTAATTACGGATAGAAGAGTCCTTGACAAACAGCTTCAGGATACGATTTACCAATTCGATCATACGGACGGTGTGGTGCAGAAAATTGATGAGAACACTAAACAGCTTGTAGAGGCACTGGCGACAGGCGTTCCAATTATTGTAACTACCTTACAAAAATTCCCCTTTGTATTGGAGTCAGTCGAAAAAATTAACGATGAACGAAAAGAGAAGAAACAGGCTCAGGAAATAGCCTTAGACACAAAGGATAAAAGGTTTGCGGTAATTGTTGACGAGGCACATTCCTCCCAGTCTGGTGAGGCGGCTGCCGAATTGAAAAAGATCCTCAACAAAGACGGCATAGAGAAGATTGTTTTGGAACAGATGTTATCTGCTGAAAACGATACGGAACTATCTGCAGAGGCCCGCGAACAGTTAATCAGGGATATGGCTAAGCGCGGCAGGCAGGAAAATATTAGTTTCTTTGCTTTTACCGCCACCCCGAAGTTTAAGACCAAAGCGGTATTTAACGAACCTGGACAGAGTGGGGAAGCCCCTTTCCATTTGTATAGTATGCGGCAAGCCATTGAGGAAGGTTTTATCCTCGATGTATTGGAAAACTATACAACTTATAAGCGTTATTTTAAGCTAATAAAATCCGTTGAAGACGATCCAAACGTTCCCCGCAGAAAGGCTTCTATTGCCCTGGCGAGATTTGTAAATCTCCATCCGCATAATCTTAGGCAAAAGGTTGAGATTATGATTGAGCATTTCAGAGAATTTACCAGGCATAAGATTGGCGGAAGAGCCAAAGCAATGGTAGTCACAAGCTCACGGCTCCATGCAGTCCGCTATAAACTGGAAATAGATAAGTACATACAGGAGAAAGAATACAAAAACATTAAATCTTTGGTCGCGTTTTCAGGGACGGTGATTGATGATACCAATCCAGCTATTACTTATCGCGAAACCAGTATGAATAATGGTATAAGAGAGAATGAACTCCCAGACAAATTTGAATCCTATGAATATCAGGTGCTGATCGTGGCGGAAAAGTACCAGACGGGATTTGACCAGCCGTTATTGCACACGATGTATGTTGACAAGAGGCTTGCAGGAATACAGGCGGTTCAGACACTTTCCAGACTGAACAGAACTGCTGCGGGAAAAGTTGACACATTTGTGCTGGATTTTGTGAATGAACGGGACGAGATTTTTGAGGCGTTTAAGCCGTATTACGAAAAGACAAACTTCGATACGGCTACGGATCCGCAGCTGCTTTATCAGCTTGAACATTCCTTATTGGAATGGCGGCTGTTTAATAAGGAGGAGGTTAAGAACTTTTGCGAAATATGGTTCAACACAAAACCAGACTTTAGGACAACAGAGCACAAGAAACTGAATGCTTTGATTGATCCAGCGGTAGAAAAATTCAAATCCCTGACCGAAGAAGAAGCCGTTACCTGTAAAAAGCAGATGTTTGAGTTTAGGAATCTTTATGGGTTCTTGTCGCAGGTCATTCCTTACCCCGACTCAGATTCAGAAATGATGTATGTGTATATCCGTAATCTTTTACGCAAGCTGCCAAGGCGAGAGGTCTGGAATCTGGATATTGGAGAGGAGGTTGCCCTAAAGTATTACAGGCTGCAAAAGATAAGTGAAGGGAAAATAAACCTGAAAATTGGCGAGCCAGACGTTATTTATGGGCCAAAGGAAGTCGGTACAGGAGCGGTAGACGAGAATGTACCGCTTTCAACATTGATTGATCGGTTGAATGAAGCATTTGGAACACAATTTACGGCTGCAGATCAGTTGTTTTTTGACCAGATTCGTGAAACGGCGGTTAATAATGATGAACTTAAGGAGGCCGCCAAGGTAAACTCGCTGAATAACTTCAGGCTTGTATTTGACAAGATGATCGAACGTTTATTTGTGGAACGGATGGAAGGCAACGAGGAAATATTTGTGCGATTAATGAATGATAATGAATTTAGGAACGTAGCCGCAAAATATCTGGTCAGAGATGTTTATTCGGCGATTTTGGAAAATGAATAACAGATATTAAAGATAAAAATAGGGAAATGCAATATGGTAAGTGAAAAAAGTGTTCCTCGTATAACCTGGAGTCTGTAAATACGATTGTGTAAATGGCAAGTAAAGCTTTACAAATAGCCTGCTATTTGTTCAGCAAACATAATAGAAAAATGTCCAATAACAATAGACCAGTTTCTCACTGGCAAGTTCCATTTTTTAGCAATATCCCGATAAGCCAAGTACAACATTTTTTTCAATGAATCATCATTGGGGAAAAGCGTTTTCGCCTTGGTAACTTTTCTGAACTGTCGATGCAATGCTTCGACTGCATTCGTGGTATAAATCATGGTTCTGATTTCCTGGGGATACTTGAAGAAAACTGCAAGGTTGTCCCAGTTTGACCGCCATGATTTTAAGGCCAGTATATATTTTTTACCCCAAGCATCTTCAACGCTCTGCAGGTTCTGCAAAGCAAGTTCTTCCGTGGCAGCCGAATACACCGTTTTCAGATCACGTGCAAATGCCTTCTGGTCTTTAGAGCCCACGTACTTCATGGAATTTCTGATCTGGTGAACGATGCAAAGCTGTATCTCGGTATTCGGGAATACGGTGTTTATCGTATTGGGTAAGCCTTTTAATCCGTCAACACAGGCTATACAGATTTCCTTAATACCACGGTTCTTCAACTCGGTCATTACCAGGAGCCAGAATGCCGCTCCTTCGGCCTCGCCGACCCATAACCCAAGCAAGTCTTTTCTTCCCTCAATATTCAGGCCCAGACACGTATAAGCCGCTTTAGAAGCCACTCTTTTGGTAGTTTCATCTCGTACCTTGTAGTGAATAGCATCAAAAAAGACAACAGGATAAACAGCCTCCAGCGGACGGTTCTGCCATTCATTCGCCAGCCCATAAATTTTATCGGTAATATGAGAAACCAGAGTCGGACTTATATCGGCACCATAGATGTCTTCAATCTGGGCCTGAATATCCCGGGTAGTCATGCCTCTGGCATACATGGAAATGATTTGGTCTTCGATTTTTCCTAATCTGCTCTCATGTTTTTTAACAACAATAGGATCAAATTCACCATTACGGTCCCGGGGAATTTCAAGATCAATGGGCCCGTTATCGGCAGTAACGGTCTTCGGGAATTTTCCATTCCGGCTGTTACCGGATTTATTGCCGGCTGGTGAGTGTTTTTCGTAGCCGAGATGTTCCGTCATTTCAGCTTCCAGCATGGACTCGATAGAGGCCTTCATGAGCTTTTTTATAGCGCCGTCTTTGCCCATAAGGTCGTTGTAGGTTTTTGCTTTTCCGAGGTCTTTTTTGAACTGCTCGAACAGTTCGTCGAGGTTTTCCATAGGGTGATACTCCAGAATTATTAAATGGTAAAATGAATTAAAATGGCCCAAAATCCAAGGCCGAATTTTTTCGAGTCCGCGGGTACTGCTGCACTTCACTCGCCTTCGCTACGCTCCGGCATCGTTCCGTTCCGCAGTACCCGCGGACTAACCATTTACACAATCTATGTTACACTCCCATAACCTGTGATAATTGTGGACTAACAATTGAAGGTGAAGGTTGCTTGAGTGCAAATTATTGTCCTAAATGTGCGCATCCCACATCTGCTTGGAAAGAGTGTATGAATAACTATTTTTATAGGGCTCACTTTTCCCCGCATTTGGATAAGCCATAAAATTATTTATGAAATCTGAATTTACTTCTGCAGCTAGAATTGCTCTTATTATTGTGGAGGAAAGGATGAAAAAAATGACTAAAATTGATAAACATGGCAAGGATTTGTTCGCATTTGCATTTTCGTATAAGTCTGATAATGGGACACTTACAAATAAACCCTTAATACAAATTAATCAGTTAATCACTGAGCAGGATATCAATGAACATGATGGTGTGAAGTTGTTTTGTATGGGTTTAATGGGAGGGTTCAGAAATATACTTGCACATAATAGTGCAGAAGTTCCCCCCAAAACTTGTTTGTCAATAATATCCACTTGCGATCTTGTTCTTGATATAATGGAATCTGGCTCGATACTTAATAAACGTGTTTGTATTTGGAAAAAAGTAGAGAGTCCATCAAAAATCATAAAGCGTGAAAAATGAGATAATTCTTTATCTTTAAGAATTAGCTATTTATACAAATACGTGATACGATAATAATAGTCTTGCTAAACCTTGTATTTTGAAAATAACAGTCGTCAACATTTTCAGAAATAGTTCAAAATAATTAATTTCTTGAAATAAGTAATCTTAATGTTTTCTCATTTTTGGTATAATATGGTGCTAATATTCATTTAGAATATTTTTAATAGCTGTTGTTAGTCAGACTTTTCTCTGAATAATAAAATGATTAGTTGTTTAATATTTTATGCGTTACTTGACAAGTTATATTTTTCGTAAAAAGCTTTATTAACCTATGACAGATGAACTACAAAAAACTCAGCAGCAATTTATTGTCGAGTATCTAATTATGAACAAGCCCAAGGGAATACGAGTTATCTCGATGGGCAAGAGGAATTTCTTTGGGAATATTGTAAAAACAAAGGGTGGGAAGTCCATAAAGATTATTGGGATACAAAGTCTGGTAAAAGTTTAGATCGCGAAAAAATCCAGGAATTAAAATCGAAAAATAGGTAAAGTATTATAAAATAGAAGGTGATAAACAATCAAAAAAAGTACATCACAAGGAGTGTTGAATACCGTTCCGAGTGAGATATATCGGATGGAATGGTTTGCAGGACAAAGGAGAAGCAGGATATATAACTTCCGATTATGCCGCTAAGAGAAGGGAAGAATCATCAGGCTCATATACTATTTGATAATGGACTCATAAACCAGCTCCCTGAATTCACTGAAAACGGGATAATAATAATTGGGAACAAACTGCGTCATCAATATTAAAATCAACTCTTCTTTGGGATCAATAAAAAAATATGTGTTTGCAGTGCCGGACCACCAGAAGGAACCCTGTGAGGCAATGGTATTTGCTTTTGTCCGATCTTCCAAAATGGAAAACCCCAATCCGTAACCCATCCCCTGCATTATCTTTCCCAAAAAATCATCATCAGGCATTTTTTCGTTCAGAAGCTGATTGGAAGTCATTAACTCCACGGTTTTTGAGCTTAAAATACGCACACCATTATAAGTCCCTTTGTTCAGCAACATTTGAGAGAAGATCATGTAATCTGTCGCAGTTGAAAGAAGGCCGCCGTTGCCGGCAATATATCTTGAAGGAGGGGATACATTATTAATCTCGGGATCTTGTATTGCTTCAATACCTGTTTTAGACGGACAATATACTGACGGAACCCTGTCATGTTTATCAGCAGGAACCGAATAACCAATGTCATTCATATTCAACGGGGTAAATATTCTTTCTTTAAAGAATACGTCCAGGGGTTTACCTGACAGCACTTCCACCAGATATCCCAATACATCAGTTGAATGGCCGTAGCTCCACCTCGTTCCCGGCTGATATTTAAGGGGAATTTTGGCTAACTTTTGCATTTTCTCTTTTAATGAACTGTGTACCATGTCGGCAGCTTTGTACAAAGAATCAACGACAGAACGTTCCGAGCCGCTTCCCAATCCGGAGGTATGAATTAAAAGGTTGCGTATGGTCATTTGCTTCTTGGGGTCTTCAACGTGTATCCCGTCTTTATTCTTGCAAGTAAAAACCTTGAGATTTTCAAATTCGGGTATATATTTGGCAACAGGATCGTCCAACTGAAAACGACCTTCTTCATATAACATCATTACCGCTACACTGGTAATGGGTTTTGTCATTGACGCAATTCTGAAAATGGCATCCAATTGCATTGGCCTGTCAACTCCCATCATTCCAAATTTTTCGAAATTGACCAGTTTGCCATGACGGGCAACCATAGTTATGATCCCGGGAAGCTTCTTATCATCAATATAGCTTTGCATAACAGTGTTTATCTTTTTGAAGCCATCAGACGACATATCCATATTTTCGGGTTTAGTAATGGGTAATGTTGTAATCGGTTGAGGAAAGCCACAAGGGGAGAACAGGAGTAAGGTTAATAAGGCAGCGTTATGCAATAGCCTTTTCGTTGAAGTGGCAGTACGTATTATCCGAAAGTTTAATTTTTGGGAAAGCATGTTGGTAATGCTAGTGACCGATGCTTTCATCTTTGTGTAAAATTTTGTCCTATCCATGATTTTCTTATTACAAGTTAAAACAAAAAAGAACTCCAGTAATATCGGAAATATTTAATCCGGGAGCAAGATTTCAAATAGCAGTTTTATCATGATAGAAAGGGCTTTATTGAGCGTTGCTGTGTTAAAATGAAAAAAGGCTATCCTTTTGAGACAGCCTTTTTTTTGCTCCGCGAGCAAGACTCGAACTTGCATCCCGAACGCATTCGGGATAACATCCGACTACTCCACCATTGAGCTATCTTGTATCGTCCTAAAAAAAGTAGACACTTTTTATTAGGTTAAAATAAGTAATAAATTACTAACAGATAACCCCTGAAGGGCGTAGCCCGAAAGGGGTTATCTGTTTATCGATGAACCTCGTCAGGAGTTTTCATCGATAAACTCAAATGAGGTCGCTCAGTGTTATATATAGCAATACTCTCTTTGGCAACCTTCCGAACAATCTCGACATCCCGGAATCTGATCTCCCCAAAAAATTCTTCCTTCAACGTCCGATTCATTCGCTCCGCCAAGGCATTTTCATACGGATCTCCCCCTTCCGTCATGCTTACCTGAATATTATTCTGCTCCAACAATGCTACGTATTCTCGACTGCAATATTGCAATCCTCTGTCAGAATGATGGATCAGGCCTGACAACTCTACCCGGTTCGCTAATGCTTCCTTTAAGGCAGACAGGCAACCCTCCGCACCAAGACTTTCATTCACACAACTCCCCATAATCTTTCTGCTATAGGCATCCGTTACCAACGACAAATAACAAAATCCCGCTTCTGTTCGAACATACGTAATATCGCTTACCCAGACCTGATCCGGTCGCGTTATTTCATATCCTCTCAGCAAATTCGGATATTTCCGCAACCAGTGTTTTGAATTTGTCGTTTTCACATAGTGACGGCGTTTCTGCGCCAGCATTCCATGCGTGCGTAGGATGGCAAATAGTTTATCGCGCCCTATCTTAATTCCATCCTGAACAAAATTTTCTTGGAGGCGTTTATAAAGCTTCCGGGTTCCCAGACGCGGCATTCTTTTACGCAGCTTTTGCACTAAAGCGATTACTTTTTCCTCGATAACCGCCTGCTTCTGTGCTGCCTGCTCACGTTTGTAATATGCCTGCCTGCTTACGCCAAACAGTCCGCTTATTTTCGCGACGCTGAATTTCTCCCTTTGTTGTCGACTGTGTCGGACAGTTTGGCTAAATATTTTTTTCGTATGTTTATGCCTAACTCCTGCTCTGCAATATCCATTGCGGTTTGAAGTATGGCTATTGATGCTTTGGCATCTCTGAGTTCTCGCTCTAATCGGCGGATCTCTTTCGCGGGACTTGGTTTGACAGACATAGTCGTTCCTTTTTGCCAATCCAATGTACCGTAATTCCGAAGCCATTTCAAAACTGTACTTCTGCCCTGAATGCCATACTTCTTTTGTGATTGGCGATACGTGTAATGGCCGGCCTCTACTTCCGCCACAACCTGCAATTTGAAGGCCAGGCTATAGTCGTTTTGAGTCCTACGGGGACCCGGCTCTCGTCCGCGATAACGCATAGGTCGATTCCTTTCTTGTCAACCTATTTCAGGACGATACATCTTAAAATGAAAAAAGGCTATCCTTTTGAGACAGCCTTTTTTTTGCTCCGCGAGCAAGACTCGAACTTGCAACCCTTCGGTTAACAGCCGAATGCTCCACCATTGAGCTATCGCGGAATATTTTTGTTTCTTTAACAGCCGTCCCGCATTGCGGGAGAGCTATCGTGGAATTTGTTTCGCATTGAAATGATGAGTCATTTCTAAACGAGCTTCTAAATATAAGATTCTTTCAAATATCACGCAATATTTTCAAATAAAAAAATATACAATTGTTTACTTTTTATACTATCTGCGAACGAAAAAGTGCCAAAATGGCAGCTGGTATCTTGAAAAGTGTAAGTTCTGTTCAAAAAGATGAATAATTATGCCAGGTTTGAATGTCCGGGTATAGTTATTGGACGGTTTTCGAAGAAGTACCTCTTATTTGTGGTGCATGAGCGCCAATTTGCCTTATTTCTGTAGAAATTTCATTCATTGGAGCCTCAATTGTCGCGCGACTATGCGAATATTCCAAAAGAATGGCTAATTTTCCGTTTATATTATAACTATTGAGTTTTGATGGCATCCAATTATTTTTCCAAAGCACAGTTGAAACTGATTTGGAAACCATTGACAGCAGTATCGGTCTGGGGGCTTTCTTTTATTGCGACCAAGTTCGCGCTTGCCGAGCTTGATCCTGTTACCATCATCAATTTGCGTCTGGGACTTTCGATTCCTTTGCTGGGTGTTGCAGCCTGGGTTACCGGGAGGAGTTTTGCCGTCAAACCGAAACAGATCTTTCTGACTCTTCTTCTTTCTACTATTTCTGTAATCCATCTGATGATACAGGTGACAGGGCTGAAGTATACTTCCGCAGCAAACACCGGCTGGATCATCGGAACTTCTCCCATATTTATCATCATCCTTGGATGGGTATTCCTGCGTGAAAAAATAACCGGAAGGCAAACTATTGGTATTGCGCTGGCACTTTTAGGACTCGCGCTGCTGATCAGCAAGGGTCATTTGACTTCACTCTCGTTTATCCATGGAGCGGGGGATCTGCTTATACTGGCAAGCTGCTTCACATGGGGTATCTTTTCAGTGATCAACCGCAAAATTTCGTTGAATTTTCCGCCGCTGGTAAGCACGTTCTATATGTTCGTGTTTATGGCGGTCATAACGCTTCCTTTCAATCTTAATTCAGACTCGCTCGGCTCCGTGTTGCACCTTTCGCTTACCGGATGGCTGTCGATAGCGTTCCTGGGTCTGTTGTGCTCGGGGTTCGGTTATGCGTTGTGGGCCAAGTCCTTAAGCGAGATGCCTTCGGCCAAAGTGGCAGCGTTTCTCTATATAGAACCGTTCATTACTTTCATAGGTGCCTGGCTGATACTTAATGAACAGATAACGTCAGTGACCATTATTAGCGGACTCATTATCATGATTGGTATTGCACTGGTGAATTTTAACAGGGAATAGAGAACCGGCTACAACATTCCAGTATTTTGTAATTTTCCGGAACTGCCGGAGAACTTTCCGGGTACTGGTGCATCTTTACAGGTAACGAATTAAATAATTTTACCATGGCGAACCTGTTCGAATTTACGATTATCTACAACCGGCATAAAGCACAGCTTTATAACTACGCGTTGAAAATGGTATCTGACCGTATGACTGCTGAAGATATTGTGCAAACGGTGTTCATGCGGTTCTATGAAAATTTTGAGTTGCTGCGGAGCACCAATGCTTCAACCTCATGGTTGTTCACGGCTGCGCGGAACGAGATATTCATGTATTACAGGAAAAAGAAAACGCGGACGGACCAATACCATGCTGAGGATATATCGCTGGCGGAGGTTTTGCCGGGAGAACTGCCCGAAGAAATTTATCACCGGCAGGAAATCCGCGAGCAAATACAGGAAGTGCTTAAGTCAATTCCTGATGAACAGCGCGAAACATTTTTGCTGCGCGAATATGGTGATCTGAGTTATGAGGAGATTGCCAAGGTGATGGATTGTGAAACAAAGGCGGTGAAAAGCAGGCTGCATAAAGCACGCGCCAAACTGATCGATAAGATTGCAGCATACATAAAACAATAATGTTGGTATAGGGCCATGTCAGAGCAAATAACTGAAATCATCGAAAAATATTTTGACAACGAACTGGATAAACAGGGTGAAGCCGCGCTCTTTTCAATGTTGTCGGCGAATGACAGCGCACGTGAGCAATTCAAGTCCATGCTGCTCATTCGCAACACTATTGACGCGGATAAAGCGCAGTTCCCCGCACAACTGGACGAGCGGATTTTGACCTCATTGCGTGAGCCGGTGACAGGGTTATCCCGTTCATTTCTTAACCGCCATGCGCCGTTGCAATATCTTGGTTACGGGCTTTCTGTTGTGCTTGTCCTTATAACGTTATTTATTTATTCCGAGGTTCAGGATTACCGGCAGCGGGTGACCCGCATGGACGAACGCCTGCGAGCGCAAAACAGAACGATTGAAATGTTATATAACAGCTTGCCAACGGTGACGATACAGCCGGCAATAGATAATTAAATATTGATAGTATCCCGCCCTTTCGCAAAGGGAGGGAAGTCTGGATCGGGGTAGGCGGAAATGCCTATACGCATATCGATTCGGTGGGCCTATACACATATCGGCCCGATGGGCATGATGAGATGGGGGCAATTCAATTATTGCAGATAACATTTTTTGAATGCCATCGAAGGCCATGTGGATTAGCCGGAGAGATGCGATTGATTTTGAGCTCTGAGCTTATGAAGCTATAATTCAGTATAGGATGGTACTCTTGGTGGGTAGAACAATCTCACGCAGGGGATGTTTAAGATAAGAAGTACAAGGTCATCATGTAGGATTTCTACATTAAGTTGATGCCAATATGTTCCGGTGGGATAGGAATGGCACTTTTCCCCTGACAGATGCAATTACTCCGGATGGCGATGGTGTCAATTTAGCATAAACTTTAGGACCCTGGTCATAAAATTGCCTTTGATACTATTCGAAATAGATGGATTCCCGCCTTCGCGGGAATGACATTTGTTAACGGTGTCAACTTAGTGTGATTCTGGCAAGGGAACTCACCCCCAGTCCCTCTCTTGAAAAGAGAGGGGAGTAGAAAATCCGCATTATTGGCGGCTGAAAGCGTCGCAGCCGCGATATTTGGAAATGAGAGTCACTGATGGAATCATGCCAGCTTTTGTTAAATTGACGCCTATACGCCTTCGCGGGAATGACACTCTTCACGAATATCGTTAAGTTGACACAATTGCCCGAAGGGCGAGGGAACAGAAAACAGCATTATTAGCGGCTAAATGTACCGTAGCTGCGATGTTTGGAAGTGAGGGTAGCCAGTGCAATAATGCATGTTTTTGTTAAGTTGACAGCATTACCCGGATGGGGAAGGGCTGTGCTATGTGCTTTAATTGATGAACGTGAATTTTCTATAATTACTTTATGAAAGGATATCATATGAAACATCTAATAATTTCTCTTCTGTTCATTTCGGTTTGTGCTTTTGCCAAACCAGTGTCCGCAGGTGTACAGACGGCTGTTGCCATTGCAAGTGTTGCCGTTGATAAAGGTATTGCCGTGGTAAAGGACACCACGTTCACCGCGGCGGACAAGATGCCTGAGCCGGTCGGCGGGATGGAAGCTCTGGCAAAAAACGTTAAATATCCGAAGAAGGCAAAGAAAGACGGAACACAGGGAACGGTGTTCGTTAGTGCAACCATAGACGAATCAGGGAAAGTGACATCAGCAACAATAATGAAGAGTGTTGGTCATGGATGTGATGAGGCTGCTTTGACCGCCGTCAGAAAAACAACCTTCACGCCTGCAGTCAAAAATGGTAAAAAGGTGAAAGTACAGATCACTGTGCCAATTAATTTCAAAATGGAAGATGATAAAAAAGGCCGAACAAAAGTGAAAGGCATGCCGGGAGTTCCATCGTTAAATTCAACTGGGGACGCTTATATCATGGCTGAAAAAATGCCAGAACTTATCGGCGGTATGGAAGCTCTGATGAAGAAAATGGTATATCCGGAATCTGCTGTGAAAAACAGCATAGAAGGAAAAGTTTATATACAGTTTGTGGTGAATGAAAATGGCGATCCACAGGATATAGTTGCTTTAAGATCCCTGTCTCCGGACTGTGATGAGGCCGCAAAGAATCTGGTGAAAACCACCAAATGGATACCCGGGGAACAGAGCAACAAAAAGATCAAAGTTCAGATGGTTCTCCCGGTGATGTTCCGTTTGCATTAAACTGTATAAGTATGTGTAAAAAATCCCCTTAGGTGCATAAAAATGCGCTGAGGGGATTTTTTTTATGAAAATTTATTCATAAAATTTGATTTAACAGGCATCTTTAGTAAATTCAAAATTATAATTTAATGATGAATTTCAATAACTCAGAGACAGGAGCTAAATGCAATGTATGAAATTGCAGCCGGCATAGTTATATGCATTCTGGCAGTACTTATTTTCGAATACCGGATCAAAAAACCCGGCCAAATTGTATTATTTGAATCGGATGGCAAGGTAAAGCATCGCACGAGCAATTTATATGCCCGGCACTTCAGTGTATTGATGCAAAATAAGACCTATACTGCGGTATCCACCGTTGAAGCTGAGACAAAGAAGAAGATATCTCTCAATGTCAAGTTCTCGGTAACGCTTTCTCCTTCTCTTGAACACATTGATAAGCTCATCCACATTGCGGGGTGGGCAGGCGACCCCATTTCTGATGCAGGGAACGAGATTGATGTGATGCTTCAGGGTTATATCAAGGAATTTATTGACACGCAGGAGCTGGAGGATATCCGTTCCAAACATTTGTCTGAATATCTGTCAAAGAAGCTTGCCGAGGTTAATCAGCAATTTGGTGTGGAAATTATTTCACTCACCATCCAGTCCATAGAACCCACGGACAAGAAAATATCTGAAGCGATACGTCAAAAAGAAGTTACCCGAATCATGGAAGAAACCGAGCGGATGAATCAGGCAGCAAGAATTAACACTGCCCAGGTGAAGCTGCATGCTGATGAAGAAATTCTAAAAGCAGAGCATGAACTCTCGCTGAAGAAACTACAGTTAAAAGAAGCACTTGCCGGAAAAGAGGCGGCGCTGGAGTTAATGAAACTCAATGAACAAATGAAACGCGACAAAATCCGTCTGGCTATTGAAAAAGAAGAGATGAGTATTTTGCAGGACAATCCAGAAGTGTTGTTGTTAAGCCCGCAGATAGCACGGCTTGCAGAAGCAAGCCAGAATATGAAGAATGCCAAAACGGTTGTTTCGCTCGGTGACTTTACGGGAAGTTCAAAAGTGGTTGAAACATTGCGCGATTTCATATCGAATATTTTTCATACGGTAGGCGAAAAGAAGAAAGACGCCTGAACGTGCGAATAAACTGTGACGACTGCCCTTGAAAGAGAAAAACAGCTCTATCGATCGCTATTTCTCGCTCAAGCCGTTTAAAGCAGGTAAGATATCCGAAATAAGTGAAACAACCGCTGCGTCCCCGGTTCCGCCGGCGGAGCGTGTTAATTTCCATATCGGGAATCCGGCCTCAGACGAGCGATTAATACTCTCTTATCTCAGCATCATATTACATCTCCCGGACGACACAGTTCTGGAAAAATTTGATGCAGGGGTGATTTGCGATCTGCTGGGGCTCTCACCAAAATATGAAGATCAGATAAAATTCTTTTATTCACTGATCAAGAACACGGTGGCCTATTCTCCCCGTGGAGGATTTCTTGCCAAGACGCCCATTCCCCTAATTCAGTCGTTCCATAAGTGGCTTACGGTAACCCAGGATGAACCGTTGTCGTATGACACGGGAGAAAAATCAGGCAAGCGTGAGGTAATTATTGCAAGCGGCGGCAGGGAAGAGACCCTGAGGGTATTGCTGCATTCGGTAAGTTTGTTTGCGGAACATTTACCGGCCACTTTTTTCTTCTGGAATGTTACAATGCCGGTTGGCACCAATGATATTGCTTCGTTGCGTACGATCTCAGTTCCGGATGATGAAGCCAAACTGATTTCGGTTCTAAAAGAATATTATGCGCATAACAAACCGGGTCCGGTGTATTTGGTTTTGGGCAAGCGGCCAACAGAACAGGCAAGAAGAGAACTCCGCAGCATTTCACTTGAGCACCCCCTGTATTTTGTTGAGATCAACGATGCACCTAACCATATCTCGATGGCGCGTGAAGCAGGGCTGAAGAAGAATGTTCTGCGTATCCTTTCCATGGGCTACCTGAACAAGAAGCTAAAAGATTCGTCAGTGGTGTTTTTGTGCGGAGAGCAGGACCTGTTAAAAGTTTTTGAAGCAGTGCACTTTCAGTTGAAGGGAACCCCGAGTGCATCAGACATTCAGCTTATGGAATTTTTGCTGCTGCATGCTGATTATCTCAAGAGTGAAAAGCGCAGTGAAACGAATCAGGCATTGGAGATCAAGCCGGAGCTGGAAATAGATGATTCATTCCCACAGCAAAAGTTGAACGATGCAGGGAAAGTTGTGAACCGGATGGCGGCAATTCTTAACGATAAGATAGCCCGCGTTGAAAAGTTTGAATCGCATTTCACTGATATTCTGGAGAGGATAGAGAAACGGTTGGAAAAACCGGCTGATCTGTTCCCCAACCAAACGGCATTTGACATTTTCAGTGAGTTGGTTGAAAACCTTCAGGAAAATGCCTGGCCGGAAAAACTGATCCACAGTGCGGAATATGTTTTTTGCAAGGAGCATCCCGAGTATGATCCGAACAACACGTATCTGGTAAGCGGATCGTCAAGAACAGCACTTGGCTTGCTTGGTTTCCATTGCGGCATTGAGGAAGCAGTCACCTGTGATCTGAGCTGGAACTATGAACATTGTTTCCCGAAGAATCATTTGGTGCCTCTCACGGACAGTTACGAGTTTGATGTTCCTGCCATTTGTGCAAAAATTGAAGAGATGGCAACATCGGATGTCGGGATAAACAGTAAAAAAGCATTCGTCATTAATAATCCGCACAATGCAACCGGAAAGTATTTTCCGGAGGCGGATGTGAAGACGATCATTACCTGTGCGCTCTCATTTGGTTTGTATGTTATTGATGACCTTGCCTACCAGAATGTTATCGCGCAACCGGTTCTTCGCGGTCCGCGCACCGTGAAACAGCTGGCAATGCAACTGGTTAATGAAGGCAAGATCTACCGGGAGCAATTACATAACATTATTTCAGTTCACTCTTTATCAAAGACCGATTGCATTGCCGGTGCGCGGTTGGCGTTTGTTGAAATAGCCGATGAGCAGCTTGCAGCCCGGTTCAATGAACTGATTGATGCAATGAAGCCGAATATATCGGCAATTTTGCTGGCATATCTTTTCTACCGGAGTGATACGTCA
The DNA here is from genome assembly GCA_963664845.1 of Ignavibacteriaceae bacterium. Taxonomy (GTDB): domain Bacteria; phylum Bacteroidota; class Ignavibacteria; order Ignavibacteriales; family Ignavibacteriaceae; genus CAIYTF01. The sequence goes on from OY761615.1 coordinate 4,641,715, forward strand.
CTGATACGGCGGTTCTGGACGTTGCGGAATACTGTTCTATATGAAAAAATGTCTTCAATTGAGAAGGCGGTGAGGGAGCTTCCGGCGGAACGCAATCCGTTTGAGATAGATATAAAAGCTCCCGAAGCAAGTATGTATCCCCGGATGATAATCAACAATCTACCGAACGGGCTTTCGCTGGAATGGCTTTCAACCGAGCTTGCAGCTCAGGGAATCGGTATGATACCGCTTTCTTCATTTGCACGGACCAAACATGGTTATGAACTTGCACGCAAATCGTTCCGCCTTACGCTGGGCGGCACCGATTCTGCTGAGACGATTTTACGGAAGACACGAAAGACGCTTATAGATTTGAACCGGATTGTTGCCGACGAAAAAATCAAATATATACGGCACACCTTTCCGCAGACATTTTCTATCCGCGTACAGAATGATTTCCATGCAGGAGCGAAGAGTCAATGGGATGGCTTCACCAGGAATATTGAGGGTCTATGCCGTTCAATCTTTGCGAAGATAAATCCAAAGACAGCTTCCATTGATACGAGCGAAGTATATCAGAAGAAATTCTTTGCTGACTATTTACCCGGGAGAATGGAAATTTTCCATGGAGCCTATGAAGATGCAATTCAGATCTCCGCTGAATCCCTGGCGTTTCTCATGTCTGATAAAAAAGCACTTGAAGATCGTTTGTATTATGAATTTTACAAGGATACACTTGCCAGAAGGAGTAAGGCTTTCCGGCTGCGGTTATATGACAGAACGGTTCATCCGACACAGATATATTCGCTTGAGCCTGAAGTGGCCATTAACCCGGTACTGGATTCGTTGCTGCACGGCACTGTTCCCGACAGTTCCGGATTAAGTCATATTGCGCAATCCCTGATTGATGAATATTTCGGAAGAAATATCGGCATCAATTCGATGATGGAAGGGGAGGAAGTGCTTTGTGATTTGCGTGCAATAGTTTCTGCAGAGAATTACACATCATTGCGCAACCCAGGATCATCCATTCCATTATTGTCCTATTGGGGTGACTGGGACGGAAGTAACAGACCATCGGGACAGGGTCACAAGCTGGTTGCATCGGTGCTGATTGAGAACATCAATCTGCTCGCGAACATTATCCGGATGATGATGAAGATTGACAAGAATGCGAAACCGTCTCAGGATGTTGTGCAGTCACTGTTGCGTTTGCAACAGGATACGGATGAATTCACCGGATTGCTTAATCATATAACAACATTGACGAATCAGCTTGAAAAACGATTCAAGAGTGTTCTGCCCTTCAGTTTGAATATTAATCCCATCCGCCGGGTTGGCATCAATTTAAAAATTGCCAAGGATCCCATAGTTAAGCTTTGGCAGCACAATGACCGGCTGGAACACCGGATGATTGAAATGCGTGAACAGCGCAAGCGTAAACTGGAATATTATTTCCGTCTTAATAAAGCGCTTCGCAAAACGCTTTATGACATGATCCCGCTTATCAAGGAGCATTCGGCCAACAAGCAACTGATGATGCATGTAGGGGTATATCGCGATCTTCTGAAGCGCTTTGTGATGACGCCCCGCATTTTGCAAAAGCTCATAACAGCCAAGGATCCGTTTGCTATTAACACGACCGTGCACAATATTGTCGAGATAAACGAAATTGCAGGCAATTATGGCAACCCGGGAATCATCCTGGGTTTGCAGGTGAGCATGTCCAATTCTCCGGAAGCATTAATTTCACTGGACCGTAAATTGCAGATAGAGCGGCAAAAAGCCGGCAAACAAAGCACGAGCGAAATTGCCAATGTTTGGGGCATACCACTGTTCGAGGAAATTACTGCCGTTACTGGAATTGATTCCTATTTGGATAAGATATGGGAGTATGCTCAACAGAGCCGCGCGCTGGATCAAGATGTTAAAGACCGGTTTACTGAAATTTTCTGTGAAACATTTATTGCGGGGTCGGATCTCAGTCAGCAGGTTGGGCAGACAAAATCCGCACTCCTGTTCAAACAGGCGAAATTTTCGACAATTACGTGGCTGGCAAAGCGCGGTCTCACGGACCGGGTGCGCGTTAAACTTGGCAGTGGTGAACCTATGCAGCGCATGGGCGGCTATTATGCGGAGTTTTCGGGAAATGCGGCTTTTGTGCTTAACGAGGATTCAGAAACCAGGTTTGAGCATCACCTTGAGCAATCAACCATTAAGAGCACTGAGTTTGCGGTCAGTCCGCTTCATGGTGCATTTGCCGGCCGCGATTTACGGACGCTGCAAAGCACAATCTCTGAGAAATTGCGTCAACTCCGTGTTGCCGAACGCGCACAGTTTTTGTATCACATGGGAACCATGCAGGATACGTATCGCGCCGAATTGAAACGAGCCGCTGAGCCGTTTGTTGATACGAGATTTCAGTATGAAACCAAGGGTATCAAGGAACTGGAGAAACTTGCTATAGGACGTATGGATGAAACGTTCCTCACGTTTGCAGACATTGCCAGCAATAATTTTCAGCATATTGTTTATGGCGGTGAAGATGATGTTGTCGGCATACACGTTATTTCCTATTTTCTTTCACGTGCCATGCCCATGCTGCGTGACCGGCCGGTTGAAAGAACCGTGCAGGGCGACAATTCGAGCAAAGGCAAGAGAATTCTGGAACGTATTGCATCAACCATTCCTTTGCGTAAACATGGGAGCCTGCTGCGTGCAATTGCTCATAACAAGGCACAGACATTTGTTCTCGGTTTGAATCAGCTTACGACGGGTCTCTTTAGATCGTTGCTGCAATTTTCACAGCAGGAATTTCATGGAGACAGCGGCAGCATTCTCATAGGCGAAAAAATCCTTACCCAGCTTCCCGTATATGAGATATTGAATACGCTGCGTTTGTTTGAGGATCACGACCGGAAATACCTTGCAAAGTTTTATGAATCATTCCCGACTGGATTTCACGCTTTTACACTCTTGCGGGAGGACCGTGATGCCATGATGCTGTTCATTCCGCAATTGCAAAAGGAGTTGCTGCGCAGGCACGGTGTTCACGTGGAGGAATTTTTCCATGGTGAAACGATAATTCCAGAATTGCTGCCAACGCTGCGGCCTGACCTGGCGGTATTGTTGCAGCCTGATCTGTTTAATACCGATCCAGCAATTATTGTATCGCGGGCCGGTGGAAAAGTATCCAAAGTTTGGCTTGATGAAGTTACTGAGCTGTTGGCAGTTTCAAGCCGTATCAGCCGGTGGCGTGCCAGAATTTGGGAATTGATGGAAGAAGCAGTCACCAACCAGACAAGCTCTTTTGTTGAGCTTGCGATTGCATTGCATACCATGGCCAAGGGTATGGAAGTTAAGGATATACCATTCTCGGCAATTGTGGATAAGAAATCGAAATCTGAAAGCACAAACCTGATGAATTTGTTCAAGGGACAGGTTGATGATTCGATGAAGTTGTTCCTTTCGGCTGTGGTTGAATATCTGGCAAACATTCCCTCGGAAAATTTTGAGGCTCCAATTGATATCGTTCGCGCATTGAAAGACGTTGAGCGCATATTACGTATTGATGCGTTTGCGTTGACGCCTGAAAGGCAGGAACTGTTGAATTATTATGTTACGCAGATATCGCGGCTTGCCGGAGATAACGGATAGCATTCCATTCCTAAAAGGATTCAACCCCTGAACGGGGTTGTCCATTTCCCTATGTTATGTTTTTTACCAATGTTGAAGCCCTACGGGCTTCGATAATGCAGGGTAATTATTGTTCAAATGCTCTACCTTTCGGCTTGAGTTTTTCGAACCCACCCTATGTTCCTCCCTTTCGCAAAGGGAGGGATGGATAAAAAAAAGCTGTCCCAATATTTTGAGACAGCTTTCAAATTAATTGAGAGGTGAAATGGACTCAGTGCACGTCCAGGGTGCTGCCTCCAATGAACTCGCGTAATACGGATGATCCCGGGATTGAGGATTCATCTTCAACCGGTTCGATAGACTCCAGCATATTCCGCACACGGGCGGCTCTTTCGTATGCATCAAGGCGCAACGGATCGTCTGCATATTTCTTTTCCCATTCGGCAAAATCCTTTAGGAGCTTGGGCCGGTACAAAGGCACCTCATAAGGCATTGAAGTGTTGACAATATAATCAGCAGTTGAACCATAGGGGAGAATATTCCGTTTTTCGGCTGAGCGCACGTAGTGCCAGTGCAACAGAGTTTGTTCCGGTTTATAGGCACGGTGCACAGAGTCGCGAAGCATGCGGCGTATGAGCCGGATATCGGTCCAGCGGATATACTTTCCGTCGTTGCCTTTCATTTGCAGCAGCGGTTCAAGGAACAGCTTAAATTTATTGGCTGCAGGAATATCTTTACTGAAAGGAGGATATAGCCCGTGAAGGCTGTCTATCAGTAATATTTCATTTTCCCTGATCTGAATGGGTATCTGCTCGGGGAACCGTTTGCCGGTTTTGAAGTCATAATAGGGAGTCATAACCACTTCACCTTTAACCAGGCGGTTCAGGTGGTCGTTGATAAGTTCAAGATCAAGAGCATGAGGTGTTTCAAAGTCATAATCGCCGAACTCATCTTTGGGGTGCAGTTCCAGATCGAAGAAATAGTTATCTACAATAAGGGGAACGAACTTCATGCCGACTTTGCTCAACCGCTGTTCCAGTTTCATGGTGGTGGTTGTTTTGCCTGAGGAAGATGGACCGCTGACAAGCACCATCTTAAGTTCATCTTTACGTTCGGTGACCATTTCAGCGGCGGTATCAAGTTGTGTCTCGTATTGTGTTTCACCTTCGTGCACAATCTGAGAGAATTCACCGTTACGGATGCGTGCATTGATTGCTTCAACGGAGTGCAGATTATGGGAGACCGCCCAATCAAGTGATCGCCATACTTTTGACCAGGGGATGTTCTCATTCGGTTTGGCGAAGTATTTTGAGTCTTCACTTCTCCGTTTTGATGCTTCCTGCCGATATAAGATGAACTCTTTGGCAACCTTCGCGTGACCTTCTTCAACCAGGGTTTTTTCCACTGCATCCTGAATTTCTTCAACCTGTGGAGTATAACCTTGTGGATAGGTTGCTTCAAGCAGGGCAATAACCTTTTCTCCGAGTTCAGCAGCTTTCTCTTTATCTCTTCCACCGACGGAAACTGCTGCCCGGTAGATTACGTTTGCGATTCTATCCGGATTGAACGGTACCACCGCCCCGGTTCGTTTTATTACATGTGTGAACTTACTCATACGTGCTCCTTTTTTATTTTCTGACATTATCGCTTGTATGTGTTTTTTCTATTTCAGTCACTTTGTTTTTGCTGTGATCCATCACACCCACAATAAGTCCTATTGTGAGAATGGCGGCCCCGGCAATCTGATAGCCCGTCACATTCTGACCAAAGAGCATCATAATAAACGGCAAAATTGCAAAATAAATATTTGTGTAAGGCACCCAGAAATGGGCCGCGAACTTGGATAGTTTGAAGAAGCCGAAACTGTAAATGTAACCGGTGAGGCCTGCTGCGACTACAAAGAGGATAGGGATCCAATTATTTGGGAAAAGTTTTCCTTCGAATAATGAGAAGAATCTGCTGTAATCGGTTTTGGCGATTGATCTTTTAATAATATCTTCGGTTTCCGGGGCAAGGTTGGCTTTAAGAACAAAATTATCACCGCTTTGGGTGTAGTTTTGCTGAATAACCGTTTTGCTGAGTGAATCGATCTTAACCGATGACATGATGACCGTTTGGAATTTTTCAGCAGGAACTGTATCGGGGATATGCACACGCCAAATATTGGCGATGATGGGGAACAGAATAATTGCTGAACTGATAAAAATGAGTTTCCAGATTTCGCGCCAGAGCACCAAGGCATTTGCCCCAACACCTGTGAGGACAGTTTGGACTGTTTTGTTGTTCAATATCTGCTGTGAGCACAGGCAGGCATTGATGATTACAATCCAGATGATCGCATTTGTATCGAGAATAGCTTTGGGATCCTGTTGTCCGCCGATAATCCGCGGAATATGCGGAAAGGAAAGGCCGACAACGACCAGTGAAATTCCGATCCAATGTTCTTTTCTGATAGGGGCCTTGAACAGAAGCTTGCCGAAGAAAGGGAGGAATACCAGATAGACATTAACATAAGGTGCAAAGACGTGTGGTGAATAGTAGCGGGGGAGATAGAAAAATCCGATATTTTCGATCACACCGGTGAAAGCGCAAATCACGATGGTGATCATCGAAAGAAAACCCGGCCAAAAATATTTTAATTCTTTTCCACGGATAATTTCGATGGTAACGGCAACGGCTGCCCAGGCAAATTTTGAAATCTCTCTCCACCAGGTCATAACCCCTGAGGAGATTTCAAATTTTCCTACGAACCGTTCATTGTTCCCCATCCAATTAAGAACATACTGTCCACCCAAGGCGCCGTTAATTATCGACAACCATACTATAAGGAATACCCATTCCATAAAGGATTCACCTGTCTTTTATTCTGCAAGCACTTATGAATTAATTCCGCACGGCACCGTTTTTTATGCCCTGTGGTCACAGCATCCGGACCAGAAAAGAATAATCAATATGTAGTAAGAATATTCGTCAAAAATCCAAATTAAATAATTGTGAACCGTAAAGATACAAAAAGGCTGAATAATTCAAGTATATATAATAAGGAAAAGTTTTATATCACTTTTTACGATTAGCCGGTTCCTTGGGTACAAATGATAATTAGGTGGCAAATTATCAACCGGTGATTGGTGATTAATCGATTTATTTTCCCCAATTGCATTGGTTCGCCCGCCTTCGGGGACGTAAGATTTGAGTGATTCATTCTCCGTGGGGTTCCCCCGCGGTTATTCACATTGTGCCCTTGTCAGGGCACCTTTTTAATTATCCCCCCCCTTGAAATAATGAAAACAAAGGCATTGAAAGATTGAGAATACTAATTAAATAATCTGGTCTGGTTAACTATTTCCATCATAAGTTATATTGCCTTGCCACCTAAATTTCAAATGAACCGTTCCTTGAGCGTGGAAATGTTGGTTATACAGCTTCAACCCGTGCTGTTAAGTGTAAGGCTTACAGAAGCACTCTGAACGAGCCGAATCCGAACGATATGCCGTCTTTTGGGGGATATGCGTGCTGCGTTGTTATTTAGGCGGTATTTTCTTAGAAGAGAAAATTAATTATATTATAAAAGAAGGATATGGTAAATACTCAAATCAGACCGCGGACAGACCGTGTTGCTGCTTACCTTTCCGATCCGAAAGCATATTGTTTATATTATGAAAAATGAAAAATATTTTGACTCGTTTGTCCACTCGATTTTGGAAAAACGCGAGACTCATAAATGTGTATCCCAGCTCAAGACTGAATCAATTGACTTTTTGTTGGAGGTGATTGATTTTCTGTTTCCTCATTTTTCGAGCAGAGTTTATTATTCCCACGACGATGTATTGGCAAAAATTCAGTTGCTTGAACGGAATCTGATCTCGTTGCTTAGGCTGTTGTCGCAAAATGGCAGTGTTCAGGACGAGAAAGTTGCTTATGCATTCATAAAAACGCTGCCAGCGCTTCATGAAAAACTCTGGACCGATGCCAATGCCATTTTTGAAGGTGATCCCGCGGCCGAGAGCGTTGATGAAGTTATCCTGGCCTACCCTGGTTTTTTTGCAATTACCATTTACCGCATCGCTCATGAACTTTACGGGATGCAGCTTCCGATCATTCCGCGTATTATAACAGAATATGCACATGAGAAAACCGGGATTGATATCCATCCCGGAGCTGAAATTGGTTCTCCTTTCTTCATCGATCACGGAACGGGTATCGTTATTGGTGAGACCTCAGTCATCGGCAAAAACGTGAAAATTTACCAGGGGGTAACTTTAGGTGCCTTGAGTGTGGATAAAAAATTCTCCAAGACCAAACGACATCCGACTTTGGAAGATGATGTAATAGTATATTCACAGGCAGTTATTCTCGGTGGAGAGACTGTGATTGGCAGGAACAGTGTTGTGGGTGGAAATGCATGGGTGACAGCGAGTGTGCCACCTAACTCAACCGTGTACAGCAAAAGTGAGGTACGTATCCGTTCCAATGAAAAAGCAGAAGACTTTTTGGATTTTGTTATTTAAAACATCAAGATGAGAGTGTTGGAGTTAATACGCATGCGGCAACGATTTTTCGAATTGGTGAGCAGGCTGTTTTCGGATCAGCATTCATTTTCAATACACGTGTGACAGTTTTGACCAGCGACGCACCACATGGTGCAATGAGCATAAACAAATTTTAGAACGCAATGTTTTTTTGACAAATTTACAATTGTATCAATTATTTATTTATGGTACCAGAATGAAATATGCAGAATTGCGTCCAATGTTGTGGACATCTGATTTGAAGGGGACCAGACGATTTTATACTGAGCTGTTGGGATTCGCATGCGATGAATTCATGGAAGAGTTCGGTTTTATGTCGTTGAGCAAAGACGCCGTTTCGCTGTTGTTTGCCAAGCCCGGAGACGATGCTGATTTTGATGGACCCGCTTTCACGGGTTCCTTGTATTTTACTGTAGATAATATTGATGAATTATGGGATAATCTGAAGGAAAAGATAAGTATTTGCTATCCCATTGAGAGCTTTGACTACGGCATGAGGGAGTTTGCCGCGTATGACAACAACGGCTATCTTCTCCAATTCGGAAAACCAATCGACAAAACGAATTAATACCGTTTTTATTCCTGAGCCACAACCATTCACCAAGCACCGAATGCACCTCGATTTCGCTTACGTATGAGAGAAATGCAGTAATGCGGAAACAAACGTTCACCGTTAAGGCACCTGGTATTTTTTCTATATAACCATGTTGGTCTGGCAGGATGAGCATTAGTGGGACAATAGAAGAGTTTTATTAAGTGGCTACTATTGCGTCTCGAGTGAGAGGTGAAGAGAGAGCCAAATAATTTTTACGAATATCAGGGTAATGACCTGCACAGGCATTCGCCAAGTGTATGTGGGGAACATTAATGGTATATCACAATGTTATATTCTATATATTAAAAATTACTACTATTTACCGATGGAACAAATGATCACAAAAAAAACTCCTGAATACCCAATTATTAACCTCATCCAATCGAGGTGGAGTCCCCGGTCTTTTACCGAAAAGCCTGTAAGCGAAGCTGATCTGATGAGCATGTTCGAAGCAGCCCGCTGGTCCTTCAGTTGTGCCAACTATCAGCCGTGGAACTATTATTATGCAGATCAGAGCCATATTGAAAGTTTTGAAACATTGTACTCCTGTCTTGATGAAGGAAACAAAAAATGGGCGCATACTGCCGCGGTTCTTCTGGTGGGTGTCATTAAAAAAACATTTGACAACGGCAAAATGAATGAGTGGGCCAAGCACGATCTGGGAGCAGCAAATATGTCATTCGCGCTGCAGGGTCAATCGCTTTCCATATACTCTCATTTCATGGCAGGATTCGATAAAGAGAAAACTGTTGAAGTGTTGCAGTTGAATCCGGATGAGTATGAGCCGGTGACGTTTGGTGCCATTGGTTATCTGGGAGAGCCGGATAAGCTGATAGAACCGTATAAAACCAGAGAAACCACTCCCGGCAAAAGGAAACCTGCAAAAGAATTTATTCATCAGGTTTGATCTTTGAATGGCTTGGGCTACTGTATTTAAAGTGACCGATACATTTTAGTTTTTAGCGAATCAGGCAGGTGGTTGTAGTGTAATTCATCAATCGTGAAACAGTACTTACTTGGGATTGGTTTTGGGACAAGGGGGGAGACTGCCCCACACATGCACGGGAGTCAAGTTAACAACGACCCAAAACCAGTACCCGCCATAAATGGTTTAATTCAGGCGATGCTATTTCTGCACCTTTTCGTTTGTCTGTAACAATGCCAGAGTTCCATAGATCGTTCTCCGCCGAGACGGGACACAGCCTAACGGAACCCCATTTAAAGAATAATAAATGCTATTCTGATCATTTCATTAACCGAATGTTGTTAAGTGTATATGCCGCATATTCAACCCCTGAACGGGGTTGGCGGATAGTTGTCGTCAATGGATGCTACCAATGTGCAAACCCTACGGGTTTGGGGCGAGTTAACGTGTATACGGAGATTTGTGGGCGGAATTCTGTGCTTAATGTATTATGCGACACCCACCTCCAGGACTTCGCAAGAAGTATACTCAGCGAACAGAGGTATAGAAAAGCATTATGATTAGCAGCCAAAAACAATGTATGATCAGAGAATTCGAAGATGAAACGCCCCCGTCATTATGCGAATAATATCGTTTTAAGTTGACGCGTATGCGCACACTGGATGGGGCATTTCTACCGCAAGTCCACGGATTGGCAATGGCTTTTACTGAGTTATGCGGCGTCCCCAATTAAGAGACCGGAAATATGCTTATCGTAAATTCAGTTATCACCAGCGTGATTACTTTTTATCCCATTCAACGCAAAGTTTGTGACTTAATAAAACTTTTCAGTAATTTTACTTAAACGTTTAATTAACACAGGTCATCTTATGAATTTTGCCCGGAATACGCTGCTCATTTTATCCCTATTCTTCTTTATCCCTTTTAGCTACGCAAAACCTCTTAATGCCAGTGACAAGCCGGATACTGCCAGATTTTCGATAAAGAATTGCGGCCGGGAATTTAATGCGGATAGTGTTGAGAAAACCAAAGCGGGTTATCAGTTCTGGTTTGTTGACAAAAATTTTCTGGACGGCAGAACGGTGAAGATGAGTGTGGTTGCACCTGGTATGGCAACACATCCGCCGCATAAGCATGTGGAGGACGAATTCTTTTTTATTCTCGAGGGCAATGCTGAGTTCTTTTTGGCCGGTGAGACCAGAGTGGTTGGGCCGAATACCTGTCTTTACTGCCCGTCGTTTATTGAGCATGGAATAAAAAATGCCGGCAGCACTGAACTCAAGTATTTGGTTTTAAAAAAATATGAATTGAAGTAGTTCGCTGCAATAACGCGCATCCGGCGGGAACTCTTATCCTATTATGAAACTGTCTCTCTGAGCTATATACGGCAATTAACCGACCGGTCAAACCTGTGCATGGTCCAGTAAAAAGGAGAATGCAGATGATAAATCCTTTTGTAATGAATTAAAATGAAGTTGAACAGATATTTATGAAAAGTACGTTTTTGTTAAATTCGACGATATTTCTGATTTGCTTAATTACCATATCCGACTTTCCTCAAGTGAGCGATGGTGAAGATACCATGGCTACAATAGCAGTGGATGGTTTTGCTGACGGCTCACATCATTGGTATGATATCACCGATGACGATAAAGAAATCCTCCCAATAGAAGGGCAGAAGCGGTATACAAAATCGCAGATAAAGGAAATTGCAGACAACATATTGCTATATCAAAAGGATAACGGCGGGTGGCCCAAGAACTATGATATGCTGGCAATTCTCTCACCCGAACAAAAAACACTGGTGCTGAATTCAAAACAGGAGACTAACACCACCATTGATAATGGGGCCACGCATTCTCAAATAGTCTATCTGGCTAAAGCCGCAACAATGCTTAATTCTGAGACCTATAAGGCAGCATGCCTTAAGGGAATTGATTACTTACTGGCGGCACAATATCCAAATGGCGGCTGGCCACAGTTTTTTCCGGATGCAAAAGGCTACGCGAAAGAGATCACTTTTAATGATGGGGCGATGATTGGAGTGATGAAAATATTGCGTGATATAGTGGAAAACCGGCCTAATTACAGTTTTATTGATGCTGCCAGACGACAAAAAGTGTTTTCTGCCTTTGAAAAAGGGATTGCATGTATTCTTAATTGTCAGATCTCTGATAATGGCGAATATACCGCCTGGTGCCAGCAACATGATCACGAAACACTTAAACCGGCATGGGCGAGAAAATTTGAACCGCCTTGTATATGTAACGGTGAGAGTGCTGATATAGTCTTGTTCCTGATGAGTTTGAAGAATCCATCACCGGCTATAGTCAAATCGATTGTTGCTGCAGTTGCCTGGTTTGAGAAATCCAAAATACTTGAGACCCGGGTTGACACCGTTCCGTTTCACGAAACAGTTTACAAATACCGCACAACCAAAATAGACCGTGTTGTTGTTCATGACCCTTCTGCCCGTCCCATATGGACACGTTATTATGAATTGGGAACACACCGTCCCCTGTTCTGTGGCAGAGATTCCAAAATAGTATACAGCTTGGCAGAGGTTGAGCACGAAAGGAGAAGCGGGTACACCTGGTATGTTTATAACCCTGAAAATGTATTGAAGAAATTCCCTGCATGGAAACAAAAGTGGGTAAAAGACTAATATCCGGCCGGTTGGATTGCCGTCAACATTTTTATTAAGACATTTGAGGATTTGCCCGTTGAAATATTTTGTTGTTCTGGTGTTTTTCAGTTTACTGTGTGTTGTCCAGGTTAATGCTCAATCAACTTCTGCGAAAGGGATCCCGGTATGGAATCCTGACAATGGTGACGGGACTTATAAAAATCCAATCATCTATGCAGATTATTCCGATCCTGATGCAATCAGGGTTGGTAACGGCTATTATCTTGTTGCCTCCAGTTTTGATCATTTTCCCGGGCTACCCATTCTGTATTCCACTGATCTGGTAAATTGGACAATCATTGGGCATGCTGTTGAAAGATATCCCTTAGATTCATTTTTTACGGTGCAACATGGCAATGGCGTCTGGGCGCCCGCAATCAGGTTTCATAACGGGGAATATTATATCTATTTCGGCGATCCGGATAACGGAGTGTTTGTTACCAAAGCAAAAGATCCTGCCGGTCCGTGGACACCGCTTCATTTGGTGAAGAAAGCTAAGGGATGGATTGACACTTGCCCGTTTTGGGATGATGATGGCAATGCATATCTGGTTCATGCGTGGGCCAACAGCCGATCGGGTGTTAAAAGCATTATATCGTTGAACAAGATGAGTCCGGACGGCATGTCGGTGCTTGATGATGGAGTTATGGTATTTGATGGTCATAAAAATCACCCGACCATGGAAGGACCCAAAATGTATAAACGAAACGGGTTCTATTATATCTTTGCACCGGCAGGAGGTGTTAAACCTGGTTGGCAAACGGTATTGCGATCAAAAAACATTTATGGTCCCTATGACGACAAAATAGTGCTTGAACAGGGAAGCACAAAAATCAACGGTCCCCACCAGGGTGCCTGGGTGGAAACCCCCAATGGTGAATCCTGGTTTTTGCATTTTCAGGATTGCAATGCCTATGGTCGTGTGGTTCACCTGCAGCCCATGCGATGGGAGGCCGACTGGCCGGTGATGGGTGAGGATTTAGATCACAATGGTATTGGTGAACCCGTTCTTAAAAGCAAAAAGCCATGGACCGCCACTTCATCAGCAGTTTATAGCCCTCAGACAAATGACGAATTTGACAGCAGCAAAATGGGGCTGCAATGGCAATGGTCCGCCAATTACATAGACAACTGGTTCTCGTTGTCTGCCAGAAAGGGGTGGTTGCGACTCTATCCCGTGGTTGATTGCAATAAATGGAAAAATCTGTGGGATTCACCAAGACTGTTGATGCAAAAGATGCCAGCTCACCAATTCAGCACCGAGTGCAGAATTGATGTGAAAAACATGAAGGAAGGAGAAAAGGCAGGGCTATTGATTTTCGGCATGGACTATTCGTATGTTGCCGTTGAAAAAAGAAATGGTAAGCTAAAGGTTGTTCAGACGACCTGCCTGAATGCGGATTTCGGTAAACCCGAGAAAGAAACCGATGCCCGGGACATGAAAAAGCAAAAGCTCATTTTGCGAGTGGATGTTCTGCCGGATGCAAAGTGTTCATTCAGCTTTAGCAGCGATGGGAAAAAGTTTTTCCCAATTGGACAAGAATTTAGCGCACGCCCCGGGAAATGGGTTGGCGCAAAAGTTGGGCTCTTTTATAACGCGGTATCCGATTCGGGTTATGTTGATTTTGACTGGGTTCGTTTTGCGAAACGATAAGCAACTCCGGAATTTGAACTGCATCCAACAGCTGAATGCCCGGCGAATACTACTATTGGTTGATTTCCCACGATTCTTAGCAGAAGGAAAAGACAAGTGAAACGAATTTTTTTATTAACTGTTCTTGCTTGTGTTTGTGCGTATTCACAAGACGCCAGGAAAGGGAGAGATACATCGTTTACGCTTTCTGCCGCCACCCAACAGGTTATTCAGGAATACCCCTTTGCCAAAGCCGTCATTCCCATAATCAGCAATAAAGTAACAGTCCATAAAAACATAGTATACTCCCGTTACAGCGGCCGGGAATTATATATGGACATAGTATCGCCGAAAGATATGTGGTCCGAAAAACGCGCAGTGGTTCTGCTGTTACATGGCGGCGGCTGGCGGTCCGGAGACCGATCCATGGAGTTGCCGATGGCGCTAAAGATTGCCGAAGCCGGATTTATCTGCTGTTGTGTTGAGTACCGGCTTTCTCCGGAAGCAAGATTTCCTGCGGCAGTTTATGACATTAAAACGGCAATCAGATTTTGCAGGTCAAATGCAGCGCAGTTTAATATTGATACAACAAGAATTATACTATATGGCACGTCGGCAGGGGGGCAGCTTGCCGCACTCGTTGGAATCAGTCAGGCAGGCGGGCACTTTACTGAACAGGGTGAATACAGAGATCATTCGAATGAAGTACAGGGAATTATTGATATTGATGGAGTGTTGGATATGACCGACCCAGCAGAAAGCGGTAAAGACACTCTTCCGGGTCAACCTTCGGTCGGCAAATTATGGCTTGGTGCTACTTTTAGTGAGAATCCATCGATATGGAGGCGGGCATCGGCGATAAATTATGTGACCAGGAAATCCCCGCCCATGCTTTTTATAAACAGCTCCCATCCCCGGTTTCATGCAGGGCGTGATTCGGTGATAAATATGCTAAAAAAGTATGGGATATACAGCGAGGTGCACACAATTGCGAACACACCGCATCCATTTTGGCTTTTCCATCCCTGGTTTGACGAAGCGATAAAACATATACAGGTTTTTTTAAGTCGTTTTCGGAAATAAGATTTTAGTTTTGATTTTGGACTGAAATTGGGCATATTTGTTTGCCTCCTGAATAATCAGACAGCAGATATTGACAAATCATTTTTTTTTTGTTATGTTGGACTCAACATTTAAGCGATTACTTAAACGTTAAAGTTTCCTGGAGGCTGTGAGTTTCCGGGCGAAGCAATTTTAAACTCTGCGAGAAAGATTCAATGCGACACTTTTGTAAAATTCTTCTCATTCTATTTATCGCTCTGACTCAACAGTATTGTTTGTTGGCACAGACAAAAGCTTCTCATTCACCTCGCTTCCATCCTTCCTTTTCCATTTCCTTAGTAAACCCCACAACGAATTCAAGACAAGATGAATCAGTGATTCTGGATGTGAAAGCTTTGTCCAAAGTCCATTCTGCATTTGATTTCGGTAAATATGAAATAAGTGAAGCAGGGAAGCCGATTTATGCAGAGTTGCTCGCGGATGAGCAAGGAAAGCCGGATAGAATTGCAGTTAACCTTTCTTTTGCTGCCAAAGAGCGCAAAACGCTGACCTTTACATATTCCGAAAAGCCTGTGCGTCCTGAATCAGTGAAAAGAACTCAGGCCTATATGGGAGTGAAGACAGATTACATGATAGCAGACAATACATTTACCGGCGGCCGGTTTGTTTCGCAGACTAAAGTTACCATGACCAAAGCCCACGCTGCTCATGACGCTCTGTACCAGTATGAAGGTCCGGGGTGGGAATCGGACAAAATTGCCTACCGTTTCTATCTTGATTCAAGAAACCGTATGGATATTTTCGGAAAGAAAACCGATGATGTTGTTATGCACAAAGTGGGTGTCAACGATCTGGTTTCTGACAGCAAGGAATCATATACCAAAATGCAGGACTGGGGAATGGACATTTTTAAAGTCGGCAATTCATTGGGTATTGGATCCATTGCCTATTATCTTAACGGGAAAGCCGTCACGGTTTCTGAAACAGACAGCATGACCGTCAACATAACGAACAATAACAATTTGTTTTCAGGTTTAACTGCAGGCTTTTATGGCTGGAACTTTGGAAAAGGAAAGACGAATGTTACTGCCGCTATCTCAATTGAAGCGGGCAGCAGGTTAACAAAACTTACTGTTTCTGCGCAAAAGGCACCTGGTGGTTTCTGCACCGGCCTGGCTAAACATGAGAACACAGTGTATTTGGAATCACCCACAAGTGACAGGAGCAGTTGGGGCTACATCGCTCTTTATGGCCAGCAAGCTCTGTCCGGTGACAGCCTTGGGATAGCCGTATTCTACAATAAAAAACAATTAATAAAACGAACGGAAGATGAAGTGAGCCGTCTTGTTGTTCTTAAACCTGTTCAAAACAGTGTCACCTATTATTTTGCCGCAGGATGGCAGCAGGAGAAAAAGGGAATTGCTTCGCAGGCAGAGTTTGTTTCTTATCTGAACAATACCATTCTTTCACTGAGCAATCCAATTCGTATTACGTATTAAGAAATTTCATTTGAATGATCTTTTCAGCGCTTTAAACTAAACAATAACTAAATCAGCACGAGTACATATGAGTGAAAAACCGAAACTTGGGGCAGCTATAGGAAAGTACCGATGGACTATATGTTCATTAATATTTTTTGCTACTACAATCAATTATCTCGACAGACAGGTGATCAGCTTATTAAAGGATGACTATCTGGCCAAAGCGTTTAACTGGACTGAAACTGACTATGCCAATATTGTTGTTGCGTTTCAAATAGCATATGCATTGGGAATGCTTGGAGCAGGTTGGGTGATTGATAAGATAGGGACCAAATTAGGGTATGCAGCCGCGTTGGCGGTGTGGAGCCTTGCTGCAATAGCACATGCTCTTTCACGGGGCACCCTAGGATTCATGGCTGCACGTGCAGCTCTTGGAGTAAGTGAAGCAGGCAACTTTCCGGCAGCAATAAAAACCACGGCTGAGTGGTTTCCGAAAAAGGAAAGAGCGTTTGCAACCGGTGTATTCAATTCGGGTTCCAATGTGGGAGCAATTTTGGCTCCCCTGAGCGTACCTTTTATTGCGGCAGCGTGGGGATGGCAATGGGCATTTATTATAACCGGAGCGATCGGGCTCATATGGCTTGTTTTCTGGTTTATGGTTTATGAAGCACCTGAAAAGCATAAAAAATTATCGAAAGCTGAATATGATTATATAGTCAGTGATTCAGAAGAAGCAGGCAGACAGGGTCAGGAACCACTGAAAACTGAAAAGGTTCCCTGGGTTAAACTCCTTTCCTTCAAACAGACCTGGGGTTATGTTATCGGAAAATTTCTGACCGATCCGATCTGGTGGTTTTATCTGTTCTGGTTGCCCTCCTTCCTCACGAATCAATATGGAATGAGAAAAACAGACCTGGCATTGCCTCTGGCGGTAGTTTATACTATGACCACTTTTGGCAGCATTCTTGGCGGCTGGTTCTCAGGTTACCTGATTGGCAAAGGCTGGGAAATCTATAAAGCAAGAAAAACGGCAATGCTTATCTATGCGATTTGTATAGTTCCCGTTGTCATGGCACAATGGCTTGGACAATCCAGCCCATGGTTTGCTATTCTTATAGTTGGTCTGGCGGCATCGGCGCATCAGGCGTGGTCAGCGAATATTTTTACAACCGCATCTGACATGTTCCCGAAACGCGCAGTTGGTTCTGTTACCGGCATGGGTGGAATGGCTGGAGCAGTCGGTGGTATTTTGATTGCCAGGCTTGCAGGTGCCTTGTTTGATCATTTCAAGGCATTGGGAAGCATTGAAACCGGCTATTATATCATGTTCATTATTTGCGGTTCGGCCTATCTCCTGGCATGGTTCATTAACTTTGTCATATTAGTTCCCCGGATGAAACCGGTCGACTTATAATATAGTTTTCTGCTGATGGCATTTTTTCCCAAATGCCATCAGTTTTTTTGTCCCTGAGCGTAAGCGTTTACTTTATCCTTTATTTTACAGATGCATTTGGAGTACGTATGAACAGAAATTTACTAACGAACAGGCTTTTCGTATTATTCATAATACTGTTGGCCATGCCAGCATTCGGGCAAAAATATCTCAAGGGGCGGGTTCTTGATTCGCTAAGCTCTGAACCTCTTATTGGTGCGAACGTCATTATTTTGGGAACCTCACTTGGTGATGCCTCAAATATTGATGGAGAATATATGATTCAAAATCCTCCAACAGGTACTATTACTCTGAAGATTTCCTTTATCGGATATAAGACAACCCAGATAGGGGTCAATATTGTAGAGGGGAAAAATACGCTGGATATTAAACTTTTTCCTGATGTAGTTATAGGGCAGGAAGTAATTGTTCACGGTCAGGCACTTGGTCAGGCTGCGGCGATAAACCAGCAAATCACGTCAAACACCATTATTAATGTTATCTCGGAAGAAAAAATACAATCCATGCCGGATGCAAATGCAGCAGAAGCAATTGGCCGACTTCCAGGTGTTTCGCTGCAGAGATCGGGAGGAGAGGCAAATAAAGTAATTATGCGCGGAATGAGTGATAAATTTTCCACTGTTACAGTTGACGGTGTAAGGATGGCGCCAACAGATGCAGATTCCAGAGGCATTGATCTTAGCACTGTTTCGCAAGGGTCGCTTGCCGGGATTGAATTATATAAAGCGTTAACACCTGATAAAGATGCCGATGCAATTGCTGGAAGTGTCAATCTAGTAACCAAGCGTGCCCCAGAAACCAGATTATTGCGACTTGATTCCAAGGGAGCATATAATCAGCTTAAAAACACAGCAAAGCAGTATGATTTTTCCTTGCGCTACGGGGAACGCTTTTTTGAAAGTATCTTGGGCGTTCAAGTTAGTGGCAATGCAGAACAGAGGGATAGAAGTAACGAGTCGATTGATGTGAACTATACATTTCCAGAAGCAAGTAACGGATCAACTATCCACGAAATGAGCGATTTTGTCTTAGACCATAATCGAGAAACCAGAACCCGGCAAGGAGGTAGTCTTCTGCTGGATATCAACACACCAGATGATGGTTCAATCCGAATCAACAATATCTTTAATCAAACCAAGCGAGCATATACTACATTCGAAAGACATTATCCAACTATTGGTTCGGCAAATTCCAATGCCGGAGGGATTCCTTATTCAGTTCGTTATCGTGAACAGGAAATAAATACGTTCAACAGCTCAATTCATGGTGAAAATAATTTGTTCAGTTTAGTTCATGCTGATTGGGGAGTATCATTTGCCCAATCGAAAGCATTTTATCCTTATGATTATGATCTTCAGTTTTCTGAACCAGGAAATATCCAATTAGTGCCGAACACACAAACCGGGAAAAATGATACCGTTTATGTATCCGGAATGAAACCAGTTCCCACATCACTCATTAGAGGAACCAGTCCAGAATCCATCATACCGTATGCCGTGAATAATTTTTCGAAAGCCACGGCGAGCTATGCATATTATCGTGATGAAAAAAATCTGGACAAAGAGCGCACGGCTTTTCTGGATTTGTCTGCAAAGTATTCTATTGATGCTTTGGGTGTTGATTTTGCTGGGGAAGTGAAGAGTGGTGGGAAATTCCGTTACAAAAATCGCTTTAAGGAGAGGAGCGAACTTCTTGCAAATTACTATAATACGCCACTAAATCTTACTCTGACTTATGATAAAGCAACAAGCATCAACGCAGATATGTATCAGATGCATGTACCTGCGTTTGCCGGAACCCGTTTTGAAAACCTTTATACTGCTGATGTAAAAGGAGGATATTTTCTGGTGACCAACTTCCTGAATCAGCCTTATGAGAACAGAGATTTGTTTGGGAGCTATAATCTTTATCCAATGATTGACGTTGATGCAGCAAAAGAATGGTACAGTCTGAATAATAACAGTGCAGTTGGTGGTTATCCAGAATATTTGCCAAACAACCAAGCTGTGCTTGATTATTATGATATTGTTGAGCGTGTTTGGGGAACCTATTTGATGAATACGATGAATATTGGAAACCGGATGACGCTCATCTTCGGCGCCCGGGTTGAAGGTGAAGACAACAATTATAAATCCAAAATGTCAGTAGGTGCCTTATCGGGACCTGCAATGAATCTTGGAACAATCAAGGATACAACGGCAAATCATGTCGAAACTGTTTGGTTACCAAATTTTCAGTTCAACGCAAAAGCAACCGATTTCATGAATATCCGGTTTGCTGCTTATAAGGCATTAGCACGTCCGGACTTTAGCGCCCGACTGAATAAATATGTGCTGACAAACAGTAATGGCGTTACTTTATCTCTGGGCAACTCAAATTTAGTAGCTGCCAAAGCATGGAACTATGAAGTAAATACCTCATTTTTTGGGAACGATCTGGGGCTTTTCACGATTTCAGCGTTCTACAAAGAAATTGAAGACATGTACCATACTTTAACTAATGCAGCCACGGTTAATGATACGTTGATCAAATATGTATTTAATACACAGTGGACGCTGCCAAGCAACTTGAAAGATACGTATTATAATCTGACCTATCCTTATAATTCAAAGAAGCCCACGAAAGTTTGGGGTTTTGAGATAGAGCATCAAACCACACTTAAATTTTTCGGAGAAATGCTCAATGCTCCATTTCTCAAAAATTTTGTGGTGAATTATAATTTTTCAATCATGCGATCCGAGACCTCAGTCTATGAAACTCAAAAAGATTCAATTAAGGTAAAAGTTACTCCGCCTCGTGGTAATCCATATTATATATATTCTCCTATTTCTCGTCTTATTGAAAGAAAGGATAAATTGGAAGGTCAGCCTGAATTTTATGGAAACGTCTCGCTTGGTTATGACATTGGACCATTTTCGGTTAGATTATCGTTGTTTTATCAGGGAGAATATACGTCAACATTTTCGCTCAGCGGTCGGAATGATCAAATCCAAGGAGAATATTCCAGGCTTGATCTTGCCTGCAAATATGAGCTTAATCAAAACCTGACATTCTTTTTCAACGTGAATAATATTACAAATACAGAAGAAAGCACGTATGTTAAAAATCATGTTGAGAATTGGCAGGTGCTGAACACTAAAGAACGTTATGGTCTAACTTCTGATCTTGGAGTTAGAGTTTCGTTATAAACTATCGGTCACTTAAATCTAATAATCATTCACAAACTAATGGAGTATCCCATGCAGTTTAAACTACGTATGTTCGTTTCTGCACTAGTTCTTTTCTCCACGATGATGGTGTTTGCTCAAACTGAACACTATGTTGTGGTTCCTCCTTATAGCGGTCCCGGAAGCAGTTATCTTAATGATGTAATAAATGGGGATACCATTGCCGGTGGCGTTCGACGTGATCCAAATGCAATCTATGTTCTGAAAAGAGACAGCATCTATCTACAGAGACTGATTATACAAAATAACGGATACAAACTGCAAATGCAGGCATCTGAAGGCAAGGGATACCGCCCAATTATATATTTATATAAAACACAAGCTACAGGCTTGCCTCCCGGGCAGTGCATTAATGCAAAAGGCGACGTTGTTTTAAAAAATCTTTGCATTACGGGATTCTACGAACCAGGGACTTATGATACAAATCCACCGGATACTTCATTCCTTGGCGGGATGCAAGGGGCGCTTTTGGATTTTGCGTCACCTGGCTTTAGTATGACAGTTGATAGTTGTATTCTTTCGAACTGCAATGGTAATCATATCCGTACGTCAAGTGTTCCTCTTAATATAAAAGTTACCAATACTGTTTTTGCCAACATGGGGTATCTCGGCAGATCAAATCTTGGTGCTGGAAAGGGAATTGATGTGCGAGCAGGCTCAGTTGATACATTATTAGTTCAGAACTGCACATTTGTTAATGCGCAAGATAGAATTATCAGACACTTCGCAAGCACCGCCCCAATCAAGTATTTTAAATTTGATCACAATACGATTATTAATTCTATGTCTTACCATGGGTTGCTTTCATTAGGCAAAACTTCCCAGAACGTATACATAACTAATAACCTGTTAGTAGATCCGTTTGCCCTTGGAGAAGATACTGATACTACCCGTCAGGCGGAATTTACGGATAGCGGTGAAAAAGATGGATCGGGAAAAGCCCGGATGACGTGGATCATCTCTGTTCCTGATACCACAACAGTGTTCACAATAAACAATAATTATTATGCAATTTCCGATTCCGGGAAAAAATTCTACGCGGATTATGCTGCAGATGGTGTAGTCGGAGAAGGTTCGCCCTTAACTTGGAATTTAGCTAAGAAGGTTGCAGACAGCTTAAATGCTTTCAAAAAAATTGAACTGAAACTTACTAGCACCCCGGCGCTTATGACAACGATGATGCGCTGGTATCGGACACCTCTTCTTCAGGGTGGCGCTGGGAAAACCAAAGACACTAAAAATTTCGACAAATCAAAATATGATTATGACAGAAAACGCATAGAATGGCTTGACGGAGGTGGATTTGACCCTACATACCCCATTTCCTCAGTTGCTTATACCGGAGCTACCGGTTCATTTCCTGTTGGTGACTTGAATTGGTTCCCAACCCGTTACAAAGACTGGTTGCTTATCAATTCTGTAAAAACAGAGAACTTTGCGACTGCAAAATCGTTTGAATTATTACAGAACTACCCCAATCCGTTTAACCCTACAACGAAAATTGCTTTCCAATTGGAAAAATCAGGCATAACCTCGTTAAGCGTGTACAATGTTCTTGGAAAGAAAGTTGCCACGTTATTCAACGGCCAGATGGAAAAAGGCGTTCACGAATATAATTTCAATGCTGCGAATTTACCATCCGGAATTTATATGTATCAACTTGAACAGGGAAACAATGTTCAGGTTCGTAAAATGATCCTGATGAAGTAATTTCATAGTGCCTCTCCGGGGGTGGTTTTTACGCCTCAAAAGACCGCCCCCTTTATTATATTTCCCATGGAAATATCTTTTATTAATTATTGAGTAATTTTATGGACATTCGATTTACCACGGACAGAAATTCTTATAAAAGAATGACTACCGAAGAATTAGAGAAATTGTATCTTATTAACAGTTTGTTTGCACCCGATACCATACCGATGGTTTATTCGGACATTGACAGATCTATTACCGGTTCTGCCGTACCGGTTGCGCAGAGTTTGAAACTGGAAAGCAGCAAAAAAGAAATGGCAGCAGATTATTTTACGGAACGCCGCGAGCTTGGCGTCATTAATATCGGTGGCTCGGGCAAAGTTGTTGCAGACGGGCAAGAGTTTTTAATGGCCAATAAAGACGGCTTATATATTGGACGGGGAACCAAAGATATTGAATTTTTTAGTGACGACAGCGGCACACCGGCAAAGTTTTATTTTGTAAGCTATCCCGCGCACACGGCATATCCCTGCAAACTGGTACATAAATCAGACGCAGAGATAATGACTCCGGGAAGCCAAAAAGATGCGAATAAGCGCACCATTCACAAATACATTCAACCGGGAATAGTACAATCCTGCCAACTGGTGATGGGACTGACTGAACTTGCCGAAGGGAGCGTATGGAATACGATGCCAGTGCATACTCATCAGCGACGCTCTGAAGTGTACATGTATTTTGATCTTCCTGAAGAAGCCGTCATTTTCCATTTTTTCGGCGAACCTACCGAAACCAGGCATTTTGTAATGCGCAACCAACAGGCTGTGCTTTCGCCAAGCTGGTCCATTCATTCAGGCGTAGCCACCCAGAATTATACGTTTATCTGGGGAATGGGCGGAGAAAACCAAAGCTATGATGATATTGACTGGGTTGCAATGAAGGATATTCGCTGACAGTTTATTATTGACATAAATCTGTTTAGCAGTTTCACAATTTGAGATTGGCAAGACATCTTGTCACAACATTCCTATTTTCCCTCCCTGACGAACAATCTGTTAGGTTGCTTCTGTAGGGGAGGGATTTTGAACCAAATAAGCCACAAAATCGATTAAAATTGCATTTATAACAAAATCCCCTTTACAATAGTATATAGTTTTTGTAATTTCATGCCAGAAATTCCATGCTGTGTGATATCATACAAATAAGGTAATCAAAAACACCAGTATATATAATTGTAACGCTATAATCTAAATACTTCTCAGAAAATAAATCAGGAAACTAAACTAATGTCTCGCGAATCAATATTACAGGAAATAGCAAAACGTAAAGCAGTGGCTGTACTTGCCATTAAAGATCTTAATACTCTAACAAAAGTGGTTGACGCAATTCTTGAAGGCGGAATATCGGTGATGGAAATAACCCTACGGGTTCCAAACGCCATTCAATTGATAGCTGACTTCTCCAAACAATATTCGAAGGATGTGGTAATAGGCGTTGGTACCGTTCTTAATGCCGTGGATGCTGAGGCTGCAATAAAGGCGGGTGCCAAATTTGTAGTAAGCCCGATCCTTAAAAAAGAAATTATTGACAAGGCCCATGAATACGACGTTCCGGCAATGCCCGGATGCTTCACACCGACAGAAGTATTAACCGCATATGAATGGGGTGCCGATGTTTGTAAAGTTTTCCCCGCCGATGTTCTGGGAATGGCCTTCTTCAAAGGAATACTGGCACCCATGCCATTTCTGAAAGTTATGCCTACCGGAGGTGTTACTCTGACAAATGCGGGTGATTGGTTAAAAGCAGGGGCTTGTGCCGTTGGAATTGGTGGGGCACTTGTTGACAAGGCCGCTATTGAAAGCGGCAACTTTGCAAAACTAACGGAAAATGCCAAAATGATTATGGCAAGTATAAATAATTTTAAATAGATAGGTTATGTCATGAGTAAATATTCATTGGATGATTTGAAAGGAAAAGTTTGCGTCATTACCGGTGGTGCAGGCATCATTGGAACTGCACTGGCGGAAGGTCTGGCAGCTGCCGGCGTAAAAGTTGCTATTGCTGATTTCAACAAGGAAAAGAGCGATGAAGTAGCGAAAGCAATTAGTGAAAAGACCGGCGGAACGGTTATCGGTGTATTCGCAAACGTACTTGACAAAGCAATACTTCTTGAAGCTAAAGCAGAAATCAACAAGCAACTTGGCAAAGTTGATATTCTCATCAACGGAGCCGGTGGAAATGCACCCACTGCAACCACACAATTGGAATTTCTGGCTCCGGAAAACCTTGGTGAGCTTGAAAAAGGATTCTTCGGATTGGATATTGAAGGATTTCGCCGGGTGTTTGATTTGAATTTTCTGGGTACCGTGCTTCCGACAATGGTCTTCACCACTGATATGGTTGCAGGTGGCGGTTGTATTCTGAATATTTCCTCGATGAATGCCTATCGTCCTCTTACAAAAATTCCCGCATACTCGGCAGCAAAAGCCAGCATTGGCAACCTAACCGAATGGCTTGCTGTTCATTTCGCAAAATTAGGTATAAGGGTTAACGCAGTTGCTCCGGGATTTTTCCTGACTGATCAGAACAGGTTCCTGTTGATCGATAAGGAAACCGGGAAATATACTCCACGTGCAGAGAGAATTGTTTATAACACGCCCATGGCACGTTTTGGTGAACCCGAGGAACTTATTGGAACAGTACTTTATCTTCTTTCAGATCTTTCAAAATTTGTTACCGGTATCTGTATTCCCGTTGATGGCGGATTTAACGCGTTCAGCGGTGTTTAAGGTCTAATCAATATTATTGCCAGCAATGGCAAACTATTTGATAAGGTGAAATGTAACTTACGCACTGTCCCACTCTTTTGAAAAGTCAATAGTGTTAACTTAGAGGAACCCGGTAAAAATAACTCACCCCCGGCCCCTCTCTTGAAAAGAGAGGGGAGGTAGAACGTTAGCATTATTGGCGGTTAAATGTCCAGTAGCGGCGGTAGTTGGAGTGAGAGTATCAAATGAAATCATGCAAGTTGTTGTGAAGTTGGCATCATTGTTTGAAAAGCGGGGAGGGATGGAAAGCGTCTTTTTTTGTTCTGGCTTGTCCATGTCAGGTTTATTAATTATTAATCAACATAAAGGTTATCAATGGCTAAAAATGTTATTGTTGCACAATCCGGGGGACCATCACCGGTAATCAATAATTCTTTACGCGGAATCATTGATACGTGCAAAATGTTTCCGGAGAAATTCGGAAAGGTTTACGCCGGATGGCACGGTATAGAAGGAGTGCTCAGAGAAGAGCTTTTGGATTTATCTGCTCAGCCGGATGAAGAAATAGCGCTTTTGCGGACGACTCCGGCTGCCGGCAGTATCGGCACCTGCCGCTACAAACTTAAGGAAAAACAAACAAAAGATTTTGCCCGAGTTCTTGAGATAATTAAGGCTCATGATGTGGGGTATTTCTTTTATATTGGTGGAAATGACTCCCAACACACGGCTTTCAAAGTTAGTGAATTGGCAAAAGAACATGGCATAGAACTGGTTGCTACCGGCGTTCCCAAAACAATTGATAATGATGTAGGTGACAGTGAATTTAAACTGATTGACCACACGCCGGGTTATGGAAGCGTTGCAAGATACTGGTCGCATCTGGTGCAGTGTGCCGATGAAGAGAATCGCGGTTCATCACCGGCTGACCCTGTATTGATCCTTCAGGCGATGGGCCGCAAGATAGGTTATATTCCTGCAGCAGCACGGCTTGCAGATCCCAACCGTGAGATGCCTTTGCAGATATACATGACAGAATCGAAAGTAGGCATTGAGCAGTTGGCAGATAATGTTAATGATCAGTTGGTAAAAGACGGTCGTTGCGTAGTTGTTATCAGCGAAGGCTTTGATGTGGGTGATGTTGGCGAAGTGAAAGATGCCTTTGGACATACATCATTCGGCTCAAGCAAAATGTCTGTGTTCCAGAAAGTTGTGAACTATCTCAACGAAAAAGGCTTGAGGGCCAAGGGAGCAGCCCGCGGTCAGGTTATGGGAACCGATCAGCGTGATACCATGATCTATGCCTCAACCGTTGATTTGGAAGAAGCTTATAAAGTGGGACAGAAAGCGGTTGACGTTGCAATGCATGACGGCAATGGCTGGATGGCAACGATACTTCGCGAACCCGGGTTCATTTACAATGTCCGGTATGACAAAGTTCCTCTTGAAAAAGTTGCGCTTTCGGAAAGATTCTTCCCGGAAAAATGGATAGCAAAGAACCGATATGATGTGACAGATGATTTTCTGAAATATGTACGGCCTTTGATTGGTGAAGACTGGGTATCGGTGCCGATGATAAACGGCAGACAGCGTTTTGCACAGATAAAACCGATATTTGCCGAAAAGAAATTACCTGCATACGAACCCGAAGCAAAATAAGAAAGATAAACTATGAGTGAAAATCCCAAACAGGTATTGGAAAACTTAAAACCGACCAAAGAATTTTTCATTGGTATTGATTCTGACGGATGTGTTTTTGATACCATGGAAATAAAACAAAAAGAGTGTTTCTGCCCTGCATTTGTAAAGCATTTTCATTTGCAGAAAGTGTCGAAGTATGCGCGCGAAACATGGGAATTCGTGAATCTTTATTCCAAGACACGCGGCATCAACAGATTCAAGGCATTGCTTCGCGCAATGGAACTGCTGGCTGCCCGCCCTGAAGTGCAGGCCCGCCACGCTGAGCTGGTGAACCTGCAGCCGGTGCTTGACTGGACGAAGAAGGAATCGAAATTGGGAAACCCGACCCTGGTGAAATATGCCGAGGAAGTTAAGGATCCCATCATCGATCTTACGCTGGCCTGGTCAAAGGAAGTGAATAAAGTTGTCGGCGAACTGGTGTTTGATATACCTCCTTTCCCGTTCGTTAATGAAAGCCTGCAAAAGATGAGCGCAAAAGCTGATCTCCTGGTGGTTTCACAA
Source organism: Ignavibacteriaceae bacterium (assembly GCA_963664845.1). Classification (GTDB taxonomy): domain Bacteria; phylum Bacteroidota; class Ignavibacteria; order Ignavibacteriales; family Ignavibacteriaceae; genus CAIYTF01. The sequence continues at coordinate 4,669,580 of OY761615.1, forward strand.
ACACCCGGAGAAGCACTTGAACGCGAGTGGCAGGAGCATAAAATTGATCATTTTGTGCATGTTATCTGTGGTCAGGAATATGGAACAAAAGCAGAGCATTTGAAATATGCGGCAAAAGGAAAATATCCCGATAACAAGATACTGATGATTGGTGATGCCCCCGGAGATTACAGTGCGGCCAAATCTAACGGCGTGCTTTTCTACCCGGTTAATCCTGGTCATGAAGATGCATCATGGGAACGATTCTATACGGAAGCACTGGACCGGTTCTTTGCAGGAACTTATGAAGGCGCCTACGAACAAAAGCTAATTGAAGAATTTGAGGCATATTTGCCGGAGAATCCTTCCTGGAAAGTATAATCCTTCCAGTATGTGGAATTAAGGGTCCGGAGAGAATATTTCTTTCCGGATTTTTATTTTAGGGAGTGGGCGAACGTTGATGCCATCTCTTGTTGATCGGTTTGAATTTTGGAGATGATGAAGCGTAAAAAAAGGGTTGGGATAAAGGATTGCTTCGCATTAAGAGGATGTCTAATGAGACAGCCTCTTAGCGAAAAAAGCGAAAACAAACAGACAGATAATAATCCACTATAAAGAATGTAAGAAATATGATATTTGATAAATTAGAAAATGCAAAACGATATTTTCAAATGCATCCGCAATTTGAAGAAGCCTTCAGGTTTTTGAGTAAAAAGGACCTGGCGGTTCTTCCGCTGGAAAAATTTGAACTTGACGCCAAGAACCTGTTTGTTATGTTGACCGATAAGCCAGGGAAGACACCCGAGGCGGCGAAACTGGAAGCACATAAAGCATATATTGACATCCAGTTTTTGATTGCCGGGAGTGAAAAAATAGGCTGGAAAGCATACAATGACTGCAAAGAAGTGCAAAAAGAATATGATTCTGTGAAAGATATTGAGTATTTTTGCGATGCGCCTCAAACCTATTTCTCGTTAACCCCGGGTTCGTTTGCTATCTTTTTCCCGGAAGATGGACACGCACCAATGGTCGGGGAGGGTACAATTCATATGGCAGTAGTGAAAGTAAAAATTTAGCAAATACAACTATTATTCTCGAGGAGAAACCAATGTCAGTCGAACAGTTATCGATTAATACTATAAGAACCTTAACGATGGATGGTGTGCAGAAGGCAACCTGCGGGCATCCCGGTATGCCGATGGCGTGTGCACCAATAGCATTTTCGCTCTACTCAAAATTAATGAAACACAATCCTGCTAATCCAAAATGGCTGAATCGTGACCGTTTTATTCTTTCCAATGGTCATGGTTCCATGCTTCTTTATAGCATTTTACACCTGAGCGGCTACGGGGTTTCCCTTGATGATTTGAAGAATTTCCGGCAGTGGGGAAGTATTACACCCGGCCACCCCGAATTTGGACATACACCAGGAGTGGAAACCACTACCGGTCCACTTGGACAGGGCTTTGCCAATGCAGTGGGTATGGCTATTGCACAGGCTCATCTGGCTGCGTCTTTCAACAAAGAAAATTTCAAGCTTATTGACCATTATATCTATGGTATTTGCAGTGATGGTGACTTAATGGAAGGTGTTTCGCATGAAGCTGCTTCAATTGCGGGGAACCTCAGCCTGGGAAAAATTATATTTTTCTACGATGATAACAGCATCACCATTGAAGGCAGCACTTCAATCACTTTTACAGAAGATATTCACAAACGTTTTGAAGCTTATGGCTGGCACGTTGAGCATATTTCCGATGTCAATGATCTTTCGCAAATAGTTAACGCGGTTGCCGTGGGACAAAAAGACCCCCGTCCCACATTGATAATTACCAAAACACATATTGGCTATGGCAGTCCAAACAAACAGGACACTTCCGAAGTGCACGGCTCCGCTCTTGGCGAAGCAGAAATCCTATTGACGAAGAAGAATTTGGGCTGGCCTTATGAAGAAAAATTTGTTGTACCTGATGAAGTGAAAGCATTTTTTGCCGCTTTACAAGGCAAGTATCAGGGATACGAAGCAGAATGGAATAAGCTTTTCGATGATTACAAGGCAAAGTACCCGGCAGAAGCCAAAATGCTTATTGATGTGATGAACGGTGTTTACAGTGACGAGTGGGTGGCAAAACTTCCGGTGTTTGCAGATGACGGCAAAAAACTGGCCACCCGTCAGGCTTCAGGAAAAGTTCTGAATGCCATTGCCTCTTCCATTCCAATGCTCATTGGCGGCTCGGCAGATTTGGCACCTTCAACCAACACGAACCTGAATGGTTTTCCCTCATTCTCGAAAGAGAACTACGCCGGAAGGAATTTTCATTTTGGTATCAGAGAACATGGTATGGCAAGCATTCTGAACGGTATGGCTATGTATGGTGGAGTTATTCCCTATGGTGCTACCTTCTTTGTCTTTTCGGATTATATGCGCCCGGCTATCCGTATAGCAGCACTTTCAAAAGTGAGACCAATTTATGTTCTTACTCACGACAGTATTGGGCTTGGAGAAGACGGTCCTACACATCAACCGGTTGAGCATCTTGCCGCACTTCGTTCAATACCCGGATTAGTGGTTATTCGTCCTGCTGATGCAAATGAAACCAGTTTTGCCTGGAAATATGCAATTGAACATAAGGGCGGTCCCGTTGCTTTGATTCTTTCCCGTCAGGGAATGCCAGTGCTCGATCAGCAAAAGTATGGATCTGCCTCAAATCTTGAGAAAGGTGCCTATATCCTTAAGGAAGCTTCCGCAGCTCCAAAAGCGATACTGCTTTCCACGGGCAGTGAAATACAGTTCTGTCTGAAAGCAGCCGTCGAGCTTGAAGAGCAGGGGATTCCTACCCGAGTGGTCAGTTTCCCAAGCTGGGAGCTTTTTGAAGCACAGTCAAAGGAATACAGAGATTCGATTTTACCTCCTGCAGTTAAAACCCGTGTGGCGGTTGAAGCGGGCGTTAAGCTTGGCTGGAGAGAATATACCGGAGATGGCTCTATTATCAGTATTGAAAAATATGGAGCATCCGCTCCAGATGGAGTGCTGTTCAAAGAATATGGGTTCACTCCCGAACACATAATTTCTGAAGTAAAAGCATTGCTTGCTTAATATTCAAAAAAAGAGGATGTCTCAAAAGAATCAGAATGCACACGGATTCGAACCGATTTCCGCGGATAGAAATTCGAAATTTGACTTTTGAGACAACCTCCTTTCTTCTTTTTTCACCTCAAAATGACTTATCTATTTTTTTTATCCTGAAAGGAACTCCACATGTTGGATATTTTTAATTTAAACGGAATGAGTGCCATTGTAACCGGCTCGAGCACGGGTCTTGGACAGGGAATGGCAATTGGACTGGCGATGGCCGGCGCAGAGGTTTTATTGGTTGATTATGTTGCCTCGGATGCGACCGAAGCGGAAATTGCCAAGCTTGGCGGTAAATCGGCTCAGTTAGTTGTAAATCTGATGGAACCCGGAGCCGTGAACACTGTTGTTGAGAAGGCTATCAGTTCATTTGGAAAAGTTGATATTTTGATCAATAACGCGGGGATTATTCGCCGAACTCCGGCTATTGATTTTTCTGAAAAAGATTGGGATGATGTGATGCTGCTTAATTCAAAGATCCCGTTCCTGCTGACGCAGGCGGCAGCAAAGGACATGATGAAGAGGGGGTATGGCAAAGTGATCAATGTTGCCTCTTTGCTGAGCTTCCAGGGTGGCATATTGGTTCCATCATACGCTGCCAGCAAGGGTGCAATTGCGCAATTGACAAAAGCATTTGCAAACGAATGGGCAAAATCAGGAATAACCGTCAATGCGATTGCCCCGGGCTACATGGCAACAAACAATACAACGGCTTTGCGTGCTGATGCAGAGCGTTCAGAGTCAATTCTTGCGAGAATTCCGGCAGGCCGGTGGGGAACACCATCTGACTTACAGGGTGCAGCAATTTTCCTTGCCTCAAAAGCTTCCGACTACGTTAACGGTCATGTTTTGGTAGTTGACGGTGCATGGATGGCCCGTTAAGTAAAACTGTTATTACATTCTAATGGCTTGACATAAGAATGGATTCCATTTCTTTTAAAGTGCAGTGGTAATTTTATCGCTGCACTTTTTTTTGCCCAGTTTATTGGTTGCGAAAGAGAGTGGGGGGAATTGGGGCTGTAAATTTAGCAGTAGTGTTACCCGTATTCATCGCGTGTTTGAGAATCAAATAATGGTGCCAACGGGCAGGATTCGCTAAAAAAGTTGACAATCCCCCGATGGTAATTTTCTGATTGGGGAAAACCTGCTGTGTTAAAAAGTAATCTTTATACGGGGAGAGACAATATCATCCAAAGTGTCGCTCCGGCTTCGCTTAGTGGCCGGGGCACGTGAACTCCGGAAGGAGTGAGAATTCCAAAACCCGGACTATTAAAGAGAGTTATTTCAAACTGACAAGAATTTTTGCAAAAAAGACGAGGCTGGCTTTGGTGACGATAATAATGGTAAAATCGATAAAATTACTAATATATGAAGGTTACACGGCATAAATACCAAAATATATAATACAAATCAAAGAGAATCCAAAATATTGTAATTGTAATACTCTCCGGCCTAGCTCCGGAATAAGCATTTTTTTCTTGACAACGGTATTAATTTTTTGTAAATATTAGACGTTAAATTTAACGATTACTTAAACGTCTAAGTAGCTCCTTGGAAAACCTGTTGTGAGCCACTGGGCGAAGCTTTGAAAAGGCACTAATTTGTGCATCTCTTATCAGACAACATCGGCTTTTTTACGCAATTTTCCTGTTAGTAAACGTTGAATTCATTCCCCAAAAGTACTACCTTAAAATCGATATTATTCAAAATGTTAACGAGATATTATTCATGGCACAAAATTTCATAACCGATAACTTTCTTCTTGAAACAACACACGCGCAAAAACTTTTTCATGACCATGCCAAAGTACTTCCCATTATAGACTATCATTGCCATCTTCCGGTTGATGAAATAGCCTCCAACCGTAAATTTGCCAATATTTCGCGTATATGGTTGAATGGGGACCATTATAAATGGCGTGCAATGCGTGCCAATGGTGTGAATGAAAAATTTGTCACCGGTTCTGCGTCTGATTGGGAAAAATTTTTGGCATGGGCGGAAACCGTTCCGCACACGCTTCGCAATCCTCTGTTCCACTGGACACACATGGAATTGAAAAAACCTTTCGGGATAACCGATAAACTATTAAATAAATCCACCGCAAAAAGCATTTGGGAGCAGTGCAATGGATTGCTGGCACAGGACAATTTTTCAACACAAGGCTTGATTAAGCAGTTTAATGTTGAAGTCATTTGTTCAACTGATGATCCGGTGGACTCACTTGAGCATCACAAGTTTTTGGCGCAAAGTGATTTTGGTGTTTTGGTGCTGCCTACCTTCCGTCCGGACAAGGGCATGATGATCGATAATCCGGAGGTGTTCTATGCCTGGTTTAACAAGCTTCAGGAAGTGACGAACACTCAGATTACGTCGTTTGATTCGTATATCGCGGCAATTAAACTTCGTCACGATTATTTTGCGGAGAATGGATGCCGGTTGTCTGATCACGGAATTGAGACAGCTTATGCCGAAGATTATACTGCTGCGGATATTGAAAAAATATTTGCCAAAGTATTGGCAAAAAAGACACTGAGCAAACAAGAAGAATTGCAATTCAAATCGGCAATGATGTACGAATTTGGCGTTATGGATCATGAAAAGGGTTGGACACAGCAGCTTCACCTGGGAGCATTACGTAACAACAGCAGTCGTGGATACCGGAATCTTGGTCCGGATACGGGATATGATTCCATTGGCGACTTTGAGATTGCAAAACCGCTTTCCAAATATTTGAATAAATTGGATGATCAGGATCAGCTTGCCAAAACTATTTTATACAATTTGAATCCACGAGACAATGAACTCATGGCAACCATGATTGGTAATTTCCAGGATGGGAATACCCCCGGCAAAATGCAATTTGGCAGCGGCTGGTGGTTTCTTGATCAAAAGGATGGCATGGAAAAGCAGATGACTGCACTCTCGCTGCAGGGGCTGCTCAGCAGGTTTGTCGGTATGCTAACCGATTCACGCAGTTTCCTTTCGTATCCCCGGCATGAATATTTCAGAAGAGTGCTGTGTAACATTATCGGAAATGAAATTAAACTGGGACTGATCCCCGATGAGGACGAACTTACCGTTCCGCTCATTGAGAATATCTGTTACTATAATGCCAGGAATTATTTTGCATTTCAGTCAGTAGGGCAGGAAAGTGTTCTGGTTGGTAAATAGTAAACCATATCCAACTTTCTTGACCTAACTCATACATCTCTATTGCTCAATTGAATATACGGCCGGGTTAAGCTGATGCCCGGCCTGATCTACTTTTCATTCGTCTACAATCGATTTTATAATTTAACCAAATACAAAGGCCGGATATGACAAGAATAGTTACACTTTTTCTAGTGTGTGGACTAATGTTCACAGCAACAGTATTTTCACAAAGTGCATTTTCAACGCAGTGGAAGATGACTAAAACTGATACCATCGAGGTATCTGCTAAATCCGGCAACATAATTGCCGAAAAAGAGACATTTTCCGAGCTTATGGTTTGGGGCTATAACGGAACGCCAAATGGACCGGCAACAGCGGACAGTGCCCAGAAAGTAAGTCTCACGGTAACGACCTGGCCGTTTGAAAAAGGTGTTGGATATGTTAGTACCCGTTATATTCAGTTTAAAGTATCGCCAGTCAACCTTGCCGGGAACGTAATGACGGTTAGTACACTGAAGTTATCGCTTGCCGGTCATGGTGCAAGTACGATGAACTTTGAAATCTATTGTTCAAACGATGGATTTGCGACCAGTACAAAGCTTAATGCTTCTTCACTGGCCCCCGGAAAAGACGTGTGGGTTACCTTGACCTACTCACCGGCCATGACAGTGCAGCCAGGTCAATCGTTTTCGGTTAGAGTACATCCCTGGTACAATTCCGGTTCAGGCGGACAAACCGGCAAAAGCGTTTGCCCTCAGGATGTGCAAATTTCAGGGACAACTGCTTTGGCGCCGACTGCTGTTTCAGACGTGAGAAAGATCGCGGCGACTTTCCGTTTAGATCAGAATTATCCTAATCCGTTCAATCCTACAACGGTTATCAGCTATCAATTGCCGGTTGACAGCCGCGTTCAGCTCCGTGTTTACAATGCATTGGGCAACGAAGTTGCCTCTTTGGTTAACAGAGAACAAACCAAGGGAGCCTATAATGTTAATTTCAATGCTGCCAACTTGCCCAGCGGAATTTATTATTACAAACTGGAAGCAGGCTCATTCACGCAAATGAAGAAAATGATGCTGCTGAAATAAACCATACACCATGGCGGTGTGTAATGGTGTCAATTTAACATAAACGGCAAGACACTAACTTTGAGTTTGTCTTAGAAACGGATCGGATATACTATCCGTCCATTATTATCGTTATGTTGACGCTATTGTACGGAGTGAGTACTCCGGCGACTCACTGCAAGTTATTGCTGCTGAACCTTGATCATTCGAATAAAAGAGGACAGTCAAGCAATGCAATACATGGTCAAATAGTAAATAATTGATGAATCGCTACTTTGACGGTAATCTATTGGCAATTTTCCTCAATAATGACAGATTTTATCATTGCGAAGAGCTCCATTTTAGCCAAGACAAGAGACTAACTCTTCGCAATGATCCTTTTTTAGTAAGAAAACAGTTCCAACACACGATAGTCAGTTCAGCGTTTTAACCACAGGCTGCAAACTGAGATAACTTCGAGAAAAAGACGGAGGCGCCTTTTGAAACAAGTTCTTACAATAATACCCCCCAATTGCTTCCCTCTTCCTCTTGAACAGGAACGGATTGCTTTGTGCAATTCTTTCAGTCTATCTACCTTTCGAAGCGCTACTCCCAAAATTTTTACAACCCACAAGGTCTTCTTTCATAATCTCGCACTTCAGTGTTGGCAGCACAATTCATAGACAGTGTAATAAGGGAAATGTTGATTTGGTACGTGGGAAAAAGGTAATTGTTGTTTTTCCGGCCTATAATGCTGCAAAAACGCTCTCGGCAACCTACGCTGAGATACCCAAGGACATAGTTGATGAAGTAGTTTTGGTTGATGATGCAAGTTCCGATGATACGGCAGTTGTAGCTAAGCTGTTGAATATACGAACCATCATTCATGACCAAAACATTGGCTATGGCGGCAACCAAAAGACGTGCTATCGCGCTGTGTTGGGAACAGATGCTGATATCATCATATTGCTGCATCCTGATTACCAGTATACTCCGAAGCTTATCAGCGCCATGGCATATCTTCTGGAATCCGGTGAATATGATGTTGTGCTTGGTTCACGTATTCTTGGCGGGAAGGCAATCAGCGGGGGAATGCCGGTTTACAAGTATATAAGCAACCGTTTTCTAACCTTTATCCAGAATGTGTTCATGGGCACCAAACTATCGGAGTATCACACCGGCTATCGTGCCTACACCAGGGATGTTCTTAACGGAATTAATTGGGATCGGAATTCGAATGATTTTGTCTTCGATAATCAATTTCTATCCCAGGTTATATTTGCGGGATATCGAATTGCAGAGATAACATGCCCGGCAAAATATTTTTCGGAAGCCTCTTCCATCAATTTTCTCCGAAGCCTAAAGTATGGGTTTGGTTGTTTGGCAACAGCACTTTCGTTCAGGTTAGCGAAGTGGGGTATACTAAAGTCCGAACTGTTTTCGTGAGATTTTGATAAACTTTTACTGCCAGTACCTGGCGCTCTGCGATGTGGACATGGCCCTCAAAGGCAGGGACAGGTTCTAAGCACAAACACACGGCTCAAAGTGGGGCGTAAGAACGCGCGGTATGCGGTGATGTTGCACATGGTTATTCCTGCTGAGGATTGCAGCCATATCTCGTATGGTGCTTGTATTTAACAGAATAAAGAGCATGGAGCACAATGTAGCCTGTATGACAGCGTTTAAAATGGTTTTGCCATATTAAGTTGCTGAAAAATTCACTTGCGTTGAGGAAGATTTTTTGTTAAGTTAACGTTTAAGTATATTATTGAGAGTTGTAGCCGGGAGTAATTCCGGTTGTGAAGGTTCAAATCGAATGATCCAGTTATTGGAAAGTGAACTTCATCAACTCGCGGAGTATGCTATTATACTTCATTGACTACCACTTCCAGCTAAGATCCTTCAAGTTCACCAGTGCTGATAATTTCATCTAATATAAGAAGAAACTCATTTATCAGGCACAACAACATTAAACAGCAAACCTTGACACTGTATTGCAAACAGGTTTTTGGTTTGACACATGGAATAAAAATCACAAACATTACTTGATAATGGCGCAGCCACTGTTTTTTTGCGCGCATATACTTTAACGTTAAAGTAAACGTTACAATTCTTTTTATGATTTTCTTTTATCGGATAAGTTGTTCAATAACAAGATAGAGTAAAGGAGTAGAGATGAGTAGAAGTGTTACTGTTCGTATTTTTCTTTTGACATTATTGCTTGGTGCAGCCCATATGTTTGCACAGAGCAAGCAATTAATTGGATCCCATCCAGCGATGGATGGCGGATTTGAAGGACAAACTGTAGGTACAATGCCTACTTCAGCAAATGCAACACTTTGGTCGCATACTGCATCTGCCGCCTTAGGAACCGTTGTAAGTGGAAGTGCGCGAACAGGAGCCCAATATGGGCACTGGGCGCCTACGAGCACCGGGAAATATTTTAAAACTCCCTATAGTGCTACAGATACGATAGCAGCATCCAAAGCATACACCATTCAGCTGTGGTATAAGACACCCTCAGCAACCTCAACTACAGCTACTGCTCAATTATTCATTTCACCTGCTGATATTTCCCCTATTGCGTATAATACGACAACATTTTCATTTACAGGAACAAGTAATGTCTGGACAAAAATTTCCAAAACGGTTACAACCGGATCGGGGTGGACAATATCAAAATTTCTTGCAGGTATTAAAGAGGGATCAGGTACCACTTGGGGTACTTCTATTGATGTAGATGATTTTAGCATATATTATGGTGACTTGGATGAAACAGCACCTGATGCACCGACAGCACCACAAGTACAAATGGCATCGGGAACCTCTTTGACGGTAAGTTGGACTGCACCGGCAACAGGAGTTGACGGCGGTGGTTATATGGTTGTTCGTGGAACATCTGATCCGACCACTGCGCCGAATGCTAATGGTATATATGCTCTTGGAAACAGCGTGGGTACAGGAACTGTAGCTTTCGTTGGAGCAGGTACGTCATTTACTGATGCAGGTCTTACTTCCGGAACAACTTATTATTATCGTGTTTACACAGTTGATAAGGCGTTTAATTATTCCGGATCAATTTCTGGGAACGGAACACCAACTTCAACAACCATTGCAACTGTTTCAACAACGAATGTATCAACCATATTATTAACATCTGCAACCGGCAGTGGTGGAAATGTTACTTCAGACGGTGGCGCTTCTGTCACCGACAGAGGCGTTTGCTGGAGTACGACCTCCGGAGACGAAACAGCCACAGGTTCCCACACTGCAGCAGCAGAAGGGGGGACAGGAACGTTTACGGCTGATCTTACGTCATTGACACCAAATACCAAGTATTATTACAAAGCATACGCGGTTAACAGTGTTGGCCCGGCTTACGGTTCAGAGTCAAGCTTCACTACGCTACCAAATCCTCCAACTGTGGGTACAGGAGATTCTCCTTTGGCAACCGGTTTTACCGCACACTGGTCAGCACCGACGGGGCAGGGAACCGAGACCTTTACCTATTCGGTTGATGTAAGTACTGATAATACATTTGCGACAATTACAAAGCAACAAACCGGAATTTCGTCTTCATTTCTCTCAGCAACGATTGGCGAGTTGAATGCTTCAACTGAATATTATTTTAGAGTGAAAGCGGTAAATACAACAGGAAGCTCTGATTGGTCTGGGGTTAGTGCAGTTATCAAAACCTCAGACCCTACTCCAACCCTTATTGTTGGAGCAATAACAGCTTTTGGTAATCAGACAGTTAATTCAAAATCAGCAGAAAAATCCTATTCGGTTTCGGGTAGTTATTTAACGGCAAATGTCGTCATAACAGCCCCCAGTGGATTTGAAATTTCTACCACATCAGGATCAGCTTATAGCAGTACTTTAAGTTTAGTTCCTTCAAGCGGTAATGTTTCATCTACCATTTATGTTCGATTCCACCCGGTAGCTGCTACTTCTTATTCGGATAACATTACTCATGCAAGTACCGGTGCCACTAGCCGGGATGTGGCCGTATCAGGAACTGGAATTGCAGTAACCGCCCCAACCGCATTAAACGTTACCCATAAGTCTGATAATATTGTTCGTTTAACCTGGACTGTTCCAAGCGGTTTTTCTGATACTGTTCTGATCTTTGCACGCTCTGCAGGTGATGTTAACTATACATGTTCAGGAGTTGGAAGTGCATATAATAATGCGAATTCGCTTTTGACGTCAGCAGGAACGTATGGTGATCCAACCGCAGATAATTATCTTGTTTATTCCGGGACAGGAACGTCGGTTGAAGTTACCGGATTGACGAACGCAACCGCTTACTATTTCAAGGTGATTGCGTATAGCGGGGATGCTTATTCTTCCGCAGCAAGTGCAAATACAGTGACCGCAGTTCAACCTACAACATCGTTAGCGGGAACAACCGCTGATGCACAGACCGTATTAACATGGGTTAATCCGACTTATAACAGTCCACAGGCTAATTATTGGGACGAAGTGATTGTTGTTGCCAAAGCAGGAAGCGCGGTCGATCAGACTCCCAGCGGAGATGCAAGCAGTTTAACGGCAAATGGAGCTTTTGGAAGCGGCACTGATCTGGGCAGCGGAAGCTTTATTGTCTATAAGGGTAGCGATGCTACTCAGACTGTTACCGGATTAACAAATCTGACAACGTATTATTTCAAAACTTTTGTGCATCATGGATCGGCTTGGTCAACAGGCAACGAAACCTCAGTTATGCCCTATCCATATGCAATTGGGGACTATAAAGCAGTTGCGTCAGCAGCCTGGAATGTCTCCTCAACATGGAATAAATGGACCAGCAGCGGCTGGGGCACCTCATCTGATTATCCTAATTCCTCTTCTGCCAGTGTTTATATTGATGGCAGTTTTGCAGTAACCTGTACTACTGGGAATGCTTTTTCCGTAAAGAATCTCTATTTAATGAATGGCGGTTCTCTGGTATCGCTAAGCCCTGTAAAAACAGTAGTGCCCATTTCTGTCTATGGAACAACTGTCCAGGTTAATGCAGGATCAAATTTAGGAAGCACCAATACAGGCGATAATGCAGATGGATTGAGCCTGTATCTGTATAACGCGGGAACAACAACCATTACCGGAACAGGCGGCACAATAAGTTTATCGAAACTGATAAACTATACAGCAAACTCAGCGATTGTGATTGATCATGATATGACTCTAAATTATCACGGTTCCGGAAACGCAGGTAATGCATTTGCTTATTATACAAATAGCGTTTCTGGCACTACCTTAACCGTAAACGCAGGCAAAACCTTAACGTTTGCTCCCTGGGCCTGCTTCAATTCGATTTCCTCATCACATTCAACCCCGGCTGTATCGCAAACGATAAATATTAATGGAACACTTACGTTTAGCCCAGGCGTTCCTAATCCAAGCACCGCCACTTCATTAGGTTGGGCCGGGCATGCTTCAAACTATTTAAGTCTGGCTGTGGCGAGCGGTAACTCGATTACTATGAACATTGGAGCTGCCGGAACATTAAACGTTACGCAATTCTATCCAAATGGAACTCTTGCAAATAATAATCCAGGTGGAGGTGTTGCCGTCACGATCAATAATTCCGGTGTGATTACTATTTCCGATACTGCTGATTTTAGAAAAACAGATCAGTTCATAGGCGGTTCCGGGACAATTAATCTTAATGGCACGATACTCGTTGGCTCCACTGATGGAATCACTGCCTCATCCGCCCTGGGACCAATTCGGACCACAACCAGAAACTATGGAAACTGTCCTAATTTTATTTATCAGAACCCAACACCAGCGGCACAGGTAACAGGTGACGGACTTCCTGGATCAGTCACTAAGCTAACCATCAACAACACCGCCGGCGTAACTTTAACCAACAGCACAACTGTGAATGGAACGCTAGTCTTGACGTCAGGCACGTTTGATGCCAACAGTAATCTGACAATGGGTGGCAGCGGAATCATTTCTTCCAGCGGAGGAAGTATCTCTAACTACAGCACACCGATTGCTCAGGCCAACGTTTCGGGCGGAACGGTTGCTATTGGTAGCAATGTCACCAATTTAACGGTGAACGGGTCTACAACCATCTCAAACAGTCCTACTGTTGCCGGAACACTTACGTTATCTACCGGTAATCTTACCGTCGCAACAGGTCAGTCTCTTACTTTAGGCAGCGGTGCGTCACTTAGTGGTGAAACTGCCGGAAAATATGTCATTGGTAACATTCAAACAACCCGTGATCTTTCAGGTTCGGGAGCCGTGAATGTTGGCGGTATGGGTATAAGTATTGATCCAAACTCCAACAATCTCGGCAGTACGCTGGTAACCAGAACTGCAGGCACCAATGGCATAGTGACGGTGAATTCTGTAAGCGGAATAAAACGCACATGGAAAATAACCCCTACAACACAGCCATCATCAGAAAATCCTGTATCTGTAACCTTAAGCTGGGTTTCCGATGATGATAACGGAAAAACCATTTCTGCCCTTTACGTCTGGAGAAGTGATGACAACAAGGCTACCTGGCAGTTAATCGCAGGTCCATTAGATGGTTCAGGCCGCTCAGTCACTTTCACAACAACCAGTTTTTCTGATTTTACTCTTACGGATGCTAACGCACCGCTTCCTGTTGAACTCTCAACTTTTACTGCTTCAGTTAATGGAAGGGTAGTCAAACTGGATTGGAAGACGGAAACAGAAGTCAATTTTGCAGCTTTCCAAATCGAACGGAAAAACGCGGATGGACTAAATTGGACAAAAGTTACGGAGATCAAAGCTGCCGGAAGCAGTAACGCACCAAAGGATTATTCGTATTCGGATAGAAATATTACTGCCGGGAATTATAATTATCGTTTGAAGATGATTGATAATGACGGCACATATAAGTACAGCAAAGTAGTAGAAGCAGGAGTTGCCAAACCTACCGCGTTCAAACTGGAACAGAACTATCCAAACCCGTTCAACCCAACTACTACAATAAATTACGATTTACCGATTGATGCTCAGGTTCAAATCAACATTTATTCCATAACCGGGCAGTTGGTAAAAATACTGGTTCAGGAAAAACAAAGTGCAGGTTACTACTCAGTGCCGTTTAACGCAGCCGGACTTGCATCGGGTACGTATATTTATCAGCTTCGTGCAGGTTCATTCATTCAATCAAGCAAGATGGTTATTCTTAAATAGGACCACAGATTAAACTGATTAATATGATTTACCTGATTAAGAAAAATGACAGGAAATGATTGTCAGAAATAGCGAAACAACAAATGACGCGATCTGAATCAGGGCGTCTTATTAGTCACGCAAATCAAAAATAGTTTCTCTCTCTCTCGGGAACCATGGAGTCCATCCCTGCGGGCTCCATGGTTTTCCCCATTAAACGGGGTGCCCTGTTATTTCGTTATCCCCATTTTCGTAAGCATTATCTGTACATGGCACTAAGCTACGTGGCAGGGCGAGGAAGAAGACAGAAGCGTCTATTAAAATTTTATACTAACAAACCGTTTTAACGGTATGAGATTTCGTGTGCCTTCTCTGCTGTGCAGTCCATACCGGCATCAACCCGGTATGGAGCACGGCAACACGTCAGGCACGCCATATTCATTCTCAGATATGTCAGATTACCTTGTTCCGTCAGATGTTTTTCTGCAAGATCGCAATGTAATTTTTAATGATGAATGATTTTATTTGGAAAAACAATAACGGAAAAGGATCCGATGAAAAAGACAATGATAATGATGCTCCTGATTGGCGTTCTGCTGATACAGGTACAGGCAAAAACAGTATATGTAGCAACGACAGGCAGCGACAGCAATGCAGGCACCTTCGAAATGCCCTATGCAACCATAACCAAAGCTTTGAGTGGCCGTGTGGCGGGTGATTCAATAGTGGTTCGGGGCGGCACATACAAAAATACAGCAACAATCAAAATGAACGGAAGCGGAACTGCAGATAGCCGGCTGTTTCTTGTTACTTATCCCGGAGAACGCGCAACTCTGGATTTCTCCTCAATGGCCGAGGCAAGTTCCAACCGGGGAATAGTATTGTCGGGAAGTTATTGGTATATCTATGGAATAGATATTAAAGGGGCGGGCGATAATGGACTGAATATTACCGGTTCGCATAATATTATTGAATTCTGCTCGTTCTTTGAGAACAGGGACAGCGGTTGCCAACTTAACACCGGTGCATCATACAACAGGCTTATCAATTGCGACTCCTATTATAATATTGATGCCAGCGAAGGGAATGCAGATGGCTTCTCTCCCAAGATGGATGTTGGTACAGGAAACTTTTTTTACGGATGCCGGTCATGGCAAAACTCTGATGATGGTTGGGATGGTTACCTCCGGGGAGCGGATAATGTTACTGACACATTGGAAAACTGCTGGTGTTTCAAAAACGGTTACCGGAAAGATGGCAGCGCCAGTGATGGAAACGGTAACGGATTTAAAATGGGCGGCAGCGACGCCAAGAATCTTGCTCATAATTTTGTGCTTATCAACTGTATATCCTTCGATAACCGTGTTAAAGGTTTTGATCAGAATAACAACGTTGGATCCATGACTCTGATAAACTGCACCAGTTACCACAATGGAACGAATTACAGTGTCAGTTCATCAACGCTTACGGCCGGTCATGCTCTGACGGTCATTAATTGCACGATTTCGGGAACCAAAGGCACAGTAAGCGCCAACGTTGAAAAAACGTGTAATTGGTCAACAGCAACAACTGATTTTGTCAGCCTGGATACAACGGGGGTTCGTGGTCCAAGAAAAGCGAATGGGAGTTTGCCGTTTCTTCCTTTTCTGCGTCCCAGTGCAACGGGCAAGTTGATTGATGCCGGAACCAATGTTGGACTTCCGTTTATTGGGAGTGCTCCTGATATTGGCGCATTTGAATATGGTGTTGAAACAGCAGTTTCAGGTCAATCATCTTTAAGGGTAAATGATTTTCAGTTATTGCAGAATTATCCGAATCCATTTAATCCTTCAACGATGATCTCCTATGGGCTCCCGTTCAGCGGTCGTGTACAGTTGAAGGTGTATAACATTATAGGAACGGAGATAGCAACACTGATCGATCAGGAGCAGAACAGCGGCACATATACGGTCAATTTTAATGCCGGGAGTTTTACTTCAGGCGTATATTTCTATAGGCTCAACTACAATGGTGTTAGTTTAGCACGCAAAATGATTTTAACGAAATAAACCACTGATTTAACTGATTCGATTGATCTCTCTGAGAGAAAAGATTTGAACGAAAATAATCTATTGAAATCTGAGCCCAGATTTTGATAAATGGCCGAGTTGGCTGTTCTGAAATAGAAGCGGTGGATCATTGTTAAGACGGCTAAATTCAGTAAATAAAGAAATTGTCTTCAGCGCCTCGAAGATATGATGGATTACCTGCTCCCGGAATGCTGTTCAATGAGTAAACTGCACCGCCTCCGCAGCTTGCACATTTGGTACTGATGGGGGCAGGTGGATTCATTTTAAATGATTTTTTCAAACATATCGTGGTAGTTGCCAATGCAGAAACAAATACTCTTGATTAGAACTATTCTTTTGGTGATCATTTTTTCCTGTGCAGCGATAATGCCGGCAATATATGTTTCACCGTCCGGAAAGGATATAAATACCGGTACTATAGACCAGCCACTTTATTCCATATCTGCTGCGGTTGCCAAAGTGAAGGCCGGAGATACAATACTTGTCCGGGGAGGCACCTATACCTATACCACCACAATTCAGTTAAGTCAAATTGGTACCGACGCGGCACGTTATTATCTTTTAGCATATCCGGGCGAGCATCCGGTGCTGGATTTTTCCGGAATGGTTGATTCGGACACAAACCGTGGGTTCTTTCTAGGCGGCAGTTACTGGTATATAAAAGGTTTCGAAATATACCGGCCCGGCGACAATGGAATGAAGGTGGAGGGAAATCATAACGTGATTGAACTGTGCCTGTTCCATCATTGCCGTGACACCGGACTTCAAATTGGTTTGGCGAAAAACTCGGAAACGAATAAAGGTGATTCTGCTGCGTACAATATGGTTTTGAACTGTGATTCGCACGATAATTGTGATATGCCCAGTGGGAAGAATGCAGATGGCTTTGCCTGCAAGCTTTGTCCCGGGCCAGGAAATGTGTTCATCGGATGCCGTTCATGGAATAACTCGGATGATGGCTGGGATTGTTATCAGGCAGAATATACAATCCGTGTTGAAAACTGCTGGACCTGGCATAACGGTGATGCTAAGTTGTTTCCGGAAGCAACCGGTTGGGGAGGGAATGGGAACGGCTTCAAGCTTGGAGGGAACAGCACTTATGGCGCAAACAACATTGCGATAAAATGTATTTCATTTGATCACAGCTATGGAACGTCAAACTGCAAGGGATATGATCAGAACGACAATAACAAAGGGATCACATTGCTGAATTGTGTCGCGTGGCTTTGCAAGCAGAATTTTGCACTCAGTAACGATCTCACCGGCGCCAATTTTCACACGGTGAAAAATTGCGTGGGGTTTATGCCGGCAACCGGTGGAAAAAACTACAGTTTTTGTTCCAATACGAATCAAACCACAAACAGTTGGAATGTTGCCGGTGTTGTTGCTGATTCGAATGATTTCAAGAGTATTTCTCCGATCCTGGCTATGGCTCCACGAGAGGCTGATGGCAGTTTGCCCAACAACGATTTTGGGAAACTTGCCAACGGAAGTGATTTAATTGACAAAGGTACCAATGTGGGCTTTCCGTTTGCGGGCAGTGCTCCTGATCTGGGTGCATTTGAAACAGGTTTGAGTGTGGATGTGGGCAGTTATCTTCCGCAAAAGAAATCGTTTACTCTGGAACAGAATTACCCCAACCCTTTCAACCCTTCAACGATAATTGCATATGAGTTACCGGTAAACAGCCCGGTTACATTAAAGGTCTATACGATACTCGGAACTGAAGTTGCCACCTTAGTGGATGCAGTCCAACCCGCAGGGAAGTATTCGGTGAGATTTCAATCAAATGGCTTGCCAAGCGGGATCTATGTATATACGGTCAGTGCCAGAAGCATTGTCGCATCACGCAAAATGTTATTGGTGAAATAGGGCCACAGGTTGACTTGATTAGATGATTCCGCCGAAATGACCCGATATGACCGGGAGAATATTCAATTAATCCCTGTAGATATCCAACATAATTGCAAATAACCTTAAAACACTGCGTGATACGAAAAATGAAATTTATTTTCTCGGTGAATTGGAAAATACAGTAAGAGGAGTTTTATTGATGAGATACGTTACCTATTTTGTTGCTCTTGTTCTTTTAAGCAGTCCGGTTATTTCTCAGATAAATGGACAAGTAAAAATTGCACAAACAAATACGGACAAAATTCTTTCTGAACAACCCATCGGATTTGCTTCTCTTGAAGGCGGAACCCAAGGTGGACTGGGCGGCAGGATTGTCAGTGTGACATCAGTGGATTCATTGAAGGACTTACTTGACTCGGATGAGAAGCTGGTACTTTTATTATCCGGGAACTATCAATTATCAGGGATGACATCATGCAGGTCGGATAAGACAATTCTTGGAGTGGCTCCGAATACGAAAATTATTGGTGGAGGTTTTGAGTTATACAAAAAACACAATGTGATTATCCGGAACATAACGTTTGAGGATGCACAGGATGATGCGCTCAAGATAAATCAGAATACGCATAATATCTGGGTTGATCATTGTATGTTTACCGATGGTGCTTTACCTGATCCTGAAGCCGCAAACCATGACGGGTTGCTGGATATTACCAGAGAATCGAATTATGTCACTATATCCTATTGTGTGTTCGTGAATCACAGCAAGGATTTGTTAATTGGCATGAGTGACGGGTATCAACAGGATGTCGGGTACCTAAAGGTTACCTTGCATCATAACTGGTTTAATGGCACGCGACAGCGGCATCCACGAGTGCGCTATGGAACCGTTCATTGTTTTAATAATTACTATCTCAATAATGATTTATATGGTGTTGCTTCTACTTGCGAAGCAGATGTTGTGGTAGAGGGGTCCTATTTCCAGGGAGTTCCTCATCCGACCTATTGTATAAATGGTTATGCGGAGTCACCTGCGGGCGATCTGATTGAAAAACACAATATTTATGATAATTCGGGAATCCCCGAAGTTCGAGGAACCGCGTTTGATCCCAGCAGCTATTATTCGTATAGTCTGGATAGTGCAGCTACCGTTCCTCAGATAGTTATGTTGCAAGCCGGTGTGGATAAAATGACATCGGTGGAGAGCAATGCTGCACTATTGCCGGGGCAATTTGAATTACAGCAAAACTACCCGAATCCGTTCAATCCAAACACCCTAATACGTTTTGATTTGGCAACAGGTGGAAACGTATCACTGGTTGTGTATGATGCGTTAGGTAATATTGTTGAAACGTTGATAAAGGGGGAAAAGCCGGCGGGGCAGCATACAGTGCTCTTTAATGCGGGTAAATACGCCAGTGGTGTCTATCTCTACCAACTTCAGGCGGGAAACTCCATTCAGTCAAAGAAAATGCTGCTGATCAAGTGAGTGCGGATGCTATTATTATTGGTATTAAATGACCAATAGAGTGACGGTTGACTTTATAAAATATCAGTTAATAATGTTAGGGTATTTTCAATAATATTATCGTCGGAAATGGCCAAACATTTGATAAAGTGAAATAAATCCACCCTGTTTCACTCCCTTTCGCAAAGGGAGGGAAGGAATACGTCTTTTTTTAGTTCTGGCTTGTCCAGGTTAGTTATTTATTCATTAATTAGGTTCAGGAGATTTGATGGTTAGGTTGCGTATGTTACTGGTTATGATGGCAATGGCAGGAGTTTCTTATTCACAGGTATATAAGACTTCCGCTTTTGAAAATTCGCCCATTGGTTTTGCTTCGGTGCATGCTTATGGTCAAAACGGTACAACCGGCGGTGCCGGTGGCGATACACTATATTTTACGAGTCGTGCACCAATACAGGCGTTCATGAATGCCAGGGCAAAAGCCAAAATCACAACACCCAAAGTTCTTGTTATACAAGGAACAGTTACGAACGACACAAGTATTAGTCAAATTTATGTTAAACGAGTTGCGAATCTGACGATTATAGGGAAAGGCAATGATGCGCTGCTTGACGGGCAGGGTTTGGCTATTATTGGCAGCAGGAACATTATTGTCAGAAATCTGACAATGAGAAATGCCAAACCAGACTGCGTAACCATAGCAACAACGGGCTCAGATACCTGTCACCACATATGGATCGACCATTGTACTTTTTCGGATGATCCGATGGTAGATTTGAGCAGCAGCGGTACACATGACGGCTTGTTGGACATTTCGCACCGGTCAAATTATGTCACGGTTTCATGGTGCGAATTCCACAATCACGATAAAGTATCGTTGCTGGGATACTCTGATAATTCAAGCGATGAAGTAGGCTACCTGAGTACAACATATCATCATAACTGGTGGAACAACACGGTTCAGCGTCATCCGCGTGTCCGGTATGCTTCCTGTCATGTGTATAACAATTTTTATGATGGTACCACGACTCCCGCCGGAACACTTGGCATGGGGACATCAGGCGGATACGGTATCACTTCGACGTGTGAAGCCGATGTTCTGGTTGAAGCAAATTATTTTGACAAAGTTATAAATCCGGCTGAAGTGGGGCAGGGCTCTTCCCCGGTAGGAGACATGCGTGAACGGTATAACCTGTTGAACAATTGCACCAATGGTATTCAGACACGCGCAACTCATGCCACACCTTTTGAACCATCTGGTTTTTACAGCTATAGTCTGGATAGTGCTGCAACAATTCCCGCACTTGTTAAGGCCGGAGCAGGCGCCGGCAAGTTGTCCGGACCTTCAAGTATAAAAGAACTTGGGTCAAACGGTCAAATACCTGACTCCTATTCGCTCCGTCAAAATTATCCAAATCCGTTTAATCCGTCAACAATGATCTCCTATGCGCTTCCAGTGGGCGGACATGTCACCCTAAAAGTTTACGACCAGTTGGGAAAAGAGATTAGCACATTGGTAAACGAGGAACAGGCTGTTGGCGCCTACAGGGTGGTTTTTAGTGCATCGAACCTCACGAGCGGTTTATATTTTTATACGCTAAAAGCCGGCACTTATTCCGTTACAAGAAAAATGATATTCATGAAATAGAAAAAAAATATATGGTTAATTTGTTATTCACTTTGTTCCGCAGCAAAAAAATGCGGCGGCAATCTGTTTCAGTTGTGCTATTTTGTTTGCTTCTAAGCGTTTCACTAAGCGCTCAGGGGCAGGCGAACAAAGGAGTGCCAACCGATCTGGGCAGGAAACTGGCCGATAATTATATGACGTTACATCCTTCATGGATTGAGTATTCGAGTACCGCAACGACGCCTTACTGGGTGTATGAGTATGGATTGATGCTTGAAGCTTTTTATCAGGTTTGGAAGTCGACCGGTGATGTTAAATATTATAACTATGTTAAATCCAACATAGATAAACTGGTTGATGCCAACGGAAACATTTCGGGTTATTCCTCTTCAGGTTCCGGGTACAAATTAGATGATATATGCCCGGGAAAAGCATTGATGGAACTTTACATAGAAACGACTGCTGCAAAATACAAGACTGCAGCAACTAAACTTCGCACGCAGTTGACCAATCAACCACGGACGGCGTCCGGAGGCTTTTGGCATAAACAGACGTATCCAAATCAAATGTGGCTTGATGGTCTTTATATGGCAGAGCCTTTTTATCTGCTTTATGCGACAACGTTTGGCGATACAGCAGCAATTACTGATGTAACAAAGCAGTTTCTTCTGATAAAACAGCACTTAAAAGATTCAACTACCGGATTATATTACCATGGATGGGATGAATCAAAAACCCAGACATGGTCCAACCCTGTAACGGGTACCTCAAAGAGCTTTTGGGGTCGTGCCATTGGCTGGTATATGATGGGTCTTGTTGATATACTTGATTTTTTGCCACAGACCAATCCGCATCGTGCTGAACTGATCCAGTCATATGCGGATTTGGCGGCTTCAATGCTGAAGTTCCGGGATGCCAAACAGAAACTGTGGTATCAGGTTGTTGATAAAGGAACTGTGGCAGGGAATTACATCGAAGGGTCGGTTTCATCGATGATGACGTACTGCTATTTCAAGGGTGCCGCAAAAGGGTATCTGAGTGCTGACTATACGGCAATTGCAAAAGAAAGTCTGCAGGCCATAATGGACAGCCTGGTTACGACCGACAGCAAAGGGGTGATGACATTGCAACATGTTTGCCAAACTGCCGGTCTCGGCGGATCGTCAAATCGCGATGGGACTTTTGCTTATTATATTAGTGAGGCGCAGCGAGCTAATGACTTTAAGGGTTATGGTCCGCTCATGATGGCATCACTTTATTCGGATCTGACTGATGTGCACCGAAGTGCATCCCGGTCAGAATTGAGTCTGGAATTGAAGCAGAATTATCCGAATCCATTTAATCCCTCCACCACAATCAGTTATTCGCTTCCACACTCAAGTATGGTTATAGCAAAAATTTATGATATGTTGGGAAATGAAATAGCAACTTTATCCAATACTGTCCAGCAGGCAGGAGTGCATCAGGTTAGTTGGAATGCAAGCACAGCCCCGAGTGGAGTCTATATATTCCGGCTTAATGCCGAAGGACAGACAAAACAGCAGAAGATGTTATTGCTAAAATAACGACATGATGTCTACAATAAATTGGAACACGCACGCCCCGAACGGGATATTAGGAGATAACAGGGGTTGGAACCGATTTCCGCGGATAGAAATTCGAAATTTAGCTTTTTGGAAAGCCGACTAAAGCTAAAATTGAGTTTTTACATAATCTCTTAGCTCGTGAATCATTCTCACCCGCTGAAATCGGCTTAGTTACAAATAGTAGCGCTATCAGTGGCTGAAGCCAATATTTAGGGGGTAATGTATTCCACGACTTGAAAGTCGTGGCCATTCAATCTCTGGTTTTTCATAGCATGAATAAAATATTTTAAATAAACCAAGGTCCTTATGTTTCTTAAATTTCACACACTTGTAAGTGTCAGCATACAGGTCGCTTTTCTTGCACTCTACCTTCTAACTCCATCTGCGTTTTCGCAAACAGGGATTATAAAGGGAGAGAAACCCCTTTCGTTTAAAATTGGTGAGAGCTTTCTCAAAATTCATCCGGACTCGATCAATTATCCAACCGAATCAAAAAGCAAAAAATGGAACTATGAGCAGGGTCTGATGCTTGGTGCACTTCATCAAATATACAAAGTATATGGAGCAGCCGGCCAGAAATTCTATGATTACATGAAAAAAAACCTTGACTATTATGTGCAGGCAGATGGAACGATAAAAACGTATCAAAAGGATGAGTATAACCTTGACAATATACCCCCCGGCAGAATGCTGCTGGTGTTATATAAGGATACGAAAGATGACCGGTATATGAAAGCTGCAGAACTATTGCGCGACCAGTTGCGAACGCATCCACGTATTGCCCAAGGCGGATTTTGGCACAAAAAAATATATCCAAACCAGATGTGGCTCGACGGAATTTATATGGCTGATGTATTTTATGCCAAGTATAGCGGAGTCGTAAAGGATACAACTGCTTATAATGATATCTACAATCAGTTCAGGCTCATATATGAAAATTGCCGGGATACAGCAACCGGCCTCTTGTATCATGCCTGGGATGCGAGCAAAGAGCAAAAATGGGCAAATGCCAAAACCGGCACATCTCCCAACTTTTGGGGCAGGGCAATGGGGTGGTATATGATGGCGCTTGTTGATGTTTTGGATTATTTCCCGGCAAGTCAGCCGGGAAGAAAACAATTAATCGAAATACTGAAGCATGAGAGTGCTGCACTGCTCAAAGTTCGCGATGGAGATAAAAAGCTTTGGTATCAGGTGCTTGATAAAGGAGGCAAAGAGGGTAATTATTTGGAAGCTTCAGCATCCATGATGATCACCTATGCATTTGCAAAGGGAGCCAACAAGGGCTATCTCGCCAAAGAGTATATAACCTATGCGAAGGAATCGTTTTCCGCAGGCTGGAAACAATTCGTGACTTTAGATAAAGACAGCACCATTTATCTTAATGACGTTTGTCAGGTTGCCGGTCTTGGCGGAAAACCTTACCGCGACGGCAGCTATGAGTATTATATTCATGAGCCGCGGCGGACGAATGATTTTAAGGGGTACGGACCGTTTTTATTCGCCTCGCTTGAAATTGAAAAGGCAGCTCTTGCAGAAGGCTCCAAGAAGACAGGCGGCAAAACAGTTGGGCTGGATTATTACTTTAATAACGAATGGAAAGACGGCAAACGATGGCACTATGTGTGGGAGGACACAACAAATTCGGGGTTTGCCGAGCTCGGCAAAATTTTTGCCGGTTACGGAGCAAGAATTACGTCGATTGAAACAGCCCCCACAAAGGAATCATTGCAAAACTGTAATCTCTATATCATTGTGGATCCGGACACCCCTCAGGAAACCAAAGAGCCGCATTATATTGATGATGCTTCCATCAACACTATTGTCGATTGGGTGAAAAATGGCGGAGTTTTGGCACTTATGGCTAATGACAGCGGCAATTGTGAGTTTAAGCATCTGAATAATCTATCGGAAAAGTTCGGAATCCGCTTCAACGAAGACAGTGAGAACAGGGTAGTGGGGAAGAATTTTGAAATGGGCAAATTTGACAGTTTGCCCGCGCACCCGTTGTTTGCGGGTGTGAAGAAGATTTACCTGAAAGAGATAAGCACGCTAAAACTGTTCGATTACGCAGAAGGAATTTTGAAACGCGGCAATCAGACTATAATGGCATATACTAAGTTTGGTAAGGGCTATGTTTTTGCAGTAGGTGACCCATGGATATACAACGAGTATATAGACAACAGGAAACTTCCCAAAGAATTTGAAAACTATCAAGCAGCAAAAAACCTTGCAAGTTGGCTGCTTGGTCTTTGCGACAAGACAAAATAGACGATTTTAATCAGATATATGTTTGAACAGCTTTGGGACAACCAAATCCCAAAGGCAACCTATAGCTTTGTTTTGAGAAATTCATCTCTTCCCAGACCCGGGATTTGCCCTCAATAAATGCAGCATTAATCGACCTATTCTCTCTGGGAACAGGCAGGGAGAATAGGCCTCTTTATACATTTGGACCTTCCATTAAACAGCTTTGAAAAAAACAGACTACATCGGTAGCAAAAAGGAAATTTTGTTTGGATGCAAATATGCTTTTTGCTAATTTTGATTGGTTAAAGGTTAACTTTATCGTTAAAGTTAAAGTTTATCTTAATTAAAAGGAGTTGCTCAGCGGTGAACGGATTTAGCAATTCCATTTTGGGATAAGGTGCTTGCAGCGGGAAGTTTGTTAAAATGGATTTATAAATATAGAGCAGCTGATGATTGTATATTCTAAAGTATAGCTGCCAACATAACGGTTTGAATTAGGTTTTGCTGTTTGTGGTGATTTTCAAGTTAATGCTTTTTATATAAATAATATACATTAGAATAACGGAGGCCGTATGCGAATGGTTTACTTGTGTTTTCTGGCAGGATTAATTTTAACCAGCGGTTTATTTGGTCAAACTCCCACCACTGTTTTCAGCGATGATTTCGAAAGGACAACCCCCCTTTCCGGAGGAACCCCAACAATGACCTATTCCTTTACCGGAAGTGTTGCAACCGCAGCCGTGAGTTGTTCAAGCCTCACCGCAACAAAGGTGCTTCAAATTAACAACGGTACTTCGAGCCCAGCAAAAACTACTGATTTTGTTATGGGCACTCTCAGTACTTTTTCAACCCCATTTAACACAACTTTTTCTTCCAATCCCGGGGTAGTTACCTGGTCTTTTAACGTTGAGAGCAATAACAATTCAACCGGGACATTTGGTACAACGGGTGTCTACGCTGTCGGAGTTGTCCTAGGCTCAACGAATTCAACATACAGCTCTTTCCTTACTTCAGGAACCGGCTATGCTGTTGTTTCAACAGTTTCAAAACGATTTGATTTAGTCAAATTCACCAATGGACTTTACGGAACTCTTTCCATAATAGCGCAGGGAACGGCTGGAAACAGCAGCACAAACTGGAGAAGCATAAAAGTAACTTACGATCCAACTACAAATAACTGGAGTCTGTTCGTGAGAGACGATGGAAATGCGGCTCCTGCAGATCCTATCACCGGTTCAGGTGCTTATGTTCAGCAGGGAAGCACAACAGCAGACAACACCTATACCGGAACAGCAATGACGTCTTTTGCCTACGCATGGTGTCATAACAACTCAACAAACAAATTTGCTCTATATGATAATTTTAAATGTTCAGTTACTGCATCACTTCCTACTTTAACTCTATCAGCTACCTCACTCACTTCTTTTGGAAATTTAATCTCCGGTACCAATTCTGCCTCGGCCAATTTTACCGTATCCGGTACAAATCTTTCTGATACTGTGACTGTGACCGCGCCAACAAATTTTGCAGTAAGTACTGACGATATCACCTACTCCTCATACGTAACATTAAATGCAGCCAAAGCAGCCACACTTGCAACTACAACAATTTATGCCCGATTCTCTCCCGCATCGGCGAGCGGATCAAATACGGGAAATATAACTATCTCTACCCCAAGTGGAACCTACAAGTCAGTTGCGGTTAGTGGTTTTTCTTATGCCACTGAGCCTACCGCCAATTCATCAATTTCATTTGGTCTTTATACAGGACAAACTATTCCTGTCAATCTTACGCTTCCCGGAAGCGGAGCCGGTACAAACAGAATTGTAGTCGTCAGGCAGGGCAGTGCTGTGAGTTGGGCTCCAACTGATCTCTCAGCAATCAGCGGGGTAAACGCCAATTTTTCGCTGGCAACTGATCAGGACGGAAATGGGAATAAAGTGGTTTATGATGGAACTGCTTCAGGTACAAACGTTGTAACAGTTACCAATCTTTCTCCAGGAATTGCATACTATTTTGCCACATACGAATATAACATCGGTTCTGCGGCATCAACTCAGAATTACCTGAGCTCTTCACCCGGTACTGGTTCGCAAACCACTGCACAAACACCAACGATTTCACTTACCGGCTCCTTAACAGGATTTGGAAATCAGGTAATCAATTCAGCATCAGCTGAGCAATCATACTCGGTTTCAGGAGCCTACTTAACAAGCAATATACTAATTACTCCACCAGCGGGATTTGAAATTTCCACAGGAACCGGAGTTGCTTTTACACCTACCAGTCCAATTACACTTGTTCCCGCAAGCGGTATTGTAGCTGCAACAACAATCTATGTTCGTTTCAAACCAAATGCAGTTACCAGTTTTTCCGGGAATATAGCTCATACCAGTACGGGAGCACTTCAGCAGGATATGGCGGTCACTGGAACCGGTCTTGATCATCCTGCCACCGTATTGTCATCAAATGACCCGGCAGTTAGCGCTGGCAGCATGGGCTCCGGATCAACCAAGAACCAGATATATGCATTTAATCTTGCTGTTACCAATTCGCCGGCCACGCTGAATCAGGTTAGTTTCACAACCGGTGGAACTTATGCAGCAGCAGACATGGCTAAATTCCAGTTATGGTATAACGCTGCAAATGTATTTTCCGGTGCCGCTCAAGTCGGAGCAGATATCACAGCTGACTTGGAAGCCGGTAGTCATTCTTTTACCGGTTTAACGCAGAGCATTGCAGCCGGTGCAACCGGATATTTCTGGATTACCGTGGATGTTGCTGCAACGCCGACCGTTGGCAATACGATTAACGTAGATGCGATCACTACGGCCAACCTTACACTTGCTGATGCATCAGGCGCAAAATCAGGCACTGCTTTTGCCGGAGGTGTCCAGACAATTATTCTGCAATCCAATACGACTGACTATTACCGCAGTAAAGCGAGCGGAGATTGGGCTACGGCGGCAACCTGGCAATCTTCACCTGATAACTCAAATTGGCATGATGCAACACTTGCGCCAACGAGTGCTGCAGTCAATGTGAACATCCAAAGTGGTCATGTGGTTGCCTGTACTTCTGCGGTAACCGTAGGAAATAGTACAGTAAGTGCAGGTGGCGAGCTTGCGATCAATACAGGAGCCACCTTAACAACGCTAGCTTCAACAACGTTAACTGTTAATGGGACATTAACAAATTCGTTGGTAGGCAATGCTTACACCTTAAACGGAACGCTTGCTTTTTCCGCAACAGGCGTTTATAACCTCACCACAGTGCCTGGTTCTGCCTCCGGAGTTTCCCAAATACCAACGGCTACCTGGGCGACCGGATCAACTCTCAAAATTGCTATTGGCAGCACCGGTTCAACAACCGCTGACTATACCGGCTTGACCGGTGTGCGGCAGACTTTCTCGAACGTTATTGTGGATTGTCCAAATCTCAACAATAAGCTTCTTTTATTGAAAAATGCCGGTACAACAACCGCGCCATTCATGGTTATCAGCAATGTGTTTACCGTTGCTTCTACAGGTTCGGGCACCGGACTGCAGATTTTAAGCTCTGGCAATAATAATAATAATCTGAATGTCGGGAGTTATGTGCAAACCGGCGGTAAAGCTTTTGCTGTTCAGAATGCCGGAAGTGCGGCCAACAGAAGTTTCAACATCGCAGGTAATCTAACCATTAATGGTGGCGTATTTGACCTGGCAAATACTACCGGTTCTACCGCAACCAATATCACATACACCTATGTCGGCGGAAATATAACTGTTGCTTCCGGAGCAACACTCCAGCAGACAAATACTGCCGGTACGCTGGTCAAATTAGTATTGAATGGAACAGGGAGCGACCAGGTGATCACCAATAATGGCACTATAACGAGTGGTGTCATTATTGAAGTGAATAAAGCGAGTAATAATGTAAAATTCGGCAGCGATCTCACGTTCAACGGATCATTGACCCTTACGGCAGGCAAAATAGTGTTGGGTGCGAACAATCTTATCTTGGGTGCGACCAGCACCGTATCGGGCGCTTCAGCCGCCAGCTATATAGTTCAGGACGGCACCGGCGAACTTCGTAAAACATTTACAGCGGACGGATCATTCACGTTTCCTTTAGGGAATCCGACCGGAACTGCAGAATATTCTCCATTGGCTATTACTTTGTCAGGCGGAACGTATTCATCTGCTTATGTAGCGGCAAAGGTTAATAACAGCAAGTATTCACTAAATGGCAGCGCGACTGATTATCTTAACCGGTATTGGACCGTTTCGGCCACAGGAATTACGGGATATACTGCCACTGTTACCGGAACCTATTTGGCGACTGATGTTGCCGGCACGGAGGCTAATCTCTACGGCGGAGTTTACGGAACGTCGTGGACAGCATTGCCGGCTGTTAATGCAACTGCTCACACGTTTACCGGAACCGGATTAACTGCTCTGGGAGTTTTTACTGCGGGTGAACTTAACGCAATGTCTGGTTTAACTTCAATTACGATCACATTACTTCCGGAAGGATATGCCAACAATTATGCAACTAATTTAGCATTCCCGACTGAAGTGTTTACGGTGCACGTAGCGTCAGCTTCTTCTCCTTATGCTGACATTGAATCACATACAATGTCAATCAATCCAGCGACACTGTCAGGAACGGTAGTTTTCACGACCTTGAATTCGGGTACCTATTATCTCTATATAACTCATCCAAATTCGCTCGAAACCTGGAGTAAGGCGGGTGGAGAGGTTATTACGGCCGGTGCCCCGTTCAGCTACGATTTTACTTCGGCACAAACCCAGGCGTATGGGAGCCAGTTAAAGTTGATTTCGGGTAAATATTGTTTATACAGTGGTGACGTGGATGGCAGTAAATATATCGATAATAATGATTTATTGTTAATTGACAATGATGCGTTCGCATATAAGGCAGGAACCAACATCACTGATTTGGATGGAACCCAGTATGTTGACAACAATGATCTGCTGATTTGTGATAATAATGCGTTCAATTTTATTGGAACCAAAAGTCCCCAGCCCAGTAAAATGGTTGCAAAGCCCGAAACAAAGAAACAAAATACTGTAGCTCCAACAGAGTAACAGACTAAGTCTATTTACCCATGGAGATGATTTACAAAGTGCTCAAGGCACAATATGTCATCTTCATGGGTTTTTTTTTCGCGACCAAGGAGCATTCGCTGTGGGTGCGGTCAGAAACAGGGGATTACCGTTGCTCAGTAAGAGAGCAGTTGAACGCAATTGACGAATTGGATCATTTGCAGTGAGCAAAATGCTGATCAATATCCCATGTAAACAGTTAAATCTCCGGTTAATGGGTAAAAATCTCCAGTTCATGGAATTTTTGGTAAAAAAGAGTGAAAAGATTTTGAATGTAAGAATTATTTTTTTATGTTTCGACTATTAAAGGTTTACTTTAACGTTAAAGTTAGTAATTGCCAACTGTAACTTACATGGCGAAGCTTTAAACAGTTCGTCTGTTTTGGATCTGTGGTTTCTCATAAAATAGTTTTTTCAGCTCTGGTTCGCATATAGTATTTTTATTACTTAACTATCACAAAAACGGCGTTTCTGATGAGAGTTTTTACCTGTTCTGTTCTGCTGGTGGTCATTTTTACTTATTCTCATGCTCAGCAACCATCCTATAACTGGAATAATTATACAAAAATCTTAAAGAAAATCACTGCTCCGAAGTTCAAAGAGCAAGGTTATGACATCTATTCATTCGGAGCCAAAGGAGACGGTGTAACCGATTGCACCAATGCCATCAACGAGGCGATTGCAGCGTGCAATAAAATTGGTGGCGGCTTAGTGATAGTTCAAAATGGGGTTTTTCTTACCGGTTCTATCCACCTGTTGAGCAACGTTAATTTGCATATAGCAAAGACGGCAGTTTTAAAATTCACCACAGATAAAGCGAAATATCTGCCTTTGGTTTTAACGCGTTTTGAAAGCGTTGAGTGCATGAATTATGCTCCGTTTATTTATGCGTATGGACAGGAAAACATTGCAATCACGGGAGAGGGCATTCTTGATGGACAGGGAAGCAACGATAACTGGTGGAACTGGGTTGAGAAACCACAGTATGGGTGGAAAAAGGGTGATCCCAGTCAGAATACAGCGCGCAAGAAATTAATGGAAATGGCGGAAAAAAACGTGCCCCCCGAACAGCGGACTTTTGGTGAGGGATCATATCTGCGACCTAATTTCATCCAACCCTATAAATGCAAAAACATATTAATTGAAGGGATCACATTAAAAAACTCTCCCATGTGGTTTTTGAATCCCGTACTCTCCAGCAATATCACCATAAAAAACGTAACGGTTGAAGGCCTTGGTCCAAATAATGACGGCTGTGATCCGGAATGCTCCAAGAATATACTTATCAAAGGTTGTTTTTTTAATACCGGTGATGACTGTATCGCCATTAAATCCGGCAGAAATGCTGATGGCAGAAGAATTAATGTACCTTCCGAGAATATCGTAATTCAGGATTGCATTATGAAAGAAGGCCATGGTGGAGTGGTGATGGGAAGTGAAGTTACGGGCGGGATTCGAAATGTTTTTGCAGAGAATTGTGAAATGGACAGCCCTAATTTGGAACGTGCCATTCGGTTTAAAACCAATTCTGTTCGTGGTGGTGAAATTGAGAATATATATGTCCGAAATATAAAAGTAGGGGAAGTCAAATACGGAGTGCTTTACGTCGATTTTTATTACGAAGAAGGAGATGCCGGCAAATTCACGCCGTCCATAAAGAACATTTTCCTAAAGAACGTAACATCAGAAAAAAGTGAATACGGTGTATGGATCAAAGCATATGATCGTTCGCCTGTTGCAAAACTGAAGATTGAGAATTGCTCGTTTAATAACGTAAAAAAAGAAAACGTGCTCGTGAATGTTACAAACATTTCTTTCAAAAAATTTAAGATAAACGGAAAAGAAGTCAGCGGTATAAATAAATAACGCAGGTTTTCAAGGGACAGGTAATTCGCCTGTAACGCAAAAAAGGTCGAGTGGTTTTTATGAATTTTAAATCTAACACGAAGATATAATCTAACTAAGGAGTCTAAATGATAAATCGGATATCTTCTTTTGTGAATATTTTTACCAAAACAGTCCGACAATGGACAATGGTTTGTTTTGCAGTAATGATATTTGTGAATATTACATCTGCACAAACGCCGGGTAAAATATCCGGCACGGTTACCGATGCAACGACCGGTGAAGTATTAATGGGATGTAACATTATTCTTGAAGGTACCAAAATGGGAGCAGCAACTGATGCGGATGGTTCCTATTACCTCATCAATGTTTCCCCCGGGAAGTATAATCTGAAAGCTTCGATGATAGGCTACCAGGCGGTCATTCAGCAGGATGTTATTGTCAATTCGGGCAAAACAACAAAGGCTGACTTCGTTCTTAAAATGTCAGCGCTTATAAAAGAAGCAGTTATCATTCAGGCGACCAGGCCTGACGTTGAAAAAGAAAAAACGTCCACGAGCACCATAATACGGGCAGATGATGTTGCAGCATTGGCAGGAATGCGCGATGTAAGCGATGTTATAGGAATGGCTGCCGATGTTTCCGATGGCCACTTCCGTGGAGGACGTGAAGGTGAGGAACTTTATACTTTGCAGGGCATGGGTTTGGTAAATCCACTGAACAGTACTACTGCGTTTATGCCTA
Source organism: Ignavibacteriaceae bacterium (assembly GCA_963664845.1). Classification (GTDB taxonomy): domain Bacteria; phylum Bacteroidota; class Ignavibacteria; order Ignavibacteriales; family Ignavibacteriaceae; genus CAIYTF01. The sequence continues at coordinate 4,702,609 of OY761615.1, forward strand.
TCATGAGTGCGGTTGAAGAAGTTGAAGTGGTAACCAGCGGTTTCGGCGCACAATATGGAAATGCGCAGTCTGGCGTTGTTAACATCACCATGAAAGAAGGCAAGGCAGACAAATGGCGAACCACGGGGGAATTTCGGCAGAGGATGCCTACGTTGAAACATTTTGGCTCAAATGTTTATGACCCCAGTAATATGAGGGCGCTTTCTGCATTTCTACAGGACAGTACCTGGCTACTTGGTACCGACCCGGAAAACCCCACATCATTTTTCGGATCATACGGAATTAAAAATGTTCTTGGGAATGACACGCTGGTACAGTTAGCAGCAGCTAAGGCAATCTGGCTTAAACAGACCAAACGTGATCTCAACAGGAAATATGGAAACGAGATGGACTACTCGTTTGAAGCAACAGCAGGCGGGCCTTTGAGCGATAAAATGAGAATGTTCCTTGCATTTCGATCAAATGTAAGCTATCCGACTTTCCCGACAGAAGAACCTGATAAACAGAGACAAATAATGGGTAATTTAGTCTATGATCTTGGGAAGAGCGCAACCTTACGTCTCATAGGCGGCTATGCATTTGAGAAAAAGAATACATTCCCCAGTTATAGTGCCCTTGGTTTTTATAATTTTCTCTTTGACCGAATTCAATCAATCAATTACGAGCAAAATGAGAATTACCAGCTGGGATTGAAACTTTCCCATGCACTTTCACAAAGCACGTTTTATGAAATTAAACTTAACACACTAACGACCTACAATAGAACCGGATCTACAACTGCTCCATTGAACATTCCCGATTCATTGATCAATTTCAAAAAGAATCAGATACTCTGGAGCTATTTGTTAATTGGACCGATTGCCAGTCCCGAACAATTTACCTATATGAATGGACGGTCAAACTTTGAGAATGAGCGGACACAGACCATTTCGCTGGAAGGTTCCATGACCAGCCAGGTTAATAAATCTCATTTGTTAAATGGTGGTTTGCAATTTAACCGCTACAAAGTAACCGTAAATGACAGAGTAAAGACCCGCACTGATTCAGGCGGCGATATTATGAACTATACGGCAGAACCTTATGAACTTGGTGTTTATGTGCAGGATAAAATGGAGTTTGAGGGTATGATCTCCAACGTCGGTCTCCGCGTGGATATGTGGAATACCAACTCCAAAACCTATACGAACACATTTGAACCCTACAAAAAGACTCTGGAAAAAATATACGGCCACGTGATCAAAAATGACGTGGTTGTATTGGATTCAAATACTTACGCTTATTACAACCCGGATTCTGCAGACAGCAAAAAAGCTCCTATTATTGCGCGTTTGCAGCCAAGAGTGGGAATTTCTTTCCCCGTAACTTCAACGACAGTATTCCATGCCAATTATGGATCTTTCCTGCAACGCCCGTCATTCCAGTATAGCGTATCGACCCGGGTGCAGCAGGGAAGCAACAAGCCGGTGATCTTGGGAAATCCCCGGCTCGAACCGCAGGTAACTTACAGCTACGATCTTGGCGTTATGCAAGGGCTTGGCGAAGGATTTACCCTCGATGTAAGTGGTTATTACAAAGATGTGAAAAATCTTATTGAGTCCGCGGATTTTACCAGCTATACCGGATTAACCTATACAACCTATTTCAATCGTGACAATGCTGACATTCGCGGTTTTAGGATTGCCCTTTCCAAAAAGAAGGGCAATGTTGTAGGAAGCCTGACCTATCACTATAGTGTTGCAACCGGTAAAAGTGCCACCTCAAATTTTGCGGCTCCTGTATTCACACAAGACTCCACGGGAGCGGTGACCACGAATAACCAGAAGGTGCCGGCACGAGACGCTCTTCTTAGTTTCGACAGAACGCATAACGTGATACTGAATCTTGCATTTGTTACGGATGAAGGATGGGGCCCAAGCATTTTCGGCTATAACATCTTTGAACAGATGTCGATTTCTACCAGTGCGTTCGCGAGAAGCGGCAGGCCGTACACATCGCCATCCAATCCGAAACTTATTTTTGGCGCACGGACACCTGCTGAATACAATCTCAATTTGAAATTAGTGAAGCGACTTGACAATTTCCTAGGTGTCAAGTCTACCTGGTATTGTGAAGTATTCAACGTATTTAACAACAAAATACTTAATTACAATTATATATTTGCGCCAACCAGCGCGATATCCCCCAGCACCGTGGCTACCCGCTATGAGAGTGTTGGACTGGACGATCCGAATGCAGGTATTCGTTACTGGAACGAGAATAACATTCCTTTAAATGATTTTGCCGTAGATCAACTGTTCATGCTTTACAGCAATTCCCCGCGATCATTTAATTTTGGAGTTTCTGTTGAACTATAAAGCAATTTTATCAAGCATTGAGGATGCATCTATGAAAGTGAAAATCTCATTATTACTGACTCTCATATTAATTTCGGTTGCATATCCCCAGAACCGGAAGTTTAAGATTCATGAACGCAGCATGCTGCGACAAACGGTTTATAATACAGGTGAAGTTGGCAGACCGTACGATGCCGGTCAAAGCGGTATTACAGACGGTACACCTCCATCAATGGAATGGCCGCCGCATTCAAAGACTATCATTGACAGAAAGCAGTATTCGGGCCAGCATAATTCCATGGGTGGTGGTTTTCACGTTGCTGCCACCAGGAATGGAACAAGAGTGATGGATTATTGTGGAGCTGTTTCCGATGCGAATGGCAGAACGGTGGATATCGAAGGTGTGTATACTACACCAGGAACAGTGGAAAAAATTGAAAACTTTCCGCTGAAAAGCGATGGCACAATTAATCCCGCCTTTAATCCGAATGAAGCCGAAGAGATAATAATATCAAAATGGACCGCGATAAAAACCGGTGTTACTGTTACGCGAACGAGTCGTGCCTGGAGCTATCCTGGATACGATCAGTTTATTATTTATGAATATGAAATCACCAACCCGACTTCAGATACGCTGAAAGATGTGTTCTTTTCCTGGACATATGCGCTGAGTCCTTCCATGTTCGGTTATGAAAGAAAATTCAACAAATGGTCTGAAGGCAGCTACCGGAACAACCAATTTGCCCGTTTTGATCTCCAGCGTTGGCTGTCGTATAATGTTGATATAACCGGCAAACCGGACACAACCGACTTGTTTTCAGTATGGAATCAGGAAGGTGACCGGGGAGGCTTGAATTCTCCACAGGCGGTTGGAATTATGATGTTACATTACGATTATAACAATCTGGTTACCAGAGAAAATTCAAAGCTTTATGTGGATGCAACGGAAACAGCCTACGTATGGGATGAAAACAACAAGATGAAACAACCCTACCTGTGCCGTTATGAAAATGGCAACTTGTACGAGACAAAACTTCTTCCATGGTATGACATAAATGCAAGAAAGACCGGTCCCTTCAAAGGGCATACGGATTCGGTAAATTATGCCGATAATCTCTATTGGATGGGCAGGGTTAAGCCGGCGTTTAAATTGGGTTATGCACAGCCGGTATGTCACGGATATGGTTTTGGTCCCTATATTATGGCGCCTGGTACAGTTTCCAAGTTTGCAATAGCTGAAGTGATTGGTTATGGGGCAGGTGTAGCTGCTGACAGTATTTATAAAGATATGGGCGGAAGCACCCAGGCAAGTTTGGAGACCGGTACCGGGTTACATCCGGTGCAAAGCTGGTATAAAACGCTCACCTATCCGGAAGCAAATGTTCCCGTTGGGAGCAATTATCTGCAGACCCATCCTCTTCCGTGGTATGTTCACCCCGGTGTGGTTTCTATTCGCGATGTGGCAGACAGGGCAATCCAGATGTATATTGGAGGATCACTGAAATCGTATAATACAACTCAGTTTGATCCAAAATTGACACCCGAACATGGAGTATATAGTGTTCCGGTTCCTCGTCCGGCCCCTATCTTGCATGTTGAAAATATGAGAGCAGCTACCAATAAACTTACCTGGGGTCCAGAGGCTGAATTGGGAGACTCGACGAAGTTTTTGTCATCGCTGAGTCATTACCTTGTTTACCGATCGCTCGATCCACTAGGTCCTTGGACGGTGGCGGACAGTATATCCATAAGAGACCCGCGAAACTGGCATGACTCAGTATATGTATATGTTGATTTGTTGAGCGAAATAGGACTGGAAGTAAACTATGCGGTTGTTTCCGTTGATGCTCTCGGCAATCACAGTGGTATGTCAAACTTTATCAACCATGAAACGCAATCCCCAATTCCCCCGGGATATATTCTGGGAAAAGTATACGTTGTACCTAATCCCCTTATTGTTACGAATGGGCAAAAAGGAAGTGCCAGTGGTGGTGAAATTACTGATCGTATGACGTTCATTGGATTAACCAAGAAATGCACCATTAAGATATATTCATTTGCGGGTCAGTTGATCCATACGATTGAACACGAGGGTGATACTTTTGCTGACGTATCATGGTATCAGGTTTCCCGTAATCAGCAATTGATTGCTTCGGGTGTTTACTTTTTTACAGTTAAAGATGCCGAGACGGGAAGAATTTCCAAAGGCAAATTTGTCATTATTCATTAACGAAGGATTTTAAAAAATGAATATCCTTAAAAGTTTTGTGCAACTGCTGTTTATAATCGGCGTCTTCAGTTTTTCTGGTTTTGCACAGAAAGTCGGAACTACCTCGATGCAGTTCTTAAAAGTAATGCCCTGCGCGCGTGCCACCGCAATGGGCGATGCATACAGTGTATTGGCATCCGGCGCGGAAGCAGTTTTTTGGAACCCGGCAAGCATCACCCCCAAGAACTCACTTGAGTTTTCCAATACCTATATGCAGTGGATGAACGACACGCGGATTGAAGCACTTTCCGCATCTTATTCGTTGGGAAATATAGGTTCTGTTGGGGTATTGTTTCAATACGTGGATTACGGCAAATTTGATGAAGCCATTCGCGATGCGCAGTATGCAAATGATATCACGCCGTTCTTGACCGGCAGTACATTCCGTCCTTATGCCATGGTTGTAGGGGTTTCGTATGCGGCAAAATTGACGGATAAGTTTTCAACCGGTGTGGGTGCCAAATTTGCAGTCGAATCGTTGTACGGAGGAAAAACTGTCCGGGCGATGACCAGCAAGGGCGTTTATGAAGATGTAAGCACAACCGGAAGCGGTGTGTCGTTTGATTTTGGAATGCACTACAATACCGGTTACAAATCTATCCAACTGGCAATAGCGCTTCAAAATTTTGGACCGGATGTGGAATATGCCAAAGACAAAAATTCCATTCCTATGCAGTTCCGTTGGGGATTAGCCGCAAACCTGCTCGGAAAGGACGCCATTGTAATGGAGAATCATGAGAACCGCATTGGTGTTGCCTTTGATTTGTTTCAACCGAATGATTATGCACAACAAGAACATCTTGGACTAGAATACGAATTCAAGGAGACCTTTGCCGTTCGTGTTGGTTATAAATTCAACTATGATTCTGAAGGGCTTTCGTTCGGTGCCGGTGTTAAATGGCCTATCAGCACTTTGGCAGATATAACCATAGATTACAGCTATGGCTCAGTAAATAATGATTTGGGTGACGTGCACCGTTTTAGCATAGGAGTTGGTTTATGATTTATAAAAAGTTATCTGCACTGTTCATCAGCACGGTGATGATGGTGATTGTTTATGCTGCAGCAACTGTTTCAGCTCAGGGTTTTGATCCAAAACTAAACACTCAAGGTCTGGATCATACAACCAACTCATCCGCTGCATCGCGGGCAATGGGTGGAACTTCACTCGGAATGCATAATGATATTACCATCATGTTTTCCAATCCTGCTGCGTTATACACACTCACCGGGCCACAAGTTTCGGTTGGGAATTATTATCAGAACAACAACACCAGCCAGTTGCAGCAGTATGCACCGGCAAAATATCAGCCATTGTGGAGTCTTTTCATGGAAGGGTTGACTGATCTGGTGCCTTATCACGATACTTCAGTAGTGGACACAGGCTCAAACAAAATGCCTCGTCCCTATGACAAAATCGGTCCAAACTGGACAAAATCATCTTCAAAGAACTACCCCTTGCAGGGGATGGTTGCCGTTCCGTATGAGATGGGTGACATGAAATTTGTTCTTGGCGGCGGCGTTACACAATACGCAAATCTGAATCACTTCTATCAGAACAATAACGTGATGTCACCGTTCATCACCAGTCAGAGAGCCTATTCCAGTCCATTTCTCTATTTAACCGGTGCAGATTCATTACCGGTTCAATTGTATCAGTCAATTACCAGCCGGGAAGGGAAGCTAACCGGATATGGGGGAGCATTATCCTTCAGTTTGGATAATTCGCTTTCTTTCGGTATAAGTGCTTTGTATATAAAAGGTTCATCAGATGACTACGCATACACGCTTGGACGCAGCAAACTGGTTTTCAGAGCCAATTATTTCAGAGCAGATTCAGTTGATTATAGTGTCACAACGTATGGCACCTCCGATTATACCGGACAAGAGTATACCTTCAGCGGTTCCTATTCTTCAGAACGATTTAAAATTGGCTTTTCTGTTAAACCCCAAACTACGATCACAAGAACGTATTCTTATACGGAAAAACGAGATTCAGCCGGAACTTCGCAGACCAACCAGATACATGGTGAAGAAAAGATCATCATTCCGGTTCGTGGAATGATTGGTATTTCAGCTCCCATTAAGTCATATTTAAAATTGGCGCTCGAATACGAATATCGCCCATTTGATAAAATGAAATATCAGCAAACAGGCTCAGCCGCGGAATCGAAACCATGGTTGGAGGCTTCAAACATCCATGCCGGATTGGAATATACACCGAATAAATGGCTGGCAGTTCGTTTGGGTGCCCGGGAACAGTATGAAGTTTTCCAACCTGAAGGAAATCCAATTGACGGTGAAGCGGCCAACACGGTGGTATATTCCGTTGGTTTTGGCATATCATACGAGTCTTTTCAATTAAATGCGGCCTATGAATATGCCTTGTTGAGATATGATGATACCATGGAAAACACCATTTATCAGAATGTTAAAAAAACGTATTGTTTCTCTGTTGATCTGAACTATACATTGCCAAAACTGTTTTAGTTTGTACTTTTCAAACATGTTTCATATTTATTATGAATAAGTTCTGGGAAATATAATCATGCAGCAGGGATGGCTCTTTCAGGTATTGAAAAAATATTATACATAATCATTAATTATTGGAGTACAGTTATGAAATATATTCGAACGATTTTCCTAATGGCGTGCCTGATTTCATTGTCAGCATTATCAACTTTTGCACAAAGTGCAGGTGACTACCGGTCGGTAGCCAGTGCCAACTGGAGCGCGGTTTCAACGTGGCAAAAATATAGCGGAACGGCATGGGCAGCGGCAACTGCAATACCAACAGGAGATGAAACCATTACTATTCAAGCCACGGATTCGGTTGTTGTTGATGTCCCGGTCACCATCAGCAAAAAAGTAATTTCTAAAAGCGGTAAAATGGGTGTTACGGGATCATTAACATTTGCTACCGGCAGTGTATATCAACACGATGCTGATGCAGGAAATGTGCCTGTTGCAACATGGAATACCGGTTCAACCTGTCTGCTGACCGGTGTTGTTTCGAAGATGCCTTCCAATACCAATCAGAATTTCTATAATCTTTCCTGGAATTGCCCCACATATGGTACTTCTGCGCTCAATTTTGGAATGGGTGGAAATGTTATTTCCGGTGATTTACATATAATCAAAGGAAATTCAACCCCTACGGCAGTCAGATTAACTGCCAGCAATATTGGTAACACTGCCCCGGGTGCAAATGTAATTACGATTAATGGAAATATCATTCTCGATGATGCTACCTGCAGCCTTACTTCTACCGGATCATCCGGCGCTGATACGATAGCTGTATACGTAAAAGGTGATATCGTATCCTCCGGCGTTTGGAATTTGGCAAATGGCAGTGGTGCGATGTGCAATTGGTATGTATCCGGTAATGTTAATCTGAAAGCAGGAACGATTACTACCAATTCAACGGCATCCTATCCTGATTCTCTGGTTTTTGTTGGAACTTCAACACAGATATTCTACAAAGATGCTTCGATTGCATCTGCGGCTAACTGCCATTTTGGAGTGCGCGCGGGCGCCATTGTTGACATGCAGAGCAGCCAGCTTGGCGGTTCAGATAAAATTACGTTTAACCTGGATGCCGGTGCTACTCTTAAGACGGCCCATACAAAAGGAATTAATGGAAATCTGAATAACCTTGGTGCCAATACCTTGTCACCGGAAGCCAGTTATGTTTATAACGGAACAGCAATTCAGTTGGATTCACTTTTACCGTCTGTCGTGAAGAATCTTACAATTGATAACCCAACAACAGTTTCGTTCATCAGACCTGTTACCGTTAATGGTGTTCTTACCCTGAAACAGGGAATGCTCGACAATAGCGTTAACGCGATTACTATCGGAGCCAGCGGCTCAGTTGTTTTTGCAGGTGGCAATACAAAAGTTGCAATTCCAGGATGGGCATCAGTTAAGGAAATCAGCATAGCTGCAAAAGAATTCAGATTATTCAACAACTATCCAAATCCGTTTAACCCATCAACCAAGATTCGTTTTTCAGTTGCCACTGAAGGCACCGCTTCATTGAAAGTAATGAACATTCTTGGTCAGGAAGTTGCAACTTTATTTGAGGGTAACGCTAAAGCCGGTTCATTGCTTGAGGTGACCTTTGATGCGAAGAATTTAACTTCCGGAGTTTATTTTGCCAGACTGCAACAGGGTGGCAGAACACAAATTCAAAAATTGAACTTAATGAAGTAACATTCAGTTTAGGTGAGATATGATCCTGTTTGGATGAGGCGGGGGGGTATACCCCCCGCCAATACCCAACAGATGTAAGTGAAACAATAATAAAAGCGGCTCCCTCCTTTTATTATGGCATGTGCCAACAATTTGTACCAACATCAAATTTGAACCTTTTCAATGAAGCATAAACTTTGTTCCTTTAAATCACTTATCAGTTCATTTGCATTTGTGCTGTCTTTGCAAATGATTCTCCATGGGCAATCCGCAATTGAAGGAGAGGTCAAAGCCTATTTAACCAACCTGCCCTTCACCGCACCCAAAATCGAAGCTCCTGTATTCAAACAGGCTCAGTTTTCGATAAAAGATTTTGGCGGTGTGGCAGATGGTCAAAGCATTAATACCAAAGCGATAAACGATGCAATCGTAAAGTGTTCAGAAAGCGGCGGCGGACGGGTGGTGATTCCGGCCGGTCTTTGGATAACGGGCCCAATTGAACTAAAAAGTGATGTGGATCTGCATCTTGAAAAAGGGGCACTGGTTGTTTTTAGTGCTGACCACAGCCTTTTCCCAATTCTTGGTAATTCATCCAAGAACTTTGTGGTTCAGGCCCCGATCAGCGGTTCACGTTTGAAGAATATTGCAATTTCCGGGGAAGGTTTGTTTGATGGAAATGGTGCTACATGGCGTCCGGTTAAAAAGAATAAAATGACAGAGGGGCAGTGGAAAACATTGGTCCGCTCAGGTGGGGTTATTTCCGAAAAAGGGGATATGTGGTGGCCCAGCGCCCAGGCTATGAACGCCGAGAAGTATCTGAAAGAAAAGAGCAAAAAAGATATTACCAAAGAAGATTATGAATTATTAAGGGATTTCTACCGACCCAATCTGCTCAATCTGGATCACTGTAAAAATTTGCTGTTGAGTGAATTTACCCTGCAGAACTCGCCCAAGTTTGCCATGTCGCTCCGGTTTTGTGAGAATGTTATTCTCCGTAAGGTTCAGGTGCTGAATGACTGGTGGGCTCAAAACGGTGATGGGTTGGATATAAGTGCCTGTAAAAATGTTCTGTATTATGGATGCACTGTTTCTGCCGGCGATGACGCCATATGCATGAAGGCCTCCGGGTCAAAGGAATCCGGTCCGGTATTGGAAAACATTGTAATTGCTGATTGCGTGGTATACAGTGGACACGGCGGTTTTGTAATTGGCAGTAATACTGACGGAGGGATGAATAATATTTCGGTAAAAAATTGTACTTTTGTGGGTACAGATGTTGGCTTACGTTTTAAAAGCGGTCCTGGTAAAGGAGGTTTGGTTGAAAATGTGTTCATTGACGGTATATACATGAAAAATATACTTCACGAGGCAATATTGTTTGAGTATTCTTACGAAGACGGTGGAGTCGTGAAGATGAAAGACGATGATGTGAACACCCAAAAAATCCCTGTTTTTCGGAATATTCGCCTTAATAACATATATTGTGATGGCGCCGAGAAAGCTTTTGACGGCAATGCATTGGAGTCGTCAGCATTAAAGGATGTATCTGTCACAAATGGCACGTTTATAACAAAAGCTGGATTCGAAGGATCATATATTGAAGGGATACAGTTTGCAAACCTGAATTTGAGCTCATTAGTTAGTCCACTCTTCTCGTTTTCGCAAGCAAAAAATGTAGAACTGAAAGATATAGCATTTTCTTCTGTTTCAGTGTTTTTAAAAGTGTCCGGTGCCAACTCATCGGATATACGAATCGCAGGTACCGATATGAAGAAAGCTGCAAAACCATTTGAGCTTTCAGAAGGTGCCGGGGCTTCCGCAGTAACAATCATAAAATAATTATTGCAGATATCCCTTTTCAGATAGTAAAAAAACTTATTTATTAATACGGTGTCGCTAAAATGAATAAAAAGTATCGTCCTGTAAAACTGGAGGATTTGGCAAAGAAGCTTAACGTTTCAAATGTTACAGTTTCAAAAGCGCTGCGAGATCATCCGGATATATCGATCGAAACAAAGCAGAGGGTGAAGGAACTAGCTGAAAAACTGGGCTATATGCCAAATCTCATTGCCCGAAACCTGTCCTCCCGACGTTCGAACACTATTGGGCTGGTTGTTCCGAAAGTTGCCCACATCTTTTTTTCCACTGTTATTGAAGCGGTATACGATACAGCTTTTGAGAATAACTATGAAATTGTTTTGACGATTTCCCAGGAACAGGCAGAACGCGAAAAACGCCATATTCAAACATTGCTCTCGATGAAAGTTGATGGGTTAATTGTTTCTGTTACACAGGAAACAACTGATCTTGAGATATTCAAACATGTAATGAAGCTGAACATTCCGATCGTATTTATTGATCGTGTTCCCGATCTCCCCGGTACATCAAGCATTTCGGTTGATGACCTTGGCGGGGCTTACACTGCAATTGAATATGCAATAAAGAAAGGGTATCGCAAAATTGGTCACCTGGGCGGTTATCAACATATCAATATTGGAAAAGCACGTTACCAAGGCTTCGAACAGGCAATGAATAATTGTGGTGTTCCTATTAACCCCAAATGGGTGCATTTTGGTGGATTTGGAGAAGAAGATGGTTATTATGGATTCAAAAAGATAATCGAAACCGGTGATATACCTGAATATGTTCTGGCGGTCACTTATCCTGTGGCGCTAGGGATGTATTCCGCGGCTGCTGAACTTGGCATCAGCATTCCCCAGGATATTGAAGTTACGTGCTTTGGGAAAAACACATTCAACCGTTTCATTCCATCTGTTTTTAATTTTATTGATCAGCCTGCCCATGATTTGGGAACAGAAGCAGTGAAACTGATGCTTGAGCATATCAATGATCCGCAGGCAATCACTCCAAAACAGATACAACTGAGCACTAACCTCATGATTGAGGAAAGCGTCAATCAAAAGTATTTAGCTATCTGATTTTTTCCTCCAGTTCTGCACATATTTTACAAGCCGGATTTATGGATCAATAAATCCGGCTTGCTTAAAGCTTATTATCTAATCTGATGAAAATCCTTACCAGAAAAATTGCTATACTCATATCGAGTATGGTGGTCATTATATGCTCACTTGCCTTCATCCCAGCCGGAGAACCATCAGTATATCTGATAGGCGACTCGACCATGGCGGACAAACCACCACAGGTGAATCCTGAACGTGGGTGGGGGCAATTTCTCAAATTTTATTTTCAGGATGGCCTCAGAATTGAGAATTTTGCCAGGAACGGCCGGAGCACGAAGAGTTTTATCGCCCAGGGACTTTGGGATTCAGTTTTACAGAAACTTAAACCGGGCGATTATGTCTTCATTCAATTTGGACATAATGATCAAAAAAACAGCGATACAAGCAGGTATGCAGAGGCGCATACGACCTACAAACAAAATTTGATCCGCTTTGTTAATGATACTAGAAACAGAGGCGCAATTCCTGTTCTTCTGACGCCGGCAAACAGACGTAAATTTTCTGATGAGGGGAAGTTCATTGACCAGCATGGGGATTATCCGCAGGTGGTGAGAGAAACAGGTAAGGAATTGCAAGTGCCGGTGGCAGATATTCATGCAAAAACCTTAGTTGTGTTTTCTGAAGCAGGTACTGAGGGCTCGAAAAAGTTGTTTCTGAGGGCTGCACCCGGTGTATACAAGAATTTTCCGGAAGGAAAATTTGATGATACGCACTTTAACAGGCATGGCGCAAGCCTCATAGCCGGCATGGTAGCAGAATCAATTCATGAGCTTAATCTTCCCCTGAAAAAGTATCTTGTTGAAAAGTCCGGTTATTCTGATACTATTCATACTGCGCTGGGGATGGCAGACCTGATTGTTGCAAAGGATTTGACCGGTGATTTTTATACAATACAGGAAGCCCTTGATGCTATTCCCGCAGCGAATGACAGGCACTACACGATTTTTATAAAAAACGGTGTTTACAACGAAAAAGTTTTTTTAACGAAAAGTAATATAACGTTGATAGGTGAAAGTCCGGAAAACACTAAAATTCAATTTGCAGAGCTGCGGAAAAATTGGCGTAAGAATAACGATTCCGACTGGGGAAGTGCAGTTGTCAATATTCAGAATGGTGTTCACGATGTCGTTTTCAGGAATTTGACCATGCACAACAATTACGGTTCACTATTCAATGAAACCGATCACCAATTCACCATACGCGGAGGGGGAACGCGAATTATTCTGGACAGTTGCCGCGTTATATCGGATGGCGGGGATGCACTTAGCTTGTGGAATGCCAAGGATGGGATGTATTATCACAAAAACTGCTGGTTTGAGGGCTATGTTGATTATGTTTGCCCGCGCGGCTGGTGCTACATAACAGACAGCAAATTCTTTGGTCATAATTTGTCCGCTTCCATATGGATGGACGGAGACTATGACAGAGACCAGAAATTTGTTTTGAGGAATTGTACTTTTGATGGGGTGCCCGGTTTCCCCCTTGGCAGACATCACCGTGAAGCTGCATTTTATTTGCTGAATTGCAGTTTCTCTTCAACCATGGCAGACAAGCCAATATATTTTTGTGGCCCTTCAAAAATCAAATGGGAAAACCGTTACTATTTTGACGGTTGCCACCGAGATGGTGGGGACTTTGCCTGGTTTAAGAATAACCTTACGGATGCTGCACCAAATTTAAAAAATGAAAATATAACACCACTCTGGACGTTCCAGGGCAAATGGGATCCTGAAAAGGTTCTTGACGATCTTGCACGTAAATGATATTGGCCGGTGTGTGGCCAAAAGCAAACCGGTGAAATATATCCGGTCAATTTTAATACTCGATATAATATTAAATCAGATAGGTAGTACATGTTAATAGAAAAATACTCAGTCGGCATTGGAGACAGATTCGGGCATCAAGGTGTTGCTCAATTGTCTGCTCTCAAAAAACTAAAAGAAAACGGCGTGCCAGCGGTTCCTGTATGGAACAAATCGCGGCGTGAACACAGTCTGATAGGCTCTGTTCCTCAGGATGCCCGGATTGAGGCAGATAACGCAGTAAAAGCTCTTGGTTGGAGTGATTCCTATTATGTCGATGCAGATCACATTGGTCTGAAAACGGTCGGTGACTTCATCTCCCATTGTAACTTCTTTACCATTGATGTGGCAGATTATATAGGTCTTGTTCCAAGTGAGTCTGATGTTGCCGCGTTTCTTACTGACGCATCGGAATTCGTTGGGACACTATCCATTCCGGGTGCATCCGAATCGTTCGACGTGACCGAAGAAAAATTGCGTGCTATCGCGGCAAAGTATCTGGTGGCAATAAAGGAGGCTTCAGCAATTTACAAACAAATTGCAGCAGCAAAGGGTGAGGGTAATTTTGTGACCGAGGTTTCGGTGGACGAAAATCTTGAACCGCAATCACCGGAAGAGTTATTCTTCATTTTAATGGGGCTTGCCAAAGAAGGAGTTCCTGTACAGACCATCGCGCCAAAATTCAGCGGCAGATTTAACAAAGGTGTTGACTACGTGGGTGATGTTGATAAATTTTCGCGTGAATTTGAAGATGATGTGCTGGTAACCAAATACGCGGTTAAAATGTTCGGACTGCCGGAAAATCTGAAATTAAGTGTGCACTCAGGAAGCGATAAATTTTCGCTGTATGCTCCCATCAATGCAATCATTCATAAACACGATGCGGGAATCCACCTGAAAACAGCGGGAACAACCTGGTTGGAAGAACTGATTGGTCTTGCAAAAGCCGGTGGTGAAGGTCTTGTAATAGCCAAAGAAATATATCGTGCCACTTATGCGAGAATTGATGAGATGCTTAAACCATATCTTACCGTTGTAGATATCGATCGTGAACTTTTACCGACTCCAGCGGAAGTTGATGGCTGGGACTCGGAGAAGTTCGCCAACACGCTGGCACATGACCAAAGCTGCAAAGAATTCAACATCCATTTCCGCCAACTGCTGCATACCGGTTTCAAAGTAGCGGCTGAACTGGGCAAAAAATATACCGATGTGTTGGAAAAATTTGAAGATGTTATTGCTGAAAACGTAACTTATAACTTATATGATCGTCACTTCATGAGACTTTTTCTCTAAAGCCTAACGTGTCTTGGCTCTATGGGCAAAAGAAGTTATTCCATAAAAAACTGATGGGATAGCTTCTTTGCATTTTAAATCGGTCTTGTCCAGAAACCGGAAAAATGAGGCCTTTCATTTGTATGATTTAAAATCATGGTGTATTTTGCCTCCCAAATGAATGAAAAGAGGACTTGAATTATGGGTAAGACGAAACCGGAAATGAAGCCTGATCCAAAGCCGGTAGTAACAAGTTATTGCGAAGCCGTTCTTTACATGGAAGAAGATAACCTGCACCGGCTTTATCATGAGCATGAGTATGGATATCCTCTTGAAGATGATAATCAGTTGTTTGGCCGACTTGTGCTGGAAATAAATCAGGCCGGGCTGTCCTGGAGCACTATTCTGAAGAAGAAAGATAATTTTTTCAAAGCTTATGACAATTTTGAGATTGCCAAGGTTGCCAAATATGGCGTGAAAGAGAGAACAAGACTGTTGGAGGACGCGGGAATAATTAGAAACAGGTTAAAAATCGATGCAGCAATTGAAAATGCCAAAGTGCTCATAGCCCTGCAGAAGGAGCATGGTTCCTTCAAGAATTGGCTGGACATGCATCATCCAAAAACCAAAGAAGAATGGGTTAAACTGTTCAAAAAAACCTTTAGATTCACCGGCGGGGAAATAGTTAATGAATTTTTAATGAGTACCGGTTATTTGCCCGGCGCGCATATCCCTTCATGTAAGTTTTATAAAAAAGTTCTTAAGTTAAAGCCAGCCTGGACACGGAAATAGAACTGTTTTGCAATTAGTTTAAAGCGGGGGGCTTTTATGCTAAAAGACTTAATTCTGTTTGGACTCACTCAGCGTAGTATTTAAAACGAAGGCGTTCCATGTCTTAATTGGCATGGAACGCCGTCATTTTAAAACAGCGGGCAAATGTTATTTTTCTGCTTCCACTTTCCCAAGCTTTTCAAGATCCATTTTATTAAGCAGTGAATTTACCAGTGTTGTATCGTTAATTGCATTAGCTTCGATGTGCACATAGAATCGATTATTAACCCCGAACTCAATGGAATAGGATTTTACATCTCCGGTTTGTACGCTCATTTTCCCGGGATATTTGTCCTTAATTTTCAGGGCTTTTTCGTAACCGACTTCGGTTTCACTTTCATAATTGTCCTGTAACATGGAAAATTGCATCAGCATCGCCGACATGTAGGTAGCGTCCTGAATGGTTACTTTAATGGTTGCCTGTGCTTCGTTTTCCACGGGTTTTGAAATATATTCAACACTTGCCTCTGATGATGAAATTCCCATTACTGTTTGCGATGTGCCGGTAGGTTTCTGGCGTTCAAAGCCGGGCAAATTGACAGTCGGGAGGAATTGTTGCAGCTTTTTGAAGCTGACTGCTTTAGCCTGTGGCAGTGCCGGGACAGCAAGACAGATCAAAAGCATAATAAACAGGACTTTTTTTAACATAATTGTCTCATTAAGTTTAGAATGATTGAAGCCAAATATACGCACAGATGGCGATATTCGGAACAACCTTCATCACAGCGAAGGCCGCTTTTTGCCAATTGCCTTGTGGGCGGGTGCAGGAACAAGCGGCTTTTAGTCATGAATATTTTTTGAGTGGACTACTGAAATAAATACAAATATTGTTTGTAACCTTGTTTTTCCATATCTGTCTTGGGAATGAATCTTAACGAAGCGGAGTCCATGCAATACCGCAAATGTGTAGGAGCGGGTCCATCATCAAAAATGTGCCCCAGATGCGAAGCTGCAACTTTACTGCGAGCTTCCACTCTGGCCATTCCATAGGACTCATCCACTTTCCGCTCGATAAACCTTGGATCAATAGCTTTTGTGAAACTGGGCCAGCCGGTGCCGGATTCAAATTTATCATTTGAAGAAAACAGTGGTTCTCCCGAGACAATATCAACGTAAATACCTTCGTTGTGATTGTCCCAATATTCATTTTTGAAGGCCGGTTCTGTTCCGTTGTTCTGCGTAACGTTGTATTGCATCCTCGTGAGCTTTGATTTGATTTCTCCATCGGAGAGTTTATGGTAAGCGGCAATGGTGACATTTCCCCAAATACTTTGAATGAATTCATCTCTCCCGGATGCGTCGCGGTATTGATGATAACGGGTGGGATTTTTCAAATAAAAATGCTGCTCTGATTCCTTTTCGGGGATAAACTCCGTAAATTTCACGATCTTCGTTGCAATCGGTTTCCTGAAAATACCGAGTTTTTCAAGTCTCATTTTGCTTTTTACCGCTGTTTGCCGTTGCGCATCGGAAACATAATAAACATATGATTGGTATT
This sequence comes from Ignavibacteriaceae bacterium, assembly GCA_963664845.1. Taxonomy (GTDB): domain Bacteria; phylum Bacteroidota; class Ignavibacteria; order Ignavibacteriales; family Ignavibacteriaceae; genus CAIYTF01. The sequence continues at coordinate 4,719,792 of OY761615.1, forward strand.
GGGATCCACGGTCATAGAAAGAACCTCCGGCATCCGTTGGATCAAATTGTTTCCAATAATAGTCAACCAGTTCGGAATAGCTGATTATCTTGGGATCGTATATCACCTGAATCGCTTCAACTTTGCCCGTTGAACCTCCGCCATCAAGTTTCCCTACTGCGTAGCCTGAGAGAACATCTTTCAGTCCAGAAAGCTTTTCGAACGCACCATCCATGCACCAGTAACATCCGCCCGCGAATGTTGCTGATTCAGTGCCTTTCATCATAGTGACTGGTTGCGCTGCCGCTGTGACTTCAGTTTTAGCTTCTTTTCCACAACCGAAAAAGATTATTGCTGCTATTAATAATAACGGTTTGTACTGCATACTGACTCCATTTGTCTGATAAAAATTCGTACTTGACCCATAACGGTTTCATACAGCTAGAGACGGATACAGATGCAAAACCTTACAATTAATTTGTTTTATTTTCGGAATTATGTACGGCGTTTTTAATTTTTTCTTTTTCAGCAGGTGTTAGTGAGGACTCGGTTTCCAGCTTCTGAAGTGCAGCAGTAAGCCACCGGTTTTGTTTGAGAAAAAGACGGCAAAAGCGGCAAATGAGCAAATGAAGGGCCAACTTAAGATTCTGTATGAGAGATATAGAATGCTCTTCACTTTTTACTATTAAAAAAGTAGCTTCTTTGCAGGTTATATGTAGCAGTTTCATAAGACGGACTCTATTTTACGAACCAGTTCTTTTCAATACAGGCTCTAAGTTGTACCTTGCTGCGGTGCATAAGCACCCAATAGTTAGACGGACTGATCATCAATTCCTTACAGATTATTTCCGATTCTTCTTCTTCCAGATATTTCATACAAAAAACCATCCGCATCACCTCCGAGAGTTTGCTGACACATTTTTGCAGAATTGTATTAAATTCACCTTGTTCATAGTTTTGTTCCGGGGCACTATCCCACGATGTTGGAGATGCTTTTTCAGTCCAATGCCCTGCATCATCAAAAAAATCGAAGTTTTTTTCATTCTTCGCAGGTTCTATCAGTCCCTCTTTTGAGCCCTTCCGACGGTAGTGGTCAATTATCTTATTTTTGAGGATCATGACGAGCCAGTTCTTTTCGGAGATTTCGCCACGCCACGAGTTGACGTTTTTTAATGCGGCCAAGAAAGCATCCTGCACAAGATCCTTTGCGAGTTCCCGGTCGTTTACGCGTAACAGAGCGAAACGGAACAGCAAATCGCTGAAATTTTCAACCCAATCCTTTGGGTTCAATTGAGGGTGTGTATCAGGCATATCTTCTCAGGTAGTTCTCGTGGTTTTCAATTTAAATTTAATTTACAATTATTCGAAATCAGTTTAAGGTGAAAAATTATTCCACAATGAATAATACCTCAGGTTGCTAAAGAAGCTGATAAAAGTTCAAAAATAGGTTTATATTACTTTTCAGAAATTGCCCCGACAGTACAGTGTGTGAAAAAAATCAACAAACAGTAAAAGCGGCCACCGGATAATGAAAACCGTTTTGTATTCAGTTATAATACCAACCTTTAACGAACAGCATACTATTGCAGACACAATAGACGGTGTTCTTGCCATTCTTCCAGGCGCAGAAATTATTGTTTGCGATGCCAGTCCAACAAAGGAGACGCTTTGGCAGGCGGGTGCCGCTGACATCACGGTGACTTCTTCAGAACCTTCGAGGGGAAAACAGTGCAATCTTGGTGCTGAATTGGCGTCGGGCGATATCCTGCTTTTTTTACACGCTGACACAACCCTTCCATACAATGCAGCCGAGTTGCTCTTTGCTTTTTTTTCCCTTCCGGAAAATCAGGCTGCCACCTTCCGTCTTAAGTTTGATGTTGACCATATATTATTCGATACCTACAGTTTTCTTTCAAAATTTGATTCGGTTTACACGCGGTTTGGGGATACCTGCATTGTCTTCCGGAAGGACTTTTTTAATCGTATAGGCAAGTTCCCGGATTACGCCGCTTATGAGGATGTTGAAATTCTACGGAGGGCAAGGGAAAAAACTAAAATTGGTTCATTACCTGGATTTGTCAGAACGTCAGCCAGGCGCAAGATTATGAACGGATTGGTGAAACAGCAGTTTCTGAATTTCAGGCTGATCTCGAGCTATTTACTTGGTTTTTCAGCTTCACGGCTGTCGAAGATTTATCATTCTTCGGTTAACAAAAAAGGCCATAATTCAGCCATTATATTCGCTAAATATCCTCATCCCGGGAAAGTAAAAACCAGGCTTGCCGCAACCCTTGGTGAAAAGAGCGCTGTAAAGCTGTATAAACTATTTGCTGAAAAACTTATAAAACTGATAAGACATATGCCGGACATGAGAAAGTATATATTTCATCCGGACGAGGAAGACGGAAAACTTATGCGAAGATGGGGGGGAATTCGGTTTTTCTATGGGCTTCAGAAGGGAGATGATCTTGGTATAAGAATGAAAAATGCTTTCAAAATGGTTTTCTCACATGGCGCAAAGAAGGCTGTTATTGTCGGAACTGATGTTCCTGATATTACACGCGGAATCATCCGTGAGGCATTTCAGTCATTAGATACCTGTGATCTGGTTATAGGTCCTTCTCTTGATGGTGGATACTATTTGTTGGGGATGAAACAGCCAAATGAGGAGTTATTTCAAGATATTTCCTGGAGTACCGCGAGTGTTTATGTTGAAACATTGAGGAAAATCAGTCGACAGGGGAAATCATGTTTTATTTTACCTGCTCTTATTGATGTCGATTCCGAAGCTGATTTGAAACGTTGGATTCAGGAATCGCGGCAGGGGAGTCAAAAAAGGATAAAAAAAGGGCATAAACTGGAGTCGATTGAAAAAGAGACGGGAAAAATTATCGAATATTTATGCTGACCTTGTAAGGAACTATTAAGACTTTCGTCATAAGATCTGAGGCTGATTGATCTTTTCATAATCGCAGCAATGATTGGGCAGATAACTGCCGGGAACAGGCCACTATTTGAAATTACAACATCAATAAACAGGAGCTGAAAATGAATTATTATGAGTCGAAGGATTTAGGCCGTTTTGCTGAAGTGGGCAAGTTTAAGCCGGAACTGATGAAAAAATTTTTTGATTATTATGCAGCGGCCACCGGTGAAGAAGGTGCTCTTAGCAGAAGAGAGAAGGCGCTCATTGCATTGGCAATCGCTCATTTTAAGCAATGCCCCTATTGTATTGATGCCTATACAACAACATGTCTTGAAACCGGGGCAAATCCTGACCAAATGACAGAGGCAATTCATGTGGCGGCAGCAATGGCGGCGGGAATGAATCTGGTGCACGGTGTACAGATGCTTAATGTTCTTGAGAAAGAAGGAGCATGAAAACAGAAGGTTCAAACATCAGGAATTCTACGGGTCATCATCAGGAAGAAAGATATGATTTTAACAGAACGGTTGCAGAACAAAATCTGGAATTAAACCCTATCTCGGTTGAAACGCTGCAGGTTAATATTACCAAATTGTGTAATCAGGCATGTCTTCATTGTCATGTTGATGCTTCGCCAAAGCGCACGGAGCAAATGGACAGGGCAGGGATTGATAGATGTTTGGAGATCCTTGCTGCCAATGATTGCATAAAAAATCTGGACATAACCGGAGGTGCACCGGAACTGAATCATTACTTTGACTATTTTGTGACAGAGGCAAAAAGGCTTTGTAAACACGTGATGGTGCGGCACAATCTAACGGTAACCTTCGACGGGAATCCGCAAAACGGGGATCGAAAGGATTACCTCCCTCAATTCTTTGCCAGCAATGAGGTTGAAGTTATTTCATCGCTCCCATATTACCAAAAGTATTTCACCGATAAGCAACGTGGTCGCGGAGTGTTCGAAAAGAGCATTGAATCGATACGGCTGTTAAATGAGGTTGGTTATGGTCAGAAAGATTCAGGGTTGAAACTTCATCTGGTTTACAATCCGGTCGGCGCTTTCCTGCCGGCCTCTCAAAAGACATTGGAAGCAGATTTTAAAAAGGAGTTGTGGTCGCAATTTGGACTGGTATTCAACAATCTTCTTACGATAACTAATATGCCAATTCACCGGTTCAGAGAACAATTGGAAAGGCTCGGGATGTACGAGGAGTATATGGATAAACTGCTTGCCGCCTTCAACCCATCTGCTGCCAAAGGCGTAATGTGCCGTTCATTGTTGAGCGTTGGGTATGACGGAGCAATTTATGATTGTGATTTTAACCAGATGCTTAATCTGCAGATAATCAATCACCGCATGAAGAGCATATTTGATTTTAATCTTGACGAACTAATGCAACGTAGGATTCAATTCGGTGCGCATTGTTTTGGCTGTACAGCCGGTTCCGGAAGCAGTTGCGGTGGCTCGACCGCTGAATAATGCGAATAATGTGAATATTGTCAATAAGGAGAAATTTGATGCCATTATTGTCCAATAAGTATTTTAAATGGTTGCAGGCAGATTCGCCAAGAGGTGATGTTGAAAAATACCCTGTTATTGACGGCAATGGTGAAACCCCGGTTGAGGGTGTTTATATAGCCGGAGATTTGACGGGAGTTCCATTACTTAAATTCGCGGCGGAAAACGGGAAAAAACTGATAGATCACATTTGGACTGATCCAGGTTTCCAAAAACAACGAATACAGAAGGCTGATCCGGAAGTGATTGATGTTATAATAGTTGGCGCGGGGCCTGCTGGAATTTCCGCGGGCATCGAAGCGATGAAGTATAATATGCACGTGTTGATATTGGAATCTGCACAGAAATTCAACACGGTTAAAAATTTTCCCAAAGGAAAACCAATATTTGCAGAGCCAGCGGATCTGAAACAGGAATCTGCACTGCTCATATCTGATGGGACAAAGGAGTCCCTGCTTACGGAATTATCCAATCAAACAGATAATTATTCCATTCCGATTCTTGAGGGGATCATGGTGGATAAAATAACCAAGCGGTCATCATACCTGGAGATAAATACCGAGGGGAAAGTGTTCAAAGCGTTAAGGGTAATACTTGCCATAGGGAAATCGGGTAATTCGCGAATGCTGAATGTGCCGGGAGAAAATCTGCCGAAAGTATTTAACCGGCTCTTTGATCCCGCAGATGCCAGTTCTCAAAACGTTTTGGTTGTCGGGGGAGGTGATTCAGCACTGGAAACTGCGATTGCAACTGCTGCATATGCCAATCGAGTAACGATATCTTACCGGAAGTTGGAATTTTCGCGACCGAAGGAAGGAAATTTAATCAAACTGAATTCTCTGGTGGCCGAAGGGAAAATCAGAATATTGCTTGGCTCGACCGTGAAGGAAATTAAAGAGAACAGCGTAATTCTGGTTGGAAAATCCGGTGACACAACAGAGATTGATAACACCATGGTGTTATCAATGATTGGAAAAGAACTTCCTTTGGAATTGTTTAAACGGAGCAATATCAGGATGGAGGGGGACCTTTCGTTTTATCATAAATTGCAGTTTGTTTTGCTGGTGTTATTTGCCGGCGTCCTATATTTTGGAAAAAGCAGCCAGGCATTTTCGCAATATTTCTATAATGGAAAAGCGCAGTCATTTGGCGAGGCGTTTGGACAATTGTGGAAATCGGATTTCTGGATCAGGCTTATTTCTCTGCCCGGGTTGATATTGTCGGATGTTTTCTCCAACAGAGTAAGCATGTATAATGCAACGGAGTATGTGAATGCATTACTGGCATGGTTATGTTTTATCGTCATTATTTTTGTTGGGATATATGTGCTGGGGAAATTTGCCCGAGAGACCATTAAAAATTTTTCTTTTGGTTGGAGGACATTTAAGTACAGCTATTTTGGTGCAGTTGGGATCTTTTTTGTTATCGTGTTCTTTGGTGACAAGTATTATGGTGTTGAAGTGCTAAGCAAACCTCCAGTATTTTGGTACGGCTGTCTTTACTCGGTTACCATAGTGATATTCGGAGTCAGAAGAATTGTCGTTAAATCAACCAAATACATTACCTTACAAACCCTCTCGTTAATGCTCATCCAGGTTTTTCCTCTATTCCTTTTACCCGAAATTATTTTCCCTTACCTTGGGAAAGCGGGCGCTTTTGGAGCATCTGATGGTTTCATAATGACTCAAGTGTTTCCAAACGGCAGTTATTGGCGAACGTATGGATTAGTGCTGGCATGGCCGTTAAATCTGGGTAATCTCTATAATGGGCACATCACTGCTTTCTGGCTCATTTTTAGTTTGTTACAGTCGTTTATCATCATTCCATTAATGGTGTACAAGTGGGGTAAGGGTGCCTATTGTGGCTGGATATGCTCGTGCGGAGCTTTGGCTGAGACTCTTGGAGATGAATACCGGACTCTTGCGCCTCACGGTGCACGAGCGAAAAAAATGGAGAACATTGGGCAATGGGTACTTGCAGTTGCGTTCATAATAACCGCGGTTAAACTGATCAGTGTTCTGAATGATGTCAACATTCCCTTACTTAACCAAAAGTTTTCCTACACTGCTGATTTTCTTCAGAAAATATATTATTTCAGCATCGATGTTATTTTTTCAGGTGTGTTGGGCGTTGGTGTTTATTTTTTTCTAAGCGGCCGGGTTTGGTGCCGTTTTGGCTGTCCGTTGGCAGCTCTCATGCATATCTATGCCCGATTTTCCAAATACCGGATTTTCTCCGAGAAAAAGAAATGCATTTCCTGCAATATTTGTACAAAAGTTTGCCATATGGGAATTGACGTAATGAATTATGCGAATAAAGGCATACCGATGAATGATGTTGAATGTGTAAGGTGTTCTGCCTGCATCGTAAGTTGCCCAACACAGGTACTCACCTTTGGTTCGCTCCCTCAGATGGATACGGCAAACACGCTGACAAGGAGGATGCGGATTGAACCAGTAAATAAATCAGATTGGAGAAGCGGGTTATAGGGGTACTTTATGCATTTGCCTTGTGGACCGGATTTGGCATATTTAACTGACATAAAAATGAAAGGTTGGTGATGTTTTCGAAATTGTGGTTTATTGCAGCTGTCTTTGTGCTCTTTTCAAGTATGGCCCAGGCTCAGGAAAAGGAGGGCACCATAACGGTGAGTGGCCTCAGACAGGCAATGGCAGAGGACTCAAGTTTGGTTATTCTGGACGTAAGAACGCCGGAAGAGCTTACCGGGCAACTGGGGAAGATTGATGGAGCGTTGAATATTCCGTTACAACAGCTTGAGGACCGAATTAATGAACTTGCAGACCTGAAATACAAGAATGTTGCGGTCATTTGCAGATCCGGGGTCAGATCTGCCAAAGCTCAAAAAATTCTTTCTGATCATGGGATAAAAAGCAAAAGTGTGGCCGGAGGTATGATCGAATTCAGGAAAACGGAAAAAGAATAGGACAATTCTGTTCATTCAATAAGGCTTCTCTTTTCTTTTGTGTGTTTTTTTCGAATATTGCAACCAGAATTGTTCAGATGCCTAAACAATTATAGTTTAACCAGAAATGACAAAATATTGGATAAGGTGCAAGTAAAACTCACCCTGTGTCCCTCCCTGTTCGCAAAGGGAGCAATGGTGTCAACTTAGCGTAAACTGCAAGACGCTGACGATGGAATTGTCTTCGAAATGGCTCGGATTAGGTAGATTCCCGCCTTCGCGGGAATGACATTCGCTCATTGTATTTGTTAAGTTGACACCATTGCTTTTGCAGGGAGGGAAGGAGCGCTTTTTTTTAGCTTTGACTTGACCAAGTCAGGTACGAAATAAAACACAAATCATTGGAAGCATGTTTATCAGTGCAAATTTAGATAGTTTCAAATTACTTGCCGAAAATCTCCCGCAGATCATTTCCCGCTTTGATCGGGAGGGGAGACACTTGTATATTAACCGCAGTATAGAAAACGAGACCAAACATTTGATGCAGGATTGTACCGGAAAAACAATCCATGAACTTGGTTATCCGGAGCACATGTGTTTGCTTTTTGAGCTTGGTTTGGAGGAAGTGTTTCAAACCGGTCAGACAAAAACGTTTGAGTTTGATTTTGTATCACCTGCCGGGATGATGCACTATGTGACCAATCTGGTGGCTGATACTTACAGCAAGGAGGGAACAGTGGAAACCGTTCTTGCCATATCCATGAATACCACAGCGCAATTAAGTGCTGAAGCAAAAATTTGGGAAGGAGAGGAAAAATATCGTTCCCTGTTTGAGAACAGTCTTGACGCGATATTGTTGACAATACCTGACGGGAGCATTTTGGCGGCTAATCCGGCAGCGTGTGAAATGTTCGGTCGGACTGAGGCTGAGATATGCGAAGTTGGAAGGGGAGGGCTTGTGGATATGAGTGATCCACGATTAAACCCAATTCTGTACGAAAGAGCCCGCTCAGGGAGGGTTCGCTCTGAACTTACCTTTATTCGGGCAGGCGGAACGAAATTTCCGGGTGATGCATTTTCTGCAGTATTCAAAGATAAAGCAGGGCAGGAACGAACGTGTATTATTATTAGAGATATTTCCGAACGAAAAAAGGCCGAAGAGCAGCAGATACAATTGCAATTTCAGATAAATAATATACTGGAGAGCATTTCAGATGCGTTTGTGGCTATTGACAGCAAGTGGAATTATACTTACGTAAATGAAAAAGCCCTGGACCTTCTGGACAAAAAATGGCAGGACATAATCGGCAAAAATGTTTGGGAAACATTCCCCGAATCAGTTGATAAACCTATCTATAAAGCTTGTCAAAGAGTAGTAAGTGAAAAGTGTCCCACTACTATTGAGCAGTACAATGCTGTGCTGGACCGTTGGTTTGACAACAGGATATTTCCTTCCCGGGATGGTGTAACCATTTATTTTCAGGACATTACTCATCGGAAAAGAACGGAAGATATGCTCCGCAAAAATGAGGAGAGGATAAGGCTTGCTATTAAATCAGCCGATATCACCGTATTTAATCAGGACACCAATCTTCGGTTTACCTGGATTTATAATCCGATTTTTGGCTATTCACCGGAAATGATCACCGGGAAAAGCGATATGGATATTCTTGAGCCGGATGATGCCCGGTACATTTCTCAATTAAAGCAAAAAGTTATCGATACCGGAACGGGATCACATAATGAGATCACCCTTTCAAGTCCCATAGGCAATCTCGTTCTGGAAATGTTCCTTGAACCGCTTCACGATGAAAAGAACCATATTGTTGGCTTGACGGGCGCTTTACTGGATATTACCGCCCGTAAAAAGATTGAAAACGATCTCCATAAATCTCATGAACAGCTTCATGTGTTGGCATCTCATTTGCAATCCGTGAGAGAAGAGGAGCGGTTGAACCTTTCCAGGAAACTGCACGATGATTTGGGGCAAAGTATGACGGGGCTTAAAATGGATCTGGTTTGGATATCCAAAAAGATGGCGGAGCATGAAGGTATAAATACTGATCTGATAGTGCAAAAGATCAAACGGATATCGGAAATGATTGATGCGATGATTAAATCTGTGCGTGTTATTTCCACTGAGCTTAGACCAAATGTTATTGACTATCTGGGGTTGGTGGCCGCAGTTGAATGCGAGGTTGAGGAATTTACCAAGCGAAGTGGCATCGATTGTTCCTTCAATTCAAATGTTGAAAAGGTAAACCTTGATCCGGCTGTTGCAACAGCAATATATCGCATACTTCAGGAGGCACTCACGAACGTAATTCGTCATGCAGGTGCAACCAAGGTGCTTCTGTCTTTGACAGTTGAAAAGGATGAGATACAATTACGAATTGAAGATGATGGAATTGGCGTTAGTCAGTCTGAGATTTCCAATATCAATGCCATTGGCATTCTTGGAATGAAAGAAAGAGCACTGCTGTTTGGCGGCGAACTACAGATAACAGGAAGTCCCCATAAAGGGACTCAAATTTTACTTACACTACCATTTAAAGGATGAGGATGTATAAAATTATAATAGCGGATGACCATCCGATTGTTCGAAACGGTTTGCGGCAGATCATTTCCGACGAGAAGGATCTGACGGTGTCTGCTGAAGCAGCAAATGCGGACCAGTTGTTCGAAGAGCTGAAAACCTGTGAATACGATTTGATCATTTTGGATATTGCGATGCCTGGCTTAAGCGGGATTGATGCGCTGGTTAAAGTTAAAAACGTTCAACCAGATGTTCCCGTGCTGATGCTAAGTGCACTTTCTGAAGATCTTTACGCTGTCCGCACCATTAAAGCAGGAGCTTCCGGGTATATGCACAAGGAAAGCGCGGCTGAAAACCTCATTGAGGCTATACGAAAAATTTTAAACGGCGGTATTTATGTCAGTGCTGCAATAGCGGAAAAGCTGGTTCATGACTTGCAGACTACCCCTGTTAAGTCAATTCAGGATCTGTTATCTGTCCGGGAATTTCAAATCATGAGGTTGATTGCTACCGGCAAAACGGTAGGCGATATAGCAGAACTTCTGAGCCTCAGTGTTACCACCATAAGTACATACAGGAAACGGATTCTGGAAAAAATGGATCTGCAAAATAATGCAGAACTTACCTATTATTGTGTGAAGAACGGGCTGGTTGATTAAATATCGCCCCTAGCCAGGTGCTAAGTCATTCCATTGTCTGAAACGCGTTTTTGTCTTGCCTTCGCTTCGTTTATCTTTCCTGAATATTGTAGTCCCAAGTATGACGATAAACCCATAAAAATTCTACAAAAAGATCGCACTATTATCGATTGAATTCCCTTTGGTTTACGTTTAGATTCAGGCAATAATTTTACGGCGAAAATGAGAATATTAATTATTGACGCTCCATCAAGTTCTCTCACCGGCATGGTGTTTAGTTTGTCCAAGAACAGCGAAGTGGAGAAAGTTGGAATCGCACCGGATACGAGCGCTGCGATAGCGCTTTATAAAGAAATGCGTCCCGAATATGTTGTACTTGGAATGGCGTTATCTGTCGGCAGCAGGCTGGACTTTTTGAACGGCATCAAAAAATGGCATCCTGTCTCTTTTATTGCAGTAGTTGTTAATGATCATTCCTGGAATAATCGTGAGATGTATGTTAAAGCAGGGGCTGATTTTTTTATAGACAGTGTTTCTGAAATTGAAAGTTTATTTTCTCCATTGGTTAATTAAACTGATGAGAAGGATAGGTGATACCACATATCGTTTACGAGAAGTTATAGTAGTTTTTGCATTGTAGCATTAAAGAGCATAACTAAAGACCGGATTGTTTCACCGGGAAGTTTGTATCAGAAACACTTTCGGCAGGGCCGCTGAACCCTATGAGGAAGGGGAATATGACGTTGCATGGATGAGTAAATCCGTTTGCACGAGCCTTGAGGCAGCAATTATGCCACAATTTGCCACTGTGTTTTTCAAATTACCTCAAAATTAGCTACTTTTACTGAGCAGTATAACCGGATTAGGGTTAGCCGGCAGAAAATCCACCAGTGGACAGCAACTCTGCCAAATCCGGTTGGGTTCTGAATACGGTGAACATGCAAATCTCTTCTTTGAAATCTATTATTGAGAAAGAAGTGCCAGTATGAATAGTGAATCCAGCATCAGACCAATTGTTATTTTACTCATAGAAGACAATCCGGGTGATGCAAGGCTTGTTCTCGAAATGCTCAAGGATTTTACCCTTAAAGCATGCAAATTGGTTGTTAAACCTACCCTCTATGAAGGCATAGAATACCTCTCTACTTCCGGTGCTGATCTTGTGTTACTCGATTTAACTCTTCCCGACAGCCACGGATATGAAACCTTTCTCAAATTGCAGGAAAACTCCCACTACACTCCAATTATTATTCTTTCCGGTCTGGATGATGAAGAACTTGCCAGCAAAGCGGTTAAAGCCGGTGGGCAGGATTATCTGGTTAAAGATCTGGTTGACAGCAGGCAACTTGAAAAAGCAATAATGTATTCGCTGGAGAGAACCATTTTACTCCGGCAAATGCAAAACGAATTAAAGGAACGTGATGACTCATTGAGTGAAATTCTTAAAAAGGAATCAAAACTTCAGATGATGCTTGATTCATTGCCGCTGCCGGTTTTTGAAATTGATAATACATATCGCATCGTCTATGCTAATTTTACTGCGTTTGAAATGTTCGGCTACACAAAAACAGATATGGAAGCGGGTGTTCAGATACTGCAGCTTGTAGCCGTGTCTGACAGGGCGCGAGGTCAGCAAAACATACAAAAGGTTTTCAAAGGTATCAGAACTACAGGACATGAGTACCAGGGCTTGAGGAAAAATGGCAGTTCATTTCCGATTCTTCTCTATACCTCACCGGTACTGCACAATGAAACTGTTGTAGGTGTCAGAGGAATTGTTGTGGACATTTCGGAACGAAAGCGTGCCGAAGGTGTATTACATTTGAATGAAGTGAAATACAGAAACCTTTTTAGTTTTGCTCCTGTTGGTATTTATCAAACTACCCGGGATGGCCGGTTTATTACAGTTAATTCGAAACTGGTTGAAATTCTGGGCTATGACTCCAGAGAAGAACTCATGTCGAAAAATATCGGCAGGGACATTTTTGCCTCATCTGCAGACAGGGAGCGACTTATTGCAGCATATGCGGATGCAAGTGTTGGAAATGAAGAAATACAATGGCAAAGAAAAGACGGCTCATACATCTGGGTAGAACTGACCATGCACCTGATTAAGGACAATGGGGGAAATCTTGAATATCTTGAAGGATTTGTATGGGACCGGACTGAACGAAGAAAAGCCGATGAACAAATTGCCCGCTTGTCTTATGCAGTGGAACAAAGTTCTGTGTGCGTGGTTGTGGTTGATCTGGATGGGAATATTGAATATGTGAATTCAAGGTTCAGTCAGCTTACAGGCTACTCGGCCGAAGAAGTACTGGGTAAAAATCCACGGATATTAAAATCCGGTCTGAATGCAGCTTCCATTTATCAGGACTTATGGGAGACGATCAGCAGCGGGAAGATCTGGAAAGGAAAGCTGATCAACCGGAAAAAAAACGGAGAGCTTTATTGGGAATTGCTCACCATTTCTCCCATTATAAGCAAAGATGACAAGGTTGTCAGCTATATTGCTATCAAAGAGAACATCACCGAACAAATCAAAATGCAGAATGAGCTTGTGGAAAACCAAAAGCTTTTCAGCACCGTACTTGAGATTATGCCGGTGGGTGTGTGGCTAATTGATGGGAAAGGAATGTTCAAGCATGGTAACAGCGCGGTGCGGAAGATTTGGGGTGGCGCCAAAATGGTTGGCCCTGAAGATTACCATGAATATAAAGCATGGTGGCCCAGTACCGGAAAGCTTATCGAACCGGATGAGAGGCCGGAATTAAAGGCACTGCGCAAAGGTGAGGCCACGCTGGATGTGGAAATGGAAATTGAAAATTTCTCCGGTGAAAGAAAAACTATTTTGTGTTCCGCGGTCCCCATGCAAAATTCCCAAAAGGAAATTACGGGTGTACTGGTGTTAAACCACGATATTACGAGCAATAAGCTATGGGAGTCACAACTGATATCGGCGAAAGAGAATGCTGAAGTAATGAACCGGCTAAAATCCAGCTTTCTAACGAACATGAGTCATGAGTTGCGAACGCCAATGATCGGGATATTGGGTTTTACCGAAATTCTTGAGGAGGAAATTGAGGATCCAAATCTTAAGGAAAAAGTTCATGCGGTGCATACGAGTGCAGCCTACCTGATGGAAACCTTAAATTTGATCTTAGACCTCTCGCGGCTGGAAGCCAAGCGCGTTGAACTTACGTTTGAGCCTGTTAATGTAACAAAATTGGTTCACGAAGTTGTTGACGCGTGCCGGGAAAAAGCAATCCAAAAAACGCTGGAAATGTCGCTATCTATAAGTCCGCCACTAATCACCATTAACACTGATGAACGATTGCTCCGGCAGATACTTATTAATTTGGTGGGTAACGCTGTTAAATACACTGAAAAGGGAGGGGTTGCCGTTGCGGTTGAACAACAAGTATCCGAAACAAGGAAGGTACTCTATATACAGGTAGCTGATACCGGGATTGGTATATCAAACGAAAGTCAAAAAATAATATGGGACGAATTCCGGCAAGTGAGCGAAGGTTTTAAGCGCAGCTATGATGGCACAGGATTGGGATTGACCATAACCAGGAAATTTGTGGAAAAGCTCCACGGTACAATCTCACTCAAAAGCGAATTGGGAAAGGGTACGGAATTCACGGTTACTTTGCCGTTTGGTTTGGAAAAACAAGAAGCAGCAGAATGATTGTGCACATATGAAACGTTTGTGAGTATTTCATCTTTCAATAGTTGTCGTCGGTCAGCAATTCCGTTTCATTTTGATATTTGACTAAATGAAGTTCTTTTACTATAATTACGGGTGAAGTTAAAAGCGGAATGACAGAGCTTAAGGTTGTGATCTTCTCTTCACCAATTGAGATGGATATTTTTTTGCCTCTCATTTGAAAATTTTTACTCTTACTATTGTGTAAGTCATTTAATAAAAACAAAGGAAACCTGTATGAGAAAACTTAGCGCATTTTTAGCATTAATCATTTTCTTAAGCTTCAGCGGAATTATGTCAGCACAGACCCAGGAAGCCAAAAAAGAAGCGAAGAAAGATGTTAAGACTGAAAAAGTTGTCAAAAAAGTGAAAAAAACGAAAAAGAGCTGTGACGGCTGCAAGGATAAAACCAAATGCAGTGAAGAAAAAAAAGCTGAAGGCGCAGATAAAAAGTAATTTTATGCACTATATCCGGGAGCAGGCTAACTTTGCTCCCGGTTTTTTTATTTTACAGTATTGGTCATTATAACTTCAATTCTAAAAATTTGCAGACCTTTTCCTCGCCACTCCATTTAAAAGGATTTGGTTCTTCTTCGGTTTCCGTATCGGAAATATAATATTTAAGTTTAGCCCCTGACAATAATGATGCAATTGCCGGTTTTCCGGTTTTAGATGGATCAAAAACAACAAAACCGATCACTGCGTCATCGTATCTGACACTAAACCTTAAAATTCCATCCGATCCGGATAATGCGCTTGAGAGCAATTCAAGTTTGGTTACGCAATTGTCATTCCACTCCAAAAACCCAAATCTAAAAACCGCCAGCGTATTTTTATCTGATTCCTGATACCCGGAAAAGATATCGTCGAATTGTTTGAATATTCTTTGCTTATACTCGGCCATGGTAATGATTTGCCCGGGTGAACCGTTGGCTTGCGGTCTAAAGCCAATGTCTATGGAATTACCGGACGTGGTTGGAAGCCGGCGGGAATTCAAACGCTCAATTATTCCGGCAGGGGCTATTATTTTGGGGTCATAATAAATTGTGGTTTGAACGGGCTCCCCATACTGAGTTTCATATCCGATAACACCATGTGCAGTTTTTAGCAGGAGCTGCAAATTGTGCAGATCAATTTCATCGAACAGCCCCATGATGCCCACCGAGAAAACGCCAACCGGCCCGGTCTCTTTACCTGATGTGGGAATGAGTTCAACTTTTGCCGAATTAAAGAGTGTCCGTTTGATTGCAGTTTCGGAAATGACGGCAGGGTCATAATAGATTTTAACCTTGTGACTTTTTGCATAGGTGTCCAGACCGGTGATCCCCGGGATGTCTCCCAGCACTCCTGCCAGGGACATTGAACTTCCATAGCAGTTAATATTTTTCAAATTTGTCTGATATATTGCACTTTCTTTGACGGCAGGCTGACCCCACCTGAGCGAAACGGTTGTGAATTCAAAATAAGCAGATCCTGCCAGCGCTAATGCTATAATGATCATTCCGGAAACAGGGGCGAGGTATTTCAGTTTATCACTGCCATTAACGGTAATCACACTTTTAAGCGGGCAGGCGCTAACACAGTCGCTGCACAAGTTACAATCAATTGAACTGACAACCACTTCCTGCGAAATCTTAATTCCCTGCGGGCAGGAGGAATCGCAGTTGCTGCAATTGGTGCATATCGCATCGTTTCTCCGTATTTTTGGAACTGGTAGGAGAAAAGCCCGTTTGTAAAACACTTCATTGATTAGACCTGACACGGTGAGCCCGGCGAGCAGCCAGACAAAGCTTAGTTTTGCACCTACAATATTGGCAGCAAAGAAGATGAGCAAGACACCTCCCGAGGATGCAATATTGCCAAATATGTTACTTAGTGCACCCAAAGGACATAGAAATCTGCACCAGAAAAGCCTGAAAAATATTGAACCGGCTATGGCAATTACAAAGGCCGGGATTGCATAGTAAAGTACAATATCGGCATTGCCGAAAAGTTGGGTAGAGGCAAAATAGGGATCAAACTTGCGGCAGAACAGCTCGCTGGAAGTCATCGTAAAGTAAACACTTAAAAACAAAAGTCCATACTTTAATATCCGCAGCGGACCGTCGAATTTGGCAGAGATTTCCCTTCGAACATGAAGTCTATCGCCCAATCTCCCCAGCCATTCAGTTACTGATCCAACGGGACATATATAACTGCAAAATAGTTTACCGATGAAAGCGGCACACAGAATGAGACCAATGCCAAGAAACAACTGCGTCTCACTCATGTTGCAGGCCATTGTTCCCTGGTTCAGTTTGCTCATCAGGGAAGACAGACCGCCAAACGGGCAATACTGTTCAAAATCAGCAACGTAGGATTTATCGATCCATGGACGGATGGAGACATAAACCAAGAGTAATAATATGGTACATTGAAAGGACAGGCGGATTTTTCTATTTATTTTTTTCACGTGCACTCTGAAATTGGCGATAGTACAAAAAATGTTCGCAAACCTAAGTAAATATACGGAAGCTGCAGAAGGTATAATACAGATGAGTGAAGTTTTTGCTCTTCGCGAATTTTTTAAGTTGACCTGGCTTATCCTTAGGACCGGGCACTTATTTCAACTTAACCGGGATGTCATTTCTGTCATTTTAAAATGTTATTATTCCGTATGACGGCTCACCTCTAAATCTCCTCTAACGAAGGCGGGGAGACTTCAAAGCGCTAATTATACCGGCTCGGCTTCTTCACTTCGAAGGGAAAGGTTTCTGTTCCGGTATGAACGGTGGAACTGAGAACTGTTATTGTTTCCTGTTAGAGTTCGAAGCAGATAGATTCCCGCTTTCACAGGAATGACAACGACGCAGCAACTATATAAGTTAATGCACAGGCGTCACAGGTAACGGGAATGACTTTCGTTACGTGTACGCACCTTTGATTTCATTGTAGGGGCTCAAGATATTGAGCCCCTACAACGGGCATTCTGCCATATTTATTGGCGCCAGAAATATTCCATTAAGAGTCCCCTCCATTTACTAAAATCAGCTGTATGAAATAAATAAAAAACTTAGTAAGTTTCCGGCACTTGATGTTTCCTGAAACTGAGGAAGAAAACAATTGTTTTATTTCTCACAAAACTGGATAGTCCACAATAACTCTATAGGATGCCTGAACTATGAGTCCCCATTCGAACGCACCGGCCACAAACGGTCCCGCTCAAACCGGGCAGGATAAGAAATTCAATTTTGAAAACATTCTGGGTGATTTTTTTGGAGGCACTGCTGCGATGCTTGTTGCGCTTCCTTCAGCCATTGCCTTCGGTCTCATCATCTATGCACCACTGGGCCCCGCATTCTCCGGGAAGGCAGCCATTGGCGGCATCATGGGCACCATTGCCATTGGTCTGGTGGCTCCACTGTTTGGGGGAACAAAGAAGCTGGTTTCAGTTCCCTGTGCACCGGCTGCGGCAGTTTTATCTGTTTTCCTCACAGAACTGGTTCACCGGGGTATTCCGCTTGACATAGTACCGCTTTACATTTCCCTTGTCTCGTTACTGGCAGGGCTTGTTCAGGTTGCCGCAGGTAAGCTGGGAGGCGGCAAATTTATCAAGTATATTCCATATCCAGTGGTTGCCGGTTATTTGAGCGGCGTGGGTGTTTTGATATTCATCGGACAGCTTCCAAAATTTCTGGGTCTCCCAAAGGAGATTACGTTGGGGCAGGGAATTTTGAATACATCATATTGGCGGTGGGAATGTATAAGTGTTGGACTGATCACCATAGCAGCGATGTTTCTTGCGCCAAAAATTACTAAGGCTATTCCCGCTGCCATTATCTCTCTCTTGTCGGGTCTGGCCGCTTATTTTTGTATTTCACTCATCAACCCTTCTTTGTTGAACCTCACTAACAATTTATTCATCATTGGTCCAATCTCAGCTTCAATTCCTGATCTGCTAAGCACATTCTCTCACCAGTGGACTTCACTTGGGAAAATTGATTTTCTGGAGGTCAGTGTTTATATCTTCCCTGTGCTCACCTTGGCGGTTCTGCTTTCCATTGATACTTTAAAAACCTGTGTGGTGCTTGATGCCCTCACGTATTCACGACACAATTCAAATAAAGAACTGATGGGTCAGGGACTGGGCAATATTGCTTCTGCATTCATGTGTGGAATTCCCGGTGCTGGGGCAATGGGTCCTACCATGGTGAATTTGAACAGTGGGGCCAAGACCTCTATGTCAGGTGTTTTTGTCGGCGTGTCCGCGCTGCTGGTTCTTCTGCTCATCGGCAGTTTAATTGCCTGGATACCATTCTCCGCTCTGGCCGGAATTCTTATTGTCGTCGCTTTCAGGATGATTGATAAAAAGAGCTTCGCGCTGCTGAAACACAAAACAACCTATTTCGATTTCTTCGTGATCATTTCTGTGGTTATCTCCGCAGTGGTGTTCAGTTTAATTACGGCTGCCGGGGTTGGTATTGCACTTGCCATCATTTTGTTTCTTCGTGAACAGATCCGATCATCGGTTATCCGCAGGAAAGTTTTCGGGAATCAGGTATTTTCGAAAAAAGTGCGGGTTTCATCGGAATTGCTGGTGCTTGAAGCCATGGGCAGCAACACGGTTATTGTTGAATTGCAGGGGCAGCTCTTTTTTGGCACAACCGACCAGCTTTTTACCGAGTTGGAACCGTATTTGAAAAAGTGTAAATACATTTTGCTTGATATGCGCCGTGTACAGTCGGTTGATTATACCGCGGCAAACATGTTGAAACAGATATTGGCAAGATTAAAAAAGGCAGGCGGTCATTTGATTTTCACCTCCATGCCGCTCAGTTTGCCCACCGGGCAGAATATCAGACAGTATTTGATCACATTGGGTTTTACCGAAACAGAGAGTCTGAAACTTTTCAACGATCTGGATTCAGCACTTGAATGGGTGGAAGACGAAAACCTTACCGAGGCAAATGCACTTGTGTCGGATAGAACCAAAATAATTGATTTGAAGGAAATTGAATTGTTTGCCGATTTCAGCCCTGAAGCTTTACTGTCGCTGGAAAATTGTTTGACCAAAAACCGTTACAAAGCGGGGGACATAATATTCCACACCGGTGAAGAAAGTGATGAGATCTATTTTGTTAAGCATGGCACCGTCAGGATAGTGATACCTTTGGAAGGCGGTGCGGAGTTTCACATTGCAACCTTTAGCCGCGGTGGATTTTTTGGGGATATGGCCTTTCTGGACCGTGCAAAACGATCGGCCAACGCGATTTCTGTTAGCGACAGCAGCATCTACATTTTGTCCAGAGAAAAGTTTAATGAATTGTCAGCCCAATATCCGGACATTGCAGGAAAGTTTTTTGAGCGGCTTGCATATGTTATCTCGCACCGCCTGCGGCAGAGTGACAAAGAGATTAAAACGTTACAGGAGAACTGATCAGAGTTCCGCGAACACATTAATGATGTCGTTTATTGGCTCAACTCCTACTGACACACGTAACAGTTCGGGGTCGAGACCAATATCCAGCAATCGCTTTCTGCCTGAAGGCGATGTTGCCAGATCGTAATGTGCCAGATAGACATACGGCATGGTGAGAGTGAACTCTGTGCCAAAACTGGGACCCTTTGGAACGTTTAATCTGTCGTAATAATGCTGCAACGGTTTATCGAATACAATTGACAGCAGACCGGGTACAGCAGCGTTACCTTTACAGATCTTCAAATAGTTATCTCCGGACAGGGCATCCTTAGCCCAATGCACTCGTTTTATGATGGGGCTTTCCTGTAAATATTCCACAAGCTGCACCGTGTTCTCAGCCATTCTTATTACCCGGCTACGATAGGACCGGATAGTATACGCAAGATGGCGCACGTCTTTTTCATAGGGCGGTTCAACCACTTTGCTTATATCTTCCTTTAGCGACTGTGAGAATGCGTTGCCGGTCTTAAGGAGAATGGCACCCATCATGGTATCGCCCTGCCCACAGGCAAATTTTGTAAGGCTCTCCACTACAACATCACACCAGGCAAACAGCTCCACGTTAAACGGAGTACCAATGCTTGAATCAATGACAAGTGGAATGCCATATTTTGCGAGCGTTACAGAAAGCCTGGGCAGATCAACAGTCTGGATAAGCGGGTTGGTAGGTATCTCTGTGAATACTGCTGCAACGTCGTCGTGATTGTTGCGCAGATAGCTTTCCAGCTCATCCAACTGCAGCAGGTTAACAAAGTCAACTGATTTATCGCTGTATTTGCTGATGATCTCCATCGTATCCAGATAGAGCCAGCCTAATTGAATAAACACCTTCTTCCGGGCTTTTGCCTGAACGGTTTTAATCGCGTCAAAAACAGCATACAGTGCATTCATTCCCGTATTTGCCAGAAAAATGTCCTCGGCAACAACCGATCCGTATGCCTCAGCCAGAATATTCTTGATCTCTACGTCCGGGTCTATGCCATCACTTCTCACTTCCGGATATTCAGTCTTTAACACGCCTGCTTGCAGAAGATGATCCTCGGCCCTGCGCGATGAAGGATTGAGCCCGGCATGCTGCAGGAAGAACTTCACTGTCTCGGCTTCCGGTGATTGATGATCCAGCACAATGAAATGCATACCCTTATCGCTGATTGCAGTGACCGAATTCCCGATCAACTTTTCAATCTGACCAAATACAGCAGGGGACGAAACGGGGAACAGGGCGGAGGTGTCCGGCACATTGTATGCCGCGCGGATATGATCTGCACACAGTGCTACCAGTTTATTTGTTCTGAATCTTGGATATGCCGATTGCAGCTGGTCCAACACGTGCTGTTGACTGGTTTCATATCCAGCCACATCTTTCATGGTTGGGAAATGCACGGAAACGGCATGAGGATTGCTTACCGGCAGCGACGTGCCGCAGAGCAATGGCTGAAAGTAATTCATTTTGCTCATTCCTGATTCAGCGCCTGTTCCAGATCCTGAATGAGATCGTTAACATTTTCCAGACCAATAGAGAGCCTGAGTGTCGCCTTGGTAATCCCCAATGCATGGAGCTCTTCTTCGGAAAAACTGGCGTGACTTATCTTTGATGGTTGTTCGATCCTTGAATCGGAATTGCCGAATGAGGCTTTTTCGCCGAACAGCGTCAAGCGTTTTATCAGGGTTTCCGATTTCTCAATCGTGTCCATTTCCACGGTTATCAGTCCTGGACAAATGCTCATTTGCTGAGTTGCCAATTCATATTGGGGGTGATCGGGCAGCAGGGGAAACGTTACTTTCGCCACATCGCTGCGTTGTTTGAGATATTTTGCAACTTCAAGTGCATTTTGTTCATGTACTTTCATACGGTATACGAGTGTTGGCAAGCCCAGTGAAACCAGGAATGACTCGAACGGGCTTTGTGCTCTTCCAGCGGCATTGGAATAGTATGCCATCTTCCTGGCCCATTCCGGATCGGCAGCAACTATGGCACCTGACACTGCGCATCCGTGACCGGATATATATTTGGTGGTTGAGAAGACGGAAAAATCGGCTCCCAGTTCCAAAGGACGCTGGGCAACAAAAGTTGCAAGGCTATTATCGACGGCGAAAAGGCAACCATGCTTCCTGCAAAGCTCCGCAATCGAGGCAAGATCGATTATTTTTAAGCTGGGATTGGTCGGAGACTCGCATAATACCAGTTTGATCTGATAGCCGGTCATGAACGATTCAACTTGCTCGGGGTTGGTGAAATCGGCCCGGAAGGAGTTTATGCAATATTTCTCCGTAAGGATATTCAACAGCCGGTTAGTGCCGCCATAAAGGTCAGATTCAACAAGAATTGAGTCACCCGATCTTAGCACTGTTTCAAAAAGCAATGCAACAGCGGCAATGCCTGTGTTGGTGCAAACGCATCCGGCGCCATTTTCCGCCTTGGCAAAAATGTCTTCAAGGGCATTGCGTGTGGGATTATCGGTACGCGAATAATCATAGAGCTTTTCACCTGTTTGTTTTTTCAGGTCGAAGGTAGCGCTTTGATAGATGGGGAATTGTGATGCACCGAACGGATCGTTAACATCCGTGTTATCGGTCAGCCTGGCTAATAAGGTTTCCAGTTTCATAGGGTTTGTTATGCTGATGTAAATATTATTGCTCTTCACAATAATATACTGATTTAGAATTTAAAAAGTGAAAAGATCGTGTGAGGATGATCTTCTGATCCGTGCCTATCTTTAAGGTGCAAATGAAATTTGAGTGGCAAATTAACAACCGGTGATGGGTGCTAATCGATTTATTTTCCAGGTTGCATTGGGTTCGCCCGCCTTCGGGGACGTAAGATTTGAGTGATCCATTCTCCGCGGGGTTCCCCCGCGCCCCGCAAGACGGGATGAGACAGTTATTCAAATTGTGCCCTTGTCAGGGCACTTTTTTAGTTATACCAACCCCAAGTGAAATAATGAAAACAAAGGCGTTGAAAGATTAGGAATATTAGTTAAATAATTGAGTCTGGTTAACTATTTCCATCATAAGCTAAATTGCCTTGCCACCCAAATTTCAGATGAACCATCTTTTAATCGGTGTCGGCTGTGTACCTTTCTTTCTTCTTGACTATCTCACTACTGCAGCTTTCGCTTCAAATATACCTGCATGCATAAATATGCGCTTCAATCCCAAAATATTCCGCCATGGCAAAAAAATATCATCAAAAAATGAACTATCCTGACACAAATGGGGTTTAGTATTGAAAAGGACTTGATTTATTAAAAAGAGAACTTTATATTCAAATATTATTATGAAAACACAAAGCAAACATAATTCCTTAACCTGCTGCGCGATCTGCGTATGTTGTTGCTGTATGGCATGTACAATGCCTGACCGGAAGGACTTTGCTTAGCATTCAATCATATTTTCAAGATTTTTATATAAGCCCTTCCATTTTGTGAAGGGCTTTTTTTTTGCATAAACATAAACAGTTAAATTAAAAACAAAGGAACAGGAACATGAAAGCCAACAATATTTTGGAAACTATCGGGAACACCCCGCACGTAAGAATCAACCGTCTCTTTGACCCCAAAGTTGAAGTTTGGATTAAGCTTGAACGGTCAAATCCGGGCGGAAGCATCAAGGACCGTATTGCGCTCTCCATGATTGAAGATGCCGAGAAATCCGGGCTCTTGCAAAAGGATACGATCATTGTTGAACCGACATCAGGAAACACCGGAATTGGACTGGCTCTGGTTGCAGCGGTTAAAGGTTATAAACTTATTCTGGTGATGCCGGAGTCAATGTCCATTGAACGGCGGAGACTAATGGCGGCCTATGGTGCCGAGCTTGAGCTGACGCCCCGTGAAAAGGGAATGAATGGTGCGATTGCGAAAGCGAGAGAAATTGCGGCAGAAAATCCCAAAGTATGGATACCCATGCAGTTTGATAACCCTGCAAACACCAAAGTGCATCATGACATTACTGCTGCGGAAATTCTTGCGGACTTCCCGGATGGCCTTGACTATCTGATCACCGGAGTTGGAACGGGTGGCCACATTACCGGTGTAGCCGAAGTGCTTAAGGCAAAATTCCCTGATTTGAAAGTATTTGCCGTTGAACCTGAATTATCCGCCGTGCTCAGCGGTGGCAAACCTGGTCCACATCCGCTTCAGGGTCTTGGTGCCGGTTTTATACCCAGCATTCTTAATGTAAAATTGCTTGATGGTGTGATCCAGGTAGGCAAGGATGAATCATTTCAGTATGCTCAGCGTGCCGCAAAAGAAGAAGGACTTTTTGTGGGTGTTTCTTCCGGAGCCACACTGGCCGCAATTGCAAAGCAGATCCCCAACGTGAAAGAGGGAAGCCGGATACTTGGTTTTAATTATGATACCGGAGAAAGATATCTCTCGGTTGAAGGATTGTTTTAGAATAACATTTTAAAAATTTAGCAGGAACAGAAGTGATGTCTGAAGAAAAAATAAAACATGAACTGACGAATAACCCGTTGGATATACCGTTACCTCTCGTGACGTTCAGCCGCTGGGTGTATTTCACCATTCTGGTGGCAAGTATTGTTACGCAATTTCAACCGGGTATCAGCGTGTTGTTTTTGCTGTTGTTCCCGGCGGTGCTGTTCGGTAAAAAATGGAACCTTATCGGTAGAGCAGGGAAGGTGCTTCTTAATGACCGTTTACATAGCACCCAATATGAAGACAGGCGACTGATACAATTCAACAATGTATTGCTCCTGCTTTTTCTGGCCGCTGCCCAGGCTGCATTCCTGTTCGGGTTCAACTTGGCCGGCTGGATAGTGGTGACCTTTGCAATTGCCGCGAATGGTTTGGCACTGGCAGGATTCTGCATTGGTTGCGTGTTATATTATCAGTTCAGATTATATCGCTATTCGGGGATGTCCAAAATCAAACTGAACAGCCGGACATCAATTGTGGCGGAATAACCGCATTTTCTGCCTCAGCATTACAAATTGCTTTAATAAGTGAATTCCCCAATCCCCCTGATCCATAGCAGTATGGATCAGGGGGCGTTGCGGCCGATTAGCTGGTATTATGTGAATAGTTGTTGGAAATGTGTGATCCGGTTTTAATCATTCCAAAAGACTGGTTGAACAGTGGGTATTTTATCCAGCCGGGCTGTCGTCAGCTCAATGTGATTTGCATCCGTGCGTTAATGCTGTGCATCTTTGCAACATTTCGATGATGGTTACGATTATACGCCACCTGTTCTCATGACGAAACCGAATGCACCAGAGTTAATTGCACTCTAAACAGATGGTTCGTGGTTTGTACAGATCGGGAAAGGTTGAACTATAACCAAATGCCTGAATGAGCTTTCAGGTCAAAAATACATATACACAATTATTTCCATTGTGGGATTAAGTGAAATGCCTTATGTTAAAAACAAATAAAAATCAGAGAATAATTGAAACGCTTCAGCTACATAGTATTTATTCTTATATACAGCCTTTCCGGACTAACCTGTTTCTCCGGGTTTGCCAAAGTATCGCTATTTGATACGAGTGCTGTTTCGAGAAAGCTACCCAGGCCCGTTCAGTTATCGAATACCACATTCAGGCTTCCCAGACATATCATTCCAAGCACAAATGACGAAACAGCCTCCGTCAGAGCGGCATTAACCAAAGTTGGTATTGTTGATCTGGAGATGCTTGAATGTATCGCCTGCCTTAATGATCAAAAGCCACAGGCACCAGCTCAAACATACCCTGCAAATAAGGCCCCTCCAACCATCTGAATTAGCAGCACCAGCTGATATACCCTTTTCATATTTCAAACTGTCACTTGAATTTCCGGCAAATCCCTAAGGTCTTTTGTTAAAAAATAAAAGGCTGAAGGTGAAAGCAGCAAAAGAGCTGTTACGCAGCAATAGTATTCTTGAATAAGCGCACGTTATATTAACAGGCTATCCGGAATTTTTGCTTTTCTTTGTCGGAGTTTTTGGCGATTGATAAATAATTAATAACACAAATTTTACAGGAAAAACAATATGACACGTAATTTCAGCCTGGTTTCCGGGCTAAGTCTTATCATGTTTAGCGCATTTTTCTTTTCCGCCTGCAGTGGGGTTAGTGAAGAGCAACTTATTGCGCTTAACAAAAAGAAACAAGAAGTGCAAAAACTTGAATTACAGGCTAACGGCTTGAAAGATGAGCGGGCCCGCCTTGAGAAAGAGTTAGCGGAGAAAAACAAAAAGATTGAGGACTGCAATAAACTTAAACAAGAGGTTAAAGCTAACCTTTCCCAGATCAAGAAATAAGAATAAGGACGAATATTATGAAAACCATTAAAAACCTCCTCTTCATAATTTTGTTTTTTTCCTGTTTCTCTGCTTTCGCGCAGGAAAAATCAAAACTGACAATTGAGCAGTATAACCAGCTTTGGCAGAGTGAAACAGCCAAAGACTCCAGCCTTAAAAAGGAAACTGCAGCATTGGAGGCAGATATTACCCGCCTTCGTGCGGCTGACGGTAACATCAAGGTGCCTAATTGTGATGAGGACCTAAACAAAATGGTCGGAGCAAATGCTGCCGATATTGACAAATTCCGCAGAGCGGTTAATGAGTTGGAAGGAAAGATAGGAAGAAGGGAGGCGACCAAAAGTGACAGGCAGAAAGACCTTGACGCATTAAAGTCGAATAAAATTGCTGCTCTTCCCGAATTTTTTGACAGGGTTTTCAACCGTTTGCAGGCCTTGCTTGACGGTTGGCGTGAGGAAGCTGCAGATAATAAAGACGTGAGCTACACCGTAGTCAAGGGTGATTGTCTCTGGTTCATAGCAAAAAAGAAGGATTTTTACGGCAACGCTTTTGCCTGGCCGAAAATTTATCAGGCAAACAGGGACCAGATAAAAAATCCGAATTTAATTTATCCCAAACAGACGTTTAAAATTCCGCCACTTAATGAAGATGAAAAGGCGAAATTCGAAAAACTGAAAAAGAACTACAAACCGGCCCCAGCTAAATAAAATAAAGACCGGGGTTGGCATAGCGTTAACCCCTTAGCGAATCCAGGTCTCTGGCCTATCCTCCTGGACAGGGACCGGATTCAGTTAATATATGGTCCATTGCAGCCTTGTATAGAACAGCAGGCTATTCTGCTAGGCGAAGACGGATTGGAAATTATCGATCATTTAATTAACAGATAACGAAGGAAATAAAATGAAACTGAAAAATTATTTATTTATCTGGATTGCTTTCCCTTTTATGGGTTTTGGTCAGAGTGGGGAGAGTATTGAAAAATTGCTGGTGTTTGAAAAATATGGGGAAGCTGAAAAGTCAGCATTGGCCTGGGTGCAAAAGGATCCCCAAAATGCTGAAGCCTTTTTTTGGGCAGGGAAAGTTTTTTTGGCAAAGCATAACGTCGATTCTGCTTCCCTGTTTTTCAACAGGGGATTAGAGGTGAATCCCCATTTCCCCTATACGTTTGCAGGGATGATCAGTGTTGCATTCCTTAAAAATAATGCTGCTGTTGTTCCCGAACTTGTTGAGAAAGCGAAAGACCTGGCAAGCAGGAAAGACGCACGTATTGCGATTGAACTGGCAGCTGCATTTCTCAACGCTCCGAATGATGCGGACCGTTCGCAGGTGAAATCTTTTGCCGATGAAGCAATAAAATATGACCGTAAAAACTACCGCATTTATCTCATCCTTGGCGATTACTACCTGTCTAATCCGAGTACTACCTCACTTGCGGCAGAAAACTACCAGAAAGCTGTTGATTATGACAAAGAAGCACTGCGTGCCTATATTCAGAAAGCAGCAGTTTATGAACGTGTTGATAATGTTTCCGAAGCCTATGCGCAATATAAAAAAGCAATCCGGGTGGATGAAACATTCCCGGTTGCCTATCAGCGACTTGCCGAAATGTTCTACCGGGTGCATGATTGGAAAGGTGCTGATACCACCTATGCGATGTTCCTGAAATATACCGAGCCGTCAATGGATAAACTGAAACGTGCGGCAGTGTTTTCGTTCACCGCAAGAAACTACGCAGGGGCAATAGCCAAGTTGCAGCAAATTCTGGAGAAAGATCCCAAAGATGTGCCCTACCTTAGGCTGATGGCCAATGCATACTATGAACAGAACGATTCCGCAGCTGCGTTGAAGGAGTTTGAATCACTTATGCGTAATCCGGACTCGTTGAAGAATTCCCGCGATTATGAGCACTATGCAAAACTTCTTCAGCGCTTCAGCATGGACTCTCTAGCCATTATAGCATACGGGAATGCCTATGCAAAGGATTCCACAAAATCGGAGTACCTTTCTGCGAGGGGAAGACTGGCCCATAAACACAAAAACTGGAAAGAAGTTATTAATGCTCTCGAACCGAGAATAAGCAAATTCGATGATGCAGATTTCTTCGATTATCTTTTTCTGGGGCAGGCCTGCTACTATGATTCCTCTTATCAACTGGCAAAAACCTCATTTGAAAAGATGATAGCCAAATATCCGAAGCATTTTGTAGGCTATTTGTGGCTGTCCAATGTGTGCGTAGCAATTCAACCCGATGCAAAGGAAGGCCTCGCGAAACCGTCCTATGAAAAGCTGATTGAACTGCTTACCGATAAAGTTAAGTACAAGGCCCAACTGGTCAACGCGCACTCCTATTTGGGAGTATATTATTACAAGAATCAACAACCGGATTTGGCAAAAAACGAATGGACTCAGATTCAGGACATTGATCCTGAGAACCAGCAGGCGGTTGCGTATTTGAAGATTCTGAATAAATAGATTTTTGATGGAATAATTACCGTAACCAAAAACGGTAATCGAAATGGAAACTGAATAACATGAAAACATGCCCTAATTGCAAAGAAGAAATCAGGAGCAACAGGATAAAATGTGCATATTGCGGAAAAATTCAAATCAACAACAATGTAAGGATGATTGGAGTTTTGACAGTAACCGTGGTGATCACGGTACTTTCTTTTCTGTTATTGCACTAATTGCCGAACACAAGGCAATTATCTAAAGCGGCTTCTGATAGCTATATGAGTGTGGAACCTGGATTGCATATAGACGTTTTACGACAGACGGTTAACTCTCTCTCTCTGATCGTCGGATAAAATAGGTCTAAACAATGGGCCGGTAAATCGCCGGCCGGTTCCCTTTTCCACCGGAACAGCGATGGGGCAGTTCAGAATTAGCTGCTGCTAGTTTTGCCAAAAAAGTGTTATCCAATACGTATTTTGGTGCGCCACAGAGAAAATTGTTGTACTCTTCAGCGCCATTCGACTCAATATTTCCCATTATTCAGCCACAATACTCTTACACCACATACAAATGTATTAAGCCTTGTTAAGGTTGCGCATGGCAGCTCCCACCGGATTTTGAGGTTTTCATATTTCTCCTGGTTGCAATTCATGATTTCTACATTTAATTTAAAACCCTAATATTTTTGCATAGGTTTAAATTATCAGGAAACTTTTGGAAACGATATACCGGGCAAATGAGACAATGGGTCCATATCGTCGAGTCGGTAAACTATTTTATACAATAACTGAGCGGAATTTTACAGCAGGAAAGACGCATGATGTCAGAAGGGCAAAGCGTTCATAATCGTCAATCCATACGATTAAAAGGATATGATTATTCCGGTGAAGGGCTCTATTTTATTACACTTTGTGTGCAGGGCTGGACGCATTTATTCGGAAAGATAGTCGAGCATAAAATGCGGCTCAATATAAACGGCAAAATAGTTGAAGAGGAATTGCTGCGATCTGCGGAGATTCGAAAAGAGATTATCATTCATGAATATATCATTATGCCAAATCATCTTCACGCAATAATCGAAATCAAAAAAACAGCTTCTTCAGCATGTGAGGGAGCTGATGAAAAAATAAGTGAGGGCGACCGGCCGGTCGCCATGACGAGCGCTTTGATGAAAATGAGAGAGGAGAAGAAAGAAGAAGAAAAAGAAAAGGGCGACCGGCCGGTCGCCCCGACAGTCGCCCCGACAGACGCCCCGACAGACGCCCCGACAGACGCCATGACAGACGCCATGACAGACGCCATGACAGACGCCATGACAGACGCCATGACAGACGCCATGACGAGCGCTTTGATGAAAATGCGAGAGGAGAAGAAAGAAGAAGAAAAAGAAAAGGGCGACCGGCCGGTCGCCTCGACAGGAACGAGCGCCATGACAGGAACGAGCGCCCCGACAGGACCAAAGAAAAAATCGTTGGGAGCATTTATTGCTGGATTTAAAGCTGCTGCTACTTTACGAATCAATGTCCTGAGAAAAACTCCGGGCCGTCCCGTTTGGCAGCGCAACTATTATGAACGTATCATTCGCGATGAGCGGGGATATATTACTATTTCGGATTATATCGTAAATAATCCAAGGAACTGGAGGGCGGATAAATTTCGCAGCCAATAAAATCACCTTAAGCTTAATGGACCAGCAAGCAATTAACCTCCACATCGGTCAGGACTTTTTTTTACACCCCTGGTCATAAATAACTCCCGATAGCTTGATTTCCATCCATACTGCATTTTAAGAAGCCCTGTTGCCTGAGAAACTTACTTCTCTTTCTTATAGATCACCAGCGGTTTTTACACATTGTTGTGTTTAGTTGTTGGGTGCGTATATTTACAAATCCAGTAAATGCATGAAGCAGGCTTTTGGTTAGTAGATGGGGCCAGTGATGGTCCCATATACCATCCTGTCTTTTCAAATCTCACAAATTCCAAAAAAATATTTTGCTTAAAAGTCTTACGTCACATATATTACGTATGTCGTCATACATGTTTATGCTGAATGGACCCTATTTCTAAACAGATTAAGGCATTACTGCACCGCTAACCATTATGGCGACTGATTTAATTGCTTTCAAAATTGATCGATTAATAACTTACAGGACAGTATATGCCACTCACTCGTAAATATTTAATACTCTTCTTTGCCTTAGTATGTTTAGCCACCAGACTCACGTATGCTCAGATAACTTCAGCCGGTTCCGGCACATGGAACTCCGCCACAACCTGGGTGGGAGGAATTGTTCCCGGTGTTACGGACAATGTTGTTATCGCGGCAGCACATGTGGTAACGCTTGATGTTGCCAATGCCCAATGCAACGATCTCACTATAAGCGGAAGCAGTGCAACACTGCGCTTTGGCATTAGCGGCATAGCCACGGGAATTACCATTAACGGGAACCTGCTTATCAATGCAGGAGGCAGATGCCGTGTTGAGGCACGTTCACCTGCTGACACAGCAAACAGTTACTATGAACATAAACTGAATATTTATGGCAACCTTACGAACAAAGGAATCATCGATCTCCGCGGTGGCAGCGGAAGCGGAGGCACAGCCAACGGTGTTTTGACAACCTTTCTTGGCACTGCAAACTCCAATATATCACTCCTCAATACGAACTATCTGGCCAGTACAGAAGAGTTTAACGGTGTTACCATTAATAAAACGGGCGGTGCCAAAGTGGTTCTCACCTCAGGCAATCTGTTCCAAACAAATTCATCATCTGTTGGTCCCGCGCTTCTAACGTTTGTCAGCGGTATGATTGAAACAGGACAAAACATTTGGGTATTTCTGGCAACGAACGTTAACGGCATTGTTGGCGCTTCGTCTTCGCGCTATGTGAACGGCATCCTTGGCAGGGGAATGAGCAACAGTGGTGCAACTGAAAAGAAATTTGAAATTGGTGACTCGACCGGCTATCTGCCTATGGCCATCAGAACCACCACCAGCGGCGTGGCAAGCGGGCACTATGTCTATGCCAGAATAATACACGGGAATGCAAATACCGGAAGCAGCATATTAAAAGGTGCACTTGACAGTGTAGCTGCGGTACGCTATTACCAGGTAGGTTATTCGAAAGGTGGTGTTGCAGGTGCAGCAGCTTCGATGGGTTTTGAACAGTTCACCCCTACTTACAACATTGATGATAATGTTGTTGACGGCGCCACTGGGTTGATGGTAGCTTATTCAACAGACAACCGGGCCACCTGGAACAACGCCGGTCCAAGCAATCATGTTACTGATCTTTCAAATCCGCCGACGGAGATTCAATGTACGACCATTAGTCCCGCACTGGTGTTGAACGATGCCGCTTCGATGTTTGTTTCTCTGGCCTATGGCAAAGGTGCTGCAACGGGTCCCGTGCCCGATTACACCAGCGTTAAATATGGTCCGTTTGGTGCCAATACGTTCGATCTCTGGAAAGCCAATTCCACAACACCCACACCACTGGTAATTCGCATCCATGGCGGCGGATTAACTTCGGGAAGCAAGGCAGATATCTCCGCTTTGCAGATAACAAGTCTGCTGGCCCAGGGCATTTCGGTAATGTCAATAAACTACCGGCTTTCTCCGGAAGTGGTAATTCCCCAACA
The DNA here is from genome assembly GCA_963664845.1 of Ignavibacteriaceae bacterium. Lineage (GTDB taxonomy): Bacteria > Bacteroidota > Ignavibacteria > Ignavibacteriales > Ignavibacteriaceae > CAIYTF01. The sequence goes on from OY761615.1 coordinate 4,751,843, forward strand.
CTATATGGACTGCGCCAGAGCAGTGCAATATATCCGTTTTCACGCGGCCGAGTATAATATCGATCCGACCAGAATTGGCGCAACAGGGAGCTCCGCAGGCGGCTTAATTTCGTTTTGGCTGGGATTCCACGACGATCTCGCCGATCCGGCAAATGCGGATTCCGTGCTGAGAATGTCAAGCAGATTTTCCTGCATAGCCAATTACAGTGCACAGACCTCGATTGATAAGCGCGTCTGCCTCCAGTGGATTGGTCCCATGGTACTTGGTTTCAGCAGCTATTTCCAGGGCACTGTTTTTGGTCTTACTCCGTCAACCATGGATACACCCGAAGCCTATGCCGCGTTCGAGATGGCTTCACCCAATAACTATATTTCCAAAGATGATCCGCCGGTATGGATGTATTATTCTTACGTGGATACGCCTGCAACCTCAAGTGAGGCTATCCATCATATCAATTTTGGCAGGCATCTCAAACAGGGGCTGGATTCGCTGGGAGTTCCCTGTATCCTGCGCGATATCTCTTATGGGTCAGTAACCACGGACTTTGTGAATTTCTTTGTGAAATATCTGAAGCCGGGGGTAACCGCCGCACAGGACAAAGTGAAAAGACCAGCCGGTTTCCGGTTGGAGCAGAATTACCCGAACCCGTTCAACCCGTCAACAAGCATTTCATATCAGTTAGCCGCACCGGGAATGGTGTCGTTAAAAGTGTATGACATACTCGGAAATCTGGTCACTACTCTTGTGAATGAAGATAAACCTGCCGGTGACCATACAGTACGGTTTGAGGGTTACAATCTTTCAAGCGGTGTGTATTTCTATCAGTTGCGCGCGGGCAATCAGGCTAAAACAGGACGGATGCTCCTGGTCAAATAGTACCGCTGATTCAGCTGATTGAGCGTCACTGATTTAACTGATTAGGCGCGGCAGATTTGACTGAATAAGCGTCACAGGTTCAATGATTAAGCGCGAGAGATTCAACTGATTGAAGCAGGTTGTGATTGGACTTTTTCACTTGGAAACTCTTTCTGAGCAGTTTTGAAAATTGGAATTATAAAAAGTGTGCCTTCTTCTCAACGGGATTTCCCGGTGACATTATGCTGTAAGGATAAGCGCCTCCTTCTTTACGGCAAAGAATTGAATAGTGTCATCGGGTATCCTCGAGAGTAATCAAGGCAATTCAATGTAATTTGTGACTTTAGAATTGAACTGTTTTTTAAAAGGAATTATATGACAAATATTTTTCGATCGCTAAGTGTATTGCTTATGATTGCAGTGCTTCTTATGGTGCAGGCAGAAACAGGCGCGCAGGAAATGCCAGTGCCCGATTCGTCCAATGCAAGATATGGTCTGTTTGAACGTAATGTGTATGATCTTTGGAAAGCCAAATCCGGAAAGCCAACACCGCTGGTAGTTTATATTCATGGCGGAGGTTTCAATCAGGGAAGCAAGGAAAAGATATCAGCTTCAATGGTAACCGGGTTGCTCAAAGAAGGCATCTCGGTGATGGCTATCAATTACCGCTTAACTCCTGATGCGGTATTTCCAGAGCATTATCAGGATTGTGCACGGGCAATACAATATGCCCGCTATCATGCAAAGGAATTTAACATTGATTCGGCAAAGGTAGCCGCTGCCGGAAGTTCTGCAGGTGCGTGTGCCTCGTTGTGGATCGGCTTCCACGATGATATGGCTGATAATGTCAACGCTGATCCGGTGTTGAGAATATCTACCCGACTCAGTTCTGTTGCAATGTTTTCAGGGCAGAGCACACTTGAACCGGACACCATCCTTAGCTGGGTGGGCGAGCTTGCATTAAAGCACAGTATGTTTAACGGTAAGTTTTTGGGACTTAAACCAAATGAACTTGAATCGGCCCACGCAAAAGAATTATACCGTGCTGCATCCCCTGTGACCTATTTGACGAAAGACGATCCGCCGGTATTTACGTATTACAGTAATCCAAGAGCAACCCCCACCGTTATGAACGAAGCGATCCATCACTATAACTTCGGACTTCATTTGAAGGAGAAGATGGATGCTGTTGGTGTTGAATGCGTGTTGCTGGATAAGGAGTCAGGTGTTTCCGCCAATAAAAGCTGCATCGCTTTTTTGATAAAGCATTTTCACATGGCGGGGAGTAAATAGGAGCGTGAGGTTGACTGTATCATGTTATATTGAGTGAAAAAGCCTAACGCAAAATGGTATCAATAGTGAAACGAGCTGTTTTTGGGTTGGTTCTTAAACGAGGTTATGGAGATTGCCCGGCAAGACGCATGGTGTTACTCAAAAGAGTATAATTAGACCTTGTTTGCAGAATCGTTAACAACCATACGTTGTTAACGGACGTTATAATTCCATGCCCAATTAGCATTGCATTAAAAAACGCGGATTGCAAAAATTCTATAATTGCCATTGCTTTCCAGGGCTTGAGGGAGGTAGATTCCCGTTTTCACGGGAATGACAACGCTACATTAACTGTGATAAGTTGACGCCTATGCGCCCCGTTCGGAGCGGGATTTCGAAGGCACTCAACCTTCGCGCGAATGACATTCGTTCATTGTGTCCGTTAAATTGACGTCTATGCATACATGGGAGGAGGCACTTCGCCTGAAGCGGACTGGCAATGACTTATTCTTTGTTATGCGGCATCCACCGAAGAGATCGTGTAGCCTTATGCTTTTAAGAAGCTGCAAGACAGCTCAATAGTCTAACTGCGTAAAGATATTAGCCGGCATCCTTGTCATTCCCGAAGGGGTCCACACGGGAGGACTCAAACTCGGGTTTGTAGTGCTCAGCACTTTCAAATTCCTGTGCCCAGCCGTTGTGCAGGCCATATTTCTCCATGAGTGCCAGTGCGCGGTTGTATTCCGTTTCACGCACCTTTCTGCTAAGCAGCATTTCCTTCAGCGCCTTGTGAGCGGGGAAGTACTGCGCCATCAGTGATATATGAATTTCAGGGTTAAGTTCCTTTGCTATGAACGCCAGAACAGCTTCGGTATCTGACAGATCGTTGGGCAGAACAAGGTGCCTGATCACCAGCCCCCGGGTAATAACGCCTTCTTTCCAGATCAGTTCACTGCCGACCTGCCGGTACATCTCTTTGACAGCCAGTGTGGTCGCATCGAAATAGTTCTCTGCTTTTGAATATTCCTCACCGTATTGGTTGCTGCCATATTTAATATCCGGCAGGTAGATGTCGATCACCCCGTCATACAGTTTAAGCACTTCTACTGAATCATAGCCGTTGGTGTTATAGATAATAGGGAGCCGCAGCCCGTTCGCTATGGCTATCCATATGGCTTTCAGTATGGGAGCCGTGAAATGTGTGGGGGAAACCAGTCCGATGTTATGACATCCCTTCGCCTGCAATTCCAGCATGATCTCCGCGAGCCGTTCCACACTCACTTCATGCTGCAGTTCTGCAACCCGGTTTTGGCTTATCTCGTGGTTCTGACAGTAGATGCAGCGGAGGTTGCAATTTCCGAAGAATATATTTCCAGCCCCGCGTGTTCCACTAAGCCCGGGCTCCTCGCCGAAGTGTGGTGTATACGCGGAAACGATGGGAAGAGCACGGCTGTAACATTTCCCCAATTTACCTTCATTCCGGTTCACTTCGCAGTGGTGTGGGCAGCAGGTGCAGTTATCCAGGTATTTTTCAATCGCCAAAACGCGCCGGTGCAGTTCACCGGATTCGTATAAATCAAGGTATTTGGGGCGAAAATCGCTTTTTTGCATTTCTGTCAATTCACTCGTCATGTTATTCGTTCGATCATCAGGGCAAAACTCCGCTCATACTATAAAGCAGGTGAAGCCCGCGCGTAAAATATAATTTAGAACTGAAAGATTTACAATTTTATTTCTTATGGAGCAGATGATGAAACGTTTAGGTATGATCCCTGTAATTATGGCAATGGTTTTTGGTTTTATGTTCACCGGTTTTTCGGCAATTCCTCCAAGTGTAAAAAGCGACAATTCGGCAGTGGTTGAGTTGAATCTGCTTAACGGGCTGGTCTCCGGCAATGAAGGCGTGCAAACAAGCTCAGCCTATTATCTTGGTGAGATGAAGTCACAGAAAGCGGTGTTGCCCCTGATGAAGCTGCTCCATACGGCGACCTCGGAAGAGGCGAGAATAATTGCTGCGCTCTCACTTGCAAAAATTGGCGATTCCCGCGGGCTGTTCGCAGTTCGTCAAAATGGTAAATTTGACGACAGTCCCCTTGTGAGACGCATGTGCGAAAATTTTGACCGTGCCAGCAATTGCAACGGTAAATAACAATTTCCTTACTGTGGCCGGATTGCAGAATCTCACTCCCTGCAGTCCGGCCTTCTTCTTTTTTCTCGCTCTCAATTTATATTCCCACAAGCGTTTACGCATCGAGTCCCTGTAGCTATCCACATACTTCTCTGCTGAGCTCAGAAAAATGCCTCATCTTTCGGTTCTATGCACATATCTGTTCCCTGGGCTTCTGTGCGTGAGGACCAGGAAAACTGAGTTAACGTATTGTGTTTCGAAATTTGTTTTCGGGGGAAGAATCGGATATTTTAGACCTCAGTATTTATTGGGAATTATCTATGTCTGACAGTGAAAAAGATGCATCCAAATGGATTGAGCAGCTTGGGTTGCTGACGCATCCGGAAGGCGGTTATTTCCGGGAAGTTTACCGGAGTGAAGAGGGAATTGCGCAAAGAGCTCTTCCGGCCCGTTATGGAAGCGGAAGAAATTTTGGCACCTCCATTTATTATATGCTTAAAGGGAACGATTTTTCTGCCTTTCACAAATTACACTCCGATGAAATTTGGCATTTTTATGAGGGCTGCACGGTGCGCATTTTCCTGCTCACTGAAGACGGAAGCTGCAAAAAGTTGCTGTTGGGGCGGAATGTTGAGGTTGGTGAACAATTGCAGGTGCTTTTGCCGCATGATTTGTGGTTCGCAGCTGAGCTTGCCGACACGGAATCGTTTGCTCTTATGGGCTGCACAGTTTCACCGGGTTTTTCGTTCGAGGATTTTATGCTGGGTAGTAAAGCCGATCTGATAAAGCAGTATCCCCAACATAGTACACTCATTCAGAGGTTGTCAAGAGACTGACTTATGCCTATATTTGGTTGTTATTTAAATGCAAATGTTTTAACTTTGTGGAAAACGAAACGGCTATGAAAAGCAGACTATTATTACTACTCGTATTACCTTCCTTATTGTTCCTGAGCTGCAGTTCGGCTCTTGATAACAGTATAACGATCAGAAACTCTGCTGCTGAAACAGTATATGTGAACGTACTCGGAAGAGTGCTCACCGTTAAACCGGGAACTTCCCAGGCAATTAAAAACATAAGCAAGGGCACTTATGCGTACGCTACCGAGTATGCGCTTCCCTCAGGAGTTTCGGGGTCTTCCATTGATGGAAATGGAACAGGTTCCCTTGTTATGACAGCCGGGACGCAGATTTCCATTTTTTATTCAAGCAGGATACAGGTTGCTACCGGAAGCGGTACATCAGGACAATCAACCTACATTTTGGTTGTTACCGTGTCATCTTCTGACAGTAACGAAACTACAACGGGGGCCTGATACGCAATGCTGTCAACTTGGAAGAAACTGTATACCTTGTCCACTAAATTGTCTCAGATATAGTTCGAATTAGATAGATTGCCCCCGAAAGAATCGGGACAGGCACCCCGCCAGAAGCGGAATTTCGGCCTATCTGCCGAAAGGCAGGTTGCACTCAACCTTCTCGGTAATGACATTCGTTGACGGTACTTGTTAAGTTGACACCTCGGTTTGGTACCGGCCCTTTTTCACTTTTTACTAGTTAATGGGAAATGCCAACACCGGCAATCGAGTCTTATGGCGAACACCATCCACTGTTGACCCGTAGATCAGATCGCTAATAAAGCGGTGGCCGTGGCTTCCGGTGATGATCATATCCAACCGCTGCTCATGAGCAATTCTTACAATTTCTTCTTCAGGATCACCGCCGCCGATTATGGTAATAACCCGCAGTTTTTCCTTCTCCAATATTTCCCCTATATCCTTGAGATAATCTGCCTTAACCAGGGCTTCGCGATCAGCAACCATGTTTCCCATATAGAGGCCGGGAGCGGTTTGAACGCAATGAATGAGAACCACTTCGCAATCGAATGAGCAGAGAAGGGGAAGCGCCAGTTTAACTATCTGCAAGTCTTTGCCATGATCACCTTCAAGCGCGATGCCCACTTTTTTGAATGAGGCATTTGGCAGATGAGCAATAAGATCAGCAGTGATCTTCTTTCGTTCTTTTGCCAGTTCCCGCATTTTGCGGAAGAATGGTTCAAAAATGACCCAGATGAGAATGGGAAGAAGCAAAAGGCTGACCGGGAACAGGACATAGAGGATCAGCCAGCTTTGTGGCTGGGGATGTTGGAAATTCTCAATTATTATATCGGTGATGAATTTCAGATTAAGCGAAAGCAGCAGCAACGCGGAAGCCCATGCAAGGATCTTAATGATCGGTTTATTTGCAAAACCTTTCATTTTCTCTTTACTTGATGTAAAATAAATCAAAGGCACAATGGCAAAGGGCAGCTGGAGTGAAAGGATAACCTGGGAGACAATCAGCAGCGAATCCACTGATGAATCGCCATAGAACCACAACACCAACACCGCGGGGGTTACTGCCAAGATCCTGGTGAACAACCTTCGCAACCAGGGGCGCATCTTCAGGCCGACAAAGCCTTCCATCACAATCTGTCCGGCGAATGTTCCTGTTATGGTTGAGGACTGACCTGCGGCCAGAAGTGCAAGTCCAAACGCAATTGGTGCAATTGAGTTGCCGATAAGGTTGCCAAGAAGCCGGTGTGCATCGACCAGGGACGCAACTTCCGGATGTCCGTTTTTGAAAAACACACTGGCGGCAACAATGAGAATGGCGGCGTTAACAAAAAAGGCACCGTTCAGCGCGATGAACGAATCGATAAAATTGAATTTATTTGCCTGCTTTTTACCTGCATCGGTGTTTTTGATGTTTCTTGATTGGACCAGAGCAGAATGCAGATAAAGGTTATGCGGCATAACCGTTGCGCCAATGATACCCAATGCTATGAACAAAGCTCCCGGGGGCAAGGACGTAGGGACAAAGCCTACCATAACCTCTCCAATTACCGGTTTTGCGAAAAACAGCTCGACGGCAAAGCAAAGTCCAATAGTGGATATGAGTGCAACAATGAACGCTTCCATTTTTCTTATACCGAGTGATAAAAGTCCCATTAGGAGCAGAACATCGAAGGTGGTGATCACCACTCCCCAGAGCAGGGGAATGTGGAACAGAAGATATAGGCCGATAGCTGAGCCGATCACTTCAGCCAGATCGCAGGCGGCAATTGCCACTTCGCAGAATATCCAGAGGGCAAACGTGAGTGGCTTGGGGTAGTGATCTCGGCATGCCTGCGCGAGATCTTTGCCTGTAACAATTCCCAGACGAGCCGAGAGTGTTTGGAAGAGGATGGCCATCAAATTAGCCAGGAGGATCACCCAAATGAGCTTGTAGCCAAATTGTGCGCCGCCTGCAAGGTCGGTTGCCCAGTTGCCGGGATCCATATACCCGACAGAGACCATGAATGCGGGTCCGGAAAACATTAAAAGTCGCCGGAAGAAACTGGAATTCTGCGTTATTTCAACAGAAGCGTTATGATCGGACAGGGATTTGTCCATTTATGATACTCCGGAATTATCTGATACAAAAATATTATCTGCTATGGTGGAGCTTATGCTATGCTTGGCTCCGTTAATGTCGATAAGCAGGGATTTATCGAATCCACGAATTTCGATTATGGTGACGGTTGCCTGCAGTGTTATTCCAATGGAATTAATGTATTGCAGAAACCCGCCATCGAAGCCGCTAACGCGTTTTACGGTGAGGGCAGAATTTACCGGCATTTCCGAAAGTGGTTTCAGGGTAAGTTGCTGCGGCATAACACCGTTTTTATCAGGAATAGGATCGCCGTGAGGATCGAAGGCAGGAAAATTCACCATTTCTTCCAACCGGCTGATAAGCTCATCAGAGGAATGGTGTTCCAAGCGTTCTGCTTCCGCATGCACTTTTTCCCAGGGCATTCCTACTATTTCGTGAAGAAAAATCTCCCAAATTCTGTGGCGGCGAACCAGCTTTTTGGCAGCCAGCTCCCCCTGTTTGGTAAATCGCACGGCTTTATAAGGGGTATAGAGCACCAGTTTATCTTTTGCCAGCTTTTTCAGCATATCGGTGACCGCGGGATTGGAAATTTGCAGCCATTCGGCGATGACATTAGGCTTTATTTCGCCCGATGGGTCCCTGTGCTTATAGATAATGCTGAGATAGTTTTCTTTCGAAACACTGTTCATATTAAGTATGCTTAACTTTTTATTTTAATATATATAATAATTTGACTTAAGTCAATGCCAGCGGTAATATTAATGAGTGGTGAGGATGTAGTGATCTGGTTATGTATGGGGAATTTATTTTAATCACCAATGATACAATGCAGCAAGTCGGAACAAAAGCCTGTGACCCCGGGAAAGGCTTAAACACAAAGGGACACAATGAAGGTACGAAGGACACAGAAAGAAGGCTCAAAGAGACAGAACGATAGTCTGTGACTGGAGAGAATGAAAGAGGCTAATTCCTGAGAAATTTTGTTGAATACGATGCAGGAAGTTGGAAACTTCGGCAGATTTTAGTAAGTATGGGAGTGTACAATGAAACTTTGTATTGCAAAAGTGTGTTTATTATTGAAAAAGAAAGGATCCTCATGTTACAAGTTGGCGATAAAGCCCCTGATTTCAAATTATTCGATACCGACAGCTCACCGGTTGAGCTTGCCTCTTTCAGAGGGAAAAATGTAGTTCTCTTGTTTTTCCCCTTTGCCAATACCGGAGTATGTACGAAAGAATTGTGCAGTTTCCGGGATGGGATGGCAAAGTACAATGACTTAAATGCCCAGGTTTTGGCGGCAAGCGTGGATAGTCAATTCTCACTCAAATTGTGGAAAGAACAGCAAAATTTTAATTTCCCCTTACTCAGCGATTTCAATAAGACTACTATTAAGGCATATGGCGCTGAATATGAGACTTTCGCTCCCGGGAAGTTCAACTACCATGGTGTGGCAAAGCGTTCAGCATTTGTTATTGACAAAGAGGGTATTATCCGCTATGCGGAAGTGCTTGAAGATGCCGGAAATGAGCCAAATTATGATGCCATTTCCCATATGCTCGAGGAGTTGAAATAACATTCTATGGTTAATGTTTTATCTTCCAAGGAAGTGCAAGAGTTGCTGCAGGCGGAACCGGAAACGCTTTTGCTTGATGTTAGGGAAAAATGGGAATATGACCTGGTTCATATTCCCGGTTGCACACTTATACCTATGAGCCAATTCATGAATCACCTGGATACGCTGAATAAAGACAAAAAGACGGTGGTTTATTGTCATCACGGATCCCGGAGTTTTAATGTGTGCGCTTTTTTGGTAAGCAAAGGCTTCAAAGAAGTTTACAATCTGGATGGCGGAATTAACGATTACGCGATGCTTGTGGATAAGACTTTAGCTACTTATTGAACTTACTCTCTTTATCAGAGGCCGTCTCAGAAGGATTTGGATGTACACGCCCCGCGGAGTGAATAGGCGTCAACTTAACAGTTATGTATGAGGATAGATTTGTGTCCCAGGGAATGGTATAGGATCAAATGCTGATCTTTTGCTTATTTTCCTGTTTCGAAATTCACTCCATAGCCATTTATGCCGCTCCTATCGGAGCTTTAGCTTTTTATCTTTTCTACGGCGAAGCCATGCTGCCGGCATAACTATTTCGCTCTTGCCGGGGCTTCTGAAACAACAATTCAACATGGATGGCATCCGTAGCGAGTAAAACATTCTCAGGATTAAGAGCCTGAGGCGTGGAATACAAAGCAAACAGGTTAAAATAGCTTTGTTAAGTTGACGCCAATTCGCGGAGCGGAATCCCGTTGGGAGACAACGCGGATTTGAACAGATTGCCACTGATAGAAATTAGCTATTTGACTTTTAAGACAGCCTGAGATAAAGAATTAATGATAATTTTGTGTCTGGCATGAGCAAATTATAGTAAAGGAAAAATTATGATCGAAGTTGGAAAAAAAGCTCCGGCATTCAAATTGCCGGACCAAGATGGAAACATGGTGAAGTTGAGCGATTTTGCCGGGAAGACTGTGGTGTTGTATTTTTATCCCAAGGATATGACCAGCGGTTGTACGCAGGAGGCCTGCGATTTTCGCGACGCACTAGACCAGTTTAACGGGCTCAACGCTGTTGTGTTGGGGCTGAGTCCCGACCCGGTGAAGATGCACAAAAAGTTTGAAGAAAAACATGGGCTTACGTTTCAGCTTTTAAGTGATGAAACAAAAGAAGTGTTGGAAAAATATGGTGTATGGAAAGAGAAAAGCATGTATGGGAGAAAATACATGGGTGTGGAGCGGACAACCGTAATTATTGATGCCGCCGGAAAGATAAAAAAGATTTTCTCAAAGGTTAAAGTTGCCGGACATATTGAAGAAGTCCAGGCTGCGCTAAAGGGATGACCATGGTGTACGTTACCCGGAGGGAAGTGTTCAGTGCAGCGCACCGCTTGTATAACGAAAACTGGTCAGATGAAAAAAATGCCGAGGTGTTTGATAAGTGCGCCAACACTCGTGGTCACGGCCACAATTACACGCTTGAAGTTGTTGTGGCTGGCGAAGTTGACCAGCAGACAGGTTATGTGATCGATCTTAAACGACTAAAAACCATAATCCATGAGGAAGTGATCGATAAAGTGGATCACAAGCATCTGAATTATGATGTTGATTTCCTTCAGGGTATTATCCCGACAGCCGAGAACATAGCAATTGCGGTTTGGCACAGGCTGGTCAATAAAATCCCTTCAGGGAAACTCTATTCCGTTAAATTATTTGAAACAGAGAACAATTATGCAGAATACAAAGGCGAGTAAATTCCCCATCGGAAAAATAGAAAAACTGACCCGTGGCCTTCTTGAAACAATTGGCGAGGACCCCGAAAGGCAAGGTCTTGCCAAAACGCCTGAACGTGTGGCAAAGGCCTATGAGTATCTGACATCGGGCTACGGCAAGGACATTGAAGAAACGCTGAACGATGCCATTTTTGAAGAGAAGTATGATGAAATGGTGCTGGTTAGGGACATTGATTTTTTCAGCTTGTGTGAACACCACATGCTTCCGTTTTTCGGTAAAATACACGTGGCATACATTCCTGACGGCAAGATTGTCGGATTGAGCAAGATACCCCGTATTGTTGATATTTTTGCCCGCAGGCTACAGGTTCAGGAAAGGATGACGCAGGAGATTGCAGACACTATTGACAAGTACTTAAAACCCCGGGGTGTGGCAGTGGTGAGTGAAGCTTCCCACATGTGCATGATGATGCGGGGCGTTGAAAAACAAAATTCATCAACCGTGGCAAGTGCCATGCATGGTGTTTTCAAGGATGACGCGCGGACGCGTAACGAATTTTTCCATCTCATAAGCGGAAAGAGCTGACGCCATGACCAAACCATATATCTGGATAACGGGGGCAAGTACCGGCATAGGCAGATCGTTGGCAATTGAATTTGTAAAAAACGGATTTAACGTGTTTGCCACATCCAGAAAAAAGGAATTGCTGGTGGAATTGGAAAACTTTATTGATTCGGATGGACTCATAACATTCCAAAGTGACGTATCGGTGCTTAGTGAAGTTGAACGGGCCTATGCTTTTCTGAAGGTTAAGAACGGGGAGGTGGCATGCCTGATCAATAACGCCGGGATTAGCACATTCACTGCCGCGAAAGATGACCCTATAGAAACCATCGAGAGGATCATCCAGACAAATCTTCTTGGTTCCATCTATGTAATTAAGACTGTACTTCCTGAGATGATGACACGAAAGGAAGGCTGGATAATTTCAATTCTTTCAATTGTTACCAGAAAGGTTTTTACGAACAGCAGTGCCTATGCGGCAAGCAAGATGGGGCTGCTGGGTTATACAAATTCGTTGCGTGAAGAAGTGAGGAAAGATAATATTAAGGTGCTTAATGTATTCCCGGGAGCTACTGAAACATATATTTGGAGTGAAGCTGCGCTTCAGAAGCACTCGTCAAGGATGATGAAGAGTGATGACGTTGCCAAGCTTATTGTGAGTTTATATAAACAAAAAGGTTCGGCCATTCCTGAGGAAATTATGCTCAGGCCGCAACAGGGGGATTTGTAGAATTTGAGGCAATCGGGGGATTCCCAGAGGTGAGTGTCGCATAATACATTCAGCACAGAATTCTGATTAATAAAGCCCTGTTTATAGACGTTAATCGTGAGATTGCCCAGCTCACGGGATTTCGACAGCACTCAACTTCGCCCTAGGCGGGCTCGCAATGACTTTCCCGGAGTTATGCGACACCCACCAGAGGGAAAGAAACTCCTCATTTTTAGCAACCAAAAGTAAGGGTGTTGAGAACGGGAGTGGTGTTATTTTGGTTGCAGGATTTTCAATAAGTCTTTTTCGAGAGATTCCTGCGGAGACTCTACTATTCTTCCGATCTCTTTATTGTCACGATATAAAATTATCGTTGGCACTTTCTCAATTTCAAGGCCCGCAATTTCTTCTTTGACCCTGGTCTTTTTTTCGCGGTTCACACATATGATGTGGATTTTTGAAGTATCGCTATAATCTGCTTTATCAAATATCTTGAATAAACGGGGTACTTCACGCCTGCTGTCGCTGCACCAGGTTCCCATGATAATTTTTGTTGAAACAGATTTTAAATCTGCGACACACTTCTTTATTGTTGTAGAATCCACAACGTAGAGCTCCGATTCAGAATTCCACCACCAGCTATAGGATGTATCATTAAATGCGGTCCTTGGTTGTGTCCCGTTCAACATCGGTTTACCGCTTCTTTCATCCAGAGTCCAGTTTGTGGTTCCACAATTAAGCATGGAAAATGCAGCAATAATGAGAAAGAATCTGCAATAAGTCATTTTTTGCCGTTTTGTTGGTTATTGTTCATGTTCCGGTAGTCTACTCCCCAAAAAAGCTTGTTTCTGAGAATTTCAAAATAGTTAAACGAGTCCGTTCTGAGAAGTTTCAGCGATTTTATATTTTTTTCGACATGCAGCGTTATTGGAGGCTGCAATTCGCGTACGTGTTGACCGTCGCAATTGATGAGCACCTTTTCGTGCTGGGAAACGATCTCAATTTTTATTTTATCGTTACTGTCAACCACTAATGGGCGGATGGTGAGACTGTGAGCTGAAATGGGGCTGAGGGTGATAACTTTCGCGTTCGGTGTAACAACCGGGCCGCCGACAGAAAGGGAGTAACCTGTTGATCCGGCGGGAGTTGCCATTATGAGCCCATCGGAGGAAAATTTAGTCACATATTCATCATTAACGAACATTGTGAGATCGATCATTTTAGGCCAGCCGCCTTTGTCGATAACAATATCGTTGAATGCGAGCATAGGAATCTTATCGTCTCCTTCTACGCGGCCTTCCAGGACCATGCGCTCATCAATAACATATCGACCCTGTTTAAGGTCGGATATGAAGGACCGGATATCTTCCAGCCCTACCTCGGCCAGGAAGCCAAGTTTACCAAGGTTTACACCAACTATCGGTTTGTTAAACTCCAAGGCTGTTACCGCACTGGCAAGAAGAGTTCCGTCTCCTCCCGCTGAAATTATAAAATCGCAGTTTTTGCCGAGTTGCTCAAGGCTCTCGAAAGCATAGGGCTGCTTGACCGTTTCAGCGGACGAATGGACAATAGGAAGCAAAGAATCCGACAGGATACTCTCAATTTCCACATCCCGAAGGCAGGAAACCAATTCAAAAATGAACTCACTGCCTTTGAGTTTATGTGTATTACCAATTATTCCGGCTATCATAGTTACTTTCGTGAGGTAAGGGTGTTTCCAAACATTCAATTTACCGATTAAAGGGTTATATCTGTTTTGTCCTGAATAACTGCTGCATGTCTGCTTATACATCAGGTAAATAGTGTGACCCAATAGCAGTTATTACACGGATTATGCTTTCTTAGTCTTCTCTACATATTTTATTTGCAGTTGGGAGAGGATAGTTGATAAAAATTCCTCTTCGTAGGGCGACAGATTACCCTTTGTTTTTTCTTTCAGAACTTCAATGGTTTCAATGGCGGCCTGGGCATATTCCAAATTTTCTTCCTTGGTGTTGGACATAGGATTTTCCAGGAGTCCCAGGCCCATGAAAGCCAGTTGTTGATGTTGAACAATCAGTTGAAGAAAAAGGGCGGTTTTTTCGTTGTCAGAAGTCATTTGTTTCCTTTCTTGTGGTTCAGTTCCCAGAGTTTCGCATATTTGGTAAAAACATAAAGAGCGGAAAAGACCGCAAGCAGGAAGCCCTGGAGTCCATCAAGGAAGCCGAGCTTCAGGATATACATTTTTACAAACAGGAACGGTGGACGGATAATAATATCAATCAGTGAAAATGTTTTATTTGTGACGGTCAGATCTTTTGCAGCAAGAGTTGTATAATTATTGAATTTCATGAAATAGTGCTCGATCGAAGGGTCGGTATAGTGATTCAGATCGCTTTTCAGTCGGCCAACGGGAGTGTTAATTATAAGATGCTCGTGAACGGCGTTCTCGCTCAGTTTTACCAATTCCTTGTTAAACAGCCGCGTAACGTATCCCGGATACCATCCGCTGTGATATATCCACCTTCCGAGAAAGAGGGCACGGCGAGGGATTGCGTATGCTGAAAATGCTTCGAAGTCCGCATTTTTCAGTTGGATTATTTCATCGCGCAGTGATGTGGTGAGTTCTTCATCGGCATCAAGCCATAAAATCCATTTATGTGTTGCAAGATCGAGTGCTGCCTGTTTAGTCCGGCTATATCCTTGCCATTCCACCACACGGTAGATCACCCCCGGATAGGATGCAACTATTGCTTCTGTTTTATCGGTCGTTTTATTGTCAATCAAGACAATAATTTCATCGGCAGCCTCCAAGAGGCTTTCAATGCATCTTCCAATATTGGGGGCCTCATTACAGGCAATGGTGACGGATGTTAGTTTATTCATGCAAATTTGATTATAAGAATCCACAAAGTTACGGAACAGGGATTGAAATAAAAAGGTATCAAATGTTAATTATGAGATGCCGGCTGATGGAAGTTGAAAAGCAATGGCGCAAATGAAATTTGAGTGGCAAATTTACAACCGGTGATGAGTGATTAATCGATTTATTTTCTCAGGTTGCATTGGTTCGCCCGCCTTCGGGGACGTAAAATTTGAGTGATCCATGCTCCGCGGGGTTCCCCCGCGCCCGCAAGACGGGATTAAACAGTTATTCAAATTGTGTCCTTGTCAGGGCACTTTTTTGGTTATACCAACCACAAGTGAAATAATGAAAACAAAGGAAATGCACAGATTAGCTGTAAAAAAGCAAACCATTTAACTTCTCGTACGATAAATTGATCGCGCTCAGGGCAATGTGCATTTGTTAATGATATTCCATCTTTAGCCTGAAAACACATTCAGCAATCCCAAAGATTGTGCTTATGCAAATATTTCCGCCAGCAGTTGGACTAACTGTTCCTTTTCAAATGGTTTTGAAAGGTAATGAGTGCACCCGGCACACAAGAACTCTTCACGATCTCCCACCATGGCAAAGGCGGTGATGGCAACAATCGGAGTGAGTTTATATGTTTCCATTTGTCTTATTCTTTTTGTTGTCTGCAGCCCATCTTCCCCGAGTACGAGGTTAATATCCATCAATATAGCATCAAAAACAGCCTCATTCACTTTTTTTATGGCCTGCTCGGAATTATGTGCGTGTTCCACAGTAAACAAGCCCTGGAGCATTAATTCCACTACCATAAAGGCCACTGGATCATCCTCTACGTAGAGTAGTCGCGGGAGCGGATCTGTTTGCATTTTGGTTGGTTTCTCAGGAACTGGAACCGCCCGTAAATCGGGAACATTCGTATCCAAAGCGGGAATTGGGAATCGGACTGAAAAAACGGTTCCGACCTTTACTTCGCTTTCAACAGTGATATATCCCCCCATCTTTTCAACAAATTTTTTGGTGATTGAAAGTCCCAACCCTGAACCCTCATAGTTTCTTCCAATCCCTTCACTAACTTGACGGAATTCCTCGAAAATTAACTCTTGATATTCCGGTGCTATCCCAATACCTGTATCTTTGATCCGGATAACTGCCCAAGGGAGTTCATGGGCTGTTTCCTGGGTGATGTGTACTGTGACACCGCCAGTTGAAGTGAACTTGATTGCATTGTTTACCAGATTGTTGATTATCTCGCTAAACATTTTTTCATCCAGGAAGAGCACGAGATTAACAACCTCGCAAATGACGTTTAGGGTGAGATTCTTTTTGTTTGCTACCGGTTCGAATAGCGCGCATATCTGGGTTATTATCTGTTTGACATTAATGTATTGTGAATCCATCGTTAATTTACCTGCTTCAATACGTGAGAGATCAAGTATAAGATTAAGGGTGTTCATAAGTCGCTTTCCGCTGTTTGCAATTATTTCGGCAGCGGTCTTAGTCTTCGGGTCATCAGAATTATCCCGAAGCAGTTCAGAAAAGCCCAGGATGCCAATCATAGGAGTCCGGAGTTCATGGCTCATATTTGCAAGAAAGCTTGATTTGAGACGGCTCATTTCTTCGGCTTTATCTTTGGCAATTATGAGGTTTTTGAGCATTTCCTTTTTCCCGGTGATATCCTCTTTCACCGAGACGAAGTGTGTAATCTGATTTAGTTCATTGGTAATTGGGGAAATTACGGCATTTTCCCAAAATAGTTCACCATTTTTCTTTTTATTATGGAATTCGCCAGTCCATGTTTGGCCAGACAGAATTTGATCCCACATTTTTTTATAGCTTTGAGGTGACTTTTCTCCGGAGCTTAGTATGCGTGGATTTTTGTTCAGGGCTTCTTCAGTGGAATATCCGGTGGTTTCGCAGAATTTGGGATTTACATATTCGATCTTTCCGTCGGGATCGGTAATAATTATGCTGACTGGATTTTGCTCAATTGCATTGATGAGCGTTTTAACTTTGTCTTCAGCTTGTTTTCTCTCGGTTATATCCTGGAAAATTTCCAATATAGCCTTTTTACCTTCAAACCAGGTGCCAGTATGTGAAATGAGAAATGAGCGTCCGTTAAGAATGTTATTTGTCTCCGATAACGAAGTCTCACCGATTTTAATCTCTTTCTTCAAAGGGCAATCCAGGCATTGTACTTTATCATCTTTATACATTGCCCAACATTTTTTCCCAATAACGTTATTGCCGAACTTTTCTTTTAGGTTATCGCTCATGAAAAGAACGTTTCCGTCAGTGCCAACAATATCCATACCGAAGGGAATTGTCTGGAGAATGGACCGGTTGAATTCGTAACTTGCCCGTAATGCTTCCTCGACCATCTTGCGTCCGGTGATGTCCTGATAGGCTGTCCGGATCCCGGTTATTTGGTTTAATTCGTTCAAGAGCAGAATTTCGCCCACCAGTAATGTGATTATGGAGCCATCGCGTTTTCTGCTTTTTCTTTCAATGTTAAAATCCGGTTGAATATCTCCTGACAATTTGGCTAATGTTCTTTGTCGTGAGGCGCTTGGATTTTCGGAAAATTCCCAGATAAATGC
Organism: Ignavibacteriaceae bacterium; assembly: GCA_963664845.1. Lineage (GTDB taxonomy): Bacteria > Bacteroidota > Ignavibacteria > Ignavibacteriales > Ignavibacteriaceae > CAIYTF01. Next base: position 4,769,524 of record OY761615.1, read on the forward strand.
ATGGAGCATATCCGTGGATTCATAACCCATTATTTCCAATTCAGTTTTGTTTATTTTAATAATTCGTCCCTGAGTATCTATCTCATGGTAACCGACCGGAGCATTCTCAAATATTTCTTTGAAGTTTTCTTCGCTTTTTCGCAGAGCCTCTTCAGTCGACTTTAGCGACGAAATATCAAAACAAGAACCTATATAACCAAGGAATGATCCATCATCGGAGAACCTGGGGGTTCCTTTATCCAGGACCCAATGGAAGCTGCCATCGAAGCGACGAAGCCGGTATTCCATTTGAAAGGATTCGCGGGCCTCAAATGCAGAGAAATAGAGATCAACGCATGTTTCAACATCATGGGGATGCACACCCTCGACCCATCCATTGCCCAGTTCCTGTTCAAGTGACCGACCGGTATAATCCAGCCATGGTTTATTGAAGTAGGTGCATTGTTTATCCGTTCCAGACATCCAGATGAGGGCAGGTGCAGTATCGGCCATTGTTCTAAATCTCTTCTCACTCTCTCTTAAAGCTACTTCTATCTTTACCCTGGCGGTGATATCTCTGATTATTGCACAATTTATCTCGCGGTTGTCAAACCTGATGATACTGCAGGTCTTTTCAACATCAATTAAAGAACCATCCTTTTTTTTATGCCGGCTGGTAAACACTGCATTTCCCAATTTTCTCAAATTGGCAAAATGATTCGCCCATGATGCATCGGAATAGGTGATGTCGATATCCAGAGTGGACAGTTGCATCAGTTCGTCCCGGGTATACCCTAAGGATTGGTAAGCTGTTTCATTCACATAATCAAAAGTGCCATCCCGTTTGACCCAGAAGATGGAATCAGGCGAGTGTTCAATGGAGAACTGGGCAAGCTGGAGCTGCTCTTCATATTTTTTTTTGTCGGTAATATCCTGAATAGTGCCAAACATTTCTATGGGATTGTTGGTGGAATCAAAGCGCAATTCACCCTGCCCCCATACCCATCTGATGGCTCCATCACAGGGTCTGATAATTTTGTATTCTTTATTGAAAACCTGTTTCTGGCCCAAAACATAGTCATGGAAATAACTGATCATTTCCTCCCGGTGTTCAGGATGGATGAGCTTGTTCCAGCTCATCAATGTTTTCTCGTCGCTATCCTTAATTCCAAAGATAATATCAAGACCAGGAGATGAAGCCCAGATACCAGTGGTTACATTGAACGAATAGGACCCAAGTTTCCCGACGCGTTGTGATTCATTAAGCCAAAATTCCCGGTTTATGAGGGCCTCTTCAGTTTTTTTCCTGGTTGTGATATCCTGGATGATGCCGAACACTACTTTGTTTTCATTATCATATTCTGCAATTGAATGAATATCAACAATCTCATTATTATCAGCCCGTTTTATTTTAAATTCGAGATTGTAGGGGGCGTTATTGGTAATTAGTGCTTTCAGTGCTTTGTCCAGCATTTCACGGTATACGGGCAGAACCATTTTCTGGACTCTTCCAATTTCCCATTTGGAGCCTTGCAGGCCGTAGATTTCTGAGGCGCCTTCGGAGGCCGTCATTGTACCTTCATTGATATGCAGTTCCCAATTTCCGGCCTTTGCTACCAATTCTGCACGTTTCAACCTTGCTTCATTCAGAAAAATGAGCTGTTCTGCTTTATGTTCTTCAGATTTATCCCGGAAAACCAAAACGGTGCCATCAATTTTTCCATACTCGTTTCGAATGGGAGCCCCGCTATCGGCGATGGGTATCTCTGTGCCATCTTTTTTTATAAGGAGTGTATGGTTAGCCAGACCAACAATAACATCATTTTCCAATACTTTAATCACGGGATTGTCGGCTTTTTGCCTGGTATATTGGTTGATAATATTAAAAACTTCAGGCAGTGGTTTACCTGAACTTTCACTCTCTGTCCAACCAGTAAGCATTTCAGCAGTATTATTCATTTGTTTCACCCGGCCTTCGGTATCAGTGGTGATAACACCGTCCCCAATGCTGTAAAGGATCGTACGGAATTCCTGGTGATATTTTCGCATTTCCTTTTCTTTTAGAAGCAAAGCCCGGAAAATGTTATTTTGCCTGGAGTGGTAATACCATCCCAGAACAAATGCAAAAAGCAAAATAGAAATAAAAATCAGAGCAACTGTTGCAATGGCGGTATAGTAGAAGTCAGCAAATATCTCCCGGTTATCAATTTTGGCTACCATGACCCATTGAGTATTGGGGACCGCGGCAAGATAGGCAAGCACTTCATTTCCACGATAATCCTTACCTTCGTAAACGCCTCTCCTTCCCAACGCAGCCTGCACAACAGGGATCCCGGTCGAGGATAGGGGGACCGTCAGAGTGAGAGCAGTGTTTTTCCGGTGCCGGAGTTCGTTGAGGAAAACAACGCTGTCGCCGCTCCTTTTGCCAATGAGGGTTTCGGCAGTTTTATTAGGTGATGGCCATGATTGAATAAGTGGATAGAGATAATCATCCGGATTTATGCGAAATACAATATGGGCAAGTACGTTGTTTTTTTCATTAATCACCGGGGCTATTATGTCATAGTGAATTTTTTTATGTGATGGACAAAAGTAAAGATCCGTAGAGGTGATCAGTCGTGTCTGTGTGGCTTCAACAATTTTAGCAGATACAATGGGTTCGATGAAAACCGAGTCTTTGGTAACTGAAAGTAATGTGACATTCGCCGGCGTGGTGACAAAAATATTTTCGTAACCGGTATTTATCTTTACTGCATTAATTTGATCAGAAATGTATTTTTGAGCGGAGGAGTTTTTTGAATTTTTCAGCAATTGTTTGATGTTTATGAGCAACTGAGGTGCCTGAGCCAAAATTTGAGCGTCTGCAAATCGTTCTTTTTGCCATTGTTTCAACTCTTCAATTTTTAGATTTGCAACCGCACTAATTTCCTCGTGTTTTTCCTGTTTAATAGAAACAAAATTTGAACGAAGAAATAAATAGCCGCCGGTCAAGAGAATTATTCCGATCACAGATACAGCAGCAACAAATTTCCAATTTTCCCTTAAACGTTTGCCAGAATGCGTAATCATATAGAGTCCTGTTATCAAATGGAATTGGCAAATAATATCAAAATAAATATACAAGAGCGATGCATTTTTGAGTTAGTATTCAGGGGGCAGAGTATCCTTCAATTCCCCAATTTGCATCTTAATGTAATTAAATAATCGATAAAAAATAATTTAATTTTAGTTTACAGCGATCAAATATTGACGAGCGCATTTATTGAGCAGGAAACCATTTTGTGTGCTGACCCAGCCAGTGAAAATCCATAGTAAAGGATATCTTCTCGAAGTTTCTTTGTACGCAGTAATGGTGGTAGTGATATAGGTTAGAAATAAGTGGTAAATTGCGCTAAAAATAATTTGAGTTGCATATGCGAACAATTGTCCTTTTAACTTTTTCAAACATTTTTATGACCTTTGCCTGGTATGGCCACCTGAAATTCCGGGAAGTTTCTCTTTGGAAAGTGGTTCTAATCAGTTGGGGGATTGCCTTTTTTGAGTATTGCTTTCAGGTACCGGCAAACCGTTTTGGTTATGGGGAATTCAATGCGACGCAGTTGAAGACGATACAGGAGGTGATAACGCTCGTAGTGTTCAGTATATTCTCGATTTTTTATCTTAAGGAAGAATTTAAGTGGAATTATGCAGTGGGATTTATCCTCATCGTATCAGCAGTGTTTTTTATTTTTAAGAAGTGGTAACTTTTAGTTGTTATGTGTGATTTTCGCCTCTGAATTAACCTATATCGCCGTCATAATGATAAAAAAGAGGTGCCTTTTGCGGCACCTCTCAGAAGTAATTCATTTCAGCAAGGTCAGCTCACGCTGTCAGTTATCGGTTGAGCCAGTTGTGACCGGAATTGCAGCCTTTTCAGTCTGAACACCAATCGCATGCTTGTAGACCAATTGACCTCCCGTATAACCTGTATTGATCATAGAGCCAATTGCAACCAGATAGAGTGCGATTGATGCATACAGCAACACTTTTCCCTGTTTTTTTATTTTTAGCGAGAGCAAACGAAGAGCTGCAGTGCCGAGAACGAGCCAAAGCGTAAGGGTTGCTGCTTCCTCATGAACGTTGATGATTTGATGAAATGGGCCCTCATCGCCACCCAGTTTTTCAGAAGCAAAATCACCGCTGTAATAAGCTGTAATAAAGGTGACGGCACCAGTGATCAGTAAGTATAAACCTGCTTTACGAAAGAAATCTTTACCAGTAAAAATGCCAATAAGTTCACAGACGAACCCTGCAACAAGCAAGGCAATGGGGAAATGAACAAAGATTGGGTGGAGGTGCACAAAATCTAACATGAATATCCCGAGAAAATTTATAAATGCACCAATAAAATAATAAAAATATTGACAGGTAATTCGCTTTGGATGAGATAAATCCACGAGGGGAATGTCAATGGTACCAACTGGTCCGTCGGTCACAGGAAAAGTTAGTTTAGACCGATACAAGTCCAGCATCACCTTTTGGAAGGCGTTGTTACTGTGTTTTCGCTCTTTTCCCGAATGAGTATTTTTAATTATATTAGATAAAATTTAAGAGATTTTTATGGTTCTTGCAGATTATTTTGGAAAAGTTGAACAAATTGTTGCGGAAAAGGGGATTTAGAGAAGTGTCTGACTCTTGTTACAGGTACCGGTTTCAGTCATTTTTATTAACTGCTAAATTTGAAAATCATATCCTTTTATACAGATAAAAATTTTGAGGTTTATTATGAAATGCCAATCATGCGGAAAAGAAAACGCACCAAACGTTAAGTTTTGTAAACATTGTGGTTCACCAATGAGCGGTGAAGTGAAACGATGTGAAAACGGGCACACGTATAGCAGCGATGAAGCGTTTTGCCCCTATTGCCCAGCCCCTGATAATGCCCGCACACAGTTTACTGTACCAGAAGGAGCAAATCAGGGATTTACCGGAACGGATGATGATAAGACTGTAATAGAAACACAGGCACCGCAACTGTTCCCTACACCCGAAGACTTGGACAAGACCGTGATCGTGTCTTCACCCGAACCGGTACTTGCACCACCTGTTCAAGTATCAGCCCCAAACCCAGGCAACCGCAAACTTGTTGGCTGGTTTGTCACCTTTGATATTTCACCCTATGGAACTGATTTTAAGCTGTATGAAGGCCGAACCAGGATTGGACGGGGATCGCAGAATGATATAGTGCTTCCCCATTCAGGAGTATCTGATATTCATGCGCTGATGCTGTTTCGCGAAGGCCGGTTTATCATGGAAGATCAGCTTTCCACCAATGGCACTTTTGTAAATGACGTGTCCATATTTGAAAAAACTGTTCTGAAGGATAACGATGTTATTCGTATTGGCAGTATCACTTTTAAACTAAAAGTTATATAAGGTATTTCAAGAGAACAATCATGAAAAAGCTAATAATCCTCCTCGCAATCATGTTTTCAGTTGTTATGATGGCGCAAAATTTTCAGATTCGCCACATAAAAACAAAAAGTGATACGGCGGTTATATCAAGCCTTCAGGTTTATGACAATTCAGATGAACCGGTAACCGGTTTGACTGATGCGAACTTTTCCATTACCATTGACAGCAAAGCAGTGAAACGTGTTTCGGCAGTGACCTACAAAGACGCCGGAATCCCCATTGATATTATGTTGTGTGTAGATCTCTCGGGCTCCATGAACGGAGCACCACTCAAAACCATGAAAAGCGCCATTCTGAAATTTATTGATGAACTGCGCAACGATGACAGACTTGCAATTCTTGGATTTCATAACAGTGCTGACCTGGTGACGGATTTTTCGAGCGACAAACAATACCTGCGTGATAAGGTAAATAATCTTAAGACCTCCGGAAACCAAACGGCATTGTTCTATGGGGCATCGAGAGGATTGGATGCTCTTGCGCAGAAAAAGGAAGCGAACGGGAAAATTCTACTCCTTATTGGTGATGGCAAGGACGAGGATCCATCAAAGGCATATAAGGAGGATGACGTAATTGATAAAGCCCGGAAAGAGGGCATTCCCATATTTACTATTGGCTACTCAAAGATTGACCGTTCTTTTCTCCGGAGTTTTGAAAGGATTTCCGAGAAGACAGGCGGAAAGTTTTATAATTCGCCCAACGATCAGGACCTTGAGAAACAATACCAAAAACTCTTTCGTCAGGTAACAAACATTTATCTGATTAAAAATTATTCCCCGGTTGCCGGCGATAATCTGGAACATGTGATCGCGATTGGCGCCAACTATCAAAATGGAAACAGAATAGCAACCGCGAAGTTCACACTAGATCAGCGGGTGAGGGTGGTTTCAGCTTCTGATACATCAGAGGTAAGTACCGGCTTTGGTGCGAAAAAAGATTCAACTTTTTTCATTGTGATCATTGTTGCGGTTCTGGTGTTGGGAGGAGTAGTCTATTTCTTCCTGGATAAGGCGAAGAAGAAAAAACAACTGGACGCGGCAAAAAGAAAATCTGATGAGCAGAAAAAGGCGGACGAGATTGAACTTGAACGGAAAAAACGCCAGGAGGCCGAAAAGAAGTTGCGTGAGGCAAATATTCCAAAGGTCCAGCCCGCGAGAGAAGATGCGGCGCGTGACGACAGAACCAGAATAATGAAACCGGGCGAAGGAATAAGCGAGAAAGCAGCCCGTATAGAACTTGATTTTATGATGGGACCACTGGCGGGCCAACGGGTGGAAGTGACACCGGCAGGGCTGACTATTGGGAGAAAGGCAGGAAACAGCCTGATCATTCATGATGAAACCTTGTCAGGAAATCACGCTCAAATAGTATATATGCAAGGCCGGTTTTTTGCAAAAGATTTGGGTTCGGCAAACGGATCCTATGTGAATGGCAAAAAAATAACGGAAGTTGGATTGAAGCCGGGTGATATGTTCAAATTTGGCAGATCCGAAGGCACTATTCGCGCTTGAACGTATGAAAACTAAAACGAAAATTGACGTTTCGAATAAATCGGACGTTGGCAAAAAGCGACAGGCCAATGAAGACTATTTTGGCTATTTCCATGGCGCATACGGCGATTTGATCATTGTCAGCGATGGCATGGGCGGAAACAAGGGTGGCTTTACGGCTTCCCGGGTGACTGTTGATGTTATCAAAAAATACTTTGACCATTTGCCGCCCGAGTTTGATGTGCAGCATGAATTGCAAAACGCACTCATAAGTGCAGATGAAGAATTGAAACGGCAGTCGGAAACAGACCCGGAACTGCGTGAGATGGGTGCAACTGCCGTTATACTGCTCATTCGCGATGGTCAGGCATATTTGGCGCATATAGGTGACAGCAGGATATATCTTATCCGGGAAAATATGATCCATCAGTTGACCAAGGACCATAGTTTAGTGCAGCAACTGGTTGATGCCAAGATCATAACTCCTGAGGTTGCCCGAACGCACCCACAGCGAAATGTTATTACCCGCTCGCTCGGAGCTGATGGCAGATCTGATCCGGAAGTGCAGGAACCTTTTACCTTGTTCAAGGATGACAGGTTTATTCTCTGTACGGATGGACTAACCGGTTACATTGAAGGTGATGAACTGATGAAGGAAGTTTTGCCGCTTTCACCGTTTGGTGCATGTGAACGGTTGGTTGCTATTGCCAATGAGCGAGGCGGCAAGGATAACATTACAGTGCAGATTGTTCACGTGGTGAAAGGGAAAAAACAACCAATCAAGCTGAAACTGTCACCTCAGCTGCAAAAGTATGCATTTGCCGGTGTTGCCGGCGCATTTCTGGTGTTGCTTTTCGCGATAACCTATACCTTCAAACCGTTTGGCATGTTTCAAAAGAGCAACAAGTTGACCGCCGCTGATTCTTTAAGAATAAGAGCAGCCATGGACCCTCCAATATATTCCTATAAAGACGTTAAAGACAGTATTGAAAATGAGCTCGGCAAACTGATTGCTGCAGCCATTGAACAGAATGGCGATTACAAGACCGGTGAAGTGGTTGCATCAAAAAAAATTAAAATATCTTCCGACGATGTGGTGAACGTTTTTGGAGAATTGAAGCAACAAACCTCGCGCAAGCTTGATTATACCTTATTCATAAACAAAAGTGACATTCCGAATTGCTTTACGATTGCCGGCGGGAAGGTCTATATAAGCACTTCTTTGATAGAAAGCCTTAGTGACAAGGATCAGATAGCATTTTTACTTGCGCATCAAATAGCGCATAATGAGCTGTATCATGCTCTGAAACAATTTATAGATACATCCCGTTATGCATCTTCGTCCGCATTATTGGCGACCGTGAAGGGTACGGCTGTTGCTGACTTTACCAGACCACTGTCGGAGTTCCAGGAAACTGAAGCGGATATAGCTGCTATAGGTTTGTTGAAAAAAGCTAACCTTCCCATTGCCGGCGCAGAAAAATTTCTTGCACGGCTATCCGGTTATGAGAAGAAGTATAAATCTGATATAACTCCTCAGAGAGATTTGCTGGCAGCGGATTTATATTCCTCTACCCGGAGAACCGGGATGAAATCGTTTCTGAAATCAAATGTACGATTGGCGAAATGATCTCACGGCTTCGCGAATATGAAATTCTGGAAAAAGTTGGCGAAGGCGGTATGGGCGCTGTTTTTAAGGCAAAAGACAGTCACCTTGACCGGCTGGTTGCAATCAAAGCACTGCATCCGACCTTTACCACCAATAATGAACTTACTGAACGGTTTAAGCAGGAAGCCCGTGTACAGGCTCATCTTTTCCACCCGAACATAGTCAATCTCTATAATTTTTTTGAAGAGAGCGGTTACTTCTACATTGTAATGGAGTACATTCAGGGAGAAACGCTTGCGAACAGGATAAGACGAACCGGATTAATCCCGCCTCAGGTATGTATACCAATATTTAACCAGATACTCACCGGACTTGGTTTTGCTCACAGCAAGGGTGTCATTCACCGTGATCTAAAACCTTCAAACATTCTTATCGATGCTGATAATCAGGTTAAGATCATGGATTTTGGGGTAGCGAAAATTATTGGTGACCGCAGTATGACGAAAACGGGCACCAAAATGGGCACCATTTATTATATGAGTCCTGAACAGGTGTTGGGTGAAAAGGATATTGATGGGCGGGCTGATATATATTCGTTGGGGATCACTCTGTTTGAAATGCTGACAGGTCGCTTGCCCTTTAAAACCGAAGGCAGTGATTTTATGGTGATGCAGCAAATTGTGCAGAATGAGATGCCCAGCGTTAAGACCTATTATCCTTACGTTCCCGATAACATCGATCAGGCCATTTTGAAGGCAACACGCGGTGATCGCACGAAGCGCTTCAAAACGTGCGCTGAATTTCAGGATTTCCTGAATGATGAAAACAGCAACGAATATCAGGCAAAAGCTCCTGTTGCAAGTGATGTGAGCAGTGAGGGTGAATTGAGTTTCCAAGGCCCGCCTATAGCCGGACTACCAGGGTCACTTTTTCAACCGGCGAACGCGAACGAGTATGAAAAAGAGCAGGAACTGAAAGCTTCGGCACCAAATAAGAATGGGGAATTCTCTGATCCAGAATTGAACAATGGCGCAAAACAGGATTCGACAGCAAATGATGTTTCTCTCGTTTCCAAAGGTATTGGAGGATGGCTTTTAATCTATTGTTTATTTTTTTTCCTGCTGATCCCACTTTCTGAAGCCCTGCATTATACGGGCAACATGCGCGAAATAGCCAAAAAAGAACAGCCTCCCGTTACCCGCAAGAAGAAATTGCCACCCGAGGCTAAACCGGATTGGTCCGAATCACTGGTGATACAAATTGATGACTACCTGGGAAGTTCGCAGGCGCTGAATAATATTCATTCGGATATTCTCTCGGTTCCCATACCGCGGTTGTTGGAATACAGCTCTCCTTTGGGAAGAAGCTCGTATTATCTTGAATTGGGATTTGCCTTTTTCTTTTTTACCGGTTCGTTTCTGTTCTTATTAAAATTCCCCTCTGCTCAGGTGTTCAACCTGAATCTTTGGCGAATTCTCTTTTTTTGCAATGTTCTTATAATTGGACTTAACATACGGATATTATATATGGCTGATCCAAATGTATTTTGGAGCATCTATACCGACAAATATTTGATCAGGAATGCCATACTGCTGTTTTTTAACATAGTTTGTTATCTCTATATAGCCCGTTCCAAGAGGATACGGGCAACCTGTGTTTTACCTTAAAGATTATTTCGATGAAGTTGTTTATTAAGCAAGCCGGAGTGTTGGATGGCAACAACGGGTACAGTGAATTTGCACTGCCAGCTTTGTTACGTTACCAGTATGCCATTGATGCCTCTTTTAAGTTACCTGCCAATGAACAACGTGTTGCCATTGTATGCGATTCACTGAGCGACCAATTAAGCAGTATACTCATTCTCTGTTCGCTGGGAAAACATCCTGTCTTTATCAACCCTGCATTATCCACTGCTCAAGCCGGGGCTATGCTGGAATCGGTATCCGTGAAAACTATACTAGGCGATGAATCGGCAGTGACAAAACTGGGAGCCCGCTATAATGTTATTAGGGTTTCATCGCCGGCGGGTATTACGGATCCATGCCAGAATGAGGAGACTGCAGAAGCGGTTAGTGTGGCTGCAACGATTGACCGATCTTTCCGAGATGATTTTGCATGTGTTCTGTTTACTTCAGGTTCATCCGGCCTGCCAAAAGCAGTATTGTTAACGAAACAAAACCTGATGGCGGCGTATAACAATTCCTTGCCTGTGCTGAAGTATTCGGAAGCGGATTATTGGCTTCAAACGCTTCCGTTTTATCATATATCGGGCTTTTCCATTTTATTTAGAGCAATAGCATCGGGAGCCAGTCTGGTTATTCCTCAAGATTTGCAGACTACCTCGTTAGCTGAGGCAATGAAGGCATTTCCTATCAGCCATGTCTCACTGGTTCCAACACAGCTCAAGCGATTTTTGGAGCAGGGGATCGAGGCTCCACAGACAATCAAATGGACGCTTCTAGGTGGAGCACCATCCTCCTCACCTTTGGTAGCGGATTCGATAAAAGCCGGGTGGCGAAGTGCAAAAGTGTACGGTTCGACCGAGACTTCAGCCTTTGTTGCGGTCTTACAACCCGAAGATCATGAACAAAAGCCTAATTCATCAGGACGTCCGCTGACAGGCGTTGTAATTGATGTTTTAACGGCGGCAGATCCGGACGGAATTGGAGAAATTGTTATCTCCTCAGCATCTGTCAGTTCCGGTTATTTGAATGCAGACGAGGAATCGAAGCAAAAATTTGTGGATGGCAAATATCATACCGGCGATCTTGGTTTTACAGATGCTGATGGTTTTTTACATGTAATTGGGAGGATTGATCAGACGATTATTTCCGGCGGTGAAAAAATTCAGCCGTTTGAAGTGGAAAGGGCTGCTATCAATACCGGGCTTGTGGAATCGTGTGCAGTGACAGCAATTGCAGATGAGGAGTGGGGAGAAATTGTTGCTTGCGCAGTTGTTTTTAAACAAGGGAAACAGATGCCGGACAGTGAATTTAGAAAATTGTTGAAGGTGGAGCTCGCTGGTTTTCAGATGCCGAAGAAGATTACTTATCTTGAAATGATGCCGATAACCGAAACCGGGAAGATCGATAAAACGGAATTGCTTGAATTATTCAGGAACAGTGATTGAAGATGAACGTTGGGGGTAAGCGCATGGGCGTCGGTTTATAAGTAAATTTATTGTACAGAATCACACACATCTAAATGCAAAGTTGTCAAATTAACATTGATACATACTGCTGAAGAAATCGCCACACTCCGGGTCTCTCCTTAAGGGCAATGATGTCAATTTAGCGGAACCCGGTAAATGTAACTCACCCCCGACCCTTCTCTTGAAAGAGAGGGGAGTAGAATAGCCTTATTATTGGCGGCTAAAAGTATTGCAGCTGCGATATTTGAAGTTGAGGATTTTTTATGGGATCATGGAACATTATATTAAGTCGACAATATCACATTCGCTGAAGTGGAGGGCTTTAAGGGATAGTTTTGCAGGGCTTCATTAAAAGGGCAATGGCCGCAACCTTGGTTCAGCACTGAAGTTCAGGCCAATTGTCGGGTTAATTATCTCTGACTTATCAGTGAATTTGAATCTGTGTTTAGTATATTTAGTATAATTAATTATAAATAAACAGGCGCTTTATATGCAAATAGGAAAATATAAGTTGCACGTAATAGACACGGGTACTTTTGCCCTGGATGGCGGCGCAATGTTTGGCATCATTCCAAAACCGCTATGGTCAAAAAGCAATCCCGCGGATGAGAGAAACCGTATAAAACTTGCAGCGAGAAGCCTGCTGCTGGTGAGTGATGAAAGGAAAATTCTTATTGATACCGGGATGGGCGATAAATGGGATGGCAAGTCAATTGATATATACGACATTGATCAGAAGGAAAGCACACTTGTTGCTTCTCTGGCTAACCTTGGCATTCGAAAGGAAGAGATAACGGATGTGCTGCTGACGCATTTGCATTTTGACCACACCGGTGGATCAACAACGATGCGTGATGGATCGCTGGAGCCTACATTCACTGATGCCACATATTACGTTCAGGAGGAAAATTTTGAATGGGCATTGCAGGCAACGGAACGCGACAAAGGAAGTTATATAAGGGAAAATTTTGAACCGTTGGCGAAAGCCGGTGTGCTGAAAGTTATTAAAGACGATGTTGAAAAGCTGGATGAGGGAATAGAGATTTTGCGTTTCAATGGTCACACTCGCGGGCAGCAGTTGTTCCGGATATTTGATTCATCCCGCTCGGTGTTCTATTGTGCGGATTTACTGCCAACCTGCGGGCATATACCGCTTCCGTATGTGATGGCTTACGATCTCCAGCCACTAATAACGCTTCAGGAAAAAAAGTATATTTTGCAACGTGCACTGGAAGAGGAATGGGTGTTGTTTCTTGAACATGATCCGGATCATGCATGTGTGACGATAAAAGAAACCCCAAAGGGGTATAGCTATGCGGAGCGGTATGCCGGACTTCCTGAATAATTCCGAGCCGGAGTTCGAACTTGTTTGCACGGTAGAAGACCTTGAAGAGAGAAAAGGCCGGGAGTTTTTCATCAATGAAACCGAGGTTGCCGTATTCAAGGTTAACGGGGTGGTATACGCACTGCATAACGTTTGCCTGCACCAGCATCAGGCAATAATCCACGATGGTTTTGTGGAAGGCGGTTATGTGGTATGTCCTGCTCACGCCTGGAAATTCTCGCTTGCAAACGGCAAACAGCCTGGTGATCGTCGCGGATTGGATTGTTACCCAGTGGAAATCCGGGGTGAGGATGTATTTATCAAAGTTCATAAGAAAAGTTTTAAGTTCTGACCTTGAAAATAGAAAATCAAACAGTTGAGTTGATCGCTCTTCGCCTTGGGTTTTCGCTTGTGGGATTTACCGACAGCGGAAAACTGGAGAAGGAATCGGAGCATTTAGCGCAATGGCTTGCGAGGAACTATCACGCAGGGATGGAGTATATGGAGCGCAATACCGGGAAACGATATGATATAACCACTGTTTTTCCGGGAGCCAAATCGGTTATTTCTCTGGGGATGAATTACTATACCGAACATCAGCATAGTGGGACAATAGGAAATGGAAAAATATCCCGCTATGCCTGGGGCAAGGACTACCATTTGGTTATGTGGGATAAGCTGAATGAACTACTAAGTGAACTGAAAGAACTTGATCCGGATTTTGATGCTATTTCGTATGTGGATACAGGGCCGGTGATGGACAAAGCATGGGCAGTGAAGAGTGGACTGGGGTGGATGGGAAAGCATACCAATGTGATAAACCGAGAATTGGGGAGCTGGTTCTTCATTGCGACTATTATCACCAATTATCAGTTTGAGCGGACCTCGACAGTGCAGATTTTTGTGGTTCGTGCACTGCCTGTCTGGATGCATGCCCAACTGATGCCTTTCCACAACCCTATGTGGTTGATGCCAGCCGATGTATTTCTTATCTGACTATTGAAAACAAGGGAGAAATTCCCGAAGAATACAAGGGAAGATTTGATAATTGGTTATTTGGGTGCGATATTTGTCAGGAAGTGTGCCCGTGGAACAATAAATTTTCGGTAATTACCGGTATCCGTGAATTTGAACCTGTTGCGGGAGTGACAGAAATGCCGTTGCAGGATGTGGTTGCCATGGATTCTGAAGCTTTTAAGGCCAGATTTGCTGAGAGCCCCATTAAACGTTCAAAACCAAAAGGTCTCAAGCGGAACGCAGAATTTTTGTTGAGATGACACTGTCGCTGTTATAGTTTTATATACTCTGCCGCCGCTGCTGTGCCATTATCCAAATGAAACTTTTCAATATTCTCTTGAAACATTTGCCTGTATTCACTATCCGTCAACAGATGTTCAACAATTTCCGGAAGATTGTTTACTCTGTTTTCATATAACCCGAGGTTATTTTCAAGCAGAAAATCAACATTTCCTTTTTCCTGCTCCCACAAGTAGCTGCTGACCACCGGTATCTTTCCGAGCATAAGAATTTCCATGAAGGTAGAAGCACCGCATTTGGTGATGACAATATCGGACATACTGATAAGCTCATAAACAAAATCGACATAACCATATACTTTAACTCTGTCAAGTCCCTCTTTTTGCTTTAATGAGGTTGCACCTTCAAACAGTTCCTTGTTTTTGCCACAAACTATGGCAATAGCAAAATCAGTTTTTAATTCTATAAGACTTTTCAGGATAGCAAGTCCATGAGGGATTCCATCACCACCACCAAGTATAAGAACCATGGGTTTATCCGGGAATCCGAATTTATTTCTAAATGACGCTATATCCTCTGTGGAAGCCCTTCGCGAGAATTTTTCATTAACTATGAAGGGGAGCACCGTAAGATTTTTTTCGTTAATGCCTTTGGCAATGCACTTGTTTCTGAGCGTTTTGCTGAAAACGATGAAATCCTGATCTTTTCGTAAAAACCAAAGCGGGTGCGCGGTATAGGGGTCTGTGACGACCGTAGTGACAGGAATGGATAGCTTATTTCTTTCAATAACATGATAGACAGGTGCGATCAAATAAAAATGGAAAACGACTATCTTATCCGGCTTTTCACGCTTAATGATTTCTTCAAGATATTTTGAAACGCGATGTACAACAACCCCGGCGCTGGAAGTGGAAACAGGCTTAAGTTTGAAAAATGCGTAAATGAATTCATAGAGCCATTTCGCTTTGTCTTGCAGAATGCGGTAACAATCTTCCAGAACAAAACGGATGATCTTGTTTGTTTTCTCCATGGGGTTGATCAGGACGGTTTCAATCTGGTCAGGGTATAACTTCTGATAATAATTTGCTATTGCCCTCGCAGGAGCGAGGTGACCTCCACCGGTATTCAGGTAAACAAACAGATATTTCGTTTTCTTTGTATTCATAGATTTATCGTAAAACCGGGGACATATCTTCAATTGTCTTTCCGGTAGCCAAAAACTCTTCAATTTTATGTGTGCCCAGTTTTCTGGCCTTCAGAAAACCAGACCAGGCTGCATCAGCCAGTCTGCCGGCTTTAAGCAATTCAAAAAGCCATTGGTCAGAATAATCCGGGTTTTCCTGGCGGATGCCGGCCTGAATTTCATAAAGCCATTTTGCATTAAACTTTTCCTGTGAGCCGATGGGTGGGGTCATTATGACGGGTAAACCCAACCCACAATAGAAAGATAGTTCACTTGGTTTTGTCCACAGGATATCAGTTTCTGCCAATGCCGAATTGAATTTATCAAAATAACCATAAAGATTATCATCATAAATGATTTTAATTTTTTCAGGGTCCGTTGTTATGGAGGAGGTATGGGCAATGAAGTAATCCCTTACTTCAGGACGCACTCCGGCAATTAGAATGAGTTTGACTTCGTTTTGCAGAATTTTGGTTTTAAGGCTTTTTGCAATCCGCACGCCAATTTCCTTTTGTGCTCCGGCCCCACCCACAGCATATGCTACGGTAATCCGGTTGTGTTCCGAAGACTGAGTATTTTCCTCGCCAAGGAAATGGGCCATGCTTTTTCCGTGTCTGCTCTTGAATACGTTATCCGGATCCAATCGGTGAAGACGCTGCCTCAGGTTTTTTTTCAGGATGGAGAGATCAGTACCGCCAGTCAGTTCTTTAGGAAGAGGGAACCCGGTAATGTTGATCCTATCATCGGGAACACCATAAGCACGCAGCCGTTGCGCAGCTTTTCCGCACGGAGCAAAATATACAATTCTGCTTTCCCATGGTTCTTTTGCTACCCAAACCCTATTGATATCGGCGTCGCAGATTATGCAGTAAACAGTTGCGCTTCCTTCCATATCGGCTGCGATGGCAGGGGCATAGAATGAAGTTATGACCGGTAATTCTTTTAATTTAATTCGTTCCAGCATTGCAGCACATAATCCTTTAAGGATTCGTGACCGGAGCAGATTGACCTGGAATGTTGTATTTGAAAGATCCCGGATGGGATAGAAAGATGGAATATGCATAAATGCATCAAGAAGATTGAAGATGGGGTCGCCGATGAGCGGAAATCCCTTGGCCCGGGAGATGAATTCATAGGCTCCAAGTACTTGTGCCCACAGTTTTCTTTCGCTCTGAGAGGTGTCTTCAGTCTCCCCAACGCTCATAATGCCTTCTTCGGCAATATCTTTCAGAGGGTAGATTGCCCGTTGGTGGCCATATCCCATTGTTGCCGTGATGACCCAGGCTTTGCCCTTGTGTGCATTTTGTTCCACTAAGAATCGTGTATCCAGTTTATTAACGTAATAAATCGAACAGATAAATTAAAGATTGCATCGTTCATTAACAAATTGCGGGGGAGTTATCAATTGGTAATACACCCTAAGGGGGCGTGCCTGAAATAACTATGATTGGTGTTTGGGGTGCTATTCAGAAGGTGGATGAGTACTCTCGAACTTCCGATCAAAAGGTGCCACAATAGCCATTTCCACGATGATCATCGTAAATGTATACTTCAGCTACAGAATCCGGACACGTGATTTCGCCGGTACGCCCATAAACGGTATTCATGGAATATCAGTGCAATAGCGGGCAAATCCAACTATTTGAAATAAATGCTATTGTCGGAAATAAGTCCGCCAGCAGCTAGAAAATTATTCTTTCTTTTTGCTTTTTTTGATTTCAATTTTTTTGATGAGGTGATCATAATAATCGCCGTCAGGACCTGTTAACTGCTGAGCAGGAGATTGATCTTTAGTTTTTACAAAAGCGGAATAATCAATAACGGTCAGGTATCCGCAAACATCGTTTATACGATTTTCACCTGCTTCTATCGCGATCTCAATTATTGCTTCCTGTACTTCTTTTTCTGTTACTTCTGTAATTTCCTTGTTTTCGAGTCGTTTGGCAAGAAATTCTTTTAGTGAGGAGAGAAGCTCAGTCTCTGTTATAGCCGGGCTGATCATGGGTAGCGTTATGTTATTTTCCATAGTATTGCACTCTCGATTATGTGTTTTCGTATCTGCTATTGACTAGAGAAGCCATTTATCCAATACCGGATACACAAGTAAGGCAATCCAGCCGGTTACATGAAGGATCCGGTCAAAATGACCAGTTAAACGGGATGAAGCCCGGATATCCGGTAGTCAACTTTCCGGTATTATCGGAAATATGCCAGAAAAGTTAATATGGTGAGGCGAAAAAGATAAAGAAATCAGGTTGTGGGCAAACGGGTTATTACAAACAATTTGTATGCGAATTGTTTATCCAAGAAAAATCAGCCTGATAAAAATTGTCCGAATTACCGTAAATTTCGCATCAACAATGGAAAAAACAGGAATTGGTAATGCTTTACAGGAAAATTGGAAATTCGGAATTAAATGCATCGGTAATAGCGCTGGGGACTTGGGTAATGGGCGGATGGATGTGGGGAGGAGCACAAGAACAGGAGAGTATCTCTGCCATTCATGCCGGACTTGATGCGGGAATTAATTTTTTGGATACAGCTCCTATATATGGATTTGGCATATCGGAACAAATTATAGGAAAAGCTTTAAAAGGAAGACGTGATAAGGTTATTCTTGCAACCAAATGCGGTATGCGATGGGATATTGAAAAGGGTGACTTTGCTTTTATGTCCAACAGGACCGGAGTGACCAGAAATGAATCTGATATGAAAATTTATAAATACCTTGGCTCAGAATCCATCATGCTGGAGGTTGAGCGGAGTTTAAAGAATCTGGAGACGGATTACATTGATCTCTACCAGACGCACTGGCAGGATTCTACCACACCGATTGAAGAAACCATGACAGCATTGTCAAAGCTGAAAGAACAGGGAAAGATAAGAGAGATTGGCGTTTCAAATGCAACAGTTGAACAAATGAAAATATATGGTGCCATTGTTTCTGACCAGGAAAAGTATAACATGTTTATGCGGAAAAAGGAAGAGCAGGGGAATGTGAGCTATTGCCTGGAGAATACTATTGCATTTCTTGCTTATTCACCGCTTGCACAGGGTTTGCTGACGGGCAAGATCACTCCTGACAGGAAATTTAACGAGGGTGATGTACGTATAAGCAACCCGCTTTTTTCACCCGAGAACCTGGTTAAAGTGAATAAGTTTTGCGGTGAGTTGAAGCCTTTGACAGAGGAGCACAGTTGCACCGTTGGTCAGTTATGCAGTGCGTGGACATTCAGCCGTCCGGGAATAACTCATTTGCTTTGTGGTGCACGGACACCAGACCAGGCAGTTGAAAATGCGATGGCGGGAGATATCACACTGTCAGCAGCTGATATTGCAAGTATTGATGCATTGTTTGGAAAATGGTTTGGGAAGGCTTAGCGTTATGCCTGCCGGGATGTTGGCTGAAATTTGGGCACAAAATTTTGTGCCCCTACAGACCCATGATGATTAATGATTGCACCATAAGCTATATAAGTCGATTACCGAATTTGAGGAATAAATGTTTCGAATCCCGTTTGATGAATTAGTGCAGCAATTGCGAACAATACTTCTGCAAAGGGAGTTCTCTGAGGAAGATGCCCTTTTGTGTGCGACGATATTTGCAGAAAACACTTTATGCGGTGTTGCTTCGCATGGCATTAACAGGTTTCCGGTTTTGGATAAGCTCATTTCGCTTGGACTGGTGAAGCCCAGTGTGAGCCCGACGCTTGTTACTTCATTCAACGCTTTGGAAGTTTGGAATGGCAATTATGGAATGGGGATGAAGAATGCCTGGTTGATGACCGACAGGGCGATGGAACTAGCGGAAAAGTTCGGGATCGGTTGTGTAGCACTGCGGGATACCAATCATTGGATGCGGGCAGGTACTTATGGCTGGAAGGCCGCTGAGAAGGGATTCATATTCATCTGCTGGACTAACACTATTGCAAATCTTCCGCCATGGGGTGGAAAGCAGGCCAGGACAGGAAATAATCCCCTGGTGTTTGCTGTACCGCATAAACCGCGTCCGGTGGTTATTGATATGGCGCTATCTCAGTTTTCTTATGGCAAGCTTTCTTCATACAGGCGAGCCGGAAAACCACTTCCGTTTGTGGGTGGCTATGACAGTAAGGGTGAGTTGAGTACGGATGCAGGAGAAATTTATTCGACATTCCGGGCGCTGCCAATAGGCCTATGGAAAGGTGCCGGACTCTCCCTGCTGCTTGATCTTGTTGCCGCGGTACTATCCGGAGGGCAAACGACGAAGAAATTGAGTGAAGCGGAACATGAGTCAGGTTTATCACAAGTATTCATTGCCATTGATCCGAAACATGGCGGTATTGCGGATGGCTATAATGCAATGATTGAGGAGACGCTGGAGTATTATAAAAATGTTGAATTGATGAATGAGGACGAGCTGGTTGTATATCCCGGTGAGCGGTTGATGAAAACGAGGGAAGAGAATTTGTGGTTGGGGATTCCGGTTGAGGAGGAGATTTGGGAGAAGGTGTTGAGGATGAGGGATTAGTTTTGAAATTTTTACGGAATGAAGGGGTTCAAGATTTTGAACCCCTACGGATTACTTAATTGGTGTATTGACCCAAGCAAAAATACTATTTTACCAGTATCATTTTACGGGCAGCCGTCCAATCGTTAACGCGGAGACGATAAATATAGACACCACTTGGAAGCGTTGATGCTTCGAACTGAACAGTATAGGATCCGGCATTTTTTTGAGTATTTACTAAGGTTGCAATTTCTTTTCCGAGCATGTTATATACTTTGAGAGTAACCATTCCCGTTTTTGGAATATCATATTTGATAGTTGTAGCCGGGTTAAACGGGTTGGGGTAATTCTGGAACAAAGTAAATCCCTTTTGAGAACTTGCGATCACACTCTCTCTCAAGCCCATCAAAATCCTGCCTTCATGAAATACAGTTAGGTCATAAGCTGTCCCAATCCATATATTTCCATTTCTATCTATTGCAAGATCCTGTATCTCACAGTTGCCTGCAATTGAAGAAGTAGAATCGAAATATGTGGTCCAGTAATTGCCATCAAATTTTGTCATCCCGAGATTCTTACCCTCTGAGAAAGTCCCAATCCATGCTATCCCTGCGGAGTCAAATGCAACCCGGTATGGTGAATTATCTGGGAGCCCTGAATTGGAAATATTGTAAAATTTCCAATTAGATGAGCCATCAAATTTAACCAAACCTTTGCCAAATGTGCAAATCCAAATGGTACCATCGCGGGGTATAGTAATTGAAATGGTTGAAACGTCAGGCAATTCGGAATTGATATGATTATAGATAGTCCATGAGTTTCCATCGAATTTGGCCAAACCCTTATTTATAAACAATTCGTTAAAAGTGATCCATATAGCACCGTTCGGCGCAATTTTCAAGCTTTGAATCATGTTACTGGGAAGCCCAGAGTTTGATGTATCATAAACTGTCCATGATGTATCATCAAACTTTACCATGCCACCGCTGTTGGTCCCAATCCACTTATTTCCATTGACATCAATGTCCAAGGCAAGTACACAGTTATCCGGTAATCCAGAGTTGGCTTTAGTATAGCTTGTCCATGTGGTTCCATCGTATTTTATTAATCCTTCTTCAGTCCCGAGCCATTTATTTCCTGCGGCGTCAATAGCGATGACATAGATAAATTCACAGGGAATTCCGGAATTTGCCATATCAAGGAGCTGCCAGGTTGTACCATCAAATTTAAGTAATCCGTACCAGCTGCTAAACCACCTAATCCCATTTTCATCCATTGCGAATGAAGTCGTCCCCCCATCCGGTTTCAATTTGGAGTTTGCGGTTTGGTAAAGCTTCCATTCATTACCATCATATTTTGCTGCACCTGCTGTTGTTCCTATCCATGGATCATCCCCGGCATCAATTGTGACTGACAGAAAAGGATAACCTATTTCCTGGGGATATGTGGACTGGCAGACTGTCCAGATATTGTTTTCAAATTTTAGCAATCCACCGGAATATGTCGAAAGCCATTTGGTACCCTTGCTGTCAAAAGCTATGCCTGTAATCTTATTACTGGGGAGTGCAGGAGTTGAAAAATTATAAACTGTCCACGTGTTGCCGTCAAATGTTGCCGGGCCGCTTGATGTTCCGACCCATAAAGTTCCATTGCGCTCGATGGTCAGAGATGAAATCTGATTACTGAGGAGTCCAGAGTTTGAAGTATTGTATACAGTCCATGTGGTCCCATCAAATTTCGCCACTCCGCGTTCAGTTCCAACCCAGATGCAACCTGCTGCATCGGCTACCACTGAGTAAATATAGATATCCGGAATTCCTGAGTTGAGCTTATTGAATAAGGTCCATGAACTGCCGTCAAATCTTGCCAGACCTTTCTGATTTGTCCCTATCCAAACTGTTCCATTCGGTGCTGTTGCTACAGAATAGATTCTATTAGTCGGCAGTCCTGAATTAAGAGTATCGTAAATAGTCCACTTCCCGGTGACATCAACTTTAATTAGGCCTCGTCCAGAGGCTGCAAGCCATTTATTCCCGCTGGCATCGATAGCAATTGAACGGATTGTACCGAGAGAAAATCCCAAGTTAGCTTTATTATAAGTGATTTTCGAACCCGTTGTCCGGTTAAATTTCACCAGACCACCATCCGTTCCCGCCCAAACATTATCTCCTTCGGGTGTTAAGGTATAAACATGTCCACCCAGACTATTATAGCTAATCCACTCCGGATTTTGGGAACGAAGATTTTGTGAGATACCGAACGCAAGAAGAAATGATAAGAATGATGAAAACACTTTCATAATTTTTTCCCATTAAAAATTCATGATTGAAAACTAACGGTAATAGTTTCGAAAAGCAAATGTGAAAGTTCAATATTTTTATGATGTAAAAATTCGAAAGTGAGTAACAAAAGCAGCAATGAGGGTAATTAAGATCAGAACTGCGAAGAGCTTAGTCATCAACGTATGGAGGAGTGGGACATGCGCCCCGCTTGAAGCGGGGTTTTGTGTGCATCTCAACCTTTGCGGGAATGACATTCCTTCATGGTGCTCGTCAAGCTGGCGCGATTGATTTCAATACAAAAGGCCAACTAAACCTCACTGAAGCCGACCGAAAGTTGACAAGACGCAATACCATCCATTCGGGATTCAGCGTTACATCTCTTTGTTTTGGCTACAATAATGTCACCTGGATGTACCACCTTCGGGTTTTTGGTGCGTTGCCACCTGCTATGTATTGACGGATGTTGTTACCATTATGGTTTGGGGAATGTGGGTTCAAGGCCTTGAACCCCTACGGTTTATGCGGATGCATTATTTACTATTGTGGAGAATCAAAAATGCCCTGCAAAGGTGCCCGATTTTTTGTATTTTTGATTCCGACCTGAACATATTTCCACTATTTAGTTTTCTGCCGTAATGCTTCGGAGCCGAAATTTTGCGGTTTTGGAAAACATCGAATTGCTGTCTCCATCACTCAAAGAAAAAGTGCATAAATATTCGTATGTAACCATAAAATAATGCAAATTTAACATTTAAATGCAATGACTTCGCGGAAATATTCGTAAATTCTGTTCCAAATCAATTAATTCCCCAGACAAATCCCAAGACATATTATAAACATGGACAAGATAAAAGCAAAACTCCTCCTTGAAGACGGCAGCATCTTCGAAGGGTACAGTTTCGGTGCCGTGGGTGATACCTCAGGTGAGGTGGTATTCAACACAGGAATGGTCGGGTATCCCGAAACGCTTACCGATCCTTCGTATTGCGGGCAGATCATTGTTATGACTTACCCGCTTATTGGAAACTATGGCATTCCCGGCAGAGAACGTGAGAACGGGCTTCTGCAAAATTTTGAATCAGAAAAAATCTTCGCGCGGGCACTAATAGTGGCCGATTATTCGCATGAATATTCTCACTGGAACGCTGTGCAGTCACTTGGCGAATGGCTCATCCAGGAGAATATCCCGGCGCTGTACGGCATCGATACGAGAATGTTGACGCGCAAACTGCGTGAGAAGGGAACCATGCTTGGCAAGATCCTCTTCACTGAAGAAGATAACCTTGCCTGGATTGACCCGAATAAAACCAACCTTGTCGGCGAAGTATCGGTAAAAGAGCCCGTTCTTTATGAGAAATCAAAGACCAAAATTGCCATTGTGGATTGCGGAGTAAAGAACAACATCATCCAGGCATTTTTGCGGAGGGATATCACGGTTCTGCGCACACCCTACAACTACGATTTCACCAAAGAGACGGTGAACGGGATTGTGCTTTCCAACGGGCCGGGTGACCCGATGAATTGTCAGGAAACCATAGAGAATGTGAAAAAGGCCATGAGTACCGGGATCCCGATCCTCGGTATTTGCCTCGGAAGCCAGATGCTTGCACTTGCTGCAGGGTCGGTCAGTTACAAACTGAAATACGGACACCGAAGCCATAACCAACCGGTGAATGAAGCCGGGACAAAGAGGTGTTATATCACCTCGCAGAACCACGGATACGCGATAGACAACGCTTCACTGAAAGAGGACTGGCGTGAGTGGTTTGCCAATGATAATGACGGGACCAATGAGGGTATAATGCACATGCACAAGCCTTTCTTCGGAGCGCAATTCCACCCGGAGGCGTCGCCCGGACCAGATGACACTGAATTTATTTTTGACATGTTCGTGAGGGCCTTAGCATGATAAAGAAAGACAAACCAAACAAAGTATTGATACTTGGTTCCGGTGCGCTGCAGATTGGACAGGCCGGTGAATTTGATTATTCAGGCAGCCAGGCCACCAAGGCACTGAGGGAAGAGGGCATTGAAACCGTGCTGATAAACCCGAACATTGCAACTATCCAAACGTCCGAGGAACTTGCAGACACCGTATATTTTCTTCCATTGAAGATCGACTTTATCCTGCGTGTGATAGAGAAGGAAAGACCGGATGCAATATTGCTAAGCTTTGGCGGGCAGACAGCACTTAATGCGGGTGTGGAATTGTTTGACAGGGGAATCCTTGAACAGTATAAAATCAAGGTGCTGGGAACCCCGGTATCGGTGATAAAAGATACAGAGGACCGGTTCCTGTTTGGTGAACGCGTTAAAGAAGCGGGACTGAAGATTGCCAGAAGCAAGACCGTTGCCAACACCGAGGAGGCCCTGGAAGCCGCGGAAGAGATCGGATTTCCTGTGATGGTGCGCATTGCCTATGCCCTGGGAGGACTTGGTTCCGGTATTGTTAACAGCCGGAAGGAGCTTATAGACAAGGCTGAAAGGGCGTTTTCGTTCACGAACCAGATACTTATTGAGGAGTCGTTATATGGCTGGAAAGAACTGGAATACGAGATAATCCGCGACAAATACGACAATTGCATATCGGTGTGCTCCATGGAGAACCTTGATCCCATGGGAATACACACGGGTGACAGCATCGTGGTTGCTCCGCTTCAGACTCTCACCTCATCCGAGAATTTCCAGTTACGGAGCATAGGGATCAAGATGATCCGGCATCTAGGGATAATAGGGGAGTGTAATATACAGTTTGCCTTGAACCCCAGGACGTTCGATTACAGGATAATTGAGGTAAATGCGCGGCTTTCGCGCAGTTCTGCGCTTGCCTCGAAGGCTACG
Source organism: Ignavibacteriaceae bacterium (assembly GCA_963664845.1). Taxonomy (GTDB): domain Bacteria; phylum Bacteroidota; class Ignavibacteria; order Ignavibacteriales; family Ignavibacteriaceae; genus CAIYTF01. The sequence goes on from OY761615.1 coordinate 4,794,583, forward strand.
GGCTATCCCCTGGCCTTTGTTGCAGCGAAACTAACTGTAGGATATGACCTAAATGAGGTGGAGAACTCAATCACCAAGGCAACCTCGGCGTGCTTCGAACCGGCGTTGGACTATATCGTGCTCAAATTCCCCCGGTGGGATCTGCAGAAGTTCAAGTACGTGAACACCCAGCTTGGGTCGGAAATGAAGTCGGTGGGGGAAGTGATGGCCATTGGGCGCACGTTTGAAGAGGCAATGCAGAAGGCAATACGGATGCTGGACATTGGGGTGGCAGGTTTTTCGGGAAATGATATCCCGATTGAAGACCTGGAAACTGAAATTGCGACGCCAACCGACAAACGAATGTTTAAGCTTGCGAGAGCACTTGAGTTAGGAATGACAGTTGATAAAATACATGGACTGTCAAAGATCGATAAATGGTTCCTTTACAAGCTAAAGAATATAACTGATTTGAGCAACAAACTGCAAAACAAAAAGTTAGCAGATATAGATGCTGATTTTCTCAGGGTACTTAAGGCTAACGGCTTTTCTGATAAGCAGATAGGCCTTGCCACCGGAGATGAAGAATTGGCAGTTCGTGCCTACCGGAAAGGTCTTAACGTGCTCCCATTTGTGAAGCAAATCGATACACTTGCCGCGGAATACCCGGCAAAGACCAATTATCTGTACTTGACTTATAACGGAGCAGAAGATGATATTGAGTTCGGAGCACAGGAGCAGGTGATAGTTCTGGGTGGCGGAGCATACCGGATAGGGTCGTCGGTGGAGTTCGACTGGTGCTGTGTTAACACGGTTCAGGCACTGGAGAAGATCGGGAAGAAAACGATAATGATCAACTACAATCCGGAGACGGTGAGCACGGATCACGACATTTGTGACAAACTTTACTTTGAGGAGATAAGTCTTGAGCGGGTGTTGGACATTTATGAGAAGGAAAACCCGGGTGGGGTGATAGTTTCAATGGGTGGGCAGATACCAAACAACCTGGCAGTAAAGCTTTACAATAACGGCGTAAAAATTCTGGGAACTTCGCCGGAGCACATTGACAAAGCGGAAGACCGGAATAAGTTTTCTTCGATCCTGGACGTGCTGGAAATTGACCAACCCGAGTGGCAGGAGCTGACTTCGCTGGAGGAGGCTAAAACCTTTGCAAATAAGGTAGATTACCCGGTTCTCATAAGACCAAGTTACGTGCTTAGCGGAGCTGCGATGTGCATTGTTTTAACGGATGCAGAGCTGGAGGATTACCTCAGAAAAGCATCGGAGATTAGTCAGGAGCACCCGGTTGTGATAAGCAAATTTATTACGAACGCGAGGGAAATTGAAGTGGACGCGGTTGCGGATCACGGTGATTTGTTCTGCTATGCGATATCGGAGCACGTTGAAAATGCCGGGGTGCACTCTGGGGATGCCACTATTGTGCTCCCACCCCAAAGGACCTATTTGGAGACAATGCGACGGTTGAAGATCATTACCAAGCAGATTGCCAGGGAATTGCAAATAACCGGGCCGTTCAATATACAGTTTATTGCCAAGGACAACGAGGTGAAGGTAATTGAATGCAATCTAAGGGCTTCACGGAGCTTCCCGTTTGTTTCCAAGACGCTGAAGATCAATTTTATACAGATTGCAACCCGGCTCATGCTTGGTGAATGGGTGGCCAAAATTGATCGTTCCTCGTTCGATTTGGACTATGTCGGTGTGAAGGCCTCACAGTTCTCGTTCACCCGATTAAAGGGATCGGACCCGGTTGTGGGAGTTGAGATGTCCTCTACCGGTGAAGTTGCCTGCCTTGGTGATGACTTCAACGAGGCATTTCTGAAGAGTCTGCTTTCCACGGGCTTTCACTTGCCGGTGACTTCGATATTGCTTTCCACGGGTCCCGCCGAAGGAAAGGCGGAGATGATAAAGGAACTGCTGGACTTGCAGGCGATGGGAATAACGCTTTACGGCACGGACGGCACCGTAAATTATTACAGGGATTATGGTGTCAAAATTAACTTGCTAATGCGTCCGTTTGACCAGGCGGAGCCGGCGATATTGACCTACCTTTCGGAGCGGAAAATTGACCTGGTGATAAACATCCCGAAGAATGCCGAAAAGACCATGCTGGACAGTGATTATATCATCCGGCGGAAGTCAATTGACTATAATATTCCATTGATTACGAACCTGCAGTTTGCCAAGCGGTTTGTGAAGGCTTATAAGGTATACCAGAACAAGCCGCTGGAAGTGAAGAGCTGGGAGGAGTATGAGTAAAGGACTTTCGAACCCACCCTGTGTCCCTCCCTTTCGCAAAGGGAGGGAGTTAGGCATTTATTACTATTTTGTTGAATGGAGTCCTACGAAGTTTCCTTCGGTGTCGATGATGAAGGCAAAATAACCCGTCTCCGTGTTGATGAGGGTTTTAGGTGTGGCGATGTTGCCTCCTTTGGCTGTTACCCTGTCGAGGACCAATTGCAGATCGGGATTTGCATTGAGGAAGACTGTAGTGCCCACTTTGGCTGGGGAGAGCATGTCGCTTTGGACGAGGGCGCCGGTCACTTTGCCGCCGGACGGGTTTGTGGGGAAAAAGGACATGTGGCCGCCTGTCATTTGACCGGGTATCATCTGAATTTCCAAAATGCCCTCGTAAAAATCAGTCGCACGCTTAATGTCGTTAACCGGTATCTGGAAATAGTTTAACGCATTGGTATCGCTGCTCATTTTGCTGCTCATGGGTATCCGATCCTTGGTTTTGTGAAAGTTTGGTGGGGAGAATATACAGCAGTCAAAACCAAATTGCAAAACTGGCTTTAAGCACCATGTGAAAAGAAGAATGCTGTATAATGCAACTTAGCAGATGGTCGTAAAAAACTCCCATTTTTCGGCCAAAGTGGTGCCGTCTCCACACGCACTTATTTACTGCTAAAAAGAGATAAAGGAAAACGGTTTCTACCGAATAAGACGGAAAATAGAAAACACAGGGACCCATTATACTCGAATTTGGGAAATAAAGATATTGCTTACTCCCATCATATGGTCACAAAATTTCGAACAATTTGTATCTTACAAATAGCGGTGAGTGATTGAGGTTCAGCTATCACCGTTCGGCATCGTTCCGTTCCGGCAGTAACCTCGGACTTACAATTTCATGATCGATGTTATACTCCCGATTTTCATTTAAGATAATAATCGACCGTTGTATACCTAATTTTTTCATCCTGGTACCGAGCGTTTTTCCATTAATTTTAAGAAGCTGTGCGGCGCCGTTTTCACCAGTTACTTTACCTTTTGTTAATCTAAGAGCATTAACTATATGTTCTCTTTCCATTTCGTTAAGTGATTTGAATGGTTCTTCCTCACATTTGTTTCCATTAGTTGTTTCAATTTTGAAATTATCAAAATTAAGCTTTGCCCCTTGAGATATTATGATTGCTCTTTCAATAAAGTGTTCAAGCTCACGAATGTTTCCCGGCCAGCTATAATTTAGTAATATATCCAAATCATTTTTCTTTATTACCCTTATATCTTTACCAAATTTTTTAGAATATATTTCAGAGAAATGTTTTACAAGCAATGGGATATCTTCAATTCGTTCTCTTAATGGCGGCAGCTCAACAGGGAAAACATTTAACCTAAAGTATAAATCTGCTCTAAACCTGCCCTGCTCAACCTCTTTTTTAAGATTACGATTAGTTGCGGCAACTATTCTAACATCAGAATAAACAGTACTTTTTCCACCCACGCGCTCAAATTCCTTTTCCTGTAAAACCCGCAGTAGTTTTGATTGGGATTCCAGTGGCAGCTCACATATCTCATCCAAAAAAATTGTCCCGTTATGAGCAATTTCAAATTTTCCTATTTTCTTTTCAAAGGCACCGGTAAAACTTCCTTTTTCATGTCCGAACAATTCAGATTCAATTAATTGAACCGGGAGTGCGGCGCAATTGACGATTATGAATGCTTGATTGCATCTTTTTGAGAGTTTATGTATTGCCCGTGCAATTACTTCTTTTCCCGTTCCAGTTTCACCGGTAACCAATACTGTTGCATCAAGGGGCGCAACTTGTTTAACCTTATTCAGAGTATTGGTAATCGCAGCGCTCTTGCCGATTATCTCATGGAACCCAGTTGTCATATTTATCTCCTCAAGAAGATAGTGTTTTTCCAGTTCCAGCTTTTTCGATAATGCTTCGACCTCTTTAAATGAATAGAAATTAGCGAATAGTGATATAAGTTGGGGAAGAAGATTTTCACAAAACTCTATTTCAGTCCTGGAAAAATAGGTAGCATGATCGTTCATTAGTTTAATACTGATTTCAACTTCCCGAGATGCATACTGTTTTTTACCGATTGCAACATAAAGCTCGCCAAGGTTATTTTTCATAAACCTGAATACGATCAATGATACTATTGAATTCTTTTCCTTTAATTGTTTTATGTGTGAATATTTACTGCACATTTTTATCAACGCGGCTCCATTGATCTCTGTATGAACAACTCCCTCTTCATAAGGCAGCAGGGATTTAACTGCGTCCATAATTAGAATAGTATTTCTTGCAGCTTTAGTCACCTTATATCTACCATTATCATCCTTAATAATATTTACACCTTCTTTTTCGTTCTTATTAAATCCCCTGCCAATTAGACCAATATATTCAAACGGGAGCAGTTTGCTAATGGCTTCAGCCAATTTTGTATAAAAAATATCCTCGTCCTTAATATCAATCAGTAAGCTGAAAAACTTTACCAGAATATCTTTTTCTTCTTCTTTATGTTTAAGCCTGACAACATACTCCGCGTTCTTGATAGCAGAAGCAATCAAATTTGAAAAACGAATCAGATAACTGTCATTTTTAATGCTTTTTACATAATTACTTAAGGGTAAAATAATGTGGCCTATTAAATTTCCTCCGGTTTGCATTGGTATAAACAGTAAATTACTGATCTTTCTCTTTTCCAGAATTTTTGAAATATCTGTTTGTCCTTTATCAAATTTTTCCATGTTATAAAATATCAGCGATTTGACTTCTGTAATAATGGAATTTTCACCGAACAATTCCGAAGGCAACGAGTCTATTGAGAATTGCTGATGCCATTTTGCAGTGTCTTTCCGAAAAGGAATAGTGACCATCAGGCAACCCAATTTATCTCTGCTTTCTGTAAACATTGCCAAACCACAAAGATCAGTATTAAATAATGTATTTATCCTGTCAAAAATTTTAGTGAAAAGGATGTTATAGTCGCTTATTGCCGCAATATCATCATTAATGGATAATAGCAAATCAAAATCATTCTTAAACATTTTGCCGTGCCTCTCATTGTAACTGCTCTAATTGAAGGAATAATATACGTTTTGTGTTTATTATTACAGTAAATATACACCGTTGCTTGTATTAAAGCAAAATGTGCATACCGGTGCTGGTATTAAAGCAATAATTTGCCAAAGAAGATTTAATAGCTCCAATTTGTCTAAAATCACTTGATTATATACTGGCACGCCATTTGATATTATAACCTCGTAATATGGATGAATTTAACGAGGAAATCAGTTTGAAGCGAACATATAGAATTTTGAGTAATCTTTTAATAGCCGCCTTCTTATTCCATGGAAATAGTATCGCACAAATACAAAAACGTGATTTTTCTTTAGTTGACTGCATAAACTATGCAAAAGAGAACAATACGGACATAAAAAAGGCTATAATTGAAGAAATAAGATCGGAAAAGAAGATAAATGAAGTGCTTGGAAGTGGGTTACCACAAATATCGTTATCAGGCAATATTGTGAATAATCTTGAATTGCCAACTCAGCTTATACCTGGGGATTTCTTTGGTGCGCCAGGAACCTTTGTTAAGGTGAAGTTCGGAACAAAATACAGTTACACGTTTTCCGGCGAAATAAACCAGATGCTATTTAACGGTTCGTTTTGGCTTGGTTTAAGCGGTGCAAAATATTCGAATCGTTACTATAATCAGAACAAAGAAATAGTTTCGGAAAATGTTGAATATGAGGTAGCGACTGCATACTATCAAACCCTGGTTGTTCAAAAGCAAATTCAACTCTTAAAACAAGATCAAATTCTCATATCAAAATTAATGGGTGATTCAAAACTTCTTTTCGATAATGGAAAAGCCAAAGAAGTTGATGTTGACCGCCTGAATGTCAGCTTGCATAACATCGAGTATCAGCTTAAAAAGGCCAGCGATGCACTTAACCAATCTTATAATTACTTAAAATACAAAATGGGAATGACCGTAGCCACAAATATCTCTCTGGCCGATAGTTCTATCTTTTCAAAAGATTCATTATTGGAACAAAGTATTGGAAAATTACAATACGAAAAGGAAGGCATATTTACCTACGAGAATCGTTCAGATTATAAGATTCTGAAAACAAGCCTGGAATTACAAAAACTGGACAAAAAAAACCAGATTGCGCAGTTATTGCCGTCGATAAGCGCATATGGAAGCTTTGCTTATACTGCAGACCGAACAAATTTTGATCTTTTTGATTCAAAAAAAGACTGGTTTAAATATTCTTCAGTTGGAATACGAATGCAATTACCTGTTTTTACAGGCGGGCAAAGAATGGCACGAATTCAGCAATCATCACTTAGTATAGATGCTTTGCAAGAAGATATTAATAAGGCTCAGAACGGAATAAACCTGCAAATATCAAACTATATTATGAAATATAACAGCGCATTTGATAATGTTAAAACGAATAAGCTGAATACCGATCTGGCAAAAAAAATATACGACATTACCATTCTGGAATACAAAGAAGGGGTAACAAGTGCTGCAAGCCTGGTAGATTCTGAAACTAAGTTGAGGGAAGCACAGACTAATTTTATCAATTCTCTTTTGGACCTTTATGTGACAAAATTCGATCTTGAAAAAGCAAGGGGAACGCTTACCAGTTATATAACCAGCTTTGAAATTGTAAATAAATAAAACGAGATAATATGAAGAAGAAATATTTGGTAATTCTAGTGGCTGTTGCTGTCTTAGGAGTCATAGCAGTAAAGCTCATAGAAAATAAATCGATAATTAATGAGAAGAATCAAATTAAGCCGGAAATAAATACATTGGTAAATGTTTATGAAGTCAAAATGAAAGAATTGGGCGGTTCACTATCACTTACCGGAATAACCCAGGCCAAACAAGAAGTTACTCTTAAATCACAAACTGGCGGTCAAATAGTATCGGTAAATTTTAACGTCAGTGATTATGTTATAAAAGGAAAAGTGCTTGTAACGATTGACGCTGAACTGGCGAAATTGGGGCTTGAGTCAACAAAGCTGAATCTGGCCAAAACAGAAGATGAATATAACAAATACAGGAACCTGTATGCCGGGCAAGCTGCGGCTGAAACAAAATTGCGAGATGCAAAGTTTGACTATGAGAAAGCCAAACTGGCCGTTGAACAAGCAGAGAAACAATTAAGCTATACCAATATCACTGCGACCCAAAACGGGTATATTGTTTCAAAGTTTGTAGATAATGGAACACTAGTCACTATTGGTACGCCAATTATTTCTATCGCAGATATATCACAATTAAAAGTGCTGATAAAAGCATCAGAGAATAATGCCTACAGATTGAAGATTGGCATGAATGTAAGCATTACTTCTTCGGTTTACCCAGGAGTCAAATATAACGGGAAAGTAACTTCTGTCAGCCAGCAAGGTGATGCCTTACATAATTATCCGATAGAAATAAGGATGGATAACAATTCCAATTATGTATTGAAATCCGGTACTTATGTTAATGTTGATATTGATTTTCCTTCCGGCAAGCCAATATTACTGATACCAAGAGAAGCTTTAATCGGGAGTATAAAAAATGCGAAGATATATGTAATTGAAAACAACCGGGCATTGCTTAAAGATATTACAATTGGGAGCGACCTTGGAAACTATCTCGAAGTATTATCCGGGATGAATGAAGGCGACAGAGTTGTTACATCAGGTCAAATTAATTTATCAGACGGTTTACCCGTTTCAATAGTAAACAAATAATGAGAAATAAATGATAGAAATTTCAATAAAGCGGCCACTCCTGGTATTTGTACTGTTTTCTATAGTGGCATTATTGGGAGTAATTACTTTTACCAAGCTCAATATAAATTTAACACCAAAGATTTCGGCCAATGTTATTACAATAGTCACCATATATCCCGGTGCATCGACATCAGAGGTTGAATCTTCAGTTACCAAAAAAATTGAGGACGCAGTTTCCTCACTTGAAAATATTGAGACGCTAAAATCAGTTTCTCAGGAAGGAATAGATGTTACAACTCTTGAATTAAAGAGCAATGCAAATGTAAACATTCAGTTACAAGACGTGCAAAGAAAGGTTAATGCTGTACTGTCAGGATTACCTGAAGGTGTAAAAACACCTATAATCAATAAATTTTCTTTGGAAGAATTGCCGATTATGCAATTGGCAATTTCTTCCACTATTAACGCTGAAGAATTCTATAAATTAGTTGAGGACAGAATCCAGCCACAGCTTGCAAGGCTGCAGGGAGTTGGACAGCTTAGCCTGATAGGTGGAATTGAAAGAGAAATTAAAGTTAATATCGATCCAAGGAAATTAAATACCTTTAATATCTCTATACTCCAGGTTCTTCAGGCAATCCAAAAAGCCAATATGGATTTTCCTACCGGAAATGTTGAGCAAACAGATAAACAGTACACAGTCAGGCTTTCGGCAAAATTTATTTCGTTGGAGCAGCTTAAAAATACAGTTGTTTCCGATAATACAGACGGAAGTAAAGTATTCGTAAGCGATATTGCAGAAATAGCAAATGGGACAGCCGAACAGACAGAGATTTGTCGCCTTAACGGAAATGATGTAATAGGCATCCAGGTCCAAAAACAAACCGATGCTAATACCGTTGAGGTATGTAATTCGGTAAAAGCAGAATTAAAGTCTTTGGAAAAAGAGTATTCAAAAGACAATGTTAAATTTAATATCGCCACGGATGCTTCTGTTTACACAATGGAATCGGTAAACGCCGTGATAGAAGATTTGCTGCTTGCAGTATTAATTGTATCCTTTGTTTGTTTGATCTTCTTGCATAGTCTGAGAACAGCTCTCATAGTTATGGTATCTGTTCCTTTATCCATGTTGCCATCGTTTATATTCTTATATGCTTTCGGATATTCATTGAATATAATGTCTCTAATGGCGCTCTCTCTCGCGGTTGGTATCCTGGTAGATGATTCAATTGTAGTGGTTGAAAATATCTTTCGTCATCTGGAAATGGGAAAGACAAAACTCCAGGCAGCATTGGATGGAAGCAGGCAAATCATATTTACTGCAACTTCAATAACACTCGTTATAGTCTCCGTATTCCTGCCGATATCCCTCACCGGTGGGATTGTCGGAGGATTATTAGGAGAGTTTGCGCTGCCACTCATAGTGGCAACTGCTTCCAGTTTAATTGTATCTTTCAGTTTAACACCCTTGTTGTTATCTAAATTTGGGCAAGTAGAAAACCTCAACGCAACCAACATTACCGGCAGATTTGCAAAGAAAATCGAATCAATATTTGCCGAAATTAAAAACGGATATGAATCTATTTTAAAATGGAGCCTAAACAACAGAAAGAAAATCTATTTTACAGTTGTTATTTTATTAGTCGCTTCAATTTCATTAATAGGTTATGGATTTATCGGTTCTATGTTCGTGCCGGATACTGATCAAGGCGAGTTTGTGGTCGATATTGAGATGGCCCCTCAAATTTCACTTTACGAGAATAACTTAATTACGAAAAGGATTGAAAAAATACTTCTGTCAAAGACAGAAGTTATAAAAGTAATGAGTAATGTAGGGACTTCCAGTTCAGTATCGGCTACCTCTTCAAGAAATAACATATCGCAGTTAACAGTACGTATTGTCGGGAAAAAGGAAAGAAATAGCAGTGTATCGGCATTTGCAGAATCTATGAAAGGGGAAATCCAAAGAAACATAACAGGCGTAAAAGTCAGAACATCGCCTACAACCCTTGTAGGATCAGCTGCAAGTTCACCTATCCAATATGTTGTAAGAGGTATCGATTTGGAAAAGGTAAATTCTACCGCCGAGATGGTAAAGGAAATAATGAAAAAAACCCCTGGAACAACTGACGTAAAGTATTCAATTGATGATCCCAAACCCGAAGTGAATATCAAAATAAACAGGGTAAAAATGGAAGATCTCGGACTTTCTGTTGCTGATGTTGGAGCAACGCTTAGAACCGCCCTTGCAGGGAATACAGATTCAAAATACAGAGAAGGGCCTTATGATTACGATATAAAAGTTGGTTTTGACAAGTTTGACAAACAAAACATATTTGATGTAGCTAAGATTGCTTTTCTCAATAAACGCGGCCACCTTGTAGAATTAAATCAATTTGCAGAAATAAGCCAAACCATGGGACCAAGTATGCTTCAGCGGGTTGACAGGATGAGTTCAATTACGGTCAACTCGAATGTTATTGGGAGAGCATCTGGAACTGTTGGATCTGAAATAGAAAATGCGTTAAAAGGGAAAATTCCTGCTGGCGTAACTATTGAAAAGCAAGGTGCTTTAAAATCGCAGAGCACGGCGTTTACAAGCCTTGTTATAGCGTTGCTTGCTGCTATTATTTTGATTTACTTAATAATGGTTGCCTTATATAACTCGTTATTATATCCATTTATAGTATTGTTCTCAATTCCAACTGCAATGATTGGGTCGTTGATTGCACTTGCCTTAACAATGGAAAACCTTTCTATCTTCACAATACTGGGTTTAATCACCTTATTGGGTTTAGTAGCAAAAAATGCAATACTTATAGTGGATTTTGCCAATGAACTTGTTAAACAAGGCACGGATTTAAGAGGAGCTTTGGTAGAAGCCGGCAAAGAACGGCTTCGTCCAATTTTAATGACGACACTTGCGATGGTTTTTGGAATGCTCCCCCTAGCAATAGCCAGTGGATCTGGTTCTGAACTTAAAAATGGTTTGGCCTGGGTTATTATAGGCGGGTTGACAAGTTCACTGTTACTTACTTTAGTACTTGTACCATGTGTTTATTACACTACAGAAACCATTAAAAGAAAATTTCAGGCTGGAAAGCATTCTCACGATTCTAAGGTCATTGAAGCTGTTTCTTAGCAAGCATTCATGACTTTTGTAATAACTGTGCGCGGTTTATGATGAACCTATCATCCATACTATATTAAAGAAACTGATTATTCCTATTTGGAAGGAAATATATATTGAAGACAAAATTTTGTTCGTTTGTATTGTGGAGTATTTTAACATTTGCTTCGTTTGCCCAAGCGGTAGATTCCATCAAAACCATGGATACTACTAAAACCGTGGATTCTACCAAAACTGTGGATACTATCCAAACCGTGGATACTACATATATAGGGATTTATAAGCAGGAAATAACAATAATCGGATTTTTCTCAAGAGATTATATTGTGGTAACTGAAGACACTAAGCCAAATAGTCCTGTAAATTTTGGGATAGGATTTGCTTTGAGAAATACATTAGTTAAGTTCAGCTATAATTTCCCGATAATAAAAAGGGATGATAAAAAATATGGAAAAACTGAAATCACAGATATACAGATTCACAATTTTGGAAGACATTATTTAATTGATGCGTTTTACCAGCGATATAAAGGATTTTATTCAGATAAAAACGATATAATTATCCTTCCAAATATGTCAGTACAAAAAATCGGCTTTGGAGGGACTTACCTTTCTAATGGAAAGAAATTTTCGGCTAAGGCAGCTTTTGAGCAAAATGAAAAACAACTCCAATCTATTGGTGGTTATGCTTTGGGTGGAGGGGTATATTATTATAAAATAGGGCTCGAAAGTCCCGGACAACTGAGTTTCAACAATCTATTATTGGAAATAAATGCCGGTTATTCTTATTCATGGGTAATTAACGATAATTGGCTAATTGCCGGCATTGCAACTGCCGGAATTACTTTAGGAAACGAAACTGAAAAGCTGAAAGATGGAATAATAAAGGTCTATCCTACGATTTTAGCCCGTGGAGCCATAGGATATCACCAATCCTTTTGGGGAATATATTTTAGCTTTTTGATCCATAATAATTCATTGCAATATTCGAATAATAAGAAGCTTAATCTATACTCTATCGACACTCAGATTTCCAATGTTATACATTTCAACAGTTTTTTTTAACAACAAAACATATATAATTCGGCAGATTCAAAATCCTGTCAATAACTTAAAACTCAAAGAAAAATAATTAACAAGTGCTTACTAAGCTAACACAAATTTAACATGAATTTGGCAATTTTAGGAGCCTGTGAAAGCTCCCGAACCAAAGCTGAAGGTTTGACTGTCCCCAAACATTTGATAAAAATAAATGGGGAACATTTACTATTACGGATTATCAGGATAGCACAAGAAAGCGGTGTGAATAAAGTATATTATAGAATTAACCCGAACGAACCCGAATTATACGATTTTCTTTTATCCCAATCTTTTAACTTGCCGGTAAATTTGCTTACCATTAATACTAAAAGTGTAATGGATAGTTTATTTGCTCTTGCGCCGCTCTTTTCAAAAGAATCATTTTGCTTACTAACAAATGTTTCCGTTTTTTCTAAGGAGGAATTCACTCAATTCATATATTATTCAAAAATGCAAGAAGATGCCGAAGGTATACTTGCAATAACAAAAGACTTTGATAACGGAAAACCCCTGTGCGTAGCAATGGATGAATATGATACTATAATAAAATTCAGTGATTCTAAAGACGGATATGGCTGGACTGCCGGAGGTATATATTATTTTTCTCCGGGAATATTCGATGAGATAGATCGTGCGCTTTCGAAAGGAGTATCTGGGTTTGGAGATTTTCTTAGGCATCTTGTTTCCAGTGGTTATAAGCTTAAAGGATTTGCATTCTCTAAGATCATTGATATAGACTATTCTCCCGATATTATCAGAGGCAGATAAGTTATAAAAAGAAGTGAATTAAATCGCGAATGTGGAATAACCAAGAAAAAGACGGTTAGCGGCAAATAATGGGGGGGAGTGGCAAAAATCGCAGTTGGGAATATAGCTCAAATTATTCAAGTTATTCCGAGTACTTCATTGAGAAGAGCAAAAATGTGGCATTGAGTATCTCTTGGAAGTTCAATGACTATAAGTATCATGAAACAAGAAATGTGGGTGACGGAAGGGATTAGTAAGGGAACTTGTTGTATCATGTGCCAGTAGCGTTGTTGGCTGCGCTACTTTCAAGCGAAAATGCGGACCGGAGTTGGCATTGAGGACTACCGCGGTGTCGGTTTTGGAGGGGAAAGCGTTTCGATTTGAACTAAGGCTCTGCTCATTGGTATCCGATCCTTGGTTTTGTGAAAGTTTGGTGGGGAGAATATACAGCAGACGAAACCAAATTGCAAAACCATAAAAGCTTGGTATACATTACAATTGACCTGTGTGTTTATGGAGGTACAAATGAAATTTCAGCGGCAAATTAACAACCAGTGCCAGGTAATTCATCGATTTGTTTTCCAGGTTGCGTTGGTTCGCCCGCCTTCGGGGACGTAAGAATTGAGTGATACATTCTCCGCGGGTTTCGCCCGCGGTTATTCATGTTGTGCCCTTGTCAGGGCACCTTGTTAGTTTTACCAAGCTAAGTGGGATAGAGAACCAAAGGAGCTGAAAAATCAGAGTATTATTTGTCTAATCGAGTCAGGTTAACTACTTCTGTCATAAGATATTTTACTCTGCCACTTAAAAATTAGATGAACATTTGTGGATTCCAAAAAGAATTTAACCGCAAAGGTCGCAAAGAACGCAAAGTGGGTCTTTCGAGTTGGCTTCAGTCTGCTTTGTTTGCCCGCAAATAATTTCCCGGAGTTACCCCAATGTGTTTTTTGAAGAGGCGTATAAAGTGGCTTTGGTCATAAAATCCGGCGCTATAGGTTGCAGTCGTTACGTTGTTTTCTGAAAGTAAAACATCCGCCGATCTCCTGATCTTTCGATACAACAGATAGCCATAGGGCGACATCCCGGTGGCCTGGTGAAACATCCTGTTGAAATGATATTCGCTCAGATTTACATGACTTGCAATGTCGCCCAGTGAAATATCATTGAAACAATTTTCTTCAATGAATTGTCTGGCTTTCTCCGTCAATTCATCTTGTCTGTTTATAGTACCCTGAGTTTCAACATTGATGGAGAGTCGGGACAGTTTTTCCAACAGTAAATCAAGCAGGGATTCTGTTTCACTTCCGGCCTGTTTATATTCTGCCAAAGTGTGGAATTTGCTTAGCCGGGCAGCGATCTCCGGTGCCTTATATGACAGCCGGTCAAAGTAAGGCACACGCTCACTTTGCTTCCAAACGAGGGAAATTATTTTATAGGTATGCGGGGCCCCATCAATAGAACTGCACACGTGCGGTTCGAAAGGGTGAATAATAAAGATATCACCTGCTTCAATGACCGTCTCTTGGCCGCGGTAGATAAACATCCGCTTTCCTTTTTCAACAATACCAACAGTAAATGTGGTGTGGAAATGAACCGGAAATTCATTGACTATTCCATAGCCATGGGTTACTATTGTCCCCTGTGTATCGTTAAGAGGGAAGCTGACGATCTTCTTTGTTTCATCTTTCATGAATACAAAATTACAACAATGCCGGGAAAAACTTTGCCATGATCACCAATCCATTTTCATCCGCCGTAACCTGATGATCCAGATCAGCAGGAATTATGACTACGGTTCCCGGAATATATTTGTGTTCGCTTTCTTCAACCGTGCAAAAGCCGCTGCCTTCTACCACCTCATGAATCTCAGTTTTACCGATGTGATTGTGCGTGCCAATTTGGCTACCGGGATTGATTTTAACCAAATGACTGCTTAGCTGGTTGTTCGTCTGGCTACCGGTGATAAGGTGTTTAAGAAACACGCCTTTGAATACGGGATGTTCATTCCATATGAGTTCACTTATCGGTTGCTGATTTGATTGGTCGGATACTGTGCCTTGTTTGAACAGATTCAAAACTGAATGTTCCATGATGTTTTTCATTGTTTGTTTCATAAATAAATTGATGATTTTCGTTCATTAAAATCATCAAACTATGAACATGAAAATTGTATAAAGTTGCTCATTATTTTGAAACTGGGGAAGATTTTCGTTAGGGAGGCATTCCCAAATATTTATTCTTTTCAATGCTTTTTAAGTTACTTAGTGCCGAAAAGTTCATGATTTCAAGGCTGTTCGATACAGTTAATGGTAATAAGCAGTTATTAAACCATCCCGCGGGCAAACCCAACCGTTTCCCTATATAATTGTGGTGAAACATCCGCGTTGTTCTTGAAGAAACGGCTGAAATAGTGTTCGTCTTCATAGCCCAGTTCCCAAGCTATTTCCTTTACCGGTTTATCGGTAAGATATAGTTCGCGTTTTGCTTCGATGATAATGCGTTCAGAGATCAAGTCAGTTAGTGTTTTGTTAATATGTGTCTTGGTGATCTTCGCAAGGGCCTTTGGCGAAATGTTAAGGAATTCGGCATAATCGCTGGCGGAATGTTTTGTTTTAAAATGCAATTCGATATAGTTTTTAAGGGTTTGCAGAATGAAAGGCTCGTTATTCCCAGCCGCAGTTGTGAGGGACTCCACTTGTTGTTGTGTCTTCAGCCTTGAAGCGGTTATAAGGAATATTTTCAGGTATGAAACGAGCCGTTCATGTTGGGCGAGCCCTGGGTTTAGGAGCTCAGTTTTCATTTGAGCAAGGAGCATTTCGAATGTGCCGGCTGAGGACTCATCGACAGAAACAAAGGGCGGCTGATACACATTGTTGAACAATACACCATTGCATGCCACTTCCTGCTGATGTTTGTGAATGCAGAAAAAATCGGGATGAAAATTCAAAACCGTACCATTCAACTCCGTCACCGCGTTCAGCATGAATGGCTGATAGGGTGAGAATGCGAACAGGCTGTTCTCCGGGAATTCATATTCTGAAAAATCGGCTTTTGCTTTTCCCGTTCCGTTTTTGATCCAGATGAGGGAATAGTAATTGAGCCGCTGAATCTGTTCATACTCATTTTTGTCTTCAAGCAGAAAAAGCCTGAAAGCGAGTTTCCCCGTTTGCGGGTTGATAAGAGTCACGTTGTTTTTTTCTGTCATATTTTCTTCACTCATTCATTCATGTTACGAAAACAGGGCCAAATGTCAATGTGCCAAAGCATGCGCTGTACCCGACGTAAGTGCAGAGATTTGGCCGGAGTAACATTGGGTTATTTCAGTTTCCGGTCTTTTTCGTCGATGGCTAAATCGTTAATACTGGCATAGCGTTTTGCCATAAGTCCGTTTTCGTCAAATTCCCAGAGTTCATTGCCATAGCTGCGGAACCATTGCCCGGTGTGGTCATGCCATTCGTATTCAAAACGCACAGCCATGCGGTTGGCCTTGAAACCCCACAGTTCCTTTTTGAGTTTATAATCCAATTCGCGCTCCCATTTGCGCTTGAGCAAAGCTTTCACTTCCTCGCGTCCGTTAACAAATTCTGTCCGGTTACGCCATTCTGTGTCAACTGTATATGCAAGGCATACTAATTCCGGATCCCGGGTATTCCAGGCGTCTTCCGCCATTTGCACTTTTTGTTGAGCTGTTTCCGCAGTGAATGGCGGAAAGGGTGGTTTTTGCATGTTTGTGTCCATTGGCAAATCCTGTTTATTATTAATGCATTTCGGGCTTGTGACCGAAACAACGATGTTGAAATTTCTAACTAATGCCTCCTGGTTTGGACTCAGAAGGGCTACGACGAAATTATGTTTATGTCGCAAACTGCCGGCATTACCCCTTGCCTCAAAATACCATGCGGCATGGTACTCTTAACAACTGCTTTTAATGAAATAGCACCCGGATCAATCTAACCAAATTACAGAGAAGGTGCCAAAGGAAAATCGACGGGTATCCGGGTCAGGTTGTGCAGATAGTTCATGGCCGTTTTATCGCTAATCTGCAGAACAAGGTCCACCAGGTTTTCGTCGCTATAACCCTGAGCAAAAAAACCGTCTACAACAGCACTGCTTGCGACGCCCCGGTTTTTAGTGATTTCTGCCGCCAGTTCCACCAGTGAATTTAATTTTGCATCTGAACTTTTTCCTTTTCGAATATCGAGCAATTGTTCGTCGGTGAAGCCATTCATTTTGCCCAATACGAGGTGAGCACTTTGGCAGTAGATGCAGCCATTAACCTGGCTAACTATGAGGTTTACTGCTTCTTTTTCTTTGTTCGATAATGAGGTTTTTGCATTCTGGTAAGCCAGAAATCTTGCAAGTCCGTTTTCCGAATGGCCGATTTCGGCGTAAAGATTAGGCACAAAGCCGAGTGCTTTTTGCAGGTTATCGAAAATTGCCTGATTTGCAGGTGCTACTTGTTCTCTTGTTGGCACTGTGAAGTTTCTCATGATGTTTTCCTTTGTTTGTTGTTTGTCATAATTGACATAACAAAGGTACAGCAGAGAAGCTCCGATCAGAATGGACAATGGACGCAGGAAGGTGGACGATTTTCCTTAATGCGAGAGCGACGGGGGATTTAACCTTGAAAGCCACAATGATAAAGAGTGACGCAAATGTCACTCAGGAAAAGCTCAAAATTGCATGGGGGAAATCATTTTTCTACGATTCTGCTCAGGGTATCAACGGGGATGCCAAGATATGAAGCAATATACTCCTCAGGGACGCGTTCGATGATGTGGGGGTGAGATTGCATTAATTCGTTATAGCGCTTTTGTGGATTATTTCTTATACGTGAGATGAAATGGTCGGCATAAGTTGCCAATCGTCTGAGGACTATTTCATGAAAACCGGCATTAATGTCGGGGTATTTTTCAAGGATTTGATTGAAACCATCTCTACCCAGCACTACCACAGTTGAGGGTTCTATGCTTTCCAAGCTGAAAAGGCTTGGCTGCTGCTCGAGAAAACTTTCAATTGAGGAAACTGCTTCATCTTCCACAAAGAACTGAAAGGTGATATCTTTTCCATCATGATTGAACCAAAGCCGCAAGCACCCTTTTTTTATGAAGTAAAGGTTTTGTGAGACTTCACCTTCGTGCAATAGCAGCGTTTTTGCGGGGATATCCATTTCCTTAAAGCAGTGCTGGAATTTATCCCAGTTTGCAGCATCCTGTTGAAGCCGGTTGAGGAGTTGATTAAGCATACATTAGCCTATTACCATCGAAGAAAATCATCCAAAACGTTGAGGCATGAGACTCATTGAAGGTTATATCCCTTTGTGAGCCGGGAGAAGACAGGTGGACCGGAAGCTTTATCATAGAACAATATCGAAAAACTGAATATATAATTAACAAGATAGGGAGAATTGCATAATCCTTTCTATCCTGCTTTTAGTGTACTATTAATTCACGAAACATATTGTGTCCGGTGTCATATTCCCCAGGGCAAATGTGGGTGTCGCATAATTTATTCCGCTTGGAATTCTGCTTCATGATAATTTGTTTATAGGCGCTAATCGTGAGATTGCCCCGCACACGCATAGGCGTCAACTTAACAGCGAAATTGTTGAGATGAACCCCTCACCGCCAAATACCGCCACCGCGGTACTTCAAAGCGCTACATATACGGGGTTCGGCTTCCTTACTATCGAAAAGGGTTCGAATCTGGAATGAAGTGTGAAACGGAGACCAATTGCCGTGTACTCATAGAATTCGAAGCAGGTAGATTCCCGTCCCGCTTGAAACGGGATTTCGTTGACTCAATTTTCACGGGAATGACACCTGCCCAAGGGCGTGTTAAGTGGACCCCTATGCGCACACGGGATCCCGGATTCACTCGACTTCTCCCGCGAAGACGCGGGATCGCAATGACTTTTCCTGAGTTATGCGACACCCACTAAATGGATAGGTTCACGGAGGATATGACAAAAGCGGAAGCAGGAAATTACTATCCCGCATGAGTGTGCAAGGCATGTGACGAAATGAATGCTACGACAACAAACACCAATGCCACAGCCAACAATGCTTCTTTGCTGATGCTGACGCCTTTAATCTTTTTAATATAGTGCATTAATGGAGTCCAATTCAGAGTGATGTGCATAATGGCGAACAGGCAGAAGAGTATGGCTGATACATTATGTACCGACATCCAGAAATGCCGCGTCTGGGAAAAAGGTTCAAATTGCATTTGATGGTTCATAAGACCGGAAATAGGGAGCCCAAGAGCAGCAGCAAACATTGCCACCGAAACGAACGCACGCTTATTGAACGGTTTTTTCTCTTTTAATTCCATTTCAGTTTCCTTTTTTCGTATATGCTTCAAATTCACATAGCTTTACACATTTTGTGCAGCCGGAACAATTGTCAGGTTTATCAATACGCGCATGCCGGTGTCCCAGGAAATCAACTTTACCAATGACATCGTTGGGGCAGGCTGCAATACATTTCCAGCAGGCCTTGCATTTTGAGGTATTCAGTGCAATGAACGGGGTTTGCAGATGATTGGAACGAAAAAAACTCAATTTCAGATTCTCCATATTTTTATTGTAAAAATAGGGGGCAAATAGTTTGTGAGACGTTAACAATTGTTAAGAAATGCTGATCATATTTTATTTCTTATGCGGCTGAGGGAGATGGGGGTGATACCCAGATAGGAAGCGATATAGTGTTGCGGTATCCTTTGAATTAACCCGGGGTTTTCTTTCATAAGATTCATATAGCGCTGTTTGGGTGTATCCCTGATTTGTGAGAGGAAGAGGTTTGCATAATTTGACATACGCGCAATGAGAATGTCCTGAAATCCGAATTTCACTTCCGGATATTGCTTAAAAATGGTGTCAAGCCCTTTCCGGCTGAGCACAACCAGGCTGGATGGTTCTATGCTTTCAATGCTGAACAGACTGGGTTGTTTTCCGAAAAAGCTCTCGAATGAAGAGACAGCCTGGTTCTCGAAAAAGAACTGCGTGGTGATATCTTTGCCATCGTTATTGAACCATATACGCAGGCATCCTTTTCTGATGAAGAAGAGATTATGCGATACTTCACCTTCGCGCAGCAAGGTTGTTTTGGACGGGATCTCTTTCTCCTGAAAAAAGTCCTTGAAGGAATCCCAGTGTGTTTTGTCTTCCTGAAGAAAACCGAGAAGCCGGTTAAGCATATGCAATAATCCAAGATTCTTAAAACTATGCGTGTAAATTAACAAAACGAAGGATTTTAACCACGGAAAACACGGAAGACATGTAAAGGGAAATTACGGAAGTTAGGGGAAGTGGACGGTGCTATTATTCGGGAAATGTGAAAGCACGAAAAAATACGAATGCGTAAACACGGCAGTCACGAAAAAGAGAAGAGGGAGAAAGGGCGATCTGGTATACAAAATCAGGAAAATTTTTCCGAGATATGGTTATGCAGGGCATAGAGGCAGACCTGGCACGCGCCATTTTGTGAATAATTGAATCTGGTAATCAGGTTTTTGATAAGGAATTTTACTTCATCCCGTGTGCGGGTGTCGTAGACTTCGAATTTTGCAGTACCATAATCTTTGATTGCGCTTTCGAATGCGGTGTACTTAATGAAGGGCTGTATTATATTTTCGCGGAGATTTTTCATATAGAGTTCATGAACATCTTTATATACAACGGTCTCTGTAATGGCATTGCCGGCAGCCTGCATTTCCTGGATACAGGTGACAAATTTTGCAGCGATTTCATTGCGCTGCCGCTTTCTTTCATGCGTACTGAAATTTTTCCTGAAAAGGTGCTGTTCAACAATATTGAAGAAATTTTCGGAAACTTCGATCATTTCATCGGTGTAAGGGCAGGTGAGATATTCGCCCATGTCATAGTTAGCCGCGAACAGATAGTTTTGAATGTCGTTGCTGATCCGTTCTTCATTTTCGTGGAATAGTGATTCTTTTATTTGCTGAATAATATCATAATCATATAACCGGATGATTGAGTCAACAAATCCACGCGGAATGCGATCATAGTATGGTTTATTCTTGAAGAAAAATTCTTTCACTTCATCCATCGTGATAAGAATTTTTGTTTTTCCATCATCGGTTTCGGCATATTTCTTTTTTACCGTGTTGTAGAATTCATTAAAGATGGTAACCGATTCCCGCCCGGAAAACCCGGCACGTCCTTCAGCTTCTGATTCATCGATCATTTTCCGTCGGAGAGTTTTTGTGAAACTGTTGTAATCCTCAGGCGTCAGCCACCGGGGAATTTCGTTGTTGTAAATGCTGAGTTTAAGCAGTAATAAATTGTCGTCGCAGTACTTTTCATATCTGCCTGGCTGCTTGATCCAACTGTTCATGGCGTCAGATGAAAGTTGAAGACGTGAACTGATGATGATCTTGGCAAAATTATCGAGCACGGTAGGAAGGAAACGGTTTTGAATTTGTGAACCGAAGGAATGATACCATATATTGACTTCTTCATGGTAATTCAGATTGTAGTTCACGTTGATCTCTTTGATCCGGTCCTTAAAAGACTCGTGCATTTTGATCATTTCCTTGTCTTCGGGGTTCATTACCGCTATAAAGAGGGAATTGACATTTTCTTCGATGTCTTCAATTTTGTGCACTCCTTCGCTGATAATGCCATGCAGATCGAGAAAGCGTTTTTCATTATAGCCTTTAACGTCCATGATGGCAAAAACGCCATTATTGGTTCTTGCGAACCGCGAAAAGACATATTTAACGAGGTTGCTGTCGCGGAAGCGCAAATCGAGTTCACGTTGAATGGCCTCATTGGAGTAAACAAATTTTTCCGGTTCCTTGTCGCCCGGATTGAAGATACTAATGCCGTTTCCCAGTCTGCGGTTGAAATAATAGCGTCTGGCATAGATAGCCTTATATATTTCCGAAGGCGATTTCAGCCGGTCCTGGAGGTTTTGAAAAAACGACTGGCAAATAGTACATGGATCCTCTTTGAAAATCCATTCATATTCTTTTTTGTTGAAAATCTTGATTTTCATTTCTCCGGAGAGCAGGTTTTCAAGAATTTCAGATCTGTTTTCATGTGGGATGAGCAAAATAGGGTGGTCATGATTGGGGCATGGTACCCGCAATACCTGCTGCCGGATTTGTGCAAAACTTCCTTTGGTGTTTTTGTAATATTCATCCAAAGCAGATTTCACCACATCTGAAAAAACCGGACCAATCATTCCTTCATCAAATTGCCACAAGGTTTCATACATCAAGCCTTCGGGGAGGTGGCTATATTCCTGCAGCCGCCAGAGGAGGTTATTGAGAAAAGTGCTTTTACCACTTCCGTGCGGTCCGATGAACACATACATTTTATTCTGTTGGGATCCCGATTTGAATGCTTCTGCAAGGTTAAGAAGGCGGTTGGCAAGCGGAAGGTCGGCAAAAAAAGGAGTATCGGTATTGTTGACCAGAAGGCGGTCGCAATTGATGGTTTTGTAGTTAATGTTTTCCGGGTCATTCTTATATTCATCAGTTTCGGTGATATAGTGGTGTATCATGTCACTGAACAGTTGGAATACATTTCGGAACAGTATATGAGGGCCTTCGGAAGCCCTGATCAGGAATTCTTCGAACGGAATGATTGTCCGTTCCTCCCTTTTCCGGAGGCTGTGGTCGAGGAGCGAAAATATGTTCTTCACATTTACTTTTTTTTGACCGGGCATAGGTCATTCCGCTATGATAATTTACGTTTAGTGATCTTCTTTTGTTTGACAGAATAAAGCACCTTAGAAAAAACCGGTTCAATTTTTTCGGAAACATCTTTCTGCGCAGCAGAAGGTTTATTCTGCTGATTATTCATTTTATCCCAGTCAAGTTCCACGGTTTCGAGTTCTACGGGATCGCCCCAGAGATATTCGATCCCCATGAGGGTATTGGAAATATAGTCCCGATATAATTCTTTGCCTTCAAAAACATGCTCAAGGTGGAGAACGTTCTGTCCGGTTATGGAATGCCTGATTTGGGGTGGGTGATAGAGGCTATCAACAATCATTTGTTTATAGTCCTCAGCTTTACGGCTTTTCACGAAGTATTCGACTGTGTTTTTTTGCGAATTAAGGCGTTGACCCAGGACCATCAATTTGTGCTTGTCTACAAAGTCCTGCGTAATGAAACGGTTGAGGAAAGTGAAATCACAGAAATTTTCGCGGACAGAGAAAATAAATTCCAGCCCAGACCCTGTAGGCCGGCAAAAATCTTTACGTGCTTTTAAATCGCTGAGACGGTTAAACTCGAACGAGAGTTTGCCATTCTCCGCCATTTCTTCGACGAACATGAACAACCGCCACCCGATCGCATAAGGATTAAGCCCTACCCGACTGACAGAGGTAACCTTCGCGTTAATACGTGCAAAAGCGACCTCATGTCCTTTAATCCTGTCATCCTGCATAAACAGTTTCTCATGCCAGTAACTTGCCCAGCCCTCGTTCATGGTTTTTGTTCTTATCTGCGGAGAGAAGTATAATGACGTATCACGGACAATTTCCATAACCGTTTTCATCCAGCTATTGTCATCTGAATTTATCATTTTACTTTCATCCATGATAAATTGCAACAGATCGCGTTTTGCAGATGTTGCCTGTCCGGCAATATGTTTATTATAGTATTCCTCAAATTCCGGGTTGGTTTGGGTGATCCTTGAGAAGAAAATATCTTCCCGTTTTGCCTGATCTGGTTCGTGAATGGCATCATATCTTTCTATTTCATCGAGGAACACCTTCATGCCGAACGCTTTAACACTTTGGAGAAATATGTTAAAATAATAGTCAATTTTTGGGGGAAGCTGAAGTGCATCAAAACTGCTGATATCGGCGAGGGAAGGGAAGTAGCCTATCAGGTTATCAATGCTGCGGCTAAACTCAATGATATAGTCAACAGCTCTGCCCTTTTGTGAATAGAGTCTGGCCATCATGCGTTTTTCGGAAAGGGCTTTTTGTTTGAAATCGAAGTCCCAGGTCTTCTCAAAAAAACGGTTATTCTGGAAGAAGTCAATGTGGGCAAGGACGTGATAGAAGATCATCACATTCAGCCAGTCGGGATTGTTATCGTTATAAAAGGAAATAGCCGGGCGCGTGTTGATAACCGTTTCATAGGGATTGTGGGGGAAATATTCATATTCGCCCTTGCCATGCAGAACCTGGATATCCTGCAGCCAGTAGTCGTAGAGTGTCGGTATCATGTTCTTTGGTGAAAGTTCCAGCATATCGGTATTGGTAACTATATATTCCAGCGTTTCCTTGTCGAAACGCAGACCCGCATCGTGCGCCCGTTCTTTGCACCCTTCCATGATTCCTTTAATGTGTTGACTTACCAATTCCATATAATTTCAAGAGATAAGTGTTTTAATACTTTGTATGATCCTCGATTCATCGGCTTCGTCGGCCTGGAAGGAGTCCATATGGAAAACATCCGCTGCAGTTTCGAGTAGTTTGGATTTTTTCAGATAATTCTCGACCACGGTATTGTTACGGGAAGAATATGAGTTTTCCGCGATAGTGATACCAATCCGACTGGCGAATACTTTCATTTTGAGGAGTTCGCTGACAGCAGCGGTACCAGTGGATTCAAAATCGTCGCCATCGGTCCCATGGAAAATATAGACGTTGTAGTTTCTTGCGAGATTTTCCTCCTCGATAATTTTGTTTATGAGCACGTATGCAGAGGCTACATTGGTTCCGCCAGCAACGGCTTTATTGTAATAGGTGTAGAAATCGGGAACTTCTATGGCTTCGGTATCGTGCAGGATAAAGCGGCTTTTGATTTGCCGGTTATATTGAAACACAAGCCAACTGTTGATATAGACATGCTGCGAAACTATAGCTTCAGTGGGCTTTCCCATCATGGAGCCGGAATAGTCCCTTACAAAAAACACCACGGCTTGTGATTCATAATCCCGTTCGCGGGAGAGTATCCGGTACACCCGGTCTCCCGGAGTGATGATCATTTTTGCCGAATCAATTTCAACTTTTCCACTTATATTTCCGAGAGCGAGGTTTGTTTTGACGATCTGTTTCAAGGTGGCTTTTTTGTCGATCATTTGCCCGTGTCCACGGTTTCTATCGGACAGATCATAAGTATATTTGGTAAGAGAGGATTTTTTTCCTTTTTCTTTAATATTGGGCAATTCGAATTGTTCGGTGAGCACTCTTCCCACTTCATATGCATCCGCACCCATCCCGTGTTCGCCAGCGCCGCCTTGTCCGGCACCCTGACCCTCTCCATCATCTTCGGGGCGCAACGGCCGCTCACCAATTACTTCACCTTCATCGCCCTCGCCGCTGCCACCGGTGGATTGTCCTTCGCCAGCCGTTTGCTCGCTCATCCAATGATATAATTTTTCTTCGTTTGCTGAGGGTATTATTATTGTTTTATCTTTTCCGTCTTTGGAGGGTTTGAGGAGTTTTCCCAGTTTGATTTTGCGGGGGAATCCGTCTTTTTCACGAAGTTTGTCTTTTTGAAGAAGGCGGTCCAGATCAAATATTCTGCTGGTTGTAGATTCAAAAGGAGTCAACCCCATAATGGAATATATATCTTCGGACCGTTCGAAGCCGGGAAGTGATCCTGCCATGAGCGATTTTTGTAATTCAAAAACAGTCCCATCGCTTAGACTGGTCGGTTGGTCTTCAGCTATTGGTTGCATTGGCTGACCGGAATCCGAAACACCCTGCACTTCAGGCATATTGATCTCCATTACTCAGGATTGGTGATCTTGGGTACAGAAAAACTCTATCGTCTTCTCAGCACATGTTTTGCAATATCCCAGTTTATTGGTCATTGCGTTGACGATTCGGTTGTAAAGTTTTTCGTTGTCCTCGTTGGTTCTGTTTGCCAAAGCGCCAACAAGTCCGCCGGCCGATGCAATATCGGAATTGAGTCTAGTATCGGTAACGGCCTTGACCAAATCGACATTGTCCATGAAATCATAATTTTTGTCTGTTTGCAGTTTTTGCGCGTAGATCTTGCGGACCTGGCTGCGGAACGATTCTTTTT
Organism: Ignavibacteriaceae bacterium; assembly: GCA_963664845.1. Classification (GTDB taxonomy): domain Bacteria; phylum Bacteroidota; class Ignavibacteria; order Ignavibacteriales; family Ignavibacteriaceae; genus CAIYTF01. The sequence goes on from OY761615.1 coordinate 4,820,550, forward strand.
GTTCGGAGGTTTTCATTTCCAGTTCATTTTCGACGGCGTTCACAAATCGCTCATCGATTTTTATGGGCATGGTTTTTCCGGTTTGCGGATCTTTATAGGTAATGATTTTATCGGGACCCAGATCTGAACGACCCATGCCGACAATCATATTAACATACATCATGACATCTTTTTTGATTGCTGCGGGTTCATCCATGAAAGCATTAAACATTTCGGTTCTGATGCGTTTCCGGTAGAGACCTTTTGCGATCTTCATATCCTCAAAGTATTTTGCGCGATCGGTATTATCCTGAACATAGTCGAGAATAATGTCCTCGCCGGCTTTAAACACATCGAGTGCGAACATGCATTGGCCCTCATTGGTTTCCGGGAATCCTCGAATAATGTTGTTGATTCGGGCGAGGTCGCGTTGTCCCAGTCCTTTTTGCCCGAAGCGTTTGGTTGTATCCGATTCATGCTCAAGTTCTTCCACAATTTCCGCAAGTGCTTTCATACTCTTTTCGCCGGCTACCTCGCCCGCGGCCAGTTTCATCAGCTCAATGGGTGTCAGCTTGTCGTCGAAGCGGGGGAGACGTGTCAGGGTTATAAATATAGACAGGGTATAAATGAGATTGGGATCCATATGGAGTGTTTCACCCATGAAGGTGGTCTTCACTCCTTCACCCAATGCATACCTTGTGAGTTGTTCCTGCAGCTTGTAGTCGGTGTTATGTGAAACATAACAGAAGCGACAGCGGTCAAGAATTGGCTTTTCTTCGCCATTCATACGGTAGTTTTGCACATCCGTATTATTACTGGTGGCAATAATAAAGGTATCGATTGGCCATTTAAACGCATCAATTTCGATCACCCGATTTTGGATAACGCCGAGATAGATCTTCATCAGATCGGTTTTATTTTTAAAAATTTCATCGGCAAAGTGTATGCCGCCGCCACCGACCCTGGCGAGTGCCCCACGCCGCAGATCGAAACGGAACGGATTATTGGTGTTGGTGATATGTAACAGTCTTTGGATGCTCTCTTCGCCAACAAGGTCCACACCGGAACTTGTGAGTTTATCTTTTGCAGGGTATTTACCCGTTATGGTTCCGAGCGTTGAACTTACCGGGACGCGGATAACTTCAATACACTTTACTATTTCCCCAACATCGTTGTTATAATAGTTACGGATGTCATTCAGAATGTATTCGGTATCTGCTCCAAGCGACCGGTAATTGGTATATATCTGATCAAGTTGTGTTTCAGTAAACCCCAATTTAAGAATTTCTTCTTTGCACTTATCAGCCTCTTCATAGAGATTCATGGCAAGCACCATCGGGTCTTCATATGTCTGCGACTCGATCTCGCGAATGTTGCCATATCCCTCAATGGCCGGAGGGATTTTAAACCTGAAGGTGTACTTATTATTCTCTGGTATGCTGACGAAATCGCGGTACATGGCAGAGAGATAATCAACGAAAAATGTTTTTCCGTTTCCCGGTTCGCCAACAAGAACAAAGGCCATTTCCTTGCTTTCACCATTTTCTGCCGCATCTTTAATAAATGCAACAAAATTATTGATCACGTCAAACAGCCCTATGATGTGTTTTTTCCCACTGCGGAAACGGAGAAAATCATATGTATTTCTTCCATTAACTATTATTGGGGTAATGCTGGCAGGGTTATCGAAAATCATCCGGGCTATTGATTGGAATGCATTTTCAAAATGGTGTTCGCCATTTTTCAATTCCTCCAAATACACAGAGAGCGCTTTCCCATCTTTTTGCATGGAGCCTCCAAAAGAATATTTATTATCTGTATTTGCTAATTCATTGTTCACTATAAACGCATAGACACAGAAATCGAAATCAAATTGGCCTTACACTGGATAACCCAAAAGGATGGTTATCTTCTTCAATAAATAGTATGTATTAGTTTTATTAAAAGCAATACCATAAACGAGTCAGTTTAGACCAGAAATCTGGGGAAGAGTGAAAAGTTACCAAGATGGGAATCCATGCAATGTGAGCATCATGTTGAATCTGAGGTAGAGCCGCTTTTTCTGTTAACAAGAGGTTATTGGCTATTTCGCAATCGCGGTGTTGAATATATCCCGTTTTTTTTGTTTTTTTAAAGATGAACCGGCGGGCAGTAATGTAAATATACATCCCAATGCCCAGCTTCAAATTTAGAATTGAGGATTATAATTGTTTTATAATTTTATATCCAGGACTCTTTCAATATCATTGATTTTCATTCCGGTCTTGGAACACAGATCATTGATTTCCCATCCCTCCTTAACCATTCTGCTTAAAAACGTTTTTAATTCTTCGCCAATCTCAACGATATTTTGATCACAGTCGAAGAATCTTATTGTTTTTTGTCCCCATGGTTCTTCATGAATGCCATGCAATTCCCGATATCCGTATTTGCGAATGTTTTCCCGGACCTCATCAAGGTTATTGGTTTCGAAATATAATTCGGATCTATTTCCGGAAGTAATATTATCATTTCCCAATTTTTTCAGAATGATATTGTCACCACTAATTTCCCATAAGGTTATGCCGCCTTTTAGCATTACATTTTTCCCCATATCCATTTCGATTGGCAGTGCCAGGAATTCGCAATAGAACTGTTTAGCACTTTCGATATTTTCCACAAACAATACGACAGAATGATATTGTACCAAAAAAAGCTCCTGTGTTTTGAATTAATAGCACTGGTTATTAGTTCCCAATGCTGTTGACATGAAATTTAGATATTTTCAAACTCAACGGCAACTTGGTTTGAGGTATAGAGTGACCCAGAAAGTACGATACAATTTCTATTGTGGCTATGGAGCATTTATTGGTGGAATTACGCGTGTTGCGATTAAAGGCAGCAATTTGCGCATTGAACTGAAATATATCCCTGTAAAGCTTAGTAAAGGGAGATGGCGAAAATCCAAAATGCAGAAACATCCGGAAATTCAAATCAAAAATGTTAATTTTGGTCATTAGCTTATCGAAATATCAATAAATCAATAGTTGAAAAGCATGAGAACAGCGCTCGCAATTATTATTGCCATTCACGGACTCATTCACCTGTTCGGCTTTGCAAAGGCTTTTCAGGTGGCTGATCTCAAGCAATTGCAGAAACCCATTTCCAAACCGATGGGAATGATCTGGCTGGCTGTCGCTTTTTTGTTTCTTGCAGCAGCCTGCATGCTTATTGTTCGCAGTGCGTCATGGTGGATGCCAGGAGCCATCGCGGTCATTCTGTCACAGTATCTGCTCATACAGAGTTGGAGTGATGCCAAATATGGCAGCATACTGAATTTTGTTATTCTGCTTCCTCTTGCTATGTCGTTTATGGGATCGCTGCCGTCCAGTTATTTCAACCGCTTCAGGGAAGAAGCAATTGCCCGGCTGGCAGTTAATCCGGCAGAAACTATTATGACCGAGGCGGATATAACTCAACTCCCGGTACCGGTTCAGAGCTACCTCAGGTATACCGGTTCAATTGGCAAACCTAAAATATATAATTTCAGAGTGGTGTTTGAAGGGAAGATGCGGCAGAAATTGGATGCTGCCTGGATGGCTATATTCTCCCAGCAATATGATTTTATTAATGAGCCTGCGCGATTGTTCTACATAAAATCCAAAATGTTCGGAATACCGTTTGACGGATATCACCGGTACATTGGCCCAAACGCGACGATGGAAATAAAGGTGGCTTCGCTGCTAAAGGTGGTTGACGCTAAAGGGAAGCAGATGGATCAGGGAGAGACAGTAACATTGTTTAATGACATGTGTCTGCTGGCACCGGCAACCTTGATAGGCAAGAATATTAAATGGGAAACTGCTGATTCGTTGACGGTCAGGGCCAGGTTCACCAATCAGGGGAATACCATCACGGCGCTGCTTTTCTTTAATTCCAAAGGTGAAATGGTTAATTTTAGTTCGGAAGACAGGTACCTGACGGAGGACGGGATTACGTATTATAATTACAAATGGTCAACACCCGTGAAGGATTATAAGGATTTTAATGGATGGAAGATAGCCTCATATGGTGAGGCGGTTTGGGAAACACCACAGGGGCCCTTTTGTTATGCAAAGTTTGACATAAAAGCCGTTGAGTATAACTGTAGGCATTTTGTAGAATAGGAGAAAGGAGTTACCTGCAAAAATCATAAAATTTTTCCCTCGGCATAATGACCTATCGCTTTTTCTGATATTTCACGTGGTGTTTCTTGATAAGAATGCCTAATTGAGGGGAATCAGACGAATCGCATTGATGTAATGAGCGGTCTGACAAACCTCACCGTTCATATTGTAATTTACCGCAATAAGCACTAGCCACTTTTTCGTTCCAAGTCTTTCCTCTTAACACTGCGTAGTTTAATTCCAAACAGAGCAACAATAAAGTAGGCTAATAATTTTTATGACCGTAAAAAATAACAGGAAACCTTGCATTGTCCTTGTCGTCATTACATTGCTATTTCTGCTTTTTGGCGGAGGAACTTTAACAAACGGGACAATGCATGAAGGAATGGGACGAGAAGGCCGGGTGGGTAACCGCAGTTGGATGACACCCCTGGAATAATTATCTTTTGTCTGGGTATGATGATTGGCCGATGGAAATTCGGAAACAAAGCAGTTTCAGTATAAAGTGAAACAGACAACCCGCGATATGCTGGTAAGCGCCTTAATAATTCGATTTAAGCGGAGGGTACAGAAAAAATCGCCTGCTCTCCACAATTTTATAAACGGAAAAATTCCCAAAAATTTCCACTTTTCCTCTTTATCTTTAGCGCGGTGATTTAATAACTAATTGAAAAATGGGTTGCACGCAGTGTATTTGCCTATTATTCCTTACTGCCACTGAATTTGAATTGGTATCATCCTTATGTTTCGAAACGTACTCTTTCTGCCTTTACTTTTCGTGCTTTTCCCCCTCGCCCTTTTAGCTCAAAATAAAGCCGGAACTGTATACGGAACCGTGATCGATTCCGAATCGGATCAACCGCTGCCGTTCATCAACGTTGTATTATTGAAAGCTTCTGACACTTCCATCGTGAAAGGTGTGAGCACTGATCAGAGTGGAAGGTTTGAAATTACCAACATTCCTGATGGCAATTATCTGCTGAAATTCACCTGTATCGGTTTTCACACGATAATCAAGCCGGGCATCAAAATAGAGGCATCCGGGCGTAAGTTGAACACGCAAACCACAGCGATGAAGAGCGCAATACTCGATCTGGATGAGGTTGTGGTTACCGGTACCAAGGAAACCTTCAACAACTCCATTGACCGGAAAGTATATAATGTTGAAGGGGACATCATGAGCAAGAGCGGAACTGCCAGCGACCTGCTGCAGAACATACCGTCTGTTTCTGTTGATATTGACGGGAATGTGAGCCTGCGCGGTTCGCAAAATGTGATGATCATGATTAACGGCAAAACATCCTCGTTAATGGATAAGAGCAGCGCTACCGTTTTAGATGAACTCCCCGCAAATTCGATTGAGCGTATTGAGGTTATTACGAATCCGTCCGCAAGTTACAAACCGGATGGCACGTCAGGAATATTGAATATTGTGTTGAAGAAAGATGTGCATCGTGGTTTAAATAGCAATTTCACGGCGAATGTCGCCAATAAAAACCGGTATAATGCGAATGTGAATTTTAATTACAATCCCGGTGCATTTAACATTTTCGGGAATTATGGTTACCGTCATGACAACCGCACGCGGTATGGGACTGTGGACCGGGAAAAGATGGATATAAGCGGGACGAGGACGTATTATCATGAAAATGCATCCTCGACCGGCCAACCGATGGTGCAATTGGCTTCCTTTGGAGCAGATTATGCATTCGATAAATCCAGCAAACTTGGATTGACAGGAAATTTGTATTATGAGGATGCAACCAGAACCGCCACCACTTCACAGACTTATTTCGATGGGAATCATGCAGCCACCCTTGATTTTGACCGGAAGCGTGTAAGTCCACAGACAGAGAAAGAATTGGAATTTGAAGTGACTTATGAACGTAATTTAGGGAAAGAAGATCATGTATTGGAGATGAATGCGAAAATTTCTCATTCACCACAAGATGAATCAAATCAGTATACGGATATATACCGCTATCCGGTGGCAGACAACCAATATGATAATGATGTGCTTTATGAACGAGATGATAGCAAAGAAATTTCGATAAAATACAAAAACCCTTTTTCTGAGAGTACTTCAATTGAAGCCGGTTATTTGGGTGAGTTTTCCATCTATGAAAATGATCTGAGGGTAAACTATTTTGATTATGTTGCGGGAACGCTTGTTAACGATCCTGCACGAACCAGTCATTTTTTGTTGGACAAATCCATCAATGCGCTGTTTGGTACAGTTAATCAAAAGATTGGGGCATTCGGGATACTGGCAGGATTGCGGGTGGAACAGGCGAGCGTGAAACCGCAGTTAATCTCTTCTGACAGTGCTTTTACGAATGAATATTTCAGTTTGTTCCCGACCGTTCACTTACTGTATAAGCTGAATAAAACCACCAGTTTGCAACTGAATTACAGCAAGCGGATTCATCGTCCTCACGATGATGATCTTAATCCTTTCCCGGAGTATCAGGATCCGTATAATCTGCGGGCAGGGAATCCCTCTCTGTCACCCGAGTATATACATTCACTGGAATTGGGATGTCAGTTACAGTACGAGAATTTCTCATTGATTCCGGATGTGTACTATCGTTATACCTATAACCGTTTTACGCCCATGACTCAGCAAGTCAATGATTCAGTTCTTCTGACAACACTGAAAAATATGTTGAGCGATAGGTCCGGGGGCGTGGAACTTGTTTTTTCAGGTTCTCTTCCAAATGTGGTGAGCGCGCAGATGAGCCTAAATGGATTCTACAATCAGATTGATGCGTCAAATCTGGGATATACAACAAAATCATCAGCGTGGTCGTGGAGTGGAACTTTCAGCTGCAATTTCACGTTAACAAAGACAACTATGTTTCAAATCAATTCAAATTACCGTTCATTGCGTTTGACACCACAGGGAGAGGTGTCGCCTGTATATGGGTTCAATTGTGGACTGCGGCAGGATCTGTCAGGCGGGAGAGTATCGCTGGTGCTGACAGCCTCGGATATTTTCAACACAATGAAGTTTAAGAGTGGCCTTGATACGCAGCCCCTTAAAGAACATTCTGTCCGGCAGCGTGACGGTTGTATCGTATATCTTGGTGCCACGTATCATTTCGGTAAATCCGCGAAGAAAAAAGACAAGATGGAATATGACGACGGGATTTGAGGCTATATCTTTGCGATAAGAATGCCGACAGAAATTTTTTGGAAATAGTTACTGCAAGATGATTTGGGAGTTTATTTTAGCATTTTTTAATAAGTGCTACGCCCGATTTACTAAGTCATGTTACACTAAACCAGAAATTATATAGCCACGATTTTCGAATTTTGCGATAAATGGAACACCAAAATGTTGGCTTCAGCAACTAATAGAGCTAAAATTTGTGGTTAATACCAAATGCTGCAGATGCGAATGATCCCCGAGTTGAAGTTCGTGGCAATTCAATTCGTGCGTAACGTGGGTTACTTTCTATCACCTGCCGGAGCCAGGAATAGTTTCATTGTAGGGGTGCGCGTGTAAATATCCAGCATCGGCAGGTGGAGAATTAAGGTATCACACGAATTTTTAAAAACACCTACATTTACGTAACAATCATCAAGGAATCTTTTTATGTTTCGAAATAACAGCAAGTATATTTTTAGTATTTTATTGTTTATGACAGCAATCAGTATTGCTCTTTATGCAAAGAACACCGGCAAAGTGATAATGACGCTGAAGAATTCAGACGAAGGTTGTTCATGTCATGGAGATAATTCCAAGGCTGTTACAGTAACCATTAACGGTCCAGCAGCAATGAAAGCTGGAGAGACTGCGGATTTTTCGATAACGATTTCCGGTGGGCCGATGGTGGATGGAGGAATAAACACGGCAGCCAGCTCAGGGAGTTTTACAGCAGGGCCGGGTACAAAAGTTATGAAGGGCGAACTGACTCATTCCGAGCCAAAACTGCCAAAAGATGGCAAACTGGTATTCAATTTTAAATATACCGCACCGGACCAGCCGGGCAATGTAACCCTCTATGCGAATGGTTTAAGCGGAAACAAAAACGACAGCAAAAAAGGTGATATGTGGAATTATGCGCCAAATAAGATCATTGCTGTTAAGGCGGGGAAGTGACGATTAGCCTATTATATTTCCATTGCCAGTTAATTATGCCTGTGCAGCCTGTGAAATACTTTAGCAGACAATGTGTTTTGTGGGCGAGTATACCAATATCTTATAATCCTTCCTGAAATTATGTATTAAGCAATTTAAGAAGCGGTTTAACAACGAACCACCCCGTCGCTGGCGGAACTGCAAATGTATGGTGAATCATTTTTTATTTGCTTACAGCATTCAAATTTTATGAACTATTGCCAGATTTCGCTTTTGTGAGTGAAGCGGATTTAGTAATAGATACACAGCAGCTTATTTGAGAGGAACAATCTGCTTCTCACAAACGGGCAAAGCTTTAAAACTGTTAAACCGGTCTTGTTTCATGCAGTATTGTCCGGCATAAGAGCCGTTTGTGTATTTATTTGCAAAAAATTGATAAATATGCATAAAAAATGCATATAAAATTTGTGGAAATCGGCTGCGAATAATTTAAATATACACCCAGCCTGAATATTATTTGCATATATATGTAAATATGATGTATATTATGCAATAAATATTTAATATTTACGCATTCACGTGCATAAACGATTTGATATACCTGCTCCCGGTTATTATATTTGCATAAATATAAATACGTATAATTAAAATAATTTATTCAAAATACGGTGGCGCCTTCGCCGCCGTATTTAGTCAGTAAGGAGCACTTATGTTATCTGTAGGATTACTTGGCGGAACAGGATACACCGGTAAAAAACTCGTTCAATTTTGCCAACAACATCCTCATGTTTCTTCATATGAAGTTTATGCAAACACAACGGCTGATGATATGCTTTGGAATGTATTTCCCGATCTGGCTGGAAGTGGTGAAAACAAAAAAATTAAATCGGTGAACGATCTTTCATTGGACCATGATGTTTACTTTCTGACCTTGCCTCATGGCCACTCGTTAAAATATACACCGAAGCTTATTGCAAACGGCAAAAAAGTTATTGACCTTGGCGGAGATTACCGTCTGGATTTCGAAGAACTATACCGTCAATGGTATAAAATAGAGCACAGTTCCCCGTATTTGTTAAAAACAAAGCTTTATGGTTTGGCTGATTATCTTTCGGCAGAGCAATATGAAAACGTACAATTGATAGCCAATCCCGGATGCTATCCTACGGCGGTATTGTTAGGGTTGCTGCCATTTGTGGAGAATTTTGCTGCCAAGATTTTAACGGTGAGCAGCACTGCCTATTCGGGAACGAGTGGTGCGGGCAAGACAGCGCGTGCAGACCTGATGGTGAGTGAGATGGACGGAAACGTAAAGGCATATGCCGTCAACGAGCACAGGCACGAACCGGAAATTTTGCAAATGCTGTACAGCCATAAATTTAATTCGCCGTTTTCGTTCACCACGCATTTGTTGCCTGTTTCCGTGGGAATCTATGCCACAACGGTAATTCATCTGAAGGAAGACATTGATGCGTCAGCAATACATGCAGTTTATGAGCAGGAGTATGCCGATAAACCCTTCGTGAGAGTACGACCTACACCACCCGAGTTGAACTGGGCAGTGAATACGAATTATTGTGACATGCATATTGCCGTGTCGCCCAAAAAGGCAGTAATAACCTCGGCTATTGACAATCTGATCAAAGGAGCCGCAGGACAGGCCTTTCAAAATATGAATAAACTTTATGGATGGGAAGACACCACCGGAATAAAAGCGAAAGAGGTAATGTATGCAGCATCTTGATAATGGTTCAATTACTTCTGTACAGGGTATAAAAGCGGCCGGTGTTTTTGCCGGAATTAAGAAAAGCCGGAAGGACCTTTCGCTCATTTATTCTGAAGTGCCCTGCACAGCAGCGGGAACATTCACGCTTAACAAAGTGAAAGCAGCCCCGACGCTTATTTCGCAAAATATGATCATTAATACCGAACAAGGCATCCGGGCGATCCTGGTTAACTCTGGAAATGCCAACGCGTGCACCGGAGAGCAGGGATTTGCCGATGCTTATGAGACCCAGCGTTATTGCGCGGAGAAACTTGGAATATTGCCGGAAGAAACACTCATCAGTTCCACCGGAGTGATTGGTGTGAAGCTCCCTGTTGATAAGATGAAACATGGTATTGACATCATAGTACCTCTGCTTTCAACTGAGGGTGGTGAGGATGCTGCCGAGGCGATTTTGACCACTGATTTGAAAATTAAATCATATGCAGTCAAAGTTAAGCTTTCAGCAGGAGAAGTTACCATTGGCGGCATTTGCAAGGGCAGTGGCATGATCATGCCGAATATGGCAACCATGCTGGGTTACCTGGCAACGGATGCGCGCATAGCAAAACCGCTGCTGCAAAAATTATTATCGGGTTCGGTTAATTTTTCGTTTAACAGAATTACGGTAGACGGAGACACGAGCACCAACGATATGGTGGTGTTGCTTGCCAATGGACTGGCCGGCATTGATCTTGAAGAAGGAACAGAGGACTACGCCATATTTTCTCAGGCGTTGACTGCCATCTGCATTGAAATGGCAAAGGCAATTGTGGTTGACGGCGAGGGAGCCACAAAACTGGTGCAGATAGATGTGAAGAATGCAAAATCGCCGGCTGAGGCAAATGCGGCCGCCCGTACGATTGCCAATTCGCCTTTGGTCAAGACAGCATTTTACGGAGAGGATGCCAATTGGGGCAGAATTCTCTCGGCAGCAGGAAACAGCGGTGCCGAATTTGATCCGGGCAAAGTTTCGATCTATTTTGATGATCTTGCTGTGTTTTTGCCTGATTACAATATTGTTCTGGATGAAGCCAAGGCCAAGGCAATCTTATCAAAGAGCGCCTATACCGTCACAGTTGACCTTGTTGCCGGCGAAAGTTCAACCACCTGGTGGACCTGCGACTTTTCAGAGGATTATATCAAGATCAATGCAAGATATAGGACATGAAAATGAAAAATGTAATCTTAAAACTGAGCGGTAAAGCGCTCGAGAATTTTTACAGCGACGAGACCTGGGCGTTGCGGATAAAAAAAATCAAAGCATCCTGTGACGGGCTTTTAATTGTTCATGGCGCAGGTACTACCATTTCGGACTGGTCGCAAAAACTTGATTGTGACGTACAGTTTGTCAACGGACAGCGTGTTACCACGCCAGATATTATGGAAGTGGTTGCTGCAGTTCAGGCAGGTTTGCTGAATCACAAGGTTATTGCTTATCTTCAGACCAATGGTGTAAATTCAATTGGGCTTTCAGGTATTGATATGGGTTTGTTTGTCGCGGATTACCTTAATCCTGCGCTTGGTCAGGTTGGGTACCCACGTCCACTTGGCCCGACTAAATGGTTGCAGACATTGATGAACGAGGGTGCCGTTCCGGTTTTTTCCAGCGTATGTATGGATACGGATGGCAACCTGATGAACGTGAACGCCGATGTTTTTGCAGAACGCCTGGCGGAAACACTTAACGCGGAATCCGTGCTTTTTCTGTCAGACGTTGACGGTGTAACGATGAATGGCTCGGTGCAAACGGTGCTGAACAAAGAGATCATTCATACCGGAATAGACAATGGTGATATAACCGGCGGTATGATTCCGAAACTGGAAAGTTGTATAAAATTACTTAATAATGGTGTGCAGAAGATCTGGATAGGCTCCGAAACTGCTTTTTCCGATCACAGCACTTTCTCTTTTGAAAATTTATTTGGAACATGGATAGTAAATGAGCGCGCATAACGAAACTAACGGATCTTTTTTGGTTAACAATTACAATCGCTATGACGTAGAGTTCGTCGGGGGGAGTGGTGCTACCTTGTATGATGCACCCGGACGTGAATATCTCGACTTTTTGAGCGGCATTGCCGTTACTGGCTTTGGCCACCAGCAGTCGTCAATAAAGAAAGCGGTTGAAGAGCAGCTTGGCAAAGTGTGGCACTGCTCAAATCTGTTCACCATATCACTTCAGGAAAAAGTTGCCGAACAACTATATCATCTCTCTGGATTAAACAAAGTGTTTTTCTGTAATTCCGGAACTGAAGCAAATGAAGCAGCGATAAAGTTCGCCCGTAAGTGGGGGAATGGCAAGTTCGAAATTATTGCCACAACCGGCAGTTTCCATGGCAGAACAATGGGAAGCCTTTCAGCGACAGGGCAGAAAAAAATTCAGGATGGGTTTGCGCCCGTTCTTCCCGGATTTGTTCATGTTCCCTTCAATGACGCTGAAGCCATTACCAATCATATTTCCATGAACACGGCGGCTGTTATTATCGAAGCGATTCAAGGAGAAAACGGCATAATTGTTCCTGATGAAAACTATCTGGCAGCGGTGAGGACCATTTGTGATGATAATGATCTTTTGCTCATTATTGATGAAGTGCAGACAGGAATTGGAAGAACCGGTAAACCGTTTGCCTACCAATGGTATGGTATTGTTCCGGATATGGTGACCTTTGCCAAAGGAATTGCAAATGGATTGCCTCTGGGCGGTGTTCTGTGTAACGATAAGGTTGCAGAAGCCATTACCCCTGGCTGTCATGGTTCAACTTTTGGCGGAAATCCCGTAGCGCTTGCCGCAGCAACAGCAGTGTTGAAGCTGCTCACGGAGAAGAAATTGGGCGAGATTGAAAAATTGGGAGAGCTGCTGACCAAAAAGATTGATGATCTTGATAATCCTTACGTGAAGGAGATCCGGGGAAAGGGATTACTAATCGGTGTAGAATTGATTGGTGCCCTGGATGTTAAAAAGTTAGCCGCAACATTTTTAAAGAATGGTGTTGTTGTCGGAACAGCCGGAAACAACACGCTTCGTTTGCTGCCGCCATTCGTTATTACCAAAACGGATATAAAATTGTTTGTTGAAAAACTATCTCAGCTTTTGCAGTCAATGAGTGCAGAGGTGGAGGTGATGAAAGGAGCTCCCGGTGCCTATTAAATTAAAGCGTCAAACGCGAATTAAAGAGTTGCTCTCGACCTACATAGTGTCCAATCAGGAAGACCTGTTACGCCTTTTGAAGAAAGAAGGTTTTGAGATGACCCAAGCCACATTGAGCCGCGACTTTGCGGAACTTGGCGTGGTTCGTGTATTCACCGACGGCGGTATCCGCTATATTTTGAACGCGGATGAGAGTGGCAAGCAGATAGCGAAACTCATCGGGTTTGAAATTTTGAGCGTACAACACAATGAGACACTAATAGTCATCCGCACACTTGCGGGCAGAGCACAGGGTGTTGCTCATTTCATTGACCGGTTAAACAAAGAAGAAATTCTGGGAACAGTGGCGGGAGATGACACCGTTCTCATTATCCCCAATAAGGCTTCAAGCCTTCAGTTCGTAATTGATTTTATAAAAAGGCTGATGACGGAATCTCCCAGCCAAAGATCGAAATAAAGGAAACACAAAATGGCAAAGAATAAAATAGTTGTAGCATACTCCGGTGGATTGGACACCTCGGTAATGGTACATTGGTTAAAAGAAAAATACGACGCTGATCTCATTACGGTTACGGGTAATCTTGGTCAAACGGATGAACTTGAGAACATTGAAGAAAAAGCGAAAAAGACCGGAGCATCAAAATCATATCTGGTTGATCTTCAGGAAGAGTTTATTACACAATATGTTTGGAAAGCCCTGAAGGCCAGTGCGGTTTATGAAGGAATTTATCCAATGGCATGCGCAATAGGCAGGCCGTTATTGGCCAAACTCATGGTGGACATTGCTCTCGCCGAAGGTGCGAATATTATTGCACATGGCTGTACAGGAAAAGGAAATGACCAGGTGCGGTTTGAAGTTGGTATACAAACGCTGGCGCCACAACTCGAGATTATTGCACCTCTGAGAACCTGGGAATTCAAGAGCAGGGAAGAGGAAATTGATTATGCCCTGTTGCACGAAATTCCTGTAAAGGTAAAGAAAGATTCACCCTACTCAATTGATGAAAACATTTTTGGCATCGCAATAGAATGCGGTGTATTGGAAGACCCGACCGTAGCCCCCCCCGAAGACGCATACATGATCACTGTAAACCCGAAAAAAGCCCCAGACGAAAGCGAGACCGTGACTATTGGTTTTGAAAAAGGGATACCTGTGACCTTGAATGGTATGGAGACCACGGGTGTTGAGATGGTGAAGGCATTGAATGCTATTGGCGGAAAACATGGCGTTGGCAGAATGGACGTGATTGAAAACCGTGTTGTTGGCATTAAGTCAAGAGAAGTATATGAAGCGCCTGCAGCTGTAATTCTGCATGCAGCACATACGGAACTTGAAAAGCTTACCCAAGATAAAGAAACGTTCCGTTTCAAACAGGGTGTATCCGACAAGGTTGCAAATCTGATCTATGATGGACTCTGGTTCTCACCGCTTTTCGACTCATTGATGGCGTTTGTGGATCAATCGCAAGAATGTGTGACCGGCACTGTTACTGTTGAACTGTACAAGGGAAACATCACCGTATTGTCGCGTGACTCCGTGTATAGCCTTTACAATAAAGAACTGGCCACGTATACAGATGAGGATTCGTTTGATCATAAGGCATCCGAAGGCTTTCTGGCGATTTATGGACTGCCCTACAAAACGATGACTAAAGTTAAACAAGCAGCAGAACTGAGCAGTCTCGCGGTATGAAACTCTGGGGTGGCAGGTTCGCTTCGGGGTTGAATGATTCCGCACTGCGGTTTTCGTCTTCGATCGAATTTGATAAAATACTGTTTGCAGAGGACATTGCTGGCAGCATTGCTCATGCAGAAATGCTTGCCAAAACTGGTCTAATCAGCACCGATGAGTTTTCGGCAATTGCATCGGGGCTGGAAAAGATTAAAACTGAACTTGAAAGCGGGGAGTGGAATCCGGGAAAAGGTGAATTCGAGGATATCCATTCAGCAATCGAGAGCAGGTTGTCTGTGCATATTGGAAGCTCTGCCGGTAAATTGCATACCGGAAGGAGCAGGAATGATCAGATAATAACTGACGTCAGGCTCTGGGCTAAGACGCAAGTGAAACTGCTTCAGGCGGCTATCCGCCAGACCCAGAAAACTCTTTTGCAGGTTGCCGGTGAGACAACTGAGGTTATTATTCCCGGTTACACGCATCTGCAACGGGCACAGCCGATCTCATTTGCGTTTCACCTTCTTGCCTATGTCGAAATGCTTGAACGTGATTTCAATCGTCTTTCATTTGTGTTTGACGAAAGCGACTCGCTCCCTTTGGGGAGCGGCGCTCTCGCCGGATCAACTCTTCCTTTGGACAGGGAGTTTACTGCAGTGCAACTTGGATTTGCGAAACTATGCACCAATGCGCTTGATGCGATCTCCGATCGTGATTTCATAATCGATTTTGCACACAGCTGCTCGCTGGGGATGCTCCATCTCTCGCGTTTTGCCGAAGAAGTTATTTTATGGAGTTCGCAGGAATGGGATTTCCTTGTCCTAAATGATTCCGTTGCGACCGGCTCTTCGCTTATGCCGCAGAAAAAAAATCCGGACCTTGCAGAATTAGTACGCGGAAAGACAGCGCGTGTTCTTGGTAACGATGCTTCTCTGAAAATCCTGTTAAAGGGATTGCCATTAAGCTACAACCGCGATCTTCAGGAAGACAAGGAACCGTTGTTCGAATCGGTGCAGACCTGGTATGATTCGCTTTGCATAATTCAACTGCTGCTGTTGAACAGTTCCATCAAAAGGGACCGTTTTGTTGCTGAACTGGACGGAAGCTTTATTCTTGCAACTGATCTGGCTGACTGGCTGGTGCTGAAGGGGATACCCTTCAGGAGTGCCCACCACATTGTTGGTGAAGTTGTAAGGTATTGTGAAGTTAATGGCAAGAAATTCAATCAGTTAGCGCTTGATGAGTTGAAAGCGATTGACGGGAATTTTGATGAATCGGTGTTCGAGGTTTTTAATGTTGCTTCTGCACTTGACAGAAAAGTGACGATTGGATCCCCCAACCCTGAGTTGGTGAAAGGTGAAATTGCGAGGTGGTTGAGGGTTTGCAAAGATAATTAACACGCAATTGAAATTATGCGTTAACGCGAGGCCTGAACTTCAATGAAATCAGTATTCATACCAATATGCTCCGTTGAAACCGGGTATTTGAATTAGCGAATTCTAACCAAGCTGGCTTCTAACGGTGTCTGATTAGAATTATAACAGTCCAAATTTGTTTAGGGTTTGAGCCAAATCCGGATGGGTTTTAGCGTATTCACGTAACGCTTTTATAAGATTGCTGGTTTTGGATTCATCAGTTCTGCGATATATAACTACATACGCGAAATACATTATTATCAATAACGATGCAAGGATAATCGTAATTGTATCGTTGTTCATTTTCTATTCCTTTTCTTCCTGTTCACATTGGCTCAACCACTGGATACCAGATTTATTACTACGCCGTAGGCAAACATTCTTATTATATCAACGGTTGATTTGTAATTCACAGAAATATCGAAAATCACGAAACACAATGCAACTGCATAAATAAGGTATCTGAAAACCTGTTCTCGTGTCTCTTTGGACATGCTTATACATCCATCCGGAAAATCCGAAAATAAACACTTTTCAGCAATCGATTATTTATATCTGATGAACTCATGTTCGCCCAAGCAACTATAAATGCCTTCACAAGCTAATTCAAGCAATTTATTCTTATGGTGAATAAATTACTATAAAAATATGCAAATACCAATATATCCAAGCCGATACCAGCAATATTTGATCTGCCAATTTTATCATTGCCGAAAAAGCACCTGATAACGAGTGATTATGTAGCAGGTATGCCGTTAAATGGAATATCGAAAATTACCCTGTAGTGGCCGCTTAAAAGCGGGGCATATCTGATTCATGAAATAGAGTTTTTGGGGTGTTTATGTCTGAAATGCCACTGGCTGCACTTCTTTTGAGTCAGTTGCATCTGTGCTGAGCGGGTGCTATTTTCGAATAGCCAATTTGATACAACATCGGACAGTGGATGTTATAATGCAAAATCGAAAGGAACCCTATGAAAAAAAGTTCGCTAATCCTTTTCTCAATCATCTTTCTGACTATTTCAATAAACGCACAGATAAAATATGGGGTGACGGGTGGAGCCAATTTTTCCAAATTTATTGGAAAAGATTCCCGCAATTTTAATTTTCGTACCGGTCTGTCAGCGGGTGCTTTTCTTGAATACCCCATTAACGAATACTTTTCTTTTATACCACAACTTCTGTATTCGGTAAAAGGTGCTTTCTCCCCGGCCCAACCATCATTGGCTACAACCGCGAAAAGAATAAAAGGGAATACACCAACCGGGGCGGTGAGTGGGGGAGTGGACTTCGCATATGATGTCGATGAAAAATACGAGTATGTCGATATTCCTTTGTTTCTCAACTATTCACTTAAATTCGGCAAAACAGACAGAATAATGGCGTTTGCCGGGCCTTCAGTTAATTTCCTGCTCAGGGCGCAGTACATTGGCAAATTCAATTCTTCCGGATCACTTGCTGATGTCACCCAGACTATCTCCGATCAAAAGAAGCTTGATCTGGTCTTTGTATTTGGTGGCGGTGTCGGTTTTGAATTAGTAAAACATGAAGCAGCAGTTTCCTTTCGTTATGGGTTTGGTTTCTCCCCGGTTGATGACAGTGTGCACGGTTATGATGTGAAGAACAGTTATTTCTCGGTTATGGCGGGGGTGTTTTTCTAATATACTCCGGTTGACCGTCTTATGAACATTAGCGGTTGAACACCCTTAAATCGGTTTAAGCTTTCGCTTTTTCCCTCTATATGAGGATATCTCAAATGAATTTGAACGCACACGCCCCACGGAGCGTGATCCCGTTGGGAGATAACACGGATTTGAACAGATTTCCGCGGATAGAAATTCGAAATTCGACTTTTGAGACAGCTTCATAGTGCGAAGCGGTAGTACTTCCCAACTGTTTTAATGCTTAATATTCTTCAGAATTCAAAGCGGTGAACTTGAGAAAAGTAAAAAAAAGCCATCCCGTGCGGGATGGCTTTTTTACATAAAAACTATGAAATCAATCTAAATCAGATAAATGAGTGATCCTATTTGAGCAAATTCATCTTCTGAATTGAAGTGAATGCACCTGATGTCATCTTGGCGAAGTAGATTCCGCTGGTGAGGCTGGATGCATCGAATGTTGCTTCGTAAGTTCCGTTGTTGAAGAAACCATTTGCAACCACTGCAACCTGCTGCCCGGTGATGTTGTAAATCGAGATGTTGACTGAAGCTGCGGTTGCAACACTGAATCTGATCTTGGTTGAAGGATTGAACGGATTTGGATAATTCTGTTCCAGTTTGAAAGATTCAACTTTGCTGCTTCCTGATTGTGTCTTGATCCCGGTAGCATTTGTTTTTGAAATCATTCTTGCCATGCCGCCTGAGCCCGCATTGAAGAAACTGGGCATGTTGCTCTGATTTGCAGCTGATACGGTAGCAATGTTGACAATTGACGTATCGCGTGTTGCACTGCCTGTAAAGGGGCATAAGTTAACCTGACCTGAACCTGTCATTTTTCTCACAATCAATTGTCCGGTAACAACGCCTGCGGGGAAGGTGAGGTCTGCTTTGGGAGCCAAAACTGAAGCTTTAACGTCAATGCCGGAGATATTCAGAGTTTTTGCTTCATAGAAGTTTAAGAGTACTTTGTCTTTTGTTGTGCCGTTAACTTCAAATCCGCCGAATAGTCTTGAATCGGTTCCGCTGATATTTACTATTACGGTCGAACCGGAAGGTACATTGACCGTAAAATTGTTTGTTGCAAGAAGCTGGCTTCCATCAACATCGAACACGTTAAAATCGTTTCTTGATCCATTGCACTCAACACTGTGATTGGGGAGATAACTTGCTGTATCGGTGTGTGCCAAAGCTGCCAATTGAGCAGATAAGTTTTCGAGATAAAGTTTTGCAGCAGGGAAATTGATGATGCTGTCTTTTACAATTCCGTCATCTGCAGAGAAACCGGTAGTTGAAGTAATATAATCCTGATAAACTGCTTTTCCATTATACACTCTGCCAACCATATAAGTCAGGTGACCGCCGACAACAAGAACGTTTCCAGAATGTTCAGGGAGCTGATCGCCCACGCTGTAACCACTAAGGTCTGCGTAGCCGCCAACTGCAAGTTTGCCCTGCGTATCGGCTGAAGGCTGAATGAGGGTGTCAATAACGAACAGATTGTAATCTGAAGCTGCGCCAAGTGTGAATGAATTTGCGCTTGGATTGGAGTATACCACTTTAGTTTGAATAACCAAGGTAGCTGAGTCGCCTGCATTCAGGTTGCCAACTGTCCACAATCCGCTTGCTGCACTGTAAGGGCCGCTTGGGGTGCTGGAAAGGAAAGTGAGGATTGCAGGAAGCTGATCGGACACTACAACATTTTGTGCCTGCGCAGTTCCGATGTTTTTAACTTTGATAGTATAGTTAACGATATCTCCGTTGTTGCAAGTAGTTTTGTCGGCAGTTTTGGAGACGACTAATTTGATCTCATCAAACCAGGTGCAGGTTCTTGAAATGGTTCTGGATGCAATTGTAGGAGTTGCCAAAATCAGTTTTTGTTTGCCATTGGGGTTCGCAACGTGATAATATTTGGTTCCGGCTGGAATGCCAACGGTGCCGGTAGCGGTAATTGTTGCTGAGGTATGTCCTGATGCCGGAGTAAGCGTGATTACCGGAGAAACGCCAGTTGCACCGGTTACGGTAGTCAACGTGCTCAGGGTGCCTGAAGAAGTAGAAAGGGTGATGGCGACATTAGGCATTGCGATTCCCATATTGTCATAAGCCTGAACGGTGAACTGTATGGGTGAACCGACGGTGAAAGACTGTGGGGGTATCACAATTGCAAAAGAGTTAAGGCTGAATACGTGGGCATGCAGGTTTGCGTCTGCAATGATTGCAGCGGCTCTGGTCTTTACGCTTGCATCAACATTGGTGACCAAGCTGACGTCGAGGCCGTCTGAAAAGTGCCACAGAGAGAGCTGAACTGCTCCTGCTTCAGCTTCTGCAGTGCTCAACGAACCGGTATAAGGAAGAGCTTTGAAAGGGTAGTAGTTGTTGAGAATATAGGTTAAAACGCTGTCAGTTGCGCTTACATCCTGATATTGTTCATTGTAGGCGAGTGCGTGGTTAATATCGATGCAGTACAAGTTTGTTGGGTTTCCGCCAACCGTTGCTGCAAGGGTACCGCAATAAACGGTTTCGCTATAGGGAGACGGAAGGGTAACGCTGATTACCTTTGCCGTTCCAGTTACTGTAGCAATGCTCTCAATTCCAGCAAAGGCTGAGAATGATAAAAGCATGTTTACGAGAACAATAACAACTAATTTACTAACGGTTTTCATGAGCTGCCTTATTTGATTGGTTTAACTGAAGTAATATTATCCAAATTCGTGCCAGCAATGAAAAGCTGAATTTAGCGTTTTTTTATGGGTATTAAGCGGTGCGATATACGTGTCTATGTCGCAGAATGATACAATTTCTTGTTTTGAGTGAGCTAGTGAAGGGGCCGCACTAATCCAGATATTGCTGGATCTTTTTGAGCAGATCGGATTTGGAGAATGGTTTAGCAAGATAGTCGGTGCATCCGGATTCGAGAAACTCTTCACGATCACCCTTCATGGCAAAAGCAGTGATGGCAATGACAGGGGTGTTTTTATACTGTTCAGATTCCCTAAGAACCCGGGTGACGTCCAATCCGCTTATTCCCTGACCAAGGTTTATGTCCATAAGGAGCAAATCATAATGCTTGCCCGATACCAATTCCAAGGCATCTTCACCCGAGCCAGCTACTTCCAGATTGTAGTTTTTGTGCAAAAAATATGAGATAACTTCGGCGTTAACCATATCGTTTTCAACAAGCAGGATGCTTGCTTTTTCATTCTTCGGCATATCCGGAATTGGCGGTTCTTCTTCCAGTTTGGGTGCTATTTCCTCCTGTGGGGCAGTGCTTCCCTTTTTGCCGTTCATAGGTAGACGAACGATGAATGATGAACCTTTACCCAATTCACTCTCGACCAAAATCTCACCATTCAATTTTTCGACGAAACGCTGTGTCAGGGTTAACCCAAGACCAGTGCCTTCAAAACTACGGTTAAAACCTTCGCTTACCTGACGGAATTCCTCAAAAATGATCTTTTGATCAGCTTCGGATATACCAATTCCGGTATCGGAGACTTTAAGCTCCAGATAAGCGACGTTCAATTTATTGACCACACCACAGAAAACATCAATGCCGCCTCTGCGCGTATACTTGATTGCATTATTAATGAGATTAGTAGCTATATGTCTGAATAGTTTTACATCAGTTTCGATACATAGCTCCGCATGAGCGAAATGTGGTTGGAGAGGGAGTCCTTTGAGCTTGGCAGCGGAATCAAACAGTGTGAGGACTTCGTTTAATATTTCGATTACGTTGACAGATGTAAGCTGGATATCAACTTTTTGTGCCTCAAGGCGGGAGAGATCCAGAATGAGGTTTAAGGTTTCAAGGAGTCGTGTTCCACTGCGGTAGATGGTAGAGCCAATGTTTTTAATATCTTCATCCGCAAACTCATCCCTTAGCATAGTTGAGTAACCGAGAATACCGATCATCGGTGTTCTCAGTTCATGACTCATATTTGCAAGGAAGTTGGATTTCAAACGGTTCATTTCTTCGGCATTATCTTTAGCAGCCACGAGTTGGTTTTCCATGGTCTTTCTATCGGTAATGTCTTCCTTGATTGCCAGATAATTGGTAATAACACCGTCAGCATTCCGGACGGGAGAGATTGAAGCAAGTTCCCAATAGAATTCGCCGTTTTTGCGTTTATTACATAATTCCCCTCGCCAGATATCGCCTTTACTGATCGTTTCCCACAAATTTTTGTAGACAGCCGGATCAGTTTTACCGGATTTCAGAATGCTGGTTTTCTTTCCTTTAACATCGCTTACTGCATACCCTGTCAGTACTTCAAAAGCCGGATTTGCATATTGGATCATTCCATTGAGATCGCTTATAATAACAATGTTGGGGCTTTGTTCAATTGCCAGGTTTAATTTCAGGTTTTCCTGTTCAACAAACATTTCCTTGGTGACATCCCTGATGATTGAGCATAGAAGGTTTGTATTGCCGGATTTAATGGGGAATGAAATCACATCCGCCAAGTGGAGCTCACCGGATTTATGCCGGATTGAAATACGTCTTGCCCTATAATTGTATGCTCCAAGATTTTGCTCAAAGTATTCTTTATGCTTGAGCATCAAAACATCTTTGGTCATGCTTTGGCTAAGTTCTTCAGGCAAGACAGAGTAATGAATATCAACAAAACTCATTTGTAACACTTCTTCAGCTTTATAGCCTGTCATTTGCTCGAGTGCGTGGTTCCAGTCAACAAGTTTTCCATTTTCATCAACCAGAAGGATCCCTTCATAGGCATTTTCGAAAATGCTCCTGAATCTTTCCTCGCTTTCGCGCAGAGCCTGTTCTGCCTGTTTGCTGTTTTCGATATCGGTGAGGATTCCCTGAATACCGATAGGTATGCCATTTTCAATATAAGGAAGTGCCTGAGCCCTGACCCATCGATAACCTGATATGAGGGATTTTATCCTGAAGTCTTCAGGACCGGCAAAAACCGCAAGAGCTTTATAGAACTGCTGTTGTATATGATTGCTGTCGTGTGGGTGTACAAAATCAACGACCCTTTTTCCTGTGATGTTTTCCGGGACGTAACCGGTTAACTGAGTAATAACCGGACTGACATAGACGAGTTCACCAGTTTTTGAAACCCGGAAAACGACGTCGCTAATGTTTTCAACCAGATTTTTGTAGCGTTCCTCGGAATCGAGAATTTTGGCCGCACTTGCTTTTTGATCGGTGATGTCGAGGCAGGCGCCAATGTAACCGGCGAAATTTCCATCAAGGTCATTATAGGGGTGTCCAATATCAACTATCCAGTGGAAATCGTCGTCCCCCGCAGTCATTTCGTATTCGAAATCATATGCCAATCTGCTTTCAAAGCAATTTTTGAAATGCAGGGCAACTTCTTCTTGTTTTTCAGGACGCAGGGAATTGAGCCAACCTTCTTTGTAGTTAGCATTCTGGCTTAATCCCCTGAATTTTAAATAGGTTTGGTTATAGTATATAGGCTCGCCGATCTGGTTAGTCATCCAAATCATAACCGGGAAGTCCTCGAAAAGCTGCAGGTAGAAATCTCTGGCCTGGCGGATGGATTTTTCCGACTCCACCCGTTCGGATATATCGCTTGTAATGCCGCTTATTCCGATAAAATCGCCATTGTCATCAAATATAGGTGTTTTAACCGTTTCTGTCCAGAACGGCTTGCCGTTTTTACTGGATTCTTCAATGATGGTGTGTGGATGTTTGGACTGGATAACTTTTTCATCCATGGCGTTATAGGTGGAAGCAAGGCTTTCATTGACCAGTTCAGAGTCGGTTTTCCCGAAAATTTCCTGTTCTTCAGTTTTTTCAAGCGCATCAACGAAGCGTTGATTTGCCATTATATACTGAAGGTTTTTATCTTTTAGCCAGATCATCTGCGGGATGCTTTCAATAAGCGCCCGAAGATAGGCGGTGCTTTCGGAAAGACGGGATTCGACATTTTTCAGTTCGGTAGCATCGCTAAAAACGATGAATGACCCCTCATATTGAGCGGATTCATTGAACTTGGGTGTTGCCGTGACCTGAAGTGATCTGGTTCTTCCGTCGCCGCTTTTAATCTTTATTTCATATTGGTTACTAAAGCCGAGTTTTCGCAGGTTAATCTGGGCGATATTTTTTTTGTTTTCAGCCGCATCGAGGAATTCACTGAAGCTTCGCCCCAGGAGTTTCCCAGGTTCCACGGCAAATATTTCATCAGCCATTTTATTGGCAAAAAGTATGTTTTCATCCGCATCAACAATGGATACACCCTCATTCTGGTTTTCCAGAAGCAGTTTATAGTTTTCCATTTTTTCGCGAATTTCTTTTTCCTCAGTGTATAATACGCGATATTTATTGGCATCTTTGACGAACCATCTGAAGAGCACAACGGCGAGGGCTGCGGTGAGCAAAGTGAAGAACGACAGTAATAACGTAAAAGCTTTTACCAATTCGGGGTGGGCGCTAGAAGCGAAAAACAAATAGCCGTAAATGATCAGGCAAAATGACGTAATTCCTATTACACTGCCTATGACAAAACGCGGGAGTTTGCTCCCGGAAGTTTTATTTTCGTCTGCCAGAAAGGAATTAAGCCCGAATTTTTTCATAAAACTATACAAACAGGGAATTCTTTCAGAAGAAATACACTATTGAGAGCTGAAATGTGTGCAGTCAAGACAAAAATGTGTTGAGCAACGTAAGCAATTGTTTTTAGAAAAATATATGCCAATTCTGAGTCATTATTTACGGAAAATCAGGAATATAACTTACTTATATTATCGAAATTAATCAGCCAATATTTTAGTAAACGTTTAAATAGATTGTTTTTTTATGTTAAAAGTTGAATGTTGAATAGTTTAAGTAAGGTCTCGAAGCGCAAAATGGCAGAAAAAGACTCAATTGCAGCAGTTTACAGGGTTCTCTTTTCCTGTATGAGGCATTTTTGCATTCATTTTTGGGCTTAAATAGGGAATTCCAAGATTCAAACCGCGAAGGATGAATAAAACCGCGAAAATGATGGATAAGACCGGAATCAGTTTATGGGCAGAGAGTCTTCCTCGGGATTTGAGCATGGAAGGAAGCAGAGAGGCGATTAACAAAGCCGGAACAGTACCTATACCAAATAAAAACATGAATAATGCCGATTCCATGGCTGAACCGCTGATAAGGGAGGATCCTAAGCCCAGATAGACAAATCCACAGGGGAGAAAACCATTGAGAAACCCAATAACGGTGAATGAAGCAGGGTTATTACTCTTGAGGAATTTTGAAAACAGGGAGCGAAGCCCGGAGAATATTCGGTCAACGAATTTGAGCTTTAGCAGTATTCCCGGTTTAAAAAGTGAAGCAATACCAATAAGCAGCATAATAACACCGATAGCTATGGATATGGCCTGCTGCAGGCCAAAAAAGCGGAAGGTATCGCCAATGAGGCCCGTGAAAAGGCCAAGCAGTGCATATGCAGTTGCTTTTGAGATGAAATAGAGGAATTGTTTGGCGGCAAAAATGGCTTTGGATCTGGATTTCCAGGGGAGAGCCAATGCAATGGGTCCGCACATACCGATACAGTGCAAACTTCCAAGAAAACCAAGAAGAAATCCGCTGAAAAGATACATACTCAATATGGCTCAATTCCTGAGGCTGTAAGCCTGAATTGTTTATCGGAATAATATTCAATTGCCGGATCGCCAGATTTCCATTCAACACTGACTTTCCAAATGCCCAGAGGTTTTCCTATTAGGGAAATCGTAAATAGTCCCGTGCTATCTGTTGAAAGAGGGAAGAGCAAATCACTTCGCGAATCCGAGGGTTTGTAGAAAGCGACCTTTCCCTGTGCAATTTTCCCGGTTTCAGTCAGGGGGATGGTGATGCGCATCTCGAAGCCCTTTGCAGTATAGGCAACCGGAGTTTTGAGCGAGAGCGCGTTGGTCTGACTGTCGATATGTTTTTGAAAGCCCAGCTCCTTTTCATAATAATTCTTTTCCACCAGATCAACCCTCTGACTGAAGGCAAAGACCACCATACCCAGGGTAAGCAACAGAAAGCCGCTAATTAATATCACAATACCGGTTCCCCAACTTACTTTTTTCAAATGTTGTACTCCAGAATTATTTAATTATCAGTATGTGAAAGGAAATTGGTTTTTACCGTTTTAATCTCTTTTCCATTCTGCAAAATGGCAATTTGCAGAGGAATGTTGACACGTGTTTCGTCAATTTTTTCTTTATCGAGTATTACCATTACCCGGCACTCAAAAATCTGCTGACCCTTAAGGTTAATATCTTCTCCCAGTATCCGGACTTCAGCATCCATGTTCTTTACTTTGACTTCCAGTTTCTGATCATGGTAGGTTTTGTTTACAATGGTAAGGTTGTAGATGTTGCTGATCTTATGATCAGGTTGATCCTGGAAGAGGGTTCCCGGGGTGCGAAGCAAAGTGATTGAAAAGTCCGAGCGTGTGGCCAGCAAAATGGAGAACACGGATACAAGAGCGAAAAGGACAACGCTATAGGCGATTATGCGCGGGGTGATGCTGAAGCGAACCCGGTCTTTAATGCCGTTTTGTGAATCATAGCGAATGAGTCCGCGAGGTTTTTTGATTTTTTCCATGACTGCATCACAGGCATCGATGCAGGCCGTGCAGTTAACGCATTCAAGTTGGATACCATTTCTGATGTCAATTCCGGTCGGACACACATCCACGCACAAATGGCAGTCAATGCAGTCGCCTTTGGTTCTTTCTTCGTTTTTTCTGATAATGCCACGCGGTTCGCCGCGCACATAGTCATAGGCTACCACCAATGTATTTTTGTCCAGGAGTACACTTTGCAGGCGGCCATAGGGGCAAACAATGGTGCATGCCTGTTCCCGGAAGTGGGAGAACACAAAATAGAACAAACCGGCAAAAACATTAATGGCAACGAATCCCGCCGGGTGAGCTGACGGGGGCGCAGTGACTATTCTATGCAGTTCATCGATGCCAATGATATATGCCAGGAAGGTATTAGAGATTATGAAAGAAATAACAAAAAAGATGATTTGCTTGGCAGATTTTTTGAATATCTTTCCACCTGTCCAAGGTGCCGTGTTAAGCTGGCGCTGTTTGGAGGCATCACCTTCGATGAAGTATTCTATTTTACGAAACACCATTTCCATAAAGACGGTTTGCGGGCATACCCAGCCGCAAAAGACGCGGCCAAAAACCGCAGTGAACAGGACAACGAAAACAATGAGCGCGATGAAACCGAGGACAAACAGATAGAAATCCTGAGGGCCAAACGTCAACCCGAAAATGATGAACTTACGCTCCAGAACATTGAAAAGTAAAAACGGGTGATTGCCAATTTTTATAAAAGGAGCTCCAAAAAGGAAGAGCAACAGGAAGATGCTTACCACTTTTCGGGCTGTATGAAAAGCACCCGAAGGTTTTTTGGGGTAGATCCAAACCCGTTTCCCCTGTTTGTTAACAGTTGAAATAGAGTCGCGAAATTCTTCGTTAGGGGCTGACGTTTCCATAAGTAATTAGTCCGTATATGCCTTAAAATATTATAACGTTTTGAGTGAATCATTCCTGACTTTGGTGGAGTCCTTCACCGTAGGATCACTCCAGATAGTGCCCTGTGGTGCCTTTGCATTGGGAGGATTTGATCCCTTAAGGCTGAGCACGAAGCTTGCCACCTGCTGAATTTCTTTATTCTTTAATTGGTTTTTCCAGCTTAACATACCCTTTGCAAGGACACCGTTTGAGATGGTTTTAAAGATATTATGAATGCCGCCACCATTGATCCAATAGTCGTCGGTAAGATTTGGCCCAATGTTTCCTTCAGCTTTTTGTCCATGGCACGAAGTACAGTTTTTTTGAAATATTTGCGCACCGAGAGAAATTGAAGCGGGATCAGTCAAAGCAACCACATTTTTTTCGTTGATGAAAGCCCCGGAACCGATAAGTTCCTTTATCTTTTCATCGGCAACCCTGACTTCTTCCTGATATTCCTGATCGGACAGGGCCCAAACATTAATGACATGGTAGTTGAGCATATAGATCATTGCGAAAACGATTGTAGCATAGAAAAGATATTTCCACCATGGAGGAAGCACGTTGTCCAGTTCTTTGATGCCGTCATATTCGTGATTGAGAATAATCGTGTCCTCTTCTTCAAGAGGTTTAGAGTTGGTCATTTTCTTTCTGAACCACTGCCAGGCTCGGACGAGTGAAGGTATTTCCTCATCTGTGCGGTTGTGATATGCCACGAGCGTAATGAGAATGATAAATACGAAAAGGAAGAAAGCCATCACGCCGATGTGAAATACTTTACCCAAATCGTCGCTTTCTGCTTCCTGAGCAAACGCGGTTGAGGGCAAAAGAAGTGTGAACAGGAACAAAGTCCAGACGGTTATTTTATTTGTTTTAGAGTTCATAGTCGTTAGTTCCTTGCTTAGAATAATCCTGATTTCCATTGAGTGGTAATTGCTCCATCTCCTTTACATAGTCGCTTTTTATCCGGAATACCCAGACTCCCATTACGAGAAAAAAGATCATAAAGATGATAAGCGAAATAACAGGAAAGATGTGTACATCTTTGATAGCGGATAGATGTTGTTCGAACATAGTTTCCTACTCCTTTCCAGCCGGTTTAACTGCTTTAATATCAGTGCCGAGTCTTTGGAGATAGGCAATCAATGCAATGATCTGCTTGTTGCTATCCACATGCAACTTGTTGTTTTTCAGGTCCAGAGCAATTGCCTGCGCCTGCGTCTGCAGGTCCTGAATGCATTTATCTTCATATCCCTGAGGATAGGGAACTCCCAACTTTCGCATAGCTGCGATTTTTGCCGGTGTTGATGCTATGTCCAAATCCGATTCCGCCAACCAGGGGAATGGCGGCATGATTGAACCCGAGGACATAGACGTGGGATCGGCCATGTGGTTGAAGTGCCATGAGTTTGGATATTTGCCACCTTCCCTAAGCAGATCAGGGCCGGTACGTTTTGAACCCCACAGGAAAGGATGATCGTAAACGAATTCACCTGCCTTGGCATATTCCCCATATCGTTCAGTTTCAGAGCGGAACGGACGTACCAGTTGCGAGTGGCAGGATACGCATCCCTGCGCGATATAGACATCGCGACCCTGTAGTTCGAGTGGTGTATAGGGTTTAACCGAGGCTATTGTAGGGATGTTGGTTTTGATAAGAAACGTTGGTATCATTTCCACGATGCCACCAATGAGAATTGCCACAATTGAAAACACGGCAAACTGAATAGGGCGGCTCTCAATCCAAATGTGACCCTTTCCTTTCGCGGCAACTTTTTCGAGAGCCGGAGCCTGGGCTTCTTCTTCTGAGATAAAGGAACCTTGTTTGGCAGTTTTGTATAAGTTATATACTGATACAATAACTCCGATCAGATACAGTCCTCCGCCAATCGAACGGAGAATGTACATTGGTATCAGTTGCAGCACGGTTTCCAGGAAGTTTGGATACTGCAGAGAACCTTCAGGAGTAAATTGTTTCCACATTAGTGACTGTGTAACGCCAGCCCAATACATTGCAGCAGCATAGAAGCAGATGCCGAGA
Source organism: Ignavibacteriaceae bacterium (assembly GCA_963664845.1). GTDB lineage: Bacteria > Bacteroidota > Ignavibacteria > Ignavibacteriales > Ignavibacteriaceae > CAIYTF01. The sequence goes on from OY761615.1 coordinate 4,849,950, forward strand.
AAACCTATCCAGAAATGAAAATTTGCCATTTTCTTTGAATAGATTTGCGTGTTCCAGAGTTTGGGTACTATCCAATAGAGAATACCAAAGGTCATGAAGCCATTCCATCCCAAAGCACCAACGTGTACGTGGGCAATGATCCAGTCAGTGAAATGAGCAAGCGCATTAACGTTCTTCAGAGAAAGCATGGGGCCTTCGAAAGTTGCCATACCATATGCAGTGATTGCAACAACCATGAATTTCAGCACCACATCTTCACGCACTTTATCCCATGCACCGCGGAGTGTCAACAGACCGTTAATCATACCACCCCAAGACGGGGCAATAAGCATGATGGAGAAAACGGTTCCGAGTGATTGAGCCCAGTCAGGGAGAGCGCTATAAAGAAGATGGTGAGGTCCGGCCCATATATAGATGAAGATCAAAGACCAAAAGTGAATTATCGAGAGCCGGTAAGAATACACCGGACGATTAGCAGCTTTGGGAAGGAAGTAATACATCAAGCCCAAATAGGGGGTGGTGAGAAAGAAGGCAACTGCATTATGGCCATACCACCATTGCACCAAAGCATCCTGAACGCCGGCATAAAGCGGGTAGCTTTTAGTTAAGGAAACGGGGAGTTCCAAAGAGTTTACGATGTGCAATACGGCAACGGTTACAACCGTGGCAATGAAAAACCAAATTGCAACATACATGTGTTTTTCGCGCCGTTTGAGCAGGGTGCCAAACAACTGAATGGCGAAAACAACCCAAATGATCGTGATCATGATATCAATCGGCCATTCCAGTTCAGCATACTCTTTACTGGTAGTGAAGCCCAACGGCAGTGAAATTGCCGCACAGACTATGATAAATTGCCAACCCCAAAAGTGGATGTTTGAAAGAACATCGCTGAAAACTCTTGCTTTGCACAGACGTTGTATCATGTAATAGAAACCGAAGAAAATGCCATTTCCCACGAATGCAAATATAACCGCGTTTGTGTGCAGGGGACGGAGACGGCTGAATGTGGTGTATGGAATTCCGAAATTCAATTCAGGAAGAAATATTTGTAATGATATCAACAAGCCGACAAGCATGCCTACAATGCCCCATACCATCGTCGCAATGATGAACTTGCGGACAATGGTATTGTCGTAACGAAACGTTTCCAGCTGCATCAGGAATTCTCCTTCTTTAGGTTAGTAGTGGTTTTTTCTTGAATTTTTTTGTTGTCCAAATCGTCGAATAACATTCTGACGGACGGGGTATATTTGTCATCGTATTGCCCGCTTCGCACGGCCCAGAAAAAGGCAAAAAGGAAGCCGCCGGCGACAAGAAGGCTAAACCCGATGAGAACCGCGACAACGCTCATAACACTAATTTCCTTCTTTTTGCGAATAATGTAGTGGCCACCACAGTGAGAACGATAACCGTTACTGAGCTTATGGGCATGAGGATCGCGGCAAACAGTGGAGTGATTCTGCCTGTGCATGCATAGTACAATCCAATAGCATTATATACCAGTGAGACAATGAAGCTCATTTTTATAGCGAGCAAAGCGTCTTTTGAAAACCGGAAAAATTTGCCAAAAAACGGCAGCATAGCTCCGTTAATGATAGCATCGCTGGCGGGCGTAAAATTAAGGGTGTTCTCGGTTACGGAAATGGCAACATCGCTTTGCTTGAGTGCACCTGAATCGTTAAGCCCGTCACCGATCATGAGGACGGTTTTGCCAGCGGCTTGAAGCTGTTTAATAAACTCCAGTTTTTGAAATGGTGACTGTTCAAAATGCATTTCAATATTTTTGCCGACTATTGATTCCAAGCGTGTCCGTTCTTTTTCCGAATCGCCGGAAAGAATGTAAATCCGCGCGAAGGAACACAACGCCTGTATAGAACCGGAGATACCTTCCCGATACATCTGCCTTATGGTGAAGGTGCCACGGATCCGGTTATCAAGCGCAAGGAATACGGAAGATGAGAAACCTGCTTCATCTGCCTGAAATTCTTCGGAAGCATATCCCGTGTATTTTGCTGAGCCCAACCTGATATAGATGCCGTCAACAAATCCTTCGATGCCGCTGCTCTCCACTTCTGTGAAGGAATCAACAGGGAATACGTCACCACCCGGAATGGTATGGTTGATGCTTATACTAAGGGGGTGCGTGGAGTGTTTTGTTAATGAGCGGACTAATTTGTTTTCATAATCATTCAGCGGTTCACCGGAGAATCGCATTTCGCTTGCATCCTGATGGGTGATCGTCCCGGTTTTGTCGAATACAATAGTATCAATTCTGGTGAGGCGTTCGATAATTCTTGTGTTTTTGACATAGAATTGATTGCGTGACAGGATCCGCAGAGCATTTCCCAATGCGAAGGGGGTTGAAAGCGCCAGCGCACAGGGACAGGCAATAATAAGTATGGAGCTAATAACTCCAAGTGCCGTCTGCCAGCCGAATTGAATCCAGAACAACCCTGCGCCAAGAGAGAGCAGGAGAAGGGCGAATGTGAAATATTTGGCTACAACTGCCGAAAATTCCGTGAGGTTCTGTTTTAGTTCTTTTTGGATGGCTGACTCGTTCCAGAGCTGGGTGAGATAGCTTTGCGATACATTTTTTGTTGCAGTCAGTTCTATTGTACTTCCGATTTGTTTTCCGCCGGCATATATAAGTTCACCGGCCTGGAGAACCACTGGAGCAGATTCACCTGTGATGAAACTGTAGTCGATGTGACCGACTCCGGAGATGAGTACCGAATCAACCGGGATGAGCTCGTTGTTCTTAATAAGAAAACGGTCGCCTATGTTGAGCTTTGCAAGAGGGATTGAAGATTCGCCGTTCGCTGCCGGTATGTTTACCGCGATGGGGAAGTAGGATTTATAATTCCTTTCGAAATTAAGCATCGCAAACGTTTTGTCTTGAAATATCTTGCCAATGAGCAGGAAGAAGATCAGTCCGGCGAAGGAATCCATATAACCCGGCCCCATATGGGAGAATATTTCCACAAGGCTTCTGGAATAGAATGCTGTTATCCCCAAGGCAAGCGGAACATCGATGTTGATGTGCTTTGACCTGAGGCCTTTATAGGCGGAAATAAAGTAACCGGAACTGCAATAAAAGAACACGGGCAGGGAGATTATCAATATAACCCAGCTGAACAGCTCTTTGAGAGCGAGGCTGGAGGCATCGATGGCAAGATATTCGGGAAAGGTGAGCAACATGATATTGCCGAAGGCGAATCCGGCTATGCCGATTTTGTAGTAAAGTGAACGCTGCAGGTGTTGTTCTTCGGCACGTTCCAAATCATCCAGGTTTATTTTAGGCTCATACCCAATGGAGGAAAGCATCTCTACCACACCGCGCAGCGATATAATATCCTTGTGGAAGGAGAGTGTAAGTTTTCTCTCAAGGAAGTTAACCTGCGACTGTTTAATGCCAGGGTTCAGACGGTAAAGGTTCTCAAGAAGCCAGATGCAGGAACTGCAGTGCATTGAGGGAATAAAAAAGGTGGTTTTTGCGAAGTGGTTGTCCTGAAAGTCAAGGAGTCTTTTTTGGATAGTGCTGTCTTCCAAAAAATCGAATTTGCGCGCATTTTTTCCGCTCTTCCAGGAAACACCAGGGGTGTCTTCGATGGAATAGTAGTTGCACAATCCGTTTTCCTTAAGAATTTGGAAAACCAGTTTGCAGCCTTCGCAGCAAAAGGGTTTTTCATCATAGAAAACGGCAGCTTTGTCACACTTTTCTCCGCAATGGTAACACAACTCAGTCACTGCAGATGTTGTTCCTGTAGTCAAGGATTCTTTCATGATATGTATGGGGGCCACTCTTAAAAAAGCAGCCTTGCATAAAGTATGCCAACGATAGCAAGGCAAATTTATGCAATTTGGGTGAAATATCGTATCAGGAAGAGAAAAAAATATGCCCTAATTTTAAAGGCAGGGAAAATAATTCTAAAATTTGAGAAAACGAGGGTGCCAGTGCGGCGAGAAGGGTGTTACCTTAGTATAAATTGCATGACGCTGTCCATAAATTGTCTTGAATATTGTTCAGTCAGGTAGATTCCTACATTCGTGGGAATGACATTCGTTAACGGCACTTGGTGAGCTGACTCCATAGGTAAAGCAAGAAGGGGACTGTGAGTTTTTAGGCAGGCATGTAACCAGTGCTATGAAACAAAAAACTGAGTGGATGGTTCAAAAAAATGGCTGAAAAGATTTAATGTTCCCTTTCAAAATCGTATCTTTAAGTTTATATAATTATAAGATATATGCCGTCGACTATTCTCGTTGAGTCATTTTTGGCGTTCCTTTCCGCATTGGCGGGAGCGCTTTTTGTTTTTAAAATAACGCTTAATCACCAGCGGCTGTGTTTCCTGATATCGCTTTCTGCGGGTGCGCTGGCGGGTGCCGCGTTGCTGACTATGCTGCCGGAAGCCTACTATGAGTGCGGTGTCGCACTTCCCGGTATAATGGTTTCGGCTGCAACCGGATATCTTTTGTTTTTTGTAATTAATAAGTATTATTTCCACGTGTGTCCCGCCTGCGCGGCAAGCCATTTTGACGAAACAACAACAAAGAAGTTCTCGGAAATAGTGCTGCTGCTTTTCACGGCGCTGTCGTTTCATGCCTTTCTTGACGGTGTTGCCATTTCCACCACACTGGAGAGTGCACGATCGAGTTCTGTTTTTTCGGCTATCTTCGCGCACAAGTTTCCCGAGGGTGTGGCGCTTGCATCGCTGATAGCAGGGGCTAATTACAAGAAAAACAAGATATTTCAGTTCGTGTTTTTGGTTGAATCAACCACAATCATAGGAGCGGTATTCGGCGAATATTTTCTGAAGACAAGGATTTCGCCTTATTGGATAGGACTGGTGCAGGGACACATGGCGGGAAGTTTCCTGTTCCTTTCAATTCATGCAATTCTTGGTGAAATGTTCAAGCACCACATGAAATTGGTGGTATTTGCTTTTAGTCTTGGTTTTTTGGCAATGCTGTTGCTTAAGCTTTTGCATTAGGCGTTCAGGTTTAATCGCAGCAGGGGAGAGAAATGATTTTTGCAAATATCGGTAGTTCCGGTTGGGACTTACGGAGAAAAGGCGTAAATTTGCTTTTCAAAAAATGAAAAGAACAGGGGGTTACCGGCAACCGGGTAGCCTGAATGAAACACGGAGAGGTGGCAGAGTGGTTGAATGCGGCAGTCTCGAAAACTGTTATACTGAGTGATCGGTATCGGGGGTTCGAATCCCCCCCTCTCCGCTGGAAATGTATACGACGTATATTCTTTTCAGTAAAACTGGAAACAGACATTATATCGGTCACACGTCTGATTTAACTGAGCGCCTTAATCGTCATAATTCCGGACTGGTCAGATCAACGAAATCATATATCCCCTGGAAGGTTGTTTACACGGAGGAATATCCTACAAAATCAGCAGCGTTTCGTCGTGAAATGGAAATAAAATCCTACCACTCAGGATACAAATTTCAAGAACTCAGAAAACAATTCATCTGCCTTGGTTGAATGTGGTCCCGCAGTGCGGGAAAAACTGTTATACTGAGTGATCGGTATCGGGGGTTCGAATCCCCCCCTCTCCGCTGGAAATGTATACGACGTATATTCTTTTCAGTAAAACTGGAAACAGACATTATATCGGTCACACGTCTGATTTAACTGAGCGCCTTAATCGTCATAATTCCGGACTGGTCAGATCAACGAAATCATATATCCCCTGGAAGGTTGTTTACACGGAGGAATATCCTACAAAATCAGCAGCGTTTCGTCGTGAAATGGAAATAAAATCCTACCACTCAGGATACAAATTTCAAGAACTCAGAAAACAATTCATCTGCCTTGGTTGAATGTGGTCCCGCAGTGCGGGAAAAACTGTTATACTGAGTGATCGGTATCGGGGGTTCGAATCCCCCCCCTCTCCGCCAAATAAAACGGTAACTTGTTGTAAAATAATAGGTTACCGTTTTTTAATTCTCCACCTCATACACTTTTCACCCGCTTTTCGCTGTTATTTTTCACCCCAATTTGCTCAAATCTATACTCTTTTTCCATCCACAGGCGGCAATTTTTCAGCGATTCAATCTGTGCCAAGCGTAACTCTGATGGAGGGGACAGCAACCGGGGGTGTCGGGACGGTTACGATTGCCATATGTCATTATCCATAAGTATAAAATCTTGTCAGATTTGCTTGGTATGTCGCAAATATTTACTAAATTTGCGACAAAAATATAGCATAAACATGACCGAAAACATTGAATTACAAGTACTTAAGAAAATAAAAAAAGCCAGAGGGGGTACGCTCTTTTTTGTGGATAGTTTTACCGCAATTGGCAATGCTAAAGCTGTTAATAAAGCGTTGGAAAGGCTCGTAAAATCAGGTGAACTTTACCGTGTTGCTGCGGGGATGTACGTCAGGCCGGTACGAGATAAAATTATCGGAATTGTCTTCCCCGGCGTTGACGAAATTGCTAGGGCGATAGCCAAACGAGATAAAGCCAGAATTATGCCGACGGGAAGTTATGCAATGTATAAACTCGGGCTTACTACCCAGGTTCCGTTAAATGTGGTGTTTCATTCCGATACTTCGGCCAGGAAGATTAAAATTGGCAAACAAACTATCACCTTTAAAAAGACAAGTGCCAAAAATCTTTCTGCGATAGGGTCCATCAGCAAACTTGTTATTCAGGCCCTGAGAGATATAGGTAAAGACAAAGTAACAGAGGAGGAGCTGCAAAAAATCAGGGAACTGCTGAAGACAGAAAAAGCCTACCATTTGCAGCATGACCTGAAAATAGCTCCCGAATGGATCAGGAAATTGATTGTAACTGGTATTACAGGCAACTCAAAATGAATGACATGGCACATGTAAAAGATTGGGTGGAATTGCCTCCCGAAACCAAAATCAGGATTTACACCGATACCGGTGCAAAAGTTGGTTTATTACCCATTGCCGTTGAAAAAGACTGGTGGGTAGTGCATACTTTGTCCCTGATTTTTTCAATGGATTGTGGTCCCTCGGTAATCTTTAAGGGCGGCACTTCATTAAGCAAGGGGTGGAATATAATCGAGCGCTTTTCTGAAGACATTGACCTGGCTTTGGATAGGACATTCCTTGGCTTTAAGGGCGATATAAGTAAAGCCGAAATAAGGAGGCTTAAAAAAGAATCATATAAGTACATGACAGGCCAATTCACGCCTGAACTCGGGGCAAAGTTTATTGAAGCAGGCATCCCAAATGTAGAAGTTAAATATCGGGAAGTAAAGAATCATGATCAGGACCCTTTGATCGTTGAAATTTATTTCCCAAAGCTCACGGAACAGGATACATACATGAAGCCTGGCGTGTTGGTCGAGATTGGCAGTCGGTCCCTTCGGGAACCATGCACGGACAGGACTTTTAGCACAATGGTTGCCGAAAACTTTACCGGGCAGCCGTTCTGTGACAAACCTATAACCGTGCCTACTGTCAATCCCGAAAGAACTTTTCTGGAAAAGATATTCCTTCTGCACGAAGAATTTCAACAGCCTGATGAGAAAAAGCGTGTTGAGAGAATGAGCAGACATCTCTATGACATCGAAAGATTAAGCAAAACGGAATACGCTGAAATAGCGCTACAAAATTCTGAACTATATAATACCATAGTTGCTCACCGGCATAAATTTACTCACATCTCCAATGTTGATTATTCTAAACATACCCCGAATAATATACAGTTTGTCCCTCCGCCTCATATGCTCAGCGATTGGGAGACAGACTACATACGAATGCAGGATAACATGATTTACGGAGAATCCCTGCCGTTTGATGAATTGATTGCGCGGTTAACGGTATTACAAAGTAAAATTAATAGCCTGCAATGGAAGAAATAAAACAAGGCTGTATTTGATCTATCGGGTTGACAAACTGGTGGGGGCGGACTTTTCTGAAAAGTAACAGAAGTGCTCACACAACAAAAAAGTTTCAAATTCAAGCAATATTTTTCGTAAATTTCTATTGTTCTGTAAAATCAGGGTTTATTATTTGTCAGTTGTAGCAGTAATAAATCAAAATGGTAAGCGGTTTTAGTACGAGGAAAATTCAGCCGGGGGTCTTTTTAACCTTCCTTGCCGGATTCGTAGTGATAATAAGTTGTTTCGTAATAATAAGGTAAAGTTGATTAACTCAATTTAGTTCCTATGCGTTCCACAGGATTGATGAGTTATCAGCTATTTTTTTTAGAAGAACTTTTATTTCTTAGAATATTTCACAGGGTTTCGAATGGATATTTTTCACTGCCGAGATCGGCTTATAAAAAGTTACCCCGTTCAAGGGCAGAGTTTTCTTGTTGCCAAATATCCTCACTCTCACGGACCTGTTCATAGTAAATTAGATGAACCATTAATGACAATTCGAACGGAAAAGGCACTTAACGATAACAGCAGACCTCTTCGGCTATCTTCATATGCTGAACCCGGTGCACTGACAGTAAAAAAGCGATCTAATCACAGTCCTGCTTCCAGAACAAGTTCCAGAAAGAGCCTAATCACTAATGTCCCTATAGTCCATTATTCCCTTCAGAATTCTTCTTGCCGAAGGTTTAATACAATCTTATTCTATACAGCATACAACGAGTATCGCCCCAAACGGGTAATCCTTGAAATATACGATGAAATGGCCGCCTGCAAGTCCTCAGGCCGTGAATATCAGACCAAGCTCGATCCGCCGCCGGGGGATAGGAGAGCGGGGCATAAATAATTCTATTAACATAATTGATGTATTTATTAACTAGGAATAAAACATGCGTATTGATTTTGCCTCCGTAAAAGAAGCTTATACTCGGCTAAGAACATATGTATACTACGATACAAATAATCTTTTCTTACGAAATCAATTGGTTCAGTTTGAAAACCCAAGCAACTCTGCAAAGCGGGACAGTCCTAACAAGCTAAGGATTCTCTATCGTTCTTTCAGGGACAAAGAGCTCAATACTGACGAAGTTGTTCAAAATAAATTAAATAATTTAGTCGAAGCCTTAAATTCACAAACCAGCTCAGGTTATTTTGAGAAACTTTATGAACAGATTCAAGCACGATTTATGCCGAAAAAGATTAAATCCTCTGCTGAAGATCCTCAACTTATCTCTAATGTACGAAAAAAGGAACTATATGATATTGAACGGTTCACGGTTTATATTGATGCCCCAATTGAGTTACATATAATTAGTGTTTTATGGATTATGAGTCATGGCTGTAAGTTAGACGCCTCGCTATCTGAACATTGCTTTGGGAACCGGCTCCTGTTAAGCTCTGGGGAAAAATTGGTAAAAGGCCGTTCTCTTTTCAAGCCCTATCAACGTCAATATCAAAAATGGAGAGATAAAAGCGTAGAAATTGCTAAAAAGTATTTGGATGAAAAAAATGATGTCTTAATCATAAATTTAGATATAAGGGACTACTATCATTCAGTTAGATTAACGAAGGAAGACTTGTTCTTTGAAGGGATCAAACGAGGTGCGCTTGAAGATAAATTTTTCGAGATTCATAAGCGGTTTACAAAACTTTTATGTGGACATTATAAATATCCATATGATTTTGGTTCAGAATTAAATGATAAAGTGATTTTGCCAATAGGCTTGCTATCCTCGTTTATTATTGGCAATCATTATCTATTACCGTTTGACCGAAATATTGAAGAAAAAATACGACCTCTATATTACGGTAGATATGTAGATGATATGCTTGTTGTACTTGCAAATAATAACCCCCTGGATGAGAATAATAATGCTATAAGCAATGCGGAGTTTAATTTCAAAGAATACGTTGACTTTTTAAAAAACAAGAAATTATTTAAGAATGACGAACGCAAGAATATTCTAAGGGAAGAGCAGCTCAATACTACAGACCGCTATTTCCTTCGGACATTTTATCCTATTTTCAGCATTATATGCGACCCTTTGGAAATAAAAAGAGCCCGCTTAGATCTTGTGGGTCAGACAAAAGAAGAGACAGCCAAAAGCGAAAGTAAAAAAGCAGTAAAACTAGTTTATAAAATTAATGAATATGAAAGGCTTTATTGTCAAAGCGAAAAAACTATGTTCTATTATTTCGATAAAAGTGAATCATATTTGGTAATTGAAAAGCTGAAGCGAGATCTTGAAAAAAGATCAAGCGAATTTAGAAACAGTAGTGATTCTGAAGAGGAAGAGGCATTTGAAAAAAGTGCTTTTTATTTATTATACGATGGTAGTGAAGGAAAAATAAGAACACTGAAAGACTACCAAGCAAATAGTTATGGTTTGGCGGTATACCTATCGATAAAAATTTATAATGCCCTGCGGAGCGAAAAAAGAGCTTCTCAGGAAGAGATAAATAAAATAACAACATTTTTCCAAGGGGAGACATGTCTGCAGTTTTATACTCTTTGGGAAAGAATCCTGACATATTTTGCGATTTGTGGGCAGTCAGAGGAATATTTGACATTTCTGATATCCGCTATGGAGGCTATATCGAATATGAGTAGTAGCCGATACTCCGAAGGTCATATTCCAGAAAAAATCGGAATGGATGCTCTGGATTATCTTTTAAATGCTCACGATTTAGCTTCATCGCTAAATATGAATTGGCTAAGACAAGAAAATCGCAAAAAGATTCGAATTCGACAGCTTCTAAAGAAAATTACAAAAAATGATAGTCAATATATTGATGCTATTGAAAACCATTATAATCTTTCGTATTTATATCGAAATTCAAATCTTATACGGCACCACTATTGTACGCAAACTTTGGTAAATTTTACAAAGGAGCAAAAAAAGCTTAGCACGAATCTTTCGTCTGTACGGCTAAATCTAAATAAATATAATCTGGATACTGGACGGCTTAAATCATCCCCTCGCCCAATAAAATACTGGGAAATTTGTTTAGCTACTATGTACAATGCTCTTGGGAAGCTCCCTTTGCCACGAAATATCAATGAGGTTAAAAACGGCACCCTTCCTTTTGATCGAGAGAAATATTTTGAAGAAGTGTATAATCAGTATACAACTGCAAATGAAAACAGTTTCAATAACAAAAGACTTCCTTGTAAATTGAATAAAGGTAATAACAGCAAAATTGATATTTGGGAATTAATTGTCAATTCAGAAAATTTATTATTAAAGCCTAAGATCGCGGTTGCGAATACTCAGGTCTTGACTGAAAATACTAAAAATAGTATGCGAGGTAATCCAAATCTTGATCCTTCCAGATATAGAACATTGCGAAAAATATTTGAATTAGCAAAAAATGAGTCAGCTAAGGATCAGTCAGCTGATATAGTTTTATTTCCAGAAAACTTTCTACCGATTGAATTATTAGACCGAGTGGTTCATTATTCTGTCGTTGAGCAAATATTAATCGTCACCGGTCTGGAACATCTCACCATCAATAATAAGACGTATAATTTTGTAGTTACGATACTCCCTTTTGAAAGCGATGATATTAAAGATGCTATCGTTGTTTTCCGATTAAAGAACCATTATTCTCCTATGGAAGAACTAATGATAACAGGTAATCATTTTGAAGTGCCTAGGGTCAATCCTTCCTCATATGATCTTTTTAATTGGCGAGGCATTTATTTTTCGCCTTATTATTGCTTTGAGTTGGCTGATATTGTTCACAGGAGTTTATTTAAGGGAAAAATCGATCTTTTGATTGCTTCTGAATGGAACCCGGATGTTAATTACTTCTCCAATATTGTAGAATCTGTCAGTAGAGACCTTCATGCATACGTAGCTCAGGTTAATACGAGCCAATATGGGGATACAAGAATTACAAAGCCGAGTAAAACAGAAAAGAAAGATATTCTCAAAATAAAAGGTGGAATAAATGATGCTGTTCTTATTGATGAAGTCGACATTCTTAAACTAAGAGAATATCAAAGAGAATTATTCTTGTTAAATAGAACTGATGAAACATTTAAACCCGTTCCACCCAATTTTCCTACTGAAGATGTTCTTAAAAGAATAAACAATGAACCGTTTTTTAATGAACGATAATTAATACAAAAATATTTGGTCAGCTCGTAAAAGCATAAGCTGCCGCAACAAATTATAAATTTATAAGGCAAGATTTAGTCTTAAATAATCAAATTCAGTTGCGGCAGCCGGTGAAGTTTATAATCAAGTTTATAGATTATGTGATGGAGCGTTGTGAATTTTAGAAATTCAAATATGTAGAATGGTGTTAGATGATGAATTTAGACTTATTTATCGGGCATGCCGAATCATTATTACAAAAAAAAATTAAAAATATAAAAATCATTTGCCCTGATCAGTTTATAGGCTTTTATTCTAAATCAAATAATGGCTTAAAAAATGGTAAGCGCAAAGACTTTCCATTTCGAATAAATACTGATGAAATTCCGGAAGACCTTCCTAAAATTATTATTATACTTGAAAGTCCGCATAAATATGAATATTCAGTTCCCATTGGACCTGCAAAAGGTTTAACAGGTAGAAATATTCGAGAATATTTAACAGATGTTTTTGAACAATTCAATACGTATGACGTCACAAAAAAACATAGGGTAGTGCTTATAAATGCTATTCAGTATCAGTGCTCATTAGGCTTCAAAACATCAATATTTAGAAATCAAATGTTTAATTTCTGTTGGGATAAATTCGGTAAAAGAAATTTTATTTCACGACTAAAAAAAATATACCACGACAATGACATTATAATTAACTCATCAACTGCAGGTGCCGGGGTTATCAGAATACGTGAAAAAGTTAAATCAGCTATTGAAGAGGCAGTTGAAGGAAAAGCGAATCCAATCGAGGTTGAGCACCCATCCAATTGGTTGCTAAGAATGATGGAGGTTGCAGGAACAGACAATGCTCCTGATTTTAGTTGGCGAACTGAAGGCAATACGCCAATAAATGATGACGAAGAATCCCAAATATCTGAATTTTAATAATAGAGATAATTGTAATTTATGAATAAATCAATCTTAGGCCGCCTCGCAAGAAACTTCACCGTTTCGCCGGAAAATCTGGCAACGGAAGCACTTTCCTATCTTATAGGAAATTCAGCCCGTGCACGTTCATTTTTCACCCAATATGTGTCTTCTGGTATATATGAGATAAATGAGGATATTATCTTCTCCACCCAGGTACACTCAGCAGAGGACAGTACCATCCCGGACCTCATAGGCCGAAATATCAGCGGGGAAGAGGTTCTCATGTTCGAGGCAAAATCCTGGGCGTCATTAACCGAAAATCAGCCTGTTGAATACCTGAAGCGGCTTAAAAAGGGGATACTTCTCTTTATCGTTCCACAGGTCCGTGTCAATATACTCTGGAATGAGCTCCTTCGCCGTTGTAACGATGCAAAAATCGAATGTACGGACACTAAGCCGATTAACAATAATTTTCGGGCGGTGAGAGTCGGTACTGATAAATGCATGATGATTACCGACTGGCCGTCTCTTCTGGGGGCACTACTGGTGAACGGTGCATCTCTGGAGACAGAGACAGTTGAAGATATTAAACAGCTACTGGGACTCTGTAATGAAATGGACACCGAAGCGTTCTTGCCGCTGAATTCAGACGAATTGAATTCCACATTCGGGAGGAGAATATGCCAGTTCACGGAAATCCTGGATGATCTCACCAATATGCTGGTGGTTAAGCTGAATATGTCGCTGGAGGGATTACGGGCATCTGCAACGGCAACGTTTTATGTTCGCTATATCGCCTATAATGAGTTTCGTCTGACTCTCCAGGTCAATTATTTGAACTGGTCTAAATATCGTGAGACGCCATTTTGGGTCGGTATCAAGATTGCTGATCCCGTCAGATGGCAATATCCGGAGTCATTGCACCATAAGCTATTGCCTTTGAGTCTGGAATCCCCGTCAAGGTATATTGAAACAAAAGACGGCTGGTTTATTCCTTTGTTTGCGCCATTACAGAAGGAAAAAACTGAGGTAGTTTCAGCGTTATACCGGCAAATTGAGGAAATTCTTAATAGACTATGAGTTTCTTATGAATGATCGGGAAAAAAATTGGGTCTCAAAAAAGCTACTTTACTATCTACAACAAAAAGCAATTGCTGAATAAAATATGTAAAACTGAGAAAAATATAATGTATTCAATTTCTAACTCTGAGGTTGATAACCCTCCTCCGTTATACGCACAAGTGACTTTACCAACTCTAATATATAGGTATAAGGCAAATGGCTGATATCATGAAAATAAAATGGCTGGATGCCCCTGACGAGCATGATTACCCAGCAGCAGCGTCCTATCTGACGCTCCTCTTTGAGCCCGCTGCCGTGGAAGATTATATCGGAAAACTAAAGCAGGCGCCGATAACTTTTTTCAAGTTAAAAGACATATTCAGGGCGTCAGGACTGTCGATACTCGGCATAAGAAACAGTCACGTGAAAAGGAAAAAAAAAAGATTTCTTCGGGGCAGCGATTATCGCGCCTGCTTCTTGTAATGGATGTTGTACATGGGAAAGTTTTCATCGCTGATGGCTACCACCGTTTGTGCGCGGTGTACACAGCGGATGAAGATGCTGTCGTGCCGTGTAAGATTGTTTAAGGACATCTTCTTGCCTGTGTGAAAAGGCGTCAATTTGTCGTATACAAATCCGCCTTATATCTTGTTTCTGCCTCGTTGTCCCGTCCTGTTTAAAAATAAAAAAGCCCAGTGCTGGGGGGGACACTGGGCCGCCTTTGATTGTTTACAGGTCAGGGGAGAAACCTGCAAACAAGGCAGTTAAATATACGAAATTTTCAGTCAGTATTCAAAAAACAGTGTAAAAGATATTTATATCCCCCATTGGTGCAATTTGCAGCCGAAAAATGTAAGAATTAAACTAATTTTCGGCATTTTCGATACTGTTATGTGTAGTATTATATATAATGGAGTAAACATGGTTCCGCCGGTTACCGATTCAAGATGGTATGACTTGATCCAAGGGAGAAAGAGCTATAACTTCCATTTGTTAAGTCTCAAAATCATGATGAGCAGAATATTGCTGAAAGCGAAGCAGGATCCATCTCCCCAGAATATAACGCTATGTATCCATGAAGTACATGATTTTTTCTTAAAAAACGAAAAAATTGGTCAGAAAGATTTACAACAAATTTTTTGCGAGAATTAGTATGAAGAAATTGATGGAACTCGCCAGTGTGATTGAAAAAATTAATGCAGGTGACAGACTGGTTTTGGCAGCTGATGAAGCATTACTTGACCAGCTTCCCAAAGGGAATTGGATTGCAGGAACCATTCCTTATTTCATGAGCGAGGAGGGTGGAATTCACACAAAAGGGAAGATTTATGTCGATGAAATTCCAGAGTTTGCATTAACTGTCTCTATCAAATTTTATTCTGAAAATCAGCTCTCGTCAATTGTAGAGGATGAGTTTGAAAACGGGTACTCACTGATAATTATTCCCGCGTTTAGTAAGGCTCATGTTTCATTCGCTGAAAACTCCAAGCATTATCCTGATATTTTTATACGGCCATTGGTTGGCTGGATTTCCGGCTTTGATCTTGCTGATATGGGAAAAACGTCAGCAAAGGTCTACAATGGGTTATTAGGTGAAAGCTCCGATACAAGGGCAATAGTGATGCATATCGAACTTCCGGCCAATAAAGCACCAATTGTGGATATTATTAATCTTTTCTCCCAATCTTCCGGTGATACAATTACGTTTGAAGAAGTAGGCTTCGGCGCCTCTGAGTGTCTGATAAATGGTATGCGCAGAAATCTTTCCGAATATCTTCTGGAAAACAATATTGATACTAAATTACCGATGGTAGCTGATTATTGTGGCGCTATGATAAACACCTCTTTCAGCGGGATTGATGTTGACAAGAAATCAGTATCGTTCTATGCTCCGGTCTTTAGGGATATTGAATATAGAATGGCCGGTCCTGTTACAAACTATGTTTCAAGCTTTAACAAAAAGGTTCTTGATCTCGATATAACCCCTGTGTTTACGTGCAATTGTATTCTCAACTATCTGTATTCCGAACTTGAGGGCAAAAAAACGGCAAACATAACAGGCCCAATTACATTTGGTGAAATCGCGTATCAGCTTCTAAATCAAACCCTGGTTTACCTGAAAATTGAGGATCTCGAATGAGACACAATGTGGTCAGGTGACAGATGAAGCGGTGCAATTTATTGCTGATGCGAAGGAGGTAACATAATGACTGAGGGTAATGGTTCGATTTCGAAAATTCCGGTTGATTTTCCAGTTGGGGTGCTGGTTTACGACGAAATGGGAATAGTATTGTTTTCAAACAATATGATCACTCGTTTTTTGGGGTACGAGGAGAATGAGCTTTGCGGGAGAAGCATTCTGAGCCTTTTTAATCCTCACCATTTCAATCCCGAAAACCTCCTGACCGGGGTCTTTCCTCATTTCCGCTTGCAGAGCATTAATAAGTTTGATCTTGAGTTTCCTGTCGATGTGAGTATCAATCGGGTGAGCCTTAATGGACTTTTTGTTACTATTGCAATAATCATGGAAATTCCCGGGTTGACTAAAGAAGCACAAAAAGAAGAGATTGCCGTCAGAAAAAGTGCACTTCCTCTCTCCACTTTACCGTTCCCAGCACTTATACTTTCAGGAGAAATGGTTGTCTTTGCCAACAACGCAGCTTTGGAATTCTTTGAATTGGAAGAGATTGGCCCTATCAGCGAAAGATTCACCAGTTTTTTATTCTCTTCAGTGGATGATGACACTTCAACAGCGGAGACTGCAGTTTCCGGAAAGCGAGGCGTTATCATTGCAAAATTGGGCAGGGAAAGAAAGGTTGTGGCAAGCTTTTATCCTTTTAATGATAACGGGATTGTACTCAAAACTGTGCTATTGAAGGAAGTGACTGAAAGCACTGTGTGGGAGACAAAGTTCAATAAGGGCAGTGAGATGCTCCACAATTTGATGGATAATACTCCCGACATGATCTATTTTAAGGACTGCGATAGCACCTATGTCAAAATCAACAAAGCCTTTGCTCAAAATCTGGGTTTGGAAAACCCCGATCAGATAATCGGCAAGAACGATTTCGAATTTTTCCCGGATATTGCAATATATCTTCAAAATGCGGATAAAGAAATAATGACAACCCGTATACCGCAAGTAGATAAAATTATACATATCACCGTGCCGCATAAGGGGAAATTATGTCTTTCAACAACAAAGGCGCCGGCATACGATTCATCGGGAGCTGTCATTGGGATTGTTGGAATAGCCAGGGATATAACACTACGTAAAAATATAGAGGATCAGGTTAAGAGATCTGAAGCACTTTCCAACAGTTTATTGGAAAACTCATTTGACGGGATGCTCCTATTTGACCAGGAGGATAGAATAGTTTTAACCAATGAGCCTTTTTGCCGTATGTTCGGAAAAACGAAAACGGAGTTGAAAGGGAAGTACATTGGTGCTTTGTTTTCTGACTCCTTTCTTGCTTCGCCGGAGTACCTTGCGATTAAATCCGCCGAACAGGTGCAAGGAACTATTCTAAAACAAAAAATTGAATTGTGGGATCTGAGAAAATTCTGGTTTGAGATATCCGGTTCCCGTATACAAATTGATGATCAGTCTCCGTTAAGCCTGCATATATACAGGGATATTACGGGATATATAATAGCTAAAGAGACACTCGAAGCTGAAAAGGAGGAGTTGAACGTAACATTACGAAGCATCGGTGATGGAGTGATTACGACCAACAATGATGACAATATTATTCTGGTAAACAAAGCTGTTGAAAACATATCGGGGTGGTGCCAAGAAGAACTCTACGGCAAATCCATAATAGAGCTGTTCGAATTGCTGCAGGTCGATTATTCTACGTATGCCGGGAAAACGCGCTATAGCACTATCTTCGGTATGGCATCAACTGACGAGACCATGTTAACGGAAACAATGGAAATTTTGTCACGCCAGCAGATGAAAAAAATAATTTTGTGCAGGTCAGCACAGGTTTTGGAGCCAAATGGCAATCTGCGGGGATATGTATATGTTCTTAAGGACATAACTGAACAGGTGAATGTTGAAACGCAATTGCAGCTATCCCAAAAAATGGAATCTATTGGTCAGCTTGCGGCAGGCATTGCTCATGAAATTAATACACCAATGCAGTACATAAACGACAATACCATGTTTCTCGGAGATGCCTTCAATGCAATTAAACTGTTTATAGCCTCCCTGAATGACTTTCAGCCGCAGAATGACCGCACATTTGAAGGATTTTTAAAAGATTCGAAAAAGTCCCTTGATATTGATTATTTATTAGACGAAATTCCAACGGCCATTTCTCAAACCCAAACGGGCATTGACCGAGTAACCAGTATAGTGCGCGCTATGAAAGATTTTGCACACCCCGGACTAAAAGCAAAAACGTTTTCCAATATTAATCATGGGATTGAAGTGACAGCTGCTCTGTCCAAGAACGAATGGAAATATATTGCTGATCTTGTTTTGGATTTGGATGCTGAACTTCCGGCAATCTGCTGCAGTATTGATGAGATTAATCAGGTAATTCTGAATATGCTCATAAATGCTGCTCATGCCATTGTCGATAAAACGGGTAGCATTCCAATAGTTAAAGGCAAAATTACGATCTCCACAAGAGAGAATCAGGGGTTTGCCGAGATAAGGATATCGGACACAGGTACAGGTATTTCGCCTGAAAATCTAACGCGGATTTTTGATCCGTTTTTTACAACCAAGGAAGTAGGAAGGGGCACAGGACAAGGTTTGGCCATTGCACATAATATTGTTGTGACAAATCATAAAGGTTCGATAAATGTTGAATCTGTCCTGGGTACCGGGACAACATTCATAATCAGGCTGCCAATAGATGGAAACAAATAACCGCATAAAACTCTTGTTTGTGGATGATGAAACAAACGTAATTCAAGGGCTGAAGCGGATGCTCTATTCCATGCGCAACGAATGGGATATGTCCTTTTGCACCTCTGGAGAAGAGGCTATAAAGATTTTGGCAAGCCAACCAGTAGATGTGCTAATAACCGATATGCGAATGCCCGGGATCGATGGAACTACTCTCCTGATTTATGTAAAGGAAGCCTATCCTCAAATTGTCAGAATAATTCTTTCCGGATATTCGGAACATGAAATGGCAATTATGGCCTCCGGTATTGCCCATCAGTTTCTGGCAAAACCTTCCAACGCAGACGCAATTAAATCCACAATTGTCCGGATTACTTCTCTTCGGGCATATTTACATAACGAAAATCTTCTGAAACAGGTCTCTGGCATTGACAGTCTTCCCAGTCTTCCGAAACTCTATAAGGAGATTGAAGCGGAAATAAGGTCTGAAGCTCCCTCCCTAAAAAGGATAGGAGAAATTATTGCTCAGGACCTTACTATGACCGCAAAAATACTGCAATTGGTTAATTCCGCATTCTTTGGACTGCCGCAGAAGATTTCCGATCCAGTTGAGGCTGTCAATTTTATTGGAATGGATATAATTAAATCCTTGGTGCTTTTCGCAAAAATATTTTCATCTCCCAAACTTGACTCTAAAATGGATATGAATGTATTCTGGAATCATAGTATGAATGTTGGCCGGCTTGCGCGCGAAATAATGCGTATGGAGAACGGCTCCGGGAAGATGCAAGAAGAAACGTTTATTGCAGGCATGCTCCATGATCTGGGTAAATTGGTATTTCTTGAAATTCCCGGCTATTATGAAAAAGTATTAACGGTGATGCAAAGCAATGGTTTGAATTGTTATGACGCTGAATACAAACTCTATGATACTTCACATGCGGAAATAGGGGCATATCTGCTTGGATTATGGGGCTTACCCGATTATTTGGTAGAAACGCTTGCCTTTCATCATAAACCGTCGAATTCTACCATCAGGACCTTTTCTGTTTTGGCAGCTGTTCATATTGCCAATCATTTGGATCGTGGTTCGGATCTTGATATGGATTTTGTTAAAGCAATAGGCTGTGAAAATAGAATAGAATACTATAGAAAAGAAACCGAAAGTTTCGAGAACCCGCATGAATAAAAATGTATTATTTGTAGATGATGAGCCTAATGTATTAGCTGGTTATAAGCGGTCATTACGGAACGACTTTAACGTAATTACAGCAGAAAGTGGAAAGAAAGCATTTGAAATTATGGCTGCTTCTCCGCCTTTCGCGGTTATTGTTTCCGACTTCAAGATGCCTGAGATGAATGGAGTCGACTTTTTATACGCTGCACGGCTCAATTCACCTGATTCGATCAGGGTTATGTTAACAGGTTTTGCGGATATCCAGACCACTATGGATGCGGTTAATGAGGGAAACATTTTCCGGATATTGACAAAACCCTGCCCACTTCCAAGACTGCTGAAAATGCTTACAGATTCTGTAAGGCAGCATGAATTAATAATGTCTGAAAAAGAGCTGTTAAATAAAACCCTTAAAGGCAGTATAAAAGTCTTGGTTGAAATCCTTTCAATTGCAAATCCCTTGGCTTTCAGTCAGGCCAGCCAAATTCTAAAAATAGCAACGAAGCTGTCGGCAAATCTTGATCCGGATATTAAATGGCAGATAGAGATAGCCGCATTGCTTTCGCAAATTGGCTGTGTTGCTCTGCCGACCGAAATTTTGGAAAAACGGAACTCCGGGCAAAACCTTAATCCTAAAGAGAAGGAATTGTATCTGTCTCATCCGCAAATAGGTAAATCGCTCATTAAAAATATTCCCAGACTTGAAGATGTAGCGGAAGCAATTGCCTGTCAGTTTACCAGATTTCTGCCGACTGGTGAAGCTATGAAAACGGAAAATGATAGCCGGGTTTCCATTATTGCCCGGATCCTGAAACATGCCACGGACCTGAATTCTTCATTTGACGAAAAAATATCCGGGATACCAAGTGAGGAACTTTTCCAACAATTGGTTAATTCCCATACGGTCAACAGTTCTGAGTCTGGGGTTAAAATGCAGGCAGAACAAATAGTAGAATTGCGGAATTATCGTGATAATTGTGAGTTGCGAAGCTTATTATTGGAAAATCTTGAGCCGGGAATGGTTGTCGGACAGAATATCATTGATAAAAATGGCGTTTCGTTGGTATCTGAAGGGCATGAGCTTTCAGTGGCCCTTATAAAAAGACTTGGTAATATTGCTGAATCATCCGGGATTTTGGAGCCACTTAAAATTTATGTTCCTAAAGGCGAAAACAAGTAATTTATGCATACTAATAGTATATTAACTCCGTGCAACCGGCACTAATTTATTTCTTGTTCCCTAGCGACCAGTCGGTTATTAAGGAATGAAGCGGCAATAGTTAGTTTTCAGCGATGTCTGAAAACAATACATTGAGAATTGCACTTCGTTTTTTCTCCACTAAGTTCATTTTATCAAAATGTCTCTATCGGCTTTAATACGTTGATTATCATGAAGGGCGTGACTATCATTCAAATGATTTTTTGAGATAGAATTTGCAATATCTGATTAAACCTTGTTCTGCTGATCATGGTATAGGGCGGCAGCCCCAAGAATTGCCACATTGGCCATCTCGGAAACCTCAATTTTTATATTGGAGATTGATTTTGAGTAGGCAAACGTACCAATGGTCTTATACATTTCATCCTTAAATAAAGGAAATGACTTGCTGACCGAGCCACCCAGAACGATGATCTCGGGGTCGATGGTGTACATGATAACATTGATTGCTTCACCCAGATTTTTGCCATATTCAGCGAAGATTTCAACTGCCTTCGCATCGCCATTCGAGGCACGATTGGCAAGTTCTTTACCGGTTGTTTTGTGTTCATTTTCAAAATACTGTCCACTGCAAAAATATTCGATGTTTTTGTCTTTGAAGGGGATCATGCCGAATTCACCGGCGCCGCAGTTTTTGCCTGCATAGAGCCGTCCGTGAATCACTATCCCTGCGCCTAAACCGGTGCCTGTGATCAGCCCAACGATATTATTATAGTCTTTTGCTTTTCCAAAGTGCTTTTCACCCACGACAAAGCAATTGGCATCGTTATTCACATAGACCGGAACATTGTATTTTTTTTGCAACAAGTCCTTTAGATGGACTTCTTTCCACGATTGAATGTTTTGTAAATCGTAAACGATCCCTTTTTCCACGTCCACTACACTGGGAACGCCTATTCCGATACCGCCTATCTCCCCGGTTGAATAGCAGTCAATCAGATTAAATATGTTATCCAACACCTGAATTTCGCTGCTGTTTTTGCCAACTTCGGCGGATTCAACTTTTATTAATTTATTGTTTTCAACCAAACCAACGCGAATGTTGGTGCCGCCCAAATCAATACCCAAAATTCCCATTACCAGTGTCCTTTAATATGCTGAATAGGTTAATAGCAGCCTTTACTCTATGGTAAGAACCGCTATGGATCAATTAGTTGTTTTCAAAGTTTTTTTCAGTTTGATGGTTTCGTTGGTGATGATTGGCTTTGCCCAAAGGCCAATGCTGAACAGGTAGCCCAGTGTCAAATAGATGAAACACATTCCTGCTCTCAGACCAAAGAGATCACCCAACCAGCCAATTACTATTTGAACAACCGCACCACCAATTATCGCAGTACAAAGAATTCCTGAGAATGAACCGTGGTGGTTTTCCAATGAATTTAAGGCCAAAGAAAAAACGATTGACCACATTACCGAAAGGAAAAACCCGACCATGGGGAAGGCAATCAATGCATTATTGCCTGACCCGAACAAGGCAATGGATAAAAACAACGCTGCGAAAATGACCATAAACACCAGTATCTTCCTGCTGTCAAAAAGCTTCAGCAACCCCAAGCCAACCAGGCAGCCAATTGCCATCAATCCCCAGAACCACCCTACTGTGGAAGCACCGACCGTTAGTGGGTCGTATCCGTGATATCTTTGGAGAAAATTCGACAGCCAGTAGGAAACACCCTGTTCAGTGCCGACATACGCGAAAATTCCAATAAAATAGAGAATTACTGTTTTTTGTGCGAAGAGTTGTTTGTGAGTTTTCCATGTGCCGGCAGTTTCATCTTCCTTACGTTCTACCCTGGGGAACTTTGTGAGAAGAATGATTATAATCATTACCAAAGAAATGAATGCAAAAACCCAATACAATGAGGTCCATGAAAGATTTGCGGGTACAAGCGGAGCAAAAACAGCTTTAACCGGATTTGTTCCCGTTTTTTGTTCAATGCTAGTGATCAGAAATGTTAAAAACAGGGGGGCAATAAATGAGGCTCCTCCGAAGATCAATTGTGCGAATACTGAATTAAAGGCAAAATGCTCTTCGCCCCCAGAAACTCTTAGGAGCGGGTTGATGGCCACCTGCAGCATTGCCATTCCGGTTCCCATTAAAAACAGCGAAATAATAAAAACCAGGTAATGGGGAAACATTGAAAAAAGTATTGCTCCGGCAAATGCTATTGCAAATGCTGCTACCATTATTGTTCTTTCTTTGAATTTTTCAACCAGCATTCCCGCGGGGATAGACATGACGCCATAGGCAATAAAAAACGCAAAAGGCAGCAGGGCCGAAAGAGTTAAGCTTAGATTAAAGCTTTTAATTACATCGGGATTAAGTGCCCCAAGTATATTGGTGATCAGGGAGATGACGAAGAAGGTTAAAAAGATCAAGGCGACGATATAATGTCTATTTTTCATTTTCAACTTTATAAATGGTTTGTATAAATTAGCGAAACCTACTAAAAAAGGCATTTCATGGATGGATTAATTGCCACTGCATGCCACACCAGTTTTGCGCTTTCACGGCAAATATAGCCAAATTCCGATTAAGTGGTTAGTGCCGGCGATAATATGTGGAACTTCGGCAAAATGTGAGCAAAAATGGTAAATTTGTGAATTGAAGTTTATTTTCAAATTTCAGTATGTAAAAGCAAGAAACATGTTCAATTGTTTGGATAAAAGCAAGATGATGAAATATTCAATGGTATTGCCCGGAATCATATTTTATATGTTGAGTGCTTGTTTATGTGCACAGCCGCTGGCGTTTCCAGATGCAGAAGGATTTGGCCGTTTTGCGCAAGGTGGGCGTGGAGGAAGCGTTATTGAGGTTGATAATTTGAACGATTCCGGCCCGGGAAGTTTTCGTCAGGCATGTCAGGCACCCGGGAAAAGGATAGTTGTTTTTAAGGTATCGGGTACTATTGAACTATTTAAACCAGTAACAATTAGCAATCCTTATATTACGATTGCGGGTCAGTCAGCCCCAGGGGATGGAATATGTCTCATGAGGAATGCATTGATCATTGAAACGCATGATGTGATTGTCCGGTTTATCAGGTCACGCCCCGGGAATTTACTGGGGAAGGAAGTGGATGCGATATCGGTTGGAGGAAATGCACATGATGTTATTATTGACCATTGCAGCGCCACCTGGGCTGTTGATGAGTGTCTTTCTCCGTCCGGTGGCATTTCGAATATTACCATTCAGTGGTGCCTGATAGGTGAGGCATTGAATAAGAGTGTTCATAAGAAAGGTCCGCACGGGTATGGTTCTTTGGTACGCGCCAACGGGGGAGTGACATTCCATCATAACTTATGGCTGAAAAACAACGCACGAAATCCGCGTTTGGGGGATAACTATGGAGAAGGACCATGGCCGACCTATGATTTTCGCAATAATGTGATATACAACTGGGGCGCAATATGCAGTGGCATGACAGGGGACAACCTGAGTGCAAATTATGTGGCAAACTTTCTTCGGCCGGGTGTGAACAGCAGCATGAATCCCCCCATTGTTCTGACAAAAAGCGCGCATGTTGTTTATTTTATCAAAGATAATGTTGTTGAAGGAAGACCTGAGCAGACTAAAACCCCGGCGGCGATGTTTTATTCAGTCAATGGAAAGATACAGGGCGAGGTTGCATTGGTTGATACGCCTTTTGTAACACCGTTTGTCACCACCACGTCTGCCTTGAAAGCATACCACGATGTTCTTGCCCAGGCGGGGGCAGTATGCCCTGAACGGGATATAGTAGATTTGCGGCTTATTGATGAAGTGAAAAAAGGAACCGGAAGGATCATTGACTCACAGGATGAAGTTGGCGGATGGCCAAAACTGGATTCTGACCCCGCGCCCACAGATTCCGATCATGATGGGATGCCCGATGAGTGGGAGAAACCGAACGGACTGAATGAAAATGATCCGTCTGATAATGTTCTCTACTCTTTGTCCCAAAAGTATACAAATATTGAAATGTATCTTCAAAGTCTGGTGAGATTAAGTAATTAATATAGTGAGCAGTTAAGTTCGATCTATATTAGTTGGTCCGAAACTGTTCATGGATTTTTTTTTGAATATGCGGCGTTACTTATTTAGTGAGTGCGGCAATTACTTTTCTCTATAATCTGCCGCTTCGTGATCAGAGTGCTTTTGACTGGGCCACCTCTATTCGCCTGGCGCTTGTTTTCGGCATTATATTAACATGGCTGCATTTTAGGGAAGGTAACAAAAAGACAGAGTGGTTCAGTGGAGGAAAACCTGAGACTGAGAAACCTGCTTAGGTGATTCCATAAAACCGGAATTGGCAAAGTGAAGCGAACGCTCCTTACGGTGTTAATACCTCATAAAATACCATGCAGCTTAACATATTGCAGCAGCAATATCGTTTTTGCGTCGTTTATTTCGCCGCGGTCTATCATGTTCATTGCCTGGTCAATACCGAGTTCAAGGACTTCGATATGTTCTTCTTCCTCTTCAATGCCACCCCCGTCGTGTACTTTCATGGACTTTGCATACTCTGCAATGAAAAAGTATAATATCTCGGTAACCGAACCTGGAGACATATACGCTTCAAATACCTTTCGAACGTCAGTGATTTTATAGCCTGTTTCTTCCTGGGTTTCCCGGCGGATACAATCTTCCGGATTGTCTTTATCGAGCAAGCCAGCACATGCTTCAATCATCATACCTGTTTCGTTCCCGTTAATAAATGTCGGCATTCTGAATTGGCGGGTGAGGACCACTGTTTTTTGTTCTTTGTTGTAGAGTAATATGGTTGCGCCATTTCCCCGGTCGTAAGCCTCCCGGCTTTGTGTTTGCCAGGTGCCATCGGCTTTCAGATAGTCATAAGTAATTTTGCGCAGGGTGTACCAGTTGTCTGAGAGGATTTCCGTATTTAGAATTTTAATGTTGTCGGGCATGTTTGGTCCTTTTGTTGTTATGACCCATATACTGAATTAAACTTTAAAATAAACAGAACCGGGGTTTTTGCAAATGCCAAATATGGGGGAAAATTCAGTACCGGAAAAATCCTGGTAGAGTTGAACAAAGTGCTGCCAAAAACGGAGAAGTCAAATTGACACCATACGACAATATTAAGTCAATATTAAGTTTTCGCTAAGACGCCCTTAAGACAGACAATAGTATGTTCACAATAAAAAAAACGGAGTTTACTATGCTCGATACCAGTCACTTGCATCCAATGATCGTTCATTTCCCGATCGCGCTGATTTTGGTGGGGTTCCTCTTTGAATTAGCCTCGCTATTTATAAAAAAAGAATTATTCTCCACCGTTGCATTTTATCTCCTGATTCTCGGGACTTTAGGAATTGCAGCGGCTTATCTTTCAGGGGACCTTGCCGGTGAAGGTATTTCCGAAACCGGTGCACTAAAAACGGCACTGGAGACTCACGAACATGCGGCGGGGCTGGCGCTTTGGATAATTATAAGTGCATCTGTTATCAGAATCGCATATATTCTGCTAAAGGATAAAATAAAATTTTTAAGATGGGTTTCTTTTGTGCTGTTCGCAGTTGGCGTTTTTGCTGTCGCACGAACAGGGTATTACGGAGGCCAACTGGTTTATAAACATGCCGCGGGTGTGCAGATAAATCTTGGCATGGGAACATCTGACGGTAACACAGATGAAACAGAAAAAAAAACGGATAATGATTAGACATAAATGAGAATTCTTGTTGTAGAAGACGAACCAGGTATTGCTAATTTTCTTAGGGATGGACTCCAGGAAGAGTCCTATGCTGTGGACATAACCGGCAATGGTCGGGAAGGTCTTGAAATGGCGGTTTCAAATGAGTATGATCTGATTTTATTGGATTGGATGCTGCCCGGAATCAGCGGTATAGAAATGATCAGGCAGTTCAGAATTAAAAACAAATCCACGCCTGTTATCTTTCTCACCGCCAAAGACACTGTAGATGAGACAGTATTCGGTCTACAGTCCGGCGCAAACGATTATATTAAAAAGCCTTTTGCATTTGCTGAATTGCTTGCCCGGATCAGGGTGCATACCAGACTCAAGCTAACTGAAACATCGGTTCTTGAGTTTAAAAACATCAGAATTGATCTGGACTCGCATTCCGTCTTTAAAGGTTCACTCCCGGTACAGCTTACTCAAAAGGAGTATGCTCTTCTGGAGTTCCTTATTCGCAATAAAGGGAAGGTATGTACACGGACACGAATTATTGAACATGTCTGGGATCTCCACTTTGATTCAGATACATCAGTTATTGATGTATATATCAATTATTTAAGAAAAAAATTGGATGATGATCAGCAAAACAGTTTTATTAATACGATAAGGGGCGTAGGTTACATACTCAGGGAAGAAAATGAATCTTAGTTTGAGGAATCGTATCTCACTTTATTATCTTCTCTTATCCTCCTCACTCATTTTATTTATATTTGTTTTGATATATGTCGTTGTATATTTTACGGTATATAATCACCTTGACGGGGATCTTGATCAGGAATCGTTGGAGCTGCAGCATAGCCTTGTAGTTCTGAATGATACGTTCTTTGTTGCGAACCATTTTGAATGGGGTGAAAACGAACACAGGCAAATTGAAGTCAATCCAGTATTCATGCAGCTTAACAGCATTACCGGAATGGTTCTAAAGAGGACAACCAACCTGGTGAATGACTCACTGCATTGCAAAAGCGACATTAAAGGAAAGACCTATTACAATAACAGCTTTTCAGGCTCATTTATAAGGCAGCTTCAACAGCCAATAGTAAACCCGATCGGAAAGACAGTTGGCTATATTGTAATGGCAATACCTCTTGAAGAATCGGAATATTTGCTGAAAAATCTATCATATGTCTTATCGCTTGCATTTCTGTTTATTACCCTTATTTTGTTCTTTTCTACCAGGTTGATTGCCGGGAAAAGTATTTCTCCCATCTGGGATGTTATTGAAACCACGGAACTGATAACACGGGAAAATCTGATGCAGAGAATTGCAATACCCATGCATAAAGATGAATTGCACCGATTGGTTATTACCATAAATGAGCTGCTTAACCGGCTGAGTGATGCACTGAACCGCGAAAAGCAATTCACTTCCGATGCGTCGCATGAATTGAGAACCCCTCTGTCAGTAATAAAAGGGACACTGGAGGTTTTAATAAGGAAACCTCGTTTACCGGAACAATATGAAGAGAAAATTGAGTTCTGTTTATCTGAGATAGTAAGGATGGAGCATATTCTTGAGCAGCTCTTATTGCTTGCAAGGTTTGATTCGGGAAAATATGTTCCTGTTATTGAGAGGGCTGACCTTCCAGAGATTATTAATAAGATACTTAACCGTTTCGCGATGGATATAACGAAAAAACATATCCGCATAATACAAAATATCGACAGATCCGGTTCATTAACGACTGACATCTCATTGCTGGAAATAATTTTAACAAATATTTTGTCAAATTCCATTAAGTATTCCGGTTCAAATCCGGAAATTAAAATAGCAGTACTTGAGAAACAGGAGAGTGTGCAAATCCTGATTGAAGACAATGGGATGGGGATTTCCGTCGATCAAAAAGCACACATATTTCATCCCTTCTACCGGGGAGTTGAATCCCGCACGGAAATTCCTGGCGTTGGGCTGGGACTGGCAATAGTCAAAAAGCTGTCTGACCTGTTGAATGCAGAAATTAATGTTGAAAGTGAAGTAATGTCGGGGACAAAATTCAGTGTCACGTTTAAGAAAGGCAATCAATTTTAAGCAATTATTAAGGTTGCCTTAAAGCTGTTATTAGATGGCGCGCGGTAAATTGGTTACGATAACAATTTACATAAAGGAATAACAAATGATACCAAAAACTTTTTTCGTGGCATTTCTGCTCATGGTCGTGTCGGCTTCGATGCTTTTCCCAAAAAATGCAACTGATGCCAAGACTATACAGAATCTCAAATCTGCATTACTTGGAGAAACCACGGCGAGTGCCAAATATGCCGATTATTCGAAAAAGGCGCGGCTCGAAGGATACACTAAAATTGCTCTCCTGTTCGAAGCAGCTTCAAAATCGGAAAAAATACATGCAGCCAACCACCGTGCAGTGCTTGAGCAATTAGGTGAAAAAACGGATAAGATAACTCCGAAATTTACCGTTAAATCCACAAAAGAAAACCTTGAGGATGCGATTAAAGGTGAATCGTATGAAGTCACAACCATGTACCCGGAATTTCTTAAGGTTTCAAATGCTGCAGGAGTAAATCTTGCTACTATTTCCTTCAATTATGCATACCAAACTGAGCAAAAACATAAAGTGATGTATCAGAATGCTTTGGATAAGTTGAATTCCAAAATGGAAGGTACATTGCCATCACAGTATTTTGTGTGCCAGACCTGTGGAAACACTTACGACTCACAAGCTCCAAAACGCTGTGGTATATCGATGACTCCGAGCGATCGTTTTCTGTCGATAAAATAATATTCAATGATGATCGGGTTGGCTTTTGCAGGCAGAATGGAATTTCCTCTGATCCCGAAATCCATCCCGATCATCTGGTTTCAGCTTCTTCATATCGGGCAACTACATGACTGGTGAACCCGGTTAAGGACGATTGAACAATCACAACGAAATGAGAGAAACGGGCGGATATAAAAATGCCTCTCCTTGCAGG
This sequence comes from Ignavibacteriaceae bacterium, assembly GCA_963664845.1. Taxonomy (GTDB): domain Bacteria; phylum Bacteroidota; class Ignavibacteria; order Ignavibacteriales; family Ignavibacteriaceae; genus CAIYTF01. Next base: position 4,879,803 of record OY761615.1, read on the forward strand.
TAAAGAGAGGCATAAATGGTCAGCAATACTACTATGAATTCATAACCGAGTTTTGGCGGTTGATGCTTTCCTCATGGATAGAGTCAAGATATTTTACGATAAACTCGCGGCTTAAGCCCAGTGCCTCAGCTTTCTGAATAGTTTTCTCGAAAATCTCGGACCAACGTGACGGTTGGAGAATGGTGACGTTGTTCTCTTTCTTGAATAATCCGATGTTCTCCGCGATTTTCATTCTCTGTCCCAATAACTGCAACACTTCATCATCAATCTGGTTGATCTGCTCGCGCAGTTTTTCGAGGTTGACATTGAATGTAGATTCTTCAGTTTTTTCTCTCCTCCAGATGATGCTGTCCAGCAGGGTCAATAATTCTGTTGGGCTTACCTGTTGTTTTTTATCCGTCCAGGCTTCAGCGGGATTGCAATGACTCTCAATCATGATGCCATCGTAGTCAAGATCGATTGCTTTTTGGGCAACCCGTTGAATTATGTCGGTGCGGCCTGATATATGAGCAGGATCGCAGAGCATCAATAAATCCGGATTACGGCGTTTCATTTCGATTGCAAGATGCCACATGGGGGCATAACGGTATTCGGTGTTGCCATAAACGCTGAATCCGCGGTGCACGAGACCAATTCTGCTGATGCCGGCTTTTGCTATGCGTTCAACAGCACCTGTCCATAACTCGAGATCGGGGTTAATGGGGTTTTTGATAAGAACGGGAATATCGACGCCTCGAAGTGCATCGGCGATATCCTGCATACTTATCGGATTAACACTGGTTCTTGCACCGATCCAGAGTACGTCAACTTCAAAATGCAGTGCATCTTCCACCTGTTTCGCGGTAGCAATTTCAACAGTGGTCGGAATTCCGCTCATTTGTTTTGCCTTGAGCATCCAGGGGAGGCCCTTGGTGCCAACACCTTCAAAGCTGCCCGGGCGGGTGCGAGGTTTCCAGATACCGGCGCGGTATATATGTACGCGGTTGATCGCGGCAAGCTGCATTGCCGTATTTACCACCTGCTCTTCAGTCTCAGCGCTGCACGGGCCTGCGACGATCATAGGCCGCTTTCCCCACACCTCAGCGATATCTATTTTGTTTGCTTCTTTTTGCGTTTCCATGTTCTTACTCTTCTCTATTATTTTATTATTTTCTTAATTTCATTTGCTTCTGAGATCAACTTATGGAGCGCGTCATACTCTTCCATTTCCAGAAGCTTTTTAATTGTGCGCAACTGATATATCTGCTCGTTCAAAACATCCAGCAGGTTGCTTCTGTTTTGTTTGAAGATGGGAACCCAGGTGTCCGGATTACTCTTGGCAAGACGCACAGTGCTTTCGAAACCGCTTCCTGCCAGTCTGAATATTTTATCTTCTTCCTTTTCCTTTTCCAATACAGTTAAGGCCAAGGCGAAAGAGGCTACGTGCGAAATGTGGCTTATATATGCGGCATGAAGATCGTGTGCCTTTGCATCGAGATATACCTTTTTCATTTCCAGGCTGTTATACAGTTGTTCCACATGGACAACCGCGTCAACGTCGCTGTCTTCAGGATTGCAAATAACAGTAATTTTACCTTTCATCTGGCCCCGAATGGCTGCCCGTGGGCCACTGTATTCGGTTCCCCATATGGGGTGTGTGGCAACGAAACGCGTTTTACGGGGATGATCTTTAATACAGTTTAAGATCGCTTCCTTTGTTGAGCCGACATCAATGACAACCTGTTTATCAGAGACAGCGTCCATGATTGACGGAAGCATTTCTGCGGCAGCATCAACCGGAGTCGCAAGGATTATCATGTCTGATTTGGTAATCAATTCCGGGATGGTCATGATATCATCGACAATTTTCAAGAACAGCGCTTCCTGTGCATGTTCAGGGTTTGAATCATATCCAACTACTGAAGAGGCAAAACCATTATCCTTAAGGCTGAGGGCCAACGAACCGCCAATGAGTCCAATTCCAATTACGCCGATTACCATGTTACCGCCTTTACCCGCTCAATGGCTTTTTCGAACACATGGGTGGGTGAGCAGATGCTGACGCGGATGAACCTGTGCCCGCTTTCACCGAACACCTGACCCGGAGTGATGAAAATGCCACATTCATAAAGCAGTTTGTCCGTGAATTCGAAAGCATCTTTATATGTATCCGGAATTTTTGCCCAAACAAACATCCCGGAATGGTTGCTATTCCATGAACATTTCATTACGTCAAGCATTTCGTGAGCCTTAACGCGGCGTTTCCAGTATTCAAGATTGAGCGTTTGAAACCATTCTGCCGGCAATGAAAGGGCCTTTGCAGCTGCCGCCTGGGTGGCATAGAACATTCCGGTGTCAATATTGCTTTTAAATCTGAGCACATCTGACGTGATTTCCTCACGGGCAGCAAGCACGCCAACACGCCAGCCGGGCATATTGTGTGATTTGCTCAAGGAGTTCAACTCAGCGGCTGTTTCTTTTGCACCCGGAACGCTCAATATACTCATTGGGTTTACGTTCAGAATAAACGAATAGGGATTATCATGGCAAATCAGGATGTTATGTTTCTTTCCAAATGCGATCAGCTTTTCAAACAACTCAAGAGTTGGCATCTGTCCCGTTGGCATGTTAGGGTAATTAACCCACATCATTTTAACCTTTGAGAGGTCAGTATTCTCCAGTTCTTCAAAATCAGGAAAATAATCATTCTCCTCTTTCATGGAGTAGGTGAGGGGTGTAGCTTCACTTAATAATACTGCTGCACGGTAAGTAATATATCCCAATGCAGGAACCAAGGCTTCATCGCCGGGATTGAGGTATGACATGCACAGGTGAAAAATGCCTTCTTTGCTTCCTATGAGCGGAAGTACTTCAGTAGCGGGATCCAGAGAAACCTGATAATAAGTTTCGTAGAACTCACTGAAGGCTTTCCGGAGAAGTTCAGTTCCCCGGTAGCTTTGATAACCATGTTGATTTGGCTTCAACGCTTCCTCGTGCAGTGTTTTAATTACGTCCGGATGCGGGGGAAAATCCGGGCTGCCGATGGCCAGGCTGAAAATATCGTTGCCGGCTTTTTTCAGATCGTCAATTTCTTTTAATTTGGTCGAGAAATAATATTCACGGATCTGGCTTAAGCGTTCAGAGACTACCATATGTTATACCGTGCGTCCTTTCTGATATATTCCATAAACTTTTAGCGATTCGGTTATGGGTATAATTTCGGATAATACTTTGTTAAAATGATCAATGGTTTCAAACTCCATGTCCACGTGGAAAAAATATTTCCAGTTGCTTCCCGGAATGGGAAAGGATTGCAGTTTGCTCAGGTTAATTTCGTTTTCGGCAATTTTGGTCAGTACCCGAGCCAGGCTTCCACGAGTGTGGTTAGTTTGGAAATAGAGTGAGGCCTTATTAGCGTTTTCAATTTTTGGTGCTTTGTCTTCCCGTTGGAGCGACAGGAACCGGGTGTAATTATTTTTAAGCGTGTGGATATTGGGGAGAATAATTTGAAGGCCGAACATTTCTGCGGCAATTTTGCTGGCAATTGCTGCGATATGCTTAGGTCGGTGTTGTTTGAGTTGTTTTGCACTCAATGCAGTATCTTCCGTTTCCACGAGTTTCCACCCATGTTTTTCGAGCACGTCGGTGCACTGCAGAATGGCCATAGGGTGGCTGTGCACTTCACGTATCTCTTCCAGTTTAACACCGGGCACGGTGAGCAGCTGCTGACGGATCTGTAAATAGATCTCACCGGTTATACGGAGATTGCTGTGCTGCAGTAATGTGTAATTAGGCAGAATACTTCCGGCAAGTGAGTTTTCAATTGCCATGAGCCCGCCATCCGATGCTTTTTTATCGCACGCATGTTTAATTGTTTCACGGAAGGTGGCGCAGGGGATAACCTCAACGTCTTTTCCATAGAAACTCCATGCTGCTTCCTGATGGAAGCTGCCTTCAAAGCCTTGTATTGCTATTCGTTTTGCCATATAAAAAAAAACCCGGTCTCAATGAACCGGGCGCCTGTTTACTTTATAAAATTTTTGATCATTATAAGCAAATGTCGCCCGTGCTACTAAAGTAGTAATAAAAATTGCTAAAAAACGGGCTAAATACTTTTGCTCTTGTCATGCTTAAATATAAAAAGTTTTTTCTGAAATATCCAAGAAAAACTTGAAGAAATGGCGTAATAAAGGAATAATTATGCAGAAAAGGTGAAATGCGGGTTATATGGCTCAGCCGAAACGACCGATAAACGGGGCGGCTTACCAAGGCCGCCCCGTTTACAATAATCCAATTATCAGAAATTGAATGTCATGCCGATCTTATAAGTAGCTTTCATCAAAGGGTCTTCACCACCGAATGGGAAGTTCATAGCGTCTTTTCTGAGCTCATAAATGCCATACGACAATCCGCTTTTAAGCACAAAGTTGAGGATGGGGGCTGCAGTCGGTGAACTTTTTAAGACTTTGCCAATGAATTCATCAAGAAGTCCCTGGCAGGCAGCTTCGGTGATAAGGCTGGCTCCCATTTTCCAGAAGAGCACACGCTGATAGACCTGTGCGCGTTCGTAAGAGACATCAACTGAAAGAGCAGGAATGAACTGCATTTTAATTGAAGATTCACTTTTAATTCCAAAGCGGAACGTATCGTCGAAATAGGCGAGCTTATTCACGTCGCTGTTGTGGAGGATAGCATTGTTGATTCTCAGTCTGGTCCATCCGAAGCCGTTTCCAGTGGTGAACAGAAATGCGGATGATCCGGCGGCGTAGCCATATCCTTTATCCCATCCGATACCAAACATCACCGATTCGGCATCCAGATTGCCAACGGTGTTATTTTTCCAAAGGTCGGCATTGTCAATTGCGAATTCAGCATAGTGACTATTATATTTCAGAACAGAAGATTTCTTGCTTACGGGCTTCTGATATTCATGTCCGAGCTTTACCTGGGCATATCCTGTTTTGTCCATTGACCCAAGAAGACTGTTGATTTTATTTTCTGATCTGCCATAGTTAACCTGCATGAACGGGCCACCATTTTTGAAGCCACCGAACCCATAGTCCCAGAATTCGTAATGCATGTTCTTATGATGTTTTTTATGGAACCAGTGAAATTCGACCTGTTCCTGGTCCGTTGAATCCTGACAGACTGAGTTTTCACTGGTTGTATCCTGGTCGTTCTCTTGCGCGAAAACCGGACCGGCAACCGCCAAGGAAAATATGAAGAGCAAAGAGTAACTTAGTATTGAGTGTTTCATGTCTTTTTCTTTATAATTAATAAATGTAATAAACATTTAAAGTGTCTATACCAAAATTACTGCGAAAACAGCCCACATGGAAGAATTAATGATAAATGGTTTTTGAGGCTGATAGACGACGGTGAAAGCAGATGACTGACAGTTGGCTACGCGGAAAGCTGCATGCGCGAACGCAGTTGCTGTATAGCGGTGGCATACCAGGGCATTGATTAATGATGATTTGTTCGGTGGTGTCTGAATGGTGAGATTAATACATGTTTATTATTCGGCGATCCTAACAGCAGGGCAAAATGGAGTTCGCTGAGTGTACATAAAGCTGCAACTTTTTATTTGTCCCGCTTCGGGGACGATTCCCACTCTTATTTCACAACCGTAGGCTGAGAACCCACGCTCATTATAGTTTACTTCCTATGATGGTTGTCGAATAATTAATTCCACCGTGAATTCTGTTTAATAAAACTATGTTTATAGTCATTAAAGTTGAGATTGCCCCGCACACGCATAGGCGTCAACTTAAAATTTGGATGAAAGAATTTCTATTGTTCATTGTGCACATTGCCACAATGGTCGTGAAGGCTATTATGATTTGTTCATGTCCTGAAAGGACTAAATTTGAATAACCGCGGGCGCGAGCCCGCGGTAACCTACTTAAGAATTATCCGTCCCTGAAAGGGGCGAACAAAACCCTTTAATTGGTTTGAATCTGTTAATTTCCAGTCCAACTGACCGGTAACTGTTTTGCCATATTCGCGTAATCCATAGCACGATTGCTGCTTTTATTCGCCCCTTTCAGGGACGGATTCAGTCTCATCTTCCTGCCGTGGGCTCGCGCCCACGGTTATTCATGTTTTGTACCGTTGGCACATCAGAAATGAAAGTCTAATATATTGTTTCGTTAGTTTGACGCCTATGCGTGAGGCGGGATGAGGCACTTCGACGATGACTCATCGCAATGACAAAGTACTTTGTTATAAGCCATCCACCTTCGGGAGTTCGGAAACAGAAGCTATTATATATCGAAAATGAAACCGTTGTCAGGGCGTTCCGGAAATGTAGCTCATCAGTTGTGAAATAAGATCCTGCATTTCCGAAATAGTCTCTTTAACAATATCACCAATGGATATGAGACCAATCACTTTGCCGTTTTCAATCACCGGGAGGTGGCGGATCTTCTTACCGGTAACCAGTTCCATGCACTCTTCGATGTTTTGATCAGGAGTTACGGAAACGAGATGTGCCGACATGATTTCATGGACAAAGAGTTCTTTTGAATGTTTGCCCTGAAGGGCGACCTTTCTGGCATAATCACGTTCAGACAGGATACCGACAAGCTCCTCATCCTTCATCACCAAAACAGCGCCAATTTCCTTATCCGCCATCAATTGGAGGGCATCGAACACTGAAGTATCGGGCTTAACCGCCCAGATTGAAGTACCCTTAACTTTCAAAATATCTTTTACAAGTTTCATTGCATTTTCCTGTTTGCTGGTTACACACACACTAATTAGTCGGAAGTAAGATAGGAAATAATACGAATAAATGAAATCCGGGATGGATTAAATTATTGATTCCGGCGGGCATAAAAAAAAGCCTCAAATAAGCAGTTGCCGCGTTATTTGAGGCTGAAAATCATCTAAAGCCGGCTTCGGAACAATTGGTTAGGCTATCTTCTTCTTCCGAACAAATTCAGGAGTGCGAGGAAAAGATTGATGAAGTCCAGATAAAGCGTAAGTGCTCCAAGGACGGAGGCCTGGGTTGAAATGCCGTCGTTATTGAGTGTTGCCACCGCCATGTTTTTCAGCTTTTGGGTGTCATACGCGGTCAAACCGGTGAATATGATTACCATCAGGAATGAAACTATCCAGTTTAAATCCGCGCTGCGGAGGAATAAATTTACTACAGAGGCAATAATAACCCCTATCAAACCCATCATCATGAATTGCCCGACTCCGGTAAGATTCTTTTTGGTGATATAGCCATAAGCACTCATCGCAGCGAACATTCCGGCTGTCGTGAGGAAGATAGAAGCTACAGACTCGGGGACATAAAGGGAGAGAATGACCGAGAAGGTCATGCCGGTGAGGGCAGAATAGAGCAAGAAAAGGAGGACTGCTGTTGTTGCCTGAAGTTTCGCGATCCTGGCAGAAAGATATATTACGAGTCCAAATTGTCCAAAAATCAGCGCATAGAACACCATCCGGTTGGTGAAAACAACTTCGATCAGACCTGATGCCATAAAATAGATCGCGGTTAACGCGGTGACAAGAAGGCCGAGCGTCATCCATCCATATACTTTAGTGAGAAATGCCTGTTGAATATCTGTGACGACTTTTGCAAGCCGTGCGTCTTGAGAATAATTATCCATGTATAATTCCGTTTTAGTTCAGTCAAAAATAAATTTAATAAGCATACTGTGCAATATACTAATTAGGTCACTTTCTTTTATTTGCCAGGCTGTCGCCGGCTGCGCGGCTGCCCAGTTCAGCAGCTTTCTGCCATTCCGCTTCCGCTTTGTCACGTTCACCAACTGAGGCATATACAAGACCCCGTGTATAGTACGCTTCGGCAAATGCCGGTTTTAGGCGAAGAGATTGCGACAAATTGTAAAGGGCCTCCGGGGAATTCTTCAAATGGTACCAAACCAAACCCCTGTTAAAATATGCTTCTGAGAATTCCGGATTTAATTTGAGTGCGCTATCACAATCGGTGAGAGCGCCGTGGAAGTCTTCCGTCAGGCATTTAACATTTGCACGATTATTGTATACCTCCGGATCATCGCTTGTATGCTGGAGCGACTTAGAGTAGAATGCGATTGCCCTCTGATACTCGTTTTGATCAGCATAAATATTCCCAAGGTTATAATAGACATAGCCCTGTGTACTGTCCAGAGAAATTGCTTTCAGATAATCGTTTATGGCATTATTATGATCCTGCAAATGCTCGCGGACTACCCCGCGGTTATACCAGAAATCAAAGAATTTGGGATAGAGAGAAATGGCCTTGGTGTAGTCTTCCAGCGCACCATTGATGTCTCCGGAGCTAAACTTGTACATTCCCCGCGCGTTATAGGCGGATGCATTTGTCGGGTCTATTGAGAGGACTGCATTATTGAACGCCACTGGATCTGTATAGTTTTTTGCATTATTAAATGAAACGGCGGCAAATACCAGTATTACGAATGCTGTCAACTTTACAAAGCGGCGTTCACGAATGGGGGACAATATGCGTTTAAGAGGGGGCAGGAAGAAAATAAATCCGATCATCGGCACGTAGGCGCGGTGTTCCAAATACTGATAACCAAAATCAGCGCACGGGTGGCGGAAAAGGAGGGGTGGAAGTGAAAATACAACAAACCATAGTGTTCCAAATGCAAAAAAAATCCGGTTTTCCTGTTTACTCTTTATAATAAGCAGGAGTAATCCGCTTATAACAAAACAACCAAAAACAGTGAAGAAACCATTGAAGCGTGGCATGGGGGACATGTGCAAAGGAAGAAGCAGTTTTGCCAACGTGATTGGAATTGTTGGAAGGTTTTTTAGTAAAGGCAGAATCCCATAAAATTCAGCTGCGGGTTCTGAATAGATTACCTGCTTTCTTATCAAAATGTAAGCCAGTGAAGCAGTGATGGCAAAAACGGCAGGAACTGCAATTTGTTTTACCGGTTTATCCCGGTTGAACAGGAGATACCAAGTGATCAACAGGCCTGGAAATATCACAGCCGTTTCTTTGGACAACAGGGCGACCACGAAAAATAAGCCATGAAAACACAACGCAACGATTCTTCCGGTTTTCAGATAGTTGATAAAAAAAATAAATGAAACCATCATTGAAAGCCCCAGGAGAAGATCGCCACGGGAGGGCAGCCAACATATGGCGTGCGTAAACAGGGGATGTACTGAAAACAAAACTGAACCGGTCAAAGCTAATGTTCTGCTTACATCCATTTTGGTAAGCAGGAAGAATAGTGCGCAACAAGTGAGTATGTGAAGGAGTAAGTTATCAAGATGGAACATCAGGAGTTCGCCTCCGGAAACGTAGGCATCGATCATATAAGTGATGGTCTGCAGAGGACGGTAGAATGCATCGCCTTTGGCCTCATTGAATGCATCCCGGGTGAATGCGTTGAAAACGTTTCCAGGATTCCCGAGCCAAGTCATCTTGTCGCGTATAATGAGGGTGTCATCGAGGCCCGTAAAACCGAAACTAAGCGTTTGAACGTAAAGAAGCCCTGCTATTGAAGTGATTATTATATAAGGTAAAACCTTGAATAAAAGGGTTCGGGTTTCGGAAGCGTGTTTAGTTTGGATCTGATTTTTTTTGTTTTTCGCCATTTCCGGACTTGCCTGGTGCCTGGGTTGAAAATAATCTTTTCGCTTCCCGAAAAGATATAAAATTAATTTCGAACAACGATCAGTTCCTCAATAAAGATAATCGTATTTATGCAGATGCCGGTAAAGAAGGAAGCAGGCAAAACCATCTCTGAGCATGGAGAGCACATAATAGTAAGGTGCCAGTTTTTTTTGTTCCCGGTATTTTTCCAGCAAAGGGAGAAGAATGTTTTGGGGGGAATTCGCAGGTGGAATAATGAATGGATCCTCACCAAGCCGGAGTTTTCGGGCATAAAGTTGTTTACCGGCCAGGCCCGGCGTGCCGGCCAAACCCCATTCGAAACCCAAAAAACGTTTTGTTGTGGATTCAATTCCCTTTGTTCTGACCGAATCCTGCGGTTTTTTAGACGGAGCTTCCTGCTGAGCATGCAGAGCAGGAGTAAAAGAGAGCAAAAGGAATATCAATATTGACTTCACTTTGTATCCCTAAAAAGAAAAAAATACTGCCCGGGAATAATCCTCTTTAGTAAAGATCACTGTGCTTTTTCAAATGCTGGTATAAAAGATAACCGGTGGCACCAGCTTCAAGCGTGCCGAGAATGTAATAATAGGGGGCGAGGCGTTGCTGTTCCAAATATTGCAGTTGCAGCGGGCGAAGCATATTTTTGGCAGAATTATTGTCCGGGAAGCCAAAGGGTTGACTGCTCAACCTGAGTTTCCGGCCCAGAAACAGATTGTCCGTTGAACCAGGCATATTTACCAGACCCCACTCAAGATTGAATGAGAGTCGCCGTACCGGTTCAAATTTGCGGATGTGCGCAGAATCCTTGACTGTGGGAGAAGGAACTTCCTGCTGGGCGAACAGCATGCATGAACAGCAACACAGAACAACTATTACCAGGGGCTTCATTTTTATTCCAGTTTGATACAAGAAACTTAGGCAAAGAAAATAATAATTGCAATGCAAATAAGAATTGTATAAGCTTCCGGAAACATCACCAGGTTTTGCTAGTGATCATGCAAATTATAAAAGTTACGAAACCGGCAACTTATTTGCCTGTATGCGGCCAGAGGACAAATTGGTATGACCTGTTAATATACATCACCTGTTGTAAAATCCTTTCCGAGACGCTCGGAGAGTTGTGCCCGATAAAGCGATACAGGAGACAGATATTCACTGTTTGTTCCTTCTATGTAGCCTTCCGGGTGTTCAAATGGAGCCGGTGGATGCTTGCCAGTCACATTCGCCGTGCAGCCAACAGCGTAGTTCTGAGCAGTGGGCGGTTTCTGTATAATAATTGTATTGTGCGAAGTTTTGTAGTTCCACGCGACTGAATTCACAGAAGCCCAGCCATGGCTTGTTCCCATGCTGCCGCGGTTATACAGTCCAAGGACGATGGTTTTTCCTTTCATGTTGGACTCCAGTTCCGTGATGTTGTCGAACAACAGTGCCTGTGACCACCGGCGGTGACCTTCACTTGCAGCATAAGTGCCTTTACTGGTACATTCAAGGAACACGATGCAAGAGGCAGAACTTGTGCCGTTGGAAATGAAATGGTGTCTGCCATTTTGCGCATAGCACTTGTAAAACAGAATTTGTTGGGATGAGGCAGAAACGCAGAAGTTATAGCGCCGTTTGCCGGTGATAATACTCACCGGATCAATAGATTTGCAATTGGCAATGGTCACCCTGACAGCCCAAGATGTATTGATGCCCGCATGGACATAGTGCAACATGGTACAATCACGTACCCAGGAGTCTTCCAATTGTGTAAGCTCAATTGCCTCAAGAACGTGATCCTCGTCTTCACCGCCTTTGTTTTCAATATCAACCCGCAGGTTCTCGATGCCTATATTGTTGAGGATACCTTTCCGGGCTATTTTGTAGATATAGGAAGGAGCGTCTTGTTTTATCAGAGTATAATAAACCGGTACATTCACCGTGATCCGGTTCCCGCTGATTGCGGTAATAATTCTGTTATAGGTTACCGGCTGCTCACCTACTTTCCAGGGTTCACCCTTTGGTTTGCCATCTGAAAGAGCAGTATTGTTTGTTGCGCCATAATCAATTTTTTTTAGCCACGCTTCGGTGCAGGGGTGACAGATAATAATATTGTCCCCAACTTTATAGCTGTCTGTATTCTCAACCGCGAACGAATTCTCACCCAGGAGTATGGTATCCGAAGTTATGCCTGTTAATGGTGTTTTGGGAAAACTTCTCCAGGCATTTTTACCTCCACCACCAGCGATGAGTAAAGTTCTTTGATGGGGAATGTCGCCGGTGCCAAAAATAACCGTGTTCTTCGTGGTATCTTCACCATCTCCGGAACCTCGCAAAATCACCCCACTATACTTAATCTTAAGGGTGCCGCTGACCGGATAGTATCCGGGCTGTAGCAGCAGAGCACCTCTGAATCCGTTTTTGTCCGGGGGCATATTGCCAACTTCGTCTATAGCACTTTGAATATGCATGGTGTTATCGCCTTTTACCGGCGCGATGGTTTTTTTGACCGGTATTTGCGGCAGTGGAACACCGCCACCCATATAGCCGGCATAGCTGAAATCAGGGATGCGGTTTCCTTCGGTATCCCGTTCATAGACAAGTTTACCGTTTTCTCCCCAGTGGATGATTTTCGATTGCCACATGGATTGTGACTGGGTGATGCTGAATAGTGCCAGATATACGAGAGTCAGAGTATTAAGTTTCATGTTCTCTTCTGTTTCAATCATAGTGAGTATCTGTATTGGACAATATGAATTGCAAAAAGGTAAAATGGTTTTGCGGATGAAATTTAGGCAATTGAAGGCAATATAGCATGGAGGCTGCGGTTGGGAATTAGGCCCATCGGACACGGAATAAAGAGCCGGATTGGACTGTTTTTCATGAATTCCGGTCAGTTGGAGCCATTCACGTAATAATAATACCATACAAACAAATTTTTATCGGTTTATTTTGTCAACTACATTACATTACCTGTTTACCGGATTCATTATTTTCATCAATTAATACCATATAACGTTATGAAACTATCGCAAACATTTATTCGCACCTTCGTGCTTCTGCTGACCGTCGCTTCACTTACACTGGCTCAACAAAGTGCAAAACCTGATTTTTTGACCGCCGGCATTGACAAGAGCGTAAATCCCGGGGTTGATTTCTTCAAATTTGCCACCGGGACCTGGATGAAAAATAATCCTATTCCCGCGAGTGAACGCGGTTGGGGAATAGGAAATCTGGTCCAGGAAGAGACGTACACCCGTCTGAGGACTATTTTGGAAGAAGCCGCATTTACCAATGCAGAAACAGGAAGCGCGACTCAGAAGATAGGGGACTATTACGCAACCGGAATGGACACTGTTGCCATTGAACGGCAGGGCATTTCCGGGTTGGAGAAAGAATTTAGCGCCATTGCCGGAATGAAGACCTCAAGTGATTTGCTGAATGTTATTGCCGATCTGCAAATTAAAGGTGTTAACGCACTGTTTGCCATGACCATTGATCAGGATGCGAAAAACAGCGACGTGTGGGCACTTTACCTGTGGCAGGGTGGTTTGGGACTTCCACAGCGGGACTATTATTTCAGGAATGATGCACGAACGGAAAATATAAGGAACGAATATGCCAAACACATTGGAAAAATTCTTGAACTGACCGGTGAAGAGAGTGCAAAAGCCGCTGCCGAAGGTATGGAGATATTTACTATCGAAAAGTTTCTCGCAGATTCATCAAGGAAACTGGAAGATTTGAGGGATCCTTATCTGAATTATCATAAGATGACGTATGAGGATGTTAGCAAGCTTGCTCCTTCTTTCGATTGGAAACGGTTCTTTGAAAAGGTTGGAGTGCATGGAATTGACAGCATTATTGTGGGTCAACCGGAATTTATTGTTCAGGTTGGCGTTGCTTTGAACAAATTTTCCATGGATCAGTGGAAGACATATCTCCGCTGGCACCTGGTGAACGCCTATGCCGATAAACTAAACAGCGCAATTGCGAAGGAACGTTTTCATTTCCGCGGAACAATTATGTCTGGTGTGAAGGAACAACGCCCACGCTGGAAACGCATGCAGGATGCCGTTGAGAATGAAATGGGTGAATTGCTTGGCAAAGTTTATGTTCAGAAATATTATTCCGCCAAGACGAAACTCCGTTATGAAAAGCTGGTATCTGATATTATTGACGCCTATCGCGAACGCATTGTTAAACTTGACTGGATGAGCGCGGGCACAAAGGAGAGAGCACTGGTCAAATTAAACAGTATTTCCAGGAAAGTGGGATATCCGGATAAGTGGAAAGATTTCACCGATTTGCAAATTGACCGGAACTCATTTGTACGCAACACCATTAATGCAGATATCTTTTGGTTCAACAGGAATATAAAGAAATTGGGTACTTCTGTTGACAGAACAGAATGGAACATGTCACCTCAGACCTATAATGCGTATTACAATCCATCGAATAACGAGATCGTGCTGCCTGCGGCTATCTTTATTATTCCGGGTGTTCCCGATTCGCTTATTGATGATGCTGTGGTTTATTCTTATGCCGGTGCATCGACTATCGGGCATGAACTTACGCATGGTTTCGATGATCAGGGCAGGCAGTATGACGAGAAAGGGAACCTGAATGACTGGTGGGTGAAAGAGGATGAGGAAAAATTCACTAAAAAAGCGCAGTTGATGATTGATCAGTTTGACAATTATGTTGTGCTGGACAGTATGCACGTGAATGGAAAAGCAACCGTGGGCGAAAACATTGCGGACCTGGGTGGACTGGTGATCGGCCTGGACGCATTCAAAAAAACGCAGCAATACACAGAAGGGAAACTGGTGAATGGATACACTCCTGAGCAGCGTTTCTGGCTTGGGTATGCCTATTCGTGGCTTGGACACAAACGCGATGAAGCTCTGGCACAGCAAATTATGGTAGACGTGCATGCTCCTGAGTTTTTGCGCATCAATGGTCCGCTGAGCGATATTGTGGATTTTTACAAGGCATTTGGTGTTAAGGAAGGTCAGCTCATGTACCGAGAAGCTAACAAACGCGTGGAGATTTGGTAGGCAGGTAATCCGGTCTATTATATATAATATGGAAGTAACCCGGGTGAGTGCGGAAAGTGCTTACCCGGGGGGTTGCGGTCTCCGGTTCTGTGGTGATCGGGTATCTGCCCTATGCGCGGGCATCTGCATGGGCGATATTTTTGACAGGCATTATACAATTCCAATTATTTCCACATGCTTTTAGTTGAGCATTTTCATTTCAATCTTCTCCCATAACCAACCTGATAAGCAAATCTCCTCATTGTATTTGATTCTTTTAGACTTACTAACTTCAATTTCTGCGATGCCGGACTGAGGGGGAGGCGGGCCGGCGGTTATCATATTTTCGGCCCATTCCTCAAAAAAAACTATTGCGTTTACTTTAACGTTTTAGTAGATTTCACGCCATAACTTAATAAACTACCCAAAATCTCCTTTTTTGAGAATTATGAGTGGGGGGAGAAGATTAACCGGGAGCTGCACCGTTGATTTCACAGCTTTTCATTTATCGGTTCCTCCTGCTGTGTCTCCGATACTGTTCTGAAGTAAACTGATTGCTTAGACACGTAAAACTTTGGATTACTATAATGTTAACACGTATTTCTGCGTTTTTTCTAATGAGTGCTTTGATTTCCTTCTCATTGTTTGCACAAAGCGGAAACTATTATGTCGATCCGTCAGCTGGAAACGATGCCAACAGCGGGACAATCGATTTGCCTTATAAAACGGTGGCAAAGGCACTCACCGTTGCTACTGCCGGCGGAACCATCTGGCTCAGAGCCGGTACTTATACGGGGACGTTTACTTTTAACAAAAGCGGTACAGCAGACAATTATCTGAAAATGTGGGCATACCCGGGCGAAAAACCATGGTTTAATTGTACCGGCGCAAACGATGGAATTACGATAAGCGGAAGCTACGTGCACCTGAAAGGGATTGATGAAAGCCTGGCAAATCATGTAGGGATTTCCATAACCGGAAGTAACAATCTCATTGAAAACTGTACTATTCATCATAATGGAAATACCGGATTGCACATGGGCAAATCATCCGGAACAGGAAAACCTTCAAATAATTATATCCTCAATTGCGACGCGTATTATAATTATGACCCACCGATTGGCGGCAATGCTGACGGCTTCGCGTGTAAATGGAATATTGGTCCCGGCAACCGTTTCAAAGGATGCAGATCGTGGAATAACTCCGATGATGGCTGGGATCTTTGGATGGCTACCAGTTCGGTTTCAATGGACAGTTGTTTTGCTTTCCGGAATGGAGTGGATGCATGGCATTCCGGCAGTTTTGCGGGAAATGGCAATGGTTTCAAGGTCGGAGGCAGTCATGTGGCGGCTCCGCACTTCGTAAGGAACTGTGTTGCATTTGACGACACCGGTTATAAGGGCGGCAAGGGATTTGATCAGAACAACAACGATGCAGGCCAAACTATTCTTAACTGCACATCGTTCAGGAACAAGAGCGGTAATTTTGTATTCAATATGACATTGACCACGGGACAGCATACTGTTAAGAACTGTATCTCACTGGAAGGAACCGTGGCCATAATAAATGGTATCCAGGAAAACAACAGTTGGCAAGGCTATAACGCGACGGCAGCAGATTTTATCAGTATTGACACTTCGCTTGCTCTGGCAGCGCGCAAGCCCGATGGCAGTCTGCCGGACAACGGGTTTTTCCGGTTGGCAGCGGGGAGCCAATTCATCGATGCAGGTACCAATGTTGGTTTACCTTTTACCGGAAAAGCGCCGGACATGGGTGCGTTCGAATACCGGGATCCATCCGGAGTGAAGGGGACCGCATATCTTCCGGAAAGTTTTAGACTGGAGCAGAATTTCCCAAATCCCTTTAATCCCTCAACTGTTATATCCTACCAGGTTCCGGCCAGGGATTTTGTGACATTGAAAGTGTTTGATCTGCTGGGGAGAGAAGTTGCAACGCTGGTTAATGAAGAGAAACAAGCAGGCAGATATGATGTGAGATTTAATTGTGGCTCAGAATATGCCCTTGCAAGCGGAACGTATTATTACCGCCTTCAGACAGGGAACTCCTGTCTTACCAATAAAATGCTGTATATCAAATAACAATGAAATGAGAACTCAACTATGAAATGCTTTATTGTTTTTCTTTGTTTTGTCCTTTTGTTACCTCTATTTGCTCAGCAACAGGGAGGAAAGACTCCCTATGAGCTCAGTCCTGTTGGTTTTGCAGGTGTTGATGCCCGTGGAATAGCTGTTACTACCGGGGGAGCGGGCGGTAAAGTTATCAATGTTACCGATGCTGCAACACTTTATTCCACTTTGCGCAGTTTGCGGGCTGATAAAAATCCGTCATTGACTCCGACAATTATTCAGGTTTCAGGCACTATTAATGCGGCAGGGGACAAGATGGTATATTTCAAAACCAACGCCAATATCACTCTGATTGGTAAGGGAAACAATACAAAATTTGTTGGTTTTGGGCTTGAAGTTGAAACAAGTCAAAACATTATTATCAGGAACATTGAATTTTATGATTGTCCGGTTGACGGAATAGATATTCGTGATGCAGAGACGCATCATATCTGGGTTGATCACTGCACGTTCAGCGACGGAACATCGATTGATTCAACAGGATCGAGTCATGATGGTTTGCTGGATGTGAAACGCGAGGCAACCCATGTAACGGTGTCCTGGTGCCACTTCTCCAATCATTTCAAAACTTGTTTATTCGGCCATTCAGATGGAAGGCCTGAGGATTCAGTTATGTGCGGCACCTATCACCATAATTGGTTTGAGCGGACACTAGAACGTCATCCGCGAGCACGTTATGGCAAAGTTCACGTACTCAATAATTTTGAGGACAATGTTGGGCATTATGGAATTCGCGCAACCTGCACGGCAAAAGTGTTGGCTGAAGGAAACTACTTCCTTAATGTCGGCATTCCCTGCGATACCATGTTCGAAGATGATAAGACGTTCGGAGAGATTGTCTTGAAGGATAATGTACTGGTTGGTTCCGGCGTGCCGGAACATCGCGGTTTGGCATTCAACCCTTCGGATTATTACAGCTATACAGTTGACGATGCGAATACAATTCCTGACTTATTGCGGCAATACGCCGGAAGCGGAAAAGTCGATTTTTCGTTTGTTACTGATGTGAAAGAAAGGGTGGATGGTTCAGCCAAAACACTCGTTCTTAAACAGAATTACCCAAATCCTTTTAACCCATCCACCATAATCCGCTGGCAATTGTCAGCCGGGAGCAGGGTGGTGCTCAACGTTTATGATGTTCTTGGAAAAGAAGTTGCCACCCTGGTGAATGAAGAACAAACAGCTGGAGACCACTATGCAGTATTCAACGCTGCATCACTAACCAGTGGCGTCTATATCTGTAAACTGGTTGCTGGAGGCAAGGCAAAAACCATGAAAATGATATTAAATAAGTAAGAGGAGATCAATTTCACAGGTGATAAGCATCATCCGGCGAAATCGCTTTGGTTTGTCTTGTTGTGAGAACGTAGAATACATCATGTTCGCTTAACGTGGACGTTAACATTTTTATTTCTATTAATTAAAAGTATAGAATGCAAAAAAACCTTAAAACTCTTATCGTGATACTTTCGCTGACTTTATGCAGCAGCTTTTCATTTGCACAGATAACAGAAGGATTCGAAACCGGACTACCTGCCAGCGCCCCTTCAACAGCAACTGAATGTACCTTAAGTTCCGGGATATGGACTATTCTTAAGGGTGCTCAATCCGGAACTAAACATGGTGGGAGTTATGCGCTGAGTCTCAGTTCGGGTTCATCAACTCCGGCTTATGCTTCAACGCCTTCACTGAATACCGCGGGTACTATGACCCTTTGGACACGCGGTGGCGGAGCCACTACGTTAACTATTCTCAAATCAGTCAATGGCGGTACATTTACTTCGTTTGTTACTCAGGCCATCACTTCCGCCTATGCCCAATATACCATCCCTATCAATGATACTGAAGGAGATGTAAGGCTGAGAATTCAGAACGGACAAAGCACCACGATTTATATTGATGATGTGTCGATTACGACTCTGTCCAATTCCTTTATAACGGTATCAGCAGCATCAATTCCGGATTTCAAAACTGTTGTAGCCGGAAATTCCTCTGCCGTGCAAACATATACTGTCAGCGGATTGAAGCTTACTTCACCGTTAGCGATCAAGGCACCAGCCGGATTTAAGGTAAGCAGCGATAATACTACATTCACGGATTCTCTTTCTTTGGCAGCTGCTGCAGACGGTTCAGTCGCAGTGACAACAATTTATGTAAACTTTTCTCCGACTGATGCAATGGGTACAATCACCGGAAAAATCGCAAATACCAGTAACGGTGCTTCAGCAAAACAAGTGAGTGTTACCGGAACGTCAATTGCTTCTGAGCCTACCATTTCGGGCAGTGTCAGTTTCGGGGAAATCCAGGGTAAGTCGATTGTAGTCAATTTCAGCGGGGGAAACGGGAATAAAAGAATTGTGGCAGCCAATGCCGATAATGTTCTTCCTGTTACCTATTTGCCGACTGATGGCGTAACTGAAACGGGTGTGAACAACAATTTTTCGACTGCTGTCGATAAAGGGGCAGGCCAGAAAGTTGTTTATGACGGTTCTGATACAACGGTGACTGTTACCGGAATAGCCTCAGGAACGACCTACCATTTTGCGGTCTATGAGTATAATGTCGGAAGTTCGAATTCACAGAATTATTTAACGACGTCTGCAGCTTTGGGCAATGCAACCACGTTGACCGTCCCCGGGCTAGCAGCCAGTTCTTCAGCACTTTCGTTTGGCAGCGTGTTGATTGATTCGCTCTCCGCCGAAAAAACATATTCTTTATCAGGCAGCTATTTAAATCCAGCCGATGGTGTTATCTCGCTTAGCGTATCTGATCCTTTTTTAATTTCAACAACAAGCGGTATGGGCTATGCTTCAGCGCTAAGTCTTCCCTATTCAGGAGGAACGCTTGCACCAACGACAGTGTATGTCCATTTTAAAGCAACTGCAGAGACTTCATATACGGGTAGTATCATGCATACCGGCGGGGGAGCGGATCCATTGGTTGTCACTTTGAGTGGAAAGGGGAGCCTGGGCAACCCCGATCCTGGTCATTACGACATTGTTGTTGCAAAAGACGGCAGCGGTGACTTCACAACAGTTCAGGACGCATTGAAATCAATACCACTGAACAATAAGATATGGAAAACAGTATTCATAAAGAATGGTCTCTATTTCGAACGGGATTCACTGACAAAAACCCAGGACAAAGTTGTCATTATCGGTGAGAACAAGGACAGCACGATCATACAATATAATTCGTATTCGGGCATGACGCTTGGTGGAGTTACGCTTGCCACTTCAACATGTCAGGTTTTATATATTAATTCATCAGATGTGATCCTCAAAAATCTCACTGTGCAAAACACCTACACCAGTTCGCAGGCTGTTGCTCTGAATGTGCACGGCGATCGCATTATAGTTGATAACTGCAAACTCATCGGCTATCAGGATACTTATTACACCTGGGGTTATGGAAGATTTTATACCAAGAATTCATATATAGAAGGTGCAACGGATTTCATATTTGGAAGAGGGGCTGCTATTTTCGACAGTTGCGAAATTCACAGTATCAGCAAATCATCTTCAACCGTCACTGCACCTTCCACGGATACACTTTGGAAATTCGGTTATGTGTTCAGGAATTGCTCACTGACGGCCGGATCGGGTGTAAAATCAATTGATCTGGGAAGGCCATGAAAACCTTACGGACAATGCGTGTTCATGTATTGTAATGAAGGAGCTCATATCAGTAATGTTGGCTGGAGAATATGGGAAGGAAATGAGAATCATCTGACCTGTTATTTTGCTGAATACAAATGCTCCGGCCCGGGGTATACTCCGGCCAGTCGCATATCCTGGTCGCACCAATTGACTGACGAACAGGCGGCTGCATATACTATGGAAAACATCTTTGCAAAGAATACTGCACTTACTGCAGCGGGAGCTGCCTATTTTGCGGATGATTGGACCCCAACCGATGTTGTTTCGGAGATAAAATCGGCTAATGAAACCGGTAAAGCACATACGTATTATTTGGAACAGAATTATCCAAATCCCTTTAATCCGTCCACGGTGATCACGTATCAGGTTCCGGCAAATGGTCCTGTTTCATTGAAAGTATATACTATTCTGGGAAAGGAAGTTGCAACTCTGGTGAATGAAGACCGTCCCGCGGGGCATTATGAAGTCAGATTCAATGCTTCTGAATTGCCAAGTGGAATCTATTTTTACTCGCTGCGCGCTGGGATGTGCAACATCACGAAAAAAATGTTGTTTATTAAATAATTTTAACTGTCATATTAATCAGAAAATGGGATGCATGCATCCGGTATGGAGAAGGCTCGATGAAAAGGCTCTTTTGTTTATTGTTTATTTGCGTACTGATTGTAAACCATACTTATGGGCAGACACCTGCCTCTGCAGTTTGGAATCTGACTGCTGATCAGACAGCAACTGTAACCGGCAGTATTACTGCACCAAATCAGGAATTGACCAATATGCTATCAACATTCGTGAGCAGTACGCAGCGTACCTGTCCTGCAGCGTCGGGAACCTGGCCTGCTGAGACCGCCGAGAATGCGACACGCTATATACAATATAGCGTGTCACCTGTTCCGGGAAACGCATTTCAGGTGGCAACGATATCGCTTAGCCTCTATGCTGCAGGCGGCAGCAATCTCAAGGCAAATGTATATTATTCAAAAGACTCTTCTTTTGCAACCAAGACACAAATTGGCTCAACGCTCATCCTGGCACAATCACTTCCTTCCACACCAAATGCCAGTGTTGCTACCGGTGTTTCTGTCGGGGCCGGTGAAGCTTTGTACGTGCGGGTTTACCCCTGGTATACTTCTTCCGCTTCCGGCAAATATCTCATAGCAAAGGGTGTCACTATTTCCGGTACAACCAATCCTCTGGTGGCTGTTCTGACCTCTGCTAATTTGTTGACCGGTTTTTCACAGACATCGGACCTGCCTTCACCATCACAAACGTACACTGTTTCGGGCACGAATCTAACAAGTAATGTAACCATAACTCCACCTGCGGGTTTTGAGCTTTCAGCAGATGGCGGTAGCACCTGGAGTGGTTCGGCATCTCCCATTACCTTATTGCAAAATGGTGGGGGAATTGTCGGGCAGCCTGTTACTGTGTCTGTTCGTTTGCATGCTGCAAATGCCGATGTTTACAGCGGTGATATAGTTCATTCGAGTGCCGGAGTTGCTGACAAGACCATTGGTTTGACCGGTACCAGATTCCCGGCAGAACCCACAACGGTTTCGACTGTTTCGTTTGGGGCGGTTACCGGGAATACAATGGATATTACCTTCGTCGGCGGCAATGGTTCACACCGGATTGTTGTTATGCGAGGCGCAAATCCAATAAGTTGGACACCGGCAGATGGAAGAGCCGTGGATGGTGTGAACAGTGATTTTGCCTTGGCAACGGACCATGGTAATGGCAATAAAGTTGTCTATGATGGCACCGGCTCCAATGTATTGGTTTCCGGCCTGACAAGTAATCTTCTATATAATGTTGCCGTGTACGAATATAACGTTGGCAATTCAAATTCGCAGAACTACTATACTGCCACTGCGGGAACGGGTAGTCATGCAACGCTTGCCGTTTCTACTGTGACAGCTTCACCGTCATCAATCACATTTGGCAGCGGAGTGATCAACAAAGATACGCTCATAAAGACGTTTACACTTTCCGGTGATTTTCTTACCGCTTCGGGTGGAGAGATCTCGCTATCATCAAATTCCACTCTCTTTGATATCTCAAATGATGGGAGTACCTTTTCTTCAAATATTATGATGCCCTATACCGGGCAGACGCTTGCGCCTTCAACTGTTTTTGTACGGTTTATCCCCACATCAGCAGTTGTGTCAAACGGCAGCGTGACTATTAAGGGCGGCGGTTCATCTGATGTGCTGGTTGCTTTGACCGGCAAAGGAGTGGCCGCTTTCATTGAAACTGATGCCCCGGTCGGATTCGCTTCGCTTGGTGGAGGAACAACAGGCGGTGCAGGCGGAACAGTGATGATAGCGACGACAGGTCAGCAGATAGCCGATGTGATGAAGTTGCGCGAGAATAGAAGTAATGCGCCGCTAATTATTTATGTTTCGGGCACGTTGTCAGATTTAACGACGGAAATTTCGGTAAAGAGAACACAAAATGTTTCAATCCTTGGGCTTGGCACCGATGCTACTTTTTCCGGTTTTGGCATGAAGCTTGTTGAAGCCGCAAATATCATTGTACGCAACATTACCTTTTCAGATTGTCATGTTGATGAAAAAGACGGCATGGCAGTTGACCAAAGTTATAACATTTGGGTTGACCATTGTTCGTTCACCGACAGTCCCTCGAGTGATGCGAGTGGAAAAACACATGACGGCGAACTTGATGTGAAAAACGGTTCATATAATGTGACACTTTCCTATAATCATTTCATGAATCACCGTAAAACCTGTTTGCTTGGGCATACTCCAGGCCAGTCATCGGATTCAGTGCTGAAAGTGACTTATTATCGCAACTGGTTTGACGGAACGTATTCACGTCATCCGCGTATCCGGTTTGCCAAGGTTCACATATTGAACAATCTGTATCTTAATACCGGTGTTGTCGGAACGGATGCCGGTGGTTATGGTGTGGGGGTCACTTGTCTGGCCCAGGCTCTGGTTGAAGCAAATTATTTTGAAGGAACGCCAAAGCCGGTTTTAATTTCGCAGATCAATGATCCGGAAGGAACGCTTAGCGGTGATCCTGCCGGGTATATTAAAGCGCTGGATAATTACACGATCAATTCAGGTGCTTTGATAGAAAATTTAGGTGGTTATAATTTTGATCCGCACGATTATTATAACTATAAGCCAGCTGATGCGGCATTGGTGAAATCGGTTGTTATGCAGAACGCGGGTGCAGGAATTTTAAACATTTCGACAGGTCTTACTGGTGAGAGCAAGAATTTTCCCAACACATTTTCGCTCAATCAGAATTATCCGAATCCGTTCAACCCAACGACAATGATACAGTTCTCGGTTGCAAAACCCTCAAAGGTACAACTGCGGGTATATAACGCGCTCGGGAAAGAAGTGAGTACATTGGTTAATAATCAGATGGGTACGGGTGTGCATACTGTTACTTTTAATGCAGTCGGGCTGGCGAGCGGGGTGTACTTCTATCGTTTAGTTACAGATGAATACACCGAGACAAGAAGAATGCTGTTGTTGAAATAAGTGCCGCTTCGTGTTCTTATGGGAATACTTTGGCTTCATGACACTTAGGATTTAGTTGATTGTAAAATGATTAACAGGGAAGATATTGCAACGGTAGTTGCTGTTGACAAAGCTGGAATTTCCAGCAAAAGAGTATTAATTGAGACGAAAAGGGCTGCTGGGAATACCGGTGGTCCTGTTCGTTTTGTGTCAGGAATCACAATGGAAATTGTTGGAAAAAAGTCTTATTAAAATACTTCTTGACAATCACATTTATTTTATTCAAGTTTCATGCAGACGTTTAATCGTTTACTTAAACGTTAAAGCAAACGGATAACCTGATGCAGTGGTCCGCATCTCCAAAATTCTCTAATGAACCACACCGAAATCTTAGATCGAATTCGAATTCATTTAATAAGTAATAGTAATGGAGTATTGATGAAAAAACTGTTAGCGTCATTTATGGTACTGTTGGTTATTGTATTGTGTTCGGGGTATACGTATGCTCAGTACACTGCGACATGGGCCTTGACAACAGCCGCTGCAAAAACGGTAGTCGTTACCGGAGCACAAGCTGCAAATGTAGTAGCACAGCAAATGCTTCCGGGTGCAACGTTTGCATCAGGCACACATAACTCCGATGGGTTTCAATGTGCAAGTAGTGCTGCATGGCCAACGGTGGCAACCGACGGGATGCATCTCGATTTTCCACTTTCGCCTGACGGAGAAAGTAATCTCAGTATCACCGGCCTGACGATAGGTTCAAAGGTTTCAGGCAGCAGCGGAAGCCAAATGATAAGTCTTGCTTATCAGGTTGATGGTGCCGGAAGTTGGATTGCTCTGGGAACACCCCAGGAAGCACCGTCCGGTGGGAGCTCAACACAAACATTTGGCACGTTAAACGCAGCATTCGATAATGGTCATACTTATATTGTAAGAATGTACATTTATGCGAAAGCAAGCGGAACTTCTGCAAGCAGAAAATATTATTTGAAAAATGTTGCCTTTACCGGCGCGATCACTTCGGCAAATACTCCGACCATCACAGTGTCCGCCTCTTCACTTCCTGCATTTGGCAATGTTGTCATGGGTTCAACCTCATCAGAAAAATCGTATACTGTTGAGGCTAAACGACTTACAGCGGACCTCACAGTTACGGCACAATCTCCATTTCAAATCAGTCTCGATAATGTGACCTATGGAAGCAATTTGACATTACCTCAATCGGGAGGCATTGTTACGAGCACTACCATCTATTCACGTTTTGCTCCTGTTACCGCAGCCGGCCCACTTACCGGAACCATTTCAAATGAAAGCCCGGGCGCACTTATCAAGAAGGTTACCGTAACGGGAAATGCGATCGCAGTTGAACCAATTACTCCTTCGGTTGTCTCGTTTGGTGAAATAACCGGCAATTCCATCGAAGTTAAGGTTTCAGGCGGATCGGGAGTGAGCAGAATAATTGTTGCTCATGCTGACAGCCCCGTGACATGGGTTCCTGCTGATGGTGTTGCAGTTACCGGCGAGAACAGTGATTTTTCTGCTGCAACGGATCAGGGGAATGGCAACAAAGTGGTGATGAATTTCCCTGACTCAGCATACAGAAGTGTTGTGGTTACCGGATTATCCGCTTTTTCCACCTATTATTTTGCAGTGTATGAATATAATGGCAACGTTGGATCCGCAAACTATTTGACCGCAACTCCCGGCCTTGGCAGTGCAATAACTTTAAAAGTGCCAGGTTTGACTGTTTCGACCTCGAAAGTGTCTTTTGGAAACGTGCTTGTTAATTCGACATCTGTGGAAAAGACCTATACGCTATCCGGTAAATTCCTTACACCGGAATCCGGGTCGGTTAAGGTTACAGCACCGGCCAATTTCGAGATTTCTGCCACAAGCGGTGCCGGATTCACCAATTCACTGGATTTGTCTTACAGCGAAGGTACGCTTGCTGCAAGTAACATATATGTTCGTTTTTTACCGGTTACATTGACCGATTATTCCGGTGTGATCACCAACGTTGGAGGTGGGGCTCCGGATTTGAATATAGCTGTTACCGGATCAGGCAAAGACAGTTCTTCCTTCATCACAAAAGCTATTTACGTTTCACCTGACGGGAATGATGCCACGGGTAACGGATCAATAGGAAATCCCTACAAGACGTTGTATAAAGCAGGCTTGAAGCTCACCAATGATTACACGTTGGTTCTTCGCGGTGGGACCTATCCGCAAGATTCAATCATTCTGCGTGATGTGAACCTGACCAATATCAGCATCATTAATGCGCCGGGTGAGCATCCGATCATTGATGGAACTACCGGATATGATGTTGTAGTACTTTATTGCAATTACAGCCACATTTCCGGACTCGAAATAATAAAGGCCGGTCATAACGCCTTGGCCATAATGGGCCATTACAATTTGGTTGAAAACTGTTCGTTCCATCATGGCGGGGATGCAGGAATGAAATTGGGAAGCCACTATCAAACAAATTGTCCGCGAGGCAATACGATAAGAAATTGTGATGCGTATGCAAATTATGATAAAGGGAAAAACGGTGGAAACGCTGATGGTTATGCAGCAAAATGGAACGTTGGAAGCGGTAACAGATTCGTCTCCTGCCGTGCCTGGGAAAATTCAGACGACGGTTTTGATTTATGGCAGGCAGACAGTACTATCATAATGGATAGTTGCTGGTGCTTCCGCAACGGATACGATGTATTCAAAGTTGGTGCTGCGGGAAATGGTAATGGATTCAAGATTGGTGGAGCCCCTGTATGTGTGCCCCATATCATGAGAAATTGTATTTCGTTTGATAACACAGGTTCGTCAGGTGGCAAAGGGTTTGATCAGAACTCGAATTTTGCAGGTCACATTATGTTAAACTGTTTATCATGGGGTAACTCCTATCTGGATTTCAATTTCTACAAACCCTCTACCAATGGAACGCTGGTTGCCAAGAATAATATTCAGTATAAGGGGACTACTTCTCCCTATATTAAATTTGTGGATGGTGACATTTCCAATAATTCCTGGGCCGCTCTGAAATTCCAGACAGGGAATACCTGGAAGGGTTTTACTGTTACCGATAATGATTTCCAAAGTGTAGATACCACCCTGGCCAAACTGCCGAGGAAAGCTGACGGTACACTCCAGGTAACAAGCCTGTACAGACTGAAACCCGGAAGCCAGTTACTCGATAAAGGTGTTGATGTAGGTATCGGCTTTTATGGCAGTGCGCCTGATCTTGGACCTTACGAATCAGGTTTGGAACCCGCCGCTATTAAATCAGAGCCCATAGTCGGACCACGTTCGTTCAACTTGTATCAGAACTATCCGAATCCGTTTAATCCGACAACGATGATACAGTTTTCGATTGCAAAACCCTCAAAGGTGCAGTTGAAGATTTACAACAGTATTGGCAGAGAGATCATGACTTTAGTAGACAATCAGTTGAATACCGGTGTCCATACGGTTAATTTCAATGCGGCAAATCTGCCAACCGGCGTGTATTTCTATCGTCTCATAACCAATGAATATTCGTCAACAAAGAAAATGTTGCTGATAAAGTAAGACTACAAATCAATCTGAGTTTACAGATTGATCTTCTTAGGATAACAATTCAATTGGTGTCTTGGCAATAAATTAAAAGGACTGGTCATATTAGTGGCCAGTCCTTTTTCTGTTTTAAGGAGAAGTAATTCCAATTATATTACAGTATCGAATTTAGAAACGGAAATTCTGTAACCAAAAATATTGCTGTGAAAAATAAACTTTTATTGATCATTCTGTTACACATAGGTACCGTTACCAGTGTGGCCCTAAACAAAGGCGGGCATGTATCCGGCATATACCGGTATTATATGGGGATAAAAGACGGCTATGAACTATGGGTGGTTGACGGGGCCAAAATAAGGGAGACGATATATCCGGAATTTCTTTATGGAGGAAACGGGCAACGATATCGGTTTGAACCTGAAAAGGAGATATGGATTGACAATACCATTTCGGCGGAAGAGTATCGCTATACGCTCGCTCATGAACTGAACGAGCATAAACTGATGCAGCAATTCGGCTATACTTATTATGCGGCTCATGACAGTTCTCTGCGAATTGAAAGACTGATGCGGCTTGCTGATGAGAAGGAAAGCAGTGAGTTTGAAAAAAGTTTGGGCAAGGTTGCAGTGCTGGATTGCGACAGTTTGAAAGAAATTGCTGAACTGCCGGATTCGGTTTATTTGAAGAATGTTTTCAGACAGCATTTGGATGACCGGGATGGGGTGGCAATCTGGATTGTAGACGGTGCGGTTATCAGGAAGGAATTGTATCCCGACTTTGGTCTGAGCGGGAATGATCTGGCATATTATTTTATTCCCAGGAATGAGATTTGGATAGATGAACAAACTTCCTGCCAGGAGATTGAAATATCCATTGTCTCTGAGCTGACGGAGCGGAAATTTCTGGCAGAGGGGAGGGGATATGATTATGCATACGATCAATCGGTGAAACAGGCTGCATTGCTCAGGAAGAAGCAAGACATCATGATTAAGAAGAAAGCAGCGGTACAGATTCCGGCAGTATTGGACCGGGATAAAGGAACGGGGAGTGGGAAGAAATAACAGACTTTGTTATAATGTAATCCCTTCGGTGATTGTTGCATAATAAAATCCATATGAGATGAGCTGTCTTTAAAATTGTTTTTAGGCGAAATTGGAGAGATTGCTTTGCCCGATGCGGGCTCGCAATAACCTATTATATTCTGAGTTATCCGACGCCCACTTACCAGGTTAAAAAAATTTCTTACAGAGTTTTTAATCATTTACCTCTTGAACATCATAAAATTTGCATACAATTACTTATTGTATCGTCCTCACCAAATTTGCCTTAAACGACTCATAATCTTTGCCGGTTTCAACAACTTTCTTTTCCTTTTTCAGAACCACTGCCAGGCGATCCGGGATGGCGGGGGAGATGTTCAATGCTTTTTCAATGACGCTCAGGAACTTCACCGGGTGTGCGGTTGAGAGAATTATCTGATGAGCTTTGCTTCCATTCTTTATGCTCTTTTTGGCGCCCAGGTAGCCCACAGCGGTGTGCGGATCAATAACGTAGTTATATTTATTGTAAAACTCAATTATCGCCTCAATAGTCTGTTCATCGGAAAAATGATAGGATTCTATAAAGCTTTGTAATTCTCCTTCGCCGGGGAAGAGCGTGGAGATGCGTTCAAGATTACTGGGATTACCGACATCCATCGCATTGGAAAGTGTTTCCACGCTTGGCCGGGTGTTAAGAACGCCAGTGTTCAGGTATTCTTCGAAGACACAATTCTCATTCAGCGACGAGGTGTAAACACAGTCAAGTTGCAGCAATGCCCGGGCAAGGAGTCCTGCCGAGAGATTTCCCAGGTTTCCGCTGGGTACTGAAAAGGCCAGTTTATCGAACCGGTTGTGCAGACTGAGATATGATTCAACATAATAGACTGATTGCGGCAGCAACCGGGCAATGTTAATTGAATTAGCCGAAGTCAGAAAATATTTGGACATCAGAGATTCATCCATGAATGCCGCTTTAACCAAGCGCTGGCAATCATCAAATGTTCCATCCACTTCGTAGGAAGTTATATTTTTGTCAAAAGTGGTCAACTGCTGTTCCTGAATGAAGCTGACTTTCCCTTTGGGATAGAGGAGCACAACCTGAATGCCTTCAACGCCGTAAAAAGCATTAGCTACTGCGCTGCCGGTATCTCCTGAGGTTGCCACCAGGATGACGCATTTCCTGTCACGCTTTGCAACAAAGTATGAAAGGACGCGGGCCAGGAAACGTGCACCAAAATCCTTAAACGCAAGCGTTGGGCCGTGAAACAATTCCAGAATGGAATAGTTGTCATCGAAGGTTTTTGTCTCGACGGGGAAATTGAAAACTTCAGTTACGATATTGTACAGGTCCGCATCGGGAATTTCATCGTGAACGAAAGGTCTGATGAGAAGAGCAACTCTTTCGTGGAAAGACAGCTTTTCAAGTTCCTGATGGGTAAGCTGCACTTTGGGCAATGACACAGGGAGGAACAGACCGCCATCCGGTGCCAGGCCGAGCAGTACCGCTTCGGAAAAACTAAATTCTGTATTGTGATTTCTGGTGCTGTAATAATTCACTCTAACTCCAATAGTTTTGCGCCTTCGTTATTGACAGTGGTTATCATCCTGTCAACCTTCATTCCCAACAGTTGAAAAGGTTCCTCCATAAGTACCGAAAGCTTTTCAGCCGATTCAAGCGACTCGCAAATGGCAAACACCGAGGGTCCGGAGCCGGAGATATTGAAACCAAGAGCTCCATTGATCAGGGCAATTTTTTTTACGTCATCATAGCCGGGGATGAGCCCCTTGCGGTAAGGTTCTGCAATCATGTCATGCACACCTTCCTGTATCAAGTCGTTTCTGCCGAGAAGCAAGCCGGCGATCAGAAATGAAGTGTTGGCAACCTGTTCAACTACGCTTTTAATGGGGAGATCTTTTGGCAGAATACTGCGCGCGTAGGACGTTTTGATCTCGATATCCGGATGCAGCACAACAAAGTGCAGTGCATGCGGAAGAGTTATTTGGCAATATTTTTTTTGAATGATGTCTTTAATAATAACAAAGCCGCCCATGAGGCAGGGGATTACATTATCGCCATGAATGGAGCCGCCTGAAGCAATTGCTTCACCGGCCAGAGCTGCTTCGATTAGTTCTTCTTTGGCCAGCGGGTATTCAAGCAGCGCGTTGACCGCGAAAACCGCTGCCACTGCACTTGAAGCACTTGAACCAACACCACTGCCGGTAGGGATCTTCTTGTGTATGAACAGTTTAACGCCTTCTTCAATTCCCAGACTTTCAAGGAAGGCAAGAACAGCCTTGCCGGCGGTGTTATGTTCGGGATTAAGGCTAATGTCGTTGTTCCCGGTGATGCCTTCAATCAAAACTTCTTTTTTATCATGCGGACGTGCTTCCACTTCATCGCCGATGCCGTGAATGGCGAATCCGAATACATCGAATCCGGGTCCGACATTGGATACGGAGGCAGGCGCGAATGCCTTGGCGTAGCTGTGTATAAATCTATGTGTGATCATGAAATAAGTTTTTATGTTTTTAATGTAATGTAAAAGATCGAGTTTGTGTTTTCTATATATTGGTTAAAGCTCAAAATGTATTTCCCTGTCAGAATAAATTTGAATAACCAATGGTAAAAATAACATCGATTACAAACATATATTCCTTACGTGAAAATAATTCATTTTTGTCCTTCAAAATGGATTCCCTGTGGGAACATATGATTGATGTTATTTAACAGGGCGGGACCATTCATTGTTTTTGGAGCCGCATGTTAATCAGATGCTAATTAATAATCGCCAATATATCGTCCAGAATTCCTGAAGCGGTTAATTCACCGCCCGCACCCTGGCCGGAAACGACCAATGGGTATTTTGAATAGCGTTTAGTGAAAAACCGTACAGCATTGTTTGCGCCGTCAATAATATACAACGGGTGATCACTTGGGAGTGCTTCAACCTTAACCCAGGCTTTTCCTGCTTCATACCCGGCAATAAGCTTCAGTTTTTTTCCTGCTGCCTTTGCCTCATTAACCAGGGCATCGATGTCGCGGTACTCACAATTTTTAAGATCTGCTTTAAGCGGATCGCCTTTGATCAGGCTGTTAATTTCGAGATCCTGCATGTTCAAACTGAGACCCAATTCGCGTGCAAGGATGAGAATTTTCCTGGCTACATCGAGGCCGGAGAGATCTTCTGCCGGGTTTGGTTCCGTATAACCAAGTGTGCGTGCCTCCTCTATGGCATCCTTAGCGGACATGCCTTCATGTACCTTGGTAAGGATGTAGTTGACCGATCCTGAGAGTACGGCTTCAATTTTCAACACCTCATCGTTAGACTTCACAAAGTGTTGCAGCGTTTTAATAATGGGAAGCGATGCACCTACGTTTGTTTCATATCTGAATTTCACGTTTGCATTCATCGCTGTTTCGCGCAGGGTATGGTAGAACTCCATGTCGCAGGAATTTGCGATTTTATTAGCCACCACCAAATGCAGTCCCTTTGAAAGGATTGACAGATATTTAGTGGTGATAAACTGGCTGGCTGAACAATCAACCATTATTTTCAACGGGTGTCTGTCGTGCAGAGCGATATCGATGAATTGATCGATGTGGGATTCGTTGGAAAGGCTGGCGATCTCCGGGTTGAGTCCCTGGTAATCGTGTACCATGCCTTTGGTGTTTAGCAGGCCGCACACCGTTATTTCAATGTCTTCTTTTTCAAAATTTTTAATGATGTTAAGCAGGTGACTGCCTACATTGCCGGTAGCGCCAATGAGATAGATGTGTGCTTTTCTGCGGTAGGCGAAGAAAAACTCATCATGAATTACATTCAGGGCTTTGGTAAGATCTTTTTGGCCAATGACAAATGACACATTCAGTTCTGAAGAGCCCTGTGCAATTGCCACTATGTTGATTTTATATTTCCCGAGTGAGCCGAAAATTTTTCCGCTTACTCCCGGAATGTGCCGCATACTCTCGCCAACAACAGAGATAATAGAAAGATCGCTGTCAATGTGAATGTCCGATATATGGTGGTTAGCAATTTCAAGATCAAATTCCTTTTCTATGGCTTCCTTGGCCAGGTGAGCAAATTTTTGTTTCACCGCGAAACAGATAGTGTGTTCGGAGGAGGCCTGAGTGACTAAAATAATATTAATATGTTGTTCGGACAACGTTTTGAACAGGCGTGAGACAATGCCTAAAATGCCAACCATACCGCTTCCTTCAACTCTGAGGACGGCAATATCCTCGATGCTGGCAATTCCGGTTATGCCGAACTTGTTTTTTGCTCCTGTGGTGGCAACAACGCTGCCGGGATACGTGGGATTAAAAGTGTTTTTTATGCGGAGCGGGATTTTTTTATCGTACATGGGTTGAATGGTGGGTGCATAGATCACCTTTGCGCCAAAATACGAAAGTTCCATGGCTTCTTCGTAGGAAAGGGAATCAACCACGAATGCTTCGTTAACGCATCGCGGATCAGCAGTGAGAACACCGTCCACATCAGTCCATATTTCAACTTCATCTGCATCGAGTGCAGCGCCCAGGATGGAAACAGAATAGTCCGAGCCGCCTCTGCCAAGGGTGGTTGTTTCAGCCGATGCGGTGGCGCCGGTAAAGCCGGTGACAATTTGCAGTTTTGGGTGTGCTGCGAAATAAGTTCGTATTTTCTCATTAGTTTTTGCAAACTGCACTTTGGCCGAGCCAAAAGCTGCGTCAGTAATGATTATCTCCCGCGCATCCAGAAATTCGTTTTCGATGCCGAGGAATGACAGGTAGCCGGAAATAGTGGTGCAGGAGAGGCGTTCGCCGCAACTCATGATATAATCGAGAGATTTGTTTGATAGTTCTTTAACCAGAAATATGCCGTACAGAATTTCCGTTATCTCTTCAAACTGAGCAACAACCTGGCTTCTTGTATTCTCAAAATGACAGTTTGTCTGGTCAGGAATAAGCTCGTCAAGCGTTGAAAAATGTAATTCCTGCAGTGAGTGGAGTATTGTCGCATAATCCTTATTCTTTTCGCCGGCAAGTTTTGCCATGGTTATCAATTGGTCAGTAACACCGCGGTATGCGGAGAATACCACCGCGCGCGCACCGGGCGTGTTTTGGATTATTGCAGCACATTGTTTTATCATTTGCGGACTCTCCACAGAGGAACCGCCGAATTTGAGAACTTTCATAACCGTTAACTATTTATGTTCGATTCAGTGTTGTATTAAACCCGAAAAATGCAATAACATCATACTTTTCGTATAAGTACTTGAATTTATTCTGACCAGGGCCTTCACCCTTGTTCCCTCTCCCAAAGGGCGCGGGAGGGCGTAATACTTGATACTTATGCCAGAGCTATTGCTTTTATCTTTTTCTAATGCAAGATTCGGGTTAAACTGAGGTTTTATGCCATTCCGGCAAAAATACCTGTTCAGAATTTGAATTTACAAAATTTTGAGGTTGGGATAAACCTTGGAAGAGGAAAAAATTGGGATAATTTGTAGGTGTGGGAAGAAAATTCGGTACTGACGCATAAATGGGTGAAAATTTTCTTCACCCCAAAGGCAGAGTTTTGAAGGATTGGGTGAAGCATCCTGAGTGTAGTTCATCCAGTGGCGCGTCGGCAAACACATACATACCATTCGCAATTCTGCGAACATATCCTTTGGTCTGCCATTCAGCCATTCTGTGGGGATAGACCTTCCCACTCAGTTTTCTGATATCATTAAGACTGAAAACGGGAAATTCTTTTAATTCTTTGGAAAAAGTAAAATAGTTCATAATATTTCGAAATTATACTGTAAACTGTATATATAAGAAAAAATATGAAATCAAGTCTGATGAGGATACAAAATTCCGACAGAAACATAGTTTTTGACGATTTTGATATTTCTATATTTTAATTCCCAAAAAACGCCAAAAAACCGCGTTTTTTTGAAGCGAAAGTGAAAATCACAAAATGCACGTGAATATTTATGCATAAAATGACTTTTGATTTGCAATATCGAAAATAATCCGGATATCCGACAAAAAAAAACTTGACAATATGCTTATATGCCTTTATCTTGAACAAAAGTTAATTTAATTCTAAAAAACAAAACATGAGCAACACAATTTTAAGTCTGACAACAGATTCCGCCTTAATTCCATTGAAAAATGGCGGTGGTGTGTATGCTCTTTCCATTAACCCTCCTTCGGTTATTCTTCTTGGGATCAATGTACTGGTTCTCCTTCTTGGTATTATTACCATTTTAGGCTAAATCTTCGGTCAATCCCAAATCTCGCAATCAAATACAAAAAAATAGAGCTTGGGGTTGACCTGAGCAGGAAAAACTATATCGAAGGTTTTTGTATTGAGGATATCGTGAGATCTGATCTGATAAAAAAAGGTTTTGATAAAGCACCGCACAGGAGTTTGCTGAAAGCTACCGGCGTGATCAAGAGTGAAGAGGATTTTAAGAAACCCTTCATTGGCGTATGCAATTCCTATATCGACCTGATACCAGGCCATGTACATTTGCAGGAGTTTGGCAAAGTTGTTAAAGACGCTGTGCGTGAAGCCGGCGGTGTTCCATTCGAGTTTAATACCATAGGTGTTGATGACGGAATTGCCATGGGTCATATCGGTATGCGATACTCCCTGGCCAGCAGAGAGCTTATTGCTGACTGTGTGGAAACCGTTGTGGAAGCCCACCGTCTTGACGGTATAATCTGTATTCCCAATTGTGATAAGATCGTTCCCGGAATGCTGATGGCTGCCATGCGCATCGATATTCCCGTGATCTTTATCTCCGGAGGCCCTATGAAGGCAGGAGTTATGCCCGATGGAGAAAAAGTTGATCTGATCTCAGTGTTTGAGGGGGTTGGCAAATTTTCCTCAGGGTTGATTGATGCAGCCAAATTGCAGCAGTATGAAAATTTTGGCTGCCCGACATGTGGCTCCTGTTCGGGTATGTTCACCGCCAACTCTATGAACTGCCTCATGGAAGCCCTCGGATTAGCCCTCCCCAGAAACGGAACAATACTCGCAATATCACCTGAACGAAAAGAACTGGCAAAAAAAGCCGCAAAACAAATTGTCACCCTTGTTGAACAAGACCTGAAACCAAGCAATATGCTAACCCTTGCCTCGTTCAAGAATGCCTTTGTTCTTGATTTGGCAATGGGCGGAAGTTCCAACACTATTTTACATACATTGGCAGTTGCGCACGAGTTCGGAATTGAACTTGACCTGAACATGTTGAATGAGTTGGCGAAATCCACTCCTTATATATGTAAGGTTAGTCCGGCGACAAAGGACGTTCATATAGAAGACGTTCACCGTGCCGGAGGCATTTCCGCAATACTCAAAGAAATAAGCAAAATGGGAGTTCTTGATACCTCAGCAAAAACCGTTACCGGCAAAACACTGGGCGAAAACATCGCAGAAGCGAAAATACTCGATTCAAAGGTGATCCACTCGGTCGAAGACCCTTATTCAAAGACCGGTGGGCTAACGGTTTTATTCGGTAACCTCGCTCCGGAAGGCGCCATAGTGAAAACTGCAGCGGTCGATCCCAAGATGCTGGTGCATAAAGGACCGGCAAGAATATATGAATCTCAAGACGAAGCAGTTGAAAAAATTCTGAAGAAGGATGTTCAGCCTGGTGATGTGGTCATCATCAGATATGAGGGGCCTAAGGGAGGACCCGGAATGCCTGAGATGCTTTCTCCCACAAGCGCAATCATGGGTCAGGGACTGGGCGACAAAGTTGCATTGCTCACTGACGGCAGGTTTTCGGGCGGCACACGGGGTGCATGTATTGGACACGTTTCTCCCGAAGCAGCAGAACGCGGTCCGATTGCAGCGCTCAGAACGGGTGATATTGTTTCGATAAATATCCCGGAAAAAACGCTGAATGTGGAATTGTCGGACGAAGAAATTGCAAAGAGACTTGCTGAACTTCCGGTGTTTGAACCAAAGATCAAACGGGGCTATCTTGCCCGCTATTCAAAGATGGTCACCTCAGCGAGCAAAGGTGCTGTTTTGCGGAGTGATTTTTAAGTGTGTGTATCGCGTTCCCTCTGCACGTCCGGCATAACTTCTGCTGACTCAGTGTTTGGTTTAATGAATGAGTTACGCAGGGACCGCAAAGTAAGCGCAGAGACCGCAGATTAGAAACGAAAACAGTATTGTGACCAGATGAAATGAAAGAAATTATTACATAAACGGCTAGGAAAGAAGGACTATGAAGAAGACAAAGCAGGTATTGAGCGGCGCGGAGATCTTTTTTGAGTGCTTACGTTTGGAGAATGTCGAATATATTTTTGGCTATCCGGGCGGATCGGTTCTCAAATTATACGAACATCTGTATGATGTTGATTATCTGAAGCATATTCTCGTAAGGCATGAGCAGGGTGCCGTTCATATGGCCGAGGGTTATGCAAAGGCTTCGGGAAAAGTTGGTGTTGTTCTTGTCACATCGGGACCAGGAGCAACCAACACAGTGACCGGTATTGCTGATGCATACATGGATTCTGTTCCCATCGTGGTGTTCACGGGGCAGGTTGCTTCGCATCTTATCGGGAAGGATGCTTTTCAGGAAGCAGATATCGTTGGTATAACCCGGCCGATAACGAAACATAATTTTCTCATTCGTGACGTGAAAGAGCTTGCTTCAACGATCAAGAAGGCTTTTTATATTGCTTCCACCGGCAAACCAGGACCGGTGCTTGTTGATATTCCGAAAGATATCATTGCTGCCAAGTGCGAGTTTGATTATCCGGAAACCGTGGAACTTCGAGGTTACAAACCCACCGTTTTTGGACACTCCAGCCAGATCAAGAAAGCTGCTGAGAAGATCAGAAAAGCAAAACGGCCTTTGCTCTACGTTGGTGGTGGAGTTATCATGTCTAACGGAACGCGTGAATTGAATTTCTTTGCCAAGGAAAATAACCTACCCATAACCATGACGTTGCAGGGTCTGGGTGCATTTCCGGGAAGTGACCCGCAGTCGCTGGGAATGCTTGGCATGCATGGAACGTATGTGGCGAATCAGGCCATAACCAATTGTGATGTGCTCGTGGCACTTGGGGCCCGGTTTGATGACCGTGTGACCGGACGTATTGACAAATTTTCATTGAAGTCCTATAAGATACATGTTGACGTTGACCCTGCCGTTATTGACAAAAACGTCTATGTTGATCTTCCGATTGTTGGTGACGTGAAGCATATTCTTGCTGAGTTGGCCGCGGAAATGGGAGAAGCACCACACCTGGATGAATGGTGGTCTGAATTGAATGAATGGCGTGATGAGTGTCCATTGGTTTATGAAAGCAGTGACGGATTGCTTCGCACCGAATATATTCTGGAAAGAATTTCCGAGAAGACGAAAGGTCATGCCATAATTGTAACCGATGTTGGACAGCATCAAATGTGGGCAGCGCAGCACTATAAATATGAGAATCCGCGTTCAAACCTGACGAGCGGCGGACTTGGAACAATGGGTTTTTCTGTTCCGGCAGCAATAGGCGCTTATTTTGCCTGCCCTGACCGTCCTATTATCTCCATCAGCGGGGATGGCGGTTTCCAAATGAATATGCAGGAACTGATTACGGCTGCAGCAAATAAGCTTCCCATTAAGTTCTTCATTATGAACAACAGTTTCCTTGGTATGGTCAGGCAATGGCAGGAGCTTTTTCACGCGGAGAAATACAGTTTCACCGACTTGTCTAACAGCAATCCGGATTTCGTAAAAGTTGCAGAAGCATTTGGCTGCGTTGGGTTGTCAACAAACGATCCGAAAGAAGTTGATGATCTGCTTGACAGAGCATTTGCCATAAATGATAAACCGGTGGTAATTGAGTTTAGGGTCGTAAGAGAAGACATGGTGTTCCCAATGGTTCCAGCCGGAGCGTCCATTGGTGATATGATTGTTAAAAGACTCAGTCCCAAGTTGATGTAAACGAAAAAGGACATATGAAAAGAACAATAACCGTATTAGTTGAAAACCGTTTCGGTGCGTTTAATCGGATCGCGACACTCTTCAGCGGAAAAGGATTCAACCTGAACAGCATTTCCATTGGAGAAACAGAAATTCCCGGAATATCCCGCATGACGCTGGTAACAGCCGGAGATGACAAAATGATGGATCAAATCATTAAGCAGTTAAACCGTCTCATTGACACGATCAAGGTAGTAGATCTTTCCAAAGAGCCAGTGGCTGTACGGGAACTCGCACTCATCACCGTTTCGTATAAAAAAGGAGACAGAACAGAGATAACCAGTTTGCTGGAAGTGTTCAAAGGCAAGGTGGTTGATATTAACAACAAGACCCTGACACTTGAAGTGACAGGGCCTCCAGACAAGATAGATGCAGCAGTGAACACGTTCCTGCCGTACGGTATTAAAGAAATGGCGCGAACCGGTGTTGTTGCACTGAGGCGCGGCGAACAAACAAGAAATTTTGACGAAATAAATATATCAAACAATTCATAGGAGTTATCAGGTGAAAGTTTATTATGAAGCAGATGCAAATCTGGAATTATTAAAAGACAAAAAAATCGCAGTGCTTGGCTATGGCAGCCAGGGACACGCACACAGTTTGAACTTAAAAGAGAGCGGAATTCCCGTCGTTGTTGGTTTGAGAAAAGAATCTGCATCATGGCAAAAAGCCGAAGCAGCAGGCCTGGAAGTTAAAACAGTGGCTGAAGCCGCGGAATGGGCAAATGTGATCATGCTGCTGCTGCCGGATCAGAACCAAAAAGCAATTTATGATGCTGAAATTGCGCCTTATCTAAAGTCGGGCGACACGCTTGCATTCGGACATGGTTTCAATATTCATTATAAACAAATTGTTCCGCCTGCCGATGTTAATGTTATGATGATCGCGCCTAAAAGCCCCGGACATCTTGTCAGAAGAACCTACCAGCAGGGAAGTGGTGTTCCTTGTTTGATTGCAGTAGACCAGGATCCATCAGGAACCACACTTGCATTGGCACTTGCCTGGGCAAAAGGAATCGGCGGAGCAAAAGCCGGTGTTATTGAAACGAACTTCAAAGATGAAACAGAAACCGATCTGTTTGGTGAGCAAGCTGTTCTTTGCGGTGGTTCTGCTGAGCTTATCAAAGCCGGATTTGAAGTTCTTACCGAAGCCGGGTATCCACCTGAACTGGCGTACTTTGAATGTATGCATGAAATGAAACTGATTGTTGATTTGTATTATGAAGGTGGCCTTTCCAGAATGAATTATTCGGTCAGCGATACAGCAGAATATGGCGGTATGACACGTGGTCCCAGGCTGATAACAGCCGAGACAAAAAAGGAAATGAAAAAGATTTTAACCGAAGTTCAGGATGGGAGCTTTGCCAAGGAATTCATCAATGAATATCAGAGCGGGCAGGCTAAATTCACCGAAATGCGTAAATCAAACAGAGAGCACCCAATTGAAGTTGTTGGCGCTAAGCTCCGCAGCATGATGAGCTGGCTTATTAAGAAAGACTAATGCCGCGATGAAATATAAAATAACGCTTCTGCCGGGTGACGGCATTGGCCAGGAAGTTACCGTAGCGGCAGTGCAGGTTATGAAAGCTGCCGCTCAGGTTGCCGGTATTGAACTGGAGTTTGATGAGCGCCTGATAGGCGGGTGCTCCTATGATGCGTATGGATCGCCGCTTACGGACGAAACCTTACAAGCCTGCTTTGATTCGAACGCAGTGTTTCTTGGTGCTGTGGGAGGGTATAAATGGGAGGCATTGCCTCATCATTTGAAACCGGAAGCAGCACTGTTGAAGTTGCGTAAGGAACTGGGACTCTATACCAATATCCGGCCGGCGAAGATTTACGCACCGCTCTTGAGTGCATCAACTCTGAAAGAGGAAGTGCTCACCGGAGTGGACTTTATTGTGCTTCGTGAGCTCACGGGTGGAATTTATTTCGGCAATCCCCGCGGTTATGATGAGAAGAGTGGTTTCAACACGATGATCTATACCCGTGAAGAAGTGGAACGTATTGCCCGGATGGCGTTTCAGATAGCGCGTGAACGCGGGAAGCGGGTTATGTCGGTGGACAAAGCCAACGTACTTGAAGTTTCGCAATTTTGGCGAAATGTTGTTCATACTGTGCATGCTGATTATCCGGATGTACAGTTAAGTGATATGTATGTTGATAATGCTGCCATGCAGATTGTACGTAATCCCCGGCAGTTTGACGTGCTGCTTACTTCAAACCTGTTTGGAGATATCCTCAGCGATATTGCCGGTATGATAACGGGAAGTTTGGGGATGCTGCCTTCCGCAAGTTTGGGAAGCAAGTATGCCATGTACGAACCCGTGCATGGAAGCGCACCGGATATTGCAGGACAGAAGAAAGCAAATCCGCTTGCATCCATTTCTTCGGTGGCAATGATGTTCACTTATTCATTCCATATGAAAAACATGGGTGACAAGATTGAAGAAGCAGTGACCAAGACGTTGGAAGACGGTTACCGGACACAGGATATATTTTCTGAAGGCTGCAGGTTAGTCTCCACTGATGTGATGACCGAAGCGGTTTTGCAGAATTTTGGTGAGTTGATAAAATAATCGCAAACCGCTGGCATTATTCAGCAACAAAGATATTTTCCCTATGGAAAACGGTTGGGAGACAGTGTCGCTTCGCATTATCATCTTGCTTAAGCAAGGTGATAGCAAAACAAACGGCAAAAGCTTTAACCTTTTTCCACCAAGGAAGATATGTTTATAGAACTTAGAACAAAAGGCATTATATGAAAGATAAGATATACATATTTGATACAACATTGCGCGATGGTGAACAATCGCCTGGTGCATCGCTGAATGTTTATGAAAAGCTGGAAATTGCGCGACAGCTTTCCCGACTTAATGTGGATATCATTGAAGCCGGATTTCCCGTTTCTTCACCTGCGCAGTTTGAAGCCGTTCAGCGGATTGCAGGAGAATCGGACAAAATTATTGCCGGACTTGCACGGACAAAGGAAATCGATATCAAGAGCGCATATGATTCGCTCCGGGATGCAAAGCATCCACGTATTCACACGTTTCTTTGCACTTCGGATATACACATACTCGGGAAATTTGGCGATGCCAAATATGGTGCCTCACTGGATGAAAAGCGCAAAACCATTTTGCAAATGTCGGTTGATGCCGTAGCCTATGCACGCACGCTGGTTGATGACGTTGAGTTTTCAGCTGAAGATGCAGGCCGGACTGACATTGGTTATCTGGCTGAAGTGATTGAAGCCACCATTGCAGCCGGTGCAAGGACGGTAAATATTCCGGATACTACGGGATATAATCACCCGAATGAATATGGAAGGCTCATATCGGAATTAAAAACACGCGTGAAAAATATTGATCAGGCAATAATAAGTGTGCATTGCCATAACGATCTCGGTCTTGCAGTTGCAAACTCTCTGTTTGCCATTGAGGCCGGTGCCCGACAAGTGGAATGTACCATTAACGGCATAGGTGAACGTGCCGGCAATGCTTCTCTCGAAGAAATTGTAATGGCATTGAAGATCCGCAATGATATTTGTGATTACTATACAGATATTGATATTTCGGAGATATTCAATACCAGCCGTATGGTTTCCGGCTTCACTGGAATTGTGGTGCAGCCCAACAAAGCTATTGTTGGCGAAAACGCATTCGCCCATGAATCAGGAATTCACCAGGATGGCATGTTGAAAAGCAAAGATACCTATGAGATCATATCCCCAGAAACAGTGGGCGTGTCTAAAACGAAAATTGTTCTTGGACGCCATTCAGGCAGGCATGGGCTTAAAGACCGGCTGCGTGATCTGGGATATCATCCGACGGAAAAAGAATTGCAGAAGATCTATGAAGCATTTCTTTTGCTTGCTGACAAAAAGAAAGAAGTGTTCGATGATGATTTGCGGATGCTCATGGGCGATGAGATACACAAAAAACAGGAGTTCTTCGAGTTGCAGTATCTGCATGTCAATTCGGGAACCGATGCAATTCCAACGGCAACCATTGCAATCAAATTTGAAAACACGCTCTTCAAAGAATCGTCAACGGGTGATGGTCCTGTTGACGCCTGTTTCAACGCTATTGAGCGCGCCCTGGATTTGAAACCGGCAGTTGAGTCCTATGTGGTCCGTTCGGTCACCTCGGGCAGGCAGGCTATGGGTGAAGCAATTGTGCGTATCAGACGCGGCGAATTGTCCTTTACCGGCAGAGGTGTGTCAACTGATATTATTGAGGCCAGCGCCAAAGCATATCTTCAGGCGATCAACCAATATCATATCTATAACCACACAACGGTTAGTATTGAAAACGATAAACTTGTAATAAAAGAATCTTGAAAGGAACTCAGGATGGGAATGACCATAACTGAAAAAATATTTGCAAAAGCAGCAGGAATAAACAGAGTAACCCCCGGCGAAAGTGTGTGGTTGAATGTTGATATACTGATGACTCATGATGTGTGCGGCCCGCCAACCATAGCAATCTGGAAAAAGGAATTCGGCGAAAAGGCAAAAGTGTTTGATAAAAAGAAACTGGTGATCTTCCCCGACCATTATATATTCACCCAAAACGCGCATGCCAACCGGAACGTGGATATCCTCAGGAAATTCGCTGAGGAATATGACCTGCCGAATTATTATGATGTGGGAACTGAACGCTATAAAGGTGTTTGCCATATTGCCTTGGCAGAGGAAGGATACAACGTGCCGGGAACCGTATTGTTTGGTTCTGACTCACATACCTGTACCTCAGGTGCCTTTGGCATGTTCTCAACCGGTGTGGGAAACACCGATGCGGCTTTTATCCTTGGTACGGGGAAGATTTGGGAAAAAGTACCCGAATCAATGAAATTCACATTTCATGGTGAACTGCCGTCCTATTTAACGGCCAAAGATCTTATTCTGCACATCCTGGGCGACATCACCACTGATGGTGCTACGTATCGTGCCATGGAGTTTACCGGTGAAGCGATCGGGTCAATGAATATGAACGAACGCATGACACTGACAAACATGGCGATTGAAGCAGGCGGTATGAACGGCATTATTGCAGTGGATGAAGTGACACGTGAGTATCTGCGCGGAGTTGGTGTAACGGAATATGATGAATTCACCAGTGATGGCGATGCTGCATATTTTGCCAAATACGAGTACGATGTATCAAAGATAGAGCCCACGGTGGCTAAACCTCACAGCCCCGATAACCGCGGCACCGTACACAGTGTTGAAGGAACGAAACTGACCAAGGCTTACATTGGTTCCTGTACCGGAGGAAAGATCACCGATTTTCAGTTTGCGGCAAAGGTATTGTTTGGTCAGAAAGTCCAGGTACCAACGTTTATTGTCCCGGCCAGCACGTCTGTGGCAAAACAACTTGAGGAAGAAACCATAAGTGGTGTCAGCCTAAAGGACATTTTCGTCAACGCCGGATGTTTCATTGCTGAATCATCCTGTGCTGCATGTTTGGGCGGTCCTTCGGATACAATAGGAAGAAGCACCGATGGTGACATCGTTATTTCGACCACAAACCGGAATTTCCCGGGACGTATGGGCAGTAAGCAGTCCCAGGTTTATTTGGCTTCCCCTTTGACGGTGGCGGCCTCAGCAATTACCGGTGTTATCACTGATCCCAGGAAGTTTTTATAGTAAGTAATTTCCGGAAACAAAACAGAAATCCAAAATTGCAGTTTAGAAAAGGAATTGAACTATGTTAGAGAAAATATCAGGTTTGGCGTACGTATTGGGTGATAACATTGATACGGATCAGATCATACCTGCGGAGCATCTGGTTTACAGTACCAGTGATCCGGAAGAAC
Source organism: Ignavibacteriaceae bacterium (assembly GCA_963664845.1). GTDB lineage: Bacteria > Bacteroidota > Ignavibacteria > Ignavibacteriales > Ignavibacteriaceae > CAIYTF01. The sequence continues at coordinate 4,924,093 of OY761615.1, forward strand.
TTAAGAAATATGGACATTTTGCGCTTTCGAGCGTGCCACCGGGAAAACAAGGTTTGCCTGGCGGGAATATTCCCTTCATAGAAGGTGAGGAATACCGTTCAAAATTCAGCATTATAATCGGCGGGTCCAATTTTGGCTGCGGATCATCCCGGGAGCATGCTCCGCTTTCGTTGCAGGTTGCCGGTGTTAAAGCGATAATTGCAGAATCCTATGCCCGTATATTTTACCGTAATTCGGTTGACGGTGGTTTTCTCATCCCTTTTGAGGGGAAGGAAAAACTGAACCTCAAGGTGCGCACCGGTGATGAGATAGTGATTGATCTTGCAAACAACACGTTCGAGAATAAAACCACGGATGAAGTATTTGACCTGAAACCGCTTGGCAGCGTGTTTGAGATAGTAAAAAGCGGCGGAGTGTTCAATTATGCCCGGGAGCATCAATTGATATAATTGATGTTCGTACGCCAAGCGTATGCTGATGGCTAGATAGACAGTTTCGAATGTGAGTCTTGATTACATCGGAAGGGCACTATGCATGTAATGCAGCGATCAATTTAAAATGTGAGCTGAGTTTTATGGATTGGAATCCTTTAGCATAACCCTCTGCTGAAAGAGTAATAATGTCAACTTCGTTTAAACTATAAGATACTGATCATCAAATTGTCTCTGTTTAGGCTTGAATTAGGCAGATTCCTGCTTTCGCAGGAATGACATTACTTAACAACTGTACTACTGAAATTGAAATCATTAACCGACCGGGATGGAATGACAATATCTTATAAACTGCGAGAATGAAAGAGTTTGTTTGGCTAAGAATGACAGGTTGGCACTTATTTGCGAGAAGTTTTAACTGAAAAATAATGAAGAACTGATGAAGTACTATGGAAAAAAAGATAATAGAGATATTTGATACGACGCTGCGTGATGGGACACAAGGCGAAGCGGTTACTTTGACCGTACGCGACAAACTGATTATTGCTCAACGTCTTGACGATTTTGGTATCGATATTATCGAGGGAGGCTGGCCGGGAAGCAATCCCCGCGATGAGGACTTCTTCAAGGAAATTAAAAAAGTGAATCTGAAGCAGGCACGCATGTGCGCATTCGGTTCAACTGCACGGTTCCCGGACAAAGTTACCACTGATGGAAATCTGAATGCGCTTCTGCGCGCAGAGACACCGGTTGTTTCCATATTCGGGAAAACCTGGAAGTTCCATGCCATTACCGGGTTGGGACTTACGCCTGAAGAAAACGAAGCTCTCATTTTCAATTCTGTCAAGTATCTCAAAGACAGCGGCAGAACCGTAGTGTTTGACGCGGAACATTTTTTTGATGGCTTCCGTGATGACCGTGCATTTGCGCTCAAAATGCTTAAGGCAGCTGTTCAGGGTGGGGCAGATGTGATAGCCTTATGTGACACCAACGGCGGATCACTTCCGTTTCAGATTGCCGAGGCGGTGACAGAAGTGGGCAAACACATAACCGTGCCAATAGGCATTCATGCCCATAATGACAGTGAGCTTGGGGTGGCGAATTCGTTGGTAGCCATAAGCGCAGGGGCTTCACATGTGCAGGGTACCATAAACGGAATAGGGGAGCGGTGTGGCAATGCTAACCTGGTCAGCATCATTCCCAGTCTGCTGTTGAAGATGAATTGTGCGACAAAACAAAGCATTAAACTGGAGCATTTGGTATCTCTTTCCAATTTTGTTTACGAAGTCATTAATATATCGCCAAACCCCCGTGCCGCGTTTGTCGGCAAATCCGCATTTGCCCATAAAGGTGGAATCCATGTTAGTGCTGTGTTAAAGGACAGCCGCATGTATGAGCACCTTGATCCGCAGTTGCTGGGAAACTCCCAAAGGGTATTGGTCTCAGATCTGTCCGGTCAGAGCAATATCCGTTACAAGGCAAAAGAGTTTGGTGTGGATGTTTCCGATAACACGGAATTCAGTAAAAAGCTTGTGGATCACATTAAGAAACTCGAATTTGCAGGCTATCAATTTGATGGTGCCGAGGCTTCTTTTGAATTGATATTACGATCTGAAAAAGGTGAATTTGTTCCGTTCTTCCGGACGCTGGACTCGCGCGTGCATGTTGATTTTGATAACGAGAAGCATGGCAACGTGCAGGCGGTGCTTAAAATAGAAGTGAACGGAGACGTTGAGCATACTGCTGCAGAAGGCGATGGACCTGTTAACGCGCTTGACAATGCGCTGCGCAAGGCCCTGTTACGGTTCTATCCTGAGATAGCAGCAATAAAGCTGGTGGATTATAAAGTGCGTGTGCTTGATGAGCAGGATGGAACATCGGCCAAGGTGCGTGTGCTTATCCAGTCAAGTGATGGTGTTGAAACCTGGTCAACCGTTGGTGTTTCAGAAAATATCATAGAAGCAAGTTGGCAGGCTTTGGTGGACAGTATCAATTTTAAATTGTTCAAATATAAAATGCTTAATCCAGCGTGAAAACATGGTTAACCTGGAGGCATTTAGGTTAACCATGTCCCAGCTGAATGAGGAGTTCTCTCTCTCTCTCTCTCTCTTAAATTTTTACCGCATCATCACCGGTTTCACCGGTCCGGATGCGGTAGGCTTGGTCGATGCCCGATACAAATATCTTTCCATCTCCGACATCTCCGGTTTTGGCAGCACTTATGATGGCTTGGACAGTTTTTTCGACCATGTCATCAGGGCATACTACCTCGATACGCCACTTGGGCCAATAGCTGATCAGGTGCTTTGTTCCACGATACACTTCTTCATGTCCTTTTTGCCGGCCATAACCTCTGGTTTCAGATACACTATGTCCTTTTAACCCGATTTCATAGAGTGCATGAAGCACCTCATCGAGTTTATAAAGCCTAACGATAGCCTCTATTTTCTTCATATACGTATTCTTTCCTAGTTATTTTTTATAAATCTGATTATTTACTTTACAAATAGAAAACGGTTACTTAGTGAGAATCATGCCCAGTTGCATTGTCGTACCCGATCACTCCCATTTCAGGAATGTCCAGTCCTTCAACTTCATCTTCGGGTTTTACTCTAATTCCACCAAAGAATTTGTGCTGAATTTTGAAAAATCCATACATGAGAATAAAAACCACAATGATACAAGCAGCGGCGCCTGTGAATTGTGCAGCCAATTGTCCGGGATCCCCATAAAACAATCCTTTAACTGTTCCCGGAACACCGTTCCAGCCGTCTCCGTAGGAACCATCGGCAAACAACCCAAGAGCAATGACACCCCACAAACCATTAACACCATGTACAGCTACTGCACCTACGGGATCGTCAATCTTAAGTTTTTGGTCGATATAAAATACGGCAATGATAACCAATATGCCAGATACAAAGCCGATGAAAACAGCAGCGAGCGGATTAACGAATGCGCAAGGTGCAGTGATAGCAACCAATCCTGCAAGCATGCCATTAGCCATCATTGATGGGTCTGGCTTTTTGAATTTCCAAATCATATAAAGCATGGCTGAGAAAGCCCCTGCAGCTGATGCAAGCATAGTGTTGACGGCCACAACACTGATACGGAGATCGGTGCCCGCAAGAGTGGAACCCGGGTTGAATCCGAACCACCCAAACGCCAGGATAAAAGTGCCAAGAATTGCCATAGGAATGTTATGTCCCTGAATACTGTTAACCGAGCCGTCTTTGTTATATTTTCCAATTCTGGGTCCAATAACAATGGCACCAGCCAGGGCAGCAACGCCACCGACCATATGTACAACAGAAGAGCCTGCAAAATCAACATGGCCATGCCCGAGGCCGAAGTTGACACCGAGCTGTGCTAGCCAACCACCGCCCCATACCCAGTTGCCGTAAAGGGGATAAACGAACATTGAGATGAAAAATGCAAAGCCAATAAAAGCAGTGAATTTCCAGCGTTCCGCCATTGCTCCGGTAGGAATTGTTGCTGTTGTATCCATGAACACCATCTGGAAAAGGAATAAGGTAAAAACGCCAACGTCATAAACTGAGCCATTTAGAAAATAACCGCTGTTGCCGAATAGTCCGAATACTTTACCAAACAAAGTAATGTTCACTTCACTGGTTAGCCCTGGTGTTCCACCAAGGGCTCCCACAGCACCCACCCCGCCAAACATGATGGCGAATCCACAAATCCAAAAGCCTAACAAACCAATTGCATAGACGAGGAAATTCATTCCCATTGTATGCGCAACGTTTTTTGCCCTTGTAAATCCAGTCTCAACCAACGCAAATCCTGCCTGCATGAACATGACGAGGAATCCGCAGAAAAGTGTCCAGACAAAATTGATGGATATTTTATTATGTCCCACCGCATTCCCGATATCGATCAAAGTCACTGCACCCTTGGTGGTGTCTTTGATATCCAGAATAGTTCCAGTATTTGCACCCGTTGGATCCGGGCCGGCATACACTTTTGATGAGGCTAGCAAAAGTAGTACTAAAACGGCCAGCACATAGGGAAAATAACTCTTAGGCATTATTCGTCTCATATTTTTTTCCTTTTTGATTTATCAGTAATACATGAATTCAATGATGTAATCTCTTCAAGGGCGTGCATCGGAAGGATTAATTTAAAATTCAGCCGTTATGCTTAATTACTAAGACAAAAGTGAGTTTATACGTTATTAAATAAGGATAACTGATTTAAATATATTATATAAAAAGCTGAATGTCAAGTATTAACTTATTTAAAACGGAATTCACGCAACTTTGTGTTACTAAATGAGGATGGTACGGTTTCGGCTAATCAAGGGTAAAGGTCTAGACAAGATAAAGCAATTGAGAGATCGGCAGGATATAACAGCCGGATCGGAGGTAAAGAAGGATTAGGGGTATCTGGAGAATATTATTCGGTTAGTAACTTGGAAGATACCTGTTTAGTTCCCAACGGGTTACTTCAAGCCGGTAGTCTTCCCATTCCAGTTGCTTTGCATTAATGAAGCGTTCATAAATGTGAGCACCCAATGCCTGTCGGACCACGGTGTCCTTCTCCAGTTCGATGATGGCTTCATTGAGTGCACCCGGGAGAATATCGATTTTAGAGACTTTTGGGTTCTGTGACAGTAAGTATAAATTCTCTTCACTTGCGTCTGGCAGTGGCAATTCCCGTTTAATGCCGTCCAAACCCGCGGCAAGCATTACAGCAAAAGCCAAATAAGGATTACAACTTGGATCGGGGCAACGGAGCTCAATCCGTGTTGCTTCAGTAGAGTGTGCCCGGGGTATGCGTATGAGGGCTGAACGGTTAATTCGTCCCCAGCTTATGTGAACCGGTGCTTCATATCCCTGCACCAAGCGTTTATAGGAATTGACCAGGGGAGCGAGAATAGCGCACATCCCTTTTGCATGGGCAAGTTGACCAGCTATGAAATGTTTTGCAATTTTGGAAAGTCCGTGAGAATCACCCGGATCATAAAAGGCATTCGACCCGTTGGCTTTATAACAAAGGCTTTGATGTACATGCATTCCGCTTCCGTTGAGTCCTCTGATGGGTTTGGGCATGAAGGTTGCGTACAGACCAACCTGCTCGGCAAGAATTTTTACCAAAGTTCGGAAGGTGACTGCGTTATCAGCGGTGCGTAAGGCATCTGAATAACGGAAATCAATCTCGTGCTGTCCCGAAGATACTTCATGATGCATTGTTTCGGCTTCAATGCCGAATGATGCAAGAGCCACGGAAACCTGTCGCCAGAGAGTGGTTGCGACCATATCAACGGGCTGATCGAAATACCCGCCTTTATCCTGCGGCTGCGGGGGAACCAGTTTTCCGTCAATTCCGGGTTTAAAAAGAAAAAATTCAAGCTCGGGGCCGGTGTTATAAATGAATCCCATATTAGCGGCTTCTTCAAGCACCCTTGATAATATATATCTTGGATCACCTAAAAAATGCTGGCTGTCAGGTGTATAAACGTTGCAGATCAGGCGAGCTGTTTTGTGTTCGTTGCTCAGCCAGGGGAGCAGTGCAAATGTTGTAGTATCCGGAAAGAGATACATATCGCTTTCTGCAACACGCGCAAAACCTTCGACCGATGAGCCGTCAAACCAAATCCCATGATTGAGGGTTGACTCCAGTTGCTGAGTTGGAATGGTAACGTTTTTAACTGAGCCACCGATATCTGTGAATTGCAAATCGACAAAATGTATACCCTGTTCTTTGACAAGGGCGAGTAACTGATCCGCTGTGGGTTTTTGATCTGAAGTAGCCATTAGTGTTTCAGGGATTGTAATATGAATGCTAAGACGATTATTGCAAACAGGACAAGAAGTGCTGATCCAATCGCCATAAAAGGTTGTGATTTCCAGAATGGCTTTGCTGTTGCGGGTCCTGTCGCGCGGTCAAGGATTGAAATATCAACTGAGTCGAGATTATCCAGATCGTTTAAAAACTCATGTAGTGAGGAGTAGCGATCTTTAGGGTCCCGTTGCAGGCAGCGTGCTACAACAGCAGCCACCTGTGGAGACAGGCCGGTGACTTCCTTGTCAAGACGTGGAAGAGCCCCCTGCAGGTGTTGTACCATCACCGCCATATTATTATCGCCACTGAAGGGGATACGCCCTGCAAGCATTTCGAAAAACATAATACCAAGTGCATAGATATCGGTGCGCTGGTCGCCGCGGCTGCCTTCGATCTGTTCGGGAGCCATGTAATCGGGAGTGCCAGCCGCACTGCTGAAATTTGCATACGTAACGCGGTGAGCACCTTTGGTGAGCGTAAGTCCAAAATCCAATATTACCGGTTGTCCGTCTTCCTTAATCAAAATATTTTCCGGTTTCAGATCGCGGTGAATAATGCTGAGGTCATGGCAGTGAGCCATTCCATCGGCGATCTTTCTGATAAGGGAAAGCGCATCTTCCGTTTGAAGTGGAGCATGAGAGTGAATATAATCCCTCATTGACTCACCCACGATCAATTCAGTAACAAGGTACGGTGTATTGTTAAAACGACCTGAACCAATGCCTTTTTGGATCGCAGGGTGATTCATGGTTGTCATCACCTCCAATTCACGCTGGAAGCGTTCATATTGGGCGGGGTCGCCAATTGAACTGCTGTCGGGTACCTTTAAAACAACTTCTTTTCCACTCAACAAATCGTAAGCGCGGTAAACATCGCTCATGCCGCCCTTAGCCATATGACCCCGGATTTGAAAGTGATCAAATTGGTCGCTAATTTGTAACATTATGGGTCCCGATATCGTTTTTTGTTATGCAAAATTTAGACATAGATTTAAAATATACTTAAGATTTACCGGAAAAACAATGTTACTTCGCCTCGTCAGGTTGGCCGAAGTATACAATTGCTGCTGTTTGAAAATTATATAACCACACAGTGAGCCAAACGTTTTATAAAATGTGATCCTGCATGTGTTAGAAGCACTACAGGATATGATTCGCTTGTTATTTTATCAACCGTTTTAGGAGCCCAGGAATTGACCAGGGTTTTGATGCCTTCATTTTTGGCTCATACGATGAAAGCTTTTTGAGATACAGAACTACGATAGAGACATTATCGTCGCTCTGACGCTCCAGAGCAACAGTTGCAATGTGTTCGCAGAGCTTTTCGGGATCATCAATTTGATGAGTAATGTCTGCGAACTCATGATCATCGATCAAAGCCCATATCCCATCGGTGCATAAAATAATGATATCATCCTCCTGGACCGGAACGGTGAATATGTCAGGTTGAATGAACAGTTCGAGACCAAGGCATTTTTCCAGAACGGAACGCTGACTATGCGTTCGAATTTTATCAGGGGCCAACATTCTCATTCTGACAAGTTCAGCAACTCTTGTGTGGTCGTTGGTGAGACATCTGGATTGACGATCTCTGATGAGATATGCGCGGCTGTCTCCTATGTGGCCGATATGCATAGCTCGGCCGACAATATTGACTGCAGTGAGAGTTGTGCCCATTCTGCCGGCGGCCAACCTCCTTGCTTCCTGGTAAACGCTCAAATTCGCATTCTGAATTCCCACCTTGAATTTTTGCAAGGGAGATGCGTTTCCTGCCGAATAGAATGTTTCGAAAAAAGTTTCGAGGGCAAGTGTGCTGGCAACACCACCATGTGCAAAACCACCCATACCATCGGCTATTCCGTATAGATATCCCACATCCGGTGCGAAAACTTTGTTGGAATCACAAAGTTGCACTGCATCCTGATTATCTTCACGCACGTTCCCCTTGTGCGTATAACTGAAAGATTGAATTACTACTGACTCATTAGCCAACGGTTTTTGTTCCTTGTAAAAAACAGGTATGGAAGAGGTGAATAATTCATCTCTTCCATGCACTGTTTCTGCGATATTCATTTACCCGAATTAGTTTATTAGCTTGAAGCGCCCATCGACTGTGCGGATGGGATTATTTTTGTACCGGTTCGCCGGCTGTTCAATACGAAGTATAAACCACTGATAATACCCCAGCCGGCGGTAATCCATAGTGCAATCTGTGTTGCGTTTGCGGAGACTCCCGGTGTAGTCAACCCGATCCAAACAATACCGGTAAGTAAGCCAACATTTCCGAGAAGGCCGACAAAGGGAATGACGGCATGTTTGAAACTGTGAAACTCACTCTTGCCGACAAAGGTAATGAAAGTTAGACCGCAAATAAGGGCATAGAGCACGAAAGTGCCAATATTGGAAGCCAAGGTAACTCCAGTGAGAGCAGTAACGTTAAGCACACCAATTCCTCCGATAATTGCTGATACTGCCACCAGCATCCATACTCCCATATGCGGGGTAACATGCTTGGTATGGAGAGCGCCCAGTAATTCAGGCATTTCTTTGTCCTGTGCCATGGCAAAACTTACGCGGACTGCTGTGTTCATTGCTGCAAGCGTTGTTCCCAAGACTGCCAGTGCAACTGTGAGGGCCACCACGATCATAAGAGCAAAGCCGTTCCCGCCGAGCATGGAATCACCAATGAGCCGGGTTAAATCACCAATCGGGGCACCGGAAGCGGCTGCAGCGGCCATTCCTGTAACTTGTTTTCCATCAGCCCCAACAGCGACCAGTTTTTCGCAAATAGCATAATTAGCAGCAAAATATTCGAATAAATAAGCAAAGATCCCCTGGATAACCAGCGACAGAATAACGCCGCGGGGAATATCGCGCTTGGGATTAATAGCCTCCCCGGCGAGTGACGTGGATGATTCGAACCCAACCAAGATTAAAATTGCAATGGTGGATTGAAAAAGCATAGCGGGCAGGCTGTGCGGGAATACAATAGAAATTGCGGATGGGTGCGCCCACTCTGTTGCGTGCAAGGGGTTCTGAATGCGGAACATAATTGCCAGAACGCTGAATCCAACAAGGGAGACCAACTGAATAACATTGATAATAATTGCCAGATTTGTTGAGCCACTGATGCCACGCACCGCGATGAAGCCGACTATTATTGAGAAAACAACGGCAACACCAATCTGGGCAACAACAGGCAGTGCAATATTAAACTGTCCAAAAATATAGGTTACCAAAACTGCCATCATTGCCACCATAACACCGGGGTATACCCAATAGAACAAATGCGCAGCCCAGCCCGTAACAAATTTTGCGATACGGGCAAAACGCCTGTGGTGAGCTTTATCGCGCTCCATAAATGCCTTCTCGGCAAAATAATATGACCCTCCCGAACCAGCTTCGGGATATTTACGTGCCAATTCGGAAAATGCAAATGCAGTAAGAAATGCCACGATAAGAGCAGCAACTATGCCGGTCCACATATCGCTGTCACCCCCGTTGTTAGACGCCTGCAACTGATAGGTTATCCATAGAAAGGCACCCGGCGCGATTAGCGCCATAGCGTTGACAGTCACACCTGTCAAACCCAGTGTTTTTTTCAATGTTACTTTTTCATCTGCCATAATGGTCACTCCTGCTTTGTTATTTATATGTTGATCTGTTTCAATAAAATGTATTTTAAGAGTCAGTATCTGCAAAATTTATTACATAAATCGTGTCAATAACTTTATAAATTAAGTTACTAGGCGGTAAATATATTATTATATAAGGTTATTTAGCCACAAAATATAATTAAGTAAGTTTAAATGCAAGTATTATTTCAAAAATTACGTAAATAATTGTCATATGCCTTAATAAATATTTAAATATTCGGAATATTACATAAAATCAGCAACAAATGTCATTGTGCCTTGTTGCTGCAAGAAACTGAGGTATAAGCTGAAAATGGATAAAGTGGGGAGGTGGCAGGCAACTGAAATATTTGATTCATTTTGGCTGAGCATATTTGGCGATGACATTTAAGCTCTCTCAAAACTGCAGAATTCTTAAGATTATGGTCATCCGAATTCGTATATGACTTTTGTATTGCCAGAATTGCCCATCAAATGAGATTTGCGTAGAAAATGAGATATCGTTAAATTATTTTTCTACAGAATAGGGATCAGATGATTGGCTCTTTTTGATTCAGATAGGGATTGGAATTGGCACAAGGCAGATTCACTAAAACAATCTTTATATTGATAATCCATGGAATGGTGAAAAATATGAATGTATACGTGCTTGGTTTTCAGGAAACAGATAAATCAATGCTTGCGATGATCGGAGGTAAAGGTGCCAACCTGGGAGAACTATCCAGGATTAAGGGGATACAAGTCCCAGAGGGTTTTTGCATTACAACTGAAGCATATAAAGAAATTATTGGGAATAACAGGGAGATTAATTCATTATTGGGCCAATTGTCTCTTCTTAAGTCAACCAACAGCGATAGTATTGGCGAAATAAGCGCAAAAATCCGGAAGATCATTGAGGAAACCGCCATTCCAAAAGGCATTTATACTGAGGTTAACAGTTATCTCAAACAGCTTGGCGAACAAAATGCTTATGCCGTACGTTCCAGTGCCACCGCGGAAGATCTGCCAATGGCTTCATTTGCGGGGCAACACGATACCTATCTGAACGTTATGGGAAATGAAGCTATTCTGAGACATATCAACAAGTGTTGGGCATCACTTTTTACGGATCGGGCGGTGATTTATCGTATTCAAAATGGTTTCGGTCATCATGAGGTCTGTCTATCCGTCGTTATCCAGAGGATGATTTTCGCTGAGGCTGCGGGAATCATATTTACGGCCGACCCGATCACATCGAACAGAAAGGTTGTATCAATTGATGCCGGCTTTGGGCTAGGTGAGGCACTGGTATCAGGCCATGTAAATGCAGATAACTACAAGGTGCGTGACAGTAGAATCGTTGATAAGAAGATATCCATTAAGAAGCTGGCTGTATATGCTTTAAAAGATGGTGGTGTGAAAGAGCGTGAAATAGAGCCGGAACTGCAGAACGGGCAAGTGCTAACAGACGAGCAGATTTTACGAATTGCAAACTTTGGAAGAAAAATTGAGGAACAATTCAGCCGTCCTCAGGATATCGAATGGTGTCTGGCTGATGATACATTTTATATCGTCCAGAGTCGCCCAATTACTACATTATACCCGATCCCTGACGCGAATGATCGGGAGAATCATGTCTATGTATCTGTTGGTCATAATCAAATGATGACCGATGCCATGAAACCTTTGGGGCTATCTTTTTTTCTTTTAACGACCCCAGGACGTATGTGCGGCGCCGGTGGAAGGTTGTTTGTTGATGTCACAAATCAGCTTGCTTCGACTGACAGCAGAAAAAAATTAATTGAAACCTTTGGAAAATCAGATCCGCTTATAAAAGATGCCCTCTTGATTGTTGCAGGGCAGAAAGATTTTATAAAACCGTCCCAGGACAATAACGTAAAAAGCCCCGGTTATGTTGATAAAGCGCTGCCGTGGAGTTATCTGGCGAAATTCGAAAATAATCCAACCATTGTTCCTGATTTGATTCAGGTGAGTCAAACATCAATAGCGGAGTTAGAAAAAAACATCCAAACAAAATCGGGAGAGGATTTATTTGATTTTATCATCGAAGATATCCAGCAATTAAAACAGATTTTATTTAATCCACAAAGCTGGGAAGTGATTAAGATTGCTCTGTATGCTTCGTCGTGGATTAACAAAAAAATGTTGAAATGGTTAGGTGAAAAAAGTTCAGCGGACACGCTTTCTCAATCGGCGCCAAACAATATTACTTCAGAAATGGGCCTGGCGCTATTGGATGTTGCAGATGTGATTCGTCCGTATTGGCAAGTAATTGATTATTTAAAACAGGTAAAAGATGATAACTTTTTGGATGAGCTTGTTAAGTTTGATGGCGGAAAGGAAATCCGGGACGCTATCTGTGCTTATCTCAACAAATACGGAATGCGATGTGCCGGAGAAATCGATATTACCAAAACCCGTTGGAGTGAAAAACCAACAACACTGGTCTCAGTCATTCTCAGTAACATCAAAAATTTTGAGCCGAATGCCGGCCATAGAAAATTTGAGGAAGGGCAACAGAAAGCTTTGAGAAAAGAACAAGAGTTATTGGATCGATTGAATCAATTAACCGGTGGTAAACAAAAAGTCAGAGAGACGAAACGGATGATCAGGCTGATACGGAATTTCATAGGTTATCGTGAATATCCAAAATATGGCATGATTAGTCGTTACTTCGTTTATAAGCAGGCGTTGCTGGAAGAAGCAGGAAAACTCGTACAAGCCAACGTTATTCATGAAAAAGAGGATATCTACTATCTCACATACGAAGAACTTCGCGAAGTCGTACGCACAAAAAAACTGGAATATCAGATCATCAGCAAACGTAAAGACGAGTACAAATTAAACGAGAAACTGACTCCTCCACGTGTTATCACATCTGATGGTGAAATTATTGCAGGTAAGTACAATGGGAATGATTTCCCATCTAAAGCTTTGGTAGGCCTGCCTGTTTCTTCCGGAGTAATGGAGGGACGGGCACGTGTTATTTTAAATATGGAGGATGCTGATCTGGAAGATGGAGATATATTAGTCACCTGCTTTACTGATCCCAGTTGGACACCATTGTTCGTATCCATAAAAGGCTTAGTCACTGAAGTGGGTGGACTGATGACCCATGGAGCAGTTATTGCACGTGAATATGGCTTACCGGCAGTTGTTGGAGTAGAAAATGCTGCCAAACTGATCAGAGACGGGCAACGGATCCGGGTGAACGGTACGGAAGGCTATGTAGAAATCTTAAACAGAAAAGATGAATGACTAAATCTATAAGTTGACGTATGGCATGAGATCAACTATCTCCGTTGTTCGGTTCACTTTACACCCATCCCCGGAGTTTACATGCCTGTGCCACCCGGGCAACGCCAACTACCATGGCCCCAAGTCTTGGATGCACTTGTTTTTCTTTAACCGCTTCCTGAATGCTGTGGTACGCTTTGGTTATTTTCTGGTCCAGGCGCTCATGCACGGTTTGTTCATCCCAAAACCAGGAGTATTTGTCCTGCACCATTTCGAAGTAGGAAACAGTAACACCACCGGCACTGGCTATGATATCCGGAATAACATGCACGCCGTTCATATACAGAATTACATCAGCTTCCGGCGTTGTGGGTCCGTTTGAAAGTTCGCAGACAATCCGGGCTTTGATATTAGGTGCATTTGATGCGGTGATGGAATTTTCCAGAGCTGCCGGATAGAGTATCTCGACGTCAAGTTCAAGGAGAGATTCATTTGGAATTGGTTGGGAACCAGGAAATCCTTCCACCGATCCGGTTTTAAGTTTATAGGTGACGAGCTCATCTGAATCAAAACCGGCGGCATTATAGATCGCCGCCCGGGAATCGCTTACAGCCACAAGTTTGCCTCCGCCAAATAATTCATGATGCAGCAGCGCTGCTCGTTGTCCCGCATTTCCGAAACCCTGAATGGCAAATTTTCCGGTCGGGTCGCAGCCCAATGAGTTGCAGGCTTCCCGTACCGTGATTACGCCTCCGCGGGCAGTGGCATCACGACGCCCCTCAGTTCCGCCAATCTGCTGAGGTTTATCTGTCATGACACCAGGATCGTGCCTGTTCACAATGCTCTCATATTCATCCATCATCCATGCCATCGTTTGGGGGTTGGTATAAACATCCGGAGCGGGAATATCTTTATCCACGCCGATTTCGTGTGCAATTGCTTTGATATAGGCGCGTGAGATACTTTCAAGCTCATGCTCCGATAGAGTTTTTGGATTACACCGCACTCCTCCTTTCCCACCACCTAACGGAAGATCGATTGCTGCAGTTTTCCAGGTCATCCAGGAAGCCAAAGCGCGGATGGTATCTTCGGTTTCATCAGGATGAAACCGAATGCCGCCTTTCGCGGGGCCGCGCGCATAATTATGTTGCACACGGAACGCGTGAAATATCTGTACTTTTCCATTATCCATACGGACATGCAGGGTAAACTTATGTTCCTTTTGCGGCCATATAAGCAGATCGATTGTCGCCTCATCAAGGTGTAAAAGTCTGGCTGCTTCCAATATTTGCTGCTGGGTCACCTTAAATGAATTATAGGATTCCATATTATTATTCCTTGGATTTATTTTCTTCTCTGCTTTCCGGCTTTGCAGGAATTGCATCAATAATTATCCGGTACCAGCATTTTTTGCACATGAGGGCATGATCAACACTTAAGATCACCTGCTGCCACTGACTGAGTTTGGCACCGCAGTGAGGGCAGGAATCGAGAGTCTTGGCTTTTTCATCGTTATGGTTAATTTCATCAGCCATGGTTTATTCCTGTTCTGAGGTTAACAGCATGATAGTCGTTTTGCGATTAGTTCATTAATATCGCTTTGTATTATAATCAACAATTCAGATTAATAAAATGCCAGAGCAAAAGATGAATCAGGTTGCATGAGTTTCATCTTTCGCAGGTTTTAGAATAATCCCTTCATTTTTATGGCCATTCATTTTAATCACCAATTCATTGGTGAAACGCAGAAGCCGGGTATAGGTGAAAGATTCGATGGGATGATGCTGCCAGAGCCAATCCCAATCGATAGAGCCGAGTCCGCTGTAGTGATTAACCGTGAAATAGCCAATCTGAAATGAAGTAATGTTCTGGAAAAAGTGCGAGCCTTGTGAAGGAGTAACGGGAAAATCCTTGAAGCCGCTTTCAATAATTGCACGGGCGCCGGAAATCTGTTCCCAGGTAACAGGAATTCCCAACCAGGGATCCAGTGTTCCCCATCTTCCCACACCGATAAGAAGGTACGGTCGTTTTTCTTCAATCAATTTTTCGTTCAAGCGGCTGACTTCATTTGCCACCTCTCTGCTTTTACTGCGGTCGAACGTATGGAAGTCCACAAAAATGATATCATGAATTCCTTTGATTATGCCATTACCGAGCACTTGCGTGCTGTGGCACAATATAGAGGCAGGATCATACAGTCCCAGTTCCAGTTCTTCAGTTTCACGACTTACCACCAACGGGCGCATTTGCAAAAGGCCGAATTGTTTTGGCTTTTCAGGATCGACAGACATATTTACCGCGAATTCAATCTCAACGGGTGAGCCCATGCCCCAGGTTCCCATATCCAACAAGAGATCGAGTATCCCGGGCAAAGGGAAAAAGTTATTTCGCAGAATTGAACTGAAAGTGACGAGCCGGGTTCCCGGCCTGGAAATTCCATCGTAAATTATATCGTTATCAGGTGAATAAGTGGAGCCAATACGATGCAGGGTCCCATCTTTTTCGGCAGTGTCGAGGCCAAACTGTTCGATGAGCATGTCATGTGTTGCATAACTAAAATCAGAATTCCTGTCAAGCTGGAGCGCATAAAAATTCCGTTGACTGGTGTTTAATGATTCCTTAATGGAATGGAACTGCATAACATCAGTTGGATATTTAGGGCAAAATCTTACTGTATTTCCTCCGTCAACTACTGTTTTCCCAAGACCCAATGCAATGGAAGCAATGCCGTCGGATTGTTTGAGCGGCGGATGCGGATAGAAATTAAACGATTTTGCGACACCCGAAATATCCGGGTAAAAACGAGTGTCACGAGACACTCCAACCAGTTTTTGAATAATCACCGCCATTTTTTCTTCTTCAAGCCTGTAGGAAGTGACTTTGATATAAGCTTTGGCACTTTGATAAAAGGTTGAAGCGTAAACTCGTTTTATGGTATTGAGCAATTCATTCAGTCTCAGCAGGGGATTACGCTGGTTGTTCGGGATCATGTATGTTTCATAGACACCGGCAAAAGGGTGATATTGGGAATCTTCCAGAAGGCTTGATGAGCGTACTGCCAAAGGTGTATCAACTATATCAAGAAAGGCCGCAAGTTCACCTAGCACTTCCTCAGGGAATTTTGTTGTCTCCAGAAACCGACGGGTGATCTCTGCGTCATCAGAACAGTTCAGCGCAAAACTTCTTAGATTATTTTCATCTACAAACTGGTCAAAAACCTCAGTAGCCAGGACAACAGCCGCCGGGATATAAATCTGCACACCCTCAAATCGGCTGCCGACATTGTAGTCGTTGATCATTGTATTAAGAAAGCCCAGTCCTCTTGCCTTTCCACCGAGCGAACCTGCACCAATGCGTGCAAAACTGGTTTCGGGATCGAATGTTTCCTTCGAAAAATCCGTAATGAGCCCACGTTGTCGTAGAAATACATAATTGGTAAGCGAATTGATAAGTGATTGTCTCAGTTCCTCAACATTAGCATACTCCGATACTTTTCTGGGGCGCAGGCGGTAGGCGAGCAGAAACTCAGTTCTGGCTTTTAACCAATTTGAAAAATGATTCCTTTCGGCATGATAGAGTAAGCTCTCTGCGGGAATGCGATGCAACTGTTCGAGAAGGCTTTTCAGGTCTGTTGCCCGGCCCACCTCTTGTCCATCAGGCATCTTGAAAATAAAGTCACCAAAGCAGAAATAGTGGTTGATGAAACGCTTTAATTCATCGAGGAAAAAGGGCGAATCTTTTTGTATGAACAATGTTGCGATTTGATCAGCCTTTTCCTTATTCTCATCGAGATTTGACATCAGGAGGATGGGAATATCGGGATAGTAATTTTTCACAATTTTTGAAAACTCAATTCCGGCATCAGGACAGTTTTTGCCACCACGGGGGAAATCTATATCGGAAATAATGCCAAGCAATGTCGCCTTATATTTAAGAAAGTATTCCCACGCTTCTTCATAAGTGGAGCACAGCAAAATTTTGGGGCGGGCACGCATCCGGAGATATCTGTGGGTGAGGTTAATTCCTTCTGAAATCAGTTGGCCGGATTGATTGAGCATCTCAGTATAGACAACGGGGAGGAAGGATGAATAGTAACGGATATTATCTTCGATAACGATCACTGACTGCACACCGACTATTCTTGTGTCATGGTCAACATTGAGGCGGTCTTCAAGGTATTTGATGATAGCGATAATTATTCTGAAATCGCCCTGCCAGATGAAAACCCTGTCGAATATTGAGGAGCCATCCTGCAGGAGGATATCCTGCAATTCACGATTATCGTGAGCAAGCAGAATTACCGGGATGGTTATGCCCGATTTTTTAACCAGGCCGGCAAATTCAATGGCAGTCATATCCTCAATATGAAGTGTGGTGATTATGAGATCGAAACGGTTCTCTTCCCTAATGAGTTCAATCGCATCAACTCCGCTCGAAACCCTGGTGAGTTCAGGTGAGTGGCTAAGGTTTAAACCCTGGTATTCATTTCTGATCAATTCGTATAACCGACCGTCTTCTTCAAACAGATAGAGGTCATAAAGGCTGGAAACGAGGAGGATGTCCCTTATTCTAAGGCGCATTAAATTCTGGAAGCCCTGGAACCGGTTACCGTAACCATGTTCGATCCAAAGCGCATCAGGACTATATTTAACTTCTTCAAACCCGGACGGCATAACAACCTGTAGTTTTTAAGAAAAAGCCAAATGCAAACTAAAACAATATTTTGGTATAAGAAAGAGCGAATTACAAATGCATGAGCATGCAGTGGGTGTACTTTTCTTGTCCTAAGTAATTGCTAAGTCATGTGGCCCGCCCGCATATTTTATATACCCAACAGTATTTAAGGGAAAAAGGGTACATGGATTTAACGGATTGGAACGGATTCTCACGGATCGAATTCAAGAATATATCATGAGAGTCAATTGAGCGTATCCGTTCCATGAGTTTGATCCTTCGGTAAACAACCGGCTGTTTGAGTAATATGAGTTAATAGTTCATGTTATGCAACGATTCCTATTGACTTGCCACGAGCTTCAGCCCGTGGATCATTCGACCCGCTGAAATTGGCTTTAGCCACAAATCTTAGCTCTATTAGTGGCTAAAGCCAACATTTGGATTGTCCATTTATCCCACGACTTGAAAGTCGTGGCTATTCAATCTCTGAGTTTGCGCAACATGAGTGGATAACCGAATAGCTCTCTGCAACCAGGCTTCTCTTATGGTGCAGAGAGCCATTCATGTTTAAGACAATGTCTCTACGTGCACAACTATACGATGCCCTGATCAATCATTGCATCGGCAACTTTAAGGAAGCCGGCAATGTTGGCGCCGTTGACATAATTGCCTGGCGTTCCGAATTTTTCGGCGACGTCCACACATGTTTTATGAATATTTTTCATGATGATGTGAAGACGGTTATCAACTTCCTCGCGAGACCATCCGTAACGCATACTGTTTTGTGACATTTCCAACCCCGAGGTCGCAACACCACCGGCGTTAGCCGCCTTTCCGGGTCCATAGAGAATTCTTGCTTCGAGGAAGTGATTGACCCCCTCGATGGTGGTGGGCATATTTGCACCTTCACTCACAACATAGACACCATTTCGCAATAGATTAATTGCATCCTGTTCGTTAATTTCGTTTTGTGTTGCACTCGGAAATGCGCAGTCGGCTTTATTATCCCACACCGGATTGATGCCAACTTTGGGGTCATATGAAAAGTAGAGTGCATTTTTATATTTGTCGACGTATTCCCTGATCCTGCCACGCCGAACATTTTTAAGCTCCATGATGAACGCCAGCTTTTCTGCGTTGATCCCTTCTTCATCAAAAATATGTCCACTTGAATCGGAAACAGTGACAACCTTTCCGCCGAGCTGGTTTATTTTTTCGACGGTGTATTGGGCAACATTGCCACTGCCCGAAACCAGACAGGTTTTACCTTCCAGGGTTTCGCCTCTGGTTGCCAGCATCTCCGCTGCAAAATAAACGGCACCGTAGCCGGTGGCTTCCGGACGTATGAGTGAACCACCCCAGTTAAGTCCTTTTCCTGTTAACACGCCGGTGAACTCATTTCGCAGCTTTTTATACATGCCGAACAGATACCCGATTTCTCTTCCGCCAACGCCGATATCTCCAGCTGGAATATCAGTGTTTGGGCCGATGTGACGGAACAGCTCCTGCATAAATGCCTGGCAGAAACGCATGATCTTAAGATCACTCTTTCCTTTAGGGTCAAAGTCCGAGCCTCCTTTTCCACCGCCCATGGGCAGGGTAGTGAGGCTGTTTTTAAATACCTGTTCAAACGCCAGAAATTTTAGGATGCCAAGATTAACCGATGGGTGGAATCGTAACCCACCTTTATAGGGCCCGATCGCGCTATTCATTTCGATACGGTAGCCGCGATTTATCCTAACCTCACCCTGGTCATCAACCCAGGGAACCCTGAACATGAGTACCCGTTCCGGTTCGATTATGCGCTCAAGAACTTTCGCGGTCCGGTATTCGGGATGCCTGTCCAGAACCAGCGATAACGATTCAGCCACTTCCTGTACAGCCTGATGGAACTCGGGTTCACCCGGATTTTTGTGCCTAACTTCAGCCATCAAATCTTTAACAAATTGTGACATCGGAACCTCTAAAAATTAGTAATGAGTATTAATTAATTGATCACCGGGAGGAACTTACTGTTGTTGTTTGCCGATAAAAAGAATACAATGTATGAAAACCGTGTAGTAAATTTTATGCCAGAGTAGGTCAAGCTGAACCCCAGGCTATCGGCAGAGTGGGTTGGCTATCATGTCAGCAATGCTGCTTTGCATACAGGTTTGTTATGCTTTTGCGCTATCTCCAATGGAGCATTTGATTACAAACCACAGTATGTTGCAGCTTGACGCAACAAATTTAGAGTTCAATTATTCTGTTCTGGAGCGCGTACCGGGTGAGTTCAATATTGGATTTGAGTTTCAGCTTTTCCAGCAAGCGGTTACGGTAACTGTAAACTGTATGGATACTGATGAATAGTTCAGCGGCAATCTCATCAGCGGTTTTTCCGGAAGCAATTTTGCAAAGGATTTCATACTCTCTGTCTGAGAGCTCATCATGGGCTTTGCCTTTTCGTGACCCAGTGATGTTCTCGGCTATTTTTTCGGCAAGTTCAGGGCTGATATATTTACCACCGCTGACAATGCGCCGTATGGCTTTGACAAATTCATTTGGAGCGCTGATCTTCTTAAGGTAGCCTGAAGCACCGGCCTTAATTGCGCGAATTCCATATTGTTCTTCAGTATACATACTCAAAATCAGAATGGGCAGTTTCGGATAGAGCGACTTAATATCTTTAAGGGTATCCAGTCCACTTTTCCCGGGCATGTTTATATCAAGGACGACAATGCTCCATGTATTGGTACTCAGCATGTTCATGAGCTCAGATGCATTGCATGCTTCTCCGGTCACTCGCATATCCGGTTCCTCCATTACTATCTGCTTCAGTCCTTCACGTATTATGGCGTGGTCGTCTGCAATTATTATGGTAATCATAAGATAACATATTAGTGATATATTGTTTTTCCCGTGGAACCGGACACTGTTGGTCAGTTCTCCAAACTCAATTTACGCTATTACATGTCTTCAGCACTTGTCACGTGGAATTTCAACATTAACCGTGGTTCCGCTATTCATTGAACTTTTTATTTCGACTGATCCACCGAAGACCATCGCCCGTTCCCGCATTCCCAGGAGGCCAAGTGATTGCATATCATTGATCTGTGTCTTAGTGATTCCTTTCCCATTATCTCTGATAAGGAGAGAAAGTCTGCTGTCTTCGACTCTGAGTGTGACATCTACGTTGTTAGCGTTTGCATGGCGTGCAACATTTGTTAACGCTTCCTGAAATATCCTGAAAACTGCAGTCGATATATCTCTTTGCAAGATTATGTCTTCAGCCGGCATTTCGCAACTGCATTTGATTCCGGTCTGGACAGCAAATTCCTGACATTGCCATTCTATTGCGGGCAGGAGCCCAAGTTCATCAAGAATTCCCGGGCGCAGTTTTGCGCTAATGCGATGTATGGCTTCAGCCATTCTGTCGATGATTGTTAAAACAGAAGTGATTTTTTCAGCCAGAAGCCGTTCGTCACTTTTTAGCTTGTTACCGATAAGTGAAGCCTGGATCTTAATTGCCGTGAGTGATGATCCCAACTCGTCGTGAATTTCGCGTGAAATTGCGGTTCTTTCTTCTTCGCGTACTTTTTGCAGGCGGGAAGCAAGATTTCGCAACTGTTCTGTGCGCTGTTTTAGCTTTTCTTCGATTTTTTGCCGAGCTGAAACATCACGTGAAATTGCGAGAATGGCAGGCCGTTCATTGTATTCGATAAGATGTGCACTTAATTCCGAGCGGATGGTGCATCCGTTTTTGGTAAGATGAATGGCCTCAAAGATCATCTCACCCGTTGCAAATAGTTTGTCGATGATATTTCTAATCTCTTCCTCAAAATTTCCGGATATAATAGTAAGCGGGCTCACCTCAAGAAGTTCCTCTCTTGAATAGCCGAAACGGAGGCAGGCGGTATCATTAACTTCAACAAAATTGCTGAGTGTGTTGCCGAAATTAATGTAGCAAACAAATGCGGCATCATTCATTTTATTGAAGAGTTTTCTATAACGCTCGTTGGTTACCGACTGAACCGGTGCAGCAGGGTGAGGAGGTAAATCTTGCATCATGAAACAAGCCCCGGCATATTGGAAAATCTCTGATCCGGATTGGACTCACGTTTCTTTTTGCGTTGGAACCTTGGCGAAATTTTAACCTGCGAGCTGCCAAATTGCTGCGCGGTCCATGCAGGGTTTTCAGCAAATCCAAAGTAAATAGTTTCGCGAATATCCGGCAAAGCAGAAAGAACGGGGAACTTAGGGGTGCTGTATTGATAGGAACGGAGGGAAAAGAATATTATATCGCTATTGGCTGATCTTATCTGTCGGTGCTTTTTCAGCAAAAGGGCAAATGGACCCCTTCCCGCAGGTTTTCTGCGCCGTGGTTTCCGGTTACGACTAATCCAATTACCCGGATGTTTAATGATGTTAAAGCCTGAACATTGACACATAAAAAGCCTCATATTCTGAATGAATAAAAATTCTTTCCTACTGAGACTAAATCAGAGCTTTATCCGATGCAAATATTGAAAAAAGCGTAGTGAAATACAAAAGGAATTATTTGAGCGTTTAGCGTTAATACAATAATATCACAGCCGGAAATGGCATCGAACCCGCCCTGTGTTCCTCCCTGTTTGGCAACGGGAGGGAAGGAACGCCTTTTTTGGTTTTGGTTTGTCAAGAATTGGAGTGTCCGACATAAAATGAAAGCGATGGCACGGAGAAAATTGAAAATGAAAACGATAATTTGAAACCCGGGTGGCACAATACGAATAAGAATCTGCTGTCCAAAAAAAAAGAGGCTGTCGTTTCCGACAGCCTCCTCCATCAATCACAGAGCAGTATGGTTATCTGGTCCGTTAAACGTTTTTCTGTTTAGTCAATCCAATCAGAAGGTTACAACAGCTCCCAGTGTCAGCGTATTCTGGTTACCAACAGGTTTGCTGTCCTTATCAAGAAATGCTGCTTCGGTCGAATAGTCTCTTCTGTATTCGAGACGCAGCAGAAGATTGGATGTGGTTCTGTATTCGTATGTCAGCGTAATCTCTTTCAGATCCTGAATAATCGTGGTTGCATATCCATTGCAGTCGTTGAAATCTTCAACACGGGCAATGACAGCGGCAGCATCGCTTATCGTATATTTCCCGTACAATGCAACGCCTTTCCAAAGAGCCAATACATCACCAATCTGGCGCTCTTCACCATAATTGGCGTCCAGTGCAAACAATAGCTTATCGGAGGCAGTATAATTTACAATTGCTTCATAAACATTCTTTGGATGAACGGCGGTTCCGGCAGACTGCTCGTTACCCGATATCACATTTCCGATAATCTGCAAAGCTGAAGTTGGGAACCAGGAAAGAGATGCTCCCACTGTTTTTTGCTTATTGTTATCAATAACACTATTCCATCCATTATACAGGTATCCTGTCACCGTAAGATTATCTGCGAACGGGTAGCTGGCACATATACCGGTATGGTAATAGGGGATAGCATACTGGAACAACAACGATCGGCTGTAATTTAAATTGGCATTGGACTCAATGACCTCAGCACCCATATGGGTTACCATTTTACCGGCATTGACAGTTAGGCCTTTGCCGAGGGGAATTACAGTTGTTAAATAAGCCTGTTCAATGTTTTTGTAAGTCTCGTCAGATCCTGTAGGTGAGGCCATTGTATGAACGATGTCCATCGTTTGTCCATAGGCAAGATCAATTCTGAAGCCCACCGGTTCGGCTGATTTCTGAAACGTGACTTTGGCCAATCCGATGCTGAACTGGTTGGCATTGACGTCAAAATTTCGCGAGAAGGAATTGGTCCTGCTCGCTGGATTGGCGAAATTGTATGAAAAATAGGCATCCACCAATCCCGTAATAGAAATGGGTTTAGGCGCCGGAGTGGTTGAACTGTCCGGAGTTGGATTTGCGGCCATCAGTTTGGCAGACATAATAATCATTGTCAATGCAATAAAAGAAAAGTAAGTTGTCAGATTCCGATTCATAAGAACACCTCTACATATTTAGTTAAGTAATTAAATGATCTTCTCAGATGCAAACAAATGCCCTTTGCCGGTTGTTCTTCATGACTGGAAGTGAAGACCCAATTTGAGCAACACCAACAAGTGCGTCTTTGATTTTAACCTTAATAATAATGATCGGCAGAGTATGCAGTTAATTATATAAGGTTAACTGCCGTAAATATATATTTAATTAAGGCGAAAGTCAATAAAAGTATTATAAATAATTTAAAATAAACAAAAAAACCTTATAAAAAGCGGAAAAACATTCAAAATACCTGAATTACTATGCTTTCGAGAGCTGAGACAATAGATGACTGCCAGAAAAAACTACTTAAAAAATAATTCCCTGATGCATTTGCTGACGGGGTGTTGTGCAACGACGCAGAAGAAAAATACGCAAACAGTATTCCAGGTTGCGTGAACGTTTAGTATTTTCTGAAAACCAATAACGTAATTTCGGATAATGACTACTAACAAAAAAGCTATTGAAAAAATAAATTTTCACGCGGGAAATGGCACACCTTTCTTTTTTCTTATCGATTTTCTTAAACGGAAACCGGTTGTGCTTCCACTTGCCGATGTTGATCCGAACGAAATTCTTTATGATATTCAAGGTCGGAAAAATTATGTGCCGGAGGTTATCAAATCAAATATTATATTCTCCAAACAGCCTGAGCCCTTTGCCTCGTATAAGAAGAAGTTTGATAAAGTGGTGGGACATATACGAGATGGCGAATCGTATCTGCTAAACCTTACCTGTGCAACGCCAGTGAAATGCAACCTTGGCTTGAAGGAAATATTTTTTGCAAGCGATGCGAAGTATAAATTGTGGTTCAGAAATGAGTTTGTCAGTTTCTCACCCGAAACATTTGTTGAGATTACCGGCCGGCAGATTGAAACACGTCCCATGAAAGGAACACTCGATGCTTCCATTCCGAATGCGGAGAGACTGCTCATGGAAGATGAAAAAGAGACTGCTGAACAAGTTACTGTGGTTGACCTGCTCCGGAACGATCTGAGCATTGTAGCGGGGAATGTGACGGTTGAAAAATTCCGGTATCTGGAAAAAATTGCAGCAGGAGGAAAGGAACTTCTGCAGGTTAGTTCCAAAATTACGGGTACTCTATTTGAACAGTATCGGGAAAACCCAGGCGATTTGCTTTGGAAGATATTGCCGGCTGGTTCTGTCTCCGGGGCTCCCAAAAGGCGTACCGTGGAAATCATTACTGAAACGGAAGGCGGAGAGAGGGGATATTATACAGGGATTTTTGGTATTTATGATGGCGGCAATCTGGATAGTGGTGTTCTTATCCGCTATATTGAGAACGTAAAATCCGGATTACAATACCGGAGCGGAGGCGGCATAACGCACCTAAGCACAGCAGAAGCAGAATATCAGGAAATGATTGAGAAGATATATGTCCCTATTGTTTGAAACCATTCAGTGCAAAAACGGTAAACTGTTGAACCTTGATTATCATGACGAGAGAATGAACAGGAGCCGGCTTGAATTATTCCGTTCTCCGGATGCCCTTTTACTGGATGAGTATATTAAGGGAACGAGGATCCCTCTATCCGGACTTTATAAATGTCGTGTGGTTTATGAGCACAAATTTTTTAGTATTGAATACGTTCCCTACAAAAAGAAACCAATTCACAGCATGAAGATAATTGAGCTCGACGACATCAGCTACAAGTATAAATTTATGGACAGGTCCCAATTGAATGACTTGCTTGCAAGCGCGGGCACTGATGAAATACTCATTATCAGGGATGGAGTGGTTACGGACACTTCGTTCTCGAATATCATTTTTTTTAATGGGTATGACTGGGTAACTCCCATCGAGCCGCTTCTTAAGGGAACACAGCGGCAAAAGCTTTTGGATGAGGGAAAAATAATTGAATCGGAAATACTGACACACGAGATTTTCGGGTTCCAGTCTATGAAACTTATTAATGCTATGATGACATTTGAAGAAAGTCCGGAATTGCCGCTGACTCTGTTGCATTAATAATACTATTCCGGCATACAACTGCTTGATACTGCGAATTTTCTTATTTTTACTCATCAATTTATTTCATTGTGGAGATTTCTGATGAAAAGATCTTTGCCCGGTTTACCGGCAGTTTTGCTCTTTTTCCTTTTGACTTTACCCATAATCGCCGCCCCCTCAGGTAACAATGCTATTTTGGTTGGCATTTGGGAAGGAAAACTTACACTTCCCGGGATGTCGCTTCGCATTGTATTTCACATCACGGCCAACGAAAAAGCCGAACTGAGTGCGTTAATGGACAGCCCGGACCAAGGCGCCAAGGGGATTAAAGTTGACAAAGTGAGCTTAACAGAAAAAGCAGTTACTCTTGATTTGCATGCATTACGCGGAGAATACAAGGGAGAACTTAGTGGTGACGGCAAGACAATGAAAGGAACCTGGACGCAAGGCGGGACAAGTTTTCCTCTTGATTTGTCAAAAACCGAAAAAGTTTCTGAACTGAAAAGACCTCAGGTTCCGGTGAAGCCCTATCCCTATAAAGAAGAAGAAGTCAGGTTTGTAAATAACAAGGACGGTGATACTCTGGCTGGAACGTTTACCTATCCTGCAACAGGCAAGAATTTTCCGGTTGTTGTATTTGTAACGGGTTCAGGTCCGCAAAACAGGGATGAAGAGCTGCTTGGGCACAAACCGTTTTTGATCATCTCGGATTACCTGACCAGGAATGGCATCGCGACACTCCGGTATGATGACAGGGGGATAGGTAAATCGACAGGGAATTTCTCCGCGGCCACGTCACTGGATTTTGCAGATGATGCGCTGGCTGCCGTTGATTACCTCAAATCAAGGAAAGAAATTGATGCGGCCAGAATTGGTATCATTGGTCACAGCGAAGGCGGTTTAATTGCTCCGATTGCTGCAACCCGGAGTAAAGACGTTAGTTTCATAATATTGATGGCCGGTCCGGGAGAAACGGGTGAAGAAATAATCCTCCAACAATCCGTTCTTATCATGAAGGCCGATGGTGCAGCCGAAGCAGAAATCCAAAAAACCGTTGCCTTTAGTGAAAAGATTTTCTCAATAATTAAGGAAGGCCCGGATTCAAGCACTGCTGCCGGTCGAATTAATGCAGAAATAAAAACTTTTATGGCTTCACTTCCTGACTCGGTTAAGCATAAACCGGAAAATACGGAAACTGCTCTAAAACAACAGATGCAGCAGGTATTATCGCCGTGGTTCAGAGCGTTTCTGGTGTTTAATCCACGTGAATATCTGCTCAAAGTCACCTGCCCGGTACTGGCAATTAACGGCAGCAAAGATTTGCAGGTACCTCCAAAAGAAAATTTGGGCGAGATACGCAAAGCGCTGGAGGCCGCAGGAAACAAGCATTTTGAGATTAAAGAATTGGAGGGCTTGAATCATCTCTTCCAGAATGCCAAAACGGGATCGCCGAACGAATATGGGGCCATTGAAGAGACAATAGCGCCGGCAGCACTTGAAACGATCCTGACTTTTATAAAAGGGTTAAAATAATCATGGTTGTTTAGCTGTTTTTTAAGGGCAGAGAAACCAATTTCAGGCCATAAAACGGTCAAAAACCGGTTTTATGGCCAAATTTTTGAGAACCGGCGAATACAGTCATATTTATCGGGGTTAATAGAATAGTAAAGAAATTAGAGGATTTTTCGATAATCCAATGAGATGGGAGGCATAGTAAACGTTTAAAATCAGACTTAAATCATATGAAATTACTGCTGGATTTTTCAATTATAATAGTGCTTCTCTTGTTTCATGGTGTATTTGCCATGATAGAGATGGCTTTTATCTCTTCAAAAAGAATTAGGCTGGTAGGCAAATTAAACGCCGGCAGCAAATCAGCCGGAATAGCGCTCAAGCTGCTTGATGAACCCGAAGATTTGCTGTCAACAATTCAATTTGGGATCACGGCGCTGGAGATTATTGCAGGCGTGGTTGGTGGTGCCAGTTTCGCCGATAAAATCACCCCGCTTATCGCGTCGTTTCCTTTCTTAAACCAATATGCTACCCAGATTTCTTTTGTGCTGGTAGTTTCATTTATTACCTATTTGTCTGTTATAGTTGGTGACCTGGTTCCCAAATCAATTGGATTGACCGATCCCGAAAGTTATGCAGTGTTCTTTGCCCCGTTTATGGTTTTTTTGCAGAAATTGTGCATGCCCATTGTTACGCTTTTCAGCTTTTCAACGAAGGTAATCCTGAAAATGCTGCTGATCCGGGGAAAAGATGAACCGCCGGTAACAGCCAGAGAATTACAATTACTTATACATGAAGCCTATCAACATGGAGTGTTGCAGAGCAGGGAGTCGGAATTGTTGCAAAGCATTCTGCAGTTCAACACATTTACTGCCGGCACCATGATGAAGCCCGCTGAACAGATTGTTTGGATCAACTACGCTGATTCAAATCAAAAAATCCTGGAGACAATTCTTAGGAATGATTTTTCCCGTTTTCCGGTATATGAAGAGTCTGTAAAGAGTGTTATCGGGATAATTTCAGGGAAAGAGTTTCTGGCCAAATATTATGTGGACCAGAATGTTAAGCTTGAAGAGATTCCCTATGATCCGATGATCATTCCTCCGGATATTGATGCGCTGCAGCTGTTGGAGAAATTCCGGGTGCTCAGGTGTTACCTTGCAATTGTCGCTGATCGAAATGGGAACACACTTGGGCTGATAACGCTGCAAAATCTGATAGAGACGGTAGTGGGGAAATTGCCAGATTTTTATGAGACTGAAGAAGACCGGTTTTTCCGAAGAGAAGACGGGACGGTGCTTATTGATGCCGGAATATCGCTGAAAGAAGCGAAGAGTTATCTTTCAGCAAATGTAATGGTTGTTGATGACATGTCGCTGGGCTCATTTTTTCACCAGGAGATGGGGCGTATTCCCAAAGTTGGTGATATGATCAATTTTGACGGGTATCGGTTTGAAATAGTGGATATGGACGGAGTGAAGGTTGATAAGATCCTGGCGAAGAAGAGAATGCGTTACACGCGTTGTTGACAAAGCAGCGAAAAATGTGATGGAATTGGACAAAAAAAGCCCCGAATATGGTATCCGGGGCTTTTTTAGTAATATGTACATTGTCAGATGATCTTGCTGATCCTTTGGACAATTGCCTGCTTTTGGGTGTTGCCCATAATGCGGTCCACTTCTTTTCCGTCTTTAAAGAAAATAAGAGTAGGGATTGCGCGGACACCGTATTTGACTGCAATGCCGTTGTTTTCGTCGACGTCCACTTTTCCCACGTTAAGCTTTCCGGCATATTCATTCGCCAGTTCTTCAACTACGGGTGCTATTGCTTTACAGGGGCCGCACCATACTGCCCAGAAATCGAGCATGGAAGGTTTATCTGAGTTTAATATTTCTGCTTCGAACGAAGCGTCTGTCACGGTCAATGGTTTCATAATTTTCCTTTTGCTTTGATTGTATTATAACAACAAACTAATTATACAATTTGTTCATTAAACATTGTCAAAATTCATATCACCGTTCTGTCCCACGAAATTAACGACATCTTCACCGCCATCTGCATTGATGACACCGCCGGATATCCACTCACCGCCCTCGCGGCAGAACAGGGAGATCACTTTGGCGATATCTTCAGGAGTGGTAAGTCGTCCGCGCGGGTTTTTCCGGGTGGCGACGTTGATCATTGGCTGGTTCCCGGGAATTTTCCTGAGTGCCGGTGTATCCGTTACGCCTGCCATAATTGCAACGACCCCGACTTCCATAAAGCCAAGTTCGGTGGAAAGCTGGCGCACATGGGATTCCAATGACGCCTTGGCCGCAGAAACGGCTCCATAGTAGGGGATGGCACTTGTTCCGCCGGAGGAGGTCATAGCAAAAATTCTTGCTTTCCGGACAAGTAAGCCATTGGCAACCAGGTCCTGTGTCCAGTAAACCAGCGAATGGGCCATGACATCGAGTGTCATTTCCATTTGTGCCTTGGTTAAAGCCGTTTCACCGGTTTTGGGAATGAATGGTTTCAAGGTGCCGAAGGCAAGGGAGTGAACGAGCACTTTTACTTTAGGCGCACCTTTTTCGTTAGCCAACAGGGTTTTAATAACTTCTTTTCGTTTAATTTCATCCGCAGCATTTATATTAAAGAACAGAGCTTCAACCCCGTGGGATTTAATATCTGCGATTATCGCCTCAACATTAGGCATGGTGGCGGCTCTGTCAAGGTGGATACCGATAATATTATATCCGTCGGCTGCAAGTTTTTTTGCTGCTGCTCCTCCAAAACCAGAAGACGCACCCAAAACCAATGCCCAAAATTTTTCGTTGTTTGAATTCTCCATTAAAAAGTAGGGTCCTCGATTATTTCTTTTATTTAACACGCTCGATAATACAAAATTGCGGTGTTTCCTGCAAAAATGTTTGTGAATGAAAAGTTGCATATTCTCAAAAATTGTTAAATTAGTGAATTGAATCAAAACAAGAATATTGCGAGGAAATGATGACTGCCAACATAGAAATGATAAAGAAATTATACGATGCGTACCGTGAAAAGGTTGAAAAGGCCAGGAAAACGCTGAACAGGCCGCTTACTTATGCCGAGAAAGTGCTTTATACACATCTTTGGGAAGCGACGGAGAAAGAACTTTCCCGCGGAAAGGATTATGCCGACCTGGCTCCTGACCGTGTGGCCATGCAGGATGCAACCGCGCAAATGGCATTATTGCAATTCATGTCCGCCGGAAGAAAGACCACAGCGGTGCCTTCAACGGTTCATTGTGATCACCTGATACAGGCACAGGTGGGAGCGGAAGCTGATCTGCTTCGCGCCACTGAAGAGAACAAGGAAGTATATGATTTTCTTGAGAGCGTGAGTCAAAAATATGGTATTGGTTTTTGGAAACCGGGTGCGGGAATCATTCACCAGGTGGTGCTTGAAAATTATGCTTTCCCCGGCGGGATGATGATTGGCACCGATTCACACACGCCAAACGCGGGAGGCCTTGGTATGATTGCCATTGGTGTTGGCGGAGCAGATGCAGTTGACGTTATGGCAGGTATGCCCTGGGAACTGAAATGGCCAAAACTTATTGGAGTAAAACTCACCGGAAAGCTCTCCGGCTGGACTTCACCGAAAGACGTTATCCTGAAGGTTGCGGGAATACTAACTGTTAAAGGCGGGACCGGCGCGATTGTGCAATATTTTGGCGAGGGTGCCAAATCTTTATCCTGTACAGGAAAGGGAACCATTTGCAATATGGGTGCTGAGATTGGAGCAACGACCTCGCTGTTTGCCTATGACGAGAAGATGGCGGCCTATCTGAGATCGACCGGACGGGAAGACGTGGCCGAACTTGCTGACACACTGAAGGACGTTCTGGCAGATGATCCGGAGGTTGCAGAAAATCCTGAAGACTATTTTGATCAGGTTATCGAACTGGATCTGGACACGCTTGAACCACATCTTAACGGGCCATTCACACCGGACAGGGCATGGACACTTTCCGAAATTAAGGAGGCAGCAGTTAAAGAAGGATTTCCTGAAAAACTGAGTGTGGGACTGATTGGCAGTTGTACCAATTCAAGTTATGAAGACATTGACCGCTCTGCAAGCATTGCCCGGCAGGCATATGCCAAAGGACTGAAGGCAAAAGCCCAGTTCACTATTACACCGGGATCTGAACAGGTGAGAGCCACCATTGAGCGTGACGGTCAGTTGAAATCGCTGGAAGACATTGGCGGTGTGATCCTTTCCAATGCCTGCGGACCCTGCATTGGTATGTGGAAGAGAATGGACAATCCATCCAATGAAAAGAACACTATTGTAACTTCGTTCAACAGGAATTTTGCAAAACGTCAGGATGGGAATCCCAAGACATTTGCGTTTGTTGCGAGTCCGGAAATTACAACGGCACTGGCAATAGCCGGCTCACTGACGTTTAACCCGGTAACGGATGAACTGACGAATGACAAAGGGGAGAAGGTTAAGCTTGATCCGCCTTATGGAGATGAACTTCCGAAACACGGGTTTCTGGCTGCTCCAGAAGGATTTGTTCCTCCGGCGGAAGACGGTTCCAAAGTTGAAGTGAAGGTGAACGTGAGCAGCGACCGGTTGCAATTGCTGGCACCGTTTGCAAAGTGGGATGGACGTGAATATGAAGGTTTGGCAGTGCTGCTGAAAGCAAAAGGCAAATGCACCACAGATCACATTTCGATGGCGGGCCCCTGGCTTAAATATCGCGGACATCTTGATAACATTTCGAACAACATGTTCATCGGTGCCATTAATGCGTATTCCGGAGAAGCGGGCAAGGTGAAGAGCATTCTGAGCGGTGAAACGAAATCAGTGCCGGAAGTTGCACGCGAGTACAAAGCGGCAAACCTGGGCTGGGTTGTTATTGGAGATGAGAACTATGGCGAAGGCTCGAGCCGTGAGCATGCAGCACTGGAACCACGGTTCCTTGGCGGCAAGGCAATCATAGTTAAGAGTTTCGCCCGTATTCACGAAACGAACCTGAAGAAACAGGGAATGCTGCCTCTGACGTTCGCGAATACCGCAGACTATGACAAACTCCGTGAAGATGATAAAGTTTCCATCAAGGGAATGAATGCATTTGAGGTTGGCAAACCGTTCACGTTGGTTGTTAAGCACAGTGACGGAACAAAGGAAGAATTCTCATTGAATCACACATTCAATGAACGCCAGTTTGAATGGTTCAAGGCGGGAAGCGCGCTGAACTTGATAGCGGCGGCGAATAGTATCGTCTGAACCGGGATTTTTGTGATTGATGTGATTGACATGATATAAGAAACCGGAGAATGGTTTTAGAATCCCGTTGGAAATTGGTTTTCTGACGGGATTCTTTAGTAATGAGGTTCCAATGATTTGTGAATTGAGCCGGGTAGCCTGGAAAGCCAGGAGGGTACGCTGTCCGCTGCGCGGAACGCGGATCGAAACGGATTAGCGCGGATAGGAAAGAATAGAATCGGGTTTCCCATATAAAACATTGATGCGGTAATCAATTGAATTTGTGGATGATGCTATACATCCCTGCGGTTCCACGAACATTTTCTCCCATTACATCCCATTTTTTCCTATTTTGCTATTCTCAATAACGAATTCAACAATGGGAAATCAATCACCGGAACAATTAGCGCGGGATACTATCGACAGGCAATTGATTGCCTGCGGGTGGGCCATTCAAAGCATAAAGCAGATTAACCTTAATGCGGGTCTGGGTATTGCAGTGAGAGAATATCTCACCGATGTCGGCCCTGCCGATTATGTGCTGTTCGTTGGCAGCAAACCCTGCGGAGTGATTGAGGCAAAACGCGAAGAGGAGGGGCACCGGCTCACCATTCATGAACCCCAGACTGAGAACTACGCACACGCCAAACTGAAACACCTGAAGAATGAACCGCTTTCCTTTGCCTATATAAGTACCGGCGTTGTAACAAATTTTACGGATTTCACCGATCCCAAACCACGTTCCAGGCCTGTATTCAGCTTCCATCGCCCTGAAACGCTGCAAGGCTGGCTGAAACAGGATAAGTCGCTGCGGACCAGGCTGCATGATCTGCCGGCCTTACCAAGTGTCGGCCTCAGGGAATGCCAGGTAACCGCTATCAATAACCTTGAAGTTTCCTTCAAAGAGAACCGGCCGAGGGCGCTTATACAAATGGCAACCGGATCAGGCAAGACCTATACTGCCATCACGTTCATATACCGTCTCTTGAAATTCGCGAAGGCAAAACGGGTATTGTTCCTTGTCGATACTAAAAACCTCGGCGAGCAGGCCGAGCAGGAATTCATGGCCTTTGTTCCGAATGACGATAACCGGAAGTTTACCGAACTCTACAGTGTCCACCGGCTGAAATCCAGCAACATTCCCACAGATAACCAGGTATGCATCAGCACCATTCAGCGTCTGTATGCCGTGTTAAAAGGACGTGATCTAGATGAAACGGAAGAAGAAGTAAACCCGAATGAACGGACGTTTCAGCCTAAAGAAATTCCTCCGGTTGAATACGATCCCAAGATGCCAATCGAGTTTTTTGATTTTATTGTAATTGACGAATGTCACCGCAGCATATATAATCTGTGGAAACAGGTGCTTGAATATTACGACGCGTTTGAGATCGGTCTGACTGCAACTCCGGATAACCGTACCATCGGCTATTTTGAACAGAACCTCGTCAGCGAATACTCCCATGAAATGGCAGTCGCGGACGGCGTTAACGTGAACTACGAGGTCTTCCAGATAGATACCAAAGTCACGCAAAAAGGCGCCACCCTCTGGAAAGGCGAATACATTGAGCACCGTGAACGGCTTAGCCGCAAGAAACGGCTGGAGCTGCAGGACGAGGATGAGGCCTATACCGCGCAGCAGCTAGACAAAGACGTTGTGAACCCCAACCAGATACGGACTATCGTCCGTACGTTCAAAGAACACCTGCCGGAGATTTTCAACGACCGCCTCGATAAAGACGGCATGTTTGAAGTGCCGAAAACGCTCATCTTTGCCAAGACCGACAGCCACGACAACGACATTATTGACATAGTGCGCGAGGAGTTTGCCGAAGGGAACAACTTCTGCAAGAAGATAACCTATAACAGCGAGGACCCGAAAAGTACCCTGGCGCAGTTCCGCAACGACTATTACCCGCGCATCGCCGTAACGGTTGACATGATTGCTACCGGTACGGACGTGAAACCATTGGAGTGCCTGCTCTTCATGCGTGACGTTAAAAGCAAAAACTATTTTGAGCAGATGAAAGGCCGCGGCACCCGGACAATCACCCTGGATAACCTGAAAAAGGTAACGCCCTCTGCAAAATTCACCAAGGACCATTTCGTGATAGTGGATGCCATCGGTGTTACCCGAAGCCTGAAAACGGACAGTCGTCCCCTTGAAAAAAGACCGGGTGTACCGCTCAAGGATTTATTGCAGGCCATTGCAGTCGGTGCGCGTGACGAAGAATTGTTCACTACGCTGGCAGGACGCCTTGCCCGTCTTGATAAGCAGATAACCGAAAAGGAACGGCAGCAGTTTGCCGGATTGGCCGGCGGCAAGCTGGTTTCACTGGTGGTTAAGGACCTACTGAACTCGTATAACCCCGATGTACTTGAGGCCATTGAGGAGCGGGTACGGCATGAAAAAGAAGGTTCTTCTCCCGCGGATATTGAATCGACAATTAAGGCAGAGACGGAAAAGTTGCAGGACGGTGCCGCAAAGGTGTTCACGGGCGAACTGAACGAGTACATTGAAAACGTCCGCAAGGCACACGAGCAGCGTATTGACCTTACCAATCCGGATGAAGTGCTGAACGTTGGCTGGGACAAGGACAACAAGGCCAGGGCAGCGGAACTGGTAAACAGCTTCGCTGAGTGGATGAGTCAGCACCGTGATGAACTGCTCGCTTTGCAGATATTCTATAATCAGCCCTTCCGCCGCCGTGAACTAACCTACGCCATGATTAAACAGGTATTGGAAAAGCTGTTGAGCGATAAACCCACGCTTGCACCGCTGAACGTCTGGCATGCCTATGAAGCCCTGGAGCAGTGCAGCGGCTCGCCGATAAATGAACTTACTGCCATTGTCTCACTTATCCGGAAAGTATGCGGACTTGACAGTACCCTTACTTCCTACGACAATATTGTAGACAAAAATTTTCAGGCATGGGTGAACACCAAACAGGCCGGTGCAACCAAATTCAACGCGGAACAAATGCAGTGGCTGAGGATGATAAAAGAATACATTTCCAACAGTTTCCATATAGAGAAGGACGACTTCGACCTGAACCCCTTCAACGCATCCGGCGGCCTCGGCAAAATGTGGCAGTTGTTCGGTGATAAGACCGATGAAATTATTAACGAGTTAAATGAGGCGTTGACGGCATAGGGAATGGTCTGAACTGTGATTTATAAGATTTATATGAGGGACATGATGAAGAGTACTAGGAATAATCAATCTTGTTTCTCATAAATCACATGAATCAAAAAAATCAAAGTTCAGACAACAATAAATGAGAATAGTCGGAACTATGATTTGTGAGAATGGTCTGAACTGTGATTTATAAGATTTATATGAGAGACATGATGAAGTGTATTATGTTTAACCAATTATATTATCTCAGAAAGCATATGAACCAGATAAATCAATGTGAAGAAAAAGGAAGGATTAGTAGCTATGACGGATTCTATTAAGCCTGAGTTTAAGTATTCCGAACTTACCGGTAAGATTATCGGTTGCGCTATGGAAGTTCATAAAGCATTGGGAAATGGTTTTCAGGAAAAAATTTATCAACGGGCTTTGGCGATTGAAATGGAAGTTGCAGGACTTGAATTCTCCAGGGAATTTGAAATGCCCGTTTATTACAGAGGTGTTGAAGTTGGGACCCGAAGAGTGGATTTTTTGGTGGATGCCGTTATAAGCGTTGAATTGAAGGCTTTGATTCAAATTGAACCCGTACATTTTGCGCAAGCTATCAATTATCTTGAAGCTTATAATCTGGAGGTCGGGTTGCTGATTAACTTTGGGAATACCAAGCTTGAATTTCACCGATTGCATAACAAAAAATACAAACCAGTCTGAACTGTGATTTATGAGAATGGTCTGAACTGTGATTAAGGAAATATCTGAACTGTGATTTATGAGATTTATATGACAGACATGATGAAGCGTATTGAGACGCAAACAATTTAATTTTCCCATAAAACCCATAAATCCCATGAATCAAATAAATCACAGTTCAGACAATAAAAAATGAGAATAGTCTGAACTGTGATTAAGAAAATATCTGAACTGTGATTTATGAGATTTATATGACAGACATGATGAAGCGTATTGAGACGCAAACAATTTAATTTTCCCATAAAACCCATAAATCCCATAAATCCCATGAATCAAATAAATCATAGTTCAGACAATAAAAAATGAGAATAGTCTGAACTGTGATTAATGGGATTTTTGTGATGGGTATGATGTAGTGTATTTAGCGTGCACGATTTTATTTTCTCATAAATCGTATGAATCACATAAAGCATAGTTCAGACAATAATAAATGAGAATGGTCTGAACTGTGATTAATGGGATTTTTGTGATGGGTATGATGCAGTGTATTGAGCGTGCACAATTTTATTTTCTCATAAATCGTATGAATCATATAAATCATAGTTCAGACAATAATAATGGAAATGAATGAACAAAGAAACTATACTACCCGGTCATTGGCAAGTAAAAACACTCGGAGAAGTGTGCACCACAACAAGTGGCGGAACACCAAGTCGGAGAAATTTGAATTATTACGGTGGAAGTATCCCGTGGGTTAAATCAGGTGAGTTGAACAAAGGGGTGATCTATGATACTGAAGAAAAAATTACCGATGAGGCAATAAAAAATTCCAGTGCAAAAGTATTTCCCAAAGGAACTCTTTTAATTGCCCTGTATGGCGCCACCATCGGTAAACTTGCATTCCTTGGTGTTGATGCGGCCACCAATCAGGCAGTTTGTGGCATTTTCAAGAGCGAGAATGTTGACTCAAATTATCTTTTCCATTATCTCTTTTAAAAAAGCCAAATTTAGTCAAACAAAGTATTGGGGGAGCCCAACCAAATATTAGTCAGGGAATATTGAAGAGCCTTGAAATTCCACTTCCGCCAATTACCGAACAGCGATCTATAGTTGCAAAAATAGAAGAACTCCTGAGCGATTTGGAAAACGGAAAGCAGCAACTGCAAACTGCCCAGCAGCAGTTAAAAATTTACCGCCAAAGTTTGCTGAAATGGGCATTTGAAGGCAAACTCACCAATAAAGACGTTAAAGCTGGCGAATTACCAGAAGGATGGACGTGGGTTGAATTAGAGGATGTTGCGGACAAAATTACTGATGGTGAGCATTTTAGGCCCAAAACACAGGCTGAAGGTATCCCTTTTTTGTCTTCCAAGGATATAAGGGATAACGGCGTTTCGTTTGGTGAGCCATTGTTCATTTCGGAAGAAACTTCAAAGAAAGCACGTGAACGATGCAATCCTGAAAAGGGTGATGTGCTAATTGTTAGCCGTGGAGCTTCTGTCGGTAGAATGTGTATTGTCGATACGGATGAAGTATTTTGTTTACTTGGCAGTGTGATATTAATAAAAATAAATAAATCTATTTATAATAAATATATTAACTATGTCTTGAAATCTCCGATTGCTAATCAGAAACTTATTGACGCCTCGGGCGCAACTGCACAACAAGCAATATACCTAAGAGATATTAAAGGTATAAAAATTCCACTTCCTTCAATCGTAGAACAACACCGTATAGTCGAAGAATTAGAAAGCAAATTAACAATTTGCGATAAAATAGAAGAAACCATCACGCAAAGCCTGCAGCAGGCAGAAACCCTGCGCCAAAGCATTTTGAAACAGGCATTTGAAGGGAAGTTGGTCCGAACTATGATCTGTGAGAATAGTCTGAACTATGATTTATAAGATTTATATGAAATGCATGATAAAAACACAGGAAACAATCGCTTACTAACTCAATAAATAGGAATTTTTGTCTCCTATCTTTCACATTAATCACTTGAATCACAGTTCAGATATTTTTTGCATTAATCACAAAAATCACAGTTTAGACAAATTGAAGCAGATGAGTAAAGATCTAAACTGAAAATTGTCAGATTATGATCTGTTATGTGATGAAACTGTCGGCTCCATGCGATCGAATATTCTGAACTGCGGTGAGCGCGCTAATTGTTTCCATTTTGGAAACAGTTCAAATATAAATTAGTAATAAGTTGGATGCTCTGTCTAATAATTAGTCAACGTCCTGAAAATAGTTTTTAAGAAAAAAGAAAAGAATAATGACCTCCAATACCTCAAGCGTAGTAAGCAAAGTCTGGTCCTTCTGTAACCCGCTCCGCGACGTTGGCGTGGGCTACGGCGACTATCTCGAACAATTAACCTATCTGCTCTTCCTCAAAATGGCGGATGAATACGGAAAACCGCCCTATAACCGCGAACTGAATATCCCGAAAATATATAACTGGGACAGCCTGACTGCCGGGAAGGGGGCCGAGCTGGAATTGCACTACTCAACCTTGCTCCGGGAACTGAGCAAGCAGAAGGGCATCCTGGGGCAGATATTCACCAAGAGCCAGAACAAGATACAGGATCCGGCAATGCTTGGAAAGATCATCGACATGATCGACAAGGAAAACTGGTTAGTCATGGGTGCCGACGTGAAAGGCGATATTTATGAGGGACTTCTGGAGAAAAACGCGGAGGACGTGAAGAGCGGGGCCGGGCAGTATTTCACTCCCCGTGCTTTGATCCGCGCAATGGTGGAGTGCATCCGTCCCGAACCCGGCAAAACCATTGCCGACCCGGCCTGCGGCACTGGCGGCTTCTTTCTGGCGGCCTATGATTATCTGGTGGCCAATAACAAACTGAACAAAGAACAGAACAAGTTCCTGAAACATTCAACCTTCTTCGGCAATGAAATAGTTGCCGGTACACGTCGCCTTGCTCTCATGAACCTGTTCCTGCACAACATCGGCGACATCGACGGCGATAATTTCATTTCCCCCGCCGATGCCCTCATTGCCGCTTCGCCGGAAACCTATGATTACGTCCTGGCAAATCCGCCATTCGGCAAGAAGAGCAGTCAGACTTTTACCAATGACGAAGGCGAGCAGGAAAAGGAAGACCTTACCTATAACCGTCAGGACTTCTGGGCTACCACCAGCAACAAGCAACTGAATTTCGTTCAGCATATCCGTTCCATGCTCAAGACAACCGGCCTCGCAGCTGTTGTCGTTCCGGACAATGTCCTTTTCGAAGGCAGTGCCGGTGAAACCGTCCGTAAAAAGCTGCTTGAGACCACGGATCTGCATACAATTCTCCGTCTGCCCACCGGGATATTCTACGCGCAGGGAGTAAAGGCGAACGTTATTTTCTTTGACAACAAGCCCGCCGATAAAAAGGCCTGGACAAAAGTTATCTGGGTATATGATTACCGCACGAACATCCATCATACGCTCAAGAAAAATCCGCTTAAAACCGATGACCTTAAGGATTTTATTGCCTGCTATAATCCCTCCAACCGCCACAAGCGGAAGGAGACCTATAACGCCGAAACCAATCCCGAAGGCCGCTGGCGCAAATTCACCTACGAAGAGATCATCGCAAGGGACAAAACGAGTCTGGACATCACCTGGCTCAAGGACAAATCCCTGGCCGATCTTGACAATCTTCCGGACCCGGATGTTATTGCCGACGAGATAATAGAAAACCTCGAAGCCGGGCTGGCAAGCTTCAGGGAGATCATGGTGAAGCTGGGTGCGAAGTGAGCGGATGATGGGCTAAATAAGGTGGGGGGGCAGATGTGCAGGGGCAATGCAGGCATTCGGATCTGTTCCAATTCGCAAAAGCTGCAATAATGTCATGTGCTACAATAGTATTACGCCTTCGGCATTTGGCTTCGCGCTATTCGCGAATGCTACAATAATGTCATGTGCTACATTAATATCATGCTTTCGGCATTACACTTTGTTTCGATTCACAAATGCGACCATAATGTCAAATCGGTTCTAATTCAAGAATGATGATGAAAGTAGAATGTTATTCAGTTGTCTGAATCGTTGAGCACAAATTTGCATCTAACTTTACATTGAGATACGAAATTGTTTAGTTATTTTATTGCTATAACTTAGGAGTTTTCATGGAAGAATTACAAAATCATCATAAATTGATTATTATCGGATCAGGACCCGCGGGATTGACCGCTGCTCTCTATTCGGCAAGGGCTAACCTTAAACCGGTTGTGTTTGAAGGACTGCAACCCGGCGGTCAGCTTACCATCACAACAGAAGTTGAAAATTATCCCGGATTTGAACACGGCATCCAGGGGCCGCAGTTAATGGAGCTGATGCGCAAACAGGCTATACGGTTCGGAGCGGACTGCAGGTATAAGGAAATTACGAAGATAGACGTCAGTGAGCGACCTTTCAAATTGTGGAGCTACGATGAGCTTTATTATGCCGACGCTGTCATTATTTCCACCGGAGCTACGGCAAAACTGCTCGGTCTTGAAAGTGAGAAAAAATTCATGGGATTTGGCGTAAGCGCCTGTGCAACCTGTGACGGCTTTTTCTTCAGAAACCAAAAAGTTTTGGTTGTTGGCGGTGGCGACACTGCACTGGAAGAGGCAAGTTATCTTTCACACCATGCTACCGAAGTGCAGATCATTCATCGCCGCGATGAATTCCGCGCGTCGAAGATCATGGTGGATCGCGTAAAGAAGAATTCGAAAATTTCGTTCCTCCTGAACAAGGTTGTTGAGGAAGTGCTGGGTACTGATGCAGACGGACGGAAGTCGTTGACCGGAGTAAGGCTCCGTGACACAAAAACTAACGAAATTTCCGAAGTGCAAACGGATGGTTTGTTCATTGCCATCGGACACCAACCCAACACAGATTTGTTCAAAGGTATTATTGATCTGGATGAAAACGGGTACATAGTTCCGAAGCCGGGAAGTACATACACCAACGTTGAAGGCGTGTTTGCTG
This sequence comes from Ignavibacteriaceae bacterium, assembly GCA_963664845.1. Taxonomy (GTDB): domain Bacteria; phylum Bacteroidota; class Ignavibacteria; order Ignavibacteriales; family Ignavibacteriaceae; genus CAIYTF01. The sequence goes on from OY761615.1 coordinate 4,965,423, forward strand.
CGGGTGATGTTGCGGACAGCACCTATCGCCAGGCAGTGACTGCCGCGGGCACCGGATGCATGGCAGCTATTGATGCCGAGCGGTGGCTTGCTGCACAGGAATGATTAGCCAAGGGGCGTACAAGAAAAATAGAATGCACACGGATGACGCGGATCTGCGCGGATAGAAAATGCAGATTTGGACTTTGTACGCTTCGTTATGGATTCTCTTTTGATTAAACCGGCTTTAGCAACAAATAGAAATTCTGTTTGTGGCTAAAGCCGGTGGTGTTTTGGGTTGTTATGGAACTTTTTTACAGCGTCAATGAACTAACCTATATATCTCAGAAACTCATTGCGGTGTGCCATATCCAGGAATTTGCCGTGATAGCTTGATGTTACGGTTGAGCTTTGTACATCGCCAACACCACGGGAGGCGACGCAGAGGTGGTTGGCTTCGATAACAACTGCGACATCTTCAGTCTTCAGTAATTGTTTCAATTCATTTGCAATTTGGACAGTCAGTCGTTCCTGTACCTGTGGACGCCGGGCGTAGTATTGCACAATCCGGTTGATCTTTGATAAACCGATCACGCTGCCGGTGGATATATAGGAAACATGGGCCTTTCCGAAGAAGGGAACGAAGTGATGCTCGCAATTGGAATAGAAACCGATATTCTTTTCAACCAGCATCTCGTTGAATTTATATTTATTTTCAAACAGTGTGATGCCCGGTTTGTTTTCAGGGTTTAGTCCGCTGAAAATTTCCTTAACATACATTTTGGCAACGCGGAGAGGAGTGTCTTTGAGACTGTCGTCCTCCATATCAAGGCCGAGAATGTTCATGATCTCCCTGAAATTCTTTTCAATAAGCTCGACCTTAAGGTCATCATCAATCTTAAACGCGTCCGCGCGCAGGGGCGTGTTCAGGTGATTGAAGGCATGATGATATTGCTGATCATCGATCTCGGAAACTGTTTTTTCCGGAATTTTCATACAAGATTCCTGTATTTATTGATATATTTAACAACTGAATTACTGCCAAAATAGTTTCATTAGAGGCAAAAAAAATATGTTTAGCGCTGTCAGAATTATTCGCCCCCTGAACGTTCTGTTCACTTTGGCGATCTCGGGATTGTTTTGTTTTCTGTGCGACCAGAACCACCGCGTGCTTCTGGCTTCGTTGGCGGGATTGAGTGCCGCACTTACGGCCAGCTCGGGAAACATTATCAATGACGTTGCGGATGTTGACACTGACAAAATAAACAGACCGCAGAGGGTTTTGCCTTCAGGGATTCTTACAGTGCAACAGGCCCTGTTGTTTTATTATATTTCTGTCAGCTTTTCCGTCATTATAGCATTTCAAATATCCAAAGCAGCCTTTTTGATTGTCCTGGTTACACACCTCCTTTTGCTCGCCTATTCGATCACTTTACAGAAAATGCCTTTTTTCAAGAATGTGACCATTGCGTTTATCGCGGGCTTGCTTTTCGTATACATAGGCGTGGTGACAGGGAATATCGATGCCGTATTGTTCCCCGCGCGATTTGCTTTTTTGATAACCTTGTTGCGGGAAATTGTGAAGGACGCAGAAGACAGGGAAGGGGATTTGCGCAATGGTCTGACTTCACTTGCAATTCTTATCGGGGAGAAGCGCACGCAGCTGGTGAGCCAAACCATAGCGGCAGTGCTAATTATGGTTTGCATACTTGCATACACGACACACGCGTTATCAATTTACTATTTCATTATTGTCATGATGACGGTATGTCCGATGCTTTTCTATGTAATAGTGGTTCTTGGGCGATCCACTCTTTTTGTTGAGGCTACGCGGTTAAGCCGGATCATAAAGCTTGCCATGTTCGCGGGATTTTTGGCAATAATGGTTGGAATATGATTGCCTTTGATGACCGGTATCGTGAACAGGGATACAAGCAGCTTTGCGGCGTTGATGAAGTCGGCAGAGGACCGCTGGCTGGGCCTGTTGTTGCTGCTGCCGTGATCTTTGCTCCAGGAGTGGTCATAGAAGGTATCAACGATTCCAAGAAACTGACTGAGCGCAAAAGGGAGAGCCTTTACGCGAGGATTGTTGCTGAATCTGAAACCTACGGCTATGCATTGGTGAGTCCGGAGCGGATTGACGAAATCAATATTCTTCAGGCATCGCTGGAGGCAATGAGGATTGCGGTATCGCAATTGACGGTTGAGCCGGATCTCATATTAATTGACGGGAACAAGACATTTGCCCATGCTGCAAAACGTGAAGCAATTGTGAAGGGGGATGCAAAGAGTTTTTCGATAGCGGCGGCGTCCATAGTAGCTAAGGTAATACGGGACCGGCTCATGGTCGAGCTGGACAAAGAATTCCCGCATTTCAACTGGAGCAGGAACAAGGGCTATCCGACCAAGGATCATATTCGTGCAGTTCTTGAGTATGGTTCATGCATTCATCATCGAAAGAGTTTTTTAAAAAATATTCCAGTATGGCAGCAAAATGGACTTTTCGACCAGCAAACTGGGCCTTGAAGGGGAAGACCAGGCGGCAGCTTATCTTCAGGAACAGGGATATGAGATAGTTGCGAGGAACTACCGTTATGGCAAGGGTGAGATTGATATTATAGCAAATGACGGCGATGAGCTGGTGTTTGTTGAGGTGAAGACCCGTTCCAATGATGCCTTCGGGCATCCGGTTTATGCATTAACACAATCCAAACAGAAGCAGATAATACGTATTGCCAAGAGTTATGTTTACGAGCGCGATATCGTGGACAAAATAATACGTTTTGACGTTATAACCATTGAGAATGAGGATGGCAGGGAAGTGTTGGAGCATATTAAAGATGCGTTTATTGATCGGTAACCACTGATTGAACCGCTGATTGAAGGTGATTTAACCGCTGATTGAAGATGATTCTATCGGTAACACTGAATGGTGTAAAGCAGCAATTTTTTAATTCTTTAGATCACCCGCGACCTGCTGCATGCTGAGGCGGAAGGTGAACCAGATTATGACGATGGAGAGGGGAATGACTTTAAGGAAACTCCAGGAAAAATAACCCAGCCCAATTATTTGTTTTTGGTTTTGGGTAAGCAGGAAATAGTCGAACATGGCGGGGAAGATCATTGCTATGACAAATCCCATATAGAGCAGGCAAAGAAGAAACGCCGTTGAGGCTCCCTGTGAGGAGGCGATGCGGATGGGGTTCTTCTCCTTGTAGTTCACGTAATAGCAGCCCAGAGCGAAATTAATGCCGACCATTGCCAATGAAACGAAAAAGGTAGTGACTGTCGAAAAGATGAGGAGTACACCGGAGAATCGCAAGTGGCTGTAATAATTAAGCACCTGTGCCAGTATGCCAATCAGCAGAAACAGCACAATAAATTTTGCACGGAATACTTTTTTGATATCCACCGGCGCGCTGCGCAGTTTCCAATAGGCTTCACCTTCCAAACTCATATGAGGAAATATGAACCGCAACGACAACGAGTTTATGAGAAAAAAGTTGAACAGTAACAATGCCATATAGATTACTGTTTGTGTGCCGGGGTTTAGACTTTTGAACATATCATTCGGCCTGTCACGAAGCCCGAACAGGAAAAGGAACATGAGGAAGAGCATGAATAGAAGGTGTATCACCTGAGCGGGTTCACGGAAGAAAAGTGCCAGTTCCTTTCTGATAAGCGTTTCGGCGACAATATATTTTGATCTGTACTTATCGAATGAGATTTGAAACGGCAGGTTGATTTCGTTCTTCCGGGTTTTTCTGAATTGAATTTCTGAACTGAGAACATACGTTTTATAGTAGATCCGCTTTGCCATTTGGTAGCAAAGCACAAAGAAGAAGACCGCTTCAAGAATGAGCAGAGCAGAATATTGGAATGCCATTGAGCTGTTACCCCGCACGAACCAGTACATTCCATAGGTTACCGAATAGTTTGGCAGCATTTGCATTGCCGGTGTATCGAAGCGGTCCGAAACGCTGATCATGTAATTCCGGTTTTGCACAACCTTCATGATGATGGCCGTGGGGTCGTTTGAAGCAAAGAAAAGGATAAGCAGCAGTAAATAGAAGCCTATCAGGATAATGATGGTTGTTTGCGTGCCGATCTTTTGAGCGATCTGGATGAGCGCGAACAGTATCATTATGCCAAGCAAACCGGCGATGAGGGTGAACGGAAGGAAGAGTCCGAACGTTGCGAACAGGTAAAAAAACACCGGCAGTGAAAAGTATTTGGCATAGGCATAGAGCACGGCGAAGAGAATTACGAACAGTGTGCCTGAACTATAGAAGAAGTTCTCCAGGAATTTGAGAACAAAAATATTTTCAAAGGGAATAGGTTTTGTGAAAAGATAATTCACTTCGCTGCCACGGTAGAGGCCGTTGACTGAGACAAGGACGTTGCCAACGTTGACAGACAGGAAGAACATGAACAACAAAATGGCAATGAAGCGGTGAAACAGGTAAACATCGAGCCTGATATCGTGAAGAACGAAATAGAGAGAAGCATAGGTTACTTTGTATGCACCGTAGGCAAACAAAAAATAGATAAGCGCTGCAGCAAGATTCTTAGCTACTGCCTTTGGGGTTAAGTCCGGCCGGATCATAAAGAGCGCGATGAGTTTGTACTTCAGGATGTGCAGAAGTAGTTTCATTTCACCAGTTCGATGAAGAAAGCTTCCAGATTTTCATATTCACGTTCGCGGAAGGAGCGCCATGACGCTAGCGTGTCGTGAAAAAGGAGAGCGCCATTTTTTATTATGCCGACGCTGCGGCAGATGTCCTCGGCAACGTTAAGGCTGTGGGTGGACATAAGGATGGTGGTGCCTGCCGCGGATTTTTGTCTGAACACGTTCTTGACAATAGCCGCGCTTTGCGGATCGAGGCCGACCATGGGTTCGTCCACAACCAGGAGTTTGGGTTCGTGCAACAAGGCGGAAGCAATTACAATGCGTTGTTTCATTCCCTGAGAATATTCTTCGGTACGACGGTTCAGCCATTCTTCAATCTTCAGCAGATCAACCACTTCATCAATTTTTGCTTTGAGAGGCGAGCCGGTAAGTTTATACAGTCCGCCTGAGAATTGCAGAAATTCTTTACCGGTAAGGCGGTCATAGAGGTATGGCTGGTCAGGGATATAGCCGATGAGCCGTTTTGCATCGACGGGATATTTTTGGATATCAATATCAGCGATGAAAACTTTCCCTGATGTGGGAGCGAGCAACCCGGCGATGATCTTAATTGTGGTGGTCTTGCCGGCGCCGTTGGGTCCAAGAAACCCGAAGAAATCACCTGCCGGCAAATCTAAAGTGAGATTGTTGACAGCCAGGAAATCCCGGTACTTCTTTGAAACGTTTTCGAGTCGCAGCATCAGGACTCGATGGTTTTGATGTCTTCGTAAGTAATAGTTGTCAAATCGGTATCGGAAGGATTGAGCACCGTAAGGATGCGTTCTTCCTGATTGCTAATGGCCTTATAGAGTATATTGCGAACGGTGCGGGCATTACCAAAATTGGAATCGCGTCTTTCATAAAGCCGGGTGAAGCGCTCCAAGAGCATTTGTAATGCACCTTCATCGAGCTGATACCCGTTCTTTTCACTCAACTGGGAAGCGATTTCCAGCATTTGCCGGGGTGTATAATCTTCGAAGGTGAAGAAATTGGTGAAACGGGACTGCATGCCGGGATTAGAATCAAGGAAGGTCTGCATTTCGTTGGTATAACCGGCGACGATAATGATGAGTTTTTCCTTGTAGTCTTCCATCCGTTTCAAAATCGTGTCGATGGCTTCCTGGCCAAAGTCGTTGCCGCCGCGGGCAAGTGTGTAAGCTTCATCGATGAAGAGAGTACCGCCGAGTGCTTTGGTAATCACTTCATCGGTTTTGGTAGCGGTCTGTCCCTGATAGCCAGCGACCAAGGCGGCTCTGTCAACTTCCACAAGGTGGCCTTTTTCAAGGAGGCCCATTTCTTTATAAATTTTACTTAGCAGCCGGGCGATTGTTGTTTTGCCGGTTCCGGGATTGCCGAGGAAGACGCTGTGCAGGTTACGTCCGATAACTTTGAGTCCTCTTGCTTCGCGGAGTTTGCCGACTTTGAGACTGCTGATCAGTTTTTCCACCGAACGTTTGACGGAGTCGAGACCGGTGAGTTCGTTGAGTTCTTTCAGATATTGATCGAGAAGGGCTTTGTCGCCTTCAATCGAGATAATTTTTTTCTCGGTTTTTTCGAAAACGATCTCTTTAACGTCTTCTGCGGTAACCGTGCCTGACATTTCAGGAGTGCGTTCATCTTTCGGAATGTCCACGATACGAAGTAAAAGGTTGCGTGCTGCATTCTCCACCACGTTACGGACAAGGCGTGCATTGCCGAAATTTTTATCCCTGTTGCGATACAGGGTGTTATAATAGTTAAGCAGCGATGGTTCAGCATCGTGGCCGAGTTTCAATTTTTTATCGCGGAGAATGAATTTGGTAATCACCATCATTTCATCAGGGGTGTAATCTTCGAATACAAACCGCTTGGTGAAACGTGATTGGAGGCCGGGATTGCTCTCAAGAAATTTCTGCATTTCTTCGGTGTAGCCTGCTGCGATGACGATGAATTTACCGCGGTCATCTTCCATGCGTTTGAGAAGTGTATCAATGGCTTCCTTGCCAAAATCGGAGGAGTCACCGGATTTAACCAGAGTGTACGCTTCATCGATGAAGAGGGTGCCGCCCATGGACTGGTTGATAAGTTCGGTTGTTTTCTCGGCAGTTTTGCCAACGAACGGTGCAACCAATGCCTGGCGGTCAGCTTCGATAAGGTGACCTTTGGGCAGGAGGCCGAGTGCAGCAAAAATTTGACTTATGAGGCGTGCGACCGTTGTTTTACCGGTGCCGGGATTTCCGACAAATACGATATGGTCTGCAAACTTACTTTGGAAGTCCTCACCGATCTCAGCATAATACCTGGCAAGTTTAACCAGTTCATCCACATCCTTTTTAACGGAAGCCAATCCGGTGAGACTATTAAGTTTCTCCAAGCCTTTATTGAGATTTTCAATATCGATGCCCACCCTGAAGGCAGCGCCGGTGTGGGTGGCAAACAATTCAGTGATATCCTGAGCTGTGAAAGTGGTCAGGGCTTTTTTGTCCCGCATACTTTCGGGAAGGCTCAGATAGCGTTTGCTGAGTTTAAGTTTAATATCGTTATATAAATTGCGGGCGAAGCGGGCATTGCCAAAAGTTTTATCGCGTTTTCTATAAATTGCAGCGAGTTCTTTTCTAAGTTCTTCAACCGCATCCAGTTCGATGTTATAATCTTCTTTTTTGCACATCCCCGTGAAAATCTCGATAAGTTCGTCGGGATTATAATCCTCAAAATTGAAGAAATGATTGAAGCGGGATTTCATTCCCGGGTTTGAGGAGAGGAAGTCCATCATTTCATCAGGATATCCGGCGACGATCACGGCGAACTGTCCGGCTTTATCTTCCATACGTTTGAGCAGGGTATCTATAGCTTCCTGTCCGAAATCCTGACCGCTGCCGCCCTTTTTCACCAAGGTGTATGCTTCGTCTATGAAGAGGAGGCCGCCCATCGCGTCTTCAATCACCTTATCGGTTTTTTGTGCAGTTTCACCGATATATTGTCCGACAAGACTGCTTCTGTCAACTTCCACGAGGTGTCCTTTTTCAAGAATTCCCATGGATTTGAATATCTCTCCGAGTTTACGGGCAACAGTAGTTTTACCAGTGCCGGGATTGCCCTGGAAAACGCAGTTGAACGACATGTTATCCTGGGTCTTGAGTCCCTGGCGTTTTCGTTCCTTGATGAATTCCAGATAGTTAACGAAATCGCGCATGGATTGTTTAACTGAGGTTAATCCTGTCAACGAGTCAAGATCAGAAAGCATTTGCGAAACCGGTTGAACAGTATTGGGCAAAGTTTCCTTACTGACCGGACGTTGCGGCTGCACCGGTGCCTTAAGTGCCAAGTCTCTTTCGAGTGCTGCAATATCAATATCTTCGGTATTGGGGATGTTGGACTGACCGATCAGGAACCAACGTTCGCAAAGTTTGGTGCCACCGAAATAGAGTTCAACACAACCCTGGCCGCGTCTCCAAAATCCGGGTGAATCGGTTCCCCAACTCTGAGTGAACACTACCTGTTTCCAACCTCTGTCAGCGGGTACATCAAATGTATGTCTGCCGACCTCCTGATTATTGATGAGCCACACCACTTCGCCGGCAATAGAATCTTCCTTCATTTGGTAATAGGGGTTGGAAATAACAGCCTCAATGCCAATAAACTTGACTGATGATTCGGCGAATTGCAGTTGGTACGCTTTTTCTGCAGGATCGTCACTTCCATAGACATCAAACGTACGGGCAAAATAACCAACAAAACCAGGGTGATCATAGCGCTGGAAATCAGTACGTTTTTTGAGGGTAATGACTTTGCTGTCCTTAATGGGCTCGTATTTTGATTTATAGTAAGTTTGCGGCGCTTCCTCGGTTTCAAATTGAGAATCGAGAGACTGGTAAATACTTTGTTTGGTTGGTGCTTTTGGCGACGGTTCAGGGAGAGCCGAAGTCAGCTTTTCTTCCAGTGCTGCCAGGGAGACGCCATCGTTCTTCTTTTTTTCGGTATTGATCAGCTTGGTGTAGATATTCATGAAGCGCTGGTCGTCTTTAAGTTTTTCAAACGCCGCCTGGGCTTTTTCGGCAGCCGGTTTAAGCTGGAAGAGATAGAAAAGCGTTTCAATTTCAAGTAACATAGCCTGATCATGGTAGGGCATCATTGTGGAATCGGTAAGTGCTTTACGGACGGCCCACAGAGCATACCAGTATTCTTTAATTTTGTAGGCATCTTCAGCCTGCTGTATCAGGTTCTTTTCTTTGGTTTTAATTTTGGTACGAAAGGCACCCTGAACACCTGCCGCATTTCTATACCATTCACGGAGTCTTAGAAGTGCTTTGCTTTGATTTTTATCAGTTTTAATGGCAAGTTCAAATTCTTCCAGGGCGTCTTCATATTTCCCCATGCCTGCGAGTGCTTTTGCCTTAAGGTGGTGAGCCCAGGAAAGTGGTTCAGCTTTATTGGCAATGACTGAGTCGAGATCATTAATGGCACCCTGGAATATTCCAATGCGCATGAGGATGAATCCACGGTAAAGTTTGGTTTGTGGTATGGCTTTTCCCAGTTTGACTGCGATATCAGCATATTCCATTGCGGAATTGGCATCGCTGTTTTCCAAAAAAGCCCAGGCAAGGCAGATAGCTATTCTGAAATCATTGGAGAACGATTCGAAGAGTTTAAGGGCGGTTGACAGCGCAATGCGGTATCGGCCTTCGGTCAGATGCTCGAACGCCTCTTTGAGTTGTTCATCGGCTTCTTCTTTTGATAGTGCTTTTCTGGCTGACAGCAGCATGGATATCTATACTCACCTTAGTTAAAGAGAAAATCATATAAAACGAAAATTTACCATTTTTATGGTATAAATCAAACTCTGTTTATATATGAAATTGAATAAGATTCGGGCTGATGTCCAGGGTTCAAATGAAATTTCAGCTGCATATTGACAAGTGATGGGTGATTGATCAATTTGCTTTCCCAGGTTGCATTGGTTTGCCCGTCTTCGATGGGGTAAGATTTGGTGTGTATTGTCTGCGGGGTTTTCCCGCGCCCCGCAAGACGGGATGAGGCAGTTATTCAAATTGTGCCCTTGTCAGGGCATGAACAAATCACAATAATTGCAACTAATCATACTGAGAGATACATATTGACCGTTGGAAGAGTTGTAGTTCAAATTTTAAGTTGACGCGTATGCGTTTTCACGGGAATGACAAAGCTTTACCAACTTTGTTAAGTTGACGCTTATGAGCGGAGACGAGACACAGCCAAACGGAACTCTATTTAAAGAATTGATTCGATTCTATATTTATATATCGTCGCTGCGGAATTTCGCACGAACGGTCAATCGATAATAAATGCTATTTTTATCATTTCATAAAACGAATATTGCTAAATGTATATGCCGCATATTCAACCCCTGAACGGGGTTGGCGGATCATTGTCTTCGATGGATGCTACCAATGTGCAAACCCTGACGGGTTTGGGGCATAGCGCATTTGTAATGCGATTAACATGGCTGTGACTGCTGATTTTCGAATTCCTGGTAGGGATTTTATATTGACAGCTATAGCATTCAGCAAAGGGCCACCTAAATTTATGAAGCTTCCGACCTGCATACCCTGACGGGTTTGGGACGAGTTAATGTGTATACGGAGTTTTGTGGGCGGAATTCTGCGCTTAGTGTATTATGCGACAGCCACTTCCGGGACTTCGCACGAAGTATACTCAGTGAGCAAAGGTATAGAATAGCATTATGATCAACGGCCAATAACGCCTCATAATTAAAGGAATTTGCGGTGATAAAGTCATGTCAAGATGCAAAAATATTGCTGTTAAGTTGACGCCAATGCGTTTTCACGGGAATGACACCTGCCCAAGGGCGTGTTAAATTGATGCCTATGCGCAAAACACGATGAAGCAGTTATTGATGTTGCGCCCTTGCCAAGGCACTTTATTTTGAGACACCATTCAGTTATATTTGATAATGAATTCTTGTCAGACAATCAGAGCGACATTAGTCCCGGTTACAGACAAATTAAATTGTATGTTAGCGAAATACATGATCTCCTGTGGTGTTAAGGTAAGCTGAAACAACTCAGGTTGGGGTAATACGAAAATTGAGCCTCTGATAATATCCGCAGCAGGAACAAAAAAAAATTACTTAATAAAAAGGTGAAACAACTTACAGAGTTACAGCATGACAGAAAAAGTTGCCGTTGAACTGGGAAATGTACAAATTACGCTGCTCCTTCCCTTATGGGGCAGAGCGGTTGAAACACAGAAAAAGAAGCCCTTATTGCGGGATGCTGCCGCTGCTGAGATCATCAGCAAGATCGACTATGATTTCAGGACAATTGCAGGGAATATCAGTGAAATAACCCGATTTGAGTGGATAGCCCGAAGCCTCTACATTGACAGGACCATTGAGACGTTCCTGCAAAAATATCCTCATGCCACCGTCGTCAATATTGGCTGTGGTCTGGATACCACTTTTGAAAGAACGGATAACGGGAAATTGTTATGGTATGATCTTGATCTGCCTGATGCAATTGCACTGAGAAAGAACTTTTTACAGGAAACAGAGCGGCGGAAATTTATTTCTTACTCATTTCTTGACGAGGGCTGGTTCAGGGAGATCAAAGCCAGGGAGAACGTTCTTTTTATTGCAGCGGGGGTGATGTATTATTTTGAGGAAGCTCAGGTGAAGCAGATATTGAACAGTATGGCATCTTATTTCACTGACAGTGAGTTTATTTTCGATGCAGCATCTCCGATGGGAGTGGAAACAGCAAACAAGAAAGTAATTCAGCGGAGTGGTTTGGATGAAAGATCATTCCTGAAGTGGGGAATTGCCAGCGCATTGGAAATACCTAAGTGGCACAAAAACATTGAACTGATCCGGGAGTATGCTATGTTTAAGGGTTTGACTACAGGATTGACACTAAGAAATAAGATTCTGGCTTTGATATCTGACCGTTACAGGATAATGTATATGGTTCATTTGAGGTTTGGGAAGGGGTAATCCTTCCGACATAATCTCTGGCTTGCGAAAGGGCTGCCGATGCTCTTTTGGTGACCTCAGATAACACCGTTTAGATTGTTGAGGATGATCCCCGCGGAAGGGGAATTGTGAAACTGAACGTGCTCCCAACATTAAGTTTACTCTCAACCCTGATTATGCCACCGTGTTTTTGAACAATTTCCTTGCAGAGCATCAGGCCCAGGCCGGTACCTTTTTCCTTTTTTGTTCCGGTAGTTGTAAAGTGGTACTCATCGTTGAATAATTTGGGAATATCTTCATCGGGGATACCAATGCCATTATCTGCAACCATCGCTTCAACGAAACCGCCATCCATTCTTGCTGAAACTGTAATAATCCCGCTGGCATGGGAGAATTTCATGCTGTTTGAAATAAGATTGCGAAAAACCAGCTTGATCATATTGACGTCAGCGAATACAGCAACATCTTCTGCTATTTGGTTCTCAATCATAATACCTTTTTGTTTTGCTGTCAGGTCGAATGATTCGCAAACTTTATCAACAACCGCATTCAGAAAAATCGTATCCGAGTTCAGCATAAAATTCTTGTTGTGCAGGCGAGACCAGTCCAGCAGATCGTTCAATAAGTCGAATTGTTTGTGCAAAGCCATATTGAGGTCTTTGCTGAATTTCCTAATTTCGTCTTTGGTCAGCTCATCTATTTCCCTGTTCAGAATGTCTGACATATTCAGGAAGGAATGAAAAGGTGAGCGCAAGTCGTGTGCAATGATGGAGAAAAATTTATCTTTTGTTGCATTTAATTCGCGCAAGCGAACTTCGTTCTCCCGCAGGGCTTTTTCCATTTGCCGGCGTTCGGTAATATCGCGGGTCACGCCGTGTACTTCGACGTTCCCGGTTTCTTCATTGAGCCAGAAATAGGTGATAACTTCAGTCCATACCATTGAACCATTTTTGCAGGGCTGTTCGACTTCATCGACAAAATACGTGTTGGATGAAATTTTTCCTTCCAGCAGTGCAGTTTTATTTTTGTTGAGACTCTGTCTGATTTTGGCTCTTTGGTGGGGTGCAAGTGCATAGTCCATTGGTACAGCCATGATCTCCTCTGGAGTAAATCCCCGGAGTTCCTGAACAGCCGGGCTCACATACAGGAATTGCAACGTTTCGGTGTCCAGGGTCCAAACAACATCTTTCATGCTCTCTGTAAGCATCTTAAATTGTTGTTCACTTTTCCGAAGCGCTTCTTCTGCATGTTTACGGTCTGTGATGTCCATGAATGTGACAACGGCTCCAATAACAGCATTTTCATGAAAGATTGGATAGGACCAGTATTCAGCCGGAAAGGCAGTTCCATCGCCTCTCCAAAAATATTCATCATCTGCATGTGATTTCTGCCCGGCATAGAAGGCTTTAAATACTTTGCATTCCTGCACGGGGAAGGGTGATCCATCGTTGTGAGTATGGTGAATCAGATAATGCATATTTTTGCCAATAAGATCAGTTTTATGACTGAAGCGTAACATTCGTAGAGCAGATGCATTACAAAAAGTACAGTTTCCCTGGTTATCAAGTCCATAAATTGCTTCAGCAGTTGAATCGAGGAGCAAACGGAAACGTTCTTCGCTCTCAACAAGAATTTGTTCAACCTGTTTTCTGCCGGTAATATCCCGGGTTACACTGATAATATGCGGAATGCCCTGCAAGTGAATTATTTTTGCCGAAAGCAGTCCGACGCGCTCAGTTCCGTCCTTTCTGATAGAACAAAACTCCAGATTTTCGCAAAAGCCTTTTTTGTTCAGTTCGGCCACAAGCTTCTCTCTATCAGTCCGGTCTTTCCAAAACGTGAGTTCCGCCACGGGCTTTCCGATAACTTCAGAACGGCTGTAACCGGTGAGCGCGGAAAAGCCATCATTTACCCTGACCAAAACACCATTGGCAATCTGGGAAATAATGAGAGCATCAGGACTGGTATTGAAAATGAGTTCAAGATTTTGATTGACTTCGAGGTTTTCCGCATTCAAGCGCTGATTTAGCATGATTATGAACCCAAAAGTTCCCAGTGTGCCGGAAAATAGAGCAATGAAATACGTTGTTGTTTGCATAAATGTTGGGCTGAAGACATTTTCTGCCTGGGTATTAAGAATAGTGGTAATTATCCGGAGGATGAAGAACAGACCGCTGAGGAGGAAGACCGAAAAAAGAAAACGGGCCGACGTGAAAATGACTTTATTTTTGTTGTTAAAAAGACTTGCGGCACATAGAAAGGAAACTCCTGAAAGTGCAATTGAGAGCGTTATCCGGCGCGCCCAGAGGTTATCGGTGATTAAAGTAAAGAGCACCACGAGTATCATGAAGCCAGCCCAAAAAGCGATAAGGAAGTGCTGCCGGGTTTTCATCCTGAGGAATTTCCTGATGCCGGCATAATAAAGCAGAAATCCGCCTACAAACAGCGCGTTATTAAGAACGATGCAGGTGCTTTCAAAGCCCGGGTGGTTGCGAAGTGAGTTGAAAATGAAACCCAGCATCCACGCAACACTGCCCAGAGTCCAGAAACCCAGGCCTTCATTTAGTTTATGCACCCGATACTGCACAAAAAGTGCGATAACGTGCAAAAAGCTAATAAAAACCAGCACGGTTGCCAATGTGCGAAGATCGATGTCCATTAATGCCTTATGTTTCCCCATTCAAGAGGGGAAAGGTTATTGTTGAGTATGATTCGGCTGTTTACTGACAGCCGGGTTATATATTGGTGCGGAAAAGCGCTGGTTATTCCGATTTCCTCCGGAACATATGCCCTGAGCCTGACAGCCTTTTCTCATATGAAGCCACCACTATGACGACGCAGATTACCTAAGTGATCCCAGTAATGGCAATATGTGCTATGCGCAATAATTATCCTAGACAATTAGTTTGCTGCGAAGGTGGTTCTCATAAAGGATCATCGAAAAAAAAGACCAATTGGTTAATTGCTGTCAGGCACCTGTTTGCGAAAAAAATCTTAGTTGCGGGCTAATTTTGCTTTCTGCCAATTATTTTAAGAAAATCATTATCTTAGTAAGATTTAATAAAATTTTTAAGGCAGTGTTATGAGTATTCTGGTAGATAAGAAGACCCGATTGGTAGTTCAGGGAATTACAGGCGGAGAAGGCTCTTTTCATACGAAACAGATGGCTGAATACGGTACAAAAGTAGTAGCCGGAGTAACCCCCGGAAAGGGCGGCACAACATTCGAAGGCATCCCAATTTATAATACCGTAAAGGATGCCGTAAAAGCGCAAAAAGCCAATACATCAGTAATATTTGTCCCTCCTCCGTTTGCCGCAGATGCAATTTTGGAAGCTGCAGAGGCCGGAATAAAGGTGGTTATCTGTATAACCGAAGGAATCCCGGTAAATGACATGTTAAAGGTGTATCATTCCATAAAACAATATGGAACGATTTTGATAGGACCGAACTGCCCCGGGATCATATCACCAGGAAAAGCGAAAGTGGGTATTATGCCCGGATTTATTCACCGAGCCGGAAAAGTGGGTGTTGTTTCGCGCAGTGGAACACTTACCTATGAAGCAGTCAAGCAGTTATCAGATCTTAAAATTGGGCAGTCTACCTGTGTAGGCATTGGCGGTGATCCCATTATTGGCTCGCGGTTTATTGATATTATTAAATTGTTTAACGAAGACCCTGACACGGTCGGAATTGTGATGATTGGTGAAATTGGCGGAACGGCTGAAGAAGATGCCGCGGCATTCATCAGGAAAAACGTGACCAAGCCGGTTGTAGGTTTTATAGCAGGCCGGACTGCCCCTCCGGGACGCAGAATGGGTCATGCCGGTGCGATCATTTCAGGCGGGAAGGGTACCGCAGCCGAAAAAATGCTTGTGATGAAGAAAGCAGGTATTCATGTGGTGGAATCTCCGGCTGATCTTGGAATAACGATGTTCAAAGCACTTGAAGCGTTGAAAGCACCTGTTGCCAAAAAGAAGGCTGTTGCAAAGAAACCCGCTGTTGCGAAAAAAACAGCGGCAGTGAAAAAATCTGCAGCAAAAAAAGCAGCACCTTTGAAAAGAGCAGTTGCAAAGAAACCTGCAGCTCCAAAGAAGAAGACAGTGAAGAAGGCTGTTTCAGGAAAAAGGAAATAGTTTAACGAAGCTGAAATGAACGGCCAGGCTAAACGGAAGTCAGCAGTTCATTTTTAGTATATGAATTAAAGCCAAACTCTTCCCAGGTGGAACGGAAGAGAGTGAAGAGATTATAACAAATACTTAAGGAATAGCGTGACTAACAGAACTCTAGCGATAATTAAACCGGACGCGGTTAAAAAAAATGTAACCGGGCAAATAATTGCCAAAATTACTGAGGCAGGGTTTACCATTAAAGGACTGAAAATGGTCCGGATGTCTAAGGCTTCTGCCGAGGCATTTTATGAGGTTCATAAGGAACGACCTTTTTACAATGAACTTGTAGCATTTATGACTTCAGGGCCGGTGGTGCCAATTGCATTGGAAAAGGAGAATGCTGTAGCCGATTACAGGAAACTGATTGGTGCAACTGATCCGGCGCAGGCTGATGAAGGAACGATTCGTAAGATGTTTGCCACGGATAAGGCCGAAAATGCGGTTCACGGATCTGATTCAGACGAAAATGCTGCTATCGAAATAGGCCATTTTTTCTCGCGCAGCGAACTGCTTTAGGAGTTGAGAGAAACTTCTTTGCAGCGGTGGAAGAAATTATCGTCACGGTTATTCGCGAAAAATAAGTTCTGGTCCTATTTCATTGATGAATATGCCATTGGTGAGGAATTAACCGGCGAATATCATTATGTGCATACACGGGGATCGACAATGATCATTCCGGTGGGGGACGATGGACGGATACTGCTTATACGGCAATACCGCTATTTGAGCGATACGTTTTGTGTTGAATTTCCGTGTGGAGGAGTGCAGACCGGACTTACTCCGGAAGAAAATGCACTCAAAGAATTGCGTGAGGAGACCGGCTATTCTTCCAGGGAATTAATTCCAGCCGGATGGTTCACCCCATTTACGGGTGCTAGTGATGAACGCTGCTCAGTTTTTATTGCCCGGCAATTGTTTAGTTCTCCGCTGACGCCTGATGCTACAGAGGAGATTGAGCTTGTATGGTCCAGCTATGCTGAAATAGAAAGACAGATGCAAACAAATGAGATAACTGATGGTCTCTCTTTGGCCGCCTGGTCGTTAGTAAAGGAAAAATTAGTGGGAATTGGGAAAGAGGAAGGGTAACCCCTCCCGGCCTCCCCTTTGAAAAAGGGGAGGGGTAGAATAGAAAGTAATTAATTTATAAAGAAAGTAAGCAGATGAAGTATTTTATAACAGTATTATTAATTTTTGCGTTCGTCATGACAGGATGCAGAAAAAAAGAAGATCCCAAGACTGCACAGGTTGTACAAGCGATTGATTCCGCAGAAGTGAAGACCACAGCCGTGAATGAAGCATTAACTGATAAACAGTTAAAATACGTACCGCAGAAGGGTTCTGAATACATTTATGTACTAACCTCTATTGGCAGTGATGTCGCGTCGATTAAAGCTGACACGGCGATGGAAAATGCGGTTCAATCAAAAGTGACCTACAAAATTGGCATTACACCTACCGAGTTTGATGAGGATGGAACACTTACTCTGAACGTTGCATTCCTGGGAATTTCGCTGGAAGCCAAGTCGAACAAGGAAAAAGTAAGTTATCAGAGCGGAACAAAACTGGATTCCACACAAAAGGCTCAGTTCTTCCAGTATGAAGCTCTTGTGAACAATTCATATGGCGCCCGCCTGAAGAACAACGGTGAAATTCTGGAGATATTCAAAACCGATAAGATCATTCAGAAGATAATCGATCTGGCACCGAATATGCCAAAGGCACTTACCCCTGAGCAAAAGGAACAAGTGAAGCGTGAGGTTGTGGAAAGCGTTCTTCGTCCGTCGCTGCAGCAAATTTTCCGTAAATTATCCGATGCCAAGGTATCAGCAAACAGCAACTGGAGTATTGACCAGGTATTGCCGGTAAATCAGATTATCCAGTTTGGTACCAAACAAATTTATTCGGTAAAAGGTTATGAGATGCTTAACGATGCCAAGATGGCCCGCATAGACATTTCGGCACAATCAACACCGGAAATAAATCCTGAAGCAAAGAAAAACGGTATCGAAGTTGAGAAATCGACACTGGATGGAACAGGCAAGCTTTTCTTCGATGTGAATAAAAACATGCTCGCCTACGGTAAAACAAAGTTGTTGATCGATACAAGGATCAACCGGAAATCGAAAGGGCCAAAAGGCGAGATGAAGGTATCCAGTTCCAACATCAGTGAAAAGACGAATGTATTTCAGCTGATTGAAGTGCGGAGCCACTAGAAGTTGTTTTGTCTTTTTGTTTGTTTTACGTTTAGGACTTAAATAAAACAATTTTAACACGAGAATAAAATCCGGAATCTGCGAGAGTATGTTAAACAAGAGTGCGACCAGCGCGACGATAGTTGAATACATCTATAATGCTGACCGGGCATTTGAAGCGAAACGTTCGTTGAACTTTAAGCGTGAGTCGGAGCAGAATCTGATCATGCCGTTGCGTGTGATCACGCTTTTGATTGCTGTATCGGGTTTATTCGCGATGGTTTTTGAGGTGCGGCATTTCTCGCAGTTCGCGATTCCGGTGTATTTTACCCGGTTGACAGCGACGCTTATTTCGTTCCTCATTCTCTTACTACTCTATTCAAAGCATGCACTAAAATATCCTGTTTTATTGGTGCATGCACTCCTTTTAACTATCATTGCCTCAAGCGGGTATATGATATTGCTGCTGCCAAGTACACTGATTGTTAATACACAGATTGTGGGTCTTATGATCTTTACTTCCGCGCTTTTTCTGAGCTGGGAGCTAAAACATCAGATCATAGTTGCCATTTATTACAACCTCGTGTTTGCCTCTGCCATCCTTCTTAATGATAAACGAATCTATTTTCTACCGAACATGTACGAATCAGTTTTGTTTGTCATGTTTCTCAGTGTTATTTCCGTGATCGGGAGTTCGGTTAATTTCAAGTTGCGGACCGAGCTGGCGGATAAATCGTTCCGGGTGAAATTATCTGAAAGGAAGTTTCGTTCCATTTTTGAGCATTCGGCTGAAGGGATATTCCAATCAAGTCCTGAGGGACGATTTTTGACTGTCAATTCCGCATTGGTTGCCATGCTCGGGTATAACAGCGAGGATGATCTGAAGCGGGTGAATATTCCGGAGGATATTTATCTGAAACCATCGGATCGGGATAAACTGCTTACGCTTCTTCAGCACAAGGGGGAGATTTCGAATTACCGTCTTACCCTGAAAAAGAAAAACAATACACAGATCATTGTGCGCGTGAATGAACGTATTGTGAAAGATGACGTTGATTCAAAGATCTATTATGAAGGCAGCATTGCGGATATAACCGAACAGGCACGTTTGGAAGAGGACCAGGTACGGATACAGGAAGAGTTGAAACTTGAAAAAATGAAGTCGGATAAACTGGCAAAGGAAGCAGTTAAATCCAGTGAGATCAAGAGCCAGTTCCTTGCCAATATGAGTCATGAAATACGGACACCTATCAATGGTATTTTGGGATTTCTCACCTTCATAGAAAATGGACAGTATAAAGACACCGAAGAACTCAACGATTTTATTTCCAATGCCAAGTCTTCAGCGGAATCGCTTTTGGATTTGGTGAATGATATTCTGGATTTTTCGAAGATCGAAGCCGGCAAAATGGAGCTGGACGAAATAGGATTCAATATTTCCAAGGTTCTTAATGATGCCACCAGTGTTATTATCCCGAGAATTACTGAAAAAAACCTGAAGCTTAATGTTGACGTGGACCGGCATATTCCCGCAGTGCTTCTGGGAGACTCGATGAGGCTGAGGCAAATATTTATCAATTTATTGTCTAATGCCGTCAAGTTCACGCAGAAGGGAGATATCTCGGTTAAAGTGGTATCTGAGAAGATAAGTGCTGATAAGGTGAAATTGCAGTGTACGGTTAAAGATTCCGGTGTGGGTATTGCCCCCGAGAAAATTGCACAACTTTTCAAACCCTTCTCGCAGGTTGATGCCTCCTATACAAGGAAATTTGGCGGTACCGGTCTGGGTCTGGTTATTTCGCGGGAACTGGTGAGCATGATGAACGGCTCGATTTGGGCAGAGAGTGAAATAGGGAAGGGAAGTGCTTTTTCCTTCACGTGCATACTGCGTTTTGAACGCCAGGCCAGTTTTCTCGATAAACTGAAAAGCCGGGTGGCCCCGGAGCCGGCTAAACCCGCAGAAGTGAATGTAAACCTGATGCAGCACGCGAACGTGAAAGCTGCACGGGGCAGGTTCAGGGTGCTTGTAGCGGAAGATAATCCTGTCAACAAAAAAGTGGTTATGAAGATTTTGGGAGATGCCGGGTTTGTTGCAGAAGCCGTGTCAAACGGTCTGGAAGCATTGGATGCTATAACGGCTGATCAGCAGAAGTTTGATCTTATTCTGATGGATGTGCAGATGCCCGAGATGGATGGATTTACTGCCACCCAGCAGATCCGAATACTGAGTCAGCGTACTCAAAAAATGCCGATTATTGCTCTGACCGCTCATGCAACCTCAAGCGATCGTGAGAAATGTCTGGCTGCGGGAATGACCGATTATCTTTCAAAGCCTATACGCAATAACGAGCTTTTATCCATGATGGATAAATGGCTCCAAGTGGATTATTCCGTTGCAAATGCGACGGAACCTCCCGTACCGCCGGTTCCTGCACCCCGTATGCCGTCTGTGGCTGCGAAACCGGTCAGGAACGAAATGCCGGAAAGAGCACAAGCCCCCCAATCTGTTGCATCACCGGTAAAGAAAATGGAAGAAATGGGTACGTCCGCACCGACGGGCAGACAAGCCGATGAAACGGTGAAGCAGCCGGAGATTAAACAGGAAGCAATCCGTGTTGAACAAACGGCCCCTTCAGCCAAGGCATCAGAGCCGCTACAGGTTGATTTGGCAACCATATTTGACATTGAGCATTTCAAGAGCGTTAGCCTTGACGATACAGAATTCAAGAAGGACTTATTGCTGACCTACATTGATGACACGCAAAAACGTTTGAATCAGTTGGGAAAGAACATTGAAGACAAAAACATTACCGCGATAATTTCCGAGGGACACACCATTAAAGGTGCAAGCTATTCCGTTGGTGCCCGCATGGTCGGTGACCAGGCAAAAGAAGTTGAGTTCGCCGGGAAGAACAATGATATGGCCAATATCGGTTCGCTTTATGCAGAGCTGCTGAGGCGGTACGCGGAGTTGGTATCGGTGAAAGAAGAGTTGCTGGAGATATAAGGGCCACAATGCGAGGATAGAAGCACACGTTTGAAAAGAGTCTGTTGACGCGAAGTCCGGGCTATTACACTCGGCTCAGGATCCAGTGACTAGTCAAAGAAAATCGTGTAAAGTATTATAATACAAAAAACCGGCTGCCAATTTTAAGGTTGACAGCCGGTTTCAATTTTAAAGTATAGCAAAGCACTATTGATCCAAAGAAATTTCCATTTCAGGCTGCATGGCGGACTGTATGTTCTGAATGCTCACCTGAGCTGCCAGGTTTTGCGCAATGTCAAGAAGTGCTTTGGCATTTTCAGAATCAGGAATATCATAGACAATAGGTGTTCCGCTGTCGCTACCCATCCTGATCCGGGGATCAATGGGCATGCCGCCAAGGAAGGGAACTTCATTTTCATCTGCCAAACGTTTACCACCGCCTGTTCCGAAGATGTCATATTTTGCACCTGTATCGGGTGCGATGAAATAGCTCATGTTTTCGATGACGCCGAGGACGGGGACATTGACACGGCTGAACATTTTTAATGCTTTGCGGGCATCGGCAATTGCAACTTCCTGTGGTGTTGTGACGATGACAGCGCCGGTGAGGGGTATGGTTTGACACAGTGTCAGTTGAATATCCCCGGTTCCCGGAGGCATATCAAATATGAGATAATCCAGTTCGTCCCAAAGAACATCAGACATGAATTGTTTCATGGCTCCGCTTGCCATAGGTCCGCGCCAGATGATCGGGGCATCGTCCTCAACCAGAAACCCGATAGACATTAATTTGATGCCGAAATTTTCCACCGGGATCATCCGTGGTCCTTCTTTGGTCTCAACCATCATTGGACGTTCTTTAACGCCAAGCATGAGTGGAATGCTGGGGCCATAAATGTCGGCATCGATGAGCCCGACTTTGGCGCCTTCTTTTGCGAGAGTAACGGCCAGGTTTACCGCAATGGTGCTTTTCCCGACTCCACCTTTTCCGCTTGCTACAGCAATGGTGTTCCTTACGCCGGGAAGGATGACCGATTTACCCATTACTTTTGAGCTGAGTACTTTAGCACCCATGGTGATGTCGATGGTTCCGGCACCGGGGTGATCGGCTTTTATAGCATTAACGCAATCGTCTTTAATTTTTTCTTTGAGGGGGCAGGCAGGAGTGGTCAGTTCCACTTCGACTTTGATTGAATTGCCCGATACTTCAATGTTTTTTATCATATTAAGTGTAACCAAATCCCGGTGCAGATCGGGGTCGTTTACGCGTGACAGTGATTTTTTTACAGATTCCTTGGTTATGGTGCTCATGTATTATCCTTCATTAACCGTTAATTAGTGCATCCCAACGGGTGTATTCGGTCGGGAGAATTGCAGCTTCTGCTGCTTTATTTACAAATATATATGCAACAATAAGGCCTGGGGGCCTATATCAATAACAATAGTATTCCTGCCAGCGTTCCCGATGTTAAGGGAATACCGGTTTCTGTTAAGAATCACGATTTGTTTATTCTAAGATTCCGGCAGGAAAAGCTCTCTTTACACAGGTAAAACTTAAGCAAAAAATGTGTGTGAAAAAATCGGAAATTAATCCGTTATCGAAATGTGTGCCTTTCCATTACCTATACACGTGCCGGTACGCTGCACCTATACACATGTCGATACGCTGTATCTTCATTTGTATTACGCCGGACTGTTATGACAGCAGCGATTCCACATCAAGATTGATGATTTTCTCTTCGAAGGTTGAATTATCTGAAGGGAGCGAAGTCAGCAATTTAGTTTTGTTTGGGTAGTTCTTCAGATAATAGAAATCGCAGACGTTGCGATGCTTGATCACCCAGTTGAGGATGATCTTCATTTTTTCCAAATCCTCTTTTTCAGGCTGAATGCTGCTCTGAATGGAGCCGGAGTAATAGTCATCGAGCACCTGCTCCATTGACGTGCGGTCGTCCATGGGGTAGTCTTTTACAATGGCTCTACCCTCAGTCAGGAGGATATAGTCGCAGGCACCACGTTCTCCGGCAATCCGTATAAGCACATTGGTTTTGTTAACAGGTTCGGCGAGAAGGGATGCTTTGTGGATCTGTTTGAGTACAAGATCGACGAGTTCTTTTATTTCGCCGGCTTTTTCAAATTTAAGAACTTCAGAGTATTTTTTCATCCTGTATAAGAGGCGGTCAAGTGCAGTTTGCTGCTTGCCGAACAGGAAATCGTATATGGCTGTCAGCTCTTTCTGATACATTTCCTCATCGCCGTTTTCACAAGGGGCTGTGCAGCGGTCAATTTCCGCCAGGAAACATCGGCGTCCTTTGAATAATTCCTTATCGTCACACTCGCGAACGCGAAACGTTTTTTGAATAAGGCTGAACGTTTCCTGTGCTTTGGGCCGGTTGATAAACAGTCCGAAATAGTCATTCCCGTCATAGATGAATTTGTTTGTTACTTCAACAGAAGGGAAGCCCGTGGTGAGGTTTACGCGCAAAAAATAGGAATTCGTGTATCGCTTGAGCTGGACGTTCGATTTGGGAAGAAACACTTTGATGAGTTCGGCTTCCAGGAGAAAGGCGACCAGTTCTGTTTTTGTAGTATATAGCTGTAGTTTTTTTGCCCGTTCAAGAATGGAACGGCTTTTTTTAGGTGCAGAGTTTGCAAAATGTGACTGCAACCGTTGTTTAAGGGATTTGGCCTTTCCGATGTAGATAACTTTACCCTTGGCATCGGAGAACACATAAACCCCTGGTGAGGTAGGAATGTTATGGAATGAGGATGTTGTGATCTCCTCGTTAACGGCAAGCTTCTGGAGACTTTTCAAAGGGGTGAATTGAAAAGTGTATAGCTGTTTTACGGTTTTAATGTTAAATTCAGCTATCTGATCCAACTGTTTTTTGAAAATTTTATGGGTGAGATCGGCATCATCCAGTGCGCGATGCTCTGTTTCGATGTGAAGATTCAGGTGATATGCGACTTTCCCGAGCGCTTTGGATTTCAGTTCGGGATATAACCTTCTGGATAACCGAAGCGTACATAATTCAAGGGGTTGGAAGTCGGTGATGCCGACCCGGTAGAATTCGGTTTTCAGGAACTGCATGTCGAAGCTGAGATTATGCCCAATGAGGATGGTGTTTTCCAGCATGGCATAGATATCTTTTGCGATTTCTTCAAAAGATGGGGCATCTGCGACATCATCATCGGAAATTCCTGTCAATCCGGTTATTTCGTAGGGGATCGGCATTCCCGGATTAATGAAGGATTGGAAGCGGTTGAGAACTTCATTTCCGCAAAAGGTAATAATGCCAATTTCAATGATATGGTTAAAACGAGCTGAAATACCGGTGGTTTCGACGTCAACCACGCTGTAAAGTGCTTTATTGAGGCTCCAATTTAAATAATCAGTAACTTCTGTCATGAGGCTTTCCGTGGGACAGATATATGTGTTTTTGCAAGAATACTCACCAAAATGTTAATTAACCGAATATCAGGATTTATAACCGTTTATAAATATCGATCAAAAAATATGCTTTTATTACGTAAGTTTAGAAAGATTTTGACAGAAAAATACAACAGAAAAGGCTTAATCGGAGCAATTCATGAAAAAAACAATAATTCTTCTTCTTCTTGTTGTGACTTCACAAGCTGTTTTTTCGCAGAAAACACTTTCTGTGAGCGATGCGGTTAGCATTGCGCTTCAGAGAAATGTTACTTTGATGAAAACAGGAGAGAATCTGAAGTCAACTGAAACCGCAGTGCAAAGCGCTTATGGGGCCCTTCTTCCGTCAGTGAATGGGCAGGCCGGCTGGAAATGGAGCAAGACGACCAGCATTGCCGGTGTTTATGGTCCTGGTTCACCTTCATTCACTGCTGATTACCGTACCTACGATGTGGGTGTTGCATCCAACTGGACGCTTTTTGACGGGCTGGCAAACTATAAGACCCTTTCTAAGAGTGAAAAGACCTACGAATCAGCAAAATATCAATTCTCGAAACTAAAGCAGGATGTAGTGTTCCAGACACTCAGTGCCTATTATGATGTGCTTAACGCGCAGAAACTGCTTTCGGTTAAAGAAGAAGATTTGAAATGGAATCAAAAAAACTATGAAATCATTTCAGAGCGGAATAAGCTGGGTGCAGTTACTTTGGCCGATGTTTATTCGCAGCAGGTGAAGACCGGAAATGCAGAGCTTGAGTTAATAAAGGCGAAAAACAACTACCAAACGTTGAAGAGCGCATTTCAATACTATCTTGGTCTTGATGTCCTGGAAAGTTATACACTTCAGGATCCTTCGCCGCTTGATATGACCAAAGGCGATGCAGCATTGCAGAATGAGAATGAACAGATAGTGAGCATGGTGAACGATGCACTTAAGAATCGCGATGACTATCTGAGCGCCAAACTTAATTTACAAAGTTCATTGGAGGGAGTATCAATTGCCAACGCGGGTTACCTTCCTTCGTTGACCAATCAGGTTTCGATCGGATCTCAGGTTGATGAAGTGAAAAATTTATTTAAGACTTCAAACTACTCAGTAGGATTAACGCTTAGCGTTCCCATTTTCTCGGGATGGTCAACGTCCTCGCAGGTGCAGATGGCTCAGGTAGATTCCAAGGTTAAGGAAATAGAATTGGAAGATCTGTCCAAGCAGATCAAACGGGACATACAGAGGAACTATCTCGATCTCCAGTCAGCGTATAAGGCAATCGATGTAAGCTCTCAAAACGTGAAAGCAGCGGAAGAGAATCGCCGCATTCAGCAGGAAAAATATTCTTTGGGATCGACCACTCTTTTGGATGTGTTGATTGCCAATTCGGATTATACGACAGCGGTTACCAATCTTATCAACTCGCAGTATGCCTACAGAAAGCTGACGGACGAGACCCGCTATCTTCTGGGTAAATTAGATTATAAAAACTTTGAAAAATAAAGGAGCTTTTGACTCATGGCACAGGAACTGAAAAAAAAGAAATCACGGAAAAAACTTTACATCTTTGGCGGCATCGGATTAGTTGTCGTAATTGTTGTTGTATTAGCGATTTTGCAAGGCAGCAAAGATGAAATAACGGTAGTCCAGACTGAAAAAGTTTCCAGGAAAACCATTACACAGACAGTGACCGCAACCGGAAAGATCGATCCGGAATTCAAAGTGGCTATCACACCGGAAGTGACGGGCGAAATTGTGTCGCTACCGGTCAAAGAAGGCGATTCTGTAAAGAAGGGCGATGTCCTGATAAAGATCAAATCGGATATCTACTATGCACAGGTACAGAGCGCGCAGGCCAATTTGCAGTCAGCACGCGCAAGTGAAAACCAGAGAAAAGCTGAACTGGACCGGATAACACTTGACTACAATCGTATTAAAGAGCTGCACGCGAAGAAACTGGTAAGTGATGCAGAGATTGAAAACTCAAAGAGCCAGTTTCTGAGTGCCAAGGCAGGACTTGAATCAGCCCAATCCATGGTGCAGCAGAATGAATCTTCAGTGAAGCAGGCTGTAGAGCAGTTAAATAAAACAACTATCAATTCTCCTCTCGACGGAACGGTTACGCAGTTGAATGTACGGCTTGGTGAGCGGGTGTTGGGAAGCGGTTTCAGCCAGGGAACGAACATTATGACGGTGGCAAATCTTGGAGACATTCAGGCAATTGTGAGTGTTGATGAGAATGATATTGTGCTCATCCATAAAGGTGATACCGCCAAAGTTTCGGTGGATGCATTTGGCGACCGCAAGTTCGTTGGACTGGTAACGGAAATTGGGAACAGTGCAATTTCAACGGGCGCAGGTACGCAGGATCAGGTGATCAACTTTGAAGTAAAAATAAAGCTTCTTGATCCGGATATAAAACTGCGTCCGGGAATGTCCTGTAACGCATCGATTGAGACTGCTACCAAGAATGACGTGATAGCCATCCCCATTCCCTCCGTAACAGCACGCGCTGAGATGAAGATGATGAAAGAAGGCGGGGATGATCAGCAGGGGCAGCAAAAGCAGTCTGCAGTAAAGAAAAAAGACAACAAACCCGATGAAATTGTTTTCCTGGTGAATGGCGGGAAAGCCCACAGCACCAAAGTTAAAACCGGTCTGTCTGATGACAATTATATTGAGATCACCGAAGGGTTGAAAGAGGGCGACGAAGTTATTTCGGGAAGCTATAAAGCAATCTCACGTGATCTGCATGATGGCTCGATTATTCGCGTGGAGAACAACAAGGGCGGCAAGCCGGCAAACGCAGATAAAAAGTGATGATGGTTAAGCAATGACTGAAAATATAATTAATATCGAACACATTTCGAAGGTTTACACAGTTGGCGATGAAAAAGTTCATGCACTGAATGATGTGTCCCTGCGAATTGACAGTAATGAATACGTGGCAATAATGGGCCCTTCGGGCTCAGGGAAGTCCACTTTGATGAATATGCTTGGCTGTCTCGATACACCGAGTGCAGGGAAGTATGATTTCAAAGGGAAAAACGTGAGCCTGATGAGCGATAATGCGCTTGCCGGAATACGAAACGCGGAGATAGGTTTCGTGTTTCAAACGTTCAACCTGCTTTCGCGCAGTGACGCAGTTCATAATGTTGAATTGCCGCTGATCTATGCAGGAGTTGGCTCAGCGGAACGAAAGGAACGGGCAAAGAAGGCATTGATCGCAGTAGGGCTGGAAGATCGCATGCATCATAAACCAAACGAACTATCGGGAGGTCAGCGGCAGCGTGTGGCAATTGCCCGTGCATTGGTGACCAATCCGGCAATTATTCTGGCAGACGAACCAACGGGTAACCTAGATTCGAAAACCGGAGAAGAGATCATGCTCCTGTTTCATGAGATACACAAAAAAGGGAATACCATTATTCTGGTGACCCACGAAGAATATATTGCCCGTCATGCTGCGCGGATAATTCGCGTAAAAGACGGATTGGTAGAAAAAGATGAACTGGTTACGGACAGGTATATCCCCACGATATCTGCTCCGGCACCGGAAGTATTATAATATTATGACGATGACAGGTCTGACATGACAAGGAAATTCAGCATTTTTCTTTTTGAGCTCAAGGAAGGGTTTCTGATCTCGTTATACTCCATTTTGGCTAATAAAGGGCGATCCTTTTTAACCATGCTTGGAATAGTGATCGGCATAACTTCGGTAGTTCTGATGAGTGCGGCTATCAAGGGAATTGATACCTCATTTCAAAAGGGGATCAGCGCCCTGGGAACCGATGTTCTCTACGTTGATAAATGGGCATGGTTTAACAATGTTGAATTTTGGAAATTGCGCAATCGTAAGAAGATAACGATGGCACAGTACGAAAAGTTCAAAGAGCTTGCACAACTTCCCATAGCAACTGCGCCGGTGACCAATTCACGTCAAACGGTTAAACTTAGCGAAACTTCGGTTGAAAATGTGTTTTTGAACGGCTCCAGCGCGGACTATGTGAAGACTACAAACTTCACGTTCGACCAGGGGAGGTTCTATAATGACATTGAAGGCAAGGCATCGCGTGAGGTGGTGGTGGTGGGAAGTGAAGTGGCCAAGAAACTGTTTCCCCGGGGAGATGGTCTTGACAAAGTTATTAAGATAGGCCCCGTTGATTTCAAAGTTGTCGGGGTTCTGACCGAACAGGGCAGCACTGTACTGGGTGCATTTAATCCAGACAACCAGGTGTTTGTGCCTATCGGAACAATATTTAAGTATTTTCTGAACGAAATGCATAACACGATCACCATCAACGTTCGTGCACCGAGTCCGGCATTGGTGGAAGAGACGAAAATCGAGGCGGAAGGTATCATGCGCAAGGTGCGTGGCCTGGTGCCGGGCGAAGAAGATGACTTCTCAATTAATCAGCAGGAAGCCCTGATGGACAACTACAATAAGGTTGTAGGCGTCATCCAGATTGCCGGGCTGTTTATCACCGGGTTGAGTCTCTTTGTAGGTGCAATTGGTATAATGAACATCATGTTTGTGTCGGTAAAAGAACGGACGCGTGAGATAGGTGTACGGAAAGCAATAGGTGCAAAGCGTCGAACGATATTGGGACAGTTTTTGCTTGAGTCGTCCACGATTTGTCTCATGGGTGGTTTTGCGGGCCTGATCCTGGCAGTATTGCTCAGTCTATATGTTAACCGCTTCCTGCCGATATCGATTCAGCCAAGCGCCGTATTCGTGGCAATTTTTGTATCATTAATGACCGGTGTTGTTGCAGGATTGGCGCCCGCCTATAAGGCAGCAAAGATGGATCCGGTAGATGCGTTGAGGTATGAATAATGAGACTCAATCTTGAAGTAATGGCGGTTGGATTAAATTCCATCCGCGCAAATAAACTGCGTGCATCTTTAACTATTCTTGGTGTAATAGTGGGCATATTCTCCATTATTGTTACCATGACGGTTATAACGGTTCTGCAGAAGACAATTGAGACCGGATTTTCACAGTTGAATAAGAACACGTTTCAAATTCAAAAGTGGGAAGCATTTCAGGTTGGCGGGCCTAACCGGCATTTCAGAGACCGGAACCGTAAAGACATCACCACTGATGATTTTTACCGGTTGCAGGAGATGTTGAAAACGCCCCTCTATATTGGTGCCGAACAATGGGAATTTGGGAAAGTGATCAAATATGGTAACCGGCAGACAAACCCGAATATTCAGGTGGCAGGTATGACAACCGGTGCTGTAAAGACGAATAAAGTAAACGTTGATGAAGGCCGTGATTTTATCGAATCGGATATTCAGTATTCCAGGAATGTCTGTCTGATTGGTAATGATATCCGTACCAAACTTTTCCCCAATACTGATCCGCTAGGTCAGTTGGTGTTAATTGACGGGATGCCGTTGCAGGTTGTGGGGCTCATTGAAAAGCAGCCTGCGGTTTTTGGCCAGAGCAACGACAACTTTGTTGTGATCCCGATTACGTCGTTTCAGTCGATGTATGGAAGGCGCAGCAGAAGCGTGAATATAACCGTGATGACGCAAAGCAAAGAAGACTATGACGCGACCATTGAAGCGGCAATAGGTTATATGCGTGCAATCCGCAAAGTGCCTGCAGGACAGGATAATGATTTCTCTATCTTCTCAAATGAATCGCTGATCAGCCAGGTTAATGATGTAACGGCAAATGTAAAAATTGGTGCAGGCGTTGTATCCATTATTGCTTTGCTGGCTGCCGGTGTCGGTATTATGAATATCATGCTTGTTTCTGTGACCGAACGGACCAAGGAGATAGGAATTAGGAAAGCAGTCGGTGCAAAAAAACGAGATATTCTGTTGCAGTTTTTGTTCGAGGCTGTTCTTTTATGCCTTTTTGGCGGACTGGTTGGGATTGTTCTTGGTGTGGGGTTGGGAAACCTTGCGGGAAGTATGCTGAACGCTACAGCGGCAATTCCAGTTGACTGGATAATGATTGGTCTGGGTGTTTGCGTGTTCGTCGGTGTGCTCTTCGGGACATACCCGGCGTATAAGGCAGCTAACCTGGATCCTATCGAAGCGCTAAGATATGATAATTAAACAGTATTTGTAATTTACAGAACAGCAATGGTTCCGCTAACGTGGAACCATTGCTGCTTTTACCCGTGAAACTGCTTATTTAGCCCGAAAAATGCAATAACAAGAAGCTTTACGTATAAGTACTTGAAGATAAGACTAAGGCCCTCATCCACAATCTCCCAATGGGATATTCCCAGCGGAACACTCGACCCCCTTAAAGGGTAATGCTCTCAACTTAGCTTAGACAGTAAGTCGTTGACTATGAGAATGTCTCCTAAACAGCTAGGATGAGGTAGACCCCCGCTTTCGCGGGAATGACATTCGTTCATTATATTCGTTAGGTTGACACCAATGCCAAAAGGGCGGGAGAGGGCGTAGTACTTGATACTTATGTAAGTAATTACATTTATCTTTTCTAATGCAAGAATCGGGTGTAGTTCTTCATCGTGTTTCCGTTTTTGATTCGTTCAACAACTTTTCTCCTATTAAGCAAGAACACTGCTGATCATATATCTCGAATTTCTTTTGATTGCAGTGAATAATTATGTGTTTCTATTCAAAATGATTGGATTGACATGTTACGTTTTAAAATTCTTTTTGTTCTTGTCCTGACATTGCTATCGCATGCGATATATGCACAATCCAATTTTTTGACCGGCAAAGTGACTGATTCGCGTTCAGGCGAGGCACTTGCCGGAGCAACGATTTCAATTAATGAAATAAAGGGGAAAGGTGCTATGACAGATACTTCCGGGAATTTCAAGATAAAGATACCGCTTGGGGCATACTCGATAACCATATCGATGCTGGGATACACAACACAGGTTAAAACCGACATAATTATTCAGGCGGGAAGAGAGACTTCTGTATCAGTACGGCTTACTGCAACTTCAGTTGAAATGGGAGCTGTCACCATAAAAGGGGACTATTTTGATAAATCGATCCAGGTTAACAACGTGAGCACTGTTGTTCTGAATGCTGAGGAAGTTCGTCGTTCCCCCGGAGCAATACAGGATTTTCAAAGAATATTGCAGAGTATGCCGGGAGTATCTTTTTCAAGTGATGAGAACAATGAGCTTTTAGTCAGAGGGGGTGCTCCCGACCAGAATCTGATAGTTTTTGATGACATGGAAATTCATTCAGTGAACCATTATCCTAACGAGTTTACTTCAGGCGGCCCCATCAATATGATCAACGTGGATCTCATTCAGGACATCCAGTTTTCATCCGGTGGGTTCAATGCCAAATATGGCGACAAATTATCATCGGTTGTGATGGTCAACTCACGCGAGGGCAGACGGATTGAAGGAGTTTCGGGTAATGCGAATATCTCGATGGCAGGGGCAGGCGGCATCTTTGAAGGAGGGTTTGCCAGCGGGAGAGGTTCGTGGCTAGTATCTGTGCGGAAAAGCTATCTTGATCTGATCAAAGGGGCAATAGGGCTGAGTGCAGTGCCCAAGTATTACGACGGGCAATTTAAAGTTGCATATGATTTTAACCCGATGCATAAACTGAGCATTTCGGGGATCTATGGGAATGACTATATAAATATTGAGGGCAATACGGACGATACATTTCCGGAGAAAGCAGGTTCAACCGATACCGTTGGAGTAGAACGGGATCTGGTAAAACAGAATCAGGGGGCAGTGGGAGCAACCTTAAAGAGTTTGTGGGCAAAAAACCTGTTTTCATCAGTGACGCTTTTCATGAACAGGAATCAATCCAAAGTGACGGTTTACAATGATTTTACGCGACGTGATTATAATGCTTCCGGCGGGATATATTATTCTGACGTTCTGACAAAGCGATTGATTTATGGTGAGGATTTTATACAGGGAGAGGGTGCGTTAAAGTTCGATATAAATTGGCTGGCTACGCAGTATTATGAGCTTAGTGCCGGTGGGTCATTCCGGAGCGGGTTCTATAAAAACACCGTTGACCTGGATGCGGATACGGCAAGATATGATCTGAATCATGATGGCATTTTTGAAGTGCCACAGGTTGTTGTGCCGGCAGCTTCAATTACAACAGACATAAAGCTGTTTGAGCAGAACAAACAATATTATTATATAAACAACAGATTTAAGCTGTTTGATGAGCGAATGATGCTGAATGCGGGATTGCGTTATGATTATTTCTCCTATAGCAAGGCGGAAAACATAAGTCCGAGGCTGTCATT
This sequence comes from Ignavibacteriaceae bacterium, assembly GCA_963664845.1. Lineage (GTDB taxonomy): Bacteria > Bacteroidota > Ignavibacteria > Ignavibacteriales > Ignavibacteriaceae > CAIYTF01. The sequence goes on from OY761615.1 coordinate 4,998,020, forward strand.
AACGTATTATCTGATTCCGCAGATAACCAGTATTAATCTTGCTTATGGCTATTTCTATCAGACGCAATCATACCCGGTATACGGGGACAGATATCTGAACAAGGTTAACATTGGCCTGCAGAACTCCCGTGCTGTTCATTACGTGCTTGGGCTTGAGCACATCATAAATGACGGAATGAAATTCAATATTGAGGGGTATTATAAAAAATATGACCGTATTCCGGTGAGTGAGGAATTCATTCATTTTGATGACAAGACTTTTCGATCGGAGAAGAAACTGAATGCCGGGGAGTATTATGTGTGTGGCGTGGATGCACTTCTTCAGCAGAAACTGGTACATGATATATATGGCACACTGAGTTTTTCCTGGATGCAAAGCCGGGTGAAGGACCCGCGCATTGGCTATGAAGGAAGGGATTACCCGTCGGATTATGAGTTCCCCTATTTACTGACCATTATCATGGGAAAGCGTTTTTCAGAGTTGCGGAATGACCTCAATGAAATGCCCTTTTATATCAGATATCCATCATACATCCTGCCACTCTCGAATGATATGGAAATTAGTTTGAAGTGGCGTTATGCCTCCGGCAAACCATACACGGATAAAGTGTTTACAACCTATGAGCAACATCGCGCTGGCGGAATAACGTGGAGCAAGGGTGCCTGGAATACGGGAGATGATATGAACGGGAGCCGGTACACGGCGTATCAAAGATTGGACCTGATGCTGAACTCCAGGTATAATTTCGATAAATGGAATCTGGTCGTGTCATTTTCCCTGCAGAACGTGTATAATCAGAAAAATGTGGCAGGATATTCCCATGAAGATGACGGAACGAAATCGGCTGTTCATCAGTATTCCCTGTTCCCTGTACTTGGAGTGGAAATCGAGTTTTAACCTAATAATCCGGTTACGTGGTCCAATTGATGTCGCTGATTTTCCCGAAATGATTTTCGAAGAAGAATGAACCTTTGCCCAAATTATTCAGACGCGGATGGTGGCTCTCAAATTTGCGATTGCCTGGTATTTCTTCACACGCTTTTTTTGCGTGTGCACCCCAGAGCAGCCATTTAGCCGATTTGTTTTCGGTTGCAATGAACCGGATAAGTGATTGCGAGAACGCGGCCCAGTATTCTTTGTGGGAACCGGCGCTTCCCAGTTCACAAGTGAAAGAGGTGTTGAGCAGCAACACGCCTTGTTTTTCCCATGACTTGAACAATTTGCCGGGCAGAAGAATAGGGAAGTCCCTATTCCTTATTTCTTCACGCACTTTTTCAATAGAGGGGACCTTATTCGCGTTGTGGAAATTTTTATTGAGCAGTTTAATAATATTTTTCAGGGAAGTATTTGTCTTGTCGTCCCAGGAAGCAATGCCACCGACTTCAAAAGCCCGTCCGGTTGCCACCCCCGCTTGTGGATAAGGGTCCTGACCGAGGATTATATATTTGCATGAATTAAGATTGTTGCCGAGAAAGCGATAAACAGCTTCAGGGGTGGGAGTGAAGTTGTTGCCGATTTGTGACTCGATGAGGGAAAGTGCTATCTTTATCTCATCAGTAAAAAAGTCCTGCCAGGATTTGTGAATTTCAATTTTGCAGTCTTTGAATATAACATGTGGCATGCCGGGAAAAGCCTTTTCAGATTATGCTGTAATAAAACAGGTTTAAGAATACGGTGAGTGTGTGAAAATTGCAAGAAAAATCATTATGAAGGAAATTTGTTTAAGGCCAGACTGATTGTTTGTCCGGATTCATTGGTAAAAGAGAAGGGTAAACGGATGACACTGATTTGAAGCGGATATCCGCGGATCTGAAAGCCGGAATTAACTAATGAGTATACTCTGGGGTTGGTATACATATGACAAATAAAAAATGCAGATGCCGACAATGTGACTTTATATGGAAAAGATTACCCCAAAATTCGGTTTTTTGGTGAAAAATTTGGCACTGCTACTGCTTTTTTCAGATAAATTTTGTATGTTAAATTTTAGTCGTTTGGCAGGGAGGAGCATGGAAAAAACAGGATTTTCATCTGACTTGCTTTTTTTCTCAAAACCACGGAAAATGCTTCTTTAAAACGACTGTCATTTTGGTTTGTGACAGCGCACTAAAGACAATGAAAACAGAATTGAATAGTTAATATAAAGAACAGGTAGCAGCCGGGCAGAGTAAGCCGGCTGATGAAGTATATGGCAACATTGGAAGCGGTAAAGAAAACAGGTTTGGAAGAACTGCTGGAACTCTGCAGGAAGAATCTAATGTCAATTAACGAGCCGTTGATTGAGAAAGCATTCGACTATGCAGCAGCGGCACATTCCGAGGAATCGCGCCAATCGGATGAGCCTTATCTGACGCATCCGCTTGCGGTTGCAAAAATTCTTGCCAGTGAAATTCCGTTTGATGATATATCCGTTGTGTGCGGATTGCTTCATGATGTTCTGGAGAACAATACTGATTATACTCTGGAAATGATCCGTAAGGCGTTTGGCCCTGAAGTTGCAGTTATTGTTGATGGTCTTACGAAAGTAAAAAACCTGTTTAAAGGTTCTGAGATAGACCAATCGGAGAACTATCGTAAACTGCTCATGTCGGTAACCAAGGATGTCCGCGTTATCATTGTTAAGTTTGCTGACCGCCTGCATAATATGCGCACGCTGGAATTTCTTCCCCCCGACAAGCGAAAACGAATTGCACAGGAGACTGTCGAGATTTATGCTCCGCTTGCTCACCGGTTTGGACTTGGAAAGCTAAAACTGGAGCTTGAGGATTTGACCTTCAAGGAATTGAACCGGCAGGCCTATGAAGAGTTAAAGCGCAAGATTAATGCAAAACGTGAGGACCGGGAAGACTACCTGGAACGATTCAAAAAACCATTGGTAGAGAAACTAAAAGAATACAATCTTAATTTTGATATAAGCGGCAGGGCAAAGCATCTTTACAGCATTTACAAGAAAATGGTGAAGCGGAACAAACCGCTGGAAGAGATATTTGACCTGTTCGCCGTCCGTATAATCATTGACACCGATGACCCGAATGACTGTTACACCGTATTTGGCGTCATCAACAGCAATTATACACCTGTGCCTGACCGGTTCAAGGATTATATAGCCATTCCCAAGGCCAATAATTATCAGTCACTGCATACAACGGTCATAGGCCCCGAAGGCAAGCCCGTAGAGGTGCAGATAAGGACCAGAAAGATGCACGAGATTGCCGAGCAGGGAGTTGCCGCGCACTGGCGATATAAAGAAGGTAAGAACGAGGATGACAAAACGCTTGATCAATACGTAAACTGGATCCGTGATCTTCTTGATGTAAGCGGTGGCGATGAGTTGCGTAAAAACATTATTGAGAATTTCCGCCTCAATCTTTATACCGATGAGATTTATGTTTTCACCCCCAAAGGTGATTTGAAACGCTTGCCGGTGAATTCGACTCCAGTTGATTTTGCATTCGCGGTGCACAGCGCGGTGGGGTCGCATTGCATTGGAGCAAAGGTCAACCAGCGAATTGTGCCGTTGGATACCATCCTGCACAGCGGGGATATGGTGGATGTTATTATATCCAAGAACCAGCACCCAAATAAAAACTGGATGAAATTTGTTCAGACCCAAAAGGCAAAGGCGGAGATACGCAAGTGGCTGAACAAGGAAGAAGAAATTTTTGTCGAAAAAGGCAAGGAGTTATGGGATAAGAAGCTTAAGAAGCTTAAGCTATCCTACTCTCCCGATGAGACGCTGAAATTTGCCGTAGACCAGAAGTTTGACAACTCCCGCAATCTTTATAAGGCCATTGGGCAGGGGAAAGTTGATATCGAAGAAATGATCCGGTTGTCAGAGGAAAAAGAGAAGATAAAGAATACGCCTGACGCCGCGAAAAATTTCGAGAGTTTCACAAAGTTTGCGCGTGCCACCGGCGGCGGTTTGCTTATTGACGGCAATCAGTCCAACATGATGGTTTCGTATTCCAAGTGCTGTAATCCCATTCCCGGTGATCCGGTTGCAGGATACATTACAACAGGCGATGGGATAAAGATACACCGCAAGACGTGCAAGAATCTGCTGGATATTTCCAAACGGGAGCCGGAGAAGATTGTATCCATTCAGTGGCCCGACATTGACAGCTCCAGTTTTATTGTGGCCCTCATGTTGAAGGGCGAGGATTCGCCCGGTTTGTTGAACGAGATAGCTCACCAGATTGTGTCTTTCAAGAATACCAATATAAAATCGATAAGCATCGATACACAGGATTCCTATTTTGAAGGAAGCGTTACATTGTTTGTGCAGAACATTGAACACCTGTCGCGGATAATTGACAAGCTTAAGAAGATCAAGGGTGTTGCCACAGTAACCCGGCTTGAGGCTTAGCAGTTTGAATTCAGAGACGCGTTATCTCGCGATTGATTTTGGGGAAAAGAGAATTGGAACCGCCATAACCGACCCCATGAAAATTCTTGCCCAGCCGTTTGAAGTTATTGACAATGATGAACACACATTTGAACGGATTGCCGGGGTCATTTCCGAAAAGAATATCGAACGTATAATTCTCGGGTACCCCTACAATGACGAAAACCAGGAGACGGTTGTTACCAGGAAAATCGGAGTGTTCAAGAAGACGCTTGAAAAGAGATTTGGTTTGCCGGTGATCTTGGTTGACGAGCGTTTCTCCTCGAGCATGGCGTCTGACAGGATATTGCAATCGGTGCCCAAAAAGATGAAACGGCGGGATAAATCGCGAATCGATATTGGTGCGGCGGTGATTTTGCTGGAAGATTATTTACGGTCGGGAAGTGTACTTTAACTTTTTTTGATGAAAAGAAGTTTCACGCAGAGATCGCAAAGGAATGGCAGAGTAGTTTAACGCAGAGAGCGCGAAGGAGGCGCAGAGGTCGCAAAGGAATGGCAGAGGAGTTTAACGCAGAGAGCGCGAAGGAATCGCAGAGGTCGCAGAGAGAAGTAACGAGATGCAAAACACTTAAATGCCTGTATCAGGCAGAAATGCCTGTCCCCCAAAACGAATGACTACCAAATAATTACCCTTGTTACTAAGTGATATTTTTAAGAAATTAGCACGATATTTTTTTAACGTTAACTTTAACGATTAAGTTATAATGTGAAAGAGTGCATGAGAACAAAATATTTAGTAATAATACGATGGTCGATGAACAGTATTGCAACTATCGTTTTGCTTTTTTCTCTTCTGACGGGCAGCAAAACAAATGCTCAATCAACCATTCCCGGTGCTTACGCTGATGGGATTCACAAGGATACAAAGGCAATACAGGCGTGTATTGACAGTATTAACAATGCGGGCGGGGGAACCATCGAGTTTTCTCCGGGAAAATATCTGACCGCTCCATTCATTCTTCGCAGCACGAACCATTTGACCGTTCAAATTGACAGTGGCGCTACTATCCTGGCATCGGTGGATACCATTGATTATTATACTGCAGGTGCTGACACTACAAAGCCTTTGACAACAGTACAGAATTTTATAAGCGCGTCCGGTTATCAGAACCTGACGATACAGGGGAAGGGGACTATTGATGGTCAGGGTGCGCGGTGGTGGCCCAACCCAAACGGACCCAGACCGAGGATGCTGCAGTTGGCCAAAGGAAAACACCTGGTTGTTAAGGATGTTACGCTGACAAACTCGGCAATGTTTCATCTTTGCCCCAATCAGTCATATGATGTAGTTGTTGATAATGTTACCATTACCGCACCTGCCTCTTCGCCCAACACTGATGGAATCGATCCGGGAATTTGTCATAAGGTGCGCATTACGAATTGTAAAATTGACACCGGTGACGACAACGTTGCCATTGGTGCAAGCAGTCCAGATGCGGCATGGGGCACCGCAAGCACAGACATTATAATAAAGCACAATACCTTCCTTCACGGGCATGGCGTTTCAATAGGGAGCTACACTTCAGGCGGAGTGGACTCGATGCTTGTTGACAGTTGTACTTTTAACAATACGACGAATGGGATTAGAATTAAATCGGACCGGGGGCGCGGTGGGAATGTACGTAATATTACCTACAGTAATCTTACCATGACGAATGTCAGGTACCCGATCTATTTCACTGCATATTATTCCGGCGTTCCGGCGCAAACCGACACAGTACAACCGATTAATAGCCTTACTCCTCATTTTCACGATCTTAATGTAATTAATCTGATTTCTACGAATACCGCTTCAAATTCCGTTGCCGGCATTATTATGGGACTGCCGGAGCAACCGCTTACCAATATAAATCTTCAGAATGTGAAAATTTCGGCCTATAAAGGGATAGAGACACGATGGGCAACGGTGATTGATCCGGACACAAGCCTTATTACCGTGAAAAGCGGTTACCGTTTCATTCGTGAGGTTGGGGCTAAAGTGCTGCTAACAGATATTAAAGATAAATTCACTGCAGTTCCGGAAAACTTTGTGTTACAGCAAAATTATCCAAACCCGTTTAATCCGTCAACCAGTATATCTTTCGCAATACCGGAAAGAACGAATATTGAGTTGACTGTATTCAATCAATTGGGTCAGGAAACGGAGAAAATTGCCAGCGGAATGTTTGAAGCAGGAAGTCACATATTGGTTTGGGACGCGTCCAAATATTCTTCGGGAGTTTATTTTTATGAACTGAAAACAGAGAATTTCAGGAGTGTGAAGAAGTTAGTACTGCTTAAATAATGAGCTCATGAGGCCTATCCGGATCACGAATTCGGGTAAGACCCAGATTTTACAAAAATCCAGGATTCCAACCTAATTGACCAAAAACGGAACAGTAACGGTTGTCTCAAAGGAATATTAATGCGCACACCCCGAACCGGATATTGGGAGATTATGCGGATTTGAACTGATTTCCGAGGATAGAAATTCAATGTACAAATACGATTTCGGTGGCAAAGTTACAAATGCTATACTGTACAAAGTTCATGAGGAGTGTATTTATCCTATTTTCCATTGCCGGTGTTCGCCCCATTCAGGGGCGATGGAGTAGGGAGGCAGTGTCCGTGGGTTGCACCCACGGTTATTCCAGGGTATGCCCTTTCAGGGCATGAAGCATAGTTTAGCACTGAAATGTATTTTCTATGGTAAATAAATAAAACTATGCGAAAAAATTTACAGCAGAATAATTTAGGATTTTTTCTGCCACCGAAATTGTACATGAACAAAATTCAAAATTTGACTTTTGAGACAACTCAACCGGCAAATAGAATCCCCTCGATTTTTCGCATATAAGTACTTATACTTGTACTTAATAAAGCAAATAAAGAGTATTATATGATTGCTGCAAATTATTCCGAATTCAGGGCGGAGCTGAAACGATATTTGGATATGGTGGAAGACGACCATGAAATGCTTGTGATTAAAAGGGGGCGCGGTAAGGGAATGATGCTGATGTCGATGGACGAATACAATTCGCTGATGGAGACGGTACATTCGTTAAGTTCACGGAAGAATGCCGCGAGGCTGCATGAGTCCATGGAACAAATTCAAAAGGGAAATACGGTCGGGCACAACCTGATTGAAGAATAATGGTAATTATCTTTTCGAAAAATGCATGGGAGGATTATTTATCATGGCAAACGGCCGATAAAAAAAACTCTTTGCAAAATCAACGACCTCATTAAAGAAATCCAAAGAACGCCGTTTGAGGGGATGGGAAAACCCGAACCGTTAAAGTTTGACCTGGCCGGTTTATGGTCCCGACGAATTGACAGGGAACACCGCCTGGTTTTTATGGTGGACAAATCGTGCGTATACATTTACAGTTGCCGGTATCATTATGATAAATAGCGATTATTGTACTTTTCAATAATCGCTACTTATGGCTTTAAGTGGAACCTTTTTTATATTTCAAAACAAACATCAGTCACCGACCGATAAAACATTACTCTACGGGAAGAATGAAAAACATTTAACCCGACAGAATACAGATGCTTACTCAACTCAATTGTCAGGCCTCACAGTGACCTGAACAGAGGGGTTGATTTCAGCGGTTCGGTTTTAATCATGATATCGTTCATCCAAGGGGCATAATCAGGTTTATTGGCGCCATTAATCATTCCCTTCCATGCATCGTCATCAGATATTTTCCCGGATATAAATTCAAACTGGCTCCATACCGCACCCTTGGTTATATAAGGGAGGCCGTTGATGCTTGCCAGAACATAAATTTCATTTGCTTTGCCGAGCGCTTCGTTAAGAATTTTCAGGTTGTTAAGCGAATCCCGGTGTCCATATACATTAATAATGAGTGAAATTTCCCTGTCACGATCAGGCAGATGGTCATTATCAAGAATTTTTAACGTCAGGCTTTCAATCGCTCCGCCGATGCTGCTCATCTTCTCGAATTCATCATCCCGGATCAGTTTGCCGCTTATTTCCTTTTGAGAAAAATCCAGCAGTAATGTATTCAGGCTTATCAGTTCCCCGTTAATGGACACGGTCTTCTCGGTCAGTAATTCGTGCTTAGCCAATTCAGATTCGACGAGACGCAAGAGCTCAAGTGTTCTTGTCCAGAAGGCAATATTGGGTTCGACATAGGCAAGATGAACCGGTGGGGGAGGGCCGTCATCCCCGCCGCCACATTCAGCAGCCATTAATTCCTCGATATATAAAGTGAAATCGTGCCGGAGTTGAGTATAACCCCCAAGTGCCGTGTTCAGGTTTTTTTTCTCCCAATACGGCGTTTGCATGAAAAGCGGGTAGGCCGGGTTTTTTTGACAGAGATCTATCATGGTCTGCATGGTTTTGCCGTAGATGGATTTATCCCAGTCATTCTTTTTTGCAAAGCGATTTTTCAGCATGGTGAGCGAATCGTCGTACGCGGGCCATTTTACCTGCTCCTTATACATATAATGCAACAGACTGTCGGCCATGTGATTTCCCATTGCCGCAAAAATGTCCAGGGCTTTGGGCACAGGCCGTTTGCGTTCAGGGTTCCGGACATGCACCAGTTTACTGAATATCTCATTATCCAACGTATATCTGCCGGCAGAGAACACCACGGTCATTTTGGAAAACTCCTCTTGGGCAAACTGTGTGCCGGTTGGTACCTGAAATTTTCTTGGGTCTGAAATTTTTAACTGCTGATAAAGCGTTTGCAGATTTCCCGGTTGAAGAAGCTCATCGCAGGATTTGCCAGGAAATTTTGAAGAAAGCAACTGGCTAATAAGTGCAACGGAAATATTGTTTTCATCGCCGGCAAGAAACTTTACTGTTTCGGAAAAATTGTTGAATTGCATGAGCGCAGTTTTAGATTGATTCAGGAGAGCTGCCAGGCAGACAGGGTGTGACAGATCACTGGGGCTTGCTATAACCATTTTTGCGGAGTTAAGCCATTTTATGCAGCGGAAATATTTTTCCAATTGGGCGTCGCCTGCATAATTGCCCCGTGGTTGAAACTGACTGTATTCCGCAAGTTTGGAATTAAGAAACGGTGAATTGAATCCCAAGGCTTTCCGGCATTTGCCGAGTTCCTCGGAATATGCCTCATTAAGCCGAGCAGGAACCGGAAATTCTTTTCCGCTGATAAGGGAAAGTGGAATTGCATAGTAAGCAATAGCCCATTCCGCAGATTCCTTACCAATTTCAGTTTTGGATTGTGCCGCCTGTGTTTGAACATTTTGATATAATTCAGCAAGCATGGAGGTGATCAGGCCAATGATTTTTTCCTTTTCGAGGTTCTTCATAATTGTGGCAATGTGCTTCTGAACCGTTTGCATGAAGAGATCGGTTGTTATGAACGAGGGAATGTAATCGTAATAATTCTCTTCGTACACGGTGAAGAGCTGGTCATGGTTGGCCGGTACAATGACGAAATTTTTATCATGCAGGGCGGAAGCCAGCTCTGCGGGGATAGAGGTGAATTGCTCCCTGTTAATGGTGAAATCATAATTTACCAGCCGATTGTTATTTACCGAGATGACCGACGATCGCAAACGGAGCTTTTCCTCATTAATGATTTTTTTCAAATAGGCATATTCCTGGTTGTTCAGTTCCACTACAAAATCGTTTGAGTCGTAGATGGGCTGATACCATTTAAATTTGCTGAAATGTGCCCTGAGGTCGGGCTCCATGAACAGATAGCCGTTGCGTGCCAGCAATTCGTATTTCAGATACCACAAATCCTGATAGGACAGGCTCTTCAGATCGGTACTGTAGTCCATCGGTGGTGGCGGAATCCGATTTTTGTACCATTCCCGGATGTAGGGAAGCTGCCAGCATTTATCGAGTACAGTCTTTGTATCGGTTACTTTAACAAAACTGAGCAGTGTATCGGCCTCATCGATGGCGATCGTTTGGGGTGACTGCGTTTTCCCACAGTAGAAATGAGCGATTGCCGCAATTGCGGCAATTACGAATACGCCGATCAGCAAATAGTGTTTTTTAGAAAGTTTCACGGGCCAATCTCCTCGTACATTCTGATAGTGATGAATAGTTTTTAAGGTACCCTTTGAAAGACAAACCAAAACCGCACCAGGAATAGGTGCCAAAAACGTAGCGTCCGTCAGAAATTTTTTCTATTGTATAAATGATTCCCGGTTTCCCGTTGGCAGCCGCAAAATCAACCAATTCATGGATAGTTCTTGAACAAAGGAATAACGGTCGCAATCTTGAGGAATCGACAAAAAAAATGGAAAGGCGTTTTTTATCGACGGGATCGAACCTGGTTTTTTTCACGATACCGAGTAAAATATCTTCATTACCGTCGCGGTCGATATCACCTTTACACAACCTGAAAATGGGTTTAGTGAAGAGCAATTCATCCACGGTCCTGTCCAGTGTATCAGTCAATTCTACTCTATATCCGTGATTAATCGGAAGCCAGGTGACCACCAGTTTGCCCGCGAAACTGTGACTGTGCAGAGGCATGCTGTAACGACGTGCATTTACTTTCGCAAATGAATCATTTGTGCTGGGAATATGGACGGGTGAACCGACCTCGAGCGGCTGGTGTTTGAAGAAGAGCGGGAATAAAAAGGGACTGACCAGAAAGATTATGATGAGTCCTGTGTATAAAAGTCTGTGTTTTCTCACCCGGTGACGGCATAAATTGAAATATGAATAGATAAAAATAAGAAAATGCGGGAAATCAGTAGAGAGGAATTTTGCTATTTCGGTTGGCTGAGCATGCGAATGAGGAGCCGGGGAGCCTATCCTGATGGGCGGGCGCTATTGGAATTTGCTTGTTGAGGAATTATATTGTTATTGGTTTATTGAAAAATAACAAAAAGAGATAGCCATGAAAAATCTATTTTTAATTGCAGTTATTTTTTTAGTCATGCCAAGTCTGGTTCTTCCCCAAGAAAAGTCTTACGATAACCCCACCACTCTTTCCCTGTATGGGAAAAACTGCCTCGCAATTAACATCGGGTTACTTAACAATACTTCAGCCGTTGCGAATACTACGGGTGCGGGTACGAGTACCGGTTTTCTGGGTTCCTTTCTTTATAATCGTTGGGTAAGCGATGAACTGGCATTTGAATTAAATGCAGGAATTGTTGGCGCCAAAGCTCAATCCGGAGTTAATATAAATGGCATTGAGCAGACATCGGCTGCAGTTATACCATTCCTTGCCGGTTTCAGATATTACCCTATGGGTTTAACTTTGGGAAATGCCGTTAAACCTTATATCCTTGTAATGGTTGGTGCATTCAACGGTTATTCTTCCTCCAATAAAATGGTTTTGGGTGCAAACATTGGTGCAGAATCAAAAACCCAGAGTGTATTCGGATCAAAATTTGGCGTGGGGCTTGATACCTTTATTGATACATGGATGAGAATTGGGTTAAACACCGGGTTTAATCTGGTAACAGATTTTGATGAACCTGTGGGGCAAAGAAGAAACTACAGCGGTGTTGAATTTTCGATGAGCTTTGGAGTTATGTTTTAGTGTGATGCAGGAGGGGGAACTGATTAAACTGATTACCTTCCGGAAATGAATTCACCCCGATGTTGTTGTTTATTCATGTGATCACTTAAACCGGATAATTGTTGAAATTTAGATTATATTAAAATGTTTCAACCTGGTCGTAAGTTCCTGTAGTCAATTTATGAAAAGAGTAAGGATATGGAAATGTACATCAGGGGAGTAGTGAGTACATTGATGGCGAACAACCAGGAAGCCTTTGAACTTTCGGATGATGATAAAATGTGGTCATACACCATGAATTTGATTCAACCCAAAGGTATAAGGAAAGATTTTATATGGCGGATTAGAGAAGTGACCAGAGGATAGTGTCTTTCATATGAAGGAGCGGTATCGTCTTTCATATGAAGGAGCGGTATCGTCTTTGCGATAGCTCATATCAAGATCATCGTCATTAACCCGTTTAATGAGCATTGCGTTGTTGTCATAGGGTTACATAACTTTTAAAAATCCGCAAGTGAAAAGAATGATGAGAATGTTATCTTTATAAAATAGGGCAGGGAAGTTGCGGAACAATACGCTGTGGCTTTTACGTCCATTTACGAGCGTTATCGCTGCTGGGCCTATGTTAAGGGAACACTGGACTAAGGTAAGAGTATCTGGAGCCATTTATCCGACCACCCATCATGGCAGGCTGACTATCTGAAAAGCAAATAACTGATAAAGTATCTGAGTTTGTTGTGTGATTAAGAATACAAGTTGAATTTTATTGTTGACAATTAATAATTTAATTTTTACATTTCACACGTTTGTTGTACAATCCTCAAAAATACCTTTACTATTGTCTCCTTTGAAAGGAAGATTTCTTTAGCGCTTTCCCATGAGAGTTGTTCGTGTAACCAAATTGTTTTATTCTTGTTGGCTATTGCTGCTCAGAAATCATTTTAAATTACAAATAATTAGAGCAAGCTGTTCGGGAGAAAATCATGTAAACCGAAATTATTACTCAGTCAATTTTCATTGCAGTATAATTCTGATATATATAATCCTTTTCAAATTATCAATCGATATTACTATGCATATGAGTGTTGTATCAACCGTAGTAATTCTATTGAAAGCCGCGTAAGTCAGTTGTTGTTTAAACGTAAGAAGTTAACATGTACTACTAAACAAGGAGCTTATTATGACGCAAGACGATACCAATTCATCTGAAATCTCAGATCCCGAAAATACCGAAGACATCGTTCCAAGGAAACATAAAACAATAAGTCGTCGTAAGGCGATGGCCGATTTACTTATAACTGGAGCAGGTGCGATCGGTTTTGGGGGCATGCTTTCAACATTAGTGTTTACACCGAGAAGTGTATTTGCGGGCCACAAAAGTGATAATGACAGTGATATACTTCTTGAAGATTGCACAGTGGATAATTTCGCATGTGTTAATCCATTTTCTTGTGTAGAGCCTTTTACTTGCCAAAATGCATATGGAACTTGTGGTCCAGGGTGTATTGTATGCGAGGCTCCGTGTATAGTATGCCATGATATGCCGCCTCCCTGTGGACTGGAACATACATTTCCGGTTACTCTCACCAATTTTTCTACTGTAAACAGCGCGAGTGGAATTGAAATCCGATGGGTTACTGCGACCGAAGTGAACAATGCAGGTTTTAATATATACCGATCTGATTCGCAGAATGGCAAGTATATGTTGTTGACACCAATGATGCTTCCCGGAGCCGACAACTCAAATGTATCACATAACTATCATTTTACGGATACAACAGCAAAACCAAATACAATTTACTGGTACTTACTTGAGGAAATTTCCAATTCCGGAGGGACTGCGATGCATGGACCAATTTCGGGTAAAATTGAAACAATACCGCCAACCAATTTCATGATGTATCCGAATTTTCCTAACCCCTTCAATTCTGAAACAACATTTTATTTTGATATACCAAAAGCCGGTTTTGTGCATGTTGAAATATATACAATGTCGGGACAACTGGTTGGGAAAAGCGAACTGTATTGTGGAAGTGGCCGAAACGAGTGGAAGTGGAATACCGGGAGAGCCGGAATATCGAATTTTTCATCAGGAACCTACATATGCAGAATGACGATTAACGGTCATTCAATGAGCAGAAAAATATCATATTTGAAATGAACTAAAATGTTTGAAACAAATACAAATTTGGCGGAAAAGCTCTACCTAAAAGAGTTACATATATTCCGGATTCGTGATAAATGTATTTTGTTAAATGTACGTTCTCAGGAATATTTCGAATTGTTGGACTCATCTTTAGAACCATTTTTAAATCAGTTGCAACTAAGTAAAGCAGCACATGGCAAAACTCCTATCGATTCAAGCTCATTTTTAAAAATTAAACAGAGCGAATTGAAAACGTTGCTTGGAATATTACTAAGCACGGGTTTAGTGCAAACTGAGCCGCGAGTGGATGTGAAAATGCCAGCTATACCAAAACAACATAATCCGTTGATCCATACACTACTCTTTAATGTCATTCATACCTGTAATTTTAGTTGTATATATTGCTTTGCAGAACCAGAGGTGCATTCAGTATCTAAAATGAAGATGAGTATTAAAACGGCAGACGCAGCAATCAGTTTTTTAATAAATAATTCAGACTCTGAAGCAAGTCTTGGGATAGAATTATTTGGCGGCGAACCATTATTAAACTTACCGGTGATAAAGCACATCGTAAGGCGAGTCCGTGAAATTGATCGAGGTCGCCCTAATCCAACCCGATTTGCCATGCCTACCAATGGGCTTCTTCTAACAAATGAAGTTTTAGATTTTTGTGATGAATATGGTGTTCGTGTTCAAATTAGTATGGATGGCCCCCCTTTGATTCAAGATCGGCAGAGGCGATTACGCAATAATATTGACTCTTATGACAAAATCATTGATAATGTTAAAAATCACATCTCACGACATCCGAACGGAATATCCGTACGTTCAACAATTGGTCATGGAGGAGTTCATTTACTAGATATTTCAAAACATCTGCTCACAGAACTTAAGTTTTCGCATCTTGCATTAATTGAAGCCGGGGGGAACGGTAAAGAGTCATGTACCATGGATGATATCGAGGAAATAAAAAAGCAATGGGTTGAATTAGGTGAGGAATATATTAAATATGCAAGGGAAGGTAAAGTGTGGCCTGTCTACCCGCTTGATCGCAATATTGAACGGACAAGAACGCCTCATAAAGAAATTGAAGCCTGTGGTGCCGGGAAGGGTTATTTGACAGTGGCAACGGATGGTACGTTATACCCATGCCCCCGATTTATTGGCAGAAAGAATTTTGTTTTGGGGACAGTATTCACCGGATTAAGCAACCCTCAGTTAAGAGATGAGTTCTATAGCAATTACGTCGATACGCGTGAGGATTGCAGAAAATGCTGGGCCAGATATTTCTGTGGAGGAAAATGTGTTGCTCTACCTGTTGATTATAGTGGCAACCTGAAACAGCAACCACAGTTGACCTGTGATTTGTACAGACGGCAGTTTGAAGTCGCCATGTTCGTAAATACGGTTCTTTCAGCAGACGGTTATATGCTGGATTCAGGTAATAATACATATTATAATCGACACAAAGAAGTAGAAAAGGGCATGAAATGAAAGAAATAAACGGTGAAGCGGTAACCCCCGTTTTTAATTCGGGAATCTGGGTGAAAACAGCTCCAGGTGGTACAATGCTTTTGGACGAAGCGGCGGGCAAGAAATATTTCTTGAATTTAACGGGCAGCTATATCCTCTCGAAATGTAACGGGGAACATACGGTTGCAGAAATACAGAAGGATGTTTATGAACAATTTTCGCCATTGAGTTTAGAGGATGCAACTGCGGACGTGTCCTATATATTGCAAAGACTGTTTGAATGTAATATTCTGCTGACATCCAAATCCGTAAATCAAAAAACGACAGAATCAGCGTGATGGAAGGCGAGTATAAGAGGAAACATGTGAAAACTCTGAAAGATGCCGGCATACGCCTTATTTCCCAAAAGGAAAGACCGGAGACCTTTCAGTATGTGCTGCCACAATTCATTGAACTTGAATATTTTCAATCTCTTAAGGTTATATCAACTACTGACCTGACGGCGGGGATGCAAGAAATTGTCGATCTGATGGATGAGACAGAATTGAAAGTAGAGTGAAAGAGGAATACGACCCGGATATTTCGCTAACTGATGTAAAAGCAATAGTAACTCATGTTTCGCAAAACCAAAGATTGAATAGCAACGACATTCAAGCCATGGGATTGATATACCCTCTCAATATTTGCTTTAGCCACTTATGGAGCTAAGATTTGTGGCTAAAACTGATTTCAGCAGGTGAGCAATATCCACGAGTTGAAGCTTGTTGCAAGACAATTGGAATCGTTGCCCAGCTTAAATTAGTAAGTAATTGAGTTTCTTCTGAGCCTTTTATCGCGGACTACCAAAATGGGAAACATGGATTTCCTTATATCAATCCAAAATGCAACCGTCAAAAGTCGTACAATTGTTCCATGAAGAACAAGATTAAATAGGACGCCAATGACAGTTCTTAATAGTGCATTGCACTTTAGACGTTATCAAGGATTGTCCCCAGCCTATTCTCCAATAGAATTCACCAATCAGGAAAACATTGATTTTACTTATATTTGTTCATGAAATATGGGACGACGAGTGATCGTCGGGCTCCATACTTATATTAAAATTAAGAAACGCATTCGATTCGCCATTTTTGGACTGTGGGAAACAAGGGAACAGTGGGGAAGGAAATGCCGGGAAGATTGGTGATGAAAAAATATTTCGCAGCTTTCGTTGTTACTTTTCTTATTGTCGTTTTACTTTTTATACTGATTCCACACCAGCCGGAAAAGTTTATACCTATCCATTATGCAGCCCATTTTCTTCCTTCATTTGATCGTGATCTGTTGGTGGAACTTATATCCAGTCCTGATGGATCTGGTCAGCTCACTTTAACTCAACATCAACCATTCGAGATAACATGCCCTATTGATTATAATGGAAAAGATATTTTTCTTTGTTTTGAATCCAGTGCATTTTCTGAAGTATTTCTTCATCTGAATAAACCGGCTTTTAAAATTGAACGCAAGCTTGATCCAGGTGAACTCAGGCAGTATTTTGACGTTTTTAGAATACTCGATGAAGGATGTGCCAAACCAAACACATGTGCAAGTCTTGGAATGATTGACGGGATGCCCATTATGTTGGTTTATCAACGAAATGGCAATCAGGATACCAGTTGGTTGGAACCTCATAGTTGTAAATCAGAAGCCAAAAAGGCTATTGCCAGTTTAATTGCACTCCTGCAGAACGATCAAAACAGCGTGGTTGAAGAAACCGCTGATGGTTTTTTAAGATATCTTGATGGTGGCGGGTCAAGTATGAAAGTCCTGAATAAAAATCCACTTTGTGTAAGGATAATGCACAATCCCGAATATGACAGAAATACATCTGTCATTGATTTTTTGGAGACACTGCCAGCAACTGAAACCATTTTCCTGGATCTGACACATTATAATATGCGAAACTGTGATACGGTGGATGTTTCCTGGATAGCCAAAACTTTTGCAACAAAACATAAATCCATCCGCTGGATTCTTGATCCTGAAAAAACAAATAAGTTTAAAGGATTATCACCCAATCCATCATATCCATTGCAAACGGGCAGGGTACTTATAATATGAAAAAACTGATAGCTGTATTTATCTTTCTTTTCCCAATATGGGCTTGCCTGGCGCAAACGAATTCTTCGTTGCAAGTTCTGGTGCTTACACCGCGGCAGGTTATCTATGATAAAAATTTTGAAAAGGAAATTACCAAACTGAATGATGAAATAATACGGGAAGCAAACCAAGCAAGCGCAACATTGAGTGGTCTCAATGGGAATGGCTTGTCAGAGAACCGGACTACCATGCGCAAAGGTGAAATTGCCTATTTGCAGAAAATGAATTTCTTTAAGGAGGCTACCCACTTCGCTTTCAAGTATTTTATTTACAGTTGTTCGGGAAAATATTCTGACTGTTTAATAATTCCAAAAGAAATGACTTGCGATGGGACAGTAAATGAACTTAAACTAATTGCAGAGAAAGAACGGTTTCGCTATGTCATCAATTTCCCGGTAGTTGATTTTTTCCGGGAAGACAGTGCCAACAAGGCAAGAGTACGTCTTCAGCTTTACGATCAGTTTGCCAATTCTGTTTTGCTGGATAATACATTCATTGGACGGTGGGAAAATTCGGAATTAGTATTCCCCTGTAAGTCCGGATCATTAACCTGTACAATACAAAATGCTGTGGCTCTGGCTATCCGAAATGCATATACAGTTATCCTTAAAAATGACACCACATCGCTTACAAAGAAAACGTTGGAGGACCAAAGAGCATTGGTGCTGATGAATAATTTCTACAGGAAACCGTATAACAAGAAACTTTTAAACGAAGTTTTGTCCGTAATAGACAAGAGATTTGAGATAAATTCTGTGTATCAATGTTTAATGAATGAATCAGAATCTAAATTTTTAGCATTCTATTCGGAAGAAAATTACAAAGAGGATAGCGATTCGCTGCCAGGTAAGACTGGTCCCAGAGAGGTAACTATAATTTCGGAAAAAGGGAGACTGGATACGTCTTTTTCTGAGACTTCAAACCAGATATATTTATATACACTGGCGGGTATACTTCACAACAAAAAATGGTATATCAATAAATTTTTGGGCAATGTTTATAAGCTGGATGATATAGCATCAGCCCGTAAAAAGTATTTCAATACTCTTCAGGATTCATACTTTTTTAAGGAATATTCTACAGAAATTAATCCGGATTTTTGGGAGACCTATTATTTTAAAAAGGTTAAAGATATTACGAAAGATTCTTCGTGGGCTGAGAACAGTAAGTCAGCCTGGTTCAGACAAATCGAAAGGGCAAACAGAGACTATATTGGGATGTATGAAATCGTTTCACACGAGTTGGCATGGTTAAAACAGAAAGAGTATAAAAAATTTGGTACTAAAATGCTCGATAAAATTTTCGCTCCCTTTTATAAAAAACTTGCTGAATATGATTCAGTTAGTTACAAAACTGATTCACTGGATTCAGAGCCAAAACGACTGGTTTATGCCAAACAAAAAGGAGTGATCATAAATCCTATAGTGATACCAAATGGTAATGGTGACCGGATATTACATTACTTTGTCGGGTTTGCTGATTCAGTCTGCGTTTATGAATGGACTCGGTTTTTACCCACGCGCGTCAGTGGAGACCCTGATTCAGTAAAAGCTGTACTCAACAGACAAATAGGAGGCATAGCAGAATGGGATACAGAGGATTCCACACTGGATGATGAGAATTTCTGGAACACCTATGTCCTGGCCAAAGAGGAAAAGCAGTTCAAGTATTTGAAGAAAATGAAATGACAGGGAGGTTGTTTTGTGTATAAAGGTCAATCAATGAATTCGTTTATGGGATTATATCATAATGATCCCCGAAAACTAAACAGTCGGCGTCAGATGCGGCAAAGGATATAAGATTATGAAAACAAGAATACTGTTCATGTTAATTGCAGTTCAGTTGCTGGCCGGGTGTAACGGTACCCGGGTGGTTACCGGATATTGGCACGGTACGATGGAAATGAATGAAAAGACCGTTGATGTTACTTTGGATCTGACTTCTCAAGTCGCTTCATTTTCAAGCAATGATCTGATGCTGCTTGATGAACCTATTTCAGATTTGAAAATATCAGGACGCGATATTTCCTTCAGGCTCAGGATTGATGCGGAAATGTTGTTTGAAGGCAAATCGAATAATGACAGTATTTCCGGATTAGTTGCAATTCAAGGTATGCCGTCAAATTTGAAGATCAGTTTTATTTTGACGAAACGGGGAGATGGCATTCCTGACAGACCGTATTCAATTGAGAAACAAACGATTAAAAGCAAAGAGGCAAATCTTTCTGCCGAGCTATATGTTCCGAAATCGAAAAAGTTACATCCCGCACTAGTTTTGCTGCATGGTTCGTCAATGAATCTAAAAAGGGAATACGCATTTTATGCTGATTATTTTGCACGTATGGGGTTCGAAGTTTTTATTTACGATAAAAGGGGCAATGGCGGTTCAACGGGGAATTACGGAACAGCTAGTTATACCGATCTTGCGGAAGATGCGATTGCCTGTCTGGAATTTCTGAAGAACCGGCCAAGTGTTGATGGAAAGAAAATTGGCTTATGGGGCTACAGCCAGGGAGCAACATTATTGCCTATGATAGCCTCGATGACAGAAATACCATCTTTTCTCATAGCAAAATCACCGGAGTTCAATTCTGCAGCAGAAGGAGCGGCTTACTCGGACAGTTTGCAAATACTCAATCTTACTCATTCTTCTGAAAATGCGCGCATTGTTGCCGAAAGCCACCGCATTGTTGCAAAAATGATCAGTAACGGCAGTGATTATCGCGAAGTGGAACTCTTTATTCGGCAAAATGCACAGAAACACGGATTTATGGATCAAACAGGGTTGTCTGCTACGGTAAGTATTAATAAAGCAGAGTTTGACGGTTACTATTGGAGAGGTCGTGCTCAGAATTTCTCCAACTATTGGGAAAATTTGTCCATCCCGACTTTGGCTCTGTTCGGTGAGGATGATGAATTGCTTAATGCTGTAAGAAATCAGGCGGATCTTAAAAAAACAAATAACAGAAGCATTACAACAGTGCTATTTAAGCAAGCCAACCATAATCTGAAAAAGACGTTCACCCCGGTCACTTACCCGGATTTTGATTGGCCCAGATCGATCCCCGGATGCACGGATACAGTAGAAAAGTGGATAGCCCGGGAGGTGTTTAAATGACACCATCTAAGAGCAGAGCAGTTAATTAATAGGCTGGGGGATGCAATAACAATTTAGCATACACTCTAAGATCGATTTCGGTCCCAGCCAACATGTAGAACATGTATATCATTACTTCGGAGAAGGTTTGACGGTAAGTTTACCGACAATACCAACAGGAACAAAAATGGCTGAGGAAAACAAATGGATTGCTCCAGAGGCACGGACAGAGTGTTATAATGTTATGTTGAATGGTATGATGATCAGACTCCTTAGGAGCAATGGAGCGAAGTGAAGTAGCGGCAGGTATTTATGGCTCGAAACAACGTCTATATATATATACAGAGATTTTTAAAACAATGAGCTTATAGAAGTTTTTGATTTAATAAAATATCCTTAGGAAGGGATTGGCTTATGATTCGATCATCACGTATGTTATTTCTGCTTATTATTTTCTGTGCAGGTATAAACGTTCTTGCACAAGTCCCAGATTATATTCAGGCATACAGGAACGATTCTGCCGGAACAGTTAATGCCCTCCGGGAAGCAACATTTGGTGGCAATAACGTTCGTTCCCTGTTCTATAACAACGCTGAAATTGCCAGGTGGAAGTTGATGCCTTCAGGTGAATGGCCCATGGGCTCTGGTCATTCCTATTTGGATGGTTATACATTGCTGGTTGCTGCTGAAGTAACTGCTCCAGGAAATAACCAGGTTTTTCACACGGTGGTAACATCGTATCATGAGTATTATGATAAAGATACTATATCTGGGTTACAATGGGGATTTGCGCCGATACCCGGGTACTACAATTATTCCCATGGGCAGATTGCAATATCTACTGATCCGGCTTCATGGCCGGCAGTATGGCCTGCAGCAATTAATCGAAGTTCCTTTGATGGTCATTGGCTGGGTTTTTTTGGTCGGGATGTTTTTTACCCATCTTTTGAAACGTTCTTCGTGATGGATGATTCAAAAGACTATGAGTTCACTCAATCACCGTATAAATTTTTTCCAATACTTTCAGATACGACGAGAGGTGGACTGGGAACACGTGTTGAAACGAGAATTATGCAATGGCAGGGTAAAACAATTGAAGATGCAGCTTATATCCTATATCAGATATTTAATATTTCTGATTTCGATTACGCCAAGACCTGTTATGGTCTCTATATTGATCCCGGAGTGGGGGGGCCTGATGATTCGCAGGACGATGTGGCAAAAGGAAACAAATTTGAAGATATGGTGTATATGTATGACTATAATGGGCACGGATCGCCGGTGAACTGGAAAACCGGCTATATGGGGTGCGTATTGCTTCAGACGCCTTCCGATGCAACAAACGGTATTGATGATGATGACGATGGAATGATTGATGAAAAACAGGATGACGGTATTGACAACGATCATGACTGGAATGCCCTCACAGATGATGTAGGGATGGATGGAATTGCCGGCACGCATGATCAGGGCGAGGGTGACGGCGTTCCAACTTTGGGCGAACCAAATTTTGATTATCTTGATTTTCATGAAGCAGATATGCTAGGCCTTACTTCACTCTCAATTTATCGTATGGTCGGAGGCGGCACCGGGGGCGGATGGCCCAAGGATGATGAAAGCATGTGGTTGAAAATGAAAAGCGGATTCACCGATACATCGATACAGAATGCCAATGTGGCGGTAGTAATGGCAACGGGGCCGTTCCTTTCAGAGAAATGGAAAACCAACAGGTTTACTTCGGCTCTCTTGTTTGGCGACACGCTTGCTGCATTACGTCTTACCAAATCTTTTTCGCAAAAGTTCTATGAAAGCAATTTTAATGCATCGCTCATCTCAGGTACCGGAAATGATCATACCGCCACAGCACCTGACTTTGATCTTTATGATAATTATCCCAACCCGTTTAATCCATCAACCACCATTTCGTTTTCGCTTGCTCAATCCGGGCCTGTATCGTTAAGAATCTATGACACCCGCGGTGCGGAGGTTCGGATCCTCGTTAATGAAGCAATGAGTCAGGGGAAGCATACAGTAACCTTCGATGCCGGGTCGCTTGCGAGCGGTGTGTATTTTTATAAACTCCGTTCAGGGGAACAGGCGATGAGTAAAAAAATGATATTGGTGAAGTGAAACCGCAGATTGAACTGATTGTGGATGATTACATTGATCATAGAGGTAGGTGACTGAAAATCTGAGAACAAGATCGAAATTGTATGCCGGATTTTATCCAATATCAGGGTTTCACTATTTGTAGGGTATAACCTTTAAATACATTTATTCAAATTCATCCTTGAATATGTTAAACTCAAATGAGCAAAGGCACGATGATGCGTATAATGTATAATTATTAATAATGCCGGGTATAAACGATTGAGACAAAGAGAAGCGTTTCATACGATGTTACTCCCGGTACTTACAGGTGAAAGTATTAACTTAATAAAAATATATTCGATAATGCACGTAGAAGCACCAATTTCTCATTTCTCTTTCCAAAGATAGGAGATTTGGATTAGTCGATCTCAAAATTCTCCGTACTATTGTATTCTCTGCAATGGTTTCCATTTGCAACGATCCATGAGATATTGAGTACTTTTAACTCGCTTAGTATAATAATATAGTGAACATAAATGTGTGCCTGTAAAACGGCACAGCCAGTATGCTTTGGTCCATTCAATATCCGTCGGAATAGCCCATTATGGAGGGATGTAATTCAGAAGGAGTGAATATATATTATGGGAGGTTTGATTTTCTCAGCATGATTGGGCGCTGTTATTTGTGTATTTAGTTTGATAAAGTTATGGTTATGTAAAGAGACAAATGTGTTTAAGCAGAATTGCTAATTTATTAACAGGAAATGGGAGGCTACGATGTTCAGGCAACGATTTCTCGATTTGAGTGTAAAGAAAAAGATTTTTTTTGGTTTTTTAACAGTGATCCTTCCCTTTGCGATTGTGGCGTATATCGCAATCAGCATTATAATACAAGCTTCAGACGGATTCTCCACCTATGGGCGGTGGGCCCGGAATGAAGACCGGACATCACGGCTTGAAACGCTTTTACTGAAAAGCAGGATAGCAGTAAACGATTATTTAATAAAGAAAAACGAATCCTCATCCTCATCCGCAAAATCCGAAATTGACAAAATGATCGGGTTGGCCGGTGAAACCGTGACAACGATGCAGAATCCTCAACGTAAGAAACGCATGGAAAGTTTTGAGGCTAACGCGCGTCAATATCTTGCATCGTTCACTAATTTTGTAAATGATTTTCAATCAACCGGAACTATCAACAACGAACATTTTGGAAAGATGGATGCGCTTGGGGTGGAAATGACGCAGGTGATTGCGGAAATTCGGGCCACCTATAAAGGTGACCGGGAAAAAGCGGGTCCGGAAATTGAGGCCAGGAATAATAGCGGTGAAGTGCTAATAATTGTTCTCAGCATTGTGGCAGTGTTGTTGGGAATCCTTCTGGCATTCATCATCGGCAATCAGATCGTGAAACCCATTAAGCTGGTAGCTGCCCGTACGGAACAATTGAGAAGTGTATGTATAACAAATCTGGATAATGGACTTAATGCATTGGCACACGGGGATATGTCGGTGAAAGCAGCTTCCGGGACGCAACTGATGCGGCTGACGCAAAAAGATGAAGTTGGTGATCTTTCCAGAAGTGTTGATGGCATAATTGAGTTCACGCAGTCAGGGATTGACGCGTTTGAGAACACAAGGCGGGCGCTCAGTGATTTGATGAATGAAACCGTTGGGCTGATCCACAAGGCAAAAAATGGGAAACTGGATACGCGCGGCAATACCGGTCAGTTCGAAGGTGTTTTTCGTGAACTGGTTGAAGGAATAAACCTAACACTAGACGCAGTAATTAATCCGATTAAAGAAGGCTCCGGAGTTCTAACTGAAATGGCACAGGGAGATCTGACGGTGAGGATGAAGGGTGAATATAAAGGGGACCATCAGATAATAGCAAACAGCATAAACAGTTTGGCAGATTCGTTCAATCGTGCTTTATCCGAAATTTCAGCAGCGGTTCAGGCGGCTGCAAGTGCGGCAACGCAGATATCCTCAAGCTCGGAAGAAATGGCAGCCGGTGCACAGGAGCAAAACTCCCAGGCATCCGAAATTGCAAGTGCCGTGGAAGAGATGTCAAAGACCATTTTAGAGTCATCACAAAACACCGGGAATGCTGCTGAAAAGTCACGGTTGGCAAGTGAGAGCACAAAAATGGGTGCGCAGAAAATTGAAGAATCACAAAAGGGAATGGCCCGGATAGTAAACTCGACCAAAGAGACCGGAAGGATAATAACTTCGCTGGCGCAGAAGACTGATCAGATTGGTGAAATTACACAGGTGATTGATGATATCGCGGACCAGACGAACCTGCTGGCACTGAATGCCGCAATTGAAGCTGCAAGAGCGGGCGAGCAAGGCAGAGGTTTTGCTGTTGTTGCTGATGAAGTGCGGAAACTGGCGGAACGGACAACCAAGGCAACCAAAGAAATTGCAGATACCATCAAAACGGTTCAGCGTGAGGCAAAGGAAGCTGACAAGTCCATGGAGGAAGCAGAAGAATCAGTTCAGGCAGGAATGGCACTGACTGAAGAAGTGGCAAAAGCACTGGTGCAGATAATGGAGATCAACAGTATTGTTTCAGATCTTGTCAATCAGATTGCAGCCACCAGTGAGGAACAATCATCAACGGCGGAACAGATAAGCAAAAACATTGATAATATCAGCAGTGTTTCTCATGAATCGGCAACAGCAACAAGTGAAATAGCCCGTGCAACAGAAGATCTCAGCCGGTTAACCGATAATCTTCAGTCACTGATTGACCGCTTTCTGCTTGATGACAGCAACCGCTCCGGAGGTGTTGTAAGGAATTCTCTCGTCGCGAGGAAAAGCAATAAGCCGGCGAGGCGTAGTTAGATTCCAATCAATGATCTTATAGCCAGAAATGGCGAAATATTTAACAAAGTGAAAAACGGACCCGCACTGTGGAGGCTGTCTCAAAAGGGTAAAATGGTACGCGGATAACGCGGATTTGAACGAATTTCCACGGATAGAAATCAACTACTTAACTTTTAAGACAGCCTGATGTGTCTTTTTTGTTCTGGCTTTTCCATGTTATGTGAAAATCCACACGATTGAAGACGTATGAAAAAGTGCGATCAGTGTTTTATTGTTCTTAACGAATAGGGGTTGTTATGAGTTTTATAATGCTACAACAAACCGCGGCACTGCTGATTCTGAAGCGGGTGCCGCGGATCGATGTTTAAAAGATCTAACGCTTATTATATTGGCCTATTATAAACAAGGTTTCCCACGCTGAATTCCCAAGCAATTTTTGAGCTGCCATTTCAAAGGTATCTTCCCATACACCTTTGGTTAGTCCCCAGAATGGGATTGAAGCGGCAACTTGAGGAGCTCCGTAGTTTATCCAGGTGTCTTTTTTATAATCATAAATAATGAAACTGAAAAAGCCGTTCAGTTTTGAAATGCTGCCGCCACCGCCAACAAACACACCGCCGGTATTGAATGAACCATGAGGGGTGGACACCGTTGTCCCCGGCATAAAATACCCTCCGCTTGAGCCTGCGGAAATATCGCGGCCATAGGTGAGAGTTGAAATAAGAATTACGATATCCGGTGTTTTCCCCTTTGAAATTAACCATTCTTTTGTCGGCAGATAGAAATTTATCATGGTTTTATCTTCACCTATTGGATATTGTTTGAAAAACGCATCCGTTGTATACCGTTGTGGAATTTCAAGCGATGTATCCGACTCAAAAATTTCATATTTCTGAGTCTCGAAATCGTGCTCTAACGTGGCGAGCACTTTTTTATAAAATTCCCCCCGCAAAACTTTTCTTGCATCGTCTTTTTTGTTATCGAAGTCATCCCTTATATCATCAGTGTTTTTTATATCGATTGAATCAAGTGCGGGGCCAAGGATCAATACTTTTCGTCCCCCGATATCTTTGGTAGAATAATTGTTGCTCATATTAACCAGTTCGGATGCGCATCCTGTTAAAAACGGCAGAAAGAGAACGAGCCAGAGGAAGTGTTTCATTGTATAGGTCCCTTTAGTTGTTTATTGATTGCCTTGCTGCTTTGAAAGCCGAATACAATACGAATCAAAATTAAGGATTTTTTGAGGGAGATTCAAATGATGGATGTGGCATTCTCAATTTGTTGCGACTGACGATGGCTTTGCTGATGCCCGGACCATCACTGTTGCCTGCCGCACAATGGCGAGAAGAGGATAATAATTGCCTGGAGAATTTGTCTGCGCCCAATGTATATTATAAAAGGTTAAACTGATTTCATGAAATTCAAAAAGCAGAAGAAAGGAACTGTTATGCTGAATAAAGCAATGCAAATCGTTGGACTATTATTTATCCTGTTTACGCACGTGTATGCGCAGGGTATTAACATTGGCCCGGAACTTGGGTTCCAGAAAGCAACGGATGCCGATGATGGGAAATTTACCGGGGGAGTTGCACTCCGTGTTAAAGTGATCCCCGTTTTAGGCTTTGAGGCCTCGGTAGCTTATCGTTCCGAATCATATTCAAACGGCGCCGCTACTGTCACAAGCTGGCCGGTAATGGTAACCGGGCTAATTTATCCAATCCCAATTGTGTATGGAGCAATAGGCACGGGATGGTATAATACTTCTTTCACCTATGACCGCAGCAGGTTTTTACTGCTGGCTCCATCAGACGAAACGAAACAAAAAGTTGGATGGCATTTAGGCGGCGGGGTTGAGCTTCCGATAGTGGGGACAGGGTCAAAAATAATTGCAGACATACGGTATGTATTTATTGACTATGATTTTAAAAGTGTTCCCGGTATGGGCGATAAAAAGAGTGACTTTTATGTTTTCACTGTTGGAATATTATTTTAATTACATACTCATATTACGGAACGTTATCGATTGAATAGCTACGAGCATCAGCCCGTGGATCATGCACACCCGCTTAAATCGGCTTTAGCCACAAATCTTAGCTCTATTTGTGGCTAAAGCCAATATTTAGAAGTTACATCTGTCCCACGACTTGAAAGTCGCGGCTATTCAATCGCAGGTTTTGCATAACATAACTTACATTCAGTGATGCGGCAAACTGATAATAAATCAACTCTATCTGTGCATAGAGTGCGAATGTATTCTTAGTAGAATGATGAACCAAAAAACGATGCATCATTACCTCAATGTGAAAAAATAATGGTGATCATATGCATATGCGGAATATCACATAAAGGGGATAGGGCACCAATGCGGTGTTGACTTCGCGGGCTGTGTGAGCTAGCTTTGCAATAAGCCTATTGACTGAAATGAAAAGCCCAAAAGGTAATTCAATTCAGTATTATAGGATTTCGGAAATCAGGTTTGACGTTTTGCGAAGTGTGTGTGCAAACGGAAAGAAACTGGTTTCCTGTACCAAAAATAAGGAGATACATCATGCTACGTGAAAAAAAATACGTGTTGCGTTTTGCCGCTGTGTTGTGCTGTTTCATTATGGCGCTGGCGTGCGCAAGTTGTTCAAGTTCGTCATCACCATCAGATCCCAATGGGCAGGTACGGGTAACGATGGTGGATGCTCCCGCCGATTATGACCAGGTAAATATTGTTATCACAAGTGTAGCGGTGCATCAGGCCGGAGCCGATGCAAACAGCGGTTGGATTGTGATAAACAATGCCAGCTCAACCTATAATATGTTAATGTTACGCAATGGCGAAAGTGCCGTTGTCGGTAATGGCTCGTTAGCCGCCGGACATTATACCCAGATAAGGCTTATGGTCGGTTCAGGTTGTAATGTAGTCGTCGGAGGGGCTCCCTTCAGTCTGGATGTTTCAGCTCAGGCTCAAACGGGAATAATTATCAATCAGGAATTTGACGTTCAAGCCGGCGGTACCTGTGAATTGTTGCTGGACTTTAACGTAAACCAATCAATTATGGTGATGGGAATGTCGCAGTTCAAGCTGTTCCCGATGATCAGGCATGCGCCTGCCAGTGGTTGTGGAACCATCTCCGGGAAAATAGCTCCATTGCTTTCCGTATCAGCGGTGACGGTTTTAAGCGGTTCGGATACAGTAACGAGTACCATACCTGATAAGAGCAGCGGAGCATTCAAACTCATGGCATTGGTTCAGGGAACCTACACTGTTAAACTTACCGGTTCGAATGCCGCATTCACAGATACTACGATAGCGAACGTATCGGTCAGTGCCCGGCAGAACACAGATTTAGGTATAATCACCATGAGACCTAAATGATGAAACGGAACAGAAAAACATTGTTGAATCCGGTTAAACAATACGGATTCTGTGTAATCCTGTTGCTTGTAGTATTGACCGGAACAAAAACGGCAGCACAAACACAAGGATTTGGGATCGGCTTTATTGTAGCTGAGCCAACCGGGTTGAGTGCAAAACTTTGGACGACACCCAAAAATGCATTTGCCTTCGGCCTCGGTTTTTCGGTAGGCGGCGACCGTATTGATTATCATGGAAACTACGATGGTGGCAGCCGGTCCCATTTTCACATGGATTATTTATGGCATTCCTTTTCGGCGATAAACTCTACAGAGCGATTCCCGCTCTATTACGGAATTGGCGGGCGTATAAACAGCGGGGGAGGTTATGACGCCTCCTTTGGTGTGCGCGGTGTATTCGGCATTTCCTGGCTCCCACGCAATACTCCGCTAGAGCTTTTTGCAGAAGTTGTTCCTGTTTTCCAACTCACACCGTTCGCCGGATTTGGCATGGATGCAGGATTGGGAATGCGGTTTTTCTTTAAATGAAGTGATCAAAAGGAAAGCCAGAGCGGACATTCCCGAAGGAGCAACCAGGTAAGATTACGGGAACGATCGCAGGGAAAAGTTGAACAGATTCTTTGTACGCTCCCAACAAAGAACCGGATAATTCACCTGCCGGGACAAAGCAACCCCCGATCCCGGCAGGGGAATCCGGAGTTGGTGAGGTTGAGTAAAAATAGTTGTTTTGTTATGAGCTGGTGAAGTAAGCATTCTTTTTGACGAATGAAAACGTTTCAAAGTCTTGCTGTTCTTTTCGGGATGAGAAAATATTTCATTGACTTATCTGTTTTTAGCTCTGTGACCATTTCATTTAATACGCCAGGTGATCAGTGGAGTACTTCCATTTTCTGGTTATGCTGATCTTTATTTACCATCGCTTTCCTTGTTGAACAGAAGGAAAAAATTGTTCTAAGGAATTAGATTGTAAATAATGTATATTTGGGGAAATGAAAGAAAAAATTCTTTCAGCACAGGCAATTCTCAAATAATTTAGGTGGAATTATGAGAACAAAGTACAGTCGTTTGCTTTTTCTGGTCTTTTTTTCGGGCGCTATTTCAGCCCAGACATTGCCTTATTACTATTACCACTTTTCAGAACTGCGCGGTATAACCGATCAATCCGGGCAGACTAATCTGTTTTTCAGACTGCCCTCTGAGCTTGCCCCTTGGATTGTAACGAGCGGAGGTGGATTTTTAAATAACATATTTCGGTTTAACCCCGCAACAGGCCATGACTCCCTCTTCCTTGAAGATTACAGCATTGATGACTATCCTCCTGATTGGGGAGAGGTATTAAGCATTTTCGATTATACTTTCTGGAATAACGATCCGTCACGATTTATTTATTCAGGAGTTGAGTGCGGGGCCGAATGCACTTTTTTTATAAACGGCTATAAACACTCCTGGTCGGGTGAAGCAGGAGCTGTAAAGAAACTCGTGATATCAGCGCTTGACTCCAATAAAATCTACGCGATTACCCGCCCGTTTTTAACCAGCACTGATGCCGGACTTAGCTGGACACAGTCCCTGCTTTCTTTCGCACCCGTTTCAATTTCGCCCTTTACTGACAATTTGTTCATCGGAACAGATTATAACAGAACACTGTTTCGATCAACGGACCAGGGGAGCACCTGGCAGCCGACAGACACCGAAGCCGCATTACCTGAAAACGTTTCATTCTACTATGACCGCGATTTACTTCACATTTACCGGCTCTCTTTTAATAAAAGCTTTTATACCCTTCGGGTTTCCGATAATGCCGGCATCGCAAATAATTGGAATACACTATTCCAATCGCCGGAACGGGTTTTTCTTAACGTCGATGCTTCGAGATCCGGACGTATCTGGCTTGCAAAGAACAATGTTATTTCAGTATCCGATGATTATGGTCTGACTTTCACCCCTTACAGAGCGGTTGACCGACACATCACCGGACTCTATGCAAAACCCGGAACCGACACCGTTTATGCAACAACCTACTGGAGTCTGTTTGAAATTTCTCCTGATTCTGTAAAAACGCTGAAAATGTTGTCACCGTCACCGGCGCCTATGGACTGGTACCCTTTAAGAAAAGGGTATAAGTGGATATACCGGGAGGTTTATTTCACAGAATACCCCATGATCTATCAGGACACGAGTATTATTACAAAAGAAATAGCCGGAGACACCCTCATCAAGGGTCATCAGTATGCGGTAATAAAACAAAACAGATACAGCAAAAAAAATCCGAATACAACTGCTTATTCCTTCCAACGATTTGATACTGCCTCAGTAATGGTTTATCAGTATTCAGGTGGAAAGGAATTTCCCGTTTTGGATTTGCTGGCTGAACAGGGTGACACGTCTACCGTTAGTGACGGGACACGTGCCGCCTGGACAATAGTCCACATTGATTCTCCCGACACACTCTTCGGAATTGCAACCCGAAGAAAAGATTGCCTCCTGATGAATGGAATACCGGGAATGGATTTCACTTTAATGAAAGGAATCGGATGGACAAAAAGCAGTACAGGGGAGTTGGGAACCAGCTCCACGTCTACCTTAATCGGATTTTTAAAAGACGGAATATTTTTTGGCGAGTCTGATCCGTTACTTGGCACAAAAGAATCTGCATTGCCACACCACTCCTACCGGCTTTCGCAGAACTATCCGAACCCGTTCAATCCGTCTACAGCTATACGGTATGAATTGCCGGAATTCTCACGTGTAAGTATGAAATTATACGATGTACTTGGCAAGGAAGTAATGGTACTGCTGAATGAAGAAAAACCGTCCGGGCAATACAGCCTCACCATCAACGGAGCAGGCCTTTCAAGCGGAATCTATATCTTACGCATGAATGCAGGAAAATTCAGTACATCGCAAAAAATAATTCTCATGAAGTAGGGGCAGAGTTTTGAAGATTGCAGGACTGATCTTCTTGGGATACTTGAATCTCATGTTTCGGTGGCTGTCGCATAATGCATCCAGCACAGAAGTCTGATTAATCAAGCTCTGTTTATAGGCGCTAATCGTGAGATTGCCCCGCACACGGGATGAGGCACTTCTCCCACGAGAACGCGGGATCGCAATGACTTTCCCGGAGTTATGCGACGCCCATCATTCGGAGATAATACGGATTTGAACTAATTTTCGCGGATAGAAAATCAAAATATGACTCTTAAGCCAGCCTGTTTTTTGGAACTTGATTGCAGATAATGTATTTTATGGGAGTAAAGGCATCAGTAATATAAAAGGCGAAATAATGTTAAAAAAAATTCTGTTTACTCTTTTCACTGTTCTAAGCTTACAACAGTGTATTTATTCTCAAACCGAAGTTGCGAAATCACTTTTTATATCAGCTCACTCGGGTGGGCTTATCACTTCACTTGAGGATTTTGATAAAACGTATGATTCACAAGCAGGTTTTGTGTATGGTATTGGTTTAGGCATCCCGTTCACCACAAGATCTTATCTTTATGGTAAAGCAACGCTGTTTGCAAAAAACGGGACACCTGTAAACAAGACCTATGGCATCGAAAACGGAAAGTTTGTTTTGATTTCGGAAACAAAAGGCGGAACTGCGAAATTTACGGAATGGATATTCAACGCGGGCTATATGTACAACTTTTTTCTGAGTCCTGACTGGACATTGGGCATCAATGGAGGGATAAGTATCCTAAAGATGAAAGAGGAGAAAAAATATATTGACGGAATAAGCACAACATCCGATGGCACCGGTTTATTCGGTTTTTTTGCCGGGGCAGCGCTTGAAAAGAATTTTGGCAAATCACCATTCTCAGTTTTCGTGGAAATCCAATTCAATGTTTCTCGCGGTGACGTTTTGCAATATGTGGGCGACTATGGCGGTGTAAATATTAATGCCGGTGCCCGATACTATCTAAAGGCCCGGAGACTGGAATAGCAAATACCGATGGTTTGCAGATATCTTCTTATAGCCATTGTAAACCGTGAAACTTATGATCAAAAAAAAGAAATGCAGTTTTTAATCTACCAGGGTAAATTTCCAGCCGCTTGTGGCGAATTTATATTAAGCTCTGAGATTGATACCTCGTCCGCTTGCGGTGAGGTAGTTCGTTGCAAATAATTTATTTTACGCAAAGTACTATTCCCGGAGGATTTGATCGTGAAACTTTCTGAATATTTTGTTTTACTGCTACCACTGTTAATTGGCTGTTCCACAATTCCACAACAGAACGCACCGCATTACTTGAACTCAGAAGTAGAGGGCCGGCACTTGCTCTTTATACCGCCCTTAGTCGATTCTATAAGGGTACTGAACCCCGAGGACGTTGAAAGGATTTTTGGTGAGCATAAACGGAGCCGGGAGCTGGTATTCCGTGATAACTTATACGAATTTCTTGTAACGGGTAATGAGGAATTCTTGAGAAACAAAATTATTGTCGATAGTATTAATACGACAATCGCAGAGTCCTTACGGAATCCTTCCAACCTTCTTCTTCTCCGCTACCCTCTAGACGACTCGGACACAAATCATTTGTTTTATATTCCAAAAAAAGAATGGCTCCTGGCTAATGGGCAGATACCTGATCTAGCAGTATCAATTACCAGTATTCAGGTAGGGCGGGTCCTGCCCGGTAATCCTAAGCATTATTCTGCGACAGAAAATCTGGCTGTAGATCGCGGTTCAAGCGTACTTGGGGGAATCTTTTCTGGCGGGAACTCGTCTTATCGTTTTGGCGCACAATTCAGCTTTGTTATCTATGATTACACGAAAAATCAATGGATAATGTACGGCACTCCCTTCGCTAAAATAGTAATTAATCCGGAGGGTTTTGACAGATATGATTGGTCGCATCTTTTTGGCGAAATTAAAAGATTTATTTTTATAGATGCAAATTTTATTATGAAAATCAATGGAACTTTTGACTACTACTCGGTGATCAACCCAAGCCCAAGAGCTCTTCAACCAAAGGCTATTCCTCCGGTATCCCCCGAAAGGTAGTTTAAGGGTATGTGAATGATTTAATGGCGGGCGGTTAAAAAAAGTGAATAAAGGGTGAATCGCTTATCTGTTTAAAATTTAAGGAAGCCGGTTTTTAATTGGCTTCCTTAAATTGAATTTGATTGCAGATAATGTACAGTATTGAAAGGACCAGAAATATAAGGACTTATAATAGATCATAGATAGAATAAAAATCATCAAAATCCATTTTCGAAGGTTGTTGACATTCGGTTGCGAATAATCTATAACCGGTTCTAAAACAATTAGTTACAAGCCGTATTTTATGCCGAAAAACGCAAATGTTCGCAAGCCGCATACTACAAATCATTCCAAATATTTGATTGAAATCAGAAATTTTCAGTCCACCAATCAAAATTATCGGATAAAATTATCTCGTTTTTTTTGATATGGTGAGTGGTTTTCATGGGAAGGAATTTATAGGATAAATTATATTTTCCTGCTAACGCTCTGATTTCAGGTGTGTCATCATACGTCAACATAAATTTGCCTTTTATTTTAGCTGTCAGGGAGAAGAGCTTTTCATGATCGACATTATAATGCGTATAAAGTCTTTTACCTGCAACTGTATATGGCGGGTCAATAAAAAAATACAATTCCTTTGATTCAAAATTTTTTTCTATTGTCTCAAACGCATCACCCTGAATGAAAGCTATTTTATGTTTCACCAAATTAATGGCATCTATTCTGTCCCTTAATGTTGCCGGGTACCACCGGGAAGCTATTCCTTTCCCATTTTCCCCATTTTTTATCATACCGGAACCCTTTGCAAGTATACCACCGTGCAAAATCCTGTTTTTCAGAATAGTACAAAAGGCGACATCGTTAATGTCCTTGGAAGAATTTGTAAATTCCTTTGAGATGTTATCCGGCGTAAGATCAAAGTTGAATATTTTATCAGCCAGCCATTGGTTTTTTCCGCTTATAATAACTTCCCAAACAGCAGCAATTTCCTCATCAAGCTCTACCATTGTAATACGTTCAGCCAAATTTTCGAACGCTGCTGTAAGACTAACTATGCCACCACCGGCAAACGGTTCAACCAGTTCCTGAACTTTGTGCTGCTGTTTAAGCCATTTACGAACCGTAGGTATTAACCACGTTTTTCCACCGGGATAACGAAAAGGGCTCCGCATAGGCACAGAGGCAACATTTACCGGCTGTTGTTGCATAAAGGAGTTTTCATTTCCAAATATATTTAGCTGGGTAGCCATACTAACTGCTTACAATATCTGTTAATGACGGTGCATCAGGAGGATTACCCTCTAATCTTTCATCAAGTCTGCTTTGAAGAAGATTAATAAAATCCGAAATATCTCCCGGATTCGGGGTTGTTACCTGCAACAATGCCGGTTCAAATTCGGTATAAACAGTATCGACAAGTGTCAGATTAAACTGTTTTGATGCAGGGTCCGGAATTAAGTCATATAAGAACCAGGCAATTTCTGCTTTATCCTTTTCAACAACGGGTAAAAGCGGTAAGGTGTCAAAAAATGATTTTTGCAATGCAACAGCTTGTTTTTTACCCCACCTGTTAAAGACTCCGCCTTTATAAAGCATTTGCGGAATCAGTCTTTTTCTTGAAGATGAGAGGTAATCAGGCTTTGGATAATTGTAACTTATTTGCCAGTTAAACTCCGGATATGGATTACCGAGATAATTCTCGAATGGATTCCTAAGATTACCTGAGATATAAACTCCCTGAACCTCAAGGGACGTAAAATCAATGAGCTGTCCTTTTTCATTATAGGCAACCAAAACAAAATCAATATTTCCTGCTGATTGGCCGTTTTTATCTAGAAGCCTTATCTCTGAAAGTGAAGTCCAGTGTATTTTCTCGTCAAAAGCAAACTTCGCGGCATTTTCTATGATTAACCAATCCTCACGAAATCTCATGGGGCAGGTTATTACCGCATTTCCTGAATGGAAAATGCTGCACACTCCAAGCGGATTGTTTGCCTTGTCTTTAGTGCAATTGGGTACTTTGTTATTATAAGGACATAGTTTTTGATCGCGATACCGCTTTGCTTTTGCAGAATCGTTAATTATCGGGAACCCAAAAATTTCCGCTAATGGATTATTGACTTTAGTAGTAGTTTTCATGGTGCAAATTTAACAAAATATTCATTTCTGTAAGAAATATTCTTTCCTCTGTTCAATTTCAGAGACAAAGAATAAAACCCAAGGCATCATAACCAGAGTGTTCTGATCAATTCATTTGGCGTTAAAACATGCTGCATCAGGCACCAAAGGCGATTATTTAAAAGATTTTTTTCAAATATTTGATTTATACTAAAGTTTTTATAATTTTGGGCTTGAACCTTTTGAACTTCAAAAGGGGACAAAACTGTGTGTTCTCCATATATAACATAAATTAACGAGTCGTAAGGCTGAGCATGTCTAATCAGTTACTGGATTATATTCTGCGTATCAGACTTCCCATCACCTTGTTCGTTGTCGTTGCAGCGTTCGCACTGACGTTTTTTCTGTCAAGAGGCGAGCGGGATGGCGTGGGCTATTCACCGGAACAGCCAATCGCGTTCTCCCATGCACTTCATGCCGGACAGATGGGAATTGATTGTCAATATTGTCATACGGGTGTTGAAAAATCCCGTCATGCCGGAATTCCCTCTGTATCGGTTTGTATGAATTGCCATACACAGGCAAGAACCGACCGTCCGCAAATTATTAAATTAAAAGAATACTACGACCAGGGGAAAATGCTTCCTTGGAAACGGATGCACAAGGTTGCCGATTATGCTTACTTTAATCACAGTTCGCATGTGAATAAGGGAATACAATGCATTACCTGTCACGGGGATGTGGCCCAAATGGCTAAAGTGGCCCAGGTTAATCCTTTTACCATGGGTGCCTGTATCGATTGTCACCGGAATGCGGTTCAGCGGCTGCCCTACCTTAAAAACGTAAAAGCCGGTCCCGAATATTGCTGGGCATGTCACCGTTAAAGATGAGGAAAAGGTAATGGAAGAAAAGAAATTGTTATCCAGGAAGAAGTTTTTTCAAATGGGCGGAATACTTTCCGCTTCCTATTTGTTGTTTAAAAACATGAAGATTCCCTTTTTAAATACCCCAAAGGATAAAATGCCGGTTATCAAACCGAATGAACTCGCAGTGAAGAGAGAAAAACGAGGAACGGTGCATGTCTGAAAATACGAATAATCCGATGCAGCAAGACCCTAATTACTGGAGGAGTTTTGAAGAACTTCACCGTGACAACGATTTTGTTGAAGCACATCATCATGAATTCCTTTCCGGTGTAAAAGATGATTTTAACCCAGAATCTGATCTGAGCGGGCTCTCAAGAAGAAAATTCCTGGCTTTGCTTGGTGCTTCTGCAGCCTTGGCCGCAGCCGGTTGTTCCGATTACCGGGACAAAGGCGAGATTGTGCCCTATAACCGCAAGCCCGAAGAAATTATTGTTGGCCAGCCCAACTTTTATGCATCAACCTGTACGGCCTGCGAGATGGCTTGCGGCATTTTGATCAAAACACGGGAAGGACGGCCAATCAAGGCTGATGGTAATCCGGATCATCCCATTAACAAGGGCAAGATATGCGCTACGGGGCAGGCCCATGTATTGAACCTGTATGATCCTTCCAGACTGCGCGAGCCGAAATCGAATTCCGGCGCGGTTGCCTGGAAAGACGTGGATGAGGAAGTTGTAAAAGCGTTAAAAAATGCGGGAAACAAAGAAATTGCGGTTGTTTTACCGAAAGTTGTTTCCCCGACATTCAGGAAGGTGCTGAATGATTTTCAGGTTGCCTATCCTTCAACGAAATATTATGTTTTTGAAGCCATTTCTGAAGATGCCCGGCGTTCTGCTTGGAAAAAATGTTATGGTGAAAGCCCAATGGCTATTATCGATTATTCCAAAGCAAAGACCATTCTTGCGTTGGAAGGTGATTTTCTTGGAACCGATGGCAAAAATCCGGAGAACGTAAGGCTGTTTGCCCAGAACAGGAATGTGAAGGATGCGAAGGGTTTCAACCGGCTGTATGCAGCAGAAGCAAACATGACTCTTACAGGAGTGAATGCCGATTACCGTCTGCGTATCAAGCCGGAGAATCAACTGGCATTTGTTGTTGGTTTAATAAATGAAATTGCCTTTAAATTGCGGAAAAGCGAGATTGGTCTCGATGGAACTGCTCAAAGGCTTGTTGAACAGGTATCGCTTGACAGAGTAGTAAGAGATCTTGGGCTGTCGGCGAAGACTGTTAAGGCATTGGTGCGAGATCTGGTTGAGAACAAACAGGCGGCTGTTGTTTTTGGCGGCAAGGCACTAAGTGAACAGACGCATATCGCAATTAATCTGTTAAATGAAGTTATTGGCGCGAAAGCAGTGTTTCGGAAAGATGCCGCTGCAATTGATCATATGTCAGTATCTGCTTATTCCGCGTTTGAGCAACTGGCAAACAATATCCGTTCAGGCAGAGTTGCCGTGGTGTTGCATGTGGATGTTAATCCGGTTTATTCGTTGCCACAGGACATTGGTTATGAAGATGCCCTCAAGTCATTTGGCGGACTGGCAGTTACCCTGACCGAGTTTGAAAATGAAACGTCTGCTGCCGGGAAATATGTACTGCCGGTTCATCACACGTTTGAGTCATGGGGTGACGCTCAGGTACGTACAACGACGATAAGCACCCAACAGCCGGTCATTGCGCCAGTTTACAACACCCGTCAGAAAGAAGGAATTTTGCTGGCGTGGGCAAGCGGAAAGGCAAACACCTATACCGAAGAATTGTATCACGCTTATCTGATGAAGAATTGGGAAAGCACAGTCTATCCGCAGTTTAAGTCCAACCTTGCATTTGACCGGTTCTGGCTTGGCGCACTGCATGATGGTGTATTGGTTAAACAGGAAAATGCTTCCGGCTTGCCTTCGCTTAATCAGTCAGCTTTGACCCAGGTGCAATCACCAAAAACCACCGCTTCAGGTTTCAGTTTACTCATCAGTGAAAGCTATGCACTTGGCGACAACCGGTATGCGCAGAATGGCTGGCTTCAGGAGTTGCCTCACCCGGTGACAAAAGTAACCTGGGATAATTACGCGGCGATTTCGGAAGAGACATCTAAGAAACTGGGTGTTAAGACAAACGATGTTCTGGAATTAAACGTGAACGGAAAAACGCTTCGTTTGCCGGCCTTAATGCAGCCGGGGCTTGCCGATGATTTTATTGCAGTGGAAACCGGATATGGCAGAACAAAGAGTGCTGTTGTCGCCATGAATGTAGGGCACAATGTAAATACGCTTCTTACAAAAAAGGCCGGTGACCAACTTTATTATTTTACTTCGGTTACTGTTGCCAAGACCGGTGATGTCTACAAACTTGCCTCGACTCAGGATCATCACACCTATGATGAAGCACTGATTCAGGATTTGCATAAAAAGCGTGAGATCATCAGAGAGGGAACGGTTGCGGAGTATATAAAGGATAAGGCATTTCTCAGCCGGGAAACGAAGGTTGAAGGCGAGAGCATGTATGCCCCCATGACGTATAATGACGTCAAATGGGCCATGTCTATTGACCTTAACAAATGCACGGGATGCAGCGATTGCGTTGTTGCGTGTAATGTTGAAAACAATGTTCCCATTGTGGGCAAGGATCAGGTACTGGTAAGCAGGGAAATGAGCTGGTTACGTATTGACCGGTATTATTCCGGCAAACCGGAATCTGCACAGGTTAGTTTGCAACCGATGCTTTGCCAGCATTGCGACCAGGCTCCATGCGAAAACGTTTGTCCCGTTGTGGCAACGAACCACAGTCCCGATGGATTGAATCAGATGATCTATAACCGCTGCGTGGGTACCCGTTATTGTTCCAACAACTGTCCGTATAAAGTACGCCGGTTCAACTTCTTCAATTTCCGCGATCATTTTGCAAACGGGCACTATCAGAATGCACCGATGCAACTGGCCGCAAACCCTGAAGTGACCGTGAGGTCACGCGGTGTTATGGAAAAATGTACGTTCTGCGTTCACAGGATAGCAGAGGGACGGGCACAAGCCGTACGCGAAGGCGTTACCTTCACAGGTAAAGGAATTACCAGCGCGTGCCAGGATGCCTGTTCAGCCGAGGCAATCTCATTCGGTAACATCAACGATCCGGAAAGCAAGGTTGCAAAATTGAGAGATCACGAGTTAGGATATCATGTTCTTCAGGAATTAAATATACATCCAAATGTTACCTACATTGCAAAACTACGAAATATTGAAGAGGAGGAAGCGTAAGTGAATATTGATTATTCGCGTGAGCTGCCTGTTGTTGAAGGCAGACTGACGCTTTCAGAAATTGAGCACCTCATTGCCAAACCTCTTGATGAGAAGCCAAACAGGAAGTTCTTTATTGCGCTGGCGATAACCACCAGTCTTTTGGGCTGGGGCGGTGTTTGCCTGTTATTGACTTTCTATTTTGGGATCGGTACCTGGGGCAACAATCAGCCGGTTGGCTGGGCCTTAGAGATTGTGAACTTTGTGTTCTGGGTTGGTATTGGTCACGCTGGAACATTGATCTCAGCAATTCTGTATCTGCTGCGACAGAAATGGCGTACGGGTATTGCACGGTTTGCCGAGGGTATGACCATTTTTGCTGTTATGTGCGCGGGGCTTTTTCCGGCAATACATACGGGTCGCCCCTGGTTGGATGGTTATCTGTTCCCGTACCCGAATCAGCACCGCTTATGGGTGAATTTTACTTCACCGCTTTTGTGGGACGTTTTTGCCGTATCTACCTATTTCACGGTATCGTTCGTATTCTGGTATGTCGGGTTAATTCCTGATTTTGCTTCATTGAGAGACAGAACGGCGTCGAAGATCAAGAAAACGATCTACTCGGTATTTTCGCTTGGATGGAGACATTCAAACCGTAACTGGCAGCATTATGAAAAAGCATATATGCTTCTGGCCGGTTTTGCAACGCCATTGGTTCTTTCGGTGCATACCATCGTCAGTTTTGACTTTGCCGTTTCGATTATTCCCGGATGGCACACAACAATATTTCCGCCTTACTTTGTGGCCGGTGCTATCTTCTCCGGATTTGCGATGGTGGTAACGGTGCTGATATTTGTACGAAAAGTGTTTGATCTGGAAAAGATCATAACCATCGATCATCTTGAGAAGATGAACAAGGTTATTCTTGGAACCGGTATGATGGTGGGCTATGCTTATGCGATGGAATTCTTTATTGCCTGGTACAGCGGAAACCCGATTGAGCAGTTTGTGTTTATTAACCGCGCTTTCGGGCCTTATGCCTGGGCATACTGGATAATGGTAAGCTGCAACGTGATAACGCCACAGCTTTTCTGGATCAGGAAGATCCGGAGATCGGTGCCCATCATGTTGATAATAGTAATTTTTGTGAATGTGGGTATGTGGTTCGAGAGATTTGTTATCACGATCTCATCTCTTAATCGTGATTTCCTGCCGTCATCATGGGCCTATTATGTGCCGACGATGGTTGATTCAGGAATCATGATCGGGTCATTCGGACTGTTCTTTACCCTGGTGCTGTTGTTCACCAAATCGCTGCCTGTCATTTCGATCTCAGAGGTCAAGGCAGTGGCCGATGGGGCGCAACCAAGTCACGGAGGGCATCACTGATGGACAGGAAAATTTTTGGTGTAAGCGGATTGTTCTCCACACCTGATGCGATCATCAAGGCGGCATCTGAAACTTCAGCCGCGGGTTACAAAAAATTTGACGTTAACACTCCTTATCCCGTTCACGGCATGGACAAAGCTATGAAACTGGAGCCATCCAAACTGGGATATGTTACCCTTGCATTTGGTTTAACGGGAACGTTGACGGCACTTACTACGATGTATTTTACGATGGCAAAAGATTATCCGCTGATCATTGGCGGGAAACCATTTTTTGCCCTGCCGGCATTCATCCCCGTCACGTTTGAATTGACGGTGTTGTTTGCAACACTGGCTACCGTAATAGGGATGATCACGTTCTTTTTCAAATTCCCGGCTAACGCACATCCATTGCACGACAGTGCATATATGAAAGCGGTTTCAGGAAACAAATTCGGTGTTTGTATTGAGGCGACGGACGCGAATTTTCAGGAAGAAAAGGCAGCGGCTTTCCTAAAGTCGCTTGGTGCCGAAGCAATTGAAACGCATTACTACCCGGATATCACAGCCATCAAGTCGTTCTCTCCAAAGTTTGCGGTGTTCCTGCTGGCAGTTGCGCTGGTAGTAAGCGGTACCGCGTATTTTGCTTTGAACAAGCTGGTTTACATGGTACCGTTCACATGGATGGGAGAACAGCCCCGGGTTAATGCCCAGTCGGTTAGTGATTTTTATCCTGATGGTTATGGAATGCGGATGCCGGTGAAAGGGACAGTTTCACGAGGCCATATTCCTTATGTTTATCAGGATTCGCTGAAGATGATCTCCAAGCCTGTAGTTGATCCGTATGTTCCGAATGATGGAGTGCTTGCACTGGGGAAACGGAAGTTCCTTACTTTCTGCTCACCCTGTCATGGAAACTATGGAGAAGGGGACAGCCGTTTGCGCGGACAATTCCCCAAACCGCCAAGCCTTCATTCACAGAAATTGCGTGACTATCAGGATGGAAACATTTATCACATTATTATGGTTGGGCAAAATGTGATGCCGTCATATGCCAATCAGTTGACCAGTGAAGAAGCCTGGGCAATTGTGAACTACGTGAGAGTGTTGCAGAAGGCAAAGAACGCTACCGAAGAGGATATTAAAGAGTACAAGAAGGAGGCTGCGTCCAATGTCACAAAATAATAACACGTATGTTAAAAAGGAGCTTCCCGCAAACTTGCAGAAGACCGGTATCATTCTCTTGCTGGTTGGCGTGGTGTTTGGAGCGCTTCATTTCTTCGTAGATTTTCAGAATGCGTTATTCAGCTATCTTCTTTCGTATATGTTTCTGGTGAGCATTGGCGTTGGTGCCTTGTTCCTGGTGGCATTGGAATATGTGGTTAACGCTGACTGGAGCGTTCCGATCAGAAGGGTGGTTGAGAACGTTGCAACCATTGTGCCATTATTGATAATTCTTGCAATACCGTTGCTGTTTAACCTGACGAATGTATTTTCGTGGGCACGACCCATACCGAGTGCTGACAAGGTTCTGCTTTCCAAGTCGCCGTTCCTTAACACATCGTTCTTCCTGATCCGTACTGCAGTATGTATTGGTCTCTGGGTACTGTTTTATTTCATACTCACAAAGAATTCCCGGAAACAGGACGAGACCAAAGATCAGTTGCTGACAAAGAAGAATATCCGATACTCGGCTATTTTTATACCGGTTTTTGCACTTACGATTACCATGAGTGCCATTGACTGGATGATGAGTCTTGAACCGCATTGGTATTCAACCATATTTGGCGTTTACTTTTTTTCCGGTTCTGTTCTGGCCTCTTTATCTGTAGTGACCTTTGCAACGATTATGCTGCGCGAAAAAGGATTTC
This sequence comes from Ignavibacteriaceae bacterium, assembly GCA_963664845.1. Taxonomy (GTDB): domain Bacteria; phylum Bacteroidota; class Ignavibacteria; order Ignavibacteriales; family Ignavibacteriaceae; genus CAIYTF01. The sequence continues at coordinate 5,041,539 of OY761615.1, forward strand.
TTCATCCAAGGATGACGGATGATCATTATTACAGTTTGGGCGCTTTATTGTTTGCCTTCATAAATTTTTGGGCATATATCGCATTTTCACAGTATCTGCTGATCTGGTATGCAAATCTTCCTGAAGAAACGTTCTGGTTTTTGGGAAGATATGAAGGCGGCTGGGTCGTAATATCGCTGGCGTTGATTGTGATTCATTTTCTTGTTCCATATGCCATATTGCTTTCACAGCCGGCGAAGATGGATCCCAAGAGGTTAAAGTTTGCTGCGATATGGATATTGTTTGCCCATTATGTTGATCTTTATTGGCTGATAATGCCGAATATGCATACAGAACATTTTTCAATACTAAGTGTGATATTACAATTTGCATTTCCCACGGCTGCAGTTGGTATAATCATTCTTGCTTTCTATTACCGTTCGAAGAATGCGAACATGGTTCCGGTAGGGGATCCGAAGCTCGAAAAAGGTTTAAACTTTAAATTATAATTTAGTCAGGTAGTTTAGCAATGCAGAATAATGAGAAGAAATTTCTCGATAAACTTGTTGAAAAGCCAATTTCGTTAATTGCGGCTGTTTATCCTCTTGTGCTGGTGGCATTGGTTGGTATCGGGCTGTTCATGACGTCGAACAATAATGCGATGTACCAGAATCAGGTTCCGCCAAAACTGGTTGACACGTTGAGTGTGGTTAAAGAACTTGGTGTTCAGGACCCGCGTATTTCGTCTGCAGTTGACCTGGCTACACTTTCAACGGCGACTCCGGAAATGCTTGAAAAGGGAAAGGCTACGTTTACCAATGTTTGCACTTCGTGCCATGGTGCGGAAGGCAACGGCGACGGTGCAGCAGGCGTGGCATTGAACCCCAAGCCACGGAATTTTCATGCAGTTGACGGATGGAAGAACGGCAGAAAACTGACAGAAATGTATAAGACATTGCAGTTCGGTATCCCGGGAAGCGGGATGTCGGCTTACGATTATCTTCCGGCAGCAGAGCGTATCTCATTGATCAGTTATATTCGCAGTACGTTCATGAAAGATGCTCCAAAGGACAGCGATCAGGAGATCAAGGCGCTGGATGACAAATACAGTTTAACCAAAGGCACTCAGGAGCCAGGGCAGTTGCCGATTGCCGGGGCTCAGAAACTGGTTCAAAAAGCAAAAGCAACAGCCATTGCAAGTTATTCGGCTGCAGTTGCAAAATTGCTGGCAGATAAAGGACAGAAGGACGGAGCGAACATTTTTCTCAAAATTTCAATTGATCCGGCCAAAGCGATGGCAACCCTGGCGAACGCAAAAGACTGGAATTCATCAAAGGATGAGTTGAAAAAAGCAATGTACTTCAATCTGGGCGAGAATGGCTTTAATGGCAAGGCTGCTTATTTGGCAGACGATGAACTTGCAATACTCTATCAATATTTAAAAGAAATAGTATCCTGATTATGAAACGCAATTATTTGCTCTTATTCATGTTTTCTCTGCTGTTTGCCGCATCACTAAATGCGCAAAACGGTCAGAAGCCCCGATCCATCGTAGGTATTGATGAAAATCTTGGCGGCTATTTGCCGATGGATACCAAATTTACCAATGACCTTGGAAAAGAAGTAACACTTAAAGAGCTTATCAATAAGCCTACTATTCTGATGTTTGTTTATTATGAATGTCCTGGGCTTTGTACACCGCTCATGTCAGAAGTGGCAGATAAGGTATCCAAATTGGGTCTTGAGCCGGGAAAAGATTACCAGATTGTTTCTCTTTCATTCAATCCGGAGGAGAAATATCAGTTGGCTGCCGATAAAAAGAAAAATTATCTGAATGCAATACAGCGTCAGTTTCCCGATGATGCATGGACATTCCTTACGGGTGATTCAGCGGCAATTGAACAGGTGACTGATGCAGCAGGTTTCCGTTATAAACGGGAAGGCGATGCCTGGGTTCACGCGGGGGCATTGATAATGATTGCCCCAGATGGCAAGATAACTCGTTATTTGCTTGGAACGGAATTTTTGCCGTTCGATATGAAAATGGGAATTATTGAGGCGAGCAAGGGCAAGGCAACCCCTTCAATTGCGAATGTTCTAAAGTTTTGTTTTAAATACGATCCGGCAGGCAAGAGGTATGCACTGAATGTTACCCGGGTGTTTGGCGGACTCATTATTATGGGCGCGGGCGTGTTCGCGATAGTGTTTTTGAGAGTTAAGAAGAAAAAAGATGATACGGTTCAGAAATCTTAGTACAGGAAATAATAAAGGTAAAAACGGTTATGAGTGAATATACAGCACCGGGAACTCCAAGCTATTTGCAATATAAAGGCAAACACCGAGGGTTACGGGGATGGATTTTTTCAACCGATCACAAGAGAATAGGCATATTGTACCTGGTTACGCTTGCATTTTTCTTTTCTGTGGCAGTTTCGTTTGGTTTCCTGATGCGCCTTGAGCTATTGACTCCCGGCAGGACAATCATGGGACCGCAAACGTATAATTCATTGTTCACGCTTCATGGCGTTATAATGATCTTCCTGTTTGTTATACCCGGCATACCGGCCGTGTTTGGCAACTTTTTCCTGCCCATTATGATAGGTGCGAAGGATGTTTCATTCCCACGGATAAATCTATTGTCCTGGTGGCTTTTTATTATCGGTGGTCTGTTGGCAGTGATATCCATCTTAATTCCCGGTGGTCCTGCCGATACCGGATGGACATTTTATATACCATACAGTGTTCGTACCAATACCAATGTTATACCGGCCTTGCTGGCAGCTTTTGTGCTTGGTTTTTCATCAATTCTTACCGGACTAAATTTTGTTACCACAATCCACCGGCTTCGTGCTCCCGGTATGGACTGGTTCAAGATGCCGCTCTTTTCCTGGTCGTTGTATGCCACGGCGTGGGTTCAGATATTGGCTACCCCTATAATTGGTATCACGTTATTGCTGGTGGTGTTTGAACGCGTGTTTGGCGTTGGCATTTTTGATCCAGCCCTGGGTGGTGATCCAATTTTATATCAGCATATGTTCTGGATCTATTCGCATCCTGCAGTTTACATAATGATCCTTCCTGCGATGGGAGTGATTTCAGAGATCATCCCGGTGTTCTCACACCGTACGATTTTCGGATATAAGTTTATTGCCTACTCCAGCATCGCTATTGCGGCAGTGGGATCGCTTGTGTGGGCGCATCATATGTTTTCGGCGGGCATGAGCAGCACGGCAATGTTCCTGTTTTCATTGCTGACGTTCATTGTGGCTATTCCAAGCGCAATAAAAGTATTCAACTGGGTGGCTACGCTCTATAAAGGTTCAATTTCCACTGACCCGCCATTGCTTTATGCATTGGGCTTTATTTTCCTCTTTTCAATCGGCGGTTTTACCGGATTGATACAGGGAGCCTTATCGGTTAACATGCATATACATGGAACATCGTTCATCGTGGCGCATTTCCACTATGTTATGTTTGGCGGCACCGGGTTTGGCATTTTTGCTGCCGCTCATTACTGGTTCAGTAAGATGTTTGGCAGAAAATATAACATGCGCCGGGCCAAGGTTGGTTTTTGGACGCTCTTCGTTGGTTTTAATCTGCTTTATTTCCCTATGTTCGTAATGGGTTGGCTGGGCATGCCACGCCGCTATTATGACTACCTGCCGGAATATCAGATATATCATGTGATCTCGACCGTCGGCTCCTGGGTATTGATCTCAGGTTTGTTGATCATGTTTGGCAATTTTGTTCACGCTTTACTGTATGGCGAGAAGACAAGCGAAGAGAATCCATGGAACGGGGAAACACTGGAGTGGAAGACCACGACCCCACCGCCGCTTGAAAATTTTGATATTATTCCGACCGTGACGGAAAAACCATATGAATATAAAGATAATGACATAGTCGCACAGGAGGTACATTGAGTTCAACTGAACAAACCGCTGCACATGCACACGTTCACCGGGATGATGAGGCAACCAAGATTGGAATGTGGCTCTTTTTGTTTACAGAACTGCTCTTGTTCGGGGGCTTGTTCATAGCTTATTCTGTTTACCGGTTTAAATATCAGGCAGATTTCCATGTTGCCGCGAAAGAATTAAATGTTCTCATGGGGACATTTAACACGATGATATTGCTGACAAGCAGTCTTACGATGGCGCTTTCGATTGCTGCTCTGCATCAGGGGAAGAGAGTGCTGTCTATCATCTTTCAATTTGCCACACTGGTTTTTGGCTTTGGTTTTTTGGTTAACAAGTTTTTTGAATGGGCAGCAAAATTCCATCATGGCATTTACCCGGGTTCTGACGTGTTGCTCGAAAAAAGCAACGGGCAGATACTCTTTTTTGGCCTCTATTATGTTATGACCGGATTGCACGGATTGCATATTATTATTGGTATGGCGGTTATAGGCTTCATGACCGCGCAGACCATTAAGAATAAAATAACGCCGGATAATTATGTTCGTCTTGAGGCAGCCGGCTTATATTGGCACCTTGTTGACATAATCTGGATTTTTCTGTTCCCATTATTCTATCTCATTACCTAAGGAAGAAGAATGAGCGATCATACAAACGAAAAGAAACACGCGCCGAACTATTTGATTTACCTCTTGGTTTGGTTCTCTCTCATGGTGTTGACCGGCCTTACTGTTACGGTAGCCGGGATCAATTTTGGGAGAATTACAGTAGCCACCGCGCTGATAATAGCAAGCATAAAGACCTATCTGGTGTTGACAATATTTATGCACCTCCGTACAGAACAGCCCGCTTTCAAGATTTTTGTCGGAGTCGCAATGTTTTTCCTGTTAGTGTCCTTTGCTCTTTTATTCTCAGATTATAGCTTCATGTAAGGATTATTACAATGTTTTCAAGCAGTTACATTGAAAATGTGGACAACGCATTCATCTTCATCACAACCATATCGGTTCTTTTACTGATACTGATAACGTTTCTGATGATTTTCTTTGTTTTCAAATACAACAGAAAAAAAGGGCACAAAGCGGTCAATATTCACAGCAGCGTTGCTTTGGAAATAACATGGACCGTAATTCCCGTCATTTTGGTGCTTGCCATGTTTTATTTTGGCTGGGTGGGCTATGAACAACTCCAACATCCACCTGTTGACGCTATGGTTGTGAAAGTGCAAGGGAAAATGTGGAAATGGGAATTTGAATACGCGAACGGAATTAAAACAGATACGCTTTTTGTCCCTGTGGGAAAGGCGGTCCGGTGCAATATTACTTCAGTTGATGTGAACCACAGTTTTTATATCCCGGCGTTCCGGTTCAAACGTGATGCAGTTGCGGGTCGAATTAATTTTGTATGGTTTAAGGCCGAGCAGTTGGGCTCATATGATATAGCATGTTCGGAATATTGCGGATTGAACCATTCAAAAATGTATACCAAGGTTGTTGTTATGCCGGAGAACCAATACGCCATCTGGATGGAGGGACAAAAAACAGCGATGGAAGCCGCTGCGAAGGCCGCAGCAGCACCAGCAACCAATGCAGCGAGTGTAATCCCTGGAAAATAACAGAATCAAGCTCTCTGCGCGGGAGTTATTAGCAGTTATAAGTGAACTGGCCAAAATTCGGATCACCTTTTTTGTGACCCTAACCACGTTGTTTGGTTATATCTGTGCCGCAAGCACATTTACGTACACGGCGGTTGCTGCCTCAATAGGTATTTTCTGCCTTGCCTGTTCCGCATCCGTCATAAATCATCTTCAGGAGCAAGGCACTGATGCTTTAATGGAGCGGACAAAGAACAGACCGCTGCCTGCAAGCAAAGTGAGCACCCGTTTTGCTGTATATCTGGCACTTGGGCTGTTTTTATCCGGTGGAACGGTGCTGTTAGTTTTCACGAACATGACAACGTTCGTGCTTGGCTTCTCAGCACTGTTATGGTATAATCTGATCTATACACCGCTTAAGAAAAAGCATTTCATTGCTATTATTCCCGGTTCAGTTATAGGGGCGTTGCCGCCAATGGCAGGATGGGCTGCAGCAGGAAACAGCATTCTGGATCCGCAGATTTTAATTATTGCTTTTTTCTTTTTTATCTGGCAGATACCGCATTTTTGGCTTCTGCTGATGCTCTACAGAACGGACTATGAACGGGGTGGTTTCCCGACCATATTTAAGATTTTTGACCAGTCACAGATGGCGCGCATGACCTTCATCTGGACGGTGGCAACGGGTTTTGTAGGACTGTTATTACCCATGTTTTTTGCTTTACGACCTTCATATGCAATGGACGCTATAGTGATTGCCTTCATTTTGCTCGTGCTCAAGTCTACTTCTTTGCTGCGCGAAGAAGTGAGCAGACGCTCGTTCAGATATGTATTCTTGGGCATTAACCTGTACGTCTTGTTTGTTGTGATAGTTGTTTCGATTGATAAATTATTGATTATCCTTTACTAACAGAGGCATATCTGAATGGAATTTTTTGACAAGCTGGTACTTCCTCAATCATTGGAACACAACACGCTGCTGCATTTTTTGAGTGTAGTGGTTCTGATGTTGTTCGTACCTTATCTCAGCTTTGTGTTTGGCGGTTCGCTCGTCTCTTTGTTCTTCAAGAGGAAAGGGGAGAAGGAGAAAAATCCGGATGCTACCAAATTTGCGAGGCAGGTGATAGAAATAACAACGGTGAATAAAAGCATCGGCATGGCGTTGGGAATTGTTCCTGTGCTGATACTGATCCTCTCGTTCACCCAGATGCTGCATACGATGAATTTGCTGGCAGTGAAATGTTTTATCCTTCTGTTGCCCTCGCTGCTCAGCGGGCTGATACTCGTTTACATTTTCCGTTATGCATTTGTGTTCCGCGGAATTTTGAAGAATGTTTCCGGCTCAGGTGAAGAAGCTCAGGATGCGGGATTTTATGCACCCCGGGTTGAAAAGCTTTTCACCTCAACAGGTAAATGGGCAGTTGCATTTTTGGTTGTTTCGACTTATTTGTTTGTAGCAGGTTTTACGTCGTCGCTCTTTGCATCCAATCCTGATGCCGATGCATCATTCTCATCGATATTAGCATCGGGAATTATCTTTACCCGCTGGATCTATTTTGTATGCGCGGCGCTTTCATTGACCGGTGCCTTGTTGCTCTTCAATATGTTTTATTGGGAAGGTGGCAAAAAAGACGAGAGCCCTGAATACCTTGCTTTTGTGAGGAAAGCATTGGTAAAGCTTATTTTTATATCAGCACTGGCACAGCCGGTATTATTGATGATCAACACTGCCGGTCTCCCCGCAGGTTCGCTTTCCATGACAGTCTTTTCGCTGATATTCCTTGCCATTGTTCTGCTGTTCGTTGTATATCATTTTGTGTATACCATCATGAAGAGCGGGGAAGCCAAATTCAGCGCATCCATTCTTATACTGCTGTTGCTGGCAAGTTTTGCCTTAATTGTGGCAGATCAAACAGCTTTGACAACGTCAACAAAGCGGAATGCACTAATCCTGGGCAGCAACTATGAGGAAGTGAAAAAGGAGATGGAAAAAGGCAGCATGTCCACCACCAGTATGGGTGGAGAGCAGATATTCAAGACCAAGTGCTCTGCTTGCCACAGGTTCGATCAGAAAGTGGTTGGCCCCCCATATAAGGAAACGCTGCCGAAATATGGCGGAGATGCCGCAAAGTTAGCCGCCTTTATTTATAGTCCGGTTAAAGTTAATTCGGCTTATCCGTCGATGCCGAACCAGGGATTGAAGCCAGCCGAAGCAAAAGCGATTGCAAAGTGGATATTGGAAGAGGTTAAAAAATACTAACTGTTCATCCATTAAAATAAATCGTGCTCAGGTTCATTACGCAGGATAGGAGCACGATTTTTCTATATATGGGAAGTACGCTCCAAACAGCTGCGGTAAACGGCAGAAATTTCTTTTTAAGACCATAGTGCCAAATATGAAGTAGGGTGGTGCAACCAAGGGAATAAACAGCGTTTCATTATAGTCTTTGCGGGGAATCACAACTGATCACATCGGTATATTGTAAATTCACACCATCGTTTTTCCAAAATGTATACTTTTTGCAATTAAACACTTAAGTAAAAATTATCGATAATACACTTGAAATTTATGAAAAAGTCATTCGGGGAATAATCGACTGCCTTTCAACTGAGATTTTCCAGTGAGTATTAATAAATATTGATTATCCGATAATATATATGTTGTCATATGGATAGCTGTTTTTGTCTGGCTTTCATAGCGTTTTTTGAATGGGAGCCCGCCAAAATAACCGGAGACCGGATGCGTTGAATGTACTTTACGCCGGATTGAACAGGATTGCGATTATGGTCTGTAAACTCCGATAGTATTTGTAATTACTGATGAAGTACTGAATGAATTCCATAGGAAATTAAATCAAAGTTTCCCTTTTTAGATGAAAAAGGGAGAATAATGCTCTGAACGATATGCAAGCCAACGAATGCGAAATATAGGATAAAGGTGAAATGGTATGGTGAAAGATGAGTAAGGATAAGCGAGAAAGGGATACCGTGGCCGGTGATCATTACCGGAGCAATCATGATGACTATGAATACAGATATAAACGAGCCCTCTCTCATGAAAGAACGGTCAGAAACAGAATTATGATTATTTCCGGAATTATATTTCTTGCCGTTATTTATTTGGCATTTGAATTCCTTAGTTCGCCCTGAATGTAATGCGGCGATCACTCACCATGTTAAGCTGAATGATCGCACGCTGTCAAAATTTGGAAGCAATAGTATTTCGTCATCGGTAAATCGTATCCGCAAAATCAGCTCAACGGGGGTACCGGTTTGCAGAACTCTATTGCCGTTTAAAAACCGTTACTTAAGTATAGCAATCAGGGCGTCCTGTTTTTCCCCACCGGTATATTCCACTTTGCCATCAGGATGAACGAAAACGTCCAGTTCCAGGCGAACACCAAAATCGCCAGGGAGATAGATACCCGGTTCGATTGAGAAACTGGTTTGCGGGAAGATGAGCCGGTCATCATGCGTTTCATAGTTATCCATATGCGGGCCACTGCCGTGAAGCTCGGTGGTTATGGAATGTCCTGTTCGATGGATAAAATATTCTCCATATCCGGCTTTGTTTATTACATTCCGGCAGGCATCATCCACTTCATATCCATATACCTCTTTTCCCTTGGGGAATCGCTCTGTTACGAGAGATAGCGCGGTATCCCTGGCCTCTTTAACCACATCGAAGATTACTACATACTTTTCCGGAATGGTCTCGCCAACATAGCCGCACCAGGTGATGTCGGCCCATACGGCATCTTCCTTCTTTGACTTCGCCCAGAGATCAATGAGCACAAAATCATTTCTTTGAATAGGCTTAAAATCCGTTGCTGATGGTGCATAGTGCGGGTTAGCGGCATTTTCATTCACACCGACAATGATTGGGGGATCGGTTATATAGTCGTTCTTTTCAAATTCGTTGTTGATGAAAGTCTGAATGTCATATTCGGTGACCGTTCTGCCGGCAAGTATTTCCTGTTTGATCAACGCGAAGGCTGCTTTGACAATGGAGACGAGATTGTGTGCAACAGGAACATTATCATCGTATTGCTCTTTAGACCAAACGGCATTAAAGAGGGTGATAAGATCGCCGCTGCAGACTATATCAACGCCGAATGTCCTGATAAACTCAATTGTTCCCGCGTCGACCTTTGAAAGATAGGGAATTGCATTGAGCGGTGAATATTCCATTGCGATGGTCTCTCCCGCAACCAGGATTTTCCGCAAGTGTTTTTTCAGCGATTCGTGACTTGAGTATTTAAGCTCTTCACCGGGCAGATGGGCAAGGTTGTGCGCTTCGATGGCGCTGACAATTTTTGTTGCCTGGCCTTTTGCGGGGACGTAATAAAAAAATCTTCTCGTAAGATGAGCGGCAGCCGGGATATGCAAAATTTCGTGCGCCAGTTCGTTGCTGCCGCGAAAATCGAAAAGCAGCCAGCCATCAATCCCTTTTTTCTGAATAAGCGATTGGATTTTGGGAATATCTATAGACATAAAAACCTCTGTTATCTGTGAAGTTGTAAATAAAATTACTTGACCATTGTAAGGAGCATTTTTGCCTGCACCGGAGCCACAAGACCATGCCGAACGCCTGCCGGCATGAGAATATATTCGCCTTTTCCGACCGAGTGCAATTTGCCGCCAATGGTAATGTCCATGGTACCATCAACGATAATGACCAGGGCATCGTAAGGAGTGGTGTGTTCCGAGAGTGATTCACCTGCATCGAAGGCAAATAAAGTTACGTTGCCATTGGGTTTTTTGAGGAGTTGTTTACTGACAATTGAGTGAGGTTGCCAGGCAATATCTCCGGTAAGTGAGTACTTGGAAATATCCTGTGGAGCGGTTTCCTGGTCGTTCATAATGCGTCCTGTTATTAACTTATTTATACATCAATATCTTCTAAATTAAGAATAAAAATGAAATAAGGACAATGAAAAATCCATTCCGCCGGATAAAACTAACAGGGGCTTAACGGTTTGTTAATGTTGAGGTAACATTGCAGCCTTATGTTTCACTTGTTAAAAATAATAAATGCCACAACAAAGTAAAGGAGCCATTATGAGTGACGGAAAGATATCTATGGGAATGATTGCCCTGCTGTTTATGCTGGCCGCCGGAATCAGTTTTTTGCGCATGGAGACGGAGATTGGAGTGCTGTGTGCAGGTTTTTCGGTGCTGCTGGCTGTTATTAAGCCAATGCTTGGCGCGATGGAAAAAAGAAGTGAGGGCACGGCACAGGAAGGGTATTGATGCGAAATATTATCGCGAATGTCATATGAGGTGTTCATAATGGCATTCCTTCGGTGGGTGTTGCATAATGCATTTAGCATAGAATTCAGTTTTATAAAGCCCTGTTAAAAGGCGATGATTGTGGGATTGCCCTGCACACGGGATGAGGCACTTCACCCCAAACGGGCTTTCAATGACTTTCCCGGAGTTATGCGATAGCCACCCTCGGGATTTTGAACGAAGTTCGCGCAAAAGGAGATGAGATGGAAAAAGAGAATGATCATGAAGTAAATATCAGTGAGGATTGTTGCCATGACCTATTTTGGAAAGCGGATCATTCCAGGAATAAGGAAAGCGTGCAGGTCCATGAACTGTAAGCATATTTATCATTGAATCAAAACATTGTATTGCCGATATTTAAAGTTACGAATGGCGTAAATTGGTTGCAAACCATGGAATATTATTACATCTGCTATGCACTCTGCGTTTGTTATTTGTATCCCTATTCCTTTTCGCCCGGAATTTTAAATGAACAATACAACAGGTCTTATGAAACATAAACTTTCTGCAACGCAGCTTTTGGAGCTTGAGAAACTGGCTGTTGCCGTGCGGACACATTGTATCAGGATGGCAACCGGCGGAGGGTGCTTTCTTGGTGCATCACTCTCCTGTACCGACATTCTGGTTTACCTTTACACGCATTTTTTAAATATCAGCAGGGACAAACTGAAGGATCCGGAACGTGATTTCTTTTTTCTGTCAAAGGGTCATGATGTCCCGGCGCTTTATGGCCTGTTTGCCGAGTTGGGGTTCATTGAGAGCAGCAGGTTGCAAAATCACCTGAAGACGAGTGATGCGCTTTATTGGCATCCGAACGTTACCATACCTGGCGTGGAATTCCATTCCGGCTCTTTGGGGCATGGACTGTCGGTGTCGATGGGTGTTGCATACAGCAGCCGTCTTGACAGCTATAAAAACAAAGTTGCTGTTTTGCTTGGTGACGGCGAACTGGATGAAGGAAGCATCTGGGAAGCTGCACTGGTTGCGGCGGCATACAAATTGGATAATCTGATAGCAATTGTGGACCGTAACTTTTTTCAGGCAAATTTCCGCACGGAAGAGTTGATACCGCTGAATTCGATCGAGGACAAATTCCGTTCATTTGGGTGGCATGCAATAACCATTGACGGCCACAGTTTTGAAGCGCTGCATATCGCGTTTTCCAATTTGCCACTGGGGCAGGGAAAACCCATGGCCGTGATCTGTGAGACAAGACGTGGGAAGGGCTTACCGAGCATTGAAGAGAAAGCCAACCGCTGGTTCTGTAACTTTTCTGCCGAAGAGATTCGTGCACTTGAAGAAGAACTGTTAACGCAACAAGCGGCAACCATCACCAGCGAAGAAATTATTGCGAGGTAACCCATGAACTACGAACAATATTTACAACAGAATTGCAAAGAAGATCCCAGTATAGTGGTGATGACCTCCGAGAACAGAGCTGCGATGCGCGGCATCCAGGCAGAACTGGGACAGCGGTTAATTGATACCGGAATTGCAGAACAAACGCTTTGCGGAATGGCAGCCGGACTGGCACTGTGCGGGAAAAAGCCGATCATTCATGCTCTGGCCGCGTTTCTTACCATGCGGTCGTTTGAGTTCATTAGGACAGATATTGGGATAGCCAATCTGCCGGTTAAAATTGTGGGGGCAGTTGCCGGAATTCTTTCGGAGGCTAATGGTCCTACGCACCAGGCAATTGAAGACCTGTCACTAATGCGCGGCATCCCTAACCTGAAGGTATTTGCGCCAACGGACTGGTCCGATTTGGCATTGGGAATGCAGAAAATTTTGCATGATCCGTCACCTTGGTATATCCGGTACACAAACCTTGAACCGGTTATTAAGCACGAGGCATTTGAAATTGGGAAGGCAGAACAGTTATTCGAAGGAGACGAAATGACGCTCATAAGTTATGGCGCGTTGTTTCAGCAGACGTGGCGTGCAGCAATTTTGCTGCAGGAAATGGGCTATTCAGTCGGGCTGGTGAACATCCGGTCGCTTAAGCCAATAGATGAAAAACTGATCAGGAGTTTATTTGGTTCAACCAGATTAGTTGTCACCGTTGAGGATCATTTTTTGACGGGCGGACTCTTTTCCATAATTGCCGAATTAATGGCTCTGCAACAGTTCCATGGACCCGTATTTCCCATAGCATTTCCAAACCGGTGGTTCAAACCCGGAATGATGGCAGACGTGTTGAAGTATGAGCAACTGCAGCCTGAAGACATTGCCCATCGCGTCGAAAGATATTATTCAGAACACATTATGAAAAAGACCACAAAAACGGTGGCGGATACGTAGCTTTTATGCCCGCGCGTGATGGTTGCCTCATAATGTTGTTGTCCTAAAAACCGGCAGGCGTAAATAATCCGGACCGGTTAACGTTTTTTGATTTACAACATTTAGCAGGGTGGCGCTGTCTCCCGCGGCTGCAAAGAAGAGCATCCTATGCGGACTGCAGAGGGGGTGCCCCTTGCTAATCAATTCTCTCATTCGTACAACGGAAGGAATCAGCAAATGGGCAAACGTCTTGATCTCAGGGAAATTATTGAAACCAGGAACCAAGGCTATTTTAAAAATGCGGGGTTTTTTAAACTGAAAGTGCTCTTACCGTTTCTGGAAAAGCTTCTATGTATTGAAAATGTGAATATGCTGTTGACGCGGCATGAACATGAAGGCGCAAAGCGTTTTCTGGATAATGCGTTCGATGAATTGGATATATCCTATGCGGTCTCACAACGCGACAGGGACCGTGTGCCGAGTGAAGGACGACTGCTTATTGTCTCAAACCATCCTTTGGGCGGAGTGGATGGGTTGCTGTTGTTAAAGCTGCTACTTGAAGTACGAAAAGACGTTAAGATCATAGTGAATGGTTATCTCCTGGCAATAGATAACCTTAGTTCCTATTTTCTTCCCTATACACTTGATAATGCGGGAATTCAAAGGGATGAGGTCATTGGTATACATGAAGCTCTTCAAAAGGAAATGGCTGTTATTATTTTCCCGGCCGGAGAAGTTTCGCGGCTTGGATGGGGGGGCATCAGAGACAGAAAATGGTTAAAAGGATTGATCTATTTTGCAAAGAAAAATAACACACCAATCCTGCCGGTCTTTATTCATGGGCGGAATTCAATTTTTTTCTATGCGGTTGCTCTGGTAAGCAATTTGCTGGCGATGTTATTACTACCCCGCGAACTGTTCCACAAAAAAGGTAAAACGTTCTCAATCACGGTTGGGAATTATATCCCTTCCGCTGCTTTTCAGTCTGTTATAAAGGATGAAAAATATCTGGCGAAACTGGTAAAGAAACATGTTTATACAATCGGCAGGAATAAACCAGGTATTTTCTTTACAGAGCAAACCATCAGGCATCCAGCCTCACCCAAAGTAATTCGCAGAGAATTACGCGCTTCGGAATTATTGGGAGAATTACCTGATGGAAAGTCCATATACCTTGTGAATGCCTCATCAGCCCCAGAGACCATTGACGAAGTAGGACGGTTACGGGAAGTTACATTCAGAAGAGTTGGCGAAGGCACCGGTCGAAAAACAGACATTGACAAATTTGATAAACACTATCGCCATATTATTCTCTGGGATGATGCTCACCTTGACATTGTAGGAGCATACCGGGTTGGGTTCGGAAGTGAAATTCTTGCGAATCAGGGGCAAAAGGGGTTTTATTCATCAGCATTGTTCACGTATAGCGAAACAATGAATGAAATACTGGAGGAATCTTTGGAGCTTGGGCGCAGTTTTGTTCAGGCGAAGTACTGGAACACTGCAGCATTGGACTATCTTTGGTATGGCATTGGGGCGCTTTTATGCCGTAACCCGCAGGTCAAATATTTATTTGGTCCGGTAAGCTTGAGCTCAGCCTACCCGGAAGAAGTGATGCAGATGGTGGTTTTCTTTTACCGGAAGTGGTTCCCTGCGGGATTGCAATATGCGGAAGCCAAGAACCCGGTGATCATTTCAGAGACAAGGACAAAAGCCATGGCTGAACTGTTTTCCTCGTTTGATTACAAAGCTGATTTCAAAATGTTAAAAAAACTCATGAAAATTAAAGGATATGCCGTCCCAACTCTCTATAAACAATATACCGAAGTTGCATACGATGGTGGCTCAACCTTCTCTGATTTCAGCGTAGATCCGGATTTTCAAAACTGTGTTGACGGGTTTATTCTTATCTCAGTTGACATGATAAAAGACGAGAAAAAAGAGAAATATATATACAGGCATTTGCTTCAGGAGGCAATATGAGTATGCAAATGATACACGTGTCAGATTTACATTTGAATTTGCTGGACCATGACAACAGCACCGAAAAAATAATACGTTTTTTCGAATATATAGCCAATCTGCAACCAAAACACCTGATTATTACCGGTGATATATCAGAGAATGGTGAAGAAGAAGAGCTGCTGGCATTCAGGGAAATTCTGGACCACATAGGTTATGACAGTGCGGGCAAAGCAACGGTAGTAATCGGAAATCATGATATATTTGGAGGGGTGCACCGTGCAGAGGATATTTTAACTTTCCCTGATCGTTGCATTAATACCGACTACGAGTCTAAGGTGCGGCAATTTCACACGATATACTCCGCGTTGTTTGAAAACTGTTATTACCCGATTGAAAACTCGGTGTATCCCTTTGTTAAAGTGGTCGATGGTGTAGCTATAGTGGGTGTGAACTCAATTGCTGAGTATTCAAAGGTCAAGAATATATTTGCATCGCGAGGGAAGATAACAGATGCACAATATGAGGGTTTGTACGAAGCGCATCTCCATGCAATTGATGAAGCAGAAATGACATTAGTGGCCGTTCATCACCATTTTAACAAGATTGTAACCGAAGGTGATCAATGGATTAAATCCATATGGTCACGTATAGAGAAGCAAACAATGAACCTCAAAAAAAAGAAACGACTGATACAGATGTTCAATATATTTAACATTCAGGCTGTGCTTCACGGGCACTACCATGTTATGGATATTTATGAGCGTTCTGGCACTCAATTCATAAATTCCGGCGCTGCGTTTAAGAATTCGGCCGAAAATACAGTTTTTTATCATGTACTAGGGATCAGGGGGAAAAAACTGACCGCTAATCTGGAGGAGTTTTCTTATCGACCCAGGAAATACAAAAAAATAGCCCAATTGCTGGCATCGGGTCAGATTGCATAGAACATAGGGTTTAGTATCTAATCGATAATATTATAGCCATTAATGGCAAAATATTCGATAAGGTCAAAATGGAACTCACCTCCTGTCCATCTCTCTTGAAAAGCGAGGGGGAAGTAATGCGTCTTTTTTTTTCTGGCTCGTCCAGATTAGGGATAAAGCCGGTAAATTTCCCATTGACCGTTTGTCAACAGCTCATACACAATCCGGTCGTGCATTCTTGAGGGGCGGCCCTGCCAAAATTCGAAATACTCAGGTTTGAGCCGAAATCCACCCCAGTTGAGAGGCATGGGAATCTGCTTTCCCTCAAACTCCAATTGAATGTTGGCAAACGTCTCGAGCATTTCAACCTTTGATGAAACCCGGCGGCTTTGCTGAGAAGCAAGCGCACCAATCTGGCTCATCCGGGGTCTCGAATGGAAATAATCCTCTGATTCCTTAAAAGTTGTTTTTTCTACGGTTCCTTCAATGCGAACCTGCCGCTCAATCTCTTTCCAAAGGAAAGTCAATGCTGCAAATGGATTTTCCAGCATTTGTTCAGCTTTCCGGCTATCGTAGTTGGTAAAGAATGTGAATCCACGCTCATCAAATGCCTTGAGGAGAACGATACGGGCGGAAGGCCGGGCATGGGTGCCAGTGGTTGCAAGTGTCATGGCATTAGCTTCCGCGATTCCCGAGTTCAGAGCCTGTGCAAACCAGTGCTGGAATTGATGTATCGGATCTTCTGACACATCTTTTTCGTGCAACTCGGCCTGTGAATAGTTTTTTCTTATATTTGCAATATCATGACGCATGGTTTCCATTATTGCGGTCATATTCCTTTAAGTGTGTGTATACAATCTGAACTAATATTACCGGAAAACAGTTCCATTGGTATGTCCAACGAACGTATGCAGTGCTACATTGCTGCAAACACACTGTTATTTAATAAACAAGAGAATTAAGATTATTTAGCCAAAAAGTATTTATTACTTATTGGTGAAAAAAGGTGAATAACTGATATGACAGATTTACAAAATGAAGAGCTGGCAGAAAGATTTGGAGCCAATTCCTGGTTCGTTGAACTTCTTGCCGAGCAATACCGGGAAAATCCCGATTCCCTACCCGAACAATGGCAAGCCTATTTTGCCGGCACAGCCTCCGGCACTTTAGCAAAAAAACCGGAAGCAGCTGCCTTGCCCGTGCAAAAAGTGCAGAACTCACCGGTTGATCCGGCTGATGAGCTGAAACCGATAATAGGGGGAGCAGCCCGCATATTACAAAACATGGAGAGCAGTCTCTCAATTCCTACTGCCTCCTCACACCGCATAATACCCGTTAAGGCTCTCGAAGAGAATAGAATTATTATTAACAACGTTATTACGCCGCGAGAGAAGAAGAAAATTTCCTTCACGCATTTGATAGCATGGGCCATGATCGCCGCTTTGAAGAAGATACCGGCCATGAACAACGCGTATGCAGTGAGGGATGGGAAACCCTGCCTGGTTCACAAGAAGAGTATCAATCTTGGTGTGGCAGTTGATCTTGAACGAAAAGACGGTTCACACTCGCTGCTGGTGCCGAACATAAAGAATGTGGAGGCGATGAATTTTCTCCAGTTTTTTAACAAATATGAAGATCTGATCCAACGTTCGCGCAAGGGCAGTATAGATCCGTCCGAGTTTTTGGGAGCAAGCATAACCCTGACGAATCCGGGAACCATGGGTACCGTATCATCGATACCCCGGCTAATGCAAGGGCAGGGCGCAATAATTGCAACAGGATCCATTCAATATCCGGCAGAATATCAGGCAATGTCCCGTGAGGCAATTGCCAATATCGGTATAAGCAAAGTGTTGTCAATAACGAGTACGTACGATCACCGGATAATTCAAGGGGCAGAATCTGGAAACTTTTTGAGAGAAATGCACGATCTGCTGCTGGGAAAAGAAGATTTTTATGAAAGCATTTTTTCGGATTTGCGGATTCCGTTTAAACCAATACAATGGCAGAATGACAGTGCCTCGGCAAAGGCCGGAGAGATAGCCCAGATAAATGAAGTTGAGAAACAGGCGAGGGTGCTGCAGCTCATAAACATGTATCGGGTCCGCGGACATCTTATCGCGAGCCTTGATCCGCTGGGTTCAAAAACGATCTATCATCCTGAACTGGAACCCTCTTTTCACAGTTTAACCATATGGGACTATGACCGTCCGTTCATCACGGGCGGTTTTGGCGGATTGCGTGTGGCAACATTGCGGCAGATTCTACATAAACTTCAGAGCACTTATTGCGAGAGAATCGGCGCTGAGTTTATGCATATTCAAAATCACGAAGAGAAAACCTGGCTGCAGAAACAAATGGAGCCAATTGAGAACAAACCGGTTTTTGCTGCCAATGTGCAAAAACGGATATTGATGAAGCTTATAGAAGCGGAAGAATTTGAACATTTCATCCATACCAGGTTTGTGGGGCACAAGCGATTTTCGCTGGAAGGCTCGGAGACGGTTATTCCGGTGCTGGATCATTTGCTCACGGAAGCAGCTGACAATGCAGTTGAGGAGATAGTGCTGGGCATGGCGCATCGCGGAAGGTTGAATGTGCTGGCCAACACCATTGGCAAATCATATGATTCCATTTTTTCCGAATTCGAAGAAATTTTTGATAAAGACTCATACGCGGGAAGCGGTGATGTCAAATATCACCTGGGTGCATCCGGTACGGTGACTACCATGCATAATAAGCAAATTGATGTTTCAATTTCGCCGAATCCAAGTCACCTGGAATGGGTAAATCCGGTAGTTGAGGGCATGGTGCGTGCCAAACAAACCCGTAAAGGTGACAAAGAGCATAAAAACACCGTTGCAGTTCTCATTCATGGAGATGCCGCATTTGCAGGGCAGGGAGTGGTGGCCGAGACGCTGAACCTTTCCCAGCTTAAGGGCTACAGAACAGGTGGGACTGTTCATATAATCATCAATAACCAGATTGGATTCACCACAACGCCCGAGGACGCCCGCTCCACTGAATATGCGACTGATGTGGCAAAGATGGTGCAGGCGCCGATATTCCACGTTAATGGAGACGATCCTGAGGCTTCATTATGGGTAACCCGGCTGGCATTTGAATACCGGCAGAAATTCAAAAAGGATGTTGTCATAGATTTATTCGGATACCGCAGGCATGGGCATAATGAAGGCGATGAACCGGGATTTACTCAACCAATTCTCTATAAGAAGATCAAGGAGCAGCCATCTGTCCTCACGCTTTATTCGAATCAGTTGAAACGGCTTGGAGTGATAAGCGAAGAGGAATTTCAGCAATACAAAAAATCAATCACCACCAAGTTTGATGAAGCATTTGAGCGGGTGAAAGAGAAGCACTTTGATTTTAACGTAGCCTTTCCTCTTGCCGTGTCAAAAGAAACCATGCAGGCAGCAAAGAAGACGTTGACCACTGCGGTCGATGGCGAAACATTGGATGATCTTATTACCCGGTCAACACAGGCCCCGGATAATTTTAATGTGCATCCAAAATTGAAAAAGTTTTTGGAGAAACGACGTGAATTTTTGACCGAAGAGGGGAGGGCGGATTGGGCTTTTGGAGAAACCCTGGCTTTTGCCTCGCTGCTCAGAGAAGGAACAGCAGTAAGATTGAGCGGACAGGACAGTGTTCGGGGAACATTCAGTCAGAGGCACCTTTCGCTGACTGACATTGACACGGGGCAGGAATATTTCCCGGTGAATCATATGTATGAGGAACAGGAAACGGTTGAAGCATTGGACAGCTCGCTCTCGGAGGCTGCAGTATTGGGATTTGAATTCGGGTACAGCACGGCGGATCCATTATCGCTGGTGCTTTGGGAAGCGCAGTTTGGCGACTTTGCCAACAGCGCGCAGGTCATCATTGATAACTTCATTGTTGCATCATATGAAAAGTGGCAGGCACCGAGCAATTTGGTGATGCTGTTGCCGCACGGGTTTGAAGGACAGGGGCCTGAACACTCCAGTGCGCGTCTGGAACGGTTCCTGACGCTTTGCGCGCAGGAAAACATGGAAGTGTGCAATGTATCCACGCCGGCTCAGTATTTTCATCTTTTGCGGCGTCACGCCAAGAAGGAGATAAGGCGCCCATTGGTAATAATGACTCCGAAGAGTCTGCTTAGGCTTCCTGAAGCGCGTTCGGCACGGAATGAGTTTATTGAAGGCCATTTCCAGGAAATTATTGACGATGCAACTGTGATGGCACCGGATGAGATCAAACGGGTGATACTCACTTCCGGGAAAATTTATTATGAGTTATTGCATTACCGAACTGAGAATAAACTGAGTGATGTGGCAATTGTGCGGCTTGAGCAGTATTATCCGTTTGACCGTATCGGGATGAAAGCCATTCTGAAAAAGTACGCAAAGGCCAAAAAGATAGTCTGGGTTCAGGAAGAACCGCGTAATATGGGGGCCTGGGGTTTTCTGCATGAGTATCTTTTGGAAGTGAAGACCCCGGGTCAGAAGCTGCTTTATGCGGGTCGGCCCGCGAGTGCAAGCCCGGCAGTGGGGTCATCACGGTTGGCAGCGCATTTGCAGGCGAGTTTAATTATGGATGCATTTTCTGAGGATAAAAGCAATGCATCTGCATAATTCGAATAAATGGATATTTTCTAAAAATAATTAATTGGTGTATGCCCCTAACGGGGGTTTGAGATATCGTACGGATTTCAATTATTTCCACGGATAAAAATGCCAAATCGATTAATGGGTTTTGTTCGCCCCTTATTCAGGGAGAATTGGTAGTGTTATATGGCCGTGGGTTGCACCCACGGTTATTCAAGTATTGTCCTTTCAGGACTCGAACAAGTCATAATAGCATTGCAGTAATTGCTGATATGTCTATATAGAGCATTAGAAGAACTATTAAGGCGATATATATGAGTTTGAGCAGGATGCTCTATACTTGAGATTTGCGGTATTCCAACGAACATTTTGAATTCTTCAATGACTTGAGATACTTTTCCAGTTTCATCGCTTCTTCTTTTGATTCACAACCCCTTGATATCTGTATTTCCCAATGTTCAGTTGTGTGGGTATATGCACGATGATCGGTGTGGTTATGCTCGGATAACCTTCGAGTGAGGTCCGACGTATAGCCAATGTAGTGACGGCCTTTATCTGACAATAGTATATATACGTGATACATAAACCAGGTCAGGGATGTTGGAAAAAGAAAACCCCATAATTTCTTATGGGGTTGTTTCGTTGTGGGCGTTCAGGGATTCGAACCCCGGACCCTCCCGCTCGAAGCGGGATGCTCTAAACCAGTTTATCTGCCTAAAGCAGACTGATCTCTTAAATATTCTACAGCCCGTTTTGAATTCTTCAATGACTTGAGATACTTTTCCAGTTTCATCGCTTCTTCTTTTGATTCACAACTCCTTGATATCTCTATTTCCCAATGTTCAGTTGTGTGGGTATATGCGCGATGATCGGTGTGATTATGCTCGGATAACCTTCTAGTGAGGTCCGACGTATAACCAATGTAGTGACGGCCTTTATCTGACAATAGTATATATACGTGATACATAAACCAGGTCAGGGATGTTGGAAAAAGAAAACCCCACAATTGCTTATGGGGTTGTTTCGTTGTGGGCGTTCAGGGATTCGAACCCCGGACCCTCCCGCTCGAAGCGGGATGCTCTAAACCAGTTTATCTGCCTAAAGCAGACTGATCTCTTAAATATTCTACAGCCCGTTTTGAATTCTTCAATGACTTGAGATACTTTTCCAGTTTCATCGCTTCTTCTTTTGATTCACAACTCCTTGATATCTCTATTTCCCAATGTTCAGTTGTGTGGGTATATGCGCGATGATCGGTGTGATTATGCTCGGATAACCTTCTAGTGAGGTCCGACGTATAACCAATGTAGTGACGGCCTTTATCTGACAATAGTATATATACGTGATACATAAACCAGGTCAGGGATGTTGGAAAAAGAAAACCCCATAATTTCTTATGGGGTTGTTTCGTTGTGGGCGTTCAGGGATTCGAACCCCGGACCCTCCCGCTCGAAGCGGGATGCTCTAAACCAGTTTATCTGCCTAAAGCAGACTGATCTCTTAAATATTCTACAGCCCGTTTTGAATTCTTCAATGACTTGAGATACTTTTCCAGTTTCATCGCTTCTTCTTTTGATTCACAACTCCTTGATATCTCTATTTCCCAATGTTCAGTTGTGTGGGTATATGCGCGATGATCGGTGTGATTATGCTCGGATAACCTTCTAGTGAGGTCCGACGTATAGCCAATGTAGTGACGGTCCTTATCTGACAATAGTATATATACGTGATACATAAACCAGGTCAAGGATGTTGGAAAAAGAAAACCCCACAATTGCTTATGGGGTTGTTTCGTTGTGGGCGTTCAGGGATTCGAACCCCGGACCCTCCCGCTCGAAGCGGGATGCTCTAAACCAGTTTATCTGCCTAAAGCAGACTGATCTCTTAAATATTCTACAGCCCGTTTTGAATTCTTCAATGACTTGAGATACTTTTCCAGTTTCATCGCTTCTTCTTTTGATTCACAACTCCTTGATATCTCTATTTCCCAATGTTCAGTTGTGTGGGTATATGCGCGATGATCGGTGTGATTATGCTCGGATAACCTTCTAGTGAGGTCCGACGTATAGCCAATGTAGTGACGGTCCTTATCTGACAATAGTATATATACGTGATACATAAACCAGGTCAAGGATGTTGGAAAAAGAAAACCCCACAATTGCTTATGGGGTTGTTTCGTTGTGGGCGTTCAGGGATTCGAACCCCGGACCCCCTCCTTGTAAGGGAGGTGCTCTAAACCAGCTGAGCTAAACGCCCGATTTTAACATTCTAATACAAAACTTTTCGAACCTCAGACCCTCCCGCAATGGCGGGATGCTCTAAACCAGCTGAGCTAAACGCCCGATTTTATAAACATCATGCTCAAATTTGCGATTTTCAGAATCCTGAGAGCGAGCGACGGGATTCGAACCCGCGACCCTCAGCTTGGGAAGCTGATGCTCTACCAACTGAGCTACGCTCGCAAATTGAGATTCCTAATTTATCATTTTCTTACCCATTTTCAAAATTTAAATTGCAAAAGTAGCCTTAATTTTCTTCCTTCCACAGTACAACATTTATTTTCTGATAACCTATAGCCGTGAAATGCTCGCTCTTGCTTTTCCAGTTTTCACTTTCTATATTCTTTGACTTTTTTCTCCGTTCTATGTGTGTACCAGGTAAATTCATCAAACTAACAATAAGAGGTTGCTATGATCACCGGATCGTTACTGCGCTGTTCTCTGCTCTGTCTCGTACTTTTTTCTTCCTACCCGCTTTTTGGACAGGATACATCCACTGACGCTACCGCTGCTCAAAAGGCGTGGATGGATTATATGACTCCCGGTCCGGCTCACAAGATGATGGCTGAGAGCGTAGGCGAATGGACCTACAAAATGAAAATGTGGTTATCACCGGGCGGTGAACCGATGTTGTCGGAGGGTACCTCTTCTGTGGAGATGTTCCTCGGCGGCAGATATTTGAAAGCAATCCGCAAGGGCTCGATGATGGGAATGCCGTTCGAAGGCTGGTCACTTATGGGATATGATAACCTGACCAAAGAAGTGACTGTTGTCTGGTACGACAATATGGGTACCGGTACTGCGGTTGCGAAAGGGACTTATGACAAACCGACGAACACCGTGACTGTACACGGCTCTTTCCCTGAGCCGGTATCCGGTAAGGACATCGCATTTAAGGAAGTTTTCAAATTTTCGGATAAAGACAATCAATCCATGGAATATTTTAATATAAAAGATGGCAAGGAAATAAAATTTCTTGAAGTTGCTTATGTGAGAAGCAAGTAACAGGTGTATTACGTGAAAACGGTAATGTACTATATAACCTGTTGCCATTAAAGGAGAACCCCTCACAGCTAAATTACTCCTGCCGAAGGCGAGAAAACGTAAGAGCATTAATTATGAGGGTTTGGCTTCTTTGCTCAATGGGGAATACCTGTATTGCGGTATGACCTGTAAAACCGAGACCAATTATCGAGTTTTAACGGAGTTCGAAACAGGTAGATTCCCTCTTTCGCGCGAATGACATTCGTCCATTGTGTTTGTTAAGTTGACGCGTATACGCCCCGCCGGAGCGAGATTTCGTTGAACTCAATTTTCACGGGGATGACAAGTTGAGTTACATTGACAGCTTTGTGCACACAGGATGACGCACATCGCCCGACGCAGGATCGCGATGACTAAGTCTCAGTTTTTCAATGGCCGCGCAATTGTGGGGATTTAGGCTCTCACAGGCTGCGTTCATATAGGCGCATAATAAACATTGGCAGTATTGCAGAAGAAGCAATAACGCCTATATTTTAGTACAGTAAACAGTTGTTTTTAAAATTATTATTCGTGGATGATACAATGAAAAATCGCTTACTCGTTTTTTTTGTTTCGTTATTTCTGCTGACAGCCGGTTGCAGAACCAGTGATACTACATTGTTGCCTTTTATCAAAAATGCTGACCAGGTTTATCGCGAGGCAGTAATTGATGCCATGGTTGCAGACAGCAGTGAGATTTGTTCCACACTGGTTGCCATCAGACCCGATAACAAGTACTTGTCATGGTCAAACGGATATGTGCTTGTTGTGACCTGGACCAAATACAAATCCAGTTATCCGGTTGGTGATACCATATCCACATCATGGGGCGAAGCATGGGTCACTGCAGTACCGGAAATGAAGGACTGGTATAAAAAACATCCGGTTCCCAGAGAAAATATTGTCCTGAGGACCGAACAGCTTTTAGGATTGCCCAAGGACAGTAAAAACAGTTATTTTGTTGAAATGTGGGTGAAGCCTGAAGATCTTCTGCGTCCTGCCTATGATAATGAGATAGACGATAATACGTGTGGTCTCAGCTTCCCGGCAACGGCCAGCGCCGGGTATATTTCCTGGTTCAATAATAATATCATTACTTCATATTATCCTCCAACCACCGCAAAGCAATATCCATGGACACGGCTGGGTTATACATATGACTGGGGAAATCCATCAAACGAGATTGGGTTAAGCGAGTTTATTGTTAAGAAAAACGCAAGGGTGATTGTTAAATCAGTTTATCCGACTATCGATTATTTTCAGTAAGAATACTTAACATCCGTTGTTTGAGCATGCACTCAGTTATGTTGAGGTGTATGCATACAGGGAGAATAACCACTAATGGTGTTTCAGTCTTTGCACATTGATGATTGGTTTTCAGTTTGAAATCGTTATGATACAGGGTGATGCCGGGGAAAAGGGAGATTTTGGAGAACCCAAGTTTATGATTATCTATAAAAAAAGGCCGCCCCATGAAAAGTGGAGCGGCTTTTGCAATTTAACTATTCCGAGAGCTTTACTTCAGCAGTATAAGCTTCTTCATTGACCTGAATTTTCCTGAATTAAGTTCATAGAAATAAACTCCTGACTGATAGCCCGCTGCATTCCATTGAACTGAATGATTCCCGGATTCGAGATTTTCATTTAAAAGTTCGGCGACCTTCGCGCCGAGCAGATTGTATATGCTGAGCTTAACATGAGAGTTCTCCGGCAAGGTGAAACTGATCAGCGTTGTCGGGTTGAATGGATTCGGATAATTCTGGTGCAGTGCAAAAGATTTTGACTTTGCTTTATCCGGATCAACTGAAGTGGTGCTGACGGGTATAAAACGTTCCGGTTCGGAATACGCTGAATATACTCCTTCTGCGGTTTTTGAGCGTACACGCCAGTAAACAGGGGCTGTATAAGCAAGTTTATCAACCAGGTATGTTGTGGAATTTATATCCGTTACACTAACAGGATTACTGAATCCCGGTGTATTTGCGTATTGCAATTCATAAGAGACGGTGCCGGCCGCAACCGGCAGGAACCATGAAAGCAGAGGTGTGTTAGTGGTGATAGCCACTCCATTTGCCGGACTGCCGCATTGGGGTTTAGCAGGACTGCTGCCTGCAGCGGTTGCAAAGCTCTCTGTTGGTGAATATGGTGAATACTGACTGCCATTAAAGGTTCTTACTCGCCAGTAGTAAACCGCACCTGGGGCAAGCCCGGCAAGGGTTATTGAATAACTGTCGGTGGAAACCGTTGTTGCGTTGGTAAATGCACTGTTGCTTGCGTACTCAACAAAAAATGTTATTCCAGAAACATAACTGTTCACATACCAGTAGAGAGTTGGTGTGCTTGTACCAAGCGCTCCCCCGACAGGCCAGGTGAGAATTGGAGTAAGTGAACCAGCTTTCCCGGTTACCTGGAATGAATCGACACTGCTCCAATCAGAAGTAACTGAGCCTTGTTTGGCCCGGACACGCCAGTAATATTCGCCACCGTATTCAAGAGCAGGAAGTGCGCAGGATGTAGTGGCGGATGTTAGTGTTGTGTTGAACACCGGTGATCCCAGAGCATATTGAACTTCATATTGTGTTGCAGAAACGCCGCCAAGAGTATACCAGTATAAACCTGGTGTGGCAGAGTACACTGTTGTTCCACCAACGGGGTAGGTGAGTACCGGTTTAATGTTACCGCTGATATTATAGGTATAAAAACTATCAACGGCTGACCAGGAAGAGTAAGTTGTTCCGTTATGTGTTTTCACTTTCCAGTAATACATTGTACCCGGGTCGAGGCTGTTTAGCTGCTGGTAGAGATTCAATACTCCCTCATTATCCAACACCGGATTTGAAAGATCGCGATTTTTACTTACCTGTACCGAATAATCGAGTCCGGCAGTTGAGGCATTAACATACCAGTACACCACAGGGGAACAGGTATATACAGTTACTCCTGAAACCGGATAGGAGAGTATTGGCTGCGGAGGTGTGCTGGGACCATTGTTATACGTCACAAATGATTGGGCAGTGCTCCATTCAGAATATGCTGATCCGTTATAGGAACGAATTTCCCAGTCATAGCTTGTACCTGGAGCGAGGCCAATCAACTGAAGATTCAGATTGCTGCCTGCAGCCAATGGGCCACTCCATGAACCGGAAGCAGACGCCTTGTAGCGAATTTCATAAGAATAGGTATAAGCCGGTGTGCTCATGTACCAATAGAGAGTCGGGTTATTGGAGTAAACTGTGGCGCCTCCGGTGGGCCATGAGGGAGAAGGAGCTACCAATACGCCATAAGTTGTGAAACTCTGTCGTGCTGAATATGCAATAATGGCGCCAGAAGAGGATTTTGTTCTAACCATCCAATAATAATGGGTGGTAGGTGTCAATGCGGCAAGTGTGAGCTGGACTGCGCTGTCTGCAAACAGTGTTGAGGTGCTTCCACTTGCAAACAGGCTGTCAGTTGACAAGATTACATCAAATTTAATCCCGGAATAGCTTTGTGTGAGGTTCCACGAGAGCGTTGGAGTGAGTGTGTACACAGTCGCGTTGTTAATTGGGAAATTTAACCAGGCAACAACAGCAGAGGCTGTGGTAAAGCTCGATTTAGCAGAGAATTCACCATCGGTTGCTTTGACTCTCCAATAGTACTTTGTGCTGTTGGATAATACTCCTGTAACCTGGAACATCGTGTCGACGAGAGCATTTTCCAAAATCAGAGTAGAAAAAGTGGAATCAGTGGAAAGCTGGATTGTGTATCCTGTTGCTCCAGAAGCCTTAAACCATTTCAGCAATGGCAGCACAGAAACCTGCACTGCATAGTCTGCCGGTGAAGCCAACACCGGTATTCCGGTAACATGCGTGGTGACCAAATCGGTTTCCCATAAACCACGACCAAATGTTCCGGCCCTGAGCTTGTCCACACCTGCACCATAAAAAATTTCCAATTCACTAACCACCACCTTCGGGAGGCCGGTGCTGAACGGTACCCAATCCGCGTTTCCGTCTTTCATATAGACGCCAACATCGGTTCCTGCAAACAACAGGTTACGATCGAGCACCTTCATCTCCTGAACGATACACATGACGGGGAAGTTTGGAAGCCCCGACGAAATATTGGTCCAGGTGGACCCGCCATAGGTTGATTCATAAACTTTGGATCCGCTTGTAAATCCACCATAGGTAATCCAAACGGTATTAGGATCGTTTGCTTTAACCGCGATATAAGTTATGTTACTTGAGGCTGAGGGGAGCGTAACAGGGGTCCAGTTGCTTGCTCCGCCGTCTATTGTTTTCCACATGCCGGTTAAATCGGCAGTGTACAAGACATTAGTGTTTGAGGGAGCGATTGCAAGACTGCGCAATTTTACCGTGGAGCTTAATTGTTGAGAGGCAGGTGTCCATGTGTTGCCTCTATCCATGGTTTTCCACACAAGATCATACCCCGCATAAAGTGTGGCACTGTTCATCGGATCCATAATGTAAGGCGTGACCCACGCACCTGACGGTTTGCCTGGGATATTGTCGGAAATTTTTGTTGTTGATGAAGTGCTGAATCCATTACTGTTTCGATATATCTGTCCAGTTACATACGTTACGTACATATACGACGTGGCATTATTATAATCTATAATGCATTCCATTCCATCACCGCCATAGACATCTTTCCAGGTGTTCAAGGCGCCATTATATTTTTTCGACCCGTTATCCTGCAAACCGGCCAGAATAAACGATGGATCAGTTTTGGAAAGCCCTATTCTATATATCTGACTTATTACCAATCCGTTTGTAAGGTCGATCCAGCTTGAACCGCCGTTGGTAGTTTTATAGATGCCACCATCGTTTCCTTCGAAAAGAGCTGATCCGTTTTGATACGCGAGCGCGTGTTTATCAGCATGAACTACCGGTGTGCCGCAGGTATTGGATGTCCAGTTTGTAGCCGGATTCCAAGTCGCGCCGCCGTCGATGGACTTCCACGTATTTATTCCGCCAATATATACGATGTTTGCATCACTGGGAGATGCTGCGATACATATGTCATAGGATCCCTGCCCGGATGTTGGGCCTGAGCCGTCACAATTATATCCAAACATGTGTTTGGTTGTATCGGCCACTTGAGTGAATGATGTGGCGCTGTTGGTTGATTTAAATACACCGAGGAGTCCGCCGGTGCTGTTGGCCACTACCATATAAACAACGGAAGGATCGTTGGGGGATACCGCAAGCTCGCCGCGTTTGCCTCCAGCAACGGTTGCAGCATTTGTCCAGGTATCACCTGTATTTGTTGATTTATATACATAGGTGCTGCTGTAGGATCCGGTTGAAGCATATACAGTTCCAGGGTCGCCTGGCTTAAATTTCAAATCGAAAAATTTGTTAACATTTTTTTGCGTCCAGCTGATTCCAGCATCGGTTGATTTATATATTCCATCCGTTGTGGCAGCAATAAGAATTTGATCATTTGTGGGATGAAGCAATACCCGGTAAACTATTTTTTTCGCGCTTGGAGCATAGGTAAGTCCGGTGGAATTCCAGGTTGCGCCTCCATCAGTTGATTTTAATAAACCAATGCTGACGTTGTCAGCACCCTGTCCGCCTCCAAGGCTCCAGAGACTGCCACCGTCCCTGTCACCGGTTGCAATATATAGTGTGTTTGAAGTTTCGTAGTCAGCAGGAATGATTATATCACTGACGCCGAGCACGGATTGATCGTTGTTGAGAATAGTCCAGGAACTTCCACCATTTGTGGTTTTCCAGATGCCTCCAGAGGGGCTGCCCACCCAGATCGTATTTATATCGGTAGGGTGGAAAGCCACACAGTTAATGCGACCCAAACCTGCATATCCGCCGGCCGAAGCAGTACTGCCCAAGTTAACCCAGTTTTCAGTGAAACCTGATTTTTTTAATGACCTGTTAAAGCTCTTGTTATATTTTTCATATTCGGCAATTGAATTGGTAGTGGGTAATTCACCGGTAACTGAGTTAATTCTTTGTTCAAGATAGTATTCAAGACGTTTGAATGCTTTCCAGTTGGGAACCTTTTGTTTTTGACCATCTTTAATCAAAAAACCGTCCTTGATGTTTTCAGATTTACAGTAGTCATTAAACCGTTTCTGAATTGACTGAAAGGTTTCTGTAGCATTGGTATTGTCTGAAGCAATGGGGAGATCAGGACCGGATTGCCCCACAATTGTACTGCTGCATAGGGAAAGAATAATCGAAAGCAGTACTGCTATGTTGGAGCGAATTTTCGTGGCCGTGCGCTTCTCAGAGATATTCATAATTCTCCTTTTAAATGAAAGAAAATGGTTTCATTTAAGAAATGATTAGTTATTGATATAAAGCGTAAAAGATGTGTGATAAGAGAATTAAGAATAAAGGAAAAACCTCTTCGTAAAATACAGATTATATCTCAAATACCAATACAGATGGTGCAAAAAGCTGAAAACAGGGGGGTACCCCACAAATGAAGCATCAAACACTATGTTAATGAGGGGTAATATGTTATGACATGATTTCGTCTACACGTGAGTAATATCACTCACTGTTTTGTATTGACTGGGAAATATATATTTTGAAAACGCAGTTAATTTCATTTAGCTGTCAATTTCATTTATTTATTATACCAATTTATGGACGCGATATGAAAAATCTTATGGCAATTTGCATGTTTGTAGCTTTGTTTGTTTCGGCTACTTTTGCTCAATATGAAACCGGCAAAACGACCGGAACCTTTCTTCTGGGTGTAGGTGGCGGTGGACTAAGCGGTTCAGGAGCAGTACCCATTGGAGTAGAATATAATTTTTATAATTTTGATCCTAAAATACAGGCTGGCGTTTTTGCAGCATATTCATCAACTTCTGACGATGCTTTTGGCGGGAAATGGAATTACACTTATTTCGTTATTGCCGGCGAAGCAAATTATCACTTTATGCCACACAATAAAATTGATCCATTTGCCGGAATATCCCTTGGTTACAATATTGGATCAGTATCCTGGGATGGAACCGGAAGCTATCCTTCACCGGATGCGGGCGGATTTTTTGTCAGTGGTCAGGCAGGCATCAATTACTGGTTTTCGCCTAAATGGGCTGCTCAGTTTCGGGTTGGTTACTTCCCGTATGTTGCAGTAGGTGTTACCGCTGCACTATAATCTTTTATGATATAAGTTTTTCAGGAAGAAGAGGCTGCTCATTGGGCAGCCTCTTTCGGTTTAAAAACTGAGTCATGTCAATAGGAGAAGATCTTTTAAAGAGGATTCTCTCAATAGCCGCGAAGGAATCCTATTATTGTACAAGCCACTTTCTTTGTTTTTGCAAACGGAAATGCCTTTGATATTACCATAACCGGCAAAGAAAAATTACTAAACCAGAGGATGCAGGAACTCATTATTATTCGTAAATTCGTGCATTCGGGTCTCTTACATTATTAACGAACAATTTAACAGGAGCAGTTATGGACACGCAAAGTTACTCCAATCACCGGCGTTATGTACCTGGTTTTCATTTTGTGCTTCTTACGATTATCTTACTTTACCTGATTGGGGCAATAACCAGTTTGGTAAGGTCATTTATGTATCAAACGGGGCATTTACTTCCCACGCTGGCAATAATCAGTGCGATAATTTTTGTTTTTATTTATGGTTATATGCGCGATTTTGCCGTGAAGGTTCAGGACAGGGCCATTCGCGCCGAAGAAAATCTGCGGCATTTTGTGCTTACAGGAAAACGGCTTGATCCCAAACTTAAAATGAGTCAGATTGTTGCGTTGCGGTTTGCACCGGATGATGAATTCCCGGCTCTGGCCGTAAAAGCGTCCGCGGAAGATCTGACAAATGACAGTATCAAAAAGGCGATCAAGAACTGGAAAGCAGATAATAACCGGGTCTAACCGGACGCGTTTTCAAGAGTAATTTTTTTTATCTGTCTGTATTTTCCCAGGCGACAAAAAATTACTACATTTTGTTATTAAAAATAAAAAATGGATGCAGTAATGATTCAGCCGGCAATCCGGACAGAAAACATCACCTATGCGGTTCGTGATGTTGTAGTGTTAGCAAATGAAGTGGCGAAGAGCGGCAAGGAGATGCTCTATTTAAACATTGGTGATCCAAATCTTTACGATTTTGCACCACCACGGCATCTTGTCGATGCGACCTATGCAGCTATGTTAAAGAACAAGAACGGTTATGCTCCCTCTACTGGTATCAAGGATGCAGTGGATGCTATTGAAGCCGAAGCTGCAAGGAAGGGGATTGATAACGTATTGGACATATTTGTAACCACCGGTGCCAGTGAAGCAATTGAAATATGCATGACCTCTCTGGTCAATGAGGGGGAGAACATTCTTACACCGACTCCCGGTTATCCACTGTATTCTGCCATTGAATCAAAGCTGCAGACAATTTCGAATCCGTATTATCTTGATGAAAGCAATAACTGGCAGCCGGATATTGAGGATATCAAGGCAAAGATAAACGCCAAGACACGTGGTATCATCCTGATCAACCCCAATAATCCGACCGGTTCGCTTTATTCGAAGGAAATTCTTCACCAAATTGTGGATCTGGCTTTGGAACACAACCTGGTCATATTTGCAGATGAGATTTACGACAAGCTTTTGTTTGACGGAAAAGTGCATACTTCTATTGCCTCGCTCAATAAAGACGTCTCCTGTGTCACCTTTGGAGGTCTTTCAAAGAACTATTTTGTTCCGGGCTTTCGAATTGGGTGGGGGATAGTAAGCGGCAGGCAGGAGAATCTTAAAGAGTATATCGAAGCGATCAATAAAATACTGCGTGCGCGCCTTTCGGCCAATCATCCGGAGCAGTTTGGCATAAAACCTGCGTTGGAAGGTTCACACGAACATTTACGCCTTGGTATGGAGAAGCTGACCAGGCGCAGAGACCTCACCGTGTCACTCCTTAATTCAATCCCCGGAATATCCTGCGTCAAGCCTGAGGGAGCATTCTATGCATTCCCCAAACTAGATATGGAGCAGGATGACGCTGAATTTGCCAAGGGACTGCTCAAGGAGACAGGTGTTGTTGTGGTTCCCGGCAGCGGATTTGGGCAGCTTCCAGGCACCCACCATTTCAGGGTTGTTTTTCTGCCTGATGAAGTTATTCTTGAAAAAGCCTACCGGAGCATAGGGCGATTTTTCGAAAGCTTCATAAAGAACGGCTAGTTGCCATTGAATGCTTTACCTGATTAATTAAAAGGGTGCTCCGCCGAAATGGAGCACCCTTTTTACTATTATCCACATTCCATTCAAAAATTACATTTTTAAGAATACTCTAACCATTCTTTTGTGTCTGCTTAATAATCAGCTAACATATTATAATATAAGCAATTGGTGTTATTCATATATTTCAACTATTGCATGGTTACGGGAGCATGGTGCAAAAGTTGTTACTATTCTGTTATTAGTTAATTATAGACTGTTAACGTTAGTGGTTAAAATGGAAGTTCTGGTCTCATCAGGTAAAATATGACCATTTTACTATTCTATATCACTTTCAAATAAAAATGTTAAAACTATATAAAACAGAATATTAGCGCATTTTAATGTTTGGTTAAACTCAACACATATTGAATATCGTTTTCCAGTGGTACTAATCGTGCTCCAGCTGATATAATAACAGGCGTGCTCCTAAATGGGAAATTTTAAGTGGTGTTTGGTCGGCGTCCGAATGATAGGAGTTGATACTGAGAGTATGGGAGCATGAGAGGAAAATTTGGCTAAACAGACTGGTCATGCTCCAGGGATATGCTTCAAACAGATGTGATTAGGTAGATTCCCGCCTTCGCGAGAATGACATTCGTTCATAGTGTTCGTTAAGCTGATACCTATACACCTTCGCGGGAATGACCCGGCTTAACCGCCTTTGTTAAGTTAAATTTCATGTGGCATGGTGAGAAAGGAAGGGAAAACCTCTTAAGGTTGGCACCTCAGGGCACTATAAAAAGCGATGACAACCCTTCATTTTGTTGACGACCTTGTCCGGAGGGACAGGGAAGGCCAAGTTGTTTTATCCATAAACTGACGCGTTGGCCTATTACAGGAACAATATGGTCGGAGATTCCGTATTGAAATGACGATGGGAGGATGATGAGAAAAACCGCGTGCTCCGGACAGCTTTCCGGGCAAAGCGATGACTGCATAAAGAGGCAAAAATGCAGTTAATTTTGACTGAAATCATCGCCAAAAATTATTGGTTAAGTTGGTTCATATCGGTATATTTCATGCTTTGATAATTTCAGCAACAAAGAGCGGCAACCCAAACGAAACAGAATTTTCAAATGACCGAATTACCTAATGGGGTAAAGGTCTTAAGCGAACATATTCCTCACATCGAGTCATTTTCACTCGGTTTTTGGTTAAATATCGGTACCCGTGACGAAGCCAGGAAACTGAATGGGATATGCCATTTTATTGAGCATATGCTCTTTAAAGGAACCCATAAACGCTCAGCCAGGAAAATATCCGACGATATTGAATCCTATGGCGGCTACCTAAATGCATTTACGTCCAAGGAAAACACGTGTTATTATGGCCGGGGCCTGACAAAATATGTAGATAAAACATTTGATGTTCTTGCCGATATGGTGCAAAACCCTCTTTTCCGTGCCTCCGATATCAAAAAAGAATCAGGAGTGATCCTTGATGAATTGCGTGATATTGAGGATAACCCGGAAGAATTGATATTTGATAAATTTGAAGAGATCATATTCAACCGGAACCCGTTAGCGCTCCCAGTGATAGGAAATGAGAAGTCTATCGGATCATTTGATCATGCGACACTGCATGCTTTCCATAAACAGCATTATAATTTGAATAATTTACTGATCTCAGCTTCCGGAAGGGTGGACCATGACCGGCTTGTTGGGCTTGCCGAAAAACACATTCTCCTGAACTCGAAAACAAAACCGAAAAAACGTGTCGCAGTTGAGCTTGGGGAACCACAAAAAGTTTCTATGGAACGGGATATTGCCCAGGTTCACTGTATTATCGGGAGAATGTCCTATGGTTACAAGGACCCCCAGCGCTTGATCCTGAACCTGCTTTCCACTATTTTGGGAGAAGGGAGCTCTTCACGACTTTTCCAGGCAGTGAGAGAACGCCAGGGGATAACTTACCAAATAAATACGTTTGTGAACTCCTATTATGATGCTTCGGCATTTGGTGTCTATCTGTCAACAAACGAGAAAAACGCACCCAAAGCAATCTCGATCATTGAAAAAGAGTTTAAAAAACTGCGCACCGAACGGGTCAAGGAACGTGAATTAAGCCGCGTGAAGGAATATCTGAAAGGTTCAATCATCCTTGGGATGGAAAACACTTCGAACCGGATGATCAGGATGGCAAGTAATATGATCTACCACAAACGTTTTATACCGGTTGATGAGGTTATTGGGCGGATAGATAAGATAACCGCTGACCAGATTTTGGAAATGGCGGATGAAGTGCTTGATGAGGCAACACTGACGCAACTGGTACTGAATTCGAAGAAGAGTTCTGTCTGAACCTGATCAAACGGACCTCATGGGGCAACTGATTGAGATGCTTTCATGGAAAGCAGTTGTTATAATAGTTCCGGAATAAAATCTGTAAGGGAACTATTCAGAGGAAATATCGCTTTTAATTAAGAGAAGTGAATTGCAGATAACGAATAAAGTAATTTGATAAAATAAATTAGAGATACTGGAAAAAGGTACAGAGAGATATGCCAAAATTTATTTTAAACGGACAGGAAATTGAATTTACACCTGGACAGACCATAATTCAGGCTGCCGCCGATGCCGGAATTGAAATTCCGCATTTTTGCTGGCACCCTTCATTATCGGTCTCCGGCAACTGTCGGGTTTGCCTTGTTGAAGTTGAGAAGATGCCAAAACTGGTAATAGCGTGTTCCACGCTTGCAGCAGAAGGAATGGTAGTCAGTTCCGAATCTGAAAAGACGCTTGCTGCGCGCAAGGGAGTTATGGAGTTTATTTTAATCAACCATCCGTTGGATTGCCCCATATGCGATGAAGCAGGGGAATGCAAACTGCAGGATTATACCTATCAGCATAGTGCAGGCGAAAGCCGTTTTACCGAGGAGAAAGCGCATAAAGAGAAACGGGTTGAACTTGGCCCGCATGTAATGTTTGATGGTGACCGTTGTATTTCGTGTTCGCGTTGCATACGATTCTGTGATGAGATTGCAGGCGAGAATCAGCTCACTTTTGTTAAACGCGGTGACCGTGTAACCATAGTTACCTTTCCGGGAAAAGAGCTTGATAATCCTTACTCGTTGAACGTGACAGATATTTGTCCGGTGGGTGCCCTCACCAACCGTGATTTTCGTTTTAATGCACGGGTTTGGGAGATGTCTTCCACAAAGTCAGTGTGCCCGGGATGCGCACGTGGTTGTAATATGGATGTCTGGGTACGCAGCAACGAAATACTGCGCCTGACGCCAAGACAGAACGATCAGGTGAACAGCTTTTGGATGTGTGATCACGGAAGATTGGACACGTTCCGGAATGTTCATGCTGAAACGAGAGTGAATGGTCCGCACGTTCGCAGAGACGGCGAGTTGATTAAAGTTACCTGGGATGAAGCCTATTCGGCAGCCGCCTCCGAGTTGAAAGGATTTTCAAAAGACGAGATAGCATTTATTGGTTCTCCGGTTGCCACGTGCGAGGATAATTTCCTGCTTACCAAATTTGTCAAAACAGTATTTGGAAAAAAACATCTGGCGTTTGCTGACCATACGGTTCCCGGTTCCGGGGATTCGATCCTGATCCGTGAAGATAAGTCACCCAATGCCAAAGGAGCTGAGCTTGCGGGGATCCAGCCGGCAAAAGACGGACAGAATTTTGAAGGCATTTTACATAATATTAAATTGGGCAAAATTAAGGCTTTGTATATCCTTGAAGATGAGTTTTTAGCTGCCTATCCGGGTATTACCGAATATTTGGCAAAACTGGAAGTGCTCATTGTTCATGCGGTGAATACATCTGAACTTACGAAATTTGCCAACGTGGTGTTCCCGGCCGCATCCTATGCAGAAAAGAACGGCGTTTGGGTTAATTTTGAAGGAATGGCTCAGAGAATACGTCCCGCTGTTACAACGCAGGAGCACGACCGGAGCCTGGACGGACTGTCGCTCAGCAGGTTGGATAAGTTTGGCACCCCGTATGACCGCTGGGGTAATGTGAGTAAAGTTGATGCCCGTCCGAGCTGGAAAATAGTAAGCGGATTGCTTGCGGTTTTTGGGCACAAACAAAAGTATGCAATGGCAGAAGATGTATTTCGTGAGATGAGCGAAACCATTCCTGAATTTCACGGTATTGATTATGATACGATTGGGGAATCAGGAAAACGGCTAGAACCAATTAAACAACGTGTTACCCTATAAATTGTCAATAAAGTTATTGTTGGATTACCTTCATGAGTGATTTCATTTTTTATCTGATTGTTGCAGCCGTAAAAATTATTGTTATCGCCAATATCATTCTTCTCACAGTATCGTACCTGGTATATTTTGAGAGAAAGATCAGTGCGTGGGCACAAACCAGAACGGGCCCGAACAGGGTAGGCTGGGTTGGCTTATTGCAGCCATTTGCCGATGTTTTTAAACTGCTGCTTAAAGAAGACATTGTGCCCAAAGCCGCGAACAAAACAATTCACACCCTGGCTCCTTTCATTGCCTTGTTTGTTGCGTTTACTACCTATGCGGTGATCCCCATGGGGCCTTCCATCTGGCTCTGGGGCAGAGAGATCAAATTGGTTATGGCTGATGTAAACATAGGTGTTCTGTATGTTTTGGCACTCACTTCGCTCGGGGTTTATGCGATAACCTTTGCAGGATGGTCCTCCGGGAGCAAATATTCGCTGCTCGGTGGCATACGTTCATCCGCTCAGATGGTTTCCTATGAGATATCAATGGGCTTTTCCATTGCCGGTGTGCTGTTGCTTTCCTCATCGCTGCGGCCAATCACGATAGTGGAAGCACAGCATGGGTGGATGTGGAATGCCATTATACAGCCAATCGGTTTTATCACGTTTTTGGTTTCTGTTTTTGCAGAGACGAACCGGTTGCCCTTTGATCTGCCAGAAGCTGAACCTGAGCTTGTAGGCGGTTATCACACGGAATACAGCAGTATGAAATTTGCTGCTTTCTTTTTGGCTGAATATGCCAACATGATCATAGGCAGTGCAATGATAGTTACACTCTATCTGGGTGGCTGGCAGGTACCGCTTTTAGGGCGGCTGGCTTTGGCACCGGGTTGGGTAATTGCAATTCAGATCGCAGCATTTTTTGTGAAGATGGGCGCCATGCTTTTCTTCTTCATTTGGGTAAGGTGGAGCATTCCGCGTTTCCGTTATGATCAGTTGATGAGTCTTGGATGGAAAGTGATGTTCCCGCTCTCGCTGATAAATTTGATTTGGGCAGCAGTATTAGCAATGATTTTGAAATAGGTTTGAAACATATGAGCGAAATGATAACTAAAAAGAACCGCCTGAAAGATCTGACCTTCTGGCAGAAAATTTATGTTCCTGAAATTGTGAAGGGGTTAAACCTGACGTTGAGAAATATGTTCAGGCCAACGTACTCAATGGAGTATCCTGAAGTAAAGTTCAAGCCGATCGGTTCCTATCGCGGACGTCCGGTGCTTGCGATGGAAGAAAACGGGCAGGAACGCTGCGTAGCCTGTGGCTTATGTGCCAGAGTGTGCCCGCCGTTGGCAATTGAAGTACAGGCAGGAGAGACTGAACAGGAGAAAGAACGATATCCGGAACGTTTTGAGATAAATATGCTGCGGTGTATTTTTTGCGGCTTTTGCGAGGAGGTTTGCCCCGAGGAAGCAATTGTGATGAGCAAGGATTACGAGTTGGTATTCAGCAACAGGGAAGATGCCATTTATGGAAAAGACAAGCTGCTGACTCCGGTTGCACAGTTGCAGGACAGGATACAATTCTTAAGGCAGTATAAAGGATAAAGACCTTAATTAAACATGCTGTCTCAAAAGTGGTTGTACTTGAATTGCAGCAATTTTGATCCTGCGTTTTCAGGCTAAATGATTGAGCTTGCTTTGCCGCAAGCTCTTCGCAATGACAGACTTGGGTCCTTTTAAGACAGTCAAGTTTTGCAATTCAGCGCAGGCTAACAGTTTAATAAATAGAGCGCAAATACTTTTTTTTTGAATTTTTTTCTTCCCATTTAGAACAGTTCCAGGGGATTGAACTTTACTATTTCCCGCCAACTTAAACCAGAATTCTCAATAAGTAATATTTTATCAGGTGAAAATGCTTTTCTAAAAATCTCAATCCCGTTATTCACAGTTCGTTTACCGCTTTTTACTTCAATAGCTATTATCTTGCCTTGATACTCCAGTACAAAATCAACCTCATGGTCACCCTGTCGCCAATAATACACTTTCAGGTTTGTTTTATAAGCGCAATTCAGAAAATGAGCACCGACTGCTGACTCAATCACACGTCCCCAGCCGGTGCTGTCTGAAAGTGCTTTTTTAAAAGTCAGTGAACTCATTGCTGAAAAAAGGGCGGTATTGTTCACCAGAAATTTTGGACTTGAGCTTCTACGGTTTATTGTTTTTTGCGCATACTTTTCAATACCTGTTAAGAGGCCTGCTTCACCCAGCAAATGCAGATAATGTGCAAGAGTGGTAGTATTACCGGCATCCTGGAGTTGCCCAAGAATTTTTGTGTATGACAATATTTGCCCTGACCAGGCACAACCCATTTCGAACAGATTTTTAAGGAGCGCGGGTTTATCAATTCTTGTCATCTGGAAAATGTCTTTTGAAATTGATGGCTCGATAATAGAATTGGTGACATAGTTTTTCCAGCGCTCTTCATCCGGAAGGAGATGAACTGCACCAGGATAGGCGCCAAACCAGGCATATTCATCAGCAGACACCCCAAATGCCTCGTTAACTTCCCTGAAAGACCAGTGTGACATTTTAATCAGTTCAAATCTTCCAGTTAATGATTCAGTCAATCCTTTGGTAAGCAGCAGGCGGGAAGAGCCAAGCACCAGAAGTTGAATGGGGTAATTATTGAGTGTGTCCTGGTCCCACTCTTTTTTAATGATTTCGCTCCAGTTATGGATTTTCTGAATCTCATCGAAAATGAGCAGGAATGAAGGTAAATTATCTTTTTTTAAACGGATGCGTGCGATTTCCCATTGTTTTTCAATCCAGGTGGAACTGTTTCCAACAATACCATCGGCGTTTGCAAACAAGTATGGGCTTTGATACTGTTCAAGATATTGCCTAACAACGGTTGTTTTTCCAACCTGACGTGGCCCGACAATGACTTGGATAAGTTTGCGCTTTTCTTCCATCCTTTTTTTAAGGACAGCGAACTCCGACCTTACATAACTCATTCTATTCTCAAATTACTCAATATATTGAGTAAAATTACTCAATATATTGAGTAAAACAAAATTCTTTCTTCAACGCCAATATTCCGGTCAGTACCGGCTTGATTTTGTGGTAAAAATTACGAGTGCTTTTGCGCACATCCATAACCCCACAAGACCAATATTTTGATTGAGAAAATCATAATTTTGATCTATTTTACCAGATATTTAAATACCCTCTCACTGCACTTCATTCCGGACGGGAGCGCCCCAATGCCAATGCATCTGCATAACCTGTTCTCAACTTGAGTTAATCAAAAGGAATGAGCCATGAAACATTTCCTAATACTGTTGATCTGCTTTAGTTTTGCTATGCCGGTCTTTTCGCAGGTACCCACCAACGGATTGGTTGCGTATTATCCATTTGACGGAAGTACAAATGATGAAAGCGGACATTATTTGAACGGCATTAATGCAGGCGTTACGTTTTCCGATGATCATGCGGGGATGGCAAATAAAGCCGGTAACTTTAATGGAGTAAACAGCTTCATTGAGGTGCCGCATAGTGCACTGTTCGATACGATAGAAAGTCATAATGCAATGACTATTGCTGCGTGGGTGAACATCAGAGACTGGTATCAGGGGTGGAATATTTTTAATGTTATAAATAAATATGAAAGTGATGGGGACGGAGGATGGGAGCTGTGCTTTGCGGGACAGCCGGAAAATGCAATATCATTTGTCGTGTCAAATG
Organism: Ignavibacteriaceae bacterium; assembly: GCA_963664845.1. Lineage (GTDB taxonomy): Bacteria > Bacteroidota > Ignavibacteria > Ignavibacteriales > Ignavibacteriaceae > CAIYTF01. The sequence goes on from OY761615.1 coordinate 5,082,514, forward strand.
GCTATTCGGCAAGCCTTCCCTTGAGTCTTACGTTTGGTACCTGGTATCATGTTGCATTAACCTATGATCATTCGTCGGGATTTGTCAAATTCTATATAAACGGCAATCTGCTTGCAATGCAACAGTCTCCCTCACCATTGCAGCATACGCATGGTCCGTTGTACATTGGATTTAGCAAGGCCGGGCCTGATGAATACAGCGATGGGTCTATTGATGAATTATATGTTTACAATAGAGCATTGACTGAGGGAGAAATTCAAGCCGTCTTTAGTTCTGATGGCTGGACCGGCAACAAAGTACTTCAAACGCCATTGTTATATTCTCCTGTGAGCGGTGCAACGAACCTATGGTTGAATCCTAAATTACTATGGGGAAGAACACCAGACACCGCAAGTTTCACTATACAGGTTTCAACCGACAGTTTATTTTCCACTACGGTGTTTGACAAGAGGGGGGTGGCAGATACTACTTGTGCGGTGGCCAGTCTTAATGGAAATACCACATATTTCTGGCGCGTTAGAACCGAGAATATTTTTGGAAAATCAGAGTGGTCAATAACCGGGAAGTTTACCACAATTGTACAAGATTCCCTGCCAACCACAGGATTGGTTGCCTACTATCCGTTTAATGGAAATGCGAATGACGAAAGCAATAATGGAAATAACGGAACAGTAACTGGCGCAACGTTGGCAGAGGACCGGTTTGGAAACGCAGGTTTTGCATACAGTTTTAATGGTATTGACAACAGTATCATTGTTCCAAGCAGCACTTCCTTAAATATTCAAAGGGATATTACGTTGTCAGCATGGTTTAAGACTGATGAACCCATAATTATTGCTGATGCTCATACGGGCGGACTGGTTGCAAAACATGAAACACATTTAACGCGGCAATATGACTTGTTTTTAAATGATATAACTTCAGACTCACTTTCATTCGATGTTATTGATAACCGCGATGATAATACCGATACATACCTCTTCAACACTGCAATACCGTGCGGCTTATACTATGACAATCAATGGCATTCTGTTATTGGGACCTATGATTATTCGAGCGGATATACATTTTTGTACATCGATGGTTTATTGGCTAAGACCAAGTATATAGGGCAGATCAATTTACAGCAATCAAATACCCCATTAACTATTGGTTGCCATGGATTGCCTCCCTCAGGTTACCGAAGTTTTTATCATGGACAAATTGATGACATTCGCATTTATAACCGTTCGTTGATGTCAAACGAAGTCCAGGCACTCTTCCACGAAGGCGGCTATGAACCCCCGGTAGCAATTATTTCTCCAGTCGGTGGAGAAAATTGGCGAAGTGGTGAGGTGGATACGATAGAATGGAAAACCGCTGCAGTGACTGGTTTGAAACTTGAATATACAACAAATGATGGAAGTGACTGGATGACGATAACTGAAGCTATTCCTTCAAATATGGGCAAATATCTCTGGACAGTACCCAATACACCGTCAACACAGTGCAAAGTAAAAATCAGTAAAGTTATTGATCCAACAATATATGCTGTTAGCGCGGCTTCATTTACTATCCGTGGGGCAACAACTGCACTTATTGATCTTCCACTGGTTATAAAGGACAATACCGGCGGAATGCAGGTGCTGAGATTTGGAGTAGATCCCTCTGCAACAGACGGTCTTGACAAGCAATTTGGAGAAATTGAGGAACTACCGGTGAGCACAACAGACCTATTTGATGCCCGTTTTATTGACGCAGCGGGGACCAATCAACTGGGGCTGGGTTCCCGGACAGATATTCGAAAGGGCAACGCTGCCGACTTGGGATCAAAAACCTTCAAGTTCACCTTCCAGGCAACGAAGGGTGCAAGTGCTGTGACCATAAGCTGGAACCTTCCGACTGGTTTAACCGGATATCTGATTGATTATCCGGCTGGAGGCATTGTGAACAGGGAAATCACCGGAACTGATTCGCTGGTAATGACAAATTTATCTGTTACCACTATGCTTATTGGGGTGAGTGGTACCCAAGCAGTTCAGAATCTGACCCTGGAAAATGGCTGGAATCTGGTTTCTGTCCCGGTTGCTATGGAGGATATGAGTGCAAGCGCGTTATTCCCCAATGCAAGCAGTCCGTTATACTGTTGGAACGACGAGTACGCTGCAGTTTCAGCATTAGGTATTGGGGGCGGATATTGGGTTAAGTATCCGGACACGGCAACGGTAACGTTCACCGGAAGCAGTGTTGGGCTTGCGAACATTCCGGTGAAAGCAGGTTGGAATATGATAGGGGTTCATGAAAGCAGTATTTCTGCCGGACTGATCAGTACAGCGCCAGCCGGAATTATTACTACAAAGTTTTTTGGATACCGTGATGGCTACTATTGGGCAGAGGTTCTTCAACCCGGGCTTGGTTATTGGGTGAAGGCAAAAGAAAACGGTTTTCTTCAACTGCCGAATGGATTGATAAAAGCTGGAAATACGGCTCTTGCTGAACCGCCAAAAGACTGTGGCCGGATCTGGTTTACTGATGCCGCCGGAAAATCTATGACACTTTATGCAGAGCCGCATATCAAGAACACGATTACAAATAAAATGCAATACGATCTGCCGCCTGTTCCACCGGCAGGTGTATTTGATGTCCGGTTTGCTTCACAGAGTATGTTTGAATTATTGGGTTCAGCAACAAAAGAAGTTTTTATGCAGGGAGTCAAGTATCCCATTGCCATAACGGTCGACGGGCTGGCTATTATCGTGCGTGATAAAGCAACCGGCGGAAAAATATTTAATCAGTCATTACAGGATAAAAGTACGACTGTGCTTGGCAACGCCCATATTGATCGTCTGGAAGTGTTATTGGTTTCAGCTCCTTTGAGCTATGAGCTATCTCAAAATTACCCGAATCCTTTCAATCCTACCACTACTATTAAGTTTGGACTGCCGGAAAAGGCTGTTGTAACATTGACAGTGTATAATCAACTAGGTGAGAGAATCGAAATACTTGCGCAGGGGCAACTCGATGCGGGTTATCATTCGATTGTTTGGAACGCCGCAAATGTGCCCAGTGGTATCTATTTTTACGAATTGAAAGCAGGGAAATTCAAATCGGCAATGAAGATGATAATTCTGAAATAGGACCACTGATTAAGCAGATTTATATGATTTCCCTGACGGCGGGTTTCGCATAATGCATACAGCACAGAATTCTGCTTAATAAAGCTTGGTTTATAGGCGCTAATCGTGAGGTTGCCCCGCACACGGGATGAAGCACTTCTCCCGCGAGGAGCGGGAGAGTAATGACATATTAATTCGTTAAGTTGGCACCTTTGCCCGGATATGAGTGAAATAGCATATGGTGTTTTTTCCATCCTGATGCAATTTATGATTGGTATTCCTCATTTGCCTTGAAAGCTGAACCCTTCATCACCGATTGAATCCATAGATGTATTTGTAATCCTTAGCGGGAACGCGTATTTTTACATTTGTACTTTAAAATGTTGTTGTCCGTTTTCAATATCCCAAAAACAGGTTAAAATTGATGAAAAATAGTATTGTCAGTATTTATTTAATAATACTGCTCGCGGGTATAGCTATGCCGCAAAGCAGCAAAACATTATCTCTTAAAACTATAACCGGCATTGTTGCAGATTCTGCATCCAATGAAAAACTGATTGGTGTTACAGTAGTGGCATTAACCGGTGACAATAAGAAGAACCCCAAGGGTTCGATATCGAATATTAAAGGTGAATTCAAAATTGAGAATGTCAGCGAGAATAGTTCCCAATTGAGATTTTCGCTGGTCGGTTATAAAACCAAAGTTATTGATGTTCCTGCCGGCAATAAAACTTCGGCGATCGATTTGGGTGTTGTGAAACTGCATCCTTCAAGTGTTCTGATGAAAGCTGTTGAAGTTAAGGGACAAAAGCCCATGGTAGAGTATTTCCCCGATAAACAGGTAGTAAATATGGAAAGCGTGCCCGGAGCAAATGGAAGTGTTACCGATGCGCTGAAGAACACAGGAATTGTTGACGTTGATCCACAAACCAATAAGATCAGTATCCGCGGGAAAAGCGGTGCCAATATTCTTATAGACGGCAAACCTATGCCAATGGCAGAGGACATGCTTACCCAAATGCCCGCCGCCATGATAGACCAGGTTGAGATCACTACTAATCCTTCAGCCAAGGACGATCCGGAAGGGGACGCAGGGATCATTAATTTTATTACCAAGAAGGGATATTCGGATAACTACAGCGGCTCTTTTTCCGCATTTACAACCTCCAAGGGACTGGGATATGGGTCGGCTTTCGTTAATATGAAAAAGGGAAGTTTTAATGTGTACGGTTCTCTGAACGGTGGGACGGGAATATTTAAGTCTGACCTGGCTTCAGATCGGATCAACGACAACAGCAGCAGCATTCATGAGCAACAAATGACCGGTGATGGATTACGCAAAGGGTACATGTCAAACGCGAAAATCGGAGCTGATTATGACTTTGATTCATTGAATTCGATTTCGCTTGTGGCAACTTATTACAAGATGAAAGGAAACGGTCACAACAACAGTTTCACCAATGTGTATAATGATTCCTCATTATTGCGTTATAATTATTCACTCCTCAATTACGGAGAATTGGACAATAATACCTATAATATATCGGGTACCTATAAAAAGAAGTTTGATAAAAAGGGGACCGAATTGACGTCAGACATTTATTTCTCTCACCTTGATTATACTACGCCCGGAGATATGAAAATTGCGTACAGCAGTCCTTTTATCGATTTTGGGCCGCCTGTGCATCAGGCTATAACAAGTGTTACCGGGAACAAAACCGTAATTGCCAAATTAGACTTTGCAGATCCGAATTCAGGGATAGGGAAAATAAATGCGGGATATAACTTCACGTTTCGCGACCGCAGCTCCGATTATAATTTTGAGGATTACCATTACAGCAGTGATTTATGGGTGAACAATCCGGCATATACCAATTTCTTTCGTTATAAGGAGAATATTCATGCATTGTATGCCGATTATGGAAACAAGCTACTGTTTTTTGACTACCGCCTCGGGGCACGGGTGGAAAAAATTCTCTCAACGGGTACTGTTGTCACCACCAATCAGAACTTTGATCTGGATTACAGCAGTTTCTTCCCATCACTGTTATTGGCATATAACCTGACCGACAGATTCCAGATCACGTTCAATGCAACACGAAGAATTCGACGTCCTCAGATGGAGTATATAAACCCCTTTAAGAGGATCAATGGCCCGTTGGATTATAATATCGGAAATCCGGCACTTCAACCAACGTATACCAATCAATATGAACTTGCTTTTAACCCGATCCTGAAGGTGTATCATTCAAACTCAACCGGCAAGCCGGTCTCGATTACCGCACTGGTTGGCGATACACTATTCACGTCGATGGTGAACAATGCTTCAACCAAGGCTTATGGTGTTGAAGTGATGATCCCCTTGATGAACGATGCCAAATTCCCGGTTAAATTGCCGGACTGGTTTACCATGGGTAATATTAATTTCAATTGGTCCAGAACAGAAGAAAAATCGAATTATCTGACAGAAAATTACTCTCTGACAAGGAATTCGTGGTTTTTGGGGGCAAATGCCGTGCTGAAAGTGTGGTATGAGATCAGCGCGATATTCATGTGCAGATATACACCGGAGGTTAAAGACATCCGCACCATCAGCAATCCGAAGACCTATGTAAGTTTCACATTGGCCAAGGACCTGATGGATAAAAAATTGCGTCTCACGTTCTCAGTAAGTGATATTTTTAATGCCAGTATGTCGCAAACGCAGACCTACGCGTCAAATTATTATTTGAATAGTAAGTATACCAACCTGAATAGCCAGAATGTATCGTTTTCCATCACGTACAAATTCAACGATTTTAAGAGCCGGCAGGAACGGAGTATAGATGATGGTAGAGATAAAACGGAAGGTGGGTTGTTCTAATAATACTCTTCAAATTGTGAATTGAAGGAAATTCTCCCTATTTTTTATCTGTTAATACTTAACCGTATAGTGAGTAACGGTAAAATAATTGTCGATCCGGTTTATCCCGATATGATCAATCAGTGATAATCCACATTCATGAAGCAATACACAGCCCAGATAAGGTTCATATGAGTTTTTTAAAAAACATGTTTTCGGATAAGTCGCAACAGCTTTTAAATGAAGGGTTGCGTGGGTATCGTGAGGATCGCTATGCAGACAGCATCCGTATATTGACGGAAGTGATTCAGCACTCGCCGAAATTAACCGAAGCATATCATTGCAGGGGGCTTTGTTACCACCAACTTAAGAAATACGAAGACGCCATTGCTGATTTTAATTCTGTTATTGAACAGGATCCAAAATTCAATAATATGACCTATTATTCAAGAGCGTTATGCTACAAATCTTTGGGGAATGTTTCTGGTGCATTGGAAGATCTCAATAAATTTATTTCACTCAACAAAACCCACTTAAACGCGTATTATCACCGTGCCGAGCTTTGGATGAAAGTGAAGAAGCTCAACGATGCCGAAGATGATATTTCGCATTTTCTTAATGGTAATGCCGATCATTATGAAGGCTTGATATTATGTGCAAAGATACGGATAGCTAAGGGTGATTATAAACGTGCAGTGCTTGATCTTAATGGAACCATCAGGTTGAAGCCAAACTTTGATGAAGGCTGGGTGTTGCGGGCTGAAGCTAAACTGCAGCTGAACCAGACAGAAGAAGCCATGGCTGATTTAACCAAAGGAACAGAGATCAACCCGCGTAACGTAATGGCGCTCACGTTATTGGGCAGGAATTTTCTGACCGCCAATAATCTTGAAGAAGCGCTGGATCGTACGAATACCGCGCTGACCATAATGCCGGAAAGCATAGATGCAACCAGTCTTCGGGTTGATATTTATTTAAAAATGGGGGATAATGAAAAAGCGCTCAACGATATGAACCGTGTTCTTCAATTGGAGCCCGGTGATCATGTAATGCGCCTCAGGCGCGGTGAACTGAGAAAGGCAATGCAGGATAATACCGGCGCTAAAGAAGATTTTTATCAGAATCTTAAGGATTTTCCGGAGAATCCTGATGCCTATTTTCATCTCGGTCAGTTGGAAGAAGAGGATGGAAATTATCCTCAGGCACTTGAACTGTATAATCAGGCAATCAGCAGATCGAAAGATAATCATGTGTTCCTGAATGGACGCGGGCTACTTTATTGCAAGATGAAAAATTTTTCCGACTCAATTGGTGATTTTTCCAAGGCAATTGATCTTTCTGACGAAAATCATCAGTATTATTGCAACAGAGCCAAAGCCAGAATTGAATTATGGGACAATGCCGGCGCCATGATCGATTTGACAAAAGCGTTAAGCAAGCCTGATAATGTTGATGCCTATTTTCTGCGTGGTGAATTGAAGATAAGGCAGGAAGATTTCAATGCTGCTGTTTTGGACTATGATCGTATCACACAAATCAATCCGCAGGATAAGGTTGCTTATTATAAAAAAGCCATTTGCTATCAGGCGTTGGGGAATAACGATAATGCGATGCGGGAGATCAACCGAGCGATAAAAATAGATGCCGAATTCGCCGAGGCATTTTACCAGCGCGCGCTGATAGAATCTAACATGATGTCCTATAAACAGGCAAAGATCGATGTTGAATATTCGCTTATGATCGGATTAACAGATCTTGAAGAGCCTGCGCAAAAATTACTGGAAAGCCTCTCCAAATATTGATTTATTCCTCGGTGCCGGGCTAACTAATTCGTTTCGCGATGCAAAAACATCGTGAGAATAAAAGGCATCATAATTCGCATTGCCATTTTGGTCCGAATCTTTTAGTTTATGCAAAAGTATTTCACATGAACAAAACAAAAGATTCAGGAAAGAAGAGAAAATGGTCAATACAAGGATTGTGATGATTGGCGACTATAATGCAGGTAAAACCTCACATCAAGCAGATAAACTGGTCGCGGAGCAAACAGACCATTTTGAGAATTCAACTGTTTGGTGGGACTGGATAGAAACTTCTGATCTGGCAGAAGATATCTATGACCAACTCAGCATTTATCAGGGCATCTGGTGTGTTCCCGGTAGTCCTTATGAAAATATGGAAGGAGTTCTATCCGCTATCAGATTCGCCAGGGAATCAAGAATTCCGTTCCTGGGAACATGCGGCGGCTTTCAACATGCGGTGATTGAGTATGCAAGGAATGTACTGGGAATTGACAATGCCGATCATGCCGAATCCAATCCTGAAGCTGATGATCCGCTGATTGAACTGCTTGAGTGTTCATTGGTTGATAAAACGGCAAGTATAAGCCTTACCCCAAGGACAAAACTTGCCCATATCATGCAAAGAGAGAAAATTGAGGAGACTTACCATTGTCGCTATGGTATAAACCGAAAGTATGAAAACTTGTTCTCTATGGAAGACATGCTAATCGCCGGAACAGATGCTGCAGGTGAAATTAGAGCTATTGAACTGTCAGATCACCCGTTTTTTATATGCACCTTATTCCAAATAGAACGAAGTGCGCTGAAGGCAGAAAGGCATCCATTAATAGATGCGTTTCTGCACGCTGCTGTTGTTAAAGGAAGAAGGGAAAGCTAATTAGCCTCCGTTAAATGCATAGTGCTTAGTGGTTCAACAGCGCCATTCCGCCTTCTGAAGTCTCTTTATATATCTTGGGAATATCATGACCGGTTTGTTTCATCGTCTGGACAATTTTATCGAAGGATACGATGTGCCTGCCATCAGAGAGCAATGAATAGGTTGCCGTGTTGAAAGCCCGTTCTGCCGCGAAAGCGTTGCGTTCAATGCAAGGCACCTGCACGAGTCCGTTTATGGGGTCGCAGGTCAATCCGAGGTGGTGTTCAATTCCCATTTCAGCAGCATATTCAATTTGATGGGGCGTGCCACCCAACAATTGTGTTGCCGCTGCCGAAGCCATTGCGCATGCAGTGCCAATTTCTCCCTGGCAGCCAACCTTTGCCCCGGAGATGGATGCGTTTGTTTTCACAATATTTCCAACCAGGCCGGCAGTGGCCAATGCGCGTAAAATTTTCTGATCCGGAAATTCAAAACTGTCTTTAAGTCGTTTTAAAATGGCAGGCAGTACGCCACAGGAACCACAGGTTGGGGCAGTCACAATCTTTCCCCCTGCGGCATTCTCTTCAACTACGGCAAGTGCGTAGGTGAAAATTTGAGTTTTTTCTTTTAGCGCGCCGGTATAATTTTTTGCTTTGACGAAATAGGAGGCTGCTTTCCTTCGCAGATTGAGTCCACCCGGTAAAACACCTTCATTGTTAATTCCGCGGTTAATAGCATCGTTCATGACGCTCCAGACTTCTGCAAGATGGTCGTATATTTCTTTTCCTTCAACCTCCTCAACGTATTCCCAGAGTGAACCGCCATGCTTATTCGTCCATTTGAGGATTTCACTCATGGTATGCAGTGGGTAAATGGAATCAGAGTTTTTCACATAAGAATCATCGATGATCTTGCCCCCGCCCACGCTATAGACGGTCCAATCATTCATGACAGCACCCTCTGCACTGAGTGCTTCAAGTTTCATCGCATTGGGGTGTCGCAACAGAAACTCTTCCGGTTTCCAGACGATCTCAGTTGGTTTTGGGAGCAGACTTTCGATGATCACTTTATCGGTAAGATGTCCTCTCCCGGTTGCTGCCAGGCTTCCATAGAGGAATACGCGAAAAGCAGCAGCATCCGGATTTTTTTGGTTAAATATCTCAGCGGCTGTTTTTGGGCCCATGGTATGGCTGCTTGAGGGACCATGACCTATCTTAAATAATTCTCTTATCGATTCCATCAGGTGTTTAATCCGTTCTTAAAGCTTTTTAACAATTCTGTGAGGTTTAATCATATTTTCAGGTTTCAGTATCTCATCCAGTTCCTCTTTTGAGAGGAGTTTCTTTTCCAATACCAACTCGTAAACACCCCGGTTTGTTTCAAGTGCTTCCTTTGCCAGTTTGGTGCAGGACTCATATCCAAGGAAAGGGTTAAGGGCAGTAACCAGTCCAATGCTGTTTTCCACCATTTCACGGCAGCGGGCTTCATTAGCGGTGATGCCCTTGATGCAGCGGTGGGTGAGTGTTTCCATGCCGTTTTTCAACATTTCGATGGAGTCCAACAGGCTTTGGATAATAACAGGTTCCATAACGTTGAGTTCCAACTGTCCGGCTTCAACAGCAAGCGTAACGGAAAGGTCATTCCCGATAACCTTGAAGGCTATCTGGTTCATAACCTCGGGAATGACAGGATTAACTTTTCCGGGCATAATTGAGGAGCCTGGTTGCATTGGAGGAAGGTTTATCTCATTCAGACCACAACGGGGGCCAGAGGAGAGCAAGCGTAAGTCATTGCAAATTTTGGATATTTTCACGGCAAGGCGTTTGACGGCTGACGAGTACATAATGAAGGCACCGGTATCCTGAGTGGCTTCGATAAGATTATCAGCCAGAACAATTTCCAGCCCGGTAATTGTGCGTAGTTCTTCAACAACTTTGTCGCTGAATTCGGGATCGGCATTGATACCGGTTCCAATGGCAGTTGCTCCCATGTTAATTTCGAGGAACAACCTGGCATTTTGGTTTAGCCGGGCTATTTCTTCACCCAGTGTTACAGCATAGGCTTCGAATTCCTGGCCCAGGGTCATTGGGACTGCATCCTGAAGCTGTGTTCGCCCCATCTTGATAACATGCGCAAATTCTTTTCCTTTTTCACGGAAAGCCCAGATAAGGTTTTCGAGCACAGAAACCAGTTTTTGTGTGCTATAGATCAATGAGATTTTTACCGCAGTAGGGTAGGCATCGTTGGTTGATTGTGAAAGATTAACATGATTGTTTGGATGGCAGAATTGATATTCGCCCTTTTTATGGCCAAGAATTTCGAGTGCGCGGTTTGCAATCACCTCATTTGCATTCATGTTGGTTGATGTGCCGGCTCCACCCTGTATCATATCCACAACAAAATGACGGTGCAAATTGCCGTTTATCACTTCCTGGCAGGCATCAATGATCGCGTTTGCAATGGGTGCTTCAAGAAGATTGAGCGAAAGATTAGCTTTTGCCGAGGCCATTTTTACCATCGCCAGTGCTTTAATGAGCAGGGGATAAAAATTAAGTGTTACACCGGTAATGTTGAAATTTTCTAGCGCGCGCAGGGTCTGGACTCCGTAATAGAATTCATCCGGGACATCCCGGTCTCCAAGGAGATCGTGTTCATGCCTTGTCTTTCCGGAGAAATATTGTGCCGAGAGATTCAGCAGGCGGGAATTGGTGTGGGCAACCCGATGTGAGATAACACGTGATATATCAGTGAGGATTTTATTGGCTATACTGCCGTATTGATTAAATAGCGTGAGAAAGTGCTCCCGCTTGCCAACAAGCAGAGTGGTGTCGATGACCACCCGTGCGGAAGTGGAGTGCGGGGAATTATCGAAGAGGGCAGTTTCGCCAAGGAAATCGTTCTGAGCAAAAAAGGAAATCCTTCGTTCTTCGTTAAACGCGGTGGTGACAAATAATTCAACTTCTCCACTATATACCAAATAAAGTGATTTCCGGGGATCGTTGTGCCTGAATAGGTAGTCACCAGCCTTACTTTGTTGCACTTCAAATTGGGCAGATACCAGTTCAAGTTCCGCATCGGTCAATTCTTCAAAAAGGGATAGTTTTTTAATGAACTCTGTTACTGTTTTTGCATCCATAATAATACTTAGTGTTTGTATTGAGAATTAATGATTTTGTTGAATTAAAATTACAAATTAATCGGGAGAGTGGAGGTGGCAAAATGCAAGGATGCCATCTTTCGTTGGATTATGCGACCGCTGAATTCATTTTTGGTGCACGGGGTTGAATGCCGCATCACCGAAATTTCACAAACGGATGAAGAGGTTTCCCTGAAAATTCGTAAATTATTATATAGGACTATTATTGCTCCAGAAAAGCAGTTTTGGAGGAAAAAACTGAAGCAGGGGAGCTTCTTCGATTAAGGAGTATATTGAAAGGCGAAGATGAACAATAGTTCTCATTCCCATTAAACTGATTGAACAGAACCAAGATAAAAATGAAAAAAAGTAAAATACTTGTAGTCGAGGATGATTACGGTGGTGTAATGTATCTGCAGGCAAGACTGACCCAGCTTGGGTATGAGGTCTGTGGCATAGTGGGCAAAGGGGAGGAGGCTATTGAAATGGCACGCTCACTTAAGCCTGATCTCATTATAATGGACATCAATTTAGCAGGAAGTATTGACGGAATAGATGCAGCAGTTGCAATTAAACGTTTTCTGAATGTTGCACTCATATATCTGACAGCCTATGAAGATGATGCCACGGTGCAAAAAGCGAAGTTATCCGGTCCGCATGGCTATCTCACTAAACCGATTGACAGCAAATCGCTGAAAACCACGCTTGAAATTGTGCTCAACAAATTTGAACTGGAGAATAAATTAGTTGAAAGCGAACTTCGTTACAGAACACTGGTGCTTACAGCGACCGACGGTGTATTGACACTGGATGAAGAGGGAGCAATCACTTCCTGTAATAACCGGATTTTGGACATGGTTGGGTATGAGGAAAAAGAGCTGCTGGGAAATACCATCAAAAAAATTCTGCCTGATGTTTTTATAAATCACCTCACTGTAGGCAGAAAGCGATTTCTTGAAGTGGGAAGACAGACGACAGCAGACACCATGGAGCTGTATGCCAAACACAAAACAGGCAAGGTATTTCCGATCGAACTATCTTTTTCGCCATGGGAAATGAATAATCAGTTGTTCTATACGCTCATTATAAGAGACATACATCTGAGGAAGGAAACCGAGGATGCCTTGCGTCGTGCCCAGGAGCAATTGGAGAACAAGGTTGCACAACGGAGTGCAGAGTTGGGAGTGCTGATTGAACACTCCCCGCTTGCTATCAGTATTTTTGATCCGGATGGGAAAATAACCATTTCCAATGCTGCCTGGGAAAAAACATATGCTCTTCTAAATTACACGCACCCGCTGCAGGAGTATAACATTCTCGAAGAAGAATTAATTAAGCGATATGGATATCTTGATCGTTTATCGGACATTTTTGCAAATGGTGGTTCTCTGACAACCAGCCCTATTTTTTTGGATCCGGGGGAGAATGCTTTACCGGATAGTGAAGGTGTAATACTCGCTTTTCGATTTACTGCCGTTACCGATTCATCAGGAAACGTCTATTGTGTGGTGAACATAGTTGAGGATATGACCGAGCAGCAAAAGGCCAAAGATTCAAGCAGAGAATTGGAACAACAGAAGGACTATTCAGTTCTGATTATTGAGAATCTTGAAACAGAACGGAGCAGGATTGCACGGGAACTTCATGACAGTGTTGGGCAATTGCTCTCGGCGATAAAACTGAAACTTGAGGCTTTTGCAAAGACGGGATTTTCAAATGAACCGTTGTTTGAGAGAAGCAAGGAACTGGTGACGCTTGCAGGAACAGAGATCAAGAATATTATCTATTCTCTCCATCCCGTGTTTTTGGACGCTTTCGGTTTGCGTCCGGCAATTGCAGCGTTGATTGAAGAGCTTGGGAAATCATCAACTGTGCAAATCACACTGGAATTTGAACATCCGGAAAGCAGATTTGATCCCAAGGTAGAATTGCACCTTTACCGTATAGTTCAGGAATCAATTACAAATCTGATACGACATGCTGATGCTACCGAAGCCAAAATAACGGTCTCCTTACGAGATGATTATCTTTATCTTTACATAATGGATAACGGCAAAGGTATGTCACAGGCGGCAGAGGATGGAAAAGCGAAGAAAAACTCGTTTGGGCTTATCAATATCCGGCAACGGGTAAATTTGTTGGATGGAAACTTTCAGATTGACTCGAGTGCGGACAAAGGGACTGAACTCTTTATTGAAATTCCTCTTAAGGCGGTAGAATGAAAACCATAAAAATTGTTTTGGCGGATGACCACGTTATTTTGCGCGGTGGTCTGAAAGCCGTTCTTATGACTGAAAAGAATTTTGAAATTCTGGGCGAAGCTAATGATGGGGAGGAGGCGGTGATGATGGTGAGAGCACTAAATCCTGATATTGTGATCCTTGATATCCAGATGCCAAAAATGAATGGCATAGAAGCAGTGCATGCGATACGAAAATTCGATAAACAGGTTAAAATTCTTATGCTAACTATGTATGAGGGAGCCAAATATGTTGTTGACGCTGTTTCGCTGGGTATTAACGGCTATGTTTTCAAAATGGATGATATGCACGAACTGTTGACGGCAATTAACAGACTGGCGGCAGGGGAAGATTACTTTGGGGAAAGGGTTACGGAAATTCTGCAAAATGAGAAGGCAATCAAAGGTCGTTTTGCCGGGGTAGCTCCAATTTTGCTTACAAACCGGGAAAAAGAAATTGTACGATTGATCGCAGCCGGGCGAACGAGCCAGGAAATTGCTGAATTGCTGTTTATAAGCTATTTTACCGTGGGCAAGCACCGGAAAAATATTCTCCGAAAATTGGGGTTAAAAAATACTGCCGAACTGGTATCCTATGCCTTAAAAGAACAAATCTGACCCCAGCCTCTCCCTTTATTCAAAAAACTTTTCATGCAAAATACCTATTTGTAGGTATTCATTTATGATCTAAGGTATTCGAAAATGAATTAGAGAACCAGAAATTCCGGTTAATGCGGGTACGGAATGAGGGACTCTGTAAAATTTGAATTCTTATAAGCATGAAAGAGCAAGTTGAATAAAGGCTTTTCATATCGTCAAATAAGCGAACGGAATGCTTCGGAGCGGCTATCGCAGCCGGATGAATATGCAGAATTATCGGGAACAGTAGGGGTAATACAAGCGTGTTCCGGCAAAATTCAGGAATTGAATAAATTCTCCGAGAACGATTTCCTTACCATTGGCAGTAAACTGCAATTTTTTCTTGCTGCATCGAAAGACCTTTCTCAAACAACATCCCAAATTTCATCAAGCATTGCAGAAAACCTCCTCAAGGAAGGCATCGCTGAATTAAACTGGCTTTTGCGCCAGTTCAGTGAAAACCTGGTGAAATCTGCCGGTGATATAAAAGAAGAAACGGCCGAATTGCTGCAGATATTGGGGAAGATTGAGCTTATTGCAGATAACGCAGGTAATTTCAGGAAAATTGCAAAACAAATGCGCATGCTTGGCATTTCTACAAAAATTGAAAGTTCACGGCTCGGGAGCGATGACCGGGGTTTCAATATTCTGGCAGAAAACGTTGAGAAACTATCGAATTTTATTAATGATAAAGCTCAGACTATTGCTGCAAAAGCCACACAATTGATAAAAGAGATCCAGCAATCCGTATCCAAGCTTGAAAATCTGGAGACGGAACAAAAGCTTCAATCGGATATTATATTGGGCAACACCAGCCATACTTTGCAGGCGTTTGAAAAAAAATATCAGGAAGCATCCCTTCAGGCAAATGAGCTCTCAATCAGTTCAAAGGATGTTTTAACAAGCATCAACGAAATAGTGGTTTCCATTCAATTCCACGATATCAACCGGCAAAAAATGGAACACGTGAGCGAGGCACTGTCACAACTTAGTACTGATGCCTTTGACGATGCTTTATCCAGTGACGATCTCAAAGATCATTCCTATACCTATGGTTTAATTCACGATGTATGCGAGCTCCAGATAATTCAGCTTCAGAATGCTCTGGACGAATTTGTTTCGGCAGTTTTGAATATTATTCAAAATCTTCAAAACGTTGAAAAGGATGTTGATGACATATTTAGAGAGATAACGCAAGTGCTTGGTGAGAAGACGATTTTCAACAAGGGTTCTCTGAATGACGTGAAATCTGAGCTCGCTTCCATCAAACTTGGGCTTGAAAAAAATACACAAATCGGGAGAGAAATTGCTGATTCCATTAAAACAGTTGTACTCATTATTGATGAGTTAACAGGCTACATTCTGGAAATTGAAGAGGTTGGAACAGAAATTGAACTGATAGCTCTTAATGCGATTTTGAAGGCAGCACGTACGGGAAAAGACGGGGCCGCTCTTGGTGTTTTGGCAGAATCAATTCAGCGGTTGTCGTTGGAGGCCAAAACCCACACGGGATTTTCATCAAAAATTCTTGAGGCAATCAGTTCCAGCTCGCAGAAATTGAAAATCACCATGGAGGGTTACGTTACCAATAAAGAGGAGGATCAGTTTCTGGAAACCAATAACAAAACATCTGAAATATTGGATTCGTTTGAGCAAATGGGGACTGAAGCCGGCAGCGTGCTGCAAAAGCTAAGTTTTCAGGTGAACGTGCTAAAAAAAGATATAAATGCAGCGTGCGGCACTATAACGGTTCATGAGAAAGTGCAGCCGGCAACAAACGAAATTATTGACGAATTACAGGCGATTGTTCAGGATATCCGGGGTAAAAATATTCTTAAATCAGACAGGAAACTTCATACCGAAGAGCTGCTTAAACGCTATACAATGCATAGTGAAAGACAGCTCCACCATACATTTACAAATGCCGGCAAACGTACTCAAAAGTTGTGTTTGCCGAGTGGCGCTGAAACTGAATCACTTTCTTTTGACGACAACGTGGAGCTGTTTTAATGAGCACGATACTGTACGAATTGACGAATGACCCTTCAAACATGAATGCTGTGTTGGTATTGAAAAGTCCATTAACCATTCAGAATGCGCAGGAATTAAAAAACCTGTTTCAACAGGCGCTCGCGCAAGCAAAAAATTTATATATACTGCACGATGAAGTTGATCAGTTCGATATTTCCTATCTGCAGCTTCTGATTGCACTTGATAAAACAGCAACCAGCCTTAAAAAAACCGTTCGCGTGACCGGGCACCAACCGGTACGTTTCAGTGAATTATTGAAATTATGCGGACTACCGACATTTTCCTGGCTGGAAAAAGAAACCATAGTAGACGAACAAACAGAGGAACAACGATGAATAAAACAATTTTAACTGTTGATGATTCATCCAGCATCAGACAAGTTGTCAGCTTCACTTTAAAAGAAGCCGGTTATAACGTAATTGAAGCCTCGGATGGCCAGGATGCATTAAGGAAAATAGCCGGCGGACAACTGCATATGGTGGTGACTGATCTGAACATGCCAAATCTGGATGGTATTGGGCTTATCAAAAAACTGCGTGCTGATCCGGTTCACAAATTTATTCCCATTATCATGCTCACCACAGAATCACAAAACGAGAAGAAAACCGAGGGTAAGGCTGCCGGAGCAACCGGCTGGATAGTTAAGCCATTTAAACCCGAACAATTGCTTGCCGTTGTGAAGAAGGTGTTGGGATGATACCTGATATTCATCAGAAGGCGTTTATCGAGGAAGCAACTGAGCTGCTGTCAGAGCTTGAGCAAACACTGCTTGAACTGGAAGCAGACAGAGAAAATACCGAATTGATCAGCAAGGTGTTTAGAGCACTCCACACGATCAAAGGGTCTTCCGGGATGTTTGGCTTTGATGAAATGGCAGTTTTTACTCACGACATTGAAAATGTGTATGATTTGGTGCGGAATGGCGAATTGCCCGTGACCAAAGAGATCATCGATTTGACTCTTGTTGCAAGAGACCGGCTGTATCTGATGTTGAGTGGAAATAGCGCTGACACATCGCTTAACGGGGAGAAAGCAACTGAGATACTGCAGTCGTTCAAGATGATCATCACCAATTATCACGGCACAGGAAAGCAGGAAGCCATACCGGCACGCCTGCCTGAAACAGTGGACGAAAAGCATCTGGCAAAGGGAGTGAAAACGTTTCTGATACACTTTCGTCCGGCGGAGAATTTGTTCCTGAGCGGAACCAACCCGGCATTGTTGATTAATGAACTGTGTGAACTTGGACAGGCCATCACCGTTGCGCATTTTGATGCGGTACCCGGCTTGGCTGAACTGAATCCTGAGTCGTGTTTTACTCACTGGGACATTGTGCTTGGCACCGAAAAGGGGGCCGATGCAATTAACGACGTTTTTATTTTTGTTGGGGATGATTCTGAATTACGGATAAAAGAATTCAATGACGCGGGCGACCTGAATTCAGAACCTTTGCGCGCGAAATTGGTTACTCTTATTCGCTCTGCCGCGGTCAATGGGTATGCTGAAGTGGAGTCTTTTCTCGGCACAAAAAAGAATGCACTGGTGGGTGTGGCAAAACCCCAAAAGGTCAAATCGGAGCATAAAAAGAACAAAGAAGTGCAGGAAGCACACCATGAACAAGACAGCGCATCGAGCCTTAGAGTAAGTACCGAGAAGCTGGATGAGCTTGTAAATCTGGTAAGTGAGTTAGTCACCATTCAGGCCCGTCTGGTACAAATTGCCTCACAAAGCGCTGATACAACAGTAATCACTATTTCAGAGGAAGTTGAGCGGATTACCTGGGCATTGCGGGACAGCGCACTGAACATCAGAATGCTGCCCATCGGAACAACGTTCAGTAAATTTAAACGACTGGTGCGTGATCTCTCCAACGAACTCGGAAAGGAAGTTGAACTGACGGCAGAAGGTGCTGAAACTGAACTTGATAAAACCGTTCTCGAAAAGCTCAATGATCCGCTTATTCACATCATCCGAAACTCCATTGACCATGGAATAGAAAGCCCTGACGAACGGGAAAAAAACAATAAATCCCGGTTGGGTAGTGTGCAGCTGTCTGCTTCACAATCGGGCGGAAACGTACTCATTAAAATACGTGATGATGGTGCCGGGATCGATAAAGAAGTGATCCGGAAAAAAGCAATTCAAATGGGGCTTCTTCAGGAGAACAATGATGCAAGTGATGCGGCTGTCTTTTCCTGCATCTTTGCTCCCGGTTTTTCTACTGCCAAGAAGGTTACCAGTGTATCAGGGCGGGGAGTAGGAATGGACGTAGTAAAGAGGGCAATTGAAACTTTACGGGGAACCGTTGAGATTAGCAGCAAGCTTAATGAGGGAACAACAATCATTTTAAAGCTGCCATTGACCCTGGCAATTATTGATGGACTATTGGTAAAGATTGCCAAGGAAACCTATGTGCTGCCACTGTCTTCTGTTGAAGAGTGCATTGAACTCTCACCGGCGGATATTGAAAAAGCTCATGGCAGGCATATTGTGAATATCCGGGGTGCCATAGTTCCGTATATCAATATGCGTGAACGGTTTGAGATTGAAGGAGATGTTCCGGATATCCAACAGGTAGTTATAGCCGGCATCAATGGTGTCAGAATCGGATTTATGGTTGACAAGGTAGTGGGACAGCACCAGACGGTACTCAAGACACTGGGCAAAGCATACCAAAATGTTGAAGGAGTATCCGGGGCTACCATTCTTGGAGATGGTTCCGTGGCTCTCATACTTGACATAGCGAAGCTTGCAGAAAGAGAATCGTATGCAGAATCGATTGCAGGGTGAATAAGCAAATCAGTGTTGTATTATTTAACAGATTAACAAACAAGGTTTCTCAATGGCATTTACGTTCTTTTTCAGAGACATGCATACTATCGATCACATGGCAAAAATTCTGGCACCCGAAGTCAGCGGGCGAAGCAGGATCCGTGTGTGGGACGCCGGTTGCGCGATGGGTCCGGAACCCTATACGCTGGCTATAATATTGGCGGAGGCGATGGGAAATTTTTCTTTTAAGAATTTATATATAACTGCATCAGATATAGACGAACAGGACACTTTTGGAAAAATTATTATTGATGGCATCTATTCTGAAGAGGAAACCAAACGGATCCCTCCTGATATCTTTGAGAAGTATTTCGAAAAACTGGCCACCTCACCTCCAACCTTTAAGGTGATAAGTCAGATCCGGGACAGGATCCAGTTTCAGAAACACGATCTGTTATCACTACAACCGATTGGATCGGGCTACAGTCTGATCATGTGTAAAAATGTACTTCTGCATTTTCAACCGGCTGAACGAATTGAGGTGCTGAAGATGTTTCACGCGTCGCTTGCCCCTGAGGGATTGTTTGCAACAGAAAATACACAGAAGATTCCATCTGAAATCAGTCACCTCTTCACGCAGGTAATGCCGGATGTTCAACTATTCAGGAAAGTGGAACACACAGCATGAAAGTGTTTCGTCTGGAGACAAATCCTACAATTTATAGCAGCAATGCATATCTGATTCTGGGTGACTGGAATAAGCTGGACGATATCAATGCACTTATTGATACAGGATCGGATGGATTTATCCAGCGGCATATTAGAAGGATAAATACCGGTGTCGGAAAAGTGCAAGTTGAAAAAATTGTGCTTACCCATACGCATTTTGATCATATTGGCGGCGTGGCGGAACTACAAAAATTATATGATTGCCAGGTGCTATCGTATTCCCGCTACGAGGACAGCCAACGTACGATGGTTGACGGCGATATTCTTCATTTGGGAGACAGCTATTTTGAGGTTATCTATAGCCCAGGTCATTCATCAGATTCAGTTTGTCTCTATAATAAAAGCAATGGGGTGTTGTTTTCGGGCGATACGCAGATTAGGATTAACACTACCGGAGGGTCATATACGCCCGAATTTATCAACACCATAAGACGGCTTGCCCAATTGTCAATCACTGTGATATATCCTGGTCATGGTGATCCGTTGAGGGAAAATCCACAAGGGGTGTTACAACAAACCCTCAAAAATATCGAGGCAAGCAAGATATATACCGCGTATAAAAGCGGTGGTACTGAGAATTAAATGTTAATGCATGGTAATTGCACAGAATTGTACGAATAGAATTTTCCAAAATAATTAAACAATATGCGAATAGGAGTAATGAAATGAACTGGTTCTACAACCTGAAAGTTGGAGCGAAGCTTTTATCGAGTTTCATACTGGTAGCCTTGGTGGCTGGAGTGATAGGATATGAAGGTATTTCCAGTTTGAAAATCGCTGATGAGAGTGATATAATCCTGTATGAAAAAAACACCGTGCCCTTGGCGCAAATTGGAATTGTAACCGAAGCCTTTCAGAGACAAAGAAACAATGTGCTTGAGTTAATCGTTGCCAAAACGGAGTCGAGGAGACAAGATCTGGTTAAAAAAATGGCGGATCGGGATAGTCAGATTGATGAGAACCTTAATTTGTTTGAGAAAACCTTGCTTTCTGATACCGGAAGGAAAGTTTATGCAGACTTAAAACGAGCTTTGGCAGCTTACACTCAAATAAGAAAACAGATAATTACGCTAACTGAACAGAATAAAGTAAATGAAGCACTATCTCTTTACCAAGGTTATCTGGATCAGCTTCGTACGGAAGTTCAAAGTGATATAGAACTGCTCAGGAAGCTAAAAGTGGAGCTTGCGAAGGAACGGGCTGAAATAAACACAAAAGAAGCCAATACGTCAACCCAAATGATGTTAATATTCATGATCGCGGGAGTACTGCTTGCCGTGGGCTTAGGTATTTTCATTTCCAGAAACATAAGTAAACCTATTAATGAACTCTCACATGTAGCCGAACTGGTTTCACTGGGTGACGTTGAAGTAGACGTGCAACAAAAGTCCTCAGACGAAATTGGGCGTTTGATGGGAGTTTTCAAACTGATGATCCAGAGCAATAAAGACCAGGCAGCCATAGCCGACAACATCGCTGAGGGCAATCTGGGAGTGGACGTAAATGTCCGGTCTGAAAAGGATGTGTTGGGCAAGAGCCTCAAAAAAGTTGTATTGAATTTGAATAATCTGGTTAATGAAGTTAACGGGCTCTCACAGGCCGCAGTGGAAGGGAAACTCAGTACCCGTGGTAATACCAACAAATATAATGGTGGATATAAAGACCTTGTTGCCGGAGTTAACGGAACACTCGATGCAGTCATCGGACCTTTGAATGTGGCTGCGGAATATATGGACCGAATTGCCAAGGGCGATATCCCGAATAAGATCACAGATAATTACAATGGCGATTTTAATGAAATAAAGAATAATCTTAATGTTTGTATTGATGCGGTGAACGCATTGGTAGCTGATGCTGTAATGCTCTCATCGGCGGCGGTGGAAGGCAAACTTGCCACTCGGGCTAATGCTTCCAGGCACCAGGGTGATTTTAAAAAGATCGTCCAAGGTGTCAATGAAACACTTGATGCAGTCATCGGGCCGTTGAATGTAGCTGCGGAATATGTTGACCGTATAGCCAAGGGCGATATTCCAAATAAGATCACGGACAGCTATAATGGTGATTTCAACGAGCTAAAGAATAACCTCAACGTTTGTATTGATGCAGTTAACGCAATGGTAGCCGACGCGAAAGTTCTTGCCAAGGCTGCAGTTGAAGGCAAACTGGCAACCCGTGCAGATGCTTCGAAACACCAGGGTGATTTTCGGGTAATTGTTCAGGGTGTTAATGAAACACTTGATGCAGTCATCGGGCCGTTGAATGTTGCTGCTGAATATGTTGACCGTATAGCCAAGGGCGATATTCCCAATAAGATCACGGACAGCTACAATGGAGATTTCAATGAGTTAAAGAATAATCTAAACGTTTGTATAGATGCGGTAAATGCACTGGTAGCCGATGCAAAAGTGCTTGCCAAGGCTGCCGTTGAAGGCAAACTGGCAACCCGTGCAGATGCTTCGAAACACCAAGGCGATTTTCGGGTAATTGTTCAGGGTGTTAATGAAACACTTGATGCAGTCATCGGGCCGTTGAATGTTGCCGCCGAATATGTTGATCGTATAGCCAAGGGCGATATTCCCCAAAAGATCACGGACAGCTATAATGGCGACTTTAATGAGATAAAGAATAACCTCAACGTTTGTATTGATGCGGTTAATGCTTTGGTGGCAGATGCCATTTTACTCTCTACCGCTGCTGTGGAAGGAAAGCTTGCCACGCGGGCCAACGCTTCCAAACACCAGGGTGATTTCAAAAAAATTGTTCAAGGTGTAAATGAAACCCTTGATGCGGTCATCGGGCCATTGAATGTGGCTGCGGAATATGTTGACCGTATAGCCAAAGGCGATATCCCCAATAAGATCACCGATAACTATAATGGTGATTTCAACGAACTGAAGAACAACCTTAACGTCTGCATTGATGCAGTTAATGCACTGGTGGCTGACGCAAAGGTGCTTGCCAAGGCTGCCGTTGAAGGCAGGCTGGCAACCCGTGCAGATGCCTCGAAGCATCAGGGCGATTTCCGTGTAATTGTTCAGGGTGTTAATGAAACACTTGATGCAGTAATCGGGCCATTAAATGTGGCTGCGGAATATGTTGATCGCATTGCCAAAGGAGACATCCCGCACAAGATAACGGATAACTATAACGGTGACTTTAGTGAGATAAAGAACAATCTTAATGTGTGCATCGATGCAGTGAACGCATTGGTAGTCGACGCACGTTTGCTTTCGACTGCAGCGGTCGAAGGAAAACTTGCCACGCGTGCCGAGGCTTCCAAGCATCAGGGTGATTACAGAAAAATTGTTCAGGGTGTTAACGATACACTTGATGCGGTTATCGGGCCTTTGAATGTAGCAGCGGAATACGTGGACCGTATTGCCAAGGGTGATGTTCCGAACAAAATCACGGATAATTACAATGGCGATTTCAACGAATTGAAGAACAACCTTAATGTGCTGATAGAATCGATGAATGAGATCACCTCTGTTGCGGAGGAGATTGCCAATGGAAATCTCCAGGTGAGAGCTAAGGAACGGTCAGGACAGGATAAACTGATGCAGGCAATGAGTGCCATGATCAATGGCCTGACGGAAGTGGTTGAGAACGTAAAAGCCGCGGCTGACAGTGTTTCAACCGGGAGCCAGGAACTGAGCATAGGATCTTCAAAGATATCCGAAGGAGCCAACAAGCAGGCAGCATCGGCTGAAGAAGCTTCCTCTTCAATGGAACAAATGACATCTAATATCAAGCAAAACGCTGAAAATGCCTTGCAGACAGAGAAAATTGCCCTGCAATCAGCACAGAATGCAAAGATAGGCGGCAAGGCTGTTGCAGAAACGGTTATTGCCATGAAAGAAATAGCAGGGAAGATTTCGATAATTGAAGAGATTGCACGTCAGACAAACCTTCTGGCTTTGAATGCGGCAATTGAAGCAGCCCGGGCCGGTGAACATGGCAAAGGTTTTGCCGTGGTTGCATCGGAAGTACGCAAACTGGCCGAAAGAAGTCAGACTGCCGCTGCTGAGATCAACAAACTTTCTGCCAACAGTGTTGAAGTGGCAGAGAATGCAGGCGAAATGTTGTCCAAACTGGTACCTGATATAACCAAAACCGCCGAATTGGTACAGGAAATTTCGGCTGCAAGCAATGAGCAGAATGCAGGTGCGGAACAGATCAATAAAGCAATTCAGCAACTGGATCAGGTAATTCAGCAGAACGTAATAGCCTCGGAAGAGCTGACATCAACTGCCATGAATTTTACTTCGCAAGCTGAACAGCTGCAAAATGTGATGGCGTTTTTCACTACTGATGACAATTCCCAAAAATCAGTTTTGCAGAAGAAGCCGGCGCATCAGAAAAAGAGCCTCAACAGCGGCGGTAACGTTAACTTGCGTAAGGCGCTGGTAGCTGCGCCTCCAGTGAAAGGCTTCAAATTGAATATGGATACAGCGGCTGAGCATGCTGAGACCGAATTTGAAAAATTCTGAATTAGGCAGGGGCATCAGACGGATGCCCCCATCTTTCAAATAGTAAATTTATAAGTAAGACAAGGTACTAAAATGAGCGTAACAGGAATCACCGAAGTAAGGCAATACCTTACGCTGACTCTGGAAGCAGAATTGTTTGCAGTTGATGTCGCAAAAGTCCGTGAGGTTTTGGATTATACCACCATTACGAAAATTCCGCGTACGCCTGAATATATGCGGGGCGTGCTGAATCTGCGGGGGAGTGTTGTTCCCGTTATAGACTTGCGGTTGAAGTTTGGTATGTCCAAAACGGAAAACAGAAAAAATACCTGCATAATCGTTCTTGAGATTGTGCTTGAAGACGAAGTGCTGATATGGGGAGCGTTGGCCGATTCTGTTCAGGAAGTGTTTGAATTTGAACCGGAACAGATTGAGCCGGCTCCGAAGT
This sequence comes from Ignavibacteriaceae bacterium, assembly GCA_963664845.1. GTDB lineage: Bacteria > Bacteroidota > Ignavibacteria > Ignavibacteriales > Ignavibacteriaceae > CAIYTF01. Next base: position 5,107,572 of record OY761615.1, read on the forward strand.
TTGGTACTAAATTCAAGGCAGAATTCTTGCGCGGGATAGGAAAACGCGATGAAAAATTCATTATGATCCTGGATATTGACCGTGTGTTTACGACCGAGGAGCTTGTAGTGGTACAGGAAACCGGTAAAATGGAACTCGGAAATACAGATGTTGAGTAGTGCTGTTTTAGCCGTCAACACAGGTGTTTATGGGAGACAGCACTGGTGGATATGATGGATAGATGCGTCTCTGCTTCAACAGGAAATTATTTTCGGCAACATCTGAGCTCCCGGGAATTTACGAGACTTAGTGAGGAAATATATTCCTGTTGCGGCATCTGTCTCCCGGAGAACAAGCGAACATTGATCGAAGGAAGAGTCAGAAGGAGAATGAAATATCTTGGGATTCCCACATTTTCAGAGTATCTGGACTATTTATTTTCCGAGAGCGGTTACGAGAATGAGGTAATTCCCCTGATTGATGTTGTTACTACCAATAAAACCGATTTTTTCAGGGAGAGCGCGCATTTCAATTTTCTTGTGGAACGTGCACTGCCGGAAATGGTATCTGCATCACAGAGGATATTTTCTTTTTGGAGCGCCGGATGTTCTTCGGGGGAAGAGCCGTATACATTGGCAATGGTGTTAAGCGAATTTTCCCGGAATACCGCACCAGTGACCTTTTCAATATACGCCTCAGATATATCCACTGATGTGTTGCAAAAGGCGGCCACCGGCATTTATGATTTGGAGAGTGTTGACATAATTCCTATGCAACTGAAGAAGAAGTATCTGCTAAAAAGTAAGGACCCTGCGAAAAAGCTTGTGCGTATGAGCCCGGAAATATGCAGTCTTGTGAAGTTTCTGCGGATCAATTTTGTTGATGAAGATTATGCTGTGCCGCAGGATTTGGACGCGGTTTTTTGCAGAAATGTATTGATCTATTTTGACAAAGAAACACAGGAACAGGTATTAAACAGGATCGCGGGTAAAATACGCAAGGGAGGATATTTGTTTTTGGGTCACTCAGAATCAATAATGGGAATGACGCTGCCGCTAAAACGGATCGCTTCGACCATATATAAAAAGGTTAACTGAATATGACTACTATGGAATCGAAGTTGAAACGGAAGATACGGGTTTTGGTTGTTGATGATTCAGCAGTGGTGCGACAAACAATTGTCGATTTGCTTTCGATGGATCAGGATATTGAAGTGGTTGGGACGGCAGGCGACCCTTTTGCAGCAGCAAAAAAAATTGAAGAATCAGTGCCCGACGTGATAACGCTGGACATTGAAATGCCGCGAATGGATGGGCTGACATTTCTTAAAAAAATAATGGATCAACGTCCGATTCCCGTAATCATATGCTCCAGTTTGGCTACGGAGGGATCGGAAACCACGCTGCGGGCTCTTGAATATGGAGCAGTTGAAATCATCACCAAACCGAAACTGGGGACAAAACAGTTTTTACAGGAATCCCAAATACGCATATGTGACGCAGTCAAGGCTGCGTCTCAAACCGGAGTGAAGCGGAAATCCATTTGGGAAACGATTGTACAGCCAAAATTGAATGCAGACGCGGTATTGGCTAAGCCGGGGCACTCATCTTTGATTGAAACAACCGAAAAGGTGGTTGTGGTGGGTGCATCCACAGGTGGTACGGAAGCCCTCAAGGTGTTTTTGGAAGCACTGCCGTTGGATTCTCCAGGTATTGTAATTGTGCAGCATATGCCTGAACATTTCACCCGTGCTTTTGCACAACGGCTGGATACGCTCTGCAAAATATCGGTAAAAGAAGCTGAAAGTGGCGATTCAGTCATCAGAGGCCGGGTGTTGATCGCCCCTGGAAATTTTCACCTGCTTTTAAAGCGGAGCGGAGCCCGCTATTATGTTGAAATTAAGGACGGGCCGCTGGTAAGCAGGCATCGTCCGTCAGTGGATGTTTTATTCCGATCTTCAGCCCGGTATGCGGGAAAGAATGCGGTCGGCGTCATCATGACCGGAATGGGCGATGACGGAGCGAAGGGAATGCTGGAATTGAGTGAAGCAGGGGCTGAGACCATTGCCCAGGACGAAAAATCCTGTGTGGTATTTGGGATGCCCAATGAAGCAATTAAACTGGGAGGTGTGTCACGAATACTTTCATTGGAAAATATTGCGCATCATGTGCTGATGCAGTGCAATTAAAAACGGATATTAATTATCGTATAACTAACTACAACGATGATAAACTTTTTACCATTTGCAGAACTATTCCGGATGAGTCCCGCATGAATGCGCACAGGGTTCAGGAAGCATTAAATGCTCTTGAAACCGGCATCCTGATAGTGGACAAGGATAATATTATCAGAAGTGCAAACAGCATGGCGTCAAAAATAGTTGGGTATGCCACCCACGAACTATTGAACAGGATGCTCGAAGAGGTGTATCAAACCACCCCCGATACCTCCACAGAAGCGTTTACACACTATATAGGCAAATCGTCATACCAGGAAACGAAAAGCACGGTTTTTGGTTATAAAATTCTCAACACGAAAAATGGCACGACAATTCCCATTGAAGAGAAAGTGACCGAATTGTTTGATACTGAAAAAGTGTATGATGGCAGGCTTATCCAGTTTAGCGATTTGAGAAGCAGCAGGGAAGCAGACTTAAAATCGTATTCTTACCGGGTATCGTATCTTAAGGTGTTGGAAGAACTGCCTTTTCTTATTTTCAGGGTGAATACTGATCAACATTTTAATTATTTCAACTCGCAGTGGTTGGAATTTACCGGGCGAACAATGGATGAAGAAATTTATCGGGGGTGGCTTTCCCGGACTCACCCTGAGGACAGGGAAAAATTCGAACGCGCGTTTGAAAAAGCATTGCAGCAGCAGACTGTTATGGAAACAGAATTCCGGTTGAAGAATCATGACGGGATTTACCGGTGGTTGTGTTGTATTCTGAATCCTTTTACCGGTCCGACCGGTCAGTTTGCCGGATATATTGGTTTCTGTGTCGATATTACTGACAGGAAATTTCTGGAAGCTGAGCTGCGACACGCGAAAAAGCTGGCGGATAGCGCGAGCGAGGCAAAAACCAATTTCATATCCAACATGAGCCACGAGATCCGAACACCGCTGAATACCATAATGGGGCTGACTGATGTTTTGCTTGATATGGATCCTGATTCCGATCAGATAAAGTATCTGGCGCTGGTTAAGGAAGCATCGCAGACATTGCTTCGCTTTTTGAACAATCTGCTTGCCTATTCGGAAATAGAACTGAAAGAAGAGCCAATTGAAGAAGTGGCTTTCTCCGTTAGCGAGCTTATTGAGGAAGTGAGCGGGCAATTACAACCTCAGGCCCACCGGAACGGCAGTTCGCTCGACTTCAGCATAGCACCTGAAGTTCCTGACGTTTTATATGGTGACCAGGCGAAATTAGGGACCATCCTGGCGAATTTGTTGTCAAATGCAATAAAATTTTCTGTGGGTGGTGACGTAAAAATATTGGCATCCAGGGAATATGATCATGAAGTTGTTGATGAACGATTTGAAAGAACGTTCATTCGTTTCAGAGTATCCGATACAGGAATCGGGATCGCGGAAAAACAGAGAGCCAAAATTTTTGATAGCTTTACGCAGGTTGACGAGTCCCGAACCAGGACATTCTCCGGCGTTGGATTGGGCCTGGCAATTGTAAAAAGATTCACTGATCAAATGGGTGGACAAGTGTGGGTGGAGAGTGAATTGGGGAAAGGCAGCTGTTTTCAAATAATTCTGGGTTTTAAGCAGTGCAGCAAAAAGGTAAGCGAATTGACATGAACAAAAATCAAAAAATAGCAGAGTGAACTCATGAAAATATTAGTAGTTGAAGATGATTTTGGCAGCCGATTGGTTTTGCAAAAAATGCTGGGTAAGTATGGAACGTGTGATGTTGCAGTGAACGGGAATGAAGCTGTTGCCTCATTTGGACTGGCACTTGCAGAGGGTGAGCCCTATGATTTGATTTGTCTGGATATTATGATGCCGGAATTGAGCGGGCGGGAGGCACTTGGCGTGATAAGGAAAATGGAGAAGGACATGAAAATTCTTCCCAAGCATGAAGTAAAAATTGTGATGATGACCGCGCTTGACATGGCAAAAGATGTAATTGATGCCTATTATAACGGTGGCTGCACTTCTTATATGGTTAAACCAATTCAAAAAGCTAATGTCGTTAAAATGCTCAAAGAGCTCGGTTTTATTCAGGATGAAGCAGGGGAATGAACCAGGTCATTTGTAGGCGTTCGAACATCCACAGTATTTGGTCGGGATTCAGTGATGGCATCAGCATGGGACAAGCTTCATGAAGTTGTTAATGAGACATTGCAAGCGATATGGCTTTCTCCGCCAGGATCGGGGCACGCGCCATGGCGTGAAAGCCAGGTATCACTTTTTTGTGAATTGGCAGGCGGTGATCATTAACTTATCTTTCATACGACTGGAATTCGACCAAGTCCGATCACTATTTAATGGAAACGACACTCTTCAAAAATTTTGTCAAGCCGGCACTAATGCCAACAAGCCGGGTTATAAGTATCAATTCAAGAGTTAATGATTAATTCACAGTAAATTAAGTGTTTTTTGTTTCTTTTTGAGAAGAAATTGCTTAGATTTCCTGTCCTTTAAAAACAAAAGGTGCACGTTATTTGCTTTTTTCAATAATTCAAGGAAAGATCATGAAGAGAGAGACACTTCTTATATTATTTCTTTGTCTAATCTTTATAGGACAAGGATTCGGACAACCTCTGCTTACAGAAGATTTTGATTATACCTCAGGAACAGCACTCACCGCTAATGGTTGGACTGCTCATAGCGGAGGTACCACAAATCCTATTTTGGTTTCGTCTACGGGATTAACCTATAGTGGATATGCCAATTCTGGAGTTGGGCTTGCCGCTTCGATTGCCCAGGTTTCAGGACAGGATGTCAATCATACTTTTACTGCAATAACTTCCGGATCAGCCTATGTGGCTGCAATGGTTAATGTTTCAGCTGCACAAACTGGTGATTATTTCTTTCATTTAGGAACAGGTACATCGACATTCAACGCCAGATTGTATATTAAAACTACTACTGGTGGATTCCTGTTTGGACTTTCAAAAGCAACTGAAACTGTGGTTTACACTTCTTCTGCTTATAGTCTTAATACCACTTATTTGGTGGTACTCAAATATACTTTTGTTTCGGGTAGCTTGAACGATATTGTTGATTTGTTCGTTAATCCGACCCCTGGAGGTGTTGAGCCTACCCCGACCATACATACAGTAACGACATCTGGCACAGATGCAACTACATTAACCGCGGTTTTCCTTCGCCAAGGTACTGCTGGAAGTATGCCAACTGTTAAAGTGGATGGAATAAGAGTAGCCACAACTTGGGCTGATGCCGTGGCCGCCAGTGTTTCAGCTACTGCAACTTTAGCACAGCTTACCACTGGTGTTGCAAGTTCACCTCTTACAGCATCCTCTTCAAACAAAGCATTGTTGGGCTATTCACTTACTGCAAACGGTGCTATGAGCTATACAGCAGTGACAGTTCCTTTTTCTGTTGATCCGTCAACACGTTTTCTGAATGCAAAATTATATACTTCAACGGACAATGATTATGGTACTTCCGGAGATAACTCGGTTGTTGCCAGTTCAGGTACCATAAGCAGTACCGGTATAAGTTTCAGTTTTACAGCCGAATCACTCCCGGCATCCACAACCAAAAACTATTTCGTCGTTGCCGATGTTGCCGGCGGAGTTGATGGCACAACTGCCGCCACTCAGCCATCGCTTTCTGAGGCAAATTTCACAACTGCGAGTGGAACCGTTGCCACAAACACCATCACAGGCACCAGTTATTCCTTCGCTGTTGCAACTTCACCGACAATAGTTGTTGCCAGTACAATGACAAGTTTTGGTGCAGTGGCTGTCGGTTCAAGCTCTGCGGAACAAAGTTATACAGTTTCCGGAACAAGTTTGACCAACGATATAGTGATAAACGCTCCGACCGATTTTCAGGTTTCAACCACCTCGGGCTCAGGGTTCGGTTCAACAGTTACGTTGACACAGGTTTCCGGGTCGGTTGCAGTAACTCCTGTCTATGTCAGGTTCCACCCAACCGGAAGCACCGGAACGGTGACGCAGAATATAGACAATACCACAGTAGGTGGCACTACAATAAGCACCAGCGTGACCGGAATTCAGCTTGCAGTTGAACCGGCAACGCAATCGGCAATTACCTTTGGCTCTGTCGATAATAATTCCATAGTTGTAAATTTTGCGGGCGGCAGCGGAACCAACCACGTTGTGGTTGCCCATGCAGGCACAGCAGTTTCGTTTGCACCCACAGACGCGGTTGCGCTTAGCGGCGTGAACAGCCTTTTCACCTCTGCCACCGACCAAGGCAGTGGAAACAAAGTTGTTTACGACGGAACCGGTTCAACTGTTACCGTAACCGGACTTGTTAACGGGACAACTTATCATTTTGCAGTCTATGATTATAATCTTGGGACCAACAATTCCGAAAATTACAATGTAACGTCTCCAGGTATTAACAATACGCCAACCACAAATGTTGTTACGACGTATACCTGGAATGGTGCAACAACCGATTATCAGGCAGCCAGCAACTGGACACCAGCGAGACCGAATCAATCAACAAACGATGTTCTTTTATTCAGCACAGGTGGTGCAGTATCAGTAACAAATGTTCCAACGCAGACTGTCGGTCAGCTTATTTTATCAAATAATACCGCAGTTACCTTGCAGGCAGCTGCTGCCTCCACAATAGTGACTATTTCCGGTGGCGAAGGAACTGATTTGGATGTTCCCAGCGGTTCGGCTTTAAATATAACCGGAACCAATAGTCTCAAATTGATGGTTGGTACCGGAGCGAATGCTGTAATTGGCGGCACCATGGCATTTACTAGTGGCGCTCATTCTATGGATGCAGCAGATGCAGCAGTAGTTGGTTCAGCAGGTATCGTTTTCCAATCAGGCTCGAGCTTAACTCAGGGTACAGGAACCTCAGGAAATGTTTTCACGTCACTTGGAACTGCATCAAGTGTTATCTTCGTGTCAGGAGCTACTTTTATCCAGATGTCGGGATCAAATCCATTTGCACTCAGCCAGCCTTCTTCAAAAGTGGTGTTCCAGACAGGAAGCAACTTTTCTCTTCAAGCGAATTTGATACCATCGTTCAGCGGCAGAACCTATCCGAATTTTGAATTGAATTTTGCATCAGCCTCATTCAGTGTTTCCGGAGCAGCAGGCGTCACTATTGACAATCTTACAATTACGGCGGGAACGCTTAACTTTGGAATGACCACTGCAACGCACAACATTAAAGGGAACATTTCTGTTGCAGCGGGTGCCACTTTGAATTTTGCACCAGCTTCAGCCGGTACACTGAATTTTACCGGAACCACTGCACAGTCAATTACCAATCTGGGAACATTGACAACTAATTCAGCTCAGACATTTGTCATTAACAACGCAGCGGGTGTTTCGCTAGGGTCTGATCTGACAATTAACGGAACCTTAACACTGACCAACGGTTTGTTGACTACCGGTGCTCATACACTTCATTTCGGTGCTACGGCAACTGACCCAGCCGGTGTGAGCGCGAGCAGGATAGTCGGAAACGCAAGCATGGATTCAAGAGCAGTTGGAACTGGTACTTTGAGTTTCCTGGGTGCAAACATAACCGGTTCGACTGATATCGGAAACGTTGTCATTACCCGTGTAACAGGAACACATCAAACCGGCAGCAGCAACCAGAGTATCAATGCATACTGGGATATAACAGCATCCGGTACGGCTCCGTTTGATACACGATCATTGGCACTTACCTGGTTATCTGACTATGATAACTCTAAGGTATTCAGTGCTTCAAATTTAGGCCAGGTGTATGTTTCAACCAATTCCGGGACTGACTGGACGGCAGTTGGTGCTGCATATGATATGACAGGAACCACATCTCATACCACAGCAGCAAATGCGGTTACCGCATTTGGCCGTTTCACTGTTTCCGATGCAACTTCACCATTGATGATTCCGGCAACTGTAATTAGCGTAACCTTGCTTCCCGAAGGTTATGCCTCCAATTATGCAACAAACGCAGCCTTCCCGACTGAAGTATTCACCATTCATGTTGCGAATGCGACATCACCTTTTGCTGATGTTGAATCACATACGGCAACAATAAATCCGTCAACTTTAGTTGGCTCAGCGTCTTTCACAGCCCTGACTTCCGGCACGTATTACATCTATATCACTCATGTCAATACGATCGAAACCTGGAGCAAAGACGGCGGAGAGGCAATAGTAGCCGGTTCCCCGGTAAATTATGATTTCACATCGGCTCAAACACAGGCATATGGCAGCAAGCTAAAACTAATTTCAGGGAAATACTGCCTGTACAGCGGTGATGTTGACGAAACCGGATATATTGACAACAATGATTTGTTATTAATTGACAATGACGCTTTCGCTTTCAAGTCTGGCACAGTAAAAACCGACCTTGACGGAACCCAATATGTTGATAACAATGATTTGCTTATTTGCGATAATAACGCTTTTAACTTCATTGGTAAATCGAGTCCGCGACCTGCAAAAAAAGCTATCGCCGCGCCGAATACTGTCAGACCGACAATGATCCAGGCGAAGAACACTAATGAGTAAGCGGTAAATTATTGGTTGGTTAGTTGAATGAATCCGAACAAAAGAACCGGTTCAAACAATAACTGAGCAAAGCAAACTGATTGGCTTTTATGGTTGGCTGAATTTCGAAAGAGATTCAGCCAATTTTTTTGCAGTATACATTGGAAAGTGCGGGAACAATACTTCCAGGCGGGCGGAATGGGAGCGTATTTACGGAATATTTTTAGGCTCCGGAAAAAAATCATACAAAGTTTACCTTCTTTTTGTTTCTTTTTTGAAAAAAAATAGCTAAATTATTTATTCGTGGAAAACGTATATAAATTCAACTAAAATTGGATTATTGTGTGATGATGCACACACATTCTGCGAAATATTACTATCTCCCGGTTTTTGCCTGTAACTATAAAAATACGCGCAGCTGATTTAATACGTGCAGCAAAGCTGAACAAGGGAAACTAGAACTCTTCAGGTAACCATTCCTGATTTTTGGCCGGTGAATAAAAAAAATCACTCCAGAAATATTTTCTGTACCTACTACAAATTGAGTAACTAAAAATTTTGGCGAATCTTTTATTGACTCGACGGGATACTATATCTGTCCGGATCAAATTGATTGTATGCCATTGGTATAACTGTATGTTGTTTTCCGGAACCGCTACCTGATACCGGTCGGGAAAACAGGCTCTTCAATCTGAAACAGTAGGCAAAGTCCAAGAAATTGAAAAATAACTCTATACAACCATAGGAAAAGATAATGAGCAGGAAATTCTTTTTATATTTGATGGCTGTTCTTCTTCTGGGAACACAAACCTGGGCGCAGATATCCATTTCCAGTGCCACACCCGTTACTGAAAATTTTGACGGGATTGGGACAACTACCACCGCAAGTCTTCCGACGAATTGGAAAATGACCGCTGCCGGTGCAGGCACATCAGCAGCCTGGACGACATCAGGCAATTTGGCCGCAGTAAGCCAGGGTGCTTCATCAGGTACTCCGAGCGCGGGTGGGCGGTATAACTGGGGAAATGGAACAACAACAACGGACAGAGCAATAGGGTTTATGACTTCAGGCTCTTATGCCAGTCCAAACGGAATTATGGCTTATTACAGGAATAATTCCGGGACACAGATCACCAGTTTAGTTATTTCGTTTGATATCGAGCGCTATCGCATTAATTCCAGCACCTTTTCATTAGCCTTTTTTTCTTCGACGAATGGCAGTTCCTGGACAGCACAATCAGCAGGTGATATTGCTACTTCGGTTTTTCCAACCGGAACAAGTTCGTATACTTTTACCGGCGGCACATCGGTAACCAAGAGTGTTACGCTTACCGGGGTCAATATAGCCAGCGGAAGCGATATATATTTCAAATGGGTTTTTACCAACACCGGCGGGTCAAATTCGCAGGGCCTTGGACTGGATAATGTATCATTAACCGCGACCTTATTCCTTACACCTCCCGCACTGACAGCATTAACGGTGGATAACGACGTTGATCATTCCATACCCATTGGCTTCACCGATGATGCAACCTGGCGATCGGCGATAACAGCAGTTCAGGTTGGTGGCACTGCTTTAACCTTAACAACTGATTATACCATAACTGCCGGAGCGATAACGCTGCTTCCTTCGGGCGGAAATACGCTGCTGACCACTTCCGGGTCCAAGGTGATAACGGTGAAGGCTACGGGGTACACTGATGCAACTGTTACTCAGCAAATAAACGCCGGGGCTGTATCCGCTTCTGTATCAACGGTGAGTGTTTCACCGGCTCTTTCTCTTGGGAATACGAGTACGGCTACTCTGACAGCCAGGGATCAGTATGGAAATGCAGTATCTGGTTACGTATTTAAAGATATTCCTTCGGTTATCAATAACAATGCTGTCACAACAGAATCCTACACGGTTAATGGTGCTTCATTTTCCGTAACACAATCGGCACAGAGTGTTACTGCAACCGACGCCGGCGGTGTGGCGACATTCCCCATAACCATTCCTCCCTTTGTTGATGCGAATGATGGGCTAAGCGTTCAAGTGTATCTCAACAATGCGACCACCGGTGTGAGTAGTGCATTGACGTTTACCGGGCCTTCGTCTCCCACCATTGCGGTTTCAGCGCTCAACCCGGCGTCGTTTGGGTCAGTGCAGATTAACACAAATTCAACTGACGCGGTTTACTCAGTCTCAGGCATTAACCTTACGGATAACATCACCATTACGGCGCCAACAGGCTTTACGATCTCAACCACCTCAGGAGGAACGTATACAAGCTCGCTGACCTTAACCAAAAGCGGGTCAACAGTGAGCGCGACGCCTGTTTATGTCCGTTTTTCGCCAACTGCGATGAACTCCTATTCCGGGACAATAACCAATGTAAGCTCCGGCGCAACAACCCAAACAGTTGCTGTTAACGGCCTTGGTGGTGATGTTCCAACAGCTTCAACTTCGGCAGCCACATCTCTTACCATCAACGGAGCACTTTTAAACGGATCGGTGACTGCAAATAATGCTTCAACCACGGTTACCTTTGAATATGGCCTTACAACGTCATATGGAAGCGCGGTTGCCGCATCACAATCACCGGTTACCGGAACCTCGGCTACTGTAGTAAGCGGCAGCGTTTCCGGACTCGCCTCAGGTACAGAGTATCATTTCCGTACAAAGGCAGTAAGCCCGCTGGGTACAGTTTACGGCAGCGATATGACCTTTACCACGCTTACAACATCGCATAACACGGATCATTTCCGCAGTGCCGCCACCGGAAACTGGAATGCGCCGGCGACATGGCTGTCATCAGCAGACAGCACCAACTGGATTTCCGCAACCCTGGCTCCGGATGCCAATGCTGCAAGTATCAGTGTTTTGAGCGGCCACACGGTGACCGTGAGTGCTTCCACTGCTGCTTCCAAAGTATTTGTAAACACGGGTAGTACTTTGGCAATAAATACTGCAGTCACCCTTACCGTTAACCATACAGTGGCTCCTGATTTAACGGTGAATGGTACCTTGACGAATGCCGGAACCGGAATTCTTGCGTTGGGGACATCGGCTGTGGCGCAAGTGAATGGAACAATGACCTTCGCAGGTTCAACGAGTTCAATAACCGGGGCTAACGCCACAAGCCTTATCTGCAACACCGGAAGCTCTGTGAGTTTCGCAGGTACCGGTACGCAGAGTATCCCTGCCACGACATATTATAATCTGATGCTTTCAAGTTCAGGAACAAAGACCGCGGCCGGTTCGTTTGATGTTACCGGAACACTTACTACTTCAGCAACCAGTGTCATCTTGAATAACACAGCGTTAATGAGAATTTTTAATATCAGGAATTTCACCATGACGAGCGGATCGATAGATTTTGGTACGACTGACGTTACCGATTCAGTGGTGACATCAACAACCTACATTACGGGAGATCTGGCTAAATCAGGTGGTACCTGGACAAATTCGTCATCTACTCAACTTTATGACATTTACTTTTCAAAGGGCGGTACCCAAAGTGTTTCCAATTCCGGAACATTGAAATGGGGTTCCTTCAATGTGAGCAATAATTCAACTGTTACGCTTGCATCCGCACTTCCCATCACCGGGGTTACCGGTACCTTCATTACTGTTGATGCGGGCAGTGTGCTTTCGGCAAATACATATATTATTTCCACCACAGTATCGCCTTGCACGCTTGCTGTGAATGGCAAACTTCAAACAGCAAATGCAAATGGGATAGGCGGAAGCACTTCAACAACACTCAGTTCGACCAACACACCGGTGTATGCTTTCGGAACTAATGCAACAGTAGAATATAATGCAGCCGGTTCACAGGCCATTACTGCCCGAACCGATTATCCAAGCCTGTCACTCGCAGGCAGCGGAACCAAGACATTTGGCGGCACAACCACCATTAACGGAAATCTTTCGGTTGCTTCGGGTGTTGTGTTTGCCAACGGGACGTACACTGTGACACTGCATGGCAATGCATCCAATTCCGGAACTCACAGTGGTACCGGGAATATTCAACTTGCCGGAGGAACCTCTGCGCACACCATCTCAGGCGCAGGCGTTTTCCAGAATCTTGTTTTGAATGACACCAAGGGCGCGGTTCTCGGTGGAAATTCACAGATTGCCGGAACATTAACACTTACGGCCGGTATTCTTTCAGTTGGAGCCGATACCCTTTGCCTTGAAACAACAGCTGCCATTGCCGGAACTCCATCAGCTTCTGCAATGATAATGGCTAACGGAACCGGTGCACTGGTCAAAAAAATCGCAGACGCTCAGACACTTCCGTATGCATTTACCTTTCCACTTGGTGATACCGCAGGCACGGTGGGATATTCACCGGCAACAATAACCGTTACATCCGGTGTGTTCTCAGGTGCAAGTCTGGCAGCAGCTCAGGTAAACGGAAAGCATCCGAATATAAAGGTAGACAACAATTATCTTAACCGGTATTGGACCCTTTCATCCTCAGGTATAACTGACCAGGTCAGTTCAGTGGAGCTGACCTATGCGAGCAGCGCGGTAGTCGGTTTTGAATCGAATTTGTATGGCGGGATCAGGACCGGATCGACCTGGACAAATGCCGGTCGGGTTGATTCGCTGTTGCATAGAATTACCGCGTCGGGTTTAACCGTGTTGGGCAACAGTTTTACCGCTGCTTCAGCCGCAGCACTCGCGAACGGCGCGCCATTTACGCTTAAGATCATTCCGGAAGGCTATTATAATTCAGTGACGGATTTGCTTAAAATGACCGATACACTGCACGTTTATCTGGCAAACAGTACGGCTCCTTATGCATTTGTGGATACATCACTGGTTGTTATTGACTCAGCGACGTTTAGCGGAAACGCAATGTTCAGTAAAGTGAGTAACGGGACCTATTATGTGGTTGTGAAAGGCAGAGCAATACTTGAGACATGGAGTGCAAACGGTATTGCCATTACCGCCGGAGAAGCAGCAAGTTATGATTTTACAACTGCTGCAACCCAGGCATATGGTTCAAATGAGGTGCAGAAGGGTACCAGATGGTGCGTTTTCTGTGGAGATGTTGATCAAAGCGGATATATTGACAATAACGATTTGCTGTTAATTGATAATGCCGCCTTTGCATTCACGGCAGGTTATGCCGTTGCAGACCTGGATGGGACCAGATACGTCGATAACAACGATTTGCTTATCTGCGACAATAATGCATTTAGTTTCAGAGGCAGCAAGAAGCCAAGCGGGACAACTTCCGGAAAAGTATCTGTAACTGAAAGAACAACAAAGGCACAGAAGAGCAAAGACTAATCCGTTTGGCTGAACCCACATTCCTCAACAGATGGAGAGCAATTCATCAGCCTTTTGACGGTAAGTGAAGTTCACTTTACAATTGCAATGGCTGAGTCCCAAATGGGCTCAGCCATTTTTTTTGGCCGGCATATAAGAAATGTAATGGGAAATGGAAAAAGATTTTTGAGTAACAGCTCTCATAATAAGTTGAAATTGAAGTAAACCCGAAAAGTGCAATAGCAACTACCTTTTCGTATAAGTACATGAATTTATTAAGACTAAAGCCCTCACCCTCATTCCCTCTCCCAAAGGGCAATGGTGTCAACTTAGTGTGAATCTGGCAAGGGAACTCACCCCCAGCCCCTCTCTTGAAAAGAGAGGGGAGCAGAATAACCGCATTATTGGCGGGCGAAATTGATCCACGGATGATATTTATCAGTGAGATTTTCTAATGAGAAAGGGCAAGGGTTTGTTAAGTTGACACCATTGCCCGAAGGGCGAGGGAACAGAAGGGCTGCATTATTGGCTGCTAAAATTACCTTAGCGGCGATATTTGAAGAAAGAGTATCAAATGAAATCATGCCTATTGTGTTAAGTTGACTCCATTTCCCAAATGACGAGGGAGGGCATAATACTCTAGACTTATGTAAGTTTATGATTATGTTTATTTTCTAATACAAGATTAGGGTTTAAAAGAATATGAAGTCAAGACCTCACGCGGGAGATTGGAAGATGGTGATAATCAGCAATCTGTTAAGTTGGCACTAATGTTTTGGTGAAGGAGAAGGAAGCTCAGATTCAGTTCTGAATACAAAAGACAGGTGAAACGCCGGATTGTTTAAAAATATTGAGTTAAAATTGAGTGCTTCAAAAAGTCCGTTCTATTTGAGTGTCAGGAATTTTTTACTGACACTAATTTCGGAACTGGTCAGGCGGGCAAAGTAGCAGCCTGAGACGACCTGCCGTCCCTCGTCATCTTTACCGTTCCAAAGGAAGGCAATCTCTCCCTGCTGCTGTGACCAGGGCAAAAGGGAAGCTGTCTTTTTACCGAGTATATCATAAACATCCAGGGCAACATAGGTCGGTTTCTCAATTGATACCACAATCCGCGTAGAGGGATTAGCCGGGTTGGGATAAACTCCCTTTATTTTGATGAGGTTGCTGCCCCGCACCGGAAGTGTGCTCTTATCGGTTTTATTGGGCTGTGGGATGATCTCAAGAGTCCCGGTCCCGGTCAATGTGATGTTCACTCTCCCGGAGTCAATACTGAAAGCAATAGTATTTCCATTGAAATATACATTCAACGAAGAATCCACTTTGAACGATGGCCGGACAGAAAGTTTTGTAGATGTTGTAATCGTATCGATTATCAGCGTTGTTTTGCCGGCGGATGAGAGATCGGCAGTGAGAGTGACATTTTGAGATGCGGTCAACCAGTTGGTGCTGTTAAACGAAAGAACACGCCCATCGATTAAGGCGTATTTTTTGAGTTGCAATGAATCGTGCCGGGTCCAGAGGCAAATTGCATCGGTGGTGATTTTATTAACCAGTGAGGTCGTGTTTTTTTGCCGCAGAAGTGTTGTTTGGTGAGTCTCTGAGCCCGGGTCGCTCATCACGAATCCGGTTGCGACTCCTGAAGAAATATCTTTAATGTCAGGGAACGCGACAGTTGAGTCAGCAGGGAACAGGAGATGAAGAAAAGCAGCATTGCTTCCAGTCATTTTTGCCTGAACATAGGTTTGAGGATCAGCATCTTTATACAGGCTGGTTGTTCCCGTAGCTGTTGACAGGGTGTCAGGCGCAGAAGCCAGAATGAATGAGTGAAGGCGGGCACCTTTGCCATAAGTATCGAATGATTCGGTCCATGTGGCTTTATTTGCGGACAATGAAAGTGAGCCTCTTGAATGAATATTAAGAATATAGGAAGCGGCCGCTGATGCAGTCATGACATCATAGACCACCCAGTAATTCCGTTCAGGAAAAATGATCCCGCGTTTAATCTTTCCGTTTGCAGCAGATGTGCCGGCAATCTTTTCAGAAATGTCGCAGACTGGGGAGTTAATGAATTTTGAGCTTGTTGGGCCTACGTTATCGGCAATGTCCATGGGGCCGGAGCCATTAGTGGTAACAATGTTGTGGGCTGCGGCTGAAGTGTACCACGCTCTGTCGGCGTCGGATGAACCATCTTTGCCATAGCCTGCATCCGTTGCAAGTATAGTGTTTTTATAACTAAGTATATAGCTTAACAAATCCGGGTGATTATGGTTGTCGCATTCCGGAACTGCGTGGAAAAGCAGGTATTTAGAGGGGACTTGCGCCAACGAAGACGAATCGCGAAAAAGTGCGACTCCTGCCTGCGTGTTAAATGTTCCGTTGAATACCGGGGCAGCAGCAGTAATGGTCGGGTCATAGGTCAGATAGTCATCGATGTCCCAAACAGCATCATTGGTTGCGCCGGTATATGCGTTGGTAATAAAACTGGTATTGGCCCAATTCCATTGAAGAATTTTACCGAGTGGTTCAGTTGGGTGGAGCAGAGTGGGAGTCTGCATATAGGCAGCGGCAGCCATGTGACCGGGGAACGGTTTTTCGTAGCCGTCTTCAATATTGGGCAGCCACCCTCTTCCATTGCGGAGCAAAATGGGCATTTCAAAAGATGCACGGTAGAATTGAAAGTGATCGACGCCGGAAACGTTTTTATAATGCCACAAATAAGGGAGGTAGTTCACGTAGCTGTAGAGCATATAGTGAGAGCCTTCGCGATAAATTCCATCTGCACTGAACTGGTATTTTGTAACCGTGTTTGCCTGAGTTAATCCGAAGGTGAGCCATGCAGCAGCTCTGGAGTCTGAGGACAGGGTAAGTGCAGCAGTTACAATTCCCCATGCCGGTTTTGAGCGGTGGTTATGCGGGCGGGGAGCATATTTCGCCCCGGAGACCATGTTGTTCACCAGCAACAATGTTTCGGTTGCAATCCGGTTTCGTATATCGGTGTTTTGTGCAGTGGTTAATTCCGAATAGACCCAATCATATGCTTCACAATAATTTTGCAGCCAGGTTGCTCTGTAGATTTCGTCATAATCGCCGTCAAAATCGGAGGAGGTTGACGTTCTCGGGACGTTATCGTATGCAGTTGAAAGGCAGGCAATTGCAAGCCGTCTGGACGTGGTGTCACCGTACAGGATCCAGTGTAAGGCAAGTATCTTAGCCATCTGGGGACGGGTATTGATATCGGTGCCTGCAGGGTCTTTGGATTTGTATGAACTGATCAGAGAATTTACTCTTGACCAGAGGGTAGCAGCATATGTATCGGCAGTTTTTTTGCTTTTTATTTTTGCTGCCTGTGAGGCATTAAAGAATAAAGCGGGGTGAACTTCAGTGGCAGGGAGTATAGCTGTGGTCGGGACGGTAAACCCGGAATACGTATCATATTTGCTTTGAGCAACTGAGAAACCTGAAACGAAAATGAGAAGAAGAATGCCAATTCGGTATTTCATATGATACATATTCCGGTTTTTAATTAATTAACAGTAGCGTTTTGGGCTTTTTCAATTTTGGTAATATTACCGGCAAAAATGAATACTGATGCAATTCCCAATGGAACGAGCACAGCACCCATCATGAAGAAATAGTACCAGCTGATTTTTGAGAGCCAGGGAACGAACCACATACAGATGACAACACCAAGAGACGCAGAGGCTCCGCCGAGTCCTGCCAATGAACCGACCGATTTTCCCTGGAGAAAATCGCTGGGCATGGTCTGAATGTTATTGATGGAGAACTGAAACCCAAAGAGAATGGCAGCGATGAGTAACACGGCCGTAAGCGGTGTTGAGGCATTGGCTGCAAACAGGAGGGCAACGAAGCATATTACGCCGCCGAGAAAAATGGTGTTTTTTCTCACCTTGTTGACGGTCCATCCTTTTTTGATCAATGAACCGGATATCCATCCGCTAAGCAAACTCCCCGCAGCGGCACCCACATAAGGTACCCATCCAAAGAGGCCAATTTGTTTTATGTCGAAATTAAACTTTTCGAACAAATAGATTGGTAACCAGGCGACAAACATCCACCATATTGGATCAAGAAAGAATCTCGAAACAATAACCGAATAGCTTTGTTTAATCTTGAGGAGTTGACCCCATTTCAGAGGCTTTTCGATTACGTCGGTGGGGGCACTGACTTTTTGTCCTTCAAGAATATATGCACGCTCCTCTTCGGTAATGAACTTTGTTTTCTGAGGTGTTCCGCGGTTAATGAATAACCAGGGGATGAGCCAAAGAAAGCCGAAGCTGGCAATTATGGGGAACGTTGCGCGCCATCCAAATGTGCTGAAGAGATAGGCGATGAGAGGAGCGGAAATGATTGCACCGACAGAAGCACCGGCGTTAAATATTCCCTGTGCCAGAGCACGCTCTTTAACGGGGAACCATTCGGCATTGGACTTTGCTGCACCAGGCCAGTTTCCTGCTTCACCAAACCCCAGTGTGGATCGGATAGCAGCAAGGAATCCAAAACTGTTTACAATGCTGTGCAGGCCCGAGGACAGGCTCCATATGCAGATTGAGAAAACGAAGCCGAGACGAGTCCCAATCAAATCATAAATTTTCCCTGACACACTTTGGCTCACAGCGTAAGCGACCATAAAAAAGGTGAGTATTAATTTATAATCATCTTTGTTCAGGCCCAGATCCTGTGAAATCTGCGGCCACATGATAGAGAGAGCATTTCGGTCAATATAATTTACAACGGTAACCAGACCAATCAAGAGAATGACTATCCAGCGGAGACCACGAATTTTCATACTGTTCCTTATGTTATTTATTTTACGAAATCTTCACGA
The DNA here is from genome assembly GCA_963664845.1 of Ignavibacteriaceae bacterium. Classification (GTDB taxonomy): domain Bacteria; phylum Bacteroidota; class Ignavibacteria; order Ignavibacteriales; family Ignavibacteriaceae; genus CAIYTF01. The sequence goes on from OY761615.1 coordinate 5,126,341, forward strand.
TGCGGGGTAAACACATCAAGCAGCAAACTGTCCTCGAGTGCAACCACACCATGTTCGATATTCGGGAGAATGAAATAGGAATCGCCCGCTTTTTGAATTTTCTTTTCATTTCCAATCTGCACTTCAAATGAACCGCTAATAAGAAATGAGAGCTGAGTATGCGGATGTTTGTGCGCGTAGCCAATGCTGCCTTTTTTAAACTCGACAACCACGAGCATCAGGTTTTCATCGTACGAGTGAATTTTGCGACGTATACCGTCGGTTACGTTTTCCCACGCTACGGTTTCGTCAAAAATAAAGCCGGTTTTAAAGCTTTCCATTTGTTGCATCCTTGTTATGTTAATTTTTAATAAGGGAATAAAAGCCTTCCCAGTTTAACTTCCTGTTGTCAATTTCCACAGTGTGGTTTTCCTGCGCATTGCTGTCGTTATTCCAGACACATGCATACCATTTGGCACCTGTTATAGTTTCTATGCGGATCACTGTGGCTGATCCGTCGTTTTTGAGTGCTTTAACGGAAGTGATCTTGCTTGCAACTCCGGTGGTGAATTCACGAACTCCGTCAAATTTGCCATGTGGTTCAATTACCGAAGCGAACACCGCAGAGTTGCCCTTCTTGCGCAACATCAGTCCGGGCTCGTTACGCAGGTTGAATTTTGGATCGTTTGCACCAATCCGGGTGAAGAAAACATCCGTAGTTGTGTCAGCGGTTGAAGAAATGGTATAGAACCTTTCCCCGTTCATCCAGGTGAACATAAAATAATCCGCGGCTTTTCCTTCCGCTTCTTTCCAGAGGTGCTGGTAACCGGCAGATTTGCCGAGTGGTTTGCGTTCTTTGTCGTATGCTTTATAGTTAACATTGGTTTCAATAAAGTGACCAAGGTAATAGAAAGGCAGATCGAATTGATGTTCTTTCTCGGAGAACGCGCTCAACACGTCAACAACAACAGGCTGGGAAAATGATGTGTCGTTGAGCATAAAGAACGTGCGGAGCAAACGGGTGCCGGGATATGCTGTTGTATCAGCCGCGCCCGAAACCTGTAATGGCTTGTCATCTCCTGAAAAGAAGCGGAAATATGGGTTGCCTTTATCGGAAAATTCGCGCTTGCCGTTGTAATGCGATTTTTCATCCTGAACGATAGTGTTATGCGCAACGGTTTGCACTGCATAACTCTTGTTCTCAGGCAGATAACGGCCGCCCCATTTGGGATCTATATTGATGAATCGTGCGGAGCCGTAATCCGGGATAATTTCGCGTCCCTGATTATAATAGCAGAAGGAAAGCTTGTCATAGTGGCCATGCGAAAGGCCATGTGAAGTATATTTAAAAGAGAGCAATGACTGATCGGCATTTGAACCGGAGCGCAACAGGGCGATACCGCCGTTTTTGCCTTCTGCACCGTCATTCAATGCTATGCTTTTATAGGGGAACATTTCGGGTTTTGGGTTTTCCGCAAGAGCCTTCGCCACCAAAAGTCCACCGCGGTTAAGTGAAACGGTATTCTGTTGTTTTGCTATCCAAAGAAGCGATTTGTCTTCACCGAAGCGTTTATAGACAATATCCAACGAGACAGCGATTTCAGGGGAAAGGAAATTCTTGTCTTTTATGGCGTCGTTGATGGGGAGAAACGCACCGTTTACATAGGTCATTTGCATTGCAGCGTAGAACGCCTTTTTGAAGACGGCATTTTTGTATTCAAAAATTTTCAGATCGGGGCGATTAATTTCCAATGCTTCAGCAAAAATGAAGAAGGGGAGAAAGGCATACCGTGCATAGTAGCTCCCTTCTGTGTAGTATCCGTCAGGAGAGAAGAGTTGTTCTATTTGCTTAAGGAAACCGGCATTGCCGTTTTTCTTGGAACCGAGAAGGGCCTTTTGTACCAAATCGGTGTCATGTAATACTAACCCGGTCATGCCCACAGCGGCGGAAGACCAGGTTCCGTGGTTATGGATGAGATCAAATTCATGAACACCCTCAGTTGTAAAGAATTCTACCATTTTTCTGAATACGTTTGTTTCGAACAGGTTTCTGTCCTGCGGTGTAAGATAATCCTTAACAAAATCGTATGCCTGTATAGAATAGAATAACCAGACTGTTTCGTTGAGGCTTTGCCAGAACAATCTTCCGGGTGCTTCGGAGGCAGCCGCCGGGTGCTTTTTCAGGGTGGGGTAGAGTTCTGCATATTTAAGCAGCATGGACCTTACAAATTCAGCATATTTGCTTTCTCCGGTAAAGGCATAGAACATACCTGCATTATACATCAGGGTATAGTTTTGTTTATGACGTTCATGTGTGTAGCCTGCAGCATCAACAGGGACAGGTACAGCAATGGGCTGCGTCAGGGCGACATCAATCTCCCGTTTGGCTTCCTCGTAGCTCTTTTTGAAAACCTCGTACTTGTTCCAGTCGGATTTAATGGCAGAAATATCGTCGTTTGTTAACAGCAGAAAGTTACGCTGCGCGGAAAGCATTGTTGTAATGGCAAGCAGGAGAATAGCAATTCGTTTCATAATCACTTTCAATAAAAAAAACATTTAAAAGAAGTTGCAATACGATACCGTAAATACAACAAAGAGAGGGGATATTTCAAAACATCGGCCTCTCCTTGTTTGCGATTTTTATCAATTGGCAGGTTTTAAGGATTCTTTCCGGGCAATATGGGAAAAAAGACCCGGAATGTTGAACCTTACGAATTCCTGTCAGGAAAAAAAGATTCCACCGTTAATTTCGACCGATTCTCCGTTGATAAAGGAAGAGTTACCCGATGCCAAATATAATACCAGGTCTGCTACTTCGGTTGCGTTACCTTCTCTACCGAGTGGGGTAGAGGCGGCAACTTTTACCCGTACTTCCGGTTTGGTATGCACATCATGGAACGTCGTGTTGATCATTCCCGGTGAAACAGCATTAACGCGTATTTTATGCGGAGCCAGTTCTTTTGCCATTGCTCTGGTGAAGGTTAAAACGCCGCCTTTGGCGGTAGCATAGGCAGATGCACCCGGTCCGCCGCCATCCCTTGCTGCCTGGGAGGTGAAATTAACAATGGCGCCGCCATCATTCATATGGGGAACTGCTGCTTTGGTCATCAGAAAAACACTTTTTAGGTTCAGGGTAATGAGGAAATCCCAGAATGATTCTTCCATCTCCACAACGGGTTTTCTGCCAACAAGGCCACCGGCCACATTCACCAGTACATCAACTTTTTGACCGAATTTTGCTGTCGTTTCATTAACCAGTTTCTGGCAATCTTCGAATTTTGTTGCATCACCCTGAATAAGAACACATTTTCCGCCAGCTTCAGTGATAATACGCTGAGTTTCAACAGCATCCGTTTCGTTGTCGAAGTAATTTATTCCAACAGAAGCTCCCTGTCTGGCCAAACCAACAGAAATAGCTCTTCCTATATCACGGGCGCCACCGGTGACGATTGCCACTTTACCGGTAAAATCTATCATAGTAACCTCTTGTAATGAATTAATTAAAATTAAGATATTGCTTGTTTTGGAAGGCTTTGCGCGTGTTCTTTTGCCACGAGCAGATGTTCCTTCATTTTGTTTTTTGCTGACTCTGCGTCAGATGATTTTATTGCTTCGAATATTTGTTGGTGCCACACCAATGCCGAGTTTATTGCACCCGGAACGGTTCTGATGACATCCACTTTCAGAATGGGCAGCAGATCGAAAATTGGTTTAATTATCAACGCGATGAGCGAGTTATGTGTTGCCTGTGAAATGTGCAGGTGAAAATGCATATCCAGATCCGCCAATTCTTCGGGAGTTCCTTCCAATTTGGCCAGCGCCTGTAAATCATTCTGCAATACTAGAATATCATCCTCAGTTCTGTTCAGGGCAGCACTTTCTGCAATAGCAGGCTCAATAAGCAGCCTGGTTTCAATAAGATCGATAATGGTTTGTTCACCCATCTGGAAACGGAGATAGGACTGCATGGGAATGGAAACGTGCTTTGAGGAGATCCCTTCCACAAAAATGCCTTTTCCTTTTTGAATGGAAATAATGCCTTTTGCGCCCAGCGTATGCAGGGCTTCCCTAATAGTGGCCCGGCTGACGTTAAACTGTTGGGAAAGGTCCAGCTCTGAGGGGAGTCTGGAACCGACTTTCAGCTCTCTGCTGTGAATTGCGTTCTCGATGTCGGACGCTATCTTTTTAGACAGATTTTCGCGTTTTGCCAATTGTGTGAACATGTATTTCTATAATTTGTAAGATGTCAGACATAAGATAAGGAACAACTCAAGGAATTGCAAGTATTTTATGCAAACAATAAATAGCCGGCGGTAAAATGGATTTTTGGTAAAAACGGTGAAATTGGATTATCTGAGTGTCTTTTGGCATTCAAAGCAACTGGAACATCAAATCAAGAGAAATTTAGGGCGCGAAGGAAAAGCGGCTATAGGGCGAGCGTGAAGCATTGGCTTAGCGCGATGCTCTTGTTCCATGCTTGATTGCTGCGGCTTCCATTTTGAGAAAGCACCTATTCAGCAGGGAACATACTGATTGAAGCGCTGTTCAAGAACAGCATTGTGTGAAGACGGATGAGCTTTTGAGTTACCTTTATTGTGACTCAACGACATGGTGCAAAATTTTTGGCAGATCCAAAACTGAAACTGTTATTCCAATTGGATTGTTTTCCGAACTGATGGATGACCATGATGGTGCGAATGGATTTTCCGTGACAGAACAAAATGAAAATTTGAATCTGGATTAACGTGTTCTATATCAGGACAAATCAGGCCACAATAATAATTATTTTTATGCTTACATTAATTGGACATATGGAATAGAATGTTTTTTGTACACATGCAAATGCCATTTGTGAATTCTTTACCAAAGTGACAGACTGCGTTTGGTAAATATTTAGGTGGAAAAATAAGGCAGTCATTATTCAATCACTTGCTTCTTTAATAAATAAATGTTACGTTCAATCCATGCTCTTATTCATTGTTCGCGGCGCATGATATCTGCAAAGTGAACATGGGAGATTCTTAATAAAGTGATTTAATCATTTATTGGAAAGGAGTATAAAACATTAATCTCAGAAGGCTCAGTTCAAATTTATAACTAAGGCTTTGGTTCTGTTCTACTTTCATTCACTAAACTGAAAGGAGTGATCAACATCAATCAAATAAATAGGCTTTTAGTGGTTCTATCTTAACCCAGATATACTGCCGCGGTTCTCTCAAATCGCGGCAGTTTTTTTTTCTGCCGTAAGAATACGTAACCCCGGCGCAAAATGAGTGGACAACTGTGGTATGTCCAATCAAACAATTCGAATAATAACAATTAATCCGTAGTGCTATTTCACCAGTAACATTTTCCGAACCTCGGTGTAAGTGCCGGAAGTAAGGCGGTAGAAATAGCATCCGCTTGCCAGGTTCTCTTCAGCACCTTTCCCGAAAGCGACCTGATATCGGCCAGCGGGTTTTTCCTCATTGACCAAAGTGGCAATTTCATTGCCGAGTACATTATAAACCTTTAGTTGTGTTTTTCCGCCGGTCGCCAATTCGTAATTGATAACGGTGGAAGGATTGAACGGATTAGGGTAGTTCTGCTGAAGATTAAAACCTTTGTCCCTGTTTACAGGCAGTTTACTATCGTTGGGCCCTGTATATTCAAACGCGCCAATGTCCGGTGCAGTGCCAAAGAAGGGGATGCCTACGTTAACACCAGCATCGATAAATTGACTGTTGAGTGCCAGACGGAAAAACGCATTGTTGGGCAGACTGCCGTCGGCATTCCGCGGAGCAAGTGCAAGGGCAGTGTCAACGCTTAAAAAATCTGCCTCAGATGGTGTGAAGCCGTTCCAACTGTTCTTTTCGTCAACGTTATTTTTGAATGAATTGACTGCCGGCAAAGCGATGCAGTTTTTGAAAGTATGCTGTTCACCGGAATTTACCGGATTGCTGAAATGAAAATTATCGCCTTTGTTCCGGTAAGCAACACAGTTATACAGGGTTTGCCCATCCGTGTTATTATTCTGATCGTAGCCGCGCCCGGCTCCCGGGGCACCTATCGCATTATCGAACGCAACGCAGTTTCTGACGATGTGCCGGGCAGGAATTGAGTTGCCCCCTAATTTGAAGCCATTGCCGTTACCATTGAAGCTGCCAGAAAACCAACTGTCAATTCCATTACGGAAAGCGAAGCAACTATCTATGATAATTGGACTTGTTGCCACCCAGAAGTCCCAGCCGTCGTCGGAGTTGTTCCAGGCACGGCAGCCGACAAACCTGTTGCCTGTACCCATGCCATATTTAGCCGCAAAACCATCGGCGTTGCCGCCAATTGGAGCGTCGTAGTTCATATAGGAGTCGCAATTTTTTACCAGAGTGTTGCTCACATTGGTTGGGTTTGTCTGTTTTCCAATATTAAGTCCTGCCCAAACGTTATGGTGAAAAGTGCAATTCTCGATGATGTTGTTGCTTCCTGCTATATAGATGCCGAAATGTGTTGCGTATCGTTCTTCTATACCTTTGAGGTGATAGTAGGTGCCGCTGAGACTGATACCGTCAATTTTGGTGCCTTCTTTTGAAAAATCCAGAATGGGAATTTCGCCGGGATAGGCGAAGACGTTAATATAGTTTGTTGCTGAACCGTTTGCTGTCAAGTATAAGGGGGTTGTTCCCATGTCGTATAGTCCACCACGGAGATAGAGGGTTCCTCCGTTGCCAACGGCTGTGAGTCCGGCCGGAATAGAGAGAAAAGGAAGTGCGAGAGAGCCGGGGTTTGTGTCCTTTCCGTTCACCGGGTCAACATAGAAGGGGCCCGTTTGAGGGAACAAAGCCGTTGTGAAAATGAGGGCAAACAGGGCAAAGAAGCAAACTATGTGTTTCATGGGTATTGGTCAGCTGTATTTCAGGAATTGGTTACTTAAACGCTTAAATATAGGGAAAAAGGGGGAATTGACCTATTAACGGTTAAAAGCACCGAGCTAAATCAGCATTTTCATCCCTGCAATAAACCCCAATCACCACTGTAAAAAGAATTAGAGATATTTTCATATTTAATGGTTATAAGGGGGTTAAATCTTTATAGAGATTGTTCTAAGAACGAAGGATTAATTATAAAAATGAACAATCGCTCGAACTTTCATCCGTTGGGTATTTTTGATGGTTTAGGTTGTCATATTGAAAGAACAGACTTATGGGTTAGAAAGCACCGTGACAGGATGATCATCTCTACGTTGGTTCACATGCCCGTTTGTCAATAATTAAGGTTATATTGGGGTTGGTATATTTTATAATATTAAGGATCAATTAATGACAAAAATTAGCTTTAAGGAGCTTGAACTATCGAAAGAGATGCACAAGGCGATAGATGACCTCGGGTTTGAGGAAGCAACTCCTATTCAATCAGAAGCTATTCCAGTTCTACTTTCAGGAAGAGATGTTATCGGGCAGGCGCAAACCGGCACCGGAAAAACCGCCGCATTTGCTATTCCCGCAATTGAACAAATAAATGCACACGACTCCAACGTTCAGGCAATTTTTGTGTGCCCCACAAGAGAATTAGCATTACAAGTAGCAGAAGAAACGAAGAAACTGGCCAAATACAAGAAGGGCCTCTATCTTATCCCCATTTATGGCGGACAGTCCTATGAACGTCAGTTCCATGCTCTGGAAAAAGGCGTGCAAATTGTCATCGGAACTCCGGGACGTATCATCGATCATATTAACCGCGGTACTCTTAAACTGGACCACGTTAAATTTGTTGTGCTTGATGAAGCCGACGTTATGCTTGACATGGGTTTCCGCGATGATATAGAAGAAATTCTGAAACTGACACCGAAGGAACGCCAGACCATGATGTTCTCGGCCACCATGCCGAAACCAATTCTGGAGCTTACCAAACGGTATCAGAAAGACGTCGTTCACATCAAAATCACCCATGCGGCTGTAACGGTTCCCCAAACTGAGCAAGTCTATTTTGAGATGAAGCCGAGAGAAAAACTGGAGGCTTTAACCAACGTTATCGATATGCATAATCTTAAACTGGCACTGGTGTTTGCCAATACCAAGCGTCAGGTTGATGAGCTGGTTGAACATTTGCAGGCACGCGGAGTGCTGGCAGACGGAATGCACGGTGACATGAAACAGCAGGTACGCGAAAAAGTGCTTTCAAAGTTCAAACGCGGCGGTATTGAAATTTTGGTTGCAACAGATGTGGCTGCACGCGGCATTGACGTTGAGAACGTTGATGCAGTATTCAACTATGATATGCCACAGGATGTGGAGTCCTATGTGCACCGTATCGGCAGAACCGGCAGAGCAGGTGCCTCAGGCAAAGCTTTCTCCTTTGTGACCGGAAAAGAAATACTCAGATTAAAAGACATCGAACGGTTTATTAAAATGCGTATCAAGAGAGAACAAATTCCTTCATACAAAGACATAGATGAAATTCGTGAAAATAATTTCCTTGAAGGCGTAAAGAAAATTATTGAAGCGGGAAATCTTGAAGAATACTACACTATCATCGCAAAACTGACCGAAGAAGACTGTACGTCATTGGACGTCGCTGCTGCCTTGCTCAAAATGCGGATGACAGCCGATAAGAAAAAACTTACCAAGAAACCGCGCGAAGAACGCAGCGAGTTTACTGACGACCGCAGCGAACGTCGTGGTGACAGAGGTGACAGAGGTGACAGACGCGATGACCGCCGTGGAGACCGCAGAGATGACCGCCGCAGTGACGATCGTCGTGAGGGTGGCCGTGACCGGTTTGAAGAGAAACGCGAGCGCCGTCCTGAACGCAGAGAGTCAGCGGAGAGGAGAAATCCACAGAGCGACGATACTGTTGAAATATTCCTTAATGTTGGCAAAAAAGACAAAATGCGTCCGGGAGATATTCTTGGTGCAGTTGCCGGTGAATCGGGAGTTTCCGGAAAACTGATCGGTGATATTATTCTTCACGATGCATATACACTGGTAACCGTGCCCGCAGAATATGCAAATGACATTGTAGATTCATTGGATGGTATAACCATGCGCCGCAAAAAGATCCATGCGAAGGTTGCACAGGATAAATAGTATCCTTTTGCCATAATGCCAGGTTTGGCCACAAAATGTGTTTGAACTTGCAGGTCTTGTTCACAAAATGCTCTGATATATGTTAGAGCATTTTTTTTTGTGCGAATTGATTGGGGCTGCCGGGCATGATTTGTTTTTAATCTTTTGAAAACGGATGTGGCGATCCCGTAAGACTGGAAGGTACAAGGCCCGCCGAGGCGGGACGCGGATTGAAACGGATATTCACAGATATGAAAAGCCCGATTGAGCTTTTAGGAGGCCCACAAGCCAGTGAAAGGTTTTTCCAGACCAGGAGAAGAGACGGCGCAAGCGGCTAAGTTTGTTGAAGCTGCAATTTGTTCGACATCGAAAATTTATTTATACTTATTCTTTAAATTCAGTAACTAAGACTATCATTGCTCAGGATTAAAAATATATAATGAAATCATTCAGAGAACGGCTCGGAAATGAAGTAATCGTCTTCGACGGTGGAACCGGCACCTACCTTTATGAAAAAGGGATTTATATTAATCGTTGTTTCGAGGAATTGAATCTGGTTAATCCGGATTTGATAATGGAAGTACACCGGGATTATTTGAATGCAGGCGCAGACGTGCTTGAAACCAACACGTTTGGAGCCAACCGTTTTAAACTTGCACCTCACGGACTGGATGAAAAGCTGTATGAAATTAATTTGAAGGGCGCCCAATTAGCCAAAGCTGTTGCCAAAGATATGGCGCTTGTTGCAGGTTCCGTTGGTCCGCTTGATGTGCAGATTGAACCTCTCGGTAAAATTTCCTTTGATGAAGCGAAAGATTTCTTCAAAGAACAAATTCAGGGATTGCTGGATGGCGGGGTTGATCTTATTCTGCTTGAATCATTTGTTTTGGAAGATGAGATGATACAGGCTATCCGCGCGGCACAGGAGATTGATCCGAATGTTACCATTCTTGCTCAGATGACCATCAATGAGGCTGGTACACTTTTAAGCGGAGCGCCACTTACCAGGTTTGTTGAAAAGCTTAAGAATTATAAAGTTGATGCGATAGGTCTCAACTGTTCTGTCGGACCCAAGCTAATGCTGGACGCACTTGAAGAACTGCGTGACTTGACTGATTTGCCACTTTCCGTGCAACCCAATGCAGGTGTACCACAAAGCATTGGCGGCAGGAATATCTATTTGACATCGCCAGAGTATCTGGCAGAATATGCAAAACGTTTCATACAGACGGGCGCAGCAATTGTGGGCGGCTGCTGCGGAACAAACCCAACGCATATACGTGCCATACGCAGAGCAGTTCAGGCTCTTCAACCGTCGAAACGCATACACATTGATTCGCCAATGCTGAAGATTGAAGCTCCTGCTGAAGTGGTGCCCTATAAGCTGGCTGATAAATCCCGGCTGGCCCATAAATTGGCCTCGAAAGAATTTGTTACTTTGGTTGAGCTGGTATCTCCCAAAGGTGTTTCACCTGTAAGAGAACTTGATAAAGCGAGAAAGTTATTTTTCCATGGAATTGATGCCATCAATATCCCGGACGGACCCCGTGCCTCGGCACGTATGTCGGCGCTGGCAATGGCAGTAATGATCCAGAAAGAAATTGGAATAGAAGCAGTACTTCATATTGCCTGCCGCGACCGTAATGTTATCGGCATGCAATCGGATCTGCTGGGTGCCTGGGCGCTTGGTATTAGAAACATTCTCGCAATCACGGGTGATCCTCCAAAACTGGGAAATTACCCGGATGCAACGGCGGTGTTTGATGTTGATGCAATTGGTCTGACAAATTTAGCTTCACGTCTGAATCATGGGCTTGATCTGGCAGGTAACCCGATAGGGGACCCGACAGGATTTTCAGTGGCGGTGGGAGTGAATCCCGGTGCCATAAATCTGGATGAAGAACTCCGCCGCCTTGATTGGAAGATTGAAGCCGGTGCAGAGTATATGATAACGCAGCCGGTGTTTGATATCAGAATACTTGAAAGCTTCATGAAACGGATTGAGCACATAAAGATTCCCCTTATTTGCGGCATCTGGCCGTTGGTTTCTTTCCGCAACGCAGAATTTATGAACAATGAAGTTCCCGGTGCATCAGTACCTGAAGCCATTCTCGAGAGAATGAAAAAAACCACTACCAAGGAAGAAGGATTTGCCGAAGGCTTGAAGATTGCACAGGAAACGTTCCATTATATTAAATCCGAAGTTGCGGGTGTGCAGCTGGCTGCACCATTGGGCCGCATTGACGCCGTGTTTGAAATTCTGAGCTGATTAGCTTGCATTATTAAAAGACGCTTTGATTTTTTACAAAGAATCAAAGCGTTTTTTTTTCGTTACTTTCCTAAGATTAACTAAACCCTTCGTCCCGACTTTTTGCCATTCATCATATATCCCGTGGAATATTTACTGAATTACAAGACTTTTGATATAACTATTCAGAGAATATAGAAAGTTCAGAAAATGGAGCATATCAAAGGAATGATTAAGGAACTGAGCAAATCTAAAAATAACCGCTTCGGGGTGGCTTTTTATGAGCAGCATATACTGATCAATGAGCTCTATAGTCACCGGTTGGCAGATAAGTTGGGGGCAGACAAAGAAGTTCTTTCTCTTGCCGCTTATCTTCATGACATTGCAGTCGTGAGTGATTTTGACAACCTTGCTGAACATCATTTAATTGGCGCCGAAAAGGCAGGCCACATTCTTGCGACGAAAGGCTATTCAGCTGACATCATTGAAAAAGTGCAAAGATGTATCGTTTCTCATTCAACACCGGTTGCCATTGGGGAAGGATCACCGGAAGAGGTTTGCTTCTCAAATGCAGACGCCATTACCCAAATTGTAAATCCTGTATATTGGCTCTATTATGCATTCAGCGTGCGGGGCTTCTCGTATGAGGAGGGAACAAAGTGGTATTTTAAAAGGGTTACTTCTCATTGGGAACAATTGATAGATCCTGCAAAGAAATTGATTGAAAAGGAATATCACTGTGTGCTGGAAATGCTTTTACGATAAACTGGCTGGTAATTAATGATCACCATTTCAAGCGTACCGATATCCTTTGGGCGGCTGAAGGTGATAAACATGATAAGTGTTCTCAAATTCCGGACGCTAAGGTTTTAAGCAGAGGTATCACTTAAGTATCCGGTCAGTTTTTCTTAACAGGTAGCTTTTATTCTCATACTTTGGATAGTATGACATCATTGCCATTATGTACTCGATTGTCAATTTGTAATCGTTAGTGTATGCAGCACTCAGGGCGGCATTATAAATGAACTCAGCAAGATTCAACCCGTTGCCGTTTTTTGCTGAAGCGCTCAGATTGACCTGAGCTTTTTTGGCATATATCACGGCCATTTCCGGTTCGCCATTTTTCATATAGGCGTTGGTTATTTCCATCAGGTATCTGGTCTGTGTCAGGCTGTCCAATTCGGGCAGCAGGGAAACAATCTCTTCAACAAAACGGTCAATATTCTGCCGGCCCATGAAACTGGTTGCCTGGAGTTCCTCTTTAAGTTTATCCGATAGAACAACACTTTTCCATATGGGCATTTCACTGAACTTTTTATTGAAATTGTCAATTAACCCTGCTCTTGTTCTGAACGCGGGCAGTTGTTCGGCAGTATACAGTTTATACCTTGTTGCTGTATAATCAGCAGGGTATTTGTTCAATGCATAACTGCTGAGTGAGTAGGCAAGCTTGTACATGCGTGACACGTGATAGTGAAAAGTAATAGCATTGTTCAGTTGCGTGCTGTCGGGTTGGTGCCTCTGCACATAGCCTTCACTATATAAGCCTGAATTGAATGACATGTACCGGTCATCCTGTTCAAATATCATTCCTGCACTTTTCCCCATGTAGAGTGAGCGTGGAGCCCTGAACTCGAGCAAAGGATGCCTTTCAGTATTAATCTCGTCAAACATGGATGTTGCATAGAACCCGTCAGTACCAAGCATTTGTGTCGAAAGAAACGTAAATGCATTTGAAATTTTGACCTGGGCCAGGTTTCTACTGACCTTTTCGCTTGCCACCTTTGCAATAAGCTTGTCTTCGTCAATTTTAATTTCTTTCTCTGCCCCAACCATGATAATATCGCCATCGGCGGAATTCCACAATTGTGTATAGGGGAAAACAGATGCAAAGGTGTTCATTACCAGTCTGACTATATCATTGTCCATTTCATATACATGAAACCATTGAACCATGATGCCGTTTTTCTGCAACTTCGATTTGCACAGCTCAAAGTATTCTTTCGAAAATAAATTGCCGATGCCTGCAATCCAGGGATTTGAGGGCTCGGAAACTATGACATCAAACAATTTGGGAGAGAGTTTGAGATAGGTGTGTGCATCCTCAATGTGCATATGCAGGCGTGGATCATTAAGACAGTCATTGTTCTCCTTACTGAAAAAAGGAGCTGCCTCAATCACTTCCTGTGCTATTTCAGCGCAATGCACGTTTGCAACCGGATGCGTAAGCACGGATCCAACGGTTACGCCGCTGCCCAGACCGACCACGAACACTTCCTTTGGATCATTGTGCAGAAGCATAGGGATCTGACCCAGCAGAACCTGCGTTGCCATATCATTTCCGTTGCTGGCATCAGCCTTGCCATTAATGATAAGAACTCTGGTGTGGGTAGTATCCAAATATTGGACAACACTTACATTTGCATGAGTTCCTTCCTTGTAAAACAGAACCTTTCTGTTTTCCAACATTTTATTGAAATCGGCAAAGGAGGCGGGAGCAAGGCTGTTGGTTTGCCTGAAAACACTGGCCAGCGTGAGCTTAATATTCCATGAAGGCGTAAAAATTATAATAGCGAGAAAAATGCAGGTCAATGTTCCAAGGGAGATTAGTCTGCGTTTAATTCCCCACGTTGGAAGCGAAAACAGCAGCAGGGCAGCTCCGGCAAGATTTACAAACATACCAAGTTCAAATGAACCACGCATGCCAAGCCAGGGGATGAAAACCAGCCCGGTTAATATAGATCCCAAAACAGTGCCCAACGTATTGACGGAAAACACTCTGCCAACCGAAGCTCCAATAGCGTTTTTTTTCTCGGCAACTATACTCACGATCACCGGCAGGGTTATCCCCATGAAGATGGTTGGGATAACAATGGTTAAAAAGCACAGGATAAACTCTGCGGCAAGATATATAGTGAACGTGGCATCGTTTTTCTGCATATAGGAAGCAAGCACCCAGATGACATAGAGCAGTCTGTCATAGATAAGCAATACAGGCAAAGTGGAAAGTGCAATGGCAGCTTGGGAAAAAGCAACAACATGAAGTTTGTTCATATTTCTGAACAGTTTGGAAGCTGCAATGATGCTTCCGATGGTAATGCCGCTAATGAATGCCATCAGCATGATTGAAAAAGCATAGGTGGATGAACCGAAAACGTGTATGAGTAGTCTGACCCAAACCATCTCATAGAGCAGTGCAGCAAAACCGGACGTGCCGGCAATCAGAACGACCATAAATGCAAGTTTATCGGACACCGGAGCTGCGTGGTGGTTAACGGATTCATTTTCATCTGATTCAATTTCCCGGGTATGATCCTTTTGCGTTTTAACCGTAAGAGCAACAATGGCACCTGAAATGCCCAGCGCGAGATTAATGCTGGCGCTGATATAGAGCGTGTTGTCCAGTCCAAAATAGTTGATAAGGAAGAAACCGGAATAAAGAATACCGAAGACTGCGCCGAGTGAATTCAATCCATAGAGGACAGCCATATCGCGTTGAGAAGATTTCAGATCATTTATGAATGCTTTGCTTAGTGTCGGGAGTGTTGCTCCCATAGCCATTGTGGGGAGGATGAGGAGGGACACGGCAAGCACTGTCCGCACTCCGGTAAATATAAAACCGCCGGTATCCGTGAGGTCTCCTGAGCGGCCAACAGCAACAAATACATTTCCTGCCAAAGAACTCAAAAAAGGGTAGGCAAAACAATATAACCCGATAAAAAACTCAAGCGAAGAATAGACCAGCAAAGGGTTTTTCAACTTGTCGGCTATTTTGCCTGCAAAGTTATTACCGAGTGCAAGGCCTCCAAGAAAGGCCGAAAGCACGATCATTTGGGCATAGGTTGTATTCCCCAGGAAGATACCAAGATATTTGAACCAAACCACCTGATATATAAGGCCTGTCGCCCCCGATATGATAAATAATATGGCAATGAAGGATTTCAAATTTGCTGAAATGGTTTTCGGTGACAATAGGGACTCCATATTTAAGCAAATAATATAATCAAAACCGGCATATTCTTAAAATTTACCTGGTTGCTATCCACAGGTTACTCCTTTTAGTTTACACAACTCACTGCAATATTAGGTGCTAACGTTAAGTCAGGAGAAAGTGCAGGTGTCGCAGGCGTTGTTGAGTGATACAATTTTTAATAAATTATATTAATAATATCAGGAGTTTTCCATGAATTCGAAATTTGCTGGTGTATTGGTCGCCTTTTTTTTAATCGTGCTGTTTACCGGCAGCAAACCAGGTGACAATGACCTCGCCTTGTACAAAAATGCCAAAGCTGATGTTGAGAAAAGGGTCGCCGATCTGTTGCCCAGGATGACCCTTGAGGAAAAAATTTCACTGTTGGCAGGAACAGGCTTTGGCACAATGCCAATTGAACGTTTGGGTATACCGGAACTGAGAATGACTGATGGACCATTGGGTGTGAGATGGGGAAAAGCTACAGCCTTTCCTTCGGGCATAGCATTGGCTGCAACATGGGAACCAACACTTGTACAAAACGTGGGCAAAGCCATTGCCCGGGAAGTTAAAGCCAAAGGGCGCCATGTTATTTTGGGGCCCTGTGTCAATATGGCAAGGATACCGCAGGGTGGAAGGAATTTTGAGAGTTTTGGCGAGGATCCCTGGCTTACCTCAAGAATGACCGTGCCATACATAACCGGCGTTCAAAGTGAAAACGTGGCTGCAACAGTTAAACACTTTGCCTGCAACAACCAGGAGTTTGAACGGGACTTTGTTGATGTGAGAGTTGACGACCGCGCGTTAAATGAGATGTACCTGCCGGCATTCAAAGCTGCAGTTCAGGAAGCAAATGTCTGGGCGGTGATGTGTTCCTATAATAAAGTAAATGGAAAATATGCCAGCGAGAACGATCCACTCCTGATTGATAAACTGAAGAAGGAATGGGGATTCAATTATCTGGTCATGTCAGACTGGGGTGCAGTGCATAGTTCAATTCCGGTTGCAAACGGCGGTTTGGACCTTGAAATGCCGGATGGCAAATACTTAAATAAAGTTACGTTGCTTGAAGCAGTAAAAAATGGAACAGTCAATGAATCAGTTATTAACGACAAAGTGAAAAGAATTTTACGGGTCATCTTCAAACTGGGACTGTTTGAGAATCCCGGGAAAGAAGATGTTTCACTGCTTGGTACCCGGGAAAATCTCCAGGCAGCTTTTAAGGCTGAACGTGCCGCGATTGTGTTGTTAAAAAATCAAGACAAAGTACTTCCCCTTGAACTTACCAAAATTAAATCTCTTGCTGTTATCGGACCCAATGCTGCTGTTCTGCGCACGGGCGGAGGCGGCAGTTCACAAGTTGACCCTCTTACAAAGGTTAGTCCGCTTGAGGCATTGCAAAATGCGATTGGAGACCGGGTTAAAGTAAATTACGCTGAAGGCCTTAAGTTAAAAGGGGAGTCGGTGCCTGTTGAGGAATCCGTTTTATATACTGATATGTCTCTGAAAGAGCATGGGCTTAAAGGCGATTATTATGATAACATGAAACTCAACGGAAGTCCGGTATTTAGCCGTGTTGACAAGCAAGTGAACTTTGACTGGGGAGGTGATTCCCCTCGCGAGAATTTCCCTAATGACCAATTCTCTGTGAGGTGGACTGGAGTGATTAAAGTTCAGAAGACGGGAGATTACAGCATAGAGACTTCGAGTGATGACGGGCAAAGGCTGTATATAGATGATAAATTGGTGATCGATGACTGGAAAAATCATGCATTTGAGGGACATCAGGCGATAGTGAAATTGGAAGCCGATAAACCATACAACCTCCGGTATGAATTTTATGAAGACGGTGGTTCCGCAGCAGCACGGATTGGCTGGACCACCCCGAGCGAAAAGCTTATTGAGCGGGCGGTTGAAACTGCCAGGAATTCCGATGTTGCAATTGTTTTTGTTGGCACAACACCAAATGTGGAATCGGAAGGCCGGGATCGTGATAACCTGGTTTTGCCGGATGAGCAGGATAAGCTTATTGAGGCAGTTGCAGGAGCAAACAAAAATACTATTGTTGTACTGACTACTGGCTCACCGGTTGTAATGGATAGCTGGATAGGTAACGTAAAGGGCGTGATTGAAACCTGGTTTGGCGGTGAAAAGATGGGCGACGCCATTTCGGATGTTTTGCTTGGGAAATTCAACCCTTCGGGAAAGCTTCCCATGACCTTTCCTCACAAGTGGGAAGACTGTTCTGCTTTCTCAACCTATAAGGCCAGGGACAGCGTAACTGAATATACCGACGGAATTTATATCGGCTACCGGCACTTTGAAAAGAACGGCATAAAACCCCTGTTCCCGTTTGGGTACGGGCTTTCCTATACCTTTTTTTCATACAGCAATCTTAAAGTTACGCCGGGGAGTGTTTCCAAAAATGGAAAGGTGAAGGTTAGTTTCACTGTTAAGAATACGGGTAGCAGAGAGGGTGCTGAAGTTGCACAATTATATTTGAAGGATGTTGTTGCAAGCTGTGACAGGCCCATGAAAGAACTGAAAGGATTCCGGCGGGTAAATCTTAAACCCGGTGAGTCGAAAACAGTGAGCCTCGACATTGATAAAAGTGCCATGTCATTTTATGACATGAATAAAAAAGCGTGGGTGGCAGAGCCAGGTGAATTTGAGGTGTTGGTGGGAGCGTCGTCGGAGGATGTTAAATTGAATGGCAAATTTGTTTTGAAATAATTTTTGAGAAATAATCATTCTTCAGAGATCATACCTCCGGGATGAAGACCATCTGCCATTGCAAGGGAAACCAAGTTTTTAAGTAATGTGGTTTTCCCTGCATTGGTCTTCCCGGTCAAAATAAAGATTCTGTTTTCAGAGCTGTTCATCCAGCTGATATTGCTCTGAGATACCGGCTATCCAACGGTCTGCATAAGTAATGTAACCGGAAATAAGTACTGAGGGAGTCCTGAACTTATCCTTGTGTGAGGAAAGGATTGCAAGCAATAATGGCAGTGATTCAAATGCCGCTTCGAGGGCAGCCTGCAATTTGCCAAACTTATGCTTAAGAAAGAACTGTTTGATTGATGGGTTAACTAATTCAATGCCTATGAGTCCAAAGCACTCGGTCAGCAATAGTGCTCTGAGCGTTATCTGGAAACCTATGTTCAGATTGCTCAATGAAAACTCCCATCCTGAGCTTTTCAGTCCACCCATAAAGAAGCCTGCTATGGTGGTGATGAAGGCAAGTTCGAGCCAGAATTTTAGTTTAAACCGGTTGCTGAGAAATTTCTTGTATCTGAGCAGGTTTATGGTTGTTACGAGCAGAACAAACAAAAACCCGAAATATACATTGAAGGAAGTGAGAACGAAGAGTCCAACGCCTATAGTTACAATCTGAATGAAGAGCCAGACAATTGAATGGTTAGCATAGGGCGCCTTATTCATCCGGTTAAGGAATCCTGAATCTTTGACATCGGTAACTTCAAGAGAAAGCGGAACAACTCGTTTGCCCGCGAACATGCCAAATGTTGCCACAATAAAACCGATTATTAGGTAAACCGCAAAGAGCAGAATTATCAGATTAGTTGGACTTCCCAGATTAAGTGACGTAACCTTCGCAGCGTATGTATAAAAGTTCGCATATATTTGAATGATATCCGCACCATAGAATACAAGCATGTTCCCGATCTTATGCATCAGGCTCCAGGTGACAGCAAGTGCTCCGCCTATGCCATAGCCGATGATATTTCTGCCAAACAATCTGATCATAGAAGAGAAGAGAAATGCTTCTGCCATGATGGCCAGCATAGGACCAAAGATAAACGCGCTCGGCGAAATTGATTTCATTAGTGCGCATATAACTCCAGCCCGCCAAATAACCCCCGGTTGTTTCCATTTAACGTCAAAAGCAGTTAAAAGATAGACGCCAAGAGCTGAAAGAAATGTGCCCGAAAAGGGTATTCGCAGGTTATGAAGGAAGCTGCCCAGAATAATTTCTGATGAAGCCCAGATACTGCCAAGAATAGCAGCACGTAACCACAGGATGTCAAGCTGTTCGATTTTTTGTTTTTCTGTTTTCATAGGCTTAAATTTAGCGAAAAAAAGAGGTATGGCAAAGTGAAGGAATATAAAGCAGACGGTAGTGCCGCTGCTCTGTTTGTTGATCGTAGAAACTGTGTTATACAAACTTTGCCGTGCCGGTGTTCAAATCAGTTGAACAGGCTGATGATTATAGTACCTATCGATGCAGAGGGAAGAAACAACAAAGCCGGCTGTTATGACCGGCTTTGTTGTTCGAAATTATAATTTCACTGTTGCAAGGGGATTGGCAGTATGCCTCATCGAATGAACTTTGTTCTTCACCGAGAGATCGACATGTTCAGACACCCGTGCTTCAAATTCTTCACGGAATCGGGTAACAGTAAATCTGACCGGCCAGGCTGCTGCTTCGCCCAATGCGCATATGGTATTGCCTTCGATGTTGTTGGCAATTGAAATCAGCAAGTCGATATCTTTTTGTGAGCCTTCACCGCGGACAATTCTGTTGAGCACTTTCAACATCCAACCGGTGCCTTCACGGCAGGGTGTACATTGTCCGCAGCTTTCATGGTAATAGAACTTTGAGATACGTGCCAGAACCTTGACCAGATCTGTGTCCTCATCCATTACCATAATGCCGCCGGTGCCTATTGCTGAGCCTGCTGCACGCAACGATTCCGCGTCCATCTTCACGCCTTCGAGCGCATCTCCACGCAACGGAGGCATTGACGATCCGCCTGGAATGACGCATTTAATTTTTTTATTTCCTGGAACGCCTCCGGCATAATTATAGATAATATCCGTAAGCAAAGTTCCTGATGGCAGTTCATAGACGCCAGGCTTATTCACGTGTCCGCTAACGCCGAACAGCAGTGTACCCGGATGCTTTGGTTCGCCGATTGCTGAAAACCATCCCCAACCCTTTTTGATAATGGGAGGAACATTTGTAAGTGTTTCAACATTGTTAATAGTAGTAGGGCATCCCCACAGGCCATTTTGGGCAGGGAAGGGAGGTTTTACCCGTGGATAACCACGTTTACCTTCAATTGAATTCATGAGAGAAGATTCTTCGCCGCAGATATACGCCCCGGCGCCTTTATGAATATAAATATCGCAGGAAAATTCAGTCCCGAATTTCTCCTTCATCTTATCGCCGACGTATCCGGCAGCATAAGCATCGTCGAGGGCTTTTTGCATCATATATATCCATTTGTGATATTCACCGCGAATATAGAGATAAGCTGTTTTTGCCTGGATGGCATAACAGGCAATTAAAATGCCTTCAATAAGCTGGTGCGGGTTATATTCAAAAATTTGTCTGTCCTTGAAGGACCCCGGTTCACTCTCGTCACCGTTGATGCATAAGTATTTGGGCTTTGCAGTGGTTTTTGGCATGAAACTCCACTTGAGCCCGGTTGCAAATGCTGCGCCACCCCGGCCCCGAAGACCGGATTTTTTAACGATATCGATCACTTCATCGGTAGATGAAGCAAGCGCCTGTTTGGCGGCAGAATAGCCCTCATGCGCGAGATACACATCGAGTTGGTGAAAGTTTTCAATTTCTGGTAATACAATTTTTTCCATTATGCTCAACCGCCTATTTCAATGAATCGATTATTTGGAGGGCTTTTTCGGTGGAGAGATTTTCAAAAAAATCTTCGTTGACAGCCAACATTGGTGCAGTGCCGCAGCTTCCCATGCATTCAACCTCTTCGATAGAGTATTTGAAATCGGGGGTCACTTCACCGTTCCCGATGCCGCATTTGGCGCGAACGGCGTCATAAATATCGTATCCGCCGCGTAACATACAGGAAACGTTGGTGCATACCTGGATGTGATATTTTCCCATTTGCTTTTGATGATACATGGAATAGAAGGTTACCACACCCAATACATCGGTTTCGTCCATTTCGAGGATACGGGCGATCTCACGCATGGCCTCGACGGAAATGAAACCGTGTTGTTCCTGCGCAATATAGAGCAGCGGCATAACCGCTGCCTGTTTGGCGGGGTATTTCTTAATTACCGAAGCAATTTTTTCAAGATTTTCTTGTGTAAACGTAAATTCCATATTCAATCAAATAATATTAGTTCTAAAATTTAGTATCGGGTTGTTGAGCTTTCCCGGTAATGACTGTATGAACAGCGTATTTAGTAATGATAAATTTAACGCAAAGTTCGCAAGGGAGCCGCAAAGAACGCAAAGTTGCATCACAAGGCATTAAAAGACATAAAGTTAAGTATACTTTACTATTTATCTGCTTCGCCCATGACGGGATCGAGGCTGCCGATAATGGCAACAACATCGGAGATCAGATGCCCTTTGACCAAATGAGGCAAGGACTGCAGATTTACCATTGACGGAGAGCGTATCTTCATTTTCCAAGGCTGTCCACCGCCTTTGCTGACGATGTAAAACCCGAGTTCGCCTTTGGAGCCTTCGATGGCGTGATAAACCTCTCCTTCAGGTGGATTCATCCCGAAGTTGACTATCATGAAATCGTGGATCAATTCTTCCATTTTTGAATAGATCTCCGTCTTCCGGGGAAGTACCTTCTTTGGACTGTTCAACATGATCTCGCCCTGCGGCATTTTCTGGAGGCATTGTTGTATGATCTTGACACTTTCGCGAATTTCGTCGCAACGGACAAAGTAACGTGCCAGGCAGTCGCCTTCTTTAAAAACCGGTATTTTAAAGTCGATTTCATTATAAAAAAGATATGGTGTTGCCCTGCGAAGATCGAATTCAACGCCGCTGCCCCGCAAACTTGGCCCCGTCAGTCCAAGATCAAGGGCATCTTCCGCGGAAATAACGCCAATATTTTCAAGACGCTCCACAAAGATCCTGTTGCCGTTGAGCAGGCTTTCCATTTCGTTCTGTTTCTCAGCAAGCTGATCCAAAAAGGCTTTGATTTGCGGAATGATCTCCGGACTGAAGTCCGCAGCAACACCGCCAATACGTGTATAGCTTGTGGTGAACCTTGCACCGCAAATGATGTCGAACATGTCCATGATCTTTTCGCGTTCGCGCAAAGCCCAGAGGAACACGGTGAGTGCACCAACGTCCATTGCAAGTGCGCCTATGGCCACCAGGTGTGAGCCGATACGGGCCAATTCACACATGATCATGCGGATATATTGCGCACGTTTTGGTGCTTCGATACCCAACAATTTTTCCACTGCCAACACGTATGCCACATTGTTTGCCGGAGGAGAAAGATAATCAAGGCGGTCGGTATGAGGAATGAACTCGAGATAGGACATGTTCTCAGCCATTTTTTCATAACCGCGATGGAGATAGCCAAGCTCAGGCACACAGGCAATTACCGTTTCACCATCCAACCGGAGAAGCACACGCAGAACTCCGTGAGTTGCCGGGTGCTGTGGACCCATATTTAATATCATTTCATTGTCGAGAGCATCTTCAACGGTGATATCGCAATCGGCATTGAGAAGTGCCTGAACAATTTTAGGATGTACGTCGTCTTTTGTTAATCGTTCCATAGTATAAACTTATTTCTTTGGCAGAAAGAGTGATCCCGGAATGCCAAGCAGAGGGAATTCTTTGCGCAACGGGTGATATTCAAATTCTTCCGGCATATACATGCGGCGGAGGTCCGGATGGTTGTTGAAGGAAACGCCATACATGTCGAAGACTTCACGTTCATGCCAGTTTGCTGTTTTCCATACGGAGGAAACCGAATCGATCCGGCACTCACTTTCATCCACAACGGCCATAATGCAAAGCCTGGATGACAGGAGAAGTGAGAAAATGTGATAGACAACAGAAAAACGGTTTTTTCGTGTTGCCCAGTCAATTGCGGTTATATCCTCACATAGCTGGAAACGTAGTTCTTCGTTATATTTTAACTGGTGACAAACCCGTACAATATGTTCTTTTTTCACATGAAGGATGGAGTCACCCCGGAATTCGGCAAATGCAGCACCGGAATCGGGGACTTCCTTCGAGAGAATTTCCAGAATTTTTTCTTTTATTTCCATTATACCAACGCAGCATCTGTTTGTGAAATATCCTGAAAATCGCGGGCGCGTGAATTTTTGATCTTTTCCTGGATCGTGATAAGCGCGTTTAATAAATTGTCAGGACGTGGAGGGCATCCGGCAGTGTACACATCAACCGGCAAAAACTGATCGATACCCTGTACTACGGAATAGGAACGGTACATGCCACCGGTGGAGGTGCAGGCGCCCATTGCGATAACCCACTTTGGTTCAGCCATCTGATCATAAATTTTACGTACGACTTTGGCCATTTTGAAGGTAACGGTCCCGGCAACAATCATCACGTCGGATTGGCGGGGAGTGAAGCGCATAACTTCGGATCCAAACCGGGCAATATCATATTTGGGGTCGCCGGCGGCCATCATTTCGATGGCACAACAGGAAATACCCATTGGCATAGGCCACACGGAGCTTTCCCGGGCCCAACCTACCAAAGCGTCAATGGTGGTGGTAATATAGCCATCCTGGGTCAGTTTAGCCTCTAATCCCATTTAAAGCCTCCCTTCTTATACACATACAAAAATCCAATTTCAAATACTACTAAGAATATAAACATCGCCCAGAACGCAGAAATTCCCTGAGTCCGGTAAAGACTTTTAAATTGTACAGCCCACGGGTAGACAAAGATCACCTCCAGATCGAAGATGATGAACAGCATGGCGACAAGATAATACTTGACGGACACACGTTCGTTTGCCAATCCGACGGGTTGGACGCCGCTTTCATAGGTCGATAATTTTTCCGCGTTCGGTCGCTGTGGTCCCACGAGTGTGGAGGAAAATATCACAGCAATAGAAAAGAGAATAGCAAACCCAAACACAAGGAAAATGGGAATGTAAGATTCTATCATGCCTTCTTTCCAAAAATAGTAAACCATAATTTAGAAGAAATAGGAAAATTTTGCAAAGTAAAATGCCGTGACCGGGGAATAAAACGCAGAAAAGCTGAATAAAATGGGAGAATAATATTTTCCCGGTCAATTGAGGGACAGGCTAATGTCTTGTTGGTCAAAAGGCTGTCGAATTTGACCTCAGCCTGGCTTATTCGTATTATGAATTATATGGACAGGGATCCAACAGGAAGCATCGCCCGGTACTTGGCATCGAAGGAGGAAATGCTTCGATTTCATGTTAAAAACGCAATCTCTGAATGGTATGAGCTCAATAAGGGGTTTTGGTCACTACTGACCGGAGGTGAGGCCCCCGGAAATCGTCTGAACCGGGATTTGTTTGATTGATTTGATTTGTATGATCTGAATGAAGTTTCATTATGGTTGATGAGCATAATGATTTGCTCTGGTACTAAAAAACAGTTGTGGAATTTTTCCGGTGAGCATTTTTGTTAATACGCAAAAATGGTGTAATTTTCAGCAAAAGAATTAATATCAAACGGAGTATTTCATGCCAGTTGAGTTTAAAAAACCAGGACCATTCAAGAATGAACCCATCCTTGATTTCACTAAACCCGCAAATGTAAATCTGCAAAAAGAAGCTCTCACCGCAGTCAGAAAAAAAATCGGAAAAACTTACGAACTTATAATAAACGGAAAAAAAATTAAGACCGATAAGGTCTTCAACTCCATTAACCCATCAAACAAGGATGAAGTGATTGCTTCGTTCTATAAAGGGACTTCTGATCTTGTTCTTCAGGCAGTTGAAGCTGCTTCCAAGGCGTTTCAGAAATGGCAGTATGCTCCGGTTGAAGAACGAGCGGGCATTATTCTTAAAGCAGCAGAAATTGCACGCCGCAGACGCTTCGAAATTAACGCATATATGATACTTGAAGCAGGCAAAAATTTTGCCGAAGCGGATGCCGACACAGCAGAAGCTATAGATTTTCTTGATTTCTATGGCCGTGAAGCACTACGCTATGCTCAAAAGCAACCCATTACACCTATTAAAGGCGAGAAGAACGAGCTGGTGTATATTCCTTTGGGCGTTGGGGCAGTAATTCCGCCATGGAATTTCCCGTTTGCAATTCTTGTGGGAATGTCATCGGCAGCCATTGTAAGTGGTAACACAGTAGTTTTGAAACCGTCAAGCGACACACCGATGATGGGACGCCTGTATTATGAAATTATGGAAGAAGCAGGTTTACCCGCCGGTGTTCTTAATTTCCTGCCGGGTTCCGGTGCTGAAGTGGGTGACACGCTGGTTGCCCATCCGAAGATCAGATTCATATCCTTCACCGGTTCAATGGAAGTTGGCATACACATTAACGAATTGGCTGCCAAAGTGCAACCCGGTCAAATCTGGTTGAAGCGCGTTGTGGCCGAGATGGGCGGAAAGGACAGCATTATTGTTGATGCTGACACCGATGTTGATGGTGCAGTTGATAAGGTTGTTGCATCTGCTTTCGGATTCCAGGGCCAAAAATGTTCTGCCTGCTCACGTGCAATTGTAGACAAAGCAGTGTATAAGGAATTCTGCGAAAAACTGAAAGTAAAAGTTGCTGCAATCAAGGTTGGTCCCGCGGAAGAAAATTATCCTGCCGGACCGGTTATCAGCGAAGGAGCTATGCGCGGTATTCTGGAATACATGGAGTTCGGCCGCAAAGAAGGGAAACTGCTTACCGGTGGTCAGGCTGCTGAAGGAAACGGATTCTATATTGAACCGACCGTGTTTACAGATATCGATCCAATGGCAAAATTATCGCAGGAAGAGATCTTCGGGCCTGTGCTTGCCGTTATCAAAGCGAAAAATTTCGACGATGCATTGAAGATTGCAAACAATACGAAATTTGGTCTTACCGGTGCAGTTCTAACCAACGACCGTGCAAAAATTGAACGTGCAAAGAAAGAACTGTTTATTGGGAACCTCTACTTTAACAGGAAATGCACTGGTGCAATGGTAGGCGGACATCCATTTGGCGGGTTTAACATGTCAGGAACTGATTCGAAGGCAGGCGGCAGAGATTATCTGCTCTTATTCACACAGGCAAAATTAATGAGCGAAAAAATCAATTAATATCGACAGGATGAATTAATGAAGATACACGAATATCAGGGCAAAGAGATATTACGGAAATATGGTGTGCCCACACCAAAGGGTGCCGTTGCTTTCACCCCGGAAGAAGCAGTTGAAGTTGCCAAGAATGTTGTTGGCGGTGAGTTATGGGTTGTGAAAGCCCAGATTCACGCAGGCGGCAGAGGCAAGGGAGGCGGAGTTAAGATTGCACGTTCTTTGCACGAAGTTTATGAACTTGCAAATCAGATTCTCGGGATGACACTTATAACACATCAAACGGGTCCGGAAGGTAAAGTAGTGAAACGCCTGCTCATAGAACAAGGTGTTAACATTGAAAAGGAACTTTACGCCGGTATCACGCTTGACCGTACAACGTTCAAAAATGTTCTGATGGCGTCAACTGAAGGCGGCGTTGAGATTGAAAAAGTGGCTGAGGAAACACCGGAAAAGATTCTCAAAGTATTTATTGATCCACTGATTGGACTGCAGGCTCACGAAGCCAGGGAACTGGCATTTGCTCTTGGCCTGTCGGGAGTTCAGCATAAGAATGCGGTGAGCTTTTTCCTCGCACTATACAAAGCGTATATTTCGACCGATGCTTCACTGGCAGAGATCAATCCGCTTGTGGTTACCAAAGAAGGTGATGTTATTGCCCTTGATGCAAAAATGAACTTTGATGATAATGCACTCTATCGTCTGAAGGATATTGCAGCCTTCCGTGATCTGGATGAAGAAGCGGAATTGGAAATCGAAGCTTCAAAATATAATTTAAATTATATCAAACTCGACGGAAACGTTGGCTGCATGGTGAATGGCGCGGGACTCGCGATGGGCACCATGGATATCATCAAGCTTGCCGGCGGTGACCCTGCCAACTTTCTTGACGTGGGCGGTGGGGCCAACAAGGAAACCGTGGCAAACGGATTCAAGATCATTCTTTCCGATCCCAATGTTAAAGCAATACTGATCAATATCTTCGGTGGAATTGTACGTTGTGACCGGGTTGCCCAAGGCGTTATTGACGCTGCAAAGGAAGTTCATGTTACTCTGCCAATCGTGGTACGCTTGGAAGGAACAAATGCCCCGGAAGCCCGCAAACTGCTGGCTGAATCGGGACTTGCTTTCGAGGTAGCCTCTTCGTTGGCTGAAGCAGCGAGGAAAGTTACTGCTGTGCTGCGCATGGAATCCGTTCCTGCATAGATATAATTTTGTATTTTTTGAGGCTGTCTCAAAAGGACAGCCTCTTTGTTTTTATTTAAGCTCACAAAATAAAGCTGTCTTAAAAGAATAGAATGTACACGGATAACACGGATTTGAACGGATTTTCGCGGATAGAACCTTAAAAATTCGACTTTTGAAACAACCTCTTAATGCAAAGCCTGCGATGCCTTTATTTTTAAAAGTGCACACTATGTTGAAGCCGCAAGCTTTTGCTATTGAAGTGGTACTTTCACTTTTCATCTAATAATGAGATAAGAAATTATGGTCTCTTTCAAGGACGCCTGTGCAACGATAGAAAAGCATATTTTACAGATCCCTCTTGATATTGAGGAGGTTAAACTCCAGGATGCGCTCGAAAGAACAATAGCTGAAGACGTTTATACAACTCATCCCTACCCACTGTTCCGCAACTCAACCATGGACGGCATTGCAGTAAAGTATTCCGGGAATATCACGAGCTGGAAAGTGGTGGGACAGGAAGCAGCGGGAGAGTATGTTGATGTCCCCTATGAGGATGAAAACTCTGCTGTGAGCATAATGACCGGGGCCAAGCTTCCGGATTGGGCTGACACAGTTATCCCCATAGAGGATATTGATGCCGCTCAGGATATGGTTATGCTAAAAACATCCGCTCTTTACAAACCACAAATGAATATTCGTGAACCCGGATCTGACCGGGCTGCCGGTGATTTTGTACTGGCACGCGGCACGTATTTGGCTCCCCGGCATTTTCATCTGCTCGCTTCGTGTGGCTGCACATGGGTCAAGGTATATAAAAAACTGAAAGTTGGCATTCTGGCAACAGGAAACGAATTGTTGCCCGTATCAGCAATTCCGGAAGGTGATAAGATCATCATTACAAATTCATCTTTCCTTGCTGCTGCAGTGAATTCATGTAATCTGGAATATGTGGATTTCGGTATAGCGAAAGATGACCTTACCTCTTTGCGAAATCTGATAACAAAGATACTTTCGTCGGATATCAATGTTCTGCTTACTACCGGTGGTGTTTCGGCGGGTCTGTTCGACTTCCTCCCAAAAGTTTTTGCAGAGTGCGGCGTTGATGTTCAATTTCACAAGATAAACATCAAACCCGGCAAACCGACATTTTTTGGTATCCACAACGCCGCAGGAAAAGCTAAACCGGTAATAGGTTTACCGGGAAATCCGGTATCTGCATCAGTCAATTTTGAAATGCTGCTGCGTCCGGCTTTTGCCAGGCGCTACAATGTGCCGCTTCGCCGTTCTTTCACTGCCCAGTTTAAAGGTACTCTGCAAAAAAATGATGGTAAGCGCTATTTTGGCAGAGCAAGACTGCTTCCTGACGCCGGGAAAACAATTGTTGTTCCGCTTGCATCGCAAAAGTCAGGTAACTTTTTTGAATATGCTGATGCAGAGTGTTTGTTCGTGATGGAAGAGGGAAGACGAGAGCTTATTGACGGTGATGTGGTAGAATGTATAAGGATATAACCGGAGTTATCCTTGCCGGAGGCAAAAGTATCCGCATGGGCGAAGACAAGGCGTTTCTGACGATACAGGGGAAAACGGTAATTGAATTTTTATATCGCAAAATGACTTTAGTTTTTGAACGCGTAGCCATTATAGCGAACGAGCCTGAAAAATTTCGATTTCTTCACTCAGAGATATATTCTGATGTTTATCCAAATATGGGACCACTTTCCGGGATGCATTCGGCGCTGGTGCATTCTGCTACACAGCGGGTTTTTGTAATTCCATGTGATGCACCTTTGCTTACACAGAGTATAATGGAACGGATGATAAGCCTGCACTCACCAAAGCCTATAACCTATTGCAAGGGCGGGGGATTTACGCAGCATTTGATAGGGATATTTGATAAAATATTGCTTCCCGATATGGAAACTATTCTTTGCGGTGATACAGTTCAGGAGAACGGTGCAGCTAACGCAAATTGCAATATAGGCAAGTTTATTGCTGACCACGACCATGATGTGGTTGAATTTTCCTTGATCGAATATCCCATCGAATTTTTAAATCTCAATTCACCAACGGATTTTGAACAGCTTCAAACGTTGTTAAAATAGTATTGCTTCTTCGATGGGTGTCGAAAAATTCACAATGTGTGAGTAGCACCTTCCTTCTCAAAGATTTGTTTTTGCATAAAGACCGTCTGTTTCATTTAATTGGATTTATCAGTATATTTCGGTTGTCTGATGGTTCTATCAGCTTATTTGCGAAAAGCCGGTTACTGAATTGCTCATTATTTTTCAATTGGCCGGCATATGGCTGAAATAAGCATTTTATGAACAAACGAATAATCACCTTTCTGAAGCCAGTTTGATAATTCAGATTCCCCGAAAGAAAGGAATGACTGAAAATATATGTTGGCACATGGTTTTCCCAGAAATCTGATTAGAAAATATTTTCGTTTTAAACCCGTAACGATCACAACAATCTCGTTTTTGATAATTACCGGTCTGTATTATTTCCCATTTTCGTTTGCACCTCTAAACCCCATCTCCGAAGCTCTTGTCGATTTCGATTTCAATGATATCATCTTTTCACGGTTGCGTCCTGAACAAAATGCAGACACCAACATTGTATTGGTTAATATTGGAAATCTGAGCCGCCGTGAAATTGCCGATGAAATAACCTGGATCAATAATGCTCAGCCCGCAGTCATTGGTCTCGATGCATTATTTTCTGTTCCGAAAGACAGCAGTGACGATTCGCATCTTATGCAGGCCATGTCACAGGTGAAAAATCTGGTGCTTGTTCATAAGGTCAGCCAATATGATTCGCTGAAAGATGAATACACGCGTGAAGAAACATCAATTCCCTTGTTCAACCGCTTTGCCGCCAATGGTTTCGCCAATTTGCCTGATAATGAAAACGGAGCCTTCAGAACTATTCGAAAATATCGACCGTCTGTTATGGTAAACGGAACTTCAGTGCCATCTTTTACCTCCCGGGTCATTGCCCGATATGATCCCGCAGCTTTACATGCTTTGCAACAAAGACGGAACGATCTCGAGATCATCAATTTCCGCGGGAACATGGATAAATTTTTTGTCATTGATGCCTCCTTACCCGGCACGATACCAAGCCCCGCATTTATAAAAGGCAAGATCGTTCTGATGGGTTTTATGGGCCGGGACATTTCATCCCCGGAGCTTGAGGATAAATTTTATACTCCGTTAAATCCCCGGCCTGCGGGAAAAACTTACCCTGACATGTATGGCATTGTTGTTCATGCAAACATCGTTTCGATGGTACTGAATAATGCATATATCCGGGAAATCCGCCCTTTGTTCAGTTTACTTTTTGCTGTAATTATAAGTTATATCAACGTTATTATCCTGATTTGGCTAAAGTCGAAAATACCGATCTGGTTTAGTCTGGTAACAAAACTGTTCCTGTTTATTCAGACCATTTTATATCTGTGGATATCCGTTTTGCTGTTCAGTTTTTTCAACATTAAAGTTTCACTGACCATAGTATTGGCGGCCATTGCATTGAGCACAACTTCCATCGACCTTTTCGAAGTGTATTTTGTTAAAAGTATTGAGTTTGTAAAAAAGAAGAAGCGGATTCGGCATGAAAATTTGTAAGACGATTAACAGTCTGTTCTTAATTTGCATTTTGCTTTCTCCGGAAATTTTTACGCAAAATCAGGTTCTCACGGTTCTGGCCGCCAGCGGGAAACCTTTGTTGCATTCGGGGAAGAAGGCCGGTTTCACCGATATAATCGCCGGGATGAAAATTGACAAAACCGGTACACTGCAACTTAGCGCTCACGATTATTGCGCTTTAACATCCTCCTCCGGGGGAACGCTTGAATTGTCAGAAGCAGGCAGTTATTCGTTTGCCGATTTGATTCATCGGATAGCAATTAAAAAACAATCGGTCACCAAACGGGTTACCGATTACCTGGCAGCCAAATTGGTGAGTGGTAAGGATTCAAAAGGTATGAAGTCGCTTGGGGCGGTCGTGCGGGCATCAAGATCACAAATTGCACCTGCCTGTCCCAAATTCACCAATGTTATTCAACCGGTTTTCCACCTCACCTGGTATCATTCCGGAGACAACCCACAGTATATTGTACATGTTCTGAATGATGAAGGAAAAACCGTGTACGTGCAAAGCACAACCGACAGCAGCATAGTGTGCGATATAACGCAATTACAATTTCTGTACAATGCTGAATATCGATGGTTTTTCACAAGAGCCGGTAAAGAACAGGCCATATCAGATACAGTCAAATTCAAATGGTTGGATGACAGGGCCTCGCGTGCAATTGTTGATTCGGCAGTCCTTCTGACCAATATTCCGGATTTTGCAAATTCGGCAATTGGAAATTTCTCAGTCGGAATGCTATTTGAATCGCACCAATGTAATGTTGAGGCAGCCGGATATTTTGTAAAAGCTGTTGAACTGTCATCCGGGGCAACCACATTTCTGGAATATTGCCTGCAATTCCTTATGCAAACAGGGCAAGACCGCAGGGCGTATGAAGTTTACAATAAGTATTCACGTTAACCGGGCAGCGCATATGTACAAATACCTGTTTATAATCATCGTTCTTTTGCTGCAAACCAGTTTTCCGCAGACCCGATTTGGGCTCGGACTCAAAATAGACTCTGTTGCTTACACGGCAATTCCGCAGAACACAAAATTGATGCGGGGAGATTTTTCCAATATGCCAACAGCAGTGTCACTTAAAAAATTTGCACCCGTTCCCGGTGATCAGGGAGAATATGGGACCTGTACGGGATGGGCGAGTGCATACGCAGGGCGCACGATTCTCGAGGCTATCAAATACAATCTTTCCCGTGAAGAGATAGAAAGCCGCAAATATTCACCGTCATTTGTCTATAACCAAATACGAAAATCAAACGATTGTTACAACGGTGCTTTAATAACTGATGCACTCGATATTCTGAAAAACCGTGGAGGGTTGTATTTCTCCGAATTCGGGTATGATTGCCGGAAGGGCGTTAACGATTCAATTCAAAAGATTGCGCAAGAACGGAAGATAATCGAGTACCGGCAGGTTGCAAATAAAAGATCCGGGAACATGGTTTTCCTGGTAAAAAAGAGCCTTTCTGAATTTAAACCGGTGATCACGGTGTTTGATGTGGCAAATTCATTTTTCAGTCCCGGAGGCGCGCTTTGGAAACCTGATTCATCGGAGTATAAAAGTTGGAACCAGGGTCATGCAATAACCGTTATCGGGTATGATGACACAACCTATGGTGGTGCTTTTGAACTCCTG
Source organism: Ignavibacteriaceae bacterium (assembly GCA_963664845.1). Taxonomy (GTDB): domain Bacteria; phylum Bacteroidota; class Ignavibacteria; order Ignavibacteriales; family Ignavibacteriaceae; genus CAIYTF01. Next base: position 5,159,078 of record OY761615.1, read on the forward strand.
AACAGTTGGGGAACCGGGTGGGGGAATAAAGGCTTTATTTGGGTGAAATATTCTGATTTTGAATATTTCTGCCAATGGGCCTACGAGCTTATAGATGCAACAGTGAAAGATCCAAAGGAACCTGATCTATCCGGAAGTCTCTCTTTCAGGGAAAACAACGGCGAGTTCATGCGAACCCAGTTCAACGGCAACAGTTTTGTAACCACTCAGGCTTATCCTACAGCTACGTTATTTGAACTCCGGATATCCAATAATGAACCGGCATATGTTTATGCATTCGCTACAGATACCAGCGGTATTATTACCAAAATCTTTCCGCAAAGTGAAAAGATATCCGCGTTTTTACCCTATCATCAGAATAATATTGCCATTCCCGACGAGGACTCCTATAACGAACTTGACAGCACGAGGGGGACAAGTTATTATTGTTTTCTTTATGCAAAACAGGCATTAAGCATTGATGAAATTATCCGCAAAATTACGTCAGGGAGTGGTTCCTTTTTACAGAAAATCGCCTCTGCGCTTGGGAATAAAGCCGTTGATCTGAATACGATGAACATAACATCTTCTGACCAGATAGTATTCAAAGGCAGAAGTATGGGTAAAACCGTACTTCCCATTGTGATTGAGATCAGGCATAAATAATGGAAATTAGACTATTATTGTATAACAGAATCAGGAATTTATGATGAAGCACTATTTTGTTCCTCTCATTGTGATTTTTCTCCCTATGCTTTTACAAGCTCAGGGGAAAATAGAAACCACCTTCGAAACTTCGAACGGCAAAATAATAATATACTACCAACTAAACGCAGACCCCGATTTGGAATATGATGTCTCAGTGCTGCTAAAACGCTCCAGCGACGGCTCCTATTCCTATGCCCCGGATGGACTTACCGGTGATGTGGGCAGAGGAAAATTCGCACAGAACAAGCGATCGGTCACCTGGATACTAAAAAGTGCGGAAATGAGCATGCTTGATGGCGACGATTTCTATTTTGAAGTGACAGCCGTTCCCGTTGAGGTGAAAAAAGGCGCATCCTGGTTGTATTATGTCGGAGGAATACTGGTAGGCGGCGGTGTTGCAGCCGCTGTGATACTCAATAAAAAGAGCCAGGATGAATCGTCAACTATTAATGGTAATAATAATACCGGTGGATTTCCGACGCCTCCGGGCAGGCCGTAATAACGCAACACGTAAGACCTTGGCAATGTCAGGAATGCATATTGCCAGAAAGTGTATAAAAGATTTATTGAAATGGAAAGTTCTATGAAACGAATTTTACTTTTAGTGTTTATCGTCCTCACCTGCAGTTTTCTGCAAGCACAAATCAAAGGCAGTACCCGTTCCGGGAGATTAATACCTCCCAAAGAACCTGTAGTCGTTGAAAAAACAGTCACCATTGCAATGAAAGAACCCTTTGTTCAGAAAGGTGAAACATGGAACACCATGTTGAAGGTAACAACAATCAGAGGCAGCGTTACCGGTGATGTGAGCAAAGTGGTAGTGAACGGTCAGGAAGCGGTTCTGCTAAAAAGCAACGAATTCCATGCTGATGTCCGTTTAGCTCAAGGGCAGCAACCAATAACGGTATCTGCAACTGACAGTAAGGGGAAGACAACCGAATTTGGATTTTCAATAGGCTGCAACGCTGATTTCGCCGGGCCATTTGTTTTTATTCTGGAACCAGTGGTCAAACAAGGGAAGGAAACTACCGTCAAAGAAGGGACTATCACCATACATGGAGAGGCGGTGGATGAATCCGGTGTTTCGGAAGTGACGGTTAATGGCGAAAGGTCTGGACTTGTCAATGACAAGGAATTCTATGCCAATGTCAAGTTACATGAGGGTCGTAATTCGGTGTTGATAAGAGCGGTTGACAAAGCGGGAAATCCGACTGAGAAGTCGCTGAGCATTATGCGGCTTGGGGATACTACCGGTCCGTCTATTACGATCCTTGAACCTGCGGTATCGCGTGGTGTTAAAATTGTAAGCAAAAAAGATCTGCTGACCGTAAAAGGTGTTGCTGCCGATGAATCAGGAGTTGACGAAGTTTATATCAATGACCGGAGGGCCAACCTGACCCCTGCCGGTGAGTTTACGCTGGATATTGCCCTGCAGCCAGGAGATAATGGGATTATCATCCGTTCCTATGACCGGAAGAGGAATCAGTCGTTGGATACGTTTCTGGTGAATAAAATGGTTGAAGAGATGATAACACCGGGAAAGTATTATGCGCTTATCATCGGAATTGACCGCTATCATGGAGTTTGGCCGGAATTACATAATGCAGTGCATGATGCCCGTGAGGTGGAATCAATACTGAAATCGGAATACCGTTTTGATGAAATTTTATCTTTATACGATGAAGCTGCTACGAGAACCAATATAATTGACCGGTTTGAGCAATTGGTGAGCAAAGTGACAAAGGAAGACAATTTGATCATCTTTTATTCCGGACACGGGGAATTCCGTCAACAGTTGAATAAAGGGTATTGGGTGCCTGCTGATGCGGTTTCTAAATCGACAAGCGGGTATATATCAAACTCAGATATCCAGACATTTATGAATGGCATCCTCTCACGCCATACACTTTTGGTTTCAGATGCCTGCTTCAGCGGGGATATATTCCGCGGAAGAACTGAGGAGATGCCCTTTGAAAATTCTGATCGTTATTTTAAGGAAGTATACCGCCGACCTTCACGTTATGCGCTAACTTCCGGAGGAATTGAGCCGGTGATGGATAATGGCCGGGAAGGTCATTCAATTTTTACCTATTACTTCCTTAATAAACTGAAAACCAATACAGCGAAATATTTTTCTGCCGGGCAATTGTTCCAGGAAATTCAAATACCCATCACGAACAACTCGGAGCAAACACCAATTTATCAGCCCATTAAAAACACCGGCGATGAGGGTGGTCAGTTTATTTTTATAAAAAAATAGAATTATGACAATACAATTATTGTAATTCAACACAGTGAATAATTTTTGGAGAGTGTTGTGAAAAAGAAAGCATTTTTATTCTTTTTGTTTGTTAGTCTTATCCACACGGCCGGCCTGTATGCTCAGCCCCTCACGTCAGGGTCTGTATCTCAATGGTATCAGCAAAATCCTCTTCCGTCATCGGGCGGATCGATTGCATCTGTATTCTTTGTAACCGGGACAACAACCGGTTGGGTAGTCGGTGATCAGGGAAGTATTTTGAAAACAACAAACAATGGAACGTCATGGTTCACCCAGTCAAGTGGAACAGCTGACAGTTTGAACGCCGTTTATTTTTCTTCTGTCTCGACCGGATGGATAGCAACCTCCGGTGGACGGGTGCTTTCGACCACCAACGGCGGCACCACCTGGACCGCGACAATTTTAGATTCAACCAAAGCTCTCTATTCGTTTTCATTTGTATCCGCATCAACCGGGTGGGTGGTCGGTGCAGCAGGCGCCATCTTTAAAACCACAAATGGCGGAGCCAATTGGACTGCACAACCCAGCGGGACCAAAAATTATTTGTATTCTGTCAACTTTTATAATTCCACAACCGGCTGGGCCGTCGGGTTTGGCCGGATCATTCTTAAAACAACTGATGGGGGAGCCAGTTGGGTTACTCAAACAGTCGGGTCCTCAAATTATCTGTATGCTGTTTGTTTTATGTCAGCGACAACTGGCTGGGCGATTGGTGATCAGGGTATCATTATGACAACCACGAATGGAGGCACTGCCTGGACCGGGCAGTCCAGTGGAGTGAGTTTTGATCTGTATTCGATTTACTTCGTGTCTTCCACTACCGGATGGATAGGTGGCAATAATGGGACTCTTCTTAAAACAACTAACAGCGGAACCAGCTGGACACTTTCCACATACACCGGCAGTTATCCAATCAGGACCGTGTTTTTTCCGTCAACAACGTCGGGTTGGGTTGCGGGAAGCAACGGAACTCTTGCCAAAACAACCGATGCCGGAACGACCTGGATCAACAGTTCAAGCGGTCAGATAAAGAATTTGCATGCCGTCTCTTTTACTTCTGCCAATAACGGATGTGCTGCAGGTGAAGCAGGACGTGTTATGCGGACAACTGACGGTGGTGCCAACTGGAATGTTCAAATACTTGATTCAACAAAAAATTTGAATTCAATCTTTTTCATTACCCCGGATACGGGGTGGGTGACCGGTGATGGCGGATATATCGGTAAGACTGTTGACAGCGGAAAAACATGGAATCCGCTGTTAAGCGGAACGGTTAATAATCTTACATCCGGTTATTTTATCTCTTCAAAAAAAGGATGGATCGCCGGTAATGCCGGAACTATCCTTGTTACTTCAAATGGAGGTTTGACCTGGGAAGCGCAGGCATGTTCAGCAAAATACAACCTGACATCAATCTGTTTTCCATCTGCGAACGTTGGGTTCGCCGCCGGGGGCGACAATAACTATATGTTAAAAACAACCAATGGCGGTGCTTACTGGTTTCCAATATTACAATATTCCAAAGCACAAGGACTCTATTTTTCTTCACCGATGGTAGGATATGCAGTGGGCGGGAGTTACAGCTTTTCCTGGACGACTGATGGCGGAAATACATGGGATTATCGCAATATTGGAAATTACAGCCAAACTTTTAATTCAGTGTATTTTGTGTCGCCATCTGTTGGTTGGGTTGTGGGAACTCTGGGCAGCGTCTATATGACAAGTGACGGCGGTAATTCCTGGACCGCACAAAGTGATTACTATTCAGGAAAAGTAGTAACCACAAATACACTGTCCTCCATTTGTGCAATTTCCCCGGTCACTGCCTGGGCCGTTGGTGATGGCGGGACAATTGTTAAGATGACAAATAATCCCGGCAACTGGCTAACTCTGACTTCACCGACCGGGAATGAAAAATGGGTAACTGGAACAACCCAAACGATCACGTGGAAAGCGAGCGGTGTTGCAAATATTAAAATTGAATACAGTACTGATAAAGGAACTACGTGGGCAAGCATTGCCGCAAGTGTTTCTGGTTCGTTGAATTCCTACAGTTGGAAGGTGTCGGGGCTTGCCTCAGCTTCCTGCATTATCCGGATAAGCGATGCTGCCAATTCAGCCGTGGTGGCGATATCGGCTTATCCATTCTCCATTTTGCCGGTACCGCAAATAAAAGTTATATCTCCGGTCGGTGGCGAGAACTGGCAAGTGGGCTCTCAACACGCTATTAAATGGTCAGACTCGACAGTTACTACGGGCAAGCTAGAATATTCAACAAACAATGGTTCAAGTTGGGCAACCATTATCGCAGCCACACCGGCTGCCACAGGCAGTTATAATTGGATTGTACCCAATGCTGCTTCAACTGCCTGCAGGGTCAGGGTCAGTGATTCTGCCAATGCAGCTACCTACGGCACAAGCCCGGCTGCATTCACCATAACAGCGGCCACTCAGGCGATGATAACAATTGTCGGCCCGGTCAACGGGGAAATTTGGGAAGCTGCTTCGCAAAAAACTATTTCATGGGTGAGTGCGAACGTTTCCAACGTAAAGATCGAATATACGACGGATGCCGGGAGTACCTGGAAGCTGGTGATCTCATCAGCTCCTGCAGCCGCGGGCACATATGCATGGACGGTTCCCAGTGAACCTTCGACCTATTGCATAATAAGGATCAGTGATGCATTGAATGCCACAATTACAAGTCAAACGGCGGGCTATTTTACCATTTTCACCAGGACGATTAAGCTTAATTCTCCTGTTGGAGGCGAAAAATGGCGTGTGGGGAGTCAGCAAACTATTTCGATGTCACCCGGCAATATCGATTCCATGCAAATTGAACTCTCGACAAATAATGGAACAACGTGGACAAAAATAATCTCTAACCTGCCTGGGACTATATCCTCTTACCCTTGGATAGTACCCGATGCTGCCTCATCTCTCTGCAGGATAAGAGTGAGCAATATGGGGAATTTGGCGGTGAAAGACTCAAGTGATTCGGTTTTTACCATATATAAACCCGCTGTCACCGTGATCTCTCCAAATGGTGGCGAGAGCTGGGTTGAAGGGTCAGTGCATCCCATCACGTGGACAAGCTCAAATGTTACCAATATTAAGTTAGATTTTTCATCAGACAATGGCGTTACCTGGAGCGCGATTGTAACAAGCGTTGCAGCGTCCACTGCAAGCTATTCCTGGACTCTGCCATATAAAAGGGCATCGAATTGCAAGGTCAGGATAACTGATGTGAGCAATTCTGCATTATGGGATACCAGTGCAGCGGTTTTTGCAATAACCAGAGGTATTACACTCTCTAAAGACTCAATAGCCTTCGGGTCGGGTTATGTTTATAATCCAACAAAACTATATCTGACTGTCAACAACCTGGGGAATTTTACTGTGTATCCTTATGTCACAGTCAACAATACGGCATTCACTCTTGAGTACAGTGGCTATGCCATTAATTCCAACGGCACGCTGACCATCCCAATAACCTTCTTGCCCACTTCAGCAGGAACCCAAACGGGGTTGTTGGTGCTGGATTACAGTTCCGGATATAAAGCTGATACGGTCAGGCTTTCAGGTAACGGTTTGGCGATAACCTACCCCAGCACAATTTCATTGAATAAAACGATTTCGTTTAATGCTTCAGCCGGTTCCAACGATTACCGGATGATTGGGCTGCCGGGGAAAAATTCAGCCACGCTTGATCTGGTAATCTCCGGAACAAGAGGACAGGACTGGAATGCTTATTGGGATAACGGAGGCAACAATGATTATCTTGTGGAATTCACTGACTCATCCAAATTTGCATTTACACCGGGTGTTGGTTACTGGATACTGAGCAAGAATGCGATCACGATTTCAAAACAGGTAGCATCGGCAACAATTCAATCAAACTATACTTACAAATTGCCTTTACACAGCGGATGGAATATTATATCTGATCCATTCGAAAAAGGAGTACTTTGGTCAAAAATAGTCTATATGAGCAAACTGGATACATTGTCGGTGATCTATGGGTGGAATGGCAGTTGGGCGGCCAGCACTCAACTGCTGCCCTATACCGGATATTACTTCTTTAATAATCTCGGGTTGGACACTCTGAAAATCCCCTATGATCCCAGTGGAAGCCTGAGTAAGGTAAACGAAGCTTCACCCTCGTTCTATCTGGGCACTCAGCATGTTACCTTGTCGCTTTCCGGTTCCGGAAAGACATTTTCGACGGTAACTGCCGGTTTTGATACCGGGGCGAATGATGAACTTGACCATATGGACTATTTGGCTCCCGGTGGTGATTTTGAGGAAGCAGGTTTGCGAATTATCAGGGCCTTCAGGCAGGTTTCCTGGAACCAATATTTTGTTGAACAGCGCAGCGCCGTTGGTGAAGGGCAGTCATTCGATCTGAAAGCACGTAATGTTACCGGAAAGGATTTGAACCTGACTGCTGCTGAGATCGATGGACTGACCGAGGATGTTGAGGTTTATCTGTTTGATAAACGTCTCTGTCGCATGACTGATATCCGTTCATGCAAACAAATAACGGTGTCAGGGTTGCATAAAGAATCTGATTTCAGTCTCTTGATTGGCTCTAGGGCATACATTAAAACTCAGGAAGCAGCACTGCTGCCCAAGTCATTCGGGCTTATGCAGAACTATCCCAATCCGTTCAATCCTCAGACAATAATCAGTTATCAATTGCCGGTTTCCGGCATGATCTCACTGAGAGTGTATGATCTCCTTGGCAGGGAAATAAAAACACTGGTGAATGAAGTTCAGGATGCCGGTATTCATGAAGTAGTCTTTAACGGACAGGGATTCAGCAGTGGCGTATACTTTTACAAAATCAAAGCAGGGAGCTTTGAGGCAGTAAAGAAATTGATGCTTCTAAAATAGAATTGCGGTCCATACGATGTAATTGATTTGTGCGATAGAGAATGAATCTCAACTGGCATATATCGGGATTGCCGGCAAGTGTTGTAGCCAATCCCGAAATAACAGGAGTGGAAGTGAAATGCTGCTGTACAGAGACTGTGTGAAAAATCAATTCAAATGTAATTATGTGCATTTTGAAATTTGGGCTGAAGCCCGGTATTTATTCGATTCTTCTTCTTCGGCCCTGCCTGATCGGCAGACAGGCTGAAGGCCGGAGTTACAGAAGCTTCAATAACCCTGGCATTTAGGCCAGGGAATGCAACAAAAACAAAACTGGCTTTAGCCACTAATAGAGCTAAAATTTGTGGCTAAAGCCAATCTCATCGGGTGCAGATGATCCACGAGTTGCAGCTCGTGGCAAGTCAACGAAAATCGTTGTGTAATATAAATTAGAATACCACACCGCAATCGGGGTTGGATTTGAAAATAATGTCCGCACATTTTGGAAAGGAATTATCCCTTTCCAGTGAACCGTGAGTACTGCCGCAACTGATTATTTTTCAAGATCACCGGAAGACCGCTGTGAAAACAGCGAACCTACAAATACCGTTCTTTAATAATGTTTAAATGGTGCAACTCATGTCCGGCAATGAGATAAGCCACCGCGCGTACGCTAATAGGATTGCCGTTTGCAACACCTGTTCTGGTCAGCGCTTTTCTTTCAAAACCGTTGAACAGGGTGAGCATGGATTTTCTGACACTTTCGTATTCTTTCAAAATTTCCTTAAGCTTCCGTTTATCCGTGGCAGCATTTGCTACATAGTTGTTCTGATCAAACCCTGGAAGCTCTGTCTTATCCTCGCGTGCCGTGCGAAGTGCACGATAGATATAAATGCGTTCAGTATCTATGATGTGGCTGAGTATTTCTTTTACTGTCCACTTTCCTTCTTCGTAGCGGAAGGATAGTTTTTCCTCGGGTAATGAGAGGAAAAATTCTTTAGTGACTTTCATTTGCTCTTTAAGATGTTTCAACACCTGGCCGTCATCGGGAAGGAGTCCGACATACATGATAGCATAGGGAGCGAACTCAACTGCTTTAGGCTTTGCGATTTTTCTCATGACAATTCCTTTAATTATTTAGCTTTGTTACAAAAATAAGTTGACGATTCAGAATGCGCAAATGATCGCTAGTCTTCACCGGCGGCTGCTTTATCAAGATACCAGCATACATTTTTGGACATTTCAGCAATACGATATGCAGGGTAATGCATACACCCTGCGCCGTGATTGAGGATTTCGTCAACCACCGCCTTTTTCTTTTCGCCGGTAACCAGAAACACATTTTGTTTGGAAGACGTAATAACGCCGGCAGTCAATGTAATGCGCTTTTGTCCGGAGAGAGGATGTTCTGCAGCAACACAAGTTTGTGAACTTAAAAATGCAGATTCCTGCTGGGGAAAAATCGAGGCAGTATGTCCGTCATCTCCCATCCCAAGCAGTATCAAATCAAAAACCGGGATGTCGTTTTTACGTGTTACTTCCGATTCGATCAGTCGGCTGTATCTCACGGCCTCAGTTTCCGGGTCAGTGGTGCCTTCAACCGGGAAAACCAATGGTTTGACATGCAGCTTTTGGAGCAAGACCTCGTTGATCAGCCCATAATTGCTTTCCGGGCTGTTGCGGGGAACACAGCGTTCATCAACCCAAAAAATTTTTGTTTTACTCCATCCAGGATGATTTGGAAAGTAATCTGCCAGATACTGAAACAGCAATTTGGGGGTAGCCCCACCACTGATTGCCAAAGCAAAAAACTCTTTTTCTGACAGAACGCTATCCATGATCTTTATAAGATAGTCTGCACAATTCTCTGCGGTTTCAAGAGGGGAGTCAAAAACAGTAATATTATTGTTCATTTTTCTTTAGTCTCTCTGCCCGTTTTGCCGTTGTCTGAAACAGCACAACATCCGGATTTCAGATGTTGGGAGTGACGGCAAAACCAATTAATAGGTTGTCATCTCATGTATTGTCTAAAACTGCAAACAAAATAGGTTATCCGGGACAACATTAAAAATATTTTTTTTCTGTGGTTACGTCAAAGATTTTTGTGATTATCCCCAAAAACGCATTTTCTTCCTTACAAATTAATGGGAATCACGGGCAGTTTCGATAATAATTTTGCATTTACAGGGCAATGCTATTAATTCCGAAAAGCCATTTTATTTTAAAAGAAATCGTAAGTTAGATATTACTAATATTTATTATTGGCGAAAGCCGGCATGCAGAACATAATTAATCCGCCTTCTTTCAGCAAGGAAGCACGTATTCTAACGACAGATACCTGGACAGCAGTTACAGGCAGTATAGGACTACCTCATCAGGACAGCAATTCGATCAAGCAGTCGACTACCCATGACCGCGGAACCAGAGTATCTTTAGACCCAATGCTCCGTTATTCATGTTCCGTCCCTGGCCCAAGCACCTACCTACAGTCATCATTTTTTATTCACACACCATAAACGTATATCATCAGAGGCAAATATGTCAGATTACACACAGAAATTGTTAGCAGAGATCAAAGCAAAGAATGCTCACGAACCAGAGTTCATGCAGGCAGTACAAGAGGTTGTGGAATCTCTTGAAACGGTTCTTCAGCGTCATCCGGAATACCGTTCAGCAAAGATTTTGGAAAGAATGGTAGAGCCAGAGCGAACCATTACGTTCCGTGTACCATGGATGGACGATCAGGGCGAAATACATATCAATCGCGGATACCGGATTGAAATGAACAGCGCTATCGGACCCTATAAAGGCGGTCTGCGTTTTCACCCGTCGGTAACATTAAGCATTCTGAAATTCCTGGCATTTGAGCAGGTATTTAAAAACAGTTTAACCACTCTGCCTATGGGCGGTGGAAAAGGTGGATCCGACTTTGATCCGAAAGGGAAGAGTGATGCCGAAGTGATGCGCTTCTGCCAAAGTTTCATGACTGAATTATTCCGCCACATCGGACCGAACACTGATGTGCCTGCCGGAGATATTGGTGTGGGAGCCCGCGAGATTGGATTCCTCTTTGGACAATACAAGAGATTGAAAAACGAATTCGGCGGTGTATTAACCGGAAAAGGTTTGAACTGGGGTGGTTCGCTTGTTCGTCCTGAGGCAACCGGTTTTGGTGCCACGTATTTCGCTCAGGAAATGCTCAAGACCCGCGGACTGGATGTTGACGGCAAATTGTTTGCAGTTTCCGGATTTGGAAACGTTGCATGGGGTGCTGCACTTAAGATCACGGAACTGGGCGGAAAAGTTGTTACGCTGTCTGGGCCTGATGGATTTGTATATGACAAGGCGGGGATCAAAGGTGAGAAGATCGATTACATGCTTAAGCTGCGTTCAAGCGGAAATGATCGTGTTAAGGATTATGCCGATGAATTTAAGGCAGAATACTTCCCGGGAAAACGTCCCTGGGGCGTTAAGGTCGATGTTGCGATGCCATGTGCCACGCAAAATGAAATTGAATTGAATGATGCCAAGGAACTCATAAAGAATGGCTGCGTTTGTGTATGCGAAGGAGCCAACATGCCTACCTCGCTTGATGCCTATCATTTAATCAGTGAAGCCGGCGTGTTGTTTTCACCCGGTAAAGCTTCCAATGCAGGTGGTGTTGCAACCAGTGGTTTGGAAATGTCACAGAACAGCATGCGCTTGCCCTGGTCACGTGAGGAAGTAGACAGTCGTTTGCATGAGATCATGAAGAACATTCATCACACGTGCCTAACAACTGCAGAGCGTTTTGGAACACCAGGCAATTACGTCAATGGTGCAAATATCGCCGGTTTCCTTAAGGTTGCCGATGCAATGCTGGATCAGGGACTGGTATAATCCGCGTTAAGCAGTTTCGCTTGAATTTTCTGGCGTGACCCAATATACGGTGCTATCACATTACGAAAAACCCCTCTTGCGAGGGGTTTTTTATTGTAAGTAGGTTCAGTCTCAGAATTGCAATCAGTTTGTTTCCCTCTGTTTTCTTCGCTGCTCCATCTTTGCCTTCCTTTCTGCGAGCATTTTGGCAAATTCGGTTTTTTGTTCTTCATCAAGAATGGTTTCGATTTGTGAATTCACGCTTTCCATTATTTTCCGCATTTGAGAGCGGTCAGGAGTATCGCTTTCAAACAGTGCCTTCATTTTGGTATCTGCGAGGGTGAGAATAGAATCGACAATGGCAACCTGCTCCTTGGTGAGTTCAAGTTTAGTCGTATATTCTTTCAATCGTTCTTCCCTGGAGAAGCGGGGCTGGGCAAATGCGGCCGCGGAGAGCAGCAGGACTGCGATTACTGCCATGATTGTTGAACGAAACATTAGTTAGTTCCTTATAATAAATGTATAATGCTTTGACAATAAGGTAGTGAAATTAGTTTAAATGTTGCTGACACCCGGAAGAATTCCGTGATCGAATAAAATGGTGGGTTAACGCGAAACCAAATCTTTTTACGTCCGGACCCTTCCGGATAAAGATGTTTTTTTTGCCACGAAGACTTCCCGGATAAAAAAAAATTATAGTGGGGCAGTAAAAATTACTTGACATTTCTCTTTAAATCCAGTATGTTTAGTTAAACGTTTAACCAGAAAGACGATGCCACCGACCATAAAAGATGTAGCGAAGCATGCAAATGTTTCAATCGCAACGGTTTCTCTCGCAATACACGACAATCAGCGTATCTCTGAAGAGACGAAACAAAAAGTGATGCAGGTTATCAAGGAATTGAATTATCATCCTTCACGACCCGCTCGCGGTCTTGTCTCACAAAAAACCGGCAACATCGGTTTCATTCTTACTGAAAATCACTTCCTCCGTTCTGAACCTTTTTACACGCAAATATTTCTCGGCGCCGAATTCGAAGCACACAATCATGACTATTATATGCTTCTCACCACTATTCCCGAACCACTTCCCAAAAAAGTAAAACTGCCACGGTTTGTCCTTGAACGTAATGTTGACGGTATTGTCGTGGCAGGTAAGATACCGGAAAAATATTTGGCACAGCTTGAAAAGGAGGAAATCCCCATCGTTTTTGTGGATTATTATCCCGATGGTTTTGACTGCAGTGCTGTGCTCATTGATAACTTCAATGGCGGAAAAGTGGCCGCTGAACATTTGATTGATTTAGGGCACAAATACATAGGTTTTGTCGGGGGAGATTGGAACCATCCGAGTATCAGAAACCGTTTTGATGGCTATATATCAGCTCTTGAACAGCATCACCTGCCGGTTTCTGATTTACTGCACATAACTGACGAGGATAACACCACCAGGGAAAACGGCTACCAGGCCGCCAAAAAGCTTCTTAAGAAAAACAAGACTATTACCGCAATATTTGCCTGCAACGATGCCATGGCGTTGGGTGTAATGCAATATCTCCAGGAAGAGGGGATCTCCGTTCCGGAGCAAATGTCGATTATCGGATTTGATGATGTTGAAGCTGCCCAGGTGTCCACACCCACCTTGAGTACCGTTGCAGTTCCCAAATATGAACTGGGACTGGAAGTAGTGCGGTTGATGGACAAAACCCTTGATACAAAGAATATCACGAGCAATAAGGTAGTCGTTGGTGTGGAGCTTATCAGAAGAAATTCAACGGGAAATTTGCGCCTATGCTGAGTTGCTTCCTTGATGCAGTAAATTCCTTTGTTATCGCCGAAAAAGATATTCCCACAGCAGGGGAGAATGATGTGGTGATACAGGTTTCTGCATGTGGGGTTTGCGGCACGGATATTCATATATTCAGGGGAGAAGCACCGGCGGTGTTACCCCTCATTCCCGGACATGAATTTGCAGGTATAGTTGTTTCCTGTGGAAAGTTAGTTAAACGTTTTAACATTGGCGACCGTGTCGCTGTTGATCCGAACATTCCCTGTGGCTGGTGTCAGTATTGCCGCTGCGGCAAAATAAATTTCTGTGAAAACCTCGAAGCAATAGGTGTTACACGCAACGGCGGTTTTGCCGAGTATGTCCTCGTTCCCCAATCCCAAGTCTACCACATTCCCACATCACTCCCATTTGAAACGGCCGCATTCTCCGAACCGCTTTCCTGCTGTGTGCATGGTATGGATATTATCAGTATACAACCAGGCGAAAGAGTTCTTCTGGTGGGAGGGGGCCCTATTGGGTTACTTATGTTGCAACTTGTCAAATTGAGCGGTGCTCTTGTTGCGGGAATTATAGAACCTGACGCACATAAAAGGGAATTGGCTGTTGCACTTGGCGCCGATTTTGCTCTTGCCCCGTCAGCGGAGAATTTGAAACCATTTATTGATGAAACCACTCATGGCGGTCCTGATGCTATAATTGAATGTGCAGGTAACAAATCTGCGCTGGCGATGTGCCTCACGCTGGCCAAGATGGGAACCCGTACGCTTCTTTTTGGCCTGGCTGCCAAGAGTGATTCCATTGCACTTAATCTTCAGCATTTCTTTAAACATGAATTAGTTCTCAAATCATCTCTACTCAATCCGTTCACGTTTCAACGTGCTATTGATCTGTTGGATTCAAAAAAGATCAATACTTCGTTGTTTACGGTTAACAGAATGCGATTGACGATGGATGATTTGTTGCCGGTTTTTACCGGTACGCCATCAGTCAGTTCTCTGAAAAATATAATAGTTCCTTTTCATTAATCAATCAATTCGAGGAGTAATGTTATGGTTATGAGTACAACGAAACCCTGGCGTCTTAGCCTGGTGGTTATCTTTCTGCTCTCATTATGGTCTCCGGCGTTGTTAGCTCAGCTGACATCAACGGGAACATTTGAGGGTGGATTGCCATCATACTGGACAATAGGAAGCTATCCTACGGGGTCATCCCTGGAGTGGGCAACCGATCAGTCCCGCAGCTTGGGACGCGCATTGAAGATCACCAAGGGAGTTACCTCTGATGTTGCCATGTGGAAATCAGAAAACATGGTAGATTATTGGTCAGAGCGTCATTTTAAAAACGTGGATATGTGTATTGGCGCCTGGGTGAAAACCTCCGGTGTGAATACCAATCCAGCGAATGATGATGCAAAATGGTGGATCTCCTATTCATTTTATGATAGTGCCGGCGCACTTATTGGCGAGGTAAAACTTCCCATTAACCAATCTGTTGCAACAAGCAATGGATGGGTTGCTGACACCAGTGATCTAGGAACCATATTGCCAAAAGATTCATGGAAAACCATCATCACCTTTGTTGGCGGCAAGAATGCAACCGGAACCGTATGGGCAGATGATTTCGTGCTTTACGGCAGGGCCGGCGGCTGGGCAGGACAGGACTGGAATACTTCAGTTGGTGTTCCTTCCGGCTGGACCTACTGGCTGCCACCGAATGGCGGCAATGACGGACTTCTTAATTCCGGATTTGAAAACACCAGAATAACCACTGAAGCAGCTCACAGCGGAACTCATTCATTGAAATTCGATATGCCTGCAAACAGACAACAGCATGACGGTTTCATTGGAACAAAACGTTTTCCGTTGAATTTGGCTGTGTCTCAGGATTTGAAACCAGGCGATATGCTCAGAGCTACGGTCTGGATCAAAGCAGCAAACCTGGTTCCCGATTCTGCTGCAAAATATCCAAGCACCTGGTCAGTCGGATTAACGTATGGCTTCTTTAAAGGAAGTGATAACAATCTTGGCTTTGGCGGATGCGATGGATATCCAAAAGATATGAATTTCGCATTTCCTGCCGTGACCTCTTTTGACTGGACACCTTATTCATTCGATTTCCAGGTTCCAAACGATCCAACAGCTAAAGCACTTGAGATCAGACTTCATGTTTACAGCACTTTTGTTGGTACGGTATATTTTGATGATTTAACGGTTGAGAAATTAACCGCACCGGAAATTACTGCTGCCGGTTCATTTGAAGCACCGCTTCCATCCTATTGGACAAAAGGCAACGAACCATCAGGTTCAACTTTAACCTGGGCTAAAGATGAATCACGCAGCCTTGGACGTTCATTGAAGATCACCAAAGCTGTTACCTCCGATGTTGCCATGTGGAAATCAGAAAACATGGTAGATTATTGGTCAGAACGTCATTTTAAAAACGTGGATATGTGTATTGGCGGCTGGGTGAAAACCTCAGGTGTGAATACCAATCCAGCGAATGATGACGCAAAATGGTGGATATCCTATTCATTTTATGACAGCGCAGGCGCACTTATTGGCGAGGTGAAACTTCCGATTAACCAAACTGTTGCAACAAGCACCGGTTGGGTTGCCGATACGAGTGATCTTGGAACCATTTTACCAAAAGATGCATGGAAAACCATCATCACGTTTGTTGGCGGCAAGAATGCAACCGGAACCGTATGGGCAGATGATTTCGTGCTTTACGGCAGAGCAGGCGGCTGGGCAGGACAAGACTGGAATACTTCAGTTGGTGTTCCTACCGGCTGGACCTATTGGTTGCCACCGAATGGCGGCAATGACGGAATGCTTAATTCCGGGTTTGAAAACACCAGAATAACCACTGAGGCAGCACATAGCGGATCCTCATCATTGAAATTTGTGATGCCTGCGGGAAGACAACAGCATGATGGTTTTATCGGAACCAAACGTGCACTGTTCACCCCAGCTCTTGCAGGAAAGAGCAATGATCCTTCATTTAAACTTGACGGTGTTAAGGCAGGTGACTGGTTGAGAGCTACCGTGTGGATCAAAGCTTCTAATCTGGTTCCTGATTCAGCAGCAAAATATCCTTCAACCTGGTCAGTTGGTTTTACCTATGGTTTCTTCAAAGGTAATGACAATAACCTTGGTTTTGGCGGCTGTGACGGATATCCGAAAGATATGAACTTCGTATTTCCGGCTGTGACCTCATTTGACTGGATGCCTTATACTTTCGATTTCCAGGTTCCAAACGATCCAACAGCAAAAGCTCTTGAGATCAGACTTCACATCTACAGCACCTTCGTAGGTACTGTTTATTTTGACGATCTGAACGTTGAAAAAATTGATGTTCCTGACCTAAATGCAAACGGTTCATTTGAATCAACCCTTCCTTCTTATTGGGAAAAAGGGAACGAACCTTCAGGTTCAACCTTAAGCTGGGCAACTGATCAGTCACTCAGCCTTGGCCGTTCATTAAAGATCACAAAAGCAGTCACCACCGATGTTGCTATGTGGAGATCACAAAACATGGTTGACTATTGGTCAGATCGTCATTATAAAAATGTGGATATGTGTGTTGGCGCCTGGGTGAAAACCTCCGGTGTGAATACCAATCCAGCAAATGATGACGCCAAATGGTGGATATCCTATTCATTCTATGACAGTGCAGGTGCACTTATTGGCGAGGTGAAACTTCCGATTAACCAAACTATTGCAACAAGTACCGGTTGGGTCGCAGACACCAGTGATCTTGGAACCATTTTACCAAAAGACGCATGGAAAACCATCATCACGTTTGTTGGTGGCAAGAATGCAACCGGAACTGTATGGGCGGATAATTTCGTTCTCTACGGCAGAGCCGGCGGCTGGGCAGGACAAGACTGGAATACTTCAGTCGGCGTTCCTACCGGTTGGACCTATTGGTTACCACCGAATGGCGGCAATGACGGACTTCTTAATTCCGGATTTGAAAACACCAGAATAACCACTGAAGCAGCGCATAGTGGCTCATATTCACTCCTGTTCGATATGCCTGCAAACAGACAACAACATGATGGATTTATTGGAACAAAGCGATGCTTACTGAATCCCGTTACCGCAGCCGAGAAAAGTGCAGCCAGCATTTTGAACCTTGGTGATGTAAAAGCCGGTGATGTCTTACGCGCAAGTGTTTGGATCAAAGCTTCGAACCTTGTTCCCGATTCAGCAGCCAAATATCCTTCAACCTGGTCGGTTGGCTATACCTATGGTTTCTTCAAAGGTAATGACAATAACCTGGGCTTTGGTGGATGCGACGGCTATCCAAAAGACATGAATTTTGCTTTCCCGCATGTTACTGCATTCGACTGGACTCAATACAACTTTGACTTCCAGGTACCGGATGATCCTACTGCGAAAGCAATAGAAATCAGATTGCACGTATACAGCACCTTCGTTGGAAAAGTGTACTTTGATGATTTGAAAATCACCAACTTGCGCAATACCACCGGTGTTAAATACACGCAAATGATTCCTAAAGAATTCACAGTTTTCCAGAACTACCCGAATCCGTTTAACCCATCGACAATGATCAGCTATTCAATTCCCGAGGCTTCAAATGTGTCAGTAAAAATATTTGACATGCTTGGCCGCGAAGTTGCAACCTTGTTCAACGGCGATCAGGTTTCCGGAATGCACCAGGTGCTTTGGAACGGAATGAACAGTAATGGAACAGCCGCTGCCTCCGGAGCTTATATCTATATGATAAAAGCCGGTTCGCATCAGGCATTCAAGAAAATGTTATTCCTGAAATAAGTCACTAATTCCTGAGAGATGTCATCTTTCGAATAAAGTACGTTCTTAAGATGACATCTCCTTTTTTATCCCAGATAGTCTGATGTTTACAGGCGAGAGCACGACTGCCGGAAATTGGCTTGAAAATTCAATATCACGGATAGTTCAAATTGCTGTGCACGGTGTTTTGTATAATAAGAAGCCTTTTGATCTAAGCAGAATTTTGGGGAGGTCATATCAGTTCCTGTAACGTTGTCCGTTTCTAACGAGTGTTGTGTAGCTTTCGAAAGATCGCATAAAGGTCTTTTTCTCAAATTGTTTTATTTACCATTTTTAAATGTTTAATTAACAGGTAAAAAATGAGTTTCATTACTTTACGTAATTATATTAGTCTGTTACTTATCGGATTTGTCTGCCTGAATCTGAATTTGCAAGCCGGAATTACCGGGAAATTGGCCGGCAAGGTGACTGATGCCCAAACCAAAGAAGCATTGATAGGCGTTAACGTGGTTGTTACCGCGACGCGGCTTGGCGGGGCTACTGATTTGGATGGAAACTATTTTGTAATAAACCTTCCACCGGGTACCTATACCATCAGAGCCACCTTACTGGGTTATTCTGCTGCAACGTTTCAAAACATAAAAATATCGGCAGATCAAACCACGCGCCTTGATTTCAGCTTGTCTCCCGAAGCGCTTCAGCTTCAGAGCATTACGGTAACCGCCGAAACGCCTACTGTCCGCAAGGATCTAACATCCACTGAATCAAAAATAACCGGTGATGACATATCAATGCTCCCGGTTAATGACGTTGCCTCGGTAGTTAATCTGCAGGCAGGTGTTGTGGATGGACATTTCCGTGGAGGACGATCCGGCGAAGTTAAATATTTAATAGATGGTGTATCGGTTAACGATGCATTTACAGGCCAATCGGCTATTGAATCTGAAGTGAACAGTATTCAGGAACTTCAGGTTATTACCGGTACGTTTAACGCCGAATATGGCGAAGCCTTATCCGGTGTTGTTAATCAGATTACAAAGATAGCCGGAGAAAGTTATGCTGCTTCCGCCTCGGTCTATGGCGGCGATTATCTCAGCACCCACAAAGATATATTCCGGAACATTCAAAACCTGTCCCCGCTTGCCACACATAATGCACAAGCCACCTTTAGTGGTCCTATCCCCGGGACGTCAAACTTCATAAAGTTTTTCCTGTCAGGCCGCTACGTATATGATGACGGTTATATCTACGGGAAACGGGTATTTAATCCCAAAGATTCATCTAACTTCTCGGCAAATGACCGCAAGGACTGGTATATTGGTGCCACCGGCGATGGAAAAAATGTTCCCATGAACAATTCGGAGCGGGGGACGATCCAAGGCAAGTTACAGTTCAAAGTTGGTGAAGGGAAGGGAATTGTCCTGAGCGGAATGTATCAGGCAGAAAAGTACCGTGATTATGATCATGCATACACGCTGAACCCCGATGGAGATTATCAAAATTATCAAAAAAACTATTTGGTTAGTGTTGCATACACTCATGTTTTTACTAAATCTTCCTTTCTGGATGTGCTTGGATCGTATGTGAATGCAGACTATAAAAGATATGTATATGAAAATCCGCTGGATCCCCGCTATGTGAATCCCGACAGAAAGAAAGACGTATCAGGCAATGCCTTTTTGACCGGTGGAACACAGAATTGGCATTTTTATCACACATCATCAACGCTTACGTCTAAATTGGATTTTACCAGCCAGTTGGATCTGGTTCACCAGATAAAAACAGGAGTTGAACTGAATTATCATACTCTGGACTATAAAGATTTTCAGGTTGAAGTTGATGCATCCACAGGTTATAAACCAACGTTACCCCAACCAGGCAACTTTGATTACAACGTTTACAAAAATCACCCTGTACAGTTTGCATATTATATGCAGGACAAAATTGAATTTGATTATCTCGTGATCAATGCGGGACTCCGGTTCGATTTATTCAATCCTGACAGCAAAGTGCTTAAAAATCCTGATAATATTGGTGTATTGGATGACTATTCACCTCAAGGTGTTTACAACTCAACCAAACCAGTTTATCCGGATTCGTTATTCAGTAAAGCGACCACCAAATATGCAGTCAGCCCCCGTCTCGGAATTTCCTATCCGATGGGAGATAAAGGTGCAATTCATATTTCCTATGGACATTTTTTCCAGGTACCGCCATTTGAATATCTGTACAAGAACCCGAACTTCAGAATTGCAAGCTCATCCGACTATCCTAACAATATTGGAACAAGCATAGGCAATGCTGACCTGAAGCCACAACAGACTACCATGTATGAAATTGGTTTGCAACAGGAAGTGTTCACCAATTTTTCAACCAACGTCACAGTCTATTATAAAGACATCAGGAATCTGCTTGGTACCGAAATTCATGTCAAGAATAATGTTCTTGCTTATTCGAAGTTCGTGAATCGTGATTATGGTGCAGTTTCCGGTTTCACCCTTTCTTTTGAAAAACGATTCATCAACGGATTTGGTGCAACTCTTGATTACACCTATCAGAATGCCAAAGGCAATGCCTCTGACCCGAACGATGCCTACGCGAAGAGCCAATCATCACCACCGGTTGAGGTTAATAAACAACTTGTGTCGCTTGACTGGGATAGAAGGCATTCCATTAATTTTACCATCACGCTTGGCGACCCCTCCGATTATATTGCATCATTTGTTGGGAGATTTGGAACAGGACTTCCATACACTCCATCAATTCAAAATGCAAGAACCGGGTTGGAAAACAGCGACAACAGACCTTCGATCTTTAATGTGGATTTTTATTTTACCAAGTATTACCAGGTCTTTGGGTATAATCTTTCCGCTTTTGTAAAAATATATAATCTGTTTGATGCCGAAAATGAACTAAATGTGTTCACCGATACAGGTCGCTCAGGAACGACACTTGAACTCACCAGAGCTCAGGTTGCCCCGCGTGGTGCCAACACGCTGGGGGAATATTTTATTCGTCCTGATTTTTATTCAGCACCCCGCCAGGTTGTTCTGGGTTTATCCATTGATTTGAAATAGGATCACGAGGAAACAATGAGTTACAAAAACATTTTATTTGGCTTTTTCATTCTCCTTATTGTTGCGGCCCACGTGGACGCACAATCGGTTGTTGACAAAACCAAAGGCAACCATCGCTACACAAAATTAGGTTACATGGACGGCAATCTGGTCGAAACGCTCTTCTATAATTACGGAGAAATTGGAGATTACACCGCCGCGGATAAAACGCGGAACGGTGCATGGCCAAAAGGCTCCGGGCACACGTATGTTGACGGAATTGCCGTTATTGTTCAGGCTGAAGCCACTTCACCGCTGACCGGGAAAAAGATTCACCCACTGGAAAGCAATTATTATGAATTCACCCGCAAAGATATTGCAACGCAGGTAACCTATGGCTGGGCCCCTCTTCCGGGCTATGCCAATGCGTATCAGTCCGTCATCGCAAGAAGTGATGATCCGTCTACCTGGCCTCCAACATGGCCGGACAGGACGTCAGACTGGAGCGGTCTTTGGAACGGGTATTTTGGAAAAGGCTCCTTGACTGCTGATCTCGAATCCTATTTTGTTTTCGATGACAATGAAGACCGCGGTTACATGGCAAAGGATAATTTTTATCCGGATGCATTCGACTCAACCAGAGGCGGATTGGGCATGCAGGTAAAAGCCCGTGGATTTCAATGGTCACAGGTGTTGGCCGAAGACGTTGTGTTTTGGTATTATGAGATCACGAATATGAGTACAACCGATTATCCAAAGAGTTTGTTTGCGCAATACGTTGATTGGGGCATTGGTGGACACGACAATTCGTCCAACAATGCCGGCGACTATGATGAAGTGTTGGATATATCCTACGCATGGTCCGTGGTGAAATATGGAAGCCCGGGAAACTGGACACCGGTTGGGTATGCAGGTTATGCTTTTCTTGAAAGCCCTGGTATAGCTGATGACGGGATTGACAACGATCATGACGGATTAATTGACGAAAAAAGGGATAACCTTGCAGTTAACTATATAAAACATATTGAAGATGATAAATTTATTTCTGACACGGCTCAATTCCGGGCATTTTACGGCCGCCCATGGACGGAGCATTGGGATGCAGATGAGAATGCAAGTTGGAATTCATATAAAGATGTTAATGGTAATGGCAAGTGGGATGCCGGAGAACCGATTGGTGATGATGTAGGTACAGACGGTATCGGACCATATGATGATAATTATACGGGTCCTGATGCCGATGGTACTGAAGCGAACGGAAGACCTAACCAGGGTGAGCCGAATTTTGGTATTTTTGACAAAGATGAGTCAGATCAATTGGGACTTACCGGATTTGCCATTTATCCCGTGCACCGTTATGAATTGACGAATGATGAAGAAAACTGGGGAGTGCTCTCCGGACTGCCTACACCACACGGGCAATCGCTTCAAGGAGTGAATCTTGGGAATTATTTTTCATCCTATTTGTTTCACATGAATGGTCGTACTACCTATTCTTTGCAGAAGGGCACCCTTCAGGATGCCGGTGAGACACAGCGGTTCTCCATGGCACTTATCTTTGGTATTGATGCCAACGATCTGTTCCGCAGGAAGAAGACGGTTCAGTCCATTTACAATGCAAATTATCATTTTGCCAAGCCACCTGAAAAACCGTTGGTGAAGGCAATTGCGGGCGATGGCCGGGTTACCCTGTATTGGGATGACCGCGCTGAGTACACCTTTGATGCATTCTATCAGAAGATCAACTTTGAAGGGTACAGGATTTATCGTTCTACCGAATCCAATTTCGTAGAGGATAAAACAATAACTGACGCCTATGGAAAGGCAACCTTCCGTAAACCTATAGCCATCTTCGATTTGAAAGACGGAGTTAAGGGGTTGCATCCGGTTGATATCCAAGGGGCAAAATTTGATCTTGGAACGGATGCCGGTATACGGCACTCTTTTATTGACACAACGGTACAGAACGGGCAGACGTACTATTATTCAGTATGTTCTTATGATCAGGGTTTTACGACAGTTAACATTGCAGGTGTTGCCGAAGGTATCCCACCTTCAGAAACTACAAGCATAATTAAATTGACAGCAAACGGGAACTATAAAACTGACGTAAACACCGCCGTTGTAACGCCGCGCGCTCCGGCAGCCGGGTACATTGCTCCGGAAGTTCAGAGCCTTAGGCTGAGCGGTCCAGGAACAGGAACAGCTGCGATCAATATACTTGATCCCGATTCATTGAGAAATCTACATACCTACAGGCTTGAATACAAGAATACATCTGTCTATCAGAATGATCCGTATCCTTATTTTCAGCTTATTGATTATTCGTCAAAGGATACACTGATAAAGTCAACCCGTTTCAAAGGCAATACATTGCAAACGTTAACCACAAACGGCTTCAGTCTGGATGTTAGCAATGACACTGCGGTTACTGTTGACAAAACAAAATCCGGCTGGCAAATAGGAAACAGCAATTATGTAGTGACTGTCGGATTTGATTCGCGATATGCTTTAGCGTATAATTCAAAAAAAGTTGATTATCCAGCCGACTTTGAAATAGTATTTACGGATTCAGCCAGGGGGGATACATCCTTCAAAGCCGATGGTTTCAGTCAGCCGATACCATCCAATATTATTGTAAGGAACCTGACAGAAAATAATGGACATTTCCAGTTTATCTTCAGAGATGAAGATGCGAATCGGAAATTTACCAGTGGAGATGCGATCTTTATGGCCTTCGGTGATTCATTGGGTGGCAAAGTAACTTCGTACAGCAATCTGCGGGTTGGCTGGTCAGTTACTATTCAAAAGGACACGGCGATTGCGGCTGATAAACAGATTGCGCCTAAATCCGGAGATGTGTACCGGTTCTCGACCAAGAGACCATATAGAACCGGTGAGTATGTTGAATTTACCATCAAGTCTCCTGGTTTCGATAAAGCGAAAGCAAGCAATGAACTTGGCCGTGTGGCGGTAGTTCCGAATCCCTATGTAGGAGCAGCTTCATGGGAGAAATATACTACCGCAGTAGGACGAGGCTCTCGCATGGTGCAATTCATTCATTTGCCAAGCGTGTGCACGATACGGATATATACGATAAGCGGAGCATTGGTGCAAACTCTTACGCACACCAGTACCGTGGTTGACGGGCAGCAGTCGTGGGATTTGACGACAAAAGACGGGATGAACCTGGCTTATGGAGTTTATATCTTCCACGTTGACGCTCCCGGAGTGGGCGAGACAATTGGCAAATTCGCAGTGATTAAATAATCAGAGCAAAAGAAAGAAAAATGATTATGAAAAAAATATTTATTATCGCATTTTCTTTTGTATCACTGTTATGCTGCAGTTCGTATGCTCAGTCTGATCGTGTTTCAAAAGTTGGAACGACCGGCGGTACTTTTCTGGAAATTGGCGTCGGCGCTGCCGCCGGTGCCATGGGTGGTGCTTATGTCAGTCAGGCCCATGATGTATCGGCATTATATTGGAATCCCGGCGGAATAGCCGTGATGCAAAACAACGAAGTTATGGCTTATCACTCGTTATGGCTGGCCGATACAAAATTCAGTTTTGTCGGGTTGGTACTTCCAGTCAGCGGTTTCGGAACCTTGGGTTTAAGCTTCACCACATTGAATATGGGTGATATGCCTGTGAGGACGATTGAAATGCAAGAGGGTACCGGAGAATACTTTAGTGCCAGTGATATGGCAATTGGTGTGTCCTATGCACGCAACCTTACGGACAGGTTTTCCATTGGTTTTACGGCAAAATATATTCAGGAAACCATATGGCATATGTCTTCAAACGCCATTGCAATTGATGCAGGCACAGTGTTCAGAACGGACCTGTTCAATGGTATGGTTATCGGCGCATCCATTTCGAACTTTGGTTCGCAGCTCAAACTTGCCGGAAGAGATATCCGCTCAACCGGAAGAGTTGATGAAACAAAGCTTGGTTCAACGGCAAATGTTCCGTTCAATATTGATCTTGATTCATGGGATCTGCCACTTACCATTCACCTGGGCGTTGCGACCGATGTCTATAAGACTGCAAGCTACCGATTTACCGTTGCCTGTGACGCCGTTCATCCGAACGACAACTATGAAAGCCTGAACGTTGGAGGTGAATTTGCTTTCATGGATTGCATTTCCCTGAGAGGGGGATATCAGTCATTGTTTATTTCCGATTCTGAAGGAGGATTGACTCTTGGTGTTGGGTTGAATTCGAAGATGCTTTTCACCGATAATGTAGTTACCTTTGATTATGCATACAGGGATTTTGGCCGGCTTAAGGCAGTCCATTCTTTTTCATTATCGATGAATTTCTAGCAAACAGGTAAAACAGATAGTAATGATAAATCAGTTGTCAACAGTTCGGTTTACTAATACGCATTTGGAGTACTCCCAAATGCGCAGGAAAATCGTAAGCATGAAAGCAAGGCGATTACGTGAACGGTTGCATTTGCACAGCCGCGTACTGTTGACAACCTTGATCATTTTTTCGGTAACCGGACTTGCACAGGGATTAGAGGCAAACCGGAGTATTGAAGACTCGGTAGTAGCAGTAGTAGGTGGGAAAGCTATCACCGTTGGAGAATTTTCAGCCGGCTACGAATTTGGGCCGGCTTTTCCTAAAAAAGAGAAAAACTCCAAGAAGGTTTATCTCAACTACATGATCAATGAAAAACTGTTTGCCCTGGATGGTGCTGAAAAACACCTGGACACTACCCAGACATTCAGGGAATTGTTTGCTGATCTGCAGGCAGATTTGGCTACCGAGGAACTCTATAAAAAAGAAGTGATGCCAAAGATTTCTCTGACCGATGTCGAGATAGAAAGTGCTATCACTAAAAAGAACACAGACATCTGTTTGCGTTGGATATTTAGTAAAAACAAAGAAGAGATTCAGGGTATCCAGGCAAAGATATTGAAAGGGAATTCGTTTGATTCGCTTTTCAGTGCCCAGCTTAATGACAGCCTGTTCAGAAGCGACTGGGAATGGAAGACTAACAAATTCAAGCTTTGGCAAAGAAATCCTGCATTGGCAGGTATTGTCGATTCTTTGCATGTTGGTTCCATTTCTTTGCCAATCCAGGTGGGGGATGGGTGGTATATAGTGAGCCTTGACAGTTTGGAGAGGAAGATATCGCTTGGTGAAGGCGATTACCTTGACACAAAACTTGAAGTTTCGCGTGCTCTCACCTCAAGTAAACTGAATGCTTATTCCGACAGATACGTAGATTCATTGATGAGGAGCACTAATCCGAAGATTGATGGTAAAGCCTATCAGATAATTCGGGCGTATGTGGCCCGGTATGAGCTTTCGAAGGATTTGTTTGCGGAATGGGGCTTTCAGAAACTATCCGACAAAGCATATGCTGATCTGACAGGAGGGAGTAATGCCAGTCCTGCATCGTTGCCGTTGGTGCGGTTGAGTGATACTGTTTTAACGATTGGTGATTTTACTAACTGGTACAGTCAGCGTGTTGATTATTTGAACATTATTAAATCAGATCGGAAATCATTTTCTGCAAACGTCGAATCTCTTATTTGGCGGATGGTACGTGATAACATTCTCACTGTTTCAGCATCGCGTGAACATCTGACTGAAGCACCGGCGGTCAGGGCACAATTGAGCTGGTGGAAAGATAAAATTCTCTACGCGTTGGTGCGGGAGGAAATGAAGAACAGTATCGAGATGAAAAATGCGGAAAAGGTTCAGACCATTTTGCAGCCGCAAAACAATAATGATATGTCAACCGATATTACCAAAGTGCTGTTTCGGCGACTTGCTGTATTAAAAAGCAAATACAAAATCACCATTAACGAAACATTGCTGAAAAAAATTGCAGTGCAGGATGAAAATAATTCGAATGCGGCGGACATGTATATCGTAAAAAAAGGCGGAATATATCCGCATCCGGCTTTCCCTTCCATTGACAAATACTGGCAGATGTGGGAATGAAAAAAATACTTTTGTTTACTTGTCTCACCTTGTTGGTGTTGCTCAATCTTTCCTGCGGCAAAGCCTCAAAGAGTAAATTGGGAAAGATCCTTTATTGGTCCAGCAGCAACACTGACGAAATAACCTACGCGCGATATGTGGTGGACAAATGGAATGCCGAAAACCATAATGAACCCATTACTTTCCAACCTGTCCCGGAAGGACAGTCAAGTGAGGAAGTTATTCTGGCTGCGGTAGTAGGCGGAACAACCCCTGATCTGTATTCAAATATGTGGCAGGGCGATGTGGAATATTATGCCAGAGCAGGAAAACTGGTGGCACTTGATACACTGCCCGGATTCAAGGACTTTATATATCAACGGTGCGACAGCGCAGTGGTTGAGGAAGTACGTTCAACAGACGGACATATCTACCAGATTCCCTGGAAAATTAATCCGATAATGATGATCTATAACAAAGGCATGCTGCACGATTTGGGATATACAAATCCACCTCGTACTTATTCGGAGTTTTTGGAAGTAGCCAGGCGCGTAAAAGAAAAATATGCAGAGAACGGACACCCAACCAAATGGGCAGGGTATGCCGAAGTGCAGGTAACCTGGTGGCAGCGCTGGTTTGATTATTACCCCATTTATCTGGCCGCGTCCGGCGGGAAGAAACTGGTGGCAGGCAACAAGGCGGTGTTTGACAACACCTATTCCGTGCAGGCATTTTCTTTTTTGCAGACGCTTTATGTGAACAATTATTTTCCTACCGACCGGTTATCATCGGGACGTGACCCATTTCTTGGCGGCACCATTTTGACAAGATTCACCGGCCCATGGGAAATTGCACATGCAGAGAAATTTAAACCGGCCGGTTTTGAATATGGTTTTGCACCTATGCCTGTACCCGATGATTTTACCGGTGATGCATGCACCTATGGCGATACAAAGAACATTGTCATATTCAAATCCTGTGAAGATCCGCAACTGGCGTGGAGATTTCTTAAGGAGTTTTTGGAAGAGAAAAATGAAGAGAGGTTCCTGACCATCACCAATCAGTTCCCGCGGAGGAAAGATCTGGTGACAAACAAGTTGTTCTCGGATTATTTCGCGAAGAATCCGTTGATGTTGCCTTTTGCAGTGCAGGCAAAGCACGTTATTGGGCCGGATGTATGTCCGGTGTTGAAAGAAGTGTTTGACGTTATATCGCAGGAATACGAAGCCTGCGTGGTGTATAGTAAGAAGAAGCCCGCTGAAGCAGTGACTGCTGCCGCGAAAGCCACTAATCTGGTATTGATGCAATAAGGAATATGATGAAGAAAAAATCGAAGAATCTGACTCCCTATATCATGATAGCGCCTTACATCATGCATTTCCTGTTGTTCGTATCGTTTCCGGTGCTGTTTTCCATTATACTGGTGTTTCACCGATGGAATATTATCTCACCGATGGAATATATCGGCTTTCAGAACTTTTCCAGATTGTTCCAGGACGTCTATTTCTGGCAATCCATATTGAATACACTCTTATTCCTCGTCATTCATATTCCACTGCAACTGGGTGTTGCCCTTGGTTTCGCGTTGCTGCTTAATCAGCCGCTGAAATTCATTGGTGTTTTCAGAGCTTCGTATTTTCTGCCTGTAATAGTATCGGGTGTGGTAGTCACGATAATGTGGCAGCAGTTGTTCGGTTATGAAAACGGTATGATGAACAGGATGCTTGCATTGATCCGGATACCCCGCGTCGGCTGGCTGACCGACCCCAACGTAGCAATGCCTTCAATTGCATTAATGGCTACCTGGAAGAACGTGGGACTTTATATCATTCTCTTTTTAACGGGACTGCAAACGGTTCCCAAGACGTTTTATGAAGCAGCCGATCTTGAAGGGGCAAATTTTTGGCAGAAATTCTTTTATATCACGTTCCCGGCAATAAACCCGACTATTTTCATGGTGGTTATCCTTTCCACCATTGGCGGATTCTCATTGTTTATTGAACCTTATGTTATGACCGGAGGCGGGCCTTTAAACCGGACGCTCTCAACAGTGCTGTATATCTATAAACAAGGCTTCTTCTTCTATCATATGGGATACGCGGCCACCATGGGTGTTACCCTGACAGCAATCATTCTGACTGTCATTGTCATTCAGAAGAAATATGTTGAGAGGGGCGCATGAAAAAGACAAAGTCTGTTGATACGAAAAAAGTACTGGCATACCTTCTGTTGGCTGTCGGTGGAATATTTTTCGTGTATCCCTTCATTTGGATGGTATCTGCTTCATTATCGCCGGAAAAGGAGATTGCTGACCTGATCCTTTTCCCGTCACAGTTTATATTGTCGAACTATTATCAGGTATACGACAAGATTCCCATTGTCAGCGCATTTTATAACAGTCTGTTCGTTGCTTTTTGTGTAACCAGCATGGTGCTTGTTTTTTCATCCATGACGGGATATGCTTTATCACATTTGGATTTCAAAGGCCGGGATGCGTTATTTTATTTGATCATTTTCACCATGAGTCTGCCGTTTCAACTGACTCTGATCCCACAATACATTCTAATGGTCAAATTCGGGTGGGTTGACACCTATCTGGCATTGATAATCCCTTACATGATAAGCGGACTGGGGATCATCATATTCCGTCAATATTTCAAGACAATTCCCAGAGATCTGATTGATGCTGCCAGGATCGATGGATGCGGCGAATTCAGGATACTGTTTCGCATATTGTGGCCGAATGCAAAACCGGCCATTATTACGGTAGCAATTTTAACATTTATGAGTTCCTGGAATGAGGTGTTATGGCCGATCATTGTTATCCGGAACGAAAAGCTGATGACACTGCCTCAATTGATCACGTTATTTGCTGTTGGCGGAAGAGCTGAAAGCCAGCTGGGCGTCAAACTTGCCTCGGCGGTGATGCTTGCTGCACCGGTTGTCATCGCGTATTCGATCTTCCAGAAATACTTTATCAGCAGTATGGCTTCGTCAGGA
This sequence comes from Ignavibacteriaceae bacterium, assembly GCA_963664845.1. Lineage (GTDB taxonomy): Bacteria > Bacteroidota > Ignavibacteria > Ignavibacteriales > Ignavibacteriaceae > CAIYTF01. The sequence continues at coordinate 5,189,345 of OY761615.1, forward strand.
TTAAAGGAATAATTACTGAGGATACGATATGAATATGAATATACGATTGCCGATACAATTCCGGTCCAATCCCAAAAAAGTTATCATGCAGTTTTTCTTCATACTGGACAATGACCGGGTTAAACGGATTATTGAACGCGTACATGGCATGAGTGAAGAAGCAGCAGCAACCAACCTGGCCGAAGTATTCGCCTTATACAGCAAACGACACAAGAAGTTCGATAAGCTATTGATTGACCATTACAATTGGGTAAAACCAAATGTTGATGAGAACCGGGGAATATCGGAAACGAAAAAGCTACTGGTTGGCGCCTATTTCAGCAAGGAATATTCTGTACAATCCGCGGCATTGTTTAATCCGTCAATTGTGGCACATCCGGAGCAGGTAGTGCCTGAAGCGGGGGACCTGAGGGTTGTGCTCAGTTTCCGGGCTACAGGTGAAGGGCATATTTCATCAATTGTATTCCGGGAAGGAATTATCAAGGCAAAAGGGGGGATTGAAATACTTCCTGATTCGCCATATGCTACATTGGCTTCAAACAAAGCTCTGGTTTTTGTAGATCACCCAGGTTCATCACCTGAGTTGGCCGAGGCTAATTACAATATTGAGTTTTCGGCTGATGATGAACTGAGTGAACGCATTATTTTTCCATCCGGCCCTACCGAAAGCAACGGCATCGAAGATGTCCGTTTCGTGCGATTCCAGGAAGCAGGGAAGCCTGACATCTATTATGGCACATACACTGCATACGACGGGAAACGCATATTATCGCAGATTGTACAGACAACTGATTTTTTGCGTTTTAGTGTGAGGGTGATGTACGGAAAAGCAATACGCGATAAAGGTATGGCGCTCTTCCCCCGGAAAATCAACGGTGAATATATCATGGTCTCGCGCCTTGACGGTGAAAATCTCCATATCATGCGATCGCCGGATATATATAATTGGGAAAATTCTGAGCTTTTACGGATACCTCATTATGCCTGGGAGTTTGTCCAAATAGGCAATTGTGGTTCACCTATTGAAACAGAGCAGGGGTGGTTACTCATTACCCATGCAGTAGGCCCATTCCGGCGGTATGTGATTTCTGCGATTTTGTTGGATATAAACGATCCATCCAAAGTTATTGGCTGGTTACCCCACCCGCTTATTGAACCCGAGGAGGAAGAGCGGGAAGGTTATGTGCCAAATGTTGTTTATTCCTGTGGAGTTTTGCTTCACAACGGAATACTCTATCTGCCGTATGCAATGTCAGACTCCGCGTCCGGGATTGCAACGATCAAAATAAGCGATGTGTTAAACGCGCTCGAAAAAGCGTGATGCAATTTTTATAAATTATATATAAAGTGATGTTATGATAGTTACCAGATTCGAACAAAATCCAATCCTAACCGCTGAACATGTTCCGTTTGTGGTGAACAGCATATTCAATCCCGGCGCCGTGAAATTTAACGGTGAATATTTGCTGGTCTGCAGGGCGGAGATGCCTACGGGCCGGTCCGTGCTGGTGCTTGCGCGAAGCAAGGATGGTCTCCATTTTACTGTTGATCCGAAACCGTGTCTCACTCCGCAAGACCATGGAGCATTTCTGGAATATGCAATCTGGGGAATTGAAGATGCAAGGGTAGTGAAAATTGATGATACTTATTATTTGACGTATACTGGTTATTCAAAATATATGCCGTTGATTTTGCTGGCCTCAACAAAAGACTTCAGCAATTTCACTGTTCATGGGCCGATATCTGAGCCTTCAAACAAGGATTGCGCGCTTTTCCCGGAAAAGATTGGCGGGAAATACCTTAGAATGGATAGGCCATCTGCTGAGCACAGAAGGGATATCTGGATGTGCAGCAGCCCCGATCTTATACATTGGGGTGAATACAAATTTGTTCTGCAACCGGAAGAGGGAACCTGGGAAGGTGACAAGATCGGCGGTTCAACACCTCCAATAAAAACCAAAGAAGGCTGGCTGGTTCTCTTTCACGGTGTGCGGGGTTTTGGTATAACTTCAATTTATAAATTGGGCGCACTTTTGCTTGATCTGGAAAAGCCATGGAAAGTTATAGGAAAAACCTCGGAACCTATTCTTGCCCCATCGTTTGCCTACGAGAGGGTAGGAGACGTGAATAATGTCATTTTCGCCAATGGTTGTATTCCTGAGGACGATGGTGAATTGAAAATCTACTATTCCGGAGCCGATACGAATATTTGTCTTGCAACAGTGGCAATTAACGATTTAATCGCAGCCTGCAAGGCGTGATTTGAGTTTGGATAATTGGGATGCGACCTCTTTCCGGTGAGTCGTACCCCGCATAAGCTAACTACCGGAAATAAACTATTGATTTAACCACTAAAATGGATTTCCGGAAAAGCACTATGGTCATGTTCAGAAAAAGCTGCTATTCATTGCTGTTTGTTTGCCTGCTGTTTACAACAGGGTTTTCGCAAAGCCTTGTTAATACCAGGCATTTGGATTATCTGTATGGAACCGTAAAAAAGGGCACATCTCAGCTTGGGATTGTTCAAATATACGCGGAGTTTCCTGATTACCACTATGTGGAAGCTGCAGGTGAGGGAGTTACGTGTGTTGATGATGTGGCCAGAGCGGCTGTGGTCTATGTCAAATTGTATAAAGCCAAACCGAGTGAAGAACTTTATCAAAAGCTTGCTGCCCTGACAAGATTCCAAATAGTGATCCAGAACGAGAACGGATACTATAATAATTTCCTTTTTAAGGATGGATCGGTTAATACGACCTACAGAACAAGCATCGCGGAACCAAACTGGTGGAGCTGGAGGGCAATGTGGTCACTGGCTTCGTTATATGAAACCATTAAAACCAGGGAACCTTTGTTGGCCGATTCCATAAAGCAATCGTTGGAAAAGGCAGTTGCCAAAGTTATTCCTCTCCATACCATAGCGAAAACCTTCACCAGTTATGAAGGATTTAAAATTCCGCAATGGCTGCCGGGAGAATGCGGTGCCGATCAGGCTGCAGTTTTGGTAAAAGCACTATGTATCTATCACTCCATAACAAAAGATGATTCAGTACTTCCTTTGCTCAGATCGTTGTGCTCGGGAATAATGGCAATGCAGGTGAAAGATGCACACAGCTCGTATAATGGTGCATTCCTGAGCTGGCGGAACAACTGGCATGCATGGGGCAACAGTCAGGCTGATGCGCTCCTTGATGCATATAAAATACTTAAAGACAAAACATATCTGAGAGCGGCATTGGCGGAGATCAATTCCTATTATCCATATCTGTTAAAAACCGGCGGACTGGTGGAATTGGCTTTGGAGAAAAAGGGGAAAGCCGTCAGCGAAGTAAAGAGTCAGAAATTTTCGCAGATCGCGTATGGCACCCGCCCACAGGTTTTTGCCTGCCTTAATGCTTATCAGATAACCGGCGACAGGAAATATCTTGGAAGGGCAGTTGAGCTTTGTGGTTGGTTTTTCGGAAATAATCCGGCAAAACAGCAGGTATATTTCCCCGAAAATGGGCGTTGTTTTGACGGGATACTTGATGAAACGAAATTGAATAAAAATTCCGGTGCTGAATCCACTATTGAGGCGCTTTTAAGCCTGGCGGCAGTTGAAGCGATTCCCGATGGTGCGAAAATGTTGCAAAAAAAATATGGCGATAAATCAAAATAAAAAATGTTTGATATGCACTCGTTATAAAAAAAACGATATTGTGAGAAAATCATAGAGTAGGGGCTGAAAATTTTCAGCCCCTAATGATATGCGAAAGATGTGTTTGACTTAAACGCAAGAATTGCACACTGTCCTATATCGCGGAATACGGATAGAATAAGGATTTGCACGGATTGCAATTTACAGACACTTTTGCAAACGTGTATTTGAGTGTGAATCGTAAGAAATTAATAATTAGGAGGGGCTGAAGTTTTTCAGCCATAATAGCATGGTAAATAAAATATTGCTGGTTATTTGTTGCACCATTACAATGAGCTTTGCTCAGCAAATTAGCATTCCGCGGATTGATCTGATGCCGGCATCGCCGAACCCCTATGTGATGAGGAACTGGAAACAGGTTGCAACCGGTTATGACAGCCTTGTGTTCAACCCCTCACTAACCGGAACCTATTTGCCGTTGGTCTTCTTTCAATCCAAGGCAGTGAACTACCCGGAGCAAGGTTTTTTTGGTTTGGCAACGGTTGTTGGAACAACCCGAACAAATTCAACGGAGGCAATTAATGTTTTACCGGCTTTGGTGGGTGCTTCACTCAACGGAAGCAATAAAAGAAGTCAGTTCGGTTCGGATTTTGTTCTAATGGCGCAAAACTATTTCAACAAGCGTGAAGCCGAGAATATTTATTTAAATGGGCCGGTGACACAAAGCGGAGATGACTGGTGGTATGAAACCATGCCCAATGTTTATTTTTATCAGCTTAACTCTTTATATCCCCATACCGGAGATTTTGATTATCAGTTCACAACGGTTGCCAACCGCTGGCTGCAGGCTGTTCAGGCAATGAACGCCTCTACTACACCGTGGAAAACGCCCTATATGAATTACCGGGCCTTCAAGCTTTCTACCATGACGCCACTTACAACGGGTGTTATTGAACCCGAGGCAAGCGGTGCTATAGGGTGGATCCTTTATAATGCCTATAAAGTCAAAAAAACGGAATCGTATCGCGTTGGTGCGGAACAGGCAATGGAGTTCCTGAGCAGCTGCACATCTAACCCGGCTTATGAACTGCAGCTGCCCTATGGCACTTATAATGCAGCAAGAATGAATGCAGAATTGGGAACGACCTATGACGTCGAAAAGATGGTTAACTGGTGCTTTGATGTCGGTTATTTACGCAGTTGGGGATCAATGACAGGAACGTGGGGAGGTTATGACGTTTCAGGTTTGATAGGAGAGAACAGTTCAGACAATTATGCCTTCATCATGAACGGTTTTCAGCAGGCAGGTGCCCTGATACCCATGGTGCGCTATGATGAACGATTTGCGGCCGCCATTGGAAAATGGGCGTTGAATCTGTCGAACGCAAGCCGCTTATTCTACCCGAATTACTTACCAGATCAAAATCAGGATTCACGTTCCTGGTCGAAGCAATATGATCCCAATTCATATATTGCTCATGAGGCGCTTCGCCAAACGCTGAATGGCCAGACACCCTATGCTACCGGAGATGCGATCAGCGGGGGATGGGGACAAACAAATCTTGCATTGTATTCGTCCTCTTCAGTAGGCTACCTGGGTGCAATACTGGATACCACCAACGTAGAGAAAATTCTTCGCTTCGATCTGCTTAAAACTGATTTTTATCATGATACTGCGTATGCAAGCTATCTTTATTATAATCCCTATACGAGTGAGAAGACCATAACGATCAAGCTGCCTGCAGGATCTTATGATCTGTATGACGCGGTTTCAAATGCGTTCCTGTCGCGTGGAACATCAGGCAATGCAGATGTTTCCATTCCTGCAAGTATGGCAAGAATTATTGTATTGGTTCCTGCCGGTGGAACAGAAAGCTTTGACGGAGAAAAATTATTGGTGAATGGCGTTGTCGTGGATTTTCACAGTGGACAAATGCATGGCACGCTTACGCCGCGTATCAAGAGCCTTTCGCCGGGAAACTCGCCGCTCCCAATTAATTCAGCCACTTCGGTGTATTGTACTGCGGTAAGCAGAAACAGCGATACCCTTTCATACAACTGGAGCGCGCAGAGTGGTGTGATCAGCGGGAACGGAAGTGTAGTTTCCTATCAGGCACCGGCAGTCCCCGGATCATATCAGGTCACCTGCACGGTCAGCGACCAGCATGCAGTACAGGTTATGCAAAGCTTAGTGATTGAAGTAGTGCAAAGAATTAACCACCCGCCTGTTATTAATCAACTTACAGCAACGCCTCAGAAAGTGAATATCGGGTCTTCTGTTGCAGCCGTTTGCCTCTCGGCTGACCCGGATACCGATAAACTTTCGTATGAGTGGCGATTAGGAACGGGGCCTGTATTAGGGACAGGCTCCTTCCTAAGCTTTTCTGCCCCTGCAACAATCGGCAATTATTTTCTCACTTGCACTGTGTCTGACGGACTCGGCGGAGTGGTGCGTGACAGCATTCTTATCGTTGTCCGTGATTTTGCAAACTATCAGACCGGGGCATTGCAACTTTATTATCCATTCACCGGCAATGCACTGGATGCGTCCGGAAATGCGAATAACGGGTTTGTCTATCTGGCAGGATTGACCAGGGACAGGTTTGGTAAGGCAAACAGTGCATACCTGTTTGACGGATCGAGCAGTTATATTCAGGTGCATAATACAACAGCATTAAACTTCACCAATAGTATTACCGTCAATTTTTGGATGACTGCAAAGAACTTTTTTACCACCAGGGAGCAGTATCCCATCTCTCACGGAAATTGGGAAAAACGGTGGAAAGTTTCATTGACCAACAATAAATTGCGCTGGACCATAAAAACAAATACCGGAGTCCGTGATCTTGATGCACGCACGTTGCTGAAACTGGATTCCCTTTATAATGTGACTGCATTGTATGACGGCCTCTCTATGGAACTATATATAAATGGTGTACTGGATGCAGTTACTCCCATGACCGGACAACTGTTGGCAAGCGATGTGGATCTAATTCTTGGACAATCGCTGCCCGGGAATTCCCAGTATGGTTTTAGTGGTGTGCTGGATGAATTACGCATATATGATTACGCACTTCTGCCACAGGTAATTTCGCAGTTCTACGATGTGGCTTCCGACGTTAAGGGTGAATCAGGGAACCGTTTGCTATCCGCGTTTTCCATAAGTTCGTTCCCAAACCCCTGCAACGCACAGATAGCAATAAATGTTGAGATCCGCCGCGAAGGAGAAACTGAAATCACGCTGCGGGATATACTGGGGCGCGAAGTAAAAACTATCTACCATGGGAAAATGAATGCCGGTCAACAACGGCTTTCGGTGAATGTGTCCGATCTCAGCAGTGGAGTGTATTTTTTACTGCTTAACAACAGTAACCAGATTAAAACAAATAAAATAGTGATCTTAAAATAAAGCAAAGAAATGAACCTAAAACACGTATTACACAAGAACTGGACTTTTAAACTAGCTTCCTCCAATGGAGCTGATGTTCCGGCTAATATCAAATCAAATAAGAAATATTCTGCAACAGTGCCAGGCACTATTCACACTGATCTGGCAGCAAATAAGCTGATTGATGACCCGTTTTATGCCGATAACGAACTGGGCCTGCAATGGATATCCGATTGTGACTGGGAATATGAAACTACATTTAATATACCCAAGAACTTTGATCCGAATGCGCCTATTGCGCTGGTGTTTGACGGTCTTGATACAGTTGCAGATATTTACATAAATGAGCAATCAGTTGGTAAAACCTGCAATATGTTCAGGAGCTACAGGTTTGATATAGGTCCGCATTTGACCACAGCAAAGAATGTATTGCGGATCAGGTTTTCGTCTCCTGTTCGCTACGCCAAAGCCGAAGAAGCGCGCATCGGCAAATTGCCCGTGGCCCTTCGTTCGGAACGCATATACATCCGAAAGGCTCAGTATTCATTTGGCTGGGATTGGGGCCCGGAGTTTATCACCTCGGGAATCTGGCGACAGGTTTACCTTGAGAATAGTAAAGCAGCTTCAATTGAAACCATTCATTGTGAAACCAGATCAGTTGCTGGGGACAGTGCCGAACTTGGGCTCAGGGTTTCACTTTCCGGGCAACCGGGGGAAAACACTTCGTTGCAGATTGAACTGAAGAACGGGCAACAACCGGTAATTTCAGAACAGGTGGTTTTGGGTAGTGCCACGGAAATTGAGCATAAAATAACTGTTACAGACCCGATTCTATGGTATCCGGCTGGTTCAGGTGACCCACATCTTTATGATTTGGAAGTAGCGTTGATGCAAAATGGAACTGTGGTTTCGGTCTGCACAAAAAGGATAGGAATCCGAACCGTTGAATTACAACAGGCGGTGGATGGGAAAAAAGCATTTCGTTTTGTTGTCAACGATAAACCGGTTTTTATCAAGGGTGCCAACTGGATCCCTGCACATTCCTTTTTGCCCGGGGTGAGTGATGAGACTTATCGCAAGCTGATCACCCACGCCAGCAACGCAAATATGAACATGTTGCGTGTTTGGGGCGGGGGAATATATGAGAACGATGTATTCTACGACATTTGCGATGAATTGGGACTCCTGGTTTGGCAGGACTTTATGTTCGCCTGCGCGGCTTACCCAACGCATAAGGATTTTCTGGAAAACGTAAGCGAGGAAGTGAAGCAAAATGTTTCGCGATTGAGTTCGCACCCGAGTCTGGCTATTTGGTGCGGGAACAATGAGAATGAGTGGAACTGGTATAAGGAACAACGACAACCCTATACACAAATGCCCGGTCACTCAATTTTTAGTCAGCTTATTCCCGACGTACTTTCGCAAGCCGATCCATTGCGCCCATACTGGTTATCCACTCCATTTGGTGATGATGAAGATCCCAATTCCGTTTCAAGCGGTAACCGGCATCAATGGGACATTTGGAGTATGTGGACCGATTATAATGAAGTGGCCGGTGACACCAGTTTGTTCGTTTCGGAATTCGGGTTCCAGGGGCCGGCTAACTGTGAAACGCTTGAACGTGTAATTCCAAAAAAAGAGCGGTCCTTTCAGAGCCGCTTATTTGATTTTCATAATAAACAGGTTGATGGCAATGAACGGATAATCAGATTTCTCACGTCCCATCTTCCCCTGGAAACCCGTTGGAATGATTTTCTGTATCTGGCGCAATTGAATCAGGGATTTGCATTGAAGACCTGCCTGGAACACTGGCGCTTCAGTTGCGGAAAAACAAATGGTGCTATTATCTGGCAGCTCAACGATTGCTGGCCGGTAACAAGCTGGGCATTGACTGATTCGGGAAAAACTCCCAAATTAGCGTATCATTTTGTAAAAGACTCATTTGCTCCCGTTGCGCTGAGTTTTAGGAAAACCGGTCAACACTACCAACTGATGGCTATAAATGATACTGAAGAAGACAGGAGCGTGAGACTGGAATTCCTGGTCATTCATCCGGCAAGCGGGAAGATAAAACAAACCATCAGGAAAAACATTGTTATTAAAGCAAGATCGTGCGAATCCTGCCATCAATTGGTATTCAAAGACAATAAGGATAAATCTGAGATATACCTGGCTTCTCTCTATGGCTTAGATCAGGGGCTTGTTCATAGAACATATCTCGTACTTCAGCCATGGAAGTATTTGAAACTGCCTCCGGCAAGAATAAAAGTGGCAGTAGAGAAACGGGATAAGGTCAACTATGTATCGCTCAGGGCGGGGAATCCGGCATTTTTTGTTGATCTTATTGCACATAATTGTGACTTTGCCCGAAGAGGTATGGTACTGTTACCAGGCGAAAAATTTGAGATGCGAGTGGATTCGGCGCATAATGAGGCTCCGGACAGAAAGAAAATTACTGTCCATACACTTAACGACTATTTGAAATAGGAGAACCAGTTTTATGAAATATGCACATCTTGGAAAATCGGGACTGCTTGTAAGCAGACTTTGTCTTGGAACCATGAATTTTGGTTCGTTTGCAAGTGATGCCGAAAGCTTTGCCATAATGGATGAGGCTTTGACACTTGGCATAAATTTTTTCGACACTGCCAACGTGTATGGAAATGAAAAGGGTGTTGGATACACCGAAGGACTTGTCGGACGGTGGATTGCGCAGGGTGGAGGCCGGAGAGAAAAAATGGTGCTCGCGACAAAAGTATTTGGGAAAATGGGTGATGGAGTAAACGATCGTAGACTTTCTGCTTACCATATCAGGAAAGCATGTGAAGACAGTCTGCGGCGTCTGCAAACAGACCATATAGATCTCTACCAGATGCATCACATTGACAGGGCAACCCCCTGGGATGAAGTTTGGCAGGCAATGGAACAGTTAATCAGTGACGGAAAAGTTATTTACGTTGGAAGCAGTAATTTTGCCGCATGGAATATTGTTGAGGCAAATTATAAAGCCAAAGAAAAAGGATTGCTGGGATTGGTGGCTGAGCAAAGCATTTATAGTTTGCTCAACCGTCACATAGAACTTGAAGTTATTCCTGCATCAAGGGCAATGGGTGTGGGGATCATTCCGTGGAGCCCAATTGGCGGTGGGTTGCTTGGAGGCGTTCTGCACGGAAAGCTGGAAGGCAGAACCCGACGTGGTGAACTTGAAAGGAAAATTGAAGTTTTGCGACCGAAACTTGAAGCATATGAGTCACTTTGTGCGGAGCTTGGAGAAACACCGGCAAATGTGGCGCTGGCATGGATGCTGAAGAATGATGCAATAACCGCTCCCATCATTGGATCCCGCACCATAGAACAATTGCGGGAAACAACAAAAGCGCTTGAAATTAACTTGAATGAGGATACAATGAAGAACTTAGATATGATTTGGCCAGGACCGGGAAATCAGGCTCCGGAGGCTTACGCATGGTAAAATATATATATGAGGGTTTCATGGTTAAGAGAATTCTGCTTTTTGCAATGCTTTTTGGCCTGTCAGGAAGTGCGTTGTATGGCCAGTGGCTTAGTTCTGAAGACTCACTGAAAAAAGAAAAACTTGATATCAAATTCAAGGGTGATGCAAAAATTGAAGTAGGCAGCGTCTATGCCGGTTTGTCTTTTCATCACAGCTACCCGGTTCCTCAACGGATAAGCTTTTACTATCCGGCAGCGAACAGCATTGATCACAGTACCGATTACTGGTTCAGAGACACCACTTTTGTGATGGATCTCGGACTTAAGTTCGGTTCCGAAATAATTGAATGGCTCAATAAGAAGAGCCTTCCCTACGATCTGACACCATTTTCGGTTGTTTTTAAGCAAAAGGCCAAGACCAAAGATGTCAGCGTTTCATACCAGTTTACCAAAAATAAACCGGCAATGGTAATCAGTTATACCGTAAAGAATAAAACGAAAAAAGCACAGTTGCTTACGTTATACTTACGTTATGCTTTATCACTCAATACCTGTCACTCCTGGCATTATAAAGAACCCACAGGGAAAGCAGTACTGGAGAGCGGGAAAACGGTTACTGCCCGTTTCAGTGATGGCGAGACGCAAAATCCGGAATTATTTATTCTCAGCGGTACACAAACGCCCACATTTTGCCAGGTTGTTGACAGCAGCCGGCAGGCAGGGGACACACTGCAATCTTTGTTTCCGCACCATACTTTTGTGACAGCTCCTGCTGCCAATTATATTTACACCGTTAAAGTTCCTGCCGGGCAAAGCATTTCCATTTCGGAAGTATTCGGAAGCTGTACACAAAAGGAAAGCGGCGATACCAGAAGCTATCTTGTTGCCAACTATACAAAAGAAGTACAGGATTTCGAAAGTTCAATTCTGCGCGAGGTGTTTGATAACGGAATTTTCAAAACAGGCGATGATTATCTCGACCGTTCGGTTAAATGGTCGCAGGCAATGTTGGCAGTTCAGAAGCATTATATTGACGGGGATGTGACTCCCATGCCGTGCCCGGCAGAATATAACTTTTATTTTACGCACGATGTATTGCTGACTGACCTTGCCGCGGTTAATTTTGATCTGCCAAGGGTAAAGAACGATTTGAACTTCATTATGAAGCACTCCAACGATTCACTTATAATTCCCCATGCCTATTACTGGAAGGATACGGCATATGTCACCGAGTTTGCAGATCGCGACAACTGGAACAACTTCTGGTTTGTGATTGCCTGCTCGGAATATGCAAAGCACTCAGGCGATAAAGAGATGACCGCCAAAATGTTTTCGTATGTGGAAAAAGCGCTTACTCTGGCGCTGAAGAACAAAGGTGCAGACGATCTTATGTGGTCACAACGGCCGGACTGGTGGGACATTGGCAGCAGATATGGGCAAAGGAGCTATATGACGCTGCTGGCCATAAGGGCAATTCGTTCCTATTTGTATGTATCAACTGTTCTGGAAAAAGAAGACGCCAGGCTTGTTGAATATGAACAGTTGGCGGGACGCATGAGCCATGCACTTATCGCCAAATTGTGGTCAGAGAAGGATGGTTTTCTCATGAGCAACACTGATCCCGGTGTGTTGGATGAGCATATATACAGCGGTTCATTGCTGGCGGCTCATTACGGACTGCTTGATAAAGAGAAGATCAGCAGGACTGTTGCAACAGCCCGTAAGATACTGGTTGACCCCAAAGTGGGTGTCAGTGTAGTCTATCCCATGGATTTTGATAAACTGACTGATCTTTGGCATTTTGTTGGAAATGAAGTTGGGGCCAAATATTATTATATCAACGGCGGCATATGGCCACATGCAAATTCCTGGTACGCGCTGGCATTGATAGCGGCGGGCAACCGGGATACTGCCTATGACTTCATTAAAAACGTTATGACGATCAATGGAATAATTGATGGTCCGAACGGACAGCCGGCGATGTATGAAGTCCGCAATGCCAATCATGAGGACCCCAAATCATATGGCACCATTGATAAACCGCAATTTATGTGGGCAGCGGGCTGGTATCTGTATTCGCTCTATTCGCTCTTCGGTATCGCGGATAATGAATGGAATATTACGTTTAGTCCATGGATGAAACATGATCAGAAAAACGTTGAATTTGCCATGACGTTCCATAACAAGAAGGCAATGGTCAAAATTCAGCAGCATAAGAATTCGTTTGTGGTTGCAGATGGCAAAGAACAATTTTCCTATGTTCTGCCTGAGTCAGCTAAGGTGATAGATCAAATCAATATTCGTTTGGGTGACGTCCAGGTGCCTTATTTGGAAAAGACCAACTCAATTCTGAATTCGATAAAACTTGTGAAAAATGAAATGTCGATTGTTTTGCGTGCATTTAAAGGGCACAAAAATGAGACTTCGATAATCACTCCGGTGATTCCCACAGCAATATTTCTTGATGGGAAGCCAATAGAATATGTTTATGTGGCAAACAGTAAGGGCGGGGAAATTATTATACATTTTACTCATGCTGCACGGGTTGCTGAGTTGAAGATAGTAATCTAATATCGTTCATTTCCCAGTATACAGAGGTCATATCGATTCACAATATGGCCTCTTTTCTAAGGGCGATTTAAGTTGGTTCAGGGCCTGCTGTTTCTTAATTCAAATACCCAACCGTAAAATTCATTCCGCAATTCTGTGGCAAGGTCTACCTCCTGACGGAGAAAATCGGTTGTCCTCTTGTGCCTTTTCCTCAAAAATATGTTCCTACGCAGAAAATATTTGTATGTACAATAAAAACGAAAATATTTTTGTAACAAAATGTCCTGCAGATGCGTATAAACGGAATCAAACGAGGTAAATTATTTTAAATCCATTTCAAGACTTGAATATAGCCTGATGTGATCTCTCCAAAAGAGCTTTTGTGGCGAGAATTCCTTCCCGTTCCGATAAACGGTTGCCTTCATATTCAATGCCGATATAGCCATCATAACCTGACTCATAAACGATTCTGAGCATTTTTTGGTAGTCAATCTCCGTTTCATTGCCTAAACTGTCAAAATCCCAGGATTTTGCGCTAACTCCTTTGGCAAATGGCATCATTTCCCGGATACCGAGATACCTGTCATAATATTCAACCGGGGTGATCCTAAAGTTACCGAAATCAGGGAGCGTTCCACATCTGGGATTATCTACCCTGCGAATAACCTCTGCCAGCCACTTCCCATTACTCGAAAAGCCACCATGATTCTCCACTATTACGTTGATACCATAGTCCGCACCATGGGCAGTCAACCGGTTCAGTCCGTCCACCACCAGGTCCATTTGGGTTTCATAAGAGCCTTCACTGTCCGGGTTCACCCTTATTGAATGGCAGCCGAGAATATTGGCCGCCTCTAGCCAGCGGCGGTGCTGTTCCACTGCTATAATGCGCTTGCCGAGGTCAGGGTCGCCCAACATACCTTCGCCGTCAACCATAATGAGCAAACTATACACTCCGGCGTCTTCGCCGCGTTTCCGCATCTCCCTGATATAGTTGTTGTCTTTGTCGCGAAAGAAGCGGTTCACATATTCCACACGGGTGATGCCAAAATCGTTTTTGGCGGTAATGGCGAAATCAAGGTTATCCAAATTTCCTTCGAATATTTCACGATGGAGGGACCATTGAGCCAGCGAAATTTTCAATTTGTTCATTTATTACTGCGAATTTAAACTTATAAATACTCTATACCACATAATATGCAATTAGCCTCTGAGGCCAAAACGTTTCTCCCACGAATGGGCTGTGCAAGCAACAGAAAGGATACGCTCTCGCGGCGACTAATCAGCTGTTCGATCCCGATTTCCACGTCACAAAGGGAGCATATGTAAGATGAACCTGATCTATTACCCGGCAACCCAAATCAATGACGGTCAGCATTTTGCAGTTTTTCTTTTTTTCCCTAACGTTCCTTTGGTTTTCGCATTAAGGATATACTCTTCAGCCAGTGGAACTTTGCATTGTTTGCCCCCTTGTTCAACGGCTACTTTCCCTATTTTTTTTGCTACGATCAGCGCAAGCTCCGTTAAGGGAAGCACGCTGCAACCCGCTGCAATGACAAATCCGTTCATGCAGTGCCTAACGCGGTTTGGCAATGCGTGAATTTTTTTCTCGACCGATTTCAACAGTTTTCCAAGCAGGGCAATGTCAAGTTCACTGTCTTTTTTTATTGTCACCAGGGAAGACAAGGTTGCCCAGCCAGCAGAGGCTATCTGCTCGCTTGGAGATTCAATCCATTCCAAGGCCAACTCCAGCCCGTATAAACTTTCTGCTGCCACCCAGGGAACAGTGTATTCGCTTAACATATACCAGTAAGCGCCTTCAACCCATGTCTGCAACTCAGCTTTGGTCATTTTGGCATCATCAGCTATAAGACCTGACAGATACATTGCATCGGAATTCCCGGTTGCATAGAGTCCAATTGCAAGATCATGATCCCTGCGAATCTTCTTCTGAATTTTCTTGAGATCTTCTACGCTAACTCCAAAAAAGGGTTCTTTGGCGCCATGATTAATCAGTACTTTTTTTATCGATTCCTTACCCAGCGATTGCAGTTCAGTCATTATTTCTTCAACAGTCATGCAGCACCTTAACAATGAATAGAATTTTGATTTGCCGAAGATATACAAAATGTTGAAAATAAAATAACTATGAAAAGGTCTCCGTGAAACATCAGATTCCTGAAAGCGCTTTCGCTGGTATCCTCAAAGAAAGATAGCCTCAAACCGGGCTGAGTGGTCATAAAGGAAAGAATACAGAGGGTTATAACCGATTTGAGAAGGTGGAGTATTCCAAATATTTGGAGCATTCTTCAAAATCCAACCGAGTATCAATGGGAGGTGGCTGATAATCCATGAGCCGGGAATGATCAGACTTTCTTAAGAATTACCACCGAAATATCGTCGCTGACGGGGGCGTCATCTGCAAACCATTTGACACTGCCTGTGATTCTTTGGCCAATTTCGTTGATGGGAAGCACCTTGATGACCTCTAGCAACTCCAAAAACCTTTCCATGCCGTAGAACTCACCGCGTTCATTTCGTGCTTCAATCACGCCATCTGTATAGGCCAGATACATCTCGCCCGGCTGAAGAGAGATTAGCTGTTCCACGTAATCAACATTAGACATGAGGCCGATAGCCGGGCCGCCTCGCGGCGCAATCTCAATGGCATTGGGCTTAATAATGAGCGGGGGAAAATGTCCTGCATTTATGTAGCGAAGCTGCCCATCCTGCCCATTCACTTCAGTATAAATGAGAGAGGCGAATGAACTGGAAGGGATATCGCGGTGAAAAATCTTATTAATTCTGGATGCAAAATCACACAGAGAATCGTTTGTTCCTAGGAGAGCTCTTATGGTGGCCTGCAGCTTGGTCATCAACAGAGCCGCCTGGAGCTCTTTACCCGAGATGTCTGCTATCGTTATAAGTGCTTTTTGGTCGCTCACTCTGAAATAGTCGACAAGGTCACCACCGACCTGATTGGCAGGTGAGGTGTGCAGCCAAAGCTCCCAGCCGGGGAAAGATGGATTTTGTTCCGGCATGAGTGATTGCTGAACTTTGCGGCCACCCTCCAGTTCGGTTTGCATCACCAATTTGTCTTTCAATTCAAGCAGCAGCACGAACAGGAAGAGGAAGCCACTCAACATGCCATTGGAGTTTATTTGAATTCCCTCGCCATCCGAACGGCCAGAGCCCGTGAAAACAAACAGGATCATTCCGATGAGTACCAACATGCGTCGCAGAGGGGTAAGGCGCAGAAACATGCTTTGGAACAGCCATACGCTCCTGTATATCTCGCGCTTGAACCGGGGCATATTTTTAAGCCGGTTCTTTTTCTCCTCATTCAGGTAGAATTCGCCCATCGATCTGTATTCTCGACGCAAATCCTTGCGGAGATTTATCTGCTTAAAATCTTCTTTAAGCACTTGCCTGAGTTTTGGCTCATTTTTGAGGTTAGGATTGTTGTTGTTCATTTTCTTTCCGGTTTGAAAGCACAAACGCATCCCTGGTTTGTGTGCAAATTATTGCCAAAATTAGAAATATCCGGTGCTAAGCGCAAATAGTATTTGATAAGTGGTATTTGCCTTGGATAAAAAAAAGAAGCTGTACCAGGGAAGAAATGCATTAAGGCACTTTTGGTACAGCTTATACCATTAATTTCAAAGAAATTACAAGTTTTGCAGAATAAAATTGGTGATCATAGTGAAAAGGTGTTGTCTTGTTCTGCCACCATAGATGCTGTGTTCTTTCCCGGGATAGAACATAGTGGTGAATTGCCGATTCTCGGAAATGAGCTTTTCTGCAAGGACAACGGAGTTCTGAAAATGTACATTATCATCCGCGGTACCATGAATTAATAGCAGTTTCCCTCTGAGGTTTCCGGAGTAGGCCATCACCTCACTAAGTTTATAGCCTTCAGGGTTCAACTCGGGCAGCGACATATAGCGTTCAGTATAGATGTCATCGTAGAACCGCCAGCTGGTAACAGGAGCTATTGCTACGGCCATCTTAAAATAGTCTGCCCCTTTCATGAGGGTAAGTGCTGAAATGTATCCTCCATAACTCCAACCCATTATCCCAATACGTGCGGCATCAACATAGGATTGTTTTGCCAAAAATTTTGCACCTTCGATAAGATCATGGGGTTCCCAGGTGCCCAGTTTTTTATAAGCAAGGTGTTTGAATGCTGCTCCCCGGCCACCGGTGCCTCGGTTATCCATTGTAAAAATGATATAACCGTTTTGTGCAAGCATCTGGTGCCATGGATAGGAACTGCCAAATTCATCCTTCACTGCCTGCGAACCGGGTCCACTATAGTTATAGAACAGGACCGGATATTTTTTTACAGGATCAAAATCAGGCGGTTTGATCATACATGCGTTAATAAACTCACCATCAGAAGTCTTAAACTGCAAAAACTCAGTGCTTCCAATGGCATATTTTTGTTTGAACGATTCGTCGGCTTTTGTCAGGTCAGCAATTTTTCTGCCAGCAACGGAGTAAAGCCGGGTAGCCGGAGGGGTGGTGGCATTTGAATAAATGTCAACGTAATAATCGCCCTTTGCCGAGAATGAAGGTACATGCGTACCTTTTGTTTCCGATAAAAGTTTCTTGTCAGTTCCATCCAAATTCACTGAATACAGGTCGCGCCACATTACACCTCTTTCATTGGAAGTGTAGAAGAGCTTTTTTGCATCCTCATCAACATATTTTAGTTTATCAACTTCCCAAGGTCCCTTGGTGAGCTGTTTGATGAGTTTTCCATCCATTGAGTATAAATAGAGATGTTTGTAGCCGTCGGTCTCGGAGACCCAAATGAAGTGTTTCCCGTCTTTTAAAAAGGTGAGGACATCTTCAATTTCAATCCAGCATGAATCCTGTTCGGAGAGCACCGTTTTCGTACTACCGGTCGAACAATCAGCCAGCAGAAGGTCAAGCTTTTGTTGCAAGCGGTTAAGCCGTTGGATTGACAGCACCTTGGGATCGGCGGTGTATTTTATCCGGGGGATGTAGATGTCCGTTTCCGCACCCAGATCCATCCATGTTGTTTTTTCAGATGCTATATCTGCCACACCAATTTTTACCAGTGCATTTTTACCGCCGGCTTTCGGATAACGCTGCATCAGAGGGTTGAGATAGAGGGAATCGTACCTGGCAATGCTGATTATTGGTTCCTGGCTCTGATCCATGCGCCAGAATGCAATAGCCTTGCTGTCAGGCGCCCATTCGTATGCCTGAATGATACTGAATTCCTCTTCATATACCCAATCGAAGATACCGTTGAGAATGGTTTCGCTGCCGTCAAACGTAAGCTGTACGGTTTTATTATTCGAAAGTTCATGCACAAAAAGATTATTGCCGCGAATAAAAGAAACAAATTTTCCGTCAGGGGAGAAGGAAACGTTTTCCTGTTCAGCGTCGGACTCAATGATGTGATTAATTTTTTGTACGGCAAGATCATAAATGTATATGGTACCGCCTGTTTTAAGTGTTCGGGCAGGCAACACACCGGTTATCAGAATATGCGTGTTGTCCGGAGACCATTGATAACTGGAAAGGGCAACAGGTTGATCTGACCCGTTAACCTTCAGGTTTGCTGCTTCAACAACCGGAAACTCTTTACCGGAGGCCAGATCGTGTTCATAAATTTCAACAGCTTGAATTCCCCTGTTGTACTTGAGAAATGTATAGGACTTCCCGTCAGGGCGCCATTGCATACCACTCAGCCCGGTTGGTTTATAGACCTTATTGGGGTAAAGAGAATCGAGCGTTATCTTCCCGTTTTGAGCAAATAAGGAAAAAGAAAGCGTAAATAGAATAATTCCAAGAAAGAAGCTTTTTTTCGTGAGTGTGGTAGTCATAGCGTATTATAGTTTTTTTGAGATCAAATTGGTATTTGCCTGAGCCAGCGGAGTCATGACAATGGTATTCAAATTCACGTTTCGCGGACGGGTAGCGGCGAAGAGAATGGTGTCCGCGATGTCGTCTGCATTCAATGGTTCATAACCTTTGTAGAATGATTTGGCCCTTTCCACATCACCGTGAGCGCGGACCAGGCCAAAATTGGTTTCAACCATTCCCGGATCAACAGAGGTCACTTTTATTCCATATTCCAGCAGATCCATACGGAATCCTTCAGAGAGAGCTTTTACGGCAAATTTAGTTGCGCAATAGACGTTTCCTTTGGGATATACCCATTGTCCGGCTGCTGACCCAAGGTTGATAATGTGACCTGCCTTGTTTTCGATCATGATTGGAATAACCTGATCGGTGACATAAAGCAATCCTTTGATGTTGGTATCAATCATATCGTCCCAGTCATCCGGGTTGCCGTCCTGAATGAAATCGAGACCAGAAGCGAGTCCAGCGTTATTGATGAGGATATCAATTTTTTTGAAAGAAGCAGGAATGGTGGCAAACGCATCGGCAACGGATTTTCTGTTACGGACATCGCATACGGTACTAAAGACTTTCACGCCAAATTCCGTTTGCAGGGAATTTTGCAGTTCGTTGAGTATATCGCTACGGCGACTCATTATAACTAAATTAGAGCCCTCCCGGGCGAAATATTGCGCGCAGGCTTTGCCAATGCCCGACGAAGCACCAGTGATGAGGGTGGTTTTATTTTCCAGTTTTTTCATTGTTTTTTCTGTCACTTTCTATTTCAATATTTGAGAAATTCACTTTTAATCTTGTAAGTGTTGCTCCGCAATAGGAAAAAGTGGTTGCTGCAAGAAAGAATGCACTGACCATTTTGTTAATATAATTACCGTGGAAAATTCTGGCAAGCAGGAACCAATCCTCATAGAGATTTATTTCAAACACAAAGCAGAAGATAAACCCAAAGAGTGCAAAGAGGATGAAGGTTGTGACGGCCAGTTGAAAAAAGAGAATGAATGTGCGGACCGGTTCTTTTGCTCTTTTAAGGATGAACGAGGAAATCTCGTTCAATATAACGCCAGCCAGAACCGGGAGAAGGGCAAAGAAGGACAGTGCAGAAAGTGTCCAACTGACCATATTCAGGGGGTGAATTTTGAGTAATCCATAATGCATGGTTGAGTCCCATGAAGAATTCATGATGCCACTGACATAGAACATACTAAAAAGCTGTGAAGTATAGTGCAATAGAAATGCAGAACTGATTATGGCTGTCAGTGCACTAATCTTCCGGTATTTCTGGAGTTGTTTTTGCGCGTCTGGATTAATCACAATTGCCTTGATTTAATGCCTAAAGTTATGATAATATGCCATTTTAACAAAAATTTATGAACGTCCGTTCATTGTAATTGAATATTTTTCTTTTATGTTTGACTGACCGAAAGAAAAAAACGGTCAAATTAATGAAATCATTCATGGCTTTTGATTTTACTCGGAATTTTATCGATGAAAGATTTATCAGTTAGTACCTACATGAAGAACCATAAGGTTATCGGGTGTTGAGGATTGAAAGCCGTTACCCGGTGTTCGGATTGTGTATAGGAATATCACCGATAGTTGTGGGGAATGAGCTTCATATGCATGCAGAAATGAATAGATGTCCATCACCTGCTGAATCACGGCCTTCCCGAGTGCTTGCATTTGATGGTCGCCGGCATGTGTATAATTTACCAATCGATAGTTGGAAACAATGAAAATTTGTGTTTATGTCGTTTTTGCCCTGTTGCTCATTTCCAGTCAATTCGGGTTTTCAAAAGATGCTCCGGATTCGGTGCGCATAGTAGCTGATGACAATTATCCCCCATATATTTTCAGGGATGAAAATGGAGATCTGCAGGGTATTATTGTTGAGGAATGGAAACTCTGGGAACAGAAAACCGGAATTAAAGCAAATCTTATTGCAATGGATTGGGGAAAAGCAATTCAATATATGACCGATGGAAATGCAGATGTGCTTGAAACAGTGTTTTATACTGAAAAACGCGCAAAAATATTTGAATTTTCCAAGCCCTATGCCAACCTCGAAGTTCCTGTGTTTTTTCACAACTCCCTCAGCGGTATTACTGATGTAAAAACGCTGCGCGGCTTTCATATTGGCGTAAAATCAGGTGATGAATGTATATCCATATTACAGCAGAACGGCATTTCCACGCTGAAAGAGTATGACAGCTACGAGGACATCGTTAAAGCAGCCTCAATTGGAGAGGTTCGTGTCTTTTGTATTGATAAGCCGCCGGCTATTTATTATCTGAACAAACTCAACATTGCCGGCGAATTTAAAATTTCGTTTACGTTATATAACGGGCAATTTCACCGGGCAGTGAAAAAAGGTAACAGCAAATTGCTGGCAATTGTTGAGAATGGATTTGCAAAAATTTCGCCTCAGGAAATTGAAAATATTGAAAAAAAGTGGTTTGGCAGTTCAGTGTTTCAAACCGGCTATTTCCGCTATTTTGTTTATTCTTTTGCAATTGTAGGCATTATTGTTCTTTTTTTGCTGATGCTTAATCTGATTCTTCGCCGCAAAGTAAAAGAAAAAACTGTGCAGCTTGAAAAAACGTTCAGCGAACTGCTGAAAAGCGAGAGTAAGTTCAGAACCATTTACGAAACAGCAAATGAAGGCATTTGTGTCACGGATCGGGCAGATGTGCTAACCGCTGTCAACAAAAAATTTGAACTGATGACTGGGTATACTGCCGATGAATTGGTAGGCAAACCATATTCTGATCTTCTTTTAAAAACTGATATCACCGACTACAAGGAACGATTTTTTGACCGCCAGTCCGGATTCTCGACAGCGTATGAGCGCCGGCTCTGTCGTAAGGACGGGACCACTATTTGGACCCTAGCCTCAGTTTCTCCCATTTTTGATGCCGAGAAATTACCAAACGGATATTTTGGCATGTTTACCGACATCACTGAACGAAAACTTGCAGAAGATGAGATACGGAAGCTGTATAGGGGTATCGAGCAAAGCCCAACGTCTATTATTGTTACTGATATAAACGGCAGCATTGAGTACGTGAATTCCAAGTTTGAGGAGACAACAGGCTATTTGTTTACTGAGGTAGTTGGGAAGAACCCCAGGATCCTGAAATCCGGAGACAAAAAAGAAGAAGAATACAGGGAGATGTGGGAAACCATTTTGAGCGGCAATGATTGGCAGGGTGAGTTGCATAACCGCAGAAAAAATGGTGAGCTCTATTGGGAGTCGGCTTCAATTTCACCCATAAAGAATGAGAAAGGTGAAATAACGCACTTTATTGCGATAAAAGAGGATGTTACCGAGAAGAAGAAAATGATTGCCGATTTGATTGCTGCAAAGGAAAGCGCTGAAGAGTTGAATCGTCTGAAATCAAGCTTCCTTGCAAACATGAGCCATGAACTGCGCACTCCGCTGATTGGAATTCTTGGATATGCAGAGATCCTTGGAAGTGAATTAAGCGATCCGGTGCACCAACAAATGGTAGACCGGATTTATAAAGGCGGGAAGCGCTTAAGTGAAACGCTGAGCCTGATTCTCGATCTCTCACGTGCCGAGAGCAGTAAAATTGAGGTAGTATACAGAAATATCAATGTTGCAGCTGTTGCAACTCAGTGTATAAATACATTTGCGGTCACTGCTCTGCAAAAAGGGTTGCGGTATCAGGCAGTTATGCATGATGAGACCATAACGGCAAACCTGGATGAGCGACTTTTTACAAGTGTACTTAATAATCTGATTGACAATGCGATCAAGTATACTGAGCATGGTGAAATTGTAATTGAGTCCGGTAAGACGCACAGTGAGGAAGTTTCATGGGTTTATGTATCGGTTAAAGATACAGGAATTGGCATTGCTGAAGATAAAATTGAGGTTATTTTTGATGAGTTCAGGCAGGTCAGCGAAGGATTCGGACGAAATTTTGAAGGTGCCGGACTTGGGCTTACAGTTGCCAAAAAACTAACTGAACTTATGGGAGGTATTATTAAAGCTGAAAGCAAACCCGGAGTTGGTTCAACATTTACCGTTTACTTTCCGACCACTTCTCAGGCACACGTCGAAAATGATAAGAAAACCATTTCGCCGGTTAAATCTGATATAAGCACGGAAGAGAAGGAATTACCGCTTCTTTTATTCGTTGAAGATGATGTCTCCGGGCAGGATGTGGTACGTCTTATGTTGAGAGGGGAGTATCAGATTGAATGTGCAAACAGTGCTGTGAGCGCGTTGCAAATGATTCAGGAGACTACTTATGAGGGTTTCCTCATGGATATCAATCTTGGGCAAGGGATGGACGGATTACAGTTAACACAAGAAATAAAAAAGCTTCCAAAGTATGCTAACGCACCTTTTATTGCAGTAACTGCATTTGCAATGAGAGGAGATAAAGAAGAACTCCTGGCCGGTGGTTGCACGCATTACATCTCCAAACCTTTCGCAAGAGCGGAACTTATCGCGTTGGTGAATAGCGCAATGGAAATGAGAGGGGAACGGTCGGAATAGTGCTTTTTACGGGGAGGCTATTATGCAGGAGAAATCCCCGCCCCGTCAAAAGTTATATGCTTATTTGCATGCCGCTCAACAACGGAATGCTCGCTACTGGTGAGTTTTGGCTGCAGTCCTACAGTACAGGTCACAGGCAAAAAGCAAAAACTGCCCTTCCGTGCTATTGATACCGGAAAAACGACACTATAAAGCTCGACGCTTAACATCAAGCATGGGTTTTGTTAAGGCTGCGAACGACGCGGATAAGCTGCCGGCAAGCTGAGTGACTCTGGTTAACCGATTGTGATATTTCATTTTACCCGGATTTTAGATATATTACAGGACACAATATGTGGGCCTGTGATATGACGAAGCGATGGCTCTTTTCATGTTTCCTGCTCATTTTATATGCTAACACCACTTATGCGCAACTGACAGCCACCTGCTTTATTGCAGGCAAAGAACAAGTCCAGTTCGCGGGGTATATTGTTGCCCAGGAAAAGGGAATTTACAAAAAATATGGTCTGGATATTTCCTTCATTCTGGGAGACAGGACCAATGCCTATGACATTCTAAAGAAAAACAAAGTTACTTTCACTACACTTCTTCTTCCCTCTGCGCTAAAACTTTACACCGAAAATGCTCCAATTGTCAATATAGGCCAGTTACTCAACAAATCATCTCTTGTTGTTATTGCAAAGAAATCAACCGGCATTCATAAGATGGCAGATCTGCGGGGAAAAAAGATTGGCATCCTTGGCGGGGACCAGCAGATCGTGTCGGATGCATTGCTGAAATATTACAAGCTGGATGTTAAACCTGTGGTTCGCGGCACATCAATGAATTTGTTTCTGATGAACGGGGTGGATGCGGTGTTGGCCCGCACTTATGATGACTATCATGTCCTGATAAATTCAGGGCTCGATTCTTCCGCCTTGATTTCTTTCCCGTTAGGGTATACACCGTTAAATTTTCCTGAGGATGGTATCTACTGCTTAAAGACCACTTTTAATGCTAATCCCGATCTTTGCAAAAAATTTGTTTCTGCATCAATTGAAGGATGGCAAATAGCAGTTGATAAACCCGAAGATGCAATAGAATGTGCGATGCGCTACCTAAAGAAGAATCACCAGCAGATAAACCTATCACACATGCGATGGGTATTAACCTCGTTGAAACAATACGTGAACCGTGATAAAACGCGTCAAATAACCGGCTATCTACCCGAGGCAGATTTCAGATCAACGGCGGAAGTTTTGCACTGGTTGGGGCTATTGAAGACTATCCCGGCATACAGCTCTTTTTACCAGGGAGGGAAATAGACTATGTCAATTGCATCGTTTCTGCGAAAACGTTCACTGGTTTTTAAAATGACTCTCTTCATTGGCGTGGGAGTTCTTGTAACCTTCTTTACCATTTTCGCTTATTCATATGTTCACGCCAAGCAAGTGATTGGCAGGAATATTGAGACCAATGCTGGACTGGAAGCACAAAAAGCAGTTGGAACAATGAGAACTCTTCTGCTCAGGGTTGAGAAGGTCCCCGGCAATCTCAGTGTATTGCTTTCCTCAGACGACTACACAGACGAAAAGTTGTTTAGTCTGTTGCGCAAAATGATGGACTATAATCAGGAAATATACGGTATGGCTGTTGCCTATGAACCTTATACGTATAAAAAAACGGAAAGGCTTCATTCACCCTATATTTACAGGGAACAGCAGTCAATAAAAACCAGTTACCTCGGAGGTGACGATTATGATTACCCGCTTCTGGATTGGTTCCAGATACCCAGGGAATTAGACAGCCCCTATTGGTCGGAGCCCTATTTCGATGAGAGCGGGGGTAACATTCTCATGTCAACCTTTTCGGTACCATTTTACAGACTGGAAAACGGGAAAAAAGTATTTCGCGGAGTAGTCACCGCAGATATATCGCTTGAAGGGCTTGTCTCGGTGATTACGGGTATAAACGCCGGGCAAACCGGTTATTGTTTCGTAATATCCAGAACCGGGACGCTCGTCTCTCATCCGAACAAAGACTATATCATGCACGAAAGTCTGTTCAGCCTGGCTGATGAACGCCAATACAGCGCAATGCGTGACATGGGCCTGGCAATGATGGCCGGGGTGACCGGGAAAGCGGATTTCAACTATGTGAACCTTCAAACCGGGAAGGTCAGTTGGATCTTTTTTGCACCGATTGCTACAAATGGCTGGTCAGTTGGGGTGGTGTATCCTGTTGATGAACTGTTTACCGATATCACGTTTTTAAGCAAGTTTATCCTGCTGCTCGGAATTGCTGGCGGATCGTTGTTGATTGTAATAATAATTTATGTTTCAAATTCGATAACAAAACCAATCCGTACACTTGCTGATGCAACCAAGCTTATTGCAGCAGGTGATTTTGCGTTCAATATAAGACCATTACAGCGGCAAGATGAAGTTGGCGAATTGAACCATTCATTTATTGCCATGCAGGGAGCACTCCAATACTACATCGAGAACCTGAAGAAAACAACATCTGAAATTGAAAAAATTGAAAGTGAATTGCGCATTGCCCATGAAATTCAGATGAGCATCATTCCAAAACTATTCCCTCCATTTCCTGACAGGAAAGAACTGGACCTTTATGCAGACTTAATTCCGGTTAAAGAAGTCGGTGGTGATCTCTATGACTTTTTCTTTGTTGATGACGATCATCTGGTGATCGCGGTTGGTGATGTTTCAGGAAAAGGAGTGCCGGCGTCATTATTTATGGCTGTAACCAGGACGCTGCTACGCGCCAAGATAACCCGGGGGATGAAGGCAAATGAAATTGTGCGCATTGTTAATGAGGACTTGTGCAAGGACAACACGCAGAAAATGTTTGTGACTTTTTTTCTGGCCATTCTCGATGTTGTAACAGGAGAATTTGAGTATTGCAATGCCGGGCACAACCCACCCTATTTGATGAGTGATGGCGCACTCTCACAATTTGAACTTTTTCATGGATACCCGTTAGGAATTCAGTCGGGTGGAGCCTATAAGTCCGCTTCGCTGAAATTGAAGAAGAACGATACAGTGGTGTGTTATACGGATGGCATAACCGAGGCGGAAAGTGCAACCGATGAAATGTTTGAGGAAATGCACCTTGAGCAATTGTTACAAGAGAATATAACGCATACGGCAGAAGGATTAACCAAACGCATACTTGCGGAAGTGAAGTCTTTCTCTAAGGATATTGAGCAATCGGATGACATTACGCTGCTGGTGCTGAAATATCTTGGTGACGGTGCCGGGCGAAGCAAGAAGAGTGAGTTTTTTAAATATTCCATTTTGGTGAAACAGAACATAGAAGAGCTGGTTAATCTTCAGCACGAATTGGATTCTCTGTTTACTGCATGGCATATTAAACCCGAGGTGATTGAGGATTTTTTGCTGGCATTTGAGGAACTTGTCACCAATATCATATTTTATGCTTTTAACGATGAAAAGGAGCACATTATAACAGTGCGGATTAACTTTGATGGTGAAACGATAAGTGCACAGTTGGAAGATGATGGCATCGAATTTAATCCGTTAAATGCTGAGGACCCCACGATTCCGACAAGCATACATGGCGTAAAGCCAGGTGGTATGGGAATATTCCTTTGCAAAAAGATCCTGCATGGAATTGAATATCACCGGATCGAAGGGAAAAACATCCTGTCATTCACGAAATCAAATGAATAATAATTTTAAAGGAGCCTGCAATGGTTATAACTATTTCAATTGTGCAAAATGTCTGTGTTCTGGAACTTGACGGACGTTTTGATATTAATCAGGTAGATACCTTCGATCAAAAGCTGAAAGAGATCATCGAAAAAGGATACTATAATATCATTCTTGACTGCAACAAGATGAATTTCGTCAGCAGTGCAGGGTTACGGATTCTGATCCTGAATCAGCAGACGCTTGTAGGACTTAACGGGACTATCTGCCTGTTCGGACTTAATGCAAATACCAGAAGAATTTTTGAAATTACAGGATATATTAATTTGTTTCGCATATGCGCGAACAGAGTTGAAGCACTTGAATGCTTCGGTATAACTAATTAGATGGAATGTTGCAAGGTATGACGAAGTGCATGACGAAGTGCATTCAGCCGGTTTTGCAATTGATATCCGGATTTTTTAGATTATAACTGTTAGAGAAATCTTTACACTCAAATGCTTGTTTGCCGGTTGATTATTGCAGACAGTATGGCTTTGAGAAGTTGGCGAAGAAAGTGTCTGGAAGGTGTTGCGATTATTGCTGAAACAGCAGGCTTGGACTTTGATGACAATTTGATTTCATAAGTAAGGAGTTACATAATGAAAGAAATGGGTCCTCTTGAAAAAGCGAAGAAATATTTTGAATCCCGCACAAGGGAGTTGGAAGGTGGTCGTAAAGAACCCGGTCCATGTGTAACTATTTCACGTGAGACGGGTACAGGTGCTGACCGGGTGGGCGAAAAGCTTATAGAGTACTTTCATGCATATGGTCAGGAGTTTTTATTTTTTGATAAAAACCTCATCGACAAAATATTGCAGGACAGCACTCTCCCGCAAAAGATAAGTGAGTATTTCCCGGAAGACAAAACACCGGCACTCAGAACAACTGTAAACGAACTGCTGGGAATACATCCTCCCATGATGAAACTGCTTCATCATGCAACGAAAACCATGCTTAATCTGGGAAGGATGGGAAATGTAATTTTGGTGGGCAGAGCCTCGAATATTATTACTGCAAACCTTCCCAACAGTTTCCATGTAAGGCTCGTGGGTCCCCATGAAATTCGCGTAAAGAACATGCAGACCTATTATCAGATGACGCTCAAAGAAGCAACTGATTTTGTGGACAAGGAGGATAAGGCCCGGAAGAATTATGTCAATTCAAATTACCATAAGGACGTGGACGATCCAACGCTCTATCATATGGTTATGAATATTAATGCACTTTCCGTCGAGGAAACAGCTACGATAATTGGTGAGGCAATATTGTTGAAATTGCCGGCCTGGAAGAAACAGATTATGGCGGCTGTGGAGTCATAATGTCACAGGTAAGTTGACATAGATGTTTCTCCACGTAGGTTGTTTCATGATCAATCTTTTATGAAAGAAGCCAGGAAAAATTCCAGGGACTGCCAGAAGAAGCGTGCTGCATAATGTTTTTTGGGCAGCCTTCGGCTATATGAAGTACTGTTTACCGGCGTTAACCGTGTGATTGCTTCACCCTGCGCGGGATCGCAAGGAGTTTCATGGCTTTATGACACCCTTCGCAGGTATTTGGGGAACGAATAACTTTACCTGATGCAGGCTCGTAATGGCTTGTTTTTGGTTATGTAACCGTCGCTAATGGGCTGGAGGGCTCTCCCTATGCGATATCTCGACTTGCCTTCCCATGGGTATGAGCACCCGGCTTCCAGGACAAGCTCAGCGAGTTAGTCCTGTTGAGTTGGTAGAGCAAGCGACGTTGTCTTCGTAAGTGCTTTGCACTGAAATGTTCAAAATAGCGAGTAAATTTATTGATGGGGTTTATCGAACATTCCCAATGATTTTGTAAATTTCTCAAACGGATTTTGCTATTTACTCATATATCTTATACCCGATATCAAATTCAAATGAAATTAAAATACATCCTTATTATTGTCTTCTTCCTGTGTGGGATCAAGCTATTTCCTCAAGTGCCTACGGTTGTGTATGGTGAAGCAATGAATGACTTTGCCAGGGAAGCTTACAGTTCGGCCTATCAAAAATTTCAGGAGTATAGCAAGTTGCCGGATGTTACCACCGGGCAGCTTTCTGCAGCCTGCTATTTTTCCGGTGAGTGTCTTTTTAAAAATGGTGATTTTTCCGGAGCTATTTTTGCCTACAGCAAGGTGGCAGACTATTACCGGCTCTCCAATTTCCGGGAAGAAGCAATTTTTAAGCTTGGGCTCGTTTATAATAAAACCGAAAATTACGGAAAGAGCCGTGAACGGTTATTCCAGTTACTGTCCGAATTCCCCTCAACTGACTACAAAGGGCAGGCATATTATTGGATTGCCGAGGATTTTCTGGCTGAACAAATATACAGTGAAGCATTTGATTTTTTTGCCAAATCTGCTGAATCCAAAACCGATAATCCCTGGCTCACCACAGCTATCTTCAAGATGGCAAATATTCATGAACTCCGGGGAGATTACGACAAGGCAATTGATATGTATGATACGTTGCTTACGTATTTCCGGAACTCACCCTATGCGCTGGAGGCACAATACCGTATAGGTTACAGCTATTTTAAGCTGAAGATGTTTGATAATGCACTTATTGAGCTTTCCAACCCAGATCTTGCCGCATTGCCGCCTGAGAATGCCAAAGAGGCGTCGTTTGTGCTTGGCGTATCCTGGTTCAGTACATCGGAATATGGAAAGGCCGATTCGATTTTTACGTCATTATTAAAAAACGAAGTTCCTGATTCATTAAAGCGGCAATTGTTGTATTCTTTGGGATGGTGCAAATTCCAGGAAAAACTGTACACAGAGGCACAAAAACTATTTAATACACTTGCCTTGGGAACAGACTCTTTGGCGCGGGTTTCACTTTATTGGAAAGGCGAGGCTCAGCGCTACCAGGGAAAACAATCTGAAGCTATCAAGACATTTGAAGACTACATTAAAAAGTACCCGAGAACCGCTCTGTCCCGGGCTGCACAATATGAAATTGGAGTGATTTATTTTGAGCAGCAACAGTTTCAGAAGGCAAGAGGTTTTCTGCTAAATGCTTCTTCCACTGGAGAAAGCGATTTAAGGGCCAGGATTTTTACGATTCTTGGTGAACTTGAGTTGAATCGGGATAACTCCAAGGCTGCCATCACTTCTTTTACGTCTGCTTTGGAAATTGATTCAATTTCCAAATCCTATAAAAACAGGGCGCAATTCGGGCTCGGTGTTGCTCAATTCAAAAACGGTGATCTTAAAAAAGCGATTAAAACGCTTCAGCTTGTTGAGAAGGCTGCACCTTCGTTCGAAACGGATAAAATCAATTTCATCCTGGGTGAATGCTATTTTTCAGAGGATAATTACTCTGCTGCACTTGCACGCTATAAAAAACTTTCCCCCGGTAATGAGGATTTTGGCGCGTCAGGAGTATATGGTGCGGCATATTGCAGCTATAATATGAAAGATTATGAAAACGCTGCTTACGCGTTCTCCGATTTTGTTAAAAACTTCCCGCACGATTACAGAGTGACCGATGCAAGGCTTCGGCTGGCCGACTCGTACCTGGCTACAAAAAAATATCAACAGGCAATTGCTGAGTATAAAGAACTAACCAAAAGCACCGCAAAAAACAACGATTATGCTCTCTATCAGTCGGGACTGGCCCTTTATAAAGGCGGCAAAGTACAGGATGCAATCACTCAGTTAAAACGGCTGGCGGATAAGTTCCCTCATTCACAATATGCCGAGAATGGCCTGTACCTGATGGCATGGATGAAACTGCAAAGCGGGAATCAGGCTGATGCCATTCAGCAATATGAATATTTATTGGGAACCTATCCAAATACGAAACTTGCTCCACAGATATATTATGCAATTGGGGACTGTTATTATAATGGGGGAAATTATGACACCGCCATCGTTTATTACGAAAAGGTGGTCGAGAATTACCCCAATTCTTCCAATGCATATGATGCAATAAACGGGATCCAGCAAGCCTACGCTGCTAAGGGAGATGTTCAGTCTGCCGCCGACGTGATTGAGAAATACAGCCAGAATAACAAATGGAGCTATGCAGATCAGCTTTATTTGAAAAAGGGCGAGCTATATTTCAATCAGGGAAATTTTCAGGCGGCCAAGGAAAGTTATGAGTCCTTTGTAGACCTTTACCCCAAAAGCAAATTCATGCCCCGGGCACTTTATTGGATTGGCAAGAGTGCTCAGTTTCTTGGCAATACTGACGTGGCAACAGAAAAATTCAGTCTGGTTTTCAGTATGTATCCGAAGAGTGAAGAATCGGCATCAGCGGTTATTGAATGGGGAAAGATACTGGTGAGCCAAAAACGGCTGGATGAGGCATTGAAAATTTATGAAAACGGATTGGAAAGATTGAAAGAATCGGCCGCTGTTCCAGAAATCCTATACTGGAAGGGAATTGCTGAGAAGCAAAAAGGGGACGAAGCCTCTGCCTTCGATACTTTTGACCAACTCGTCGTATACCACGACGGGACTTTATTTGCTGACAAGGCGAGGATTGAACTTGGGCTCATTGAACTAAATGCCAAACGTTATCCAAATGCAATAAAATATTTTCAGCAGTTAGCCACAAAGCGAAACGATGAGATAGGTGCCTCTGCCCAATATTATCTGGGGGTAGTAAGTCAGCGACAGGAGAAGTTTCAGGAAGCAATAACTTATTTGGTAAGAACTCTCAACTCATTTACGGGATTCGATGAATGGGTGACCAAATCGTACCTCAGGTTGGGTGAATGCTACGATAAGCTAAAGGATACAAAGAAAGCACGGGAAATGTACAAAACGGTGGTTGAAAAGCACAAGAACGACGAATACGGAAAAGAAGCACAGGCGAAGATCAGGAGGCTGCGTTGAAACT
The DNA here is from genome assembly GCA_963664845.1 of Ignavibacteriaceae bacterium. Taxonomy (GTDB): domain Bacteria; phylum Bacteroidota; class Ignavibacteria; order Ignavibacteriales; family Ignavibacteriaceae; genus CAIYTF01. Next base: position 5,221,368 of record OY761615.1, read on the forward strand.
ACCAATAGCAATACTTGTTTTCATGGGCAGCATCTGTCTGTATGCCCAGGAAGCCCCGAACAAGAGTGTTGATTTACCAACATTCGTGATCACCGGAAAAGAAACAATTGAATTCCCACCGGCTGAAAAATTGTCTTCCCCTCCCATAACCGTGGTCACCGAGGATTTTCTGAAACCTTCTTATGATCCAGAGTTTTTGGTGGCGACAGTTTCCTCAAATCCATTTGGTCATAAGGCAATAATTCAGGATTCTTCGGTGCTTCACCGCAATAAGCTGATGGGACGAGCCGGATCGGTGACACTGCCCGGTCTTATGTATTCAACTCTTTTCAATTACAATGACATCGGTGCTTCCTTCAGGATTGGCAGTGAGTATTCACTGCCCTATGTAAAAAACGGTCAAGTATTCTCAATTTCACCTGAGATTGATTTGTCTTACAAGGTACTGAGGTCGGGGAGCTGGATCGATGAGAATCAGTTTAACGTATTTAGTCGTTTTTCGTATACCAGTTACCGCTTTTATGCTGTTGACCAGGCACCGGCCCGGAAGATCAACAAATTCGCTCTTGGTGCTTCACTGGAAAACAGCACAAGCGACTTTTGGAAATACAAGGGTTCCGCCGAGTTACGTTCTATCAGTCTGGGAGATGAAAAGGTTAAAGAAAACCGGACTATTTTTTCGGGGAGCGCCGGATTTGCCGGGAAAACCATCGAATTTACTCCAACCGCTCAACTGAGCTTCAATTCAACAGGCGATTCACTCGCCGTCAGCAGATCAGTTACACTGTTGCAGGCATCTGCACCGCTGAAAATAACCATCTCTGATGTGCTTAGTGCATATGGAGCTTTGCACCTTACGTTAATGGATTCAATAAAAACGGTGAATCCAAACTTTGGTGTCTTTTTTAAACTGAATTCGTTTATATCGCTTTCAGCGAGTTTTTCGCCTGGATATCAGGTTTATGACTTTGATAATATTCTTAATGAAAACCGATTTGCCTCTCTGACGCATCGGAGCTTATTTATTTACCCGGTTGATAGTAAACTTGATCTCAGTTTGACCTTTGAATCGGCCAAAGTTTATGACCTGACGTTTGGTTTTTCTTCATACAAATCCGACAGATATCCCTATTATAATTCTGGCACCAACGGAGCTTTTTACCTAGCATCCGGATCAGTGACGGTGTTTAATATGCGTGCAGAGCTTCGTGTACATCCTGCCACGTATGGCTATTTTGTATCCTCAGTTCAGCTTAATGCCATTAAAGACAGTATTGGGAATTATATCCCTAATTCAGCTCCGTTTGCAGCCTATGCCATTTATGGCTATAATCTCCAGGAGGGTGTCACCTTGAAAGCCGGCGGAAAGTTTTTAAGTGGGCGGTACAATGACATTGCCAACAATGATAAGCTTCCAATGACCATTTCGCTGTTTACTGAATTTGGTTATTCCTTTTCCAGGGAGTTTTTATTAACTGCAAAAATTGATAACTTATTAAACAGAAAAAATCTCATTTTGAAAGGATATCAGGATCGGCCGCTCACACTGGAACTTGGCGTCGAATTTCAGTGGTAAAATGACAGATCCGGCAAAGAACTACTCATGCTGTTAAGAACCGAAGTTATCAATCTATTGGCTGAAAAAGCAGGCGTCCCCCAGTTGGAGGCCGCACGTTTTATGGAGATATTTCTCTATAAACTGTCTGAATTGCTCCTTGAAGGAGATCGATTTAAAATAGCCGATTTTGGTGAGTTCGTCATTTCATCACAGCAAAAGGGGGCAACCAAATCCAAAGCCGCCGGGAAAATTTTCCTTTTTACTCCACAGGGTGAGAGCGGGAGCGTGACTTTTGGAGCCCCGACCTCATATTCTGCAAATGTTAACCCACTTGATCCGCTTTTTACCCTTGGAATCAACCGGCGATTTATCCCGGTCAGGGGTGAAGTATTCAGCTCTGATGGACTTCCTTCGGGGCCCGATGAAATGCGGAAATACCTTGAGCAGCATGCGGGCTTGCTGCTGCAGGAAGGAACTTTTGTGCGTTCTCAGACCAAGGGAGCCAGTGAACCTCAGGAGGATGAAAATCTTCCTTCAGAAGCGTTCCTTCCTTTTAGCACGCCTAAATTGAATCTGACGGCTGAGCGTCCCGCTGAACCAGAGGAAACCGCCTGGGAATTTGGAAACGATTGGAAAAAGGAATACGAAGAAGACCTTTTGCTTGAATCAGGCGAAGAATCTGCCAGGGCATCCTCAAAAGTCAGCAAAACACAGAAAGAATCCGAACTTTCCGGTTGGGATTTTGGACAGGAAGAGGAAATTAAAAGCAAGAGCAAACCGGAAGAAGAAGAGGATAGCTCAGACGAGTTTGACCTTTCAGCTTTTGCACCGGTGCGTTCAATGACCAGGGAAATGGAGATTGACCTTTCTGAATTGGACACTGACACTGAGTCGGATGAGGAATCTGAAGAATCTTTTGAGATTAATCATTACAAAGATACGGAACAGGAAGAAGACGAATACGAGAACGACGAAGAAGAAGACGAAGACGAAGATTATGAAGATGATATAATTCCTGAGGATTTTGATTCGTTATTTAAAAAATCACTTGCCGAAAATGTAATGAATGCAGGCCCTGCGAAAGATGAGAATGAAGACGAAGGTGATTTTGGTATTGATTCCTCCGGATTGGAATTGACTGAAGAGGATTATGATGAGGATGGAACAGGGCTCTCAAGGTCAGCACGGGAAGCTGTGGATTTACGGGGGCAAAGGCTTTCCCGGCACATTTCGCCTGAAGAGGAAATGGAATTCAGCGGAATTAAGGGAACTGTTGAGCGGGCAGCGCCAATTAAGCAAAAGAGCTACATCGGCTATTATATTATTGCATTTTTGCTCCTTTCCGGGGTAGGTTTCCTTGTGTATTCCAAATTGTATGGCATGCCCATGTGGGCAAGCGATCTGATCAATAAAAAGGCTCCTGAAATTCAGTTGAAAGCCTCGCCTACAGTAGTTGAACGTGATTATGCATTTCCTGTCTCGTACCCCTATGATAAAATTGCCGCTGTAATGCCTCCGCAGACCATTACAGAAGAGAAAACGGCTGCAAAGGATTCGGTGAAACAAGAACCTGCGAAACAGGAACCTGCGAAACAAGAACCGTCAAAACCAGAACCTGCAAAGCAGACACCCGTTAAACAGGAAACAGCTAAGCCCGTTAAACAGGAACCGCCAAAAAAAGTTGTGCCACCTCCGGTGGAAGACAAAGGGAAAAAAATATCATCAGCCGAGTATAAGGGTGCATTCATTGAACCTTCACAAAAAGGTTTTGAGATTCAGGTTATGTCACTTGGACCAAACGATAAAGCAAGTGCAGAGAAGGCGGCTTCACGCTTGCGTTCATTGGGCCTAAATTCCTTTGTTGTCGAAAAGGAAATACCCAAACGGGGTGTTGTTAACCGGGTGCGAGTAGGCCCGTTTTCATCCCGCCAGGATGCTGAGAAGGCCTTAAGAAAAATAAAAGGTGAATAGCAGTTTTGAGAAAATATAGTTCTGCTTCAGCAATTTTTTCCGTTGTTGTTCATTCGGTTATTTTTCTTGGGTTCATATATATAGAAACCGTTAGTTTCCCGGACACTAAGACAGACCTTGTGGAAGTGGGTTTTGGTGAAGGTTTTGGAAGCGGCGGCGGCGGATTTGGCACTACACTTAATCCGGGTAAGTTTTCTGCGCCTGAACCCGAAAATAAAAATGAATTGGTGAACAAAAGAGGGACGGAGGAAAACTCTGCCAAGGCACTTAGAGACGAGGATGTTATCGGTACAGCCTCGAAATCATCAGGCAAGAACAAATCCAATAATGCATCTGTGCGTGGCGAGGCATCCAATGCATCCGGATTCGGAACTGGGAAGGGTGCTGGAATTGGTCCTGGGGAAGGAGATGGCCTGGGGTTCAATATTGATTGGGGCGGTGGAGGCCGAAGGAAAATTCTGTCCTATCCGTTACCTGAATATCCACGCGGCGCCAACAAACAACTTGATGTCAAGATACGGTTTTCCATACTTGCCGATGGCACAGTAGGGATGCGCACATTGCTGACCAAAGGGGATGCTAGACTAGAGAACGCAGCGTTGAGTGCAATACAAATGTGGCGTTTTGAGCAGCTTCCGGAATCCCAAAAATCATTTACGCAGTCTGCAGTAATTATCTTCCAGTTTCGTCTGCGTTAAACTTTTTCTTCCTTTTTTTCTTCAGTTTCGGCGGTTGCCACTTTTTTTGTCCACAACTCCTTATAATACATTTTATAGAAGAAAAATTCGATTGTTGTGGTCATCAATATGGGTATTGTTGAATTATCCAGCCAATCTTTGAGTGGGGTGCCGTTTTGTACAGAATCATACACCAGCGTATGGATGTGCAACAGGTTCTCATCGATGGTTTTATAAATGATGCTTGCCAGAGTCCAGCCCACAGCGAACAATATTCCTATTAATGCCATATTAAGCCAGCCTTCTTTGGCCCCGTTTGCCTTATATTTTTTTACAAATACATAAGTGACGAAAACAAAGTGCAGGAAGAAAACGATGAAATTTATCATATGCTATTCTAAATTACTGTTAATGGAGTTATTGACTATCAGATAATCTTTTGTGAAAATAGACTGCTGCCAGTATTCCCCCGAGCGCACCCATCACTATATTCGAAAAGAGATTTCCGATGAACAGCATGAAGGTATACATGGGCGAAAACCCTTTTGTATTGATTTCTGTCGCGATTCTTCTTATAAGTGTTATGGACTGTTCCAGTTCAGAACCGACAAAATAGGAACGAAGCATTTTTTCAACTTCACCCGAGACCATGAGGAAATCGTTGGACCGTGTAAGGTAGGTTATGAGCGAGTCGAAGACTGTGCCAAAAAGAGCTGCGAATATTCCCGTTAAAATGCCGAGCAGTATGGCCCGGTCAAATCTAATGGTATAAAATCCGACGAGCTTGAAATGGAAAAACAACGCGAGGAAAACGGCTGCAGGAACCAACAGGCAGCAAGTAAAGCTGCGCACATAGGGAATTGTAGAGAGCACGGCAGCACCAAAACCTGCAACAAGAGCCGGGGATATATTATTTTTCATTTTCTCGTCTAAATTGACTGAATACGTATGTTAAAAAGAAATCGCTCACGGCAAAGCCGAACAAACCGCCTGTTAAGAAAGCAATTGCTTTTGAATATGCTGATATATGCAGCATGAGACGAGCAACATCCAGATACAGGGGAAAAACCAATGCAAAGATAAGCAAAAGCGATATTCTTTTAAATTTTAAGAGGACTCCTGCTGCAAAAAATAATCCGGCACCCAAATAGATTCCCGTACAACGGGCACAAACCAAAAGCGGCTTACCAAACAGAAAAAGCGTTTTGGCCGGGAGTTGGTGGCACACAGTTCCGTAAAAAAAATTCAGCGCAATTGCAGGGAAGGTGAACAGGTGGATCCATGTACTTAGAAGAGGTGTAAATATGCCAAAAATCCATAAAAAAAGGAGAAAGGTTAAAACCAGTGCAACTTTTTGGTCCCTGGAAAGCCCGGGTTTCACATTTTCTCCTGACTTTTAAAGATGGCCTTCGCGGTTAAGACATATAAATAGCCGGATCGGAATTCAATTTTAATGACAGGGTCAGGAATATCAGTTGTATATTGTTCCCAGCTCCCCTGTACAGTCCCGTTTTTTTTAATTAAGATATTATTGCCCGAACTGCAATATATTGCTGAATTGTCAAGGCTTGCGGATGAGACATTTTCCGGGAGGGGAAGCATAGCAGTTCCTGTGCCAAAAGAGGAGAAAAACAGGAGTCTGGTTTTTTCCAACACACCAATACCATCAGAGTTTAGGGTAAGCAGGCGCAGCGGTGTTTGAAGCGTATACTGTCCCCAATTCATCCCGCCAAATTCCATCAGGAAATTTCCAAATGGATCGAATTTCAGGATGCGTTTGTTTTCGGAATCCAGAATGAAATAGTCTCCCTGAGGTGAGACAAGGCAGTCGACAGGATAGCGAATTTCCGGAAAGCTTATTTGCCCGGAAGGTTGAGTTTGCAGCGATCCCGCGTAATTCAGATCCTTGTCAAATTGCTGGATACGGTGATTGTTTTTGTCCGTTACGAAAACGGAAAGAATGTTTGAAAAGATTGCAACCGGAGAGTCGAAAACCCCTGCATCCCAGCCAAAACCACCGGTTTGCTTCAAGACTTCTCCATCCGGCGAAATTTTGACTATCTCTGAGGAAGCACCCTCAATGGCATATATAATTTCCTGACTGGTTACGGTAAAGTCGACACCAACACTAAGAGGTGCAATTTTGTTAAAATGCAATGTTTCGTGGTTCTGACCAGGAGTTGGCACGCTTATCATAAAGGCCGTGAAAAACCATAATATTGTCCGGATGTGCATTTTCAGATAATTGTCCTTATATTAAGATCGAATCATGCAGTTCAAAAGAAAGAAATTATTTTTTAATCTACCGAAAAAATATGATATTTATTCGATAAAATGATATTTTTCATTTGGTAGCGCTTCCCGGGCGCAAATCAGATTTCATCGGTTTATTATCTCTTTGGACGGGGAAATGCGCAGTATTTCCGGGAGCCGAACATTGTGTCTTTCCGTTTTTTTATTCTATTATGGTAAGAGCAGTCAGTTTACTTACAAAACAAATTAATACATGTCACAAGAACGCGTTTCAGTAAAAGTTCCAGGTATGTTGAAGTATTGTCACTTTGTGAGCGATACCAGTGAACTTCTGTTCAAATCGAAGATCAACTTCTATACGGAAGAATTCTTCAGCAGTTTCATCCAGGACATGCGTATTGTTATGTATGAACTATTTTCAAATTCGGTAGCGCACAGCAAAAGTGAATGGGTAACCGTGCTGCTTGATGTTTTTGATGAATACCTTAGCGTAACCATTCAAACCACTAACAGTGGTTTTGGCATAAAAGAGGTTGACCGTTTTATTCCCGGCACAACAGAGCACCCCATAATGTATCCTCCCTATGCCAAAGAGCTGTTGAATGCTGAAATGGTGGTTTATCGGGATTTTGAACATGAAGTAAAGTGTAAGATCGTGGGTGAGTACGCGATACAGTTTACCAACCATAAAAATATTTTCAGGAAAGGTGATGTGTTCGATATCCCCGAACACTATGGGCTTAACCTGATAACCCGCCTAACACATGAAAGTTATTATTTCAGGGACCAGGAGGGGATTGATAATTTTGTGATCATAAAACGCCTCAGATAGGCAAGTTTACTTTGTATTGAGGGGCCAAACCCCATCCGGTGCTGACTCTCAGATAGATTTTGCTGCGTCCAAAAGCGCAGGAGAATCCACCAGAACGGCATCCGGGTGAAAAGCCAATGCGTTTCGCAGTTCATCTTCATCCTTGATTCCGTACACCATACATTTCACCTTTAATTCTTTATATGCCCTAAAAATGCCGGATGTGCAGGCAGCTCTGTGTATGCAGATATAGCCGTGTGACGATACAATTGCTTCCAACAGGGGGCCGGAAATTGTTCCTTTTACAAAATGCTCATGGTCTGTACCACGATAATCCATGGAGTCATAGGTTGGGAAATCAGTTCTGGCGCAGGAATTATAGAAATAATTGGTTTTAAAGTACGGACGTTTATCCTTCAACCGGGAAATGGAATTTGCAATGGACAGGGGGAACTTCTGCAAAAAGTAATGCAGCATTGAAAGGGCAGGATAATAGCTGAAACAGAGAGGAATGGCAGGGTTAAGGGAATGGCATTTTAGAACAGTTTCCGGAAGCCAGGAAACTATTGTTGACCGCTCTAATAAGTCACAGTCCTTCAGCGTTTGCAGAATCATTTCCTCCTGGCCATATTCCTTAATATCAATAAACACCTGCGCTTTAGACGGCTTTATGCGTTCCAGGAATTCAGAAAAGGCAAGAATGGAATAGTCCGGGTAGGTTTCGCTGCAAAGAGAAAGAATTTCCGGCAGCGTATAGTTGGCCAGGAGTATATTCTTGGTATTCCCCAAAGTAAAATGGGCATCGTGATTAATAACTAATTGATTATCTTTCGATATTCTGATGTCAATTTCTATGGCATTTATCTCTGTTTTGAGTGCTTTTGCCAAACCTGAAGCGGACGCATCATGTGTATCGAATCCCTTCAGCCGATGAGAAATAAATAATGGTACAGTTGTCACAATCAGTCCAAAATAATAAAAATGTTCAAGCAAGTATATAAAATTCTGAATAAACTAAACTACGGAAATCTATTGCTTTTGATACTGGTAATAGCGTGTTTTTTCTGTTATGTTTTTGACGTTATCAGTGGAATGAGTTATGGACTGATCCTGATTGGAATTGCCTTTTGTATGTTGCTTTTCAGGGCAATTGAGACCCGCTTGAAATATACACCCGGACATCATCTGCGACATTTTACCAAACTGGAAAATACGGGTACTTTTCTTGAAACTATGCCAAAGTTTCATGACAACCGACCCAAAGCTGCACAGGCCACTCTTTTACTGCATGGGTTTTCCGCCTCAACATCAGAATTTAAGCATTTATATCCCGAATTAGACGCTGCCGGCATACTCTACTTTGCGCCATCGCTTTCGGGGTTTGGAAATGAGTCGCCAAAAGAATTACAGGCAGTAACGGCAGAACAGTGGATCCGTGATGCTGAAAGGGCGTACGCGCTGGTTTCAGGTATGGCGGAAAAAGTGAATATAATTGCCCACTCGATGGGTGCCATGTTAGCATTGTATCTTGCTGGGAAATATCCTGTGGAGCATTTAGTTTTAACCTCTCCGTATTTGGAGCCTTTGCAAGGTCATAAATTTTTTAAGAAGTTGTTGCAAGTGCCGGTTTTATCGCAAATTTTTATGTTCGCAAATCCTGTCGTGACGAAGTCTTCTTTGGCAGACCTTGAAAAGGTGGCGCAATCCGGAAGATTTGTATATTCCTCAGTACCGGTTCAGGCAATTTATTCATTATGGAAATTGACAGGATATATTCCCTATGCAAGGGTTGCAGCCAAAACCAGTGCTTTGCTTTTGGGAGAGAGGGACAATACAATCGATCTGGAAAGAACTGTTGCCAGGTTGCTCGAAGTATTCCCAACAATCAAGATAAAGCGCTACGCGAGATCGGGGCATAATTTGCTTGAAGATGTGGAAAGCGAACGCGTAATCGATGAGGTATTACGGGGACTGGTTAAGTGACAGCGTTATTTACGGTAATACCTGATGCACCTTAAACGCTCTTGAACATAACATGAATTATTATGAATTTCGGTTTTCTTATTTGTTATAATATTTGTAAAATCGATTGCAAATTTTTTGAAAATGATCCGCATTTTGCAAATATTCGGATTCCTATCCCATAATAAGGTTTATTTGAACAAGCAAACAAACGTAGGGCGTGAAGTGAAACACAGGTCACTCAAGTCGTGGGCAGTTCCTCTTTTAGTACAAATAGTACTATGCTCGATCCTGTCGCTTGGTACTTTTTGGATCGACAAACAATGCAATGGCAAGGCAATTAATGCCTGGCTTTCTCACTTTTTTACTGAAGACGCTGGGATATTGGCAAATGTTCTGGGTGGTCTGACCCAGGTTGCCCCGGCGATTCTTGGTATTGCCATCACGGTAATTGCGATCATCGTTGAAATGGCCTCGAACAAATATTCACCTAAAGTGATGGATTTATTTGTCAATGACCATCTTAATTTTTGGGCCATGGCGCTGTTTGTTATTACTTCTGTAAATTCCATCTGGGTTGCTCATATACTGACACCGGATTTCTTCCCAATCGTCAGTATTATCGTGAATGGCATTCTGGTCTCTGCATCGTTACTTCTGGTAATTCCGTATTTTAATCACATTTTCACCTTTCTGCACCCGCACAATTTTATTACCTATGTGAAGGAGCAGACAATTTCCGACCTTGGTAAATTGCAATACACTTCCGGAAACTTTGAAAAGATAGACCAACTTAAGTCACAGATTCTCAACAACATTGATTTCATTGGTGATATTGCGATCAATTCTGTAATCCAGGGCGATAGGGCTGTTTCGCAATATTGCTGCACCAATCTTACGGAACTCATGATAGCTTATTTGGAGGTGAAAGAAAGTATCCCGGACCATTTTTTCAATTTGACCAAATTGGAAACGGAAGACCCGGATTTTATCGATTTTTCTTCTTTCGTCATGTTGAATGTTGAATCAAGGAAAATTTGGATTGAGCGGAAGATGTTTCGCCAGTTGGAGATCATTTTTACCATCGCCCGGGAAAACCTGAAAACCGTGGCTTCGGGAGTGCTGCTCAACAGTGTGAAAATTGGTCAAAGGGCCAGCGAAAAGGGCATGAAGGAAGTGGTGTTCACCGTGATACAATATTTTAATACATTCCTCCGGTTTGCAATTAATAGTGGTGACCCGAGAACAGCGTTCAATATTCTTGAACACTACAGGAATTATGGTGCCATTCTTATGAAGAATATGCCTTCCGAAGTTGCAAATGTTGTGTTTTATTTTAAATACTATGCTCTTGAAGCACAGAGGCGACAAGTTCTCTTCATTCTTGAGACCGCAGCAGCTGATATTTGCCGCTTGAATGAACTTGCATTTGAACTCAATTTACCTTCTCAGCGCGAACTCCTTGATCAGTTTTTGAAACTGGATCAACCGATTGAGGAAAAAGGGGACGACGATGTTAGCCAACAGGAGAAATCCCTGATGGGTGTTCGTATTGCTCAGGTGAAACTTGCCGGTTTTTATTTGACTAAAGGCAGGGAAGATCTTGCACGCATAATCTACGAGGACATGCATGGGGAACCCTATAAACGTATTCACCAAATTCACGAAATGATCGAAATGAACACCAATGAAGAGTTCTATGAAATAACCGGTCGTGGGGTTAATTTCTTTTTTGTATCCGCTGAGCGCCGGACAGCTTTGCGGGAATTCTTCAGTTGGTTTGAGAAGAAGAATTAATATAGCTGAATCCGGATCGGCTCATTTTTTGGTCTTGAATTTATTAAAGCAGGACTTTATACATCTCGTTTTTGCAATTCGGCATGAAGAATTGTGACGCAGAAATTACAATATTAGTACAAAATATCTTATCTTTTCACAACAGCAAAATTACCTTGAGAGCAATTCCATGAATCCTATGAAAAGTGTTGTCGTTTTCCCCGAAAACAGAGATACCAAGAGCATATATCAATCATATGCTAATATGACTGATTCGGTTCTTTATTTCAAGGACAAGAACAAATCCAGCCTTGCCTCACTCATGGAGCAGGACTTTGATCTGTATATTATGGAGATCATGCAGCCCGTTATGTCCGAAATAGAGTTTGTTGATCAGGTCTACTCTCTGGTAAAACCGCGTCCCATCATTGTTATTTCATCATATTTCTATGATACCCGCGACATTGTTTTTGGCGATAAAATCCAGGGTTTCATTCTAAAGCCGTTTGAGCATGAGAAATTGGCAGAAGCCGTGGCTGCAATCGCTCCATTGCCGGTAGAGGAAGTTGTTGCTCCGAAGGCAGTGGAAGTACAAGAAGCGGTAGTTCCTGAGATCACCGCAAAAGTTGATCAGGTTGTTCAGGAGAGCAAAAAGCTCTCGGTATTATTGGAAATTTCCCGGAGTCTTAATTCTATTACGGATTTTGATGAATTACTGCACCGAATTATTGTTCTGAGTGCAGATACACTGAATGCCGAACGCGCAACTCTTTTTATTGTGGATAAAAAGAAAAAGCAACTTTGGTCGAGGACCGGAATTGGCTTGGAAAAGCAGGAAATCCGGATCCCCATTGACAGCGGCATAGCGGGTGAAGTTGCTTTACAGGGAGAGGCACAGATCATTGATGATCCCTATCACCATCCGAAGTTTAATAAAGATGTTGATATAAAGACAGGGTTTACAACCCGAAATATTCTCTGCATGCCGATGAAAAACATCAACGGGGAAGTGCTCGGCGTGTTCCAGATATTGAATAAAAAAGATGGTCAGTTCACCAAGGCAGATCAGGTATTCCTTAATGCAATGGCTGCCAGCACCGGGATAGCAATTGAGAATGCATTGCTGCGTGATCAGATGAAACAACAGTTGAAAGAAATTAAGGAGTCTTATGACGACCTTTATATCGCTCAGAACCAAATACTGAAAGAGAGCAGGTTTTCCATTTTTTCTGAAATGAGCGCCTACGTTAGATCTGTTTTGCAAGACAATTCGCAAATGACAGACCCAATGAAGGAATTAAAGCGGTTATATGCTTTTGATGTGCAAATAAAGCAATCAGTGGGGAAAATTCAGGATGCCTATGATACGCTCCTTCAAAGAGTGAATCTTTATATGGACGCGAAAAAAGAAGAACTGTTCAAATAACTCATTAAAGATAAGCGAATTCAAAACTGATGACCTCTCACGTGCAGGCAAGAAAAGAAAAGAATTTTGTTGCCATCTCTTCTGTATTAGCTGCGATTTTCCTTACCGGGTTTAAACTGGTTGTTGGCATTCTGACAAACAGTCTTGGTATTTTATCCGAAGCACTTCATTCCATGTTGGATTTGGTTGCTGCAGTGATCACCATGTTTGCCGTGCGGGTCTCCGATAAACCGGCAGATTCAGACCATAACTTTGGACACGGCAAAGTTGAGAACATTTCTGCTCTCATTGAATCGTTTCTTCTCCTGATCACCTGCGGATGGATCATTTATGAAGCAATCGATAGGCTGATCACTCATAATATCCATATTATGGTCACTGCCTGGAGCTTTATTGTGGTTATTACATCAATCGTTATTGACTTTTCCCGTTCACGGGCATTGATGCGGGTTGCTCAAAAATATGATTCACAGGCGCTGGAAGCAGATGCCCTGCATTTCAAAACCGATATCTGGAGTTCATGCGTTGTGCTTATCGGTTTAATTGGGGCAAGCTTGCAATTTGAATATGCCGATTCCATTGCAGCTATTTCGGTTGCATTGATAGTGCTTGGAGTGACTTATCGGTTGGGGAGAAGAGCATTTGATGCACTTGTTGACCGGGCTCCTGAAGGCTTACATGAACTGATCAATGCTCAGATTAGCCAGATACAAGAGGTTACTAAATTTCACGATGTGAAAATCCGGACAGCAGGGGCTGTCAAGTTCATTGAACTGAAAATACATGTTAATCGTGGTTTGAGTATCGAAGCTGCACATGATATTTCACACCGGGTTGAGGATGCCATCATTGAGAAAATTCCTGAAGCCGAGGTTACGGTTCATATTGAACCTGAAGTGGGGGATTGAAATTCATTGAACCAATGTGGTTGAAGAGCGAAACAGTATTGCAGTAATGTGTTCATTTGGCTGCGGAAAGAAACCTGTCTTTAATTTTTAACAGGTATTCGTAGGCGGCTTCATAGGTGTTTTCGATCTCATTGTTCAGGATGGCTGCTTCAATTGCATCTTTAATCAGGCCAACAGTTTTTGATGGGCGCAGATCACAGATGCGCATGATCTCTTCGCCGCGAACGGGTGATTGAAATGCAGCAGCCAGATCCTTCTCCCGAACCTCCCTTATCCTTTCAACAACATGATCATAATTTCTGAGCACACGGGCAACTTTGGCGGGATTTTTACTGGTAATGTCGGCCCGGCAAAGGGTGAGCAGATCTTCCAAATCGCTTCCCGCTTCCGTGATTAATCTCCGGATCGCCGAATCGCTTACGCCTTCACTCACGAGAGCAGCTGGTCTGAGATGCAACCGTACTAATTTTTGAACATATTCAAGATGTTGGGCAGACAGTTCGAGTCTCCGAAAAATGCCGCGTATCATGCGTGCACCAAGCTCTTCATGACCATGAAACGTCCAACCTGTCCCTTCCACGAATCTCTTGGTTTGGGGCTTGGCAATATCATGTGTTAGGGCAACAAAGCGCAACCAGGTGTTTCCTGTTGTCATCGCTATATTATCAACAACCTCGCACGTATGGTAAAACACATCTTTGTGGTTATACTCTTTCATTTGTTCAACACCGGCAAGCTTAACCATTTCGGGAAAGATATATTTAAGAAGTCCCAGTCTGAAAAAAGGTATTAGCGCTGAGGATGGTACCGGTAGTTGCAAAACGTTTATAAGTAATTCAGACAATTGTTTTCTCTCTGTCCCAGCCAGTTTTTCCGCATAATTCGTTATATGTTCAACAATGCTTGCCGGCAGGTCGAAGGTGCAAAGCGCAGCTTCATAAATGATTTGAGGCATTATCTGTGGATGTGCTGTGAATGCCTGTTCAATGGGTCGGGAGATTGCAATTTGCCTTTCCTGAAAAAGCGGGAATAAGGTCAGTGGGTCAAAAAGCTTTCCGGTCGATGGTCCGGTAAGCAACAACAGCATAGCTCTTGTCGAAATATGCTGGTCGCGGGCATATGCCTCAATGGCGTTGCTCTCCTCAATGGAATTATGGCTCCTGGAGCATTTGGGAACCTGATGATAGGTGATTTTTGCGGTAACAGTCTCATCAAGCAGAATGGAAAAAACGTTCTTTTGAGTAGATAGTACAGTATCGTGAAGCAAGGCAATTTTTTCATCGATTGATGGGCTGTTCCCCAGTATTAACAATTCGAGCGTATTCGTATTTAATCCCAGGATCAGGTCTCTGGCAAAAACGCCAGCCGCGAACACGGCATACCCATGGCGAAAAGCTTCAATTACCTTGGTTACAAAAGGATGCACTTCGCTTATTTGATCTTTGAAATTCGGAGTCTTTGCCATTATTGAACTACTATACCCGTTGAATGAAGAAAACTATGCAAAAATAATACAATGTGCGGAATAAACGAGGGCAAATGTTGACTTACTCAAAGGGGAAAAGGGAAAGTCGATTCCTGATACATAATGGCAAGCGTAATTAGGCAGGGGCACAAAATTTTTCGCCCCTACGGTTACAAATCATGCAATCTATTGTCTGAAAAAGTGTAATCTTTGTTTGAGGAGCAAGAACGCCGTTTGATCGCGCCGGTTGATTTCATCTGCATGACCGGATATGAGCTCATCAGCGATTTGATAAAGTCCGGATTTAATGGAATGATCCACGAGCGAAATAACAATTGAGGAATGCAGTGCTGTTTTTTTGTCTAATTCAGTCAAAAATGCTTTCAATGTGGTGCTGTCGGTTTCTTTGTAAGCAGATTCGTTGAGCAGTTGTACCAGGATATATTGGCTATGTGATTTGTTCAATTCCTCTCTCAATAACCTGTTACGTTTTGACTGGCTGCTGCGCAAATATTCGGATAGCCTGCCGACTGTGAGCAGATCACGGCGAAATGAGGAGGCAAGAAAATAGCTGTTATTAGGCGCTTCTTCTATCGATTTTTTGATTAACAGGCCGGCACTATCCAGCATTCCCGTTTTTGCCAGTAAATCGCTCAGTTTCAAGAGAGCTGAAAAATACCAGGGTGAGTTGGTGTTCTCAGCGACGAAGTTTTTCAGAATACTGATTGCTTCGCTTTTTGATTGGAGAGTGTCAAGCAGGTTCACTTTGCGGAAGAGCAGTCCTGGCTCATTCGATAAGGTAGTAAGGCGGTTTACAACAGCCAATGCATCCGTATACTTGTTTTTGCCAGTTAATTCGTCTATCTCCTGTTTTTTTGCTGCGATAAAACGCGGGTGATTTTTATAGAGAAATGGCGGTGTTCCGAAGAAGAGTTGCTTTGTCCCCTTCCTGTAATCAAATTCCTTTAACAGAAGACTGTTCCTGAACTCCCGTGCATGTTCTTCCAACGATTTCGGGTAGTTAGCGACATCAAAACCGGAAGAATACCACTGCTTGAATTTCTGGATACCATAAACACTTATCATATACTTAATGAAGGAACCGGAAAGTGCATAAGCACGCGAAGTGTTGGCCGAAAAAAACCCGATGCCATTGAAGAGGGTTGCAACATCGATGGAGCGGTTTTCTTTGAGCGAAATAAAAGACAGGTAGTCAATGTCTTCATCGGCAATAAATCCGTCCGCAGCTGTTGCAGCGCCCTCCAACAATGCAGAATTGAAGTTGTGGGATAGCTTGAACAAACTCTGGCCGAAATCAGCAGTAAATACATGAGCCAGTTCGTGTTTGAGGCTTGTTTCATAATCACCTGCAACAACATATACCTGGTGAAGCCAGGGCTTTGCCAGGTCGGCATTTCCCGCGCCTGTTAACCGGTATTTTTGCCTGGTGTCAGCAAATATAAACGATGTAATTTTCCCCGGGGGGTGTGACTGGAAGAATTCCGTTAGCTCAGCATAACATATTTCATGAAGTTTTTTGATGTATGAGAGTTCATCGTTTGAGAATTTGTTTTCAGGCAGCCAAATATGGAAATGTTCTGTTTCGATGGATTTGGAGAGTACTTTTTCCAGAGTAACTGTTGAAGATGCAATTCCAATTTGAGGGGCAATCAGATAAAAAAGAAGACCGGTAGTCGGGAAGAGGAGTTTGAAACCGGTTACAAGCTTTTTGTGTTGTGAAAACCTTAGCACGATGACGGGTAAGAGGAAATAGGTCGCTGCCAGTATTCTATATACATAATGACGCAAATCGAGAGGCAGATATTCATCGTAGATGACACCGGGATAGAAGCCAATGAGCGGATTAAATGAGTATACCTGCGGGAAACGGTAAATTTCCAGACCTGTTAAAAAGAGCAACAGCAAATAAAAAGTGATGGTTATAAAAACTGCATATTTGCGTGAAAGCAGAAGGGACAATGCAGCAATACCTGCTCCGGTGACAGTTGC
The DNA here is from genome assembly GCA_963664845.1 of Ignavibacteriaceae bacterium. Taxonomy (GTDB): domain Bacteria; phylum Bacteroidota; class Ignavibacteria; order Ignavibacteriales; family Ignavibacteriaceae; genus CAIYTF01. The sequence goes on from OY761615.1 coordinate 5,238,185, forward strand.
AGGAACCGCAAACAGCAGGAAAAAACGCAATCCATTAAAGAAGCAGTCAAACCCGGCAGTTGAGGTGCTCAATAATCCTCCAATTACCGGAATCAGACATATGGCAAGTATCTGGAATCCTGCATAAAGGTGGGAAGTCCTGTTTGGGCCAAACGCAGACCGGTGAGCAAACACAAAAACTGAGGACGCGATGAGAAGAAAAACAGCATAGAATACTGCGAACTCATAACTGAAATCTCGCAGTATGGGCAATGACAAGAGCACAGAAGTGAGAATGAACGAAAGAAGCGGAAAAAGCGTAACCCTAAGACCGGCAGTGAGCCGGGCAGGAATTTTCAATATTCCGCTCCGGCAACTCTTTCAATTTTGGCTCCGAGGGCAGCCAGTTTACCTTCGAGGTTTTCGTATCCCCGGTCAAGGTGATAAACACGGAGCACTTCTGTTGTTCCGTGGGCAGCAAGCCCGGCCAAGACCAGTGAGGCACTTGCACGTAAATCGGTTGACATGACCTTAGCACCGGTAAGGCGGGGACTTCCTTTTACAATAGCGCTGTTGTCTTTTACCGTGATATTGGCTCCCAGGCGCATAAGCTCAGAAACATGAGAAAACCGGTCGATATAAATGGTGTCAGTGATGGTTGATACACCATCGGCAAGGCTCATCAGAGCTATCCATTGTGCCTGCATATCCGTTGGGAAACCAGGGAATGGCGCAGTAATTACGTCGACGTTTTTGATCTCCATGTTCTTTGCATTCAGGTGCACAAAGTCTTCACCCGAAGTGATGATGGCTCCTGCTTCCTCAAGTTTTGCGATGGGGGAAAGGAGGTGGATCGGTGCACAATTGCGCAGAGTAACTTCGCCATGAGTCATTGCAGCGGCAGTAAGCAGTGTACCGGCTTCGATCCTATCGGGGATAGTCTCAATTTTCACAGGATTCAATTCATCAACACCTTCAATTTCCAAAATGGACGAGTTGATGCCGTATATTTTTGCTCCCATCAGAATTAACTGATGCACGAGGTTTGTTATTTCCGGTTCCATAGATGCATTATTGATGATGGTGCGACCTTTTGCAAGCACTGCTGCCATAAGGAGGTTTCCGGTAGCACCAACTGAAGAGCGGTCGAAACTGATCGTAGCGCCTGTCAGTCGTTTGGCGCGGGCAATAATGTAACCATTTTCCAATTCAATCTCGGCACCAAGCTTTTTCATGCTTCGAATATGGAGATCAACCGGACGTGGGCCCCAGGCACAACCACCGGGAAGAGAGACCTTTGCATAGCCAAAACGGGCGAGTAGGGGACCGAGCACATAGATTGATGCACGCATCTTCTTAACCAGTTCATAAGGTGCTTCCTGGTTGGTGATGTTTGCTGCATTAATGGTGAGTTCGTGTTCGTTGAAAGTGCATTCAGCTCCAAGTTGTGTCAGCAGCTTTATCATGGTGAACACATCATTCAGCCGGGGTGTATTAAGCAGTGTTGTTTTTCCTGCGGCAAGCAATGCCGCCGGCATCAGGGCCAGGGTGGCGTTTTTTGCACCGCTGACATACGTTTCGCCCTGAAGAGAGTTTCCTCCCGATATTACAAATTTATCCATAAACCTATCTTGAACGTAGAATTAATCCATTGTATCCGCAAGCGAATACCGTATTGTTTTGTGTCTTTGTCATCCGGGCCAGGGAATTAAAATTGCCCGATTGTTTGAGCTCCCAATTATCGCCTCCATCAGTGGATTCAAGAATTTCACCTTTGTTGCTGATGATAAAGCCACGGCTTGGATCAACAAAAAGGACAGAGAATAATCCTGCAGAACTGACTGATCTTTTTACCTGCCACTCAGTGCCCCCATTTGTGGTTTTAAGGATTTGCCCGGCACCGCCGCAAATGAATCCGACTTTATTGTCAATGAAGAATATATCTTTTAAATAATTGTCCGTTTGCAATTGTGAGGGTACCCAGGAGTTGCCTCCGTCCTGACTGCGCAACAGCAGGCCGTCTTTTCCAACAATAAATCCTTTTTCATTGTCTGAAAAAAAGATGCTGTAGAGTAGGCGATCGGTATTGGTAGAAATTCTGAGCCACGAATTACCGCGGTCATTTGACCTTAACAGAGTTCCGCGACCACCGATGATAAATCCATTTCCGTTTGACAGGAATACTATTTTGAAAAATGTCTCATTGACTCCCGTAATAACCGCTTTCCAGGTTGTTCCCCCATCATCGGTGCGGTATACTTTGCCTTTTTCACCAACCAGGAAACCGCTTTGCGCTGTAAGAAAATAAACGTCAAAAAAGGTTATGGAATCAGGAGGAAATAAAGGTTTCCAGTTTTGACCGGCATCAACGGTGGATAGAAAAGTGCCAGACTCGCCGCAGGCAAACCCGATGTTGTTATCCACAAAACAAACACCATTCAGATTTTGCGAAACCCCGGTATTAAGCTTTGTCCAATTTATGTTAAGCTGATAGTTGGGATTGGAGCGGTAACCGCCGGAAGTATCTCCACTCGCTGCATGATCCTTTAGTCTAAAAATGCTTATTGCCTCTCTTATCTGCGAAAAGAAAAAGGCAGCCAGTGCAGTAAATATGCCAAGTGCGAGTATTGTCATCAGCGTGATGCGGATTTTATAAGACCGGTTCTCCTTGTTTTTATCCTTAACTTTGTTTTTCAGGGGTGAGCCTTTTTGCATCCGTTGGGACAGGTCATCAACATCTTCCAGAAACTCTTCACAGGTGGCATAACGTTTTACGGGAAGTTTTTCAAGAGCTTTGGAAACTATTTTGTCAATTTCCGGGGGGATGGAATCGAGATTGCCCGAAACTCTTCCCGGATTTTTCTTTAAATGAGCTTCCATGATCTCGTATTCTGTTCCGAAATCGAAAGGCGTCTTGCCAAGAAGCATTTCATAAAACGTGACACCGATGGAATATATATCGCTTTGTCGTGTAGGTTCCTCAGCCCGGATTTGTTCCGGACTCATATAGAGGATGGTGCCGATCTTTGTTCCGGTTTTGGTTATTCCCTTATCAAACATGGATTTCGAGATGCCGAAATCCATTATTTTAACAGAGCCTTCTTTGTTAATAATAATATTTGATGGTTTTATGTCGCGGTGGATGAATCCTTTAGAGTGTGCATAACCAACACCGCTGAGGATCTGTTTCATGATATTCAGGGATTCAGCAGGGTCCAGCCGTTTTTTCCTGTAGATAATTTTTTCAAGCGTTTCACCTTCAACGTATTCCATTACGATGCCAAGCACGCCATTTTCGTCAGTAAAGCCATATACTGGTACAATATTGGGGTGTGTCAGTTTTGCCTGGTTTCGCGCCTCGCGTTTGAATCGTTCAATAAATTGAGGGTTACCGGCAGATTGGGCGCTAAGAATTTTCAGTGCCACGAAACGCTCTAATTTCATGTCGAGCGCTTTATAGACAATACCCATTCCGCCTTCGCCCAGCACGGAGACTATTTTGTAGTTTTCTATTACTGATCCGACCATGCCTGCTCTATTCTTGATTCGTTGTTTGATTGCTTATAATAATATAGGAATAATTATCCGGAGCACCGCGCTCTTCAATGATTGCTGACAGTGTTTTGGAAAGTTTCTCCAAATCCGCTTCTTTTAATACTGCCTCCAATTCAGGTCTGCGGAACATATTACTTACACCGTCCGAACACATAAGAAACTTCCATTGTTTGGATTTTTCCAGCGTTATAACATCGGTATCAACTTCGACCGAAACTTTATCGCCCAATGCCCTCATAATGATGTTTTTTTGCGGATGATTTTCAGCTTCTTTTGGAGTTATATGCCCGTTATCCAGGAGCTTTTGAACCAGGGAATGATCTTTTGTCACCTGAAACAACTTCGATTCCAAAAGATAATAAATTCTTGAATCACCGACATGTCCCCAATAAGCCTTATTTTTATCAATATAGAGCACTTCCGCCGTTGTGGCCATTCCGCGCAATTCCGAGCTCTTGGAGGCAGACTGGAGGATAGCGCGATTTGCAGCAATCACGGCACTGGCAATCCGTTCCTGAATGTCTTCTTCAGGATGGTCGATAAAATAGGTGTAAATGATATTAACGGCAATTTGGGATGCTTCTTCTCCGGCGTTATTTCCGCCAAGGCCGTCGCATACAACTCCCAGCAGCCCATCACCAATTTCAAATATATCCACGAAGTCTTCATTAGAAGATCTTTTAAGTCCTACCCTGGAAGAATAAATGTAACTCAATTTCATATGGCTTTTATGATTCGTCTAAGAAGTTTAAAATACATGGTTATGAAATGTAAGAAAAAAAATCAATTTATATGAGTATTCGGGCACAATGTGATATATGCCATGTTGGGGAGGAGGCCGGTATAGTGAAATGGAGGTGTAATTACGCAGGAGCAATGGAAAAACCGGGAGCCATTGCCGGGGTCAGATGATCTTGCCGGACAATGGCTCTGAAAACTGAAAGAGTCCTTTTAGTATTGATTCACATCCAGAGACATTACTCCACCATCAACCACAATGTCATATTTGAACGGTGCAGATGAATAGTTATCCGTCTGGAACAACTCGTCATCAATTTTGATCATTCCACTGATGTTGGTGGAGGACAGGGCAGTGGACGTTTTGATCTTGGCTGCAGTGCCCTTGGGCAAAAGAAGCTGGAACGATGAAGCACCCGCATCAATGAAGATTTTTGAGTCTGTGTCTTTCAATTCACCCAATTTCAGAACTGTTGAGGAGGCACCGCACTCCATTTTGAGTTTCTCAATAATAAGCCCGGTTAAATCGTAATTATTCGAGGAAGCGCCGGTATGAAAAGTAAGGTCATAGTGCGGGGCGGTGTTAAGGAGTACCTTAAGTCCATATTTAAAGCCATCGCGGGAGTCGATATGAATGTCTTCATTCGCGTTCCGAACCTTTACCCGCATTACGTCGCCATCAACTTTTTTGTCAAACGAAAATTCCGATGACGAATCCTGCGGGACAATTTTAAAGAAGGAGGAGTCAGTTTTGGCCACCATGAATTCTCCGGCACCGCCATCCAGGGTGAAGAACACCTTTTTTATTTCAGGATGAAGCTGTTCTTCGTAGGCTTTTCCCTGGTAATCGTAGTGGCGTGACGAATGAGTTCCAAACCAGTGGAAAGGCCCTATTTTGAAGGTAAAGATGCATAGTGCGGCAATCAAACCGGCAGCACCAAATGATGCATATTTTAGATTAATGTTGGTTACCAGATACGCAGCTCCGAACAAGACAAATATGAGCGGCCAGAGTCTGAAGAAATCATAATTGATGACCGGGCTGCTGCTAATATTCTTAATCAGGAATAATACACCCAGAGTTAAAAAAAGCACACCCCAAAATAATTTTCCGGGTTTCATTGTACTGAACCTTTCTGTTGATGTGATAAAATCAACCAAACACCAAATAGAATAAACATGATCGGGAAAAAGCCGATATGATGACAAATCGGTAAAATATTTTGTAAAAGTAACAAACCGCCAAGAATAATCAGCACTATACCGAATACTTTTTTTCTGGGTTCGTTCCTGGTATCATCAGGAGTTGATCCCACAGGCGGGTTTTCATACATGGTAAAGTTGACATCGGAAGGCGTTTCGGTTCCTTCGGTCTGTTGTTGTTCTGAAGGAGGTTGAGAAGCCGCCTGTGTCTGATTGGGTGCCATTGGCCGGTCGAAGTAAAACGGCTCTTTGGGAATGACTACCAAACACACGATGTAGATCAGGAAGGTTACTCCGCCTGCAAAAAACAACAGGACAAAAAGTAACCGGATCATTACCGGATCGATATCAAAATACTCGGCTATTCCACCCGCGACTCCCCCAATCATTTTTTCTTTTCTGCTTCTATAAAGACGTTTTGTCATGATTGCACCTTGTTTATTAAAAGACCTGCTGCAACTTATTGTATTTATTGCTGAAGTCATGGAGTTTTGGATGAATGGAAGTAATGTTACTCCAAACGGTTAGATCGACTGAAATGAGGGGACAGCAAAGGGAACCCGTAACTCATCGCTTGTCGACTGAATATTGGAGACATTCTGGAATTTAACGTCTAATTTGCGAAATAGTTTTTCCAAAACAGAAAAATGGTTTTTTGAATTTCATTTTTTTTATAACTTAGTACATAGGAAAAAGAGACGCTTGGTAGTAATATTCTGAACCGCGGTTCAGTATTGATACATATGTGTATTCTGTAATCAAAAGAAACAACGAGTAGGAGTAGGGCATGACTTCAAAAGAACTATTGACATTATTATCTGAGGAAGGTTCAACACTTTCCGGGACATTTTATTCCATGATTGCAAGTCTTTCAAAGGAACAACTGAATTGGAAGTATGATATGCGATCCTGGTGCATTGCAGAATGTCTGGATCATCTTAACATCACCAACAATCTTTATTTCCCTATTATTGAACGTGCAATTTTTGCCACCAAAGGCAAACCGGAGTTCCAGGATAACGGTGAGAATTTCATGCACACGCTCACCGGTAACATGATGATAAAGATGGTGCGACCAGAAAACAGAAAAAAATCAAAAGCCCCAACTTTATTCCAACCTTCACAGAACACATTCGATACATCCATTACACAGAAATTTACCGCACAGCATAAAATACTTTTAACACATCTTGAAAACGCGATGGGATTAAGCCTGGCTGCAGTGAAAGTATATTCGCCTGCCAACAAAGTTTTTAAATTTAATCTGGGCGATTGCTTCGCGATGATCATTCACCACGACCGGAGACATTTTGAACAGATGCTCCGTATGCGGGAAAACCCGGCATTCCCGTTGAAATAGTGTGCAGGAGACTATTGCTTGAATATTAAATTACTTGGCAATCTCAGTCTTTTCGGTATACTGTTCGGCGCTATGAGCAGTTTCGGTCTGTTGGGACAAAATGAATGGATCGGTTGGCTGCTCTTTCTCATACTTGCTTCAGTGCTTATTTCGAAGCGGCAACGCGAGCAGCAGTTCCTGCATGGCGCACTTGCAGGATTTGCTTTTTCAGCTTTGTTATATGCCACCCAAACCTTCCTGCTGCAAACCTACATCCAAACACATTCTGAGTTTATAGGTCAGGTGAAAGAACTGTCTAAAGATATTTCACCCGCATCATTTATGATGTTCAGCGGAATGATATTTTCGGCGGTGTTTGGTCTGGTAGTAGGGATGTTCACTTTGGGAATGACGCGCTTTTTGGGCAAGAGGGGAACGGAGCCGAAGTAAAAGGCTTGCAGTGTGTCAGACTATACTCTCATCTCTCAACCGTTGGATGAGAGCCCGTAGTGCTTTCCCACGGTGACTGATTGCGTTTTTTTCTTCATCGGTCAATTGAGCCGTCGTTTTCCCCTTACCCTCCGGCATGAACACCGGATCATAACCAAATCCGTTGTTCCCTTTTTTATGCGTGATAATTTGTCCCGGCATTTCTCCGGAAGCTGAGATTCTTTTCAGCCCGTCATAATACACTGTTGAACAAACAAATTTTGCTGCATAAGGTGCAGAGAATTTTCGTAATTCGTTGAGCAGTTTGGTTATGTTTTCGTCATCGGAAGCATTTTCATGCGCGTAACGGGAGGAGTAGATTCCAGGTTCTCCATTCAAAACATCCACCGCAAGTCCTGAATCGTCAGAAATGCAAGGCAGGCCAAAGTGTGTAAAAACTTCTTCGGCCTTCAGTGTTGCATTTTCTTCAAACGTAGTGCCTGTCTCTTCAATATCAGGAATTGGCGGTAATTCACTGAGGGAGATAAGGTCGATGTTGCTGTTGTTGAGGATCTGTCTTATCTCATATATCTTGCCAGGATTCTTTGTGGCAATCACTATTCGCGTTACCGGCATTTCAAATCCTTATTATAAGTTGGCACGTTTGGAGATCAGATTGAGTTGTTCTTTTCCGGTACGCAACAATTCCGTCCGCTCATATTTAGTGGATTTGGCATTTCTTACCACCCATTTCCCGTCGATCATAACATCGCGTACACAATCTTTTTGTGCCGAATAGACGATGATGGAATAGATCTTTTGCTCGCTGTCAAAAACGGGATAATCGGGGTTGTTAAGATCGATAAGCACCAGATCGGCTTTTTTGCCCTCTTCAATGCTGCCGGTAATATCATCAATATGAAGTGCTTTGGCTCCGTCTATGGTGGCAAGGCGGAACATCCGTTGCGCATCGCAAACGCGGGGGCCATGAAAAGGTTTCTGCAAAAGGGCGGCCAGGCGCATTTCCATGAACGCAGAGAGGTTGTTGTTGCAGGGAGCACCATCAGCACCAAGCGAGACCTGTATGCCCTCATTGAGGAACCGGTATATTGGTGCAATGCCTGATGCCAGTTTGAGGTTTGATGATGGACAATGTGATACTCTTCCTTCGCGTTTTTTCAAGAGACCGATTTCTTCTTCGTTCACGTGGACGCAATGCGCCAAAATGGTGGTATCATCCAAAATGTTTATGGAATCGAAATAGGCAATATTTTCCTTGCCGGTTCTTCTGCGTACCTCTTCAATTTCACTTTTGTTTTCCGACGAGTGGGTGTGATAGACACTTCCGGAAAATTCGGCAGACATCGCCTTGGTATCTATCAATAATTTTTCGGTGCAGGAGAGTACGAATCGTGGTGCAAAGCCGTATCGAATTCTGCCATTATCAAGGTTATGGTATGCTTTTGCCAGCTCGTAGGTATAGGCAAGTTCACCCTTCGTATCACCCTTGAAGTCTGGATAGAGGTCATTATCGTCCATCATGCATTTACCGGCGAATGCACGCATGCCTGATTGCAGCAGTTCGTCAAAGATGGTCTCCTGATGGCGGAGTGTCCCCATATCCAGCAGGGTAGTGGTTCCACCGGTTTGGAGCTCATGCAGGCCTATTTGCACAGAAGTGCGCAGCGAATTTTTGTCGTGTGAGTTCTCAAGCGGGAAAATGCGCATTTGCAGCCAATCCAGCAGTTCAAGATCGTCGGCCAGCCCGCGGAAAAGCGTTTGACAAAGGTGGATGTGTGTTTGGATAAAACCGGGGATCAGTGTCATGTTAGGGGCGTTTATCACTTCACCGTCGAACTGCTGCAGGTCAAATGTGTTTACCGGTGCTATACTGACAATTTTTGAATCGTGAATTTCAACTGCGTGGTTGAGAAGAATATCGTTGTTTTTGTTAACGGTTACGATGTGTTGAGGAACGAGGAGTTTCTTATTCATTTGTTTCCGATGCTGTATTCTCTAAAAATAATTCATCCATTACTTCAAATGCATACCGCAGATGAGGGATGACGATTGATCCGCCGATGACCAGGGCGATGTTAAATGACTCCATTAATTCTTCGCGGGAGGCGCCTTCCGCAATTGACCGGTCGATATGATAGAAGATACAGTCGTTACAGCGCAATACCATTGAGCCGACCAGGCCCATTAATTCCTTCGTTTTGGCATTAAGGGCGCCATCAACATAGGCCTTGTTGTCTAGCGCAAAAAATCTCTGGTAATCCTTAAAACCCGAATTCAGTATTTTATCATTCATTTCGAGCCGGTATTTTCGGGTTTCCCCGGCCGTCTTTTTTATCTTCATTATCTGGACTCTCTAATCAATAGTTGCATCATCTCAATTATCCTGAAAGCGTTATCCGCGATATGCATTATTTTGCATAAAAATCATATTTAACCTTTTAAAATAATAAAATTTTTGGCTGCGTTTTAATAAAAATGTGAGAAAAATTGAACCCTTAAAAGAAGTAAAAGATCACTCACCCGAACCTTAATAGGTCCCAGATGGAAAATCCGGGCGATACGCGGGATTGCATTGCGCATCGAATGGTGGAATGAGCCGGACAAGGACATGGTGTTTCGGTGGGGTTGCTCATGATGGTGCCTGCTTCTGGTAGGCTTTTATATTAAAAAGAACTATGCTTCTCGTTGTTATTAATCCGATTTGACAGGATGAGGCAGTTTTGTTTATTGCACCACTGCTGTCCAAGATAATCAGGGATTGCCAAATATATTGCGATTCTGACCTAATTTGGACGGTTACAGCTCTTTGGTGAATTTAACCCCTCAGAAGCTCAAGGAAGTGTAGTTGCTCATCTTTCCTTACTTCCTCATTTTGGGCCCAAAACGGCTTATCCAACCACAATCGTAACCCCATTTTTACAAACAGGTTAAGCCTTATAAAGGTTATCAGATTCGACAAATGCCATTTATACTTCGCCGTTTCCTGCATTAACCGAAAAAAAAGCATTGTAATCATTGCTGTCCAAATCTGTATCCACATCGCATTCTCATTCATGCCAATAAAAGATTTGATTTTGAGGTTTTGCTTCAACTCTTTGAAGAATATTTCTACCCGCCACCGTTGTTTATAGAGTTCAGCGACCACTGCTGCTGTCCAAGAAAAATTATTGGTTAGTATTATAATTGTCCTTTTTTGTTCAACATCATAGACAACAATGCGTCTCAGTTTTCCCGGATAGTCTCTTTTTGTGTCCTCTTCCTGGAGTTCGATGATCTCATCTTTGAGGATATGATCTGCTCCGTCAAGTAGTTCCAGTTCTTCAACAGACCGATACTTTATGTTTTCCTTCAATCGGGTGACGAAATAAATATCCCGGTTTGTCCACTCCTGGAACATACGGAATGATTGATATCCCCGGTCAACCACTACAACACTATGGGTTGGAAGCGTCATATACCGGGCATGTCGGACGTCTGCCTGAGAACCTTTGGTCATGCAGACATATGAAGGTAAGCATCCGTCAAAATCGAGTGCCGTGTGCAATTTTATTGCCCCTTTCTCATTCTTATAGGTAGCCCAGTCAAATACTTTTAGGCAGACATTGATAACCGTGCTGTCGAGCATATATATTTTCCTATCGATGTCTTCGAACTGTTTTCGCTGCAAATGCGTGCCGTTTTTCTGAAACTGTTCTTTCAGTTGAAAATATAAATCCCGGAACATTTGCCAGTCGCGGTGTTCATTAATATAGGAGAGACTTGAGCGGCTGGGTATTCTGTCCATTATACCAAGATGATTGGCATTACTGGTTATTGAGCGAAGACCATTACTAATATCCCGCAAGGAATGGGCTTTCCCGAAATGACAAAACAGCATCGATACAAAATGAGTCCAGCTATTAATCCCTTTTGAATGCTTGTCCGTCTTATATTGCTCAACTACCTTTTGGAAGGTGGGTCGAGGAATGAGTTCAAGAATTTGCGAAAAAAGCGTTACATTTGTCACTGGCTACCTCATGTTTTGTTCCTCAGAAAATCAAAACTACGGCTTTTTTTCTATCGAAAACAGGCCGGTAAGAGGTAGCCTTTTTTTTATCGTCTTGGACGGATGTGTATTGCACCACATTTTGCAACAGGTTGGCGTGCCAGGTGTTCGGGATGATTTGATTTGGTTCCGGAGCATTTTCGGATTTTGGGGAGCATTTATTTCCAGGCACGAAATTTGCTTTAATATACTAGCTCCCGGATTAATGACCGGATAATAATTGAGAAATTAATCATATTGTTACAGTTAAATGGAAATATTATGAATGTATATAAACTTGCAGCCACTGTCTTTGTTTTAATGGTGCTGAATGGTGTTCTGTTCGCCCAGGGATATAAATTGGTTTGGGCCGATGAATTTGACGGAACCCAGTTGGACCTTTCCAATTGGACCCGCGAAACCGGTGGGGACGGCTGGGGTAATAATGAACTGGAATATTACACTGATCGTACAGTCAATGCGAACGTTGCCGGTGGCATGCTAACCATTACAGCGATGTCTGAAGCATATGGTGGAAAGAATTATACTTCAGCACGATTGAAAACCCAGGGTAAACGGTCTTTCAAATATGGGAAAATTGAAGCGAGGATTAAATTGCCGTATGGACAAGGTATATGGCCTGCATTCTGGATGCTGGGCGACAATATTACCACAGCCGGATGGCCTGCGTGCGGTGAGACTGATATCATGGAATTGATTGGCGGCGGTGCAGGCCGGGACAACAGAGTCTACGGAACAGGGCATTGGGACAACAATGGGCATCAAAGCTATGGACTCAATTACACTCTGCCTACTGGCAATTTTTCTGACGATTTCCACCGGTTTAGTATTGCGTGGGAGCCGGAAAAAACTGTATGGTATGTCGATGATATCAAATATTGTACACTTGATATAACGCCTGAATCGTTGTCTGAATTCCGGGCAAGTTCGTTCATTATATTAAACCTGGCAGTAGGGGGAAATTGGCCCGGAAATCCAAACACTTCAACAGTGTTTCCGCAGCAGATGCAGGTCGATTATGTGAGGGCATATAAGGATACACTCGCAGAACCAACAGCAGTTCTATCGGCACCGGTAGAGAATGCTGTTTTCCAACCCGGTGATGAGATTACCATTGCAGCGGATGTCAGTTCGGGTGATGCGGTAAAAATGGTTGAGTTTTATCAGGATGCCGTGAAAATCGGGGAAACAAACGTTAAGCCGTACCAAATCAAGTGGAAAAATGTTCAGGCCGGCTGCTATCAGGTAAAAGTTAACGTTATAACGGAGAGGGGTTTTAATGCGATCTCCAATGTTGTTAATATCAAAGTCGGTGCGGAATGCGGAAAAGGACCATACAAAGGTTACTTACAAAAGATTCCGGGAAAGATTGAGGCAGAAAATTTTGACAACGGAGGTAACAACATTGGTTATTATGATTCCGATGTTAAGAATACCGGTGGCAGTTACCGACCGTCGGAAAGCGTAGACCTGCAACCCTGCACGGATATTGGCGGCGGTTATAATGTTGGATGGATAACCACTAATGAATGGCTTAGCTACAGCGTTATTGCAACAGAAACCACCAATTACAATTTTGAATTCAGATTGGCTTCTGCCGCCACTGCCGGAAGTGATTTGTTGGTGCTTGTTGATGATGTGGAAATCTCAGGATTGGTTCATGTTGCCAATACAGGAGGGCTGCAGGCATGGACAACCGTAACCAAGTCAAACGTACCCTTAAGCGCAGGGGCACATAATCTCAAATTTCTTTTTAAGACGGCAGGCTTCAATTTCAATTACGTAAATGTAGTGAAGTCTGCCAAACCCACCTATATACAGGTATTGTCGCCGAATGGTGGAGAAAAGCTGCAGGCGGGAACCGTTGCAGAAATAGCATGGGAGAGTTCAAAAGTTGACCGGGTGAAGATTGGACTTAGCAAAGATAACGGCACTAACTGGAGTCTGGTTACGTCGGACTGCGCGGCAGAATTTGGTACGTTTCGGTTTGTTGTTCCGGAAGTATTTTCCGATCAGTGCAGGATAATGATAGTCGATAAATCAAACTCCGCAATGAGCGATGTCTCGGACGCTGCGTTTTCCATTGCTGTTGCGCCTGCAGGAATTTCAAATGCAACACCAAAGACCTATGCCTTGAAACTATACCCCAGCTATCCTAATCCATCAAATCCTGAAACAAAAATCAGATTTACCATTGCCCACAAAACCAATAGTGAAACCGCAGTAAAGCTTTCTGTTTATGACATTAACGGTCGATTGGTTTCAACTCCGGTAAATGCAAACTATCCAAACGGAACCCATGAAATACTTCTTTCAAACAAAGGTCTTGCTTCAGGAATATATGAGCTTATCCTCATGGCCGATAATCAGGTTGAGAGAACGAAAATGGTTGTCCTGAAGTAGAGACAATAAATCCGTTATTTCACCCTTATTAAATTAAGTCCTGCGTGAATTTCATAAGACTGCTCTTTATTGAATTCCCTGCATACGACCAGATTAAATGGCTTGTCTGATTGAACAGAGAGCCGTATTTCTGATACTATGCTTTCCCGCTCAGCGCATTCCAATGAGGCAATGGTATTGCCAAAGTGCAGATTTTTGAGTCCATGCCGGTCTTTGCGGGAAATAGTCCAGCGGACAGTGTTATTCGCGGCATCAGGAATTATGCCGATGACGTTCTCGATGAGAAGAGTTATTGGGCCACAACCGCTCCAGCCTACAAAATTCGGCTGTGACTGAATGCCGCGTCGCACGACATCAGGAGAATAGTTCTCCCAAATGGTGCCTGTACGCTTATATACTTTTGTCATGCCGTCGATGTATTTTTCAGCAGCTGCATTGCAAAACTCGGCGGTATAATATACTTGTGTATATCGCTCGAGTCCCTTAATTACCATCGTATTTGTGGGAGCCCAAACTCCGCCAACCCAATAGGCTCCGTCCGGTTTATACAGTGGATGATCAGCAGCGAGAGAAGGAAAGGGTATCTCACGCCAGAATTCTTTAGTGTCTTTCAGGTGAGCCATCAGGCGTTCTGTTTGCTCATTGGAAGCAATTCCGGCAAGCATGGGCCAGAACGATGCAATTGTCTTGCACTTGTTCTGTTTGCCCTGATCGTCGAGATCATAGTACATACCATCTTCTTTATTCCACATCATACTGTTAATACGGTCAGCAATTTCCTTGTATTTTGCAGTATATGCGGAAGCCTTTGCCATGTAGCCGCATCTTCCGGAGATATCAGCCAGGTCGCGGTAGAACATTGCCATTTGTGCTGACATGTCAACCCATGCTGATCCGGATCGTGGGGTATTATCCATGCCGGAACCGAGCCTGGTTTGCCAATATAATTGATGTGCGGTATTTGCTTTTTTGCGATAGGTATCCAGCCATTCCGCGTATTTCTCCAATGCAGGCAATACCTTGCTGAACCGGGATGTATCACCGGATACCTGCGAATAGGAAAGTTCTGCCCAGCTAAACAGAGGTGGGTTTATCGTGTTATCACGGCCTTCGAATACAAAGTCGGTTCCTGTTGCTTCGTCAATTTCACGGCACATATAGCCGTTTTCATATTGCCGGCAATAAAAATTGTCGAGTGAATTGATGCAGGGGAAAAGATGAAATGCATAGCGGGCGAACATGATCATGAAGATAGTGTCCCACTGAAAAATGGACGGAGAAAATGCTTCGTCGATGTAATCGGAAACGAAAGGTGAACCTTGAGGAGGCTTCTTGTAGTGGTCGAATGCCAGTTCCCACGCTTTCCAGTATAGCGAAACCCACTCAGGATTATCTGAAAGAACGGGCGACGGCAATTGATCCTTTACGGCAGTAAATGTTGGAATAGTCACTCCAGTGTACGTTTTCTTGGGAAAGTAAAGTCCACGCTTTCCGGTATCTTCGTATTGCGAAAATGCGGTACCAAGAAGAAGGCAACTGAGCAAAATAACTTTTTTCATTGTGATTGTTCCGTTAAAATCAAGTTCGTAGGAGAGTGATCAGCATTTGTTTGCCGAAACTCAATTTTTTGGTCGGGACTGTAGAAACCGGTTTGTATTCAGAGTCCCGGCCGGTGCGCGTCTTCACTCGGGAATAAAGGATTTAGTATTGTACTTTAATTCCTAATGCCCTCAGATATTCTTTATTAATGATGCAGTTTTCGAACCTGATATTGATCAGGTATTCTTTGAGTATCGATTTTGTCAAAACCGGATTTAAATGGTTTTTCCTGATGTCATCGTAACTTGTCCGCGGACCTTCAGCGAAGTTTTTGAGTGAATCGTATTGTCCTGGCATTTTGATTGATACCATACAACTCCCGTCCACCATTTTTTTATAGGGCCAGAAACACCAGCCGATATTATTTTTTTCCAGTGTAACCCTGAAACTGTCTATCCAACCATTCGAATTTTCGCCGGATTCACCCAACCAGATGGGGATATTCTGTTTTTGCGAAATGTTGATATAATCCTGAATTACACTTTGGTCCGTTGCTGTCCAATATTTATGGAAGGTATAAACCGAATTGGGATCAAGCGGCTTTTCAAAGATATCAAGGTTGGAATCCCACTGTGCGCCGCCAAGGAAAATTATATGATTAGGATCAGTTGCACGTATAGTTTGTATAGCGCGTTTATAAAACTCAACCAATTTGGGATTGAGCGTTTTGGTGTCAAAATAGTGGGCAATGGGCTCATTGAGAACATCATAACCAATGACAATTCTATTGTCTTTGTATTTTGCGGCTATTTTTTCCCATACTTTCAATGCAAGCTGCTGAGAAGTTTCGGATTCGAAGAGGAACGGATAACCATGGCTGTCATCGATGTTATCCCCGGTCTGCCCGCCAGGCGCGCAATGCATATCAAAAATAATATAGAGGTTTTCCTTTTCACACCATTGAACCAGCCGGTCGAACAATGCAAAGCCCAGTGTTGGTTCTGCCGAGGGATATTCTTCGGAAATGAAGAACATATAGTGGAACGGCACGCGGATAGAATTCAGTCCACATGATTTTAGGAAATGAATATCAGCTTCGGTGATATAGTTTTCGCGGTACTCTTTCCAGAATGCAGCAGCATCTCCTGGCCCGATTAGCTGGTTCATTAGCTCATATATCATGCTTGGTGAGCTGGTTTTCCCAAATCTAAACATGTAACCTTCAGGGACAAGCCAGTTGCCAAGATTTATACCTTTAAGGAGAATTGTTTCTCCGGCCGGTGAAACAATGTTCCGGCCGGAAGTGTGAACAAACTTTGACTGCGCATGAAGCGGAAGGGCTGCAATTATGGAAAGCAGAAATATAACCGACAAAAATTTCTTTAACTGTTTCATGTTACTTCTTTTCACTGATAATTACTGTACCGTTGATGGTTTCCACTGAATTCGTGCCTACGAATATCGTTACCTGTCCTGGCTCATTACCGAATTGCATTTTGTCATTATAAAACGAAATGTTTTCCGGTGTTAAGATAAACACAACTGACTTAGTTTCATTGGGCTGCAAGGTGATTTTTTGAAAGTTTTTCAGCTCGCGGACCGGACGGGTGACGCTCGCGGGATTCCGGTTAATATATAACTGAACCACTTCCGAAGCAGGGTAGTTACCCGAATTTTTTACATCCACTTTTATCGTTGCAGATTCCGAGAGCCCGATTTGCTTTTTGTCGATGGTCAGGTTCGAATAGGTGAATGTTGAGTAGCTAAGACCAAATCCGAATGGATAAAGTGGCTTTTCAGAAATGTCGAGATATTTTGAGGAATAATGGTTTGTTTCGCTTGCCGGACGCCCGGTGTTTTTGTGGTTGTAGTAAACGGGTATCTGCCCGGTTGCACGGGGGAATGAAACGGTTAACTTGCCTGAGGGATTGAAATCACCCACCAGAGCTGATGCAATTGCATCGCCGGCAGTAATGCCCGGGAACCAGGATTCCAGTATGGCTCCGGCATTTTGTTGCAGATCGGGGATTGCCAGCGGGCGTCCGTTCATCAATACGACAACCATGGGTTTTCCGGATTTGAGGATCTCCCTGAAGAGTTGACTCTGTGCACTTGGCAATTCTATTGAGGATCTTGATGCAGCCTCGCCTGAGTAATGCCCCTCTTCACCAAGTACAAGAACAACAAGGTCGGATACGTTGGCAATATGTAGAGCGGCTGAAAAGTCCGTTTTGCCTGTTTCATTTATGGGGCATCCCTGTACATAGGTAATCTTAGCATCCGGAAGCTTTTTCTGTAATCCTTCGAGCACTGTTACGACGCTGTTCGTATCGCCAAATTGTTCCCATGAGCCAAGCGGATCCTTTCTGTTGTTTGCCAATGGGCCAATTAGCGCAATGCTTTTAGTTGTCTTGCTGATAGGGAGAATGTTGTTTGTGTTCTTTAATAAAACCAGGGAACTTTGAGCAAGTTCAAGTGCTGCTGCTCTTTGGGAAGCGTTTGCAACTTCAGCGGCTTCCTTGGTTTCATCACAAAAGCGGTAAGGATCGGCGAACAAATTCATGCGAAATTTAATACGAAGGATACGTCGAACAGACTCGTCAATTAGTGAAACCGGCACTGAACCTTCATTTAGGAGCTCCTTAAGATAAGTGCTGTAAGCGCGGGTTTCCATGTCCATATCCAATCCTGCCCTGATGGCTTTCAGCCCGGCCTGTTTGTTATCTTTGGCTATACCATGATTAACCATTTCCCCAATCGAATTCCAATCGCTGACAACGAAGCCGGAAAATTTCCACTCATCTCGCAGTATCTCGGTGAGAAGGTGTTTGTTGGCCGAGGACGGGATACCTGCAATCTCATTGAAAGAGCACATAAAGGTTTGTGCACCGGCATCAACGGCTGCTTTGAAGGGGGGGAGGTAAGTCTCTCGCAGGGTACGTTCGGATATATCTACCGTATTATAGTCGCGACCGCCTTCAGCAGCACCATAGGCGGCAAAATGTTTTGCGCAGGCAAGGATGTGATCGCCGGAAAGATCATCACCCTGCAGTCCTTTTACCCGGGCTGTGGTGATCAGAGAGCCCAGAAATGGGTCCTCTCCATTCCCTTCAGCTATGCGACCCCAGCGGGGATCACGTGCAATATCAACCATTGGCGTGAATGTCCAGTGGATTCCGCAGGCCGCCGCTTCTTTTGCCTGCATTGCAGCGGATTTTTCAATTAGTGATAAATCCCAGGAACAGGATTCGGCCAACGGGATAGGGAAAGTGGTTTTCACGCCATGAATAACATCAAATCCAAAGAGCAGGGGAATTCTTGTTCTCGATTCTGTCATAGCAATTTTCTGAAGTTCATACGTCAGTTTTGCGCCAACTGCGTTCAGAAGTGAACCAACTTTACCCTCCCGGATCAGTCGCTTATAATCGTCCGGTACAGTGGCAGCTTGTGATGGTCCCCATCCCCAGCCATAAGCTAATTGATTGAGTTGTCCGATTTTTTCATCAATGCTCATTATGGTGAGCAGGGAATCGATTTTTGCTTCAACTTTGGGGTCAAGCATGGTCCTTGTTTGGGGATAGAAAGTACTGATGAAAAGGAGCAGGAACAGGGCGAGAAGGTGTTGAAATTTCATGAGTTGTTTTCCATTTCTTTTGGCATGTAAGTTGCTTAATTGCAATAACTTCCCGTCATTCATGAAAAAAAGCCGAAATGAAAACAGCTTTTCAACTGAGCAGCAGGAGAGACAGCATCCGGAATTTCCTTAGCGTTTCATGTTTATAATCCGGTAAAGCTTACAACTTCTATGCCTTATTTTTGTAAATTACCTTATCCGGAAAACTTAATATATTTGGACACAGTGATTTGAAGTTTATTATTATGATAACACGGACTTATTAAATTGATAACAAAATTTTTACATGATTTAAAAATTGACAGATATTATTATCCGATTTTTATCATTTTAGTTGTTATAGGGTTCATAACGATAAATTCGGTATATAATACCATAGAGATTAGTCCGCAAAAAAGTATTACCACGCTATACTATGTCGATCATATTTCCAATGCTCATCAGAAAGTAATTGATAAATTCAACGAAAAGTATGCGGGGCAAATCCGTGTGGAAGCAATTAATCTGCCCTTCGATAAATTCAGCACCAATGAGCGAAAAGAACTGCTGGCAAGATATCTCAAAAGCAAGAGTGACCGGATAGACGTTTTTGCAGTTGATCAGATTTGGGTACCCCGTTTTGCAAAATGGGGAATAACGCTGGATAAATACTATCCCAGAGAGGAAACCGGGAAACAATTCGGGCGTGCTTTGGAGTCCTGTTATTATGCGGACTCGCTGGCAGCAATTCCTCTGTATCTGGATATCTCTCTCATGTGCGCCCGGAAGGATATCCTTCTGAAACACAAGGATGGGGAGAAGTGGTTGGAGGAATTGAAGAAGACAATTACGTGGGAACGGTTTATAAAACTGCATCAGGAATTAGGGATAGCCAACCCGTTCTTTACATTTCAGGCTGATGATTACGAAGGGTTGATGTGTATTTTCACGGAGCTTATTGCCTCGCAAAATTCGTCAATAGTACAAAACGGGAAGCTGTACCTGGATGACAACCCTGCGGCTAAAAAAGCCTTGCAGTTGCTTGTGGATTTGGTAAATAAATATCAACTTTCTCCAAAGACGGTAACCTCATTTAAGGAAAATGAAAGCTTCCGGTACTTCATCTCTAACGACGGATTATTTGTTCGCGCGTGGCCCAGCTTTTCCGGGAACGATGAACGGGTTTTCCCGGGGTTTAACAGGATCAGGCCTGAATTGGTGCAGGTACCAAATCCCTATTTTGACGGGCAAAAACCGGTTGCCGTTTTCGGCGGTTGGAATTTGATGATTTCCAAAAATTCACAGAAAATCAATGAAGCGATAAAATTCATTCGCTATGTTGTCAGCCCGGAAGCGCAAAAAATATTATTTGAAAATGGTCAGTACTTACCGGCCATCAATCAAATTTATTATGATTCTTCCTACGTGGCAAAGCATCCGGAACTTAATTTCTACCGGAATTATATTCACGAAGGAGTTCACCGTCCCTTTTTGAAAGGTTATACGGGAATATCCGATATTATAACCTTTTACGTAAAAGCCGCAATTAACCGCGAGCTTTCGGTTGATGAAGCACTAAAACGGGCTTCCGATAAAATTCGTCTGAATAAAAAACTGTTGCAATAAAGCATGCCAAATCGCAGACCATTTGAGAATCCAAAAGAGTATCACTTCCAATTCAGGCATATCACGTTCCTGTTCGTGAGCCTGATATTGCTGCAAATGATAATTTCCTTCATTAATAAAGCTGCAATTAAGGATTTTTTGAGAAGCACACAGGAATCATATCAGCGGGTTTCCGTTGAACAGTTAGCCAGTCTTACAACTGAAAATCTGGAACTGTTGCTGGAAACTTTTAATCCTGAAGAACCCGTTTCGCCTCAACTGATCCCCAAAATCACGCAAACATTCAATATCATCTTCAGCCAGCAATCCTTACAGCATGATATTAAAGAACTGTGTCTCATTGTTGAAAAAGATGACCACCTGTACAGTATTGATGATGGGCTCATTCTTTACAATTATCTGTACTCTTCCAATTTTCATTTTCAGAATTCCGGAACACATCAGACAGCGTTGGACAAGTTTGCAGGTCTCCATAAAGAACTGATGGCCAAGGAGGAAATTAAGACGCTGTATGGTGAT
Source organism: Ignavibacteriaceae bacterium (assembly GCA_963664845.1). Lineage (GTDB taxonomy): Bacteria > Bacteroidota > Ignavibacteria > Ignavibacteriales > Ignavibacteriaceae > CAIYTF01. The sequence continues at coordinate 5,259,194 of OY761615.1, forward strand.
GATGGCATTTTCAGCATTTTCGTTCCGGTTGTGGTACGTGGTGAGTATATCGGTACAATGTATGTAAAGATTCAACCTGACTTCTCGCTCTTTACGGAAAAGGTTATTGCCAGTTACAATGAATCATCAATCATTTATATCTCGCTCATACTGCTTGGACTGGTGGCAATGTATTTTGTGTCGTCCTACACCCTTCGCGAACGCGATGAGGTACAAAACCAACTGCTGCAGCAGCATGAGGCCAACATCATTAAAGAGATTAACTACGAGAAAGAACTGCTTTTTACCAAGAGGATCTACCATACCCATCATAAAGCGGAAAAAATAATGGGATTCATCAAGGAAGACCTGAGAAGCCTTTCGCCGGAAAATATGGCAGAAATCAATTTCAGGGTAACAAAATATTCCAATTTTATTTCACGGGTTATCTATGATATGAAATGGTATGATCCGCCGCTGCAAACAATACGTAATCAGATATTCCAGACTGATCTGAACGAAGTTCTCCGGTTTCTTGCCGATAATATTTTCCTGAGAATTTCATCGGCCACAAATGCGTTTAAGATAAACCTGGTGCTGGATGAAACGCTGCCAAAGGTAGCTTATAACGAATTTGTCGTGTGGGAGATATTTGAACCGATAATCCAAAACTGCTTTGATCATGCGGAGGTGGATGATCTGGTGATAACAATAACCACTTCTCAGGATGTTGAACAGGGAACCAAGACTGTAACCATTGCCGATAACGGAAGAGGATTGCCGGAAGAATTGCTCACCTTGAATGAAGATGGGATCAAGAATTTGTTTATGGAAGGCATCTCGACCAAAAAAACGGAAAAGCCAAACACTGGTTACGGGTGTTATATTGCCTATGAAATATGCAAGCGCTGTGACTGGCTTATTGACGCCGAAAATTTGCCTGACCATGGCTGTAAATTTACTTTTGTAATTACTAACCGGATATAGAAATACTTATGTTTGAAGAAACCATAAAAGTTCTGTTGATAGAAGACGAAGAATTTGACGTTCGCAGGATTCGAAACACCATTCAACCTTTTCAGGATCGTGTATTGATACAGAATATTGTATCGAATGGAATTGATGCTTTGGCATTGCTGGCAACCGATCATTCCCAATTTGATATTGTGATCATGGACTTTCAGATAGCCGGTGGTCTGAAGGGTGAAGCTCTCATCCAAAAAATAAAAAATATCGATGCCACACTGCAAATCATCGTGGTTACCAAAATGACCATTAATATCACCGATTACAATTTTGCCCACCGGCTTATGGCCGCGGGAGCCTTCTGGTATTGCACCAAATATCCTGGTGATATTGAATCGTATATTTATCAGCCGACAGATTTTATGCTCAGTATATTCAATGCCTTTGAAAAGTGCAGGCTTGAGCGGGAAAGAAAACGTTCTAACCAGAAACTGAGCAAAAATATTGAGGATATTCTGCGCCAGAAGCGTATCGTGGGTGAATCAGAACCAATTGAGAAACTGAAGAATGAGATAGGTCGTTTGGCCACGAATGATCTGAATGTGTTTATTCGCGGCTCTTCGGGCACGGGAAAAGAATTGGTGGCATATAATATTCACTACCGCAGTGAACGTAAATACGAGAATTTTGTCGTTATAAACTGTGGCAGCATACCCAACGATTTGGTAGAGAGCGAATTGTTTGGCTATGAAAAAGGTGCTTTTACCGGAGCCGACAAGAAAAAAATGGGCCTTTTTGAACTGGCACATAACGGAACGATATTTTTGGACGAAGTTACTGAGCTGCCGTTGCAGACACAGGTCAAATTACTGCGTGTTATCCAAAGCGGGGAAATTGAAAAAATCGGTCGAACTGACAAATTGCATGTCAACGTCCGTTTGATAGCGGCTACCAACAAGAACGTTGAAGAAGAAGTGAAGGCAAAACGCTTCCGGGAAGATCTTTATTACCGTCTCAACGTGCTTCCGGTATTTGTTCCGGATTTACGGGCAAGAAAGGGCGACATTGACATTCTCACCGATCATTTTCTTACCTCAATGTCAATCGACATGATAAAGCCCAAACCGCAGTTGGATGCCTCTGCCATTGCAGAACTTAACCGGTACGGATTCCCGGGGAATATTCGGGAATTGAAGAATGTGGTGCAACGGCTTCTCTTTCAGGACGAGCTTCATATTTCTGCCAGTCATATAAAAGCCGCCCTTGGTGTATCGACTGTGCTTTCGGGTGATGACGATTTTATCAACTTTGACAAGCTTTATGAAAAGGAACCCTTGCCTTTGCGCGAAGTGGAAAATATTGTTAGAAGCAAGTATTTTTCTTACATACGGCAGAGATGCCAGTCCGATGCGGAAACCGCAAAAATATTAGGTCTGGCGCCCTCAAACTATCATCGCATGGCAAAAGAATTGGGCATGAAACCATCCGGGAAGTTGTGATCGTTTTTCAATATTGAGAATCATGCGAGGAATTTATTCTCAAATTAATAATCTGTGTTTATTAAAATAATAACATATTTTACCAAAAATATATATTTTGACTCAAAGAGAGGCGAACCACCCATAAATTCGTTTCATTGAGGCTGGCATTAAATTTGTTTTTATTGTCTTGAATCAAATTTGATTTTCCCAAAAGTGTGTTCAGAGGTAAACTATGCGACGTTTGAATAGATTAACAATCCTGTTGGTTTGTTATGTCTTGGTATCAATTTCACCGGCTCTTCTTCATGCTCAGGTGGCATCTCTCTCCGCCACTCTTTCCCTGAGCTCCGTTGATGGTGTATCCGTTCCTTTTCAGAATGGTATACCGCTTCCCTCATTTGAAAAACAAAAAAGAGCAATCATTGACCTGCAGGGTCAATGGAAAAAGCAGCGTTTCTCGGCTGATCATGCAATTTCACTTGCCAAGAGAGATGCCGTAGGATATCAAAACCTGATCAATGAGGCACAAAACCGCTATCTGGCAGATTTTGATGACAGCAGCTGGGAGGTAAAGACACTTCCTGCAGTAGAGAATAAGATGTACGCGTTTCCTACCGTTCCCGAATATTTTGAAAATGGTGTATGGTACAGGAGAAATTTTACCGTCGATTCCGATGTCACGGGGAAATTTATTAAACTCATGTTTTATTCGGTTAATTATGTTGCTGATGTGTGGGTGAACGGTGTATATCTTGGTTACCATGAGGGTGGTTACACGCCGTTCGCGTTTGACGTCTCCAAGGCGATAAAACCAGGGGCGGTAAACACTATTGCCGTGCGGGTTGACAATCCTGCATGGGGGACACGAAACGATATTGTCCCGTTCATCAAAGCCGATTGGTTTAACTACGCCGGGATAATTCACGACGTTTATCTGGAAATAAGTGATCGTGTATCAGTTGTCAGAACCAATATTGTCCCGCAGAGCACCGATGGTACCATCCAAACCGGGATTATTCTAAGCAATAAAAACACCGTTGACAAAAGCGTAACTGTGTCAGCTGCCATATATAAAGCCAATGTGACACCCGCAAACATAACCACAGAGTTGGCGGCGGATTTAATTGGTGAAGCCGCCGATGTTTCAGGCACCACACAAACCACCATTACCATTTCGAAAGATTCAAGCCGGGTTTGGCAGCCAAAATTGAAGATAAACAGTCCCGTGTTGTGGTCGCCAAAGTACCCCAATTTGTATGTTATGAAAGTTACTGTTCAGGAGAACGGGACGATCCTTGATGAGTATTACACGCAATTTGGTATCCGGACGGTTAAAACGGTTGTTGATAAGGTTCAGTTAAATGGCAAGTCGGTTTTTTTGACTGGGGTGGCACGTCATGAAGATCACCCAACGTATGGAAGAAGTATTCCGCTCAATATTATTTATGAGGATTTGCTGAAGGCCAAAGATTTAAATGCGAATTATATAAGAACGGCGCACTATCCCAATCATCTTTATACGTATGAACTTGCTGACCGTATGGGTTTTGCCATCATGGAGGAAATCCCTGTATGGTGGTTCGATTCGACAATGTGCTGGATAATTCAGAACAGTGTTCGTCACATTCACGAACAAATGTTTCGTGAGATGGTTTTTAAGGATTACAACCGCCCATCCATACTGTTTTGGAGTACGTGCAATGAATGCCTCGACGTTCCGAACCGGAAAACGTATATAGCCCGGGTTAAACAGGATCTCACTTTCAATTATGCTGATGGCAGACTGATAACAGAATCTGCCGCGGCGGACCGGCCCGGCCCCAACGATGATTCCCAAAGTGCAACTGATGTTTGCGGATGGACCATGTATTTTGGAATTTTCCATGGAGGGACCTGCTACGAGAGTACCAGATTATTCCTTGGCAATGCCAATCTGAACTTTTCGGAAAAGCCGATCATGGACACCGAATATGGGTACTGGTCCTATGAAAGCAACAACCAAAACGGGCAAAACGCGCAGGATACGGTGTTCACTAAAACATTTGCTGCGTTTACCTATCGCGCTTCTGTGCTGAAACCGGATGGAAGTTACCGTGATGGGGGATATCTTGCGGGAATTACCTGGTGGGCACTTTTTGATTGGTATTCCGCACAGCATCCAACCGGATTTCAGTCAATGGGGTTGTATAAGATGTTGAGAGACTCGCTGAAAAAGGCAGGCAATTCCCTGAAAGCTGCCTATGCACCGTTTTATAATGTTGGTGGCGTAAGCAATGTTGACGAAAAATTGAACGGTGGTAAACCTGATAATTATAAACTGTTACAGAATTATCCGAACCCGTTTAATCCGGAAACCAAAATTGAATATGTTCTTCCAAAGAATGAGTATGTTTCACTGAAGATTTATAATGTAGTTGGTAAAGAAGTAGCCAAACTTTTGGGAGAGCAAAAGCAAGCCGGTACGTATGCGGCAGTTTTTGATGCCGCCAAAATGAATTTAGCCAGCGGTATCTATTTCTACCGATTGACGGCAGGTGACTTTACTTCTTCCAGAAAGATGGTGTATCTGAAATAGAGCTTACAAACAATAAGAACAAAGAGAAGAATATATAAGCTGTATATGTCATTCTCAAAAAATGCAGCCTGATATATATTACTCAATATATCAGGCTTTTCTTTATGGAAACCGGAATGAAAACACCTGCTGAAGTGTTATCAAAATAATAACAAGGGTTATAAAATTAATAACAAAAACGGCAGGTTTATGCTGTTTTAATGTTTAGAAAGGTATCCATAAAGCAGGTAATGGCTGATTAATAAGTGGCACTATTTATGTATGGTTATTGAATACCAAAATACCGGAATGAAATATTTTGATCACTGTGTTTACATCTATTGATTCATTTGTCCTGCTTGTATATCTGATCGCGGTTCTCAGTCTCGGCTTCTATTACCCAAGCCGGAAAGTTGAGACGTATTCGGATTTTTTCCTGGCTGGACGGAGTTATGGATGGTTGGCAATTGGCATTTCAATCTTTGCCACGAATATCTCAAGCGAACATTTCGTAGGTCTTGCGGGTGCAGGATCAGTGAGGGGCTTTGCTGTCGGGCAATTCGAACTGATGGCCATATTTACCCTGATATTCCTGGGATGGGTGTTAACACCGTTATTTTATAAATCCGGTGTATACACAATGCCTGAGTTTCTGGCGTTAAGGTTCGACTCGACTATTCGAAAATTTGTGGCCGGTTTATCCATCATCATTTATATATTCACCAAAATCCTGGTATCCCTGTTTGCAGGGGGATTGCTGTTCAACAGGATATTCGGATTGGATATTTATTCCTCCTCCATAATCATTGTTTTAATTACCGGATTATATTGTGTTACGGGCGGTGCTGTTGCCGTCATGAGAACACAGGTTTTTCAGGGAATTGTTCTTATTCTGGGAGCAGTTATCCTTACCGGTCTCGGTCTGCATGCAGTGGGCGGGTATTCGGGTCTTAAGGCAAAACTACCGGCCGACTTTTTTTCTATATTTAAAGCATCTTCCGACCCCGATTATCCATGGACGGGAATAGTTTTTGGCGCTCCCATAATGGCATTTTGGTATTGGTGTACCGACCAATATATCGTTCAGCGCCTGCTAAGCGCGAAATCGGTTGATGACTCACGTAAAGGTGCACTTGCCGCCGCAGCATTAAAAATCCTTCCTATATTTATTCTCGTATTACCTGGTCTTGTTGCTGCCGTTCTTTATCCGGAGATTACCGGTGATGGAGCGTATTCTGCGCTTATTTCTGGAAGCCTGCTTCCGGTGGGACTTAAAGGAATAGTGGTAGCCGGATTATTGGCCGCAATAATGTCCTCACTGGCGGGTGCATTCAACAGCACAGCGGTGCTCTTCACCAATGATTTTTATAAAGTTAAACATCCGGACGCAAATGAGCGCAAGCTGGTATTGGTCGGGCGGCTTTCAACTACGGCAGTTGTAGTTGTTGCAATAATAATTGTACCATTGGTTAAACTGATAAGTTCTCAGGTCTATCTGTTTTTGCAGGGAATACAGGCGTTTTTCAGCCCGCCAATCGCTGCAGTATTCCTCTTCTTGTTATTCTCCAAAAAAATTACTTCACGTACAGCCATTGTTACCCTCATTATTGGTGAGTCTATCGGATTTACCCGGATCATGATTGAAATAGCGAACAATCTTGGGGTACAGTTGCACCCGGTTCTGCTTTCTATTTTATCTGTTAATTTTCTTCATTTTGCAATTCTTTTATTCAGTGTATGTATTGGAATAATTCTGTTGCTTAATACGCGAACACAGGAAAGCAAGAGCAAAACAACAATTCTGCCATATTCACTCGCGGAACTTGGTGCTGAACTGAAGACAAATATGGTGCAGTTTAAAGCGTTTACAAAAATTAAGGTTAACCTCATTGTTTCGGCCTTGATTGTGATAATTATAATTGGCTTATGGAGCCTATGGCACTGAAATCTATTATTTCTTTCTTAATTAACAAACTGGAGTTCGGACATAACATGAAGGACGGATTTCCAAATCATTATTCATCTAATAAGTGAGGCAGGTTATGAGTAAGTTCAACTTTCTACTACTTCTTCTTATAAGCATTATTCCAATGGAGCTTGTAAGCGGAAGTATAGGCACTCTGAATAACGGCGTCCGGAGCACCAATAATCTCAATGGTTCTTCCCCGACAGCTGTTATCTTTACCGGAGTGGATTACGGTCCAAATTTATCGGCATGGTCCTGGGGCGATGCTGCTCTTAGTGTAGCAGCGGGTCAAGGGCTCACCGCTAATAAAAATGCCATGAAATGGGTCATGGGCGATCAATGGGGCAGCGGTTGGTGCGGCATTGGCGTCACGGCAGACCCTACATTTAATTTAGGCAGTGTCTGGCAAACAGACAGCGTGCATTTAACCATGAAAGTCGAAGCGGGAATCGATACACTCCGGCTTCAGCCTGAAGGCGGCGGCGGCAAAGTGGGTATTTTATTTAAACCTATTGACGACGGTGCATGGCATACCTATTCATTCGCATTGCGCGATATGGTACCTCAGGATGCAACAATTGGTTTCGATTCTTCAGCAGTTAACGTTTGGGGTATTATGTCCCAGGCTAATTCAACCAACGAAGTTGGTAAGGTTGTCTTGATTGCCGAATGGTGGACCGGACACCCGGTAATTGCATTCCCATCCATTCTGTTTGACGGAAAGAACATCCCCGGAACTGTTTCTGCAAGCGGTTGGGGCGGTTCATCAATTGAAAATGTTGTCGGTGCCGGAACCACAGCAAAACAAAACGCTCTGAAATGGACCCAAGGCAATGCGTGGGGCAATGGTTGGACGGGAGTTTCAATGGCTAGTGATCCCGTTCTTGATCTTGCCGGCGCATGGGCAGTTGACAGTGTTAAATTCAAATTGAAATGCGAAAGCGGTGTTAAACCATTGCGCATTCAGTTTGAAGACGGTACTGCGAAAATGGGATTAGTATTTACTCCTACAGATGACGATGCTTGGCATAGCTATGTTATCGCTCTGAAGGATCTAACTCCACAAGATGGGACCAGCGGTTTTGATGCAAGTAAGGTTAAAGTTGTTGGCTTGATGGCCGAAGGAAATTCTACCGCAGGCAAAGTTATATATATCACCGAATGGATTACCGGTAATCCCAGCTTTGATGTTATTAATCCTGATGCACCTACCGGAATTCAGGTTGTCCCAGGCAATTATGCCAATATCATCACCTGGAACGATGTTCCAAATGAAGCAAACGAAAAATATGATGTGTATTATGCAGATCATCCGATAACGGATCTTTCCAATGTGGAAGTGGTAAAACTTGGTATTACAGAAAACAATCAGATGGCAACACATCTTTTGCGTGCACCGGGAACTGATCAGTCAGTAACCTATTACTACGCGATTGTTTGTACCGATAAAGCCGGAAACGTTTCCAATATCGGAACTGCCGGCGGATCAACAACAAACACCGCCAAAGGAATAGTGACGATATCTACAACGGTTCCAACCAGTTTCACCGCAGATGGTGATCTTTCCGAATGGTCCGGGATTACCCCAATTCAGGTTGCTATCTCAAATGGTACCGGGTTCCTTGTAACCAATCAGGTGATCAGCAACGATGCTGACTGCTCAGCAAAAGCTTATGTAGCGATTGATAAAACTAACTTATACGTTGCATTTGACGTTACAGATGACATCGTCAGTTTTAATCCAAGTTTGTCTACCTATCTTAACGATTGCGCAGACCTCTTTCTGGGATTCTATAACTGGCACGGGGTATCTCACGTCAGTTTGAAACGTGGTGCACAACCTGATTATCATTTCAGATTCGCAAAAGATCGTTTGCTTATTGATGGTGGTGCTGACAGTATTCTTGTCCCCGGTGCCAATTATTTTTGGGGTGAGAAATTTGTTGGTGGTTATACCATCGAAGCAAAGATCCCACTCGCAAATTTGGCAGCTCGCAGCAAAGACACTCTGTTTACTCCAGCAGCAGGTATGCGTCTTCCGATGGATATCATCATTAACGATGCAGATGCAACCGGCCAGCGCGAAGGAATTTTAACCTGGTCACCTTTCAGTGAAGATCATTCGTATGAAGATGTTTCCCGTTGGTTATACAACTGGATTGGCAACAAATGGAATCCAGATGCAGTTACTCCGGAAACAAAAGCCGGTTTGACGTACAATTTGGCTCAGAACTATCCAAATCCGTTCAATCCTACTACAAAAATAAGGTTCACCCTTGAAAAAGCAGATAATGTTTCCCTTAAAGTATTTGATGTACTTGGAAGAGAAGTAGCAACTTTATTCAATGGCATGAAACCCGCAGGAAACCACACCATATCATTTGATGCCAGCAGCCTGGCAAGCGGACTTTATCTCTATCGTATAGAGAGCGGTTCATTTATTTCAGTTAAAAAAATGATGTTAGTGCGATAATAATTTCAGCACCCGGCATCCAAGAGGATGCCGGGTGGTTTTTCTGATTAAACACAAAGTAATGGACATGTTTTCAAAGAATACACATCAGACGAATAAGCTTTCCCAAATGTTATTTTTTCTGATTCTCCTAAGCTCATCTGCATTCCTGTATGCGGGGCAGACGGGAAAAATTGTTGGGAAGATTACAGATTCCGAAACAAAAGAAGCCATTGTTGGTGCGAGCGTAGTTATCGAGGGCACCTATTTGGGTGCGGCCGCCGATATTAATGGCAATTATATTATTGCCAACGTACCCCCGGGAGAATATCGGCTTATAGTCAGTTGTGTTGGCTACATGAAGACAACTGTCAGCAAGGTTATGATTAAAATTGATCTGACAACAACCATTAATGTTGCCATGACGATGCAGAAAGTGAATCTGACCAAAGAGGTTTTTGTTACTGCAGAACGGCCATTGGTACAGAAAGATTTAACATCAACCAGTGCAATTGTGACTTCCAGTGACATCAAAATGATGCCGGTTGAAAGTGTCGGCCAATTGGTAAATCTTCAGGCCGGTGTTGTTAACGGGCATTTTCGCGGTGGACGTTCCGGCGAAGTTGCCTATTTGGTTGATGGTATTCCGGTGACCGATGTATTCAACGGAGGCAGCGGACTTCAGGTTGAACCCTCAAGTATCAGGCAAATGGAAGTTATCAGCGGAACCTTCAATGCCGAATACGGACAGGCGATGTCAGGTGTTGTTAACACCGTAACACAGGACGGCAGTAATAAGTTTGAAGTGAATGCTAATGCATATGTTGGCAATAAGTTTACTACGCACTCAGATATTTTTCAGAATCTTGCCAAACTCAACCGAATTGAATCACGTGATTTTCAGATTGGGATTTCCGGACCAACCGGCCTTTCCGGATTAACCTTCTTTACCACAGGGAGGTATTTTAAGGATGACGGTTACCTGTATGGCAAAAGAGTTTATAATATTAAGGACACCGCACACTTCTATAAAGATGGCCCGGTTATTCCCACCGGCGATGGGTCCTTTGTTTCAATGAATCCCGAATGGCACAACTCCTTTAACGGAAAGTTAACCTACAGCCTGCCGGGAGTAAAAATATCATACAGCTTCTTCTGGAATGACAATCACAACAGATATTACGATCATTATTTTTCATGGACCCCTGATGGAATAATGAACCATTATCAGAAGAACACGGTTCACTATCTTCAACTGACTCATATACCCACTGCTTCGACCATCCAGTCTTTAAAAGTATCATATAATATTTATGATTTCCGCGGCTTTTTGTATGATGATATGTATGATGCCAATTATATCGATCCCCAAAAAGGAATCCCCACATCTGGTTATACGTTCCGACAGGGTGGCAACGACGGAGGACGTTATTACCGTACGACCACTACACTCCTGGGACAATACAGCTTTTCGTCACAGCTTAACAGTCATCATAAAATTGGATTGGGAGCCGAGGCTAAGCTTCATACTATATTCAATCACAGTCTCAATATTGTAAGCCAGCGGGATGAAAAATTTGTTTTGGGATATCCGGCAGAAGGTGCAATAATCGCCGATAAAGGAAGTAATATAATCTATACAAAGTATCCGGTCGAAGGATCAGCATATATTCAGGATAAAATAGAATATGATATCATGATCATCAATGCCGGGCTCCGGTTTGATTATTTTGATCCACATGCTTCACTGCCTGCAGATTTGAGGAATCCCACCAAAAACACTGACTTTCCTATGGCCAACGTTTTTAATAAAGCAACCGCTAAAACCCAAATCAGCCCGCGCCTGGGTGCTTCATTTCCAATAACGGATCAGGGTATCATTCGTTTTTCGTATGGTCACTTTTTCCAGATCCCCAGTTTTGAGAGGTTATATACAAATCCTGGATATATTGTATTACCGGGAGGCTCCCTCAGTTCAGTATTGGGAAATCCGGATCTGAAGGCACAAAAAACGGTTATGTATGAAATAGGCTTGCAACAGGTATTGTTTAATTCTCTCACGCTGAATCTGTCGTTTTACTCACGTGATATAAGAAATCTTCTCGGAATGGAGATTATTAATACCTATGAAGGATTCAAATATGCACGATTTATTAATCGCGATTATGGAAATGTAAGAGGAATTATTCTGACCGTGGAAAAACGGCTGTCAGACTTTTTCAGTGCAAAAGTAGACTATACCTATCAGATTGCCGAAGGCAATGCCTCAGATCCATATTCTGTATATAATAACAACCAGACCAACCCCCCGGTCGAAGAAAGCAAGCAGGTTGTGCCACTCGACTGGGATCAACGACACACTTTAAATATTTCCATGAACGTTGGGCGGCAGGATGATTGGAATGTTGGACTGATATTCCAATATGGTTCAGGCTTCCCGTATACAGAAGATTCAAAAGTTTCACAGGGTGTACGATTCGAAAATGGCGGAATAAAACCTTCAACGTTTAACGTCGATCTGCGGGCGGATAAAAAGTTTGACATCTATGGATACACGGTGAACGCATTTGTCCTGGTATATAATATACTGGATATTAAAAACGAATATGGGGTATATGCAACTACCGGCAGAGCGAATGTTGATCTTAATACAAAATATGCAGGTACGATCAACGGACTCAATACTATCGAACAGTATATTAACAATCCTTCAATGTACTCCGGCCCGAGAGACATCCGCCTCGGTTTCGGAATAGCGTTTTAGTAAAAGGAAACAACAATGCGAACATATTTGCTTATAATTTTACTTTTGGTGTTTGGTGAATACGCATTCTCGCAGACTGCGGAAACAACCAGATTATATCGAAATGATCCAAAGGGGACAGTCAAATACCGCCGTGAAAGTATCATGGACGGTAACCAGGTGCGCACTCTCTTCTATAATAATGGTGAAGTTGCAAAGTGGAAATTTCAACCATCAGGAGAATGGCCAAAGGGAACGGGCCATTCCTATATCGACGGAGTGTGTGTGCTCATTGCAGCCCAGATTACTGCTCCGGGAAACGGACAAGTGGTTCATCCGCTCGAGACTGCCTATCGGGAGTATTATGATTCAGATCCGCTTTCCGGCCTCATCTGGGGACTTGAACCTGTCCCTGGATATATGAATGCTTCCTCTTCGAAAATTGCTTTTAACACCGATAGAAAATCCTGGCCGGAACACTGGCCTGCTGCGCTGAATAAGGACAGTACCTGGGATGGATACTGGTATGGCTATTTTGGTAAAGGCATTCAGAACTCCGATTTCGAGACTTTCTTTGTGATGGATGATTCCCAGGACAAAGAATATACACGCGTACCCTACTTGTACCAGCCGATAGATGAAGATCATGAACGTGGTGGTCTTGGGCTTCGTGTGGAAGTTCGGGGATTCCAATGGTCACAGGTTCTTGCCGAAGATATTATTTTCTGGCATTACGACGTTGTTAATATTTCTGATCACGATTACGATACTACCATGTTCGGAATATATACTGACGTAGGAATTGGCGGCCCCGATGACAGCGGTGATGATTGTGCCTCGTTTGATACAAAGCTTGACCTTGTCTATTGTTTTGATAAAAATGGCAAAGGCATTCCTAATGACTGGAAAACAGGCTATTACGGGTATGCATTCCTGGAAACTCCAGGCAACGCGCTCAACCATATTGATGATGATGAAGATTTGCTGATTGATGAGCGCCGTGATGATGGCATCGACAATAACAATAACTGGATTGGCTATTCTGATATAAACAGAAACGGCAAATGGGACCCTGCAAGTGAACCATTGAACGATGATGTCGGAAAAGACGGTCTCGGCCCCTTTGATGATGGTTATAACGGACCGGATGAAGGGGAAGGTGATGGCAAGCCCACCCACGGCGAACCTCATTTTGATGAACTGGACAAAGATGAGTCAGATCAGATCGGCTTAACCGCTATTTCAATTTACAAACTAGGTGAAGGCGGAACCGGAGGCGGCTGGCCAAAAGATGACGAATCCATGTGGATAAAGATGAATTACCAACACTTTGATACTTCATTACAAAACTCCAATATCAGTGTGGTTTTTGCATCTGGCCCGTTCCCATTGAAGAAAAACCTGCGCGAACGCTTTTCGCTCGCGATTGTTTTTGGAAGTGATCTGCCCGAGCTTAAGTTCCATAAGGAAACAGTTCAACAGATTTATAATGCATACTATAATTTTGCCAAACCACCAAATAAACCCCATTTGACTGCGATCGCAGGAGACAAGAAAGTCTTTTTGTCATGGGATAAAGTAGCGGAAGAATCCCGTGATCAGTTCCTTGGTTACCAGAATAATGATCCTGCACAAGGATTTAAAAAGGACTTTGAAGGATATTTGATTTACCGGAGCGAAGAGGCTGAATTCAGAGATATCCAAACGATCACCGACTCAAAGGGCGCTAGAACATATTGGAAGCCAATTGCCCAGTTTGATTATGTCGATTCCATTAAAGGACCTGATCCGGTTGGCGTTAATGGTGCAAGATTCTGGCGTGGAGACAACACCGGATTGCGACATTCCTTTATTGATACAAATGTAGTGAACGGTAAACGATACTACTATGCGTGTGTTTCCTATGATATGGGCGATCCTAATTTGAATTCCACTGGATTGCAACCCGCTGAATGTGCGAAAATTATTTCTGAAGATTATGCCGGCACGATCAATTATATTGATATAAATTGTGCTGTTGTCGTTCCCAATGCACCTGCAGCAGGTTACATCCCCCCACAGCTTACCGGTGATGTTGCCCACGTTACAAGCGGTCGCGGGACTGGTCATCTTACTCCGGTTATTGCCAACCCAAGAGCCATTAAGAGTAACGCCTCATACAGTGTTGTATTTAAGTCAGACACCCTGTTTCCGAATTACCATACTACCGGTTTTAGCGTTTTCCGCACCATGGATGGAATTACCGATACCGTGGTGAGTTATCTTGATTCAACAATGATTGGCGGTGAGCGATATATCCCTCCATTTGACGGATTGTCATTTGCCGTGACAAATGATACTGTGGTAAGTGTCGATTACGCCAAAACGGGTTGGACTCAGTCAAATTCTACCGTGATCATGTATACAGCTCTGGATTCGTCATCTCGTGCGCTTGCGTGGCCGGCAGATTATGAAATACGATTCTATGATGATTTCGTCGATACAACTTTCGTATATGCACCACCGGCGTATACACCAATCCCCATCAAGTTCAAGGCAACTAACCTGACCGATGGTCACCTGGCCAAAATCACCCTGTTGGATAACGATCATTCAAATAGTTTGACGTTGGGAGATGTTATTCAGATATGGGAATACAAAGGAGCTCGGACACTTGCCAATGCAAGAATCGCCTTCGACGTTAGTTATCTCAAGCCTTTCGTACCTGATACGGTTTATCCGGCAGCAGGCGATCGATTTTTTATCGCAGCAAAGAAGCCGTTCATGACCGGGGATAGTTTTGTCTTCAGCACCAAACAGGAATACTTAAATACCGATAAGGCAAAGACTCAATTAGCAAATATTCGTGTTGTCCCAAATCCCTACGTGGTTTCCGCTGCCTGGGAACGGGTCAATCTGAATTCAACAGGTCGGGGCGAGAGGAAAATTGATTTCATTAATCTTCCCACCGAATGTACAATTCGCATCTACACCGTTGCCGGCGCCCTGATAAAAACGCTGCACAAGGAAGCGAATATCACCAGTGGTGCAGTCTCCTGGAACCTGGTAACGGAGGACGGAATGGATGCCGCTTACGGCCTATATGTATACCACATAGATGCTCCCGGAGTGGGCACATCTATTGGCAAATTCGCAATTATTAAGTGAGGCATGTGTTATGAAACTCTTTAAAATTTTGTGTTTTCTTTTTCTCACGAGCGTTTCAGTTTTACATGCTCAATTTACCTCAGATGTGTCCAAGAGGGGCACAACGGCTGCCCCATTTCTATCGATTGGACAGGGCGCCCGGGGACTCTCCATGGGAAGTGCTTTTACCGGTGTGGTCAATGATGCATCGGGCATCTACTGGAATCCTGCGGCAATTGCCGAATATGAAGGAGCCAGTTTCGTTTTCGACCATACTGATCTGTTTGCTGATATAAAATACAATTATATCGCCGGAACTTATAAGATCGGTGAATTCGGGACTATTGGGCTTAGTCTGACCTCATCTGATATAGGTGATATGAACGTAACCACAATCAGCGAGCCAAACGGCACCGGTGAAACGTTCACGGTGCATGATGCTGCTTTCTCTGTTTGTTACGCCATAAAACTGACCGACAGGTTTTCAATTGGGTTTAATCCAAAGTTGATCTATCAGTCAATTTGGAAAACAAATGCAACCACCTTTGCTCTTGATATGGGTGTGCGTTACATAACGCCGTTCGATAATATGGTGCTTGCCATGTCGATAGCCAATTTCGGTGGGAAGATGCAGCTTCTGGGAAATTCGACAATCGTATTGTTTGACCAGGATATTTCAAGTTCTGGAAACAACGGAAATATCCCGGCAAACCTTTCAACAGCAGAATGGCCTTTGCCTTTGATCTTCCGGGTTGGTCTTGCCTACGATGTGTATAAGTCAGATGTGAACAGAGTGCTCGTCGCAGTGGATGCAGTGCATCCAAGCGATAATTATGAGTATCTGAATGTCGGCGGCGAATATGTGTTTGATGATTTTATTTCGATCCGGGGCGGTTATAAGGCGCTGTTCCTGCAGGATTCGGAAGAAGGACTTACACTCGGTTTTGGTGTTCGCCACGCGTTGGTGGGCAACATCGTCCTTTCAGCAGATTACGCGTATCAGGATTTCGGACGACTGAAAAACGTTCAGAAATTTTCATTTGGCATTAATTTCTGAAATAACCCGATCAAACAATGATTTCAATTCACAGGTTTCGGATGCTTTTGAAAGATTTTCCGAAACCTGTTTTTGTAACAAGTTTTTACAATACAGATTAATGGAGATTGCATTATGAAGAAATATCTGCTGGTTTTGCTATTGAGTGTCTATATATTTGGCGGGGATGCACCCCGAAAACCTATGGATAGAACTATCATTGAAAAAAACGTGGCTGATTTGTTGGCTAAGATGACTTTGGAAGAGAAAGTCGGACAAATGACTCAAATCACTATTCAGGTTGTATCCAAGCAGCAGGGGATCAAGACCCAAGACCATATTCTTGACGAGAAAGCTTTGGAAGAAGCAATACTGAAATATCATGTGGGCAGCATACTGAATGTTTATGACAAAGCACACTCGGTGGCCTATTGGCACGAAATCATTACAAAGATTCAGGATCTGGCCACAAAGAAAACAAGATTATCCGTTCCGGTTTTATACGGTATTGATGCAATTCATGGTGCAACCTACACTCAGGGAGCCACCCTCTTTCCTCAGGCGATTTCGATGGCCGCCACTTTTAACAAAGAACTTGAACTGAAAGCCGGGGAAATTACCGCGCGCGAAGTGAGGGCGAGCGGTATTCCCTGGAATTTTTATCCCGTGATGGATGTTGGACGGCAGGTTCTGTGGTCCCGCTTCTGGGAAACTTTTGGAGAAGATACTTACCTTGCAGGTATCATGGGAAGCCAATATATAACCGGTTCACAGGGAACTGATTTTTCTGCTCCTGATAAAGCCGCTACGTGTTTAAAGCACTATGTAGGGTACAGTTTCCCCATGAATGGAAAAGACCGGACCCCAGCCTGGATTTCAGAACGGATGCTTCGTGAGTACTTTTTGCCGCCGTTCGAAGCCGGCATCAAGGCCGGGGCCATGAGCGTTATGGTGAATTCTTCAGAAGTCGATGGTATCCCGGGGCATTCCGATCATCACCTGTTAACTGATATTTTGCGCGGAGAGCTGAAGTTCGAAGGAATTGCCGTATCAGATTGGGAAGACATCAAACGTCTGTATACAAGAGATCATGTCGCATCATCTCCGTCTGAAGCTGTTAAGATAGCGGTTCTTGCCGGAATCGATATGAGCATGATCCCCCTGGACTATAGCTTCTATGATCTTCTGCTGGAACTGGTTAAAAAGAATGAAGTGCCCATGTCACGTATTGATGAAGCGGTTACCAGAATTCTTCGTGTTAAAATGATGCTTGGTCTTTTTGAAAATGCATATCCCGACGCAAAATTGGCATCCGTTGTTGCCACGCCTGAAAACGGGAAAGCTAATCTTGAAGCGGCTGAAGAATCAATCGTGATGACAAGGAACCAAAATAGCCGCTTACCATTAAACAGAAATTCAAAACTGTTGGTGACTGGTCCTACGGCAAATATGTTATCGGTAATGAATGGCGGTTGGACGATTACCTGGCAGGGAAATGAAGAATCACTATACCCTAAATCTGCGAACACGGTTTATGCTGCTCTTAAAAATGTGTTTGGAGAGAACAATGTTCAATATTCAGCAGGAACATCTTTTGATTCTGATATAAACACAGATAAAACCGTTGAAATGGCCAAGAATGCTGACGCGATTGTGGTTTGCTTAGGTGAAACAGCCTATTGCGAAACACCCGGAAACATAAATGAACTTGATATTGATCCTGCTCAGCAAAAATTGGTTTTTGCATTGGCAAAAACCAATAAACCGATAATATTGGTCATGCTGCAGGGACGCCCGAGGATAATAAGAATGCTTGTGGACAAAACAGACGCCGTGTTGGTCGCTATGTTGCCGGGAATGCGCGGCGGCGATGCCATCGCGAATATTATTGCCGGCAATGTTGTTCCCAGTGGGAAACTACCTTTCACCTATCCCAAATATGCAAACGCGCTGTATCACTATGATCAAAAACCATTGGAGCAAACAAACGAACTGGGTTATGATCCTCAGTGGGGTTTTGGATTCGGATTGAGTTATACATCGTTCA
Organism: Ignavibacteriaceae bacterium; assembly: GCA_963664845.1. Lineage (GTDB taxonomy): Bacteria > Bacteroidota > Ignavibacteria > Ignavibacteriales > Ignavibacteriaceae > CAIYTF01. The sequence continues at coordinate 5,277,544 of OY761615.1, forward strand.
GCTATTCAAATTTGAAGATCGATAAGAAAGATATCTCCGGAACGGAAGAAGTAAAAGTCACAGTAGACGTGACGAACACCGGGAAAGTGGCCGGTTTGGAGAGCGTTCAGCTTTATCTGCGTGATTTAGTTGGAAGCGTTTCCCGTCCATTGCGACAGCTCCGCGGATTTGAAAAAGTTTCTTTACAGCCAGGTGAGACAAAGACGGTCAGCTTTGTGTTGGACAATCATGCACTTTCTTTCATCGGACGTGAAAACAAACGGATCACTGAACCGGGAGAATTCGCGATCTATGTGGCAAATCTGGAACAACATTTTTTCTTACACTAGAGACACAACGCAGGGAAGAGGCTGCTTGCAGTAAACAGCCTCTTCCTTTGATCAAAAAGCGGGTATTGGGTAAAGCCTGCGGTTTTTGTACCTTTCGGTGTTATAACTAATTAGATTTTGAAGTAGTGTTTATTTATGCTCATGAATTATAGAAAATCCTCCTCTCTAAAATTGAACATCAGCCGGTATATCCGGCTGTTTTTTCTTTTGGCTTTTCTTGCCCCAACCGGTGTTTTTGCCCAGGAAAAACCTGTGGCCGTCTATTCGGGTGGCTCCATAATGGAATCGGAGCTTAAGGACAGACTTGAGCTTACGCCACAAGTCCGTGATCATTCATTCAAAAAAGACTCAGCCAGATTCCAACTGTTATATTCCATGATAGCAGAAAAACTGTGGGCAAAAGAAGCAGAGTCTAAGGGTTTTGCCGATAATCCGGAACTGCAGGGATACTTAAATGTTCTGCGGAAAATGTTCGTCAGAGATGCACTTTTCAAAGATGAAGTTGGAAAGTATGTTGTAATAACTGATAAAGACTATGAGGAAGCAAAGGAAAAAAACAAGTATACGTTATCCATCCTGATACTCTCTGAACAGGACTCTGCTGCCATATTCGCCAAGTATGCGGATATCATGAATAATAAGACAACATTTGATTCATTATTCATGAGTCAGGGGGATACGAGTCTGCAAAATGGTTATGATGTGCATTTCGGCGATATTGATAACGAAGCAATTGAGAACTATCTCTATAACATGAGAGTCGGCGATGTTTCAATTCCCTTAAACGACGGAAAAGTCTGGCATCTGTTCAAATTGCTCAAAAAAAGTGATTATGCACAGGAGCCCAAAGATCCCCTGAAGACCTTCAAAAACCGGCTAAAAGAACGAAGAGTGAAAGAATACGGAGAAAAATACCTCGTATCATTGTTAGGCAATAATAAGATACCTTTTAACGAAAAGTCCTTCGCTTTGCTTCAACAGCAAATGAAACTCCGGTTAATGAGTTATATGCAAACTTCTCAGAAGGACTCTCTCATATTGCACCTGACAGAAAAGGACTTCTATAACATACGTGACCAGTTTGCCAGGGATAAAGTTTTGGAGGAGCCGGTAATGTTTACCAGTGACCCCGTGACGCTGCGGGACGTATTGGATTATTTTGCCTTCCATGGCTTCGCTATCGCAAAGACAGCTTTCCCAACCCTTACAGCAAAACTTAGTAATGAACTGAAAAAGATCACTCAGGAAGAACTTCTGGTGCGTGAAGGAAAACGACAGCATTTTGATAGTGCACCTCAAGTGGAGAGCGATTTGAATGTGTGGAGGGATAATGCTCTTGCACAGATTATCCGGAATCGCTGTCTTGATTCGGTTAGCATATCCGAGGATGAAGTTAAAGATTATTATCATAAGATCAATTCATCTGAAGAGGCTGCAGAAAAAGCGCAGTTGCTGATCATTGCAAGCAGCAGCCTCGATTCGATGATGACTATTCTCGATTCGATCAAATCCGGGAAGACATTCGAATCACACGCGGCGCAGTTTGCCCAGTCCGAGTTTATTACTTCCAGACTAATGCCGCTGACGTATTTTACTCCTTTCTATCCGGCACTTCTGAAGACCAAAATTCGGGAGGTCCTTGGTCCCGTTAAATATGGTGACAAATACTATCTTGCCAAGATACTTAAGAAGAAAAAAGCCGATTCCTTATATCTTAAACCATTCGAACAGGTCAAAGATCAGCTTATGCTCACGTATAAGTCAGTGAGGCTTGCATCGTTTTTTAAGGATAGAACAGCCGCATTGGCAGAAAAATACGGGGTTTCCATTGATGCAAACCTGGTAGCAAAAATGACAGTGAACGAAATTCCGACCTTTGTCTATAGATTTATTGGATTTGGCGGTGTGATTGCTGCGGCTCCTGTTACCCATCCGATGTACAGTTGGTTCCAGGAATACCAGGCAAAAAAGAAACAGACCCCCTAAAATCGTTCTGGGAAATTAAATTAATCAGTCATGTATGGGCAATACGGGAGAATGAATAGACACAAGTTTCTGAAGTCGTGCGAAAGCCAAAAAACTGCATGCCCGCAAACAATGCTGCATAAAGGTTTTGCATATGAAGCATATTAACACATGTTACGCGTATAGTGGCTAAAGCCATAATTGTTCTATTGTTGCGTTTCCTGGCCTAAAGACCAAGGTTATTGAAGCTCCTTAAAATCATATTTTTCTATCCGCGTTTATCCGTCCTCAATCCGTGTCATCTCGGAGATCCCTCCTCGCGCATAGGCGTCAACTTAACGAGCACAATGAACGAATGTCATTCCCGTGAAAACGGGAATCTACCTTCCTCAAGTCCTGGAAAGCTTCGGCAACTAACCAGTTTTTGCAATTCGTGTGTTTCATGCATTGCTCATAGAGTAGAGAATTAAAACATCCGCTAACAACTTATTCTTACGAAAGTTAGCTATTAGCGATTCTGCAAACAGGGTCTATTTACACTCTTTTAAGTTGACGCCCATGCGCCTCGCGGGGCGTGAACCATTCAAATTCCAACAACAAAGGCACGCTCCGCGCAGAGCGGGATCCTGTCGGAAGATAACGCTGACTGAAACGGATGTTCACGGATCAAACTTGCCTGTTGTTCATATTTACCAATTTCAGATAAATCATTTTACATCAGCTTAATCAGCGGTACTATTTCAGCAGTAGCATTTTATTTGTCAGTGTAACTCCCGGTGAGGTCAACCGGTAATAATAGACCCCACTGGGAAGTGTTTTGCTATTGTTGTCTTTTCCCATCCAGATCAAACGGTGGTTACCTTCACTTCGCGTACCTTCATCGAGGAGGCTGACCGATTCTCCCAACACATTCATAACTTCAACACGAACATCTGCTTGTTTAGGCAGATAATAGGAGATGACTGTGGAGGCATTGAACGGATTGGGGAAATTCTGTTCGATATGGAAATCCGGATAAGTTACCTTGTTTAGATCGTTTTTAATTTGACTTGGCTTCAACAGAAACAATTCCAGCTCGTAAATAGAGTAACCATAGCTGGTTGCACGTTGGGTTCCGTAGAAACGCAAGTAGCGGCAATTGCATTGAACATTATACTGTTCAATGCCGCCAAGTCCCGCTGTTTGAGTAATTATTGTTGTCCAGTGTAACGAGTCATCTGAGGTTTGCAGAAGATACGCCTTTCCGTATGCGGCTTCCCAGGTGATCCTTATCTGGTCGAATTGTGTTTTGCTTCCCAGATCGATTATCGCATACTGGGGGTCGCTGAAAGCAGATGACCATCTGCTGCTGAAATTTCCGTCGTTAAGGTATTTCCCCGCGCAGCTGGCGTTTTCGATTGACGATACGTAAACGGTTTTGTTCAATGCAAGATTTGTCGGAGGAGCTGCGAATACTGTGCCGGTTATCTGCCTGGTATTATTGTCAAAATACAATTCAGGTATTGTATTATCCGGATTTACCTTCGCCTCGATGGTATAGTCGCCTGTGTTCGTTGCATCCCAATAAAAAGTCCCATTCACGGGAGTGCTGCCATTTGCCAATGCCATTCCACCGGCGGGTATTGCAGAAGTCATTTCTGTTGAGAGGCTGACCGGTTTTCCGTTTACTGAGAATGTGATCTGATACGGCACTCCAGAGGGTCCAGTACCCGTTCCGCGATTGATGATAGTAGCTGCGAATTGTACTTTGTCTCCAACCAAAGGATAGCGGGGAATTGTGTACACATTTGCAATCTGCAGATCTGCTTTAGCTTCGGCATTGGTGAGTTCAAAACCGCTCTGTAACGGCAACTTGTCCGAGGATCCCCCTACGGAAACTATATAGTTGCCGCTTTCTACCTGATATAATGAAGTAGCTTCATCAAAATAATAAAGTTCATTGGACGACAGCTCAAAAGTAACGTTCTTTGTTTCACCCGGAAGCAGACTAATTTTCCTGAATGCCTTCAACTCTTTAACCGGGCGAGACACCGCGCTTTGGGGTTTTGAAATATAACACTGTGCCACCTCCTCGCCACTTCGTGCTCCAGTATTTTTGAGATTGAAAGAAACATGGATAATGGAACCCACGGGAGCAGGGGAGGGCGATATTTGCAAATCGGAATACTGAAATTGAGTATAGCTCAATCCAAATCCGAACGCAAATTGAGGAACGAAACTTTTTTTATCGAACCAGCGATATCCGCATCCATAGTCATTGGTAAAATCAAAATCGGTTATTTCTGAACCAAGCTGTGCGTCGGATATGGGGAGAGTTACCGGTAGTTTCCCTGACGGATTATAATCGCCAAAAAGCACCTGGGCAATAGCATTACCACCTTCCTGTCCGGGATAGAACGCCTGCATTAATCCTTTTATTTTATTTATAAACGGGTTAACACCGCAAATTCCACCGCTTACAATCACCACAACAATGTTCGGATTAACAAGAGCAAGCTGATTGATAAGGTCTTTCTGTTTGCCCGGCAGTTCAATGGAACCGTTAACCCTGTCGGTTCCTTCACCTTCCTGGGAAGCATCAAGCCCGCCAAAAAAGATTACAAGTTTAGCTGAAGCGGCTTTTTGAATGGCATCGGCAGCATCTGAAGCATACCCTGTTGCAATATCGCATCCTTTTGCATATAACACTTTTGATGAACCAACATAATTTTCGATTCCCTGTTTTGGCGTGATGCTGTAAAATGGAGTAACCCAACTGCTGCCCGTTCCGTCAGTCTGCATTACATCTGCATTAGGCCCTATCACTGCGATGCTGGTAATGGAGTCTTTATTTATGGGAAGTATGTTATCATTCTTAAGCAGTACAAGCCCCTTTTTGCCAGCTTCAAGGCAGAGCGACTGATGAGCTGAGCTGTTTACGTCAGCAGGATTACCAACCGGGTAGTAATCCATCATGCCGGAAAGTATCTTGGTGCGCAGTACATTTCTCACAGCATCGTCAATTATGCTTACGGAAACGAGGTTGTTTTGTACAAGAGTAAGCAGATTATTCTGGTATTGATCATTACCCATACAGATATTGCAGCCACCCAATATTGCCTTTTTTGCATTTTTGATAGCATCCCAATCTGAAACTACATAAAAGGGGAATCCCCAATATGTTTTTAATATTGTGCGAAGCAGGTTGCTACTTTCGGAAGCCTGCTCCCCGTTTATGAGGTTATAGGCGCTCATTATGGAAAAAGACCCGGCATCCTGCACCCCCAGACGGAAATTCAACCCGTAGTGCTCCATGAGCAGGCGCTGCGTAAGCAGATAGTTATTATTTGTCCGGTTTGTCTGTTTGTGTTTGCAATTGAAATGCTTTATGGTTGCCAAGCACGGGGTTGACTGTATACCTTTTATTACTGAAGCGTTGATAAACGCTGCCAACAACGGATCTTCCCCTCCGCTTTCCGGGGTTCTGCCATTTCTGGGGTCGCGCGTAAGATCAACTGCCGGTCCCAGCATTTGGTGTTTTCCTTTGCCACGGAACTCTTCGCCCTCAGCTTTCCCAACTCTCCAGGCAAGGTCTATGTCCCAGGTTGCAGCCATCCCAATGCCAACAGGAAAAGAGGTTGCCATCCCATCACGTACACCGTGAGGGCCATCCGCCATGACGAACCCTGGAATTTTTAGACGGGTATTATCAACAGTGTTCATCGCTCCATCTTTATGCAGTTGAAGTATCTTCTCCTGAAGTGTCATGCTGTTCAGGTACGAATTGATCCTGTCCTCCAGTGATTGGGCCTGCATATGAATTGAGCACAGGCAAATTATCAGTACAATAGGGGAGAGATGCCAGGGTGAGAATATATTTTTCATTGATATTTTTTTTCTAAATTAGTTAGGCGGCAGCTGTCTTAAGACTCGCTTCAAAACGAAATGAGCGTTTACGAAAACCTGAAGAAAAAATATCCCCGTGCGAGAATAGCAAAGGTTCATTAAGCCCGAGCTAATCCAAAACACGGGGAATTCCTGTTCTTATTTTAACAGCGTCATAACTTTTGACACAACTGACGATTTTGTTTTTAATGTGTAAATATATATGCCCGACGGATTGTGGCCGGAATCCCAATTGTTCGTATGATCACCTTTCGTCAGATATTCGTTATTGATCAAATCGCAAACTTTCTGACCAAGTGCATTATACACACTAAGTGTGACTTCCTGGTTCTCCGGCAGGGTAAAGGAAATCTCTGTCTGACCATTGAAAGGGTTAGGGAAATTTTGGTTCAGATTGAACGAGCGTTTAGCCAGGTTTTCCTTAATACCCTGTGCCTGCACCAGTGTGAACTCCATATAATTCAGGTTGAAACCGGCGGCGAGAAAAGAAGCGGTGATCTGATGAACACCTTGTGGCAGAGTAAAGCCATCAACTGAGACTGTTTTCCAACTCTGCCAGCCTCCCGTATTTGGAACTGAGACAAATGAACCAATCATATTGCCATCGCATCGTACAATGATTCTTCCCGTTGTTGCATTTGAAGCCACCCGGAAGCCTATTTTATAAATGCCTGCCTGTTGTATTGTTGTGGTGAAGGTTAAAAATTCACCGGCACTAATCCACCCAACGTCATAACCGTTTGAAGGGAAATCGTTGCAAGTCTCAATATCAACACCATCGTTCCTCAACTGTCCGCCGCTGTTATAACTTTGGCTACCGAGATTTTGAAAGTCAACGTCCTTATACGCGTAGTTGTTTTGGCCCATATCATAATTGACGGCATAAATGATTCCCGGAATGACATTGTTTATATAAGGAATAGTAGCAGTGTTGCCTGGTTGGCGGAAGAGCGCATCCGTCACGCCAACGTTTTTATAACAGGTAGTTGATATCAGATTTTTATTGAGTTTGTTAAGAGCATCAACCGCGTAAGCAACTGTTGGCTGAGTTGCCGTACCACCCCAATAGTTCAGCAGTCTTGCAAATTCAGCCGGCTTATAAATGGAATAGAGGCCTGAGGTCGATTCGAGTTTCTTCAAAGTCCACCACGACCAGCCTATGTTATTGGCTTCTAAAAGCGCAATGCAGTCGGCATACCATTGATTCGAATTTTCGCCTGATTCACCAAGCCAAAGAGGGCAATTGGATTGATCGCGGACGGTGAGATAAGATTGTATTGAACCCTGATCGTTGCCATTCCAGTACTTGTGGAAACTGTAAACAAGGTTATTGTCCCAAGCCGGCGTTAGTCCGGTAAAATCTGTTGCCCAGTTGTTCCCTTCAATATAAACAATGTGGTTCTTGTCTACGGTACGGATAGCAGAGGTGATAGCAATAAACAGATCGCGCAACGGTTTATTGCTTGTTGCCCCAAAATCCCACACTGTTTCGTTGAGCAAATCATATCCCCCTATCCAGGTTTCGTTTGCATAACGTTCAGCCATTTTCTTCCAGAGGGCAATGGTTTGTGTTTTATTTGCTTCATCCTGCCACAGAGAGGGGTAGGCAGCGTTGTAGTCGCTGATGTTTGCGCTGTTCTGCCCGCCGGGTGCACAATGCAGATCCAATATCAGGTAAATATGATTTTCTTTGCACCATTGAAGTGTGCTATCGATATATGCGAACCCTTCCTCAAGAAAGACATCAGGTTGACCTTTGGGAGTAAGCAAATTATAATGCAGTGGCAACCGGAGTGAGTTAAACCCCCAATTCTTCATCTGTTGAATATCCTGTCTGGTAACAAAGTTCTGGCGGTACGTTTTATAGAACTGATCGCTGTTTGCAGTTCCCACCAAGGCGTCAATTTTGGCTTTTATTTCAGAAGGGGAGTTTGCAAAACCTGAGGTTTGCAGCATATATCCTTCCGGAACAAGCCAGCCGCCGAGTCCCATACCTCTAAGAAGTATTTCTGTACCATTACCGTCCAGTATCTTTTTACCACTTGTGTGAAGAAATCCCTGAGCTGTGATTTGTGAAGAATTAAAAAGCAGAATGGCGAATACAAAACTAATAATGCGGGAGTAGTAGATGTTTTTCATATGCGAGTTTGCTGTTAAATAATAAAATATAGAGTAAGCAAAAATTAAGCCAACCAAAGCTTTGAAAAAACCCTGCAAAACGAATGGGAATGGTAGCAGGGAGATAGTTCAGAAATTCCTGTTATCAGTTTGATAATACCGGGGTGATTGAAATAATAACAATTATGCATACAATAGATAAGGTCAGAATCACACCTCCAAAAAGATAATAATTGAGAAACATATTTTATCAATTCCTGTCGATTTGCAAAAAAAAATCCCGACGACCAGAGGCACTTGGCGCCGGGATATTTTCTAACTATTCATCGGGAATGTCGCTCATCTTCATTCCCGGAGAATTTCACACGATATCACTAACCAATTTTACCCCTCTAAGTAAAAACTGAGCTAAACAACAACCTAATCCTGAATTTTATGCCCTTTAAAGCCGTAATATGCTATATAAGCATAGCAAAGAATGGGGAGCAGAAATGCATGGTGAATGCCAATCCTATCGGCCAGAAATCCCTGAATTATGGGAAGAATAGCTCCGCCGACGATTGCCATACAAAGAATTCCGCTTCCTTCTTCGGTGTGTTTGCCCAAACCGTCAATCGCCAGAGTGAAAATAGTGGGGAACATGATGGAGTTAAATAATCCAACCAATAAAACAGACCACATTGCCACTTGTCCAAACGTGAGCATTGTAGTAATCACCAGTACAGTGGCTACCAATGCGTTGGTTCCCAACACAACTCCTGGTTTAATATACCGCTGAATAAAGGCTCCGAGGAAACGCCCGACCATTGCACCGCCCCAGTAATAGGAAACCATTCTCCCTGCATCTGCTTCCTTGAGCGATGCAATGAAAGGTTGCCCAAGATAGTTAACGAGGAAACTCCCGATTGAAACTTCAGCGCCTACATACACAAAAATGCCAACTGCACCCAGAACCAGGTGTTTATAACCCCATGCACTTTTGTGCAGGGTGTCCAAACTTGTGCCGCTGCCGTCAGCAGACATTACGTCTGCGGTTTCTATCACCGGCAATTTGATAATTGCAAAAACTGCTGCTACCAGTAAAAGTACTGCTGCCAGACCAAGATAAGGGACTTGCACGGCTGCTGCTTCGGCAGCACGATATGCTTCAAGACCGGCGACGTCAAGCTTTGCCAATTCATCGGCTGATTTTGTGGCTAATGATAGGATAAGAAGTGAACCAAATAATGGCGCTATGGTGGTGCCAAGCGAATTAAATGCCTGGGTTAATGTCAGACGGCTTGATGCCGTTTCCGGTTTGCCGAGAATGGCAACATAGGGATTGGCAGCAACCTGTAAAAGCGTTATGCCTGAGGCCAATACAAAAAGTGCAGCCAGGAAGATCCAGTACTCGCGAATTCCGGCAGCGGGATAGAACAACAGGGTTCCGATGGCCGCGGTTACCAAACCGACCACGATACCTTTTTTGTATCCGATCTTCCGCAATATTTTTCCGGAAGGGATTGACATGAGAAAATAGGCCAGAAAAAATACGAATTGTGTCAACATAACTTGTGTATAGTTCAACACAAAGACCGATTTCAGATGGGGAATAAGTATATCATTCAGGCATGTCAGGAATCCCCACATAAAGAAAAGTGAGGTAAGCACGGTTAATGCAAATGTATAGTTTTTTGCTTCCCCGGTAGGATGAATTGTTTTGGAAGAAGAGATTGGTCCGGATGCCATGTTAGTTTTCTCCGACAGAGACGTAATAAAATAATAATTCAATGTAATTTATCAATTTTCGTGCCCGAAAAAATCATTTATCAAACGGCATTTAAAGCCTTTTCAGGGCGGTGAATTATTATAATTATAATAACCCTTCTCATTTTGATAAGGGCGGCATTTATATGGCAGTGTATACTGTGCAGAAATATAATCACTGCCTGGTGCTCTTGTGGAAATAGACCCGTTAACAAAAGAAACAGGTGAATGGGCTAACCCGGATTCTATGATGCCTGGTCAATATATATGGCATGTTATTTGCGTTTTTGTAATAATTATTATTGATCGTAGTTTTATACGGACAAATCTTTTCCGGAAATCAGGATAATGAATCCATAAGGTATAGGTAATGAAACATTTCGCGGCTCTCATTCTGCTGTTATTCTGTTTGGGTAGTATACAGGGTTGTAAAAAAGATTCCAATCCGGTTGTGCAGACTCCTTCCGATACGCTGACACAGGCAAAAAGCAAGAAACGCGGCATTGCCTTCGATTTAGCCTCCGCTGCCGACATGAAAGTCATTTCAAAAGGGATCAGTTGGTGGTATAACTGGGGAGCTTCACCTAACAGCAAAGTACCTTCGGGATATCACAATACGTATCATATGGACTATTTTCCAATGCTTTGGGGCGGTTTGGGAAGCTTGACCGCCGACGATGTATCTGCTGCAAAAAGCTTTTTGCTGGCGCATACCGAGGTTCAATATCTGCTGGTGATGAATGAACCGAATTTGACTAACCAGGCGAACAGGACTCCTGCCGAAGCTGCTGCCGACTGGCTCATTTATGAACAGGTTGTTAAAGACCTTGCTGCGCAGGGAAGAACGGTTTATTTGGTTGGACCTGCGATAACCTGGGGCACCATGTCCGGTTACTCAAATCCGGTAACATGGCTTGATGCATTCTATGCCGCCTACCGTGCTCAAAACAGCGGGAAGGATCCGCAAATTGATTACCTGGCGTTTCATTGGTATGATTATGGCCTGAGTGCTCAACTCGACGCATTGAAAAAATACGGAAAGAGTATTTGGGTGACCGAAATGGCTAACTGGAATGTTCAAATCAATTCGTATACTAAGCAGGAAGCACAGATGAAAGAGATGGTGAATATCTGTGAGACGAGGTCTGATGTTTTCCGTTATGCCTGGTTTTATGGTAGAGGGAGCTTGCCGGACAATCATTATACCTATTTATTCACCCAGACTGATGGTCAGCTATCTGAATTGGGACAGTATTACATTTCGCTGCCATATAGCGAATAGCTTCAGTAAGTGAGTTGTATAGTGAAGCAAGGGAGTGTTGGAATATGAAAGAAAATGATGGGTACACATCCCAAACGGGATCTTGGGAGATGACGCTGATTGGAACGGATTTTCGCGAATATGAAAATCGAAATAATAAGCTTCGGTTGGCCCAGGCCCAAGTGGGTTCATGAATACATACAACCGATTACCAAATTAACAGATGATTTTTTAAGAAGATAACCACAGGTCGCAGTTTGGCGTATTTATGGAATTCGTTATTTTAATGTGCAAGGTTTGCCTCCGACGCATGGAAGATAAGGTGTTCTTATACCAGACAGGCCTGTTGGTTACTTTTTTGCCAATGCAATCCTGCAAATAAATTAGTTTGAAATGTGAGTAAATAAAAAATGAAGTTCATTATGTCACTATTGCTGGTTCAGAGCATGCTTGTAGCACAGCCCAATGGCTTTTCCCTTCCTTCACTGTTTTCGGATAATATGGTAGTACAGCAAAAGATTGCATGGCGGATATGGGGAAATGCCTCACCGGGAACAACCGTTTCCGCAAAGACCAGCTGGGGATCATCAGCGACCACTGCTGCCGGTGAAAATGGGAAATGGATGCTGGTATTGAAAACTCCTGCCGCCGGGGGACCACACATGCTGACTATTACCAACCGAAAAGAAAAAAGAGTAATAAAAAATGTACTTTCCGGGGAGGTTTGGATATGTAGTGGGCAGTCCAATATGGAAATGCCGTTAGGCGGTTGGCTGCCGTCGGACACCATTATTGGCGGAGCTGCTGAAATCAAAAAGGCGAACAATGGAAGTCTGAGGTTTTTTACTGTTGAGAAGCAATTCGCGATAGAAAAGAAAGCAGAATGCAATGGGAAATGGGAAGAATGTACTCCGGCTAGTGCAGCGGCTTTTAGCGCAACAGGTTATTTCTTCGGTAAAAAGCTTGTTGAAACATTGAAGATTCCGGTTGGCTTAATACACACCAGTTGGGGAGGGACACCCGCACAGGCCTGGACTGAGGCCGGCTATCTTGGAAACTATCCTGTCTATAAAAACATTGTAGCAAATCTTCCTGAGTTAACAAGGCAGGAGCACGCACTTGCGGAATGGATGCATTCTTTGAAACAGATAACCATTAGTGCAGATCATGACACCACTAAATGGATGCATTTGGATTTTGGTGACCTATCCTGCAAAGACAAATTATTTGATGATGCAAAATGGAAGACGATGAATCTGCCTGCTAACTGGGAAAATGCAGGTCTGGGCGATTTTGACGGTGCCGTGTGGTTCAGAAAAACAGTTATACTCCCTATGGAATACAGAGGCAGAGAGTTAAGCCTGCAGCTTGGGCCAATTGATGATATGGATATTGCCTATGTTAATGGAATCAAGGCAGGAGGCATGGAAACTGAAGGAAAGTGGCGAAATGACAGGGACTATCCAATTTCTGCAGAGATGAGCAGAGACAGCGAAATGGTCATTGCGGTGCGCGTGGTGGATAATCAGGGTGGCGGCGGTATGTGGGGGAAAGCGGAAAGCATGAAGCTGGCTCTGAAAGAAAACCCGGCGAACAGCATTAGTTTGGCGGGAATCTGGAAATATTATCCGGTAGCCGAGTTCAGGAACATGACTTTTTATTACTGGGGAATTGATGCGGAAAAATATGCTTCGCGCCCCCAAATGATAAGTCAGCTTTCGGCCAATACGCCTACTTCGTTATACAACGGGATGATCAACCCACTTATTCCATTGGTATTTAAGGGAGCGATATGGTATCAGGGAGAATCCAATGCCGACAATCCGGTGGAATACCGTACATTGTTTCCGGACATGATTAAATCCTGGCGGGAGACCATGCAGAATGGCAGCTTCCCCTTTTATTTTACACAGATAGCTCCGTTTGATTATGGAACGTCAACGAACTCGGCTCGGTTGCGTGAAGCTCAGGCGATGGCGGCAGTAAGCGTACCCAACAGCGGTATGGCCGTGACACTTGACATAGGAAACCCGACAAACATTCATCCGGGAAATAAGCATGATGTGGGAGACCGGCTGGCACGTATTGCTTTGGCGAAGACTTACAAAAAACCAATTGCCTGTTCAGGACCTGAATATATAAGCTGTGCCGTGAAGGGGAGTACTGTTGTGCTTACCTTTAAATTTAACAAAGGCCTTATTGTTGTTCCCCGAAAAGGGCAAAACAATTTTACCATAGCCGGTGCTGATGGTATATTTTATGCTGCAGATGTGAAAGTGAAGAACGAAATGCTGGTCGTGAGCTCACCAAAGGTATCGGTTCCTGTTGCAGTGCGCTATTGCTGGAACAATACAGATGAGGCTACATTGTTTAACAGCGACAAATTGCCCGCATCAAGTTTCAGGACGGATGTAGAAAAGTGAGCTGATAACAGTCAGCGTAGACTTGGAAATAGGAAACAGATCAATCCGGATTTGCTGGCAAGTAAAACGATATCAGATACTAACTTACGCTTTACGCAATACTTCTGCCAGCTTGTTAGTAAATCCATCCTGGTGAATGGCTTTGAGGTATAATGAGTCAACTCATCAATCCCGTAAATTTTTTCGCAATTGAGAGATCAAACCCGGTGCTTTCAAAATGACTGCTGATTCCATCGCCTGCCTGAACTCTTTCCGGACGATACCTTTTTCAGTATCCAATATGCCAATACCCGTATTCACAACTGCTGTATAAGATGAAAGTATTTTTTCTGCGGATAGGTTTTCTGCTTCATTTGATGTTGACCTAATTGTACTCTTCTCTCCTTGATGGTTGATTCAGTAACCTGCTCGTATACCAGATTACAATACTGCCGTACTAACTCAAGTTAAAGAACTATTTTTACTGTTAAATGTGCGAAGGGCAATTACCCGAAATGGTAGTCCAAAGCGACGAAAAACAGACTAATGGCATATGGGAGCGAGTATTCGTTCGGAGTTTTCAGGACTTTTAATACACTCAGGTAACAGAAAGGACGGCTTTTTTGTGGGCGATATATCACTCAGTTCAAGGTTTTCCCTATGTAAGTGGATAAAAAAAGGAGTGGTGTTATGAAAGTCAGAGCCTCTGTTTAAAGAAATTACTTGACAAGCATTCGCCAATTAATTATTTTGCAAACGTTATCGCAAACGTTTGCAGGAAAATGAAACACGCAACCATAACTGATATAGCCAAAAAACTTGGAATCTCCGCTTCCACGGTTTCGCGTGCCCTGAGCGACCACCCGGACATTAAAGCAGAAACCAAAAAGCGTGTAAAAAAGCTTGCCAAAGAATTTTACTACCGGCCCAATTCCATTGCCCAAAGCCTGAAAACCAGCAAGACCACCATCATAGGCGTTATTGTACCCGAAATACAGCACGACTTTTTCTCTTCTGCCATAAGCGGTATTGAAGAAGTGGCGTACCATGCAGGCTATACTATAATTGTCTGTCAGTCCAACGAGAATTTTGAGCGGGAAGTGGTTAATACTAATGCACTCATTCAGCAGCGCGTTGCCGGAATTGTTGCCTCCATTTCTCAGAACACAAAGAATGGTGACCATTTCCAGGGTGTTATCGATCGCGGTATTCCGCTGGTGTTCTTTGACCGGGCTTGTAATGGGATTTCTGTCAGTAAAGTTATTATCGACGATACAAAATGTGCATTTGAAGCCGTTTCACATTTAATCGGTAAAGGGTATAAACGGATAGCACACTTTACCGGGCCTAAAGATCTTGAAATTTGCAAGCTCCGCCTTAAGGGGTATAGCGACGCATTAAAGAAAGCAAATATTCCCTTCAGGAAGGAACTGATCTGCTACGGAGGATTGCACGAAACCGACGGATACCATTCAATGGATATCCTCCTGAAAGATAACATCATTCCGGATGCGATCTTCGCGGTTAACGACCCTGTTGCAGTGGGAGCATTCCAGAGAATAAAAGAAGCGGGGTTGAAAATACCGGATGATATCGGTATCGTCGGCTTTTCAAATAATAAGATAACTGCTTTGGTAGATCCTCCAATAACGACTATCGATCAGCCATCGTTTGAAATGGGAAAACGTTCCGCTCAAATTCTGATCGAACTGATAGAAAGTGAAAAGCCTTCAGCAAAACCAAAAACGGTTGTGCTCGAAGCAAAACTGTTGGTTAGAAGTTCAACATAAACATTGAGCGAAAAATTTTTCCGCAAAATTGCAAACGTTTGCGAAAATGTAACAGGGGAAATAACTCGTACAATGTTTGTTATAGTGAACCCGGAATTGTATAACGTGAATTTGGTATAAGACTGTTACAACTGATTATATTTTTTAATTATTGAATAACCTTTTAAGAGGATAGCATGCAGGCAATTGGGCTCTCATTTATTGATTGGGTGATCATCTTAGTCTATTTTGCATTTGTGATAGGCATTGGCTGGTATCTGAGACGCTTTACTACCAGTCAGGAGGACTTTTTCCTTGCCGGAAGAAAAAACTCCATGTGGGTCGCCGGACTTGCTTTTTTGTCTGCAAATCTTGGCGCCCTGGAGCTTCTGGGAATGACCGGTAATACATTTAAGTATGGAATGTATGTCGCCCATTTTTACTGGATTGGCGCTATCCCTGCAATGCTCTTTCTTGGTATCTACATGATGCCATTCTATTACAGCAGCAAGATCAATTCGGTCCCCGGCTATTTGAAACTGCGCTTTGATGAAAAAACCCGCGTTCTTAACGGCATTGCCTTCGCCATCATGACGTTGCTGGTCTCAGGGATCAATCTCTATGCTATGGCCCTTGTTCTGCATACGTTTCTGGGTTGGAACTGGGATGTCAGTTTGTGGGCGTCTGCAATAACCGTAGCAATATACGTGGGGTTGAGCGGGCTGATGTCGGCCATCTTTACCGAGATCATTCAGTTCTTTTTAATCTGGTTTGGACTGTTCCTCATTTCCATTCTTGGCATTATCGAAATTGGTAGTCTCAAAGAGATCATGAACCGGATCAACCAGTTCAGTGCTCAGGGTGCATTCACAACCTTATGGTCAACATCCGCTGATCCTACACAAAACGGAATGCTCATCAGTTGGGGAGGCATCGTGTTGGGATTGGGGTTCGTACTTTCGTTTGGTTACTGGACAACGGATTTTCTTGTCATTCAGCGGGCTTTTTCCGCCAAGGACCTTCGCTCTGCCCGTATGACACCTATATTAGCCTCGTTCTTTAAAATGGCTTTGCCATTCATTGTTATTGTTGCGGGACTCATTGCCATTGTGCTTTCGAAAGATCCCAACAGTAATTTTCACCTGCTGGAAGACGGCGGACAGATAAACTATGATTCGGCTCTGCCAATGCTGATCGCCCGCTACTATCCATCTGGACTGGTGGGGCTTGGTGTCACGGCTCTTCTGGCAGGTTTCATGGCGGGACAGGCCGGAAATGTGAGCGCATTCAACACGGTTTGGACCTATGATATTTACCGCGCAGTTATCAACAAAAAAGCAAGCGATTCACATCTCCTCTGGATGGGACGGGTGTCCACCATCGTGGGTGTAGCATTGTCGCTGGTAACCGCATATTGGGCAAAGAGTTTTCCGAGCATTATGGACTATATGCAGGCGATATTCTCCTGGGTAAATGCGCCTCTGTTTGCAACCATGCTTCTGGGGATGTTCATCTGGTGGATAACACCGAACGGTGCGTTCTGGGGCCTGGTTGCAGGAATGCTTTCCTCGTTCTCGTTATACATGGCAGTGAAATTTTCCTGGATGAACGAGAGTATCATAACTATGTCAAGTGTCCATAGCGATATGGCAACAAACTTCTGGCGTGCCTGGTGGGCATGGCTCATCTGTGCAGTTGTTACGGTTGTCGTCAGTCTTTTCACCAAAAAGAAATCCAAGGAAGAACTGGTTGGGCTGGTGAAAGGTTTGACCAAGGAGAACCATGACCAACCCGTTCCATTCCTTAAGCGACCGGAATTTGTTGCTCTGATCTCTTTGATCGTTTTAATCATTCTTAATCTTATATTCTGGTAGAAGGAGAAAATCATGTCAGAACATAAAATGAAACCCATCTGGTTTTTCGTCGGACTCATTCTTCTTGTAATCGGCGGACTTATTATGCTTAACGGCATTTATCTTCTTCTAAATCCTCCGCAACAGAAAACGGTTCTCAGTGAAATTCACCCGGATATCTGGTGGGGAGCGATAATGTTTTTGTTTGGGGGCGTGCTGTATTTCACCACCAGAAAACAAACGGTTTGAGTGTTTTATGAATTCTTTCCAGAAAATTGGAAATAAATACCGGAGTCTGTTCGGGGACGAGCCTCTCCTGGTCCGTTCACCCGGAAGATTGAATTTGATTGGTGAACATACAGACTATAACATGGGCTTTGTATTGCCTGCAGCTATCGACAAAGCAGTTTATTTTGCCATAGCCCCAAGGTCCGACAGGCAGTGCCGCCTTTTTGCGGCTGATCTGAATGAGGATTTTGATTTCTCGTTGGAAACACTGAAAAAATCAACAAAAAGCTGGCCAAATTACTTGCTGGGCGTTGTCGATCAGTTTCAGAAGGCCGGGCATGTCATCAGTGGCTTTAATTGCGTTTTCGGTGGTGATATTCCTATTGGAGCAGGTCTCTCATCTTCAGCGGCACTGGAAGCCGGTTTGACTTTTGCGCTGAATGAGATTTTTAGTTTGGGAATAGATAAAATGTCAATGGTCAAGATGGCACAAAAAGCCGAGAATGAATTCGTGGGGGTAAACTGCGGCATCATGGATCAGTTCATCAACGTTTTTGGACAGCAGGGAAATGCTCTCAGGATCGACTGTAGATCGCTGGAATATGAACTGATACCTTTTGCACATGAAAGCATTTCAATTGTCTTCTTTAACACCAATGTATCACATACGCTTGCATCATCGGAATACAATCAACGCCGGATTGAATGTAGCAGAGGAGTGGAAACCATTAAGTCAGTTTACGGACAGGTGAACAGTTTGCGTGATGTTTCTTCTGCCATGCTGCAGGAGTGTAAAGCACGGATGGATGAAGTGACATATCGGCGATGCAGTTATGTAGTCGGTGAAAATGATAGGCTGTTGCAGGCATGTGATGCTCTTAAAAAGAATGAACTTCGCGCTTTTGGGTCGCTGTTGTACAAAACGCACGAGGGATTGAGCAGTGATTATGAGGTCAGTTGTCCCGAACTTGATTTTCTGGTGGAAGAGACGAAAGATTTATCCGCCGTTTACGGTTCCCGGATGATGGGCGGTGGATTTGGCGGGTGTACGATAAACCTGATTAAAAATGAATTCGTGAAACCGGTGACCAAACTGATCAAAAAGAAATACAATCAAAAATTTGGGCACGACACTACAGTGTATGTAACGAAGATCAGTGGAGGAACAAGTATAGTGAGTGTGAAAGAAAATGCAGCAATTTGAAAATAACCGGTTTCCGCATAGACGAAAGAACATTTTAACCGGTGAATGGGTGTTGGTTTCACCCCAACGTACCGATCGTCCCTGGCAGGGTGAGGTGTCTCCCCCGAAAGAGATCATCCGTCCACAATACGATCCGGACTGTTATTTATGCCCCGGGAATAAGCGTGCCAACGGGGAGAGCAATCCCGATTATACCGGTAGTTTTGCATTTACCAATGATTTTTCCTCGATGATTGAAAAAATACCCTCACGTTCGCACAACGTGAACGACCTGCTGATATCCAGGAATGAAAAAGGCATCTGCAGAGTGGTTAATTTTTCTCCGCGCCACGATCTTACTCTTGCTGAAATGTCTGAAAAAGAAATTCAATCAGTAATTGAAACCCTGAAAAAAGAATTCAAGGCAATGAGTAAAAATCCAAAAATCAATCATGTCCAGATATTTGAGAACAAAGGCGCGATAATGGGCAACAGTAATCCGCATCCGCATTGTCAGATTTGGGCACAGGAAAGTATACCGACCGACCCCGCAAAGGAACTGCTGCAATTCACCCGTTATTTTAGAAAGAACAACACAACCATATTAAGTGATTATCTGAAACTGGAGAAAAAACTCGGTGAACGGATTGTCTGCGAGAATGCATTATTCACGGTAGTCGTCCCGTTCTGGGCTGTGTGGCCATATGAGACAATGATAATTTCAAAAAAACGATATGAGAATCTGAAGGATTTTAAGTCCGAAGAAATAAAGGCCTTTGCAAACGCGATAAAAACTATCACCGTCAAATATGATAATTTATTCAAGACGTCCTTTCCCTATTCAGCTGGCATCCATCAGGCCCCTACTGATGGGAGACATCACAAGGAATGGCATTTCCACATGCATTTCTATCCGCCATTGCTACGGTCGGCAAGCATAAAGAAATACATGGTTGGTTATGAAATGCTTTCAGAGCCCCAGCGGGACATCACCCCAGAAATGAGTGCGAGTATACTGCGGCAATTGCCCGATGTGCATTATAAAACGGCAGCGGCTAAATGAAGAAGGTGATCATGTTTAGGGTAAACGTAGTCGTTTTACCGTTTTGTATTATTCTTGTTATGGCAATGTGTCACAGTATTTCCGCGCAAGGGTTCTCCGGAGATAATCATGATACTCTTGCAGTTATTGGCAGTAAAGTAATCACTGTTCAAGATTTTAAGACGGCCTATAAAGATAAACTGTTACGGGTAGGGTTGACCGATAACAGCGATACAAGAATTAAATATCTGCTGAATCTTGTTGATGATGAAGTTTTGATCGCGGACGCCAAAAACAGGGGATTGGATAAATCGAAAACAGCCAAAGCCGAATACGAGCGAATAAAAACGCAGGAATTGCTTAATGCATTTTCCGTTAAGTATATAGAGCCCACCATTGTTGTTACCGAGGATGATATCCGGAGCATGTATATCAGGATGAATACCAAAATTAAAGTACGCCATCTGTATGCACGTTCGAAGGAGGAAGCCGATAAAATATATAAAGAGCTTGGGCAGGGAAGAACATTTGATGACTTGGCGAAAGAAATATTCCATGATCCCAAATTGCGGGATAACGGCGGTGATCTTGGCTATATTTCCGTGGATGATATGGATCCCGCTTTTGAAAATGCCGCTTTTGCGATGAAACCCGGGGAAATTTCTCCTCCGGTGAAGACCGTTACAGGCTACAGTGTTATTAAAGTGGAAGACAAAAAAACAAATCCGTTTGTAATCGAGAGCGAGTATCTGAAAGCACATGAGCGCATCAAGGCCTTTGTTACAAAACGGGCTTATGAAGATGCCACAAAGCGTTACACCGCTCAACAAAAGGAGATGCTCGCGGTAACGTTGAATAAAACATTGCTTGCCCAACTCTATGCTGTTATGCAGGCTGCACCGGATGCAAGTCTTGCAGAAAATGCCTCGGCACTGTTGAAGAAGGATAAAAATACCGTAGTTGTCCAATCGAAAGCAGGGAAGTGGGATCTGAAGACACTTATAAGGGAAATGCAGGCTACATCCGAAGAGCAGCGCAAATGGATACACTCTCAAAATGACCTGGAAGATTTTGTATCAGGATTAATGCTCAGGAAAAACATTGTCAGGAAGGCTCTTGCTGCACATCTGGATACGGCAGCATCCTTTGCGAAAAAAGTAGCATTTAATTTTGGAACCTGGTTGATGACAATGGTTGAAAAAGAATTGCGTGAGAATATTAAGATATCTCCTGATTCAATAAAGGCCTACTACGTGCAGAACAGCGATCGCTACATGAAAGAAGCGGAAATGAGATTAAGCTCAATACTCGTCAATAATGCATCAACGGCAGATTCTGTTGCCCGATCATTGAAAAACGGTGTTCCCTTCGAAAAGCTTGCCGGTCAAGCATCGCTTCAGGCTGGCACAGCAAAAAATGGTGGGGACATGGGCTTCTTTAGACGTAGTGACCTGGGAAAACTTGCTGAGCAGGTGTTCAGGTTGCATACAGGTGAATGGCTGGGCCCTGTTGCTGATAGTGTGAAATATTTGTTCCTTAAATGTACCGATTTGAAAGCTCCAGTGATGAGAAGTCTGGAGGAAGTTAGAGGAGAGATTGAACAAACGCTAACCACGTTGAACTGGTTTAAAATCCGCAAAGAGTATGCAAATGCTCTGGGGAATAGTCTTAAGATCCGCATATTCCCCGAAAAAGTAACCGTATTAAACTTACTAACCAAAGTTGACAACAAATGAAAAAAAGCATGGTGATTCTTCTAATCATTGTTTCATGGTTCATTGCAAACGTTGCCAATGCGCAAAACTCCGGTAAAATTGCCGGCAAAGTGACAGATGAAAAGACCGGTGAAAGTTTGATCGGGGTCAGTATCCTTGTCGAGGGCACCGGTCTTGGTGCCGCAACTGATGTAAAAGGGGAATACATCATAGTTAATGTCCCGCCAAAAACCTATTCGTTAGTGGCCAAGTGCGTGGGATATGCAACCACTGTCATTAAAACAGTCCAGGTTGGCACAGGGCTGACGACAAGAATAGATTTCCAGATAAGTCAGACCGCAGTGACCCTGGATCATGAAGTGGTTGTCTATGCTAAGGCTCCGCTGGTTATAAAAGATATGACTTCTACTGAATCGAGAGTCACTGCGGATCAGATAAAGGAACTTCCGTTGCAAAACATGACGCAGTTGATATCGCAGCAGGCAGGGGTTAGCAAGGGCGCTGACGGCGGCATCCATATCCGGGGTGGTAGATCAAGTGAAATATCCTATCTTATAAATGGCGTCAGTATTACAGATGATTTTAACCGCACCCAGGCCCTGACTGTTGAGACCGGATCAATCCAGGAATTGAAAGTGATCAGCGGAACGTTTAATGCTGAATATGGCAACGCTATGAGTGGTGTTGTTAACATAGTGACTAAAACGGGGGGGCAGCATTTATCGGGTAATCTCGAAGTATGGAGCGGGGATTATGTAAGCAATAACACGGGCATTTTCCAGCATATCGATGCGATAAGCCCGGTTGCAAATTATAATTTCCAGGGATTTCTGAGCGGGCCAATAATTCAGGATAAACTGACCTTCTTCGTTTCGGGAAGAAGAAACTTCGACGGCGGTTATATTTATGGAATAAATAAATATTTGCCTCAGGGCCGGGCCAGGTTGGTGAATTGGACACTGGTTCCCAACCCGGGTGACAATACCTTTGTCTCCATGAACTCAAGCAGTAAATGGAGCGGACAGGCCACTATTGATTGGCGCATTTCTGAGGACTTCCGGTTGAAAGTGGATGCGTTTGGCAGCACGGAACAGGACAGACTCTACAATCATTTGTACCAGTGGAACCCTTACGGTTCAAGTAATGCAAAATCCGATGGTTACAGCGGATTTGCAACCCTTACTCACGTATTGTTCCTGAACACATACCAGGAACTGACTTTCGCATATAAAAATAATGAGTACATAACACGTCTTTATGAGGACGTTTTTGATCCGGGTTATGTATCTCCCGATTCAGCAACCATCGCCGGTTATCATTTTGTCACCGCAGGAACCGATCTTAATCGTTTTTCACGCACAACAAAGAGTGTCACGCTGAAATGGGATCTTACAAGTCAGATTGACAGGATCAATCTGGCAAAACTGGGCGTGCAGGCGCAATTCGATAAACTTACCTATGAGAATATAACGCTTATTCCCGCAGTCGGTGCCAGTGGGCAGACTATATGGCCTTTTGTTCCTGTGGTGCCCGGAACCGACTCGCCCAAGCATGATAAATTTGACCGTCATCCATTCAGTTTCAGCGCATACATTCAGGATAAAATTGAATTCGAAAGCGTCATCTTCAATGCCGGGCTCCGCTTCGATCTTTTCGATCCTCAGGGACAGGTCCCCATTGACCGTGCTGATCCGGACATCTATAATCCTTTTAAACTGGAACACATCTACCGTGACATAAACGGAGACGGCAAGATCAGTCTGGATGAACAGACTGACGGCAATATGCTCACTGTGGCCGATCGTGAAGCATTCTGGTATAAAAAAACAACCGTGAAAACCGGATTGAGCCCGCGCTTTGGAATTGCCTATCCTATAACGGATCAGGGAATTATCCGCTTCTCCTTCGGTATCTTTGAGCAAATCCCGGATTACAGTCAGTTATATATTGGTGACCAGTTCAAGCTAACTTCAACTCAGGGCATCCAGGGAGCCTTCGGCAACAATGATCTCAAACCTCAGCGAACCACTATTTATGAGATTGGATTACAACAACAACTTACGAGGGATATCGCAATTGATGTGACCGCATATTATCGCGATATACGGGATTGGATATCTTCAAGTCAGCCAATACCCACCTTCGTTGCCGGTATTTCTTACTCCGAACGCATTAACCGTGACTTTGCAAACGCCCGGGGTATCACGTTGTCGGTTAAAAAACGTTATTCCGATTATTTCTCGTTCGGTGTCGATTATACGTTCCAAATTGCAGAGGGCACCAACTCATCACCCGATCAGGAATTCTATTCTCAGCAGAACGGGGCTGCACCTACACGTTACCTGACGCCGCTCGACTGGGATCAGACTCATACATTGAACACAAATCTATATGTGGGCAGCTCTGACTGGGGTGTTAGTCTGATAGCAACTCTCAGCACTGGCCAGCCCTATACGCCGACGGTTACAGCAGGTGCCTATACCGGACGAAATATCATAACCGGCCTTGCCAATAACAGTCGCCGAAAACCGATGCTTGCCAACATCGACATGCAGGTTCATAAGGATTTTGCATTCTCGTCCTTCGGCTTTCAACTTTTCCTGAAAGTATTCAATTTGCTTGATGCCAGGAATCCTGTGACAGTTTACGGCGATACCGGAAAACCGGATTACACACTTCAGCAGCAAACGGTTACTAACTATGATCCGACATGGTTCGTTTATCCCAATTATTACAGTGTTCCGAGAAGCATTTATTTCGGCACGCAAATCTCATTTAACAATTGACGGTATTGGAATGATCAGAATAAAGTTTTATTCGCTCCTGGTTTTTATGCTGACCACTGCAACAATTTGCGGGCAGGTACTGGACTATAAACCATCGGACTTCAGAGGAGACCCTAACTATCGCAGATACTCCAATATTGACGGCAACAATATCCGTGCAACCATTTTCAATTCCGGCTATAGCGGAAACCCCAATGGTCAGGCCAATTATTTCGACTATGAGTGGCCGAAAAATACCGGCAGGATATACATCGCGCTGATCTCCTTCTGGGCCGCCGGTGAAGTGCAGGATAACACAGGGAAGACTATTCATCTGGTCGAGATGCCGGTATTCAAAACTGATCCCAGCGGTAATACCTGGAATTTCGAACCTGTCAAAGGGTTTATCAATCCACAGCAACAGGAAATAGCACGCAGCGATAACAAGAATTCATGGCCGCAGGATTATCAGGGCGGATGGCGTGATAAAAGGACTGATCCACTTGATCCGGGTTGGCCTGGCTCATGGGACGGCTATTTCGGCAAGAATATTTTCAATGCCGATGAAGAAATGTATTTTGTAACCTCGGACGATAAGTATAAGCGTTATCCCTATTATCCGGATACGACCGATTTGACGCGCGGTGGCCTCGGTTATGTTGTTGATATACGCTCAATGGCATGGTCACAGGTTCTTATTAATGATGTGGTTTTCTTTATTCATGATGTGTTAAATGATGCCACTAAGCCGGTAAACAAAGCAGCATTCATGATGTTTGTTGCAGATTATGTCGGCGGGGTGGGACCTAATAACTATCCCTATGTTGACTTAACAACCGCGATAACCTTCCTGACAAGTTCAGACAGAAAAGGCAGTGCTGCATTTGGAACTGACCCGGTAGGGGTTGCAGCAGTCAAATATATTGAAACTCCGGGTAACAGTGTTGATGGTATTGACAATGACGGCGATTCTGATGATTTCCCAAATCTGGTTGCGCAGATTTCCGGTGTTGCGGATTCAGTATGCCCTCATTTTGCAGCGAAGGATTTCCAGACTCGCTTTATTAAACCGGGTGACAAGATCGTTTTAATTGAGCCCAATACATACAATCGAATAATCACCGCATATCCTGCGGGCGGCGGGACTGTCTACAGTCTCGGAAAGGCATATGAACTTCCTGCAGGCGGCATTGCTTTGGGCGAAGATACCGTTGCCAATGGCTATGACGATAATTTAAACGGACTGATAGATGAACGTGCTTCTATTCATCTTAATCACGTCAATCAATATACCGGAGTCGTAAAGCCGGTTCGGTTTATAAACTATCTATACTTCCCGATTGGCGATACTCTTAAACGGGGCTTTATTGTACCCGGAACAAATGCTGCATGGAATTACAGCAATGTTGCACCTGTGATCGACGAATCGCGCGATGATGGATTCGACAACGATGCGGACTGGGATCCGGTGCTCGATGATGTAGGTCTGGATGGTGTGGCTCATACCGGTGACGTTGGCGAAGGTGACGGAAAACCAACGACCGGCGTGGGTACCGAATTCCCCGGTGAACCCAACATTGATAAAACCGATGTCAGTGAATCCGACCAGTTAGGCGTGACAAGTGCCGTTCAAATTCCTGTAGGTTCACTAAATTTTGCAACTGCTGGAGACCAGGGCTTGTGGGATTTACTGATGGTTCCTGGTAATATAAACCTTGTCAGAGGCATCGGTGATTATGACGTTTATGTCTCCTCCGGATTTTTCCCGCTGCTTCCGGGCCAACGTCAGCGGATGGCTGTTTCAATTGCTATTGCCGGTGGCGGGAAAACCAAAGATGATGACATCGCGAGTGTTACATCCAAGATGCATCAGGCTGATCTTGCCTATGGTGCTGACTATCAGTTTGCTTCTGCGCCACAGCAGGTGACACTGACCGCTGTGCCCGGGGATAAGAAAGTTACACTGTATTGGGACAATTTCGCTGAAAAATCGTTTGACCGCTATATCAATAAAATTGGAGGTAACGGACATAATTTTGAAGGCTACCGTGTTTACCGCGCAACTGATGCCGCCTTTCTGGATGCCAAAGTTATTACCGATGGATTCGGAGTAAAAACACTTTTAAACCCAATTGACCAATCTGATCTGGTCGACGGCGTCAGTGGTTTTAGCGCCGTGGATATAAATGGCGTTAAGTTCTGGCTGGGCAGCGAAACCGGACTTAGGCATGCGTTTGTGGATTCGGGGGTTACCAACGGACAGCGGTACTTCTATGCGGTTACAGCATACAACTTTGGCTATCCCGCTGCCAACATTGGACCGGCGGAGACACCAATACAGGTTAGTGTTTCCGGTGACGGGACAATCACGCATGGGATCAACGTTGCAGTTGTAAGACCAACAACAGAAGCAGCCGGATATATGCCTCCGGAGGTTGCATCTTTTACCCATGTAACCGGCGGTGCAAGCGGAAGCGTGGGTATTAAACTGGTAGACCCAACCGCAATCAAAAATGGAAATGAGTATCAACTGTCGTTTACCGATACTACCTATAAAGTAAATAATAAAGATTTCACAACAACGAAATCATTCACTCTAAAGAACCTGTCCAACAGTCAGGTATTGCTGTCCAAAGATACTGTGCTTACTAACGGCGCAGAACTTCCCGTAACGGACGGCTTCCGGTTAAGTCTTACCAACGTTCAGGCAATTTCGCTTAATTCGACGTTAACCGGGTGGAACAGTACCAGTCCTTATTCTTTTGATTTTAATCCGGTCACTTTATTGACTGTGAACGGATTCAAGAGTCCGAACGATTATGCTATTGTGTTTGGTGATGTAGGAATTGGAACATCCAAAGATACAGGGATAAGTTTCATCAAATTCCCATCGAAGGCCGTCAATTTTAAGGTGGTCAACCTGACGCAAAATATGGAAATACCGTTCGCATTCAGCGAAGGGGATGGCAGTGACGGTAAGTTCAGTGTTAACCCGTTAAATGCAAATCAGGCTGACGCGATATATTTTCTGGAACCAACCGGCACAGGCAAGCTCCAATTCACCTGGCAGGTTGTGCTGAATATCCGGCAGGGGACAAGGAATCCTCAGGCAGGGGATACATTGAAGATCATTCTTTTCAAACCGTTCCTTTCATATGACACATATACCTTTAAAATGCAGGGTTCGTCCATTTCTGCAACAAAGGCAAAGAATAGTCTCGGCAACATACGGGTGGTTCCGAACCCCTATCTGGCGGCAGAGCGTTGGGAGCCCAGAAACACCTATTCAAGTGGACGCGGGTCGCGTGAAATACATTTTGTCAATCTGCCGGTTCAGTGTACAATCAGAATATTCAATGTGAGCGGTGCGCTTGTAAAAAAAATAGAGCACAGTGCCCAATTCGAGAATGGCACGGAAATCTGGGACGTTCTGAGCGATGAAAAGTTTGAAGTCGCATACGGTGTTTACGTTTATCACGTTGATGCACCCGGCATTGGGCAGCGAACCGGAACATTTGCAATTATTAAATGAAGATGAACCGTTATGAAAATGAATAATAACACTCGTTTATCGGCTTGGCTGTTCATCCTTCTCTGCATGTGGGCTTTTGTTCAGCCGGCATTCGCGCAATCCGTTAATAAGGTGGGAACTGCCGGTGCAGTATTCCTGCGTATCCCGGTTGGGGCGGAAGCCATTGGAATGGGAAGTGCCTATGTTTCCATGCAAAGTGATCCATCAGCGCTCTACTGGAACCCGGCTGCAATGTCGTCAATTAACGAAAATACGCTCATGTTCGATCATACGCTCTGGCTGCCGGGCATTTATTTCGATTTTATTGGATTGACCATTCCATTGGGGAGCCTTGGAACAGCCGGTCTAAGTACCAGCATAATGCATACAAACGATATGGATGTCACCACGCCCGATCAGCCCATGGGCACCGGTGAAACGTTCAATGCCTCAAGCTTTGCAATAGGGTTGTCTTATAGCCGCAATTTAACCGACAGGTTTTCAATTGGTGGTACTTTCAAATATATCCGTGAGACTATTTACAACGATTATGCTGCCGCTATTGGTTTTGACGTGGGAACTTTATTCCAGACACCCTTCGCGGGCATACGTCTTGGTGCAAGCATTTCCAATTTTGGTACCAAGATCCAGATGACCGGTGAAGACCTTTATATACCTGCCGTAATTTCAAATCAGGCAGGAACCAATCAAAGTGTAACTGCATCGTTGAACACGGACGCATTTGATCTCCCTTTGATAATGCGCGTAGGAATCTCAGATGAGCTCATAACAAATGATGATTTCCGTTTTACCCTCGCAATGGATGGGGTAAGTCCAAATGATAATGCACAGAGCGTGAACCTTGGTGGCGAGATCGGGTTGCTAAAAGATAAAGTCCAGCTCCGCGGTGGATACAAGGATCTGTTTCTTCCGAATAACGAGGCAACCTTCACCTTCGGGTTAAGTTTGCACGAAATGAATGTAGTGGGCGATGCAAAGGTAACAATTGACTATGCTTATCAGAATTTCGTCCACTTGGGAAATTCGAGCAGGTTTACTCTGCAAATAAAATTTTGAATGATTTTCGATAATGACTCATTAACTAATAAAGGATCGAATTATGAAAGACAGACTGACCTTCTTCTTTGCTTTGATCGTGCTGGCCGTATTCACCGGCTCGGCAATTTTTCAAACTGCTGCGCAGACAGTAAATGTTACCATGACGGTCAATACTTCGACCTGCCTTGACACCCTTCATCCAAGCGATATCATGATCCTTTGCGGTGAATCCGTGAAAGGTACAACTCCTGCAATCACCTGGGATACGGCAACCGGCCTGAAGTTTAAAAATATTGGCGGCGATTATTGGCAGCTGACATTTAAGGCTACAGCCGGAGATGTTATTAAATATAAGTTTGTAACCTATCTGGGTGATTTCAAACACCCTACAACCCCTTGGGGCTGGGAAGGTGACTTCAATTCAGGGTATGGCACAAACCGCGGATATACCGTACCTGCAACGGATGTTTCTCTCCCGGTTCAGTATTATCACAATGGCGGCGGCAGTGCTGTTCCACAAACATGGACCCCGTTCGCAGCCAAACAGGACACACTGGCAGTGTATTTCCGGGTTAATATGGGTGGTGTTTCATCGTTCACTCCCGCAACGCAAACCCCGGATGTACGCGGAAGCGCCCCGTTTGGTGCATCCCCCGATTGGGTTAAGATCATTAGCCTGTCAAGGGAAGCAAGCAGCGTTAACAGCGGCTCGTTCTGGAGTGGCGTTGCGTATGTTCCCAAATCAGCAGTTACTGCCGGGACGGTTCAATCCTATAAGTTCACCATTGATGGTTCAACGTGGGAAAATATCAGCGACCGCAAATTTACCATTACCAGCTCTATATTGGCTGCCGGCGATACTACCATCAGTTGGTCCTATTTCAATAATATGCCACCGAGCGGGCCTCCGGTCACGGGCACTATTAATTTCCGTCTCAGATTGGATGCTCTTGAAAAAGCAGGTTTGTTCAACCGCGGACTCGGCGATAAAATTGCTGTCACTGGTGCAAAAGGATGGCCTCCATCATCATTCACCTTCGACACTGAACCAACGATGCTGAAAATGACCTATGTCCCTTCCATCCAGGAATGGATATTGTCCGATGCGTTCACTATGACCGCAGGTACACAGATCGTTTATAAATATTTCATTTCCTGGGATTCAACTCGTATAGACACTACTCACAAAAACTATATCCCCGGATTATTCCTTGCAAATGGATGGGAAGAACCGGGTGTCGTTGGCGGTGGAAACAGAACCTATAATTTCCCCGGACTTTCCGATCAGACAGTACCCGGAGATTTTGGAGCGGAACAACAGTTCTTCAACAGTCTGCATCCTAACAGCGTTTTAACAACTCCTATAGATTTAACCTTTAACGTTGATATGACTCCTGCAACGAATGCAACCACAAATCCGACAAACACGCTGTTCCGGCCCGGGATTGATACTGTCTATATTCAGTATGACGGATGTTTCATTCCAGTCACGCAGGGTAAAACCATGTATGGCACCGATAACCGGGTCATGCTGACATCTCCCAATGCCGACGGAAAATATACGGCTACCGTCAGTCTGAAGGCTCCTACGTTCTACCAGGTATGCTACCGCATCGTGTATACCTCCACTACGGGTGAAGTGCAAAATGGCGGCGGAACAAACTCAGGAAGAAGATATTATCAGTATATTGTACCGTCAAAGGTTAGCGGTTCAACAGTAACATGGCCTTCATCATTCTCACTTGCTCAGGTGGCCTGGCTGCAGAATAATCTGACAGTTGAAACACCGCCGGATCTTGGCTCAATCGCCGGAGTCACCATCGGAAATGATGTGCTGCCCAATCAGTATGCGCTGTACAAAAACTATCCGAACCCTTTTAACCCTTCGACGACAATAACGTATTCGATCGCGAAACCCGAAAATGTCAGGATCGAAGTATATAATATCGTTGGAGCAAAAGTTGCTACCCTGGTTAACCAGGCACAAACTCCCGGTGTTCACAGTTTGGTTTGGAATTCTCGGAACGATTTCGGGATGCCCGTTGCATCCGGCATCTATCTGCTGAAAATGCAGGCCGGACATTTTTCACAAGCACAAAAAATGTTATTAGTTAAATAATGATCAAGAAAATCGCTTTATCACTTTGCATCGCGCTGGTGCTGAGCTTTTCGGCATTCTCACAGTCCGGTACGGATAATTTTATCCGCGGCATAGACATATCAACGGCTCAGCAGATAAGTAACGCCGGTGGTGTCTGGAAGTCCAATAATGTGCCTGGCAATGTGCTGGACATCTTTAAAAATTCCGGCGCCAATTATGTCAGGCTTCGGCTCTGGTATTCACCCTCGAATAAATATTGTGGGCTGGACTCTACAATTGCCTTTGCAAAGAATGTAAAAGCGAAAGGCTTCAAATTCCTTCTTGATATTCACTATTCCGATACTTGGGCTGATCCCGGGCAGCAGACAAAACCTGCTGCCTGGAGCAGTCTCTCCTTCGCAACGCTTACAGATAGCATGCGGTCCTACACGAAACGGGTTATTGCTGCTCTTAAGGCGCAGAATGCACTGCCCGATATGGTGCAGGTAGGGAATGAAATCACCGGTGGTATGTTATGGCCGGACGGAAAGATTAGCAGCGGCGGGTGGGGTAACTTTACCACGCTGCTTAAAGCCGGGATCCAGGGTGTTAAAGACGTTGATACTTCGGTAAAGATAATGATCCACATTGATCGTGGTGGGGATAATTCCGGATCACGTTATTTTTTCGATAATCTGAAATCATATGCGGTGTCTTTCGACATCATTGGCCTTTCATACTATCCTTGGTGGCACGGCTCGTTGGCTGCAGCACAGAATAATCTCAATGATCTGGCAACGCGGTATGGTAAAGACATAGTAATCGTCGAGACTGCCTATCCATGGACTTCTCAATATTTGAATGATGGAGTTTCAAATGTCGGTTTCGATCCGGCTAAGCTTCCATCCGGTTATCCGGTCAATGCCCAGGGGCAGCGTGACTTTTTAACCTACCTGATTCAGCTTATAAAGAACACTACAGCGAAACGGGGGATTGGCTTTTTCTATTGGGAACCGGCGTATATATCTGTATCCCCGGTTGGTTCCGCTTGGGAGAATTACGCCACCTTCGATTTTTCGAACAATGCTTTTTCCACGCTGCAGGCTTTTAAAAACAACGATAGTCTGCCGGCAGTTAAAGTTACCTTGCGCCTGAACACCGCAACACTTGGCGATACTCTCAAGAGCACGGGCTATGTACAGGCAAGGGGACAGGTCTCCGGTGTCAGTTCAGGGCTTTTCCCCAGTGGCGAAAAATTCACCTGGGATCAAAACTCGCAAATCACTATGAAAAACACCGGGGGTGATTACTGGCAATATCAGTTTAAAATGTATCCTGCCGATGAAATGCAATTCCTGTTCTGGGCTGGTCACACATCAGCAACGTCTACCTATCGTAACCTCGGATGGGAAGGGCAGATCACTCCGTTTGACAGTTCGGCTGTCAATTATCGCGTATTCACCGCGGGATTGGTTGACACTGTTCTTGATCTGGAGTATTTCAATGGTACCGGTGCAAAGGCAGCTCAATATTGGTCGCCTGTTATCCATAAAGCGGATTCAGTCGGGATCCTTTTCCGTGTTAACGTTGCACAGCTTATTAGGGCAGGACTATATGATACTACCAATGCACGACCGGTTTCAGTGAGAGGTGATTCGGCAACCAGCGCAGGTGTCTTATCATGGAGTTTGGATAATCTGATCCTAAAAAAAGAACCAATCAGTGTTGGCCCGGGTTCATTCTGGTCCGGTGTTGTCTGGTTCCCCCAAAAGAAGATTGCTGCCGGAACACAAATCAGTTACAAGTATTTTGTAAAGAATAGCTCATTTGGCGGCTGGGAATCCGGCATAACAAACAGAACGTTTAATTTTCCAGTTTCGGATACAACGTTGGTTTGGAAATTCTTTAATGATAAGCTCCCGGTTACTGGAATAGCGGATAAAACATCGCTGATAGCTGATCGATTCGTGTTGTATCAGAATTATCCTAATCCGTTTAATCCGGCAACAAAAATAAAATTCTCCATTCCCAATAAAACAACGGTTCAGCTCAGAGTGTATAATCTTTTGGGTGAAGTGGTTAAAAAACTGGTAAGCGGAACTCTGGAAAGAGGTGAACATTCCGTCACCTGGAACGGCACCAATGATTTCAGTAATTCTGTCATATCCGGTGTTTACCTCATTCGTCTGGATGCTGACGGAAAGAGTCTCACAAACAAAATGATTTTATTGAAGTAGCACTTTGGCTGGAATGATAATACAACGCCTGTAAATGTTTGGCATAAAATAATTCACCGTATTGATCATTCTTAAAAACAAACAAATATATTCGTAAGGAAAATAGTCAGTGAGACATTTTGTAAGAATTCTTTCGATGTTTTTATTGTTGGGTCCATCGGTGTTTCCGCAACTCCCGGTAGCTACAAAGCAGGACGTTTTTTTGGATAGTAATGGAGTAATGCGCTGGAAAGGTTCCAATACCGAAGTGGCTTTATTTGGAGTGAACTACACAACGCCGTTTGCCTATTCATACCGTGCACATAAGAAACTGGGACTTTCCCTCAAGAAAGCCATAGACCTTGATGTAGCGCAAATGATCCGTTTGGGTTTCGATGCTTTCCGGGTTCATGTTTGGGACCGTGAGATATCTGACAAAGCTGGCAATATGATTACCAATGAGCATCTTGACTTGCTTGATTATCTCATATGGAAACTGGAATCCCACGGTATTAAAATAATTCTTACTCCTATCGCATGGTGGGGGAATGGCTGGCCGGAACCAGATGAATTGACTTCGGGGTTTTCGCAATCCTATTCAAAACTGGAACTCATAACCAATGCTGAGGCCCGGGCAGCCGAACGAAATTACCTGAAACAATTTATACATCACTTGAATCCCTATTCAAAACATTCCTATGGAAACGATCCATCCATTATTGCAATGGAAATAATTAATGAACCCTTTCACCCTGACAATGGGAAAGAGGTCACTGACTATATTAACGAGATGGTCGCAGTGATGCGCGGGACCGGTTATAACAAACCACTGTTTTACAATATAAGCCAGAACTGGAATCCAGTTCAGGCACAGGCAGTTTGCAAAGCAAATATACAGGGTGTCTCGTTTCAGTGGTACCCGACCGACCTGGTACATAACAAAATGCTCAAGGGGAATTATCTCTTAAACGTGAACCATTATAAAATTCCTTCGGATGGCGTTTCCGGCTACAACAAAAAAACTAAAATGGTATACGAGTTTGAAGCAGCGGATGTAGGCGGATCATATATGTATCCTGCAATGGCACGAAGTTTCCGTGAAGCAGGGATGCAGTTTGCCACAATGTTTTCGTATGACCCGACACAGATAGCCTGGAGCAATACTGAATATCCTACACATTACCTGAACCTTCTTTACACTCCTTCTAAAGCCATAAGTCTTATGATAGCCGGACTGGCATTTCATGATATTCCACGATATTCCACCTTTGGTGATTATCCGGCGAACAACAAGTTCGGAGACTTCCGTGTTAGTTTTGATGAAGATCTAAGTCTGGCAAACACGGACAGCTGTTTCTATTATGCAAACTCTACCGCTGAAGTACCAATGAATTTATCCGGATTGAAACATATTGCAGGCTGCGGGAATTCCGTTCCTGTAAAATATGATGGTACCGGCGCGTATTTCCTGGATAAACTTGCTGAGGGTGTCTGGAAACTTGAAGTATATCCGGATGCGCTTTGGCTTGGTGACCCGTTTGAACCAACAGGCATGTCAAGGCAGGTTTCCCGTTTGTATTGGAATCAACGACGGATGTCAGTTTCCCTTCCAGGCCTCACGAATTCATTTTTCGTCAATGCGATGAAAAAGGGGAAGAGCATTTCAGTCCCGGTTGACAGAGGTGAGTTCTTGATTAAACCTGGCGTCTATATCATTAGCGCGAAGATGCCTGATAAGAAAATGCTTGGAGGATATCTTGCGGGCAGTGAACAGTTTTTGGCGGATATATATATCCCAGCCAATGAACCTGGCATTGTCAGCGTGATAAACAAGACAGAGGAAAAGCAAGCAGAGGAAGGGAAAGTAAAACTAAAATTTCAAATAGCATCCGATAAGGAAATTTCCGGTGCGGAAGTTTTTCTCCAGCGACTCGGTTGGCGCGGTTATACGAAGTATTTGCTTAAGAAGGAAGACGGTTTTTTGTATGGCTTCAACGATTCGGTTAAAATGGCGGCCAATGGCGAACTGAGGTATTGCCTGGCTGTAAAGAGCGGCAACAAAACGTTTACGTTTCCGGGAGGCATTCAGGGGTCACCCGATGATTGGGATTTCAGGATTGACAATCCATGGTCGCTTTCCATTGCCCCTCAGAATGAAAACATTAGTTTATTCAACGTGTCAACCGACTATAAAGATATACTGATTCCTCATTTTAATACGGGTATGCGATACACTCTGGATTATCCCGGTACGTGGGACTCCAATATCCCCCTTTCGGTTAAAGTAAGTTATTCCACAGAAAATATTATTCCCTTCGTGTTGCAGTTTTCGGTAGCCGACAAAATAAAATCGAAGTATAGCAGCAACAATGAGTATAAAAACATAGTTATACGGGCGCAATCTAATCAGGCGCATGACAGCAAAATAAAGATCAATCTGTTACTTGAGGATGGACGCTGTTATACAGTTCCGGTTGCGTTAACCAAAGGTTGGAAGGACATTGCTTTACCGCTTTCATCGTTCATGCCCGGGGATGCATACATCATGCCATCGGCCTACCCTTTATTCCTGCCAAAGACGTGGCGTACATCGGGTAACAAAGATGATCATCAACTTAATCCCGGGTTCATTAGCGCAGTTCAAATAGTCTGCGATGATCATATCGTGACGCCTGAAACAGGAAAAATTGAGAGCGGATTCGAAGTCGAATCTGTTTATCTGACAGTCAAAGCAAAATAATATCTACTCTATACATTGATACTAAAATTGAGAAACATCCGGAAAATACCATGAGCGAAAGTACATTCTCCATCTTCAGTGAAGAAGGAGCAAACGGGCAGGAGATAATCCTCAAAAACAATTCGAACGGTGAATTTGTCAACATTCTGCCGGACCACAGTGCCCGGCTTAAAGAAGTTCATTTATTCAATGGTGAAGAAGTGATTTCAGTCGTCAGAAAAAGTGAACATCCGGCATCTTCAAACCGCGATGAACTGTTTACCAATGCAAAGCTTTCACCTTTCGCCGGACGCATCAAAGAAGGGTCATATTCTTTCCACGGATCGGCTTTTCAATTGGAAAAGAATTATCCGGAAGAAAACAATGCCTGTCATGGGTTTATTTATGACAAAAAATTCAATGTTATAGGAAAGATCATTCACGAAGATTTTGTTTCCTGCGTTTTTACCTTTGAATATGACGGACTTGTTCCGGGATATCCGTTCGCTTTTGGTATTGAAATAACATACAAACTTACTTCATCTCACAATCTGATCTGTACAACTTCAATAATCAACCGCTCAGGCAAACCAATGCCGCTAAGCGATGGTTGGCATTTCTACTTCGATCTTGGTATAACAGTTAATGATCTGAAACTGAAAATTGACGCCTGTGAGAAAATGGAATTGGACAGACAGATGATTCCAACAGGCAAAAAGGCAGTCTTTATAGAGTATACGGCACCTCAAATAATTGGCAGTACGGAATTTGATTCCTGTTTTATGTTAAGCGCTGAAGAAAGGGCTGAAACTCAGTTGCTGTCAGAGGAAAAGAACATTGATCTCAGAATTTGGCAGGAAGCTGGGCAGGGTAAATACAGATATTTAAACATCTATACGCCACCGGACAGGAAAACGATCGCCATCGAACCGATGACCTCGAATATTAATTCGTTTAACAATGGTGAAGGTTTAATCACCTTGCCGCCACACGGGACTTTTTCTGAGAATGTTGGCTTTTACCTGAAGCCGATTACAAAAACCTGATCACTTAAGTGAAAGACAAGCATGAAAACCGGTAAATATTCATTTATAAAAATACTGATCCTTACTACACTGGCAGGTATTCTCATGTCCATCTCTTTGCCGGCACAGAATACCGGGCAAACAGCCCGTCGCATTTCGTTCAACGCCGGATGGCGTTTCATGATTGGCGATCAACCCAATGCTAATAGTGCTTCCTTCGACGACAGTAACTGGCGGACTCTGGATGTTCCTCACGATTGGAGTATTGAAGGCGCTTATGATAAATCAGAACCTACAGGCGGCAGCGGAGGCTATCTTCCTACCGGGATAGGATGGTACAGAAAGAATTTTGCAGTTGGCGCAGGTGATTTGACCAAAAACATGGTGATCGAGTTTGATGGCGTTTATATGAATAGTGAAGTCTGGATAAACGGTCAGTATTTGGGAAAACATCCTTACGGATACACCGGGTTTCACTATGATATCTCATCCTTTGTCAAAGCAGGTGATAATGTTATTGCCGTCCGGGTGGACAACAGTCTTCAACCAAATACCCGCTGGTACACCGGTTCAGGAATATACCGCAACGTATGGCTGATTAAAACTGACCGTTTGCATCTTGCACACTGGGGTGTTTCCGTTGCCACATCAGGCATAGCAAAGGATTCGGCAACCCTATCTGTCAAAACCATGATAGAGAATTCCGGTTCAACAGAAAGAAAAGGTGTTCTGCGTTCGGTTCTTTTTAGTAGTAGGGGAAAGGAAGTGGCTCATGTAGACAGATCCTTTAGCTGCAGTTCTTCCGGGAAAACAGAAGTTGATTTCCCTATTATTATTGAAGATCCTGAATTATGGTCGCTGGAATCACCTTCTCTTTATACACTCAAATCGATATTGCTTGATGCAGGCAAAGTGGTTGATGAAACCGCTACAAATTTTGGTGTCAGAGAAATAGCTTATGATGTGAACAGCGGCTTTTCGCTCAATGGCAAACCGGTGAAAATGAACGGTGTTTGTCTTCATCATGACGGGGGATGCGTAGGCGCCGCAGTGCCGCTGCAGGTATGGGTTCGCCGGCTCGAAAAGCTGAAAGAAATGGGATGCAATGCCATCCGTACTTCACACAATCCGCCGGCTCCGGAATTCCTCGATCTTTGTGATAAAATGGGATTCCTGGTTATGGACGAACCATTCGATGAATGGGAAATCGGAAAGCGGGCATACGGCTATCATGATTATTTTGATCAGTGGTGGGAACGTGATCTGATCTCGATGATCAATCGTGACAGGAATCATCCTTCAATAGTGATGTGGAGCGCCGGTAACGAAATTCCCGAACAAAAAACCGAAAAAGGAGTTGAACTGCTCAAATCATTGATAGCAGTATTTCACCGGGAGGATCCTACAAGGCCGGTTACCCTGGCATGCGATAATATCGTTGCCGATGGCGGAGCAACCACGCTTGAGTTTCTGAAGGCCCTCGATATTGTTGGGTACAACTATGTTGACCGGTGGCACCGCCGCCGTGAATTGTTTTACAGCGTGGATCGTCACGATCATCCGGATTGGAAAATGACCGGAACTGAAAGTGTTTCCAACAGCGGAGGTATTCGTGGGCAGTACATACTTGGGAATGATTCACTTCCTGGCCGGAATAATTATACCTATGGCATGATTGACGCGGAACAACTTTGGAAGTTTGTTGCAACCCGTGATTATGTCATTGGTGATTTCATGTGGACAGGTGTTGATTATCTGGGAGAAGCGGATTGGCCGGAAAAGAGTGCCAGTTTCGGTGTCCTTGATCTCTGCGGTTTCCCAAAAGACGGATTTTATTTTTATCAGAGTCAATGGACCGGTAAACCCATGATACATCTCTTCCCGCACTGGAACTGGAAAGGGAAAGAAGGCCAGATAATTCCGGTACTTTGCTATACGAACTGCGACGCTGTAGAACTTTTCCTGAATGGTAAATCTTATGGAGAGAAACGCCTCGAATTTCCGCGTCAGGGTAACTCCGGTGGATGGAATCTCTATGACAAGCCGCAAACACACCCCACTACCGCTGATCTTCACCTTTCGTGGGATGTGCCTTATGAGCCCGGTGTGCTGAAAGCCGTTGGAAAACGCGATGGGAAAGTGGTTTATACTGAGGAAGTCTGCACAGCCGGTAAGCCTTATGCATTGCATGTGTCCGTTGATAACAAAAGCCTAAACGCATCTGAGCGGGAAGTGGCCAATATTGCTATACGTGTTATTGATGTAGACGGTCACACTGTGCCGGACGCCGGTAACCTGATCCGTTTTAAGGTTGAGGGGCAGGGTGAACTGATTGGTGTAGATAACGGCAATCCCGTTGACCACGATTCCTATAAAGCTACACAACGAAAAGCATTTAATGGGTTATGCCTGGCGGTTATACAAGCCGCAAAAACACCGGGCAAGATTAAATTAACAGCGAGTTCTGAAGGGCTTAAAGAGGCATCGGTTGAATTGGAAGTACATTAGATTAGAATTGATCAGAGAATAAGTAACGGGACTCAATACAGAAGCGTAAGGAAAAAGTTTGCCCGGGTTAAACTTACAATAAAAATAAAGAGGCTGTCTCAAAAGTCAAATTTCGAATTTCTATCCTCGGAAATCGGTTCAAATCCGTTTTATCCGTGTAGTTACTAATTCTTTTGAGACATCCTCTTCGTTGTATCAAGTGCTTTAGATAAGCTGTTTGCCCTATTTCAGCAAAGCAAGTTTTCTGGTTTCCTGCATGGAACCAACCTGCAAACGGTAGAAATAAATACCGCTAATTAAGCCTTCAGCATTCCATTTTCTTGAATAAGATCCTGCCGACAATTCCTCGGATACGAGCGAGGCAACTTCAATACCAATTGCATTAAATATTTTCAGGGTCACAAACGCTTTTCCCGAAAGACTAAAGGAAATGGTTGTCGATGGATTAAATGGATTCGGATAATTCTGATCAAGAATGAAAGAGGTCTTTAATCCCGCAGAAGGTTTGTTATTCTGCTTAATATCGGTGAGTCCAAGTTTGTTGATACCTGCATAAGCCATTACTATCGCCGGTACATTGGCAGCGGAATCAACTTTGACCTTATAAGGCGGTACGAATGAATTGCAGGCTCTTGCCGTGTTTGCCGGGGTCGGGGCAACATACATGTTTGTCGCGCCGCTTTCGTTAACAAAGGCTTCTGTCGGCGAGTCGTTAACATCCCAATAAACTGATTGGGCATAATGAAGGAAATAATTGCCCTCAACAAAAAGACAGGCAGCATCGCGGCTGTGGACGCCATCGCTGACCGGTGCGTTCGGATCGTTCAGCCCGTCATAATAGTTGTTATATACATGTCCGGTCCCTGCCCGATAGGAGGGGACTCTGGAACGGATATTTTTGAACCAATTATGATGATAGGTGATCTTTCTGTCATAAGGATCTTTATCTGTTGAAAAGCCGATTAGGCTGCATTTCCAATGGTCATGGAAATAGCACCATGAGATAGTAATGTTGGAAACTGATTTTTTAAAATCGATCATGCCATCGTACTTATCTTTTTTTGCTGCTGTTTCAGGCAAAGTGGGATATTCATTAAAAAACTCACAATGGTCAATCCAATAGTTTCCGCC
This sequence comes from Ignavibacteriaceae bacterium, assembly GCA_963664845.1. Taxonomy (GTDB): domain Bacteria; phylum Bacteroidota; class Ignavibacteria; order Ignavibacteriales; family Ignavibacteriaceae; genus CAIYTF01. Next base: position 5,318,054 of record OY761615.1, read on the forward strand.
CGTTGCGCTGCCTGTTGTTTCTGCGCCAATAATATCGTCAGCTCCGCCACCGATCATAGTCATCTTGATATTGCGAATAATCACGTTGCTGGCATTTTTCAAGTGAAAACCAATTCCCTGGAGAAATGCTTTGTCACCCACGCCAAGGATAGTTTTATCTGAGGTAACCTCAAGGATGGTTCCTGATGCCGTAAATGTTCGATCAATTATAATGATCTTTTTTCCGACGGTTGAAAGTTCAGTCGTAAGCTGTGCCAGACTGGTAACAGTAACTTCCGTACCTCCGGCGCCTCCCGTGGTGGCTGACCCGAAACCAACCAGTGAAAAATCAGGTGTCTGTGCAAATAAACACACACTTCCCATGAACAAGCTAAATAACAGTAAGGCTTTCTTCATCTCTAATCCGTTAGTTAATAAATTATAAGTTTTGTCTGAAACGAAAGTTGAAAAATAAGGTGCAGCAAAACAGGCTTACCTGAAGAGGAGTGCATATCACTGCAACCAAAAATTGATTTTTTAATCTAAATCGTTAAAGTAAACGATAAAGAAACACCTACAACTTACAAAAATTCGGATTATCTGCAAATGCAATTTGAATGGGGGAGTGGTTCTGCTTAACAATGGTTCATCCGAAATTTAGGTGGTAAGGCAATATAGCTTATGCTGGGAATAGCTAACCAGACTCGATTATTTAACTAATATTCCTAATCTTTCAACTCCTTTGTTTGTGAATATTTCGCTTGGGGTTGGTATAACTAAAAAGGTGCCCTGACAAGGGCACAATATGAATAATTGTCTCATCCCGTCTTGCGGGGCGCGGGGGCACCCCGCGGAGAATGCATCACTCAAATCTTCCGTCCCCGAAGGCGGGCGAACCAATGCAACTTGGGAAAATAACTCGATTAATCACCAATCACTGGTTGTTAATTTGCCACTCAAATTTCATTTGCACCTTAACAATTTCAAAAAGATGAATGGGGTTTTTTCAGTTCACAAATAATAAGTGCTTGACAAAGCAGAATATATATGTTATGTTTCGGAGGAACATTAGTTCCAATATTTAAAATATGGAATATATGTACGGGAATGAGCCATCGCCATTGGATACGAGTAACCCGGAAGTATTCCCGGTTCACCGGGATACAGCTTTTCAAAAGCAGATTGGGCAGAGCGGAGCATAATCCACAGGATGCTTTTGAACAGCAGCTCATGAGTGGTGCTGAAAATTTAATTGCTAAATAATCATAATAAGGCGCACAATGAATCGTTTGATACTTCTTGCTTTCGTGATTTTTTTACTAACGGGCTTTCCCGGATTTGCACAAACAGCATCTGCCACCTGGTCTCTCACAACAGACGGCACACCCGCATTGGTCGGGAGTATTTCAGCGGGCAGTGTTATTCCATCAACCTCCACAAACATAACAGGATTCGCAGGGTATAGCTTTGGAAGTACCAGTCCGGCAGGACTTAAATTGGGTGCTACCGGGGCTACATCATGGCCGGCGGATGGTTCTTCAACCACTGCGAATGCAGCATTTACCGGAATAACTACTGCGAACCCAAGGTATGTTCAGTTTACTCTTTCTCCAAGTGCCGGGAATTCTTTAACGATAAACAGTATCACTGTACCGCTAACCGAAAACGGCTCTGCAACAAATATTAATGCGGCGCTCGGATATTCGACGGATGGCATAAATTTTACAACGTTCAACAGCAACGGAGTATCTGGAAATGCACTTCCTGCCAATACGCTTCAAACTTTCAGTGCCTCTCCCTCTCTCTCGGTAAGTAGTGGCGCTGTCATTGTTAGAATTATTCTTTGGAGGAAAGCAGGAAGTACTGCATCAAGCAGCAGTGTGACGATTGGGACAGTTGTCGTATCCGGTACCACCTCTGCTATAGCAACACCGGTTTTATCGGTTAGTACCATAGGACCCCTGGTTTTTGATGCTACTTCAGTCGGAAGCTCATCTGCATCGCAAAGCTTTACCGTTGGCGGTGCTAATCTCACGAATAATATAATCATAACACCGCCGGCCGGCTTTGAAATCAGAACAGGCACCAATTCTTTCTCCTCCAGCCCGGTCACGCTTACACAGTCAGGCGGCTCAGTTTCATCTGTTGCAGTTGATGTTCGATTCACACCGCTTACTGCCGGCGGGTATTCGGGAAATGTGACCTGTGCCTCTACCGGTGCAAGCGAACAGGATGTTGCAGTTATAGGTCCGGGTTCCTATTATTCAAAATCGACAGGCACACTGGATGCACTTTCAAGCTGGACAACAGATCCAAATGGCGGGACCGGTTCTGCCCCTGCAAATTTTACGACTCCGGGACAGATATACTATATCCGCAATAACAGTGAACCCACTCTTGGTGCAAACTGGATAGTATCAGGTGCCAATGCTAAAGTGATCATCGGAGATGGCAGCAATGTATGTGTGTTCACGGTTCCGACTGGTTTCACCTACTCTGCTTCTGCAACAGAAATTGCTAATCAGAGTACACTTGTATTGCAAAATGCCGCTTCCTTAACCTCACTTGGATCACTAACAGTTGATAATGGTGGAACCTATCAACACGCTTGCGAGGGCGGAGCGCAACTAAGCGGGACATTTATGACTGGTTCGACCATTAACGTGACCGGAGTGGTGGCCAGCAATTTATGGCTGCCACAATCCTGTTATAATATTGTCTGGAATTGCCCATCTCAAACCGCTGGCGGAAAATGCTATAACACAGACGGAACGTTAACAATTAACGGAAACCTGACGGTGCTTTCAACCGGCACCGGTTATTGCGCGGTAAATACCGGTTCCGGTACCAGAACATTGAACATTGCCGGCAATCTTGATGTTCAGGGCGGCTCGTTCCGATTGCAGGGAGCTTCTACCGGCAGCGGTGTTTCAACTGCCAATGTGGCGGGGAATGTAACCGTCAGCGGCAACGGAGTTATAAACTTAACCTCCACAACAAATGCCTCCCCGGCTCTTGCAAGTCTTAATGTGCAGGGAAATTTTCTTCATACAGCCGGCACGGTTACGAAGACAAGTGCCACGGGAACTGCGCGCATTACTTTTAATGGCTCAACGCAACAGGAGTTTTCAACAACTGGTATCTCAACGGCGGTCGACGTCGTTGTGAATAATACTTCAGGTATAAAGATGTTAAGCGGAAACTCAACAAGTTCAACTGTGTCGGGTAACCTGACTGTTACCAGTGGGACTCTCGATCTCAATGGAAATGTGTTCAGTTTTGCCGGTTCGACTTTGACGAATAATGGAACAATTAAAGGGGTGGCAGCAAACAGCATTCTGCGCTTCAATGGAAGTACGCCTCAAACCTATACGGGAACTGGAACCGTCGATTCGCCTTTAAATGAGATCAGATTCAGCAATTCATCTGCTGGAGTAACACTTAGTCCCTCAGTTAACCCGATTGTTGCCCTCGCCGCAAGGTTCTATGGATCAGGAGGACTGACCAATTCAAATAACCTTATCCTTGGTGATGGGAGCAGCCTTGTAACCGTTGGGTATGGGCTCGCAGGTGGAACTTCGCCTGTTGGAAACTTCGATCAAAAACCAACGTATAATTTGGGATCAGGGAAGATAAACATTCTATATTCCGGAGACAGCACTGCGCGTACAACTGGTGTCGAATTGCCGGCCAGCCGCACAGTGAGTTACCTGCTTTGCAATAATCCAAATGGATTATCAGTCTCCGGCGGTCCAATTATAATTAGCGACAGTTTGGGGCTCAGGTCCGGCAGCATTGGTAACGGTTTGGATAATCAACTGGTACTGGGTGACGGTGCAAAAATAACAAGGGAAGCGGGTTCATTGGCACTTGCACCTGTATTTGGAACCACCGTGAATGTTGCATACTTAAACCCGATGGCTCTGGTAACCGGTGCCGAACTTCCGTCGGATTCGGGAACTCTTCATGATTTGTTTATTGATAATACCGGTGATACAAACTCGGTTCAGTTGGGTGTTTCCGCAACTGTTAACGGAACGCTCAACCTGGTTAACGGATCGATATCTCTTGGCAGCCACAATCTCATATTGAATACTTCTGCCTCAATAAGCGGAACACCCTCTGCCGGCACTATGATCCTGGCAGAGGGAAGTGGTAAGCTTATCAAGAGGATAGCGAATGCCCAGAGCTTACCCTATACTTTCGTATTCCCGGTTGGATCAATAACTGATTCAGCCAAGTATACACCTGTTTCGTTTACTGTTGGCTCTGGTGTACTCAGCGACGGTTCGCAAATTGGAGTGAATACAATCAGCTCAAAATATGTCAATAATACAAATTCAACGGACTACCTGAAATACTACTGGACTGTGACAGACAGTGGCATAACATCACCATCCTATTCAGCCATATTCTCTTATGCTCTAGGCGATGTGATCGGAGCAGAATCAAATCTTTACACGGCGCTTTATAATTCCAGGTGGTCTGTTCTTTCAGTAGTTAACAGTTCAGTTCATCAAATGAATGCGACAGGACTCGCATCACTGGGCGTTTTTACTGCCGGAGCGCAATCGGGATTCCAGGGATCGGCGACGACAGCAATCTCAATAAAACTGCTTCCGCAAGGATATGCAGCAGACCCGGCAAACAATCAGGAGTTCCCATTACAATCGTTCCTGATCCACATCGCTAACGCGAGTGCTCCATTTGCAGATATTGAGTCTCATGCGGTTACGATAGATCCGGCTACGCTTACAGGAACTGCCTCTTTTTCCGGGTTGACTACCGGGATCTATTATATTTATGTGACACATTTGAATACCATTGAAACCTGGAGCAGGGAAGGAGGTGAACTGATAACCGCCGGAACCACGTTCAGCTATGATTTCACCTCAGCAAAAACGCAGGCGTATGGCGGTAACCTGATACAGGCAGCAAGCGGGAAATGGTGTATTTTCAGTGGTGACTGCGATGGAAGTGGCTTTATAGACAACAATGACCTGCTGCAAATTGATAATGATGCTTTTAATTTCAAAAGCGGCAGCGGATTCCTATCTGACCTTGACGGATCCAGGTATGTGGATAATAATGATTTGCTCATATGCGACAATAACGCATACAGATTTGTTGGCGCGGCAAAGCCCCGCGCAACAAAACGAATGCAAACGTCTGGAAGTCAGAAGTCGGCAGCTGTGCCAGAGGACGCAAAATGAAGGATGATGCCATCTCAGCGATGGCTTTTATGGGAAGGCTGAACAAGGAAACGAAATTCAGCCTTTATTTACATCCTGTTATGGCGGATCGTTTATTGCAAGTGCGGGTGCGGAAGACGGGGCATACAGAGTGGCCGCCAAAGCGGAAAACTGTTTGACAGTAAACAGAACTTTATTTAGATTTAGGAACATAAATTCCAAAATATTCCTGACTGGAACAAAGCGAAATTTAAGTTCCCCGAATTTTTGAACGGAATTATTATTGATGGACATGATAGAGAGTATGAATATAAACAGCCTGATTAATCAAAATCGCCTGGTCAACACATTTAAATTGCTTGGATTGATCGATGGGATACACGGGAATGAACTTGAAATTGCTCAAAACCTTATATGCCGGCTAAACGAATTGGGCCTTAATGCGTCTATGGATGATGCGGGAAAAACGTTTGGCGGCAATGCAGGAAATATACTGGCAAAACTTCCGGGCGCAGCAGACATACCTCCGCTTTTCCTGTGTGCGCATATGGATACCATTCAATCTACAAAAAATTTGAAACATGTTTTTGAGGACGGCATTATTCGATCAGACGGAACGACAATTCTCGGCGGAGATGACAGAGCCGGTGTTGCCGTTATACTGGAGATTCTTATGGTTCTCATTGAACAAAACATGCCGCATGGCCCTGTTGAAGTGCTTTTTAATGTGTGCGAAGAAGCGGGAATGCATGGAGCAAAATATCTCAAACGTTCTGCTGTGGAGGCTGAGTATGGTTTTGTTTTTGATTGCCAGGCCTCCCCAGGGGCATACATTGTTGAAGCACCTGGGGCAGTGTTCTTTCGGGCAAAAGTGCATGGGAAATCGGCACATGCGGCTGTATCCCCGGAAAAAGGAATACATGCGATCCAGATTGCAAGCAACGCGATTTCCAAGTTAAAACTGGGACGATGGGACCAAACGGGGATGTTAAATATCGGAACGATCGAAGGCGGTACCTCGATTAATGTTATTCCCGATATGGTTGAGGTAACAGGAGAAACCCGTAATGCTGATAAAGAAAAATTGCAAATGCAGATCGACTACATTCGCGTTGCATTTGAAGAAACAGCAGCGGAGCTTGGCGGATCAGTAGAACTGCAGTTTATTGAAAAATATGGCGGCTATCAGTTCAGCGAGGATGCTCCGGTGATTATTATGGCCCGCCGCGGAATTGAAGCTGCCGGATATAAACCGGAGCCAATCAGCTACCCTGGCGGAAGTGATGCCAATGTAATGAACAATAATGGGATTCCAGCCCTGAATCTGGGAGTCGGTTTTAAGAATGCTCATTCTTTCCAGGAATACATTCCTGTCCGCGATCTGGTTGCTGCTGCAGAAATTGGACTGCATATTGTATTGCAATTTGCTCAGCGGATGAAAGCGGAGAATGCAAAATGATGAAACTGTCTTCAGGCATTCTGTTTACATTACTGTTTTGTACTCTTTCCATCCCAGTGTTTTCACAGGAAAATGAAGGAGCAAGTCCTCTTGAACGGGCTGGCTTCAAAAAATCCACTTCATACAGCGACGTGGTAGAATATATTGATCAGCTCGCCGCGGAAAATCCAAATTTTGAAGTGACAACCATCGGTAATTCCGTTCAGACAAGAAAGATACAGATGATTCATGTTGTCCCGGCTACAAACGGGAATAAAATCAAAGTCTTGTTATTCTGCCAACAGCACGGGAACGAACCCGCCGGAAAGGAAACGGCTCTTCTGTTACTTAAAAAAATCGCGGCAGGGGCCGAAGACAGTTTTCTTTCAAATATTGACTTATACATCATTCCTTTGGTAAACCCCGACGGAAACGAAGAAGGGAAGCGGGCAAATGCAAACGGAGAAGATCTGAATCGGGATCATTTGCTGCTGACTCAACCGGAAGTAAGGACAATTCATGAGGTGTTTTCACATATTGATCCCGAAGTAACACTTGATATCCATGAATATTCAGCGTTCAGGAAAGAATTCCGTAATGCAGGTTATGTCCGGACAGATGATGAAGAATTTGGCGCACCGACAAATCCGAACATATCTCCCAAAGTAAGAGATTTTGCTCTGAGACAGTTTTTCCCGTTTCTTGAAGCAGAATTGGCAAAACAAGGGGTTAGCTTTTCAAATTACTATAAGATGGATAGTCCGGACGATACGGTGCGGGCCAGCACTAATGCGATAGGGGACGGCAGGCAGAGTCTGGCCATTCTGGGATCGTTGTCCTTTATTCTGGAAGGCAGAGGAGGGCGGGACATGAACAGTGATCTCAAACGACGCGTCTCAAGACAGCTTATCGCCGTTGAAAATTTCCTTAAATTTGTAAATGGGCGAAATGTTGAAATTCAGTCGCTTGTTGCCAGCGAAAAAAAACGAATTATGGAATCAACGGATCCGGTTGCGCTTCAAATGGATTATGTATGCGACGGATCCAGGATTAATATGCACATGCAAATGCTTGATTCCGGTATTGACACGGTAATGCAACTGCCTTATGCATCAACCGTTAAAGTTTTGGAATCAGTGACTCGTCCGCAGGCATATTTGGTACCTAAAGCGCTAAACAAAGTAATTGAATTTCTCGATCTTCATGGTATCTATTATATAAGAACAAAACGACCTGTTTCGCTAAGTGTGGAAATCTATTCTATTTTGGATAAAACCGGTGCTTGGATGGAAAACAAGACGTTCAAGCTTCCACGTACCGCGATCCGTACCGACAAAATAAATACAGAACCCGGAGATATTATTGTACCGCTAAATCTGAGGACCGGATTAATGACGGTGATAGCTTTTGAACCCGCTTCCATGTGGGGTTTGATGCAGACTGAGGAATTCAGAGCCTTGTGCAGAAAAGGGAACGATTATCCGATTTTAAGGGTTCCCGAATTCAAGGGGACAAAAGATGAGTAGCATAATAAAGGAGAATGGTTCGGTGACGACCAAACGGGCTCCAAATCTTTGGGAAGCAAGTATCCCCATCGTGGCTATGATAATTTTGCTCTGCGGGGGATATGGCATAATGCAACTTCCGGTCGAGATGTTGCTGATTGCTGCTGCTTTTGTAGCTAGTCTTGTTGCGCTGAAACTGGGATATTCCTGGAAAGACATCGAAGGATCGATTGTTCAGGCGATTGCCAAAGGTATGCCTGCACAACTTATTATCATAACGGTTGGTATCATGATCGCTTCCTGGATCGCTTCCGGTTCAATCCCGATGCTCATCGATTACGGTTTGCGAATTGTTTCCCCTTCCTATTTTCTCGTAACAGCCTCCTTGGTTTGCGCATTTATTTCTCTGGTGACTGGCACGCCTTACGGTACAGCCGGGACACTGGGCATTGCCTTTATGGGAATAGGGCACGGATTGGGAATTCCCTTGGCCCCGGTGGCGGGTGCAATTGTTGCCGGCGCTTATGTGGGTGATAAACTCTCTCCTTTTTCTGCGGCGGCAAATCTTGCATCGGCTGCTGCCAGATGTTATATCATGGATACCAGTCAACATCTCCTTTGGACTTCCATACCTGCATTTCTTATTGGTCTGGTCGTCTACTGGTTTGCCGGCAGTCACTATGCGGTTCTGAACGGTGGCTCAGACAGAATCATGCTCATTCAGAATACATTGCAAACTAATTTCACCTATCATTGGCTGCTTCTTTTGCCGCCGGTGATAGTGTTGTTTCTGACCTTTAGGCGGAAACCGGCTGTTCCGGTGATGCTGTTATCGTCGGCAGTGGCAATTGTTCTGGCAATGAGCTTCCAGGGAAAGAACTTGTTTTCAGTTTTGAACTACTGCGTAAACGGTTTCAAGTCCTCTACGGGTGTCGCCGTTGTCGATCAGCTATTGTCCCGTGGCGGGTTAATGGATATGATGAAAATTACGCTTATCACGTTTTGCGCCTTCGCTTTTGCCGGTATTATTCAGCGCGCAGGCATTCTGGATCTGTTGCTTCAGAAAATTCTTCGCATCGCAAAAACTCCCGGAAGGCTTATTGCATCTGCAACTGCCAGTTCGTTGGCGACAGGGTTGCTGACAGGGAATTCCTATTTAAGCGTATTGTTGCCGGGTGAATTGTTTGCGCCTGCTTTCAAAGCAAAAGGACTTGCTGCAAAGAATCTTGCCCGCGTTACTCAGGAAGCACATGTAATTGTTCCTATAGTTCCATGGGCAATTGCCGGAGTGTATATGGCAGGAACGTTGGGAGTCTCCACTTGGGAATATGCGCCCTGGGCGGTATCAAATTATGTGGGATTCATTATCACACTCATTTATGGATGGTTTGGTTTTACTAATGCCCCGCTCAAGCGGGACGATGAAACGCAGCCGGGAAGCTAAAGAAGAGTTTATTATGCATGATGTAACTATTTGTTTGAAATGCGATATAACGGCTCATTGGCAATCAGGAGGATTCGTTGTTTCATTTTTTTCTTATTTTACCGAAAACAGATAATAATTTTTGGAAAATACAGTTATGGATAATTCGCCCAAAGCTCTCGAAATAAAAATACGAGGCAAGCTTGAAACCTTCAGCAAACGTGAGAAGGTTATAGCTAATTTCTTTGTAGAACAATTGAATGATGTTGCTTTCCTTTCAATTCACGATATTTCCGGGAAATTATCTGTTGGGCGGGCATCCATTGTCCGTTTTGCACAGAAGCTTGGCTATGAGGGGTTTTATGCTCTGAAACAGGATATTAAGAATCAATTGCAAACGAGTATTGCTCCGCTGGAACGATATCAATTGGCACTGAAAGAATCGAGCCCGAGCCATACTTCCATCACCCAAATTGCAGAGAATGAAGTCAGCAATATAAATTTCGTTGTTAATAATTTCGATAAAAAAGCCTTCGATCAGGCAGCAAAACTGCTTGGGCAAGCTGAAACAATATATTGCACGGGGTATAACATGTCATCATTTCTGGCCGGCATCTTAAGCTTTCTTTTACAACGGATAGGTCTCAAATCATTCCCGACAAATCTTGGCGGCCGGTCGCTGGAAGAACAACTGATAAATATCGGGAGTAAAGACGTTTTAGTCACGTTCTCAAATCCTCCATATTCAAATGAAACCATAAAAGCAGCCCAATTTGCAAAAAAGCAAAAAAGTAAAATTATATCCATTACTAATTCGATTGCTTCGCCGATTGTGGAGTATTCGGATATCGTTCTGTCGGTTAAGTCTGACAGTGAGATATTTACCAATTCATTTTCGGCAATTCTGGTTGTGTTATATGCATTGGTGAATGAGATCGCGATACATAATAAAGCCCGTTTTCGCCGGGCGATTGATAAGAAACATTCGGCCGGCTGAGGACAGAAGGTACGGGTACTGCTGGCTCTATTTTACTTAAATGAAATTCCGGCATGGCCCAATGAGTTCATTGGGCGTATGTTCGCTTAATGATACTTCTGCACTCATTCCACAAGGGGAATAAAATCTTGACATTACTTGGAATTAGTGCTAAGTTAAAAGGAACAAATGTTCCAAAATAATATTAGTGGAAACAATGTGTAGCACTTGATCTGCTGCAATGGTTTTGTCTGATGATTGGCTCGTGAATTTTGAAAACAATAATTATTACATAACCTTAATGAGGTAAAGAAAATGAAACAGTTCCTCCTTTTAGCTTTTATCGGTATTGTTATGTCAAACATGGCGGGATATGCACAGACAGCTTCAGCCACGTGGACTTTAAAAACAAGCGGAGCTCCGGCATTGGTCGGGAACGTTATCGCAAGCACTATCGATACCTCTGCAACATCGACAAACATAATCGGGTTTTCCGGTCACAGTTTTGTTGATACCGGCAGTGTCTCCGGATTATATCTTGGCAAAAGCTGGCCGGCAGACAGTAATACAACAATTGCGGATACAACGTTTAATGGCATTGTTACAACCACTGGGCGTTTAACTGCCCGCTACGTTCAATTTACCATTTCTCCTATGGCCGGGAACACCCTGACCATAGATAATATAAGTTTACAGGTATGCCAAAACAATACATCTGCTCAAACCTATGTGGCTGCCGGTTATTCAACAGATGGAATTGCATTCAAAGCATTTAACACTAATGGCCGAATCGGAAATGCATGTTCAGCTACTGCGGGAACATGGCTGACCTGCAGTACCACAACTACGCTTCCAACCGTTGCGAGCACAGGAGCCGTTACGATTCGAGTCATTGTTTGGAGGCATGCCAACTCTACTGCTTCAAATACACAGGTCTATGTCGGAAATGTCGTGGTTGCAGGAACAACTTCACCAATATCTGCGGTTGCTGTGGAACACTCAACCGTTAAATCATTTGACCTTGCACAAAATTTTCCAAATCCATTTAATCCCAGTACAGTGATTAGTTATCAGCTTCCGACCCCAGGTGATGTCCATCTTACGGTATATAATTCAATCGGAAGCGAAGTTGCCAAACTCGTGGATGAAATGCAACCGGCAGGGCAGTACTCCGTTCCTTTTAACGCAGCGAATTTTCCCAGTGGTGCTTATTACTATCATCTGCAGGTGGGAGCTTTCATCAAAACAGGAAAAATGATCCTTGCAAAATAGACCTGGTGATAGGTGCAGAAATTCTGTTGAAATGACGGCTTCTGAATTTAGCCGGCATGAAAGAAATACTCATCGAACAACTAAGTACTTTTTTATTTCCATTGTGATACTGTGCACCATCATCACAAGCACCGACTTTGCAGTAAGTATTCAAAAAATGGCAAAGATTCAGGCTGCCGGTACGGTAGTCTTTAGGGCAAACAAATCAGTATCGACCGACGTAATTTCCTGGAAATGCACGCACTACTATGTGGACGAGACTAGTGGTGTATATACGTATGCAACCGATACTGCATTTGCAACCGGTGATAATGCCCAATTTGCACTGAAAAAAACAAACGGGAAATATTCCTATTACAAAATATTTGCTTTCGAAGGTATACAAGTCGACTCAGTCGTGGTGTTGGCGCTTATTTCAGGTGTCGTTCAGAAATATCTATTCACCAACAAAGCGCTTTCATCATATTCAGTCCCTGTTTGGGTAGTACTTCCCACAAAATACTCGGCGTCTTCAAAATTCATTACCGCCATGTGCGGAATAAATCGTGATGCATCTGGTATAGCAACCTACTGGGTGCCTTTTGCCAATGCCAATAATTATGTAATTGCCGCACCGGAGTTCAATTCTACCGAATGGTCTTCCGATGCTTATATATTGGGAAATATGTTCACAGGTTCTTCGGGATCAGGGACTCTCAATCCCAAAACAAAGTGGTCTTTCACTATTGTTGAAGAAATCCATCGTGAACTCTACACTGCCTGTGGCCTGACGGATTCTACCTATGAACTCTGGGGGCATTCGGCGGGTGGACAATTTGTACACCGCCTGGCGTTCTTTCTGCCTGACATTCTCATTTCGCGTTATATTGCCGGTAATTCCGGATGGTACTCCTGTCCCGATTTGAGTGTTGCATTTCCTTGGGGTGCGCAACAAAAATTGCTTGGCCTCACGACTGACGATTTACTCGCTTTCAGCAGGCAAAATCTTGTTATAATGCGCGGAACTGCCGATACTACAAGAGACTCCGCGCTTAACACCGATCCTAACTCCGATGCACAGGGACTAAACCGGTACACCAGGGCAGGGTATTTCTATAATTCCGGTTCGTTAATTAATACAAGTTTGAAATGGAAACTGATCGATGTTCCGAACGTGGCCCATGATGATCAGAAAATGGCTATAGCCGGTGGAAACTATATCCTTACACATCTCACTAATGTTTCCGAAAACAAATCAGTTCGGCCACAACGCTTTACGCTTTCCAATTACCCGAATCCGTTTAACCCTTCAACCAGGATTCTCTTTACGCTTGAATCCGGTTCCTACGTAAACATTACTGTCTTTAATCTCCTTGGCCAGTATGTCAACTGTCTGGTTGATGGGTTTCTTAATCCCGGAACGCATGCCTGTGAATTCAATGCCTCCGGGTTATCCACCGGTGTTTATTTTTGCCGGATTACCGGTGATCATTTCACTAATACGTTGAAACTGCAATTACTTAAATAAACTTGCACACATTTTTATATTCATAAGGATAAAATGAAAACTATTGTACGAACAAAACTGAACTGGGCAATGTACATATTGCTCTTCTCGCTTGTTGCATTATGGGGCTGCGATCCGTTCCAGGATGACGGTATAACGGCACCGGATGTAATAGCGCAAAAGGGATATTTCTATATCGCAGACCGAGGCCAAAACAATCTTGTAATGCTTGATTATGGTATGCGTGAACTGAAACGCTGGTCCTTGAACGCAATCGCGCCGGATACAGCAGCCTTGCAAGGCATTACATTTGCAGGGAAAAATGTTTGGATGGCCTTTTCAGGCAACGAAAAATTTATTGTGAAACTTGATGCAACCGGAGACGCATTATCAGTATTGCATTCCATTCCAGTGCCGCCGGTCGTCGGTGGAACAACGCAAGGCACCGTTCGTGGTATCACCTATGATGGACAATATCTGTGGGCAGTGAATTCCGGTTCAGCCGCAAATACGCTTTCGCCCATGCTCTATAAACTGGATATGCTGAAAGATTCAACTGTAGCATCCTATATGATACCAACTCCGGCTCCCCGCGGAATTACGTATGCCAACATGACCGCAGATGTTTATGGAAAGGGACCTGGAGTAGGATTATACTATCTTGACAACTCTACAAAAAAAGTTCATTACTTTAATAACAAAACTCCCTTATTTGACAGCGCCTTCGCTGCACCGGTCCCTCCGGCAGGAACAACGTATGATCAAACATTGGGAATCACCAACGACGATGCAAACTTTTACACGCTGAGTTACAGCGATATCGGCTCCTATCTGTTTAAGGCCACCTATACCGGATATGTAGAGTCTGCTTATAAGTTGCCTTACCAGCACCCGGTAGCAGTGGTATGGGCCAACTATGACATCCGTACTGTTGAGCCACCGGTAGTATCCACAATTAATCCTGCGTTGGGCACGCGTGGCACAGCACAATCGGTAACCGTCAGCGGGACCGGATTCAGGACCGGCGCAACGCTTTCAATGGGGCAGGGAATTACCGTAGATTCTCTTCGGTATGTAAGTTCCACCTCGCTATACGCGCATTTGGTAATCGAACCTGCAGCTTCTCTTGGCAAGAGAGCAGTTGTAGTTACCAATCCCGACGGTCGCAAGAGTGCTGACGACTCTTTATTCACCGTGACCGCAGCTCCACTAACTGAATACTTGTTTATAACCGACGAAGGAACCGGATACGCAGAAGATTCATTATTCCAAATCAGGTTAAGCGATTCGGCCATTGTCCGGTCCTGGAGTACACATACCTTGTCAACATCAAATCCGCGTGGCCTGGCTTGGGATGGCACCAATCTGTGGATTGCCTACAGCAGTCCCGATTATAAGATCATCAAAGTTGATGCGAACATGGATGGCGCGACAATCATGGGCACCACTACACAATTTACTGTAACTCCAAGTGTAGCGGGAACGGTTTTCCAAAACCTGACCTATTACAATGGTTCGTTGTGGCTGCTGCAAACGCCGCCGGCGGCACCTGCCAGAGGAGTGATTTATAAAATTGACCCGGGTACCGGAGCGGTGCAGGATTCCATTACTACACCCGGCGTAATTGGTGCACGCGGGCTTTGTTTTGCAAACGGATTACTTTATTGTAATGACAAAGACAGTGCAAAAGTATATTCTTGCGATCCCGGTGTCAAACTATGGACTGTAAAATTCAAAGAACCGTCTTCTCCGGTTGGCACCACGATAAATTCCACAGGAATGTCATTTACCGGAACCAATTTTTGGATTGCCAACAGTGGTGGGACAAGTGCGGGCTCCGATGTGCTCTGTGAAGTATCTCCTGCAGGAACCATTGTGCGGTATGTGACAGCTCCCCACTCAGGGCCGGCAAAACCGTATGGCTTAGTCTATATTGCGAAATAAAGGAACAACAGCATGAAATTAGTAAAATCCGCAACCTTATCTGTTCTGTTTTTTATGGCATTCATCTTTCAATCTGACGTGTTTGCTCAGTTTGACGTTGGTGGTGATTTTCGTCTCCGCTGGTATACTGATGCGTACACCCAAACCCGTGATGATCGCCCAAAAGTGAATTATTCGCGAATGCTTGCAAGGATCAACACTTCATATAAAGTATCCGATTTGGCACACCTGAACATTGAGGTGATGAATTTGGCCGATACTTCAACATCGGCTGCGCGAGGCATCTCGGGTACCGGCCCAATTCATTTTGGTGTTACCCAGTTATATGCAGAGATTACTAAAGCCGACTTCATGGGGCTGGATTTAATCCGTTTCCGAGGAGGAAGGCAGCAGTTCTCGGTAGGGAACGGTCTTTCGTTCGGGGAATCATATTACTATTACGATAAATTTGATGGGGCCCGGCTTGATGTGTCATACGATCCCATTTCGTTAACGCTTTTTGGTGCAATCTATGGACAGGATGTAAGTTCAAATGGTCTGTGGCCTGATGCTCCGGCCGATCAGATATTTGTTGCAAATATAGGTGCGAAGGTCTTGGAACAAGATCTGATAGCATATGGCATTACCAATCATCCGCGCGGCGAATTTAATGACAGCTATATTTTGGGTGCAGGAAGCTCCGGCAGCTTCTTAAATGATAAACTCGATTATTTTGTTGAGGGTGCTTATCAAAAATTCATTCAGCCACCTGGCGCTGCAAATAAATCCGGCATCGGCTACATGGCCGGTCTGGGATATAAGTTTTCTCTGTATCCGTTCCGCAGTATTAAAATAGAAACGAAGTATGCAGCAATGCAGGGTGATGACCCGAATACTGCAGAGATTGAACAGTTCAGTCCTCCATTCCCGGATTTTGAA
This sequence comes from Ignavibacteriaceae bacterium, assembly GCA_963664845.1. Classification (GTDB taxonomy): domain Bacteria; phylum Bacteroidota; class Ignavibacteria; order Ignavibacteriales; family Ignavibacteriaceae; genus CAIYTF01. The sequence continues at coordinate 5,334,187 of OY761615.1, forward strand.
TTCGGTGAAAGAAAGGGCTTTGTAAACAGTGTTATCGGCGGCGATTACCCGCACAAAGACAAAAATCTTGAAGGGTCTCGTATTTGGTTTTCCCGTATTTATTTTATTCCGAAAATTCTTCCCAAATTCCGTCTGCAGTTTCAATATACTAAGGTCGGCGGGTATGAGAAACGTACGGACGGTTACAATCAATTTGATGATGAGTGGCAGATAAAGGCATATTACTCAGTTACTTCACGTATACAGTTTCAGGTCAGGTATGAGCGGGTTATCCCAAATGATGCGGATAAAGATATTAACCAAAACGGGGTGATCTCTTCTTTGGAAGACCGTTATTTCCTGGATAGTTTTATGTTTGAAATTCGCTTGAAATTTTAGAGCATGTAACGACAATAATAGAAGTAACCGATTATATTTATAGCAGGCAATAAGTTTATATGGCTGACGGATCCCCGGGAATGCACCTGTCAAAAAAAAGATATGGCTTCTGGATCGGTAAAAGCCATTAATAACAGAAAGAAAATTATGCAATCAAATAAAATTGAAATAATGAAAGCCCGAATCTGCAGTAAACCATTTCGTAGCAGGGTACTAATGGCGGTAATAGTGTTTCTGCTTTCAGGGTTATCCTTGAACACTGCGGCCTCTTTGAAGTTCGTCAGCCATTTGTACATTTCCACATTCTCCGGGTTAACAACACGGACCCAGAGCGATACTGGTGTAAGTGCGGATTCTGTTAGTATGCCTGTTGAACAGCAGACGCCGGCAAAGACGATTAAAATGAAAAAGAAACCAAAAACAGTAAAGAAGCAGGATGGCACCCAACCCTCGGATGGGTCACTCTATGATGATGATTCTGATGATAATGACATGTACAACAGCTATGAGAAGTGGCGAATAGATAAATTTGATAACTGGGGAAAGCATAAGAAAAAAAATACCATCATTAATGAACCTGATACCTTAGATGTCGACACAGTCAAAGCTGGGAAGGAAAAAGGTTTTTCTGACAAAGATAAAGAATCTCTTCTTATCTTCCTGCGAAAAGCTGTACCCGAATTCCGAAGTTTGTTTGTCAGCGTTGGTCCATTAATGATGGTTGAAAGAATTCGCACAAAATTTGCACCGATATCTTTTCAGCAAGCAATCTTATTGAGGAGTTGCTAAAATTTGAGTAACGGCCTCAGCAAGTGAAGTTGTCGGTCTTCCAATAAGTTTGGAAAGCTGATGCCCGGCATCAAATAAATCTCCGTGTTCGGTTGCAACATGCGTTCCTGCAAAAAACTGGGCATACCCTTCGGGAAACCCTGCCTTTACCAACGTTGCGATATATTCTTCGGGTGGCAAATTTCTGTAAACAATATTTGTTCCGGTTTGACGTGCAATTTCATCAGCCAAATCACTCATGGTGAACGCGTTATCGCCCGCTAATTCATAAATTTTTCCTTCATGACCTTCAGCAGTCAAAACAGTGGCCGCAGCTAAAGCATAATCATCTCTTGTTGCCGAAGAGATCTTTCCATTACCAGAACTCCCAATTAATACTTCACCCGCAACAGCCGCCGAAATCGAACCGGAATAATTTTCCGTGTACCAGCCATTTCGCAGTAAGGTAAATGGAATTCCAGTGGCTTTCAGGATCCTCTCTGTTTCCAGATGCTCTCCTGCCAATACCAGAGTAGATGTGTCAGTGTGTAATAAACTCGTATAAGCAATATATTCCACATCTGCTTTTTTGGCTGCATCTATGACGCTTCTATGTTGCTCCGCACGTTTCCCGACTTCATTGCCCGAAATAAGCAATAATTTGTTAACTCCTTTAAGTGCTTCAACCATATTTTCCGGTTTGTTGTAATCGAATCTTCGCGTTTCAATTCCAAAGCTCGCTGCTTTTTCTGGGTCGCGAACCAATGCGGCAATTTGATCAGCAGATATTATTCCTTTCAAATCGTCAATTACTTTACGGCCAAGCTTGCCGGTCGCTCCTGTTACTGCAATTTTCATATTAGACTCCTTTTTTAGTTACAATCAGATATTTGGTTACTATTGGTGTTTAACTTACATTTGGTAATTGAAAATATGTACAACAAGAATAATTAACAAGAGCTGACAAAAGGGTAATCTACTTACCTTTAAGTTAGTTTTGTTATTTGTAAAGAGTTATGGACGAAAATAAATTTAAAAAATACAGTAACGTAGAGGGCTGCCCGGTACGAAATGTGATTGATCGGATTGGTGATAAATGGTCTATGCTCGTACTTTTAGTTCTTGAAGAAGGTGAGTTGTTGCGGTTCAATCAGATAGTTGACCATATTGAATCCATTTCACAGAAAATGCTTGCGGTTACCCTTAAAACTCTCGAAGCGGATGGTTTGGTAAAACGCACTGCCTATCCGCAAATTCCGCCAAGGGTTGAATATAATCTGACATCAAGAGGAAAGTCCTTGTTGCCTCATATTCATGGCCTGGTTGAATGGGCTGCAAGCAATATGGATGATATTAAACATTCAAGAATGGTTTTTGAAAATTCTCCTGACAGGAATTAAACATACCTGACATTTCCCTGATTCGTCAGAGAGAAGAAACCTCTGTATTCTTTCTTTGGTTAATTCAACCTATCGATAAAGCAAAACAAGATGCTATCAATGGTGCTGTATTTTTTTTAACTGCTCTGCGGCATTCGTGTTTTGCGGATTAAGCTCCAGTGATTTTCCGTAATTCCTGATTGCCAAATCTGTATTGCCGGCATTCATATATGCCTCTCCAAGACTGTCAAATGAATTAGCTGATTTGGGGAACATCATTGTGTTGAAAGTAAATATTTCAATAGCTTCTTGTATTTTTCTTTGCCCCAAATAGTTGTAACCAAGAGCATTCACCTGATCTTCGTCGGCTTCGATGATACCAGGTATGGATTTGGCGAATCTTTGATAATAATCAAAAGCTGCTGAAGCACCCTGTGATGTAAGAATGGCAATCATCTCGGTATTAAGGCAAAATTTAATAACGCGGGAATTGAACTCTTCCGGTTGCTCAAAGGGTACCAAATGAGCTGCATTGGATATTATATCCCTTTTGGCATTTGGAATGCCGGCTGATATTACTCCTGAATGGGCGTGTACGTCCGGTATATCAAATTCACCGGTAAGAACCAGCGCGGGAACATTAATTTCAGCTAAATGCTTAACTGCCGGCCTTTCGGGGTTTGAAAGGTATCTGTACTTATCATCGTTTATATTCTGCGGATTGGCCTGGAGTATTTGCAGGCATTTTTCCTTTGCTGTTATGTTTCCCGGATAGATTTCATAGGGATCTTCCCAGCCCCAATACCTGATATACTTTTCGGGATTAGCGCGCAATTCCTTCATCCCGGCATAATGCCCGCCGCGGGTTGCCATGTGGGACGTATATCCATATCCGCTTACAACGGCTCCGACTAACACAAGGGCGGTCACTTTTTCCGGGTGCTTAAGAGTGAAATCAATTGCCAATCCGCCGCCTGCAGACATTCCGAACAGAATAGCTTTATCGATCTTCAGTTGTATAAAGAGCTTGTCAAGATCGTCAATGTTTGAATATTTTGTGTTTGGGCTCGGTGATTTGCCGTAGCCGCGTCTGTCATAACGTATGACCTTATTGGTTTTTGCGAATTCATAAAACTGGTTATCCCAGATAACACTATGGATCATTCCGTCGTGGATCAATATGATGTTTTCGCCCTTCCCTGAAGTTTCGTAATACAGTTTTCCCCCGTCAACAACAATATAACCCGTATCCGATCCAATAGGATTTCCATTCGTCTTTTGGGGAAAAGAATTCCCCGCAAACAAAACGAACAACAATAGAAGCGCAGTGATATTTCTCATATTTTTTCAATCATAATTGGCAAATTAAGAATTTTCCGAAATTTCATTAACATTAAGCGATCAATCTTTGTACGCTTTCGCATTCCACATGGTCAGTGCAAGCAGAAACGAAAGCGTTGAAGCCCCGATCCAGAAAATACTCGTTGGGAAAAAATGATAAACCGTTGATCCGTTAACAAGGGTTTTTCCGTGCCCGATGAGGTACCCACTTACAATATCCTGAATTCCTGCACCGACATAACTGGTGATTCCAACAATACCCAGCACTGCGCCGGATGCTTTTTTGGGTGCAATGTCAATTGCCATTAATCCTCCTAGGAAGCATACCTGTACGCCGATTGAGACCCCAAAGAAGATCATAGAGGTGATATCGACCCAAAGGAGATTGGATGGACTGAACAGAAAAACACAAAGTGAAAGGGCATTAATTATTCCGAAGATAAGCACCGGAACATTTCTTCTGCCGCCAAAAAATTTGTCAGATATCAATCCGGATAGAAACGTGCCGACTATCCCGGCTACTGAACTTACGGAAATAATTGAACTGGCTTCTATTGCCGTGTAGCCTTTGTGTGTCTGAAGGAAAAATATCCCCCAACTGTTTATTGAATAACGGGCAATGTATATCAGTGAACTTGACAGGGCAAGTATCCAGATAAGCGGATTTTTAAGTACACTGAGTTGGAGCGCGGATATCGATTTGGTCTCCTTCGCATAATCAACATGATCGTTTTTATATACCGCAACCGGTGGAAGTCCTTCGGCCTCCGGAGACTCAGAAAGGAATCGTAAAATAAGTAATGACGCTGTAATGCCGATTATTCCGGCAACGCCAAATCCGAGCCGCCACCCCGCAACACTGACAACAAAAGATGTTAATATGAATGTGAGGGCTTCGCCAAGATTGTGGCTGGTGCTCCAAAATCCGTAATAAGTACCGCGTTCTTTGTCACTGAACCAGCGTGTTATGGCTACAGCGCATGGCGTGGCACCCATTGCCTGGAACCATCCATTAAGACCCCAGAGTATCATAAAGGCATAAAAGGCATGGTAGAAGCCGAGCAGCAAATTGATAATGGCCGAGATAAAGATTCCCGTTGCCATAAAACGCCTGATGTTTGCCCGGTCAGTTAAAAATCCGTTTATGAATTTTCCTGCGGCATAAGTGAAGAACAATGCTGATCCGATTATACCAATCTGTGTTTCAGTCAGTAACCCTTCATCGATAATCGGTTTCTTCATCACGTTCATGCTGAGTCGGCAGATATAATACATGCCATACCCAAACGTGGTTGTCAATACAACAGCCCAGCGATGCCTTCTGTAATCAGCATTTATTTCGGATTTATCCGTTTTAAGAACAGCGGGCACGGAAGGTTTATAAAACCCGATAAGATTGGTCAACATTAATCACCGAAAGCGCTTTCAGGCTTGCATGGATTGGAAGAGAGCTTTGCATAACAGTTCGTTGACACTCTCTTAATTTTACTATTATGATCTGCATATAACATTGACAAGTTCGGCTCCATCAAAATAGATCCATGAATATTGCAATTTTGATTTTGAACAAGGCCCAATTGTATATCGGGATATTTATTCAAAACTTCCACTGAGATAAAAATAGTCAAATACCGCAAAAATTAAAAAATTTTCGTATACATTTATCGGGTGTAGCGCCATTCACTTTAAAAACTATCGTGATAAACCTGAAATGCCAGGCACTGAGAAAAACCATATGGAATATAGTGCAAACGTGCATCATTAGTCTCAACCGAAGGATCGCTAACAGTATCTGTTGTTGATAGAATTCACCTGTTTTATAAAACGGATTCTGTTCCCGGTATGTGTACTGTTTTTGATTTAGGAAATTTTTTCCATAGTTTATTGCCAACGTTTCCATTTTGACACGTAAGTAATAATTATCTGTTGCTTTTATTTACCAATTAATGAAAGTACTGTTATGAAAATTTTGGTATTAGGTGCCGGGCTTGTAGGCCGCCCCATGGCTATGGATCTTGCGAAGGATGAGAAATTTACGGTTTCAATCGCGGATCTTAATCAAAATAATCTGGACAAAATCCCTGCCGATATCCCCATCGTGAAAATAAAAACAGATCTTTCCAATGATGAAAAGGTTTATACATTGTTGGAAGAGGCAGATATTGTTGTGAATGCAGTCCCCGGGCATCTGGGGTTTCATACATTACGTGAGACCATCAAAGCCGGTAAAAATGTTGTGGATATTGCTTTTTATCCCGAAAATCCCTTTGATCTCGATGACCTGGCTAAGGAGAAGAGCGTGACCGCTGTGGTTGATTGTGGAGTGGCGCCGGGTATGAGCAATCTTCTGGCCGGCTATGCTTATTCATTACTGGATAGTACTGAAACAATACTCATTTATGTCGGTGGTTTGCCGGTTATCCGTGAATACCCCTTTGAATATAAAGCGGGCTTTTCACCCGCCGATGTTATTGAAGAATATACTCGTCCCGCCCGGTATATTGAAAATGGCCTCATGGTTGTCCGTCCAGCATTGTCTGAACCGGAGTATATCAACTTTCCCGATATCGGCACTCTTGAAGCATTTAACAGTGATGGATTGCGCTCTTTGGCATTTACTCTGAAAGCTCCGAACATGAAGGAAAAAACACTACGGTATCCGGGGCATATTGAAAAAATGCAAATGCTGGGTGTATCCGGATTCTTCAGCAGAGAACCGATTGAAGTAAAAGGTACATCGGTAACACCGCTTGATATAACCTCTCAGCTTTTATTCCGTATGTGGGAATTAAAAGAGAACGACAGGGATTTTACCGTCATGAGAGTGATTGTTGAAGGTGCAAAGGGGAAAATAAAGATTCGCTACACCTATGATCTTTTGGATTACCATGATGACAAAACAAATGTTCATTCAATGGCACGCACCACCGGATATACTGCCACTACTGTGGTAAGGCTGCTTTCTGAAGGGTTATATGAACGGAAGGGGATCAGTCCTCCTGAATATCTGGGACAGCGACAGAATTGCGTTGAGTACATTTTATCTGGATTGAAAGCGCGTGGAATAGTATACCGGCGTACCATTGAAGTACTCAGTTGATTGCAATTGGATTTTTTTTCAAAAGCTGGATGGCTCCTTGAATAAGGGGCCGGTGGTTTGAATAAGCTGATTAAACAATAATGAGGAGCATTTTCAGGATTGATCAATATACTAAGTAAAATACCGACAATAAAACTTGCCAATCTTCCAACCCCGTTGGAAGAAGTGCCCAGGCTCGCGAATAAAATAGGGATCTCTAAATTATATTTCAAAAGGGATGATCTCACCGGACTTGCCGGCGGCGGGAACAAAGCCAGAAAACTGGAATACGATTTTTATGAAATTGTTAATGGCGGTTTTGACGTTGTGATCACGGCAGGAGGAATTCAATCTAATCATGCCCGTATGACCGCAGCTGCAGCACGAAAACTTGGACTTGATGTCAAACTGGTGCTAGGCGGACCGGATTTCCAGCTTTTAAAAGGAAATTTGCTTCTTGATGCTCTCTTTGGGGCAGAGATCCGGTATCTTGTTGATGATGACGGGAATGACCAATTGGCCGCCGCGATGGAAAAATGGGCAATTGAATTGTCGGAGAAAGGACATAAACCTTACATAATTCCAATCGGGGGAAGCACGGGTTTGGGTGCGCTTGGTTATGTTTAAGCCATGCAGGAGATCGCAGAACAGTTTGGTGACAGTAAAGTTCAGATAATTATTGGCGTAGGGTCCTGCGGCACTTTTGCTGGAACAATTCTCGGTTGTAAGCTGTTTTTTTCTAATGCACGTGTCATGGGAATAAGTGTTTCCAGAACAGCGGACGCAATCAGGAAACGGACTGCTGAGATTATAAGCGAAAGTGCTCAATTAATTAACTGTGCAATTGAAGCCAATTCCTTACCTGTTGAATGCTATGATTCTTATTTTACCGAATACGGATTGATGACAAAGGAATGCGAGCAGGCAATTCTTGATTGTGCTTTCCTTGAAGGTATATTGCTCGATCCGGTCTATACCGGAAAAGTGCTTGCAGGATTGACCGGATTAGTAGAAAATAATACTATAGATTCGACAATTCCGGTTATATTTATACATACCGGTGGAACGCCGATAATTTTTTCATTTGAATCTGAATTGGGAAATCATGCAAATATTACAAAAATCAGAAAGCAACAATAGCCAATGAGATGCCTTAAAATTTTATTTTGTGTCCTGATTGTGTTTTCATTTCACGCCTTGCCTCAGGAGAAGAACTCACCGGTCAAGGATAGTATTTCCTCTCTGATTCAAAAGTTTTCGGACAGGGATCCATTTGTGCGGGGTGACGCAGTAACCTTAGTGGTTAAATTAGGAAGTGCCGCTGTTGGGCACCTGGTAATAGCGTTGAACGATAAAAATGACGACACGCGGCTTTGCTCTGCAATTGCCTTGGGCAGAATAGCCCCGCAGGGAGCAAAGTCAATAACATACCTGGTTGAGGCACTGAAAGACAAAAATCCGGATGTGCGGTGGTGCAGCGCTATAGCACTTGGGAAATTCAGAACTGACGCTGAATCGGCTGTAGCACCGCTTCTTGCCATGTTGAACGATAGTGACCGGGATACCCGCTGGGCGGCATATACGGCGCTTCTCAAAATCAATAAAGCATCAATAAACAAAACCCGCGAAATTGGAGAGGTGATCAGGACGATCGAAACCCTCACACCGCAATTAATGAAAGAACTTAGGGTTCCGGGGGTATCGATAAGCATAATTAAGGATCATAAACTTGCATGGATCAAGAGTTTTGGGTTTTCAGACGCTGCTGAGAAAAAACCGGTCGACAATAATACCATGTTCGAAGCCTGTTCAATGAGTAAACCTGTGTTTGCGTTTATTGTCTTAAAACTGGTGGAACAGGGTATCTTGGAACTGGATAAACCGCTATACGACTACCTGCCCGAAGAATTCGTCGGCGAAGATGATGACTTTGCGAAGATGATCACTGCGAGAATGATACTTATTCATACTTCCGGTATGCCTAATTGGCGAAGAAGCGGTGATGAAACGGGAGGTCCGTTACCCGTTTATTTTAAGCCTGGCACCAGGTTCAATTATTCCGGTGAGGGAATGTTTTACCTGCAACGGGTAATTGAACATCTGACAAAGAAACCGCTTGAAACCTTGGCAAAAGAAAGCCTGTTCGATAAGCTCGGATTTTTATCCACCGGTTATACCTGGACACCTGAGCATGACCGGCAGATTGCTACCGGGCATGACACTTCAGGCGTTCCCAAAGAAAGAAGCAAATATACGCATGCGAACGCAGCCTACACGCTCTGCACAACTCCGGAAGAATATGCGAAATTTATTATTGAAATAATGAAACATGATAATACGAACGGCGTTTCATTGTCGGGAAAAACGGTTAATGAGATGGTCAGGCAGCAGGTCCGGGTTGACACGCGCGAGGTAACCGACAGACCGGGACGTGCCCTTGGGTTGTATTCATTCCGGGGACTCGGATGGGGGATTGACTCCACTATAACCGGAGACATTATATATCACAGCGGGTCAAATCAGTCCGGTTTCAGGTGCTACTCTCAGTTTAGAATGGATGAAGGCAGTGGTATAGTTATAATGACCAACGGTGCAAACGGCTCCGAGTTGTGGACACGGATCATCAGCAAGGTGGGGGATTTATAAATTAGCATGTCTTAAAGTACTTTTTCCTCACTGAGCGTATATTTTTTCACCAATTCATCCGGCACCGCGACACCAATGCCGTCTCCTTCTGGTATTTCGATAAATCCCTCAGCATCAAGAGTTACTGAGGGCTCGACAATGTCCTCTTTAAAATAGCGGCAGGTTTCTGAGGTATCTCCGGGGATGTTGAAACCGTCCACCGCTTGTAGATGTATATTAAAAGCTCTTCCAATCCCGGTTTCATCCATGCCGCCGGACCACACACCGATCCCTGAATCAAGGGCATACTTTGCCATCCGGGTTGCCTCCAGCAATCCACCAACACGGCCTTCTTTAATATTTAATATCCGGCAACTCTCTAATTCAATGGCCATCTTTGCGTCTTCCAGACTGTGTATCGACTCATCCAGGCAGAGGGGAGTGGCTATCTGTCGTTGCAGTTTCGAGTGCAGATAAATATCATCATATGCCAGCGGCTGTTCTATCATTGTCAGGTTAAACTCGTCCAGACGTTTGAGAAGTCCGCCATCCTCCGGTGTATAATCTCCGTTGGCATCCACCATAAGCTGCAGCGTCGGGAATTTTTCACGAACGGCACGCACCCATTCGTAGTCTTTTCCCTTTTTAATTTTCATTTTAACGCGGTGATACTTGCGCTCTATGGCTTCTTCCACACTGTCCAACAGTTCAGGTATGGAATCCTGTATCCCGATGCTGATGCCCGACATGATCTTTTTCTTCGTGCCGCCGAGTAATTTATAAAGTGGGATACCCATTTGCTTTGCTATCAGGTCGAGGATGGCGTTTTCAACAGTAGCCTTGGCCATATAGTTTCCGCGTACCTGTTTGAACTTTCCTTCAAGTTCGGCGATGGACATTCCCGGCTTCAATAAGGGAAGCAGAAAGTCTTTTATAATATATCTGGCTGAAATGGTGGTCTCAGGACTGTAAAACGGGTCAGGGTCTGCTACGCATTCACCCCAGCCGGTAACGCCCTCGGATACTATCTTTACCAAAAGTGCTTCTTTGCAAGACCATGTATACGAACTGATTGAGAATGGCTTAAGAAACGGAAGGCTGACAAGCATTAGGGTTATGCTTTCAAATGAAGAGGGCAGTTTAACTTTTGTCATATCCATGAGAAATCCACTTTACTGTAGCAAGTTTTAAATTCGTCACTTAAAAAGTAAATAATATTATGGACATGGCGAAAATTTCGACCGCACTCCCCATGTCGGGTGGACCCCAGAGCTGTAAGGACGTGACAACGGACACAAAATTATGGGCGCAGACCACCTCCGGCCACAGGATTTGACTCTATAAAAAAGGAATAGGCATAAATAATCCTTAAAAAATAATTTTTTTTCTTGACAATGCTGAAATATTTTACAAAATTGTAAAAAACGTTACACAGTTTAAGTGAATTGAACTATATGTTACAGTTATCTACAGAAACGGTTATTCAGAACTTTATTAACCTCTGCCGCTTAGATGCACTTTCGTGTAATGAAAAAGCTGTTGCAGATCATGCTATTACATTGCTGCAGCAATTGGGGTTATCTCCATACACCGACAGTTCAGCCGCTGATACCGGCAGTAATACGGGTAATGTGATCTGTAAGGTGGGCACCGGCGGGGACTTCCTGTTATTGTCTCACATGGATACGGCACGTTCAACAAAGGACGTAAAAATTAAACAGGAAAACGGTAAGATCAGCAGTGACGGCAACAGTATTCTCGGCAGCGACGACAGGGCCGGGATGGCTTCCATTTTATCCGCTGTACAATTCGCCGTTAACAATAAGGTGCCACTGAAAGATTTTACCATTGCCTTTACCGTTTGTGAGGAAACAACCTTGGGTGGTTCCCGTTTCATTCAACTTCCCCGGGAACTGAAAAAAGGATTTGTTTTCGATTCATCCTACCGTCCGGGAAAATTTATCTGCTCATCTCCCGGAGCAAAATATATCGAAATACTGATCACCGGCAAAGCATCGCACAGCGGCATCTCCCCGGAAAAAGGAATTAATGCAATAGCAGCAGCAGCAGCAGCCATCAGTCGGCTTAAACAGGGAAGGCTCGACGATGAAACGTCCATGAATCTTGGAACAATACAAGGCGGCACTGCAACAAACGTTATTTCAGAATCAGTTATTATTAAAGGAGAAGTCCGGTCATTCGATAAAGCAAAAGTTGAAAGCGTTACAAAGAATATGAATGAAGTCTTTATCGAAGAATGTAACCGGATCGGTGCTGTTTTGGATTTCCATGAGCATTGGGATTTCGAGCCCTATACCCACACGGAAAACGCTGAAATTTACCAGGATATTTCACGTGTTATCACCGGTTGTGGTCTGGTATCAGACCCTAAAGTTTCCTTTGGCGGCAGCGATGCCAATTCACTCAATGCACGGGGGATCCATGCCGTTAATATCGGCATCGGGGCACAAAATCCTCACGCGAACGACGAGTTTATCCTCGTTGAAGACCTGCTTATTTCAACTCAAATTGCACTTTCATTAATTACGAGGTGATCATGAAAAAAATGTTGGTTCTGCTAATCCTTGGCTTATGTTCTCTGTCCGTTTTTTCTCAGCCGAAGGGACATATCTTTGCTATCGGGGGTGGTTTTAGAAGCTCTGAAATGATGAACCGTTATATCGAACTTGCCGGCGGAAAAAATGCGCACATCGTTGTACTTCCCATGGCCAGTGAGGTTATGGAAGAATCCGCTGCTGAACATATTGATCAATTCAAACAGTTGGGCTGTACCAATGTTGAAGTGATGATCTTCACAAAGGAAACCGCAGACGATCCTGCTAATTTTGCCAAGTTGAAAGACGTTACCGGAGTGTTTTTCGGCGGTGGTGATCAGGTCAAATTGACGGGCGTCCTGCTGGGAACCAAGCTGTTCGACCGGATTAAAGAAATTTATAACAACGGTGGTGCTATTGGTGGAACAAGCGCAGGTGCGGCAGTGATGAGCGAAGTAATGATCACCGGCGAAGAATTGGTGAACAAAGACTCAACACGCAGTTTTGCAATATTCGAAAAAGGGAATGTTGAAGTAAAAAAGGGTTTTGGTTTTGTTACCAAAGCCGTTGTTGATCAACACTTTCTGATACGCAAACGCTATAACCGTATCCTCACTGTGCTGCTTGAACATCCGAATCTTCCCTGTGTGGCAATTGATGAAGCAACTGCTATTTTGGTTAACCCCGATGAGACTTTTGAAGTTGTCGGTGACAGTCAGGTGTTGGTGTTCGATGCAACAAAGGCAAAAAATATCCATACTGACGCCAAAGGCAAACTCGCAGGTACGGATATAACATTGCATGCGCTATTGCAGGGTGACCGGTTTGATCTTAAGACCAGGACCGTAATTAAATGAAGCGGCCCACGATGAAGTTTACCTTCCGGGTACCGAATACGTATATTCTGATCTTCTCGATACTCATATTTATTGCTGTGTTGACCTGGATTCTACCCGGCGGTAACTACCTGCGCTCTGTTGTCAACGGGAAAGAAGTTGTTGTGCCGAACTCATTTCAATTCGGCGTCAGCAAGCCCCAGGGGTTGTTTGCTCTTTTCATAGCTCCGCTAAAGGGATTCGTTGAAGCATCGATGATCATTGGCTTCGTGCTGATTGTTGGAGGCGCTTTCAATATTCTTGCCAAAACTGACGCGATAAACTCATTGATCAGTAAGCTTGCCAAAGCTCATCAAACATCAAAAACATTGCGGAGATATTTCATTCCGGTGATGCTTCTGTTGTTCTCATTGGGAGGCGCAACCTTTGGCATGAATGAGGAAATTATACCTTTTGTGCTCATCATTGTGCCGATATGTCTTGCTCTTGGTTACGATTCAATAGTGGGGGTCGCAATTCCGCTTGTTGGAGCGCATATTGGATTTGCAAGCGCTTTTCTTAATCCTTTTAACGTTGGCATAGCGCAAGGCATTGCCGGAGTTCCACTGTTCTCCGGAATTGGTTACCGTGTTATTTGTTGGGCGCTTTCGACAACGCTTTCAATTTTTTTCTTACTCTATTATGTGAAAAAACTTCAGAAAAGGCCGGGCATCAGCCCTACCTTCGAGGAGGATAATGAGAGGAGAAAAAATGAAAATTTTGCAACTGCATTAACCGGCAGCGGAGTCCTTTCCCTTAGACATAAATTGGTACTCACCACTTTCGCCGGTTCCTTGGTTTTGTTGGTTGTAGGAGTTGTTCAATTGGGCTGGTATATCGAAGAGATTGCAGGCATGTTTTTTATCATGGGAATTTTGGTCGGCATCATCGGTGGATTATCCAGTGAGGTTCTTATTAAGAGTTTTATTGAAGGTGCGAAGGATTTGGTTGGTACGGCATTAATTGTTGCACTCGCCCGGGCAACCCTGGTGATTTCACGTGATGGAAATATTATTGATACCATGCTTTATGGGCTTGCACCGTTCATTCAGTCTTCATCACCGGTTTTTGCATCTCAAAAAATGTTTCTTGTGCAGACGATAATTAATTTCTTTGTGCACTCCGGCAGTGGGCAAGCGGCCCTTACCATGCCAATCATGGCACCACTAGCCGATCTCGCAGGTGTCTCCAGACAAACCGCCATCCTGGCTTTTCAGTTTGGAGAGTACACCAATATTATTATTCCAACCTCTGCCGTGACCATGGGTGCTCTTTCTATGGCACGGGTCCCTTGGGCTAAATGGGCCAAATGGGTTGTTCCGTTACAATTGCTTCTTATGTTACTTGGTCTTGTATTGCTTATTCCTCCCAATCTGTTCGGTTGGAGATAGGTTACGTAGATTGTGCTTTTGCTCTAATTAATCATTAATTCATAAATAACCAGGAGTTACGATGAAAAACTTGTTATTTCGAGGAATACTGTTTTTTTGCTGTCTGATTAGTCTTAATACTGTTGCCAATGCGCAAGTTGACTTGTATTTGGACAGCATTAACGTTTATGTGACCTCATATGGCCGGGTCGGCATATATTCTTTGCCCGACACAATAAGACAACTTTGGAAGATGAGTCCACTTGTTGGGCAAGGATTGGGAAAAGTCTGTGATTTGGAAGAGGACTTGGATTATGTGGACACAACGCAGTTGATCGCCAATCCCAAACTCAGCGATTATGAAATTTATGGTTCCTATAATAATAATTATTCCGGTTTGCCTCCTAATGTGCTGATTAAAGAGAATATTTATTGTTGGAAGAATCAGAATTCAATTCTCGTTAAATATACCATAATTAATAATGAGACTACAGCTCTCAGTGAAGTTTTTGGTCTCGAACTTATTCCTGAAATATCGGGCGAATACGCGGGTACTGATACAGTATTGTACGATCCGGTCACAAAGATATTCAGTGATCATAAAAAGGAAGCCGTCGGGTTTAAGTTTCTGAATGGTGAACTTAATTCGCTTAACAGCTTCATTTACTTAAAAGGTTATAATAACGATACTTCTTTCTGGAATTGGATGACAAACGGGCAAATTACCTCGCCGTTCGTTGTTGATCCTGCGGATCCTAATGTCGATGATCCTGTAATCATATCCTCAGTAGGTGCTAAAACGATTGCTGTGGGTGATTCAGCTGTTTACTATGTTGCGGTTGGTTTTGGTACCACCAAAAACATCATGTTGTACAATATGGGTCTCGCGCAGCAAAAATACAATTTGATCTCTGACGTTAGAAGTGCGAAGAATACAGTTGCTTCTGGATACAATCTCGCCCGGAATTATCCGAATCCTTTTAATCCATCTACAAGAATTGAGTATTCGGTTCCGACTCGTGGGCTGGTCACTCTCAAGGTATACAATACATTGGGAAATGAAGTTGCCACCCTCGTAAACACTGAAAAGCCGGCAGGGAAGTATAGCGTCGATTTCAGTTCCCACAACCTTCCCAGTGGTATATATTTCTATACGATACAGTCCGGCAGTTTCAGCCAAACCCGGAAAATGTTATTACTTAAGTAGAGAAGGAAAGACTGTCTCAAAAGAAATAATGTGAAACGGATGCCCATTTGAACTTTTGAGACAGTCTTTATTTTGATATGACCGGCTACAAAGAAGTAAAAGAAAAAATACAGAGCAAGTTTAAGGAACTTCCAAAAAATCAAAGGAAGATCGCTCACTATTTTATCGATAATTTTGATAAAGCGCCTTTCCTAAGCGTGCAGGAAATATCAGCGATAACGGGTTCGAGCGTTGCCTCCATTGTGCGATTTGCACAACGACTGGGTTTCACGGGCTACAGCGAGCTCAGAGAGAGTATTTCGCATTCGCTCCAGGCCCAATTGAACGATTGGCGGAATTTTCCACTCCTGAAAGATGAAGGGAATGAAAAAGATATTCTATCTTCAGTCGCGAATCTTGATATTAAAAATATTAACGACACGCTTTCCGCTATTGAACGGGATGTGTTTGATAATTCAGCAAACATGATTCTGAAATCCCGGCGGGTGTATACTGCGGGCTTAGGCCTTTCGTATTTGCTTTCGGAGTTGCTGGCCTACCAGCTTTCGCAGGTTGCAATTGATGCTGCAGCATTCAAAAACAATTCCTGCCCGTTTTGTGAACAAATACCTTTACTGACTAAAAAGGATTTACTTATTCTGTTTTCATTTCCGCCCTATTCAAAGGATACTATCGAAACCGCAGAAATGGCTTCAGAAAAGAAAATAAACGTAATTGCCATAACCAATAAAGATACTTCGCCAATAACATTGTTCTCAAATCTGAATCTGATTGTGCGTAGTGAAAACATGTTGTTTACCAATTCGTTTGCGGCAATATCCGTACTTATTAATGCTTTGGCAACCACCGTTGCGGTAAAAAACAAAGCTAAAACAAATCTGCTGCAAAAAGAGACTACTGAAATTTCGGACCGATATAACAAAACAATAAGCTATTAAACGAGTGAAGTAAATTGTGATATTTACTTTGGAGCCATAATGAAAAGAATTCTACCACTATTATTTTTTCTCCAGGTTTTGGTTCTTGGAGGTGTTACCGGCAAACTCGTCGGAACCATTAAAGATAAAACCACCGGTGAACCACTACTGGGAGCCAGCGTTGTTCTGGAAGGGACAACTCTTGGCGCTGTAACAGACGTTGATGGACGGTTTGTAGTTATCAATATTCCTCCTGGTGTCTATAATATTAAAGCCAGTTTTGTTGGCTACGAATCAGTTGTGTTCGAAAAGGTAAAAATAATTGTTGATCAGACAACGCCCTTGCCCATTCTCTTATCCTCAAAATCACTTCAGGTGGGGGAAATAGTAGTTACTGCAAAACAGTCTATGATCCACAAGGATCTGACCAGTAGTATCTCGGTAATTTCCCGGGACCAAATTGAAGCGCTGCCGGTTGTGGATTTTACGGACTTGTTGTCGTTGCAGGCCGGTGTTGTTGGCAGCGGTGCCAACATACATATTCGCGGCGGTCGTTCGAATGAAACTGCATATATGATCGATGGCATGCTGGTGCAGGACCCATTGCTTGGCGGCCTTGCCACCAATGTAGGCAAAGATGCAATTCAGGAGATGAGTCTGCTAAGCGGAACTTTTAATGCCGAATATGGAAATGCGCTGAGCGGTGTTGTTAACATTGTTACCCGCGATGGCTCTGAAAATTACACTGGAAAACTGGAGGGAAAATCCAGTGAATTCGGCGTGTCTGAGTATAAAAAACTCCATGAAAATATTATGGCCGGCAGTTTCAGTGGTCCCTTATTCACCAGTAAGCTTAATTTTTTCCTGACCGGTGAACAAAACAACGTTGGCAGTTATTTACCATATGGATACGATCAGGAGCAAACAGTTTTTGCCAAGATTTCGTCTACGTTAATTCCGGATTTGAAAGTGACACTTTCAAACCGGGGAAGCAAAGGCGCGCATCAAAGCTACTATCACCCATATAAATACATTCCGGATCAATATTTGCGAAGCAGAAGAGACAGCTGGCAGTCGACCCTGGCGTTGACCCATACAGTGTCAAAAACCTTTTTCTATGATCTTCGATTTTCTTATTTCAACCAGGGATATTACTCGGGTCTCGATAAGGATACGTCAGCTTACATTCTTTCATCGGATTGGACCTATCTGCCTGATGCCGGAAACGGCCTGGAGTTTTACAGTCGCGCGGATCCGCAGGAAATGACCATCAGCCGCACCTCTTCTTTTGACGGTAAGATTGATGCTTTGTGGCAAATCGGAAATGTAAATGAGGTGAAATTTGGCGTTTCGTTAAAACAGAATTGGCTCAAGTATTTCTACGTGTATGATCCGAAGCGAAACTATCCTTATTTGAATGACTATCAGGCAAAACCCTATGAGGGCTCTACGTATATTCAGGATAAAATTGAATTACCCGAGCTTGTTATAAATATTGGTCTGCGTTTTGATTACATGAATGCAAATGTGCAATTCAGGAGCAATCCCCTTGATTCCAACTCAATAATTAGGGTTAATCCCAGGTCCCAATTCTCACCGAGGATTGGAATAGCACATCCCATTTCAGACAGGACAAAGCTTCATTTTGCCTATGGCCACTTCTTCCAAAACCCATCGTTTCGCTATCTGTATGAGAATCACCAATACGATCTTAATGTTCGCGAACCAATATTTGGCCAGGCCAGCCTTGACGCCGAAAGAACTATTGCTTATGAAGTTGGCATAACCCATCAGTTTAGCGAACGTATTGCGTTGGCGCTCACGGCGTACTATAAAGATATAACCGGCTTATTGGGTACACGTTATTATTATCCATACGTTGACGGGCGGTATACAGCATATACGCTCTATGTCAACGAAGCGTATGCGAATATTCAGGGATTCGAAGCCAACCTGACGGTTAGGCCCGACAAGTATTTTTCCGGGCAATTAACCTATACCTACTCAGTGGCCAAGGGAAGTGCATCCTCGGAAGAAGAAAATTATCCCAGCACGCAGGCATCAACACAATTGTATTATCTTGAATTTGATCAGACACATGTGTTTAATGCCGTGGCATCATTTACCATTCCCAATGACGAAGGTCCGGAGCTGTTCGGAAGCACTTTTCTGGACAATATGGATTTCAATTTTATTTTCAAGGCAAATTCTGGCTACCCTTATACACCGGGTGGCAAAGATGCCGGGTTGGTAATTAAGAATTCTCTGCGTGACCCGGCTCAATATTCAGTTGATCTGTTATTGGGTAAAGAATTCCGGATCATCGATAATGTTCGTTTACGGATTTTTGCCGAGATTTACAACTTGACAAACCGTAAAAATATAATTTACGTTTATACAGACTCAGGATCTCCGGATTATACGCAGGGATCCCGGTCAGTTGAATATATGAGAGACCCTTCCAATTACGGTGCCCCGCGATCAGTGCGGCTCGGCGCAGCAGTGAAATTTTAACGGAAATATGATAGAAATTACTATGAATCCCATGAAGAATTTATATGTACTGTTACTCCTTGCCCTTGCATTGTCCATCAGCGTTTTTCCTCAGAAAAAGGACAAGAGCAAAGACGAGATATTGGCAAAGACAACCGGTATTACTGACCGTGCAGCCGGCACGCATAATGCCAGCAATATTGGATTGTATTTTGAAAACCGCGGGAAACTGTATCCACACGCGCTTTCGCTGGGCCCCAGTGGTGAGTTCCCCATTAACAGCGGGCATCAGTATATTTACCGGATGAATCCGATGATCGCCTTCCCGGCCAATGTCATACAAACACGATTTACAACTGATGAGGAATGGGAATCAGCGGCGGGTTATCATAATCCTGATTCTGCACAAATAGCCTTCAGTGATAAACCATTTACCTGGAACAAGTCGAGGGGTTGGCCGGTAAAAGATGCTTTCGGCAAACCGATTTTCAAGTCAGATCAGGACAGCTATTGCGTGTTTAATGACAGTGGAAATACAAAACAGGTTCTTGGCATTCAGATGAATCAAACCGGATATACTTATGGGATAGCTTTCGCCAAGAACATGATCTTTTTCAAATATGATGTTATCAATACGAGCGCAAACACCTATACCGGAATGTATTTCAATATGTATATGGATGAAGATGTGGGTGATGCCACAGGCGGGGCCACGGAATACGACGATGATTTGTATGGTGTCGAACCGGCGAAAAACATGGCATATATGTACGATTCCAAAGGGTATTCCAAGGATTGGGGTACTAAGACCGGCTATATGGGTGTTGCATTCCTTAAAACTCCCAAAGTGAATGGCGTCGAACTTGGAATGACCGATAGCCATTATATGGTATATTCATACGACGTTGATGTTGACACTATACAGTACGGAGTGATTTCCAGTGCCAGAGCGCTGTATAATTCATCATTGGGAGATAAATATTTTCACGTGGCATCAGGACAAAACATTCATATCGACGATCCCGCCACTCAGCCTTCGACAGGAGGCGATTTACTTTTTAATATGTCCTCCGGGCCCTATGATATTAAGCCAAACGATACACTAACATTTTATACCGTATTGGTAGCCGGCACCACTCTGGCAGGCTTGGACAGCGCATGTACGCAGGCTCGCAGCACTCTGGCCGCTGACTTTAATTTGCCAAAGGCACCAGAACGTCCGAAACTCACGGGCGTTCCAGGAAAACAAAAAGCTATTCTCTACTGGGATAATGCCGCCGAAGCAACCATTGATGCATTCAGTGGGGAAGCTGACTTCGAAGGATATAGAATTTATAAAAGTAAAGACCTTGGATCTACGTGGGAAACAATTGCGGATTTTGATAAGAAAAACTCCATTGGCAACAATACAGGCCTTCAATACAGTTTGACCGACACAAATGTGGTGGACGGCATCGAGTATTGGTATTCTATTACTGCATATGACCGGGGCTCTGTGCTTGTTTCCAGTTTGGAAAGCGCTATTGGTACGAATTTGGGGGCTGTAAATACGGTTTCGGTAACACCACGATCGGAGGCAATAGGAAGGGAACCGGTTTCAGCGGGGTCTGTTGAACATTATGGAAGTGGAAGTTCAAACTATTCGCTTACCTTGGCTCCCGTAGATAATGAAGCACTGGGCGGGAATGCTTATGATGCATCATTTTCTTATAAAATACTGAAGGACATTGGAAATCCCAAAACTGCGGTAACATTAAGGATCAACGATTCTTCCTTAACCAAACCATATAAATATGGAGTATCATTTGTCGCTTCAAACCTGGTGAACATTCAAAACCTGACAACCGGCGCGACAATTGGACGGGCGGGCCTGAACTATCCGGTGGGAGGTCGTACTTTTTCGTTGCCAACTGAAGGATTCGACATTATTTTAAAAGATAGTGCAGCGGCAACGTCTGATGAACGTCCTGAGACCGGCGACGTTATCTCCATCAATTTTGCTACAAATGTGGTAAGAAATGCCAAGGACACTGTAGCGGTGGCTCAACCTATCGATATTGGGCAGATACTTGCATTGCCCGACGGTGTCATTTTCGCCCTTAATCCGCCCCAGATCATTCAAAATGTTTCGAGGGTGGGAGGAACCGATAATCTTTCTATGACGTTCACTGTGACGGTCACTGATTCAGCAAAGACGGAGACCTATTTGGTCTCTACCACCGGAAATGGATTTGATTCCAATGGCGAAGGTTTCATAAACGTGCTGATCAGAAAATCTGCAGGTGATACAGTTGCAGTAAAAGACTCTATCACCGATCAGAGCTCGTTTACTTTTGCCGGTTTGACAGGAACAGTAAAATTTAACGCCAAGAAACCACCCAGCGCCGGAAATATGTTTTCTGTTGAGACCATTAAGCCGGTTCTGCCGAATATCAGAGATAAATATAAATTCACTATCAAAGGAGCGCAGATCAATACGACAAGGCAATCCAACGAAATGAATAAGATCAGAGTCGTGCCTAACCCGTATGTTGTTTCCTCCTTATACGAAACTGAATTGGGCGAAGTGCGAAAAGAGCCGTTACGGCAAATTCAGTTTATTAATCTTCCTTCAAGCTGCACCATTCACATATTCACTGTTGCTGCGGATATGGTAAAAACCATATATCATAATTCACAGAACGGGACCGAGGTGTGGGATTTACGAACTGAAAGCGGAAGGGAAATTGCACCCGGCGTATATATATATGTCGTTGAAACAAATCAGTCCAAATACAAAGAAAGATTCGCAATAATAAAATAACTAAGAATGAAAAATTAGTGATTGGTTATTAAGATAAGGAATTTGAAATGTTAAGAACATATATACTTACAGGCGTTTTACTCTTTTCAACGCTGCTTCTGGCCCAGAGTCCCAATCTTGGAACTTCAGGTGGTCAGTTTCTGAAAATACCGCTGGGCGCAACAGAGTCCGGCATGGCAGGCGCTGTGGTCGGGTTGACCGGTGGTGCCAGTTCGCTCTTTTGGAATCCCGCAGGAACAGCTAAAACACAGGGGGTTGACCTTCATTTCACCTATATGAAATGGTTCGATCTGTTTGACATGAATGCTGCGGCAGTGACCTATAACGTTGGCGACATGGGCGTTTTGGGTCTGAGTGCAGTATCCTTCACCACCGATCAAATTGAAATCACCAACGAAGAATCACCGAATGGGACCGGGCAATATTACGATGCCCAGGATATAGCAATTGGGGTTTCATATGCCCGTTACCTGACCACAGCCTTTAATGTCGGGATAACGGTCAAGTATATAAACCAGACTATTTGGCATGAGAGTGCATCGGGTGTCGCGGTAGATATCGGAACGCAATACAAGCTCGATTTTCAGAATTTGACCATCGCGATGTGCATGACCAATTTTGGAAGCAGTATGCAGTATTCCGGTTCTGATCTGGAGGTGCGGGAATCAGCTAATGCAACCTATCCTAAAAGCAGGCTTGCCCCCGCCGATTTACGCACAAGCAGCTACGCGTTACCATTAAGCTTTCAGGTCGGTATCGGGTTCGATATTTACAAAGCGGATTTTCTCAAGATCACCGGGGGAATTGACGCCGTTCACCCGAATGACAATTATGAACGTTTGCAATTTGGATCTCAGGTATCGGTTTTCGACAGGTTCTTCGTTCGCGGAGGCTACATCTACCATCATGATACGCAAAATTGCGCATTTGGGGCTGGTGCAAACGTACCGGCAGGAAATACAAAAATTGAATTTTCGTATTCATATTCGCATTATCAAATCCTGCCCTCAGTGCATAGAATATCAATCGGTGTAAATATATTTTAATGAAACATAATAAAGCGGAAAATAGTAACGTGAAATATTTTGTCTTTCTCTGTCTCTTCGTATGTAGCGGAATTGTTTCGGCTCAGAAAACTCCGCTTGAAATGGCCGATTATAAAAAACTGACTATGCATTCGGATCTTTCGCAATACATTCAAAAAGTGACTTCTGAGTCACGATTAGTAAGAAGTGAGGTGATTGCCAAATCGGTTAAGGGGAGGGAAGTGTATGCCCTGTATTTCTCCAGGGGAAAATTCGGCGAGGATAAATCAAAAATTAAAGTGCTTATCTTTTGCCAGCAGCACGGGAACGAGCAATCAGGCAAAGAAGGAGCACTTCTTTTAATTGAAAACCTGTTGAAGCCTGAGAACGCGTATTTGTTTGATAAAATCGATTTTGTGCTCGTGCCGCAGATGAATCCTGACGGCGGAGAAATTAACCGGCGGAGAAACGGAAACGGGATGGATCTGAACCGTAATCACCTGATACTTACCGAACCGGAAACAATAGGACTGCAAAAATTGTTCGATACGTATTTATTTGAGGTGACCATGGACGTTCACGAGTATTCACCTTACGGCGGCGCATGGGAAAAATTTGGATACCGCGCGAACAACGATGAAGAAATTGGAACAACGACCAACATAAACGTCTCCGAAAAAATCAGGGATCTGTCGACACGGGAATATCTTCCGTATATTAAAAAATACCTGAACGACAGGCACTTTTCGTGCTTCGAATATAGCCCGGGAGGCCCACCGGAAGGTGAATACATTCGGCGAAGTACTTTTGATATCAACGATGGAAGACAAAGCTTCGGGATCCAAAATTCCTTTTCGTTTATTCAGGAAGGGCTTAACGGGGCAGATGATTCTCTGGACAACATAAAACACCGTGCAGAGGGGCAGATGACTGGAATGATGGGGTTGGTGGAGTATGCATATCATCATAAATACCCGATTAAAAAACTCGTTGCTCAGGAACGGGCCAAATTGACAGCGAATAAGGTCAGCAAAAAGGTCGCAATCCAATTGGATCATTTTCCTGATGGCCGTATTCTTGATTTTCCATTGTACTCTTATGCCACAGGGAAAGACACTGTTATTAAAGTAAAGAACTATCGTCCGGTTGTGAAAGCGCTTACAGAAGTTGATAGACCTCTAGGTTACCTGGTGCCCAGGAGTCTAAAGATAGTTGTCGATTGGGCCAGGAATCACTCAATTTACTATGCAGATTATAAGAGATCGAAGAAAGATAAAGTTGAACAGTATTTCATTGCTAAAATCGACTCTATGGATTTTGAAGGCGATACTATCGTAAACCCGATCGTGGAATTAAAAACGATCCCGAACGATCTAAATGAAGCGGACTATATTTTTATTCCCGTGAAACAGTTGAAAAACAATATGATAGTGATTGCTCTTGAGCCGAAATCTGAACTTGGATTGGTGACGTATAAGAAGTTTGAGCTGTTGCTTAAAAAGGGAGAAGTCTATCCCATTTATCGCGTCACCAGATGACCATTGTGCGTTTTCTAATACTTGCTTTTATCATGTTGCAACCGTTATTATTTGGGCAGGGGTATATTTGTGCAGTGGGCGGCGGTTCGGAAGACTATCAGGACTGGAGCGACGATCCCTACCGGTGGATAGTTCAAAAAGCTGACTATGGGAAAATAATTATTATATCCGATGCCGGGGCAACTTCCTGGCTGCCTCAATACTTCATGTCATTCGGTGCTGATACTGCCTACAATAAAACAATCGCTTCTGTTACTGTTGCCAATCTGCAAAGCACCTATGACGAACTTATCACCGCAAAAGCTATCTTCATACGCGGTGGTGATCAATGGGAATATATCCGTCTTTGGAAAGGTACCAAAGTTGATTCTGCAATAAATTATATATTCAGCCACGGCGGTGTTGTGGCAGGCACCAGTGCGGGTATGGCAGTGCTGGGGGCTGTCGATTTCAGTGCAAAAAATGGCTCAGCCTACCCTGATGAAACGTTGCTTAACCCATTTGACATCACCATGCAATTTGAAGATAGCTTTTTAAACTTTGTTCCGGGCGTACTTTTCGACACACATCTGTCTGAGCGCGGACGGCAAGGACGACTGCTTTGCATGTTGCTCAATCGTTTTGTAAGCACCGGGCAAAAACTGACCGGTGTCGGCATCGATGATCTCACTGCTCTGTGCATTGAACCCAATGGAGAAGGGGAGGTGATGGGTAGCGGAGCTGTTCAGTTTTATACGTTTGATGCCAAAACCCGGATGGATTATAAAACCAATGGTGATTTCAAAATTGAACAGCTTAAATGCGATCAGCTTACCCGGCACTGGAAATTTAGCCTCCCTGATCACGCTATAAGCTTTGTGCCTGCTTCTGCGCAGGCTGTCGAGCCATTGCGTCAGTCTTATCCTCCGCAGACAACATACTGGCTTACCGGATCAAATACCGTCACCGATCATCTTGCCATGGGGTTGGAACATTTTCTTGAAACCGTGAACACCGGGCATACAACCATAATCACACATCCCGGATATGCTTCACAAATTGCTTCGGTGACTGCGTATCTGACAACCCGTGGCATTTCTGCCGATGTTCTCTATATTACCGATTCTGAACTTAATTCCCCCTCGTTTCGTGATAAGCTATCACTTGCTACAAATCTGATTTTTGCGGGAGATTCTCTCTCTGTACTCGTTAAACTCCGTAATGCAGCCACTCTTGCCGGAAGTGCTTTCTTAACCAAAACAATTAATGAGAAAATTCCTGTTTTCTTTTTTGGAAAAACAGGGAAACTCGCAGGAAGTTATTACAGCGATAACCTCAGTACAGATATCTATGCTGCTTACCGCGGCAGAATGACTTTTAATACAGGTTTTGGAATACATGACGATATGCTTACTGAACCGGCAGTATTTGAAGACAGCGATTATTACGAAAACAGGATTTGTTCGGTCCCTTGGGCAATGATGCGGGGAAGGCGCCGGCTTGGCATATATATGAATGGCAATGCGGCGCTCCAGATTAACGCCGGACAGAAAACAATTTCACAATATGGAAAATACCCATCGATATTCATTGATGCTTCAGCAACCACACTAATTGATTCATCAACCTACCGGGCATCATCGTCAGTAGGCCCGAGGCAAATTGTCATGATGAATAATCTGCGCTATTCACTGGCGAAACAGGATAGCATAGTTTATGATATCCATTCCGGTACCTACCTGCCGGACCCGGCGGCGGTAGTAAAGGAGAAACAGTTGCAGCGCTCGGTTAAAATGTGGAATAACTATCCGAATCCGTTTAACTCCTCAACAGTGGTGAAATTTGAGACGGCCACTGGTTCAGTTTTCTCTGTCTCCGTCTATACCATTTTAGGTCAGCTTATTTACGAAATACCCGGGAAGTATTATTCATCAGGTACCCATGAAATCAACCTGGGGAATGAGCTGTTTTCCGTGAGGAATTTGCCCGGTGGAGTTTATCTGTGCACGCTGCGAGCCGGAAATCTGATGTTTACGAATAAGATGGTTTATCTGAAATGAGAACAAATCATGCCATTAACATTGAAGGATGTTTTTCTTTGGTATGGTTTCTCTGACGAAAAAAAAAACCTGTTTGAGGCAATCAAACAGGGTTTGTGAATAGTTTATCTTCGGCTGATTTTGAATAATAAGATGACGAAGACCATTTAGACCGTCTCTGAAAGTTTGACTTTCTTTCTTAAATATTCGATAGTTATCCGCAATCCTTCTGCCCGGCCAACCTTTGGTTCCCAGCCAAGCAATTGACGCGCCCTGGTTATATCCGGTTGTCTGATCTTGGGATCATCTTCGGGAAGTTCGGTAAATATTATTTTCGATTTTGATCCGGTCTGCTTCAAAACTTCTTCCGCAAACTGCAAAATAGTTATCTCACTTGGATTGCCGATATTAACCGGCATGGTTTCGTCAGAAAGCAGCAACCGGTAAATACCATCTACCTGGTCACTCACATAACAAAAGCTTCTGGTCTGTGATCCGTCACCAAATACGGTTAAATCCTCGCCTCTCAGAGCCTGACCCACCAGGCTTGGCAATGCCCGGCCATCATCAATCCTCATTCTTGGTCCATAGGTATTAAAGATGCGGACAATACGGGTTTCAAGGCCGTGATAGCGGTGATATGCCATGGTCATTGCCTCCTGAAATCTTTTTGCTTCGTCATACACGCCCCGGGGCCCAATGGGGTTGACATTCCCCCAATAATCCTCCGTTTGAGGGTGTACAAGCGGATCGCCATATATTTCCGATGTTGAGGCAATTAAAACACGTGCATTTTTCTCTTTTGCCAATCCCAACACTTTATGAGTTCCCAATGACCCGACTTTTAACGTCTGGATGGGGAGTTTCAGATAATCAATGGGGCTGGCAGGTGAAGCGAAGTGCAAAATATAATCCACCTCACCGGGAACGTAAATAAAGTTAGTGATATCATGCTTAATAAAGGTAAACTTTTCATTTCCGAACAGATGTTCAATGTTATCCGGACTTCCGGTTATGAAATTATCAATACAAATAACCTGCATTCCTTCAGCAAGTAAACGGTCACATAAATGTGATCCAAGAAAACCTGCGCCGCCGGTTACAACCACTGTGGGGTGAGACATATTCTTCAATTCCTCATTTGCTTAATAGTAAAAGTACTTGTTGCTTTTTCATACCCTTTATAACTCATCCGCATTTGTCCGTTTCGGGCTCTAACGCCATTAAGCCTGAACAACCACTCTGCCGATGGAATAATAGGTAAATTTTTCATCCTTCATTTTTGAAGGGGCAAAGATATTCCTGCCGTCAAAAACAAGCGGCTGTTTCAACTCGCTGCGCAGTCTGTCGAAATTTGGATTCCTGAATTCATTCCATTCCGTAAGGATCAGCAGCGCATCTGCATTCTTCAGAGCCGAATATTCATCTGCTGCATATTCAATCGTATCCTTAAAATAGAACTCCGAAGTCTTTTGGGCTGCAGGATCATAAGCTGATACGGTTGCGCCCAGTTCAAGCAGTCGTTTAATGACGCTTATGGAGGGGGCCTCACGCATATCATCCGTATTTGGTTTAAAAGCAAGTCCCCATATGGCGAAGTGCCTGCCTTTCAGGTCGTTGTTAAAATGTTTAAGCAGCTTATTGACCAGAACGAGCTTTTGCGCTTTGTTTACTTTGTCAACGGTCGTCAGAATTTTAAACTCTGAGTTATTATCCAGCGCCGTCTTCATAAGGGCATTAACATCCTTCGGGAAACAGGAGCCGCCATACCCGATTCCGGAGAAAAGAAATCGCTTGCCGATTCTCGAGTCACTGCCCATACCTTTGCGGATCATATCGACATCCGCACCGACAGTCTCGCAAAAATTGGCTAATTCATTCATAAAGGTAATTCGCATAGCCAGATAGGAATTGGCGGCATATTTAGTAACCTCAGAGCTCTCATTCTCCATGGTAAGGATCGGATTGCCCTGACGCACAAACGGCTCATACAGATCTTTCATTTTCTGGAATGCATGTTCAGACCGCGCACCAATTACAATCCTGTCAGGCTTCATGAAATCATCAACCGCAAAACCCTCGCGCAGGAATTCCGGATTGGAGACCACGTCAAAATTCCTAAGACCATATGATGACAGAATAGCTTCAACTTTTCTGGAAGTTCCAACTGGTACTGTGCTTTTATTGACTATGATTTTGTGCTCTTTATCGCCGGCTTCTTTGAGAATGGCTCCAATTTTTTCGGCAACGGACATAACATACTGCAAATCCGCCGATCCATCGCCCCCTTGTGGTGTCGGGAGGCATAAAAAGACAATATCTGAAGTTAAAACCGCCGATTTTAGATCATCACTAAAGGTGAGTCGCTTTTTTGCAATATTTCGGTAAAATAGTATTTCCAACCCCGGTTCATAAATAGGGACTTCAGCGTTCCGAAGTTTGGCCAATTTTTCAGGGTTGTTATCAATACATATAACTGTGGATCCCATTTCAGCAAAACATGTTCCGGAAACAAGGCCTACATATCCGGTACCGATTATAGCTAAATTCATTAAAAAAATCCTTTCAACTGGAAAAATCTGTTGGTTAAATTTACGCCATCCCCCGCTGAATCGCAACTTTTACATGGCTGCCCGTATTCAGATATTCTCAATACTCACCATAAAAGTCTGCCCAATTCCTCTGACATGTACATCTGGCGCAAACAAGCTGGAGATGCATGTTATTCTCCATTTCCATTTCTTTGTTATTTAACAGCTGTTGAAGGTGAAGAGTCACTGCCTGGCTTATATTTAATTGAATACAGGATGAGGGCAAGCGCTGCAATCAATCCTATTGCTGCAAAATAGTACCATATCATATAGGCATCTGTATAGGCTCCCGGAAGCTGCGTCGGTGATAGTGTTTTTGGATCGGGGCAATAGGCGGCTAGCAGATACCCGGATAATCCGAAACCAAGGATTGAGGAGAGGAACGAGTGCAGATGGGAAAAACCGAGATAGAGCCCTTCTTCACCTTTAGGTGCCTGGAGCGAAAAAAACTCGAGATATCGCGGTGAGATAAAACACTCGGCAAGCGCCTGGAAAACTATTCCGATAATAAGCATGATGGTTATGGGATGAGCCGTAGTTATTGACAGAATGGAAATATCAAGTCCTGCATATTTTTGCAGAAGGGGACTGGCCGCCATACAGAGCGCCGACACCGGCATCAGGAACATTCCCACGGTCATTGAGAATAACGCGCTTTTTGCTTTCATGAGTTTGGTTATAACAATTACCAAAAGGACAACAATAAAAGGATTGATGTTCGCTATCCACTCAGGAGATGCATGCGTGCCAACAGTGCGGATGATATATTTGGGCATGGTTGCATACAACTGATGTTGCACTATCCAGAATCCGGTTACGATAATAATAAGCAGCAACAGCCTGAAATTAGTCACTATACGGATTAAGCCGGCGACTAATTCCTTTGTGCTTTTTCCTGCTTCTTTCACTTCGACGTTCCTGTAGAAAAAGAACACCACCAGAAGTGCCAGCAACGTGCAGCCGGCTGAGAAAAAATTGATATACTCGACACCGAGTTGGATGCGCAACGGATACGCGAATGTTTTCCCGGTGAAAGATCCGATGTTAACCATCGCGTAGAAAATGGAAAACCCTCTTGCCCGGTTCTGCGTGGTGGTTGTTTTTGCCACAGTTCCCGTAATTACGGATTTTATAAATGAGCCGCCGAACATCAGGATGACAAGGGAAGGGAGGACAATCAGTTTATAGGGAAGTGCTCCGAGCAAAAAGTAACCCGTGGTAAGCAGTGCAAACGCGAGCAGAAGCGCGTTTCGGAAACCAATCCTATCCGCTACGGCCCCCATGAATGGCGGGAGAAAGTAGAGCCCTGCCGCAAACACACCGCTTACCCAGGCGGCAGCCACATCGCCAAATCCGACAAGATTGGTAAGATACAGGGTAATTGTGATAAACATGCCATAATATGCAGCGCGCTCAAAAAGCTCTACAATATTGGCGGACCAGAAGGCGGCAGGGAAAACCCTGAGTGAAGATGCTGAATTCATGTATTGCCAAAATATCCGGATAGTTAAAAAAGTAACAACCTAAAATAAGAATATATTTGCTGAGAATATGAGTTACTGATTTTTATGTGGAGTAAAAAAAGACAACAGAGAAGGAATTAATGCTGGTAAAGTTAAGTGACCTATTTTCGTTCCGAATACCCAAACTTCCCGCCAATGCGAAATTGGACCAGTGAAAATATCAGCATATTGACTATGAGTATGTAGATGATGAATCCGGAATTGGCGAAAGTAAGCTCTGTCAGTGTCAATAGCGTCAAAATAATTCCGATGGGCGCTGTTATCCACGGCCAGGCTATTTCGGTTTCGGGATATTTGTAGGCTTTTAACACCGTTGGAACCGCAGCTAAGCCATCGGCAAGAATACTAAACATAATGGCGATATTGCCCACTTTTGTCAACTGCCATAAAATAAGTCCAAAAAGCGAAAATGCACCACAGACGACATCAAACCGTGTCAATTCCCATGCTGACTTTTTATTGACAAACGATGCAACAAATGTCAATAGTGGAAGAAAACCAGTAGTGAACGTCATCAGAGCTTCCATGCCTACTCCTTGCTCCAATTGAGCGGCAAAAGCAATACATGGGGCTATTGACCAAAGCAGAAAGGATACCCGGTTAGGTTTCACTCTGCCCTTAACTGTGTCAATTAAATAAGCAATGGAGCCAAAGGCTCCGATTATGCTCCCAAGAACGACAAAATGTGAACTTAGCATCCTGTACTCAACTACGGTTATTCATGTTTACGCAAATGACTCAATGATCCAACATTATTCAGCATTTTTCAGCTTTTTCACATTATGGTAGTATCGTTTTGATTTCTCAAGACTGCCACAGGATTGCATACTGCACCAGGTACGGCTGTTGTTTTTACTTCGATCGAGAAAAAGCCAACCGCATGATTTGCATTCTTTCATTCTTTTGACCGGGAATGACGTCATAATATCGAATGCATCCTTATAAACAACCCACAAAGGTTCAAGCAGATCAATCTCATTTTCACTCCAGGCAACATCAATGTTTTGTTCGGTTATCTTAAGCCGCAGTTTTGATAATGCTTTCGACAGCGTTTTATTAAACGCTTCGGCCAAAGCAGAATCAGCGGATTTATTATGGATAACGGAAGTAAAAACCGAATGTAATAATTCTCTTTTTTCAATTATTTCTTTTAGCCTAAGTTCAGCTTTTTTTCTCTCTTTCACGGCAACTGTCCGTAATTCGTTCAGCCTGCCTGTGTGCAGCAATTTTACTCTTTCGGACCAGATCAAAATGTCATCATACGAAAGCAAATAATCGTGCATGCTTTCATCTTTCCGGGAATACACGGTATTTATAAAGTCAAAGCAAAAACAGCCGCCATCAAGCGTCATGGTTCTTATGGTCTTCTTCATTTCAATCTCCGTAAATTATACTGCTCCAAATATAATATTATTACCATCATAAACAATATAGACGGTAATAATATATTTGCTGCCTGCTGATGAGAGGGTACAGGCCTTCACTCCTTTGCAAAAATGCGTTCTGCGTTGCTGATACAGCATTCTGTAAAGGATCATTCCCGGGGCTCCCAAAATGACCTTCGGCAAGAGTAAAACCGGGTTTAGTAATAACCGTACGGAAGAAATAATTAACAGAGAGTATTTTGCCATTTTCGCCTGGTTAGAACCTGGTGCGGGGGAACTTACCTCAAAAACCGCCGGAATTTCTTAACATTAGACGATTTACACATGTAATGGCTTGAGTATTTTTAAAATAAAAAAGCAGATCAAACGACCTGCTTTTATAAACGGGGAGTCTGGAAAACTCCTCAGCGTCAAATTGCCTTAATTAAAAGTTGGAAAACAC
Source organism: Ignavibacteriaceae bacterium (assembly GCA_963664845.1). Lineage (GTDB taxonomy): Bacteria > Bacteroidota > Ignavibacteria > Ignavibacteriales > Ignavibacteriaceae > CAIYTF01. The sequence goes on from OY761615.1 coordinate 5,366,499, forward strand.
TTACTGTTTTGATCAAAAAGGACATCAATGTGCAAAAAGCAAAAAACACGATTGGATTCCCGCTTTCCATGCCAAAGGCACAGTGCAAAGCTGCGTTGTTACGCGTGTGCGGGAATGCCAATCCTCATTTACGGCTTTTTACAGCACAATCATTACTTAATTGTATTCACTTCATTTTCCAGCAAGGTGACAAGATAATCCATCCTGTCTATCACAGCTTTAACAGCCTGCGGTTTAGTCAAATCAACACCCGCTTTCTTTAGCTGTTCCATGGGATGATCGTTTCCGCCGGCTTTTAACAAAGTCTGAACACGGTCTATTACTCCCTGTTTGTCCTTCCCGGGAGTTTCTTTATATTCATTAAACAACTGGGCCGATGAAACAAAACAGGTGGCATATTGGTACACGTAGAAGGAGACTGTATAAAAATGTGGTATTCTTGCCCAGCAGTAATCTATAAATTCGTCCGGTTCATTCGTGGTGCCATAATAAGCCGTGTTCAGCTCGTTCATAATTCGTGTAAGTTCACCCTCTGTAAAAGGTTTCCCTTGTTCAATAAGCCGGTGGGCTTGCAGTTCATAGTCTGCAAACAATACCTGGAGATAAAATGTGCCGGCAATGTTTTTGATAGCCTGGGTGATAAGAGATATTCTTTCATTATGGTCCGTGCTTTTGGAAAGGAGATAATCAAGTAGCAGGGCTTCGTTAAATGTTGATGCAACTTCAGCAACAAACAAGGTGGGAACACTTGTGGTATACGGCTGGTTTTTCTCGGAAAGCAGCGTGTGCATGGTATGTCCCATTTCATGGGCCAGTGTGAATACATTATCAAGGGTTTCATTATAGTTCATAAGCATGAACGGGTGTACGCCAAACAGTCCGCCGGAATACGCACCGGGTGCTTTACCGGGCGTTTCATACACATCAACCCACCCGCTTTCAATAGCATTTTTATAGTTGGAAACATATTCTTTCCCCATTGGCTCAACTGAAGCCAATGCCCACTCCTTAGCCTCTTCATAGGGATACGTTTTTGAAAAATCGGTTAACATAATGGAATTATCGTAAGGGTGATACTTATCCAGTTTAAGGATCTTTTTTCTAAGCTGGTTATATCTTTGAAGTGGTGCCGTATTCGATTTAACCGTATTAATAAGGTTTTCATAGACAGCAACCGGGATGTTATTCGCGTCCAGGTTTGCTTCAAGGCAGGAACTATAGCCGCGCGCCTGTGCATTTGCCCAGTCCCTTTCACAGATCCCGGCATAAATTGAGGCAAAGGAATTCTTATTTTTTTTATAGGTACCGTAATGCTGCTCGAACATCTTGCGTCTGTCTTCCTGATTCTTATTCAGTGAAAGGACTCTGTAATAATTCCCGTTCGTTGCTTTTACTTTTTCTCCGGTAGATAATTCAACCATAGGAAAATCGATGTCAGCCACAGCCAGGCTTTTATAAGTGCTTCCCGGATTTCCGCCTAATTGTGAATAATATGAAAGGAGTTTTTCCTTGTCGGCATCAAGCACATGTTTTTGTTGCCGGAAAAGATCAGTGATGCCAAATTTATAAGGACCAAATTCACTGTTGCCGTTCAACCATTTTTCCATCTTGCTCCACGGGATTTCGAGTATCTCGGGATTGATCCAGGAAGTGGCTGTACCAAATTTTATATATGCGTTTCTAACCTGTTGAAGTTTTGCGTCTGCATTCTGGTCATTTGCATTCAGGTCAAAGGCAAACTGCGGATAACGGTAAACTTTTTCGGCAAGAATTCCCAATTCATCCTGGAGCGTCAGTACTTTTAAAAAATTCTCGGGATTTGTTTTTATTTTCCCTTTATACCCGACAATTTCATCCATTTTGGATTCCATTTGTTTGAGTCCTTTGCTCCATTCATCCCAGTTGGGGTAGATATCATTCAGGTTCCACTTATATTCTTTTGGAATATCATTGCGGTTTTCATATCCTTTTTGTGCATGGACACACTGAACGATAATAAGCACTAAAACGGCAGAAAATAACAGTAATTTCTTTCTCATACGCTTCCTCGAATAGGTTATAATAAATGGTTATTTGTAATAAACTGTCATTCTGTAAAATACCCTGGGCCAAAGTACCAGATGCGTTAACAAAGATCGCCCCCTGCAAAATCCTGGCGTACGGAGCCTGTCTCAACAGTCAGATTTTAAATGTTTATCCATGGAGACCCGCTTAAATACGGGTGATCCGTGTGCCTTATAATTCTGTGGAGACAGCCGCTCAGGTAGTGTGAAAATTGAATCGTGGTTTGGATCATGATATTGAGCTGTACAATAAATTGCTTTGTTCGTTGTAAGTTACCCACAACTCCGTTTTCAGTGATGTGGTATGTCTGAGTGAGCCTTTTTCAGTTTCTTTTGGCATAAAACAGGAGCCAAATCTTGATTTCTTCATGCTCGGCGCAAATTTCATAAACCCGGAAGTCTTGAGCAATATATTTTCTATGGATGGTATAATAGAAAGGATAAACGGTTGGAAGGGGGGAGCTCTTTAAAGAATTCATTTTTTTCGCTCTGCAATGTCAACTTATAACAAGCAGTTAATTTTAAGCGAATTGACTCAGATTGTAATTGAGGATGACAAAATGACATCGATACAAAATGTGTCCAGAAATTAATTCTTTTTGAGTGCTTTTTGAACTTATATTTATCAACTACCTTTTCAAACGTCGATCGGGGAATGTGTTCAAGAATTTGTGAAAAAGTGTTGCATTTACCACTTATTCCCGCGTGTTTGGTTCCTGAGAATATCCAAACTACAGCTATTTTTCTATTCGAAACAGTCTGTTTAGAGATAGTTTTTTGTTTTCGTCTTTGAAGGATGTGATTTAGACGCTGGCAAAAGCAAAATTAGAAAAGATTTTGGGGCTTTGCTACTTTTAGTTAATTTAAATGGGATTATTCAAAACATATATTGACACAATGAAAAACATTATCATCCTTTTTCCCCTTTTATTTATATTATTTTGCTCCGGCTGTAAAAAGGAAAATTCACCAACCCAAACTACCATAAATTCGATTGAATTAGAGGGGACTTGGGTGGGTATAGAAAGTGGTGGTGTATCTTGGACTTTTGAATTTTTCAACAAGTCACTTTCTTGGAGCAATTCTCAGTCTAATGAGTGGTACTATGGTACATACACAATTAATATTACCCAGAACCCTAAACAGATAGATATAATGATTCGCCAATCATCAGTTTCTCAAAATGATGGGAAAGTATTATATGGCATATTCAAAATGGAATCAGGGGTTCTTACAATCATATTAAATGAACCAGGAGATGTTGCCAGGCCTTCCGGATTTTCCGGTACAGCAGGCCGGATGTTTATTTTCAACAGGGCGGCGCCAATAGTACGATCTCCATCAAATAAAGCAATAAGCCAGTCTACGTCGGCATCAATGCTGTGGTGGCCAAGTTCCGGTGCTGTAACGTATCGGTTACAAGTTGCAACTGATAGTTTATTTCATCAAGTGATTTATGATGATAGCACTATAACCGGTTCTTCGAAACAAGTTAATGGTCTGGCGAATGCAACCGTCTATTACTGGCGCGTAAAATCAAAAAACAGTCTATGCACTTCTTTATTTTCACCTGTTCAGAGTTTTACTACTATTAAGATGATCTCGGTAACCGGAGGCACCTTTCAAATGGGAGATAATTTTAATGAAGGTTATTCTGAGACCCCACTTCATAGTGTAACAGTAAATAGTTATTATGTAAGCGAAATGTTAGTTACGCAGGGACAGTGGACCGCTATTATGGATACCAACCCCAGTCATTTTACAAATTTGGGTGACAATGCGCCGGTTGACTGTGTAAATTGGTTTGATTGTATAAAATTTTGCAATAAACTTAGTATAAAGGAAGGAAAGCTTCCATGCTACAACTTAAACGGAAATACAAGTCCCAGCGATTGGACAAGTGGAATAGTTTCATGCAATTTCACGGCTAATGGATATAGATTGCCAACAGAAGCTGAATGGGAGTATGCAGCCCGTGGAAGGGGAAATGTAATAAGGTATGCCGGTACGAGTAAATTAGACAGTCTTTGCTATTTTGCCTGGTACGCCGATAACAGTTCACAAAGCTTGCATCTGGTGGGGACGAAGTTACCGAACAGTCTTGGGCTATATGATATGAATGGAAACGTATGGGAATGGTGCTGGGATTGGTATGGCTTATATAAAACCGACAGTCTGATAAATCCAACCGGCCCGGGCACGGGATGGAACCGTGTTTTACGTGGTGGATCATGGAACGATTTTGACGGTTCATGTCGTAATTCTTGTCGCAAGCAATTTGAGCCTTCATATGGATATCGATTTGGGCTCAGAATTGTCACTCATGGGTAAATCATTTCCAATGAACTCAATTGATTGTTTTATGTTTTTTGGATAATCAACATTGCTGACCGATAATATATCGTTTTCTATATTTCCCATACATTTATTTTGGTATTTGAATATTTCTAAATCTGAGGCTGAGCACTTCTTTTATACTAAAAATCACTTTTGATGTAATACTATGATTCAATTATAGGTTTCTCCCAAAAGTATTGAAGTATTGCCTGAATTTAAGGATATATGTGCACTAATTCACCCGAACTATCAATTATACTATTAATTTAATGGAATAAATATTACCCACCCAATCTCCACAACCGCCCCGAAATCAAGTCCTCGTACCTGCTTCTTATGCCCGGAGACAAAAATCTTTTATCAATAAACGCGAGCATTGCCGCCTCGGTTGCCAGGAATTTTTTGTGCAGCTTCTGGATACTGACAGCGTTGTTAATCCCGAATTTCTCAGCAAACACATTAAAGTCAACCCTCTTGAGGCTGCTCTTCTTCCCGTTCATTGGCAGGGCCAGTTCCCCAGTGTCTTCTGGAATAGGCCGCCTGGCCGACAGCAGATCATAACCCGAGCCGGCATCACCTCGATTTCAGCATTTGTGCTGAGCGAAAAGCTCTTCAGGTGCATAACAGTACTCCCGACTGCCCATGCCGATCTTCTCCATTGAGCCCTGGTATTTGTTCTCGGTGAGCGATCCGGTCAGTTAAACTTTCCGGTTTTATTTAGCGTCAAATTCGATCATCCATTCAATACCGTATTTGTCTCTAAACATTCCAAAATAAGAGCCCCACGGGCTGTCTCCGATTGGCATTTCAATTTGTCCTCCTGCCGAAAGCCCGGTAAATAATTTGTCGGCTTCTGCTTTGCTTTCTGCCAGTATCACAATTTTACTCCGGTTTTCGTTTTCATTTGTCTTTCCAAGTATTTCAGGAACGTCATTAGCCATTAAAAAACTATTACCTACAGGTAAAGCAATGTGCATTATTTTATTTGCCTCATTTTCCGATACCGGGAATTCGGGACTTGCCAATTCTTTGAAACGTATAATTTTTGTAAACTCGCCTCCAAAAACCGATTTGTAAAATGTGAATGCTTCTTCGGCATTCCCGTTGAAATTAATGTGAGGATTGATTTGGGCCATGTTATTATAACCTTATGCTGTTAATTAAAAAACGGTAATTAATTATTTCGAAATTGGATAGTGTTGCCCGTTACAATGACCGCTGACATGCAAACCTACTTTTATTCCAATGTGAACAGTATCGATGGCTTACTAAAGGAAATTACATTATTTATTGGAGAAACAAAATGGTAATAAATTATTAGCCTTAGAATTAAACGTCGTTTTCGGAGAGGGTGAAGAATTAAAATTATGACTTGTCACACAGTAAGGAGACGATTACCCAAAAGCATAAACGCGGAGGTGGAGAGATCATTCAGCTCGTATCAGGTTCGCGGATGGCTTGACTCCATTGTTTACGGAGATTTGCCGGCAGAATAATGAGGATCTGGCGCTTACGCTCGGCCCATTTCTGGGAGATCACCAGTCCGGTCTCGATGGTTTTACCCAGACCGACCTCATCAGCCAGTATTGCGCCGGTAGAAAGGGGAGAGCGGAATGCAAAAAGGGTAGCCTCCACCTGGTGCGGGTTAAGGTCAACCTGGGCATCCATGAGGGAAGTAACCAGTTTTTGAATACTGTCCGAGCGGTTACGTTTAGTTAATTCATACGCGAAATATTTCGCGTGATACGGTGTCAGTTCCAGAAGAGCCCCGTTTTTACTTTAAAAATTGATTGTAATTCGTTACAAAAGAACATCCAACTATTTCAAGTCCAAACCAAAACACAGCAAAAAACGGAAATGGAAATCATTGAGCCAAGATTCTGGAATTTCCGGATGATCACCGGCTCCGCGGGGATAAGATCTTTGACTATTTGGTTTTGCTTTAGTTCCATAACCTATATGCTTCTCTTCATGTAAAAATTGTTATTCTTAATGCGAAAGATGGGATCACCAGAGAAACGCCCCAGAAAACCCCAAAAACCTAAAATTTCAACAGAATTTCCCCTTTTGAAATGATGCCTGAGTAAATTTAGTGAAAAATCAGGGAGAAATATAAAAAAAATATATTGGAACGGGAGATGATACTGCATTTATTTTGGCTACCAGATTGTTACAAGGCTGAAGAAATAGGTTTTATCCTAAAATGAGTCAAAAACAGAGACTAAAGAAAATAAATTGCTTAATAGATAAAATATATGTTATTTCTAAGTAACAATTCACAAAATTAAGGGAAACCTGCCAAAAAGCTGAATACTTTAGTTGTTAGAGGTTCAATTACGGAACAATACTTTCTATTAATAAATATTTATTGAGGAACAATTGGTAAACCGGATTACGCTGATTCCAAACCGGGGGAGGACTCCATCGTTAACAAATACTATTAAGCCGCTTATTGCTACTTCGAAGGAAATTTGCATTGCTGTAGCATTCCTAAAGTTTTCAGGATTCAAGTTGATTGAAAAGGAACTGAAAAAAGCCTTAGTCAACAAAGCTAAGATTACCTTCGTGATAGGTAAAGATTTCGGAATTACCGAGCCTGCTGCCCTGCAAGAACTTTACAACCTGTTCAAAAATTTTCAAAATGCCGACTTATATCTGGCGGAGTCCGCAAAATGGAACTTCCACACTAAATTATATTTGTTTAAAAGCAATTCAAGAGTTTCCCTGATTGTGGGATCATCTAATTTGACGCAGGGAGGATTGAAAGATAATGAGGAATTATCTCTTAACTATGAATGTTCAGATACAGATACTACTTACCAGGCGACTAAAGTATATTTTAATCATCTTCTTGATAAGGAAATCAGCACGCGAGCGACACAATTACAAATTGAGCGATACAAGCCTTATCATAACGAGCAAGAGAAACATAGAAAGAAGACTCCACCAAAACCTGCGATAAAAAAAACTGAATACCTAATATTTGAAAATCCAGAAAAACTTCGCAAAAAATATGAGCGTTTTTCGCGAACTGAGGGCGTATCCGAGGAATTAAAAAAAAGAAAGAAAGACTATGCTAAAGCAAGGAAGCTATTAAAAGTCTTAGCTGAATTAAAGCAGTTAAATAAAACAGATTTTATTGAAATGTATGAAAAATTGGTGGGCGGCAAAAGAACCACACATTTGTGGCATAGCGATGGGCTCTTCAGATCCAAAACAAAAGTATTCAGCCGTGCGAAAAAATTTCAAGAAATGGCCAAATTTGTTGAAGCAAATACAGAAAAATCTGCATCGTTCTTATATGACGGCTGTAAAACTTTTGCAGAAAAAATTCCGGGCATAGCTGAAAATGTTATTACAGAACTACTCATCACTTATAATCCACAGAAATTTGCCATACTCAATAATAGCCCGATTAAAGGCTTGTCATACTTCGGCGTGGAATTGAAAGGTAAGACTTCTTTTGATGGCGAATATTACTCGCAATTTTGTGACCTTATGATTGAAATTAAAGAAATGTTAAAGTTGGATTCGTTATTAGAATTGGATGCATTTTTTAATTTTGTTTATTGGAAATACGTAAAAAAGGCGAGGGAATAAAGTAAAACAGGATTCGATAGAAATAACTCCTATACAGCTCAAAAAATAATAAACTTTTATACTATAAATGGAAATTTGTCATCTCCCAAATAATACGAAGGATAATTGATCCCCTGGTGCATTATCATCACTGAAGGAGAGATTAATCCTATGACAAAAAGATAAACCCAGTCCTGCCGTGTATGATAGGAATTTCGGTATAATAAGAGATATGTCTTTGAGTAAAAATTGAAATGTAACAGGCCGGTTTGTGGCTGACATCATTTATTGGATTTTGGACGTACAGCGTGTCGCTGTACTGCTAAGAATTTACTAAAAATACGTTGTTTTATATTAACTTATAGAGGTAAATCATGGCTAGCGAATCAAAGAGAAAATGTCCAGATTGTGAGAACATTGACACCCTTTCTAGGGGAAATGGAAAATGTAACGAATGTAAAGGAACTGGACATGATAGACATGCAGAAGCTTTAGTTCAATTTGCAACATTAGGAACAGAAGGCAATTCTTATCCCTGTAAAACGTGCTCGGGAACAGGTCAATGCCAGACTTGTGGGGGGACAGGGTATGAGTATTATTATGAGGCAAGAAAGTCGGATTCGCGAGTAAGTGATGATAATTCCTCCGATGAAGGTGGGGTTTCGGGATTTTTCGGAAAGGTAATAGGTATTCTAATTGTTGCTGCAATTGTTATTTGGCTTGTATTCGCAGTAGTAATCCCATTAGCAGTAATCAATATTGCTGTTATAGCGCTAATAATTGGCATGGCAAAAAAGGAATGGAGTAAAATTTTATTCCCGTTCTCGATATTAGGCTCTATCTATTTAATAGTGGATTATAATAAGGGCTTTTTCACAAAAGCACTTGTCAGTAATGTTTCATTTTTAGATGGACTTGTTCCAATATTATTTTATATCAATATATTAGCCGGACTTGTGTCGGCTTATTTATTAATCCGCGATCAAATCGACAAAAAAAAGCTCCAGTCGAGGGAGAAGGGGAGTTCTCGAAACGAAATATGATACTAATGGGAAGCCTCTTCCTTGTCGGCGGCTTAATAATTGGAGGGCAAAAATACTATGATTTACAAAAAACTAAACAGCAGGCACTTTTAAATGAGACTGTAAATCAGACAAATACCCAACCTGCCTCGCAATCTGATAACAGACACATTCAACAGGCGGTAAACGAATATTTGGAAAGGAATAAACAATCCTCAATAGATTATATTACTGCTCTTTATGCGGACCGAGTCGATTACTATAGTTCAGGCCTTGTTGATAAAAATTTTATTATTAATGATAAAAGAGCCTATTTCTCTAAATGGCCTGAAAGGAATACAACACTTTCAAGTGAGATAAATGTGACTACAGGTACAGATGCAAAAACATGGATAGCAGCCTTTAATATTCATTATCAAGTTAGCAACACCCAAAAAGCTCGTCAGGGAGAAGCATGGAGTAGACTTATTTTCAAAGAAGAAGGAAATTCTCTAATTATAGTAAGCGAAAAAGGTGGAATTTATAAGCCATCTCAAGTAAGTTCACTTGGTATAGGCGCCGATGATAGAAAGTTAACTAATTCAAGCACTAGCTCGCTAGGCTCAGAGCGGCTTCTTTCAAGAGATGATTTAGTTAACTTTTCGAAATTAGAATTAAAAATGTTGAGAAATGAAATATACGCGAGGCATGGTTATATCTTTAAAACAAAAGATATGGTCGATTATTTTAGTTCTCAAAATTGGTATCAACCTCGTTATACTGATGTTTCAGCAATGCTATCAGATATTGAACTCAGTAATATTAAACTTATTAAATCTATGGAGAGATAAATTGTTTGCAATAACTGCCCTGACTTTACTGATTTATATTCAAGCTCCAGGCTATTCAATAGTCGATTTGTGTAATCAGTTTAATGATCTGAATTCGAAGGTTAGAGACAACAGCATTAGTAAAGGAAATGCGCAAAAAGAGTTAAAAAACATAATTCCGATGATTCGAAAGGCTTATTATGAGAATAAAGGTAAAGACTACTCGAAAACAGAGTGGGTCTTTCCTTTGCATGGATATCACGCGAATAGTATCGGTGGAATTAAGGGCAATGGGTACATATTAGGTGGATACAATTATTTCGATGGCAATAAACACACAGGACATCCTGCGCAAGATATTTTTATTAACGACAAGAATCAGGACTGTCAGGATGACAATACTAAAAAGGCTGTTAATGTTTTGTCAGTTACTGGCGGGATCGTGGTAGCTACAGAAAATCGGTGGGAAACCAACAGTAAATTACGAGGAGGCATTTATATTTGGATCTACAACGCTACTGATAATTCACTCATGTACTATGCCCATCTAAAAGAAATATTTGTTAAACCAGGTGATTTTGTTAAACCTGCTGACATTATCGGTACTGTTGGGCGTACCGGATTGAATGCCTTTGCAAAACGATCTCCAACACACCTGCATATCTCGTTATTGGTATTTCAAGATAATTTGCCGCAGCCACTTAATATTTATAATTATTTGCTTTCATGTAAGACAAAATAATGTAGCAAATTTGCAGATACAACGACAAGGGTAACAACTTTATTGCTTAGCAACAATCCGCCACGCTACCCTCAAACTGTGGGGTAATGCCTATTCTTATAGTGAAAGAGGATATAAATGAATTTATTTAAAAATGGAAAGCACATTAATTAACGAAAGAAAACTGTATTATGAATAAAGCGTTACTATTCCTGATAATCACAATTACTGCATTTAGCAATTTCTCACTTGCTCAAACAGCAAAAGAGTACTACAGCCGAGGAATTTCTAAATCCGACTTACATGACTACAAGGGGGCAATAGCTAATTATACTAAAGCAATTACGATAAATCCTGATTATGATCAGGCATATCTTAGCCGAGGTATTTCTAAATCCGAGCTACATGACTACAAAGGGGCTATAGCGGATTATACAAAAGCCATTGAGATCAATCCTGAATATGCCGTGGCGTATCGAATTCGAGGAATTGCAAAATATAAACTACAAGACTATAACGGCGCAATAGCAGATTATAATAAAGCAATTGCTATCAATCCTAATTATGCAGATGCGTATCTTAGTCGTGGGCTTGCTAAATCCGATCTTAAAGACTACAACGGGGAAATAGCTGATTATACAAAAGCCATAGAGATCGATCCTGATGATGCAGAGACCTATCGCAGTCGAGCACTTGTTAAATACACATTACAAGACTATAACGGAGCAATAAGTGATTATACTAAAGCCATTGAGATCGATCCTGAATATGCTGGGGCGTATTTTATTCGAGGGGCCGCTAAAATGATGTTAAAAAGCGAACTGGGAGCGGCAGCCGATTTTAGTAAAGTAATCGAGATTGATCCTATGAATGCGGAAGCATATTACAACAGAGGACTTGTTAAAATGCAGTTAGAAGATTACAGAGGCGCCATTTCCGATTTTAGCATGGGAATTGAGAATCATTCTCACTATACAGTTGCATATTTCAACCGAGGGTATGCTAAACTGCAGTTAGAAGATTATAGGGGAGCAATCATTGATTTCAACATGGTTATTAAGATAAATCCTAGTGATGTCGACCCATATTACCAACGGGGAACTGCTAAACTGCACTTGGAAGATTACAGAGGTGCAATTGTAGATTTCAACAAGGTAATTAAGATTAACCCTAAGGTTGCAAACGCTTATTACCAACGTGCGCGCGCTAAACTGCTAATAAAAGATACAGACGGATGCTGCCTTGATTTGAGCAAGGCAGGAGAATTGGGATGCAAGGAGGCTTATGAAATGATTAAGGAATTTTGCAAATAACAAACCTACTTTCGTAAATCTTACAATATGGAACCCGAAATATAGTGTATGTAGCCGATATTTTTTCGACCGTATAGCTTTGCAATAATATGGAAATGAAAGGGATTTCCAATGGCAAAGCATGATGTAACATTTTCTGTACCGGAACGCTCAGTGGGGAATGTAGATATAGAGTTTAAGGTTATTTCTGATGCGAGTAGATTCGGTAGACTAAAAGTATCCAAGGGTGACGTGGAATGGCTCCCCGGGAATCATAAATATGGATACAAAATAAGTTGGAAAAAACTGGATGAGTTGATGAAGAAGTACGGGAAAAGAGGCTAGAAACTGTATGAAAACTGTATGAGCCCCATAAAACAAAAACGGTAACTCATTATATTATAACAAGTTACCGTTTATTTTGGCGGAGAGTCAGGGATTCGAACCCCGGAAGGACGTGAATCCTTAACGGTTTTCAAGACCGCCGCATTCAACCACTCTGCCAACTCTCCATTAGAACAAAATTTAATAAAGAACATTAAAACAAGAGCCGCATTTTGAGTCCCGATCCTATCGGGCGAAATCCCGCATTGCAAGTCAACTTGAGGCTCACAACGTGAGACGAAATTACGATCCTATCGGGACACTCTGCCAACTCTCCGTTTGTCTGAGGCAATTGTTTCAAATTTCCTGAATTCTAAATATAGGGAATTTTCCCATTTTGGAAAAACATATTTCCCCAAATTTTGCTTTTCCCGACTCTTTTTTCTTTCACAAATGAATACCAGCAGGCAATGACCCTAATTGGCCTGGGCCAATTGTTGAAGAATTCACAGGCTTCATACGGCTGACAATTCGCTTGGTCCCCGCGAAATCGCAATAAACACTACACTGATTTAGGCTCTGTTCCGGCAATTATTCGGAATATGACAAAAATACTGTATTTTCGTATTGTCATTTCACGGCATTGTTTCTGATGCAAAGAAGATGTAATTTCGTTCAAAAAGAAAGTAAGTCAATTGCAAGTTCCGGATAACAGTTCTTTTGAAAGTTCGCTCATCTCCAGCGGTGAGATTTTGGATCGTTTGCCTTTGGGGGTTATTTTATTCAATGAAGCTTTCGAAATCGTTTTTTACAATCAAAACATATTCTACTTCGGCGTCAAACGGTTTGCCGCTGATGATTATTCCGCATCAAATCCCTTGCTTCTTTCCAAACTCATCCCCGGGTTTCCCTCCACAGCAGAAATTGAAAAACTGAGGAATGGTGAAGCTGTTGAAAAGGAACTTGCCAATCAGCGAACAACCGATGGCGCCGAGATATCCATTATTCTGAAATCCGTTTCCCTTTTTGACGATGACACTTTCAAAGGGGGACTCCTTCTGCTGGAAGATCTCAAAATTCCGGCTGCCATGGTGCAAAAAAAGCATGAGTATCTGGACGAGTATTTTGAAGCCATACTGGACTCCGTATGGAGCCTGTTCCTCCTCATCACCCCGGATGGGAAAATTCAGCTTGCCGGTGGAAGCAAAATCAAGTCGTTCACTGTTCCAAACGTAACACCTGACACGAAGATCTATGATTTCTTCAGATCGGACATACAGGACAAAATCATACCAACGTTCAGGTCCTCACTCACCAAAAAGAAACAGGAAGAGCTGATCTTTGATATAGGTGAAGGGAATGACGATGATAAAGACGAATACTATGAGTGCCAGATCACGCCGTTTGTGGGTGAAAATGGAAGGATAACATTTGCTTTTATCAGCATTCGGGAAATAACCACATTTCTCAAGATGATAGAGCGCTACAAAAGGGAAAACTCCGAACTGCACAACATTCAGAAGTTCAACCAGAATATTTCGGTTGCAATTTTTGCCATTGCTGCTTCCGGGAAAATTATCTTTTGGAATAAAGCCACCGAAAGCCTGCTTCACTTGCGCCGGAGTGAGGTTTTTGGTAAGCATATTTCAAGAATTCTGCCCCATTTTTCCGATACCGAGCTTGGCACAATTAACAAATCGTTAACCGAGCAAAAAACGATAACTCTGGAAGGGGATTATCAGGTTCTTAATAACGAAGCCCTGAAGCTCAGATTCAAGTTGCAAAAGATTTCCGATGGCGGAGATTCAGTGTTTATCTTCGAAGGCTCGGATATCGAAAAGGAAGTAAGGGACCGGGAAGCCCTGACCACCGAGTTGCGGTTCTATTCACTCTTCTACGATATGATAGACCTTCCGGCCATCAGGATTTCAAAAGCCGGACTCATAACGGCCTCTAACAGCGTGTTCGATAAAGAATTTGCCTATGCCCGGGAAGGGGATCACGCGCTGTATTTTATGGACATGATCCCGCAGGAATATATTGTAAAACATGACATCACGTTTCAATCAATTGCCACGCACTTGGAAAAACTTAACATCATTCCTTTCCGCATTGGTGAAGGCAAAATAAACAAATACGAAGTAAATTTTCTGGTCCCAAAGAGCGCGAATGAGGAGACCATCGGCTGCATTCTGCGCAATGTTAACGACGAACTGAAATTTGAGAAAGAATACACGAAGTTTAAATCGGTTTTTGAACTCTCAAGTGACGGGTTGGCGCTGACCGAGGACAATAACTTCAGTCTGGTCAACCTTTCGTTCGCGGCCCTGCTGGCCTATGAAACGTGTGATGAGCTTACCGGACATTCCATTCTCTCCATTGTTGCCGAGGAGGACCGCCAACGGATGGCCGATAATTTTGCATCGCTTTCCGGCGGTGTGCAAAATGCACTTAAATTTGATTTCATTGCAATGCGCAAAGACGGGGCCAAACTTTCGCTTTCCACCACCATTACACCGCTCGAATTTGATAAACGGCTATACCACCTGATAGCAGCGCGGGATATAACGGAATTGAAAAGAGTTCAGCAGGCAATAAAAGAATCGGAAGAACGCTACCGCAGCATCACTGAGAATATTGAGGACTTTTTTTGGTCCGCTGAACGGATTCAAAACAAGATGAAATCCACCTTCTATTCGAGTTCAGTCCAGAAAATCTCCGGCTACACTCAGGAAGATTTCCTTGCAGACAGCAAATTCTTTTTCAAACTTATCTACCCCGACGATTTCAAGGCGGTGAAAGAACGCCTCAAACGGTTTTACAGCAACATCTACAAACGCAGCGATGAGATTGAATTCAGGATTGTCAATAAAAATGGTAACATTGTCTGGGTACGCAATAAAGTAAGTGTCATCCGTGACCGTAAAGGAACGGCACTCAAGATATTTGGCCTGGTGAGCGATATTTCCGTGCAGAAAAAAGCTGAGGATAACCTCCGGTCAACAACGGATAACCTGCAGAAACTCAATGAAACCAAAGATAAGTTCATCTCGATCATTTCGCACGATCTGCGAACACCGTTCAGTTCCATCATGGGTTTCACCGACCTGCTGTTAACCGAGGATGATCTGACCCCCGAGGAATCTAAACAATACGTGCGTTATATTCAGGAATCTTCAAAAACCATGCTCTCCCTGGTGAACTCGCTTCTGGATTGGACCAGAATTCAAACCGGGCGTATTCCTTTTGAGCCGGTCCCTGTGCATTTCAACCAGTTTGTGCAGAAAGTGCTCTCAGGAATGACGGGCTATGCCATGCAGAAGAAGATTACGCTCATTAACAACGTCCCAGATGAGATTTCACTAATGGTGGATCAGAGCCTGGTGATGCAGGCAATGAACAACCTGCTTTCCAATGCACTTAAATTCACACCCGAAGATGGCGAGATATCGGTTTCCTGCTCTCAATCCGAACAGGCAAGGTTCATTCAGGTTGCCGTACACGACACGGGCAAAGGCATCAAACCTGAAGACATTGCCAAGATCTTTTCCATTGAGGCAAAGTTCACCACGGAGGGAACTGCCGGCGAAAAGGGAACCGGACTCGGTCTCACGCTGGTGAAAGAGATTATCGAGAAGCACCGCGGCAAAATTTGGGTCGAGAGCGAATTCGGAAAGGGGAGCACGTTCTATTTCACTTTGCCCAAGGCATCCGCACTCATTTTGCTTATTGATGATTCATCCACAGACCGTATCCTTTATGCCAAACTGCTCAAGAATATTGTGGGTGATTATGACGTGGTGACCGCCACAAACGGAAAAGAGGGACTCGCTCAACTGCAAAAGCACATTCCTGCACTCATTGTGTGCGACCATGCAATGCCGGTAATGAACGGATTTGAATTTGTGCAGGCCTATAACAATCTGCAGCTCAAAGGGAAACCACCGGTTATTATCCTCAGCGGTGATGTTGGCAAGAGTGAGCAGATAACCTATGGCGAAATGGGTGTTGAATATGTATTCCCCAAACCAGTCAACCTGACCAGTTTCAAAAACGCGATTGATAAGTTATTGAAGCAGATACCGCACTAAGCTTTTTGTATCCCGTGACTCTGGGGGTGATAGCAATATCTTTCACCTTTTTGAGACGATGCCGTAGCTGTTGTATCCGTTCAACCTAACGGTGTCAAATTAGAAAAATGCGCAGAGTGTCATTCACACGAAAGTTGATTGCAACCGAAATCCCGCTTCTGACGGGGCGCGTGTCCCGATCCTATCGGGGGGAATCCATCTATTTCAATTTCCCTGGGAACTGGTATATGGATCAGTCTCCACCAACTCATCCTAAATTGACATCATCCATAACGGTAACAAAACCTCGAACCTCCGGATAAATTAACCGCATCGCCCGTTGTTCAATAATCAGATTCTTAGTATTTTTGTAGCAACAAATCTGGAGTGGATCAATTGAAAAATCGCTTTTTGTTTTCTTTCCTGTTATTAATGATGCTTTGCAGCCAGTCGCTATTCCCCCAAATACGTGCTTTCCGCATAACTGAAATAGCACTCCCTGCCCGTTATTTACCCTCGCTTCACGATCACCCAGGCTGTGGGGTCTTGCTGCTATACACCTCGCTTGAAAATCTCATGTTCGTAACTGAGAATCCAGGATTCGAAGATTCGCAAAAAGAACTGGATCATATCTATATATTCATGAAACCCGGTGCAAGGAATGTCACAATCAAAAAAAGCGGCTATCTTTTTGCTCAGTTGCCGGTCGATTCCATAAAGCCCGATGAAGTGAGATGCTTCACTGTTGATACCAAAGAAGATTCACCGGGGCCTGTGGATAAAAGCAAAAGGGATAATGCATTCAATGATACCCTCGCAAAATACTTGTGTTGTCTCGGCATCAGGACTGTTCCGCCCGATTGCGATGTGCTGATCAATGGTCAAAAGCTGCAGGGTTATGCCAATCTGGTTGTTGAACCGGGCAGTTACAAAATCGAAGCATCCCGACCGGGATATTACAGGCGTGAGGAAACACTTGAACTGGACCAGTGTGAAAAGGTAAACAGGGTGTATAAGCTGACCGCGATACCGGACAGCAGCAAATTAAGCATTGGTGCGCTTCTTGGTGTCAGCTTCCGTGAACAGGAAACGCAATTATACACCGAGCACGACCCCGCCTGGTCAGTTGGAATGACTGGTCACTATCAGTTGGGAAGTTCCTTCTTGGGATTCAGAGCAGATATGCTCTATCAGGTACATCACTTTAAATCAACCACCGTGTGGCCTGTTGGAGACTCTTACAATGCGGACTTTTCATTTCTGGAAGTTCCGCTGCTTATGACATTCAGAAATGATTTTAGTATGGTTAACAGAGCTTTTCTGCAGAACCCCATTTATTATTATGCAGGTGTCTCTTTGAAATTTCTACTCAACAAAAATGTTGAAGGCAAAACCGCGAATTCAGATAAAGAAGTATCCGGCTATTCGGATGGGGAAACCAAAGCACTGTTGAAGCTCGGTTTTT
The DNA here is from genome assembly GCA_963664845.1 of Ignavibacteriaceae bacterium. Taxonomy (GTDB): domain Bacteria; phylum Bacteroidota; class Ignavibacteria; order Ignavibacteriales; family Ignavibacteriaceae; genus CAIYTF01. The sequence continues at coordinate 5,384,181 of OY761615.1, forward strand.
TTGGCAGATACTCATTGCTGTTTTATGATATACACTTTAGCGTTCCAATAAACAAACAACCCTACGATCAGGCCGTTTCTCTTGGGTTTCAGTTGGGATTGTATTTCTAAGGATTAGCATTAAAAGGATTTTATAATAGAATTGGAATGCACACGCACCGAACAGGACATTAGGAGATAAAACGGATTAGAACTGATTTCTGCAGATAGAAATTAGAACGTTGACTTTTTGGGCAACCCCTTTTGAGCCCCATTCGATTCGCATCCCAACATTATATGCCGGTTATCATCCGAAGCCCGGATACTATTCCAAAAAAAAAGGCGTCCCAAACGGGACGCCTTTTATATAAGAGGGGATAACTCTTAATACATGTCACCCATGCCGCCGCCCGGCATCTGTGGCATTGCAGGAGCTTTGTCTTCTTCTTTTTTCTCATACACAACTGCTTCAGTTGTAATTAAGAGAGCAGAAACAGAGGCTGCATTCTCAAGTGCGGTTCTGGTAACTTTGGTCGGGTCAATAACGCCTGATTTGATGAGGTTTTCATAAACTTCAGTTGCGGCATTGAAACCGTAGTCCTGGCCTTTTTTAACGCTTTTAATGACTTCTGAAAGAACAACTGAACCTTCGAGACCGGCATTGTTGACGATCTGACGGAGTGGCTCTTCGAGTGCTTTTGCTATGATGGCAATACCTGTGGTCTGATCGGCATTATCGCCTTTCAGGCCAACGAGAGAGGCAATTGCACGAACAAGTGCTACACCGCCGCCCGGTACGATACCTTCTTCAACTGCAGCGCGTGTTGCATGCAGTGCATCTTCAACGCGTGCTTTCTTTTCTTTCATTTCAACTTCGGTAGAAGCGCCAATTTTCAGGAGGGCAACGCCGCCTGAAAGTTTTGCAAGGCGTTCCTGCAATTTTTCGCGGTCATAGTCAGAAGTTGTTTTTTCAATCTGTGCTCTGATCTCGTTGATGCGTTTCTTGATATCTTCTGATGTTCCTGCACCTTCAACAATTGTGGTGTTATCCTTGTCGCTGATGATCTTGTTGGCAGTTCCGAGATAGGAAACGGTAGCGTTTTCAAGTTTGAATCCGCGTTCTTCGGAGATAACAGTACCGCCGGTGAGGATAGCGATATCTTCCAGCATTGCTTTTCTTCTGTCGCCAAAGCCCGGAGCTTTGATTGCAGCAACTTTAAGGGTACCGCGCAATTTGTTAACAACCAGTGTAGCAAGAGCTTCGCCTTCGAGGTCTTCAGCGATGATAAGGAGTGAGCGACCCTGCTGGGCAACTTTCTCCAGAATCGGGAGAAGATCTTTCATTGCGGAGATTTTCTTGTCATGGATGAGGATGAACGGATTCTCAAGAATTGATTCCATTCTCTCTGCATCGGTAACAAAATAAGGGGAGAGGTAACCGCGGTCGAATTTCATACCTTCAACAACTTCGAGGGTTGTGTCGGTGCCTTTTGCTTCTTCAACCGTGATAACGCCGTCTTTGCCGACTTTGTCCATTGCATCAGCAATCAGGTTTCCGATGATTGGGTCGTTGTTCGCTGAGATAGAGCCAACCTGGGCAATTTCTTCGCGTCCTTCAACTTCTTTGCTCATTGCTTTAAGAACTTCAACAACTTTGGTAACTGCGATGTCAATTCCTCTTTTGAGGTCCATCGGGTTAGCGCCGGCGGTAACGTTCTTCAAGCCTTCGCGGTAGATAGCCTGGGCAAGCACGGTAGCGGTTGTTGTTCCGTCGCCGGCTGCGTCGCTGGTCTTCGAAGCAACTTCGCGAACCATCTGGGCGCCCATGTTCTCCACTGCATCTTCAAGTTCAATTTCTTTTGCAACGCTCACACCGTCTTTGGTAACGGTAGGAGCGCCGAATTTCTTTTCAAGAATTACGTTACGGCCTTTGGGACCGAGAGTAACTTTTACTGCATTTGCAAGCTTATCCACGCCTCTTTTAAGTTTGGCACGTGCTTCTGCATCATATTCAATTAATTTTGCCATAGTGATTATTCCTTATACTATTTATTATTTTACAATCGCAAAAATGTCGCTCTCGCGCATGATCAGGTAGTCTGTACCTTCAACGGTCACTTCGGTGCCGCTGTATTTGCCATAGAGAACTTTGTCACCGACTTTAACAGTCAATGGGAGATTTTTACCGTCTTCGGTAACTTTGCCGGTACCGACTGCAACGATGGTGCCTTCGATAGGTTTTTCTTTAGCTGTATCCGGGAGGAAAAGTCCGCTTTTTGTGGTTTCTTCCGCTGGTTTGGGAAGAACAACAACGCGGTCTGCCAAAGGAGAAAGATTAATGTTGCTCATGTGAGCCTCCTTAATTTAGTTGTTAGTTTAATTAATTTGCAGTTGTTAAAACTGTTAGCACTCTATAATTACGAGTGCTAATTTAACGAATGCCAATAGGTTTGTCAAGTCAAGAAATGATAATTCTGAAAATATTTCGCCATAATGGCGCATCATAATGACATATTGACTAAATATTCTTGGCGATTATGATTTTAGTTTCAGCAATCAGTAAATTGGAGCAAACTTCGGCCTGAATTTTCAGCAATCACATTTCCGAATATGGGAGCCATGTAGAAAAGCCAGTTAGCATGATTAGCATCATATTTAGACGTCAAAGTATTAGTAGGACTGGTTATATGTACAAAATATTCGTTGTATCCGGTTTTAATCCTGACAGATACAGATTTGCACCATGGCCCTAACGTCCGGCCATTCTTTCCACTTCAGGATCGAACTTCACATAGACCGCAAACCATCTACATTTTTCGCAATTGCTCCATTCACAAATTAGGCTTACCTTTAAGTGTTGTTTTATTATAAATGAGGTATCTAAATTGCAAATCATAACCGCTAAATTGAAAAAAAATGCTGGAGAGCTCATAATTTAAAAGCCAATTCAAAAATTACCTAATCAAATACGAGATGTAAATCCTTCCATGTGGGGCTCAAATATACTTTCCCACAAATCCTTAAATCAAATGAATCGTAGTTCCGACAGTTTGATCCTGAGTTCCGCCGAAGTGAAATGTTCAGATCACTTTGTATACATATTTGACTATGTCGGATATATTGTCGAATTTTATGTTGGCTATTGGAAAAATATTTAAAAGTAAAGTGTGATGGTGGTTTATGAATAAATATCTGCTCTGTCTCATTTTTTTAACAAGCACCCTTCATCCACAAAGCGGGTGGTTACCTTGCGTCCCAATACCTGCCACCAATCATCTCAATTGTGTCAGGTTTGTTTCCTCATCTCTTGGATGGGCTGTTGGAGATACCGGTACAATAATTAAAACTACGGATGGAGGAACTTCATGGCAATTACAAAAGAGCACTACACGGTATGATTTGACAGGTGTATTTTTTATTGATTCCATCAATGGAACAACAGTAGGCAAGTATGGGACAATCCTGAGAACCAAGGATGGGGGAACAACATGGAAAAAAGTAAATAGCCAAACATCCTCAACCTTTTACGCAATTTCCTTCTGCGACATGAATATTGGAATTGCAGTAGGTACCGGAGGGTATATCAGCCGAACCACCGATGGTGGTGCAAACTGGGTAAGCCAATATACTGGAATATCTGACGATCTCTATTGCGTCACCTTTGTAGACCTAAATAATGGCTGGATTTGCGGTGGTTCGCATTTTCTTAGTACAACTGACGCAGGCGCAACCTGGCAAGCGCATCAAATAGCAGGCTATAGCGGGATATGGCAGATTATAAATTTTACTGATAAGAAAAATGGTATACTTATCAGCAGCTACCTCGTGATGAGAACAACAGACGGAGGAGTAACCTGGACAGACCAATCTTTTGAAACAAATGTTCATCTGTCAGCAATTAGCTTTAGTGATGCAAAGAACGGAACCGCTGTAGGATATTATTGGGATGCCCCAAGCCAGACAGACCAGGATGAAATTCTGAGAACTACCGACGGAGGAGTAACTTGGATTCAGCAAACCAGCGGAACAGTCTTTGGTCTTTTAAGCGTTTATTTTACCGACACTAATAATGGCACGGCTGTTGGCAAATATGGAACCATAATTCATACTTCCAATGGAGGTTCAACCTGGCAGGTTCAGGGAACTGACAGATCACTGTGTGCAGTTTCTTTTTCCGATTTGAATAACGGGATTGCTGTTGGTGCCTCCGGTATAATTCGCCGGACTACTAATGGTGGCGCTTCCTGGAATACACAAATAAGCGGAACAACATATAATTTAACTGCCGTTTTCCTTTCTGACTCACTGCATGGTACTGCAGTGGGTTATCAAGAGCAAACAGGTGTTATTCTGGGGACATCAGACGGTGGTATAACCTGGAAACAAGAACTTAAAGATGGTTCTTGTCGTTTTTTGGGTGTCTGTTTCACGGACGTAAACCATGGGTATACGGTGGGTGATGGCATAATGAAAATAACCACTGATGGTGGAGTAACCTGGGTCGGCAATTGGGGCGCAGAATGGGTGGACGTTTCATTTTCCGATCCAAATAACGGACTTATAGTTGGACATTCAGGTCAGATCAGAAAAACAACTGATGGCGGTATAACCTGGAGTTCCCAAAAAAGTGGGACAACCAAACTGCTAAATGGTGTTTCGTTTACCGACCCTAATAACGCTACTGCGGTTGGAGATGTTGGCACTATTCTCAGGACTACTGATGGCGGAACAACATGGAGTCGTCAAATAAGTGGGACTTATACGCCATTACTGCATGTTTCATTTTCAGACGCGAATAATGGAACAGCAGTAGGTTATTATGGTGCTGTTTTGCATACCACTGATGGCGGAGTAAACTGGAAGTTGCAACAAAGCGGAACCTCAAATGCTCTTATGGGTGTCTGCGCACTAAATGCAAATACCATTGTCGCAGTTGGCGGACTCGGTACCATAATTAAAACTTCGAATGGTGGTGCTACTTTAATTAATGAAAATAAAAATGCCGGCATAGCAAAAAAAATAATGCTTTCTCAAAATTATCCGAATCCCTTTAATCCAACCACCCTTATAAGGTATGAAATACCAAACGAACAAATGGTGACACTCAAAGTGTATAATATTCTCGGAAAAGAAGTTGCAGTCTTGGTAAATACCATCAAAAAAACCGGTTCCTATTCCGCTAAATTCGATGCTGCAGACCTTCCGGGTGGCATTTATATATATGAACTCAGGATGAATGATTATACAATTGCACAAAAAATGATGCTCGTGAAATAATGAGAGTTGTACCCAAAATTGAATTAAAGGTTATAGCATGATAAAGATTTTATTTTCTCTCATTGTAGCACTCTCCTTTGTGTGCTATGCACAAAATGCAGAGTGGATTAACTACAAAAAAAGCAAAGAGATTTATTCTATCGCAAAACAGGGAAATTATATCTGGACAGGGACTCTGAACGGATTGGCTCGAACAGATATAAGAACGGGTAAACAAACCTTCTTTACAAAACTGACTTCCGGATTACCTGATGACCATGTGAATGCAATTGCGGTTGAAAGCAATGGAACAAAATGGTTCGGAACCGCTAATGGATTGGCGAAACTTGATTCTTCTTGTCAAAACTGGACAATTTTTTCAAAATCCAACTCTGTCTTGCCGGATAATGCAATAGCAACAATTGCAACAGATAGTAAAGGAGTTAAATGGATAGGAACAGCTAAAGGTTTGGTGAAAATTGATGAACTGGATAATTGGACAACTTATACCAAATTGACTTCCGGATTACCTGATAATGAAATCTTATCATCTGCTGTTGACTCATCAGGTGCAATCTGGCTTGGAACCTATTATAGCGGACTTGTCAGATTTGATGGTGAAACGTGGACAATCTATAATGGCTCTAGTGCAAACCAACCAATCAGCTATATCTCTTCATTGGCTTTGGATGTTGACGGGACAGCATGGCTTGGTTGTTGGGGCAAGGTTGTGCAATATTTCCCCGGCAAAAAGTTGTATAATCTCTATACCAATTACAATTCAAATCTTCCGTCAAGTGGGATATATGCAATTGCTGTTGATCAAAGTGGGACAAAGTGGATCGGGACGCTAAATGGTTTGGCAAAATTTGATGGGAAGTTATGGACGGTATATAATACTTCCAACTCAAGTTTGCCGGAAGACCCAATATATTCGATTTGTGTTGATAACGAGGGAGGAAAATGGATTGGTGCTAATGGTGGATTTGTGAAGTACGACAGTAGCTCCACAAACTGGAAAGTCTATAAGGGCTCCATTTCCGGTATGCCTGATGATTGTGTTAACATTGTTGCAGTGGATGCAGCAGGCACAAAATGGATTGGAACCAATTATGGTGGACTCGTGAAATATGATGGCATGGTTTGGACTGTCTATAACGCGACCAATTCTCATATCCCATCGAATTCAGTTTATGCTATTGCTTTTGAGAACGATGAAACAAAATGGATAGGTACAGGCTATGGGATGGCAAGACTGGTTGACACAACCTGGACTCTTTACAATACCGGGAACTCGGGATTACCCTCAAACACTATTTATGCTCTCGCAATTGAAAAAAATGGCGTTAAATGGATTGGCACCGATAAAGGTTTGGCAAAATACGATGAAGCCGCAAACACCTGGAGTGTTTATAATTCCTCAAATTCAGGATTAGGTGATAACTTAATCAGGTCAATTGTCATCGATAAGAAGGGAACAATATTTATAGGAACGCAGAATGGACTGACCATTTTCAACAGACTAACGTGGGTGACTTATACCATGTTGAATTCATATTTACCTGAGAATTCAATATTATCAATCGTGGTTGATAAGAATAATACGAAATGGCTGGCAACTTGGGGCGGTATGGCAAGTTATAACGACACCATCGTTACCGCTTATACTACTGAATTACCATCAAACTATGTTAGAACAATCGCTTTGGATTCCAATGACACAAAATGGATTGGTACCGATCTTGGCGGGCTAATTAAATTTGATGGCTCTTCATGGACTAGCTATGATTCTTACAATTCCGGATTGCCGGATAATGATATCAAGGCGATAGCGATCGATAACTTTGGTAACAAATGGATTGCTACCGACAATGATGGTGTTGTCGAATTCCGCGCAGGCGGAATTGTTACAGCAACAAAGGTGAAAGGCAGTGAACCAGGCAAAAAAGAGTTCGTCTTATCCCAAAACTACCCAAACCCCTTCAACCCGTCAACAACCATAAATTATTCTCTCCCATTCGCAGGCACGGTTAAGTTGTCAGTGTATAACACGCTTGGCCAATCAGTTAAAGAATTGCTCAACGAAACACAGCAGCAGGGGACTCATCAGGCAAAGTTTAACGCGGGCAATTTGCCTTCGGGAGTATATTTCTATTCGCTGGAAGCAGCTTCGCTGGACGGGAAACAAATCTTCAGGGAAGTGAAAAAGTGCGTGCTGATGAAGTAACAAAAGCAGTTTGTTCTCGATGCATCGTTGAGTTGAACGGTCGATAAACCAGTAAAAATATTATTTTTGTAATAGTAGTTCGAGCAAAAAATCTTTTGGTGATTTATGAAAAAATATCTTCTTTGCGCCCTTTTATTGTCAGGCATCCTTTATTCCCAGAGCGGTTGGTCCTGGCAAAATCCTTTTCCCCAAGGAAATCTTCATAGAAGTGTCCAATCCATGGAGTCGTCAATGAGTAAGATTGAAGGGAACAACGACCTAATATGCAAAAAGCAGAACAATAAAACAGGGTTGCAAAGCTGTAATGTCCAGAGCGTGGGAGAATATTTTCTGTCGACCTCTTTCCCAAATCTAAACAAATTAAATAAAACCGAAAGTAGTCATCAACAAAAGCCGGGCGGTTCCAAGACTTCTATGTATTTACTTCAGCAGGATATATGCGATGATACAATAAAACAGACCTTTACTTATGATGACCGCGGAAACATACTTGTTGATCTCGTACAAACCTATCGTAGATATTGGTGGGTGAATTGGTATCGATACACCTATTCATATGATATTGACGGAAATCGCAGAAGCAGACTTTATGAAATTTGGATTAATAATGCTTGGGTAAATTCGAAAAGAGATACGGTAATATACGATAGCAACAACCACTTAATATCCTCGTGTAGTGAGGTTTGGACAAACAATACTTGGGAATATGAACACAGATATTCTTCTGTCTATGATATGAGTGGGTTTGAGATTTCATTTCTTTTTGAAGACTGGACGAATAACACTTGGGTAAATAACACCAAATATTCATATACTAACGATAATAACGGTAAACAAAGTACGAAGTTATGCGAAATTTGGGCAAATAACTCATGGATAAAATGCTGGATTGATTCAGTCTTTTATGACGATAAAGGGAATTTACTGGTTGAGATGGAAAATGATTGGGTCAATAATGCCTGGGAAGTGAAGTACAGAATCTCCTTTAACTATGACAGCTGCAACAATCAGCTTAATCGTTTGGATGAAAAATGGGAGAACAGTGTATGGACCAATCTTTTCATGTGGCAAAATATTTATAACAATGCTGGTGCTATCTTGTCAAACGTAAGTTGTAATTGGGTAAATAATTCATGGGAATATAATGCCAGGGATTCTTATGAATATGATAATAATTACAATTTATTGTCGGTGATTCATGAGTTATGGGTTACGTCTAAATGGGAAAATAATTCAAAATGTCTATATACCTATGATGAAAACGGCAATACAATCCATGCTGAATCTTATGTTGGGCTAGGTTTATTGAGGCCCGGTTCAGGAACTCTGACTTTTTTTTATAATCATAAGAAAAGCCAAATGTTTTTTAATAATACTACTGTTACTGCCCAGTATACAACAATTTCTGATATAGGGAAAACTCAAGGTATCAGTAAAACGTATTCATTATCCCAAAACTATCCCAACCCCTTCAACCCGTCAACAACCATAAATTATTCTCTCCCATTCGCAGGCACGGTTAAACTGTCAGTGTATAACACGCTTGGCCAATCAGTTAAAGAATTACTGAATGAAACACAGCAGCAAGGCACGCATCAGGCAAAGTTTAACGCGGGCAATTTGCCTTCGGGAGTATATTTCTATTCGCTGAAAGCAGCTTCGCTGGACGGGAAACAAATCTTCAGGGAAGTGAAAAAGTGCGTGTTGATGAAATAACCGAACTGACTATTCTGTAATCAGAAAGAACTGGAAGCTATCCCTTCTTTTGACTTCGAAGTTCATAAACAACGCAGGCTGTCCTTATGGGCAGCCTGCGTTCATTTCATCTGTGAAATCAATCAAATCAACTTAATCATGAAACCTGCCTGCCGGTAGGCAGGCAGGTCGAAGTCCCGCTCGCGCATAGGCGTTAACTCAACGAATACAATGAATGAATGTCATTCCCGCGAAGGCGGGAATCTACCTGCTTCGAACTCTGGAAACGGTGGATGATTGACCAATTTTCCAATTCGCGTTTTCAATGCATTGCGCTTCGAGCATGGAATAAAAACGTCCGCTAACAACCTATTCTTACGACAGTTAGCTGTTAGCGATTCTGCGAACAGGGGCTAATTATACTCCTTTAAGTTGACGCCTATGCGCTCGCGGGGAGTGGGCATTATTTGATAAACAACATCTTCTTTGTTTCCGAAAAACTTCCCGAACGAAGTGAATAGAGATATAGTCCGCTTGGCAAGTTTGTTGCATTGAACAGTGCCTGGTGACTGCCTGCAGGCTGCATCTCGTTTACAAGTGTTGCAACCACTTTCCCTAGAACGTCATACACTTTCAGTGTGGTCATACTGTTGGTTGTTAACTGATAACTGATCACAGTGGATGGGTTGAATGGATTGGGGTAGTTCTGATCCAGATTAAATGATTTAACCGTTACGTCCTTGTCCTTGATCGCGTCAATCATGCCATATTCAAATGCACCTAGATCAGGGGCTGTTCCAACAAACTTCACACCATTGACCAGCGTCCCTTTGTCAATCAGCTTAGTGTTGCCCGCTTTGATATACATGAAATTGATGTCCGGTAAACTTCCGTCTGCTTTGCGGGGTCCGCGAACACCGGTTGTGTCGATTGCAACATAGTCTGCTTCTGCAGTCACCCAGTCAGAGGTGGTTATCACGCCCCCGAGCATTTCGCAGGGAGCCCAAAGAGATTTCTTGCGGTCAGTAACTCCGTCACCAATGGACACACAGTTGGTAGCAACCAGTTGTTTACCGCTTGGAAGGCTTGTTCCGTCGATTCTGAAAGTATAGTGACTGCTGTTGTCAAGATATGGTTTGGCAAATCCTGTGCAGTTGACAAGTGTCATATTGCCGGCATTGCTGTTCTGATCGAACCCTTTTTGCAGGTTGTCAAATGAAAGGCAGCGGATCAATATGGAATTGTGACTTTGGTCTTTACCGCTGCTGCCGCCGAGTTTGAAACCGTTTCCGTTTCCTTTACCTGCAGTACCATCTTTATAGAACCCGTTCATAAAAGTCCAGCAGTTTTCCATGGTGGTAACCATGTCTTGGGGAAAACCGTCTTCCTTACACTTCAGGTAGAGATCCCAGCCGTCATCAGAGTTTTGCCATGAACGGCAGCCATAAAAATAGTTTCCGGTGCCAACAGTAAGTTTTGGTGCAAATCCATCGGCATCGCCATCGGTTGCATCTCTGTTATAATACGAATCGCAATTGATGATCCGGTTATATGCAGCAAGATTTTTCAACTGGAGGCCCGCATCACGGTTCTCATAGAAGTTACATAATTCAATAAGGTTATCATGTCCATCTTCGTTTTTATCTTTAATGTCAACATAAGTTCCCCCGATCGGTTTATTCCGTTCGATGAGGAGACCGTTGTCTCCGGCACCTTTGATGTCGAAACCGTAGAAATGCCAGTAGCTTCCCGTCAACCGGATGCCTTGGTTTGCATCATCATCAGCCATTGAAGAGAAGTCAAGAATGGCATGTTCACCTGGGGCAGAACGGAGAGTGATCATCTCAGCGGCAGTACCGCCCTTATTTATGTTCACCCGTGCGGAATAGGAATAGACGCCCCCTGCCATATAAATAGTGTCGCCTGCATTGATCAGGTCAACTGCTTTTTGCAGTGAGTAAAACGGATTCGCTTTCGAGCCGTCTCCCGTTGCATCATTTCCTGTGGGGGCCAGGTAGAGATTGGTGTGAATGGTCGCCTTGAAAGATGCGGTTACTGTTTTGGCGGCATCAATGGTTATTGATTTCGTCAATTCAGTCCCGGTAAGGTCACCTGACCAGCCGGTAAACACAGATGCTGAGGCAGCATCCGGCACTGCAGTCAACGAAACCACTGTCCCTGCATCGTAATAAAGTGCATCCGGACTGCGGGAAACAACGCCTTTTCCACTGATATTTGTCGTTAACATATACTGCATAGTGCCCTGTTCGTCGCTGATCTCGAAACGATCCAGATTCGTAAGACCATTTGCGCTGCGAGCTTCGAAACGTACTTTGTTCATTCCTTTTGCAAGATTTACTACAATGAACACCGATTTCCAGGTAGTGTATGCCCCTGTTGAGGGGAAAGCCAATGAATCCACAACCAGAGCATTATTGATATATACTTTTGCAGATCGATCGTCAGTTTTGGACATTCCGTAGAATGCAAATATAGTATCGGGTCCACCGTTTTTAACACTGAATTCGAGTTGAATAAAGGCTCCGACAGCATTGTTGGTATTAACATACCCGGTTCCGGTATAGCCTGAATACTCCTTTTCGACCTTTGTGCCTGATGAGAATGTTCCGGCTTCCGCCTGAATAACCAGATGCTGGCTATAGCTGAAACCGGAGCATAGAGCGAAGAAAAGGATGATCCATTGTGTCATTCTTGGTTTCATAGAGAGAGTTTCCTTGTTAGATAGTGTGTGAGTTATAAAAAATCATTTGAGCAAAAGCATTTTGTGCGCAATCCGTGTATTTCCGGAACCGAGCATGCTGATATATATGCCGCTTGGCAGATTAAGCGCATTGAACGATGTCTTGTATATGGTCCCCGGTTCTGCAATTCCGCTGAAGAGCAGGGTGACTTCTTTGCCGAGCACATCAAATATGCGCAGTTCTGTTTTCATTTTTTGTTCCACGGAAAACTCGATGGTTGTCGATGGATTAAACGGGTTTGGATAATTCTCCAACAGAACAAACGAGCTGGCCAAACTGCCTTTATTCATATCGATGTGTGTATAGATTGAATCAAAATCAATTTTGCCGCTGCCTGCATATTGTTTCAGCATGTCCGGTACCAATTCCGGGTCATCAACGGTGTATGCATAGAACGCTGTCGGGTTGAATGCCGCTCCGCGAAGCTGGGGAGCTCCCGAATTCTTGTAAACGTTGTTTCTTTCAACAATGTCCCCAGGACCCGATTCCATATAACCGCTGTACATGGGGAAGGGAACATTCAGGAAATAGTTTCCTTCTGCCATTACATCGGCTTCTTCACACGAAGCTATACCATAGAGGTCGTTGTTATCGTAAAAGTTGTTATAAACATGAGCTTTCCCAAACCGTACGCGAGGATGACGCTGCCTGGTTTTTTCGAACCAGTTGTGGTGATAGGTGGCGCACATAACGGTATCGGTGGGTTCGTTGTCCGTATGCCCGTAAAGACACGTTTTGCTGTGATTGTAAAAATGATTCCAGGAAACAGTTACATGGGTAGCCATTTTTTTATAATCGAGTGCACCATCATGACTTCCTGCATCAGGGTCTGAAGAAGCACCATCGTTAAAACTGCAATGGTCAACCCAGATGTGATGTGTCTCCGGATCACGGATATCTATGCCGTCATTGGGGCAATTGGAAAACTCGATATTCCGGATTATTATGTTCTGGCTAATCTCTACTTCAAACCCAAAGCCAACACATTTTGCATCTGTTCCGGCTCCGACAATAGTAACATTTTTACAATCCTTCACGTATATCATTTCCTCACCGGATCTGTTCAGCGTTCCGGAAAGTTTCAGTATAACAGGATCATGCGACGGGTAATGATCGGTTCGCAGATCGCGCAGTGTCGTTGATAAGGTAGCTGCGTCTGTTATGGTTATTATTTTACCGCCCGCTCCGCCAGTGGTGCTGTTCTGCCCTCGTGCATCCATCGAAGCAAATCCGGCAGGGAACCGGCCATCGCCTTTGCCGGGTTCTACGCCGAATCCGGAAACCGTAACGACAAATGGTGCTGCACCGCCACCAACAATGGAAATAACCCCGGAGTATTGCGAGACCGCTTTTGGCTTGAATCTTGCATATATATCAAGCTGATTCAGGATACCCGCAGTATATGGGATAACAAGCGATGAGGCAAATCCCGCGCCTGCTGTGAGCGATACTTCAAATCCGGCAGGTGCCGAAACCGTTAGGTTATCATTTTCGGGAGTGAGAATATTCCCCGAAAGTACGAACTCCTTTTCAGTCGAAAACGCGTTAACAACCACATCGCCGAAGGAGAGCAGTGAAGGAATGGCGTTAACACCGGGTACGGCTGGTGTACTTTGACTTCCAATTGTTGGAGACGTTGTCAGGTAATTATGTGAATTACCTGTTCCGGCATTATAGGAATAGACTGCGAAATGCCACATTGTCGCAACAGCCAGACCGGTGAGATCAACCGTTGTTCCATTCCCATCATAAATAACCCGGTTCCCGTCACCCAGATCAGTTGCCGCAGTGAAGTTGGCATTTACTCCTGAAACCTTTTGCCCGTCAACAGGGACCCACGAAACCGGATTTCCTGCACGCACTGCAACAATTCTGTTATTTCCATTCCCGCCTGGGAAGTTCAATTGCATCGTGCTGCCCGTTATAGAACCGAACGTAAGCGATGGCTGTGATGTTGGCTCTTCACTCAGAGCAGTACCGGTAAGGGCCAGCACTTTGGTTTTTGCCCCGGTGCTTGAGTGGGACAGGGTACCGGTGAGTGTTCCGGCAGGGACCAATGGTGAAAACCTTACATATACAGTTTTCTCGGTAAGAACACCGGATGCCTGGTTAAGTGTTATTGAGTTTGTAAATACTGCATTATCGGCGCTTAGTTCAAAACCTGCTGATGTAATCAGGGTAACATCACTCAGCAAATTGTTGCCGGATACCTGATAGGCAACAGAAGGGGAATTGAGACCGGATACCAAATTTCCAAAATCCGGAAGTGTGAGTCTTGAGAGATTTATTACCGGAACAGGCACTGTGACGATCACGATATCATCAATATAGTGTGTCTGTGTTGCGCCGTTAACAAATCGTAAACGAACGTCCGGACTTGTCTCATTTATAGTTATGGTGAATGAGCTGTATCCTGATGTAATGTTTTGCGAGAGAATATCAATAAAATCACCCTGATCAACGGACTTTTGTACGCGCAAGGTGCTGGCGCCGCTTCCTCTGGCCCAGAAGGTTATGGATTGGACTGCAATCAGTGAGGGTGTTGTTGCATAAGCTGCTGGTGACCCCGGTGAAAGTGCCAGGGCATAGGTGCCCCCATGCTTATTCGTGTTCTGAGCTCCTTTGAGTATGCTCCAGATACCGGAGGACAGAGTGTAGTCGGCAGCAGAAGTTGCATACGCTGCCGGTAAACCCGTCTCAAAGCCTTCAGAAATTTGCTGCGCGCTGATGCTGGAAATGAAACAAAGCGAAACGAGCAGTGTCAAACGTATATAGGATTTCATCTCAGGTTCTCATCAATTAATAAATGTTAAAATTCCGGTTAAACAATTTTCTCTTAACAGGTAAATCTTATTGATCTGTTAAATCCTAAGACCCCTGCCATGCGGCAGGCAGGTCTCAGTCCTCCTATCGGGCAATGGTATCAACTTAATAAAAGCTTGCATGGATTCCATCAGTAACTCGCATTTTCAAATATCGCCGCTGCACTACATTTAACCGCCAATAATGCGGGTTTTCTACTCCCCTCTCTTTCAAGAGAGGGGCTGGGGGTGAGTTATCGTTACTGGTTTCCGCAAAGTTCACACCATTACCCGCCGGGATGCGGAGTAATACTATTTTAAAAGGATCATTTTTATTGCCTGCTGCCGGCCATCGGACTCCAAAACGCTTATGTAAGTGCCACTCGGCAATGCTGTTGCCGTGAAAGAAGCAATGTGGAATCCTGCCTGCTGCACCTGGTTCACAAGCTCTGCTACCTTTTCACCAAACATATTGTAAACATTCAGCACCACTTTTCCGGTACGGGACGTTTCATACTTTATAGATGTGCATGGATTAAACGGATTTGGGTAGTTCTGCAACATTAGGCAGCTCCGGGGAGCGGCGGGATTTTCCACTTCCACACCCGTGGTAATAATGCCGACACCGGCATTAGCCATTACAATGGCCGGAACGTCCGCTGCGCTGTCAAGCGAATAAGAATAAGCCGGGTTGGCAACTGCACCCATAGTATATGATGGTTTTGAATAACTTCCCACCTGGATAACAGGCGAGCCGCAGTTTTCATATTTGTTGCTGCGTTCAAGAGCGTCACCTTGGGGCGAGTCTTGGTACCCGCTGTAGATAGGAACGATAATATTTTGGAAATAATTTCCTTCAACAAGAACTTTTGCCTGGCATGCGGTTACCACACCATAGAGTGAATCGTGATCATAGTAATTGTTGTATACGTGAACTTCACCGTACCGTACGCGCGGATGACGCTGCACCGTGTGCTGCCACCAGTTGTGATGAACGGAGACTTTAAGGTAGCCGATATCGCCGGTATTTCCGTCTTTGTGACCGATGAGCATAACCTTGGAATGATTATAGAATTTACACCAGGAGATGGTTATATAATTGGATTGTTCTTTAATATCGAAGAGGCCGTCTGCTCCGTTGGTAAAGTTGCAATGGTCCACCCAAATATGGTGTGAACTGTTGGTTATGCCGAAGCCGTCCTCGCTGGAATTTTCGAAAGAGATATTTCTTACAATGATGTTGTTCATCTTGTATATATAGATACCGCCGCCGACAATTCGGGCATCGTTTCCAAGACCAAGTATTGTTTTGTTTGAACGGCAATTGTTCATGCCTGAAATGTTGAGCGTCCCCTTAACATAAATAATCAGCGGTTCTGTAAGGTCCATATATCCGTGAAGTTCATCGCCGGTGGTTGCGGTTACAATTCTGCCACCGAGCCCGCCCGTGGTACCGCCGGCCAGTGATGCATAACCATCGGGGGCGTCAGTAAGCAGTTTTTCAAGATGATTTTGACTGAAACTTTCAGAACTGAATAGAAAACAAACCAGAAAAGCAAACAGGGCCAAAGTGAGTTTTTTCATATTCACGACCTTTACTGATGTACTTATAGAATTATTTTGTAAAATTTGATTAAATCGCTTTCGGTTCGATATAAGTTCGATATTGCTGGGAGCCAAAAAGTATCCGGAAATTGGCGCTGCGGCCGGAGATCGGTTTACTTTACATGTGCAGCAGTCCATTTAAAAGGGAGCAATTTGTTAAATGTTACTAAACCGTTAAAGTAAACGATAAATAATTGCGTAAACATATATAAAAATCGAATAATGTCAAATAAAATTTTCATCTGCGGCTAATTTGTTATCGGTAAATGCAAAATCATGCAGCTTTTGAAGACAAGGTGGGAGATATAGGGATATAATGACATCGAAAAAGTGGCCTCAACGTAACCGCATTGTGATGATTGCCATTTCCGTCCCGCCGGTGGGTCTCGCATTACCAAGGAAAAGTCATTGCGAGCCCGTCTCGGGCGAAGCATCTCCATAATCAATGACCTGGAAACCGTGGCCTCAACTTACCAGGATTCTGATGATTGCCATTTCCGTCCCGCCGGTGGGTGTCGCATTACCAAGGAAAAGTCATTGCGAGTCCGTCTGGGGCGAAGCAATCTCCAAAACAAAGGTTAAAGCATATCCCCAAAATGACACATTTCACAATTGATGAATTATACAACAGAGGGTAATCTGCTAACATCTTATACCACCGATGTGGTTTGCAGGAAATACAAGGTGAGTTTACTCTGGTACATCGAAAAAATGCGCTTGATGGGAATATAGGAATAAATAGACCTCATGAGTGCCATCGGCACGACATGTCTATAGCCTAATGGAATAGTAAATGAATAGAGTTCCAGCGGAACGGCATAAACCCTGTCTCGTCGAAACTGAAAGTTAGAACAAAGATCAAAAATACCTTACGCTTGATTCCCAAAGTTCCATCGGTACGACATGTATATAGCCTAATGGAACAGTAAATGAATATAGTAACAGCGGAAGGGCATAAGTCCTCTCGTGTCAGACCTGAATGTCAGAACACGGATCACAAATATTTTTCTCTCCCGGCATTCATTTAGGACGGGCAAACACACAAGCATTGCCAACTTGATAAGTGCAAAATATTGCATATCTGCGTATATTACATATTGAAATGCATAAGGGTAATATGGCACAATTGAAAATTTCACATCTTCAGAATAGTACTGCGGGACTATTATCTCTATGATCAGACAGGCTGGGAAAGGGCAGGCAGACAAACCAAATGCTGCAAACCGCGGGGAAAGTACAGGTTCGCAAACTATTTATGAGCGAGTATATGGAACTTTTAAAAGCGGAATCTCAGATTGGCCGCAGGCGACCTTAATGCACGAGCTTCAACATGCCTATGATTATGATAAAGGGAGAATGGCAGGAGAAAAAAATATTAAGCGTAATGCAATTGATCCAGCAGAAATCAGAGCCGTTCAACTGGAAAATGTAGTAAGAAATATTGTAACCCCAGAGTCTGTAAATACGATTGTGTAAATGGCAAGTAAAGCTTTACAAATAGCCTGCTATTTGTTCAGCAAACATAATAGAAAAATGTCCAATAACAATAGACCAGTTTCTCACTGGCAAGTTCCATTTTTTAGCAATATCCCGATAAGCCAAGTACAACATTTTTTTCAATGAATCATCATTGGGGAAAAGCGTTTTCGCCTTGGTAACTTTTCTGAACTGTCGATGCAATGCTTCGACTGCATTCGTGGTATAAATCATGGTTCTGATTTCCTGGGGATACTTGAAGAAAACTGCAAGGTTGTCCCAGTTTGACCGCCATGATTTTAAGGCCAGTATATATTTTTTACCCCAAGCATCTTCAACGCTCTGCAGGTTCTGCAAAGCAAGTTCTTCCGTGGCAGCCGAATACACCGTTTTCAGATCACGTGCAAATGCCTTCTGGTCTTTAGAGCCCACGTACTTCATGGAATTTCTGATCTGGTGAACGATGCAAAGCTGTATCTCGGTATTCGGGAATACGGTGTTTATCGTATTGGGTAAGCCTTTTAATCCGTCAACACAGGCTATACAGATTTCCTTAATACCACGGTTCTTC
Organism: Ignavibacteriaceae bacterium; assembly: GCA_963664845.1. Lineage (GTDB taxonomy): Bacteria > Bacteroidota > Ignavibacteria > Ignavibacteriales > Ignavibacteriaceae > CAIYTF01. Next base: position 5,402,552 of record OY761615.1, read on the forward strand.
AACTCGGTCATTACCAGGAGCCAGAATGCCGCTCCTTCGGCCTCGCCGACCCATAACCCAAGCAAGTCTTTTCTTCCCTCAATATTCAGGCCCAGACACGTATAAGCCGCTTTAGAAGCCACTCTTTTGGTAGTTTCATCTCGTACCTTGTAGTGAATAGCATCAAAAAAGACAACAGGATAAACAGCCTCCAGCGGACGGTTCTGCCATTCATTCGCCAGCCCATAAATTTTATCGGTAATATGAGAAACCAGAGTCGGACTTATATCGGCACCATAGATGTCTTCAATCTGGGCCTGAATATCCCGGGTAGTCATGCCTCTGGCATACATGGAAATGATTTGGTCTTCGATTTTTCCTAATCTGCTCTCATGTTTTTTAACAACAATAGGATCAAATTCACCATTACGGTCCCGGGGAATTTCAAGATCAATGGGCCCGTTATCGGCAGTAACGGTCTTCGGGAATTTTCCATTCCGGCTGTTACCGGATTTATTGCCGGCTGGTGAGTGTTTTTCGTAGCCGAGATGTTCCGTCATTTCAGCTTCCAGCATGGACTCGATAGAGGCCTTCATGAGCTTTTTTATAGCGCCGTCTTTGCCCATAAGGTCGTTGTAGGTTTTTGCTTTTCCGAGGTCTTTTTTGAACTGCTCGAACAGTTCGTCGAGGTTTTCCATAGGGTGATACTCCAGAATTATTAAATGGTAAAATGAATTAAAATGGCCCAAAATCCAAGGCCGAATTTTTTCGAGTCCGCGGGTACTGCTGCACTTCACTCGCCTTCGCTACGCTCCGGCATCGTTCCGTTCCGCAGTACCCGCGGACTAACCATTTACACAATCTATGTTACACTCCCTAACCCCAGGTCAATTACGGACTACATACAATGATAAAATTGATTTCCCACAAGAAAAAAAAGCGGATAAATAGAATGAAACTAAAAATATTTCTTCTGGTAATTTTGTTGGGATGTTCTTCGTTTGCTGATATAGATTCTGTATACATTCAACATCTCATTCGACAGGACGCAAAAAGTAGCTTGATCATAATCAATATTTGTGGTACAGATGCTTACAGAGCAGTCTGCAATCTTGGTCTATTGGATGAAGTGTATAAGAAGCACTATTGCAAAAAATATAAAAGTTTTTTTGTTTTTTTATATAAAGTTATTCATAATAAAAAACTGGTTCCTGAATATGGAGAAATAAGAAAATATTCCTCCCGTGTTTATAAAACAAAGATTTACTCAGAATTTAAAAGAAATTTTAGTTCGTCAATTAATAAATATTTGCTGCGCGAGTCTGGAAAGCTTCGTTGTAAAACAAAGCTTTCCCCAGGCATGAGGGATGAACTCGTTTATGTTATGTTTAATGCCAGGTATTATTGCTATGTCGGCGATTTTAGTGGGTATACTTATTTTCGAAAATGGGATGATGTTAAGTAAAACAAAATCACGATTAATCAATATATTCGGAAAGTTGTCCTCAAAATCAGACTCCGGTTCCGTTCTCACATCAGTTCTTCTGACGGGATTTCTGATCATGTCCCTGCTTATAGGGATACTGACGATTATTTCGTTCGACTATCTTCTTGACCATAACCAATTGAAAAAGAAGAAGCTCGAACTGGCATGTTATTCCGCGGTGCAGCAAAATATTGCTCGGCACCGGGAGAATGGCATTCCAGAAAGTTATACAACCCGGATAGACTCCGCTAATGTTGAATAAGTATATGAGTTTCTAGTCACACATAAACTGCTCAGAGCACCACGTTCTAAGTTGTGCACTGCACAATGGACACGCGCTGTGTATCGTGCTCCCAACCCAAAATTCCCGGTAATTCTCTCCGCATCTTCGCCCGTGCTCCGGAATTTGTTCTTTAAGATTTGTCCTGCAATCAGCGGTCAATGCATACAACTAAGCGACTGTATTTTCACCCGGGTGGTACAACCGGGAGCAAAAAGACCATAACGTATTATAAAACAATGGCTTACACCATGCGCACCAACATGAGTTTCAAATCAGGTTAATCAATCCAAATCAGCTTCAATCAGTGGTAGGAAAAGTGTTCATTTCGTTCACAGTATGCGTATTTGCGCAAAATTCAAAGCTTTTTTCCTTCCAACTATGAACACTATGAACGCTGCTGCTCCCGATTGCTTTGATCAATTAGCGCAACCAACATTCTGACACTTACATCCATCTTTCCTAAGCAGTGTAATCAATACAAATCAGTTTCAATCTGTGGTAGCGCCCGATTCCTAACTCCGAAGGAGTGACATTATTGTAGCAATTGGAAAGCATTAGTTTTCGAACCCCGAAAGGGTGACATTATTTTCGTATCAGTTTAAATAACCTGACAGAATAATCCATCTTCAGGTCATCAAAGGTTTTCCTATGGGAATTGTCCCAGCTGGACAGGTCGTCGCTATATCTCCGTTTCCGGGAAAATCTCAATTGCCCTGGGGATTGCCCCATGCAGATACGATATGATCATTCCATAATTAACTATGGGGACTCCCGCATAAGCTGCCTGCTTCAAACGTGAGAGCATCATTTTGCGGGTCAGCATACAACTTCCGCAATGGACAATGAGCTTATAGTCCTTGATGTTTTCCGGAAAATCCTGTCCCTGGCAAAACTCAAATTGAACGTCTTTTTTGGTAAAGCTTCTTATCCAGCGGGGTATTTTAATTTTCCCTATATCGTCCGATTGCGCATGATGCGTGCATGCTTCCGCTATCAAAATTTTATCCCCGTTTTCAATGGTATCAATTGTTTTGATGCTTCGGGCAAAAATGCTCAGGTCGCCCTTGTGGCGTGCCATAAGAATTGAAAACGTGGTGAGCCGTATATCCGGTGGAGTATCCGCGGCCACCCGCATTATTGCCTGTGAATCGCACACTATCAATGCAGGTTTGCGGTTCAAACTGTCCAATGCGGCACGGAGTTCTTTGTCTTTGACAACAATGGTGATGGCACTGGAATCCAATGACTCACGGATGGTCTGCACCTGGGGGAGTATCAGTCTTCCTTTGGGCGCACCCAGATCGATTGGGGTTACCAGCACAACAATGTCTCCCTGCCTTATCAGGTCGTTGATCAGCGGCGGTTCCACTTCCTCTGGAATTGATCTGGCAATCAGCGTGCGCAGCTCGGAAATAGACTCCGGCTGAAAAATGGATACTTCCTTCGATACGGCCCCGCACATGCTTATCTCGGTTTTCAAATGGAACAGATGATTCTGCTGAAACGCAGAGTCGGAGCCGTCCATTTTTGTTAATTCGATAATATCATCGGTATCATAATCAGCATCGGTAAGTTCTTTCCCCTCAATATTCGAATCTGCCAAATGCGCCGCCACATTGTCCGCAACGGAGATCAAATCGAGTTTGGTTATTACCACCATGAAGGGTAGTTTCTCTTTCAACAGAAAGTGAATGAAAGCCTTATCCTCTTTATGCAGTGATTGGTCAGCAGGCACCACAAGAAGCACATAGTCAGCAGCGCTGAGTGCTTTATAAGTTTTTGCAACCCGTTTGGTCCCCAGTTCGCTGTCATCGTCATAGCCGGCCGTGTCAACAAGCACAACAGGTCCGAAGGGGAGCAGTTCCATGGATTTCGAGACGGGATCGGTGGTGGTACCCGCGATATCACTTACGATGGCAATATCCTGTCCCGCGAATGCATTCATCAGCGAGGATTTCCCGGCATTTCGTCTGCCGAGGAAAACAAGGTGTTTTCGTTCAGATTTTGGTGTATTATCCAAGAGAGATTCCAATTTCCTGTTTAACAATAGTAAGAAGCTCCTCCGGCGATAAACTGAGCCGCGAGGAAGTGAATTCAAGAAAGCTTGTTTCGCCGGGGAATTCTTTAACAAGCTGTGCAATTTTGTCATACCCGAAATGTGGTATCAAAAGTGCCGATATGGCCGTTGACCGCAACAAATGCTCAAGGCAGTTCTTCTTGTCTGCCTGTATCCCCGTGATGCATTTTGCCGTAAGGTTGTTCACCATTGCAAGCAGCAGTGACTGACTCTTCAGGAACAAATGCGCAATCATGGGCATATATTGCTGCAATTCCAGATTTCCCATCGATACGAGGTTGGAGATCATTGCATCATGTCCCTTCACCAGCTCGGCAATTTGTATTGCATTTTCCAGAATAACCGGATTTACCTTTCCGGGCATAATCGTAGAACCCGATTGCATCTCCGGCAGGTGAATTTCGCACAGGCCGCCATACGGGCCGCTTGAAAGCCAGCGCAGGTCGTTGCACATTTTCTGAAGGGAAACGGCGGCTGTTTTAAGAATTGCATGTGTTTCAACCACGGTATCGAGGTTTTGTGTGCCATCTATTAAATCCTCGGACTTTGCCAATGGCAGCCCGGTTATCGCCCGAAGTTCATTGTATATCTGGCTAACAAAACGCGGTGATGCAGCAACAGAGTTTCCAATTGCGGTGCCTCCAAGATTAACAGAGCGCAGACGTTCTTCAACATTATAGAACCGCCAGCGGTCCCGCGAAATTGCCTGAGCCCAGGCTCCAAATTCCTGCCCCAGCGTCATGGGAACAGCATCCTGCAACTGGGTTCTGCCTAGTTTCAGCACGGCAGAAAACTCAGTCTCTTTTTTCTGCAGTTCTGTTTGTAATGCAGAAAAAGCAGTTTGCAAGTCCTTTAGGAGGTAGAGTGCTGCTGCCTTAAAGGCCGTAGGGAATGTGTCGTTGGTCGACTGGTTTTTGTTTATGTCGTCCAGCGGGTGAATAAGGTTGTATTCGCCGGCCTGTAATCCGGCTTTTTGCAGTGCAAGATTTGCAGTCACCTCGTTGATGTTCATGTTGAGAGATGTTCCGGCACCACCCTGGTAGGGGTCAACAATTATGGATTCAAACAGAAGATTTCCCTTGGTCGTCGGATCCTGAGCGGCATAATCAAGGAGAATATCTATAGCGTAGATAATATGCGAATATTTTTCAGCGGTAAGGTCGCCGAGTACGAAGTTGGTTTTGGCGCAGGCTTTCTTAACAAGCAGGAAGCATTTAATCAGTACCGGATGAACTTTTTCACCCGAAGCGGGGAAGTTATATGAGGCTCGCAAGCTTTGCAGTCCGTAGAGTGCATCAGCCGGCATTTGCATTTCACCAAGATTGTCTCGTTCAGTTCGCATCGTATATTTTATTTATTGAGTATAGAGTGAAAGATATTCCATTATTGCAATATTCATACCAGTTCCCTGAGGTGAAAGAAAACCGGAAATTAGTACAGCGGAACACGGAAAATTAGCGGAAATTCACGGATATTCAAGCTCACTTCCTTATTCCTGCTGGAATGCATTCCTTTGCAAAAACAAGAAATACCTTCTCAGTTTCAATAAACCGCATATAAAAATTATCAATAATGGAAGTATTTTCTGGCATAAATATTGAACAAATAGCTTTAGAGAAGAGAAAACACTGTTTAATTGGCTTATATGGGCAATGTTCAGTGTTACTAACTAAAAATACAACTAATATGGCTATGTTATGGAATACATCAATGAAGAGTATATCAATTCGCTGATTGATAAACAAAGCTTGAACAATGAGGCATTACAAAGGGAAATTCTTGCAAAATCCCGCGAGGCCAAGGGTCTCACCTTGGAAGAATCCGCTGCACTTCTGAATATTTCTTCGCCTGAACTGATGGATGAACTTTTCCACACTGCAAAACAGGTTAAGGAAAGAATATACGGCAACCGCCTTGTTTTATTCGCACCTCTCTATTATACCAATTATTGCGTCAACAATTGCCTTTATTGCGCTTTTCGCATCGATAACAAAGAACTTGTCAGAAAAGCACTTTCCCTGGATGAAATAGAAAATGAAGCAAGAACACTCGTCCGGCAAGGGCATAAGCGGCTTTTGCTTTTATGCGGTGAACATCCAAAAATGGCTCCGATCGAATTCCTTGGAAAGAGCATTGAACGGATATACAGCATCAACGAGAACGGGAATAATATCCGCCGCGTTAATGTGAACGTTGCCCCACTGACAGTTGATGAATTCAAACAACTTGAATCATTCCAAATTGGAACCTATCAGATTTTTCAGGAGACCTATCATTATGAAACCTATAAGGTGATGCATCCGAGCGGACCCAAGAAGAATATGGGTTTCCGTATGATGGCACTGCACCGCGCAATGGAAGCCGGAATAGGCGATGTGGGCATGGGTGCACTTTATGGACTCGCCGATTACCGTTTTGAAACACTCGCAACACTCTCACATGCCTTTGATCTTGAAAGAGTGTTTGGTGTTGGCCCTCATACCATTTCTGTGCCGCGGCTTGAGCCGGCATATAACGCACCTGCCGCTGCTCATCCTCCTCATGCGGTTGATGACCTCTCATTTAAGAAATTGGTGGCTGTTATCAGGCTGGCCGTACCCTATGTCGGGATCATTCTTTCCACTCGCGAACGTGCCGAATTCCGCCGGGAATTGTTTGAAGTTGGTGTTTCGCAAATCAGTGCCGGAAGTAAAACTTCACCTGGCGGCTATAAAGAAGCAGCTGAGCATCTAAGCAGCATGGATCACGAACAATTTGAGGTCGGCGATCACCGGTCACTTGATGAAGTGGTTAAGGATTGCTGCGATTTGGGATATCTGCCTAGCTTTTGTACAGCTTGCTATCGCTCTCAGCGGACTGGCGACCGTTTCATGGAACTTGCAAAAACCGGCGATATCGGCAAGATATGTGTCCCCAATGCTTTGACGACGTTTAAGGAATATCTTATTGATTATGCCGGTGATGAAACCAAAGAGACCGGTGAAAAATTCTTAAAATCAGAATTGGAAAAAGCACCTTCTGCTTCGAGAGTAAAGACAGAGAAATTAATTAAACGCCTGCAGAATGGCGAACATGACATTTATTTTTAAGCGGGTGTGTACCTCATCCATTGCGCCGGTGTAAACCTATGACAAATGTACATAAGATTATAGAGAAAGATAAACTGGGAAAGGAGGATATCATTGAACTCCTTTCCCTTGAGTCGGAAGAAGAGAAGCATATCCTCTTTAAGGCCGCAAGGGAGTGCCGTGACCATTATTGCGGAAAAAAGGTACACCTTCGGGGGATTATCGAATTTTCGAATTACTGCTCGCAGGATTGTAACTATTGCGGTATACGGAAGAGCAGAAACACCGTTGAGCGCTATCGGTTAACGCCTGAGGAGATCATGGATGCCGTTGGCCTGATCCACCGGTCAAACGTGAAAACTGTGGTTCTGCAGTCCGGTGAAGACCCTTATTATGATTGTGACTTTATCACTTCGATCATAGTGAAGATCAAGGAAAAATATGGGCTTGCCATCACCCTGAGTCTGGGGGAAAGGGAATTCTACGAGTATGAGGCATGGCGGCATTACGGTGCCGACCGGTATCTGCTGAAGCATGAGACAGCCAATGCAGAGATTTATTCCACTATTCATAATGGGCAAAGCTTGGATCAGCGGCTTCTTCATCTGGGATACCTGCAGGAATTGGGATTTCAGATTGGCAGCGGAAATATCATTGGGCTGCCCGGGCAAACGCTCTCGGACATTGCAGATGATATCATCCTTTGTTCTCAGTATGAACTGGATATGGGTTCATTTAGTCCGTTTTTGCCTTCTACGGACACACCGTACGAATCACATCCCAAAGCTGCTGTTGATTTAACACTGAAAACCATGGCAATTGCCAGGTTGGTTCTCAAAAATACCCACATCCCATCAACAACGGCGCTTGCCACTCTTGATGACCGGGGACGGGAGAAGGGGATATGCTGCGGTGCGAATGTTGTTATGCCGTCTTTCACGCCTTCACGGGCGAAGATCAACTATACGATCTATGACAATAAACGCTGCTTAACTGAAGATCCGGTGGCATGTATGCCCTGCCTAAAGGCCAGAATTGAAAGCTGTGGAGTTGAGATTGATGCAGGATATGGCCATTCGTTCAAGCAAATGATTGCGGATAATTTATCCGGATAACCTGATAATGGATCAAAGGGGAAAATAGGGCTCCTGAGTCAGCGGATTTTTAGCGCTTTTGGGGAAATTACGTAAGTTTATACATGTTTCACTGGTGATATACCAAACCGTATACTTTAGTTTCAATAATAACATAATATAACAGGGAAAAGATGTCTTCTCCTTTTGAAGAATACAATCTTTTGTTTAAATTTCGTGCTTATGGAAAAAATAATAATCGCTATTGATGGTCCGGCAGGTTCCGGGAAAAGTACTACTGCACAATTGCTGGCAAATCGTCTCAATTATCTCTATATAGATACCGGCGCGATGTATCGTGCGGTTACGTTTTTAGCTATGAAAAACGGGATTTTGGATGACCCTGAAGCCATTGTCAAAAGGCTAATGGATACCAAAATCAGATTGATGTATGCGGATGGTATTACCCAGGTTTTTTTGGATGACGAGGAAGTTACTCAGGAACTTCGTTCCCGGGAGGTTAATGACCAGGTCAGTTACATCAGTAAGATCAAAGATGTCCGTAAGGAATTGGTTAAACGCCAGAAAAAGATGGGAGAAAACTTTGGTGTAGTGATGGAAGGGCGTGATATTGGCACGGTTGTTTTCCCGCATGCAAAATTGAAGATATTTCTCATTGCCAATTTGGATATCCGGGCAGAACGACGTTTGAATGAAGTTGCACAAAAAGGCGCCAATATTTCGCTGGTTGATGTCAAAGAAAATTTGCAGAGCCGGGATCATATTGATTCCTCGAGAGAGGTTGATCCGTTAATGAAAGCTCCTGACGCCTATACGGTCGATACAACTGAGCTGACAATTGAACAGCAGGTTGAATACATATATGGCCTGGCTCAGGAAATCCTGAAAAAGGGATGATTGCAACTATTAGTACAGTAAATTTACAATGAAAATAGAAGTTGACAAGCAAGCCGGTTTTTGCTGGGGTGTTGTCAGGGCAATTGATTTTGCCGAACAGGAATTGAAAAAAGCGGAAAAACTTTATTCTCTGGGTGATATTATTCACAACGCTGCCGAAGTGAAACGTCTTGCAGCTATGGGACTTTCGACAATCTCTGTCGCTGATTTGAACACCATACCCTCAGGTAGCAGGGTTTTGATCAGGGCACATGGTGAACCGCCGGCGACCTATAAAACTGCCCGGGAACGAGGAATTGAACTGATTGATGCCACCTGTCCGGTGGTAACGAAGGTTCAGGAACGGATACGACGATTCGTGAACCGGAATTTCCAAATTGTGATCTTCGGAAAACGAGATCACGCTGAAGTGATTGGCTTACAGGGAGTTACGGGCGGAAAAGCTATAGTGGTACACAGCAGGGAGGAAGCGCTTGAATTTGTCGATTTTTCCCGACCAACGGTGCTTTTTTCACAGACAACCATGGACCGGGACACTTTCAGGGTGATCGCAGATGCCCTTAAAAGTAAGATAGCAGAGTTCGAAATTGGTTCAATTGAGGAAACCGCAGTGGAATTCCACGCTAAAGACACCATTTGTGGTCAGGTCTCCGGCAGAGAAAAGAAACTGAGGGAGTTCGCAAAGTGCTACGATATTGTTATCTTTACAGCCGGGAAAAAAAGCAGCAATGGGAAAGTTCTGTTTGCCATTGCAAAAGAAGAAAACAAACGTACCTATTTTATCGAGTCAAACGATGAAATTGACTGGAACTGGTTCAACGGAGTGAACTCTGTTGGTATAACCGGAGCAACATCAACCCCGCAATGGGCGATGGAAGAAGTTAAAGAGCTTATAAATTCAAAGTATAATTGAGTTTTCGCCATCAATATATGTATAACTAAATGAGTTCTTCTCTCTGTAAGATGGCGTGCAGTGATGAAGGACAAAGTTCATTATCGGAGGTTTAATGTCCGAACAGAATAAAAGCAATGAGTTGATCATGGCTGAAGAATACGAAAAATCCAAAAAATTTTTCGGAGACGAAGAATACTCACCCGAAGAGTTCGCGGCCCTTTCAAGACTCTATAACGAGTCATTCCCCAACCGCAAACAAGGCGAAATCGTTAAAGGAAAAGTCGTAAGAATCCTTGATGATACCGTCATCGTTGACGTAGGCTTCAAATCAGAAGGATCAATCTCAAAAGATCAGTTCTCAAACATGAAAGATTTGAAAATTGGTCAGGAGATCGAAGTTGTGCTCGAAAGCGTAGAAGATCACGACGGAAATCTCGTACTTAGCAAACAACGTGCAGACTTCCTGCGCATCTGGGAACGCGTTCTTGGAGCTCATGACAATAATGAGACCATTGGCGGCAGAATCCTCAGAAGGATCAAAGGCGGTATGGTTGTCGATCTTATCGGCATGGAAGCTTTCCTTCCAGGCTCACAGATCGATGTTCGTCCTATCCGTGATTTCGACGCGCTTGTTGGTAAGGAAATGGAATTCCGTGTTGTCAAAGTTAACGTGGCAACCGAGAACGTTGTTGTGTCCCATAAAATTCTTGTTGAAGAAGAATTTGCCGATCAAAGAAAAGCAATTCTTGAGAAACTGGAAAAAGGGCAGATACTTGAAGGAACAGTTAAGGCAATCACAGACTTCGGTGTGTTCGTTGACCTTGGCGGCGTAGATGGCTTGGTTCATATTACCGACTTAAGTTGGGGCAGAATTAATCACCCGAACGAAGTTGTTAAATTAGACCAGACAATTAACGTTGTTGTAACTGATTTCGACGAGGAAAAGAAGAGAATCTCCTTAAGCTTGAAGAAATTACTCCCGCACCCCTGGGAAAATATTAACGAAAAACTCAAAATTGGTGAAAAAGTTTCAGGACGGGTTGTGTCATTGACCGATTACGGCGCTTTTATCGAAATCGAAAAAGGCATCGAAGGTCTTATCCACAATTCTGAAATGAGCTGGACACAGCATGTTAAACATCCGTCACAGATGGTATCAATGGGACAGGTTGTTGATGCAGTTGTTCTTCACCTTGACAAAGACGACAAGAAAATTTCACTTGGCATGAAACAGTTGGAGCCGGATCCATGGCAGGAACTGATGCAGAAATATCCGGTCGGTTCAAAACACGAAGGTATTGCAAGAAACCTCACAAACTTCGGCGTGTTTGTTGAACTTGAACCTGGTATTGATGGATTGGTTCATATTTCTGACCTTTCATGGACGAAGAAAATCCGCCACCCGGGTGAAGTTGTGAAAAAAGGCGAACGCCTTGAAGTAACCGTTCTTGCTGTAGATATGGAACAAAGAAAGATTTCCCTTGGCCACAAACAGATCTATGAAAATCCATGGGAAAGATTCGGAACGCTTTATGCTTCCGGAACTGAAGCAAAAGGTAAAGTCGTAAGGATCATCGAAAAAGGATTGATCGTTGAATTACCGGAAAGAGTTGACGGATTCATTCCTGCAACCCAGCTTTCACCGTCAAGAATAAAGAATCTGGCCGTTCATTTCCCGGTTGACACTGACCTGGTTATGAAGGTTATTGAATTCGACAAAGACAGCAAGAAAATCGTATTAAGCTCATTACACTGGTTGAAAGAACAACCGGAAGATGTTATCGAAGAGTATATCGCGAAACACAAACTCGAAAGAGTTTCTGCATCCGATATTAAAAATGCAGAACCGGCTGCTGCTGACCCAACGGATTTCCCAACCTTTGAACTTGATGCACCTGCACCAAGAACAAATTTTGAGAGAAAAGAACGTCCTGCTCCAAAAGCAGAACCGGAAGCCGCTGAAAGCACAGAAGAAGCTGCTCCTGAAGCTCAGGCATAACAGCTTAAACTGAATCTATCAAGCGAAGCGGAAAGAATTTATTCTATCCGCTTCGCTTTTGTTTTAAGATGCAAAAACACGTATAACGTAGTAACAAAAACCAAATGCCAAGAAAAGCAGCGTTTTACACACTCGGTTGTAAATTAAACTACTCCGAAACATCGTTGATAGGGAAATCATTCGCTGAGAACGGGTTTCAGGTCGTTAATTTTGATACACCGGCAGATGTATATGTGATCAACACGTGCAGCGTCACGGAAAATGCCGAAAAGGAATGCCGGCAGGTTGTTCGCCGTGCCCTCAAAACCAATCCGGAGGCCTTCATCGCGGTAACCGGCTGCTATGCACAACTGCGTCCCGAAGAAATAGTCAGAATACCGGGAGTGGATGTTGTACTTGGCTCCAACGAAAAATTCCGGCTGTTTTCGCTGATTAACTCTTTTAAAAAAAATGATCTGGCCTGTATACATGTTTCACCGACTGAGGACATGAAGGATGAATTCCATATCTCATATTCCTCTGAGGACGATTCGCGTACTAGAGCCTTTCTTAAGATCCAGGACGGGTGCGATTATAAATGCACGTTTTGTACCATTCCCGCAGCACGGGGTGCAAGCCGAAGCGCTTCTCCGGAAAAGGCTGTCCAACATCTTGAGAACCTTATCGGACAAGGGTATAAAGAGATTATTCTCACCGGAGTTAACATTGGCGATTATGAACATGGAGACAACGATTTTTATTCGTTGCTCAAGAAATTACTATCGGTCGAAGGTGATTTTCGCCTTCGCATCAGTTCTATTGAACCCAATTTGCTGACTGACCGTATTCTGGAACTGACGGCCGGCTCAGACAAAATATGCAATCATTTTCACATTCCTCTGCAAAGCGGATCACCAAAGGTGCTTCGTTTGATGCAGCGCCGCTACACCGCCGATTTTTACCGTGACCTGATTCACAGGGTGAAAAACAAAATTCCGGAAGCGGGCATTGGCGTTGATGTTATTGTTGGTTTTCCGGGAGAGACGGATCAGGATTTTCTCGATACTCATTCTTTCCTGAGGGAATTGCCCATTTCCTATTTACACGTATTTACTTATTCCGAACGCCCCGATACCAAGGCAATCAATATGTCCGGAAAAGTTGATGTCTTTGCGAGAAAGGAAAGGAATCGTATTTTACGTATTCTAAGTGAGAAAAAAAGAGCAGAATTCTATAATGCGCAAATCGGAGCAATTCTTGACCCTGTTTTCGAAAAACAAAATGATCATGGGATTATGAAGGGCTTTTCATCAAATTATACCCGTATTCATACCGTGTACGATGAAACGTATATTAATGAAATCGGAAAAGTGAAAATAACGGAAGCTTCTGCTACTTATTGTTACGCTGAACCAATTAATAAAAATCTCCTGTCTGAGGTAATATGAAATTCGTCTTTATTACGTTACTGATCGTGTGTTCACAACTGTTAACTGCTCAAGGTTTGCTGGATTTACAGCATCCCAAACTAAACCCACAGGCAGATATGCCTAAGGTGAATACGGTTTCCAATGGAGAAAAAAAATCTCCCGCGCTCGCAATTTTACTATCCGGCTTGTTGCCCGGTATGGGGGAACTGTATGCGGGGACGTTTTCGACCAGCGGGAAATATTTTACCATTTGTGAAGGCGCCTTCATCACTACTTATATAGGCATCAGTTCATATGCAAGCTGGCAAAAAGCCAACTTCAAATCGTATGCGGTTAAGAACGGGGAAGTCAACGGGCAGAACTTTTCGGATGATTTTTATGCTACCATCAGTAATTATTCGAATATCAAGCAATATAATGATGAAAAAGCATTATACGGCCAATACAGCCAACTGTATGATTCCCAAACAGCTCATTGGGACTGGAAAACAGAAACTAACCGGAAAGAATATCGAACAATGTGGGTTGCAACCCAACATGCAAATAACAATTTGCGCTTTGTTGTGGGTGCTATGCTTCTCAACCGGCTGTTCAGCATTATAGATGCAGTGCGTTCTGTAACCGCGCACAACAAAAGCATTGATGCTGCTTCTGCGGCAACGGTGAATGAGCCAAATTTTCTGCTCAGCGCCTATCCGGCAGAATTCAATTCGGTCGTACTAAACTGCAGGTATAATTTTTAGGCGGATTATTGTTCGATTTACATCGGGGATCCAAAATGCGTTGGAGCTGCAGCTTTTTGCTGTACTGAATATATTAACTTATCGCGTTTACGGTCTAAAATCTCAGGGTAAACGTTGTCTCTTTTCCCGGAACAGATTGGACACGAATGTTCCCTCCGTGAGAGCGCATTATTTGCCGTGAGAGGCTCAGGCCAATCCCGGAACCTTCCTTTTTTGTGCTGAAGAAGGGTATAAAAATCTTCTCAATTGCCAGCTCGTCAATTCCTTCTCCGTTATCTTTAACCTGAATTGTTGTTCGTCCACGCTCATCTATCTGTGCCTGAAGTGCAATTTTCGGTAAAATGGTCTGAGCAAGTGCATGGATTGAGTTCAGAAGCAGATTAATTAGTACCTGTTCAATCAGTACTGAGTCGGCGGTAACCTCCAACGATGAAGGAGTGATCTGTGTTTCCAGTTGTATTCCGGCCGTCGCCAGCTTCGACTCCATTAGTTTCACTGTTCTTGAGAACAAATCACTCACAGGAATTATACTAAAATCAGGTTTGGGGATTTTAACCAGGCTCCTGTAATTTTCGACAAAATGTATTAGGCCTTCGCTTCGGTTCTTTATTGAATCAACAGCGAGGTGAAAGTCTTCCAGCGTTTCTTTATTCGGAATTGTACCATTATTGGATGCTTCGAGCATGTTTTGCATAGTTCCGGCGAGGGAGGATATGGGAGTGATCGAATTCATTATTTCATGAGTAAGGACGCGGATAAGCTTCTGCCAGGCTTCCATTTCCTGTTCTTCCATTTCGCTCTGTATATTTTGCAGTGCAATGAGGGTGAAATTTTCGTTGCGCATTTTAAACCCGGTGGCGTAAATAAATATCTGAAGCAGTTCATTGTTCACCACAGCCTTAACGATTTTCTTTTCGCCTGCCTTGATCGAAAACAATTCATTTGCCATTGCAAGGTTTTTGTGTTTAAGTGCCGTGATATCCTTAAGATGTGGCACCTGGAGTATCTTTTTCGCCGCGTTATTAATAAATTCGACTTTGCCGGATGAGCAATAGGAAATTAAGCCTATCCCAATATGTTGAATGACTGTCTGCAGGTAACGGTTATTCTCTTCCTTTTCTGCCCGGGCCAGTTTGAAACCCTCAATCACTTCTGCCAACGAATCACTCAGATATTTGTATGAACCACCGCGCGCATCATTATTAAATACCGTTGAAAAATCCGAATATTTTACGGAACGGATGAAGTGTGCTACATCCCTGTTGGTTTTGTCTACGTAACGGATAAGATAATGCACTTGTATGACGAGTAAAAACCCAATAATGCTCAGTATGAGGTAGCTTTGCGATTGCAGATATCCAAGAGCCGCCATCCAGGTAGTAATGACCAGTAAAAGTATTCTGGCAAAAATGTTAAGCCGGTATTCTTTCAAAAACGCTGTTTTATTCATTTACATTCCTGAATGCATTAGTTTTATAGGCCAAATTTTTCTATCCGCCGGTAAAGTGCAGTCCGGGTTAATCCCAATTCCTTAGCCGCTTTGGTCACGTTGCCCTCATTTTTGATCAGTATTTTCTTAATGACCGATCGTTCAATTTCTTCCAAATTATAGTTTTCCAACGAAATCTCGTCCTTTGCAGGTTTGTCATTAAAGAAAAAATCAGCCGGCATGAGTGTAGCAGAATCGCACAATATCACAGCACGCTCCAATGCATGCTGCAGTTCACGCACATTCCCCGGCCATTGATAGTGTCTGAGTTTGCTCAACGTGACCTGATGAAATGATAATTCGGGTTTATGGTATTTTCTTTTATATAAGTTAAGGAAATGGGTTGCAAGAATAAGGATATCATTATCCCGTTCCCGCAATGGAGGTACCGAAACTTCAATGGTGTTGATGCGGTAAAGAAGATCCTGTCGGAAACGATTCTCAGCTACCATTTTATGAATGGGCATATTGGTAGCACAAATCAGTCTTATATCTATTGGACGTTCCTTATGTGAACCAACCCGCGTGACAACGCGGTTTTGCAGAACACTCAGTAGTTTGGCCTGTAATTCTAGTGACAGGTTACCAATTTCGTCAAGAAATAATGTGCCATTTGATGCCGCTTCGAAACGTCCGGGATGATCCTCCCTGGCATCGGTAAATGCGCCCTTTACATATCCAAACAATTCACTTTCAAAAAGAGACTGACTTATAGAGCCCATATCAACACTGATGAATACTTCCTGGGCGCGGTTTGATTTCCTGTGCAGCGCACGGGCAATGAGCTCTTTCCCCGAACCATTTTCACCGAGGATAAGAACATTGGCATCGGTCGCGGCTACTTTTTCAATTTTGCCAAAGAGGTGCTTCATCGGATCTGATGAGCCTATTATGTCATGGAAAGTACGGTCAATGTCGTTGCTGAGTTGTTGCTGACGAATGGTCATGCTCTCCAATTCACAGCGCGATTCACGCAACTTAAGAGCAGAGGACAATGTGGCGAGGAGCTTCTCATTCTGCCAGGGTTTCAATACAAAGTCAGTTGCTCCTTCCTTCATTGCCTGAACTGCGGTTTCTATATCGCCATACGCAGTAATTAGGATTACAACAGCAAGCGGATCAATTTTAAGTATCTCCTGAAGCCAGAAAAAACCTTCCTGACCACTGGTGATATCTTTGGTGAAATTCATATCCAGAAAAATTACGTCGTAGCTGTTCTGCTGTAACAGGGCCGGGATCATGTTGGGGCTTTTCTCAGTATGAATTGAACCGACATGTTGTTTGAGAAGCAGTTTTGCTGCCAGCAAGACATCTTCGTTGTCGTCGATGATGAGAACATTGCTTTGATTCATGTGTGCCTGTATGAGGAGATTAATATTGAATACTGACTACCTTAAAACATACTCCGGAGAGTTTAGCAAAAAACATACCGGAAACATTATGCCCAAATATAGCAAAAGACCGGTACATGGTGTACGGAAACGAACACTCCTGTCACGAAAACGGACGGTTTTCATTTTCAGTATTCCATATATTGCATTTTTGAATCAAAAACGAGAAAAAATTCTGTTGGCACGCCATTTGTTTAATTAGGTCATAACACTATAAGGTTTTCGAAAATGGACCGGAAGATCGAACACAAAAAATGGACAGGAAAATCAATCGCAATACTTGGCTTATCGGCCTTGTTTGCGATTATTATGATATACCAGTTTGTGTTCAGTACACAATACCGGAAACTGAACCAGGATAAAGAAAAAATTTCTATCACGACTGTTAAAAAGGGAATTTTCAGGGACTATATCCCGGTTACCGGAACAGTTCTGCCAAAAGAAACTTATTATCTGGATGTGGTTGAGGGAGGTCGCATTATCGAAAAATACGTTGACGAAGGAACAATTGTAAAGGCAGGGACTCCTCTTATCCGTCTGGAAAACGCACAACTTACCTTGAATACAATATACAATCAGGCACAGGTAGTGCAACAGGAAAACAACCTCCGGTCTTTTAGGTTACAATTGGAACAGAACAAGCTAGCCCTGCAAAACCAACTGCTCCAGCTCGATGTACAATTGCAAAACCAGAAGCGCATATACAATACCAACAAGGCATTGCACGACAAGAAACTGGTGGCAGACGCAGTGTTTGAGGAGAGTCGTGACCAATTTGATTTTTTGCAAAAGAGCAGAAAGCTCACGGTGGAAGCCTATCATTTGGATTCCATATCACGTAATGAACAAATTCACCAATTAGAGTCATCGGTTGTCACGTTTCAAAAGAATCTTAAGATAATTGAAGAACAGTTTTCAAATCTCGTGGTAAAAGCGCCTATAAACGGACAGTTAACGGCACTCAATGCAGAAATTGGTAAATCCATAAGCACCGGACAGAACATTGGACAAATAGATAATACCGATTCATATAAAGTAAAAATAGAAATTGATGAGCATTATATATCGCGTGTGAAAGAAGGACAGTTTGGCGAATGCTCTCTTGATGGAAAGACGTATAAGCTCCAAATTAAAAGAGTTTATGTGCAGGTCAATGGGGGTAAATTCCAAGCCGATATGACTTTCACGGATGAAACACCGGCGGATCTTAGAAGGGGTCAAACATTCCACATCCGGCTGGATTTGGGTGGCGAAAGTGATGCCTTGCTGGTGGATGCCGGTTCGTTCTTCCAGGTAACCGGCGGTCAATGGATCTTTGTGCTTGATTACTCCGGGAACACTGCTGAAAAACGGACAATAAAGATTGGACGACAAAACCCGGAATATTTCGAAGTGAAGGAAGGCTTAAGAGCAGGTGACAAAGTCATAACCTCTTCTTATGATGATTACAAAGAGATCAATAAGTTGATACTAAATTAAAAACGTTATGCAGTACATACAACCATTTAAATTCTGATTAAAGGATACAATATGATAAAGATCAATAACTTAGTAAAGATATACCTGACAGAAGAAGTCGAATCAACGGTATTGGCGAGTGTGAATCTTGAGATCGGGAAGGGTGAATTTGTTTCGATCATGGGGCCATCCGGCTGTGGCAAATCAACACTGTTGAATCTGATTGGTTTGCTCGATAACCCCACTGGCGGTGAATATTATTTTGACGGGCAGGAAGTCTCAAAGTATTCGGAAAAACAGCGTGCAAGTCTTCGCAAGGAAAATATTGGCTTTGTTTTTCAAAGTTTTAACCTGATAAACGAATTGACTGTTTATGAAAATGTTGAACTGCCTTTGCTATATCTTAAAATAACCGGATCAGCCAGGAAGGCAAGAGTGAATGAGATTCTTGAACGTATGAATATAATGCACCGGGCTTCACATTTTCCACAACAACTTTCCGGTGGTCAGCAGCAGCGGGTTGCCGTTGCAAGGGCTATTGTTGGCAGACCACAAATAATACTGGCTGATGAACCCACGGGGAACCTGGATTCAACACATGGTGATGAAGTAATGGCGATGTTGAACGATCTGAATGAGGGCGGGGCGACCATCATAATGGTGACTCACTCTCCTGCATATGCAGAATATGGAAACAGGATCATTCATCTTTTCGACGGACATATTGTAACAGAAAACTACAAAGAAGTCTTTCATGTTTAACCTCATTTTTCAAAATAAACGGTGGTCAGGGTGGCATTCAATGATCCGGAAAGAAGCCTGAGATATGAATAGCACGCATGATTCGTTTATAATGGCCGGTTCTTTTTTTAAGATCGGATACCGCAATTTTATCAGACACAAATTGTACTCTTCAATTCTGTTGATTGGCCTGACGTTAGGTATTGCCTGTATCAGCATCATTACCAGGTTCGTTTTTTTTGAACTTGGATTTGACACTTTTCATGAGCATGCAAAGGACATCTACAGGATAACGGGAAATGAGTGGGTTCCAACTCCGGCTGCGCTTGCCCCGGCTATGAAGAACTATTTTCCTGAAATACAGCAGGTCACACGGATAGCAAAAATCGATAAGGTGCTGATGCAGCATAACAGGAATGCCTTTTACGAAGAAGGGACCATATTCGCAGAACCATCTTTCTTTCAGATATTTTCTTTCCGGTTACTTAAAGGGGAAACGGCCCTGGCATTGGATAAACCAAACATGATCTTTCTCACAAAGGAGACTGCTCAACGCTATTTTGGAGAAGACGATCCGATTGGAAAACAGATTATTTACAATGACAAGATTAGTCTGCTGGTTGCCGGTATTGTGGAAAAAGCACCCTCTAACTCCCATATTCAATTTGACGCTATTATTTCCTTAGTAACTTTACGTGACATATCCGGCGCTGATTTTCTCGAAAATACTATGAATACTTCAGTCTATACTTATTTCCAATTGAGGCAAGGCACAAAACCGGAAGTAATTACCGATAAAACTGACAGTTTTGTGAGGAGCTATCTTGGGGAAAGTCAATACGATTTTCTGTGTCACGTCGACAAGAGCTATATTCAGTATAAAGTGCAACCCTTGCTCTCGGTGCACTTGACAAATGATCTGCGTGCTGATATTGGTCATAACGGCAGCAAAACCACTGTTATGATTTTTGCTATGCTCGCCTTTTTGATACTGATAATTGCGTGTATCAACTATATCAATTTGGCTGCCGCAAGGGCTTTAAGCCGGTTGAAAGAAACCGGGATCAGGAAAGTTCTCGGCAGCAGCAGACGCCAGATAATAGGGCAATTCACCGGTGAATCTGTCCTGCTTTCTTGTGTGTCCCTGCCATTGGCGTTGCTCGTTGTTATGTGTTTCACACCTGCTCTGAAGGATATTTTGAGGAATACGGAATTTCTTGCATTCAACAATTGGGTGTATTGGCTGGTTCTCGTCGTTATGACGCTGCTAACCGGAATAGTATCCGGAGTTTATCCGGCTTTGTTTCTTTCGCGAATGAACCCCGTAACAATACTTGCAAATTTCCCGAATACTATGCCACGGTTCAGGTTCCGGAATATTCTGATCTCGTTTCAGTTCACCGTTTCTATTATTCTGATCGTTGCAGCAATTGTCATTTCCTCACAAATGAACTTTGTGCAGCAAAAACACCTGAATTATCCGGGTGATCAGATGATCATCATTCCACTCCGCGACAGTTTGATTAACAGCAAGTATGGGGTGTTGAAACAGGAGTTGCGCTCAGCAAAAAGTGTAATCTCCTCAACTGCCACGTCTGCAATACCGGGAGAAATCGCTTTTGTCACCAGTTTCAGGTGGGATGATCAAAAAATTAATGATAACACAATTGCTTTTCTGATCGTTGATAAAGACTTTTTGACGACTTACGGGATTAAACTCGCTGCCGGCCGGGACTTTTCAGAAGAATTTCCATCTGATAAACAACAAGGATATATTATTAATGAAGCCGCTCTGGAAAGACTGCGCTATTCCGAAGGGATAGGGAAGCCCTTAACCTGGATGGGACGCGATCAGACCGGGAAAATAATTGGTATAGTCAAAAATTTCGCTTTCAAGTCCATACGCAATAAAGTTGAACCTCTGGTCATGTATATAAACGATCAACAACTGGCATACCTTTCAGTAAGAATAAATGGCGATAACGTACAAGGCAGTTTGCATGATATTCAGAACATCTGGAAAGAGCTATTTCCGGGGCGCCCGTTTGAATACTCATTTCTTGATAAAAGATACGATGCGATTTACCGTTCGGATAAAGAAGCCTTATCGCTGATCACAATGCTCTCGGGTATCGCGGTTTTCATATCCTGTCTCGGGTTGTTCGGATTAGTTTCACTCTCAGCAGAGCAGCGTACAAAGGAAATGGGGATCAGGAAAGTGCTGGGTGCCTCCGTTTCTGAAATTGTGTTAATGATGACCTATGAGTATTCACGTTGGATATTCATTGCTGTACTAATTGCCTGGCCTCTTGGGTGGTATGTTATGATGCAATGGCTTGAAAACTTCGCATATCGAATAGAACTGAAATGGTGGATGTTTGCAACTGCAACAGCCATCGCGGTTTTTATTGCTGTTACACTTATTGTCTGGCGGGTAGTGCGGGTGGCCAAACGAAATCCGGTTGATAGTTTGAGATATGAGTAAAATGCAAATCAAGTATAAGGCGCACAGATGTTAAATAATTATTTTAAAATATTCGTAAGGAATTTGCTCAAGCACAGGACAGCGTCAATAATTAATGTTGCCGGATTGGGGTTAGCAATTGCGGCATGCGTGTTTATCCTGCTGTTTGTGTTCGATGAATTGAAATATGACCGGTTCAATGAGAACCTGGACCGTATTTACAGGTACACAGAACAATCTAAAACCACCGGGGAAAGGGCTTTGATTATCCCAGCCTGCAACTTTTCGATGATCACGGATAATTTACCTGAATTTGAAAGCGGATTCAGATTGCTCAGGAATATCAAAGAGACTGTAAATATCGGCGAAAATGCATTTATTGAAGATATATGGTATGCGGATAATGCGATATTTGAGGTTATGACATTTCCTTTAGTAACAGGAGACCCCAAAACTGTTTTAAAAGAACCGTTCTCGATTGTGATCTCGGAGACCATGGCCAACAAATATTTTGGAAATATAAACCCTGTTGGAAAAACCATTGGCATAAACAACGAGAATGATTTTAAGATCACCGGCGTGATGAAGGAAATTCCGGAAAATTCCCATATCCGGCCTTCAATTATTGCCTCAATTGAGACCTTTAATACAACCAATCCGCGCCTTATGCAGGACTGGCACATTAGCAGTTGTTTTTTCTATTTCCTGGTCAAACCGAATATCTCGCCGGAACAGTTTGAAACGAAGATAAGTGAACGCGTAAAAGAAAAATATGGAGACGACTGGACAAAAACCGGTAGAGTTGTCCTGCAGCCCTTAAAGGACATCTATTTATATCACTCGGGATCCCCCTGGGACATTTCAAAACATGGTGCAATCAGTATCATACGAAGCTTCATTATTATCGCATTGCTTATCCTTTTGATGGCCTCATTTAACTATACGAATATGCTCACTACCTCCATAAAAATCAGAGAAAAAGAGATAGCAATACGAACAATTTTAGGGGCCGGCCGGACCAGTATTCTGATACAGCTCGTGATTGAGACGGTTTTGTATTTACTTATCTCATTTGGGTTGGCTGTAATGCTGATTGGATTACTGATGTATGAATTTAACCGGTTGACGGATAAAACAATTTCATTGAAATCGCTGCTCTCGGTGGAAATCATCCTGTCAGTCATTGGCCTGATCCTGCTCACTGCTGCATTTTCGCTGGTATATCCGGCTTTTTTCACTTTCCGGGGTGATACGATGAGCAAATTGAGAACGAATATCAATAGTAAAAACTATAAATTATCGGGATTTTCATTTGGTTTCAGACAAATTGTCACCGGGTTGCAATTCATAATTACAATTGGATTGCTTATCAGCGTGGTTGTTATCTCGCACCAGTTAAAATATGCAAACAACGCAAGGCTGGGGTTTAACAAAGAACATCTGCTGGTGATAGAAAATCCCTGGGATGACAAGATGTACAACCGGTTTGAAGACTTTCGCAATAAAATTACACAGTACCCACAAATAGTTTCGGTTTCAGCAAGCGGAAATAATCCCTCCGAGAATATTAACAACTATACTTTTATCTACATTAAAGGGAAAAACCCGAATGAAGCAGTAAAGGTGGCCCAAATTGCAATTGATTATGACTTATTTAAAACGTGGCAGGCTAAATTCCTGCAAGGCAGAGACTTTTCCAGAGAAATAACAAGCGATAGGGCAAAGGCGGTAATAATCAACAATGCTGCCGTAAAAGTGCTTAAATTGTCGCAACCAATCAATACTATCGTTAATGGCGTCAATAACGCTGAAAATGACCAAACAATAATAGGTGTTGTTGAAGACATTCACTTCAAATCCTTCAGAGAACCGGTACCGCCAATTCTTTTCTATCTTCGGCCATGGAGTTCCGGCAATATTGTTATAAGGTTGACCGGTAATGACATTCCGGAAACAGTAAAGCTTCTTGAAACAGAGTGGAAGCAAATCATGCCCAAACAATTATTCAAGTATAAATTTATTGATGAGTCTTTTGACCGGCTCTATCGTTCTGAACAAAACACTGAGATACTAATTCTTGTTTTCAGCGCATTTGCAATGATCATTTCTCTCATGGGTGTGTTCGGGTTATTGTCTCTGATTTCTCAGACAAAGAGGAAAGAAATAGGGGTAAGGAAAGTTTTGGGTGCGTCTGTACCGGGAATTGTATATATGATCATTAAAGAATATATATATATCGTGATAGGCGCCAATGTAATTGCATGGCCGGTTGCTTATTATATAATGACACAATGGCTTCAGGAATATGCTTACCGGATACCGCTGAGTTGGGATTTGTTCGTTTATCCATCATTATTCACCTTGCTTATTGCTCTGGTTACGATTATTTCACAGGCTACCAGGGCTGCACTTACTAATCCGGTTGATTCTTTGAAATATGAATAAACTAATCCGATAGCAGGTTTCTGATTCTTGCTAATGGTCCCAAAGTAAACCCTAGAGGCAGCTTTCAGGTGTATTAAACCGCTAAGCTGCCTTTTGGAATTATATATCCGCTCCCAATGATTCCACTTCTTCATCATCGTCATCAAAAAAAAGCTTTTCGTAATTATGACGTATAATGGTGGCTTCCTGAATGAAAATGACATCCTCGGCAATGTTGGTGGCATGGTCTCCACCGCGCTCGATTTGTCGCGAAAGAACCAGATAGACCACACCCGGTTCAATGTAGTCAGGCGATTGTTTCATGATGTCTATTAAAATCTTGTGGTTTTCTTCATTTAGTGAATCAAGAAGCTTATCGGCAAGCAATACCCGTTCAGCAAGCTTTGCATTGTCATTTATATATGCATCAACCGTATTCTTATACATTTCTTTTGCAACCGTGATCATCGCAGGCAGCTTAGTCTGCTCAAAAATATCCCAGTGTTTATTAATCAACATATAATTTTCAACGATATTAACTGAAATATCTCCAATCCGCTCAAGATTTGAATTGATGTTGAGTGCTGACATGATCTGTCGCAGATCCATAGCAACGGGCTGATTGAGGGCAACCATTTTTTGACAGTATTTTTCAATTTTAAGATCATATTTGTCTACAAGTGCATCCCGTTCGATGACAAGACTTGCCCATTCAGGGTTGTGCTCTTCCATGGTACGAAATGAAAGCTGTAGTTGCTCATCCACCAGACTGCACATTTTAATTACTTTTGTTTTTAGTTTTTCAAGTTGTATATCAAGGTGACGTATCATTGGTATTCCTTTTTTCTACTCAGTATCAACCGAATCTTCCGGTGACATAATCTTCGGTTTGTTTGTTGGAGGGTTCAGTGAACATTTTTCTTGTTTTGTCGAATTCGATGAGACGGCCCATATAGAAAAATGCGGTGAAATCACTAACACGGGCTGCCTGCTGCATATTATGAGTAACGATAACGATTGTATAATTCTTTTTTAATTCAAAAATAAGCTCTTCGATCTTTGCTGTTGAGAGGGGATCCAGAGCACTTGCGGGCTCATCCATAAGCAACACTTCTGGCTCGGTTGCAAGTGCACGAGCTATGCACAAACGCTGCTGCTGGCCTCCCGAAAGTGACAAACCGCTTTTATTCAGATCGTCTTTAACCTCTTCCCATAATGCAGCCTGTTTTAGCTTATTCTCAACAATCTCCCGCAATGCATTTTTATCATTGATCCCATATATTCTTGGCCCATAGGCCACGTTTTCGAAAATGGATTTCGGAAAAGGGTTTGACTTCTGAAAGATCATGCCAACCCGTTTACGCAACGATACCACATCTGTAGCCTGATCATAAATGTTCAGATCATCAAGAAGAACAGTCCCATCAAGATGTACGTCATCAATAAGGTCATTCATCCTGTTGAGTGTGCGGAGAAATGTAGATTTGCCGCACCCGGAAGGGCCGATAAACGCGGTTACCTGATTGCTGAGAATTTCCAGCGAAATATCCATAAGCGCTTGTTTTTTCCCGTAGAACAGATTCAGATTATTTACAGAAATTTTAAGTGATTTGCTCATTCAGTTTATTGAATCCTTCTTTTTCTCATTTGATAGCGAATAATGGTGGCTGTAAAGTTTAATGAAAAGGTTACCATGAGGAGTGCCATTACCGAGGCATATTGAATCCCTTTGGTGGCTTCTACATCGGTTGACTGGGTTGACATAATATAAACATGATAACCAAGATTCATGAATTGGTCGGAAAGAGAGTGGGGAAGATGAGGAAGAAAATAAGCAGCTCCGGTGAACAGAATGGGGGCCACTTCTCCGGCTCCACGGCTGATGGCCAGAATAGTTCCAGTGAGTATTCCAGTTACTGCATTTGGCAATACAACTTTTCTGATTGTCTGCCACTTGGTGGCACCCAAGGCTAAACTTGCTGAGCGCAAGTCCTCTGGTATAGACCGGAGGGATTCTTCCACAGTTACAATCACCACGGGTATAGTCAAAAGTGCCATGGTCATACTTGCCCAGAGAATATTGGGTTGCCCCCAAACAAGCGTTTGACCAGATGTGAAAACTTTGTCCATGCCGGCACCAACAAATTGTATGAAAAAACCGAGTCCAAATAACCCAAATACAATTGAGGGGACTCCAGCGAGAGTGTTAACGGCAAAACGGATCATTTTAGTAAAAAACGAGTTTCGTTTTGCGTACTCACTGAGATAGATGGCAGTAATTACCCCAACCGGGACAGCGGCAACAAGCATGATAAGGACAAGTGCAACAGTTCCTACTATGGCTGGAAAGATGCCTCCCTGTGTCATCCCTTCGCGGGGAGCCTGAGTAATAAATTCCCAGGTGAAATTGTGGATACCCCCAATAGTAATTTCAACAAGCATGTAGACAAGAACGAAAAGCAGGAATATGGTTGAGAAACCGGAAATCCCGATAATCAGATTGCCAGTGATTTTTTTCCTTATGTCCATTTCATCCGCCTTTGAATTTTTTCAGTAAACGTTGCCGTACATAGAACTCGGCTACTGCATTGAGGCAGAACGTCAAAACAAACAATATTGATCCTAGCAGGAATAGGATGTGATAATGAATATCTCCGAATACTACTTCCGCCATCTCTGCACCGATAGTAGCTGACATGGTTCTTACAGAATCAAAAATACTTAATGTATTGAGCGAAGCATTCCCGGTTGCCATCAGAACTATCATTGTTTCACCGAATGCTCTTCCAAAACCAAGTAAAAGTGCAGCAAATATTCCAGGCGTGGCAGCCGGAAGCAATACATGGATCGCCGTCTGCCATTTGGTGGCGCCTAAAGCCAGACTTGCCTCGGACATAAATCGGGGAATTGAGTTTAATGCATCTTCAGTGACGGTGAAAATGATGGGCGCGACAGCGATGGCCATGGCAAGCCCTCCAACAAAAGCGTTTAGCCTCGAATCACTGCCAAAAACACCTTGGGAAAAGGAGGCAATGGTGGTCAAAGCAAAAAAACCAATTACTACCGAGGGGAATCCCGCTAGAAGCTCAATTGCAGGTTTAATTATCTCCCGAAGCCTTTTGGGGGCAAATACTACGGTAAACAGGGATGCCAGTATTGAAATCGGCGCGGCAGCAACCAAACTTATTAAAGTTACTTTGAGGCTTCCCCATAGGAGTGGAGCTAAACCATACCGGGGATTTGTCGAAACTGGCTGCCATTCCTTGCCGATGAGACTTTTTAGCGACTGAACCGGATCTTCCTCTGTGACGACGGCTTTATCCGCGTTATTCGATTTTATATCCTCAAGTTTTCCTGTTACTTCTTCTCCGTAGGATTCCTGAACAAGTGGTGCAGTTTGGGGGGCTTTCGGTGCCGCAGCTTTGAAGAACACCGGGGCTGCTTCCTTAAAAACAAAAACAAAGATAAGAATGATCAAGGTGAATGAAATCATGGAGACGATCTTTATGATCGCCTCCACAATTTTGTCATTCCGAATTACTGATTTGGTATTTAGTTTCGCTTGTTCTATTGACATATCGTTATTTTACAGGGAAGTAACCCACTTCGCTCACGATCTTCTGGCCTTCTTTTCCAAGGATCCAATCAATGTATTCTTTCAAAGCTCCCGTTGGTTTTTCTTTAAGATAAATGTAGAGGTAACGGCTGATAGGATACGTTCCACTCATTATGCTGGCTTTGTTGGGCTCAATAGCAGGGGATTTGGCATCAGCTTTAACTTTAAGGGACTTCACGCCTTTGAGATAGGCTGCGCCGCCATACCCGATTCCGTTCTTGTCCTTTTGAACCGCGCTCACAACAGCAGCAGTTCCAGGGAGTGTTTGCACTGCCGTTGCAAAGTCTTTGTTCGCCAGGACTTCCTCCTTGAAGTAGGCGTATGTGCCTGAGCTGTTTTCGCGGCCATATGCTGTGATCTTTTGATCTTTCCCACCTACTTCTTTCCAGTTTGTAATTGCACCGGTAAAAATGCCTTTCAGTTGGTCAAGAGAGATTTCCTTCAGGGGGTTATTTTTGTGGACATAAATGGTAATACCATCTTTCGCAATTTTTATTTCCACGCCGGGGGTTCCGTATTTGGCTTTCAGTTGTTCCTTTTCTTTTTCTTTCATTTGGCGGGAAGCATTACAAATGTCAGTCGAGCCATTAATAAGTGCCGCAATTCCGACACCTGAGCCGCCGCCGGTTACCTGAATATTTGCATTGCCATGTTTTTGCATATAAACTTCCGCCCATTTTTGAGCCAGAATAACAATCGTATCTGAACCTTTTACCGTGATGGTTGTCTTATCACTCATGAAGCCAAAGCTTACGAGGCTGACCAGTACTAATATGAGAAAATATTTCATTGTGATTTCCTGTGGTATATTGATTGAATGTACTATTTAAAGATGAAATGAAAGGTCAGACGGGCAACAACATCAGCATCTTTACTGATGTTGGCAACGCTCTTATCTTTGAATGAATTGAGCCAGATGTTGGGGATGATGTGCACTTTGGCGTCGGGCATATAATCCAATCCAAAGGTGGCGAATGTTTCCTTAAATCCGCTGACTGAGTTATTAATGTCCGGGTTGAAGGTATCGAAACGTCCAAAGATGTTAAGCGGCTTTGCAATAGGATACCATGCGTAAAATGAAAGCCCGTTAAGTTCCTTGTCATAGTTGATTGTTTTGACTATATAAGCATTAGCCTGTTTTTGGGCTGAATATTCTGCCCCAAGATGAATATCTGCAACTTTATAGCCACCGGTGATTTTATAAGTTGAAACCGGTTTGGAGCCTACAGCATCGGTATAGTCGCCATATAGGTCAATGAACAGGTCTTTTAAAGGACGGATTGTAAGGCTTGCCATTACTCTTTTATATTTGTCATTTTCGGCAGACTGTCCGGCACCGTTGGCGATCATTACATGGTAGGAAAGCATACCGTCAGCATCAATTTTTCCCTTTACTGCAATACCGAAATCCGAAGATGTAGTATTAAAACGCCAGTCAGTTAATGTTTTTTCAACGGAACGGTAGTTCCATTCTCTTTCCATCAGATCGAAAGTTGGAGTTGAGGAAAGACCAATAAATATGCTTGCCTGCGGGACCAGATTTTTCCACTCCAGGAAAGCTCGTTTAGTGAAGAAAGCTTGCCGGTTTTTCGAACCAATAACGTAGGTCCCGTCATTGCCCTCGAGTAACAATTGGGCAGCAAAATTTTCGTTTATCGTATAATCCGCACCCAGGTAAATTCTTCTGAATTGGAACTGTTGATCTGCTTTGTTCCAGGCAGAATACTGTGAACTGCCCGCAGGCGGGGTAGAGGTGCCTCCAAGTTTATTGGCGTAGTCACCAAAAACCAAACCGGAGATTTTTACGGTTTCCTGAGAGAATAGAGAAACAGAGGAGAGCAGCAAAAATGTGAGCATTAACATTTTTTTCATTGACACAAATCCTTTGAGTTATTTATTAATGGTCTAATCTGTGATCGACGGGTCAAATATATTATGTGCTATATTATGCCGTTGTTAAAAGACTGTTAACACAGTGTTACGCAGAACTGATCCCCAATTGCCCGTGAAAAATATTTTTGTAAAACGCTAATGAATCCTATCTTATATAACGAATTAATTTAACTGTTGGCGTTAAAAATGATCCATGATAGCGCGACCAGGTGCATAACAATTATTTAATATGGAACATTGTCGGTAATTATATTGAACATGACTTCGCCCTATTCAGAAAACCAGATTAAAGCATTTCAGAAAAAAATATTTGATTGGTATAGAATTAACAAACGCACACTTCCATGGCGCGAAACTGAAGATCCCTATGCAATAATGATCTCGGAGTTTATGTTGCAGCAAACACAGGTACAACGCGTGCTGATGTATTACAAAAAATTCATTAAACGATATCCTACAATACAACATCTGTCGCGCGCAAAAACGGCAACAATCCTTCAGATGTGGTCTGGATTGGGGTATAACCGCAGGGCGCTTAATATGTTGGCATCTGCAAAAACTATTGTAAGAAAATATGACGGCGATATACCCACTGACTATGACACGCTGCTAACATTACCGGGATTCGGTGACTATATGGCATGCGCGGTATTGGCATTCGGCTTTAACAGGAAATCCGCGGTAATTGATGCAAATATCAGGCGGGTGTATATTCATGAATTGGGTTTACCTTTAACAATTCCGTTCAAACAGCTTAAAGAAATCGTCATCCGGTTTGTGCCCCGGGGAAAATCTCGGATTTGGCATAATGCACTCATGGATTATGGGGCTGCTTTGCCCGCCGGGATAAAAAAATCAATTCCCCCGCTTACAAGGCAGAAGAAATTTCATGGCTCCTTCAGGCAACTGCGCGGGAAAATCATCAAAATTATGCTTCAGTCAAAATTATTGCATATTTCCTTATTGGGTGAAATGATAAATGATGCGCGTTTTGATGCTGCCTTGCTGGAACTTAAAAAAGAAGGATTTATTAGGATTGAATCTGATATGGTAATCATTTAGTTTTTTTATTTAGTACATCTCTGAGTATATTTAAGGCTGTGTGTGGAAAATTATAATTAGGAAATAAGATGTCAGAAAAATATGATATTGCTATTCTTGGAGGTGGTCCGGGTGGCTATGTTGCTGCAATCAGGGCTGCACAATTAGGTTTTAAAACAGTAGTTATTGATAAAGATAATTTGGGCGGTATCTGCCTGAACTGGGGGTGTATACCAACTAAATCGCTTCTGAAAAATGCCGAAATGTATGATATGATGAAGAATCGTTCAGCGGATTTCGGAATTGCATTTCAGGATGTTTCATTCGACTTTAAAAAGATCATACAGAGAAGCCGGGGTATTGCTGAAAAAATATCCGGGAATGTTGAATTACTCATTAAAAAGAATAAAATTACCCGTATCAGGGGATTTGGCAAACTAAGCTCTGCGAACAGCATGGCGATCCTTGATGGAAATGGACAACCTACCCAGACAATAGAAGCTGCTAATGTAATAATTGCGACTGGAGCCCATCCGAGATTATTACCCCAAATTCCGGTTGACGGAAGAAATATCCTGACCAGTACGGAAGCCATGAACCTGCAAAAACTCCCTAAAGAACTGATTGTTATTGGAGCTGGTGCTATCGGAATAGAATTTGCCTATTTTTACAGCGCTCTGGGTACTAAGGTTACGGTTATTGAAGCTTTAGATCAGATTTTGCCCGTTGAAGACACAGAGGTGTCAGCAGCACTTGAGAAACAGTTTAAAAAGCGGGGAATTGAGATACTGACGGGCACATTTGTTGAGAACGCCGTGGTGAAAAAAGGGAAAGTAACAGTAACGGTTAATAAAAAAGGGGAAAAAAGAGAGTTAACTGCGGAAAAGGTACTAAGTGCAATTGGAGTAACCGGAAATGTTGAAGGAATCGGGCTGGAGACACTTGGGATCGTTATTGAGAAAAATCATATCAAAGTTGACAAAAGTAATTATAAAACGAACATTAAAAACATTTACGCTATCGGTGACGTAATCGGAGCCCCCTGGCTCGCTCATGTGGCTTCAGCAGAAGCAATTGCTTGTGTTGAGGGGATAAAAGGTCTTCACGTGACTCCGATTGATTATGATACGATCCCCGGATGTACCTATTGCCAGCCACAGGTGGCGAGTGTTGGGCTTACGGAAAAAAAGGCACTTGCCGCAGGTTACAAACTCAAAATTGGCAAATTTCCGTTCATGGCATCGGGCAAAGCATTTGCCATTGGTGAACGGGAAGGATTTGTGAAATTGATCTTTGACGAGAAATATGGCGAATTATTAGGCGCGCATATAATTGGTGCTGAGGCGACTGAGTTAATTGCCGAACTTGCTTTGGCAAAATCACTTGAAGCTACAGCCGAAACTATAATGAAAACCATTCATGCACACCCTACTTTATCAGAATCTATTATGGAAGCATCAGCACAGGCATATGGAGAAGCGATACACCTCTAGAGAACTCGATTATTATGATATTGGCATAATGCCTTACGCTGAGGCATGGGATTTGCAGCGGGATATTTTCTCCCGTCGTAAAGAGGGGATTATTAATGATTCTTTACTCCTGCTGGAGCATCCGCATACATATACCTTGGGAAAAGTTGCCAAGCGCGAACATCTCCTGATGACTGAAGAGGAACTCCGTAACGGTCATATCTCGGTTTTTGACATTGACCGGGGAGGCGATATAACCTATCATGGCCCTGGGCAGATAGTCGGCTATCCCATTATCAATCTCAGTGAATGGCAAAAGGATTCGCACAAGTACTTAAGGACACTTGAACAGGTATTGATCGATATGCTTCACACGTATGGTATAGAATCAGGACGAAAGGAGGGGCTGACAGGTGTATGGATAGAAGACAGGAAGATTGCAGCTATTGGAATAAAAATATCCTCCTGGATAACCATGCATGGATTTGCTCTTAATGTAAACACAGATATGCACCTGTTTCAGGGAATTGTACCCTGTGGGATTACCGATAAAAAAGTAACCTCGCTACAGCAGGAAAAAGGAGCCTATATATCGTTGGAAGAAGTGAAGGAAAGAATTGTAAAGGAATTTGTAAAACACTTCAACTATGATCAATGCAAAAAGAATGTTCACCCCACTGAAATTTCAGCGGGATAAGTTGTAAAAAGGATTATTATGTCAAAAGTTAATAGAATAAAAAATGATGTTGGCGACTATAAAGAACCGGTAGTCAAAACGAAAAAAGTAACCACCTATAAACTTACCCGTGTTGACGCAATTAAATTTTATAAAGCCATGTATCTATCCCGGCAGATTGATATTAAGGCGATGAATTATTTAAAACAGGGTAAAACTTTTTTCCATATAGCCGGGGCTGGTCATGAGGCCATCCAGGTGGCTATTGCTGCTCAACTGGATACTCAGGTTGATTGGGTATTCCCGTATTACCGTGATTTGGCATTTGCACTCGCTTCCGGCATTTCGGTCAGGGAATTCTTTTTACAGTGTTTTGCCAAAGCGGATGATCCGGGTAGTTCAGGGAGGCAATTACCCTGTCATTGGGGGGCCAGAGCGGTAAATATGCCGTCCCAATCCAGCCCTACAGGTACCCAATTTTTGCAGGCTGTGGGAACGGCACTTGCCTCGGTCCGGAAAGATATAAAAAATGTCACATATGTGAGTTCAGGTGAAGGAACTACAAGTCAAGGTGAGTTTCATGAAGCCGTCAACTGGGCCAGTAGAGAGAAGTTACCGGTATTGTTTGTTATCCAAAATAACAAATATGCCATCTCCGTACCTGTATCACAGCAGAGCGGAGGCGAAGGTGGCTCAATAGCCGAAATGATGAAAGGATATCAGAATTTAAAACGGATGAGGATCGATGGTACGGACTTTCTGGAGTCCTATAATGCAGCCCGGGAAGCAATTGAATACATTAAATCAGGTAATGGACCTGTTTTAATAGAAGCAGAAGTAGTTCGGTTGCATTCGCATTCCTCGTCGGATGACCAGCGCAAATATCGTGACCCTGATGAAATTGCAGAAGATTTGCGAAACTGTCCGGTTGAGAAGTTTACCACTCTTTTACTTACTGATAAGATAATTACGCAAGATGAATTGAACAGCATTAAAAAGGAAATTGATGACCTTGTTGATAGGGAGGCCTCGCTTGCATTAAAGTCACCCGATGCGAATCCGGAAGAAGCGGTGAGGTTCGTACTTGATGAAAGTGGTCATGCGGAAACGCTCGATTACGAAAAGACGCCACCGTCCGGGAAATCGATTGTGATGGTCGATGCAATTAATCATGCACTTCACGAGGAATTGGAATTCAACCCGGATACCTATGTTTTTGGTGAGGATATCGAAGATAACAAGGGAGGCGTCTTTACCGCAACAAAGGGCCTGTCAAGAAAATTTGGAATAGACCGGGTGTTTAATTCACCGTTGGCCGAGGCCAGTATAATTGGAGTTGCCGCAGGTATGGCGCTGACTGGATTAAAACCGGTGGTTGAGATACAATTTGGTGATTATATCTGGCCGGCATTCATGCAATTCAAGGATGAGGTATCCACATTCAGGTATCGTTCAGCGAACCGTTGGCGGGCAGCGGTAGTTACACGCGTTGCTGTTGGTGGCTATATTCACGGCGGCCTGTATCACAGTCAGAATATTGAGGCATTTTTTGCTCATATTCCAGGAATTTTGATTGCCTATCCTTCTAATGCGATTGATGCAAAAGGTTTATTGAAAACAGCAATCCGGTTAAACGATCCGGTTATCTTTTGTGAGCACAAAGCGCTCTACCGGCAGAGCTACGCGATGGGTCTTGAACCTGATGCAGAGTACCTTATCCCGTTTGGCAAGGCCAAGGTTGTAAGAGAAGGAACCGACGCAACAGTTGTTTCGTATGGCTCAACCCTGTGGGATTCGGTTTTCGCTGCCCGACGTTTGGAAGAGGAGGGATATTCGGTTGAAGTGATTGACCTTAGAACTATAATCCCACTGGATGATGAAACCATTTTCAGATCCGTAAAGAAAACAAATAAAGTGATAGTCGTGCATGAAGACTCTGTTACCGGCGGGTTTGGTGCAGAAATTGCGGCAAGAATTGCCGAAAATTGTTTTGAACACCTGGATGCTCCGGTAAGACGAATTGCCGGTAAAGATGCCCCGATACCATATAGCCCGATATTGGAAAGCGTTGTCCTGCCGTCAAGAGAGGTGATTTTTAAGGCAATTAAAAGTCTGTTACATTATTGAGCGTAATTTCTTAGTTTCACAAAACATTGCTTTTATTGATGTAAAAAGAAATTTGAAAATTAGTATCCCGCAATAACGGGATATGCAATCTGAAATAGGGCATGGCATTTTGAATGGCCTTATACCTCATCAGACGCTCGCTATGGTTTCTACGTTTAGCCCATGACATGATTATGGGCTGAATTTTATTATTGATTATATATAGTTTAAAAACAGCATGCTAAGGACCAAAAATGAGAATTGAGATCATTATGCCGAAAATGGGTGAGAGTATCACAGAAGGTACCATTATTAAGTGGCATAAGAGCAAAGGTGAACACATTAAAAAAGACGAGATTCTATTCGAGATAAGCACTGACAAAGTTGATACGGAAATTCCTGCTCAGGAGGATGGTATCATTGAGGATATTTTGTTCAAAGAAGGAGACACTATTGCTGTAGGCGAGATAGTGGCTGTTTTGAATGCAGATACCGGACTCCTCCCTAGGGATGTTGAAGGAAGCAAAATAACAGGTTCAATCCCTGAAATGCTTCCACCTGCAGAAATTAAAGAAAAAAGCACAGCAGCAGCAGGCAACCTGATCGAGATTTCAATGCCAAAGATGGGGGAATCAGTGATGGAAGGTACCATTCTCCGGTGGACAAAGAAAGCCGGAGACATAGTAAAACGCGATGATATATTGTTCGAGATCAGCACGGATAAGGTTGATACCGAAGTTCCTTCACCCGCTGATGGAATTTTGGATAAGATACTGGTTCAGGAACAGGAAACCGTAGAGGTTGGGACGATAGTGGCCATTTTGAGGAGCACTCAGGTGGAACTCTCCCTCACTCCGTCCGAGGTCCGGGCTGACGCAATCGATGAGTCTGTGCTAATAGTTTCCAATAATGCAGACAATGATTTGAATGTGCCTGCAATATCAATTAATAAGGAAATTAACGATTCAAATGATTCAATGCCTTTACGCAACAGCGGAAAAGAACGACCTGAAGATAGAGGAGATCGGTTTTATTCGCCATTGGTAATGAATATAGCTCAAAAAGAAAGTGTATCATTTGAAGAGCTGAGAAAGATTGCAGGAACCGGAATAGGGGGGCGGATCACGAAAAATGACCTGTTGCAATATATTAAAAACAGAACTTCAGAAACCACACCTTCGGTAACTAATGCCATGGGAAATCTTAATACCGGGGTAACACAAAAGACAGTACCTTTGAAGACATCGTCGGAACAGTCCAACGCTCAGCAGTTTTTGGGAGCAGTTGAACGGGTGCCAATGGATAATATTCGTCAAAAGATCATGCAGCACATGATCACCAGCAGAGATACATCTGTTCATGTTGCCGGTGTTATTGAAGTGGATATGACCAGGATCTATCAATTTATCAATGCAAAAAAGGAATTGTTCCTGCAACAGGAAGGGGTAAAGCTGACTTACATGTCCTTTATCTCTTATGCAACTGTTCAGGCTTTACGCGAATTCCCCTTTGTAAATGCATCGATTGATGGAAATGCCATAGTCCAGAAACGTTTTGTAAATCTTGGTATTGCAGTTGCGCTTGAACCGAACGGGTTAATAGTCCCGAACATTAAAAATGCTCATGAAAAAAACCTGGTTGGTCTGGCAAAAGCAATAACAGACATTGCGGCAAAATCCCGAAATAAAAAACTGACGCCTGATGATATTTCTGGTGGAACATTCACTATTACTAATTACGGTGTATTTGGTACATTACTGGGAACTCCCATTATTAATCAACCTGAACTGGCTATATTGGGCGTGGGAGCAGTAGTAAAGCGCGCGGTGGTGGTTGAAGTCGACGGAATGGATACGATTGCGATCAAACCGATGATGTATTTGACACTTTCTCATGATCACAGGTTGGTAGATGGGATGCTTGGAGGAAAGTTTTTAAATAGGATCAAAGATATTTTGCAAAATTTTAATGAAAAAAGCTTTTAGCAGAACAAAAAAAAGCTTTATATTACACACCCTAAAATAATGATTGAATGATAAATCAACATCAACGTTCTTTTAAAGAACAAGTCGATAATGCACGTATCGAAATAGGAAAGCGACCGGATTGGCTCCGTGTGCGTTTACCAGGAGGCCCTAATTACGCAGATGTAAAAAACCTGATGCGTGAGAAGCGTCTTAATACCGTATGTGAAGAAGCCAAATGCCCCAACATTGGAGAATGTTGGAACAGGCGTACGGCTACTTTTATGATTTTAGGTGACACGTGTACAAGGAGTTGTGGCTTCTGTAACATCAAGGTCGGCATTCCTAATTTGCTTGATAGTGATGAACCCCGCAGGGTTGCAGAATCTGTTGAAAAACTGAAGCTAAAACATGTGGTCATCACTTCTGTGAACCGCGACGAGTTACCAAATGGGGGGGCTGAGATTTTTGCTGACACCATCCGGCAAATTCGTCAAACATCCCCCGACTGTACTATTGAAATTCTTATCCCTGATTTTAAAGGCGAAGAAAGTGCGTTTAAGATCATTCTGGATAATCCCCCTGATATATTAAATCATAATCTTGAAACTGTAAAGCGTCTGTATCATGCGGTAAGGCCGCAGGCAAAATATGAACGCAGTCTTGCATTAATTTCCTGGTTCAAAGAAAAGGGACTAAAGACCAAAAGCGGAATCATGGTTGGTATTGGAGAAGAAGACGATGAGGTGTTTGAACTTCTGCGTGATCTGAAAAATGCCGGCTGTGATATTCTGACTATCGGACAATACTTACAACCTACCAAACAACACTTGTCGGTAATGCGTTTTGTGACTCTTGAAACATTTGCAGCGTATAAACAGTATGGTCTTGAAATTGGATTCCGGGTAGTCGAATCCTCACCGCTTGTCAGAAGTTCCTATCACGCGGATGAGCAGGCCAGGGCAATGTTTTAGCGGCCGGGAAATATACTTCTATTTTTTTTATTGCGTAATTCAGCTTATTTTTCAATTTACTATTTACCAGAAAATTTTTTATAAATATTTATGCAGTCTCTTTTAATGAAATATAAATCACTTACTTTAATTGCACTTGCAGTAATTTCCCTTTGCTCCTTAACCAGAGCCGGAGATGACCCAAAAAAATTAAACAAAACAGCGACTGAGATGACCAATTTTACCAACATTGGGAATATTGGATTGACCGTAACCAACTTTGGTGAGTTCGGTAACGGGTTGGGAAAACTCTCGCAGGCAAACCATCCACCATCGTGTGAATATCCGCTGGGAAGTGGGATTGAGCATATTTTTGCCGGCGGTCTTTGGGTTGGCGGATTTTTCCGCTCTACGCCTACCAGTGCACCCGTTGGACCATTTGTAACTACCGCTGCAGTGGATGCCGCTGCTCTTTCCCGCGGAGGCGGATTCGAATTCACTACTGATGCATCATCAAAGATTGTACAAAAGTCGAATTTGACGGACTCGAGATATTATGATCCGGATGCAATTTCGCATCAGGATTTTTATATGGATTACAATGATACTAACCTGACAACACAAGATGGAACTTCCATTACTGATCACAATCCACTTTATATTGGTGTTCATCAGGAATCGTATGCTTGGAATTTTCCCTTCGCAGATTTTTTTGTTATCATGAACTACACCATTAAAAACTTGTCCAATAAATATCTGGACAGCGTGTATGTTGGACTTTATTCAGATGCGGTGGTTCGTAATACAAAGATAACTTCAGTAACAAACTCTGCCTTTTTCTCACATGGCGGTTTAGGCTACGACGATTCGTTGAAACTTTCGTACTGCTATGACGTGGATGGCGACCCGGGTTATACTGACAGCTATGTCGGTTTCTTGTATCTGGGAACAACTCCAATGCTTCCTGAAAAAACTGTTAATGCCAATAATGATACTTTGACGGCAACCAGCTATGTCGCATGGCAGTGGAATAACAGCAGCGTTCTCAACTATTTTGCACCGCGTACCGATGAACAGCGATATGAGAAGATGCGTGGTTATTTTCAATATCCTGCGAGATATCAGGATATTAACCCAACCGATTTAAAAACTCCTTCAAATCGTTCTGAATTGATAACCCATGGCTATTTTAAGAATATAGCTCCCGATGACTCTATAAATGTGGCATTTGCCATCGTTTGTGCAAAAAAATATGGCAACGACGCAACTTCATTAGATACCCGAGACTCAAGAAACACTTTATATAATAATGCAGACTGGGCATTAAAAGCCTACTTTGGAAATGATAAGAACAGAAACGGTGTTCTTGATCCTGGTGAAGATATTGTTGGTGATGGAAAGATCCATCGTTATATTCTGCCTGCGCCTCCGACCTATCCTGTTTTAAAAGTTGTGCCTGAGAACAACAAGGCGACTTTATATTGGGATAAACGGGCAGAAGCATCAGTGGACCCAATCTCACATGACACTGACTTTGCAGGATATCGCATCTACAGAACACAGGCCGGATTCGATTTAACCAATTATCAAAATACTGTTGGTTCGCTTGTTCTATTGGCACAATACGACAGTGCAGGCTCAACTGGATTTAACACAGGATTTAAAGCAGTTCGTCTTTCAACTCCCATGACCTTTGCCGGTGATACCAACAAATATTGGTATAAATATGAAGTTCCGAATCTTCTGAATGGATGGCAATATTTATTTGCAGTCACTGCATTTGATAAGGGAGATCCTGCGAACAATCTTGGGTCGTTGGAATCAAGTAAGTTGGCAAATTTGAAACGAGTATTGCCGGGCACTGTGCCTGCAGAAAGCGTTAACTCAAAATTGGGTGTATACCCTAATCCATACTATGGCAGTGCCATTTGGGATGGATCTTCAGAGCGCTTGCGGAAAATATATTTTTACAATCTTCCAGAAGTCTGTGAGATTACCATATACACTCTGGCAGGTGATGTTGTTAAACGTATCCAGCATGATCAGAAAAATAACGGGTCATCAATTAGATGGTTTGAACAATATGCCGGAGATAACAAGCAGCAGTTTTCAGGTGGTGAACATGCTTGGGATTTAGTTACTGATAACGATCAGGCAATTGCAACCGGCCTTTATCTTTATACGGTAAAGAACAGTGCTGACGGACAGATTAAGACAGGCAAATTTTTAGTCATTAAATAATAGGAGTTAGAATGAAGATGAAATCTTTACTAGCGGTCATGATGCTTTTACTGGCAGGATTGGCCTTTGCACAAACGGATACTATTCCGTTAGTAACAGCACGCGATATAAATTTTATTCCAGATAGTACTGCAGCCACTTGGCCGCCATCTCCATTAGCCGGAAAAACGGTTCGTGTACGAGGTACGGTAACACTTCGTACGAGAGTTGACCCTGTATCCGACAGAAAACCCATTCTTACCTATAACAAAGCTTTGTCATCCTATATTCAGGGCGAAGGCAACGAATTGTGGTCCGGCCTGAATGTCTATCAAACTGACAGCGCCATTGCCGGGACTGCATTCGATTTGATTGATACGGCAAGCACCTATGAATTTACTGGTGTCGTCACCACCTATGGACAGGGAACTGAGCTGATTTTAACAACCACTCCTCAGCCCATTCCGGTTAATCTCATTTCACAGCAAATGGAGCGACCCAAACCAATTCCAATGACCCTGGATAGCTTTTATATGGCTGATGGTAAATCATTTAACAATGATATGCGTAAATATTATGGGATGTATGTGATCCTTAAATCAGATCTAACACATCCATTGATAACCACTAACCTGATTACCGGTACATCTTCCACTGCCGGTGGTTTTAAAGTTGAGGATGGTAACGGACATAGGATCCAGATGTATGCCCAATCCAACTATTTTAAGACCGCGTCAACATACCCACGCTTACGGACCAACTATACTCCTCCTACGAATGGTTCATATATTAGCTATATTAAAGGAATTCTCAACGCATATAATTCACCAACTGATGGCTGGATATGGGAAGTGGTCCCCATTTACCCGGATGATCTTGGAGACCCATTATTGTCGCCACCGGCAATATCGAATGTTAAAAGAAATCCTGGTGTTGTAGCCCCTAATACCAATGTTTTATTTACAGCTACTGCAGTCGGTTTAACTGGTTCCTATGTTACACACGTCAGATTGATGAAAATTGTTAACGGCGGTGCATTGGATTCTCTGGAAATGACCCGTGGAACAGGTGCTGATTCCATTAATTATTCAGTTACAATGCCTGGTATCTCAAGTGATTCAGCGTATGTTGAATATTATGTTAAAGCTTATGATAGCAATCTGCTCTCATCAACCAGTCCTCAATCAGCCAACACAAGCAAATATGCATTTTTTGTTCTTAACAAACCTTTGACAATTCAGCATGTTCGTTACAGCCCAACAGGATCAGGTTATAGTGCCTATAATAATTATGTTGTCACTGTTAACGGTGTTGTTGTAGCTGACTCAAGCGACATTCCGGGAAACCATGGCACTAACCCTGCAAGAGTATATGTTGCTAACGGCTATGGTCCATGGAGTTCAATTGTTCTTGGTACCGGTGGTGCATTAGGTACCCAGGTGCTCAAATTGAAAACCGGCGATAATGTTACCCTTACCGGTACAGTTGCCCTTGGTTCTTTTGGAAACAGAATTGATACATTGACTACTCTTACGGTAAACTCAAAGGGCAATGCCACACCCGAAGCACATGTAATGAAAACCGGCGATGTTGGAACTTCGACACTTGGAACTCTGACTGTTGAACCTTGGAATGGATCATTGGTGACGTACCAAAATGTAACAGTTGACGTTCGCAATGCAGACACATCCGCTACCGGAACCTCCAATTTTGGCGAGTCTTATGTAACTGATGCTAACGGTGGTACTCATAC
The DNA here is from genome assembly GCA_963664845.1 of Ignavibacteriaceae bacterium. GTDB lineage: Bacteria > Bacteroidota > Ignavibacteria > Ignavibacteriales > Ignavibacteriaceae > CAIYTF01. The sequence continues at coordinate 5,444,143 of OY761615.1, forward strand.
CCGCGTTATCTGGTCTGATGGAAACACCAGCTTTAATGTAGGAGCTTCTGCAGTTAAAGTTCAAAAAGGCGATCGTTTTACCTCAATTACCGGTATTCTTGGTTACACACATTCGAGCTATAAATTGTGCCCAAGACACGATGCAGACTTAGTTGGTTATGTTAGTGATGTAAGAGAAGAAGGTGTCGGAATAGCAACTTCTTATAAACTTGAACAGAATTTCCCTAATCCGTTCAATCCTGCAACGGTTATATCCTATTCATTGCCAAAAGCTGCAAATGTAACTGTTAAAATTTATAACCTTTTAGGTCAGGAAGTAAGAACCCTTGTAAGCCAAATGCAGAGTGCCGGAAATCATCAGGTTGCATTTGATGCAAGCTCATTGAATTCAGGTGTCTATTTCTATAGTTTGAAGGCAGACAATAACTTTACGCAAGTTAAAAAAATGATGCTGGTAAAATAACAATGCTCTTTACAGCTGCTGCAGGCGTTTCCTGCAGCAGCATTTTATTTATAAGAAATTGAATTTTTCATGCTAAACAAATTTACTCTTTCACTTCTTTTATTAGTTTTAACTGCATTTTATGCATGTAAAGAAACGGCATCAGGCCCTACCTCACCTAATAAGGCGCCGACAACCAAAGTATTCTTAAATCCTGACAGTACGGTCTCACAACAGCAGAGCAGGATTCAGCTTTACTGGAGTGGTGATGACCCTGATGGAATTATTGCTGGTTTCTATTTTTCTTGGGATAGCACCAATTGGACGTTTACTGCCAAGAATGACAGCCTGTTCTCTCTACGGGATATCGGGTCACTCAAAGTTTTTGATTTTCTGGTTTCTGCAGTTGATAACCAGGGAAACGGAGTATACGATACTGATGTATACCAAAACGGGATCCATTATGGTCCTGAACCGTTTACTGATTTAAATGGAAATGGAAAATGGGACGCGGGCGAATCATTTATAGATATAGGATTAATTGATCCACATCCTGCCTCTGTTAAACTTCCGATTAAAAACTCAGCCCCTACGGTGGCTTGGAGCAGTTATTCAACACATCCAGATACCTCATTTCCGGCTATGTCATTTGGATGGGCTGCTGCGGATATTGACGGTGAGAGTACCATCCAAAGTATTAACATTGCTTTGAATGACACCACCAAACCAACTGCGCTAAACGGTGCCATCAGATGGATCACAATCACGGTAAATACAAAGGATTTTAGCAATCCAAATCCGCTGATGGATATTTATGTATCAGGTGATCCAAACAACCGTGCTATAAATGGTACCGGAAACATCATTCAGTTACCTGGCCTTCGTTATGATGCAAACAACATATTTTATGTCCAAACAGAGGATATTTCCGGAGCCAAATCTCCCTGGATCAGTTCAGCTACTCAGCCTGCCAGCAAAGAGGGTTGGTACGTGAAAAAACCAAAAGGGAAGTTCCTCATTGTTGATGATTATAAGATAGCTGATAAAGCATCCGATTTTTACATTACCATGATGGATAGTGTACAGAAAAACGGGACCTCCTTAAAGGGCCGGTTTGACGTTTACGATATTACAAATCAAAAACCTCCCTATCTGAACAATACATTCCTTGAAACGATCAAGTTATTTGATTGTGTCATTTGGTATAGCGATAATGACCCATCCTTGGATCTTGCAAGCGCGACTGCACAAAAATTTCTTGATGCAAAAGGGAAGATTTTCTTCGCGTTACAATTCCCGCAAAATGTAGACCCGTTACTTCCACAGCTGCAGGGAATTATTCCTATTACTACAGATAAAAGTGAATACCAGGCAACTATGTTAGCGGGGCGTACCTTGTCCGATTCTACACATACTGCCTACCCAACTCTCTTAACCACTGGCGGCTACATCAGGGCAAGAGCATTTTATTTGTTGGCCAGCGCTTTGCCGGTTTATTTCTTTTCCGATAATGCAAAATTCCCAAGAAGTCCTCTCCCGGGATGGGTCGGATTTGAAAACAGCGACAAAACGAAATTTTGTATAACCGTTCCCTTGCACGTATGCAACGGTATTCCAGGAAGCGTTGCAAAATTATTTAACCAGGTATTATTCACCGATTTTAATTTAACACCATGAAATTATTAGTTACCATATTTTTGTTTAGCATTGTGTCTGTTTTTGCCCAGGAGACAGGATCTCTCAGCGGAAAAGTTACAGACAAAAAAACGGGTGAAGCCGTTCCGGGCGTTAATATCGTTCTGAAAGGAACCTATTATGGCGCATCCACGGATTTGAACGGAGTTTTTCGCATAAAGAACATTAGTCCAGGAACCTACAATCTGGAAGTGTCTTTTATCGGATATAAAAGCGTGCAGTACACCGGCACCAAAATAGAAGCTGGCAGGACCAAGCAAGTTGATGTGCAACTTGAAGAATCAGCGCTGACTCTGAATCAGGATATTATCGTTATCGGAGAGAAACCCTTGCTTGATGCTGAGGAAACTCAGAGCAAGCGAACGATAGGGAAGGATGACATCGCAAACGCCATGTTGGAAAATATTACCGATGTAATTTCGCAGCAGGCCGGAGTGGTGAAAACCGATAACGAAATTCACATTCGTGGAGGAAGGTCATATGAAAATGCTTTCCTTCTCGATGGTGTTTCTGTTCAGGATCCATTGGCAGGTACCGGAATGGGTCTTCAGCTTTCCGCAAACGCAATTGAGGAAGTGGAAGTTATCACAGGTGGTTACAATGCTGAATTTGGCCAAGCCACCTCTGGTGTTGTTAACGTAAAGACGAAGGAAGGTGGTAATAAGTATCACGGTTCTTTATCTTATAAGAACGACAACCTGATTGGAAAGAGTTCCTATCATTCGTTTAACACGGATGTTTTGGAAACCAACTTTAGTGGTCCGGAACCGATCACTTCACAATTATTACCGGCTCTGGGCATTCAGATACCGGGTGAAATTGGTTTTTTTGGCAACTTCTTCGCCGGAATTACCGATGGTATAACTCAGGGTTACTATAAACCTACTGCCAAACAGGTTGTCTCTTCCATATTTTATGGCTCACGGTTTGCTCCACGGTCAGAGAATAACTACTTCTGGCTTGGGAAATTAACTTATAAGATTTCTTCTACTATTAAGTTACAATATTCTTTTAATCAGTCAATTGGCATCAATCAGAATTCACAATCACTTCAATCGAATCTGGAGTATGTGGAGCCAAGTCCCGGATATCAATATACTTTCTCAGACAATCTTGATAATGCCGCGACTTATACTCATAATAACGTGTATCAGTCTGTTAGTTTGACCCATACTCTGAATCCGAAAACATTTTATGAGCTCAAATTCAATTATCTGTTTTCACATTTGCGCGCAGATGCAAATGGCAAGAACTGGTATGAGTATACTGAACCAAAGGACATTACCAGTTTCCCTATACAGTATTATAATACGGGTAGAGACACCATTGGTGTTATTCCCGGAGACGGTTTCTGGGATGTTGGAAACCCCTATACCTGGCACGATCACTATGTGGCAGAGTATTCAGTAAAAGGTGATTTGACAAGCTTCTTTGATGAGAAAAATAAATTCAAAGCAGGTTTTGAAGCTCAATTTCAGGAAATGCAAGTTGTTGATATTTCAAGTCCATGGATTGGTCAGCTCGGCTTGAACAATGACATTTATAAGGTATTTCCTGCCAAAGGCGACGTTTACGCTCAGGATAATATTAACTTTTCAGGTATGATCCTCAATTTCGGCTTACGTTTTGACTATTGGATGCCTGGTAAGTTTGTTGATGACGCAATCAATGACCTTTCGCAGACTAGTATCTCAGATCAGACTCGTTCAGGCTACAAGTCTAACACCTTTGGTCTTTTTGGCCGCAGATTTAAGGGAAGATTGAGTCCACGTTTGGGTATCTCTCACCCGGTGTCTGATTATCAGACGTTATTCTTCTCTTATGGACATTTCAGCAAATGGCCTACTCCTCAATTTGTTTATGCAAAACTCAATCCGGTCAGTGCACTTTCATCATTTCAGAAATTTGGTAATCCAAATTTGAATCCTGAGACAACGGTTGCTTACGAACTCGGAATCAAAACCCAGTTTTCCCAGAATGATGTTTTAACACTTACAGCTTACTATAAAGACATTTTTGATTATGTCAGTACCCGAACTGCTCTGGTGACTTCGGCAAGAAGTAACACGGCAAGTGTAACCACCTATGTGAACTCAGATTATGCACGTTCGCGTGGTCTTGAGATGGAATATAAGAAACGGATTGGCAAGTGGTTCACCGGTTCTGCTAATTTCACTTACGCAATTGTTACAGGAAAAAGTTCTTCACCCGATGAAGGTGTTCTTGTTGCCAGAGGAAACCTGTCAGAATCTATCAAGGAATATTATATGTCTTGGGATCGACCTATCAATGCTTCACTTTCAACCAATTTCTATGTTGAAAAAGGTGAACCGTTGTTTGGGTTCGCTCCAGGCATTTTGGATGATTACAATGTCTATATTCGTGCTCAATTTGAATCAGGAAAACGGTACACGCCCTCTGTTTTTACCGGCAGCTACCTGATCAACGGACGACCTGATTATGAAACCATTACCTATGATCGCAATAATATGGTTGGTCAGAACTGGTTCTGGATCGATTTAAACTTTGAAAAATATTTATACCTTGCAGGTCTGCGATTCTCTATCTTTGCTGAAATCAACAATCTGTTGGATCAAAAGAATCCTGCAATAATAAATCCGGTAACCGGAAAAGCCTATGAGTATGGCGACCCTACGCCTACAAGCTGGAATGATCCTCTCTATCCAAAATTACAGGCGCCTATCAGCCCGTATCAATTGAGTCCGGCACGATATTTAACAAGACGCAATATTAAATTCGGAGTTAGTTTAAGATTTTAATTATGAAAAAAATTCTAATAATACTATTATTGTTTACAATCGTAAAGATTGAAACCAACGCTCAGTTGTTCCCCACATTGGGTGGACAGCGTGTTGGTATCTCTACCGCCGAGTTCTTAAAAATTGGCGTAGGAGGAAGAGCATCAGCACTAGGCGATGCATTTGTAGCTTTGGCAAATGATGCTTCAGCTCTTTACTGGAATCCTGCCGGATTGGTGCAATTCAAAGACGATCAGGTTATGTTTTCCCATAACATTTGGGTAGTTGACATCAGCCACGATTTTGTCGGTGCTGTTTATCATCTCAGCGAAACGGATGCCGTGGGCTTGGCCTTTACGTCAATTTCAATGGAAGACATGCCGGTAACTACTGAGTTCCAGCCACTGGGGAACGGTCAGTTTTTTGGCTATGGGGACATTGCACTGGCTGCAACCTATTCAAGAAAAATGACAGAACAGTTCAGCTTTGGTGGTACTGTTCGCTACATCGAGGAAACGCTTGATAAGCTGAAAATGCGTGGTGTCATGATTGACCTTGGTACCTATTACTGGACCGGACTCGGCTCCACGAGATTCGCAGTTTCGGTATCAAATTTTGGAAATCAGCTTTCTCCGGATGGTGATGTCGTTTTAGTCGGAAAGAGAAAGAATTCTCAATGGCAATCATTTTCACCTCCTACCGTATTCAGAATCGGTTTCGCATTTGAACCCTATCAGGATGATCTCAATAAAGTTACGACAACCGTTCAACTGAACCATCCGAATGATAACAGTGAAAACTTATCAACCGGAGCTGAATATAGTTTTAAGAATATGTTCTATGTTCGCGGCGGTTACAAGTTCAATGTGGAAGAACAGGATTATTCATTTGGCGCGGGTGTCAATGTTCCGGTCAGCTCTTATAATATTACGGTTGATTATTCATATAATAACTTTGTCAGACTGGGAACAGCCCATCGTTTCTCAATTATTTTAGGTCTATAAAAAATGATGAAAAAGTTTTTACTATACAGCATCCTCGTACTTCCGTTTTTACTTGGGTGCGGTGATAAATTTGATACTAATTTGCTTGGTGTGACCAAAGGCCCCATTAATTCCGGCGGAGATACTGTGTATGTTGCTTTGAATCCGCCATGGGGTGGATTCAATAACCCACAAGCAATATTGATGGGCAAAGAACCCTTTATTTATGTTTGTGATACTGACAATGACCGTGTTGTGATGATGAACACAGCCGGTACATGGTTGGGTACAATATCAATTCCTCATCCTATTGCCATTGCGCAGGATTATCGCTTGAATTTGATTGTATGCGGGCAGTTTGACAGTACCTTTAATAATGGTACCAAGATCCGCTATAGTGCGGTTTATAAGATTGATGTCTATACCGGGTTATCTGCTGCAAATCCCGTTCTTGCCAATGCTCCTGTAAAAAGAATTTTACCACGTTCGGTAGATATTGACAATCATCCTAATTGTCAGTATACAGCCGTAACAGCCTTTTATGATAACTCTTATTTCGTAGCCAGGACTGGTAGTAATAATGGTATTTCTGATCCGGACAATGCTTTAATGCAATTTGCGCCTATTGATCACAATAGGGACTCCGCCTTGAGCATAGTTCACGATATTGATCCTGTAAGTTCCAGCGCACCTTCAGCTAATGGGATCAATTCATTGACCTCGTTTAGTAAGAAGAATTTTGACTTTATAGCTACTTTAAGCGGTGCAGAAGTTGTTCTTCGTGCGCAATGGTTCCACCACTTTGTTTCTGCCGCCTCAGAAGGATATCAGAGTCAATTCAAAGCTGAAGCAACAGGTTTTTCTACTTCAAGAAGATTTGGCCATCCTTCAGGCAGTTGTATTGACGCTAACGGTAATATCTTTATCGCTGATAGCGATCCTGCAAAAGACAGCGTCTTCAAATTCAATTCGTACGGTGATGAGCTTCAATCATTTGGCGGACCAGGCATTTTTGTAAAACCAACCGGTGTTGCTTTCTTTGACAAAACGTTATATGTACTTGATGCAGGGAAAAATCAAATTTTGCGCTTCATATTATCAACGGACACACAATGAGAAAATTTTTAGTTCTTTTCCTCTTATTAGGTATTATTTCGTTCGCTCAAACCCCCGTTTCGATCACAAGTCTGCATGATAATGATGCCAATGGTGTTCCCAAAGACACTAATACGGTGTTTCAGGTGCGTGCTGTTGTTACTGCCGTGAAAGAGCTTGGTAACAGTGCCGGAACAGGTGCTGTCCAGGATCAAACCGGGGGCATGACCATTTATGGGAATGCTTTTACTGCCCTTAGCCCTGCATTAAAAATTGGCGACACGGTTCTTATTAATTCGAGATTAAAACTGTATAATGGTCTCACCGAGATGGATCTTACCCTAAAATCAACGCCGGCTTCTTCTGTGACCAAAATTGCAAGCGGCGTTGCGCCCGAACCACAACTGATTACTATTTCTGATATCCTTAATCAGCAATGGAATTTGAATGAATCGTTCGAGAGCAAGCTCGTAAGAATCAATAATGTTACGTTCACAGATACGACAAACTTTTCTACGGGAACCAAAGGAACTACCTATAAAATATCCGATGGAACGAATACGTTTGATTTCCGTATTTTCACCAACGCAACAACCATTAACGGGCTACCGATCCCTAGGGGTAAATGCGATGTTATTGGCATTGTTACACAGTATAAAACGGCCGCACCTTATAGCTCAGGTTATCAGTTGGTAGGTCGTGTAATGTCTGATATTATTTCTGATTCCCGTCCTCTCGTTTATTCCAATATTATCGTCAACAGTATTGACACATCTTCATTTACTGTCATTTTCCAGACAGCACGGAATGGCAACAGCCAGGTTAAATATGGTATAGCTGCTGATAATCTGAAAGATTCTGTAGTACTTGCCAATGATACCACAGTACACAGCATTAAAATAAGTGCCCTAAAATCTGGAACGTTGTATTATTTCCAGGCGGTTTCGAAAAATGCTGCGGGAACAAGTGTCAGTGCTGTCCAGCAAGTGACGACAGCAAGTGGGAACCCGGCTGTTGGTGCAATCAATGTCTATTTTAGCAATACCGTCGATAACAGCGTTGCAATTCCCGGTAATGCTGCTAAAGGTAACAGTAATTTTGAAGCATTATTGACAAACCGGATTAATCAGGCGAGTTATTCCATTGATTTTGCAGTCTATAGTTTAAATGGATACCCTAATCTGGTAAATGCACTTTTAGCTGCAAAATCCAGAGGTGTTAAACTTCGTATGGTGTATGATTCACGTGCTGCCCAGGCAAACGTAACCACACTTCTGAACGGCGGCGTTCTCATGAGTCAGCGTCCTGCATCATACAGCGGTATCATGCACAACAAATTCTTTGTTTTTGATGCCCGTGACGCAAATACGGCCAACGATTGGGTTTGGACCGGTTCCTGGAATCCCAATACGGCAGAGCTAACCTGGAAGAACAATGTGCTTGAGATCAATGACGCTGCTTTAGCCAAAGCATACACAACCGAATTTGAAGAGATGTGGGGATCTTCCACTGATACACCGAACGCTGCCAATGCCAAATTCAGTTACAAGAAAACGGATAATACGCCGCATTCATTTACCATTGGCGGAAGATCTGTTCAGATGTATTTCAGCCCAAGCGATAAAACAGATTCAAGGATCAAAGCCGCCATCAGTACCGCCAATACTAGTATCTATTTCAGTTTGCTTGTATTTACCATGAATGATCTTGCCCAGCAAATACAGACACAGTATAATGCCGGCGTACGTGATATCAAGGGTGTTATCAATGATTATACCACACAGGGAAGCGAATATACATTCCTGAAGTCATATGGTGATGTCTTGGCAAATGTTGGCGAGACACAGCATAACAAGTATGGTATCATTGATGCTTCTGCGACGACGAGCCATCCTACAGTGATAACCGGTTCACATAACTGGTCATCCGCTGCAGAGAATGAAAATGACGAGAATACACTTATCATAGACGATCCTAAGATCGCGAATCTTTTTATGCAGGAATTCAAGTCACGCTATAATGATGCGGGTGGAAAAGGCACATTTGTTGTCCCGGCAGGCGTTAACGATGCAAAATTGCTGAAAGAGTTTTCAGCGACCTTATTCCAGAACTATCCTAATCCGTTCAATCCAAACACAACGGTGCGGTTTGAAACGTCATTGACGCAGAACGTGAAGGTTGAATTATACAATTCACTGGGTCAGAAAATGGCTGAGTTATTTAATGATGTTGCAAAACCAGGTGTTTATGCGATTGATGTTAATGCAACCGCTTTGAAGCTTGCTTCAGGCGTCTATTTTTACAAGATTCAGACCGCTACCTTTTCTGAATCAAAGAAGATGGTTCTTTTGAAGTAATTTCGTGAAATTTAATAAGCAGACTTGAAAATAGGGTAAAAATTTCTTATTTTGGGTCTGCTTATTAATTATGAATGGGGCTATAGCTCAGCTGGGAGAGCGCTTGAATGGCATTCAAGAGGTCAGCAGTTCGATCCTGCTTAGCTCCACAAGATAACCGCTTATAAGACAATGACTTATGAGCGGTTTTTGTTTTTAAACAATCCTGCCGAAAAAATTGTTTACACAAATGTTTACACTTTTTACCCCTTTTTGCTCAAAAAACACACTATTTTTACCCGAATTGTACACAAATAATGGCTCTGGATTCAGGCATAATTCGGCCTGGTTTGGGTGCGTGTGATTCTCACAGAACTGTAGACCTTTCTCAAACGCTATCAATGACCAATCCCAGGCAAAATGTTTACACATTGTTTACACCTTTTACTCACTTTTAGGGGTAGCTTCCGAAGCTTCAAGCTCCACTTTCTTCTTCGCCTCGGCTTCCTTATTCTTTAAAAATTCGACAGACTTTTCCAGCTTACCGCGAAGGAAATCACTCTTGATCTCGACATAATGCCGTCTGGTAATATTAATATTGGTGTGGTTCATGAGCTCCTGGACTACACTCATTTCCGTATCGGAATTTGCCAGATTCGAGGCGAAGGTATCCCGCAGATTGTACAGGGAATAATGACGGCTTAACCGGTCCTTTTTATCCGGAAATTCCTTCTCGTCCGTGAGCTTTTTAACCACCCGTGCAAAGAAATGCAAACAGTCAGTTTTATCATAGGTGAAGACTTTACCGGCAGACTGGACGCCGATCTCCTTTAGAAGGTTTTCAAGATCTTCGAAAATAGGGAAGACGAAGAAACGATCCGATTTAACGTTTTTGACCTGCATTACTTTCCGCTCCATGTCAATCCAATCCCAGCGCTGCTCAATGGCGCCTCCCGGCCGCATTCCGGTCATGAAGAGGAAGCGGATAAAACGGTACTGCTCTTTTGGGTGATTCTTCTTCTGAAGCTCAGTATAAATTAAATCCAGATCCCGGGGTAGGATAGGGGATGGTTTGACCAACGGCGTTTTAATCTTTGGAATTACATTTTCCGAAGCGTGTTTACCCTGGATGAAAAAGTTCCAGATAACCCCGAGAGATCGGGTAATTATTGCAATTGAGGCTTCCTTGAAGGACTCACGGAGTTTAATAATAAACTTCGCAATCTGCTGAGTGGTGATTTTATAAACAAATTCATCGCCGGCGAAATCAATCAGCGTTTTCATCGCGTGTTTATAGGAATCGATAGTTGCTTTTTTCAGATTTGGCTTAACTGCGAGGTATTCTTCCAAACCTACAGAGAGCGTAAGACTGGATTTTACTTTGGCACCATCAGTAAGGAATTCAAAATCACGATTAACCAGCGCATTTCGAAAACTTAATAATTTTGCTCTGAGTGCTGCATTTCCCCGATATGGCTTCTTTGTATGGTTTTTGTGATTATACTCATAGATGTGACGATCTTCTTTTGTCACTTCGATTTTTGTATTGGGGGTTTTACGACGCTTCAGTGGGTCGGACTCATTCTTATCGTAGAATCTGAAATAATAATACTTCGATGTTGGGAGGACTACAACGCCTTTCATATCGGGCCCTGTTAACTTTTATATTATGAATTCATGGAATCATACGATATATCATGAAAAATCTAACTCGCCTCATCCTGGTCTTTCTGGGCAGCATTAAAATTCAGTAGTAAAATTTGGACCGGATGTAGTTAAAGGCAAAAACCTTCGGTTTTGCATGACTACACGATACAGAGCCTTTAAGGAACGAAGTTTAAATAACTTTGACTCTATAGCAAGATTTACGGTATAGAGTTGAATTGTATCGTCCATTACAAAGCGATATTTTCTAATGGCGAAATCCTCGTTCAGTTTGACAGCCAAAACAAGACACCCATCTACAACAGGCTCGTTCGGATCAATTAAAACAACATCACCCATTGAAAGCAGGGGATACATGGAATTATCGGGGACTCTGACCGCTGTAACACCCGGTTGCTTCGGATAGTCAAAAATTTCCTTACCGACAATTTCAGAATCAGGACCAACCTCGGGAAAACTCCCACTAACTTTTTTATGCACTTGAAATACGCTCCACGTTTCGACATTTGTTGGAAGAAATTTGGTATTCGTGTCTGCATTCAGTGCTACCCTTTCATATCTGAGGTGATTAATATCGGAATCTATAATGCGAATCTGCAAAGCTTCTTCCACTTTTCTCAATGTCTTAGGGTGTAGTTTTTTATTGGGCTCGTTTTTGAGCTTATGCATGATTGGCGCGAAACTCGGGAAACCAAAGTGTACGGCAAAAGAGCCGATAGTCAACCGGTAATCTTTAAGAACTCTTGTTAAAAACAGGTAATAAGGGTTATCTATTGTGTCCATGTGCAAAAAATAGCAACTTATATAAACAAATGCAAATAAAAGTTAATGAAATAAATTAAGAAAAATGAAATATTGACTTGACATGAAAAGAAATAAGAAATAATTTTATATAAATTATTCATAAAGTTTATCGGAACGATGCTTAAGTTTAAGTTTAACGATTTTCTACTGGATAACAGAATCTCTGCTGCCGACCTGGCAAGACAAATCAAAGTGCATTACTTCAGCGTATGGAAAATGGTTGAACGCGGAAGTATCAAGCCTTCCTTCCTGGCAAAGCTGGAAACACTCTACGCTTCAGCTTCTGAATACCTTACACCAAACGCCTGACACGGCTAATGAATTATCCGGAAAAGATTTCCGTTTTAGAGCGAAGAATTGAAGCGCTCGAGAAGAAAATATTGCTGATAAAAGAACCGGTAAAGTTTCTTCCCATTGAAGAGTTCTCAGAAGGAAAGCTGCGAAAAATTCTTCATATAGGCCGTGATCAAATCCGCCTGTTGGTTGAAACCGGAAAACTTCAGGCAATAAAAATCCGGCGAGGCAGGAAAATCCGCCTGCGGTTCACCGCACAGGCTGTACATGAATACCAGGAGCGGATGTCATCTTTCAGGCCGCCGCCACAGGTTGAAAGTGCCGAGGACATTATTAAACGAATTTTTGTATGACTAACAGGATGAAGGAGGGTTCATGATGTACATTACTTCCGTTCCTTACTCGGAAAGGTTTAACCATGTTGAAATAGGGGAGAACGCGACAGTTTATGTGGACACTGTAATACCTAAAGAAGGCTTAAGCTCTCTTCTTGGAGCAGTATTGACGGCTTTGTTCCGGAAAATAGTCCACAAACCAATTCATACAGGTTTTTACCATGAATGAAAGTGATCCTGAGCAGAATTCCAATGCGGCCCTGCAGCGCGTAGCGCCAGACAATCCGCGATCAGCAAACGAATTACTGGATCAGATAAAACGGATTCAGTCAATAATGGAACAGGTAATGAAAAAGGGAGAGCATTACGGAATCATTCCCGGTTGTTCAAAGCCTTCCCTCTGGAAACCAGGCGCAGAGAAATTAGCCTTCACCTTCCGCCTGCGGGCTCAACATGATATCACAATATTATCCCTCGGAAACGGACACAATGAATACCAGGTTAAATGTACTTTGGTAAATTCGGATAGTGAAGTCGTTGGCGAAGGAGTTGGCATATGCAGCACTATGGAAGGAAAGTACCGTTACCGGACAGAAATATTCGATAAGGTTGTTCCGGATGCATACTGGAAGACGAAAGATAAAGCCCTTCTCGGCGGACCGGACTGTGTTATAAAGAAAGTTGATAAAGACTGGGTTGTTTTCCGGAGGGTTGAGACGGATAACCCGGCAGATAATTATAACACCTGTATCAAGATGGCAAAGAAACGGGCATTCATTGATGCTATTCTGACCACGACTGCTGCCAGTGATATATTTGCCGCTGATGCCGGCGAAGCTGCAGAGCAGGAAGCTGCACGGAAAAAGGCACAGAACGATAAAGAGCAGAACCAGGATCCCGCCGACACCATGAGTACACCAAAAGGCCCTGAGACCCTTTATGACTTTGTATCCGCCCGCGAAAAAATAGAGCAGGGCGCAAGTTTTAACGGAACGCTTTACAAAGGGGGAATCATCTACATCAATAAGGTGAAATTCCAGGTTACTGCGGAGGAGTGCAGCGTTTTGAAAGAGCTCATGAAAAGCAGGACCCCTGCATCCAACACGAGTACTGTAAAATGAAACAGCAGAGAAAAAGCCATAGTAAAGTTTCGGGCAGCGATGACAGCTACCCCGTGCAACTTGCTGAAGAATACGAATTTTTCGGAACGAATCTAAAAATAGAACTTGATTTCAATGACTCCCTTCATTCTGTTCCACCGCAGAATGATCCCAGCGACCAGCTCCCGGCAGGAATTCGCCCGCTTGCCGGGAGTTCTATTTCCACAAATCAGGGAACCGATACCGACGGGCAACAAAATCAAAATATGAAAGCTACGTGATGGGAAGATTAGAAAAATCAGGACTCGATTTTTTCCCGCTGCAGACTGATTTTTTTCAGGACACCAAGATCCGTTTACTGACCGCCCGGTTTGGAGTTGAAGGCCAGCTAATTATTATCCGCTTATTCTGTGAGATATACCGGTATCAAGGCTACTACCTGAAGTGGGATGAGGATACGGCGCTTTTATTGGCCGCAGAGCTCGGGAACACATTCACGCGCGAAATTTTATCTTCGGTTCTGAATGAATCATTTAAACGGGGACTCTTTGACAAGAACATTTTTGATCACTTTGGAGTGTTGACCAGCAAAGGAATTCAGGAGCGATATTATAAAATCTGCCGGGATGCGAAGCGGAAACACTACAAGATTGATCCGGATTACTGCCTGATTGACATAAACTCGGGAAATACTCCGGAGGAAATGGAATTAACTCCGGAGGAAACGCAAAAAACTCAGGAGTTTAGTACACAAAGTAAAGGAAAGGAAACCAAAGAATATAAAACAGAATCTAAGAGTAGTTGTAGTCGTGGTAGTAGTGTCGCCGAACAGGGAAATTTAATTTTCAATGATTCCGGACAAACGGCTGGCAACCATTTTTTGATTCCTCCAGAAGAACAATTTCAGGAGGAAGAACTGACCGAAACAATTACCAGTCTATTCCGCAAATACTGCAATAAAACCCCGCATTACAAGGAAACCGAAGGGGTGATACAAATACTGCGGAAACGAGATTTGCCGCTCCAGGGAGCCTGGATTTGCGTTATGGAATCGTTTGGGGAGTATCCACTACTTGACAGGCGAAAGCAGAATACAAAATATCTTCTGGGAATGGTCCGAGGCAAAATCAGTGATGTTCTTCTCCAGGAACGGGAAGCAATAGCTGCAAGGCGTAAGGAACAGGTGCAGTGGCCGGCGCAGCACTGGGACCCAAACGGCCCTAGTCCGATCCGCGACTGGTTGAAGGATCAAAAACCTTCCTGAGATGAAACTTTATAAATACCAGGCTGATTACGCTAACAGCCTTGCGACCTTTGATATAACCAATAAATCCCGGCAGATCGGATTTTCTTCCTGTGGAATAGCCTACAAGGCCGTTAAACGATGCTACCATGAAGATATAGACCAGCTTCTTGTTTCTTCCTCGCAGCGACAATCCAATAAGCTTATGACCTATGTTGAAAAATGGCTACGGATTTATGAAAAGCTCTGGGGTATGAAACTGAAAAAAGACAATCAGACCGAAAAAGTTTTTGACACCGGCAGAGCCATTTACTGTATGCCTTCCAAGCCCGAGACCATCCGGGGATTTCCGGGAGATGTGCGCTTAGACGAATTTGCCCTACACCCGGAGGCTGACCGGATTTTCGAGGCGCTATTACCTTCCATTTCCTCAAATACGAAATATCAAATTTCAATTTGCAGCACTCCATTGGGCCAAAGCAACATGTTTTACCGGATTTTTACAGATGAAAAGCGGTTTCCGGACTTTAAAAGGACACAAATTGACTGTTATAATGCAATAAAAATGGGCTGTAAACTCAATATTGACGTTATAAAACGCAATTTTGACGAAGATTCCTTCAGACAGGAGTTTGAATGTCAGTTCGTGGATGAGGCAACTTCTTACTTCCCTTATGAGCTGATCCAGCGCTGCGTGGCAAGGGTGGAAACCTTTGTCGACGGCATCAACTTCATGGGCATAGACATTGGCCGAAAGAAGGATTTGACCTGTGTTTACGTAGTTACTTTTTTTGAGGATAAATTTTATTTCAAGCATATGGAAACCTGGCAAAATATGGAGTACGCTGCCCAGTTAAAGCTACTTTGCGACTCTATAAAAAAGAACGAGATAGCCCGAGGGTACATCGATTCAACCGGTTTGGGGAATAACCTGGCAGAAGACCTGGCCAATGAATTTGACTTCATAGAACAGGTGTGGTTTACCACTGATATAAAACAGGATTTGGTGCTGCGGGTAAAAACTCTCATGGAGCAAAAAAGAATCGAGATCCCGGATGAACAGGATCTTATCAGAGATATCCACGCGATAAGAAAGAACGTTACCCCGAGCAATAACATAGTATTTATCGCTGACCGGAACGAGACCGGCCATGCGGACCGGTTCTGGGCTCTGGCGCTCGCGGTAGCTGCCGGGAATGAGGAAATTGAGTACGACAGGCATCCGGTTGAGATTCTTACTAAAAACGTCCGGGAAGCGGATAGAATCCTCAAAGGCTATTAGCAATGAAATGGTATGAAGAATTCGACTGGCGAAAATGCGTAGATGAGGATACCGCGCTTCTGATAGAGATAGTCGGAATCAAAACGTTTATTGAATTACTGGAAAAGATGGAAGGGACTATGTTTCGGTTTGGCAAGAAACATTACTTCGAGTTGAAACGGGAATTCGTGAGGCAGAAGTGCGGAAAATATAACCGTCTGGAAATTAAAAGAAAACTAGGGTGCTCGGAAAGTTTTATAACCAAGACTTTAAAAATGGCAAGATTGAAAAGAAAAAACAGAATTTGTATTGTTCGCAGACGGATTAATTACTATTTTTGAAGTGCCTCGTTTGCAGGTTTCTCCCCTGACCTGTAAACTAACAACAGCGGCCCAGTGTCCCCCCCAGCACTGGGCTTTTTTTTATCCTAATATTGAGAATTATAAAAATCCTCATCCTGGACAGCGGCTGCAAACTCCCTGCTGGCCGGTTCACTGCATTTTGGGCAAAGCGCCGTTTTAGTCACCGGATAATAGAAAATCCGGTCGCCTTTGTTGATCACCTGACCGCACTTGCAAACTGATCTGAACCGGGCCTCTGTCCAATACGGATCGCGGGCATATGTTTTATGATAGTACTTCATAACTGAGACCTTTCTTCTGGTGGTAATTGAAATTCACAATTTTTAGCGGATACCCAAGCGGAGCCGTGGCCGGCAATTGTTGACTGAGCAACTTTTACCTGAATGGTACGGACTGCCAATATTTTTGTGGGTATCGTATCTCCGGCGCAATTATGGTAATACACAAAATCACCGGGCATAAACGGATGGGATTTGATTAAACGAAATTCATCATCTGACATTAAACAAGGCTCCTTTCAATGGGGCCGCCCTTATTGGACGGCCTCCGGTTGCGGAATTAGAAAATTGACCGCCTTCTGTGCGGCAATGGCCGCGGACAGGATAAAGGAATTATCGCCCTTGGCTTTACGGAGCCAGGTTTCTAAATATGCACTGGAATTATCAAGAACATTCTGGATGCCGCAAAGCCCGAGCAAATAGCTTGCGCCTATCTCTGCAATGAGTTCCTCAAAGGCATAGATTTCATCGCCCTTGGCAAGATGGCGGACACGGTTTAACCTCTCCGGATGGCCTGACCAGTGGATGAGTTCATGGAACTGAGCCGCGAAATATTCTTCCTCGCATGTAAAATGCGACACGTCCGGAGTCGAAATGAAATTTTCTGATTCCGAATAAAAACAGCGCTCTAAGTTCCTGCGGATATCGACAGAATGATTTTTTATTATCTCTCCCAGCAAATCGACTGGAGCGGATAAAGTAGGCTGCGGGATCTCATAGCTTTCCAGATCTTCGAGGTTGAACACATAAGAGAATTTCAGGTACGGGAAACGCTTCGTTTCGAGCTCGCCGGATGGCAGGACGTTGTCTATGTCCTGCAGCTTGTAGAAAGTAATCTGGCGGCCCTTGGAACCCGCTTTAATCCGCAATTTTTTGGACTGTGCCTGCAGGAACGTTAAATAAAACGGATTTGAGACGGAATCCATACACAATAAAAGAAAATTGATTCCCTGGTATACATGCTTTGTGATATAGTTGGCCGGCAGGCCGCCTTTCCAAGGCTGCCGCCAAAAGAGCTGGCCGTTCTCAAGATTCGCAAGAATCCTGGTATTAATAGCGTCATAAATATCGGACCGGTTCAAAGTATCTCCTTAGATTTAGTTAATGAAAGATTTAGGAAACTTGATCAGCAACGGGGATTTCCATTCCCGGGAGGCCACAGAGAAAAACGAAAGAGCCTGCACCGGACACCGGAAAACCCAGGAATCGAAAAATCCGTTTTCGCGGAAATGTGTTACACGGAATTCCGGCAGCTGGCCGGCACGCCGGACACACTTTAAATTCCACGATGGACGAGAGCACATCAAAACGATACTTGGCGAAGATTTCATAATCGAGCCATTCCTTTCTTCTGTGATTAAAAAAACAACATTCCCCCCCGCAAAAAAAAATTCTGAGATTCCAAGCCCGACTAAAGGCAAGTTGAAAGAGAGCGCTGAATTCTATAAAGCCCCGAAGCGGAGCGAAGGGGAAAGAAAAACATTGGTGCTATCTTTTGACTTGCTGAGATTGGAGGGCTTATATTTCAATCAAGGGGGGGGAATGTTAGGATTTCTTCTTATGGGATTAAATCAGTTTGGATCTGTTTGGGGTGGCGAGATGCTATGTTTAAAAAATAGAAAAGGTATCCTTTCTGCAAAATAGTAAATTGCGATCGTTGAAGATCCACTAATTACAAACAGTAAAGGATACCTAAAGTGAGCTATAAAAATACAGTACCCGATTTCCAAAACCAAACAATTTACGTTGGGTTGGATGTACATTTAAAGAGCTGGCAGGTAACATTCAGGTCAGCAGGCATGGTGTTAGGCACTCACAGTATGGAGCCAGATCCTGAAAAGCTCTGCAGCTATCTCCATCGCCAATATCCAAAAGGAATATACAAAAGCGCTTATGAGGCTGGCTTCTGTGGGTTCTGGATACACAGAAAACTGGTATCACTGGGAATCGAGAATATCATTATTAATCCGGCAGATATTCCGACCAGCGGAAAGGAAAAGGTGCAAAAGACAGATATTGTTGACTCGAAAAAAATAGCCCGTGAACTTGAGAATGGAACGCTTACCGGCATTTACATTCCAACTGAATATGATGAATCATTCAGGTCACTCAACCGGCTTCGTCTGCAATACACCAGGGATATGGTACGGCAGAAGAATCGCATAAAGGCAATGTTACACCGGCTGGGACTGTCTCTGCCTCAGAATCACGAAATGAAACACTGGAGCAAGGGGTTTATCGAGCATCTAAAAACATTGCCATTCCGGGAAAAGACAGACAAAATAGTGATGGATATGATGCTGCACACACTAATGAAAATGCGTGAAGAACTGGTTTCGATAGTACTACAGCTGCGAGCCCTAGTCGCCGAAAATGAGGTCGCCCAGAAGACGGTTGAGCATTTGTTGAGTGTACCCGGAGTTGGTGTTATCACGGCAATGACTCTCAAAGCAGAACTCATTGATATTACACGGTTCCGACATCTTGATGAACTAAGCAGCTACGTAGGATTGGTGCCGGCCATTCATGACTCTGGGGAAACGAGTACAACGCTGGGAATAAGCAATCGACATATGCCCTATGTACGGAACATGCTTATCGAATCGTCATGGACCGCAGTCAGGAAGGATCCTGCGTTGTTGGCAAGCTATAGCAGTCTAATAAAGAGAATGACAAAAGCAGAAGCTATCGTAAGGATAGCAAAGAAATTACTTAACCGCATAATGACGGTTTGGAAACACCAAACCGATTATGTACATGCGGTTGTTGTCTGAACATAAATTAAATATCTTTCTCAATCATTAAATATATTTTGTGCATTGACCGTTGACCCCCGCCTGCGAGAGATGACTCGTTTCTGCGAGATTGCGGCATGCACTTATTTTAATGTTACATCTTGCAGCTCTTGCAAAAGATGACTGTTTATAACAGGTTGATTTATTTTATTTTTGAGAAAGAAAATAGTCACTGTGTATAGCAAGAAAGTGATAATGAGGACTTATTGAGTAACGGATGAATACGATCAGATATTTGGTTTTCTGATCAGATGTTACATGAATACATGAGTTTCCCCCAAAAAGCCGCCAGAGGAGGTCGTAGCGGAGTATATCCCTGCGCCTCTTTTGGTGGAATATGTTGTAGGAAGGATAGCCAAAGCAAAATATTTCTGCCATAGCTATTGTTTTTTAACATAACGGTGGGGGACGGTTTGGGCTTGGTGTTTTAGCGCGGTTGCCGGAGAGAGTCGACGGAGTGAGCGGACGTAACGGATCCTGGTCAGCCAGGAGAAGCGGAGGTAGCGTAATCGGAGGAGCGAACGGAGGCAACGGCGCGTTTCTATGGGAAGCCAGGTTTAGGAGAGGCAGTGACGCCCCCTGCGTTTCTTGCAAGGATGGCACCCGCGACCGAGGCACGAGGGAGAGCAAGCCGACGCAGCACGCAGGGGGCGCCTCTGCCGTCAGCCCAGGAAACACACAACAGATTAATGCACGGTCTTTAACTGCCCGGATGCGTAGCGGAGGGCAGTACAAAAACGAGCCAGGGCTTTGGCTGGCGAAGAAGTACAACTAAACCAAGATAATGCCTTTAACGAAGAAATTTAACGTGCTGAACTAAAACCGAAATGCACTTCAAATTACCACAAAGGAGAATAGCCCGACCGGCGGAGCCGGGAGGGCACCGCAGGAAATGTCTGAGTTAAGAGGGCGGAGGGTGGGGGAATTGGTGGGATGCCGGTTTGCCTCATTCAGCAAAGGGAACGCAGATCATTTATTGAAGCGGATTTTTGGGAGCATAGCGCTTCTATTGAGATTAAGGCGGTTAGGGCAGGTTTACATAATCATCCCTTTTGCGACCAATTCAATCAACCAAAACCATATAAGATATTGTTGCAAAAGACGTTATTATGTAAAGGAGGGGTTTGAACTTTACAGAGGGAGTGCGGCTGGGCGATGCATCGAGAACAGGGGGAGCACGACCGATTCAAACCCCGACTAACACCTGCCCGTTAAAACCGCCAAAGATTAAATCGCGCCGTGCTCCGTTTAAAAGCCGCGACAGGATTAAAAAAGAGCTACTGACGCATATACGATAGCAAACCGGCGGTTCGATCTCCTCCAGGGCGCAGGGATTAGCCCTTACAACTAATACCGTTCATACCTTCGTACTGTTCGTACCCTCGTACCCTCGTACCATTCGTACCCTCGTACCATTCGTACCCTCGTACCATTCGTACCATTCGTACCCTCGT
Organism: Ignavibacteriaceae bacterium; assembly: GCA_963664845.1. Lineage (GTDB taxonomy): Bacteria > Bacteroidota > Ignavibacteria > Ignavibacteriales > Ignavibacteriaceae > CAIYTF01. The sequence continues at coordinate 5,465,044 of OY761615.1, forward strand.
ACCCTCGTACAATTCTTACCGGGTACGAGGTAAGTACGATCTGGTACGAGGAAGAATTCGCGGATAAATTTAGAATGGCGGGTGCCTCGGAGAATCACCCGCGGAAAAATGGAAAATGCCGGGGACGTTGGCAATAAAGCAGCTTTGTTGCCAACGGGCGAATTTGGCAGATTCGCCGAGTATCGAGGCGAATCTGCACTGAAGCTATTTAATTTGTGATTCTACCCGGAGCCGCCTGGTATCCATACGGCCGGGTAGCTGGTGATCTCTTTTGGTTTTAGCGCGGTGGTGGAGCTCCCAGCGGGATCGCATGGGTGCGACACGGCGCGTTTCGAGAGAAGACTAATGTAAGGGAGGCAGGGGTGCTATCGGCACCGCTGCCGGAAGCTTTGAAAACAAGCTGTTGAGCTACATACATTAAAGACTGAGCGGATGCGGAGCGAAGCGAAGTACAAAACCGAGCAGGGGATCTGGCCGGCGAAGAAGGACAATAAATACTAAAAACAATTCGATATTGCGTTTTATCCGAAATTTGTATAATTTTAAACGTGTTTGTTAGAATATACATTAAATATCGCAATTGATATTATATGCTTGAGGATAAAAATCTATAGAAACAAGAACTATAATTTGCAAAAGTATTTTTCTATGGGATTTTAAAGCTGTTGGGTGATCAGGAGTGCTACTATATCTTACCCAATTATTTATACGACATGGATCGCTGGCCTTATCTGAAAATTGTTAAATTTTAAAAGAATAGAATAGTGAAGCCTCGTTTAATAACTGCAATATTACTTTTTATAAGCTCATATTCGCCATTATTTTTAATATTGGCAGTAAAAGATTTTGACTTCGAAAAAAATCTTCAATTTCATCATCCACTCTTAATGTATACGATATTATTTATTACTATTCTTAGTGTAATATTGCTTTTTATAGTCATGCATAAAATAAAACGGGGCAATATGTGCGTTGAGATATTGTCGGTAAAAAATCGGTCAACTGATTTAATTAATTATACAATACCTTATATGGTTTCGCTTTTTGGAATTGATCTTTCAAAAACAGAAAACGCTATTGCAATTTCAATATTTTTACTAATTATGCTACTTCTTACTATCTCAACTAAGCTTGTATTTTTAAATCCTGTTTTAGCATTAGCGGGGTATAATCTGTATGATCTTGAATACCGATTTGATGGGAAGAATTATTCAACGATCGTCATAAGTAAACATGATATGCACATTTCTGAAAGAGTTTATATTAGAAGCTTGACACAATACTTATATTTTTTAACCAAAGAGGAAGAAGATGAAAACTAGTAAATTTAAAAAAATTCTTACCGAACTTAAAAATTGTAACTTAAGCAGAACAAGAGTGTTCCTGGCAACTGTAAAAGAATATAAACTTAATAGGGTGTCTAAGTATACCGTGAAATATGTGAATACAGATGAAAAATTAGAAAAACGACTTAGAAGAATATTAATAGATAAAATCGAGTTTTCCAATGAAGTTGAAGAATATACTCCAGATTGCCCTGAGCCTGAAACAGACCAAGTAAGAGTTATCCAAAATGCGGAAACCGATTTTTTCAAAATATTACAACAGATCGAAAATCTTAATCCGGAAGTTGATGTAATAGAAAACATAGATGAATTAGTGAAAGCCAAAGCTTATCTAATCATTTTAAGAAATAACGATGGGATAGTAGCTATCGGGTATAAAACTCTGCCCGAAAATTGGAAAATGAAAAAAGAAAGAGGGTTAATTCCACTTCTTTTTAGGGAAAACCGATTTGAAGATTTAGAATTAGAAAATGTTTTCAGCATCTCAAATAGTATCGACTTTATTTATTATAAGGAGATACTATTTATTTTATCAAAAAAGGAATTTGAATACGGTTTAAATTTTCGAGAAGGAATGATTGAAAAGGCACATATTCTATATCAAGAAATTGAAAATATGAATTTGTTTGTTAATCTTGAAGTGCTTAAACAAAAAGTTGGAAATAATCAGCGTTATTTAAGAAAACTTGCAACAATTAGTAACCTAGGATATTATAGAAATACGAAATTCCTTGCTAGGTTAGAAGAGCTCAATAAGACTAAGGATTGGAAAATTCAATTTGACAAAAAACGAATTGTTTTTACTGAAGAAAAAATTGATGCAATTCTTACACTTCTGCAAAATAAAAGGTTACATTCTGAAGTGACAGATGAAGATTTTGATGTTGAAAGCGTAAGGGCCTTAAATTAAAAAGGTTGGTCTTTTTAATTAGATAAATAACTATTTTTTATTTTTTTATAAAGTTAAGGAATTATAATGGAAATAATATCAGTGATGAATTATAAAGGCGGGGTTGGCAAAACCACAATCACTGCAAATTTAGCAGCGGAACTATGCTTCAGAGGGAAAAAGGTACTATGTATCGATTTAGATCCACAAGCAAGCTTAACATTCTCATTCTATAATGTTGATGAATGGCGAAATAAATTTGAAAAAAATAAAACAATTAAAAATTGGTATGACGCTTTTATTGATAAAGATACAGAATTAGATTTATCAAGCTTGATATCCACACCTGCTAGAGTTAATGCTGGAATGAAAGGCAGAATTGATTTAATTTGCTCCCATCTTGCTTTAATAAATGTAGACTTAGAGTTAGCTGTACGCTTGGTTGGTGGAACTGAGCGAGAGTTACACAATAACTATTTACGAGTTCTTTCTAGATTAAAACAAGGAATCGAGCATTTCAATAAAAATGCTTATGATTATATTTTTATAGATTGTCCTCCTAATTTTAATATTGTAACAAGAAATTCAATCATTGCAAGCAATTACATTCTGATTCCAACAAAACCTGATTACCTTTCGACATTGGGGATAGAACAATTAAAAAAACATTTGGATGAACTGGTTACCAAATATAATAGTTATGCAAAAAATTCTAACTCGGAGGATTGGAAAACTATTAATCCTAAAATATTGGGAGTTATTTTTACAATGATTTCAATTCGAAATGCTAATCCTATCCAAGCATTACAGCAATATATAGAGCAAGTGGAAACACCTGTATTTGATACATATATTAGGGAAAATAAAACAATTTATTCCTCAGCATCCGAATACGGCGTGCCAGTAGTATTAAAGCGTGTATCTGGGATAACATATGAGAATGTCCAGGATGAACTTGAAAATTTAACAACTGAATTATTGGAGAAGCTTCGATATGCTTAAAAATGAAATTGCAGAATTCTTAATTGCTATGGGGAATTTTCTAAACAATTTAACTGATGAAGAATATAATAAATTTTTAAAATGTAATTACGAAAATTCTGAATCTAGTAATTTCAAAGTAAAAAGGAAAAGTTTTAATAAGCAGTTCACATCAAAAGATATGGACGAAATTATTGCCAAAATTAATACAGCCAACAGTAGAGAAGAAGTAAAAAATATTTTATCTAATGAGAGCGCGCTTTCATTAAAAGATAATTTAGTGAAAATAGCACGTTCATTTAAAATTATGATTCAAAAAATTGATAAAAGAGAAGATATTGAAAATAAAATTATTGAATTTACTATCGGAAATAGATTAAGTAAAGATGCGATTAGGGGTTTAAATTTAAATAATAATCAAAACGATACTAATAAAGAGGATATTTGACAGAAAACGAATTGAATCATTCTGCTAATCATTTTTTTTATTATTTGAAGTAAATGCCTAAAATTATTTTAGAAGTAATAAAATATTTAAAATACTAAGTTTAAAATTTAAAAATACTTAAAATGGCAAAGGGGTTACCGAATGACGATAGCAAAACTGTTGATACTTGTTACTATGGTCCATAATTTTATCCGAAATAGCTTTTACTCGATTATTATATGAAGTTGGACTAGGAATTTGAGAATTGGGACGTGAAGTTTGATCATATTGAAGTAATTCGAGGGAGTGTAACATAGATTGTGTAAATGGTTAGTCCGCGGGTACTGCGGAACGGAACGATGCCGGAGCGTAGCGAAGGCGAGTGAAGTGCAGCAGTACCCGCGGACTCGAAAAAATTCGGCCTTGGATTTTGGGCCATTTTAATTCATTTTACCATTTAATAATTCTGGAGTATCACCCTATGGAAAACCTCGACGAACTGTTCGAGCAGTTCAAAAAAGACCTCGGAAAAGCAAAAACCTACAACGACCTTATGGGCAAAGACGGCGCTATAAAAAAGCTCATGAAGGCCTCTATCGAGTCCATGCTGGAAGCTGAAATGACGGAACATCTCGGCTACGAAAAACACTCACCAGCCGGCAATAAATCCGGTAACAGCCGGAATGGAAAATTCCCGAAGACCGTTACTGCCGATAACGGGCCCATTGATCTTGAAATTCCCCGGGACCGTAATGGTGAATTTGATCCTATTGTTGTTAAAAAACATGAGAGCAGATTAGGAAAAATCGAAGACCAAATCATTTCCATGTATGCCAGAGGCATGACTACCCGGGATATTCAGGCCCAGATTGAAGACATCTATGGTGCCGATATAAGTCCGACTCTGGTTTCTCATATTACCGATAAAATTTATGGGCTGGCGAATGAATGGCAGAACCGTCCGCTGGAGGCTGTTTATCCTGTTGTCTTTTTTGATGCTATTCACTACAAGGTACGAGATGAAACTACCAAAAGAGTGGCTTCTAAAGCGGCTTATACGTGTCTGGGCCTGAATATTGAGGGAAGAAAAGACTTGCTTGGGTTATGGGTCGGCGAGGCCGAAGGAGCGGCATTCTGGCTCCTGGTAATGACCGAGTTGAAGAACCGTGGTATTAAGGAAATCTGTATAGCCTGTGTTGACGGATTAAAAGGCTTACCCAATACGATAAACACCGTATTCCCGAATACCGAGATACAGCTTTGCATCGTTCACCAGATCAGAAATTCCATGAAGTACGTGGGCTCTAAAGACCAGAAGGCATTTGCACGTGATCTGAAAACGGTGTATTCGGCTGCCACGGAAGAACTTGCTTTGCAGAACCTGCAGAGCGTTGAAGATGCTTGGGGTAAAAAATATATACTGGCCTTAAAATCATGGCGGTCAAACTGGGACAACCTTGCAGTTTTCTTCAAGTATCCCCAGGAAATCAGAACCATGATTTATACCACGAATGCAGTCGAAGCATTGCATCGACAGTTCAGAAAAGTTACCAAGGCGAAAACGCTTTTCCCCAATGATGATTCATTGAAAAAAATGTTGTACTTGGCTTATCGGGATATTGCTAAAAAATGGAACTTGCCAGTGAGAAACTGGTCTATTGTTATTGGACATTTTTCTATTATGTTTGCTGAACAAATAGCAGGCTATTTGTAAAGCTTTACTTGCCATTTACACAATCGTATTTACAGACTCTAATTCGAGAGAGGTATTTAATTGATTTATTGAATCAATATAATAACTTGTGAATTCATTAAAATACTGATTTTCTAAGCTATCTAATTCCGTACTCATTGACAAAAGAAGTTCTTCATTTTGTTGTAGTTTATTATCAAAAACAGTCCAATCTTTTTCTGGCACGGAAGTACGACACTCTGCGATTTGAATTACTATAGTGTTGTTATCCGCTTGAAGTAGCGAAATATCACGTAACAAAACTTCACAACGAACTTTAACTGCATTAAATTCCATAAAATTCTTTCAAATATTGATTAATTTATATCTAAAAACATAAATAGAATAAACAATTTTACTATTCTAAATTCTTAATTATATTTAGAACTTTTTCAGCACACTTATCCGGACTTTTCTTAATATCAAAATCCCAAAATCTTATAACATTCCAGCCGATTTTTTTGAGCTCTCGCGTCACAAATATATCCCGGGCAATATTTTTTCTGATTTTTATATTCCAATATTCTTGATTATTCTTAAACCGGTGGATACGAGTAGTCATATTTTTATATCCGTGCCAAAAAGCACCATCACAAAAAATCGCAATTTTTTTACTAACAATTACGAAATCGGGTTTACCTATAATATTATATTGCTTTCTATATCTAATCCCGTTTGACCAGAGCACTTTTCCCAAAAGTACTTCATCCGAAGTGCCCTTAGACTTTATCTTAGACATAATTGCGGAGACTTCAAATCTATTTCGATCGATCGCGACCTCCTAATATAATTCTATCTCATATCTTAAAATTTGTTCCATGATTCCATCAACTGCTTGGATTAATAGTAATTGATTTTCAATTCGATCAATAGTCTCCAAAAGCAAAGAAAAATGTGGCTTCGAAAATTCACAACGGGTAAACTTAAATGATAAATATTCTAAAGTTTTTGAAATTACTACATAACCACCAATTTTTAAAGAAAGGACATCGCTAGAAACATTAGCCAATTTATATCGCGTCATATTATCAACATCAACCAACGAAATAGTCTCCTCTTCTTCGTTTATCACGGCTTTTTTAAATTGAAACGAAATATTAAATTCTTCAAGTAATGAATTATGATAATCATTCATGATATAATTATCATCACGTTTCTCAAGCAATGCTATTTCTTTACCAAGATTAACTAACCGATTAAATACATTCGTATCAGCAACAATTGGTATTTTAGGTACACTATTTTCACTGCTAACAACATATAGGGCATCCTTAAAAGCATTTAAATAATTATCAGAACATAATATAGCATAACAATAAAAAATAAAATCACTATTAGTTACATTAATACCTAAATCCCTGTAATATGTTAACAAAAAATTATTGCAATTATTAACTGGCAGAGGATTCCATTCCGCTCTTTGTTTATATTCTGGAAAAAAATTAGTGACAATATGAGCATTACCTCTTGATCCTAAATCATTATCAGGGTAATACCAACAAAAGCTTGAAAAACGATGTAAATCATCACCAATATCAACTCTCGAAGGTGAAATAGCCAATCCAAAAACATTAGGCGTGGCGAATGCAGAGAGTAACTCTGGCCGAAAACGTGTACCACCACCTCCTTCTGCACCAACTAATCTAAGGAGTTCACTATCTAAAATTGCAAATAGTTCAATAAAAGGACGATAATTATACTTTTTAATAGACGCGGTATTGGCAAGATTTTGAAATCCTGAACGAACAGAAAGTGATAATTTTGACTCGGGAGGAACCCTAGTCTGACCCGAAAACCATCTTTCACACAACTGTTCATAAGTCATCGTAAGACGTGAAATATCTTGAGCTTTTCGTATTAAAATATTTTCGTCGCTATGAGTAAATAAACTGGATGGAGCAAGTTTAATACCAGAACATTGTCTGGAAAAAACATAATGATCGTCATTAGTGGAGCTTTTATAAACATTCCAGAACCGGGAATATAATTCTAAATCATAATTTGTAGAAACTGGTTTAAATATATTTAATTCAGAGGGAGAAAAAGCAGTAAAATTTGATAAATAATCAGCCTGGTCAGAATTCAAATAATCAATTTTTTGATTTTTAGTAAAATTGGTAATTGAGTGATGAAAATATGAATTAGATTCTTCGCTATTTTGTTTTCTAATTGCAATTAAAAGTATTCGTCCTTGTAGAGTATTAAATAAATTAGACGATTTAATGCCTGTCCGGATATCATTATCAATTTCTAAGATAAAAAACTTATTAAAAATGCTTTGTAAGTATCTCCTTGCATAAGCATAAGATTGATGGGTACAAAATGCGGATGGCAAGATTAAACAAATTCCACCATTCTGGACTGTAAGTACTTTGTCAACAGACCAACGCAGAAACTTCATAAAATCATTATTTATCTGTTTTTGAACATTTTGCCTACTAGTTCTTTCTTCAACAGGTGGACGAAAATCGTCAAGTAAATTCGAAATATGTTGGAAAGTGGGCCCAGTATTATGCAAAGAGAACGAATCTGAAGATGGTGGATTGCCTATTACTAATATTAACGGATCTTGTAACTTATTAGTTACATTTATCAATTCTTGTTGTAAATAATTTGGGTCTTCATAATCAACGGTTTCTACTAACCGATCGCTCAATGTATTCGTAAGAAATAAGGAAATATTATGACGCTCTCGATCAAATCCTTCAATCATTTTTAATCGATAATTTGCTAAAGCATATGGAGCCGGAAGTATTTCTATACCAATCATTTTGAGATGTCCCTCAGGAGGACAATTAATTATCATTTGTTCAATAAATGTACCTGTACCACAGCAAGGTTCAATAATTAAATTATTTGGATTATATAAATCCGTAATATTAAAATCTAAAATAAAAACATGTTTAACAACTTTAATACTGAAGGACACTAAAGACTGAGGAGTATAAAATGCACCATAATCATATCTTGTTTTAGGATCAAAATAAGAAAGAAATTTTTCATATAAAGTATGGTAATCGGGATTTTCCAATCTGCCATCTTCAAGATTAAGGTGAGCCAAAAGTTTTATTGTATCATCATACCAAGAGATTAATGTATTTGTAAACTCTGTATTATAGCCAAATTCATTATAAAGAGAATTTACTAATCCCTTAAAAGGCATTAATTTACATGAATATTCCTCAAATATCACATCGTGCCAAAATGCTTTTATTTTGTCATATCTTTGGACCGTGGTGTCAGCAGGTGCGATAATACTGCGATGAGCATAAAGTAAACCAAAAACCAATACTTGAGCAACAAAATCCGAAAAATATTTCGGATCATTTAAAACAGTATCGTGATCATATACTAATAAATGTCTCAAATCATGCAAATATGAAATAATATTGTTTTCATCTTCATTAAGTCCTGAATTCAATGGAGCTTCTGTAAGATCAAGGATAATTGAAGAAATATTACGAGCACGTAAGGCAATTTCTTTTATTAAATCTTCATCAGAAGAAATTCTAAAACCTGATTCAGAGAAAAATTGACGGAATTTAATTTCCAACCGAACATCAATATTTTGGGACGACCAATTATCATTCAGAGAAACAGGTTTAGAAATAAGAGAAAACCGTTCTAGATCTTCAAAAGAACGATCAAAAAATAAAAATTCAATACCATCTGTTAAAATAACCTTGGTTTGCAATTCCAAGTATCTACGGATTTGTGACTCGTGATTACCCAATGAGATGGAGTTCTCCGGATCAAGTCCTTTCGATTCTGCAAAGCCATATAATCCAAAATCAACATTATTATAAAAACGCCAATCAGGTCTACCTCTTCGATATTGATTGACTGGTTCAAAAATAATTCGTATTTCTTGGTCAGTATACTCTTGAATTAAAGACGAAAAAAAAGAATTTAATAAAGGACGATAGCTTAATTCTGGAGTCGCTTGCCGAGTCCGAACACCAGCGTTATATAATTCTTGTAATCCATATAAATAACTTTTAGCTATCGATAAAAAACTCATGACTTAGACGCTTTTTTCTTTTTATAACAATGAATAATTTGCAGCCCTAAAGCTTTAGCTAAATTTACAGGGACCGCATTACCAATTTGTCTTGCAATGCTAACTTTTGTTCCGGAAAAAACATAATCTTTTGGAAATGTTTGAAGTAAAGCACCTTCACGAAGAGATATTGACCGGTTCTGTTCTGGATGGCCAAACTGACCTCGTGTAAAACTATCAAATCTGGCCGTAATAGTGGGTGCAACATCATCCCAAGACATGCGACCATATACTTTACGGTGACCAATAATTGAAGAACTAACTTTATGACAGTTCGCTAACAAATCTTCAGGTAAATTATCTCTGCCTTCACCTGGTCTAAGCGATATTATTCTACGCAAATTTAATTCTGATAACTTATCACTTCTATGATTTTTAATATTAGGATGATCCTTGCCATTCGATGGTGGAGGAGGTAAATGACCAATCGCCGTTCGTACTGTAATTTTATTTTTAAGAGGTCTAGGGAAAGTGAAATTTGGAGCCCCATCAATTAAGTTTTCACCAACAATAAATATCCGTTTACGACGCTGAGGTACATTAAAATTACTAGCATCTAGTTTCCCAATTGTTACATGGTACAGATCGTGAGTTACTGATTTGATGAAATCAGACAAAAATGTTTTCCCTCTCTTTCCTGTTATCCCGGGGACATTTTCAATAACAAAATAGTGTGGCTTTAATTCAATAATGAGGTCTAACATTCTAAATATTAAATCATTTCTGATATCTGCATCTTCCCCAATTCTTTGAATCGAGAACCCTTGACACGGTGGGCCCCCCGCCAATAGAAAAAGTTCTTCAGAATTTTTCCCGATCTTATCTCGTATTTTACCGTTAAGTAATGAATTGATATCGACTACTTCGGTTTTATGACGAATATATTTATTATTTAGTAATTGAGTAGCAATGGAATCGGGATCTTTATCAAAACTATAAATAATATCAAACCCAGCACTTTTCAATCCAAGACTCAAACCACCAGAACCAGAAAACGCATCAATACAAGTAAATTTCAAAAAGAGATTCTCCTGTTTTTTATACCAGCCATTACACTTGAATAAGCTTCTCCAGCTGGGTCGACGGAAGTTTTAAAATCTATAAAGTTTTCTTTCAATGAAACAGATGTCAATTCAATTAAAACATTAACAGCTAATGCTGTACTCAAAGTAGGGGGGACAGCTTCTCCAATTTGTTTAAAAATTGAATCAAAATTACCAAAAAAACGAAAATTTAGTGGGAATCCCTGTAAAATAGATGCCTCACGCATACTCAAACCTCTATCTTGTTCAGGATGTATAAAACGTCCACTAGCGGGATTCCTTGCGTACCTAGTAATGGTTATGGAAGGTTTATCCCATGATAATCGACCATATACATCTGAAAAACCTTTCACTCTATCTAAACATTTAGGTCCGACGCCCTTGGGGCGGCTTCCACCATTTACTGGAATTTGACGAATAACAGTCAAAGTACTTTCTCTATGATTAGCACATTTATGAAGTGTATCAACAGTTGATGGTTTCAAAGGAGATAAGGGAGGCAAATGGCCAATAGCCTCTCTTACTGTAACAAAATTTGAACGTTCTTGAATAAGTGGGGAAGGTAACTTGAAATTATGTTTCATAGCAATAACAATGGCTCGAAATCTTTGTTGAGGTGTACCATAAGCTGCAGCGTTTACAATAGTCTGTTTAACAAAATAACCATTCTTGGTAAAAATGTCCTTAAATTCTTGTAGATGTTCCAAATATTTAGAAGAGAGGAGTTCTGGTACATTCTCCATTATTACACATGCGGGATTAAGTTCAATTGCTATTTTCGAAAACTTCCCAATTAAAGTATTTCTTTCATCTGAAAAATTCCAATTTTTCTTACGATGAGATGTAAAACCCTGACACGGAGCGCAGCCAATAATAATTAATGGTTTTGATTTATCATAAAGAGGTAATTTTTTCAGCAATTTCTTTAAATTATTCTTATTTTTAGATATTTCAACTATATCGTCAACTAAACCAGGAACACCAAAATTAATTTCAAATGTTTTTGCAGCGTCTGGATTAATATCAATACCACCAATTATTTCGAAAAATGGTATATCCCGCGAAATACTATTAAAACCAAGACTCATACCACCACACCCTGAAAAAAAATCAAGAACTTGGAAAGCAGAATCACCTTTTTTTTTACTTAAAGGCAACCATGATTTCAATTCATTAAAATAATATTCACCAATTTTGTCTTTATTTTGGCGGAAATCTTGATTTTGAGACTCTTGCTTTGATGCTTTATAAATATTTATTAGTTCATTACGTAAAATCATCTGGACCATTAAACTCTTAAAAAAAATAAATAAACTAGTTCTATGATATAGCTACTATTTGAGATTTTGACTAAAAAAATTTAAAAAAAATCATTTAATTTAACGAATTCCTTGTAATTGAGCCGATTTCTATAAAATTTGATAAATTTCTATTTCAGCGCTAAAATCATCTTGTAAAATAACCAATTTATTAAGAATTTGACCCACAATAGGCCAAAATATTTGTTTTTTAATGAAAAATTGAATAAACAACCGTAGAAAAAAAGAGCGGAAAGCGTGTATTATTTACGATATGTAAATATTAAACCGTGAATATTAATACGGTTCATTTATAAATAGGAAAATATGAGAAATTGTCCACAAAACGAAAAAAATAATCAATTAACTTTTCAAATTCTTCTTGGGGTTTTTTCCAAATGAAAAATATAAGATATTCTGTTAAAACTTTGGGGGAAGTATTTAATTAAAAAGTTTCAATATTCATGCCATTTATTCAAATAACTTTTCGAGTTCTTTCTTAGCCTTTTTCTTGTCAATCACCACGTTTTCAACCTCCTGGCGGTCCTTCCAGCCATGCTGTTTGAGGGCAAAGATGCAAGCGGCCACTTCCAGGGTGCCGGTGACCATACCGCGTTCATAGGCGGCCACCTTTTTCAGGGTAGCGCGTTCGGTGAGCGGCCTTAGTTCCTCATGATCATAGAATATCTGCTTGGAAACGTCGATTTCGTAGGCGAATTCACTTACTATTGGCAAAGGCGTATTCTCGATATATTCTTTGAATTTGACCCGGATAGTCTCTATTTCCTCCGGGGTGAGGCGGGGACGGCGGGTCTGGCGGCGCATGTTACGGTGGACTTTGGTTAAAGCTCTTTCATTTATTACCACTGAAGGCACGGAAGACACGGAAACTATGGAACGATTCTCCGGGGCTGCTAAATCATCGTAATCGGGTATTAGGTCTGAATTTATTTCATTTTCCATTATAACGTAAACTCACTTTCTGTCAGATTATACTTTGTTTTGAAATATTCCGGGGTGAACTTCACGCCAATACGGGCCAGAATTTCATCCCGCTTTGCAAGTTCGGAATCAACGTCTTTCTTTTCGAAAAGGATAAATTTCGGTACTTCGGCTGCGCTCAGTAACCGCCCGGTGCTCGATGAGCGGTTTCCTGCAAAATTGATTGTGGCAATTTTGCCTATCATTTCATTCATGAACCGTTCGACTATGTGAGCATCGGCCTGATTGACGGCTTTTTCACCGTCCTGCTGGACGACGGCGGCGGCGTAGCTGCCGGTGGACTGCTGTTCTGTGGTATTAGAGACGGTAAGAAATGCCTTCGTAATTTCAAGGTTGCAGTGTCTGATCAGAGACTGGTAGAGATTCGAAGAATCTCCCTTGCCGGCAGCTTCCAGAAAATCTACTGCATCCTCCTTATTAACAACAGCAACACCGTCCTGCATCATCGTGTTGAGCATTTGAAGGAATTCCAGCCGCTTCTCCTGGGTGGTGGCCTTTGGAGTCTTTCCAAACAGGAACGGCATACCGTATTTCTCCGTCATTTTGAGCCAGAACCTGACCCCGCCTTTCTTAAAGTTCACACTCCAGAAAATCTTCGAAGCCAGTTTTTCACCATACGGATTGGAATAAGTTGGTTTATTCCGGGCGACACAGAACGCAAGGGGAGCTGCAAGATTGTCATCCGACGCGCTCCCGGTATTCCGGATCCGTAACTGGTTGGCCGTATCATAGTAAAAATACTGCTGCGGCCGGTCCTCCACACGAGGAATATAGAAGCCGTCAGCATATTCCCACTGCAGGACAAAGGGCTGGAATCCATAGAAAACACAATTCAGAATATTATCGATAAGCGCGTAGAGATCGATTGACTTCAGATATTCTTCAAAGAACTTCATTACCGCAGGTGAGCAATTTTCATTCTGCAATTCATATTCCAGGTTCTGCACACCGCTTTTACGCTTCTGGAATACTGCCGATACATGAGGATCATTGAGCAAATCCTTGTATGCGATTGATCCGGAGTTCTGTGCTTTTAGCACTGTATCCGGGTCCGGCAGATAAAGCAAGGCAGTGGAATAAATTTCTTGTGCCTCTCTGGATGCCTTATCAGCATTTTGCTTGATTTTGTTCATTTTTGGCATAAAAACCGCATTTCCTATGAAATATCTCCCTAAAAATAATTTTTAAAAATGTTGCGGATTGCACGTCCGCAACATTTTATGAGAATATCTTTAACCAGGATTTATAAGATTATAATGATTCATAGGATAGAAATATGAACGAATACTTTGAAATTTTCAGAATAGGGCTGCATACTGACTCAAAGGGTCAGCAGAAGGACTGGACGGAGGAAGATCTAAATCGTATTGCTGCCAAATATAATGAGCAGAAGGAGCATGAAGCCCCGCTTGTTATCGGCCATCCGGAGATTAATCATCCTGCATACGGGTGGGTTGAGAATTTGAAGGTGGAAGGTGGGAAACTCCTGGCAAAGGCTGCCCAGATAGTACCTGAATTTGCGGAAGCCATAAAGACCGGTCTTTTCAAGAAGCGTTCTATTTCTCTCTATCCGGATTTGCTTTTGCGCCATGTCGGATTTCTCGGAGCGGTGCCGCCTGCAGTGAAAGGATTGAAAGATATTTCCTTTGCCAGTACTGAAGGCAATGAGATCACGGAGTATACAGAAGATACTGAGGCGGGTTCTTCTTTATTTGCTGAAAATGAGGCTCTCAGAAGCGATATAAGCGCGAAAGATTCACAAATAGCTGAGTTATCCGACAAACTTACTGAGAAAGAAACGGAAATTGCCACTCTGACAGCAAGTCAGGCTGAATTGTTAACCAAACACTCCACGCTTGAAATCGAATTTTCTGAATTCAAAAAACTGAAGGAGGAAACAGACTTCAAAAAAGAGCTGGCAGCTAAGGTGGCCACTAAGGCGATCACACCGGCACAATCTGAAATGATTCTCCATTTCTACGCGGAAATTGAAAAACTGGATGAGACTACGATTTCCTTCGCCGAAGGATGCGGACCCAGGGATTTTCTGAAAAACTTTGTTGCGACACTGCCGAGGCTTATTCCGGATGTTCCCAATATCCCAGGCGAAGAGCCGGAAATACAGCCAATTGATGTGGATGTACTCGCCGCCAAGACCCTGGAATATGTTGACGCACAGGAAAAAAAAGGCATCACGGTTTCATTCGGTGACGCAGTTAAAATAGTTAAACCGCAATTATTAATTCCTAAAAAGAAGGAGTAATCCACAATGGCAAACCCATTATTCACAAAAAACTTTATTGCGGGAGCCGCGATTACAAAGTACCGAATTGTGAAATTTGGCGCTGATGATGATCACGTAATCCAGGCATCGGCCTCAAGCGATTCTATTATCGGCGTATCTGACAGTCTTGGAGCGGGCACCGGTGAAAGAGTAGATATTGTTCTTTCAGGAATAGCCGAAATTGAACTCGGCGGAAGCGTTAACCGCGGAACAGTGGTGACTGCTGACTCAAACGGCAGGGCGGTTCAATGCAGTCCGAGTACTGGGGTAAACCAAAGGCTGATCGGTATTTCGATGGTTGGCGGAACGACGGGCGACATCGCGCCGGTGTTGATTGCTCTTAGTGTGATGCAAGGTTAATACAAAGCAAGAAAGCGAGAATTATTATGTTATTCCAGGTTCCGGTTATTGATGATCTTATTGCCATTGCGATAGCATACCGCAATAATGACCTGATTGCGAAAAGTGTTCTTACCCCTGTTCCCGTGGGCAAACAGGAATTCAAGTACTTGAAGAAAGCCAAAGGAGAACAGTTCACGATCCCTGATACGAAGGTAGGGCGTAAATCCGCTCCGAATATGGTTTCGTTCACCGGGACGCTCGTCACCGATTCTACGGACGGCCATGCTCTTACTGATTTCATACCGGAAGACGATATCAAGAACGCATCCGGCGGATTCGATCCGGTTTCAAACTCCGTGGAAAGCCTGATGGGGCTCATACAGCTTGACCGTGAGAAACGAACCGCAGGTTTGTTGTTTGATACATCCCAGTATGCCGCGGCCAACAAGACCACGCTGAGCGGGAACAATCAGTTTTCGGCTGCCTCGACGAGTGATCCGATCGGTGTCATACAGACAGGCATAAACGCACTGCCGATGCGGGCGAATGGCGCCTGCATGAGTTATGCAGTCTATTCAGCACTTTCTACACATCCAAAGATCGTGGCTGCGGCTTACCGGAATTCCGGAACCTCGGGTATCATCCCGGCCCAGGTTATTGCAGAACTCTTCGGATTCAAGGAGTTCTTCATTGGCGACGCCTATTACCAGACTGCCAAGAAAGGACAGACTGAGTCCTACGCCCAGGTATGGGGTAAATCAATGCTGCTTTACTACAAAGACCGGCTTGCCAATATGAAGAACGGTACGACTTTCGGATTCTGCGCGGAGTTTGAACGTCCGATTGTTGAGACCTGGGAAGACAAGCTGCCCGGTACCAGCGGCGGACTGATGATCAAAGTAGCGGAAAACGTGAAAGAAGTTCTGGCGGCGCCGGATTTAGCATACCTGATCGATGCTGCGGTAGCTTAACCAGGATTCAAAGATTAAAGGATTTTAGGATTATCAGAAAAAAAGCAAAGAAATATTTATGTATTGTTTGCCGTTAGACCTGCTGACTGATATACCGAAACTACACCTGATCGCATTGGTGAATGATGAGAACCGTCCGCCATATAATGCGGATACTGAACCGGATGGCTGGATATTCGATGATACTCAACCGGAATTGCAGCGTGAGGATTGGGATCTGGTATACCTGCGGATTTATGATGCCTGTTATGATGCGGCTGCCGCGATTGATCCATATTTGCGTGAACGATTTAAGCTGCCGGTGCAGGGAAATTGCCCGAAACTCAATAAGATCGCCAGGACACTGGCATTATCATATCTGTTCAGCCGAAGAGGGATCATATTCTCGGTTGATTTTTCGAAAGCGGTAGAGCAGACACGAATTGACCTCGAAAATATCCGGGACGCAAAACTGTATGTAGTGGAACTGGAATCACTGACAACACCGATACACTATGTTACAAACAAGGTTTCTTCGGATCAATTCCTGTCGAATGATTTTTTAAATAATTATTGACCATTTCCGCGAGCTTCGCAGCGCGGGATTTCGCTTCGCTCAAGATTAAAGGATTCAAAAAAGGAACTGGAAAAGTGACATGTTTAATCCGTTTTTAGAGGAAAGGAATTTTGCTCTGTTGTCTGCTCCGGCGTATATCTGGAGAAAGGTTGACAGGCAAGCGTACTACTCTTTCGGAGAATTTGGAGACGGACCGGTTCCCCGGGCATTTCTCATCCTCGAAGATGGAAATGCCGCGATAGTACCGCCTGACGGAGAGGAACAATATTTTCCTGTTAAAGCCGGGATGTTCATACCCGGAGCAATTCAGGAGATTGTTGAAGAAAATGAAGTCGAGATGTTAATCTTTTTCTAATTGTAAAAGTATGGAAACAGCAACGAAATATCTGATATCGGCTGCAGGGGTGCTTATTACCATTCTCTTTGGCATAATAAGCACTTTTTTCTGGAACAAAGTGAAGCTTCAGGACCAGGCTATATCTGAGCTTCAAAAAGGGCAGAAGGACCTGATCGACAAGATGAACACCGGTGAAACCACGACACTTTTGCGTTATGAACAACTTTCTAAAGAACTGGGCGCTGCCGTTTTGGATATCAAGACAACAATCCAGGCTAACGAGCTTGACCGGGAAAAATTCTTCATCCGGAAGGAGGACTGCATACTTCATAAGTCAGAAATTGAAAACAGGTTTAACAGACTGGAGAAACAATTATGAATTCCAATTTTTTCAAATCCATCATAGACAACATTAAGGATATAAAGACAACTTTTATCGGTATTATCCTCATCCTCCTTGCAATTGCTCTTCTTGCTCATGCCATATCCGGTGCGGAATTCATAACAATTCTCGCTGCACTTTCAGGAATGGGATTTATTTTCGGTACCGGATCGAAGGATTAGCACTGATGATAGGCAAAGGCAATCAGATAAGCAATGCGGCCAATATTTCCAGGAATGCTGACTCCGGTATTGGAAATCTTGGTTCTGTAAAGCTCTGGTATGATCTCTACCCGGCACCAAATAGTAATATGGTAACCGCCTTGTACGGCAGTGAATTGGACGTGCTGTCAATCAGTAATAAAAGGAATTCTGCAGGCATTCTTAATTCTGTTGGTGATTCAAATGGCTGGATTGATAATGGCCGCTTATACCTGCAAAGTAATTCTCAGCCATGTTACCGGAGCGACATCTTGTCATTATTTAACTTTATGACCGACGGGACACTATATTTAGTCATGAAATTTGATTCCCTGAATTTCATTGGCAATGATCTCTTATACATCGCGAATGATCTTTATGCCGGCGACTTATGGTTGAAAATCACGACATTTTTGGATGGTTCTGAGCCCTTCTGGCGGTTCTCTGTCCGAAACGCAAATTATCCCGAGTATTATTATGAAACCTCAGACTTTCAAATGGTTTTGCATAGTGGCTTTGTTTTCCTGAAAATACACCGTAATTCATCAATCCCGTTCATTCAGATTTATGATTTTTTTACCGGCAATGAGACAGCCGGTTTGGAAGCGAGTGCCGGGGCTGGAGGTGTTGATTATGTTTTAAATTTCACGGGCGGGAATAATTATATCTACGAATGCATTTTTGAAGCCGGGATTCCCAAGGCCGACTCATTTATTACAGATTATCTGATCCAAAAATATACTCCGTTATTATAAACAAGGAGGCCCTTTATGTTTAACGTAAAAGTAGTTTCTGTTCCCGTAAAAGTTATATCGGCAGTGCAAATTAAAGTTGTTACTGTTGAATTATATGCCTCGGCAAAGATTGAAGTCAGTCTGCTTGATGCTGATAAAAGAATTATTGAGCGAAAAGCACTTGTAATTTCAGGGCAGGAATATCAGGGATGGAATGAAGATTCCTACCTCGAATCATTGATACTGACAAAACTCAATTTAACGAAATTGCCGGAGGAGCCAACAACACCGGCAGGAACACCAACAGATACCGGAGGAAACTCAGGCGATGGTAATAACTAAAATTTCGTTTCCTGAAGGCCAGTACCTGAAGGAAGCTGCCGAAAAACGGCAGATTGTTTTACATCATACGGTGAGCAGCAACGCGGCTTCATCGATTGCCTGGTGGAAACAGACACCCGAGAGGGTGGCTGTGGCTTTTGTCGTTGAGAAGGACGGAACAATCCTGCAGCTCTATGAACCGCAGTACTGGGCGTATCATATTGGAAAGGGATCGACCAGCGATCAAAACAGACACACCATTGGAATTGAGATTGTGAACGAAGGAATACTGTCCCGCGAGCGGGATTTCGGCTGCACTCAACCTAATTTTACTCCGCACTCGATGTACAAATGGTGCGACGGCAAGGCGTTCTTTACCGGAACGCATATTGCGCTTCCTGCTCCATGGCGCGGATCTCGCTACTTTGCCTGTTACACTGAGGAACAGTACACGGCAGTAGGGGAGTTGGTCAAATATTTATCTCAAAGGTTTCCTATCCCGCTTCTGGTTAATGATACTTTTACCTATGACCCGGCTAATTTTGCCTTTCACGGCATCGTTTCTCATCATAACCTGAGGGCAGACAAGACTGATCTTTCGCCTGCCTGGGACTTCAAAAAAATCAAGGAATTATTGCAATGAAAACCTTCATGATTATTCTGCTTTTTCTTCTCCTCGCAGCGACAATGATTTTACCAGGTTGCTGTCCGGCTCAGGAAACTGAAATCCAGTACCGCGACCGGGTTATTACTGTTGTGCCGCCAGTAATACATGACACTCTTAAAACCTTTGTCCAGGACACTGTGATTACCGGGCAAAAGATCAGGGAGATAACGGATTCACTGACCGGCCAGATCAGAACCGATACAGTGATCAAGTTCAAATATTACCCACGGCAGCAATACGCGGATATTGAAGTGAAACCGGACCCGGTGAAGATTTATCTGCATGATACTGTAACAGTGAATAAGACCATACTGTACAAGGAAAAGTACGGATTTCTCAAGCTGCTGGGCGCAGGATTAATAGGAATGCTCCTGGGACTTTTCGTGGGATTCCTTATCAAGAGATAAAATGGCCATTATCCAGAGCCAGATTCCCTGCGAATCACTGTTTGTAGAAAAATTCGAGTACTCTTTTTCCATTCTGATATTCCACGAAGATAGCATCTCTCTGGCCGATGTCTGTTTCCATTTCCACAAACTGAGTCCAATCATCACCAATTTTGGTGTACCGTTTTCGCTGCTGGTTTACCCAAATTATTTTGAAGTAGAACTGACAGATGCCTCACCCGACGGTACCGGGCAACTGATACCCGGAAATATCAGCACCGATTCTCTGTTTATCATACAACGAACCGATAAAAGCAGTGGAGAGGAAAAACTATTGTTTGAGAACTGCATCAATCCCGACACAATGAAATACAAGGGCGGCCTACTTCAATTTTCCGTACTGAATTCCTTCCAGCGAGGTAACCTGCGTTATAACGACTACACCTATTTCCGAAGCAATTTCGGGCCATACGCGCCGTTTGCGAATCTCAACGATATGCTGCGCAATATGTTCAATGAATACATTCGCTGCCGGGCAATCACCGACAAATCGAGGATCCGGATACAATACAGGGCTAGCGATGGTGCGGGGCGTTATGATTACCTGCTGCCTTCCCAGATGAATGCCTACCGTCTGATATGCGACGCTTTTAAAGCGGATTATTGCGGAACCTTACATGAACTACTTTTGGGTATGCTGCTTTCGTTCCAAGCCCTGCTTTTCTACAAGAACTCAGGCGAAATATACCTTCTGCCGCTACATGATGACGGGAGCGAAGTATTTGAACTGAACGGGGCATTTATAACGGACCTTGAACTGTTTACGAGGCAGGGAATTAAGCGAAGCGTTGTAGGTTTCCACCAGAATACGTACATGCAGGATGTAGTCGAGCCGAATTACCTGAACGCACATTGGTGCTGGTGGAGTTCGGATCCGTATCTTGGTTGGTTTGAGGATTTTAAAGAAGTTACCCGCTTTACGCACGGGAATATGTACTACTGTCCTTTTCCGCTCGATAACCTGGATTCGAAATACAGTACGGATTTGGAAACAGTGGTTGTACAGGATATCTACCGGGCCGGGGTGCAGTGTATCATCCCTGGTACTGCATATTTCCTGAACCATAACGGGCTATACGATTCAGGCATAAGCCTGCGGAATGCCTTCTTTCGGACTTTCGACCGGTTTCACATGCCGGCAGCCTATCTAAAGGTAACGCTGCGGGGCTTGGACTATCCGCTTGAGCGGTTATTCGTACTGAATCCAGATTTGCAAATGGGAGACGGGAAGTACCGGTGCATAAATTATTCACTGGACCTGCTAAGGAATGAGACGGTGATTTACGGGATGAAGGTTGGGTGAAAAGGTAGATCGCTGCTGGGAGATGACTATCATATCAAGGATTACCGGCGGAGGATCGAATTACCAGATGAAGAAATTATATACACCTACTACATCAAGGGAAATAAGACAATTTGGTTTTGGTTACGGTGCAAAAAAGAGATGGTGTAATAAAATAAAATTGTAATTTAGTACAAATAAAATTTTTATATTTATTTGTTGTTAAGTAGGAGTGGACATTCTATGAAATATACAATAGCTATCCAGAACAGAGACGGGAAAACTGAAAATATTGAAGGATCTGATGTAGATGAAACTTTGCAAAGAGCTGCACGGAAATATTATTCATTGAAATATAGTGGACAATATTTTAAAGATAGCCAAACCAAGCGGCTTACGAATGAAATTAAAAAAACCATTGCGAACTCTATATGTTCAGAAATACAAGCAAAAATTGAAAATCGAAAAAAATTAATCCATAATTTTAATAATTTGGAAATTGATATATGGGGTGAGAAAGAAAATAAAATAAAAAGTCAATTTACTGACCCACTACCAAACATTGAAAACATCACTTATCCAAAACTGCTTGAATTTAAGGATGCAAAGCCTCAAGTAACTGATGTAAAATACCTCGTCACTGAAAATATATTCTACAAAATATTCGAAAATTTATTCCTAAAGAAAGTACAGAAGAAAAAGGAGTTATTTGAATCGGATTTGGAATTATGGGACAAAAAAAGAATACAGACCGAAAATGAAAATAACAAGTTGCTATCAAATTATAAACAGCAATTGCAAAAGGCTAAAGAGATATTCTTGCAAGACAAAAAACAATGGGAAGAAAATCGCGATAAGTTCTTTAGTGAAAACAAGGAATACCTAGATTTTTGCAAATCAAAATCTGCATTTCAAAATGGGAACAAAGTTGCTATTGAACGATACGTTTCTGAACTGTTCAATTACAAAATTGATTTCTTAGATTTCTGGGATAAGGAAATATTTGTTCAACATAATCCGGAAAATAAAATAGTTTTCGTTGAGTATTTATTGCCTTCAACCAATGATATTAACAACATTAAAGAAGTAAAATATATTCAGACAAAAGACCAGTTTGCAGAAATATTGATGAAGCAAAGTGATTTTGAAAAACATTACGATGAGATCATATATCAAATTTCCATTAGTATGTTGTATTTGATATGTGTAAATGACACAAATGATAATTTTGAATCGGTTGCATTAAACGGATATGTGAAAACAATAAATAAAGCTTCAGGTGATAACATAAAACCCTGCATAGTATCACTATTTGTGAAGAAAGAGGATATTCTGAAACTCAACTTGATGCAAATCGATCCAAAAATATGTTTTAAGAATCTCAAAGGAGTGAGTGCCTCGACTTTGGCTAATCAAAGCGCCATTCCACCTATCATTTTATTTGATAAAACAGATAAGAGATTTATTGAGGCCAAGGAGATAGTAGGGACTTTAAATAATTCAATTAACCTGGCCTCGATGGACTGGAACGATTTTGAACATTTGATTAGAGAAATCTTTGAGAAGGAATTTTCAATAAATGGAGGTGAGGTTAAAGTAACACAAGCAAGCCGAGATGGGGGCGTCGACGCTATTGCATTTGATCCTGACCCAATCCGAGGAGGTAAAATTGTGATTCAAGCAAAGCGTTATACTAATACTGTTGGCGTCAATGCAGTCCGTGACCTTTATGGAACAATTCTAAATGAGGGAGCAACCAAAGGTATATTAGTTACTACTTCAGATTATGGATCGGATGCCTATGAATTTTCGAAAGATAAACCGATAACTCTTCTGAATGGTTCAAATTTATTACATCTATTGGAAAAGCATGGTCACCAGGCTCGTATAGATCTATTAGAGGCAAAAAAAAGTTTTAGCAAATAAATTTAACAAAGATGGCAACAAACAAAATTGGCTAAAAAAATCCGTAATTGACAGTGCCTTACCGTCGGAAAAACGTCTCCAAAATACGGACACGAATACGGTACAATCGTTTGAAATTAGCGTAAATACGCAGAATAAGTGCTTCTTCGTAATATTTGACTTTTGTGACCAGGGAACGCTGGCTACTTAATCCAAACTGAATGTCTCAAGGTTCCAGGATTTATTTTCGCTGCCAAATATCGGATCGATAAAGGTCTGAACTTTTGTTACAACAATTGCAAAATTTCTGTCAGCAGAAAGCTTTGACCGGTCAAGGAAAGCCGTCCAAAAATTTTGAAGTCTTTCGTCTGTTTTAAATTCATCAAGAAAGATGAATCTACGATTTTTGATGTCAGTATTTCTGTGCTCAAAAGTTGTTAAAATTGCATTCCTCAATGTATCCATTCTGAATACATGGTTCCCGGCAAAGAACAGAATATCATAAAAATCTTTCATGCGGCTGGTCTGAAGCTGCAGGGAAACAATGGCTTCAAATTTTTCGGCAATCGCACTTTCAATAGAATATACTTTGATACGCGGGACCGGGAAGTCCAACAGAACAGGAAACTCTATTTCAACAGGCCCGCCGGTAATACGGTCGCCAAATCCTATGTCTAGCTGAACTCTTTCTTTTGACTTTTTAAGAAACACATCAAATTTGATGCGGACTCCATGGTAGGCTGCACCTTCAACAATATCTTCCGAAACGATACTGTCGAGACCGAATAATAATCCGTCGTCACAATGAATACCAATAATTTCCCCTATTACCTGTTCGATTTCTTCCCTTTGATTTTGAATAGCATTACCAAGGAAATCAATATCTCTGGTTGGGCGGGACCGGCTCATATCATGGGCTACGAAAAGCAGCGCGCCCTTGAGGATCAGATTATCAGCATACTCTGACACCGAAAGACGGTAAAGAAAACGTTCCTGTACATACTGGCGCTGAATGCTTTGGAATTCTTTACCGGTTTTTACTGAAATATTCCGTAACCGTTCTCTGACTGACGCTGCCAGGTTTTTCATATCTTTGCTTTTTGTCATGACAGAATAGCCTTGATCATTGGTTCAATACTTTTTTTTACGCCGCAACTTTGCGCATACCTGAGCAGTTTTGCAATGTCCATTTTCGTTTTATCCCTGAGATATTCTTTCAGGGATTCGACTGCTACATCTTCTCCGAGTTTTTTCCGATACCGGAAGAGATCTGCGATCGTCTTCTCTTTGTTGTACATTTTAATGATCCCGCCCTTTACCCGGATACTGTCGATACCTTGGTCGTAATAGCTGTCGGAGAAATAATATACCCGTACCGGCGGATACTGCAGATGGAATTTGTCGGTATTATTCGGAACCGCGACATATACCTCAGACGGGCTAAAGGTTGTGAGCTCATAGTATGAAGCAGCGGAAAGAAGGCAAATGACAGCCATCTTATTCGACCGGCAGACATCAACAAAACTGCTGTGTTCGTCCCAAGGGAAGTCCACGAGCCGGTAAAGTCCTGGCTTGATCTTGGAGATCATCCCTTGTTTTACGGCTCCTGCGATATCGCGGGTCTGAATGCCGGCTTCCCTGAGCGCCTTCATACAGGAATAGCCATTATTCTTTTCAAATATGTTGATTATCTTATTCATAGTTCTGCTTTGTGAATCGTTTACAAGGTAAATATACGAAATATACCTTGATATTGATTCACCGTATGACAAATAAACACCACGGGAAAGATGCAATTTATCGTCGAAAAACTTTTCAATAATGACGACTTTAGCGATATTTTGAGTAGTGTTTAATACACAATTTATCGAAGAATTCGGCTACTAAAAGGCACAGATATTTTTTCCTGAAAAATGTTTACACTATTTTAACACACATTTTCAAAAATGGCCAAAAACGACAAAAAATAAGGTCTAAAATAGCGTAAAAACGCAGAAAATAAGCGAAAAAACGGCTTTTGAGTGAATGGCATTCAAGAGGTCAGCAGTTCGATCCTGCTTAGCTCCACAAGATAACCGCTTATAAGACAATGACTTATGAGCGGTTTTTGTTTTTAAACAATCCTGCCAGTTCAAACTATCTCCAAGCAACTGATTTCCCTGATTCAAGGGATCAATCCATCGCCAAGCGACCTCATTTACTTCGGTATTATCGTATACTTGCCTGAATTAATAAGGAACAAAATTTGCTTGAACCCAGCTTCAAATCAGATCTTTGACGATCATTGGGAAAATTTAACAATTTTTTAAAGATAAATTAAAATTAATTTGCGTAATCGTTTATCCCGCTGTATTTTTCATACAGATACGAGGCAACCAAAGGTGTTAAAAAAATGTGGATAACTTTTATTCGTGAAAATGTTTCACGACTGGATACTGAATCAGTATTCAGAACGTTGCCGGATATATGTTAACTTACATTATTTTGAACGCCATAACTTATTAAAAAACAATATATTACGTACGATTTCACCACTGTTAATAAGTTGTTGAAAGATTCTTCTTGCATAATACATTTGTGGTAAATTTTTACAAAATAATCGGTTTCTGATTTAATTGGAGTGTGAATAACTTTTATGGATATTGTTCTTGAGAATAAACTTGATACCCTTACTGCATCTCAAGTCTGGAACAAATGTTTGACGATTATTAAGGATAACGTCTCGCCAATGACCTTCAATACCTGGTTTATTCCGATTAAACCGCTTGAGATCATTGAGAACACAATTAAGATTCAACTGCCCAATTCCTATTATTATGAATGGATAGATCAACGGTACAACTCTCTCCTGCATAAAACAATCAAGGAAACCCTTGGAGAAACGGGTGCAATTGAATATGTAATTCAGGATGAAGCCTTGGATATCAAACCCGAACGTTCTATCAGCGTTCATATCAAGGCTCCCGAGATCAAGATCCCGACAAAAATTGCCTCTGATTTTAATACTGGTTTGAACCCCAAATACTCATTTGATAACTTCATCAAAGGCAGCGGCAATGAACTTGCTCATGCCGCCGGACTGGCAGTAGGGAACACTCCCCAAGGTTCATCGTTCAACCCTTTATTTATTTATGGTGGCGTTGGACTCGGCAAAACTCATCTGTTGCATGCAATTGGCAACAAGGTAGTAAGCACACATCCTTCGTTGCGGGTGCATTATGTCTCAACCGAGGAATTCACGGTTAAATTTCTTGAGGCAATTCAAAACAATACGGTTAATGAATTCCAGAGTTTTTTCCGTGCTGTTGATGTTCTTATTTTAGATGATATTCAGTTCCTTATAGGCAAAGAAAAAACGCAGGATCATTTTTTCCATACCTTCAATTCGCTGTATAATGGCGGAAAGCAGATCATTCTTACAAGTGATAAACCTCCTAAGGATCTTCGCGGTCTTGACGAACGGCTCATCTCACGCTTTCATATGGGCCTCACAGCTGATATAACCCCACCGGACTATGAGACACGGCTGGTTATCCTGAACAAGAAAGCTGACGAAATCGGACTCTCCATTCAACCGGGAATTCTTGATTATATAGCTTCAAATATCACCTCAAACATCAGGGAACTTGAAGGTTGTTTGTTGAAGCTGTTGGCGAATGTTTCTCTCACTTCACGCGACATGGATCTGCCACTTGCAAAAAAAACCGTGCAGGAGATCTCAACAACCCGAAAAACATACATCAGCGTTGATCTGATTACAAAGATGGTTTGCGAGTCATTAAAGATTGATGAGAATAAAGTCCGTGATAAAACGCGTAAAGCAGAAATAGCATTGGCCAGACAAATCTCTATGTATTTGTCAAAAGAATTAACCAAAAACTCATTGAAAAACATTGGGCTCTATTTTGGCGGACGGGATCACTCCACGGTAATTCACGCCTGCACAACTGTGAGGGGACTCATGGAATCGGACAACAGATTCTGTGAACAGGTTAATTCGATCAAATTGAGAATTGAAACCGCCGGTATGTGACGACGGTTTTTATTTATATAATAATTTTTTATTCATTTCGATTCTACACACTGTACAATGAAAACACTTTTATTAGCGACCGCTGCTATGTTCGCCTTTTTATTTAGCGCCTGCTCCTCCTTATCAGACGTCACCATTCTGGACCGCACTTCCTGGAAAGCAGAGAACCCACGACCCTTCAAGCCACAGGTTCCATCCCGTATAGTGGTTCATCATGAAGGAACATTCTTTGATACAACTAAACAAAGCCCGACTGAACATATTCATCATATCCAAACATGGGGTATGGGAAAAGACCGTAACTGGAGCGATGTTCCATATCATTTCTTCATTGATCTGTCCGGGATTATCTATGAAGGACGGAATGTTTTCACTCAGGGCGAAACCAATTTGAATGAAAATGTGGATGGACAACTGCAAATTGCGCTTCTGGGAAATTTTGATGAACAACAACCTGCCCCAAAACAATTACACTCGTTGCTCTCTTTGCTGGAATTATCCTGCCGCAAATATTCCATCCCGGCAGACTCCATAAAAACACACAAAGATTATGCGGTTACACAATGCCCCGGGAAGAATCTCTCAAGATATTTTTCCGATGGTTCCATCAGACAGGAAGTTAAGCGGTTACTTCAAAAATAGACGGTTACAGTAACTGCTAATCAGCAAACGGGTTCTCCAATAGCGTAATTGGTTTTTCCAAACTGGAAATTCGCACTTTAATTCCCAATGGCAGAGTTGAGAACAATTTTATGTGGCCATGGGGAAATCCGGCCAACACAGGAACGGACAGATCACCAAAATAATTAGCAAAAACCTCCTGTAAACTGAGTGTTGGCTTTTCAGGCTCAGGTTCTATGCATTCAGAAAAATCTCCCAGAATAACACCTTGAAGTTTCGAAAGCACATTTGCCAGTTTAAGCTGATTAAGCATACGGTCAATGCGATATGGTGGTTCTCCAATATCTTCAATAAATAAAATGCTTCCCCGAAGATCAGGTAAATAGGCGGTTCCCAGAAGACTGTTGATAAGTGTGAGGTTTCCACCCAACAGTGTTCCTTCGGCAGTTCCTTCAGTCAGAAAGGTAAGGTTCGCGGATTCAGGAAGCCGGAATTCTTTCCAGTAGTCTCTGGTTTGCACCAGCTTCCAAAATTCGGTGGTAGTGAATGAAGGAGATTCTGATTGGAAGTCCACGGCTGGCATTGGGCCCGAGAAAGTGACCAGTCCGCATTTGCTGAAGAATGCGGAATGCAATGCCGTGATATCACTATAACCAATAAATATTTTGGGATTGTTCCGGATCAGAGAATAATCCACTCTGTCAAGCATTCGCCCCGAGCCGTATCCTCCACGTAGACAGAATATTGCCTTCACTTCCGGATCGGAAAACAATGCATGTATATCGTTTACTCGCTGTTCATCACTTCCGGCAAGATAACCCGAAACCTCACCTACATTTTGTCCTGTCTTGACCTTATAGCCTTGCTCAACCAGGTAATCGATACTTTTCCGGATTTTCTCTTTATCAGCTACCGGTGATGCAGGAGTTATCAGTCCAACGGTTGCTCCGGATTGTAATTGAGCGGGTTTTATAACATTCATATTTGGAAAAGCTGTTTAGTGCATAAAAGGGAATCGGATTCCAGTGTTCCCGTATATTGTATTTTAAAATGTATACTATTTTCAATTTCCCGCCAAATACGATAGATTGCGGTGCGCAAAATTTACGAATTGCACAACAAGCTAACAAATGAAGCAGACTACGCTATTATGAGAATAAATAAACCACTTCTGCTGGCGCCCGCCGGCAGTTGGACTATGTTGAATGCCGTTATTGACCGGGGAGCCGACGCGGTTTATTTTGGCATTCAGGACTTCAATATGCGGGCTCAATCAGAAAACTTCACTATTGATGAGATCCATGAGGTTGTGACTCTTTGTCACGAACGCAAAGTGCAGGCGCATTTGACGCTGAACACCATATTGTTCGATGAAGAACTGGAGAAAGCGGCAGCCATTATCCGGACCGCCAAAACTGAGGGAGTGGATGAGATAATATGCTGGGATCCGGGAGTCATCCAATTGTGTATTGAGCATCAGATGCCATTCTGCATCTCCACGCAGGCTTCTGTGGCAAATTCGGCTGCAGCTCGTTTCTATCATAAGCTTGGCGCAAAACGTGTTGTTCTGGCACGGGAATGTTCACTGGAAAAGATCAAAGAGATCATTAATCAGGTTGATATTGAGGTTGAAGCCTTTATTCACGGTGCCATGTGCATAGCCGTAAGCGGCAGATGTTTTCTGAGCCATGAACTTTTTGGCAGAAGTGCCAATCGTGGTGATTGTATCCAACCCTGCAGAAGGGAATATCAGATTTATGATGAAAGAAAAGATTATTCACTGACCATGGGGAATGATTATGTCTTGTCATCTAAAGACCTGTGCTCTATCGATTTTCTTGATCAATTGATTAAAGCGGGTATCCACGTTTTCAAAATTGAGGGAAGGAAAAGAAGCCCGGAATATGCAGCAGCAGTGACAGAAGTTTACCGTGCAGCAATTGATGCGTATTTTGAAAATGCACTGACAACTGAAAGAAAATCCGAGCTCACCGAGAGATTAAATGATGTTTTTAATCGTGGATTCACTTCAGGTTTTTATCATGCTGACCCTGATGGCAAGGACTTTGCCACGGAGGAAGGCAACATAGCGGCAATCCGCAAGGAATATCGCGGAGAAGTGCTCAATTATTATAAAAACAGTATGGCGGCCTTTATTAGATTAAAAGGCGGAACGTTGAGCAAAGGCGATAAAGTGTTAATTATCGGGAAAACAAGCGGCGTGGTGGAGCTTGAGATTGAAACCATGCGCGTGAATGATATCGAAAAAGAATTTGCAGGGAAAGGTGATACGATAACTTTTCTTTGCCATCAAAGAGTTAGAGCGGGGGACAAGCTGTATGTTCTTAAAGATGCTGATAATACTCAGCTAAAGTGAGTCAAGCAGCAGGAACTCGTTCTTTTTGTATTCTGAGTTTTCGGTAAGTTTATTTTCAAATTTACAAACCTTTTTCAGCGGACAAACCCCGCATGAAGGTTTGGCCGGTCTGCAAAATTCTCTTCCCAGCCTTATCAGGTTTGTATGAAAAGTATGTGCTGAATTCTCAGGCAGGTGCTCCTGAATCAGCCAAAAAGTTTTCTCAGGTGTGGAAGCTTCAACCAGGCCCAGGCGGTTTAATATTCTGTGGACGTGTGTATCAACGGGGCACACGTTTCTGAACATGGAGAAGAGTAATACACAGGAAGCCGTTTTAACTCCAACTCCATTCATTGCAGTCAAATCCTTCAAAGCATCAAAGTCACTCATCTTTTCCAGGTAGTCCAAGTTTAATGACTTCTGTTTTGCCTGAATCGCTGTCAATGCCCCCTTAATGGCTGCAGCCTTTTGTTTGGCAAGTCCGGCTATCCTGATTTCCTTTTCAATTATTTTTATCGGCAATATGGCAACCTGTTCCCATGATGGGTATTTCCCGCGTAAATTAAGGTATGCTTTGTAAGAGTTCTTATCATTTGTATTTTGTGATAGAATCGTTCCGATCAGTGTGGTAAGTGGAGACGGTGTCGTGGCGTTCCTCTCGGGAATTCCGTAAAACAGTATAAGCTTGTCGTTAACGGTGAGAATTCGTCTTCCCAGGGCTGTCATCTGTTGGTGCTTCCTTTTTGCAAATCAGAAGCCGCATCTAGCAATCTCTCGATACCCTGCATCAATGTTTCTTCTTTTTTGGCAAAACATATACGAATGATCGACAGATCGGAACCCTTTGAATAGAATGGCGAGAGCGGAATAACCGCGATGCCGTATTTTGTTACGAGCAGTTTTGCAAATGCAAAATCGTGTATGTTCGTCAGGTCGCTGTAATCAAGTATTTGGAAGTACGTTCCCTGCGATGGTGTAAATCTAAATGCTGAGCCCTTCAGGTGTTCCAGGAGCAAATCTCTTTTTTGTTGATAGAATGAAGATAGTGTCAGATACCGTTCCTTTTCTTCAATGAAATCTGCATAGGCATATTGAACTGGAGTATTCACTGCAAACACGGTAAACTGATGAATATTCCTGAAAGCAGTAGTCAATTCCGGCCGTGCGACTACATAACCAACTTTCCACCCCGTTGTATGATACGTTTTCCCAAAGGAGAAAACAGTCAGAAGGTTGGGGCAGTCATCAAAATGAGAAAGCATTGATTTATGGGTGATACCGTCAAATACAATATGTTCATAAACTTCATCGCTCAGAATCAGAAAGCCGTGTTTATTGGAATATGCAGCCATTTTTTTAAGATCATCGGATGAAAGCAATGAACCGCAGGGATTGTGCGGTGTGTTGATGATCACCATTTTGGTCGTGGAAGAAATTGTTCTTTCAAACGACTCCCAGTTAATGGAAAAGTCAGGTGGATGCAGTGGTAAAGGTCTTACAATGCCTCCCATAGCCTGAATGGAGGGGAGATATGAATCATAAGCAGGTTCAAAAATTATCACTTCATCTCCGGGAAGCACAAAGGAAGTGATAATTGAAAACAGTGCCTGAGTTGCACCGGCCGTAATGGTTATTTCTTTATCGGGATCGATCAACATACCGTAAAGACTGTTGATTTTATCAGATATTCCCTGTTTTAGCCTTGGAACGCCTGGCATAGGCGCATACTGGTTATACCCATCCCGCATATATTTTCGGACGATTTCAATTAGCGCGTCATCGCAGTTGAAGTCCGGGAATCCCTGGGAGAGGTTAATAGCATTATTATCCAGCGCTAACTTGGTCATCACAGCAAAAATGCTCGCAGGAGTCTCTGCGAGGCGCGAGGCGGGTGCTTTTATGTTCAAGGGTTCAATCCTCCATCCTGAAAATTTTCACGCAACTTTTTGGGCAGTGCCCGGACCACCAGCTCGTATGAGTGGTCGATAAGCTCAGCCAGTAATTTGCCGGGAATGGTTCCTTCCAGCATTACCGTATTCCAGTGTGTTTTATTCATATGGTAACCCGGGAGAATGTCCTCATATTCTTCTCGAAGTTCAACAGCCCGTTCAGGATCGCATTTAAGATTTATTGAAAAGGGAGGTGTAAGGTTCAGCAGCATGAACATCTTGCCGCAAACCTTGAATACCGGGGTTTCCTCGTCGAAAGGTAGGCTTTCGGTCGCCTGTTCTTTCCTAAGTGCATATTCGCGAATTTCTTCTATATCCATTTGCCGATTTTCTTGTGTTGGGGAATTAGCTTTATCAGATGAAAATATAGTGCAAAATGTACACATAGAAAAATAATAGGTACTGGAAACGTCGTTAGTTTGATTGTATTGTCCAGTATCAATGCATTACACCATGACTGGAAGATGGATACCTGTTTTCACGCATAGGTGTCAACTTAACAGGCTCTCAAGCATGCGTCATTCGCGCGAAGGCGGGAATCTACCTAATCAGGAGCGTTTCTAAGATAATTTCATGGTCAGCGTCTTGCGGGGCGCGGGCGAACCAACGCAACCTGGGAAAACAAATCGATGAATCATCTGGCGCTGGTTGTTAATTTGTCGCAGAATTTTCATTCGCATCCTGGGTTCATCTGAAATTTAAGTGGCAATGCAAAATATCTTATGACGGAAATAGTTAACCTGCCTCGATTATCTAAATAATATTCCTAAGCATTCCAAATACTTTGCTCCCCTTTTTAGAACTATTCCTCCCTTGGGGTAGATATAACTAAAAAAGTGCCCTGACAAGGGCACAATGTGAATAACTGTCTCATCCCGTCTTGCGGGGCGCGGGGGAACCCCGCGGAGAATGAATCACTCGAATTTTACGTCCCCGAAGGCGGGCGAACCAACGCAACCTGAGAAAACAAATCGATGAATTACTTGGAACTGGTTGTTAATTTGTCGCTGAATTTTCATTCGCATCCTGGAACGCTTAATAAAGGAAATATTGGCACTTTGGAAAAATGCCTTTATGCACTGCTCCTTTTTTGTTAATTTTAGTGTTGGCTTTGTCAGGAAATACGTTGATTCAGCAAATAACATTAATTGAATAACCAGAATCAAAAAATGAAACAGAATATCACAGACCCTTTGAACGGTTTAAAAGGCAAAAAGATCCTGCTGGGCATTACCGGTGGCATTGCTGCGTATAAGTGCTGCTATTTAATCCGTGAACTGATCCGACGTGAAGCTGAAGTTAAAGTTATAACTACCCCATCAGCTTTGAAATTCGTGACTCCTTTGACTCTGGCCGCACTATCTCAAAATCCGGTAATTTCGGACATATTTGAAGGAAGTGGTGAAGGAACCTGGCATATTCATCTTGCCGAATGGGCTGATCTTTATTTGATCGCACCGGCTACATTAAACACAATTGCCAAAATTGCACATGGATTTGCAGACAACCCGGTTACCACGCTTGCTCTGGCAAGCAGGTCTCCAATGGTTGTGTGCCCCGCGGCTGATGAAATAATGTATGATAATCCCGTTGCCCGCGAAAATGTTCGGAAATTGCAAAACAACGGAATTAATATCCTTGACGCCGAAAGCGGATTTTTGGCAAGCAGCTTAACAGGATCAGGCAGATTGCCGGAATTGTCAAAAATTATTGATTTCTGTGAAACTGTACTTTTAGGCTATCGCAAGGATCTGTCAGGGAAAAACATTCTGGTCACTGCCGGCCCAACTTTTGAGGATATTGATCCAGTCCGGTATATCGGCAACAGGTCAAGCGGTAAAATGGGATACAACCTGGCAAAAGCTGCTTATCTGCGCGGCGCCAATGTTACCCTGATCTCAGGCCACACAGCACAATACCTCTATCCCGAAATAAAAAGGGAAGAGATCAGATCAGCACGGGAGATGCACCATCAGGTGATGAATCACATTGGAAGTAACGACATTCTGATAATGGCTGCTGCCGTTGCTGATTATACTCCCAAAAACCCGGCCAAAAATAAAATTAAAAAGCAAAAGGGCGATCTTACCCTGGAATTGACCCAAACAACGGACATCTTGAAAGCGGTCGACAAAAAAAACAGGTTTGTGGTTGGTTTCGCACTTGAAACCGAGCAGGAAGTCGCAAATGCTGAAAAGAAACTCCATGCAAAAGGTCTCAATATGGTGGTTCTGAACTCGGCTGTTAAAGCAGGGGCCGGATTTGAAGTTGACACTAATGAAGTCAAAATACTGCATGCCGATGGAACGGTGCAGGATTTTGCACAACGATCAAAATTTCAGATGGCACATACGATATTGGATGCCATGAAAGAGCGCTATGTCTGACAGTAAACCGACGGTTATTGCTACGTTGCTGCTTCAAAAAGAAATATTCGGTGACGATCTCTTCGCCTCTGTACTTGAAACAGAGACAATCGATTATAATGATGTGCCTGCGGGAGAAATGATAGCCATACACGAGCCGGAATCAGTATATGCTGAACGATCATTGGAAAAAGGCGCCTTTTCTTCCGATGCACTTGACCTGGACTCATTTAATGCAAGCATTTGCCATTGCACCATTTGTCCGTTAGGTGCCACCCGCAAGAAATTTGTGTTCGGGGTAGGGGATCCGCATGCAAAAGTTATGCTGGTGGGAGAGGGTCCCGGTGCTGATGAAGATGCACAGGGTGAACCATTCGTTGGTAAAGCAGGTCAGTTGTTGAATGATATTCTTAAAGCCATTAAATTCGAACGAAATGAAGTTTACATTGCCAACATTGTCAAATGCCGTCCACCGGGGAACAGGAAGCCTGAACCGGAAGAGGTGCAAAAGTGCCTGCCCTATCTTCACAAACAAATCGAGTTGGTAAAGCCGGATTTGATACTTTGTTTGGGCGCTACTGCCGCTGAAAGCCTGCTGAACCTGCAGGGGACTTTGAAAAGTATGCGTCTTAAAGAGTATAAAGTTATGGGAATAACTGCAATGGTAACGTATCACCCGGCAGCACTGCTGCGCAATCCGGCCTACAAAAGAGATTGTTGGGAAGATGTTAAAGCTTTTCGCAAATTATACGATAACCGCAATAGCGATTAATAAGTTTGGAAACAATATACAATTATGAATGAAGAAAAAAACGAAAGAGGACTAAGAGTCCCATCTGCTCCGGATATTGAAAAACTGGTGATTGGAGCCCTGCTCATTGATCCCCAGACAGTGACCAAGGGAATAAATACCATAAAAGAAGATATCTTTTATGTAAAAGCCCACCGGATCATATTTCATACAATTGTTGAATTATTCAAAGCAAATGAGCCCATTGATAATGTGACGGTGCTCTCAGAGCTTAGGCGCACCGGACAACTTGAGGAGATTGGTGGCGCCGTCTATCTTGCAGAATTGACCCAGGAAATATCGAGTGCTGCCAATTTCGAATACCACGCGCGTATTGTCCTGGAACGCTCCATTCTCAGGGAACTCATCGGTATCAGCCATGAGATTGCTTCTACTGCATATGAAGCCAGGGAGGATGCACTTGCTATTCTGGAAAATGCTGAAAAGAAGATATTCGAAATTACCGAAAAGCACATTACCAAGAGTTATGTTCCACTGAAAGATGCAGTTAACTCTCTGATGGAATATATTGATACTATCCACTCTAATGAAGGGCAGCGCAAGGCAGTCCCGACCGGATACTATGACCTTGATGATAAGCTTGGTGGTTTTCAAAAATCCGATCTTGTTATTCTTGCAGCCCGTCCTTCA
Source organism: Ignavibacteriaceae bacterium (assembly GCA_963664845.1). Lineage (GTDB taxonomy): Bacteria > Bacteroidota > Ignavibacteria > Ignavibacteriales > Ignavibacteriaceae > CAIYTF01. Next base: position 5,501,015 of record OY761615.1, read on the forward strand.
ATGGGAAAAACGGCATTTGCATTGAACCTGGCTACACAGGCTGCCGAGCATGTGCCGGTAGGCGTGTTCAGTCTTGAAATGTCTATGCAACAATTGGTGATGCGTATTCTCTGTTCTGAGGCAGAACTAAACGCATTCCAGGTTAGAACCGGAAAATTGCCTCTGAAAGAGTCTTACAAGCTGTCATCCAGTGCCGCCAGATTGGTGAAGCTGCCCATTTATATAGATGATTCTCCTGCACAGACTATTCTTGAAATTCGCGCCAAAACACGACGCATGGTAAAGGAAAAAGGCGTCGGCTTTATCATTATTGATTATCTCCAGCTGATGCATAGCGCGGATAAGAACGAGAGCAGAGAACGCGAAATTTCGCATATCTCCCGATCGCTGAAAGCACTGGCAAAAGAATTGGATATACCCATACTCGCACTTGCTCAGCTTAATCGTGAAGTTGAAAAACGTGTTGATAAAACACCACAGCTTTCCGATTTGCGTGAATCCGGTTCAATTGAGCAGGACGCAGACATTGTAATGTTTATTCATCGTCCGGAATACTATACAAGGAACAAGGCAGGCGGCGGTGAGAGCCAGAGCGAAGGGCCAGGTATTGCAGAGATTGTTATTGCCAAGCACAGAAATGGTCCCACAGGAACTGTGGAACTTGTTTTCATTGAAGAATACGCTAAATTTGTCAGTAAAGACAAAATTGGACGCGATTATTATGCCCCTTCATCTGCATCTAATGATTATCCGGCACAACACGAGGATTCTCCTTTTTAATGTCCAGATGTTTTTTCCCGGTATTATTTATACTCCTTTTTGGCGCTCTGGCACAAGGGCAAAGCCATTCATCGCTTGACAGCATTCTATTTGTCAGGCACAAACAGTCAGTGTTAACTAAGGATATAAGCCAACAGCCGATGGGTGTTGTAGTGGCTCAATTGGCTAAATCATTTATAGGATCACCATACCGGTCACATACTCTTGAAACCGGAAATGAAGAATCACTGGTTATCAATTTGAGAGAATTCGACTGTACAACGTTTGTGGAGGAGATGCTTGCCTTGGCGCGAACGTTGAAGCACGGAGGTGATTATTCCGATTTTGGCAAAAACTTAGGTGAGATCCGCTACAGAAATGGAAAAATGGCAGGATATTGCTCCCGTCTGCATTATTTCTCAGAGTGGAGCTTGGACAATGTCCGAAAGGGTTTAGTTAAGAATATAACTGAATCACTTGGTGGAGTTCCTTATGAACTTAAACTGAACTTTATGAGTGCACACCCTTCTGCCTATGAAAAACTGGCTCACAATAACGAACGTATTGACAGTATCCGTATTATAGAAAGAAAAATATCCGGACAAGAATTCCATTTTATACCAAAAACGGAAATATCCCGGATAGAAAAGCAATTGCAGGATGGTGATATTGTTGGATTCACTACCATGGTTTCCGGCCTTGATATTGGGCATGTGGCAATGATTGTGACCGGACCTGATGGCAGAAAGTACCTCCTCCACGCACCGCATGAAGGAAGTTCGGTAATGATTTCGAAACAATCCCTCAGCGAATATTGTAATTCGATTAAAAAGCATTCCGGGGTAATAATTTTACGCCCTGTTGAATAAATGCTAATTTATCTCGAAATTGAATTCAAATAATTAATGCAACCGTATGAACAGCAATAAACGAACGGCACTGATAACAGCAGCAAGCAAAGGAATTGGCTTTGCAATTGCCAAAGACTTAGCTCAGAAGGGCTATAACGTGGTGATCTCTTCATCCAATGAAGCAAATCTTGCTTCTGCTTTTATGCAACTTAACGAACTTGCGCCGGGTAGAGTTGAATCGATTCTGTGCAATTTGCGGGATGCAAAATCAGTTCAGAATCTGACTCTTTACTGTCAAAGCAAAAATGTCAATATAGACGTACTGGTAAATAATTGTGGCGGCCCACCGGCCGGATATTTCCCCGATATTGCTATTAATGATTGGGACATGGCGCATCAGGAAATATTAAAGAGCGCGCTGGCACTAATCCATGCATGTCTTCCCGGAATGAAAGAGCAAAAGTGGGGCAGAGTAATAAATATTACTTCAATAGCGACAAAACAGTATGTCGATAATCTGATACTGTCTTCTGCGTACCGCATGGCCTTGACAGCCGCATGCAAAGTGCTTAGTGTTCAGTATGCGCAGCATGCAATCACTTTCAACAATATTGCCCCGGGTTATACATTCACCGATCGCATGAAAGAATTAACTGAATTCCGCGCAAAGAAACAAGGTATATCCGTTGAGAACGCTATGCAGGAGCTCGAGGAATTGACTCCAATGAAAAGGCTTGCACAACCGGAAGAAATAGCAGCGCTGGCATCCTTTTTAATTAGCGAACAGGCCGGTTATATAACCGGCAATACCATCACCATTGATGGTGGTTTAACAAAGAATATTTCCTGAGAACCAACCAACAATGAAAACTGAGTTTGCAACTCCGGAGCGTTCGACCGATGAAGAAATTCGCCAGACACATTTTCGTCTGGCTGAACAGCAAGAGAAATGCGTCTTAATTAACGCAATTCCAAACATTGTATTGGTTTTGAATAACAACCGCCAGATCGTGTTTGCCAATCAGGCAGCATTGGATTATATGAAGGTTGATACGGTTGATGATATTCTGGGCTTGCGTCCGGGAGAACTCATTGGTTGCCTGCACTCAGATGAAATGGAAGGAGGCTGTGGCACTACAAAAAACTGTATGGTTTGTGGTGCAGCCCGGGCAATACTCTCCAGTCAGTCTGGCCGGACTTCCACAGAAGAATGCAGAATGCTCACTAAAAGCAGCGATGCCTTTGACTACAAAGTACATACGGTTCCGCTCGAAGTATTCAATGAGCGATACGTTGTTTTCAGTATTATGGATATAAGTGATGCAAAACGAAAAATCGCATTGGAGAGCATCTTTTTTCATGACGTGTTAAATACGGCTGGCGGCATTCAGGGATTCGCAGAACTGCTCGATGGTGCTTCACCTGAGGAAGCAAATGAATTTGGCAAAATACTTGCTTCACTTACGACCCGACTGGTTGATGAAATCCAGGCGCAGAGAGATATTCTTTCAGCAGAAAACAGTGAATTGAAATTACATCTGAACTCTGTTACCGCAGTCGAGATCATCAAAAGTACAGTTCAACTTTATAGTATGCATTCTGCCGCTGAAGGAAAACTAATTGTTGAAAATCATGGTACAGAGAGTGCGATAATGTATACCGATGAACGGTTGGCAAGAAGAATTCTGGGTAATATGCTCAAAAATGCATTGGAAGCTGCTGAACCGGGAGCAACAGTAACACTCCGCGGCGATGTTAAATTTTCTTACTTTGTCTTCAGCGTTCATAACAACGGGTATATCCCGCCTCTGGTCCAACTCCAGATTTTTAACCGTTCATTTTCAACTAAAGGTACTGGCAGGGGTCTTGGGACTTACAGTGTAAAATTATTAACCGAGAAATATTTACAGGGAAGAGCTGGTTTTATTTCAACCAGGGAAACGGGCACAACATTTTTTGCAATCATTCCACTAATTCACGTCGGAACCAGTAATTCTGATTAATTAATCACATATATATTATACTATGAACAAAATTATTAAAGCGGAGTTTCTTGCCGCTGATATCAAACGGTTTATTATTGAAGCTCCCAAAATTGCGCACAAACGCAAGGCGGGTCAATTTGTTATTGTTCGCTCACATGCCAAAGGCGAACGCATCCCACTGACTATTGCAGATTCAAATCCGGAGAGTGGTACTATCACTATCATTGTACAGGGAGTTGGCAAAACTACCAAAGAGATTAACAATTTAGAGTCCGGCGACTATTTTCATGATGTTGTTGGGCCTTTGGGGCAAGCATCGCACATCGAAAATTTTGGTACTGCCATAAGTATAGGCGGCGGGGTTGGCGCTGCAATTGCATATCCGACCGCAGTAGCACTCAAACAAGCTGGCAATTATACAATTTCCATAGTTGGTGCACGTACGAAAGACTTGGTGATACTTGAAGACGAGATGAAGGCAAATTGCGATGAAGTACACATTACCACTGATGACGGCTCTTATGGATTTCATGGTTTTGTTACACAAAAATTACTTGAAATCATAAATTCTGGCAAAAAAATCGATTTTGTGCTGGCTATTGGACCAATACCGATGATGCGTGCCGTTGCTGAAACGACAAGACCCTTTGGCATCAAGACCGTCGTAAGTCTGAATCCTGTAATGGTAGACGGAACGGGAATGTGTGGTGGGTGCAGGGCAACTGTTGACAATAAAACGGTGTTCGTTTGCGTCGACGGTCCCGAATTCGATGCGCATCTGGTAGACTTTGGCTTGCTGATAAAACGTAACAGAACCTATAACAATTTTGAAAAACAAGCGGTTGATGAATATCATGTATGTCACAATGAAGTGGCATACCAAAAAGCCCTCGCTGCACAAACCGCTGTGCAGGAATAGGAGAGGAGAACACTATGCTAACACCACTTTCGAAAAAAGACAGGATGAAAATCGCACGTCAGGCTATGCCTGAACAGGATGCGGAACAAAGAAGTCATAATTTTACCGAGGTGAACCTTGGATACACAGAAGAGCTGGCAATATTGGAGGCTCAGCGCTGCCTACAATGCCCCAAACCGGTATGTATTGACGGTTGCCCGGTTGGAGTACAGATAAAAGATTTTATTTCACTGGTGGCAGAGGGCGATTTTGTCGGTGCCGCAGCGAAAATTAAGCAAGACAACGTGCTTCCTGCAATTTGCGGCCGGGTTTGCCCACAGGAAGAACAATGTGAAATGAATTGCGTTGTCGGGAAGAAAAACGAACCGGTTGCGATTGGCCGTCTTGAACGTTTTGTTGCCGATTTTGAACGCGAAAAAGTTGGTATCAGAAACCCTGTATGCCAGCCTAAAACCGGTAAAAAAGTTGCAATTATTGGCAGTGGCCCTGCCGGACTTGGCTGCGCTGCTGATTTAATTCAGGCTGGTCATAATGTGACAGTATTTGAAGCTCTTCACGAACTGGGTGGCGTGCTTACATACGGAATTCCTGAGTTTAGGCTTCCCAAAGAAATTGTCCGGGTTGAAGTCGAATCACTCCAAAAACTCGGTGTTGAATTTTGCACCAATGCTGTGATTGGATTCACGGACTCAATTGATGAATTGATGACCACCGGCGGATATGATGCTGTGTTTATTGCCGTGGGAGCCGGGCTACCTTATTTTATGAACCTGCCCGGAGAAAATTTAAATGGTGTTTATTCGGCGAATGAGTTTCTAACCCGTGTTAATTTGATGAAAGCATATAAATTCCCTGAATATGACACGCCGGTTTTTGATTGCAAAGACCGTGATGTAGCCGTTTTTGGAGGCGGCAATACAGCAATGGATGCGGTCAGGACCGCCAGAAGGTTGGGTGCGCGAAACGCGTACATTATTTATCGCCGTTCCGAAGTTGAAATGCCGGCACGGCTTGAGGAAGTCCACCATGCCAAGCAAGAGGGTGTTCAATTTGTTCTGTTGACTAACCCGCTTGCGTTTTTAGGAACTGAAGACGGTTGGTTGACCGGGGTACAATTACAGAAAATGGAACTGGGAGAGCCTGATGCATCTGGCCGCAGAAGACCTGTACCTGTGGTCGGGTCAGAATATATTCTGCCAATCCAGATGGCGGTTGTTGCAATTGGAAACGGCTCAAACCCTATTATACAAAAGACAACACCAGGTTTAAACTTCACCAAGTGGGGTAATATTGTTGTTAACGAAGACTCGATGAGGACCTCAAGGAAAGGCGTTTTTGCAGGAGGCGATATCGTGACAGGTGGTGCCACAGTGATTCTTGCAATGGGAGCCGGAAGGAAGGCAGCAAAGAGTATTAATGAATATTTATTGGCTCAGGATGTTTGGTAATTGTATCGATTTCATACAATTATTTTGCGAAAATTAAACGTAAAAGCAATTAGCTTGCCCGCAGTTATAATGGTGGGAATTGAACGAAATTTATCATGAATTTAATCTCGTATTTTCGGGTTCTGTGGTGAATTTACGACTTACTATGCGGGAAGAAGAGTCGTAAATTATTATATTGCAATACTATTTACTGTTGAGGTTTGACTGAACTCTATTTTTACGGTTATTAAGTTAACCGCTATTGTGATTTATACCGTTGTGTTATCCGTATTGGCACAGATATTCAACGTTACTGACCGGTCGTTTCGGTTATATTTTTGGCTGACTAAAGTATATTCCAAAGGAGTTTTATTCCTTTGCGGTGTTAAGCTGAAAGTAGAAGGACTTGAGAACTTTTCTCCCGACCAAGTTTATGTTTATGTGTCAAATCACAGCAGTATGGTCGATATCCCGGCAGTTATGGCTGCCGTTCCGAATAAGGCATCTATGGTCTTTAAGAAGGAACTGGGGAATATACCGCTTTTCGGGTGGCAATTGGCCACCGGGCCTTATATAATGATTGATAGGAAAAATGCTGACAAGGCCATGAAAAGCATAGAACGGGGCAAAGAGATGATGGCAAACAAGAATATTTCGGTGATTCTGTTTGCCGAAGGAACGAGAAGCAAAACTGGTGAGGTGCAGCCCTTTAAAAGAGGCGCTTTTTATCTTGCATCCAGAGTTAAATTCCCGATAATCCCGGTTTCTATTAGCGGAGCGGAGAATCTGCTCCCCAAGGGGACTCTTTCTTTGAAAGGAGGCGTGGTAACCGTGCGATTTGGCAAACCAGTCGAGGCGAGCCAGGCAAATTCAAAAAAAGAGGAAGTTGAGCTGATGGAGAAGGTGAGGGCCATAATAATTGATCAGAAAGGTAAAAGATGAGTGTCCAGACAAAAGATGCTGCCTATATCGCAGAATTGGCAAGATTGAATTTTTCCGGGCCGGAGCTTGAAAAAATGACGCAGGAATTAAATGAAATATTGGGATATATTGAAAAGTTGAACGAATTGGATACCTCAACCGTTGAACCACTTTCCCATCCTCTGGAGATGACAAATGTATTCAGAGAGGATTTGGCAGTGCCGTCAACGCCGCAAGCTGAAGCATTAAAGAATGCACCCAACAAAGATGATTCCTTCTTCAGAGCTCCCAAAGTTATTTCACAATAAGAAACTTTAGATAATGGTTGTTGGTATTATTCCTGCCCGATATGCGTCTACCCGATTACCCGGAAAGCCTCTTTGCGATATTGGCGGGAAGCCTATGATAGTGCAAACTTTTCTAAGCGCTTCAAAAGCAAAACTTCTGGATCGTGTTGTGGTGGCTACAGATGATATTAGGGTAGCAAATGTGTGTCAACAGTATGATATGGATTATTATCTGACTGATACGACAATACAAACCGGATCTGACAGAATTGCGTGTGTTGCCCGCGAGCTTCACGCGGCGGATATAATTGTCAACGTTCAGGGAGATGAGCCATTTATCCCTGGAATGATGATCGATCAGGCGATTGAACCTCTGCTTTTTGATGGAAACGTTAAGATATCAACTCTTGTGCGGAAAATTACTGATTTACAAGAGTTGAATTCACCGGCAACAGTTAAAGTGGTTTTTGATTTGGAGAATTACGCGCTTTATTTTTCACGCGCTCCCATTCCTTTCATAAGGGATGCCATTGACGAAAAAGATATTTTGCGGTATTCCTCTCATTATAAACACATTGGCCTCTATGTTTACCGGAAAGAATCGCTTTTTGAATTTACCGCATTACCGCAAACAGATCTTGAACGCCTGGAAAAGCTGGAGCAGTTACGAATGTTGGAACATGGCATGAAGATAAAAGTCGTTGAAACCGAGTTTGACAGTATTTCAGTTGATACTGCTGAGGATCTTGACCGGGCAAGAGAAAAGTGCGGCGAGAAACCGGCACGTCGTACAAGGAAATAAGCATGGCTCGAAGAATAGGTGTTTTGAAGTGAATCAACTATATAATATTTTTTGCGATGGAATGTATTTTTTGTAAAATCATTGCCAGGGAATTACCTGCTGAAATTCTCTATGAGGATGATGGGATCATGGCAATATTGGATATTAATCCGATGAATTTTGGTCACGCGTTGGTTATGCCGAAGATGCATTGTGAGAATATTCTTGAGACCCCCACCTATTTGATTCCCGGAATATTTACTCTTTCACAGGAAATTGCCATAGCGATAAAAAGTGCGCTTTGTGCCGATGGAATAAATATTATATCCAATATTGGCGAAGCTGCCGGGCAAACGATATTCCACACGCATATACACATAATTCCCCGGCATACAGATGACGGTTTCAAGTTTCGGCTCAACCTCAAAAAATACAGGGATGATGAGTTGGAACGAGTTGCTTTAAAAATAAGACAAAGTCTATAATGGAGACAAGAAATTGGAAAAAAAAATAAGAGTGCTTGTAGCAAAAGCAGGTTTGGATGGACATGATCGTGGTGCTAAGGTGATTGCCGCCGCGTTGCGGGATGCAGGTATGGAAGTAATTTATACCGGACTGCGCCAGACACCTGAGATGATCGTTGAAGCTGCAATTCAGGAAGATGTAGATGTCATTGGCATCAGTATTCTATCTGGTGCGCATATGACCATTTTCCCGAAAATACTTAGCCTGATGAAGGAGAAAGGGATTGACGATGTGCTCCTTCTTGGCGGTGGGATCATTCCTGCAGATGATATTTTGGAATTAAAAAAAATGGGGGTGGGAGAGCTGTTTACACCAGGATCAGCCACGCAGGATATAGCTGATTTTATTCGTAAATGGCTATTGGAGCACCCAAGAGCCATTTTACAGTAAACGGTAACTATAACTTTTTTGATGTCAAAAAAAAGTAGTTGTATAATTTGGAATAATAAACGAACTTTCACGTCACACGATTTGAAATTTTTCATTAATTTCATTCACTAAAGAAAAGGCACATTATGAAAAAGATTCTACTTGTTCTCTTCTTTGCGCTAGCAGCTCACAGCTATGCGCAACTGTTGCTCACGGAGGATTTCACTGGCTTAACGGTTGGTACGTTGGCCGGGCAATCATCTTGGGTACTTGGCACCGGTACTGGTGTTACGGTTGCGAACACAACTCCAATGACTTATACCGGATATAATGGCGGCGGTGGCGAATATATCGCAATGCCGGCTGGATCTGCTACAAAAGCCAGAGAGTCAAAATCATTCGCTACACCAGTTACGGCCTATACAGGTCAAACGTTCTATTATTCATTCCTAATGCGGTTAAGCGCAACCTCAGCAACATCTGTTGGTTATTTCTTCACTTTAGGTGATGCTACTGGCTCTTCAGCAGCCTTATCACCAAAATTGTATGCAACGACAAATGGCGCCGGATATAATCTTGGTGTTTCTAAACAAACCACTACCACTGCAAATATTTCATGGGGTTCAACAGTGTATAATTTGAACCAGACCTATTTGGTCGTTGTGAAATATGTATTCCATGCTGCGGGAACTGTTGCTCCTGCATTGTATGATGACGAATGCTATGTATGGGTTAACCCTGATCTTTCTGCTGAACCAACTGTTGCTACCGCAGAGTGCAAAATTGTTGGTGGTGCTACAACTGATCCTGATTTTGATGGTTATCAGGCTATCGCCGGTGGAGTTGGTTCCGTTGTTTATAACAATCGTGGAGTAACAAATCCTACAGGCGATCTTGATGCTATTCGTGTTGCAGTTGGTGCAGATGGCGCTACAGCATGGACCAATTTGGCAGCAAAGCAAGCTTCCTCTGGTATCAATGTAAAATTCCAGGCTAACATGTCAGTTCTGATGAAAAAAGGTGCATTTACCGAAGGCTCTGATAGCTTGGTAATGCGCGGTAACTTCCAGGTTGATGCTGGCGATGTAGGTGACTGGCAGGGATATAAATTTAAATTTAAACCTGTTTCTCCTGGCGACACAATGTATGCATTGACAGTAACTTTCCCTGCATCATCTGTTGGAAAAGATTATCAGTATAAATTTGTTAAGAACGATACTTGGGAAACCAACCAGCCAACCGCAAGCACTAACAGAGAATTTAAGTTAGCTGCATCTGACATGGTTATATGGCCAGGATTCTTTAACAATGACAGTATCTATATTCCGAAACCGCAGGTTAAAATGACTGTGAACTTTACAGCCGATATGACCACGCTGTTGGGTTCAGGTCTGGGATATTTTGATGCTCAGACAGACTCAATTCAGGTCATGGGACTTGATTGGAATGGTCAAGTCATGATCAATCCTGTAAATCGTACTCTTAAAGCAGATCAACTTTCACCTACCTTGTACATGGGACAATTGACTGTTCAATCTACTTTCGGTGACACCGCTGAGTGGAAATTCAAAGCATTTCCTGATGCCCGTTACATCAATAATGGCTGGGAAAATAGCGCAAATCATAAAATTGCATTCCCGACCAAAGATTCAACAGTAAACCTGCTTCCAATGATTCCTGATATCAAAGCTGTTCAGGGTACTCTTGCTTCTGACGTTAATGTATTGTTCCAGGTTGATATGAACTCCAGTCCTGTGAACGCAAAAACCAATAAGCCTATTTTACTGAGTAATATCGACTGGATGGGCGTAAAGGGCGGTTCTATTCCTATCGGCAACTGGTTGGGAAGCTGGGTTGCTGCTGATACAGCAGTTACTACCACAGCTGCATCAATGATCGTGCTAAATGATGCTGGTGTAAATGGCGATTTGAAAGCCGGCGACCATATTTATTCAAGAAACATTTTGTTCCCTACTGGAACAAACTCAGGCGATGTTCCTTACAAATTTGGCTGCAGCGATAAAGGTTCAGACACCGGTGCAACTTATTTGGATAACGAAGCTCCTTCAGAGAAAAACCACTCATTCAAATTAGCAGTTCCTTCAGTCGGTAATCAGATCACTTTATATAATAAATTCGGCGATCAGATTAATAGTATTGAAGTTACCCCGAAAAGCAAAAATGCTCGTACGTTTGAATTGGCTCAGAACTATCCTAATCCATTCAACCCAACGACAAAGATCTCTTTTGCTATTCCTCAGGACGGTATGGTAACCTTAAAGGTTTACAACGTACTTGGAAAAGAAGTATCAACATTGTTAAACCAGAATATGCGTACCGGTACCTATGACGTATCATTTGATGCTTCACAACTGACAACTGGTGTTTATCTCTATAGACTCAGCGTTGGTAATTTCTCATCAGTAAAGAAAATGATGCTGGTAAAATAATTGATCATTTCTAATTGATCTATCAGTAATGATTGTCGGTTAGAGAGCATCTCTTATATAGATTTCTAAAAGCCCGGGACTTGAATAAGGTTCCGGGCTTTTTTAATATGCCCGTATTGGAGAAGATGGATATCCTGAATATCAATTGAACATTTGTTGTACCTGATTATGTTACCTGTTGATCGGTATGATTGAAATATATTTATCCGGGGAATCACGCAACTGGTTGATGCGTGAGAGAAGAATTCGTTAATTCCGGTAATATTTGTAGTTTGGATTGAACCTTATAAAAAATTTGTCCTTCTCCCTGTGAATCCCAGGTATATCATTAAAGAAGCTGAAAACATAAAAATGATTAGAAATATATTCTTGTTTGTGGCGCTCGCTATTTTTGTCCCGCCTGCACTTTTGGGACAGAATCAGACAACATCAGATACGGGTAGAATTGCAGGCTTCCGGGCGTCGCGCATACTCGAAAGTTATCCAAATATGCAATTCCCAACTGCAGCTTATTGGGCTAATACCGGGAAAGCAATAGCCGGCAAGTTTTCAGGAACTTCGCCTGCAGGGATCTGGATTGTCAGCATTTTTGAGGACACCGGATTTACAACACTAAATTTTCCCTCCAACGGACGTGCCTATCCTCATATTGGGTTCACTCCGGAAGATCAAAACGAAGACTTTTTAACCAGATTTGATAATGCGGGCATTAAAATATGGTTACAGGTGGAACCTGGCTCTGCAAACATTGATACACTCATATCCGTTGTGCTCAACAGGTATAAACATCATCCGTGTGTAAGAGGATTTGGAATCGATGTTGAATGGTACCAGTGGGATGCGACAAATACCGATGGCAAAAAAGTTACTAACGCAGAAGCACAAAAATGGGAGCAGGCTGTTCAGGCAATTGATACGAGTTACACCTTATTTCTTAAACACTATAATACCGGATGGATGCCCTCAAGCTATCGCGGGAAAATCTTGTTTGTTGATGACAGTCAGGATTTTACCTGGTCAACAAAACCTTTTGAAGAATTAGTAGCTGAGTATAAAACCTGGGGTAAAAAATTCTCCCCCAGCAAAGTAGCTTTTCAATTTGGCTATGAAGCTGACTCTGTCTGGTGGCGGAATTATTCCGATCCTGTGAAAACCATTGGTTCGAGTTTGTTCTCTGGAATCGCCAACTGCTTTGGCGTGTTTTGGGTTGACTTTACTATCACTAGAGTATTTCCCTATACCGGCATTAGAAACGGAAATCCTATTTCAAAGGAATGCACCTTATCTCAAAACTATCCCAATCCATTCAATCCTTCAACTAAAATACGATATAACATTGCTGCTGAGGGAAAAGTTACGCTTACGGTATACAATGTACTTGGACAAGCTATAAAGCGAATTGTGGAAAAGGAGCAGATTCCCGGGGAGTATGAACAGGTGTTTGACGGCTCAATGCTGACAGGCGGTGTGTATTATTACAGACTACATGCCGGTTCCGTAACACGAACTGGCAAGATGTTATTGGTTAAATAATTTTAACCTGGATTGTATTAGTGCCAATGAAAATCGGCTGCTCGAATACTCATCATAGCGATTCATTGGTTAATACCGGCAAAAAACATAAAATTCATCAGAGGGACTTTCTGTGAAACAGAAAGTCCCTGTAATGGATTCTATTTCAGTTCGCCGTACATACCCTCAATAAGCTCTTTATATCGCTCTTCGATAACCTTGCGCTTTAATTTCATCGTGGGTGTCATTTCACCGCTTTCAAGGCTGAACGGTTTATCAAGAATGGCAAATTTCCTTACTCGTTCATAGTTAGCCAGGTTTTTCTGAAATTTAACCAACTCGGCTTCCATCATATCATATATCTCTTTCGTTTGAACCAGATCATCATTCGTTTTATAAGGGAGGTTGTTTGAGTCGGCATAAGCACGCAGGGCATCAAAATCGGGTACAATTAGCGCGCTAAGGAACATTCGTCTGTCTCCGATAAGGATAAACTGATCGATAAATTGGCTTGAGAGGAAGAGATTTTCTATAGGTGACGGTGCAATGTACTTTCCGCCGGATGTCTTGAATAAATGCTTTTTTCTATCCGTTATAACAAGAAAACCTTGAGCATCAAAGACACCGATATCGCCGGTCTGCAGCCATCCGTCTTTAATAGTCTCATCAGTCTCTTTTTTGTTCTTGTAGTATCCCATCATAATATTGGGTCCACGTGCAAGAATTTCCCCATCTGCTGCAATTCTTACCTGAACCTGAGAGAAGGGGGTTCCAACTGATCCGAATTTGTAGTTTTCCAACCGATTGCAGGCAATAACAGGTGAGGATTCGGTTAATCCGTATCCTTCTATGATCAGCAACCCTACAGCTTCGAAAAATTCGCCAAGTTCCCTGGGGAGCGCAGCACCTCCAGAAACGAAGAAGCGTAGTTTTCCACCTGTAAGATTTCGTAATTTTTGAAATACCAGTTTATCTGCTAGTTTATGTTTAAGGGTGAGAGACACTGAAGGAATGCCGCCCTTTTTGGCCTTTGCGAAATCAAGTCCCACATTTACAGCCCAATAAAATATCTTCTGCTTTTGCGAGGACTGGCTCTCTATGTTTTTAACGATTTTGGAATGCATTCGTTCGAATAATCTGGGCACTGTTGTCAGTATAGTCGGTTTGGTATCTATCATGTCCTGTGACACTGTTTCGATGCTTTGGGCATAACAAACCATGCTGCCCGCAGAAAAGGCAGTATAATAGCCAACCATACGTTCAAAAATATGACAAAGGGGCAAAAAGGAAAGAAAAATATCGTCCTTTGTTATGGGAAACGCCGTCAGTGCATCATGAATATTGGAGACAATGTTTTTATGTGAGAGCATCACTCCTTTGGGCTCGCCGGTTGTCCCTGAAGTATAAATTATTGTACAAAGATCATTTTCATTGGCAAGTTTGGCATTCTCCCAAAAATATTTTTCAGTGAATTGTGAAGTATTACGCCCGGTATTTTGTATGGTCAAGAATGAATAAATGCCAATTTCACTGCCAGGACAGTCCTTCTCATTCAGCACAATTATCATTTTCAAGTGCTTGCAGTTATTCCTGATTTTCAGAATTTTATTGAGTTGGAACTTGTTTGAGAGGATAATTGCAACAGCTTCAGAATTATTGAGTATAAATTCAACGCTGTCTGCCGTGAGGGAAGGGTAGAGTGGTACGTCAACGGCTCCAATGCCTAAAATTGCCATATCACTATAGGCCCATTCCGGGCGGTTTTCCGCAATGATGGCGACTTTATCGCCTCGTTTTACTCCCATCGCCGCCAAACCCCTGCCGAACAGTATTGTTTCTTCCTTAAATTTTGTATATGAGACTTCAGCCCATTGCCCACCTTTTTTATATTTCAAAAGGGGACGTTCAAGATTCTTTCCGTATTCTAACGTCAGAAAGGAGAACAATTCCGGGATGGTTTTATATTCTCTTAGTATTGCCATTAAGCATCCTTGTGCATTGTTTTTCGCATCTACAGATTAAAATACCACTTTATGTGGATGTGCCCTCAAAAAATACTATAAAAAAACTTCTCAGTAAATATATTAAAAGGACAAATTAAGGCAGATTAATTATATTTCGACTCAAAAGCTATTCAAAATTTGAGAAATGATACGGTTTGATTAAACAAGCAGCGATAATATTCAGCCTTATATGTATACTTGGATTCACTGTGTTTTCTCAGGAAGCAATTCAAAAAGGATATATTGAACCTTTGTTTGACTATACATCGATTAGCGGTCAACCGGTACTGTCGGTCGGAGGCAAAGCTATGTGGGTCGTTGGCCGGCATTTTGGGCTTGGCGGCAGTGTACTGATTTCAACCAATTCAATACCATCACCTTATTATTCGCCCGGTGGTGACAGATACGGCATGACGATGACGCGCACGGGATTTGAGTTTGAATATTTATTCAAAGCCGCCAACACTATACTTGTCACTGCAGGCATCCTGGTTGGAGGGGGTTCCATCGAATTTTCTCCTTCTGATACGAGCAGGCTTCCCAGGGGATTCTATTTACTCGAACCAAAGCTTCACCTTGGGGTTTCTTTGTCCGATTATTCAATGGTCACTTTAGGTGCAGGTTACCGGTTGCTTTTTAAATACGAAGATGATGCGATCCTCACGAAAAAGAATATACAGGGCCTTTCCATCGATCTTGGAATTTCCACTCACCCAAAACAGGTAGAGTATCATGGAGGGTATATTGCCCCGGTAATGAAGAGTGCGTCACTGAACGGACATTCTGCGTTGTTGCTTGGTGCCAAAGCTATGTGGGTAATGGATGGGCAATTCGGAGTGGGCGGGGGGATATATGTAAGTGCTAATTCTATCGATTCGCCGGAATCCAATGCATTTGGCAATCCCTATACACTTACCTTAAGTTACGGGGGAGTGCATTTGGAGTATATACAGACACTGGGTCGGGACTGCAAGCTCATGGTCGATATGCTTTGTGCCGGCGCTGACGTTAAATACTCACCACCGAATGATGGTAATAAAAATCCAACTTTCTACCCAGGACAGTTTCTTGTTTGGGAACCTCAGGTTAACCTTAGTATTTCGCTTTCCAATTATGTAGCTGTTGGGATCGGAGCCGGTTACCGACTGTTGTCACAGTACCAAACGTATCACAATTTGCAAAAGAACGATCTGCAAGGGTTATCATCGAATCTTACCTTCACTTTTGGAAGATTCTGTAAATGAAGAGAGCTTTTATTTCCCTGCTATTGACTGTTATTTTATTTAAAGGCGTTTTTTGCGTTCCAAATTTCGGAACGGACAGTTTGAATACAGTCGGAGCTGATACTCTCCATGTTCCAGACAGCCTGTTCACCTTTGCCGGCGCTCCTCGGGTAACTATAGATGGGGCGATGCCTGTAAAAATTACAAAACTCAGACCAATTCCTTCAGCAATTACCGTCGCGGCTTTGGCTGCAACGCTCATAAGTATTCATACAAGCCAGCAGCATGCCTGGTGGAGCGGAGAGCGCCAGGCATTTCATTATACAGAAGATTATGGCAGTGCCCTTCAGGTTGATAAATTTGGCCATGCTTTCGGCGCCTATATGATGTCCTATGTATTCTCAGAAGCATATTTGGTTTCCGGATTTAATGTTGAAGATGCCGATTTTTATGGAAGTATCACAGGCTGTCTTTATCAAACCTATGTTGAAACTGAGGACGGGCACGCCAAGGCTTGGGGATTCAGCCCAAGTGACTGGTATTTTGATGCCTTGGGATCAACCTATTTTCTTGCCCAGCATTATATACCCTTTTTGCAGAATTTCACTCTTAAATGGCAATATGTGCCTTCGGAATGGGTAGGGAAACCTGTTATAAGCCGTCAGCGAACCTTTGTTGATGACTATAACAGCTCAACTTTCTGGCTTTCTGTAAATGTACACAATCTGCTGGATGGAAAAGTAAAAGAATTATGGCCGGCATGGTTAAATCTTGCTGTTGGCTATGGTGGCGATAAAATTGATTTCACCCCTGATCCCACCGGACCTCCTGACCAGTTATCCCAACGCCGTTATATTTTGGGGCTGGATGTCTGCTTTGAACAGATTATCCCCAGGAATGGAGCACTCTGGAACTGGTGGCTTCAGACTTTCAGATATATTAAATTTCCCGGACCCGCGATAGAATTTTCGCCTGGCGGAACAAAACTGTATGTATTGTATCCATTCAGACTCGATGTGGGGTTTGCGATTTTTTAGTGGTAAACCCTATAATCTTGTCGTTTCAATTACGAAAGAGCGGGGTGAAAGTCCAGAATTGTCATGTGAATAGTACAAAATAATACAATTTAGGGGTTATTACTGACAAATTGGAAGCATTTTCATTATGAAGAGTAAACTCCATTGTTTGTGCATCTACCCGCCTCACAGAATAAGCAAAACTTTTTATATAAAAAGTCTAAGCGAAATTCTTTATATTTCATGTCTATTTTGAAGAAAATTTCGAGTTTTTGATTTATAACAGGATATATGAACTATTAATTTCAAGAGGAAGCAGCATTCGAACCCCATAAACTAAACGGAAGATTAAATGCACGGGTACTCGTGTTGAATCAGAGCTATGAAGCTTTATCGATTTGCACGGTAAAAAAGGCACTTATCCTGTTGATCCTGGCAAAAGCGGAACTGGTTTCCGAGGATCACAAGAAAAAGATTAAATCTTTAAGGGCTGATTTTCCCTGGCCAAGTGTAATACGGTTGAAAAAATATGTTTCCATTCCGTATAAACAGGTAATATTGACCAGGCGAAATATTCTGAAAAGAGATAATTATAAGTGTGCCTATTGCGGCAGGGGTGACCTGCCACTTACAATAGATCACGTGATTCCTAAAGCCCGCGGTGGAAAAGATACTTGGGAAAATCTGGTTTGTGCATGCACTAAATGCAATAACCAAAAAGGAAACCGAACACCGGCTGAGGCTGAATTAAAATTATTGCAAAAACCCTATGTGCCGAATCATATTTTATTTATCAAAAACACCGTCGGTAAAGTAGACGAAAACTGGAAACCTTATTTATTTGTGAATTAATTAATATTGAGTGAATGCAGAAGAAAATTATATTAAGTGGAATGCGCCCTACCGGGAAGCTCCACATCGGACATTATGTTGGTGCTCTTGAAAATTGGATACGATTGCAAAACGATTTTCAAAATTATCATCTCATAGCAGATTATCATGTTTTAACAACGAACCTTGATACAACAAACATTTACACAGATTCCATCGACATGCTGCTTGATTGGCTGGCAGCGGGTATCGATCCGGAAAAGAGCCCTGTGTTCAGACAATCTCAGGTCAAAGAGCATTGTGAGCTTCAGCTTATTTTTGCGATGTTGATCACTGTTAACCGTTTGGAAAGAAATCCGACGTTGAAGGATCAGATAAAGGATTTAACAATTGACAACGTTGTTTATGGTCATTTGGGCTACCCGGTTTTACAGGCAGCCGACATACTCTTATATAAGGGCAATGTAGTTCCTGTAGGAGAAGATCAGGTGCCGCATGTTGAGATCACGCGGGAACTGGCGCGGAGATTCAATAATCAGTATGGTGAAGTATTTCCCGAGCCTGAACCACTTTTGACAAAAACACCGCGCCTTATCGGGCTGGACGGTAATGCCAAGATGAGCAAGTCCCTGGGTAATACCATCCTGTTGTCTGATACCAGTGTGGAGATTACGCAGAAGTTGAAGAAAGCGGTGACCGATACCTTGAAATTAAGGAAGGGTGATCCCGGCCGACCGGAAGTGTGCGTCGTCTATTCGTACCATCAGAAGTTTAATGAAGCGGAAAAGGAAGAAATTGCAGTTGATTGCCGCTCCGGAAAACTGGGATGCGTTGATTGCAAGCTTAGATGTGCCGCTAAAATTGATTCCTTCCTGAAACCTGTCTATGAAAAGAGGCAAGAACTTGCAACCCAGACTGATTATCTCCTGGGTGTATTGAACGATGGTGAAACCAAGGCGAGATTAGTTGCTTCTGAAACCATGGCACAAGTACGATCAGCCATGAAAATCGGATAACCCTTGTACAAGATCAAGCTCGATCATTTTGAAGGACCTCTCGATCTGCTTCTCTTTTTTATAAAGAGAGACGAAGTTGATATCTATGATATTCCCATTGCAAAAATCACGGGCGAATTTCTTTCTTACGTTCACCTGATAAAGATACTTGATCTTGAAATAGCAGGCGACTTCATTTTGATGGCATCAACACTGATGCACATAAAGGTACGACTGCTGCTGCCACGGGAGATAGATGAGAAAGGCGAGGAGATTGACCCACGGGCCGAACTGGTGCAGCGTCTCCTTGAATATAAACGTTACAAGGAGATGTCTGAAGAGCTTAGCTTTTTCGAATCCACTCAAAGGAAAATATTCTGGCGTGGAAATTATGAAGCAGATGTGAAAGAAGAGCCGCCGGAATATGCTACGCTCCTGAAAAATGTTTCTGTTTATGATCTTGCCAAGGTCTTTAAACGGGTTCTCGACAATGTAAAAAAAGAGATTGTACACGAGGTTAAATTGCCTTCCGTGTCAATTGACGAACAAATTACATTCATAACCGGTAAACTTGAGAAGTTTAAGGAACTTCATTTCCTTAGCTTAATTAACGAAGTACGCGAACGACTGAGAATTGTTGTGACTTTTATAGCCATTCTTGAATTGGTGAAGTCGCAGATAATAGGGATTCGCGAATCTGAAGATTTTAACGATTTTGTAATATACCTTATACCTGATGGAACACACATATCAGAACGTCCTTGAGGCGATTATCTTTTCCTCTGATGAACCCATTAAACCCGCGGAGATCGTCCGCGCCATAAAAGGAATTGACGGGGAGGATTCGGAAATATCCGAATCCGACATCGACACCTCGGTTGAAACTTTGAATGCACTTTATGCAGAGTCAAAAAGGCCATTCCATATTCAACGAATTGCTGAGGGATACCTTTTTGCTACTAAACCGGATTTTGCCAAATACCTTGGCTTTCTTTCATCTGAAAGAAGTAAGCGCCGGTTAAGTCAGGCCGCTCTTGAAACGCTGGCTATTATCGCCTATAAACAACCGATGACAAAGCCGGAAATCGAGTCGATACGTGGTGTTAATGCAGATTACACCATCAATACGCTTTTGGAAAAAAATCTGGTCGCTATATCGGGACGTTCTGAAACCATTGGACGACCACTGCTCTATGTGACAACAGAGGAGTTTTTGAAATATTTTGGTTTAAATAAAGTGAGTGATCTTCCCAAGCCGCGTGAGCTTGAAGAGATAATGCAGGATGAAGATTTCCTCGAACAGAAAAGAAAGTTATTAATGAATACAGTAGAAGAGAGTATGGAAACAGAAATCGAGGAAAGTGCGGGTGGTGAAGATGCGACTGAATAAGTTTTTGGCAAGCGTGGGCGTTGCCTCCCGGCGCAAAGCGGATGACCTGATTGCATCCGGCAGAATTGAAGTGAACAAAAAAGTGGTTGTTGAACTGGGTTTCCAGGTTGACCCCGGGAAAGATATTGTTCAGGTTGATGGTGAGTTGGTAAAATACGTGAAACGTGTGTATTACCTTCTCAACAAACCCAAAGGCTTTGTTACAACAACAGATGATGAAAAGGGCAGACCAACAGTTATTTCACTGGTTCCTCCCGGGAAGGGTTTATTTCCGGTCGGCCGGTTGGATATGAACACCACGGGAGCTTTAATAATAACCAATGATGGGGACTTTGCCAATCAGATATTACACCCCTCTTTTGGTAAAAAGAGGGTCTATGTGGCTAAATTGTCACGCCCTATCTCACCGGAGACAGGAAAACGTCTTCAGAAAGGCATTCAGCTCGAGGGCAGACAATCGCGTTTCATCGAGTTTGAGATTATATCCAAAGATGGAAATACCGTAAGGGTCTCTACATTGGAAGGCAGAAACCATTTTGTGAAAAAAATGTTTGAGACTATCGGATTGTTCGTAAACGAGCTGCATCGTGAATCGTTCGCGGGTTTCAATTTGCACGATATGCCTACCGGAGCTTACCGGATCATTTCCGATGGCGAAATAGAAAAAATTAAAGCCAAATAAGTATGATGAATCGTTTATCAACTGGATTACTACTGTTTGTTTTCTTTGCAGTTGGAAATACCTTTGCGCAAGAGGCAAGGCAGGATTCAGTTACCCGATACTCCTATGCAACTGTTAAGGAATTCTGGGATCAGTTAGATGACATCTTCGAAGATCAGAACTTTGCATCTGCCAATTGGGGTGTGGTGATTCAATCTTTGTCGAATGGTGAATATTTCTACAAGCGCAATGAAGATAAACTCTTTATGCCGGCATCAAATCTTAAACTATTCACTACAGCAACAGCGCTCAATACACTGGGCAAGGATTACAGATTCAAGACGGAGATTTATCGTCGGGGGGAAATGGACGGTTCGGTTCTAAAAGGTGATTTGATAATTCGCGGCTTTGGAGATCCATCCATTTCGGGCAGATTCTATAATGATGAAATCACCAAGGTGTTTTCCAACTGGGCAGATTCTCTACAAGAGCTGGGGATTGATGAAATTAGAGGACAGATTATTGGTGATGATAACGCATTTGATGAGGTTGGGCTTGGTGAAGGTTGGGCTTGGGACACCGAGTCAGAATGGTATGCTGCACCTTCGGGTGCATTGTCATTAAATGATAATTGTGTGGAAATATTTATTAAACCGGGGCAAGTGGGTCAGAGAGCTGTAATTGAATATCTGCCATTTAATAAGTACACAACAATTATTAATAAAGTGATCACGGCACCGAAGGACTCTGCCAGTTCTGGTTCAATCACAGTACATCGGGAACGTGGTACAAATATTATTTCAGTAGTGGGAATTATTACTGAAGCCAGCAAACCGCAAAAATTTTTTGCATCTGTTAATAATCCCACGCAGTTTTTTGTGGTGGTTCTCAAAGATGTTCTTCAAAAGAAAGGAATTCAGGTTCGCGGTTTTGGAATCGATGTTGATGACTTGAGTGAATCACTTGACTATTCTCAAATGAAATTGCTGTTTAAGCATTATTCGCCGCCCTTGTATTCACTGATACGCATAATTAACAAGGATAGTCAGAATTTATTCGCTGAGCAATTGCTTAAAGTTATGGGCTATGAGAAGGAACGTTTCGGTTCAGCGAGGAACGGGTTGCGGGTTGTGAGTAAATATCTCGAAACCATTGGCAACAATACCGACAATTTTAATATGGTAGACGGCTCCGGACTTTCACGATTGAATCTGGTTTCGCCAAAGCAAATAGTTAATTTGCTCTCTTTCATGCAGCGCAGTGAATCGTTTGATTATTTCTATTCATCACTTCCTGTTGCAGGTGTTGATGGCACACTGGCTAACCGACTGCAAAAAACGAAGGCGGAAGGCAATGTCCGGGGCAAAACCGGCTATCTTGATGGCGTGAGAAGCTTATCGGGATACTTATTCACCGGCGACAAAGAACTTGTTGCCTTTTCGATGATCGTTAATAATTTTACTGCACCGATGAAACTTGCAGAGAATCTGCAGGATCTTGTGTGCATCAGACTGTCAAATTTTAGAAGAAAATAATTGGAGTATATTGTGGACCAACAGCAAAATGAAGATGTAAATGCGCTTATCCAGAGAAGACTGGAAGAGATTGAGGAATTAAAGAAACGAAACATAGAGCCATTTGCTTATTCATTTGGTGATATAGTCACATCGGTTAAAATTAAAGCAGGGTTCAAAGAAGACGAACAGCAAACCGTTTCTGCAGCCGGAAGGATTATGGCAATCAGAAAAATGGGAAAGGCATCGTTTGTCCATTTACAGGATGAAGCTGGCAAGATTCAACTTTACCTGAAAAGAGATGACCTCGGTGAAATGTATGAAAATTTCAAACTGCTGGATATTGGTGATATTGTCGGCGTAAAGGGCTTTGTTTTCAGGACAAAAACCGGCGAGATATCCATTCATGTTCAGGAGCTTACCCTTTTAACAAAATCCATTCGTCCCATTCCCATTGCCAAAGAAGTGACCGATGAGCAGGGAAACAAGGTGATTCATGATCAGTTTGTGGATAAAGAATTGCGATATCGCCAACGGTATGTTGACTTGATCGTAAACCCTGAAGTGCGCGAAGTATTCAAAAAAAGGAGTCAGATCATTTCGTCAATGCGGGAATTTCTGAATTCACATGAAATTCTTGAAGTGGAAACACCGGTATTGCAATCTCTTTATGGCGGAGCATCAGCTCGCCCCTTTATCACTCATCATAATGCACTTGACGTTCCTTTCTATCTCCGCATTGCGGACGAGCTCTATTTGAAACGGCTTATCGTTGGCGGGTTCCATGCAGTGTATGAAATATCCAAGGACTTTAGGAATGAAGGAATGGATAAAACGCACAATCCGGAATTTACTATGATGGAAGTGTACGTGGCTTACCGTGACTATATCTGGATGATGGAATTTGTTGAGAATATGTTCGCGGCCATAGCAGAAAAGGTGTTTGGTTCACTTAAGTTCAAATTTGAGGATACTGAGATCGACTTCACACCGCCCTGGAACCGTATATCCATGATCGATTCAATTAAGGAAAAGACCGGCAAAAACGTGCTTGAACTTACTGATGATGAATTGCTTGATGTTGCACGAGCTAACGGTGTGCCAATTACCGGCAAACAAAGTCGTGGTAAACTCATTGATGAAATTTTTGAAGTTACCGTTCAGTCAACTTTGATTCAACCGACTTTCATCACCGAGTACCCAATTGAAATGTCACCTCTTGCAAAGAAACACCGTTCAAAAGAAGGTATTGTAGAGCGATTTGAAGGATTTGTCGCGGGCCGTGAAATTTGCAACGCTTTCAGTGAACTGAACGACCCAGTTGATCAGAAGAACCGTTTCCTCGATCAGGTGAAAGCCCGGGAAGCAGGGGATGATGAGGCCCAGCAAGTTGATGAGGATTTTGTTAGAGCTCTGGAATACGGAATGCCGCCCACCGCGGGATTAGGAATAGGTATTGACAGGTTGGTAATGTTATTTACCAATCAATCATCAATTCGTGATGTTCTGTTCTTCCCACAGATGAAACCTGAGAAACAATAGAGAAGGGACCTGAATAAGTTTTTGGATATCCGGGATTCAAAGCGGGTCCCGGTATTTTGAATATAATTTACTTTTGAATTGATGTATAGTTTTATTATCCCCACTTTAAATGAAGAGACGCTTCTTCCTGGTTTATTGACACAGTTATGTGCAGGAAGGGAAGAACAGGGTATCCCATTTGAAATTATCGTATCCGATGGTGGAAGCACCGACAAGACACTGGCAATTGCCCGAAGTTACCCCGTTACTGTTATAGCCCTCTCTGAAGGAAAAGACAAGATACCTAAAGGGAAGAACCGCGGCGCAAAGATCGCAACCGGTCAGAATCTCATTTTTATATGTGCTGATATCAGGTTTGCGAACCTGAAAAAATTCCTCAAATTGGTGGAGAGAGAGATGAGCAGCGGCACAATCGCTATGACATTCCCTGTTGAGGTATTTCCAGAAGAACGAAAACTTACCGATATTTTTTTCCATGGATTTTACAACCGGTATTTTCACCTGTTGAACATATTCGGGATTGGTTTCGGTCGCGGCGAGTGCCAGGTTATCAAGCGAACCATTTTTGAAAAAATCAATGGTTTTCAAGAGCATCTTGCAGCCGGTGAGGACTTTGATTTATTCCGCAGAACCGTTAAATACGGAAAAATTAAATTTTGTACAAAAACGGTTGTTTATGAATCACCAAGGCGGTACCGTAAATTTGGTTATTGGAAAGTAGTGCAAATGTGGTCAAAAAACGCATTTAGTGTCATTAAAAGTAACGAATCCTTCTCAAAAGAATGGGAGCAGGTAAGGTGAGCTGTTTGGTTATTGTTTCAAATTGAGACGATACCACCGCATAATCAACTTGATTATTAAAAGTTTGGGCTGTATGTTCGCTCACGAATATATGTTTTTTAAGATAAAGATGTTTATTACCTTCAAAAATGAGATAATTAATCTTTAGTGATAATAATAATGGCTGCAAAATTTTTTGAATCTAAAATATCTATAAGCTGCAATAAGGAGCTAAATGGCTAAGAAGAACTTAAAAATCCCCGTAATGGTGATAATCATCCTTACAACCGGTATACTCTTGGGAACACAAATTCATAGGGTGTTTTCAGGTGATAATATTGTTGAAAGTCTGACTAAATTCAATAACGTACTGACCTATACACAAAAGTACTATTATGAAGATGTCGACTCGGAAAAACTGGTCGAAAATGCGATAAAAGGAATGTTGGATGAATTGGATCCACACTCCGTGTATATTCCGGTTAAGCAAATGCAGTCCGTTGAGGAAGAATTCCGCGGGGATTTTGAAGGAGTTGGCATTGAATTTCAGGTTGTTAATGATACCTTGACCGTAGTGACTCCGATCACAGGAGGACCAAGCGAGGCCCTGGGAATTCAATCTGGTGACCGTATAACCAAAATTGATGGCAAAGACTGTATTGGTATCACAAATGATGATGTACGTAAAAAACTTCGCGGGCCGAAGGGTTCCAAAGTTGTCGTTACTATTGCCCGTTTCGGTATTAAAGAATCCATTGTATATGATATAATCCGCGATAAAATTCCTCTTTATTCAGTTGATACTCATCTGATGCTGGACAAAAAAACCGGCTATGTGAGTGTTAATCGATTTGCCGAAAAAACAACAGAAGAATTGGTGGAAGCATTACAGGACCTCAAGAACAAGGGAATGGAGCGGTTGGTGCTCGATTTAAGGAATAATCCGGGTGGATACCTCAATCAGGCTGTCCAAATTGCCGATCTTTTCCTTGATGGCACGAAAAAAATAGTCTACACTAAAGGCAGAAGAAAAGAGTTCGACGAAATGTACACTGCCGGACGCCCCTCCGAATATGAGAAAATGCCATTAGTGGTTCTGATAAACAGGGGAAGCGCTTCAGCAAGTGAAATTGTTTCCGGTGCAATTCAAGATTGGGACCGGGGTTTGATAGTCGGAGAAACTTCTTTTGGAAAAGGTTTGGTCCAACGGCAATTCACGCTTCCCGATGGAAGCGCAGTACGATTGACTATTTCCCAGTATTTTACACCGTCAGGCAGATGGATACAGAGGAAATACACCGACAAGAAGGCTTATTATGAGGATCTGATGACTCGTGAAGAGGGCGAGGGAGAGAATTATAAACATAATTCCGAGAAAGACTCAGCTCATCCACAGTACAAAACAAATGGCGGCCGGATGGTTTATGGTGGCGGAGGAATAACTCCTGATTATCTCACAAAAGCTGAGAAAATGACTGATTATACCGCATCACTGCTTCGGAAGAACGCTTTCTATCTCTATGCCTTACAATACATTGATGCACATGGAAAAGATATTCAGAACGAATATAAAGAACTGGCTTCATTCCGCGATGGATTCAAACTTAGCGAAAAGGACATGAAAGACTTTATTGCATTCGCCCAGACCAAGGATGCCAAGTTCGTTGAGAAGGATTACGAAAAAGAAAAAGATTATATCACCTACAGATTAAAGGCACAAATTGCCAGGAATTATTGGAAAAACGAAGGTTGGTATGCGGTTTTGCTTGGCGTCGACAAGCAACTGGAGAAAGCCTTAAGTTTATTCCCAAAGGCTGAAGAGATGGCAAAAGCCAGATGAAATCATTTATAGTCTGCATTGCTGCAGCGTTGTTTGTATGCCTCTCCTGGGGTTTTAACAACGACAAAACGGCAGTTCCCAATGCAATTGAAAAGAACGTTACCTTTTCAACCGCCAAAGAACTTCTGGTTGGTGAGGAATTGACCTACGTTGTTAAATACTATCTGCTTAAAATTGGAGAACTGCGTTTCAAAGTAGTTTCCAAAGATAAGGTTAACGGCAAATATTTGTATAGTGCGATCGTCTACATGGATTCCTATAATGGCATACCATCAGTAGATTTACATCAAACGTATGAAACTAAGATAAATCCTGACCTCTATTCGGAGTTTTTCAGGGGAATAGTTAAGGGGAAAGAGTATGCCTCTTTTACAGATTATTTCTTCAACTATAATAAGAAAAAGATTCACGTTAAAAAGGGGAAGGTCAATCCCTATCAAATATGGAATGACACAACCGGCTCCATAGATAAAATGTATCAGGACGGGCTTTCCATCTTCTATTATGCAAGAATGCATACCGGGAAAAAACATTCAGGTTTTGTTCCTTGCATGGTAAATGAGAAGAGATTAGGTGCTTCGATCAATTATTATGACGAAGTGAAAAAAATTAAAATTGATGCCATAAATTACGATGTGGCTGCAGTTCACCTGGATGGGCGTACGGATTTTGTTAGCGTATTTGGACTGACAGGCTATTTTGACGGTTGGTTCACCAATGATGCCGCTGCAATACCGCTTACGGCGAACTTGAATGTAATACTGGGGAAAATTTCGGTTGAGTTAATATCCTGGAAGAGACCAGGGTGGGTTCCACCACGCTACCAGTGACAATCCGTTCAACCTGTACTTTACTTTGACAGTTTAGATTTGGAATTGAAATAATGAATTACATACCTGCGGACAGTGTCTTTCCTTACGAGGGAATGTTACCCGCAATTGATGAAAGCGTTTTTATTGCCCCGGGGGCAAGGATTATCGGAAATGTGACTATCGGTGCACGTTCAAGCATTTGGTTCAATGCTGTCCTGCGTGGAGATGTTCAGGCCATCACCATCGGCGAGGCAACGAGTGTTCAGGATGGGGCAGTGCTTCATGTTACCGGCGATGATTTACCGCTTATTATCGGTTCAAACGTTACTATTGGGCACCTTGCCTGTGTTCATGCCTGTGTCCTTAAGGATCTCTCTTTGATTGGTATTGGCGCCACCATACTGGATGGAGCCATTGTTGAAGAAAGAGCCATGGTCGCAGCAGGTTCAGTTGTCAGACCCGGTTTTATCGTTCCCTCAGGGAAGTTGGTTGCCGGAGTACCGGCAAAGATTGTACGCGATCTTACACAACAAGAGCTGGATTATTTCGAAATTTCGGCAGAGCACTACACAGGCTATGCACAAAAAACGAGAAAAGCGATTTTTGGAAATTAATACCAATATAGCCATATCACTCAAAAGAGAAACACCTCTCAGGAAAAAAGAAATTCTTGAGATGATTGTTTTTCTTTCACGCGAATTAAAACTCACCATCGAAGAGTTGGAGGTTAGTATTATATCAGGCAAAAAACTGCTTGAAATTAATAGGACCTTCTTGAATCACGACTTTGAAACAGACATCATTACTTTTCAATACGGCAAAAGTAAAAAGAAACTGAGTGGTGAACTGCTTATTTCTCTTGACGATGCAAAGAGAAATGCCAAAAAATTTTCTGTTGCATTACGATCAGAATTGTTTAGATTACTGGTGCATGGAATTCTTCATCTTGCGGGTTTCGATGATAAACGCGCCGTGGACCGGAGAATTATGATAAACAAACAGGAAAAACTATTAAAAAACTATTTTACTGAATCAAATACGAAGATTGAAATCTAGAGTTCATTATGCCAAAACATCTGGTAATTGTAGAATCACCATCAAAAGCAAAAACAATAAATAAGTATCTGGGAAAAGACTATATCGTAGAAGCAACCGTTGGACACTTGCGGAATTTACCGAAATCGAAATTGGGCGTTGAAATTGAAAACAATTATTTGCCGCAATTTGTTAACATTCGCGGTAAAGGCGATATCATCAAAAAACTTAAAACGCTTTCGGGAAAAAGTGAAAATATTTTCATAGCAACAGATCCTGACCGCGAAGGCGAAGCCATCGCAGCAGACATTGCAGAGCTTATTAAGGACAAACAAAAAGGTGTTGTTTTCCGCGTACTTTTCAACGAAATAACCAAAAACGGCATCATCAAGGGCATGAACAATCCCCGACAAATTGATGAACACCTGGTTGCCTCACAAAGGGCGCGCAGGGTGATGGATCGGATAATCGGCTACAAAATGAGCCCTTTCCTCTGGAAAAGCATTTTTACTTCTTCATCCAATAATCTTTCTGCAGGAAGAGTGCAATCTGTGGCACTACGGCTCATCTGCGAGCGCGAAGCCGAAATTGATGCTTTTCTTACTACAGAATATTGGTCCCTGGTTGGAGAGTTTGAAACAAAAGGCAAAGACCGTTTTCATGCAAAACTGCATTCGGTTAACGGGAAAGAAATAAAAGTCCCCAGCAAAAGCGATCTGGAAGACAATTTGCAAAAATTCAATGCTGGTCACGCCTGGATTCAAAACCAGACACAGGCAAAGGAGCTCGCAGACCAGATAAATGCAATCAACCACTATGAAATAATTGATATTTCCAGACGGGCAACAAGACGTAACGCCCCTGCACCGTTCATCACCAGCACCATGCAGGCCGAAGCTTCAAAAACGCTTCGGTTCAGAGCACGGCAGACGATGCAAATTGCACAAAAGCTGTATGAAGGTATTGAACTTGGTGATGATGGCCTCGTCGGTCTTATAACCTATATGCGTACCGACTCCACCAGAGTGAGCGAAGAGATTATACAGGATGCGCGCGGTTACATAAAGGACTCTTTTGGAGAGGCCTATCTGCCAACGGCTCCACTGTCATATGACAAAAAGAAAAACGGTAATGTTCAGGATGCACATGAGGCTATCCGGCCTACATCGATGAAATATACACCCGACTATGTGAGGCCCTATCTTGATGATTACCTCTTTAAGTTATATCAGCTAATTTGGAAGCGATTTGTAGCTTCACAAATGAATCCATCGATCACCGATACTACCATTGTTGAGATTGCAGCAGATAAATTCCTGTTTAAGGCATACGGACAAATCATTCAGTTTGATGGTTTTACCAGGATCTATTCGGAAACTTTCGAAAGCGATGAACAGAAAGAAGAAGACAGAGCAGAAGCTAGAAATGCAACACTGCCAAATGATATTAAAAAGAAGGATCAACTGAGCCTGTACGACCTTCAAACCCGCCAGCATTTCACTAAACCTCCTGCACGTTTCACTGAAAGCTCACTTATAAAAGAACTTGAAAGCAAGGGGATCGGGCGTCCCAGTACGTACTCGCTGATCGTTTCCACCGTTATTGACCGCGGTTATATTACGCAGGAAGACCGAAAACTGACTCCCACCGAATTGGGTAAAAAAGTCAATGGGGTTATTGTCGGTAATTTCCCGGATATCATTAATGTTGGATTCACGGCGAAGATGGAAGGTGAACTGGATCAGATTGCCCAGAATGAAAATGAATATGGTGATGTGCTTAATGATTTTTATCTCCCGTTTGTTTCTTCTTTAAACCGGGTTGAAGCAAGCATTGAAAAAATACTCTGCGAGAAATGCGGCAATGAAATGGCGCTTAAATATGGGCGTTTCGGACGATTTATGGCCTGCACCAATTATCCGGAGTGCAAAAACATCAAATCGATGAAAGAATTGGGCAACGAAAACACAGAACCTGAATATACCGGTGACACTTGTGAACTCTGTGGGTCACGCACAGTTTATCGCAGAGGCAAATTCGGCAAATTCATCGGGTGTGAAAAATATCCTGATTGCAGTTTTGTTAAAAACATTACTATCGGAATTCCTTGCCCTAAATGCCAGGTCGGTGAAGTGACCGAGAAGATATCAAAGAAACGCAAAGCATTTTTCGGATGTACCAAATATCCCGATTGCGATTTTGTCAGCTGGTCAAGGCCCAATATGACACCTTGCCCAAATGGTGACTCAACTTATATGGAAGAAAAATATTCCAAGAAAAAAGGTAAATTCCTCAAGTGCCCCACATGCAAAGAAGAAATTATTACTGAACCGGTTGCGGAATATGAAGAATGAGTGACAAAAATCAGATAGAAAAATCGATAACAGATTTTCTTGAAGGTTTGAAATCTCTGAAAAGATACAGTGACCTGACGATAGTTTCGTACAGGCATACTTTAAAGGAGCTTTCTGAATCGTTAGCAGCACAGGGTGTTGACCGGACTGGTGCCATTCAGCTCAGAAATCTTAAGCTGTTTTTCAGGCAGTTGCGGGAGCTATGCAGCCGGACCACGCTGGCGCGTAAGGCTGCCACAACGCGAAGTTTTCTGCGTTACCTGTATCAAAACGAACTTATTGATTGCAATCTTTATGATTTGCTTCCTGCCCCGGCCGTGAAAAAACGACTGCCTTCCATATATTCCGAATCAGAATTTGAAAAAGCACTGGCGGCCATCCGCGCCGATGAGTCTTTAACCGATTATGAAAAAGTCCTTACCGTTTGTATAATCGACCTGCTCTATGGGTGCGGTCTTCGTGTAAGTGAGCTTTGTTCAATAAAAAAAGGTGACGTCAGAGTAGCTAAAAGGGAGATACTCATAACAGGGAAGGGTAATAAACAACGAATTGTTCCAATTGGGGCAAAAACACTGAAGAGTCTTGAGGAGTATTTGACTCTTAGCTCCGCGTCAGTTGCTGAGCTGTTGGTTGATGAAAAGAATACTCCAATATATCCACGTATGGTACAACGCCTCACTTTCAAATACATGTCAATGGTTTCCGAGGCCGGGCGGAAAAGCCCGCATGTTTTTCGCCATAGTGCAGCAACGCATATGCTCGATAATGGAGCAGACTTAAATGCTACAAAAGAATTTTTAGGACATGAAAGCCTTTCAACAACACAGATATACACACATGTCAGCGTTGAACGACTTAAGTCCGTTTACAAACAATCACATCCTAAATCCTAAGTTATACGGAGGTCTTTATGAAAGTCTCAATCACCGCGCGGAAATTCAAAGCAAGGGATACCTTAAAAGATTTTATTAATGCTGAAGTGGAATCTCTCCAAAAATTTTATGATGAACTTAATGACGTCGAAGTTATTCTCAGTTTTCAGAATAATAAAGACAGTCTCAAAATTGCTGAATTGATCGTTAAGGTTCCTGGGCAAACGCTCACTGCCACCGATGAAGCTGAAGAATTTGAAATCGCGGTTCGCGGTGCGGTTACGAAGATTGAACGCCAGTTGGAAAAGCTGAAAGCAAAACGGACAGCACACGTTCCTCTCGAAGCAGCTCCTGAAGTTATTGATACCGAAGAAGAAGATGATTGAAATAAATAAAAAAGCGATTCAAAAGAAGAATTCGATCGACGTAAAATTTCTGTTTGAACACATTCAACAGAAAATGAACATCCGGTTATTGTCGGACGAATCCGGATTTTCCCGCTTAATCACTGATCAAAATTTACACAGACCCGGCCTGGCATTGGCCGGGTTTGTGGGTTTATTTTCCTTCTCTCGCGTTCAGGTTTTTGGGAACACGGAAGTTCGGTACCTTGCCCAATTGAGCAATGACGAACGCACCCAAACATTATCGCGGCTTTTTCAGTTCTCCATTCCCTGCATCATCCTCACAGATAATAACGATGCCTTTCCGCAAATGATTGAGCTCGCTAACAAGTATCATATACCTATTTTTGGTTCATCACTTTCTACGACAAAACTGACGTATTTCCTCAGCGATTTTCTGGATGATCAGTTTGCGCTTCGTTGCAGCATTCACGGATCGTTCGTGGATGTTTATGGTGTTGGCATTCTTGTGGTTGGTAAATCGGGTATTGGCAAAAGCGAGGTTGCACTTGATCTCATTGAACGCGGTCACCGCCTGGTGAGTGACGATGTTACCATCCTTACAAAAAAGGGAGAGGGGATCATCATGGGGTCCGGAACCGACATTAACAAACATTTTATGGAAATCCGCGGCTTGGGCATTATCAACGTTGAGAAGATGTTCGGTGTCCGTGCCATCAGATTTCAAAAGCGCCTTGAAACAGTTGTTGAACTTGAAAACTGGGACGTTTCGCAAAACTATGAAAGAACGGGCCTTGATGGTTCAACTGCCAATATTCTTGGAGTCGAAATACCTTATGTAAAACTTCCGATCATTCCGGGAAAAAATATTACCGTAATATCGGAGATCATAGCCTTGCATTATCTGCTGAAACATTATGGCTATGATGCAGCTCATGCATTTCAGGATCATTTAAATCAACACCTTGGCGGCAAAAAAGAAACAACCGCCCGCGGGGTCACCTATTTCGAGCACGACTTCGAGTAGAGTGCGAAAATACCCTGAAATCGCCTTTAATTTAAAGACTTACAGGTTGACATTACAGTCGAGTCTTTTTATATTTGCAAATCTTTATGAAAAAATTTTATTATCTCTCTAAATTCAAAATTCAGTCCGTTGATCTGAAAAATTACCGGCTCAAGTTCTTGGGGCTTGTTGCGGGTATATTTGTTCTATCAACTATTTTGCTGACTTCATTCTATTTCATGTATACTACCTTCATCAATCCACCGAAGGATGTTACTGAAATCAGGAATGAGAACCAGTATTTAAAGAATAAGCTGAATTCACTATTGGCCGGGTACAAAGAAATTGGTCATCAGTTGGATACCTTGAGAGAAAAAAATAAATATTTGCGCATCGCAGCCAACCTTCCTCCCATCGATAAAGAACAGATGCAGTTAGGGACCGGGGGAAAAGCAGCAGTCAGCATTTCAGAGATAATTGAAGGGAAAAACCCTGATTTAAAGGGAGCGCTTGCTTCTTTTGATCAAATCATAAAAAAGTTTGAATTTGAAAAAGGAAATACTGAACAAATCCAGACAGCATTCAGCCGTAACAAGGATTTGTACAGAGCTATTCCCGCCATTAAACCCTGTGAAGGGGAAATGGCAGAGCATGGTTTTGGCATGCGTTATCACCCCATACTGCATATCGTAAGAATGCATGAAGGGATTGACATTTTAACCGATGTCGGGACCAAAGTGGTATCTGCAGCCGATGGTGTGATTGAGTTTGTAGGTATTCGCAATGGGCTAGGCAATTGCGTAGTTGTAAACCACGGCTTTGGATATGAAACCGTTTATGGCCATTTGTCAAGAGCGTTGGTGAAAGAAGGACAAAAAATAGTGAGAGGGGCACCCATTGCTTTAACCGGCAATACCGGTTTATCGTCAGGACCGCATCTTCATTATGAAGTGCTTCACGATGGTGTTAATATCGACCCGCAACAATTTTTCTTTGATGATTCGAACCTGTTCAGTTCTAAATAAAACCAGAAGGAGTTTCTTAAAAATATGATATGGACACTTGAATTAGCCTCATTTCTTGATGACGCACCGTGGCCGGCTTCCAAAGACGAGCTTCTTGATTATGCAGAAAGAGTGGGAGCTCCACTTGAAGTTCTTGAAAACCTTAAAGAACTGGAAGATTCTGACGAACCCTATGAGTCTATTGAGGAGATCTGGCCGGATTATCCGACTGATGAGGACTATTTCTACAACGAGGATGAACTTTAAGGCGGTTTATATCGCCTTTTTTATTTATGAATAGTCATTGGAATGGAATTTCGGGTCAGTCTGCCTTAAAGTTTTTCATAGATTCACTTCTGGAGAACAAATCATTTCCACAGGCGTTAATTATTGATGGACCAAAGGGGTGCGGAAAAGATTTTATTGCCGCCCGCTTTGCCCAATTGCTAAATTATATGCGAAAAGGGAAATATCTGGCCGATTTTCATCCCACCACACAACCTTTCTCAGCTCCCTGGATTAAATATGTTTTTGCCCTCCCTACCGGGAAGAATGAGGATAGCCATGATGATCCTCTCCAAAAACTTCCTGAAAAGGTGGTTAAAGCAATTCTTGAGGAAATAAAGCAAAAAAATGAGATCCCTTATTATCCGCTGAATATTGAAGGGGCCAACGAAATCAGGATCAACAGTATCAGGGATATTGGGCATTACCTTTCCCTCAGTGCAGCACCTGATTTCCACCGGTCTGTGCTTATCTCGCAAGCAGAAATGATGAATGAGAATGCACAGAATGCGCTTCTGAAGAATCTTGAAGAACCCCCCGATAATACCACCATTATCCTCACAACAAGTCACGCTGAGGCCCTCCGTGAGACCATACGGTCGCGTTGCTGGACGCTCAAGGCGGTGCCATTGAAGGAAGATGAAATTGTAACGGTATTGGAGACCTCTTTTGCGGTTGGCAGGGAAGAGGCGGAAATGGTTGCCCCCTTGTCCGATGGCTCCCTTGAGAATGCCCAGCAACTTTGCTTCCGGGACATCAAGCAGCTAAAGGAGCTGACAGTTTCTTTCCTTCGAAAAGCTTCTGTGGGCAGTTTCAACGATGCGTTTCAGGAGATCGAACGACCGGTTCTGAAGGAGGGTAGCGCTACTATCAGTCTGTTCCTCCGGCTGGTTCTGTTGTGGCTTGGTGACGCGCATAAGTCCAGGCATACTACGGACGGTGAAAAGCTGTACTTCAGCGATTTTGCCAAAGTTTTCAATGACTATAACAAGCGTTTTGAATTAGTTGATCTTACCCCGATAATGAGCAAAGTTGAAAAATATATTCAACTTGTTGAGCGTAATAACGCAAATGCGTCAATTATGTTTCATAATCTCCTTTATTTAATCCCTGAAATACTTAAACTTAAACCGGCAATGCAATGAAAAAAATATCGGTGATTGGCGCAGGCACGATGGGAAGCGGAATAGTTACTGTTTTGGGGCTATATGGCTACGAGACCACAATCATTGAACTGAGCGGGGAAGCTCTGTTGAAGGGACGCAGCATCATTGAATCAAACCTATCCCGAATGCTCAAAAAGGGTACAATTGACCAGATAAAATGTGAGACAACACTTGCGGCAATTACAGGGCTCGTCGGAATTGAAAATACGCCGCCGGACAGTGAACTGGTAATTGAAGCCGTTTTTGAAGACCGGACTGCAAAGATGCAGATATTCAAAACGCTTGATTCGCTTTTAGCTCCTAACGCTATTGTTGCAAGCAACACTTCTGCCATTTCAATAACGGACTTATCGACAGCGTTCCGTCCCTCGCAGTTCATTGGCATGCATTTCATGAACCCTGTGCCGATGATGCAACTGGTTGAGATCATCAGGGGGTATTCCACATCGGATGAAACCTATGCAGAGATCAGGGCCCTTACCTTAAGTTTGGATAAGACACCGGTAGAAGTGCAGGATTACCCCGGTTTTATTGCCAACAGAGTCTTAATGCCCATGATTAATGAAGCCATTTTTGCCCTGATGGAGGGCGTGGCATCAAAAGAAGACATAGATACCGTAATGAAACTTGGGATGAATCATCCCATGGGGCCGCTTTCGCTTGCCGATTTCATTGGTCTGGACGTCTGCCTTGCAATTATGGAGGTGCTTTACAACGGGTTCAAGGACTCTAAATATCGCCCATGCCCCTTACTGGTTAAGATGGTTGCTGCCAGGAAGCTGGGCAGAAAAACCGGCGAAGGATTCTTCTCCTATAAGTGAGTGTATTATAAGGAATTACAAAGGGGGAGGGCTTTTGTAATATTTGATTGGGATAAATTAAAAGCTTTGAAAAAAGCTCAATTATTAATAAATTTCAAGATTATATTAAAAGTCTTTTTTAATGGAGTAGGGAAATGACAAAAGCTGATTTAGTAGATGTTTTGTCCAAAGGAACAGGTTTAACAAAAGTTGAAACTGAAGCGGTAGTGGAGGGATTCTTTTTGAGCATTCTGGACAGTTTGAAGAATGGCAAAGGTATAGAAATACGCGGGTTTGGTACCTACAAAGTTAAGAAAAAAAATGCGCGGTTTGCCCGGAACCCGAAATCCGGTGAAAAAGTGCACGTTCCGGAACATTATGTCCCGGTGTTTAAGTTTTCAAAAGAGTTTAAAGAATTAGTCGATCAAGGCTTGAAAGAAAAAGCAACAGTTACCGAATGACCAAAACCTGTCCCCAGTGCAATCAGGATGTCCCTGATTACTCAAAATTTTGTCCTCATTGTTCTTTTGCTTTCGGAAGCCAGGCGGATACAAACGCCAAGCCTGAAGTGAAGACTGCCTTTGTTGCATGCGATATTTGTGGTGAACTGAATAATGAAGCAAACAGTGTGTGCTCGGGATGCGGTGCACCACTTACCGGGGAAACGGTCAATTCGTCAGTCACACAACCGGGTACTGTTAAAGCAAAAGATGAAAAACCTGCGCTTAAAGCAAATACTGCAAAAAAAGCTGCGGGGAAGAATCAGCCGGTAAGCACGCAACCCGTTACAAAGGATGTTCCAAAAGCGAAAATGCTTTGGATCTTTGCTATGCTGGTTATTGCGGGTGTTATAATGGTTGTCATTGGTATATCCATGAATACACCGCCGACGGAGTCGCCGGTAATGAAGCAGTCCGGTACCGGTGGCGAACATCAGCATAGCAATGCGCCAGATTTATCGTTGCAACCCAAGATTGATTCTTTGGAGCAAATGGTCAAATCATCCCCTGAGCAGAAGGAACTTCTGTTGCAACTGGCGCGGGTGCAGGATGATGCAAGATTTTATGATCGTGCGATTCAGACATACAAGAAGTATATAGCAGCGGTACCGGGAAATCCGGATGCGATTGTTGATATGGGAGTATGTTATTTTAATTTACAGAATCTGGATGAAGCGGAAGTGTTGTTCAAATCAGCGCTGAAGATCAAAGCAGATCATACGCAGGCATTGTTTAATTTGGGTATAATCAGCCTTAACAAGGAAAAGCCTGACGAAGCGAGTAAATGGTTAAACAAAGTAATTGAGAGTGCGCCTGGCACGCGTGAAGCGGAGCAGGCCAAAACATTATTACAATCACATACAAAACAGTAAAGGAGTGCTTTTATGCCTTGCGGTAAAAAAAGAAAACGCCACAAAATGGCAACTCATAAGAGAAAGAAAAGATTACGTAAGAACAGACATAAGAAGAAAATCAGATAGTTTCTTTTTATAGATAAAAATTTGTATTTTTACAAATTCTTTCAAGCCAACTTAGCTCAGCTGGTAGAGCAGCTCATTCGTAATGAGCAGGTCGCCGGTTCGAATCCGGCAGTTGGCTCTCGTAACCGCCCATAAAATAAGCACTTATGGGCGGTTCTTATTTTAAACATTTTAGGCAAAATTACCAGTTGTACACAAAATTGTACACAAATATCAGTTTTTATCAACTTTTTCCCCCTCTTCCGGTTGTTTTTTCTGCTCGGTTTCTGCCTCCAGTTTTCCATCTATTTTCTGCATAAGAACATTTGTCCTGACTGCCGCATAATGCTTCCTGGTCACCCGGTCATCGGAATGATTCATCAACTCCCTGACAAAGGACATATCCATTTTACTGGCCATTCCGGTTGCAAAGGAATCCCGCAGATTATACAGGGAGTACTTGGTGCTGATCCGTTTCACTCCCTTGGGATCATCCTTACCGTTCAATTTTTTGCCCATTAAAACATTCATATGCCGCGGGAAAAATTTCAACGAGTCATACGTTTTAAAGCTGAACATTTTACCTGATGATTTAGGGCCCATTTCCTTGAGCAATTTCTCCAGATCTGTATACAACGGAAAGAAGAAATAAGACGAGGATTTTTGGTTAAACAGCATGATCGTCTTTTCGTTGAAGTCAACCCATTCCCATAACTGTTCCAGTGCTGCTGCAGGACGGATACCGGTATACAGCAGAAACTTTACATAATAATTCCATTCCTTGTGAGCTGACTTTTCGAAGTACTCTTTGATGATCTTCAGATCCGGTTCCGGAATGGGATGGGGGAGCGCTGCCGGAGGTTTTACGATAAGCACAACGTTTTCTGCACAGTATTTTTGCTTAACGAAATAATTCCAGATAGCGCTGAGATGCATCGTGATAATGGACATGGATGATTGCTTAAACCCCTCTTTGGCTTTTTTATGGGGCTGCTTCATATACTCAACATATTTTCCCATATCCGCCGCAGTATAATCGCATATCGGTTTTGGTTTGATTGCTTCGTTAAGAATACTAATTGCATGATTATAAATACGTATTGTGCTGGGCTTAAGATCGGGCTTGATGTTGAAATATTCATTCTTGCCAGCCTCAGGAGTTAATTTAGTCCTTATCTGAGATCCGGTTAATACTTCAAAATCGCGATTGACCAGGGCATGTCGAAAGCCTTCGAGCTTTATTTTGAGTGCGTGATTTCCGCGATAGGGGATCTTTGTGCCGTTTTTACGGTTATTCTCATATATGCGGCGGTCTTCTTTGGTGACTTCAATTTTGACCGGGGACAATTTGCGTCGTTTCTTGGGGTCTGTTTCATGTTTTACATAGAAACGGTAATAATAATAGGGCGAATTAGGGAGAACTACTACGCCTTTCATGGTGGTTAAAAATCCGGAATAATGACAGGTCCTGCTGCAGGGGGCCGCTGGAATCTCCTTCCCTGCATAACAACGAGATACAGCCCTTTGAAGGAACTCGCCGTGTACAATTTCGACTCAACAGCATTACTTTCAGAATAGAGTTGAATGGTATCGTTAATAATATGCCTGTATTTTCGAATCGCATATTCAAGATTATGCTTTACCGCAAGGACAAGGCAGCCATTATACAAAGCCTCATTTTTATCGACCAGAATAATATCGCCCTGGGAAATTAAGGGGTGCATGGAATTATCGGCAACTCTGAGAGCGGCGACGCCGGGCCGCTTACCGTAATCGAATATCTCAGTGCCAACAATTTCAGAATCAGAACCACTGTCCGGGAAACTGGGACTTACTTTATTGTGCACGTCAAATATACTCCACGTCTCTACTTTTGTTTGAAGAAATATGGTATCTATTTCTGCTTCATTTGATTTCCTTTCATAACTGAGATTTGCAGGATCATGATCATCAATCCGTATCTGCAGTGCTTCTTCAATTTTTTGCATAGTTGACTGATGAACTTTACGCCGGGGATCTGATTTTAGTCTGAACATGATGGGGCTAAAACTGGGGAAATCATACTGCCTGGCAAAAGAACCAACTGTCAGCCGGTGATCTTTGAGGATCTGCGTGAGAAACAAATAATAGGGATTTATTGTACTGCTCATGGTGAAATGTACAAACAATCTTAACTATTTACAAACTAAATTTAACAAATATGAATAAAATGCATTAACAATTGCATTGAAAAGATATACTATTCGAAATATTTTTAACAAAATTATTCACAAAAGTACGAGAGCAATGCTTAGGTTTAATTTTTCTGATTTTTTCCTCGATAACAGAATCTCTACTGCCGACCTGGCAAGATCAATAAATATGCAGTACCGTTGTTTACAGCTGATGGTAACACGAGGCACCATTAAGCCTTCCTTCCTTAAAAAACTAGAAGCCGTTTACGCGATGGCGCCAGAATACGTACTACCCTAAGCGAGTCTGACATAATGGCAACTGACACCCAGATAGATTATTTGGTTCAGAAAATAGCATTTCTTGAAGAACGTATCGAGCAAATAAAAGCCCCTTGCAAACTCCTGCCAATCGAAGAGTTCTCAGAAGGGAAACTCCGGAAAATATTGCACATCGGGCAGGAAAAGCTACGGTTGCTGGTTGAAACCGGCAAATTGCAAGCGATACGGTTTACCGACGGGAGGAAAATACGCTACCGGTTTACGGTAAAGGCAGTTCAGGATTATCAGGAACTGATGTCGCGCCCAAAAGAGCCAAAATATGTTCCTTCAACAGAGGAACTGATCAAACGATATTTATCGTGAAAGCTGGTGCAGTTAAAACGTGATGCATATAACTTCAATTCCCTATACCGGCAAACTCAATCATATCGAAATTAGTGAGGACGCCGCAGTTTACGTTGATACGGTTATTCCCAATGACCGGTTCGGAGCGATACTGGGAGCTATGATCAAAGCACTCATTAGAAAAATTTTCAATAAACCAATACGTCAAGGATTTTTGCAATGATCAGGCAATACCATATACCCTTGACAAAAAACGAATCGAGGGCAAAACAATGAAACGAAGCCTACTTGTTATGGAAGATGATTTCCTGTTGACCACGCGGGAATGTTCCCTTTTACTGCGGATTTCGAAGACGAAATTTATCAGAGAGTTCATCGATACCGCAATAATACCATTCGTGAAATTTGATAAGCGAATAATGATCCGGAGAGGTGACCTTAACCGGTTTATTGATACGCATACATATATCGCTGTAATTGAAGAATGGGGATGGAGAGGAAGAAGAGGAAATTCCAGAGGTAAAAAGACAAGCTGATCATTCTATTCATTAATAACTTTAGCAGGTACTAACATGGTAGATGCAAACACAATACTACCGGGCAGCGAAAAACCAAACTTGCCATCACGTGTAAACGAGCAGCACGGGCAGATGATAAGAAACCGGGGCGCACTTTCTGTTGATGACGTCATCCAGCAACTGGAACTGATACAGGACATAATGCAAAAAGTTATGAAAAAAGACCTGCACTACGGGATCATTCCAAGCTGCTCAAAACCGTCTCTGTGGAAGCCGGGAGCGGAAAAACTTGGCCTGACATTCAGACTCCGCGGCCAGCATGACATTACCATACTGGCAATGGGGAACGGGCATAACGAATATCAGGTAAAATGTAACCTTATAACATCGGAAGGGGAAATTGCCGGTGAGGGGATCGGTATTTGCAGCACAATGGAAGGAAAGTACCGTTACCGTACTGAGGTTTATGACAGAACTGTTCCTGAAGCTTACTGGAAGTCAAAAGATCAATCGCTGCTGGGCGGGCCAGACTGTTTTATTAAGAAACAGGATAAAAACTGGGTTGTGATGCGGAGGATTGAAACCGACAACCCGGCGGATAACTACAACACCTGCATCAAGATGGCGAAGAAGCGGGCATTTATTGATGCCATACTTACTGCCACAGCCGCCAGCGATATCTTTTCTTCGAATAATGATGATGAAGAGCCGGAGGCAGGGAAGAAGGCCGCTTCGACAGGACACGGTAACCAGGCTTCGAATCCAGCAGCATCAGAAAGCAAAGCTGACTCCGGCCCGCAGACCATTTATGGCTTTGCTGCTGCCATGGAAAGGATTTCACAGGGAGACACGTTCAACGGCAAACTCTATCAAGGCAGCCTGATCTATATCAAAAACGAAAAATATCAGGTAACTGAGGAAGAATGCTCGATACTGAAGGACATGATACGGGCCCGCGGCTCATCACCGAACAAACCTGAAGAAGAAAATGAAAAAGCAGCAAACAGGCTCTCATAAACGAAGTAAAATCCAAACCGCGAAGGATGACAGTTACCCGGTACAACTTGCAGAAGAGTATGAATTCTTCGGGACAAAACTGAAGATAGAAATAGATTTTGCTGATTCCCTATGCTCAGGACCACAACAGGATTCCGGCCCGACTGCTCCCTTGGGACCGGAGTCAGGCGATCCGCTCCTTACAGGATCGGACAGGCCCAAAATCCCGGCAGGAAATTGCCCGCCTGCCGGGAAATTTATTCTGCTCAATCAGAACCAACCAAGCAATATATAATGAGCGGAAGACTCGAGAAGACGGGACTTGATTTTTTTCCGTTTCGGACTGATTTCTTCCAGGATCCCAAGATCCGGTTACTTACTGTAAATTTCGGACCAAAGGGGCAGATCGTTATTATCCGTCTCTTTTGTGAAATCTACCGGTACCAGGGATACTACCTCAAATGGAATGAAGAAACCTCACTGTTATTAGCCAGTGAATTCGGTAACACATTCACCAACGGATTTTTAACCGGTGTGTTGAATGAATCGCTCAAACGTGGGATCTTTGACAAGGACATATTTGACCGGTTCTCAGTGTTGACCAGCAAAGGAATTCAGGAACGCTATTATAAAATATGCCGGGACGCCAAACGGAAAAGCTACCAGATAAACCCCGATTACTGCCTGATTGACATAAACTCCGGAAATACTCCGGAAGAAATTGAATTAACTCCGGAGGAAATGCAAAATACTCCGGAACTAATTGCACAAAGCAAAGAAAAGCAAACTTTTAAAAACAAATTAGAAATTCAGAGTTGTAGTAATAGTAGTAGTTGTAGTGCAGCCGGCAAAACCGGGCAGATACCCGAAACGGGAACAATATTTTTTATTCCCCCGGATGAAGGGGTCAACCTGGAACAATTGTGGGCAAGAGTGATCGGGCTGTTCCGGAATTATTGCAGCAAAGCCCCTCACAGTAAGGAAATATCAGGGGTAATAGAAATACTGGTGGAAGGGAAATTATCCGACCAGGACGCGTGGAATTGTGCTTTACAGTCATTTGAAGAATATCCACTGCTCGATAAGTGCAAACAGAACACAAAATATCTGCTTGCCATGATACGAGGTAAGATAAAGGATATACTGGATCGGGAACGAAAGGAATCTGCAAAGAAGCAGAAAAAGGAAACCTTACC
This sequence comes from Ignavibacteriaceae bacterium, assembly GCA_963664845.1. Classification (GTDB taxonomy): domain Bacteria; phylum Bacteroidota; class Ignavibacteria; order Ignavibacteriales; family Ignavibacteriaceae; genus CAIYTF01. The sequence continues at coordinate 5,544,262 of OY761615.1, forward strand.
ATACCAGAATTGGGGAACAAAAGATTCAAATGCGGTGAGGGACTGGGTTAAAGAGCATAAGAATTCTTGACCATTTATTTATCTGATTCCTATTACAGAGCTTTGAATGCGACTTTACAAATATCAGGCTGAGTATGCCAACAGCACAGAAACCTTTGATATAACCAATAAATCCCGGCAGATCGGATTTTCTTCCTGTGGCATAGCCTATAAGGCCGTTAAACGGTGTTACCACGAAGATATTGATCAGCTGCTGGTTTCCTCCTCGCAGCGACAATCCAATAAACTGATGACCTATGTTGAAAAGTGGCTGCGGGTTTATGAAAAGCTCTGGGGAATGAAACTGAAAAAGGATAATCAAACAGAAAAAGTATTTGACACCGGCAGGGCCATTTACTGTATGCCTTCAAAGCCGGAGACCATCCGGGGATTTCCGGGCGATGTGCGCTTAGATGAATTTGCCCTCCATCCGGAAGCGGACCGGATATTTGAAGCTTTGCTACCTTCCATTTCCTCAAATAAAAAATACCAGATATCCATCTGCAGCACTCCACTTGGCCAAAGCAACATGTTTTACCGGATTTTCACAGACGAAAAACGCTTTCCGGACTTTAAAAGGACACAAATTGACTGCTATTCTGCGATAAAAATGGGTTGTAAACTCAATATCGAGGTAATAAAACGCAATTTTGACGAAGATTCCTTCAAACAGGAGTTTGAATGTCAGTTCATCGATGAGGCCACTTCTTACTTCCCGTATGACCTGATCCAGCGCTGCGTGGCAAGGGTGGAAACCGTTGTCGACGGCATCAACTTCATGGGCATAGACATTGGGCGAAAGAAGGATTTGACCTGCATTTACGTGGTAACTTTTTTTGAGGACAAATACTATTTCCGGCACATGGAAACCTGGCAGAATATGGAGTACGCTGCCCAGTTAAAGTTACTTTGCGACTCTATAAAAAAGCACGAGATAGCCCGCGGATACATAGACTCAACCGGTTTGGGGAATAACCTGGCGGAAGACTTAGCGAATGAATTTAATTTCATTGAACCGGTGTGGTTCACCAATGACATTAAGCAAGACCTTGTACTGCGGGTTAAAACGTTGATGGAACAGAAGCGAATTGAGATACCGGACGAACTGGATCTGATCAGCGACATCCACTCGATCAGGAAGAACGTTACTCCGAGCAATAATATAGTTTTCAGTGCTGACCGGAACGAGACTGGCCATGCTGACCGGTTTTGGGCTCTGGCGCTGGCGGTAGCAGCAGGGAATGAGGAAATGGAGTACGACAGGTATCCGATTGAAATTCTTACCAAACCTGCCTGGGAAGCGGAAAGAATGCTCAAAGGCTATTAGCAATGAAATGGTATGAAGAATTTGACTGGCGAATATGCGTAGATGAGGACACCGCGCTCCTGATAGAGATAGTCGGAATCAAAACGTTTATTGAATTACTTGAAAAGATGGAAGGAACAATGTTCCGTTTTGGCAAGAAACATTACTTCGAGTTGAAGAGGGAATTCGTCCGGCAGAAGTGCGGAAAATATAACCGTCTGGAAATGAAAAGGAAATTAGGGTGTTCTCAAAGTTTCATAACCAAGACTTTAAAAATGGCAAGATCGAAACGAAAGAACAGAATTTGTATTGTTCGCAGACGAACAAATTACTATTTTTGAAGTGCCTCGTTTGCAGGTTTCTCCCCTGACCTGTAAACTAACAACAGCGGCCCGGTGTCCCCCCCAGCACCGGGCTTTTTTTATGGGCTCAATACTGAGAATTATAGAAATCCTCGTCTTGGAGAGCGGCTGCAAATTCCCGGCTGGCCTGTTCGCTGCATTTCGGGCAAAGTGCAGTCTTTGTGGCAGGATAGTAAAATATCCGGTCGCCTTTATTGATCTGCTGTCCGCAGGAACATTTTGAATTGAAACGCGCTGTCGTCCAATACGGATCACGGGAATACGTTTTGTGATAGTACTTCATGACTGAGACCTTTCTAAAGTTTATTTATGATTTTTATAATTGTTATTTCAGAAAAATTCCGTTCGGCCATATAATTGCAAATTGCAGGAATAACCGCCTCCGGGAATAGAGCACATTCCTGTATATCAAATGAAAAATCTGCGGCAATAAAATCTTCCTTTCCAAATAGCACAGACACGGTAAGGAATCCATAACCCTTTACATAAATTCCGAATTGTTTCTTCTGTCTTCTCATTATCTGCTCCTTTAGATTGAGCCGCCCTTATTGGACGGCCTCCGGTTGGGGAATTAAATAATTGACTGCTTTTTGTGCGGCAATGGCCGCGGACAGGATGAAAGAATTATCACCTTTCGCTTTTTTGAGCCAGGTTTCTAAATATGCACTGGAATTATCAAGAACGTTCTGGATGCCGCAAAGCCCGAGCAAATAACTTGCGCCTATCTCCGCAATGAGTTCCTCAAAGGCATAGATTTCATCGCCCTTGGCAAGATGCCGGACACGGTTTAAGCGCTCCGGATGGCCTGACCAGTGGATCAGCTCATGGAACTGCGCCGCGAAATATTCTTCTTCGCATGTGAAATGCGAAACGTCTGGTGTTGAAATGAAATTTTCAGATTCCGAATAAAAACAGCGCTCCAAGTTCCTGCGGATATCGACCGCATTTTTTGCAACGATTTCGTTTAACAGATCGAGCGGAGCGGATAAAGTGGGCTGCGGGATCTCATAGCTTTCAAGATCTTCGAGGTTGAACACGTAAGAGAATTTCAGGTATGGGAAACGCTTCGTTTCGAGCTGGCCGGATGGCAGGACGTTGTCTATGTCCTGCAGCTTGTAGAAAGTAATCTGGCGGCCCTTAGAACCCGCTTTAATCCGCAATTTCTTAGACTGTGCCTGAAGAAAGGTAAGATAAAACGGATTTGAGACGGAATCCATGCAAAGCAGCAGGAAATTTATTCCCTGGTAAATGTGCTTTGTGATATAATTGGCTGGCAGGCCGCCTTTCCAAGGCTGCCGCCAAAAGAGCTGGCCGTTCTCAAGATTCGAAAGAATCCTGGTATTGATAGCATTATAGATATCGGACCTATTCATAATAAAAAACCTCCTAAAAATTGAAAAAAGATTTGTGGACCTTTTCGCTTGAATTTTGAACACATTCAACGCAGGGCCATTTGCGCCCGTGTTTACGCGGGTGTCGGATGTAAACCGGACTTTTCCAAGTTCGGGATGCTGTACAAAAAAATGCCCAGGCCTGAAATGGGCAGGAAAAAAGCCAAGACTGCTGACCACCGGTAGGCAAAAATCGGACAACACGAAAACGGGGAACACCGGAAGCACTACGGATAAAAAGCAGCTGAAAGCCTGCTTTGAAGTCGAGAACATCTACTGAAGAACTTTTCATTTTTTGGATCCTTTCTTTGAGATTGAAAAACAACATTCCCCCCACAAAAAAAATAAATGCGATTCCTCGCCCGACTAAAGGCAAGTTGAAAGAGAGCGCTGAATTCCATTAAAAGCCGCCGAGGGACGAGGCGACAATAAGGATAATATTGGTGCTTTCTTTTGACTTGCTGCGATTGGAGGGCGTATATTTCAATGTGGGGGGGAATGTTAGGATTTCTTCTTATTGGGATTAATTCATTTTGATCTGTTTGGGGTGGTGGGTGGGGGATGGTCTGGGCTTGGTGCCTTAGCGTGGTTGCCGGAGAGAGTCGACGGAGTGAGCGGACGGAGCGGATCCTGGTCAGCCAGGAGAAGCGCAGGGAGCGGAATCGGAGGAGCGAACGCAGGCAACGGCGCGTTTCGATGGGAAGCCAGGTATACGAGAGGCAGTGACGCCCCCTGCGTTTCTTGCAAGGATGGCACCCGCGACCGAGGCACGAGGGAGAGCAAGCCGACGCAGCACGCAGGGGGCGCCTCTGCCGTCAGCCAAGCAAACAAACAACTGATTAATACACGGTCTTTAACTGCCCGGATGTGAAGCGGAGGGCAGTATAACAACGAGCCAGGGCTTTGGCTGGCGAAGAAGTACAACTAAACCAAGATAATGTCTTTAATGCTGAAATTTAACACGCTGAACTTAAACCGAAATACACTGCAAATTTGCAACTATAAGAACAGCCCGACCGGCGTAGCCGGGAGGGCACCGCAGGAAATGTCCGAATCAAGAGGGTGGAGGGCGGGGGATTTGGTGGGATGCCGGTTTGCCATATTCAGCAAAGGGAACGCAGATCATTTACTGAAGCGGATTTTTGGGAGCATGGCGCTTCTATTGAGATTAAGGCGGTTAGGGCAGGTTTACATAATAAGCCCTTTTGCGACCTATTCAATCAACCAAAACCATATAAAATATTGTTGCAAAAGACGTTATTATGTAAAGGAGGGGTTTGAACTTCACAGAGAGAGTGCGGCTGGGCGATGCATCGAGAACAGGGGGAGCACGACCGATTCAAACCCCGACTAACACCTGCCCGTTAAACCCGCCACAGATTAAATCGCGCCGTGCTCCCTTTAAAAGCCGCGACCGGATTAAAAACAAGCCACTGCTGCATATACGATAGCAAACCGGCGGTCCGATCTCCTCCAGGGCACAGAGACTATCCCTTACAACTCGTACTTTCGTACTGTTCGCATCTTCGTAACCTCATACCATTCGTACTAGGTACGAGGTAAGTACGATCTGGTACGAGGCAGAATTCGAAAATAAGATTAGAATGGCGGGTGCCTCGAAGAGTCACCCGCGGACAAATGGGAAAATGCCGGGCCCATTGGCAATAAAGCAGTTTTGTTGCCAACTGGCGATTTTGGCAGATTCGCCGAGTATCGAGGCGAAATATATTGTGACTCTACCCGGGGGCCTGCCTGGCATCCAAGCGGCCGGGTAGATAGTTTTTAGCGCGGTGACGGAGCTCCAAGCGGGATCGCGGGGCTGCGACACGGCGCGTTTCGAGGGAAGATTAAAATACGGGAGGCAGGGGTACTATCGGCACCGCTGCCGAAAGCGTTAAAAGAATGCAATAAGCTTTATGTAGCTCGTTATTCTGTTAAAATATGCTGGATTTCTTGACATATTATTCAGAGCATGCTAGGGAAACGGCGAAAAGTTAACATCTGTTGAGTGACCAGCATCTGGATCGTCATGTCGAAATAATTGCAAAATTTCGACATGAAACTAGCCTCATGTCGGTAAAATTAAGAATTTCCGGTATGAGAATGACGGGCCGAGGCCGAATAAATAGAAAATAGGGCTATTAGTTGAAAATTTTATAGATGGAAAGAAAACTGAGCGGATGCGGAGCGGGCGAAGTACAAAAACGAGCCGGGGCTCTGGCCGGCGAAGGAGGACAATAGATTTATTATAACGCAATTAAAGCCTCCATATTTGAGGATAATAGATTTAAGTAACGCTTCAACTGCTTTATCAACGCATTAGCAAAACATTTTCAAGAAATTAATTTATTAGGAATTAGTAATTATTTTTATAAAATTTGCACTTATGTAAAAAGCAAGTTTTCCTAATAAGGAGATTGGACTAACTAATTTTTACTGGCATGAAGATTTTTGGGTTAAAATTCCAACTGCAAATAACCCGAAAAGTTGTTAAAAGAGGTAAACTATCTTGATTTATGTTTTGACAAAAAAGACGGAAATGTTGATAAAATAACATCTTTCGCATATTTACAATATGGTTACAGAGAAAATACTACTCAATTGAATATGTACCTTTTGCTTTTAGACATTCATTTCAAAGCAGCATAGCTCAAGTGAGATATTAAACTAGAAAAACGTTTTAGAGTCTAACTATATAAAGAAAAAAAGATGAAAAAACATTCAAGAAATATATTTGTTGGGTTAATAATCGCCATAGCAATAATTGTTGGAGTTTCCCCAAAAATAATCACTCTTTTTCCACCAGCGCTAAATAGAGTTCTATAGCGAAGAGCTTTTGGATGGATTCCAGTAGTTTATAGAACAGAAACAGCGGTCGTTTTTTTCTTAAGAAGCTAAAATCTATAAGCCAAGTAAACAACATCTTCTGTCGTTTTTGCAGGTATTGCAAACAGTTCCACAGCGCAAGGATACTTGGGAGTGTAACATAGATTGTGTAAATGGTTAGTCCGCGGGTACTGCGGAACGGAACGATGCCGGAGCGTAGCGAAGGCGAGTGAAGTGCAGCAGTACCCGCGGACTCGAAAAAATTCGGCCTTGGATTTTGGGCCATTTTAATTCATTTTACCATTTAATAATTCTGGAGTATCACCCTATGGAAAACCTCGACGAACTGTTCGAGCAGTTCAAAAAAGACCTCGGAAAAGCAAAAACCTACAACGACCTTATGGGCAAAGACGGCGCTATAAAAAAGCTCATGAAGGCCTCTATCGAGTCCATGCTGGAAGCTGAAATGACGGAACATCTCGGCTACGAAAAACACTCACCAGCCGGCAATAAATCCGGTAACAGCCGGAATGGAAAATTCCCGAAGACCGTTACTGCCGATAACGGGCCCATTGATCTTGAAATTCCCCGGGACCGTAATGGTGAATTTGATCCTATTGTTGTTAAAAAACATGAGAGCAGATTAGGAAAAATCGAAGACCAAATCATTTCCATGTATGCCAGAGGCATGACTACCCGGGATATTCAGGCCCAGATTGAAGACATCTATGGTGCCGATATAAGTCCGACTCTGGTTTCTCATATTACCGATAAAATTTATGGGCTGGCGAATGAATGGCAGAACCGTCCGCTGGAGGCTGTTTATCCTGTTGTCTTTTTTGATGCTATTCACTACAAGGTACGAGATGAAACTACCAAAAGAGTGGCTTCTAAAGCGGCTTATACGTGTCTGGGCCTGAATATTGAGGGAAGAAAAGACTTGCTTGGGTTATGGGTCGGCGAGGCCGAAGGAGCGGCATTCTGGCTCCTGGTAATGACCGAGTTGAAGAACCGTGGTATTAAGGAAATCTGTATAGCCTGTGTTGACGGATTAAAAGGCTTACCCAATACGATAAACACCGTATTCCCGAATACCGAGATACAGCTTTGCATCGTTCACCAGATCAGAAATTCCATGAAGTACGTGGGCTCTAAAGACCAGAAGGCATTTGCACGTGATCTGAAAACGGTGTATTCGGCTGCCACGGAAGAACTTGCTTTGCAGAACCTGCAGAGCGTTGAAGATGCTTGGGGTAAAAAATATATACTGGCCTTAAAATCATGGCGGTCAAACTGGGACAACCTTGCAGTTTTCTTCAAGTATCCCCAGGAAATCAGAACCATGATTTATACCACGAATGCAGTCGAAGCATTGCATCGACAGTTCAGAAAAGTTACCAAGGCGAAAACGCTTTTCCCCAATGATGATTCATTGAAAAAAATGTTGTACTTGGCTTATCGGGATATTGCTAAAAAATGGAACTTGCCAGTGAGAAACTGGTCTATTGTTATTGGACATTTTTCTATTATGTTTGCTGAACAAATAGCAGGCTATTTGTAAAGCTTTACTTGCCATTTACACAATCGTATTTACAGACTCGGATACTTATCTGAATCAGCACGACCAGTTGCTGAAAAGCCTTATATGATTGTACCCTGATATCTTCAAGCGCTAACGCTTGCTTGACAAACCGAATCCCTTCTTCACAGCCCCATCGTTTCCCATATAACTTTGCTATTGCTAAAGCGTCACGCAGTTTCCTGATGGGAACATTAGTATAAAAATAGCTTCGCTCGCCGGCTTTCTCTATCCCCTCAACAATAATTACTTGAAGAGGGATCGTTTCTTTTACCGTACTCCCATTCGGTACTACCTTTATTGTACAGTACCCGTATTTGATCTTTGTTTCTCTTTTTGCCCATTTCATCTTGCGTCCATTTTTCTGTAACATATAGTATTGATAAAACGGATATCTGCCAGGTAGTTCTGTTTTATTAACAATATCCTGTATCAGTTCCATATGCCCCCCTTCATTCATAACGCTCCGAACTTTATACCCGCGAATTATAAAGGATAAACGCATGCTGCTGAAAAAGGCAAAGTTCCAGCTGCTGTCAAATCCCCGATCCATTATCCAATGCCCAACCAATCCAAAAATAGTTACTATGTGTTCAACGGCATTTTTGATTTCGGTATTTATACTGGTAAAACCCTTGGCTTTTGTCGAAAACATATCCATATACAAAGGAATATGCTCCCCCTTGTTTTGGATTCCCTCGATAACAACACTCCAATAACCATCAACCAGTTTTCCTTCTGATCCGTCATGAACCTTGTCCATGCATTCAAACACATGACTGCCTTCTTTATTAATGTCCGTTAAATCAAGTGCAAAGACGGGCTCTTTCCCCAAATAGCCACTGTGGTGGACTATTTGGTTTGCATTCGAACGGAGGAGGGTCGTTTGGAGTTCGCTGTGTAATTCATATCCCAATCGCTTCTCTATGCCATGGAATGAGTGATTAGCCTTAAGGAGCGCTGATGCTATGCGGCTAAGAACTGAACTTCCGCTCAGAAGGATACCGCTGATCGCTTCTGCAATAAACCGACGTTTCGTCCCTTTTTGCCCTATACTGACTTTACTGCTGAAATCATGCAATAATCTTTGAAGTTGAATTACTATTTGTCTTGCAGGCAGTTTTTTTTTCCGCGCAACCATTGCTTTTTCCTTTCATGGTAATTACGGAACTATAACTTATTGTTTTGCCTGTTTTTAGCAAATAGTATTTTTGGGGAAACTCGAAAATAATTGCATGGGGTATATTTTTCTTCACAAAGCCAGAATTTATGGTATATCCACTAATACTTGGAAGTTTACTTGCATATCTTGTTTTTGAATTGCCTTTTTATAAAGCAGACGACACCCCTGAAAATTTCTTTTTATTTAATCGACAAATGCCTGAAAGGTACTTCGTTTGGTCTTTTGTCTCAACTAACATTGGCCTATTTAGCTCTATAGCCTTTTCAGTTCTTTTAAGTTACTATTTTGGTATCGCCGGAATGTTCTGGACAACTTTAGGTTGGTTTATTGGAATGTGGCTTTTCTCAAAAGCAATTCCAAAATTACTGCCGTTTTTTAAGACCGGAAATACCTTGCATGAGTTTATCGCTTTAAAATATGGCAATACTCCTGAAGAGAAAAGAAGGTTACGGGTTTTTACTTCAATAATAACTTCACTACTATACTGGGCATCCTTAGGAGTAGAAATTAAATTTGCTTCTATGCTTTTGGCCCCTTCATTAGGGATTGCAACATCTACTATATTGGCAATGACCATTGCAGCAACCGCTTTTGGATATTGTTATATGGTAGGCTATCGAGGAGCAGTAGTTACCGATAAATTTCAATTCTGGTCAATGGCAATAGGATCAATAATTATATTGGTTTTTCTTTTGCAGATAGTACTTACAAAACCATTTTCAATTTCAGGCGAATATTTTTCTTTGAAAAGTATATTGATCGGGCCTGATTGGTTCAGTTTATTGGCTTTAGTTCTAGTACTTGTCCCATATCAATACTGCATCATGGATATGTGGCAACGATGTATTGCGATTTCAAAAAAAAACGAACAAGCAGGTAGTATCGCCACTGATGAAGTTTTAATAAAAGAGATGCAATCACTAACATTTTCAAAAGCAATTTTGCCGTTTTTATACTTATTTATTGTATGGTTTTTAATTGGTATAGTTGCTTTGGGAACAAATATGACGGATAATCCTTCTTTAATTCTACAAGCGTTTCTTCAAGTTGCTGAAAACTACGGCCGCTTGGGTTTTGCTGTTAAATCAGTAATCATACTTGTTTTTATTGCAGCAGCTATTTCTACAGTGTCGACGTTTTTAATGGCTACAGTGCAGACCTTTATGTACGACATTTATGCAACTTGGATAGTTCCTGATCTAGCAGACAGAGTAAATCATTTAGAGATCGAAAAGCAAATAAGATTTGTAGCAATTTCAAGAATATTCGTCGCTTTAATCGGAGCGAGTGGTATTTTATTGGCCTATTTTGCTTTTGATATAGTAAATTTTTGGGTAAGTATGTACTCCATAATGCTTTCCATGCTTCCTGCCGTTATTTTACAAATTTCAGATAAGCTTAGTGCATTTAAACTAAAAGTTGGGTATAAAAGAATCTTATGGGGGATAATTTTAGGATCAACAAGTTCATTGCTAATTGGTTTATTAGGAACCTTTACCCCACTTAAAGAATATAGTTTAACAAATTTTTGTCCATTAGCATCTTTACTTTTATCATTTGCAATAACATTTGTTGGAGTAAAAAAATGATTAATAATACTATTTCTTTCTCTTTGATGTTCGTAATTATAACTGCTTTTTTGGCAACTAATTCTATGCGAAAGGAAATTCTCTCACGCATATATAATGAGTTAAAGGAAACATATAATCTATTAAGAACCTGTGAGTTATCCGATGCGAACACCCATAAAATAGTTGAGCTATTCCAGCAAGAAAGAAAAGTTATGAAAAATAGCGATATATTTCTAATTTTAATAGTTATTCAACTTTTTATAACAGCAGGAATTGGGATTTCTGATAAAATATTTACAACGCCTGAGCTGTATAATATTGCTATCGTAATCTTCACGATTTTAACTTACTTTAATTTTTTAAGATTTATTTTTGCAGTGTTCGTCTTTTTTAGAAACCCAAGACTGCTAATTTGTAATCAAAGTTCTTATTGGTTATAGTTAATTAAATATATGAGCGTTTTTTTAAATATAAATGAGATTGCTTTTAGTCAAGAAAAAATTGATATAAAAACAATTGATGAAGATACAATAAATAATTTCGAAAATCTTATTCGGAAATATTTATCGATGGAAACCTTTACCGAAATTTTCCTTCCTGAAATAACTCCATATTTAGTTACAAATACGAACCAAATTAAGAATTCAAAGGGTGAGATATTAAGGAACACTACTGAGCCAGAAATTTGGCAAAATGGTTTGAAGTACAATAATTTTTTTTGTATTACTAATTTATTTCGTAAGGAAGACGAAACATCATTTCTACATAAAGAAAAATTTAGAATAGTTGATTTTTATTTAAATCAAACACACGAAAAACATGTATTAGATATTTATTGTAAGATGTTAGAGTTTCTAGAATTTGCGATGAAGTTGCCTAAACTTTCGAGATTAAAAATGGTTACTTGCGATTTTAATAAATTTTCCTCAATCAAATATAATAATTCAACAGAGCGTATGTACAAAATTGAAAATTATCCTCCTCAGGAATCTTTCTATGATGAAATTGACCCCAAAACCGGAAATTCGAAAAAAAGTGAACTATTTCTAATGACAAATTCTGGTCCAATTGAATTTGGTGTATTAGGACAGGTTGGTGATAATATTAATCCTAAAAATAGGATCGATGATTTTTCTTTCCAACGATTGAATAATAAACCTAAGGATTTATACGGAATGGGAATAGGAATTGAAAGATTAATACTCTGCTATGAATATTTAAAAAAATATATCTGATACTTTTCTTAATTCTGTTCAAATAGTTTAATATCGCAAATCAACCAATTTGGGGTATTTGAATGAGTTGTTCGTACAAAAAATGCATAATTGTGTTTTGTGACCAATTGATATCTTGGTAGTTCTTTCGAACTAATTAGAAAAGAATACTCAAATATTCGATTATTCTGATCAGGGAAACCGCGGACAATTAATTCCGAATATTTTTCGGTTTGAAGTTCTCCTAATAGCCCTCCCATAAACGAATTTGAAGCATCAAAACCAAAACGTTTATTTAAATTGATATCTTTATTAACCTGATGAAGATTTCCGATAATGTGTGTAATATTTGGATCATGTGTTATACGGTTAACGATACGAGGTTTTGAACGCTGATCCAGTGTCCTATCTATGATATCATTAATATCTGGAGGAATTTCAATTCCAGTAAAAACATGATATTTCTGAATGAGATTATGTATGTCATCATGTGAACGTGAAGTGCTTAGAGTATCAATTGCAGTCCGAATAACAAATTCATAGCAACGGTGTTGTGGCCAGGGACTACCTAGAGAATCAAATAAAACCTTTGATCCGCATGAACACATAAAAAAGAAGACCTCTGAATCACAATACGGACACGTATAAGGAAATGCCCTTGTTGTGCAATCTGAACTATGGGTTGGAACTGACATAATAACTACTCGCCCTATTTTAATCAGTAAAAATATTGAAAATTTATAAAGATTACCTCCAGTTATAAATTACGCTTTGCGGATATGAATAACAAAGTTTTAGTTAAAAAAAAGCTGTTTTTGTTGATAATTGTTCAAATTTGTGATAATTTCAGTAAAAGTAATAGGAGAATTTCTTTCAATGGTTTGGCTGTACAATTGACTGCATTATTTGATTCTATTCGATATAAAGAAAAGTTGGAAAAAAGGGGATAAAAATGCCCAAAATCTACGATAATATTGAAAATCACCTCACCAAAGGCCTTGGCGAAACGCTAACATTGTCCCATAGCGCAGATTTTTGCGTCGGTTATTTTAATCTCCACGGTTGGAGAGAGATTGCCGACTCGATTGACGTGACGATCTGGAGGGTATCTCAGCGGAATCAAGTTGAAAATAGAATAAATCGGTATGTAGGGTAACACTCTGTATTAAAATGATGAAGCAAAAACATGTGAATAAAATTGATTCGTTCTTTAAGGAAAACATGACAAACATAAAAGAGTACGCCAGGCGATAAATAGACGCCAAGCAATGTAATATAAGAATAATGAAACAGGATTAAAATATTGGAATCATATACAAAAAATTTTAGTATCGAATCAAGGTATGTCTATACATGAAGCAAATGGAACAGCCCTATAGATTTGTCGATTTATTTTGTGGTATTGGTGGTTTTCGATTGGCCTTTGAAAATGCAGGATGTAAATGTGTTTTTTCAAGTGACTGGGATAAGTATTCACAGTTGACTTATGAAGCAAATTTCAGAGAAAAACCCTTTGGAGATATATATGGAATCGAACCTGATTACATTCCTGATCATGATATTTTATGCGCTGGTTTTCCTTGTCAGCCATTCAGTCTTGCCGGTGTTTCAAAGAAAATAAGTCTTGGAAGAAAACATGGTCTGGAGGATGAAAAACAGGGGAATCTGTTCTTCAGAATAGCCAGAATACTTAAAGCCAAAAGGCCACGGGCATTTATTCTTGAAAACGTAAAAAACCTTCTACATCACGATAAAAAAAGAACATTCGAAATAATATATAATACTCTAACTGAGGAACTGGGATATAAGGTATATTACAAGGTAATTGATGCTAAAGCTTTGGTTCCGCAACATCGGGAACGATTATTCATCATAGGGTTTGACCCAGCAGTTCCTTTTCAGTTTCCAGTCTTTCCACTTGAGGGACCAAAGTTGGGATCTATTCTGGAAAATGATGTTGATCCCAAGTATACCCTGTCTAACGCTTTATGGATATACCTACAAAAATATGCTTTGAAGCATAAAAGCAAAGGAAATGGATTTGGATATGGGCTTGTAACCCGTGATGACATTACGAGGACCTTAAGCGCAAGATATCACAAAGACGGTTCAGAAATTCTAATTTTCCAAGGAACAAATAAAAACCCGCGAAGACTGACACCAAAGGAATGTGCAAGGTTGATGGGCTACCCAAAAGATTTCGACTTCCCTTCCAAAATATCGGATACCCAGGCTTACAGGCAATGTGGTAATTCTGTTGTTGTACCGGTTGTTCGAAAACTTGCCAAAGCAATTATCAAAACTTTGAATACCAATATGGAGAGTTACAAATGAATAATTTTCACGAAGTTGTACCTGATCCCAAAAGAATGGTTGAAGGCCTTAGAGATACAGGCTATGAGTTCATAACAGCAATCGCCGATGTAGTGGACAACAGTATTGCCGCCGACGCCGAAACCATTTCTATTCAACCGATCCTTGATTTGAGGGGAAACGTCTCCATTGTTATTGCAGACAATGGTATTGGCATGAATCAGGATGAACTTATCAATGCGCTTAAATATGGATCAGAACCAAGAAAAGTGAAAGCAAGTCTTGGCAAATTTGGTCTCGGCTTAAAGACAGCTTCCACAGCCTTTTGTAGAAGGTTGGTACTAATTTCGAAAACTTCCAAAAGCGACCTTTTAACAGCCTCATGGGATCTCGATCATGTAGCCACCTCCAACAAGTGGGAGGTTGAAATAGATGTTCCGTCAAAAGAACAATTGGAGATATTCAAAAAAAATATTGGCGATCATTCTGGAACTATCGTTATATGGGAGAAGGTCGACAGATTGCTTAAAAAATATACCCAACCTTCAGGACAGGCAGCCAGAAAGTCACTTGAAAAAAATGTAAATGAATTGAAAAAACACCTGGCAATGGTTTTCCAGAGATACCTTGATGTTAACGATAATCGTGCAAAAAACATTACAATGTTCATGAACGGGGAAAAGATAGAACCCTGGGATCCTTTTAGTAAAGGTTTTTCAAATCTAATCAATAAGGCCCAGTATGATGTTGAGATGCCAGATGGAAGCATATCAAAATTCGAAATTAAAGCATATGTTCTTCCAAGAAAAGAGGAATTTCCAAATAATGAGGAGGCCGAAAAGGCCAATATCTCAAATGAATTACAGGGGGTTTACATTTATCGTGAAAACAGACTGATAAATGGCCCAGACTGGTTAAAAATGTTCACAAAAGAACCTCATGGCAGCCTTCTCAGAGTTGAATTCAATTTTGATCACCAACTTGATGAAGCTTTTCATATTGACATTAAAAAATCCCAGATTTTGCTCAATGAAACTGTTTATGATGTGGTTAAAAGTTTTCTGACGCCGGCAAGGAGGCAAGCTCAGGAAACCTATAGGAAAGGTCGGGCAAAAACGACACCAGAAGCTGCAAAAAATGGACATCAAGAATCCAATAGGAATATTGAAACAAAGGAAGGAGAAGTCAATCAACCGGTAGTCGATTCTGTTGATCCTACAAAGGATGAAGCCAATATAACCAACTCCCAGGGAACCGCTCGAATAAAATTAAAGATTACATCTGCCACAAGACCTAAGGAGGTTTTTGTTCAAACGGTGGAGAGCATTAATGATGGTTTATTGTGGGAACCATGCCTTATAGATTCCCATATCGGTGTTTGTTTGAATACTTCACATCCATATTACCAAAAGGTATACGTCCCCAATATTACAGAGGGAGTCACAATTCAAGGAATGGATGCGCTCATGTGGGGCCTTTCCATATCGGAGCTTAATTGCGTAACCGAATCAACAAAGAATTTGTTTCAGGAATTAAGATATGAGGTTTCCCGGAATTTGAGAAAACTGGTTGAGGATCTCCCGGATCCTGAATCTGGAGATTAAAATTGATAACCTCTAAATTATTAATAGGTGAAATTTATAAAACTTTTGGACTGGTTTGCAGTGGTACAACGGGCAATAATGAATCCGGAAGCTATTTTGATTTTACACCATTAGACCTTGATGCTTCCACTAAATTCAAAGTTCGTTTGACAATTGGATGGAGAAGTATGGAATGCAGATTTGTCCCCGGGAATTTTTCAAGGCCTCTAATTGAAGGTATGGGTGCAAATTTTGCAGATGCAAGGACTCAAATCTCCGGTTATATAGATTATCTTAAAGCCAATAAATGTGAAATAAATATTACTATTAATGATGTTAATAAAGAGTTGTCAGATATTGAGAAATGTAATGGCGTATGGGAATCCTTTGAATTTTCAACAAGATTATTCCCTTTTGCCCAAGAAAGTATTTCCGAATCAGAACAGTTAATTCAAATTGATAAACTTCTCATCTCAACCTTTGGGATACTAATTTCCCTCATCGGAATTGATGAGGAAAATTCATTTATACCTGGAGAATCTGAAGGTGATGTTTCTTATAGAACTGCAAAGATGCACGAACGAAAAAAAATCAATCGGGATTTATGTATTAAGTTTAAAGGAACAGTTTGTCAGGCATGTGGTTTTGATTTTGAGAGAACATATGGTGAAATAGGAAAAGGATTCATCCAGATACATCATGTCAAACCTGTGGCAACAATAAATAGCGGCTATATTATTAATATTCTTACTGACCTTGTTCCTCTATGCTCAAACTGCCACTCCATGGCTCATACCTCCACTCCACCCCTATCAATTGAGGAAATAAAATTACTATTAGAGCGGAATTCAAATGTTGTTTCGTAAAAATAATATCATATACATCCGTACTGATGAATCGATTTTTGCACCCAATGCCGAAGAAATCTATTCAGTAATATTTGAGGGAAATAAAATAATTAGAAATAACCCGGTTTCATCTGATGAATTTCATTCATTAAACCTGGTTTACAATAAAGAAGTCGTTCTACCGGTCTTGATCATAAGTTTGAATGTGGATGATAATGAACTTGCTCTTAATCCAGGGGCCACTTCATTAAATAATACCTCACCACTTACCATTGATGACACAGGCATTATTGATTATATTATTACAAACGATAACTGGTTCCCCCTACCACAGGACACCCATTCCAGTTTTGATTATATTAAGGAGAAATTGGATTTGTCTAATTGGGGAATGATAACAATTGGTCAATACATTGAGTTAAAGAAGAACCAAGGGTATGAGCTAACAATTGTTGACAATTCCAATATTTCCTTGGATGCAGGCGACCTGTCTCTTTTACTCAAAGGTGAACCTCCCAAGCTACTTAACGCAAAACTGTATCCGTATCAATTAAATGGATACCTTTGGTTATCCTACATGTCCTCCAACGGTTTGGGATGCCTCATTGCAGACGAGATGGGCTTGGGAAAGACTATTCAAGTTATTTGCCTCCTGCTGGATTATAAAAAAGAAAAAAAAATACCCAATCTTGTGATAACCCCCTCTACCATTCTTGAGAATTGGAGACGGGAATTGTCCAAATTTGCCCCCAACCTCAAAGTTCTTATTCATGCTGGTGCATCGAGAACTGGTATTCCCCTCAATTTTCTTGATTACGATATCGTTCTTTGTTCTTATGATATTGCGTTGCGTGATATATCCATTATGATGGCAATGGAATGGAATTTGTTGATTATTGATGAGGCACAATTCATCAAAAATCCTGAAGCAAAAAGAACCATCAATATAAAAAAAATAACCAGAAACTTTGGAATTGCAGTAACTGGTACTCCTGTTGAAAACAAACTAAGAGATCTTTGGTCAATAATGGACTTTACTGTCCCTGGTATTCTTGGATCTCTTTTGGACTTTGAATCAAGACATAGTAATGATGTGAATGGCGCTTCCCTCGTTGAGCCAGTAGTATCCCCGTTAATTTTAAGACGTACAATTGATGAGGTTGCAAAGGATTTGCCGGAGATAATTTATATCCCGCAACCCATTATCATGGATGAGCGTTCTGCGAGAGCCTATGAAGAAATTCGCGAACTTCATGATCAAAACCCACTGGCCTTGTTGACCAGATTGAGAATGTTTAGCGCACACCCATGGCTGCAGAATTATTTTAGGGATAAAGATCCATTATCAACCTCAATGAAATTGACAAGGCTTTTGGAAATAGTAGAGGAAATAGCTGTTTCAGGGCATAAAGTGCTGATCTTTTCATCTTTTTCTGAAAGTATTGACATTATAAAAGATCAATTGCAAATAAATTTTGGTTTATGGGTGAAATCTATTGATGGAAGGGTTCCAGTAAATAAAAGGATGCCTCTCATTGATGAATTTTCCGATAGATCAGATTCAGCAGCGTTAATATTAAACCCGAAAGCCGCTGGTGCGGGAATCAATCTGACAGCTGCAAATCATGTAATCCATTATAATCTTGAGTGGAATCCAGCAGTTGAAGATCAGGCTACTGCAAGAGCGTACAGGAGAGGACAGACAAGACCGGTTACCGTTCACAGATTATATTATTCTGGAACAGTAGAAGAATATATCGATACAAAAATGCAGGCAAAAAGAAATATGGCTGAGGCGGCCATTATTGGAGTGGATGGTACTGAATCAAAGCTGGATGACATACTTGCTGCATTGGCTATTTCACCATTAATTAAAGGTTGATATGGAATCCGATTCGATACAAAAGATTTTAACAGCGAATGATACCGGGGAAACCGGAGGACATCAAGCCGGAATATGCATTCCCAAGAATGAAAGTATACTATCATTTTTTCCTAAATTGAATAAGAATATCAAAAACCCCCGCTGTATAATTGATATAATTGATGAGTCAGGAAAAGAATGGGTGTTCCATTTTATATATTACAACAGTAAGCTTTTTGGCGGTACCAGAAATGAATACAGACTTACAGGAATGACGCCCTATATAAAAGAGTACAGTCTTAGAGCTGGAGATGTCGTTGAAATGTATTGGTTGGATAAGCATAAAGTGCAAATAAAAACCATTAAAAAAGATAAACAGATCCAAGGGAAAACAATTAAATTATCGTCGTTCTGGAAGGTGATTTAATGACCGATGTTTTCAGCAAGGAGAAGAGGTCCGAAGTCATGTCCAAAATCAGGGGGAAAAACAATAAGGATACGGAACTCGCCTTTATTTCTTTTTTGCAGAAACATAAAATAAGAGGTTGGAGAAGGAATCAAACGCTTTTTGGCAAGCCGGATTTTGTTTTTTATAGGGCCCGGGTTGTTATATTTATAGATGGTTGTTTCTGGCACTCATGTCCAGCCCATTTTACGAGACCTAAATCAAATCAGGAATTCTGGGATAAGAAAATAAAATCCAATTTAGATCGGGACGCAAAGGTCAATAGCCAGTTAATAGAAAAAGGCTGGAATGTTTTACGAATATGGGAACATGATTTGACCAACCATAAATTATTGTTGGATAAGTTGGCAAAACCCAAAATAGTACCAGGATACAACGACAAAAAACTTTTGAATGCATAATTCAAAAGAATAACTGATTCTACAAAAAAACAATAAAATAAAGTGATATTTGTTCATCAAATTATTAAAACAATATAATAAAATGAATAGCACGAATGCTAGCTTGTAGTTTAATTTGATTAAGAATCACCATACCGCAAAAAGAAGTATTTGATTAATGGAAATAAAAACTTATTTCGAACCCAGAGCAAGAATAAATCAGCAACTTGGCGATCAATTATTTAGAAGTGAAAGCATTGCGCTATTGGAATTGATAAAAAACTCTTATGATGCTTTTGATTGCGGATAAGGTTGTGGTTGGATATGCGAATCCTGGGAGAAATTTGAACAAAATACTGACTGGTTTCAGATTTGATTATATCTAAATTGTAAATAGATATAAGGAGGTAACCTAAATGAGATCGTACACTAAAAGAGTTCGGAACAGCATTCTCCCACTTTCGGTCGGAAAGACACTGCCTGAGGCCTTTGAAGAATGGTCATTTACTGAGGAAACCATTGATCATGAGGAAGCAATTGAGACTTGTCAGCTTTGCGGCCAGATGGACTTGCGTTATCATTTCGAGATTAGAAATTCACTGACAAAAAATACCTTATGGGTTGGGTCTCATTGTATATTGAAATTTGGAGTTTCCGTCTTTGAGGATGGCGAACTACTTTCCGAAATTGAAGCAAATAAGAAGCTTAAACGCCTTACACAACAGATGCGGCTAAATTCCTGTTTGAAAGCATTAAGGCTGGTAGCTGAAAAGGAGAATAATGAAATTCTTAATAAAGCACTTGAATATTATACGAAGAATAAATATTTGACGCCCAAATTTGGATTTGTAGTGCTCTGGCGGTTGAAAGCTAACAATATCGATCATAGTGCAACATTTTTCAAAATTTCATTGAAAAAGGGTCATTATAAAAATGATCTTAAAGAAATGAATGAATTCAAGATTAAAATGATATGGCCAGCGCTATCTTCAGCACAAAGGAAAATAGCTAAAGATTTGAACAATTATTGTTAAAACAAATACCACTACTTGAAGAATTAAATATTTGGACGATAAATCATGAAAATACGATATGAGGATATGGGCATTCTATTATTTGATAGGAACAACGGATTAAATATACTAATTGACGAGTACAAGGTTACAACACAAGAACAAACAAATTCTCCCCGCTATGTATCAATTGCACTTACAAATGACTGCAATTTATCTTGTTCACATTGCTTTGTTGATCATGGTGATAATTATTTTGATTTCGAATTTTTATGTAATATTGCTTTGATATTGGATAAAATAGATTGTTTTGGTATTGGTTTAGGAGGAGGAGAACCATTCTTATACCCTAAAATTTCAGAAATTTGCGGATTTTTGCATTCAGAAACAAAATTGGCTGTTACAATAACTACAAACGGAATTTTAATACAAAAAACTATGAGCACTTGGATAACTAAAAATGTTAATTTTATTCGACTTTCGATGGATGGGCTTCACAAAAATTATGAATTTTTACGAGGTATTCCTTTTAAAATTTTTCTTGAAAAATTAGGTATTGTTAAAAACTGTGTGCGATTCGGACTAAATATATTAGTTAATGATCTAACAGTAGATGAGCTAGATGATATTGCTGAATTTTCAGAAAAAAATAAGAGTTCGGAAATATTACTTTTGCCTGAAATTAATAGACAAGGTAATTTGGCGATGAAAGGAAAAAGTATCGAAAAAATGAATTGTTGGATCGAATCAAATTACAAATTATTACCACTTTCAATTTCGATAAATGCAGCTCAGATTATTAACTCTCCAATTTTACCAATTCAAAACAATTTGCTTCCAAATAATCCTGAAGAATTTGTACATATTAATTCTCAAAAGATTCTTAAAACTTCAGCATTTGATAAATACGGTTATTTACTTAAAAAGCCGGAGGACATTATCCCCGGTTTAGAATATCTTAAATTAAATCTTAAAGGAGCCTAAAATGAAAATGTGGTATGGTTATGGTAGTGAGCATTCTGCAAATTTAGTAATAATTGGAAAATTTGAATCTGCTTCAGATGCGGAAACTGCATACAATTTGCTTCAAGAATTGACAAATATTGCAATTGAGGATGAAAGAGAAGGGAATATCACTGCAGGCCAGAATCTTAAGCAATTTTCTGAACCAATGCTAAAATGCTTAACACAGTATAATTTTGGAGCATTTGGATACCAAGACCCCGAACAATTAATATATGAATACGGATCCAAATTAGAGGATAACAAAATAATATTAACAACCGAAGAACTAAACATTCAGGCATTTTTAAAAATATTTTTAAATTATGGAGCAAAAGTAGAAACATATTCTGCTCATAATTATGAAAGTAATTATGGAAGAAATACTATTAAATAAAACGATTGCTTTAGATAATACGATAACATTTTGATAAGTATGAGGTTTTTATTATGAAGGAAATATTTAGTTGGACAAAAGAATTATTTAAAACAGCTCTAGATAAACTTTTATTCATATTTTCGATTATTATATTTATTTTATCGTTTACTACAATTAGCTACATAAATAGTAAATTCAATTTTGCGATAAATTATTATCCTAACTGGATAATGCTTGCATTTTCAATAATAGTATTCATAGCATTTATATTCAAAACTAGACCATCAAAGTTTGAAATATCATCAGTAAGCAATAGTTCATCTGGATATAAACTTCAATTTGGATCGAACCATTGCATACAAATTACTAAAGGCGAGATACAGAATGAAGTTACTGACGAATATACAGCGATTGTATTGCCGGCAAACAATGCATTTGATGATAATTGTATGAACGATAGGAATAGTGCACTAGGGAGTTTCTTTCTTTCACATTTCCCAACGGGAATAACCGAAATACAAAAACAAATAAAAACTGAAGCAATGAAAGCATGTGGCCAAGCAAAGGAAACTTTTAAGCAAGCTCCAATTGGAACGGCAATTTATCTAAAAAATCCACTAGGATCTAATTTCAATATTATAGTTGTAGCAGTTACCTCAATTACACCTGAACAGCATATTCATGCTGATACAATATCTATTGTTGCAGCAATTAAACAAATATTTAATTTAGCTGCCCAAAATAGACTAACTACAGTCATTATGCCAGTGTTAGGTACAGGTCACGGTGGATTAGATTTTAAATCAGCCTTATCTTTGATCTTAATACAAAGCATGCATTGCATGCAATATGAAGGATTTCATCATGTACGGACTGCAAAAGTAATTGTTCATGATCCAACTAATCAAAAGGATGATTTAACAAGAACTATTGTGCAGTCAATAAATAGTCTTACATAATATATTGAGGATAATAAATGGAATTATATCATTATACATCCAAAGACTCATTTAATCAGATTATTAAATCAGGTACACTAATGCCGACTGATCCATGGACAACTATGGATAAGGCTTACGGGCATGGGTGGTACTTTACGGATTTAGATCCAAATAAATGCGATGCATTTACAATTGCACATTGTTGGCGAAGTTCAAAAGCATTTAAAAAAATAGAATATTATCTTAAGTTTCAGATACCTGATCATCTAGTAAAAAAGTGTAGAGAGCATGTTTATATGCTAGATTATTGGGACAAAACAATAAAATATTTGGAAGGAAATAAAAATAAAGAATGTACTTCTGCTCCATGTGAGAGTTGTAATAAGTATTCTAAAATTAAAAATGATTTTAGTATATAAAGAACAAAATATTGCCAAGCTTATAAAGGAGGTGGAAAACAAAGGAATTTACAAACAAAATAAAAATTCACAAGAAAAAACTTTCAATCACTATCTAAGATTTTATCTTGTTAGTTACTAAATTTACAAGTTAATAGAGTTAATTCTTAACGAGATTTTCCTGAGATGATCAGAATAAAATCACAATGAGCACTATTCAAAAAATGGATTTGTATTGGCACAAGGGATTAGCGATTAAACACACTAGCTTTTTATTCGAATAACTTTTCCAGTTCTTTTTTTGCCTTTTTCTTGTCAATAACAACATTTTCGACCTCTTGTCTGTCTTTCCAGCCGTGCTGTTTGAGAGCGAAAATGCAGGCGGCTACTTCCAGGGTGCCGGTGACCATGCCGCGTTCATAGGCGGCGACCTTTTTCAGTGTGGCGCGTTCGGTGAGCGGCCTTAATTCCTCATGATCATAGAATATCTGCTTTGAAACATCGATTTCGTAGGCAAATTCACTTACTATTGGCAACGGTGTATTTTCAATGTATTCCTTGAATTTGACCCGGATAGACTCTATTTCCTCAGGAGTGAGGCGGGGACGGCGGGTTTGGCGGCGCATATTCCTGTGAACTTTTGTGATAGCTCTTTCATTTGTCCCGCTGTTTTTTGTATCGTTGGTAGCGGGATTTCGGCTGCACTCAATAACCACTGGAAGATCGGTTTTATCCGAAGCGGCAATAATATCAGAATTATCTTCATTTTCCATTATAACGTAAACTCGCTTTCTGTCAGGTTATACTTTGTTTTGAAATACTCCGGAGTGAATTTCACACCGATACGGGCCAGAATTTCATCCCGCTTTGCAAGCTCAGAATCAACATCTTTCTTTTCGAAGAGGATAAATTTCGGCACCTTCCCGCTATTGATGTAATTTTTTGTTGAAACGGGATTTTCCCCGCTTATTGTAAAATTTTTTATTGATGCGGGATCAACGCCTGCTTGAGCAAAATTGATTGTGGCAATTTTGCCTATCAGCTCATTCATGAACCGTTCGACTATATGGGCGTCAGCCTGGTTGACGGCTTTTTCTCCGTCCTGCTGAACTACCGCGGCGGCATAGCTGCCGGTGGTCTGCTGTTCGGTGGTGTTTGAGACTGTAAGAAAAGCCTTAGTAATTTCAAGGTTACAGTGTCTGATCAGCGACTGGTAGAGATTCGAAGAATCTCCCTTGCCGGCAGCTTCCAGAAAATCTACTGCATCCTCCTTATTAACAACCGCAACACCATCCTGCATCATCGTGTTGAGCATTTGAAGGAATTCCAACCGCTTCTCCTGAGTTGTGGCCTTTGGTGTCTTGCCAAACAGGAACGGCATCCCGTATTTCTCGGTCATTTTGAGCCAGAACCTGACACCGCCTTTCTTGAAGTTAACACTCCAAAAAATCTTCGATGCCAGTTTTTCACCATAAGGATTTGAATAAGTAGGCTTGTTTCGGGCGACACAGAACGCAAGGGGAGCCGCAAGATTGTCATCCGATGCGCTGCCGGTATTCCTGATCCGTAACTGGTTGGCTGTATCATAGTAAAAGTACTGCTGCGGCCGGTCCTCCACACGCGGAATGTAGAAGCAGTTAGAATACTCCCACTGCAGGACAAACGGCTGGTATCCGTAGAAAACACAATTCAGGATATTGTTGATAAGGGCGTAGAGATCGATTGACTTCAGATATTCTTCAAAGAACTTCATCACCGCCGGTGAGCAATTTTCATTCTGCAATTCATACTCCAGGTTCTGTACACCGCTTTTACGCTTCTGGAATACTGCCGATACATGAGGATCGTTCAGCAAATCTTTGTATGCAATCGATCCGGAATTCTGTGCTTTTAGCACCGTATCCGGGTCCGGCAGATAAAGCAAGGCAGTGGAATAAATTTCTTGTGCCTCTCTGGATGCTTTATCGGCATTTTGCTTGATTTTATTCATTTTTGGCATAAAAACCGCATTTCCTGTGAAATAAACTCCCTAAAAATAGTTTTTAAAAATGTTGCGAACTGCACGTCCGCAACATTTTATGAGAATATATTTGACCATGATAGACCAGGATTTACATCCCCGCGAACTTCGCAGCGCGGGATTTCGCCACGCACAAGCGCGTGACTCAAGATTGACTAAGATTTATAGGATCGAAATATGAACGAATACTTTGAAATTTTCAGAACAGGATTGCATACGGACTCTAAGGGTCAGCAGAAGGACTGGACGGAGGAAGATCTAAACCGTATCGCTGCCAAATATAATGAGCAGAAAGAGCATGAAGCCCCGCTTGTTATCGGACATCCGGAAATTAATCATCCGGCATACGGCTGGGTTGAGAATTTGAAGGTGGAAGGCGGGAAACTCCTGGCAAAGGCTGCACAGATAGTACCTGAGTTCGCAGAAGCCATAAAGACGGGTCTTTTCAAGAAGCGTTCTATTTCTCTTTATCCTG
Source organism: Ignavibacteriaceae bacterium (assembly GCA_963664845.1). Lineage (GTDB taxonomy): Bacteria > Bacteroidota > Ignavibacteria > Ignavibacteriales > Ignavibacteriaceae > CAIYTF01. The sequence continues at coordinate 5,569,415 of OY761615.1, forward strand.
ATTTGCTTCTGCGCCATGTTGGATTTCTCGGAGCGGTGCCGCCGGCAGTTAAAGGACTGAAGGATATTGCTTTTGCAACCACGGACGACACGGAAATCACGGAATATGAGCAGGATTTCGACTACGCTCAATCAACGGATTACACCGAAGTGATTAAGGAAAATGCTGCGCTGAAATCTGACCTGGCAGAAAAGAATCTGAAGGTGACTGAGCTTGCAGAAAAGCTAAGATTGTCTGAATCAGAATTTGCAGAATTGAAGAATTCACAGAATAAGCTGCAGAGGGAATTTTCCGAATTCAAAAAAAATAAAGAGGAAACAGACTTCAAAAAGGAGCTGGCAACGAAGGTGGCCTCTAAAGCGATCACACCGGCACAATCTGAAATGATACTCAGTTTCTACGCGGAAATTGAAAAACTGGATGAGACTACGATTTCCTTCGCCGAAGGATGCGGCCCGAGGGATTTTCTGAAAAACTTTGTTGAAACACTACCGCGACTGATTCCGGACGTTCCCAATATACCAGGCGAGGAACCGGAAATACAGCCAGTTGATGTGGATGTGCTGGCCGCAAAAACACTGGAATATGTTGACGCTCAGGAGAAAAAAGGCATCACGGTTTCATTCGGTGATGCCGTTAAAATAGTTAAACCGCAATTATTAATTCCCAAAAAGAAGGAGTAATCCACAATGGCAAACCCATTATTCACAAAAAATTTTATTGCCGGAGCCGCGATCACAAAGTACCGAATTGTAAAATTTGGCGCTGATGATGATCACGTAATCCAGTCTTCGTCCGCGAGCGATTCCATTATAGGTGTATCTGACAGTCTTGGCGCCGGCACAGGTGAAAGAGTAGATGTTATTCTTGCGGGGATAGTCGAAATAGAACTTGGCGGAAGCGTTAACCGCGGAACAGTGGTGACTGCTGATGCAAACGGAAGGGCGGTTCAATGCAGTCCGACCACCGGTGCAAACCAGAGAGTGATCGGCATTTCGATGGTTGGAGGAACGACGGGCGACATCGCACCGGTGTTGATTGCCCTCAGTGTGATGCAAGGTTAATACAAAACAAGAAAGCGAGAATAGTATGTTATTCCAGGTCCCTGTTATTGATGATCTTATTGCCATTGCAATTGCTTACCGCAATAATGATCTGATTGCAAAAAGCGTTCTAACCCCGGTACCCGTAGGCAAGCAGGAATTCAAGTACCTGAAGAAAGCCAAGGGAGAGCAGTTCACGATCCCTGATACGAAGGTAGGGCGTAAATCCGCTCCGAATATGGTCTCTTTCACCGGGACGCTCGTCACCGATTCTACGGACGGCCATGCTCTTACTGATTTCATACCGGAAGACGATATCAAAAACGCGTCCGGCGGATTCGATCCGGTTTCAAACTCCGTGGAAAGTCTGATGGGGCTCATCCAGCTCGACCGTGAGAAACGAACCGCAGGTTTATTGTTTGATACCTCCCAGTATGCTGCGGCCAACAAGACCACGCTTAGCGGGAACAACCAGTTTTCGGCTGCATCAACAAGCGATCCGATCGGTGTCATCCAAGCCGGTATAAACGCACTGCCGATGCGGGCTAATGGAGCCTGCATGAGTTATGCAGTCTATTCAGCGCTTTCAACCCATCCAAAGATCGTGGCTGCGGCTTACCGGAATTCCGGCACTTCGGGAATTATCCCGGCTCAGGTCATAGCGGAGCTCTTCGGGTTCAAGGAATTCTTCATTGGCGACGCCTACTACCAAACTGCCAAGAAGGGTCAGACTGAGTCCTACGCCCAGGTATGGGGCAAATCGATGCTGCTCTATTACAAAGACCGGCTTGCAAACATGAAGAACGGTACGACTTTCGGATTCTGCGCTGAGTTTGAACGTCCGATTGTTGAGACCTGGGAAGACAAGCTGCCCGGTACAAGCGGCGGACTGATGATTAAGGTGGCGGAGAACGTGAAGGAAGTTCTGGCAGCTCCGGACTTGGCGTATTTGATTGATGCAGCAGTAGCCTAACTGCCCCGCGCACGGGATTGCGGATGCACTTAACAACCACGGAATACACGGAAAGCACGGAACAATAAATGTATTGTATGCCTTTAGACCTGCTGACTGATATACCGAAACTGCACCTTGTAGCATTGGTGAATGATGAGAACCGTCCGCCATATAATGCGGATACAGAACCGGATGGCTGGATATTCGATGACACACAGCCGGAATTGCAGCGTGAGAACTGGGATCTGGTCTACCTGCGGGTATATGACGCTTGTTATGACGCGGCTGCTGCGATTGATCCATACTTGCGTGAACGATTTAAGCTGCCGGTGCAGGGAAATTGCCCGAAGCTCAATAAAATCGCACGGACACTTGCGTTATCATATCTGTTCAGCAGGAGAGGGATCATATTCTCGGTCGATTTTTCGAAAGCGGTAGAGCAGACACGAATTGACCTTGAAAATATACGGGACGCGAAATTGTATGTGGCGGAACTGGAATCGCTGACAACACCGATCCACTATGTAACAAACAAGGTTTCTTCGGATCAGTTCCTGTCGAATGATTTTTTGAATAACTATTAATTGTTAGTAATAAATGATAAATGTGGAAGAACCGGAATGTTTAACCCGTTTTTAGAGGAGAAGAATTTTGCTCTGTTGTCTGCACCGGCGTATAACTGGAGAAAGATTGACAAGGAATGCTACTACTCATTCGGAGAGTTTGGAGACGGACCGGTCCCCCGGGCTTTTCTTATTCTGGAAGATGGAAATGCTGCAATAGTGCCGCCTGACGGAGAAGAGCAATATTTTCCTGTTAAAGCCGGGATGTTCATACCCGGAGCAATTCAGGAAATTGTTGAAGAAAATGAAGTCGAGATGTTAATCTTTTTCTAATTGTAAAATTATGGAAACAGCGACGAAATATATGATATCGGCTGCGGGAGTACTTATTACCATTCTCTTTGGCATAATAAGCTCGTTCTTCTGGAACAAAGTGAAGCTTCAGGACCAGGCTATTTCTGAACTGCAAAAAGGGCAGAAAGATCTGATCGACAAAATGAACACCGGTGAAACCACGACACTTTTGCGTTATGAACAACTTTCTAAAGAGCTGGGCGCTGCCGTTTTGGATATCAAGACAACAATCCAGGCAAACGAACTCGACCGGGAAAAATTCTTCATCCGGAAAGAGGACTGCATACTGCATAAATCAGAGATTGAAAACAGGTTTAACAGATTGGAAAAGCAATTATGAATTCCAACTTTTTCAAATCCATCATAGACAACATTAAGGATATAAAGACCACGTTTATCGGTATTATCCTCATCCTTCTTGCAATCGCGCTTCTTGCTCATGCCATTACCGGAGCGGAATTCATAACAATACTCACTGCATTATCCGGGATGGGATTTATATTCGGGACCGGGTCGAAGGAATAGCCCAGATATGATAGGCAAAGGCAATCAGATTAGCAATGCTGCCAATATATCCAGGAATGCTGACTCTGGTATTGGGAATCTGGATTCTGTAAAGCTTTGGTATGATCTCTACCCGGCACCAAATATTTATATGGTAACCGCCTTGTACGGTGATGAATTGGATGTGTTGTCAATCAGCAATAAGAAGAATTCTGCGGGCATACTTAATTCCGTTGGCGATTCAAACGGCTGGATTGATAACGGCCGCTTATACCTGCAAAGCAATTCTCAGCCGTGTTACCGCAGCGATATCTTATCATCATTTAACTATATGACTGACGGGACACTATATTTAGTCCTGAAGTTTGATTCCCTGAATTTCATTGGCAATGATCTTTTATACATCGCAAATGATCTTTACGCCGGCGACTTATGGCTGAAAATCACGACGTTCTTGGATGGTTCTGAACCCTTCTGGCGGTTCTCTGTCCGAAACGCAAATTATCCCGAATATTATTATGAAACCTCAGATTTTCAAATGGTTTTGCATAGTGGATTTGTTTTTCTGAAAATACACCGTAATTCATCAATACCATTCATCCAGATTTATGATTTTTTTACCGGTATTGAAACTGCCGGTTTGGAAGCGAGTGCAGGGGCCGGAGGTATTGATTATGTTTTTAATTTCACGGGCGGGAATAATTATATCTACGAATGCATTTTTGAAGCCGGGATCCCCAAGGCTGACTCATTTATTACAGATTATCTGATCCAAAAATATACTCCGCTATTATAAACAAGGAGGCTCTCTATGTTTAACGTAAAAGTAGTTTCTGTTCCCGTAAAGGTTATATCGGCAGTGCAAATTAAAGTTGTTACCGTCGAATTATATGCTTCGGCAAAGATTGAAGTCAGTTTGCTTGATGCTGACAAAAGAATTATTGAGCGAAAAGCACTTGTCATTTCCGGGCAGGAATACCAAGGATGGAATGAGGATTCCTACCTGGAAGCGTTGATACTGACAAAACTCAATTTGACTAAATTGCCGGAGGAGCAAACAACACCGGCAGGAACATCAACTGATACCGGAGGAAACTCAGGCGATGGTAATAACTAAAATTTCGTTTCCTGAAGGCCAGTACCTGAAGGAAGCTGCCGAAAAGCGGCAGATCGTTTTGCATCATACGGTGAGCAGCAACGCGGCTTCATCGATTGCCTGGTGGAAACAGACACCCGAAAGGGTGGCCGTAGCTTTTATCGTTGAAAAAGACGGAACAACCCTGCAGCTCTATGAACCGCAATACTGGGCGTACCATATTGGCAAAGGTTCGACCAGCGACCAAAACAGGCACACGATTGGAATTGAAATTGTAAACGAAGGCGTTTTGCAGCCAAATTTTACACCGCAGTCAATGTTCAAATGGTGCGACGGCAAGGCGTTTTTTACCGGAAAGAATATAGCTCTTCCTGCTCCATGGCGCGGATCCCGCTACTTTGCCTGTTATACAGAGGAACAGTACACGGCAGTAGGGGAGTTGGTCAGGTATTTATCCCAACGGTTTCCGATACCGCTGCTGGTTAATGATACTTTTACCTATGACCCGGCCAATTTTGCATTTAACGGTATCATTTCACATCATAACCTGAGGGCAGACAAGTCTGATCTCTCGCCTGCCTGGGACTTCAAAAAGTTAAAGGAATTATTACAATGAAAGCCTTCATGATTATTCTGCTTTTACTCCTCCTGGCAGCGACAATGATTTTACCAGGCTGCTGCCCGGCTCAGGAAACAGAAATTCAATATCGCGACCGGGTTATTACTGTTGCACCGCCGGTCATACATGACACCCTTAAAACCTTTGTCCAGGACACAGTAATTACCGGGCAAAAGATCAGGGAGATAACGGATTCACTGACCGGCCAGATAAGAACTGATACGGTTATTAAATTCAAATATTATCCCCGGCAGCAATATGCAGATATCGAGGTAAAACCGGACCCCGTGAAGATTTATCTGCATGATACGGTGACAGTGAATAAGACCGTATTATACAAGGAAAAGTACGGATTTCTGAAGCTGCTGGGCGCAGGATTAATAGGAATGCTTCTAGGCCTTTTCATAGGATTCCTCATCAAGAGATAAAATGGCTATTATCCAGAGCCAGATTCCCTGCGGATCACTATTTGTAGAAAAATTCGAGTATTCTTTTCCCATTCTAATATCCCATGAAGAAAGCATCTCACTGGCCGATGTCTGTTTCCATTTCCACAAACTGAGTCCAATCATTACCAATTTTGGCGTACCGTTTTCGCTGCTGGTTTTTCCAAATTACTTTGAATTGGAACTGACGGACGCATCGCCCGACGGTACCGGGCAACTGATACCGGTTAATATCGGTACCGATTCCCTGTTTATCATACAACGGACAGACAAAAGCAGCGGGGAGGAAAAACTGCTGTTCGAAAACAGCATCAATCCAGACACAGTGAAATACCATGGCGGCATACTGCAATTTTCCGTATTGAATTCCTTCCAACGTGGCAATCTGCGATACAATGATTATGCTTACTTCCGTTCGAGTTTTGGGCCTTACGCGCCGTTCGCGGTTCTCAGCGATATGCTGCGAGTCATGTTCAATGAGTACATACGCTGCCGGGCAATCACTGACAAAACGAGAATACGGATGCAATATTGGGAAAACGATAATACCGGGCGGTATGATTACCTGCTACCTTCCCAGATGAATGCATACCGGCTGGTCCGTGACGCACTGACGGCGGATTACTGCGGAACCTTGCATGATCTTCTTTTGGGTATGCTGCTTTCGTTTCAGGCCATCCTTTTTTACAAGAATTCCGGGGAGATATACCTTCTGCCGCTGCATGATGATGGGAGTGAAGTCTTTGAACTTAACGGGGCACTCATAACCGACATTGAACTGTTTACCAGGCAGGGAATAAAACGAAGCGTGGTAGGGTTCCACCAGAATACGTACATGCAGAATTTAGATGAACCGAATTACCTGAACGCACATTGGTGCTGGTGGAGTTCGGAGCCACATCTTGGGTGGATTGATGATTTTAAGGAAGTCACCCGCTTCACGCACGGGAATATGTACTATTGTCCCTTTCCGCTCAGTAACCTGGATTCGAAATACAGTACGGATCTGGGAACCGTGGTTGTCCAGGATCTGTACCGGTCCGGTGTGCAGTGTATTAATCCAGGTACAGCATACTTCCTCAACCATAACGGCCATTACGATGCTGGTATCAGGCTACAGGATGCCTTCTTCCGGACTTTCGACCGGTTTCACCTGCCGGCGACTTACCTTAAGATAACGCTGCGGGGCTTGGACTATCCGCTTGAGAGGTTATTCGTACTGAGTGAAAATTTGCAGATGGGAGCAGGGAAGTACAGGTGTATGAATTATACCCTGGACCTGCTGCGGAATGAGACGGTTATTTGGTTGAGCCCGGTGATTAAATGATTGAGTTATGATTCCTTTAATTATACATAGTGATTGACGCTTGATTTTGCTGATTTGGGGATTCCGGAATTGCGAAATCTCAGAGCTGAAATAACTTGTTTCTTAATATTGACTGCGCAATTAAAATTGATAAACCCCATAACCCGCTATAATTAAATAAGATAGTAAAAATGTCAAACTTGAATAAAAATGTTATTCCGTGTTATTCCAGAAAATGCTTGACAAAATGAGATACAATTCATATATTTGGAATAACAAAGAATAACATTCCGAAAGGTAGAAAAATGGAAAAGAAGTACTATACAGCAAGGAAATTAAAACCGGCGAACAGAGAAAGTTGGGTTCTTGAATATAGACATCCCTTGCTCCCTGATGAAAAGGGTAAACCAGGGCGAAAAATAAGAATTGGGCTGGGGACAAGAGACGAAGTCTTTGCTGAACAATTGGTAACTGAGATGAACGAACTCTTATCAAACGAAATATATTGGAAACCGAGTTCAAAATTAACTGCCAAAAATTTATTTAATTCTGGAATTGTAAATTCTTTCTATTCTGAAATTGAATACGTTATTAAAGACTATAAGCAAAAACGTAATGAACTAATACCTTTAAAAACTCTTTCAGATGGTTATTCTACAGTATTATTACTTGGATCCACTGGAGCAGGAAAGACAACACTTCTCAGAAGAATCATGGGTACTGATCCATTGAATGAAAAATTCCCTGCTACTTCAACAGCAAAAACAACTGTATTTGACACAGAAATAATATTAGCTGCAGGAAGTTACAAAGCTGTTGTAACCTTTTATACAGAAAGCGAGACGCGGGAATTGATAAAAGATTCGATTAAAAATGCCATGAAAAAATTTGATACTACTAAGAACGAGAAGGATACTCTTCGGATTTTCCTCGAAGACGAGGATCAAAGATTCAGGCTAAGTTATATCTTGGGAAAAATCAAAGAGAAAAAACGTTTCGCAAAATATGAGATAATAGATTCCAGTGAAGACTTATCAACAGCCGACATCCTTGTAAATGAAGCTGAACAGGAAGAAAATGAACGCAAAATAAAAAGCTATTTAGACCGCATAATAACAATGACAAACAGTATAGTGGCAAATAGCAAAAATAAATATGCTCCAAATGTAAACCTGACAGAAGAAGATCAAATAATACTAGAAGAAATTATCGAATCAGACATTTTAGATTATGAAGGAGATGACATACATGAATTAACGGATGAAATAATAGAGGAAATTAAACTACGATTCAAATTGCTTGACCATGAAGAATTACAAACAGAAAAATTTGGGTGGCCAATTTATTGGGAAAAAGAGTCCCTTATTCGAGAAACATTTATCAAATCTTTGCGATTCTTCTCTAGTAATTCATCTCATTTATTTGGTAAATTGCTGACACCTCTGGTTTCTGGTATTCGTGTTCAAGGACCTTTTAAACCAGATTACTTAGAAAACATTCCTAAACTAATTATCCTTGATGGTGAAGGTTTAGGCCATATACCGAATACAACATCTAACTTACCATCTAAAGTAATAAAACTGTTTGATCAATCCGACGCAATTGTTTTAGTAGACAATGCTCAAAGTCCAATGCAAGCACCACCTTACGCGGTTATAAAGAGTGCATCGATTAGCGGGCACTATCGAAAATTGTTCATTTGCTTTACGCATTTTGATTTCGTAAAAGGGGATAATTTACCTTCAATACAAGATAAAATCGACCATGTTAATAGTTCTGTTGATAATCTCTTGGGCAAATTAGAAAATGAGTTAGGATATGAAGTCAAGAAATATCTTGAAAACCAGCTTACTGCGACCACCTATTTTCTTTCTAATCTTGATGAAAAAATCATCGATGAATCTAGGTTTGATTTTCTTAAGGACCAAATGATTGACTTAATAAATAATTTGGAAAAAATGAGTTTGCCTATAGAATCAAACTCACTTTCACCCATATATGATATATCAACGATACTTTTTAAAATTCAAAGCGCAGCTAAAGGATTCCATCAAATTTGGGACGGCTATTTATTTGGTTCCAGCTTAATACCTGGTATTAAGAAAGCGCATTTTACACAAATAAAGGCGTTAGCAAAACGATTGGGGCATACTTCGGATAATGAATACAGTTTTTTAAGACCTATTTCTGATTTTTGGGCTTCGTTTAACGAACAAATAAGCAATTTCCTTTTGACTCCGATTGACTGGGTACCATCCAATCCATCTGAAGAGGATCGACTCAGAAAAATTGATGAGATTAGAAAAAAAGTAAGCTCGAAAATATTCGATTTTGCTAAAGAACATCTTAAAGATAAAATGCTTTCTGATTGGCAAGTAGCGTATGATTATTCAGGGCTGGGATCAGCAGCTTTAAGGGCAAATAAAATTGAATCTATTTATGGAAATTCGGTACCAGAAACGATGGAGGACATGGATAAATCAATACGATTATTCGTTAAAAATATTATGACGATAATAAATGAATCTATCATTGAATGCGGCGGAAAGACCACTACCTTTTTTGATTTAAAAAATGAGGACTAAATAGGAAAAGCCCTAAAATACTTGTTCAGTAAAATTACTTTTAAATCAATCATGAGAAATGATTCAATTATTAAAAATGATAACTCAAATTTTAGTGAAATCTGTTGTACACAAATTGTACACAAATTCTGAAAAATGGTCAATTTAGCCTCAAAAAGGTTCGAAAATGCCCTAAAAAAGGCCAATTTTGAGGAAAATTCGCAGAGATCCTCATTCGTAAATGAGCAGGTCATCGGTTCGAATCCGATAGTTGGCTCTTCACCAGCCTAATTGGCAGGACATAAGCCCGAATTTCAAACGAAATCGGGCTTTTTGATTTTAAAGCCAGACCCCAAAATCACCAAATCCGCCTGGTCAAATCGAAAAAACGCGACCTCAAAACCTGCAGTCATTCGCGGAATTAAAAGGAGTGTTGTATGATTTCACCAGAATACGTACATGCAGAATGTAGCCGAACCGAATTGCCTGAACGAACATTGGTGCTGGTGGAGTTCGGAGCCGCATCTTGGCTGGATTGATGATTTTAAGGAAGTTACACGCTTTACGGGTGCATAAATTATAATCTGGACCTGCTGCGGAATGAGACGGTTATATTCTTGAAAAGAGTGACAGCAGATCAATGAATCGCACCGAAGACTTTGGACATTGGTAGCCTCTATTATTGGAAAGACAGCCTGACTTCGAAAAGCATAAAACTTTTGCAATTTAGTTAAATTTCTTTTTTAATAGTCCGAATATCTTTATATTTATTGATAAATAGGAAATTTTACTTAACGAAACATGAATATTTCTTTATTAAACCAATAAATATCTTTATGAATAAACGAAAAGATGAAATTCTTAAATTTGTAATCTCTAACCTTAAAGAGCACCCCAGAGATATTATCCCGGTTACCGCAGAGCACTTTATGGTTACAAATTCAGCAATATCTCAACATCTGCGCTCATTAATACAGCAAGGCCAGATAGAAGCCACCGGGAGTGGCCGAAACCGGAGTTTCACGTTCAAGAAAACAAGTTATCTTTTTGAGGAAGTTATAACCCCCGATCTGCACGAGGATCAAATCTGGAATGCCAGGATAAAACCAATTTTGCCCGAGTTAAAGGAAAATATCTCGAATATTTGTCACTATGGCTTCACCGAGATGTTTAACAATGTGATTGATCATTCGGATTCAAAGGATGCGAAAATTATCGTTGAATTCGACCAAATTGAAATTAAAATTACAGTAACAGATCACGGCGTCGGTATTTTTAAGAAGCTGAAGAATGAGTTTCAACTTGCAGATGAGCGGCAGGCAATACTTGAACTTTCAAAAGGGAAACTAACCACCGATACCTCAAAACATTCTGGCGAAGGCATTTTTTTTACGTCACGTATGTTCGATCACTTCTCAATTTATTCAGGGGAATTGTTTTTTATGTACCGTGAAGGAAAAAATGCAGGGGTGATTTCAGCCCAAAATACGTTCGAGGGTACACAAGTTACAATGATAATTTCAAGAAATTCAGAACGAACTGTAACGAGTGTTTTTGACAGCTTTGCCGGTGAATCTGAAGATTATTTATTTAATAAGACTTTTGTCGCCCTAACACTTTCGCAATATGAAGGGGAGCAAATGGTCTCCCGTTCACAGGCGAAACGTGTGCTCAACCGGGTGGAGAATTTTAAGACTGTAGTTTTGGATTTTACAAATATTGATTTTGTTGGTAGAGCTTTTATTGACGAAATATTCAGAGTCTACCGAAATGAACATCCGAACATAGTTATTACACATGTTAATGCAAACAAAGCCATCGTAGGATTAATTGAAAGTATTATTGGTTCTTCCGGGCAGATGGTTCCTAATTCATAAGAGCATCGCCTTCATGCTGTAATAGCAACAATATTAGCAAGAAATACGTAAAAACGTATTTTTTGCCAGGTAAATCAAATTTTGCATAAAATTCAGGTGAATTCAGCGGATCCAGGACGATGCTACCTTTTCTGCCCACGCTAACCAGATAATTAGTTCCTGACTGTTACTTGGCAATATTTGACGCTCGAAACGAAATACTCTTTGATTAAATTAAAAGGAGCTAACAATTGGTAATTCAAAATTTTAGAGAGCAGCATTAAAGGGACGGAGAATTTTTATTCCACTCAAACGCCTCTGCTTTTCCTAAATCTCGCTTTGATGCTATTTGCCAAAGGAACAGAAATGGATAAACTTCTTCCCGAATCATTAGACTCGTTGTTCTTTTCTTTCCTTGCTTTCAGAATATCATGCCGCGAAATAATGCCAACAAGCGATAAGGAATCCAGGTCGGCTACGATAGGGATTGAATAGACTTCGACTTCTGCCATGAGGTTGGCGGCATCACGTATCGAATTGGTCTCCAGCAACACAACTAAAGGTTTGGTTACTATCTCTTTTATGGTCAAATCATCTTCAGTCCCAAAATCTTCCAGTTCTTTCTTTGTAATAACTCCGATTACCTGCTCATTTTCCAATACAGGAAACGTATGATGCCGGGGAGGATTTTTCAGCAGCCAGTCCTGCACATCTGAAAGTCTAGTCGCAGCCTCAATGGAAACCACTTCTCGTGTGGCAAAATTTTTTAACTGCGTCTGATCAAGTACATCCGCCGTGTATTCACTTGGAACCCTGATCCCGCGCCGTGCAATTTTTTCTGTCATTATTGTTTCTTTCATGAGCATGATTGAAACCAGATACGAAGAACTACAGCAGGCGAGTAACGGCAGTATGGCAGTTGGTTGCAGCGTGGTTTCGAAAGCAAATACAATAGAAGTCAAAATTGCCCGCGAAGCACCGGTAAAGAGGGCAGCCATTCCAACAAGAGCTGCCATTCGCGGATCAATTCCAAGGTGTGGAAACAAAGCGGCGGCAACAAGCGCAAATGCAGCACCAATTCCTCCACCTATGGTAAACAGGGGAGCCAATGTTCCGCCTGAAGTTCCACTTCCCAAAGAAACGGACCATGACAAAAACTTTGCAACGAACAACACCACTAACACCGTCCCACCAATGTTTCCGCTGATAATATTTTGGATATTATCATAGCCGACACCCAGTGTTGCCGGAACAAAATATCCGATTATACCTACAACCAATCCGCCTATTGCAGGCCACCACATCCAGTGTATTGGTAGTTTATCGAACTGATCTTCTATAAAATACACTGATTTGGTTACACCTACCGCAACGACACCTATGAGCATTCCCAGTACAAAATAACTGACTAACGCTGTGTTCGTGGCTGCTGCCAATACGTTCATTTGGAATACAGGGTGAATTCCTTCAAAAGATATCCTTGTCGCACTCGCGCACAGGCTCGCGATCATCACCGGAATAAAAGAGCGCGGTTTAAATTCGAAAAGCAAAAGTTCGATCGCTAGCAAAATTGCCGATACAGGGCTTCCAAAAGTGGCGGCCATTCCCCCCGCTGCACCGGCTGCGAGTAATATTTTTCGTTCATCCGCATTTATTTTGAGTAACTGTCCAATCAACGATCCCAATGCTCCTCCGGTTGCAATAATAGGCCCCTCTGCGCCGAACGGACCACCGGTTCCAATGGAGAAAGCAGCAGAGAGGGGCTTGAGAAATGTCAACCGTGGAGCGATCTTACTTTGATTGACCAAAACCTGTTCCATGGCTTCCGGAATTCCATGTCCTCTAATCCCTTTCGAACCATATCTGGCCATGAGACCCACTATCAGGGCACCTATTATAGGAATTGCAATCACAAAAAGACCGAGATGATTATTCCTGGGAGATGAAAAAGCAATTGAGAAGGTTCCATAGAAAAAGAAATTTGTGACCAACCCAATCAGACTGGTTAATATCTTTGCGATAAATCCGGTCAATATGCCCAGGAAGACGGCTATTGCTGAAATGAAAAGTGTTCTGTTGTTGAGCCGGGTGAGGCTCGATGCGTTAGCCGCTTGTTTTATTGATGTAGCTGTCAGTGGTGAGTTCAAATTTGATCCGGGCATGTTCTATATGGTTCCAAATAATTGTTGCGTAAACCTTTGCAATTCCATTAAACGGGCTGATAGTATTGTTATTATAAGATACCCGAAAAACCACTAACAGCAAGGGATAAAATAAATACCATTGTTTAAAAATTGCCTGAACATGCTTCAGATTAACTGTTGAAAAAAAACTTGAAAACATACGCCAACCAGATCTGATGTATCAGAAAAGTAATCTTTCATCAATTAAAAGCTTACACTCCAGATGTGCAAGCTTTTGTGTAAAACTGGGATTTATTCCCAGAACATTCTGTAGGTTGTCTTCTCTTTTATCACTTTTTCCGGATGCTGCCAATACGGCAAAAAGCTTTTCAAAATCGGCAAATTTCGAAAACAGTGCAACTGCCGCAGTGTCTGTCGAGAATAACCCCAGGTCTGTTTTCATGATTTGAATTTTGGCACTATCGGCAAGATTTTCTATACCGTGGTATAAATTCTGCATATCCTGCAAACTAATTCCAGCCTTGCGAGTGTACTTTGAAATTTCACTTTTTGATGCAGAATGGATCATATTGAGAAGTCTCAAATTCATCTTGCCCTCGAGTTCTGTTCGTTCAGATTCAGCTTTGTCTTTTGCCCCCGTTAACGGATACCTTTCCAATATCTGTGAATAGAGAGCATGGGCACCACGTAAATCGTTGACTTCTGTCTTCTCTTTGGCCTTATCTAAAAGTCCAATTGCAATTTTTTCACGGGTACGGATAGTATCTATAAAAAAACCTGGGATGCAAATCCGTGCAGTATCAACAAAATCAACACTAAATAGGCTTAAAATAGTGTCAGATTTTGCCTTATTGATCGGAATCAGACTCCTGATATCGAGGCTGAGATAGCCACCCTCATTGGTCACATCGCTGCTATGCTCGTCTCCAATCATGAAGTTTAAATACTGATTTCCTGCAGGCTCAAATGTGTCGCATTTATCCTGAATATCTAACGAGTCTGTCGTAAAAATACTATCGGTGTGTCCAATGTCGGCTCCCAGAGACCATATTGCACACCCTGCTGTAATAACCCCGGCGGCATAATAATCAGTGCTTGCTTTCTCATCGTCATTCATCACACCGTCTTTATCCAGTTGCGATGCAGTTGTTAAGAGGGTGGCGGATACAATGCCAAGCCCCACTCCCAATAGTATATTTGTTGAAGCATCAGTAGCTCCGGTTAAGCGGTAACGCTTGGTATAAAGTTTATGATCAGTATACCTTGCATCAACCTTAATTTTTAGAGTTGGATTGGTAGAATCCGAAATGGGCAGCAATTCTGCCTTTATGGGTGGTTTGAGCGTGTCATTTGTTTGATAAGTCGGTGTAATGTCCAATATCGTTACCGTTGAGGTACTGCAGCCTGTAAAGAACTGGCACAGCATAAGTAAAACGCAAATTGGATATAATTGTTGTCGATTCATTTTAATTCTCCTCGGTAAAAGCTGCTTTGGGTATCAGGTAAAAGCCACTTCTTTAAAAAAACAGTCGGTGGAATACAAAAAGCAAACAGAATTTAAAATTTAGACGATACATGCCCCTTAAAGGTTGCGGCAGATTCAGTTTCCATTTAATTCACGAAACATATCACCATTGGATGCCCGGTAACAGGATTTGCGATGCAGGCAGATATGTATGCGCTAAAAGCACAAAGTACAGCTATTCATCATTCAACCCTTTGCCAGTCAGAATTTTCGGCAAATATTTTTCGACTCTGGATTCCCGGGTTTTGGATTGCTTGGGGGCCGAAAAATGAAGCAGGTATGCTCTTTGCCTTCCCGGCGTCAAGGCTTCAAATGCTGTTTTCAGGGCGGAGCTCTCATCCAATTTAACCTGGAATTCTTCTGGAATACCGAACTCGGTAGTCTTTTTGAAAGCAACTTTCAACCCGGCCTTTTCCACTTCAATGGCTTCATTAATACAGGTTTTGAGAATGGGTTCAAGCTCAACTATTTCCTGAACATTGGCGAACCTGATCTGGCGGGCCGCCTGAACGTTCTTTGTCTGCTGAACAAGGATGTCATTGGTGTCATTCAGCAATGCACCTTTGAAAAACAGCAGGGCACAGTATTCCTTAAACACATGTATTAAAATTACGTTATTATCCTGATACGTATAACAGGGATTCCCCCATTTAAATTCCTCTTTCAGCTCCGTCCTCAGAATAATACTCCGCAGTTTTTCTACTTCTATATGCCACTTTTTTTCTTTCTTTAAATACGTATCTACCTTGGAATTCATTTGATTCATTTATTGTTGCTCCGAAATAATGTGAGTGACCGCCGTGATTGACATCGTCAATAAGTAAAAAAACAGAAATTCTCTGCCTTCTTGCGGAATATATATTCATCAATGCTGATTATCAAGGTACGAAATGTGCCTTTTATTTGATTTCTGCATTCTATTGTGCTACACGATATTTGCCATATCAAGAGCAGGTTATTTGGTATCTTTTTGAATTGCCGATTCGGAACATTGCGAAAAAAACAAATGACTGGCTTACTATACCTAATCAACAACTGCCTGTCAAAAGATTTAGCCTATTTTTTTTGCATAAAATCAATATTTTAGAACAAAGCTATTTAAATGAAAATCAACAAGTATGATAGAGAAACATAAACACAAACCGGTAAATCAGTTCAGGGCAATAGGCTTTCACAGTTTTATTCTATCCTTGCTCTTGTTTGGTTCATCTGTTCCTGCCCAGTTGCGCCCTGATCTGCCGCCCGGATCAAATTTCGATTTAAGTTCCTGGAAATTGCAAACCTTGGACGATACCCGCGCATTTCACGAAATAAAGCCTTCTGAGCTTCAGACCGGGCACACAAGCTGGTATTTCTATACCGATTCAACCGACGGCTCAATGGTTTTCAGGACTCCTGCTAACGGCAAGACAACCAGGAGCAGCGTGCATCCCAGGGTTGAACTTCGGCAAATGGCAAATGGTGCGAATTGGCCGCTAACGGATATGGCAGAACACCGTCTTGACGCTATATGCAGAGTAATGACCGTCGCTCCGGATACACCAAAGATGGTCATCGGACAGATACATGGTAGTGAAGGGAAATCACAGCTGTTAAAGTTGATCTGGGCTGGTAAGAAATCAGGGAAGTGTACAATAACCGCGAATTTTAAAAGTAATGATAATGCGAAGAAGGATGTATATGTAAAGCTCGCTAGCGGGCTCTCCCCGGGTGATACAGTTTCTTATAGTATCTCCATGAGCAACGGGATAATCAGAGTATCAGTGAATGGTGCAATCGCTACACATACATATTCCAATGAGTATTTTGGTACCGTGGACAGGTATTATTTCAAAGCAGGGAATTACCTGCAATGCAGCGGTTCTGATCCGGACATATATGGACTGATAAAATTTTATAAACTGGAGTTGAGACCTTTCTTAACTCAATAGTTTTTATCACCGCAACCTGTCCTCAAACCTGAAATGTGTTGCGAAGCCATTTTCTTTTTATCCCCGGGGTATTCTTTCTGGGATTTGAACGTAACAGCGTTATGGATATTTCGCCTTTACGGAAGGAAATGATATGGCATCATTGATGATAAAAACTCATAAAGTGGAATTGTGATCCTTTGGAATTTCAAATGGTGATGGAGACTGAAAGTGAATGAGAACCGAATGGGCTGCGTACTTAATTAAGCAAGTGGCCTAAACGTATTTCAGCTCAGCTTTTTCTTCACAGCGAAGTCATGCGGATTTCCATTCCTGCCATAAGCGCTACCCCGTAAATACCGATTGCCGGACTTCCTGAATCATTTACGTGATATTGATCAAATGAACCCCCAAACCCGTACCCGGCTGCTAAATTGAAGTGCAAGCTGCTTGTATCCCGGGCATCAATCCGATACACAGAATCTGCATTATTCGTCGAATAGGCAATTCCATCTTTGTTGGATGCAAGAGAGAAACATCTGAAGGCGATATTGCCTGGAAATTTAAGCTTTTTTAAAATGCGGTTTTTCAAATCAAACAGATATGGTCTATAGATTCCATACCCATCTTTGTAATGAATAAGCAAATTATCAGGGAAAATTTCTTCCAACTCCAAATAAGTGTCGGCATAATTCGGATCTCCGACAGTATATCGCTTTGCACTGGTAAATTTTCCGGAATAATCAGTTACCCAAAAGCAGTTATTTAATTCACTTGCAGGTGCAACAATTGCATTATTCAGGAAACTTATTTTTTGTTCGCTTCTTCATTTATATATCGATCAGGCCGAACAACATCGCATGAATTGCAGAGCAGGAGCATAGCGATTGATAAGCATATGATAACTTTCATACCATCCCTTTTGTGTTCCCTGAATAGAGTTATTTCGTCTTTGAGATTACGTCACATGTCTTTTCGAATAGGTAATCCCTCAATTTGATTATATAAAATACTGTTTTTACTGCTTATGGCAAAAGGATGGGAAAGTTGCAAAAATCGCGCTGTCAGAAAATCAGGAACCTCTTTAATATTACTGAGTTTTTACGTATCGAATAGCAAACGGAGAACTCATTTTATTCTCTTATAAGAATAAAGCATTTCTGTGAAGGACGATAATTTATAATCACTTTAAAACCGGCAAACAAACTTTTCCTAATGTTCCGAAAAGAACATTTCTTTCGGCACGGTCTGCTGTGTTAAGTCCGGCCCTTCAATGCCAGCCTCAAGTACAGAGGGCCCGGCACCCTGAAAATAGACCAAACGGTAGGCGTGATATCCGGTCTGTAAAGCAATTGTGCCTGTAGCCAATGTTGCGCCATGCGAGCCGTCATTATTCGCGACAGGTTGGTCGTCAATATAGACAATACCACCGTCGTCAGAAATGACGGAAAAAGTAAAGAGGCCATCCGTTGGTATGCGGATATAACCGCTAAACGAGATTCCGAAATTTTCTGTTCTTTGGGCGTATTGTAACGAAGGAGTTTCTGCAATTCCCGTTTTCTTTGCCTCGGCCTTGCTTAGCTCTGCTACCGTTGAAAACTGACCCTCGAAGTATCGATAGGTGAGTCCCGGTTTCAAGCCGGTAACGCTTGTAGCTTCCTTCAATTCAGCCTTTTCAAACCGGAGTGTAAGTATAGGACTATTTTCCCATCCATCTTTTGAGGCAATGGCCTTCAGGGTGGAACGCATAGTAACGGTTAACGGTGTGCTGTACCGTTTCGAAGCAATTGTTGGCGTGCTGCCGTCCAGCGAATAAAATATTTGCGCTCCTTTGGTTTGGCAGGATAGGGAAACCGTTGCTGAGTCGAGGAATATCGTGCTGCCTGAAGTCTGGAATGGAGGGGAGACCTGGTTAACCGGATTAAATGAGTACGGCCGTGCTGCTTCAATCGATGCCCATGTCTTCTCAGGGACAGAGTTCATGTCGAAGGTAAATTCGCCTCCGTTCACAATGTCTTCATGGCGTATATAGGAGAATTGATACGGCTCATGGTTTCGAGTCAGGGCGCGAACGTATTTATTTTGCGGAGAAGAATTCGGTGCATTTAACATAAAACACTTTCCATTTCCGGTCTGTATGGTGACTTTTGTGAAGATGGGGCTTCCAATAACATACTCACTGGTGCCCGGGCAAACTGGATACATACCAATTGCGCTGAACACATACCACGCGGAAGTTTGGCCGCAATCATCGTTACCTGCCAGTCCATCCCGCTTTGTGGAATAAAATTTTTCCATTATCTCCCGTACTTTTTCCTGGGTTTTCCACCCCTGGCCAACATAATTATACAGATAGGCAAGGTGATGACTCGGTTCGTTATCGTGTGCGTATTGACCCATATAACCTTCTTTTTCCGGCTGTTCCCTTCCATTAACTTTTATTCGGGCCGTGAACAACTCATCCAGTCGTCTGGAAAGATGTTCGTCACTACCAAAAAGATTAATCAGGCCTGATACATCATGCGGAACAAACAAATTATACTGCCAGGCGTTTGATTCGGTATAGCAGGTGCTTTCAGCAAACGGATTAAACGGTGAAACGAAAGCATTGTCGATTTTACCTCGCATGAAACCGGTTGAGCCGTCAAACAGATTGCGGTAATAAAGTGCACGTTTACTGAAATTTTGGAAATCTTCTGCTTTCCCAAGCGATTTTGCCATCATGGCAATACACCAGTCTTCATATGCATATTCAAGTGTTCTGGATACGGATTCCTTCATTTTATCTGCCGGCAGATACCCGTATTTACTATAGGGTATAACGCCAAACTGGTCATGCTCAGCGCTGTTCACCATTGCTGAATAAATAGCTTCCACGCTGTCCCGAACCAATCCTTTTCGGTAGGCGTCAAAAATAACGGGGACTGAAGGATAGCCAATCATGCAATTGGTTTCGCCGGCCGCCAGTTCCCACAAAGGAAGCATTCCGAATTCGCGATATTTCAGGTAGAGTGAATTAACCATATCTTCTGCTCGCTCTGGCTCAATAATGGTCAGTAGCGGATTGAGGGCACGAAAGGTGTCCCACAGCGAAAAGACTGAATAAATGTCCGATCCATTTGCCGTATAGATTTTTCCATCCATGCCTTTATAATGCCCGTCAATATCCTGGAAGATGTTGGGCGTTAATAATGAATGATACAGCGCTGTATAGAAACACACGCGCTGTTCCTTTGAACCACCTTCAACCAGTATTTTGGACAATTCCTTTTCCCATGACTCTTCTGAGGCTGCTTTCACTTCGTCGAAACTGTGATTGGCAATTTCGGCTTTCAGATTCTTTCTTGCGTCTACCACGCTAACGTGTGAAATGCCAACACGCACCAGAATCACCTCAGCAGCTTTTGTTTCATACCGTACGAACGCTTTGAGACTGTTTCCCTCACCTGAATGCGTTAGGGTATCAATCTCGCCATCCAAAGCAATACCATGACGCAGAAAGGGTTTTGAAAACGTTGCAAAAAAATAGACGGTATGATCTTTATTCCATCCGCTCGACTGCCTGTATCCTTCCACCTCCGTATCGCTCACCATTTTAATTTGTGCATTGGTACAGTGGTCATCAATACCATGTTCCAGATCTATGATGATGTTTGCCTCATTGGTTTCGGGGAACGTGTATTTATGGTATCCTGCCCGTGTTGTGGCAGTTAATTCTACTTTTACTTTATGATCATCCAGATAAACCGAATAGTAACCGGGGGTGGACTGTTCGTTTTCTTTTTTGAACCGAGAGCGATAGCCCTGGGTTGGGTTTTGCCTTGAGCCGGGTTCCAGCTTAATAGCTCCGGTGGTTGGCATAAAGAGTATGTCGCCATAATCGCCACAACCTGTGCCGCTCAGGTGCGTGTGACTGAATCCCATGATTGAACTGTCAGACTCGTGGTAACCGGAACACCAATCCCATTCCCGGTTGTAGGTATCGGGACTCAGTTGAACCATCCCAAATGGCATTGCAGCACCGGGGAATGTGTGCCCATGGCCACCTGTGCCAATAAACGGGTCCACATATTGGGAAAGTTTATCCTGAGCCTGCGCACAGCAGGCTGCACAAAGCAGTGAAAGAAAAAACGCGATTCTGGCTTTTCTGGTTGTCATATCCAAATTTTTCCCGATTTGAATAAATAAACTGCAAAACGTAGAATTGGAATTTGCCCGTATACTGCAAATAATTTGCGGCGTAATGCACCAGAAATGTAGCAAGTTTTACTATTTTTACCATAGAGATTCTATTTTAATAAGTTGGCTGGAGATTTCACGGTCGAAGGTGAATTGGGAAGATCATCCAATTACAAAATACCATTGGAGGTACTGTTAGCGTCTTATCAACAAAATCTTCACCAATTCTGGCAAGATATTTCAAACACGCCTTAAAACCCTTATTAAATATAGTCGAATCAGTGATTTTATATTTGTCCCACTTTCAAATCCAGCTGGACCTGGCCGTCCATGTTAAGAAAATCATTTTTTGAATCATATTTTTCTATCCGTGTTTATCCGTCCTTAATCTGTGTCATCCGTGTACCATTCGAAATCCGAAAAGACTGGTACGCGGATAATGCTGATTGAAACGGATTTTCACGGATCAAATTTCAGAAGGAACAGTCAATTTGAGTCTTATTTTCCAATTGTTAAAATCCAATTTGGTTCTGGCTCGTTCAATTTAGGAATTCAACGATCGAAACAGCGAATATATAGAGGCCATTCCATTTTCAATTCTGCAATCTACAGGTAAAAAAACTGTATCCAGTTTCCTGCGAATTTATTCAGAATTTCACAACCCCGTACAATTAATAATTGCTTATTTTAGCTCTTGGTTTTTTCATTTTACTAAATTGGCATTATGGACTATACACAGCACTATCTGATACATTATTATGAAATAGGACGCAATAGAAAATTGCGCCCTTCGGTTTTGCTGAACTATTTTGAAGACATTGCTATGCAGAACAGTTCTGCAGTCGGCGTATCCATGGAATACTACGATTCCAATAAACGCGGATTCATGCTCCTTAGTTGGGAAATCCGTATGTTCAACTGGCCGTCTTTTAATGAGACCATTACAATCATCACAACACCGACGGCATTCAAACGGTTTCTGGCAAACCGCGAATACAAGGTATATAACTCAAAGGGAGAACTGGTGGCAGAGGCAAATTCGGTGTGGATTTTTACCGATACACAGGCCAGAAAACCAGTAAGTGTTCCGGACGAATTGTACCCCCGGTTTGGAATTGCTCCGGACTCTCATAAACATTTTACTATGCTGGATTCGGTAAAACCAATTATGACCGGCGATATAACAGCACCCATACAGGTTCTTCAACGGGATATCGATATGAACAATCATGTCAACAATGTCCGTTATGTTGAATGGGCACTGGAATCAATTCCCCGGGTATGGGCCGAAACATATTATCTTAAGTCCATACGGGTAAATTATAAGCGGGAATTGTATCTGGAGGACAGGGTACATATGGTTTCCAATTTTGGCAGGCAGGAGACCATCAAACAGACAATGCATTCTGTTTATTCAGGCGAGACCGATGTTTGCAATATTGAATTGCGGTGGGAATAAACCAAAAGTTCCAGATTGTTTCCAATTTCCTTTGCTACTTTGTTGAATAGGAATCGGGTACTGTCCGGACCCGGATATTTCATATATTTATATTAACCAATTGTGATAATAAGGCTGATTTACTGATGAAATTACGTGTATACATTCTCCTGGGTTTGTTACTGCTCCCCATTTCGATCATCCGACCACAGGAAGATGAAAGCGAGGACGACAGGGCAGTGATCTCCAATGGAGTGGTGATCTCTTGTGGTGTAGAACGATGGTCAGTTAAAACCCTAATCGGTGTGGATACCGCCAAAATTGATTTTAAAAATGTTGTTCCCAGTTCAATAGCATATCAGCGTTCATTGGCAGCACCTGCTTCTTTGCCTGGCAACAACACAACCCGGTTAGCCTCTGAAGACACGGTTTATTCCATCACCTGTCATTTGATGAAATATAAACTGGAGTCTGATCAGGATATCCATATGGAAATCTGTACCATTGGCAACACTGGTGAAACTATGGTTGCCGAAATACTCAATCCTGAATGCCCGGCAATAGCATCCACGAGCAGGTATGCTTCGCTGAAAGTATTACGTGACTGGTTTGTTGCCAAATATAATCCGACCACAAGCTTCAAGGCAGCCAACGATGATATCACGATAAGCGGGGTAGGCTTTTTCGACTTCCTGCACGGCCAGACTGGAATACCCCCAAACGGTCGGGAAATTCACCCGGTCCTTTCCATGAAAATGGGAGTAACCGATATTGAACCGTATACCGGCGGTATCAGAGATTATTCGTTGGACGATGCCTATCCTAATCCTTTCAATCCGTCAACTCTTATCAGGTATGCGGTCCCCTATGAAAGTTCAGTCAGGATAACGGTATATGACAATATCGGCAGGGAAGTGCGGGAGTTACGGAATGAAATACAGAAAAGTGGAAAATATGAACTAAATTTCATGGCAGAGAACCTTGCCAGCGGAGTCTATTTTCTGAAAATTAGTGCTCTCTCCATTGACGGCAGGCACCATTTCAACGACGCGAAGAAAATGATGCTCGTAAAGTAATTCCCGGCTTTTTCGCAGTGATGGATGCCGTATTACTGAGTAAAAGTCAGTATGAGCCCACATCGGGCTAAGTAATTTCCATAATAGCGTTAAAACAATCCTTTTTAGTGTCAATTTCATAGTTTATTAATCCTGTGGCGCACCAATGGGAGGGCTTCGGCTTGGCTTTGTACGCCAAAATACACTAGGCTTGGAGAGACAACCAGATTTATTGTTGTTCCCAATTGCGAGGAAGATCTTTACAAAATGGTTGGCGCAAATCAGGTTGACGTGGATAATTTCCGTAAAGCTGTTAGTGAGCTCGATGGCAAGATAAACAGAAAAGAAGGAACACGGGCAGAGAGACAAGCAGACCTTAATGCCTTAAAAGCAAACAGAATATCGGCACTTCCGGAATTTCATAACAAAGTTGTCAATCAAATGCAGTATGCGCTAGACGCCTGGGTCGATGAAGCAGCAGCCAATCAAAGCAAAGACATAAGCTATGTTGTTAAAAACGGTGATTGCCTTTGGTTCATCGCAAGAGACAAAGAGCATTACGGTAACGGATTTGCTTGGACAAAAATATATGCAGCTAACAAAGAACTGATCAAAGACCCGAATTTGATTTATGTTAAACAAAACTTTAAGATTCCGGCTTTGACTGACGACGAAAAAGGAAAATTTGACAAGTTGAAAAAGAACTACAAACCGGCTCCGGCAAAATAGGTACCATTAGCAGTTTCCATATAGCAGTCAAATAGTATTGATTATAAGCCCTTGTTCTGTGTAAGGATAAGGGCTTTTGTTGTCAAATAACCAGATAGTTCATTTTTTGCAATAATTTGCTAATTTTGGATATAGGAAAACAAACAGTGGGTATGAAAATGCGTTTGATCAAGGTAACTGGTGTCTTTTTCTTTCTGGCAGCAACATTGTTTTCGCAAACAACTAAGATTCCCCTCACTTCAGATAGTTGGTTCAATCCAAAAATAACAACCAATAATCCGATGAAACTGAATGGACACAAGTATGCTTTCACTTTTAACTATAGCAATGATAGTACTGTCACATGGAACTTAACTGATGTAAACCAAAACATTCTTCTCTTAAAAAATCAATCACTGAATCAACCTCCTGTAGTTGCTGATGGCATCACGATCACCATGAATAACGCCCAGACCCAGGGAGTTAAGGTGTGTAAAGTTACAGCAGGTACCAAAAGATTTACAGCGATAAATGCAAACGGGCTGGGGTTTGAGGCATTTACTGGAGCAATTGGATACGCAAGTCCCTGGTACTTTTATTATAGCGGGGAGCATGAAATTCCCTATACCAGCTTAAAAAACGTTGTGTTAAAATTAGCTAAAGTTTCAGATACAGCGAGCCTGTCTCCACAATTCGATCCTGCCGACCCAAATGTTTCCTATGGTTATCGTTATGGTCGTTTATTTTCCAATGCAGCTGCCAACCCAAACTTTTCTCCTTATATAATTAACAAAACAAGTGGCTATGCATTTCAGGAATTTACTAGAAATGTGCCGCTTTCAGCCTGGGATATAAGTGACCCGGCACACCCGCGCAGACTTGCTGTTGGGTTCCTGGAAAACAATGTTGTTAAGGGGTTGGTTGATGGCAAATGGTGGCCCGGGAATTATGCGGTTTATAATAACACTGAGACCACAGGCCCGCGAGAATGGTTATGGATATTTAACACGGATTATAGCGAAACACCAAATCAAGCCTATGAGATAGATGCAATAAGTAATCCAATGCCGATCATGTACTTTCTCACAGTAAACCGGAATGGACCGGTTCCTTTTTCGCCGGGAACCTCGGGAGACGATCAGTTTGTCATTCAGACAAATTACAGGGGTGCTGAATTTGATACAGCATATTTTATTGCCGCAGCACCATTCTATCAAGTCCCGACATCTGTTGCCAAAAAACTTAATATAAACAATATTTCTACCTGGGGATATAATGATGGCAAAAGTGATGTGCAAATTGATGGCATCACCGGGTGTTACTATCCCAAAGGCTCACAGAACAATGTATTGTATGAATCAGGTTTCGTTTGGGGTGCTCTGGTTAATGGCGATCCTCAGCCTCGCGTTGGAGGGTCTGCATACCGGCAGGGTTTGCAACCGGGGAAAATACTTGCAAATGGAACAGCGGAAGATCCCGGTTTGGCAACAAATCGGTTATTCAGAGTACGTTCGGACTATGCATCGGCTGATTTAACAGAAGAAGAATCGGATGAATGGCTCCCAAAACAGAATATCCGTGATATGTATGCGCAGGATTGGAATGAATGGCCTGCGGCCAAAGGTGCGCCTTTTGTTGATGTGAACAGAAACGGGCAATATGATCCTGCCACTGATATTCCAGGTGTAAAAGGTGCCGGACAAACTATGTGGTACGTTGCAAATGATTTGGACGCAAATTTGACAACACTAATGTACGGAGCTCAGCCAATTGGACTTGAAATGCAGGCAACCTATTGGAATTACAAAAAGACCGGGGTTCTCAACAATGCGATTTTTAAAAAATATATACTGATTAATAAATCCGGTGTATCGTTGAATGGTGTTTATGTAACAATGTGGTCTGATCCGGATATTGGTGATGGAACCGATGATTTTGTCGGAACAGATACCCTTCGTCATATGATATATTGCTATAATTCCAAACCGATTGATACTGTCTGTGGAAATATTCCTCCTGCAGTTGGATTTGTGTTCCTGCAAACGCCAACAATCCCCACAGCAAACGATTCAGCATTTGTTGCCGGACAATGGGTAAAAGGAAAAAGTAACATTCCTGTCAATGCTTCTTATTACTTTACACCTGGTGATGCTTCAGTCACCGATCCGACTCATGAGCTTATTGACGGATCGACTGAGTTTTATCGTAACATGCAGGGCAGGATCGGAAAAACAGGAGAGCTTTTCCATGATAATAATGGAAATGCAACAACTTTTGTATTGACAGGTGATCCGGTTGCCAATACAGGCTGGGTTGATGGGATCATACATCCAGCGGGGGATAAGAGAATGGGTATATGCTCGGGACCTTTTTCTTTTGCTCCGGGAGACACTCAAGAAGTGGTATTTGCTGAGATAGCAGCAGATGCTAGCCCGGCAACAGGAAATATTGGAGCGGTCATTAATCTGCGGCAGGTGTGTGATTCTGTTACGGCACTTTACTATTCTCTTGCTGATCTAAGTACAGGAATTACCAATGAAAAAACCATGCTGCCAAGAAAGTTTGCACTTGCTCAAAATTATCCTAACCCGTTTAATCCGGTCACAGTGATTCGTTATGAACTGGCTGAAAAGGGAATGGCAACACTGAAAGTTTATGATGTTCTCGGAAGTGAAGTGGCAACATTGGTGAACGAAGAAAAATCTGCAGGCGAATATAGAGTTGAGTTTTCAAAGGCTGGTATTCCCAGTGGTGTGTATTTTTATATACTCACTTCAGGAAATTATACTGACGCGAAGAAGATGTTATTATTGAAATAGTATCGCTGAGTAATTTGATTTCCTTGACGATAAAAAACGGCGAAATCTTAAAATACACTATAAACACCGTAACCGTCAACATGCACAAAGCCAGGTGAGGGTAAACTACTTGACCCTGTTCGAAAAATATTTGTATTAATTAATTAAATAAACCATAAGTTTATCATTGGCCCATGTTCGTTTATAGCGGGAAAGAATTCGGAATAAATAGCGTGGAATTATAAAAACGACTGTATATCCGTAAAATGTTTTAAAATGTAAGCATCTTCTATGGAGGTGACTCTTCAAAGGATTCTTGCTGCTGATTCGTACATCCTTTGCTTGTAATGCATTAATTGTCATTATTAATCATTAATATATTGCGGAGGCTCTATGAAACGTTTTCTGTTAATGCTTTCTCTACTCATTTCCAACATTGGTTTTTCTCAAACATTCTGGCAGCAAACCGATGCCTCATTAACCGGTGATATCTATTCGCTCGCAGCCCACCCCAACGGTGATATCTTTGCCGGAAAGTATTTTGGCGGCATATACCGCTCAACTGATAAAGGACTTTCCTGGAATCAATCAGGTTTGCAAGGCGCTGATGTGAGATCGCTTGTTATCAATATGGGTACCGTTTTTGCCGGAACCATGGGAGGAGGTGTATATTCCTCCCCTGATTTCGGAATTTCATGGACTCAGATCAACAGTGGTTTAACTAATCCAAATATCATTGCTCTCGCCATCAATACAAGCGGTTATATATTTGCTGGTAGTTATTCCGGAGGGGTGTTCCGTTCCACAGACAATGGGACCAGTTGGGCACCTGTTGGGTTGTCGCAGGCAATAACTGCTGCACTGGCAATTAATTCCTCAGGAGAGATTTTTGTCGGACAAGTTCTGGGTAACGGCATTTCGCGATCGACGGATAATGGTGACAACTGGGTTCAAATTAATGCCGGTTTGCCCGATCACAATATCAATACTCTGTGCATCAATTCTGACGGGTACATTTTTGCAGGCTCTTCGGGTTTTGGGATATTTTGCTCAACCGATAATGGAGATACCTGGGTACAAAAGGGTTTGGCAGACAAGATAGTCTATTCAATCGTAGTCAACTCAAGCGGACAGCTCTTTGCAGCAACATACCAAAGCGGTGTGTTTCGTTCCGCTGATAATGGTGAAACCTGGACTCCGGTTAATGACGGTTTAACAAATAACACAGTACTGTCACTGGTTGCTAACTCCGGCGGTTATATATTTGCAGGCACTAAAGGTAACGGAGTATTTAAAACAACAAACAGTACAAATTCTGTGAGTATTACAAGTCCCCTTGGTGGTGAAATCTGGGGTGCCGGAACAGAACAGTCTATAACATGGACGAGTTTTTCGGTAGAGAAAGTAAACATAGAGTTTTCCTCGGACGGTGGAAATTCCTGGACATCAGTTGCAAATAATATTTCGGCATCATCCGGGAAATATAATTGGTTGGTTTCTGATCTGGAGTCATCATCATGTAAAATAAGGATCAGTGATGCGGCAAATCCTGCTCATTATTCGATAAGTCCCAATCCCTTCACCATTAATCCGGCATCAGTCACTCCAATTGTGCTGATGCTGGTTGTTAAAGACAATGCAGGCGGTTCGCAAGAACTGGTGTTCGGATTATCTCCCGTCGCAACCGATTACCTTGACGAACAGATTGGGGAAACAGAGGCACCTCCATTGGGTCCTACCGGTTCATTTGATGCGAGGTTCATCGGTTCCGATATCAGTATTCCGATCGATCTCGGAAGCTATACCGATTTTCGTCAAGGAAGTGCTGCGACCTCGGCAACAAAGCTTCATGAAATAATGTTCCAGCCTAAGAGCGGTGCAACCACTGTTACAATCACCTGGAACCTGCCGCCAAATATTTCTGCACACATACGTGACCTGGCCACTGGAACCACCATAAACAAAATTATGAGAGGCAGTGATTCACTGATTATCTCCAATGTCGCTCCGAATACTTTGATTATGGAAGTATTTTATGGATTTACTCCACAATATAGAAGTCTTGCAAAAGGATGGAACATGGTGTCTGTTCCTTATGTGGTAGCAGATATGAGCCCGTCCAATCTGTTTCCAGATGCCATTAGTCAGGTATTTGGTTTTAGCAGTGCTTATGATCCGGTAACAAATCTGGTCAATGGCGCGGGCTATTGGGTCGAATATCCTGACACCGCCCTGATCACGTTTAGAGGCAGCAGTACCGGAAATAGTAAGGTTCCAATAAAGGCAGGTTGGAATATGATTGGCGTTTATGAAAGTCCAACTTCTGTCAACGATATCATCTTTCCCGTAGAAGGTCAACTTATGACCCCTTTCTACGGGTATAAAGATGGATACCACCGGAGTCAAACATTGCTGCCTGGAGAGGGATATTGGATAAAGGCATCAGTGGATGGCGACATTCATCTTCAAGGGGGAATATACAAAAAGCAGTATACGGCCACAGTTGAACCTTCGAATAACTGGGGAAGAATAACGCTGACAGATGCCGCCCAAAAGACCGCAACACTTTATGCAATTTCAGCCGGTCAGGGGGCTGTTCAAAGCATTGCCTCATTTGAATTGCCGCCAACTCCACCTGCAGGCATGTTTGACGTCCGTTATTCCTCTCAAAGTCAGGCAGAACTGGTAAGTCTAAACACAAAGGATATTTTACTCCAGGGAGTTACTTATCCGATGAACATTACTGTTCAGGGAATTGACCTGCTGGTAAGAGATAAAGCCACACATGGAAAAATTTTCAGCCAGGAGCTGACTGCCAATAAAACAGCAGTGTTAAATAATCCAAAGATAAATCAACTTGAGATATTGACTAATGCCAAGCCAATGCATTACACATTGATGCAAAATTATCCTAACCCTTTTAATCCGGCTACAATTATTCGCTATGCGCTTCCGGAAAAAGGGATAGCAACACTTAAAGTCTATGATGCATTGGGAAGTGAAGTTGCCACGCTCGTAAACGAAGAAAAGCCGGCAGGAAGTTATACCGTGGAATTTACCCGGACAAATATTCCCAGTGGCGTTTATTTCTACAGACTCAATGCGGGAAATTATTCTGATGTGAAAAAGATGATTTTACTGAAATAAGCGCCAAGCGAAGCTTGGATATTGCTAATTGGGTGAGGCGGGGAGTTTGCGACCCCGCCGAGTCCCCATTGTGGTAAAACTCTGGAGCCTGGTAGCGAGAAGCCAGATTACTGTTGGAAACGGCAAAAATTTAAGCGAATAGTATTACTAATTAGTGGGGAAATCCAACCAGTAAATATTGTCAATGTGAAGTACCGGTAACTATTGATTTTTCAAATCAGGAGCTTTATAAAGTTCCTGATTTGCTTTTAGGGGTATATGAGCTCTTGTTATAAACAGCCACTTAGCTTATATCTCCCAATAATTTGTTAATTTTGAACATTGAAAACTAAACATGTGGGTATAATAATGCGATTTGGCATAGTAACAATAGGCTTATTCTTTATGGTAATTGAGCTGTTTTCGCAAACGACAAATGTCCCTCTTTCCTCAGATAGCTGGTTCACACCAAATATCACGACCAATAATCCGCTGAAATTAAATGGGCACAAATATGCGTTCACGTTCAACTATGTTAATGATAGTACAGTAACATGGAACTTATTTGACGTTAGTCAAAACATTCTTCTCCTCCAAAAACAATCAATTCTTGGCCCAGCGGTAACTGTAGACAACATGAAAATTACTATGAACAGTAAACAGAACCAAGGTGTCAAAGTATGTAAAGTTCTAACAGGTGTCAAACGATTTACAAGTGTAAATGCTTCTGGCTATACATTAGAATCATTCTCGGGTGCAATTGGCTATGCAAGTCCCTATACTGTATTGGATGGTGGTGCCCATGAGGTTCCATATACCAGCTTAAAAAATGTGGTGTTGAAATTAGCAAGAGTGATTGATACAACAAGCTACAATCCACAATTTGACTCTTCAGATCCAAATGTTTCTTATGGCTATCGATACGGTCGTTCATTTGCATATGGCCCAGTCGATGTAAAATTTTCACCTTATATTATTAACCAAACCTCTGGCTATTCATTTCAGGATTTTACAAAGAGCGTACCCCTCTCAGCCTGGGATGTGAGTGATCCTGTCCATCCGCGAAGGTTGGCAGTTGGCCATTTAGAGAACAACGTTTACCTTGGATTGGTTGATGGAAAGTGGTGGCCTGGAGATTATAACCTTTATAACAATACACAAACCTCAGGCCCGCGTGAATGGTTATGGATATATGATACAGATTATAGTGAAATTCCAAATCCAGCCTATGAAGTAGATGCAATGGCTAACCCTATGCCTATCATGTACCTTCTCACAGTAAACCGAAATGGTCCGGTTCCATTCTCACCGGGCACATCAGGAGATGATCAGTTTATTATTCAGGCCAATTACAAAGATGTTGAATTAGATACCGCATATTTTATTGCCGCTACATCAGATTATCAAGTACCAACTTCAATTACCAAAAAGCTTAACCTCAGCAACATATCTACCTGGGAATACAATAACGGCAAAAGTGATATTCATCCAAACGGCTATCCTGGGTCTTACTATCCAAAAGCCTCACAGAACAACGTAATGTTTCAATCTGGTTTAGTTTGGGGCGCAGTAGTTTCTGGAGATCCTCAACCGCGGGTTGGCGGCTCAGCTTATCGTCAGGGTTTACAACCTGGGAAAATATTGGAATATTTGACAGCAGAATATCCTGGCTCGACAATTAACCGGCTATATAGGGTGAGAGCGGATTTTAAATCAGCAGATTTGGAAGGAGAAGTATCCGATGAGTGGATACCTAAGCAAACCATCTACGATACGTATGCAAAGGATTGGGATGAATGGCCCGCGGGAAGAGGTGCGCCTTTTGTCGATGTTAATAGAAACGGACAATATGATCCTGCTATTGATATTCCAGGAATAAAAGGTGCAGGACAAACAATGTGGTATGTGGCCAACGATTGGGATCCGCAAATCACAACATATATGTACGGTGCCCAGCCAATTGGAATTGAGATGCAGGCAACATTTTGGAATTACAAAATGGCCGGTGCTCTCGGCAACACCATATTCAAAAAATATTTGTTGATCAATAAATCCTATGAACCACGGGATAGCATGTATATATCTATGTGGTCTGACCCAGACCTCGGTGATGCAACCGATGATTTTATGGGAACTGACACTCTTCGTCACATGGTATATTGTTATAACTCAAAGTCGACTGATGCCGTTTGTGGGAATACTCCACCCGCAGTTGGATTTGTTATGCTTCAGACGCCGGTTATTTTTTCTTCAAATGACTCGGCGTTTACTGCCGGACAGTGGGTGAAAGGGAAACGTAATATTCCAGTAAATGCTTCCTATTTTTTTACAAATGGTGATTCTTTAATTGCAGATCCGACACAAGGTGTCCCTGAAGGTTCAACACAGTTTTATAACTATATGCGTGGCAGAATTGGAAAAACCGGAGAACTTTTTATCGATAATAATGGTAATTCTACTACGTTTCCGTTAGCCGGTGATCCGGTTGCTAATACAGGCTGGGTTGATGGAGGTTCCCTCCATGCCGGTGACAGAAGAATGGGAATATGCTCAGGACCCTTTACTTTTGGACCGAGAGATACACAAGAAGTTGTATTTGCAGAAATAGTAGCTGATGCGACTCCTGAAACCGGCAACCTGGGAGCAATTACCATGCTCAAACAGTGTTGTGATTCTATACGAACTGTATACCGGACATTAGTCAATATGCCAACTGGAATCAAGGATGGAATAAACCCTAAGTCCAAGAAATTCGCACTTTCACAAAATTATCCAAACCCATTTAATCCGGCAACAGTTATCCGGTATGATCTGCCGGAAAGGGGAATGGCAACATTGAAAGTGTTTGACGTCCTTGGAAGCGAAATTACAACACTGGTGAATGAAGAAAAACCTGCAGGAAGTTATCAAGTGGAGTTTAACCGCACCAACATTCCGAGTGGCGTGTATTTCTACAGGCTCAGTCTAGGCACTTACACTGACGTGAAGAAGATGATATTGCTTAAATAGTGCCGCTAACTCTGAATCACTCAGGGTTAAACAGATTATTCTGATTAGTCTAAAAGGACTACTTGAGACAGAGGATTTTTTTTAATTTGGACATGTCTCGAATTATGTTGGGACATGTCCGTGTATTTCTGGTCAGTTGTATAATGAGCGAATGTTATTTTACTATTGGAAACCGACCAAAAATATACTCTATGAACCAGAGCCCATTAAAAGCGAACTAGGTACAAATCAATTCTTATGTTTTTATTGTTGTAAACCCCGGCTCACATTTCCTTGCACATCTGGCCGTTACTTAATAATTTAACATTCTTATTATTCACTATTTGGGTGTAACATGCCGAACAATTACGGTACCGATTATTTTAACATAGACACGCTGTTGACAGAAGACGAAATAATGGTTCGTGATGTTACCAGGGATTTTGTAAACCAGGAAATCCTTCCCATCATAGAAACCTGTAACCGCGAGCAGAAGTTTCCTCTTCAACTCATCGAAAAAATGGCAGAATTGAACCTCTTTGGCGCGACATTGCCTGCAGCCTATGGTTGTGCTGAAATGAACAACGTAGCCTATGGACTGGTGATGCAGGAGCTTGAAAGAGGGGATAGCGGCATCAGGAGTTTTGTGTCCGTACAGAGCGCACTGGTAATGTACCCCATTTTTACTTTTGGCAGCGACGAGCAAAAGAACTATTGGCTGCCCAAACTTGCCTCGGCGGAAAAGATTGGCTGTTTCGGCTTGACAGAGCCGGATTTTGGCTCAAACCCTGGCGGCATGATAACCAAAGCTGAAAAAGTTGAGGGCGGTTATATTGTAAACGGCGCAAAAATGTGGATCACCAACGGCACCATTGCCGATGTAGCTGTTGTGTGGGCAAAACTTGATGGAGTGGTAAATGGTTTTTTGGTTGAAAAGGGAACGAAGGGGTTCACTGCCCCGGAAATGAAGGGTAAACACTCATTAAAAGTCTCCGTTACCTCCGAACTGGTATTCGACAGTGTTTTTGTACCTGACTCAAACAGGCTGCCCAAGGCCACTGGCTTAAAAGCTCCCCTTATGTGCCTCAACCAGGCGCGTTATGGCATTGCCTGGGGCGTTACAGGAGCTATGATGCTGTGTTATGAGGCAGCTCTCGAGTATGCCAAGTCCCGTATACAGTTTGGGAAACCCATCGCAGCTTTCCAGCTAACCCAGGAAAAGCTCGTCTATTTTCTTACCGAAATGACCAAAGCGCAACTTCTCAATGTCCAGTTAGGTCGTTTGAAAGACAGTGGGAAACTCCGTTTTCAACAGGTGTCACTCGCCAAGCGCAACAATTGCGAGAAAGCCCTCGATATTGCACGCCAGGCTCGTGAAATACTCGGTGCCAATGGCATTCTGGACGAATATCCGGTAATGCGACATGCTGCCAATCTGGAGTCGGTAAAGACATATGAAGGCACGCATGAAATGCATACTCTCATAATAGGTGAAGATATTACCGGATTTGCGGCATTTGAATGATGGATAAGTTTCTCGCCGGTCGTCAGGCTAATATGGGTAACATTCTGAAAGAACAAAACCTTGATATTTTCGTAAGCAGCCATCAGCCCTATATTAATTATTTCACCGATGCCATAGACGTTCCCGGGATCGTTTTTGTTTCCAGGAAAAAGATATGGTTCTTCACTGACAACAGATTCTGTATCGAGGTTAAAAAGCTCTCAAAAACCGTAGATGCATGCATAATGGATAAAAGCACCTGGCTTTTTCTTGAGGACCGGAAATTTCTACATGGAAAGAGACTTGGTCTTGATTATACCGTCGGTACCCTGAAAGAAGTTGAATACATAAAAACATACATCAAACCGGTAAAAATCGATGATCTGAGCAAACTTTCGGGATCACTATTGAACCATCATGACGCAGAATCCATAAAACGGACAAAAAAGGCCATTTCCATTGCAAAAAGAGCTTTCTACTCCATTCTGGATCTTCTGAAACCCGGTGTAACTGAGATTGAGATAGCATGTGAAATTTCAACCCGGATGAAAAAGAACGGCGGTGATGGCGATGCTTTTCCGCCAATTGTCGCTTTCGGCCCTAATGCGGCCAAACCACACGCGGTTCCGACCGAGCGGAAACTGAAAAAAAATGATCTTGTTTTGATAGATATGGGAAGTTGTTTTAAAGGATTGAGTAGTGATTTCACCAGAACCATTATATTAGGGGAGGGAAATTATAAAATTTCTGAGCATGCGAACCTCCTGAAAAAACTTAGTCGTGATGCAGGCAAAAAGCTGAGATCCGGCGCCAGGGTGTCTGAATTCGACATTGCAGTCAGGGATTCGCTGAGGACAGCAGGAATTGAAAAATATTACACTCATGCTCTCGGACATGGCGTTGGCTATGTGATACACGCCCAGCCGAGAATAGCCCGGAATTCAAACGAAATTCTATGTGAGGGAATGATCGTTACGGTTGAGCCGGGTGTATATTTTGAGGGGGAGTATGGTATCCGGCATGAGGATATGTATTTGATAACGAAGAATGAATCAATTAATCTAACAAAGTTTTAGGGATATGTTTAAAGTTCTAATTATTGCGTATTATTTTCCGCCAAAAGGGCTCAGTGGTGTTCAGCGAACTTTAAAGTTCGTTAAATATATGCCCCAAAACAATTGGGCACCCACGGTTCTTACTTCCGGTGATAATGCGTATTATGCTTACGATCATGAGTTGATGAAAGAAATTGATGCTGAGAACGTGAAAATCGTTCGTGTGGAAGCGAAAGAAGTCAATTCATTGCTTCCAATAAAAGGTACATTAAAAATGCCTTCCGAAACGGTCAGAAAACTGCTTTCGTATATCAGTGCCTGGTTCTTTATCCCGGATAATAAAAAGCCGTGGGCAAAAAAAGCATTGGAGGAGGGCCGAAGGCTCCTTGCAAAAGAAGAGTATGACCTTATTTTTGTTTCAGGACCACCGTTTTCATCAGTCGAAGCCGCGGTTCAATTGAAAAAAGAATTTGACATTCCTCTGGTCATTGATTATCGCGATCTCTGGTTTGGATATCATTTTGCCATTTATCCAACTCCCATTCACAAGAGCCTTGTAAAAAAGGGAGAGTACTTGGCTTTAAAAGCTGCCGATAGAATTGTTGTTGTCAATCGCCGGGTTAAAGAACGGATCATGGACTATTACAAATTCATTGGGCACAAAGATGTTCTCATCATTCCGCATGGCTATGATCAGGCTGATTTTGATGCCGCAGGAATTGAGCCTAAACCAAAAGATAAATTGGTTATAACCTATTCCGGACTCTTCTATGAATATATCACTCCCAAATATCTGCTTAACGCGTTCAAGGAACTGCTGCAGGAACGCCCTGACTATGCAGCAAACATACAGTTGCAGTTTATCGGTATTCTCCGGAAGTCTCTGGTACGCCAAATTAAAAAACTGAAACTTGAGCAGCATGTCAAAGTTACCGGATATGTTTCTCACCTGGAATCAGTTCGTAAGATAAAATCCAGTGATGTTCTCTGGCTTATGATTGGCAGAGGACAAAACGCAGATACTATTTCCACTGGTAAGCTCTATGAGTATATGGGATCACGAAAGCCAATTATTGGTTTTGTTGAAGATGGTGCTGTAAAATCAGCATTGCAGGAATACAAGGCATCCTATATTTGCGATCCGTTCAATCTGGAGGAAATTAAAAAGACGCTCATTCAGGTATATGAGGATTTCAGATTTGAGCGATTGCCGGTCCCTGATGCCGAAGATGTTGAAAAATTCCGTCGTGATACATTAACAACACAACTTACAAAGGAACTGCAGTTTCTGGTCAAAGTGCACTAGTATTCACAACCTGTATATAATCATACTATTGACATTGGCTTCGATCTCAGGTGCTTTTCGCATAAATGCATGGTATAAGCAGAAAAGCAATTTTCAATGCAGAATTTATGCTAATTTTAAAGCAGGTAGTGCCTGACATATGGTTGCGTTACATACTTACAGCACTTTTTCTTTCCTGCATGGTGTCATCCCCGTTCAAAAACTTGTTGAACGGGCAAAACTATTCAGTTTATCCGCTATCGCACTTACCGATATTGAGGGAATGTATGGCCACGTTCCTTTTTTCAAAGCCGCAAAAGAAGCCGGTATTAAGCCCATACTTGGTGCTAAGCTATATTTGGGAGCTTCACGGGATGACTATGTAATCATACTGGCAAAGAATGTAACCGGGTATGGTCTGCTTTGTCGCCTTATCACTCAGATTAAACTGTCTTCACTGTCAATTCAACAATTAGCTGCCAAACCAGATCTGCATCACGTTATTATAATTACACCAAATCTTGAGTATTATTCGGAATTGCCGGATGACGCAAATATATTTTATGAGATACCTTTGTACATGGCAGACAAAAGATCACTGGAAACAAAGCTATATGAAACTAGAGAAAGAGGAATAAGAGGGGTTATTACCAATCCGGTGGTTTTTCTTGAAAAGCAGGATTTCCTTCTGCAAAAGGTCGTGTCTGCCATTAGGCAAAGAAAAACGCTGGAAACCTTATCAGCAGAAAACCACTGTGATGCAGCAAATTATTTCCTGGATCCCGCAATACTTGAGAATAGATTTAAAGAGTATAGGGAATATCTTGATAATTCGGATTTAATAGCTTCGCAATGCAATGTTGATCTGGAGATTGGCAAATATAAATACCCGGTTTTCCCAAATGATGGCGTTTCTTCCAATGAGTCCAGGCTCGCATCATTATGCTATGCGGGAATGCACCAACGGTATTCTGAGATAAAGGATGTGCATACACAGAGAATGGAAATGGAACTTTCGGTTATCAGGGACCTTCATTTCGTGGATTATTTCCTGATTGTTTGGGACATCGTACGGGAAGCAAAGAGAAGGGGAATGATGTTGATCGGCCGTGGATCGGCTGCCAACAGCATGGTTTCCTATTGTCTCGGATTTACCGAGATCGACCCCATCAAGCATAATCTGTATTTCGAGCGATTCCTGAATAAAAGCCGGACTTCTCCGCCGGACGTCGATTTAGACTTTTCATGGCGGGAACGGGATGAAATTGTCAAATATGTTTATGATAAGTATGGCTATGAACGTGTGGCCATGATATCTACCACTGTGACCTTCAGGGCAAGGTCGGCTTTTAGGGAAACTGCCAAAGTATTTGGCTTTTCGAATGATCAGATAACCCCGCTTGCCAAAGCAATCCCCTGGACTAGTGCAGGGAATCTTGAGAACCTGCCGGATTTATATCCTGAATCTAAAAATTTACCTTTCAAAGAAGAACCCTGGAAACAGATTGCAGGCATTGCATCAAAACTGGCCGGCTTCCCAAGACATTTGAGCATCCACCCCAGTGGATTAGTGATTAGTCCCGCGAATATAACTAACTTTGTAGCCCTTGAATTTGCAAGTAACAAAGGATTGGGACTGGTAATAACCCAGCCAGACATGTATTCAATAGAGGATATCGGATTGGTAAAAATCGATTTGCTCAGTCAGCGGTCACTGGGTGTGTTACGAGATACATTAAGCCGGCTTCAAGAGAATAGGAAATGATGCGAACACATAATACCACGCTGTTCATAATCAGCAAATATT
Source organism: Ignavibacteriaceae bacterium (assembly GCA_963664845.1). GTDB lineage: Bacteria > Bacteroidota > Ignavibacteria > Ignavibacteriales > Ignavibacteriaceae > CAIYTF01. Next base: position 5,608,243 of record OY761615.1, read on the forward strand.
TCGTAATAAGTTGATTATATTTTATAAAATATTATATCTTGCAAAATCACTTTAGTTATTTTAGATAAAACCAAAGGAAATATGAAGTTACAATATCTTACCGCCGGTGAATCTCATGGAAAAGGATTAATTGGCGTAATTGAAGGAATGCCTGCGGGAGTACCGGTCAATGAAGAATATATAAATAACCAGCTAAAAAGGCGGCAGATGGGCTACGGTCGCGGCGGCCGTATGAAAATTGAAAGCGACACTATTGAGATCTTTTCCGGAGTGCGATTTGGAAAAACAACCGGAATGCCGGTTTCATTTCTCATTCGCAATAACGATTGGGAAAACTGGACTGAACGAATGGCAGTTTCGGGTGAAAGAAAAGATGTGGCTAAAATCACAATTCCAAGACCCGGTCATGCAGATATTGTTGGCGTACAAAAATACCTTTTGGATGACATTAGGAATTCGATCGAACGCTCAAGTGCCAGAGAAACTGCAGCCCGGGTTGCTGCCTGTTCATTTGCCCGTTTATTACTTGATCATTTTGGAGTATCTGTCGGAAGCTATGTTGAAAATATCGGTGGTGTCTACTCTAAAAAAGTACATTATACCGATTTGTTAAATGCAAAAAAGCTTCCTTATAACCAAGGTTGGGATATTTCTGTGTTGTCGGACAAATCCGATGTGCGTGTGCTGGATGATGAGCAGGAAAAGAAGATAATCACCCGTATCAAACGCGCAAAGAAAGCCGGCGACACGCTGGGCGGCACTTTTATCGTTGTTGCAACCGGCACACCGGCAGGGTTGGGTAGTTTCACTCAGGCAACAACCCGTTTGGATTCTCAAATTGCCGCTATTATTATGTCAATCAATGCGGTTAAAGCCGTCGAAGTAGGTGCAGGTTTTCTGAGTGCGGATATTCCGGGTTCGGAAGTGCACGATGAGATACTGTATGAAAACGGTGAATTCACCAGGAAAACAAACAGGGCCGGTGGCGTCGAAGGCGGTATTAGTAACGGAATGCCAATACTGGTGCGTGCTGCCATGAAACCGATTGCCACACTCATGACTCCGCTTGCAAGTGTTGATCTTAAAACATTCGATACTGTTGAAGCCAGACGTGAACGCAGTGATTTTACAGCAGTCCCGGCATGCGCCGTAATAGCTGAGTCTATGTTGAGCTGGACACTGGCTGATAATTTTCTTGACAAGTTTGGCGGGAACTCGATTGAAGAAATTGCGGACAACTTGGGCAATTTCACAAAGAAGTTGTCGCAACGACTGAAAAAAAATTTTAGAAAATAATAAACTTAAATGGTAATTCAGCTTTATTTGTCAGAAGTGTTGAAAACCAAACGAGAAGCATTTCCCGAATCATTTTGAGTTAAATTACTATGCAGATAAAGAAATTTGTTTTTAATCCCTTTTCTGAGAATACATACCTTGTGTGGGACGAGAGTACGCTCGAAGCACTGATTGTGGACCCTGGATGCCAGAATATCCATGAAGAGCAAATCATACAAAAATTCATTGTCGGGAATAATCTGACAATGAAATATGTGGTTAATACACACGGCCACCTGGACCATATTTTTGGCAACTATTTTTTAAAAAGTGTTTTCCCGGAGGCCGCCCTTTATGTCCCTGAGCCGGATCTTCCGTTGCTGGAACGTGGCAAAGAACAGGCAAAAGTGTTTGGTGTTTCGTTCACTGAATCACCATTACCTGATTATTATCTGACCGAAGAAACCGTGCTGACCCTGGGTGATGAAAAGTTTTCGTTTTTATTCACTCCTGGGCATACACCAGGCGAATATAGTTTACTGAATGAAAACAATAATATTTGTTTTAGCGGCGATGTTTTGTTCAAGGAAAGTATCGGTAGAACTGATCTCTGGGGTGGCAATTTGCAGGTGTTGGAGAATTCCATTAAAACCAAATTGTTTACACTCAATGACAATGTAGTTGTCTATCCGGGACATGGTGATGCAACCAGTATCGGCTATGAAAAAATGAATAACCCGTTTTTTTATTAAAACTGTATTGGTATATTAATCGCGAGAGTTCATGGTTCTGACTACCTCGTAGTCGCATATTACGTTTCTTTCTTAAATTAATTTTCTCTTCATAAACAAAAAGGAAGGACCTATGTTGACATCTATTCGTTACTTTTTCATCACAATTCTTTTATCCACCGCGCTTTTTGCCCAAAACAGCAGCATTGATGATGCCTTGAAAGGTTTGGCACCGGAAATTGGATCGGCATACGTTAGTCCAATTATATCTGCATTTGGAGCGAACCTCAATTCAGGGTGGGTGCATAGAGCACCACGATCCGTAGTTTGGGGAATTGATCTTGAAGTTGGTGTGGTTGCAATGGGAACCATGTTCAAAGATGAAAACAAATCGTTTTCACTGCAAGCCCCTTTTACTATGGATCGGGCTGAAGCTAATCAACTTATTACGCAGAATGGGTTTTCCGGTGCTCAAAGGGATTCGTTGGTTAGTGCGCTCATTAAGAAAACATTCACCATTACGGTTGCCGGACCAACTGTTGTAGGTTCTAAAGACAAATATGTAACTGCTGTAATGAGTGGCCAATCGGTCACCTACACGCAGCCAAATGGAACGGTAACAACCTATAACTTCACCAATAATGGGAAGGATACTGTACACACTCCTGCCAACGGCGTTTTAGGTGAACTTGCTTTGCTTCCACTTGCCGCTCCGCAAATATCAATTGGAACATTATATGGGACCACAGTATCAGTGAGATACCTGCCCAACATTAAGCTTAAAGATGAGCTTGGGGAGATCAAGTACTCGGGCTTCGGAATTCAACATAATCCAAGTATGTGGATACCTTTCCCCATGCCGCTTGAAATATCGGTTGCTTATTTTACACAGAAAATGGATGTCGGAAGTGTTTTCAGCAGTAAGGCGTCCATGTTCGGATTATTCGCAAGCAAAAAATTTGGATTTGGAGCTTTGAATATAACACCGTATGGTGGAATTGCATTCGAATCATCAAAAGTAACAGTTAATTATTCGTATATCCTGAAAGATGTTCCAACTGTTGGTGCAACTAAAACCATACCGGTTAATTTTGAGCTTGAAGGCGAAAACTCCAGCCGAATTACTCTTGGATTTTCTTTAAAATTGGGAATATTTAATATCAATGCTGATTATAATATTGCCAAATATTCCGCATTTAGTGGAGGGTTCAGTTTCTTATTCTAGTTTCTTCTCTGGATCGGGAGAAATAGAGTTTTGCAGATACCAAAAAAGGCTGTCCCAGACGGGACAGCCTTTTTACAAATAAAAACCACCTGAGCTGCTTATTTATTGTTTTCTTCATCCATTTTTTTGGCAGCAATCCGGGCGTTTTTCCGGTCCTGATCAGTCAAATATCTTTTACGGATTCTAATTGATTCCGGTGTAACCTCAACATATTCATCATCCGTTATCCATTCGCAGGCTTGCTCAAGCGTGAATAGTCGTGCAGGTTCAAGCCGTATAGCTTCATCCGCACCTGATGAACGCATATTGGATAATTGTTTGGTTTTGGTCACGTTGACCACCATGTCATTGGACCTTGAGTTTTCTCCAACCACCATACCTGCGTAAACATGCACACCATGTTCTACGAAAAATACCGCACGCTCCTGGAGCTTGAACATTGCATATCCTGATGCAGTACCTTCTTCCATCGCAACAAGCGCTCCCCGTTGGCGCTGGACGATCTCGCCTTTATACGGTTCATAACCGTGGAAATTATGATGAAGAACTCCGGTACCCTTGGTATCCGTCATAAATTCTGAACGATATCCGATAAGTCCACGTGATGGGCAAATAAATTCAAGGCGGGTATTTTCCTTAAAAGGAAGCATATTCTTCATTTCGCCTTTTCTTTTCCCGATCTTTTCAATTACAACGCCGACAAACTCTTCTGGCACATCAATAATTACATGTTCAACCGGCTCGCAAAGAACATCAAGAACTTTTTTCAGGATAACTTCGGGCTTGCTAACCATCAGTTCATAACCTTCACGGCGCATATTTTCAATCAGAATGCCAAGGTGAAGTTCGCCACGACCATTTACCCGGAATATATCAGGCGAGTCAGTCATTTCAACTTTCAAACCGACATTCGAGCGCAGTTCTCTTGAGAGACGGTCGCTTATATTGCGGGTTGTTACATATTTGCCTTCACGACCTGCAAAAGGGGAGGTGTTAACCATGAAGTTCATGGAAATTCTGGGCTCTTCGACCGCGACTGTTGGAATTGGTTCGCAATTGTCAGGATGGGCAAGCGTATCGCCAATCTCGATATCTTCCATACCGGCTACGGCAATAATATCACCGGCAATAGCTTCATCGATCTCTACCTTTTTAATATTCTCATAAGTGTATATCTTGGTGATCTTCGCATTGACTTTATCTCCGTCGAGAGGTACCAGAACGGTAGGCATGCCAAGTTTGAAAGTTCCGGCATGAACTTTCCCAATACCAATTCTGCCCAGGTAATCATTGTAGTCAATTGCGGATATAAGCATTTTGAAGAGCGGAGACTCATCCACGGTTGGAGGTGGAATTCTTTCGATGATGGTATCGAGCAAAGGTACCAGATTGTCATTATCATCATTTAAATCGTATTTGGCAATTCCTTGTTTGGCAATTGCCCAAAGGAAAGCAAAATCCTGCTGTTCTTCGGTTGCTTCAAGCGCAACAAACAAGTCAAACACTTCATTAAGAACTTCATCGGCCCGTGCATCTTTACGGTCGATTTTATTTATTACTACAATTGGTTTCAGGCCAAGTTCAAGCGATTTTTTTAGAACAAATTTGGTTTGGGGAAGTGGACCTTCGGCTGCATCAACAAGGAGTAAAACGCCATCAACCATTTTTAGAGTACGCTCAACCTCACCACCAAAATCGGCATGGCCAGGTGTATCAACGATATTAATTTTATAATCTTTGTAATGAACACTCAGATTTTTGGCCAGAATGGTAATGCCGCGTTCTCTTTCGAGATCATTTGAATCCATTACCCGTTTTTCAACGTGCTGGTTAGTTCTCCACGCGCCTGTTTGTTTTAATATATGATCGACTAACGTCGTTTTTCCATGATCAACGTGTGCAATTATTGCCAAATTTCTAATCTTCTTGCTATCCAATATTCTCGAACCTTCTGTTTATTTTAATCCCTAATTTACTCATTTTTCCGGTCAAAAATAAGCCACTTTTCAAGTATCTTAGTGCTAATTGAACCTCAAAAGGGAGCATACACCGCTTTCCTTATGGAAATTTGAACAAAATCTTAGGTCGGAGCCGCTTGGAAATCCTTGAAATCAGTTAGTTTGTTGAGTTTTTATGATTAAAAGAGGAAAGAAGCGAAATTGAGAGAACCGCAACTCACTTATTCGTATATTTTGCCATTAATCATAGGTTAAAGTCAGGCAACTTTTTGTCATTCTCCACTGTCTAAGTATCTTATTAATTATTCACCATTCTTTTTCAGAATAAACAAAGAAATACATGAAAAGTCTCAAAACATTTTTCGTACTGTTACTTATTGCTCAAACTATTATTTCAGCTCAGGATAGAAGGTCCGGGACAACCGGAAACATGGCAGCCTCTGGTATTGTATCGGGTATCGTTTTAGACAAAAAAACCAGAAAACCTCTTGAATATTGCAACGTCGTTCTTTACCGGTCAAAGGATTCATCATTAGTCACCGGTGGAGTTACCAATGCAGATGGTCTGTTCAAAATAGAAACACTGCCATTTGGCAGGTTTTATATGAAGTTGTCATCCATTGGATATGATACCAGGATTGTTGATTCCATTCTGATTACGCCAAAGTATCTAACCCGCGATTTGGGAAATATCTATATAACGGACCACTACTATAAAGTTACTGATATAACGGTCACCGGCGAAAAGGAAGAAATGGTTAACAACCTGGATAAAAAGGTAATCAATGTTGATAAAAACCTTGCTTCATCGTCAGGCTCTGCAATTGATGTATTGCAAACAGTTCCTTCGGTTTCGGTTGACGTAAATGGAAACATTAGCCTTCGTGGTAGTCAAAATGTTACCGTACTCATAAATGGCCGACCATCAGGGCTGGTAGGAGTAAGTGGATCCGATGTCCTCAATCAAATTCCGGCAACTTCAATTGAGTCCATTGAAATTGTGACTAATCCCTCGGTTAAATACGATCCCGAAGGTACCTCTGGCATAATCAACATAGTGCTCAAAAAGAAAAATGACAATGGCTTTAATGGGTTGATTAGTGCCAATGTTGGAACGCTCGACAAATATACCGGATCGGTGCATACGAACTACAAGTATGGAAAGTTTAATTATTTCCTGAATTATGACAATCGCATCAATAACATGGGAGGTACTTCTTCTTCTGACAGGGAAAGCTTTATTACTCCCATAACTAACTATCTTGCCCAGGATGGGAGTGCGCACTTCAGGTTCAATGCAAACAGCTTTGCTTTGGGAAGTGATTATTTTATTAATGAATTTAATCAGCTTTCTGCTTCAGTACAAATAAGGAAATTTTCTTTCAATATCAGTCAGGCAATTGAGAATTCACTTTCAGATACTAATCCCTTACGCTATTTTCTTCGTAAGAGTGATATGAAAAGAAACATGAACTCTAAAGAATATTCACTTTCCTATAAAAAAACCTATGACGAAAAAGGAAGAGAATTTACTTTTGATGGCACCTACAGCGATAATGCGATGGATGGAAATCAGAGTATCAATCAGTACGATGTTTTTCCGGCTGGTTTGCCGTCAGTTCCTCAAAGGTCACTTTCGGATAATACTTTTAAAATGTTTAACGGACAGCTCAATTACACGCAACAATTCAACCCTGACATTAAACTGGAAACAGGATTAAAAAGCACCATTAAAGACCTTGGCATGAGCAACCAATATGATCTGTTTAAAACAGGGAACTGGATTGAGGATGTTAGCCAAAAGAACAGTTTTAACTACAAAGAGCAGGTACATGCACTTTATTTTATGTTTATCGGCGAATTGGCTGGCTTTAAATATCAAACGGGCCTTCGTTTTGAAGATGTAGTAACAAAAGGTACATTGGAATTTACTCAGGAATCGTTTACCAATGACTATACAAGCTTTTACCCGTCAGTGCATCTTGCACGTGTGCTTGGTGAAGGTGAGTTGGCATTGAGTTACAGCAGGAGAGTTGATCGCCCCAATAACAGGCAATTGAACCCATTTGTAAGCTATGCTGATTCACAGAATGTGCAAACAGGAAATCCAAGGTTAAAACCACAGTATACCAATTCCTATGAACTGGGCTATTCACTGCTGGCCGGGGTATCCTCGTTCACCACAACATTTTTCTACCGTCAGGCAAGCTCTGTCATCAATACCATTAATCGCATCGATGCGAACAACGTCAACTGGACTACATTTGAGAATCTGGACAGATACAAATCATATGGGATCGAGTTTATTACCGGATCAACCATTGCACCCTGGTGGCGTATCAACGGGAACGCATCTTACTTCAATACTTCATATGAAAGTGCATCATTGAGCCTTGGAACTAATAAATCGAATTACAGCTGGATAGCCAAACTGAATTCCATGTTTACGCTTCCCGCAGCAGTCCAGCTTCAATTGATGCTGAATTATAATTCCCCTGTATATATGCCGCAGGGAAAGAATGATGCAATGTTCTTTGCCGACATTGCTTTGAAAAAGGATTTCATGAACAATGATCTGAGTGTAACCCTTCGAGTCAGTGATTTGTTTCATTCACAAAAATACAACTCCACGACTAATGGGCAGGGTTTTGTGCTTACCTCTGAAAACCTCCGGGATTCAAGAGTGCTCTTCCTTGGGCTCAGCTACCGAATATTTAATTTTGACAAGAGCAAAGAAAAACGTAGCGAAGGGGAAAACATTGATTTTTAAGCATTTTTCACCACTGTGGGAATAATGCAGTTAGAGTAAAACCTGCCAACTTTTCTTTCGAAAAATTGGCAGGTTTTGGTAAATTACCGGGATAAATAATATTCAACAATATCATCCTGGTAGTTTATCTTAATGACAAAAACGGCAGTAGTTCTTTTTAATCTGGGCGGACCCGACTCACTGGAGGCGGTTCAACCGTTTTTGGAAAACCTGTTTAACGATCCGGACATTTTCCGGCTTCCGTTTCAGAAAAAGCTTGCAAAGTTCATCTCCACCAAACGTGCACCCAAAGTCCAGAAAGAATATGCACTCATAGGAGGTAAATCACCCTTGGGAAGGTGGACTGAAATGCAGCGTGCAATGCTGGAAACCAGTCTGCGCGAAGCGAAATTAGATGTTGATGTTCATGTTGCCATGCGGTACTGGAAACCATTAACTCAGGAAACGGTCAGCGCTGTTGCAAAATATAATTATGACAAAATACTCCTCCTGCCGCTGTATCCGCATTTTTCTTCCTCCACTACCGGATCATCCTACAATGAATGGAAACGCTATTTTAAGGGCGATGCTTCGCGGGTTACCTTGGTGAGAAGTTATCAGGCGAACGCCGGCTATCTAAAAGCGATCAACGCAAAAATAGACGAAGGAATTCAAAAATTTCCGGCAGATGTCCGCAATAAAGTGCAACTTGTTTTCAGTGCTCACGGAACGCCAGAGAGCTATCTAAAAAAAGGTGACCCTTATAGTTTTCAAATAATGGAGTCTATTGGAGGCATAATGCGGCTCCGTAACTTTTCACACCCGCACCATCTCTGTTTTCAAAGCAAAGTTGGCCCAATGAAATGGCTCACACCATCCACTGATAACAAGATTAGAGAGCTTGCGGCAGCAGGGCACAATCACCTCCTGATCATTCCCATAAGCTTTGTCTCCGATCATGTGGAAACACTTTTCGAACTCGCAATAGAATACGGACACGTGGCAAAGGAATGCAATATTAAGAACTATATTGTAATGACCGGACTGAATGACTCGCCGATTTATATCGAAGCACTTAAAACAATTGTTTTAGAAACACTATCTCAAAAGATTTAATAAAAACACTATGGACTCCGTTAAAGAAGTACAAATCGCAATACTGGGCGCCGGCGTAAGCGGACTTGCTACGGCACATTGGCTCACTAAATCAGGACTCGACGTTTCAGTTTTCGAAAAAAACGGCGAACCCGGCGGCTCGATGGAGAGCATGCGCGTTGAAGGGTATTTGTTTGACCGCGGTCCCAACAGCGGGCTGGAAACAACCCCGCTGCTCCAAACGCTGGTTGATGATCTCAACTTGAAAGAAGAATTGGTCTACTCCAATAAAATTGGTAACAAACGCTTTATTCTTCGCGACGAACAGTTACATGAACTTCCCATGCAACCTTTTACCTTGCTCAGAAGCAAACTCTTTTCAACAGCAGCAAAACTTCGACTCCTCAAAGAACCATTTATCGGACGCTCGAATGAAGGCTATTACCAAAGTGTGGCGCAATTTGTCGAAAGACGACTTGGAAAAGAATTTCTGGACTACGTAATTAATCCATTCGTGTCTGGAGTATATGCGGGCCGCCCTGAAGATTTAAGCGTTCATTCCGCATTTCCCAAATTATATGAGCTTGAAGCGGATTATGGCGGCCTCATTAAAGGTGCTGTGTTGAGCGTTAAAGCACGGAAAAAACGCGCGGAAAAGGCTAAGCAGTCTGCCAAGATGTTCTCCTTCGTTCATGGCATGCAGGCCTTGCCCAAATCGCTGGCTGCAAAACTTGGAAACAAAGTGTCCTTCCTCACTGATGTCGTTTCGCTTGAAAAAACTCAGGATGGATTTTCCATCCGGTACAACTACGCTGGTTCTGCTTATCGGACTGTATTGGCAAAAAGTGTTATTTCGACGATCCCGGCATACACTGCATCAAAACTATTCAGCACGATTGCACCTGATTCAGCAGAGCATTTTGACGCCATATACCATCCACCTGTGCTTGTTGTCATGGTTGGCTACAAAAAAACCAAAATCAAACGACCTCTTAATGGTTTCGGGTTCCTTATCCCGGAAAAAGAAAATAAAAGTTTTCTCGGTGCCATATGGAGTTCAGTTTTGTTTCCTGCCAGGTCACCAAAAGATTCAGAGGCATTCACCCTGTTTATCGGTGGCGCAAGAAGTGCTGATCTGTTCAAACAGGAAATACCCGAGTTGATCAAAAAAGCATTAAGTGAGTTTCATGAAATCATGGGCATAAGCGGAGAACCCGATTTCCTTGTCCATCGGTTCTGGAGCAAGGCAATTCCTCAGTATAATGTTGGATACATTGAACACGAACGTTATTTTGACGATCTTGAAAAGAAAATTCCCGGACTATTTATCAGCGGTAATTTCCGTGGTGGTATTTCTGTTGGCGACTGTATAAAAAATTCAGAACTCGTTGCTGACAAAGTGAAATCATTTTTGCATTTATAACTGTTAGAATTGGAGAAGATAATATGGCAGAGCTACCCATTAAAAGACACAGACGTTTACGGTATAACCCCCTTGTAAGGGATATGGTCAGAGAAACCGTTCTAACCAAGAACGATTTGATTTATCCGTTGTTCATAATACACGGTGAGAAAGTTAAAAACCCAATAAAATCGATGCCTGGTGTATACCAAATGTCAATTGATGTGGCCATTGAAGAATGCAAGGAATTAGTGTCACTTGGAATTCCCGCAATTATTTTGTTCGGCATCCCTCCTCATAAAGATGAAGTTGGTTCAGGTGCCTATGCAACTGACGGTATCATTCAGCAGGCAGTTCGCGCCATAAAGGCAAATGTGAAGAATCTTTTGGTTATCACGGATGTCTGTATGTGCGAATATACCTCACATGGCCATTGCGGGGTTCTCCATGGTGAAGAGATCCTTAATGATGAGACGGTTAGCCTTCTCGCAAAAGAAGCTGTTTCACATGCTGAAGCTGGTGCTGATATGATTGCGCCCTCGGATATGATGGATGGCAGAGTGTATGCAATTAGAAAAGCACTTGACTACAAAGGGTTTAAGAATATCCCCATTATGAGTTATGCTGCCAAATATGCATCCGGGTATTATGGTCCTTTCCGCGATGCCGCTGAATCAACCCCTGCATTTGGTGACAGAAGATCACATCAGATGGATGTTGCTAACGGCAACGAAGCCATTATTGAGGTTCAGACTGATATTGAAGAAGGTGCAGACATTGTTATGGTAAAGCCGGCCGGCCCCTATTTGGATATCATATATCGTGTCAAACAGAAATTTGGATTGCCAACAGCCGCATACCAGGTAAGTGGCGAGTATTCCATGATCAAAGCTGCAGCTCAGAACGACTGGATAGACGGGGAAAGGGTGATGATGGAGTCGCTTATTGCAATTAAACGTGCCGGTGCCGACATGATATTGACCTATTTCGCAAAAGACGCAGCAATGTATTTAGATAGGACAAGCAGATAGAAAGTAAATTATCGGATAGGGGGGTGGCATTTTTGAAATTAGAATTGAGAAAGTATCGTTTTTATGAGGATTGCGTTCGTATCCGGAGAGATGTACCCCTTCGCTAAAACAGGAGGACTGGGAGATGTTGCAGGTTCACTGCCAAAAGCATTGGCCGCACTTGGTTGTGAAGTTAAAGTGTTCATTCCCAAATATGCCCTTATTGACCATGCCAAATATGATTTGGATTATATTTGGGCAATAGGGGAGATGCCTATTCGGGTTGCAGGCATGGTACATAAAGTCCAGGTTTTTAAAACTATTTTACCTGACTCCCCTGTGGAGATTTATTTTATTGATTGCCCGTACTTCTTTAACCGTCCGTATATCTATTCTAGTGCGCCAGATGAAGATGAGCGTTTCATTCTGTTCCAGAAAGCAGTAATTGAATCTTTACAGCATATGCACTGGAAACCGGACATTATTCACTGTAACGACTGGCAGACCGGTTTAATCCCTCTTTTACTGAAAGATAATTATAGTTGGGATAAACTCTTCTTCGGTAAAACAGCTACAGTGATGACCATACATAACATAGCTTATCAGGGCAGGTTTCCTGCTTCAACTGTTGGGAAAGCTGAGATCCGCCCGGCACTGTTTTACCCAAACAGCGCCATTGAGGCCTGGCATTCGTTCTGTTTCTTAAAAACCGGAATTATGTATGCGGACGCTATCAACACAGTTAGCGAAATGTACGCAGATGAGATTACCAACTCGGAGTTTGGCGTTGGCCTTGAAGGCGCATTGAGGCATCGTATAAATGATTTTTATGGCATTCTGAATGGTGTCGATTACTCAATATGGGATCCGGCTACCGATAAAAAATTGTTTTATCACTACACACCGGAAAACCTTTCAGGTAAACTGGAAAATAAAAAACACCTCTTACACTCTGCAAAGCTTCCATTTTATGACAATGTACCGCTCATCGGCATTGTCTCAAGACTTGTCAACCTTAAAGGTTTCAACCTGATTGCTGAGTCGATACCAGAATTGATGAAGCTTAACGCTCAATGGGTGGTTTTAGGATCAGGTGAGGAACGTTTTGAAAACCTTTTCAGAAGTCTGGCATATTCTTTCCCAAATAAAGTATTCTCATACATAGGGTTTAACGATGAGCTATCGCATTTAATTGAGGCTGGCTCGGATATATTTCTCATGCCATCATATACTGAGCCCTGTGGCTTGAATCAAATATACAGTTTGAAATATGGTACCGTGCCGGTTGTCCGAAAAACAGGCGGTCTGGCAGACACAGTTTTCGATTGGGATGAGGGATTGTCACATAACCGGAAAAACGGCACAGGTTTTTCATTCGCCGAATACACCGCGAAAGCAATGACAAAAACTGTTCAAAGGGCAGTGAATATGTACCTGCATGATAAAGAAAGTTGGGATACAGTTATGAAGAACGGTATGGCGCAAAACTTCTCATGGGACAGGTCAGCACGAAAATACTTGGATATCTACAAAAAAGCCATCAATAACCGCCAGAACTCCTGGTAAGGAAAACATGAAAAACATACCATCGGTACAGATTAAAAAAGGACACGATAAACGGGTCAAATCAGGTCATTTATGGCTTTATTCAAACGAAATCACTTTAACAGCAGGGGAGCCGGAGAATGGCGATTTAGTGTCCGTTCAATTGCCGGACGGAAACACTTTCGGTATTGGCTTTTATAATAGGAATTCTCTCATTAGTCTCAGATTATTGTCATATTCGCCCTTTGATTCACTGGGTGAGCTTTTCAGAAGCCGTCTGTTGTCTGCACAGTCATTGCGGGAGCGCGTTTTCTCTGGGTCTAAGGCATATCGAATGGTATTCAGTGAAAGCGATCTTCTTCCCGGATTGATAATTGACCGCTACAACCAAACATTTGTTCTCCAGATTAACTCATTTGGTATGGAGAAAAACATAAATGTGATTACGGACTTGTTAAGCACGGATTTCGGTGCGGTGAATATTTTTTCTAAAAACGATATGAACCTCAGATCAATGGAGGGATTGCCTCAAATTGATACAGTTTACAAGGGGAGTGCTTTACAGGAAATTATCACTGATGGACACCTTAAATTTGAAATAAACTTCCAGAACAGTCAAAAAACTGGTTTTTTCTTCGATCAGGTGTGCAATCGGCAGTATATGCGGAAGTTTTGCAAGAATAGGCGCGTTTTTGATGGATTTTGCAATTCAGGTGGTTTTGGGCTGCATGCGATGCAGGCCGGAGCACGGTCTGTTGCGTTCGCCGATGCCAGCAATGAGCAATTGATTCAGGTAAGCCGGAACATTGCAATCAATGAGCTCGATCCTGGATCTGCCACTGTGATCACTGGAGACATTTTTGAGTCATTGGAAGCATTACATCAAGCCGGAGAGCAATTTGACGTTGTAATGATTGATCCGCCATCATTTGCAAAGAACAAGAAAAATCTGTTCACTGCGCTTAAAGGATATGAGAAATTGCATCGTATGGCGCTGAAAATTTTAAAAGATGACGGAATTCTTGCGACAACAAGCTGTTCGCATCACGTGAGTGAACTTGAGTATCAGGTATTAATTAATCGTGCTGCAGTTGGAAACAAATGTAATTTACAGATGTTATATAAAACGGGAGCAGCACCTGATCATCCGAAACATTCAGGAATGGATGAAACTGCATACCTGAAGTTTCTTGTTTACAGGAAGACGCATTTGTCGTAGAATGTATATTATGTAAACTTATATATATCGTTTTCACGCCATAAACCAATATTTTGCCGGGATTACTCTATAAAATACTTCAACTACATTATTTCCCAACACTTCCCCATCGGTCTGCAAATATTCCGGGCGGTCTATCTTAATGTGACATTCTGTGAACCGGAATGTCGTAACCCTGGGATCGGAAATATGATCGCCCTTTATCGCTTTTGGAAGCAACGATAACAACTCTAACTGAGTCATTCCATCAGCCAAAGTAAGGTTATGCAAACCGTCAGTAATAACTGCTTCTGGTGTCAGATGAAATCCTCCACCGGATGAAGGTGTGTTGCCAACTACAATAAGATGTTTTCTGCCTTCGATTTTTTGCTCTCCATCAATCGTCATGGACATTGCTAATGGTGTAAATTTCCTTATCGCCTTAAGGGTTGAGCTCAGGTAAAGAGGTAAACCCTTCAGGAAGGACTTTCGGTTGCTTAAATTGGCAATCAGTGCATCCAGCCCCAAACCACAACTGCTCATGAATTTTCGTGTGAAAAATCCTGCATTGTCCGCAGTACGATATTTGATCTCTCCACAATCAACCTGAATGAGTTTAGCATCTCCGGTTGCGGAACGATGCAGAATGCTTTCCAGCGATTCCTTTTTAAGTTTGAGAGCACGCGCAAAATCATTTCCGGAACCAATTGGCAGCACTATCATGGTTGGTTGATAGGTAAGACCATTGATTATTTCGTTCAGTAGTCCATCGCCGCCTGCAATAATGAGTGGTGAATATTGCTTCTGAAGTGTTTGAAAATGAGCAAGGGCATGGCCGCGCGATTCCGTTATAAACAACGAATGGTCTCCAAAATTTTCGGAGACCAGGGTTTGTATAAGAGGTAACATCTTTAATCCCCTTCCTTTTCCGGATTGAGGATTAACGATCAAGCAGGGATTTATTTCCGGCAGAATAATTTCACAAATTTGTAAAAATATAGTAACTATCGAAACATAGTATAAGGATTTATTCTGACTTTTTTATTGGTTTCCGCAGTATTATTTATAATCTCGTAATTGGTTCTGCGCTGATAGTTTATAGGTGGATAGGGGCTGTAATGCTGAACCGGTAAAACTTCTTCGTCTCTGTTATTAATAACACCAGACTCCGGAATTGCGATAGTATGAACCATATTATCTCTTGTTGCATATGCCGGAATAGGCTGCACAGGCAGTGGGTAATCAACCTCCCTGTTATTCCGGGGACGGTTCCCCTGCTTTACTTTATAGATAAAGAAAGAAGCGAAGAGAAATAGAATTGTTACTGATCCGAACAGTAACAAAGCCGTCTGCAAAAGTGGTAATAAGTCCATAGTTTTAAGCCTTTTATTATCTTTATGCTATTCAAGCTTCATGCCATTCACAAACCTTTGAAATGAAGGTGTATAGGAACATTTACTTATTTTTACCTTGTAGAATTGTCACTAAAGTGAGAAATTGTATTACTATGAAACACTTTTTTAGGCGTATGAAGAAAAAAACAATTACAGCTCGTGGGATTTTACTTTTAATGGCAGTATTTCTTATGGCAGGCTGCGATGATACAGTTTCAAACAAACAAATAGACGAAATTATTGTCCCGGATTCAATGATCTCTTATAGCAAATATATTCAACCGGTCCTTACGATAAAGTGTGCAAGTTCCGGGTGCCATGACGATCAGACCAAAGCCGGCAGCCTCAGTTGCACTAACTATCTGTCCCTGACACATTCATCCAACGCCAACCTTATTGTTCCCGGTTCTCCACAAACAAGCACCCTGGTTCAGTCAATTAAGGGATTGTCGTCAAATCCAATGCCTCCATTACCTAACCCTTACCCGCTTACACAGAATCAGATTAAAGGCATTGAAACATGGGTTAAAGAAGGCGCTAAAAATAATTGATAGTAAAAGAGTCCTGTTTTTTGCAGGACTCTTTCAATATAAGTCAATCGTTGGAATGTCAGCCGATTCTTGCCAGCGGCTATTTAAGCCACTTCATTTCTTTGTACCAGGAAATGGTTCTGCCAATCCCCTCCTCAAGTGAAATTTGAGATTCGAATCCAAAGTCCTTCTTTGCTTTGTCAGGTGAGCAAATCCAGTAGGTTTGGGTAATGTCTCGAGCTTTTTCGATATTAAGGGTAGCGGCGCCTTTCTGAAAGTATGCAACGAACTGAGCTACAGACGCTATCAGATAAACCACAGCATGAGGTATCTTGAATCGCAACGCATTTTTCCCGGTCACCTTTCGGGTCACTTCAATAATTTCTTCCCACGAGTAATAATCTTTGGAAGTAATGAAATAGGTCTGGTTAACTGTATTCTTTGCAATTCCGGCTTCATAAATTCCCCGCACCAGATCCTGAACGTGAATCAAACTGATCAGTTTGCGATCATTACCAATGGTGGTGGTGACGCCTTTCCAAAAAGAGTTGAAAAAGATGAAAATCTCGGTATCACGTTCCCCATAGACCGCCGGAGGCCGGGTGATGGTAATGGGAAGTAATTTAATGTACTCCATAACCATACGTTCTTCACAGATTTTGCTAATGCCATAGGTGGTGATGGGCGCCGGCGGATGGTCCTCCCCTATTCCCTTGGCATCGGGAGAGGGACCGGCTGCGGTTTCGCTGCTGACAATAACCACTTTTTCCAATGTTTCCTTGTTCTTCAGGCAGGCATCAAGGAGCGTCTTTGTATTCCCTACGTTAGCCTTGAAATAGTCAGCCCTGTCTTTTGCCTTTACTACTCCGGCAACGTGGAACACATAATTCATGCCTTGCAGGGCGCTTTCAAGGGCAGCAATATCATCAAAACCACCGTTTATTATGGTAATTTCTTTTCCTTTAAGCCATTGTAAATTGCTGGATTTTCTGACCAGGCAAGTAACATCAAAATCATTTTTTAGGAGATAATCCACCAGATGTGAACCGACAAATCCGTTTCCCCCGGTTACAAATGCTTTACGTTTTTTTATAGTTTCCATGTGCTCTAATTGTTAATTTATATAAGAAAAATTACTAAATAATTACTATTTTTGGAATTATAATTTCATATTCGGAGGATTCTTTGGATTTATTTCAAAAGTGTTACGATTTTACCCGCGCAGATGATATAAAAGCAGCCGGCATGTATCCTTATTTCAGACCAATTCAGGAAAATGAAGGACCAGTTGTCCAAATTTCTGGGAAAAAAGTTGTCATGGCCGGTTCGAATAATTACTTAGGGCTAACAGCTCATCCCAAAGTTAAAGAAGCAGCAAAAAAAGCCATCGACAAGTATGGTACTGGTTGTTCAGGTTCACGGTATCTTACAGGAACCATTGATCTGCACAACGAACTTGAATTCCGTCTGGCTAAGTTTTTAAATGCAGAAGCGGTTTTGCTGTTCTCTACGGGTTATCAGACTGCACAGGGCATAATACCCACTTTGACGCAACGAGGCGAATTTGTTGTTTCCGACAGAGACAATCACGCCTGTATTGTTGCCGGAAATCTCATGGCCAAGGGCGCTACCGTTGAATTTGTACGGTACAAACACAACGATATGGCTGATTTTGAAAGAGTGATCTCCAAGCTTCCCCTTGAAGTTGGAAAACTTGTCGTCAGTGACGGCGTTTTCTCAACCGGTGGTGAAATAGTCGATCTCCCGAAACTTAACGAAATTGCAAAAAAATATAATGGCAGACTTCTGATTGATGATGCACATTCAGTTGGCGTAATCGGAAAAGGTGGAAGAGGAACAGCCAGCGAGTTTGGTTTGGAAGATCAGGTTGATATGACCATGGGAACCTTCAGCAAAACTTTTGCTTCTTTGGGTGGTTTTGTGTGCGGACCAGAAAGAGTTATTAATTATCTTAAACACTCCTCCCCTGCGCTTATTTTCAGTGCTTCACCTACCCCGGCCTCTGTGGCTTCAGCTTTGGCGGCTCTGGATATTTTGGAACAAGAGCCGGAAAGAGTAACAAAAGTGGTAGCAAATGCAGCCTACATGCGTGAACACCTCAAAGCCGAAGGCTTCAATGTGGTTGATGGCCGCACAGCAATTGTACCTGTTATTGTCGGTGACGATGAACGTTCATTTAAAATGGGACAGATGCTTTTTGAAGCCGGCGTTTTTGTTAACGTTTTTATTTCACCGGGAGTTCCGCAGGGACGACAGATGATGAGAACAAGCTATATGTCCACACACGAAAAAGAACATTTGGATTTTATTATCGATGCGTTTAAGAAGATCGGTAAAGAAATTGGTCTTATTTAAGTTTTTTTGAATAGTCATTTCAATCTGAACATTAAAGAAAGTTATTGTTACCATGGCTGTTGAAATCAAATTAGTGCAATCTGGTTCTGATCTGATGAAGTTTATTAAATTCCCTTGGGCTGTTTATAAAAACGACCCCAACTGGGTTCCCCATCTTATTATGGACCGAAAGAAAGTGCTAAGTAAAAAGAAAAATCCTTTTTTCCAGCATGCAGAAGCTGACTATTTTCTCGCATATAAAGATGGTAAAATTGCTGGGAGAATTGCAGCAATTAAAAATGACCTGCATAATAAAGTCCACGAGGACAAAGTCGGATTTTTCGGTTTTTTTGAGTGCTTCAACGATCAGGAAGTGGCTAATGCACTTTTTGACACTGCCGCAGATTGGCTGCGTAAACGCGGTTTAGACAAAATGCGCGGACCGGCCAATCCTTCCGTTAATGACGAATACGGTATGCTGTTGGAAGGTTTTGACGATTCCCCCCGGCTTTTAATGACCTATAATCCAAAGTATTATCTCACTCTCTGTGATTCTTATGGTCTCGTAAAAGACATGGACCTGAATGCTTATAAGCTTGATTCCGATAAAGTGCTTGCTTCAGAGAAACTGAAAAGGATAGCCGAACTTGCACGTCAACGGTCAAAAATTGTGATCAGACCGCTGAATATGAAGGATTTCGATAACGAATTGAAGAAGATCAAGGAGATATACAACAAAGCATGGGAAAAGAATTATGGTTTTGTCCCCTTTACCGATGCTGAAATGGATGCAATGGCTGTCGATTTAAAACAACTCGTTGACCCGGGAATTGTTCTTTTTGGTGAAATTGAAGGGAAAACTGTTGGATTTGCGCTTACCATGCTCGATTATAATAAAATATTCAAGCAGATGAACGGCAGAATCTTCCCTAACATTTACAAAATGTGGACTCAGAAAAAAACCTTAAACTGGGCCCGCGTATTGATCCTTGGACTTATCCCTGAATACCGGATGCGCGGACTCGATGCCGTATTTTACTGGGACATCGTAAATCTTACACGGAAAATCGGCGTGATGTATGGTGAAGCCAGTTGGATACTGGAAACTAACGAAATGATGAATCGTGGTGCTCAGGTTATGCAAGGCGAGCTATACAAAAAATATCGTATCTATCAGAAGGCTATCTAGTCTTATTTCACCTTTACAAGTTAATAATGAATATCCTATCTCCTGAAGTGCTTTTTCCGATTGCATTGGGGATAGGGTATTTTTTTTTCTTTTTATTTAAGGAATTCAGGTTACATTCCTACTTTGCCTGTAACCAAAACTTCGAAAATCCATCTGCCAATCCCGTTGGCATCTCTGTTATAATAGCTTGCAAGAACGAAGAAAGGAATATTCCTGGTCTTCTTTTGGCACTGGAATCCCTGGATTACCCTACCGATAAATGTGAATTCATTATTGTTGATGATGCTTCAACCGATCGTACGCTTGAACTCCTTGTAAACCATACTTCACAGTACAAAAACATCAGGGTGATAAAGGCAGGCAATAAACTCTACCCGGCAAAAAAAGGTGCACTTAACGAAGGCATAAACAAAGCGCTATTTGAGAATATCATGATAACTGACGCTGACTGCAGGCCGGGAAAAAACTGGCTGCTTTCAGCAAACCAGGGTTTTGCAAACAAAAATGAAGTAATTTTTGGAATCGCCCCATACTGGAACGAAGTCCAGTTTATAAAACAGTTCTTTTGCTATGAACAGTTCGCGGCAACCACACAGTATCTTTCCGCTGCAATTGCCGGTCACCCCTATTCTGCTGCAGCCCGAAATTTTGGCTTCACAAAGGCGGTATATAACGAATTGGGCGGGTTTTCTTCCACTTTGCAATCTCTGGGCGGTGATGACGATTTATTTCTGTTGGCTGCACTCAAAAGCCGCAAGCAAATTGGAGTAATTCCGGTTTCAGATCAGTCGTTGCCATTCAGCGAGGCCCCCCAAAATTGGAATGCTTACCTTTCGCAGCGTAGCCGACATGTGAAAACCTCCCATAACTATCTCTTTTCTACAAAGGTTTTTCTGACTCTGTTCCATTGGGTCAATTATGTATCTTTGTTTTCCTTGTTTTTATGGTGGGTTTCCCCTGCTTTCATCTTCCCCACCATTGTGAAAATAGTGGGCGATGGTTACCTGGCAAAAAAATATGAACGTTTGTTTTCCTATAAGTTTACTCTTTTACGAATGATTCCTTTCGTTTTTTTGTATGAGCTGACCATTCCCCTTAATTTTGCCAACTCACTATTTCGACGGGATAAATGGAAATAAAGAAAGAGCCTTATTGGAACAGTGAAACCCATCCCAATTATCATCGATGGAAACGGGGAAGAGAAATTGCGGCATACCGGGCTGCATTCCTGCGATCAATTCTGGAGAAGGAAATTGAGCTCAAAGGAAAGGTTATTCTTGACATCGGTAGTGGAATCGGTGGAACTGCCTCTGTCCTGAGCGAAACTAACACCTGTATCAGTCTGGACATTTCGTTCATGAAATTACGTTCGCAGGATGAAAGTCCCTCGATGCACCGGGTTTGTGCTGATGGCAGGTTTTTGCCGTTTAGACCAGGAACGTTTGATGTTATTATTCTTCAGGATGTAATAGAACATATAGACCATGCGGAACGGGTGTTAAATGAGGTCTTCCATGTTCTCAAAGATAGTGGTCTGATATATATAAGTTCGCCGAATAAATTCTCCTCCGCAAATATTATAGCCGATCCTCACTGGGGGCTTCCCCTGGTATCTTTATTCAGTCGCCCATGCATAAAAAAGTACGTGTTACCTTTATTGCGAAAATCCGAGCGAAACAGGGATGATTTTGCAGCTCTGTATTCCATTAACACGATTAAGAAGTTCATAGGAGATCAGGGATGTCTGAAATTATGGACGTCGTTTGCAACTTCTGAACTTTTCAAAGGCAACAAAGGGATAATTTGGAGTGATTTTCATCTAAAACTTATGCAGGTGGTCAAATTTTTTAGATTTCACCTTCTCTATTTGAAGTGGGTAAATGATGATTTCGGGCTTATTACCTGGATTTATACACCAACCTTTTACATTACTGTTAAAAAGAAAAAGAATTATTCGTAATTTGAGTTTCATAAAAAAAGGATCTAACAACAATGCACGTATCATATGAAGAATTGGCCAAAGCAGCTGTCGCGGCCAAAAGCAATGCAATGCCAACCTATTCGAACTTCCATGTGGGAGCAGCTCTCCTTACCGAGGATGATCAGGTCATCAGGGGGAGCAACGTGGAGTGTAGTTCCTACAGCATGACCATCTGTGCTGAACGTGTGGCAATATTCAAAGCTGTTACTGAAGGCATTCGCAAATTTAAAGCAATAGCCATAGCCAGTGATTTTGAAGGATTTATCTCACCTTGCGGAGCATGCCGGCAAATTATTTTTGAATTATGTGGTGATATCGACATTATTCTTACCGACAGTAAATTGAATTCAAAAATCTTCAAAGCAAGCGAGATGCTCCCATTTGCGTTCACCGAAGATTCCCTGCCAAAATAAAGATGCAAACACTCTAATTAACATTATTTAATCCTGTTTATAAATTATTATTAAACATTTTATATGAGATTATTTTAAGCGAAATCTATTGTTATGAAACTTACTCTCACAAAAAAATATGCGGCGACAATCGCTGAATTCAAAAAACGTGCTCCGTTCTCTGTGGACATGGCTCTCATTCTTGGAAGCGGATTGGGTGAATTTGCTGACTCACTTGAACCGGTTCTTACAATTCCCGTATCCGAACTACCACAATATCCTCCATCAACAGTAGCCGGTCATCAGGGTAAGATACATTTTGTTGATTATAAAGGACTTAAACTCTTATTATTTCAGGGCAGGATCCATTATTATGAAGGTTATACCTTGGATCAATGTCTGCTCCCTGCAGAATTGTCAGCTCTATCGGGAGCACGCGAGATCATCATCACTAATGCCGCTGGCGGAATTAACAGCTTGTTTTCCCCAGGCGATTTGATGCTTACCTCCGGTTTCAATTCAATGTTTCTTAAAAAAGAGCTCAGCATTATCCTGGGAGCAGGTAATATAGACCAAAGGAACGCTCTGGTGCAATTGACTGAAATCCCGTTATACTCAAGGATTAAAGATACTGCACAAACCTCAGGAATAGCATTAAAGGAAGGTGTATATTTCTTTTCTAAAGGCCCCAGTTATGAAACTCCTGCTGAGATTCGTTTTATGAGAGAATTTGGGGCTGACGCTGTTGGAATGTCCAGCGTACATGAAGCGGTTTATGCAATAGCGCGAGGTATGAAACCCGCGCTTATCTCATGCATCACAAATTTTGCGGCCGGTATTTCTCCAAATAAACTGTATCATGAAGAGGTGACTGAAACCGCTAATTTGGTCAGAACTAAATTTGAAACTTTGTTAAAGAATGTTTTTAACAATACTATTGCGAAGAACTGAGGCAGCATAAACTACTGCAGTTTCAGATCTTAGGCGGTTATCAGTAAGGTTTGTAAGAAGTGTTTCGGGGAATTGGCGGATTTCATCGTCCGTCATTCCCCCTTCCGGTCCAAACAGCAGATAAATTTTGGTATTTGTACCCTCCTTGATGACTTTGATATTATCTTCCCACACATGCTCCCCTTTCGCCTCGAATATAATAATTTTCTTTGCTCCCGACTCATTTTGAACAGATTCCAGACGATAGTCAACTAACAGGTTCGGTTCCCAAAGACTGAGTGATTGTTTCATTGCGGCGACTGCAATTTTCTGCATTCTTTCCAATGGCAATAATTTACTTTGACTGACAGAGCGCTTTGCCCTGTAAAAAATAATGTTAGAAAAACCTAATTCAATCAATTTCTCGACACAAAATTCTGCTCTGTCCGTTGATTTAAGCAATGGAAGACAGAAAAAAACATTTGGGAAATGCTGGTCCTTATGAACGATAAGCCGGGTTTTGATCAGCATATCCTTTTTTGTAACATCCAGTATTTCGCAGGAATAGAGGTTTCCCCTGCCATCTGTAGCGTGTATAGTGCTCCCGGGAGCATGTTTCATCACATTCGTAATATGATGAAACTCAGGTCCGCTGATTTTGGCTACCTGATTTTCCTGATTGAGTTCAGGAAAAAAATACAGTTCTATTTCAGAAAGTGGTTCCGAGATCAACAATGACCTCCCTCTTCAGTTTTTTATCAAATGCAAGTTCTACACGCAACTGATTATAGGGCAACAGAAGGAATCCCAGTCCTACGCCAAACCCCAGCTGCGAGGCACCCGGCGCAGTCACGGAGAACGATTTATCATGGATTGTCCCGGCATCCACAAAGGTGTAGGTGTATAAGCCGGTCCTGAACCGTTGCAGACTTGTAGGTATTAGCGGAAAATCAAAACCGATATCCCATTCCCTGATCAGGGGAAGCTTGAGTTCCATGGACCCAAAATAAAGTGCCTTTCCTTCCCGGTGCAATGAGAACTGACCCCGGACCTTTTGATCGTATCCAAGATATACTTGGTCGTAGTAAGGGATATTTGCCCCCGACACCTGTTTTGTCAATTCTCTTACTTTGAGTGTCAGACTGTTGCCAAGTGGAATATAATGTATCAGATCGATAGTGAATCCCTGGTAGGCTAGGTCCCTTACACCAAATCCTTTGTGATATGCGCTCACATTGAAATAGGAACCGAGTTCTGCGTTCTGAGCAAGATCACGGGTATCATAGCGCAGGGAAACAAGCGTATAAGGGTACCCTTTGGGTGAATTTGAACTGAAATTCGGTGCCTTGGGGGAATTTGGGTACTCGAAATACTGCAATCCATTGGTCCAATATGCTCGGGATACACGGTTAAAACGTTTACCAAGCGTAAGATTTACGTCATAATATTTTGCATAAAAATCATCTCCAAATATGACCACTGCGCTATCACTTTTATTCTTCAACTTTCCATACCCACCCGAAATAGCAAGATAATACTTCCCATCAGCATCCAACATGGGATTCTCATAGGTCAATGTTAATGATGAATTATACCCAAACGCACCTTTTACTCGTATTTTTTGATTTTGACCGCGGAAATTATTCACCAGCAGATCAAGCCCATAAGATACTTTGCTCCAATCATGGTCCACCAGTTCAATGAAAGGAATGGGCCAAATGTACCAACTCTCAATAACTTCGATATAGACTTTCGCCACCCCGGGACGCTCACTGAAAACACTCACTGTATTGAAAAGACCCAAACTGTATATCCGTTCGCGGTTGTATTTCAGATCATTGACTGAAATAGTATCGCCCGGTTTAAATGTCAGTTCATTAAGGATAACGCTGGGTTCTGTTATGGTATTTCCCAAAATAAGGATCGAATCGACTACTATGGTACGGTTATCCAGAGTATCCCTTGTTGTCGAAAATGCCGGGGAATGAAACAGTACAAGAAATAACAGGCAACGATACAGTTTATTGAAAAATCGCAGAAAGTATACGCCATTTTCGGTTGAAGTGCCCTGATCACTTACTCTGGCTAAGTGCGAATTTGAGATGATAATGATTACTCCTGCCAGACTAAAGGTTGTTCGAAAAAGAGCAATGGCGGTATTCCACCGCAATGCAGTGATCCTGAATGACTTCAATCCCATTTTCCGTCAAAACGCCGGCAACATGATCATTGTGGACACCCAGCTGAAACCATACGGTTTTCGGTTTCAGGGATAATATCTCAGCCTGTAAAGCATTCAAACGGTCACCGTTAAGGAATACGTCAAGAATATCCACCTTTACCGGGATGTCTTTCAGTGAAGGATAAACCGGAATGTCCTCAACATGATTGATCTGCGGATGGACGCCGGTAACCGAATAACCCTTGTTTTTTAGAAAAATAGCAATGCTGCCCGAGTCTCTATCGGGTTTATCGGATATACCGAGAACAGTAATACTTTTTGACTCTTTTAAAATTGAACAGATATCCCTGCTCATAACATCCTTTCATGGAAGAGAATTAAAAACGACCCGGAGTAGTCAATGTTGATAGTGAAAACAGTACCCCGGGTTGTGGTATATAAAATTTATTCTATTTCGGCAATATAATCAGCAATCGAATTACAACTGCAAATTAAATTCCTGTCGCCGAATGCATTATTTACCCGTGAGACGGATGGCCAGAATTTGGTTGCCAATAAATAAGGCAGTGGATAAGCTCCTTTTTGCCGCGAATAACCGTGATTCCATTCGTCTGAGCAAATGATCTGAGCAGTATGGGGGGCATTTTTCAGAACATTGTCCGTCAGATCGGCTTTGCCGGTCTCAATTTCAGCAATTTCCTGCCTGATTGCGATCAGGGCATCAATAAATCTGTCCAATTCAGCTTTTGATTCGCTTTCCGTTGGTTCAATCATAAGAGTGCCGTGCACGGGAAATGAAACAGTTGGTGCATGATAACCGTAATCCATCAATCGTTTGGAAACATCTTCAACTTCAATTCCTGCAGTTTTTTTGAAATCATGGAAATCAAAAATCAACTCATGTCCCACTCTCCCCTTTTCGCCTGAATAGAGGACTTTATAATGCGGTTCAAGCTTGGCTTTAAGATAATTCGCATTGAGAATGGCTACCTCAGTGGCCTTTTTAAGACCCTCTCCGCCAAGCATCATGATATAACCGAGGGAGATCACCAGGATTGAAGCGCTACCATAGGGAGCAGATGAGACAGGTGTCATTGCAGTTGAAGCGCCCAAAGAGACTACTGGATGACCCGGTAAATAGGGTTTCAGTTTCTCGGATACACAGATAGGTCCCATACCGGGGCCGCCGCCGCCATGCGGAATAGCAAATGTCTTGTGCAAGTTCAGATGGCAGACATCTGCGCCAATCATTGCCGGTTGTGTAAGTCCAACCTGTGCATTCATGTTTGCACCATCCATATAAACAAGGCCGCCTGTATCATGGATCAATGAGCACATTTCCCTTATGCGTGATTCAAACACACCATGTGTTGATGGGTAGGTAACCATCAAACCGGCAAGATTTTCCTGATTTTGCGTTGCTTTCTTTTTAAGATCATCAATATCGATGTTGCCATTGCTGTCACAATTGACCACAACCACCTTCATGCCGGCCATAACAGCGCTGGCAGGGTTTGTGCCATGCGCTGATGCTGGAATTAGTATAACATTCCTTTTACTTTGTCCGGTTGCTTTCAAATATTCCCGGATCACCATCAAACCTGTATATTCACCCTGTGCTCCTGAGTTTGGCTGCAATGATACACCGGGCAAACCTGTGATCTCAGCCAGAAATGCAGATAGGGTTGATGTAAGCTCAGCATAGCCTTTAGTTTGGGAGGCAGGTGCAAAAGGATGAATGGCTGCAAAACCTGGCATCGATATACCATACATTTCAGCGGCTGCATTCAATTTCATGGTACAGGAACCGAGAGCTATCATTGAAGAGGTTAGAGACAGATCTTTATTTTCAAGTCGCTTCAGATAGCGCATCAATTCTGTTTCGGTGTGATAGGAGTTGAAATTTTTATGACTCAGAAATACAGATTTCCGGTCCAATACTCCAAAATTACCTTCGGCTTTTTGTGATGCTACAGTGGCGATTACCTGTGACACATTTTGTTTGTATCCAATCGCTTCAGCAAATAAAGATACAATCTCCTGGATGTCCTCAATGCTTGCAGATTCACCAATTGCAATCGAAATAGTGCCTTCTTCAAGGTATCTGAAATTAATGAATTTGGCCTCTGCAAGAGTTTTTATTTTGCTTGTGAGGTCAGCCGATGTTTTGATCATTATGGTATCAAAATACTTTTCATTAACCTGATCGAAGCCAACTTTGGTTAGCGATTTATCCAGAACTTGTGCCAGTTGATGGATGCGTTTTGCAATTTTTGTAATACCATTAGGGCCATGGTAAACAGCATACATTGAAGCCATAACCGCTAAAAGCACTTGAGCTGTGCATATATTACTGGTAGCACGTTCCCTTTTAATGTGCTGTTCCCGGACTTGGAGCGCCATTCTGTATGCCAGATGTCCGTTGTTGTCAATAGAAGCTCCAATTATCCTGCCGGGCATTATCCGTTTAAAATCATCTTTGCAGGCAAAGAATGCAGCATGTGGTCCACCAAAACCCATTGGAACTCCAAATCGTTGCGACGAGCCTACACAAACGTCAGCACCAAATTCACCGGGGGCTCTTAAAAGGGTGAGCGCCATTATGTCTGCGCACACAGCAACAAAAATCTGCTGTTTTTTGCACTCATCGACAAAACTCTCATAATTGTGGATCACGCCATTGCCATCAGGATACTGAATCAGGCAGCCGAAATATTCCTTTGAAGGTTTGAATGAAGCCCAATCCCCTATCTCTATTTCAATGCCGAATGGCAAAGAGCGTGTTTTAAGAACCGCGACCGTTTGAGGAAAAACAGAAGAGGATACAAAGAATTTATTCCCGTTTTTGGAAGCCGTTTTGGTTTGAGAATGAAACATGATCATTGCTTCTGCGGCTGCTGTACCTTCGTCAAGCAAAGATGCATTTGCAATCGGAAGTCCGGTAAGGTCAGAAATCATTGTTTGGAAATTCATCAAGGCCTCCAACCGGCCCTGCGATATTTCGGCCTGATAGGGAGTATATTGTGTATACCAGCCTGGGTTTTCCAAAACATTGCGCCTGATCACTGCTGGTGTGATTGTTGGATAATAGCCCATTCCGATATAGGATTTGGCAATGTCGTTTTTATCTGCAAGCTTTTGGCAATAGTTTAGGAACTCATATTCAGAGATTGCCTCGCCTATTGCAAGCGCTTTTGGTAATCTGATATCTTTGGGAATTGTTTGTTCGATTAGTTCGTCAATTGATGAGACCCCAATTGCCTCAAGCATTTCTTTGGATTCTTCCACTCTCGTGCCGCAATGCCGGTCGGCAAAAATATCCGTATATGCAAATTGTGCCATAAAAGAATAAACTCCGAATTAATATATTCAATACTACAAAATAGTGTTTTTTACCGAAAATTTTGGTGGGGAAAGTGGGGACTTTTATGACTTATTTCACTGCTGTCCAATACAATTTCTATATATGTAGAAATTCTTCAAAACAAGCTGAATAGTGCATTCTTGTAACATTTTGTGAATTGATCCCCCTGCTGTCATACCCGCGAAGGCGGGTATCCATTCCCTTCCCATTGATGGCGAATATTTAATTTGACTGTAAAATTACATTATTCAACATCTTGGGAAACTGGCACGTTCAATAGTTGTATACATGACCCATTTATTTTGGACGGTTATGACTTATTTCGAATTATTATGGGTGTGTTTCAAGCGGACAATCAGCAATGGAATTATAATAAAATGCAAAAATGGAAATTCTGTTGGTGGGGATCAAATAATTCGAAAAATATAAATCCCGGAGCTATCGCTTTTAGTCCGGACTAACACAGGATTATCAGAAGTGTATACTACGCTTTAATCGCTTCGAATGTCAGCAATGCCTGTTTGGCAGCTTCTTGCTCGGCGGTTTTTTTATTTTTGCCTTTGCCAATTCCCAACGAACGGCCCGCAATCTTCACTTCAACAGTAAAGGTTCTGTCATGCTCGGGACCTTCCTCCTGTATTACAAAATAGCGCGGGATATCTAGCTTAACCGATTGTGCAAATTCCAGAAGCTGGCTTTTGTAATTCTCGTCGGTTAGATGCAGCTTTAAATCAATGTTCGGCTCAACCACATATTTTTTAATGAATGTTGTTGCTATTTCCAAACCGCAATCAATATATACCGCACCGGTCAGCGCCTCGAATGCGTCCGAAACAATTGTTTTTTTGCTCAATTTATCATTGTGTAATAATTCGGTTTGCATGAAAATTAGATCGATGAGCTCAATACGCTTACCGGCTTCAAAAAGCGAATTTTTATTAACAAAGTTTGCACGGGCTTTGGTCAGATAGCCTTCATCTTTTCCCGGGAATCGGTCGAACAACTCGCGGGCAATGATAAATCCGATTATGGAATCGCCAAGAAATTCCAAACGCTCGTTAGAGTCTTTTAGGTTTTTCCCATCAATGGCCGAGCGGTGGGTTAAGGCTTCAATGAAAATTTCTTTGCGGTTGATCTTATGATTAATGATCTTCTCAATGCGCTCGAGTTTTTCCCGGGTTATCTTTTTATGAGAATTAAAAAAATTAAGAACTTTGCGAAGAAATGAAAACAAGCTTATGCCTTGAATTTCTTGAATAATAGGGATGCGTTATGTCCACCGAATCCGAAAGTGTTGCTGATTGCGACATTTACTGTTTTGCTCTTTGCAGCATGCGGACAGTAGTCCAAATCACAGCCTTCGTCGGGATGATCAAGATTAATTGTGGGAGGAATAATGTCATTCTGAACGGCCAAAACGGTTGCAATGGCCTCAACCCCACCGGCCGCACCCAAAAGGTGTCCGGTCATAGATTTGATTGAACTGATGGTCATATGGTATGCATGGTCACCAAAAACAGTTTTAATTGCCTTAGTTTCAGTAATATCATTGTATGGAGTAGATGTTCCATGCGCATTAATATAATCAACATCGGTGGGCTGCAGTTCCGCATCTTCAACAGCAATTTTCATTGCCCTTACTGCTCCGTTCCCTTCAGGTTCAGGTGCAGTGATATGATGTGCGTCTCCGGTTAGCCCAATTCCAGCCATTTCAGCATAAATCTTTGCGCCTCTGTTAAGTGCGTGTTCAAGCTCCTCAAGCACAAGAGTACCGGCGCCTTCACCCATGACAAAACCATTGCGATCTTTATCGAACGGGCGACATGCTTCCTGATAACGGTCATTCCAAACAGATAGTGCACGCATCGAGTTAAATCCGGCCATACCTATTTCCGTTAACGGGGCTTCTGCTCCTCCACATAGAATTACATCTGCAGAGCCGCGCTGAATGGTCATAAAAGCATCGGCGATGGCATGAGAACCGGTTGCACAGGCCGAAACCGTGCAGTAGTTAGGACCTTTAAACCCAAACCTGATACTCAAATGACCCGCTGCAATGTCGGCAATCATCGTTGTTATAAGAAATGGGCTGATGAGCTGGGGATTTCTGCTGTCTCGAAAATACAATTCGCATTGGTCCTGAAAAGCCTGTACTCCCCCGATACCACTGCCGAAGATCACGCCGGCTCGTTCGCGGTTTAAGTTACTTTCCAGAATTTTGGAGTCCTGAACGGCTTGTTCAGCACTTGCAATCGCATACTGAGAAAACAAATCCAGTCTTCTGACCGATTTTTTGTCAATATAAAGAGAGGCATCAAAATTTTTAACTTCAAAAGCAAATTTTGTGTCAAACTTCGTGGGATCGAATTTTGTTAATAACCCCACTCCATTTACGCCCTTTATAAGATTTTCCCAAAATGCAACCGCAGTGTTACCGATAGGGGTTACTGCACCCATGCCGGTTACGACCACTCTTTTAGTTTGTCTCATATATTCTCAGGCAAGTCACGCAAATACAAGTCATCCTTCACAGGCTTTCATTTTATCTGCCAACAAGAGTTAACTCTTAGATAACAGATGATAAAACAGCCGCCGTGAAGGATGACCGAATGACTTTTAGCCTAATTTTTCTTTTAAGAATCTTACAGCTTCACCAACGGTGGTGATTTTTTCAGCATCAGTGTCAGGTATCTGAACATTGAAAGCGCCTTCGAATCCCATGATGAGTTCTACAATATCGAGTGAATCGGCACCTAGATCAGCAGTGAAAGAAGCTTCCGGAACAACCTGTGATTCTTCAACTCCAAGCTTGTCCATTATGATTTCTTTTACTTTTGCTTCGACGTCCATTATTTTTTTCTCCAATTAAATGATTAATGAATGATGTATAAATAAAAAAATTATTTACATAACCAACCCACCGTCAACCACAATGGTTTGACCGGTGATGTATTCTGCATATTCCGAGGCAAGAAAAAGAACAGCATGTGCAATATCTTCAGGTTTCCCTATTTTCTTCAGGGGAATCTGCGAGATAATGGTTTCCTTCTGTTTCTCATTCAATTTGCCCGTCATATCTGTTCCAATAAAACCGGGGGCAACCGCGTTCACGGTAATGTTCCGGCTGGCAACTTCCTTGGCAATGGCTTTGGTGAAACCTATCACCCCTGCTTTGGAAGCAACATAATTTGACTGACCTGGATTACCATTGATGCCCACAACAGAACTGATATTTATTATTCTACCCGCTCTCTGCGACATCATTGGCTTCATTGCCAGTTTCGTGTAATTAAACACACTCTTTAAATTCGCATCAATTACCAGATCAAAATCCTCTTCGCTCATGCGCAAAAGAAGCTGGTCACGAGTAATTCCTGCATTGTTTACTAAAATATCTAACCTTTGAAACTTTTCCAAAACAAATGTGAGACAAGCATCAGCAGCGGCAAAAGATTCTGCATTGGCCTTAAAGCCAAAAACCTGTTGATTTTTGGCTAAAGAATCAGCTTCCATCTGCTTTGCCTTCTCATCGGAGCTCACATAGGTGAAAACAACCTTTGCACCTGCTTCAGCCAAAGCCTCAACAATTGCTTTTCCAATTCCACGCGAACCACCGGTTACAAGTGCAACTTTATCTTTCAGATTCATTCCGAAATTTCTTTCTTGTCAATGTGCAATTTTTTATACTCAACCAAAGTCTGCCACCCTTCTTCGCCAAGCAGATGCACTATCTCGGCCTTACAATACTCAAACAGGTTGGCATGAACCACATCTTTTTTATTGCAATATTTTAGACGGTCAATATGCTCTTCGTCAATGGTTAACGATCCTTCATAAATCGTTAACGGAAAGAGGATGCAATATAAGGGTTTATATTTCCATGGGGAAACACCATCTTCAATTGCCAGACGTTGTATAACACAAAGGCCATTTTTGTCCAAAAACACACATTTACCCTTATGGACTTCAGTACCGGCACATTTACCGGATTTGAAATCCTCGTCCACAACTGGCTCTTCGAACCACTTTGTCGGATCCTTTGTTTGTGTTTCATCCATCAACGGAATAAGCCGGTCAGTCAGTGTTTTAATAAATTCATATTCTTCCAAATCGGCATAAACACCATAATGGCAGCACTCACCATTACACTTGCACCCGAAAGGGAAAGTGAAAATTTTAGGATCAATTTTAAGTCCCTGGATTATCAGTTCGGGGTATTCGCTCATCTGTATTTATCCGCATCTTCAAAAGTTGAAATTCCTGAGCAGACAGCTTCAGGCGCAATTCGTTTTACCAATCCCTGCAACACTTTTCCCGGTCCGACTTCCACAAATTCCGTGTATCCGTCAGTCCACATGTTGAGAATGGTTTGTTCCCAAAGAACGGGTGAGGTCACTTGCTTAAATAAAAGGTCACGGATATCATCACTGCCGGTAACTGGCAATGCGGTAACATTTGCATAAACCGGTTTTTTTGCCTGATATATCGAAGCACTTTTTAATTCCTCACCCAAAAGTACTTTAGCTGATTCCATCAGTGGTGAATGAAACGCACCACTGACAATCAGTTCCTTAACCAGCTTGGCGCCTTTGGTTTTGCAAAGTTCCATTGCTTTTCGCACTCCCTCAACCGAGCCCGAAATAACCACTTGTCCGGGAGAATTAAAATTGGCTGGTTGCACAATTCCAATTTCAGAGGCTTCTATGCAGGCTTCAGCAATTTTTTCAGGTGCAGGACCAAGAACGGCAGCCATGGTGCCGGGATTATCAATGCCTGCCTGTTGCATGGCATTTCCTCTGAAGCTTACCAATTTTAGCGCGTCGTAATATTGCATAGCTCCACAGGCCACCAGTGCTGAATATTCTCCAAGCGAGTGTCCGGCGGCGCCGTCAAATTCCAGGGTCCTGAGCAACGATGCAAGAACTGCACTATGCACAAAAATGGCAGGCTGTGTATATTTTGTCTGCTTTAATTCTTCTTCAGGGCCTTCGAACATGATATGCGAAAGGTTTACTCCTAGCGCACCATCAGCGGTTCTGATCATCTCTTTGGCCTCTGCCGAATTCTCAAAAAGATCCTTTGCCATACCTACAAATTGTGATCCCTGCCCGGGAAATAACAATGCTCTTTTTGCCATCAGTCCATACTCCAAACCAAATAAGCAGAACCCCAGGTAAAGCCTGCACCAAATGCAGCAAGAATGAGCTTGTCACCTTTTTTCAATTTTCCGTTTCTATAATACTCAGTAAGACACAGAGGTATTGTTGCAGCAGTAGTGTTTCCGTACCGGTCAATATTCACCATTACCTTTTCGTTCGGAAGCTGCATTTTGTTTGCAGTTGCCGCAATAATACGCAGATTTGCCTGGTGTGGAACCAGCCATGCAATATCATCAGCGGTCAAATTATATTTTTGCATCATTTCATAAGAAACGTTTGCCATTCCATTAACGGCAACTTTATATACTGCCTTACCGTCCTGATAAAGGAAGTGCATACCGGCATCTACCGTTTCATGTGATGCGGGGTTTAAACTTCCGCCGCCTTTCATATAAAGGGATTCTTTTCCGCTGCCATCGCAGTGCAAAATGGTGTCCTGTAATCCCAGGGTCTGATCTTCTGATGCTTCTAGGAGTATTGCACTGCCGGCGTCGCCGAAAAGAATGCAATTGTTTCTGTCGCGGTAATCTGTGATTGCTGACATTTTATCTGCGCCGATAACGACAACTTTTTTGTATCGCCCTGATTCGATAAATGCGGCTCCCGTCTGTAATCCAAAAAGAAAACCTGAACAGGCCGCCGAGAGATCAAATCCCCATGCATTAACTGCACCAACATTATTTTGCACAAGGCAGGCCGTTGAAGGGAAAAACATATCCGGGGTAATGGTACAGACGATAATAACGTCAATATCCTCCGCTTTGAGGCCTGAACTCTGCATCAAATCTTTGAGAGCGTTCGTAGCCAGATCACTTGTAGCACCATTCTCGAGTTTTCTCCGCTCTTTAATTCCGGTTCTCGAGGTTATCCATTCATCGTTTGTGTCAACAATAGATTCAAAATATTTATTATCCATTACAGTTTCCGGGACGTACATTCCAACACCGGAAATAACTGCATTATATTTACTAAAACTCATTATACCTGATCGTCCTTTTCTGTTCCATATTCTTTAATCGCATTTTCAGTTTTTTCAACAATCCGGTGCTCAACCATTTTTTTTGCTACTGCCACCATGTTTTTGATGGCTTTAGGACCACTGGAACCATGACCTATGATAGAAATACCTTTTATTCCAAGAAGCGGAACTCCGCCATGTTCCTGGTAATCAGTACTTTTTAATGCCTCTGAAAGAGAGCTCTTAAATAAACCAACTTTTAATTTGTTGAAAAAGGAAATTGCAGCATATTCTTTTAATAGATGCTTTAATAATCCTGTTATACCTTCGGCAAATTTGAGCACGATATTTCCGACAAATCCATCGCAAACGACTACATGAGCCGTCCCTTTGAAGATATCGCGTCCTTCTATATTACCTATGAAGTTCAATTTTGCTTTTTTAAGCAAAGCATAAGTCTCAAGACTCACTTCGTTGCCTTTGCTCTCTTCTTCCCCAATATTCAGAAGACCAACTTTAGGGTTATCCACGCCATAAACTTCTTTGGCGTAGATGCTCCCCATGATGGCAAACTCAACCAAATGACGCGGTTTGCAATCAACGTTTGCTCCCGCATCAATAATGGTTACGGGCCCACCGGCGCTGGGCATAAAGGAGCCCATGGTAGGACGACTTACACCGCGAATCCTTCCTATAATCAATGTTGATGCAGCCATCATTGCGCCGGTATTGCCGGCGCTGACAAAAGCATCAAACTTGCCATCTCTAATCAGTTCACATCCGCGAACGATTGAGGAATCTTTTTTGGTTCTGATTGCGGCAGTTGGAGAGTCACCCATCTCAATCACCTCAGAAGCACTAATAATCCGGTCAGCGGCAAATGCAAGATTTTTCTCTGAAAGGATTTTTTGTATTTCTGCAGATTTGCCAATAAGATATACTTCCACGCCCGGAAGTTCTTTTTGCGCTTGTACCGCACCGACGACACAATTGAGAGGAGCAAAGTCTCCTCCCATTGCATCGACGATAATTTTACAAGAGCCTGGTGAAGTTGAAGTCATTAGGCAGGGGCTTAGGACTTAGGCAGAAGGATTGTACGTCCATCATAATATCCACAGGAAGGGCATGCATGATGCGTCAATTTAAGATCACCGCAATTTGAGCACTTACCGAGTGAAGGGGCTGCTGCTTTATAATGGGTTCTTCTTTTATCCCGTCTGGTTTTAGACATTTTTCGTTTGGGATTTGGCATTGGTCATTCTCACATTTAGTTATTAATTAGAATTTAGCATTTTTTTCAATTGCGCGAAAGGAGAGGTGCTCTCTTCCGCCGTTTTATCGCAGGAACAGTCCTGCAAATTCAGATCAGTGCCGCATTTAAGGCACAATCCCTTGCATTCCTCTTTGCATAAGTTCTTGAGAGGAATGGCCAACATTGCATAATCATAGATGTCTTTCGAGATATCTATGGTATCCGTGTCCGGTGTAATGTAAATTACATTTGGATCATCAAAATCCGCCACCGGTTGTTTGTACAGATACACCATATCATAATCAAATTTCAATGGCTTAATATAATCAATGCTGCAACGGTCACAAATCAGTTGCGCATTAACCTCAACACATGCGTGCAGCACCAATTGATGAACTGATTTCTCAATTTCAACTCCCAGAATAAACTCACCAAGAAAAGGCTCAGGCAAATGTAATTCACCCACCTTCCCCCGGAAGTTCATGGTATGATGCCCAAAACTGAGATTCGCAATTTTTATTTTCATCAGTCAAAAATTATATGACTGGTAAATATAATGATTTGAACATACTTTCGCAATTTTTCCTCATTATTTCGTAAAGTTAGCTTGCTTTTCAGCCTATTATAAAATAAGTTAGCAGATTGAGTTTTTATGAATGAGCAACCAAAAATTAAGACAATTGCCGTAAATCGCAAGGCGAAGCACGAATATACGATAGTTCAGGCCTATGAGGCAGGAATTGCCCTAACCGGAACCGAAGTAAAATCAATTCGTGCCAATAAATTGACCATGGGAGACGGGTATGCCGTAATCAGGAATTTTGAAATTTGGCTGCTGAATGTCCACATCAACGAGTATACGCAGGGAAATATCAATAATCATGACCCTATGCGGGACCGTAAATTGCTTTTAAATAAAAGTGAGATCAGGAAAATTAAATTCCGGGTCGAAGAAAAAGGATTCACCCTTGTTCCTCTGTCCATATATTTGAAGGATGGAAAAGTGAAAGTTGAGCTTGGACTGGTCCAGGGCAAAAAAGAATACGACAAACGAGAAGCCATTGCAAAGAAAGACTTTCAACGGTCTCAGGAACGAAAGATTAAATTTTAGTTTTAATGAAACAATATAAGCCATTTTTTATACGTTTTTCCGAATTCTCGGGTTTTGCCAATTATCAGGTCTCTGATCTGCAAAACAGCGACCTTGAAAGATGTGCTTTTCAACAGCTTCAGATCAGCCAAAGAAAAGTGGAAACTGATTGTATGAGCGCATTATTTTTTAAAGATTATTAAAGACAGGAGTAAAGTTTTTGCAAGCAGTGTTCCCACCGCTCAATGAGCAAATGGACGTAATCCGCCGAGGCGCCTCTGAAATAATACCTGAGGAAGAATTAGCTAAAAAAATTGAAAAATCTCTCAAAACAAATAAACCACTTATTGTTAAGCTTGGTTGCGATCCCAGCAGACCCGATCTTCATATTGGTCATTCTGTTGTGTTACGGAAGCTGGCCCAGTTCCAGGAACTTGGTCATCAGGCTATACTAATTATAGGCGATTTCACCGGAATGATCGGTGATCCGACAGGCAGGAATGCAACCCGTCCTGCTCTCAGCCTGGAAGACACCAAAAAAAATGGTCAAAGCTATTATGAACAGGCCACCAAACTTCTCCACCCTGAAAAGACTCAGATGGTCTATAACTCTACTTGGCTGGGGAAAATGACCTTTGAAGACGTTATCAAAATGGCATCATTTTATACTGTAGCCCGGATGCTTGAAAGAGACGATTTCACCAAGCGCTATAAAAGCGGCGAACCAATTTCAATTCACGAATTCCTCTATCCCCTCGCCCAGGCAATGGATTCGGTTGCTATCAAAAGCGACGTTGAATTAGGCGGTACAGATCAAAAATTCAATTTGCTTGTTGGCCGTGATCTTCAGCGGGAATTTGGACAGGAGCCGCAGGTGATTTTAACCATGCCTCTGCTTGTTGGTTTGGACGGGGTAGAAAAAATGAGCAAATCCTACGGCAACTATATCGGCATTTCAGATGCTCCTTCAGATATGTATGGCAAAACACTTTCCATTGCAGATAAGCTTATCTATGTTTATTATGAACTTGCAACCGATGTTCCCCTCAGCGAGCTGTCTTCAATAAAAACTCAACTCGAAGATCCTGCGGTAAACCCGCGTAACATAAAACGCGCACTCGCCAGGAAAATTGTTCAAATGTATCACGGAGAACAGGAGGCCGTTGCTGCAGAAGAAGCCTTTGACAGACTCTTTATCAAAAAAGAAATTCCGGATGATATCGAAACCAAAGATTTTATGCCGCCGGCAGCCACCATGCCGTTTATTGACCTGTTGATGCACTTTAAGCTGGTCCCCTCCAAATCCGAGGCACGCCGGCTCATTCAGCAAGGTGGAGCAACACTGGATAGTGTGAAGATAACAGATCCAAATGCAGTTGTTGAATTTAAGACCGGGCACATAATTAAACTCGGCAAACGTAAATTTTTAAAACTAATAATCACTAAATAAAACAGAAAGGAGATGACAATTTGTATGTTCCAACAAAAATATTCTTCACGAAAGGTGTTGGGAAACACAAGGAGTATCTGACTTCTTTTGAGTTAGCGCTGCGTAACGCAGGAATTGAAAAATGCAATCTTGTTACGGTCAGCAGTATTTTCCCGGTTGGGTGTAAACGTATTTCCAAGGAAGAAGGCTTAAAACTTCTTTCCGCCGGTCAAATAACATTCTGTGTTATGGCAAGAAATTCGACAAATGAACCAAACCGTTTAATAGCAACCTCAATAGGAGTTGCCATCCCCGCTGATCCCGATCAGTATGGATATCTCTCAGAGCACCACCCATATGGTGAAACTGAAAAAATTGCCGGTGACTATGCCGAAGATCTCGCTGCAACCATGCTGGCAACCACGTTGGGTGTTGAATTCAACCCTGATACGGATTGGAGCGAACGTGAGAACATCTATAAGATGAGCGGAAAGATCGTGCGGTCTTTTAACATTACACAATCGGCTGAAGGCGACAAAGCCGGGTTGTGGACAACAGTAATTTCAGTTGGTGTTTTATTACCTTAATTGGCCTTTCTGAATCGAATCTTTTAACAGCGGCGCCTTTTCGGCGCCGTTTGTATTTTCTCTATATGCTTTGTGCATATAGCTGATTTGGATAATACCAACCACTGCGATAGGTAACGTGGCCCTCACCTTTCTTATCCCTGCCAATGCACCCCATTTAATTTCTGGTTTATCAACCTCAATCCCAAAAGGTTAAATAGATGTATTCATACCCCTCCTGTGGATCCAATGGCGTCAACTTAACAAGCACAATAGATGAATGTAATTCCCGCAGAAGTTGAGTTCTACGAAATCCCGCTCCGGACGGGGCGTATACGCGTCAACTTAACAGCCTTGTTAATCGCATTGCAAATGCACTATGCCCCAAACCCGTTAGGGTTTGCACATTGGTAACATTGGTCAATGTGGAACAACTCCACCACCGTTCAGGAGTTGAATATGCGGTAACCGAAAAGCCGCATTATTGGCTGCTAAAAGTCTTCTCTACCTCCGGGCAATGCTGTCAACGTAACAAATCCTTGCCCTTTCTCATTAAAAAATCTCACTGAAAAATATCACCCATGGATCACTTTCGCCCGCCAATAATGCGGTCTTTCTGCTCCCCTCTCTTTTCAAGAGAGGGGCTGGGGGTGAGTTCCCTTGCCAGGTTCGTACTAAGTTGACACCATTGCCAGCTGGGAGAATGAGCGTGAGGATCTTAGTCTTAATAAATTCAAGTACTCATCGTAAGTCATATATATACAATAACTTACACCACCACAGTGCACAGCGCCATGCACCGTGCACTGTTCAGTTTCTTGTATGGTGAGCTTGAGGACAACGGAGCTGTCTTCCCATATTTGCCTGTACGCGTTTCCGGCAATAAACGTCTGGAACAAAGCAATTTCGTCGCCGGTTCAGTGATTATAACAGGTAAGGATATTTCTGAAAACCGGCAATAATCGTTCTTTGAAACTTTGTTATAATGCAAATGTCATCTTGTACGGCAGCCGCTTGGGCAAGGATTGTGTTGCCGAAAATCTGGGTGCTGTAAAATTAAATACCGTGAAAAGTGTTCACTTCGTACACAGTTTGCGTTTTTGAACAAATTTCGCAACATTTTTGTCTCAACTATGAACACTATGAACGCTGCCGCGGCAAACCGCACATAGTTTGCGTTTTTGAGCAAATTTCGCAACATTTTTATCACGACTGTGAACACTGTGAAACCTGCCGGGGCGACCCGTTCACAGTTGCGCAATTCCGAAAATGGTTGTGGAGGTGCGTACTATTGACTTTTGGAATCATCTGCATTTTACTCTATTTTCCCTGCTGATAAATATTTTAATCCATAATATTTTTAACAAAAATATCAGTGAAACAGTTAATAATAATTTCGTCACTGGTCTTGGCGCTCATCACCTTGGATATTCAAGGCCAGACCAATGCAGGAAAGATTCTAAATCTCGCACTTTCCGTTAACCGTGATTCCTTTGGTCTTGGTGACACTGCGATAATCACCGGTATTATAAGCTTGGAAGACGGTTGGCATGTGCACGCTGATTTGGTTGATGAAGATTACCTGATCCCAACGTCTTTTTTCATGAAGGCTAATGAATTGGTCACCGGTTGTAAGGTGATCTATCCTCAGGCAAAAAAAATAAAGCTGAGTTTCAGCGATCAAAAAGTTGCTGTATTCTCGGACAATAATAAAATCGTTGCATCATGCAAAATAAGCGAATCTGCACCGGTTGGCGAAAACATACTGACGTTTGTCCTCAAATATCAGGCATGCAACGATGTATCCTGCGCACAACCTTGTACCGAAATGTATCAGGTAGCTATAAAAATAAAACCATCAGGTCAATAGTTAGCGGGTTCCGGAAAGGAAAAACAGATCCGGATGTAAAATCGATTTGTTTGTAAGCACAATAGCTTGTAAACTAAGCGACATATTTTGAAATTACTATTCTATCACATTTATTGATAAGTCTCATGAAAAAACAAAAGTTACTTTTCATCCTTTTCTTTATACTTGTTTCAATTCCGGTATTCTCTCAGCATAGGGCAATTCAGTTTACTGAAACTTCCTGGGCAGAGATAAAAGCAAAAGCCCTTAAAGAGCATAAGCCCATATTTATGGACGCTTACGCTTCATGGTGCGGCCCCTGTAAATGGCTGGCAGCCAACGTATTTACCAATGATACAGTAGCCGATTATTTCAATTCCACTTTCGTCAATGCACATTTTGACATGGAAAAAGGTGAAGGTTTGGAACTGCAGAAGTTATACAATGTGTATGTGTACCCGACGCTGTTATTCATGGATGCTAACGGAGACCTCATTCACCGCGGTGTGGGCTCAATGCCGGTAGCAGAGTTTGTCAGTCTTGGGAAACGGGCTGTTGATCCGGGAAACAACCTTGCATCCTACAATAAACGATTTGCCGCCGGTTCACGGGATGCTGATTTCATGTACAGCTATCTCGATCTAAACCGCTATGATGATGTTTTCTGTAAGAAAGTAACCGGTGATTATTTCAGTAAAATCTCGATAGATGATCTCCTGCAAAGGCCCAACTGGTTAATAATCAGAGAATTTGTGAATGACGTTGAATCCAGGGAATTCAAATATCTTGTTAAAAATCAGGAAGTTTTTGCCGGGAAGTATGGGAAAGATACCGTCACTCAAAAAATTAAAGAGACCTATCTTGCCGGTTTCAAAAAGCTTATTAAAGAGAAACCCTTTAACAGGGAAGCCTATGACGGGCTTAAATTGAAAGTGACAAATAGCGGATATTCACAACCACAGGAAATCATCGCTTTGGCAGACATATCCTACTACAAAAAAATAAAATCCTGGGATAAATATGCACAAGCCGCCGGCGAATATTTTTCCTTCGATAATAAAAACACGGGATTGCTGAATGATGTTGCGTGGACCATTTTTGAAAATGTTGAAGATAAGGGCATAGTTGCTCAGGCAATTGGATGGGCCAAACGGGCAGTCGAACTCTCACCTGTTGCCGGCATTATGGATACCTACGCAAATTTACTCTACAAGTCAGGAAACAAAGCTGAAGCCATTAAAGTTGAATCTCAAGCAATTGAAACAGCCAAAACCGCCGGAGAACCTTTTGATGAACTGGAAGCGACTCTAAAATCAATGAAAGAAAAATAGAACTTTCTCCAGTTGGATTTTTTGTTTTCAGCTACATTTATTTTCGTTTATATCATTACAGGCCGGGTGTTTTAACACCCGGTTTTTTATTCTGGTCTGCCTGCTCATAAGTCCCCAAAATAACAGAACTAAATCCTTTGCAATTCCTTCATTTTTTTCTCTGTTGTTTCCGGCAGCTTGATACTGCCCTTCAGGAACTGCAGGAATTCAAACGCATTCACAATGGCATTACCGTTAGGATGGTTGTTGGCAATTATGATCAGTTCCCGGAGTTTTTTGAATGACTCCTTGATGGTTTGGATAAACTCTATTTCTTCTCCCCTGCTGTAAAGGTAATTATAACGTGAACTTTGTTCTGCATAGTTCTGCTTTTTCCCGAAGTTTTGAATTGATTTCAGCCATTCTTCCTCATTTCTGCCGTGCAATCGCAGATAGAGTTTTTCCGTAGTGGGATTTGGCAGCCAATGAGTTGTCTCCCCGATGAGTGGTTGATCAATCCAGCAAAGGGAAAGATTCTCGTTTTCAATCAATTGAGGTATATCTTTTCCATTCCATGATTTGTGCCGTACTTCAAGAAAATAACTCTCTGCATAAATGTCCTCGGTAATTTTCCGTATGTGGCGCAGTGCATCCTCGGTGCAGGGAAATGAATAAGGGAACTGGAGCAGGATTCCCTGTAGTTTCTCTCCTCTGTGCAAAATATCCAACGTTGACTGAACCTGCTTAATGTCGTCAGTCGAATAGGACCTTTTATGAGTGAAGGCCTGGTGCAGCTTGATTATGAACTTAAAGTCCGGATTATGTTCCGTTTTATTTACCCAGCCGTTAACCATACTTTGTGCCACATGTGTATAATAAGTCACATTGACCTCAACAGTATTGAAAAATTCTGCATAAAATTGCAGCCATTTCCCTTCAGGGAGATCCGGGGGATAGAAGTTTTGTTTCCAGTCCTGATAGGACCAACCGGCTGTGCCTATAAATATTTTCTCTGTCATCACGTCTAAGTTTTGTAAATTATCATCGTAAAACTATTTAATTCCAGCGGCATATCACAATTCCAGATGCAGAAATATGTCCTTCGCGAAAAATATATAGATTGATTTTTAACAGAATCTTTTAGAGATTATAAAGAAAAAACAGAAAAAATGAGAAAAACAGTACTCCTGGCATTATTATGCATTTCCGCGCTTCTTAGTCAAACCCCATTGCAAAAAAGAAGCTCTTCGGTGATTGCGGCTTTTTCGCAGATAAACTCAAACGATTCGGTATTGGTTTGGGTGTTTTTTAAGGATAAAGCTGTTAACCTTAATAAGATTTCCGACTTAGCCTCACGTGCGGTAACGGCCAAAGCCATAGAACGTAGGAGAAAAGTTCTTCCTGAAGGTCAATTATTTGACCAAACTGATATTCCCGTCTCCCCTTCATATATTGGCAGGATTCAGGCTTCAGGCTTCACAATCAACCAGGTTTCGAAATGGTTTAATGGAGTGAGTGTTTGGAGCACCAAAGATAAGCTGCCTGTTATTGATGCATTTGATTTCGTTAAGAGTATTGATGTTGTTGCCCGACTTAAAAAGGCAAAGCCGCTTCCTGAAACCGGCCAGTTGCTGAAAACAGACAATTTGAATCAATCATCAAACATATACGCTCTTGACTATGGCTCTTCTGCCACTCAAATGGCCCTTATAAAAGTACCTGAAGTACATGCACTTGGTTATACTGGTGAGGGTGTTACCATTGCAGTTCTTGATGCGGGTTTTAATAACCTGAACCATGAAGTTTTCGCCAATATGAAAATTATTGCAACACATGATTTTGTTAATCACATAACCAGCGTTAACGACAGCACAGGCCGAATGGGATCCGGAACTCATGGAACAGCCACTCTTTCGCTTATTGGCGGCTATAAACCGGGTAAACTTATAGGTCCTGCATATAATGCAAAATTCATACTGGCTAAAACGGAGAATACCGATAGCGAAACAACCATTGAAGAAGATAACTGGATTGCCGGGATGGAATGGGCTGACAGCCTTGGTGTAGACATTACCTCTACCTCTCTGGGGTATCTGGACTTTACCGATCCTTCGTATCCGGGTTACACTTGGGCAAACATGGATGGGAAAACAGCTAAAATAACACTGGGGGCAGCACTTGCGGCCCGTAAAGGAATTTTTGTGGTCAATTCTGCCGGTAACGAAGGGAATAATGCCAGTCACAATACGTTAGGCGCCCCGGCAGATGCTGACAGTATCCTTACCGTTGGCGCGGTTGATTACACCGGTGCCAGAGCCAGTTTCAGCAGTGTTGGAAACACTGTTGACGGGCGTACAAAGCCGGATGTCGTGGCAATGGGGGTGTCAAATTATGTAGCTGGTCCCGGTTCAACCACGTATTATTACTATGGTGACGGTACTTCATTTAGTTGCCCAATGGCTGCGGGAGCGGCTGCACTCATACTTGGGGCACGTCCAAGCCTCACTCCGATCCAATTAAGAGACCTGATGCGCTCAACCGCATCCAACGCCGGTTCACCCAACCGTTTGATTGGATGG
This sequence comes from Ignavibacteriaceae bacterium, assembly GCA_963664845.1. Taxonomy (GTDB): domain Bacteria; phylum Bacteroidota; class Ignavibacteria; order Ignavibacteriales; family Ignavibacteriaceae; genus CAIYTF01. The sequence goes on from OY761615.1 coordinate 5,652,940, forward strand.
GGCGTGATCAATACGCTCAGCGCTATACAGTCGGTTACTGATACACAGACTCATAATACAAATGAAAAAGCTTATTCACTGTACCAGAACTTCCCAAATCCCTTCAATCCATCCACGGTTATAAAATATGATCTTAAACAGGATGCAAAAATTGAAATTTCGGTTTACAATATTACAGGCGCAAAGGTAAGCACCCTTTATTCAGGTCTTCAAACCAAAGGCTCGCATGAAATTGGTTTCGACGGCAGCAATCTGGCTTCGGGAATTTATCTGTATCAGATGTCGGTATATGATGCCGTGGGAAATGTTCTTTCCAACGAATATCGGAAGATGACGTTTTTAAAATAGTTGTACTTTTTCAGCGGGAACACACCCTGATGTTCCCGCTAATCTGTATATCATAATAGGCCTATGGTGAATACCAAAGCACCATCGTTAAAATCATTCAGTGTATAAATATATTCCAAATTCAGGATTACCTGGAAATTAAACGTTCTGAATGCCCGAATTCCCGCATGTGCACCAATCTCAAATCCATCACCGCGTTTATCTGCATCAGAAGAATATTGATGCGTGGTTTCATTATAAACCACTTGGCCAACAGAATTATGGCTGACCCAGTGAAATCCAAACGACCCGCCGATATATGGACAAAAGTCCTGTTTCGAGAGCAGGTATGAGCCAAATAGGTTCATCGCGAATCCCTTTCTAATTCCGGCAAGCATACCAACGGTGTAATCTTCCAGTTCATAACCCACTCTTGCATCGATGACAAGTGATTTACTATGATCATTGTCATACCCGTCAACTGGGTAAAGATAACCAAAAGCGAACCCAAAATTTTTGCGGCTCGCTCTTCTTTCGGGTATCGCAGATTCACTTTTCATTATAGAGCCGACTTCTACTTTTTTGGTAAATGACTCTTGTTCGACTATACTTTTAGCCACCCGTTTCATTACTGTTTCAATGTCCTCGATAGTGCTCGAGGTAACATGATCGTGTAGGATCTCTTTGCCCGATACAATATTCACCAGGAAATATTCAACAATCACTTTTTCACCGAGTGCAGAAAGCCGCCCACCCACGACAACTTTGGCATTGAGTATTTTGCCAATCTTCCTAGCGCATTCTGCTTCCACGCATCTTTCCGCTCCCAGTGAGTCGTTCATCGCTTTTTCCGAAATGATATCCATCCCGGTTAGTTTTCCAATTTCAATTCTCAACAGCGACTCTGCAGTTCGGACATAATCGGGATTAATACCGATAGGCTGAAATGGAAGTATTGCAAGGCGTCCAGATAGCGTATCCTGAGCCCACGTAATCTGAGGACAGCTTAAAACGCATATAATTGCAAAACCAATGATCAAGGCTTTTTTCATAAAGGTTTTCATAGTTAGTACCCGAAGAATAGTCATTCGATATTCAAAATTAATAATATTTCGGTGGTTGTATCAAGATATTTTTCCTCATTTTACATGTGTATTGAAAATCTCCAATATGCATCGAAATTAGATTCCTGATGTATATTGCGTTCTGAAAGCTGTAGGGGTTCAAAATCTTGAACCGTTTGGATGTGTGCCTTATCGTTTTGAGACCCGGGAATTTAACCAGGAAATCCCCTCTCAATAACTTATCATTATTTGTCTTTTACTTTTTCGAAATATATTCGGTAATTTGCACTATTATCCTTAAGATGGAACCCCAGAGTAACGAAACGGGGATGTGTTGTCGTTACTGGCGATAATGGTTTTTAATTAAAGCGGAGATTGCATGAAAATTGTTTTGAGACCTTCATTAACGCTGTATTTTTCCCTGGCTTTTTGTACTTTTTTTAGCCCTGGGATACTGTTTGCACAGAACCAGGATTCACTGTACGTGGTTCAACATTACAATAAATTTGAATACCAGATCCCCATGCGGGATGGCGTAACTTTATTCACCGCGGTATACACCCCCAAGGATTCCAGCACTGACTACCCTATCCTTTTTGCCCGGACACCCTATACTATTGCACCTTACGGATCAACCAATTTTAAGAGCTCTCTGGGGCCATCGGACCATTTTACAAAAGAAGGTTATATTTTTGTGTATCAAGATGTTCGGGGACGATTCATGTCGGGGGGAAATTTTGTAAACATGACTCCTTTTATTCCCAACAAAAAGGACAGCACTGATGTTGATGAAAGCAGTGACGCATTTGACTCCATTGAATGGCTGATCAAAAACATTCGGCATAACAACGGAAAAGTTGGCATATGGGGAATCTCATACCCAGGCTATTATGCTGCTATGTCAGCAATAAATGCACATCCGAATTTGGTTGCTGTTTCCCCACAGGCACCAATAGCTAATTGGTTCGTTGGTGACGACATGCATCACAACGGAGCGCTTTCGCTTTTAATGTCCTTTGACTTTTTTTCCGTATTTGGCATCCCTCGCAGTGGTCTTACCACACAATGGCCCGCTGGTTTTAAGGCTCCGTCACCGGATGCTTACACGTTCTTTAAAAATCTTGGTCCGTTAAAAAATGCTGATGAAAAGTATTTTAAAAAAAGCATTCCTTTCTGGACAGATATTTTCAGTCACGAAACGTATGATGATTTTTGGAAATCAAGAACAACACTTGCCCATTTTAAGAATACAGCCCCCGCCATTTTGACTGTTGGAGGCTGGTATGATTCCGAGGATTTATACGGAACCCTTAAAACGTTCCAGACAATTGAGCAAAGCAATCCAAAACAGTTTAATGCATTGGTAATGGGTCCATGGTTTCACCATGGATGGCCGACGGAAACCGGGGATTCATTCGGTGACATATCATTTGGTGTCAAGACTGGTGAATTCTACCGGGATAGTGTCGAATTCCCCTTCTTTAATTACTATTTAAAAGGTAAGGGGAACTGGCACTTTCCCAAAGCGTTGGTTTTTGAAACGGGAACCAACAAATGGGAAAGCTTCTCGGCATACCCGCCTGAAAACACCGAAGCACAAAAATTGTACTTTCAATCTCGCGGAAAACTTGGATTTAACGAGAATAATTCTGAAAAAGATGAATTTGATGAATACATAAGCGATCCGGCAAAACCGGTACCATATACTGCAAAACACGTTGATTCAAGAGGATTTTACTACCGGTTTTGGATGAATGAAGATCAAAGATTTGCAGCAGAACGACCCGATGTGCTTGTTTATGAAAGTGACCCATTAGACACTAATTTTACAATCATTGGTGAGATAGAAGCAGAATTCTATGCTTCAACAAGCGGCACGGACGCTGATTGGGTTGTAAAACTAATTGATGTATATCCGGACGATGCAAAAAATCCCAGCCCCAATCCAAAGAGTATTGAAATGGGAGGTTATCAGATGATGCTGCGCGGAGATATTTTCAGAGGAAAATTTCGCAACAGCTATGAGAAGCCTGAACCGTTTGTTCCGGGACAGCCAACCAAAATAAAGATGACGATGCCCGATGTGAGCCACAGTTTTTTAAAGGGGCATAAAATTATGGTGCAAATACAAAGCAGTTGGTTTCCCTTTTTTGATATGAATCCTCAAAAGTTTTGTAACATTTATCGGGCGGGCACTGAAGATTTCCAAAAGGCGACACAGCGAATATATCATTCAGCCAAATATCCTTCGTTTTTGACAGTACATAGACTGAAATAGAAAAATTGAAATCGAATCTATATTATATCGAAATCTCGAATCCGGCTAGTGCTCATTTGTTAACACAGCATATTCGAGGAAGTTTTTCCTTAGAAAATGTGCGCCTGCATGAATGTAACTAAGCTGCCGCTCAACGTCGCATTCTACGTAAGTGTCATTTTTTCCATTTGTACAATTTGAGGTCTATTCGCATATTCCGATCGAATATGATGCCTTCACTCAAGAGTATCTTTCGTTGAATTTCAAAATAGGGTGTGCCAATGGGAAAGCTGATCTCTCCTTTCGAATTGATAACTCTCCACCACGGAAGTTCCATGCTCGCTGGTGTACTATGAAGTGCATAACCAACTTGTCGCGCATGTCCGGGCATTTGCGCAAGATTTGCAATCTGACCGTACGTGGCAACTGTACCGATGGGTATCTTCAAAACAATTTTGTAGATACGTTTATAGCTGTCAGAACCCGTTGTTTTTTGCTTCATTAAAACATTTGATTTCCTAAATCGCTAACAAGAGTGGCGATGGCTGTTGTAAACATTGAGAAATGCTCAAGTCGCTTAAGCCGCAGATTTGGTTTGTATTTGCAGCTTAAGCAGACGGAGTAAATAAACCTTACTCCCCAAACAAGGTAAGTATAAAGCTTCCCGCGCCAAATCCAACCATTGGTGCTGCTCCCTCATAGGCAGTTGTCTTCTCATTATAGAGCTCAGAAATAATATTATTGTTCAGCGCTGATTGATTGACCACCCATTTAAGCAGCGAATCTGCTTCACGCGGATGATGGAATTTTCTTAGCGCAGCAGATATTCGCAAATCGAGAAATATCCATTCCTGCTTGTCATACCAGTCACCGTTATTTACTCTGGCAAAACCTCTCGTCTTCCCTATTTGCAATTTCTTTGCGTAGGCATCATGGTGCAACGCAAAAAGTTTGGGGTCAGTATCAAAGAAATTGAAATACTCGTATGATGCAGCATCAAGATATTCGTGCATGGAATCAGCAATGTCTTCAAATGTTCCGCGGACTAGCGTGCTATTGTCAATGAGCTTCTTCACGATCATTTCCTGAAGAAGTTTCCCGGCATCAAGATACTTTTCGCCGCCATCCTTATGTAACTTCAAAAGTAAGTTGCCAAAATCCTGCAATCCCTTTGCCGCAGTTATTGAGGTATAAGCATATTGCTTTCCTGGCAGGTGCCGTTCCCACGACCCAGATTCTTTGCGAATCAGCCCGTTTTTATCAATATTTGAAAGCAGAGGCTCTGCAATTTTATACTTAAGGTCTTTTACCCGTGATACAAAGAATGAGGTATCATGGATTGCAGTGGTATAATCTGATAATGCGGAGAGTATCAATCCAAACCCATCCAATTCAACATTCGGCCCGTCAGAATTAAAATCAGATTCTTCTTTCCCGTTACCAAAATACCTGCACACAGATATCTGGTAGTCAGAACCAATTCCATACTCTTTACCATCAGTATGCTTAAAGGATTTATAGTAACCTGCATCTGCATTCAGAAAGAATAAAAGCGCATTCTTTGCTTCTTCATACAAACCCAATTTAACAAGTGCTTTCACTGCATAACTTCCATCGCGTACCCAGCAAATGTTCCAAACACCCGGGGGTAAAGAGGCAACAATTTGTCCCTTAGCCTTGGGAAATATTTCCTTCTCACCGATCTGAGCCATTTTTAAGAATGCTACTGATTGCTCAAAAAGATCTTTGGCTTTTCCTGAAAGACCTTTGGGCCTGTTAACTTTTTTGAAAATCGAAGTCATATAATCCGTTTCGGTTTCCAGCAAATCCGGCGTGGTCTTGCAGTCAATTACTGCCTTATTAAAAATTTCGGTGTTATTATGAAGGTCGTTATTGAATGAAAGCACATAATACTTACGTAGTTTGTTTTTTATGTTGAAAACCAGGGAGTCACAAAGCACGTTCTCAGACGCTCCAGGCATCGAAAGATATTGCTGTTCTTTCTGTGTTACAGGATATTCCAGAACACAATAAAAAACCTTTTCAGGCCGGGTGAACGAGGCAAAATAATACAGATCAGCTTTTTTGTATGCCACTTTAAGTATATGCGTATTATGATAATAACCACTGTTTATCGGTTTGGCGGATCCAGCCAGTTTAATACCTGAGATCACTGGTTTGACTGGTTTATCCAGATCAATTGCCTGAAAGATATGAGGATATACATTGGTTAAAATTCCGAGATTTGCATCATATACGGCAGCAAGTAAGCCATTGGTTACCGGAAGCTGAAAACAAGTGGCGCCTTTTTTAATGGATTGCCCGGTTGCCGCCTTGTATTCTTTCTCACCATAAAGCCCAAACGTTCCGCCGTAAATGCCCCCGGGGCCGCCCATATCGAACACTCTTATAGCTAAAACATTTTCTCTCTTTAAGGCACCTGATAACAGTTTGTAAACTCTCTGCGAATTCCATTCCGATGCAGCCTGTGGAGGAAATGTGCCCATCTTTCCAACCGAAACACCATTGAGATAGGTTTCATCAACATCATCAATTTTTCCGGCAAACAGATACAATGTCTTGCCAAGCATCTTTTTATCAACGGAAAAATGCAGGCGGTACCAGGCAAATCCGTCAAGATCAGTATAACCCTGTGTTTCCCAATGGGTAGTTACCTGGATCGGTTTCCACTCGGACTCATCACAGGAAATGGCCGCATAGGATAAATCATCTCCGGGATGGAATTTCCAGGCGTTTTCAAAATGCATTGTCTGCGCACGAAGTCCAATGAATAGAAAAATTAACAACGAGGATGTTTTTATTAATGATCGCATTTCTCTCTCTTATTTATTACTATCAGAAATACCCTAATAGTGCCTGAATCAGAATGTTACATGTCAATCTTACGAAACCTGACGATTACCATCTAAAATAGTCTATGCGTCCTTCCCCTCACTGCCCGGGTGAAGCATTTTCCGAATTGTTGATTCGCCCGAGAACAATAAACGCCTTACATGAATCGAAGCCCCCAATACTCAATTGGAAAAGCAAAAAAAAATCTATTTCAACGCAGCCTTCATTGATTCCAGATGCGTTGTCACCGTAAAGTCAATGTCTTCCATGGTGTGAGCAGTCGACACAAACATTGCCTCAAATTGCGCGGGTGGCAAATAAACACCCCTTTTAAGCATCTCGTGAAAATACCGGCCAAAAAGCTGTGTGTCCGAAGAAATAGCAGCCTTAAAACTGTCTACCGGTTCCTCAGTAAAGAACACCGTCATCATCGAGCCTACCCGGTTTATGGTATAATTTTTACCCAGCAGTTTGAAATTATCTTCGAATCCGGCCTTCAGATATTCTGATGTTTCCTCCAACTGTGTGTAAATTTCCGGATGAGCTTTAATATGTTTGAGTGAAGCAAGTCCTGCTGCCATTGCCATAGGATTGCCGCTTAATGTACCGGCCTGATAGACTGGTCCCATGGGGGCCAGAACGCTCATAATTTCCTTTTTACCGCCAAATGCTCCAACCGGTAAACCACCGCCGATTATTTTCCCAAACGTTGAAAGATCCGGTTTGACACCCAAAACTTGCTGAGCTCCGCCGGCAGAAAGCCTGAAGCCGCTCATCACCTCATCAAATATAAGTACGATCCCTTCCTCATCACATATTTTGCGTATTCCTTTCAGAAAATCGTCCTTGGCTTTAACAACACCCATGTTGCCGGCAACGGGTTCAATAATGATTGCAGCAATTTCACCCTTGTTTGCTTCTGCAAGTTTGAGAACAGAATCCAGGTCATTAAAATCTGCAATAAGCGTATCTGCTGCGTTCCCTTTGGTAACTCCGGGGGAAGTAGGAACACCAAAAGTCAATGCACCGGAACCGGCCTTTATAAGGAAGAAATCAGCGTGCCCATGATAGCAGCCTTCAAATTTGATTATCTTTTCCCGTCCGGTATACCCTCTTGCTACCCGGACAGCACTCATAGTTGCCTCAGTACCGCTGTTAACCATGCGCACCAGTTCAACAGAAGGAACGAGCTCGCATACCAGTTTTGCCATATCAACTTCAATTTTGGCAGGCGCACCAAAACTAATCCCGCGAATTGCCTCTTCATAGAGAGCATGCAGTATAAAGTCAGGATTGTGACCAAACAGGTGCGGGCCCCAGCTCCCGACGTAGTCAAGATACTCATTACCGTCAACATCGGTCATTTTGCAGCCTTTTCCGCTGGCAAAGAAAATAGGAGTTCCGCCAACTGATTTAAAGGCACGCACGGGTGAATTAACTCCACCGGGAATATACTTTGCTGCTTCTGTAAATAAAAGTTCACTATGTTTAATGCTTCTCATGATTGGCACCAATTCCTTTAATATATCAAGTAAGTGTTTTTGGAGTGCTGTAATCACCCGACCCGCATAATTTTCCAAAAATGCTCTGGAAAATTACCAGTGTATAACGTAATTACCAATTTCTTTTATAAAAACTAAATTAAAAATTTCTTGTTTCTCACAAAAAGCCAAAATAAGTTTACATATCTCAAATAAATACTTTTTGTAGGATATATTATGAGTTTAAGTCAACTTGCCCGCTCAATCAATGCCTCTCCAACACTCGCCCTTAACGAGAAAGCAGCCATATTACGAGAAAAAGGTGATCCGGTGATTCATCTCGGTGGAGGTGAACCCAAAACCAGAGCACCAATCGACGCGATTCTTGCGGCCTCCGCGCTTCTTAACACCGGAGAAATTCGCTATGCTCCCGCTGACGGAATCCCTGCACTCAAAAAGGCGGTAATTCGTTACACTGAGGAATTTTATCATAAATCAGTCGCCCCGGAAAATGTAATCTGTTCCGGTGGCGCCAAACAGGCTATAATGGTTGCCCTGCAATCAATTCTCAATCCACTGGAAGAAGTAATCTTCCCAGCTCCTTATTGGGTAAGTTATCCTGAAATGGCCAAACTCGCAGGCGGTGTGGGTGTCCCGGTTTTTGCTGAGGATGGCACATTCTATCCAAGGGTACAGGATATTGAACAGCGTGTTGGAAGTTATACCAAGGCTGTTCTAATTAACAGTCCGAATAATCCAACCGGGGCAATGTATCCCGAAAGCTTTATTGCAGATATCATAGATTTTTGTGAAAAACGCGATTTATATTTGATAATGGACGATATTTATCACCGTCTGATCTTTGACGGACGAAAACCTATAAGCGCATTGGATTACGTTAAGAACTATGGTGAGGAAAGTAAATTGCTCATCGTCAATGGTGTGTCCAAGCTTTACGCCATGTCCGGATTCCGGATCGGGTGGGCAGTTGGTAACAGGAAACTTATAGAAGCAATGTCCAACATCCAGGGGCATCAAACCTCAGGGCCGTCGATATTGCTGCAAAAGGCAGCAGTTGCGGCTCTTAATGGCATTCAATCGCCTGTAGACAGCCTGCGCACAACATTGGAGAATAACCGCAACGTGATGATAGAACGATTAAAGGCATTTACTGGAGTACATGTTACCAAACCCGACGGTACGTTCTATTGCTTTGCCGATTTCAGTGCTTATGAAAAAGATTCACGCAAACTTTCCAATTTCCTCATCGATAAAGTACAGGTTTTGACCATGCCGGGAATCGAGTTTGGTATGGATGGTTATTTACGGCTGAGCTATTGCGGTACCATTAAGGATATCATCGACGGTATCGAGAGGATCAAATGGGCTTTGGACCCCGATTCACCCAATGAACTTTTTATCGGCGAACGTAAACTGGTGAGGAATTGGTTATGAGCAAATATCTTGAATTCTCAACCCCTGCACTCAAGCAAGCCAAAGAACTTGCTTCAGACTTTAAACTTAGTAACTATGGACTCACCTATCTTGATCATGTTTACTGGAATCTTCCAAATGATTCGCTTTATGAAGAGGCAGTATTTCGGAATGAGGGGCACATAGTTAACGGGGGACCATTTTTGGTCAATACCGGTAAATTCACTGCACGCGCTGCATCAGATAAATATATCGTTAAAGAGGAATCCACCGAAAATAAAATCTGGTGGGGACAGTATAACCGTCCCTATACTTTGGAAAAGTTCAACAGTTTGATGGCACGCCTGCAGGCATGGGCACAGGGCGAAGAACTTTTCGTTCAGGATGTCTCTGCGGGGGCTGATCCTGACTTTCGTCTTCCCGTTAGAATAATTGCCGAAAAAGCATGGCACAGCCTCTTTGCCAGGAATATGTTGCTTACCACCGATGACCGTGATATTCTTAAGAAATTTATTCCGGAATTTACCATCATTGCAGTACCGGGGTTTAAATTGGATCCAAGGATTGACGGAACCGCTTCCGAAACAGGAATAATTATTAATTTCGGCGCTCGAACGGCTATCATAGCCAACACACTTTATGCAGGTGAGATCAAAAAATCCGTTTTCACCGTTCTTAACTTTCTGCTTACCTTTGAAGAAGTGCTTCCCATGCATTGCTCGGCAAATGTGGGCAAAGATGGCGATGTTGCAATATTCTTCGGATTGAGTGGTACCGGTAAAACAACCTTGTCTGCTGATCCCAGCAGGCGTCTTATTGGTGATGACGAGCACGGCTGGAGTGACAAAAGTGTATTCAATTTTGAAGCCGGATGCTATGCGAAAGTCATTCGCCTTTCGGAAGATCATGAGCCGGAGATATATGCTTGTACCAAGCGATACGGAACAATACTTGAAAACGTGGTATTCGATCCTGTTACCCGGCATATTGATCTGAATGATGACTCCATTACAGAAAACACAAGGGCATCCTATCCCCTTCATTTCATTTCAAACGTGGTCCCTGAAAAAATGGTTCAGTCTCATCCAAAGAATGTCATATTCCTAACCTGTGATGCCTCAGGCGTATTGCCTCCTATTGCACGGTTGAGCCCTGAGCAGGCGCAATACCACTTTATAAGCGGCTACACGTCAAAAATAGCGGGCACGGAGGTTGGACTTGGTATTGAACCGCAGATAACGTTCAGCGCATGTTTCGGCGCTCCTTTCATGGTGCGACATCCCTTTGAGTATGCGTCAATGCTTAAACAAAGAATGCTCAAGCACGATGTGACCTGCTGGCTGGTTAACACAGGCTGGGTTGGCGGCAGATTCGGCGTAGGCAAACGCATCAGTATCCGCCACACGCGCAACTTGCTGAATGCAGCTTTGGACGGGAAATTGAAAAATGTTGAATACCGGAAAGATGAATTGTTCGGTTTTGAAGTACCCCTCTCCTGCCCCGATGTGCCTCAAGACGTACTTGACCCCTCCACATCCTGGGGCAACAAAGAAGAATATCGTATGAAATATGATGCCCTCGCTGCCCGTTTCATCGAGAATTTCAAGTTGTTTAAAGACGGATGCTCTGAGGAGGTTGTAAAGGCGGGGCCAACAAGAATTGTGAAGTAAGGCTCTGTTTCATTCCGATAGTCCGGATAATTCGAATTCATGACCTGCTCATTCGTAATGGGCAGGTCATTTTTATATTAGTCCGAATTGGGTGATTTTAAGCTGAATGAAGAGAGGTCATTTGGGAGCAAAATACTCGATTGCAATCTAATGACCAAGTGCATGTATACTAAACCTTTCACCAGTGAAGATTATATTGCTTGAAAAAAGCAATACAACACATAAAGCCCAAGCCCATCATGGTTTAAAGCAATAATCGTTTAATCTGTAACACCGTCCAGGGGTTGTACATGCTAATTACCATTCTAAATGAGTGTATTTTCGTCCTGCTGGAAATTACATAGGTATTCAAAATCTTGAACCCCTACGCCTAATATCAGTCGGAAATCCTATTGCAAATTCACCAATTCTCCTGAAATCTTAATCATCAGAATATGTAATGGCAAATCCACGCCTGAAATTTGAATTGCCTGTTTGGCTAGCTGAACTAGTCCCGAACAGCAAGGAACTTCCATTATGGCAACTGTGATGCTCCTGACGTTGGATTCGGTGATCATGGTAACCAACTTGTTAAGATACGCGTCCTTATTGGAATCCAGTTTTGGGCAGGCAAGCGCAAATGCTTTTTCTCCAAGTATCTCGGTATGAAAGTTCGAATATGCCAGCGGCACGCAATCGGCAGCAAGCAACACATCCGCATTCTCAAAATACGGTGCATAGGGCGACAAGAGATGCAGTTGAATTGGCCACTGCCGTAGTTTTATAACTGGTTTGTTTTCGTCGTGTAGGGGTTCAAGGTTTTGAACCCCGGCATTTTGAACCCCTGCAATTGGGATATCGGCATCGTGTCTCGTCTCAATTGTTTTCGTTTGGCAGGATGGGCACCCGCCCTGTCCATGAATATCTGCGGGAGTGATGTCAATCCCCTGCGCATGTAAAACATCCAAAGCCTCATGCACGTATTTCTTCATACCATGATCTTTGAGGTGTTTTAAATGCGCAATAAGCGTATTTCGACCCTTCGGAATTAGGTTCAGAATCGTCATTTTTTCATCGTATGCTGGAACATCTTTCTCGGATACTGTTATAGCATTCACCGGACAGTCACCGACACAGGCTCCCAATCCATCGCAAAAAATTTCATTTATTAACCGGGCTTTCCCGTCTATCAATTGTATTGCACCTTCCGCGCATGCGGCAACGCAGTCACCGCATCCATTGCATAATTCTTCATCTATTTCTATAATTTGGCGAAGCATAAAACCTCAGTAATTTGTAATCAGATTAATTTGTCTGATTAAAAATACTGACTATTTAACTTCTTTCAAACAATTTTCTTTCTGTTATCTGCCCTAAAAGCATAATTTAGAAACAAAAATATTCCACATTCTGAGGATCACATGGATATTAAGAACAAAACCGTTCTCGTTCTAGGCGGTTGGGGTCTTGTAGGTAATGCGGTTACACGCAAACTTCTTACTGAAAAGCCCAAACGCATTATCATCACTTCTCTCCGCAAGTCGGAAGCCCTCGAAGCAGTAGCACACCTGCAAAATGAATTTCCCAAACTACCCAAAAACTTCTTTGTCCCCTGGTGGGGTAACATCCTCGTTCGCGAAGCATTCAAGGACCTGGATCGGAAGGAAATTCTTGATGATCCGGCGATGCGGCACACACTGATGCAGGACACGCTTGATGAGCTCAATGACGACATGTTGAAAAATTCCGCGCTGTACAAGCTGATCAATAAATACAAGGCCGATATTATCATTGATTGTATCAACACTGCAACAGGTATAGCATATCAGGACATATACACCGCGTATAAAGATATCAAGCACAGAATTTCAACTGGAATTGGACTTGAGGACATGGTTGCAGAAACCGAAAAGCTCCTTTGCGGAGAATATATTCCACAATTGATCCGCCATATCCAGATTTTATATAACTCAATGCATGATGCCAAAACACAATTATATTTCAAGATTGGAACAAGCGGAACCGGTGGTATGGGATTAAATATTCCCTACACGCATAGCGAAGAAAAACCATCGCGTGTTTTGCTAAGCAAATCCGCAGTTGCCGGCGCTCATACTCTGCTGCTCTTCCTAATGGCACGCACCCCGGATTCTGCAATCACCAAGGAAATTAAACCCACGGCCGCAATTGCCTGGAAACGAATTGAATTCGATACTATTAAAAAACGCGGAAACGCGATTGATCTGTATGAAGTCCCGAATGATTCCGCCATTACTCTTAAAGACCGTTTTAGCTTTAAACTCGAAAAACAACTTCCCAAATCCGGATCACACCTGAAATCAGTATTTATTGATACAGGTGAAAACGGTATATTCTCTCGTGGTGAATTTGAAGCGATAACTGCGCAGAAACAAATGGAATTTGTAACTCCGGAAGAGATTGCAGACAATATTATCTTCGAAATAAAAGGCGGCAATACAGGTCACGATATTATTAATGCACTTGATAATGCCACTTTGAATCCCAGTTACCGTGCCGGTTATATGCAGCACTTTGCCGTGGATAAACTTGAGGAACTGGAGAAAAGGCATGAAACCTACAGCGTTGCATTCGAAATGCTTGGACCGCCACGCCTTTCAAAACTGTTGTATGAGCTCCACCTGCTCAGGCTTGTTGGCGGCACTATGAAAGGCCTTGTCAAAATTAATCCTGCTGAACTGGTTAAAAAGTGCACGGCTATGGTTACAGATGACGATAAGCTTCGCTCTGAAATGGTTTCCATCGGTTTGGGTATTTTGCTTCCGGATGGCGAAAAGCTGCTCCGTGGGAATGAATTAAAAATTCCAGTTAAAACAGGTGATGCAGTTGTTCCCATCAACGCCAAAATTATTGACAAATGGGCGCATGACGGCTGGGTTGATCTTCGCGAGAAAAATATCAGGTTCTGGCAAAAACGTCTGCGCGATTTGATGAAAGAATCCGAGCTCATCACTGCCAAAGACACCAGTTCACTTCATGTCAGGACCCGTTACTATTGGAACAACTATGAAACAATCGACATCGGCAGGGTTGTAAGCTGGTTGTTTATCAATGAGGAAAAGGGCAACCGGATGAAAGATTGAGGCATATTTGCCTTTTTTATCCTGGAGGGCTGTTTTAAAGTGGTTATCTTGCGGAAAGTAACTGAAAAATTTCAATAATAGGTCATTTTTTAGTATTTTTTAAGTCGATATAGTAATCTGTCTTTAAAACAGCCCTCATGGAATTCTTTTCAGGGGATTTATGTTTATATACAGGTAAAGTGCAGTACTTTCAAGTTTTGAATCGGAGTCTTCTTTATGTTCTTGATAGCTTTTGGGGCGCCAGGTGTTGGGAAAGGAACACAGGCGAAAATTTTGAGCCAGATATTTGGAATTCCGCATATTTCTACCGGTGAGATATTGCGCGAAGCCGCCAAGAATAAGATCCAGGAAGTAATGCATGCCTTTGAGATAATCTCCAAAGGCGAGTTATTTCCCGATGAACTTGCCATCTCCATAATCCGAAAAACACTTAGCGAAGAGCGCTGTGCCAAAGGAGCCATTCTTGATGGATTTCCGAGAACTGTTAAACAAGCTCAGATATTTGAAAAACTGCTTGAAGAAATGAACATTCCCGATGTTTATCTCTTGAATTTTCTTGCAAACGAAACAGAATTAGTCAGAAGATTATCCGACCGTCGTACCTGTAAAGCCTGCCATGCAATCTATGACGTAAAGAAAATTGAAAACGTTCATGAGTGTCCCGATTGCGGGGCCAAGGATAGCTTTTACAAGAGGGCTGAGGATTCTTCGCAGGAAGGAATTAAAAGAAGGATGGAGATATTTGAAGTTACTACCCACCCGGTTATTGATTACTACACCACGTTTCGCAATGTTATCAACATCGACAGTCTACCGCCAATTGAGAAAGTAACCGAACAGGTTGTGAAGGAACTCGCTAAAAGAACATAGCGTTATTTCAGCTGTTATCCCCTACCAAAGCCCTACAATTGATGCTGTTGTATCTGCGTTAAGTTGGCCTTTTCCAGTCGAAATATCCTGAAATCTGCTTTCCGAACAAATTCATAGTTGTGGGTTGCCACTAAAACACCTGTACCATTTGCATTAATTTTTTTCAATAAATCAAAAATTTCATTCGATGTTTCCGGATCAAGATTTCCGGTTGGCTCATCTGCAAGAATCAATAAAGGATCGTTTACCATTGCCCGGGCTATTGCCACCCGCTGCAATTCACCGCCAGAGAGAGTATCAGGCATTGCTTTCATTTTATGAAATAGTCCAACTTCAGAAAGCGCATCAGTTACTTTTCGTTTTATGGCAGAAGTGGAGTTGCCGGCCACATGCATTACGAAGGAGAGATTTTCGCCCACATTCCGGTCTTTCAGCAGCCTAAATTCCTGAAACACAATGCCTAGTTTGCGTCGCAGGAGCATGAGATTTCTTTTTCTTTCAAGTGGAAGTTTATAACCAACAATTCCAACCGATCCTGTGTCAGGGATAAGGGCCCCGTAAATGAGTTTAAGCAAAGTACTCTTTCCGGAACCGGACTTGCCTGTTAAAAATACGAACTCACGTTCGTTTACTGAAAACGAGACATCTTTAAGAATTTCCTGACTGTTATATGAAAAGGATACATCTGAGAATTTTAATATCGTGTTCATCTTTTTCTCGCTACAATATGGGCACGGTGTGATTCTTCAGTTGCATTTTCAAATGAAGCATCTGCGAAGCAATTTAAAACATCAAAACCATTAATCAAAAGTGTTTGTAGGAAAAAGGAAAGCGGGTAAATTTTTTGCTTATGGGTTTCAAGCTGAATTTCCCCGGATTTATCCTTTATATAAAACGTGTTGATATGAATATTCTTTTTCTCTACTCGGTAACTGTGCTGTGTTACTTCCAGTCCTCTGAAATATTCGGTCCGATACTCTCCTTCTGAATGCGCCAAACTGCCATTCATCAGACAGCAATCGAAAATGAAATACCCACCGGGACAGAGAACATCTCTTATCGAAAGAAAAGTTGCAGC
Organism: Ignavibacteriaceae bacterium; assembly: GCA_963664845.1. Lineage (GTDB taxonomy): Bacteria > Bacteroidota > Ignavibacteria > Ignavibacteriales > Ignavibacteriaceae > CAIYTF01. Next base: position 5,669,075 of record OY761615.1, read on the forward strand.
CACTTCTTTTTTTTGAAGAAGATAATTAATGCTGTCATAAAGGCATAAAACGGCATCAAAGGAATTCTTTTTGAAAGGCAAAGCCCTGAAATCGGCCACAACGAGTGGGAACGTGCATCGCTTCTCCGCAATCTGAAGCATATTTGCTGAGAGATCCGAGAGCACAAGATTGGGGTAATTCTCGCTAAAATGGGTTGAAAACTTTCCGGTGCCTGCAGCCAGTTCAAGCACCTTGCTGTGGCGTGGCATCAACAGCAATGCTATTTCCGAAATATATTTTGCCCATGCCTTATAGTTAACATGACTCATCATGCGGTCATAGATGGCGGCCAACCCAGTATATTTATCTTTTCTTTTCAATAGTCTTCATCCGGTTCGAGAAAATGCGTTTTCCCATTTTAATTGCAGCCAGCATACTCCCTGCATTTGCTTTTCCAGATCCTGCAATGTCATACGCCACGCCATGATCCGGAGACGTGCGAACGAACGGCAAACCCGCTGTATAATTTACACCATCTTTCCAAGATAACATCTTAAATGGAATAAGTAATTGATCGTGATAGGGAGAAAGCACAAAATCAAAATTATTGTAACTTTTTGTTGCAAAAAATGCGTCAGCCGGGAAAGGCCCGAATAAACCATATTTTGCTATCGGAGTTGCAAATAAAGTCCGTTCTTCATTTCCAAGCAACCCCTCTTCTCCTGCGTGCGGGTTTAGTCCCAGCAATGCGATCCTGGGCTTTGACGTCAAAAAATCGTATTTAAGTGATTGAAAAACTACCTGAAGTTTTGTTTCAATCAATTTGGCAGTCAGCAGAGGAGCAACCCGTTTAAGCGGCACGTGAATTGTCAACAGCCCTCCTTTCATCACACGGGAGATAAAAAGCATCATGAAGGATGAAGAATTCACCCAATTCGCGAGCATTTCCGTGTGTCCGTGAAATGTTGAGCCTGCCATATTACATGCATCTTTGGATATAGGAGCGGTGACTAAAAACGAATCAGTTTCATGCAGGATGATTTTCTTCGCAGTTTCGAGTGCCCGGAGAGAGGCCTTTCCCGAAGAAACGGTCGGCGTACCGGTGTTTACTATTATATTGGGAAGCTGTGAAATTCGAATAGTTGGTTTTTCAGGTTTCGCTTTTAGGTCCTGAGATTCAAATGAGTATGCGAAAGTGCATTTCAGTTGTTTATAATGCGACTCAAATACGTTTTTTGGAATGATTAACTGGTAGCGGCCATTATCACGGTGATTGAACAAATACTGCAATGATTTTATTGCAATTTCAGGACCAATTCCGTTAGTATCACCGCAGGTAATAACGCATTTCATTTTTTATCTTTCAATTCGAATGCTCCATTACCGGCAATATCCACGAAGATGAATTCCTTTTGCAATTTCGCGTAAGTCCAAATTTCCGCAATCTTTCCCATCTTGGTTGTAGTTCTCTCAATTTTTGAAGGTGCTCCAAGCCGTATATACATTTCTCCACGATCACTCTCGGCACCATCCGTGCCTTTAATAGTAGAAAAATGATCTACAGAATAGTCCACCCGTGTGAAAAATTCCGCCATCTTTTCATTGTAGGCCGTAACCGGAGTAGGATCGAATGGCTTCCAAACTTGTAACAATTCCAGAATCTCATCCCGTCCACCTTTCTTGTAGTACGGCGAACTCTGAAAGGATTTCTCGATGTTATCCATCATTTTGTAAGAAAAATCAAGTCTTTCTATTGATCTGGGTTTATCCAGCCATAGAACAGCAAAAGTGTGCATTGTTATTTTTTGGGTAGTGTCCGACTCCGTTAAAGAAAGATTATAGCTTGCCGGATAGAGATCCCGACTGGCAGAATAAAACATTCGTAGCCAGGTCTTCCCGGAAGTATCTGGAACAATGCGGAGCCGTATTCCTGAGGCCGATGAATCCAGCAAAACATGTGCACAAACGGCTGTATCACTTTTAATAAGAAATGAACTGTCCTTTGAAGCTGCCCGTAAACAGTCTTTGGATTTTAGTGCAGAATCCGAAACGACGATTACACCATATTTATTTTCGCTAAATGGCAGAATACCATTCAAATTTGCCAACTGATAGGATGCTAATTGATTCGAATTATTTAGTTCCACAACAAACACATCTTGTGTCGCTTTCCCTTGTGCAGGAGGCTGAATAATAAAGTGATAACGATTAATATCATGATCGGCATTCCGGTCAAAAACGGAAAAAAGCAGTTTTTCTTTTATTCCGGAAAACGGATATTTAAAAAATCCCTGAATTGAATTATTGGATTTGGTTTCAGGTATTGTTTTAACATTCACCTTCTGCTCCTTCAAATCCCGTGCAATAAATGCATCAGCAGTATCAGTCCGCTCGATAGAGAATGAAAAGGCAGCGGTGTACCCGGTGTCACTTTTTACGAAAATGAGTGCTCCATATTCGATACGATAGGTCAAATAAAGTGCGTAGCCGTTTCCCTCGGGAACCAGATGATACTCCGCAAACAAATTCTTCCGAAGAGGAAATGAGTTCGCGGAGACGTCATATCCGGAAAAGAGAACCAACAAGACCAACGCCACAAAGGAGAGTTTAGTCACAGACATTCCCTTTCTGCCAAAATGCGACTGCAATAAGTTATTCATGGCTGTAACGTTATCACGTTTATCAGCTGTTCATGCTGTTCAGGAACTCTTTGTTCGTTCTGGCACCACGCATTTGTTCAAGAATAAACTCCATAGCCTCCACAGGATTATATTCTGACAATATTTTGCGCAAGATCCAGATGCGTTGCAATTCTTCCTCTTTCATCAGCAATTCTTCACGGCGGGTTCCTGAGCGATTAACGTCAATTGCGGGGAACATTCTGCGGTCACTGAGATCGCGGTTCAATACAATTTCCATGTTACCAGTTCCTTTGAATTCCTCGAAGATAACATCATCCATACGGCTTCCCGTATCTATAAGCGCTGTCGCAATAATTGTCAGGCTGCCACCGTCTTCGGTGTTACGTGCAGCACCAAAAAAGCGTTTTGGTTTTTGAAGTGCGTTTGAGTCTACACCACCGGAAAGAATTCTACCGCTATGGGGAACTACGATGTTGTGGGCACGTGCAAGACGGGTAATACTGTCAAGAAGAATCACAACATCCTCTCCACTTTCAACCAGGCGTTTTGCTTTTTCGATCACCATGTCGGCAACCTGAACGTGACGGTCAGCGGGTTCATCAAAGGTTGAGCTGATGACCTCTGCTTTAACGCTGCGTTCCATATCGGTCACTTCTTCAGGACGTTCATCAATAAGCAAAATGATAAGTTTTATTTCAGGATGATTTCTTGTAATGGAGTTTGCAATTTTTTGCAGGAGAATGGTTTTACCGCTTTTGGGAGGCGACACAATCAAACCTCTCTGCCCTTTTCCAATTGGTGTCAAAAGATCCATTATTCTCATGGAATATTCACCGGGAGCTGATTCAAGGGTTATTTTTTTTGTTGGATATACAGGGATCAAATTATCAAATAAGGTTCTGTCCCTTATTTCATGTGGCGAGGCATTATTAACCGCTTCCACTTTCAGTAATGCAAAGAAACGTTCTCCTTCTTTTGGAGGACGAACCTGACCGCTTACGAAATCTCCCGTGCGGAGGCTGAATTTTTTTATTTGTGAAGGAGAAACATAGATATCATCGGGTGAAGGCAGGTAGTTGTAGTCTGCGGAGCGAAGGAAGCCGTATCCATCCGGTAAAACTTCCAGCACACCTTTTGAGAAAGAAAGACCATCCCGTGAGGTTTGAGCTTCCAGAACCTTAAAAATGAGTTCCTGCTTTCTCAGATCGCTGTATCCCGTAATATTCAGATCTTTGGCAATCTGGTTTAATTCGACAATCTTCTTTGATTTCAGTTCAGAAATGTCCATTGGCATATATCCTATAGGTTTTATTTAAATAAATTTATTCTGTGATTTCGATAAGTACGCTTTAACTTCACCAACGAGGTACATACTTCCGGTAATAACCAATCTTTGCGTGTACTCTGCATGTTCCTGAAATTCTTCAACAAATTTTCCGGGATTCTCGAGGTACGAACAATTGTATTCGGAAAGCTGCGCTGTCAGGGACTTAATTTCGGAGGCAGTCAGCGCGCGCGGAAAATCCAGGGTTGTAATTAAAATGTCATCGGAAACCTTTGTCAGGCTCAGAATCATTTCGTTGACCTTTTTATCTCGCAGAGCAGTAAATAATATTGTTGTTTTTGTATAAGTGTTTCTATCCTTAGCTAATTCATCCGCCAGCCGTTTCACCCCATCCGGATTATGTGCGGAATCAAAAATTATCTGCGGTGACGCAACGTAGACTTCGAACCGTCCTTCGAAGGCAGTATTGATCAGTACATTTTTCAATGCTTTTTGATACAAGCTGTAATCCGCCTCATGCAGTATGGAATCAGCAGCAAGACAAGCAAGCGCTGCATTTTCAAACTGATAATCGCCGCGCAATGGTGACGAAAGATCCGTTATAAAAGTTTCTCCTATACGTAATAAATGTTCGGCTGATGAATAGTGCTCACGTAGAAGCAAAAGTGACGAATTTCTCAAAAGCGAAATGTCGTGAATGACCTTTTCGGCTTCTACAGTTACCATTCCGACACAAACAGGAACATTTTGTTTTATGATCCCTGCTTTTTCAAAGGCTATTTCAGCAATTGTTGTCCCCAGGTATTCAGTATGTTCCAATCCTATAGAAGTTATTACTGAAACCAGTGGATTACATACATTCGTAGCATCAAATCTGCCGCCAAGTCCGGTTTCAATAACTGCATAATCCACTTCCTGATCAGAGAAATACTGAAACGCCAAAGCAGTTGTTGCTTCGAAAAAGGTAAATTGGTGTTCCAAAAAATAGGTGCGATGTTGTGCCACAAAGGCCGCAATAACCTCATCAGAAATAAACTGAGATCCGATGCGGATTCGCTCGTTAAATCTGACAAAATGCGGAGACGTATACAGTCCTGCCCTAAGACCTTTTTCTGTTAAAATACTTGCAATGAACGAAGAGCAGCTTCCCTTTCCGTTTGTACCGGCAACATGAATGAGCTTTATCTTATTTTGAGGATTTCCAATTACAGCCAGGAACTCTACCATTTTGTCCAGGCCCAATTTAATACCATGTTTCTGCAATGAGTACAGAAAATCCAGATGTTCCAAATACATTACAATTTGCGTATTGGGGATTTATCTATGCTGAGAGCAGACAATGAAATTGTTTCATAAGTGTTTTTTCGCAATACAATGATTACTCATTGAATCCTTCTTTAAATGATCTTTTGCGTTGAAGGTGAATAGAGATACTTAGGCTTGTTTTTCTTCGTAACACTTTTGTTTGGGAAACTGAGAATCGAATAGCCTAATCAGGTAAAATGAAATTTATGCTTAAAGAAACGTTTATCACTATTGTTCTATTATCAGCATCATTCGAGCAGCTCTATATGAGTTTCAACGGTGGGAATTTACCGAAGAATTACAGTTAAAATAAACACTCTTGATTAAATAACAAAACAAATAATTGACATTTCCCTCGGAATTACATCAATTTATGAAGTGTAACGTAATGAAAAAACAACACTCTGCACAAGGGGAAAAATGAATCACTTATTTTGTCGCCGCATTTATGCGTTTATCGCTCAAGAGCAGAAATTTTATCCAACCTTGTCTGATGGCGGCCACCTTCAAATGGCGTTCTGAGCCAAACCTTCAGAATTGACTTTATGGTTTCAATGCCAAGCGCTTTTGCACCCAGCGTAATAATGTTGCTGTTATTATGACTTCTTGCGCTTAACGCAGAGAATTCGTTGTAACATGTTGTTGCACGAATTCCTTTAATCTTATTGGCAGTAATGCAAGATGGAATGCCCGTTGCGTCAAAAACAATTCCGGCATCAACATCCCGCTTAATCACTTTCTGTGCAACTGCTATAGCAAAATCCGGATAATTACATGATGCCTCCGAATTGCAACCGACATCAACGCAAATCACTCCGGCCTCAGCGAGGAAAGGAAGTATCTCCAATTTTGTTTTGTATCCGGTATGATCTGAGCCAATTGCAAGTTTTAAAAACTGCAATGGTGGCCTTGCACCTTGGTCGACTGTGTTAGCCGGAGGTGTGCCATATTCAACAACAATACCCAAAATCTTTGCTTTATCAATGGCCATTGGAGTGATCAACGTGTTTTTTTCAACAAACAAAACTTTTTTGCCTGTTTTTGCGAACTTCAGTATATCTAATTCAGTGAGCAATCGTTTCATAATTAAAGCAGACTTGTTTTATGTTGCATCTTCAAAGAGTCAACCACTTGTTTAACTTTTTGGGCCTGATCCCGTCGACAAATGAGCAGCGCATCAGGGGTATTAATAACAATGAGATTTTCAACACCAATGGCCGCAGTAAATTTATCCGGAGAATAAATGTAGGTATCCATGGATAGATCAGAATATACATCTCCCACAAACGTATTTCCGTCCGCGTCTTTTTCGGAAAGCAGAAAAACTTCTTCCCAGCTGCCCACATCACTCCACCGGAACGATGATTTGATAAGATACACACGTTTTGATTTTTCCATGATACCATAATCAATAGAAATGCTTTTCAAATTAACATATACGTCGTATATGGTTTGCGCACAATTGTCTGTTCCTATAGCGTTGTTGATTTTCTCCAAACCGAAATACAATTCAGGCATGTAGGTCTGAATCTCTTCAAGAATGGCATCTGCCTGCCAAATGAACATTCCTGAATTCCAATAGAATTCCCCGCTCTCAAGAAACCGCACTGCAGTTGCATAGTTCGGTTTCTCTGCAAACGAATTGACTGGATAGATATTTCCGCCCAATTGCTGCTGTTGTTTTACCTGAATATATCCATAACCGGTTTCAGGTCGCGTAGGTGAAATACCAATGGTTACCAGTGCCTTTTTCTCACAGGCGAAATCTGCCGCTTCTTTCAGATTTTCAATAAATGCGTCTTCATCGTGAATAAGGTGATCGGCAGGTAAAACCATTGTTACTGCTTCATCTGATTTCTGTTTTATATATAAAGAAGCAAGTCCAATACAGGCAGCAGTATTTCTTCCAAACGGTTCGGTCAATATATGTTGAGGATCAACGCCTGGAAGCTGTTTCTGCATTTCTTCCTTTTGCAGTTCGTTAGTGATAATATAGATATCATCCAGAGCTACCAATTTATTTATCCGCCGCACCGTTGCCTGTATCATGGTATCGTCACCAAATATCCCAAGCAATTGCTTTGGTGTTTTCTCACGGCTTCTGGGCCAAAATCGTGAACCAACCCCTCCTGCCATAATTATCGCAAAGATCCGCATATCTACTCTTTAACCTTGATCATTTTAATTTTTCGAGAAAAGTCTTCTGCTTTATTCAAATACACCGAAATGTCGACTTCTTTATTTTTCACTAATGCCACCACTACAATTAGACAGGCACGCATTGCTTCGATGATTTCTTTCCCAGGCATAAGTTCCCTGCTCTTGACCAGCAGAAGTGATTTTGCCACAATACGCAACATATTTGAAATAATCTCTGTTCCAAAACGGTCAGAGAGTTCTGCATTGCGCAGAAGCATTTTCGCAAAGCCCGAATACTCATCATGATGGATTTCTTCAACGCCAATTCTTTTAAATAAGGCATCCAGGTTTTTGATGGGCTTCATTATTGCGGTTTCATAATCCTGGAATGAGAGTTCATTGGGAAACTCTTCTTCTTCCCTGAACATTTCGGAAATTTTTTCTTCTTCAATTTTTAAGGGTTGGAAGACTTTCTTTTCGGGAACCGGTATGTCATTTTCTTTACGGCTTGCTGCAACAAACATTTCGAGTTTTGCGAGGGCTTCTTTCAGTTGTGCAATTGAAACCGAATCAAGCATTGCGCCCACTTCTTTCACAAGAAGGTTACTGTGCTCTTTAAATTTTTCGGAAATGGTAAGAAAGTCAAGTTTGGACTGATGGAGATAATTGTAAACTTCTGAAAGGCGAATGGCAAGTTTCGAAAACTCTGTAACCTTTTTCATATGCTTAAGCCGCTCCTCCAAAGGAGTGGGGTTTAGCAGCATCTCTTTTATCAATCCAACTGCTTCAATCTTCTCTGAACTCAATCTGAGATTATTGGCAGAAACACTGATTAATTGCGAGAGATATTGTTTATCAAATTCCATTTACGAAAAATTTTTCAGGAGGAAATAAAAGTGTCAATTGAATATTCAAAATCATGAATCATAAAAATAAAAATCTTTTTGCAAATAATTGCAGTTTATTCGCTATTTATTCGATTTTATTGCAAAATCCCTAATCAAAGCCTAAATAATTTCAAAACAGGTCATATATGGTTCGGTTTCATACATGGCTCAACATTGATAAGCACTCATATGTTTCAACCTCAAAGACTGCATAATCTAAAATAAAGATCACACGCCAGCAACTCAGCCGAACATTAAAGAAGTGTTATGGTAAGTGCCAGCTCAACTACCATGGTCCCCAATTAAAGAGCCGGGTTTGTTGAGAAAAAAGTGGTTTTCCGTTACTCTCTATTCTTCTATATAAGTTCGGGGAAGTCGTTTTGATAGAAGGCAAATTACTTCATAGGGAATTGTCCCACAAATATCAGCCCAATCCCATGCATCGAACTTAACATTATTCTGTGAGCCCAATAAAATAACTTTTTTCCCGGGCTGAATCGTGTCATCTTTTAATTTGATCATTATTCGATCCATAGATACCCTTCCAATTTGCGGGAAGAGTTCACCGTCTATTATGACTTTTGCACGGTCTGAAAGCATCCGATAGTAACCATCGGCATAGCCCATGGGGAGAGTCGCAATATAAGTATCAGTGGGAGCAATATAGCTCAGGCCATACCCCAAACCTTCCCCTGCTTTTATCTTTTTAATAGTTTCGATCTCCGAAGAAACTTCTAAAACAGGTTCAAGCGTCAGGTCCTCGACCATTTCTCTGGAGGGATAATATCCAAATAGAGCAATCCCCGGTCTGATCATAGTAAAGCGGGATTCGGGTACCTGAAAAGTTGCACTGCTGTTAGCCGCATGAACCTCCTTGAATGTAAGCCCTTCTGATTTGCAGCGGTCCAAAACTCCAATAAATCGCGATAATTGCATTTGAGCAAAACTCAGGTCAGTTTCATCTGCCGTGGCAAAATGAGTATAGATTCCTTCCCAATCGAAGCGGTTGAGTGCTATAAGCGAATGCAACAATGGAAAGGCTTCGTCCCATCGAATGCCAAGCCTGTTCATGCCCGTATCTATTTTAAGATGTATCTTAAGACCATCTAAATCTGGATTGCCATGCAATTTCCTTAACAGCGGCAAATGTTCAGGTGCGCCAACGGAAATGGTTATATCAAGTTTCCTGGCTTCAAACAAAATTTTCTCAGTAACGGGTTCGAGCAGCAATATGGGTTCAACGATCCCGTTCACGCGTAATTCGAGAGCTTCCTCGAAAATTGAAACCGCATAATAATCCGGTTTTCGATTGTCAAGTTTATTTAGTGTTTGGGCTACTTTTACTGCCCCATGTCCATAACCATCAGCTTTAACAACAGCCATGATCTTGGCAGGAGCAACCAAATTTCTGATTTTGAGATAATTTCTTATTAATTTAGAAAGATTGACGGAGGCAAATGTTCTACGCATATTCAAATATTAAAAATTAAGGCTGAAATTTACAAATTTCCTGTATTTTGAACGCTGTATTATTTTGCATTTCATCATAATTGCCGTAATTTATTTTTTGGTATAATTATTGCTAAATATCAATGGTTTTCCGAATAATCTGAGAAAAAATCACTATTTTTCTTAAAACTGAAAAAATATTACCAAAAATGAAAAAGAGGAACACAACCTCATGTTAACTGAGTTCGGTAAAGCATTTGTCTTTATCATATTTTCGATGATCTTTGTTGTGATAGGAATATTCACGGCGTATCTTATCCGCCCGACCCGTCCGACAAAGGAAAAAATGACTACCTACGAATGTGGCGAAAATCCCCAAGGTTCCCCGTGGATTAAGTTTAATATCCGTTTCTACGTAGTGGCACTGATTTTCCTCATCTTTGACGTTGAAATTGTGTTAATGCTTCCTTGGGCACTTGCATATAAAGATTATGGTTTGGGTGGATTTTTTGTAGGAGCTATCTTTATTATACTCCTTTTTCTTGGAATGGTATATGAGTGGCGCAAAGGTGACTTGGAATGGGTGCGTTCGCAGCCGATTATACCACAGCCCCTTCGAAAAGAAGTTGCACCGATGCCGCTTATACCATCGGAAGAACATCCTCTTCTTTCAGTTGAACACAGTAATCAAGGATAGACAATGGGTTTATTAGATAAACAATTTTCCGACGACAATATCATCCTTTCGAATGCTGAAGATCTGATGAACTGGGCGAGATTATCCTCCCTTTGGCAAGTGGGGTTTGGACTAGCCTGTTGCGCCATTGAAATGATGGCGACATCGGCGTCTCACTGGGATTTTGACCGTTTTGGTGTTATTCCCCGCCCTTCCCCCAGACAATCAGACCTCATCATCATCTCCGGCACCGTAACCCTTAAAATGGCAATTAGAGTTAAACGGCTCTACGAACAAATGCCTGACCCTAAATATGTGATTTCGATGGGAAGCTGCTCAAATTGCGGCGGGCCTTATTGGGAACACGGTTACCATGTGTTGAAGGGTGTTGATAGGGTTATCCCTGTTGATGTATACGTTCCTGGTTGCCCTCCCCGCCCGGAAGCATTATTGGAAGGATTGCTGAAACTGCAGCAAAAAATCCGTAACGAATCCATGGTAACAAAGGTATCAGCATGAAAACAGCACAGGAAATCCACGAAATTTTAAAAGCAAAGTTTGGTGAAGGCATTGTTGGGTTTACCGACAACAAACTTTTTGAATTTGCCATTGAAGTAGAGCCTTTGAAAATATTCGACGTTGGCGAATTTCTCCGGGACAACGATGAACTGCTTTTTGACAATCTGGTTCTATTAAGTGGACTTGATGACGCAAATGGCAAAAAAATTACACAGGCTGATGGCAGCTTTGACCTTGAAGGTGGAACCTTATCGGTAGTTTATCATTTGGAATCGACTTCACTGAAGCACAAAGTCGTTCTTAAAGTGTCCGTACCAAAGGAAAAACCGGAAGTTGAAAGCGTTACCTTCGTTTGGAATCATGCCAACTGGGAAGAACGCGAAGCTTACGATATGTTGGGAATTATATTTCTTAATCACCCGAATCTTATTAGAATTTTAATGCCCTATGACTGGGATGCCGGATTTCCTCTTCGCAAAGACTACAGGAACCCGGAGTTTTATCATGGCATGAAAGTGCCTTACTGAGCGAAATAAGAACAAAATAAAGCATTATGAGTGTATTAAAAACAGAAGAAATGATATTAAATATGGGACCGCAGCACCCGTCCACACACGGTGTACTGCGTCTCGAAGTTGAACTTGACGGCGAACTGATCATTGACGTACGTCCACATATCGGCTATTTGCATCGTTGTTTTGAAAAACATTGCGAAGCAATGACCTACCCGCAAATAGTTCCTTATGTTGACCGGCTCGATTACCTTGCTGCAATGTATAATGAATTTGGCTATGCCGTTGCCGTTGAACGTTTACTGGGAATCCAGGTGCCGGAAAGAGTTGATTATATACGGGTCATCATGGGTGAATTCCAACGGATTGCCTCACACTTGGTAGCAGTTGGAACGTATGGACTCGATATCGGCGCTTATACTCCTTTCCTTTATTGTTTCCGTGACCGCGAAGCCATTCTCAGCTTGTTCGAAATGACTTGCGGCGCACGTATGTTATACAATTATATATGGGTCGGTGGCTTGTCACACGATCTTCACCCAGATTTTATCAGATTGGCAAAAGAGTTTTTGCCCCGTTTCAAAAGGACACTGGCTGAGCTTAACAATTTATTGAGTTATAATCAGATTTTCATAGACAGAACTGCCAATGTTGGTGTTTTGCCGCTTAAAACCGCCATTGATTATGGTATTAGCGGACCTAACCTTCGTGCCAGCGGTATGAAATGGGATATCAGAAGAGATGATCCCTACTCGATCTATGATCGTTTTGAGTTTGATATTCCCGTCGGAAAAGGACTTCGAGGAACCGTTGGTGACTGTTGGGACCGCTATTACCTCCGCATTCTTGAAATGGAGCAGAGTGTTAAAATATTAGAGCAGGCTTTGGAACAAGTTCCTGAAGGAAATATAGCGGAAGCCATTCCTAAAAGAATTAAACCTCCCGAAGGACAAATTTACAGCCGCGTTGAAAATCCAAAAGGCGAATTGGGATATTTTATTTCGAGTAAAGGCGGACTCCAGCCACACAGAGTTAAAGTACGCGCACCGTCATTCATACACCTTGGCATTTTGGGACCTTTGTGCAGAGGCCATCTGGTAGCGGATGTGATCGCGATTCTTGGAAGTATTGATATTGTTTTAGGTGAGGTTGACCGATGATTTACGATTTCCTGGTTAGTTTGATTCACAACGAATTTATCGTAGCCTTTCTCTGCAGCATTGTTCCAATGGCATTCATTTTACCGTATGCGTTGGTAGCCATTTATCTTGAACGCAAAGTTAGCGCTCATATGCAGGATCGCCTTGGGCCTATGATAACAGGTTCACACGGGTGGCTGCAGTCGTTTGCGGATGTCTTTAAATTGTTACAAAAAGAAGACATCATGGCCAGCAAAGTTGATAAAAAGCTCTTCAATATAGCTCCGGTTTTGATCTTTGCCGGGAGTTATGCTGCTTTTGCTGCAATTCCCTTTTCTTCTAATTATATTGGTGCGAACCTCGATCTCGGATTGCTATTTATAATTGCAGTTTCCGGGTTTGTTGTTGCAAGCCTGTTAATGGCAGGATGGGGTTCAAACAATAAATATTCATTGATTGGTGCAGTTCGCTCAACCGCTCAAATAATCAGCTACGAAATACCTACTACGCTTATCATCGTAATGATAGTTGTTGCTACAGGGACTTTGAACCTCTATGAATTGAGCATGAAACAGACGAACATATTTAATTGGCTGCTTTTTGGCGGATACATGCCAGGCTGGCACAAATACGCTCTCATTCCGTGCATGTTTATTGGTTTCATTATTATGTTTATCTCCACACTCGCTGAGGTGAACCGCGTACCTTTTGATATTCCGGAAGCGGAATCTGAACTTGTAGGCGGTTTTCATACAGAATATTCGGGTATGAAGTTTGCGATGTTCTTCCTGGCTGAGTATGCAAATATGTTTGCAGTATCAGCAATAGTATCATCAGTCTTCCTTGGTGGATTCCAATCACCGTTTGGCTATCTTGGCAATGCACTGGGATTGCCTTGGCTGGTGATTTTGGAACAATTTTTCTGGTTTACTGCCAAAGGCATGTTCTTCGTTTTTGTGCAAATGTGGCTCCGCTGGACTCTTCCACGTCTGCGCGTTGATCAGTTGATGGCAATGTGCTGGAAATACCTGATTCCAATTGCAGTTGCTGACCTTTTAATAGTTGCTTTAATCATGGTTTTATAATTCAGAACAGATAATCTTCTATGACAACATATTTCAGAAATATTTACAATGCACTCTTTACAGTGCTTGTGGGCATGAAGATCACATTCAAGCATCTTTTTACTCCTTCGGTTACTATTCAGTATCCTGCGGTGAAACTGCCAATGCCTGAACGAATCCGCAACCGTCTGTATGTTAATATGGATGACTGCATTGGGTGTGATCAGTGTTCACGGGCATGCCCGGTTTCCTGTATTTCTATTGAGACGGTTAAAGCTTTACCGACTGATGATATCGGGAAAACATCGCAAGGCAAGAAAAAGGCACTATGGGTCACAAAGTTTGACATCGATATAGCTAAATGCTGCTTCTGCCAGCTTTGTGTATTCCCCTGCCCAACAGAATGCATCTATATGTCCGATGCCTACGAATTCGCGGAATTCGAGAGGGATAATCTCGTTTATAATTTTGTTACATTGACGCCGGCCGAAATAGCTGAAAAAAAGAGCAATTTCGAAAAGATGGAAGCGGAAAAAGCCGCTGCTAAGGCTGCTCTTAAGCCTACCAAAGCCACAGATGCTCCGGCAAAACCTACAGGTGACGCATGACATATTATATAGTTGCATTTTATTTGTTTGCAGCAATCATTTTAGGCTCAGCCTATTTTGTTGTCACAGCAAAAAATATTATTTATTCGGCTTTCAATCTGATGTTGACTTTCTTCGGCGTGGCAGGATTTTATGCGCTTCTTGGTGCTGACTTTCTTGCTATCGTCCAGTTGATTGTTTACGTTGGAGGTATTCTCATACTGATGCTCTTCGGTATAATGCTCACGAATAAGATAACCGATCTGGAAATAAAAACCGGGGTGTTTCAGGTGTTGCCGGCTTCCATCATTGTTGGAATGTTCAGCGGTGTTCTTATTGCCTCCGTTTGGAATAACCGCTGGTTCAGCCTGAGTAAACTTTCCGAACCCATCAACACACTGCCGGCCATAGGCCATATATTGATGAACGAGTATATCGTGCTTTTTGAGCTTTTGGGTGTTCTTCTTTTAATTGCGCTTATCGGCGCAGCAAGCATTGCAAGAAAGTAAAAGGAGACAAACATGCAAATTACCCTAAATCACTTTCTGATCGTAAGCGCACTTCTGTTTTCGTTTGGAATTTATGGAATAGTGACCCGCAAAAATGCCATTATGGTACTTATGGGCATTGAACTGATCCTGAATGCAGCAAACATCAACTTTATCGCATTCGCACGTTTTGGAGGCGATGTTGCATTTGGACAGGTGGCAGCGCTCTTTGTTATTGTTCTGGCTGCAGCAGAGTCAGCCATTGCCCTGGCTATTGTACTGAATATTTATAAGACGTTTAACAGCGTCAATGTTGATGAAATTGATAAACTGAGAGAATAGAAATACATGAACGAGATCTCATTTATTCAAGCGGCGTTGGTAGTTCTCTTCCTCCCGCTGTTAGGCTTTATGGTCACATTGCTATTCGGCAGACGGATAAAATGGCTTTATTTATTTGAAGTCGCCATTATCACTATAGCTTTGGGTATCAGTGTTTACCTGCTTTATATCAAACTGGCATTTTTCACCGATGTGAAATTCCAGAAGGAATTTGTCTGGATAGATTTGGGAAATACTCCCATCTTTGGCAAGCTTGCCGTTGCGCTTGGCATAATGATTGACAATATTACACTAATGATGCTTTTTGTCGTCACCTTAATTTCAGCGCTGGTGCATTATTTCTCCATCGCTTATATGAAAGGCGATAAACGGTACAGCCGCTATTTCTCCTATCTTGGATTATTTACCTTCTCCATGCTTGGAATTGTATTCGCGCATGATATGTTGATGATCTATATATTCTGGGAATTGGTAGGTATTTCTTCTTATTTACTGATTGGTTTCTGGTACGAAAAAAAATCCGCATCAGATGCCGGGAAAAAAGCCTTTCTTGTCAATCGTATTGGCGATATTGGGATGCTTGCCGGTATCCTGCTCTTGTTTACGACATATCACACTTTCACATTTGACGTAATTTTTGAACAAATCAAAGCCGGGCATCTGCCGTTTAATTCCGGATTCTGGCTCACCATAACGGGCATCCTGCTATTCTGTGGTGCAATTGGAAAATCAGCCCAGTTCCCGCTGCATGTTTGGCTTCCCGATGCGATGGAAGGCCCCACACCGGTAAGCGCACTCATCCATGCGGCAACAATGGTTGCGGCAGGTGTCTACCTTTCGTTGAGAATTTTCCCATTGTTAACCGGTGATGCACTTTTATTTGTTGCTACCATTGGCGCGCTATCTGCATTCATTCCAGCAACCATTGCACTGACACAGAATGATATTAAGAAGGTATTAGCCTATTCCACGGTCAGTCAACTGGGCTATATGATCATGGCAGTTGGCGTTGGCGCATATTCTTACGGTTTTTTCCATCTAGTCACACATGCGTTTTTCAAAGCCGGACTGTTCCTTGGATCAGGTTCGGTGATATACGCTATGCATCACGAACAGGATATCCGTCAAATGGGAGGTCTCAGGAAAAAACTACCGATTACCTATGCAACATTTCTGATTTTTTGCCTTGCTATCAGCGGGATTCCGCTTACCTCAGGATTCCTGAGTAAAGATGGTATCCTTGCTTCGGCTTACGCCTTTGGAGGCTTAACCGGCATATCCATTTTTGCCTGGACCGGATTTCTTGTTGCTCTTATGACAGCGTTCTACATGTTTAGATTATTATTCATCACATTCCATGGCCAGCCCAGGAACCAGGATAAATATGATCATGCACATGAATCACCTGCTGTTATGACCGTTCCTCTGATCATTTTGGCGATTCTCTCAATCTTCGCGTTCTACACAATGAATCCTATTGACGCCGGAAAAGGCTGGGTTATGAATACATGGATCAAGACCCCAACCAGTGTTGTCCCGGAACCTTTGCGCTATTCATTCATGAGATCGGCTCCAAAGGAAGAAATAGTGAAAACCGAGGCAACTGCAGAGCCCGTAACCGAAAAAGCCCCAATGCAGATTGTTCATTCCGAAGAATACACCGAAGCAATGCATCACGCGCATATGCCCGCAATGGGATTTTCGCTGCTGGTTGCGTTTTTGGGAATTCTTACCGCATATCTTTTTTATATTAAAAAAGCGGTAGACACCGACAACCTGATTTCAAAGATCAAACCACTTTATGCGTTTTCGTTAAACAAGTGGTATTTCGATGAGTTTTATCACGCGACATTTGTTGCCATGGTCATGGGTCTCAGCAAATTGCTTAGCTGGTTTGACACCTACATAGTTGATGGGTTGGTTAATGGCAGTGCAAGTCTCACCAGAGTTACGTCTACGATCAGCAATGCTTTTGATAAATACGTTGTGGATGGCTTGGTTAATTTTTCCGCCATTTTCACCGGATTGCTTGGCATTTTTGTCAGGAAGATTCAGACAGGAAAAGTGCAAACCTATTTGATTATGGTCGTCTTTTCAATTGTGGTTTTATTATTCATTTTTATTTATTGAGTTTTTTGATTAGGTAGGAATCCAAGTATGATACAATCTCATATACTTTCAATCATCACGTTTCTTCCCATTATTGGTATGTTCATAATATTAGCAATGCCGAAGAAGCAGGATAATCTTGTAAAAGTATTCACCTTGCTGATAACAGGAATTCAGGTTATGCTGGCTGCATACATCTGGATGCATTATGATTATTTAAAGGGCGGTATTAATGACCAAAACAGTTTCCAGTTTGTGGAGCGTACACCCTGGATAACCGTTACGGCAGGTCTTTCCTGGTTGAAGATGATCAAGATCGATTATTTTGTCGGAATAGACGGATTAAGCGCTCCAATGATATTTTTAACTGCGTTGATCAGCTTCATAGCGGCATTGTCCTCATGGACAATTAACAAATCGGTGAAGGGCTACTTTGCGCTCTACCTGCTTCTGGATGCAGGAATGATGGGCGTGTTTGTCGCACTTGACTTCTTCCTCTTCTATGTTTTCTGGGAACTTATGCTTCTCCCCATGTATTTCCTCATTGGAATCTGGGGCGGTCCAAGAAAAGAATATGCTGCAATAAAGTTCTTCATCTACACATTACTTGGATCCGTTTTCATTTTGCTTGTTATGATCGGTTTATATCTCAGCGTCCAGGATACTTTACCGGGCGGTGAGAAGATACTTACGTTCAATATGCTGGCAATGATGAATCCGGCAAATTACATTCCAACCGGAATTTTATCGATTGCAAACCCGTCAAACCTTAGATTTATTGCTTTTATCGGGCTCTTTGTCGGATTCGCAATTAAAATACCCATGTTTCCTTTCCACACTTGGTTACCTGATGCTCACGTTGAAGCGCCCACGCCTATAAGCGTTATTCTTGCCGGAGTTCTGCTTAAAATGGGAACGTATGGTATTCTTCGCTTTAATTACTCAATGTTTCCGGAACTGACAAAACAATTAGCGTGGTACATAGCTCTTTTCGGATTGATCAATATCATTTACGGCGCTCTTTGTGCTATGGCTCAAAAGGATTTCAAAAAGCTTATTGCCTATTCGTCAATTTCCCACATGGGCTTTGTTCTTTTGGGAATGGCCTCACTGAATACCGCAGGTCTTTCCGGCGCTGTTCTGCAAATGTTCAACCACGGTACCATTACCGCGATGCTCTTCCTTTGCGTGGGAGTTGTTTATGACCGTGCACATACACGAGGCCTCAACGATTTCGGCGGATTGGCAAATCAAATGCCTATATACACCGGGTTCGCAACACTTGCCTTCTTTGCCGCCATTGGCCTGCCGGGTCTCAGCGGTTTTATCTCGGAAAGCTTTGTATTCCTTGGAGCTTTTTCGGAATCCGGCATCCGGGTCATCACTATCATCTCAACTCTTGGCATCCTTTTAGGCGCAGGCTATATGCTCTGGACTATGCAACGGGTTTATCTTGGCAACCTGAATGAGAAATGGTCATCACTGAAGGACTTAGACCTCAGAGAGTATGCAATGCTGGTTCCACTCAGCCTGATCATTATCCTGTTGGGTGTTTTTCCTTCGCTCATATTGAACGTGATGAACTCCTCGGTAAATAAATTAGTTGAGATTTTTGCCAAAATTTAACGTGGTTCTGAGGAACTATTCTACTTATATAGAAATTATAAACGCGAATTATGAATAATATTAATTATTTTTTTGAGAGTCTGAACTTCCTGAAACCAGAGGCCGCCATTGCCATCTTTTTGGTACTGGTCTTGAGTTTTGATCTCGCATTTCCAAAGCTAAAGAAGGTACTCCCCTATCTGATGTTTCTGGGGATAATGGTTGCCGGGGTTTTTGCGGTTCAGGACTTCCTGTATATAAGGCATTCTGCACCGGTTCTGACCACTTCAAAGTTACCGCTGCTGGCATTTGATTCGTTATCGCTTTTCTTTAAGATACTTATTCTGGGTTCATCACTTTTTATTGTGATTTTCTCGGCAAAGAATTTTGAATTTAAGGAAGCGGAAGACCGCATGGGTGAATATTATTCGCTTATGTGCGGTATGATCCTGGGTATGCTGCTGCTTGTTTCGGCGACGGATTTTCTTCTTATTTACATGTCGCTGGAGTTATTATCGTTTAGTTCCTATGTACTAGCGGGATTCCTTAAAACTTCAAGAAGAAGTTCTGAAGCAAGTCTGAAATACGTCATATATGGCGGCGTTGCTTCAGGCATAATGCTATTTGGCATTTCACTTCTGTATGGCATGACGCAATCGACCAACTTGTTTATCATTGCGCATCAATTGAGCTATTTCCCGGTAAGTCCTGTTTTATTGGTGCTTGTAACACTGATGATCCTGACGGGTATCGGTTACAAAATATCCGCAGTTCCGTTCCATTTTTGGACACCGGATGTGTATGAAGGGGCACCTGTTACCATAACAGCCTATCTGTCAGTGGCAAGTAAAGCAGCCGGATTTGCCTTGTTGATCAGGTTCATCCGAACAGTTTATCCGATAGACAATGTAATGATGCTCTCCAACTATACAGTTAACTGGCAACATATTCTCATTTATCTTTCAATACTGACCATGACTGTTGGCAATCTCACTGCTCTTTGGCAGGATAACGTTAAACGAATGCTCGCCTATTCAAGTATTGCACATGCAGGCTATTTGCTGGCAGCCCTAACCACCCTCAACAATCAGGGTTCTGTTGCGGTACTCATTTATCTTATTGTATATATTCTGATGAATCTTGGTGCTTTCCTTATCGTTATGCTGATCAGAAATGAGATCGGCTCTGAACATATTGATGATTACAATAAATTGGGTTTCAGGATGCCGTTCTACGGGATCATGCTGGGTGTATTCCTGGTTTCATTGGCAGGATTGCCACCTACAGCCGGCTTTATCGGTAAGCTTTATATATTTATTGCGCTGATTGAAGCAAAGATGGTTCCGCTGGCACTAATTGCGCTCCTGAATACCGTTATCTCACTTTATTATTATATTCGCATCCTGAAGCACATGTTCCTGATGGGTCCATCCGAACAGGAACCTATCAAAGTATCGGTATCGAACATTGTCCTCACCCTGGTTCTGGCAGTTCCAGTGATAGTTTTAGGAATTTATCCTACTCCAATAGCTGAGTTCGTAAAAAATTCGGCAGTGATGCTGGGCGTACGTTAATTTTTGAATAAACAGCCTGCAATCAAGAGTTGCAGGCTGTTTTTATTTTGAACCCAGTTCCAGACACCTAGTGTCACGTCACTTGTAAAATGACGTAAATATTCTTATATTTACCATAAAAAAAGGACTCTTATGGTAAAGTATAAGGTAACCCTTACGGAAACAGAGCATGAGGAATTGATGGATATTATCAATAAAGGTTATCATACCTCGCAAAAGTTTCGTGCAGCATATATACTTCTCAATTGTGATGAAGGTAAGCACGCTGAAAAAGTGACCAATGAACAAATTAGTAAAGTCTTGAAAATTGGAATGCGTACAATTGATCGCGTAAAGAAGAAATTTGTTGAAGAAGGGTTCGATGCCGTTCTGGAAAGAAAACCTCCGGATCGTGAGTATGAGAGAAAAGCCGACGGCGAAGTTGAGGCGCACTTGGTTACGCTGTGTTGCAGTCAACCACCCGCAGGCTATGCGAAATGGTCACTTCGTCTTTTAGCTGATAAGATGGTCGAACTTAAATACATCGACAGCATGTCATATGAAACCGTTCGCAGAGTGTTAAAAAAAACGAATTACAGCCTTGGAAAGTAAGTGGCTGGGTAATTCCCCCGAAAAGCGATGGGCAATTTGTCGCTGATATGGAAAACGTATTGGATGTTTACAAAAGGCCCTACAATGGTGATAATCCTGTAGTCTGTATGGATGAATCGCCAAAGCAGTTCATCAAAGAAACCCGTTTAAGAATTCCCATGCGCAAAGGGCAGGCAGCGCGAATTGATTATGAGTATGAACGGTGTGGGGTTTGCAATATATTCATGGCAAATGAGCCACTCATGGGAAAACGGTTGGTGAAAGTAACCGAAAGAAAAACAAGAAAAGACTGGGCAGAATTTGTTAAACAGATTTCAGATGAAATGTATCCCAGAGCAAAGAAAATAACTTTAGTCATGGACAATTTAAGTACACATTCTGCCGGATCGTTCTATGAGGCATTTCCTCCGAAAGAAGCCAAGAGACTATATGATCGATTTGACTTTGTATATACTCCGAAGCATGGGAGTTGGTTGAATATGGCAGAAATAGAATTAAATGTTTTATCAGGCCAATGTCTCAAACGGCATATCGGAAGCATCAAAATAATGCAAAAAGAAATAAATGCCTGGCAGAAGCGAAGAAATAACAAGAATGTAAAAATCAACTGGCAATTCTCAACGAAGGATGCGAGAATAAAACTTAGAAGACTTTATCCGTCACTTGAAGAGTGACAGGACACTAGTCCCCAGTACCCTTTCTTTTCTTCTTCATCTCAACGGCTCCAACTGAAATAGTCGAGAATCCATATTTCCCTCTGATACTGTTTACCGCTTTCAATAAATTCTTCCGTTTGTCCACAACCGCATCGAACAGATTCACCTGTTCACCACTTTGGGCAAACTTAGACAATCCGATCCCAATTAGCCTTACTGCCACCCGTCTAGTGAAGGCCTTATCGAACATTGATTTTGCACACTCATAGATTACCTCATCATCATCCGTAAGCGGCAATGTTTTCGAACGGGTGATCGTTATGAAATCCGTATAGCGCAGTTTCAAGGTGATTGTTGCAGCCATCACGCCCTGATCACGAAGGGTTTGGCATACTTTGCCGGTTAACGTGAAAAGAGTATCCCGAAGTATTTCCGGGTCCAGAACATCTTCCAGAAATGTTGTCTCTTTGGAAATTGACTTCTGCTCATGGGACAGGGTAAGGTATTCTGTACCCTCACCGTGTGCTTTGTTCCAAAGGTCGATGCCTGCTTTTCCAAAACTTGTGGAGAAGAAATCAGGAGAAGACCTGGCAACATCGCGGATTTTATAGAATCCACGCGCATGGAGTTTCTCTATTGTTGCTTTGCCAACGCCCGGTATTACTTCCAGAGGAAGCCAGGAAAGAAATGCTTCTTCCTGACCGTGCAGAACATAGGTAATGCCAAGCGGTTTACGAAAGTCGGATGCTATTTTGGCAAGGGTTTTATTTGAGGCTATTCCGATTGAACAAGGGAGGTAGAGCTCGTTCTTTATGCGCGATTGAATTGTTGAGGCCATTGTCATAACGCCTCCCAAGACTTTCTCAAAGCCGGTGAAATCCATATAGTATTCATCGATGGATGCCTGTTCAATTATCGGTGAGTAGTCCTTTAATATTTTGCCTACTATCTTTGAAAATCGTACATATTCATCATAGTGACCTCTCACATAGACACCCTGAGGGCATAATTTGAACGCCTGACGTATGGGCATAGCAGAGTGAAGCCCGAATTTCCTGGCTTCATAGGAGCAGGCTGTTACAACACCGCGTCCCTTGGGATCGCTGCCGACTATAACTGGCTTCCCATTCAGTGTGGGATTCAATAATCTTTCAACGGACACGAAAAAAGCGTCCAGATCAAGATGAAATATGGTGGACATAGGTAATAATTATGAAAAATATGACATCGAAATCTATGAGATTTCGATGAGTCTCCAAAGCCAAAACGACATAATAACATGCAGAAGTAACCACAGTATTTTTCCTATCAAATATTCTCAAGCATCTTGGCAAAAATTCCAATAAATTACCATTGTGCCTAAACGTTATTCTGCAAGAGCAGATTCAACCATCACTATTTCGAGGATGCATACCATGAAGCAACGCAAGCTATTTACCATCCGGTGTTTAGAACTGGTCGTAACATTGTTTTTATTCATAGTCCTTTATGCTTCAAAATCATTAGCACAGAATTATCAGCCTACTCCAAATGATACGCTTACCTCAATAACCATATTGCAGGACAGCACAGTTTCATTCAAGGTATATGCTCCTGCTGCCAAAGAAGTGCGTTTGGATGGCCCTGATATTCCGGACAAACTGCGCAGCGTTCCAATGAAGAAGAGGGATAATGGTGTATGGGAGATGGTTGTGGGTCCTTTGGAACCGGGCAGTTACCGCTATGATTTTATCATGGATAATATCCATGTTATTGACCCGCGTAACCCTGTTACCAGCGAATCCAATATGAATACCTGGAGTCTGTTTCATCTTCCAGGTGCAGTTTTTATGGACACAAAAGATGTGCCCCATGGTGCAGTTTCCGAAGTAACGTACTTCTCAAAGTCACTGAATCGTTTCAGACGCATGCACATTTATACACCTCCCGGTTATTCAGCAGGGAACGTGAGTTACCCTGTTTTATATCTGCTCCATGGAGCCTTCGATTGCGATCAATCATGGAGTACCGTTGGACGTGCCGGTTTCATCATGGACAATTTGATAGCAGACGGAAAAGCCGTTCCAATGATAGTAGTGATGCCTGCCGGACACACAGGCCCGTTTTCCTTTGCAACAATGAGAGACCCCACGAAACTTGGCCGGGATGAGTTCCTAGAAGGCTTTTCAAATGATATCAAACCATATGTTGAAAAAAACTACCGTGTATTGGCTGACAGACAGCACCGTGCCCTGGCTGGTCTATCAATGGGCGGCGCACATACTCTGAATATAGCAATCCCCCATCTAAGTGATTACGCTTACTTTGGTGTATTCAGTTCCGGCATTTTCGGCATTACTGGTCCAGCTAAGCCGGGTCAAACCTGGGAAGAACAGAATATACGGATGCTCTCCGATCAAGAGCTTAAAAAGGATTTGAAACTGGTCTGGTTTGCTACAGGAAAAGATGATTTTCTAATTGAAACATCCCGGGCAACAGTTTCCATGCTTAAGAAAAACGGATTTGACGTCAGGTATTCAGAGTCAACCGGAGGTCATACATGGAAGAACTGGCGTGAATATTTGCATGAGTTTTCGCAGCTTTTATTTAAGTAGCGTGTTACTTAAGAATTACTCAGGGTAAAACATTTACCAGTGACCGGCAATTCAGCCACGCACAGTAACCGGAAGGTGATTAGTCGGTTTAACTTAAGTTCGACCGGCATTTGGTCTCAGTTCTACCAAGTTTGATCACAGTTTTACCGAAGTTTTACCGGTTTTGCGCCTGTAACCTATTGTTATTAAATAAGTTCTACCACTTTTACCACTTTTTGCAGCATTTTTTTTATTTGCGAGTTATTCACTGTTTCCAATCGCGTAATTTTTTGTTAAATGAACGAAGAAAATGGCAGCAAAAGATCCTGACCTTTAATTGCTAAGCCTATACCGGAAGTTAAGTTGCTACCATTTCTCCCGAGGGCGATGAGATTTTCAAAACCTAAATTTGCATCTAATACAAAGGACACGAGATTTAAATTTGCCAGTGATGTGAATTTCGGGTTACTACCTATTACCTCATAACAGGGCTCTGCGAAAGCAAAATCCCTTTTCACAAATTTCATTTTTCTATTACCTATTTAATTGTTATTGAATTCATGCTGGGAAATTAGCGATCAAGGGGAATCAGAGTCAAGTGCCCGATGCACCTGAATGGGGGCAGTGAACGATGCATTGCATAACGTCAGACGTTGTGCAATGTATGGTGCATTGCATGGAGGCATATTGGAGCACTCATACAGGTTGCAATGCCGCACCTACTGATGCTACAATAATTTCATCCCTGCGGAATTTTGAACGTTACATTGTGTATTAAGTAGACGGCTATGTGCTTTCACGGGTATGACAGGCTGCTTGTGCATTGGCACAGGTTTGAAAATATTATCTATAAACAACAACTGTATTGTACCACAGTAGAATAGATCTGATAATTCCACATCCGTCCAAAATAAATGGGTCATGTATGCAACTATTGAACGTGCCAGTTCCCCTAGATGTTGAATAATGTAATTTTACAGCCAAATTAAATATTCGCCATCAAGGGTAAGGGAATGGATACCCACCTTCGCGGGTATGACAGCAGGGGGATCAATTCACAGAATGGTACAAGAATGTACTATTCAGCTTGTTTTGAAGAATTCCTACGTCAATAGAAATTGTATTGGACAGCAGTGTATAATTCTGCTTTTAAGAATGCTTTCTATTTGGCAAACAACCAAAAATTGATTAATTTGAGGTGCCAGGTAATACTTAACATTGCGGCACCCAACCCCGTGAGGTCCGGAAGGAAGCAGCGGTCAGTGATTTCAATGTGTAAGTGTTTTCCTGGCATTTTTTTATTTAAATGTGCGGGTCGGGATCATAAACTCCAGATATCCGGCTCCGATCCTGGCTTTCCCCTCAAACCCGATTTTGACTATCATCCCCTTCTTGAAATTGATATATGCACCAGGTCCAGAGATCAATTCCGCAGTATAATGCGAGAATGAAGGTTCATGCCCGACGAAAGCAACGTTGTTTCCCTTGAGAGCATTTGCGATCTCAACAATTGATTTGGGATCTCCGTTTACTATCGTGCGGTCGAAGATGATATCAGGCTTAAAATTGAACGAATCCTTAATAATTTCCGCTGTTTCTGCCGCGCGCGTGAGGGGTGACGAAACAATGAAATCGAACTGACCAATCAGTTTTTTCCAGCCTTCCACGGCTTTTTGCAATACTATTTTTCCGTCTTCGGTCAATCGCCTGTCATAATCGCTCACCTGTCTGCTCACTGGCTCAGCTTCACCGTGACGAATAAGAAAAATATTCATGGAATTTCCTCAGCAATCGATGTTGAATGAATTAATGATCTGTTCGTATTCTCCGCCGTAGGTTTTATATGAGGTTTGGGGTGCTTCGAAAATCATCAGATATTTTTTACTCACGCAGGTATATTCAAAGAACCTAAGGAAGCTTCTCTTGAAGGGTATTTTCTCAGTGTAGCGAACCGAATAATTCTTGGTAGCGGAAAGGTCCAGCTGGTAGTTTACAAAAGCTTCAGCCATTTCGCTTGAGGGGATTTCTATCACGGCTATTTTGGCACCTTCAGCAGAGTTGGAATATAAGGTACCCCGCATTGGCTTTTTCAACTGACTTGAAATGAAAATATTTTTTTCGGTTGTCCAACCGGCCGGCGGCAGTGTAATGGAGAAACCCGCTCTTTTATCGGCGGCATTACTGTAGTTTTTCCCGGAATCAGGCGGAGCCAGATTTCCAATGGAAGCCAAGGCACCCTTTTTATCGAAGATCTGGTCATCGCTGAATTTTTTCTTGTACAACAGGATCAAATTCTCAACTGCTTCATCAAATGGTTTTCCATCACCGTGGAAGGTCATGCTGGTTGTATCGAGCACGTACCGTGCAATACGCTGTTTCAGAAGCTTTTCCGGCTTGGCTTCAATATTCATCGTAATCACTTCTGGTTGTGCACGGTCAAGCTTCTGAGTCAATAAACTGGTTGAGTCATCATATTTAAGAAAAATTCTAAGGGCTACAACAGCGCTGTCTTTCTTCACGCCGTAAAGAGTGAGTCGTTCGAGCTGGATATTATCTTTCGAGCGGAACGACTCAGTAATACCAATAAAGGGCACCTTGGTTTGCTCAAACCTTGCCTGGGTTAGGTTCCCGTTTAGCGACTTATCCAGAAGCAGAAGGTTCAGCGATGAATCATATATAGCGAATCGGTTATAAAAAGGATTGGGATATTCAAGCAAAACGGTATACACCCTTTTGCCGGGTTTAACTGAAAAACTGTCAATTGTGAAGCTGTTATACCGCGGATTAACCGGTATTGACAAATCAAACAGTTGAGAAAGCGTGTCATTGGCATGTGCATCGCCCCGCATTGCCCGGAGAATGGCCTCCTGAAAACTTGGAACGCTGAATAATTTCTTTTCGGGGCCGCCACAACCGGAGACAAGCGCGATGGTTGAGATTACGGCAACTACCAGGGGAATGATTTTTTTATACATAAAATCCGGTTTATACGATTAATTTCTTTGAATAAGGTAAAATAGTGAAGTTTCAGGAAAGATCGAACCGAAAATTTGTGGAAATTTCTCAGCTGGATTTTTAGTAATTTTGTTTTACCGATTTTTGTAGGCATGCCTGACAAAGCACGATATATCTTGACTACGACAAATTATTAAGAAAGAGATCAAAATGCGTTGGTTTATAATTTTTCTTTTCGTTTGCACAAGGCTCTTTGCTTTTTCTACAGATGATACCTGCAAGACTTTGCTCGCAGAAGGAAAGCTTCTGTACCACCTGGAAAAAGCTTCCTGGTACGCATCTGATTTCTATCAAGAGCACATAAACAACGGTAAGCATCCCATGGGTGGATATGTTTCTTACCTGGGTACTGATGAGCACGTCATTACAGTAATTTATGACCGGGCCGATTCATCAAAGGTATTGGCACGACTTATGTTTGCAGCCCTCGCAACCCCGACGCCGGCAATTGTGGATGTTGAAAACAATAAAGCTACTTCTCAGGAGCTTAATTTAATAGCACTCCGACAAGATGCCAAACGCCAAATTCAATTTGATCAAGACAGGTTTTTTTATTTCAACAACGATTTTCCATTGAATCTTATTCCGCTCATTCAGGGTGAGAGCTGCCGTGTGTTTATAATACCCGGTCCGCATTCAAACAATGTGCTCTATTTGGGTAATGATTATGTTTTGACCTATGACGCAAAGAATGAACTTGTCAAAAAAGACAAGCTACACAAGTCCGTGATACCCTGCTATTTCACCTATGAAGGCCTAGAAATAACAAGTTCGATTGATTCACATGTTTTGCATGAGTTTATAACTTCAACCGACATTTGCACCCTGCTACTTTATAAAGAATTTTCGAAGTGGAAATCGTCTGAGGTTCTGGGAAGAGAACATCATTCTATTTTGGATATCCAGAATGAAACTCTCGAGATAATCACCAGAGAAGAGTATGACAAGCGCGAGACAAAAAAGCAGCAGTAATTTTTGTAACCCTAATCTTCAAGTCTGTGTAAAAAGCAACAACAATTTATAACTTATAAGATTTTGAGGCATTCACTTGTGCCAAACCTCAGTTAAAGCAGAACGGAATATCTCATCAAGAGTTGACGTTACCGGTTGTTCAATTGCTTCCAAAGTCTTTACCCTTTCAGAAAAGAAAGCCAATCTGTCTTTAAGATGTTTATTCAACACATCGCTTTTAGGCTCCATCTTCAGTTCATCTCCTCTTTTTTTCCGCAACAATAACTTGCTGATTTCAGATAAAAGGGATTGCTCCTTAACAACACTTTCTACCAACTTAGAGAATTCCATCGGCGGCATTGTGCCTTTACTTTCAATCCACTCACAAGCCAGTACTGTTCGAAGTGCATAAAAATATTTTTTTAGATTCACTTTCTCGGCTTGCAAATGTTCGGTAAAAGTACTCTCAGCTATATGTAAATAATGATGCATACAGGAACGCGGATTGAAATAGTACTCCCCAAGTTTTCTCAATTTTGGGATTACAATATCATCTTCATAATACACAAATGGACTTCTAAGCCATTCAAACAACGGAGGATTTGATTTTCTGAACAAGCGAAGCGTTTTTCTCAATTCCCAACCAGCCAGGTCCAGATTATTCTCCAGCATTCTTACCTGCGAATCCTTCAGTAAATCGATTCGCAAATACCACTCGGGCGGATGAATATATATGTAGCGCACATCCCAGTCACTGTCTTTAGAAGCAAAACCCCATGCCCTACTCCCGGATTCTACCGCGTACAGAATTTTTATATTTGAAGAATTTTCGATTCGTTTTAATTCACTCTTGATTTCGGTTTCCATAAAATAACAACCTATTTTGATATAAAGTAAAGTAGAGAATTATTCTATGGGGTATTCTCTTTTAAAACAGAATCTGATGGGGGACGTTCATTGCGAGCAATTTTCAATTCATCGCTATCAATCTGGGCTTTTTCTTCATCCTTATGAAAAAACTCCCAAACCACTTTCCCCTTTGCCTTACCTATGGCCTTTTGCAAGGTTTCCAGATCGGCAGTCTGGATTGCCGTAAAGCTTTCGAAGCTTTTTAACAACGCTTGTGCGGTCTTCCCGCCAATTCCTTTGATGTCTGCCAATTCAGTGCTTATAATACGCTTGGATCTTCGCAACCGATGGAAGCTGATAGCGTAGCGGTGCGTCTCGTCGCGGATGATCTGTAACAGTTTCAGAGCTGAAGAAGTCTTGGGAATTATCACCGGGTTCGAATCACCCTGTAGAAAAATTTCTTCCAGACGTTTTGCCAGTCCAATGATCTCAAAGCCTTTGACACGGATTTCCCGCAGTGCAGCAACAGCACTTGAAAGTTGTCCCTTGCCACCGTCGATCATTATAAGGTCCGGCAGGGGCTGTTTCTCATCTGTCAGGCGTTTATACCTTCTGGTCACCACCTGGAACATACTCTCAAAATCATTTGGACCGTCTTCAATCCCTTCGATGATAAATTTCCGGTATTCGCTCTTCCGGGGTTTTCCGTCGACAAACACTACCATTCCTGCAACAATGTCGCTGGCCTGAAGGTTGGAAATGTCAAAGCACTCTATACGTCGCGGCAGTTTATTCAATCGTAAATCCCGCTTCAAGGACG
Source organism: Ignavibacteriaceae bacterium (assembly GCA_963664845.1). Classification (GTDB taxonomy): domain Bacteria; phylum Bacteroidota; class Ignavibacteria; order Ignavibacteriales; family Ignavibacteriaceae; genus CAIYTF01. The sequence goes on from OY761615.1 coordinate 5,698,832, forward strand.
CGAGCGTATGCGGAACGTCGCCATCTTTCTTCATCTTTTGCAATTGGATTTCGCCCAACTGCAGATTGGCATTCTCCCGGCACATTTTAACCAGTGACTTAAGATCGCCGCGCTTGGGTGAAAACAGATTCACTTTTTTATCGGCCCGCTCGGTGAGCCACTGACTCAATGAATCATCCTCGGGTGGCTCGATCTCCAGGATTATCTCTTTGGGGATATCCACATATTCATTAGCGTAATACTGTTTGATGGTTGAAAGATAGACTTCATCAATAGGAGTAAGTTCATCAACACTTATGCCGATTTGTTTCTTTGAGATCAGCTTCCCTGCCCTGATGTTGAAGATACTGCATGCAGCATCTTTGCCCACTGCCGCAATTGCTATTATGTCGCGGTCCACATCATCCTCGGAAACAATCTTTTGCCGCTCTGACAGGACTTCCATCCGCTGTAGCTTATCGCGCAACTCTGCGGCTTTCTCGAACATGAACTCTTCAGAGGCTTTCTGCATCTGTTGCTTCAGCTCCTTAATCAGTTCACCGGTTTTCCCGGCAATGGCACGCACTGCCTGGTTCACCAGTTCACGGTATGCTTCCTGCGCAAGCAAGCCTTCGCATGGGCCATCACATTTTTTAATGTGGTAGTCAAGACATACTTTGAATTTCTTCTGCTCAATGGCTTCAGCGGTTATTGCAAGGCGACAGCTTCTGATCTTGAAAATATGGTTAATGATCCGCAGCGAAGCCTTCATGTTCCGCACATCCGTGTACGGGCCGAAATATTTTGACCCATCTCGTACTATCTGACGAGTATAGAAAATCCGCGGGTAGGGTTCATTGGTGACTTTGATATAGGGAAAAGATTTATCATCCTTGAGCAGGACGTTGTATCTCGGTTTAAGCTGCTTTATAAGATTATTTTCAAGGACCAGAGCCTCAATCTCAGAATCAGTCACGATCATCTGGAGATCGTGGATTTTCTGTGTCATGATAGCTATTCGTGCTGAAGGTTGGTTGGTCAGGAAATAGGTGCGTACCCGATTCTTAAGGTTTTTTGCCTTACCTACATAGAGTATCTTACCCTTGTCGTTAAAAAATTGATAGACTCCCGGAGTCTCAGGTAAATTATCAATTTTCGATTTGAGGTTTTCATTCATAGTAATCTCTCATGCTGCCCTCCCTTTCACCAAGGGAGGGAGCGAGGGAGGTTTCAAACGTTACAGCTAAAAATGATAGTTCTTTGGAATAACAACAATGCCGGACTCAGTTACGGTAAACCGTTTTTTATCCTTGATAGGATCGAATCCGATCTCCTCTCCTTCAGGTACAATTACGTTTTTGTCGATGATGGCCCTTCTGATCTTCGCACGGCGTCCGATATCGCAACTGTTCATAACAATTGAATCGGTTATATAGGAATAACTGTTAACCCGGACGTTAGCACCAATTATGGAACGTTCGACAAGGCCTCCGGAAACGATAGTTCCGTCGCAAATCATTGAATTCAATGTACGTCCGATTCGTTCGCCTTCGTGAGACAGTGTTTTGGCAGGCGGATATTGATTCTGATAGGTCCTGGTAGGCCAGTCATAATCATATAAGTTAAATTCAGGATTGACGCTTATTAAATCCATACTCGCGTCATAATAGCTGTCGATGGTTCCGATGTCTTTCCAATAGGGTTTGCTCTTTTTGTTTTCATCAACAAAAATATGAGCCATAACACTGTAGTTTGAACGGATCATATAGGGAATGATATCCTGGCCAAAATCGTGGCTTTTTATCTTCTTTTGCTGCATTTCATTCAGCACTTCTTTCAAAGCAGCTTCATTGAAAATGTAGATTCCCATGTTGACCATGGAATAGCCTTTTTTATTGGGATCTTCCGGCGGAACAGGTGGCTTCTCAATGAACGACTCGACGCGGTAATTGGCATCAATTCCAACCACACCAAAGCGTGAAGCTTCTTCTGAAGGGACTTCCATACAGGCGATGGACAAGTCGCAATTGGTGTCGTTATGGAACTGAAGCATTTTCAGATAATCCATCTTGTAGATGTGGTCACCGCTGAGTATTAATAATCGTTTTGATTTTCGTTCTGAGAACAGATTCATATTTTGATAAATGGCATTAGCTGTTCCCAAATACCAATCACCATTCAGTTTGCGTTGTGGGGGCACTGTATAGATGAACTCACCTAATTCAGGATTGAAAATGCTCCACGCTTCCGAAATGTGTTGATTTAGGGAATCAGACTTGTACTGAACCAATATATAGATCCTGCGAAGTCCGGAATTAAGGCAATTGGAAAGGGCAAAGTCGATAATTCTATATTTCCCGCCGAAGGGAACAGCAGGTTTTGAGCGGAATAAAGTCAAGGGATTGAGCCTTTCGCCCTGTCCGCCGGCAAGAATCATCGTGACCGTATCGCGAAGAATTGATGAACCTGGGAATATCATATCAATACCACATTTTGTTAACGTCCTGCTAATTTAATGAAAATATTCTTAAGAGTAAACCTTTCATTGTTTCCCGACGCCGATATCAATATATTTAATTTTATTATTTCATTAAATTTATTGGGCATATGCAAATAGGATTAATCGGATTTCAAAATTCAGGAAAAACAACACTTTTCCAGACTCTCACCTCCTCTTCCGGACTCGAAGGGAAAAGCAGTTCACAACGGGCAGTGGTAAACGTTCCGGACTCAAGACTGGATAAAATGATTGAATTATTCAATCCCAAGAGTTCGGTATACGCAATGCTGGAATTCCTTGATGTTACAGGACTTACGGTATCGGAGGAAGGAAAAGTAAAAATCACATCCGATTTCATAAATACCGTCAAAAACAGCGATGCACTGATCCATGTTGTTCGTCAGTTTAAAAATGATGCAGTCCCACACCCGGAAGTGTCAATTAACCCCGGTCGGGATATTGAGTTTTTTGAGACAGAATTTCTGCTCTCCGACATGACCCTGGTCGAAAAAAGACTGGAGAAGATCGAGAAGGAAATCCAAAAAACCAAAAGCGAACAGGCAACCCGGGAATTGCCGGTTTTCAAGAAAATTATGGCACATCTTGAGCAGGAAAAGCCTGTCAGAACGCTTGTGCTGGACCCTACAGACGCCAAAACACTGGCTGGATATCAATTCCTGTCCGGCAAACCCCTTATTATCGGGATCAATTTGGATGAAGATTCCAAAGATGCCTCCGAACGATTGGTGACCGATTTGGAAAACCGGTTCGGAAAAGACAAATTTCCCGTTTTCCCATTCTTTGCCCAATTTGAATATGAGCTTGCCCAACTGCCCCCTGAAGAAGCTGAGGTCTTTAAATCAGACTTTGGGATTTCGGAATCAGCACTGGACAAGATACTGAGGACCACCTATGATCTGCTAGGCCTTCAATCGTTTTTCACCATTGGCGAAGACGAGTGCCGCGCATGGACTATTAGAAAAAATATGACGGCTCAGGAAGCTGCCGGTGTAATTCATACCGATTTTTATGCAAAATTCATACGTGCTGAAGTAGTGCATTATGATGATTACGTGAAACACGGTTCATTCCAGAAGTGCAAAGATGCCGGGGTCTGGCGCCTTGAAGGAAAAGAATACATAGTGAAAGATGGCGATATTCTGAATATCCGGCATAGTTAATACCAAAGACTTCTTTTTTTGTTCAATTTCAACTCTGCAAAGAGTTGAAGATTGGCAGAAATGCAATTTTATAAACTATTAGGCTGTCTCAGAAGGAAAAAAATGGTACGCTGATAACGCGGATTTCCACGGATAGAAATCAAATATTTGACTTTTAAGACAGCTTGATGGTTTAAGACTTATCTGTAACTGAAATACCCATAAATTCTCGAACCTGGAGAATACATCTGTGAATAATGTCTGCAAATTTGCTCTGACTTGTATCTACTTCTGCATAGGAAATGCCTATGCACAGCGTCCACAAAATATCCCCCTCCTGATCGATAAAATCCCCATCACGGTTGATGGACAATCCCGGACTTTTTCGTTCACCAACAAGCGGTTTGGTCAATTTCACGGAGAAACAAACAGCTATACTGATGATGGCTGGCGGGGCTGGATATTGCGGGAACAGAACCTTTTCAGGGATTATTCGCTCGCTATAGGAAATGAGCTTCTCCCCAGAGATAAATCGATAGTCACAGTATTGCCCTATCTGCTGGAGCGAAAGTACCCTAATGGCATGGTCGAAAAAGTTTGCTTTGCGGATTCTCTTGATGCTCTGGCTATTCTGGTGTCCAATGTTGTCAAGCCGTTAACGCTCCGTCTTTCAGGGTTGGAATATTCATCTGCCAGAACAGTAAGCGGGCATTCAGTAATATTTGTTTCCAATCAACTGCCGGCTCAGTATATACTGCGTGTTTCAACATCAGGCATTATCGAGTTCCAAAGCTCCCCCGGAAAAAGCCCGGAATTACTATTAATGCCCTACAAGACTGAATGCTCGATTATCATCGACATCGTTGAAAGCAGCCGGGCAGTAACAGCTGCTTTGCCGGTTGCAGAATCACTAATTAAAGCCAAACGGGAAAGAATCAATTCAGTTCTGGAACGATCCAAGGTTATTACAGACAACGAAGATTTTAACAAAGCCCAGTTGTGGGCCATTGCATCCATTGATGCCCTGATAACCACTCAGGAATCAAAAGGTATTTTTGCAGGCTTACCCTGGTTTAACAATAATTGGGGACGCGATACGTTCATTTCATTGCCCGGCGCAACTTATGCGATCAACAATTTTGAAGATGCCAGAGACATACTTTCCTCTTTTGCCGAATACCAAATAAAGGACTCATCCGACACCAAATACTATGGGCGTATCCCCAACAGGGTGACGCTCAAAGACAGCATTTATAACACAACTGACGGCACTCCCTGGTTCGTAATCCAGGCCATGAATTATATCACCTGTTCCGGGGATTTTGCCTTTTTACAGAAAATATACCCCGTTCTCAAAACTGCACTTGCCGGAACAAAAAAATTATACTTGGATTCACTGGGCTTCCTTGTGCACCGGGATGCAGAAACATGGATGGATGCCGTTGGTCCCGATGGGCCCTGGTCACCAAGAGGAAACCGGGCGATTGATATTCAGGAACTTTGGTTACAACAACTGAGAGCAACAAAGTCAGCTGCAGAATTCATCAAAGATGAAGCAACCGCATCCGAGTGTCAGCAATTGCTTTCAAAGCTTCTACACAACATCAGAGACTGTTACTTCGATTCATTGCAGCACAAAATTGCCGACAGGCTGACAGTGGACGGTAAAACAGATTTTAGCGCCCGGCCCAATACCCTGTTTGCCATTTATGATGATTCGCTGTTTATAAACCGGGCTGAGCAGCTTCGCTATTTTAACGAAGCAATGCGCACCATAGGGACGCCTTATGGACTGCTTTCGCTTGGGTATCAGGAGAAAAACTTCCACCCCTTCCACGAATATCCTCCCTTCTATCCAAAAGATGCAGCTTATCACAATGGCATAATCTGGCAATGGAACACCGGGATAGCCGTTTCCAATCTTTGCAAATTTGGCTTGCAGGATTCTGCCTGGAAGATGACGGAGGCGCTTACCAGGCAAATACTGCATCAGGGAGCCGTAGGAACCATAGCAGAACTGATGGAAGCGTACCCTCGCCCTGGAGAAAAGGAGATCAGATTAAGCGGTACCTTTTCGCAGGCATGGAGCTTGGGAGAATATCTGCGGGCATTCCGGCAGGATTATCTGGGAATAAACTACAATGCATTCTCCAATGTGATTCTCTTTTCATCTCACTTACCCAAAGCAATTCATCAGGCATCGTTTGAAGTTTTGGCGGGCGAGGCTGTTGTGAAATTGGATTATAGTGAAAAAGGAAACAAACTGATACTCAAAGCCAGCTCACAAAAGCTAAGCAAAACAATTGGAATTGTATATGCATATAACATCGGTCCCAAATCCTTTTCAATTGCCCTGCCCTTGTTAATCGATAAACCAAATTGTGAAGTAGAGATTGATGAAGAAAATCCACAAATAGCCGTCTTTTCTTCAAACGGAAACACATGGTCTCAAAATTCAAAATTGGCACCTGTATCAAACGAAGTTGCTGCTCTACAATCGGAATTCAACTTTTGCCGTCCGAGCTATGACCCTTCCATTGCATCAGTTCATCCACCAGACTACCGTCTGCTGACAAATGTTGAAATAAAAAGAACACCAGGGATTGACGCAAAAGTGATTTTTGATAAATCTGATCCGGCCGGAGATGAGTTTTATTCTTATCCTCTAAACAGCAATTTTGCAAAAGGAATTCTGGATATTACCCATTTTAAGCTTGCTGAGGATACCGGGCGTTATTACTTTACGCTTATTTTCAACAATCTTGCTGACCCTAAATGGCACCCTGAGTATGGATATCAACTTACGTACACAGCCGTCCTTATTCATTCGGACTCGTCGGCAACATGCACCAGTGTTGGAAAGAATGCGAATTTTACCCTGGAGCCTGAACGTTCGTTCAATAAAGCAATTTACATCGGAGGAGGATTGGAAATCGTGGATTGCAAAAACGGGATTGTTGCAAAGTATATTCCGGCAAAGGAAGATATTTCCAACACACTCGGCAATGTTGAATCACGTTCAGTATTGTTTTCATTGCCTAAAACAATGATTGGCGCTATTAACAAATCCTCAAAGATCACATTGCTTGTTGGTGCTCAGGATGACAGTGGTGGTGCAGGCCTTGGGGTCTTTCGCGAGGTAATGGAAAATCCCGGTGAGTGGAATGGCGGCGGCAAGAAAGTATTAACGCATAATATCTATGATATTCTTACAATTCCATGAAGTTACAGAGAAAATATTTTTTTTTATCAGAAAACAAGTTATTTTATATGTGATTATTGACACGAATATTTGTTTTTTCCTGACAATATAACGTGGAGCACAAAACTTCTATCCGGCAAATACTACTTTTAATACTTAAAACAAGTGTTTTGCCGGTTTCAAGTTTTTATAAATAAATTTTAGACGGAGGTTGCTATGACTCGGCGTGTAATATTATTTCTTCTTATTCTTCCAGTGTGTCTGTTTGGTCAATTGTTGGATTATAACATCCAGATTAAAACATTTCCTGCATTAACACAACTAGACTTTGCGGGTTTCATTATTACTGATAATATGCAAGGAACTCCTGATGTATTTACAGTAACTTTTAATCCACCCCCGGGACACAATACTGATATGATCAGAATATATGGGCAGCTTTTTTGGAAAGATGTCGGTGCTTCGGACTATACCCGACTGGTTGAATTTACCACCAAGCCCTTTAGGGTACGAGATTTCAAAAACAGTGATTTGGGGAACACAATAACCCTGCAGAATCATCATGAGAACACCAACCTTATTCAAAAAAACCTGGATAAGGGTAAACCTACCGGAGCCTATTATATGCTGCTTCAAGTAAAATCACCGGTGGTAGATGTTGTCCTCGGCCAGGCAGCACGGGCTGAGATGTCATTCGAAAATCCTACGCAAACCATTTCCTTAATATACCCCACACCCGGCCTCTCATTAGATGCAGGAAACGTTGTTGCCATATGGACAGGAGTTCAGGGTATAACGGGCGGGCCTGACTCATATTATTTTGTTCGGGCAAGTGAACGAAAATTCCCAGGACAATCCCTGGAAGATGCTTTGCGTTCAGGTGTACCCTTCATTGATGATCAGAAAATAACCGGCAACCTGACCTCAGTTAATTTGCGTTCGCTCCCCTTCAATCGGGAGTGGACAATCGGTCAGGAAATAGTTTTACAGGTAGGTGCTCACGTCTCGGGCATTGGCGGAGGCTCAAATCTCTATTCACAACCTGTGAGTTTCGTTATTGCTCAACCTTCAAATGCAACGCAAACGCTTATTAACAATGCTATTTCCTCATTCCTTCAGGGATTTACTTCCACGATCCCGGCGTCGGTTCTTAATTCGTTTTTCTCAGGCCAAATCAATATTACTGGTCTTACCTCTGAGAATGGTACAGCATTATCTGCACAGGACGTACAGCGTGTCGTAGCCTGGTTGCAGTCTCACCCCGAGAACATTGTTAAAATTACTTTTGTAAAACAGAACTGATAAAGGTGAATGAACATGAAAACAATATATACGATCTTTCTCAGTTTAGTACTTTTATCCGGGATAATTTTTGCGAGCGAAAATCCAAAAACTGATTCTCCGGTTGCCGTGGTGATGAAAATCATCAAGGACGTTTCGTTTAAAAAGGGGACCAACTGGGCTTCTGCCAAAGTTGGTGTTCCTCTGAGCACTGCTGATGAGATTAAAACAGGCGATAAATCGCTTGCACTGATTAAATTTACCGACAACTCACTGATTCGGGTTCGGGAAAATTCCAATCTGAAAATATACGCTGAAAAGAACAAAGGCGACTTATCCAAGAACACCTATATCGATAAAGGGAAGGTCGGTTTTAGCGTTTCACATCAGGAGAATGAAGAATTTCGCTTTACAACCCCAACCATGGTCGCTTCGATCCGTGGAACGGTAGGCGATATAATTGTGGATGGGAATGGGACGTCAACCCTCGTTTTGTTTGAAGGACTTGTTGATATAAAAGGGACCGTGGGACAAAAGCAATCCGGTACAGTGAAACCCGGTACAACGGCAACTATTGGTCAGGACGGTAACATAATAGTTGGGGTGATTACCCCGCAACAGCAACAGGATAGCAATTCAATAAAAAACACATCAACCAAGAAGCTGATCATCAAAACCAGCACCGGTGATTTGATAATTGAATATCTTGGAGAACAATAGCGGCTTTTCGCGTTCCGGTTTCCACCTCCAGGATCCGGAACGCAAGTTATTTCGTGTTCCTTTGACGTTTCCTTTAATCGATAGCCTGATTTTATTAACATCCATGTTGGAGTAAGCTAATGTTGAAGATTTTTACAAAGCCCTATTTTTTATTGCTTCTTTCTCTCTTTATAATTCACTCAACAGTCTACGGACAGGTGAGCAGTATTGTCTCCGGTGTTAAGGCCGGTGATGCGACCGAAGGGCAGGATTATTTGATCAGCCTTGATTTATTGCAGTCGAATGCAGGAGCAAAATCAACAGTTTTCTACCGCTCGTTTGGCGAATCGGAATTCAAACAAGGCGAAATGACAACCCGTGGAACCACAACTGAATATCTCATATCCGGGGAAAGAGTAACTCCACCTTATCTGGAATGCTATTTCGTTATCACCCTTGAAAATGGTGTTTCCGAATCTTACCCCTTAGGCGCACCGCAGCAAAATCAACCATTACAAATTAAAGTACTTCCCCTCTCTCCAAAAGACCGGGAAGTTTCAATTCTTTCACCCGAGAAAAACAAGTATGTGGCAGAAAGCGAGTTTTTCGTATCCATTTCACTTCTCCGGGCGTCATCTTCAGTTGATAAAGCAGCAACAAAGGTATATATCGACAACAATGATGTTACAGCAAACGTATTGTTCGCAGAAGATATGCTCCTTTTTTATGCAGATAATTTTCCCCAGAAATTTTCCATGGGAAAACATACTATCCGGGTTGAATTATTCGATACGGATAAAAAACCCTATCACAGTGTTGTGACTGCCTTTAATCTGGTGAGTGATGAAACCGCGACGGAAATTGCCGCGCAAATGACCTATCAGGGCAACGCTGTTGCTGAAAGCCGGAACGAAAACACAAATAATGTTAACACCCTGTATAACAGTCTTGACTTGAACCTGTCGGGGAATTATAAGTTTTTGGATGTTGATGCGCGCGCTTATGTTACTTCCGAAGAAAAGAAATATCTGCAACCAAACAACCGTTTCTCCTTAAATGCCCGAACCGAATGGCTTCAGTTGAGTGTCGGCGATCATTACCCAACGTATCCGTCTCTTGTTATATCCGGAAAGCGGATTCGAGGTGTGACCGGTTCATTGACGCTTGGAGCCTTTAACGTCATTTCGACATATGGTGAAATCAGCCGATCGGTTGAAGGCGTGCTCGACCATGTGTACCTGCCCGGCGAAACTGTTCCGCTCATGTCAAATGTGATAGATGTTGATTCTTCAAAATTTGGGGGACGCAAGGCATTAGCCCGTGAATTGGGAACTTATTCCAGAAAAATGTTTGCAGTTCACCCCTATTTTGGACGCGGCGAAAGTTTTCAATTTGGATTGACATACATGCATTCCGCAGATGACACCAAATCAATAGATATTGGCGCCCGTCCACAGGAGAATGTGGTTCTTGGCACAGATTTGTTGGTTGGTATAGACGATCAGCATGTCCTTTTCACGGGACAGGCCGCAGTAAGTATAAGTAACTCCGATATTTCGACGGGGAATATGACTGATGATGCATTTAAAACATATTTGAATTCTGTTGATTCGACTCTGGACATCATGGAATATAAAACGTTTCTTCAGAAGTTTATGACCGTTAACCAGTTTATTAAGCCTTTGAATCCACAAAAATTTTCTACACTGGCTTCAGAAGCTGCCTTGTCTATTAATTATTTTAACAACTATTTGAAGGGTTCGTATATTTATCGCGGAAGTGATTATGAATCATTTTCAAACTCGTATCTGCGAACAAACATTGCCGGCGTCAACTTCACTGACCGGTTGCGTTTGATGGAGAATAAATTATTCCTTTCATTATCACTTGAAAATTTAAAGGATAACCTCCAAAAGACTGCTGCAGGCACGACAACATTCAATACCTATGCCGGCGCGGTTTCCTATTATCCCAGCGCCAATCTGCCCGGATTCATGGTCAGTTATTTCCTCAGCGACAACAAAAATGACGTTTATCTTCCATCTGCTGCGGTTGTCTGGGATAAATTATCACCGGGGAAACCCGACACTTCTATTGTTGACCCCAACACCAATGATCGGACATACCGTATTATGTTGCAGGTTTCCTATGATTTCCTTTATTTCAAGCGTCATCAAGTCTCTCTCTCCTACTCCATTTCCGAACGGGATGATCAGACGTTATATAACAATGATGCTATGAACTATTCGATCAATCTGTCAACGAAAACCCTCTGGTTTGATAATCTTCAGACAAATTTCGATGTAAATATCAGTCATTCTTCTTTAACCAGGAATCGCGGAATAATGCTCTATGGCGACACCACAAATGGTAAGAAATACGTTACCTTGAATGATCCGGCGCACCCGACGGATGAACTGAACATTTACGCACTCTCATTTGGCGGACGATATTATATGCTGGATCGTAAACTTAATATATGGGCCGGTGTCAATCCCACATTCGGAGATTTTCAACGAGTTGAAATTTCGACGCGCTCGGAATATCTTGTCATGAGGAATTTCAGCCTTCAGTTGGTTCTCAGGTATTTGGTCAATAACAAGCTGCCCTCAGTTGTGGCAAATTTGTATAATGATTCAACCGTTGGGCTTACCGCACGGTATAATTGGTAGGCAATTGATGGGCTGCCTTCCGTTCAAGGAATCTGCAAACCCAGAAGCTGCCCAAGCATTTTTCTGCCAGTGGTCGGCACTGCGCAATAAACTTTTCAGACCCCGGGCTTAAAATCCGCGGGGTCTCTTTTTTTGAAGCAATCGAGAACACGCAATGGAAACCATAAAAAAATACGGCTCAGCATTTTTGAAACCGGGAATTTGCTTTCTTATCGCACTGCTTGTAGTGGCAGTTTCGCAGGAGTTTCTCATATCTGTTGGACCTTTGAAAGAACTTGAACAAAAGCACATTGATGAACGTTTTAAACATCGTGGTCCGATCTCTATTAAAGACTCAGCACAAGTTATTATTGTCGAGATAACGCAGAATACTTATGATGCAATTCCCTATAAATGGCCATGGCCGCGAAGTGTATATGCGAAAGTTGTTGATAACCTGAACAAAGCCGGGGCAAAAGCCATTGGCATAGACGTGGTGATGACAAACAATATTGCCGACGCTGCTGCCGGTGACTCGGCCCTGTTCAATATTATTCGTGAATCAAAAAATGTTGTCGTTGCCGGGAAAACCGATATAAAGGAAGGCAGCGTTATTGCGCAAGATATGGGGAATGGGGTCAACGTTCAAATTGAAGCGGAGGGGTATGCGATTACCAATACAGAAGTGAACTACAACAACATTTTTTTCAAGGCTGACAGTTCGATTGGAATAGTTCAGATGCCCAATGACAATGATGGTGTTGTGAGACGTTATCAGCCCTTTGTCTATGACGGCCCTTCTGCCAAGCTCCTCCCCTCTTTCTCGTTCGCTGTGCTTAACAAGTACTTTGGATTTTCCAGCCTTACCTGTGCAGGAAGATCGCCTGAATATTTTCAACTTGCTGACAGGATGATACCCAAGTTTGACAACAAATCAATGTTGATAGATTTTTATGGGCCAAGCCGGACTTTTAAATATGTTGATTTTGCCCAAGTGCTTGACGACCATACATTTAAGACGAAAGACGAACTTGATGTTGGAGAAGACATCGATGAATGGGATTTCATGGACAAATCCATTTTCAAAGATAAAATTGTTCTCATAGGTTCAAGCATGCCTGAAGACCGGGATATTATACCTGTTTCGTTCTCGAAAGGTGATAATAAAGGCGACAACCTGATGAATGGAGTTGAGATCCACGCCAATGCCGTCCAGAATATTTTATCGCGGAATTTCATTCAAAAAGAGCCGCAATCTGTTGAAATTATTGTGATAATTGCCCTCTGTTTTATCACGTTTTATTTTTCCTCCCTTCTTAAAGGGATTAAAATGAAATATGGATTTTTACTTGAAATTGGTAACCTGTTGTTTATTGGTGCCCTGTTTATTGGTTCGCGCATGTTCTCATTCTATATGTTCGAGAAGCATTCTTTTATGGTCACCATAATGAGTGCCAATATTGCAATATTGTTCGGTTACATAGGCAGCACTGTTTTCCACCTCGTTTCGGAGCGAAAACAAAAGGGCATGATAAAGGGAATGTTCAGTCAGTATGTTAACGCAACCATTGTAGATGACCTGATTGCCAATCCAGATAACCTGCAACTTGGCGGGAGGCGTCAGAATCTTTCTGTGTTCTTCAGTGATATTGAAGGTTTTTCAACATTTTCGGAGAACAAAGAGCCAGAAGACCTTATCAGTTTTTTGAATGAATATCTCAGTGAGATGACCAAAGTTGTTTTTGATACCAAAGGTACCCTGGACAAGTATGTCGGTGACGCGGTGATGGCATTTTGGGGCGCACCCATTCCAAATCAGGATCATGCCTGGTATGCCTGCAAAAGCGCGCTTGAGATGCAGGCTCGGTTAAATGTACTGCGGGAAAAATGGAAAAGTGAAGGCCAGCCGACCATTAGAGCCCGTATGGGAATCAACAGTGGAGATATGGTGGTTGGAAACGTTGGAGGAACTCAACGATTTGATTATACGGTTATGGGAGATGCGGTGAACCTTGCCTCCCGTCTGGAAGGCGCCAATAAACAATACGGGACCTATATCATGGTCAGTGAGAGTACCTACGAAATGGTTTCGGATAAATTCTTCTTCCGTGAACTGGATTTTCTCACAGTTAAAGGCAAATCAAAGCCTATTCAGGTGTTTGAGCTGCTGGCATACAACAAGTCGGATCTTGCAGAAAATGTCCTTGCATCCATTGAATTATATATAGCAGCGCTGCAGTTATACAAGGAAAAACGTTTCCCTGAAGCAATCGAAAAGTTCGACGAGGCATTGCAGGCTAACCCCCTGGATGGACCATCAAAGACCTATAAGACCAGATGCAAGTATTTCTGCGAAAATCCGCCTCCTGAAGACTGGGATGGTGTATTCCACATGACGACAAAATAAAATTATTTCGTAAATTTGCGTCATGCAAACACCATTAATGGCGCAATACAGCCAAGTAAAAGCCTCTTATCCGGACACTGTCCTTTTATTCCGCATGGGAGATTTCTTTGAAACATTTGAAGAGGATGCAAAAATTGCATCCAAAGTCCTAGGAATCACGTTAACCCGGCGTGGGAACGGAGCCATGGGAGAAATTCCTCTGGCAGGATTCCCCCACCACGCGTTGGATACCTACCTGCCGAAGCTGGTAAGGGCAGGATACCGCGTCGCAATTTGCGAGCAGGTTGAGAACCCCAAACTGGCTAAAGGCATTGTAAAACGGGAGGTTATTGAGGTTGTAACTCCCGGAGTTGCATTTTCGGATAAACTGCTCGATCATAAGAGGAATAATTATCTCGCATCGCTTTTCCCCGTCGGCGATATGTGTGGTATAGCGTTTTGCGATATATCAACCGGGGAATTCTTCGTTTTTGAAACTCTGATAGAGCAAGCGTTACAGCATATCGAACAAATAACTCCAGCCGAAATAATTATTTCGAAAAAAAACCGTGAAAGCCTGGAATCCAAACTTCAGCGTCATCTGGCAAATGCCCGGCTCACAAAAATTGATGACTGGATATTTGCAAACGACTATGCCAATGATCTGTTGACCAGACAGTTTGAGAGCATCACCCTGAAAGGATTCGGCATAGAAAAACTTTCGTTGGGCATTGTCGCTGCGGGTGCTATCCTTCACTACCTTCAGGAAACTCAAAAATCAAATCTGTCACATTTGCGCAAGATATCCCTGTTCAATCCTTCTGAAGCCATGATCCTGGACAATGCCACCAAGCGGAATCTAGAAATCATATTCTCCATGCAGGAAGGCTCACGGGAGGGAACTCTGCTCTCCATTATTGATAAAACAGAAACGCCTATGGGCGGCAGATTATTGAAGCGCTGGCTTTCAACACCTCTGATAAAACTGCCGCAAATTCTTGCTCGCCAGGAAGCAGTTAATGAACTTTTTGAAAAGAAAGATCTCCGGAACAAGCTAAATGCTCTCTTAAAAGAGATTGGAGACCTTGAACGACTGATCTCCAAAGTCTGTACCGGCAGGTCAAACCCGCGGGATATTGTCTCTCTTAAAACTTCTTGCAGGAAATTTGCACCCATTAAAGAGTTGCTTAAGGAAGTTAGCACGAATCTCCTTATACAATTGGAAGAACAACTTGAGGATATGGTTGACCTTGCCAACCGAATCGATGAAGTGATGACGGAGTATCCTCCCCTGTCAATCACAGACGGTGGAATTATCCGTCCGGGATTTGCCCCGGAACTGGATGAGCTTCGCGATATTTCGTTGAACGGCAAAGACTGGATTGCCAACCTGCAAAAGAGTGAACGAGAATCTACAGGAATTTCTTCACTGAAGATCAGTTATAATCGCGTTTTTGGATATTATATCGATATCAGCAATGCCAACAAAGAGAAAGTGCCGGACCGGTATATTCGCAAACAAACTCTGGTAAATTCCGAACGCTTCATTACACCAGAACTTAAAGAATACGAAGAAAAAATTCTCCACGCAGAGGAGAAGATATATGATCTTGAATCCGAGTTGTTCAACGAACTCCGGCTAGAAATTGCCATGCAGGCCGACAAAATTCAGAAAAATGCACGTTTAATAGCCTCCTTGGATGTGCTTGCTTCGCTCAGTGAAGCTGCATCGCAATACAATTATACACGGCCGGTACTCACTGAAGGCAATATCATTTCAATTCATGAAGGCCGCCATCCGGTTGTTGAAAGGATACTCCCACCGGGAGTTAAGTTTACTGCTAACGACTGCCTGTTGGACTCGGATACAGATCAGATCATAATTCTAACCGGGCCTAACATGGCAGGAAAGTCCGTTTATCTGAGGCAACTGGGTTTATTGGTGTTACTTGCCCAGATCGGGTCGTTCATCCCTGTTAAGAGTGCTACGATCGGCGTTGTAGATAGAATTTTTACAAGGGTGGGAGCCAGCGATAATATTTCAGCCGGAGAAAGCACGTTTCTTGTGGAAATGCAGGAAGCGGCAAATATTATAAACAACGCAACACACCGCAGCCTTATTCTCCTTGATGAAATAGGACGCGGTACCAGCACCTTCGATGGTATATCAATTGCCTGGTCAATAACCGAATTTTTGCATGAAAATCCCGATATAGCGGCAAAAACCGTGTTCGCCACACATTATCATGAGCTCAATGAGATGGCCGAAATTTTTGCACGGATCAGAAATTATAAAGTTGAAGTTCGCGAGTACAACGACAAGGTAATATTTCTCCACAAAGTATCCTCCGGTAAGGCGGATCACAGCTATGGTATCCAGGTGGCAAAAATGGCAGGTCTGCCAAACGCAGTTACTGAACGGGCAAAGGAGATACTTATAAACCTTGAAGGGAAAGAACTTACGCCCTATGAGGTAAAAAAGCAAAGATTGGCTAAAATGTATTCAGATTCCGGATTACAACTAAATATGTTTGAAGTAAAGGATGATAAAGTCAGGAAAGCTATTGATGGGTTGGAAATTGATAAGTTGACACCGTTGGAAGCACTGAACAAATTGCATGAAATAAAAAAAGACATGGACGACTCCCGGGACTAAACCGCCCTCAAAAAACAAGGTCATGGCAGTAAATCTCTCTTTATGAATAGGAAGTATTATTGAACTTCCTGTTTCGCGGTACGAAATTCGCATGGGTGGATTTAGTTGTTTTGCCTGAAATTTTATATATAACTTAAAAAATGAAAACTATTGTAATTCTTGTTCTTCTCTTCGTTAATGCAACATTGCTCACCTTCTATACTGCAGTGCCCGATTCAGTAGTGAACAAGAGTGCATTTGTATCGGGGATAGACAGCACGGGAACGGATTCAACACAATCTTCCCAACGCAGAGCGAATATTCCTCATAAAAACTCTGCATATGTTGTTGATGTCTCATTTCAGCCGGCTCAGTCCAAAGTAGTTGTATCAGAAAACCTGAAATGGTTTAATAATAGTCCTGATACAATAAATGATATTTTTCTGCATATGTACCTGAATGCATTTAAAAGCAACAATACGGTATTTGGACAATCAATACCTGTACCCGAAGCATCTGTCACACACCTTGAAATTCAAACGCTGCTCGTTAACAATCAGCCGGCTTCAATGGATTATATAAATACCGAGATTGCAAATCCTTCGGACAGCACCGTTGGCAGAATAAAACTGCTCCGGAAACTCGGAAGTCGCGATTCTGTTTCAATTAGCATTTCCTATTCCTTTAGAATTCCTGAGGTTATAAACGGAATTGGGTCCAATCCTTCACACTCATTTTATACCCTTGCTGATTATCTTATTAAACCTGGGATTTACGAAAGAAGCGGACACTGGAACTGCAGTCCCTATTTCCCTTACACGGGCAAATACTCCGAATTTGCGGATTATACCGTTTCTGTCACTGCCCCGGATGCTTTTAGCATAACTGCCTCGGGCGAAAAATATTCAAGCCTAAAACCGTTAGCCGGAACAACCAAATACAGATTCGCGGCAAAAAATGCTGTTGACTTTGCATGGTGCGCTGCTATCAATTATCATAGTGAGGTTATCCAATTAGGGGAGGACGGTTCAGGATGTCAGGTAAATTTTTTCCTGCCTGATGCTTACAAAAAATATCTTCCAAGATATACTGCATCATTGCAAAGAACGTATAACTGGCTACACACAGTAATTGGGAACTTTCCTTTCCCTGCTATGAACATCGCCATCGCACCGGAGAATGATCCTGAATTAACTACAGTCACCTATCCCCAGTTAAGTATTATCAGACACAATTTACTTACTCCCGTCGGTGAACTTCTGCCGGAACGTTTATGCGCAGAAGTACTTGCGGAACAATATTTCAAAGCGTGCATTTCCACTGATCAGGTTAATGAAGCATGGATTTCTGATGGTATTGCAGGCTTTTTAACCGGTGATATTCTTCAGAATTCATTCGGTGATCCAAATTCGTTTGCCTATTTCTTTGATGTTTATCCAGTCAAAGGGTTAACGTTATTGAAATTTGCAGATATTCCATTGGTTTACACTCTATCCACACTTAAAATTCCACCGGTAGCGCCATATCTTAAGAGCTATTATGCTTTTTCTTCCATTACCGCGCTTGCTGAGAATTCGTCTGAATACCACTCTGCTCAGCTGTTTGAATCAGGAGTCGCAGGACGGGGAACTGTTTTCTTTCACGCTGTTCAGAATTTGCTGGGAAGCAACAGGATGCAACATTTTCTAAGCAGTTTTTATGAAAAGTATAAGGGTAAACAGGCTCACGGAATGGAGTTATTGCAGCATCTAAAACCTTTTTGTTCGGCAAATGAGTATAAGTATATCGATCAATTTTACAGGGAAGGCGGGCATTCCGATTATGCAATTCTTGATGCGACTCAGCTGAATGCAGTAACCTACGCTGTACGAATAGCAAATTTTGGGAACATTAATTTTCCTGTAATGCTGAGCATACAATCCTCTTCTGACACACTTAGCATACGAATTGACCCCGATAAAAAGCTTCAAACCCTTTACGTAACATCTGCAAATCCGGTACTGGCTTTTGAGCTGGATCGTGGTCACGATAACTTGTTTGACATCAACTTTGCGAACAATTCATTTACCATGTCGAAATCATATAGTTCATCTCTTTATTTTTCCGTTCGATGGTTTTACTGGATGCAGAGCCTGATACTGGTTTTCGGAGGTTTGTCGTGAGCAAAATGCTAAAATTGGTTTTTTCAAAAGCGTCCCGGCTGACTTTGCAGAACACAAAGTATTTGTTGCTGCTGTGGTTCACCAATTTTGCGCTCGCTTTTGCATTGACAATACCCATTTATTCCCTGTTACGCTCAGATCTAGCCCATTCTCTGTTAAACTCCCATTTTACCGGGGAATTTGACTATTTGTGGTTCCTGCAATTTTACTCCTTGAATCTCCGAACCATTGAGGCATTGCCCGGACTACTGATTAGCGTAACGGTTATTTACAACCTGATCCAGCTGTTTTACAGTGGCGGATTCATCTCGGTGCTGTTAAATCCCGGGAAGAATCATTGGGTGGACTTTTTTTATGGTGGTGTTAAGTATTTTTACCGTTTTTTGAAAATATTCCTTTTGGCTCTTGTACTTTATGCCGGTGCCCTTGGGCTTAATGTGGCGCTTCACTCAGGTGTGTTTTACTTATCCAACCGATATGGTTCCCCGCTGCTTCTGCTGGGAATAAACATTCTGAGAAATGTACTGTTCCTCTTTTTTATCTGTTCGGTAAACCTGATTATTGACTATGCAAAAATTGCAACATGCGCCACCGATGAAACAAAAATCAGGGTGTCTTTTCGAAACGCATTGCGCTTCATCGGACAGAACTTTCGCATTTCCCTCATTGTTTATTTGCTGTGTGGGACCCTTGTTGTGGCGGCCGCATTGACGTACAATGCCATTGACAGCTTTCTCCCAAAATCAACAATCACCCTCATACTCCTAACCTTTTTTTTTCAGCAACTCTTGGTTATATTTCGCCTTATAATCAAGATTTTATTCTTTTCAACTGAAGTTGTACTATATTCTGAATTGAGCGCTGATATCATAAGTGCAGAAGCAGAAGAATTAGTTTCCGGAGCATAATTTTATGGCAATTCTCCCGATAAATCTCTACGGAGATGATATTTTAAACAAAAAAACAGTTAAAATAACCAAAGTTGACAGCAAACTGCTGACTTTCATTTCTGATATGTTCGACACGATGGACAATGCGGACGGTATCGGGTTGGCTGCCAATCAGGTCGGCAGCAATCAATCCGTTTTTGTTATCGATCTCTCTGATGTGGAAGAGTTCGCTCATCTCAAAAAAATGATTTTTATCAACCCAAGACTTGAATTCCGGACAGAGGAAACAGTGGCAATGGAAGAAGGATGTTTGAGCCTTCCCGATATTCGTGCCGAAGTGACACGCCCCAAAGCACTCACGATTTTTTATCAGGACCTCGAGCTTAAGGATCGTTCACTTGAAGCAGATAATTGGCTTGCCCGGGTTATTCAACACGAGTTCGATCATCTGCAAGGTATATTTTTTACCGATAAGGTATCCGATGACAAGAAGCAGGAGCTTATAAAAGAATTGCAGAAAATCAAAGAACGAAAAATCGACTGCGACTACCCTGTAACACCAAAGAAGAAGAAATAAAATGCAAATTATATTTTGGGGGACGCCGGATTTTGCTGTTCCCAGTCTTGCGAAAATATACGATTCTGGACATGAGATTGCTGCCGTCGTAACAGTTCCGGATAAAGAGCAAGGAAGAGGTCTGAAAGTTTCCTGTTCTCCTGTTAAACAGTATGCTCTTGAAAGGGATATTCCGGTTCTGCAACCTGAGGACTTTAAGTCCGAACGATTTATCGCTGAATTGCGCAGTTATGCACCCGATATATTTGTTGTTGTGGCGTTTAAAATTCTTCCACGAGAAATATTTAATTTGCCCCCCAAAGGATCTTTCAATCTGCATGGTTCGCTCTTACCAAAATACCGGGGTGCAGCCCCCATTCAATGGGCACTGATCAAAGGCGAGAAAGAAACCGGAGTTACCACCTTCAAAATTGAAGAAAGGGTTGATACGGGAAATGTCTACCTGCAAAAGACACTTCCCATTGAGCCTGAAGACAATTTTGGCACTCTACACGATAAAATGAGCCTTCTTGGAAGCCTGGCAGTTGAAGAGACACTCGATATTATTGAGTCTGATGGCCTCGAGCTCCAGCATCAGGATCACAGCCTTGCATGTCCCGCACCCAAGATTACTAAAGAGATCTGCCAAATAAATTGGAATAACCGGGCTGAAGACATCCACAATTTAATAAGAGGCCTTTCTCCCTTTCCGGGTGCGTTCTTTCTTCATAACAATAACGTCATTAAAGTATATTCCTCATCTGTCGATTTTAGTATAGATCTTGCCACGGGTTCATTTCATCAAACCAAAACCGATCTATTTGTGGGAACTGCCCTGGGCACGCTGCGAATCCGTGAATTGCAACGCGAAGGCAAACGCAAAATGAGCACTGAAGAATTTTTACGGGGTTATTCATTCAGCTAAAGACAGTCCGTATTTCCCATTTCCCTTGTTGTGATCCGATTCACAAAACGTGTTTCAAGACACAATAAAATGCTTGATTTATATATTATTTAAACCTTAATTGTAGTAGCATTTTTGTGTCTGCTCCTGATCCGGACGTTTCACTTGCATGTTTGAAATGCCCGGTATTTTTACGCAATCGGCATTCTGTAACAATCGAAAGTGTTTGAATTAATTTGATAATAATTATTACTTTATTTCTCCTTACTTTTATATTGTTTTTAGAGCAACTCGCGTTTAATTTGGGCAGCCCTATAGAAACTTTTGTCCCGCCCCATTGTTTTATACCTGTTGATCCCACTCCAGTTGTTATTTTCACCAACAGAGACCGTTACACCCCTGTAGATGGCCGACTATTCCTGCTGCACCGTGATCTCCGGATCCCGGCCGGCGAGACGATGATATGGTCGTGCAGGCAAAGTATTCAGACAAAAAAGTATTAACCACCGTTAGAAGAAAAGATCTGTTTTTGTAATGAATCGCTACATATTATCATTTTAATGAGATGATATATAGCGCGTTGTTCTGTTAGAAATTATATTCCGATAAAATAACATATAGGTGGCTCACTATGAATAGGTCATTTGTTTTTATTGCGCTAATGCTTTTATGCCCCTTGCTGATTGCACAATCGTCAGTACCATTGCGGGGCGTAGGTCTGAATAAGAATCTCAATGAAGCGCTATTCCCCTTCTATGACGATCTGGAAACTGACACGGCGTGGACCCGTGATATCAACTACTGTCATGATTATACCGGTATAGTACACTCCGGGGAAAAGTCCTGGGAAATTGGGGAGACCGGAGGGAACCTGACTTATCTCATGCTTAACCACAAAATTGATTTGAGCAAATCTCAAAATCCTTATATCAGTTTTTGGGAGACTGTACAAGGATACTTTGGAACGTATGGCTATTTAAATATTAGCATTGACGTATCAACAGATGGTGGATACAACTTCCAGAATATCGGTTCGCAAGGATATGGAGTTGGCGATTGGAAAAGAGTGGAATATTCATTGGCCGCCTATCGTCCTCAAAGCGTGCTTATACGTATCGGCGTTTCGAATAATTATGCTACAGCCTGGGGTGATGGTCCTCACCCAGTTTATTTAGACGATTTCATGATCGATGATGCACCGGTCCCAACATCGCTGGTACTGAACAATGCCACAAACAATGGATTCCATCTTGCCTGGGGACAATCAAAAGCCGCTGATTTTTCCCACTACAGGATGATCATTTCAACCGATCCAAACAAGGTCACAAACTATTATACAACAACAGCCGTTTACGGCAGAACTGAAACCCGTGTAGTGGATTTTTTTGATAAAACAAGAATAGACACCACATTGACTGATCTCTGCTTTACCAACACCCATTATTACGCAAGGCTTTTCGAAGAAGACACTCAGGGATATACGAACGAAGGAACCGAAACTCAAGACATCAATACGGCATTCACAGTAACTGTACAAAAAGCACCATTCACTCAGGATTTTGAGGGAACTTTCAAATGGGCTGCGGATATTCCATGGACACTTACTTCAGCTGATGCCGCCGATACCGGACACAGCGCTACACATGCTTTCGAAGACAGCCCTGACGGAGTATATGCCGCGGCGGGTGACCGCTGTCTTACCTTTGAAGTCGACTTAAGCAATACGGTTCGCCCATATCTTAGTTTCAAAAACCGCTATAGTTTTAATCAGTCCCAGGGAGATTATGGCAGCATAGAGTATTCGACGAATAATGCCAATTGGAGCCAGTTGGCTTCCGTATCCGGGACAGAATATCTGTGGCAACAGGAGTGCTACGATCTATCATTTCTCAAGCCGTATGGAAATGTATTTTTACGATTTCGATCGTATAGCGCCAGTAATATTAATTCACGTGACGGTTGGCATATCGATGACATTAGCGTCCTGAACAACAGTGTTACTGTTAGTTTTCCTTTTTCTGATGACATGGAAAACGAGAACCTGACGAAGCTCAACTGGATTCCTGGAAGATGGCAACTCTCCACTCAAGCACATTCAGGCACTAATGCCTGGTCGCTGAAAAACAATACAGGAAGTACAGCTTTAACCTTAGCTAGCGGGCTTAATCTTACAAATGCTATTAATCCTTTTGTACTGCTCTGGCTTCAGGGAATTGGACCACAAGGCGAAGGATGCTACGTCAATATACAGGCTTCAGCCGATGACGGTGCAAACTGGTCGACTATCGGGAACATGGATTTCTCCGGTCCAACCACCTGGAAAAAACTGTTTTGTCCGTTAACGAATTTCCGTCAGCCCAACGTCATTATTAGAATTTTTTCTTCCAATGGTAATGCGAGCTACACTATCTATGCAGATGACATACTTGTGGATAATTTTCCTGCTCCAACTTCACTGGTGCTTTCAAACCCAACAAATAATGGTATGAGAGTATCCTGGGGAAAATCTTCGTCGGCATATTTTTACCGGTACCGGCTTGTCCTTTCAACTGATGAAAATCAGGTCACCTATTATAACAGCACGAATTCAGTTCAATACAGAAACGAAACCAGGGTAATTGACCTGTACAATCAGTCGACGTTGGACACCACGATATCTGACCTGACTTTTTTTGGTACAAAATACTTTGCAAAACTGTATGAAGAGGACACCCGCGGGTACATCAACCAGGGTACAGAAACAATTTCGTTCTATACGGCATCCACTATGGCAGCCCAACCGGCCCCATTTACTCAAAACTTCGAAGGAAGTTTTCAATGGGCTGCTGATCTTCCCTGGGCAGTGACAGCAAATGATTCTGCAGAACCCAATCACAGTGCAATAAAAGCGATGGAAGACAGCCCAAATGGGACTTCTGCGGCATTTGCAGACCGAAATCTTTTACTGCATTCAAATCTTACGGCAACGCAAAGACCGGTTCTCCGGTTCAGTCACAAATACTCATTCAATTCAGCGCAGAATGATATCGGGAAAATCGAATGGTCGACAGATAATATAAATTGGAATTCATTGGCAGCTTTCAGAGGCACAGAGTATTCGTGGCAACAGGAAGAATATGATTTATCATTCCTGAAAAGTTCAGGAGATCTTTTTATTCGCTTTAATTCGCTCACCAATGCTGACAAGAATTTGTTTGATGGCTGGCATCTCGATGACGTAGGAATATACAGCAACACAAGAACAATTTCTTTCCCTTTTATCGATGACATGGAAAATGACAGTATTTGTTCACTTAATTGGATACCCGGAGAATTTAAGCCGGTGACCACCATGGCACATAGCGGTTCAAAAGCATGGACTTTGAAAAACTGGCATTACGGAGAATTACCCCTGACCATGGCCGGGCCGACAGATCTAAGCAAAACAACAAACCCCTTCATATCGTATTGGTTTAAAGCCATCCCTCACAACACCAATGGAACATATATTATCGTTCAATCTTCAACGGATGCCGGAGCCAATTGGACGGATATTGCGGCCAGAAGTTATATCACCAATTACCTTGCCTGGACGAAGTTCGCGTACTCATTGAGTGCATACCGTATGGCAAACGTTCAGTTCCGGATTCTCATCAGCTACCCAAATGATTATGAAATATATATTGACGATGTTGTCATCGGTGATGGCCTTTCTGATCCGGTTTTATTGTCCCCTGCAAACAACTCGCAGAATAATTTTATACCGGTTACCTTTAACTGGAATGCAATCTCGGGTGTGTCATTTTATCGCTTCCAACTTGCAACGGATGCATCGTTGAGTGAGGGCTTACTTGTGGTAAATGATACGGTTAGAGGGACTAGTTCCCGAACACTTTCAAATCTTCAGCCCTATACCACCTATTACTGGCGTATTCTTGGCCAAAACGAGACCGAAAGTACTCCATGGTCAAGTATTTGGCGATTCAGCACACTACAGGAAGGAACCGCGCCAACCTGGAGCATTAATCTCAATTTTTCACACGGTGGAAACACCGTTCAAACACTCACCTTTGGTTTACATCAGGAGGCTACCGAAGGTCTTGATTCTTTTCTTGGAGAAATAGAGATGCCACCCATTCCCCCATTCGGAGCATTCGATGCACGGTTTAACCTTCCGGGAGAAAGTTCTATTGCATCAGCAATTGATTTTAGAAGTGATACCACGACACAAGCTGTTTGGAATTTGAGATTTCAACCCGGAACTGCCGGTTACCCCGTCTTTATTAGCTGGGATTCGACTCAAGTTCCGGCCGGTAACTTATTCATTACCGATGATATAACCGGAAATCTCATCACTATTAATATGAAAGAGCAAGGCAGCTACGTGGTAACCAACAGCGGAATCCAAGCGCTTAGGATCACGTACACTTTGCAACTTTGCCCTGATATAAAAGTCGCGAACGGTTGGAACATGATTTCTGTTCCGGTGAGAACTTCCGATATGGGAAAAACTTCATTATTCCCAACGGCAACATCTCCGGCATACGGATTTGATAATGGATACTTTACGTCAGAGAATCTGCAATCCGGCTTGGGATATTGGCTGCGATTTGACAGTCCGCAACAGTTTACCATGTGCGGAAGCGGAGTACAAAACGGCCAGCTTTCCCTGTCCCAGGGCTGGAATATGATTGGGCCATTTAATACGCCAGTAAGTGTCAATGATCTTTACGCTTATCCTGAGAATATGATCGCATCATATTTCTTCGGGTTTCATGACACTTATTATATGGCTGACACCCTGAAGCCAGGAAAAGGATACTGGGTAAAAGCAAATACTTCAGGTATGATCTTTATGGGACAGATCCCAGCGTATAAACATCTAAATAAGGTTATACCATTAAGTATAAATGAGGTTGACAAGTCTGCCGCCAAATTACTCATCCAGGACGCTGCCGGCAGGAACATGGTTTTGTATCTGGCCGCTGGAAATGCTTCTACCGGTTATGAACTTCCTCCGATTCCTCCAAGTGGTATCTTTGATGTGCGGTTTGCTTCAAACTCAATTACAGGTTCGCTTCTGCAGGATAATCAACTGCGATTAAACTCCGCGGTCTATCCTGTAAGATTGAAAATTCAGGGTGCCAGTGTCACCATAAAAGACATCATAACCGGCAAAATAGTTAACCATCTTCTTTTAAACGGGAAAGATTTTCTCCTTACAAATTCAAAACTCGACGTTCTCTCTATTTCCGGAGTTGAAAAACCGTTGGCGTATGAACTTTCACAGAATTATCCTAATCCTTTTAATCCCACAACAACATTCAGGTTTGCGTTACCGGCAGACAGCAAGGTTGTTCTCTCTGTCTTCAATACATTGGGCGAAAAAGTAGCCGAAGTGCTTAATGATATACAGAGTGCAGGATATACAGAAATACCATTTAACGCGTCATCGCTGGCCTCCGGAATCTACTTCTATAAACTGGAAGCAACACCGGTCTCTGGTGGAAACGTGTTTGTCCAGACAAAGAAGATGCTATTGCTAAAGTAAGTTATAACTAGACTACCTGTAATGTATCTGTTACGGATACTTTGAGCCCGGTATAACAACATCGGTACTCCGGTATAGTTACGAGACCATCCCGGAGTACTGATAGAGAAACATCTGAAAAACCTGCTGTCCGTTGATCCACTTGCGGATCGGTTGATTGGCAGTTATACTTATTCACTGTTTTAATCGTTCCTTTATTCCCGGCATTTTCAATACGCTGCAGTTTACTGTAAGCAGAAGTTTGAAACGCGGTTATAAACAAACGATTTACCGGCGATAAAATTTTCATTATTTCCTTATGGAGAATAGATGTCCAGAATTTTGAATCTCATGTTGTTGGTCTTTCTGATGTGCGGTTTCCTTTATGCGCAAACTGCCGCCCAGATCGATATACCTCTGACTGTCAGTGATGGAACCGGTAATGTTTTCGTATTGCATTTTGGTTTGGACCCCTCCGCAACTGATGGTATTGATAAGGAGCTTGGTGAATCGGCTTTGGTGCCCATTCCATTGGCAGGTGTTTTTGACGCACGTTTTAATGTGACGACGTTCGAATCAACAATAAGAGATTATCGGACGGGAGACGCCTCCTTCACCGGGAAAAAGATTCATGAAATTCAGTTTCAGCCTGGCAAAGGTGGAACCATACAGTTGAACTGGAATTTCCCGGCCACAGTAAGCGGATTGCTGGAGGACGAGATAACCGGTACTCTGATCACAGTGTCTATGAAAGACACGGGAAGCTATACCCCGGCATACCCTAATATTACCAAACTTAAGTTAACCATTACCTACAACCTGACTGAAATTCCATTACCAACTGCTCCACTACTCTATAGCCCACAAAATGGTACGGAAGCGGAATCTGTTAATCCAACACTGAGTTGGGAACAGGTTTCCAATGCATCATTGTATGAATTACAAGTGGCTTATGACAGTCTTTTCAGTTCGCCTGTTTTTACTGATGTGTGGCTGGCTGAAAATTCAAAACAATTAGCTAACCTATTTAATAACACCAGGTATTTTTGGCGTGTAAGTGCCAAAAACATTGCCGGCGCCAGTTCATTTTCACCGATATGGTCATTCATAACAGAATCGGGTGTGCCTCTACCCACAGCACCAGTGCTGACTTACCCGTTGAATAATGCCCTCGGACAACCCCTCACAACCTCTCTTACCTGGCAACAGGTTTCAGGTGCAACAAAATATCATGTACAAATTGCAACAGACATAAATTTTACCAATCTGCTCTCAGATGACGCATCAGTTTTGCAAACCAGTTTTACGACGCCATTACTCCAGAATGGAATGGAATATTTCTGGCGTGTTAGCGCCACCAATGCTTCAGGACAAGGTGTATATTCACCGATCAGGGTCTTCACCACTTTACTGAAATCAAAAGAAGCAATAGTATCTGTGCCCCTGACGATAAGTGATGGTATAGCAGGAAGGCAAATTCTTGAGTTTGGTTTAGACCCATCTGCCTCTGATACTTTAGACGCAAGCTTGGACGAAATAAGCCTGGGACCCGTTCCGCCTTCGGGTATGTTTGACTGCAGATTTATTCTTCCAAATTCATCAACCTCATTGAAGGATTTTCGTTCCGGTGACGCTTTATATACCGGGAAAAAAGTATATGAACTCCAGTTTCAACCGGGAACCGGTGGAACAATCAACATAAGCTGGAACTTCCCTTCTACTATTTCCGGATTGTTGCAGGATGAAATAACAGGATCGGTCATATATGTTTCCCTGAAGGATGCAGGGAGCTATACGATTGCATATCCCGGGATTACCAAGCTCAGATTGACAGTAACATATAATCTCGCAGCAATCCCACTACCCTCAGTTCCTTCATTGGCCACTCCGTTAAATACAGCAACCGGTATTCCGGTAAATCCATATTTGGCATGGACTTCTTCCGAATATGCTTCCGCTTATCACCTCCAAGTGGCGCTTGACACTGCGTTCAGGTATTTTGTTTATAATGACTCAACCCTTACTGAAAACTTAAAACAAATCAACAGTCTTTACTCTAATACGCAATATTACTGGCGGGTTAGCGCAGGGAATATTGCGGGTGCAAGCGCATATTCCGCTATTTGGACATTTCAAACCGAACTGGGTTTTTCTGCGCCTGATGCGCCAATTTTGACTGCACCACTGCAAAATGCCACTGATCAACCAATCAGCGTGTCTTTGTATTGGCAACAGAGCTCAAACGCTTCGAAATACCACGTGCAACTGGCAACCGACGCTGCTTTCAGTAATCCGATTCTTGATGATTCGACGGTTTCGCTTCTCAGCCTTTCCGCTGGAATCCTTCGATATGGTACTCAGTATTATTGGCGCGTAAGTGCCATTAATGCGGCCGGACAAGGCGCATATTCTGAGATCAGGACATTTACCACAATTCTCAACCCGAAAAACGCAGAAGCGGATTTTTCTTTGACTGTCAGCGATGGTGCAGGCGGTTCGAAGGTTCTGAATTTCGGATTGGATCCTGTTGCAACGGACAGTCTGGATGCCTCACTGGGAGAGATGGAGCTGCCGCCACGACCGGTACAAACTGTTTTTGATGCCAGATTTATTTTGGCTTCAGGTAAAAGTTCCCTTCGCGATTACCGTTTTGCGGTATGGCCATTTGTTAGTAAAAATGAGTATATAGTCCAGTATCAACGTGGGGCAGGATCAACCATTACACTGGAATGGAACCTCCCTGCAGGCGCCTTGGGAAAACTGCAGGATTTGACCACCGGTGAGTTGATAAATGTAAGCATGTCCGGTACGGGAAAATATACCATTTCAAACCCGCTCACGATAGATAAATTAAAAATGAGCATGGAGTACAACTTCACCCCACCACCTGCCGTTGTACTTAATTCTCCTTCTTTAGGGTCAGTAAATCAAGTTAGAAACCCTCTATTGCAATGGACTGCTGCCGCACGCACCGATAAATACCATGTTGAACTTTCAAGAGACTCGCTGTTTACGGAAGTGGTATTTGTTGACACAATGGTAACAGGAACATCCTCTCAGATAACGGGACTCGACTATTTGACAACGTACTTTTGGCGGGTCAGAGGCATTAATTTTGGTGGTATTGGTGACTGGTCAATTATAAACCATTTTACAACCATTATTCAAGCACCCACACTCCCGGTGCTTGCATCCCCTGCCAATAACATTTCCGGTTTAGTCACGCCAATTATGTTATCATGGTATAAATCATTCAGAGCTGATACATACAGGATTCAGGTTGCTACTGATGCCGAATTTACTAATCTGTTAAATGAGACATCCAATATTGCCGATTCAGCATTTTCATTAAGAGGTGTGCAACCCCTGGCAACCTATTACTGGCGTGTCGAAGCAAATAATATCGGCGGTACCAGTGGATTTACTTCGGCATACAAATTCAGTACCCTTGGAACACCAACAACGGTTACCCTGCTTAGCCCGGCAAATAATGCAGTAAATCAGCCAACCAGTAATCTGGCATTTACATGGACAAAGGCTCAGGATCAGATGCTGAAGACAGTCAGTCATTACTGGTTCGACTTAGCTACCGATACCAATAAAACAGCAATACTGACGGATACTACCCTGACTGATACTTCAAAGATCGTCAATGGACTGGACAACCTGACCAGGTATTACTGGAGAGTAAAAGCAAAGAACCAGACAGGCTGGGGCAACTATAGCGCGTGGTCATCATTTTCTACAATCATTGAACGACCTGCAACGGCAGTTTTAATTTCACCGGTAAATACTTCGGTTAACCAGCCAACCAGTCTCACCCTGCAATGGAATGCAGCGCTCAGAGCCGACCGTTACCGCGTTGAACTAGCAAAAGACTCTCTGTTTACCAATACCGTATTCACCGACACCGGGACAACAAATCTTACCAGTACAGTCAGCGGACTCGATTACCTGACAAAGTACTTCTGGAGAATAAAGGGAAAGAATGTAGGCGGAGAAAGTGACTGGTCGGTGATCAACAGCTTTACGACAATTATTGAAAAGCCGGCATTACCAGTACTTGGATCTCCTGCAAATAATGCTACTGGTGTAGTCCAGCCGGTTACACTGGTATGGCAAAAATCGCTGCGTGCAGATAAATATCATGTGCAGGTAGCTTCAGATGCTGCCTTTACTAATATCGTTAGCGAAACATCGAATCTTACAGATTCAATTTTGACATTGAGCACACTGCAACCCTTGGTCACCTATTACTGGCGAGTCGAGGCGAGCGATATCGGCGGTACGAGTGGATTTACTTCGGCATATAAATTCAGTACTCTTGGAACTCCGACAACGGTCACTCTGCTTAGCCCGGTAAATAATGCGGTCAACCAGGCGATTAATAACCTGACATTCAAATGGACGAAGGCTCAGGATCCGGTATTGAAGACGGTAAGTCATTACTGGTTCGACTTAGCAACCGATACCAATAAAACAGCAATACTGACAGATACAACTCTTACTGATACCTCAAAGATCGTCAATGGTCTGGACTACCTGACCAGGTATTACTGGAGAGTAAAAGCAAAGAACCAGACAGGCTGGGGCAACTATAGCGCGTGGTATTCGTTTACAACCATCATTGAACCACCTGCAACGGCAGTTTTAATTTCACCGGCAAATGCATCTGTCAATCAGTCAATCAGCCTGACTCTGCAATGGAATGCAGCGTCCAGAGCAGAGCGTTACCGTATTGAACTTGCTAAGGACTCGCTATTCTCAAATATTGTATACACCGATACAGGAACAACAAACCTCAGTGCACCTGTCAGCGGACTCGATTACCTGACAAAATACTTCTGGAGAGTAAAGGGAAAGAATGTCGGCGGGGAAAGTGACTGGTCGGTGATAAACAGTTTTACGACAATTATTGAAAAGCCGGCACTTCCGGTGCTTGCATCTCCTGCAAATAATGCTACTGGTGTAGTCCAGCCGGTTACACTGGTATGGCAAAAATCGCTGCGTGCAGATAAATATCATGTGCAGGTAGCTTCAGATGATGCCTTTACTAATATCGTTAGCGAAACATCGAATCTTACAGATTCAACTTTGACATTGAGCACACTGCAACCCTTGGCCACCTATTACTGGCGGGTCGAGGCGAGCAATATCGGCGGCACCAGTGGATTTACTTCGGCATATAAATTCAGTACTCTTGGAACTCCGACAACGGTCACTCTGCTTAGCCCGGTAAATAATGCTGTCGATCAGCCGATCAGTATTTTGACATTTATTTGGAACAAGGCTCAGGATCAGATGCTGAAGACGGTCAGTCATTACTGGTTCGACTTAGCAACCGATACCAATAAAACAGCAATACTGACAGATACTACCCTGACTGATACTTCAAAGATCGTAAATAGTCTGAACTACCTGACAAAGTATTATTGGAGAGTCAAGGCGAAGAACCAGTCAGGCTGGGGTGGTTACAGCCCATGGTCATCGTTTACAACCATCATTGAACGACCTGCAACAGCAGCACTGACTTCACCGGCAAATGCATCTGTCAATCAGCCAATCAGTCTCACACTGCAATGGAATGCAGCGCTCAGAGCTGACCGTTACCGCGTTGAAGTGGCCAAAGACTCACTGTTCAGCAACACTATATTCACCGATACCGGGACAACAAACCTCAGTGCCGCTGTAAACGGACTGGATTATCTGGCAAAGTACTTCTGGAGAGTAAAAGGAAAGAACGTCGGTGGTGAAAGTGACTGGTCGGTGATAAACAGCTTTACGACAATTATTGAAAAGCCGTTACTTCCGGTGCTTGCATCTCCTGCAAATAATGCTACTGGTGTAGTCCAGCCGGTTACACTGGTATGGCAAAAATCGCTGCGTGCAGATAAATATCATGTGCAGGTTGCTTCAGATGATGCCTTTACTAATATCGTTAGCGAAACATCGAATCTTACAGATTCAACTTTGACATTGAGCACACTGCAACCCTTGGTCACCTATTACTGGCGAGTCGAGGCGAGCGATATCGGCGGTACGAGTGGATTTACTTCGGCATATAAATTCAGTACTCTTGGAACTCCGACAACGGTCACTCTGCTTAGCCCGGTAAATAATGCGGTCAACCAGGCGATTAATAACC
Source organism: Ignavibacteriaceae bacterium (assembly GCA_963664845.1). Classification (GTDB taxonomy): domain Bacteria; phylum Bacteroidota; class Ignavibacteria; order Ignavibacteriales; family Ignavibacteriaceae; genus CAIYTF01. Next base: position 5,731,491 of record OY761615.1, read on the forward strand.
TGACATTCAAATGGACGAAGGCTCAGGATCCGGTATTGAAGACGGTAAGTCATTACTGGTTCGACTTAGCAACCGATACCAATAAAACAGCAATACTGACAGATACAACTCTTACTGATACCTCAAAGATCGTCAATGGTCTGGACTACCTGACCAGGTATTACTGGAGAGTAAAAGCAAAGAACCAGACAGGCTGGGGCAACTATAGCGCGTGGTATTCGTTTACAACCATCATTGAACCACCTGCAACGGCAGTTTTAATTTCACCGGCAAATGCATCTGTCAATCAGTCAATCAGCCTGACTCTGCAATGGAATGCAGCGTCCAGAGCAGAGCGTTACCGTATTGAACTTGCTAAGGACTCGCTATTCTCAAATATTGTATACACCGATACAGGAACAACAAACCTCAGTGCACCTGTCAGCGGACTCGATTACCTGACAAAGTACTTCTGGAGAATAAAGGGAAAGAATGTAGGCGGAGAAAGTGACTGGTCGGTGATCAACAGCTTTACGACAATTATTGAAAAGCCAACACTTCCGGTGCTTGCATCTCCTGCAAATAATGCTACTGGTGTAGTCCAGCCTATTACACTGGTATGGCAAAAGTCCCTGCGTGCAGATAAATATCATGTGCAGGTAGCTTCAGATGATGCCTTTACTAATATCGTTAGCGAAACATCGAATCTTACAGATTCAACTTTGACATTGAGCACACTGCAACCCTTGGCCATCTATTACTGGCGGGTCGAGTCGAGCAATATCGGCGGTACGAGTGGATTTACTACGGCATATAAATTCAGTACTCTTGGAACTCCGACAACGGTCACTCTGCTTAGCCCAGTAAATAATGCGGTCAACCAGGCGATTAATAACCTGACATTCAAATGGACGAAGGCTCAGGATCCGGTATTGAAGACGGTAAGTCATTACTGGTTCGACTTAGCAACCGATACCAATAAAACAGCAATACTGACAGATACTACCCTGACTGATACTTCAAAGATCGTAAATAGTCTGAACTACCTGACAAAGTATTATTGGAGAGTCAAGGCGAAGAACCAGTCAGGCTGGGGTGGTTACAGCCCATGGTCATCGTTTACAACCATCATTGAACGACCTGCAACAGCAGTTTTAATTTCACCGGTAAATACTTCGGTTAACCAGCCAATCAGTCTCACCCTGCAATGGAATGCAGCTACCAGAGCCGAGCGTTACCGTGTTGAACTTGCTAAGGACTCGCTATTCTCAAATATTGTATACACCGATACGGGAACAACAAACCTCAGTGCACCTGTCAGCGGACTCGATTACCTGACAAAATACTTCTGGAGAGTAAAGGGAAAGAATGTTGGCGGGGAAAGTGACTGGTCGGTGATAAACAGTTTTACGACAATTATTGAAAAGCCGGCACTTCCGGTGCTTGCATCTCCTGCAAATAATGCTACTGGTGTAGTCCAGCCGGTTACACTGGTATGGCAAAAATCAGTGCGGGCAGATAAATATCATGTGCAGGTAGCTTCAGATGATGCCTTTACTAATATCGTTAGCGAAACATCGAATCTTACAGATTCAACTTTGACATTGAGCACACTGCAACCCTTGGCCACCTATTACTGGCGGGTCGAGGCGAGCAATATCGGCGGCACCAGTGGATTTACTTCCTCATACAAATTTAGTACTCTGGGAATACCGACAACAGTTACCCTACTTAGCCCGGCAAATAATGCAGTAAATCAGCCAACCAGTAATCTGGCATTTACATGGACAAAGGCTCAGGATCAGATGATGAAGACGGTCAGTCATTACTGGTTCGACTTAGCAACCGATACCAATAAAACAGCAATACTTACAGATACAACCCTTACTGATACCTCAAAGATCGTCAATGGTCTGGACTATCTGACCAGGTATTACTGGAGAGTAAAAGCAAAGAACCAGTCAGGCTGGGGTGGTTACAGCCCATGGTCATCGTTTACAACCATCATTGAACGACCTGCAACAGTAGCACTGACTTCACCGGCAAATGCATCAGTCAATCAACCAATCAGTCTCACCCTGCAATGGAATGCTTCTGCAAGAGCTGAGCTTTACCGTGTTGAACTGGCTAAAGACTCGCTATTCACCAATACTGTATTCGCCGATACGGGGACAACAAACCTCAGTGCACCTGTCAGCGGACTCGATTACCTGACAAAGTACTTCTGGAGAGTCAAGGGAAAGAATGTCGGCGGAGAAAGTGACTGGTCGGTGATCAACAGCTTTACGACAATTATTGAAAAGCCGGCATTACCAGTACTTGCATCTCCTGCAAATAATGCTACTGGTGAAGTCCAGCCGGTTACACTGGTATGGCAAAAATCAGTGCGGGCAGATAAATATCATGTTCAGGTTGCTTCAGATGTTGAGTTTACCAACATCGTTAGCGAATCATCGAATCTGACAGATTCAACTTTACTAGTGAATACACTGCAATCGATGGCCACCTATTACTGGCGTGTCGAAGCAAATAATATCGGCGGTACCAGTGGATTTACTACGGCATACAAATTCAGTACCCTTGGAATTCCGACAACGGTTACTCTGCTTGCTCCGGCAAATAGTGCTGTCAATCAGCCGATCAGTAATCTTACATTTAAATGGACCAAGGCTCAGGATCAGATGCTGAAGACCGTAAGTCATTATTGGTTCGACCTTACAGCCGACACCAACAAGGCTACAGTAATAACGGATACGACTCTCACTGATACTTCAAAGATCGTAAATAGTCTGAACTACCTGACAAAATATTATTGGAGAGTCAAGGCGAAGAACCAGTCAGGCTGGGGTGGTTACAGCCCATGGTCATCGTTTACAACCATCATTGAACGACCTGCAACAGCAGTTTTAATTTCACCGGTAAATACTTCGGTTAACCAGCCAATCAGTCTCACCCTGCAATGGAATGCAGCTACCAGAGCCGAGCGTTACCGTGTTGAACTTGCTAAGGACTCGCTATTCTCAAATATTGTATACACCGATACGGGAACAACAAACCTCAGTGCACCTGTCAGCGGACTCGATTACCTGACAAAATACTTCTGGAGAGTAAAGGGAAAGAATGTCGGCGGGGAAAGTGACTGGTCGGTGATAAACAGTTTTACGACAATTATTGAAAAGCCGGCACTTCCGGTGCTTGCATCTCCTGCAAATAATGCTACTGGTGTAGTCCAGCCGGTTACACTGGTATGGCAAAAATCAGTGCGGGCAGATCAGTACAAAGTGCAGGTTGCAACAGACAGCAATTTCGCTAACATTGTTATTCAATCCTCAAATCTCACGGACACCAGTTTAACACTGGGACAATTGATTCCATTAACACAATATTTCTGGAAAGTGGAAGCAAGCAATGAGGGTGGAAGCACAGAAAGTATGAAGTACAAATTTACTACGCTCGGTACTGCTACCTTATCATTGACTTTACCCATCGGCGGGGAAAATTGGCAGGTAGGCACCAAGCATAATATTACCTGGAAGAGCACATTCATCACAAGCGTTCGGATTGAATATTCAATTGATAGTGCAAAAACCTGGTCAACAATTGCCGCTTCCGTTTTGGCAAGTCAGAGCACTTATCTTTGGACCATACCCAATACGGTTTCCACTAAATGTAAAGTCAGAGTGAGCGATATAACCAGTGGTGGAATTTCATCTACAAGTGAAAACCTGTTTACCATATTCACTCCCACGCTGGCATTAACTTCACCTGCCGGAGGTGAACTCTGGAGATCCGGAACCCAACACAATATCACCTGGACCAGTGGATATATCTCAACGATAAAAATTGAATACACAGTAGACGATGCACTTAACTGGATCACTATTACCAATGGTACGCCGGCAGTATCAGGTTCTTTTGCATGGACAACACCACTGCTAACTTCGACCAACTGCCTGGTTCGTATAAGCGATTCGGCGAATGTCAGTCAGGCATCTGTAAGCAACAGTACCTTCACCATCTATACTCCTCAACTGACGTTAACTACTCCAATTGGAGGCGAAAGCTGGCAAACCGGAACCTCTCATGATATCACGTGGACAAGCAGCTATATGGCTTCGTTAAAAATTGTTTATTCGACGGATAGTGGGACAAACTGGACTTTTGTGGCCTCAGGAGTCCCCGCCGCCTCAGGAAAATACTCATGGACTGTTCCTCATACAGCATCAACGACTTGTAAAGTCAAAATAAGTAATGAGGAGGATTCGTCATTTACTTCCATGAGCAGTGGTCTTTTCACCCTCTATGCTCCAACACTCGCACTTACCGCCCCTTCAGGTGGTGAGTACTGGCAGGCCGACAGTATTTATAATGTGGTCTGGACAAGTACCTTTGTTTCCAGAGTAAAAATAGAATACTCTACTGATACAGGAACACTCTGGATGGTAATAGCTGCTTCAACACCGGCTGAGGCACATTCCTTTGCTTGGAAAGTTCCGAATACCCCTTCCAAAAACTGTCTTGTACGCATAAGTGATGATGCTGATACAGGTCTGTTCGCGATCAGTAAAAAAGTATTCACCATTTACAGACCTTCAATTACAATAGCAGCACCGGCTGGAGGTGAGAACTGGAAAGCAGGTACTCTGCAGAACATTCAGTGGACCAGCAACGATGTATCAACAGTGAAGATTGAGTTTACCTCGAACAATGGAACAAACTGGAGTACGATAGCTGCCAGTCTCAGTGCTAGTGCCGGTACACTAAGTTGGACTGTTCCAAAAGTTACCTCAACATTATGTCGGGTCAGGATTATGGACGCATTACACAATGCGGTAAGGGATTCCAGCAGACAAGTATTCTCAATCTATACTCCGGCAATCTCGATAATGTCACCAAAAGGCGGAGAGAAGCTAATTGTTGGAACGTCAAAAACGATAGAATGGATCAGCTCATTCATAACCAATATGAAAATTGAGGTAACAACTGATAACGGCTCCTCATGGAAAACGCTGGTTACCACCATACCCGCTTCAGTCGGGTCTTATCCATGGTTCATTCAGTTAAAAGATTCCGCATCGGCATGCCGTCTCAGGCTCTCTGATGTTGATGACCCGACTGCATATACCATAAGCGATTCCGCCTTCTCCGTGAAAGCCATTCCGCCTTCATTACAAATGTCGGTATTCCAGAATGCAGCCCTCTCCCAATATTGTAATGTTGTCGTTATAACAGATTCATTATTAAGCGGCCGTCCTATTATCAAGGTTTGGCAAGATACCGACACTACGCTGGTTTCCGCTGAACCACTTACTAATTCTGCATTTGCATATACGGGTGAGTTTAAGTTGGGAAGCAGCGGTACCTATAATGTTTATTCAAAGCTTACCTCTCTCATGGGCGCAACGCATGATACAGTGCGGACACTTGGCATTTTAGCTGTGCAACCTGAAAACGGCGGATCAATGGCAAGCGCAGATAAGAAAGCCGTCCTCACCATCCCGGCAGGGTCCGTCAAGGGCCCCGTATATTTCATTTTATCGCAAAATATAATCGCTGAGGAGACTGTTTATGAAATTGGTCCCGCGAGTTATTCCGGCAGACCGTTGCAGCTTGAATTAGTTTATGATACAAAGGAAATTAAAGATGCGAGCAGATTGTTTATATATGAATATACTTCAGGTTCATGGAAAGCTCTGAGAAGCCAGGTGAACACCAAAACCGGAACTATCAAAGCGTATATAGGCAGTCTGGGTAAATTCAAGCTCGGAATCGATGCCTCATTCAGCGGAAGCAATATTATACCCGAAGTATTTGCTTTGAAACAGAATTATCCGAATCCGTTCAATCCAACGACTATGATTGCCTATGATCTGCCGGAGGATGGAATTGTATCGTTGCAGATCTATGATATCCTTGGAAGAAGAGTTAAAACGCTCTATGACGATTTCGCACTGGCGGGCAGCTACTCCGTGAAATGGAACGGCAGCGGAGAAGATAACCGACCGCTTGCAACCGGCATATATCTTTGCAGGCTACAAACGGGAAAAGCTGTTGCTATCAAGAAACTCATGTTGATTAAATAAGCTTGCGGAGTGTAAAATGAACAGACCGATAGTGAAAATTTTGAAAGACAGTAAAATGTACAAATACAGAGTAGTCATACTTTATCTCATGACACTTTCGCTTCTCATGGGGGGCTGTAAATTGTTTACCACAGAGCCTACCCTTGAAGAAGAATATGCTGCACAGATCAATTCAGGGTGGAATGCTTATACCTTGAAAGACTATGCAGGTGCACTTGAAAAGTTTCGGGGCGCGCAGGATTTGGATTCACTAAGCCCGGCAGCATATGTCGGACTTGGCTGGACACTCATGAAAATGGATTCACTGCAACAGGCTGAGGCTGTTTTTTCCGGATATGTCAAGATTTCCGACAGCAGTGCATCAATCTTTGCCGGATGGGCCTTTCTGCTGAACGCACAAAAGCAGTATTCGTCTTCAAACGATAAAGTGGATTTGGCAGTCAAAATGGATGCAAATTGGATATTCAATTTCGAATTGCTAACTGCCAACAGTCTGCATATACTGAAAGCTGAAAACTTCTACATGTTGGGAGATTTTCCCAGAAGTCAGGCAGAAGTACAAATTGTCAACCCCGAGTTTTCCGCTGATCTCAACACCCCGCAGGGTCTGGCGAAACTTGCTGCCGAGATAGAGTCCCTAAGAAATCAAAGCTCAATGATCCTTGTTAAGCACAGGGCACCATTGCGTAGCAGTAGTAAGTAAAGTATTTATAAACGGGACAGGAGGTCATTATCTGTCCCGTTTTTGCCAATCACTCCATAAACAAGCTCCAACCAATACTCTCTCGAGGTTCAGAGTAAAGTAATCCATTTTAACAGTCATATATTATTAAAATTGCCCTAAAATCCAGTAAATTTTTCATTATTTTTCGGTATGGATATTTACCTGAAACGGTTTTCAATTACAAATTTTTATGTCAAAGGAACAAAAGGATAAAATTATTAAAAGGATCAGTCTTCTGCTTCTGTGCTATAGCTTTATCGTCTCGTTCAGCTATGTCAATAAAGCCTACTCGCAAATATCTTATTCAGATGAAATATCAGGTTCCCGGATCAAGCCTTCGCCGGCCGGCGTCTATGTGGACCAACGACAGTATAATCAGGATGTGCTACATTATACCATAAAAATTTTGCTAGATACCGAACATAAGCTCATCAACGGCGATGTTTCGATCAGAATGAAGTTTTCGGATCTATCTTCACCAGTAGTGTTTTTGAATCTTTATGACAATCTCCAAATCGATTCACTTACGGTAAATGAAAAAACATCTGATTTTATTCTTAAGGAAAGGCGCCTGGTTATCACCCTTCCACGGGAATTTGACAAAAATGATACGTTTACTGTCAGGGTACTCTATCACGGCAGCCCGAAAAATCTGGGCTATTCCTCCTTTAAGTTTGGTGAAATTAACAATAACGCGCTTGTTGGAACACTGAACGAACCTGAATTTGCATCAACCTGGTTTCCCTGCAATGACCGGCCCGATGACAAGGCATATCTGGATACGTATATCAAAAATGATTCATCCTTTACCTCGGTTTCCAACGGGCGTCTGGAAGAAGTGATTGCCGACAGCTCTTACAAAACCTATCACTGGCGCACTCTCTATCCCATTTCAACATACCTCATTTGTCTTTATTCATCGAAGTATGAGGTAATCAAGGATTTCTGTGTTCTGGCTTCCGGCGACACCCTGCCCATTTTTTACTACGCGATCCCTAAACACGCACGTTATGCAAAGACAGATTTTAAAGATCACTCGGACATGATAAAATTCTTCAGTGAACTGTTTGGTGACTATGCCTTTCCCAAAGAAAAATATGGAGTTGCTGAATTTCTCTGGCAAGGCGGGGCCATGGAGAACCAGACTATCACGGGAATCGGAACCAATTTCGTTCGCGGAAATGAGCAACTGACTTCCATATTGGCACACGAGCTTTCACATCACTGGTGGGGTGATTGCGTGGGACCTAAATCATGGAAAGACATTTGGCTAAATGAGGGATTCGCCACTTATTCGGAACTCCTGTATGCGGCACATTATGACACCACGCTATCGATAAACAGGCGGATTGGGGCTTTTAGAGGACTTTCCTTTGAAGAGGCTGTCTATGACCCAAAAGTTGACATGTTTTCGCCAACAGTTTATTATAAAGGTGCCTGGATCCTCCATATGCTCCGAAGAGAGATCGGCGACTCCGTCTTTTTTGCACTTTTACGTGATTATTTTAGCACATACAAATACTCCAATGCTTCCACTGAGGATTTCAAGGCATTGAGTGAGAAAATCAGCGGCAAAGACCTCACGAAGTTTTTCGATCAATGGTTATACAATGGCAAGGGTAAAATTTCCGTGGAATATCACTGGAATACCAAAACAGTTCCCGGAGGGGTGCAGCTGACACTCACTCTGAAACAAACGCAAAATGGATATAAAGCATATCATTTCCCGCTGGATATTTATTTTGAGTATAATCCGAATGAGACCTCATTCACCAAAAACGTGTATATTGATCGGGAGGAGCATACTTTTCAGTTTACACTTAAAAAGCGGCCAAACAGTTTGCAATTCGATCAAGACAATTGGCTTCTGGGCGAATTCAAAGACATGAATCCTTATGAATAATTTGAGAACACCTTATTGAAAGACATCGTTTATTTTATCTCGGATGTGCACCTTGGTCTTGAATCCAAGGCACGTGAACTTGACAAGGAACAAAAATTAGTTGAACTGCTATATGCCATAAAGGATTCCGCAAAAACCCTCTATATTGTGGGAGATTTGTTTGATTATTGGTTCGAATACCGCAGGGTTTACCAAAAAGGCTATTTCCGTACATTTACGGCTCTGCAGGATTTAACGAGAAGCGGTACTGAGGTTCATTTCATTATCGGAAACCATGATTTCATGCACAGGGATTTCTTTAAGGATGAGTTGGGTATTGTTGTGCATGAGGATGCGGTATCCACAGAAATAGACGGTAAAAGGTTTTTCATTGCTCATGGTGACGGACTGGTGGCAAACGATCTTGGATATAAAATATTAAAGAAAGTGTTGCGGAACAAATTTTTTCAGTCGCTCTATTCTTTGATTCACCCGGATATAGGTATTTGGCTTGCCAGCGGCAGCAGTAAATCCAGCAGGAAGTATACCTCTCAAAAAGATTACGGCGAACAGGATAATATGTTCCTTTCAGCACAAAAGTATCTTGAAAATAAGTACGATTATGTTATTTTTGGACACTCACATAGGAAGGCTGTACTCGCGTACAAGAACGGTTTTTATATTAATCTCGGATCATGGTTGGAAGAGCCCTGCTATGGCATTTTTCATAACCTAACATTCGAAGTTTTAACCTGGAAATAAAATGGCAAAAGAAACTGAAGAGTCTGCTCATTATTCATCAGCCAGAGGTCCTGCTGCGAAAAAAAAGTATGACCGAAAGAAAAGATTATATACTATTGCTGCGGCAGTGGGCATTCCCCTGCTCGCGTTCATCATCTTTGTTTATTCCGGTTTACCCTCTTTGGCAGAGCTTGAAAATCCCAAATCACAGCTTGCCAGTAAAGTATATTCCATTGACGGGGAAATCATCGGGCAGTTTTTCATTGAGAACAGAATTGAAACAACATTGGACAGTTTGCCTGCCCATCTTGTGCAGGCCCTAATAGCAACGGAGGACAGAAAGTTCTATGACCATTGGGGTGTGGATTTGGATCGTTTTGTTAAAGCGATGCTCAAAAACGTTTTCACCTTTTCACATGAAGGCGCAAGCACCATTACCCAGCAACTGGCAAAGAATCTGTATAACCTCAAGAGCTCCAATGAGGGTTACTTTTCGGTAGGGGTAAGGAAAATACGCGAATGGATAACGGCCATCCAGATTGAGCGGACCTTCACCAAGCGTGAAATATTGGAAATGTATTTGAACGTTTCCTATTTCGGGAAAAGCGCATATGGGGTAGAGTCCGCAGCAAAGATTTATTTTAACAAGCGTGGACGCGATCTTACTCTGAATGAATCAGCCCTGTTGATTGCCCTTCTAAAATCCTCTGTAGTGTATGATCCGGAAAGACACCTGGAAAAGGCCCTTAACCGTCGGAATATTGTGCTTAAAAACATGACTGAAGCAGGTTTCATTAACGATAATCTGTATCAGCAACTGAAGAATGAACCCATTGCGCTTGCGAGAGGTCACCGGGTGAAAATGCGGGGTGATGCCCCCCATTTTATTGAGTATATCCGCCAACAAATGGAAACCATTGCAGAAAAGCACGGCTATGATCTGTATCGTGATGGTTTATCCATATACACCACGCTGGATTCCAGAATGCAGTTGATTGCCAATAAAGTCTCAGCCGAGCATTTGAAAGAATATCAGCAGATCTTCTATAAGAATTGGAAATGGGAAAGTAATAAAGATGCATTGGCTTCCGTCGTTGAGAAGGCTATAAAAGGATCACCCGAATACCACGATGCCGAAACCGAAGGTAAACGACAGGAAATTTTTTACCGGTTGCAGAACAATCCTCATTTTGTCGATTCTATCAAAACTGCCTCTTCAACTATTCAGGTTGGATTCATTGTGATGGATCCTGCAAACGGACAGATACGAGCCCTGGTCGGTGGTGCCAATCAGGATTTCTCCTATGGATTGAACCACGTGACACAAATCAAACGTCAACCGGGATCTTCGTTCAAACCGTTTGTGTATACAGTGGCGATGGATAACGGGTATTTCCCAGCATATTCGCTGCCAAATCAGAAATTCAATTACAATGGCTGGTCACCATCAAACAGCGATGGAGAATATGGTGGCAATATGACGCTGCGCGAAGGTTTGGCAAAATCGGTCAACGTTATCGCAGGCCGTCTAACCATTTCTGATATTGCCCCCCCATCACAGGTAATCAAGTATGCAAAGCGTATGGGCGTAAAATCGGAACTGAGTGCGTTCCCTTCAATTGCCTTGGGTACCTCGGAAATCTCTCCTTTGGATTTAGCTACAGGATTTTCAACACTGGCCTCCGGAGGCATTTACCATTCTCCCGTGTCAATAATCCGGGTTGAGGATCGCAACGGTATAGTTCTGGAGGAATTTAAAGGTGAGTCATATGAAGCCATCTCCCGCTCCACCGCTGCACTTGTCACCAGTATGATGGAAGACGTGCTTAACTACGGTACAGGCGGTTCTGCAAGAAAATTCTTTCATCGCCCTGCTGCAGGTAAAACGGGAACTACACAGGACTTTGCTGATGCCTGGTTCTCCGGCTTCACTCCTCAACTGGTCGGCACCGTTTGGGTAGGCTTCGATGATCGCAGGATCCGTTTTAACGGTTGGTATGGGCAGGGAGCCCGGGCCGCTTTACCAATCTGGGCTAAATTCATGGCTGAAGTTTATGATAAACTAAAACTGCCTCTTAAATATTTTGATCTCCCTGAAGGTGTAACATCGGTTGAATTCTGCAAGGAATCCATTGACCGTGGAGACGCCCGGATAGCCAATGCCAGTTGCCCTGTTAAAGTGACAGATATTGTAAAATCGGATAAAATGCCAGAGAACTGTAATATCCATGGCGGAGGTAAGGCTGCCCGAAAAGAAGATTCGCGGTGGTAAAATAATAGTAAGTGAATTGTAAATGGCATCATTAACCTCCTATTTCGGAGAATTCCGGAATAATATAATCGGCATCGAGCAGATTTTCAAGTCACCCTATGGGGAGCAGAAATTGCTCTATGCCGACTGGGTGGCGAGCGGAAGGCTATATTCTCCGATTGAAAAAGCGATGGTGGAGCGATTTGGTCCTTTTGTGGGCAACACCCATTCTGAGGCAAGCGAGACCGGAACAATCATGACAAACGCGTACCATGAGGCTCAGCGCATCATTAAAACGCATGTTAATGCCAGTCCGGAAGACATCCTGATCAATGCCGGTTCGGGCATGACAGGTGTAGTAAACAAACTCATACGCATGCTTGGGCTGAGGGTATCCGAGCATGTGAAGCGCTTCATTAAACTGCAAGATGAAGACCGGCCGGTTGTGTTCATCTCACATATTGAGCATCATTCCAATCAAACTTCCTGGCTGGAAACCATTGCTGATGTAATCGTTCTTGACCCTGAAACTGATGGGACGGTTGGCACTACCTCACTTACAGTAATGCTCGATAAATACCGAAACAGACCAATTAAAATCGGGTCATTTTCTGCATGCTCAAACGTAACCGGTATACATACACCTGTTCATGAGCTTGCCAAAGTGCTGCACCAGGCGGACGGATTTTGTTTTGTTGACTATGCCTGTTCGGCACCCTACGTTAATATTAATATGCATCCCAACGATCCGATGGAAAAACTAGACGCCATATTCTTCTCACCTCATAAATTTCTTGGTGGTCCCGGAACGCCCGGCATTCTGGTTTTCAATTCCAGCTTATATAAAAATCATATTCCTGATGATCCAGGCGGTGGAACAGTTGACTGGACAAATCCCTGGGGACACCATAAATTTATTGACAACATCGAGGCCCGGGAAGACGGCGGTACTCCCCCATTTCTTCAAACCATCAAAGCGGCGCTGGCCGTAAAACTGAAGGAAAAAATGACCGTACCCAAACTTTTAGAACAGGAAGAACATTTGGTTTCATTGCTGTTCAACGAACTGGAAAAGATTCCTCATTTACACCTGCTTGCGGACAATCTTCGCAATCGGCTGGGGGCAATATCGCTTTATATTGATAATGTACATTATAACCTGGCGGTAAGGCTGCTCAACGACCGTTTCGGTGTTCAGACTCGCGGTGGTTGCTCCTGTGCAGGCACCTATGGCCATTATCTGCTGCATGTTGATCCCAACCGTTCCAGATCAATTACCAACAAAATTGATTCAGGCGACCTTTCCGAAAAACCGGGATGGGTGAGGATTTCGTTGCATCCGACGATGACAGAAGACGAGGTCTTAAAAATTGCCGAGGGGTTAAGGCAAATAGTGGAACGAGTGGATACCTGGAGCACCGACTATAGATACGATATTCATAAGAATGAATTCTTCTTCAAGGGTGATCTCGACTCTTCTGAAATACAGGCGAAATCTCTTTTCACCATCTGAAAGCTATACGCGTGGCAAATTCCAATCGCGTTCTTTATGTGGTCAAAACCTCCTGTGAACTATGAATCTAATTAATTTTGTTTCAACCCGAAAATGCAATAACAATGGATTTTTGTATAAGCACTAGCATTTATTAAGACTAGAGCCTTCCCCTCATTCCTTCTCCCAATGGGCGAGGAAGAGTGTAAATACTTGATACTTATATAAATCATTGCTAAGGTTTTTTCTATTGCAAAAATCGGGTCCAAAACAATAAGAGCGGTACTAACCTAAAAACTATTACGGAGACAGCATGCTTTGTCCTGAATGTGCAAATCTAATTCCTGATTCGTCGCCCGAATGCAAATATTGCAATCATACTTTCCCCAATCCCAAACGCCCAACAGGGTTAACTATTCTCGCTGTCTATCTTTTTATCAGTGGTGCACTCAGTCTGATTGGCGCATTCACCACCAGCAATATTAACTCCGCACTTCTCGGTTCCTTTACCGATACATCATTGACCAGCACTTTGGATGTTTTAGTTGCGGTCATTGGTATCTGGTGCGGATACGGATTCCTAAAACAACTGCGTATTTCCTGGAATGTATATATCGGACTTTCCATCTTTGGCATACTGAATACTTTATTCAATATGCGGCTGCTGGACCAAATGTTGTCTCAGGGAGCAGGTACCTATCTTTCACCATCCCAAATGGCCATTGCCAGAATGACTTCAATAGTTACCATAATCATCATTTTAGCTGTTCATATAACTATTCTGGTTTACTTATTCAAGATGAGGAAATACTTCTTCCGCTAAACTGCACCCAGCAACAAAGCGATATCAGAGAACCTGTACCACCGAATAACTTTCGGAAAGACAGTCACTTAATACTTTGCAAATATTTTTTTTGCCTTATCTGACATTACGTAATCAACAAAAGTCTTTGCAGCATCTTTTTGCGCTGTGGATTTTATTATAATAATTCCCTGATGAATGGGATTATAGGACGCTGGATCCACGTCTATCCAGTAGTCATCCTTCTCATTGCAATTGATAAAAAGTTCATCGGACAACATCGATTTTGGAAGAAACGCGGCCTCAACTGATTTGAGGCTCTGTTCTGCCACTTCATTCACATCTTCTTTCATTATCAGCTTGGGGGTTATCGTATCCTTTAACCCGCATCTGGTTATTGATTCCATAGCTGCAATACCATATGGGGTAAACTGGGGATTTGGTATTGCTATTCTTCTGACCGCTGCATCTCGCAAAACGGTAATTCCCTTTGAAAGATCGGCCTTCTTTTTCGAAAACAGAATCAGAGAGCCTTTAGCATAGATTTTGGATCTCTCCAGCCCAAAACCTTCACGCCATAATTTTTCCGGCGAGGCAGTATCGGAAGAGATAAAAATATCAAAATCAGCCCCTCCCTCAATCTGTTTTGTAATAACCTCACTGGATCCGGTAATGAGCATCAACTCTATGGAACGCTCCCGTTTCTCAAAATCAATCTTCAATTCCTTAATTACTGGTGCAAGACTTTGTGCGGTTGCAACAGCAATGGTCGTTTTTGACTGGGCAAAAATGATGATAGAAAAGATAACTATCAGCCCGACAATTTTCATTTTCATATGCTCACTCTCATATATATATATAATTTAAACAATTTTACTAAACGACAGGGGTGAATACACACTGTATTCACCGTCTTTCTCAATATGTTATATTTATTTTTAAAAATCAACAAGTAAGTATAATTTATTAAGCTAAAACGACAATGTTACCTGCATATTTTAAGTTTGGCAACGCTATTTGCCTAATTTACCACGAAAAGCAACACACATTTGAAGGGAACTGGAAATCGGTATCTGGAGAAACCGACTGAAATTAATATATGACAACTATTTATTAAAAAAAAGGAATTATATTTTTTCAATTATGCGCGTAGGGCTTGCTTTAGTACTTTATGGAGGAAATTTGAGAGAATGGGTTTAAACAGAACAAGGCCGGATCGTTGATCCGGCCTCAAAAATAATGGCCCGTTTTATGTGACAGAGGATCAGAACGTAAACCCTTTAATGATCTTCTGAACTTCATCTTCGCTTATTCCCGAGCCGAATTGTTGTCCGCCTTTTGGTGACGCAGGCGAAGAAGCAGTCTTGTGTTTGGAACTATATGAATCCTGCAATGGCGGATTCCCTGCTCTTGCACGCAAACGTTCTTCGATATCGTTGATGAAACTGCCACTTGTTGATGGTTGTTTTCCGAACACGCCCTTTGAAAGCGTATTGCCGGGATTAATTGCGTTCACCTCAAAAGCAAGTGACTTGATGTTCATAAGGTGTTTGGCAGAAACGTTCTCGCTGACAATTGATCCACCCCAAGTCCCGGGGCCAAGCGTCAATGAAGGAGTTAATGCAGTAGTGTATCCTACTGCTCCCAGTGCAGAAACGGTATTTACCATAATGCGGAATGCCGGTTTTTCAAGGGCAAATTTCATAATAATATCGAGATCGTTCGAATGGATAACCATTGAATGTCCGACGCCACCAAAATTGAGTAGATCGATGCATCGGTGGCAACCGTCAAGCCATCCTTCTGCAGTATAGAACGCCAATATTGGAGAAAGCTTCTCAACAGAAAGTGGTTCATGCTTCCCTACTTCGGTACAGTCGGCAAGCAACACACGAGTATTTTCAGGAACCCTGAAACCGGCCTGTTGAGCTATCCACACGGCAGGTTTGCCGACAATCCCTGCATTTAGTCTGCCGTCAATCCAGATGAGTTTACCGAGCTTTTGTTTTTCTTCAGGTGAAACGAAGTAACCACCCTGTGTTTTCACTTCCGCACGAACTTTATCAACCAGTGGCAAGTCAACAATCATCGCCTGTTCAGAAGAACATAATGTACCGTTATCAAAGCAGGTACCATACATGATATCCGCAACAGCTTTCTTATAATCTGCTGAACGTTCAATGAATGCAGGCACGTTACCGGCGCCAACCCCATAGGCAGGCTTTCCGGAACTGTAAGCTGCTTTTACCATAGCACCGCTTCCGGTAGCCAGAATAACTGCAACATTGGGATCTTTCATCAAAGCTTCAGTGCCTTCAATTGTCGGGGTCATCATGCACTGTATCAATCCCTTTGGTGCTCCAGCTCTCACGGCTGCATCAGACAGCAGCTTTGCCGTTTCGGCTATACAATTAACTGTTTTGGGATGTGGGCTAAGGACAATGCCGTTACGGCATTTCAGGGAGATGAGTGACTTGAAAATTGTGGTTGCGGTCGGGTTGGTTGAAGGAATAAGTGCAGCAACAACTCCCATTGGCTCCGCAATTTTTATGATCTTCCCGTCACATTCCGTGGCAATCACACCGACGGACTTAAGAGCCTGAATTGATTCATAGACGTTTTTAGACGCGAACTGATTCTTCGTTATTTTATCCGCAAGTTTCCCAAATCCGCTTTCCTCACAAGCCATTTGCGCAAGGCGTTCAGCTTCTGAATAGGCAGTCTCAGCCATAGCTTTGACAATTTTATCAACTTGTTCCTGGGTGTAATGCTTATATTCAAGCTGGGCAGTTTTGGCCAGTTTTGCCAAATCCCGTGATTCCTGAATTGATTGAAGGTCTTTATCGGTCATATTAAACTGCTTTAGTTGTTAACGTAAAATATACTGCTAAAAATTCGCTGTGCGAGATGGGTAAAATGCAGCCCCGCAACAGGTTGCAGGGCTGCCGAATCATTATTATAATATTTCTTTTAAACGTTCCGGTTTTTGGCGGTAGGTGAACTCAACTTTTCCTTCGAGAAGCTGGGCCAGGGCCTGATGATGGGGTTTGGGTCTTCTTTCAAATTCCAAAGAGATTTTCATCTGATCGGGATTGTGAAAATCTTCACTATCATCGTCTATTGCTACCTGTTGAACTGTTTGCACCAATTGATTGAATTCGATTTTTTGATCATCATTAATCTGGCGTGCTTTCTTAGATGCAGCTATGATGGCTTCATAGACATTAGCAGCCCGTTTATCGATTTCACGTAAATCTATTGCTGTTATTGGCATCTTTTCTCCTATAGTTATTTATTAGTTAATATACATTGTTCTAAATTCTCAATTGCCTCATCGACCTTGTTGTTCATAATGGCAACATCAAAATACACTTTCTGTGCAAGTTCCATTTTCGCCCGTTCCAGGCGTTTTTTCAGGTCTTCTGGGCTTTCAGTCCGCCGGTTAGTCAACCGTTTGGTCAACTCTTCATAGGAGGGCGGCTCAATGAAAATCAGTAAAGCCTTTGGGTATTGACGCTTTATGGATAATGCGCCTTTCACCTCGACTTCAATAAAAATATCCTTACCCGAATTAATCGTTTCTTCAACAAATCCACGTAAGGTTCCGTAATAATAGTCATAAACTTGTTCCCATTCAAGGAACTCTTTATTGGCTATTTTTTGCTCAAACTCACTGCTTGAAATATAAAAATAATCCACACCATTAGTCTCACCTGGTCGTTTTTTGCGTGTGGTAGCAGATACCGAGAAAACAAATTCCGGGTGCCTTTTGAGAAAAGGGCGCATAATACTTGTTTTGCCGGCTCCACTGGGAGCTGAAATCACGAATATCCGTCCTTTTTTCCCTTTCATTTTCTTGCGGCTACTCGATGTTTTGAACTTGTTCCCGGATCCGCTCAATTTCTTCCTTCAGGAAGACCGAACTGCGCGTGATTGCGCCGGAAATTGATTTGGATGAAATGGTATTGGCTTCACGATGCAATTCCTGGCACAAGAAGTTGAGTTTGCGACCCACATCTTCACCGGATGCTATCGTTTCATCGAAAAACTTAAGGTGACTCTTGATCCGGACACCCTCTTCGGTAATGTCGGATTTATCACTCAACAGGGCAATTTCCATTTCAAGGCGCTCAAAATTGACTGCATTGCCGCCAAGAATTTCGCTTACCCGCAGCTTTAATTTTTCAAAATGTTCAGGCAGGCACAACTTCTGGTTTTCTTCAATATCAAGAAGAATTGTCAGTATGTTCGCCAGTCGTGCTTGAATATCACGAACCAGTTCGGCACCTTCATTGCTCTTCATCAGAAGCAAGTTATCCAAAGCGCTGATTAACGCTTTTTTCAAAGCATCAAAATCAACATCGGAAAAATCATCCATGCTGAGAGAAAATATCTCTTTGACACTGAGCAGGTCCTTAACCTTCACGCTTCCTTTGAGGCCAAATTTCTCTTTTATATCTTCAAGTGAAAGTAAAAGTTCTTTGACTTTAATCTCATCAATCGAAAACGTATTGGTTCCGCCGTTTTCAATCCGGGCGTTGATAGAAACATATAGTTTCCCCCGCTTGATTTTTTGACGGATCAGTTCCCTTATTTCGTATTCTCTGGCTTGTATTGCCTGAGGCAGTTTCATCGAAATTTCAAGGAAACGGTTATTAAGGCTTTTTACTTCTATTTCAAACTGGTATTTGCCAATTGTAGCTACGGATTTCCCATAGCCGGTCATGCTATTGATCATTAAAAATTAAATTGTTTACAATTATCAAAGATAAGGATTTAATACTTTATTCTAAAGTTTAAAATGAGGGAGAAAATAACCCGCCAGTCAATCTCAGGAAACTAATTTTAAACAATCCGCGTCATATGTATCAGAAATTGCACATATCGGCAAATAATCGTATCAAACAGTGTGCAATTAACAGCAATATCGCATGTTCACCTGGTGTTAAAAGCATTTGAGCCCAATGGCATCTGTGAGCAACACAATTTTCACTTTGGGAGTAACATAATATGAGAGAATCTTCAATAGGATTGCGGGTCATTTTCAGTATAGGTGTATTTCTGGTTCTGCTGGTTCCATTAATGATGATTCAGTCGCTAATTTCTGAAAGGCAACAATATCGGGAAAGCGCCGTCAATGAAGTGAACAAAAGCTGGGGAGGTGCGCAAATAGTTGCCGGGCCTGTGCTGACGGTGGGAACGAAGGAATGGGAAATCAACACAGATGGTAAAAAATATACAACAAGCAATCAATATCATTTTCTGCCCGACAGTCTAAACATTGAAGTTAAGCTGGCACCTGAAAAACGATATCGTGGCATCTACGAAGTTGTCCTCTATAAATCCGAGATACACATTTCCGGTGTGTTTGATTTTAGCAGAATATCCGATGCGGAATTGGAAAAGATCACTTCTTCATCGGTCGCTCAGTATGTAATGTTCAATGTATCAGATCTCAAAGGGATTCAGGAAAATGTAATATTCAAAATCGATGGCAAGGAAATTGAAGTCAATCCGGGCTCACGCAACGATGAAACATTTCAAAACAGCTTTTATTCTGCTTTCCAGCTTGAACCAAAAGCCAGAAAGTATCACTTTGAGCTATCAATAAAATTAAAAGGCAGTGAAACCATTCAATTCCTTCCACTGGGTAAGGCCAGTACGATTCATGTAGCTTCAAACTGGAACAATCCCAGTTTCTTCGGCGAATTTCTCCCATCAGATCGTTCGGTAACTCAAAATGGATTCGAGGCATCCTGGCAGATCAATCATTTCAACAGGCCATATCCGCAGGAATGGAAAAACTCGCGAAATGACCTAAACATCGGAGCGTTTGGTGTCAGACTACTTACGCCGGTTGACGAGTACCAAAAATCCATGCGAACATCAAAATATGGCAGTATGATAATCCTGTTAACCTTTTTGAGCTTTTTCATCATCGAACTCATCAGTAAAAAGCATATCCATCCAATACAATATCTGCTGGTAGGCCTTGCCCTAGTTTTATTTTATTCCATCCTGCTTGCCATTTCGGAATATATGTTGTTCCAATATTCCTATCTCATTTCCTCGGTGCTAATCATAGGGTTGATTAGTTTTTATGTAACCGCGATTTATACCAGTGGCCGTTTGGGAGCCACGATTTGCACCATGCTGGTTCTCTTTTATGGATTCATGTATGTCATACTGCAACTCCAGGATTTCTCTTTGTTGCTGGGTAATACCGCCCTGCTCATGGTTCTGGGCGGAATCATGTTCCTGACAAGAAAAGTCAACTGGTACGATATTCTCAACTTTCAGGATAAAACTAATTACTGATTGTATAAGAGAGACCATTGTTAATCCAGGACGGCACTTATTCCGTCCTGGATTGATTAAATAATGGTGAAGTGGCAGTAGATTGGGAATGTAATAATCTGCTGTTTCTTGTACCAGAGACCTCATTATTTGCGTAAGAGCCTCATAATAAGATCACAAATACCTCGTTCTTTCCTGGCGATACTCACTAGACTTTCAAAAATAAGCTTTTATGACGGACATCATACATCCTACTGGCATTATTTATGCAAATTTCGTATCTTAACAATAATTTTTTAAGAATTGGAGAAACCCATATGGAAAAATCTGTTGCAATTATTTGCGGAGGCGGGCCCGCACCAGGAATTAACACGGTAATCAGCACTGTTGCTAAAATTTTTTTAAGAGACGGGTATAGAGTACTAGGTATTCATCACGGCTACAAAGGACTCTTTTCAGACGAACCCGAGATCAAAGAATTTGATTTCGATCATGCAGACCGAATATTTAGCCGGGGTGGCTCCACCTTGATTATGAGCAGGTTCAAACCAAAAGAAAGTGATTTCAGACCCGATTTCTTCATCAAGCATAATGTTAAGCTACTCGTCACCATTGGTGGCGATGATACAGCTTCGACTGCCAACAGAGTGACAAAATATCTCGCTGACCGACAGATCAACATCGCTAATATCCATGTGCCTAAAACAATTGATAATGACCTTCCCCTGCCGGATAGAAATCCCACGTTCGGATTTCATTCCGCAAAAGATGAAGGTGTTCGCATAGGCAGCACAATTTATGAAGATGCCCGAACCAGTGAAACTTGGTTCGTCGTTGCCACAATGGGTCGTTCGGTCGGTCACTTGGCTTTTGGCATTGCTTCCGCATGTCATTACCCCATGATGATCATCCCCGAAATGTTCAACAAGACTAAAGTTACCTTTGATAAAATCATTAATCTAATTATTTCGTCAATCATTAAACGAAGTATTGAGGGAATTCATTATGGCGCTGCAGTCGTAAGTGAAGGGATGTTCCACTATATGGATGCGGAAGAGATCAAAAATTCAGGGATTAATATGACCTATGACGATCATGGTCATCCGGAACTGGCCAACTTCAGCAAGTCACATGTGTTCAATTATCTACTTCAAATTAAACTTAAAGAACTTAAACTACCCGTAAAAACCAGGCCCATGGAACTTGGTTTCCAGTTGCGTTGCTGCCGTCCAATAGCTTTTGATCTATCGCTGTGCACACTCCTGGGGTTGGGTGTTAAAAAATTGTTCGACCAGGGAATCAGCGGGTGCATCGTCAGTGCTAATTCAAATGGAGACATTTCTCCCCTTTTTCTAAAGGATATTGAGGATGAAAACGGGAAAATTCCACCCAGATCGGTAAATATTAATTCTGAATTGGCAAAACTTTGTTTTCAAAACCTGTATTATATATCACCCGCTGATTATGCGGCAGCACGTGAATATGTCCCTAATCCGGAAGAATATGATTTTCATAAAATATTAAACTGGGAGCCAGCTCATGTAGGCTGCTGGTAAGAAGTATAAGTTCAGTCCGGTACCCATTGTCCCCCCATTGTAACGAGTTACAGTATAGTGATTACCATTAGGATTTTTACCGGTAATTCAATAAGTTTTGCATGATTGTTAATTTTAACAAGGAATACTTTAGTAAATTCATCTTTTTTAGATATGCGCGTTCCTAAAGGAAGAGAGTAATTTAAAATCGTTGATCGATATGTTAAATTTCACCACAAACAAATGGAGCTAATATGAAAACATTTGCCTTCTTTTTCACATTTTTCTTTTTATCTGTTTTGGCATGCGCTCAGAGTTCAATCCAGAGCGGTTCATTCAATCTTAACCCAACAGTAACAGGTTATACGCTCGATAAAAGTTCCGGCGAACGTACAACATCAATTGAAGTCACATTCGACAAACCATTCGATAAAAAACCCAAAGTGGTATTATCGACAGTTATGCTGGATGCAGACAACAAAGCGAATGTAAGATACAAAATTGAAGCCAATTCGGTTTCACGAGACGGATTCATGATCAAAGTGACCTCTTGGGCCGATTCAAAGATTTTTAACATTGGTGGCAGTTGGCTGGCTTATGCTGATGCTGAGCCTGCACAGGCTAAGTAAGAAACTGCTTATTCTGACAGCAGCAACGCTATTTTGAAATTTCATTGGCATTAAAAAAGGAGGTTATCTCATACGGACAACCTCCTTTTTTTGATTAAACAATCATTTTCCGAAAGAAACAAGTGAACCGGCCAAATAGCGCGATTCACGTCTACAGTTTGAAGATTACAGATAGTTAGCTATCCGTACAATATCCGCCAAAACCCCACCTGAAGTAACTTTAGCACCTGCTCCGGGTCCCTGAATAACAATCGGTCGTTCATTATAATACATGGTTTTAAAGGAAATGATATTGTCGTTCCAAGACAAAGAGTAAAATGGGTGTGCTTTGTCCACTTCCGTCAGTTTTACCGTGGCTTTGCCATCCTCATAGGATGCTATATATCTAAGCACACAACCCTTTTCTTCTGCACGTTTCCTTTTCGCCTCATAAAACGAATCGAAGACAGGCAGCCGTTCAAGAAATTCGTCAACCGAAATATCCCCTCTCAGCTCTTCGGGAATCAGATTTTCAAGCTCAATATCTTCGAGTTCCAAACGATATTCTGATTCACGTACCAGGATCAAAATCTTTCTTGCAACGTCCAATCCGTTCAAATCTTCCCGTGGATCAGGTTCGGTGTACCCTTTGGCTCGTGCATCCCGTACGATATCAGAGAACGAATTCTTGCCACTGAACGTGTTGAAGATATAGCTGAGCGTACCACTAAGAACTCCTTCGATTTTAATGATCTTGTCACCGCTCAACACAAGATCGTGTAAAGTACTGATCACTGGCAATCCGGCGCCAACATTGGTTTCATATAAGAAATTAACATTGTATTTCTGTGCTGCTTTCCGCAACTGCATATAATACTCATACCGGTTGGAGTTGGCTTTTTTATTTGGTGTTACTATCGATATCGCTGAGGAAAGCACATCAAGATAGTTGGACATAATCGCTTCACTCGACGTACAGTCAACAAATACCGAATTAGGCAGATTACATTTTTTCATCCGTTCAAAGAATATTGCCTGATTGCTTGTTTCACCTTCCGTGTTTATCCGTTCTTCCCAATTGGCAACACTTATACCATCGTAATCAAAAAGCATTTTGCGGGTATTGGTTATTCCAATGATTTTAACTTCAAGCCTTAATTCCGTGAAGAGAAAAGCTATCTGGTTCTTTATCTGCTGAAAAAGAGTTCTGCCAATGAGGCCAGTGCCGGCAATGAACAAATTGATCGCTTTTTGATCCGAAAGAAAAAATGCATCGTGAATTGCATTGAGTGCTTTCGACTCATCGCTTTTACCAATAACAACAGAGAGGTTAAGCTTTGAAGACCCTTGCGCAATAGCAGCAACAGTAACACCGTTCCGCCCCAACGCCTGGAACACCTTGCCGGAAACACCCGACATACTGCGCAGATTTTCTCCAACAATCGCAACGATAGACAAATCGTTGTCAACCGTTAATTCGTTTACAAATCCATCAGCAATTTCGTGTTTTAGCTCGGTTTCAATCAGTTCCTTGGCACGCTCCGAAAATTCCGGCAAAATGGCAAAACATATAGAATGTTCAGAAGATGCCTGTGAAATCAGGATAATGTTTATTGACGCCTTGGCCATTGAACGGAAAATTCTTCCGGCAATACCTGCGACACCTACCATTCCGCTTCCCTGGATTCGAACAAGGGCAACCTGATCAATAGTGGAAATTCCCGTTATAGGGAAATGCCGCGGTTTTGCATCGGTGGTTATAATTGTTCCCCGGGCAGCAGGATTAAAGGTATTCCTGATACGAACCCGTATGGATTTAGTCATCAGAGGTCTGATTGTAGGAGGATATATCACTTTAGCGCCGAAATGAGACATTTCCATGGCTTCATCGTAGCTCATTTCCTCAATAGGGAAAGCTTTTTTCACTTTCCTGGGATCTGCGGTGAGAACGCCATCAACGTCAGTCCAGATTTGAACTTCTGACGCGTCCAGAGCAGCACCAATAACTGCAGCAGTATAATCAGATCCGCCGCGTCCCAGCGTGGTGGTCTCTCTCTCAGCGGTGCTTCCAATAAAGCCCGTTGTGACTTGCAGATTTTTATGAACACGGAAATATTCCCGGATCAGGGCATCAGTAATTTTGAAGGTCACTTTTGCATTACCAAAAGTGTTATCTGTTTGTATAAGCCCCCGGCTATCCAGATAGTCGGTCTTTATGCCTGTTGCATTGATAACCTCGGACATTATCAGAGCAGAGAACCGTTCACCGAAACTCATTACATAGTCGAGACTACGTCTTGACATTTCCTTCACAAGGAAAATGCCGTGGAATACCTGTTGCAAATCATCCAGGAGATGATCAACTTCCTTAGTCGTGCGTTCAGCATTTTCACTCCTCAATAGCTCACGGATTGCGGTATAATGCCTGTTCCGTATTTCATCAAAAAGCTCTTTGTAGGTCTCATCTCCCGACGATGCGCAACGCCCGGTAGAGATAAGGAGATCGGTTACGCCTTGAAATGCTGATACTACAACGGCAAGGTCAGGGTCTTCCCTGTAAAGGTTCGCAATAATCGAAACAACGGCTTTTATTCTATCCGGCGATCCAACTGATGACCCGCCAAATTTTACTATTTTCATGATGAGCTCTTTTATTTACTTCCGGTTTATTTTCAAATGAATATCCAATGGAGTATACCCAACGTTGAACTCTTTAATTCGGGTTGGGCTACAAATGAACTTTTGATTGTTACAAAAATAAATTTAAGCATTTTTCAGTAATTGCAAGGGAATGAAGGGAAAAGATATAGCGATAATTACATTTTTTGAATATTCTGTGTAATTGCCAACACAGCAACCTGTTTCCGATTAGTATTTATACAGAAATTATGACGTTATATACAACGCAGCGCGTAGTGTTCATACGCGCTGCATTATTAGAGGTGGAGTGGGAGAAAATATTTTATAGTATGAGTATCAAGTTAATCTCATTTATCGGATAGGGAAACGGAGCGTAAAGACGGAACCTTCACCAACTTTGCTTTCCACCAATATTTCGCCGTGAAGTTTTTCAACAAATTTTCGGGTAATGGATAGTCCAAGGCCGGTTCCTTCAAAACTGCGACCCCGCCCTTCGCTCACCTGACGGAAGTCTTCCCAGATCAAATCATAGTTTTCCTGAACAATGCCAATTCCGGTATCTTTAATCTTAATAACAGCAAAGTCAGACGCATTGATCCTTTCAACTGAAACCTCCAAAGAAATGCCACCTTTGTTTGTATACTTCACGGCATTATTCATCAAATTATTCACAATTTCTCTGAACATTCTGTTGTCAAGGAAAAGCTCAAGTTTCTGCACTTTTGAATCGAAATGAAGGGAGAGTTTCTTCTGTTTAGCCGATTCTTCGAATGCTCCGTACATCTCATTTAAAATTTGGATAATATTTACCCGCGTTAATTCAACATCAAGTTTGCTCGATTCAATAAGGGAAAAATCAAGGATCATATTCAGTGTATCAAGCAGCCTTCGCCCGCTTTTATTAATCACCTGAGCTATTTTTTCTGTTTTTTCATCACGGGCTTCTTCTTTGAGTATCTCAGAATAACCGAGAATGCCAATCATGGGGGTACGCAATTCATGGCTCATATTGGCCAGGAAACTGGATTTTAATCTATTCATTTCCTCAGCTGCCTCTTTTGCGTATCGCAGGTTCTGTGATGTTTTTTTTAATTCCGTCAAATCTTCTTTTACCGCGATGTAGCCGGTTATTACACCCTGCTTGTCAAAAAGCGGTGAAATCGTAGCACTTTCCCAATAGAATTCACCATCCTTTTTCTTATTGATCAGCTCTCCTTTCCAAGTGTGTCCACTGGAAATGGTTTTCCATAATTCATCATAAACAGCTGGGGCCATCCTGTTTGATTTCAAGATGTTCGGTTTTTGACCTATTGCTTCCTGAACGGTAAACCCTGTGATCGTTTCAAATTTGGCGTTCACGTATTCAATTACACCATCTGCATTGGTGATGACAATAGAAGCAGGGCTTTGTTGCACTGCATAGGATAGTCGAACCACCTCTTCTTCAGCCTTTTTCCGTGCGGTAATATCACGGACAAAGCCGTCAAAATATATCGTTTCGCCAGATTCATTTTTTACTGCGTTAACAGTGAGCTGAATCCAGAGCGGAGTCCCATCTTTTCTTTTCCATCGTATCTCATGTTCATTCACCGACTCGGCTCCGGTAATCAGGCTCAACAGACAATCCCTGTCATCAGGATTTAAATAAACATCCGTTTTCAGTTTTTTATATAACAACTCATTTGCTGATTCATATCCAAGAATTTCTGCCAATCTGGAGTTTGCGGTTATGATAGTACCATCAATTGTCGCCTGGTAAATACCAACCGGGGCATATTTCACAATGTTGCGGTATTTTTCTTCAACACCTTTACGTTTTTCTTCTTTTTCCCAAAACTCAACTGCGAACGAAACATCCAGAGCAAGTTCTTCCAAAAGCGTTATTTCCTGCTTATCAAAAAACTGCACTTCATCAGTATAGAATGAAATAACTCCTTTTACATTCTCATCAACTATCAAAGGAAACATAGCCGCGGATCCCCATGAAAAGCCATAAGTATTTTTTTGTTTGAACAGCAAAGGATCAGAAATATCGAAAGAATTGTTTATAAGGTATTTTTTTGTGGAAAGAACTTTGTAGGCCAGGCAGGGTGTGTCTAAGGTGTCGCTCACTTCTCCGCATAAAGCACTCAGCAATTCCCGGGAAACATTTTGCCAGGCAACGGGAACAAGTTTACCTGTGCATTCATCCACAACACCAATCCAGGCAATTTTGAAATTGCCTATTTCTATGGCAATACGACACGTTTCGGAATAAATTTCGGCAAGATTTCTTACTCGTACAATGGTTTTGTTGATATTACTGGTAACAGCTATAATACGATTCAGATGTTTTATTTTATCGTATGTACCAGCACTCTCCCCGGGTATAACCGTTTCTAAAGTTCTACTGCTTTCTCTTTTCGACTCTCCGGAAACCAAATCGGGTAT
Source organism: Ignavibacteriaceae bacterium (assembly GCA_963664845.1). Classification (GTDB taxonomy): domain Bacteria; phylum Bacteroidota; class Ignavibacteria; order Ignavibacteriales; family Ignavibacteriaceae; genus CAIYTF01. Next base: position 5,758,955 of record OY761615.1, read on the forward strand.
ATCCGATAAATTGCTATCCTTCATAAACACTTAAACTCCCTTGCATTGATCTGTATAGCAATGTTTGCGTGTTCTGAATTCGCAGGTTTTCAGTTGCATCATTAATAATCATTTAAATTAACCAACCATCTGATTTGATTCGGTGGAAGACGTCGCAAGGAATATTGCCGCCTCTGACAGGAATCTTTCAAATTCGATTACCTGGTCATATACATGGAAAACCGGATTTCCCGCAAAATACAGCCGAAGGGTGTGGCACAAGGTATGGGTGAATATTACAACATGACCATTGGGCTGATAATTTTCCAATTGGCGAATGAGGGAAACGAATTCTTTCTGTTGATTATCGATGTCAAGGATGATCATATCATAAGTGTCGTTTTTTGCTAAACCGGCCACTTCCAGCATATCGTTGGCTTCCACAATTTCTGCCCCGCCTACGAGATGCAAAATATTCTTTTTAAGATAGCTTTTTACCAGGACTGACTTATCGTATACTAAAATTTTCATATTATCTGCTGCTCATGTGAATCATAATTTCAGTAACAAATTTACAGCAGCAATGAACGGTACTATATAGGGAGAATGGTGATAAGGAAGTAAGATTTGGAGCAGGGCACGTGTAGTAATTATACTACATGCTATTTAGTGCAGGGCGATGAAGAAAGCTCTTCAAGCACTTCTATGGCATTTTCAAATTCATTGGTTTTATCGAAAAAATAGTCAGCGCCGTGCAAACGGCCTTTTGCCCGGAAGGGTTCAGTTGAATGATTCGTTAGAATGAGAACAACCGATTTAAATTTAGCCTTTTTGAGGAATTTAAGGACATCAAATCCGCTTCCATCCGGAAGATTAAGATCCAGAATAACTACCTCAGGTTCGTGAGCTTTCAATCCTGAAATAGCATCACTCACTGTTCCAGATACCCCAACAATGACAATATTTGGTAAAAATGCTACAGTTTTTTCCAACGTATTGCATATTTCGGGAGAATCGTCAACAATAAATATTCTGGTTTTTGACATAATCGTAGTCTTTATTAAGCAACACTAAAAGAATGCTTTGTTACGATGTAACATACATTCCCAATGTGGTGTATCGTGTAGCACTTCACCGTATGTATTTGTAGTATTTCTGCTACAAAAGTCGGCTATCTTCCCCCAATAAGACCAAAACACCCAAAAACATCAAGTTTTTCGGCTTAACCGGCATCCAAAATGGGTCAATTGTATTCATTTTAATCGATTATTTTATTCTGCACTGCATAATAGATCATCTCAGCGTTCGATTTTAGGTTTAATTTTTCCAGAATACGGCTGCGATAGGTATTAACGGTACTGGGACTTAGTGAAAGCTCCTCACCAATTTCTATTTGTGATTTTCCTTTGGCCAGGAGCACCAATACCTGAAATTCTCTATCAGAGAGTAAACCGTTTTCCGATTTTTTTGTACCTGCGTCAACGTCAGAAGCAAGCAATTCAGCGAACGTAGAACTTACATATTTTCTGCCAACCGCAACTTTCCGGATGGCTAACACCAATTCATCGGAAACAGAATCTTTGGAGATGTAGCCTGAAGCGCCGGCTTTAAAGGCCCGCTTGGCGTAATGCTCCTCCGGACTCATACTGAGAATGAGTACCTTGATCTCCGGATATGTGATCTTGACATCTTTGAGTACATCCAGGCCATTTTTTCCCGGCATATTTATATCCAGTATCAGCACATCGACTTCATTGTTTTCAAGGAAGGTTGCAATGGAGAGAGGATCCCCTGTTTCACCGACAATGCATATATCGGGTTCTGATTTTAAAATTTTTTGCAATCCTTCTCGGATCAGCATGTGATCATCTGCAATAAATACGTTAGTCATTTCTTGAAAACCTGCTTTTCATTATAAAAATATTAAACACAGTAGCAGTTCATGAAAACTCTTCTTAATTTAGACAGAACCAGGTTGAATGGTTCCCGTCAGAAATTCTCAATAGGAATACTTACCCGAACAGTAGTACCCTTTCCCGCTTGGCCAACAATCGAAAAATCACCTCCAAAATAGCCTATTCTTTCTTTCATTCCCAAAAGCCCAAACGAATTGTTCTTCCGGAGTCCTTCATCACTTATCCCTATCCCGTTATCGACCACTTCCATCACAAACCTCCCCTCTGTAACGAAGGTTTTAACGACAACACAGGTAGCCTGCGAATGCCTTGCAACATTTGTCAATGATTCCTGAAATACCCGAAACAATGCTACCTCTGCTTCTTTTTTGAAAACAAGATCGTGTACCGCCGTTTCAAACTTACAGTCAATACCTGACTTGTTTTTAAATTCGTTTCCCTGCCATTCAATGGCTGTCACCAAACCAAGATTCTCCAAGACTTCGGGACGAAGTTCCGTAATCAGTTTTCTCAATCCTTTAACCGAACGATCAATCAGGCCGGTCATCGATTTTAGTTCTTCATCCAAATGATGCAAACTTATCTCAGGTTGGGAAGGAGATATTTCTCTTCTAAGAAGCGATAAATTCATTTTGATGGAAGTGAGAAGCTGACCAAGATCATCGTGCAATTCACGTGCAATAGCGGCCCGTTCTTCCTCACGGATGTTCTGAAGATGCAGAGCCAGCTTGTGCAATTGTTCTCTGGAGTCAAGGATCTCGCGTTCTGTTCTTTCATTTTCCGATATATCACGCACCAAACCCAGAAACAGCCGTTCCGTTGCTATCTGGATACTTACAATACGTGACTCAACAGGGAACATCGTACCGTCTTTTCTTTTAAGTCTGCTTCGCATTGTTACCGGATGATCCAACGGGATATTGGTCCAAAGCTCTTTTACTCCTTCAAGTGCATTCTCCACGTCAATATCCGCCACATTCATAGTTAACAATTCATATTTTGAATACCCCAGATTTTCACAGGTCTGATTGTTAACCTCAAGAATATGTCCTTCGGTGTTGTAGAGAAAAAATGCATCAGCAGCGTTCTCATAAAGTGAATGGAAACGCTGTTCACTCTCGAGTAATGCTGCTTCGGTCCGTTTTCTTTCAGTCACATCACGTATGATGGCAAAAATGGTAACTTCGCCAGAGTTTTCTATTATTTCAGCTGAAATCTCCGTATTGCAAATTTTCCCGGATTTCATTTTGAAATCCATCAGGTAATTGGTGACTCTCCCCTCCTTATGCAGGTCTTCGTAATACCTTGTAGCATCTGCTTCGGAAACCCAAATGCCAAGATCAGCGGGGGTATGCCGCATCACCTCATCTTTGCTGTAACCAAATATCCTGGTGAAACTTTCGTTCAGATATATGAAGTGACCATCTCTTAGTTTGGTTATGCTTATCGCATCAGGTGAGTTATTAAAGGCAGTAGAAATAATGTTTTGAGAAAGCTCGTACATTTTTTCAGCACGTTTTCGTTGGGTCACGTCTCTGATGAAAATTGAGAGCCCATTCTCACTTGGAAAAATTCTGTTCTCAAACCAACGGTCAGTTGTTGCGTAAAACTCCTCAAGTTCAATAAATCTATGTTCAGAAAGTGCAGTTTGATAAGCAGTATATAAAGACGTACCCACGCCCTCCGGAAACACCTCCCAGATATCATTTCCTTCAAGTTCTCCAGACCTTTTGCCAAAAAATTCAGCCGCTTTTTGATTTATAAAAGTACAACACCAATCAGCATCCAGTGCAATAAAAGCATCGGATACCTTTTCCAAAATCTCCTTGGCAAATCTCTCTGATTTACGCAAAGCAAATTCTATTTTCTCACGTTCGGTGATATCCGAAACGGAAGCTACCATCCCGGAAAAATTTCCATCATCGTCAAAAAGAGGACCAGCATTTATCTGAAGAAGTATCCGTATCCCATCAGGTCGTTGTATCGCATGCTGGAAACTATAAACCGGTTTCCCTGTTTTTTTAACAAGTGCAAACGGAAGCTCATTCATCGCGATTGGGTTACCATCTCTATCCGTTATATTCCAGTCCGTTGCTTTATAATCTCGCCCTGTAATCGTTTCATTCGTAAGGCTAAAGAGCCTTTCGGCTGAAGCATTGGCGAAGGAAACTACCCCCTCCGCATCGGTAAGCACCAAACCGTCGGGAACCGTATTCACAATGGTTTTATATATCTGCTCCGAAGCCTTTGCCTGTTTTTTGAGTCTTCTGGAATGTATGCCGAAGGATAAATCTTCCGCCAGTGCAGCAAGAAGATTTTTTTCGTCTTCGTTAAAGGCGGAATGTTCTGTAGAGTATACTTTAAGAGCACCGAATATCTCATTCTCATAACGCAGGGGGATGGCAATTGATGCTGCAAATCCATCATTTGCTGCATTGATTTTCCATCGATTAAACAACGAATCGGAAACAACATTTTGGCATACGATTATTTTACCTGTTTTAACCGCTTGACCAACCAAACCTTCAGCATATTCGTTATCACCCCAGGAAATCCTGATATCTTCGAGATATTCGGGCTTTAGACCTGCTCTGCTAACAATTTTTATACTCTTCTCTTCATCATAGTATTTAAAGCCTATCCATGCCAAATGATAACCACTTCCGTTAGCTATCGCATTACAAACAGCATCCAACATTTCCTGCTCACTGCCTGTACTTTTACTTACACACCGACTCACCTCACTGGTAACCCGGTATGCTTCATTAATGCGAAGCAATTCATTTTTATTACTGTTAATGACACTAACAACCTTTGCAAGAAGTTGATAAAGCAGGAGTGAAGTTACCAAAACAAAGAACCACCCTTTGATAATGGCAATGTGGGTATTGGTGTTGGGGTCTGTAACCAGCACGGCAAGAAGTTTATCGGAAAATGCTATCCAAAGCGAGCTTGCAACGAAATATAACCCCACCATCCGGATGGGTTTGGTATAAATCGAATTTTTCTCTGATATTCCGGTTCCGCTATGCATAAAGAACTCCTGTAATGAAGCCTTCGATACTCAATATGAAATATTATATTTTCAATGTATGAAAAAATAAAACAAGTTTCTGTAATTTTCGTCGTTTCGCACTTCAATTCATCGAGGCAATGGTTTAAAGCACATAGATCTAGCTGATTTTGCGTTCTGCTGTCAATTATTGCTGATGGCAGTGGTTCACCACCCGGAGTGAACATATTTTTCATTGTAACTGCTACCCTGCTGAATGTCAATTGCTGTATACGCCCCCAATTTCTTATATTTATATAACACATTTGCAGGAATATATGATCAATCAGGTAATTAAAATTGCCAAAGAGGCGGGTGAAATTGTACGGGAAGGATTTGGAAAGCATTTTTCCATTGAATATAAAACAAATGAATCCAATCTGGTCACAGAAATAGATAAAAAGTCCGAAGCACACATTAAAGCATTTATCCAAAAGGAATTCCCGACACACGGCATTCTGGCAGAGGAAAGTGGCGGCTCGCACACAGACGCTGAATACGTGTGGGTAGTGGACCCTCTGGACGGGACTACGAACTTTGCCCATAACCTTCCCATTTTCTCGGTTTCGATAGGTATTCAAAAAAATGGCAAGACGATATGCGGTGTTGTCAATTACGTCATGCAAAACGATATCTATTCAGCCGAACTTGGAGGCGGGGCCTGGAAAAACGGTAACAAAATTGTCGTTAATCCAAACGACAACCTCCGTACCAGCCTTTTAGTAACGGGCTTTCCCTATGATATTGATGAAAATCCGTCTAACGCGCTCCAGATATTTAGCGGGATGGTTATGGCTTCCCGGGGAATGCGCAGGCTCGGGTCTGCCGCAATAGATTTTTGCCTCGTCGCAAGCGGCGTATTTGAAGGCTTTTGGGAAGTGCATTTGCATCCCTGGGATATTTGTGGCGGTCAACTTATAGTTGAAGAAGCCGGAGGCAAACTAACAGATTTCAATGGTAATCCTGCTACAATGAATTCCAAACAGATACTCTGTTCTAATGGAATGATACACAACCAAATGCTGGATATCATTAAAGAAAACATGACAGGCAAATGGAAAACAATGTGAAAGAGTGACAGTAAACGTTTACTGAAATTTATTCCCCGCGCTGAGTTTGTTGTTCGCTAACTGACACGAAAATTTTACTTTAGTACTCTAAAATCGTTTATTTTCGCATTCACATTTTGAATATGGCCGGGAAATGTGGACGCTGGAAAACCGGGAAAGAATCTCTATCCCTGTTGCAGCCATGCACACAGTGGAAAACCGTTAGGTCACCATAAAGCTTGTTCAGTTCGTGCTCTGGTAATCAGACATTATTTTGCATTTTAATAATTCGGAGGCAATTGTGCTTGAGAGTCAAAAGAAACTATCGAATGTTTTTTATTCCATTCTGAGCTTACCATCTACTGCAATGGGCTTTGCCCTCTGCATCCAGATTTCCGCGCTAAGCTGGATATTGAAAACAAAATATAATCTCAATCTGGACGAAATAGGATTTGTTTGGGCCGCCGGTCCTCTGGCAGGCATCCTTGGCCAGCCCATTGTTGGTCTTATCAGTGACAAAGTGTGGTTTTGGGGCGGCAGAAGACGTCCCTTCATTCTTGGAGGAAGTGTTCTGGCAGCTCTGGCTATGTTCGCACTGCCCAATATTGATAAAATAAACAGTTTCCTGGGTATTGGGAGCCTTGTTGCGGTAGCACTGGTTGTGGCCCTTACTCTTGATCTTGCCATTAACATCAGTTTCAACCCAACGCGTGCAATTATTGCCGACGTTACACCTGATGGAAACCCCCGTACCAAAGGATACACCTGGATGCAGACCATCTCAGGCTTGTTTGGCGTAGGAGCCTATTTTATCGGTGCAGTATTTGGTAATTATTTTCTGATCTTTTCAGGTGTGGCCATTGTGCTGATATTCTCCATTGTTCCTATTTTCTTTATTCAGGAACCACGGGAACTTGCAGTTGAAGAAAAAGCTGCCGGGAACGAAAAAGCCGAGCCTCACAAAACAAAATGGCCTGACCTGTTCAAAATCTATTTTGCTCACGGATTCAGTTGGGTAGGTATTCAGGTTATGTTTGTCTATATCATTGGCTTCATTACGCAGAAAATTTTCATGGTACAGGATGTGAATGCCAAACTTGATCCGGCAATTCAGGATCATATCGGACAGGTTATTTCCATAGCATTCCTTGTGCTCAACGCAATGGGTTTCATTCTCCCTGCATTAGTACTTGAACCCATTTCCGAAAAAATCGGCAGGGTGCGTACTCACATCATAGCTGTTTCTATAATGGCAGTTGGCTATTTTGGCATTGTCTTCTTCGGTCATTCGGCCACAATTCTCTATCTGTTAATGGCTGTGTGCGGCATTGGCTGGGGTGCTGTGGTAAGCCTTCCATTTGCCATCATGTCCGAAAAAGTTGATAAAAACCGCATGGGCTTTTTCATGGGTATCTTCAACTTGTCAGTGGTGATTCCTCAATTGATAGCCAGTCTTTTTCTCGGTAAAGTTATTCAGGCAAATTTTGATAAGGGTACTGTATTTATTATCAGCGGAACCGCTTTGGCAATATCAGCGGTTTTATGGCTTCTGGTTAAAGATGAATCAACCGCGAAGGGTAAAGCAGCCAAACTTATGCCTTCAGGCCATTAAATGAAACTTTACCAAGGAGAACTCATGAAGAAACCATCCTTATTGTTATTCCTTTTGCTCTTATTGGGAGTCAACTCTTCGTTTGCTCAGGGAATCCGGGATATTATTGCCCCACTGAAAGTATCAGGCGGAAAGCCTGATACTACGGTTATCAGTGACTTGTTTTATTCTCCGGATTATCCGGTTGATTTTAAAAAGAACAAAGAACTCAATGTTCTGTTTGAGCCATCAAAGCAAGTGTTGCTGGTAAGTCCAAATAAAAATTTCATGGGATTCACGCTTCTTGAATTTTCATTTAAAGGAAAGAAGTATGCAATCCCTGTTGAATCCAAAACACCGACTCAGAGCGTAATCTCCTATACCTTCAGGTATAATCCGGGTAAAAAAGTTGAGAAAGTGTCCCTGTTCGGCAGTTTCAACAAATGGAACCGTGATGCAAACCCTATGACTCTGAAGGATTCGGTTTACGAGACAACACTGTCATTGGAGCCTGGAAGTTATGTGTACAAATTTATTGTTGATGGGAAAGAAACACTGGATCCGGTTAACCCCGAGCGGGCACCAACAGGATTTGAAGATTACAACTCCGTTGCCCGTGTTTCTGACCCTAATCCGGTGAAAGTGTTTCTGCAGGTTGACAAATACAAAGCAGATATCAAGCAGATTTACGTAAGTTTTCAGCTCGAAAAAAATGGAGTGGCAACACCCCCGGAGAAAAACAGAATATATGCGCTGTTGGATAACCAAAAAATAGACGCAGCAAAAATCAAATGCACCGGTAACCGTATTGAAATTACCCTCCCAAAGAAGGATTTAGCAGGACATAAACTTCTGCGCGTCGCCTGCGTCAGCGGTGATCATGCTTCCAATCTCCAATCAGTTCCTTTAGAAGACGGTAAACCAATTGCCGGCGCGCACAAAAAGCTTGACTGGGAAGATGGCGCGATCTATTCCATAATGGTTGACCGTTTCAATGATGGCGATAAATCGAACTCGATCCCTGTTGTGCACGACTCTTTGTTCCCACAGGCCAACTACAATGGCGGTGATTTCCAGGGAATTATCAATAAGATTGACGAAGGCTATTTCGACTCATTGGGAATAAACATCATCTGGATATCTCCGGTATATGACAACCCCAATGTTGCATACCGCGAATACCCTGCTCCCCACAGATGGTATTCCGGCTATCACGGCTATTGGCCTGTCAGTGCAACTGCCGTTGAAGAAAAATTCGGCACGATGGCCAAACTCACCGAGCTGGTGGATAAGGCACACAAGCATAATTTTAGAGTGCTTCTCGATATCGTTGCGCACCACGTACACATTGAGCACCCTTATTATAAGAATCACCCTGAATGGTTCGGCCAGCTTAATCTGCCGGACGGCAGAAAGAATCTGCGTCTTTGGGATGAATACCGTTTGACGACCTGGTTTGAGCCCTATATGCCCTCTTTCGATTATACGTCGTCGCAGGAAGCAATAGACACCATGTCATCAAACTGCATTTGGTGGCTCAAACAAACACATGCTGACGGGTTCCGCCATGATGCGGTGAAGCACGTACCCAACGTCTTCTGGCGTTCACTTACCAAAAAACTGAAAACTGAAATTGAAATACCTGAGAATAAAAGAGTATATCAAATTGGCGAAACCTTTGGAAACAATGATCTGGTTGCATCGTATGTGAATAACGGACAATTGAGTGCACAGTTTAACTTCGATCTGTCTTATCTGGCAATACCTATTTTCCTTGAACCGGATAAATCATTCCAGACGCTTGATTTTTATATGTCGAAAACATTCGCGTCTTTCGGGTATAACAATATCATGGGCAACATTATGGACAGCCATGATAAAGTCCGTTTCATGACCTATGCCGATGGCAAAGTTAAAGCACAGGGCGTTGATACCAGGGAAATGGCCTGGAACGATCCTCCAAAGGTTGATCATCCGGAAAGTTATGACAAGGCAAAATTGTTCTACGCGTTCATGTTCACCATTCCCGGCCTGCCAACCATATACTATGGTTCAGAATTTGGCATGACCGGTGCTGACGACCCTGACAACAGAAGAATGATGCGATTTGGGAATGCTCTCTCGGACAATGAAAAACGGATGTTGGAAGAAACAAAGAAGATTGTACGGCTTCGCAATCAGCATTCTGCACTGCGTTATGGTGATTTCTATACGGTTCAGGCCGACAACAATTCCTATTCCTACCTGCGGTCCGATTTCAGCGAGCGCCTGCTTGTGGTGCTTAACAAGGCCGAAGTTGAGAAGCAAGTGTCTATATCACTGCCAGCAACAATCTCCGCCAAAAACGCGGTAGATGTTCTCACCGGAGAGAAAGTCGGTATTACAGACGGCAGGCTGACTGTTACGGCACCAAAAATTGGCTATAGGGTGTTGAGAATAGAATAGCGTTTTATCTGATAATTTATAAAAAAAGCGGTTCAAAGAACCGCTTTTTTTATGGCATGTCGTAAAGATTAAAAGACTGTTTATAAAAGATCATGATACCCAATTCTCAATGAGCAAGCTCTCAATTCTGCTAAATTCCTTTACATTGTTGGTAACAAGCACCACTCCCCGGCTCAACGCCTGTGCTGCTATCAGCATATCCATGGCACCAACCGGTTTGCCAATTCGTTCCGCATGTTCACGAAGCCGGCCATAGTGTAAAGCATCCTCACTTGTAAAGTCCACAACATCCAACGGATAAAGAAATTGTTCAAGTGCCACGGTATTTTCATTTTGCCGCGAACTCTTTGCTATTTCGTAACACAATTCCGAGACCGTTATTGATGAGACCAGAATATCCCCCGGTTTTTTGGCAGCAAATATTTTCAATACCGATTCTGGTTTTTTCTTAATAAGGTAAATACAGATATTGGTATCCAGTAAATACTTCATTATTAAAACTCTTCACGTTTTTCAAGCTCAGGCTGCACCCGTTCGGTCATAAAATCATCAGAAAATCTGTCCAAGCTAAGGAAAAGCGAATCCCATTTTTTCCTTTTTGGAAGTAATATAATGGCATCACCCACACGGGAAATAAGCACTTCCTTTCCTTCCATACGATAATTCTTAGGTAATCGTACCGCCTGACTGTTTCCATTCAGGAATAGTTTTGCCGTATCCACAGAAACTCCATTAATATATATATTGTTAATATATATAATATCAGGAATCAGAACAATGCAATATTTTGAATCCCCCGTAAAATTCATTTTTGGATGAGTGAATAGCCTGAATTATTGAGGTTTTATTTCCATCTTAGAGCATAGTGCGAAGAGTCACTTCACACCACAATGAAGATTTATATCAGGATTAATATTGGTCAGTTTACAGGCCCTGCAACGGAACTTTCCGACTCACCCAAAAATCGCATCCACAAACTCTTTTGGAGAGAACGTCTGCAAATCCTCAAGTCCTTCGCCCACACCAATATAGCGCACCGGCTGTTTCTGCTTGGCGCAGATTTGAATAACAGCCCCACCCTTTGCTGTACCGTCAAGTTTGGTGATAATCAGTCCGGTCAGGGGCACTGAAAGCGCAAATTCCTCCGCCTGGACCAGGGCATTTTGGCCGGTTGCCCCGTCAAGAACAAGAAAGGTTTCCTGAGGTGCTGCCGGTATCACTTTTTGAATAACACGGTTGATCTTTTTCAATTCTTCCATCAGATTGTGCTTGGTATGCAGGCGACCCGCGGTATCTATAATAGCAACGTCATATCCGCCCCGTACAGCCTCCTGGGCGGTTTCAAAAGCCACGGATGAAGGATCGGAGCCCTTGTCTTTTTTTACAATTGCCACGCCCGCTCTTTGCGCCCAAACCTCAAGCTGTTCGTTTGCCGCTACCCGAAAGGTGTCGCCGGCGCCAATCACCACTTTCAGGCCTGATTGCTTGAAATTATGAGCCAATTTGCCAATAGTGGTTGTCTTTCCTACTCCATTTATGCCTATGACAAGGATAACAAATGGTTTCTTTGATTCAATTGCCGGCTGATATTCTGAATGGCTTCCGCTTTCAAGCAGAATGTCCGTTATTACGGCTTTCACAATACCAAGGATAACTTCCTCAGTCCGTTCTTTTTCACCGGTGAGGCGTTTTTTTACTTCTTCTATGATATGCTCTGTTGTGTCATAACCCATATCTGAGGAAAGCAATATCTCTTCAATATCCGCCAGGATTTCCGTATCAATCTTTGCTTTGCCGCTTATAGTCTCGGTAATACGATTTACAATTTTATCTCTTGTTTTTGCAAGCCCTGATTTCAACTTGTCGAAATTCAAATTTTTAAATAATTTCATGTAGCCTGACCTTTTAAGAATTCTTTGGCTCTCATCGCGTATCCTGCAACTGAGAGAATGATCATAATAAGTGATGCCCGGTATAACAGACTTCCCAAATCCGGGTAAGTTACCTGCATATTGAGCATGAGGAAAACGATATAAACGCAAATGACCAGTACAGTGATCTTGCCCAGATAATTTGAGGGCAGAACTTTTTTCAATTTGTTTGAAACCGCCAGCGACGCAATTAAGATCAGCACATCGCGTGAAATGATTATCCAAAACAGCAACGGCCCCATTTTACCTTGAAGGTAAAGCTGCAGCACTATCACCGCTATACACACTTTATCGGCAAGAGGATCAATTATCTTGCCCCACTCTGTAACCTGATTGAGTTTCCTGGCAAGAAATCCATCCATAATATCCGTGAATGCTGCAAACAGGGCAAGTGAAACAGCAGCATAATTAGGTTCTGCGGAATTTCCCGCAAGGATAAACCAGAACGGAACCGCAAGCAGCAACCTGACCAGACTAAGATAATTGGATGATGTTTGAAAGTTACCCAGATTCATCGTATCACCGTAAATTTTTCCAGTTTTGTGGCAATTTCTTCATGTATTTCGTTAAACTGACGGACCAAATATATATAAACTCCGGTTGAAATCTGCTTCCCGTCATCGCCCCTTAAATCCCAATCAATTCCACCATTCCCATCCACTTCATTGAGGGTACAAATACTTTTTCCCGACAAAGAATAGATGTGTATTTCCGCATACTTGGGCAAATTGGCAAATGTCATCTTTTCTGATTTATTAGGCCTGACCGGATTTGGATACACATAGATCTTATCCAGATCTCCGGCGTAAGTGGTAAGTTGTATGACGCTTCCTGAATTAATTTTTATGGGCACACTCCCGGTTTCAGCAGAAGAATGTATTCCTGTTATTTGGAGCGTGTATTCAATTCCTACCGATCCAATTGGCCGTGCACCTTCCATGGATAACAGTAGCCTTGTCGAGTCATTCCCCACAAAAGTAATTCGCTTCACTTCATTGTACGGATTAAACCTGTAGTTTTCTGTTGACAATGCCGTTGCAGCATCAACCGGCAAATTGAATTTAATCTGCAACAGGTAGGGATTCATGATTTTAAAGGACTCAATAAAAAACTCCTGTTTAACTGGAAGGTCGATGAAACTGAATGTAAGCGTATCAGAAGGAATCAGCGAACCGTAAAAGTCCTTCATTCCCCCAATTAAAAACCGGTAATTTCCTTTAAGGAGTCCCGCGTTGAAAGCCACCTGATAAGTATTTTGTGAAGCAACCGTTACGGACGTGGGAAAATATTGCGTGCCCGCAGAATCCAACAAATGGAAATACGTCAAATTAGTTACTTTAGTTTCAACTCTGTTGGAAAACACAACAGTGACCGATCTGCCCTTCGCTGAGACACTGATGGATTCAACAATTGCCGGCTTATGGTGAAATACGGTTAGTTTGTCGGAAGAAAGCTCAGTTCCATCGCCAGATTTCACAGATATCATATACCTATAGTTCTTGTTCAGCGTCAAATGATTCCGGTCAACATATGATGTTTTGAACGATACGGAATCGATCAGCAAGAATCCTGTACTGTCAGACCGATATATATAATACTTTGAAGCATTGCCCTGCCAGGTAAGGTTGATTGATATAGAATCGGCACTGAAACCGCTTAGGTCTCCCGGCCGGACCATTGTGGAGCCTCTGGTAAATTGAATAAACTTTATTCCAAAGCTGGTGGGAATTCCTATATCGGTTGAGCCGTCATTGTTGAAATCGCCGGCCAATACTGAATTGGCGTTAACATTTTCCATGTAACGAATAACGTCATGATTATCTATTGGATCATATTTCAAAATGTAGGAATACGGATAGGTGCATAGTACCAGTTCTTCTTTGCTGTCACCGTCCACATCAATAAACTTCATGGAGTTATACGTCTTGCGTGTGAAGAGATTGAACTCGGCTGTGGGGTCAATGAATACTTTTTCATAAATCATCTTTGGCGTTCCATCGGTGAAGCTGAGGACGCCAAGCAGATAAAACTTGGCAATATCAGAATCAATGGAATGAAGCAGGACTGCAATATCTGTTTTGCCATCACCATTAAAGTCACCGGCAGCCAAAAATGAGGACGAGGACATGAAGCTGGTATTAAAGGAACGGATGGTATCAGGAACCAGCGAATTATTGGGGCCTACATTAAAGCAAAGAACATTGCCAAAGGTATCCGCGACCCAAACTTCCTTTTGACCATTATTGTCAATATCGGTCACCACTGCATGGGGGGTATCGAATATTCCCTTTCCAAATTCTCTTTTGGCAAAATTCTGTCCCGAACTGATGGAATCAATCGAAAGATCTGCATTCACCCTAAAAACGGAGATTGTTGTATCATTGGTAAATGCCAAAACCTGCTTTTGCCCGTTTCCATTAAGATCTGCCACCATAATTGGCCAAGTGTTTAGGTTTTCACGTTTGTACTTTTGAATAAATTTCGTGCCACCGGCTGTTTCCTGTTCCAGCATATAGAGATTGCGTCCCCAGTTGGTAAGCAGATCCAATTTACCGTTGCCGTTAAAATCCCCAACATCTTTCGGTATCCTTTTCAAAATTGAATCCTGCAAAACAAATGCATTATTCTGAAACGAATAGAGAAATGCAATGGAGTCATACCCCATATTATTAAAAAGCAGACTTGAGTTTGCAGTGCCAGTTGTCAGATTAAATGTCATGCCAAAAAGCTGACCGTTGCCGGGGCTATAGGGAAGATCAGTCACCGGTAAGTTAAACACCGAACCGCCGGTCTTATTCAGGAAATAATGTCCGGGCAGTGGCTGCGTGCTGTCCGTTAACACGGTCTTATTTCCCAGCAGGTCTTCGAACTCGAAGTATATCTCATAGTCAGTGTTGGGTTTTGCCACGCTGAGCGGGATGAATCCATAATGAGTCGAACGGACAAAAAAAGTGTTTGGAGAGAGTCCGTCAAGCGAAACAAACTGAAAATCGGAAGTGCCTGCTTCACGATAGAACATTTTCGCGATACCCTGTTCTCTGGAATAGGTTGCTGCAACCAATGTGGAATGATTGCCATACATGGCAGGCATCAAAGTTATTAATTCGCCCGTTATCGGTTTCTTTGTCCGTCGCACGTTTATGCGTTCTTCGAGTGTGTTGCCGTTGTTTTGTTGAACAACCAGCCGCAACGTAAAAATCGTATCTCCATAGGCTGAGAGATCGAGTGTTGCAAGCAATTTCTGTTCCCTTTGACTGAGCTGGTCAACCAGGAGTGGTTTCCAGTCAGTTGGATTCAACCCCAGCCCATAGAATAAGGAAAAGCCGGTAAAGTAAGCCGAGAGTATTGTTCCCGATATCTGCAGCGTGTCCATAGCTGTGGCAAAGTCTTGATACGGGTAGGTAAACTTCACCGTTGCCGGTGCGAGAACCCGCAATGCCCGTCCCAGGTTAAGTCGCCCTGCTCCACTCATCAAATCCCAGCCTGCCTGCCCATTGTCGTCACAGGTAGATTTGATCACCTGTTTCACTTCTTCATTGGAAAAATTTTTTACGGAGAGAATTAATCCAGCCGCGGCTGAAACAAATGGCGCTGCAGCTGAAGTCCCGTCAAAGCTTTGATAATGGTAACCTTTCGCGGTTGTGATTATAGCCGTACCCGGTGCTATCAGGTCGAGCGTTGATCCATGACTGGATGTAGAGGCTACATAGTCTTCCTCTGTTGAATTACCAACGCTAATCACTTCGCTATAACCGGAAGGATAGTGCGGGTCCATTGTTCCGTCATTGCCGGAGCTGGCAACAAGTACAACATTTTTGGAATAGGCATACCGTATCACATCCCTCAAAACATACGAGAAAGAGTTATCTCCAAAACTCATATTGATAACCCTTGCACCCATCATGGTTGCATATAGAATTGCGGATGCAGCGTCTTCTTCGTTAGCATTACCAGTCGGATCGAATGCACGACAATTCAATAATTTAACTCCGGGAGCGACCCCGGCAATGCCCAGTGCATTATTTGTTTCAGCCCCAATTATGCCGGCGACTGCTGTACCATGCGAATAGGCATTATCATCCATCGGGTTGTTATCCCAATCAAGAAAATCCCCTCCAAGCGTGTCGGCAGGATATCCTACGCGGTTGGTAAAGTCCCAACCCATATAATCATCAATAAATCCGTCATGATCATCATCAACGCCATTGAACCGTTTATCACGACCCTGCTCATCTAACCCCAATTCGCCTTCATTATAGAAAATCTTGTGCATTAAGTCCGGGTGTGTGTAATCAATTCCCGTATCAACAATTCCAATTATAAGCGATGTGTCACCGGTTGTAATATTCCATGCACTCAATGCGTCTATCTTCTTAAGGGCCCATTGTTTTGCAAAGAGGCTGTCATTGGGGACTGAATCCACTTTATAGACATGAGAAGCTTCAAAATAGTCAACAGGAAGCTCAGGAGAAAGAGATTCCCTGAATTGTTCACTGGACATATCCGATGGTAGTACAATTTTCCAAATACGTTGCAGTCTGGCGTCCGTAATGGCAAATTTTTCGGCAATATTTGTAATGCGCATCGCCTGTTGCGGTCCGTTATTAGGCTTGCTGGATGTGCGAAAAATTTTCTGTGTTTGGCAGGCTTGCCGAATGGTCTCCAGTGGTACCTGTTCTGAGTACTTTACAAAATAGACCTTTTGACCATAGGAGACAGACAGTAGGAATATCGCAAGAAGAATTGCTGGTTTTATATTATTAGTCATGCAATAGGTTATAATAAATAATTTCTCCGCTCAGGCGCTTCATCAGGCGGATATCAAAAATAGATCCTGACGGGCGTAAAAATCAATATAAAAAAAGGCGCACTAAATGCGCCTCTGGTCGGAACGGCGGGATTTGAACCCGCGACCCCTACCACCCCAAGGTAGTGCGCTACCGGGCTGCGCTACGTTCCGTTATAATTCTTTGTAAAGGTCTCGTAATATACCTAATAATTCCCTTAAATCCGACTTCTGAATCAAAATTGGTTCCTCTTTTTTCACAACCGGCACTTCAACAACCGCAGGTTTCTTTTCCTCGGGCTTAGGCTCAATGATATTTTCGGCAATCAATTCCTCGATACTTTTTTCAGCCAATATCTTCTTTGCTCCCTCGATCGTGTATTTTTTGTCGCGCAGAAGTATTTTGATGACAAAGATAAGCTGAATATCCTTGTTGGTATATGCACGGTTGCCGGACCGGTTTTTTTGAGGTTTTAATTGTTCAAATTCACCTTCCCAGTAACGAAGTACATATTGTTCCACTTCGGTAATCTTACTCACCTCGCTTATGGAATAATACAGTTTCTTTATGCTAAATTCGCGCATAACCTCAGAAATTAATTTAGGCTAAAATACATAAACATATATAAACTACAAAGTTCTAAGACTTACCGGAAGCAATTTGTCAGTATCAAGTCCTTCTTTTCCCACACCCCCGCCTGCTATTTTGTCATTTAATCTCACCCAAAGAGTAATTGGCAATATTCTATCCAGCTTCTGATCCGCGATTATCTGCTGAATCCGAGTCATCGCCCAATATTCCATTCGGGACGCGTACCCTTTAAAATCTCGGTTTTCATTTTTTCCACGCCCAGTAGATTGGCTAACCACTCGCCGCATCTAACCTGAAAATCAGTTATTCTTCCACAGCAGGAATTATTGTCTCCAGCAAATATATCGCGGCCAGATAGCCGTTCTCTTTTGCTCCGGCAATAACGGCATCGCACGAGGCAGCGGTAACCGAATGCTGCCGGAATGCCTCCCGGTTATGGATATTGGACAGGTGCACCTCTATTTTGGGAATGCTGCAAAGCTCAAGTGCATCGCGCAATGCTATTGACGTGTGAGAATAGCCACCCGGATTGATCACCAATCCGTCGTAGTCTTCATCCGCTTTCTGGATGACTTCGATCAAATCTCCTTCGGAGTTCGACTGAAAGAACGTGAATTCGATCTCCGGATAGGTCTTCTCTATCAGTTCATGAATGCCCGTGAGGGACAGTGAGCCATATTGAGCAGCATCCCTCTTGTGGAGCATGTTAATGTTTGGACCCTGAACAATGAGAATATTCATTTTTCTTCCATTTCCTGCATTTCATCAATAACTTCACGCAAACGCGGAGTCAGATACATTTGATCCACGCCAAGCTCCTTAAGCGCCGCAGCCAGAATCATGGCTTTGCGTTGCGTTGTAGCAAGCTTGTTGATTATAATCTGCTTCTTTTCCGAAACTATACAATACCCGCCCTTGAAATCGCCTTTTTCAAAACGGACTGAGGCTCCGAGCTGAACGGCTAACTCTTTAAGTTCCAGGATGATCTCTTCAAATTCTTTTTCTTTTATTTTCATCAATCGTATCTTATTTGCTGATTATACCGACACTTCGGCTTTCTTTGTTTACGGGTTTACCGTAATTTGCACAATATAACTACAAAAAATAAGAAATTTTATGAATATTGCCTCAATTGATATAGGAACAAATACGGTATTACTCCTTATCGCACAACTGGATACCACAAAAAAGACTCTTACTCCCCTGTTCCACAGCTACAAAATTCCCCGGATAGGCCGGAGCGTAGGCAAAACAGGTCTCATATCCACCGAAAGTACAGCATCATTAATAGCCATTCTGACTGAATATAAAAAAAAAGCTGAAGACCATAATTGCTCTGAGATCATTGCAAACGGAACGTACCCCTTCCGGGCTGCAAAAAATGCTGCGGAAGTTGTTGCACAGGTGAAAGCCGCAACCGGCATTGCCATAAACACGTTAGCCGGTGAAGATGAAGCGAAGTATTCCTTCCTGGGGGCAATATCCGACATACAATCAGAAGGTACCATTTGCGTCATCGACATTGGTGGCGGCAGCACTGAACTGATAACGGGAAAAGATGCGGCGATCACCTACCGCCACAGTTCACCGATGGGAGTGGTGAATTTTACGGAGAAACTGATTTCGGATCACCCAGTAACTGATTTGAAATTAAAGGCGATAAGGCAGGAAGTTAGTGAAAGGCTTCATAACAATTATGAGATCAAAGATGCTGTTGGATTGGCAGTTGCCCTTGCCGGTACTCCTACCACCCTTGCCTGCATGCTCCTTAAGCTTAAGGAATTCGACGAGGAAAAGATACATAGGTCAATACTAACTCTTGAACAACTCGAAAGCCTGATCGAAGAAATGAGCAAGCTCACCCCAGCTGAGATTTTGACAAAATACTCATCAGTGGTAGCAGGGCGCGAAGACGTGCTCCTGATGGGTACCATTTTCCTGGCAGAGATTATGAAGTTTCTGAAAGTGAACGAAGCGGTAGTAAGTTCCCGTGGGTTGCGGTACGGAGCATTGTTTGAGAGGTTGAAATAGCTGGCCTGGAATTCTTAAAATTGTGAAGGCCAGGGATACTCAAGACTTGAAGTATTATTTGCATCTACCATTATCGGTTTACTGGGCGGCACAGTCATTGGCAGGGTCATCGGGGCTGCACTCAGTAAATTGGAAGAAATAGATAAATGTTTCAAATAAATGCTGGTTTCATCTGATAAGTAAGCGGCAAACTATAGATTTATTGAAAGAAATGGGTAGGTAGCTGCAACCAGAATCAGAAACCAGAATTTCTCGCAAAGACGCAAAGAATTAAGTCTTAAAAGATTGTTTTAAAAACAACCTTTTTGCGGACAGTAGCACAACGTTGTTTCAGTTAGGAAATATGTGTTTTTCGGAACCATTTTACCGAAACGTATCATTACACCTCCCAAAAACCATTTCCGGAATTCTGCAACTATGAACGGTGTGCCCCGGCAGCGTTCATAGTGTTCATAGTTGAGGTTATAAATGTTTCGAAATTTGTTCAAAAACGCAAACTGTGAACGATGTGAACACTTTTCCCGGTTTTTCATTTTACATTACAACAACAGGCATTTGGGCGACACAATTCCATGCCCAGGTTGTTCCTGCGCAAAAAGGCATTTGTATTATCTCAAGATTTCAATGAACGAGGATGCCGGCTTTAGGGATATCCGTCCACGTTATAATTATCGAACCGTCAATGGAATTCCCTGGTTCCGGCCGCTTATTGCCGGAAACGCGTGCAGGCAAATATAGGCATGCACCCCCCTAGCCCTCAAGTGCACGGTGCGTGAAATTGAGCTGTGCACGGTGCATGGCGCTGTGCAATAAGGCGGTGGAGGTTATTGTGAATAAATGATTTAACGATGCGTGGTTGCGCGTACGGGAGTGGCATTGGCAGTGTACATTGAACAGGGGCTCAAGATTTTGAGCCCCTACAATGCGGATGCTGCCATATATATATGTACGGCACCAGAAACTTAGGAGGTAACATTGTTATATACACAGCTTTGCTAATGTTGAAAAAAAGCAATTTATTTCTCAAAACTGCGAACTTGCCACAGGAAATGAAATATTTCATTTGATATATATCATGAATTACTTTAATTTGGTTTTGACATGTTGGAAAATTTCAATCCCCAAAATTCACCTGTGAAACCAACACGAAGAATGTTTTGTCCTTTAGCTAAATATATAATTTTAGCATTTCATAATGAACATAGATGGACTGTTTACAAAGAATTGAGGAGAATTCATTGAAAACGCTCTTCGGTATACTTAAGACTTGGCTCCGAGATCCTAAACGACATGCACTTGAAATAACAACCATTCCAATTACTGTTGTAATTTTCCTATTTGTTTTATATTTGGCAATAGTTCACATTTGGGAATATAGGCATGGAGAAACCTTTAAGCTCATGTTGGATGTTGGTGGGCTATTTGGCGGGTCGATTGTGTTAATCGCGATATACACTGCAATAAGAGCTGAACGAATTAACCAACGATTGATTGAGACGCAAATGGTTTCGGGAGATGTTGTGACTGGGTTTCCAGAAGTCTTCGAGCGTCACCTGATGAGATATTTCATTAATCATGAAACAGGATCGGATAACCTAGAAAAAGTTGAATTGGTCCTTTCTACACCTGCATTCGGGTTAAATCCATTAGGGCCAGTTCAAAGTTTACGGTTAGTAAATTCTTTGCGTTTGTTTACTCAAAAACTCGAAGTAGTTTTGTTTACGCCTGATGCTCACTATTCCCATTTCATGAATACACTTTTATGGCAGCAAAGAAGCGATACTCATGCAGCCACATTGTGGGAATTAGCTTTTTGTGCGGATTCGTTTATTGAGGCCCTAAAACAAGGAACCGGTTCTAAAGGTTGGCATATTTGGCCCACAAATAATAGTGATAAAAGAGTTTTACATTTTCAGACAGCAACTGACTCCCGGCTTTACTTGGTTCTCTCAGATGAAGTCAAGATGCAGAGCGATCTAAAACAATTTTCGGGAAGAAGTTTACCACTTCCTAGCATCCTTCGTGAGCCAGTAGTCGGAGGCGATATGTCGATATTTGGGAAATACAAAGTTTGTCCTATCACAGGCAAAATGGGAACAGATGCTGCCCTCACTACAACCGGAGTTGATGAATTCTCATTACTTCTCACTGATTACCTCCTTTGCCGTACATCTCAAATTGTGCAGACATTTACCACATTCAGTTCCGATATACATCAAACGCTGATCAAATTACCATTGGGGGACGAAAATCCTATAAATTACATATTAAAAACCACCCAACTACTATTGCAATATTTTAATGATGTTGGATTGAATAAAAAAACAAATTATCCGACTGGGAGCGAGTCTATCATCGGAGTGCATCTCGAATCTGATGAAGAAAGCAGAATTAAAACATTAGTAGGGCTCAGAACAATGATAGCTGAAATGGCAAATATGACTATTAGCACTTTCCAAAAATTGTTTTCCGAACTTGAAAAATTAACAAATGAAGCTATTAAAATTGACCGGGTTAAAGGTTTACAGGAGACAGATTGTACTAAACAAATTACAATCGATCACGCGATACTCATTTTATATCTTATAATTAGGTCAGGAATGGAAAAGTCAGAATATGTAAAGCGACAACAAAAGAAAGTTACCTGAGGATACCCAAATGTATAGTCAAATCAAGGCGATCATTATCGATTTAGATGGAGTATTATGGGAAGGTTCTTGCCATTCTGGTTTATCGACGATAATTCCTAACACTGAACTAATATCGGTACTTTCTTCTCTTGTTAAAAAGGGAGTTATCCTTGGCTCACTTTCCGCCAATCATTCTCATATTGCTGAAGGAACACTAAGTGCATTAGGCTTGCTGGACCTTTTTGCTGATTGGCGATTTGAGTTCATTTCAAAAGAAAAAGGTATGCGGAGCATTCTAAAAGATTTCAATTTACTCCCCCAAAACGTTCTATATATCGACGATACCGAATATGAAAGAGAATTAGTACATACATACTTCCACGATATGCTAGTACTTGATATAGGACCTGGACAAGACTTCTTAAAAAACCTTGACAATGGCTTACCTAATTCAATGACCAAAGAGGGATTTTCAAGAACATTATTTTATCGAAATGCCAGGAAACGGAGATATGCTGAAGATTTGTTCCAAGGACCACCTGCTGAATTTCTTAGGGCACTAAAAACGGTTGTTAAAATAGTTTGGAATGTCAAGGAAATACAGAACATGTTACGTGTAGAAGAAATGTTTTGTCGTAATCACCAATTTAATACTTCAAATACAGTTTATAATGTAAGCCAGCTCCAAAATATGATCCGTTTAGATCGTGTTGAAATAATAATGGTTGAAGCTTCTGATTGTTATGGTTCATATGGTATCTGTGGTTGTATAATCATAGAACACCTTCCGAAGAACAATATACTTACGGTAACAGATTTGACTTTTTCTTGTCGTGTACAACGTCCACATATTATTGGGTCCGCTTTACGCTATGTTTTATCAAAAAAACGTGATCAAGGTTATACAAGTGTGCGTATAAATTTTTTGCAAACTGAACATAATTTTCACCTAGCGTGTTTATTTGAGAGCATCGGACTCATAAAAGAATCGACTAATGGCACATCTTTTTCTGCTTATGTGGGGAACATGGAAACGCTCAAGATAACAGTTCCAGACTTCGTATCTGTCTTCGATGCGCTCGAACATACAGACCAATATCCGAGTAGGATTCCGTTTGTTTATAGTATTGTTGAATCATTTGTAAGTAGTCACAAACCGGCTGGAGTATTTTTAGATATCGGAACTGGTGCGATGGATGTCTTAGGCCAAGAATGGTATAAGCATTTCGATAAACGATTCCCAGCATGTAAGCTCATTACTCTTGATAATGATCCACTTCAGCTAACCTCAGTTATAGCAGACGCTCAACACTTAACAAATTTTGAAAGCGAGAGTGTTAATACCATTTTATGTCTCGAAACCTTGGAACATATGCAGGGATTCTGGAATGCCGTTGATGAGTTTCTTCGGATACTAGAACTAGATGGTTACTTAATTGTATCAGCGCCAATGAATTTCGAAATACATGGGGGGGCAAATGATTTCTTTAGATTTACACCAAGGGGACTAGTTACATTATTTGAAAATGCTAATAATGAAAAAGCATGTTTCGTAATTCAAAAAGTTTTTATTGAAGGTGATGTAATTTTCCCAACGCGGACAGTTTTAATTGCATCGAAAATTAATAAAGGAGGAATGGCATGAAATTTTTCTCTTACTTATTGAAAACATTCATTGCAGTGTCAATTATTGCGATAGAAATCACTAACCTATCATGCACAAAAACAAAAAGGACATTCTCTATCGCTTATATGGAGATATGGGCAGATAGTCTTAAACAGGTTTTAATGAATACATGCAAGGAATGGGCGCAACAGGAAGGCGTAACTCTTGTTTCTGAGCAAGGCGAGGAGTGGAAACTATCAGAGGTCGACATCAAAGCTGGCAATTATATAGAAGGAAAAACTAACTTAGATCTTGTAATGTTGCCTAATCATCTGGCAGTTGTTTATCAAAACGAACTCCGAGATTTTTCCACTGATATGGATGAAATCGAAAAAAATTATCCCGGTATACAAGAAATTTCAAAGGCTATGTTATTTGACAAGGGAAGGTGGAGCGGAGTTCCTGCTTTTTCTTGGAGTCATTTAATGGTCTTGCGGAAGGATATACTTGACAGCATTGGAGAATCAATCCCACTAAACTATGACGATTTGAGAAGAGTCACAATAAAATTAAATAATCAAAAAAATGATTTTGTTGGATTTGGCTTGGGCCTTGGGAAAGATGATGATTTTGCAATGTTTTTCCAATCTCTGCTTTGGTCTTTTGGAGGAACTATTTTTGATGAAACCGGTAAAAACATAATTTTTGATAAAACCTACACTCGTGAAGCTGTTACGTACATTATGGATCTATATCAGTCTGGGGTATTCCCCAAAGGTGCACTTCAATGGGATGGAGCTGCAAATAATCGAGCATTCTTAGGGAAAAAGACAGGCCTAACTTTCAACTCGCCTACTATCTATTATGTGGCACAAAGAAAAGATCCTGAATTAGCAAAAAAAATTGTTCATGCATTGTATCCCATTGGTCCTGGAGGAGTGCGTCATCAGTACGCTACAGGTTTTTGCTTTGTTTCACGTGCTAATAATGAAAACCGGGATCTTGTCGACAGTTTTCTACAATTTCTTTATAAAAAAGAGAATTATTCAAAACTCATTACTGCAGGTGGTGGCTCTGTCAATCCCGCTTTCAAAGGATTGGAATCGCTCCCTATTTGGAATGATCCAAACTTACGAATTGGACTTGAATCAATGAAATACGAACATCCTGTGGGCTGGCCAGGACCAGTTACCAAAACTGCTGCATATATTTTTCAACTCAGAATAGCAACCAAAATGTTTTCGAACATAATAGAACAAGGAGTATCAATAGACGAAGCAATAAGACAAGCTGAAGCAGAAATGTATCAAAATAAGACTCAATAATAGCTGTATACTAAATGTTTCGAAAGAATTCCAAATCAGAAGTTTATACTTTCTGGGCAATTTTTATCATTATTTGCTCACTGGTAATAGTCTGCCAAATTGCTCCCATAATTGAACTTGGATGGTGGTCACTCACTAATAAGAAACTTGGCTCTTCTGGAACATTCATCGGACTCAGTAATTATATAAGAGTTTTCAGCTCTCATAATTATTATACAGTGCTTCTCCAATCAGTAATCTTTACAGTAGCTAGTGTATCCCTAAAACTTGTCTTTGGTGCGTCCCTTGCCTTTGCAACAGTACATTTAATGAGTAATTCAAAAAGTGGGATTGACACTTGGCTAGTACCAATACTTCTTCTTCCTTGGGCAATTCCAACTGCAGCAAGTATACTTATTTGGGCGTGGATGTTGTATGACCTTGGGGGTGTCTTAAACATGCTTTTACGATCCATTGGGCTCATTTCGGAAAATATTGCATGGTTGGGTAATCATAAATTAGCCACAGCTTCCTTAATAGTTGTAAATACTTGGCGCGGTATTGGCTTTTTCTACTCCAGTATCTTAGCTGCACGATTGTGTGTACCACGGGAGAGATATTATGTAGCTTTCCTCGAACAGGCGTCTAACTGGTTAATATTTCGGAAAATTACTCTACCCGGAATTTTCTCTACTCTTTTAGTGCTATGTCTCATCTCAACAGTAAATACTTTTACAGATTTTCAGATAGTTCATTTATTGACGGATGGTGGGCCAGGGGACACTACACAAGTCTTCTCAACAATGGTTTTTGAATATTCTTTCAAAGGTCGAGCATCTCTTGGCTTTGCCGCTGCATTCGCAATTTCGCTTTCTCTATTTCTATTTATTCCTATAATGGTAATTATGAAGTATTTTTATCGAAATAATTCTCGAATGAGCGAGGGCTAAAATTTCGTGGAAAAGAGAATCAGTGCATTATTCTTGATATTTGCTTTACTTATTACGCTCTTCCCCTTTATTTGGGCTTTCAGTACATCTCTGAGAAGCGATATTGAACTCTTGCAGGCAATAAATCTCATTCCTCATCAACTTACAACTGAAAACTACTCAGCTCTATTCGGAACTAACTTTGTTCAATGGCTTCTAAATAGCTTTTACCTCTCAATCAGCGTATCATTATTATCAACCTCCCTCTCGATTCCGATCTCTTACATAATTACGCATCGTTCTCAGCATGTTCAAATGTATGCACTACTATTCTTTTCAAGTGGGTTTTTACTCCCGTCTGGAATTTTGTTCTTACCATTGTCTAAAAATCTTATTATTACTGAGATGCCAAATCTACTGGCTCTCGGAATAATTTACCTTTCATTTATTTGCCCACAAGCTGTTTGGCTTCTTTCTAGCTTTTCAAGTCGAGCAAATCGACGCCTTGAAAAAGTTTGTCGGATAGAGGGAGGTTCTACATATGATTATATTTTGAAAATTCTAGTCCCTCAGATAAGCAAAGGTGTTATCTTTACACTATTGTATTGCTTCATAATTTCGTGGGGTGAGTACACATATGCATTTGTTCTCACATCGACTTCAAAATCCTGGACTATACCAATTGGATTGTCCTCACTTGAGGTTGGTGATATAATTCCATGGGGGAAAATAATGGCTGGAATCGTTCTATCAGCCTTTCCTATAACAATTTGTTTCTTTTGGGCCTGGCACAAAACACGAGATGCAAACCAGATTTCAAAATATTTGGCTTAGTTAAATTTTCTAATTGATTATTATATGACTAAAACAAAACCTTATCTAGTGATACATGGAATGGAAGTTGAATTCCCTTCTACAGCTTTTCGGATTAAAAATTTTAACCTTTCATTAGAAAAGGGAGAATTAGTTGTCCTTTTAGGTGAATCAGGATCTGGAAAGACAACAATTCTCAATGCAATTGCTGGATTTGATAAACTATCCAATGGTCAAATTACCTTAGGCGAGATTACTATTACCTCGCTCTCTCCTCGAGAACGTGGAATAGGAATGGTATTCCAAGGTAACAGTCTTTTCCCCAATATGAATATTTTTTCCAATCTTGAGTTTGGCTTAAAAGCACGCAACCTACCTAAAGAATTTCGTAAAAGTAAAATATTGGAAGTCCTGGAGAGGGTAAAACTTACTGAGAAGATCAATTCATATCCTAGTGAATTGTCATCAGGACAGAAGCAAAGAGTTGAACTAGCCCGGCTTTTGTTAAGAGAAGCACCCTTATGGCTTTTAGATGAGCCGCTTAGCAACCTCGATCCTCCTCTTAAATACGAATTACGGGATGAAATAAAAAGGATGCACTCAAAACAAAATGCTACAACTATTTACGTTACACATTCTCAGTCTGAAGCACTTGCTCTGGCAGATCGAGTTGCAATTATTTCAAATGGATCCCTCATCCAAGTTGATACGCCTGCCATTATTAATGACAAACCTTTAACATCTTATGTAGCTCAGTTCATAGGTGAACCTGGCATGAATATTTTTGACGCTGTACTTTTTCCCTCTATAAATGGAGCAGCCATCGAGATTCCCCAACTTCATTTTAATGCTACCCTTCTCAATTATAGAACTGTTACTAAAACTGATTGTAAAGTTGGTTTCCGTCCAGAAGATATTATCTTCCATGATTCAAATAGCACCATGCCTAGCATTTTGGCTAAAGTTATAAGCAAAGAGCTACGGGGTAAACGAATACTCGCTAAAGTAATAGTTGAACAACGGGAATTTTTTATAGAAGGGTTACGGGAGAATTTAGAATCTTCTTACGTGGTTTCTATTGCAATTAATTTAAGTTGTCTCAATGTTTTCGACTCAGAAGGTACACGCCTTGAAGAAACACCAAGTAACCCCACCTAGGACGCTTTTAAGGAATCTTGATTTTCCCATTAGTTTGCTTATGGAGACATTTTGAAGACCCCCTCAAAAATGTTGTGCTTTAGGCCGGATTTTCCAGCCAAATCAAACCTTCGAATAATCCCTGACTCTCCGCCCCCTATTTCTAAAATGCGAAAACCGCGATTATAAGCTGTTTTCGCATTTTTTGTTCACCCACATACTGCAATACCTGTCAGGTTCAACCTCATAAGGAAAAATTTTAGTAAAGTTTGATAAAAAATAAACATCCGACTGGATGGCCAAAAAAATTTTCAATTGTGTTCAAACAAATCAACTATTCCGATAATCAAGCATCGCCACATCATGATGAAAACAATCGGACTGCCCACGCTTAGGGATACCCATCAACCCTTGGATTACCTCTGCCAGCGGCTCATTATTTTGCTCTCAGGCGATTTTTCCCGATATTCAAATTGAAAATGCATTTTCATTAGTGCTGAATTTTTGATGAAATTTTTATCCGTTACGGATGCTTTTGGATTTCACGAAAGCACCAAAGCATAATTCATCCCGCGGTGAAAGTATTAACTGATTTCTTTCTTTCACCTGATTCTAAACTATCACAGGAAACTTTAAATGAACAAAATTGAAAAAACACTCAGACGAAAGTTTACCGATGCGGACGTAGCTGAATATTATGACACTACAGAAGTTCATTATCGCATGTTCTGGAGGTTCGAACAGACGCTTTCACTGCATTATGGGGTATGGACAAAGGGAATCAGGAACCTGGCAGAAGCTATGCTGAATACTAATCTGATGCTTGCCCGTTTGGGAGGTATTAATAAGGATTCCTATGTGCTTGATGCAGGCTGCGGATGCGGCGGTTCCTCTATCTGCCTGGCTGATAATATCGGGTGTAAGGTCACAGGCATAACTCTTAGCGCGAAACAGGTTTCCACTGCCGCCAATGAAGCAAAAAAAAGAGGTGTCGGGCATCTTGTCTCGTTCCAACAGATGAATTACACGGCGACAGCATTTCCTGATAACGCATTCGACTTTGTTTGGGCAATAGAAAGTATGCAGACAGCTCCTGATAAATCCGCCTTTCTGAAAGAAGCATCCCGCGTTTTAAAACCCGGAGGAAAGCTTCTTATTGCCGACTGTTTCAAATCTTACAGGTACAATATTGAAGATGAAATCAATGTGGCGATCATGTTCAACGGCTGGGCAGTGGAGGATATCGTAACACCGGACAATTTCACTGAACTTGCCCAAGATGCGCAACTTGCTTTGGTTCTTGAGAAAGATTTAACAAAAGAAGTTAATCCGACTGTGCACAGGATATTGTTTTATGGAATACTTGGCATGTTCGGAACATTTCTGTACAACAGTTTTGTGAAAAAAGCGTCATATTTCTCCCGCATCCATTACCGCACGGCTATTTCACAGTACCTTGCGTATAAAAAAAACCTCTGGAAATACGAAATGTTTGTTTTCGAGAAAAAACCAAGTTGAACCTGGCAAACGGAAGTGTGCACTTGACTAATACCGTCGTTATCCATTTTTTTTGTAATAAAAAGTCATTCTTGATCATCTGCTTTCAACGATTTGTTCCTTACGGCAGAGAGTTGCCAAAAATATCGCAGTAAATTGCTCAGGTCGTCAGCAGAAGAATCAAAAGCAGGTTGAACAGACATTGGTTGAAGATAGTCATGATGAACATACGGATTTTATTTCTCTTCCAATACGTGATAACCTGCAGCAAACGAATATTTTGCATCCCGAATGTCTTTTTGGACTAATGGTTTTTGACCATGCAACAAACCCGCAAATAATTCAGGTGACGGAAAGCCACGTCACGCCGAGATGGCTTTTCCAATCTCCCCTTCTTGTACTTCTACGACTTCTGATACGTATTCTGAATTATTGTATCCGCGACTTTATCTGATGCCAGTGCTGCGGGATAGTCCAGGCTGTAATGAAGTCCCCTGCTCTCTTTGCGACGGCGGGCGCATTTAACCACGAGATAGGAACTGGTGATAAGGTTTCGCAATTCAATAAGCGATGCAAATACCTTGGTCTTTTTATAAAATTCTTCAACTTCCTCATAAAGCGTGTTGATCCTTCTGCCCGCCCGCTGAAGCCGCAAATCGGATCGCACAATTCCCACATAGTCGGACATAAGCTGTTTAAGCTCCCGCTCACTGTGGGATATGACCACTTTTTCATCCGCCGTCAATACGCCTGTTTCGTCCCAATCGGGGATATCCGGAAGTGTACCTTCCCCACGCTGCAATTGTTCATGTATTGACGTTGCAGCCCGCGCCGAAAAAACAAGCGCTTCAAGCAATGAATTTGACGCCAGCCGGTTTGCACCGTGAATGCCGGTCATGCTCACTTCGCCTGCTGCATAGAGCCCGCACAACGAAGTGCGGCTATGATCATCTACAACGATTCCTCCGCAGGCATAATGTGCCGCGGGAACCACGGGAATGTGCTGCGTTGTAATATCAATTCCCAGGCTAAGGCATTTTGCATAGATATTGGGGAAATGGTCTTTTATTTCGCCTGATGATTTGTGGGTAACATCCAACACCACATATTCTTCACCGCGTTTCTTTAACTCAGAGTCTATTGCTCTGGCCACAATGTCCCTGGGTGCCAATTCCATGCGGGAATCATAGCGTGACATGAACTGCTCACCTGACAGATTCCGTAGAATGCCGCCAAAACCCCTGACCGCTTCAGAGATGAGGAATGCCTGATCTCGCAGAGCACCAACGCCTGATGAATAGAGTGACGTCGGGTGGAATTGTATGAACTCTAAATTTCCAAGTCGTGCCCCGGCCCGGTATGCCATGGCAAATCCGTCTCCGGTAGCAATGCCAGGGTTCGTTGTGTGCAAATAAACCTGCCCCATTCCCCCTGTGGAAATGACGGTGGTTTTTGCCTTTATCTTAATGACCTTATTGTTGTCAATATCAAGTATATAGGCGCCCCAGCAATGCCGGTTGTCTATGGGTGAATCCTTGAGTTTTTTGATATTATGCTCTGTCAGAAGATCAATCGCCAGGTGGTTTTCGAGCACCACGACATTTTTAAGTGTGGCAACGTATTCAATGAGAGCACGTTCCACTTCTTTTCCGGTAAGATCTTTTGCGTGAACAATACGCGCATGGGAGTGACCTCCTTCGCGTGCAAGATCCAACCCTTTGGGTGAGGTGGTGAAACGGACGCCAATATCCATCAGTTCCCTTATGTGAGCCGGCCCTTCTTTTACCAGGATTTCAACGCGTTCCCGGCTGCAGAGTCCTGCACCGGCAATAAGAGTGTCGTTAATGTGGCTTTCATATGAATCGCTCGAATCAAGCACGGACGCAATGCCGCCCTGGGCATAGTTGGTGCTGGATTCGGATTTTTCTTTTTTTGTTACGAGGATAACGTCAGCAAATTTAGCCATTTGAACGGCAGTATATAAACCGGCAATTCCGCTGCCGATAATCAAAACATCTGTTTTAAGTTCCATTGTAGTTTAAATCGGTATAATCATTAATAAATAGTATGGCGCAGCGTACATCAGGCAAAGCGCCAATATGGTGAAGAGAATCGCTGAAAATTTGTTCGGAGCGATATGGAGAAAAGCAATAAAAGTGAGCACGACAGCCCACATATAAATGGCGCCCTCAATTATGAGGAACAGCCACGCAAAATTGGGATGGATGAAGAAAATATTGGGTTCTTTGTAAAAAAGATATTTGCCAAAAATTACAAACTCCGGGATGGTGAGTGCAATAAACGAAAATAGTAACGGAATTTGCGGGAAAACCAGTAAAGCAGCAACCTGCCTTATCTTAATGCGGATGTGCAACACTTTAAATATCAATCCGGCTATTGTAGAGCCAACCAGAACCAAACCGCCCATTGCAACTATGGTCCACTTCATATGCACAAAACTGAAAAACTCATTCCCGCCGGTAATGGCACTCAGTGATTGAAAAATGATTGAGTTTTTCATCGCGATAAAGAACAGAAGGATCAGCAGGTAATTCTTTTTTTCAGCAAAGAAAATCTCCCTGACGGCTTTGCCCGGCGACTCTACCAAAGTGAGGGTTATTCTGGCAAAATCAATATTGGGGACTTTATCGCGAAGTATAGTGCCGCAGCTCCGGCAATTAGGCTGGAAGAGATCAGTCCGCGCATTACATGCCGGGCAGTTCAAACGAAGTGGTATTAACGCATTCACCTGTTAAAATAGAATTTCATTGATAGTGTCTTGTGCGTTCCACCCTCATCCACGGAAAAGTCAAACAATTGCGCATCAACATAGGCATCCACCAGATTCAAAACGTAGGTAATTCCCATATAAACGGCAAACACGTCACGTTGATCACGATAAAAATCGCGAATTCCCTTGTAATCTGCTTTTTCACTCTGCCGTGCCACATCATCATTGGGAATTAGTTGATACCGCCTTTGGAAATCGTGGTAAGATTTATTGTTAAGTATATAATTATAGGTGAACCAGCCCGCGAATCCCCAGACAATGGGAGCTTTCCAATATGACTTGTTGTATATCTGACCCGTGCCGGGGAGCACTGCACTGAACAATACAGCTTTCCAGGGTGATTTAGTCATCACAAAAACAGAAGTATCCTGCACTGCATATGTGGCAACCGTATCAATTGTTTTTGTCACCATACCTGAATCAGATCCTTTTTTCATATTAAGCGAATCACCCGGGGCTGACGAAGCAAATGCAGTGCACAGCGACAGAAAAAAGAAAAGACTAAGTATTCTGAACGGCATACAACAATTCCAAGAGCCTCTCAAACTCAGCCTGCGAATAATATTCCACCACTATTTCTCCGGTTCCGTCATTCTTTTGTTTGCAAATAACCTTGGTACCAAGAATTCGCTGCAACTGATCTTCGAATTGCTGAAACGCTGGATTTGATGAAGCAACATTGCCAAAAGACTTGAGCAATTTAGATTTGGGAGCCTCTGCCACCAGTACCTTCTTCACCAGTTCTTCCACTTTACGGACCGAAAGACTCTGGCTGATGATAGCATCCAAAATGGCAAGTTGTTTGGAAACATCCGGCACGTTAACCAGTGCACGAGCATGTCCCATGGAAATATCGCCTTTGATAAGACTGTCCTGAATCTTTTGAGGTAATTTCAGTAACCGGATAGAGTTGGTGATAGTCGACCGGTCTTTTCCCACACGCTGAGCAATATCTTCGTGTGTCAGGTTGCATTCCTCAAGCAGCCTTTGATAGGCTATTCCCACTTCAATGGGGTTAAGTTGTTCGCGTTGAATGTTCTCGATGAGAGCCATTGCAAGCATTGTTTCGTCGGAAACCACATCAAGCACATAGGCAGGAATATCGGTGAAGCCCAACTCAGTAAATGCTTTAAAACGCCGTTCACCGGAGATGAGCTGAAATTGACCGGGCACAATCCTCCTGACGGTGATAGGCTGAATCAATCCGTTCACAATGATAGATTTTTTTAATTCTTCCATTGCCTCCTGATCAAAATGCGTCCTTGGCTGAAAAGGATTTGGTTCGATCTGTGTGAGCCTGATCTTCAGAAATGAAGATTCCGGAACCTTTTCCTCTTCCTCTGAATGTGTTGCCACAGGATTAGAAGACGTTTCCAGTTGTTCATTTCCCTCGTCATCATCGTTCGAAGGCCGGATGAGTGCATCAAGCCCGCGCCCGAGGACCAGTTTATTCTTGCTCATAGTCATTATCTCGTGTTTCTTTCCAGTAATTCAGATGCCAGGCCCATGTAGTTCTTTGCACCGACAGATGCGGCATCATAAAGAATGATCGGTTTTCCATAACTGGGGGCTTCCGAAATCCTGACATTTCTGTGTATAATAGTTTTAAATACGCGCTCACCAAAAAATCGTTGCACTTCCTCCGTAACCTGCATCGAAAGCCTGAGACGATTGTCAAACATAGTCAGCAAAACACCCTCAATATTGAGTTCCTGATTGAAATGCTGCCGGACAATGTTGATTGTATTGAGCAGTTGCCCCAAACCCTCCAATGCAAAATATTCACACTGCACCGGGATAATAACCGAATTGGCCGCGGAGAGCGAATTCAGTGTCAGAAACCCAAGTGAAGGCGGGCAATCGATAATTACAAAGTCGTATAAATCTTTGATCTCTGCAAGGGCATTTTTAAGTAATCGTTCACGATTTTTAATAGTCACCAATTCAACTTCAGCTCCTACCAGATTAATGTTGGCAGGAACAACATCCAAATATTGTATGTGGGTCTCAAGAATAGCATCTTTGATATTCGCATTTCCAACCAACACCTCATAAATGGAAGGGTTCTTCTTTTCAGAGCCCACACCGGAAGTGGAATTTCCCTGCGGATCGATATCAATTAGCAGCGTTTTTTTCTCAGCAACTGCCAGGCTTGCAGAAAGATTGATAGCTGTTGTAGTTTTTCCTACACCACCCTTTTGGTTCGCTATCGCAATAATTTTTCCCATACTAAATAAACCGGATACCTTTCAGAATTATAATTCTATTTCTTCACCAAAATGCATAACTCTCCCCGTTTTGCCAAGAGACGTTATTCTCCGTACGAACAATTGGGGATCAGCTTCAATCTCCTCAAATGTATTAAAGTGTATTGGTACAGCAAGTTTTGGATTAACAAATTCAACCGCTTTCACCGCATCGTCAATTCCCATCGTATAATTGTCACCGATCGGAAGAAGCATTGCATCTACCTTATTCATTTCGCCAATCAATTTCATGTCTAAAAAAAGACCAGTATCACCCGTATGATAGACCGTTTTACCTTCTGCGGTTATCAAAACGCCGGCAGGTGCTCCAGCGTAAGCTGCACCAACACTGCTTCCGTGATGAGCAATGGTGAACTTGACCCTGCCAAACGGGAAGGCAAAACTGCCGCCAACATGCATTTTATGAACAGTAAACCCTTTTTGTTCCAACAAATTTCCGAGTTCAAATATGCAAATTATGGTCGCACCTGTTCGGTCTGCTATTTTACAGGTATCGCCCAAATGATCACCGTGACCATGCGTCAGAATTATATAATCCGCAGGGACCGAGCCTGACTTTACGGGCGAAAGCGGATTCCCATCCAGAAACGGATCAATGAGAATGTTTACGCCTTTAATAGTGATCAAAAAAGCTGAATGTCCAAAATATGTGAGTTTCACGCTTCAGTGCAATTTTAATAAATAACCTATTAATATAACGATAAGTATTTATTTTGTGAAGAGCAGCCTGAGAAAATCTAAAATCGCGCCTACAGGGTTCATTTTTGACACCTGATCACCGTAGATGGTTGGAATGGTTATATACCCTATTGTATATCCGGCCCGGCAGGCATTGATGAGAATTTCGGTTTCTGCCATGAATCCCCTGTTTTCAGGTAAAATATTCTCCAGTATCTTCACCTGATATCCACGATAGCCGGATTGTGAGTCCAAAATTTTGCGCCGCACTTTTAATGTCAGCAGGAATGAGGTAATGGTGTTACTTATTATTCGTTGAATTGGCATATTTCCCAATTCCTTCCTGCGTGCTCCGATCACGATTTCGGTTTTGTCCAACCAGGAGAGGAATTGCGGGATGAGGGCAGGATCATGTTGAGCGTCTCCATCCAACGTAATGACCTTATGAATCCCCATTTCCTGTACTTTCATAAACCCTGCATTAAGCGAGTGACCTTTTCCAAAATTCTGCTCATTGCGGAGCACGATGATCCTGTCATCCGTTGGGAGCACGCTAACAGAATTATCAGTAGAACCATCATCAACTAAAATAACATAATCAACGTATTTTAGAGTTGATAGTACTACATTGCGTATGTATTTTATCTCATTAAAACAGGGAATTACTGCTGCGCTATTTCTGTTTGTTAAAGTACTTCTCAACCTTTTCCCGCAGTTTTTCAAGGAACGAAGGCTCGTGTGCTCCGGACAATTTCTGCCTCAAAGCATCTCTGGAGAGCCCTCTTTGCAATACACCGTTTTCAGCAATTGAGATGCTCCCGGTTTCCTCCGAGACAATAACACTTAATACATCAGCTTGCTCCGAAATTCCCAGTCCTGCGCGATGACGCATTCCCAGAGGTTCTCCATTGTACGCGGTTGAGGATGAAAGGGGCATGGTACACCGTGCTGCTTCAATCAGACCATTTTTCACTATCACGGCGCCGTCATGCAGTGCGGCCCGGGGGTAGAAAATGGCTCTGAGCAGGTCCTTTGAAAGCTTTGCATTCAGCAATTCGCCTGTTTCCGACAAACCTCTGATCCCTGAGGACTGAACAACAATTATTAACGCCCCATGCTGATGTTGAGACATCTCGAATGCCGCATCAACAATCTCATTAGCAATATCCGTGTCCTCCCCGGATACGCCCTTTTTCAGAAAGGGACTGCGTGCTATAAGCACCATTAACCGCCGGATTTCGGGTTGGAAGAGGATAATGAAAGTGATAACCCAGATATCCGTTATAAATTTTAATAACCAGCTCAGGGCCTTAAGATTCATTGCCTGCGCACTAAACGACAACAGCATGACTATCAGCAGCCCGATAAATATTTGTGAACCTACCGTACCTTTCAACCATTTGTAGAGATTATAGACAATGGCAGCTACGATGGTAATGTCAATCACATCGAGGAGGGTAATCTTCAGAAATCCGAAGGAAAATAGTTCAAGCATGAGTTCCGTTCAAATGTTTGTATAATTCCAATAATTGATATGCTAATTTAGCATTATGCGTTCTGATAATCGAGGCTCCATTTATTAAACTGAATAATTCGATCAGGGAACTTGCGGTATCCCGATCAGACACCTCAAGTTCCAGCGTTTTGCCAATAAAGCTTTTTCTGGAAACGCCTATTAGTACCGGAAAGCCAAACCGGCAAAATTCTTTCAGCCGTGATAAAATCTCGAAATTGTCATCAATCGTTTTTCCGAAGCCAATTCCCGGGTCAAAAATAATGTTTGCAAGTCCGATTTCACCGGCTTTTTCAGCCTGACGCAATAAAAACATAATAATTTCCAAAACCGGATTGGTATAAACCGGGTTTTGCTGCATGATCTTCGGATCACCCAGCGTATGCATAAGAACATAATCGCATCCATATTCCTTGGCCACAGCAAAAATACGCTCATCAAACACTCCCCCGCTAATGTCGTTTATCATTCCTGCACCGGCTGCAGCCGATTCGGAGGCAACCTCACTTTTCCAGGTGTCTACAGAGATGAGTATTTCAGGGAATGCATCGTGAATTGCCTCAACAACAGGAATTACTCTCCTGAGCTCCTCAGCAAGGCCAACGCGCTCCGATCCCGGACGAGTTGACTCTCCACCAATATCGATTATCGAAATGCCGCAATCCACCATTTCCCGGGCATTCTGCAATGCAGTGTCCACAGTATAATTTTTTCCGCCATCAGAAAAAGAATCAGGAGTAACATTCAAAATCCCCATCATAATTGGTGTATTCCGGGATGTGATCCTCTGATGTGGAGATTTAAAATGCTGAACCTTGGTGGCTTTTTCACTGCCAATAAACGAAAGATTGCGGATATCCAAAAGCTGGTCTTGGATCAGGCCCGGAAAATCTGATCGCTCCCGTACACCAATCAGTCCATATACATTGTTGAGGTACTTTTCACCGGGGAGCAGAAAAAACGGGAGTGCATGCAATGCAGCAGCATTACCGGG
This sequence comes from Ignavibacteriaceae bacterium, assembly GCA_963664845.1. Taxonomy (GTDB): domain Bacteria; phylum Bacteroidota; class Ignavibacteria; order Ignavibacteriales; family Ignavibacteriaceae; genus CAIYTF01. The sequence goes on from OY761615.1 coordinate 5,796,486, forward strand.
CTCCTTCCTGGCCAGATCAAATAGTTCATAGGCTATGGTTATCCCATGATCGAGCAGTTTATGCAGTTCGTAAAATCGTGTGTAGCGTTTTCTCACATAAGGGTTCGTCAATTCCACTTCCAGAGCGAACATAGACTCACCCCAGTCCGTCTGAAAAGGTAATTTTGTCCCTTGTCACAGTCAGCATTACCTGTCCATAACCGTTTTTAACAGACAGAGTGTCAGTTGGATGGAGATTGAACCTCATAAACGACCACCCCATCAGACTGGCAGTGTCTCCACCATTATCCAATGTATGCGTATCATCAGCTTCCAGATTTTCAGTGGTTGCCAAAAACGAGAAGTCAACGGCAGGAACACTCACCCGGCAGCCGCTAATATCATAAACTGTCGTCTCGGGTGTCAGTGGCAACACTTCGGTTTTGAAGACAGAGCAGGAAAAGCCGTTTTCAATAAGGATTGAGAAATCACGAACAAGACCCTTTTCTGTTTCCAGTTTCCCACCAACCAGAGCGATCGGATTTTTCATCAATCCCTTTTGTTCAGGAGCAGTTTATACATTCGTGTTGTTTCCTCAACATTAGGTGAATCGAACACGGCCGAACCCATTACAAACACATCAACACCGGCATTGGCAGCAGACTTCCAGGTTTCCTGATTCATTCCACCATCTATCTCGATCAAATAGGAAAGCCCGTTACGCTCGCGAAATTCGGCTATCTTTTCAATTTTTTTCAACACCGATCCGATGAACTTTTGCCCTCCAAAGCCGGGATTTACTGACATCGCCAGCACCAGATCCACATACTCAAGGCTTTCCTCCACAGCACTGAACGAGGTCGACGGATTAATTGCAATGCCGGGATATATATTAATTTGCCGCATTCTTTGGATACTGCGGTTAAGATGCACCACTTCCTCAACATGAACCGTGATGAATGAAGCACCTGCTTCAGCAAACGCCGGTATAAGCGCATCGGGGTTTTTAATCATGAGGTGAACATCAAGAGGAAGAGCTGAAACTTTTTTGACTGCTTTAACGATCATTGGACCAAAGGTAAGATTGGGGACAAAATGCCCGTCCATGATGTCACAGTGCACGAAATCGGCACCGCCGTTTTCGATAGACTGGATTTGTTTTCCAAGTTGAAGAAAGTCAGCAGACAAGATTGAAGGTGCTAAATATTTTTTCATGGTTTTTTCGAATTAAATTCGTCTTCCTTTGTTTCTGTAAACTTTGATATAAAGAGATCGACTGAGTTGTTGGGATTGACTTTTGCGCCTGCAGCCGGGTATTGATCGACAACGGTATTGGGAAGCAGATCCTTAAATGTGGGAAGGTAACTTATCTTACCCACGGTAAGTTCCAGGCCTTTCAATACCTGTTCTGCCTCGGTTTTCGATTTGCCGATAAGATCGGGGACTTCAATGGTGCCCTCAACAGCGCCTAAACTTATTGACACCCTAACGGTAGTATTGCGTCCCACGGAAGTTCCAGAAGCATATTCCTGTGAAACGATAATGTCTTTGGGCGTTGTTGATGCAACATAGGAGACATCCCCTATTCTTAATGAGGCCCGATCAAGCATAAGCTTCGCATCAACCAGTGATTTGCCCATAAGCAGCGGAACGGATGTTGTTTGCGTACCTCCGCTGATTATCAGATAAATGGTCCGGCCTTTTTTTACAATTGCATTGCCGAATGGTCGCTGGGAAACCACGGAATTTTTCGGATACCGGCTGTCCAACACCGTATCGCTAACTTCAGCCGTCAGATGATTGTCCTCGATAGTCCTCATCGCTTCCGATAAGGACATTCCCAGCACTTTGGGTACTTTTATCTCCGGTGACGAAACATACCAGGGCATTATTGCATAATTCATTATCATGCCAAACAGGAAAAATCCTGCCAGGACGAATAATAGTTTCTTTACAGCGGGTTTTTTAATAAAGTCTTTCATATTTTCAAATATATAAAACTAAGCTTTTTGTTACAATGAACATCTGTTCCTTTATTGAATTATTATGAAGCACCTGAATGGCACTTATACATGACTAAAAACTATTTCTTCCTTTACCGGCTGACACTTGAATTAAACGACCTTTTAACGAATACATCACTTACTGATGCCTTTTGTCAGGACAAAGATAAGCTTGTGCTCGAGTTTTTGGGTGATAAAGACACAAAATACCTCGAAATCCATGTTTCTCAAAAGGATCCCTGGATACTTTTTCGGCAGGATTACTCCATGGCCAGGAAAAACGTGGTTCACTTTTTTCAGGAATTCCTTCCCCTGAAAATGGACAGGATTGACCTGGCATCTCTGGAACGCACGGTTTATTTCATTTCCGGGGAGCTTTCGTTACAATTCATTTTGCATGGAGCACACACAAATGTGTGTCTTACAAATAATAACACTATTTTGGAGTCATTCAAGAGTATTGATGAAGCTGACGAGAAAATACTCCAGTCCCGCTGCGCATCCATCGCGCCTGTTGATCTGTCCTCAATTGTGGCATCAATCTCCTCACTGTCTTTGGATGAAACCACTGGGATTAAAAAGAAATATCCTTTCCTGGGAAACGAGATTCTGGACGAACTGTTTTTCAGGAACGGCAAAGTGAACTCCCTGCCCGGAGAACTGCTTCATTCAATTATCCGGGAAGTTCTGGAAGATGAGATAGTGCTTGGAATTGACACCAAATCCAAAAAACTGAGCCTGTTCCCTGCTGCTTTCCATCGTTCTATTGAAAACGAGCTGCTGCGAACTTCTTCTGCAGTAAAAGCAATTCGTGAATACGTCCGGGAGGAAGGCAAGACAGATAATACAGGGAACACATTCAAGAACGTTACTACTGAGCTCAAAAAAAGAATTGCCAATCTTGAGGTCCGAAAGGAAAAGCTTGAAGGTATTATCAAAGACGAGACCAGAGTTCCGGAGTTGCGTAAAACGGGCGATCTGCTTGCGGCCAACATTTATAAGTTGGGCAAAGGGATGGAGTCCATTGAGGTGGAGGATTATACAAAAGACGGACTGCCGATCACAATTAAGCTTCAGGAGAAACTGACACCACAGCAAAACATTGATGTGTTTTTCAAGAAAGCACGCTCAGTAGAACAGTCAATAGAGCGTTCACGGGATGAATTGCCCAAAATTGAACAGCAACTCATCCGCCTGAGGAACAGATACGAGGAAATTCAACAAATGGATCATAGTCAATTGAAAGAGCTGGCAAAGATGATTGAATCACAAGATAAAAAGTACAATAAAAACGTGGAACCGGTTAAAACGATCAGGTTTATTATCGACGGCAAATACACACTGCTTGTCGGGAAAGACAGCAGGAACAATGACCTGCTCACACTGCACATAGCAAAACAGGAAGATATTTGGATGCATGCCCGAAGCGTTCCCGGTTCGCACGTCATAATCCAGGTGACCAACAACAAAGAAGAAATTCAGAAATCCGTTATAAAGAAGGCTGCAGCAGTGGCCGCGTTTTACAGCAAAGCAAAAAATGCAGGTCTGGTGCCTGTTTCCTACACAAAAAAGAAATACGTCAGCAAACGAAAAGGATCGCCCGCAGGACAAGTGATGCTTTCGCGTGAAGAAACTGTAATGGTGAAACCGGGAATTCCGGAAGGAGTAGAAATTCAGAAGGAACCCGGAATTGAGGATTTATTAGGCCAAGGATGATGGCTGTTAAAAATTGGTGAGCCCTACGCCGAACAAGTATTTTGTGCTTATTCCCAAGGTCATATTTCCATTCGAGCCAATGATAGTCCAGAGACCCGGTGAAAAGTTTCCGTATTTAATGATACCAGGATATACATCAATTGAACAAAAATACTCCTTTACGCCGCTCATCACTATTGACGCCAGTAAGGAATTATTGCGGTCCAGAAAAACACCTGCCTGCCAACTGGTTTCAATGGTTCTCTGGCGCAGAATAGCGTCCATATCCACCAGGTGTTTTGTTCTGAATCCAACTCCATAGGATAGATTATCGCCATCAGCCAGTTTATGCGAAAGGCCCCAAATTGCGCCTTCCCCAAAACGATATAAGAAGGAGTACTTTTCAGAAAAGGGTAATTTCCATTTTATCGAGAAAAATTGTCCCGCGTTGACTCTACCTGATGGCAGCGAGATAGAAGCCTGTAGTGACCAATCGGCCAGATTCAGTTTATCATGAAAAAACTCATTGATATTATCAAAACTGAAGAGAATGATGCCGCCCAGATCAAATAAGTAAATATCAGATATCTCATCCACGCTGTACCCTTCATAGGGACCAGTCTCCATAACCTCATTCATCAAATGCATGGACATAAGTGTAACTGCTGAACAAAGCCAGGGTGCCGGAACATTGTTCTCCTCGTACCATTCCCGCATTGCAGTGGAAAGCATGCCGCAGCCGAATAAATGAAGCGTGTAATTGGGTATCCAGGGCGCTGTTTCCTTGGACATTCCTGAAGGTATAAGTTCCATCATGAATTTTGAGGTGCCATACCTCCTTATACGCGGAAAAGGATCCTTTAAGTTATCAATAACATTGTCAACCATTCTTTTATATTGATGGTCACCAATTTTGTTAGAGACCGATTGAAGCTGGCATATGTCATAGCCCCCATTAATGAACAGCGTTATAGGGTTGAACAGTGCCTCACTGCCATAATTTTTATTTGTATAAAAGTACCTTTTCTTAAGCGTATCTGATTGAGAATAAACAGTGCAGTGCAAGAAAACAAGAAATAATGGAAACAGAATTTTCACAAAAGTAAGTCGATTCATCCCGATATATGGTCTATGCTATATAAATAATGTATGGAAAATTACCTATAACGGATTGATATTCAAAGCCTTTCAGGAGAAAATGAAGCAACGCAGCAATTATTATAGCCGGCAGAGTACTGCCTGTGCCATTACCCACAATCTCTGTCGCATAGGGTTATCGACTTTCAGATCAACCCAATTATTATCGGATGAGCCTTGCAAGAGTCTCAATGTATTTGCTGATAAACTCGTCAAGCCTTTTTCGCCGGTATTGCATTATAAACCGAGGGTGTTCCAAAGGAATTAGTTTATCGAAAAAACCATGCTCTGCATTCAGTTTTTCGAAATAATTGAAGTTTTTCCCTGTACCAAGACATACGGCTATATCCCGTCTTGCACCAAGCTTGAGTTGCTTCAACATAGTTTCGATGACGAATGGGGTTGATGAGCGTTCCAATTCCTTTTCATCATAATAATTAAGATTACTGCCATACTTGACAAACCCCACCGGTGATATTGCCGTAAGGAAGAACTGTTTGTAGAATTTCTCTGGTCCACCATATGCTTCAATCATCATATAAACAAATTCGGCGGAGATTTCTCCCCTTTTCTGAAAATCGTTGCTGATGCCACAATTTGTTTGCAGCCTGACAGGATCCGTAAATGGGATGCCTGTAACACCTCCGCCGAATCTTCCCGGATTAATACCAAAAATAAAAGTCCGCTCATTCGTATCGCTGAAATATTTCCGGTAAAAAGCAGAAACTACCTGCATAACCTGTTTATCCGAAAATGGAAGCATAGTCTCTACGCCTTCGGGTAATTCAAAACCGGGTTTCAGTTTTGAATAGAATCTGATTATCTTCTCCGATAAGAGTTTGTTCTGTTTAGCCAACGGTTATGCTTCCAACCTTGCTATGTCTGATCGAAAAGAAGACGGAAAATCCGAAACCACAATTTGTTGTACGCGGCACATTGTATTAATCTTTTATTTTTAAATCGATACCGGCTTCTGTCTTCAAGAACTCGGACACCTTTTTATAAATATTTGTCATTTCTTCTTTACTGAATTTACCGTGTCCGCCGCCTTTAACCGTATAAAGGAAATTCCGGACCCCGGCTTTGTCAAGTGCTGCCTTAAAAGAAACCGATTGTGTATAGGGTATTGTTGGATCTTCATCACCCTGAATCATGATAATTGGCGGTAAATCTTTTCGTACATAGTTAATTGGAGAAATCAGAGCGCCAATTTTTTTTGCTTCGTCAATACTTGGGAAAAACCGAGTCACCTGTTTTTTTCGCTTTGGCTCTTCAAGCAATGCATTCATATCCGCCGGTCCATAGAAATCAACAATAGCAGCAGTTTTTAAACTATGGCTGCCCGCACAGGTGTTATCTAATTCCGAGTTTGGAGGAAGTACGCCGGCGATCAGCGCCAGATGTCCACCTGCTGAAGTGCCGGAAAGGACTATTTTATTAGTGTCGATGCCCAACTTGACTGCATTTTCATAAGCCCACGCAAGAACACATCTGGCATCCTCAACGCAAGCCGGCATTTTGGCTTTTTGCAGGAAACGATATTCTGCGTTTATTACTACCCACCCGCTGTTAAGATAGGGAGTGAACTGGGTTGATGAATCTTTGCTTCCCTTCACCCACCCTCCACCGTGGAAAAAGATCAAAAGCGGTTGAGCCTCTTTTTTATTTTTCAGCGAATAGACATCAAGCATAACTGAATCTGCTCCGATTCGCTTGTACACAACATCAGCAGATACGTCATAGGTTTTCGCGTATTGCTTTTCCCACTTTGGCTGTTTATAAAGTTGCGCAGCAGTTTCAGTAACCAAACCAGGGTGGAGAACTGCAAAAACAAGTGCAAAAAAGCAAAAACGAAGCATTGTCGCTCTCAAATGGCTTTCGCAATGTACAGTTGCCATTATTATTCGTCTCCCTTAAATTCCAAATTGGCTTCCGATTTAAGGAACACTGATATTTTCTTATAAATATCAACCATCTCTTCTTTAGTGAATTTTCCATGCTTTCCGCCAGGAACGGTGTAGAGATAATTGTGCACACCGGCACTATCTAAAGCTGCTTTGAGCCGTTTGGAGTGTTCATAAGGAACAGTTGGGTCTTCGTCTCCCTGAATCATAATGATGGGCGGTAAATCTTTGCGGATATAGTTGATTGGAGATACGGATGCTGCAATTCTCACTGAATCCTTTTGGCTTGCCAGCCAGCGGACTGCATATCCTTTTTTATTGGGTGCTGCGAGCAAATCGTTAACATCGGTAATGCCATAAAAGTCCACAATGGCTGCCGGTTTCAAACTGTGCCCCCCTATGCACGATCTATCCAAATCTGAATTTTTCGGAAGCATTCCCGTGATAAGTGCCAAATGTCCTCCGGCTGACCCTCCGGAAAGGACAATTTTGTTCGTATCGATATTGTATTTGGCTGCATTCTCGTAGACCCATGCAAAAGCGCATCTGGCATCTTCAACTGCTGCTGGCGCGGGCGCACGGTTAATCAGCCGGTACCCAACATTCACAACTACCCAGCCATTATCCATGTAGGGTGTAAGTTGTCCGGTCATTGAATCCTTGGTTCCTTTAACCCAGCCGCCACCATGAAAATAAATAAGCGTGGCAAACGGCCCTTTCCCGTTCTTGGGAGTATATACATCAAGTTTAACCGTGGTGGTATCTACTTTCTTATATATGATATCAAGAAAGGCATTGTAGTTTTTGGCATATTTTTTCTCCCACCTGGAGCTGTTGTTGAGTTGTGCAAATCCCGTCGCAGTAAGAAGCAACAGCAAAAATACAATCATATAATGTTTAGAAGCTGAAAAAGTCCTTTGATCCATTTGAATTTCCTTTGTACTAATTAAATCCTTATGCCCGTGCTATCGTTTATCAACCGATCGGGCGCAGGTGTTTATCTCATGGTTACTGATGTTTTACAGATTCAAGCCTGTCTGACCCACCCAAGCAGATGGATCGGACAAGCGAAAATTTTCTGTACCCTCTCAACCAAGGGTTTGTTTTAACTGAATAGTTTTATTTATCAGGAATCTGCACAACGATTAACGGTCAACTCTTCCAGAGCCACTGCCTTTTGCAAGTTTCTCAACTTCATCAGCACTGATAATGTTAAAGTCACCAGGTATTGTCTGTTTCAGGCATGATGCAGCCACTGCAAACTCAAGTGCGTCTTTTGTGCTTTCCTTTTTCAAGAGACCATAGATGAGACCTGATGCGAATGAGTCACCACCACCAACACGATCAATAAGCTGGACGTCATATCGCTTTGAACGATAGGGAGTGACGCAATCTTTAGTGTCGTGCAGCAGAGCACTCCAGCCATTGCGCGAAGCAGAAAAGCTCTCACGTAAGGTAATGGCAACTGTTTTGAAACCGAATTTATTCTTCAGTTCAATAATCATTTTGCGGTAACCTTCTTCGTCAAGCTCGCCTTTATCGACGTTTGTTGTTCCGGCATGAAAACCAAGACTCTTTTCAGCATCTTCTTCGTTGGCAATACAAACGTCAACTGAATCCATCAATGGCACCATCACTGCCTGCGCTTCTTTTGTTGACCATAATTTTGCACGGTAATTCAAGTCAGCGCTTATGGTTGCACCATGTTTTTTTGCAGCTTTAATAGCTTCCTGGAGGCTTGCCAAAGCAGTCTTTCCCAGAGCAGGTGTAATACCTGTCCAGTGGAACCATGAACAGCCGGTAAATACTTCATCCCAATCCAGTTCGTTTGATTCGAGAGTAGTGACAGCTGCATTTGCGCGATCATAAATAACTTTTGAGGCGCGTTGACTGGCACCTGTCTCGAGAAAATAGATACCAATACGGTCACCGGCCCGAACGATATAATCTGTTTTGACCCCGAATTTGCGCAAGGAATTAACTGCAGCCTGACCAATTTCGTGTTTCGGCAATTTTGAAATAAAATAAGCGTCAAGCCCGAACTGAGCCAGAGAAGCTGCAACATTGGCTTCACCACCGCCATAATTGATATCAAATTGATTTGTCTGAAGAAAACGGGTAAACCCCGGAGTTGAGAGCCTGAGCATTATCTCGCCCATGGTTACTACTTTCATGACAGTCCTTTCTAATTTTAATAATTAATATCTGGTATGATGTAATACATCTAATTTATGCTAAAAAAAATGAAGCTGTGCTTCATACGTATTTTTTTTGCTGATTTAAAATTACGGATATTTTAATAAGTTTCAAACAACCTGAAAGCAGGAATTTTTACGAGTCCCCTGTGATTTTCCTGCTTAAATAATGCATTTCCGTGCATTTGCCTTTTCAGGTTGAAGGAAATGTATACCTTCCGGCGTCCAGAATGATGCTAAAGGTTGTTTCGCCACCAAGCGTCGATTCCAATGTCAATTCACCATTGTGCGATTTAACCACGGATCTCACTACGGATAATCCAAGTCCCGCACCCTGTATACTCATATTTCGGACATCTTCAACCCGGTAGAACGGTTCAAATATCTTTTGTCGGGATTCTTCCGGTATCCCATCGCCACGGTTGGTGACGTAAATTTTTACTTTGTGAATTGCTTCATTTAATTCCGTACCGACAACAATTTGACTGTTCTCATAGCCATATTTGATTGCATTATCCACAAGATTGTATAGCGCCTGTCTCATCTGATTCTCGTCGACAAAGATCATGGTATCTTGACTGCATTTGCAGACAACACTCATATTTTTCTCACGTCCCAATATAGATATGGAGGCAGTGACCCGTTCCACAAACTCTGAAACGGAGGTATCACGCATGGTGAACTGGATCAGTGACCGGTCCAGCCTTGAAATGTAAAATAAATTATCAACTATGCGAATGAGACGCAGTGTTTCTTCATAATTGCTTTCAAGTATCTCCCGATATTGTTCGGGTGATTTTGGGGATTTGAGCGCCACCTCAATCTCTCCACGCAAAATGGTTAATGGCGTTTTTAATTCATGCGAAGCGGCAATGGAGAACTGATTCAGGTAATTAAATGAATCCCGGATACGTTCCATCATACCATTAAGCCGTTTTACCAAACGACCATATTCGTCAGAATACTCCTCCCCTTCAATCTTTTCATTAAGGTTTTGGGCAGTAATCTCATCCGTTTTTCTTATTATTGAATCAAGGCGTGACAATGCTTTAGTTGAGATAAGCGCTCCACCAAACACTGCAATAAGGAAAAATATGGGAAAGAGCAGCAAATAAATATCCCTCAGATATTTAAGTGTTTGTGAAACTGAGGTAAGCGGAAACGCCACAATGATATTGTATTTATCGGCGTCCAGAGCTGCAATACGTATGGGCTGCTCCGATATTTCGTTTTCAACCACCTCAAGAATTTGAACACCCGGAACCCTTTTAACATTTTTGAGCTCAATATCATTTTTCTTGAGATTATCCGATTTGTAGATAATCTTCTCATTATACGATATCTGTATATAAGTATTGCGTGGATTGAGAGCAACCGCATCATAGATAATATCCCACACCAACTCATCTGGCGCATGATACAGTGAATCGGGCTCAAAGGTGTCAAATTCGGGTTTATTTTCCGCAAAATAGGTAAGGATAGCCTTAGCCTGCTTGGTGAGAGAAATATCAAGCTGTTCATTCAGCTTCTGATATAAATAATAATAGATTATAAAGCCAATGATCAATTCCAGGACGAGAAAAAGGACCGAATACCAGAGCGTTGTTCGCAAACGGGTGGAAAAGAAAAACCCCTTTGTCCGCTGTTTAATCTCTTTCAAACCTTTGCCCAAGACTCCCAGATATTCGTTCATATCTCACATCAACCAATAATAATTTACTGCCCTGTACTTGTTTCCAGCCATCAAATTCCTGCAATTCCGATGAACTTGCGAAAATGATTGTATCTCCGGTTCTCCTTTTGCGGGGCTTGATGTTGTGGAATCCGGTTTTGGAGCATCCTCATTATTGCGGTTGTGGGACTTGGGAATAATACCATTACCACCCGCCGGCACATCAGTGGAATCCGAAATGGGCTTTTTCACAACGCGACGTGCATTGTGTAAATTCTTCCCTGTTTTTTTCCCAGCTACTGCATCGTCATCTTTTAGAATAGGATCAATACCTGGTTTTTTCACTCCGGTACTATCTTTTAACTGACCTTGCGGCTTTATGATTTGTTTGCTCTTCAACGTTGAGTCTTCGGGCATTAAGGACTTTGCTTTGACTGAATCCGCAACCACACCCGGAACAACAGTTGCGACCGAATCAACTTTACCGGTCCGTTTCAATGAATCGGCTCTGACAGCAGTTTTAATGGAATCCGCGGCCAATGCAGCCAATTTAGCATCATTAATAGCGCGAAGCGAATCTTCAATTACCTGCCGTAACCGTTTTTTCTCGTCTTTATAAAAGGTGATCTTTGGATATATCTTAATTGCTGCGGCAGATGTGGGATATTTGACAACCAGGGAATCGTAGACAACAGCAGCAGAATCAGCAAGTCGAATGTTATCTTCAAGAATCTTGCCCGCCGCCATAAGGGCTTTAGGAGCATATTTGGAAGTTTTGTATTGAATACCAATATCATAGAATTTATGGTACGAATCGGCATACTCTTTTTGCCTGAATAGTTTTTCAGCCTCCAGGAACTTTTCTTTTGCCGGATCAAACTCAAAATCGATTTGCAACCTTCCAAGTTTTTTTGCTGCTTCATTCACTATGCGGTCATACTTATAATTATCATAGATGAGCACAAAAATGCTATCCGCCCTTGTCGAATCGTTTATGGTCAGATAATAGCTTCCCAAAGAGAAAAGCGCCTTGGGCAGAAACTGTTTACATTCATATTCATTAATAGACTGATTGTAATAGTAATATGCTGAATCTGCAATATTCAAATCCGTCAGGAAAAGATTACCCAGTTCCAGCGTATTTTTTGCAAGCAGTATTTTTAAAGAATCGGCAGTAACAACCGGTTTCCTTGGAGGCAACTTTGCTGCTTTAAGTGTGTCGCGTATTAGCAGCTTGGCAAGTTGTGCTGTAGCTTCATCACCTTCAACTTCTTCAAACCGGCGTTCGCGTTCCAGCACCTGAACCACCTTGACCGTGGTATCCTTTACCACAGTAGTTCTGGTTTTGGCTGTATCCGTAACAAATTGTAACGAATCCTTTGTGTATTCACTTGGGTATTGCGCGTAATAGAACTGTTTCTTGTTATCGGTCAATGAGCCGCACAATACTGCGTACTTGTTGAAAATTCCTGCGCGTTCCCTGATCATTGGAAGGTATTCCGAGGTGGCTGAGGATGAGAGCGCCTTCTGATAGTATACCATGGCGCTGTCATAATTTTTAAGAGTCTTCTCGTAGATTGATGCTTTTTCAAACCTCGCATTACCTATTTGTACGGAACTGGTATAAAGTGAATCGAACGCTACCAACAGTTGCAGGGATTTTTCAACATAGCCCAGTTTATTATAGGCAATCGCTGTAGCAAGATCGATTTGATCATAAAATTCTTTGTATTTCAGTTCACTGCGCAAATCGCTGAGAAGCCGCAGTGCTTTCTGGTTTTCGTTAAGTTTTATGAGCATTTTCGCATAGCGGAGTGATGCATTAAAAAGCAGATCATAGGAAGCAGAATAGTCGCTCACGCTTGCATACGCTTCGGTGGCCTCTTTTATTTTCCCCTGCTTTTCATTGATGTCGCCAAGTTCAAAAGCAACTTTGGCTTTCAAAGTGGAGTTATTACTGTAACTTAAAAGAGTCATGCAAAGGGATTGTACCTTCTCATAATCTTCCATGATAAGGTAATAGCGGATCTCTTCAATAAATGCGTTGGTCGCGATCTCTTTTTCATCTTTCCTGATAGCGGTTTCCCGCACCGAACGTAAAAGGGCCAAACCCTTTTCGGAGTTCTTCATTTGCATGTCGGACTTGGCCAGCCACAACTGGCTTTCAAGTACCAGATCGCTTTCAGGATGTGACCCCTGCAATTCCTCAAATTTGCGAATTGCCTTTATATAACTTTTCTGATAATAGAAACTTTTGCCAATCATCAGCAGTGCGTCGTCAACAAAAGCACTTTTGGTTTGGAACTGGAGAATTTTCGAGCATTTCTCAATTACTTTGGTGAGTTGTGTTTGAGCATTACCCGGCAAAGGAAGCTCCACCAGTGAAAATGGATCCTTTTGAACTTCCTTAATAGAAGTCTCCGCCTGGTCGAACAGGTCGGTGGTGTTGTAGTACAGATTGAAATAGGTAGTGAAATCTTCCCAAACTGAACAACCACTGACCAGAAACATTGCTGCAACCGCGAACAACATCAAAAATTTATTGCGCATAATACAAAGCCTTATTGTCTTAAAAGTCGTAGCAGTTGTTCAATACTGTATTTCTACCATTTGTTTTTAAATCAACGTTTAGTATACCAATTATTACTTGCCGTGGCAATGCTTATATTTTTTCCCTGAACCACAAGGACAAGGCTCATTTCTGCCCACCTGTTCTTCAACCCGAACCGGCATGGCCTTAGCCATTGCTTCAGGAGGATTTTCAACGCTACCGGAGTGCAGCCCAATATTTGTAGAGTCATTTTTAATCGCAGTAATTCGTCCGCGTGAGGGACGGCGCTGCGGTGTACGAACTTCTTCTTCTGCATGTGGAAAATATTTGAAACAGGAATTAACCGTTTCGTTACGGATTTCTTTCAGCAATTCCACAAACATGGTGAATGCTTCCGCCTTATACTCTATTAACGGATCTTTCTGGCCATATGCGCGGAGTCCGATTCCCTCTTTCAGGTCATCCATTTCGCGAAGATGCTCTTTCCACCGGTTATCGATAACGGTGAGGAATGCAAAGCGCTCAATTTGCGCCAGCATTTGCGCGCCGATATCTTCTTCTTTTTGTTTATAGAAATTTTTAGCGGCAGTGGCTATTCGGGCGCCGATACCATCTTTGCCAAACTTTTCCAATTCCTCTGGTGCAAAACGTACATCAATCATAAATGTATGCAATGCATCTTCGTGAATTTTCTCGATGAGTGCATCATCAAAATATTTGTCCACAATATCTGCGGAAACGTCATCAATCATCTCGAACACTTCTGTTTTCAGACGTTCGCCCTGCAAGGCTTTATTCCGGCGGGAATAGATGATTGTCCGCTGCTGGTTCATAACATCGTCATATTCCAACAACCGTTTACGAATGGCAAAATTGTTCTCTTCAACTTTTTTCTGTGCCCGTTCCACCGATTTGGTGATCATGGGATGTTGGATGACCTCACCTTCCTTCAGACCAAGCCTTTGCATAACCGAAGCCATGCGATCAGAACCGAAGAGCCTCATAAGATCATCTTCGAGAGAAAGGAAAAATTTAGTAGTTCCGGGATCTCCCTGACGTCCTGAACGCCCTCGTAACTGCCGGTCAATGCGGCGAGATTCGTGTCGTTCAGTTCCAACAATATACAAACCACCCCGTTCTACAACACCCGGTCCCAGTTTAATATCAGTTCCGCGACCGGCCATGTTGGTTGCGATAGTAACAGCTCCCATTTGACCGGCAGCAGCTACAACTTCAGCCTCACGTGCATGCTGTTTCGCATTCAAAACATTATGCGGTACGTTTTTCCGTTTAAGCATTCTGCTCAACGTTTCGGAAACATCAACTGATGTGGTGCCCACAAGCACCGGACGTTGCTCTTTGCGCAAGGTTTCAATATGCTCAATCAGCGCATTGTATTTTTCACGTTTGGTTTTGAAGACGGCATCGTCCTCATCGACCCTGGTCATAGGCTGGTTTGTCGGAACGACCACTACTTCCAGTTTGTAAATCTCGAAGAATTCGCCTTCTTCAGTTTCTGCAGTACCGGTCATGCCTGCAAGCTTTTTATACATACGGAAATAGTTCTGCAGGGTGATGGTTGCAAGCGTTTGTGTGTCACGCTCAACAAAAACATTTTCCTTGGCTTCAATTGCCTGATGCAATCCATCTGAATATCTTCTCCCAGGAAGAACACGGCCGGTGAATTCATCAACAATGGCCACTTTACCGTCTTCAGTAATGACATATTCGTCATCCTTTTCAAAAAGCGTATATGCTTTCAGAAGCTGATTCAGTGTGTGGATCCGGTCACTCTTTTCCGCGTAATCGTGGTAGAGTTCTTCTTTCAGTTTAACTTTTTGTTCAGGTGTAATCGCGGGATCATTCTCAAATTTTGCAATCTCGGTACCCAGATCGGTTAATACAAAATAGGTTTTGCTTTCTTTGGAGCCCTTGGCCAATTCCTCACGGCCTTTTTCGGTCAGATCAATTGAATTATTCCGTTCATCGATGACAAAATAAAGCTCATCGTCAATGATGTGCATATTCTTGCCTTTTTCGCGGTTGAACTCGTTTTCAATGTCCTGAACCAACTTTTTGTTCATCGGCTCCGAAAACACTTTGAGCAAGCGTTTGTTCTTGGGGAGTCCGCGCATGGCACGGAACAACCTTTTCCCTGCTTCGTAATCTGCTTCTTTGTCATCATCTTTTGCCAGCAGTGCCTCGGCTTCCTGAATGAGGGATGCGACCAAATTAGTTTGCAGACGGTAAAGCTTCTCAATGAAGGGTTTCATTTCGTTGAATTTCTGGTCATCAACTTCAACCGGGCCGGAAATAATAAGCGGTGTACGTGCTTCATCTATAAGAACAGAGTCAACTTCATCAACTATGGCATAGTTATGCACACGCTGCACCTGGAACTCTTTACTCAGTGACATATTGTCACGAAGATAATCGAATCCGAACTCGTTGTTCGTTCCATAGGTGATATCGCAGTTGTAATTCGTACGGCGCACCTCGGAATCCATATTGGTCAGGATGACACCTACTGTTAATCCGTGAAAACGGAATATTTCGCCCATCCACTCGGAATCACGTTGTGCCAAATAGTCGTTGACAGTAACAAGGTGCACTCCCCGTCCCGTGAGCGCATTAAGATACAACGGCAGAGTTGCGACAAGCGTTTTTCCTTCACCGGTGGCCATTTCAGCAATTTTCCCCTGATGAAGAGCTACACCGCCCATAAGCTGCACGTCGTAGGGTACTATCTCCCATTTAAGGTTGTGTCCCATTACTTTCCACTCGGTCCCGACCAGTCTCTGGCAAGTTGCTTTAACAACGGCAAACGCTTCAGGAAGCAGTTCATCCAAAAGATCTTCGTATTGATCGTCCAGTTGTTTATTCAGCTCATCGATTTCATCGTGAATTGCCTGAGGGTCAATTTCCTCGTCCGAGCGAAGTTTCAGTTCAAGGGCCTCTATCTGGCCTCTGAGCCCGGCAGTCTCATCCTGCAGTCGTTGTTTGAATTCGGCTGTTTTGGCACGAAGTTCATCATCACTCAGCTTTTCTACTTCGACATAGCAGGCTTTAATTTCATCGACAATAGGTTGTAATAATTTAATATCTTTTGATTTTTTATCGCCAAAGATCTTTTTCAGGATTTGTAGCATTAGGAAGAAACTCCGCTTTTCAATTAATCTGGTTTATATAATCATGTAATTTACGCATTCTAAAGCGAGATAAAAAGACATAATCGCAGAGAAAAATTATCCCCATTTTAAGGTCAACGGTCACCGGAAGTTTCCCCTTTTTACATTGTTGAATGAAAAAGCCTGGATAATTCCTGATCTTAGAGAAATAATTTGGCTGTGTACAGCGACAAAATCAATCTGCCTTGTGGGCTCTGGGCCTACTCCCAGGTTAAAAACCTTTGTTTAATGGCATAGTAAACGTTTACGCTGTCCTCACCCGCTAAGTGCTTGTTAAATAAACAGTTTCGGAAAAGAAAAGGTTAATAAAATGCAGAATAAATTTGGAATATTAGCAAAATGGTAATAATTTAGTCTTGCCTCGTTTGCAGGTTTCTCCCCTGACCTGTAAACTAACAACAGCGGCCCAGTACCTCCCGGTACTGGGCTTTATATTTTCTGTTTCATTACCAAAATATGATTAGGTAAAAAGTATGTTCGGGAGCCCCGGGTCTGTAGTGTACCACATATAGATGACAGGCGGATTTCATTTTAAAAGTGTATTGAACAGATTGGAATCAAGCTCTTTGCCCAGGAAAAGTGAATCTCCGCAACATTACTGGCGTGAGCCTATAAAATGATTGGATGAATTTATTCCTGCGAATGAATCTTAATTATAGAAAAGATTTTGAAAAAAAAGTATCTGTGCCTATATTTACATGCTAAATAATTTTAGATTAAATTGTTTAGTGATTTAGTTGGGCTTGTAGCTCAGTTGGTTAGAGCAGCTGACTCATAATCAGCGGGTCGGGGGTTCAAGTCCCTCCGAGCCCACAAGTAAAGTGCGAAAATGTAACGTTTTCGCACTTTTTTATTTTAAAGACATCCGTTGTCCCGATGACAAATGCAAGTATGGATACATCAATTGTCCGAAAAATGTCCGAATAAATGTCCGAAAATTTCCGGGTCTTTTGTACAGCATTTCAATGAAGATCATTACTCAAAAACGCCTGGCTTTTCCACCGCAATAAAACTGTAATGATTTTTCACAAATTATGTAATAGCTTTGTTTATAAGGAATTACGGCGTTTTTATATTACAAAAATAAGGAGTTTGGCTGCCCGGGTCAAGTAATTTCTTTTCAGTGTGATCCCTGGGCGCGCGGACAAAAAGACAAAAGTCAGCCTCTTTATTCATTACACACGTCCGAATATTTATTAATATAGTGTGTATCATTTCTCATATATTTTTGTCTTTTTGTCCTGTATTCACAAAAAGTCACTTTTTAGCGAGAAAATAGGCCCTGTCGCCATCAATTTTCTTGTTCTTATCATATTCATACCCGTAATGACGGGCAAAATGTTCCACCCATTTTGAAAAGGTGTTCAGTGTCAGTTTATCATGTCCGGGGTATGATTGCTGAAAACTCTCCAGCAAGGCCTTTTTCTTGTTAGGTTCTGTCATGTCCCGGTCCGTGATAAATTCCGCAAAATCGCCGTCGGTGTCGGCGGCAAGCCGTTTCACGGTTACGGAATCGAAATCAATATTGATGAGACCTTTCCGTAAAAAGAGCTGGGCGCATTCCATTCCAAAATTATCGAATGCACTCCAGTCCGCTTCGTTCCATTCAGCGCCAAAAAATTCCTTTCCGAAATCGTTAATTGGCTGCCGCTTCGCTCCGTAGTGGTCCGCCAGGGCAAACACGTATTGCCGCCGCATATGGGATTCCTCGCTTCCTTTTATCATATAGTTTGTTGCAATAATAATCTTTGGCGCATCCTCTTTCCTGATGTTGATCGCCGGCCGGTGTTTCTTTTCAATCGTCCAGTCATCGGTGATCAGGTTGAACAGCCGTTCAAAGTCAAATCCTTTGCCTATGTCATTGAAGAACAGTACCTGGTCTCCGATCTCTGTTTTCTGGAAGGGGAAGCCTTTCCTGAAATCGAAGTTTTTGCCATCCTCAAATTGCCATTTCCGGAAGTACTTGAACGAGTTCCCGATGATGCTCTTCCCGGTTCCCCCGACGGCCCCGCTGCTGAGTTTTTCATCTATGAGGATTACGGCTTTCGTCAGTGACGGTATCTTGTAATGATGCAGCATGTAGCCGTACATCGACATGAAAGCCTCAAATCGTTTTTCATCTTTGCCGCAGATATTCAGCACGAAGTTTCGGAAATCATTTTCGGCTGGTCCCTGTATGAATTGCCGCTGCATTATAGCGTCTTTCCAGATGCAGTCACTTAATTCAGTATAGGGCTTCTGCGTTATCCTCGCAGCGGTCACTTCCACAAAACAATTCGAGTAATAGAAATACATCGCTTCCGCGGTGTCCTTTTGAAACGTGAGATCCGTTGCATGGATGCACCGGAGGAAATTCTCCCCGAAATAGGTGTTAACACTTTTCATAACAGCGTTTTCAAGCATCGCCCTCGTAATTCCCGGTTCCACCGGATCAGGCAATACGTTCCTTATATAATCAAACACGAAGTCCTGAATATGGCTTATATAAACTTCCTCGACTATTTTACCGACCAGTCGGACAAAAATGGCTTCCTTGCCAGGATACCAGCGGTAAAACCCGTTGTCAGTAAGGAACTCGATGAACTTACTCCGTACGAGCTGAAGTTTTCCATCCTCACCCAGGAACCAAAAAACAGCCTCCTCCTTTTTCATTCCCATTTCTTTGGCGATATAGAAAATACTGCCAACGGTTGTCCGCCCGTCATAGTCACGGAGGAAGCTGTCGAATTTTTTATTGATGGTTGTTTCGGTGTCTTTATAGTGAGGATTCTTTAGGCTCAGCTCGATAAAATATTTCCTGCCCGACTCGCCCAGTGAAGCAAGCCCCATTCCTATCCGCAGCCATTCCTCATAACTCCCCTGGGGTAAGTTCACTGAAAGGTAAGCTATTGAATCAAATAATTTCTTTTCCTCATAACGGTTCAGTTCACGCTTTTTGACAGGATTTTGCTTTCCCATTCCTGGCAGCGCTTTGTCCTTTACCTCAGGAAGTATGCAATGCTTCTTGACCACATCTATCAGCTTGTCAACTTGTATTTCCGCTATCACGCCGGAATTATCCCTGTTCAGGAAGCGGTACCGTTGCCCTGATTCGTGCAAGGATGGCGGTGCGGCAGTCTGACAGTCTTTTATCCTGATCTCCATATGATCGTAGGGTTCGCTGTCGCCGGTTAGTTGAGGCTTTAGTTTTATCACTCCGGCTTCTTTGCCATATAGTTGGTAGAGTTTTTCTCGGTTGCCTCTCAGGTAGAACCATACATGAAATCCGTTCCCGCTGCCGCTCTGAACGATCCAACCATACTGCAAATGCAGTCCGAGGTCTTCAACCAGTTGCGCGATTGCTTCCTCATTCTCCACCTTATCGAAATCCAGCGCACACAGATCATTGATCCCGCAGACAATCCCGATCCCGGTCGCTTTTTCCCAGCGCATTCCCTCAATATCCTGTATTGTCTGCTTTTCCTTTTCGAACCGTTTCCAGTCCCCGGTTGGCCGCTTATACTCAAGGGCAAGGACATTGCATCCAAATCGTTCATGGTAATTTTTGGCAACCGAACAAAGATCGATATTTTCATTATCCATTGTTACCGTCCTTTCCATTCATAAAGCGTAAGTCCGACTTTGGCTCTTCGGACTTGGGCGGCTGATTAAATACGCTGACTGCATCTTTGAGAGAATTCATGTTCATGTGCGCATAAATTTGTGTTGTAATGATCGAACTATGTCCCAGCAGCTCCTTAACTGAGTACAACGGCACTCCCAGTTGCACAAGGTTAGAAGCAAATGAATGCCTCAATGTATGGAAATGAAAGCCTTTGTTAACCCCCGCCTTGGTGCATGCCCGCTTAAACCGCCTCGAAGCATAGTCCTTTGAAATCATACATCCGTTTCGGTTAACGAACACATAATCCTGCAGCCTGAGTATTTTTTCTGTGCTTGCGTTGATCCTGGCAGCATGAGCTGCTTGCCGCCTGGTCAACAGGGCGGTAATTTCATCACACATGGGAATTACGCGTTGCTTCCTGGATTTTGTAAAGAAACTTTCATCGCCTATAGTGAGGATTCTTTTTTCCAGGTCAACATTGTTCCAGGTTAGGGATACTATTTTATTCAGCCGGCAGCCGGTATAAAACCCGAAAATGGCTATATCGCGTAAAACAATATGAGTGATCTTGGCGGTTACCAGTTCCAGTTCGGCAATGGTCATGAAAAGCGGTTTCAGGTCCTGTTTACGGGGCAGTTTAACCTTAACGAAAGGATTCTTGTCGATATAGCCCCAGCTCAATGCCTTATTAAACGCGGCCTTGATATTCCGGTAATATACCCGGTATCCCTTCTTTACTTTTTCCTGAAGGGAAATAATGTAGTTTTCAGATGCCTGCAAGCCCAGTTCCTGAAGTATCAATGTTTTCCCGAAGTGGTCTTCAAAATGCTGGTTTGAGACTTTAATGGATGCAAGGTATGAGGCTGAAAAAGTCCCCTTAACAAACTGCTCATATTCATCCCTGAACGCGTTCCAGCGCTTTGGCTCGCTGTTCGTCGGAGCAGCAGGTTTTTCTTCCAGTTCGTTTCCATACTTATCGAGCAGCCTTTTCAGCTTCTCCACTCCGAATTGCTGCAATATATCATCAATGTCTTTATTCATGATTCCACCTCGTGGATGCATTGTTTTGAACTCTTTGCAAACAGCAAATGCCGTCGGACTTACTCTGCAAAGGCTGCCGGGCAAGTGATCCTGTCCGGGATAATTCAGGATATTTTTTCATACCATTTCCATAAAGAAACACGTAAAATTTTTCCAAAAGCTAAAGGGTAAAAGCGGCACAGTTTCAGAAACTGTGCCGCTTTTTAAAATATTTTTTTGACCGTTTTTTGCGACCAGATTACTTCTATAATGCAAAACTACTCCGGTAACCGACCACAGTTTCTGAAACCGTGGTCGATTCGAAACTATTTTCACAAATTGGGCAGTATCAAATATCAAGTTCATCTCTGTTTTGGGCTCATTTCTAAAAAGAATTTCTACCAATCTATTTTGTTTAAATGTTGCGGACGTGCAGTTCGCAACATTTTTAAAAATATTTTTTATGTGCGATTTGGGGCCATTTCAGTCGTGTTTTAGCGTTTTTTCGGCATTTTCGGGCGAGTTCTACTGTTTCTCGCTTCAGAAAGGCCATTTGATTTCCGTGTTTTCTGTGTCTTCCGTGGTTGCAAAGGTAATGTCCAAAATCCGCACAGTTTCGGAAACTGCGCGGTTTTCGTAGATATTATTAAACTTTTCGATGAGTATAAAATGAGGAGGCCAGTACGAGATAGGCTGTTTGATTTTTGTTTTAAAATCTGGGTTGAGTGGGAAAGCCCAAAATCATGATTTTATTTATACTTGAGTAACTTCTTTGGACAAATAGGGGTCAGTCATGATCTAAAGTCTACATTGGATAAATTGAAACTAAACTGTTTCCTAAGGCTCACGGTTTTGTCAGGGATGCTACCACGGGCTGAATGATTTGATTATAAAACTCATCCAGCGACAAATTTGCAATTTCTGGTGCTTTTATTTCTGCAGTGGCTTTTAGTTTCATAATATCACTGGTTAATTGGTCCGGGTATTTTTTCTCCTCACCGAGAATGTGATTTGAAATATTGATCATGGAAACATCCTGTACAATCCCGATTGCCAGTTTTAAGGAGTCCCTATCGAAAATAGTTGAGTAGCTTTTCATGAGTTTCCTTTTCTAAAGAAGATTAACTATTATATTGTGTAATGTTGCAGGTAAGCCCACTCAGGAAAGGAATACTGTCTTCTGAGTTTTTTTTGCGTGTAGCCGAAATAGGTGCCAAAGCTATTCTTCATTGATAACCAAAACGCTGGCTGTCGCAATGGCATAATACTGCACCGTGCCTTTTATTTTGATCTGTTCTCCTTTATTTGGCAAGGGTCTGTTTGTTATCACGATGATAGAGCCGGTCCCATCATCAACCGAGAAATAATTGACGATGAAAAGAGCAAAAACGTCGGTAACTTTCCCTGATACCGTAACTTTTTTGTCCACGTAATCACGCGGGTGATCCGTGATGTCTTTTATCTGTGTATTGGATGAACAACTTAGAAAGAGAATGGCCAGGCTGGCCGCGAAAACAAGTATACTTATCCTTTTCATGTTTTATCCTGATTATTTCGTGATTAAAAGCAAAATGTACATTTTTAGCATCCCCATCGGGTAACACCTTGGATTCTGCTCATCGGTAAAAAGCCTTATTGAGCGATTTAATCGATGTTTATATCTTTCAATTTGTAAGATCTCTGTTAAGCGGACAGATTCTGTCAAGATATGCCAGGAGGTAGTGGTTAGCTACTCCGTTAATAATGACCGCGAGAGCGAAAAAAACGGTTCCTGATTGCACTTCAATATTGAGTAATAAGGAGTTCGATTTGAAGGAAACAATCAGCAAGGCAATCACAAATACGTCCATCATTGACCATTTCCCGGCGTTTTTAATGATATGCAGCAGTTTCCGAGCATTTCCGGAGCTTGAAAAAAAAAGCGCATACCCCTGAATCGATATTTTGGCAATAGGGAAGAGGATCGAGAAAATTAAAATTACGAGGGCGAGGAATATTTTTTCCTCATCGAAGAGTAACCCGATTGATCCCAGAATGCTTATTTCATCATGAAAAAAGAAAAATTTAGTGGTTGTAAATACGGGAAGCGATACCCCTGCAATAAAACAAATGACAGAGGACAGGTACAGACACAGCAACAACGGCTTACTTGAGAGAACAGTAACTGACTTTATCATATGTATTTGATCCGTTAGTTAATGCTGCAATATAACAAAAAGTAGAATACGGATATATCTTCAGATAAAGGTGCAAGGTAAACACGGTGCAGAATATACAGTTTTCTTTAAAAGGATGCTAGTTCAAGTGGTGTTATGTGCAGTTGAACACAGCGGCAAAACCTTATATGCAGGGCCATATATTATTAAGCCATCAGGACTGAATGTGTAATATTTGGAAAAGAGTTAATAAATGGAGTTTAGTAAATTTGTTTTTCAGTCTGTCATAGCTGAAGCGTCAAAAGTGATCTGGCATGATTATTGTTTTGCAATATTTTAATTGACAATGATCGTCATTATAGGTAGATTAAACAATGAAAAGTTGATCTAAGACCTCATCTGGTTGTGGATAACTTACCTGAGGCACTTGAGGAGTAATTGGCTGTTTTTATTTGGTTCTTCAATTGAATTATTACAAAATTCTGGGAAAATAAAGAATATATTTTCTTAAAACTCATAAATACTACTTTATGTGGAAATATACGGATACTCTTTATTTGGATTTGAAGAATTCCAAATGCTCAGTCTTTGACACATTTTTTGTTGATTACTCGTTTGTTGTAGATATTGTTCCAACATTAATACATTAATACAATAAAGCTGTTAAATGAAAAATAGCCTTTACTTATGCGTAAATATTTTGCTGTTACTAATAATTACTTGTATCTGTCTAAATTGCGCTAAAAGTAACCCAAAACCGGTCTGGAATTATTCCACAATAGATGTTACAGGACTTAATCCTTTAATATCGGAGGCTAAAGCTATCAATCTTGATGTGTATATTGATGCAACGACCTCTATGCAGGGATTCACAGTTAACCCAAATAGTTCTTATAATAAATTTTTGGGTGAAATTGAAACTGCAGCAAATACGAGTTGGGAAAAAACTAGCATAAAATATTTTAAGTTCGGCACAAGGATTAAGTCCATTGATCGCAATGAATTTCTTAAAGCTAAAATGGCCTCTTTTTACTCCGAAAAAGGGATTTATGAAGAGACTAAAATTGATTCTGTTATTTACAAAACTGATTTGTCAAGACTAAGTATTGTCGTTACTGATCTCTTCCAGACTGAATCTGATATTAATTCAATTGTTATCCAAATAAAAAATCGGTGCTTTGCAAAAAATATCCAAATTGCTGTGATGGGTATACAAAGTTTCTATGATGGTAAAGTATTCGATGCAAAAGTTCCAGCATACCGGTTTGCCAGCAAAGAAAATGACGTAAAGACCTACCGTCCTTTTTACGCTATTATGTTTGGTGAACCTGAAAATATGCTTCGTCTTTTTTCCTCTCTGAAAAGTAAATCATTTATAAACGAACGTAATTTTGTTCTTATATCTAAATATTTAGTAAATAAATATGTGACCAAGCTAACGAAAACTAAAGATTCAAAAGATATTTCAGTTAGAAAATCTGACGACGGAAAGAATATTTTTGAATTTACTATGAAAGAAAAATCCCTCGAAGGGAATTTACAATTAGATGTCAGTTATGAAACTAATAAATATACCTACCATTTTTACCCGCAAAGGCTCGAAATCCAATCCAGTAAAAAGGTTTTGCTGCGAGATAGTGCAATAATAAGTGATAGTTGCTCTGCAAACGATATAAAAATAATTGATATGAAATGTTATGATGAGAAGATATCAGCGATCTTACATTTAACTGTACCGGAAACACCTGGTATTTATTCATATAACTCCTGTTTGCAACTACCAATAATCGGGGGATATACAATACCGGATTGGGTCAGGGAGTTTTCTTCAGAAAATCCTAATCCTAAGAAAGATGCAAATAAAACCCTCAATTTTGAAAAATTTATTAATGACCTAATACAAGCTAATATAGCCGTCGTTAAGCCTAAAGTTGCAAAAATGTATATAACCGTAAAGCATTAAATGTTTTTCTATAATTAAATTGAATGAGATATGTTATGAGAAAAATGCCTTTAAATTACTTACTGACGCTTATGTCTTCTGCCACACTTTGGATTGTACTTGGAATTTTTATTGGGAACAGTATTGGGGATAGCATTACGCTTGCCACGATATCAGTGGAGTCCTTTCTAAATATTTTTAGGATGTTATTGGGTATTATCGCGGTACTTAGCCTGGTACTTATTTTTTATTGGTTTTATTACGGTAATAAAGCCAGTACAGCTGGCGAACTAGATCGAGCAAAAAAAAAATATATTGTTTTGTTCATAACGGAAATAGTTTTTGCGGTAATAATGCTTATTGTTTTTATTATTTTGTTGATAAATGAAGGGGTTGAAAGTTATAATTATGCTTTAATATTTGTATTGGGAAGTGTCTTAACATTTATCTTATTCTGGGTATCAACGCTATATCTTTCACCCAAAAACGTTAAATTCCTACCGTTTTTAGCAAAAAAAATATTTTAATAAAGTAAGCTGAGGAAGAAGTTATGCCTAAAAATTACATAATTGGGATAGGCGGTACCGGTTCTCGTGTTGTTGAATCGGTTGTGCATTTGTGTGCAGCAGGTTATGGTCCTGCTGAACTTACCATATTTCTGGTTGATCCTGATTCTGGAAATGGGAACCTAACCAGAACAAAAACACTGATAACTGAATATCAGAAGTGCAGAGCAAACCTTGACCGAATTGAGGGCAATAATTTGTTCTCAACTGACATTAAGATACCGGAAAAATTTGTATGGGGAATATTTGATACAAAAAATACAACCTTATCCGATTTCATTAATTATCCACTTATGGAAAATAAGAATAAGGAATTATCCGATTTTGTAAAGGTATTATTCACTGAAAAGGAACTAGCGCTCAAGTTGGATGAAGGCTTCAAAGGCCATCCGGCCATAGGAGCTGTTGTCATGGCAAATCCACCTGAAGATGAGTATCCGTTTAAGGCTTTGTGGGACGATATTGCTGATAAGAAGCCAAATGATGTACGTGTATTCTTGGTCGGATCAGTATTCGGAGGCACCGGTGCTGCCGGATTTCCAACTCTTGGTTCAGAAAAAATATTTAAATTTAATCCCAATAAAAATGTAATAGTTAAAGAAGATAAAACTAATAAAAGTAATTCAGTCAGTCGCATCTTGTTAGGAGGCGCTTTAATGTTGCCGTATTTTTCCTTCGAAAATGATAACAATGTTGAAGAGGGTTTATTTGTCACCAGTAATGATTTCCCGTTAGCGACTAAAGCAGCCCTGCATTATTACGATGAAAAAAATCTTGGCTTCGATCAAATATATTTTATTGGCGATTCGGTTACACAGCAAGTTGGAAAGTTTAGTGTGGGAACAAGTACGCAAGAAAACAGATCGCATTACATTGAGATTGTTTCTTCCTTAGCGGCATTTGATTTTTTTACGCAGCCTGCAATCAAAGACGTTCCTGAAAAAATGTATTTCACCGCATGTAGAGAAACCGAAGAAATAAATTGGGACAGTTTTCCATTTTCAAGAGACGACAGAAACACGAAAGACGAGAGAAACAAGTTTAAGCGTTTGTTAACATATATGACTGTTTTTTCGTATTCTTTGGCATCGTACGGACAAAAAATATTAGACTCTAAAAGTGACAATGTGCAGCAAACCTGGTATAGAGAGCATTTTGCTTACAAACGACCTGAAGATGAAAAAAGTCACAATCCTCATCATGGTAGCAACCAGGATCATATTCTTGATATGATAAAATTTTCCAGTAAATTTTTAATTTGGATCACATCAATAGATGATAACACTAATATTGTAAGGCTAATTGATAAAAAGAAGATAGTTTCTGGTGAGATAGAAGCCGGGAAAGAGGTTGAACTTTTCGACCTTGAATTAAATAAAGCCTTCATTGCCCGTATATTAAAAGAAACTCCGAAAAGAGATGGTGATCTGAATTATTTTATTACGGAAGGATTAAATGAAATTCAACCCATGGATAAAGCAATGACGGCCTCAAGTAGGTTTTGTAATCTCTTTTATCAGGGTTCGATTAATTTTTGCAAAAACATTTATAATATACAGTAATAAGGTTTTAGTATGCCAAAGCATCTTTACTTACCTACAATTGTCGGCAACATTGATATCCCGGCAAAAGCTTCACTCTGGACAAATAATGAAAAAAAGCTAATTCTAAGCATCGCCGATGGAATTCAGACTGGTGATGGAAACACTTTGGGCAAAGGAATTTCTTCTATTCCAGATATTTGGGCTCGTCCACTAATGTTTCAATCAGCACTTCGTCCTAATTCAAACCACCCTTTGAGAGATTCTTTTGTCGCGGAGTGGAGAGGCCTGCTGAGTCTCATCTCGTTATCAAAAATCAAATCAAATCTGAGTAAACTTACCATTTGCCCGGTCCCGCTTGATGAGGGGGTTTTTTCTACAGCATTAAAAAATCTATCACCAAAGGATGTTCTATTAGAGCCTAATAAAAAATACTCCTGGACTGACATACTTTTAATTAAATTTGGTGACATTCCTCTCGGAGCATTTTCTCCAACGACGCTTGTTTATACTTCAGGAAACTATAATGAAGCTCTTTATAATGAAGCCTTATCTCTAAAAGATGAAAATGGTTTTCTATGCCCTCCGACCTCGAAGGAAGACGGACTCGAATATATTGGTAAATGGGTATTAAATTTGCAAATTGTGTTGAAGGGACTATTAGATAGTGATTCAGCCAATCCTGATAATCTATCGATTATAATGATTAAAACTCTGATAGATGATTGGTTAGTAGAGATTAAAAATACTCTTCAGATTTCAGAAGAAGACTTATTGGAGTCTAAAAAAGTTAAAATATCTGATTCAATTTTAGAAATACATCCCTTACCTGGCTTTCTTTCAAAATATACAATTTACGAAAATATATTAAAACCCCTGGAAAAGGACGAAGATGGTGAAGGATATCATTCCGATATTTCATTACAATTCAGGAGGAATAATACTTCATACGAGGAAATTGTAATAATTTCAGATAAGACGCTTACCGGGAATGTCAGAATATGGAATGAACAAAGAGTTAGTGAATTTGGGAATGAAGCACAAAGAATAATTGATAAATATTTTAAAGAATCATGGGGAGGAGATATTGGAAAAGGAAATGATATATTAAAATCTGGGGGGATATGGATACGCCCTGAATTGTACTTTCTAACTGAAACACTTGTTGCATCTCAAAACGAGAGTTTTTTAGACATTAATGAATTTGATTTGAATTGCGGCGGGAAGTATATATTACCGTTTAAAGAAGAAATTCTCTCATATTTTTCGCCTCAAGATATAAAAAAGATCCTGAGACCCGTTTTTATTGAAGACACGCATACCGTTAAGTTCTCCTTTATGCTTCCTCTCAATTCTGGAAAGGCTATTAAAGTTGAAAAGATATTTCGATACAAATCAGCCGGGAATGGTGAAGGAACAATACTAAAAATGGCGGTGCCGGTTTTAGAAATATTCCCAAACTATTTTTCAAGCCGTTGGCGGAAGTACTTCCTGTTTCAAAGTAATGCAGAC
The DNA here is from genome assembly GCA_963664845.1 of Ignavibacteriaceae bacterium. GTDB lineage: Bacteria > Bacteroidota > Ignavibacteria > Ignavibacteriales > Ignavibacteriaceae > CAIYTF01. The sequence continues at coordinate 5,825,151 of OY761615.1, forward strand.
GAGCAGCAATTCAAACCGATATTTTTTGATAAAGCCGTTGTAACTACGGAGCGGGAACAAGAAGAGTTTGATCCTCTGTTCAGACAAACAGTAAAACTGACCGAAATGCTTGGGGATAATTCATTTCCGGAAGGATTGGTGCTTATTAATAAAAATAATTATTGGGGACTTATTCTGATAGATAAACCTCTCAAGAGAGAAAGTGGTTTAGCAAATCTGTGGAGCATAGGAATTGACTTTGGAACATCTAATACAAATGTATATAAAAAAACGGGTCATGCGGATGAAATAAAAGCTGAAAAATGGAAATTTGATTTCCCTAAATATTCACGAACGATTACAGCTACTGATGCAAATGTCAGAAAGCGTTTAATTAATGAATTTTTTGTGCCTGGCGCAGTTATTGATTTACCCATACCATCGACATTGTCTGTTTTTCACAATTCACGAATTGATAAATTATTTTTAGATTATGGAATTTACGTTCCTAATATTGATAACAAATATAAACTACCGGCAACTGTGCATGCTGACCTGAAATGGAAAACTGAAAATGAAATTAAGGCAGACTTATTTTTTGAATCACTTCTATATTTTCTATTGTTGGATGTAATTAGTGAAAATTTGTCAAAAATTGAAATATCATGTTCATATCCTAAGGCTTATTCTGATACTGATAAAAAACTTTTTATGGGTTATTGGGAACAAGTAATAAATAAGTTGACAAACAATAAAGTAGATACGCGATTATTTAATACCTTAGATGAAAATAATACCGATCGTGCAAAATATATAGAAATTTCAAGGGTTCCGTTTTTAGAAACGGAAGGAATAGCCGCTGGTGAGTATTTTGCGAGTCCATCAACCATTGAAAATATTAGCGAACGTGCCGATAAGCGTATAGCAGCTCTTTGTATTGATGTAGGTGGAGGTACTACAGATATAAGCGTTTGGTTCCGGGATAATATAATATTTGATGCTTCAGTATTGTTGGCCGGACGACAAATTTCACAGTTTATACAACGAAATAGTAAAATAAAGGAATTGTTATTTACCAATGAAGCGTTAAATGCATTAAATGAAAAGAAAAATGAACCGATCGTTTTTGCGGCCCGATTGAATCTAATTTTAAAGGAAGAGGAGGCACGGATAAGAGAAATGCTCATCAAGCATGCCAATCAAAAAGAAATTCAATGGTTGCGGCGAATGATAGCTATTGAATTTGGTGCAATAGCTTTTTATACTGCTTCAATTTGTGTTGCTATTGAAAGTGCATGTAATATAGGTCTATTGGATAGAATAAAAAATAATGGTATTAAGTTACACTGGGGGGGGAATGCCGCTAAATTAATCAGCTGGATTGACTTCGGAAAATTTGATTCAAATGGAATAGGAGCAAAAATATTAAATGCAATCTTTATTAATTGCTTGAATGACGAGGCAGCTTTAGGGGAAATGGCCGTAAAGGCAAAATCTGTTTCGCAACTTATATCACCGTGTCACAAAAGCGAAGCAGCCGGTGGACTTGTAGTTAGCGATATATACGATAATGCAGTTAATAATGATTTAAACACTCAAGATGATTATGAGATGGATGTTTCGTTGGCTTCCTCAGCAAAGATGATTGTTTGTGGTGAGAATATTGAATTAAATAATGGTGTAATCGGGGCATTTGAATCTATTACAAGTAAAAATCTTTTTGACGGAAACATAACCAAATATAAAAATTCTAATTTATCCCGATTAATTAGATTCTTAGATATTCTAAATTATTTTGGATTAAAATCAGGCTTGTTCAATGAAGATACAAAAGTTAAACTAAGTGCCGCAGAAAAGGATTTAATAAAAGACAACATTTTGTCAGAATTTATTAAAATCGAAAAAGTAAACGAGGAAAAGCGAGTTATAGAACCAATATTTATCATGGAAATAAAATTATTATTTGAGATCTTAAATAGTAAGATAAGGTAATAGTCATGCTTATTGGTGTCGATCTGGGTACAACGTTTTGTTGCATGGCTTACATCACTGATAGCGGCTTGCCCAAAGTAATTCCGAATTCAGATGGTGCGCTAACAACACCATCTGTAATCTATTTTGACGGTAAAAACGCATATGTTGGGGCAAAGGCAAACCAACGTAAAATTACACTTAGTGCTCCTATCTATGAATTTGTAAAACGTGACATGGGCGCCCCAATTGAAATTCCTCCCGATTTTTATTCAGACGAAAGTTCAATTAAAAGTCCCAAACCATATGAAATTGCAGGCTTCAAATACGGTCCTGAAGGAATTTCCGCGATTTTGCTTCGTTATTTAAAAAAATGTGCAATTAACTATTTTAAAAGAACTTCTCTTATTAAGGATAATATTGATGAAAAGAACTATAATCTTGATGCGATAATTACTGTGCCTGCGTATTTTGGTGATAAGGAACGCCAGGCCACAAAACTAGCCGGTTATGCGGCGGGCTTGAACGTAGTGGGAATCATTAATGAACCAACTGCTGCCTCATTGACTTATGGACATACCTTACAGAAAAATGAAAAATTAATGGTATTCGATTTAGGCGGAGGCACTTTTGACATTACTATTCTGGAGATAAAAAATGGCGAAGCGTATGTCATTTCTTCTGAAGGTGCACATACTCTTGGGGGAAAAGATTGGGATGACGTCATTCAGAGATATATTATTGATGAATTTTATCGGGAAACGCAAAAAAATATTCCAGATGAGTTATTGGCATGGGATATTCCTCAGAAGGCAATAGATGCAAAAATTTCCCTGTCAGAATATCTAAAAACAGAAATAGCAGTAAGTGCAGATGGTGAAGATTTTATGTCCACTTTATATAGGACAGCACCTGAATATGACGAGTTTGCAATGACTGTTCAGCACCCTTTCTATTTTAATGAAAGGTCTGAAAACCTCTTAGCACAATTGAGGTTGTTAACTACCAGAGCAATGGAAAAATCTAGGCTTGACTGGGATGATTTAGATGATATTATATTAGCTGGTGGCTCTTGCCGAATGAACATGATTCCCCAAATGTTGGAAAAATTAACATGCAAAAAAATAAAGAAAGACAGAGAGGGATTTAGTTTTGATACTGCCATTGCCATAGGTGCCGCCATATATGGCTATCAGAAGAATTTAGTGCATGACATAGCTTCAAGCTCAGTAGGTATCAAAATAAAGGAGAACGGCAGAGAATTTATTGAACATCTAATCTGTAAAGGGGAAAAATTACCTTGCGGTAATGAACAAAAATATTATGCAGGTGCAAATGCACTTCTGGAGGTCTACGAGGGAGAATCAGACAGTGTTGCTGAATGTATTAAAAGAGGGAAAGTCGATCTGGACAACATAGACGGTTACGTGCTTGTTAATGTTTACGAAAATATTGATGGTGAGCTGAAGGTTATTGCTACATATCCAAACGGGCAAAAGGAATTGCAATTATTTCATGAATTATTCAACTACGAAAACCGCGCTGAACCTTTAAAAAGCAAAATTTTATCAATTAATCTTAATTTGTGATTCAAAATGAATGATGAAAAATCTTTGCCTAGTGGTAATAAGAAATTTATTAACGATTCTGCACAAAAATCATTACCATCTTCCGACAGTATTTCAAAATCAAATAAAACTCTTCCTTCCAGGGGTTCTTTGAATAACGGTTCCGAATTTGCACCAAATCAAATTGTATTAAAACAAGAAACTATTGATGAGCGTATTCATCAATCAACAAAATCTGGGGGACTTAAGGAATTACCAACCGGTTTCAAAAATAAAGATGGAGACTGGAATGTAATATTATCAACAAATTATTTTAAGATATTGTACTTAGATTATAAGGAACATAAATCCATTACTAAGAATATGGTTGACGGTAATTTTAATATAATACAAAATTTTTGGAAGGATACTAAATATAGATATCAGACTGCTCCTGGTGCAGTTCCGCAAATGATAGAAACAACATACGGCAAAGAAAATATAGACAACGCATTAGTAATTATTCAGAAGGCGTATGATGCGTTAAGTAAGCCTGGTGGTGTAGAAATATATTACGCCGAACTTGAAAAAAATAGATATAGAAGCGGATTATTAAAGATTCAGCCGCAACTAAAACTTGCTGCCACTAGTGCATTTTTGCCGCCGGCGACAGAAGAGTTATTGTATAACATGGCAATAGAGGTGGAACTTACTAGTGAAGAAATTGCAAAAATAATCGAACAATTTCTAAAAGAAAATAACATAAAAAGGGGTGAATTTAGTTCTGTCTTGGAAGAAACTGAGCGTATTTTTTTATACCAAATCAAAAAACAACTGAAAGATAATTTACTTAGTATAGATGAAGAAGACGAATTAAAAGTTGATCTAAAGACATACAAGATCCCAGACGAACGTTTTGAGCCTTTGATTATGCACGCTCTCCGAGAAGTAAAGGACTGCGAAAGGGAATATACGTTTGAAAAGGATAAAAATCGATTTTCTGAATTTTATATGAGTCTTTTAATACAATACGGATTAGATGATAACGGAAATTTAGAAAATATAGCGACTCGTGAATTATTTGAACGGGACTCTTCCTTGACTGAATTTTTTCCTCTGCAAAGCACAACAAGAGCTAATTTAGTCTTGCGGACAAAGGAGTTATATTTAAAAAACCTTTCTATTCAAAAGCTTGAATTTTTAAGTGAGGCGTTGAATAAATTTCAAATTTTCCACAAGAGCGGAGATGAAATTGAAAAATTAAAAAATAGTAAATTATTTCCTATGGTTCTCCGTAAAAGCCGGGAAGAACTTATAAAGAAATCATTGGCGATCATACGATATGCTAATGTGTTATTTCTGTCGGAAACAAGTTCTATCCTTTATAAAGAAGCAAACTGGAAATTGAACGAAGCAGCAAGGTCGGTACTTGTTAATACTCCACACAAAATTGTTTTAAAAACTCCGGTTACAATTAGAGTAAATATTACTGAAAAATTGCTTGCTCCTGATCCCATTCTTGATGAGAGTGTTGATCTGCGCATGTTATATAACATTACTGTGAATCAATCAGCTGAAAATATAGATTTAGTTGATGAAGAAATCAATGAAGACAAGAGCATTGTGCGGATAAAACCGGATTTCAATTATATAGATTCTGATACTCGAAAAAAAATTCTATCTACAGTAGAAATTTGGGCGCTTTCAGAATATGAATATGAAAAAAAATATTTTACAGCTTCTCATGAAGAAATGGTCAAAAAACAAAGATTTGGCCTATCCGTTCCCAACCAGAACTTATTAGAAAATTCAACAGATTTTCACTTGACTAAGACCGAACGGAGAAGTATTATCACTGAGTTAGAAAAACCTCTGCGTCTAAAAGCTGAAAAAGAGTTTATTGATATTGTGAGATCAAAGGTTGGTGTAAATACTATAATCCCGGTTCTTGCGAATTATTTAGAAGAACTCAATGATAAATCATACTTTCTGTCACCTCAAAAAAATGAAATTTCTTTTCCGGTTAAACCATTTCGGGAGATCATATCGGGGAATACGGAACCATATGAGAACGCACTAAGAAAAGTAATTCAAAAACTTAAAAAAGAGTATCAAATTGAACCATTTTTAATAAAAAAGTATAATCTAAAAGATAATGCTGGTATATCTAAAACTGATCTACTAAATGAAATTAGAAATTTTCACACAGAAAATGAAGAACAACTGTTATCTGTATTTTTAGATATCAAAATAAAAGCAGAATCGGAAAAATTTTTTGTAATTGAGGCTTCTGATGAATCTGAAATTATGTTTTTTAACGTGTTTAACGAGGCTGTTGAATTAAGTTCAAAAAAATATACATTAAAAGAAGATAAATGGCTTACCGACTCATTTAAAAAAGATTTGGTGAAAGTTGGAGCTATGTATGGTTTGTCCTCGGAAAATGTAATTAAGCATATTGAAGAATATAAACCAAAATATAAAATATTTACAAAACCACGATGGAAAGATTTTTATGAACTACTCATTAAAATTGTGGTTCCTCTGTTTTTAATAAGGTTATGGCTGTCAGTTTCCTATCCGGATTGGATATTCCTTGAAAACTCCGGCGCCGGAGAAAAGATAGTGGGATTTTTAGATTATTTAACCTGCGTTTCTCCTCTTATTCCGAGCTTTAGTTGGGCGTTGTTTGCTATAATACTTTTTACACCATTCGCATTTTCTAAAGCTGTTAAAGGATTACTAACTTCATTCAAAAATACTAAAAGGAATCTATTTGTAGCGTCACTTACAATTGTTTTAATAATTTCAACTATTTCCATTATAGTAAGCGGCTCTGATTCAATTAGGCAGGCATTTATTGAAAAGGCAAAACAAAATGCTTCTGATTATGAATCGAAAGGAGAATATACTTTGGCAATAAATGAATTCAATAAAGCGCTTTTTCTTGCAGTTGAAGGCAGATCAAAGTATTATATCCAGCGTGGGAATATATATAGTAAAAAATTATTAGAATTATATAAGAGTAATCAGCAGATGCACTCAGTAAGTGATGAAGCGATTAAAGATTATTCCTTGGGAATAGAGATGGAGCCGAACAACGCTGAATATTATATACTTAGAGGAAATTACTATTTTGAAAAAGCTAGTTTATTTAATGATTTAGACGAATATTCATTGGCCAGAGACGACTATTATAAAGCAAGCCAAATTAATCAAAATAGTGCTCAGCATTCAAGTTTTGATTACAATGGTAAGATAAATATAATAGATTCTGCTGTTAGAGTGTTAAAGAAAAATATGGCTGTTCAAAAAAAACGTGTTTTATATCAAGAAGCCGGAATCATTCCTGACTACAAAATTATTGCTGATAATGTCTCTTTGAAAAGTAATCATTCGACCTTTGCGGGAAGTGTTAAAACATTAAAGCGATTTGAGGAAGTAAAAAAAATTGATTCATGGGTTAGTAAAGAATCAGATATGGTAGAGGTTGCAGAAGATGTTAATCTGATGAAAAACGGAAATCCTGCTAACATTCCTGCGGGATCTTTAGTAAAAATAATTGGTAAAGTAGAATCGTACTATATTGTTTCATATAAAACAAAAAAAAGTGAAGTTACTGGAAAGGTCGCCGTAAGTTCCACAAGAAATATATCTGAGGTTGAGTGGATAAAGATTAAATCATTGCATGGGAGTGTAGGGTGGATTCGGAAAAGCGAAGTTAGCCCTCTTTAGACTAAACAGAAAAAAATTCTCTAATACATATTATATATGCAGGCGTTTAAATTACGGATCATATTAAATGAATGGGCCATGAAAATATCAAATGGCTATCTTCCTATTTAAATTGACAGATAAGAAGAAACAGTTAAGTAAACAATGATAAATAATTAAAGTGGAAATGTACGATTCTGATTATTGAATATCTGCATTATTGCATGAATACCTTATTGCTTACCCAGCGTAGGTAAGTAATTAGGCCGGAAGGAGAATCGATAGATAATTCAAATTGACTCTAATTATGAAAATCATTTAATATAATCGTACTTATTAAATACACAAATAATTCATATAGTGTTCAGAACGATAAATATATGTTAAATTAAGGAAGGATCGCAAATGAAAGTATTTTTACTCTCTATTTTCAATAGAGTACTGATAATCAGTTTGTTGGCAAATTTGGGTTGTTATAATTATTACAGGGGCGGCCTGCATAATTATGATATTGTCAAAAATAGCGAAGTCTTGCGTTCCAGTAGTTTAGCGTATTCTATTTCTTCAATGCCTGTATTCGGAAATCCTGTTTTAACATTGCAATTTAGGTACATAGGTTTGTATGACTACAGAGCTGTTGAAAATTATACAGAACTGAGGCAATTAACAAATGCATCATTGTATATACCAAGATCAATGATCATAGTCGGTGTTGCTTCTGCAGTGGTTGGTGCCGTTATTGCAGTTGATAGTGGCGCATCAGAAGATAAAAAGCGAACCGGGCTTGCTGTTTTAGGAGGCGGTATTGCAGTAGGCTTACTTGGATCTATTTTGAGATCTGATGGACCTATTGAGGCAACAGAAAAAATTATTGTAGGAGACACAGTAAGTAAGACAAAAACCTCTGAGCCCGAGTATTTAGTAGCTGATGAATTTTACGTTACAATTAATGGTAGAAGCAGGATATATCGAACCAATTCCAAAGGGGAAATATCGATAGATTTATCTAAAGAATTTAACTTAGATCGGTTTGAAAAAATTATGGCACTTTATGTGCAGGTTCAACTTTCTGATAAAAACAGTAATATCTCTGCGCTAGGATTATCCGTTCCCTGGGAAAAAACAATTGATATAAATTCTACTGCGTGGACTAAAGAATTCTGCGAAATAGTTGCTGATGAAATTAAAGTGTTTAATTCTCCGGGCACGTCAGGTAAAAACTTAGGCGTTTGTAAAATAACAGAGAAATATCCAATTATTCCGAATGCTAATGCAGAATGGACGCATATTAAATATTATGGGGTTGATGGTTGGATCTCTTCTTTTGCGGGGAAACGAATTTGGTTAGCAAAATAATTTTGTATTACTAAGTCGAACAGATAAAAAGGACGTGTAGCGAATGAAAACATATGTGAATAATATAATACTAAGAGCTTTAATTATTACATTAGTAGTAAATGTTGGATGTTATAATTATTATACAGAAAAATTGTCGGAGAATATAAGAGTTCCTAATAGCGAAAAATTATTAAGAAGTAACGCAGATTATTCTATCGATACTCTTCCTGTATATGATAACCCAGTATTATCGGTTACGCTGCGATACTCTTCTTTTAAAGACTATAAAGTGATAACACAATATGCTGAGAAAAGAGAAGTCCAACAAGGATCTGTTTTTATCCCAAGATTAATGATGCTTTCTGGTGCTCTTGCTATGTTAGGCGGTGGCATTGTAGCTCTTGGTAGCGCGGTTGATAGTGCCGGATCTGAGAAAACAATGAAAAAAGGAGGAGAGATATTTGGAGCTGGTCTTCTGGTTGGCTTAATTGGATATATGTGTAATTCTGATGATGGTGCTAAATATACAGGAAAAGTCAAGCAAGTAGATACTGTAACTATGACAACTAGCGAAGATGGATTTTTGGAGAACGAAGAGATTAATATAAAAATAAATAATATTTTAAAAGTATATACAACGAATTCTCTGGGCCAGATTCGGATAAATTTGGTTCAGGATTATGGACTAAATACATTTGAAAATAGAAATAAATTGAGTGTCGAGTTTCAAATATATAAGGACCATCCAAAAATCCGGGAATTGAATTTGTCTATGTCTGATAACAATACTTTTGATTTACATTCTGCTGATTGGACTCGGGAGTATTGTGAAATAATCGCAGATGAAATTAAAGTATTTGACTCTCCCGGTACGTCCAGTAAATTTCTAGGCGTTTGCAAAAAAGGAGAGAAATATCTCGTGAATATTTCAAATAAAGGAGAGTGGATCAATATAGTTTATGGTGGTGGTATAGGGTGGATATCTTCTTTTGCTGCGAAAAGTATTTGGCGAGCAAAGCAATAGTTATTAAAATTTTCTTTTTTAGTTATTTATTAAATTTTATTTTAGTTATAATAGTGCTGGTGATATACATAATAGTTTGCCAAACATTATAACAACGGGAGTGTAACATAGATTGTGTAAATGGTTAGTCCGCGGGTACTGCGGAACGGAACGAAGCCGGAGCGTAGCGAAGGCGAGTGAAGTGCAGCAGTACCCGCGGACTCGAAAAAATCGGCCTTTGGATTTTGGCCATTTTAATTCATTTTACCATTTACTAATTCTGGAGTATCACCCTATGGAAAATCTCGACGAACTGTTCGAGCAATTCAAAAAAGACCTTGGACACGCTAAAACCTACAACGATCTCATGGGCAAAGACGGCGCTATTAAAAAGCTCATGAAAGCCTCTCTTGAGTCTATGCTGGAAGCCGAAATGACTGAACATCTCGGCTACGAAAAGCACTCACCAGTCGGCAAGAAATCTGGCAACAGCCGGAATGGGAAATATCCTAAAACAGTTATCGCCGATAACGGCCCCATCGACCTTGAAATTCCCCGTGACCGCAATGGTGAGTTTGATCCTGTTGTTGTTAAAAAACATGAGAGCCGGTTAGGGAAAATCGAAGATCAAATCATCTCGATGTATGCCAGGGGTATGACCACCCGGGATATTCAGGCCCAGATTGAAGAGATCTATGGCGCTGATATCAGTCCAACTCTGGTTTCGCATATTACTGATAAAATATACGGGCTTGCCACTGAATGGCAGAACCGTCCGCTGGAGGCTGTCTACCCAATTGTTTTCTTTGATGCAATTCACTACAAGGTAAGAGACGAAAGCACTAAAAAAGTGGCTTCTAAAGCGGCTTATACGTGCCTTGGGCTCAATATTGATGGTAAGAAAGATTTGCTTGGTCTTTGGGTTGGTGAGGCTGAAGGAGCAGCATTCTGGCTGCTGGTAATGACCGAACTGAAGAACCGCGGTGTCAAAGAAATCTGTATCGCCTGTGTTGACGGATTAAAGGGTTTGCCGAATACCATAAACACGGTCTTTCCGAATACCGAGATACAGCTTTGCATCGTTCACCAAATCAGAAATTCTATGAAGTACGTGGCCTCTAAAGACCAGAAGGCATTTGCCCGTGATCTGAAAACGGTGTATTCGGCAGCCACGGAAGAACTCGCCCTGCAGAACCTGCAGATGCTTGAAGATACGTGGGGTAAAAAATATATACTGGCCTTAAAATCCTGGCGTGCAAACTGGGACAACCTTGCCGTTTTCTTCAAGTATCCGCAGGAAATCCGCACCATGATTTATACGACGAACGCAGTCGAAGCATTGCATCGCCAATTCAGAAAAGTTACTAAGGCGAAAACGCTTTTCCCTAATGATGACTCGTTGAAAAAAATGCTTTATCTTGCCTACCGGGATATTGCAAAAAAATGGAACATGCCAGTGAGAAACTGGTCGATTGTTATTGGACATTTTTCTATTATGTTTGCTGAACAAATAGCAAGCTATTTGTAAAACCATTATTGCCATTTACACAATCGTATTTACAGACTCATAACAACTGCTTATGAGCATGTTGTCCTCTTTCGCCAGACAGAGTCCGGGCTTGTTTTTGTCCTTTGCTCCGCTCGCATCCGCTCAGTTAGTCCTGAAGTGCCTTAATTCTCGTTTATTTTCCAATCGAAAAAGTTGCGGACTGGCTCACTGGCTCGTTCTGCGTTCGATCACCGAACGCCAGACGACCCAATCACTTTATAAATAACGTCCCTGCCTCCCTGTCATCGGCAGGGCTCGTCCCTCGACTGGTACCGGCTATCCTTATGACCAAGATAGACACATTCGGGGATTTTATGCCGGCAACGGGTTTCGTGATTCATTCGGCTCAACATCCTTTGATACATCTTGCAGCCGTATTTTGTGCTTACATAATATGTTTGTCAAGTTCAAAAAGCGAAATTGATAGCAGATTTATCACCCCTCAACAGTATACCCTATTGAACGATAGCCGCTGACCCTTCGCGAGAACATTTTTAACAGGATTGGCGAGCTTTTATCGACATAATCATAAATGATCACATCTCGCTTGCCTTGGTACTTACGGTGAAGCCGGCCTGCATACTGCGCAATAGTCCCTTTCCACGAAACAGGCATTGTAAGGAAAAGAGTGTCAAGACGAGCATCATCAAAACCCTCTCCGATGTATTTACCGGTGGAAATTAGTACACGCGGTTCTTCAGGTGCTATGCCGTCTATCTTATTCTGTAATTCCAACTTGCTTTTCTTACCAGCACGGGCTTCCAAATTCATCACATTTTCCAATTTGGCCGATAAAAGATTAAATAAAATTTCCTGATGCTCCCGCCTTTCAGTAAGAACCAGCGGCGATCTTCCTTCACTCACAGCGGAAACCACATCTTCAACGATCAGAGCGTTTCTTTCCTCATCTCTTGCAAGCAGGGAATACAAATTAGTAATTACAGAATATGAATTGTTGTTTTGCATTTCAGCGAAGACTGAATCTGTTCTTCGAACAATCACAAAATGATTAAATGAGGATTCATCAGCATACTTATTTGCCTTCACGGTATAACGAATAGGGCCCACGTTCATCAGCACAATGGGATGATGCCCGTCTTTCCTCGTGACTGTTGCTGACAACCCCAAAAAATACCTGGCTTTAGCCTGTTTAACCAAAAAATCAAAACTAAACGCTGACAGATGATGGCATTCATCCACGATAACCTGGGAATAGTCCGAGATCATATCATTAACCGGGCCGTTTCTGCTCATGGATTGAATAACAGCCACGTCAATCCGGCTGGTTATTCTTTTCTTTCCCCCTCCGATAAGCCCTATCTCTTCCTTGGGAATCTGTAAAAACTCACTTAACCTGCGCACCCATTGCTCGGCCAAATGGACGCGGTGTACAAGAATAATGGTATTGACCTTCCTGGCTGCCAGGATAGCGATTGCAACAATAGTTTTGCCAAATGCGGTCGGAGCCGAAAGAATACCGTTTTCATAATGAAGCATAATGGAGACAGCTTTTTCCTGTTCATCTGTTAAAGTCCCATGAAAGTCAGCTGAAATCCCGATGCCGGAGGTGGTTTTATCTTCGTATAAAACTTTTATTGACAGGGACTCAAGTAATCCGACTACTTCGTCCCTACATCCCCTTGGCAAGCCAATATGCTTAGTAAAGTTTTCATGACAATCAATAATCCTGGGCTTATTATAGGTGGGTAATCTCATTTTCTGGGCCTTGTAAAACTCGGAGTTCTGAAATGCCGCCAACCGGATAAGTGCATTAAGCAGTTTTGGCGGTAACCCATCTTTTTCAATAAATATTTGATTGGCCATAGTAAGGGTAACCTTGTCAGGCACATCAGTATAACTAAGATTCAGTGTAGCTTTCCCTTTAGCAACAATATTCCATGGTTCTTCACATTCATCATCTGCGACCGATTGTACACCCAGTATTTCCCCATTGGAAACGGCAGTCGCAATGAGCTTCTCAATATCGTGACTGGAAATCTTTTGCACCCTGCCAAGGTATAACCATTGATCTTTATATGGCTCAAAATCATCACCAATAAAAATGCTGTTACCATTTTCCCGTGATTTCTTTTGTAAAGGGAGTGCTATCAAATTTCCAAATCCTCCTCTTGGTAAAAAATCCTGGTTCGGGAAAAATCTGTCATAGGAGGTGAATTTTATTTCAGGATTGGTTGACATGGCCTTGGTCAGGATGGACGAACCCAATTTCCTAGCTAAAACTGCGGAAATAGGCGAATCGAAGAAAATCCAAATGTGTCCTCCATTACCAGAACGGGATCGTTCGAGTGAACAAGGTACTTGCATGTCCCGGCAGCTTTGAAGAAAAGCCGATGCATCTGTTTTCCAGTTTTCTCCATCAAAATCAACTGCTAAAAAATGGCAGGTATCATTTTCTAAAAGCGGATAAACACCGATGACATAATCGGCTTTTTCTCTGGATTCCGGATCATGACCCGTTAGGTGATTGCGGACGATTTTGTCTGAAACAGGAACATAGTTCTGGTTGAAACAGTCGCTGCATTTTATTGTTGGCTTTTTGCAAACCCCGGCTACCCATTGGTTGTTGCAGACAGGTTGATAGCCGGATTTTCCTGTTTTCGAACTTTCAAATCTCTTGGGAAACACATCTTCCCGGCCCTTGAATAATGAGCGAAAAAGAGCAATTTTAACCTGTTTAGAAGAATTACACGTTATTTCATTTGAGATAACCTGGTTATCGTCTGAAACGGCAGGCGCATTCCTTGAAGGAATTCGTCTTTGCCGTAAGACAATGAGCTTTTCGAGTAATTTCTTTCGGGAGTCATTAAGGCTTTTAAGTTCTTGCTCAATGTCCTCTATGCTCTTCTCTAATTCATCCATATTTGATTAACATGTCATTAGGATATTTCGAATAGTAATTTACAAAGTATCGGAGGTTGATACAACGCGCTTTTACGAAAAAGAGCGCTTGCGTTGCAGGTTAAATCGCCAGTTTTTTTGAGGAAACAGGCAGCAAATGGTTACCATCATGACCATTTCCATTATTCTGCCAAAATAATCTGTAAATTCAGTAAATTTCAAAAGGCAAATAAAAATATCATCGTCGGGCCCTTTGTCGGTAAAAACCGGTAAATCAGTCCGGTGTTTTCACATAGTAGAAAATTATGTATGACAGACAAAAAAATACAAATTCGAAACAGCACCGCTGAGTTTTTAATATTTACCTCTCAGGCAGGAGAAAATTCCATTGAGGTCCGGGTACAGGACGAAACAGTCTGGCTGACTCAGAAAATGATGGGGTTACTTTTTGACAGCACCAAGCAAAACATCGGTCAGCACCTTAAAAAAATATTTGAAGATGGTGAACTCAATGCAGATTCAGTTGTAAAGAATTTCTTTACAACTGCCGCCGACGGTAAACAGTATAATACCGTTTTCTATAATTTGGATGCAGTTATCTCTGTCGGCTACCGGGTTAACTCGGTTCGCGCCACACAGTTCCGGCAATGGGCAACATCCATATTGCGTGATTTTGCTATCCGTGGATATGTTCTGGATAAGGAACGCCTGAAGAATGGGACCTTTCTGAATAAGGAGTATTTTGATAATCTTCTTGCAGAAATCCGCGAGATACGGGCGAGCGAAAGACGCTTTTATCAAAAAATAACCGACATTTACTCCACCGCGGTAGACTATAAAGCCGATGACGAAATCACCAAAACATTTTTCGCTGCTGTTCAGAACAAACTTCACTTTGCTATTCATGGACATACTGCTGCCGAATTGATTATGGAACGTGCTGACAGCATGAAACAACAAATGGGCTTGACTTCCTGGAAAAACGCCCCGTCTGGCAAAATAATTAAAACAGATGTTTCCGTTGCTAAAAATTATCTCACGCAAAAGGAATTAACGAACCTTGATCGTTTTGTAACAATGTATCTTGACTATGCTGAAACCCAGGCAGAACGAAGTATTCCAATGACGATGAATGATTGGGCCGGTAAACTCAATGCATTCTTGCAATTCAACGAGAAGGAAATTCTGGGGAATGCAGGCAAGGTAACTCAAGCAATCGCCAAAGCTTTTGCCGAAAGTGAATTTGAAAAATTCAGAATTGTTCAGGATAGACTCTTCGAAAGCGATTTTGATAAGTCAGTAAAAGGGCTATCTGCTCCAAAATCTTCTGAGGGGAGAAAGAAAAGGAAAAAGGAATAAAAAGCGTGCTGTGAACCGTTTCGTTGGATTTACTAGAAGGGAAGGGGAAAAATTCTGTGACGATTTGGTAGGGAAGCAATTCAAGAAAGCTGTCCTGGCAGCAGAGATGAACGAAAAGATACATTTCCCATACCCTCCGGCACAGCTTTGCCAATGCTCTTGTCCAGAATGGCATCTCAATATTTGTGGTCAAGGAACTGCTTGGCCAAGAGGATATACGGACAACTGAGATATATTCCCATTTTCAAAAGAAGAGTCTGGTAAAGGCCATAGCTGTTTTTTAGTCTCTTAGTTACAATCCCATCAATTATTATCGAATTGATATTTAGTGCCGCTATTATACACATCCTACCTGTTGGCAGCGGGACCAATTATAAGTTGAAAGGAGGAAGTGGTTTAATTGAATTTACAAATTGGAATAGGTTATATAATTTTTTAGGCTCTTTTGATCCATTAAATTTCACTTCTAAATATTCTACAACAGAAATAGGCCCAACAACATGAAATAATCTCGGTGTGACAATATAAATAGTTCCTTCTTCATCTATATGATGTTTCCAAAATTCTTCATTTGTTGTTATCGCTATGATAGCTGTTTGTACTCCATAAAGTATCGGACAAAGAAGCAACTTCCCATCTATAGGTATAAATAATAAAATATGTCCTGCAGTCCATCCAATTAAATCTGTTATGTTTTTCAACTTTTCTTCAAAAAACGTTGCTCCAGTAATTAATATTTTGGCCCGTGCATTTGGGTCTTTTTCCCACATGAAATTTCTGAGAATAGTAGCATCATTGCTTTGCTGAAAATCAGGGGATAGTAATTTAGCTCCCATTCCTAATGCAAGTTTTCCTAGAAATCGGTGCCCAAAATCAGTCCCGACCGCAAAGTTAACGTCATGTTTTTGACCTGACATTGCATTAATTTGTTGGTGTAATGTTTCTAATTGTTGCGGGATTTTAGAGAATCTTCCACCAGGAGGAGCTGGGCCGTTCCCTAAATATAAAACAGTTCCTTTAAAATGTTCAACAAATGAACTTATTATACATCGGTGCCAAACTGGATTGCTGGCTGTTATAAAGAGAAAAGCGAAACCTGGATCAATATCTGATGCTTGTAAATATAAAGGTGTCCCGGTATATGGTTCACCTATTTCTCTTTCGGGATATTGAGTGTGGAAATGATAAATATTATCTCCCGTAGGCCCTTGCCAGAAGTCACAAATTAAATTATTTGTCCAGGTTTGTTTTAGCTCCCCCATAAAGGTTAGCGGTAGGATGGGATTAGTATTTAGATCAAGGAATTTTTGGGCATTTTGTGATCTAAGATTTCGTATAAACCAACTTCTTATAAATGGGCCATCTATATGTCGCCCGCTAGCTGTATTACATTGCATGCAAACATTTTTTAGTAAGAATGGATTATTAGGTCTTACATTACCACCAATTTTTTTAGGCAGAACGTGTTCGTCTGTCATTTTTGATTCTGGTTTATTTTTCCCACAGTATGCGCAGATCATTTTTTCTCCTGTTAAATTTTCTTCGTAATGATAAAAGGGCTTCTCTAATAACTAATATTTGTAAAAAACCATTGGGCCGTTATAAAATAATTGCTTTTATACTGTGATTATATCTACATTTCTTAATGTCTTAAAATTATTTTATTCCTAATTCCGTGGTTGTTTTTTAATATTTGAACCCGTTTTCCCGAGCAGTTCTGTTAATGCTTCTTCAAATTCACTTGAGACATCTTCTGCATCACTTATCGCATGTCCTATTTCATGAAGCAAAGTTCCCGCATATTTTCGTAGACTTTTCAACACACTTCTTTTTATTATTATATTCGGGTCATCCCATACACCGTCAGCATCTTTAAAATTATGGCTTTCTTTAACCATAGTTTCAGATATTTTTATTGTTTTTACTGTATTAGGTAAGCCCCCTATAAGGGCAAGGATTTTAGGTGTTAAGTCAAATATTGCTTTTTCGGAAGATGTAAGACCTTTTCGATTTATGAATTTATATTCGAAACTTTCTTCGTAATTTTTCTTGAATTGTTCTAAGTCCAGCATTTTGTTGCCTAAAAGGTCCTTTCCCCCTGTAATTTTATCTCTGACATTTTCAGGCACTGTTACTATTTGATAACCGTTATGTTTAGCTTCATCAACCATGTCTCTGGCATTCATAATTTCTGAAGCCGTCATAAATAAGACTTTTGAAACAGTGTTAAGTATTTTTGTAGCATGTACACTAACTTCAGTCCATTTAAGCTCATCATGTATAGATCCTGTATCATATTTTCTTAGATCCGTGACAAGTTCTTGTGCAACTGTTTTCTCTTTACATCCTAGAAGAATTGTTTTTACTCGGTCTGAGTAGGCTGTTCTCCCAACATTTGTTCGCTCTCTGTTAAGTGCCTTTTTTATCGCTGTGTTGATTGAAGTTATATTATATGAAAATAAGAAGTTTTCTTCCTCGGCTATTTTGACACCATTTATATATATGTTTGCGTTTCTACTGGTTTTGGCAAGTATTGAGCCATGTTGTGTGTTCTCTAAAGTTTTTTCACCTGTGAATATCAAAAATAGCTTTTTAGCTTTTTCAATATCGCTTGTTTTGCATCCATGTAAAATGAATTCAGTTCCCTCCATATTCAAATTTGTAGGTTCTGAAATGCATGCATGTAAAGTTATAATATCAGCAAACCCGTGTTTTATCGATTTATCAAGTGTTATATTCCCATGTTTTGAAAATATTAAAATCTTGATATTATGGCGATTTAACGTCGCAAGTGCATCTTTTAGTCCGACCCCAAATTTTCCAATCAAATTTTTATGACTTAGCTTTTCTTCATTTTCCTTCTGGGTGAGGTGCTCGTATTTTAAACCTCTACCATAGTCTCGTATATGCCATACATTTTGCTTATCCTGAAATATCTCAATATCTTTCGACTTCGTTAGAATTTGTTCATCTAAGGCGTTGGCTATAATTTCGCGTATGGCGTGATAGGTTTCCCAATCTTCCAATACTTTTTCAATGTTGAGATCAAATTTTTTCATATTCAACTTTTTAAATGTGAATAAATACGCTAAAATTAGAAATAAGGCGAATGTAATGCTGCAGATGGAAAAGGAAAATTCTTACAGTGAACTCTATTGTGCCAATGTAAACAGGAAATACAAAAAATAAGATAATTCCAATTTCAAGCTATATTACAAATATAATGAATATAAGCACCAGTTAATGAGAGCAATTTTTTTTATTGTCCTTCTTCGCCCGCCAGAGCCCGGGCTCGTTTTTGTACTTCGCTACGCTTCGCATCCGCTCAGTTAGTCCTGGCGTATCTTTATCCTCAGCTAGTTTCCAATCGCTTAAATGGCCGACTGGCTTACCGGCTCGTCCTGCGTCCGATTGCCGCCCGCCAGACAGCCTAATCACATCCTAACCGCCTTCCCAGCCTGCCCCGCCTCTAAAAAATGTAAGATCGCGGGGGCTCGTCCCTCGACTGGTACCGGCTCTCCTAAGACTCAGATAGACACATTCGGGGAATTAATGCCAGCAACGGGTTTCGTGGTTCATTCAGCCAATCCCATCTGCTTATAAACCATTCGCGCATTTTAACGTTCGGGTGGGTAATCTCACCGGGTGGCATGAAGGGATGCAAGTCAAGGTTGCGGCTCAGTCGCTCCAGGGTGGCACTAAGCACGTCCTCTCCGCCCCTCCCCCGCAAAAGTTATAATCACAAAGTAGCGGGGTCGTTGCTACGTCCGTGCGCCACCCTTGCGCTCTTTCGCCTGACTTACATAATGCGGGTTCTACAACAATATCTTTTATGGTTTTCTTTGATTGAATAAGTCGTAGAACCGGACATTATGCAAACTTGCACCCGCCCCGCTTCAATTGATTATATGATTCAGCGGGGCCCGCCACCCTTAATCTCATAGTTGAAACCCACCCTCACAAAAATGCGTCCCCGTGGGATCGGCGATCTTTCATTCCCTTTATTCCCGTTGCTATCCCGCATTCTCCCCCTCCCACCACCCTGTCTGCCGCCAGGCAGGCCCAAAACGTTCCAATGATTCACCGATTTGTTTTCTGTGCTTTCCGCTTCGTGCTTTTTCGTCGCAAAGGGCTTGCCTTGATAATTATTTAAAAACCCTTCACTCCTCAACGCACCAAGCTTTTCGTTCATTTGGTTGTCTTGAGTGCAAAGTTGCCTGCACTTCCTCACGTACGTTTCGGCAACCTTGCAGTGCCCTCATTCTTTTCTTTCGGCTTCGTGAAGCCGTCTCTCCGGGGCTGTGGATGGCTGGGCGGCTGGCTTCCGGGAACGGTTCGCTTGCCGTCGGTAACAGGTTGCCACTTCTGGCTCAGGTATATTTTTTTTGTAGGTGGCAAGCCTGCACCGTCTGGCTTCGCTTTCCTCGTCCCTTCAGCAGTCCCGAGTGCCGCACGCCACACACTCGAAAGCCCCTCCGTTCCTTGATGCGCCAAGCCTTCTGCCTCTACTGCTTTCTTTGAGTGCAGCTTTGCCCGGCTCCCTTGGCTTGTCAGCAAGCTTCGATACTTGCTTGCTTCGGGTGCCTTCGGTCGATGACGTTCAAAACTGCCCAAATCCCCGCTCGATGCATCGCGTTTGGTTTCCATGTGCCGATGGCACTGGCCCAATAGGGCTTGTGTTTTCTGAATAAGGGGTTCCGCTGACGCGGAACACCCCTGTATCTCATTCGGAGCGCCCCTTCCCCCCAAAAACAAATTTATGGCGCACGTAATCTCAGGGCAAGGGTATATAAACAGTCCCGCATTTTTCTTTGCGCTCCGCGCTGATTGGTATGCGGTCTGCCCTTGCCCTCAATGCGCCATGAGCTCCAATTTCTTTTTTTCGTGGGGGGAATGTGCTTTTTCGAAAGAAAGAATCCCGTCCTGTTCGGGCGGGGGAAAGGAATGGCTCGATTATGAAATCTTCGCCTAAAATCATTTTGATGTGTTCCCGTCCGTCTTGGAATTTGAAGTGCGTCCGGCGTGCCTGCCAATTGCCGGAATTCCGGGTAACACATTTCCACGAAAATGGATTTTCCGATTCCTGGGTTTTCCGGTGTCCTGTTCAGGCACTGGGCTTTTTCTGTGTGGCCTCACGGGAATGGAAAACTCCCTTGCTGATCAGGTTTCCTAAATCATTCATTAACTAAATTCAAGGAGTTACTTTGAACCGGTCCGATATGTATGATGCAATCAATACCAGGATTTTACAAAATCTTGAGAACGGCAAGCTTTTTTGGCGCCAGCCGTGGGCAGGCGGACTGCCGGCCAACTATATCACTAAACACGTATACCAGGGAATAAACTTCCTGTTGCTTTGTATGGATTCCGTCTCGAATCCGTTTTATTTAACGTTCCTGCAGGCAAAGGCCAAAAATTTTCGCATTAAAACAGGCTCCAAGGGCCGCCAGATCATTTTCTACAAGCTGCAGGACATAGACAACGTCCTGCCATCCGGAGCCCTTGAAACGAAGCGTTTCCCATATCTTAAATTCTCTTACGTGTTCAACCTCGAAGATCTTGAAAACTATGAGATCCCGCAGCCGACTTTATCCGCTCCGCTTGATCTGTTAAACGAAATCATTGCAAAGAATTCGGTCAATGTTCAGCGAAATCTTGAACGCTGCTTTTATAACGAGCAGGAAAATTTTATTTCAACGCCGGATGTTTCGCACTTCACTTGCGAAGAAGAATATTTCGCGGCTCAGTTCCATGAACTGATTCACTGGTCAGGCCATCCGGAGCGGTTAAACCGTGTCCGGCATCTTGCCAAGGGCGATGAAATCTATGCATTTGAGGAACTCATTGCGGAGATAGGCGCAAGTTATTTGCTCGGGCTTTGCGGCATTCAGATTGTTCTCGATAATTCTAGCGCATATTTAGAAACCTGGCTCCGCAAGGCCAAGGGCGATAATTCCTTTATCCTGTCTGCGGCCATTGCCGCACAAAAAGCAGTTAATTATTTAATCCCGCAACCGGAAGCCGTCCAATAAGGGCGGCCCGATTGAAAGGGTTTTTATTCTATGCCGGATAATGATTTCAGGTTAATCAAATTCCACCCGTTTATGCCTGGTGATTATGTGTATTACCATAATTGCGCCGGTAATACGATACCCACGAAAATTTTGGCTGTCCGTACCATTCAGGTGAAAGTTGCTCAGTCAACAATTGCCGGGCACGGCACCGCCTGGGTGTCCGCTAAAAATTGTGAATTTCAAACACCATCAGAAGAAAGGTCTCAGTCATGAAGTACTATCATAAAACCTATGCCCGCGATCCGTATTGGACGACCGCGCGGTTCAACTCAAAATGTTCCTGTGGACAGCAGATCAACAAAGGCGACCGGATATTCTACTATCCGGCAACGAAAACAGCGCTTTGCCCGAAGTGCAGCGAGAAAGCCGCCAATGAATTTGCGTGTGCTGTCCAAGACGAGGATTTCTATAATTCTCAGTATTAGGCAAATTGGCCCGGTCATGCCCTGATTGGGCCTTTTTATAGTGTCCGAAATTCACTTTTTTCGGTGTCCATGTATGGTATCCTGCCTGGCAGCGACTCATATTTTTATTGGCTTCGTCTGATAATATTTCTGTACAAATTCATATTGAAAGCTCATTCCGCTCAATGTTTATGCGCCTGTTATTCATTTCGCTATAAATCTATTTCAGCTGGTAATCTTGCGCTAAACGAGGGATAAAGGGGATGGTAACGCCTTATATGTGAAATTGGATGTGTATTCCAATTGAGAAGAATATGTGCAAAAACAGCGTTTTATTGCCAAATAATTACGTTTTTATTGCATTTTTTGTGCTTTTATTACGGTTTTAATATCCGTTTTTGACCATAATTCGGTTATTTAGACAAGAATTTCAGCAGTATTCGGGAATAAGATGCCTGCCTGCGGAATGCAGGCAGGCCGATTTTTAAGGCTATTCGAACAATCTCTCCAACTCCTTTTTCATTTTCTTCTTATCAATAACAACGGTTTCTACTTCCTGGTGATCCTTCCAGCCGAGTTGTTTCAGAGCGAAAATACATGCGGCTGTCGGCATAGTGCCGGTCACCATTCCGCGTTCGTATGCAGCTTCCTTTTTGAGGGATGCGCGTTCAGTAAGCTCACGGAATTCCGGTTTTTCATAGAGCGTTTGTCTCCGCATCTTCATACGGTAAGCGAATTCAACAACGATAGGAATATCCGTTGTCTCAATGTATTCACGGTAGAGTTCCGTGATCTTCTGCAGCTCCGTTTCAGAAAGTTTGGGTTTACGGCCTACGTTGCTACGGGGAAATAAGTCCGGATTTTCCATCCGGGCTTGCCGGCGTTTCCGTTTAATATTTACGATCGCTTCTTCGTTTGGATTCATGGTGTTTTCCTTTCTTGTGAAATGGGTCAAATTTAATTAGGCTGTTTTTAAAATCTTTTGATCGAAAACGGTTACTGCCTTAACCAGGCTTTCATTCTGCAGGTGCGCATAGATTTCCGTAGTCTTTATATCCTCATGGCCCAGCAGTTCCTTAACCACATAGATTGATACTCCGTTCTGGACAAGGATACTGGCGAAACTGTGCCTCAAAGTATGAAAGTGTGTCTCTTCGCCAAGTTTGGCTGCCCGGACGGCTTCCTTAAATTCTTTACTGACGAAGTTCTCTTTGAATTTTTGATTCTTCTTGTTGGTAAACAAATAATTGTTCCCCTTCTTTTTGTTTTTTGATCTTCTTTCAATCACTGCGTAGCAGTCTTCACTCATTGGGATGATTCTGTCTTTTTTGCTTTTGGTTGAAAATTCATTCGTATTCTTGGCAGTGACGATTTTGTTGGTCATATCAATGGCATCCCAGGACGTATTCAGAACTTCACCCAACCTCATACCAGTCATGAAGGCAAAGACAAATATATCTTTCAGTGTCTGATCATCTGTGCTTTTTAGAATAGCATCAAGATCTTCTCGAGTGATGAAGTGAGGCTTTTTAATGGTTTGGCGCGGGGCCTTTATTTTCTTCAGTACATTGCTTTCCAAATATCCCCATACCTCGGCTTTGGAAAATGCTGCTTTCAGGGTTTTATAATAAAGCGCTGCACTGTAAGGGGAGCGGGCGTACGTCTTTGAAATAAACTTATCCATTAATCTGACGTTTAGCAGGTTCAGCAATACATTCCCTGTTTCCCGCTCCAGCATTTTGAAAGACAATTTTACCGAGCATAGATAGTTTTTTGATTTGCTGCCCTCAAGGTAGGTGGTGTATTCCTCCTTGAATTGTTGCAGCGTCAGCTTGGGGGCTAGAACTTCCGGCTGTGGCTCTGGTTCTGGTTGTTTTGTGATTTGTCCCGGATTGCATTTGTCATTGGGACAAAGTATATCCGCCACATCTGGATACTTCCGCATGAATTTTTCAGCCTCCCGACGCACTGTTTGCCGCGTTGAGACCTTTTTTCTGGTGCCTGACTCATCAATAAATACTAAATGATAGTAAGGCGACTTAGACTCTCTTGTAAGGTACATATGAAAACACTCCCTGTACAAAAAACGTCCGAATAAATGTCCGAACAAGGACAAAAAGACAAAATTTTTAGGCCCAATATTGCATTTATAAGCTGTTTCGCGGCTTTCCCATTTTTCTACTCATGTCTCATAATCAGCGGGTCGGGGGTTCAAGTCCCTCCGAGCCCACAAGATAAACCCCTATAATTGAATAAGTTATAGGGGTTTTTTATTTTTATGGCTTTCCGCCAAACCTGATAATTATATACCCATTCTAAGGAATTTTGTACCCACTCTTTTTTTTGTACAATTTCCATTTATAGAAAAAACCTGACAAGTAAAGCCAAAGGGATTCCAATTCCTTTATTAATTCAATCGGTTTTTTTAAATTTTTAACTTATCATATTGGAATTCTTCTTTCTTTCGTGCAAACTTAAAGTGATTCCCTTCCATTGTCAATACCTCAAAACGAATCGAAATGCCTGAAAAACTACCCTTTGTTTAAAGGAACCCTGCGAGTTGGATATGCCCGCATTTTGAGGATGCGGGAAGAACCTATTTTGTCCCCTTATTAGTGCCAAAACAGAAATAAGTACTCGTTTTCCGGAATATTTTCGGAGAAGCGGACTTTTCCTCTTTTTAGATCGAAGTAATAAACCCACTTTAATTGACCGTTAACCCTATACGCAAAAGCAATCCAAATCCATCAAACTGAACATTACGCTTAATCTATGCAGTTAATTTCATTTTTCAGCATCCGGTTTTCTATCTTCCAGACTATAAGAGAACTCCGGTTCATCGAACATTTCGCCATTCCAGATAATAAACGCAACATAACGCCCAGTTTTACACTCATAGACTCCCAAGCAATAAACGAGAAAAGGAAATTTTCCCCCGTTTTGTTCCTCAACTGCCCATAATTTTTGAGGAACCGGAAAAGCTGTTATTAGCTTCGCGTCTTCCTATTCACAAATAAAGTCGATTGTTTTATTACCTTCGCACATTTTCTTTATTCCTTATTTTTTTTAGAAATGATTAATTGAAGTTTCGATTTGCCTATTGAATTTACTGCGTCAACAAGTGCAGAGTATGTAATACGGAGTAAATCTTTGTAACATTCGGAGAACTATGACCCGCCAAAGTCTGTACCGTATAAAGAGAAGCTCCCACGCTCACCAGATTCGAACAAAAGGAATGGCGTAATGAATGTAAATGTAAGTCCTCACTCAGTCCCGCTTCTCTTACCGCTTCCATAAATTTCTTACTGCAATAGTCCACTGTTTAAGGTACTCTTGGTTTAATTCTCCAAAACATATAGCTCATAGTATTGATCTTATGAATCTTTGGAAGCTGCTTCTTTATAGCTTCCAGTGCCGCTTCATTCAAAGGAATCTTTGTAAGTAAAAATTCATAGAATTAAGATCCCAAAACAGAAATCCTTGTTCTCTCATAATTAGCGGGTCGGGGGTTAAAGGCTCTCCGAGCCCACAAGTAAAGTGCGGAACGCACTTTTTTAATTTTTCAACGCCAACCAATTGAAAAGACATCCGCTGTCCCGATAATAACTGCAAAAATTAGTATATCAATTGTTCGAAAAAAAATCCAAATAAATATCCGAAAATTTCCAAGCCTTTCACCCTGTCCCGCGTGTACGAAGAATTGTTATCCACAAAAAAATGCCTTATTTTTCATTATCCATTATCATTTATAATATTCACCTCATAAACTGTTAAAAGATGCCAGATCATTTTTTCTTCTACCTGGGGCTTTCGTTCATTTTAGTACATGAATTGGATGCAGTCCACCGCAAAGAGTGGAGGATTTTCCCCGGTCTTTCTCTTTTAAATGAAACTTGGGCAGCTAATATTTTTATTTTTGCACATATACCATTGTTCTTTTTATTATTTTTAGCTCTCTCCTCAAACAACGATTACAAATTCACCATCCTCTGCATCAATCTTTTTTTTCTCCTTCACTTGGCGCTGCATGTCGGCTTTCTTCGTCATAAGAAAAATGAATTCAAAGGATGGGGCTCATGGATAATGATCACCTGCCCTGCGATTTGTGGAGTCAGTGATCTTTTAACTGCCTGACGTTCTCAGGTTTATTCATCCATGTATCACTCCGCACTGGACTAAATGCTTGCAAAACACTATATTTCCATACCTATAGTAAACATCCCAAGAGAAGTAAAGTGATGAACAGTCCATCTGTTAATAGTACCAAATTACCAGCCTCGCAGCTTTTACCGCTTTATCTGCTGGCATTACTCAAACTAGCTATTCACCTGTCCATTAATGCTGCCACTGCCTATGGCTACTTCCGTGATGAGTTTTACTATCTGGCATGCAGCGATCACCTCGCCTGGGGCTATGTAGATCAACCTCCCCTCTCGATATTCCTGCTTCGTATCAGTCGTTTTCTCTTCGGCGATTCGCTCTTCGCACTCAGGCTGCTACCGGCTTTTTCCGGGGCTATGGTTGTATTTATGACGGGGATCATCACCCGTGAATTAGGCGGTAAAAAGTTTGCCCAAATTACTGCCGCCTGCGCAGTCTTCGCCGCACCGATATTTCTTGCTTATGATTCAGTTTATTCAATGAATTGTTTCGAAACCCTCTTCTGGACGCTGGGAATCTATTATTTTATCCGGATCATTAAGCAGGGAAAAACAAAAGATTGGATAATCCTCGGAATCGTGCTTGGCCTTGGAACAATGAACAAGATCAGTGTCCTTTGGCTTTGTGCCGGCATTGTGGCTGGACTGCTTTGCTCCCCCTTAAGAAAAGAGCTGCTTACCCTTAAATTTTGGTCAGCTGCCGGACTCATACTCGCAATCTTCACGCCTTATTTAATCTGGCAGTTCCCCAATAATTTCGCGTCATGGGAGTTTATCAAAAATATTTCGTCCGGCAAATATGTTGCGCTGTCCCCAATTCAATTTTATATGCAACAGATATCCATGCTCAATCCGTTCTCACTCCCTATATGGGTAACGGGATTTATATTTCTGCTATTTTCTAAAAAAATGAAGCAGTTTCGCCCGCTGGGAATAACATATCTGACCGTTGCAGTAATTTTGCTTTCGAATAACACAAGCAAGCCGAATTACATGACACCCATTTATCCTATACTGTTTGCCGCCGGTGCTGTTGCCATCGAAATGGGTATAGAGCGGATCAAACAATTGTGGCTTAAGTCAGCGGTGCCGGCATTATTACTCATTGGTGGCGTCATTGCCGCACCTATTGTCCTCGCGATCCTGCCCGTTGAAACGTATATCAATTACGCCAAGGCACTGGGAGAAAAGCCAGCCACTTCTGAAAAAAACGGCATTGGTAAGCTGCCACAATTTTATGCAGACATGTTTGGCTGGGATAATATGGTCGCACAGATTGCAAAGGCTTATAATTCCCTCACTCCCGAAGAAAAAGCAAAGTGCGTTATCCTGATGAACAACTACGGTGAAGCAGGAGCAGTTGATCTCCTTGGACCAAAATATGGATTGCCAAAAGCCATAAGCGGCCATAATAACTATTGGCTCTGGGGCTGCAACAATTCAAAGGGTGAAATTGTGCTTCGTATTGGAGTTGATATGAACGCAGTTCTTGAATCGTATAGGTCTGCCGAACAGGTCGGAACCATCTCTGACCCCTATTGCATGCCCTATGAAAACAATATTTCAATTACCATTTGCAGAGACCGAAAAATCCCGCTAAAGGATGACTGGGGAGAATTTAAGGTGTATAATTAGAATGTTTGTGTGCAATATCCTGAACAGACCAAGGAATTACAGCGTATAAACAGACTTTAAAATCAGGCAATTGATGCAACATTGCATAATTCATTCCGGGTATATTCTAACACTTTTTACCACGATGCACGATGCAATATTTGCTGCCCGACAATGCCCTATTCCTGCACTGCTTTCCATTTTTGGTCATTGCCGCACATCTGAAAAATGTTCTTCCCGGTTTACCCAATTTGCTGCCGGCAGGAGGCCCAGCGTAGCATTTGCCCTGTGGCTTCATGTCTATTACCTTAACCTCCTTTTTCGCTTCGACAACCGGTTTTTTCGTCTCTTGCCCGTGGTTTTCATGAACAGGTCTTCTACTCGGTCTCGTAGGAGTTGTGCTCTGTGCAAGTGCCAAAGAAGCGAGCAAGGGTATGCAAAAAAGGAAAAGGAGTAAATTTTTCATAACAATCCTCAATTAAATCGGTATAAATAGGGCAACACAGCCGCATAAAGCATTACAAAATCTTGCAGAAAAAAAAGAAAACAGCATTGATGCTCCCGCTATAAATACAAACTGCCTGATTCAGAATTATGGTTCTAATTGAAAAGCCAGCTGAGACCAAAAAGTATTCGCGAAAGCATAGTAAATCTACCAAAAGCAGTAAACTAAAACAAGCGGATGCACGCGTTAGCTTTTAGGTCAATGCCAAACTGGTCATTGCAGTTAGTGTACCCAGGGAATCACATTTGGCGAATCTTTGATGAAACTGCAAATGGGTGCAACGAAAACCGAACCATCCATTTCATTTTTTGCATTTATAAATAATGGTCAATTTAAGTTCAACTATCGCAGGGGTTCAAGATTTTGAACCCCTACAGAATCCCAATATTGACGCGGTCATTAAATCCACACTCATCCCGGATAACCCATCAATCCGGTATCCCTGCCTTATTCTTTTCCGCTTCGCATAAATCCAAAAATGTCGTAATTTTTATCCTGAATGAAAATAATTAATATCACACAATTCCCGAATAACTACGCAGGGCTGTTCCGCTTCCTGCTTATGACGTTGGTGCTTCTGGCGGCGGGTTGTACGTCAAAATCCCCCAGGCAGTATACCGTTAATTTCGTTGTTCACGCCACTCCCCAATCATCCGAACAGTTGATCTATCTCACCGGCAACCACGAAAAACTTGGCAACTGGAACACGAAATATTTGCCCCTCGATAAATTTTCAGACAGTATATGGCAAACCACACTAACCTTCAATGAAGGTGAAAAGCTTAGTTTCAAAGTGACAGCGGGGTCCTGGTGGGCCGAAGCATTGGATGAAAAAGGCCAGATCTATCCGAACCAGGAAGCTGTCATCCGGTCAGATACCGTGATCTCCTTCAGCGTTTTTGGCTGGCTGAACGAGTTCACCGATGGGAAATTGCATCTGAACGCCGAGCAGCATCAGGCAAAAAAACCTGTTCTGCGGATTGATGATGACTGGCTTTTCATGTCCGGTGATAGCGCTGAATGGGCTAAGGAAGCCTATGATGACAGCAGGTGGCGAAAGACTAACTCATATATTGACTGGGACAAGAACACCGGCCCCAAGTGGGAAGGTATCGGTTGGTTCAGATTTCACGTTACCATCGATTCAACATTGTGGAACCGGTCATTTGGTATGCTGGTGAGTCAGCTTGGCGCATCAGAATTTTATTATAATGGCAGGCTGATCTACACGATCGGGAAAATTGGCAATTCAAAGGAAACCACGCAAACCTTACAAAACAGGCTATGGAAAGAACTCAAATTCGATCCAAAGCCCGAGCATGTCCTGGCGGTGCGCTATGCCAACTATGATTGGAAAAAGCAACAGGAACTTGGCTTTTCACCGGGATTTAACATCTTCTTAAAAGATATAGATTCCATTCTCGAGTCGGTTGTAAAGGATACAAAAAGCAGCATGATACAGCAAATGGTCTTCACTGCCATCCCGCTGATTCTTGCCCTGCTTCATCTGTTGCTGTTCAGTTTTTACCGGAGGCTGAGGCAAAACCTTTTCTTCGCCATTTCCCTCATTGGTTTTGCAGGCATAAACTATTTCGGCATTCAGAAGTTTATTGAAACCAATCCGGATATTATTATTCTCTTTTATCAGGTTTCGAACCTTCTTGCGAACGTGGCCATCTTTTTTTCGTTGCTTACCAACTATGCTATTTCCTACGAGAAGCTTCCCCGCCGCTGGATCTTTTTCGGAGTACTTTCGCTGTTGATGACACTGGCACACGTGCTCTATCCGGTTAGTTATTGGATGGGAACTTTCAATTATGCGTTAATGATCATAGTAATTACCGAGATCATACTCTCCAATCGGAAGTCCACCAAACCGGTACAAAAAGGTACCTGGATAATCCGGCTTGGGTTTATGCTGCTCGGTCTATTCGTAGTATGGCAGATACTCATTGATTACCAAATTATCGAACCTTGGTTTGAAATCACCCAGGTGTGGGTATATGGCATGCTCTCGATATCATTGGCAATGTCCATTTTCCTCTCATATAGTTTTTCAACAACTAACCTGAACCTGGAAGCTCAGCTTGCCAAAGTGCAGGAGCTTTCAGAACAGGCAGTTGAACAGGCGCGGAAAGCCGGTAAACTTGAACTTGAGCGGCGGGTACTGGAGATGGAGAGCGAGAGAAAGAGCGCAGAACTTGAGTCAGCAAGGCAGCTTCAGCTCTCATTGCTTCCCAAAACGATACCGCAGTCCGATAGCTATGATATAGCCTGCTTCATGAACACGGCAACCGAGGTCGGCGGTGATTATTATGATTTTTATACAGACAACGGCGATGACCTGACTATCATTACCGGAGACGCCACCGGACACGGTCTGAAAGCCGGCAACATGGTTTTTGTGACCAAGGGCATTCTCAATACCCTTCTTGGGACTGAGGATCTTTCGGAAATCCTTAAGCGGACCAACCACGCAATAAAGAAGATGAATCTGTCAATGCTCAACATGGGGCTGGCCCTGCTGCGCATCCGGGGGAACAAAGTGAGTTTCAGTTCGGCGGGTATGCCACCATTAGTCATTTACCGGAAAGCAACAAATATTGTTGAACAGTGCGTCATTAAAGCAATGCCCCTGGGAGCGTTTTTTGATTTTCCTTATACTCAGGAGGAAATAGCAATCAGCTCTGGTGATATCCTACTGCTGATGAGTGACGGCCTGCCTGATGCATTCGATGAGCATCGGGAAGTATTCAGCATGGACCGGGTGAATAAAACTCTGCTGCAAGCAGCACACAAAGATGCAGAAGCAATTGTTGGCGACATAAATGCGGCAGTTAACCGTTGGAGAAGAAGTGCCAAACTGCAGGATGATCTTATGCTGGTTGTGGTAAAAGTGAAATAAACTGCTCTCATTAAAGATATAGTCCTTTTTTCATCCCTTTGATCGATTGTTGCCTTGGCAGCAAGCTCCTATATTTCAAACATAATAATCAGGTTTTGGAATGCAACGGGCTGCCGGGTCAACAAAAAACCTGTCAGGAAAACAGATAAAAGGAGATATAGTATGCCGGATTTTGGATCACCGTTTTCGGGCTTGGCACACAGCCCAAAGATTTCAGAGGAAGAGCTCATTCGCGCAATCCGTTTTATGGTGGCCGCTGAGTATGAAGCAACGCAACTGTATACACAACTTGCTGAATCTACTGACAACAAAATTGCAATAGCGGTGCTTAAGGACATTGCCGATGAAGAACTTGTCCATGCCGGAGAGTTCCTCCGCCTGCTCAGGGAATTGGCACCTGATGAAGAAGCGACTTATGCAAAAGGTGCAAAGGAAGTTGAAGAAATGATTGAGAAGATGAAGTAAAATTCGTTCGAACGTATGGCTCACACGTATGCAATGATTCTTATCCCAGTTTAGTCTGAACGTGCCAGCCGGGACAGTGGAATATTATCTACCGGCAGTACAATGTCCACTAGTTAATGGGCAAGTACAGTACTATTTCGGTTTGTAACAAAACACGGGTGGATACAAGTGCTATATCCCCTTGATCATCCAAGTTCACGTATTTGGAATTAAGTAATATCCATAACCTTCGCATCACTCTGCACCGGAATGGTTCGCAAAATTTCAGACACCGCTTTCTGAATCTCCGCTTTTCTGAAAGGTTTGGATAAATAGTGATCACAACCCGCTTCAAGGAAATAATCTTTGTCGGCATTCATTGAGTATGCGGTCAGGGCCAACACAGGTGTTTTCTCATACCCTTCCAACTTACGAATTTCTTTGAGAGCTACAAGACCATCTATGCCGAAACCAAGATTAATATCCAGCAGAATCGCGGTGAATTTTTCCTTCTTTGCAAGCTCAATGGCTTCCTCACCGGATGAAGCGTATTCAATTTTGCATATGTGTTTAAGGAAAATTTTTGTCACTGCAAATGCAGATGGATCATCGTCCACCATCATTATTCTGGGGAGTTCAACCCGGAAAGGTTCCACAGGTTTTCTTCTTAATGGCATCGTATTGTCTCTTGCAGTTCCCGGTTCCTGAACCATAGAGGTTATGATTGGCAACGTAACCGTGAATACTGAACCGACTTTTAATTCGCTCTTCACCGTCAGAGTTCCTCCCATTTTTTCCACAAACTTTTTGGTGATAGTCAGTCCAAGTCCGGATCCCTGGAACGTTCTGCTCAATCCTTCGCTTACCTGCCTGTATTCCTCAAAAATTATATCAAAATTTTCTTCCGCAATTCCCATTCCAGTATCGACCACTTTCAGTACGGCAACTTCTTCATTTTTACCGTTGATAAGTCCGGTTTCGCGTCCCAATATGACGGTAATACCGCCATTTTCGGTGTACTTGACGGCGTTATTTACCAGATTATCAACAATATGAGCACACATACGTTCATCAGCATTTAGAATGATGCTTTCGGTTTTAATCACGGTGGTTAATGCCAGTCCTTTAACCTTTGCCACAGATTCATAATTTGCCACCTGTTGCCGGATTACACTGCATAGATCGAAAAGCCTGTTTTCAACCGTGAGTTTTTCAGCCTCTATCTGGGAAAGGTCCAGGATTAAATTCAGGGTTTCTGAGAGCCGTTTCCCGCCGTGGTTGATCTGTGCAGCCATGTTTTTAAGTTCCGGTTCCTTTATTTCAATTTCCAGGATCT
The DNA here is from genome assembly GCA_963664845.1 of Ignavibacteriaceae bacterium. GTDB lineage: Bacteria > Bacteroidota > Ignavibacteria > Ignavibacteriales > Ignavibacteriaceae > CAIYTF01. The sequence continues at coordinate 5,857,912 of OY761615.1, forward strand.
CCGAAAAACCCAGGATACTTATCAGCGGTGTGCGCAGTTCGTGACTCATATTATTGAGGAACGCCGTCTTCAGGCGGTTCATCTCTTCGGCTTTTTCCTTTGCTTTAAGCAAATCACTTACAATATTTTTCCGTTCAGTAACGTCTTCATCAACGGCCACAAAATGCACAATGTTCCCATCATCATCCAGTATCGAAGAAATTCTGCTGGATATCCAGTATAATTCACCATTTTTCTTTTTATTATGGAATTCACCCTCCCATGATTTGCCGGAGAGAATAGTATTCCAAATCTCCTGATATTCACCTTGAGTTTTGTCACCGGACTTTAAAAACCGGGGATTTCTTCCTACAACCTCAGCGAAGGTGTAACCGGTCACTTCACAAAATTTTGGATTAACATATTCAATGGAACCATCCGGTGTGGTAATAATTATAAGCGCAGGGCTTTGCTCAATAACATTTCTCAGTGTTTTTAAGGTATCCTCAGCCTTGTTTCGGTTCATCTCAGCACGGATCATCTCAACAGCATAAGATATGTTGTCCGTCAACTCTTCCAGCAATTGGATCTCTGATTCATTAAAATAAAAAGGGTTGCAGGAATAGATCGTCAAAGCGCCAATAACATTCCCTTTTGCGAATATCGGCAAGGCTATTGAGGAACGATATCCTCTTTTTAACGCCTCCTCTCTCCAGAGGGCCATGCGAGGATCGCTTTCAATATCATTACAGTATATATATGATCGTTCCCGGATGCAGGTACCAGTCGGCCCGTGACCTTCCGGCGTGTTATTTACTGCAATTTTTTTAATCTTCGTGAGATAGTCATCTTCCACACCATACCAGTGTGCCGGCTCAACCGTTTGCGTCTCATCGTTTATCAAACCAATCCAAGCCATGCGAAATTCACCTTTTTCAACCAGAATTCTGCAGGTTTCAACGTATAAGGACTCCTCATCACGTGTGCGCACCATCATTTTATCAAGACTAAGCAACACTGATAGCAGCCGGTTAAGCTTTCTCACTTCCCGTTCTGCCAGATTCTGATCCCTGGAATCTCGCTTGAGCCTGGTGTGAAGTGCAATCTGATCTCTTACTCTGGTCAGCACTTCTTCCGTTTTAAAGGGTTTGTTTATATAATCAACTGCCCCTGCCTGAAATCCCTCTTTTTTGACTTTATCATCTTCAGAAGTGCACGTGAAAATAATGGGAATGTTGCTTGTAACTTCATTCGCTTTAATTTGCCGGCAAACTGCAAATCGATCCAGAGAAGTACTGGTTCCATTTATGAGGATCAATTCAGGAGGGGTGTTTAGCAAGGTTTGAAACAGAAAATCATCGGTTCCGGCTGTACGCACAGTATAGCCGGCATCACCAAGAATTTTGGTTACCATTTGCAGAGTTGCTGCATCGTCAGTAATAACAAGAATATACCCTTCCCCAAGGGTGTCAATATTTACCGGAGTCATGATGCTACCTTAAACAACAATTTTTCAAGATGTTATATCACACAAGTATCATTCAGGCATTTCACTCCCACTCACCAGATCGCGGCTTTAAAAATATAGGAAGTTGAAACCCGCTGATACGACCCAAAGATTCTTAGGGGAAAGATTCCGTATAACAATATAATATAAACAATTTTTTAATTTCAAAAAGTGCGTGGATGCATAGAGATACGGCAAATACGAAAAAAATATCGGAATATCTCATTTTTCTTCCTGAGGGTTGCACTTCGGGGGAATATTGGCTGCAGCTTTATCTCTTGGTTTCTACACCGGATGGGCTACTTATTGAAATAGCGAGCTTAATAATTAAACTTTTTACCGTTGTTCCCTCACTTTTACGGATCTTGCTGTTTAGTGTGCTGCCAAAGCCAATCCGGTCTCATCATTGAACTATTCAGGACGGATATAATTAAAACAATTATCGAATCGCATTCGAAATTGCGTTTTAGCCGGTGTTTCTGTATTTTTATAACGTTAGGCAAGTATCCTTTCACCTTAGGGTAAAGACCACTCAAATAAACCTGTTTTAAAATTTGGGAGTTATAAAAATGAAACAGTCGCTTTTCGCAATAGTTTTTCTTGTTTTGATAACAACTGTCACATACCCAACCGGACAGATTCCCGATAAACTCATCTATAACGGTAAAGAGTATTCTCTTTTCTGCAATCCGCTCGAATCTTTTTTTTCAGATCATTCGGATAAACGCCCGGTCAGCGGAACCATGTCTACCGCATTGTGGCGTGGATACATTGCTACGTTTGTCATCAGGGATGGAGTGCTTTATGTGCAGGATTTAGAAGTTGAATCCGGCAGCAAACTTCCCAATGGTGAATATAAAATCGTTAATAAATCAGTTCTGCTGGAGGTATTTCCTGACAGCCTTGAACGGACATGCTCGTTTTTCTCCGGACTGCTCGTTCTTCCCCAAGGGGAAATTTTAGGCTATGTTCACATGGGCTATTCCTCGGTGTACGCGAACTATACGCTGATTCGGGTAATAGATGGGAAAGTGCAAAAAGAGCGGCAATTCACCGGGGCGGAATATCTGGCATTCAAAAAGCGGCAATTTCAAGCCTATCAGCAAACAGATGAATACAAAAAGGAACTTACCAAACTCACAAAAAAAGGTGAAGACGTTAAAATGACCGAGGAGTTTCTTTTCATATACGACGAAGCCTATTCAACCCGGTTTCTGTTGGATGAATTTTAAATCGTTTATCAGATTGAGTTACGGATATTCAACAGGCAAACTGCCTGCCAAATAATCATCTGCCAATACATATGGTTGGTGAGGATATTAGCCGATGGCCTGCCCTATGGCAACTGTGACTTATCCAGTCGTCTTGACCATTCAAAATAGGGTGTTGTCATCGGAAATGCAGGCAATTTATTGCCAAAACCCATATTATGCACGGTGAAAGTGTTCAGCGTGGACGGGTCAAGTTTTCCCAACACCTGATAATCTATTTTTACCCCATATTTAATGAACAGTTCATTGGTCACTTTCTCCATCCGGTCCTCATACATGTGCCGCAATTGCTTTTTCATTTCAGCAGGACTGGCGGAGGCCTCACCCTGCCTCGGTGAATTATATTTTTTCAGTAAGATATAATTCCCTTTGCTTTCAAATGGTCCATACACGCCGGGCGGGTTTGATGCAACCGGTTTTTCTATCTGGTTCTGCAGCAACTCATAAACTTTCGCAGTGATCAGTTGGGCATCCTCAGGTATCACGAAACCCTGGTTACCGGCATATAGCGAGTCGAAACTCACGCCGTTTGCCATGGCTTCCATTATTGGCATCAGTTCACCCATATACTTTACACTTATTACCCTATACAGTGTTTTATGTGCTTCCCCGGCAGCATCAGAATTAGCCGATTTTATTAACGAATTCCATACAGAGCCTGAGAAAAGATCCGCAAGCAGGTTTTCCTTCCATTCCTCTGCTTTTTCCTGCACATCCGGTGCGGTATTCAAATGCCGTTTAACTGCCTCCCTATAAAGCACTTCATTCTCCGTCACCTGTTTGAAGAAACTCTGCAGCAGCAGAGCAACTTTTTTTTGCGTCGGGTGTTTAATACCAAATGGCTTAAAAGGCAGCATTGCCAGTGCCTCACCGAGTGTAAGCGGATCCTTAGCAAAAAGTATGAAGGGTTTGTCAAAATTCGCTTTGCCTATGGAATTTTGCAATATGCTTATGTCGTCCTGCAGCAACAGTGCTTCCTTTGTGGTATCCCAATCTTTGGCATTATAGCGGTCGGTGAGAATCTTTGCGATAGTCTTCCCTGCCAGCTTGAACAATGCTCCGTCTGTTTCAACACGCAACGAGCTGAAAAGAGAATCCCTGAAACGGTTCTCAATGTTGGATGACCGGCGTCTGCGGATCATTTGCTCCGCCTTCATCTGCAGTGCTGAATTGGTAAGTCCGGGGGTTTCTACCACCTTCCGGTCAGCCACTTCAAAAAGGAACCACTTCCCATTGGCTTGCAGCGGATTGGAAACTGCACCCACCGGCAAATTGAAAACTGTGTCCTCAATCGCCTCATCTTCCATCTGCCCGGGTACCAGTTCAATTGGTGCTGTTACTTTGCTAACTCCGGGGACAGTAATATCGTCTGGCTTTTTGCCTGCAAGAACAAGATCCCGCACTTTCGCTATGGTCTGTTTTGATGTTGAGGAGAAAACCCAAACCAGCGGAGTCACTTTCATTTTTTCCATCTCATGCACTATGTCAGCCGGCAGAATAACCACTTTGGAAGCTACTTCCTGCTGATATAATGCATCGACAACATATGCTTTATATATAGGGGTAAACACTGCCTGCAAGCTCTCCAGTGTATCCAGGCGCTGCCTGTAAGCTTCAGCCGCCCACAGTTTTTCGGCAACCAGGGAGTAAAGGAATTGCTTCTTCAGGGAGTCGGCTGAAAGTCCCGCATGTTTAACGGGGAAACTGAAATTCATTCTGTTGAGGAATTCCTCTGAGGTAATCTTACCGGACGAAAAATTCACAATAGTTTCGGGAAGCTGCAGTGATTGAGCAAATGATGCAGGAGAAGAGAATAAGAGGGCAAGAATGCAGCCAAGAACCAGAAACGCACATTGTTGTTTAAGCGCGTTCAATCCGAAGAATGCAATAACAACGAACTTATTGTATAAATACTTGAATTTATGATGACTAAGACCCTCACCCTCATTCCCTCTCCCAAAGGGCGAGGGAGGCCGTAATGCTTGGCATTCATTTAAGTTATGGTATTTTTCTTTTTGAATTGCAAGATTAGGGTTCAACAGATTCCCTCCTTCGCGGGAATGATAATTGGATACATTGGCTGGTGAATGTATTAGCTTCGAACGGTTTAGCATTTGAACTTCCTCAAGCAAATTTCTACTGACAAGCACTATTCCTTCACTCCGCCCATCATTATTCCGCCAATATAGAACTTTTGCAATGCAATAAAGAGCAGCACCATGGGCAGCGTTGTAAGCACCGATCCGGCCATCATAAGTTCAGTGTCCTGTACATGCTCTCCCATGAGGTTTGCAATGGCAACAGGCAATGTGTACATAGATGAGTCGGTCATAACAATCAGAGGCCAGAGGAAGTCATTCCAGGTACCCATAAACGTAAAAATGCCAAGGGTCACTAATATTGGTCTGCAGAGCGGCAGAATGATCTTCCTATAGATTTGCACTTCGGACGCACCGTCCATTTTGGCGGCTTCTATCAGGCTGTCCGGTATTGTTTGTGCATACTGGCGGATCAAAAACACGCCAAAAATGCTCACCATCCCGGGAATAATAATGGCGAAATACGTGTTGATCAGGTGCATTTGCTTTAATAATAAAAACAACGGCAACATGGTCACCTGGCCGGGAATTACCATGGAGGTTATCAGGAATTTGAATACGATATCCTTCTTCGGGAAACGGAATTTGGCAAACGCATAACCGGACATTGAATTGACCAGCAGCGAAACGGCAGTCACTGCAATTGAAAGAAAAAGACTGTTCCTGAGATAGCCAAACAAATTTAACCGGCTGAACAGATCGACATAATGGCTGAAATCGATTTCACTTGGAATGAAACGCGGCGGATAGGTGTTAGCTTCCCCGCTGTGCATGAGCGATGCTGAAAGCATCCAGAAAAACGGAGCAAAACTCAGTATGGCAATCAAAGCAGCAGCAGTAGTTGCAATTATTTTTTTCATTCCTGCGTCCTCTTTTTAACCTGCAACTGGATTATGGTTCCTGCCATGATAATGAGGAACAACATGAATGCGATGGCAGTTGAATAGCCAATGCTCCACCACCGGAAGCCCTGCTGGTACATGTATAGCACTATACTTATGGTACTGTTCAGCGGGCCGCCCTGCGTCATTATGTAGGGCTCGGCAAACAACTGGAAATAACCTATCATCGTCACCAGACTGATAAACAGTGTTGTAGGGGCCAGCATGGGGATTGTGATGTAGCGGAACTTATTCCACCCACCCGCACCTTCAAGCTCTGCTGATTCATAGAGTTCAAGAGGTATTGCCTGCAACCCCACAATGAATATGATCATGTTATAACCAAAGTTCTTCCACACGGAGAGCAGGATGATAGCGGGCATAGCAAGATGCGGGTCGCCCAGCCAATCAAGTGGCTGAACACCGAAGAACCCGATAAAATAATTAAGTAATCCGAAACGCGGGTGATAGATGAAACGCCAGACTACCGAGACTGCAACAAGCGTTGTAACAACCGGCAAGAAATAGATTACGCGGAAGAATGACCGGAATTTCACCAACGGAGAATTAAGCAGTAATGCAGCGCCCAGAGAAACCAACACCGAAAGCGGTCCGCCGGCAAGAACAAAGTAGAACGTATTGCCCAGAGACGTCCAGAATAGCGGGTCACTGAACAGCTTCGTATAGTTGGCAAATGCAACAAAACGGATATAATCAAAATTGCCAAGCGAATAAATATCAAAATCCGAAAAGCTCATCAGGAGTGCGGCAAGCACCGGGATGAAAAAGAATACCGCCAGCACAATAAGTGAAGGCCCGAGGAACAGCCAAACAGATGAACGCGCGGTTTTATTTGACAATGCAGCCATTATTTTACCTCACCCGCGCTTTTTGAAACTATCCATCGTCTCTTTTCAAGCACTGTGTTCACATCCTGATCGAGATGCCGCAATGCTTCATCAACGCTCATTTTATCCGTGGCGGTGAATTCAACGTACTGCTGAATTTTCGCAATGACTATCTGCTCCCACTCAGGAATTTTGGGCGTAGGTTTGGTCCTAGTCAATTGCGTGTAGAATGCCTGCAAATACCGGTCACCGTGCAATTCGGAATCATCCCATGCCGTAATCACTGAAGGAAGAGCCGAGACCAGATGGTAAAAATCAAGTTGCGTTTCCTTTTCTGAAAGGAATTCAATCCATTTCCAGGCCGCGTCTTTATTGGGTGACAGACTGTTAATTACCAGCGTGGCGCCACCGGCTGTTGAGATGCCCGGATAATCTTCCTTTCTCTCGGCGGGCAACGGGGCAGTCATCCAGTCATCTTGCAAATTTGCCGGAAGCCGGTTCTTGAATTCGGTTATGTTCCAAGGTCCTGTTATATACATGGAAAAATAGCCTTCCTCAAAAGCCTGATAGAGGTTCAAAACCTGCGTCATGTCTTTTGGGGCCAGTCCTTCCCTGTAAAATTGCATTAGGAAGTTATAGGACTTTTTAAATGGTGCACCTGAAAAATCACCATAGCATCCGCCATCACGCAAAAGCTCCGATCCACCCTGCATACCAAACACTACGAAGGGTACCCATTCGTTGGTGGGCAGAAAAAATGCATAGTGTTTGGGGTTGTTCCTTTTGATCTTTCGTGATGCATCGAGAAGTTCGTCCCAGCTTTGCGGCGGAGTTTTATAGCCGGCCTGCTCAAGAATGCTCTTCCTGTAAAACAACAGCCGGGTATCAACATACCAGGGAATGCCATAAACCGTTTTGTCTATAACATTGGTTTCCCAGATGCCCTCAAAGAAATTCGCCTTTCTGACTGAAGCGGAAGCATTAATATACTTTGCCAGTGGTTCAATGGCGCGGAGATTTTGAAACTCAGGCACCCAGGTGTTTCCCAACTGGAACACATCAGGAAGTGTTTCGCTGGCAAATGCGGTGATCAGTTTTTCATGGGCGGCGGTCCAGGGAACCTGTTGGATTTTGACTGAAATACCCGGATTTCTTTTCTCAAATTCAGGCACCAACTTACTGACTTTCTCCCCTTCCACACCCATCGCCCAAAAACGGATTTCAACAGTGCCGGACGTTTTTGTTCTGCAGGTCAGGCTCAGCAGGCAAAACAGAACTGTGGCTATATACTGATAAGATTTCATCTTTGGAGTATCATCTTCCCGGATAGCAGTGATTCCCCTGCCCTGATCTTGTAAAAATATACTCCGGATGCCGCAGGATTTCCGCGTTGGTCAACACCATTCCAGTGAACTGACTGCTTTCCGGCCTGCATAAAATTAGAATCAATTATCGTCATCTGCTGCCCTATGGCGTTAAAGACGGTGACGCTTACATTCATTGCCCGTGGCAGAGCGAACTCAATCACGGTGCCCGGGTTGAACGGATTGGGATAATTTCCCATAAGCTTAAATGACTTCGGCAACTCATTCTTCTCAGTAACTGCCGATGGATCATAGGTGAAGCCAATCGAATCCAGCATGGGCTTAATTTCGGGATTAGCCATAAATTTATTCCACAGCAGCTGTGAACGATAGTTTTCAATCATTACGATGATCGGGCCCTGGTCAATGGCCAGATAACTTGAAGCAAACCAATTGGACCCGATATTAAAGGCATCTTTAAAACCATATTCACCCCAGAGCTTGTTGCCATAGGTTCGGTAAAAATATTTCAGCGCGTCCAGTGATTCCTTTGGTGTGTAAGGCATTGAGGATAGTGCAGCCGTTGGCGTAATGGTTCCATTATCATTTGAATAGGGAGCCTGAGCCGAATAGCCTGATGGGTTATCGCTGGCGGTCAACCCCCAGCAATTCTCATTATAACCGGCAAATCCCTTCGGATTTACGGCACAATATGCCCGGTTTATCAACGTGGTGTTCCGGTTGTTGATAAAATAATTGGCATATTTATCTTTTTTATCACGTGGATCGAAGCCAAGGAAAGAATACTGCACAAAAAACAAAGGACCGCCATATGCTTCACCGACGTATTGCCGGTATCCATAGTAGGTATTGCTGTTTGCATAATTTGAATTCCCGGCCCATCCTTTATAATACATGCTTGCCGGAATTGGATACGTGGGTGATGCAACACCCAGCAAATAGCAAATCATCGGTTCACTCCAACCCGTTATGGGCATGTTCATCTGCCATGCATAATCGGAAGACCAATGCCAATACAGAACGTTGCTGTAGGGCGAACGTCTGTACCAGGAAAACTCCGTGCTTTGCCATATTGCAGTAATGAGTTCCCTTATTTTAGCTTCATTTGTATCATTGGCGGTAAAATATTGTCGCGCGGTTAAAAGTCCTTGCAGCAAATAGCCTGTTTCAACAAGATCGCCGCCGTTGTCATATTGACTGAATGGAATAGTAACACCGGTCTCACCGTTCAACCAATGTGGGAACACACCATGATAGCGCTGTGCCTTTGTTGAAAGGAAATTCAGAATTTGCAAATACCGTTGCACACCCGCCTGACGTGTGATATAGCCTCTCTCAATACCTACCAGCAAAGCCATCAGGCCAAACCCGCTGCCGCCGGAAGTGACTGTGTTGCCTGAATTGAGCCGTTCACGGGAGAGTCCGGACACGGGATGTCCATAATTCCAAAAGTACCTGAACGTGGAACGTTGTACCATGTCCAGAAATTCATCATCGGACATTGCACGCGTAGTAGCAGTAGCACTGTCGCTCAATGCAGACTCGTTACCATATATATCATAGGCACTAACCCGGTATGATGCGATATAACCTGTTGCATTGACAAACTCAATAAAATAATTTTTTGCGTGGTCAACCTGCGAAGTAAGGTTCCAGTTTTCACCGTCCCATTTATATAGCCGATACCCGGCCAGATTCGGATCATCCACAGCGTCCCACGTTAAATCCAGATGCTTCTCACAGGGATAGCATTTTACATTGGTTGGGGCAAGTATTGTTTTGGTATTATCCGGAGAACCATGTGAATTTTGCCGCGCAGGAATTGGACTTGATGCGAGACTGTTGGCGGCAAAAACAACAGAAAAAACAAGTGCGGTAACAAAAAAGAAGTTCAGCGGTGAACATACTCTGGGAGTTGTCTGTGTCATACGTATCTTTTATTTTTCATTTTCACTAAATATTTCGACCGGAACAGAGCGAAGCAGCTGCTTCTTGTGGTCATAAAGCGCTATCGAGAGTTTGTGTCTCCCCTTTTTCATCTTTGCCGGCAGCCAGATTTGCAGTTCATCAAATCTGAAAAGCTGCAGCGAATCCGCAGCAATTGATTTAATATCCAATTGGTGTAAATGCTTTCCGTCAAGAGTGAACTTCAATTTACAATTATCATAATTCCGAAAAAGGTCATTTATAATATAAACATCCAGATTGAGTCTTATACCGGCGTAATATTTCACCTGCCGCAGCCGTATGGAAAGCAGCAAGGGGTCAAACGCTTCCTTTAAGGCGAAGAATCCTTTCTTGGGAACACCGAAATAGTCCACTACCGACCATGAAATTGACTTCCAGCAGTCTATCAACATGAATTGGAAGACTGCATTAATCCTGGAGAATCGTTCCCTGCGGTAAAAATGAATGGCGGTCGTGAGCAGATCAGCCTGATAATTCTGCGAGTTTTTTACAAATTCGCCAATTGACTTACCGGTCTGCACCCCGGCAATATTAAATGTTTGGTCAGTCTGAAAATTGTGGTATTTCCACACTTCATAATCAGGCGGGAACAGTGATCCTTTTGGGATGATCTTTTTGAGCGATGAAACCCCGGGAAGCCCTTGAGCTCCAAACTCGGTAACCAATGGCCCCATTGGTGTAGCTGCATAATGCTCTTTATCTCCCCAATACCAGCCATCATAAGCGTGTTCTTCATAGTTGGAAGCCTGCCTCACTATACGGCTTGCATCTTCCTGCTTCACGGCTGCATAAAGCAGCTTATCCAACGTATTTATTTGTTCGCCAGGTTCATTGTGGCAGCACCACACAACAATTGACGGATGATTATAAAACTGATTTACCATATCATGAATTTGGCTGACAGCATTTTCAGCAAACTCCGGAGATGTATCATAGGTCCATTGAAGTGCGAAGTCCTGCCAAACCATGATACCATTCTCATCGCACGCCCGGTAAAACTCTTTCCGGTTAACATGGGCATGCACACGGACAATATTAATATGGGCTTCCTTCATCAGGTGGATCATCATCTGTATACGTTCTTCTGACAACGTGCTCAGGAACTGCTCGGGAATGATGTTCGTCCCGCGAAGGAAAAGTCGTTTCCCATTAAGATGAAATACCTGATTTACATCGAGCCTGACATCCCTGACGCCAAATGTGTCCGAATAGATTTCTTCCCTGCCATCATACAATTGTAATTTATACAATGGTGATTCGCCAACATCGTGACTCCACCACAAAGCCGGTTTTTTAATTTCAGCCGTAACAGTGGCAGACGATGAACCTTTCGGGATATTAAGCTCCCTCTGGATAGTTTGCATCTTACCTGCAGGAGAAGTGATCTTTATTGACAGTTTCTTCTCCACCAGAACTGCCCTACTCTGAAACTGAAGCTGCACCGTTACCAAAGCTGAATCACCATCAAGTGCAGAAGTAATTTTTGCTCCTGATATGAGCAATTCTTTACCGTAAACTATTTCAACCCTGTTCCAGATGCCGCCTGTGTTATAGTCCTGCCCATGCTCGGGGCTGCTGCTTCCGGGTCTGCAGTCGTGGTGACCGAAAATCCCTTTAATAAGCTGTTTACGATCAGGCCATACCGCTCCAGGTTCTTCATGTGGGGACGTAACTTTAACAACCAGTTCGTTTTCCCCAACAATTAAGGCATCGGATATTTTAAATTTAAAGTGCTGAAAATACCCTTCGTGATGACCGATGTAGCAGCCATTCAGCCAGATATCAGCAAAATAATCTACACCGCCGAACTGAAGAAAAGACAAACTGTAATCTGGTTTTGCCACATGCACAAATGTTGTACGATACCACACTGTTCCGATAAAATTATCCAGCCCAACCGCATTCCAGTTTCCCGGAACGGGCAGTTTTTGTTTGCTTTCCTGCAACGGTAGCAAAGCTTGTTCGAAAGTAAGCTTGTTGTTTGCATCGGTGAGTATTTGCCACCTACCATCCAGAAGTATCGTCTTGTTATTCATCATCAGTATATTTCTATTTTCGCAGGGAATGTTGTCACCTTCACAGGTGTACCGGCAATATAGCCCTGCACTGTATCATTTATTTTAATCTTGGTCGGACGCAATTCGCCGTAAGGAAAATCCAACACAATACCGCCGGCAGGAAGTTTAATGTTGCCGCTCAGATCAATTATATAATGCCCTGCCTCAATCTTAGCAGAATAACTGATTTTCCCATAAGCTGTCGGCGCATTCGTAATTCCAATTCCATCATTTGAGGTAAACCATTCATAGGGAATGCCTGCCATGAGAACGAGTGATGTGTCATAATCCCGTTCATAGAGAAACATCATCCTCATTGAATTCATGAAGTCAGATCCCACCCAGGTATGGGGCATATCGCCAATGAATCCGGGGAATTTTTCATCAGACCACACAACTTCTGCCCAGTGATTCCAGTTCAATGGCTTCTGATTCTTCAGGAAGAACCTGGTGAGATTCTGAGCTTTCTCCCTTTCCCCCAATTGCACAAATGCACCAATCAAACGGACTTCATAGGGAGTGTAATTAACCCATTTTATTTTATTGGATTCCCGGTCAGTGAAGTATTGATAATATTGTTCAAACGTGTTCCGGCCATAGGGTGCAGGCAAATTATTAAGCTGCCCACAGGGATAGAGTGCAATGGCAGTTGAAGTAGCGTCAAAGTCACCCAAATCGGCACATCCGGGGACATAGGAAATATGCGTCCTTGCAATAGTGGAATTTATTGAATTATATAAATTAGTCTGGAAAATTCTTGCCATTTTTGCATACAGGTGTGCATCAGCATTCCTGCCCAATGTTGACGCTATTTGTACTGCATCATTCAGGCCGCGAAGAGCAAAAAAATCATCCCAATAGGAATGCATTGGCTTGGCAGAATAGCCTTCATGGCTGATCGATTCAGGGAGCAAACCATACAACGAACGAAGGCTGTCATTCCCCTCATGGTACATCTCCTTCGAACCTTCTTCCATCAGTTGCTGAAGATAGTTTACAGCCGCATTAACGGTGCCATACTTTTGAGAAATCAACGCCGTGTCGCCGGTGAATTTGAGATACTGATTTAACAGGAACAGGTATTCTCCGTTGCTGTCATTCTCAGGAACCGGATCAGCGCCGCGTTTATCTACAACACAGGGTACTTTTCCACTTGGGAAAAGATATTTTGAATACCAGGCAATGTAATTATGCACTTCATGGGTCAATCCGGCTCTGAGCAGTGCCGAACATGTTAACGCTCCGTCACGTATCCATGAACGCTCATAGGAACGTGAACCTGGCTGTGTGCCATCATTATCCGCGTTGATCAATATATAGGCTATCATAGAACGATATACATCAGCCAATTTTTGTGCTTCCGGAGGCACCTTGAATGAAATTTCATTGGTTTTCTCTTTCCAAAATTTGCGAACGGCATTTAATTCTGTTTCAACACTCTTGGCAGAAACCGCATCAGCAGCGGAAGCAGCAGATTTGTAATATGGGATGGAAAGGATGATAAGTTTTTCTTCACCGGGTTTAAGATCAAATCTATATTCCAAGGCACCCGAACATAACTTTTGACGGTCAGTAACTTCCTTATGCAAAGGCAACGTATTTTGAGCCAGGAATTCGGTGATGGAACCTTCATCGTAGGATGCGGCACCAAAGTTATCCGGAGGTGTTATTGTATTTACAGTCAGTGAATCAACTTTCAGATGCTTGTCTGCATATTTCACGGACCGAATTGCCGATACACCCCCCGTGAAATTCAGAAACTGATAATACGGATTAACCTGAAACGGCCGAACTGCCGCATAGAAGCTTCCCTTCTGCTGAGAGGATGAAGTATTTCTAATAGTATATAAAAGGTATTGGGTAGTTGAAACAAATGCCTCACCCGCGGAAAAAGTTTTTGTTTCCAGTTCGAGACTGTCGGTCTTCCACTTTACTGAAGGTATGGGCAGATAGTTTTCTTCAAGCTGTTGTGTCGTTTCAACATCACTCCATGTAATAAACTCATTATCAGAGTATATGAACGGTTCAATGGAAAAGGAGCCTTTGTCAACTTCAACCATTCCGTCACTGTTGATCATAGCCTCTTTGGTTTCCCTGGGAAGTCCGGTTACAGTCCAGCTTGAGGCTTCTTCAGAAAAGTATCTCGGGAAATGTCCGCGAGGATAATCCTTGGCCCTGTTGATGAAAAAGGTATTTAAAGTCGTCGAATATTCGGGAGGAAGCAACTTAATTTCATTAATTGCAAAGTGACTTTTATCGGCAGACGTTTTGAGACGGATCCTGATATATCTGCTTTCGGTTTCCGGAAGGCGGAGCCAGGAACGTCCCCTTTTACCAGTGGAAACTACATAGACGGACTCCCAGTGTTTCCGGTCGCTGGAAATAAACACTTCGTATTCTATGGCGTAATAACCCTCATACCAGTCAATCAGCAAACCTCCAAATTCTACAGAGGCGCTCAAATCAATCAACAACGATTGTGCTCCATTGTCATTGCTCATCCAGAACGTAGCATTATCATGATCGTCGAGAATATGTATCTGCTCATCACCCTGTGCATTTTCCAGGTAAATTTTTGGATATACCTCTGCCAGGCTCTTTTCCTCATTAACTGACAGACAAAGCTCATCAATGTAAACGCTCCCCTTTCCCCCATTATATGAGGAAATGGTAAATTCAATGAATGCAATTTTATTCAGGGATTTATCCTCAGTTGGTCCCCAGGCAAAGGAGATATCTCTTTGCCCGTACCGAATGTTTTTCCAGTCTGAAGAGAACGTATAGTCCCGTTTGTTCACCCACCATACATTCTGTTTGGAACTGTCCAGCAGTTTAAACTCAAGATTATTATTGGGGGAATCACCTTTTACATAAAACGAGAACTTGAATCCCTTTGGTAAGGTGAGAGGGATCATTTTTTGAATGCCACCGTAACCAGCTCCGTTGACAAAATTATAATCGATCCGGATTGCGTTCCCGTGTTTCCCCAGTGCCAGTGAAGCTTTAATTTCAACTCCCTCTGAGCTATAGGATGTCCAACCATCAGGCTTTTCAAAATTATCCAATACGCGGCTTTGTGGCTGTATAAAAGCAAAAGTGCAGATAACTATTAAAAAAGTAAATGTACGTATTCTCATATGCATCTTCTTGGCTGTCAAGGCTTCAAAGCTAAAGGTGCAAATCCCAAACTCTTAAGACCATTCTTTATGATTGGATCCTTCATTATGGTTTTCCAAACAAAACCTGTCCTGTAGTTCTCCAGCATTATTACAATGGGGCCCTGATCTATACCGAGATAATCCTTGTCGTACCAACCGGCAGTCAAATTGAATGCATCCACGAATCCATATTTTCCCCACAGACCTTTGCTGCCCAGGTTATTGTAAAAGTTTTCTATGGTCGGCAGCACCAGTTCTGGAGCAAATACTATTGAAGAAACAGCCGCTGTTGGGGCAATGGTGCCATCATCAAAAAAGGTAAGGTCTGTACCACTGGTCCCTCTTCCTGCATAGCCGAGATATTCTTTTCCATTGGCATTGAATTTATCACCCGGTCCGTCACAGGCGGTCAGGCCCCAGCAAAGTGAATCATAGCCTTTCCATCCCTTTGGGTTCTCCATCGCATACCGTCTTTGCACAACAATGGCCCGGCGTGAGTTTTCAAAATAATCGAAACCTTTTTCCATCATATATTTATCAGCAATGCCCCGCAAATCGAGGAAACAGGAAGAATATTGATGCCCGAACAATGGTGGAAATGATACGAAAGGCATTCCCTTATAGGGCTCACGCCAGTCATAGGTTGCTAACCATGCATCATAAGCTTTGTCCACGTTTTTCATTCCTGAGCCACCGGCAATGACATAAAGAATTAACGCTTCATTATACCCTATCCATCCCATCTGGTGCATTCCTTCTTCGGGACTCCATCCCAGAGCAAGTGTATTAGTGAACTTGTCGCTACCACCCTTAATGAAAGCCGCCCATTCAGCACGTTCCATAACCTGAGCCGCCATTTTCCGCAGCTCAATTTCTTCAGGAGTATCGAGATTAAAATATTGCCTTGCAAAAATAATCCCGGCAAACAACAATCCTGTATCAATGGTTGAAAGTTCCGAATTCCATTCCCGTTTACCATTTTTCATATCCAGGAAATGATAGTAGAGACCTTTGTAACCTGTGGTTGCAGGCTTGGCGGTCTGTCCGGAATTCAGGAGGAACCGCAGCAGATTAGTTGTGATGTGCAGTGCATCAGCACGGGACATCCAGCCCCGCTCCACTGCGATGCCATAGCACGGAAGAGCAAATCCCACCGCAGCGATACTCGCAGGTGAATATCCTGCCGACCTGTCGCGCACCAACCCATTGTCTTTATTTACCTCGTTCAGAAAATAGAGAAATGAACGGTACTGGATGGTGTCCAACATAGTTGGGAACGGTATTGCCTTTGAAATACTGTCTTGCTCCACGTTGATCTGGCCCTGGGATATCTGGGCCAGATTGGGTAAACAAAATAGTATGATAAGCGAGATCACTAATCTGTACATTTTCATATCATCCTCAGAAGCTCAATCCAACTGTAACCCGGTGGGCCTGTTCCAGTCTTCCATAATCGGCATATGCATAGTCAAACCTCAGCTTGAAAGATGAAAATATATCGTTGGTTTCAACGCCTGCTCCAAAAACAAACCCGCCTTCCGCTTCCGGTAAAAACAAATTCCGGTAGCCGGTTCGGAGTTTGAAAATTTTCAAGATAGACCATTCGCCTCCGACATTCACGCTTTCAAGATTATCGTTGGGATGCATCGCATCCACAGCCAGCAGTACTGAATAATCGGAATTGAACTCCACAGGATAAGATAGTCCAGCACGAAACACGGTAGGAAGAGAGAAAGCTTCTGTGCGCAATTCCGCAGGAAGCTGGTCATTACTTCCATGAATACTGCTGTTAAACGTATAATTAATGTTAAGATCCCGACCGTTATACGACGCCCGTGGACCAAAATTAGACATACTTGCACCAATGGTCAATCCGCCAGGTGACAGAGAGTATTGCACACCGAGATTGAAGGCAAATGCCGAAAGACTGCTGTGCCAGATATTCTCATTAATAAACGTAACCTGCATTCCCATTGAAACACGGTCTGTTAGCATGAGTCCATAACCAAGGCCCAACGCAAAATCATTCACGGTATAACGTTCACCTGTTCCCAGAGGTTGATCAACGGTTCGCACATCAATCTCTCCGGAATTTAATGCAGTGACACTCAGAGCGAAGGTACCAAGCCTGTCGATTTTTATGGCAGCAGCGGCATAGTCATATGTAATATCTGCCAGCCATTTGTTGAAAGTAAATTGAATATCATTTCCCTCCAACCTGCCAAGGCTTGCCGGATTATAATACATTGCGCTTGCTTCCCCCGATAATGAAGCGGAAGCATTTCCCATTGATGAATACCGGGCACTTGGCTCGATCTTCAGGAACTGCCCGATCGTAGTTCCCGTTTTTGATTGTGCCAGTCCCGAAAAGGTAAACGCAACGGCAAAAAACAATATGCTACTGATTTTCATGGTGATTTTCATTGTCTTTTCTCCGCTCGTTTACTTTATTATCGCAAATTTACCGATATACGTTCCGGTACTGTTACCATCAACATGGTACAGATACAAGCCCGGCGCCACTTCAAGGTTATCCCTCGTTCGGAGATCCCAACTGATGAATCCATTATTAATATTACCATCGTGATGCAGCGTTTGCACCAACTCACCGGTAACAGTAAATATCCTTACCGTACAATAAGCGGGCAGATTCCTAAATTCTATTTTCCGTTCGCCGCGTCCACTTACTGCATAGCGCTGCGGTTCAAAACTCGCTGCCCCCACATAGGGATTGGGCACTACATAAGGATGTTCTTCAAATGTTGTCTTTGCTTTGGCGGGGTCAACATACTGTGCCTTTGTGGTGAAGGTAAATTCATCATCACCTGCAAAAGGTATATTGAGCCGCAGCTGATACGTATCCCCGCTCTTGGCCGGAATAATAGTACCTATTCCAATACCCGTTGTATCGATTTCAAATCTCCAGGTAGCCTTAAAAGCTGTTGGTGCCGAGGCCGGAGCAGTCAACACTTCGATAAAATCGCCATTCTGGCTAAGAGTATTCACATTGCCCTGGTCCCTTAAACGGAATTTTAACTTCACATCGCCGGAAGGCATCTTAGCTATTACAGTAAATTTAGTTGGTTTTGACGGAGCTCCAATTGCTGCAACTGAAGTGTCTAAAAATGAATCTCCAAAAACTATATCTACGTTTTCCGGATATCCCGAACGACGAAGTTCTACCGGATATCCGGGAGCATAACGTACTTTTAGCTTCAGATTCGTACCTGAACTCGTATTGAACAGTGTCTTTGCTGAATCAATAGCAACCGTGAGAGGTGTTGAAATAATTGGCAAAATACCTGCACCGGAAGGGCCGGTGCTTTCACCGGACAGCTCTTCGCCAAGCAGGAACAAAGTGTCCTTGGTCGTCAAATCAACCAAATGATAGGATGAAGCGCGTACACTGTCAACGGGTTGGTCAAACCGTAATGATAAAAGATGATTATCAGGAACCATTTTCGAATTCAACACTTTAAGGTTGACTGTTCCCGAACCCCGGCCGGTAACATGCGTCATATTCAAAATATTGGCACTCTGATATCCCGGTACCGGCGGATTAGGAGTAACCATGACAACGTTTTTGGGGAGTATAATACCACCACGCAAGGTTTGGCTAACGGCAATGGCATTTTCAGAAGGATAGATCAATACCGAGTCAATACCCCGGTCATATGCCGTTACCGCGTAATAATACAGTTGACCATTCGTTACGGTTGAATCAACAAAGTAGTGTGACAATCCCGAATCTTCACCGAGGAAATAGGCAACACCTTCGACAGTGGTTTGAGAAAAACCGTATATATTGTTTTTCAGATCAAATTGGGCGATTGGTTTTCCATTTCCAATCGGGCCGGAACCCGTTGCTGTTAAAATAACCTTGGGATCAAGGAAAGTCGGGTCAGTAGAACGGTAAATCCGGTAACCCTCAAAGTCATTATTATTGGAGATAGGATCATAGGCACGCTCTGATGCGTTATCCCACAGAATAGTAACTCTCTTATCTCCGGCAATCGCTTTTGCAGTTGGCATTGGAGGAGGCACCGCAAATTGATAGTTCGCTTTATATATTTGTTGAACAACTTTTGTAGTTGTACTCAACTCGCGCAAATTGGAGCCAAAGCCAAGTGCCAAACTGAAACGCTCTTTTTTCCCTATGTCCAGCACAAACGGACCCGAAGCAAATAAGAACGCGATGTTATAATTCAACACCAACGGCTGATCAAAAGAGCTGTCGGGATTCTGAAAATTATTATATAACCGTTTTGGCCATTCTTTCCCGTCATCAAAAAACACAATATTGTCCACTTGCGTACTCGGGCTTCCTGACCCGGCTTTGATGCGGTTCATCTTAAACCCGGTCAAACCAATCTGGTCTGATTCGT
The DNA here is from genome assembly GCA_963664845.1 of Ignavibacteriaceae bacterium. Classification (GTDB taxonomy): domain Bacteria; phylum Bacteroidota; class Ignavibacteria; order Ignavibacteriales; family Ignavibacteriaceae; genus CAIYTF01. The sequence continues at coordinate 5,877,390 of OY761615.1, forward strand.
CAATATCGGTTTTATCAAAGCTTGGTTCACCTTCAGTTGGAATGCCGTCCTTTTCACCGGGGTCACCGGTTCCAAAAACACCATCCGCACCGGTGTCGTCAAATTCGGCAACCCAATCCATGTCTTCGTCGCCAGTCCACCATACGCCAGCCACATAAGCCGGGCGTTGTGTAAGTGGTCCATAAAATGCTTCAAATTTTGCCATGTCGTAGTGCGCGGTAACGTATGCACGGATTGCATCCTGCCCAATGATCTGAGTTCCGGGACCGCTATCACGTTTTTCATCTGTTATGCCATCCATATCATCATCTTTGGCATTCGTGGAATTACCGGGAGTTTCAAGGTACGAGTATCCTAAATATCCTGTTGCACCTTTCATACCGTGACCGTTTTTATCCCAGGTATAAACAAGATTAATACCCGCGCTCTTATCGAAAAATGCATTATCATCGTCTGACTCTGCGATGCCATCCACGCCGACTCCCGAGCCACCGACACCGGAATCCATGTAAAGACCAAAAATGATATTTTTATCGTATTGGGTTGTGCTCTCATTCGATATATCGTAATGGAAGAAGATCACATTCCCGGCCTGGGGGTTTGACCACTGAAATCCACGTTGTTCCACTCTCAGTCCAAGTCCCTTTCGGGTAGCATCCCGTGAGTCAGGTGAATATGCCCAGGAATCATAAAGCTGGTCATCATAGACAACAAAGCTTTCCTGATCAGCATGAGGCTGTTTTCCAAAATACCCATCCCACGCTCCCTTCCAGCCCGGATCAAATGTTTCGGTACGCTTATCGTACCAAACATCCGGCCAGGTGCGCGCATCATTGCTCATTGCTACCGATCTGCCAGTATTAATTGCCGGATCAATCTGGAAATAACCTATGCGAGGTTCATATCTCATGGTCTTGCCTCCAGAATTGGTGCCTTGTCTTTCACGGTAACCGGTTTCCATTATATAGGCAACTGTTCCGGTGCGCTGGGTGATTTTTGCCAGAACGAAAGGACAAGCGCCATCGCTATAGTTTTCTCCCGATCCTTTGGGAATTTCCACTGAATGGAAAACACTGAGATCAACATTAATAGGATCTGCCGGGTAATCACCCACCATGCCATAATTGTAGAACACGGTTCTGATATTGTTGGCATCGTGCATTCCGGAGCGCTCCATGTCAATTGAGCCTCTCTCCTCGGGCGGTGTTGTCGGCAACGGCGTCTGTGCGTACAGTGCACCTGAAACAAATAAAAAGACAATAAAGAGAACTCTGGTTTTCATAAAACTTCTTTTGATTGAGAAATGGTTGATGCTCATGTTACAATCCTCTCACCGAAAAACCGATTTCCAGCCGGCGCGGTTGATAAAAACGCGAAGGATCAGACAATGTGGAGTTCGTCGTCGAATATAACACGTAGTCCGGTGAACCGGTATTATTGAAAACAAAACCATTCGCTGAATGTGTGCCAAGCAAATTAAATATCCGGGCGAACAGGCTCAGATTAACTGGGCCAATGGTAAAATATTTTTCCCCGCGAAGATCAACCAGCACATAACTGTCTTTTCTTCCGGAATTCGGTTCTTGAGTTGCATTAAAGCCGGAACCTATTTCCGGCGTATAAGGTTGCCCTGTTCCGAACCGGATGATTGTGCTGAACGAATATTCATCGGGTACCGAATAGACAAAAGTTGCATTGAGCGTATGGCGTTGATCCCAATTGAACGGAACATCTTTCGGTCGCGCGTCGGCTCCGGCGGCTGCCCTATTTGCGGTTTCCTGCGGATCGCTTGAATTGCCTTGCGCGAACTCAAGTGTATAATCCAATGAGGAACTTAAGTAGCCGAGATTCCTCTCAAACAGTGATACAGTAAATCCCGAAACACTTCCAAAATCAATGTTGGTGAACCGGGCGTAATCGGCCGCGGCATACGTGCTGACAAACTCAACTCCCAGCAAATCGCGAATGTCCTTGAAGAAGAGTGAAATCTGTGCGCCAAAATTATTCGAAATCGTTTGCTTAAATCCGAATTCATACTGGACAGTCAGTTCCGGATTCAAATCCGGATTTCCCATCACACCATAACTGATTCCGCCCGCCTGCAATTGATCGAGCACTGAATAGTCGGCATTGCTGTAAAGTAAATTAAGGCCTGGCAGTTGATAAAAATGACCATATGAAAAATATACGGAAGATGCGTCCGTCAACGGGAAGTTTAATCCGAACCGTGGAGCCAGCGCATTTTTTGCCGTTGTCTTTTTTAAATGAGAGAGCGGAGCGCCTTTGATCGTGTTTGCCGGATTTTGCAGATCACTGGGCAACCAGGAGTTTGCATCAAAATATTCCCAGCGCAAACCGGCACGGATGACCAGATCCCCGATTTCGATCCGATCCTGCCCATATGCAGCCAACTGTTTCGGGTAGTAAGTTTGCAAACCAGGTTGACGCACAAAGGAATTGTATGGCTTTAAGACTACGGCCCCGGTTACGGTATCCGTAAGCGACAAGAAGAATCCAGGAGGACCGAATACGATTTCGGAGGTCTGTCCTTCGATTCCCCACTCAATCATGTTCTCGCGATCAACCTGCCAGGTAAATTCAGCCTTCAGGATTGCTGAGTTAGTTTTCTGTTTGTACCGGGTAAGGTCAACGCCCTGAACATTGGCGCCAAGTTCATAATTTGCATCGCCCTTTGGCTCACCATAAAGCAGATAAAGTGGATCGTAGAGATTTTCGAATACATACGATTTATAGTCAAAATAATTATGCCGGACATTAACGCGATAGAAAAAATTGTTTGAAAGCGTATGCGTTATACTTAGTCCATGGGTTAACGAAGTTTGGTAAGTCGTAGGGACACCATCCGGTTCAAAACGGAATGAATGATTATAGTTCTTTCTTTTTGCATAATCATAGGAAATCTGATAGCTGAGTTGGAAATTATCGAACGTTTGGTTGGCTATTTTTGCCTGGCCACTCCACTCGTCCGAGGTGCTCATAGCCACAATTTTGCCGTCACCGCTTGGATGAAAGACCCTGTTTTGCAAATCATTTTTATCGCCGGGCTGAAAGCGTCTTTCACCAAATAACCATCCGTCGTTACGATACTTGCGTCCCGACATGAAGAAGGTTGTTTTGGGTAATCCTGTCGGGCCGCTTACAGAGGCCTGAATATTGAAAATATTAAACGGATTATACGTGCTGTTATGGGGATAACGAACCTTATCCGTTGAATAGTAATCACCGCTGTACATTTCAAGGGCCCAGTCAAACTTGCTGCTTCCGCTTTTCAGGATTGCGTTAACAACGCCGGACATTGCCTGCCCATATTTCGCATCGAACGTTCCGCTTATGACCTGCACCTCGTCAATGACAGAACGATCAAGTTCCATCATGGATGCATTGTTAAAGGGATTATTGACCGAAACGCCATCGATTTGATATTGTACTTCACCAAGACGTCCCCCGCGGAAATGGCCTTCCACAACTCCTGCCTGAAGATTAACAATCTCAGTGAGAGACTGAACCGGCAAATTTTTGATATCGTCCTTGTTGATGGATGATATGGAACTTGTTTGATTTAATTCAAGCACGGGTTTCTTTGCAATAACCACGATCTCCGATCCCTGAAGCGTAATGGGTACCAACTTAGCATCCAATTGCCTGGTTTGATCGGCAGAGATTCTGACCTGTTCAACCTTATACGATGCATAACCGATGAACTGGAAACGAACGGAATATACCCCGGGATGAAGGTTTAATATATAGTAGTATCCATCCATATCCGAGACACCACCCCGCTTGGTATCCTCTATAACGACTGAGGCGCCAAGCAAGGGATTCCCGTTTTCATCAATAATTCTTCCCATCAGTTTTCCCGTAGTTTGCGCAAACAGCACATTACCGGATATGAGAAACAAGAAAATCAAACAAGCGGTCTTTACGAATCGCAGTTGTGACAAATCACTATGCCATATCATCCTGGATATCATTTTCTCAGACTCCAAATACAAAATTGTTGAAAGAAATTCAAGAGTGAAGCACCCGCGAGGCAATACAACCGGCTGCTTCACTCCTTAAGGTTAGATCACTTGCGTTATTTCATCAATAACATTTTGGCAACATTGCTCTTCATTGTTCCGCTTTCGCCGCGGCCAAGAGAGGTGACTTGATAGAAATAGACACCGCTTGCCATTCCTGCCGGATTAAACTTGTATTCATTCAATCCTGCGTGAAGGCCGGTCAGAGTAGTTTTGAAAACTTCTTCTCCCAGAGTGGTGAATACACGCAGAGAAGCATCACCGTTGAACGGCATCTTGAAGCTGATGTTAGTTGTCGGGTTGAATGGATTTGGATAGTTACCCACCAATTCAATGCCACTGGGGATAGAAATTCTTGAAGCGTCTTTAACATCACTGATAACCTTCGTCGGATCCATAACCATCCATGCACATGCCGGTCCACCGTCATGTTCACGGAACCACCAGGTTCTGGTCCCATAATTGGCAAGTGAATCATCAAAGGAGTCACCGTCTGATAATACCACACCCATGAAGAGAAGTTTGTCACCCAGATCAGAAGGATATCCCAGTTTTGTCAGGTCCAGGCGCATTTCAACACTGTAGCCCGAATCAATATCGCTGTTATTGTTAACCGTAGTTCCGCCTTTAATTGCACTTGCCCATATAGCGGCACTTGAGTCAACCAATCCCGGCAGATAATCATAAGCTGCTGCTTTACCGGTAGCATCATAACTTACGCGCACTTTCAAAAAGGTCATCACGTTTTCCGCATTAAGACTGGTACGGTGACCAATGTTAAACATAATTCCGTCTGTTTTATCAAAAACTTCTGTTCCCTGCACCAACATGTCTTTCACGTCAGCACCGAGATACAGGTAATGATCCTTGAAGAACATTTTAACAGTTGCAAATGAAGGATCAAGAACCGGTGAAATAGGATTACCATATAATTGTGGCTGATACTGCCCGCTGATATAAGGTCCAATACCCGGATACGTTTTCCGGACATTTGAATCAGCCCATGCGATGTCAAATGAATAGGCACCTTTCCAAACATCTTCAGTCAATTTACCATCAATCGTTGGCAGTTTTGCCGAACCGGCACTGGGAATCACTACATCCGGCTGAACATCGGGAAGCACAGCAGTAGCTGTTGTTACATCGGGACTAACATAGATCCGACCGGTGTTGTTTGAATTATTATTGCCCCAGGGGCTTTGGAAATGTGTGCGTGTTGTATTAATTCTTGAAGCATCAGTGCCCCATGCATTATCACAATCCCAAATACTGAAATTAAACTCTACAATGTCACCTTGAGGAGCGGTTGGGGTATAACCCATTGCGGAAAGTTTTATTCTCATTTCTACCGTCCATCCGGTATCAGGATTGGTGTCATCATTACTGAGGCCATGAACTATGGTCACTGCATCCCAAACGGCACGCTGTGCATCTGTTCTTGTGGTATCATTATAATCACCATATTCATTCCCGATAAAACGCGGCGGGCAGCCAGGTTTCACATACTGCGGAACATTTGCATACCACCAGAGATAACTCAGTTCAATTGGAGCTATAGGTCTGTCTTTCGATAATTTATTCTTAATGGACATGATGATACCATCCCATCTTGCCCAGTCAACGCTTCCACCAATTGATGAATCCGGTATTTCAAATCCCAGATATAAATACCCATCGCAAAAAAGAAATTTAACTGTTGCTCTTGTAGAGTCCTTTGCGAGATCCGGGTTAAATTCTGACCGGTACCCGCTGGTTGGCAACTGACCCGGTACACCATAGACTACTTTTAATGATTCTGCCTTTGCCCATTCAGGCTCATTCAACACACCATCCATTTTAATAGACCCGGCAGGTGCCGTACGCGCCCACACGCCATCTGTTCTTTTGGGATACTGCGCTTGCGTTGTGCCGGCTATTCCCAGCAGCAATGCAATTGTCAAAATAAATAATGAAACAAATTTCATAGAACCTCCTTATGCTAAAGTTACATGATGATTTACTATTGTATAATTCTTCTGCTTACAATTTTCGTTTGGTGATGCCTGTTGACTTTATTCCAGAAACACCTCAACTGTTGACATTGCCTTTGAGCTTACTCCGATTAGGTTCGATTCTGAGCGTACACCGTCAATAAGCATATAGGAGACCCGGCTGTATGTCCCTTCACTTTTATGAACAGTGATGTTATAACTGGTACCCCGGAATTTTCGTTTCACCGAATAACGTGTCCAGCCGTCGGGAACGCAGGGTGAAATAAGGAGCCCATCTTTATGTGCCCGTACACCCAATATCCAGTCAACTATCATTTTTTGGAACCATGAAGCAGAACCGGTATACCAGGTCCATCCTCCCATGCCATAATTCGGCGATTCTGGCCCATCAATGTTGCCGGGAGTTACATAGGGTTCACAAACATATTTATTGGGATTCATACCATTGTTTATCGGGTTAAGTCGGCGATATACTTCAAAGGCATTTGCCCGGTCACCTTGCATCGAATATGCCCAGATGGCCCAGGTTGCTGCATGAGTATAAACTCCCCCATTTTCACGTCTTCCGGGAGCATACCGGGAGAGATAGCCGATATACTGATCAGGGATTGAGTACGCAGGAGTCAGGAGCAATGGCCCAAAGTTCTTTAACAGATGTTTTGAGACTGCAGCCATCGCAGCATTTTGTTTGTCCGGTTCACCTATGCCGCTGATCACTGACCAGATTTGTGCGTTCAGGTAAATCTTTCCTTCACTGTTTTCGTTGCTGCCAATTTTTGTTCCATTATCTTTGGTGGCTCTGAAATACCATTCTCCGTCCCATGCATGCGCGTCAAATGCCAGTTTAAGGGCGGCAGCTTTTTCTTTATAATAAGCGCTTTTTTCATTTCTTGAAGTATCATCACATACCTGCGCAAACCGCAACAATACGGTATAGAAAAATTCTGCCAGCCAAATTGATTCACCTTTCATGTCCAATCCAACGGCGCTCAACCCGTCGTTCCAGTCTCCGGCTCCAATCAGGGGCAATCCGCGCTCACTATAGCGTGAAAGTACTTTTTCAATGGCAGCATCGCAATGATCGAACAAGGAATTCGAAACTGTTTTGTCATCATACCATGGTTCAGCAGCATCTAAGATGGCGTAGTTTACTGTTTCTTCAAGGTAGTGGGTAATAATAAAGGGCAGCCACAATAGATCATCCGTCATTTGTGTTTCAAGCCCGGTATCGCTGATGGGATGCCACCAATGGAGCACTGACCCATCTTTTTTCTGATGCCGCGCATGTAACCGAATTTGTTTTTCAGTTAAATCGGGCGAGATGGGCAGAAATACCAGACTATCCTGAAGCTGATCTCTGAAACCAAAGGCACCGCTTTGCTGATAGTACGCTGTTCTTCCCCACAGTCTACCGGCAATTGCCTGATAGCGAAGCCATCTGTTCACCAGAAAGTTCATCGCTTCATCGGGAGTGTCTATTTCCAACGGACTCAATAACTCATTCCAGAAAGTGATGATCTGTTGAAACGCATCTTCTCTCTGTTCAGGAGTACTATAATTAGCGGTAGATTTCTGAATGGTTGGTTTATCCTCCGCTATCCCCATAAAAACAGCGGTCTGTTTGGTAGCTCCTGCTTCGACTGTTAGTTCAAGCTTAATAACGGCGACAGAATCATTCCATTTGGAAACCAGCTTCGTCAGCTTACCGGTTTTGAGCGCCTGCGGATCCTGTAATGACCCATAATTCCCAATGAATGCTTCTTTGTCTCCATCATAATCGACAATTGGGGTGTCTGCAGAAATAAAACCGGTAAAAGGATATTCGATGTTCCAGTGTCCGCGGTTGGAAACGGGAACTTCCCATAAACGCTTTCTCCCGAGCAAAGCATTCAGGTTTTGATCATATTCAGTTTCGATAAATGATTTGTGAAATTCGCGATGATGATCGGCTGACGAACCAAGACACCATTCAAAATAGGAAAAGAGTGATAAATGTATGTTATTGCCGGTATTATTGGTAACGGAAAATTCCCATACTTCAAGTGAATCATTCAACGGAACAAAAATCCTGACCTGAACCTTGATGCCTTTGTATTCCGTTTCAAATATGCAATACCCGCTTCCGTAGCGGCACAGGAAAGTATCGGGCGCGGTTTTAACCGGCATCCAGGTCGGGCTCCAGGTTTCCCCGGTTTCATCATTGCGGAGATAAAAATATTTGCCCCAATTATCCTGAATCAGATCCTGATGCCATCTGTTCAGCCTGTTGAATTCGGAGTGGGTCTTCCAACTGAAGCCGCCACCCGTCTGAGAAATTACGAGGCCATAGTCACCATTTGAAATAACATTAACCCAGGGTTTTGGAGTTTTATAATCGGTAATAACGTATTCTTTTCCGTCATCAGAAAAATAACCGTAAGGTGTCTTATATTTTGCCATGTTTCTTATCTGTTCTTTCTACGCGGAAGTTCGGATTACAAGTTCCGTCGGTATTTTAAAACTGTTCTTTTTATCGGTACCTTCGCCCTCAATGCGCCCGATGAGGGTTTGAGCGGCATACTTACCGACCATTCCGATATGTACTTTAACTGTGGTCAGTCCGGGGTTCATCAATTCGGAAATAAAAATATCATCAAAACCAACAACGCCCATATCACCGGGGATCTTTAATTTTTGCTCTCTCAATTCGGTATAACAACCAAGGGCCATCATATCATTCGCCGCAACAATCACTTGCGGGCGCTTTGGCGACCGCAGGATTTTCCTACATGCCTCACTCCCTGCCTGTTTGGTAAAATCGCCGGGAAGAACCCAATTTCTATTTACTTTAATGCCATTCATTTTTAACGCGTCCAGAAAACCATTTTTCCGGGAAATGGCGTCGCAGTTGTCTTCGGGACCACAGATATACGCCAGGTCTTTGTAATTTTTCTCCAAAATCAAATGACTGGTTATTTCGAAAGAACCCTGATAGTTATCGATTGCAATGACATCATATTTGCTTGAGAATTCCTCTGCACCTATAAGCACAATTGGAACATCATAGGGTTTAAGTGTATCTTTAATCTCTTTTGTAAAAGTCGGGGCCAGCAATATTGCACCGCCAAGAAGTCCGCTCCCCATAAAGGTAGTGATAGATTCGGTCAGGGACCGGTTTTTATGCGAACTTACCACCATGGTATAATAGCCGCGAAGAAAGCAGAACTCATCCACACCTTGAATAATTTCAGTGAAAAACTCATCCGAAATTTCAGGCATGATCAGTCCGATGATATTGGATTTCTTCTTCACAAAATTGCGCGCAAGGATGTTTGGTTTGTAATTCATCTCGTCGGCAATCTTGATAACAAAGTTTTTCGTTTCTTCAACAACACGGGGGTCGTTGTTCAAGGCACGTGAAACCGTAGCTATAGATACGTGGGCTTTTTGAGCTATTTCTTTGATCGTTGGCGCCATTGTTGCTGTATATTTTACTTGTTAAAAAGAGAGGCAGAATTTATTAAATTCTGCCTCCCAATTTGCTAACTTATTTCATTATAACCATTTTTTGAGTGGCCGTATATTCACGACCGGAAATGCCGACTGCCTTCAGAGAATATAAATAAACTCCGGAAGCAAGCCCTGTGGCATTAAAGGTATAATTATGAGCGCCGGCGGTTAAATCGCCTTTGGCAAGAACGTTTACCAATTGTCCGAGAACATTATATACAGAAAGAACAACTGATGAGTTTTCATTCAAATTGAAACTGATCTTGGTTGAAGGGTTAAACGGATTCGGATAATTCTGATTCAACGCGAAGGTCTTTGCGGCCTTTATGGTTGATCCCTTTACTTCCGTAGCCAGGTTTTTATTAAGAACCAATGTTCTCATATCCGGGCCCCATTCACTTCCCCACCACTGTTTGGCAAAAGCACCATTGGTTCCCCATGAAGGAACACCGGCACTGAAATTGTCCGGATCGAATATGGTCAGTCTTAACTTAACTGAGTCAGACGTGGTTTTGTAGCCCAATGAATCCAATTTAATCATTAATTCTGCGGTGTATCCACCATCAACATCCGACGAGTCGTTTACCGTGGTTCCGGTGCCTTTATGTCCGGCGCCCGTAGCCTTGGTATCGCCCTCATAATGAATGATGGTATCCTTGGCGGTGAAATTGTAATATAATTTATATTCGTGAGTTGCTCCGAGAGCATCTGCGATTACGAGGAATAATCCATCACCTTCCCAGCTGCCGTTTCCAAAGCTGCAGACCTGTTTGTCATTCGAATTAAGACTGATATAAAGGTTCATACCGTCGTGAAGGAATCTTACTTCACAGGTTGATACATCGGTATAAGGTGGTTTCACCAAAACATAATCGGTAGGTGTATAGACATTAGCCGAGGGTTCTCCGCCAATCTGGAATTTCAAGCGCGGAACATCAGTGCTCCATGCTGCTTCAGTTAAGGAACCATCTACAGTCAAAGGTGCTGTGGTTTGATAAACCGGCAGGAAGAGAGGATCGTTCGGTTTCTGAGAAATAACGGTCGGACTGATAACCAGAGTTCTCATATCCGGACCCCATTCACTTCCCCACCACTGTTTGGCAAAGGCGCCATTGGTGCCCCATGAAGGTACGCCTGCGCTGAAATTATCAGGATCAAAAATGTTTAAGCGTAATTTAACTTCTTGGGTTGTACTGGTATAGCCCAATGAATCCAAATCAATAACGAGTTCGGCAGTGAAACCATTATCTACATTGGAAGAATCATTAACTGTGGTTCCAAAGACTTTTTTACCAGCTCCGGCACCATAGGTTGCACCTTCATAATGAATGATGGTATCTTTTGCTGTAAAATTATAATACAGTTTAAACTCGTGCGTTCCGCCTTGTGCATCTGCAATAACCAGGAACAGTCCGTCACCTTCCCAGCTTCCGTTTCCAAAACTGCAAACCTGCTTGTCATCTGATTTCAGAGAAACATACAGTTTTGATTTGTCATGAAGGAATCTCACTTCGCATGTGGAGGTATCTACATAAGGTTGTTTAACAATAGTATAATTCGTTGGAGTGTATACGTTCTTTGAAGGCTCTCCATTAATTCTGAATTTCAAACGGGGAACATCAACTGACCAGGATGACTCGGTCAGGCTGCCATCAACATTGATAGGAGCTGCTGTTTGATATACCGGTATACTCATTGGATCAACCGGAGTTTGTGATGCAAGTGTTTTGCTGAGCACCAGCGAACGCAAGCTTGATCCCCATTCACTTCCCCACCACATTTTGGCAAAGTTGCCATTTGCATCCCAGGAACCAACACCTGCACTGTAGTTATCCGGATCAAAAATACAGAAGCTGAGTTTTATTGAGTCTGCATTTGCTCCGTAGCCTAATGAATCAAGATTTACCATGAGTTCTGCGGTATAGCCATTGTCAACGTTTGATGAATCGTTGACGGTTGTTCCAAATACTTTTTTGCCGGCTCCCTGGCCCCAGGCACCACCTTCATAATGAATGATGGTATCTTTAGCCGTGAAGTTGTAATATAATTTAAATTCATGCAAGGCGCCTTTTGCATCGGCTATCTGAAGGAAAATTCCATCGCCTTCCCAGCTGCCATTACCAAAACTGCATACCTGTTTGTCATCTGACTTCAACGAAATGTACAATTTGGAGCCATCGTGTATAAATCGTACATCACAGGTTGACGTATCGGTATAAGGCTGTTTCACAACAACATAACCTGTTGGAGTGTTTGCAAAACCTGAGGGAGTTCCGTTTAGGCGGAAACGAAGGAATGGGAGATTGTAGGTCCATACAGCTTCGGTAAGACTTCCATCAACAGTAATCGGGGTTGATGACTGGTATACCGTAATAGCCTTAGGATCAGCCACTCCCTGTGCATTTGCCGTCACACACCATGAGCATATAACTGCAAATACGAGGACAAAGTACCTGAAAGATTTCATAGGGCCTCCGAAATGAATGAATTAGTTGATTGAGCTAAAAATTGCAAATGATCGATTTGACCGGTGAGCAGACCTTCACAGGAGATTTTTGGTTTTTAAATCGTCTGCCTCGTTCCGTTTATAAAATGTAAACGTTTACATAAAGAGACCAAAAAAATAGAGATCGCTCTCTATGAATTACGGTTACTCCCATATCCGGTTTGTGCCGGATACTATGTTTGATGTTCTCCTGTTTACACCGATTGATGGTCTGATCGAATATCCGTTTTGCGATCATAACGCTCAAAATGTAAACGTTTACATTTTGAGACCAAACTTAGTTTGAAAAATCTTTAAAGTCAAGAGGAGATTTTTTTTTGGTTAATTTTTTTTAATGTTCCGGTAATATATCCCCTTTTCATTCCAAATACGCAGTTTTATATGGACTCAATCATTCACCGTGCCAGATAGTCAACTGAAAAATAAATGCCCGCCCGATTTGAACTATCTGGTGGGCAAAAAAAAAGTATTCGTTCAATAAATCAGTGTTTTACCATGAGCGGGAGTAATTTACCCATCAATAAGCACTCCTTCGCCAATTTGCTGACGCCACATAGCATAATACAGACCCTTAAGCTCGACCAGCTCTTCATGCCTTCCCGATTCGATAATTTTCCCATGTTCAAGAACATGAATGGTGTCCGCATGCAGAACGGTTGAAAGCCGGTGTGCAATAAGAATGGTGATGCTCTCTTTCCTTACGGGCAGTGCACGTATAGTGTCGGTTATCTCCTCTTCAGTCAGCGAATCGAGCGATGAAGTTGCCTCATCAAATATGAGCAGTTCCGGTTTACGAAGCAGTGCCCGGGCTATCGACAAACGCTGTTTCTCACCCCCGGATACTTTCACTCCGCCTTCGCCAATTACCGTATCAAGACCGTTATCCGCGCGCTCAAGAAGTGAGTCACAGGCTGCCATATGCAAAACTTCAAGACAGTCTTCGTCGGTTGCATCGGGATTTACGAAAAGCAAGTTTTCCCGTATGCTTCCGGAGAATAACTGCGTATCCTGAGCGACAAATCCAATTTTGCCCCGTATAGTACTCAGATCCACTGTTTCATGATTCAATTCATTGTATTCGATATAGCCCGATTGCGGGCGATACAATCCAAGCAGCAATTTTACCAAAGTTGATTTACCCGCCCCGGACGGACCCACGAATGCTACGGTCTTGCCTTTCTCAACGGTGAATGAGATGCCTCCTATGGCATTGCGCGATGCAGACTGATGTTTGAACACCACATTATTAAAGCCTAATGTAGCAAGTTTTCTTACACTTATTGGGTTCTTAGGTTTCGGCTCACCGGGTGTATCCATAATGTTCTTGAAATTGGCAAGAGAGACCTCGGCCTCACGGTAAATGTTAATAATATTGCCAAGTTCCTGGAGTGGCCCAAAAATAAAAAAGGAATATATCCACAAAGAAAAAAACTGCCCAACCGTAATTGTCTGGGCAAAAATGAGATATAACATCACAAACAGAATGCTGGTTCGCAGGAAGTTTACGGTTGTTCCCTGAATGAATCCCAGACCACGTATGTATTTAACCTTTTTTAACTCCAGACCTAAAATCTTATCCGTGGTTTTGTTGAGGCGGTTGATCTCCTGCCCTGCCAATCCAAGGCTTTTCACCAATTCAATGTTTCTCAGGCTTTCAGTGGTTGTTCCGGCCAGGGCCGTGGTTTCAGCTACAATGGTTTTCTGAATACGCTTAATGCGCTTGCTGAGAGTTGAACTCAGTATACCAATGGCAGGCGCGGTAACAAAAAAGATCGGGACGATGGACCAATGGAGCGTGAACGCATAGACAATAACAAATATCAGGCCTATTAGCGTGGTGAACAGGATATTTATTGATGCAGACACCAGCCGTTCCACATCAGCACGGACTTTCTGCAGAATCCCCAACGTTTCTCCGCTTCGCTGATCTTCAAAAACCGTATAAGGCAATTCCAGCGAATGTGCTATTCCATCAGCATAAATTTGTGCTCCCAACCGCTGAATAATGACATTTATATAATAATCCTGGAAATTCTTGGCCACGCGCGAAATAAACGCGACACCAATGGCCAGGCCCAACAGCCCGCTGACCCCCTTGAGGAATTGGGACGTGGTAAACTCCTTAAACCGTGTGGCATAGCCGTCTATCACATAGCGAAATATCAGAGGATCGAGGAGTGAAAATATTTGGTTAATGGCGGCAAGCACTAATGCCAACAGCACTAATTTCCAATAGCGTTTCAGATAGGTGTATAGTAACCGCATGGGTTGCCCTTTTGTTTCTCAATGATATAGACCGAAACCAATACAACAAAAGGGAGGCTGAAAAAGTTGCCCGGAAAGGAGCTGTTAAAGAATTTTTGTCACTTTATTTCGTTTGTCAACCAAAACAATTGTTGGTTTGTGTTCTTTGGCTTCCGCTTCTGAAAGCTGGCAGTATGTTAAAATGATTACTTCATCTCCCACGCAGCCTAATCGCGCAGCCGGTCCATTAAGGCAGATAATTCCACTGCCCGCTTTCCCTGCAATGGTGTATGTTTCCAGTCGGGTACCGTTGTTCACATTAACCACCTGAACTTTTTCGAACTCCAGTATATCAGCAGCCTCCAATAACTCACTGTCAACGGTTATGCTGCCTTCATAGTATAATTCTGCCTCAGTAACAGTAGCACGATGTATTTTCGATCTAAACATTTCTCTTGTCATAAGTAAAGTAAACCCGGGTCTCTAAATAAATAGTATTGAATTTGTAAAATACGAGCATTTATGATCGATTAAAAGAGCAGTCGAAAAAAAATTATGTCATGCTTCGCAACAGCTCCAATTGACTTGCCACGAGGTTCAGCTCTTGGATCATTCCCACCCGCTTAAATCGGCTTTAGCCGCAAATCTGAGCGCTATTAGTGGCTAAAGCCTATATTTAGAGGTACATCTATCCCACGACTTGAAAGTCGTGGCTATTCAATCTCAGTTTTAGGTATAATGAGTTATTATATCAAACTTCTTCCCAAATGGTTACATAACTGTCAAGGTGAGGAACAGAAACCGGCCAAAATAATCAATCTAATGAAGGCATATGTTACCTTTTCTTTCATATCTGTGCAAATCCGCACAGCATCAGTGTCATCCGCGTATACTTCTTTTTAAAAGACTTCTGTTTGGAAGCGACAAGAGGGAAGCACCGCTCTCCATTACAAAGCAAATTCCCAGTGATATTCTCCTGGAGAGAGAGTCAAGGTGGTAAAATCCGACTTAGTATTGTTCTTTGGACTTCCCACAGACCCGATGATATCGTCGGCGCGTGCCGGAATGACCAACTCTCCTGTTGTATTAAATGGAATTTTAACATTCAGACAACAAACCCCATTCAGCAGTGACCAGCTAAGCGCTATCTCTCCATTCACCGATGTAAACGAAAAGGAAAGCTGCGTGATTTCGGGTGTTATGTGTGGACGCAGCCTAAAAGAGGCAAAACCCGGCTCAATCGGTTCCAGTCCTGCTAATCCGGAATAAAGCCACTCACCAACGCAGCCCAATGAGCAGTGATTAAATGAGTTCATGGTCGGATCATAGAAACCCTTTTCGGGTGTATAGCTGTCCCACCTTTCCCATAGAGTTGTTGCCCCTTGCCGTATCATGTATATCCATGAGGGAAATTCTTCATTGAATAGGAGTTTCAGTGCAACATCGTTACGGTTCAGTTGCTGCAAAACCGGCATAAGAAAAGAGAGTCCAAGAAAACCTACTGATGTGTGGTGGTTTTGACTGACGATATCATTTATAAGGAAGTTTTTTGCAATTTCCGCTTCTTCAGGAGTGAGCAGTCCAAACATCAATGCGAGAATTTGAGCAGTTTGTGTTTCTTCAAGAAGTTTCCCTTCAACGGAAATATACTTCTGTCTAAATCTTCCCTTTGTTTTATCATGCAGATATTCATAATACCGGGTGTCATTTCGCTCTTCGAGAATCTGAGCAATTTTGGCGATTGTACGAACAGTATAACAGAAATATGCCTGCGCAATATATTCCTTTGAGGTTTCCTTCCCGCTGCATAACCAATCACCGTATTGCATGCCACCTCTTGTAAAATCCTCTGCCTGGTCTACAAGGCTTTGTATATATTTTTTCATCTGGAGATAATACTTTTCCAAAACTGATTTGTCTCCGTAGAATAAATAAAGAGAATAAGGAACGGTTATGGCAGCGTCAGCCCATCCGGCAGCATTGAAGTATAACGGTCCTACACTCAGGTTGGGTATTGGTGCAATCGGCGCAATAGAGCCGTCAGGTTTTTGTGTATCAAACAGATCGATAAGCCATTTAGTGTAAAACCCGGCAACATCATATTGATAGGCGGCAGTCCGGAAAAAGCTCACTGCATCACCTGTCCAGCCGAATCGCTCGTCTCTCTGCGGGCAATCTGTGGGTATATCAACATAGTTTGACCGCTGATTCCAGAGGGTGCACTTCTGCAGTCTATTCAAATCCTCATTTGAGGTTTCAAACCGGATCGTTTGTTCGCCCAGAGAGTTAATGCTTACTCCATTTATCTCCTCAATGTCATCTGCCATCACTCCATCAAATTCAGCATACCGAAATCCATGGTAGGTGAACTGAGGTTCATATTCCAATCGGCCCTCTGCTGGAATGAAAGTGTCCTTTGCGCGTGCCATACGGATATTTCCCACATAAAGTCCGCCATTTGCATCTAGCATTTCAGCATGGCGAATTCTGACAAACGTTTCGGGTTTCCGTTTCAGTTTCAAATGAATGAATCCGGCAAAATTCTGTCCAAAATCAATAATTAGCTTGTTATCCCCGGTTTCTTTTATCCGTACCGGTTCAAGGCAGTGTTTTCTATTTACCTGGCAACCCGGATAACAGGTGTATTGCAACCCGTCATCGTCTATCTCCGCTATTTCAAGGGGCATAGGATTATGAGTAGATAAACATGCATCAAGGGTTTCACCCATAAGAAGATCTGCTTCGCGAAATCTGCTTTCGGACGCAGCCCAGCTTTTATCGGTTGAAATATATTGCATTGACCCATCTTCAAAATGCAATTTTAGAATCATTGTTATGGCTGGCGACGTTCCGTAATATCCTCGGTTCTTCTCCCAGCCGAGATATCCGGCATACCATCCGTCTGCTGCAATTATTTCAATTTGTATGGTGCCTGCATTTATGAAGTCAGTAACATCATAGAGTTGATAATACACGCGTTTTTTGTAATCCGACCATCCGGGGGTAAGCAAATCATTGGTAATAGCGCTACCATTAATTCTGACCTGGTATAATCCCAGCGCGCTTATGCAAAGTACTGCACAGGTAACTTGTGATTTGGGGATAAATGTTTTTCTGAATGAGATGGCGGGTTGCAGTTGCAAACCGGCGTGAGGTGTGTTACGATAGCCGTCACCGCAATTGGCTATTACCGTGCTGTCCCTCCAGGATGAGTCATCAAAATCTTTTTCGGGCCAGCCATGCTGAACTGAACTGGACGATTTCCAATCCGCACCTGTTCCGTATGCTTCTTTCCCTTCTCCGTCGTTCAGAATTATTCTACAGATCAACCCCGGTTGCTCCACATAACTGTTCGTTCCTTCCACCGCAACAATGTTTTCCCCGGGGACAAGATACCGGCTGATATCCTCACAAAATGGACGGGACCAGGAGAAAATTGCCTCATCACTTTGTGCCACCGCTACACCATTGATAAACAGCCGGAATTTTTCGTCTGCCGTTATGAGGATTTTACTTGAGGAAATGTCAGACTGGTTTGAAATGAAAATTTTCTTGCGAAACCAGACAGTGCATTTTTTATTGTCACAGACGTTGAATGGATACCAAATCCATCTGTCTATATCATCAAGGAATGAGAGAGAGGCAGGAGTAACAACGGTGCTTACAGTAGTAATTAGTTTTGCCGGCCAATGCCCGTTATTCAAAACCCCGGTAATGAAGGAAGCCGGCTCACTCCACAAGGTTTCAGTGCCGGCACTTGTCCGTATTCGTACTTTCCAAAAATAGTGACACAACGATTCAAGTTGTTTACCCTGATAACAGATTCCATGCGATTTACCTGATGTCAGCCATCCGGAATCCCACATATCCCCCTTTTCAGCATCCAGAAAGGCAAAACTGGATGCAACAATGAGGTGAAATGCTTCCTGATTAGCGTTTTCGGGAGAGGCGATCCCGAACCAGCTAAAACGGGGTTGCGGCGAGTCTATTCCCGCCACGCCCCTCTTATATTCAGTTCTGAGATTCGTTGGAGTGGCCAACATCAGAAATTTCCGCTAACGCGGATCATTAACGGGTTCGGTCACACCGGTTCCGGGACGAACGGATACAATCAACATTCTGCATCTCGTTTTCCCTTTATTGGTAACCTGAATTTTACCGGTAGCCGCAGGTATGATCATTGTCTCCAGATAAGAAAGTCCCGTGACCTTTCCATTTTCGGACAGAATTTCAACACCCTCTCCCTGTACAAGGTTCGTGGATATTGCAATTCCTTTGGTGTCCGTTTCAAATTTACTGTCAAATTCCACTGACTTGATAGTATAGAAAGTATACGGAGCATCGTACAGCATATATTCTTCCCATCCGTCACCTTTTGCCAACAGCGTTCTTTTGGCAAGCAGATTTTGCTGAACCCAGCTTTTCCTGCGTTCAAACCTGATATTTTCAAATGCACGCTCAATGTTTATGGGACGCAAATTCCCTTCCAAATCACGGCGCAGATAATCATATATCTTGAAGGTAAAAATGTAAGGTGTGGCACTGATCTCAAGAACTAGGTTGCCTTCACCGCTGCAATGAACGGTCCCGTTCGGGATCAGAAACAAATCATGTGGTTTGCTGGATTCCTTATTAACATATTTATCAACTTCCATCTCTTCACCGGTCCGGATCGATTCTTCCAGTGCATGCCTGAATTCAGCAGGATCGCAATTCTCGGTAAGTCCAATGTACACCTGAGAATCCGGTTTGGCAGCAACAATATAATACGTCTCGTCCTGTGTATAGGTTTCACCGAATTCTTTGCGGATGTAATCCGGCCGCGGATGCACTTGCACAGACAGATTGCCGCCATCGATGGTATCCAGATAATCAAAACGCACCGGCCATTCATATTTGAATTGCTGCGATGCCTCTTTTCCAAGCACCCGTTGATTGTAGAGGAACATGATACAGTCAAACGAGCATTCAAGCGCGGTGCCGTCTGTTTCCATTATTATTCCATTCTCGGGAACGATCATTTCGAACGACCAGGCAAAATTGGGTGCTTCCGGATCAAGGCCCATATGCCCCTGCATAAATTTTCCGCCCCAGGGTCCCGGATAAAACCAGGGACGAATACGGAACGGTGTTTCACTAACTTCCAAGAGCGCTTTGCGGAATGCAGCGCCCTCAAGAGCTGTTGGATTTTCGTGATCCTGCAGATCGATAAAAAGATCAAGTTCTGGAAGAAGCCGTTTCTTCATCCGGTTCAAGGCAGGCCATTCCACAAAATAAGCACGCTTATAAAACTCACCGAATGATACCTTTGTATCCGAGCCAATATTATTGGTTAGTTCATTCCTGAAATTTTCCTGCAGATAATCCTTAGGTACATCAACATACCACAGCTGATCATACAGTTCAATCAATGAGCTGCCGGGACCATATACAATGCTAACATCACCGG
This sequence comes from Ignavibacteriaceae bacterium, assembly GCA_963664845.1. Taxonomy (GTDB): domain Bacteria; phylum Bacteroidota; class Ignavibacteria; order Ignavibacteriales; family Ignavibacteriaceae; genus CAIYTF01. The sequence continues at coordinate 5,897,109 of OY761615.1, forward strand.
CAATCCCGGCCCGTGAATTAGCCAAAGCAATACGCAGTTGGGCAAGTTTTACCGCGTCAAAGAACGTTTCCATACCAAGCGGGAAATGGGTCCCAAATAACGGGTCGTCCCCTCCCAGAAAAGGTTTTATTCGCGTTTCAATTTCTTCAGAGGAAGCATAGCACGTATCAATAGAAATAAAACCGGCTTTCACCTGCAACTTTTCCAGTTCCGAACTGAGGCTGCATTTAAATGTACTCCACAAAGCCCCCTGATAACCATCCACGGCTATGGTTTTCAAACCATTCTTTATTGCCCCATGGATAAAACCGGCAAGAGCAGCATATCCTTTCTCAATTTTTCCTTCTGATATGGCAAATTTTGGACAAACATCAAAAGGTCCGCGCGGAAATTTGGTGGTACGTTCCGGCAGCAATGCCAGAAAGGGATCAGTAATGCTTTCATCATGGTGTACAGCCATAGCAGCCTCTCCTGAATTATTTTTCGAATCATTATTTTTATACATATAGGCTTCAGATTATTTTTATAAAAAAGCAACGCCCAATGCGGCTGATTTGTTCCCAAGTGCCGCGGGCTTAAGTAAAACTTTATTTTTCGGATATGTCCATGCACGCCTGTGTACCAATTCAGTCAACGGCGGAAGAATAATATCACTGCTGTTTAACACTCCTCCTCCAAGCACAACAACATCCGCACCATAAGCGTGTATCACATTCACCACGCCAATACTCAAATCATTAATAAATGATACAAACTCAGGCAGATACCTGGCATCTCCGGCTCTTACGCGATCGAAATATAACGGCAAACTTGATTCATGAGCCTGAAATTCAGGATATCTGTCGTTAACGCGTTTCACCAGAGCGGTGGCAGAACAATACAGTTCCAAACAACCAATGTTTCCGCAGGGGCATTCAGGTCCGTTTCTGTCAATGCTGATATGACCACCAAGCAGCCCGCCGAGGACATCAGCACCGCAAAAAGTTCTGTTATCAGTAACAAGTGTGCACCCCAGTCCGGTTCCAAGTGTCATACACACCATCGCCTTGCTTCCTTTGCCTGCACCAAACTTATATTCGCCCCACGCAAATGAACGGGCATCATTCTCAACAGAGAACGGAAAGCCAAGAGCTTCGCTGAATGTTTCGCCAAGCGGGATACCCGCGAGGAGCGAGCCCGCACCAATATCTTCAAGCAGCACGCCGGTTTCTGAGTTTATCAAACCTTTTATTGCCAATCCACCACGGGAAATGCTGTACCCTTCAATAACACTCTTAGCATGAGCAATCAGATTCTGCAGCAGGTCACCGGAAGTAAAGTCAGTAAGCTTTCTTTCCGAAAAGGAAACAACTGTGCCGTCTTCATCGAATAATCCAGTTTTGATATTCGTGCCGCCATAATCAATTCCAAATCTCATGTTACTGTCTGCTCCAAATCGTTTATTTATCATTTCCAAAAAAATGCAGAAGCGCATCCACGAGTTGCCTGCGCCAATTGCCCCAGGTATGCCCTTCCGGCACAACTTTGAATCGAAATGCGTATCCTTTTTTGCGAAGAACTGCATTCATTCGCAGGTTAGCACCGGTAAAATCCTGTTCCGGACCCGGGATAAAATCGGCACCCACGATTTTCTCAAATGAACCAATATCAAAATAAAGGTTTAAATCCATTTTTTCAGCTTCGGAAAACAATGAAATGATCTTGTCGGTTCTGAAGGAAAAATAACCTGACTGACTATAGGCATTTGCAAACAACTCGGGGTGGGAAAATGCAATGTAAAATGAGATGAGACCGGCATATGAGTCCCCTGCCACCAATCGTTTTGCAGGCGAATTGCAGGATGCATATTGTGATTCAATGAAAGGAACAAGCTCATCACAGAAAAATGAAACATAGGAGTCATTCAATCCATACTCAGTTGACCTGTTTGGTTCCTTAGCAACATGTAAGTTAGGGGGCGTGACCAGTACAGCTCTCACCGGCTGTATTCGCTTTTCCTCTATCATTTTATCTAATGTGCTTCCGACCAGCGCATACCTGATATAATCCAAACCATCCTGGAAATATATAATCGGCAATTGGACATTTTTTTCAAATCCCTTTGGTTCATAAATATGTATCTGATGATCATATCCCAAAAACCTTGAGGGTATTGTGAGCGATTTGAAAGCAGCAACATCCCCTTCCCTGCCATACAGAAATTCGTTAAAATATTCGTGCCGATGATACTCAGGCATTGCCAGCTCAGACTGCTGCCATAATCCGTTTCTTCCAAGGAACTTGTTAAACGGATCAAGAACAGTAGTGCCATCAACCAGCAACAGATATTCGATTCTCGCGTCAGCCGGGAGCTGCAACTTTAAATGCCAAAGATTGGTCTGTTCAATGCAGGTATACGGAAGTGGATCCTTCCAACCCGTAATATCACCTAGCATCGATACTGTATTGCAAACGCCCTCATAAAACAAATACACTGTTTCATTGCCGATAAAAACAGGATAAGAACTGTTCTTCAATTCCTTCGCAAACACCCCGGCAAGTTCACCGCGCTTTTCGGGTGAAGCCTGCAAAACCGCATAGAACAAGCTCAGAATATTCTGTTGTTCCCGATCGTACACAAAAGTGGATGTATCAATCATATCACCTCACCTGCGTATTGATCTGATTCTGCTTCAATGATCAGAAACGTTTCAATTGCCGACGGACGAAGAATATAGCTGAACGTTCCGTTAACAACAGGAACGGGGGCAAGCAGCTCTTCGGTTATTCGAGTATGGTATACATTCTTAAGCAAACCACTGCGAATACCTACTCTTACAATTGTTTCCCGGCCAATGCTTTCCTGTACCCGCAATATATATCCCTGTCCTGATTCTGCTTTCTTATAGGTCAAAATACGTATCGATTCTGGTTTTATCCATTCGAACGGGGTATATTCGGGCGATACATCATTCTCATCACCCTGACTGGCAATGAAATGAATTACCGGCGTATTGATCATTTGTCCGAACTTTGCCGCTTCATTCCTGTCAGATGTCCCACTCATTGCCAATGAATTGAAAGCGAATGTGAGAGTCAAAGATTCTCCCATTTTATAGGGTGAATTGACCTGATAATGCTCAGGCTGCAACGCGAAAATCCGGAAGAAAAGGTGTGCGTGTTTTCCCGTGAGCTGATGACGATATTTCATCAGCGACATTTCACCGATATCAAACAAAGGAACGTCCCTGCTCGAAAAATTGATTTGCATTTCTCTGTTGCACAGCAGCAGCCAGTTTTGCATCGCATGAAAATCATAGTTTGTTCCCTTAAACTGATCGTTTCCAGGATTAATGATCCCGTCAGTTGATTCGAATTCTATTTCCGCTCCTGGAAGGTTGAAGGGAAATGAAAGATACAGCATCCCGGTTTTTCCAAGATATTTCTTCCTGAGTGAAGGAATCAGCATGTTATCAGGGAAACCATTCTCAAACGTATTGCTTATCACTAAATGTCCAGACGCCGGCAAAGTATAGCACTGGGACATAAAGCAGGTACCATCAATATAATGCGAAACAGTAACGGATTTGGAGAGACCGTGTAGTTCCGTTCTTGATATCCGGATTTCATCGGCAGGTAAAACACAGTTTGCTTCACCCGGCACCGGAATTCCTTCATAGGCTTCCTTAGTGTAAGTGCCCATGATAATGCCGTCAGTTTTTTCCGGGATGTAATACACCAAACGATTAAAAGCATAAGGAGTCTTATCAGTCAATTCCTTTTTCAGTGTTTTATCGAAAATACTGCGAAGTCCTCCGTCTTTAGCGGACACAATTACACGATAGAATGCATTTTCAATAGTTTGATCACCGATAACGCTTTCGTGTTTATCTGCTGAAAAGCTGGCAGTACCCGAAGTCAAAGTGAAGTTCTTGCTGGAAAGCGGGGCTATACCAGCGCCAACAATAACCGCCTGATTATTGCTCACTCTGCCAACTATCTGTCCCGATTGACTGTCTCGAATTTCACAGTCCTTATACGCTTCCGGAAGGTCAAAGGTCAAGAGTTCATCTCTCCTAAAATTGGATGGATTGAAGAGATGGAGAACATCCACTGTTGTATCATTATTCAGAATCCGTTGTATCGCAGACAGTATGTTATTCCGGATCAACTCTGTGGAGTTTCCTGCATTTTCGATATATCCGAATCCCTCACGCAGAGCTTTATCCTGCTCTGCGTCATCTTTGGAATCCCAGATCATTCCACTCCCCGAATGTTCGTCGAATGCCAAGGTATCGCTGTATATTTTATTAAATGCATCAGTAGTTGACGCTGCTTTGTTATCCGTTAATTGAAGACTGGTATTCATGGTTTCCAATACCGGCACAAGGTTATGCAGATATCTGGATTTTTTCATTTCACTGGGATAATCAGTTACGATATTGGCCCACCAGTTTGCCCAATCGCCTTTTCTTTTTTGCAGTCTGGAATAATATTTTTCCCGAATACCGTTCAAAAACTCCCCGGCAGTTGAAAGTCTGAGTTTGGGATACTCCCAGGTTTCATTCCATTGTTTAACCACTTCAGCAGGCTGGAATTCTATTTTAAAATTGTCAAACGCATACTGCAACTGGAATTCATTGAATGGATAGCCATTCGCTTCAAGCTCCAGAAGCTTTGCAGGCAGTTTATCTTTTGTCGCCTCATAACTTTCGGCTATTCCATAATTCTTGGCTTCGATATAGGCAAAAAACGGATGGTCCGTAAACCAGGCAAGCACATCACTCCCATCCTGTCCTTCCCAGATAAACGGTCGGGGAAGATCAGTCCTGCATAAAAACGGAGCAATGAAATTATTGTCAGCGACAATTAAGTTTTTAATACCGCTTTTAGCCAGAATTTGTACAAACCCCCAAGTACATCCGGGTACGTCGCATAACATTGCCGTGTCTATTGAAATCCCATATTTACGACGCAATTGAGCTGCCAGATAAAAGCATCTGGCAGCCTGCTCATGCCCGAGCAATTCGGTGAGTTGACCCGTATAAAACCCGGCAATACTGACATTCCCCTTCCGCACCTGTTCCATAAGCCGGGCAACTTTATCTTGCGAATTTTCACGGATATAGTTTTCAACCTGCCAGGTAACTTCACATGTCCACTTAAACCGGCTGGGCACATCCCAGTCTTTAGTTTCCTCAATGAATTGCAGAGCCAGATCGGTATTCTCATTATGGATTTTCATCACATCTGAAATTGGTGCAGTAAATCCAAGGTCGGTATGCGAATGTAATACGAGGAAAATTTCCCATTGCCGTACCTTCTTTTGCACAGCATTTATGGTCACGCTTTCCCCGCCAAGCGAAACTTCGAAGATGTTCATTACCTGCGCTTCTACCGCGGGGAGCAATATCTCATGATTGCTTGCTCCGCTATGCGCTTTACCCAGATTAAACATCGCAGTGTGTTTCGGATTCGAAATCCTGCACCGGATCAATCCGGTAGCAGAGTCATCCGCAACTATTTGAATTGTCACAGCCTGGTGCAATACATCATTTTTTTTCTTCAATAACGGGAGATAAGTTATACGGGCACTGAACATTAGACTTCCGTAAGCCCTTTCGCAGTCACATTGTATAGCTTACCCTGATAATTGAGATTTTTCAACTCGGCCTTAGGATCAAATGCGCCAAAATCAGGCTTTGCTGATATTCCATCAAACATGGTTGCATTAACACCAAAAATGGATTGAATTATAATGTTAGTCCAACTTCCGCTTGATGAAACAGTCCAGTCGCACAGATATTGCATTTCCGGTGAGCCTTTTCTGGATGCTCCGCACTCCGGATCAATTGCACTTTCCACAAAATGTGCCTGACCCAAGGGGCCCTGGTTTGTCGACTTTGACAATCCCTTTAGCCACTTAAACGCCAAATCGCCCTGACCAATTTTATATAATCCGGTTACTGCCTGTGCAGGCCATGCCGGGTATGCTCCATTCCACTGATGATCGGGCCGGGTAGAGAATATCGCGTTATCATCACCTGCCGAAAGCGCACGCATCCATGTCGGCGATTGCAATTCCCGTTTGAAGTATTCAAACATCTCATTCTTTTGTTTTATGGTGAGATCATCGGCTATCGTATTCAGAATAGTTATGAAGTCATAGCAATGCCGTACTTCCACCAATTCACCATCAGGGAATCTCGTGTTCCAATATCCCTTTCCATCAACGTAAAGCTTATTGATCTCAGGCACCAGATGCGAGGCTTCATCAAGCATAGCTGCTGCCCGTTTCGTATCACCCAGATGCGTAAGTATCTCCGCGGCGGTTCGCATGTTGAAAACATTCCCGGCATTGAGGCTTGCCACTTCATGTATGTACGTACTGACACATTCCAATAAGTTGTTAATGCCACCATAATCTGCGAGTCCGCTCCTGGTTTTAAATCCTTTCCAATTGTCAGCATACTTCATCAGGAACTCGCTAACCGTTTTTTGGGTAACGGTATCCCCGGATTTAATAGCCACTTCTTCCGTCAGCCATTTCTTGTCTCCACTCCACCGCAGATAATCTTTGGCTATTCCCGTTATCGCAAAATCATTCACCGAATACCATGGACCTACGGGTCCTCCGGTCAGATATTCTGTACCGAAATGTTTATGAATATCCATCGCCATCCAGTGAAGCAGATATTTTTTTGCCACTGCAGGATCCAGCAATGCATGAGTCAGGCTGCTCAAGGCATAGTCCCAAATAAAAGTGACAGAGGGCCAATATCGCGGCATCAATGTATCATAGGTCCGTCCGAGAACAGAGTAAGGATTATCCCGTTTAAAATAAATTACGCCAAAGACACCCATGTCATAAATCTTTTTTATTTCCTTGTCCGTGGTTTCCAATACCGGCATGGAGCCCGAGAACCGGTCATTTCCCGGAGTGTAAGCAGCTTTAATTTCTTCATTCCATTCATCATGGCAAGAAGTTATAACACTATCCGCATTGGCAATTAATCTATCATACTGTGCAAGGATTGTCGTAATGTTTTCACCGACAAGGTTAACATATACCAATGAAATGGTCTCGCCCGCTCCGATAACACGTGAGAACTCCACACCAAATCGATCGAGTTTATCAACCGGGCACGATACGCCCTGCAACTGAAAGGCTTCACTGTTCTTTGCCCTATAAATCAGTGCATGTCGGTTAACATCCGGAGTGATTTCATGCCCGGTTTCCAGTGGAGGGAAAGCATCATTCCAGGTGCGCACGGCTTTGGTAACGCTGCCCTGAAAACGAATCTTAAATTCGGTTCGCCGTTCTGCACCCGAAGTGTTTTTTACTTCCAGTTTCACCAGTGTTCCCATTATCCCAAACGGAAGCACCATGGTTGAACGGAATGAAAGTCCATTATACTCAGCGGTTCGTTCAATATGGTCCGGATACCACACGTGATTAACGATTGTGCCCGTTGCCGGGAAATAACAATTATCAACAAACAAACCTCCGGTTATAATTTCCGAACAACCAAACGGCGGGAAATTCATGCTGCGTATTCCAAGCACGTCAAAATCGGCTTGTGTGCAACCATAAAAATTAGTCAATCCGGGGGGATTGAAAATATCACCATGTTTGTGGGCTAAAACATCACTTTTTAAATCTTCAACTTTTGGGATCATCGATTCTCCACATTATATAATCATTTAATATTTGTAATAAAAATTCTTTTCCAATCACCATCACATAGCGTTGTTTTCTGTCACATAACTGCACCAGTGAATTCCTCACCCGTCATTCCAATTCAATTTGGATCAAGTGGGGGTAATATTCCTCAAATTCCACATAAGTTATATAGATAACTTTTCCATTCTGATCAGCCAGACCCGGATGCTCCTTACCTGCATAAATTAATACGGGATATGGCAGATCAATTGTTCGTTCTGTTTCTACCTGCCAGAGTTTTACCGGCTCTGACCATGGCCCCCAAAGCGAGTCAGCAGTCCTCGCAACTATCTGACCGGTAAGATCAAGCGAATGGACCGCCAGGTAACAGCCCAGGTATTCATTGAAGCTGACAGACAATTCATTAGGCATACCTGACATAACCGGCACGGCATCGGAAACAGTTTTGCTCCACCGGCTGGAGGTATTGGTATAGTATTCATAGTGCTCAAGGCACTCAATTTTTTCGGGTTTAACCCGCGCGAGGTAACATTGTTGCACTCCGGCAACATCTCTAAGCACACCGTATAAATAGAGATATTCGCCCGTTGTATCTTTTACTACTGCTGAAGAAAATACCGGCTGATCTTTTTTCCACAGCACCGAGGAACCTTCATGAATGATCCGTTTAAAATGCCAATCTTCTTTGGTTCCCACTGCCATTCCCGATCCTTCAATTTCAAAATTGACAGGGAAAACTCCATCCTCAAGCATGTGGACTTTCACAAAAAACAAGTATATCTTCTCTCGTATTTTGATGCCATGCAGGCACCAGATGCGATACCAATCCGGATGTTCATCTTCATCCAAAGGGATCAAATTTTTAATTTGTCCTTCCGCATCCAGAATGTAGTTGAACTGATCCAACCCGAGTTCTCCGGACTTGTCAGTACAGATAAGCCCTGTGTTGTTGATCATCTTCACAATGCCTGCTTTTCCCGACATATCGTAAGGGCCGACAGCTTTTCCATCCGGATACCATAAACTCTCACCTTCTCTTCTTTTGCCAATGAGGGTATCACCAAAATAAAAAAGCAGCCCGTCACCCAGCGGGATGGAATACGCTCCGTCCTGCCCAATCATTTCAAATTGATTATGCACAAACTGCGGGCCCAGATCGTGCGCAGATTTAACACCAAATTTTTTCAATTGCTTCTCAACATATTATTCAAAATAACTGTGCATTCGTTGCAAATGCGTTATTGTCCGCAGTTTCCCTGTCATTGCTCATGTTCCGGAATGAGTTCTATACCGGAATATCTGAGAAACTAAACGCTTCGGTGGATCAAACCGGGTCCGGCATATAGTGGGAGTATCAGCCATATCCGGATAATCCACCGAAACATTATCAGTCCAATATCACTTCATTAAAACCATTTTATTAACTTTAACGAAGTTGTTCGCTTCAATTTTATAATAATAGATACCTGAGTGCAGTCCGGTTGCATCGAATTGAACTTCGTAATTCCCTGCCGGACGGAAACCTTCGTGCATTACGGCAACTTCTTTTCCATTGGAATCATACACAGTAAGCTTCACGTTTCCGCTTTCTTTTAGCGAATAAGCAAATTTTGTTGATGGATTAAACGGGTTCGGATAATTCATCGACAACGAATATGTCTCCGGAAGACCAGACACCTGCTTATCGGTGATCCCGGTTGCATTCACCGTTACCGCATGATTCATGGAAGTATCAGTCCAGGAGCTCGTATTGTCTATATCCTGGGGATTGAGACTCTTAAGCATGTCAACCGTGTTCTCGGTAACCGCATACCCAATGTTAAACTTCCCTGATTTGGTACCAACCTTGAAATTCAAAGTGGTTTCAAATACCGAGTTAGCCGGATGCAGATAAGCTGCATCCGAAAGAATATTGAACCATTTCATTCCGATTGGCGGGACGATAATGGTATCGATATTTCCATAGAGCTGATTAGCATCAGTACTGAGATTCATGGCGCCACTACCGCCGGCAAAGTTATACGTACCCGATACAAACGTCCAGTCATCCGGAGCAAGCACCATCACCACACCTTTATACGGATTGGCAGATTCATCTGACATTTCAGAGATCGTCAGAGTAGTGGTGAAAGTTCCACCCTTATTAACCGTCTTGGTTTGAGTTACGTCTGTTATCAAACAGCCTGGGAGCAGCAGCACCGTGCACATGATTGCTAGTCCTGCGAGAACAGTTCTGGTTATTATATTCATACATGACTCCTTATTATATAGTTGGGTTATTATTTCAGAAGTAACATCTTTCCGGTTTTATTGAAAGTTGTTCCATCGCTGCCAAGAGCATTGAGCGTGTAATAGTAAATGCCGCTGGGAAGCGCCGAAGCATCAAAGCTTACATTGTGCATTCCGGCACTGTATTTTCCGGAACTTATCACATTCTCAAGCTTTCCTGATGTATTGTAAACAGACAACGTAACATTCGATTCAACAGGCAAGCCGAATCTGATGGATGTTGAAGGATTGAACGGATTTGGATAATTCTGCAGCAGAGAAAAAGCTTCCGCCTTCTGTGGACCTTGGTTGTCAACTGCCACAACACCGGAAACCGTAATATTGTTGTCCAGTTTAATATCAAAATATGAAGGATCGGTAAAATCAAGGGCTGCATCTGTTGCAAAATATCCCAGGTTAAATGTTCCCTGCTTAACACTTGGTGTCATTTTCACATTGACCGTAACCGGTACCGTATCAGTCCGCACCGCGTTGGATGAATCAGATTGGTAGGTTACCCAGTGCATGTTTGAAGCAGCAGGATAGCGGGTTTCAAGTTCATTAGTCCAATAATCAACCTTTCCTCCCTTTTCTGCATCAGCAGAGTCAGCGGGAAGAAATGCACAGGCACCTGTGTATCCGCCCGTGTACCAGACAGAATCAACCGTCCAGTCTGTTGGAAGCAATATGCTAAAGATACCATAATGCGGGGTCGCATCGCTGGTACCTTCAACCGTAACAACCACCTGTGCGGTAAACTGTTGCTTTCCTTTTATGGTGGATGGTTGCGAAACTGAAAATATCTTGAAGCAGCCGTATATAAATACACCTGCCAGAACGAGCATCACCAGAGAAGTAACCTGACTGAACCTGACTTTCATACCTATCTCCATTGGTTTATTGAACATTATGTTGTTATTAAAATCTCAGAATTTCCAGAAACTTTACTTTTTACTTAAATATGCATCGATTACTTCACCCGGCTTCAATGAAACCTGGAAGTTTTGTCCGTCACATTGCACAACCCTGATGGGATTCCCGGACAAATCCTTAATAGAGCACTGAAGTGCTTTCACCAGTTTCGATGAAACATTGGTTTTTTGGGTTGATTCATTATCACTGTTGATTAATCTGAATGCTATGCTGTCATCCTCGTCTTTGAGGGTTAGCAGAACAATTTTAGGATTTTCAATCTGTACAAAACTCTCTGTCCCGGGTTTGAGCTTATACCAGCTTTTTCTCCACAGTGCCGGGGTGTTGAGGTCCCAACCCTGCCTTACCATCTCAGCATCATATGTCTTCGGGAAGTATGCTATAGAATACTTCACTTCAAGAAGCCCGTCGTTAGCCTCGTTCCTGTTCCAGTTCGTTGGGAAGTTATTCAACGGATTAGATATGATAACAGGTTCACCGGTCACGCTGTCTTTGGCCAATTTAATAATACGTGCATCAGCTGTTGACCAGACTATGCTTTCCTTGTCATTATAAATGACTGCACTTCTGCGCAATGAGAAACCCTCACGTTTAATTCCAGGCAGAACATCCTTGGTCGGATCCATAAACCCGCCGAGTGTTTCAAGCTTCACCTTTGCGTTTTTAATTCCAAACGTGAAGGGCAAACCAAATTCCTCGTAATACTGCGGTGCTTTCAGTTGAGATTGATTGAGCACAGCTGTCACAGAAATTTCCTGAGTCGAGTCATATAACGCCACGCTCACATTGGTAAAGATGGCATTATCGGATTTTATTGCGATTTTCAGACACACCGGAGATTCATCAATCACTGATAATTTGGCTGCCTGATCAGTCAATGGGAGAAATGAGGGCTTAATTTGCATCCTTTCCACCACCGGTGAAGCAAAGGAAAACTCAGTATTATCCGGAAGCAGATTTCTGCCCGAGAGTTTATCGGTTATTGCTGTAATCTTCCTTGAGATGGGGTTAAATGCTATCCTGTAAAACGAATTTTCGATAGCATTTTCAGATATCCGGAGATCCGTATGATATGCGGGTTTTGCGCTAACCGTTTTCAAGGCAAACTTTTTGTAACCAACAGATGGAAGCTCACGAGCAACAAAACATTGACGGATGCCATCGCGGAATGTAGGAATCACTTTTCCGGTGTTTATATCGGTTATTTGATATTCCGCATCCGTTGGAAATTTGTGTTCAAAGTCGATAACAGCATCACGTTTCCATGAAAGCGGATTAAACACATACATGCATTCTGATTCAAAGCTTTCATCCGGTTTAGTCATGCGATGCATTGTCTTTTCCAGCAATGTTTCGGTTGCGAAATAGGCATCGTTCACATAGTGCCCACGGAAATCCATTGTGATCTGATTTTCTGCCGGAGAGCCATATCCGTATTCCAGCCCGCTGCCATGACCGGTGAACAGCAACAATGAAGAATAAGCATCATCCAGCACTTTGTTAAAACTGCTTCGTTTTCCATCCAGAAGTGAACTCACGGTAGCCAGTTTTTCGGCTGATAACAAATTATTCTGTATCCAGCGCATTTTCTTCATTCGTGAGGGCTCACCCTGTGCATTAACATCCCAATCCGATATAAAATCCCCGCGCATTACCTTAAATGCGCATTTTTGCTTTGCGGCTTCTTCTGCGAAAAGTTCAACGTTACTGCTGACGAACTTCGGATATTCATAAACCCTATTCCATTCCTGGAATTTGTCATATTCCTGTGTAGGAATAATACTGTTATCGGTGAAAGCCGCATTCAGGAGAACAATGTCTGCTTCATAGTTGTCAGCTTCAAGTTTGTTTAGCCTTTCCCACAGCCGCTGCTCAATGGTAAAAAGGCTTGTTGATTCCAAACCATAACCGCGACCTTCACTATAAGCATTATTAAGAAATGTAAGAAGTTTGCTGCCATCCGGCGATTCCCAATAGAACATTTTAGGCAGACTCTTTTGCAACCGGTATTCTCCATAAAATTCGTTTAGCCCCTCAGCCAAAAATTTAACACCAGATTTGACCATCACCTGCGGTAAAAACCATGCCTCACCGGGTACATCGTTATAAACCGCGCCGTGAAATTCGATACCGTATCTGCGTTTATAGTCCTGTGCTTTGTCCAGTGACCTGATCATTTCCTCTTCGCTCACCCATCCGGTGAAAGGATTTGAATAAATGGGCGAAAGCGCAACCCTCTTCTGTTTGATCAAATCAATAAGTTTTTTGAATTGCTCCTTTGTTCTGGATTTTTCATAAAGCTCAAGTTGTAAGGTGGTTTCCAGCGTCCATCTGAAATCTGGATGTTTCTCGCACATAGCCACAACATCGTCAATGGTGGTTACATGGATTTCTTCAACAACCGGCTGAGGCTGCGTGTAACCAATGTCCGTATGATTCAGCATCATAACATGCATGGTATACTTTTTCCGGGGTTCCAAACTTATTGTTTTAACTATTTTCTCGGTACCCACAGTTATTTCCACATTCACTTTTTGCTTTTCGGTAATTTCCGGCAGATAGACCGATAATCGGGAGTTGCCATAGGTAACACTATCGAAGGTGAAATCATACACTTTGCTGCCAACCGGCATTTTCAATGTAATCTTTTGCAACTCCTTGTTCCCCGAGATTAACGAAACATCAAATCGTTGTTTCAGTACACCGTCTATTTTTTTGAAAAAGAAAGTTGATGTCATGGAAAAATCACTTTTACCCTGTTCCGGCAGCAGAAATTTAACACCGCTCAACGGGTTACCGTTTTTCTCCAGAAGCCTTGCATAAAACCCCCACTCGTATTGTATGAAGCCAAAATAGGACAAACCAAGATTTTTGTGCGTGTTTAATGTCCTGAATAATATTGTGTTTTCACCTTTGTGCAGTTTAACAGGCACAGCATCTGCATCCGGCACCGCATTCCGTTCCTGATTACTGTTGAACACAGAGGTTCCATTCACAAAAATCCGCAGGTGTGAATTGCTCCCCACCTTCAATACAGCTTCTTTATCTTCATCACACAATAAACGCGTAAATGCATAACCGGATTTTGCATACCAAATTTTAACGGGGACTTCGGGCATGAACTTCCAACCGAGACTGGCATTCAAGTCCAAAAACTTCTTTTTGTTGATGCTCTGGACGATCCACTCATTATGTCCTGTCAAGCCAATCCCATTTTCCCCGGAAGCCGGATTGAACCCCGCTTCATGGGCAAAAATACTGTCTGCAGGAACACCAAATCCTACCAGAGGATAATCGAACGGACCCGTTACCTGCCAGACAGGGATATTCCCTTTCTCGTCAGGAACAAACCAGGTGGATGCAGCCGTCGCTTGTCCATATGTATGAACATTAAACAGGAAGAGAACCGACACTATTACTTTGATTAACGTTTTATTCATGTTTTTCAGTTTGTTTTTGTATTTAGCGAAGAACGATCATCTTGCGAATCCGGGAAATATCACCGGCGCGTAATTCATAGAAATACACACCGCTCGCGCATTGAGCTGCATTAAAAGCAACTTCATACGATCCTGCTGTCCGCTCATCATTAACCAATGTTTTGATAAGCCGACCCAGCAGATCGTACACTGCCAGTTTTACCTGCTGCCGCTGCTCACCGTGTAAGCCTGCAGGCACATGGAATTTTATCTTTGTTTCGGGATTAAACGGATTGGGGAAATTTTGTTCAAGAACAAAGGTCTGCGCCTTGGATTCAACCCTGATATCGGCTGCCGGATCAATCTGAATGCGCAGCGTTCTTATCTCATGAGGCTGCATTACCATAGAAAGTGCATGTTCTCCGGTTCCCAATGTGGAAATGAACTCTTCCAGCGGCGTGCTTTCTTCAGCACTTACTATCCTGTTAGCAAAATTTAAAGTTGCGTTTTGCACCAGATCATCGGGATTAAATACTCTTAGTATCATTCCTCTACCATCTTCGGCCATCTTCAGAGTTGACAACTGACAAAACCCGCTGCTCAGCGATGCGAAAGAATACTCCTTTTCCGGAAGTGTCCCCTTCTGATCAGCGGGTATAGCTTTTGTAATAAGCGGCATGTTAAAATTTTGGGAAAACTTTACCGCTGCAGTTTTATCCGCTGTTCCTGTCGCACTTGTCACGCTGAAGTCCATTTGCATATTTCCAATACCCGCACGATATGCGCTGCTTGCAGAAGAATACTGAATGAACATCCTTACCGTTCCGTCAAATGTGCCGGAAGGATACGCGCTGATATTTGCATTCCTGGTGGCGAGAGTGGCATAAACGTTTTCCGCTGAAGAGGAAATATTCATCCATCTTCCCACTGTATAGTGTCCGGTTCTGAAACCGCTAAGCTCATCAGTGAACAACCGCATGGAACCGAATGGGATCTCATAACTGAATAATGGACCCGGGAGACCAAAACCAAATTTGAAATCGACCGATTCAGAAGAGGCACCGGGAGTGATTTTATCGTAACTGTTAAAAAAGTCAATTCGTTTGGTTGCATTATGCAGCAGAATAATGGAATGATAGGAGTTTGATCCGGCTGCATCAGCCGCTATTTCAATTCGTTGCACCACTTGTCCGCTGTCACTGGAAATGATCCGCATATTTTGAGGAAACATATTGCCGTTAAACAAATACCGGTTAAACACACCATCCTGTTTGGTGATCTCCCGGTTGGCAAGTTTATCGTAAATATTCAGAATGTCACCGGACCCTGAATTTATATTTATTGAATAGGCGTCGCTTTCCAAATGCAAGCCTGTCAAAGGGACCCGGTCAGGGATCGGGGTTTGTACTGGTTGCACCTTGTATATTTTGTATCCCAGGCCCGGGATATCCTTTGCGAAGAAAGCAGCGGAGGTATCGCTCAAAAACTGAGGAACAATCGTTTCTCCGGTTGAAAGATCGACAAGCTGAAAATTTAGTATTCCTTTTAATAAGGCATCATTTCTTGAAATGAATGCTGTTTCGTTTCTCTTCCACAACAGTGAGTTGAAAACGGCTATACGCAAATCAGCAGTTGGAATGTTTTCGCTCAGACGCTGAACCGCTGCCGACAAATTGTTCTTCCCGGTTGAGTGTGCTGCATTGATCCACTGCATTTTATAGTTCCAGTAATCCTGATTACCGGCGCTGTTTACAGCACCAAGATTATGATCTTCAAAAAGCATATTGTTGACATATGCTTTCTGGAAATCAGACATACTGTAAGGATAGGATGCATCAGTTGCCTTAGCAATTGAGCTCATCGCCTCAGCCTGTGGAAGCAACATCTGCGCTTCACGCGACACATTTGCACCCCCGGTTGCGGAAGGCGAAAATAACCACGTCCACCAGTTTGGCCCATCGCCCGTATATTCCGGAATCTGGGAAGCATATTTGTTCTCAACGTATTCAAAGAAATCAGTGGTTGTTGCAATCCGAAGTTTAGCATTGCTGAATTCCTGATTCCATTGGTGAACGTTCTGAACAATTGACAGATTTGGTGCACCGTTATCGCCCGTTGCACAATTTATAAAAACGGCATCATACGGATATCCCTGCGTTTGGAGCTGTTGCAGCAATTGTGTGATCTTATTCTTCATATTGGAATAAGACGCATAAACCTGCTGCGTGACTGAACCTTCAAGATATGCCCACTGCTTGTCAATATTTCTCCACACCAGAGTACGCGATCCGTTCTGTGATTTCCAGTAAAACAAATACGGCAGTGATGTTGTAGTGAAAAAATTCGCCAGAAAAGAATTCACACCAACGGAAAAATACTTTATTCCACTTTTAGCCAACAATTCCGACAAGCCCCACGTGAATCCGGGTGTATCATCAATTTGCCCGGTTGTAACAGGAACATTGTATTTTTTGCTAAGTGCATGTGAATAATACAGTGATCTCACTAATTCCTCATTTCCGCACAAATCAGTTTGTAGTGAAAAATGAAATGCACCCAGCGCAATTCTGTTTTGCCGAATAAGGTCAAATAATGAGTCAACTCTTGACTGCGGTCGGGTTTGTATATATGATTCAAGCGGCCAACTGATCTCGATATTCCATTTATACTGCTCCCCTTCTGCGTTTGCTGAGGTCCTGTTCACCCATGTTATAACGGTATCTAAATATCGGTTGTGCTGTTCAATAACAACCGGCACCGAATCTGTGTAACCCACGTCAGTATGTGAGAAAGGCACAAGGTACACCTTCCAGTTCCGGTCGAACTGGGCCTGTGATGTACCATAAAGACAGCACAGCAATAAGGAGACCATATACAGTTTAGAATGAGAAAACAAGAGATATCCTTTGCACATCGTTAAATATAATTTCCGAGACGGTATAGGAATAATCAAACCGGCAGGTAACATAACCCGGGTATGGTATAATTACACCACCGCCGAATGAGAACTTTCCAAAATCAACATTTTGCCGGTATCCTGCACGCAACTGTACCATATTCAATATGTTTGCTTCAAGGCCATAATTAACCCACTCCCGGTTGTCAGTAGGATGCACCAGTTCAATTGCACCAGTCAAATCCATTTGCCTGGAAATAGTGAGCTTGTCTGAAGCACTCACCCTGAATTGCAGCGGCGTGCGGAATACCTGGTTCACCAGTTTCATATCGGGACCAAAATGCTGCAATGCAAAACCGAGAGTAAGGTCCCTGAATCCGGTGGAATAGATAGCACCAATATCGAAAAGAACGTTCCCGATGGAATAGTCATCCAATTTTTCGTTCACATACTTCACATTTGCACCAATTGATAATCGATCCGTGAATCTCCTGGCAGCTCCGATGCCAACCATGACATCTCCGGCTGATACCATACGTCCGGTTCCATCAGGAGACAGTGCCGTAGTTTCTTCAAACTCTTTAATCTGCAAAGAGATGGCACTTACTCCGACAACGAAACCACCTATCGGCATTGCGAAGACTCCGGCATTGTAATTGCTTTCAGCCAGCCATGAATTATGTGACAATTGTCCCTCATTCTTTTCGAGATACGCAATTCCCGCAGGGTTGTAGAATAATGCGCCTGCATCACGGCTTGTGCTGCTGACTGCCTGTCCCAGCGCAGTCTCACGTGCTCCGGCACCAATTTTCAAGAATTGCAAACCGGCAGAACCGCTCTTGGAAAAATCAAATCCATAGTTCAATTGCGCATCAGCCCTATAGGGTATAAGTAAATAAATAAACAATAGCAGCAGAGGTAATCGTATGTTCATTGCAATCTCATTTATTTAATCATTAGTAATGTGCCTTGGGCATTCCCCACGGACGACTCGACTGTCCAGAAGTAGATACCGGGAGCAGTTCGCTGGCGTGAATCCGAAAGTTGATCCCAGGTCTCTTCACCCGAATTCGCGTTGTCATGGTTTAATGCCCTCACCTGTTCACCGCTTGAAGTATATATTTTAATTTTACATTGCGCGGGCAGATTAGACCATATAATGTAATTCTCCGTACCTGCGGTCGGGAAGCCGGAAACTATCTTGAAAGGGTTGGGGAATACTTTCACATTTAACGTGTTCACTGACGCAGAACGTGTAGCGGTTAATGCCGTTTTATTCCTGTTAGTTAACCAGCTTTCGTTCCCGGCGCTGTCCACAGACGTTACCGAATAAAAATATCCCACTCCCAAACTGATTTGTGAATCCTCGAAAAACCAGCGATTGTTCTTGGAATCATAAAAACGGGTCACATCTGTTGTTCTCGTAGGAACTATTTCACGCATTAACTTAAAAGGACCGGTATACGCACGGTTGCTCCGGTATACACGATACGTAAGAAAATCCGATTTTCCGCTGATGGGATTCACCCAAGTTTTTTCCAAGGGTTCCCAGGATAAGGCAATGCTTTTCTTCGCAGGAAGTGTATATATGTCGATATCCGGTGAAGGTGGCGGTACTTCACTCACTTTATAATTATTCTGATATAGCAATTTTGCCTGATCAATTGAACTCTTGAGCGAATCAGCTCCCGCAGGAAGCAGTGCCTGTGCTTCCAGCCCCAACAGTGCCTGATCAATTGGCAATCCGTTAACTGCTTCGACTATAACAATTTTCACTGTGGCTCCGGCAGCAAAATTGTATGGCCCACAAGACATTAGCATGAAGGGAGTTAAATGAGTACCCGGTACTGATTGCAATGTTTTATCAGTCCCGTTCAATAAATTATACATATTTGCAATGCTTGTGCTTTGCGAAGTGACGAAGCGTTCGTTATTGAGCAATTGCCCAAAGAGCACCGCAGCAGGTTGCTTCCGGCCATCACTGGCGGGATCGGCATGAAGCAGCGAATATCCGGCATAACCCGTTGTGCGAAGTTCCCCGGCTGTCGCATAATAGTTTCCCACATCCCCCGGCAGTGAAAAATTAGGCGTATCGTCCCATGCATAAAGCAAGGCTCTTGTGGAATCGTATACTGCGTAATCATCTGTCCGGTTAAAATCATCGCCCCAACCGTTATGTACCACAAAATCCTGATAACTCGGACGTATCAGATAGGGAAATCCGACATACACATCACTCAATGCACTGGTGTTTGAATTGGTAAGAGTATACTCGATTATCACAAAGTTGTTAAGTCCCGGAAAGCTCCACACCCTGCTTGTACGTTTCACCGTTACCTTCTCAGACGTTTTCCAGCTGGCTACAATTTTCTGCTCCGCATCACTGGGATCATAATTGCTCTGCCCGATGAAATTGTTCGTTTTCACCATGGGATCAAATGTTCCGTCATCCACCAGGCTGAACGGACCATTCTCAGTGAAAAACAAATTCCCATCGCTCTTTTTGCCGCTTATCCACATACCGGAGGCATATAAATAGGAACGCTGATCATCCTTGTTCATTTTTTCAGGGCCGCCCGGCCAGTCCATACTCGGATACGTTTCCAACCGGTTAGTCGGATCCGTGGCGCCCGTCGTGCCATTATCTTTCATTGTCTGCCACAGGTTTCCCCGGTCATGCACCTGAAAAAGTGGATTTCTTGTTTGCGCATTCAGAAACGCTGTGGTCAATAAAAGAAACAAAACTGTTATCGTTGTTTTATTCATTAGTAAAATCCATGTTAGAATGAGAATTTAATTCCCGCGTAGATTCTGCGCGTTTCGTAATAGTTCTGCCAACCCATATCGTAACCCGCAGCGTCAAGCGCAGATACCTTCCCGCTTTCAACATAATTCTTGGTCGCGTTCGCGTCAAACACTGCATCGCCATATGAACGAAGGTTTTTTGCATTTAAGAGGTTGGTAATTTGAAGATAAACTGACAGGTTCATTTTCCCGGTTACATTTATCATCTTATCAATTTTCAAATCAATATTCTGTGTAGCCGGATAACGGTAATTATCATAGGTGTCCGGTGCATCGCTCGCCTGCAGATAGGTAAAAGTCTGACCACTTACAAAGGTATAGAGAATGCTTAAGCTGGTACCGTTAAATATTGAATTAAGCACTGAACTGTATTCAGAATCAGGGTAACGCAAATTGATATTTGCCCGCAAAATATGAGGTCTGCTGGAGCCTTTTTCCGTAGGAATGCGCTTATTGACATCCGTGTCCCAAACGTAGGTCATGTTTCCGTTTTGGTCGACGATCACCTGCCGTGGACTAGCTCTTCCAGCGGTTGAGCGTGAGAAGCTGTAATTCAGATCGATATTGTAGAATTTGCTAAACAGTGTTTTCAGCGAAACTTCAAATCCCCGCGAATCGCCATAATCGCCGGGGAAATAGCTTGCATAGGATTGGTTGGGTGATATTTGTTTTGTATAGGGATCATAACCCTTCACCGACCGGTCAAACAATCCCACACGTTCGTTGGTCTGGTCGAACACGTCTTTATAAAATGCGGTCACGTCCAAGACTATGAAGTCGCTGAAATTTTGTTTGATACCAACTTCAAACATGATGGTCTTTTGAGGTTTAAGCGGCTCATACGTCATGGAAACCACACGTTCCGGATCACCATCACTAGATGCGATATGTTTTGGAGCCCTGCCCTGTGCTGCGGCAAGTGCATCTTCTGCAATTATTGCTTTTACCAGGTTTTCCGGCCTGAAATAAAGGAATTCGAACATTTGGTCGAGAGGTGGCATTTGATAGTAATGCCCATAATTAAAATGAAGAAGCGATGTTTCCGATATGGGGAATGACACGCCAAAACGCGGACTGATCATTGTATAGGTCTTGGCATTAACCCGTTCTTTGCTTAAAACATTAGCATAAGAATATTTAACATGGCCAAGAGAATCAACCTGGTCTTTATCGGGATCCAACGCTGAGTTATAGAGCGGATCAAGCGAAAGATTATACAAGTCGGTCGGCTTGAACCACTTCCGGTTCGGGTCGAAGTAATCAATGCGCACGCCTGCATTGAGAATCATACTTTCAAATTCCATTTTATTCTGCAGGAAGAACGCCAACTGGATTGGATGGTAGGTTTCATTCAATCCGCGGTTTTCCCAGTAATTGTCATTACTTGTAAAGGAAGGAGTTCTCCAGCTTTCCGTTTGAGCATCCGTGTTATAACGGAACTCAAACCCGGTTTTCATCAAATTGCTTTTATTGATCTGCCAACTGAGATTTCCGGTATAAGATATATCACCGGTTAGTTCTTTGTTCTTTAGGAAGGGTGAATATCGATCAAATGGTTCTGATTCGTAACCATCATAACGCTGAAAACCGAACAATGTTGGCTTAAGACTGGCACCCACCAGCGAATATTCCGATGGTTTTTCTGTTGTCTGAGTATAATAGGCACTCAGTTTCATTTCATAGAACAGGTCCTGTGTAAGCACATGAACAAATTGCAGCCCCGCAGTATAATTATAAGTATCCATCAGCGAACCCCAACCTCGGTAATACTTTGCCTGGTTGGTAAAATCACCATTTTCCTGCAAAGTCGAACGCCCATCATAATTCACACCTGCTGTGAAACGGAACCGGATATTCTCTTGTCTGTGCGATAGATTCATGAACAGGTTTCGGGATAATCTTGAATCGCGCGGATGCGGCAGTGAATATGCCTGGCTTTTGTCCATCCCTGACAAGAATACATTCAGAGGGGATCCGTTTAGCACGAATAATGTGCCACTAAGACTTGCATTTAATGTATGATCAGGGATTTTCCGGTAATCATAGATTTGATGCTGACGATCCGCAGTCCACCAATTGGTATCCAACACACCGTTTGCATCAGTATGATCAAGAAACTCTTTTTCAGTCTTCGGGTCATACAAATAATTGCCAAAATGATGTTGCCCTTCAAATCCATATTGATACTCGGCTGACCCTGACCAGTTTTCACCGCCCTCTTTGGTAACTACGCTAACAATTCCGGATTGCGCTTCACCATACTCAGCCGTAAAGCCACCGGTCATTACCTGGATCTCCTGCACAAAATTCATATTCACGTTTGTGAACGATCCGCCCCAATCTGCGCGTCCGTTAACCAACGATGACACCCGGATTCCATCGACGTACCATTTAATTTCATTCTGACTTCCTCCACGGATGGAATAGCGCGGTTCTCCTCTTCCTGCTGAACCCAGACCACCTACGACCGGTATTGGATCGAAGAAAACTCCGGCCTGCACAAAGAGGCCGTCACGCGTGCTCGACACCGGTAATCGCTCCATCTCATCAAATCCCAAAAACTGGATGCTTGAAGTAATATCTTTTTGTATTATGGGGCGCTTCGCCTGAATGACCACACTTTGTGACAGTTGGTATGATTTTTCTTCCAACTCTGCGTTTATGCGCGTTGTCAGATCAACACGTACCTGCACATCACTTACAGCCAACTCCTGGTAACCTATAATGGAAAACTTCAGGGTGTACTGTCCGGGAGGGATCTGTTGGATGATGTATTCTCCATCAAGATTTGTTGATGCTCCAAGTTTGGTTCCCTGGATGACAACCGTAACGCTGGGCAAGGGGGCCCCGCTTTTCTTGTCACGCACAACACCCTGGATTTTTCCGGAAACACCGGCAAACAACCCGGAGGTCAACAATAAAAATAAAAGAACTGCATGTTTTGTACCAATCTTCATACTTTTTCCGGTTTTAGTCTTTCAATCCGCTCATCATAAATCCTTGAATAAAATATTTCTGAAATACGAAAAAGATCACCAGCATGGGTAACATCATCAAAAACGATGCAGCCATTAACAGAGACCATTCTGTTACATGCTGTCCAACAAACGTCCCCAGACCCAAAGCTATTGTTCCCTTGGTCTTATCTGACAGATAGATCAACGGGCCAAGAAAATCATTCCAACTGAACATAAATGTTAAAATGGATACGGTTGCAAGTGCTGGTTTAGCCAGGGGCATCACAATGTTCCAGTAGATCCTGAATTCTGAACAGCCATCAAGCCGCGCCGAGTCCAACAGGTCCTTCGGAATGGTCATAAAGAATTGACGTAACAGGAAAATGTTGAATGCACCGCCTCCGAGAAATGCAGGTACTGTGAGCGGCTTAAACGTATTCAGCCAACCAATCTCCTTGAACAGAACAAACACCGGGATCATAATCACCTGCGCCGGCATCATCATGGTCACAAGCACCAGCACAAACAATGTGTTTCTCCCCTTCCATTGCAGACAGCCAAAAGCGTAGGCAACCAGAGAACTGGACAGAACAGTACCAATAATGCTCACCGTAGTAATAAACACTGAATTTTTCAGATACATGAAAAAGGGAATTCGTTTGAATACATTGATATAGTTCTCCCAATGAAAATGTTCAGGTATCCATTGAGGAGGAATAGTAAAAATTTGAGAGTCACCTTTCAGCGACGTTGAGACGATCCAGAGAAACGGAATAATAAAAAACAACGCGAATGCCGTTAACAGCAGATAAACAAGCACTGCCGAAAAACGCTGTCGCACTTTCCTATGTATTTGCAGTTTCATTTAACCCCTCCGTCATAATGCACCCAGCGCTTGCTCATTTGGAACTGGATAACCGTTATAATAAGTGTGATCACAAGCAATATCCATGCAAGTGCGGAGGCATATCCCATATCAAAATCATTAAATGCTTTATTATACAGATAGAGATTATAGAACATTGTTGAGTTCAGTGGGCCGCCCTGGGTCATGATGTATGCTTCAATAAACACCTGAAGCGAGAATATTATTTCAAGCACTGTCCATAAAAAGATCACCGGCGAAAGCATCGGTACTGTTACATTCCTGAACTTTGCCCACCAGCCGCCGCCATCAATTTCCACCGACTCATACAGGTGAACCGGAATACCCTGTAGAGCAGCCAAAAACACAAGCATCCTGCCACCGCCAATCGACCATACACTCATTAAAATCATGGATGGTTTCGACCATGCCGGATCAAGAAGCCATAATGGCCCGCTTATGCCCATATATCCCAAAAATGTGTTAAGCAATCCGTATTGCGGATTAAACATCCATAACCACACCACCGACAGCACCACGCCGGTAACTATCGAAGGAATAAAAAACACGGTTCTGAATAATTTCATTCCGCGCAATTTGTTGTTCACCAGCACCGCAAGCAACAACGAGCCAAGGATGCAGAAAGGAACGCGAATAACCGTGTAGAACAGCGTGTTGGTAATAGACAACCAGAAATAGTTATCCTCAACCAATAATCGCCGATAGTTTTCGAAGCCAATGAATTGCGGAATCCTCAACACGTCATACTGACACAAACTATAATAAAGTGACATGATCATGGGATAAATTCCGAACACTATAAAACCCACCACCCATGGCAGGATAAACAGATAACCAAAAACAGTCTGCTGTTTTGCCATCGACGAAATATGACGGGTTTTGTTTTCTGCCATTAAAGCGGTGCTTTCATGCTCATTTTGCTTCGGACATAGGTGTCGTAACTTAAATTCAAATCAAGTTGCTTTTGAATATTCAGTTCGGCATGTTTCAGTGCGTCTTCAGGAGATAGTATCCGGTTAATTGCCAAATCCTGCGCGTTCATAAATTCACGCCAGAATACATCGTGTGCCATGGGAATGACTGATGGCGAAAAACTGAGGTCCATGAGATCGGTAAAAATTTTGTTGTGTGGAGAAATATTTTGAAATGCAGTGTCATTTGCGGCTAAACGGTTGGCTGGGAATAGTAAAAGTTCCTGCTGATGCAACGCTTCCGCTATCTGGGTTTCTTTTTTCACTGCATACTTTATGAATTCCCATGCTTCCTGTGGATGCTTTGCACCGCGTGGAATTGCTATCCACCAGCTTCCGGCTGAAGATGTTGAGGAACAACCGGGGAATGTGGGAATATAAGTGATGCCATAATCGAGTCCCGGATTATAAAGTTTGAGTTGTTCCGGGAATGAATTATCAAGCACCATCATTGCCAGCTTTTCGGCGGTAAATCCATGTTGTTCGGCAAAGCCGAAACCCGCAGTGAATTGCGAAACAGCATTCTGTGGATAGGTCTTGTAGAAATCAACTGTCCACTCAAGGGCTTTCAACATTTCCGGGCTGTGCAGATTAACTGTTTTTCCATCAGCCGATAATATTTGTCCCTTCAACTCATTTACCATGAGCATTGCTGTTTCTACATTACCGTAGTGAGGAACATAACCCATCTGGGTTATTTGTCCTTTGGCATTAGTCTTAATCAGCTTTTTGTTCATTTCAACCACTGCGTCCCAGGTTTTAGGCGGCTTGGCCGGATCAAGCCCGGCTTCTCTAAAAAGTCGTTTATTATAAAACAGCGCGTAAGATCCTGAATACAGTGGAATGGCAAAAGTGGAACCCTGGTATTTCATTTCATTCCAAAGTGATGTGAAGAAAACAGAGGAGTCAAACCGGTCCCGCTTTATCAAATCATCTAAGGGGGTTAAGGCATAGCGTGATGCCCACTTGGCAACCGGCGTTACGAGAAATATTATATCGGGGGGATCACCACTCAGGACTGAAGTCAATATTTTTTTTTCATTTTCATTCCAGGGAAGCGGAGTACAGTCAACAACTATTTTGTCCTGGGATTTATTGAATTCAGTGGCATGCAGCGGAAGCTCATCTTTCATGCCACTCACCAACCAGTATTGGACATGAATTTTCCCGTCATTCGCAATCTTCTCTTCGGGTATCAGCAAAAAACCAACCAATCCCAAAATAATGAGAATACCGAAAATTATTGCCGGATGACGAAACATGTTATTCTATTTCCCTCCCCTTATCTCGATCGAATACGTGAAATGTTCGGCGTTATAGTAACCGATATTATATTCAACCGGTCGCTCTCCCGGATCGAAAACATTTCTTTTTCTTTTTAGAAGCGGGGCACCTTTATGAATTGAAAGTTTTTTGGCTATCCAGTTCTCTGCGAGTTCTGCGCTTATTTCTTCTTTCGAAATTGAAGCAATAGTTGCATAATCCTCTTCCAGGATAGTATACAGTGGTCTGCTGAAATCTTCTTTTCCGGTCAACCCGACGCGTGGATGGAAATAGGATATAAAATACACGATTGCCCTGTCCTCCTCGCTGCCGCGCAACCGCTCCAGCTTAAGAATTTCCTTGTCAGGCGATATATTAAAGAATTCCACCACCTCGGGAATTGGTTTCACCCAGGAAACTTTAATGTCATAGTTGACAAAGGGAATTCCCTTCCCGCTCATTTCCTGTGAAAAGCTGTGCCAACTGTCCAAACGCGTAGTTACGGTTTTTCCCTTGGCAATTTTGGTGCCAACGCCTTTCTTCCTTATCAGGAGACCTTCAAACACCAGTTTATTAATTGCCTGGCGGACGGTATTCCGTGATATGCCAAGTCGTTTTGCGAGTTCTACCTCGTTGGGAAGCAGCTTGCCATTCTCATAAACCGGCATCGCGATAAGCTGCCGGAGTATGTCTTCAACCTGCATGTGCAGTGGAATGGGGCTGTTGTGGTTGATGTGGATTATATTCGTCATCTTAAAAATTTTTATTGCGCATTGTTAAAAAACTTTCTAAATTAGACTATGTACATATGTTCATACATACTGAATGCTAACATAAATAAAGTTGTTTGGTTTGTCAAGAACTATTTTTCAGTTAACAAAAAAAACCGTGAGAAAAACGTATGGCGGAGTTTTCTGGTAAGTCTTGTCTTGTAACCGGCGGTGCAAGTGGCATTGGTGCCGCTACAGCACTTCTGCTCGCTGAACGAGGGGCCCATATTACCATCGTCGACTGCTCTGAACAAAAAGCCAAACAGGTTGTTGAAGCCGTTTCACAGTTCGATAGTGATGCATCTTATTTTATTGCAGATGTATCCATAGCTGAGCAGGCGGAAAAAGCAGTTGCCTATGCGGTCGAGAAACGTGGCTCTCTCGATATCATTTCCAACAATGCCGGCATTCAACGGTATGGAACCGTTGAAACAACTTCTCTCCCGGATTGGTCGCAAGTGCTTGGAGTAAATCTCAACAGCATATTCTATATATGCAAATATGCAATCCCCTTCCTTAAACTAACCCGTGGCACAATAGTTAACATGACATCCGTGCAGGCATTTGCAACACAAGAAAACGTGGCTGCTTACACCACATCGAAACACGCCATCATCGGACTCACCCGCAGCATGGCAATTGATTTCGCTCATTATGGCGTGCGCGTTAATTGTGTGGCACCCGGAACAGTTAACACTCCCATGCTTGAATGGGCAGCATCTCTTGATCCCAATCCCCAATCAGTTTATGACGCATGCAATCAAATGCACCCCCTTGGACGTATTGCTCAGCCCAAAGAGATTGCTGAAGTGGTTGCCTTTCTCGCATCAGATCGTGCATCGTTTGTCACCGGTGCATGTTACCTCGTTGACGGCGGCCTGTTGCTACCAATAGGCGGTGTTCCCAAAACCGAATAATTTTACTTGAAGAAGTGATCATACTATGAAAATTATCGATATAAGAGCCACTACCGTGGCGGTTCCGCTTGAAGCACCGTTGCGTCATGCAAATGGTGCACACTGGGGACGATTTGTCAGGACCATTGTTGAGATAGAAGCAGACAACGGCCTGATTGGGCTTGGTGAAATGGGGGGCGGTGGGGAGTCCGCTGAAAACATTTTTAAAGGTTTAAAAAGCTATCTTGTCGGGCACGATCCTCTGCAGCTTGAACAGTTACGCTGGAAAATAATGAATCCTGTTGCTTCACTATACAACAACCGCTATCAAATTCACGCGGCTATTGAATTCGCCTGCATGGATCTTGCCGGGAAATTCCTCGGCATCAGAGCTTGTGACTTACTTGGCGGTGCAGTCCGAGAAGAGATCCCTTTCGCCAGCTATTTGTTTTACCGCTATAAAAATAAAAACACAAAATTGGGCGGCGAGTCTTCTCCCGATCAAATGGTCAGTCACGCTAAAGATCTCACAGCAAAATATGGATTCAAAACACATAAGCTGAAAGGTGGTGTTTTCCCACCAGACCATGATGTTGAAGTCTATAAAGCCCTGGCGCATGCATTCCCTTCTTCATCGTTCAGGCTCGATCCCAACAGCGTGTGGAGCGTGGAAGAATCCATCCGCGTTGGCAAAGCAATTGAACACCTGAATAACGATTATTTTGAAGACCCCTGCTTCGGCCTCGAAGGCATGCGACGTGTCAGGCATTTTGTCAATATCCCCACAGCCACCAATACCGTAGTTATTAACTTTGATCAGTTGGCTTCAAATATTAAAACCGAATCAGTTGATGTGATACTGCTGGACACAACCTTCTGGGGCGGTTTGCGACAGGCATATAAGGCGGGACAGATACTCGAAACCTTTCAATATGGCGCCAGTGTCCATTCTTCCGGCGAGCTTGGGATCCAGCTGGCAACCATGCTGCATTTGGGTGCGTCCCTTCCGAATCTCAATTTTTCTGCTGATGCACACTATCATCACTTAACCGATGATATTATCAAAGGTGGGAAATTCCAATACATAGACGGAAAAATTAAATTGCCATCAGCGCCCGGACTGGGTGTTGAACTGGATCAAGATAAAGTTGCACAATACGCCGAACTCTTCAAAGAACTGGGCGGGTACCAGTATGATCGTGATCCCGGACGCCCCGACTGGTATACCATAATGCCCGAAAAGAATTTTGCTGATCCAACTATTGAAAAGGAAATATAACATGAAATTGGATGGAAATATACATTATACGATGCTTGAATTAATGCCTGGCGTTCCGCTATATGTTTATTCACTCCGCGGGTCAGAATACTCAATACTTATTGATACCGGCATTGCACAAATGAAGAAACAAATTGAAGAACTCTGCGCCGAAACAGGCAACATCAACACGGTTCTCATTACCCATGCGCATGCCGATCACATCGGATGCAACAAAGCAGTTAAACAACTAACCACTGCAAGATTCTATGCTGCCGGGGCCCTCACCTGGATCGAAGATCTCGAAACTCACTACAAGGAATTCTGCATTCCCAATCCGGATATACCCGATTCTGCGGAACAACGTGCGGAAATTCTCGGACTAATGGATGGCGCCATTCATGTTGATGCAGTTATCTGCGAAGGTGTCCGATTCAGACCCGGTAATGATATCGATCTCGAAGTGATCTCTTTTCCTGGTCATAAACTGGAAGAGGTTGCTTTTCTCAATCACCTCACCGGTGATTTGCTAATGGGTGATGTTCTGCCCGCACTTGCGGCGCCTTTTTTTCACGGCTTTCAGGGAGCACAACAATTTGTCAACAGCCTGCTCAAGCTCAGGAACATGATTGCTGCCGGAACAGTAAACCGAATCCTGTGTTCACACCACGCTCCTTTGGGACGCCAGAAGTCGATTGAGTTGATCGACACCGCTCTGAGATTTCTTTCTGACGTCAAACAAAATGTTCTTTTGGAAGCCAATGATGTGTCCTTCACTGAACTCTGGAAAAATGTCTCCGCTAAAATGAATAAAGTGACAGAATTCCGTGGCTATGCAATGCTCAAAGTGCAGGTGGAGGAATTGGTTGCAGACGGGGCATTGACAATAGAGAATGGAAAGATAAAAAAGAAATGACGCCTTTTATGCTAAATTCGAATTCTGTTGAAGTGGGAGTAACTCCCGAAGGTGGTCATCTTTTCCCGGTTAAGTTCAAATTTCCTGATCAGGTTGTAGAACCAATGAATGTCTCCGCCTGGGAAAACGAAGCATTTACTGAACCGATTCCCCCGATGTTGAGGATGTTACGTGGCGACTTTTTCGCAGCCCCATTCGGTGCAAGCGACGTGACTCCTGATGAAGAACGTCCGCATGGCACTACTGCAAATAGTAAATGGACTCTGCAAAATGCCGATCCGGAAAAGCTCCGGCTCCGGTTGGATAAAAAAGTCATGGGCGCGGAAGTATTTAAGGAAATAAGTGTCAGACCGAATGAATCTGTAATATACCAAAAACACATTTTAAAAGGCGGCACCGGCAAACTGCCTGTCGGGCATCATGCCATGCTAAAGTTATCCTCACCCTGCCTGCTTTCATTCTCGGCATGGCAATATGCAGGCACACCTCCAGAACCAATCGAAAGCGATCCAAAACTTGGCCGTTCACTGCTGAAGTATCCACAGAACATTGTGGATTTGACCCGGGTCAAATGTGAAGACGGCACTGGAGTCGACTTAACTCACTACCCTGTTTATCCCGGCTTTGAAGATTTGTGGATGTTGGTGGCCGACACCTCCCTTCCCTTTAGTTGGTCTGCTGTTGCTAATCCGGAAGAAGGCTGGGTTTGGTTCTCTCTCAAGAATCCACGCATTCTTCCCAACACCGTTGTGTGGCAAAGCAATGGCGGCAGGTTCTATCCTCCATTTTCTTCACGCCATACACAGGTGCTTGGCATTGAAGAAACTGTCAGTAACTTCCACCTGGGTCACAGAGCATCCATTGAACAGAACTCATTGCAAAGACAGGGTTTCCGAACATATCTCGGGTTGTCAGGCAAAAAGAAAATAACAATACCTTATATTTTTGGCCTTGTTCAAATTACGAAGTCATTTAACAAGGTGAAGAAAATAGAACAGACACCGACCGGAATAAAAATAACCGATATCAATGACCGTTCGATCCAAACTAACGTTAATTTGGAATTTTTAACAAAGGAATAACCGTATATGAAACTTGGAACACTTAAGAATGGCTGCGCAGTTTTGATTAAGGATCAAACCTATATACCCCTGAGCAAACTGGGATTTATTGGTCCGCTTAAAAATCTGTTTTATGCAAGCGCTGCGGAATTAGGCGAACTGCAAAGGGCCGCCCATGCCGCTGGCGGGTTTACCCAGCTCTCATATGATGAGCTGGATGCACCATATTATGATCCTGCCAAAATAGTTGCCATTGGTCTCAACTATATTGATCATGCTGCCGAATCAAAAATGCAGGTGCCGACCCATCCGCTCGTTTTCACAAAATTCTCATCATCAATCACCGGCCCCTATAACGATATCATCATACCCACAGGCATAACTACTCAGGTTGATTATGAAGTTGAGCTTGGTGTAATTATTGGGAAATATGCCAAAAATGTAACCGAAGAAGAAGCGTTGGATTATGTTTTTGGATATACGGTGCTTAATGATGTTTCAGCGCGTGATATTCAATTTGCCGATGGCCAGTGGGTCCGCGGAAAATCGCTGGACACCTTTTGTCCCTATGGCCCCTGGATTATAACAGCAGATGAAATAAAAGATCCCACCAATTTGGATCTCTCACTTACCCTGAATGGTCAGGTATTGCAAAGCGCCAACACCTGCGACATGATATTCAGCGTGGCCAAAGCGATATCCCTGCTGTCACGCTCATTCACCTTTGAACCCGGTGATTTGATTGCAACCGGCACACCCAGCGGGGTTGGATTTACGCGTAAACCTCCCATCTACCTGAATGATAAAGATGTAATGATCACTGAGGTGAAACAGATTGGTAAACTAATTAACAGAATTAAAGCCATATGAACAGACTGCAAGGTAAAAGAGCAATAGTCACCGGTGCTGCTTCAGGCATCGGAGAAGCCATTGCGAGGCAATTCGTCAATGAGGGGGCAAGGGTGGTTGCAGCAGATATTAATGTTGATGCCGCCTTGAAACTTTGTACCGAGTTGGGTGATGCAGCACAACCCTTTTCGCTCAACGTAACCAATGCCGGAAATTTCGATAAACTTTCTGCCTTCACCGAAGAGGAGTTCGGCGGACTCGATATTTTCGTTAATAATGCAGGAACCGGTTTTGCGGGAAAGCTACCTGATACAAGTGAAAATGATTGGCAGCGCGTTATTGATGTTAACCTCAAAGGGGCTTTTCTGGGGATGCGGTGTGCGATCAATTTGATGCGTAAATCCGGGGGAGGTTCAATAATTAATCTTTCGTCAATTGCGGCCTTGGTAGGTCTTCGCGAAAGGGCAGTTTATTCTGCGGCAAAAGGCGGCATCATTGCCATGAGCCGTGCCGCAGCCATTGATCACGTAGCGGAAAATATCCGCATTAACTGTATTGCTCCTGGGACAGTTGACACTCCCTGGGTTCAAAGCATTGTCCAAAAATACCCGGATCCTGTGCAGGCCAGGCAGGCAATGATAGCCCGTCAACCGCATGGTCGGCTGGTCACTGCCGATGAGATAGCGTCAATGGCAGTCTATCTTGCGTCTGACGAATCGGGATCAACTATTGGAAGCGTGATGGTGGTTGATGGAGGGGCCACTGCTATCTAATGATGAACGAGATACGATGCATTGTCCCATTACGTTAAACAACCTATTCAATCGTACTGAACAAAAAGAAACGGCTGAACTTCTTTCAAGATTCAGCCGCTCTTTTAAATAACAGGTTCTAATTCTGAACGCCAAAACCTTTCGGTATCAGCGGTTTGCTCATCCTCGTTTACTCGTTACTCTGAATCAGCGTGGATTTTGGAGTTTTTTGCACAACCGGTCTGGAAATCATTTTCCCGACCGCCGGTGTTTTTGTTCCGGTAAAGTTATAGGCATTATTGTCACAAATGAGCAGGTCATTGTTATCAACATATCGGCTTCCATCAATATCAGTTATCACATAACCGCTTGTGAAACTAAAGGCAGAGTTGTCAATCAAAAGCAGATCATTATTGTCAATAAAGCCTGACTGATCAACATCACCATTATGGATACACCACTTGGAACCTTTAAGAACCATGTTGGAACCATATGCCTGAGTTGCCGCTGATGTAAAATCATAGCTAGATGTTGAGCCTTGAGTAAAAGCTACTCCTGCACCGCTCCAGGTTTGAAGAAAAGCCCTGCCTTTTAGGTATAAATAATAGGTACCACTTGGCGCGGACGAAAAGCTTACAGTACCGGTAAATGAAGTTGAATCAACAACAAGTAATGCGGAATCGACATCGGCAAGTGTTGTTGTATTTGCCAGATATACCTTCACAGTGTCCTGAATTCTAAGTACTCCTGATCCGGAGTAATAACCTTCAGGAATCACAGTTATGCTCATTGTACCGGGCGTGAATGCGCTTGCTTCACCACCGGTAATATCTCCAAAGGCAGTAACACCGGCTGCACGCAAAACGTCATCAGGGGTAGCGTTCACTGCCGAATATTTTTTCCAGACACCGCCAGTAAACTCACCGGTGAATAATGAAGTCTGAGTACCGACCAAATCAATCTGTGCGAATGTTGCCGAGATATCTGCGTTAAATCCGGTAATTCCGGATGACGTCACTGTCCAGTACCGGTTCAAATAATCTGTCGAACTGGTATTATTCGCATGCTTTGCTTTGGTGGTTGTAACTGATACAACACCGGAAGAAAAAGTACCACTATTGAATGTAAGCGTCACAGGAACGCCTACCACATTTGTTGTGGCAATATAGTTACCGGTTGTATCTCCCAAAGGAAATTGAAAAGAACCAGCTGCGGCAAACTGTTTCTCAAGTCGACCTGTTCCGTTCTGGCAAATGAAATTGGTAGAAGAGACAGTACCTGATACAGTTGCACCAGTTCCCAGAACAAGATTATTGTTTCCAAGGAACAGTTTTCCAGTGGAAAGGGTAAGCGTGCCAGGAATGGTCCTCGATGCATGAAGGTTTACACCAACTGCATTGGCAACAGACAAGCTTGCAGGTCCATTTGTAGCTGGAAATTCCACATCATCAGAAGTCTGTGCCGATGTTCCGGCAAAACGAAGAATTCCTGCCGGCCCATAAGTAAGTGTTTTCGTACCTAGCGTGATTGGGTTTAAGGTTGCTGTGTTTATCTGCAGCGTTCCGTTCACCGTTAGATTATTGGTTAGCGTAATACCATTAGTGTTTGCAACAACTAAATTATTAACCGTTGCAGGTAATTCATCTCCGGTCACCTGATTTCCTGTAGTGCCATAATAACCGTAATTAGCTGCGGTGTTAAAATTCCTGGTGGCGGTACGAATTGGCCCTGCGACAGGTTCAAGTCCTGAAGTATTTCCCACGTAGATGGTTGCACCGGCTGGAAGAGTGAAAGTTCCTGCACCGGTAATAACACCAGCAGAAGAACTTTGGAAATCGACCTTTCCTTTCACCGTAAGGACTCCTGATGCACCAACGGTTACTGTTGGGGTTGCACCGCTGGACGAACTGGTAATAAGCTCATTGGCAATGTTAGCTGTGCCGTTAACATTAAAGTTACAGGTTTTACCGCTCGCGATACCCAAGGCTACGTTACCCGTAGTGCCCAGCATATTAAGCGTTCCGTTTATATTAAACGTAGTGCTTGCACCGCCGCTTGATGCTGAACTGCTTGCAGTATTTAAGTTTGAACCCTCGGCCATTGTAAGCGTTCTTCCCGCATTAACGGTCAGAGTAATGTTATCATTAGTCGCGTTATCAGAATAGAATCCCGCACCGCCTGAACCTGTGGAACCGTTATAATTACAAGTGACATCTGCATCCAAGGTAAGCGTTACATTCGAAACACCTGCCAATGGTCTTATGCGGGCCGGTTTAATAACGCCCGTTCCGGAGATAGTCAAATTATTAACAAATTGGAGACTTATGGCATCATTTCCAGGATTTGTTGTGCTCAAGTCACCAAATGTACCGTTCACAATAAAACTTGGGCCGTATACATTCAAGTATGATATTGAGGAAGTGGGGAGCGGAGTATTCATATAAAGTTTTGCTCCAGCATCAATTGTCATATTATATGCAGTCTTACCACTCGCATCCAGAATAACTACATCCGGTGAGACAATAACAACGTTATCCGAACTTCCCGGAATTGAACCACCTGCCCATGTTGCAGCAGCTCCCCAATTACCGCCACCCGTCCCATTTGAATATATGGTAAGAAATGTGGTGGACTGATTGGCTGAAGGCGCACCAGTTGTCAGATAATTTTCCGATCCAGACGAGCCATTAAAGTCAAAAATGGAAACATAATAGGTGGTTGCTTTTGTCAACCCTGTCAATGTTACCGATGTACCAGTACCATTATACACAACATAATTATCGGTACCAAGAGCAGTACCACTGCCAAATGTCGCACTGGCTGTATAGCTTCCACCGTCCGTAGGAGTGCCTGTTACCGCACTGCCTGCACGAACTACTACCAGATGATTTGATCCGTCGCCGGCTGACCAGTTAATATCAAGTTGTGTCAGAGCGACATTCGCAAAAGTAATATTGGAAGATTGCAATGTTGGTTCGGCAGCGTAACCTGGAGCAGTGGTACTTCCATTGATCGACATGGCTGTCGAATAATTAAATGCTTTGTCAACTGTATAAACCCGGTAATAATAAAGTGTACTGGGAGACAGACCGTTATCCGTGAACGTAGTATTGGTTCCAAGATATACAACTGTTTCACCAGCAGCCACTGTGCCACCCATTGCATATATACCATTTACATTTGGAGTAGTAGCCGGATCTGCCACGCCGCGAACCACCATATAACCACCGCCGTCAACCCCGGAGGTTGGAGCGCTCCACGATAAAGTTTGCTGTGTGGCGGCCGCACTTGTAATTTCAAGATCCTGAATGGGATCAGGTGCAGTAACATCTGTCGTACCGGCGTAAACAACAAAATCATCTACATCAAGAGCTATTCCCATCGGGTTACCTGAGGCACTCGCACGAATAATTCCAATTCCATAGGTGCTGGCAGTGCCTGCTGCGGTAACGGTAACCTGAGATGCGACCTTGTTCCAGGTTCCATTGGTAGCAGCAAGAGTAGCAAAGGGTGAAGCTGAAGGATAGTATTTGGGACTTGCAGTTCCACTGGAAGAAACGCCAATCTGCATCATTGCTCCTGTGCCGGTTGCACCCGGTGTCCGATAATAGTATTGAACTGTGTATTGAACATTGGTGATCAGCCCAGCTCCCGCAGTAGGAGATTGCAACATTCGTTTTGTACTTGTGCCCGAATAATAGATATTTACGGATTTTGAACCAGTTCTTGAAACACTGGACTGAATACCAGTACCGTTATTTCCTTCACAGGTGAATGCAGTTGTCTGGTTACCCGCTGAAATACTTCCTTGCGTTAATACACCAACTTTCTGTCCTTCAAACCCACCGTCCATGGTCGGGAAAGATCCTATTACCTGCTGGCCAAAGTTACTGCCTGCACTGGCTAGAAAAATAAAAACCACGCTGTACCAAAATTTTCTGATCATACGTGTACCTCCGTTTGTGAATTTATATTGATTAGAATTGAAACTGCATAGATGGGAATTCGAGCCCCGCTATAAAAACCGGGCTGTGAATTGTTTGTTGAACCAGAGTTATTTAAAAAAATCATAATTAACGCTAACTTAATCGTTTACTATTAAACCTAAAAAAACGGAAAACTTTGAAACATATCTTCGTTAATATATGTTTTTGATTATTTATTCCAAAAGAAATAAATACACCCCCCTTTTTGGCTCAAAATCCAATAAAAATGGCCGTACTTCTTTCGAAATCCGGCCACTCCATAAAAGCCAACTTCATAGTCAGCTCAAAACAAATACTATATTCCTGTTCAACCAGTTTTTGCGCATGCAATCATGATTAATCGCTTCTCTAATCCTGCACCTTGTTGGCTTGAGCCTTTACAGTACCGGTAGTTATTGGAGTTACAGCTGCTTTTACAGCAGATGGTTTTTTAACGCCAACAAAATTATACGCATTATTATCACAAATCAGCAGATCGTTGTTATCGACAAATCGTGTTCCATCGAGATCTGTTATGGAAGCGCCTGATACAAATCTGAATGCATCATTATCAATGAGCAACAAATCATTATTATCAATGAATTCGCTGCCATCTACGTCGCCGCTGAATACGCACCATGCGCCGGTCGTAGCATTTTGAATAAGATTTCCGCCATACGCTTGTGTTTTGGCAGATGTAAAATCATAATTGAAAGCACTTCCGGTTGTTATTGTTTCTCCACCTTCCCTGCTCCAGGTTGTCATTGTATTCGGGTGAGTAATATAAATATAATATGTCCCAGTAGTCAACAAAGCGAAATTAGCGGCTGCCTGAATGCTTGTTGTTCCCAGAGTGAGTGTTGCCTGATGTGATTCAACATCCACTAAAGAGACTGGATCTGCAAAATGTATGGTAAAGGTCTCGCCCGGTGAGGCCAAAAGCGCTGCATTGGTTGATGGATTTGCGGAATAACCTTGTGGCACCAGGGTTATGACCACCGGTGTAACAGAAGAAAAACTGCCGCTCTCCCCGGCGGTAAAGCTTCCAAGAGTAGAAATCCCGGTTACCAAAAGCTGATGTGTGCCGGCATTTACCAAACCAAGCAAGGTCCAAGCGGCTCCATCATAGACACCTCCATGGAGATTCGCTTCATGTGCAGGCACACTCACATCGGCCTCTGTGTAGCTGAAAGTAAGATCATATGAGGGCGTTGTAATACCAGACGCAGTCACTGTCCAATAACGGTTCAGGAAATCAGTGCCACTAGTGTTAGATGGATGTTTTGCTGCCGCAAGATTAACACCAACCTGAGCTGTTGAAAGAACACTTCCAGCATTGACAGTAACTGTAACCGGAGAATAAACCGGCGTACTGCCATTATTCCCTATCGGGAAGGTATAACTGTATGGAAGAACCGTTGAATTAGCAATTGATTTATAAACAGAACCTGAACCACTGGCATCAATCATATTTGTTGCACTCGGCGTACCCGTAATTGAAGCACCTGATGCCAATACCAAATTATTTGCTCCAAGAACAATGAGACCACCATTAAGGTTTAAGGCTGTGCTTACCGTTAAGTTGTGCGCTGTAGATGAAGTCAGAAGATTTAGTATTGCCCCATTTTCCACTTTGACATTTGCATTGGTTCTTGAGCCGCTCATGGTCCAGTTTTTATTGCCCGCGCTTCTCAGTTCAAGATTATTATATGCACGATCGTACACAGTTTGGTCGCCAGAGGCCGCAGCATATGCAATGGTACCCAGATCAGTAAACTGTGCGGTTATCGGGAAATAATTCGAGGCACTGGTTATCTCGATTGTGGAACCGCTGTTCGCCGTTAAAACAGCTGTCGAGTTCCAAATGTTCTCACTTGTATTTATGCCAAGTTTACCATTCGTCTGTATCGTAAGAGTTCCGGGATTAAAGAGTTTTGTCGTTCCCCAAGTATTCGTAAGATTGAGCGTTCCACCAGCGTTAACATCCACATTATTGAAATTGACACCTTTAGTTGTGGAAGTGTTGGATCCTAAGTTTGCGGTGCCATTTATTGTTAATTTCCCAATGGGTAACGTGGAAGCAGCAAGCCCGGAACAAATATGAGAATCACCGCCAAGCATGGTGAACACTCCGCCACTTTGCACAGTAATGGTTGGTGTGGTAGCAGTGGTCATATCACCGGCCACAGCTTCTATATCATCAGTAGCGCCAAGTTCAAATGTACCATTGATAATTTCAAGACTGGTACCGAGAAGAAAAGTAAAATCACCACCTTGAGTTGTCACTTTACCCGCGCTCTTATCAACAACCACTTCCATAAACGGTAATTGGGACGTTGATGTTTTACTCACACTCAATCCTCCAATTATTTGAGTTGCAGCAGCGCCGGTAAATTTCAACTTCGCACCTGCTGTCCAGGTTGGTATCAAATTGGCGCCGAGAGTGGTGAAATCACCATAGACATTAAGTACTGAGCCTGCGGCAAACGCTAATTTTGATGAAGTGGATGAGTTGAATAAAATATTCTTACAGGCTGCTGTAGCAACGTCAACGGTAATTGTTGAGGAAGAAGCAATTTTAACATTATCAGTTGCCGTAGGAACAACCGAACCTAACCATGAGGCGGCGGCACTCCAGTTGCCCGAGCCATTAGAAAGTATGATATTAGCACCACGTATTCCGGTTGCCGGCGTCAACAGATAGTTTTCGGTACCACCGGAGCCATTAAACTCGTAAACTGAAAAATAGTAGATACTGCCTTCTGTTAATCCCGTAACATCAACACTGCTACCCGATCCGGCATAAACAACATACCCCGGTCCGCTTCCGATTGCCGATCCTGATCCAAAGACAGTGTTGGCCGTATACGAGGTTCCGTTGGATGGGTTGGAGGTGACTGCACTTCCTGCACGAGCAACAACTAACCGATTTGTACCGTTACCATTGGTCCAGGAAACGGTGATACTTGTTGGTAAACCGGGATTATTGCCAAACACCACTGATGAGGCCTGAGTTGTCGGTTGAACTGATATCCCATATCCGGATACAGTAAAATTTTGTGAGGCTGTTGTGCTTGTATGAACGATATTACCCGAAAAGGCACCTGTAGTTCCGGGTGAAAACCTTACATAAATTATTGTTGACGCAACAGTTCCACTTGTGTGCGGGAGAATGAGAGGATTAGTTGGAACAAATGAGGTGCCGGTGCCTGTTGATATTTCAAATCCGGTTGGTGGAACAATCGAAATATCAGCGGTCAAATTCACCCCCGCAACCGAATATGATTGTTCTTCGGAACTGGATCCGGTTGCAACGTTTCCGAATGCTGTTAAGGCACCCGAAATACTGATTGCCGGATTTGAAGTTGCAGCTTCACCAATGACAAAATCGCCAAAAGAGGTAACACCACTGACCGAAGTTGATGTTGTGGTTTTGGTTCCCACAATCTGGGAATTCCATACCGACAAATTATCATAGTTTTTTACAATAAAACTGTTGGTCGCAGCACCAGCATCAACATCACCATTAACAAAATTAAAAGTTGCTGAATACTCATCAAAATTCGCGCTGTTATTGGTAATGGTCCAATAACGGTTTACGCTCTTGGATGAATTTATTCCCGCTGTTAAAATATTAGGGTGATCACCGGCAACTGTCTTCACTGACACCGAGCCTGTATTCGCGGGATCAACATTATAAAAAACTGCTGAAACCGGCGCATACGAGTTCCCATCACCGACTTCAAAGATCATGGATGGTGATCCCGGGGGTAAAACTTTGGAGAAGGTTCCATTTATATACCCAACACGACCGGAAGTTACTGAGCCGGTGGCGGAAAGTGTCAGCGAGTTAGCTCCCGTAGTGATGTTTCCTCCTGATAATGTCAATGCGCCGGTTACCGTTGTATTACCTCCCAAGGTGACACCGGAAGTGTTTGAAATCAGCAGATTAGAATAGTTTGCAGGAGAAGCCGGAAGTGTGTAGGTGGATGCCACAGTTGGGGTGTAATATTCAACCGTAGAACCGCTATTCAAGGTAATTGACCCCGTAATTGAATTCGCACCAATCGTTGGCCAGGTTCCGTCTTTGAGACGCAGAGTACCGGTGGACGAGACTGTTGTTGTCCCAAGGTTGCGAACACTGGTGGCCGAATTGCCCAAATCAAACACACCGTTTATGATGGTAGTAGACTTTGCGAAGTCAATAACACCGGTGCCACCGACTATTTTACCTCCAGACGCTATCGTTAATGTGATGTTAGTGTTATTGTTTGCAGTTGAGGATGTGTTGGTAAATGCATTTCCCACATAAAGAGTACCGGTTGATAAAACATTAAATGCTCCAGTATGTGCTGCATCAGTACGCAACTGAATTGTTCCGTTAGCTCCACAGGTAATAGTACCGGCAACATTCACAACAAAGCTAAGTGCACCGTCGGTATTGGTGCTGGAAGTTGTGTAAAACCCTGTATAATCACCGAAGGTTATTGAAGCTCCTGCATCAACCGTAATAAGTGAAAACACTCCTGCACTATTGGTAATTTGCAGCCCTGATCCGGAACTGGTCGTGCCAGCCTGGTAGGTAACAAACAAATTGGTTGAAATTTTTAACTCAGGGACAACCCCAACCGGGTTAAGTTTTGCAACTTTCATAACACCACTGCCGGATATTGTGATAGCTGAACTGCCATAGCAATCTACTCTTAATCCATCGGTTCCACCGGAATTTCCTATGGTGCCATTGTTAACGATGCTTGTTCCATAAAACCGTAATACCTTTTGGCCGGAACTTCCGATATTTGTTCCATTTGAAATGAGTGTTCCCCCATTGTCAATTGTTAAATTCAAACAGAATTTATTGGTCGTTTCATAGGTGATGGTATGACCGCTTCTGATATATACGTTTGTTGCGTTGGTAGGTATGGCTGTTGCCGGTGTAGCACCAGCCCATGTGCCATTGGTAACGCACTTGACCCAAACCGTCGCATATGCGCCCCAGTTACCACTTGCAACTGATTGATAGTCGCCTACTACCTGACTAAACACATTAACACTCAATGCTGAAAGCATCAACAAAAAGGTAAATAATTTCTTCATAGTCTTTCACCAATTAATAAATGAATTGTTTTAATAATTAAATTTGTTTCGCTCAAATGCGTTTTATAGCAGCTTATCAATAATTGCCAGATTTTTTATGATTGTTCGCTAAAAGTTCTAATGGAAGAAATAAATCGTGCAAAATGCATTATAAGATAGTTTTCGGTTAAGGATCATAAATAATATGTCATACATCTTATAGTAATATAAGTGATGTATGTTAAATTCAAAAACAAAAAAATGCTGAAATAACATTTTTTATTTAACTGCGGGAATACTCTCATCCAGTTGTCTTAGTCTTCAATCCGTAATTTCTTAATAAAACTTCCTTCAATTCCTCTATTCAGCTTGCTTCCCAGGATCAACAACCCACAAATGGACGGAAATTTCCATGGGCACAAAGCTTAACGCTCAAAAATCTTGAAGATTATCATTGCCGGAAAGCCTTGCATCACTTATATTATGTATGTTGTCTGACATATCTTTGCTCAAATTAACCCAGGGGCCCAAATTCTTTGTTTTATCAACATTTTATCAAAAAATTGCAGGAAAATTTATGAGCGCGGTACGAAAAAACCATATTTATTCATTTTTGCTGGTCTTGTTTTTCTCCGGCTTTAGCTATGGACAAATAATATCGGCAGGTTCAGGATCCTGGAATTCAGTGACGTCTTGGGTAGGTGGTGTTATTCCAAAAGCAACCGATGATGTAATTATTGCAGCAAGCCACATCATCACGCTTGATATATCTAATGCCGCATGTAATAATCTCACCATAAATGGCATCGGAGCTACCTTACGTTTTGCAATAAATGGCATCCCAGCAGGCATTACCGTGAACGGAAATATTCTGGTGAATTCAGGCGGCCTCTTTCACGTCGAAAACAGGAGCCCTGCCGCCGCCGCGAACAGCTACTATGAACATACTCTGACTTTGTTTGGAAATTTAACCAATAAGGGAGTCTTTGATATGCGTGCAGGCAGCACCAGCGGAGGAACATCAAATGGAGCACACGTAGTATTTGCCGGCACTGCCAATTCTTTGGTTTCACTACAGAACAAACTGTATTTATCCGCCAGTGAAGAGTTTAATAATGTTACCATAAATAAAACCGGTGGCGCACGAGTGATCCTTACTTCCGGAAACTTATTTATGGTTAGTTCGGCAACCGTTGGGCCGGCCTATCTTACTTTTCAGAACGGGATAATTGAAACGGGCACTAATATTTGGGTGCTGCTTACCACAAGCAACGCCGGAATAATTGGCGGTTCTGCTTCATGCTATGTCGATGGTGCCTTAGGCAGAGGTATGAACTCCAGTGCCGCGGCAAATAAGAAATTTGAAATAGGAGATGCTGATGGATACCGCCCTATTACAGTGTATTGCACAAATGGTGGCCTTGCAAGCGGACACTATGTGTATGTCAGATTGAATAAGGGTGATGCCAACACGGGAGGCAGTTTGCTAACCGGCGGTATTGATACAGTTTCAAGAATCCACTACTATACTGTTGGATATTCTACCGGTGGTGTTGCAACTGCATCTCCTTCCATGGGATTCAGTCAGTTCGCTCCTACATATAATATTGATGATGGTGTAACTCAGGGCAATAATGATCTTCGCGTTGCATACTCCAGTGACAGTCGTGCCACTTGGACAAATGCGGGGCCAACCGGCGTAACTATAGACCTCTCAAACCCACCCACTGCTATTTTAAGCACAGCACTCTCCACACCGGTTGTTCTTTCCGACAACGCAAATTTACAGGTATGTCTGGCACACGCAACCGGAGGTAACTCAGGTAGTGTACCAACATTATTCAATGCCAAATACGGCGCTTCACCTTCACATCAATTTGATTTTTGGAAAGCATCATCTTCCCGCCCCACACCCTTGCTTGTATATATTCACGGTGGTGGGTTCACTTCAGGTGATAAAACCGACATCTCAAACAGCCTGGTTGTTGAATTTATAAGCCGGGGCATCTCCGTAATGTCGATCAATTACCGGTTTGCTCCTGAAATCATAGTTCCCAATCATTATTACGATTGCGCCAGGGCTATTCAGTACGCACGCTTTCATGCAAAGGAACTGAATATTGATCCTGCAAAAATTGGAGCAGGTGGAAGTTCTGCCGGCGGTTGTGCCTCCTATTGGCTTGGCTTTCATGATGACCTCGCTGATCCTCTCAATGCGGATTCGGTTTTACGAATGTCATCACGCTTAAGCTGTGTGGCAATATGGAGTGGACAATCCTGTGTCGACCCCCGGATTCTGACCCAGTGGATTGGGCCTGCTGTGTTGGAATTCAGTTATTATACTCAAGGAACAATATTCGGCTTGACTGCGGCGCAGATCGCAATACCAGATGCTCATGCTGATTCACTCTTCAAAATTGCATCGCCTATCACTTTCCTTACGAAAGATGATGCTCCGGTTTGGGCATACTACAGCACGGTGGATACAGCAACAACCGGAAGCCAGGGCATTCACCATATCAACATGGGCTATCGTCTTAAAGATCTCATGGATCCACTCGGCATTGAATGTATTATCAAAAATCCTTCCACGGTAACTTCAAGTTCCCGCGAAAGCGCAGACTTTTTTCAGAAATACTTCAATAAAGTTACGGGAATCAAAGAAAACAAGCCTGCTCAACCCGGTGGTTTTATTCTAAATCAAAACTTCCCGAATCCTTTCAATCCTTCTACCACCATAAGCTTTGTGCTACCCGTAGATATCAGCGTAAAAGTCAGTATCTACAATCAACTCGGTGAAAAACTTGTGGAATTAGCCAATGGACCTTTTGCTGCAGGAAACCACACAATTGAATGGAACGCTTCAGGCTATCCGTCAGGGATTTATTTCTATGAATTGCGAACGGATAAATTTACTTCGACCAGAAAGCTTATCGTATTGAAATAAGGGAACTTTATGATTAATAAGCCCGGTGGAATCTCAAACTTTCACCGGGCTCTTTTTATTGCCTTCCCGTAACGACCGGGCGGTCTTCTTCTTTTTAGATTGAAGTTCCTTGTCGCTGAGAGCACCCTCTCCCCCGTACTAAAGTTGTCAAATTAGCATAACCATGAGATGCTGATAATAGGATTGTCGCTGATACGACTTGAAGCAGGTAGATCCCTGCCTTCGCAGGAATGGCATTCTTCACAAAT
Source organism: Ignavibacteriaceae bacterium (assembly GCA_963664845.1). GTDB lineage: Bacteria > Bacteroidota > Ignavibacteria > Ignavibacteriales > Ignavibacteriaceae > CAIYTF01. The sequence continues at coordinate 5,941,908 of OY761615.1, forward strand.
CGCGTTACGCTGAAACCATTGCCTCCGCACAAACCAGAGTCGCTCTATTAGCTGCCATCCCATTGCCCATCTTACAAAAAAAATGGCCAGACTTCTGGTGAAATCCGGCCATCCCATATAAGCCAAGACACGACTTATTTGCATTTGGAAGATTAGTTTGCCTGCTTTTAATACACGGGTTACCCGGGAAATCGGGACCTTAGTACTTACAGTAAGCTTTTTACTTCCAATTAATTGCCTTCAGGTAATACCTGAGAATCTTTCTTTTGATTTGTTTTCACGGTAATTGGTATCCTCAATTGTTTTTTCATCACGTCCGGTCCCTTTGTTCCAATAAAACCAAATGCATTATTATCACAGATCAATAAGTCATTATTGTCCACATAAAGAGATCCATCCAGGTCTGTAATCAAATAACCACTCATAAAAGCAAATGCTGCATTGTCGATTAGGAGCAAATCATTGTTGTCAATATATCCACTCTGGTCAACATCACCGCTGTAGATGCACCATTTCGTTCCTTTAAGAACCTGATTGTTATTGTAAGCCTGGCTTGCAGCAGAAGTGAAATCATAACTGCTGGTCGAACCTTGCACGAAAGGTATTCCGGCAGCACTCCAGGTTTTCACAATTGCTCTCCCCTTGATCAATAAATAGTATGTACCGTTTGCTGCATGCGTAAACTTTGCTGAACCAGTGTATGTTGTCCGATCAATCACAACATTGGCTGAGTCAACCGGCATGTAAGGAGAAACTGTGCTGGCCAAATATACCTGCAACGTATCCTCAATGCTTAACACAGCACTTGAGGATGGATTATAATAGCCCTCAGGAATTGCAGTTATGCTTACGATGCCCGAAGTGGGTCCCGAAAAAGCAGTTGCTTCACCAGCGGTAAAATCACCCAACGAAGTTAAACTGCTGCCTGTAATAGAATGCGTAACGGAATTGACACCACCAATATTTGACCATACCGATGCTGTACGTTTTCCGCCAACAAGATTGGACTCCGTCCCGGTAATGTCACCAGGAAGGTAGTTGCAAACGACCGTATAGTTTGGATTGGAGATACCGGTTGAGGAGATTGTCCAATAACGGTTCACATAATCCGCTATACTACTGTTGGCAGGATGTTTCGCATTTGTCAGGTTAACAGAGAGTTGTGCCGCAGAAAAGCTTCCGGAATTGATTGTGATGGTTACAGGAGAATATTCTGCGATGCCAGTATTATCGCCAACCGGAAAGGTAATTGAATATGGCGTATTCTGTGTATCGTCAATTAGTTTAATAAAAGAACCTGCACCTTCAGCAACCACCATTCCATTGACGGAGGGTGTCCCTGAAATTACCGCGTCCTTACCAAGGATAAGATTATGTTCTCCAAGAAACAATTTTCCGTTAAGCAAATTCAATGCACTGGTTACAGTTTTTGAAGAATTGATAAAAACACCATTACTATTATTGATTGTCAGAGCCCCGATAGATGATGCAAGTTCATCACCAGTGGTTTGGGGATTTGTTGCAGCGTATGCAATTCCTGAATAGCCGGAAACATTGGTAAGATTGGTATACGTCCCGTTTCCACCCAACGTTAAACTGCCACTTACGGTGACCGGATTCGTAATTGTTATGCCTGCCGTATTGTTCAACAGCAATTGTCCGACGGCAGCAGGTAATAAAGTGCCGGTAACCTGTGCAGCGGTACCATTAAATTCGTATGTAGCTAAAGTTGACAGGCTGTTGGCACCTGTTGTGGCAATAACACCATTCAATCCTGATGGATTAGCTGTTTTTATTGTTCCGGTTGCTCCAAGAACAAACGCATCAGCACCTTGTGAGAAACTTCCCTCAATTATCGTGTTGGTGGCGCCTGTAATTAAAGTTCCGTTTATTGTCAGCGTTACAGGGCCCGCTCCAGTCGCTCCAAGGTCCACTTTCAAACCACTGTTCCCCATAAGGGTAATAACCACATCTGAACCAAAGGTCTGATTCCCTCCTGTTGAAACATAATTAGAACTTCCAATCGCATTAATACGGATGTCTTTGCAATTTGAATAATCCGTGACATTAAATTTCGGGACAACTGATCCGTTAGTATTATAGATCAGATATGCACCGCTAGCATAGTTCAGTGTTCCTGCTGACCCGACTTTGATAAACGCTCCTGTCACACTCGAGCTTGCAAGCGTTCTATTTACAAAACCGGTTATGGTCCGGTTTGCATCGAGGGTCAGAAATCGTGAACTGTTGATCTTCAAATTTGTGGGACCATTTGTTGCAGGCCATTCGGGCCCTACAGAGGTCTGATCTGCACCGGAATAAGAATATTCAAGTGTAGCCCCCGGCCCGTAAGTCAGCGAATAGGAGGCGAAATTCAGCACCGGGATGGTTGTCGCTCCGCCCCGGGTGAACGTGCCGTTTACGGTAACATCACCATTGAATGTTTTTGTGCCGCCAGTTCCGCTGATAATGAGATTATTATACGTCGCACCAGGAATTATCTGGTCTGCTGAAGCATTAAATGAGAATGTTCCAAATGTGGAGCCTGTCACCGGCATAAAACCTGGGAATAACAAACTGAAATCCGTTATACTTCTTGAAGTTTGAATGCCAACGCTACCGGTGCTGGTATTGGATATTATAAAAGTACTTGTTGTTCCGTTGCCGGTGAGCGTATTTCCCAGCAAATCGAGGGTCTGTTTTGCAGATGTAGTATTCGTAAATATAAAATTACCATTTATTGTCAGCGAAGCACCCAGGGAATTTGACCAATCGGAGGTTCCTGCTGAAGCAGATTTTATTCCAACATTTCCATAGGATTGTCCGTTGGGAAGCGCAGTAATAACTGTTGTACTGCTGCCATTTTTATAAGTAATGGTGGTATTCGAGATGGAATTATCCACCACCCAAGTCCATGCACCGGCACCTGATACTTTCAGAATCGTTGCTAAAGGTGTGGCTCCAGTTACGGCAAGTTCAAAAAGTGCACCGTTTGCCAGAGTGAATGTTTTGGCTGCTGTCCCAACAATCCAACCGGCTGATCCGTTAAACACCAGTGAAGCATTTGGTCCTGATATGGTGATATTTCCATTGGTTGTAATGACATACCCGCTGCCGCTCAACATGCCGTTCGCAATGATATCACCGCTCAATGACAAATTTGCACCAATATTCAATCTTCCACCACTGTTTATGGTAGTTGAGACAACCGTAGTACTTGTACTGAGGGTAATAACAGCTCCGCTAACAATCACTACATCATCCCCCGCCCCGGGAACCACTCCCCCTACCCAGGTGGTCACTGAAGTCCAGGCGGCAGTAACAGGGTTTGAAGTTATTGTTGCGGCGTTCAGAATTGATCCTGATGCCAGGCCACAGACAGATAAATAAAGGAAGATCCGTAAAAAAGTTTTCATAGAAAGTCCACTCAGATTTGGATTAATAAATTATGCGGTTCGGTTATTTTCAAATTAGCACCCTTTGTTCTCTGGCATAAGAAATATGCTGACTGCAAAGAAAAAGGGTTACTGCATTGTATTTGATTTTCCATATTTCTTATTTGTGTGCGTTTTTTCCAGCCGGAATACTTGCCGTAAATTAAACAGTCCGGCCCAGATGAATTTCCACACACCATTTTTGCAGGTATCATTCCCCACCGGATAGTCAATGACCGGGGTTTCATGAAAGTTTCTGCATTGCAGCTAACGGTAGCTCAATGCGATGAATTGCCTTGATGGAAGATTGATCTTTTACTTGGCAAGGATCATTTTTTTTGTCATGGAATACTGTTTAGTTCCATCCACCGGAGTTGCTGTGAGTTTATAGAAATAAACACCGCTTGGCAATCCCTGAGCATTAAAATTCATTGAATGATATCCGGCTTTTTGAAATTCATTAACCAGCCTTCCAGATTCATTTCCAAGCAGATTGTAAACCGTTAGCGCAACCTTACTGTCAACAGGAATGGCGTAATTAAATGTAGTAGACGGATTGAAAGGATTGGGATAATTCTGTATCAAACTGAAATTTTTCGGCAGCCCAATTTCAGTTTCAATCACTGAACTGTATTTGGAAGTACCATCGGCATCAACCATTTTCAACCGATATTGAACTTTCCCTGTAACAGGAAATCTATCACAATAAACATAATTCCTGGGGGCATTGCTCACGCCGGCAGCATTAACTTCACCAATTTTGCTCCAAACGCCGCTACTCTTCGAGGTACGCTCAACAAAGAACTTTGCACTGTTTATCTCACTCGCCGTAGTCCACGTAAGTTTAAGAACTGATCCGTTTACTGAAGAGCCGAATGAGACCAACTCGACGGGCAGCGGATTATTAATTCCCCCAGCTTTGTTCGCCAGGGCCACGTATAATTCGCCGGTTCCACTTGTAACTGTAAGCGGGGTTGCAGTAAAATCATCAGTGACAATGGTTCCCGGAAGCACAGTAGTAGGTGGTGTTGTCAAACCGGCAGCATACCAGGTCGAACGGGCGTCCGTGG